>NZ_CP192599.1:0-3635000 GCF_050632385.1 Humitalea sp. 24SJ18S-53
GGTCCAGCCCCTGTCGATCGACGAGGCGGTGCTGGACCTGTCGGGCACCGCGGCCCTGCACGGCGCCCCGCCCGCCGTCGTCCTGGCCCGCTTCGCCCTGGCGGTGGAGCGGGAGGTCGGCGTCACCGTCTCCGTCGGCCTGGCCGCCAATCGCCTGCTGGCGAAACTCGCCGCCGGGCGCGACAAGCCGCGCGGTTTTGCCGTGATCGACGTGGCCGAGGCACGCGCGCTGCTCGCCCCCGAACCGGTGCGCATGCTGCCTGGCATCGGCCCGGCGATGGCGCGGCGCCTGGCGACCGCGGGGATCGTCACGCTGGGCCAATTGGGCTCGCTCGACGCCCGCGCCGCGGCGCGCTTTGGCGAGGACGGACCCGCCCTGGCCGCCCGCGCGCGGGGTGAGGATTCCCGCCCCGTGGACCCGGTGCGCGAAACCAAGTCGATCAGCGCCGAGACAACCTTCGATGCCGATTTGCGCGAGGTCGCGGCGCTGGAACAGCCGCTGTGGCGCTTGTGCGAAAAACTGGCGCGGCGCCTGGCGGCGGCTGGGTTTGCCGCTGGGGGCGTGGTGCTGAAACTCAAGACCGCCGATTTCGCCACGCGGACACGCCAGGCCCGGCTGCCGGCGCCGAGTGCGGTGCCGGAAACGCTCTTCGCCGCCGCGCGCCCATTGTTGGCCAAGGAGGCGGATGGCACGGCGTTCCGGCTGATCGGCATCGGGGCGGCATCGCTATTGCCCGGTCAGGGCGCGGATGCGGGCGATCTGGCCGACCCCGACGCGCCCAAGCGCGCGGCGCGATGGCAGGCGATGGAGGCGCTGCGGAAGAAATTCGGCGACGGCGCGGTGGGCAGCGGCCGGGGATTTGGGGCGAAGCGGCCTGCGTGATGAGGCAGGGTCTTCTGCACCAGAAACGTCGATGGGCGCAAGGAAAATATTACTAAAACCACACCGACCTGTGGTGACCTGCATGGCCGTGGCAAGGCGATGTTGCTCGATAGACGATAGGATCAAACGTGATCTTTTCGGGCTTCCTTCGCGCTGCCACGCGGCTGCCCGTCAGGCGCATTTGAAGCACCGCAGGACGTAGACCTTGCCGTCCAGCGAAAACGGAATGTCGTTCACATCCCTTGGCGGCCTGATGATGAACGCATTGCTGTCCCGGCGATTGAGGTTGCGAGTGGGCTTGTTCATGTGGGCCGCTTCAAGATTGGCCGCGGCGCTGGCCTCCAGGGCCTCGTGATCGGTCTTGGAAACGAAATAGCCGCCCGAATATTTGTTGAGCCAGACAGAACAATTCGGACAAGGGCAGAACACCACGGCCGGTTCGCCGCCCTTGACTTGCGGCGCGTAGAAGGCCGCGAAAACCAGATTATCGACGGTCTCACCATATGACATGGCAATCGACAGGGCTGCCGGTTCCGCACATCGGCAATAGGGACGGCCGCTGCCGGACATGCCAGGCACGCCCGGCTTTGTGCCGACGATGCCGGCCCTGGCGATGCGATCCTGTCGGCGCTTCGCCTGATCGGTCGTCATGAACACATTGCTGGTCTTGTTGGTCTCCTGGTCCCTGGTCTGATAGCTCATGCCGCCGGGCTTGCCAGAATAGCCGGCATAACGCTTGCCGGCGAAGCTGATGGCGTAGGCGAGCGTGCTGTCGATCCGCTCCTCGGGGGCGGGCCGCGACGGGTCGGGCTGTGCGCTCGGCGAAGCGCGGAGCGCGTCAGCCTTACGTCGTTCCGCCGCCCTGCCCATGAGGAACCTGAGCGACTCCGCTGGAGTCTGGCCGCCGATGTTGCACATGGGAGCAAACCCCCTGACGCCGGGCGCAGAGCGTAACGATGCCGCTTCCGCCGGGTCAAGAAAACGAATGCGCCGCTGGCCGACAGGCGCCGCCGAACGCGCCCGAAGCCAATTGTCCACAGACCCTAGAGCGTGATGGCCGTAGGCGCGTATGCGCCGCAGGGCTGAATCATACGACAAAACAACAAGCTAGACCGTGATGCGTGAGCGAATGCGAACGCATCGCGGTCTAGCCGCCAGAGCATTCTCAAGTCAGGTGGACTCACCTGACGACTTGGAAAATGCGTCAAAACAACGAGCCAGGCCGTTTGCCGTGAACCCCCGCGAACGGAAAACGGTCAGGGGTCGCCCTACACGCTGGAGGCGATCGCCGGCATCAACGACAGGTTTTTCGCTGCCGGATGCGCCTGGTTGCGGAAGCGCAGCTCACCGCCCTCGACCGCGTCCGGCGGGGCCAGCCCCAAGAATTCCATGCGACTGGTGCAGGTCAGGGCCAGCACCGGCTTCGCCGCCGGGTCGGTCAGGAAACGACGGGCGGCACCCTCCAACTCCAGCGTCTCACGCAGCGCGCGCCATTCGGCGCGTTCCAGATCGTCGAGGAAGACCGCGACGATGCCGGGGCGCAGCCCCGTCAGCCGGCCGGCGGCGGCCGCCGCCATGCGACGGGTGACCGCCTGGGCGATGGCGTTTTCCTGCCCCGCACGCGCGGCCATGACGAAGACGCTGCCGCCCGAGGCATCGCCGGTCACCGCCAGATGCGCCTCCGGCCCAAAATTCGCGCGCAGATGGGCGGGCAGACCCGCTTGCGCCCCGGCCAGCATCAGCGGGTCCAGCTTCATCACCGCATCCGACGACGCATCCTGGCGCTTCTGGGCCGCCAGCATGCCGGAGATACGGCCGTAGAGTGCCGACAGGCGTTCCGGCCCTTGCAAGCCCTCCGGCAGGGTCATCTTCAGCAGATAGCGCCCGGGGTGGGCGGCGAGCCAGGTGCGCAGGTCGGGGTTCACCATATCGACCAGGGCGCACCAGTCGCCGCGATGCACCGGGCGGCCTTCGTCGGCCGAGACGGTTTCGCAGACCACCTCCACCTCCTGCCCATCCTTGCTGATGATCAGGTCGTGCGGGCTGTCATCGGCCAGGCCGGCGAAGTGCACGGCAAAGCCACGGGCGCGCTGCATCGCCGCGACCCGCAGTACATGGAACAGCGGGATCAGCGTCGATTCATCGGACAGGCCGGCGCGCAGTTGCGCGACCAGGCGGGCGCGGGGTTCGGGGGCCAGGGTGGCGGCCAGTTTCGCGGCCTCCCTCGCAAAAGCCAGGATGCGGCGTTCGGCACGGGTCGCCTTGGCGAAGACCGCGGGGTCGGCCATCCGTGCCAGGGTCAGTTCCAGCGCATGGCGCTGCTGTGTCGCCCGGCCAGATTGGGATTTGGCCGCGGCCCGGCTGTTCAGCATCGCCAGCCGCGCCGTCCAGTGACGCCGCCCGCAGAGGGTCAGGAAGGCGCCGAGGTCGGATGCGGCCGGGTGCGGATCGGCGAAGGGCATGGCGTGGCCTCGGCGAACGTGAACAAGTGTTAGCGCATGCGGCCGCCGCGCGAGTCAAGAAATTGCGGGGGAGGGCACGGATCGCCCCGGCGAATCGCCGAGGCGGTCCGCCGCGCCGTCAGCGGGTCATCTGGACCGGGATCTCCGCATTCTCCAGCACGTGGCGGGTCACGCCGCCCAGGATCAATTGCCGCAGGCGGGAATGGCTATAGGCGCCCATCACTAGCAGGTCGCAGCCGAAATCCCGCGCGGCCCCCAGCAACCCGGCGCCGACTTCGCGGGTGGCGGGCTTGAAGGCGACGGCCTCGGCCTCGATCCCATGCCAGCGCAGATAGGCCTGCACGCCGGATGCCTCGGGGCCGCGGCGCTGGTAGTCGGGGGAATGCAGGATGCGGATGTGTTCGGCCCGATGCAGCCAGGGCAGTGCCTCGGCGACGGCGGTCGCCGATTGCGCGGTGCCGTTCCAGGCGACGCAGACGCGCGTGCCGATGGTCGCGGGGGTTTCGCGCGGGGCCATCAGCACCGGACGGCCGCTGTCGAACAGCACGGCATGCAGCGCGTCGGAGGACGACACATCCTGCCCGCTTTCCGGATGCGGCACGACCACCAGGTCATACAGGCGCGACTGCTGCGCCACGATGTCTTCCTCGCGCCCGGCGACGGATTGGAATGACAGGGTGGCGCCGGGGGCCTTCATCGCGGCCTCGGCGCTTTCGGCCAGGGTGACGTCGCGGCCTTCGACGAACTTGGTCCAGAGCGCCTTCACGCGATCGGCGCGTTCGCCGCTTTCGCGTTCGGTGGCGGCCATCATCTCCTCGATCATGGCGCCCGACAGGCCTTCGCCGGCGAGCGGCGCGACGTCGCGCGCATCGACCCGGACATGCAGGCAATGGACGTGCGATTCATAGATACGCGCGACCGATAGCGCCGCGTTCAACGCGGCCTCACCCGAAGCGGTGCCGGTCAGCGGAAGCAGGATGCGACGATAGGCCATGGCGAGGCCCTCCAGGCGGGGGGTGGTAATTTTTGGGAGTCTATCACGCCGTGGGAAAAAGCAAGCGGGCCTTGGGATAGGCGTTTTGCGCGGCGTCCAGGCGCGTCCAGCCGATGGGTCCGGTGTCGGCGGCGGCGCTGCGTTCGAGCACGGCGACGGTGGCATCGGAGGCATCGCCACGGCGGCCGGCCACGCGGGCGCGCAACAGATCCAGGGGCGCGTCCAGCCAGATGCCGATGAAGGGTTTTTGCGCACGCAGCGCGATGTCTTCGACCGTCGCGCGCAAGGCAGGATCCAGGAACATGGCATCCAGCACAACCGACTGGCCGCCGCGCAGGGCGGTGTCCAGCATGGAAAGCATCTCGGCCTGCACGGCGGCGCTGGCGGCTGGCGTATAGGCGGCGTCGGGCAGCGGGGCTTCCGGTGCCACGCCGTGCCGGCGCTTGCGGATTTCATCGCTACGCAGGATCAGCGCGCCGGGGGCGGCGCCGAGGTCGGGCGCGAGCAAGCGCGCCAAATGGGATTTTCCGGTGCCCTGCAAGCCGCCGATGGCGACGACCTGCGCCGGGGCAGGGATCAGGTAGGAGGAGGCCTGGTCGAGGAAGGCCATGCCATCCTGCCCGGCGCTGGCGACGCATTGCGCCCGGATCAGCGCGCGCAGGGCCATCCAGGCGGGCAGCGCCGAAAACATCCCGGCGTCGCCACTGCGCGCGACCACGCGATTCAGCACCCGGTTGGCGGCGGCGCGCCCGGCGCTGCGATCCAGATCCATGAGCAGGAAGGCGAGGTCGTAGCCGGTGTCGATCTCGGCCAGGGCCTCGTCGAATTCCAGCGCGTCGAAGGGCACCGGGCGGCCGTGCCACATCAGCAGGTTGCCCAGGTGCAGGTCGCCATGGCAGCGCCGCACGAAGCCATTTTTCTGGCGTTCGCGCAGGACGGGGGCGCAGGCGTCGATGCGGGCGGCGATCGCGGCGTCCAGCGCCGCGACGCGGTCGGCGGGCAGGCCGGCGGCCAGCGCGGCGCTTGTATTGCCGGCGAGCGCCCGGTGCAGGGACGCGACCTGGTCCACATGCGGCAGCGGCGGCAGCGCGGCGTGAAGGGCCGCGACCGTATCGCCGAGCGCATCCAGCAGCGGCGCGTCCAGCGGGTGCGCCACCAGAAAGTCGCCGGGGGGAACGGGGGCCATGTCCAGCACCCATTCCTCGGCCGGCAGGGCGCCCAGTGTCAGCGCGCCGTCGCGGCGCCCGATAGGCAGGACGGCGCGATACAGGCCGGGTGCATGTGGTGCGTTCAGCGTGAATTCACGGCGCAGAAAATGTTCGCGGGCGGCCAGGGTGGTGAAATCCAGGAAGCCGAGGTTTACCGCTTTCTTCAGCTTGAACACCGCCCCGGCGCCCACGAAGACGGCGGAGATATGGGTCTCGATCGGGGTGGCGCCGGTCAGGCGGCCGAGCAGGGCCGCGCTGTCCTGCTGCGGCCCCGGGATGGTCACGGATACAGCATCTCGATCGCCCAGCCTTCGCCGACGCGCGAAAAAACGCGGCGTTCGTGCAGGCGGAAGGGCATGTCGCGCCAGAATTCGATGCGCGCCGGCACGCAGCGGAAGCCACCCCAATGCGGCGGGCGGGGCACGTGGTCATCGGGGAAGCGGGCCTCGGCCGCCAGCACCGCGGCTTCGAGTTCGGCGCGGGAGGCGAGCGGGGTGGATTGCTTCGAGGCCCAGGCACCGATCCGCGACAGTTTGGCGCGAGTGGCGAAATAGGCGTCGGCTTCTTCGGCCGAGACGCGTTCGATGGGGCCTTCGACGCGGATCTGGCGGCCCTGGCTCTTCCAGTGGAAACACAGGGCGGCGCGGGGGTTGGCGGCCAATTCGCCGCCCTTGCGGGCGTTGTCGTGGCTGTAGAAGACGAAGCCGCGTTCATCCAACCCCTTCAGCAGCAGGATGCGGACGGATGGTGCGCCATCCGGGGTGGCGGTGGCGACGGCCATGGCGTTGGGGTCATTGGGTTCGGTGGCGGTGGCCTCCGCCATCCAGGCCTCGAACAGGGCAAAAGGGTCTTCGGTCGTCGTCTGCATGGGGCGGTTCCCAGGCGGTGGGGCGGGGCTGCGCCCCCTTGCCGCCTGCGGGCGCGTGTGCCACCACCCAACACCCCCCGCAACCTATCGGCACCCAGATTCATGACGCAGCCCGCCATCCCCACCCCGGCCCACGAAGCCCCGGCCGAGCCGATCAAGGGCACGCTGATGGCGGGCAAGCGGGGGCTGGTGATGGGGGTCGCGAATGACCGCTCCATCGCCTGGGGCGTGGCCGCGGCCTGCGCGGCCCAGGGGGCGGAGCTTGCCTTCACCTACCAGGGCGAGGCGTTGGAAAAGCGCGTGCGGCCGTTGGCGGCGAGCATCGGCAGCGACGTCGTGCTGCCCTGCGATGTGTCCGACGATGCGTCGATCGACGCTGCTTTCGCCGAGCTGGGGGCGCGCTGGGGCAAGATCGACTTCCTGGTCCATGCCATCGGTTTCGCCGACAAGGCGTTTTTGCGCGGGCGCTACATGGACACGCCGCGGGCCGTGTTCCTGCAGGCACTGGATATTTCCTGCTTCTCCTTCGCCGCGGTGGCGCAGCGGGCGGTGCCGCTGATGGCGCCCGGCGGGTCGCTGCTGACCATGTCCTACATCGGCGCCGAGAAGGTCACGCCGCATTACAACGTCATGGGCGTTGCCAAGGCGGCGCTGGAAGCCAGCGTGCGCTACATGGCGGTGGACCTGGGCGGTATCGGCATCCGGGTGAATGCGATCAGCGCCGGGCCGATCAAGACCCTGGCGGCCAGCGGGATCGGCGACTTCCGCTACATCCTGAAGTGGAACCAGTATAATTCGCCGCTGAAGCGCAATGTGACGATCGAGGATGTGGGCGGGGCGGGGGTGTACCTGCTGTCCGACCTGTCGTCGGGTGTGACGGGGGAAGTGCATCACGTCGATAGCGGGTATCATGTGGTGGGGATGAAGGCCGAGGACGCGCCGGATATCGCGACGGTCTAGCGGTGTCCCACAATACCTTCGGCCATCTGTTCCGCGTCACCACCTGGGGTGAATCCCATGGGCCCGCCATCGGCTGCGTCGTCGATGGCTGCCCGGCCGGCATCGCGCTGACCGAGGACGATATCCAGCCCCACCTGGACCGCCGCCGCCCCGGCCAGTCCAAATTCGTGACCCAGCGCCAGGAACCCGACCAGGTCCGCATCCTGTCGGGCGTGTTCGAGGGGCTGACCACCGGCACGCCCATCGCCCTGATGATCGAGAACCAGGACCAGCGGTCCCGCGACTATGGCGATATCGCGCAGCAGTTCCGGCCGGGCCACGCGGACCTGGCCTATCACCTGAAATACGGGGTGCGGGATTATCGCGGCGGCGGGCGGTCATCCGCGCGGGAGACGGCGATGCGCGTCGCCGCGGGGGCCATCGCGCGCAAGATCCTGGGCGCCGGGATCGTGGTGCGGGGGGCCATGGTGGCGCTGGGCGCCGATGCCGTGGATCGCGCCGCCTGGGATTGGGCCGAGATGGAGCGCAACGCGCTGTTCTGCCCCGACCCGGGGGCGGCCGCGCGGTGGGAAGAAACCCTCCTCGCCATCCGCAAATCCGGCAGCAGCATCGGGGCGGTGATCGAGGTCCAGGCGACCGGCGTGCCGCCCGGCTTGGGTGCGCCGATCTATGCCAAGCTGGATGCCGATATCGCCGCCGGGCTGATGTCGATCAACGCCGTCAAGGCGGTCGAGATCGGCGATGGCTTCGCCGCCGCCGCCCTGTCGGGCGAGGAGAACGCCGACGAGATGCGGATGGAGGCGGATGGCACCGTGCGCTTCCTGTCCAACCGCGCCGGCGGCATTTTGGGCGGCATCAGCACCGGCCAGCCGGTGATCGCGCGCTTCGCGGTCAAGCCGACCAGTTCCATCCTGACGCCGCGCCGGGCGGTGGACCGTCAGGGGCGGGATGTGGACATCCTGACCAAGGGCCGGCACGACCCCTGCGTTGGCTTGCGGGCGGTGCCGGTGGGGGAGGCGATGGTGGCCTGCGTGCTGGCCGATCACTTGCTGCGGCACAGAGCGCAGAATCCGGATGCGCCGACCACCACAAGGCTGCCGCGAAACTAGCCCGGGTGGCCGATCATCACCGCCATGAATGGCGACGATGATCCCCGCCCCATCGCAACCCGCCCCCCAAAACCCTATCTGGCCTGCAAGCCTGAACGCAAAGGATTGCACCCATGATCGACGTACGCCCCTTCAAGACCCTTGGTGGTGCCAACCACGGCTGGTTGAACGCCAAGCATCACTTCTCCTTCGCCAACTACCATGACCCCGACCGCATGAACTGGGGCCGGCTGCGCGTGTGGAACGACGATGAAATCGCGCCGGGCACGGGCTTCGACCCGCATCCGCACCGCGACATGGAAATCGTGACCTTCGTCCGCCAGGGCGCGATCACGCACCGCGACAGCCTGGGCAATGTCGGCCGCACCGGGGCCGGCGATGTGCAGATCATGTCGGCCGGCCGCGGCGTGACCCATTCGGAATACAACCTGGAGCCTGAAACCACCCGTCTGTTCCAGATCTGGATCATGCCGGACAAGCGCGGCGCCGAACCGCGCTGGGGGGCCAAGGAATTCCCCAAGGCCACGGGTGACGGCGCGATCACGGTGTTGGCGTCCGGTCGCCCGGCCGATGAGGGCGGCGAGGCCCTGACGATCAACGCCGATGCCGCGGTGATGGCGACGACCCTGACCAAGGGCCAGTCGGCGACCCTGGCCCTGGCCCCCGGCCGCGCCGCCTACCTGGTGCCGGCCAAGGGCAGCGTCACGGTCAATGGCGTGCCCGTCGCCCATCGCGACGGTGCCGCGATCCGCGACGTGGCGGAAGCGGTGATCCTGGCGTCGGAGGACGCCGAGGTCGTGATCGTGGAAGTCGCCGCCGACTAAAGCGTGATGGCCGTAGGCGCGCATGCGCCGAAGGGCTGAATCACGCGACAAAACAACCAGCTAGACCGCGATGCGTGAGCGAATGCGAACGCATCGCGGTCTAGGGCTGTGGGATCGCCGCGCCGATCCGCTCGGCGATCCAGGGGAAGAACGGGTTGGACGACGCCCGCATCAGCGTGTCCAACCCGACCACCAGCGCACCGCGTTCGCCCCGTGCCGCGATGGTGCCGAGGCGCACGCCGAACCGGTCCTCCGGATCGGGCTCGGCGCCATAAAGCCCGTCTTCCGGCGGGAAGGGCATCGCCACATGCGACAGTGAAAACATGTCGCGCGGATAGGCGAGGCCGATGGAGGTATCCTCGGCCGCTGTCGCGCCGGCCGGGGTGGCGCGGGCGATCATGGCGGCGCTGCCGGGGCCATCATTCACTACCAGGGTCGCGCGGAAGCGTCGCGGCGCCGGCGGCAGCAGGCCGCCCAGCGCCGCATCGGCCGCACGCGTCAGGATTTCGCCGAGCTGCGCGTCGCGGTTCAGGTCGAACACCACCAGTTCGCTGCCATTGTCGGGCAGGCGCGCGAAGAGGTCGCGCACCACGGCCGGCGTGCTGACGGTCGCATCCAGCACCGACTGGAACGCCAACACCGGCGGCAGCCTGGCCAGGTCGGTGCGGCCAAGCCGGTCCTGCAAGGTGGCCGCCAGACGGCTGGACTGCCGCGCGCCGTTCACCGGGAAGGAATTGTATTTGAACGGGTTGAATTCGGGCTGCGTGCCGAGCCAGGCGGATTTGGCGAAACGCGGCAGCAGCGCCGGCAATTCCGCGAACCAGGCCCAGTTCGCCGCCCGGCTGATGCCGATCATCGGCGACAGCAGCACCAGCCGTTCCGGCAACCCGATGCCCGGCGCCTGCAGCGCATCCATCGCATGCATCAGCGCCACCGCCGCCCCGGTGGAATAGCCGACCATGTGCAGCGGCACCTCGGCGCCGGCCCGCACGCGGGCTTCACGCACCGCCAGGCGCCCGGCCGCGGCCCATTGTTCCCAGGTGGCGTCGGTCAGGCCACCCGGCACGGTGCCATGCCCCGGGTAGCGCACGCCGACCGCGACAAAGCCCTGGTCGCGATACAGCCGGGCCACGTGGCGCAGGCTGAAGGGCGCGTCGGTCAGGCCATGCAGCAGCACGACCGCACCGCGCGGCGTGCCCTCCGGCACCAGCACGAAGGATCGGTTCCAGTCGGTGGGAAAGTGCTGCGGGAACAGCGGGCTGCCGGAGAAATACCGGTTGGAGGCGATGCGGTCGGCCGGTTCCAGCCGGTCGGTCACCTCACGCCGCACATTGGCGAAGGCGGCGTCCTCGGCGGCCAGCCAGGCGGCCCAGTCGGCGGCATCGATCTCGGCCACGGTCATCTCGGGCGGCACGGTGGTGTGCCACAGCGCCAGCGGCGTTCCGCTTTCGGCCAGCCAGATGCGCCCGCCGAGCAGGGTCAGCACGATGACGGCCAGGATCACCCCCAGCCGGCGGATCATCCGGCTGCCCCATGAACGTCTGCGCATGTCATGCCTCGCGATCAACCTGTCGGCGCCAGTATGGACCCGCGCGCGGCGGCTTGGCAGGCCCCGGCCGAATCACGCAGGCGCCCCTTGTCGCACCGGATTGCGCTGCCGCATTGTTGCGGGCCCGGTGCCGCCTAGGATGGCACCCGTCAACCTGTGTTGGAGCCACCTAATGACCACCGACGCCCCCTTTTCGGTCCAGGGCCTGTTCGCCGCCAAGGAAGCCGCGGCCGAGAAAAAGCGCGAGGAGGCCGCGATCGCCGCCGCCGAGCGCAAGGCCGAATTGGACGCCTTCACCAACAAGGTGATGAACTACGAGATCACCCAGGACGACAAGGACCGCGCCGTCGCCAAGATCCGCCGCGCCTTCGAGGCGGGGGAGCGGGAGGTGATGCTGCTGCACTTCCCTTCCTCCATCTGCGAAGACGGCGGGCGCCGCATCAACAACCACCTGGACGGCTGGCAGGACACGCTGCCCGGCGTGCTGAAGAAGATCCACGCCTGGTGGGAGAATGAGATGAAGCCCGGCGGCTTCACCTTCTCCGCACGCATCATCGACTACCCGGGCGGCATGCCGGGCGACGTCGGCATCTTCATCGGATGGCCGCAGTCGTTGACGTAATGGTTGGGGTCTGCGCCGTGGAGAGGGCTTCGCCCCCTCCACACCTCCCCCACCAAGGGGCCGTGGCCCCTTGGAACCCACGGGACTTGGCAGAATAAAGAGAGGGGCATCAGTGGCGTTCCATTGACCACGGGCGCGCCATGCCCCTCTCTTTATTCTGCCAATACATCGCGCCGGTCCAGGGGCGGCGGCCCCTGGTGGGGAGAGTTTGAGAGGGGCGAAGCCCCTTTCAAAGCGCAACCCAGCAATTACTTCGCCACCGACTGCCACCCGACGGCGAGCGCCGCGCAGGAAAACGCCAGTCCGGCCAGGAACACCGGGGCATGGGCTTCGGCCACCGCCGCGAACAGGGCGGCCAGGGCGAAGGCCACGATGGCCTGCGCCACGGCATAGGCTGCGGTCGCGCGGGGCCAGAGTGCGGCGGCCCCCGCGCCCGCCTGATGCCGCAAGGCGGCCAGGGCCACGGCCGACACGCCCACCCCGGCAAAGCCCGACAGGGCGGCGGCCCCGCCCAGGGCCAGAACGCCCCCGACGGGCAGCAGTGCCAGGGCAAGGGCCGCGACCTGCACCATCAGCCACAGCCGCACCGCGACGGCGGCGCCCAGCCAATCGACCGCGCGCCCGCCCAGCACCGTGCCCGCCATGGCCCCCAGCCCGAACAGCAGCCATACGCCGGACCCCATGCCGATGCCGAAGCCGCGCCCCCGCACGGCCAGGTCGGACATGTAGATCATGGGCGCGACCATGCCCGCGCCGGACAGGCCATAGGCGATGACCAGACGTGTCGCCCGCACCACGGGGGCGACGGGGTCAGCGCGGGGTGGTTCGGGCGGCCAGTGGCGGCGGGCCCAGGCCCAGCCGGCCAGCGCCATCAGGCCCAGTCCGGCCCAGCCCGCGCCGACGCCGGCCCGCAGGAAGATCGGCAGCAGCAGGGCGACGGCGACGATGCCGACGCCGACGCCGGCGATGATGACGCCCGATGCCGCGCCGCGGTGGCGGGTTTCGACGGCGGCCTGCACCGCCGGCCCGGCCAGCGCCATCAGCACGCCCCCCGCGGCCCCCGCCACGGCGCGGCAGACGATGAACCAGCCAAGTCCCGCCGGCAGCGCGCAGCCGAGCAGGGCCGCCGCCGCCGCGAACATCGCCACGTCCAGCGTCCGGCGAAAGCCGGCGGCCCGGGCCAGGCGTGCGGCACCCAGCGCGCCGGCCAGGTAGCCGGCCAGGTTGGCGGCCCCCAGCAAGCCGGCGCCGGCGCCATCCACCCAGCCCGCGCCGACCATCGCCGGGAACAGCGGCACGAAGCCGAAACGCGCCAGCCCGATGCCGCTGCCGACCGCGACCCCGCCGGCCAGGGACAGGGTCAGCCAGGGGCCGGGCGCCGTCACGCGCGGCGCGGCGTCAGGGCGTGGCGCTGGCAGCGGCCCGCAGGGCGCGGCGCAGCCGGGCGATACCGGTCCGGAGATGGCCGGTGTCGCACAGGCGACGGCCTTCCTCGCCCAGGCTGCGCGCGGGTTCCGTGGCACCACCCGGCGCCACGGCCAGGCGTTGGGACAGTGATGCGCAGTATTCGGGGCTGTCGGTCGTGACCCGCACGGTTTCCGCCCGCACCCCGGTGGCGGTGGAAGCGAGAATCCCGATCAGTGCGCAGATTGCGAGAAACGATCGAACCTTGCGCATGGTCAGGACGATACGGGACCCGTCCCGGCGCCGCGGTGGGCGGGGCATGACCATTCGGCAAGGCAGCCGGACGCGGGCCGTGGCGGCGCGTCATGCGGGCTGGCGTGTCCCGCGTCATGGGGGCAAGCGCGTCCCGCGTCATGCGGGCAAGCGGAGCGTCGCCAACAGCCCGGGCGGTTCCCCGCCCGGCCGCGCATCGGCCAGCCGCAGGTCGCCCCGGTGCAGGTGGGCGACGGCGCGCACCAGCGACAGGCCAAGCCCCGAACCCGGGGTGGTGCGGGCGCTGTCGGCGCGGAAGAAGCGGGTGCCGGCGCGGCCGCGATCGTCGGGCGACAGCCCGGGCCCGGCGTCGGACACGTCGATATAGACGGCACGCGCGCCGCGCTTGGCTTGCAGGCGGATGATGCCGCCCTCGGGCGTGAATTTCACGGCATTGTCCAGCAGGTTGGCGATGGCCTGCAACACCAGGTCGCGGTCGCCGGTCATTTCCAAGTGCTCGGCGATGTCGGTTTCCAGGCTGGCGCCGACGGCTTCGGCCGAGGGCAGATAGAGGTCCGCCGCATCCTCCAGCACAGCCGTCAGGTCGAAGGGGGCGAAGGCGGCGCGGCGGGCGCCGGCCTCGACCTCGGCGATGCGCAGCACGGCCTGGAAGATGCGGGTGATGCCGTCCAGGTCGGCGATGCCTTGTTCGATCGCGCCGCGCAGGGCGGCGGCGTCGGGGGCGGTGCCGAGCGCGTCCTCCAGCTTGGCGCGCAGGCGGGCGATGGGGGTCCGCAGGTCATGCGCGATGGCATCGGATACGCCGCGCACGCCGGTCATCAGCGTGGCGATGCGGTCCAGCATCGCGTTCATCGTCTGGCCCAGCCGGTCGAATTCATCGTCCCGCCCGGTCAGCGGCACGCGCAAGGCCAGGTCGCCGGCGGCGATGGCGACCGCGGTATCGGTCGCCGGCGCCAGTCGCTGGGTCAGCGCGCGCCGCAGCAGCCAGGCGCCAATGGCCGCGAACAGCGCGGCGGCCGCGCCCGACCAGGCCAGGGCGTCGGTCAGCAAGGCCCGCAGCCGCAGTTTTTCCGCGACATCGCGGCCGACGAACAATTGCGTCCCATCCGGCAGGTCCAGCCGGAACAGCCGCGCTTCGGAGGGTTCGTCGTCGCGCAACAGAGGTTCACGCGACCAGGGCAGCTCGCTCACGTCCCGGTCCGGCGGTTCGTCCAGGTTGCCGGCCAGGCGTTGGCCCGTGGCGGAGAGCAGCAGGTAGAGGGTTTCGCCCTCGATATCCGCGGCCAGGCGGCTTTCGATCGCTTCGATCAGCCCGGTCGTGCCGGCGCTGCGCCAGCGTTCCTCCATGGCCGTGGCATCGGCGCGGATGGTCGCATCGGTCTGGCGGTCCAGCGCGCCGGCGGTGCCCCACCAGAGTACCGCGGCGAAGGCCAGCCCCGCGCCGATGAACAACGAGGCGAAGAGCAGCGCGAAGCGTAGCCCCGCGCTGCCCAGCACGCGGCGCACGGGGCTGGCGCCCGGTGCTGCCGCCGTGTTGTTCAGGGTTCGGCCCGGATCATGTAGCCCGCGTTGCGCACGGTATGGATCAGCGGGCGGTCAAAGCCCTTGTCCAGCTTCTGGCGCAGGCGGGAGACATGGACGTCGATGACATTGGTCTGCGGGTCGAAATGGTAGTCCCACACCTTCTCCAGCAGCATGGTCCGCGTCACCACTTGGCCCGCGTGGCGCATCAGGTGTTCGAGCAGGCGGAATTCGCGCGGCTGCACCTCCACCTTGCGCCCCGCCCGGGTGACGGTGCGCGACAGCAGGTCCAGTTCCAGGTCGGCGACCCGCAACCGGGTGGCCGGCGCGTCCACGGCCGGGCGGCGGCCGAGTGCCTCGACCCGCGCCAAAAGTTCGGCGAAGGCGAAGGGCTTGGTCATGTAGTCGTCGCCGCCGGCTTTCAGCCCGCGGACCCGTTCATCGACCGCGGTCATGGCGGTCAGGAACAGCACCGGGGTCTTGTTGCCCTGGCCGCGCAGGGTTTCCACCAGCCGCACGCCATCGACGCCGCCGGGCAGCATCCGGTCCAGCACCAGCAGGTCGAAGGGCTCGGAGGCCGCCATGAACAACCCGTCGCGCCCGTTGGGCGCGTGTTCGACCGTATGGCCGGCTTCCTGGAGGCCTTTGCGCACGAAGCGCGCGACCTCGACATCGTCCTCCACCAGCAGAATGCGCATGATGGCCCCACTCCTGTTTCCCGCCGGACGGCGGGCATGACCGTGAAAGCCTTTGTGAACGGCCACGGGCCGCGCCGCCAGCCCCCTTCGGCGCCGGGGTGGCTTCCTTGGGCGGGTGCCCAGGGCTAGTCAGGACCCGAAACAGAGGGACGGGCCGCATGCTGCCGCTGGATGGTCTGAAGGTCGTCGAACTCGGCCACTACATCGCCGGACCCTTCGCGACCCGCTTGCTGGCCGACATGGGCGCCGAGGTCATCAAGGTCGAACCGCCCGAAGGCGACCCGATCCGCGGCTGGGGCGCCACCAAGGACGGTCATCCGGTCTGGTTCAGCGTGCATGGCCGCAACAAGATGTCGGTCACGCTGGACCTGAAATCGCCGGAGGGACGGGCGCAGATCCTTGCCCTCTGCACCCGCGCCGATGCGCTGGTGGAGAATTTCCGCCCCGGCTACCTGGAACGAATCGGCCTCGGCCCGGATGTCCTGCACGCCGCCAACCCGCGCCTGGTGATCGCCCGCGTGTCCGGCTACGGCCAGGACGGGCCCTATCGCGACAAGCCCGCCTTTGGCGCGATCGGTGAGGCGATGGGCGGGTTGCGCCACCTGACCGCCAACCCCGGCCAGACCGAACACCCGCCGCCGCGCTGCGGCGTGTCGATCAGCGACGATCTGGCCGGCATGTATGCGGCGATGGCGGTGGTATCGGCCTGTTGGGGGCGGGACCGGCAGGGGAGCGAGGGCAAGGGCCGGATCATCGACCTGGACCTGGTGTCCAGCGTGTTCTCGCTGATGGAGGGGATGCTGCCGGAATACGATTTGTTTGGCCGGGTGCGGCAGCCGGCCGGGGCGGCGATCCCGACCGCGGCGCCGACCAATACCTATCTGTGCGCCGATGGGCGGTGGCTCTGCATCGCCGGCAATTCCGACCTGATTTTCAAGCGGCTGATGGCGGCGATCGGGCGCCCGGAGTTTTCCGACGATCCGCGCATGAAGGACAATATCGGCCGCTGCGCCCATGTGGGCGAGTTGGACGGGGCCATCGCGGATTGGACGCGCGGGCGCAGCGCCAAGGACGCGGAAGAGGTGCTGGAGGCGGCGGAGGTGCCGTGCTCGCGCCTCTATGACATCAAGGATTGCGCCGAGGATCCGCATTTCGTCGCGCGGCAATCGGTGTTCCGGGTGAACGACCCGCTGATCGGGCCGGTGCTGCATCCGGCCGCACCCTTCCGCTTCGATGGGGTGCCGCCGCCGGAGATGGTGCGTTGGACGGCCCCGGCCATCGGCGCGCACAATGACCACGTCTTTGGAACGCTGTTGGGAGCGAAAGCATGACCGGCGTCAGCATCAGCGAAGTCGCCCCGCGCGACGGGTTGCAATCCATCGGGGCCTTCGTGCCGACCGAGACGAAGATCGCCATGGTGCGCGCCCTGCACGCGGCGGGGCTGCGGCGGATGGAGGTGGGGTCCTTCGTCTCGCCCAAGCATGTCCCGCAGATGGCCGATACGGCGGCGGTGCTGGCGGCGGCCAAGACGCTGCCCGGGCTGGAATGCTGCGTGCTGGTGCCGAACCGGCGCGGCTTCGACCTGGCGTTGCAGCATGGCGCGCATCGCCTGGGCCTGTTCATGAGCGCCACGGAACAGCACAACCTGGCCAATCTGAACATGACGCGGGAGGCGAGTTTCGACGCCCTGACCGCGATCATCCGCGACACGCCGCGCGACGTCGCCATTCGCTTCAACCTGTCCTGCGTGTTCCATTGCCCGTTTGAGGGCGTGGTGCCCGAAGCCGCCATCCAGCCGCTGGTCGAACGCATCGTGGCGATCGACCCGCGCATGGAGATCGCGCTCTGCGACACGACCGGCAATGCCGCGCCCGACCAGGTGGCGCGGGTGATGCGGGCGGCGATCGTGGTGGGTGGGCCGCGCTTCGCCTACCACGGGCATGACACCTACGGCATGGGGGTCGCCAATGTCGCGGCTGCCTATGAGGCCGGGGTGCGGGTGATCGACAGCGCGGCGGGCGGCCTGGGCGGGTGCCCCTTCGCGCCGGGGGCGACGGGGAATGTGGCGACCGAGGATGTCGCCTGGATGTTCGCCCGCATGGGGGTCGCGACGGGCATCGACTATCCGGCGCTGCTGGTCGCGGCCGATTATTGTGCCGGGGTGCCGGGCGGGACGCCGGGCGGGCGGATGCGCGGGGTGCCGGCGGCGCGCAGGCTCGCCGCCTAGCTGGAGCATTTTCAAGTCAGGTGGCCTCACCTGACGACTTAGAAAATGCGCCAAAACAACGGTCTAGGCCGGTGCGACGCTACCCATGACCATGCCGGTGATGCAGGTCCGGGTAATGCGGATGGCGGTGCACGAGCGGTGCATGCCGGTGCCAATGCGTATGCGGTTCGCCCGGCGGTAGGTTGGGGTCGTGCGCATGCTGGTGATGCGCGTCGTGCCGATGCCGGTGCTCGTGCTCCATCGCATCATGGGCATGGTCATGCTCGTGCTGCTCGGACAGATGCAGCCATAGGCCGAGGCCCATCAGGCCGCCCGCGAGCAGCAATGTCATCGATATCGGTTCGCGCAAGACGACCACGGCCAGCACCGCGCCGACGAAGGGCGCCAGCGAGAAATAGGCCCCGGTGCGCGCGGCACCGAGATGGCGCAGCCCCAGCACGAACAAGGCCAGGCTGACCCCGTAGCCCAAAAAGCCGACGCCGCCCGCCGCCACGACGGTGCCCGCCGGCGGCAGGTAGGCGCCGCTCGCGAAGGCGAGGAGCAGGTTGACCGTGCCCGCGACCAGCCCCTTCAGCATCGCGATCTGCACCGGATCGGCGGAGGAGAGTTTCCGCGTCAAATTGTTGTCGATGCCCCAGCACAGGCACGCCCCCGCGATCAGCAGCGCGCCCCAATCCAGCGCGGCGCGTCCCTGCCAGGACAGCAGCATCGCGCCCGCCAGGATCGCGAAAGCCCCCACCAGCAAACGCCGGTCCACGTTTTCCCGAAACCACAACCAGGCGATCCCCATGGTCGCCAGGCCTTCCAGATTGAGCAGCAGCGACGCGCTGGCCGCATCGGTGCGGCTGAGCCCGAACATCAGCAAGAGCGGCCCGCCGATCCCCCCCGAAAGGATCACCAGACCGAGCCAGGGCATGTCGGCGCGGCGCAACGGCGCCTCGGTCGCCGGCAGCCGAAGGCTGGCCCGGCAGAGGTGGACGATGGCAAGCCCGGCCCCAGCGCCGAGATACAGCAGGCCGGCCATCATCCAGGGATCGACGAAGCCGAGGAGAAGCTTGGCGACCGGCGTGCTGGCACCGAACAGGATGGCCGATAGCAATGCGAGCGTGATGCCGGGATTGATCGTCATGCCTCGGACCCTAACGCGGACGGAGGCAGGAGTCCTGTGGGCCTGCGCCCGCGTCGCGCCTGCCGGAACGGCGCGGACAAAACGCGGCAGGGCCGCGAAGGGACCGCCGCCAATTCCACGATTCCGGATTGCCCCAAGGCGCGGGCTGTAGTTGTTGTCGCCCCACCGTTCGACCCCATGACTGGTGCCAGGACCCCAACCCGCATGCGCACCGGCCCCTTGCCCGACGCGACGACCAGACTGCCGGAATGGGCGGTGCCGCTGCTGATGCTGGCGGCGGCCTTGCTGTTCCGCGCCCTGTCCTTCGTGCCGGCGGTCGTGGACACGGATGAGGGGCTCTACATCCTCCAGGCGCGGGAATGGCTGCGCGGGGGCTGGCCGCTCGATGCCGTGTGGGACATGCATCCGATCGGGGCGCCGGCGGTCTTCGCCATCGGCATGGCGGGCTTTGGGTCGGGCATCGCGGCCGTCCGCCTGCTGGGCGCGGTCTTCGTCGCGCTGACCGCCTGGGCGCTGTATGGGCTGGCCCGCACGGGGGGTGTGGCGCGCGCGCCGTCGCTGGGGGCGGGGGTGCTCTATGCCGCGCTGACGACGCAGTTCGGCGGCATGGCGACGAATACCGAATTGCTCTTCGCGCCCTTTGTCGTGGCGGCGCTGACCATCGGGCTGCGCGGCGCGGTCACGGCGCTGGATTGGGACGAGGCGCCGCGCTGGTCGTCGCTGTTCTGGATGGGGCTGCTGGTCGGCATCGCCCTGACCATCAAGCCGGTGGCGACGCCGGAGGGGTGCCTGGCCTTTGCCCTGCTGGTGCTGGTGCCGCTATGGCGCGGGGTGCTGGGGTTTGCGCGGGGCCTGGCGATGGCGGTGGTCTATGCGGGGCTTTGCGCGCTGCCCACGCTGCTGTTCGCCCTGGCCTACGCGATCAAGGGCGACCTGGCCGAGTTCCTGGACGGGTCGTTCGAGGCGCCGATGCGCTACGCCGGTGGCCGGCATGGGTTTTCGGATGCCGCCTGGGCCGTCGGTATCGCGGCGCTGACCGTGCTATGGCCGATCGTGCTGGGCGTGGTGGCGCTGGTCGGGCGGCGGACGCCGGAGGGGATGGTGCCGGTGTCCTCGCCGGGGCGGCGGATGGGGGTCTTGGGGCTGGCCTGGCTGGCGGCGGCGTCGCTGGCGATTGCCGGGCCGGGGATGTTCTACATCCACTACTTCCTGATCTGGCTGCCGCCGCTGTCGCTGCTGGCGGCGCTGGGGGCCTGGGCGCTGGTGGACCGGCTGTGGCCGGCGCGCGCCGCGCTGGGGTTTTCCGTGATCATCGGCGTGGTCGCGGTGGATGCCTGGCGGGTCGATACCATCCCGCGCCTGCGCCAAGGGATCGGGCTGCATGCGCCGGACCCGGTGCGAGAGGTCGCCCGCGCCGTCGCCGCCGTGATCGCCCCGGGCGAACCGGTGCTGATGGCCAATTACCATTCCGTCGTGATCGCGTTGTCGGGGGCGGGGCTGGCCACGCGCTATGCCTTCCCGCCGCATTTTACCGGCCTGTATGGTGGCGTGACCGGCATCGACATCGATGCGGAGGTCGCCCGCGTCCTGGCCGAACGCCCGGCCGCGATCGTGGTCGATCGGGGCTGGTGGCACTCCATCCGCCCGGAGGTGCAGGCGATGCTGACCACGGCGCTGGCCGAGGGCTATGTGCTGGCGGCCAGCGTGCCGGAGGAACGGGGGATGGTGGAGGTCTGGCGGCGGCGGTGACGCTTCGCTATCGCTAGACCGTCATGCGTTCGCATTCGCTCACGCATGACGGCCTGGCTTGTTGTTTGGTCGCGTGATTCAGCCCTTCGGCGCATTCGCGCCTACGGCCATCACGCTCTTGCCCCCACCCTGAACCGGAACCCGCCGTGACCGACGTCACCTACGTGCTGTCAAAAATCCTGTGGTTCGTGCTGCGGCCGGGCACCTTGGCGCTGCTGTTTGCCTGCATCGGCCTGGCGCTGATGTGGCGCGGCCGGCGCTGGGGGCGCTGGCCGCTGCTGGCGGGGATCGGCTTCTTCGTCGTGATCCTGGCGACCCCTGTCGCCCCCTGGGTGGTGGCGCCGCTGGAAAACCGCTTTGCCCGCCCAGACCCGGTACCCGCGCATGTCGATGGCATCATCGTGCTGGGCGGCGCCGTGGACCAGAACCTGACCGAGGCCCGCGGCATCCCGGCCCTGAACGGCGCCGCCGAACGCATGACCGAAGGCGCCATCCTGGCCCGCCGCTTCCCCGACGCACGCCTGGTGTTCACCGGCGGGCAGGGGTCGCTGGTGCATGGCACCCTGACCGAGGCCGATGTGGCTCGGGGGCTGTGGACCGCCCTGGGCGTGCCGCAGGACCACGTGATCTACGAAGACGAAGCCCGCAACACCTTCGACAACGCCGTGCTGACCAAGCGGATCGTGCAACCGCAACCGGGGCAGGTCTGGCTGCTGGTGACCTCGGCCAGCCATATGCCGCGGTCGGTCGGGGTGTTCCGCCAGGCGGGCTGGCAAGTGGTGCCCTGGCCGGTGAATTTCCGCACCGGCAGCAGCACCGCGGCGCTGTACGACGCGCCGTTTCCGGAACGGATCGGGCAGTTCGAGGCGGGGCTGCGGGAATGGGTGGGGCTGGCGGCGTATTGGCTGATGGGGCGGACGGATGCGCTGTTCCCGGGGCCGCGCTAGACTAATTTCTAGACTAGGACTACACAACCGCGAGATGGGGCGAGGCACAAGCCGAACGCTATGTGCTGGCGATTTGCGACGCCTGCCCGCAGCTTGCAGCAAGATAAAGACCAGTCGCTCTGCTGATGTCGTTCGGGCCGGGTTCCGGAAAGCGCCGGTCGGATCGCATGTGCTGTTCTTTCGACTTACTGACGCCAGAACGCGCAACATGGCCCGGGTCCTTCATCAGCGCATGTACTTGCCTGAGCATCTGTGACACACCAAAGCGTAACCTGCCAGAGCGTCGTTTGTGCGTGCATGATATCCATTATAGAGTGTAATGGCAGAGGTATTCGCGTCCCGTGGGGTTTGCTGAGGTAGGCGTCCTGCTGGGTGCATCGGCGCTATCTTGTAGCGTCTTCCAGCGCATTAACCGTGCTTGCTACGAGATCACTCATCTTCTCGAGGACAAGCGTTATCGGCTCGTGCGCGATCTGCAACACGGCCGAGAATGTGAATGCCACCCTGATCCACACCTTGGGGCCGTCGCGCGTCAACCCATCGTTTTGTATATAGTGGTTCTGAATTTCTGGATTAGCCGCATCTGCTGGACTTCCTCGCAGACCTAGTGGCAACCCGTCGCGCGGTTCTGCGCCCGTGATGACGATCTTATAATTCTTGCTAAGCACCTGCACGTGTTTATCCAATACGTTCAAATCATGCAGCGCACGTATTAGGTAGCCTTTTCCGCCATAATAAGGCTCTATTTTTACGATAGCATCACGAGCAGATGCTGACGCTTTAAATTTTTCCGCTAAGTATTTTTGAAATGATTGCTTGTCTTCACCATGTGGAAAATAGGTGCTTCGCTTTTTACCTTCAGGAACACAGCAACAAGCGGCTTGGTCAAGGGCGGAACGAAGATTGTAAAGAACATCGGCGGCGTTAAGCCGAAGGTCGGCCGGTATAGGGCGGTTTTCGTCCACTACGACATTATGTGAATTTAACGTACCACCCGGCTGCAGAGTGACGCGTAGGAAGCCGGTTCCCTCTAGCCGCCGGAATGCAGTCCAATAGGCATCAAAATGGGTGCGAGCGCGTGCAATTTTCATGTGCGGGCTATTGAAACCACTAATATCGTCAGACATCGCTGATGCTGCCTCCGGTCCTGCTCTTAGTTTATTGTATATGGTGCTAGCCGCGTTATCGTAGAAATAATTAAATATTTATGCATCGCATCCGGAGCGTTATACATGACACCGGCTTGCGCGTGCGAAAGTCAGGTTTGGCTGTCGGGGAAAGACGAATAGCGGCAGCCAGTAATTGCCTTGCGATCCTACAAATCCAACACCCGCCGCGGCGACGCCTTGCCGGTGATCAACTCCCACACCCCCAGCATATTCCCGCGGAACCGACCAAACCGGTCCACATGCGGCTCCGGCGCCACCGAGCGGATGAGATTGATCAGGCAGTGGCGGCCCGCGCTCGGCAGCGCGTGGCTCCAAGGAAAACTGCCCTTGCGCGCCAAATAGATCGGGTTGACCACTTGGCTGTACCCCAACCGTTGCCCCGGGCCGCGGCCGAGTTTCACACCGAGGTGCACGCCCCGCGCGCCGGCCAGGCGCAGGATGCTGCCGTGTTCGCCCAAGCGGCGGGTCACGTCGATGTCTTCATACCAGGCGTAGAGGGGCAGGGCCTCGTCCACGCGGATGTCGTGGGCACGCACGGTCGCCATGCGAAAGGCCATGTTGCAGCCATAGCCGTTGAAATGCGGCACGGCGTCGGCCAGGGGGCCGGCGTAGCTGTCGGCGGCCAGGATCGCGCGGCCTTCGGGCACGGTGATCCCCGGCCCCTTGGCGCCATCGGCCAGGACGGTGCCGGTCGCGACCACGCAGTCTGGGCGGGCACGGAACACGGCCTCCAGCGCCTCCAGGTATTCCGGCGCGGGCAGGAAGTCGTCGTCGAGGAACAGCACCACGTCGCAATCCTCGACCGCGTCCAGGATCGCGTTGCGCTGGCGCGGCAGGCCGGGGGTGGTGCGCAGCCAGGTGATGTCAGGGTGCTGCTGCGGCAGGTCGTTCACGTCGTCGCTGGTGGCGTGGCAGACCAGGATGCTGTCGGGCGCGCGCGTTTGCAGCGCCAGTTCGGCGATGGTTTCGGCCAGGATGGTGGGGCGGCCGCGGGTGGCGATGCCGATGGCGATGCGCATCAGGGTGTCATCGGCTTCAGCGGGGCGCGGTCGCAGCGGGCGAACAGCCCGCGCAACCGGCCTTGCAGGGTGCGGGCGTAGTAACGGCATTCCAGCCCGCGCAGGCGAAGCGCGCTCAGGACCAGGCCGCCGATCGGGCGGATGACGAAGGGCAGCCAGATCGTGATGGGCGCGTGCCGGCGCAGGGCGAGGCCAAAGCCCGCGCCGTAATCCTGCGCCCGGTCGGCGGCGACGCGGGTCAGCCGCTTGTCCGGGTGGATGATGCGCAGGCCGGGGTCATAGACCGCCCGGTACCGCGCATGCAGCGCGCGCGCGACAAGATCATTGCCCTCGGCCGAGCCGAAGGGCGTGCCCGGCCCCATGCGGTCATCGAAACCGCCGAGCGCCAGCGCCACGTCGCGCCGGATGAAGAGGTTGAACTCGATCACGCTGGTCCAGACATTTGCCACGGTGATGGCCCCGCCATCCTGGCGCCAGCGGCCGGAGCCGAGGCCACCATCCGGCGAGGCCGAGGGACCCGTCAGGATACGCAGCGCCGGGTCGGCGGCAAAGGTCGATGCGACGCGGTTGAGCACACCGGCTGGATACAGGCAGTCATCATCGGGGAAGGTCACGATTGCGCCCTTGGCCGCCCGCAGCCCCAGGTTGCGCGCGTGGCAGGCATTGGCGACCGAGGAGCGCAGCCAGGTCAGCGGGAAATCAGCCGCATGGCGGGCCATGATGTCGGCCAGGCGGTCGTCGCCGTTCTGGTCGACGACGATCACCTCCATGTCCGGGCGGGCCTGGGCGCGCAGGGTGTCGAAGAGTTCGGCGAGTTCCTGGGTGCGGCCGCGTGTCGCGACGATCAGCGAGAACATCATGGCAGGCGCGCCGCCACGACCGCCTGCATCGCGGTGCGGAAGGCGTCGTGGCTGAAGCGCAGCGCATTGGCGCGGCAGTCGTCCGGCGAGATGGCCAGGGTGTCGAAGACAGCCATGGCATCGATGATCGATGCGGCGGTCTGTTCGGGGAACAGCAGGCCCGTGGGGGCCGCGTGGGGCGGGGGGATGATGATGTCGCGCGATCCGCCGCGGCCGAAGGCGATCATGGGCGTGCCGCAGGCCTGGGCCTCGACCATGGTGATGCCAAAGTCTTCCTCGGCGGCGTGCAGGCAGGCGCGGGCGCCCTGGGTCAGGCGGACCAGCTCGTCCTGGCCGACGCGGCCGCGGAATGCGATGTTGGGCGCATTCGCGGCGGCGGCGCGCACGGCCGGCATGTTGGGCCCGTCGCCGACGATGACCAGGCGACGGCCGGGCATGCGGGCAAAGGCCTCGGCGACGATTTCGATGCGCTTGTAGGGCACCATGCGCGAGGCCACGAGGCAGTAGTCCTGTTTTTGCGCCTGGAGCGAAAAGCGTTCCACATCGACAGGCGGATGCACCACCAGCGCATCGCGTCGCCACACTTTCTGGATGCGCTCGGCGATATAGGCGGAGTTGGCCACCAGCACATCGACCCCGGCGGCGGAGCCACGGTCCCAGATACGCAGCTTGTGCAACAGCCAGCGCGTGTAGGCGCCCTTCAGCCCCGTCTCCAGCCCGGCTTCGCGCAGGTATTGCGCCTGCAGATCCCAGGCGTAGCGCATTGGCGAATGGATGTAGCTGACGTGCAATTGCCCCGGCCCGGTCAGCACGCCCTTGGCGACGGCGTGGTTGGAGGAGACGATCAGGTCGTAGCCCGTCATGTCCAACTGCTCGATGGCGAGCGGCATCAATCCCAAAAACCAGCGGAAGCGCTTTTTGGCGAAGGGCAGCCGCTGGATGAAGGTGGTCTTGGGCACGCGGCCGCCCAAAAATCCGCGCTCGTCATCGGGCAGGAAATCGCAGACGACGTAGAGGTCGGCATCGGGCCAGCAGTGCAGGAGTTGTTCGAGCACGCGCTCGGAGCCGGCATAGGTATCGAGCCATTCGTGGACGATGGCAGTTTTCATGCACGGGGTTCCGGCAGCAGGCGCAGCAGCGTTTCGGCCGCCCGTGCCCAGGTGAAATTTTTCGCTCGCGCCAGCCCGGCGTCGCGCAGGGTGGCGGCGAGGCCGGGTTCGTCGAGCAGTCGGCGCAGCGCGTCGGTCAGGGTCGAGGGCACGGCACTGTCGAACCAGAGCGCGGCATCGCCACAGACCTCCGGCACCGCGCCGGATGCGGCGGCGATGACGGGGCAGCCGCAGGTCATGGCTTCCAGCGGCGGCAGGCCAAAGCCTTCGTAGCGGGAAGGGAAGACCAGGCAGAGCGCGTTTTCATAGAGCGCGCGCAATTCGGCATCGGTGACGCGGCCGAGTGCGACGGCGCCAGGGCCGCCGCCGGCCGGGCGAAACACCGCGGGATCGGCCGCGCCGGCCGCCGCCAGGTGCATGCCGCGTTCGGCCAAAAGGGCGGCGGCATCGCGCAGCGCGTCGAGGTTCTTGTGCGCGGCGCGGCTGCCGACGGCCAGGGCGTAGCGGCCGGGCTGCAACCCGTGTTTTTCCAGCACGGCGATGTCGGCGGGGATGCGCAGGACGTGCTCGCCGCCCTCGGGCATCACGCCGATGCGGCTGGGGTCGATGTGCAGGTTCTTGGCGATGCGCCCGCGCGAAAACTCCGACACGGTGATCAGCCGCGCGCCGGTCCGCGCCAGGGCGTGGTGCAGGAAGCGATACCAGAGCCGGAAGGGCAGGGAATAGGATTCTGGGGTGTCGAAGACGCCGGCGTCGTGGATCACCACGGCCTGGCGCCGCCCGACCCGCAGCGGGGCGGTGTTGCCGAGGTTGATCAGCACATCGCCGCTGAGCGCGCCGGGAAGGTCCAATTGTTCCCAGGCCTGGCCGGACCGGCTGCCGATGGCGATGCCGCCCGTGACGCCGGGCGGGGTCAGCAGCCGTACCGGCCGCAGCAGGGCCAGGGCGGCCGTGACCTCGCCGGCAAAACGCTGCACCCCGGTCAGCCCCTGGGCCAGATAGCGGCCGTTGACGGCAAGCCCGGTCATGCCGCGCGCCGCCGCAGCAGCGCCCGCGGGTCGCGGATGGCGCGAAAAAAACTGGCGCGTTCGTCCATCGACAAGGCGCCGAGCGCCCCCACGACAAAACCCAGCAGCGCGAGGCTGCCAAACAGCAGCGCCAGGGTCGTGGTCGGCATCGCGGCAGCGGCCGCCAGGCCGAGGCCCCCGAGCGCCAGAGACGGCACGACCTGCCGCACGGCGGTCACGGCGGCGGGGTAAAATCGGCCCGCGAGCCACAGCCGCCCGGCGCAATCGACGGCGGCGCGCAGCGACCAGACGGCGGCGGCGCCCTCGATCCCAAAACGGATCAGGGCCAGCGCCGATAGCGGCAGGAAGACCACCACCTGGGCGAGGGCGAACTTGGCCGTGACATCGGGTCGCCCGATCGCGTCGATCAGGCTGCCGGGGGCGAAGGCCACGCAGGAAAACAGGATGCCGACCCCCAGGATCCGCATCACCCCGGCCCCGCCATCGGCGAAATTGGTGCCGAGCCAAAGCTGCAAGATCGGATGCGCGAAGGCGACCAGCAGCAGGCAGGCCGGCAGCACGATGGCGCCGATCAGCAGGGCGCCCCGGCGCAGCAAGGTCACGGTTTCCGCCGGCAGGGTGCGGAAGCTGGAAGCCAGGGCCGGCAACAGCGCCTGCGCCACCGCCACCGGCAGGATCCAGAACCGCATCACCAGATCCAGCGGCGTGGCGTAGAAGGCCACCGCCGACAGGGTCAGCAGCGCGCCGATCAGGAAGCGGTCGGTATAGAGCAGCAATTGCGTTAGGATGCCCGAGACCGTCATCCAGCCGCCGATCCGCATCAGCGGCAGCACCGGCGCCAGGCGCGGCCGGCGCCACAGCCCCGGCACCAGCGGCCGGATCAACCAGGCGTAGGACAGGGTATTGGCCAGCCGGCAGGCGACCAGGGTCAGCATCACCCCGACCAGCGAGTCCCAGACCAGCAGCGCCAGCACCGGCCCCAGGTAATAGAAGATGCCGACCGGGATGGTGACGAGGTTTGCCGCCCGAAATTTCTGGTGCGCCGCCAGCACGCCCCAGAGGGCAGCATTCACCACCACCAGGGGGGCGGCGACCACCAGCACGCGGATCGCGGCAATGGCTTCGGCCTGCAAAGCATCGGGGACGTTCAGGATGCGGCCGACCAGGGTCGGGACGCCGAACCAGACCACCAGGCAGGCGGTGCCGCTGAGCGTGGCCAGCACGGCGATGGCGCCGGCGACGAGTTCGGCCTCGCCTTCGCGCTGACCCAGGCCGATGCGTTCGGACAGCGCCCGGGTCAGCGCCTGGCCAACGCCCAGGTCGAGGATGGAAAAAACCCCCACCAGGGCCAGCGCCAGGGTGAAAAGCCCCCAGCGGTCGATGCCCATCTGGTGGATCAGCACCGGGGTCAGGACCAGTGCGAGGACCAGGGGAAGGCCCCGGCCCAGGGCGTTCCAGAAGACGCCGGACACCATGCGTCGGCCGCCAGCGCGGGTTACGGCTTCTTCTGTCATGGGATTTGGCGCCGCATCGACGCTGCCTAACTCAGGCAGCGTCACGGGTCATCAGTGGATCAGTAGGCGCCGCGGCGGAAGATGATGACGGCCGGGGTCATCAGCAGCAGGCGGATGTCCTGCACCAGCGACGGCTGGGTCACATAGGCCACGTCCATCGCCACGCGGCGGGCGTAG
Source organism: Humitalea sp. 24SJ18S-53 (assembly GCF_050632385.1). NCBI lineage: Bacteria > Pseudomonadati > Pseudomonadota > Alphaproteobacteria > Acetobacterales > Roseomonadaceae > Humitalea > Humitalea sp. 24SJ18S-53. The sequence goes on from NZ_CP192599.1 coordinate 28,304, forward strand.
GAGACGTCATTGCGGCCGCTGACCTGCCACAAGCCGGTGATGCCAGGGCGTACCGTCTGATAATGGCCGGCGGCAGCGCCGTAGTAGGTGTCCAGCTCGGTCGCCGTGACCGGGCGGGGGCCGACCAGGCTCATTTCGCCACGCAGCACGTTGATCAGCTGCGGCAGTTCATCAAGGCTGGTCTTGCGCAGGAAGGCGCCGATGCGGGTGACACGCGGGTCGCGCTTCAGCTTGCGGGTCGCATCCCATTCGGCCCGGGCCTCGGGGTCGCTGGCCAGCAGGGCGGCCAGGCGCGCTTCGGCATCCGGGACCATGCTGCGGAACTTCAGGCAGCCGAAGGACCAGCCGCCACGGCCGATGCGGCGATGGGCGAAGAGTGCGGGGCCGCCATCGGCGCGGACCAGCAGGGCCAGGATGGCGAAGGGAATGGCCAGCACCGCCAGCATCGCCGCGGCGCCCATGATGTCCATGGCGCGCTTGGCGGCCGGGCGCAGCGCTTCGCGCAGCGCATCGGTGCGGGAGCCGGCCGTCAGCGACCCGGCGCGCAGGGAGATCATCCCCTGGCCGCCTGCATCCGGCTGCATCCTCTGCAAAGTATCAACGCCCGACATGACCGAGACTCCAGTCTCAAATGCCCGCCGGCTGTCCCCGTGAAACCCTTGCCCCCAGGGCAATCGCTTCACCGGGCATTCCGGCGTGAGGGTCTTTTCGCAGACGCTCGGGACGCCAATGCGACCGGGTTGGGGCAGGATTGTGGCAGCGCACCGAACCGGACCTATTTGGGCCGAAGCGGCCGGGTGTCGGCCTCTGGGCCGGGCGGGGCGGAGGGCGGGCGGATCGTTCCGGTTGGAACGGGCCGTATCGGCCGTTTCAGGCCGGCGGATGGCTCGGCAGGTGGCGTTCCACCAGATAGAGCGGGCGCTGCTTCGTTTCGTTGAAGATGCGGCCCAGGTATTCGCCGATCAGCCCCAGCGTGACCAGTTGCACCCCGCCCAGGAACAGCACCACCACCATCAGGCTAGGGTAGCCCGCGACATCGGCGCCGAACATGACGGTCTTGACGATGACCACGACCAGATAGACCAGCGCGCCAAAGGCGGTCAGCAGCCCGAGGTAGGTCGCGACCTTCAGCGGTGCCACGGTGAAACTGGTGATGCCCTCCAGCGACAGGTTCCACAGCTTCCACCAGTTCCACTTGGTGGTGCCGGCGGCGCGCGGGGCGCGGTCGTAGATCACGGCGCGGGAGGGGAAGCCGACCCAGGCGAACAGCCCCTTCATGAAGCGGTGGTGTTCGCGCAATTGCAGCAGCGCATCCAGGGCGCGACGGCTCATCAGCCGGAAATCCCCGGTATCCTTGGGCAACACGACCTTGCCGCCGATCCGCTGCATCACGCGATAGAACCCGGCCGCGGTGGTGCGCTTCAACCAGGATTCGCCATGGCGTTCGGCGCGCTGGGCGTAGACGACGTCGAACCCTTCGCGCCAGCCGGCGACCAGGTCGGCGATCACTTCGGGCGGGTCCTGCAGATCGGCGTCGATGACCACCACCGCATCGCTGGCGCGGGCATGGTCCAGCCCGGCGGTCAGAGCGATTTCCTTACCAAAGTTGCGCGACAGGTTGACCACGGCGACCCGCGGATCGGTCGCGCGCAGGGCCAGCATCAGGGGCAGGGTGCCGTCGCGGGAGCCGTCGTTGACGTAGACGACCTCCCAATCCAACCCGATCGCATCCATCGCGGCGGTCAGCCGGGCGTGGAAGGCGGGCAGCACCTCCTGCTCGTCAAACGCCGGCACCACGACCGACAAGGCCGGGGCGGTGCTGGCGTGGATCGGGGCCTCGGCGACGGCGGGTGCTGCGATATCGGGCATGCGGCCTGTCCTAACGGGTTGCGCGAAAACGGGGAGGTTGCGCCCTGGAAGGGGCTTCGCCCCCTCCAGACCTCCCCCACCAGGGGCCGCCGCCCCTGGACCGGCGGAGTATTGGTAAAATAAAGAGAGGGGCATGAGCCGCCATTGGCCAATGGAACGCCAGTGATGCCCCTCTCTTTATTTTACCAAATCGCGTGGGTTCCAAGGGGGCACGGCCCCTTGGTGGGGAGAGTTTGAGAGGGGCGAAGCCCCTTTCAAAGCGCCAGCACCCTTCAGAACGGCTTGGCGATCACCATGACGACGATGACGATCAGCAGCACCGTGGGGACCTCGTTCATCGCGCGCCAGTGGCGTTCGGTGCCGGGGCGGCCGTCAGCGGCGAATTTTTTCTGCGTGATGGCGAGGTACCAGTGCATGGCGGTCATCAGGATCACCGCGGTGAACTTCAGGTGCCACCAGCCGGCGGTCCAACTGACCACCCCGGGCGTGAACACCAGGATCAGGCCGAAGAGCCAGGCGGCGTGCATCGCGGGGCCCATGATCGCGCGCAGCAGGCGGCGTTCCATCACCTTGAACGTCTCGCTGGTCGCGGAGCCGACGGGTTCCTGCATGTGGTAGACGTAGAGGCGCGGCAAGTAGAACAGCCCGGCCATCCAGGCGAAGACAGAAATCAGATGGAGCGACTTGGTCCAGGGGTAGAGCGGGACCAGCCAGTCCATCAAAACACGTCCTGCAGGCCCAGCAGTCCGGCCAATTCGCCCATGGCGTGAAATACCTCGGCGCCGGCGGCGGCCAGGCCCGGACCCTCGCCAGGGTGGGCGAAGCCCAGCACGCGGCAGCCGGCTTTGCGGGCGGAGGCGACGCCGGTCAGGCTGTCCTCCACCACCACGCAATCGGCCGGGCGCACGCCGCAGGAGGCCGCGGCGGCGATCCACAGGTCGGGCCAGGGTTTTGGCCGGGCGACATCCTGGAAGGAGAAGGCGCGGCCGGCGAAAAACCCGTCGAGGCCGAGGGCCGGCAGTTTGACCGCCAGTTCCTGGCGGGAGGAGTTGGAGGCGCAGGCGACCGGGATGCCCGCAGCGGCCACCGCCGCGACGGCGGCCTGGGCGCCCGGGATCGGGTCCACCCCGGCCGCCAGGATCGCCGCGATCTTGGCCGACAGGGCGACGCCCCAGCCGCGGGGCAGGGGGCCGGTCCGGGCCTCGATGATCGGCACCATGTCTGGGAGAGACAGGCCGAGGAAGTGTTGGCGCGCCTGGACTCCGTCCATCGGCCAGCCGCGCAGGGACAGGTCTTCGGCCACCATGCGATTCACCGTGCCCTCGGTATCGGCCAGCACGCCGTCGCAATCGAACAGCACGGCGCCCGGGCGGATTCGGGTGAACATGGTCACGCGGAGGCGGCTTCGCTGATGCGCAGGGCCGGGCGGCCGCCCTTGCCGGCGCGGGCATGCGGGCAATCGCCATGGGCTTTGGGGCATTGCCGTGGGCCGGCGAAGGAACAAAGCGACCGGCCGCCGGCCATGGCGCGATGCACGATGCCGGCCAGGGCGGCGATGAAACCGGCGTCGCTGTTCTGCGCCGGGACGCGGAAATAGCCGGGGACGCCGACGTGGTCGGCTTTCTCTCGGTATTCGATATCCAACTCGACCAGGGTTTCCGAATGTTCGGAGACGAAGGCGATAGGGCAGATCAGCACGGCGGTCTTTTCCAGGGCGGCGCGTTCGATCTCCGCTTCCGTGGAGGGGGTGATCCATTTTTGCGGTGTCGCGCGGGACTGGTAGCAGACGATATGATCAAGCCCCTCGATATGCAGGTGGCTGACCACGGCGGCGACGGTCTGTTCGACCTGCCATTGGTAGGGATCGCCGGCGGCGACGATGCTTTCGGGCAGGCCATGGGCGCTGAACAGCACGCGCAGGGGCACATCGGCCGGCAGGTCGGCGCGGGCGCGGGTGTAGGTATCCTGCACCAGGCGGGCGGTAGCGGCGGCGAAACCGGGGTCGGAATGCCAGCAGCAGACGGTGGTCGTCGGCACCGCAAACCCCTGGCGGCGGCAGGCATCGGCCCAGTCGTCCATCGAGGATCCGGTCGTGGTGGTGCTGAACTGGGGATAGAGCGGCAGGAGCAAAACCTCGTCTGGCGCCCAGGCCATGACGTCCCGCAGGGTTTCCGCGGCGAAGGGGTGCCAGTAGCGCATGGCGACGAAGCAGCGGGCATCGACCTCCGGTCGCAGGGCCGCTTCCAGCGCGGCGGCCTGGTCCCGCGTCAGTTCCAGCAGCGGGGATTTGCCGCCCAGGATGGCGTAGTTGGCTGTCGCCGCCTTGGTCCGCAGGGCCGCGATCACCCAGCCGAGGAAGGGGCGCACGATGCCCGGCACCCGCAGGATGGCGGGGTCGCGGAACAGGTTGGTCAGGAAGGGGCGGACCGCCGCCGGGCTGTCCGGGCCGCCAAGGTTCAGCAGCACCACGGCCACGCGGCGCTGGCGATCTTGCGGGTCTGTCGGGGGGGGGGCGGCGTCCATCAGGGGGGCATGTGCCATGCGCGGCACCATGGTCAAGGCGCCCGTGCCGGATTCACCGCGAATGCGGCGGGTGCCGACACATGGTTGCAACGGCGGGGCGCCCCGCCTAGTTGGGGACCGGAGCCTGACAGGGGCGCTTTGCGCCTGGTCCGACACAACACCGATGTGATCCCGACATGACCCAGATGCACGATACCCCCGGCGATCAGCCTGGGACCGACCCTTCCGACACCGTGACGCCGGACGCCACGCCGACCGTCGAGCAGACCATCACGGCGCTGGAGGCCGAGGTGGCCCTGATGAAGGACCGCTGGCTGCGGGCCGAGGCCGAGATGGCCAATGTCCGCGCCCGCGCCGCCAAGGACGCGCAGGATGCCCGCGCCTATGCAGTCCAGAAGTTCGCCACCGACGTGGCCGAGGCGGCGGAGAACCTGGACCGCGGCCTGGCCGCCCTGCCGCCCGAGACCGCCGATGAACCGGAGTTGCTGCGCAAGATGCGCGCCGGCTTCGAAGGCGTGCGACAAGCCTTTGTCGCCATGCTGGAACGCCATGGGGTGAAGCGGGAGGATGCGACGGGCAAGCCCTTCGACCCCGCGATGCACCAGGCGATGGCCGAACAGCCCGCCCCCCCGGGCGTCGCCCCGGGCACGGTGATCCAGGCCTGGAGCGCCGCCTGGACGCTGAACGGGCGCCTGCTGCGCCCGGCGATGGTCGTGGTGGCGGCCGGGGAACAGCCCTCGGCGGCGTGAAACCCGTTTTGCACAAAAAACCGGCACCTCTGGGACTTGTCGCCAGCGGAGTCGCTGAATACATCGCAGTCATCAACCCGATCCGCGAGGGGTCGTTGCCGGTGCCGACAAGGGCCGGTCGCGAACCGCCGCACAGGAGCAGACGGATATGAGCAAAGTCATCGGTATCGACCTCGGCACCACCAATTCCTGCGTGGCCATCATGGATGGCGGCGAGACGCGGGTGATTGAAAATGCCGAGGGCGCCCGCACCACCCCCTCCATGGTCGCCTTCGCCAAGAGCGGCGAACGTCTGGTCGGCCAGGCCGCCAAGCGGCAGGCCGTGACCAACCCGTTCAACACCCTCTTTGCGGTGAAGCGCCTGATCGGGCGCCGCTTCGAAGATCCGATGGTGCAGAAGGAAAAGGGCCTGGCGCCCTATGAGATCGTCAAGGCCGACAACGGCGCGGCCTGGGTCGAGGTCAACGGCAAGAAGTATTCGCCGGAAGAAATCAGCGCCAGCATCCTGACCAAGATGAAGGAGACGGCCGAGGCTTTCCTCGGCGAGAAGGTGACCCAGGCGGTCATCACCGTCCCCGCATACTTCGACGATGCCCAGCGCCAGGCGACCAAGGAAGCCGGCAAGATCGCGGGGCTGGAAGTCCTGCGCATCATCAACGAGCCGACGGCGGCCGCACTCGCCTATGGCCTGGACAAGAAGCACACCGGCACGATCGCGGTCTATGACCTCGGCGGCGGCACGTTTGACGTGTCGGTGCTGGAAATCGGCGACGGCGTGTTTGAGGTGAAGTCCACCAACGGCGACACCTTCCTGGGCGGTGAAGACTTCGATCAGCGGGTCATCGATTACCTGGCCGACGAGTTCAAGAAGGAGAACGGGATCGACCTGCGCTCCGACAAGCTGGCGTTGCAGCGGCTGAAGGAAGCGGCGGAGAAGGCCAAGATCGAACTGTCGAGCGCCAAGCAGACCGAGATCAACCTGCCCTTCATTACTGCGGACGCGAGCGGGCCGAAGCACCTTGTCCTTCAGGTCACGCGGGCAAAATTGGAGGCCCTGGTCGACGACCTGGTGCAGCGCACCCTCGCGCCCTGCAAGCAGGCGCTGAAGGATGCCGGCCTGGCGGCGAACGAGATCGACGAAGTCATTCTCGTTGGCGGCATGACCCGCATGCCCAAGGTCATCGAAGCCGTGAAGCAGTTCTTCGGCAAGGAACCGGCCCGCAACGTCAACCCGGATGAAGTGGTCGCCATCGGCGCCGCGATCCAGGGCGGCGTGCTGAAGGGTGAAGTGAAGGACGTCCTGCTGCTGGACGTGACGCCGCTGTCGCTCGGCATCGAGACGCTGGGTGGCGTGTTCACCCGCCTGATCGACCGCAACACCACGATCCCGACCAAGAAGTCGCAGGTGTTCAGCACCGCCGATGACGGCCAGACCGCCGTCACCATCAAGTGCTACCAGGGTGAGCGCGAGATGGCGGCCGACAACAAGCTGCTGGGCAACTTCGACCTGCAGGGCATTCCCGCCGCCCCGCGTGGCGTGCCGCAGATCGAGGTCACCTTCGACATCGACGCCAACGGCATCGTCAGCGTCCAGGCCAAGGACAAGGCGACCGGCAAGGAGCAGCAGATCAAGATCCAGGCGCGCTCCGGCCTGTCGGAAGCCGACATCGAGCGCATGGTCAAGGAAGCCGAGGCCAATGCCGACGCCGACAAGGCCCGGCGCGCGGCGGTCGAGGCCCGCAACGGCCTCGATGCCATGGTGCATGCGACCGACAAGTCCCTGAAGGACGCCGGCGACAAGGTGAGCGAAGCCGACAAGGGTGAGGCCGAAGGCGCCCTGGCGGCGGCACGCTCGGCCCTGGAAGGCGACGATGTCGATGCGATCAAGACCGCGTCGGAGCGTCTGTCGGCCGCGTCGATGAAGTTGGGTGAGGCGATCTACAAGGCCCAGGCGGCGGCGGAAGAGGCCAGCAAGGCCGGGACCGAAACCCCGCCCCCGGGCGGCGGCGCCAACCCGAACGAGAAGGTCGTGGACGCCGAGTTCGAAGACCTGGACCCGAAGAAGAAGAAGTAAGACTGATCTGACCGGCACTCGCCCGGCCCCAATCGGGGTCGGGCGATTTGCTGTTCGGGGCCGGCGGCAAAGACGGCCCCCTTGCTTACGGAAGACATGATGGCCAAGCGCGACTTTTACGAAATCCTCGGCGTCAGCCGGGACGCGAGCGATGAGGACCTGAAGAAGGCCTACCGCAAGCTGGCGATGCAGTGGCACCCCGACCGCAACCACGGGAACAAGGACGCCGAGCCGAAGTTCAAGGAATTGAACGAGGCCTATGACGTGCTGAAGGACCCGGAGCGCCGGGCCGCCTACGACCAGTATGGCCATGCGGCGTTTGACCAGTCGGGCGGGCGCGGCGGCGGTGGCGGCGGCAATCCGTTCGGTGGCGCCTTCGAGGACATTTTCGAGGAAATGTTCGGCCGCTTCGGTGGCCGCGGGCAGCGCCAGTCCACCGGGCGCGGCGCCGACCTGCGCCAGGAAGTCCAGATCACGCTGGAAGAGGCTTTTGCGGGCGCCAAGACCACCATCCGCGTGCCGAGTTCGGTGCAATGCGAAACCTGCACCGGCACGGGTGCGGAGGGCGGCAAGGCCCAGGCCCAGAACTGCGCGACCTGCCAGGGTGCGGGCAAGGTGCGCCAGCAGCAGGGATTTTTCCTCGTCGAACGGACCTGCCCGACCTGCGGCGGCCAGGGCCGCATCATCAAGAATCCCTGCAAGATCTGCGCGGGCAGCGGCCGCGTGCAGCGTGAACGCAACCTGTCGGTCACCATCCCCGCCGGCGTCGACGACGGCATGCGCATCCGCCTGACGGGTGAGGGGGAGGCCGGGTTGCGCGGTGCGCCGGCTGGCGACCTCTACGTGGATATCGGCGTGAAACCGCACGCGCTGTTCCAGCGGCAGGAGAACAACATCTTCGTTCGCGTGCCGCTGCGGATGAGCCAGGCGGCGTTGGGGGGGGCTGTGGAAGTGCCCGTGATCGACGGCGGCCGCGCCAAGGTCACCATCCCCGCCGGCACCCAGACGGGTGATCAGTTCCGCCTGCGCGGCAAGGGATTCTCGGTCCTGCGCAGCGGCGTGCGCGGCGACATGTTCGTCCAGGTCGCGGTGGAAACCCCGCAGAACCTGACGGCGAAACAGCGCGAACTGCTGGAGCAGTTCGAGGCCGAGGCCGAGGCCGGCGGCCGCGGCAGTCCGGAGGCGGAGGGCTTCTTCTCCAAGGTCAAGGAGTTCTGGGACGGGTTGGGGAGGTAGGCTCCAGGCAACCTTCCGCCGCTGCCGGGCGTTCTCCTGTCACGCGCAACCTTCGCGCCAGGAGAAATGCCATGAGCAGCACGACCAACCCCACCACCGCCACCCACGGCCACCTGATCGCCGCGACCAAGGTCAGCGGCAGCACGGTCTATAATCTCAAGGACGAGAAGATCGGCCGGATCGAGGACACCATGATCGACAAAGGCACCGGCAGCGTCGCCTTCGCTGTCCTGTCCTTCGGTGGGTTCATGGGCCTGGGCGGGAAGTTCTATCCCTTGCCCTGGCTGTCGCTGCGCTACAACACGATGCTGGATGGCTACGTCGTCGCGATCGACAAGGAGACGCTGGTCAATGCGCCGTCCTACGACGATGCCTCGGCGGTGGATTGGTCGGACGAGGCCTTTGGCCGCCGGGTCAGCGACCATTGGAAGGCCGTCCCGACCCACGCGATCTGATCCGACGCCCGCTTGACGCGGATAGGAGCCTGGCCGGAGTCTCCGGCCAGGTTTTTTCGTGGGAGCAGTCCGGGATCATGCGTATCGGAATCGCCGGCATCGCCGGCCGGATGGGGTTCTTGCTGGCCGAGGAGGCCGCCCGCGCCGGCGCCACCCTGGTTGGCGGCACGGTGGGCGCCAGCGCCAGGCCGGCCCCCGTGGGCACCGCCATCCTGCCCGACGCCGCCGCGCTGTTCGCCGCCAGCGATGTGGTGATCGACTTCACCCATGCCTCGGTCGCGGCCGCGCATGCCGCGATGGCGGCGAAAACCGGCCGCGCGCTGATCCTCGGCACCTCCGGCCTGTCGCCGGCCGCCGAGGCGGCGGTGCGGGAGGCGTCGGCAAAGGTCGCCATCGTCTATGCCGCCAATTTCGCGCCGGGGGTGAACCTGTTGTTCGCCCTGGCCCAGCGCATGGCGGCGGCCCTGCCGGCCGAGGAATACGACGCCGAAATCGTCGAGATGCACCACCGCCAGAAAGTGGATGCGCCATCGGGCACCGCCCTGGCGCTGGGCCGGGCGGTCGCCGCCGGGCGGGGCACGACGCTGGAACAGGCCGGCGTCGAAAGCGGGCGCGATGGCCACACCGGGGCGCGGCAGACGGGTGCGATCGGGTTTTCGGCCCTGCGCGGCGGGCAGGTGGTGGGCGAACACACGCTGTTGTTCGCGGCCGGTAGCGAACATATCGCGCTGACGCATCGGTCGTTTGACCGCCGGGTCTATGCCACCGGCGCCGTCAGGGCGGCACTTTGGGCCGAAGGGCGGGCGCCGGGGCTGTATTCGATGGCGGATGTGCTGGACATCCGATAGCCCCTGCTGCACCGCACCACTTGACCCCCCAGGCTTGCCTTGCGATAGGCCCGCAAACGGCGGCTGATCCGAGCCTTCCTGCCGTCATCCGCGACAAGAGGACAAACCATTCCATGCGCGACCAGGGCGATTATCTGTTCACGTCAGAATCCGTGTCCGAGGGCCACCCCGACAAGGTGGCCGACCGCATCAGCGATACGGTGCTGGACGCCTTCCTGACCGCCGACCCCTTTGCGCGCGTCGGCTGTGAAACCCTGGTCACCACCAATCGCATCGTCCTGGCCGGCGAAGTGCGCGGACCCGATTCCGTGCTGTTCAGCCTGGAGGAGAAGGTGCGCGCCGCCGTGCGCGACATCGGCTACGACCAGGAAGGCTTTTCCTGGCGCCATGCGTCCTTCGAGAACCACCTGCATCCGCAATCGGCCGATATCGCCGTGGGCGTCGATGCCGCCGGCAACAAGGATGAAGGCGCCGGCGACCAGGGCATCATGTTCGGCTACGCCACCAACGAAACGCCGGAACTGATGCCGGCGCCGTTGCAATATGCCCATGGCATCCTGCGCCGCATGGCCGAACTCCGCCACGCCCAGGACCCGCGTGCGAAGGGGCTTCTGCCGGATGTGAAGAGCCAGGTCACCCTGCGCTACGTCGATGGCAAGCCGGTCGGCGTGACCTGCGTGGTCGTCTCGACCCAGCACGAGGAAGGCATGGAGCAGGCCGAGATCAAGGAGATGATCCGGCCGATCGTGGCGGAAATCCTGCCGGCCGGCTGGGTGCCGCCGGAGGCCGAGTTCTACGTGAACCCGACCGGCAAGTTCGTCATCGGCGGGCCGGATGGCGACGCGGGCCTGACCGGGCGCAAGATCATCGTCGACACCTACGGCGGGGCGGCCCCGCATGGCGGCGGCGCCTTCTCCGGCAAGGATCCGACCAAGGTCGACCGTTCGGCCGCCTATGCGGCGCGCTATGTGGCCAAGAACGTGGTGGCCGCGGGGCTGGCGGATCGCTGCACGATCCAATTGGCCTATGCCATCGGCGTGTCGAAGCCGCTGTCGATCTATTTCGACCTGCACAACACCGGCAAGGATATCGACGAGGCCAAGCTGGCCAAGGTTGTGGCCGAACTGGTCAACCTGTCGCCGCGCGGCATTCGCGAGCATCTGCGCATGAACCGCCCGATCTACGTGCCGACCAGCGCCTATGGCCATTTCGGCCGGACGCCGGATGCCGCGCTGGATACCTTCACCTGGGAGAAGACCGACCTGGTCCCCGCCCTGAAGTCCGCTTTCGGGCGGTGATGGAGCAGGCGGCCGTCATGCTGCGGCCGCCGCCGCCGGTCGAGGGTATTCCCGACCGGCTCTATGGCCGCACGCGTGGCCATGTGCTGCGCCCGCGCCAGGAACGGCTTCTGGCCGAAACCCTGCCGCGGCTGCGCCTGGCCGACCCCGGCGATCCGCGCGCGGGGTTTTCCGCGCCCATCGCGCAGGTCTGGCTGGAGGTCGGGTTCGGCGGCGGCGAACACGCGCTGGCCCTGGCCGAAACCAATCCGCAGGTCGGGCTGATCGCGTCGGAAGTCTTCGAGAACGGCCTGTGCTCGCTGCTGACCCGGCTGGTGCCGGAGGGGGCGGAGGCGACCGGGGCCTTGCCGGGCAATCTGCGCCTCTGGCCCGCCGATGCGCGGCATCTGCTGGCGGGGCTGCCGGATGGGGCGCTGGACCGGCTGTACCTGATGTTCCCGGACCCCTGGCCCAAGGCGCGGCACAGCAAGCGGCGCTTTGTCCACCCGGCGGCGCTGCCGCTGGTGGCGCGGGTGCTGAAGCCGGGCGCGGAATGGCGCATCGCGTCGGACCACCCGATCTACCAGGCCTGGGTCGCGGAGGTGTTTGCTGCCCAAGACCTGTTTGACCTTGTGTCGGTCGCGGATGAACGCCCGCCCGGCTGGCACCCGACGCGGTATGAGGCCAAGGCCCATCGTGAGGGCCGCACCCCGCGCTACTGGGTGTTTACCCGCCGATGACTCTCGCAGGCACCTCCGCACTGGTGACGGGCGGTGCCTCCGGCCTCGGGCTGGCGACGGCCGAGGCGCTGGCCGCCGCGGGGGCGCGGGTGGTGGTGCTGGATTTGAAACCGGGCGGCGTCGGCGTGTCCGTGACCGGCGATGTGGCCGATGGGCCGGCGATGGAGGCCGCGATCGCCGCCGCGACCGCGCTCGGCCCGCTGCGTGTCGCGGTCGCCTGCGCCGGGATCGCCCCCGCCGCGCGGCTGGTCGGGCGCAATGGCGCGCATGATTTGGCGCTGTTCGAAAAGGTGATCCGGGTGAACCTGACCGGCACCTTCAACCTGTTGCGCCTGGCCGCCGCCGCCATGGCGGGCAATGCGCCCCTGGGTGCGGATGGCGAACGCGGCGCCATCGTGCTGACCAGCAGCATCGCGGGGACCGAGGGACAGTCGGGCCAGACCGCCTATGCCGCCAGCAAGGCGGGTGTGCAGGGCTTGACCCTGCCGGCCGCGCGGGACCTGGCGCGCAGCGGCGTGCGGGTGGTGACCCTTGCGCCGGGGATGATGGAAACCCCGCTGTTGGAGACCCTGCCGCCGGCGGCGCTGGAGGCCTTGCGGGCGATGCCGCTGTTCCCGGCCTGGCGGCTGGGCACACCGGCCGAATTCGCCGCTATGGTGCTGGCGGTGGTGGGGAACCCGCTGATGAACGGGTCGGTCGTGCGCCTGGATGCCGGGTTGCGGATGCCGCCGTGAAGGCCAGCGTCGATATCGTCTATCGCTACCTGACCAACCCCGACACGGTGCGCGACGCCCCGGTCGATGGTGCCGCCGCGCAAAGCCGGCTGGAGGAAGGCAATCGCACCTTCGCAGCCCTCCTGGCCGCGCTGGAAACGCCGGAGGGGATCGGGCGGCTGCAGATCAACGTCGATGCCCGCGCCGTCGGCTTGCTGGCCGATGGTGCCGCGCCGGCCCAAAAACCCTATGCCGCGCTGCTGGGCTGCGCCGATGCGCGGGTGCCGGCGGAACTGATCTTTGGCGAGGGGCCGAACGACCTGTTCGTCGTGCGCGTCGCGGGCAATGTGCTGGGGCAGGATGTGCTCGGCAGCCTGCGCTACGCCGCCCAGAACCTGCCGCTGCGGGCGGCGGTGGTGCTGGGGCACAGTGGTTGCGGCGCGGTTTCCTCCGCCACGGACCTGTTCCGCGCGCCCTCGGGATTGCTGGATTTCGCCACCGACCATGCCCTGCGGGGCCTGCTGAACCGGTTGGGGCTGATGGTGCATGCGGCGACCCGGGTGCTTTGCGCCGCGCATGGCGACGCCGCGCAGCATCACCCGGGCTGGCGCCTGGCGCTGATCGAGATGGCCATCGCGCTGAACGCGGCCTCCGGCGCCTTCATGCTGCAAAAGGACCTGGCGGGGCTGGGCGGGGCATCGATCAGCATCCTCCACGGGGTCTATGTGCTGGACAGCCGCACGGTCCGTGCCGCCTGTGCCGAGGCTGGCGAACGTGCCGGCCTGGCCCCGCCGCCGGCCAATGAGGCCGCGTTCAAGGCGACCTTCACCGCCCTGGCGCTGAGCCCGCGCATCGCGGGGCTTCTGGGCGGTTGACGCAACGCAATGCCCCATGCGGCAATGCCGCGTAACGAGGCGCCGGGTGAACCGACCTCATGGGGAAACGCAGCATGGCCGACGACCAACTGATCGCGATCAAGCCGGACATCGCGGCCCAGGCCCATGTCACGGCCGCCCAGCACGCGGCGATGACGGCGGCCGCCACCGCGGACCCGGCGGCGTTCTGGGCCCGCGAAGCCAAGCGCATCGCCTGGATGACGCCGCCGAGCCAGATCAAGGACGTGTCCTTCACGGGTGATGTGCATATCCGCTGGTTCACCGATGGGGTGCTGAATGCCTCGGTCTCCTGCCTGGACCGTCATCTGGCGACCAAGGGCGATGACGTCGCGATCATCTGGGAGGGCGATGACCCGACCGTGTCGCAGAAGGTCACCTACCGCCAGTTGCACGCCCGCGTCTGCCAATTGGCCAATGCGCTGCGCGAAAAGGGCGTGAAGAAAGGCGATCGCGTCACGATCTACCTGCCGATGATCGTGGAGGCCGCGGTCGCCATGCTGGCCTGCGCCCGTGTCGGCGCCATCCATTCCATCGTCTTTGGTGGGTTTTCGCCGGACAGTCTCTCCACCCGCATCCAGGAAAGCGAAAGCAGCGTGCTGCTGACCGCCGACGAAGGCCGTCGCGGCGGGCGGAAAGTGCCGCTGAAGGCGAATGTGGACGAGGCGCTGAAGACCTGCCCGACCCTGAAGACCGTCATCGTGGCAAAGAACACCGGCGGCGCGGTGCATATGGAAGCCGGCCGCGATTTCTGGTGGGGCGATCTCTGCGACAGCCAGCCGACCGAAGCAGCACCCGAGCCGATGGGGGCCGAGGACCCGCTGTTCATCCTCTATACCAGCGGATCCACCGGCAAGCCCAAGGGCGTGCTGCACACGACCGGCGGCTACATGGTCTGGGCCAGCTACACGCATGAACTGGTGTTCGACTACAAGCCCGGCGAAATCTACTGGTGCACCGCCGATGTCGGCTGGGTCACCGGGCATACCTACATCGTCTATGGCCCTCTCGCGAATGGCGCGACGACCCTGATGTTCGAGGGCGTTCCCTCCTGGCCCGACAATGGCCGCTTCTGGGAAGTTGTCGCCAAGCACAAGGTCAACATCTTCTACACCGCGCCCACCGCGATCCGCGCCCTGATGCGCGATGGCGAGGCGCCGGTGCGCAAGCACGACCGCAGCAGCCTGCGCATCCTGGGTTCGGTGGGTGAGCCGATCAATCCGGAAGCCTGGCTCTGGTACTACCGCACCGTGGGCGACGGGCGTTGCCCGATCGTCGATACCTGGTGGCAGACCGAAACCGGCGGCATCCTGATCTCCCCGCTGCCCGGCGCCGTGGCGCAAAAGCCTGGCTCCGCGACCTTGCCGCTGCCGGGCGTGTTCCCCGCCCTGGTCGATGGCGACGGCAAGATTTTGCACGGCGCGGCCGAGGGCAACCTCGTGCTGCTCGACGCCTGGCCCGGCATGATGCGGTCGATCTACGGCGACCACGCGCGCTTCGGGCAGACCTATTTCAGCACCTTCCCCGGCATGTATTTCACGGGCGATGGCGCGCGCCGCGATGCCGATGGCTACTACTGGATCACCGGCCGCGTCGATGACGTGATCAACGTCGCGGGCCACCGCATGGGCACCGCCGAGATCGAGAGCGCGCTGGTCGCCCATACGATGGTGGCCGAGGCCGCCGTCGTCGGCATGCCGCATGAGATCAAGGGCCAGGGCATCTACGCCTATGTCACGCTCAAGACCGGCATCGACCCGACCGACGCGCTGAAGAAGGAGCTGGTCGCCTGGGTCCGCAAGGAGATCGGCCCCATCGCGACGCCGGATGCCATCCAATGGGCGCCCGGCCTGCCAAAGACGCGTTCCGGCAAGATCATGCGCCGCATCTTACGAAAAATCGCGGCGAATGAGGTGGATGGGCTGGGCGATACCAGCACGCTGGCCGACCCGACGGTGGTCGAGGATCTGGTGGTCCACCGCGTCGGCGCCTGAACCGCATGGCGCCCCCCGATCGGGGGGCGCCGCCGCGATTACTCGGCGCCGTAGATCGCCCGCGGCATGGTCGAGACCTCCACCTTCACATCGGTCACGCCGGGCACTTCCTCGGCCAGGACGCGCAGCGCGGTGCGGACTTCCGCGACGTCGCAGAAGCCGTGGAAGGTGACGGCCCCCTTTTCGACGGTCGGCCAGATGTAGAAGGGGCGCGCCCAGGATTCACGGCGGATCGCGGTCTCGACGGCCTTGCGGATCTGCGTGTCCTCGATCCCGGCCTCGGTGGTGTCGGCCGGTCCGAAGAGTGCTGCCAGCAGGTCGGCGCGCGAGACGACGCCGACCAGCATGCCGTCGCGCAGGACGAGCACGCGCTTGACGTGGCGCTCCTCCATCATCAGGGCGATGTCGGCGGCAAGGGTCTCCTCGGTCACGGCCACCAGGTCGGTGGTCATGATGTCGCGCGCCTTGGCGCCATGGGTTCGCGCGAAGCGTGCCGCATCCGCATGGGTGCTGGCGAAGAGGCCGCCGAACCAGCCACGCGGGCGTTCCGCCATGCCGGCCAGGCGGCGCAGCAGGTCGCTTTCGGAGACGATGCCGGCCACGCGGCCATCGGCCGCCAGCACCGGCACCGCCGAGACGTGGCGATCGGCCAGCAACCGCGCCAGCGCCCGCACCGGCGTGTCCGGTGGCACTGTCACGACATCGGTCGTCATCAGGTGTTTGGCTTTCATGGGTGCTGTCTCCCCTGGGATGGCGCCATCGCGCTGGTCGTGGGTGTCCTCGATCCGATCCAGGCCGAAGCGATGGGGGACCCGGGGCTGGGTTCGACGACGACGGCGGCCCGCATTGCCTTGGCCATGGCGCCCTCCCGTGCGGTTGCCTTGCACAGGCTTTACCCCTGGTGGCGGCAGGGGCGCCTTGATCTGGGTCAAGCGGGGCGTGGGCGCGTTGGCGTGTCGGGCGCGGGCTGGCATGATGCCGGCAGGCGGGCGTGCCGGAACGGTAGACGGAAGGGTCTTAAAAACCCTCGCCCCAAAAGGGCATGCGGGTTCGATCCCCGCCGCCCGCAATTTTTAGCGTGAAGAATTGGCCCGAAGAAGGCCATCGAAACAGGGGGAATGGCACCATGATCACCCGACGCATCCTGGGCGCCAGCGCGCTCGCCACCGCGGCCATCCGCCCCGCGGCCGCACAGGACCGCAGCATCCGCTTCCTGGTGCCCTATGCCGCCGGCGGCGGGCAGGACATTTCCGCCCGGCTGCTGGCCGATCCCTTGCGCGCGGCCCTGGGCCAGACCGTCGTGGTGGAAAACCGCAGCGGCGCCAGCGGCATGATCGCCGCCCAGGCGCTGGCCCAGGCGGCGCCGGATGGCGCCACGCTGATGCTGGGCGGCGCCGGCGAAACCGCGGTGAACCAGCACATTTTCCGTGGCCGCATGGCCTATGACCCGATCCGCGACCTGCGCCCGGTGATGATCGTGGTGAAGGTGCCCAATGTGCTGATGGGCTACCCCCAGGCGCCGTTTTCGACCGTCGAGGAATTGGTCGCCTTCGCGCGGGAAAATCCCGGGCGGTTGTCCTACTCCTCCTCCGGCATCGCCAATCCGCAGCATCTGGCCGGCGAGTTGCTGAACCACCTGGCGCAGGTCAACACGGTGCATGTGCCCTATCGCGGGTCCGGCCAGGCGGTGCTGGATATCGCGTCCGGCCAGGTGCAGTTCGGCTACAACAGCCTGGCATCCGGCCTGCCGCTGATCCGCGAGGGCCGCATCCGCGCCATCGCCGTCACGTCCAAGGAGCGCATGCCGCAACTGCCGGGCGTGCCATCGGTGTCGGAATACGCGCCGCTGGCGGCCTATGAACTGGTGAACTTCTTTGGCGTCTTCGCCCCGGCCGCGACGCCGGAGCCGATCATGGAACGCCTGCACGCCGCCGTCGCGGGCGCCGTGGCCGACCCGGAGTTGCGCGGAAAATTCGAAGCCCAGGGGCTGCTGGTGCAGTCGATGACCCTGGCCCAGTCGCGCGCCTTCGTCGTCGCGGAATCCGAGAAATTCGGCCGCATCGTGGAGGCCGCGAAGATCACGGTGGAAGGCTGATGCGCCGCCTGCTGATCACGGGGGCCGCCGGTGAGATCGGCAGCGTGCTGCGCCCAGCCTTGCGTGATGTCGCCGGGGCGGTGCGGCTGTTCGACATCCGCCCGATCCCCGACCCGCAGCCACATGAGGAATTGTGGCTGGGCGACCTGACCGCGCCGGGTGTCGCCGATGACGTGACGCGGGATGTGGACTGCATCATCCACCTGGCCGGGATCCCGCGCGAAACCGGCGGCACGCCCGCCGAGATTTTCCACGCCAATACCCTCGGCACGCATCTGTTGTTCGAGGCGGCGCGCAAATCGGGCGTGCGCCGCATGATCTTCGCCAGCAGCAACCACGTCATCGGCTTCTACCGCGCCGGCCAACCGATCGGCACGCGGGAACCGCCGCGCCCCGATGGGCATTACGGCGTCAGCAAGGTGTTTGGCGAGGCGATGGGCCGGCTCTACGCCGACAAGCATGGGATGGAGATCGCATGCCTGCGCATCGGCGCCTTTCGCGCCCGGCCGGGCAATGCGCGCGAACTGGGCGGCTGGATCAGCCATGGCGACATGGCGCGGCTGGCGGTGGCCTGCGTGACCGCGCCGGCCTTCCACTTCCTGGTGCTCTATGGCGTGTCGGCGAATACCCGCGCGCTCTGGGGTGGGGATCACGCGGCGCGGGCCGCCGTCGGCTACATCCCGATCGACGATGCGGAGGATTTTGCCGAGGATCTGGAGGGCGTCGTGCTGGAGGGGCTGGGCGCGGTGTTCCATGGCGGCACGGTGGCCGCGCTGGATTTTACCGGGGACCCCGACCTGATCGACTGACCTATCCCGCGGCGATCCTGCGGCAATGGTCCAGCGCCGCCAGAAGCAGCTTGTCCGTGGCTTCCGCCGTGCGGAACCCCGAATGCGCGGCCAGGGTGGTGTTCGGCAATTGGGTGAAGGGGTGGCCTGCCGGCAGCGGTTCCACGCCAAAGACGTCCAGCCCGGCGTGGCTGAGGTGGCCGGATTCCAGCGCCTCGGCCAGCGCTGCTTCATCCACCACCGCGCCGCGTGCGGTGTTGATCAGGATGGCGCCAGGCTGCATCGCCGCCAGCCGGGCACGGGACAAGAGCCCTTGGGTATCGTCGTTCAGCAGCAGGTGGATGGACAAGACCTTGCTCTCGGCGAGCAGGGTTTCGAGCGGCACGAAGGTGACGCCGGGATGGGATTTGGGGGTGCGGTTCCAGGCGATGACCCGCATCCCGGCGCCCTGGCACAGCCGCGCCATGTCCGCCGCGATCCCGCCAAAGCCGAGCAGCCCGACCGTCTTGCCGGTCAGTTCCACGCCCTCCGTCCGCAGCCATTCGCCGCGTCGCATGGCTCCATCCATGCGTGCCAACCCCTTGGCCGCGGCCCACATCAAGGCAAAAGCCATTTCCGCGACGGCGGTGTCGCCATAGCCCTTGATGATATGGACCTCGATCCCGCATTCGGCGGCCAGTTCCTCGGGGTTCATGTAGGAGCGGGCGCCGGTGCCGAGGAAGACCACGTGCTTCAGCCCCGCGCAGCGCTTCGCCACGTCGGTCGGCAGGGTGGTGTGGTCGATGATCGCGATCTCATGCCCCGCCAGCAGCCCGGGCAGCGCGTCATGCGCGACATCGGCGGCGTCGTTGAGGGTGATCGGCGGATCATCCGCCCGGCGCAGCCGTGTGAGCACATCGGCCAGCCCGTCGCCGGCGTCGATAAAGCATGCGCGCATGTCCCGTTCCCCGCTTGTTTTGGGGGATGCTAGCGGGGTCAGGCGGTGGCGGCGACCGTGCTGGGCACCGCCGTGCGCTGGATCCTTTCCAGCCACTGCCGCGCGCGGTCGGACATGGGGCTGGCCGCCGCCTGGCTTTCCTGGTCGCGGAACAGCGCCACCATCAGGTCGCCGCTGAGCCGCGCCCCGGGCGATGGCTGTCGTGGCCGTGCCGCTTCCAGTTCCGCTTCGCTCAAGGCGCCGTTCTGGTCGGTGTCGATCTTGGTGAAGAGGTCCACGGGCGGGGCAATTCCTGCCGTGGCCCCGGCAGCAATTGCCGGGGCAGCGGCAGTTTGTGCCGCCGCCGGTTCGATGCGCGCGCGCAGTTGCACGAAGTCGCCGCCCTCCACGTCGCGGGGAAAGCGTTGTTCGCGGCTGCTTGGGGCGTCAATCGCGCCAATCGGGGTGACCATCGTGAACCTCCGTGGTTCCGCGCCATCCGTTGGCGCGGTCCAGGCAACGCATGGCGCGTGCCAGAGGCTCCGTCAGCCAAGCCGGGCGAACATGACCTCATGCTTGTTGTGCGCGCCGTGGAACAGCATCGCGCCGGGGATCGCGGCAAACCCGTCCAGCGTTGCGAAATCCGTCTCGCCCTGGAACTTGATGGTGCAGACGATGTTCTTGGCCGCATCGGCGGCGATCCAGCGTTGCACCAGGCCGAGCAGCCGGGCCGGGTAGCAGATGACGTCGCTGAACAGCCAGTCCACCGGTTCGGGGGCGAGACCGAAGGCGCTTTCGTGCCGTTCCGTCACGCCGGGCATCGCGGCGACCAGCGGGTCCAGCGGCGCCTTGTCGACTGCGACGACCGAGGCGCCGAGTTCGGCGATGGCCCAGGTCCAGCCGCCGGGGCTGGCGCCGAGGTCCAGGCAGCGCTCGCCCGGCCCTGGCCAGCGGCCGATGCGCGTCAACGCCTCCCATAATTTCAGATAGGCGCGGGAGGGTGGGCCTTGCCGGTCCTCGATGAAGCGCACGGCGCCGTTGACGAAGGGGCTGGTCTTGGTCGGGCTGGCCAGCAGGCGGTCGGGGGCCAGCAGGGTCCAGCCACCCAGATGCCCGGTGGGCGCGGCTTCCGGGAAGACCAGCGGGCGTGCCTTGACCGGGGGCAGGGCGGCTTCGATCAGCGCGGCACGGCGGTGGAACAGCACGGGCAGCAGCGCCCAATTGCGCTGCATGCCGCGTAGGGCCGCGGCGGCGGTCTTGATGCTGGCGATGGGGATGTCGCGCGGGTCGGTCCAGACCTCCAGCGCCCAGGCCGAGGGACCGGGCAGTTCGGGCGACAGCGCCAGCGGTCCGTGCCAGCCGGAGATGCTTCGGCCGCTGCGGGTGAGTTCTTCCTCCAGGACGGACTCAAAACCCTCGGCGGCGAGGTAAGCGGCGGCGATCACTTGGTGGCCGCCGCGAGGGCCAGCAGCAGCCAGCCAACCATCAGCAACGTGCCGCCAATGGGGGCCACCGGCCCGAGCGACACGCCCACCAGCGCGCCCCACCAGACCGCACCGCAGAACAGCACCAGCCCGATGGCAAAGGCGCCGCCGGCCAGATGCACGACCAGCCCTGTCCGCCGATCGGCCAGCAGCCCAACGGCCAGCAGGGCCAGCGCGTGCCACCCCTGCATGTCCAGCGCATTGGCGACCGCCAACCGCGCGGCATCCGGCCGTGCGGCCAGGCCATGCGCGGCGTAGGCCGAAAGGGCGACGGCCAAAAACCCCGCCAGGGAACCGAGAACCAACCAAATGCGCGCCATGGCCCACGCCATAGAGAAGATCGCCCCATTGTGCGAGGCTGCCGCATGGATCGCGTCTGTGTCTTCGACCTGGAAACCGTGCCGGATATGGAGGCCGCGCGCCGCATGCTCGACCCGGACGGGGCGCTGGATGCCGTGGCGCTGCGGGCCGCGCTGGATGCGCGCTACGCCCGCGCGACCGATGCGCCGGGCAAGGCCTTCGTGAAGGCGCCGCTGCACAAGATCGTCTGCGTCGGGCTGCTGCTGGCCGAACGCGAGGATTTTGAGGCGCCCTTCCGCCCGACCCGCTTTGCCGTCCGCCACGCTGGCGACCACGACGAACCCACGCTGATCAAACGCTTTGTTCGTGTGCTTGAGGACCGCCCAACCCTGGTCGGCTTCAACACCCGTGGCTTCGACCTGCCGGTGCTGCGCTGGCGCTGCATGGCGCATGGCATCGCAGCACCCGCGCTGTTCCGGGGCGATCACTACACCAAGAGATTCTCCGTACAGCATCTCGATCTTTGCGAATTGCTGTCGGATTTCGGCGCCACCACCCGCCCGTCGCTGGCCGAGGCCGCGGCGGTGATCGGTGTTTCCGCCAAGCCCGAAGGGATGGATGGCTTGCAGGTGGAACCGCGCGCCCAGGCCGGCGATTACGCTGGCATCGGCGCCTATTGCGCGTCGGATGTGCTGGCGCTGTGGCGGGTGTTCCTGGGCTGGCTCGCGGCCTGCGGTGGCATATCGGCGGAGGACGCGGCGACCTCGTATGAGGCGCTGCATGACTTGCCGGAGGCCGACGAGCAACCCTTGGCCGGGCTGCTGGGGCGGGGGTAATTCAAGCGAGTTTATGGGAAGTTATCAAAATTCAGTAACTTTCCTAATCTTCCTTGAATTGGCCGGCCGCCAGATGTTATCGAAATTGGATAAACTCGAATAAGGTCGATTGACTTGGATCCGCGACAAAACCCCTACGCGCCGGGGGCGGGCTATCCGCCACCTGAACTCGCCGGGCGCGACGATCTGATCGAGCGCGCCGCGATCGGCCTCGACCGCATCAGGGCCAAGCGGGCCGCGCGAAGCGTGATCCTGTATGGCTTGCGGGGGGTCGGGAAAACCGTGCTCCTGAACAAGATCAGGATGGATGCCGAGGCGCGCGGTTTCGCCGCCGTCAGCATCGAGGCGCCGGAGGGCCGATCCCTGCCGGCGATCATCGCGCCGGCCCTGCGCGCGACGCTGTTTGGGCTGAGCCGCGGCCAGGCCGTGCGTGCGGGCGCGCAGAAAGCCATGCGCGCGCTGGGCAATTTCATCGGCGCGCTGAAGGTGAAGTACAGCGACATCGAACTCAGCATGGACACCGGGTCCGACCCTGGGGTGGCCGATAGTGGCGACCTCGAACTCGATCTTGCCGACCTGTTCCAGGCGGTCGGCGATGCCGCGGAGGAACGCGGCACGGCGGTGGTCCTGTCGATCGACGAACTGCAATATGTGCCGGAGGAGCAGCTCGCCGCCCTCATCTCAGCCTTGCACCAGGTCAGTCAGCGCCAGTTGCCGGTGACCATGATCGCGGCAGGCTTGCCGCAACTCGTCGGGCAGACCGGGCGGGCCAAATCATATGCCGAGCGTCTGTTCGAATTCTCCCGGATCGACCGCCTGACCGATGCGGCGGCGCGGGATGCGTTGCGCAAGCCGGCGACCAAGGAGGGCGTGGCCTTCACCGACGCCGCCGTCGCGGAAATCCTGCGGCAGACCCAGGGCTATCCGTATTTCCTGCAGGAATGGGCCAAGCACAGTTGGAACATGGCGGACGCGTCGCCCATCGACGAATCCGACGCCAGTGCCGCGACCATTGCTGCCTTGGCGGAGCTGGATGCGAGCTTTTTCAGGGTGCGCTTCGACCGGCTGACACCAGCCGAAAAGCGCTACATGCGCGCGATGGCCGAACTCGGGGCCGGGCCGCACCGGTCGGGCGACATCGCTGAAAAACTCGGCAAGAAGGTCACGACGGTGGCGCCGTTGCGGAACACGCTCATCTCCAAGGGCATGATCTTCAGCCAGTCGCATGGCGACACGGCCTTCACCGTGCCGCTGTTCGACGGCTTCATGAAGCGAATCATGCCGGAGTTGTAGCGAACCTCGCGAATTCCGCCGCCACGCGATCATAGATCGGGCGCTTGAAATCCACCGCCAGCAGCGGCGTTTCGGCCAGGGGCATCCAGCGCCAGATATCGAATTCCGGGTGGTCGTCCGCATCCAGGCGGATGTCCGCGTCATCGCCCCAAAAACGCAGCGCGAACCATTTCTGGGTCTGGCCGCGATACTTGCCCTTCCAGGCGACGCCGATCAGGTGGACCGGCAGGTCGTAGGTCAGCCAGTCGGGGATTTCGCCGATGATCTCGGCGCGGTCGGTGCCGATTTCCTCGGCCAATTCGCGTAGGACGGCGGTTCGCGGGTCCTCGTGCTTGTCCAAGCCCCCTTGCGGGAATTGCCAGGCGCCCGCGGCGGTGTCGCGCCCGGGGTGCGGCGCCCGGCGGGCAACAAAGACCAGCCCGGCGGGGTTGAACAGCACGGCGCCGACATTGGGGCGGTAGGGCAGGTCGGTCATCGGGATGCTTCCGGGCGCGGCACGTTGTCGCCACGCCGGATCAGCATGGTGACGGGGGTCAGGACAAAGCCACGCTGTTCCAGCCCCGCGGCCCAGGCGGCGATGCGTTCGACCACGACGGGGGCGGGGTCGGAGGCCAGGCCCAGCGCCGACCCCCGGTCGCGCGCGATGCGTTCCAATTCGGCCAGGCGGCGTTCGATCTCGCCACGGGTCGCGAGGTCATCCACCACCAGGTCCACGCCACGGCCCCAGGCGCGCGCCGGGGTGCCCGCCCCGGGGCGGGGGTCCAGGTAGAGCAAGCCGCGCCCGCGCAGCGTGTCCTGCACCTGGCCGATCATCTCCGGCACCGCGGCGAACCTTTCGCCGCGCAAGGGGCCGAGTGCCCCGATCGCGCCGACCTGGCCCTGGATGCGCGACAAGGCCCAGTCCAGCCGGTCAGCGTTTTCCGATGGCGGGTTGCCGGTCAGCAGCGCGCGGTCGCCCGGGTCGTTCAGGGGATAGCCGGTCGGTTCCAGCGGCAGCGCGGTCAGGGTTTCCATGCCCCGGGCGCGGGCACGGTCCAGCAGCGGGGCGTTGCGCGGGGCATAGGGGGAAAAGGCCAGGGTCGCGGCACTTGGCAGGCGACGGATCGCATCCTCGGACAGCGGGGCGTTCAGCCCGATGTTGCCGACCACGATGGCGATTCGCGGGCGCTGGTCGGCCCGGTCGAAGGGGCGGGCATAGACGCGGATCGAGGTCCGGCCATCGGCCCCGACCTTGGGCAGCGGCCCGTGGCGGGATGGTTCGGTCAGCGCGGGATCGACCGGGGCGATCGGGCGGTCGGCCATGCCCTGGGCCGGCGCGGGGCCGGCCAGCGGCGGTGGCGATGGCGCGGCGGGGGCTGGCGGCGGTGCGACGGGTTCGGCCATGGCCGGCGCCTCGGCCACGGCGGGTTCAACCGGCGCCGCTGGCGGTTCGATCACCGGGGCGGGCATCGACGGGCCTTCGGCGAGCAGCGGGATGGGCGATGGGACGGGGACCGGCGCGGGTTCCGCCATGACGGGCGGCTCGTCCACGACCGCCTGGGGCGCCGCCACGTCGGGCGGTCCCATCCGGTGGAGGACGAACGCGCCGGCGCCCAGCCCGGCGATGGCCAGGCCCCAGAACACCCATAGCGCAGTCCAGCCTTTCGGCCGGGAAAGCCCCCCGCTCATGACGGGTGGCCCCGGGTCAGCGTGCGGCGCGGCGTTGC
The DNA here is from genome assembly GCF_050632385.1 of Humitalea sp. 24SJ18S-53. Taxonomy (NCBI): domain Bacteria; kingdom Pseudomonadati; phylum Pseudomonadota; class Alphaproteobacteria; order Acetobacterales; family Roseomonadaceae; genus Humitalea; species Humitalea sp. 24SJ18S-53. The sequence continues at coordinate 53,093 of NZ_CP192599.1, forward strand.
GGTGCCGCCGCGGCCCAGGCGCGCAGCAGCGCATTCGCCTGCTGCAACTGGAAATCCGTCTCGGGCTTGGTCGGGTCGAAGGCGGCCGCCCCTTCGGCCGGCATGCGCTGCACCCGGTCCAGCACCCCGGCCGGCAGGTTCAGCGGTGGCAGCGGCGGCGGGGTCACCGCCCCGGCCGCCTGGCCGTCGTTGCGCAGGGATCGGCGCAGATCGGCCTCCCGGTCGCGCTGGGCGGCGGTATTGGCGGCATCCGGCCGGGCGGCCAGCACCTCCACATCCGGCTCGATCCCGGTCGCCTGGATGCTGCGGCCAGAGGGCGTGTAGTAGCGCGCCGTGGTCAGCCGGATGGCGCCCTGGCCGGGCAGAGGCATCACGGTCTGGACGCTGCCCTTGCCGAAGGATTTCACGCCCATGACCACCGCGCGGCGGTGGTCCTGCAAGGCGCCGGCGACGATTTCCGACGCACTGGCGCTGCCGCCATTGACCAGGACCACGATGGGCAGCCCCTGGGCGATGTCGCCCGGGCGCGCGTTCCAGCGCTGCGCATCCTCCGGCCGGCGGGCGCGGGTGGAGACGATCTCGCCCTGTTCCAGGAAGTCGTCCGACACCTGCACCGCCTGGTCCAGCAGCCCGCCCGGGTTGTTGCGCAGGTCCAGCACGATGCCCTTGAGGTTGTTGCCCGCCTGGCGGCGCAGGTCGGTCATCGCCCGGCGCATCGCGGCGTCGGTCTGCTCGTTGAAGGAGGCGAGGCGGATGTAGCCGATGTCCCCGCCCTCCAGCCGGAAACGCACGACCTGCGGGCGGATCACGTCGCGGGTCAGGCTCAACTCGACCGGCGCGGGCGTCGCTTCGCGGCGGATGGTCAGGCGGATCACGCTGCCGCGTTCGCCGCGCATCTGTTCGACGGCTTCCTGCAGCGACAGGCCCTGCACCGAATTGCCGTTGATATGGGTGATCAGGTCGCCCGGGCGCACGCCGGCGCGGGCCGCGGGCGTGTCGTCGATCGGGGAGATGACCTTCACATAGCCGCCTTCCTGGGTGACCTCGATCCCGAGGCCGCCGAACTCACCGCGCGTCTGCACCTGCATGTCGCGGAAGGAGCGCGGGTTCATGTAGGAGGAATGCGGGTCCAGCCCCTGCAACATGCCGTTGATCGCGTTTTCGATCACGTCGCGGTCCACGACCGGTTCCACGTATTCGGCGCGGACCCGTTCGAAGACGTCGCCGAACAGGTTCAGCAGGCGATAGGTGTCGGCCCGGCCGGCATCCTGGGCCCAGGCCGCGACCAGTGGCCCGACCACAAGCCCGGCCGAGAAGGCGGCGATGATGCCGGCGCCACGCAGCACGCGCCGTGGCTTCGGCGCGACCGTGGTTGCGGTCGTCATCTTGTCTGCCTGCTGCTGGTCCGCCACGCATCGCTCCTTCCGCCGCGCACCGGGCGCGGCTGTTGTCGTCCCGGGCGCGGAGAGGGGTGCGCCGCCGGGGGTTATCGACCCTGTCTTATGTATCATGCCTCAACACGGGCCTGGCTTCCAACAACACAACCGTAACACGGTGTCTCAGGGGGGGCGGGCGATGTCCCGCGCCCCGCCACCACATGGCCCCATTCAAGCGCCATGCCAGCGCCATCCGGCATGAAATTGCTGGGGAATGTATCGCGTTGCCCGCTCAACCGCGCCGGGCGAACCAGGCGGCGGGGTCCACCGGCTGGCCATTGCGTCGCAATTCGACATAGAGCGTCGGCCTTGCGCCATCGGCCGCATTGCCCAGCACGCCCACCGGTTCGCCGGCCAGCAGGCGCCCGCCGGGGGCGGCGTCCAGCCGTTCCAGCCCGGCCAGCACCACATGGTAGCCGCCGCCGCAATCCACGATAAGTAACAACCCATAGGACCGAAAGGGGGCGGCGAAGGCGGTGCGCCCTGCACAGGGGCTGACCACCCGTGCCCCCGGATTGGCCGCCACGGTCAGCCCGCGCGATGGCCCGCCCGGGCCCTGGTCGCCAAAGCCGCGCAGGGTGCGGCCGGCGACCGGGGCGGCCCGGCCGGCCGAGGCGACCACGGAATCCGTGCCACGCGCGGCCGGATCTGCGCGGCGCGCGACGGCGGCGGGCGGCGGCGGTTCGGGGGTGCGGGCGGCACGGCGGGATTCGGCATCGGCCCGGGCGCGGGCCTGGCGCGCGTCGCGTTCGGCGGCGGCGCGGCGAGAGGTTTCGGCCCGGCGCGCGGCCTCCTCGGCGCGTTCGGTTTCCAGCCGGGCGATGGCCTCGCGCAGGTCGGTGGCACGGGCGGCGGCCTCGGTCGCGCGGCGGGCGGCGGCTTCCTCGGCCGCTTCGGCGGCGCCCCGCCGCTGGCGGGCGGCGGTGAGTTCGCGGTCCACGGCGGCGGCGGCGTTGCGCGCATCGACCCGGGCGGTGGCCAGCGCCTCGGCCGCATCCAGCGCCGCTGTCGCGTCGCGTCGCGCGGCGGCATCGGCCTGGCGGGCGGTGGCGGCCGCCGCCTGGGCCTCGCGCGCCAGGGCGCGCAGCACGATCAGCGCGCGCAGGGTCTGTTCCGGTTCGCCTGGCGCTGCGAGCAGGGAGGCGTCGGGCAGCAGCGCCAGGCGGCGCAGCACGGGGATCAGGGGGGCGAGGTCGGCCTCCCGCGCCGCTGCGATCGCGACGGCGGTCTGGGCGGTGGTGGCGGCGCGTTCGGCGCGCTGCTGGGCGGCTTCCTCGGCCGCTTCGGAGGCCTGGGCGCGGGCGGCGGCGGCGACGCGCGCCTGGGCCAGGCCGGCTTCGCGTTCGGCGGCGGCTTCGGCGGCGGCGGCGGCGGCCTGGGCTTCGCGGGCGCGTTCGGCCTGGTCGCGTTCCGCGCCCCGCAGCCGGGCGGGGTCGGCCGAACGGGCGGTCTGGGCGGGCGCCGGCCCCGCGACGAACAGCATCGCCACGACGAGCCCCGCGCATACACTGGTCAGCCGTTTCGCTTGCCGTCGCATGACGTGCTGTTAGCACGGCCGCCACGCCCCGTCCGCCATGCCTGGTTTGGGGGTGGACAGCCAGGGCGGCTGCCGCAGGATGCCCAAAATTTCACCGGAGGGCTGCGACATGCGTATCGTCTGTATGGGGGCCGGCGGGCTCGGCGGCTATTTTGGTGGGCTGCTGGCGGCGGATGGCGGCGATGTCGCCTTTGTCGCACGTGGCCGTCACCTGGCCGCGATGCGCGCGGATGGTCTGGTGATCGAACGCGACGGCGGGCGCCCGGCCGTGCATGTGCCCAAGCCGGTCGCGACCGACGACCCGGCCAGCCTCGGCCGGGCCGACCTGATCCTGGTCAATGTGAAATTATGGGACACGGCTGCCGCGATCGACGCGATCCGGCCCCTTGTCGGCCCCAATACCTGCCTGTTGTCGTTGCAGAACGGCGTCACCAAGGACGACATGCTGGCCGAGGCCTTTGGCCGCGACCGGCTGTTCGGCGGGGTCGCCTATGTCGCCACCACCATCGCCCGGCCCGGCGTGATCGCGCAGACCGGGCCAATGCAGCGGCTGCTTTTTGGCGCCTATGCCCCGGCCGGCGAGGCGGTGGCGCAGGCCTTCCTGGCCGCGGCGCTGAAGGCCGGCATCGATGCCGCCATCCCGCCCGATATCCGCGTCGCCATCTGGCAGAAATTCGTCTTCCTGACCGGGCTGTCGTCGCTGACGGCAAGCGTCCGCACCCCCATCGGGCCGATTCGCGAGAACCCCCTGGCGCGGGCCTTCCTGGCCGATGTGTTTGCCGAGGTGGTGGCCGTCGGCCGTGCGCTGGGCGTGGCGCTGCCGGAGGACGAAGCGGCCTCTGCCATGACGCGCGCCGATACCGTGCCGCCGACGATGACCGCATCGCTGGCGCATGACCTGGCGGCGGGGAACCGGCTGGAGGTGCCGTGGCTGGCCGGCGGCGTGGTGGCGCTTGGTGCCTCGGCCGGGGTGCCGACCCCCTGCTGCCGCGCCGTCAACGCGATCCTGGCGCCGCATGCGATGGGGCGTGTCGCCTGACCAGGGGCCGTCAGAGCAGGCAGAGCGCCTGCAATTCGGCCAATAGCTTCGGCGGCAGTCCGTCGATCCCGCTGGCTTCGGCCATCGCCGCGATGTCGGGCGGGGCCGCCGCCGGGTCCAGGTAGCGCCAGCCCTGGAAGGGCTTGGTCGGGCGCGCCGCGACGGGCACCAGCACGGGGTCCAGGACCAGCCCGGCGCAGGATGTGCCGTCGTCCCAGGTGTCTTCGGAGATGTCGATGATGCGCTGGCGCACCCGCAGCACGCCCTGGATCACCCAGTAGATGGAGCCGCCGTCGATGATCTCGGCCGCCCGCTTGGGGCGCGACCGGGTCTGGTGGCGCAGCGGCGGTTCGGCGACGGCGCGCGCCGCCTGCCAGGCGGCAAGCCCGGCGATGTCGCGCGTTCCGACCGAGAGTTTGATGAGGTGCAGCACACCAATAGAAGTGGCCCCTGCGCCCGGAGTCGCGCAAGGGGCGTTACGTGGCTCAGCCGAACAGCCAGTCCCCGGGCCGGGACGTCGCCAGCCAGGGCGGCGACGGTGCCGTGCGCGGGGTCTGCGGTTCATCCGGGGCGCTGGTCTGCGCGTCCTTGGGCAGTGTCGCGCCGATCTGGCCGAAGGCGGCATCCGCCCAGCCCGGCTGGCCCCATGCATCCACCGGCACCGGCGCGCCGGGCGGCCCGGCCCATTCGGCCCGCAATGCCGCCAGCCAAGTGGCGTCGGCCCCCGCCCAGGCGGTGCCCCCGGCGGCGCCGAGACCCGCGGCGGGCGCGGAATCGTGATGGCTGGACATCGGCATTCTGCCTTTCGTCCCGCCCCGCTTCGGGGGCGGCTGTGGTCATCGCGGGATCAGCCCCGCCGGGGCGTAGCCTCGCATCGCGGCGGTTGACGGGGGGTGAAGGCCCGGGTGCCTTCCCCTGGGCGATGGCGCCCGGCAGTCTGCGGCGCATGACGATCGATGCCCTGACCGACGCGGATATCCGCCAGCTCCTGCTCACCACCCGGCGTATCGCCGTGGTCGGCGCCTCGGACCGCCCGGGACGCGCGTCCTTCGGGGTTTCGGCCTTCCTGGTGGCGCGGGGCTATGCGGTGACGCCGGTGAACCCGGCCATGGCCGGGCGGCCGCTGCCGGGCGGCACCACTGTGGCGGGGTTGGAGGAGGCCCTGCCGCTGGACATGGTGGACGTGTTCCGCCGCAGCGCCGATGCCGGGGCGGTGGTGGATGCGGCCGTCAGCCTGGGCGCGCGGTCGGTGTGGCTGCAACTCGGCGTGGTGGATGAGGCCGCCGCGGCGCGGGCGCGGGCGGCCGGGGTGGTGGTGGCGATGGATCGCTGCCCGGTCATCGAATGGCGCCGCCTGGGCCTGCCCCCGACGATCTGATGACGATCCGTGCCGCCCGCTTGATAGACCCTTCGTGAAGGTCCACATGGACAGAGGTTCATTTTTCCCGGCCCCCAGGCCGCCGGGTGCCAGCAAGGGACGCAGACCATGAACGACGAAGAACGCCGCATCATCACCGCCTTCGTGGAACGGGTCGCCGGCGTGCAGCAGGCACGCCCGGCCGCGAGCCCCTGGGGCAGCGTGCCGAGCACGCCGACACCGCAGCAGGCCCTGCCGCCGATCGATCGTGACGCGGACAACCTGTTGTTCGAACTGTTCAACCGCTACCCGGAGGCGCGCTACCGCCTGACCCAGACCGCCTTCGTCACCGAAGCGGCGCTGGTCGAGGCGCAGAACCGCATCCAGGACCTGGAATGGCAGTTGCAGGGCATGTCGCAGCAGGCCCAGGCGCCGCAGCGTGGCGGGTTGTTCGGCGGCATGTTCGGCGGTGGCAACCGCCAGCAGCCCATGATGCCGCCCCGGCCGCAGCCGATGATGCCGCCCGGCGGCAATCCGGGCATGTTCCAGCAGCAGCGCGGCGGGTCGGGCTTCCTCGGCACCGCGCTGATGACGGCGGCCGGTGTCGCCGGCGGCCTGGTGCTGGGCAATGCGCTGATGGGCATGATGGGCGGCGGGGGGGCTGCCGCCGCGGCGACGACGGGTGGCGGCTTTGGCCAGGATGCGGTGCCGACCTCCTCGCCCTGGACCGATCCGGCGGGGACGCAGGGCGATGCCGGCAACCAGGGCAATGACGCCTCCGGCGGCTACGACGACCAGGGTGGCGGCTATGATGACGCGGCCGGTGGCTACGACGATGGCGGCGGCTTCGACGACAACGCCTGATGCGAGATGCGTGACGCGGGCCGGTTGACGCCGGCCCGCGATGCGCCGACCTGGGGCGGATGCGTGTCCCTGACCTCGACCTCGACCTGCTGCGCTGCTTCGTGCAGGTCGCCGAGCGCGGCGGCTTCACCGCGGCCGGCCAGGCGCTGGGGCTGACCCAATCGGCCGTCAGCCTGAAGGTGAAGCGGCTGGAGGATGTGCTGGGCAAGCCGGTCCTGGCCCGCACCTCCCGCCGCAGCGAATTGACGCGGGAGGGGGAGACCCTCCTCGCCTACGCCCGCCGCATGCTGGCGATGAATGACGAGGCGGTGCGGCGGCTGATCGCGCCGCCGGTCACCGGGCGGCTGCGCCTGGGCGTCGCCGATCATTTCATCCCGCGCAGCCTGGCCCCGGTGCTGGCGAGGTTTTCTGCGACCTTCCCGGACCTGCGGCTGGAGGTGGAGGTCGGGCGCAGCCATGAATTGCGCGCGGCCGAGGCGGCGGGGACCCTCGACCTGGTGCTGGGCAAGCGCCGCGATGGCGAAACCGAAGGCCGCGCGATCTGGACCGAGCCCGTGGTCTGGGCGGCCGCCCCCGGCTGGTCCCCGCCGGCGGGGCGGCCGATCCCGGTCGCCATGCTGCCGCAGGGCTGCATGTTCCGCGACCGCGCCCTGGCCGCGCTGGCCCGGGCGGGGCTGGAATTCGAGATCACCTTCGTCTCCCCCAGCCTCTTGGGCATCGCCGCCGCCGCCCAGGCCGGGCTGGCGGCGATGGTGCTGGGCCGGTCCGGCATGCCGGAGGGCGTGGTCGAACTGGCCGGCCTGCCGCCGCTCGGCACCGCGGAAATGGCGCTGTTCGGCGATGCCGCGGGGCGGACCCAGGTGGTGGAACCGTTGATCGCCATCATTCGCGAACACGCGGCCGGGCCATCGTTGACCGGGGCGATGGCCGGGAGCAGAGACGTTCTATGACACCTTGCGTCGTGGCCGCCGAAACGGAAACGACCTTGCGTCCGCTGAACGAATGCTTCACCGCTTCGGCGATTCCGCCGTCGCGGATCGCGCCCTAGGACCCGGCTGCCAGCATGGACACCGCCGCACCCCCGGCCGAAACGGCCCCGCCGCACAAGGATTGGGCCATCGTTGGCCTGATCGGCATGGGCCACTACCTGTCGCATTTCTACATGCTGACCTTGCCGCCGCTGTTCCTGGTCTGGCGTGAGGAGTTCGACGTTTCCTTCGGCACCCTGGGGCTGTCGATCGCGTTGATGAGCACGGTGACGGCACTCGGCCAGACGCCGGTCGGCTTCATGGTGGACAAGTACGGGGCGCGGCCCTTCCTGGTTGGCGGCACCTTGCTGATGGCGCTGTCGATCGCGGGGATGGCCTTCGCGCCGTCCTATTGGGTCATCCTGGCCTTGGCGGTGCTGTCGGGCATCGGCAATAGCGTGATCCATCCGGCCGATTACGCGATCCTGGCGGGCAGCGTGGACAAGTCCCGCATGGGGCGGGCGTTTTCGCTGCATACCTTCACGGGCAACCTCGGCTTCGCGACGGCGCCGCCGGTGATCGCGATGCTGCTGCTGGTGATGGACTGGCGCGGGGCGCTGCTGGTCGTCGGGCTATTGGGCGTGCCCGTCGTGGCCGCCATCCTGTGGAAGTCCCGCATCCTGACGGACCAGCCCAAGGCGCGCGACACCGGGCCGGCCATTTCCGGCCGCGACCTGTTGCTGACGCGGCCGATCCTGCTGTTCTTCGCCTTCTTCCTGCTGTCGGCCATGGCTGGGTCGGGCTTCACCGCCTTCATCATCACCGTGATGGGTGAGCTTTGGGACACGCCGCTGGCGATCGCGTCGATGATCCTGACCGGCTACATGACTGGCGCCACGGGCGGCACGCTGATCGGCGGTTGGTTCGTCGACCGGTCGACCAGGCACATGCCCTTCGTCATCGGGCTGACCCTGGGTGCCATGGTGCTGATCCTGTCGCTGAGCACGGTGCCGATGCCGGGCTGGCTGCCGGTGGGCGTGGCGCTGGTCGCGGGGTTGATGATGGGGTCCAGCCGCACGCCGCGCGACGTGATGCTGCGCAACGCCGCGCCGCCGGGGCAGGTTGGCAAGGTGTTTGGCTTCGTCTCCTCCGGCCTGCCGCTGGGCAGTGCCGTCATGCCGGTGCCGATGGGGCTACTGCTGGATGCGGGCTATCCGCATCTGCTGCTGCCGGTCGTGGTGGTGCTGCTGGGGCTGTCGCTGTTCTGCGCCGGGTTGGGCAATGGGGCGGCGCGGGCGCGGGCGGCCGCCCCCCGCGCGGTTGCCGCCGAATAGGTGGACGCTTTCGACCTCCTGATCGCGGTCCTGAACTGGGCCGGGTGTGCCGCCTTCGCCGTGGCCGGGGCGCTGACCGCGTCGCGCAAGCAGTTGGACCCTGTCGGCTTCATCCTGATCGCCGCGGTCACGGCCTTTGGCGGCGGCACGGTGCGCGACCTGATGCTTGGGGTGCCGGTATTCTGGCTGCAGACGCCGGGCTTTGTCGGGTTGGCGGTTGGGCTGGCGCTGCTGACCTTCTTCGGCGCGCATCTGGTCGAACGCCGTTTCATCGTGCTGGTCTGGGCCGATGCCATCGGGATGGCGCTGTTTGCCGTGCTGGGGGCGGAGGCGGCGCAGCGTTTCGGCGCCAACCCCTGGGCGGCCGTGCTGATGGGCACCATCACCGCGACCTTCGGCGGCGTGCTGCGCGATGTGATCTGCGCCGAAATGCCGCTGATGCTGCGGCGGGAGATCTATGCGACCGCCGCCGCCCTCGGCGCGCTGGTGTTTGTGGTGCTGTATCACGCGGGCGCGGGCCGGGATGTCGCGGTCGGGATTGGCATGCTGGCGGGTTTCGCGCTGCGGGCGGCGGCGATCCTGCGCGGCTGGTCGCTGCCGGCCTACAAGGCACGGCCAGCGCGGGCGTATCCGGATCGCCCGCGGTAGCATTCGCCGCCGGCGCGCGCGCTGCCTATGCTGGCCGCACGGGCACGCAAGACCCGCCGGAGACGACCATGCCTTTCACCCGCCGCGCCACATTGGCGCTTCCCGCCCTGCTGGCGGCCCCCGCCCTGCACGCGCAACCCACCACTTGGGCGCCGAGCCGGCCCTTGCGGCTGATCGTCACCTACCCGCCCGGCGGGGTCACCGACATCGTGGGGCGCCTGGTCGCCGACCCGCTGGGGCGTGAACTGGGCCAGGCGGTGGTCGTGGAAAACCGGGCCGGCGCCGGGGGCAATATCGGCACCCAGGCGGCGGTGCAGGCGGAGCCCGATGGCTATACGCTGATGCTGGGCACCACGGCTTTGTTCGGGGTGAATCCGATCCTCTACACCGCTTCCGGCATCGATGCGCTGCGCGATCTCGTGCCTGTCGGCATTACGGGGGAGGCGGCGAACGTTCTGTCCGTCCTGCCGCGCCGGGTGCGCGCGACCACGGTGGCCGAACTGGTGGCGGAGGCGAAGGCCCGGCCGCTGGTCTATGGCTCCGTCGGCAACGGCAGTTCGTCGCATCTGTCGGCGCTGCGCTTCCTGCAGGATTTCGGCATCGAGGCGACGCATGTGCCCTATCGCGGCTCGGCGCCGCTGGTCGCGGCCATGCTGGCGAATGACGTGGATTTCGGATTCGACACGCCGGCGACATCAACCGCGCATATCCGTGCCGGGACGTTTCGCGCCCTGGCGGTGACCACGGCACAGCGGGCCTCCGCCCTGCCGGACGTGCCGACCTTGAAGGAATCGGGCCTCCCCGATTACGACATGGGGATCTGGTTCGGCATCTTCGCGCCGCGACGCATTCCGGCGCCGGTCGCGACCCGCCTGAAGCAGGCGATGGCAGCGATCCGCACCCCGGCGCAGGACGAACGGCTGCGCAATGCCTTCGTGGACCCGATCCTGGTGCCAGAGGACCGGATGCAGGCCTATGTCGAAAGCACCGCGATGGCTTGGCAGGCGATCGCCCGGGCCGCGCGGATCAGCGCGGATTAGAGCGTGATGGCCGTAGGCGCGAATGCGCTGCAGGGCTGAATCACGCGACAAAACAACAAGCTAGACCGCGATGCGTGAGCGAATGCGAACGCATCGCGGTCTAGGCGATGACGCGATCCTCCGGCAAAGGCCGGGGATTGCCGGCCATGGCGGCGTCCAACGCCGCATGGTCTAGCGCGCCTTCCCATTTGCTGACGGCGATGCAGGCCACGCCATTGCCGACCAGGTTGGTCAGGGCGCGCACTTCGCTCATGAACTTGTCGATGCCGATCAGGATCGCCAGGGCGCCGATCGGGATCGTCGGAATCACCGAAAGCGTGGCGGCCAGGGTCACGAAGCCCGCCCCCGCGACGCCGGAGGCGCCTTTGGACGTCAGCATCGCCACCAGCAGGATCGTCATCTCCTGCCCCAGCGTCAGTTCCGTGTCGGTCGCATAGGCGAGGAACATGGTCGCAAGCGTCATGTAGATGTTGGTGCCGTCGAGGTTGAACGAATAGCCCAGCGGCACCGTCAGCCCGACCACCTGTGGCGCGCAGCCCGCGCGTTTCAGTTTATCCATCAACTGCGCCAGCACGCTTTCGCTGCTGCTGGTGCCGAGGACGATCAGCAACTCCTCCTTGATGTAGGCCAGGAAGCGAAGGATCGAAAAGCCGCAGAAGCGCGCGATGCCGCCCAGCACGATCAGCACGAAGAGCAACGCGGTCAGGTAGAAGGTCGCCACGAGTTCACCGAGCCGCAGCAGCGCGGTGAACCCGTAGGAGCCGATGGTGAAGCCCATCGCACCGAAGGCGCCGATGGGGGCTGCCTTCACCACGATGCGCACGATGCCGAAGAAGATCGCCGACAGCGTATCGACCGCCCCGGTCGCGGCCTCTCGCATCCTGTCCGGCAGCGCGGTGATGGCGAAGCCGGTCAGGATCGCGACAAACAGCACCTGCAGCAGGTCACCGCCGGTGAAGGCGCCGACGAAACTATCCGGGATGATCTTCATCAGGTGGTCGGTGACGCTCTGATGCTCCGCCTGTTGGACGAAGCCTTGCACCGAGCGCCCATCGAGACCGGACATGTCGAGGTGAAAACCCTCACCCGTGCGGAACGTCTTGGCCACCAGCAGGCCAAGGACGAGGGCGAAGGTGGACACGACCTCGAAATAGACGATCGCCTTCAGGCCCACGCGGCCGACCTTGCCGGCGTCGCGCGCGCCGGCGATGCCATGCACGACGGTGCAGAACACCACCGGAGCGATGACGAACTTGATCAGTTTGATGAAGGCATCGCCGAGCGGCTTCAGCGCCGTGCCCGTCTCCGGCCAAAGCACGCCGACGGCGATGCCGAGCACGATGGCGATGAGAACCTGAATATACAGGAGCGACAGCAGGCGGCGCGTCATGAGTGCATCCCTTCCGAGATCCACGCATGCGCTAGCGTTACCTAACCCGCGGTGGCCCCGCGATTACGGGTGCGTCATGGCGACGAAAGGATGCTGGGTGCCATGTGAAAAACGCGGCGCATCTGCGGCGGGGGCGGCGGCCCGCCTGGGGTGGGCGGCGGCGGCAATTCGATCGGCGGCGCCGGCGCGTCAGGCAGGTCGGTCGGCGGGGCTTCGACGGGCGGCGGGGGATTGGGCAAGTCGGAGGCGCGGATGTTCTCGGTCGGGCTCATCATCTTCTCCGGTTCGGACCACATCCCCCTCCAACACCGATCCGACGCCGCCGGTTGCAGCCCTACCAGCCGTTGATTCGCGCCCAGGTCCCGATCACCTCACGCCCGCCATCGACCACCGCGTAGCCTTCATGCGCGGCCGCCGTCAGGCAGGTATGGTTGGGCGCGACCCGCAGGCGGGTGCCGATCGGAAGATCGGGTGCGCCGACCGCCACGCCGTGTTCCTGGTAGGCCCGTTCGATGACGACCCGACCCAGGCTGGGCTTGCCGTCCAGGTCCCAGACCAGCCCAAAGCCGTCGTCGCGCAAGCCGGGGGCGGCGGTGCTGCGGTCCTTCGACAGCGCGATGGCGCCGGCATCCAGCAGCAGCACGCCGGGGCGGCGGCCGACCACGCTGGTCAGCACGGTCAGCGCGATATCGGCATCGGCGTGCGTGCCGATCTGCGCCTGGAACAGGTCGCCGAACATGTAGACGCCGGCGCGCACCTCGGTAACGCCCGCCAATGTCCTGGCGTGCAGCGCGGTGGGGGAGGAGCCGAGCGAGACGATCCCGACCTGATGCCCCGCGTCGCGCAGCCGGGTCGCGGCGCGGGTGATCCCGGCATGTTCGATGGCGGCGGTGGCCGCCATGTCGGCATCCGACCGTCCGGCGTAGGAATGCCCGGCATGGGTGATGACCCCGGCCAGGCGCGGGCCGAGCGCCGCGGCGATGGCCAGCAGCGCGTCATCATCGGGGCCGACGCCGCCGCGATGTTCGCCGACATCGACCTCGATCAGCGCCGACAGCGGGCCGGGGTGGGCGGCGATGGCGCGGGCGACCGCCACATCATCGGTGATGATGTTGACCCCGGGCAGCGCCGCCACGCGGTCCAGTTTCTGCGGCGTGATGCCGACGGCGTAGATCTGGTCATGGTAGCCGGCGGCCCAAAAGGCCTCGGCTTCGGCCAGGGTCGAGACGGTGACGGGGCCGCCATCGGGGGCGGCCAGGCGCGCGACCTCGACGCATTTGGCGGTTTTCAGGTGCGGGCGCAGCACCACGCCCGGATGGCGGGCCACGGCGGCGGCCATATGGGCGAGGTTCTGGCGCAGGATGCCGAGGTCCAGCACCAGGCAGGGGGTCGGCAGATCGTCGAGCGTCACAGGTCGATCCCCAGGATTTCGGCGTGGCGGGGTGTCGCTTTCAGGCCGGTGCCCGTCAGCACGACAACGGTCGTGTCGGTGGGCGCGATGGTCTTTGCCGCCAGCAGGCGTTCGAAGGCGGCGGCGGCCTGGGCGCAGGTCGGTTCGACGTAGAATCCCCGCTGGGCCAGGGCGCGCGTGGCGGCGGAGATCTCGGCCTCTTCCAGCAGCACGCCGCCACCCTGGCTGGCGCGCAGGGCGTGCAGGACTTCGGGCACGCGGATCGGCTGGGCGATGGCCGTGCCCTCGGCGATGGTCGGGCGGGCGGCTTCAGGCGGCAAGCCCAGGTGGGCGCGGGCGAGGGGGCCGCAGGCGGCGGGCTGGGCGGCAAAGATGCGCGGCATTTTCGCGATCTGCCCGGCGGCCAGCAGTTCGGAGAAACCGATGAAGCAGCCGAGCACGTTGGACCCGGCGCCGCAGGGCACGATCACATTGTCCGGTGCCCGGAACCCCAGGTCTTCCCAGAGTTCATAGGCCAGGGTTTTTGTGCCCTGCAGGAAGAACGCCTGCCAATTGTGGCTGGCGTAGAAGATGCGCGCCGCCTCGGCGAGCGCCGCGTCGGCGCAGTCCTGGCGGGAGCCGGGGACCAGGGTGATCGCCGCCCCGGCCGCCCGCGCTTGCACGGTTTTCGCGGGGCTGGTGCTGGACGGCACGAAGATCGTCGCGGCCATGCCGCCGGCGGCGGCATAGGTGGCGACGGCGGCGCCGCCATTGCCGGAGGAATCCTCCAGCACGGCGGAAATGCCCTGGTCGCGCAGCAGCGACAGCATGACCGATGCACCGCGGTCCTTGAAGGATCCGCTCGGCATGAACCATTCGCATTTCAGCAACGCCGTGGCCGCGCCGATGCGGGCCTCGATCAGCGGGGTGCAGCCTTCGCCCAGGGTGATCCGCGTCGCCGGCTGCATCGGCAGGGCGGCGCGATAGCGCCAGATGGACCGGGTGCCGCGTTCGATATCGTCCCGGCCGATCCCCGGCAGGTCGGTGATGGTCAACGGGCTGCCGTCATCGCCGCGCCAGCGCGGGACATCGAGGGGATAGGTGCGCCCTGTGCGGGGGTCGAGATAGGCATGCATGGGGCGGACCCTCGCTTGCCGCCGCGCGTCCGGCAAGGGATACCGGGCGCATGACCGACCATGACGCCACGGCACGGCTCGCCGCCGACCTGATCCGCATCGACAGCCGTAGCAGCCTGTCCAACCTGCCCGTCGCGGAACGGCTGGAGGCTGAACTGCCGGGGTTTGCTATCGAACGGCTCGATTTCACCGATGCCAATGGCGTCGCGAAACGCTGCCTGGTGGCGCATCGCGGCGGGCCTGGCGGGCTGGCGCTGTCGGGGCACATGGACACGGTGCCGGACACGGGCTGGACCGATGATCCCTGGTCCGCCCGCGTGGACGACGCGGGCGTGCTGCATGGGCTTGGTTCGGTCGACATGAAGGGCCAGGTCGCGGCCTGCGTCATCGCCGCGCGCGGGCTGTCCGCCGACGTGCCCGTCACCCTGCTGATCACCACGGATGAGGAAACCACCAAGGAGGGTGCCCGCATCATCGTGGAACAATCCACGCTGGCGCGGGATGCGAAACTGGCGGGCATCATCGTCGCGGAACCGACCGGGCTTGTGCCGGTGCGCGGGCATCGGGCGCATATCGCCTTCACGGCGGTCGCGTCGGGGGTGCAGGCGCATTCCTCGCTGGGCATCGGGCGGAATGCGAATTGGGCGCTGATCCCGTTTCTGGCCGAGATGAAGACGATCTTCGAAACGCTGCGCGACGATCCGGCCTGGCATGATGCGGGCTACAGCCCGGTGTTTTCCGATTTCAACATCATCATCGACAACCATGGCACGGCGGTAAACGTGACCGTGCCCGTCGCCACCGCGCGCATAAAATTCCGCTACAGCCGCGGCATCGACCCGTCGCCCATCCTGGCTGCCGTGCAGGCGGCGGCGGATCGCGCCGGGATCGCGCTGCACATGGCGCGCGAGGGCACGCCGCCGGAACTGCCGGCCGACCACCCGTTGATCGCGCTGGCCGTCGCCGCCAGCGGGCGCGCCACCGCGACGGTGCCCTTTGGTACGGATGCGAGCGAATTGTCGGTCCTGGCGCCCTGCGTGATCCTGGGGCCGGGCACCACGGCGACGGCGCATACGCCGCACGAATGCGTGGCGCTGGCCGAATTGGCGGAGGCCGTGCCGCTCTACCGGCGCCTGTTGACCGAGGGCGCGCGCGGGCTGGCATGAAGCCCGCGACGCTGGCCGGAACCGGGGCACTCGCGCTCTGGGCTTTCCTGGCCCTGCTCGGCGCCTGGGCCGCGCCCTTGCCCCCCTTGCAGGTCACGGCGCTGGCTTTTGCCGTGGGCGGCGCGGTCGGCATCGTCGTATTGGCGGCGAGGAAAAGCCTCGGCGCGCTGCGCCAGCCGCCGCTGGCCTGGGTGCATGGGGTGGGGGGGCTGTTCGGCTATCACGCGCTGTATTTCGCCGCGATCGCCTGGGCGCCGCCCGTCACCGCCAATCTGCTGAACTATCTGTGGCCCTTGCTGATCGTGCTGCTGTCGGCGCCGGTCCTGGGGATGCGGCTGTCGGCGCGGCATTTTTTCGGCACGGGGCTTGGGTTTTTGGGGTGTGCGGTGCTGATCGGCGCGGGGGCGACCTTGCCCGTGGGCAGTGGATTGGGGCTGGTCTGCGCGGTCGCGGCGGCCGTTGTCTGGGCGGTCTATTCGGTCACGTCGCGCCGCATGGCGGCGGTGCCGACCGAGGCTGTGGCGGGCTTCTGCCTCGGCACGGCGCTGCTGGCGGGGGGCGCGCACCTGGCCTTCGAGACCTGGATGCCGCCAAGCGCCGCGCAATGGGGCGCCGTGGTGCTGCTGGGCCTGGGGCCGGTGGGGGCGGCGTTCTTCCTGTGGGACGTGGGCATGAAGCGCGGTGACCCGCGGTTGCTGGGGGCGCTGGCCTATGCCGTGCCGCTGGCGTCCACCTTGCTTCTGGTGGCCAGCGGGGCGGCGGTGTTCGATGCGCGGATCGGTGCCGCGGCGCTGTTGATCGCGGGCGGCGGGTTCTTGGCCAGCGGCGCCAGCCGGGCGTAGAGGGCCACCAGCCGCGCGGCCTCGGCCTTCCACCCGAAACGTCCGGTGACGGCGGCGCGCCCGGCGTCGCCCAGCATTTGCCGCCAGGTGGGGCTTTGCAACTCGGCGATGGCGCGGGCGACATCGGCCGTGTCGGCCACATCCACCAGCACGCCGCAGCGGGCGGTGCGGATGACGGCGGCGACTTCCTCGGCGAAGCCGGGCGCGATGACCGGCAGGCCGGCGGCCATGCAGTCGAACAGCTTGTGCGGCAGGGCCAGGCGGTGGTTTTCGACGCCGGGCTGGAACAGCACCAGGCCGATGTCGTGTTGCGCGGTTTCGGCCAGGGCGGCTTCGGCCGGCATCCAGCCGGTCAGGCGGATGCGGTCGGCGACGCCCAGCGCCTCCGCGCGGGCGAAAAAAGCGGCCTGGCTGTCGTCGGTGAAGCGGCCCACCAGGGTCAGCGTGGTGCCCGGCGGCGATTGCGCCAGCACATCCGGCAGCAGCAGCGCGCCGCGCGATGCACCGAGCGCGCCGAGGTGCAGCAACCGCAGCGGCGCGTCGGTGTGCACGCGCGGGGCGATGGCGGGCATGGCGGCGTAGTTCCGCACGGCGACGGTGCGGCCAGGCACGGCGAAATCGGCGTCCAGCCCATCCTTGGCGACGACCACGGCATCGGCGCCGCGCGCCGCGATGCGGCAGGCCAAGCGGATCGCCCCGCGCGCGATCGGCCGCAGGGCGGGCGGCAGGCGATCGTCCAGCCGTGACGGGTAGTGTTCATGCACGTCGATCACCACGCGCGCGCCGCTGCGGCGGGCCGCCAGGATCGCGGCGAACCAGGCGTCGGGTTCGGAGGCATGCAGCACCGCCGCGCCCGACGCGGCCGCCAGCCGGGCCAGGGCCGGAATGCCGCGCAGCCGCCCCATCCAGCCGGGTTTGCGCGTGTAGGGGCGCAGGGTCACACCCGCGACCGCATCGGGCACCGGCTTGGCCGAAGGGGCGATATGCGCGACCCGCCAGCCGGCGGCGGCCAGGGCGGCGCCTTCCTTGCGCACCACCCGCACGTCATCCGGCGGGTGGGCCGCCGACAGCATCACGACCAGCGGCGCGGTCATGCGGCCATCGCCATGCTGCCCAGGACCTCACGCAGATGCGCGACCATGCGGGCGCCGGCGCGGCCGTCCCATAGCGGGATTTTCTGCGGTGGATTTGCCGGGGTGGCGAGCAGGGCTGCCACCGCCGCGGCCAGCCCCGCCGGCGTCACCAGCCGGTTGCCCCCGGCTTCCAGCGTCACCGGGCGTTCGGTGGTGTCGCGCAGGGTCAGGCAGGGGATGCCGAGGGCGGTCGCCTCCTCCTGCACGCCGCCGCTGTCGGTCGCGGTGAAGCGGGCCTGGGCCAGGAGGCCGGCGAAGGCCAGGTAACCCTGCGGTGGCAGGCGCATCACCCCCGGCGGCAAGGGCGTGTCGCCCAGGCGTTGCGCGGTGCGCGGATGCACCGGCCAGACCAGCGGGATGTGCCGGGCCGCATCGCCCAGCGCCGCCAGCAGCGCCGCCAGCACCGCCGGGTCGTCCACATTCGACGGGCGGTGCAGGGTGACGAGCCCATAGCCGCCAAGCATCAGCCCCGCGGGCAGGGGCTGCGCCAAGGCCCGCTGCCTGGCGCGAAAAATACTGTCCACCATGGCATTGCCGACGGCGCGCACAGCGCCGCGCGGATGCCCCGCATCGACCAGGCGCTGCGCCGTCGCGCGATCCGGCGCCCACAGGATGTCGGAGACGGCATCGACCGCGCAGCGGTTCACTTCCTCCGGCATCAGCCGGTCGCCGGAGCGCAGCCCGGCCTCCAGATGCGCGACATGCAGGCCGAGTTTGCGGGCCGCCAGCGCCGCCGCCAGCGTGCCGTCCACATCGCCCGCGACGACGACCAGGGCGGGCGGATCGCGGCGCCAGACGGCCTCGGCCGCCATCATCGTCTGGCCGGTCAATGCCGCGTGCCCAGCCCCGGCGGCGACGCCGAGCGCGATATGCGGGGCAGGCAGGTCAAGGTCGGCGAGATGCTGGCCGAACATCGCGGCGTCGTGGTGCTGGCCGGTGTGCAGGATCAGGGGGCGGCAGATGGGCGGGGCCTCGGCCAGGGCGTGCCACAGGGCGGCGATCTTTGGCAGGTTGGGCCGGGCCGCGACGACCAGGTGGATGACCGGAAGGCTCATGCCGCCGCCCTGGCGGGGGAAAGCCCCGCGGCGGCTTCGACGACCGCGACAAAATCCCGCGCCAGCAACCGGCGGTCCCAGCGGCGGACGGCCTGGTTGCGGCCGGCGAGGCCCATGGCGCGGCGGCGTTCCGGATCGGCGGCCAGGGCCGCCAGTGCATCGGCCATGGCGGCGGCATCGGCGGGCGGGGTGGCAATGCCACAGGGGCCATCGGCCAGGATACGCGCGGCGCGGCCCTGCATATTGGCGATGACCGGCAGGCCGGCGGCCAGGTAGTCCATCAGCTTGTTGGGCGCCGTCCATTCGGCGAATTCCGGCACGGGCGCCAGGCATTGCAGCCCGATCTGGCTGCCGGCCAGCAGCCCGGCCAGCCGGGTTTTTGGCATCGCATCCAGCAGGGTGACGTTGGGCAGCGCGCGCGCCGCCGCCGCCAGGGCGGGTTTTTGCGCGCCATCGCCGACAAGGACGATCCGCACGCGCGTTTCGCCGCGATCGCGCAGGATCGTGGCGGCGTCGAGCAACAGGCCAAGCCCGTTGGCGCGCCCATGCGCTCCGGCATAGACGGCCAAGACTTCCCAGGATTGCGCCTCGGCCGGGCGCCAGGGGGTGATCTGCGGGCCGAACAGGTCCAGGTCGCAGCCGTTGGGCACGACATGCACGGCGGCAGGGTTGGCGCCACGGGCGATGGCGGTATCGGCCATGCCGTCGCTGAGCGCGATGACCGCGACGGCCTGACGGCAGGCGGCATCGGCCAGCGGTTCCATCGCCGCCAGGATGGGGCGCGGCACGCCGCCCAGGGCGCGCGGCAGTTCGGGCCAGGGGTCGCGGATCTCGAACAGGAAGGGCGTCCCGCGCCGCCGCCTGGCCCAGAGCGCCGGCAGCGCCACGGTCAGCGGCGTCGATGACGCGATCACCAGATCCCAGTTTTCGGCGGTCGCCAGTGACGCCGCCCGCGCGGCGAAATGCAGAAACCCGGCCGTGCGCCCCAACAATCCCTGGGCATTGCCGGAGCGGACGGCGAATTCGACCACCTCGACCGCACCGACGCGGCCCTGGCGGCGGCCCTGGCGCCAGGGGCCGTCCAGCCCGGTGCGGGCGCCGTCATAGGCGCCGCAGGCGACGGTGACCTTATGCCCGGCGGCGGCGAGCGCCCGGCTCATGGCAAAGGCGCGGGTGGCGGTCGCCCCCTCCGGCATCGAGAAATGCTGATGCAGGTAGAGGATGCGCAGGCCCATCTACCCGCGCCAGCAGGCGCGGATCGTGTCGATGACGCGGGCCTGCTGCGATGGCTCCATGCCGCTGCCGGAGGGCAGGCACAGACCACGTTCGAACAACCCGGTCGCGATGCCGGGGCCGAAGAGCGGCGCGCCGCGAAAGGTCGGTTGCAGGTGCAGTGGTTTCCACACCGGGCGGCTTTCGATGCCGACGGCGTCCAGCGCGCGGCGCACTGTTTCGCGTTCGGCGCCAAAGGCGCGCGGGTCGATCAGCATCGCCGTGAGCCAGCGCGTGGAACGGCCCCAGTTGGGCTCGGGCATGAAGGACACGCCGGGCAGATCCGCGAGGCCTTCGACATAGCGCGCGAAAATCGCGCGGCGTGCGTTTACCCGGGATTCCAACGCGACCAACTGCGCGAGGCCCACGGCCGCGAGGACCGACGACAGGCCGTAGGAATACCCCGTCGTCTCATGCTGGTAATGCGCCGAGGCTTCCTTGGCCTGGCTGGCCAGGAAACGCGCGCGGGCGACAAGCCGCTCATCCTCGGAACACAGCACGCCGCCACCGCCGGCGGTGATGATCTTGTTTCCGTTGAAGGAGAAGACGGCGATCTTGGCACCCGAACCGGCGGGCTTGCCCCGCTGGGTGGCGCCCAGCGCCTCGGCGCTGTCGGACATCACCGGCACGCCCCAGCGTTCACAGATCGAGACGATGGCGTCCATGTCGCTGCATTGGCCGTAGAGATCGACCGGCACCACCACCCGCGGCAGGCGCCCGCGCGCCGCCGCGGCGGCCAGGGCCACGCGCAGCACATCGGGGTCCATCGTCCAGGAGGTCGCGTCCACGTCCAGGAAACGCGGCACCGCACCCATCTGCACGGCGGGCGCGATGGTCGCGACGAAGGTGAGGGTGGAGGTCCAGACCTCATCCCCCGGGGCCAAGTCCAGCACCCGGTAGCCGAGGTGCAATGCGGCGGTGCCGGAGGCGACGCCGGCCACATGGCTGAAGCCGGTGGCGACGCCGACAGTGGCCTCGAACGCGATCGGCATCGGGCCGGCGGGGGCGACCCAGCCGGAATCCAGCGTGTCGCGCAGCGCCTCGATCTCGCCGCCGGCCAGGTGCGGCGGGGATAGGTGCAACCGCGGGTAGGTCTTGCCCGGGAAGGGGATGACAGAGGTTTCTTGTGGCAGTGGGATCGGCACAGGGGCGGCGTTGGGCAACAGGCGCAGAGCCATGGTGTGAGCCTTCAGTGGCGATCCGTCGGGGAGCCCGACCGTTTTAGATCAACTCTTCGTGAGAATTAGAGCAAGTCAGTTTTGCAACCAAAGGTAAAATTTTTTCCTAAACACACGTATTGGTGACATCGGAAGGAAGGTTTTCACTCGCCCTCGAAAGGCGGCGTGGTCGCGTGCCCTGGCGCGGTCGCCCCGCGCCCCGACAGCAGCACGCGCAGGCTGCCCAGCAGCGCCCGCGCATCGCCGGCCAGGGTGGGGGGCGTGGCGGCATAGGCGGCATCAGCCTCCAGCCGCACGGGCCAGGGCGGGGCGTTGCGGCCCATCGCCTGGGCGGCGCCGGCCAGGCCAGGCCGCACCCGCAAGCGCAGCGCCTGGCGCGGGCTGTAGCGGGCCGTGTAGTCCAGCAGCAGCGGGCGCGGGCCGATCAGGCTCATCTCCCCACGCAGCACGTTCAGCAGTTGCGGCAGTTCGTCCAGGCCGCTGGCGCGAAAG
Source organism: Humitalea sp. 24SJ18S-53 (assembly GCF_050632385.1). Classification (NCBI taxonomy): domain Bacteria; kingdom Pseudomonadati; phylum Pseudomonadota; class Alphaproteobacteria; order Acetobacterales; family Roseomonadaceae; genus Humitalea; species Humitalea sp. 24SJ18S-53. The sequence continues at coordinate 74,370 of NZ_CP192599.1, forward strand.
CGCCGGCCGAAGGGCGTGATGCGCGCGGCATCATCGGACGGGAGGCCCGGCGCGGCGTCGCGCATCGAGCGGAACTTCAGCACGGTGAAGGGCACGCCATCGCGCCCGGCCCGCACTTGGCGGAACAGCACCGGCCGGCCCAGGGCCAGGGCCACGGCCAGGGCGATGCCGCTTAGGACGGGGGCGAACAGAACAAGCACGACGAGCGCTATCGCAACATCCAGCGTGCGTTTGCCGTAAGAATTATACATCCACCGGCCCCGCCTGCTGCGGCGTGGACTCCACCCCCAACCCGATCAGCAGCCCGACCGCCAGCCAGGCCATGCGATTGCCGAGATCCGTGGAGACCAGCACCGACACCGCCACCGGCACGGTCAGCGCCACCACCATCGCCGCCCGCTGCGGGGTGACACGCGGCAGCCGCGCCACCGCCCCCACGACCGCGCCGCCAAAACAGCCGAGCCACAGGAACAGCCCGGGCAACCCGCCTTCGGCGAAGGCTTCCAGCACGTGATTGTGCGGATACCGCCCGCGCCATTCGCCAAACCCCGCCGCGATGGGAAACCCCGCGGTGCCGAGGCCGAAGGGCAGCGTCTCCCCCGCCCAGCGCAGCGCCGCCGCCCAAAGCCAGGGCCGCGCGGAGGCATCCAGCCCGCCTTGGGTGAAGCGTTCCAGGGTGCGGAACCCGGCCGCGCGTTCGGGGTCCAGGAACAGGATCGCCAGCCCCGCGCCACCGCCCACCAGCGCCAGCGCGACCCAGCCCAGCGCCGCCCGCGGCCGCGCCTGGGCCCAGAACAACACGGCCGGCGCCAGGGTCACCGCCAGCGCCAGCCCCAAAAGCCCGGCGCGCCCGCCCGGCAGCAGCGCCGCCGCCGCCAGGCAGGCCGTCAGCCCCAGCCAGAGCATCCGTGGCCCCCCGGCCCGCCGCGCCGCCGCCAGCGCCGCCAGGGCGGCGGCCGAGGCGATGGCAAGCCCGGTGATCTGGTACTGCACCCGCACCGCGTCCGGCCGCACGTCCAGCGCCCCGCCCAGCACCACGCCCCCGACCAGCAGCCCCCAGGCGACGGCCGCCCCGACCAGCACGCCGATCGCCAGCGTGGCCCGCGAGAACGCCGCCAGCGCGCGCGGATCGCCGGCCACGACGACACCGGCCAGCAGCATCGCTGGGCCGAGCAGCACCATCTCCCGCAACTTGGCCGAGAGGACAGCGCCCGAACCGCTCCAGAGCCCGGCGATGGTGAACCACAGCCACAGCCCCGCCGCCGCCCCGATTGGCAACGCCACGGCGCGCGACACGTGCCACCGCCGGCCGGAGGCGAGCAGTGCCAGGGCCGGGATGGCCACGGCGCCCGCCAGGATGGTGATGTCGAAGGGCACCGCCGATACCACCGGCGCCGATTTCAGCGCCCCGCCAAAATGCATCGCGGCCAGGGGCACGGCGGCGATGACGGCCAGGCCCGGGCGGGCGACGAAGGGCCAGGCGGAGGCTGGGGGGGTCACGGGGCGGGGGCGGCCCCCCGATGCCCGTCCCCCGGGGGGCCATCCGGCGTGCGCAGCAGCACCAGGCAGCCGGCGCCGACCAGCACGGCGACGGGGACGGCGATGAACAACAGCACCAGGATCAGCATCCGGTTCGGGACGGAGGCGCGCAGTTCCGCCATCGGCAACGATACCAGCCGCGCCGCTACAGCCTCATCCGACCGCAGCACCGCCAGGGCGCGCTGGTGCTGGGCCAGGAGTTCATAGAGCGGCGTGCGCTGGAACACGTCCCGTTCGGTCGCCGCGCGGGCTTCCAGCGCGGCCAGCCGCCGTTCGGCCATGGCCGACAGGTCGGCGCGCACATGCGCCTCGCCAAAGGCCAGCAGGCGGGTCAGCAGGTCCAGCGCCATGGCCCGGTCGCCATGCGGCAACTCCAGGTTCCAGGTGGTCGCGACCAGGGATTGGGTCACCGATAGCCGCCGTTCCAGATAGGCCTGCACGTCATCCTGGTCGGCGGTCATCCGCATGCCGGTCAGGCCGCGGATCCAGCCCAGCGCCCCGGTCGCGCGCCGGGCCGACATATCGGCCAGGATCGGCGTGGTGGCGGCCAGCATCGCCGCGGCCTCCGGGCTGCGAAGTGCTGCCAGGTAGATCGCGAAATTGCCGGTCGGCCGCGTGTCGAGCAGTCCGCTGCCGGACTGCAGGTTGATCGGTGCGATCAGCGTGGAGACCGCCAGCCCCGAGCCTTCGGCCGGCGCGACGACGGCGGAGGCGAGGTAGGCGCGCGGCCAACTCAGCACCAGCCCGGCCGCCGCGCCATAGAGCACCACGCAGATCAGCAGCAGCCGCCCCCGCATCGCCCAGACCGCGCGGATCAGCACATCGAGGGGCATCAGCCCGGGGTCCCGTCGCTTGGGGTTCCGTCGGGCAACAGGATCTCGGTCACCAGGCGGTGGACCGGCGCGCGGGCGCGCAACGTCACTACGGCGGCGGGTTCGACCACGCCATAGGCGGGGCTGGCCCAGCCCTGTTCGATGGCGACGGTGCAGGGGGCGTCGGCCGACAGGCGCAGCCGGGCGTGGGGGGCCTCGGCACCATCGGGGGTGGCGGCCCAGGCGCCGGGGCCAAGCCGCCAGCGCAGCACGGCATCGGCGAAGGGGCCGGAGATGCGGTCCTCGACGCGCCAGGCGCGGCCGGTGGCGGCGATGCGGCGTTCGTGGCGGCGGCCGGCGTGATCGGTGATCGCGGCGCCGTCCGGCAGGGTCTTGGTGCGCGGCCAGCGGGCGAACAAAAAGCGCCCGGCGCGGGGCATCTGGTCCTGGCCGTCGAAGGCGATGGTGTTGTGGGCGGCGGTGCCGGGCAAATGGTCCAGCCACCAGCGGTCGGCCGGGGCGGGATTGTAGGCGCCGGTGCCGCCGTCGCGCAGGATCGGGACCGGGCCGTCCCACAAATCCAGGTGCAGCAGGTCGGCATGGGCGGGGCGGAAGCGGATCGGGCCCGTGCGGAGCACGGCGCGGGCGCCGGCGCTGGACCAGCCGCGCAGGCCCTCCGCGATCCAATCGGCGTCGGGCGCCGTCGCGCCGAAGATGGCCGTCGCGCGCAAAATGCTAGCGCGGGCGTCGTCGGGGCCGGTGTTGGCCAGGTCGGCGAAGGCGGAGCCGTCGCAATGGCCGATGCGGGGCAGGGCGCCGGTATCGGGGCAGGCCAGGCGCGCGAGCCAGCGCGTCGCCGCCGCCGCGCGGTCCCGGAACGGGGCGGCGAATGCCGGCGCGCCATGGCGCTGCCGCAGCCATTCGGCCGCCCAGAGCACGTCCAGCAAAAGCCTTTGGTAGTGCGGCGACACCGGGGCGAAGTTGCCGCAGGGCGCGACCAGCCGCCCGACCGCGCGCGACAGGCGCCGCGACCCCAGCACCGTCATGGCCCCGTCACGCAACAGCAGGCCGCAGGCGAAGAGGCCGGCGGCCTCGCTGATCGGGTGGTTGTTGTCCTGCGCCATCGCATAGGCGGGATTCTGCGCGATGCGTCGTGAATGCAGCGTGACCAGGTCGCGCATCCCCGGGCTGGGGTCCTGGTCCAGCAGGCCAAGCGCCAGCCCCAGGTGCAGCACGCGCAGGGCCGCTTCCTGGCCGCAGGCCCAGTTCGGGCCGCGGAACGGCGGATTGGCCGCGACCCAGCCGGCCAGCAGCGATTCGGCGGCGGCCAGGTCGCACTGCGCCAGCGATGCGAGTTCGCCCAGGCGGTTGCGTTCCCAGACCGGGCGCACGTCGCCCGCTGCGAACAGGTCGATGGAATGGGCCGGGGCCGCGGGGTCGAAGGGCCCATGCCAGTCGCGGGCGGGCGCCGGCCCCGCCGCCGCCGCACTCGCCAGGAAAGGCCCGGCCGGCGTCGCCGCATCGGCCAGGCGGCCACCCGCAAGCCGGTGCCAGGCAAAATGCCCGATCGGCCAAAAGCCCAGCCGCCAGGCGGCATCGGCCCGCAGCATCGCGCGGCGCAGCGCCCCGTCGCGCTGTGGCTTCGACGCATCCTTCGGAACAAAAACCTGGGCGCTGGCACGTCGGTTGGACATCACGCGTGATTGTAGGACATAACCATGGGTGCTGCACACGTTTCCGTGATCGCGTCAGAGTTGTGACGAACGGAAAGATTCGGGGGCTCCGTGGGGATGCTTGGGCGCGGGGGGCTGTTGCTGGGGTGCTGGGTCGCGGGTCTCGCGGTCCTGGCGACGAATCAGGCTGGGGCGCAACCGGCGCCGGGGCCCTTGCCGGGGGGGGGCTTCCTCGGGCCGCCGCAACTGCCGACGACCTTGCCGGGCGGCCAGCCGCTGCCCAGCCTGCCGGCGCAGACGCAGCAGGAAATCCTGCAACGCATCCTGGATGCGGCCGGCGGCCGGGGCGGCATGCCGCAGGCCCCGCCGGCGCCAACCTTTGCTGCCCCCGCCCCCGCGGCGCTGCCGCCCGCCGCGATCTATGCGCAGCCGCAACTTCCCCTGGCCGGCGAACCGCTTTCCGGCACCGAGGCGTTTTTCGCCGCGCGGCTTGAGTCGCCGCTGCGGCAATTCGGCTACGACACGTTTCGCGGCATGACCTTGCAGGCGCCGGCCGTCGGCGCGCTGCCGGATGACTACATCATCGGCCGCGACGATGAAGTGCTGGTGTCGATCCGCGGCCGCACGCGCAACGCCTATGCGCTGCGGGTCACCCGCGACGGCACCTTGCTGCTGCCCGACCTGCCTCCGTTCCCCGCCGCCGGCCGCACGCTGCGGGACTTGCGCGCGGAGATCGAGGCGCGGGTACAGCGCGAACTGGGCGGGTCGGAGGCCTTCGTTTCCATCGGCCAGGTGCGGCAGATGGGCGTCTTCACGGCCGGCGAGGTCGTGCGCCCCGGCGTGCAGCCGCTGCCCGCCCTGGCCACGGTGCTCGACGCGCTGGCGGCGGCCGGCGGCGTGCGGAAGACCGGAAGCCTGCGCGCGATCCGCGTCGAGGGCCCGCGCGGCAGCCGTGTCGTGGACCTGTATCCTCTGCTGGCCGGTGAGGCCGGCAATCCCGACATCTCCCTGCGCGAGGGCGAGCGGGTGATCGTGCCGGCCCTGGGTGGCGTGGTCGCGATTGCCGGTGAGGTGACGCGTCCCGCGATCTACGAATTGCCGGCCGGGGTGCTGGCTGTGCCGCTGGGGTCGATGCTGCGCCTGGCGGGCGATCCGCTGCGCCCATCCGGCAATCGCTTCCTGTTGCAGGGCACCGACGGCAGTGGGCGGCGGTCGTTCAGTGAGATCGGCGCCGGAGGCTCCATCCGGCGCGGCGATGCCGTGCTGGTGCAGCCGGGGGCCGATGTGCAATCGGGCGCGATGCGGCTGGCCGGGCACGTCGCCGTGCCGCTGACGCGCGCGGCGGGGCGTGGGTCCAGCCTGCGCGGCTTGCTGGCTGATTCGCGGGTGGTGCGGGTCGATCCCTATGTGCGGATGGGCGTGATCTGGCGGGTGGATCCGGCAACGCGCGTGCGGCAGTTCATCGGCTTCGACCTGGGGCGTGTGCTGTCGTCACGCGCCGACCAGCCGCTGCGGGAGGCTGATGAGGTCATCATCCTGTCGCAGCCGGATGTGCTGTGGCTGTCCAGCCCCCCGGTCCAACGCGCGGTGCGTGGCGAGGCCCCTGGGGTGGTCACGCCGGTTGCCGCCGCTGCGGGGGCGGTGCCGTCGCTCAGTTGCCCGGCGCTGATGGGGTTGGCGATCGCGGCGCGGTCCAGCCCGCAGCGCTTTGCCCATGCGCGTGGCGCCGGCTTCCCGGACATCGGCGAACCGCCCTGTCCGCAATTGTTCATCGACTACCCGGCGCTGCTGCCGTTCCTGCTCGACAACGCGGTGCTGCTGACGGGGGAGGTGCGGCTGCCGGGGCTCTACCCGATCCTGGACGACACCGGGCTGGACCAGGTCCTGGCCGCCGCGGGCGGGGTCAGCGACACGGCCGATCTGGCGGCGGTGGAGATGGCGCGCGAACCGCTGGAGCAATCGGGCGCGATCCCGCTGCAACGCACGATCCTGGACCTGCGCAGCCGCAATTTTGCTGCCATCCGCCTGTCGCCGCGCGATGCGGTGCGGGTGCCGCGTGGCTTTGGTGACCGTGACATTGGGCCGGTGACCCTGGCGGGTGAGGTCGTGCGGCCGGGGGTCTATGACATCCGGCGCGGCGAACGCCTGTCAGAGATCCTGCTGCGGGCGGGGGGGCTGACGCCACAGGCCTATGCCTATGGCGCGGTGTTTACCCGCGAAAGCGTGCGGATACGGCAGCAGGACGGGTTCAACCGGACCGCGCAGCAGTTGGAGCAAAGCCTGATCCAGGTCGCCGCCGGCCAGGCCGTCGCGGGCAGCAGGGCGGGCGGCGTGGATCTGGGCAGCGCGATCACCGCGGGGCGCGAACTGGCCTCGGCCCTGCGCGACGCAAGGGCCGCAGGGCGAATGGTGGTGGAGGCCAATCCCGTGGTGCTGGCGGCGCGGCCGGACCTGGATGTGCTGCTGGAACCCGGTGACCTGATCGCGATCCCGAAGCGGCCAAATGAGGTGACGGTGGTCGGCGCGGTGCTGAACGCCAGCAGCCTGCAATTCACCACCGGCTGGCGCGCGTCGGAATACGTGCGCGGTGCCGGCGGGCAGCAGCGCTTTGCCGACCCGTCGCGGGCCTTTGTCGTGCTGCCGAACGGGCAGAGCGTGCCGGCCGGCCTCGGTAGCTGGCAGCAGGGCGGCCCGCCCGTGCCGCCGGGGTCACTGGTCGTGGTGCCGCAGGATCCCTCACCCTACGAAACCTGGGGTTTTATCCGCGACCTGACGCAGGTGCTGGGCCAGATCAGCATTTCGGCGGCGTCGCTGGCGGTGGTGGCGCAGGCGGTTCGCTGACGCGGATCATGGCAAGCCGCCTTGGTCGCCTTCGCGCGGCCATGCCCGCCGCGAAAGCACCTTGCCGGCGCCCTTCGTTGGACGCGGCGGCTGGGCATCTTGTGTGTGGGCACAAGGAAAAGGAGGCCCATCACATGCGCCAGATTCTGAAGACCACGATGTCCGCCGCGACCCTGGGGTTGCTGCTTGCTGCGCCGGCCTTTGCCCAGACGGCGACGACACTCCCGGCGACACCGCCGGCCGCCGCCCGCCCGGCGACGCCGACCGTGACCGCCCCGACCGTGGCCGCCCCGGTCGCGCGCGCCCCGGCAGCCGCCGTGCAGCAGGCTGCCCCTGCCGCCCGCCCGGCCCAGCCGGGGACGGCCGCCACGCCGGCGACGCCACGCCCGCAGGCCGCCGTCCCCGCCGTGCCCAGCACCACCCGCACCAACTGATCGCGTGAAAAGGGGGGTGGGGCCGAAAGCCCCGCCCCCTTACCGCTTCCAGACGCGGTCGAGTGCGACGAAGCGATTGACGATCAGCAGCAACGCCACCGTCAGCAGGATGGTCAGCGTGCTGATCGCGTTGACCGTGTTTTCCAGGCTGAACGCAGCCTCGGCATAGATCCGCACCGGCAGGGTCTGCAGCCGCGCGGTGGTGAGGAAGGCGGTCACCGTCACCTCGCCGAAGGAAATCAGGAAGCCCAGCAGCCCCGCGACGAAGATGCCGGGTGCCAGTTGCGGCAGCACCACCCGCTGGAACACGCGCCAGGGCGCTGCGCCCAAGCCGCCGGCGGCTTCCTCCAACGCCCGGTCCAATGCGGCGACCGAGGCCCGCAGCATCGCCAGGGTAAAGGGCGCGACCAGCACCACATGCACCGCCAGCATGCCGATGAACGGCGGAATGGCCGAAAACCATTGCAGCAGCTTCAGCATGCCCAGCCCGATGGCGATGCCGGGCAGCGCCAGCGGTAGCATCAGCCCCGCCCCCAGCGCGTCGCGGCCCCGGAACCCGCCGCGCACCAGCGCGAAGGCGGCAGGGAGCGAGATCGCCAGCGACAGCGCAACCGCCCCCGCCGCCAGTTTCGCGCTGGTCCAGGCGTCGCTGAGGTAGCGATCGTTTTCCAGGATCATCGCATACCAGCGCCAGGTGAAGCCGCGGAACTGCGCGACCGACGCCTGCGGCGTGTCGTTCACCGAGGCGACGGCGACCAGGATCAAGGGGAAGAGCAGCAGGAACAGCCCGATGCCCAGCAGTGCGCGGCTGACCCAGGGGGCGATCGCCTCCAGCACGGTCTCGACCGCGCGCGGCAGCACCAGCGGCCTGCCGGGCCGGCGCTGCCCGATCCAGGGCGTGAACCGCCCGACGACGAAGGAAATCAGGAAGGCCGCGGCGACCGAGGCGGCCATCATCAACACCGCCAGCGCCGAGGCCAGCGGGTAGTTCAGGATCTCCAGGCCTTCTTTGTAGACGACCATGGCCGAGACATAGACTTTTCGCCCCCCGACCAGCGTCGCGGAGACATAGGCGGTGGAGGCCAGCAGGAAGACCACGGTCAGCCCGGCGCGCAGCCCTTGCAGTGAAAGCGGGAGCGTCACGCGCAAAAAGATCATGGCGGGGCCGGCGCCCAGGCCGGCGGCGGCTTCGGGCAGGCGGCGGTCCTGGCCCTCCAGCACGTCATACAGCGCCAGCACCAGGAAGGGCATGAAGACCTGGGTCAGCGACAGCCCGACCGCGAACCAGCCGAAGAGCATGTTGGGGCGCGGAAAGCCAAGCCCCATCACGCCTTGGGCGATGAAACCCGTCGGCGACAGCAGCAGGATGATGCCGAGGGATCGCACCACCACATTCGTCAGCAGCGGCACCAGCACGCAGGCGAAGCCCAGTGGGCGCCACCTGGCCGGCAGGCGCGTCAGCCACAGCGCGACCGGATAGGCGAGCACCGCCGAAATCGCGGTGACCACGGCGCCCATCAGCAGCGTGTTGAGGAAGGTGCGGACGTAGAAACTGTCGCCCAGCAGTTCCGCGTATTGCGTGCCGGCTGGGATGAAGGACAGCGGCGCGAAAGGTTCGGGGCTGTCCTGCACGCTCATCAACGCGACCGCGGCCAGCGGGGCGGCAAACGCCGCCAGCAGCCACAGTGTGTAGGGCAGCGCGCCCAGAGGGCCGCTGCCCTGCTTCTGCATCAGCCGGCGATCTCCCGCGTGAAACGGCTGGACCAACGCGGCTGGTTGCGGATCACCACATCCCAGTCGAAATCGACCAACTTGCCGACCGCCTCCTGCCCGATCACCAGCTTGGCGGCAAGATCGGGCGGCAGGTCCACGTTGTTGACGGTGGGCGAGTAGTAGATGCGCTCGGCATAGGCGCGCTGGCAGGCGGGTGCCAGGTGCAGGTTCACCCAGGCCTCGGCCAGCGCCTGCTTCTGGGTGCCGACGGTGATGCAGGCGACGTTGGTGGCAAGGGCCTGGCCCTCGGTCGGGTCGGCGATCACGATGTTCGGGTTGCGGGTTTCCGCATATTGCCGGGTGAAGGAGCCGAATTCGACCGAAGCGGCCCCGACTTCCTGGTCGAACATCGCGTAGAGCTGGTCCTGGCTGCCCTGGATCGCGGCAAAGGGCTTCAGCGCCGCGATGTTGGTGAAGGCCGGGTCGATGTTGGTCTCGCTGCCACCAAAGATTTTTGCCGCCATCAGCAAGGCCGCGGTGCCCTGCGCGCCCGGGTAGGACGGCCAGATCACCTTGCCCTTCAGGTCATCGCGCCAGAAATCGCGCCAGGAGGTCATGGGGGCGGCGACCTTGCGGCGGTCATAGACGATGGTGACCGGGTTGATCGCGACGCCGTAGCCGCCGAGCCGTGCCACCGGGTAGAGGTTCGCGGCGTTCGGGACGTTGTTGTTGACCTCCTGCGTCACGCCATCCTTCACCGCCTGGCGGCTTTCGAAGATGTTCAGGTAGACGAGGTCGAAGGACGGCCGGCCGCGTTCGGCATAGGCGCGGGCCCGGCGTTCCGGCGTGCCGCCCAGGACGAAATTGATCTTCACGCCGTATTGCTGTTCGAGCGGGGCCACGCAGAATTCGCGCACGATGCGTTCCTGCATGCCGCCCCAGATGCCGACGGTCAGTTCATCGCCACGGCGGATCTGCGCGACGGCGTTCTGGCCCCAGATGACCGGGGCGGCCAGCGCCGTGCCGAGCGCCCCGCGGCGGGAGATGGTGAGGGTCATGATGCGACTCCTTGGGATGTTTCGATCCAGGCAATGGCGTCCGGCCAACCCGCAACCCGCACCGGCTGGCCCGGGGCAAAAGCGGCCTCGGTCGTGGGGCGGATCACGCGGATGCGGTGCGGCCCGGCGGTGACCTCATAGCCGATGGTGTCGCCCAGCCAGGCGGCTTCGGCAACCACGGCGGGGACGGAAAAGGGTGCGTCGGTCGAGGCCCCGGCCGGCAGCAACTGCAACCGGGCAGCGCGCAGCACGAGGTGGGAGGCGCCGGGGGGTGTCGCCATGGAAATCCCGGCGGCGGGCAGGGGGATGACGCTGCGCGCGCCCAGGAAACTGGCGGTAAACACGTCGCGCGGGTGTTCCGACAGGCTGCGCGGATCGGCGCATTCGACCAGGCGCCCGGCCTGCATCACCGCGATCCGGTCGGCCAGGGCCAGGGCTTCCTCCTGGTCGTGGGTCACGAACAGGGTGGTGATGCCGAGGCGGCGGCGCAGGCGGTCGATCTCCGACCGCATCTCTCCGCGCAGGGAGGCGTCGAGGTTGGACAGCGGTTCGTCCAGCAGCAGCAGGTCGGGTTCGGTGACCAGCGCCCGGGCCAGGGCGACGCGCTGTTGCTGCCCGCCCGACAATTGCGACGGCCAGCGGTCGGCCAGCGCGGCAAGCCCCACCATGTCCAGCGCCGCCGCCACCCGGCGGTCGCGTTCCGCCCGGCCGACGTGGCGCATTTCCAGCCCGAAGACCACGTTGCCGGCGACCGTCATATGCGGGAACAGGGCATAGGCCTGGAACACCATGCCGATGGCGCGGCGGTGCGGCGGGTCGCGTTCGATGCGCCGGTCGCCCAGGGTGATGCCCCCGGCATCCGGTGCGATGAAGCCCGCGACCATGCGCAGGGTGGTCGTCTTGCCGCAGCCCGAGGGGCCGAGCAGGGCGATGCATTCGCCGCGCGCGACCTCCAGCGTCAGGCCGGAGACGGCCGTCGCGGTGCCGTAGCGTTTGGTGAGTGTATCGAGAATGAGATGTGTCACGCCGCAGATTTGCCCGGGTCCAGGCCCGGGCGGAAGGGGGCGGGGGGCGGTGTCGGGGATAAACGGCGCCCCCGATGCCCGAACTTGCGGCACCGCTGCCCATCCTGGCGGCAGCCAAGCCCCGGCCAGGCGTGGCGGCCCGGTGGCGCGTCCTTGCCGGCCGGGCGCCAGATGCCAGATGCTGGCGAACCCCCATCCGGGTGTGCCATCAAGGTCCAAAGCCGGGAGCCAAGCCATGCCGACCAAGTTCCGGATCGAACGTCGCGCGCTGTTGGGCGGCACGCTCGCCTCCGCCCTTGTGCCCGTGGCGGGTGCCCGGGTGTCGGCGCAGACGCTGGACCGCGTGTCCTTCCAGACCAACTGGCGGGCGCAGGCCGAGCATGGCGGCTATTATCAGGCGCTCGCGGCCGGCATCTACCGCCGCCATGGCATCGACCTGGACCTGCGGATGGGCGGCCCGCAGCAGAACCCGGCGCAGGTGCTGCTGGCGGGGCGGGTCGATTTCATCATGTCGAACGGCTTCCAGGCGATCTCCTACGTGCGGGAGAACCTGCCGTTCCTGACCATCGGGGCGATCATGCAGAAGGATCTGCAGATCCTGATGGCGCATCCCAACGCCGGCAACGACACGTTCGAGGCGATGCGCGGCAAGCCGATCATGATCGGCGCCGCCGGAAGGGTGACCTACTGGCCGTTCCTGCGTGCGAAATTCGGCTACACGGACGAACAGATCCGTCCCTACACATTCAACATCCAGCCCTTCCTGGCCGATCGGAATGCGATCCAGCAGGGGTTCCTGTCCTCCGAACCTTATTCCGCGATGCAGGCGGGGGTGACGCCGAAGGTGCATCTGATTGCCGATGCCGGGTTTGAAACCTACCAGACCACCATCGACGTCAGCCGCCGCATGGTGACCGAGAAGAAGGATTTGGTGCAGCGTTTCGTGACCGCGACGATCGAGGGCTGGACGCAATACATGGCCGGCCAGGATGTCGGCGCCGCCAATGATCTGATCAAGCGCGACAATCCGGAAATGGACGACGCCAAGATCGCCTATGCGGTGCGGGTGATGAACGAGAACGGCATCGTGCGGTCCGGCGATGCGCTGACCCTGGGCATTGGCGCGATGAGCGACGCGCGCTGGGAACGCTTCTACCAGACCCTGGTATCGGTCGGCGTCAATCCGCCGGGGCTGGACGTCAAGCGCGCCTATAGCCTGGATTTCGTGAACCAGCGTGTCGGGGTTTAGCCCCGCGATCCAACTCGACGGCGTGGCCAAGCGCTACGCCAACGGGACGCTGGCGGTGCAGAAGGTCGACTTCTCCGTGGGGCATGGGGATTTCGTGTCGCTGCTGGGGCCATCCGGCTGCGGCAAATCCACGCTGCTGCGGATGATCGCGGGGCTGATCCCGCCCAGTGAAGGCGACATCACCGTATCGGGTGGCGCGGGGCCGGAGGCGCTGGGCTTCGTCTTTCAGGAACCGACCCTGATGCCCTGGGCGACGGCCCAAAAGAATGTGCGGCTGCCGCTGGACCTGTTGGGCGTCGGGCGGTCGGAAGCCGAGGCGCGGGCGGCCGAGGCATTGGCCAGCGTCGGGTTGAAAGGCTTTGAAAAATCCTATCCGCGCGCCCTGTCGGGGGGGATGCGCATGCGCGTGTCCATCGCGCGCGGCCTGGTGACGAAGCCGCGGCTGCTGCTGATGGACGAACCCTTCGCCGCGCTGGACGAGATCACCCGCTTCCGGCTGAACAACGACCTGCTGACCCTGTGGGAGGCCCAGAAATTCACCGTCGTCTTCGTCACGCATTCGGTGTTCGAAAGCGTCTATCTGTCCCGCCGCGTCGTGGTGATGGGCGCGCGGCCGGGGCGGGTGGTCGCGGACCTGGACGTGGCCGAACCTTATCCGCGGGGTGAGGAGTATCGGACCTCCGCGATCTATGCGTCCCACACGCGGGACGTGTCCCACGCCTTGCACCAGGCGATGGCGGCATGAGCGATATCGTCGGCCCGCCGCCGGCCGAAAAGACCTTTGGAGGGCTGACCGGTGAAGGCTGGCTGCGCATCATCGCGCCCATGATCATCGGCATCCTGGCCTTGGCCGGCTGGGAAATCGCGGTGCGGGTGAAGGAGGTCCCGACCTATATCCTGCCAGGCCCCATCCTGATCGCGCAGACCCTGGTGCGGGACTGGTCGTCGTTGGCGGTCAGCCTGGGCATCACCTTGCAAATCACCTTTGCCGCGCTGATCGCGGCGGCGGTGCTGGGGTTGCTCATCGCGATCCTGTTCGCGCAATCGCGCATCATCGAATTGTCGCTGTTCCCCTATGCGGTGATCTTGCAGGTGACGCCGATTGTCGCCATCGCGCCGCTGATCATCATCTGGGTGGATGACGTCCGGCTGGTGCTGCTGATCTGCGCCTGGATCGTGGCCTTTTTTCCGATCCTGTCGAATACGACCCTGGGGTTGAACAGCGCGGACCATAATCTGCTGGACCTGTTCCGGCTGTATCGCGCGTCGCGCTGGCAAGTGCTGTGGCGGCTGCGGCTGCCATCGTCGATGCCATACTTTTTGGCCGGGCTGCGGATCGCCGGGGGGCTGTCGCTGATCGGCGCGATCGTCGCGGAATTCGTGGCGGGGACGGGGGGGCGGGCCTCGGGCCTGGCCTATCGGATTCTGGAGGCCGGGTACCAGTTGCAGATTCCGCGCATGTTCGCGGCATTGGTGCTGGTGTCGGCGACCGGGATCGCGATCTTCCTGGCGCTGTCGCTGCTGTCGCATCTGCTGCTGCGCTCCTGGCATGAGAGCGCCTTGAAACGGGACAAGTCATGACGGATTTTTGGCTGACGAATGGCCGCGCGCATGGCGCGGTGGTAGATGGGTTTGCCGAACCCGCCGACCAGGATGGTTTCTTGCGCCTGGATATCCGCATCGAGGACGGGCGCATCGCGGCGCTCGCCCCCCTGGGCAGCGCAGCCGAGGGGCAGGATTTGCGCGGCGGTATCGTCTTCCCCGGCTTCGTCGATGCCCACACCCATATCGACAAGGGGCACATCTGGCCGCGGGCGCCGAATGTGGACGGCAGCTTTTTGGGGGCGCTCACCGCCGTCATGGCCGACCGCACCGGGCGCTGGACGCCGGAGGACATGACCGCCCGCGCCGATTTCGCCCTGCGCTGTGCGCTGGCCCATGGCACGGTCGCGATCCGCACGCATCTGGACACCTATGCCGAACACGCCCCCGTCACCTGGGCGATGTTTTCCCGCCTGCGCGATGCCTGGGCCGAGCGCATCGCCTTGCAAGCGAGCAGCATCGCGCCGCTGGACCGGTTCTGGGGAGATGAGGGCACGATGATCGCCGATACCGTCGCCCAATACGGCGGTATTCTCGGCATGGTCACGCGCCTGACCGGCGGCGTGCATGACGCGATGCCCGATGAATTCCAGCCCATGCTGGACCGCTTCTTCGACCTGGCTGAGGCGCGCGGGTTGGATATGGACCTGCACGTCGATGAAAGCGGCGAAACCGGCGCGCGTGCTTTGCGTGAAATCGCGCTGACCGCCATGCGCCGCGGGTTCAAGGGTCGCATCCAATGCGGTCATTGCTGCGCCCTGTCGATGCAGTCTGAAGACTACGCCATCGAGACGGTCAAGGCCGTCGCCGATGCCGGCATCGCCATCGTCGTGCTGCCGATGTGCAACATGTATCTGCAGGACCGCGTGCCCCACCGCACCCCGCGCTGGCGCGGCGTGACGCTGGTGCATGAATTGGCGGCGGCCGGGGTGGCCGTGTCCTTCGCATCGGATAATACCCGCGATCCCTTCTATGCCTATGGCGACCTGGACATGCTGGAGGTGCTGCGCGAGGCGACGCGCATCCTGCATCTGGACCATCCGGTCGGCGCCTGGCCGGCGGCGGTATCGCGCGTGCCGGCCGAGGTTTGCGGTTTTGACGCCGGGGTGTTGCGGGTCGGGGCGGTGGCCGACCTGGTGCTGACGCGCGCCCGTATGGCGACGGAGTTGCAGAGCCGCCCCTGGCACGACCGCGTGGTGCTGCGCGCCGGAAAGGTGCTGGATGCGACCGTGCCCGATTACGCGGAACTGGATTCCGTCACCGGTTTCGCCGGCTGATCACCAGCGCGAAAAATGCGCGCGCACGCGGTCCAGGTGCCGGGTCAGTTCCGGCCGCGTGCGCCGGTCCATCGCATGCAGGTACAGCCAGTCCAGCCGGCAGCCCTTGGCACACAGCCGCCGGATGCCGCGCGAAAACAACCGGTAGTCGCCCCAGCCAATGAACCACAGCAGCCACAGCGGCGATCCGTAACTCGTCACCACCGCGATGCGCCGGATGTTGGTCAGGGCGGGTTGGATCGCGCCCTCGCCCAGCGAAAACGCCACGCCTGGCGCCCAGATCCGGTCCAGCCAGCCCTTCAGCATCGCCGGCAGCCCGTACCACCAGGTGGGATAGACCAGCACCAGCGCCTCGGCCGCGCGCAGATCGGCGACGTGGTCCTCGATGCCCAGCAGGTTGTCGGGCACGTCATGGTAGCGGCCGCGTTCTTCGGCCGAGAGAGCGGGCGAAAAACCCTCGGCATAGAGGTCACGCAGCGTGACTGTGTGCCCCGCCGCCTGCAAACTGGTGGTCACGACATCCCGCTGGGCCGCACAAAAGCTGTCGCCGCGCGGGTGGCAATAGATGACAAGGATCTGCATACCGCATGATCCCTCCTGGCCCGTCTCCCTGCAACAGAGGCCCTCGACGCATGATGCCCGCCCCCGTCCTGTCCCGCCGTGCCGCCGATCTGCGCGGTTTCCGAATCTCGCCCAAGGACCAGAACTATTTTGCCTGCATTTTCGATCCCATCGCCGATGGGGTGAGCTTCACCCTGGTCGTCGAAATCTTCCTGCCCGGCGGCGCCACCCCGCCCAATACGCATGCCGAGGCGGAGGAATGTTTCTTCGTCCTGTCCGGCACCGGCATCGCCAAGGCAGGCGGTGAGACCATGCCGATCGGGCCTGGCGATTCCTTCGTCCTGCGCCCCGGCACCGAGCATGTCGTGGTGAACACCGGGGCGGAAAAGCTCTATTGCCTGACCATGATGACGCCGAATGAGGGCTTTGCCGAACTGATCCGCAACGGCACCCCGGTCGAATTGACGCCCGAGGATCGCGCGATCATCGCCGGCGGCGGTCGGTGAGGATCCTCTACCTCTACGCCCATCCGCTGGCCGAGAGTTTTCACGCCGCCATCAAGCAATCCGCGTTGGATGGACTGCTGGCGGCGGGCCATGAGGTGGATTTTTGCGACCTCTATGCGGAAAACTTCAACCCGGTCCTGTCGGCCGAGGAACGTCGCAACTACCACGCCGTGCCCGATAACCGAGGGCCGGTCGAGGCCTACGTGCTGCGGCTGGAGGCGGCCGAGGCGCTGGTGCTCTCCTACCCCACCTGGTGCTTTGGCCTGCCCGCCATCCTGAAGGGTTGGTTCGACCGCGTGCTGCTGCCTGGCGTGTCCTTCACCCTGGGCGAGGATGGCATCGCGCGGCCGGCGCTCACGCATATCAAGAAAATCGCCGGCATCAGCACCTATGGCCGGCCGCGCTGGACCGCGCTGATGATCGGCGATCCGCCGCGCAAAGCGGTGACGCGGTACCTGTACATGATCACCGGGGCGAAGGCGTCGGTGGACTACATCGCGCTGTATGACATGAACCGGGCCGATCTGCGCCGGCGCATGGCGTTTCTCGATACCGTGCGCGGGCGGATGGCGGCGTTCTAGCGTTCCGCGCTCAGCCGCTGGTCCGCACCCATGCGCCGTTCCAATGCGCGCACGGCAAAAGAAATCGCCAGGATCAGCACCAGGTATTCCAGGATCAGGATGCTGTAGAGTTCCAGCGGCCGGAACACCGTCACCACCAGTTCATTCGCCTTCCTGGTCAGTTCCGGAAAGCCGATGACGCTGGCCAGCGACGACATTTTCACGACATAGATGAACTGGTTCGCGATCGGCGGCAGCACGCGGCGGATCGCCTGCGGCAGCACGATGAAGCGCATGACGTGCCAGCGCGACAGGCCCAACGCCATCGCCGCCTCGCGTTGTCCCAATTCGACCGACTGGATGCCGGCGCGCAGGATTTCGGCCTCGAAGGCGGAATCGCAGACCGCGATGGCGATCACCGCGGCGGTAAACACCGACAGCCGCACATCCAGCACGACCGGCAGCCCGTAATAGGCCCAGAGCAGCATCACCAGGATCGGCACCGCCCGGAACAATTCCACCCAGCCGCGGTTCAGCCAGCGCAACGGCCGCATGCTGGAAAACCCCGCCATGCAGATGAAAAACCCCATGACCAGCGATGCGCCCATGGCGGCCAGCGACAGCGGGATGGTTGCCGTGAAGCCCGACAGCAGGAACCACAGGTTGGCGGCCCCGCGCGGATCGGCCGGGTTCACGATATGCCAGGCCCAGGTCCCGCCGCAGCCCATCAGGGGCAATGCCAGCAGGACCGGCCAGAAGCGCGCTATCATCGCAACCCTTTCAGAAACCGGTGCATGATCGTATCTCGCGCTATCGGCACCGGGCGCAACCGGCGCGGGATCAAAAGGGCCTTTTCGCCATGAACCGTCGTGACCTTTCTGCCGCCGCCCTGCTGGGGGTACCCTTCGCCATGGCGGCCACGCCCGTGCAGGCGCAAGCGGCCGGCCGGGGACGTCTGGAGGTGATCCAGGCCGCCGGCCGCATCCGCTTCGGCACCACGGGCGACTTCAACCCGATGTCCTTCCGCGACCCCGCGACCCGTGCCTATGCCGGGCATCAGATCGAGGCCGCCGAACAATTGGCGCGCGACATGAACGTCCGCGCCGAATTCGTCGCCACCGATTGGCGCACCCTGATCAACGGCTTGCAGGCCGATCAATACGACGCGGTGTTCACCGGCACGTCGATGAGTGTCGCGCGGGCGATGGCCGCGTCCTTCACCACGCCCTGGGGCCGCAATGCCTTCGTGCCGCTGGTGCGGCGCCAGGATGCGAACAAGTTCGCCGACTGGAACGCGCTGAATGCGCGCGGCGTCACCATCGGGACCAACCTTGGCACCACGATGGAACAATTCGTCCAGCAGGCGCTGCCGCAGGCCACCCTGCGCCGTGTCGAAAGCCCGGCGCGCGACTGGCAGGAACTTTTGAGCGGCCGCGTCGATGCGACCATGAGCAGCCTGATCGAGGCCGCCTTCCTGACGCGCGAATACCCGCAACTGGTGTCGCTCTTCACCACCCAGCCGCGCAACCCGATCCCGATGGCCTTCCTGACCATCAACGACCCGGTCTTCGTGAATTTCCTGAACGCCTGGATCGTGATCCGTCAGGCCAGCGGCTTCTTTGACGACATCGGCCGCAAGTGGGGCGTCACGGCCTGAGTTTTCGCATCGCGGCCAGGATCGCGGCGCCATAGGGCGTCGTGGCCAGGCCGTCGACCGGCACGGAGAGCCGGCGGCGCCAGTTCGGGCGCTCCCGGTCCGTGCCGGGCAGGTTCACCGCCATGGTCTCCCGCACCAGGTCGTCGGCCTGGACGAAGGCCAGGGCGGCGTCGCTGCCGGCGATGGCCGCGTGGATGGCGGCAGCAAGGGCGGGGGTCATGGCTGGGTCTGCCTCGCCCGCCCAAAGCCCGGCTTCCACCAGCATCACCAGCAGGGCGGCCTTGTCGGCGGCCCGGTCATCGCTGGCGTCCAGCCCGATGGCCTTGCGTTCGGCGATATCCGCACCCTGCCACCAGCCGACCAGGGTCGGCAGGTCATGGGTCATGACATGCACGGCGGCATTGGCGGGCAGCGTCGCGGGTTGGCGGAAGGTGGCGCCGTCGCGTTCGAACAGCAGGACGCGGGTGGAGAGCACGCCGGCACCGGCCAGGGCCTCGGCCATGCCGTCCGGCACGGTGCCCAGGTCCTCGCCGACCACGAGGCAGCGCGCCGCCTGGCTTTCCAGCGCGACATGGCCCAGCAGGTCATCGAGCGGGCGGTCCAGATAGGCGCCATCCTGCCCGCGCGCCCCATCGGGCATCAGGAACAACCGCCGCAGCCCCAGCACATGGTCGATCCGCAGGGCACCCGCATGGCGCATATTGGCGGCGAGCAGGGCGGCGAAACTGGCGTGGCCCTCGCGCGCCTCGGCCAAGGGATCGGGCGGGGGCAGGGCCCAGACCTGGCCATTGGCGGCGAAGGCATCCGGCGGCGCACCGATCGACAGGCCCTTCAGCAGCCCGGCCTGGTTGGCCCAGGCTTCGACGCCATCGGGCGCGCAGCCGACGGCCAGGTCGCGGTAGAGCCCGATCTCCAGCCCCGACGCGGCGGCGGCCCCGAGGTCGGTATCTGCGCGGAACTGCAGCCAGGCGTGGAAGGCGACGCGCGACCCATGCTGGGCCGCGAATTCCGCCAGTCCGGCCGGGTCACGGTCGCGCAGCGCCGCCGGCCAGCGCCGCCAATCGGCCCCCAGGGCGGTTTCGGCGATGGCCTGGAAGGTCGCGAAGTGCTCCAGCGCCGCGCCACCCGCCGTGCGGAAGGCGGCGAAGCCCGGGTCTTCCGGGGCGAAACCCGCTTCCAGCGCGGCGCGCCGGGCCTGCCAGACGGCGGGGTAATCCACCAGCGCGCCGCCCGGATGGGCGGGGCCGAGGCCGATCAGCATCGGGTCCAGGAAACGCCGGTCGGAGGGGTGGTAGGGGCTGGCCCTGTCGCGGTCCTGCGGGAACAGCATGTGCAGCGGGTTCAACCCCAGCACGGCGGCCCCGGTCGCCGCCGTGGCGCGTGCCATGGTGGCGAGGGTCGCCAGGTCGCCCATGCCGCGATCGAGCCCGTCGCGCAGCGTGTAGAGCTGCGCCGCGATGCCAAAGCGCCGCCCGCCATCCGCCAGTGCTTCGGGCCAGAAACCGCGCGACGGGGCCAGGGTCAGGAGGCAGGAGGCGTCCGGTGCGCTGTCCAGGCGCAGCACATGCCGCCCCGCCGGCAGCGGCGGCAGCGGCCACAGGTGCAGCCGGATGCGGGCGCCGTCGGCGGCGATGCGCTCCGCGGCGGGCAATTCCCAGGGATGCAGCAGGTGGTGTTCGGTGCCGCCATCGGCGCGCTGGATGGTGATGCCATCGCGGCGGCCCTCGGGCACGACCAGCGCCAGGTGCCCGCCGGCGCGCAGCACCGCACTGGCGGGGAGAGGGCGGTGGTCGCGGTCCTGGGCGAGGTGCGCCAGGCTGTCGCGCGCCTCGGCGGCGGTGCCGGCGGGCAGGCGCATGGCATGCAGGATGGCGCGGGCGGTGTCGTCCGGCACCGCGTGGCGGGTGCCGTCAAAGCCCCACCATTCGGGCGAGATGCCGGCCGCCGCGGCCAGGCGTGCCAGCGCGTCGTCGTCGGGGCGCGGGGCGTCGCTGATCGTCTCGGCCAGCAAAAGCATGCTGTGTGGCGGCAAGGCCAGGCGATGCCCGGCGACGGGCCCTTGCCGCCTGGGGTCGCTGCTGTCGGCGACCAGGGTCCAGCGGCGGCCGGGGCGGGGCGGGGGAAGTGTCGCCTCGGTCGTGGTGGGCGTGCCCTGGATGGCCACCAGCACGCGGTCATCGGCCGCGGCATCGAACAGGGCGACGAGCAGGGTGCGGCTGTCCCAATCGGCTTCGGCCATCGCCGTGCCATCGGCGCGCAACCAGGCGACATCCTGGGCCACCCCCGTCAGCCATTTCGCGCCATGCAGCGCAGGATGCGCCAGGCGCGCCGCGACCAGCCTGGCGGTGAAGGCCACCAGGTCGCTGTCCATGCCCTGCCAGTCGAACCAGGATGTCGCATTGTCCTGGGCATAGGCGTTGTTGTTGCCGCCCTGGCTGCGCCCGGCCTCATCGCCCATCGACAGCATTGGCGTGCCGCGTGCGGTCAGCAAGGTCATCAGCAGCGCGCGCGCATCGGCGCGACGGCGGGCCAGGATGGCGGGGTCGTCGGTCGGGCCCTCGGCGCCGCCGTTCCAGGAGGCGTTGTCGTCGGTGCCGTCGCGGTTGGATTCGCCATTCGCCGCATTGTGCTTGGTCGTGAAGGCAACGAGGTCGGCCAGCGAAAACCCATCGTGGGCGGTGATGAAATTCAGGCTGTCCGTCGCCGGGCGGTGGCGGCCGGCAAAGATATCGGGGCTGCCGGATAGGCGCGTCGCCAGCGCGCCCAACATGCCGCGATCACCGCGCCAGAAGCGGCGGACGTCCTGGCGAAAGCGGTCGTTCCATTCCGGCTGCCCGGCGCGGAAGGCGCCGAGTTGATAGCCCAAGAACCCGATGTCCCAGGGTTCCATGATCAGCAGGCGGTCGTGCAGCAACGGATCCTGCGCCATCGCCGTCAGCAGCGGCGCGTCGGGGGAAAAGCCATCCGGCCCTCGGCCGAGCGTGGTCGCGAGGTCGAAGCGAAACCCATCCACCCCGGCACCAGCCCAATGCCGCAGCGCATCCATCACCAGCCGCACGACGGCCGGCCGGTCGCAGGCCAGCGTATTGCCGCAGCCCGCGTCATCGACCAGCCGGCCGGTCGAATCCAGCCGGTAGTAGCCCGCCGCATCCAGGCCGCGCAGCGACAGGGTCGGGCCTTGCGCATCGCCCTCACCGGTATGGTTGAAGACGACGTCGAGCAGCACGCCGATGCCGGCCGCGTGCAGGGCGGCGATGGCGGCGCGCACTTCGGCCATCCCGCCCGGCGCCAGGCGTGGGTCGGGGGCCAGGAAGGCGATGGGGTTGTAGCCCCAGTAATTGGTCAGGCCGAGCGGCGGCAGGTGCCGTTCCTCGATCCAGGCGGCGCAGGGCAGCAGTTCGACATGGGTGATGCCCAAACCCACCAGATGCGCGATAGCCGCCGGATGCGCGAGCCCGGCGAAGGTGCTGCGCAGGCCGGGCGGAATACCGGGATGCGTCATGGTGAAACCGCGCACATGCAGTTCCAGGATGACGCGCGGCGCATCGCCCCTTGCCAGCGGCGGGGTGTTCGGAAAGGGCGCTTCGACGATGCCCTTGGGGCAGGCGGGGGCGCTGTCGGCATCCGCGTCGAACATGCGCGGGTCCAGGCGCGGCACGCGGTCCAGCCGCGTCGCATAGGGGTCGATCAGCAGCCGCTTGTCGCCCGCCACCCGCAGCCCATAGCGCGCGCCGATGCCAAGCCCCGCGACATGGCCATGGGCCACATCGCCGTGCCGCCCCGGCAGGCGAAACCGTGCGACTTCCGCGTCGGTATCGTCGAAGATGCAGAACCATACGTCGCCCGGCGCATGCACCGCGACATTGCAGCCGGTCGCGTCGGGCCGGACGCCGAGCGGCCTCGCCCGCCCGGGCGTGACCCGCATCAGCCAGCGATCTCCCGATACAGGGCGGCATAGGCGGCGGCGGGCCTGGTCCAGGAGACATCGCCGCGCATCGCGTTGCGTTGCAGACGCTTCCAGATGCGCGGCTGGCGGTACAGGCTGATGGTGCGCAGGATCGCGGCCTCCAGCATTTCGGCATTGGTGGGGGAGAAGACGATGCCGGTGCCCTGGCCCATCGCCAGCGCTGCCTCATTCGCGTCGATGATCGTGTCGGCCAAGCCGCCGGTGCGGGCGGCCACCGGGACCGCGCCATAGCGCAGCGCCGAAAGCTGCGTCAGGCCGCAAGGCTCGAACCGCGACGGCACCAGCAGCGCATCGCAACCGGCCTGGATCAGATGGGCCAGGCCCTCATCCATCGCGAAGGAGGTGCCGATGCGCCCGGGATGGGCGGCGGCCGCGGCGTTGACGGCATCCTCGATCGGCCTGTCGCCGGCGCCCAGCAGCGCGAGCTGCCCGCCTGCGCCCAGCAGCGCCGGCAGGGCGGCGGGCAGCAGGTCCAGCCCCTTCTGCCAGGACAGCCGGCTGACCACGCCGAACAGCGGTGCGCGCGGGTCGCGGTTCAGCCCCAGGCGCGCCTGCAAGGCCGCCTTGTTGGCCGCGCGCGGGCGCGGATCGGTGGCGTCATAGGTCGCGGCCAGGTGCCTGTCCGTCGCGGGGTTCCAGACATCGGTGTCCAACCCGTTCAGGATGCCGCGCACGACACCGGCCCGTGCGCGCAACAGCCCGTCCAGCCCCATCCCGCCATCGGGCGTGCGGATTTCGGCGGCATAGGTCGGTGACACGGTGGTGACGCGATCGGCCAGCGCCAGCCCGGCCTTGAGGTAGCCGACGCGCCCCCAATGCTCGATCCCATCGACCGAGAAGGCATGCGCCGGCAGGCCGAGGCGCGGCAGGATACCCGCGTCGAACTGCCCCTGGAACGCCAGGTTGTGCACCGTGAACACCGATGCCGCGCGCGGGGGGCCACCGTAATGCAGGTAGGCGATGGCCATGCCGCCCTGCCAGTCATGCGCATGCATCACGGCCGGGGCAAAGCCCGGGATGGCGCCCCGCGCGATGGCATTGCCGGCCGCACCCAATGCCGCGAAACGCAGCGCATTGTCGCCCCAGTCGGCGCCATCCGGCCCGGCGTAAGGCCCGCCCGGGCGCGCGAAAAGATGCGGCGCGTCGAGCACGAAGACCGCGAGCCCCCGTGCCGTCGCCGCCAGGACCCGTGCCTCGCCGCCGAACATCATGCCCAGGTCATGCGCCTCGGCATCGGCCGGCAATGCCGCCATGACGGCGGGGTAGCCCGGCACCAGCGTGGTCATCGCGATGCCATGCGGTGCCAGCGCGGCCGGCAGGGCGCCGGCGACATCGGCCAACCCGCCGGTCTTCACCAGCGGAAACACCTCCGGCACCACCGACAGGACCTGCATCAGTCGACGAGCCGGTCCAGCATCGTCTGGGTGATCAGGACGATGCCGCGATCGGTGCGGCGGAAGCGGCGGGCGTCATCCTCCGGATCCTCACCCACGACCAGCCCGTTGGGGATGCGCACGCCGCTGTCCACGATGCAGTTGGTCAGCCGCGCATGGCGTCCGACATCGGCGCCGGGCAGGATCAACGAACCGCTGATCTGCGCCCAGGAATGCGCGCGGACATTGGTGAACAGCAGGCTGCGCCACACCGCGGCGCCGGAGATGATGCAGCCGCCGGAGACGAGGGACGAAATCGCCTCGCCACGGCGGCCTGGCACGTCATGCACGAACTTGGCCGGCGGCGTCAGTTCGCTGTTGGTCCAGATCGGCCAGTCGCGGTCGAAGAGGTCGAGGTCGGGCACCACATCGGTCAGTGCGATATTCGCTTCCCAATAGGCATCCAGGGTGCCGACGTCCTTCCAATAGGGCGCGGATTCCATGCTGCTGCGCACGCAGGATTTGGTGAAGGGATGGGCGACGGCGCGGCCCGCCTTGACGATCTTCGGGATGATGTCCTTGCCGAAATCGCGCGACGACTGCGGGTCGGCCGCGTCTTCGCGCAGGTAGTCCATCAGCACCTTGGTGTTGAAGACATAGATGCCCATGCTGGCCAGCGACATGTCCGGATTGTCCGGCATGGGCGGCGGTTCGGCGGGTTTTTCGACGAAATCGACGATGCGATTGGCCGCGTCCACGGCCATGACACCAAAACCCGTGGCCTCGGCCAGCGGCACGGCGTGGCAGGCGACGGTGACGTCGGCGCGGCTGTCGGCGTGCTGCTGCAACATGGACTCGTAGTCCATCTTGTAGACGTGGTCGCCGGCCAGGATGACCATGAATTCCGGCTTGTAGGAGTCGATGATGTCGATGTTCTGGAACACGGCATCGGCGGTGCCGGCATACCAGGCGTCCTCTGACACGCGCTGGCTGGCGGGCAGGATATCGAAGGATTCGTTCCGTTCCGGGCGCAAGAAAGTCCAGCCACGCTGCATGTGGCGGATCAGGCTATGCGCCTTGTATTGCGTCGCGACGCCGATGCGGCGGATGCCGGAGTTCAGCGCATTCGATAGTGCGAAATCGATGATGCGCGACTTGCCGCCGAAGAAGACCGCGGGCTTGGCGCGGCGGTCGGTCAATTCCATCAGCCGTGTTCCGCGCCCCCCCGCCAGGACATAAGCCATGGCATGACGAGCCAGAGGGGGACCGAGCGCGGCGGTGCGGGCCATAGTGGGTGCCTGAAAGTTTCGGATGTCACGCTAACCCGGCGTCACGCGCCCTCCCATAGCAAAAACAATGCTGCGAGCGGTGGTAGCAAAAGTTCCACGGATGCCGGCATGCCGTGGCTTGGGGTCGGGACGGCCAGGATCGGGCCGGGATTGCCCAACCCGCTGCCGCCATAGGCGCCGTCATCGCTGTTCAGCACCTGGCGCCAGCGGCCGGCGCGGGGCAGGCCGATGCGGTAGTTTTTGCGGGGCGTCGGGGTCAGGTTGCAGATGACGACGACGGGGGCGTCGTTCTCCTCGCCAAAGCGGGCCCAGGCGAAGACGGATTGGCTGCGGTCCTCGACCACGATCCAGCGGAACCCTTCGGGGTCGTGGTCGCGCGCGTGGAGTGCGGGCAGGCTGCGGTGCAGCCCGTTCAGGTCGCGTACCAGCGCCTGCATGCCCTGGTGCGGGGCATAGGCCAGCAGGTCCCATTGCAGTTCGGCGGCAAAATCCCATTCGCGGCGCTGCGCGAACTCGCCCCCCATGAAGAGCAGTTTTTTTCCGGGATGCCCCCACATCCAGCCGAACAGCGACCGCAGCCCGGCAAAGCGCTGCCAGTCATCGCCCGGCATACGGCCGATCAGGCTGGATTTTCCGTGGACCACCTCATCATGGCTCAACGGCAGGACGAAGGCTTCGTTCCAGGCGTAGAGCAGGCCAAAGGTCAGTTCATTGTGGTGATGCTGGCGATGCACGGGATCGCGGGAGAAAAAGTCCAGCGTGTCGTGCATCCAGCCGAGGTTCCACTTGAACCCGAAGCCCAAGCCCCCTTGCGGCACTGGGCGCGTGACGCCGGCCCAGGCGGTGGATTCCTCGGCCATGATGAGCGCGTCGGGGAACTCCTCGGCGATCACGGTGTTCAGGTGCTTGATGAAGGCGACGGCGTCGGCGTTGTGGTTCGATCCGTCGGGGTTGGGCGCCCATTCGCCCTCCTCCCGTGCGTAGTCGAGGTAGAGCATCGAGGCGACGGCATCGACCCGCAGCCCGTCCAGCCGCGCCAGCCAGTGCAGCGCGCTGGCGATGAGCATGTTGGAGACCTCGCGCCGGCCCCAGTCGTAGATCAGCGTGCCCCATTCGGGGTGGCTGCCGCGCCGTGGGTCGGGGTGTTCGTAGAGGGCCGTGCCGTCGAATTTCGCGAGGCCAAAGGCATCATCTGGGAAATGCGCCGGCACCCAATCCAGCAGCACGCCCAGCCCCGCCGCCCGCGCGGCGGCGATGAAGCGGATGCAGCCGGCCGGATCGCCAAACCGCGCGGTCGGCGCGAAGAGCCCGGTCGGCTGATACCCCCAGGACCCATCGAAAGGGTATTCGGTGATCGGCAGCAGTTCGAGGTGTGTGAAGCCCAGGTCGGCGGCATAGGGCACCAGTGTCTCGGCCAATTCATCCCAGGTCAGGAACCGGCCGCCTGGTCCGCGCCGCCAGGAACCCAGGTGCACCTCGTAGATCGACATCGGTTTTTTGCGCGCGTCACCCTTGGGGGAGGGCGGCGGCGGTGGGATCGGCAGGGGGGGTGAGACGATGGAGGCATTGGCCGGGCGCAGTTCGGCGGCACTGGCGAAGGGATCGGCCTTCAGCGGCAGCACCACGTCGTCGGGGCCGACGAGTTCGTATTTGTAGCGGTCGCCGGGGCCGAGGTCGGGGAGGAAAATCTCCCACACGCCGCTGTCCACGCGCTTGCGCATCGGATGCGCCCGTCCGTCCCAGCGGTTCCAGTCGCCCACGACCGAGACACGCTTGGCATGTGGCGCCCAGACGGCGAAGCGCACGCCCGCGACGGTTTCATGCAGGCAGGGATGCGCGCCCAGGCGTTCGGCGAGGCCGCGATGCGTGCCCTCGATCAGCAGATGATCGTCGAGCGGCCCCAGCGTCGGCCCAAACGCATAGGCATCGCGCAGCGACCAGGTGTCGGCGCCGCGACGGGCGTGCAGGCGGTAGGCGAAGCCCGGGGCGCGATCCGGCGAAAACCCCTCGAAAACCCCGGCCGCGTCGCGTCGGTCCAGCGGGATCGCAGGGGTGCCATCATCGGGAACGGCCTCGGCGGTTTCGGCACCCGGCAGGACCGCGCGGATGACGGTGCCGCCGCCCGCCGCATGCGGGCCGAGCACAGCAAAAGGATCCGCGTGGCGCGCCTGCGCCAGGGCCGTGACCTCTGCTGCCGGAAGCCGCCAGCCGGTCACGGCGGGGCGCTCAGCCACCCACCGGGATATTCCAGATATCCCGGGCGTAGTCGGCGATGCTGCGGTCGGAGGAGAACCAGCCCATATTGGCCGTGTTCAGGATGCTGGACCGCCACCAGGCGGAGGGGTTGTGCCAGCGTTCGCCGACGCGGCGCTGCGCATCCCAGTAGCTGTCGAAATCGGCGGTGACGAGGAAGTAGTCGCCATGCCGCATCGCCTGGGTCAGCGGGCGATAGCGGTCGCGATCGCCTGGCGAGAAGACGCCGCCCTCGATCTGGTCCAGCACCTGTTCCAGCTTCGGGCTGCGCGCGATCACCGGGCCGCTGTCGTAGCCCTTGCGACGGCGTTCGGCGACTTCTTCGGTGGTCAGGCCGAAGATGAAGATGTTGTCGGCGCCGACATGTTCGTGGATTTCGACATTGGCGCCATCCATCGTGCCGATCGTCAGCGCGCCGTTCAGCGCCAGCTTCATGTTGCCGGTGCCGGAAGCCTCCATGCCCGCGGTCGAGATCTGTTCCGACAGGTCGGCCGCCGGGATGATGCGTTCGGCCAGCGAGACATTGTAGTTCGGCAGGAACACCACCTTCAGCCGCCCACGCACGCCGGGATCGTTGTTCACGACGCGCGCCACATCATTCGCCAGGCGGATGATCAGCTTGGCCTGATGGTAAGAGGCCGCTGCCTTGCCCGCAAAGATCTTCACCCGCGGCGACCAGTCGCGCATGGGGTCGGCGCGGATCGCGTCATAGAGCGCGATCGTCTCCATCACGTTCAGCAATTGGCGCTTGTATTCGTGGATGCGCTTGATCTGGATATCGAATAGCGCGTCCGGGTCGATGCGCGTGCCGACCCTTTCCTGAACCAGCGCCGCCAAGGTCACCTTGTTGGCGCGCTTCACGGCAGCGAATTTTTTCTGGAACGTCGGATCGGAGGCCAGCGGGCGCAGTTTTTCCAGCGCATAGGGGTTGTCGAGCACCTCCGGCCCTACCGCTTCGACCAGCAGCTTCGTCAGCGCGGGGTTCGCCTGGTGCAGCCAGCGGCGGAAGGTGATGCCGTTGGTCACGTTCACCAGACGGCCCGGGAACAGCATGTTGAAGTCGCTGAACACCGTCTTCTTCAGCAAATCCGAATGCAGCCCGGACACGCCGTTCACCTTATGCGACCCGACCACCGCCAGATGCCCCATGCGGACGCGGCGGCCGTGGCTTTCCTCGATCAGGGAGACGGAGGATAGCAACCGCCCATCATGGGGATGCGCCTTGTTCACCTCATCCAGGTGCAGCGCGTTGATCATGTAGATGATCTGCATCTGGCGCGGCAGCAGCCGTTCCATCAGCGGCACCGGCCAGGTTTCCAGTGCCTCCGGCAACAGGGTGTGGTTGGTGTAGGAAAAGGTGTTGCGCGTGATGTCCCAGGCCTCGGCCCAGGGGATGGCGTGGCCATCGACCAGGATGCGCATCAATTCGGCGATGGACACCGCCGGATGGGTGTCGTTGAGCTGGATCGACACCTTGTCCGGCAGGGACGCGATGCTGCCGAAGACGCGGATGTGCCGCTTCACCAGGTCCTGCAACGACGCGGAGGCGAAGAAAAATTCCTGCCGCAGCCGCAATTCCAGGCCGGAGGGGGTTTCGTCGGAGGGGTAGAGCACCTTGCTCACCGCCTCCACCCGCATGCGGTCGGCCAGCGCGCCGACGTGGTCGCCGGCGTTGAAGGATTCCAGGCGCAGGATTTCGGGGCCGCGTGCGGACCACAGGCGCAAGGTGTTCACCTGCTTGCCGCGCCAGCCGACGACGGGCGTGTCATAGGCGACGGCATCCACCGTTTCGGCCGGGGTCCAGGTGCGGGGGCCGAGGTCGTCGGCATTCTCCTCCGCTTCCACCTTGCCGCCGAAGCCGATCGTATAGGCGATCTCCGGCCGGGCGAATTCCCAGGGGTTGCCGAAGGCCAGCCAATCCTCGGGGAATTCCTGCTGTACGCCATTGACGATGGCCTGGCGGAACAGCCCGTTCTCATAGCGGATGCCGTAGCCGAAGGCGGGGATGGCCAGGCTCGCCATGCTTTCCATGTAGCAGGCGGCCAGGCGCCCAAGCCCGCCATTGCCCAGCGCCGCATCGGGTTCCTGCCCGCGCACCGCTTCATAATCCGCGCCGAGCGAGGCCAGCGCCTCGGTCACCGCCTCGGTCATGTTCAGGTTGTTGACGTTGTCCGCCAGCAGCCGGCCGATGAGGAATTCCAGGGAGAGGTAATAGACCTGCTTGCGGCCCTGGTTATAGGCCTCCCGCGTTTGCGGCAGCCAGTGGTCCAGGATGCGGTCGCGCACGGCCAGCGCGGTCGCCATGAACCAGTCGCGCTGATTGGCCGCGACCAGGTTCTTGCCGACGGCATAGGTCAGTTTTTCGATGATGTCGGCACGCAGGGATTCTGCATCCAGGCCACGCGGCGGTGCGGGGCTGGGGCCTGGATCGATCGACATATCGCCGCTTTTGGCGAGGGACTCTGGGGTCATGGGTCAGAAAATCCTCAGGCTGGCCAAATGACGGTCGGCACAGGATGCCAGCAAGCCGGGGTGCCGGGGAAGGCCCGGCCTACAACCATTGCGTGAAAGGATGCTTTCCGCCGCTATTCGGCCGCGACCGGTTGTTGGGCCTGATACTCGTCGATCAGGCGCAGCAGGATGCGGCGCATCATGACGCCAGGCTTGTCGGAGGGCATGTTCATCTCGACCCCGGTCTGGTCCAGCGGCACATCCCAGGTGGTGGATTCCAGGATCTCCTTGTCCTCGCTGGTCACCACGCGGTCGAAGGCGATGACGTTTTCCGCCGGCGCATCGGCTTCGGTATCGCTGCGATAGACCCATTGGCAGACCATGGAATGCTGGTCGTCGATCGGGGTCGCCGCCGTGACGATGCTGTGGATCAACCCGTTGGGGTAGGTGATCCGCAGCTTGCGCAGGAAGGGCGCATACCAGCGCGCCCGCATGTGGCGCACGGTGGTGTCGCTGTCCATGTTCAGCAGTGCCTTCTGGGCCTCCGGGTTGCGGACCGGGACTTCGGAGCGGAACAGGAAGCCGTCGGGGAATTCGTCGATCTCCAGCTTGGCGGGTTCGGGATGGCCCTGGTCGCCGAAGGATGCCCGATGCACGAAGGCAAAATGTGCGTTGTCGAATGAATTTTCCATCAACCTGAGCCCGGCGCAGGACCAGGGTTCGTAGAATTCGAAGATCTGGCGGAAGCCCGCGGGTTCTTCCTCGAACTCCGGGATCGCGGTCAGCGGATCGGCCAGCGCGACCCAGACGTAGCCGTAGCGGATGTCGGCGCGATGGCTGGTGACGCCCATGCTGGTGCGGCCCTGGCGGTCCACCGGGCGCTGCGGCACGCGGACCACGACGCCCTGCCGGTCGTATTCCCAGCCGTGGTAGCCGCAGGCCAGCACGCCATTGGCATAAAACCCCTTGGACAGCCTTGCCAGGCGGTGGCAGCAGCGGTCGTCCAGGGCCGCGGGCTGGCCCTCGCCATCGATCCACAGCACCAGGTCGCGGCCCAGCAGGCGAAAGGGCTTTGGGCCTTCCGCCAGATCAGCCACCGGCATCACCGGATACCAGAAATGCTGGAGTAGCGGGGTTTGGGTCACGAGCATCGGGGGCCTCCTGATCTGACGTAGAGGTCGCGCGACGGGGGCGCGCGGCGCAAGGGGCAAGACGCGGCCTGGGGCGCCGGCTGGGCGGTGCCCTGGCGCCGATCTGGGCGGTGTGATGCCGTTTTGAGCAATCGCTCACGGGGTGCACCGTCCGGCGGCCGCTGCTACATCCAGGGGCTGACTGGCACGGAAGACATCGCCCCATGACCGCACTCCCTTCTCGTTTCTGGGCCGACCTGCCCTGGCCCGCGTTCCGCGACCTGCCGGCCGATACGGTCGCCATCGTCCCGGTCGCCAGCATCGAACAGCATGGCCCGCATCTGCCGGTATCGGTGGACACGACGATCAACGAGGGCGTGGTCGCCCGCGCGCTCGATTTCCTCGCGCCCGAGGTGCCGGTGCTGGTGTTGCCGACGCAGCGCGTGGGCCTGTCGGTGGAACACCTGGCCTTCCCGGGGACCCTCACCCTGACGCCGGAAACCCTGCTGGCCGTGGTCACCGAGATCGGCGACAGCGTGGCCCGCGCCGGGGTGCGCAAGCTGGTCTTCGTCAACAGCCACGGCGGCCAGCCGCAGATCCTGGACATCGCCGCCCGCCGCATGCGGATCAAGCACGCGATGTTCGCGGTGAATTGCCAATGGTCGCGGCTGGGCAAGCCGGCCGGGCTGATCTCCGACATCGAAAGCCGCTACGGCATCCATGCAGGACACGTCGAAACCGCGCTGATGCTGGCGCTGAAGCCGGAGCGCGTGGACATGTCCCTCGCCCGCAACTTTGCGAGCCGCGCCATGCGGTTCGAAAACGAGGCGCCCCTGCTGTCGCCCGAAGCCGGCGTGCCGATCGGCTGGATGGCGCAGGACCTGGACCCGGCCGGTGCCGCGGGCGATGCCACCCTGGCGACGGTCGAAACCGGCCACAAGATTTTGGACTTCGCGGGGCAGCGGATGGCCGAGCTCTGGACCCAGGTCTGGCGGTTCGACACGGCGTCCTGGCTGCGGCACGCGCCCGATCTGGATGCTTGATCTCGGCGGCATCGAGACCAGCACGGACCGCGCGCTGCTGCGCCAAAAATCGCGCGACTTCTACTGGTACTCGCCGATCCTGAAGGCGCTGCTGGACGGCAAATGCGCCGACCTGCTGGCGCGCCCGAAGGATGAGGCGGAGGTCTTGCGCATCCTGGCCGCGGCCCGCGCCGCCGGGATGCCGGTCACCGCGCGCGGCGGCGGCACCGGCAACTATGGGCAATGCGTGCCGATGCAGGGCGGCGTGGTGATGGACCTGTCGGGGATGACAGGCCTCCTCTCCCTGCGCGACGGCGTGGCCGAGGTCGAGCCAGGTGCCAGGATGGTGGATATCGACGCCTGGGCGCGGCCGCAGGGGTGGGAGTTGCGGCTTTGGCCCAGCACCAAGCGTACCGCGACGATCGGCGGCTTTGTCGCGGGTGGCGGCGCGGGCGTGGGCGGGCTGCACCACGGCACTTTGCGCGAACGCGGCAATCTATTGGGCGTGCGGGTCGCGACGATGCAGGACCCGCCTGCGATCCTGGATCTGGATGGTGATCGGGCATCGCCGGTCAATCGCACCTATGGCACCACGGGCATCATCACCCGCATCCGGCTGCCGCTGACGCCCGCGCAGGATTGGCGGGATGTGGCGGTGGCCTTTGCCGATTTCGACGATGCGGCGCGCTGTGCCTGGGCGCTGGCGCATGCGGATGGCATCGCCAAGAAGATGTGCGCGGTGTTTGACGCGCGGCTGCCGCCCTTCTTCAAGGGACTTGAGACACCGGCCGGCCAGGCGCTGCTGCTGACCAGCATCACGCCCGCGGGCATGGTCGCGCTGCGCGACCTGGTCGGGGATCATCGCGGAACGATCTTCGCCGACCAAGGCATGGCGGCGGCCGAGGCCGATCCCGCCGCGACCCCCTTCTACGAATACTGCTGGAACCACACGACCTTGCAGGTGCTGAAGCGCGATCGCGGCGTCACCTACCTGCAATGCCGCTTTCCGTTCGAGGGCACGCTGGAGTCCCTTTCCGCCGTCCGCGCACGCTTCCCCGACGAACTCTGGATGCACACCGAATGCGTGCGCTTCGGCGGGCGCCTGACGATGTCGGCCCTGCCGGTGATCCGCTGGACGAATGAGGCGCGGCTCTACGAGATCATCGCGGGCTTCGAGGCCGAGGGTTGCGGCATCGCCAACCCGCATGTCGTGACCATCGAAGAAGGCAGCGGCTACCGCCGCGTCCCGGGCGACCAGTTGGGCTTCAAGAAGATGGTCGATCCGCTGGGGCTGCTGAACCCCGGCAAGATGAAATCCTTCGAGGAGGATCGCGCATGAGCCTCGCCGCCATGATGGCCGAAACCCCCACATTGGACTGGATCACCGACCCCGCCCTGGTGCGCCAGAAAAGCCGCGACTTCTTCTGGTATTCGCCGGTGCTGAAACGCCAGTTGAACAGGGTGACCGGCGAGGCCGTGGTGGCGGTGCGGTCGGAGGCCGAGGTGATCGCGGTCCTCGGCGCCGCGCACACGCATGGCGTGGCGGTGACGGCGCGCGGTGCGGGCACGGGCAACTACGGCCAGGCGATGCCGCTGGCGGGCGGCGTGGTGCTGGACCTGTCGGGGCTGGACCAGGTGGTGTGGTGCAAGCCCGGCGTGGTGCGGGCGCAGGCCGGGGTGAAGCTCATCGACCTGGATGCGCAGACGCGCCAGGCCGTCGGCGGCGAATTGCGCTTCCACCCCAGCACCAAGCGCACCGCGACCATCGGCGGCTTCATCGCCGGCGGGTCGTCCGGCATCGGCAGCACGACCTATGGCATCCTGCGCGAACCGGGGAACATTTTGGGATTGCGCGTGATCACCTGCGAAGCCGAACCGCGCGTGCTGGAACTGCGCGGGGACGATGTGCAGCAGGTGAACCACGCCTATGGCACCAACGGGATCATCACCGAAGTCGAACTTCCCCTGGCACCGGTCTGGGAGTGGATGGACCTGGTCGTGGCCTTTCCGACGCTCGGCGCGGCCGCGGGCTTCGCCGATGCGATCTGCCGCATGGATGGGGTGGCGAAGAAACTGGCCTGCGTGATCGCGGCCCCCGTGGCGCAGGATCATTTCAAGAATTTGGGCGCGGCCGTGCCGCCAGGGCAGTCGATCGCGCTAATGATGATCGCAGAACCCTTCATGGACCTGATGCCCGCGATCATCGCCGGGCATGGCGGGACGGAACTGCACCGCATCGCGTCGGATGACGCGCCGGTGCCGCTCTACGAACACTCCTGGAACCACACGACCTTGCAGGCGCTGAAGACCGACAAGTCGATCACCTATCTGCAAACGCTGTTTCCGGCGCCGGACCATCTGGCGCTGGTGGCGAAGATGGAAGCGATTTTTGGCGATGAGGTGCCGATCCATCTGGAATTCGTGCGCTTCGGCGGCGCCGTCTGCTGTTTCGGCCTGCAACTCGTGCGCTTCACGACCGAGGAACGCCTGGCCGAGATCATCGCGATCCATGAGGCCGCCGGCGCCCCCATCTTCAACCCGCACACCTTCACGCTGGAAGAAGGCGGGATGAAGCGCGTCGATGCGCGGCAACTGGAATTCAAGCGCGCGGCCGACCCCAAGGGCCTGCTCAACCCCGGAAAAATGATCGCCTGGGATGACCCCGACTGGCAGCCAGGCCGGCCGCAGTCGGTGCATTTGTATGAGACGGATTACGCCGCCCCGGCAGAGTTGCTGGACTAACCCCGGATCAACGACCGCCCGGTCATCTGCGCCGGCTGCGGCAGCCCAAGCAGGGCCAGCAAGGTCGGCGCGACATCGGCCAGCCGGCCATCGGCCAGGGTCGCACCGGCCGGGCCACCGACCAACACGCAAGGCACGACGTTCAGCGTGTGCGAGGTATGCGCCCCGCCGGTCACGGGGTCGCGCATGGTTTCCGCATTGCCGTGGTCGGCGGTGACCAGCAGCGCGCCGCCGGTGTCGCGGATGGCGGCGACGATGCGTGACAGGCCCGCATCCACGGCCTCCACCGCCTTGATCGCCGCGGCCAGGCTGCCGGTGTGGCCGACCATGTCGGCATTGGCGAAGTTCAGCACGATCAGGTCATGGGCCTGGGCGCGGATCGCGGCCTCGGCCTTGGCGGCCAGTTCGGGCGCGCTCATCTCCGGTTGCAGGTCGTAAGTCGCGACTTTTGGCGATGGCACCATGACGCGGGCCTCGCCGGGCAGCAGCGTCTCGTCGCCACCGTTCAGGAAATAGGTGACGTGCGGGTATTTTTCCGTCTCCGCCATGCGGAGTTGCGTCAGCCCCGCGGCCGCGACGGTTTCCCCCAACAGCCCATCCATCGATTGCGGCGCGAAAAGCGTCGCCTGGAAGGCGTCGAGCTCCACGGAATACTGCGTCATGCCGGCGGCGGCCGACAGCGCCGGCACGCGCGGCCGGGGGAAGCCGGCAAAGCCCGGATCGACCAGTGGCGCCATGATTTCCCGCACGCGGTCGGCGCGGAAGTTGAAGCACAGCAGCCCGTCGCCATCGGCCATGCCGGTGTAGTCGCCGATGACATGGGCGGGAACGAATTCGTCGCTGCGGCCGGCGGCGGTATTTTGGGCGATGGCCTGCATCGGGTCGGCGATGCGCGGGGCGTCGGCGATCGCCATGGCGCGCCAAGCCTGCGCCACCCGTTCCCAGCGGTTGTCGCGGTCCATGGCGAAATAGCGCCCGGTCAGGCTCCCCAGGCGGGCGCCCGGTGGCAGGTCCGCCAGGAAGGCCGGCAGGTCCCGCGTCGCGGCATCGGGCGCGCAGTCGCGCCCGTCGGTCCAGCCATGCACCACGACCGGCACGCCGGCCGCGGTGATCGCCCGGGCCAGCGCGATGGCGTGGCGCTGGTGGCTGTGCACGCCGCCTTGCGACAGCAGCCCCGCCAGATGGCAGGTGCCGCCGCGCGCCTTGATCGCCGCGATCAGCGCCACCAGCGCTGGCAGCCTCGCCAGCGATCCATCGGCGATGGCGGCATCGATGCGCGGCAGATCCTGCATCACCACGCGCCCGGCGCCGAGGTTCAGGTGCCCGACTTCCGAATTGCCCATCTGTCCGACCGGCAGCCCGACATCCGGCCCGCAGGTCCGCAGATAGGCGCGTGGCCCCGCGGCCCATAGCGCGTCGAAGCACGGCGTCGCCGCCAGGGCCACGGCATTGTCGGCGCAACCGGGCCGGAAGCCCCAGCCATCGAGGATCACGAGCATCACGGGTGTCTGTTTGGGCATGGGCGGTCCGGTTGGTGGGTCCTGGTCCTCGGTATCCTCCGGCGTGGGCGGGGGCAAGCCGTGGGGTCAGCGCTGTTCGCGCAGGGCTGCGATCTCCGCTCGCAGGGCGCGCAACTCGACCAGCACGGCGTTCTTGTCGCTGGCGTCGGTATCCGCCGTGCGATCCTCGCGCAGGGTCTGGATGCTTTCGACGATCACGCCGATGAACAGGTTCAGCACGACGAAGGTGCTGACCACGATGAAGGGCATGAAGAACAGCAGGGCCCAGGGATCGTGCTCCATCGCCGGCTTCACGATATTGGCCCAGTCATCCAGGGTCATGAGTTGGAACAGAGTGAACAGGCTGGCGCCGAGCGTGCCGAAGGCATCGGGCACCGCATCGCCGTAGAGTTTCGTGGCCATGACGGCAAAGACGTAGAAGATCAGGATCATCAGCAGCAGGATGCTGCCCATGCCGGGCAGCGCCTTGAGCATCGCCTCCACCACATTGCGCAGCGACGGCACCACGCTGAGCAGTCGCAGGACCCGCAGCACCCGCAAGGCGCGCAGCACGGCCAGCGGCCCGCTGGAGGGAACCCAGGCGATGCTGACCACCAGCAGGTCGAAGATGCCCCAGGGGTCGCGGAAGAACGCCGCCCGGTGCGCATAGATCCGCAAGCCCAGTTCGATGGTGAAGAGCCACAACAGCGCACGGTCCAGGGCATGCAGCACATCGCCCCATCCGGTCGCCATCAGGGTCTCGCTGGTCTCCAGCCCCAGCGTCACCGCGTTCAGCAGGATCAGGCCGATGACGATGCGCTGGAACAGATCGTGCGCGACCAGCCGCGACACGGCCGATCGCGTGTTGTCGGCGGCAATGACGGAAGCAGACATGAATATTCCCCAGGCCGACGGCAAAATGCCGCGGAGGGATGGCTATTCACCCGGCGCGGGTCAACCCGGGCTTAACCGAAGACCAGCGCCGGCACGCCGAAAATACCACGATGGAAGTGCAGCAGCACGGCCCAGGCGATCACGGCCAGCAGCGGCGCCAGCCAGCCGATTTCCCGGACGGCAAGCCGGTTGCGCCCCGCCGCGATGGCGGCGAAGGGGATGATCGATGTGGTGGCGGAAAAGCCCGCCCAGGCCGCCGGCCGCCGCGCCCGCAGCTTGGCGTCGATCGACGGCATGCCCAGCAGCGCGGTGACCGCAAAAGCCGCGAAGAATACCAGGCTGGCGCTGTCGCCATTCGCCCCCGCGTGCAGCAGCGCCCAGAGCGTGAAAGACCACAGCATCGGGTGCCGTGTGATCCGGGTGATGCCGCGCGGTTCGGCCGCCAGGGCCGTATCCGCCGCCACCGCCGTCGGATTGGGCGCGGTGACGGAGGCGAAGAAAAAGACAAAGGCAAGCAGCATCACGCCCGCCATGATCCAGCAGTAGCCGGCCGAGGCGGTCCAGAACACCATCGTCTCCGGCAAGGCGGCCCGCCAGGCGCTGACCAGCAGCGCGATGGCGATGACCGACCCGACCGAGAAGACCCCGCGAAACCAGCCCTCCCCCAGGCGCGCGACCAGCAGGCCGCGCAACGGCGACCCCGCCACGCCGACATGCACCCCGACCCAGAGCAGGGCCGCGAGGCAGAGCAGGAGCATCACACCTCCACGACGCCAGCCGCGGCAAGTTCGGCCGCATCCAGCCCAAGTTCCGCCATCAGGTCGGCGGTGTCCTGGCCCGAGCGTGGCGCCTGGCGGCGCAGCGGCAAGGGGCCGGACGCCATGCGGACGGGGGTCAGCGGCAGGTCGGCGGTCACACCTGGCGCCAGCGCGTGGGCGGCCATCACCCCGCCGGCCAGCAGATGCGGGTCGGTGAACAGGTCCTCCGGGCGGTTGACCGGGGCGACCGGGATCAGGGCGGCGTTGCAGCCGGACACGACCTCATCCACCGCCATCCCGCCGAACAGGGCGTTCAGCCGCGGCATCACGCGATCCCGCGCGGCGACGCGCTGCGCGTTGGTGGCCAGCAACGGATCGGCGCCCAGGTCGGCCAGGGCCGGGAATTGCTGCACCAGCCGCAGCCAGTGCTGGTCGCTGACCACGCCAACGAAGACCTGCCCGTCCCGCGCGGCAAAAACGTCGTAGATCGCCCAGGTGGTGCGCCGTTCGGTCATCGGCGGCACCGGTTGGCCGCTGATCGCGCCGGCGGCCATGTGCTGGGCGACCAGGAAGGCGACGCTTTCGAAAAGACTGGCCGCGACCTTCTGGCCCTTGCCGGTCGCCTCGCGTTCGCGCCAAGCGGCCTGCATGCCGATGACGCCGAACATGCCGCCCATGATGTCCACGACGCTGGCCCCGGCGCGCAACGGGCGGCCGGGCGGGCCGGTCATGAAGGCGAGGCCACCCTGCATCTGCACCACCTCGTCCAAGGCGGGCAGGTTTTCATAGGGGCCGGGCAGGTAGCCCTTGAGCGTGCAATAGACGAGGCGCGGGTTGATCGCGGCCAGCGTGTCGTAGTCCAGCCCCAGCCGTTCCATCGTGCCGGGGGCAAAGTTCTCGATCAGCCCATCGGCGGTTTCGACCAGTTTCTTCAACACCGCGATGCCGCGCGGATCCTTCAGGTCGACGGCAAAGGACTTCTTGTTGCGGTTGAAGGTCGGGAAGAAGCCGACGCCAAAACCGACCAGCCGGCGCGTGCGGTCGCCGCCGGGCGGTTCGATGCGGATCACCTCGCAGCCCAGGTCGGCCAGGATGACGCCGCAGGACGGGCCCATGATGGTATGGCCGAAATCCAGGACCCGCAGGCCCTCCAGGGGCAGTGCCATCAGTGCGCGACCTGCCGTGCGATAGCGGCGTAATCGACCCGTCGCGCCGGGGGCACCGGGCAGCGGCCGGCGGCCCGCTCCAGCAGGGTTCGTGCATCCTCGGTCAGCCCGGCCTTGGCGGCGCTGTCGAGGAACAGGATCTCCAGCACCGCCTGCTGCGCGTGGCTGCCGCCGAGTTCGCCCAAGGTGGACAGGGCGGGCCGCAGCGCCGCCACCGCCTGTTCATGTTCGCCGCGCGCGTGGTGCAGCACGGCGCGGCAGGCCGGCAGCCCGCTGCGCGCAAGGATGGCGGCATTGGTGCCGGTGCCGCGCGCGGCCTCGGCGACCGCGTGCAGCAGGTGGGCCGCCTGGTGGAAGCGGCCGGTGGCGCCGAGCGCCATCATCCAATGCGGCAGGGTGAAGGCCGATTGCGTGTCGTCCAGCCGGCCTTCCGCCTTGTCGGCCAGTTCGGTCCAGCGGTCGCCGACATCGACGCCTTGCAGCGACAGGCGGAACAGCATCGATGCCGCGTTCTGGATATCGACGAACATATCCGGCAGCGCCTGGGTCAGCGGGCTGTTCAGGTTGCGGAAGCCTTCGTCGTAGAGCCGCAGCACCGCCGCCCGGTCGCCGCGTTCGTGGTGGAACAGCGCGCGATGCCACAGCAGATGGTGGCGGATGCTGTTGGCGCCCTGCCATTGCGGTTCCAGCCCGTCGAGCCAGGCG
This sequence comes from Humitalea sp. 24SJ18S-53, assembly GCF_050632385.1. Taxonomy (NCBI): domain Bacteria; kingdom Pseudomonadati; phylum Pseudomonadota; class Alphaproteobacteria; order Acetobacterales; family Roseomonadaceae; genus Humitalea; species Humitalea sp. 24SJ18S-53. The sequence continues at coordinate 114,126 of NZ_CP192599.1, forward strand.
ATGCCCTCACCCCGGCGGCCCTGCATTTCTAGCACATGCGCCACGCCATGCGCGGCCCAGACATCGGTCGGCACCAGTTCGACGGCGCGGCGGCCCGCGGCCTCGGCTTCGGCGTAGCGGCCCACTTCCTCGAAGGCGAAGCAACGGCAGGCGAGGTAGGAGGCCCAATGGGTCAGGTCCCGGTCCCAATGCGGCCCCACGCGTTCGATCGCCGCCGCCATCTGCGGGCCGCGGCCGAGCCAGAAGGCGACGAAATGATGCAGCCGGACCGCCAGCGCATCGGTCGGGTGTTCGGCCAGGATGGCTTCCCAGATCGCCAGGGCCTGGTCGGACTCGCCATCCGCCCAGGCCGACAGGGCGCCGGCATGGGCACGTTCGCGCGGCGTGCCGCCGGCCGCCACGGCCAGGGCCGCGGACTTGCGGGCCGAGGGCAGGGCCGCGGCATTGTAGGTCAGCATGGCGAAACTGCCGCGCAGGATGCCGGCGAAGGGCGCCTCCGGATCCAGCGCGACAAAGGCCTTCAGCTTTTGGGGCGCGTCCTGGGCATAGGCCAGGTAGGCCGAGACCACCGCATCGAAGGCGGTTGCTGCCTCGGCCGAGGACAGGGTGACAGGAAGGCCGTGCGCGTCGCGTTGCATACGGCCAGGATCGGACTCTGTCGTTCCGAGTGCAAGCCGCTCCGCGGTGGTGGCTACCAGCGCAGGCCGGTCAGGGCCGCGATCGGGGCGACGCCGGCGGCGGCCGCCTCGGCCGCCAGGGCGCCTGGGTCGGGCCGGCCGTGGGAGGCTTCGGCCAGGCCGGTCAGCGCCCAGAGCGCGTCGATCCCGGCCGCCTGCGCGCCAGCCAGGTCGGTGCGCGGGCTGTCGCCGATGGCCAGCACGCGGGACCGGTCGGTGATGCCCAGCATGGCCAGGACCGGCGGATAGACCTGGGGGTCGGGCTTGCCGACCTCGAACACCGGGCCGCCGCCCAGGTCGGTGTAGATATCGGCCAGGGCGCCGGCGGCGATCAGGCGTTCGCCGGCGACCATCACCTCTCGGTCGGGGTTCACGCAGATCATCGGCAGGCGGCGGGCGGCGGCGGCCTTCAGCGCAGGGATATAAGCGCGGGCGTCGTTGTTCCCGGCCTCCGGCTCCGGGCCGGTGTTCAGGACGAACTCGGCGCCGGTGGCGGATTTGCTCAGGACGATGTCCAGCCCCTCGGCGACGCTCAGGTCGCGCCCGGGGCCGATGTGGAAGGCGTGGGTGCCGAGGGCGGCGAAGAACGGCAAATCGCGGCGCAGCAGGTAGTTCCGCGTCAATTCGCCGCTGGTCATGATGCCGTCATACAGCGCGGCGCCGATGTCCATCCGCGCCAGCATGTCGGCGACGAACCAGGACCGGCGGGGCGCGTTGGACAGGAAGGCGACCTTCTTGCCCATGGTCTGCAAGGTGGCCAGCGCATGGATGACGCCGGCATAGGGCGTGCGTCCGTCATGCACGACGCCCCAAAGGTCCAAGATAAAGCCGTCGTAGCGATCGGCGAGCGATTCAATCCCGTCCAGAATCTGCATCACGCATCGACCCCCACCGCATCGGCCACCGTCGCAAACCCATCCCGCCGCAACAGCGCGGCCAGGCCCGTCTTCATCCGCGGCACCAGTGCCGGCCCGTCATAGGCGAAGGCCGCGTAGAATTGCACCAGCGACGCCCCGGCCCGGATCTTCGCATAGGCCTGTTCCGCGCTGCCGACACCGCCGCAGCCGATCAGGGTCAGCCGCCCGGCCGACAGGCGATAGACCTGGCGCAGCATGGCGGTGGAGGGCGCGAAAAGCGGCGGCCCCGACAGCCCGCCCGCTTCCGGGGCCTGCGGGCTGCGCAGGCTGGCCGGTCGCTCGATCGTCGTGTTGGTCAGGATGAGCCCGGCGATGCCGCGGGCGATGCAGGCCTCGACCAGCGCGGGAATCGCGTCTTCGGACAAATCGGGCGCCAGCTTCACCAGGATGGGCATGGCGGGGGCCGAGGCTGCCATCGCGTCCAGGATGGCGATCAGCCGCGCCTCACCCTGCAAATCGCGCAGGCCCGGGGTGTTCGGGCTGCTGACATTGACCACGACGTAGTCGGCGATGCCGGTCAGTGCGCGGGTCATCGCCGGGTAGTCGCGTTCGGGGTCGCTGCCTTCCTTGTTGATCCCAAGATTGGCGCCGACCACCGCCGGCAAGGGGCGCGGCAGGGCGGCGAGGCGCTGGCAGAACACGTCGATCCCCAAGCCGTTCATGCCCATGCGGTTGATGACAGAGCGGTCTTCCTCCAGCCGGAACAGGCGGGGGCGCGGATTGCCGGGCTGGGCGCGGGGGGTGACGCTGCCGGCCTCCACATGGCCGAAGCCCAGGCGCATCAGCGGCAGCACCGCCGCTGCATCCTTGTCGAAGCCGGCGGCCAGGCCGAGGGGGTTGCGGAACGCCAACCCAAAGGCGCGGGTCGCCAGGACAGGGTCGTCCGGCGTGGAGTCGCGGCCCGCGAGGCCCCAGGACAGCGCCTTCAGCGCGAGGCCATGGGCGGTTTCGGGGTCGAGGCCCCGGATCAGGGGCATCAGGGCGGAGGCGAGGGCGGGGATCATCGCCGGGGTGTTTGCCCGAGGTGGGGCGGCGCGGGAAGGCCGGTTGACCGGAGGCCGTTCGCAACGCACACCCGGCGCCGTGCGCGCCACCCTGCTCATGCTGGCCGGCCTCGGCCTTTTCGCGGTGCTGGACGCGAACTCAAAAAACCTCTCCGGGACATACCCCGTGGAGCAGGTTGTCCTGATCCGTCACCTCGTTTTGCTGACGCTGCTGTTGACGGCGCGGGCGGTTTGGCCGGGCGCGGGCGGACCGATCGCCACCGCCTACCCGGCGCGCACCTTGGCGCGGGCGGCCGGGATGCTGGGGGCGGCGGTGTTCTTCTTCCTGGCTTTCCGCTCGCTGCCCCTGGCGGATGGGTACCTGGTCTTTTTCACCGCGCCCTTCATGACGCTGGGTCTGGCGGTCGTCGTGCTGCGGGAAAAAATGCGCGCCGCCGCCTGGGGCTGGGCCGCGGTCGGCTTCGGCGGGGTGGTGATCGCCATGTTGCCGGACCTGCGCGCGGGCGGGCTCTGGCTGTCCTACCTCTATGCCTTCATCGGCACGATCTGCCACGCGGTGGTGATGACCTCCAATCGCGGCCTGCGGCACGAGGGCGGATTCGCGCGGCTGGTGGTCTGGCCGGCCGTGCTGGCGGTGTCGGTGCTGCTGCCTTTTGCGATCGCCGATTGGCGGCCGGCGCCGACGAAGGACCTGCTCGCGCTGATGGCCAACGGCGTTCTCGCTGGGGTCGCGAATATTTGCCTCGCGTTGGCGTTTCGCCACGCGACGGCGGCGCGGCTGGCGCCGCTGGAATATTCGGCGCTGGTCTGGGCGGTGCTGTTCGACGTGCTGATCTGGCACCACTGGCCGGGGGTCTGGACCCTGGTCGGCGCCGTCGTGATCGTCCTGGCGTGCTGGATGAGTCAGCGCAAGGTCAGGAAGGCGCCGTAATCCGCGTGACAAAGCGCCGCACGAGGGGCGCCAGCACGGTCAGGATCGGGAAGGCGATCGCCCAGGACATCGCCCAGGCGCGCATCCATCGGGCCAGGTAGCCGTCGAAATCGGGCGCCATGCCGGCGCCGACTGAAATCGCGGAAATGATGAAGGTCTGGATGCCGGCGACGATCAGCGCGAAGAGGAAAGGCGCATGCCCGGGCGAAAAGCGCATCAGGCAATGTCCTCCGGGAACACATGCAGCCCCTTCGCATCGAGCGGCAGCGCCACGACCCGGCGCACGGCGGCCATCGGCAGGGGGCCGTAGAGATGCGGAAACAGCCCCGGCCGCGATCCGCCGGCCGCCGGTTCCCAGACCAGCGCCGCGCCGAGTGCCGCATCATCGGCGCTGACCAGCAGCAGGTCGGGCAGGCCCGCGCGGTGCTTTGCCGCACTCGCCCGGACCTGCGCGCCATCGGAAAAATGCAGGTAGCCGTCGCGCCGGTCGTCGGCGCTGCCGGCATAGGCGCCGGCCTGTTCGGCCGCAGCCCAATCGGGCGCGCGGACCAGGGTGTGGATCATCGTCATGCCACGTTTGCTACAACAGGCGTCAGCGCTTGTCGCCGCCGCGGATCGGTGCCTGGGCGTAGAAATGCGCCGTGGCGGTGGCGGTGCGATTGACCTCGTCCAGCTTCTCCTCGATCCGCAACAAGTGGGAGGTGAGGCGCTGGTCCACGTCGCGGATCAGCGACAGCGGGACGTAGGTGCGCGCGACCTCGACCTTGAAGGCCGACAGCTCGTCGCGCGTGCGGGCCAACGCGTCCGATTCCGCCGCGGTCGGTGGGGCCGGGGCATCGCCCCCACGCGTCGCGATGCGGTCGCCCAGATCGCGGCGAAGGTGGTAGATGAGCCAGACCAGGGCCGCGGTCAGCGGCGCATTGGCGAACTGGGCCAGAAACTGTGGATCGGTGGGGTTCATCGTGTCCCTCGTCATGGTTCTGTGCTTGTTGGGGCGCGCCACGGTCACCAGATTGCGGCCATGGAACGGAACGGGGTCATGTGGAACGAACCGTATTTGGAAACCTGTTGCCGTTCGGCGTTGCACCGCCTGCATCAGACGCGCATCGCCGGTCGGCCGGACGGGTTGAAGGACGGTCCCTGCCTGCGACGGCTGGCCGGCATGGGGCTGACCGAACAGCGCGGTGACGATCGCTGGTGGCTGACCGAGGCAGGCTCCGCCCGGCACGAAAGCGAAGTGCTGAAACTGCGGAGCGCTGCCTGAAGCATTTTCAAGTCAGGTGGACTCACCTGACGAATCGGAAAATGCGACAAAACAAACGACTAGACCGTTTGACGTGAGCCCTTGCGAACGGAAAATGGTCTAGTTTCCCCGCCAGCCTGGACCGGCTGGCGCCGGTGGCAGGCGCGCGATGCGCACCGGTTCGGCCGCGAGGCACCCGGCCAGGGCATCCAGCGCATCATCGGTCGCGCCCGGCGAATCCGGCCGCCATTCGGACATTTCGGCCAGGAAGCGCGGGCTGGCCGCCTGGGCGTGGATGTGCAGCCGCCGCGCCGCCATGACCGGGTCCAGCGCACCCAAGATGCGCTTGGACTTGGCTTCGCGGTGCGACACCTCCACCACTGCGCAGGCCGCCCCGGCGCGGGCCATTTCCTGCCGCAGGATGGCCGGCAAGAAGCGACCGATGCCGTTGGTTTCGACCCGCACGGCCGGCAACAGCAGGTCACGCGCGATGCGCGCGACCGAGGCGCATTGCTGGGTCGCGGGATCGACGACCGCGTCGGGGTCATGCGTCAGCCAGTGCAGCCGATGCAGGTAGTGGTTGCCCTCGCCATCCACGTAGCAGGCCGCGAGGACCGAGCCATCGCCCCGCCCCGGGCGACCAAAGGCCGGATCCCAATGCCCGCCGCCCGAAACCAGCCGGCGGCCCATCAGTCGCAGGACGGGCCGGCCACCGGCCTCGGCGTAGTCGGTTTCCTCCGCGTAGCGAATGAGCGTCGCGGGGTCGAGGCGCGCGGCCTCCGGCGGCACCGCCTCCAACTGCATCTGGCGGCGGAACTCGATCGGACCGACGCGTTGCCGCAGCGCCGCGACGTGGGCTTCGGTGAAGCGTTCCGACCAGGCGTTGCGGCCGCGCGCGTCCAGCAGGGGAATGCGCAGGATCTGGTAGCCTGCGACGAAGCCCGTCGGGTCGTAGAGCGTCTCGGCCGTATGCGGCGTGCCGACAAGGAGCAAGGTGCCGCCGGGCGCGAGCACGAATTCCGCTTCGGTCAACCGTTCCCGCAACGAGGCACGCTTGCCCGGTGTGTCGCAATTGCCCGCGACTTCCACATCGTCGCCGATGATCAGGTCGGCGCGACTGCCGGTGATGTTGCCATCGATGCCGGCCGCCAGCATCGACGGATCGCGCAGCGCACCCGGGCGACGCACCGTGAAGCGATCCGCGGCCCAGGCTTCCGGCACGCTTTGCCGTAGATGAGCACACAAGGGATGGCGTTCGATGATGCGCCGCACGCTGGCCACCATCTTGGTCGCCAGCGCGTGGTCGGCGGCCAGCACCAGGATGCGGGTATCCGGCTGCCGCGCGAGCAACCAGGCGCAATGCAGCCCGACCAGCGTCGATTTTCCGGCGCCACGGAAGGCTTGCAGCAGCAGGTGATGGTCGTCACCGCTTCGGCGCGCCTGCAACCAGCGCGCCATGCGCCGGTGCAGTCGCGGCAGGGTCTGCCCATGGCGGGCGTTCCAGACCCAGGCGAAGACGTCCAGGTCAGGTTCCGCCATCCTCCCGATCCTCCTCATCCTCTGGGGTGCCCAAGGCGTTCAGGGCCTGTGCCAGGATCTCCGCGGCCTCGTCCGACGGCTCGCCACCAGCGGCCTTGATGACCTTCATCAACTGTTCCAGATGCCCCAGCGCGGCGCGGGCCGAGGTGTGCCAGGTGGCAAAGACCTTCGGGTCGTCGTGGGGCTCCGGCGAGCCCTTGCCGATGAACGTGCCGTAGTCCCTGACCACGACGGCGACCGCGCGCTCCAACTCCTCGCGCGTCACGAGCAGGTTCGCCGTCATGCCTTTGTCACGCGGACGCGCACGGTGCCGGCGGCCAGGTCGATCGCGACGCCCGACCGGTTCCAGGCAGTGACCGTGACCACATCGGTCGCGCCGATCTGCGCCAGGAAGACCATGCCGCTGGTCGCCAGGCTGAAGGCCGCCTGGCAGAAATCGCCAGGCCTTGCGCCAGGCACGGAAACATTCAGCGTGGCGGAGGCACCGCCGGCGACGGAGGCGGGGTCCCAGGCCATCTCCGCGATCAGTTCGCGCACGCCATGCGGCAGGCCGGGCTGGCCATACAGCACCGATGGCGAGAAGGCCGGATCGCAGGCAAGCCGCATCGACCGGACCTCGAAATCACTGGTCAGGCGGCCGATGCCGATGATGGCATAGGCGACCTGCGGTTCCAGGTGCACCGTCTGCAAGCGGGTCAGGTTGGTGTCGTTCATGTCCGACGTGCCCTGCCACCAGCGCGCGCCGGGCGAGAACTGCATGGTCTGCCCGCTGGCCCGCACCATCTGGCCGGCGGCATCGGTCAGCAGCGTCATCGAGGCGTCGAAGGCCTGCACGATCAGTCGCGGTGAATCGGCGTCCACGGCCAGCGCGAAGTCGCGGCAGGCCCTGCTGTCCACGACGAAGCCGATGCCGCGGCCGCCGACCAGAACGGCGCCGTGATCGGTCAGGTTGATGCTGTCCAGCGCGGGGAAGGCGAAATGGGACAGCGTGGTCGGGGTGCCGCTGACGTTTGTGGACAGCATCGCGAGTTTCTCGAAGCCGACCTCGGTCGCATTCCAGCGGATCGAGGCCGCGCGCATGTTCGGGACCGAGGCGAGTTCGCGGACCGATTCCCGGTGCGCGATCGCCTGGTGGTGGCGGCGAATGACGGCGCCGGTGCGCGTGGCGCTGGGCGGGTACTCGACCTCGACGCCGTAGCCCTGGCTGGCCCAGGCGACTTCGTAGACATGGTCCTGGGCGCCTGCGGTGTGGCGGGCGACGTATTGGTCGCAGCCCTCCATTCGCATGTTGCGCACGATCACCGCGCGGCTGTTCACCTCCATCAGGAAGGGCACGCCGGCAATTGGCCGGTCACGGGACTGCAACTCGAAGGCAGGGCCGTCGAAGACATGCCGGTTGTGCGCGACATAGGCCCCTGGTGCTGCCGAGAAGCGCACGCCATAGCGGTCCTTGTCGGTGTGGACGGCAAAGGCCTGGGCGAAATGCCCACCATAGTAGCGGACGGATGTGTTCCACGCCGCCGCCGTTTCGGTCCGCACATCCAGCCCGATATGATTGTTCACGATGCGGCCAAGGAAGACCTGGCTGTCCTCGAACCCACGCTCGACGCCCAGGGTGCGGATGCCGATGGTGAAGCCTTCGACCTGGCGGACTTCGAGGATGCTGCTGTCGAGGTTGCGCGCGACGATTCCGATGTCTGCTTCATTGGTCCAGTCGCAGATGGTGGCGCGTGTCACCCGCAGCCCGGTGTAGGATTTGACCGCGTTGCGCACGGCGGCGCCGTCGCCCAGCGTCAGCGCCGTGCTGCCGTCGGGGCCGGCGTAGAGGATCGACCCCTTCATCAACAGGCCCGCCGCCGCACCGCCGAGCAGCAGCGGCATGGTGGTGCGATGCGTGCCTTCGCCGATCTCCAGCAGCTTGCCGGCGCTGGCAGCGGCGTTCATCGCCGCCTGTAGGGCCGGGCCATCGTCGCTGATGCCATCGGCAAGCGTGCCGAAGTCGCGGGCGGAGAGGCGTTCGGCGAGCTTGTCCTCCACCGTGCGCGGAATGGCGCCTAGGAAGGGGCTGGTCATCGTCGCAGCACTGCGCGGCAGCACCGTGACGGCGCCATTGCTGTCGAAGCCCAAAAGCTGGTTGGCCCGTACGGCGCGCAGTGGCAGCACCGTGCCGCCGGGGGCTTCGGAGGGATGTAGCCGCAAACTCGTGCCCACTTCATCGCCGAGGTCTTGCAACCCCGCGACCTGGCGATCCAACTCGTCGTTCAATGCATTGGCGCGCAGCAGCCCATTGGGCTGGAAGTCCGTCACCCGTTCGACGCGTACGCGGCGGCGCAGGGTGATCAGCGCGCCCGCGGCCGGCGGCGCGGCGAAGACGACGCTGCCGCCTTCCGACACGCCGGCGCCGGTGATGATATAGCCGGCCGGCGCGGATTGCCCGGCGATCATGACCTCCAGATCCTCGGCATCGAAGATCGGGAAGGGGTAGGTAAAGGCGTTCTGGGCGCCATCGGCCGCGTATTGCACGCGCGGTGCGACGTCGCCGATGCGGATGTGCTCGGCCATCGGGGTATCCTGTCGTGTGCGGGGCGGAGGGATCAGTCGAGAAGCGAGCGCACCGCGCCGCCGAAACTCTGGCCGGCGCGCAGCCATGTGGTTAGCGAGCCGTCGTTGTTCAGCAACGAGCGCCGTCCGGACGACAGCCGCGCCTGGAAGGCGGCGTTGCTGTCGGCCTGGGCCTGGGCTGCGTCCTCGGCCATGCCCGCGGTGATGGCGGCGGCGGAGCCCTGGTCGGGGCTGACGCCGGCCGCAGCCAGCCGCGCGCGGGTCGAGGCAAGGGTGCGGTCCAATGTGCCCTGCCGGTCGCGCGCATCGGCGGCCGATTGGGCCGTCAACTGCGCCTGGCGCTGGGTCGCATCGTTTTGCGCCTGCTGCACCTGCAGCTTGTTCTGCGCCGATTGCGTCTGTTGCTGGCGGTTCGCGGCGTAGAGCGAGACGCCGGTCCCGATCAACGTCGCGACGGGGGCGATAGCGGCCATCAGTCGGGCATCCTTATTTCGGTCGTGACGGAAAGCAGCGTGAAGGGCAGCGGCGTTTCGCCGACGATGCGCCACAGCGGCTCGGCCAAGGTGCGGTGCCAGCCGAAGGCGCGCAGCGAGATGTCGCCGGTGAAGCGCGGCGGCGCCGCGTCCAGCATCGGCGTGTCCATGCGGCGGAACGGCACGGGTTGCAGGCCGCGGCCGAGATCCACCTCCAGCGCCGCCGTCTCCAGCAGCCGGAAGGTCGCCGCCACCAGCCGCAGCGGGCCGGTGCGGGCGCCGACCGGGGTGGCGGCTTCGGGCGGCAGGGGTTCGACCTCGTGCAGAAAGGCCAGGCCGGCCTGGACGCTGGTTGCCGGCGGATCGACCGCGACGGCGCCGCCCACGACGGTGGCGGTCCCGCGCGGGGCACCATCGGCGAGCACCGTCACGACCTGGCCTTCGAGATGCGCAAGCCCCGACCAGGAATCCTGCGCAACGCCCGAGGCACCATGCAATGCCGCATCGGCCGCCAGCGTCGCATCGAAGCGTTCCAGCCGCAGCGACCCGAAGCGTTCCACGGTGACGTAGACGGCGCCATCCAACTCTGCCACCGCGCGGAATGCGCCGGCGGTGTCCTGGCGTGTCCAGGCCGTCACCTGTTCGGTGCGGAACAACGTCAGCGTCGCCATGCTGCCATCCAGCATGACGATGTGCAGCAGTCGCGTGGTCTGGTCGTAGGCCATCGACATTGGCGTCGCGACCAGGTGTTTCGCGACCAGCGCCAGATCGTTCGCCTGATACGCCTGCTGCACGTCGGTATAGGCGAATTCATGCACCGCGCGATTGCTGCGGGCGACGAAGACGGTGCTGCCATCGACATCCACCGGCGGCACGATGCGATCGATCGGGCTGCCCATGCGGGTCTGCCGGGTCAATTGCATCGATGATGGCGTCAGCGGATCGCCACTGACCATCCATTCGGCGCCGGAGGTGAAGACCTGGAGATGCCGACCGCTGAACACGCCACGGATCGCATTGACCTGGTCCGACAGCAGCGAGAATTCGATCCCCTGGTCATCGAGGCCGTTGCCGAGGTCGAAGTCAGTCAGATCCCCCGACCGCGACAGCCACAGCCGGTTCGGCAGGTCGCGCGATCCGCCAAGCACCAGGCGGTCCTGGTGGAAGCAGGCGGTGGTGGGCCAGCCATGCGCAGCACTGAAGGCGCTTTCATGCCAGTCCGTCGTGGCCGCGCTGTCCGTCAGCGTGTCCTGCACCGTCGCCGTAACCAGTACGGGATTTGTATAACCCGTGATGACCATCTGCTTGCCCGCCATCCGCAGCAGCGCACCGACATGCTCCGGCCGAAACACGGCGGCCGATGCGGTGACCGTCACCGAGCCTGACGTGCCATCGGTCGAAATCTCGATATCGGTCGGCGCGAACCGGGCCCATGGCAGGCGGCTGAAGCCGAAGCCCTGCACCGTCCAGGCCGTATGCCCGCTGCGCGTGATGCGCTGCGGCGGCATGTCGGGATGCAGCAGGATTAGCGTGTCGGCATTCTGCGTGAAGGCAAGCTGCGGCAGCATCGCCTCTGTCCAGGGGCCGGTGACGCTGGCGACCTCGGCATCATTCAGGAAGACCTGCATGCGCGATGCGGTCAGCACCAGCAGATAGGTCTGCTCGGTGTTGAATTCGAAGGCGATGAGCCGCGCCGCACCAGGCAGGATCGCGACATGCCGCAGCCCCGCCCGGCGCGCGACGCCACCCGTGGCCTGGATCACCACATTCCGCAGCCGCCGCGCGCCGTTTTCATACGCGCGCAGATCGCCACGGCCGAGCAGTTCCGGCGCCAGCTCGCCCGCCGTGAAACTGGATTTGATGCGCTTGAAACTAGGCATGGCTCAGCCCCGCGCCATGATCAGCGGGAAGCCTTCCAGCGCCTTGGTCGTCGCCTGCTGGCTATCGGCCAGCCGGGCTGCGCGCAGCGACTGTTCGGCCAAGCGATACAACGCCTCGGCACGCCCGGTCGATTCGGTCAGCGGCAGGCAGAATTCAGCGGCGAGCCGCGCCACCAGCGCTTCGGTGAAGAAGGGCGGGAAATCCGTCTCCTCCGGCCGAAAGACGTAGGTCAGCGTCACCGTCTCGGCATCGGCGTGCAGCCGATTTTCGTGGATACGATAGGAGATTCCGCGCCCCGCACCACCGCTGCCAGCCGACAGCGCGCGCAAGAACCCTGCGGGCAGTTGAAATGCATGCGCGTAGTCGGCGACAGGCGTCGCGGCCAAACGCGGCAGCGTCACCTGGCCCGAGGCAAATGACCACGGGTGGGCCGACAGCATGGCGTCACGCACATGGGGGTAGAGGTTGGCCGCGATCTCCGCCTCGGCGGTGCCTTCCTCCAGGCTGGCGACGGGCGCTGCGCCGAGCTTCAACAGCGCGCGCGAACAGAGGACGAGCGCAGAAAGCGCCATGTCGTTGTCTCCTGGGATGGGGGGCACAATCCCCCGGGTGCGACGCACCCGGGGGAGGCGGCAGAAGCGACTATTCCGCGGCGCGCATCCGCACGACGCCAGCGCCGTCGATCAACACCGCGCCCTGGCTCATCATGTTCAGGATGAAGTGCGCGGCATGGTCGCCGTGCCAGGACACATCGGTCACCACATCCTGCGCCGAGGCATGGCCCACCGCGGTCTTGTGGAAGAAGTAGCAGAACCGCAGCGCGCCGCTCTTGGTCAGGCCCGAATGCGGCATCCACATCGCGCCCAGCCAGGACTTGGCCTGCGCGCCCTTCCACGGCAGATCGGCGTCGCCGATATAGCGGCTGTCGGCGAATTCCTGGATCTGCAGCAACTGGCTCCACTGCTTCCAGCCGACCACGGCATAGCGCTGGCCGTCATCCGGCACATCGGCGGCACCCAGGGTTTCGAAGGCGAGCAGCACCTTCTCCTTGGTCAGGCCATCGGCGTCGGTGGTGCCGGGGGCGGTGCCGACCGCTTCGGCCGTCGCCGTGTCCAGGGCGGCGATGATCAGCTCATCGGTCTTGCGACCCAGCGCATAGGCGCCGGCATTGGCGACGACCTGGCGCTCCTCCATGTTGGTCTTGATCTCGTCCAGCCGGTCCACCCATTCGCCGGCGTAGTAGTCCTGCAGGAAGCATTCGGCGTTCGAGTATTGCAGGTTCATCACCGGTACGACGCCGTTGCGCGCCTTGGCGGCGGCGGTGCCGCGGCCGACTTTCGGGAAGACGGTGCTGGCGCCCTTCACGTCGCTCTTGCTGCGCACGGTCTGGCGCAGCTTGCTGCCCTGGCGCTGGTAGGCATCCTTCACTTCGGATTCGAACTGCTTTGCGAAGGCGAGGTCGATGGTCATGCGAAAAGTCTCCGGCAGGCGGATTGCGGGGAGGGGATTCGCGTCATCGGCGGTTGGGCCAGGCAGGCGCCGCCGAACGCGTGCGTCCGCACGCCCGGCCGCCGTCATGGCGACCAGGTTTTGTGCGGACGGAAGTGGGGTCAGCCGCCGACGAGGCGGCGGAAACCTTCGGTGACGCGGTTCACGAATTCCGGCTCCCGCTTCTGCCAGTAGCGCGGGTCGCGCATCATCTGGCGCAGGCCGGTTTCATCCATCGCCTGGGGTGCATCCGCCTGGCGCCCGATCATGGGTTCCTTGCGGTCCATCATGCCCGACAGCGCGATCACGCCCTCGGACGTGCCGGCCATCGCGTCGAACACCGCCGGCGGCAGGTTGGCGCGGCCCCAGGCGGCGAGTTGCCGGGCGATGGCGCGGTAGCGATCCTCACCACCGAAATGCGCGATCAGCCGGTCGCGCTGGCGGTCGGCCTCGTATTGCGCGGCGGCCTCGGCGATCACCGGCAGCAGACGTTCCGCCGCCAGGTCGTAGACCAGTTGCGCCTGCGACGGCGTGAACCCCGCGGCGTGCAGTCGCGCATTGATTGCGGGATCGGGCGCGCATTGTTCGCAGGGGGCTGCGATCTCGTAGCCCTCCGGCGCTTCGGGAATGCCCATCGCGGCGCGGAAGCGCGCGATCTCCTCCGGTGCCGCATCATCGGCCGGCGGCGCGAAACGCTGCGACAGGCGGCGTTCCAACTCCAGGTAGGATTTCAGCAGCGCGTCGATGCGCACCGCCCCGGTCACCGGGTCCTTGAACTTGGCCGGGATCTGGCTGCCGGTCGAAACCGCGTCGCTCATGACGACGGGCGTTTCGAGTTCGGCGGTGATCAGGTTCTCGCTCATGCGGAAGGGCTCTCCGAAAGGGGTGTCAGGATGGAGTCCGGCACATCCAGCGTGCGGGCCAGGAAACGCGCGGCGGCGGCGGCATCGATCTGCGCCAGGCCGGCGGGCCCGAGTGCCGCCGCCGATTGCAGGAACAGCGCGGTATTGGCGGCATCGGCCCGCGCCTGCAGCCGCGCGAGCGGGCTGCGATAGGCGAGCCGCACCTCCTGCCCATCCAACAGGATGGGCGGCACCTCACCGCGCCGGCGCAGCACGCCGAGCGACCGCACCACCAGCGGCGACAGCAATTCGTGCTGCAGCCGCCCGTAGCAGGCACCCAAGGTGCGGGCGGTTTCGGCGCTGCGTTCCAGCACCTCGGTCGCGGTGCGGTCCTGGCCGGGTTTCGGGCTCAGCCGGTCCGCCAGCAAAGCGGTGCGGATGCGAGATCGCAAATCGTCAAGAACGAGGTTGGAGACATCGAAGTTGCCCGGCGCCGCCAGCGGCGTCAGCCCCGCCGAACCTGGCGCCTTGGGGATGATCGCCCCGGGTACCAGCCGCACCGTCGCTGGATTCAACACCCCATCGTCATCGGCCTGCCAGATGCCGGTCGCGGCGATGGAGGCGTTCTTCAGGATCAGTTCGACAACCTTGTTGGCAGTGCGGATATCCGGCAGCGCCTTCATCACCGGGCCGCGGCCGTAGGTCTCGCCCGGCGCCACCAGCCAGCGGAAGGCGATGAAGGGGGATTCAGCGAATTCCCCATCGGCCAGCAGCAATGGTGCCTGGCCCGGAATGGCCAGGACGGCGGCGAAGCGGAAGGCGCCACGGCCATCTGGCCAGACGGCTTCCAGTACCGGCAGGCGCGGCGGTTCGCCCTTGCTCTCTGTCAGCGCCTTGGGCAACACGGCCTTGGGAAAGCGTTGCCGGATCGCATCCGGCGTCAGCCCGGCGCTGCGATAGATCGTGTCCAGGCGCCCGGACCCACTGTCCTCCAGCACCGTTTCCGACAGCGGCACGGCGGTCAGCCGCAGGGCGGACAATTCGCCGGGCGGCGCTTCCTCGACCAGCAGCACACCCGTGCCGCAAACGACCAGATCCAGGAACGCCTGGTGCATGGCCAACGACAGCCCGCCGCGATCCAGATGCCCCGCCAGGGTTTCCGACGCGTCTTCCAACAACTCCGACAGCCCAGGCGTATCGGCCATGCCGCGCGTCGGCTGCAGCCCGAACCAGCGCGACCAGGGTGGCGTCAGCTCAGCCAGAAGCGATGCGGCCAGTTGTTCGGCGGCATCGGCGGCGGTGCCGTCGAACAGCGCCGGCCCGCCCTGGCCGGGCGTGCGCGCCAGGACGTGGTCGCGGCAATCCTGCCAGGTCGCCTCCCACGGGCGGCGCCGGTCGAGCGCCGCCTGGTGGCGCAGCAGAAGGGTTTCCGGGGTCATGGCGCTATTCCCCCAGAAGCGATTTGCGCGGCGCCACGGGCAGTGGGTCCAGGACCCCGCGGGCGGATGTGGCGATGGTGCCGGCCAGGCCATTGCGGGCGCGGGCCGTGCTGGCGGCACGGGCCTGCGTCGCCGCCTGGTCCGGCGGCGGTGCCGTGACGGGCGGCGGGGGCTCGGCCGCCGCGATGGCGACCGGCTTCGGGGCTTTGATGAGGCCACCCATGCGGCTCGACGCTCCAGTTGGGGCGAAACGCCGCACGGCCCGGGGGATGGACCGTGCGGGTGATCGCGGAGGGGGGGGGAGTGGAGGAAGCCGCGGGGCGCAACTATCCCCTTGGCGAGAGGTGAAATAGCCTAGGTCGGCAAAATAGTCAAGGTTTTTTTCCTAGGGTTTTGATCATAGGAAATCAACCGCTTGAACAAGCCCTGCGGGGTCAGTGCAAAGGGCGCACCGGGACCAAGCAAAGCGCGGCAAACGCTGACGCAGGTCAGCGGCAGCAGCCCCGGCAGTGGCGTGGCGATGGCCTCGGCCGGGGTGAAAGGGCCCAGCACGACGAAGCCCGCACGGGTCCACAATGCCGGGAGATCGTAGTCGGCATCCACGCCAAGGCGCGTGATGTGCAGCCGCCCCGACAGCGGATCGACCACCGTCCAGCCATCGGCATCGCGCAGCCCGGCAAAGCAATGCCGGAAGCCTGGCGCCAGCAGGCGTTGCCATGCCTGGCTGGTGCCGCCGCCGAAGCCCAGGAAGACAGCGGGCTCCGGCAGGCGCCGATGTGAGGCGTGCTGTGTCACCGACGATTCGGTCCGAAAGATGAGAGTGGAACACAAGGGTTTGCCTCTTCCGGGCGCGGGAAGATGCCGTCGCCGGCGACGATGCCCTTGACCCGCAGCGGCCAGTCCAGGCGCTGCATCGCTTCCTTCCACAACCGTGCATCGGCACGCTCCGGGGCGAAGCGTTCGTCGGGCACGCTGTGCTTTTCGCCCCAGGCCCGCATGACGCGGGCATGGGCCAGGTCGATGCGCCGCTGACGGTACAGGCGGTCGAGCACGACGATGACGTCATCCGGCTCGCAAGGGCGCAGCATCTCGCCGCGCCCGGCGCCCAGTTGCGCGCCATCGCGTCGCGCGGTCAGCGCCGCCATGGTCCAGAACCAGGCTTCTTCCGCCGAATGGAAGGGCACCGCCCGATCGAGCGAATGCAGGCGGCGGGTCGGTGCGGCGCGGGGGGCGGGGTTCGGCATGGCGGGGGCTCCGGTGCGTCCCAGGGGGTTGGGATGGCTGTTCTCTAAACACATAATCCTAGGTGTCAAGGCATAAATAGGTCTATTATCTCCTTGTATTGGGGTTGTCAGCCTAGGATAATGCGTCCATGCGACACGAAGACGTTTGGCGCGCGCTTGATGCGCTCGCCGCCGAACATGGACTCAGTGCCTCGGGCCTCGCCCGGCGCGCCGGCCTCGACCCCACTGCCTTCAACCCGTCCAAGCGAACGGGGCCGGATGGGCGCGCGCGCTGGCCATCGACCGAAAGCGTGGCGAAGGTGTTGAACGCCATCGGCGCGCCGCTGGAATCCTTCGCCTCCCTTGTTTCCGGCACCAGCAGCGGCGCGGGCGGCGGCCGTCGGGCGATGACCGGCCGGCGCATTCCGCTGATCGGCATGGCCCAGGCGGGCGGTGAGGGGTTTTTCGACGACGGCGGCTATCCCGTCGGCGGTTCGTGGGACGAGATCAGCGTGCCGGAAGTGCCCGACCCGCACGCCTATGCCCTCGAAATCCACGGCGACAGCATGGAGCCCGTGTTCCGCGACGGTGACCTGGTGATCGTCTCGCCCGGCGCCCCCGTTCGCCGTGGCGATCGCGTCGTGGTCCGCACCCGGGAAGGTGAGGTCCTGGCCAAGGAACTGGTCCGCCAATCCGCCAAGCGGATCGAACTGGCCAGCCTGAATCCGGCGCATCCCAACTACAGTTTCGATCTCGCCGATGTCGCCTTCATCCACCGGATTGTGTGGGCGACGCAGTGAGGCGTTGGCGGCCGCTGGCAGCGCTTTTGCTGCTGGCCGGCTGTGCCGCCCCTGTCCCCGCCGACGACCGCTTCGGCCCCCCCGAAGTCGATGGACCCGCCTTGTCCCTGGCGGTCGGCAGCCGCCCGGCCGTCGCGCTGCTGCTGCAACAGAATGGTGAATCCCGGCTGTGGCGCACGCGCGATGGCGTCGTGGTCGCGACCGATGGCGCGCGCGTGGTGGCGACCGCGGGGCTTGCGGTATGGGTCGCGGCAACGCGGTTCGACGGGCCTGACCCGCTGGACGAACCGCTGGCGCTGGTCGGGCGTCTCGCCTCGTCGCGGCGCCTCGTCGACCTGATGACGCCAGACCGGGATCCGGCCTCGATGCGCTTCGGCGTGTCGCTTGAATGCACGCTGCGCGGCCGGATCGACGGCGACGTGCTGCTGGTCGAAGAAGGCTGCAACGGCAGCGGCTTCAACTTCACCAACCGTTTCTGGGGCGATCCGCAGACCGGCGGCATCTACCGCAGCGAGCAATGGGTGGGTCGGGAAGCCGGGCTGCTTGGCATTACCGTCTTACGGCCGCCGCCGGCCTGAAACGACTGTTGCATGACGGCGCGATGCGTGAAACAGTTGTTTCATGCTCGCCGACCGGCTCAACCGCGCCCTGCCCAACCTGCCCCCCGCCTTGGCCGCGGCCGGGCGGCATTTGGCGGCGCACCCGTTCGAGGTCGCGACCCGCCCAATGCGCAGCCTGGCGGCCGAGGCTGGGGCCTCGCCCGCCAGTTTCACCAGGCTGGCACAGGCGCTTGGCTTTGACGGCTGGGATGCCTTGCGCGATGCGGCGATCGCCGAGCAGCGACCAGTCCCCGCGCCCTATTCCGCCCGGCCGCGTGCCGAGGATGCGGCGGCCGTGCTGGTGGCCGATGTCGGCAATGTCGCCGACCTGAACCCGGCCGCCCTGCAAGCGGCCGCGGCCACCCTGCACCTTGCGCCGCGCATTCACGTCGCCGGCTTCCGGTCCTGCCGGGCCGTTGCAAGCCTGCTGCACTACCAACTGCGCCTGTTCCGCACCGATCCGCTGCTGCTGGATGGGGAGGGCGCGCTGGACCTGGACCTCGCGGCCTTTCGCCCAGGCGACGCGCTGGTCCTGGTGGGCTTCGCACCCTATTCCCGCGCCAGCCTGATGACCCTGGCGGCGGCACGCGATGCGCGGTTGCGTATTGTCGTGCTGGCCGATCGCGCCGATGCGCCGATCACCGCCGGGGTCGACCACGTCCTGCCCTTCGCCACCGCCACGCCGGCCTTTTTCCCCAGCCTGACCGCCGCCGTCGCGCTGGCGCAGGCCTTGGCCGCCAGCGTCTTCGCGGCCGGCGGTGCCGATGCGCTGGCCGCGCTGCGCGCCAGCGAAAACCTGCTCGACCGTTTCGCCGCCTACCTGCCCGAGGATTCTGTCGCATGACCAGCCACATCGTGCATCGCAACCTGCGCGCCGATCCCGCCATTGCCGTCTCCGGCCATGGCGTGATGCTGCGCGACGCGACGGGGCGGGAGGTCATCGATGGTTCGGGCGGCGCCGCCGTCGCCTGCCTCGGGCACGGGCATCCGCACGTGATCGCCGCGATGAAGGCGCAGATCGACCAACTCTGTTACGCGCATACCAGCCTGTTTTCCTGCGAACCCGCCGAAGCCCTGGCCGACATGCTGGTGGGCCACGCACCCGGCGGGCTGACCCACGCCTACTTCGTCTCCTCCGGCAGCGAGGGCATGGAGGCGGCGCTGAAGATCGCGCGCCAGTATTTCCTCGAGATCGGCCAGCCGGAGCGCACGCGTTTCATCGCCCGGCGGCAATCCTATCACGGCAACACGTTGGGGGCACTGGCGGCGGGCGGCAATGCCACGCGGCGGGCGCCCTATGCGCCGATGCTGGCCGATATCTTTTCGCATGTGGCCCCCTGCTACGCCTATCGCGAACGCGGCGATGCCGAGAGCGATGCCGATTACGTCGCGCGTCTCGCGGCCGAACTGGAGGCTGAATTCCAACGCCTCGGGCCCCAGAATGTCGCGGCCTTCTGCGCCGAGACGGTGGTCGGTGCGACGCTCGGCTGCGTCACCGCTGTCCCCGGCTACTTCGCCGCGATGCGCGCGGTCTGCGACCGCCACGGCGCGCTTCTGCTGCTGGACGAGGTGATGAGCGGCATGGGCCGCTGCGGCACCTTGCATGGCTGGGAAGCCGAAGGCGTCGCGCCCGACGTCCAGGTGATCGCCAAGGGCCTGGGCGGCGGATACCAGCCGATCGGGGGCATCCTTGTCTCAGGCAGGATTGTCGCCGCATTGCGCGACGGCTCCGGCACGTTCAAGCACGGCCACACCTACCAGGCACATCCGGTCGCCTGCGCGGCCGCGCTCGCCGTGCAGCAGGTGATTGTCGATGAGGATTTGCTGGCCAATGTCCGCGCCATGGGGGCGCTGATGGCCGAACGCCTGACCGAACGCTTCGGCAACCATCGCCACATCGGTGACATCCGCGGGCGCGGGCTGTTCCAGGCGATCGAGCTGGTCGCCGACCGCGCCACCAAGGCGCCCTTCGATCCGGCGTTGAAAGTGAACGAACGGATCAAGCAAGCTGCCTTCGACCGCGGCCTCGCCTGCTACCCCATGGGCGGCACGGTGGATGGCACCCGCGGCGACCATGTGATCCTGGCGCCGCCCTACATCAGCACCGCCGCCCAGATCGACGCGATGGTGGATCGCCTGGGCGATGCGACCATTGCCGTGCTTGCCGACCTGCCACGTTGAAGGAGACACATCCCATGCGACACATCCTCCCCGCCCTCGCGCTGCTGTTCGGCAGCCTGGGCGCGCACGCCGCGACGCTCGATACCGTCAAGTCGCGCGGCACCCTGATCTGTGGCGTTTCGGCCGGCTTCGCGGGTTTCTCCGCACCCGATAGCCGCGGCGAGTATCGCGGCATCGACGCCGATTATTGCCGCGCCGTGGCCGCCGCCGTGCTGGGCGATGCGACCAAGGTCCGCTTCGTTCCGCTAACCGCCCAGGCACGCTTTGCCGCCCTGCAATCGGGCGAGATCGATGTGTTGTTCCGCAACAGCACACAGACCTTCCTGCGCGACAACACGCTGGGACTGTCGCAGGGGCCGGTCAATTTCTACGACGGCCAGGGTTTTGTGATCCGCCGCGATGCCGGCGTCGCGCGGGTGCAGCAATTGGATGGCGCGACGATCTGCGTGGCGCAGGGCACGACCCACGAACTCAACCTGACCGACACCTTCCGTGCCCGCAATATCGCCTTCCGCCCCGTGGTCTTCGAACGGGTTGATACGATGTATGACGCCTTCTTCGCTGGGCGCTGCGATGCGATGACGCAGGATGCCTCGGCGCTTGCCGGCGTGGTCGGCACCATCGCGCGCAATCCGGCCGACTACATCGTGCTGGAGGAATTGATCAGCAAGGAACCCCTCGGCCCCTTCACCCGCAATGCCGACGACCAATGGACCAATATCATCCAATGGGTTCACTACGCCCTGGTCGAAGCCGAGGAATATGGCGTGACCTCGGCCACCGCCGAAGCCCAGTCGCGCGACAGCCGTGATGCGACGGTGCAGCGCCTGCTCGGCAATACCGGTGACTTCGGCCAGCGGATGGGCTTGGCGAACAATTGGGCGCTGGCGGCGATCCGTGCCGTGGGCAACTACGGCGAGATCTTCGAACGCAACGTCGGCCAGGCCAGCCCGCTGAAACTCTCCCGCGGTCGGAACGACATCTGGACCCGTGGCGGCCTGATGTACGCGATCCCATTCCGCTGATCGCGTGATGCCCCACGCGCACGGTTGATTGCCGTGCGCGCTTGTGGGCAGGGTATGCCCATGCCCGACGAATCGACCCGGGAAACCCTCCCTCTGGCACCCGACCCGCTGGCACCGCCGGTGGATGTGCAGGTCGTCTGGCAGCGCAGCGCCCGCGCCCGCCGCGTGTCGCTGCGCATCGATGCCGCCGAGGGCGCGGTCCTGGTCACCCTGCCAACCCGCGGCAGCCGCAAGGCGGGGCTGGCCCTGCTGCAAACCCATGCACGCTGGATCACCCAGCGCCTGCGTGCCCTGGCGCCCGCCTGCCCCTTCGTGCCGGGGGCGATGGTGCCGATCGGCGGCCTGCCGCATGAGATCATCCATGCGCCGGACGAGCGCGGCGGCGCCTTCCTGCATGGCCAGACCCTGGTGGTCACCGGCGACGAAACCTTCCTGGCCCGCCGCACCGCCGATTTCCTCCGCGCCGAGGCGGGCCGTCGCTTGGCCGTCCGCGTCGCGCACCACGCCACAGCCATCAGCGTCGTGCCCCATGCGATCCGGCTGAAGGACACGCGCACCCGCTGGGGATCCTGCGCCGCCGACCGCACCTTGGCCTTCTCATGGCGGCTGCTGCTGGCCCCCGATTGGGTGCTGGACTACGTCGCGGCGCATGAAGTCGCGCATATCCGCCACATGAACCATGGCGTGCATTTCTGGGCGCTGCTGAACACCATGTCGCCGCACCGCGCCCAGGCCGAGACCTGGCTGAAACGCCACGGCCCCGGCTTGCTGCGCGTGGGGGCTTAGGCCAACCCGGCCTCCACCGCCGCCGCGACGGCGAACAGACGCGCATCGCCATCATGTTCGCCCATCAGCATCAGCCCGACCGGCGCCTCGCCCGGGCGGTGGCAGGGCAGCGAGATCGAGCAGCGGTCCAGGAAGTTCCCGACCGAGGTATTCCGCAGCAGCGCCATGTTGATGCGGTTGTAGTCACGTTCCTCGGCCACCTCGGCCAGGGCCGGCGGCACGATCGGGCAGGTCGGCAGCACCACCGCATCGAAGGGCGCGGTGCGCGGCGCGATGGCGGCGATCAGCGCGGCGCGGGCTGCGACCAGCGCGATATAGTCGGTCGAGGTCATCCGTTCGCCGCGCAGGATGCGCGCCAGAATCCGCGGGTCGTAGCGGTCGCGACCCCGGGCGATGATGTCGCGATGCAGCGCCCAGGCCTCGCTCGCCGCGAAGCCGCCGGTCGCATTCACCGCAGGGATATCCGCCAGTTCCGGCAGGTCTAGCGGCACGATCAACGCCCCCGCGGCCGACAACCGGGCCAGGGCCGCGTCAAACGTCGCGGCCACGGTCGCATCCATGCCATCGGTCAGGTAGGTGCCGCGCGGCAGGCCCAGCCGCAGCCCGGCCAGCGGCAGCGCGGCCGGCGCCGCCGGCTGGTCATCGCCCGCCATGCCGGCATGGATCACCGCGCAGCACGCGACCGTGCGGGCCAGGGGGCCGATGGAATCCAGGCTCTGCGACAGCGGGACGACGTTCGTGATCGGCACGCGTTTGGCCGTTGGTTTGTAGCCGACCACCCCGCACAGCGCCGCCGGCACGCGACAGGACCCGCCGGTGTCGGACCCGAGCGCCGCAAACCCCATCCCATCCGCGACAGCGACCCCGGCGCCCGAGGATGACCCCCCAGGGCATCGTCCCGTCGCACGATCCCACGGCGACAGCGGCGTGCCGAAATGCGGATTCACGCCCAACCCGCTGAAGGCGAATTCCACCATATTCGTGCGGCCGAGCACGACGAAGCCCAACCGTTCCAGTCGCGCCACCGCGGGCGCCGTCGTCGCGGCGGGCGGGGCGTCGGCCAGCACCACGCTGCCGGCGGCGGTGACCTGGCCCGCCTGGTCGAACAGATCCTTCACGCTGATCGGGATGCCGGCGAATCGCGACGGCGCCCTGCCGTGGGCGCGCAAACCGTCCATCGCGTCGGCGGCGGCCAGGGCCGCCTTGGCCTGGACCTGGACGAAGGCGCGGGCGCCCTCGCCCGCCGGATCGGCGATGCGGGCAAGCGCTGCTTCGGCCAGGCTCCGCGCGGTGGTGGCGCCGCTGGCCAGGGCGTCGGCGGCGGCGGCGATGGAATGGGGCATCGAGTGGCTCCTGTGACGTTGCGCGTTTGACACACCAGCGCGACGCGGGCCACGCTGGCGTTAGAAAAATATCATCAAGGGGAAACTTTCATGCTGACTCGCTTCCGCACAGCCTTGCTGGCGGCTGTTGCCGCCGTCGGCCTGTCCGCGACCCCGGGCCTGGCCCAGGAATGGCGCGGCTGGAACATCCACGCCGCCGATTATCCGAACGGCCGCGGCATGGACCGCTTCGGCGAGTTGGTCGCCCAGCGCACAAACAATCGCATTCGCCTGCGCACCTACCACTCGGCGACGCTCGGCCAGCAGGATGAGGCGATCCAGCAGATGCGCCTCGGCGCCATCGACTTCGGGAACTTCAACCTCAGCCCGTTCAACAACCTCGCCCCCTCGACCAATGTCGTGACATTGCCCTTCCTGTTCCGGGATGTCGGGCATTCGCACCGCGTGATGGCCGGCGTGGGTGGGGAGGAAATCGCCCGCGACCTGGACGGCATCGGCATCATCGCCCTGGCCTGGTACGACGCCGGCGCCCGCAGCATGTACACCCGCCGCCCGGTCCGCGTGCCGGCCGACCTGCAGGGGATGAAGATCCGCGTGCAGACCTCGGACCTGTGGATCGACATCATGCGCGCACTGGGCGCCAATGCGACGCCGCTGCCGTTTGGCGAGGTCTTCACCAGCCTGCAATCAGGCGTGATCGACGGGGCCGAGAACAACTGGCCGTCCTACGAAAGCACCCGCCACTTCGAGGTCGCGCGATTCTACACCACCACCGAGCATTCCAACGTGCCGGAAGTGCTGGCCGTGTCCCGCCAGCGCTGGGCGCGGCTGAGCGACGCCGACAAGGCGATCGTGCGCCAGGCCGCCCTGGATTCGGCGACCTATCAGCGTGAGCTCTGGGCCGCGCGGGAAACGGAATCCCGCGCGCGGGTGACCGCGGCGGGCGTGACGGTGATCGAGATCACCGACCGCACGCCCTGGTCCAACCTGATGGCGCCGGTCTATGCGAAGTATGCCGCCGACCCGCGCCTGGCCCGGATGGTTCAGGCCATCCGCGAAACCCCGTGAGGGCGTTTTCCGCAGCGCTTGAGTTCCTGTCGCGGATCATGATCGGGGCGGCTTCGGTCGCCCTGGTCGCCCTGATCGTGATGATGGGCTGGATGGTCTTCGGCCGCTACGTCCTGAACGACACGCCCACCTGGGTGGAACGCGCGGCGACCTTGGCCATCCTGTTCATCGCCCTGCCGGTTGCCGCGGTCGGCGTGCGGGAACGCTTCCACCTGTCGGTGCTGGGCTTTCGCGAAAGCCTGCCGCCGAATGCGCAGCGCTGGATCGCGGTCGGCTGCGACACGGTGGTGGGGTTGTTCGGCCTGGCCATGGCCTTCTGGTCCTGGGAATTGGTCGATGGGGTCAGGAACTTTCGCATTCCCCTGCTCGGCATCAGCCAGGCCTGGACCTATGCGCCGCTGATGATCAGCGGTGCGCTGATCGCATTGTTTGCCCTGGAGCAGGTGCTGCTCGACATCCTGTCGCCGGACGCGCCTGAAAAGCGTGGCGTGGCGGCGGCCTTCCTGGAGTAGGCAGCCTGTGGAACCTGGCCTGATCATCCTTTTCGCTATTTTCTTCTTCGGTGTCGTGGCGGGCGTTCCGGTCGGCTTCGTGCTCGGCATCGCCGCGGTGGTTGGCTTCATCTACGAAGGCATCAATCCCGCCGTGGCCTTCCAGCAGATGACGTCGGGGATGAGCATGTTCTCGCTGCTCGCCATCCCCTTCTTCATTTTTGCCGGCGAGATCATGCTGCATGGCGGCATCGCGCGGCGCCTGGTCGCTCTGGCCTCCGGCTGCGTCGGCTGGATGCGTGGCGGGCTTGGCATGGTCGATGTCTCCACCTCCATGCTCTTCGGTGGGATTTCGGGTTCTGCGGTGGCCGATACCTCCGCCACCGGCACCATCCTGATCCCGGCGATGAAGGCCAAGGGCTATGGCGTCGACTATGCCGTGTCGCTGACCGTCACCAGCAGCATCGCGGGCATCCTGATCCCGCCCAGCCACAACATGATCTTGTATTCGCTGGCGGCGGGCGGCGGCATTTCGGTGACCGCCCTGTTCATCGCCGGTATCGTCCCGGGCATCACGATGTGCCTGTTCCTGGCCATCGCCGCCTATGTCATGGCGGTGCGCCGCGGCTACCCGGCCGAGGCCTGGCAGGGTTTCCGCCACCTGGCCTGGACCGCGATCGACGCGCTGCCCGGCCTGCTGACGGCGGTGATCATCCTGGGCGGCGTCTTGTCGGGCATTTTCACGGTGACCGAATCGGCGGCCTTCGGCGCCATCTGGGCCGTGCTGGTGACGATCATGGTTTACCGAAGCCTGACCTGGGACAACTTCGTCATCGCGGTGAAGGGCAGTGTCCGGACCACCGCCGTGGTCTTCATGCTGGTCGGCACCGCGACCGCCTTTGCCTATCTGCTGGCCGTCTATCGGCTGGCGGACCTGCTGACCGCGGGGATGCTGTCGATCAGCGACAACCCCATCGTCATCCTGCTGATGATCAACATCTGCCTGCTGCTGCTGGGCTGCGTGATGGACATGGCGGCGCTGATCCTGATCACCACGCCGATCTTCCTGCCGGTGGTGATCGCCATCGGCATGGATCCCGTGCAATTCGGCATGGTGATGATGATGAACCTCGGCCTGGGGCTGTGCACGCCGCCGGTGGGCGCGGTGCTTTTCGTCGGCTGCGCGATCGGGAAAATTCCGATCGAGACGGTGATGAAGACCATCTGGCCTTTCTACGGAGCAATCCTGGTGGCACTGATGCTCACCACCTATTGGCCCGCCATGTCGCTGACGTTGCCGCGGCTGTTTCTTGATTACGGAGGCTGACCGCCATGACCATTCCCCAAAAACCCGTCCTGCTGACGGGCGCTTCCGGCAACCTGGGCCGGGCGCTCGCGCGTGAATTGGCCGCCGCCGGCTGGACCCTGCGCTTGACCGACATCACGCCCTTCCCGGATGCGCTGCCGCCGCGCGCGCAATTCGTGAAATGCGACCTGAACGAAAGCCTGGCCGTGGTGCGGCAGGCCGAAGGCTGCGGCGCGATCCTGCATTTCGGCGGGGTGAGCGTGGAGCGGCCGTATGAGGAAGTTTTGGGCCCCAATCTGCGCGGCCTCTACCACATCTACGAAGCCGCCCGGCGCGAAGGCGCCAGGGTGATTTTCGCCTCGTCGAACCACAGCATCGGCTTCCACGAACGCCCCTCCGGCAACCAGCCGAAAATCGACGTGGACTGCGACTTCCGCCCCGATGGCTACTACGGCCTGTCCAAGGCCTATGGCGAACTCATGGGCCGCATGTACTGGGACAAGCACGGCGTCGAGAACGTGAACCTGCGCATCGGTTCCTGCTTCCCCAAGCCGATCGACGCGCGGATGCTGGCCACCTGGTTGTCCTATGCCGACCTGATCCGCCTGTGCCAGGCCGCGGTGACGGCACCGAAGACCGGGCATGCGGTGATCTGGGCCGCATCGGCCAACCCGCGCACGTTTTGGGGGCAGGACCACCGCGACCGCATCGGCTGGGCACCGCAGGATACCTCGGAGGATTACGCGGCCGAGGTCGGTGGCATCCTCAGCGGCGATCCGGTGATCGAGCGCTACCAGGGCGGCGCGTATACCGCCATCGAGTATTCCCGCAGCGCCCCGTCCCCGCGCGACGCCTTTTCGCTGGAATGAGCCTCTACCTGACGGCGGGCGGCTGGGCCGCGCGGCTGCTGCCCGAACAGGGCGCGGCCATGGCCCGGCTGACCTGCGATGGGCGCGATGTGCTGGCGCCGGTGCCGGATGGCGCCGACCCCAATACCGCGATGGCCGGTGCCTTCTGGATGGCGCCCTGGACCAACCGGCTGGATGGCGGGCGGGTTGGCGCGCTTGGCACGGCGCCGGTGAATCGCCCGGCGGATGGAACGGCGATCCACGGGTTTCTACGCGACCAGCCATGGCGCGTGGTGTCGACGACGGCGCAGACGGCACGGCTGACGGTGGAATCGATGACGGCGCCCCTGCCGTGCCGGGCCGTGCTCGATGTGGCACTCGACCACGAGGGGCTGTCGTTGATGCTAGCCCTGACAAACCTCGGCGCCACGGCGCTGCCGTTTGGGATCGGCTGGCATCCGTGGTTCGTGCGTACGCCGTCCACGCACCTGGCCTTCACCGCCACGCATCGGTTTGTTCGCGACAGCCGTAACCTGCCGGACGCCGTCGAACCCACCGCCGGCATCGATGGTGGCGAGGCCGCTTTGCTCGGCCACGACACGCATTGGTCCGGCTGGGATGGGCGGGCGCGGATCGACGGGTTTGTGCTGGGCGCGACCGGTGCCTGGGCTGGCAACATGCAACTCTACGCCCCACCGCATCTGCCGGTGCTGTGCGTGGAGCCGGTCAGCCATGTGCCCGATGTGCTGAACCGGCCGCGCTTCGCGCCCTATGGCGCGATGGACGTGCTGGCGCCCGGCGACAGCATGGCTGGCCGGATCACCCTGCTGCGGGCGATGTAGCCGGCTACTCCGCCGCGGCGGACAAGGGCGCCAGCCCGCAGCGCAGGAACGCCTCCCGCGTCGCCGCCTTTTCAGCCTCGGTCAGTTCCAGCATCGGCGGCCGCACCGCGCCGCCGACCTGGCCCAGCAGGGATTGCCAGTATTTCTGGTGACTCTGCGGCTTGCCGCCGGGGCGAGTGGATTTCAGCGCCTGGCGCACCGGCTGCAGGCTGGCCGACACCCGCCGCGCCTCCTCCGCCCGACCTGCAAAAGCGAGGTCGGTATAGTCCCGCATCCGCCGGTCCGCCGCCGTCTGCAACAGATAGGGCGGTGAGGAGCAAAGATAGACTTGCCAATCAAGGTCCAGAATGTTGTCCAGCCATTCTTCCTCGCTGGCGGTCGACACGATCAGCGTGTCACCGGCCAGGCGGGTCAGTTCCGCATACATCGCGCGTTCGACCGAATACTTGATCGCCACGACATTCGGCAGCGTCGCCAACCGTGCGCAGAGTTGCGGCGACATCAGGTATCCGCTGTCGGGGTGGCTCCACAGCGCGATGCCGATGTTCACGGCTTCGGACACGCGGCGGTAGTATTCCCAAAGGATCTCGTCCCGGTCATGGACGAAATGCAGCACCGGCGCATGCACGACGATGTAGTCGGCACCCGCCGCTTCGGCATGGCGTGCCAGTTCCAGCACCGTGTCCAGGTTCTGGTCGCTGACAGACATGATGGTGCGGGTGCCGCAGGCGCGGGCGACCTCCACCGCGATTTCGCAGGCGCGTTTGCGTTCGGCGATGCTCATGGCGAAGAACTCGCCCTGCTTGCCGGCGACGAAGACGCCATCGATCCCCAGGTCGGCGAACCAATGCCGCAGGTTGGCGCGGAACCCGTCCTCATCGAAGGCCAGCGTGCCAGGGACGAAGGGCGTCAGCGCCGCGCACCAGATCCCGCGCAAGTGAGTGCGCGCGTGTTGCTTTGCTTCGGTGCGTGCGTAGCCAGCCATTGGGGGCCTCTCAGCCTGGGGTGATGCCGCGGGCACGGATGATCTCGGCCCAGACCGTCATTTCGTTGCGAATGAACGCAGCGTAGTCGCTGCGCGACATCGGCGCCACCGTCACCCCATCGCGCGCGAAGCGTTCGGCGATGTCGGGGCGGGCCAGCACCGCGACCGTGGCCGTGTGCAGACGGTCCAGAATGGGCTCCGGCGTGCCGGCGCGGGCGAACAGGCCAAACCAGTTCTCCGCAGCAAAACCCGGCAGGCCGGCGGCTTCGGCCAGGGTCGGCACGTCGGGCAGCGCGTCGCTCCGGGTCGCGCCGGTAAAGGCCAGCGCGCGCAGCCGCCCCTCCCGCACCAGCGGCAGCGCGGTCGAGGGGTTTTCGAACATCGCCTCCACGGTGCCGGAGATCAGGTCCGGGATCGCCGGCCCGCTGCCGCGATAGGGCACATGCGTCAGCGTGACGTTAGCCCGCGCCGCCAGGAGTTCGAGCGCCATGTGGCTCATGGAGGCATTGCCGGCGCTGGCCACGTTCACCCCGTTGCGTGCCCGCGCCGTGGCCAGGAACCCGGCCACATCGCGTGATGGCGAATTGGCCGGCACCAGCAGGAACAGCCCGCCGCGCACCAGCAAGGTCACCGGCGCGAAATCGGCCACGGGGTCATAGGGCAAGCGGGGGAACAGCCCCGGGTTGATCGCGAAGGGGGCACCCGCCACCAGCAAACTCTGCCCATCGGGCGCGGATTTGGCGACCAGATCCGTGCCGATCTGCGTCGCGGCACCCGGGCGGTTTTCCACGACGAAGGGCCGCGTCGTGCCCAGGGCTCGGGGCAGTTCCTGCGCCAGCAGCCTGGCGGCCAAATCGGCCGTGCCGCCGGGCGCCACGCCGACCACGATCGAGACCTGGCGCGTCGGCCAAGCCTCCTGCGCCTGGGCGGCAAGGGGCATCAGGGCCAGGGCGCCAAGCGCCCGGCGCGGCAGGTTCTGTGTCGTCATGGCAAAAGCCTCGGCCGGCGATACGATTCCTGTCAACGACGCCCCCCGGTTCACAACCCGCCCGGGGCGGGCGATCATGCGGCCATGAAAACAGTTCTGATCCTCGGCGGCGGCATCATGGGCCTTTCGGCGGCCTGGGGTTTTTGCCGCGCGGGATGGTCCGTCCGGGTGATCGACCAGGACCCGATCCCCAATCCACGCGGTGCCTCGGTGGACCATCATCGGCTGATCCGCCACGCCTATGGCACCGACGCCGGCTACATGCGGATGGTCGATGATGCCTACCTGGCCTGGGACCTGCTGTGGGCCGACCTCGGCCAAGTGCTGCATGTGCCGACCGGGGTGCTGGTGCTGTCTGCCGATGGCGGCGCCCGCTATGCCGAGGGCCGCAAGACCCTGCTGGATGACGGTCGCCCGGTGCGTGACCTGACGCCCGCCGAAACCTTGGCCCTCTGCCCCGCGCTGGCCCCCGAACACCTGTTCGCCGCCTATGCCTTGGCCCCGGGCGGAGTCCTGCTGGCCGACCGGATCGTGGCGGCGCTGGCCGCGCATCTGGCCGCACGCGGCGTGGTGTTCGAGCGGGCCCGCGTAACCGAGGTCGATGCCGCCCGCGCGACCCTGCGCCGCTCCGACGGCAGCACCCGCACCGCCGACCGCCTGATCGTCGCCGCGGGGCCCTGGGCGCCGCGCCTGCTGTCCGGCATCGCCGCCCGCGTCACCGCGTCCCGCCAGGTGCTGGCCTATCTCGAACCCCCGCCGGGGCTCTGGGACACATCGCCCATGCTGCTCGACCTGCCGTCCTTCGACGAGGCGGACAAAGGCGGCTTCTACGCCGTCCCTCCCGTCGCCGGCACGCCGCTGAAGGTCGGCGACCATCGCTTCTCCCTCGCCGGCGATGCCGAGGACGACCGCGCCGCCACCCCCGCCGAAATCGAGGAGGTCCTGGCCTTCGTCCGCCCCCGCCTGCGCGACTTCGGCGCTTACCGGGTCTTGGGCGGCCAGGCGTGCTACTACGACGTGGAACCAAGGGAGCGTTTCGTGGTGGAACCGCTGGGCCCCGACACCTGGGTGATGTCCGGCTTCTCCGGCCATGGCTTCAAGTTCGGCGCGCTCCTGGGCCTCGCCCTGGCTGGCGGTGACCCGGACCTGCCCGCTTGGGCTGCCGGCCAGGCGCCGCCCTCGCCGGCATTGCGAAGGAATTGGGCATGACCAGCGCCGCCGACGACCTGATCCTGGGGCTGACGCGGATCGTCGACCTGCCCGGCCTGACCGCCGCCGCGGGCGCGCCGCTGGAGGCCGCGGACATCGAGGCCGTGATCCGCGAAGCCGAACGCTTCGCCGCCGAGGCCATCGCCCCCGGCTGGCAGGAGGCCGACCGCCACGGCACGCGGCTGGAAAACGGCGTGGTCCGCGTGCCACCGCATTACGGCCCGCTCTACGGGCAATGGATCGAAAGCGGCTGGCAATCCCTCGCGGCCCCGGTCGCCCATGGCGGGCAGGGGTTGCCGCATGCGCTGTGGTCGGCGGTGCAGGAATTGTGCAGCGCCGCCGACATGGCCTTCACCCTCGGCCCGATGCTGACGGCCGGTGCCGTCGAACTGCTGGCCCACCACGCGACGCCGGACCAGGCGGCGCGCTGGCTG
Organism: Humitalea sp. 24SJ18S-53; assembly: GCF_050632385.1. NCBI lineage: Bacteria > Pseudomonadati > Pseudomonadota > Alphaproteobacteria > Acetobacterales > Roseomonadaceae > Humitalea > Humitalea sp. 24SJ18S-53. The sequence goes on from NZ_CP192599.1 coordinate 145,250, forward strand.
CCGGAATTGGCCGCCGGCCGCTGGACCGGGACCATGTGCCTGACCGAACCCCAGGCCGGCAGCGACCTGTCCACGGTCCGCACGCGTGCCGAACCCGATGGCAATGGCGGCTATCGGCTGTTCGGCCAGAAGGTGTTCATCACCTGGGGCGACCACGACCTGGCCGAAAACATCCTGCACCTGGTGCTGGCCCGCCTTCCGGGCGCGCCGGAGGGCTCGCGCGGCATCAGCCTTTTCGCCGCGCCAAAGACCATGCCGGACGGGAGCCGCAACGGCGTCGCCTGTGGCGGCGTCGAACACAAGATGGGCATCCACGCCAGCCCGACCTGCATCATGCTGTTCGACGGCGCCGAGGCCGAGTTGATCGGCGAAGCCAACCGCGGCCTGCCTGCCATGTTCGCCATGATGAACGCCGCCCGCCTGGGCGTGGCCGTCCAGGGCGTGGGGCAGGGCGCCCGTGCGCTGGCCCTGGCCGAAGCCTATGCGGCCGGGCGCGAACAGGGCGGCCGCGTCATCGCGACCTTCCCCGATGTCGCCCGCATGCTGGCCGAAATGCGCAGCGTGACCCTGGCTGGGCGGCTGCTGGCGCTGGAGGCCGCCGCCTGCCTCGACCGCGCGGCTCTATTGGGCGATGCGGACGCCGACGCCCGCCTCGCCCTGCTGACCCCCATCGTCAAATCCTGGTGCACCGATCGCGGCGTGGCGAATGCCAGCCTGGGCGTGCAGGTGCATGGCGGGATGGGCTTTTGCGAGGATGCTGGCGCCGCCCAGGTGCTGCGGGATTCCCGGATCGCGCCGATCTACGAAGGCACCAACGGCATCCAGGCGCTGGATCTGGTGGGCCGCAAACTGCCGCGCGACGGCGGCGCCCTGCTGCGGGTCCTGCTGGCCGAAGCCGTTGCCGCCGCGCCCGCCATCGGCCCCGCCGCCGCGGCAGTGGAACAGGCCATCCCCCATATGCTCGGGACCGGCGGGCCAGGGGGGGCAGCGCCCTTCCTCGATGCCTGTGGCTGGGTGCTCGGCGCCGGCATGGTCGCGCGGGCCGCCGCGGCCGATCCCGCCCATGCATCGACCAGCGATTTCTACATCCGGCGCCTGCTGCCCCGCGCCCTGGCCGGCGCCGAGGATGCCCGTGCCGCATGACCGCACGATCCCGCCCTTGCGCCTTGCGCCCGAGGGCGCAACTAGGAGCGTGATGACCCTTCGATACAGCCGATGAACGCCCCCCTCTCCGCACCCGCGCTGCAAGGCCCGCGCAGCCACGTGGCCGTGATCGGCGCCGGGCCGGGGGGGCTTGCCGCCGCCATGTTGCTGGCCGCGCGTGGCGTTAAGGTGACCCTGTTCGAAAAGGACAGCGTGCCCGGCGGCCGCACCCGCACCTTGACGACGCCCGAGGGCTACCGCTTCGACCTTGGGCCGACCTTTTTCCTCTATCCGCGCATCCTTGCCGAAGTCTTCGCCGCCTGCGGCCGGCGGTTGGAGGATGAGGTCGAACTGATCCGCCTCGACCCGCTGTATCGCCTGGTGTTCGAAGGGGACGGCACCGTGCTCGACGCGACCCCCGACGTCGCGCGGATGCAGGCCGAGATCGCCAAGCTGTCGCCGGCCGACGCCGCGGGCTTCCCGAGCTTCATGTCCGCCAACCGCGCCAAGCTCGGCGCCTTCCGCCCGTTGCTGGAGCGTTCGTTCAACAGCCATGCCGAATGGCTGCAGAAGGACATGCTCAAGGCGCTGCATCTGATGAAGCCGCATTTGACGGTGGATTCCGATCTGAACCGGTATTTCTCCGACGCTCGGGTGCGGCTGGCCTTCTCATTCCAGACCAAATACCTGGGCATGAGCCCGTTCCGTTGCCCGAGCCTGTTCACCATCCTGTCGTTCCTGGAATACGAGCACGGCGTGTTCCACCCGGTTGGCGGCTGCGGCGCGGTGTCATCCGCCATGGCCCGGGTCGCGACCGACATGGGCGTCGATATCCGCTACGACACGCCGGTGGACCGGATCACCACCGCCGGCCGCCGCGCCACGGGTGTCGAGGTCAACGGCCGCGCGATCGCGATGGATGCTGTCGTCGTCAACGCGGATTTCGCGCATGCCGTGCCGAAACTCCTGCCGAACAGCCTGCGCAAAGGCTGGAACGACAAGCGCATCGCCGATGCGCGCTATTCCTGTTCGACCTTCATGCTCTACCTGGGCATCGAGGGATCGCTGGACCTGGCGCATCACACGGTCCTGTTGTCCGAGGATTACAAGGGCAATATCGCGCAGGTCGAGGGTGGCATCATCCCGCCGGTGCCGTCGCTGTATCTGCAGAACGCCTGCGCGACCGATGCCTCGATGGCGCCGCCCGGGCATTCCACGCTGTACCTGCTGGTGCCGGTGCCGAATTTGCGGAACCACGCCGATTGGGCGGCGGAAACCGCGCGCTATCGCGAATTGGCGCTCGATCGTCTCGCCGCGCTGGGTCTTGGCGATCTGCGGCCGCGCATCCGCTACGAGAAGATCGTGACGCCGCAGGATTGGCAGGATGAATTCGCCGTCGGCTACGGCGCGACTTTCAACCTGACGCATGATCTGGGGCAGATGCTGTCCTTCCGCCCGCGCAACCGCTTCGCGGAAGTGCCGGGCGTGTATCTCGTCGGTGGCGGCACACATCCCGGCAGTGGGCTGCCAGTGATTTACGAAGGGGCGCGGATCACCGCGAACCTCCTGATGGAAGACCTCGGCGTGGCCGACGCGCCGCTGACGGCGGCGCCGCCACGTTCCTTGGCCGCGGACTAGAGAGGGAACGCTACGATGGGTGCCAAAGTCGTCGTGATCGGTGGCGGCCTCGCGGGGCTCGCCGCTGCCGTCGTCGCGCAGGCGCGTGGCCACCAGGTCACGCTGTTCGACAAGAACGAATGGTTGGGCGGCAAGGCTGCCGTGCTGAACCTGCCGAACCCGGCCGGCACGGGCGGCTTCCGCTTCGACATGGGGCCGACCATCCTGACCGTGCCGCGCGTGCTGCGCCGGATCGTGGCCGAGGCCGGTCGCCGGCAACAGGATGCGATCCCGCTGATCCGCCTGGACCCGCAATGGCGCTGCTTCTTCGAGGACGACAGCCGCGTCGACCTGATGGAAGGCGCCGAGGCCGGTGCCGCCGCGATGGAAACCTTTGCTCCGGGCAAGGGTGTGGGTGAGGGCTACAAATCCTTCCAGCGCATCGCGAAGCACCTGCATGGTGTCTCGGAAAAATTCTTCTTCTGGAAATCGGTCGAGGGTGTGACCGACACCATCGACTGGAAGCAGAACCTGCAGCCGAACACGCTGAAGGATGTGCTGGCGCTGCGCATGGGCCAGACGGTGGCCAAGATCATCCGCGGCAAGGTGCCGGATGAACGCTTGGCGCAGATGCTGGACCATTTCTGCCAGTATGTCGGCTCCAGCCCCTATCTCGCGCCGGCGGTGCTGTGTTCGATCGGCGACATGCAGTCGTCGGAAGGCGTCTGGTATCCGGTCGGCGGCACCCGCGCCGTGGCCGAGGGGTTGGAGAAACTCGCGCGCGAATTGGGCGCCGACCTGCGGCCCAGCACCGAAGTGACGGCGATGGAAATCGCCAATGGCGCGGTGAAAAGCGTCACCGCCGGCGGCGAGCGTTTTGCCTGCGATGCCGTGATCTCCAACATGGACGCGATCCGCACCTACACCGAACTCGTGGGCGGTGAGCCCGCGAAAAAATACAGCCGCGCGAAACACGAGCCCGCGTGCAGCGGCGTCGTGCTCTACCTTGGGCTGAACAAGCGCTACGACCATCTGGCGCACCACGACTTCGTCTTCTCCCGCGACGCGGAGGAAGAGTTCGACGCGATCTACAAGCAGGGCGAACCCGCCCCCGACCCGACGGCTTATCTGGCGGCGCCGTCGGGCTCCGACCCATCGGTCGCGCCGGAGGGTGGCGAGGCTTTGTATGTGCTCGTTCACACGCCCTACCTGCGCAAGCATCACGACTGGAACCGGATGTTCCCGGCCTACCGCCAAAAGATTCTCGACAAGCTGAAGCGCACGGCCGGGCTGGAGGACATCGAAAGCCGCATCGTGACCGAGCGTCACCTGACCCCGGTCGATATCCACAATCGCTACAAGGTGCTGGACGGCGCCATCTACGGGCTGGCCAGCCACGGGTCCTTCATGGGCGCCTTCAAGCCAGGGAACCGGTCCAAGGCCGTGCGGGGCCTCTACCTCGCGGGCGGTGCCGCGCATCCGGGGCCTGGGATGCCGATGGTCATGATGTCCGGCTGGATCGCCGCCGATAGCCTGGACCGCGATCATGGTGGCACCGGCATGGGCGAGGCCGCCGATTTGGCCGGCCGTCGCGAACAGGATCTGCCAGCGATGGCGGCCGAATAGCCCATGGACGGGGGCGCGCCGTTGCCCAAGCCGGTGCCGGCGGGATCGTATGATCCCGTCGCCTTCCGCTCCAACGCGTATTTCCGCTTTTTCTGCTTCATGTTCGCGCAGCGCGCGGCGAGCGGCATGCGGGCCATGCGCATCGCATCCTGGGGCATGCCGAAGGTTGCGCCCGGCACGCCGCTGGTCATCTTCGCCAACCATCCGTCCTGGTGGGACGGGGTGATGTTTCCACTGCTGGCGAAGCGGCTGTTCCATCCCCGGCCGATCTTTGTGCCCATGGATGCCGAGGCCTTCGCCCGATACGGCTTCATGAAGCGGTTCGGTGCATTTCCCGTGGAACAGGGTTCCGCCCGTGGCGCCGTCGGCTTCCTGCACACGGCGGGCGCCATCCTGGCAAAGCCCAGCCACATGCTGTGGATGAACGCGCCGGGCCGCTTCGTCGATCCGCGCGTGCGGCCGCAGCCGATCAGCCCCGGCCTGGTGCGCCTGCCGGAGATCGCCGAGGCCGCGACCTTCGTTCCCCTGGCCCTGGAATATCCATTCTGGGCCGAACCCAAGGCGGAACTCCTGGGCGCTTTTGGCGACCCCATCCCCGGCACCGTCCTGCGCGCCATGGGCCGCGACGACAGGGCCGACGCGCTCGGTGCCGCGCTGCACGCCACGATGGATCGCCTGGCCGAGGACGCGCAGTCGCGCGACCCCGCGCGCTTCGTCACCCTGCAACAGGGGCGGCAAGGCATGGGCGGCATCTACGACGTCTGGCGGCGCACGAAGGCGCTGCTGGGCGGTCGCGGCTTCGACCCGCGCCACGATCCGGGGGCGCGATGATCGACCTGTTGCCCCTGGCCTGGGAACTCGCGCTGATCCCGGCTGTGCTCGGGGCGATCAACCTCGCGATGCTGCGCACGCCCAAGGGCACGCCGCCCGCCAGCGTGCTTGTGTCGGTCCTGATTCCCGCGCGCGACGAGGCCGCGAACATCGCAGCCTGCCTGCACGCTGCCCTGGCCAGCCAGGATGTCGCCGTCGAAGTCCTGGTGATGGACGACGGCAGCACCGACGCCACGCCCGAGGTCGTGCACGCCATCGCCGCGATCGATCCGCGCGTGCGACTTCTTTCCAGCCCCGCGCTGCCGCCGGGTTGGACCGGCAAGGTCCATGCCTGTGCCCGCCTGGCCGAGGCAGCGGCCGGTACCCATCTGTTGTTCATCGACGCCGATGTGCGCCTGGCGCCGCAAGCGGCCGCCGCCATGGCGGCGCATGCCCTGCGCCAGAACCTTGGGATGGTCACGGGCGTCCCGCGCCAGGCCATCGGCACCCTTGGCGAAGGCGTGACGGTCCCGCTGATCAACTACTTGCTGGTCGGTTACCTGCCGGGCGGCGGCCGTGCCTTCACCCGCCACCCCGCCCTGGCCGCCGCATGCGGGCAGCTGGTGCTGGTGGAACGTCGCGCCTACGACGCCGCCGGTGGTCATGCGGCGGTGCGCGGTGTGCTGCATGATGGCTTGGCGCTGGCCCGGCGGATGCGAACGCAGGGCATGCGGACCGAGGTTGTGCGCGCCGCACCGCTCGCGACCTGCAGCATGTATGATGGTTTTCTCCAGTCCTGGAAAGGCTTCTTGAAAAATGCCCGCGAAGGCATGGCGACCCCGGTCGGCTTGCCGATCTGGACCATCCTGCTGGCCGGCGCGCATCTGTGGCCCTGGTTCCTGCTGCCGGCACCGCAGGCGATCCTCGCACTGGCGCTGACCTATGCGGCGCGGGGGGCGATCACGCTCTGGGCGCGCGAACCCTGGTGGACGGTGCCGCTGCACCCGGTCTGCGTGGCCGTGGCGCTGGCAATCCAGTGGACGGCCCTGGTGCGCGGTGCGCTGGGCCTGTCCGCCGGCTGGAAAGGGCGCGCCTACCCGGCCAACGGGGCCGCGTGAGCATGCGGCAGACCGTCGCGGCCGGCCCCCCCACGCGGGGCCCCGACAGCGAGAATTTTCCGGTTGCGTCATGGCTGATCGCGCCAGCACTGCGGCCAAAGATCCTGGCCTTCTACTGCTTCGTCCGCACCGCCGACGACATCGCGGACGATGCCGCCATGCAGCCCGCCGAGAAACTCCGCCGGCTCGATGCGATGGAGGCTGGGCTCGACGACCCCCACTCCGCCCTGCCCGAGGCCGCGGGGCTGCACGCGACCGGCGCCGGGACCGGGGAAGCGCGGGCCATGCTCGGCGCCTTCCGCCAGGATGCGGTGCAGGCGCGCTACGCCGATTGGGCGGCGCTTGAAGACTACTGCGCCCGTTCCGCCGTGCCGGTCGGGCGCATGCTGCTGCGACTGCATGGCGAACCCTTGGGCGCCGATGTCGATGCGCTCTGCACCGCATTGCAGGTGCTGAACCATCTCCAGGACCTCGGCCCCGACCGCGTCACGCTGGGCCGCATCTACCTGCCGGAAAACTGGATGGCCGAGGCGGGCGGCGAGCAGCGTTTCTTCGCCGATGCCGGTGCACGCCGCCCGGTGCTGGACGCCGCACTGGACCGGGTCGAGGCGGCGTTGGAAACCGCCGCCGGCCTGCCGCGCCGCCTGGCATCGCGCCGGCTGGCGCTGGAATCGGCCGTGACGCTTGGCTGTGCGCGGCGGCTGCTGGCACGGTTGCGGGCGGCGGATCCGCTGCTGGGCCGGGTCGCGCTGACCAAGCCCGATGCGTTGAAAGCCTTGGCTGCCGCACCTTTCCCGCCAAGGGATGCCGCCGTGGTGCGCGCGCGCGTGGCCCGGGCGGGTTCGTCCTTCACGGCCGGCATGGCGGTGCTGCCCGTCACGCGGCGCCGCGCCCTGCACGCCGTCTATGCCTTCTGCCGCGCGGTCGATGACATCGCCGATGGGGCGATGCCGCTGTCCGAGCGGCGGCTGGCCCTGGCCGCGTGGCGCCGGAAACTCGTCGCCTCCGACTGCGCCCTGTCGCGTGAACTGGCGGCGGCGCGCGTTGCCTATGACCTGCAGCCGAGTGAATGCGAGGCGATGATCGCCGGTATGGAAACCGATGCCGAACCCCGCGTCCGCATCGCCGATCAAGTTGCGCTCGACCTGTATTGCCGACGGGTCGCGGGCAGCGTCGGCGCCATGGCCGTGCGGATTTTTGGCGCGCCCGGGGCAGGGGAGTTTGGCCTGGCGCTCGGCCGCACATTGCAACTCGTGAACATCCTGCGCGACCTCGACGAGGATGCGTTGCGCGACCGGCTTTACCTGCCGCTGTCGCTGCTGCCAGGTGCCGATCCTCACGCACCGGCCTCCGTCCTGCTCGCCTTGCCGTCGGTGCCGGAGGCCGCGGCGGCGCTGGCGCGCCAGGCCGAGGCCGGCTTCGCCGCCGCCGATGCCGCGCTGGCCGCGATGGGCACGCCCGCTGCGCTCTTGCCGGCGCGGATCATGATGTGGGGCTACCGCCGGCTGCTGGCGCGGCTGATCGCCCGTGGCTTCGCGCCCCCCCGCACGCGGCCCCGGCTGACGGCCACGGAAAAAGCCCGCATGGCGGCCTGGGCCTATGGCTGGCCCATGGCCCGGGCGTGACCGTCCATGTGATCGGCGCCGGCGTCGCGGGTCTCGCCGGGGCCTTGGCCCTGCCGGGGCGAGAGCTCCGCGTCTGGGAAGCCGCCCCCCTGGCGGGCGGCCGCTGCCGCGCCCTGGCCGATGGCGGCGACAACGGCACCCACGCGCTGATCGGCGGCAACCGCGCCGCGCTGGCCTTCCTCGATGCCATCGGGGCGCGGCAGCACTGGGTGGAGCCGGAGCCGGATGGCCTGCCGGTGCTCGACCTCGCCGATGGCGTACCGCGTCGGGTGGCTCTGTCCGGCCTGGGCTGGTGGCGGGCGTCGCGCCGCCCGGCCGGGCTGGACCTCGGCGGGGTCGCCGCCCTGCTGCGCCTGCTGCTGCCCGGCCCGGACCGCCCGGTCGCCGATGCCTTCGTCGCACACCCCGCCTTGCTGCGCGGCTTTGTCGAACCGCTGACCATCGCCGCGCTGAACACCCCGGCCGCCGAGGCCTCCACCCGCCTGCTCGGCGCCGTGCTGCGCGGGGCGGCGACGCCGGCGACCGCCAGGCTGTTCGTCGCGGCCGAGGGCCTCGGCCCCGGGCTGGTTGCCCCGGCGCTGGCGGCGCTGGCCGCGCGGGGCGTGCCCGTCACCTTCGGCGCCCGGTTGCGCGGGATCGAAAGCACCGATGGCCGCGCCACCGCCCTGGTCTTCGCCGAGGACCGCATCGCCCTTTCCCCCACCGACGCCGTGCTGCTCGCCCTGCCACCGTGGGAGGCGCAGCGCCTGCTGCCCGGCCTGCCCGCGCCGCAAGACCACGCCCCCATCCTGAACCTGCACTTCGCCCATGGCGTGCCGGGGCCGGTACGGTTCCTGGGCCTGCTCGGCGGGCTGTGCCAATGGGTGCTGGTCCGCCCCGGAGGGATCGCCGTGACCGTCAGCGCCGCCGATGCCGAGACCGACCAACCCGTCGAAACCCTCGCCCCCCGCGCCTGGGGCGAAATCCTGCGCGCCGTAGCGGCCTTTGGCATTCCCGGCGAATGGCCGATCAAGCCGCCCGGCTGCCGCGCCATCAAGGAACGCCGCGCCACCCCGCGCCACCGCCCCGGCCCGCGCCCTCTGCCGCCGCGCAAGCCGCTGACCAACCTGGCCCTGGCCGGCGACTGGACCGACCCTGACCTGCCCGCGACGATCGAGGCCGCCGTCCGCAGCGGCCAGGCCGCGGCCCGCACGCTGTGACCGCCGCCGAAGCCCTCGGCGCCCTGCGCGCCATCCCCGGCCGCCCAAGCCTGGCCGAGCGTCGCGCCGCGCTGCGCGGGCTTGAGGCCGTTCTGCTGCGCCGCGCCGAAGACATCGCCGTCGCCGCCGCCGCCGATTTCGGCGGGCGCGACCGGGTGGAAACCCTGCTGGGCGACGTGCTGACCGTGGTCCAGGGCGCCCGGCACGCCCGCCGCTGGCTTGGCTGGTGGGCGCGACCGCGCCGCGCCGGCGTGCCCTTTCCCTTCTGGCCGGCGCGGGCCTGGGTGGAGCCGGTGCCGAAGGGCGTGGTCGGGGTGATGGGGCCGTGGAACTACCCGTTGCAGCTTTGCCTCTGGCCCGCTGTCGATGCGCTGGCGGCCGGCAACCGGGTGGTCATCAAGCCCTCCGAACTGGCTCCACGCGTGGCTTTGCTGCTTTCGGACATATTGGCCGAGGCGCCCGGACCGGACTTCTGCCGCACCATCCTGGGCGGCCCGGAGGTCGCCGCCGATTTCGCCGCCCAACCCTGGGATCATCTGGTCTTCACAGGTGGGGCCGCGGTCGGGCGTCGGGTGATGGCGGCGGCTTCGGACACATTGACCCCCCTGACCCTGGAACTCGGCGGGCAATGCCCGGCGATCGTGCTGCCCGGCGCCGATCTTTTGCGCGCCGCCCAGGCTATCCTGGCCGGCAAGACGTTGAACGCCGGCCAGACCTGCGTCGCCCCGGACACCGTGCTGCTGATCGGCCACCGGGCCGAGGATTTTGCCGCCGCCTGCCGCGCCGCCGGCCCGGTCAGCGCCACCACGGCGCTGCTGGGCCAGGGGGCGGCGCGGGTCGCGGCCCTGCTCGATGGCGCGGAGGCTGATGCCTTGGCGGCGCCCGCCCCGGGCACCCAGCCGATCATCCTGGCGCGCTGGCCCGCCGGCCATCCGGCGACCATGACGGAAAAATTCGGCCCCATCCTGGGTGTGGAGGTTCTGGCCGACCTTGCCGCCGCCATGGCCTGGCTGCGCGCCCGGCCGGCGCCGCTGTCCATCGCCCTGTTCGGCCCGACCCGTGCCGAGGAAGCCGCCATTGCCGCCGGCGTCCGCGCCGGGGCCATCACGGTCGGGCGCTGCGTCGACCATGTTGCCTGGCCAGGATTGGGCTTTGGTGGCGCCGGCGGGTCGGGCTTTGGCCGGTATCATGGCCGGGCCGGCTTCGACACGTTCAGCGATCTGCGGGCGCGGGTGCGGCACGGCCCATTTGCCTTGGCGCGCATGTTTGACGCACCGCGCGGGTCGCGTGCCTTGGCGCTATTGGAACGGTTGCTCCGATAGAGGGTTTCGGGCAGATTCACCGTATGGTTGCAAGCGTCCTGAAAATGACCGGAACGCGACAGGCACACGGCGTGTTGCGCGTTGTTCGGGAGAGTGACGCCGAAGAGATCGCGCGTATGATAACGCCTGGGATTTCGGCGCGCCTCGCATCCTGGCCCTTTCCTTGCGACCCGACATTTTCCCGCGGGCGCGCCGCCGCCCTGCTGGCCGCATCGGGGCTTGGCCTGGCCTTGGGCCTGGTCCTGGCCGACCCCGCCACCGATCGCCCCATGGGCTGGTTCAGCGCCGAGATGCCGCCGCAGGAACAGGGGTTTGCCATGCTGACCTACTGGATGGGCGAAGCCTTCCAGGGGCGCGGCCTGATGCGCGATGCGGCGGCCGAGGCGGTGGCGCTTGTCTTTGCCTCCCTGCCGGTGCAGGCGCTGCGGGCTGCGGTGCAGGGCGACAATACGGCGTCGCTGTCGCTGCTGACGCATCTCAAGGCCAGGCTGCTTGGCCCCGGGCACATCTGGTGCCCCTCTCGGCAGCGGCAGGAAGCCTGCTTCTACTACGAGATGGCGCGCCGCTGACTGTCACGCGAAAAAGGCCGGCGCCCCGCCCGCCAGCCCGGGTTCCGCCCGCAGCAGCGCCACGGTCGCATTGAAGAAGCCGATGAAGCGATCCGCGTGGCGTCCGGTGCCGATCGGGAATTGCCGCATCCGCCAGCGGTTGTCCGGCCCCTCCTGCTGATACACCCCGCCGGAATTGTAGGCGCAGGCGACGACCGGCGGGTCCAGCCGGGTGCGTGCCGCCTGGGACGCGATGTAGGCGGCGCCGGCGGCGATCGACACGGCCGGATCGCGTAGGTCGGCCGCGCTGACCGGGCGGCCCAAGACCTCGGCGGCGGTCGAGACCAGCGTCTGCATGCAGCCGATGGAGACGCGATGCGGTGTGGCGTCGTAGGAGCGGAAGCCGGGTTCATGCCGTTCCGCATTCGCCGCGGCCGCCGCATCGGCCGCGGCGCCGGCCGATTCCGTGCAGAGGCAGGCGACCAGCAATTCGATCGGCAGGCCGGTGCGGCGGGCTTCGGCGCGCAGCGGGATCGGGAACCAATCGGCCAGCACGGCGCGGACACGGCGGGACTGGGCTGTGGTGAGCGGGATCGGCTGGTCCTCGACCTCGACCCCCATGGCACCCAGGCGCCAGCGGGCGCCGCCGTCGAAGCGCGCGTGGAACGCCCGCAAGGGGGCGAGATCGGCGAGCAGTGCCGTTGGGGAGCCGGCGCGCGCGACCGCGTGCGCGGCGGCGGCCAGTGCCTGCGGCGGGGCATCGGCGGGCAGGAACAGCCGCGCCCAGGTGGCCGGGCCGACGATGCCATCCGCCGCAAGCCCGGTATCGGATTGGAAGGCCGCGACGGCGCGTGCGGTGGCCGGGCCGAACAGTCCGTCCACCATCCGCAGCACGGCGGCCGCCCGCCCCCCGGACAGCAGCAGCCTGGTCTGCATCGCGACCACATCGGCGCCGCGCTGCATCGGCTGGGACAGGCGCAGGGCACGGGTGAGCGGGGGCAGGGTGGTGGCGGTCATGGCGCGATGCTCCGGCAGGCGGCGGATTGGGCGGCGATCTGGCGGTCCAGCGCGGGATTGGCGGCGCAGGCGGGGGCGGCGGCCAATTCGGCGCAGCGCGCTGGCCCGGCGGGGCCGAGCAGCGCCAGCGCCAACCGGGCCGAGCGCGCATGGGTGCAGCCGATCGGGTCGGAGGGGTCCAGCGCCAGCAGCGCCATGCCGGCGGCGAGTTGCGCGTCGGGCGACGCTTGGCCCGCGTCGCGCCGGGCCATGGCGGCGGCGGCCAGCCCCGCCAGGACCACGCGGCGTTGGCTGGCCGGGGCGGTCGTGGGCAGGGCGGCGAGGGCGGCGGCATAGCCCGCTTCGGCGCAGGCGTGCTGGCCGAGGCGCAGGCAGGCTTCGGCCCGCAGGGTCTGCGCCTGGGCGCAGACAGGGTCGGGGCCGCTGCAATCGACCGGTGTCGCCGCCAGTGCGGGCAGGTCGCCGGCGGCCTGGCGGTCCTTCATCGTGTCGAGCTGGCTGGCTAGGCAGCCCGCGAGCACCAGGGCGAGCAGGGGGGTGACGCGCGGCGTCATGACCGGGTCGCCGCGATGGTTTCGGCGACGGGCAGCAGCCGTGTCAGCAGCGCCGCCATCCGCGCCGGGGTGGTGTCGGGCTGCGCGGCCAGGCCCAGCAGTGCCATGACCGCGGCATCCAGCCCCGATCCGCCCGGCAGCGCGCGGGCGCTGGCCAGCGCATCGCCCAGCGCCGTGCCGGCCACCCGTGGCGCCCCGGCGCCCAACACAGGGCCGAGGTCGATCGCGATATCCGGCCCCGGCAGCGCATCCAGCAGCCGCTTGCGATAGGCGTGCAGCCCCACCGAAAAAGCATCGTCGCTGGCGAAATCCTGGCGCGGCGCCAGGGCGAGAAGGGCGGTGCGGGCCGCCGCGTCATCCAGGCGGGCGGCGTCGGCGACGGCGCGGGCGCGGGGCAGGCGGGCCTCGGCCGGCACGGGGACCAGGAAGGCGCGGGCGAATGCGCCGGAGGAGTCGAGGGCGGAGAGCAGCACCGCCGCATCCATCGCCCCGGGGGGAAACAAGGCGGGGGTAAAGGGGCGGTCGAGCACCCGGGCCTTCCAGCGTTCATAGGACTCATGCCCGGCCGACAATGCCTGGATGGCGCCCAGCCCGACCGCGACCAGCAGGCCAGGCGGGCCACCGAGGGCAGCACCCAGCAGCGGCGCCGCCGACAAGCCGCCGCGCAACCCGCCCAGCGCATCGCCCAGCACCGCGGCCAGCGGGTGGTCGGGGCCAAAGGCGGCATCCAGCGCATGGGCCGCGGCACCCGCGGCACTGGCCATGGCGGCCGGATCGCCGGCGGCGGCGCCACGGGCTGCGGCCAGCCCGTCGTCGATCGCGGCGACGGCGGCGGTGGTGCGGGGGGTGGCGCCGAGCAGCGGGATGGCGACCTGGGCGCCGAGGCGGGCGATTTCCAGCAAATCGGTCGCGCGGGACAGGAAGCCGGTCGCCTCGGCGGCGGCGGCGACCTGGGCGGGGGCCGTCGCGGCGCGGGCTTCGGCATCGACCGCGCGGGCGGTGGCGGTGTCGGCGGCGGTGCGCTGGCTGCGGTTGTCGGCGGTCAGGTCGCCCACGGTGCGGGCCAGCGTGCCGGACGCATCGCCGCCGGCCTGGCGGGCGCCAAAATAGAAGCCGAGGACGCTGCCGATGATGGTGCCGATTTCACCCGTGCTGGGCAGGCCGATCCAGGTGGAGGTCAGCAGCGCCAGCATGCCGACGGCGACGATGAAGATGGAGAGCGCGGCGCGGATGCTGCCGTCGGGCAGGCCGGCCTGCATCTCGCGCCAGGCGGCCAGGCGTTCGGCGGTCATGTCGGCCTGGCGGACCAGGGCGCTGCCTTCGACCTGCAGGCGCCGCAGGAAAAAGGCGAGGCCGAGCAGCAGCAGGGCCGCGACCAGCACGACGACGACCACGGCGACCAGGTTCAGCGGGTTGGTTCGTGGCGTTGCCTCCTGCGCCCAGCCGAGGCTGGGCAGCAGCGCGATCGCGCCCGCGATGAAGAAGGGACGGGGCGGGATCGGGTGCGGGGCGCGTTGGGTCATGGCACGCGTCTGCCATGACGAAACGCCTAGGTCAAGAAAATAAGCCTAATTACGGATTATGTGCCTTTGATTCACGGAACAGCCCGAGCTTTTCCTGCGCGGCGCGGTCGGAATAACCGAAGAGGATCAATCGGCTGCCGGCCTGGAGCGTCAGGGACCGCCAGGACGGCACCACGAGGATATCGCGTTCGGCCAGGGGGGTTTCCTCGCCGTCCACGACCGCCGTGCCATGGCCTTCGACCACCACGAAAACGGTGCCGTCGGTGGCGCGGCGGGGCAGGGTGGTGAAGCCGGCGGGCAGGTGGCGCACATGGGCCGCGATGGTCGGCATGATCGGGCCGCCATCGGCCGGGTTCAGGAATTCCAGGGCGTGGCCCAGGTGCGGGTCCGGCGCCTCGGCGGCGGCCAGAGCCAGCAGGCTTTGGCGCCAGGAATCGTGCGGGTAGTGGAACAGCGGCAGCGCGGCGGGGCGGCGCGCGGCGGTGCTGCCGCGGAAGGGGCGAAGGTTGTGGCCGTAGCGGGCGGCGGTGTCGCCGGCGGGCGCCGTCGGCGGATGGGCGGGCAGGTCCAGTTTCTCGGCGAAGGAGGCGTCGAAATGGCGCACGGTCGGGATGTCCAGCCCGTCCAGCCAGATCATCGGGCCGGCCGAGGGGTTGCCGTGGTCGTGCCATTGCCAGTTCGGCGTCAGCACCAGGTCGAAGGGGTGCATCACCGCCGGTTCGCCATCGACCGAGGTGGTGGCGCCCGACCCCTCCATGACGAAGCGCAGGGCGCATTGGGTGTGCCGGTGGCAGGGCGCGACCTCACCCGGCAGGATCAGTTGCAGCCCGGCGTAGAGGCTGGGGGTGACGGCGGAGGTGCCGGGCAGGCCGGGGTTTTCCAGGATCAGCACCCGGCGTTCGGCCTGTTCGGCGCTGATCAGGTCACCGGCGCGCAGCAGCCAGGCGCGGGCCTCGGCATAGGTCCAGCGATGGGTTTGCGATGGCGAACGGGGGGTGGGGGTGACGAGCGCCGCCAGCACCTCCCACAGCGGGTAGAGGGAGCGCGGGCGCATTTCCGCATAAAGGGCTTCGAGTTGGGCGGCCTGGGTATTGGCGCCTGTTGGGCCGTCCATCTGTGTTGCTCCCCGCCAATGGTCGTCAGCATAGGGACGACCGCGGGTGGGTGGAAGCGTGCTGTTTCAGCCCATTCGCGCGACGCTGCGCAGCGGGACGACAACGCTGGCGGTCGGGGTGGCGAGCCAGGCCTGCAACGCGGCCAGGTCCATCGGCTGCGCATACAGGAAGCCCTGGGCGGCGGTGCAGCCAAGGGCGCGCAGCGTGGCGGCCTGGGCTTCCGTCTCGACGCCTTCGGCGACCACGTCGAGGCCAAGGCTGCGGGCCATCGACAGGGTGGCGCGCACCACCTCCTCCGCGCGGCGATCGGAGCCCAGGCCGCGGATGAAGGTGCGGTCCAGCTTCACCTTGTCGAGCGGCAGGCGGAGCAGTTGCGCCAGGCCCGAATTGCCGGTGCCGAAATCATCGAGCGCCAGCCGCGCGCCGCGCCCGCGCAGGGCGGCCAGTTGGTCGAGGGTCTTGCTGCTGACGCGGTCGAGCAGGATTTCCTCGGTGATCTCGATCTCGATACAGGCGAGGGAGAGGCCGGCGGCGGCGACATCCTGCTCGATCGCCTCGACCACGTCGCCGCGCATGATTTCGGCGGCCGAGAGGTTGAAGGCGAGCAGCGGCGACGGCAGCCCCGCGGCGCGGAGTTGCGCGAAGCCGCGCAGGGCGGCGCCGCGCACCTGGGCGCCGAGCCAGGGCAGGCGGCCGATGCGCTGGGCGACGGGGATGAATTCCTCGGGCGAGACGTCGCCGAGTGCGGGGGTGGTCCAGCGGGCCAGTGCTTCGAAGGCCAGCACGGTGGCCGGGTCGGCCAGGGAGACGATGGGCTGGAGATGGATGTCCAGCCCCTCCAGCGCGCCTTCGCCCGCCCCCATGGCGCGCAGGATGGCCGCGTCGCGTTCGATCCGGGCGGTGTCGGTCGGCGTGGCGCGGCCATAGCCGCCGCGGGAGGCGCGTTTGGTGCGCAGCAGCGCATCATCGGCGGCGCGCATCAGCACGGCGGGGCTGGTCGCATCCAGGGGCGAGACGGCGACGCCGAGCGTGGCGCCGAGGCGCAGCAGGCGTCCCTCATGCCGGACGGGTTGGTGCAGGGCGTCGCACAGCCGTTCGGCGACGCCTTCGGCCAGCAGATGATCATCCACGCCGATGAGGACAGCGACGAATTCATCGCCGCCGAGGCGGCCCACCACGTCTTCCCGCCGGACGGCGCCGCGGATGCGCTCGGCCGCGGCGCAGAGCAGCGCGTCGCCGCCGGCGTGGCCTTCCGCCTCGTTCGTTTCCTTGAACCAGTCCAGGTCCACCGACAGGACCGCCACCGTCAGCCCGGCGGCCATGGCGCTGTCCAGCGCGGTCGAGATGGCGCGGCGGTTGAGCAGGCCGGTCAGCGGATCCAGCGTCGCCTCCCGGTCCAGCCGGCTGGCCAGGGACGCGACGTGCCGGACGAGGGGGGTGATCACCAGCATCGCCACGGCGATGAGGGCCAGCAGCATCAGCAGCATGGCCATGTCATGGCGCTGCTGGGCCAGGGCCTCGCTGGCCGTCGCGGCCTCCGTATGCAGTTCGATCGCCGTGGCGACGGCGGCGGCGATGGGGCCGATGGCAAGTCGGCGCAGTGCATCGGGATCGTCGAGTGCCTGGGCTTCGCGCAGGAAGGCCTGGGCCAGGCTGTCGAAGGAGGATTCGCCCGTCATGTAATGCGCGGCAAGGGCCGGGGTGGCCTGGGCCGGGGCGGCCGGGCCAGCCGTCAGGCCGGCATGGGCGGTGGCGAAGCGCTGCGCCGCCGTGGCGATGGCGACCGGGTCGGGCGTCGCCTCAGCCGCCAGGGCGCCGATCCGGTGCGCCTGGACGCGCTGGTCGTTGGCCAGGCTGATGGTGCCGATGAAGCGGGCGTGGTCCTGTTGGATCTGCGCGAAGGTCCAGGTCGCGCCGATGGCCAGCGCGGCCAGCAGCGCGAAGCCGAGGCCGCAGGCGGTGATGGCGCGCCGCAAGGCATGGGCACCGGGATCCTGGCGGCGGCGGTCCGTGCGCGGCGTGATGCCTGGCCTTGGGTCCGTCGCGCGGCTGTTTGGTTGCGTGCTTGCAGCGCGGATCATGCCATTCACCAAGGTTTCAGGCGCCACTCTGCGGTGCCTGGGGTGAATCATGGGTTACGCGGTCGCGGCGGGGCTTCCCTGGGGCGGCGTGGCGGGCTAGGTAGCCTGCGCGGGACCCGTAGCTCAGCTGGATAGAGCGCTGCCCTCCGAAGGCAGAGGTCGCACGTTCGAATCGTGTCGGGTCCGCCAAGTTTCCGTTCGCGCCTCTTCGCCCGCGCCGCGCCCGTTACCTGACCTTGTCCGGCAGCGGGAACCAGGTGACGAAGCGGTCGAACAGCGCGCGGTCGCCGGTCAGCGTCAGGTCCCCCGCTGCCTCGGCATCCGCGACCGGGCGGCCGCCGTAGACGACGGAGGCGAGCGGGCTGGGATTGGTCTTGATGGTCAGGGCGCAATCCTCCGGCTCGGCCCGGCGCGCGTGAAACCCGTCGGGGCCAAAGGCCAGCACGAAACCTTCGGTGCCGAAACGCAAGCCGATCGTCGCGGCCTCTCGCCGTGCACGGTCCGGCGCATACATCGTGCGGAACGACATCACGATCGATGCGGCCGACAGCGGCAAGGTCGGGTCGTGCAGCGGCGACCGGGTCGCCCAGCGGCCAAGGACCTGCAACACGGCCTCGGCCTCATGGCCCCAGGGGGTCAGTTCATAGACCTGCACCGACGCGGGGGGGGGCAGTCTGCGTCGATGCAGGATGCCGACGCGCTCCATGCGCTCAAGCCGCGCCGTCAGGATATTGGCGCTGATGCCCGGCAGCCCCGCGCGCAGTTCGGAGAAGCGCCGGCCGCCGAACATCAACTCGCGGATGATCAGCAGCGACCAGCGCTCCCCGACCAGTTCGAGGGCCAGGGCCGTGCCGCAGGCATCGTCATACCAGCGCTTGTCCAACCCTTGTTCACCAGCGGTCATTTTAGCTAACGTGATAGTTGTTTTTTATAACTATCATGGGCAGACTGCAAGGCCAAGGGGCTCCTCGGGGCCTGAAGACCCTGGAGGAGGCGCGACCATGCCCAATGCACAAGGCGAATTCATCTGGTTCGAACTGCTGACGACGGAGCCCGATGCGGCGCAGGCCTTCTACAGCGACGTGATGGGCTGGACCGTCGCGTCCGCCGGGATGGAGGGCATGGACTACCGCATCATCACCGCCCCGGACGGCCAGCAGGTCGGCGGGCTGATGAAGATGCCGGATGGGATGGCGGGTGGGCCGACCTGGCTGGGCTATGTCGGCGTCGATGACGTCGATCGCAGCGTCGCCGGCATCACGGCGGCGGGCGGCGCGGTGCTGATGCCCGCGATGTCGATCCCGGATGTCGGCCGCATCGCGATGGTCGCCGATCCGCATGGCGTGCCCTTCTACGTCATGCGCGGGGCGAGCGACGCCCGCAGCAACGCCTTCATGCAGGGCGACGCATCGGTCGGGCATTGTGTCTGGGCCGAACTCTCCAGCCCCGATCCGGCGGCCGCGATCACATTCTATGGCGACATGTTCGGCTGGCGGCAGAAGGGCGCGATGCCGATGGGGCCGCTGGGCGACTACCAGTTTTTGCACGCAGGCGAGATCAACCTCGGCGCGGTGATGCCGGTGGTGCCCGGGGGCGCCAAGGCCTGGCAATATTACTTCCACGTGCCCGACATCGACGATGCCGCAAGCCGGCTTGCCGCGGGCGGCGGGATGATCCTGCAGGAACCGATGGCGATCCCGGGTGGCGGCTTCTCCCTCGTGGCGCAGGACCCGCAGGGCGCGCGCGTTGGGCTTGTCGGCAAACGCAAGGTTTGATCGAAGGGAGAACACACATGCCCAAGACCATCACCCCCTGCCTGTGGTTCGACGGCAACGCCGAGGAAGCGGCGCGATTCTACGCGTCGCTGTTGCCCGACAGCCATGTCGATGCCGTCCTCCGCGCCCCCAGCGACTACCCGTCCGGCAAGGCCGGCGATGTGCTGACGGTGGATGTCACGCTGTTGGGCCGGCCGTTCCTCGGGCTCAACGGCGGCCCGATGTTCAAGTTCACCGAGGCGGTTTCGTTCCAGATACCCGTCGAGACCCAGGCCGAGGTGGAGCGCCTGAGCGATGCGCTGTCGAGCGTGCCCGAGGCCGAGCAATGCGGCTGGGTCAAGGATCGCTTCGGCCTGTCGTGGCAGATCGTGCCGCGGCAATTGACCGCGCTGCTGGGCGACCCGGACCCCGCCCGCGCCAGGCGCGTTTTTGCCGCGATGATGGAGATGAAGCGCATCGACATCGCGGCGATCGAACAGGCCGCGCTGGGCGGCTGAGCCAAGGCTTCGCCGCCGGCTGCGGCATCTTGCGAAGCCCCGGCTTCCGGGCGGATGCTGTCAGCAGGGCCAGGCCGCGCCGCGGCTGGCGATCCCATGAAGGACCGGCAGCATGTCCCCTCGTTTTTCCCGCCGTGCACTCGGCACCTCCATCGCCGCCCTGCCGCTGCCCGTCATGGCACAGGCCTGGCCGACACGCCCGCTGCGCTGGGTAGTGCCCTATGCGCCCGGCGGCGGGTCCGACTTCCTCGCGCGCACGATCGCCGCCGCGATTTCCGGGCCGCTGGGCCAGACCGTGCTGGTGGAGAACCGCCCGGGCGGGGCGACGGTGATCGCGACCGAGGCGGTCGCGCGCGCCGCGCCGGATGGCTACACGGTGCTGTCGGCCGATATGACGGCGCTGATCATCAACCCGGCGGGCTTCCGGCGGCTGCCCTATGATCCGATCAAGGACCTCAAGCCCGTCTGCACCACCGCGACGTTCAATTTCGTCCTGGCGGTCAGCCCCACGCTGGCGCCGCGCAGCGTGGCCGAGTTGGTGGCGATGGCGCGGGCCCAGCCGGGGCGGTTGAATTTCGCCTCACCGGGGATCGGGTCGCCGTCGCACCTGGCGACGGAGCGGTTTGGAAGGAACCTGAACCTGACCTTGACGCATGTTCCCTATCGCGGCGGCGCGCCGGCGGTGCAGGACCTGGTGGCCGGGGTCGCCGATGCGATGTTCATCGACTACGCCTCCGGCGCGCCGCATTTCGAAGCGGGGCGCTTGCGGCCGCTGGCGGCGACGGCGCCCACGCGCATGTCGCTGCTGCCTGACCTGCAAACGCTGGCCGAGGCCGGGTTCCCGGGCAATGACATATATTCCTGGCAGGGGGTGATGGCGCCGGCTGGCACGCCGGATGCGATCGTGGCGCGGCTGGGTGCGGCGATCAGGGCGGCGGTCAATGACCCGGCGGTGGCCGACCGCTTGCGCGCGATCGGGCTGACGCCGCTGCCGGGGGATTCGGCGTCCTTCGCCGCGCTGATCCAGAGCGAGACGGCGATCTGGGGCACGTTGATCCGCGAATTGGGGCTGGTGCTCGATAGCTGAGGTCAGCCGCGCAGGTGGCAGGCGACCCAGTGCCCGGGCTGCACTTCGCGCAGGGGCGGGGCCTCGCTGCGGCAGGGGTGGGCCTGGGCGATCGGGCAGCGCGTGTGGAAGTGGCAGCCCGAAGGCGGGTGCATCGGGTTCGGCACATCGCCTTGCAGCATGATGCGTTTGCGCTTCACGGTCGGGTCGGGGATCGGCACGGCCGATAGCAGCGCTTCCGTGTAGGGATGCAGCGGCGTGGTGTAGAGGTCGCGTGCGGAGGCGACCTCCACGATGCGGCCGAGATACATGACCGCGACCCGGTCGCTGATGTGTTCGACCACCGACAAATCATGCGCGATGAACAGATAGGTCAGGCCGAATTTCTGCTGCAGATCCTCCAGCAGGTTCACCACCTGCGCCTGGATCGAGACATCCAGCGCGCTGACGGGTTCGTCGCAGACCACCAGTTTTGGTGAGACGGCGAGCGCACGGGCGATGCCGATGCGCTGGCGCTGCCCACCGGAAAATTCATGCGGGAAGCGGCGCATGTGGTCGGCGTTCAGCCCGACGGTTTCCAGCAATTCCACCACCCGGTCCTCGCGGTCCTGCCGCGATTTGGCCAGGCCGTGGATGATCAGCGCCTCGGCCACGATCGCGCCCACGGTCATGCGTGGGTTCAACGAGGCAAAAGGGTCCTGGAAGATGATCTGCATGTCCCTGCGCAGGGTGCCGAGCTGGGTGGGGTCCAGTGCGGTGACATCGCGCCCCTGGAACCAGACCTGGCCGGAACTGGGTTCGATCAGCCGCAGGATCAGCCGGCCGGTGGTGGATTTGCCGCAGCCGGATTCACCGACCAGGCCCAGGGTTTCGCCGGAGGCGATGTCGAAGCTGACGCCGCTGACGGCATGCACCTGGTCCACCGTGCGGCGTAGCAAGCCGCCTTTCACGGGGAAGCGCTTTTGCAGATCGCGCACGCTGAGGAGGGGGTCCGTCATGCGGCGATGCCTCCCGCCAGGATGCAGGCGACCTTGTGCCCGGGTGCGACCTCCCGCAGCGGCGGTTCCGCGGTGGTGCATTCGGGAATGGCCTGGCGGCAGCGCGCGGCGAAGCGGCAGCCGATGGGTGGGTCCAGCAGGCTGGGGACGGAGCCGGGGATCGCCTCCAGCCTTGTATGCGTGGTGGCGGCGAGGTCGATGCGAGGGATCGAGCGGATCAGCCCCTGGGTATAGGGATGGCGGGGGGTGGCGAAGAGGGATTCCACCGTCGCTTCCTCGACCACCTTGCCGGCGTACATGACGATGACGCGCTGGGCGGTTTCGGCGACGACGCCCATGGCATGGGTGATCAGCAGCACCGCCATGCCCAGGCGCTGCTTCATCTCGTTCAGCAGTTCCAGGATCTGCGCCTGGATGGTCACGTCGAGCGCGGTGGTCGGTTCGTCCGCGATCAGCAGTTTCGGGTTGCAGGACAGCGCCATGGCGATCATCACGCGCTGGCGCATGCCGCCGGAAAACTGGTGCGGGTAGTCATTCACGCGGCGTTCGGGGTTGGGGATCTGCACCAGCTTCAGCATGTCGGCGGCGCGCGACAGGGCGGCGCGGCGTGACAGCCCCTCGTGCTGGCGGATCGTTTCGGCGATCTGTTGGCCGACCGTGTAGACCGGGTTCAGCGAGGTCATCGGTTCCTGGAAGACGATGCCGATGTCTTTTGATCGGATGCGGCGCATGTCTTCGGCAGGGAGCGGGACAAGGTCGCGACCCTCGAACAACACCTGGCCGGCGACGATGCGGCCGGGTGGCATGGCGATGAGTTTGAGCACGGTCATCGCCGTGACGGTCTTGCCGCAGCCGGATTCGCCGACGACCGACAGGGTTTCGCCGCGATCGATGGCGAGGTCCACGCCATCCACGGCGCGGACCATGCCGTCATCCGTCTTGAAGTAAACTTTTAGGCCTTTGATCTCCAATAGCCTCACGTGACGCGCCTTGGGTCCAGGGCGTCGCGCAGCCCATCACCGACGAAGTTGATCGTCAGCACGGTCAGGAAGATGGCCAGTCCGGGGAAGATGGCCCAATGCGGCGCGAAATCCAGATTGTCCTTGGCGTCGAACAGCAGTCGGCCCCAGGTCGGCGTGTCCGGTGGAAAGCCGAGCCCCAGGAAGGACAGTGTCGATTCCGCGATGATGGCCGCCGCCACGTCGATCGACGCGGCCACGATCACCGGGCCCAGGGAGTTCGGCAGGATGTGTTGCATGACGATGCGGGTGGGGGAGGCGCCGAGGGCGCGTGCGGCCTCGACGAATTCCTTTTCACGCAGGGAGAAGAACTGCGCGCGGACCAGGCGCGCGACGGGCATCCAGCGGAAGCCGCCGATGACGATGACGATGAGGAGGAAGACACCCATCTCCTGCCCCACCACCTTGGTCAGCCCGTCGCGGAACAGGTAGATGATCAGCAGGAGTAGCGGCAGTTCGGGCAGCGAGAGAAACAGGTCGGTCAGCCACATCAGCGCGGTATCGACCCGCCCACGCGACATGCCGGCGACGGCACCGACGAAGGTGCCGACGATGACCGCGACGGCCATGGCGGCGAAGCCGACGGCAAGGGATATGCGTCCGCCATAGAGCACGCGCGCCAGGATATCCTGGCCGAGATCGTCGGTGCCGAAGGGGTGTTCGAGCGATGGTCCCTGCAAGCGGGCCGAAAAATCGATCTCGTCGATCGGCAAGGTCCAGATCAAGGGGCCGAAGACCACGCCCAGGATCATCATTCCCAAAATCGCACCGCTGGCGACGGCCATGCGGTGCTTGCGGAACCGTCGCCAGGCTTCGCGCCACGGCGTCACCGACGGGCGGCGCGCCGTGGCGCGGCTAGCTGTAGCTGATGCGAGGATCGAGCCAGCCATAGAGCACATCCGCCATGAGGTTGAAGAAGATCACGAGGCAGGCAAAGACGAAGGTGACTGCCATGATGACGGGTGTGTCATTGGCCAGGATCGCGCTGATCAGCAGCGAGCCGATGCCGGGGACGCGGAAAATCTGCTCGGTCACGATGGCGCCGCCGAAGACCGCGGGCATCTGCAAGGCGACCAAGGTGACGACCGGGATCAGCGCGTTGCGCACGACATGGCGGGTGACGACGCGCCCTTCGGGCAGGCCTTTGGATCGGGCCGTGGTGACATGGTCCAGTCGCGCCACGTCCAGCACCGCGGAGCGCACGAAGCGCGTCCAGGCCGCGCCCTGGAACAGGCCGAGCACAAGGACCGGCATGATCGCCTGCCGCACATGTTCCCACCACCAGCGCCAGCCGCTGGCATCGATGTCGGCGCGATAGACGAAGGGCAGCCAGCCAAGCGTGATCGAAAACAACAGGATCATCAGCAGCCCCGTGAAGAAGGTGGGCAGCGAGAAGCCGATGAAGGCCAGCGTATTGGCGATCTGGTCGAAGACCGAATACGGCCGCGTCGCGGAAAATACGCCGACCGGCAGCGCGATGGCCAATGCCAAAATCTGCGAGGCGCCGATGATCAGCAAGGTCGTCGGCAGCCGTTGCAGGATGAGTTGGTCGACGTTCACCCGGCTGACGAAGGAGAACCCCCAGTTGCCCTGCAACATCGCCGCCAGCCAGCGAAAGTAGCGCAGGTAGACGGGGTCATCGATGCCCAGGCTGGCGCGCAGGGCGGCGCGGACATCGGGCGGAATGGCGGGGTTGGTCGCCAATTCCTCGAACGGATCGCCGGGGGCCAGCGCCAGCACGGTGAACAGGACGACGCTGATCCCGAGCAGGCTCGGGATCGCGATCAACAGCCGCCGGAGGAGGTATTGCGCCACTCAGGCGTCGCGATACCAGTCGGCGATCAGCCAGAGGGTATTGTCCCAGCCGCTCAACACCGGGTGCAGCGTGTTCAGGCTGCCGCTGACGGTGGGCCGGCCGACCAGCGGGATGATGTGGTTGCTGCCGACGACAAGGTCGTTCATGCGAATGAACAGGGCCGCGCGCTTGATCGGGTCCAACTCGCCCTCGGCCGCACGGAAGGCCGCGTCGTAATCGGCATTGCGCCAGCGGACGATGTTGCGGCCCTGCCAGTTGTTGGCCTTGGACGAAATCTCCCACGACACATACTGGTTCATGAACACCTGTGGATCGGCCTGCGGCATGGTGGTCGTGTACATCTGCACGTCGGCGTAGAATTTTGTGTAGGTGTCCGGATTGGCGACGTCCGAGGAGAAGAACACCGAGGCGGTGACCGACTTCAGTTCCAGGTCGATGCCGGCCCGTTGCGCCGCCTGCTTCATCACCGCCTGGGTGCGCTGGCGCGGTGTGTTGACCGAGGTCTGGAAGACGAAACGCAACCGCACGCCGTTCTTCGCGCGGATATTATCCCGCCCACGCGCCCAGCCCGCTGCATCCAGGATCTCGTTCGCCTTCTGGACGCTGAATTCCCAACGCATGTTGGGTGAGCGGAAGCGCGGCGGATTGTTCAGGTAATTCGCCACGGCCGGGCCGCCGCGGCCGTAGATGAACTGTTCCAGCGCATTGCGGTCGACCAGCAGCGCCATCGCCTGGCGCACGGCTGGGTCGGAGAAGGCGGGGTGGGTGGTGGTGATGCTGGATCGTTCGCCATCCACCACCACGTTCGGATCGGTGACGTTGAGCTGGACGAATTCAAGCCCGCCGCCCGGGACGATGTTGACCTTACCGCGCCCCGCCTCCTCCAGCCGCTTGAGGATGTCATCCTCCACCGCCAGGTTCCAGGCATAGTCGTAGTCGGCGGTTTGCAGGACAGCGCGTGCGGCGGATGTGGCATCGCCGCCGCCCTTGATCTCCAGCGTGTCGAAATAGGGGCGGTTGTCCATGTGGTAATTGGGGTTCAACTCGGCGCGGATGGTGTCGCCGGGCGTGAAGCTCACATGGCGGTAGGCGCCGGTGCCGACCGGGCGCAGGTTGGTCGGCGCATCGCGCGAATTGGCGCCGTTATAGGCCTGGAAGAGATGCTTCGGGATGATCATCCCTTGCGAGCCGACATAGGCGCTGGCCCAGAATGGCGTCGGCTGTTGGAACTCCACCCTGATCGTGAAATCATCCACCTTGACGACGGTCAGGTCGCGATAGGTGCCGGCGGTGACCGCAGCGGTGGCGGGGTTGCGCGCGTATTCCCAGTTGAACACGACGTCATCGGCGGTGAAGGGCTGGCCATCGTGCCATTGCACGCCGCGCTTCAGCTTCCAGGTCACCGAACGGCCATCGGCGGCAAGCCCGCCGTTTTCCAGGGACGGGATTTCCGCCGCAAGGATCGGGTGCAGCGTGCCATCCCCGGCCCAGCCTGCCAGCGCCTCGTAATAGACGCGGCTGCCTTCCTGGTTGGTGGTGCCGGTGGCGAAATGCGGGTTGAGCAGGGTGGCGGCTTGCCAGAACAGGATTTTCAGCGCGCCGCCGCCGCCGCGCCGCGTCGGCCGGTAGGCGGGGACGCTCTGCGCCGCCGCCGGGGCGGCGCCGGCGATCGCCAGGATCTGCGTCGCCATCGGTGCCGTCAGCCCGACCGCCGCCAACCGGCGCACAAAGCCGCGCCGCGACAGCCGGCCCTGCTTTACGCGGCCGATCAAGTGACGAAGGTCGTCTTCGGTCATGCTGAAGCTCCTGGCTGCACTCTCACGATGCACGGACGCTACAGGATCGGGCCGGCCGGCCAAGCGGCTTTTTTTTGGGCAGGGCCGTTTCGGCCCCACCTGGCTGTCAGCCTGGCCGCTTCTCCCAACCATGGGCCGCCAGGATATCGTGGCTGGCCGCCAGGTCGCCATCGGGATCGGTGCCGGGTTGCGCCGCGTCGGTGATGATCTCCAGGACGGTCAGCCCTTGGTAGCCGATGTCCCGCAGGGCGGCCGCGGCGGGGCCGGGCTGGACGATCCCGGTGCCGAGGCGGTCGTGCTTGAAGGCCTCGAACCCGGTGTCGGAGATATGCACGTTCTTGATGCGCGCACCGAGCATGCGGATGGCGCCGACCACATCCTCGCGGATATAGGCGCTGTTGCAAACATCGAAGTTGATGCCGACGGATGCGTCGATCTCATTCGCCACGTCCAGCATGTCCTTCGCCGTGGGCAGGAAGGTGAAGGGCACGTTCTCCAGGATCACCTCGGTGCCCGACCCCTTCGCATGGGCGACCAGTTCCTGCATGCCGCGCACGAACCAGTCGCGCATCCAGGGCACGGGCGGGTTGATCAGCGAGTTCACCGGGCCGGGAATGGCGCAGACCAGCGGGCAGCCGACGAAGGCGGCGAGGTCGATCGCCTCCTTGTACCTATCGAGCGTGTAGCGCCGCATGATCGGGCAGGTACTGTTCGGATTGTTGTCGAGCAGCGGGTAGCAGAAGGAGGTGATCGCGCCACCTTCGCCATCCAGCCAGTCGCGGAGTTCGCGCTTGGAGGCGGGGGTCATCTCCGCCGGCCAGAGGTGCGGCGGAAAGATCATCATCTCGAAATTGCGGTAGCCCTGCGACGCCAGGTGCTGCAGGGCGCCGAGGCCGGAATGGGAATACAGGAAGGGAAAGGTCGAGGCTGCGACGCGGAAATCGGGCATTGCGGTGTCTCCTCAGAGCGTGGATTCGAGCCTGGTGTTGACGATCATCTCCGCGACATGCGCCTGGTCCGGCAGGCGCAGCAGCAGGCTGACGATCTCGGCGACCGTGTCGGGTTGCAGGCGCCCGGGGCCGGGCGTGACGCCGGGGATGCCGGCCAGAAGCTCGGTATCGATGGCACCGGGGCAGAGGGCGGTCGCGCGTACCCCGGCCTCATGCCCCGCGAAACGCGCCGCATGGGTCAGCGCCACCAGCGCGTGTTTCGACATGGCGTAGCCGATGGACACGCTGACATCGCGGATACGCTTGCCGTCGGTGGAGGCGATGTTCACCACGCGCCCATGCCCCGCGGCGCGCAGATGCGGGAGGGCGGCGCGGATGGTGCGGAAGGGGGCCTTGACGTTGACCTCCCACATCGCGTCCAGCGCGGCTTCGTTCGGGTTGTCGAAGGTGACGGGGCGCAGGATGCCGGCATTGTTCACCAGCGCATCCAGCCGACCGTGCGCAGCGACAGCGGCCTCGATCCAGGCGGGCGCATCGGCCGGGTTGGTGGCGTCGAAACGATGGAAGGTGACGGCGGCGCCGCCTTGCAGCGCCAGGCGCGTCGCCGAGGCCTTGGGGTCGCGTACACCCAGGGCCAGCGCATAGCCCTCCCCATGCAACCGGCGGGCGATGGCGGCGCCGAGCCCGCGCGAGGCACCGGAGAGGGCGACGACGCGGCCGGCGGGCTCCAGCATGGTCAGAACAGCCCCTGGTAGACACCGCCATCATTGACGATGTTCTGCGACGTCATGAAGCCCGCCTGCGCGCTGCAAAGATAGGCCACCAGGTCGCCGCATTCGATCGGATCGGCGAAGCGCCCGGCGGGGCAGCCCTTGAGGCGATCTTCCACGATCGCCTCATAGGTCACGCCGCCGCGCTTGGCATGGCCGTGCAGATTGGTGCGCAGCGCATCCGTGTCGAACAGCCCGGGGCAGACGCTGTTGATGGTGACGTTATGGCCGATCAATTCGCGCCCGATCGAGGCGATGGCGGCGGCCAGCCCCGCCCGCGCCGAATGGCTATGCGCGAAGCCGACCTGCGGGAACTTGATGAAGGAAACACTGATATTGGCGATGCGGCCGAACTTGCGGTCGCACATGCCGGGCGCGGTGCGGCGGATCAGGTCGATGGCGGAGTAGAAATGTTCGTCCCACCAGCGGCGCCATTCGGCCTCCTCCCATGTGCGGAAATCGCCGGGAACCTGGCGCGTGCCGGGGCTGGTCACCAGGATATCGGCGGCGGGGCAGGCGGCGAGCAAGGCGTCGCGCCCCGCGGCGGTGTTCACGTCACCGGCGACGATGGTGACGCGCACGCCGTGCTGCGCGCGCAACTCGGCCGCGGCCTGTTCCAGCGGTTCGAGGGTGCGGGCGATGAGCGTCAGGTCGCAGCCTTCGCGTGCGAGGCTTTCGGCGCAGGCGCGCCCCAAGCCCTTGCTGGCGGCGCAGACGATGGCCTGCTTGCCGCGTATCCCGAGGTCCATGGTCTAGCTTCCGATCCCGAGGGCCGCGAGGCCGCGCTTCAGCCCCTCCAGCGGTTCACCGACGCAGGGTTGCAGCGGCGGCCGGGGCGAGCCGCCGCCGGGGAAGCCGAGGTGGTCCATCGCGGCCTTGGTCGCCGGGTAGATCGTGCGGCCCTCGGTCACGAACAGATCGGTCAGCAGGCGGCAGGTCGCTTGCAGGGCCGCGGCTTCCTCCATGCGTCCCGCCTTGGCGGCATGGAAAAGATCGGTGCAGCCGCGCCAGACATTCGGGAAGCAATCCACGGTGCCATCGGCGCCCAAGGTGACGGCGGGCACGCCAAAGACCGAGGAGGGGCCGCAGAACACGCGCAGCCGATCCTTCACCGCAATCAGCGTGGCGTAGAAATTGTTCCAGTCGCCACTGCTTTCCTTGATCGCCACGATCTTGTCGAGCGCGGCCAGGCGGTCGGCGAGCGCGGGCGAGATCGCATTCACCGCATTGCCGGGGATGTTGTAGGCCATGATCGGCAGCGGCGACCCCGCCGAGACGGTGGCGAAATGGGCAAAGATCTCGTCATCGGTCAGCTTCACGAAATAGGGCGGCAACACCAGCACGCCATCGGCGCCCGCATCGGCGGCCATGCGCGCATAGGCCAGCGTCTCCGCCGCGCTGACGCAGCCGACGCCGACGATGGCGGTGCCACGGCCCCGCGTCGCCTCGACGGTGGCCGTGTAGAGGGTGCGGCGGTCATCGGCCGACAGCGTCCAGAATTCGCCCGTGCAGCCGCAGGCGACCACGCCGGTCGCGCCTTCATCCAGCAGCCGGCTGATGTTGGCGGTGAAGCCATCGCGATCGACGGCGCCGCTGGCGTCGAAGGGGGTCGTGACGGCGGGCATCGGCCCGGCCCAGTTCACGCTGTTGCGGTCCATGAAGACTCTCCTCTTGTTCATTCGGCGAGTGTGACGGCCAGGCGGTTGCCGCTGGCGGCATCGAACATGTGCAGGCGCGGGATGCGCACGCCCCAGGCAAGTGTTTCGCCGGCGCGCAGGGTCATGTCGGGGGCTGCGCGCGCGGTCAATGCCTCGCCGCCCGGCAGGTCGAGTGCGACGATCTGTTCGTGGCCCGTGGGTTCGACCAGGCGGATGCGGGCGGTGAAGGGGCCTTGGCCGAGGATGACATCCTCCGGCCGGATGCCGAGCACCATGGCCTGGCATGCCGACGCTTGCAGCAGGCGCAGGGTCACCGCCGGGTTGCGGAAGGCGCCGTCGCGCGCCTCGCCTTTCAGCAGGCTCATTCCGGGCGATCCGATGAAGCCCGCGACGAACAGGTTCGCGGGGCGTTCGTAGACATCGGATGGCGTGCCGAATTGCTGGAGCACGCCCTCATGCATTACGGCGATGCGGTTGGACATGGTCATCGCCTCAAGCTGGTCATGCGTGACGTAGACGAAGGTCCGGCCAAGACGGCGATGCAATTCCACCAACTCGGCGCGCATATGGTGGCGCAGCTTGGCGTCGAGGTTCGACAGCGGTTCGTCCAGCAGGAACACGCGCGGATCGCGCACCAGGGCGCGGCCAAGTGCGACACGTTGCTGCTGGCCGCCCGAAAGCTGACGGGGCTTGCGTGCGAGCAGGGCGCCCAGTTGCAGGGTGTCGGCGACCTCGGCGACGCGACGGCCGCGTTCGGACTTTTCGACCCCGCGCTTCTTCAGCGGATAGGCGATGTTCTCGGCGACCGTCATATGTGGGTAGAGCGCGTAGGATTGGAACACCATGGCAATGTCGCGCGCGCCGGGCGCGACCTCATTCACCACGCGGCCACCGATCGAGATTTGGCCTTCCGTGGGGAATTCCAACCCCGCCAACATCCGCAGGGTCGTGGTCTTGCCACAGCCGGATGGGCCGAGCAGGCTGACGAATTCACCGCCCGCGATGGTCAGGTTCAGGTCGCGCACGGCATAGGATTCGCCAAAGGCTTTCTGGACGCCGTCGAATCGCACTTCGTATTGGGTATCGCTCATCCCTTCACACCACCAGCACCGAAGCCGCGCGTCAGATAGCTTTGCAGGAAAGCGAAGATGATGATGAGCGGCAGGCTCATCATGACGGAGGCTGCCATCAGAAGGGACCATTCGATGTTGAAGGCGCTGACCAGCATGGACATGACACCGGTCGTCAGGGGGCGCGCGCTGTCAGTGTTCACCAGCACCAGCGCGTAGAGGTATTCGTTCCAGGACAGGATGAAGGTGAACAAGGATGTGGAGATGATGCCGGGCAGCGCCTGCGGCAGGATCACGTCGAAGAAGGCGCCCATCCGCGTGGCCCCATCGACCAGCGCCGCGGCTTCCAGGTCATCGGGAATACCCTGCATGAAACTCCGCAGGAGCCAAAGCGCATAGGGTAGGGCGAAGGTGGTGTAGGCGATCACCAGGCTCAGCAGTGAATTGGCGACGCCGAGCCATACCATCATCAGGTACAGCGGCAGCAGCAGCACGACCGATGGCAGCAGGTAGGTGAACAGCACGAGCCGCGCCAGGGCCTCGCGACCGCGATAGCGGAAGCGGACCAGGCTATGCGCCCCCAGGGTCGCGACCGCGACGACCAGGATGGTCGTGGCGGTGGACAGGATCAGCGAGTTGCGCATGTAGAGCAGGAACGGGGTTTCGGTCAGCAGCCGGATGTAATGTTCGAAGGTCACGCTTTCGGGCCAGAAGGTCGGCGGCATGCGGAAGAGTTCGAACTGCGGCTTGATGGAGGTGATCACCATCCAGACCAATGGGAAGGCGGTGACGAAGACCACCGACCAGGCCAGCAGGTTGAAGGCGATGCGGCCGAGCATACTGCGTTTCACTTGCGCTCTCCATCGCGCGACACGCGCAGGTAGAGCAGCATGAACCCCAGCATGACCAGCATCATCGCCACCGCGACGGCGCTGGCCCGCCCCATGTCGTTCAAGCCAAAAGCTTCCTTGTAGACCATCAGCGGCAGGGTCTGCGTCGCGATGACCGGGCCGCCGCCGGTCAGCAGGTAGATCAGGTCGAATTCCTTGAAATCCCAGATTGCGCGCAGAAGGATGACGACAAGAAGGACCTCCTTCAACTGCGGCAGGGTGACGTCGGTGAAGCGACCCCAGGCGCCGGCGCCGTCGATCCGCGCTGCTTCGTAGAGCGGTTCCGGAATGGTTTGCAGCCGCGCCAGCACGGCGATCACGACGAAGGGGAAGTATTTCCACGCCCCAACCAGCACGATGCTGACCATCGCATTGGGCATGCTGCCCAACCAGTCGAGCGGCATGGACAGGATGCCCGTCCATATCGCGAGATGGTTCAGGATTCCATAAAGGTCGTTGAACAGCCATCGCCAGACCAGGACGGCGACCACGGTGGACACGAAATAGGGAAACAGGATCAGGCTGCGCGCCAGGCTGCGCATCACCATCGCCTGGTTCAGCATCAGCGCCGCGGCCACACCGAAGACGATCTGCAAGGTCAGGGTCAGCACCGTCCAGACCGCCGTATTGACCAGCGATCGCCAGAACTCCGGCGATGCCGCAAGGTCGGTGTAGTTCGACAGCCCGACGAAACTGCCCTGCAAGGTCGGCGTGAAGATGCGGAACAGGCTGAGATACAGCGCCGACACCAGCGGATAGACGATCACGGCACAGAAGATCAGCACTGTCGGCGCGATCAGCATCACGCCGAGCAAGGCATCCTTGCGGTCGAGCGGATTCGTTCGCCCGGCCGCGCTTGGCGCGGGCATCAGCCGCGCATCAACTGCTCAAGCCGTTGCGCGGTCGTCGATACCACCTGGGCCATCGGTTCGTTGTTGATGACATAGCGTTGCACCGCCTCGGCCAAGACATGGCTCGCGATGATCTGGCCGGCCTTGGTATTGGGGCGATGGGTGTTGCTTTCCCAGCCGAGGTTGTGGCCCGCGGCGGCCCTTTCGCTCATCAGGTCGACCGCGGCGCGATTGGCCTGGATCAGCGGGTTGGCCTGGTATTCCGGCATCGCGGAAATCGTCTTCAACACCGGCAGCACATGGCCGGGGGCCGCGTGCAGCTGGCGGATATAGCCATCGGCGCGGAACAGATGTGCTGCGAAACGCTTGGCCAGCGGGATGTTCGGCGCGACCTTCGGGATCATCACCGAGGGGAAGTCGTTGAAGGTCCAGGCCGGCACCTCGGCCGATATGGTCGGGTAGTCGTGGCAGGTGACGAAGGGCGCGATGCGCGGGTTCTGCGCCGCGACATTGGCGATCACGCGGCCGGCGTAGATGCCGGTGGCGGTGGCGCCGGCGACGAAGGCGGTCAGGCTGTCGCCCCAGGAATAGGCATTGGCGCCGGGCGGGCAGAATTCCCGCATCGACTTGTAGAATTCCAGCGCGTTGCGGAAGGCGTCGGTGTCCACCGCGACCTGCAGATCGGGCGTGAAGACCTGGCCGCCGGCGCCATGCACGAAGCAGACGAAGATCAGGCTGGTCATCGAATTGCGTGCGAAGGGCAATGGCGCACCGAAGACGCCACCGCCCTGCATCCGGCGGCAGGCGTCGCGCAACTGCTCCCAGGTGCGCGGGGCCGCGGCGATGTTCGCGCGCTCCATCAGGTCGCGCCGCATCCACAGCATATTGGCCGCGGAATTGCCGATGCCGGTGCCGGCATATTGGCCCGGGGTGATTTCATAGACGCGGTTGGCGCCCTCGTAGAAATTCTGCGGGCCGATAGCCTGGATCACGTCGTTGAACGGTTCCAGCAGCCCGTTGTCCCAATAGGTCGCGACGGCGAAGGACGGCAGGTGCGTGACGACCGAGGGCACCTGGCCGGAGGCGAAGGCGGCGGCCATCTGTGCCGGGTAGCCCTCGTCGCTCGTGGCTTCGAAGACCACGCGCACGCCGGGGTTGGCTTCCTCGAAGGTGCGGATCTGGAAGTTGTAGGCTTCGCGTTGCGCGGGGGCGGTCTGGGGCGACCACCAGCGCAGGGTGGTGGGCGCCTGGGCCTGTGCGAAGCCGGGTGCGGCCGCCGCGGCCCCCAGGGCCAGGCCGCCCAGGCTGCGGCGCGTCAGATGCTCGGTGCTGCGGATCGACATGGCCGGCTCTCCCTCCAATGGCGTTGCCAGCAGCCGTGCTGCTGTGCGAACACAGTGCCGCAGAGTGAACATGATGCCTTCCCGGCGAACAAGGGCCTATTCGCAGAGCGGGCGGTTTTCGTTAAAGTGTTCGCTGAACGAACATCGGAAGACCCATGGATCAGCACGCCCCCATCCTGCCCGACACTGAGCCACGTGAAGGCGACCGGGAGATCATCCACGCCGTCCTGCGGCTGTTCGAGGTGCTGAAGGCGTTCAGCCGCAGCCGCCCTCGCATGACGCTGAGCGAGGTGGCCGAGGCCACCGGCCTGTCGCGCGCCAGCGCCCGGCGCTTCCTGCTGACGCTGGTGCAGGCGGGTTATGCGGTGTCCGATGGAAAGCGCTTCGCGTTGACGCCGAAATTGCTCGAACTCGGACAATCCATCCTGGCGGCCGCCAGCGTCTGGGATGTCGCCCGCCCCATCCTGGCGCAGGTGTCGGAGAGGCTGGGCGAAAGCTGCTACGGCGCGGTGCTGGAGGGTGGCGAGGTGCTCTACGTGCTGCACATTCCGTCGTCGCTGCACCTGGTGAATGTGGGCCTGCGGGTCGGCAGCAAGACGCCCGCGTATTGCACCTCGGTCGGGCGCGTGTTGCTCGCCGGGCTGTCGCCGGCTGCGGCGGATCGGGTGCTGGACGACAGCGTGCCGGTGGCGCGCACGCCGCGGACGATCACGTCGAAGCCGCTGCTGCGCGAACAGGTGGAGCAGGCGCGTCGCCAAGGCTGGTCGCTGGTGGATGAGGAGTTGGAACTGGGGCTGCGATCGCTGTCGGTGCCGGTGCGGGATCGCGATGGCGTGACCCTGGGTGCCATCAACATTTGTGGCCCGACCAGCCGCGTGCCGATGGATGATCTGCGCCTGCGCTTCCTGCCGGAGATGCTGGACGCCGCGTCGCGCATCCGGGCGGCCCTGGGCTGATCTAACCAAATCGCGCGGCGGAAAAACGCGCGATGTCGAAGCCCGCGTCCCGCCCCTGCATCGCCGCCGCCGCCATGCGCCCGACCAGCGGGCCGAGCGTGTAGCCGGCATCCCCCGGCACGGCGAAGAACAGCCCCGGCCGCCCCGGTGCCGCGCCCAGGATGCATTGGCCGTCGGCCGTGGTGTTCACCCCGGCCCAGGTGCGGATCAGGCGCAGCCGGCCGACGCGGGGCACCAGGTGCTGCGCCAGGCCGAGGTTGCCGAACAGGCTGGAAGCCTCGACCTGCGGCTGGCCATTCCCCGGCGCCAGGCGCGCGGGCCAGCCGCCACCGATCACCACCTGGCCGGCGGCGAGTTGCTTCATCGTGATCATGCGTTCGGCGTGCTGCACCAGGTGGCCGATCAGCGGCGCGGTGGCTTCGGTGACATTCATGTGCAGCGGCTCCGCCACCGTCGGCACAGGCAGGCCGACCATCGCGGCCAGCGCCCCGGTGCCGGCACCGGCCGCCAGCAGCACCCGGCCCGCACGCACCACACCACGCGGGGTTTCCAGCACCCAGCCCGGCCCGGATGCGCGCAGCGCGGTCACGCGGGTTTCGGTCGCATGCACCACGCCGGCCGCCAGTGCCGCGCGGCGCAGCGCCTCATTGGCCAGCAGGGGGTTCAGCTTGCCCTCGTCCTCGCACAGCTCCGCGCCGATGACGGCAGGGCCGAGGTAGGGCGCGATGCGCGCCAGTTCCGCCGCGCCCAGCATGTGCACGCGCAAGCCCAGCGCTGCCTCACGCGCGCATTTGGCGGCGAGGAAGCCGAGCGAGGCCGCATCCTCGGCCACCATCAGCCCGCCCGTCGCGCGCAGTTCGATGTCGGTGCCGAGATCCTGCGCCAGCCGCGCCCAAAGCCGCGCGGCCGCGACATACAGCGGCAACGACGCTTCCAGCCCCGGCACCTGGTCCGGATACAGGCGCAAGAAGCGGCTTTGCATCTGCACATGCAGGCTGCCGGCATTGGCCGTGGTGCCGCTGTGCCGCCCGTCGTCGAGCACCAGCACGCCGCGGCCGTCGCGTGCCAATTCCAGCGCCGCGCAGATGCCGACGATGCCGCCGCCGATCACGGCGATGTCGATCTCGGCGGAGATCATCGCGCGGCGATGTCGGCGATGGCGACGGGCTTGATCGGCGCCTGGGGTGCGAAGAGTGCCATGCCGTCGAGCGGCCGGCCCTGCGTCTCGGCCAACCAGGCCGCAAGGATGGGGGCGCAGGTGCGCCCCTGGCAGCGGCCCATGCCGCAGCGGGTGCGGCGCTTGACTTCGCCGATCGAGGGGGTGCCATCGGCCATTGCGGTGGCGATCTCGGCCTTGGTCACTTCCTCGCAGCGGCAGATCAGCGTGGTGTCATCGGCAAGGGAAACGCCGGGGTGTGGGGCAGCAAAAAAGCGCCATAGGGCGGCCTGGAAGCGGCGGTGGCGGGCCAGGCGCGCGATGGCGCGCCTATCGGCGGGTGGGGTGCGACCCAGGCGGCGCGCGACGGCGAGGGCGGCGATGATGCCTTCCTCCCGCGCGGCCGGGGCGCCGCCAAGCCCGGCGCAATCGCCGGCCGCATAGACGCCATCGACCGTTGTCATCCCATCGGCGTCGCGCCGGGTGACCAGGTGCCCGCGCGCGGCATCGTGGTCATGCGCGGCACCCAGGGCGCGCAGCACCTCGTTCGCGGGCTGGAAGCCGTAGCCCATCAGCACTGCATCCACGTTGAAGGATGTGTTGTCCGCCAAGGTCGCGCGCAGGGCGGTGCCGTGCTGGTCCACGCGCAGCAGGTGCGTGCCCCGCCGCAGCGGGATGCCGTGCCGCCGCATGCGTGCCAGCAGTCCGGCACCGCGCAGGGCCAACCCCGGATCGGCGCGCAGCATCGCGAGTGTCGCAGCGGCGTTGGTCAGGGGCGCAGCCTCGGCGACGGTGACGATGTGACAGCCCGCGGCGGCCAGTTCCAATGCGACCTGCATGTTCAGCGGGCCATTGCCGGCGACCAGCACGCGGCGGCCCGGGGTGACGCGATAGCTGCGCCACAATGTCTGCGCGGCGCCGGTGGTCATCACCCCGGGCAAGGTCCAGCCGGGCAGGGGCAATCCGGCCTCCTGCGCGCCGGTCGCGACGATCAGCGCGGCGGGGGCCAGCATGCGCGTGCGGCTGCCGTCGAAGATCGCGATGCGGTCGGCGGAAAAAGCGCCCCAGGCCTCGGCGCCGCGCAGGATGGTGGCGCCGGATGCTTCGGCGGCCGCGACCAGTGCCGCGCCTTCGCGTGCTTGCGCGTCGAGTGCTGTCACTCCCGGCGCCGCTTGCTTGTAGTATTGCCCGCCGGCGACGGCGCGTTCGTCGACCAGCACCACGTCCAGCCCGCAGCGGCGCGCCGTGATGGCGGCGGACAGGCCGGCGGCGCCGCCGCCCAGGATGAGCAATTCGCAGGCTTCGACCGGTGGAGGGTCCGACATCGGGCCGGCCGATACGGTCGCAGCCGCCGCCGGATAGGGCTGCCACGCGACCTGCTGGCCTGCGCGTGCCTTGGTCATGCAGGCGCGTTGGTTCGGCTCTCCATCGACCACCACCAGGCAGTCCTGGCAGACGCCCATGCCGCAGAAGAGGCCGCGCCCCGGGCTGTCGCGCCGGGTCTGGCGCAAGGCCAGGATACCGGCGGCGGTCAGCGCGGCCGCCAGGGATTGGCCCGGCTGGAAGGCCAGGTCGCGCGCCCCCTGCGGCCCATGCCAGCGGAGGATCACGCCCGCTTGCGCTGGAACGCGCGCCAGGTGGTGGCCCAGCGGGCGGGGTCCTCGCAGGCCTCGGCGTCGATCTTGCCGATGGCGGCGTTGTGGGGGGCGTCGCGGACGATGTCCGGCGTCGTATAGGCCTCGTCGCAAACTTTCGCGACCACCGCGACCCAGGTGTCGATGTCTTCCTTCGACCAGAGTTCGCCGGCCTCCGGCGTAAAAGGTTCGGGCACTACCCAGGGTTCGTGCGACAGCCAGGGCGCGTCGACGCCGTAGTCGGTCATGCGGTTGCCGACCTCGACGACTCCCAGCCCGGTGTCCTGCTTCAGCGGGCCCAGGCCGTAGCGCGTCATCTCCATGCGCGGCGCCGTGACATCGGGGTTGGACAGGGCCACGCCGCGGATCGCGGCCAGGCCCTTCTGCATGTAGTTGTTGGCCAGCACCGACAGATCCGATGCCTCGTGGATGCCGGCGGCGCCCATGCCGCGTGCCCAGGCATAGGCGCGCATCACGATATGCACATTGCCCATGAATTCGCGTACCTTGCCGACGCTGTCGGCGGGGACGTCAAGCGTGAAGCGCCCATCATCGGCGCGCCCGACCAAGGGGCGTGGCAGGAAGGGTTCCAGTTCGGCGGAGCAGCCATAGGCACCGACAGCCGGCCCACCGCCGCCCTTCGGCCCGCCAAAGGTCTTGTGCAGCATGAACATGCAGGCATCGAACCCAAGGTCCCGCGCGCGGATCTTGCCCATCACGCCGTTGAAGTTGGCGTGGTCGTAGAAGGCGAGCGCCCCCGCCTCCTTCACCAGGCGCACCCATTCCACGATCTGTGGGTTGTAGATGCCCATGTCATCGGGGTTGTTGATCATCAGCGCGGCGGTGCGCGGCGACAGCGCGGCCTTGAGCGCATCGAGCGAAGGGTAGCCGCCTTCCTCCAGCGGCAGGGTGATCACCTTGAAGCCGGCGGCGGCCGCCGTGGCCGGGTTGCAGGGGTGGGACTGGATGGAGGTGATGATCTCATCCCGCACACCCAATTCGCCCCGCGCGGAAAGCCATCCGCGCGTGACGCAGACATGGGTATAGGCGGCATCGGCGCCGCCTGCGGCCTGGAAGGTGAAGCGGTCCATGCCCGACAGCGCACGCAGGATGTGGTCGAAGCGCCACATGATTTCCAGGACGCCTTGCAGGGTCGAAGGATCCTGCAACGGATGCAGGTCGGCCATCTGCGGGCGCAAGCCGAGGGCTTCCGACAGGCGCGGATTGTACTTCATCGTGCAGGTGCCAAACAGGCTGATGCCGACCATGCCCAGCACCTGCTGCGACAGGCGCAGGTAGTGGCGCAGGGTGTCGTGTTCCGTCATCTCGGGCAGGGCGGGTGGGCGTGCGCGGCGCATGGCGGCGGGCACGAGGGAGGCGGCATCGCCGGTCGCGGCGACGGCGGGTTCCGCCGCCGGCAGCAGTAACCCGCGCCGGCCCGGCGCGCCCAATTCCATCACCACCGGTTCATGCCAGCGGGCCTGGTGGTAGAGCCTGGGCGAGGTGGTCATGCCAGGATCTCCGTCAGTGCCGTGGCCAGACGTTGTGTGTCCTCCTCGGTATGGATTTCGGTGAAGGCGTAGAGGGCGGATTGGCCGAAGCGTGGAAAATCCGGCGACAGGTCGCGCCCGCCAAAGATACCCCGCGCCAGCAGTGCGCGGTTGATGTCGGCCACGCTGCGGCCGGTCGCGGAAAAATCCACCACGAGTTCCTTGAAGACACCGTCGGAAAAACGCACGCGAATGCCAGGAACGGCCGCCAGAACGCGCGCCGCATGGGCGGTGCGTTGCAGGATGCGTTCGCCGATATCGAAAAAGCCGCGCGGGCCGAGCAAGGTCATGTAGGCGGCCGCGGCGATGGCATGCAGGTAGACGGAGTTTCCGGTCCAGTCCTTGCCTTCCTCACGCATGCCATAGGACGATTGATGCGACAGGCAGAGCCCAAAACCCCATTCGCCCGGTGTCGTGGTCGGGGCGATGGAGATGTTCAATGTCGGGTATTCGCGGGCGTAGCGTTCCTCGTCGCGGGTCGCCAGGAAGCCGCCGGCACCACCACCGCAGAGCATGTGGATCCCCAGGGTCTGGATGGTGCCGATCACGATATCCGCACCGTAGTCGGCCGGTGGCGCCAGCACGCCGAGGGAGATCGGATCGACCCCCACGATCGTCTCCGCGCCCGCCGCGCGCGCCAGCCGCGCGATCTCCGCGCCCTGGGTTTCGATGACGCCGAGAAACCCCGGATTCTCGAAATAGACAGCAGCGGTGCGGGGGGAGAGTTTGCTGGCCAGATCGCTAAAATCCAGCAGGCCGGTCGCCGGATCGGCGGACAGCGGCACGACCGCGATATGCCCAGCCGAACCCTCCGGTTCGCAATATTGCCGCAGCACCGCCAGGCGCTCGGGGTCCATGTCGGACGGCACCAGGATCTCGCGCCGTCCCGTGATGCGTGCCGCCATGCGGGCCGCGTGGCCGGCCGCGCAGCCCCAGGAATAGACGGGCAGGCCGACGAATTCCATGCCGACCAATTCGCCGAGTTGGGAGCAGAATTCGAACCAGACCTGGTTGCGGCCATGGTCGGTCATCGGCGTGCCCCAGACATTCGTCAGGAATTCGCTGCGGCCGGCGATCTCATCCACCACCGCGGGCACGTGATGCTGCCAGATGCCGGCGCCGAGGAAGGAGAGATTCTCCTCCGCCGAACGATTCTTGTGCAGCAGTCCCAGCATGTGGCGCTTCAGCGCGACCTCCGATGGGATGGCCTCGGGGAGGTCCAACGTGCCGCGAAAACGATGCGCGGCCGGGATCTGCGCGAAGAGCGACGCGATATCGGGCGCGCCGATCGCCTCCAGCATCGCGGCCTTCGCCGCCGGCGTTGAATTGGCCATCCAGGGATGTGCCGTCATCAGTCTGCTCCCATGCGTCAGGTCACCAGTTTCATGATCATCTGCCGCCCGGGCGCCGTATGGACGGCGATGTGCCCGGCCAGCATGGCATCGACCGCGATATCGCCGGTGTCGACGTGCAGGACCGTGGGTCGCAGCCCCAGGAGTTTCCGCGCGCCGGCCAGCACCATGATGCCGTCGCGGCCGACGCGGCGGATCGCCTCGGGGCTGATCTGCTGGTTGCCGCGCCCGAACAGGAAGCCCTGGCCGCCGGTCGGGCTGACCGCGATGGCGGCCCGCGGCGTGCGCTCCAGCAGGTGCAGCAGGGTCGCCTCCGACACATCCAGTGCCACGGGGTATCCACCCAGAATGGCGTCCACGCCCAGCAGGGTTCCCTCGAAGCCCAGGGCGCGCTTGAGGCGCCGTGTGGTGGTGCCGCAGCCGAGGATCAGCAGGCGATCCTCCGGCCATTCGCGGGCCACGCGCCGGGCCAGGGCATCCAGCGCATCATCATCGTCAGGCAATGACGGTGCCTTGGCTGATTGCATGCTGTGGCCGTCATCGGGGACCATCGCCGTGCCGAACAGGCGGGCGACGACCTGGCCCTGGCGCAGGGCGGCCTCGTCGAGGTCCATCACCTCCGCCTCACGCAGCCTGATGCGGCCAGGGCCGTCGCGCAGGAAGCGCGCGGCGATGCTGCCGGCGGCTTCGGGGCTGGTGCCGAACACGGCCGATTGCATTTTGACGCCGGTGGGGACGCCCAGGATCGGCACCGATAGCCCCACGCCCGCCAGGACGTCGCGCGCGGTGCCGTCGCCGCCCGCGAACAGGATCAGGTCGACCCCCGCCGCGGCCATCCGGGTCGCGGCCAGGCGGGTGTCCTCGGCGTTCGTGGCGTCCTGCGTGGGCAGGTCGATGGCCGTCGGTGCCAGCCCCGCGTCAGCGGCGACGGCGCCACCCATGGCGCCGGGGGGCGCGAGAATCTGGCAGGGAGCCTCGGCGATCAACCGGCGCAGGGCGCGCAGGCAACGCGCCGCGGCAATCGGCTCCGCGCCCAGCGCGCGCGCGCGCAACAGGGTTTCAGCCCCGTCGGTGCCCTTCAGCCCCACGCGGCCACCCATGCCGGCAATCGGGTTGACGATGATCCCGAGGCGCCGCGCCACACGCCCTCCCGTCGCAGAAGTTCGGCCAGCGAACAATGTTTCGCTCACCGCACAGTCTAGAAGAGTCCCAGGGAAATCGGAAGGTCGCGATTCTGGCGAATCAGGTGGCCTTGCTCCAGGTCCGGTGCCCGATCTTGTCGTCGAGACGCCGATGCGGCTGGCCCACCCCGAGGACGCGTGCGGGCGAGACGATAGGCAGGTCTTCCGGCAGCGTCAGCCCCGGTTTCTGGCCACGACGCGCGAGCACAACCGAGGCCCGGCCGAGAGCCAGACAGAATCTGAATCGCGGCTGCCGCCATTGGCGTCCTGAAACATCACCATGCTTGGACCTGAGGGAAACAGCACGCCGAGTCCGCCGACGCACAGGTTCATCCGCATCGAGGTCGACGCCGCCTCCAACGTGCAGCGGGGCAAGTCGCGACAGATCCGCGTGTAGCGCCGCAAACCACCAGCCGGGCCACAAAAATGGACGTCGCGCGACGGGCGCCGTCATCGCAAAAATTGGCGCCGGCAATAAAACATACACCGGCGCGACATCCGGCCCCATCGGTCTGGCGCAACGTCTTGCCCGAAGGACCGCGGCGGCCTGATCCTCAGTCAAGGGCGACCGGTCCCCAGGTCGCGGCGCAAACACCTCACCCGCCGGTCCATGTGGTATTTTTGGGGCAGCTCCGTGTCACGTGGTCGTGGCCCCGCGACACGGCAATCCGGTGGACGCGCCAAGCACGGACAGGGTAAAAGCTCAGGCGAACGCTTGCTACAAAGCCGCGCCAAGAAATCCCAACAGACGCTACGCCAGTCCTTCGGGCCCATCCCGAAGGTGCCGAAACTTGGAGACCTGCTGCCGATGCACCCCAACACCGTCGTCGTCCCGCTGCGCATCGCCGATGAGGCCTTCATGGTCGCCTCCACGATCGAGCGTTGCCCCAAGACGATGATGCTGCGCGAACTGGTCGTGAACGCGCTGGAGGCGGCACGCAGCGCCACCGGGGCCGCGCCCCAGGTCCGCATCAGCGCCTGTTCGGTCGGCGACGCGATGAAGCTGCGGCTGTGGAACACCGGCCGCGGATTGTCACCGGAGGAATTGCTGAAGATCTCCGACCTGTCCTCCTCGCTGTTCAAGACCGTGGCGCTGGACGGCAATTTCGGCATGGGGGCCAAGGTCGCCTCGCTCGCGTCCAACAAGTTCGGCCTGATGTACCGCTCCTGCCAGGACGGCCGCGTGTCGCAGATCGTCATCGGCCAGCGCAACGGCGTCTATGGCCGTCTGCGGCAGAGCGCCCCGGGGGTGCAGGGCGGGCTCGAGGTCGTCGATGTCACCGCCCTGTGCCGGGCCGAGGGCGAACACGACCTGGGCCACGACTGGACCGAGGTCATCCTGATGGGCAACACGCTCGACCAGGACACGGTCGCCGCACCCTATGCCGACAACCCGCCGGTCGCCGCCGACTGGGTGATGCAGAGCCTGAGCCGGCGCTTCTTCCGCCTGCCGGAGGGGGTCGAACTGCGGCTCGATGCCGCGGTCGCCGGGGTTGAAACCGTCTTCGCGCCGCCGCTCGGGGCGGCGTTCTTCGACCGGGTGGAACGGGTCGTGACGCCAGCCGGGCTGATCCTGCACTACGGATTCCGCGCCGCGGATTCGACCCGGCCGATGCCGGCGATGAACCCGGTCGGCCTGGGGGCGGTGATCTCCGACGGGGAGGTCTATGCGCTGGTGGAAGGGCGCCGCTGGGCGCTGGAAGCGCCGACCTACGGCTTCACCTTCGCGGCCAGGCTGTGCACGGTGCTGATCGAACTGCCGGCCTCCTTCGGGGCGCAGCCCGAGGTCTATCGGCAATTCCTGCGCTTCCAGGACGGCGACCAGCGCCAGGTGCATTTCGCCGACTTCGCCGAGGCCGTGCGGGCGCATATCCCATCCTGGTTGAAGCGCATCATCGATGCGATGCTGCCGGAGACGGAAGACTACCTGCAGGAGATCAAGGCCGACCTGCAGGATCTGATGCAGCAGCTTGGCATCACGGATGCCTCGACACCCAGGCCCGTGCCCCGCGGCGAGGTGAAGCCGCCGCCGGCCAAGGCAGCGCCCCGGATCGAGGAGGCGACCGCGCCGAACGACGCCAAGCCATCCGCGCCAAAACCCCCGCCGGCGCCACCACGGCCGCGCCTGCCGACGCCGCCGGAGATCATCATCGTCGAGGACGACGACGCATTGGCCGAACGCGGCCTGGCCGGGCGCGCGGCGCGCTACTACCGCGCGTCACGCCAGCTTTTCGTCAACATCCGCTATGCGGCCTTCGCGCGCCTGGCGGCGGAGCTGGAGGCGGAGTTCGCGCAGGCGGCCGACCAGGCGACGATCGCGCTGCTGTCGCACCAGGTGACGGAATGGGTGCTGATCCGGCGCCTGACGCGCAACCTGATCCACAGCCTGGGCAAGCAGCAGATGGGCTG
This sequence comes from Humitalea sp. 24SJ18S-53, assembly GCF_050632385.1. Classification (NCBI taxonomy): domain Bacteria; kingdom Pseudomonadati; phylum Pseudomonadota; class Alphaproteobacteria; order Acetobacterales; family Roseomonadaceae; genus Humitalea; species Humitalea sp. 24SJ18S-53. The sequence goes on from NZ_CP192599.1 coordinate 189,285, forward strand.
GACCGCGGAAGAAGCCGCCGCGGTGCAGACGCCGGAATGCCTGAGCCTGCTGCTCGACGACTACGAAACGCTGAAACCCGCCGCACGCCAGCGCATGGCGCGCCAGTTGGGGATGGAGCCGGTGGGCGGGGCCGATGAGGTCGTCCATGTCGTCGCCGCATCGGCGGAGCGCCTTGCGGCGGAAGTGGCGGAAGCCGAGGCGGCCATTCAGCGTGCGAAGGCGGCCAATGCGCCGAAGCTGAGCCCCCTCTACCGCCGGCTTTCGCGCATCGAGGAACAGCGCAAGAACGTCAGCGCGGCGCGTGCGGCGCTGGAAAAGGCCATTTTGCACGAGCCGGACCATGCCGGCCTGCACTACGAGTTGGCTGGGCTTCGCATGGCGCACGGCGACCTGGATGGTGCCGCGTCGGCCGCGAAAGCCGCTGTCGCATGCAGTACCGAAACACATGTGCCCGCATTGCGTCGCCTTGCCAGGATTGAGCAGCAGCGCGGCAATCTTGCCGCGGCTGAGCAGGTCTTGCGTGACGCAACGTCGCGCGCGCCCGATGATCCGTGGCCATACTTCGACGTGTCCGGATTGCGGATGGCGGAAGGTGACCTGGACGGGGCGGCGGAGGCAGCCGAGGACGCCTTCCTGCGAAACAAGGGTATCGCGACCGCCTTTCTGCGGCGGCTCGGTTTGATCGAAGCACAGCGCAAGAACACGGCGCGGGCGATCCTGCTTATTGAGCGGGCGATCGAGGAAGCGCCCAATGATCCTGACGTGCATTTGGACCTTGCCAGTCTGCGGCTGGCACAGGGCGATCTCGATGGTGCCGCCGCGGCTGCGCTGGTTGCCCAGACCCTGCACACCGACCCTTCCAGTGACCTCTTGCGCCGCCGTGCGTTTATCGAAGCTCGCCGCAATAATGCCGCGGAGGCCGAAGCACTCCTGACGCAGGCGATCGCGGTGGCGCCGGATGAGCCGGCCTCCTACGCCGACCTGGCCCGGCTTCGGGCGGGACAGGGCCGATGGGATGCCGCGGCCGAAGCCGCCGAGGCCGAGGTCGCCCGCAGCCCGCAAGCGTCGGTGGCGGCCCTGCGGCGCCTCGCCGGGATCGAGATACGACGGCGCAATTTCGCTGTCGCCGAGCAGCATCTTCGTCAGGCCATGGCTGCCGCGCCAGCCGATGCCGGGCCGCACTTCGACCTGGCCTCACTGCGTCAGGCAGAGGGCAGGCTGGATGATGCGGCGGAAGCCGCCGAGGCCGCCGTCGCACGCAGTTCAGGGACCGAGACGCATTTCCTGCGCCAACTCAGCATGTTGGAAGGGCGCCGGCAGAATTACGAACGCGCCGTGGCCTTGCTCGAGCAGGCAATGACGATATCACGGGAGGAGCCGGCCCTGCACTTCGATCTGTCCGGGCTGCGATTGCTGCGGGGTGAGTTTGAGGCCGCGGAGGATGCGGCCAAGACGGCGCATGCGCTGACGCCCGGCGGAAGCGTCAACATCCTGCGCCGTCGCGCCGTCATCGCGTCGCGGCGCAAGGATCATGCCGCGGCCGAGGGATTCCTGATGCAGGCCATCGCGATCGCACCGCAAGATGCGGGCCCTTACGTGGAACTGTCCAATCTGCGGGCCGAGGCGGGCGACCTGGACGGCGCCGCGGAGGCCGCGGAAAAGGCGCTGCTGTTGAGCGGCGGCTCCTCGCACATGGCGGAGGAACGCGCGTGACCTGAGCGGCGGCGCGGTCCGGCGCCGCCGCTTTTCGTCAGTCGGCGTGGCCGACGATCTGCAACTTCTCGTGCAGGTTCGGCGCCAGTGTGTGGTTGTGCGCGTAGATACGGTCGATCAAGGTCATCACGTCCAGCGCGTGCTGCGAATTGCCCATGGTGACGGGCATGCCGAGCGACACGGCATCCATGAAATGCTCCGCCTCACGCGCCCATGACGTGTCGATGGCGAAGTGCATCCGCTCCTCGGTATCGAAATTCGCGGCCGGCGCGGTGGCGCGGTTCTTCGCGATGGTCAGTTCTTCCTCGCCATAGGTGCCGGAGGAGGTTTTCAGGCCGTTGAGCACGCAGTAGCCACGCTCCATGAAGACTTCGAGCGAGAACAGGTGCCGCCACTGCGTCATGGTGGAATGGAACGACACCTCGATACCCGTGTCGCTGTTGCGCATGATGGCGAAGACATTGTCCTCCATGCCGGGAATGTTCCAGTAGCGGCTGGACACATAGGCATGCACATCGTCGAAGGGGACGCCGCCCATGTGCAGGAACAGATCCAGCATATGGATGCCCTGGTCGAGCAGGATGCCGCCGCCGGCGCGCTCCGGGTCGGCGCGCCAGGTCTTCAGGTAGTCGCCGTCGACGCTCTTGCCGTAGCGGCCGCGCATCCAGATCACGCGGCCGTAGGTGCCGCTGTCGATGATCTGTTTCATCTTCACGACGGCGCCGTGATGGCGATGGTTGAAGCCATACATCAGCACTCGCCGCGATGCGCGTTCGGCCGCGATGATCTCGCGCACGTCGTCGGCGGTGAACGCGGGCGGCTTCTCGCAGAACACATGCTTGCCGGCATTCAGGGCGGCGATGGTCAGCGACTTGTTCACGTCGTTGGTCGCGCAGATGAAGACGATGCCGATCTTGGGATCGTCGATGATCTCCTGCGCGGAGGCAGCGATGGCGAAGGGCACATCCTTCGGCGGATGGGGATCGTAGACCTTCACCACGGTCGCGCGACCATCCGTTTGCAGTGCCGCGGCGCGGGTCTGGCCCATCTTGCCGAAACCGATGATACCGACGTTATGCGCCATATGCTTTGCTCCAATCATGGTCTGCCCATCTGGCCGGGCTTCAGTGGGCCAGAGGTCAGCGTTCGACCAACACGTTCACGGAATGCTCGGCCACGCGGTCGCACAGCACGGTGCTGGCACCCGCGCCTTGGGCCAATGCAAGGCCGGCGGCCACGTCCCACCACATGATTCCACTCTCGGTGTAACCATCGAGGCGGCCTGCCGCGACCCAGGCAAGGGACAGCGCGGCGGCACCCAGCATGCGGATCTTCGTCCAATCCGCGGTCAGATCGCCGAGGCGGGCCAGGGTCACCGCCACCTCGGTCTTGGCCGGGAAGCCGGTTGCCAGCATCTGCCGGGCCGGCGCGGGCTGGGCGACCAGGTTTCCGTTCACGCGCAGGCCAAGCCCCGCGCCGCCGGCGAAGAGTTCGTCGCGCTCGGGGTCGTAGATCGCGCCAAGAAGAGGCTCCCGCCCACGGCACAATGCGAGGGAGACGGCATAGAGCGGCACGCCCCGAAAGTAGTTGAACGACCCGTCCAGCGGATCGAGCACCCAGTGCAGGCCATCGGTCGCGGGCATCGGGCCGGCCCAGCCGCCCTCTTCACCCAGCACGGGCAGATCGGCGCGGTCGCGCAGAAACGCCCGGATCATCGCTTCCGATTCGGCGTCTTCATGCAGCTTGATGTCGCGGCCCAGTTGTGAGGCCGGCGCACTGCGGCGTTGTCGCTGTTGCCGCAGGTAGTCCCGCGTGATTCGGACCGCTTCGCCCGCGGTCGCCAAAAGCGAAACAATTTTGTCGGGATCGGCGTGAGGCAATTCAGATCACCCCGGTGGGCTAAAGGACCCCTGTGCTTTACAGAGAGGCGAGCGGCGTGGCAATCATACAACGTTGAAGAGCGAGTGGCGGCCTTGATACACGACACTGCATTGGCAGCCCGTATTGCGGCTGCTTTTGATACCCGGAACGTGGTGGAGCCTGCACCCGGCGATATTCCCACGGACCTTGCGGGCGCCGAACGGATTGTCGATGCCATCGCGCCCAAGCTGGGTCCGATCGGGGCCTTCAAGCTGGGCGCGACCATCGCGCAGGTGCGCGCAACCCTGGGGCTGCCACGCCAGTTTTTCGGCACGATACCGCAAAGCCGCATCTATCCCGATGGCGGCGATGTGCCCTTCGTCGCCGCCCGCCAGCGTGGCGTCGAAAGCGAATACGCTTTCCGCCTGGCGCGCGACCTGACGGCCGCTGATGCGGGGCTGGACGAGGCGGGGCTGATCGCGGCGATCGACACCGTCCATCCGTCGATCGAGATCCCCGGTTCGCGCTTCGTCGGCCTTGGCGCACACGGCGGTTTCGGCCTGGTCGCCGATGTCGGCGCGGTTGGATCCTTCGTGGTTGGGCCGGGCCAGAAACTCGGCGATCCCGCGCGGTTGACCGATGCGCCCGTCATCCTGGAGATCGAGGGCAGCGACCCCGTAACCGGCGGCGGCGCCGTGATCGACGGCGGGCCCTTCGGGCCGCTTCTGACCTTCGTGCGCACCGCCCTGGCGCGTGGCTACGCGCTGAAGGCCGGGCAGTTCATCGCTTCGGGGAGCTGCACGGGATACATCGACGTGCCGACCGGCACGCTGGTCACCGCCCGCTTCCCCGCGCTGGACTCCTCGGTGTCCATGCGCTTCGCGGCCGAAGCCTGAATGGCGCTGCCCAACGCGCCGCGCGTGGCGGTCCTGTCGCGGTCCTTTTCAAAGCACCCGATCCTGCGGGGCGAGTTGGCGGCGGTCTATCCGAACGTCACCTTCAACGACACCGGCCGCACGCTGGCCGGGGACGAGTTGATCGGCTTCCTGGACGGTCATGACCAGGCGGTCGTGGCGCTGGAAAAGATCACCGACCAGGTTTTTGCTGCCCTGCCGGGGCTGCGCGTCATCAGCAAATACGGCGTGGGTCTCGACAACGTCGACCTGCGGGCCGCGGCCAGGCATGGGGTGAAGGTCGGCTGGACCGGCGGCGTGAACCGCCGTTCGGTCGCGGAACTGGCCCTGTGTTTCATGATCGCGGCTTTGCGCGGCGTCAGCACGTCGCAGACCGAAGTGCGCGGCGGCATCTGGCGCCAATACCAGGGGCGGCAGATTTCGGACGCCACGGTCGGGCTGATCGGCTGCGGGCATGTCGGCCGCGAATTGGGTCGCATGCTACGGGCCCTGGGCGTGCGCGTGCTGGCGCATGACATTCGCGATATCGCCGCCTTCTGCGCCGAAACCGGCGTGGAGAGTGTCGGCCTGGACGCGCTGGTCGCCGGGTCGGACGTCATTTCGCTGCACATCCCGGCGACGCCGGACACAGCCAATTTGATCGACGGCCCGCGCCTGGGCGCGATGCGCAAGGGCGCGGTGCTGATCAACACGGCCCGCGGCGGGCTGGTGGATGAGGTCGCGCTAAAGGCCGCCCTGATGGACGGCACCTTGTCGGCCGCCTGTTTCGACGTCTTCGCCTCGGAACCGCCGCAGGACAGCGAATTGTTGAACCTGCCGAATTTCATCGCCACCGCCCATATCGGCGGTAGCGCGAATGAGGCGGTGGTGGCGATGGGCCGCGCCGCGATCGCGGGGCTGGCCGCGGCCACCGACCCGCTTGGATTCCTGAGCCCCTGGGCACCCTGACGAGGCGACCATGAAGAACATCGCAATGATCCCGGCGCGGATGGGCAGCCAGCGCCTGAAGCAGAAGAACCTGATGCCGCTGCGCGGCGTCCCGCTGCTGGCCCATGCCGTCCGCAAATGCCTCGCCGCCGGGGTGTTCGACGAGGTCTGGGTCAATTCCGAACACGACACCTTTGGCGAGATCGCCGTGGCCGAGGGCGCGCATTTCCACAAGCGCCCCGAGGAGCTGGCCAATCATGTCGCGACCAGCGAACAGTTCGTCGCCGAATTCCTCGAGAAGCACGCCTGCGAGCGGCTGTTCCAGGTGCATTCCATCGCGCCCCTGCTGACGGTGGCGGAGGTGACGCGCTTCACGCAGGAGATGATCGCCGGCGACTTCGACGTGATGCTCAGCGTGGTCGACGAGCCGCTGGAGGCCTTTTGCCGCGGCGAACCCGTGAACTTCACCTTGGCCGAGAAGACCAACTCGCAGGACCTGCCGCCCGTGCGGCGTGTCACCTGGTCGATCACCGGCTGGCGCAGCAGCACCTACATGGCCGCCGCCGCGGCGGGTCAATGCGCGACCTACGCCGGCAAGGTCGGGCTGAGCAGCCTCAACCGCCTGGCCGGCCATGTGATCAAGACGGCCGAGGACCTGGCCCTGGCGGAAGCGCTTTACCCGCTGGTACACGAACCGGCGGCCTGAGCCGGCGTCCGCAGGAGCCCCCCCGATGATTGATGCGCCGGTGCTGTTCGTCGTCGGGCCCGCACGGTCGGGGATCACGGTGCTGGCGGAGGCGCTGGGCGTTGGGGTGCCGCAGCGCGATGTCTTGGCCGAGCTGGCGCGAATCGCGGCGCTGGCGGCCGCGGGTGGCAATGCCGCGCGGCGCGCCGCCGCCATCGGGCGTCCAACGCCTCCCAGCGGGCTGACCCCGCGTGTCACCCGGGCCTTGCTGGAGGACCTGCTGGGGCCGGAGCGGGGCAAGCAAGTGCTGCGCGCCGCGGAATGGCTGCCCGAGGCCGGGATCATGCCCGGCTTGCGGTTCATCCTGCCGCAGCTGCCCAAGGCGCGCGTGGTGATCCTGCATCGGGATGGCGTGCAGACCGTCAACAGCCGGTTGCGCACGGAGCCCAGGCTGGACTTCGTGCAGCACTGCCTGTCCTGGACGGCCGCGATGGAAGCCGGGGTCGCCCTTCGCGCGGCCTGTCCGTCGCAGGTCATCGTGCTGGGCCATCGCGCCTTGCTGAACACGCCGGCGGAAAGCCTGGCCAAGCTTGGCGCCTTCGCACGGTTCGACGATGCGGTTGCCGCCCGGATCCAGCAGCACCTGCTGAAGGCCTGGCCGGAACGCAGCGGCATGGACCCGGCCACGGCGGGGCCGGGGCTGGCCGATGTCGCCTGGAGCACGCCCGAGAAGCTGCTGTTCCTCGACATCTGCGGCGATGCCATGCGCAAGGCGGGCTACGGCGTCGGCGACGCCGCAGCGCTGCTGCGCCGCGCCCCGCTGCGTGTGTCGGATCTGGCGGCATCCGGTCGGCTGCGGCTCGAAGGGATCGAACCGGATTGGCCGCGGACGGAGGCCGAGGGAACCCTGCGGCTGAGCGCGACCACCGGCGGCGCGGCCATCGCCGTGTGGCATGGCATCGCCCTGGCCGGGCGCCGGCGCCTGACCGGGCGGCTGAGGGCGCTGCCGCAGAACGCGCCCGGGTTCCGGATGCAGATCGACGTGCTTGGCACGCTGACCCGCCAATTGGTGATGACCGAGGCATTCGACCTGGCCGCCGGCGCGTCGATCAACCTGGGGCACCGGCTGCGCGACGTGCCCGAGATGGTCGACCTGGTCGTCAGCGTGGCCGCCGGGCAGGCGGTTGGCCAGGGCGTTGATCTATGTGACGTTACCCTCTCACTCGGCTGATGGCGAACGAAAGACGGATGAGCAGCCCTTCACTCCAGGATGCCGCGAACGCGCTGGCGGCGGCGCTGTCGCGCCGGATCGCGTGGAAAGACGCCGATCCCGTCGGTTCGCCATTCGACCAGGCGCTGCAGCGGCGTGTGCTGCAATCCTATGTGGACGACCTGGCCGGGCTGAGCCCCGAGGATGCGGCAGGCTGGATGCTGCAACGCATGGCGATGCTGGAGGCACGGCTGATGGCGGTGCAGGCCGGGCAGTGGCACGGCGGCGAGGCGATTTCGCCCGTGGTCGCGGCCCGTTCCGCGCAACAGGGCGCGACCGAGGCGAAGCCCGCCATCGCGCCCGTGGTGGCCGAAGCGATCGTGCTGCCGACCGAGGCCGTTGTCCCGATGGAAGAGGCCCTTTCGACCGAGGGCTTCTACGCCAAGGAAAAGAGCAGCAAGGGCGGCACCTTCCGTTGGATTGGCCCCTTGCCGCGCGCGTCGCTGTTCATCCCGAAGCTGAAAGGGCCCATCGAGGTCCGGCTACACATCCTCGACACGCGGGCGCCCGATGTTCTCGGCGCCACCAGGGTCGCGCTGGATGGCGGTGAATGGACGGTGGTGACGGTGCTGCGGGAGGAGAGCGGTATCGTCCTGATCGCGGTGCCGCCGGTGGGCCATATCAACCACGCCGCCACAATGCGGTTGGACATCGATTCAATCCGCACGGATTCACCGAAACGTCACGGCAAGAGCGACGATCGGGAGTTGTCTATAGCGGTGCAAAAAGTGCAGTTGAGGACTCTTCCGGGTCAGTGATGGGCCGCAACGGCTCTTCAACTGATCGCGGTGCGGCGGGTGTGGATCGCGTAGAGACCACGGAATTTCCCGCATTGCGTGTAGCGGCACTTTCGAGCATGGTTTTTGCACCAAGAGAAAACGGGAATGCATGAACGGCACCCAACCGGGGCGTCGCTTTATGTGCTGACCGCTTGCGGAAAATCACAACCCACGATCATTTTTTGATCGCTTTCGGAGACTTATGATGGCTTGGGAACCATGGCTTGAGGACTACTACGCGCTTTATCAAAAATTGCTGGTGTCCGACGAGATCAAGACGCGCCTCGTCGCCTTCCACGATCTTTGTCTGACGGTGCGGGCAGGCCGGAACAAGCTGATGTTCGCCGGGAACGGGGCCAGCGCCTCGATTTCCTCCCATGGTGCGGTCGATTTCACCAAGCAGGGCCAGGTCCGGGCGGTTGATTTCAACGAACCGAACCTGATCACCTGCCTGTCGAATGATTTCGGTTATGAGAACTTCATGGCGAAGGCCGTCGAGTTCTATGGCGATGACGGCGACGTGCTGGTGTTGATCTCGGTCTCCGGCAATTCGAAGAACGCCGTCAATGCCGCGAAATACGCGAAGTCACGCGGGATGAAGGTGGTGACCTTCACCGGCAGCGCGGCAGACAACCAGTTGCGCGCCCTGGCCGATATCGACTTCTGGGTGGGCTCCCGCGCCTACAACATCGTCGAGAGCCTGCACATGATCTGGATCACCACGGTCGTGGATATGCTGGTCGGAAAGGCGGAATACGCCGTCGCCTGAAGCCCGATGACGCGGCGGGCGTCAGGGCCCCGCCGCGTCCTTCAGGAAATCATCGAAGGCCGCATAGGGGTGCTGGCCTGACTCGGCGGGGCTGTCGCATGGGACAAGCCCCTTCGCCGTGGCGCGGAACGCCGAAAGCAAACCGGGGCGCGCCGTTTCCGGCTTCCAGACGAGCAGTGGAATACCGCGGGCGATCGCCAGGGCCGTGACCGGCCCCTCGGTTGGGTGACGGCCCGGAATGATCAGTGTCGCGATCCGGCCAGGTGCTGCGGCCGCGACCGCCTGTGGCCACAGCAGCAGGCATTCGGGCGGCAGGCCGAGCCGCGCGCGCAACTGTGCGCCGGCGGCCAAGGGTGGCGCGTCGATCACCACCGCCAGGCGCGCGCGCTTCAACCTGACGAAGGATCGCGCCGCGGCCAGGATCGGGCGCAACAGCGCCGCATCGACCGCGGGACCCGTCGCGTCGATCGCCACGACCGGGCCCTTGTCGAGCGCCGGGTCGGCGATCGGCGACACCTCGGCCGCCAGGCCAGGCGCATCGAAGCCGATGGTCAGCGCGTCATCGCCCGCGCCAAAGCGCAGCAGGCGCGTGTCGTCCTGCCTCGCCATGTCCAGCGCCGCATCCGGTGGCGTCGCCTCGACCAGGATGGCCCGCGCCAACCCGCCCTGCGCCCGCAGGATACCAAGGGCAGGCGCCAGCCCGATCCCATCGCCAAGCACGAGCCGCAACCGGCCCGGATAACCGGTGAGGCCCGCGAGCACGGCCTCCAGCGCCGATGACGACAGGTCCCACGCGGCGCGCGGCGCCGTATCGCCGGGATGCGGCGTCAGGGGATTCGCCAGGATGATCGCATCGGCCAGGGCCTGCCAGCGCGGCAGGTCATCGGCGAAGCGATGCGGGTTGCCGTGCAGGATCAGCAGGATCTCGTGGCCGGCCCGGCGCAGATGCGCCAGCAGCGCCCGCCGTGCGGCCCCCGCGAGGGGTTGCAGCAAGCCCGCATCCGTCACGACCAGGGCGACGACGGGCGGGCGGGTCCGGTCGGTCAGGAACCCTGTGGGAAGCAGGGCGACATCGGCACCGAGCGTCGCCTGCGCGCGCCGCAGCGGCGTGGTATGCCCGCCGCGGGCGAAGACCATGTCGTCGCCGCGCAGGAATTCGGCCCGCCACGGCACCTCGGCCAGGCATACCTCCGGCAGGCGCGCCGCCAGGTGCAGCCCCGCGAAGGCGTCGCCATAGGCGCGGTGGCGATTGTGGATGCCGGTGTTCACCCGGTTCGGCACGGTCTCGCCCAGCAACTGGTCGCCCGACCAGAAGCGAATGACCTCGATGCCCGGGCGTGCCAGCGCCCATCCGTCGAATTCGACCACGCCGTATTCGTCGCAACTGGCGCGGGTGATCTCACCGATCGGTGGCAGGTCGGGCCGGTCGGGCAGGGGTGGTGGCAACAAGGGGGCGCCCGGCGCGGAACCGACCCATTTGGGTTGCAGCGTGTCCGCGACCACGCCATCGGCGGTCACAATCCGCAGCAGCACGCCGCCCTTGCCGGCCGCGTCCAGCGCGGCCAGGTCGTCCTGGCCCAAATGAATGCTGATCCCGGGGTCCTGCACCGGAAAGGTGTTCAGCCGCTTCATGACATCGGGCCGGGCGACGCCGGATTGCACCCAAAGGGGACGCGTGCCGACGAAGGCTTCCAGCCTGATCAGCGGCGTGCTCGTCGCGACCCAGCCCTGGATCACGGCCGAGCCCGGCTCCCGCAGGTATTTCCAGCCGCCGCGCATGATGTTCGCGGCGTTCGGCGCCGGCGATTTCTCGTCGCCACGGGTGCCCAGGGACAAGGGCAGGGCGGGGGTCCGCAGGAAATCGTTCAGCGAGCGGAGTGCGGTGACACCGCAGGCCTGGATGCTGGCGACGGAGGCCACCGCCTGCTGGAGGTGGTCCCAATCGCCCGCCGCGGAGTCGACGACGCGCCGTATCCCATCGCGCAGGGCATCGACGTCGGCCACGGGGGCGGCGACGAGGGCGTCGCCACAGACCTCGCGGAAGACCGGCAGGTCGTAGCAGACGCAGGGCGTGCCGGCGGACAGCGCCTCGATCGGCGGCAGGCCATAGCCCTCGAACCGGGAGGGGTAGAGCAGCATGCGCGCGCGCTTGAGTTCGACGAACTTGTCGTTGTCGGACAGGAGGGGCCGGATCTCGATATTGATCCCGAAGGGCTCCGCCGCCGCGAAGATCGCGTCGCGGTAGTCTTCGTCGAGCGTGGCGCTGCCGACGATCAGGCAGAGCGTCCAGCCGCGCAGATCCTCCGACAGGACGTCGATGATGTCCTGGCCGCCCTTGTGCGGGTCGCGCGCACGGATGAAGCAGACCACGCGGTTCTCGCGATACTGCGGTTCGACGCGGGCGAGGGCCTGCACGTTGATGGGCTGGTGCCAGTAGTCGAACCGCGTGCTGTCCGGGAAGTCGGTGTAGTAGGACTGCGCGAAATGCATGGATTGCTGGGAGTTGCTGAGGACGAGGCAACCATCCTCGGTGCAGCGCCGCCATTCCAGCCACATGTCTTCGCTGCGCGCTTCGGGCGATGACGCGTTGAACCAGTTGGGTGTTTCGAAGTTGAACAGTACGGGGCGCGCGCCGCGGCGCCGGGCGAAGCCGCGGGCGCCGATGTAGAACAGGCGGTCCTGCGACTGCCCCGGGATGATGACGACGATGTCGAAGGCACCGTCCGGAAGCCCGGTGTGGAAATCCCTGGTGACGAAAAGCCCGACCTGTCCCGGATGCCCGAAATGCTTGAGGTCGTCGTAGAAGACCGGCCTGGCATTGGTGACGAAGGCGACATCGGCCCCGACGCTGGCCAGGCATTGGGCCAGGATGAAGGCGGCCAGGCGGCCGCCGCCATAGACCCCGGGGGGGTTGGTCACGAAGATCGCGACGCGCAGTGGCCGATCCGGGCTGGGGTTGAAGGTCTCGGGATCGGGCGCGGCCAAGGGCGGGGTCATGTCATTCATGCCACGGCTCCGACCGGGGATGCGGCGCTTTCGGCGGGCAGCGGCGGCCAGCCGACCAAGAGGTCCAATGCGGTGCCATCGCGCGCGACGCAGAGCAGCCGGGCCTCGGTCTTGTGCGGGGTGGCGTCGAGCGGCACGCGCAGTTCGAAGCCGATTTTCGCGACGGGATAGCCGCCGTGCTTCGACATGATCTTTGGCCGCGGCGTGAAGGCCGAGACACCGAACCAGCGCTGGCAGTCGGGGGCGAGGAACAGCCCGCCCAGCGGTTCCTGCGCCACCACCCAACCGGTGATGATGCGATGGTCGCCGGCCACCGCCTCGGATTCGATGCCGGAGCGGGTCGGCCGCCAGGGATCGGCCGGCGTGACCTGCGCGGGCTGGAAATCGATGGGCGGGGCGCAGGCCAGGTCGTCGCAGAGCGGCGTGACCGTCACCGGCCCCCCGTCCGGCAGCATCAGGTGGCAGGTCATCGTGGCAGCGCCGGCCGGATCCGTGGTGACGCGCCATACGGCCGCGATGGCGCTGCCCTGCGCATCCTCCGCACGCAGGCCGTTGGTGCCGGGCGGCACCGGCGCGACCAGGGTGGCGAGCACGCCGTCGCCGGCGAACTGCCGGCATCCGATCACGCGCGGCGGGTATGGCGATGCGACGGGGGCGGCGGCGCTGGCGGTCGGCGGGCCGAAGATCGCGGGCGGTGCCCGGCGCGGTGGCCCGGCCGGGATCGCCGCCGCGCCGCGCAACAGGATATCGGCCAGGCGCAGTGCCGCATCATCGAAGCCAAAGCCCGGTTCGACCATGGCGCGAAGGGCTTTTTGCCGGGGCGGTTGGCGCAAGGCCTCCGCCAGGGCGGCGGCAAGCGGACCGGTCGCGACATGGGTCGCCGCCGCCAGCCCCGCCTCGCGCAGGTCCGGCGCAGGGAAGCAGACGCTTTCGGTGCCGGCATAGGCGGCATCGGCCGCCGTCGTCGTGGCCGGGCACAGGACCGCCTGGGCCGCGGCCATGCGGCGAAACGCCTCGGCGGGCGATGCCGGGCCGGGCCATTCCAGCACGGCGTCCGGCACGGTCGCGACATGCGCGGCGATGGCATCGCGGCTGGCCGGCGACAGCCGCTCCGCCCCGACCACGCGCAAGGTCCGGCCGGACAGGAGGTCCGGCGGGATGTCTGACAGGATCGGCGCGTCCGTCGCGCCATCGGGCAGGATGGCCAGGATGCTGCCGTCCTTCGGCTCATCCAGGCAGCCGCGTGCGGCGAGTGTGTTGACCGGCGTGCGCCACGCCTCGAACCGGATCCGCCCGTCGCGCGCGGCGTAAAACGCGCGCGCCTGCCGGTCGGCGGCGTCGCTGTCCGACAGGACGAGCGCACCGGACAGGCACAGCCGCCGCGCGTCATCCCATTGCCGCGGATCATGCGGCCCGCTGGGCATCGTCCTGTGCAGCACGGCGACCCTGGTGGGCACGGCCGCCAGGAAAGCGCCACAGGCCGCGGCGAAGCCTGGCTGGTGGTCCACGGGCGGCACCACGATCACCCAGTCGAAGCGGGACTGCGCAAGGCCGGTCAGGGGATCGCCCAGCCGGTGCAGGCTGACGCCGCCCGGGGCCAGCGGATCGAAGGCGGCAAGATCCGGGGCGGTGTCCGTGATGAGATGCACGTCGCCGCCGGACGCGGCCACCGCATGGGCCAGCATGAGCGCGCGGCCCACCAGCGCGTCATCCGCGCGCAGCGTGCAGAGCACCGCCACCCGCAGGCCAAGCGGGCCCATCATAGGGGCGAGGCCAAGGCGCTAGCGGATCGCAAGGGCTGACTCGAAGGGCTGGCGGTCGAAGATCTCCAGCAATCCGCCTCGACTCGCATTTCGGATGAAGCCGCCCTCTATTTCCATCACGCGCCGCGCCGTCAGGAATGCCGTGGTTATGTCGCGCAGGTCCGGCGGGTGCCAGGGGCGTCCGCCCCGGTAGCCGTCGATGAAATGATTGCCGTCGCCCGATGCGGCACGCGCGCCATCGGCGCCGTCCGTCGTCGTGAAGGCGAAGCGGAAATCCGCGCCATAGAGGAAGAACTGCCGCACGCCCATCAGATAGCCGATCTGCATGGCGACGTAGACCGACGATCCGCCCGTAGACACCTGGCGGTCGGGGCGGGTCGAAAACAGCGGGGGGGAAATGCCCATCTGCCGAACCCAGATGTGATCGCCGGTCAGCGCGGGCGGGATCCCATCGGCGACGAAGACGGTGCCGCCCGATTCATCGACGATCTCCTGCCCGAAATCCGTGATCATCTGCGGGTCGCCCGTGACCGTGTATCGCGGCCGCAGCCGGGTCTTGCCGTGGGCCAGGTGGAAGCGGTTGAAGCCGAAGGTCAGCCGGCCTTCCAGGGCGTCCAGATCCTCGACCCGGACGCCGGGGCCGTTGCCGATCAGCCACGCCGTTTCGCCACGGTGGCGGTTCGCCATCGCGGCCAGGCGCCGGCTGCTGGTGGGCGGGGTGCGCGTCCATGGCACCGGGCTGCGCATGACCTGCCCGACGCCGGCGTCCGGGCCGGGGGTGTCTTCGGGGGGCGCGGGCGTGATGCCGACCGCGCGCGTCGTGTTCGGCAGCCGGATCCGGCCCCGCAGCACGGTCGCGCCGGGAACCTGCGTGGTCGTCACCGGCCATGCCGTCAGCTCGGGCACGAACCGCGGATCGGCGGTATCGGTCCAGGCCAGGACCTCCACCTGCTGCCCGCCGACCGGGGTCATCACCATCAGCCCGGCGCCTTCCTCGGGGATCGAGGCTGGCGGGCGATGCAGCAGGCCTTCGCCGCCGGATACCGATACGGCGAGCTGCGCCGTGGTCAGCCCCCGCGGCAGCACCGCGAGGACCTCGACCTCCGTCAGGCCGCGCCGCCGTGGGTGCAGCGTGACGAAGGCGTTGGGGGGGCTTTCGCCGGTGTCGGTGATGACGCGCGCGACGGCGAAAGGCCCCGCGTCCTGCACCAGGAAGCGCCAGTCGAGCAGCCGGGTCCGGGGATTGAAGCGCGCGACCTCACCGTCCGGCAGCAGTTTTGCCGCACGGGATGGGCGCGCCGCTGGCAGGCCGAGCGCGTTCAGGGCGGCGGCGATCGGGTCCTGTTCCGGCGGGCCTTCGGGCGAGGCCCCGGGCAGGTCGACGTCACGTGCATCCGGCACGAGCCACAGCCGGTCGTGGGGGATGTCGTCGCCGAAGCGCGCCGCATCCTCGGCCGACGCGACCCAAAGCTGGCGGACATGCGGGGCCGCGATCCGCACCGCGGCCGTGAAGGCCTGGGCGGCCGCCAGGTGCCATCGCCTGGCGTAGCCGTCCGGCAGCAGCGCCGCCGCGTCGGCGTGCAAGCTGGCGTCATGGGCGTGGACGCGCCAGACGACCGGCAGTCCGAGCCCCGCCACATGCGGCGCCAGCAATCCCGCGATATCCCCGCCCAGCACCACCACCTGCGGCCCGAGCTTGCGAAGCCGGCCAAGCAGCCTTTCCAGGCGGCGGGGGTTGAGCACGTGGCGCAACAGGGCGGATGGATCGGCCAGCCGGTCCCACGTGGCATCCGGCATGGCGGTGCATGGGGCGTCGGGCGGGACCTCGAACAGGCCTGGCACGGCCGGGGGGAGCTGACCCTCGGCGAGGATGGCCGCCAGGACCTCGGGGTGGAACGGCCGGCGGGGCAGCAGGACCACATCGCGCTGGCGCAGCGCACGCCGCGCCGCAGGGGTCAGCACATCCCCCAGGACGATCTGCGTGACCTCTGCCTGGCCGGAAAGCGCCGCCGCCAATTGATGCGATCGGGCGCGGTCGCCATGCGACGACGCCATCGGCGCATGCGGGCTGATGACAACGATGCGGCGCAGACTCGCGGTCTCCTGTCTTACGGGCGGGAGCGTTGCCGCCGCCTGGATATGTTGCGAGTGCTCAGATTGCATCGCTGGCCGCTTTTCCGCCAGGGTGGGTTGCAGGTGTGGGTGGCGTGTCGCGATTTTCGTTCGCGGATTCGCATGCGACCAGGGTGGAGGTCACCTCCAGAGCGAATTGAAATCCACCCGGCGCAGGCTCGTCAGATGCGTGCCGATCGTCGCATTCACGATCTGCACGCCATAGCGTTCGCCCCAGAGCCGGCAATATTCAAAGGCTGTCTCCGCCCAGGCCGTGCGGGGCGGTACGAAGACCTTGTTGCTGCTGTAGGCATTGGTGAAGTGGGTTGCCCCGGTCGCGGCATTGCCCTCCCAGAAATCCCAGCCGAGCTTGCTTTGGCGCACCAGATCCTCGGGCGGGACAAGGGGGGTCAGGTTGATCGCCGCCGCTTCGCCCTGGCCGCGGCGTTTGGCGCGCGCGATGGGGTAGCTGTGGTCCACGCCCACCAGCACGATGGGATTGCATCCCATCATCGCCGCGATCTGGATGAGCGTGATTGTCACGGTGAAGGCGTTGAACACCGTGCTCGGCGTCTCCGCGAAATAGGGGAAGCGCAACGATGTCGGACTTCCGAAGCGCAGGTCCGACACGACCGGAATCGGGCAGGCGTTCGTGACGCGAAGGAAGTTGAGATACTCGAAGGGGAAAAACTTGATCGAGTCCCGATCGATGCCCTGTTCGTATTCCTCCTGGTACATCTCAATCTGGAGACGGTCGGAGATGCCCCAATATTTGAACGCGTAGCCCCAATCCTCATAGCCGAGGAAGCAGCGGTTGGAGCCGAAGGTGATCTCGTCCTTCAAGAGGGACATGTCGGTCTGCCGCAGCGACGGGCCATTGCCGACGATGAAGGCGCGCTGCCCCTTGTGGCGGTCGATCAAATTATCGACGAGATACGGAATTTGCGCGCGATGCGTCGCGTCGCCCGCGACAAACTCGAAATTGCGTACGCCGAGTTCGTGCAATACCCGGACGGCCCCGAAGTGTTCCACCCAGGATGGAACGATCTCGTTGCTGCGAAAGACCATGCCGAAAGGCACAGGTGCACAGAGGAAGGCAGCTTCGGCGCCGCGATCGTTGATCCGTGCCAGCAACGGCCGCAGCGACAGGGCTTCGGGCCAGTGCGGCGCGCCGGGCAGCACGAAATGCTGCAGGCCGAAGCGCTGTGCCAAGGCCTCCAGGAAACCCAGATCGGCGGCCTCGGCCAGCAGGACGGGCTTGCCGCCTTCGCTCAGGTTCCGCTGTAGCCAAGTGTCGGCGATCTCGGCGTCGGCGGCCGTGACATAGGCAAGTTTCAGCACGATGCCAAAGCCCGGGCGCGCGCGACGGCGCCCGTCGCATGGGCTGGCCGCGTCAGCGACACGCCGAAAAGGGACAGCATCCAGTCATCCTGTCGTTCGATCGCGGCATGATCGCTCTTAACTTCGCCACGGACAACCAGCAACCGGGAGGCGGTCGCGCTGCGAGAACGTCGGCCGATGATGCCAAATGCCCGTGCGCCTGGAGGTTTGCTGCGTTGCACAAGCCGCCGGGTTGGTGGTAACGCTTACGCGCAATGCAACACTGACGTGCAAACTGTTGACGCAATTCCGTTGTATCAACTCGCGAATAGACCCGGGAAAATCACGCATGATTGGCGCCAGATCATTCGGTAGCGGTTTCCAGAGCGTGGCGTTCAAGATTTCCCGTGTATTTATTGATAACGATATCAAAACTGTGATGTTTGATGCCGCGAGCATGACAATCCTGCCGATGCCACGGCGGGTTGGCGCATCGTCTCTTATGGTCACTGATGTGGTCATTCCATGTCAGCGACCTGGTGCCGGCGCGCCTGTTGGGACCACGGCCGGCTTGGCCGTGGCGGGGGGAATTCGGGTCTGATGCAAAGCGAGAAAGTCGTGGAAACCGTCGTCGCGAAGCCCCCGCGACTGGTTGTGAGCGAGGTCGTGCTGAACCGTACGCGGAAGGAAGCCTTCATCCGCGGCTTTGCCCATGACGCACTGGCGGCCCTTGCGCCGCGCTTTGCCTGGGATGGGGACGACGTCATCGATGCCACGACGGCGTTTGATCTGCGGCAGGATCTGCTGAAGAATCCAGGCGAATGCCCTGATCCCGCCTGCGGCTATTCATTCCGCTTGCCGCTGCCGAAGGGGAAGCCGCCGTTCCTCGGGCGGGTGTTTCTCGAGATCGACGGGGTGCTGCGCGCCGCCCGTGGCGTGACGATCTCTCCGGAAACGACGGACTTCGATGCCGATTTTTCCGTCGAAAGCATCGATATCACGGCACTCGGCCAGACTCTGCGCGTGCGTGGCAGGGTGGTCGGCGTGGGGCAGCCGGAATTGGATGGCGTTGTCATCGACGGCAGGCGGCTCGCGCTGCAACCCGCCGCGCGCTTCCTGCCGGCGCGCAAAGCGAATGCTGGAGCTTCGCAAAAGGTCGAGTTGCTGCTGCCGCTTCGTTTCGCCGAGGCCGGCCTGTTCTTCCAGGTCTTCGTGAGGCCGAAATCGAAGATCACCCTGACCTTCCGGCGGCCATCGACCCTGTACACGTTCGACGTCGTGCACGAGATGCCTGTGACGGTGCCGGCGGCGGGCTTCGGCCAGATCAACGCTCTCCGCTACGCGCCGACCAACGCCCATCTTGAGGTCAGCGGCGCCTTCTACGGCCATTTCGCCGCCGCCCGCGTGCGTGTGCTGGTCAATGGCGTGGAGCAGCGCCGGACCGCGACGGTCCAGCCGCAGCAGGTGGCGGGCCTGGGGCTGGAACGCGCCAGCGACGCACGATTCTGCAAATGGGTCTGGTGCGACGCGGTCACACTGCAGCCCGGGCGCCCCGTCGTCGTCGAGGCCAGGTTGGTTGACGGCCTCGGCGTCGTTGCCGATGCCGTCCTGTCGGTCCCGGCGGCCAACCTGCCCCAGATCGACGAGCCATTGTCACCTTCGTATCACGTATCGGCGTTGCGGGACCCGTTCGACGCGATGCTGGCGGCGGCGGGCGCTGCATCAGCCGATCCGACCATCGCTTTTGTTTTCCCCGGCGACATGTCCCGTGCTTTCGGCGGTGGTCCGACACGGTTGCTGGCGATGGCACAGTATCTCCGGACGATGGGCTTTCGCACCGTCCTGCTCGATCGGGCATCCGGCGCGAATCCGACCGTCGAGCGCGTTCCGTCCGTCGCCGCGGCATTCGACATCAGGCTGGGCGTGCCTGAGAGCAGCCTCGATCAAATGTGCGTTCTTTGCCTGGATGAAGCAGGGCTGGGCGACACCAGCCAGGTCATCAGCGAGGCGCTCGGGCAGGCCCTGTCCGAACCGCGGCCGGACAATGCGGAGGATCTGATCTCCCGCCGGACCGATCATCGCTTCGATGCGGTGGCGGCATTCCTCCTGTCGCGGCTCAACCCCGACGTGGTGATCGCCAGTTTCGTCTGGACCGCCGGCGCGCTCGCGCTGATGCCGCCAAGCGTGTGTCGCATCCTCGATACGGTCGATATCCAATATCGTCGCGGCGAACTGCACGCGGCGATGTTCGGCGACGACAGCATGCAGTCGGATCGTACCGTGGAACTCGCGGCCTGGGCCGTCGCGGATTACCTGATCGCGATCCAGCCTGATGAAAAGGACGAGATCATCAGCGCATCTGGCCGCAACAATGTCGTGTTGTGCGGTCACGGCGCGAAGGCGGTCGCTGAGCCCCGAACGTCGGAGCCGGCGCCCGTCGTCCTGTTCATCGGCAACAATTACGCCCCGAACCTTGAGGGTATTGCCCGCTTCATCCGCGACGCCTGGCCCGCCCTGCGGGCCCAGGTCCCGGACGCGCGCCTTTGGGTCGTGGGCACCGTTGGTGACACATTGACCAATGCGCCCCCAGGGGTCGAAATTCTTGGCCGGGTGGATGATCTCCAGGCCGTCTACGATCAGGCCGCCGTGGTCATCAACCCCGTCGACGTCGGCACCGGCGTCTCCATCAAGCTGATCGAAGCCCTGTGCAACGGCCGTGCGACGGTGACAACCTCCGTCGGCATCCGTGGCATGCGGGGGGCCGAAGAGGCCGTGATCGTGGCGGAGATGCCCCAGATGGCCGAGGTCGTCGGCGGTTTGCTGCAATCCCCGGAACGCCGCCGCGTGCTTGAAGCGGCCGCAACGCATTTCGCGCGCAGAACCCTTTCGTCCGAGGTCGTGTTTCGCGAATTGTTCAACACCATCGAACTGCGGATGTACTCCTGACCCATGATGGACATCGGCGACATCACGCCCTGGTCTGGTCAGACCAACGGCCGCTTCCACATCGACTTCCTCGGCGTCAGGACCGACGCCAGTTTTTTCGCAACGCTGCGGCCGGCGAAACCTGGCCGCTTGCGGACAAGTCATCCAGTCGTCAGCGACCTGCTATTCGAATACGCCGCCTGCGTCATGGCGGCCTCGGTCTGCACCGGGGGCTTCACGGTGCTCGAACTTGGAGCCGCCTGGGGGGTCTGGACCGCGCGTGCGACGGCGATCGCACGCCGCGTGGGCGTGCCGGTGCGCACGATCGCGGTCGAGCCGATGCCGGGCCTCATCAACCTGATGCGGCAGCACTACACCACCAACGGCATGCGCGGGGACTGCCACCAGATCGTGCCGAACGTGATCGGCGCGGTGCGCGGCCCCGTCTGGTTCCGCTTCGAGTCACCGACCCATCCCGGCGGGCGTGTCGTCCCCGAAGAATGGGTTGCACGCCAGGTCTCAAGCGCCATGCCCGACCTCCCGGACTGGTCGGCGGTGCCGGCACGCGACGGCTCACTCGTCGCACGTGTGCCTTGCATCCCGGTCTCCGACATCGTCGCGCGCGAACCGGCCATCAATTTCGCGCATGTCCGGGTGAACGGGCCACCGCACGGCATGATCGGCAAGCAGGGCCTGCAGGCGGCCCGCACCGGCGTCGTCGTCTGCCCCGGCCTGTCCGTCGCCGATGGTGCGGCCCTTGACGACGCATTGAAGCGGGGCGGCTTCCGTACGGTCTTGAACCTTGCGCCGGGGACGGTGTTGCAGGGCACGCGCACGACGGCGACGCTGCGGTCCGGCCTGCGCGTGGCGATCGGTGGGCTGATTCCCGATGCGGCGCGCATCCAGATCGAGCAGCGGCTGCGGGCGCTTACCGGCCTGGCCGAACCGGCCCTCGCCTGACCAGGCAAGACTTGCCCTTCCATGAGTTGAACAGGATCGCGCATGCACACGACGACCGAAACGCTGCGGCCCTTGCTGATCGATGCGGGAACATCGCTCGAAGCGAAGTTCGAGGCCCTGCACGGGGCCTATGCCGGCGAGACGATGTTCATCCTGGGCTGCGGGCCATCCCTGGCCGAGTATACCGCCGACCAGCTTGACCAGTTGCTGGCCGGAAAACTGGTCGTGGCCTTGAAGCAGGCGCTGGACTACGTGCCGACGCAGGGCGATTTCCTGGTCCTCAACTCGTGGAATTTCCGCAGCTACGAATTCGCCCGTGCGCGACCCGTCGTGATTCGCGAATCCGGTCGCAATGATCCGCCGGTATTCCTGGATGGCGACATCGCACTGGATATCCCACGGCCATCGAGCCGGGACGACCAACTCGCACTGTCGCGCAAGTTCGACGACTACATGTTCTCCAAGACTCTCAATCGCCCATGGGGACCAGGCGTGCTGTACGAGATCGGCTTCTATCTGGCCGAGCACATGGGCGTGTCCAAGGTGGTGACGCTCGGGTGGGACGTGGGCGTCCGCAATTCACCGCAGATGCCGCACTTCTACGACACCACCTCGCCCGAAGTGGTGCGGTTCATCCGGCAGTCGCGCGAGATCGAGGATATCGGTGAGCGCAACAGATTCCTGCATGATCGCGGCGTGGTGTACAACCGGCCACGCATCATCCCCGAGGAGGTCGATGACTGCGCCTCGGTGTCCGCCGATTGGCAGCAGTGGCTCAACGGCAAGGGCATCGACCTGAGGCTGGTATCCCACCAGTCGCTGGCCGCCGACACCATTCCGCGCACGCGAATCGAGAACGAGATCTGACGGCGGGTCCCTGCCCAATGCTGGCTGCCGATTGGCAACGAACGGAGCACCACCAGGAAAGGCCATTCCTTGTCACGCCTCCTTGATGTCACGCCGGAACACGGCTTCCGCCCGCCACACCATACGAATCAGCCGGATTCGAGCGGTGTTTTCACGACGCGGCGCGATTGATGCACAGGCGCGACCTGCCGACAGACTCTCTTTCGGCGCGCGGATCCTGGAACGCGTCCTGCCGCGCACGGCGGCCGGCAACGGTGGCAAGGGCATGACCCGTGCCCAGATGCCGGCCGAGACCGGTCGGCTTGGCGCCGGCGGGCGCGTGGCGTGATCGCCGTCTCCAACCTCGCCTGGCCCGCGGAGGCGCTGGAGGAAGCCCTGGCGCTGCTGGCCGCCTGCGACGCGCGCGGGGTTGAGGTCGCGCCGACCCGCATGGCGCCATGGGATGCCCTGACGCCCGCCGATCTGGCCGCCTACCGCGCGCGCCTCGATGTCCATGGGCTGGTGCCTTCGTCGTTGCAGGCGATTTTTTTCGGCGTGCCGCGGGCGCAGTTGCTGGGCGATTCGGCAGGGTTCGACGCGATGGTGGACCACCTGCGCAGGGTCGGCGCGGTGGGCCAGGCGCTGGGCGTTTCGACCGCGGTGTTCGGGGCGCCCCACAACCGCTTGCGCGGCGCGCTGACACCAGCCACGGCGATGGAATTGGCGGCGGAGCGGCTGGCGCTGCTCGCGCCCGTCGCGGCCGACGCGGGGCTGGTGCTGGCGATGGAGCCGGTGCCGGCGGCCTATGGCTCGGATTTCCTGATGACGTGGCGGGCGGCCCTTGCCCTGGTGCGGCATGTCGGCCACCCGGCTGTGCGGCTGCACCTGGATACCGCCTGCGTGGCGCTGGGCGGTGGCGACATCGCGGCGGCGGTGTCCGAGGGGGCCGATATGCTGGCGCATTTTCACGCGGCACAACCGAAGCTGGTGGATTTCGCCGAACCGATTCCCGGCCATGCCGCCGCCGGCGCCGCCCTGGCGCGCGCTGGTTACAACGGATGGGTGGCGATCGAGATGCTGGAACAGCCGGACTGGCGGGGTGCCCTGACCGGGGCATTGGCCGCGGTGGGCGCCGCGTATCTGCCGGGCGGAGGCGCCTGAGGCAGCGACGCGTTCGAGGGGGGGGGGAGCGGCGTCCCATGGTTGGCGCCGTGCTTGCGGAACAGACGGGTGACGCGCCGACCAGCGGCCTGCCGAAGTGCCGCGACCGACAGGCCTGGCCGGCCCATGTGGTGCCGATGCCGATCCGTGTTAATTTGGGTCATCCAACAACAGGAGGACGCCTTGGCCGATCTCATCATCATTGCCTATGACAGCGAAGCGACGGCGGAAGCCGCGCGGAAGAAGCTGTTCGAGCTGCAAAAGGAATACCTGGTCGAACTCGGCGACGCCGTGGTCGCCGTCCGGCATGACGACGGCACGGTCAAGCTGAACCAGTTGATCAACCTGACGGCGGCGGGCGCCGCATCGGGCGGGATGTGGGGCGCGCTGGTCGGCCTGCTGTTCCTGAACCCGCTGCTGGGGGCCGCGATCGGTGCCGGTGCGGGCGCGTTGAGCGGCCGTTTCACCGACGTCGGCATTGATGACAAGTTCATGAAGGATGCGGCGACGGCCCTGACACCAGGCCAGGCCGCGCTCTGCGTCCTGGTCCGCAAGGTCACGGCCGACAAGGTCCTGCCCGCGATGGCGCATTTCGGCGGCACGGTGCTGCGCACCAACCTGACCGAGGAGCAGGAAACCAAGCTGCGCGAGGCCCTGGCCAAGGGCTGAGCACGGCGCAGGCTGCCCCGGCCTTGCGCCGGGGCAGCCCGTATTCGGCCCGGTGGCCGCTGTGGAGCGTTTCACATGTCGGACCCCAGGCCCCGACCCAGCACCTACGACAAGCGCGTCGCGCTGGTCCTGCAGGGGGGCGGCGCGCTCGGCAGCTACCAGGCTGGCGTGTATGAGGCGCTGGCCGGTTCGGACTACCTGCCGGATTGGGTGGCCGGGATTTCGATCGGCGCGATCAACGCCGCGATCATCGCCGGCAACGCGCCCGAACACCGTGTCGAACGACTGCGGCGCTTTTGGGAAACGGTGACGACGCCCGCCGGGCCGCTGGGCGCCTTCGACGCCGCCAATCGCGACATCGGCGCCGCCACCGCGCTCATCCTGGGCCAGTCCGGATTCTTCGCGCCGCGCCCGCTGACGGGATGGAGTGCGACGCCCGAAGGGGCAAGTTTCTACGACACATCCGCGCTGAAGGGCACGCTGGAACGCCTGGTCGATTTCGACCGCATCAACGCGCGCGAGATGCGGCTGAGCGTCGGCGCGGTGAATGTGCGAACCGGCAACTTCGCCTATTTCGACAACTCAAAAATCCAGATCAGGGCGGAGCACATCATGGCCAGCGGCGCCTTGCCGCCAGGCTTTCCCTCGGTCGAGATCGACGGCGAACACTATTGGGACGGCGGCCTCGTTTCCAACACGCCGCTGCAATATGTGCTGACGACCGTGCCGCGGCGCAGCCGGTTGACGTTCCAGGTCGATCTCTTCGCCTCGCGCGGGCCCTTGCCGACGACGCTGGACGAGGTGATGGAGCGCGCGAAGGACGTGCGCTACAGCAGCCGCACCAGGGCCGCGACCGATACGATGGCGCGGATGCACGACCTGCGGCACAACATCAACGAGCTGTGGCAACAACTGCCCGACGAACTGCGGCATACGCCGGCGGCGCGGTTCCTGTATGCCTTCGGCTGTGTCACGACGATGGACATCGTGGAGATCATCTATCGCCCTGGCGAACCGCTGGGCCAATCGAAGGATTATGAGTTCAGCCGCCGCACGATGCACGACCGCTGGGCGCAAGGTGTCGCCGATGCGCGGACCACGCTGGCGGTATCGCCGTGGTTGGCGCCCGCGGAGCCGGGGCTTGGGGCACGCACCTTCGATGTGCTGTTCCCGGGGCGCTAGAGCGGGATGCGTTCGCATTCGCTCACGCATAGCGGTCTAGCTTGTTGTTGTGTCGCGTGATTCAGCCCTGCGGCGCATTCGCGCCTACGGCCATCACGCTCTAACCCCCCGCCACGCCTTGGGTGTTCACATATAGAGCATAGAGCGAATGGCTGGCCGCCATGAACAACCGGCTGCGCCCCCTGCCGCCAAAGCACAAGTTCGCGCAGCGTTCCGGCAATGAGATGTGCCCGATCGGCACGCCATCCGGTGCGAAGACACGCACGCCATCCAGAGCGTTAACGCCCATGCCCCAACCGCACCAGAGGTTGCCGTGCACATCGACCCGGAAGCCATCCGGCGTGCCGGGCCCCGCATCGATCAGCGTGCGCCCGCGACGCAGCCCGCCGTCCACGACATCATAGGCGCGGATGGCGCGCGGCGTCGCGCGGGATTCGACGACGTACAAAAGGCTCTCGTCGGGCGAAAAGGCGAGCCCGTTCGGACCCAACGCGTCATCTGCCACCATCCGAACCTCGCCGGTCGTGCCGTCGATCCGATAGATGCAGGCCGGCAATTCCTGCGGCGCCATCAGCCCCAGGTAATGACTGTCGATGCCGAACGGCGGATCGGTGAACCAGATCGAGCCATCCGATTTCACCACGATGTCATTCGGCGAGTTCAGCCGCTTGCCATCGAAGCGATCGGCCAGCACCGTCTGCGTGCCGTCGTATTCCGTGCGCACCACGCGGCGGCCGCCCTGCGGCCCGCCATGTTCGCAGGTGACCAGCCGGCCCTGGCGGTCGCGCGTATTGCCGTTGGCGAAGTTCGATGGCCCACGGAAGGTGCTGATGGCGCCATTGGTCTCGTCCCATTTCACGATGCGGTCGCCGGCCACGTCGCTGAACAGCAGGTAGCGCCCATCGCCGAACCAGACAGGCCCTTCGGCCCAACCAAAGCCTGTCGCCAGGCGCTCGATCCCGGCCAGCGGCAGGTGATAGGCGGCGAAGCGCGGATCCAGCGCACGAATGGCGGGATCGGGGTAACGCAGGCTTGGTTCCCACATGAAACGTGACCTCAGGCGGTGGTGGCGTGGTCCGGCGCATACAGATGGCAGGCGACGCCACCATCCGGCACGCCGGTCCAGCCAGGTGATTCGACCGAACAACGCGGCATCGCCGACGGGCAGCGCGGATGGAAATGGCAGCCCGATGGCGGCGCGGCGGCCGATGGCAATTCGCCGACGATCCGCGGCAGCGCGCCGCGCAAGGCCGGGTCCGGCACCGGCGAGGCATCGCGCAGCATTCGCGCATAGGGGTGCATCGGCGCCGACAGCACGCGGTCCACCGGCCCCTGCTCCACGATGCGCCCGAGGTACATCACCGCCACCCGGTCGCAGAACCAGCGCACCACCGAAAGATCGTGGCTGACAAACAGGAATGACAGGCCACGCCGCCGTTGCAGGTCGCGCAGCAGCAGCAGCACCTGTGCCTGAACCGACACGTCCAGCGCGGAGACGGGTTCATCGGCGACGATCAATTCCGGTTCGACCGTCAGCGCCCGGGCGATGCCGATGCGCTGCCGCTGGCCGCCCGAAAATTCGTGCGGAAACTTGTCCAGTGCCGACGGGGGTAAGCCGACTTCTTCCAGCAACGCCGCCGCGCGGTCGCGCGCCGCGGCACCACGCGCGATGCCATGCAGGGTCAGCGGTTCGATCAGGGCCGAGCCGATGGTCTGCCGCGGATTCAGCGACGAATACGGATCCTGGAACACGATCTGCATTTTTCGCCGCAGCACGCGGAGATCGCCGCCGGACGCCGCCGTCACATCCTGCCCGCGATACAGCACGCGCCCGGAATCCGGTTCGATCAGCCGCAGCAGCGCCCGGGCGGCGGTGGATTTGCCGCAGCCGGATTCACCGACCAGGCCAAAGGCCTCGCCGGGGCGGATGTCGAAGGAAATACCGTCGACCGCGCGCACCGTGATGGTGCGCCGCTTGGGGAAGCCGCGCGTGACCGAAAAATGCTTGGACAGGTCTTTAACCTGTAGAAGGGCCTCGGTCATTCGCCGCGCAGTTTCGGATCAGTGGCGTCGCGCAATCCGTCGCCCACCATGTTGAGCCCCAATACCAGCAGCAGGATCGCGACACCCGGCGCGATGGCGAGCCAGGGGGCATCGAGAATGTTCTCGAACCCATCGCGCGTCATGCCGCCCCAGGTCGCGGTCGGCGGCTTCACGCCGAGCCCGATGAAGGACAGCGAAGCCTCGACGCGCACGGCGGTCGCGAGCCACAGGCTGACCATCACCATCACCTCCGGCAGGATGTTCGGTAGGATGTGGCGAAACAGCACGCGGGTGTGGGAAAAGCCGAGCGCGCGCCCGGCCTCGACAAAGGCGCGTTCCTTCAGCGCCAAGGTCGGCGCCCGCGCGATGCGGGCGAAGGGCGCGATGGCGGTCAGCGCGATGGCAAAGACCAGGTTGACCAGATCCGGCCCCAGCAAGGCCACGACGATCAGCCCCAAGATCAGGCTCGGGAAGGACAACAACACGTCCATCACCTGCATCACGAACAGATCGAACCGCCCGCCGATATAGCCCGACACCATGCCGATCGTGCCGCCCACCACCGCCGCCGCCGCGATGGCGCCGAGCGACACGGTCAGGCTGATCCGCGCCCCCCACAACAGCCGCGACAACACGTCGCGCCCGAACTGGTCGGTGCCGAGCAGGTATTCGCCGCCCGGCGGTTGCAGCCGGTCGATGATGTTCTGGTCGGTGGGATCGAAGGGCGCGATCCACGGCGCCAAGACCGCGCCCGCCAGGATCAGCAGGCAGATCAGCGCCCCGGCGAAGGTCGTCGGGTTCGCCAGCGCCTTCGAACCGGCGCGACGGAGTGCGGCGGCGCTCATGCCTTCACCCGCGGGTCGAGGACGCCATAGAGGAGGTCGGTGACCAGGTTCACCACCACGATCAGAAAGCAGTAGATGACCATCAGCCCCTGCAACATCGTGTAGTCACGCTGGTTCAGCGCGCCGACGATGATCTTGCCCAGACCGGGGCGGTTGAAGACGATCTCGGTCAGCACGCTATTGCCGATCAGAATGCCGACATAGAGCCCGACCACGGTGACGACGGGGATCGAGGCGTTGCGCAGGCCATGCACCCAGACCACGCGGCGCCAGGGCACCCCCTTGGCGCGGGCCGTGCGGATGTAGTCCTCGCCAAGGGATTGCAGCATCGCGCTGCGCGTCACGCGCGTGATGTAGGCGGCCATGACCAGGCCCAATGTCGCAGCGGGCAGCACGAGTTTATGCAGTCGGTCGATCGGGTCGGACAAATCCGCGTTGCCGATCACCGGGAATAACCGCCAGTGCAGCGAAAACGCCAGCAGCAGGAAGATGCCCGAGACAAAGACCGGAAACGACAGTCCAAGCAGCGACAGCAATCGTGCCGCCACGTCCACGGGGCCATTGCGGTTGAGTGCCGCGACGATGCCGGCGGGAATGCCGATCGCGATGCCCAGCACCATGGACGCCAAGGTCAGGTCCAGCGTGTGCGGCAGCACTGCTGAAACTTCCTCAAGGATCGGGCGCCCCGTGACCATGCTGCGCCCGAAATCACCGGTCATGCCGGCGATGATGAAGTCGAAATACTGCGTCCATAGTGGACGATCGAGGCCAAGCCGCGTGCGCAGCGCGGCCGCGGCCTCCGGCGTCGCCTGGTCGCCCAGGATCACCAGCGCCGGATCGCCCGGGATCACCCGCACGATCAGGAACACCAGCGTCAGCACCGCCAGCAAGGTGGGGAGCGCCGCCAAAATGCGGCGCAGGACGAATCCCAGCATCAGCGG
Source organism: Humitalea sp. 24SJ18S-53 (assembly GCF_050632385.1). Taxonomy (NCBI): domain Bacteria; kingdom Pseudomonadati; phylum Pseudomonadota; class Alphaproteobacteria; order Acetobacterales; family Roseomonadaceae; genus Humitalea; species Humitalea sp. 24SJ18S-53. The sequence continues at coordinate 217,976 of NZ_CP192599.1, forward strand.
AGCCGCGTCGTCTCCGTGATCAACGGACCCAGGCTCATGCTGCCACGCAGTTCGTAGCCGTAGTCGAGGTTGTCGCGACGGGCGAAGACCAGCAGCGTCTCGATCACCGGTACGCCGCAGACATTCTGCAGCAGCAGGCGCTGCGCCTCATGCCACAGGCGGATCTGCGAGGCCTGGTCGACCTCGACCCGGGCCGCGTCGATCTGCGCATCGGCCACGTTGCAATGGCTGAAGTTCGTCACGGCCGTGGGCGTCTGTACGATGCTGCGGCTGTGGAAGAACTGCGACAGGTAGATATCCGCGATCGGGAAGCGCGCCGCCGCGTAATAGACCAGCGGCGACAGGTTCTGGCGGATTTGCTGGTGGAAGGTCGCGTGTTCCACGACCTGCAGGTCGAGCGTGATGCCCGCGCGGCGCAACTGCGCCTGGATCACCTGCATGCCGCTCAGCATTTCCGGCAATTGCGTGTGGATGGCGCGGATGGTGATGCCATTCGGGTGGCCAGCCTCGGCCAGCAAGGCGCGGGCGCGGGCCAGGTCGAAGGGCAGCAAGCCATTGTCGGCGGTGAAGCCCAGGTAGCCACGCGGCACCAGGCTCTGCCCTTCACGGCTCACGTCCGGGCCGCGCCAGCGCACCATTTCCGGCCGGTTCACCGCATGGGCAAAGGCCTGGCGGATGCGGATGTCGTTGAAGGGCGGCATCGAGGTGTTGAGATTGAGGATCGTCAGCTCGCCCGGTTCGAACACGTCGACCACGGTGTTCGGCACCTGCTTCGTGCGGTTCACCCAGGCCTGGTCGGCGCGGCCGTAGTTCAGGTCGAGTTCCCGCGCCTGGAATGCCAGGTCGCGCGACGCGTCGGAGGGGATGAAGCGGTAGGAGATGCGCCCGATCTGCGGCGCACCGCGGAAATACCCCGCATGGGCCACGAGTTCCGCCGATTGATTCGGCGTCACGCGGTCCAACGCAAAAGGGCCGGTGCCGATCGGGTTGCGGCTGAAATCGGCACCGCGTTCCTCGACCGCGCGGCGGCTGACGATGTAGCCGCCGGCATAGGCGGTGACGAGGCCGAGCAGGCTCGGCACGTTTTCACGCAGGGTGATCCGCACCGTCAGCGGGTCCAGCGCCTCGACGCTCTGGAATGCGCGGAAATCGGCGGAGGAGGCGGAGGTCTGCGGGTTCGCCGCCTTGTTCAGGCTGAACACCACGTCATCGGCGGTCAGTTCGCCAAAGTTGCCGTGAAACTTTACGCCGGGCCGCAGGCGAAACGTCCAAACCTTGCCATCCGGGCTGCTTTCCCAGGATTGCGCGAGGTCGGGTTCGATCCCAGCCGGATCGATGGAACCGGGCTTGAAGCGCACCAGCCCGTTGAACATCCATGACACCAGCACGCGATCCGGCGTGCTGACGGCGAAATGCGGATCGATGCGGCCGATGTCCTGCGCCGCCATGCCGACGCGGAGCGTGGGACCCGTTTGGGCCTGGGCAAAACTTGCCATCAGCGCGAAGGCGCCCGCCATCAGGGCTGTCTTGAACCGCATCGCCATCTCTCCGTTCGTGGTCATTCCAACCGCGTCTTCCAAATATCGGCCTCTGGCGCATCCTGCCGTGCGAAACGGCCGATGTCGAAGCCTTCCAGCGCAACATCCGTGCGCCCGTCCAGAACCAACTCGCTGAGCACCGCGCCCACCACCGGGCCGAGCATGAAGCCATGCCCAGAAAAACCGAAGGCATGGAACAAGCCGGGCGTGGTGTGCGATGGCCCCATCACCGGCAAGGCGTCGGGCAGGCCGCCATCGATGCCGGTCCAGGACCGGATCACCATCGCGCCGGCCAGGTGCGGCAGGATCTCGATCGCGCGTTCCATGGCCGAGAACGTCGGCGCCGGCAGCGGGCGCGATGCCGGGATCGCCGGATCGCTCTCACCACGGCCGCCACCCAGTATGACGTTCCCGCGCGAGATCTGGCGCAGATACACATCGCCGCCGACCACGCCCAGGTTATGGGCGCAGAACAATGGCAGCGGTTCGGTCACCATCATGTTGGGGCTGAGCGGCGTGACGGGCACGACCTCGCCAAACTGCGCCGCGACCTCGCCACCCCAAAAGCCTGCGGTGTTCAGCAGGATCGGGGCGGTGAAGGTTTTCCCGCCCGCTTCCACGACGAACCCATCGCCGGCCCGCGTCATGCCGGTGACCGGGTGCCGTTCCAGCAAGGTCGCACCAGCCGCGCGCGCCGCCTTTGCAAAAGCCGGCGTCAGCAGGCGCGGATTGGCCGAGCCATCTTCTTCCAGCAGGCTGCCGGCGATGACGCTGTCGGAGAAATACGGATGGTCCGCGCGGATCGCGTTGCGGCCGATCATGCGCGGGACGATCCCGTATTCCGCCGCCATCGCGTTCCAGCGCAACAGGTCCTCTTCCTCGGTCGCGTTGCGTGCGAGTTTCAGATGGCCGGTCGCCTCAAACTCGGCATTGGTGCCGACCAGTGCTGCCATGTCGTCCCACATGCGACGGCCGCGGATGGCGAGCGGCAACTCGGCGGGGTGACGGCCCTGCTGGCGCACGCCGCCGTGGTTCACGCCGCTGGCCTGGCTGCCGACCAAGCCACGTTCCAACAGGATGACGCGCACGCCGCGACGGGCCAGGTGCAGCGCCGCCGAACACCCGGCGCCGCCGCCGCCCAGGATCAGCACATCGGCCGCGGTCGTCATGCGAGCGCCAACGGAATGGGTTTGACCGGCGGCTGTCCGCGCAGCCGGCCTACCTGTTCCACGCTGCATCCCAGGGCGCCTGCCAGCACCTCGGCCCCGGACGGGCCGCAGACGCGCCCCTGGCAGCGGCCCATGCCGATGCGGCTGAAGGCCTTGGCGCGGTTCACCTCGGGGGCCGCGCCCAGGGCCGATGCATCATCGGCGGCGGCACGCAATTCGCCGGCGGTGATGCTTTCGCAACGGCACAGGATCGTGTCGTCGGGCATGCTCCGGGCGAGATGCGCGGGGAAGGGAAAGGCCGCCTCCAGCGCCGCGCGAAAGCGCGCCTGATGGCGCAGGCGGCGGTCCAGCGCGTCGATGTCCTGCTGGTCAGTCGCCTGTCCGTGGTCCTGCAGCAGCGCCAGCGCCGCGCGCGCCCCCGCCAGTTCCGCGACATCGGCGCCGCCGATGCCGCTGCCATCCCCGGCCAGGTAGATGCCCGCCCGCGCGGTGCGCCCGGCGGCGTCGCGTTCGGGCACCCAATTGTGCTGCACCGCGTCGAAGCGGAACGGCACGCCGGCCAGATCGGCCAGTTGCGCCTCCGGTTTCAATCCCCAACCCAGGGCCACCGCGTCACAGGCGATGTCCTTGCCGTGCAGGCGCAATGACGCAACGGCGTCATCGCCCAGGATCGACACCGGCTCCGCGCCCTCAAAGATCGGAATCCCTTTCGCGCGCAGCCAGGCGACGTAGTAGAGGCCCTTCAGGAAGGTCGACGTGCTCCATAGCAACCTCGGCGTCGCGCGCAGTTTTGTCGCGAAGGGCGTGGTGTCCACGACGGCGACGACCTCCGCCCCTGCCTTGGCGTATTGCGCCGCAACCAGCCACAGCAGCGGCCCTGTGCCGACGAAGGCGACGCGACGCCCGATAGCGATCCCTTGCGTCTTCAGCGCCACCTGCGCGCCGCCCATCGTGGTCACGCCGGGCAGGGTCCAGCCGGGCAGGGGGATCACGCGGTCCATCGCCCCGGTGCAGAGGATGGCGGCGTCAAACGCCTCACTGCGCCGCGTCGTGCCGCGTTCCAGGGTATCGATCACCGCTTCGGTGCGGCGGATATTCCAGACCAGCGTGTCCGGGCGCCAGTCGCAGGCGGCGCGCAAGGCATCGGCCGTGGCGTGCAGATTTTCGGCGCGCGACGCCTCGAACCCATAAAGCGCGCGATGGTCACGCGAAAAGCCGGCGGGCGGGCGCTGGTAGATGCGGCCGCCGCTGGCGGGGCCTTCCTCGAGCCAGATCGGCCGGTGGCCGGCCCGCACCAGGCGTTCCACGGCGCGCACGCCGGCGGGGCCAGCACCGACGACGGCGATCTTCATCGGCGTGTCACCCGCATGCCGGGCTCGGCCAGGGTGGTGCAGGCGCGCTGCACGCCGCGACCCTCGACGACGATCCAGCAATCCTGGCAGGCGCCCATCAGGCAGAACCCGGCGCGGTGGCCGTCGCCGAATTCGCTGGTGCGCAGATGGTGCAGCCCGGCCGTCAGGATCGCGGTCAGCAAGGTGTCGCCCTGCTTGGCCGCGATGGGCGCGCCATCGACCTGCAAGGTGAGCGCCGGGCGATCCTGATCGAGCAGACGGACCGGAGTCACGGCATCGGCTCCTTAGGCATGTGCAAGGTGGCAGCGCACCGCATGCCCCTCGGCAATCGGGCGCAGCGCCTGTGGCGCGTCGCAGGCTGGGACATGCATCGGGCAGCGATCGGCAAAGCGGCAGCCGGGCGGCATCGCATCCAGCGCCGGCACGCGGCCCGGAATCGCGGCGAGTTCCTGGTCCACCAGATCCAGCCGCGGGATCGCCGCGAAGAGCGCCCGCGTATAGGGATGCGCGGGTGCGGCAAAAATGGCTTCGACGGTGGCTTCCTCGACCACCTGGCCGGCGTACATCACCGCGACCCGGTCGGCGATCTGCGCGACGACGCCCATGTTGTGGGTGATGAAGACCACCGCCATGTCGTGACGCTGCTTCAGGTCGTTCAGCAACCCCAGTACCTGCGCCTGGATCGTCACATCCAATGCCGTCGTCGGCTCATCCGCCAGCAGCACCGCGGGGTCGCAGGCCAGGGCGATGGCGATCATCACGCGCTGCCGCATGCCGCCCGAGAACTGGTGCGGATACTCACGCAGCCGTTGTGCGGCCGAGGGAATCTTCACTTCCTCGAACAACTGCAGCGCACGGGCCATGGCTTCGCTGCGGGATATGCCGCGATGCACGCGCAGGACCTCGGCCACCTGGTCGCCCACGGTCATCACCGGATTCAGCGATGTCATGGGTTCCTGGAAGATCATGCCGATGCGATCGCCGCGCAGCTTCTCCTTCTGCTTTTCCGGCAGATGCGCGATGTCGACGCCATCCAGCATGATCTGCCCGGCGGCGACGCGCCCGCCCGGCGGCTGCACCAGCCCCATGATCGACAGCGCCGTGACGCTCTTGCCGCAGCCGCTTTCGCCGACGACGGCCAGGGTCTGGTTGCGCTGCACCGTCAGCGACACGCCATCCACCGCAGCGCGCCAATGGCCGTTGATGCGGAATTCCGTGCGCAGGCCAATAACGTCGAGCGCCGCCTGGGTCATGCTGCCCTCGCCGTTGTGTGGAAGCGTGTTTGGGTGAAGGCCGCGATGGGCATGTTGGTCGCCCCGCGCGCCATCAGTTCCGCGACCGCCGCACCGGCTGCCGGGGCGAGTTGGAAGCCGTGGCCGGAATACCCAAAAGAATGGAACAACCCAGGCAAGGTGGTGCTTTCCCCGATCACCGGGATCTGGTCGGGTGGCATCGCCTCGATCCCGCACCAGGACCGGACCATCCGGACGCCCTTCATGCGCGGGAACAATTCGGTCGCGACGCGCGCGGCATTGGCCAGGTTGCGGAAGTCCACGATGCTCGTCTCGGTGACCAGGTTGTTGCGCCCCTGGTGGCCGCCGCCGATCACGACGCTGCCGGCGGCCGTCTGCTTGAACGACAGCGCGCGTGAGGCAGAACCCACCGTCGGCGCGCAGAAGTGCGCGACGCGCTCGGTGACGATCATCATGCTGGCCTTGGCGATGCCGGGCATCTCCTCGCCGGCCAGCCGTGCCAGACCCGGCGCCCAGGCCCCGGCGCAATTGGCGACGCGATCGGCCTCCATCGGGCCACGATCGGTGTCGACGACCAGCCCGCCGCCCGGGGCAGGGGCGATGCCATGCACGGCGATGCCCTCGATCAGCGTCGCGCCCGCCCGCAGCACCGCGCCGCGAAAGGCCATGACCGTGCGCATCGGGTCGGCCGCGCCGTCATCGCGCGTGACCAGCGCGCCGACCGCATGCGGCGCGATGGCCGGCACCAGGCGGCGCAATTCGGCGGCGTCCACGACTTCCTCGTGCTGCCAGCCCAGGTCGCGCACCTGCTTGGCACGGGCTTCGATCTTGACCATGTCGGCGGCGGATTCCGCGACCTTCACCTGGCCGGTGGCGACAAAGCCGCAACCATCGCCGACCAGGGCGGTGATGTTGGCCCACATGTCCGCCGCGATCACCGACAGCGCGATTTCCCGCACATCGCGTCCCAGGCGGCGCACGCCCCCTGCATTGATGCCGGACGAATGCCGCCCGGCATGCCGGCGCTCCAGCACCGTCACATCCCAGCCGGCGCGCGCCAGATGCAGCGCCGTGGACAGCCCGTGCAACCCGGCGCCGATGATGATCGCCCTGTTCATCCGTGCAGCGCCGCAAGTTCGCCCAGGGTCAGCGGTTTGGTCGGAAAGCGCGTGCGGAAGGGTTCGACCGCATCGCCCGCGACGCCGCGCGCCGCCGCGATCGCGCCATGCACCGCCGGGCCGCAGACCCGGCCCTGGCAGGCACCCATGCCCGCACGGCAAAACGCCTTGACCTGGTTGGCGCCGAGGCAGCCCAGCGCCACAGCCTCCCGCACCCTTCCGGCCGACACTTCCTCGCACCGGCACAGGATGGTGGTATCCGCGACAGCGCCGAAGGGACGCGGCGGAAACAGCGCGTCGAGCAACGGGCGGATCGCCAAGTGCCGCCCGCGCGCCAGGCGGGTGGGATTGGCCAGCGCGTCGCGCTGATGCTCGGTCATGCGGCCCAACTGCCTGGCCGCGTCCAGCGCCGCCAAGGTGCCGGACAGCGCCGCCGCCACGGCGCCGCCGATGCCGCCGCTATCTCCGGCGACCATGACGCCGGGAATGCTGGTATTGCCCCAGGCGTCCAGCACCGGGCGCCAGGAACCCTCGGCCCATTCATGGCGACAGCCCTGGATCGCACGGGTGACCTGGGTATTGGGCACCACGCCATCATGCAGCAGCAGCAGGTCTGCGGGCCTGCGCTGGCCGTCGAAACGGACCGCCTCCAGGCGATCGCGCCCCTCGGCCGCGACATCCCGCGCGGAGAACACCGGCACGCCCGCGCGTTTCACGCTGCGCTGCCACAGCAACCCGCGTGCGATGTAGTCGGCGCCACGCACAACCGCCGGCAGGTGGCGCATCGCACGCCCCACCAGCCCGGGCGGCGCCAGGTCGATGATGCCGGCGATCCGTCCGCCCTTCTTCAGCGCCTGCACCGCATAAAGCCACATCAGCGGCCCCTGTCCCGCCATCCAGACCTGGCCATCGGGCACCAGCGCCGAGGTTTTCAACGCGATCTGCGCCGCCCCCACGCCCATCACGCCGGGCAGGGTCCAGCCCGGGATCGGCAGCGGCCGTTCCGTGGCACCCGTCGCCAGCATCAGCCGGCCGGGTGTCGCCGATTGTGCGGCGCCATGCTCGCTCCAGAACACGCGGGGCCCGTCCTCGACCGCCCAGAGCACCGCGCCGTGCCTGACCTCGGCGCCACAAGCGGCGAAACCGGCGAGCAGCGCCTTGCCCTGCCGTTCCTGCGCATCGGCCGCTTCGCGCCGGTCCAGCGCGCGAAACACCTGGCCGCCGGGCGCCGGATTCTCGTCCAGCAGCAGCACCGACAGGCCCTGGCCACGCGCCGCGATCGCCGCCGCCATCCCGGCGGGGCCGGCGCCGACGATCAGCACATCCGGTGTCATGCCGCATCATCCAGGTCGCGCGCGCCATGCTGCGGTGCGGCACGCAGGCCGGCATGCACCGTCACCATGCAGGCCTGCACATTCGCCTCGCCATCCACCTGCACCAGGCAATCGAAACAGGCGCCCATCAGGCACAGAGGCCCGCGCGCCGTACCCGATACCGCCGTGTCGCGGAAATGCGTGATACCGGCGGCCAGCAAGGCGACGGCCAGCGGCTCCCCGGCCCGCGCCGGCAGCGCCGCGCCATCCCAGGTGATCATGCAATCGGTCGGTTCAGTGCGCCGGAACATGCGCGTCCTTCTCGTCAAAGCGGCGCGGGTGCAGCGGCGCCAATTCATCGGGCAATCGCCCGGCCAGGATCCCGGCCGCCAGCGGCCCCGCATGCACGGCAGCCAGGGTCACCGCCGAATGGCAGACGGCGACGAAGGCCCCCGGATAGACCGCACTCTCGGCATAGGCGGGAAAGCCATCCGGCGTCATCGGCCGCAACGCGCCCCAGGTCCTGACGATATTCGCCCGCGCCAATGCCGGGATCACGCGAATTGCGCGCGCCGCCATGGTGGCGAGGTTTTCCGCGCGGGTGATGGGGGCATAGCTGCCGTCGTCCTCGCTGGTGACGCCGATCTGGATGGTGCCGTTGGTGGTCTGGCGCAGCGCGCTGGCCGGCAGCGGCAGGATCGGAGCCAGGCGCTCGGTCACGATGTTCTGGCCGCGCACCGGGCGCACCGGCACGTTCAATCCGATCTGCGCCGCCAATGCCGGCGTGCCCAAGCCGCTCGCCACGACGATCCGGCGGGCGTGGATGGCGCTGCCATCGGCGCGCTGGATGCAAAAACCCTGGTCCTCGGCGATGATGCGCGTGACCGGGGCGCCATTCAGCATGGCCGCCCCCGCGGCCAGCAGCCCCGCCTTGAAGCCGCGCAGCAAGGTCAGCGGATCGGCATGCCCATCGGCCGGCTGGAAGCTGGCGCCGATGACCTCCGGCCCCAGCGGGCAGCCGGGCATCAGGTCGCGCAGTGCCTGGCGATCCAGGATACGCACGCCGTCGAACCCCTGGTTGTGCTGGCGCAGCACCTGTTCCCGTCGCGCCGAAAGTTCCGCTTCGCCCAGGCAGAACACCAGCCCACCGGCGGCGCGATAGCCGACATCGCGGCCCGCGAGGCCGGACATGCGTTCCGCCAGATCGCTCCAGCCCGCCAGGCTGCGCCGCGTCCAGGCGGCATAGGCGGGCATGCTGTCGCCTTTGCCCTGGCTCCAGACCAGGCCAAAATTGCCGCGCGCCGCACGCAGCGCGACATCGCCCTCATCCAGCACCGCCACGCGCGCGCCGCCGGCCGCACAGCCATACGCGATCGCCGATCCGAGCATTCCCCCGCCCAGCACGGCAACATCATAGCGGTCAGTCTGCTGCATCATGATTTGCCAGCATGGGGCAGGGTGCGCGAGGCTACAATCCACCATTGTCCGGGGTCATCGCCATGCGTCGCCTGATGTTGCTTCTTTTGCTTGGTTTGGCATCACCCGTTGCCGCGCAGACGCTGCGCGTGGGGGTCGCCGGCCAGGATGCCGGCAGCCTGGACCCGCATCGCGCGACCTCGACGCAGGACAAAGGCACCGTCGGCTGGATGTATGACGGCATGGTGCGCTTCCCGCCGGGATCGGCCGATCCCGCGAAGCTGGAACCCGACTTGGCGTCCAGCTTCACGGTCTCCGCCGATGGGCTGACCTTCGACTTCACCTTGCGCCCCGGCGTGTTGTTCCACGACGGCCAGCCGCTGACGGCCGAGGATGTCGCCTTCAGCCTGCGTCGCGCGGCCGATCCGCAACGCTCGGCTTTCGCCGCCGACTACCGCGTGATCGAAACGATCGAGGTCGTGGGACCGCTGCAATTGCGCGTAAAGCTGCGCACGCTGGTGCCTGGCGCGCTGGGGATGTTCGCGAATTACCATGGCGGCATGGTCGTCTCCCGCCAGGCCGATACCGGCGCACAGCCGCCGGGCACCGGGCCGTTCCGGCTGGAGCGTGTCGGCGCCGGCAGCGGGCGGCTGCTGGCCAACGACACTTATTTCCGCGGTCGCCCCGCGCTGCGGGCGATCGACGTGCGCTTCATCACATCGGACCAGACGCGCGAACTGGCCTTCGTCGCCGGCGAACTCGACCTGATCTATGGGCGACGCGAACAGCGTTGGGTTGAGCGGATGCGCGCGGTGCCGAATGTCGTGGTCGAAGTCTTCGGCCCGGGCGAATTCCGCACCTTGCTGATCAACGCGAACGTGCCGCCGCTGAATGACCCGCGGTTGCGCCGGGCGATCCAGTATGCGGTGGACCCGGTGGCGATCGCGCGCTTCGTCGGCACCGATGTCGCGACCGTGTGGCCAAGCCCGGTGCCACCCGGCTACCTCGGCTCGACCGACGACGTGCCGCGCTTCAACGCCGACCCGGCCCGCGCCCGCGCGCTGCTGGTGGAGGCCGGGCACCCCAACGGGCTTGCCCTGCGCGCCGTCGTCTCGAACATCTCGGCACAGCAGCCGATCATGGAAGTGATCCAGGCGCAGTTGCGCCGCGCCAATATCCGGCTGGACATGTCGGTCGTCGAACACACGACCTACCACCAGCAGATCCGCCAGGACCTGTCGCAACTCACCTTCTACGGCGCCGCCCGTTACCCGGTCGCGGATAGCTACCTGACGCAGTTCTACCACAGCGCCAGCAGCCCGGGGCGCCCGACGACAAGCCTGAACTTCGCCCATTGCTCGGCCGCCGATGCCGAGATCGATGCCGCGCGGCAGGAGGCGAATGCGCCGGCGCAACTGGCGCTTTGGGCCACGGCGCAGCGCAAGGTGCTGGAGGCTGGGTGCAGCGTGCCGCTGTTCGACCTGCGCCAGGTCTGGGTGCGCCGGTCGAACCTCGACCTCGGCTACCGGTTGGAAGGGGCCCTGAACCTGGCCCCGCCGATCACGGAGGCGACGCGCCTTCGATGATGGCGCCCGCGTCGCGCGCGCCGTCGAGCAGGAAACTGGCGAAGGCCTGCGCGAGGCAGGCGTTCAGCCGGTCCACCTCCTGCGTCCGGGTCGCGCGCGACGCACGTTCCACATCGACCGAGCCGGCATCGGCCCAGGACTGCATCAGGTCGTAGCGGCGAAACAGCGGCGCGCCATGGGCGGCGGAGGCGACGCGCAACGTCTCCCGATAGGGCTCGATATCGGCATTGGCGCGCAGGAAGCGGCTGAACTGCAAATCGACCAGCACGGCATCGAGGAAGGGCCTGGCCTTCAGCCGGGTCAGCCCGCGGGCCAGGGCATCGGCCAGTTCGGCGACTTCAAAGCCGCGCATCGCCTCGGTGGCGGCGGCCTGCCAGATGACGACATTGGGCTGGACCTGGCGGATGGCGTCGCGGATCAGCGCCAGTTGGTCGGTCGCGGTCAGCCCGCGCCCGCCCATGACGGCGACGGTGACGGCCTTGCCCGGCAGCCGCGCCAGAAGCTCCGCCTCCAGCCGCACCGGCCAGGCGGCGGCGGGGCTGGAGGTGCCCAACCCCAGGATGGAGGCGGATCCGACCGCCAGCACCCGCAAGGTGCCGCTGGTGATGCCGGCCGCGACCCCGGGCAACGGCCCGCTGTCGATCAGTTCGGGGGGGCTGACGCAGTCGGTCGCCGCGGCGGCGGGCGCGCCCCACAGCAATGGCATCAGAAGGGGCAGCATCAGGAGCTGGCGCATGATCAAGGGGTATCCGCGAGTGTCGTCGGGGACAAGGCAGGTTTCGTCACAATGCGCTGATTTTCGGCTCGTTTTTCAGCGCCGTACCATGCTGTGAGAATACCGACCGCCACCAGCGCCACGGCGCCGGCCAGGTTCACCGCGACCTGCATCGCCAACCGGTCCGATTGTTCCAGGGCCAGGCGGCCCATGAAGCTGAAGGCGATGCCGGCGCAGAACACCGGCAGCGCCTGCTGGCCCATCACCACCATGGGCTTGGCCCAGCCGGCGCGCAGCCAGGCGGCGTCGGGCGGCACCGCATGCGCGAACAGGTAGGTCAGGGCCAGGATGGAGGCGAGCCGCATCGGGTGCAGCGAGGTCTTGTCGATGGTGGCGAGAAAGCCCGCGACCGCTTCCGGCAATGTCGCCTGCGCCCAATCCCAGCGAAAATACAGCAGCACCACCGCCGCGAAGCCCGCCGCGAGCAGCAGCCCGCACAAAAACCCGAGCCAGGGGCGCCAGGGGATCGACATCGGCACACCCCCCGGCGGCCGGTAGCCGATGGCGCAGCCGCAGAAGAACAGCAATTGCCAGGCGAGCGGGTTGAAGAACCAGCCGCCACCACCCCAGGCCGGCAGGCTCAGCGGCCATTCCCGCGCCACCACATACAGCGCCAGCGACAGAACCAGCATCACCCAGGCATGCCGCAGCAGCGGCAAGGCGGCCGCGAACATCGCCAGCAACACGATATACAGCGGCAGGATGTTCAGGAACGACGGCTGGTAGCGCAGCAGCAAGGCTTCGAGCAGCGCCCGATAGGCATTGTCGGCGAAGGGATCGAGGTGCAACTCGTCCAGATAGGCCATGCTGTCCAGCGCCGCGGCCGAATAGCCGACCTGGGCGGTGAAGACGACCAACAGGAAGATGTGCGCCACATACAGCGTGAAGACGCGCCCGATCACGCGACTGGCGGCATAGGGCCAGCCCTGGCGGTCCATCAGCCGCCCATAGGCCAGCCCCGCCGCGTAGCCGGCCAGCAGCACGAAGGCCTCGGTCGCATCCGACAGCGACCAGTTCCGGGGCGTGACGTAGCCGACCCAGTTCCCCGGGACATGGTTCACGAAAATGGCCCAGAGCGCGAAACCCCGGCACAGATCGGCGCGCAGGTCGCGCCCTTGGCGGATAAACCCGTCCATGTGCATGGTCCCCCGACACCCCATATCTGCCGAGACTTGGCCATGGCGCAACCCGACCCGGATGCCCTTTTGAAAAGCGGCACGCAACGCCACGCAGCCGGCGACCTGCCCGGGGCGGTGGCGCAGTATCGCGCGGCCTTGCAGGCGCGGCCTGGCGATCCGAACGCGCTGAACCTGTTGGGGGTTGCCGCGCGCCAGCAGGGCGACGTGGCCCTGGCCCTGCGCTTCGCCGATGCGGCGGTCCGCGCCCGGCCGGAGAGCGCGGTCTTCCTGGCCAATTTCGGCGCGACCCTGGCCGAGGCGGGGCAGTTGCCGGCCGCGGTCAAATTCCTGCAAGCGGCCCTGCGCCGCGCCCCGCGCGATGCGGTGGCCTGGCGCAACCTGGGCCAGGCCCTGGCGGCGCAGGGGGACGCGGCCGGCGCCGTGGAACCATTGACCCGCGCCATCGCCCTGGCCCCGCGCGCCGCCGAACCGCGACTGGCCCTGGCCCATGCGCGGCGGGAAGCCGGCGATGCCGAGGGCGCCCGCCAGGCCGCGACCGAAGCGCTGGCCCGCGCCGGGCGCGACGCCGGCATGGCCGCCCAGGCGCGCTTCCTCCTGGCGGCCCTCGGCGCGGGGGAGGCGCCGGACCGCGCCCCGGCCGCCTATGTGCGCGGGCTGTTCGACCAATACGCCGGGCGCTTCGACGCCGATCTGGAAGGCAACCTCGGCTACCGCACGCCATCCCTGCTGGCGGCGGCCCTGGCGGCGGCGGGCGTTACCCCGGCGCGGGCGCTGCGCGTGCTCGACCTGGGCTGCGGCACCGGTCTGTCCGGGCTGGTACTGGCACCCTTTGCCGCGCGTATGGAGGGTGTGGACCTGTCGCCGCGCATGCTGGCGCTGGCCGAGGCGCGGGGCCTCTACGCCGCCTTGCATGCTGCCGACCTGCTGGCCTTCCTGCCCCCGCAGGCCGGCGGGTGGGATCTGGTGGCCGCGGTCGATGTGTTGAACTACCTGGGCGACCTCGGCCCCGCGCTGCAACAGATCGCGGTGGCCTTGGTGCCGGGCGGCATCGCGGCGTTCAGTATCGAGACCGGCGACGTGGCACCCTTCGCCCTGGGTGAAGGCATGCGCTACCGCCACGCGCCGGCGCATGTCGCGGCCCTGGCGGCCGCCGCGGGTTTTTCTGTGCTGATCCAGCAGGATGCGGTGCTGCGTGAGGAGAAGGGTGTGCCCGTCGCCGGCACGCTCTTCGTGTTGCGGCGGTAGGTCACAACGCGCGGGCGATGCGGACCACATCCTCGGCGGCGGCGCATCCGGGGTGGCGCACCAGCAACCCCGTCTGGTGCCGGATGGCGTCCGGGACCTTGGTATCCGCCCGCACGATCCCCGCCAGCGGCAGGTCGCGGCGCAAAAAATTGCGCGCGGCGGCGGCCAGGGCGGCGTGGGTGCGTTCACCGCCCCGCACATCGACGGCGCGGTTGACGACCAGCCGCACATCCAGCCCCGGCGCATCCCGCCAGGCGAGTTTCATCGCGGCATAGGCATCGGTCAGGCTGGTCGGCTCATCGGTCGCCAGCACCAGCAGCACATCCGCCGCAGCCGACAGCCGGCGCGGCGTCGCATCCAGCCCGGCGCCGCAATCCAGCACCACATCATCATGCCCGATCGCGGCCTGCCGCAGGATCGCCAGCATCGGCGCGGGATCGACGGCGGCCAGCGCCCCGCTGCCGCTGGACCCGGCCAGGACCGCCACGCCCCCCGCTTCGACCAGCGCCGCATCCAGCGCCAGCCGCCCGACAAAGACATCGGCCAGGCCATGCGGCGGATTCAGCCCGAGTTGCACATCGACATTCGCCAACCCCAGGTCGCCATCGACCAGCACCACCCGCCGCCCCTGCCGCGCCAGGGCCTGGGACAGGGTGATGGCGAACCAGGTCTTGCCCACGCCCCCCTTGCCGGAGGCGATGGCGATCACGCGGCCAGCGGGGATGGGAAGCGGGATCATGCGGCGGCCTTGCAGCGGGGGTCGGGCAGCCGCAGCCGTGCGGCCAGCCAGTCGGGGGTCAGGGGCGTCAAGCCATCGGCGGCACCGGTGCCGATGCCGGCCTGGTCGAGTGCCAGGGGCGCTGCCTCGGCCGCCGTCAGCCAGCCTGACCAGCGGCGCACCGCATCAAGCCGCGTCGGCACCATCCAGCGTGCGCCGATGGCATGGGCGGCACGGGCGATGTCCGCACCCTCCTGCGCATCCAGTCCCGCCGGCAGCACGAGGGCCACATCGGCCTCCGCAATGCGGCGCAGCGATACCAGGCGTTCGGCGGCGGCCAGGTCCAGCAGGTCAGCGCCGGCGGTGTCGATCAGAACGGGTTGGTCCGGAGCGCGATTGGCCAGGGCGCGGGCCAGCGCGGCGGGTGTTCCCGCTACGACCAAGCCCAGGCCCAGCACGCGCGCAAAAGCGTCCAACTGCGCGACCGCCCCAGCCTTTTCCGCATCGGCCGCGATCAGAAGGGGGCGTGCGCCGGCCATGGTCAGCCGCGCGGCGAGCTTGGCGAGTGTCAGCGTCTTGCCCGCCCCATACGGCCCCAGCAGAAGCAGCGGCCGCGAAATACCATCGGGCAGGGCCGCGAAGCGCAGCCGGGACGCGGTCGCCGGCGGCGGCGGTTCCAGCGCCGCCGTCACCTCGACCCCGCCGGTCACGCGGGCGGACCCGAGGATGACGGCGTCCTCGCCCATCTCCTCCCGGATCATCGCCATCGCGATGGCCATGCGCGACGCGCGAAAGGTTTTCAGCCGCATGGGCTGACCTTGATCCTGCCGGCGTTACGGGGGGATGAAGACGGCAAGCGGCTAGATCGTGCCAACGGTGCGGATACGCGCACGCGGATGGATTTCCGTCTGTGCCAGAACCGATGTCGCGGGCCGGAAGCGTTCGACAATGGCGCGCACATGACCACGAATGCTGGCGCTGCACACCAGCACCGGATGTTCGCCGTTGCGCGCCGCCGTGTCGAAGGCTTCCTTCACCGCCTGCATGAAGCCATGCAGTTGCGACGGCGCCATCGCCAGTTGCCGGTCTTCCCCCGTGCCCAGCATCGATTCGGCGAAGGACGCTTCCCATTCCGGCGACAGCGCCAGCAGCGGCACATAGCCGTTTGTGCCGCGCGCGGCATCGCTGATCTGCCGCGCCAGGCGTGCCCGCACGGTGGCGGTCATGGCCGCCAGGCCGCGCGCGCCGGACGCGACCGATTCCTGCATGCCTTCCAGGATCGTCGGCAGGTCGCGCACCGACACACGCTCGGCCAGCAACGCCTGCAACACCCGCTGGACGCCGCCCACCGTCACCTGCGACGGGATCAGATCCTGCACGATCTTCTGGTGCTCGCGCGGCATCTCATCGAGCAGTTTTTGCGTCTCCGCATAGGAGAGCAGCTCGGCCATGTTTTCGCGCACGATCTCGGTCAGATGCGTCGCCAGCACGCCCGCGGAATCGACCACCGTGAAGCCGCGCGCGAGGGCTTCCTCACGCCGCACTTCCTCGATCCACAGGGCAGGAAGGCCAAAAGTCGGTTCCTGGCAGCGTTCGCCGGGGAGGTCGGGCGCATTGCCGCTGGGGTCGATCGCTAGGACCAGGGGAGGGCGCAGGCGGCCCCGCGCGGCCTCGATTTCCTTCACCTTCAGCGCGTAATGGTCGGGCGGCAGTTCCAGATTGTCCTGGATCCGGACGGAAGGCAGGACAAACCCCATCTCGGCCGCGATGGTGCGGCGCAGGGCCTTGATCTGTTCCGACAAGCGCGGTGCATCGCCGGCGGCCAGTGACAACAGCCCATAGCCAAGTTCAAGCCGCAGCGGATCGGTCCGCAAGGTGTCGGAGATCGGTGCTTCATACGGCGGTGGCGGCGGCGGTTCCTCCACCCGCGCGGCTTCGGCCACGGCACGCTTCGCGGCGACAGACCCCGCCGCGGCCATGCCGGCGATGGCCAGGAAGGGAAGCATCGGCATGCCCGGCAGCAGCGCCATCAACACAGACGCGCCGGCCGCCAGCATCAACGGTTTCTCGCCACCGCCCAATTGCGCGACCAGCACCTTGTCCGCTGTGCCATCGGTGCCGCCCTTGGTCACCACGATGCCGGCGGCGATCGACACCAGCAGTGACGGGATCTGCGACACCAGCCCATCGCCGATGGTCAGCACGGAAAAGGTCGTGATCGCATCGCCGAATGGCAGCCCGTGGCGGAACACGCCGATGCCGATGCCAAACACCAGGTTGATCGCGGTCGTGATGACCGAGGCAATGGCATCGCCCCGCACGAATTTCGCGGCACCATCCATGCTGCCGAAGAAGGCGCTTTCCTCCTCCAGATCCTTGCGACGACGGCGCGCCTCATCCTCCTGGATCATCCCGGCCGAAAGATCGGCGTCGATCGCCATCTGCTTGCCCGGCATGGCGTCGAGGCTGAAGCGCGCGGCGACTTCGGCGATGCGCCCGGACCCCTTGGTCACCACCATGAAGTTCACGATCAGCAGGATCGCGAAGACGATCATGCCGACCAACACATCGCCGCCCATCAGGAACCCGCCAAAGGCCGCGACGACGTGCCCCGCGGCCGTCGGTCCCTCATGCCCCTGGGTCAGGATCGCGCGCGTGGTCGCGACATTCAGCGCCAGGCGCAGCAAGGTGGAGAGCAACAGGATCGTGGGGAAGGACGTGAACTCAAGCGGTCGCTTCAGGAACAGCGCCACCATCAGCACCAGCACCGCCAAGGTGAAGGACACCGCCAGCCCCGCATCCAGCAACACGCCAGGCAGCGGCACCACCAGCATCACGACCAGCGCGATGACACCCAGCGCCAGCCCGACGTCGCTGCCGGGCATCGAACGCGAAAGCCAGACAGGTAGCGCGATCGTCCCCATGCCGGATCAGAACCCCGCGGGCAGGGGCGCGAAGGGACCCTGTCCCGGCACCGGCGGCACGGCCATCCCGGCGGCGCGGTATTCGTGCAATTTGTTGCGCAAGGTGCGGATCGAGATGCCGAGGATCTCCGCCGCCCGTGTCCGATTGCCGAGGCAATGGCCCAGGGTTTCCAAAATCAACTCGCGTTCGACGGCCTCCACCGTGCGCCCGACCAGCGCAGTGACGGGCGGCGGTGCCGCAGTCGGTTGCGGCGCAGCCACACCAACCGGCGCGGGGGCTTCGATGGCGCCCAGCAGTTCGATGGCGTCCGGGCCTATCTCATCATCCTCGGCCAGCAGCACGGCGCGATGCACCGCGTTCTCCAACTCCCGCACATTGCCTGGCCAGGGATGCGTCAGCAGCGCCGCGCGGACCTGCGGCGCGAAGGGGCGGCGCGGCAGGCCATTGGCATCGGCGTAGCGGAGGGAAAAATGCTCGGCCAAGGGCAGGATGTCGCCGCGTCGTTCGCGTAAGGGCGGGATGCGCAGCGCGATGACGTTCAGCCGGAAATACAGGTCTTCGCGGAACCGCCCGGCCGCGACTTCGGCCGCCAGGTTGCGATGCGACGCGCAGAGGATTCGGACGTCGATTTTAACCGGCGCTTGGCCGCCCAGGCGATCGACTTCGCGTTCCTGAATCGCGCGCAATAGTTTCGCTTGCAGGCGCGGGTCCATTTCCCCGATCTCGTCCAGCAGCAGCGTGCCGTGTTCAGCCTGTTCGAACTTGCCGCGACGGGCCGCGACCGCGCCGGTGAAGGCGCCCTTTTCGTGCCCAAACAACTCGCTTTCCAGCAAGGCTTCCGGCAACGCCGCGCAGTTCAGCGCGACGAAGGGCCCACGCGCGCGCTTGCTGTGGCTGTGGATGTAGCGCGCCAGCACCTCCTTTCCCGTGCCGCTTTCACCGCCAATCAGGATGGATGCCTCGGCGCGCGCGATCGTCGCGGCCTTGGCGAGCAGGGCCACCATCAGCGGATCGGCGTGGATCGGCGCGTCGGACTCGCCGGCCGCCGCCGCCAGCATTGCCGCGATCAGATCGGCATCGGGCGGCAGAGGCAGGAATTCCTTGGCGCCGGCAGCGATCGCCGCGACCGCAGCATCGGAATCATCATCCGTACCGCAGCAGACCACCGGGCAGACGATGCGTTCGGCCGCCAGGGATTGCACAAGCCACGGCACATCATGCCGCAGGTCGCACAGGATCAGGTCCGCGCCTTCGGCCCGCAAGATGGTCAGCCCGGCAGTAACGCCCTCGGCATGGCGCAGCCGGGCGCCGCGCGCGGTCGCGATGCGGGCGGCAATGCCGAGTTCGGCCTCCAGCCCGCCAATGATCAGCAGCCGAGTCACAGCCCGCGATCCGACTTCACGATTTCCGTCATCGTCACACCCAGGCGGTTGTCCTCCACCATCACCACCTCACCACGCGCGATCAGCCGATTGTTGACGTAGATGTCGACGGCTTCGCCAAGTTTGCGGTCCAGTTCCACCACCGCGCCGCGACCCAGTTTCAGCAACTGGCTGACCTGCATGGTGGCGCGGCCGAGCACCGCGCTGACCTGCACGGGAATGTCATAGACCGCCTCCAGGTCGCGGTTCGCGGAGGGGGCTGCGCGCTGGGTCTCCGCCGCATTCTCCACGGGTTGGAAGCCATCGGTACCGCTCATGCTGCGCTCTCCTCGTGATCGGTCAGACCGAAGGCCATCAGAACCTCGTCAATGGCGGCGCGCCGCTGCGCCAAGACGCTTTCCAGCGCGCCGCCATCCCAAACCAGCCGGGCATCGCCCGGTGCCATCGCGGCGTCGCCCTCGACCTGCAACGCGATGCCGCGCGCCGTCAGAAGCGCCGCGACCTCCTCCGCCAGCGGCGCCGCCACCAGGCAGCGGGCCACGCGTCCGGGCGACAGCATCGCCACCATCGCCGCTGCCGCACGCGCCGCCTGGCCCGGCGCATCGCGCGCGGCGGCATAGGGCAGGGCGACATCGACGGCACGCGACAGCAGCCGGGCAACCGCCGTCGCATCGGCCTCGACCTGCGCGGCGGTGCCGGTGGCGAGGTCGGCCAACCCCGCCTGAACGACGGCCATCGTGGCGGCCATATGCGCCGCGGTGTCCTCGCGCGCGGCGGCCAGCCCGGCCGCATGCCCCGCGGCGAAGCCCGACTCCCGCGCCGAATGCCGCACCTCCTCCAGCAAGGCGTCCAGGTCGAAGGCGTCCGGGTCCACCACGGGCGCGGGCGGCGGCACCGGCTGGGCCAGGTCGGGCAGCGGCATCCCCAGGCGCAGGCTTGCCGTCGCGCGCGCCACGGGCCGCGCGCTGCCAAGTGTCAAACTCGCAAAACCATCCATCTCAGGCCACCATCTCGTCACGACCCTCGGTCAACTTGATCTGCCCTTGCGCGGCCAGGTCCTTGGCCGCGACGACGATCGCCGCCTGCGCCTCGTCCACGTCCTTCAACCGCACGGGGCCAAGGGCCGCGATGTCGTCACGCAGCATTTTCCCGGCGCGTTCGCTCATGTTCTTCAGGAACAGGTCCTTCAGATCCTGGCTGGCCCCCTTCAGCGCGACGATCAGCCGTTCCTTTTCCACCGCGCGCAGCAGGACCTGGATCCCCGCGGCATCGAGCCGTTGCAGATCGTCGAAGGTGAACATCAACCCGCGGATGCGATCGGCGGAATCGCGATTGCGTTCCTCCAGCGCGCCCATGATCCGCGTCTCGGCCTGGCGGTCGAGGTTGTTGAAGATCTCGGCCATGACCTCATGCGAATCCCGCCGGCTGCTGCGGGCCAGGTTCGACATAAACTCCATCTTCAAGGTGCGCTCGACGCCTTCCAGTGCTTCCTTCTGGACGTTCTCCATGCGCAGCATCCGCATGACGACTTCCATGGCGAAGGATTCCGGCAGCAGGGCCAATACGCGCGCCGCATGATCCGGCTTCACCTTGGACAAGACCACCGCGACGGTCTGCGGGTATTCGTTCTTCAGGTAGTTCGCGAGCACGGCCTCGCTGACGTTGCCGAGCTTCTCCCACATCGTGCGTCCGGCGGGGCCACGGATTTCCTCCATGATCTGGTTGACGCGATCCTTGGGCAGGGAGCGCATCAGCATGCGTTCGGTCGTGTCGTAGGATCCGACCAGCGATCCGGCCGCACCCAGGCGTTCGGCGAATTCCTGGCACAGGGCCTCGACCGTCGTGGCCTCGACCGCGCCCAGGCTGGCCATCGCCTGGGACAGGTCGCGGATCTCATCCTCATGCAGGCGTGACAGCAGCATCGTCGAATGCTCGTCGCCCAGCGCCAGGATCAGGGCCGCGGCTTTCTGCGGTCCGCTCATGCGCCCGTTGCTCATGTGGTCTGCTCCGCCTGCAACCAGGATCGGATGACGCCAAGCGCCTCATCCGGGTGGGCGTCCAGCAGGCGCGCCATTTTCGCCAGGGATGACGCCCGCATCTGCCCCGCGATGTTCGCGACCTGCACCATCGCGTCGTCCTCGGCCTGTGCGTCGCCCGATGGGTTGGCGCCTGGCAGCAAGGTCACGCCGTCGGGGCCGGTGACGGCGCCGACCGGCCCCGCACCGGCCACGCCCGCCCTGCCGCCGCCAGGCCCTTCCAGCGCGCCACGCGGCGCCAGGCTGGCCGTCAGCTTGCTCATCACCGGCCGCGCGACCAGCAGCAGGGCGACCAATGCCACGACAGCGAAGACACCGGTTTCGATCAGCCGCGCCATGGTCGCCGGCGAAAAGGACAGCCCGAGGAAGCCCGCCGGTTCATCGGCCCCCGCGCCGCCCGGCTCGACGAAGCGCAGCGAGACCACTTCCGTGCGGTCGCCGCGCCGTTCGTCGAAGCCCACGGCGCTGCGCACCAGCGACGTCAGGCGCTGCAACTCCTCGGCATTGCGTTCGCGAAAGGCCGGGGTGCCGCCGGTCTGCGGCTCCCAGACCCCATCGACCAGCACCGCGACGGAGAGCCTGCGCACCACCGGGTGTTCACGCTGGGTGTTCCGCGTCACGCGACCGATCTCGTAGTTGGTGGTTTCCTCCGAACGGCTTTCCTGGGACTGCGTGCCGCCGCCCGGGGCTTCACCCGCCGGCAATTGGGTGGCGACCGAAACCGCGCCGCCTTCACCGCTGCGGTTCTGTTCTGTCACGCTCTGCACGCTGCGCGGCACGTGGTTCTCGGCGTCGAAGCGTTCCTCGACCGTTTGGCTGCGGTCGAAATCCATCTCCGCCGAGACCTCCGCCCGCACGCGGCCCGGGCCAAGGCTGCGTTCCAGCATTTCCTCGACCCCGCGTGCCAGCCGCATCTCGAGCGCGCGGCGCACTTCCTCCTGGTTCGCCGCGCCGGCTGGTCCATTCAACGCCTGGCCACCGCGCGCCAACAATTCGCCACGACTGTCCACGATCGACACGCTTTGTGATCGCAGCCCGGGCACGGCCATGGACACCAGGTGCAGCACCGCCTGCACACCCTCGCGATCCAGCCGCTGCGATCCCTGCATGGTCAGGACCACGCTCGCCTGCGCCTCACCCCGTTCGCGCGAAAAGGGTTCGCGGCGCGGCAGCACCAGATGCACACGGGCCGCGCGAACCCCGGCAAGGCCACGGATCGTGCGCGACAATTCGCCTTCCAGCGCGCGCAGGCGGTTCACGTCCTGCTGGAACGGTGTGGTGGTCAGGCTTTCGCCGCGATCGAAGATCTCGTAGCCGACGCTGCCGCCGGCCGGCATGCCTTCGCGCGCCAGGGTCAGCCGCAGCCGTGCGACCTGTTCCTCCGGCGCCCAGATCTGGCTGCCGCCGGCCGCCAGCCGATAGGGCACGCGCTGGCGTTCCAGCGCCGCCACCACCAGGCCGGCGTCACGCGCATCCAGTTCGGCATAGAGCAACGCCATCGGCGGCTGCCCGGCACGCAATCCGAACCAGACGACCAGGCCCAGCACCCCGGCACCGACCAGCGCCATGACGCCCAGGCGCAGCGCACCCAGCCCCCGCAATTGCGCCAACAGCGCGGTCACGGCGACACCGCCGCAGTCCCGGCGCGTTTTGCGCCAAACTCCACTGGACCCGAGTCCATGCAGATGCTCCCGATCCGGCGCCAAGAAGACGCCACCGGCAAATTATGCCGGTCCGGGCTTGCCAGCAGGTTAACGCCGGGGGTGGCTCATCGACCGCGCACGGCGCGCACCTGGTCGAAGCCGACGCTGACGGCGCCGAGCGACAGTTTCAGGTCGTTGTCCTGGCGTTCGGCCGCCGTGGCGGTGCCGATGATCGTGGCCGTCAACGGCACCGCGCCGCCATTGGCGCCAAGCCCGCTGACGGTGACCTGGTAAGCCCCATCGGCCAATTGCCGCCCGTTCGCGTCCTGGCCATTCCAGACCCAGTCCTGTGGCTGCGCGCTCAGCGGCACCTGGGTTTCGAACAGCGCGCGGCCCGATGCGGCGTCCTTGACCTGCACGCGGGCCTGCGTCGCGGCACCGGCGGCCGGCAGGCGCAGCGTGCCCGTGCCGCCCTGCAACGGCATCCTGTCGCCGCTGATCTCCACACGCTGGCCGATCAGCGGCCCGGCGGCGGTCAATTGCGCCGTCTGCTGCAGCGACACCAGGCTGCCCAGGGTCTGGTTCATCCCGATCTGCTGTTCGACCGAGGCGAATTGCACCAATTGCTGCGTCATCTGGTTGGTGTCGAGCGGCGACGACGGATCCTGGTTCTGCAACTGCGTCGTCAGCATCGTCAGGAAGGTCTTGAAGTCACCGAACAGGTTCGCGGTCGGGGCCGCCGCCGCCGAGGTGCCGGTCGAGGCGAGGTTGGTGGCGGTGGTGATGGTCGAGGCCATGGTCAGCTCCTGCGTGAAAGTCAGACGGCGATGTCGAGAAGCGCACGCGGCCGGCTGGCCCCGCGCTGGTCCGGTGCGGGGCCAGGCCCGCCGGCGATGGTCATGGCCGCGCCCGAGGGACGGCGAGGGCGCTCCTGCCCGCCGCGCCCCTCCCCACCGAGCGAAAAGGACAGGCTGCGCCCGCCGCCGCCGATGCCGGCCTCGGCCAGCGCGCGATCCAGCGTGGCATGGTCGCGCTGCAGCAGTTGCAGTGTTTCGGGCCGGTCGGCGACCACCTGCACGGTCGCAAGATCGCCCATCCGCTCCACCCTTACATCCACCCGACCCAGCTCGATCGGATCGAGGCTGACGGTGATCGCGCCCCCTGCCTCGCCGCCGAGCGAGAGGGCGATGGCGACCGGGGCGATCTGCCCGGCCGGGGTTTGGCGCGGCGGCCGGACGATCGGTCGTTCGGTCGCGGTGATGGTGCTGGGCGGGGTTGGAAGCGCCGCGGGGACGACGGCCTGGGGGGGCTCGGGCCGGAGCGCGGCTGGCGCCTCGGTCGGGGCGGCGGTTGGTGGCGCCGCCAGGGCGGCACCGGCGACATCGACAGTGACGCGGATGTCGCCATTGCCGAGCGGCGGCTGAACCGCCGTGGCGGCCGCATCGGCGGGCGGTGCCGCGATGGCCGGGGGAGGGGATGGCGGCGCGGAGGGTGCCGCCGCCTTGGTCTCGATGCTGCGTGGCAGGTCGGCTGGTGGCGCGGCGGTCGTGGCCTCGGGCGCTGCTGGGGGCGGTGGCTTCGCCGCCCTGGCGGGCGCCGCTCCCGCGACCGCCTGGGCGTCCGGGGGGGCATTCCGGACCGCATGGGTTTCCAGCAAAGGCTTCGGTTCGGACGGCGCGCTGGCGGCGGAGTCCACGACCCGCGCCGCCGGCGTGGCCATGCCGGGCACGACTGGCGCGACCTGGATTGCAGGGGGCGCCGCCACGTGCAGGCCGACCGTCGGTGGTGGTGCGACAATGGCGGCCCCATCGCTCGGAACGACCGGGCTGCCCGGCCCCGCCTGCGGCGCTGGGTTGGCGCCGGCCTGCGGCGTTGGGACTGGACCTGCTTCGGAGGGGGGGATGGCGCCTACGTGCGGCGTCGGACCGGCGCCGTCCTGCGGGGCTGGGCTTGCACGCGCCTCCGGCGCCGCGCCTGGATGCATCCGGGGCTGCGGCTGGCGCGCATTCGCCAGCCTTGGCGTGGCGTCGCCGCCCGGCGGCTCCGGCGATGTCGCCACCAAGGGCGCCGGCGTGGACAGGACGGTCGCGACGATGGTCGGCGATGTGGTCGTTTGGATCGGCGGCATCGTCGCGGCTTCCGCGGCGATCGGCGATGCCACGGCTTCGCCCGGTGCGGCATCGGCTGCCAGGTCATCGACCATGGCATCGCCATTCGCCGGGATCGTGGCGGCGGTGCTTGGCGGCAAAGCATCAATCTGCAACGCCACGGGTGGTGGCGTCGGGCAGGCCTCCTCCGCGACCGGCGGATCTTGCATCGGCTGACCCCCTCGCGCCGGGGCCGGATCTGCTTCGGGGTTCGCCGCCGTGCTGCCGGCTTCCCGAGGCACCGATTCCCCCGGCGATGCGTCGCGACGCGCCTGGGCCGCCGTCAGGGCCTGGTCGAAGCGCCCGGCCTTCGTCGCGTCGTCGGCCGGGAGCGGCCGCCTGGACGGGTCCCTGGGGGGCGTGTTCGCGATGGCTTCGGCCTGCATGGTGCTCCGCCTGATCGGTGGGGGCTGGCTGGGGGCCGGCCGTGTCGCCAACCGGCCTCGCAACCGCCGGGCCACTGACGAAGGCCGGCGGGGCGGCAGGTCCGGGCCGAACCCCGGCAGGGCTTGCCGGTCGCCCGGCAATCCCGCCCGCCCATTGGCCTGTTTGGGCTGGCACGCGCCTCGCACTGCCCGTCGGACAGCAGCCGCCCGGCACATCACCCAGCCGACGCGCTCAGCCAGATGGAGAGCCCAGACCGATGTCCCTGCTCGGCGCGATGACCACTGCGATCAGCGGCCTGACGGCGCAATCCAAGGCGCTTGGCCATGTGTCGGACAATGTGGCGAACAGCCAGACGGTCGGCTTCAAGCGGATCGACACGAATTTCGTGAACTACCTGACCCGCTCCACCAGCCGCATCAGCATGCCCGGTTCGGTGGAGGCGCGGCCCGACTATACCAACAGCCTTCAAGGCACGGTGCAGCAGACCGACAATCCCCTGGCCATGGCCGTGGCCGGGCAGGGTTTCTTCTCCGTCGTGCAATCGCGCGGTTCAGATGGCGGTGTCGTGCAATTCGATCCGCAGCAATACTACACGCGCGCCGGCGACTTCCGCATGGACAAGGACGGCTACCTCGTCAACGGACAAGGCAATTTCCTGCAGGGTTGGAACGTTGACCAGGCGGGTGACCCCGATCGCACGCAGATGGTGCCGATCCGCGTCAGCGACCTTGTCTACAACCCGGTGCCGACCAGCACGATCGATCTTTCGGCGAACCTGCCGGCCGACCTGGCGCCCGCACCCGCGCTGCCGACGCCGGCCCAGTTGGCGGATGCGACCGTGTCCGGCCAGGTGCCGATCTATGACGCGCTCGGCCGGCCGCAGCAGGCGACGCTGGCCTGGACCAAACTCAGCAATACCCAGTGGTCGCTCAGCATCACCATGCCGGGAGAGGTGGCACCCCCGGCGCGCGGCATCCTGGTCAACTTCGGCCCCGGTGGTGTGCCGCCCGCCGCGGCGGGCACGATCGAATCCTTCGGCGCGGCGGTGAACATGACCAACAGCACCATGGTCGCCGTCGGCGATAGCGCCACCGTCAGCCTCACGGCCGATTTCGGCCAGGGGCCACAGGCGCTGACCTTGAACCTCGGCGCGCGTGGCGAATCCCGTGGCGTCACGCAATTCGCCGGCACCGAATACAGCGTGCGCAACCTGGCCCAGGATGGCGTGCCGCTCGGTTCCTACGCCGGCGTGTCGCTGCGCGACAATGGCGATCTTGCCGTGAACTACGACAACGGAGAAAACCGCGTCGTCGCGCGCATCCCGGTCGTCGCCTTCAACGATCCCGACAAGTTGCAACGCCAGGATGGCCAGGCCTTTACCCGCACGACCGAAAGTGGCGAGGCGCGGATCGTGGATGCCGGATCCTCCGGCGCGGGCAAGCTGGTCACCAGTTCGGTCGAACGCTCGAACGTCGATATCGCCTCGGAGTTCAGCAAGCTGATCCTGGCGCAGCGCGCCTATACCGCGAACACCCGGATCGTGACCGCGGCGGACGAGATGCTGCAGGACACGCTGAACATGCGGCGATGAGCCGGTCGCGGGAGGAGTGATCCATGAGCCTCGACGTCGCACTCACCTCCTCCCAATCGGGCCTGGCGCTGGTCAATCGCCAGTTGGGCGCGGCGTCGCAGAACGTCGCCAACGCCGCCGTCGCGGGCTTTACGCGCAAGACCGTGGAAGGGCGGGCGCTGACGGCCGATGGCCTGTCCTTCGGCGTGCGCAGCCTGCAGGCGCAGCGCGACGTGGACGCCGCACTCCAGACCCAGATCGAGGTGACGCGCGCCAGCCGCGCCGCCGCCGCCGTGCGCGAGGCGATCCTGCGCCCGGTGGAGGCCGCGCACGGCACGCCGGGCGGCGATGGCGGGGGCGGTGATTCGGCGGGCGACCTGACGGCGTCGCTGCATGCGGCCTTTGTCGCGCTGCGCGCCGACCCCTCCGACGCGCCACGGCAGAATGCCGTCGTCGCCGCCGCGAATGATCTGGCCGAACGCTTCAACGCCGTCGGCGATGCGATCCAGACAGCACGCCAGGAATCGCAGGATGCGATGCAGCGGGACGTCGCCACCCTGAACAGCGGATTGCGGGACATTGGCGTCCTGACGCGCGAAATCCAATCCCTGCAATCACGCGGCCTGTCCACCGCGGCCATGGAGGACAAGCGCGACACCGCCATCGGCGGCTTGTCGGAGGTGTTGGAACTCAAGGCCATCCGCCAGGCGGATGGTGGCGTGCTGTTGATCGCACGTGGTGGCACCGTGCTGCCGACCGACGGGCGGCAGGATCCCTTTTCGCTGGCCCCCGCCACGGTGGCGCCAGGCACCTGGCATGGCGCGGGCGGCACCCTGCCGGGGGTGATGCTGGGCGGCGTCGATGTCACGAACCGGCTGATGGGCGGCACCCTGGCCGAACACGTGGCGCTGCGCGACAGCGTGCTGCCGCGCCAACAGGCGGAGGTCGATGTCGCCGCCGCCAATGTGGCCGGTCGGCTGAATGCCCAGGGCCTGGCACTCTTCGTCGATGGCGCGGGGGCGGTGCCCGACCCGGCCTTGCCCTATGCCACCGGCGGGTGGATCGGCCTGGCCGGGACGCTGCGGGTCAATCCCGCGATCATCGCCAACCCGGCGCTGGCCCGCGACGGCACGCATGCCGTCGCGGGTTTCACGCCGAACCCGGCGGCCGGCCCCGCCGGTTTCGCGACCCTGCTGACCCGCGTGGATATCCAGGCCTTCGGCGCGGAATCCGCACCGGGCGTGCCACATCCGGGATTCGCCAATAGCGGCCTGGGGCCGGACGGGACGCTCTCCTCGACACTGTCCGGCGCGCGAACCTTGCAGGAGCAGACGGCCAACCTCGTCGCCGCCCATGGCGCGGACCGCCTGGCCGCGACCGAGGCCTTGAGCACCGGCAACGCCTTCCTCTCGCTGCTGGAGGCACGCGCCGGCGAACGATCGGGCGTGGACGTGGATCGGGAGATGGCCTCCCTCGTCTCCTTGCAGACCGCCTATGCCGCCAATGCGCGCGTCATGTCGGCGGTGCAGACGATGTACGACACGCTGCTGGCGGCCGTGCGATGATCGCGCTCGGTGGCATGGCGCCGGGGCCGCTGGCCCGGCTGACCGAGGGCGCCGGCGCGTTGGAACGCCAGGTCGCGTTGCTCTCGCGCCAGTCTTCGGAGGGGCGTCGTGCCGATGTCTATGGCGACCTCGGCGTGGAGGCCCCGCGCGCGATCAGCCTGCGTGGCGCGCTGGTGCGCGGCGATACCTATGGCGAGGCGATCGACCGCGCACTCGGGCGCGCGGCGGTCGGGCAGGACACGCTGGAACGGCTGACCGCCATCTCGAATGATTTCCGCGCCCAGGCGCTGTTGCTGGTGGATGGCGACCCGACGCGGATCGCCGCGACCGCGGCCGGGGCGCAGGCCGCGTTGCACGAAGTCGCGGGCCTGCTGAACAATACCTATGCCGGCGAGTATGTGCTGGGTGGCAGCGATGTTCGCAATCCACCGGTCCCGGACCCTGGCGGGATTCTCGCCTCCGGCATGGCGACGCAGATCGCGGCGGCCGTGGCGGGGCTGGTGCCGGGCGGCGCCGCCGCGGTGAATGCCGCGACCCTGGCGGCGGCGCAGGATAACACCGCCGGCGTCACGCCCTTCTCGGTCTTCCAGACCACCGGCGCGGGCGCCACCGAAGCACGCCGTGGCGTCCCCGTCGCTGATGGCATCGTGGTGGAGAGCGGTCTTTTCGCCGCCCGCAACGCGACACCCGGCGCCTCGACCGGGGAAACCGCGGGCGCCTGGTCGCGCGACCTGTTGCGCGGCTTGATGACCCTGGCGGCCCTTGTGCCGGCCCAGGCACAGGATCCGCTGACGCGCGCGGACTACCTGGCCATCGTGGATACGGTGCAGCGTGGCCTGGACTCGTCGACCAGCGCGCTGGCCTTGGAACAGGGCGCGCTCGGTGCGGCCGAACAGCAGATGGATCGCGCGGCCGAAAGCCACGCCGATGTCGCCGTCCAACTCAAGTTGCAGCTTTCCGACATTGAGGAAGTGGACCTCGCCGCCACGCTCACCGCCCTGCAGGACACGCGGACGCGGCTTGAGGCGTCGTGGAAGGCGCTGTCGATGATTTCCGAGTTGTCGCTTACGAAGTTTCTGCGCTGACGCTGAAGACATGTAAGCGGCGCATTTACCAACCCCCCCGCATCCTGCGGGACATCCGGTCAGGCGCAGGACGTTGCGACCGGGATCAGGGGCTGCGGAAAAACCCGCGGTGCCCGTGCCGGATCTGGACAGAACGTCCAGCCATCCGGTTCGCACACTCTAGAAAGGAGAAAGCCCGTGTCTTCCATCAACACCAACGGCGCCGCGATGGCCGCCATCCGTTCGCTGACCACCATCGGCAAGGACATGGGCAATACCCAGTCCCGTATCGAAAGCGGCTTGCGCGTCAACAAGGCCAATGACGATCCCGCCGTCTTCTCGATCGCGCAGAACATGCGCGCCGACCTGAACGGCATGATGGCGGTCAAGGACAGCCTGGCCTTCGGCAAATCGGCACTGACGGTCGCCCGCGATGCCGCGACCTCGATCAGCAACGAACTCGGCAAGCTGAAGCAGACGGTGACCCAGGGCCAGCAGCAGGGCCTGGACACGGCGCAGATCAACAACCAGATCACCAACTCCTTGCAGAACATCGACGCCTTTGCGCGATCGGCCACCTTCAACGGCGTGAACCTGCTGACCGCGGGTGTCGGCGGCGTGCCCGGTGTCACCGGCACCAACCTTGACGTGACGCGCGACATCCAGGGCACGCGCACGGCGATCACGGGGACCAACAGCACCTCGGCCGGCCTTGCCATCGCGACCTTGACGACGACGACCGGCGCGCGATCGCTGACCTTCGACAACACGCTGGCGCCCGCGAATGCCGAACAGGTGACCGTCACCTCCGGTGGCCGCACCTATGTCTTCGAATTCAACGACGGGTCCGCGCCCCTGGTCGCGCAGCCGAGTGCGACCCAGACCGTGTTCGACATCCAGTTCGTCGCGACCGACAGCCCGCTCACCATGATCTCCAACATGATGACCCGCATGCAGGGTGCGGGCATCGATGCCCAGCTCAATACGCAGGGCCAGGTGATCGTCCGTGGTGCCGCCACGGCGCTGACGACCGACATCACGGGTGCCACGGCGGGCGTCGTGCCGGGTGGCACCGAGGCGATCGCCGCCGTCGAGGGCGCCATCGACCTGATGGGCACCCGTCTCGCCAACCTCGGCGCCAACCTGCGCCAGGTCGAAGGCTTGCAGGAATTCACCGCCAAGCTGAACGACTCGATCAAGGAAGGCATGGGCGCGCTGATCGACGCCGACCTGGCCGAGGAAAGCGCCCGCCTGAACAGCCTGCAGACCAAGCAGCAGTTGGCGGTGCAATCGCTGTCCATCGCCAATGAGCAGAGCCAGGGCCTCTTGAGCCTGTTCCGCTGACCCCGGCTGGGGCGCCCGCCACGTTGCAACCGCCGTTCACACACGGTTAGGCGGGGTGGTGTTCAATCGCGGCAACGGGACTCCAGGGGTCCGGTGCCGGCGCCTTCGAGGCCGGCACCAATCGATTCGGGCAGCGGCTGTCGGCCGCCGCTTCGGATCGGGGGCGGCTCACACGGGGCCGCCAGCGCCGCAGGATGCGGCATGGGGCGGGATTGTGGTCCGCAGGGGCCGCACGACCAGGACCGATAGGAAAATCGAACCATGTCCACGCTGGTGATCGAACTGCGTCAGGATGATTTGATGGTGATGAACGGGGCCTCCATGCGCTTCCGCAGCCGCACGCGAATCGAACTCACCACCCGCGCGCGGTTTCTGTTCGGAAAGCAGGTGATGTCCCCGGAATCGGCCAATACGCCGGCGCGCCGGATCTATTTCGCGCTGCAATGCGCCTATGTCGGATCGGAAGAGGATCGCGACGGCGCCATGGATCAGTTGCGGGAGCTGATCGCGGATTTCCAGGTGGCCACGACCTCGACCCTGGCGCGTGCCATGCTCGACCGTGCGCTGACCCTGGCGGAGACCGACGACATGTATGCGGCGCTGAAACTGGTGCGGCGGGTGATGCAGCACGAGGCTTCGGTGCTGGTCGGTGATGGCGCTGTATCGCGTATCTCCATCACCGAGTCGGGGCGCGAGAATTCCGTGTCGCCTTAAGGAGTGATTCACCTTCACGGTCTCATAAACCGTGCATCCCATCGGGCGCCAGGCGCCGTGATGGGGATGGGGGTTGCGGGAGGATCCGTGCCCCTCGCGCCGGGGGAGGACAAGATGTCCAGTCGTCCGGTGCGAACAGCCTGAAAGAGGAGAGGGCATATGTCCTCCATCAACACCAACGGCGCCGCCATGGCCGCCATCCGCTCGCTGACCACCATCGGCAAG
Organism: Humitalea sp. 24SJ18S-53; assembly: GCF_050632385.1. Lineage (NCBI taxonomy): Bacteria > Pseudomonadati > Pseudomonadota > Alphaproteobacteria > Acetobacterales > Roseomonadaceae > Humitalea > Humitalea sp. 24SJ18S-53. Next base: position 249,600 of record NZ_CP192599.1, read on the forward strand.
GACATGGGCAATACCCAGTCGCGCATCGAAAGCGGCTTGCGCGTCAACAAGGCCAACGACGACCCGGCGGTTTTCGCCATCGCGCAGAACATGCGCGCCGACCTGAATTCCATGTCGGCGGTCAAGGACAGCCTGGCCTTCGGCAAGTCGGCCCTGACGGTCGCACGCGACGCCGCGACCTCGATCAGCAACGAACTCGGCAAGCTGAAGCAGACCGTGACCCAGGGCCAGCAGCAGGGCCTGGACGTGACGCAGATCAACACCCAGATCACGAATTCCCTCGCGAACATCGACGCTTTCGCCCGCACCGCCACCTTCAACGGCGTGAACCTGCTGACCGCGGGCGTCGGCGGCGTGCCGGGTGTCACCGGCACCAACCTGAACGTCGTGCGCGACATCCAGGGCACCAGCACCGCCATCACCGGCACCAACAGCACCGCGGCCGGCCTGACGCTGACGGGCCTGACCGCCACGACCGGCGCGCGCAAGCTGACCTTCGACTCCACCCTCGCGCCCGCGAATGCCGAGCAAGTGACCGTGACCTCCGGCGGTCGCACGATGATCTTCGAGTTCAACGATGGTTCGGCCGCACTGACCGCCCAGCCGAATGCGACGACGGATGTGTTCGACGTGCAGTTCACGGGGACGGATTCGCCGCTGACCATGGTCTCGAACCTCATCACCAAGATGCAGGAGAACGGCTTGAGTGCCAGCCTCAGCAGCGCGGGCGAATTGGTCGTGGCCGGCAATGCCACGGCGATGACGACCACCATCACCGGCGCCACCGCCGGCACCGTGCCGGGCGGCACCGCGGCGATCACCGCGGTCGAGGGCGCGATCGACCTGATGGGCACGCGCCTGGCCAACCTCGGCGCCAATCTGCGCCAGGTCGAAGGCTTGCAGGAATTCACCGCCAAGCTGAACGACTCGATCAAGGAAGGCATGGGCGCGCTGGTCGATGCGGACCTGGCCGAGGAAAGCGCCCGCCTGAACAGCCTGCAGACCAAGCAGCAGCTCGCGGTGCAGTCCCTGTCCATCGCCAATCAGCAGAGCCAGGGCCTCTTGAGCCTGTTCCGCTGAACCACGGCGGGGCGGCGTTCGCGCCGCCCCGGCCACCCCCAACAGGCCGTTCCAAAAAGGGAAGCCAATGTCCGCCAGACGCTACGCCGCCACGCAGGTCGCAGTCGCCACGCCGCGGGAGACGGAGCTTCGGGCCTTCCGCTTCGTCAATGGACTGCTGGCCGGCGCCAATGAAGATCTGCGCGCCCGCACGAATGCGCTGCACAAGACGCACCATCTCTGGGCCATCCTGCTGGCCGGGCTGCTGTCGCCCGGCAACGCCTTGCCGCAGGATCTGCGCGGCAATCTCGTCTCGCTCGGGCTCTGGGCGCAGAAGGAGGCGATGGCCCGCATCGGCACGGACGCCAGCCTTGAACCGCTGATGGCCCTGCATCGCGACATGATCGAAGCACTTGAATCACAGGCCCTGGCCGAACGTCCCATGCCGCCGCCGGCGCGCCTGGCGGATCGTCTCGCCACCTCGGCCTGACACAGAGGAGAGGCAGGCGATGCTCGACGGTCTTGGTGCCCCCGCTGCCTGGGCCGTGATGAAGCGGACCGGCGATGCGCTGCAGACGCGCTTCACTGAGACCAAGACGAACACCGCAGATGCCGAGCGCCTGCGCGAACGCGCCACCAAAATCACCACGGTGGAGGATCTGCTGAAGGACCGGCGCAGCCTTTCCGTCGTCCTCGAAGCCTTCCAGTTGGAAGGCGAGATCGACAAGAAGGCGATCCTGCGCAAGCTCATGACCGAGCCGCTGGACGATGAGAAAAGCTTCGCCAATCGCATGGCCGATCCGCGCTACACCCAGCTCGCGGCCGCCTTCGCCGGGCGCAGCGACGCGCCGCTGGGCAGCACCGCCCTGGTGGACAGCATCCTGCAGAAAGCGATGGTGAACCGCTTCGAAAAAGCCTCGGGCGATGCCAACCCCGGCATGCGCGCGGCGCTTTACTTCAAGCGCACCATCGGCGCCGTGACCAGCATCCCGCAGATCCTGTCCGACAAGGCGCTGACCGAGGTGGTGCGTGGCGGCCTTGGGCTGCCGGAACAATTTGGCCTGCTGGACTACGACAAGCAGAAGGCGATCCTGACGCGCCGCTTGGATCCCGCGACATTCAGCGACCCCAAGGCGATGGATCGGCTGACGGTGCGCTACCTCAACCAGGTCGATTCCGCCGCCCCGACCAACCCGATCCTCGGGCTGCTATCGGGCGGGACGGGTTCCATGCCGGGGCTTCTGGGTCAACGCGTCTCCTTCAGCGTCTGACCCGCGCCCGCGTCGTTTGACGCGGCGCAGCAATCGCCGGACGATCCGCCCCGATGGCTGATCCGACGACTGCCCCTCCCGCCTGGCCGCGGATGCTTTACACCACGGCGGCCGCCGTGGCGGGCGGCCTGCTGTTCTCGCTGCTGCATATTCCGCTGCCCTGGATGATCGGCTCGCTGATCGCCACCGCGGCGCTGATCTGGCGGACAGAGGCCGAGGCACCGCCCGGCGCGCGTCCCATTTCCCTCGTGCTGCTGGGCCTCGGCCTCGGCCAGACCTTCACGGGGCCGGTGATGGTCGCGGTGGTGGGGGCCTTGCCCGCGCTGGTGGTCGCGGGGGTCGTGACCATCGCCTCCGGCCTGCTGGTCGCGCGGCTGTTCATGTGGCTGGCCGATACCGACGCCCGCACCGGCTTCTTCTGCGCGGTGCCGGGCGGGATCGTGGTCATGGCGGTGCTCGGCCAACGCGCCGGGGCGCATGGGCCCAGCGTCACCTTGTCGCAGACCTTGCGCATGGTGCTGGTGGTGCTGGTGTTTCCGCCGCTGATCTCGCTGATCGCGCCACATGCCGCGGATGGGGCCTTTTCCGCGCCGCGCCCGGACGTCACCGCCTGGGGCTTGCCGGTGCTCTTGGCGGCGGGCACGGCCGTGGCCGTGCTGGCGAACAGGTTGGGCTTCGTGAACCCATGGATGCTCGGGCCGTGCTTCATGACGATCGGGCTCAGCGCCCTTGGGCTGATGCCGTCCGGCCTGCCGCTCTGGCTGGTCGATGCGGCGCAGATCGGCATGGGCATGACGCTCGGCCTGAAGCTGACGAAGCGCTTTTTGCTGGGATCGCGTCGCCTGCTGATCGCGTCGATACTGTCGACCCTTGCCTTGTCGGTGCTGCTGGCGGTGCTGGCGGTGCCGCTCGGCTGGGGCTTTGGGCTGCCGCCCACGGCGGTGGTGCTGGGCATGGCGCCTGGCGGCATGCCGGAAATGGCGATCACGGCCAAGGCGCTGGACCTGGCGGTGCCGCTGGTGCTGGGCTTCCACCTGACGCGGGTGGTCCTGTGCAACCTGTTGATCCAGCCGATCTGGAAGCTGGGCCTGCGCCTGGGTCTGGTGTGAGGCCGGTCTAGAGCGTGATGGCCGTAGGCGCGCATGCGCCGAAGGGCTGAATCACGCGACAAAACAACAAGCTAGACCGCGATGCGTGAGCGAACGCGAACGCATCGCGGTCTAGCCGGCCCTGGCCCCAAACCGCCGGGCCGCCCAGTCCCGCCAGATCGAAATGGCATCCGGCGTCGCGCAAAGCGACGCGAACAGCGCCGTCGCCTCCACCGGCCCCAGCAGCCGGAACCCTGCCTCCACGGCTTCCCGCGCGTCTTCCTCGGCAAAGCGTTGTGCCGCGCGGCGCCAGGCGGCGGCCTGGTCCGCCGGTGTCAGCGCCGGCAGCACCACAAGCCCACGCGACCGCAGCGCCGCCGCCCCGGCCAGCCCGGCATCACGCGCCGAGGCCGGCATGCCCGCCGTCAGATCGGCGAAGGCCGGCGGTGCCGCTTCGGCCACGGCATCGAAGCGGACCCAGGGTTCGGCACCGAGCGCCGCCACACGCAACGCCGGGCGCGGCCCGCAGATCATCAGCGCATCGGCGCGGTCGGTGCGAAAGGCCTCCTCGGCCGCCTCCTGCCCCCCGCCGGGGACGGGGATCGCCGGCACGCCCAGCAGGTCGAGCACGAAGATGGCGACCGCATCCGCCTGGTCCGGCGCCGAGATGGCGACCCGTACCGGCCGGCTGCTGCCATTCGGCCGTGGCCCCCGCCCGACCAGCCAGACAGGCTGGGCCAGCGCCACCAGGGGAATCCAGCCGGATGGGTCGAACCGCACGCGCGTGTCGCCGACCATCCGGGCATGCGTCGCGGCCCCCGGCAGCAGCAGCAGCGATCGTCCGTCCGGCCCATCGGTGGTCGCGAACCGATTGGCGGCGGTGACGCCATCCGGGCCGCCCAATGCCTCGATCCGCAGCGCCACGGCATGGGGCATGTTGCGCGCAAGCCCCGCCGCCGCCCGGGTGGCGATGACGGCAAAGCCCCCGCCTTCGGGGCCGGGGATCATGAGCACGGCGGAATCGGCCGTCTGCGCATGAAGCGGGGGCGCGGCCGTGGCCGCAGCGATCGCAGCCAGCAGCGCCCGCCGCCCGGTCATCCGTGCCTGTCGCGGCAGAGGTGGGCTTGCCTGGCGCTAGTCATCATAGGCCAGCAAGGCTTCGAACGGGGCGTCGAGCCGTGCCCGCCCCGCGAGGAAGGTGAGTTCGATCAGCGCGGCGCACAGCGGCACCTCGGCCCCGGCCTCGCGCAGCAGGCGAACGCCGGCCGCCATGGTCCCGCCGGTCGCCAGCAGGTCATCGAGCAGCACGACCCGATCCCCCTTGGTGATGGCATCGGCCTGCATCTCGATCCGGTCGGTGCCGTATTCCAGGGCATAGGACAGGCCGATCGTCGCCCCCGGCAGCTTGCGCGGCTTGCGCAGCATGACGAAGCCGATGCCAAGCGCCGCCGCGACCGGCGCCGCGAGCAGGAAGCCGCGGCTTTCGATCCCCGCCAGCAGGGTCGGGCGGTGCGGTGCCACCATGGCCGACAGGCGCGCCACGGTATGCTGCCAGGCCGGCCCATGCCGCAGCAGGGTCGAGATGTCGTAGAACAGGATCCCGGGCTTCGGGAAATCCGGGATGCCCCGGATATGCGCCTTGATGTCCATGTGCTGGTCCATCGCGGGGGTCATCGCATCGGCCATCCATGTTCCTCGTTCAGTCGCAACGGCTTGCCGGCCGCCGTGGGGGTCTTTCCGCCTATGGCATAGGCCGGGGCCACCGCCGGGCGCAACCTCGGCCGGTGGATGCGCCCAAGGGCGGGCTTGGCGCGAACCCCGGATCGGGCCATGTGGCGCGGATGTCTCGTACCTGGATTGCCATCATCGCCGGCCTCGCCGGCTTCACCGCCTATGTCGCGATCGTGGTGGCGCTTGGCGACCATGTGCGTGGGCTGCCGTGGTTCGTCGAGTTTACGTATTTCGGCGTCGCCGGCTTCGCCTGGACCTGGCCGGTGCTGAAACTGATCGCCTGGGCGGTGCGCGATCCGCGCCGCGCGCCGGTCAGCCAGGTCGACTGAGGGCCACAAGAAAAAGGGCGGGGGGAGGTTTCCCTCCGCCCCGCCCCCTATCGTGCGGTTGCGACGACCCGCTCAGAACGGGCGCGACAGCGCCGCCATGAAGCGGTTGTTGCAGACCTTCAGCCCGCCGCACTGCGTCTCGCTGACGTCGGTGCCGTAGTAGCCGACCGACAGGATGAAGCCGGCGTAGACTTCGCGGCTGACCGACACGCCAAAGTTCAGGTAGTCGGGCGCGCCGAACTGCACGTTGTTCTGGATCCACTGGTAGCCCAGGCGACCCGACAGGGTGAATTCATAGGGCAGGGCGAGGTCGACGCCGCCCTCGATGTACCAGCCGGTGCCCGAATCGCCGAAGTAGCCGGGCGAATAGGCGACGGTGCCGAGCAGCTTGGCCGGTCCCACGGTGTAGTTGGCGCGGGCAATGGCCTCGAAGAAGTCGAGCGGGTTGGCGTTGAACCGGCCGGGCGCGCCGCTGCTGCCCTCGTTCGAATAGCCCGGGTAGCCGTAGTAGGTCGCGCCGAGGTCGAGCTTCAGGTCGCCCAGGGCGAAGCGATAGCCGGCCGAGCCATCCAGTTCCTGCCGCGCATTCGTCCCGACGAAGGCGACGTTGCTCAGGAAGCCGCCGATATAGACGCCCGAGGAATGCTCGACATCGACCGTCAACTGGCCGGCGGGGCGGTTACGCGTCTGGCTGATGCCGCGAAACAGGTAGTCGGTGGCCGCGGCCGGGGTGACGGTGACCGTCGAGTCCAGCGCTGCGACTTCGGTCTGCGCCATGGCAGGCGCTGACAGCGCCATGCCTGCGGAAAGTGCAGCAGCCAGAAAAAACGACGTCTTCATGGGCATGTACCTCTCTTGTGCTTCACTTGACGGCATATCCTAGCAATTTCCGTGCGAGCGCAAGTTAAACGCCCACCATTTGGGCGTAATCCGGCAACAGTGTTGCAATGCGGCGACAGTGCGCGGCGGGGCAGGGGCCAAAAAGCAAACCCCGCCACGGAGACCGTGACGGGGTTGCTGGCGCTTGGCGGATTTGGTCGGAGTGAGAGGATTCGAACCTCCGGCCCCTGCGTCCCGAACACAGTGCTCTACCAGGCTGAGCTACACTCCGTGAGGCCCGCCGAACGCAGGGGGGGCTATAGCGAAGCGTTGCCGGGGCGGCAAGGGTGCGGCGGCCCTATTGTCCAATGGGGCGGGCGTGGGGTGCGCGGGCGGCACGTAACGTGCAATCCTGTCGCCACCCCATTCGGCAAAGGAACGCACATGCAGTCTCGGTTGAAGGTTTGGACGCTCGCCCTGGGCTTGGGACTGGCCGCCATCGGCGGCACCGCATGGGCGCAGGCCGATATCATCGCAGCGCGCAAGGACGGGCTGAAGCGGGTGGGTGCCAATATGGAGGCGATCAAGCTTGTCGTGGATGCACGCGGCGACGTGCGAACGCTGGGCCCGCGCGTGGATGAGATCGTGACCTTCTTCAGCGATTTCCCAACCCGCTTCCCGGCCGGATCCGGCACGGGCGAGACACGCGCCTTGCCGGCGATCTGGACCGATCGCGCCGGGTTCGATCGTGCGGCCGCCAATGCCTTGACCGCCGCGCACACGTTGCGCACGACGGTCAATGCCGGCGATGCGGCGGCGACGGCGCAGGCGTTCCAGGCCCTGGGCGGTGCCTGCGGTGCGTGCCACCGGCCTTTCCGGGGGCGCTGACGGCGGGACGGCCCGCCGGGCGGACCCCCGCCCGGCGAAAGCCACCCACCGCGATCGCATCACCCCAATCTGGCGAGGCCGACGACAATCGCCGCCGACATGGCCAGCACGATCGCCCCGAGCCAGGCGGGGGCGATCCGCGGCGCGTGGTTCGCAGCCCAGGCCGGCATGCGTTTCACGCCGGTGATCATCGGCCGCACCAAATCCTGACCCTTGAGGACGCGGTACAGGAGGATGGCCAGGACATGCAGCGCTGTCGCTGCCAGGATCACGTAGACCACGCGGATATGGAGTGACGAAAACCAGTCGCTGACCGCCCCCGGCACGCTGCGGGCCAAGGGGCCGCGCGTAAAAATCTGGTCGTCGGTGAACAGCCCGCTGACCGCCTGCGTCAGCAGCAACCCCAGCATCGCCGCGACCATCCAGCCACCGGCCGCATTGTGCCCAGGTTCGGTATCCGGTTCCCGCCGCCCGATGTGGCGAATGTGCCTGATGGCGGCGAGCGGCGATTTCAGGAAGCGGGTGAAGCGGGCGCTTTCCGATCCGATGATGCCCCAGACGATCCGGAACACCACCAAACCCAGCATGCACAGCCCGGATGTGACATGCAGGTCCATCCGGTGCGTCCAGGCCGACCAGCAGGACAGGCCAAGCAGCCCGACGATCCCCCAATGCGTGATCCGCACCCACGGATCCCAAACCTTCACCTGCGCATCGGCTTCCGCCGCAGTCTGTCTTGCCATCCGCTTGGGCGCCTTCGCTGTTGCACGATGGAATAAGCCTACACGAGCGCGCCACCGATGCGACACGGGCCCGTTCGATACGGGAAATCACGGGATTCCGAGGGCTTACCGCGAGGTCGCCCTTGTCGCCCGGGGCTTCGAGGGCCTAGTTACAGACCCATGATGGTTCCTGGTGGCATCGGCAAATTGGTTGGATTCGGGCTGGCCGGCGTGGCCACGCTCGTGGCCGGCACCGTCTGGTACGCGGGGCGGGACGCATCCCCGCCGCCGGTGAATCTGTTGGCGCCGCAAAGCCGGCCGGTGGCGCCGGACCAGCCGCTGGCCGCCCGCGAGTCCCCCGCCCGGGCAGCGCCGTCGCCCAGCACCCCGCGGACGGAGGCGCCCGCCGTGGCGCAGCCCGCCGTGACCCCCAGCGCCGCAACCCAGGCCACCCCGGCCCCCGCCGCGGCGACACCGGCACCCCAGGCCAGTGCCGCGACGCAAGCCGCGGCCGCCCAGCCGGCCCCAACCCCGCCCAGTTTCGATGTCGCACGCGTTGGCGCGCGCGGCACCGCCGTCATCGCCGGCCGCGCCGCGCCGGGGGCGGAGGTGCGCCTGCTCGACGGCGGGCGCGAACTTGGCCGCACCCGCGCCGACGCGCGCGGCGAATGGGTCATCCTGCCCGCCGAACCGCTGGCCGCCGGGGCCCGCGAGTTGACGCTGCATGCACGCCTGGTCGATGGGCGGGATATCGCCGGGCGGGACAGCGTGCTGATCGTCATCCCCGATGCCGCGGCCCCCCATGCGGTGGCTGAGGCCGCCCCCGCGGCGGGCGCCGATCCTGCCCCCGCGGCCCGGGCGCCGATCGTCGCCTTGCTGACGCCCTCCACCGCCCCCGCGGCGCCCCGCTTGCTGCAAGGCGGGGCCGAGGCCGCAACGCCCGGTCGCGCCCCGGCCCCGGCGCGACTCGGGCTCGACATCGTGGATTACGACAGCGCGGGTGCCATCCGTTTCGCCGGCACCGCGCCCCCGGGGGCGCCGGTCCGCGTCTATGTCGATCAGCGCCATGCCGGTGATGCCGTGGCCGGGCAGGACGGGCGCTGGGCGCTGACGCCCACCGAGGTTCCGGCCGTCGGCCGCCACACCCTTCGGCTGGACCAGATGGCGAATGCCGGCGCGGTCGCCTCGCGCATCGAACTGCCCTTCGCCCGCGAAAGCCTGCCGGAGGGGGGGCTGGCGGATGGCCGCGTGGTGGTGCAGCCCGGCAACAACCTGTGGCGCATCGCGCGCAACACCTATGGGCGCGGGATTCGCTACACGGTCATCTACCAGGCCAACCGCGACCAGATCCGCGACCCTTCAAAAATCTTTCCGGGCCAGATCTTCGCCGTGCCCGGCGGCTGACGTCCGTTTAAGCGCGGGCATGGATCCGGCCGGAGGGTTCGGTCACCAGGCAGCCCTCCATCTCATCCAGCCAGGGATCGAGCGCGAGCGCGAAGCGCACCATCGCCGCGACCATGCTGACCGCGGAGGATGGCGCTTCGAGCGGCGCCCGTGTCTCCACCCGCAGCCGGTGGTCGGGCAGCAGCCGCAGCCGGCAGCCCGCCGGCAGCGCCACGCGCAGGCCCGGCAGGGCGGCAAACACCGCGGCCCGGTCGGCGCCCGATGCGGTGGAGGGCAGCCGCCCCACATCGGCCCCCAGGTGCAGCCCGTCCCCCAGCGCCGCATGGCAGGCCTGGCCGCGCCAGGCGAAGCGCAACCGTGGCGCCAGCCCCGGCGTTAGCGGCGACACGAGCCCATCCTCGAACACCTTGAACGGGCCGAGCGGCAGGGCCGCGGCGTCACTGCTGCCCCCACTTGTGGCATCACCACGCTGCAGGAGTGCGATTTGCGGCATGCCGCCGTGGGAATTCCGGTCCATCATCGCTTCAGGGTTGACCGGACAGGATGAACAGAGGATCAACCGCGATCATGGCCCTTATGCAAAGTCTTCAAATGGTGTTGGCGCCGCCGCACCGTGCCGCGACCCCCTTCCTGCTGGGCGGCGCCGCCGTCGCCCTGATCGGCGGTCTGATCGCCGGCGGCTGGCTGTTCTGGCCAGGTGCCGCCTTCGTCGCCTTCTGCCTGTATTTCTTTCGCGACCCGGAGCGGACGCCCCCGGCACGCCCCGGCCTGGTGATCGCCCCCGCCGACGGCCGCGTGGTCCTGGTCGGCCCCGCCGTGCCGCCTGTCGAACTGGGCATGGGTCCCGAGACCCGCTGGCGCGTGGCGATCTTCCTGTCGGTCATGGATGTGCACATCAACCGCTGGCCGGTCGAAGGCACAGTGCGCCGCATCGCCTATCGCCACGGCAAGTTCCTCTCGGCCAACATGGACAAGGCCAGCGAGGACAATGAACGCAACGCCGTCGCCATCGCGCTGCCCGATGGGCGGGACCTGACGGTGGTGCAGATCGCGGGGCTCGTCGCCCGCCGCATCCTCTGCTTCGCCCGCGAAGGCGATGTGACCGAGGCCGGCGCCCGCTTCGGCCTGATCCGGTTCGGCAGCCGTACCGATGTCTATCTGCCCGTCGGCGTCCGCCCCCTGGTCAGCGTCGGCCAGACCATGATCGGTGGGGAGACGGTGATCGCCGAGCTGGAAAGCCGCGCATCATGACCGCCCCCGCCCCGCCAGGCAGCGAACCGAAAGGCGGCCCGCGCCGCTTCCGCCGCTTCCATCGCCGGGTGCGCCCGCGGTTCGACGGGCTGTCGTTCAACCGGCTGATCCCGAACATCATGACTCTGTGCGGACTCTGCGCCGGGCTGGTGGCCATGCGCTTCGCACTGGAAGGGCGCTGGGACCGCGCCGCCGCGCTGATCGTCGTGGCCGCCATCATCGACGGGCTGGACGGACGCCTCGCGCGCCTGCTGAAGGCGACCAGCCGCTTCGGCGCCGAATTCGACAGCCTGGCGGATTTCCTCTCCTTCGGCGTCGCGCCGGCCTTCATCCTGTATCTCTGGACGCTGCACGGCACACCGGGCCTGGGCTTCGTGCCCTGCCTGCTCTTCGCCGTCTGCATGGCGCTGCGCCTGGCGCGCTTCAACGCGGCGCTGGAGGCGGTGCCGGGCCTCGCACCCAAGCCCGCCTATGCGCAATCCTTCTTCACCGGCGTGCCGGCACCCGCCGGGGCCGGGCTGGTCATGTTCCCCGTCTTTGCCAGCCTGATGGCCGAAGGCTGGGGCATGCCGGGGCTGGCCCAGGCCCTGCGCCATCCGATCTTCGTGGCACTGGTGCTGATGGTCGTCGGCGCGCTACTGGTCAGCACCTTGCCCACCTGGTCCTTCAAGAACTTCAAAGTGCCGCGCGCGGTCGTGCTGCCGCTTCTGCTGGGCATCGGCGGCTACGTCGCCTTGCTGGTCGCGGAACCCTGGGCCGCCCTCGCCGCCGCTGGCCTTATCTACGGCGGCATGCTGCCCTTCTCGGCACGCTCCTACCTGCGGCTGAAGCGCGAGGCCGAGACGCTGCACGCGCCGGTGCTGGTGGACAAGGTCTAGCAGGCTGGGAAGTCATGGGGGCGGTTGCGCCGTGGAGAGGGCTTCGCCCCCTTGTTCAGACCGGAGACATCCCTGACGCCTGTTCGGAGACATGCTTGACGCTTTTGGGCTTGGTTTCTCGGGAGAGGGACGATGCCCTGGAAGGCGTTATCTGTGATCGACACCCGTCGGGAGTTCGTCCGTCTGGCCAGCGTCGGCGATGTCAGCGTGGCGGCGTTATGCCGTCGCTTTGGCATCAGCCGGCAGAGCGGTTTCACCCTGTTGCGGCGTCACCGCGAGGTTGGCGATGCGGGCCTCGTGGAGCGCTCGCGCCGGCCGCACGACAGCCCCAGGCGGGTGGCGCCCGAGATCGAGGCGCAGCTGCTTGCCCTGCGCGCGGCGCACCCGCGCTGGGGCGGGCGCAAGCTGGCGCGGCGGCTGCGCGACCTGGGCGTGGAGGGGGTGCCGGCGCCATCGACGGTGACGCAGGTGCTGCGCCGTGCCGGCCAGATCGACCCGATCAAGGCCGAGCGGCATCGCGCCCTGACCCGCTTTGAACGCCCAGCCCCGAACGAGCTGTGGCAGATGGACTTCAAGGGCCACATCCCGGCCGGCAGCCGGCGCTGCCACCCGCTGACCGTGCTGGACGATCATTCGCGCTACGCCCTGGGCATCGCCGCCTGTGCTGGCGAGACGCTGATCGAGGTCCAGGGTCGGCTGACCGCGCTGTTCCGCCGCTATGGCCTGCCCGGCGCCATCCTGTGCGACAATGGCTCACCCTGGGGCGCCACGGGCCATACCGGCAGGCTGGCGGTGCAGCGCAGCGCCTTCGAGGTCTGGCTGATGCGGCTGGGCGTGGCGACCCTGCATGGGCGGCCGCGGCATCCGCAGACCCAAGGCAAGGACGAGCGGTTCCACCGCACGCTGGATGTGGAGGTGCTGCAGGGCCGGCGCTTCGCCGACCTGGACGACTGCCAGGCGGCGTTCAACGCCTGGCGGCCAGTCTACAACGAACAGCGCCCGCATGAGGCGCTGGGCATGGACGTGCCGGCGAGCCGCTACCGGCCCAGCAGCCAGGGCTTTCCCGAGGTGCTGCCGACGCCCGACTACTACCAGACCGACCTGGTGCGCCGGGTGCGGCCGAATGGCTGCTTCAAGCTGCATGGCAGGATGGTCGGGCTGTCGCAGGCCTTCGCCGGGCTGGACATCGCGCTGCGTGCGACGGGGCGGGATGGCGTGCTGAGCCTGCACTTCATGCGCTTCAGGCTGGGTGAGGTGGACATCACCGGGCCAGAAACGATAATCGGACCCGTCAGGGATGTCTCCGAACACCCGTCAAGCATCTCTCCGGTCTGAACACCCCCTCCACACCTCCCCCACCAGGGGCCGCCGCCCCTGGACCGGCGGAATATTGGTAAAATAAAGAGAGGGGCGTGGCATTTCCATCGCCAATGGAGCGCCAATGACGCCCCTCTCTTTATTTTACCAAGTCTCGTGGGTTCCAAGGGGCCACGGCCCCTTGGTGGGGAGAGTTTGAGAGGGGCGAAGCCCCTTTCAAAGCGCAACCTCCCCCATTACTTCCCAGACCACTAACGCCGTCGCCCAGCGGCGACCCGCACCGGCACCAGCGGCGCGGGGTGCCCGCTCTTCGGCGGTGCGGGCCGCTCGGCCAGCAGCATCACGGCAACTCCCATTTGCACGCCGCCAAAGGTCAGGCCCAGGAAGAACCACAGCACTGCGGCCGGCCACCAATGCCCGGCTGCCGCCAGCAGCAGATTGCGGGCATCCCCGGGGTTGGCCGCCAACAAGCCGGCCACGAACAGCGCGGCGATGCCGAACCCGAGCACGCCGTTGAGTGCCATGAATCGCACGAGTTGCGGCAGCCGCCGCCATTGGGTCAGAAGGGACATCGCGAAATCCGCCTTCGAGGACAGCGCCTTATGTGGGTTCGGAAGCGCTTGCCGCCAAGGCACGCCGCCGCGCCCGGCCCAGCGCCAGCAGCCCATGCCGGGGCGCCAGCACCAGGGCAAGCACGAACAACCCCGACAGCACCAGCACGATAGACCCGGCGGTCGAGGCATTGGCGTGGTAGCTGATGAAGATGCCGACGATATTGGACAGCGCCGCCGATCCCATGGCGATCGCCGTCATCCGCGAAAAGCGATCCGTCAGCAGATAGCCGATGCAGCCTGGCGTGATCAGCAGCGCGACCACCAGGATCACGCCAACGGCTTGCACCCCCGCCACGATCGACGCCGACAGAACCACCAGAAGGATCAGCCGCAACCGCGAGACATTGATCCCGATGGATCGCGCATGCCCCGGGTCGAAGCAGAACAATTGCAGGTCCCGCCACATCACGCCGATCAGGACCAGCGCCACGCCGCCGATCACCAGGGTCTGGATCAGGTCCTCGCGCTCGATCCCCAGGATATTGCCGAACAGGATGTGGCTCAGGTGCAGGTCCGACGTGATCTGGGAGATCATCAGCAAGCCCAGCGCGAACATGCCGGTGAAGACCACGCCCATCGCCGTGTCTTCCTTCACCCGGCTATGGGTCTTCACCATGCCCGATCCGATGGCGCAGACCAGCCCGGCGGCAAAGGCCCCGATGGCGAGCGGCAACCCGATCAGCCAGGCCAGCACGACGCCGGGCAGGATCGCGTGGGAAATCGCATCCCCCATCAGCGACCAGCCCTTCAGCACGATGAAGCAGGACAGCAGCGCGCAGGTGACGGCGACCAGGGTGCCGACGGCCAGGGCCTCCAGCATGAAGCCGTGGCTGAGCGGGGCGAGGAGCCAGTTCATTCTGCGGCACTCGGCGTCATGGCGACGCGCCGGGCACGGCGTGCCGCCATCACCCCGTGGCGCGGCGCCCAGGCCATCGCGGCCAGGAAGAACAGGGTCTGCAACACCACGATCGTCCCGCCGGTGGAGCCATCGAGGAAGTAGGACAGGTAAGCCCCGGCAAAGGAGGTGCCCGCCCCCAGCCCCGCCGCGATGCCGCACATCTTGCCGAAGCGGTCGGTCAGCAAATAGGCGGTGGCCCCCGGCGTCACCAACATGGCGATGACCAGCACCGCCCCCACCGTCTGCATCGCGGCGACGGCCATGGCCGCCAGCAAGGACAGCAGCAGCGCCCCCAACAGGCCAGGGTTCAGCCCAATGGCCTTGGCATGCGACGGATCGAAGGTCACCAGCATCAGGTCCCGCCCGCGTACCGCCAGCACCGCCAGCACGCCCCCGGTGACGATCAGCATCTGCACCACGTCGGCCTCGGCGATCCCCAGGATATTGCCGAAGACGATGGTCCGCAGGCGCAAATTGCTCGGGAAGATCGACAGCAGGAACAGCCCCGCGCCGAAGAAACTGGTGAAGACGATGCCGATCACCGCATCCTCGCGCAGCCGGGTCCGATTGCGGATGAAACTCATCACCCCCGCCGCCATCATGCCGGAGACGAAGGCCCCCACGGCGAATGGCGCCCCCACGACCCAGGCGATCACCACCCCCGGCACCACGGCATGCGACAGCGCATCGCCCATCAGCGACCAGCCCTTGAGCGTGACGTAGCAGGACAGCAAGCCGCAGGCCGCGCCGACCACGGCGCTGACCCACATGGCCGAGAGCATGTAGTCGTACTGGAAGGGGATCAGCAGCGCCTCGATCATGCGTCGGTCACCAACCGCCCCAGCACCCGCCCATCGGGGGCGATCACCAGGGGCCGCTCGTCATCGGTCAGTACCACCGTCGCCGCCTGGCCCGCCCGCGCGCCGACGCTATGCTGGCGCAAGGTGCCGCCAAAGGCGCGCGACAGGTTCTGGGCCGTGAACACCTCATCGGTCGGGCCGGCCGCGAGCACGGTGCGGTTCACCAACACCACCTGGTCGCAGAAATTCGGCACCGAGCCGAGGTCATGGGTGGACACCAGCACGATCCGCCCCTCCGCCCGCAGCCCGCGCAGCAATTGGATGATCGCCGTCTCGGTCGTCACATCGACGCCGGTGAAGGGTTCGTCCAGCAGGATGACCCGCCCGCCCTGGGCCAGGGCGCGGGCCAGGAAGACGCGCTTCTTCTGCCCGCCCGACAATTCGCCGATCTGCCGGTCGCGGAAGTCCAGCATGCCGACGCGCTTCAGCGCCTCGGTCACCGCCGCCCGGTCGGCGGCGCGCGGCAGGCGCAGGATCGACATGAAGCCGTAGCGCCCCATCATCACCACATCGCCGACACTGACCGGAAAGGCCCAGTCCACATCCTCGGACTGCGGCACATAGGCGACCCAGTTGGCCCGCTGTGCCTGGCGCACCGGCGCGCCCGCGATCCGCACGGTGCCGGCCGCCGGTTCGACCAGCCCCATGATCGCCTTGAACAGGGTGGACTTGCCGCTGCCGTTCATGCCCACCAGGCCGCAGACGCTGCCCGCCTCCAGCCGGAAACTGGCGTCGCGCAGGGCGACGTGGCCGTTGGCATAGGCGACGGTCAGCCCTGAGACATCGACGGAAAGGGCCTCGCTCATCGGGCGGCGAACCCCGCCAGGATGCGGGTCGCGTTCAGGTCCAGCAGCCGCAGGAAGGTCGGGGCAGGGCCGTCGGGCGGGCTCAGGCTATCGACGAACAACACGCCGCCGAAGCGCGCCCCCGCCTCCCGCGCCACCTGGCGCATCGGGCGTTCGTTCACCGTGCTTTCGCAGAACACCACGGGGATGCGTTCGCGCCGCACCGTGTCGATCACGCGGCGGATCTGGCGCGGGGTGCCCTCTTCCTCCGCATTGATCGGCCAGAGGTAGAGTTCGCGCATCCCATAGTCGCGCGTGAGGTAGGAAAACGCCCCCTCGCAACTGACCAGCCAGCGGCGTTCGGCCGGGATGCGGGCCAAGCGTTCGCGCATCGGCCCGTCCAGCGCCCGCAGTTCGGCGGTGTAGCGCGCCGCATTGGCGTCGAAGACGGCGGCATTCGCCGGGTCCATGCGCCCCAGTGCACGGCGGATGTTCTCGACATAGATCACCGCATTGGCGGGCGACATCCAGGCATGCGGGTTGGGCTGGCGCAGGTAGGGGCCCTCGGCGATGCCGATCGGCTCGATCCCCTCGGTCAGGATCGCGCTCGGCACATTCCGCACGCGGGTGAAGAAGCGTTCGAACCAGCGTTCCAGCCCCATGCCGTTCCACAGCACCAGGTCGGCCGCCTGCGCCTTCACCACGTCCAGCGGGGTGGGTTCGTATTCGTGGATCTCCGCGCCCGGGGCGGTCAGGCTGTCCACGATGGCCGCGGTGCCGGCGACGTTCTGCGCCATGTCCTGCAGGATGGTGAAGGTGGTGACCACCCGCTTGGGCGGGGCCTGGGCCAGGGCGGGCGCCGTGGCCAGCAGCGTGATGAGCAGCATTCCCAGAACACGAGACGGCATCAGGCAAGGCCCCCCAAATCGCTGCGATGGTATAGCTTCATGAAGCATCATCAGGATGTAGTCTCGGCTATACTTTTGCAAGCCCAGGGAATGAGCGGTTGCCCCGGCCGGGGCCGGGGCTCATTCTGGGGCCATGGATTCCGTGACCGACACCGCCCCGCCACCCCGCATGACCGAGCCGCAGATCGATACCTGCCCCGCCGAGGCCGCCCGCCACGCCCGTGCCCGCCGCGCCCAGGCCGGCGCGCTGCTGGAGGATTACGTCGAACTGATCGCCGACCTGCTGGCGACCGAGGGCGAGGCCCGCCCGATCGACATCGCCCGCCGCCTGGGCGTCGCCCATGCCACCGCCGTCAACACCATCGCCCGGCTGAAGCGGGAGGGCCTGGCCCATGCCAAGCCCTATCGCGGCGTCTTCCTGACCGAAGCCGGGCAGGCCCTGGCCGAACGGGTCCGCGACCGCCACCGGCTGGTCGTCGAACTGCTGCTGGCGGTCGGCGTCCCGCGCGAAGCGGCGGAGGGCGACGCCGAAGGCATCGAGCATTTCGTCAGCGAGGCCGCGCTCGCCGCCTTCCGCGATTTCCTGGACCGCCAGCGCGGCCCGTAGCGCCGCGCGGCCCGGCCACCTACATGGCGGGCATGCCGATACTCCGCGCCTCGACCCGCCATGCCGACCTGGGCGACGCCTTTTTCGATCGCGTCGAACCCGCCGTCTTCCCCAGCCATATCCTGCGCCACCGCGACCAGCGCTGGGCGGCCCGGGTCGGGCTGGACGGGCTGACCGACGCCGAATGGATCGACCATTTTGGTCGTTTCAAGCCGCTGCCGGGCAGTTTCGAAACCCCTCTGGCGCTGCGCTACCACGGGCACCAGTTCCGGTCCTACAACCCCGACCTCGGCGACGGGCGCGGCTTCCTGTTCGCCCAGGCGCATGACCTGGTGGACGGGCGGCTGCTGGATTTCGGCACCAAGGGCAGCGGCCAGACCCCCTGGTCGCGTGGCGCCGATGGCCGCCTGACGCTCAAGGGCGGGGTGCGCGAAGTCCTGGCGACCAGCCTGCTGGAAGCGGCGGGGGTCGAGACCTCCAAATCCTTCAGCCTGATCGAGACGGGGGAGGCGCTGCGCCGCGGCGACGAGCCTTCGCCGACACGCTCCGCCGTGTTGGTGCGGCTCAGCCATTCGCACATCCGCATCGGCAGTTTCCAGCGCCAGGCCTATCTGGGCGACGCCGGGGCATTGCTGCGGCTGATGGACCACAGCATCCGCAACTACATGCCCGACGTGTGGCGGGACGATGTCGAGGATCGTGCAGCGGCATTCTTCGCCGAGGTCTGCGCCCGCGTCGCAAAAATGGGCGCGCAATGGATGGCGGCGGGCTTCGTCCACGGCGTGCTGAACACCGACAACATCAACATCACCGGGGAATCCTTCGACTACGGCCCCTGGCGCTTCCTGCCGACCTATCAGCCCGATTTCACGGCGGCCTATTTCGATCACAGCGGGCTCTACGCCTTCGGCCGGCAGCCGGAGACGCTGGTGTGGAACCTCGCGCGGCTGGGCGGTTGCCTGCTGCCGCTGGCTGAAACGCTGAAGCCGCGATTGGAAGCCGCACTGGCCAGCTTCGCCGATGCCTTCCACGCGGCCTTTCGCGCGGCGGTGCTGCGCCGCCTTGGCCTCGGTTCGCAGGGGCCAACGCGCGACGCCGCCTTGGTGCTGGCCTTCCACGACGCCTTGCTGGAAAGCCAGGTGCCCTATGAACAGGCCTTCTTCGACTGGCGCGGCGGGGCTCTGCGCCGCCCGACCGATGCCTATGCCGGGTTCGACGCCTTCCGCGCCGCGCTGGATGGCTATTTGCCGGAAGGCCTGGTGGACCACCCCTACTTCGCCCGCGGAAAACCCTGCACGCTGCTGATCGAGGAGGTCGAGGCGATCTGGGCCCCCATCGCCGAGGCCGACGACTGGTCGCTCTTCGCCGAAAAACTGCGCGACATCGCGCAGATGGCCGAGGCCTATGGCAATACCCCGGCATGATCCGCGACCGCAGGCTTTGGCTCGCGGTCGCTGTCGTCGCCATCGTGCTGGCACTGCGCGCGGCGGGGGCGGGGGATTGGCTGTCGCTCGACACCTTGCGGACCCATCGCGCGGCCTTGACCGCATGGGTCGCCGCGAATTTTGTCGGCGCGGCGCTGGCTTATGTCGCGGTCTATATCGGCGCGGTCGCGCTATCGGTCCCAGGGGCGGTGTTCCTGACCCTGGCGGGCGGCTTCCTGTTCGGCGCGCTGCTCGGCACGGTGCTGACGACGATCGGGGCGACCATCGGTGCCATCCTGGTCTTCCTCTTCGCCCGCGCGATCTTCGGCGCCGCCGCCCTGGACCGCTTCGGCCCGCGCGCAAAAACGCTGGCCGAGGGCATCAGGCGCAACGCCTGGTCCTACCTGCTGGTGCTGCGGCTGGTGCCGCTCTTCCCCTTCTTCCTGGTCAACCTGGTGCCGGCTTTCGTCGGCGTGCGCCTGCCGGTCTATGCGCTGACGACCTTCTTCGGAATCCTGCCGGCGACGGCGGTGTTCAGCCTGTCGGGCGCGGGGCTGGGATCGGTGCTGGATGCGGGCGGCACGCTGGATTTGCGCAGCATCCTGACCCCGCAGATCCTGGGGGCGTTGCTGGGGCTGGCCGCGCTGTCGCTGGCGGCGATCCCGCTGAAGGCACGCTTTGCATCCGGCGGCCCACCCCGCACGTAATGGCACCATGATGCTGTCCCGCCGCGCGGCCCTTCTGGGGGCCACCCTGACCACCGCCTGTTCGCCGCTGCGGGTGCTGGACGCGACCGTGCCGCAGGGCGACCTGCGGCGGCGGACAGCGGCCTATGGTCCCGGGTCGCGCCAGCAACTCGACATCTACGAACCCGCCGCCGCCCGCGGCCCGCTGGTGGTGTTCTTCTATGGCGGCGGCTGGCGTAGCGGCGCCCGCGCCGACTACCGCTTCGTCGCCGAGGCCTTTTGCGCGCAGGGCGCCCGCGTCATCATCCCCGACTACCGCCTCTTCCCCGAGGTCGGCTTCCCCGGCTTTGTCGAGGATGGCGCCGCCGCCCTGGCCTGGGCGCAGCGCCAGGACGCCGGCCCGGTCTTTGTCGCCGGGCATTCCGCCGGCGCGCATATCGCGCTGATGCTGGCGCTGAACCCGGCCTACCTGGCGGCCGCCGGGGGCGATCGCGGGCGGCTGGCCGGCGCCATCGGCCTGTCCGGCCCCTATGATTTCGACCCGGCCGCGTATCGCCGCACCCGCGCGATTTTTTCCGGCGCCAGCGACCAGCGCCAGACCCAACCCATCACCTTCGTCGATGCCGGCGCCCCGCCGCTGCTGCTGGCGACCGGCACCGACGACACCACGGTCGAACCGCGCAACACCCTCTCGCTGGCCGCCCGCGTGGCGGAAGCCGGCGGCCAGGCGCAGACGCGGCTCTATCCCGGCGTCGGCCATGTCGGCACCATCCTGGCCATGATGCCGCTGTTCCGTGGCACGGCGCCGGTCGTCGCCGATGTCACCGCCTTCATCGGCGCTGGACGCCCCGCCTGACGGGCGGTATCGCCGCCATAGGATGAGCGAAACGCCAGAAAGCCGCACCGTCGCCGTGCAATCCGTGCTGGTCGCCGTGCGCGTGCTGGAGGCCTTGGCCCTGGCCGGCGCCCCCCTGCGCGTGACCGACATCGCCCGCGCCCTGGGCGAACCCAAGGGCCGCATGCACCGCCACCTGGTGACCCTGCGCCTGGCCGGCCTGGTCGCGCAGGACCCGGCGACCGAACGCTACCACCTGACCTGGCGCCTGTTCGAAATCGGCCAGGCGGCCGGCGAGCAATTCGACCTCAAGCGCATCGCGGAACCGGAGATGCACCGCCTGCGCGACGCCGCGGGGCAGAGCGTGCTGCTCTCCGTCCCGGCCGGCGCCGCGCCGCTGGTGGTGCATGCGCTGGAAGCCGACAACAAGGTCAGCATCACGGTGAAACCGGGCAACCGCCCGCCCGCGCATTGCTCGGCGCAGGGGCGGCTGATGCTGGCTTTTGCGAGCGACGAGGCGCGCGAACGCAGCCTCTCCGGCACGCTGGCCCCGCTGACCCGCGCATCGATGACCGACGCGACCGCGATCCGCGCAAGGCTGGCCCTGGTGCGGGACCGGCTGTGGGAAACCGCGCCGTCGGAAACCCTTCTGGGCATCAACGTCCTGGCAGCACCCCTGTTCGCCGCCGATGACGTGCTGGTCGGCAGCATCGGCCTGGTCGGATCGGAACAATTCGTCGAGGACCCGCCAGCCCCCGCGCAACTGCTGTTGCTGCGCGAGGCCGCGGCCGCGATCAGCCGCCGCCTGGGGTCGGACCGCTATTCGCGGGATTCGACCGGCACGAAATCCCGCCAGTAACCCGGACGATCCGGCTGCACGCCGTAGCCGACCTGCGCATCGGCCGCCACGCCGATCAGGTCCTCCGCCGTGCCACCCGTGCGGGCCAGATAATCGCCGATCTCCCGCACCGCCTGCGACACCACGCCAAAGCCGCCGGCCATTACCGCGCTGGTCATTTCCACCGCCCGCGCGCCCGCCAGCATGAAGCGCACCACATCCAGCCCATCCCGCGCGCCATTGGTGCCGAGCAACGGATAACCAGGCCCCAGTTTCTTGCGCGCCTGCGCCAGCCAGCGGCAGGTCAGCGCCAGCGACCACGGCCCGCCGATGGCGCCCGCCGTGCCCAGCATGGGCTTGCGGGTTTCGATATCCGGCACCAGCGCCATGAAGCGGCCCATGACGATGACGGCATCGGCGCCGCCGTCCTTGGCCGCGAGGGCCAGGGCGGCGGCGTCTTCGCTCTGGCCGGTCAGCTTGATCCACAGCGGGATGGTCACGGCGCGGCGGATGCGTTCGGTGATGGCGCGGACGCGGCCGGCGGCGCGTTCCTGCACGATGGCGCCCGGCACAGCCTCATCGCCATGCGGCGCGCCGATGTTCAATTCCAGCACGCGCAGCCCGGCGGCCTGCATCCGCGCGGCCAGGTCGGCCGCGACCTCCAGATCCGCCAGGATGATCGATCCGATGACATAGGCGCCGAGTTTGGCGGCCTCCCGGTCCAGCGCCGCGATCTCGGCGATCCAGGCATCGCTGTCCATCTGGTGCAGCCCCGACCGGCCAAAGACCATCGCATCGGGCGGCGGCGCGAAATCCCACGGCAGCTTTTGCCAGCGGCTGTCGAGCAGCACATGGTCCGACCCGTCGAGTTGCCGCTTGGCCGCTTCACTTTCGTTGATCGACTTCGCCACCACCGCCCCGGCGCCGGCCGCCAGCCCGGCACGGATGCCGCCCGCCGTCATCACATGATCGCCGGCCCCGACGATCACCGGGTTCTTCAGCGTGATGCCGCCCAGGCGGACCGACAGGCTCATGCGTATTCCGGCCGCGCCGGGGTGAAGACATCCAGGTTCAGGACGATCTCGTCCCCGACCACCACGCCGTGGTGCATCGCGTTCGGCGGCACCACCAGCAACCCGCCGCTGGTCAGGCGATGCACCTCGCCCTCGATATGGAAATCGATGGTGCCGGCCATGATGTAGACGATCTGTTCGTTCGGGTGATTGTGCGGCTTGGGTTCATGCCCCGGGTGCAGGCGGTGCAGCGCCACGGTCGCGCCCGCGCCGGTAAACCCCTTGCGTTCGACACCGGGGCGGACGGTGGTCCAGGGGATGGCGTTCCAGTCGATGGTGGGGATCTGCATGGCGGGCCTCCTATTGCTTCTCGATACCGGCAGCGGTGATGACATTGCCCCAGAGCGCGGTTTCTTGCACCAGCAGGTCGCGCAGATCCTCGGGCGTGCCGGCCGCCGGGGTGACGGCCAGCGGCAACAGGCGGTCGCGGATCTCAGGCAGCGCCATGATGCGGTTCACCTCCGCGTTCAGCCGATCGACGATCGGGCGCGGCGTGCGCGCGGGCGCGGCCATGCCGTTCCAGGTGCGGACGATGTAGTCGGGCAAACCACTTTCGCGCACCGTCGGCACATCGGGCAGCACCGGGATGCGCGCCGGTGAGGTGACGGCCAGCGCCCGCAGACGGCCACCGGAAATCTGCGTCAAGGTGGTGGCCGCGACCTCCATCGCCGCCTGGATGTCGTTGGTCGCAACCGCATTCAACAATTCGCCGGTGGAGCGGTAGGTGACGATCTCGGCCGGAATGCCCGACATGGAGCGGAACAATTCCAGCGACAGATGCAGCGCCGTGCCGGCGGAAACCGAGCCCAGGTTCACGCTGCGCGGATTCTGCCGCGCGCTGGTCATCAGGTCCTGCAGGGTCTGGAACGGGCTGGTCGCCCCCGTCACGATGATATGGTCGAAGAAGGCGATCTGGCTGACGAAGGTAAAATCGTTGATCGGGTGATAGGGCAGGGTACGGAACAGATGCGGCGCGGTCGCCGCCGTCGCCGTCACCAGCAACAACGTGTGTCCATCCGGCGTCGCGCGCGCCACGGTATCGCTGGCGGCGATGCCGCCCGCGCCGGGGCGGTTTTCGATGACCACGGGCTGGCCCAGCGCCTCAGACAATTTCGGCGCGACCAGGCGGGCCGTGGTGTCGCCGACACCGCCCGGGGCAAAGCCGATGATCCAGCGGATCGGACGGTCGGGATAGCGCGTCTGCGCCATCGCGGGCGCTGCCATCAGCAGCGCACAGAGGATCAGGCGGATCATGCGCTCGCTCCCAGGAACGGCCTTGATCGGCCGATTTTTCGTTTGAGGAATGCCCAACGCAGGCCAAGATTGTCGGCATCCAGCAGGAATTTCTTCGATTGCGCCGCGGCCGCGACATCCAGCCGCTGCAGCGGCCCGGCCGCGGCGGCGCGCAACTGCACATCGGCGGCCCATTCCAGCACGGTCATGCCGATACAGGCCTCGGCCACCGAAGCGCCCACCACCAGCGCGCCATGGTTCTTCAGCAACAGGCCGCGACGAGGGCCAAGGGCGGCGGCGATCGCATCGCCTTCGTTCGTGTCCAGCACGATGCCGTGAAACTCATCGAACAAGGCAATGTCGTCGCAAAAGATCGCACCCGTCTGGGTGATCGGTTCCAGCACCATGCCGGTGCAGCCCAGGGCCACGCCGGCCTTGCCATGGGTGTGGATGATGCAGGTCACATCCGGACGCGTGCGGTAGATGCGCGTATGGATATGAAGGGTCGGGTTGACGCGACCCTCGCCCCGCAAGGTTTTCAGGTCGAAATCCGCCTCGATCAGCCCATCGGCGCGGACCTCGTCAAACCCCACGCCCCAGCGATGCGACCAGAAGCGATCCGCCCCCGGCAGCCGCGCCGTCAGGTGCCCCGCGATGCCGCTCGCCTGGCCATCCGCGTCCAGAATATGATAGGCGTGCAGCAGATCGTCGCGCAGTGCGGCCTCGCTCATTGCTTCTCGATCCCGGCGAGCTGCGCCATCCGGCCCCAGGCGGCGACCTCGGCCGGGATCATCGCGCCGAGTTCCTCCGGCGAGGACGCCTCCGGCACACCGCCCAGGTCCAGCAGCCGGGTGCGGATATCCGGCACCGCCAGCGCCCGGCGGATCGCGCGGTTCATCGCATCGACCAGCGGGCGCGGGGTATTGGCGGGGAAGACGATCGCGTTCCACGACCGCCCGATATACTCGGGCATGCCCGATTCCGCGCTGGTCGGCACGTCCGGCAGGTTTGGGAAGCGCGTGGGCGCGGCGACAGCCAGCAGCCTGACCCGTCCTGCCTCCACCTGCGGCAGCAATGGCGCCAAGAGCTCGCCGGCGACCTGGACTTCCCCGCTCGCCAGCGCGTTCACCAGTTCCGGCGTGGTGCGATAGGTGACGGTGGTCATCGGCGCATTCGCCATGGCGCGGAACAATTCCACGCCCAGATGCTGCGCATTGCCCGCGGTGATCGAGGCGATGTTCAACCGCCCCTGCTGTTGCCGCGCCAGCGCGATCAACTCGGTCAGGTTCCGCACGGCCAATGTCGGCGTGACCGCGATGACATGGTCGTACCAGACCATCCGCCCGACGGGCGCGAAATCCTTGGTCACGTCGAAGGGCATGGTCCGGTAGAATGCCGGGGCCGCCATGTTGCTGGTGGTCAGCAGGTACATGGTGTGCCCATCGGGGGCCGCGCGCGCGACCATTTCCGCGCTGACGATGCCGCCTGCGCCGGGGCGGTTTTCCACCACGATGGGCTGCCCGATCTCCGCCTGCATATGCGGGGCCAGCATCCGCACGGTGATGTCGCCCGCCCCCCCGGCACCAAAGCCGATGATGAAGCGGATGGGCCGGTTGAAGCCCTGGGCATGGACCAGGGCCGGGGCCGCCAGCATCCCCAGCAATGCGCCGCGTCGTGCGATCATTCTTGTGTCTCCCCCGCGCCCTTGCCGGGCGTCGCTATTGACCGTAGCCGCCACCGCCCGGTGTTTCCATCAGCACGTCGTCGTCCGGCTGCATCAGCATCTTGCGCGCTTCGCTGCGCGGTTGGCCATTGACCAGGAAGCGCCCGGCCTGGCCCGGTGCCCCGCCCTCCAGCCCCTCGGGGCCCAGTTCGGTGCGGCTGGCGACCACGTTCAGCAGCCAGGGGGCGGCGGTGCGCATCCGGTAGCCGATGCGCTGCCCATCCCCCCCAGGCTGCCGCCCGGCGCCGCCCGATCCGCGGCGCAACTCCTTGGCCGTGAAGACGATGGGCATCGCGGCCTCCAGCACCTCCACCGGCACCGCCGCGACCCCGGTCGGGTAGCAGGTGGCCGACAGCCCGGGCTTTTCCCGCCGCGCGCCCATGCCGCCGGAATAGTTGAACATCGACGAGGTGAAGGCCCGCCCCTGGTCGTCCTGGCCCTGGATCTGGATGGTCCAGACCGCGCCCGAACCCTCCGCCAGCACCCGGTCCGGCATGACCTGGTGCAACGCCTTCAACACCGGCATCGGCACATACATGCCGACCACATGCCGCGCATTGACCGGGGCCGGGTAGCGGCAGTTCACGATACTGCCCTCCGGCGCGATCACCGTCACCGGCGTCAGGCTGCCAAAATTATTGGGCAGGTCGGGGTCCAGGCAGGATCGTATGGCAAAGTTGGCATAGGCCGCCGTGTAGTTCAGCACCACGTTGATGCCGATGGCCGACTGCGGCGAGGATCCCGCGAAGTCGATGGTGATGCCGCCCGCCACGGGATCGACCGTCACCGCCGCATGCAAGGTGATCTTCTCCCCGCCCGGCACGTCAAACACGCTTTCACCGTGGAAGGTGCCGCCCTTCAGCGCACGGATGCTGGCG
Organism: Humitalea sp. 24SJ18S-53; assembly: GCF_050632385.1. NCBI lineage: Bacteria > Pseudomonadati > Pseudomonadota > Alphaproteobacteria > Acetobacterales > Roseomonadaceae > Humitalea > Humitalea sp. 24SJ18S-53. The sequence continues at coordinate 275,719 of NZ_CP192599.1, forward strand.
CGGGTCGCGGCTTCCGATCGCGCGATGACCTGGTCGGCCAGCGCCTCGATGTCGGACAGGTCATGGCGGTCGCAGAGCGCATTCAGCCGCTCGGCCCCCACGCGACCCGATGCGACCTGCGCCGAAAGATCGCCGGCCACATGATCCGGCGTGCGCACATTGCGGCGGATGATCGCGTGCAGCAGCGTGTTGGCCACACCCTTCTCGTAGAGCTTCGCCAGCGGGATCCACAGCCCCTCCTCGTGCACATCCCGCGCCCCGGCGCCGACGCCATAGCCGCCGATATCCGTGTGATGGATCGTGCTGCCGAAAAAGCCGATGCAGCGCCCGCCGCGAAACACCGGCGTCATCACCGTGATGTCGAAGAAATGCCCCGCCGTCAGCCAGGGATCGTTGGTGATCAGCACATCGCCCGGCGCCAGCGTGTCGGGCGGGAATGCCGTCACGAAATGAATGCCGGCGGCGGCCAGGCTGTTGATATGCCCGGGCGTGCCCGTCACCGCCTGCGCCACCATCCGCCCGTGCCGGTCGAACAGCGCGGTCGCCAGATCCCCGGCCTCCCGCACGATCGGGCTGAAGGCGATGCGTTGCAGCGCGCGCGCCTGTTCGGACACGGTCGCGATCAGGTTGGACCAGAGGATTTCAAGCTCGATACCGTCCATGGTCTTCACCCTTCCGACCGCGTGGCGATGATGGCGCCCGACGCATGCACCGCGGCGTCCCACCCCCGCAGGATCACCAAGGTTGTCTCGCGTTCCTCGATGATCGCAGGCCCCGCGATACGCTGCCCCACGGCCAAGGATGCGCGATCGAACACCGGCATGTTGGGTGCTGCCGCTTCCACCGCGACGCGGCGATGCGTGCGTGGCGCCGCTGGCGTGCCCCCGGGGGCGGGATGCGGGGTCGATGCCGGGTTCGGCCCGCTGACCGACAGGCGCCAGGTGACGACCTCCACCGGCACATCATCCAGGCGGATGCCATAGAGGAGGAAATACGCATCCTCGAACACCGCGCGCAGGGTCGCGGCATCGCGCCCGGCCAGCACGCCGGCGGGAATATCCGCCGTCACCTCATTCTGTTGGCCGCGATACCGCAGGTCGGCCGATAGCGCGAACTGCGCCGCCGATGCCGCGACACCCGCCTCGGCCAGGGCACCCAGCCCCTCGGCGACCATCGCGTCATGCAGCGCGGTCGCGGCGGCCCAATCCAGCGTGTCCAACCCGGACAGCATGCTGCGCACCATGTCCAGCCGCACCGGGCTGACCAGCGTGCCAAAGGCCGACAAGACGCTGGCCATCGGCGGGAAGACCACGCTGCGGCAGTCCAGCAATTCCGCGACCCGCATCGCATGCACCGGCCCCGCGCCACCAAAGGCCAGCATCGGCAATCCACGCCAGTCGATGCCCCGGTCGGTGGCATGCGCGCGGGCGGCACCGGCCATCTGTTCGCACACAACCTCGAACACACCACGCGCCGCGGTGATGGCATCGACGCCCAGGCCCTGGCCCAGCGTCGCCAGCACGGCCTCGGCGGCGGTGCGATCCAGCGGCATGTCGCCGCCCAGGAAGCGCTCGGCATCCAGCAGCCCCAAGAGCACGTCGGCATCGGTGACCGTGGGGTTGCTGCCGCCGCGCCCGTAGCAGGCGGGGCCAGGCTCCGACCCCGCGCTGCGCGGCCCGACCTTCAGCAAGCCCAGCGCATCGACCTGGGCGATGGACCCGCCCCCGGCACCGATCTCGATCATATCCACCGATGGCACGGTGATCGGCAGCCCGCTGCCCGGCTTGAAGCGATAGCGGCGGTCCACCTCGAAATCACCGGCGACCAGCGGCTTGCGGTCCAGGATCAGGCAGGCTTTTGCGGTGGTGCCGCCCATGTCGAAGGACAGCAGCCGGTCCAGCCCCAGCAACTCGGCGAAATGCACCGCCGCCAGGGCACCGGCGGCGGGGCCGCTTTCGATCATGCGCACGGGAAACGCACCGGCGACCCGCGTGCCGACGACGCCGCCGTTCGACAGCATGATCAGCGGCCGGTTCGGAAAGCCGCGCCGCGTCAGTTCCGCCGCCAGCGCATCCAGATAGGGCGCCACCAGCGGCTGGGTATAGGCGTTCATCACGGTGGTGGAGGTCCGCGGATATTCGCGGATCTGCGGCGACACATCCGATGACAGCGACACGTGAATCTCCGGCGCCGCTGCGTTGATCGCATCCCGTGCCGCGCGTTCATGGGCCGGGTTGCGATAGGCGTTCAGCAGGCAGATGCCGACCGCGCGCACGCCCGCCGCCCGCATCGCCAGCGCGATGCCGGTCGCTTCCGCCACATCGACCCCGCGCGACACGCTGCCATCGGCAAACATGCGTTCGTCCAGCCCCCAGGTCAGCGTATCCGGCACCAGCGGTTCCGGAAACACGATCTGGGGGTCGAACATGTCGTAGCGGTGTTCGTTGCGGATGGTCAGGACATCGCAAAAACCCTTGGTCGTCAGCAGCGCGGTCGGCGGGCCGCGGCGTTCGATCACCGCGTTGGTGACCAGGGTGGTCGCATGCACCGTCACGTCATCGACCTGCGCGGGCGCGACTCCCGCGCGGCCCAGCGCCAAATCCACCGCGCGAAAAAACCCCTCCAGCAGGTTGGTATGCGTGGTCAGGGTCTTGTCGGTGACGGCGCGTCCGTCGCGGCCGCGCAGGACCACGTCGGTGAAGGTGCCGCCGATATCGACGGCCAACGCGAAGCCGGCGCGGGTCTGGGACAAGGCAATCCTCCGAAGCGATGTTTTGGTATCGCATTGCAGGACTTGGTCCTGATCAGCGGATCATGTTTCAGCCAGGCATGTTGCGTCAAGTGCCTTCCGGCCCCCGCGCCTTCGTGCCAGATTTGTCATAATCAATCGGAGAGAAACGCCATGCCGACACGCCGCACCGTCCTCACGGCCCTGGCCGCCGCACTACCGCAGGCGGCGATGGCGCAGGCGCCGGCGCCTTGGCCCAATCGCGGCGTGCGGATCATCATCCCCTTCGGCGCCAGCGGCGGCGCCGATACCTTTGCCAGGCTGCTGACCGACCCACTGTCCCGCGCCTTCAACCAGCCCTTCGTCGTCGAGAACCGGCCCGGCGGCGGCGGCATCATCGGCACGGACCTCGTGGCGAAATCGCCGCCCGACGGCCACACGCTGATGATGCTGACAGTGACGCATACCGCCAACGAAACCCTGATGCCCAACCGCCCCTATATCCTGATGCGGGACTTCGCCCCGGTCGCGGCGCTGAACCGCACCTTGCAGGTGCTGGTGGTGAATGCCGACGTGCCGGCGCGAACGCTCCCCGAACTGATCGCGCTGTGCAAGGCGCGCCCGGGGCAGATGGACTACGCCTCGGCGGGGCCAGGCACCCCCTACCACATCGCCTTTGAGGTGTTTCGCCACATGGCGGGCATCGAGGTGCAGCACATCCCCTTCCGCCAGTCGGGCGATGCCCGCAACGCCATCGCCGGCGGCCAGGTGCCGATGATGTTCGACGGCATCGCCACCATGGCCGGGCTGATCCAGTCCGGCCGCGTCCGCCCCCTGGCGACCACCGGCACCGAACGCTCCGCCCTGCTGCCCGATGTGCCGACCGTCGCCGAAACCCTGCCGGGGTATGAGATGATCGGCTTCAACGGCGTGATGGCGCCGGTCGCGACGCCGCGCCCGATCGTCGAACGCCTGCATGCCGAGATCAATCGCATCCTGGCCGAACCGGCGACGCGCGAAGCCTTCGCCCGCGTGGGTGCCGAGGTCGCGGCGATGAGCATCGCCGATTACGACGCCCAATTGCGCGCCGATATCGACAAGCGCCGCGAGTATATCCGCATCGCCGGGATCCAGCCCGAATGAGCCTCCCCAGCAGCCTGGACGCCAATCCCCGTCTGTCGCGCTGGCTGAACATCGCCAGCGACGGAACCGTCACCATCAGCCCCGGCAAGGTCGAGATCGGCCAGGGCATCCTGACCGCGCTGTCGCAGATCGCGGCGGACGAACTCGACGTGGCCTTGTCCCGCGTCGCGGTGCGCGCCGTCTCGACCCCCGGCAGCCCGGATGAGGGTGTGACCTCCGGCAGCCTGTCGGTGCAGAACAGCGGCACCGCCCTGCGCCATGTCTGCGCCGAGGCTCGCGCCATTTTCTTGCAGGTCGCCGCCCAATCGGCCGGCGTCCCGGTCGAGGCTCTGCGCGTCGAGGACGGCGCCTTCATCGGCCCGTCCGGGCCGGTCGGCTCCTATTGGGCTTTTGCCGATCGCGCCCTGCTGGACTGCGACGCAACCCCCGGTTCGCGCGCGAAGCCGGCCACCGCAAGGCGCATCGCGGGCCAGGCCATTCCGCGCGTCGATCTGCCCGCCAAGATTTTCGGCCAGGCGCGCTTCCTGCATGACATCCGCATGCCGGGGATGCTCTCCGCCCGCGTGCTGCGCCCGCCGTCGCGCGGCGCGACCCTGGCCGCCGACCCGGTCGCCCCACCCGGCGCCACCCTGGCCCGCGACGGCGATTTCCTGGCCGTGCTGGCACCCAGCGAATACTTGGTGGACCGCGCCCTGGCGCGGCTCGCACGCGACACAATCTGGACCGAGCGCGACACCCTGCCCGACGAACACGCCCTGTCCGACTGGCTGCGCGACGCCCCCGACGCGCTGGAACCGGTCGCCGAACTTGGCGACGCACCCGGCGCGCCCAGCGTCACCGCCACCTTCTTCCGCCCGCCTGTCGCGCATGCCTCCATCGGGCTGTGCTGCGCCATCGCGCAATGGCATGGCGACACGGTCGAAATCTGGTCGCACACCCAGGGCCCCTACAATTTGCGGATGGACCTGGCCAAGGCGCTGCGGATGCCGGAGGAGGCGATCCTCATCCACCATGCCGAGGGCGCCGGCTGCTACGGCCACAATGGCGCCGATGACGTGGCGCTGGATGCGGCCCTGGCCGCCCGCGCGGCCCCCGGCGTGCCGGTGCGGCTGATGTGGACGCGCGCCGATGAACTGGGCTGGTCGCCCTTCTCCTCCGCCATGCGGGTGGAGGTTTCGGCCGGCCTGGACCCCGCCGGGGCCATCGCCGGCTTCCGGCTGGACGTCGCCAGCAACGGCCATTCGTCGCGTCCCGGCCGTGGGCCGCTGCCCACCCTGCTGGCCGCCGCCAACCTGGCCGAACCCTTTGCCATACCCACCGCGATCGATGGCGCCCTAAAAACCGGCGGCGGCGCGCATCGCAACGCCATCCCCTTCTACCGCATCCCCAACCTGCGCGTGGGCAAGCGCCGGGTGACGGCGATGCCGATCCGCACCTCCGCGATGCGGGGCCTGGGCGCGCCGCTGAACGTCTGGGCCATCGAATCCACCATGGATGAACTGGCGGCCCAGGCGGGGCAGGACCCTCTCGCCTTCCGCCTCGCCCACCTGGATGACACCCGCGCCGCCGATGTCCTGCGCGCCGCGGCCGAGATGGCGGGCTGGACCACCCGCGCCCGCCGCGACGGCTTCGGGATGGGCATGGGCGTCGCGCGCTACAAGAACCTCGGCGGCTGGTGCGCCGTGGTGGCCGAGATCGAGGCCACCGACATCATCCGCGCCCGCCGCCTCTGGGTCGCCGCCGACCTGGGCGAGATCGTGAACCCCGACGGCACCACCAACCAATTGGAAGGCGGCGCCATCCACGCCACCAGCCAGGCGCTGAAGGAAGCCGTCCGCTTCGACCGCCGCCGCGTCACCAGCGACACCTGGGACGCCTACCCCATCCTGCGCTTTTCCGAGGTCCCGAAGGTCGAGGTCCGGCTGATCGACCGGCCCGAGGAACGCCCCCTCGGCGCCGGCGAACCCTCTTTCGGGCCAACGGTGGCCGCACTCGCCAATGCCATTCATGACGCGCTGGGCGTCCGCCCGCGCAAAATGCCCTTCACGCCGGAGAACCTGTAAACGCCGCCCCTGTCGTGACCCCGGCGCCCATCTGTCGCAAACTGGACCAGAGCCGACAGGAGAGCCCGCATGCCCCAACTGACCATCGCCGCCACCGACGGAAGCGGCAGTTTCGGCGCCTACCTGGCGGAACCCAAAACCCCGCGCGGCGGGACCGTGGTGCTGATCCAGGAAATCTTTGGCGTGAACCAGGCGATGCGGGCGCTCTGCGACTGGGTCGCCGACATGGGGTATTTTGCCGTGGCGCCCGATTTGTTCTGGCGCATCGAGCCGGGGCTTGACCTGAACGACACGGTGGAACCCGAACTGGCGCGCGCCTTCCAATTGTTCGGGCAGTTCGACCAGGCCAAGGGGATCGAGGATCTGACGGCCACCCTTGCTGTCGCCCGCAAGCTGCCGGGCGCCAATGGCCGCGTCGGCACCATGGGGTTCTGCCTCGGCGGAAGGCTCGCCTTCAGGATGGCGACCGGGTCGGATGCCGATTGCAACATCTCCTACTACGGCGTCGGGTTGGAGGGCTTGCTGGCCGATGTCCCAAAGATCTCGGCACCGCTGCTGCTGCACATCGCCGAGGCGGACAAGTTCGTCCCCCCCGCCGCCCAGGCCGCCATCCTGGCCGGGGTCGCGGGCAATCCGCTGATCGCGGCGCATGTCTACCCGGGGGCCGACCACGCCTTCGCCCGCATCGGCAGCCCCGCCTGGAACGCGCTGGCCGCCACCATCGCCAATGGCCGGACGGCCGAAATGCTGGAACGGTGCCTGGGCTGATGGCATTGGTCTGGCCGCGCGGCCTTGGCTGGCTCGCGGCGGCCTTGGTCCTTGCCTATGTGGCGGCCTACCTCGGCCATCCGGCGCTGCCGGGGAACAATATCGACTATCCGCTCGGTTGGTGGGGCTGGTGGGACCAGTCGCTCTACCTGAAGTCGCTGCGGGCCTTTGCCGGGCGGAATCTGGCCTCGGCGGAGCATTGGTATCCGCCGGGCTACGCGCTGCTCGGCGCGCCGTTCTCGCGCGCCTTCCGGACGCACCCGTTCTTCTTCGTGGACCTCGCCTGCCTGCTGGCGACGGCGCGGCTGTTCATGGCTTTTGCCGGCCGCGTCGGCGTCGGGCCGCAGGTGGCCGGGGCGGTTTTTGCAGGCGTGACCCTCCTGGACTGGCGGATGCTGGATGCCTGGGCGGTGCCCTGGAGCACCACGCCCACCGCCGTCTGCCTCTGGGCCATGCTGGTCCTGGCGGCCGATCACCTGGCCGGTCGCGCCCGCCCGCTGCTGCTGGGGGCGCTGCCGGCGGCGGTGCTGCTGCTGCGGCCCTCCGACCTCGTGGTGCCGGCCCTGATCCTGGCCGTGGTCGGCTTGCACGAGGCAGCCCTGTGGTGGCGCCAGCCCGACCAGCGCGGCGCGGTCCTGCGCCGGGTCGCCTGGCTGGTGGCGGGCGGCGCGGCCGGCGGGCTTGCAGCGATCGCGGTGCATGTGGCGATCCATGGTGTCGCCGCCTCACCCTACATGCTGCATTCCGCGACCCTGGGCTTCGACCTGCATGCCTATGGCTGGAAAGCCTATGTGCTGCTGGTGGAACCGCGCGGCTGGTATGGCGACGGCACCGGGCTGATCGCCCGCCATCCCTGGATCGCGCTGAGCGTCATCGGCCTGCCCTTCGCCCTGATGGCCGGGTCGGCAATGCGCCTGCTGGTCCTGGTCGTGGTCGCGCAATTGGCGCTGTACGTCGCCTATGTCGACCTGCTGCCGACGGGGCTCTGGCGCTACGGCAATGTGCATTACTGGAAGTGGTTCATGCCCGGGCTGGCGCTGATCGCCGTGGTCGGGCTGCGCGGGCTGCGGGCCGCGCCGCGCGCCTGGGCGGCGGGCGCGGTCGTGGCGGGCTTGCTGGTCCTGGCCATCCGCATCGATGCCGTGCCGGCCGCCCCCGGGCAGGCGGTGCGGGCGCTGGACCTGCCGGGGCCATCGCCCGGCTGGGCGGAAACCTACTTCGCGCCGCTGGCGATCACCGACGCCGCCGGGCCGATGCGCAATATCTATGAGATGCGGCTGGTCCCCTTCGGCACGGGCATTCGCGCGATCGGGCTGCGGCGGGATTTCGTGCTGCCGCTGGCCGATTGGCCGGGGATGGAGCGCGGCCCGGCCCAGCCGCTGGCGGCGCGGACGCGGATCGACTGGTTCTGCTGGCTGCCGCCCTATGGGTGCAAGCGGCCAGGAGGCTAGCAGGCGATACCCTGCCGCGTCGCCCAGCGTTCCAGCACCGACTCCGGCGCGTAGAGCCGCAGCCGGAACGCCGTCTGCCCCGCCACATCCAGCCCCGTCGGGCTGGACAGCGCGACGGCGGCCAGCGCCCCGGCGCAGCGTAGCGGGACCACCTGGTTCGCCGGCCCCATGGCGGCCTGCGCGCCGCCATCGGCGCCCGTCGTCCGCACCGCGAGGATCTGGAGCTGATCCAGGTACCAGGCCTCCAGCCCCCGCCCGAATTGCAGCGCCCGCAGCGGCTGCGGCGCGGCCAGCGTCACCTCCGCCCCGCCATCCCCCTGCCGCAGCGCGAAGCCCGTGGCGGGCATGGCGCTGACCCGCGCCAATTCCGCCCCCACCGCCAGCACCAGCACCATCGGCAGCGCCCAGCGCCAGCCCGGACGCAAACCCGCCAGCACGCCAAACCCCAGCAAGGCCCCGAAACCCAGCAGGAAGGCGCGCACCGTCGCGACCTGCGCCGGCTGGTCGATCTCGACCGGCAGCAGCAGGCCAAAATGCAGCGGCAGGCCGCGGTCGAACAGCAGTTGGTAGGTGACGGTGGTCTGCCGGTTGTCCAGGAAGGTGTTCGGGTCGGCGAAGAACATCGCGCTATTGGCCAGGGTCAGCGCCACCAACACGGCGCCCGGGACCCGCATCACCCAGCCGCGTTCGCGCGAAATCCAGAAGGCGAGTCCGACCGTCAGCATCGGCACCGACAGCACCCAGAACCGCGCCGGCCAGCATTCGCCGGGATTGACCCCGACCCCGGTCAGCGCCGCGACCAGGGCCAGCAGCAGCCCCTGCCGCGCCAGCCGGTTGCCCGACACGGCACCGGCGATCAGCCCGGCCATGCCCAGGATCCAGACCGGCGCATAGGCCAGCAACCCGTGCCGCACGTTGAACAATTGCATGGGCAGGACCTCGATCCAGCCCCAGGGCAGGGGAGGGCGCGCCGAATTCACCGGCCCGGTGACGACGCCGTACACCGCCAGGTTCATCGCGATCAGCAGCCCCAGCCCGGCCGCCCCCGGCACCGCCAGCAGCGCCAGGCGCCCGGCATCGCGCCGCACCAGGCTGGGCCAGACCAAAAAGCCATACAGCACCGCCGCCACCACCGACCCGCGCAGATGCACAAAGGGAATGGCGACCAGCACCAGCGCCGTCAGCACATCGCCCGCAGCCGATTCCCCCGCCCGCCGCACCCGCCACCAGCCATAGGCGACCAGCGCGAAGACGAAGGACTCCATGGCGAATAGATGCAGATAGGGCAGCAGCGGGATCGAAAACGCCGCCATCGCCGTCGCCAACAGCGCCGGTACCCGCCCCGCCGCATCCCGGCACAGCCGGTGCAGCGCCAGCAGCCCGCCCAGCCCGGCGACCAGGCTGACGAAACGCGGCCCATCGATCGGGAACAGCGCCGCGACCGGCGCCACCAGCGCCGACATGGCGACAGGGTGCATCAGCACCGCGCCATCGCCCCCGCGCGGCAGGTCGTCGATGCCGACCCGGTTCGCCGCCATATGCAGCGCCGACCAATCGGCCACCGGCATCGTGAAACCGCCGTGCCGCCACAGCGACGCGGCATAGAGGATGTAGCGCTGCTCATCCCCCGTCATCGCCTGCCGCCGCATGACGAGCAGCAGGGCAAACAACGCCAGCCCCAGAAGGGCCAGCGCCACATCATCCCACCGCCGCGCCACCGACGGATTCCTGGCAGGCGCTAGAGCGCGCCGCCCTTGCGCCCCGCCATCGCGCCGAGCCTCAGCCGCAGCGCGTTCAGCTTGATGAAGCCCTGGGCGTCGAACTGGTCGTAGGCGCCCTGGTCATCCTCAAACGTCACATGCTTCATGGAATACAGGCTGTTGGGCGACCGGCGCCCGGTGACGATGGTGTTGCCCTTGTAGAGCTTCAGCCGCACCTCGCCCGACACGCTGGCCTGGCTGTGGTCGACGAGCGCCTGGATCATCCGGCGTTCCGGGCTGAACCAGAAGCCGTTGTAGATGATCTCGGCATAGCGCGGCATCACGCTGTCCTTGAGATGCGCGGCCTCGCGATCCAGGGTGATGCTCTCGATCGCGCGATGGGCGGTGTGCAGGATCGTGCCGCCCGGGGTTTCGTAGCAGCCGCGGGACTTCATGCCGACGAAGCGGTTTTCCACCAGGTCCAGCCGGCCGATCCCGTTTGCCTTGCCGAGCGCGTTCAGCCGCGTCAGCAGGGTCGCGGGGGACAGGCGTTCGCCATTGATGCCGACCGCGTCGCCGCGTTCGAATTCGATGGTGATCTCGGTCGCCACATCGGGGGCGTCCTCGGGGCGGATGGTGCGCTGCCAGACCATTTCGTCGGGCGCGTCCCAGGGCTCTTCGAGGATTTTGCCCTCGCTGCTGCTGTGCAGCAGGTTGGCATCGACCGAGAAGGGGGCCTCGCCGCGCTTGTCCTTGGAAATCGGGATCTGGTGCTGTTCGGCGAAGGCGATCAGCGCGGTGCGGCTGGTCAAATCCCATTCGCGCCAGGGGGCGATGACTTTTACGTCGGGCTTCAGCGCGTAGTAGCCGACTTCGAACCGGACCTGGTCATTGCCCTTGCCGGTCGCGCCATGGGCGACGGCGTCGGCGCCGACCATTTCGGCGATCTCGATCTGGCGCTGGGAGATCAGCGGGCGCGCGATGGAGGTGCCGAGGAGGTAGCAGCCCTCGTACAGCGCATTGGCGCGGAACATCGGGAAGACGAAGTCGCGGACGAATTCCTCGCGCAGGTCGTCGATGTAGATGTTTTCCGGCTTGATGCCGAGCAGCAGGGCCTTGTCACGGGCCGGCCCGAGTTCCTCACCCTGGCCGAGGTCGGCGGTGAAGGTCACCACCTCACAGGCATAGGTGGTCTGGAGCCATTTCAGGATCACGCTGGTATCGAGGCCGCCGGAATAGGCGAGCACGACTTTCTTCACATCTTTTACGCGCATGATCCCAAAATCCCCGTGGTCTGACGCCGCGCGTATGCCTCCAAGGGGCGGGGCGGGCAAGACGGGGCTAGTTCGTTGCCGTCCCAAAATACTCCCGCACCGTCCGCCAGGCCACCGATTGCAGGAAGGCGGCCGTCTCCGGATCCAGCCCCGCCGTGTAGCTGCTGCCCTCCGGGCTGCGCCCATAGATCGCTGCATAGACCGTCGCGGCGGCCAGGTAGGTGCCGGCCAGGCTCGGGTGCCGCAGGTCGGCGACATAGAGGTTCAGCCCAGGCCGTTCGGCGATGGACCGGGCAAAGGCCAGCCCGGCCGGGATCACCAGGGCATCATTGGCATTGCCGGCGACGGTATAGGCTTCGGCCAGTTGCGCGGTCATCTCCGGCTTGTCGGCATAGGCCCAGGACATGAAGAAGATCGGCCGCGCGCCATGCCGCCGCACGGTATCCGCGTGCCGCTTCGCATAATCGGTGAAGACCGCCGACAGCGTCGGATGCACCGGGCATTGGCTGCAATCCATCATGATCGCGGCGTCGAACACCCGCCCCGGCGGGTTCATGATGATGTTGTTGTTGGCATCGAAGGAATAGGCGCCGACCGCGTTCGGGCGGAAGTAGCTGTCCACATCATGCCAATCCAGCCCAGACCCGCTGATGGTCACCGAGACCGCCCGCCAGGGCCGCGTTTCGCGCGCGCCAAGGCCGCGCACCAACTGCCCGATCTGACCATGCATGCTGTTATTATAGTAGAAAAAACTATTGCCGACGAAGAGGAAGACGGTTGGCGTCTCCGCTCCGAAACCCCGCACGACCGGGCGGGTCTGGGCGGCGGCAAGGCCCGTCGTGAGCAACAGGGCGGCGATCGCGGCGGCAAGCCGCCGGGCAATGGGCTGGATCATGGCGTTTCCCCGGTTCTTTTACCGGAGGATGCTACGCCCCCACCGGCCTGACCAGCGCCCACCTTGCCCAAAACCCCAACAGGATCACCATCACCCCCGCCGCCGCAAAAGCCGCGCGATACCCGCCCTCATGGATCACCACCCCAAAAATCAGGCTCCCCACGCTCTGCCCCAGGAACAGCGACAGGGCAAAGGCCGACACCGCCGTCGCCCGCGCCTCCGGCAGCGCCTCGGTCGCCCGCGCCTGCAAGGTGCCGTGCAGCATGAAGAAGGCCAGGCCCAGCACCGGCTGCATCGCCGCCACCACCCACCAACTCGGCGCCGCCGCGACCACGCAGAGCGCGGCCCCCACCGCCCCGCCGCCGGCGACGAACATCCCGCCCTCGCCCAACCGCCCCAACAGCCGGCCCGCCAGCCGCGTATAGACCAGCGACCCCAACCCGAACCCCGCCACCGCCATCCCGGCGCCCGAGGCACCCAGGCCAAACTCCTCGATCATGAAGGACGCCAGGAACGGAAACGCCCCCCCGAACAGGCACAGCCCGTCGATAAACGTCGTCCCCAGCAACCGCCGCGCGGCCGGGCGCCTGGCCAGCAGCAGGTAGTTGGACAGCCCCATCCCGCCCGAACCGACCCCGGCGGCCGGCAGGCGGCGGATGCCCCAGGCCAGCGCCGCGCCCATGACCAGCGACAGCACCGCCAGCGAGCCAAAACTCGCCCGCCAGCCAAAATTCTCGCCCAGGATGCCGGACATCGGCCCGGCGATCAGTTGCGACAGCACCATCCCCGTCAGCAGCCGCCCGATCATCGCCTGGCGCGCCGCGAAGGGCACATTGTCGGCCACCCAGGCCAGCGCCAGCGGAAAAATCGCTCCCGCAGTGGCCCCGGCCGCGACCCGCGCGATCACCAGCCGCGACAGGTCGGACGCCAGGGCGCAGGCGATCACCGCCCCCCCGAACAGGAACAGCGACAGCGCCAGCATCCGCAGCTTGCCAAACCGGTCCCCGACCGGCCCGATCACCAACTGCCCGCCGGCATAGGCCAAGGCAAAGGCCGCGATCACTGGCGACATGGCGCCGACCGCCACCAGAAACTCGCCGGCCATCATGGGCAGCAGCGGGTCCAGCATCCGCATCGCGCAGCCGGACACAAAGGTCGCCGCGATCAGCAGCGGCAGCAGGGCCGTGACGGGGTTCAGGACTCTTCGGCGGGGACGCGCCGCACCCGCTCATTCTCCGTCCGCAACTGGCCGCAGGCGGCCTGGATGTCGCGGCCGCGCGGGCGGCGGACCGGGGCGGAATACCCCGCCTCGCTGACGATATCGGCAAAGGCGTTTACCGCAGCACCCGTGCTGGTCTTGTAGGGGCTGCCGGGCCAGGGGTTGAACGGGATCAGGTTCACCTTGGCCGGCAGGCCATAGAGCAGGCGCACCAGTTCGCGCGCCTCGGCCGGGCTGTCGTTGATGCCGTCCAGCATCACGTATTCGAAGGTGATGCGCCGCGCATTGGTGGCCCCCGGATAGCGGCGGCAGGCGGCCAGCAGTTCCGCGATGGGGTATTTGCGGTTCAGCGGCACGATCTCGTTGCGCAATTCATCGGTGACGGCGTGAAGCGAGACCGCCAGGTTCACCCCCAGCTCCTGCCCGCAGCGGTCCATCATCGGCACCACGCCGCTGGTGGAGAGCGTGATGCGGCGGCGCGACAGGCCGATGCCCTCGCCATCCATGGCGATGCGCAGGGCCTTGGCGGTGGCTTCGTAGTTATACAGCGGCTCGCCCATGCCCATCACGACGATGTTGGACAGCAGGCGCGGGGCCTCGCCATCCGGGGTCGGCCATTCGCCGTAGGAATCCCGCGCCGCCATGAACTGGCCGACGATCTCCGCCGCGCCGAGGTTGCGCGTCAGTTTCTGGGTGCCGGTGTGGCAGAACTTGCAGGACAGGGTGCAGCCGACCTGGGTCGAGATGCAGACCGATCCGCGTTCGAATTCCGGGATATAGACCGTCTCGACCTGCTGCCCGTCGCGGTAGCGGAAGAGGAATTTGCGGGTGCCGTCCGACGACGTCTGGACCGCCGTCGCCTCCGGCCGCCCCACGACAAAACGTTCGGCCAATTTGGCCTGCATCGGCTTGGCGATGGAGGACATGACCGAAAAATCAGTCGCCCCCTGGTGGTAGATCCAGTGCCACAACTGCTTGGCACGGAACGGCTTTTCGCCGATCGCGACCATCTCGGCCGCCAATTCCTCGCGCGTCAGCCCGACCAGTTCGCGGCGCCCGTCCGGCAGCACGGCCGGGGGCGGCGCGAAGATCGCCGACTTGGCGAGGATGCGGTCGCGTTCGGCCGCGGTGAGTTCGGCGTTCATCTGCGGGGCGCCGGGCATTCCCGCCCGATCGCCTCATAGGCCGCCGAAAATCCGTTCAGCGGGAAGGTTTCGCTCGCCGTGCCGCGGCCGTTCGGCCCCGGCAGCCTGGCCACGGCCTCCCGCCCGCCACGCATCGCCTGGATCGCCGCGCGGTTGTCGCGGGCATAGGCGGTGTCGCCATGGGTATAGAGGGCGAGGTCATTGTCCCCCACCTTCAAGGTCCCGGCGGCGTTGCGCTGGAAGCGCAGGCCCTCGCCCTGGAACGCCACCTGGTCGCGTGCGCCGGTGCGATGGCTGACGGTCAGGGTCGGGGCATTGGGCGGGCTGCCCTCGCGATTGGCGCGGGCCAGCATGTAGCAGACCCGGGCGCCGTTTTCGGTGTGCAGGGCCGCGGTCCAGGCGCCGAAGGTCCCGACCGCGCGCGGCCCGGCCGCCGCCACCGCGGGGCGGGCCGGGGCCGGTGCGGTTGGGCGGGCGGGCGCCTGCGCCGTGGCGGGGACGGCCAGCGGCGCCGCCAGCAGGGACAGGATCAGGGCGCCGGTCAGCAGGGCAGAGCGTGGCATGCCGGGGGAATAGTCCGCGACAGCCCGCGCGTCCACCACGCGCCCGGCCTCAGCCCTCCAGCGCCTCCCGCGCTTCCTGCAATGCTGCCTTCTGCGCCGCCGTCGGCTTGGGGTATTCGAGGTCGAGCGCCGTCAATTCCTTCACCATCGCCGCCACCACGATCAACCGGGTCAGCGCCTTGTCGTCGGCCGGAACGACATACCAGGGGGCCTCGGGCGTCGCGGTCGCACGGATCGCTTTTTCGTAGGCGGAATGATAACTGTCCCAATAGGCGCGTTCGGCGACGTCGGCGGCGCTGAATTTCCAGTTCTTTTCTGGCTCATCGACCCGGGACAGGAAGCGCTTGCGCTGTTCGTCCTTGGACATGTGCAGGAAGAACTTCAGCACGACGATGCCCTGGCGGCCGAGATAGCCTTCGAAGGCGGCGATATCCTCCAGCCGTTCGTCAAAGACCTTCTTGCCGATCAGCCTGGGCGGGATGCGCTGCTTTTCCAGCAGTTGCGGATGCACCCGCAGCACCAGCACCTCCTCATACCAGGACCGGTTGTGGATGCCGATGCGGCCGCGCTGCGGCAAATGCAGGACGTGGCGCCACAGGAAGTCGTGGTCCAGTTCCAGCACGGTCGGCTGCTTGAAGGATTCGACCGACGTGCCCTGGGGGTTCAACCCGCTGAAGACATGCTTGATCGTGCCATCCTTGCCGGCCGCATCCATCGCCTGGAAGATCGTCAGCACGCCCCAGCGGTCCTGCGCCGACAGCCGGTCCTGCAGCGACGCCAGCTCGTCCACCCCGATCTTCAACCCGTTTTTTGCGTTTTCCTTGGTCAGCTCGTCGCCCAGGTCGTCCTTGGTCGGGTAATCCTTCAGGCGGAAGTTGCGGCCGTTGGTGACGCGGTATGTCTCGACCAGTTTCAGGACCTGCTTCGCGTCGATCATGGTTTCCTCCAGAACGCCCAAAGCGCCGTTGCCGCTTGCAACATAAGCGTCATCGCCAGCGCCCAGCCATAGCCGGCCGTATCCCACCCCCCCACGGCGGTGCGCGGCCAAAAATCCAGGATCACTCCGATCGCGCTTTGCAGCACGAAGACCAGGGCGAGCATGCTGGCATTGATCGCGGTCGCGACCCGCCCGGCCAGTTCCGGCCCGAAGGACCGGCCGACCGCGGCATAGCCCGCCGGCCCCGCCGCGCCGCAAAAGGCGAACAGGCACCACACGATCGCCAGCGCCACGGGATGCGACATCGGCAACGCGATCAACAGGATCTGCATCGCCGCGATCCCGCCCATGGCGATGAAGGGGATCAGCATCGGCTCGCGGCCCCGCGCCTGCAACGCGCTGGCCAGGCGGCCCATCACCAGGCTGCCGGTCGACAGGCCAAAGGCGTAGGCGAGCAGCACGGTCGCCCGGTGCGTGTCGCCCAAGCCCCCCACATCGCGCAGCCAGGGCCCGGTCCAAAGCCCCTGCCAGCAGAAGGAGATGGCCGACAGCGTGACGATCCCCGGCACCAGGCGGATGAAGACCGGGTGGCGGAAGATGCGGCCGATCTCCCCGACCTCCAGCAAAAAGCGTCGCTTGGGCGGCGGGGCGGCACCCGGCGGGGCGCCCGGCACCGATAGCCAGACCCAGGCCGCCACGGCGCAGCCCAGGCCGGCCAGAACCAGGAAAGCCCCGCGCCAGCCGATGAAGGGCAAGGCCATCTGCACGGGCAGGGTCGCGGCCATGCCGCCCATCGCGCCGATGAAGACGGCCAACCCGGTGGCGCCCGCCACCCTGTCCCGCGCCAGCCACTGGGTATGGGCGGTCAGCAACGCGATCAGCGCCCCCGAGACGCCGGCGCCCGTGATGATCCGCCCGACCGCGAGCCACGCAGCCCCCGGCGCCACTGCGCAAATGACGAACCCCAGCGCCGCGAGCAGCGCCATCACCGTCTGCACCCGGCGCGGCCCATACAAATCCATCGCCAGCCCGATCGGTAGTTGCGCCAGCGCATAGGCGGCGAAGAAGCAGGCGGCGAGCAGGCCCAATTCCCCCGCCGACAGCGCGAATTCCACCGCCAGCAACGGCCCGACCGTCGCCACCAGCGACCGCGACGCCTGGTTCACGAAGTTCATCCCGGCCAGCGGCAGGGTGATGCGGGCAAAGACGTTCAAGGGAGCGCCAGCCGCACACTGACGGGACAGTGGTCCGACAGCCGGTCACGAAAGGCGGGATCCCGTTCGCCATAGACCAGCACCCGCAGGCTGCCCGGCACCAGCCAGTCCCGCGCCGGCCCGCCCAGGAAAATATGATCGATGAACGGCCGCCCCCGCCCATCCCCCGATGCCCAGCAGGGACTGGACTGCCCGGCCGTGACGCGGGTCATGGGCGCGGCCTCGGCCAGGGCGCCGGTCAGGTCCTCGGCGCGTTCCATGCGCCGGTTGAAATCGCCGAGGACGGCGAAGGCCACCCCCTCCCGCACGCGGGCGGCGATCCAGCCGGCGATTTCCGGCACCTGGCGGGACAGGCCATCGCAATCCGGGTCGCGCGGCGGGCGCAGCGGGCCGTCGCGGCAGCCGGCCTTCAGGTGCACCGACAGCAGGCGAAGCTGCGTGCCGCCTGCCTCGATCGTGATGTCGGCGCCCCGGCGCAGCGAAAACCGCGCATGCGGCACCAGGTCCAGCCCCGCGAGATCCGGGTTCGGCGTCACGCGCAGCCCACGCCGGATGGCGAAGCCGGGGCGCTGGACATCGCGTTCGTCGGTCAGGTGGATCACCCAGGCGCTGGGCGGGAAGACGCGGGCGGCGGCGGCCTCCCCATCAATCTCCTGCAAGGCCACGACATCGGCGGCCAGGCGGGCGGCGTAGCCGGCCAGCAAGGCGAAATCACCCGGGCTGCGGGCGATGACATTGGATGGCAGGTCGCGATGGCCAGCGGGTTTCTGGGTCAGCCAGGCGATATTCCAGGTGGCCAGGCGCAGGGTTTCCGCGCGGACAGGCAGGGCGAGGACGCAGAGGACGAGGATCAGGCGCAGCATGGCGGCAAACTGGCGCGGTGGCGCCGGGATGACCAGGGAGGGGGTCAGAACAGCATGGCGACGACGCTGGCTGGGATGACCGGCGCCGAGGGCAGGGCGCCGGCACCACAGGCAAACAGGTAGTCGGCGACCGCGTCGAAATCGGCCGGCACGCGCGTCGGGTCGTCGGCCTCGCCGCTGGGCACGAAAATCACGGTCTCATACCGCGCCCGGGTCAGCAGCACGCGATAGGTGTTGCGGATGAAGGCCAGGTTCTGCGGCTTGGCCACGCGGTTCCAACGCGACCCGACAAAATCCCGCGCCACCCAGCCCGTGCCGGCACGGCAGAAATCACCGCCCCAGGCCAGGCCGACCACGTCCAGCTCCAGCCCCTGGCAGGTATATTCCGTGGCACAGACCTCCAGCGCATCGCTGCCGCGCACATCCGGCCAGCGGCGCAGGAACCAGTCGGGCGCGTTGTCGGCACCCCCGACCTCGACACCCAGGCCTTCGGCCCGCAGGCGCTTGGCGCCGGAACTGGCGACCAGCCCGGCCCGGCGCAGGCCACGGGCAAAACCGCGCACCCCCGCCCGCATCGCCGCCAGGTCGCGCGTGACGAAGAACGGCACGCCGCCCCGCGCGACGCCGGCGGCGCGGGCACGGTCGCCGTCCAGCACCGCCTCCACCCAGGCAGCGCCGGTGTCGGTGCCGATCGAGCGCACCGGGATGGTCAGGTCCAGGTCCCCATCGACCGTCAGCCAGGGCGCCGGGCCATCGGCCAGGCGCTGCATAGGGTCCGCCGCGGTGATGGCCCGCTCGGCCGCGACCGCATGCCAGGTGCCGCCGGCCGCGATCACATGGCCCCACTCGCGCAGCCCGGCCTCGCCGGTGTTGATCTCCTGCCCATTGCCGATCAGCGCCACGATCACCGCCCAGCCCGGGACGCGGCCCATGATCTCCAGCGCATGCGCCGGTTCGCTCATATGCAGGCGGCTGGCGCGGCGCAGCGTGTCGCGGGTGGCCTGGGCGGCGTCCCAGGCGCGCTGGGCCTCGTCGAAGACGATGACGTGTTCGGGCGGCGTGCCGGCCAGGTTGTCTTCCAGGAAGCGATGCACGTTCTGCAGCGCCATGCGGGTGCGGCGCCGGGCCTCGGCGGGCGCGGTCCCGTGGCGCGCCACGGCATCGCGCGCCAAGGCCTCGCGCAGCACCGCAACCAGCGGCGCATTGCCGGTCAGGAAGGCCGCGCCATCCTGTCGCGCCGGCCCAAACACGGTGTTCAGCCCGCAGAGCGTCTTGCCGGCACCCGGGATTCCCGTGACGAAGACGATGCGGCGTTCGCCATTCTCCCGCGCCGCCGCGACGTGACGCGCGATGGCCTCCGTCGTGCGTGTCAGGTTCGGCAGGTCGGCGCGGGCCGCGGCAATCTCCGCGACGCCATTGCGCGCGTAAAGCAAGGTCGCCGCCTCCACGATATGCGGCACCGGCCGATAGGGCGCGGCCATCCACCCAGGACCATCAAGCGACGCGGCAGGCGCCGCGGCCAGGATGGCCGCGACCAGCGCGGGCAGGGCGGCGGGCGTGGTCGCGATGGGGGTCAGCACGCCATGCCAGATCAGCGGCGGATCGAAGGCAAGCGGCGCGGCATCGCCGGCCACGACGATCGGGATGATCGGATGCGCGCGGCTACCCGCGTGGAAGTCGCGCAGGTCCAGCGCGTAATCCTCGGCCTGCGCCAGCGCGGCGCGATCGGCGCGGGTCGTCTTGAACTCCAGCACGACGATCGCGCGCGGCGTCACGATCACCGCGTCGCAGCGCTTCTCCAGGCGCATCAAATCGTATTCCAGCGCGATCATCCAACCGCCGCCATCGGCATTCGCGACCAGGCGCTTCAGCGTATTGATCTGGGGCGTCCAGGCGAGCGTCTGCCCGGCCTCGGCGCCCAGCCGCAGCGATTGGGCGGCCGCCAGGCGACCGACCACATCGGCGGTGTCCATCGCCAGCAATTCGGCGCCCGTGCAAGCGAACCACGGCGTCATCGCCGCCTGGGCCAGGTCGCCAGCAGTACGCTCCCCAACAACAACCCAAACCCCGCCGCATGCACCGCCGTCGCATGCTCCCCAAGGGCAAAAATCGCCACCGCCGCCGCCGTGCCCGGCAAGAACGCCGTGAAAATCCCCGCGACCCCGGCTTCCACCCGCTTCAACCCCGCATACCAAAGCAGCAGGCACACCACGCTCGCCGTCAGCGCATGGAACATCAGCAACCCTGCCACGCGCGGATGGGCCAATGCCAAAACATCGCCCAAAAACGGCAGGCAAAACGGCACCAGCAGCGCCACCGAAAATACCTGCATCCACAGCGACGCCGTCACCACCGGCACCCGCCCCGCGACGCGCCGGGCCAGCACGGCATAGACCGCCTCCCCACACACCCCGGCAAAGACCAGCGCGCCGCCCAGA
Organism: Humitalea sp. 24SJ18S-53; assembly: GCF_050632385.1. Lineage (NCBI taxonomy): Bacteria > Pseudomonadati > Pseudomonadota > Alphaproteobacteria > Acetobacterales > Roseomonadaceae > Humitalea > Humitalea sp. 24SJ18S-53. The sequence goes on from NZ_CP192599.1 coordinate 296,120, forward strand.
AGCGACCCCTGCGACTCCCCACCACGCGCCAGCGCGATCGCGCCCATTCCGCCGGCCGCCAGCGCCACCGCTGCCCATTGCCGCGGCGCCAAGGCCTCACGCAAAAAAATCCAACCACCCAGCGCGATCACCGCCGGCAGGCTCGCCAGCACCAGCCCCGCCTCCAGCGCCCCCGTCAGCCGCAGCCCCGCCAGCAGCGCCGCGTTGTAGAGCACCGTCCCAAACGCCGCCTGCCAGAACAGGTTTTTCCGCACATCGCGCGGCACCACCACCGGCCCGTCGATCACCCGCGCCAGCGGCCACAAGACCGCACAGGCGATCAGGCAGCGCAGCCCCGCGATCATCGGCACCGACAAATCTTCCGCCAGCAATTTCGCCACCGCGACATTCGCGCCGACCAGCGCCATCGACGACGCCAATTGCAGATAGGCGATCAGGACTCCTCGCCCGCCCGCCGGAACGGCGAGCCCTCGGCCAGCACCATCATCTCCGCCGCCATCGCCGCGCGTTCGCGGGCCAAGAAATCGGCGATTGCGGACCGTAGCCCGCGATGTTCGATCCAATGCGCCGAATGCGTCGCAACCGGCAAATAGCCGCGCTGGATCTTGTGCTGGCCCTGCGCCCCCGCCTCGACCCGTGCGATGCCATGCGCAATCGCGAAATCGATGGCCTGGTAATAGCAAAGTTCGAAATGCAGGAACGGCGCCTCGACCAAGGTCCCCCAGTTGCGGCCATAGAGCGCATCATCGCCCCACAGGTTCAGCGCCGCCGCGACCGGTTCACCATCCTTCTCCGCGACCATCAGCACGACGCGATCGCCCAGCCGATCCGCCAGCAGCGGCCAAAACGTCTCGGTCAGATAGGCGCTGCCCCATTTGCGATCGACCGTGTTCTGGTAGCAGCGGTTGAACACGCGCCAATGCCGCGGCGTGATCGCGCTGCCTTGCAAGGCGCGGAACACCAGTCCCGCAGTCTGCGCGTCACGCCGTTCGCGTCGGATCGACTTGCGCTTGCTGGCCCGCATCGTCCCCAGGAAATCGTCGAAACTGCCAAAGCCGGCATTGGACCAGTGGAACTGCACACCCATCCGCCGCAGCCAGCCCGCGTCTTCCAACCCCTGCGCCTCCGCCTCGGTGCAAAAGGTCACATGGCAGGACGAAAACCCGATCTCACCCGTCGCCTGGCGCAACGCGGTCGCAAACACCTCGGCCGGAATCTCACCCAGCAAACGCGGCCCCGGCACCGGGCTGAACGGCACCGCGACCTGCAATTTCGGATAGTAATTGCCGCCAGCGCGCTCGAACGCCTGCGCCCAGCCGTGATCGAACACATACTCGCCGTAGGAATGGCTTTTCGCATAGGCCGGCGCGCAGCCGACGATCCGCCCGGCGTCGTCGCGCAGCACAGCATGCTGCGGCAGCCAGCCGGTGCGCGCACTGGCCGAACCGCTCTCCTCCAGCGCCGACAGGAAGCCATGCCCGACAAAGGGATTGCCGCCGCCCGCCAGCCCATCCCATTCGGCGGCCGGTATTTCCGCGATGGCGCGGTGCAATGTCAGTGAGAATTCGGTCATGCGCGGGATGTCGTCCCGCCCCGCCCGGGTGCAACCAGGCCGCTACCGCGCATGCGTCGCGTCGGGCATCAGGGTGGCCGTATCGGCGACGCTATCCACCGCGACGATCAGCCCGTCGCTGACCGTCACGATATCGATGAAACAGGCCGACAGCCGCCGCCCGTCGCGGGTCTGCGCGATGATCCGGCCGCGCACCACCACCCGCCCGCCATCCGCCGCGATCATCTCATCGGCTTTCTGCGACCAGTAGGAAAACCGCGCATGTAACGCAGGCCACAACACGCCCATCACATCATCCGGCCCGACATAGACCGTCGGCTCGACCCCCATCCCGGGGCAGATGCGCCAATGCACCTGTGGGTGCAGCAGCGCCGCCGCGGGATGCGCGAACCAGCGGCGGACCGCTGCGATGGCGGCCTCGTCACTCATGCCAGTTCGAAAATGCCTTCCACCTCGACCGCCGCATCACCCGGCAGGGCGATCACGCCGATGGCGCTGCGGGCATGCCGCCCGGCATCGCCAAACACCGCGACCGCGGTATCCGACGCGCCATTGATCACCAGCGGCTGGTTGTTGAAATCGGGCGTCGAGGCGACATAGCCCGTCATCCGCAACACCCGCTTCACCCGGTCCAGATCGCCGCCGGCCGCGGTCTTCAGATGCGCCAGCATCGCCAGGAAGCAGTTCTTCGCCCCTTCCTGCCCGGTTTCCACCGACACCCCGCCGCCCAGCTTGCCGGTCGGCCAGATCGCGCCATCCCGACGCGGCACCTGGCCGGAGACGAAGACGATCGACCCCACGACGGTAAAGGGAATGTAATTGGCGACCGGGGCCGAGGCATCCGGCAGCGCCAGGCCCAATTCCGCCAGCCGCGCTTCGATCTTTCCGGCCATGTGGTCGACTCCATGCTCATTGTTCGGGGCGGGATGATTGCCCAAGCCGCGCCCGGCGGGAAGCGATGGCGCCGGGGTGGCGGCCGCGCTATGCGCGTTTCCATGCACATCGCCGCCACCTATGTCGCCCTGCACACGCTGCTGCTGATGACGCTGGCCATGCTGGTGCTCCGCCAGCGCTGGCGGTCTTCGGTCGACATCGGCGATGGCGGCGACCCCGGCCTGTTCCGCGCGATCCGCGTCCACGCGAACGCGGTCGAACAGGCGGCACCGACCTTCGCCATCCTGATCCTGTTCGCGTTGCTGGGCGCCCCCGCCTGGGCGCTGCATGCCTTCGGCGCCACGACCCTGGCCGGGCGACTGGCGCATGCCTGGGGCCTGGCGGGCGGCACGCCGCGCATGATCTGGCGCCAGATCGGCATGGGCCTGACCTGGACGGGCCTCGGCCTCGGCGCTCTCGGGCTGCTGGTCGGCTAGCGGGTTGCAGTAAAACGGAGGGTGCGCCTTGAAAGGGGCTTCGCCCCTCTCAAACTCTCCCCACCAAGGGGCCGTGGCCCCTTGGAACCCACGCGATTTGGTAAAATAAAGAGAGGGGCGTCGTTGGTGCGCGATTGATCACGCACAGGCCATGCCCCTCTCTTTATTTTACCAATACTCCGCCGGTCCAGGGGCGGCGGCCCCTGGTGGGGGAGGTATGGAGGGGGCGAAGCCCCTTCCATTGCGCAACCTCGCCGTTTTTCTACCCAACCAGCCGGAACGCCCGCCGCCGGCCGATGGGCGATGGTGCCTGCGGCAGGTCCAGCGGCAGCATGGGCCCGGCTGCGCTGGTTTCCTCGGGCGTGGCTTCCTCGCCCGGATCGGGCAGGTCGGTCCGCCCCAGCAGATCGGCCGCCAGGCGCCGGAACGCCCAGTCCAGCACCGATGTCGCGCGGCGGATGGTCGGATCGCCCTCGACCGGCCCACCCGGGCCGAAGGGGGCATAGGCGTAGCAATCGACATATTCGGCCAGCGGCACGCCCATCGACAGGCCGACGCCGACCGCCTCGGCCGTGGCATCCAGCATGGCGCGCAGCAGGCTGGCCTCACGCGGCACGGTGAAGCCGATCTCGATCGGCAGGCCGGTGGGGCCGGTCGCGACTTTCATCGCGACGCGCTGGCCACCGACGGTGGCGCGCCAGATGGTGCCGCCGATTTTTGGCGGCGGCGCACGGCGCGGGGCCGCGGCGGGGGCGCGGGCGGTGGCGGGCGGTGCCGGGGGAAGCGCGTGCAGGAAGGGACCGACAGCCGCCTCCATCGCCGCCCGCGCGGCCTCGTCGGCGGCGCCCAGCAGCATCGCGGCACGATCCCCGGCGCGCAGGGCGGCGGCGGTCGGCAGGTCCAGGATACGGCCCGAGGAATCCCAGACCGGCCGGGTCGGGCCGGCGGCGGGGGCCAGGCCCCCGGTCTCGGCGCCCAACAGCGCCTCGGCGGCATCGGGCGGGGTCAGGGCGAAGATGACGGCGTGGCGCAGGCCGGGGGCCATGGCGGCGGCATCCAGTGCCGCCCGGGCGGCGGCGGCCAGCCCCGGCACCGACGTCTGCCCGGGGGGCGCGGGCCACAACAGCGCCACCGGCTCCCGCGCGCCGAGTTGCGCGGCCAACCGGCCGGAACAGGCCTCGGCCGCGCCACGGGTCAGGGCGGCGATCCCGGCCGCGACCTGGCGCGCCTCGGCGCCGCCATAGGGCAGGCCGAGCGCGGCCAGCAGCCCCGACAGGTCGCAGAACCCCAGCGCCAGGCGGCCGGCCTTGCCGCCGCCCGCGATCTCCAGCGCCAGCACGCCGGTTTCGACGGCATCGGCATAGGCTTCGAGGTCAAAGCCCCCGGCGCCATCCAGGAAGGCCGGCAGGTTCAGTACGAACCGCGGCATCGCGCGCGGATCGCGGCGCCAGATCGCGGCACCGGGCGCACCCCGCCGGGCCAGCACCAGGGCGCGCAGATCCGCCGCCAGGGCCTCGGCCGCCGCATCGCTGTCCAGCACGCCCAGCCGCCGGCCGCGCGTGGCCAAGCCGCCGATCCAGGCCTCGGCCAGCGACGGCAGCGACACCGGGCCATCGCCGGGGGCAAGGGCCGCCAGCGCCGCCGCCGCCGCATCATCCCAATGGGCGGGAAGCGCGATCCGGCGCGGCTCCGAATCGGGGTCGGCGCCAGCACGAGTGCGGCGCAGGGCAAGACCGGTCCAGAGCGTGGCAGGGCGTGTCATGGCCTGACCCTAACCGCTGCAACCGCTTGGCGGAAGCCGTATGTGGTGGTCCGATCGCGTCCGACCCCCAACAAGTTGTGGACAACACTCCCGGCCGCCCAGGGCTTTTTGCGCCGCAACCGATGCCGTGCGACAAGGTGTCACCTGTTCCCCCTGCCAGGGCCGTCGACATGTCTTTCCTGACCAGTTTCTTCACGCGCCTGTCGAGCCGCCCGGTCGGAACCGACCGCTTCGGCAATGCCTATTTCGAAAGCCGCGCCGATATGCCCGGCTATCCGCGCAAGCGCCGCCTGGTCATCTACAAGGGTCAGCCTGACCCGACCTCCGTGCCGCCCGAATGGCACGCTTGGCTGCACCACACGGTCGATACCCCCTTGCCGGAAGCCAAGCGCTACCCCTGGCAGCGCGAACACCTGCCGAACCAGACCGGCACCCCCAATGCCTGGAAGCCGCTCGGCCACGACAGCCGCGGCGGCGCCCGCCAGAAAAGCGCCGGCGATTATGAGGCGTGGACGCCCTGATCATGAAGGGGCGTTCCATCTTCGAAGTGCTGGTCGGCGCCCTGGTGCTGATCACCGCCATCGGCTTCCTGTCGTACGCCGTCACCAGCACGGGGCGCAGCGCGCCGACCGGCGGGCTGACCCTGACGGCCAAGTTCGATCGCATCGACGGGCTGTCCCCGGGCGCCGATGTCCGCATCGCGGGGGTCAAGGTCGGCTCCGTCTCGTCCCAGCGCATTGACCCCACGACCTTCCTGGCCGTGCTGACCCTCCAGGTGGACAGCGCCCTGCGCATCCCCGAGGACAGCAGCGCCGAGATCACCAGCGAGGGCCTTCTGGGCGGCAAGTATGTCGCCATCGTGCCGGGCGGGGCCGACCGCATCCTGGCCTCGGGCGGCGAAATCCGCATCACCGCCTCGGCGGTCAGCCTGGAGGCCCTGTTGGGCCGCTTCATCTTCTCCGTCACCGACCTGGCCAGTCAGCGGCAGCCCGGCGCCGCCGAGGCGCCGGCCCCCGCACGGCCGTGAAAATCACCCCGCCGGCCGAATGGCCCGGCGCGGATGGCGCGCCGATCTCCTGCCGGGAAAAGATCAAGGTCCTGGCCGAGAACCACGCCGAAGCGGCACAGGTGCTGGCCGATGCGCTGGAAGATGCGATCCTGATGGGCGTGGACGAAACCGAAATGCGCAAACTGCTGCACGCGCTGGTCGATGCCCTGCCGGGACGCAACCGGTCGTGAAGCGCGCCCTACTGCTGGCGGCATTGCTGGCGACGGCGCCAGCGATCGCCCAGGAATGGCCACGCCGCAACACCGCCGAATTGCAGGCGCTGGACAAGGTGACGGCGCGCGTCAGCACCTTCAACGCCACGGTCGGTACGCCGGTGCGCTTCGGCACGCTGACCATCCTCGTGCGCGCCTGCCACGCCCGCCCCGCCGAGGACGTGCCCGACGCCGCCGCCTGGCTGGAGATCACCGACGAACGCGCCGCCCCCGATGCGCCGCCGGCGTTCCGCGGCTGGATGTTCGCCAGCGCCCCGGGCGTCCATACGCTGGAACACCCGGTCTACGACATCCGCGTGCTGGAGTGCCGCTGAGCGCGCCCGCAGGCCAATCGCCAACAGAGCTCAATCGATTTTTACGACCAGCTTGCCAAAGTTCCGCCCGCTCAGCAGCCCGATGAACGCGGCCGGCGCCTGCGCCAGCCCCTGCACCACATCCTCCCGCCAGACCAACCCGTCGCGCATCCAGCCCAGCATCTCGGCGCGGAATTTTCCGTAACGCGGCCAGCCGGTGTCGCTGACGATGAAGCCCTGGATCCGCAGCCGCTTGCGCACGACCGGCCCCAGGTTCGGGCCGGGCGGCGCGCCGGAGGCATCCGCGCCCGGCGCCTCGTTGTACTGGCTGATCATCCCGCACATCACCATGCGGCCAAAGTCACGCAACCGCGGAAACACCGCCGCCTGCACCGCGCCGCCGACGTTTTCCCAATAGACGTCGATGCCCTCGGGACAGGCCGCATCCAACTGCGCCTCCAAATCGCCCCGATGATCGATGCAGGCATCGAAGCCCAGCGTGCCGGTCACAAACGCGCATTTTTCCGCGCCCCCCGCGATGCCGACCACCCGCGCCCCGCGCCGCTTCGCAATCTGCCCCGCCACCTGGCCAACGGCGCCGGAGGCCGCACTCACCACCACCGTCTCACCCGGCTTCGGCTGGCCGATATCCTCCAGCCCCGTCCAGGCGGTCAGCCCCGGCATCCCGAGCACACCCAGGTTGGCCGATAGCGGCGCCTCGGCCTCATCCAACCGGATCAGCCGCGCGGCCGGCACGGCGGAGAACCGCTGCCAGCCAAAGCCGCCCAGCACCGCATCGCCCGGCGAAAAACCGGGGTCGCGGCTTTCGACGACATGGCCGACGCAGGCGCCCTCCATCACCCCACCGATTGCGACGGGCTTGGCATAGGATTTCGCCTCCGACATCCGCCCCCGCATATACGGGTCCAGGCTGAGGAAGCGGTGCCGCACCAGCACGTAGCCGTCCTTCGGCTCGGGGCGCGGCGCTTCCTCGATGGCGAAATCCTCGGGCACCGGGGCGCCGTTCGGGCGGCGGGCAAGCAGGATGCGCAGGTTCGTCTCGGTCATGGCGTTGGGGCCCTTCGTCTTGCCGGGGTCGTCCGGATCGGTCAGGACGATACCAACGCCATCCAGGGGAAAAACGCCATGTTCGAGACCACCGTCGCCGGCAGCCTGCCCAAGCCCGCCTGGCTGGCCGAGACCAAGACGCTCTGGCCCGCCTGGAAGGCCGAGGGCGCCGAACGCGACGCCGCCAAGCGCGACGCGACCCTGCTGTGGCTGAAGGAGCAGGAGGACGCGGGCATCGACATCGTCACCGATGGCGAACAGTCGCGGCAGCATTTTGTGCACGGCTTCCTGGAACAGGTCGAAGGCATCGACTTTTCCAAGAAGGTGAAGATGGGAATCCGCAACAACCGCTATGACGCGATGGTGCCGACGGTGACCGGCCCGCTGCGGCTGCGCGGCCGCGTGCATGCGACCGAAGCCCAGCTGATGCGCGCGCACACGCGGAAAAAGATCAAGTTCACCCTGCCTGGCCCGATGACCATCATCGATACCATCGCCGATGGCTACTATGGCGACCGCGTGAAGATGGCGATGGCCTTTGCCGACCTGATCAATGAAGAAGCCCGCGCGCTGCAAGCCGATGGCATCGACGTGATCCAGATCGATGAACCCGCCTTCAACGTCTACATGGACGAGGTGACCGTCTGGGGCATCGAAGCGCTGGAACGCTGCCTGAAAAACCTGACCTGCACCACCGGCGTCCACATCTGCTACGGCTATGGGATCGAGGCGAATATCGCCTGGAAGAAGACGCTCGGCGACGAATGGCGCCAGTACGAAAAGATCTTCCCCGCCCTGGCCGCGAGCAGCGTGCAACAGATCTCGCTGGAATGCGCGAATTCGAAAGTGCCGCTGTCGCTGCTCGGCCTGCTGAAGGGCAAGGATGTGCTGGTCGGCGTCATCGATGTCGCATCGGATGTCGTGGAAACCCCGGAACAGGTCGCGGCGACCATCGCCGAGGCGCGCCAATACCTGGCGCCGGAGCGCATCTTTCCCTGCACGAATTGCGGCATGGCGCCGATGGATCGCGGCATCGCGCTGGCCAAGCTGCGGGCGCTCAGCGCCGGGGCGAAACTGGCGTGCGAGGCGCTGGGCTAGGCCTTGTCCCGCTCCGCCTCCCGCCGCCAATCCTCGGTCGTCTTGGTCACCGGGCGCGGCGCCCCGGCATAGGGATCGACGCCACCCAGCGTCGCCTCCACCGCGCGGCAATCCTCGCACATCTCCAGCACGGCGAAGCGCGCAGGGTCCGCGAACATCCAATGCGCGGCCAGTTTCTGCTTCACGCGGTCGATGCTGGACCGCGTGCCAAAGGGTTTTTGGCATTTGGTGCAGGCAGCCGGGGCCTCGGCCTTGGCGATGCGGCGCTGCGCCGCCTCGGGCCGCAGGTCCAGGCGCGGGACCAGGCTGATCACCTTTTCCGGGCAGGTCGCGACGCAGAGCCCGCATTGCACGCAGGCATCCTCCAGGAAGGACAATTCCGGCGTGTCCGGGTTCGCGGCAAAGGCACCCGTCGGGCAGACCATGGTGCAGGCCAGGCACAGCGTGCAGCCATCGGCCTTGACCTCGGCCGCGCCAAACCCGGCCAGCGCCGGCAGCGCGATGGTCGCGACCGGGGCGGCCGCCGCCTCCCGCAGCGCGCGCCAGCCGGCCAGCGCGATTTCGCGCGGCGCACCCATCGGCAGGAACGAGCCCGGCGCGAAGCGGAAGGGCAGGGGGGGCAGGGCGCGCAAGGCCTCGCCCAGGGTGAAGGGATCATCCGTCTCGATGGCGCCCGCGCGCGCCCCCAGGCCAAGCCCATCCAAGATCGCATTGGCGGTGTCGATGGCGCGGAACAGGCCCTCGGTGCCATGCGGCCGCCGCGCCGGCAGCAGCGCGACCACGCGCGTCGCCCCCCAGGCAAAACCCCCGGCGAAGAGCGACAGGTCGGCCGCACTCACCTCGTTCATCTGCAACGGCAGGACGTTCGCCGGCAGCCCGTCGCCATGGCGGGCCAGGGCCTCGATCAGCGGCGTGCCGTTTGCCGCATCGTGCAGCAGCAGCACCGGCGCGGCCCCGCCCGCATCGCGATAGGTCAGCAGCAAGGCCCGCGCCCGCCGCGCCAGCGCATCGGCCGGCGGCAGGGCGTAGCGCGCCGCCCCGGTCGGGCAGACCGCGGCGCAGGCGCCGCAGCCGGCGCAGATCTCGGCGCTGACCAGCACGCTGTCCTTGCCCGGCGTGATCGCGCCCGTGGGGCACAGGTCCAGGCAGCGCGTGCAGCCAATGCGCTTGTTGCGGCTATGCGCGCACAACCCGGCGTCGAAGGTGATGAAGCGCGGCTGGTCGAACGTCCCGACCAGGCCGGACGCCTCTGCCACCACCGCCGCGACCGCGCCCGCATCATCCGGATCCGCCCGCAAATATCCCTGGCGGGTTTCGTGGAACAGCGCCGCCCCGCCGGTCAGGTCGATCACCAGGTCGCAGCGGCTGGTCGAACGCGGCTTTCCCGGCCCCCAGGCATAGGCGGCCCGCGACGAAGGCTTCGGGCTGGCGACATCGCCCACCGCGACCTCGAAGGCCCCAAGCCACCCCGTCGCCCCCGTCGCCCGCCCGCGCAGGACGGGGAAGGCGGCCTCCCGCATCGGCGCCACCGGCTCGTCCCCGGTCAGCAGCACGGTGACATCCAGCGCCTCGGCCAACCGCGCGGCGGCGGCCAGTGCGGATGCATCGCGGCCCAGCACCAGCGCGACCCCGCTGCTTTGCAGCGTGACCTGCGGCACCTGCGGCATGGGTTCGGCGGCGGCGGCCAGGATCGCCGCCATCTTCGGGCTGGCCTGCGCGCCTTCGTCCGACCAGCCGGCCTGTTCGCGGATATTGACGAAATGCAGGGCGCCGGCGTGGCCCGCGGCCTCGGCCTCCTGGGCGAACAGCGGCGCTTCCTGGGTGCAGGCGACCGTCACGTCGCCATCCCCCATCGCCGCCAGGAAGCGGTCCAACTGCGCCCGGCACAATTGCTCGGCGCCGCGCACCTCGCCCTTGCAGCCGCGCGCCACGACGCGCGTATCCAGCGTCATGCTGTCTTCGCAGGTGCAAACAAAAACCGTGGCGCTGGCCATTTTTCGCTGACGTCTCCGGGCTGGCGCGGTTTGGTATCCGGCCGCCATCGCCATATACGAACGACCACGTCCGAAGGGGAGGGGAGCCGGCGTTGCACGACAAAACCCTGCTTGAACTACCCAGCCTGTTCACCCCCATCCCGCTGCGCGAAGCCGGGGATGCGATCCTGCGCGCGGTCGCCCTGGCCCCCACGCAAGGCGCCGGGACCCTGCCCTGGGTGCGCTCGCTCGGCCGCGTCGAAGTGGCGGTGGTGCTGGAACCGGAGCAACCCCTGGGCACCGCCCGCCTGGCCCTCTACGCCGCGATCAACGCCCTGGCCGATGCGGTGGCGTCCCTGGGGCCGCCCGAAATCCCCGTCGCCCTGCGCTGGCCCGCGACCTTGCTGGTCAATGCCGGCATCGCCGGCCAGGCCCGCCTCGCCACCCCCGACGGCGCCAGCGCCGATGCCATGCCCGACTGGCTGGTCGTCGGCGTCGAGGCCCGCTTCGCCATCCCCGCCGGCCGCGACCCCGGCCATGACCCCGGCCGCACCAGCCTGGAAGCCGAAGGCTGGACCGACACCGACCCCACCGAACTCACCGCCGCCTGGGCGCGCCACCTGATGGCCGGTATCGCCGAATGGGACCGCGACGGTCCCAAGGCCGTCGCCGACCGCTTCCTCGCCCGGCTGGAACAGGATGTCGAGACGGATGGCGCGCGGCGCGGCATCGACCTCGGCACCGCCGACCTGATCTGGGAACGCGACGGCACCCGCCATCGCCGGGCGTTCGGCGCATGATGCTGCCCCGGACCCTGCGGCTGGACCCGTCCGACACGGTGGTCTTCGAACCCGCCGCGGCCCCTGGCGAATGGGCCGTCGCCGGCGGCTTCATGTTCTGGGACGAAGACCCGGCCGACATGGCCGGCAAGCGCCGCCAGGCCTTTCGCAGCGGATTTCTGGGGCTTGGCTCCTTCGGCTGGTCCACCTTGGTCGAGGTCGCGCCCTGCGATCCCGCCGCCCGCGCCGCCGCCGTCGCGGCGCTGGCCTTCCATATCCGCCGTGCCCTCGGCGCCCCCGACGATGCCGCCGCCACCGCCGCGGCCGAGGAAGAAATCGCCTTCGCCGAATCCCTCTGCGCCGGCCACGACCCCGGCACCGTCCTGGCCCTGTCCCGCCGCATCGAGGACGGCCAGCAACGCGAAACCTTCCGCACCCTGCATCGCCGCGACACCCCGCGCGACGATTTCGGCAGCCTGCCGGTCTTCGGCATCGTGGAGATCACCGGCGAGGACGAACCGATCGACCAACCCGACCTGACCAGGCTCGCGCGATGAACCATTTTCTCCCCGCGCCCGGCGAATTCTGGCTCGCGTCAGGCCACGCGCTCTGCGACCGCACGGCGGAGGGGCGGCTGGTCGCGACCCCCGACCTCTGGCGCGCGTTTTTGGCGCGGCCGGAACTGCTGCCGCCGGAGGAAGCCTGCGACGCCGAACGCGCGCTGCACGCCGCCCTGATGGCCGATCCGCTCAGCCCGCAAGACCCCGCGCCTTTGGCCGATGCCGATGCGCGGGAAAATTTCGCAGTCTTCCTGCGCTTCCGCGACAAGGTCATGGCGCAACCGACCCTGGAAGCCGCCTGGTGCGCGCTGTATCGCGGCAATGTCTCCGGCATCCCGCCGATCTTCCTGCAGATGCTGACGCATCTCGTCACCCGCGCGGCGATGGATGGCGTCGGCGATCCCTATATCCTGCGCGCCGCCGAATGCCTGTTCCGCAACCAGCGCGCCGCGATCACCCAGGGCGCGACCCTGCTGGCGGATGAGGAAGTCCTGGCCGCACGCGCGGCGGACGCCGACCTGGGGCCGCTCGGACGCCTGTTGACCGAGGCGGGCGCGACCCCGCGTGAGGCTGAGTTCGACGTGCTGAACGATGCCAATGCCGCATCCTACGCACCCCGGTCCGACGCACACGACCTGGCGCTGGACATCGCCGAAAACCGCCCGGGCCAGGCCGGCCTGGCGCGCGCCATCGAGAAATTCTGCGCCCATGTCATCGGCGTCGCCTGCACCATCCGCTGCGTGCCGGTGATCGAGGATCGCAACTGGACCTGGCACGTCGGCCTGGATGCCGAAGCCACCGGCATCGCCAATGACCTGTGGCACGGCAAGAAAGTCGCGCAGGCGCGGCTGGCGCGCATCCTGTGGCTGGCCGTGCTGGAGTTTGCCGATCCGTCGCAGGCGCTGGCGAAACTGCGCGGCAAGCCGGTCTATCTCGCGCTGGCGATGGATGCGGCCCAGGTCGTGCGGATCAAGCCGCAAAACCTGCTCGCCGGCCTGCCTTTGGCACCCGTGTCATGACCGACCACCCCGACACCCGGCGCGTCCCCGTCGGCGTGCTGGCCGAACGCCGCCCCGGCGTCACCGCCTGGTCCGATGAAGTCTGGCGCATCGTCGATGTGCTGGAACAGGCGCCCGACCTGCCCGCCTGGACCTTGCTGCGGCAAGCCGATGGCCGCGCCCTGTTCTTCGCCGGCCAGGCCGATGTCATGCTGCACACCACCGACACCGACAATCTGAAGCACAACATCGAATCCACCCAGCCCAGCATCTGGGTCGTGCTGCGCGCCGCCGAAACATCGCCGGGCATGGTACTGCACCACGCGACCGTCGACGCGGGAGAGGTCGAGGCCATCGCCGGTTCCGGCAGCGACTTGATGGAAAGCCTGCCGATGCCGCCCTGGCTGCTGGCGCAGGTCCAAACCTATGTCGCCCAGCACCACCGCGAACGCGGTTTCTGGAAACGTCGTCGCGATGGCGGCGGCGACTGGCGCCAAAAACGCCAGGAGGAGGAGGAATGATCCCCCCCGACGAGGATGGCTTCCTGACCCGCTGGTCGCGGCGCAAGCGCGGCGAAGCGCTGCCGGAAGAGGATGCGGTGGTGGAGACACCCCGCGTCCCCGAACCGACGCCCGACGAAGCCCCCGCCGAACTGCCCAGCCTCGACAGCCTCTCCCTCGACGGCGACCTCACCGCCTTCCTGAAGCCGAACGTGCCGCCCGGCCTGCGCCATGCTGCATTGCGGCAAATGTGGTCGATGGACGTCGGAATCCGCGATTTCATCGGCCCGGCCGATTACGCCTGGGACTACAATGTCGAAGGCGGCGTGCCCGGATCGGCCCTGAACCTGGCCGGCAATCTGCGCGCGATGCTGGCGCAGATCGTCGGCCGCACCGAAGGGCAACTCGACGCCGACGACGCGCTGCTGCGCGGCGAAACACCACCCGAGGTCGAAGACCCCCCCATCCCACCGGACGCCGCGCTCCCCCTGGTCGAGGTCGCGCCGCCCGCCTTCGTGCCGCCCGCCATCGCCGCCGCCGCCTGGCCCGTCGCGCCGCCCGCGCCCATCGCCGCCGACGACACGCCGCCGCGCATCCCGCCCTTGCCGCGCAAACGCCACGGCGGCGCCATGCCGGCTTGACCTATTCGGCGTGCGGCCCACGTGACTTCCTCTTGCACCCGCCTGCGGGCGGTGCGAAATTATTCTGACCAGTTTTCCATGATTCTTTTAGAGGGTGCCGTCCTGAATGGACGACCGAACGGGGCCAGAAAGCGGCGGGATCACACCGCCCGAATCTTCCAAGGCTGAACCCCTGGGCGATGGACGAGCGCGGCTTTTCGCACTGATCGGCCGGCTCTGCGTGGCGCCCCCTGACGCCGATCTGCTGCGCGCCCTGCAAGCGCTGGCCGGCGACACGACCCAGGTCGGCGAAGCCATCCGCACCCTGGCTGTTGCGGCGCAACAAACGACGCATGACAGCATCAGCCGCGAGTACTTCGATCTCTTCATCGGCGTCGGGCGCGGCGAGGTCCTGCCCTATGCGTCCTACTACATCACCGGCTTCCTGCACGACCGCCCGCTGGCCGATCTGCGCGCCGACCTGCGCCGGCTGGGGCTGGAACGCGCGGCCGGCGTGGTCGAGCCCGAGGACCACCTGGGTTTCCTGTGCGAAACCTACGCGGGCCTGCTCTCCGGCGGGTTCGATGGCGGCGCACGCGAAGCCGAACGCTTCTTCGCCCGCCACATGCTATCCTGGGCCGGGCGCTGCTTCACCGACATCGAACGCGCGCAAACCGCACAATTCTACCGCGCCGTCGGCACCTTGGGCCGCACGGTGATCGAGATCGAGCAGGCGGCCGCCGCCTTGCCCGCCTGACGCGTACAAAGGGGACCCCGACTATGGCCAACGACACCACACCCGAACGCCGCGGCTTCCTCAAGGCCCTGGGCCTGGGTGCCGGCGCCGCCGTCGCCGCGACCACGACCGCCCAGGCCGCCATGCTGCCGGGCTGGGACCGCGCCGATGCCGTGCGCGGCACCCCCACCGCCAAGGAAAGCCAGGCCGACAAGACCAAGGCGCGCTACAGCGAGACGGCGCATGTCGCCGACTTCTACCGCACCAACCGCTACTGAGAGCCGGGAGCAACCCGCCATGCTGATCAAGCGCTCCGACCGCACCGCCACCCGCGCCCGGCTTGCCGCGGCCTATGAGGGCCTGTCCTCCGGCGGCCTCGACCGCCGGTCCTTCCTGAAACAAGCCGGCGTCACCGGCGGCGTCCTGGCCGGGCTGGGCGCGATCCCGCTGTCCAATGTGCGCCAGGCCGCCGCCGGGCCGACCAACTTCGCCCTGCCCGTCACCCGCGTCAAAAACATCTGCACGCATTGCTCGGTCGGCTGCACGGTCATCGCCGAAGTGCAGAACGGCGTCTGGGTCGGCCAGGAACCCGCCTGGGAATCGCCCATCAACCGCGGCACGCATTGCGCCAAGGGCGCCTCGGTGCGCGAGCTGGTGCATGGCGACCGCCGCATCAAATACCCGATGAAGCTGGTCGATGGTCAGTGGCAGCGCCTGTCCTGGGACACGGCGCTCGCCGAGATCGGCGACCGGCTGATGGCGATCCGCCAGGCCAGCGGCCCGGACAGCGTGTTCTGGCTCGGCAGCGCCAAGTTCAGCAATGAAGGCGCCTATCTGTTCCGCAAGATGGCGGCTTTTTGGGGGACCAATTCGGTCGACCACCAGGCGCGTATCTGCCATTCGACGACCGTCGCGGGCGTGGCCAATACCTGGGGCTACGGCGCGATGACGAATTCCTACAACGACATCCGCAATGCCAAGACCATGGTCATCATGGGCGGCAACCCGGCCGAGGCGCATCCGGTCTCCTTGCAGCACGTGCTGGCGGGCAAGGAACAGCAGCGCTCGAACCTCGTCGTCATCGACCCGCGCTTCACCCGCACCGCGGCCCATGCGACCGAATTCATGCGCATCCGCCCGGGCACCGACATCCCCATCATCTGGGGCCTGCTCTGGCACATCTTTGCCAACAACTGGGAAGACCGCGAATTCATCGCGACCCGCGTGAACGGCATGGAAGATGTCCGCACCGAAGTCGCCAAATGGACGCCTGCCGAAGTCGAACGCGTCGCCGGCGTGCCCGAGGCGCAGATGCGCAAGGTGGCCGAGATGATCGCCACCCAAAAGCCCGCCACCCTGATCTGGTGCATGGGCGCGACCCAGAAGACGGTCGGCACCGCCAATGTCCGCGCCTATTGCATCCTGCTGCTGGCCACCGGCAACGTCGGCAAGGAAGGCACGGGCGCCAATATCTTCCGCGGCCATTGCAACGTGCAAGGGGCCACGGACTTCGGGCTCGATGTCACCACCCTGCCGGCCTACTACGGGCTGGACGCGAATGCCTGGCGCCATTGGTCGCGCGTCTGGGATGTGTCCTACGAATCCATGGTCGCGCGCTTCGACAGCCCGGCGATGATGGAAATGCCGGGCATCCCCACCACCCGCTACTTCGATGCGGTGACCATGCCCGGCCTCGGCGCCCGCCCCGCCGGCAGCGAGAACTACGTCGCCCAGCGCGATTCCGTGAAGGGCATGATGGTCTGGGGCCATGGCGGCAATACCGTCACCCGCATGCCCGAAGCGGTGAAGGGGCTGGAGGCGCTGGACCTGCTGGTCGTCGCCGACCCCCACCCGACGACGTTTGCCGTGCTCGCCAACCGCCGCAACGGCACCTACCTGCTGCCGGCCTGCACGCAGTTCGAAACCTCGGGCAGCCGCACCTCCTCCAACCGCTCCATCCAATGGGGTGAGAAGGTGGTCGATCCGATCTTCGAATCGAAGGACGACTACGAATCCCTGCATCGCCTGATGGGCGCGATCGACACGGCCGCCGAGCGCCGGAACATGACCTTCCGCATGCAGCGCGACGTCACCAAGGGCTTCGAGATCCGCAACAACGCGCCCACCTCGGAAAGCATCCTGCGCGAGATCAACCGCGGCTGCTGGAGCACCGGCTACACCGGCCAGTCGCCCGAACGCCTGCGCCTGCACATGGCCAACCAGGACAAGTTCGACCTGGTGTCCCTGCGCGGCGCCGCCGGCAGCCCCGTCGCCAATGAGTTCTACGGCCTGCCCTGGCCCTGCTGGGGCACGCCGGAACAGAAGCACCCGGGCACGCATGTGCTCTACAACACCAGCCTGCATGTGAAGAACGGCGGCAGCACCTTCCGCGCCCGCTTTGGCGTGGAACGCAATGGCCAGACCCTGCTGGCCGAACGTTCCTACACGCTGGGGTCCGAAATCCAGGACGGCTATCCGGAATTCACCACGGCGGTATTGCAGCGCCTGGGCTGGTTCGACGACCTGACGGCGGCGGAAAAGGCGCAGATCGCACGCCAGGGCGGCACCGCCTCCTGGGCCACCGACCTGTCGGGCGGCGTCATGCGCGTGGCGATGGAACACGGCTGCATCCCCTATGGGAATGGCAAGGCGCGGGCCAATGCCTGGAACCTGCCCGACCCCGTGCCGGTGCATCGCGAACCGATCTACACCCCGCGCAACGACCTGATCGCGCAATACCCGACCCTGCCGGACCGGCGCGGCTTCCGCCTGCCGCATCTCGGCACCACGGTGCAGGCGCGCAGCCCGGTGGTCGCGGCCGACTACCCGGTCATCCTCACCTCCGGCCGCCTCGTGGAATACGAGGGCGGCGGCGAGGAAACCCGCTCCAACCGCTGGCTGGCCGAATTGCAGCAGGACATGTTCGTGGAGATCAACCCGCGCGATGCCGCCGCCCGCAACATCCGCGATGGGCAATGGGTGCAGGTGCGCGGCCCTGAAATGCCGGCCAATCGCTGGACCCGGATGAAGGCGCTGGTGACCGAACGCGTCGGCCCCGGCGTCGCCTTCATGCCCTTCCACTTCGCCGGCTGGTTCATGGGCGATGACCAGCGCGGCAAGTATCCGCAAGGCACCGATCCGATCGTGCTGGGCGAAAGCGTCAATGCCGTCACAACCTATGGCTACGATCCGGTGACCTTCATGCAGGAAACCAAGGTCACAATCTGCCAGATCCGCGCGTCGGCCTGAGAGGGGATAGAACAATGGCCCGCATGAAATTCCTCTGCGACGCGGATCGCTGCATCGAATGCAACGCCTGCGTCACCGCCTGCAAGAACGAGAACGAGGTGCCCTGGGGCATCAACCGCCGCCGCGTCGTCACCATCAACGATGGCCGGCCGGGTGAGCGTTCGATCTCCATGGCCTGCATGCATTGCACCGACGCGCCCTGTGCCGCGGTCTGTCCCACATCCTGTTTCTACACGACCGCCGATGCGATCGTGCTGCATGACAAGGACACCTGCATCGGCTGCGGCTATTGTTTTTATGCCTGCCCGTTCGGCGCGCCCCAATACCCGCGCGTCGGCAATTTCGGCGGGCGCGGCAAGATGGACAAATGCACCTACTGCGCCGGCGGCCCGCAGGCCGACAACAGCCAGGCCGAATGGATCCAATACGGCGCGAACCGCATCGCGGAGGGCAAGCTGCCGCTCTGCGCGGAAATGTGCTCGACCAAGGCGCTGCTCGCCGGTGACGGCGACATCATCGCCAGCATCTACCGCGAACGCGTGCAGACGCGCGGCTATGGCTCGGGCGCCTGGGGCTGGCGCACCGCCTATCGGGAAGAGGTGCGGGTGTGATGCGCAAGCTTCTCCTCATCCTGGCCCTGCTGGCGCTGCCGCTCGGGGCCGCGACCGCGCAGCCGGCGCCGACGCCCTTCAACGATCGCGGCCAGCTTTCGGCCGCCGAATTGGAACTCCAGGCCGCGCTGCGTGGCGACATCATCCAGGGCCGCGTCACCATCCCGAACACCCGCGCGGGTGACCTGATCCAGCCCGCCGGCCGCGACTGGCGGCAATTCCACAACGTGACCCTGGTCTGGGTGGCCGGGATCGCCATCGTCGGCATGATCGCCGTGCTGCTCGTCTTCTACATGACGCGCGGCCGCATCCCGATCGAGGGCGGGCCGTCCGGGCGTACCCTACAGCGCTTCAACTGGTTCGAACGCGCCAACCACTGGCTCGTCGCCTCCTGCTTCATCGTGCTCGGGCTGTCGGGGCTGAACCTGACCTTCGGGCGGCACCTGCTCCTGCCGCTCTTCGGCCCGGCGGCTTTCGCCGAGGCGACGCATTGGGGCAAGATCGCCCACAACTTCCTCTCCTTCCCCTTCACCCTCGGCATCGCGCTGATGTTCCTGCTCTGGGTCAAGGACAACATCCCCAACAGGATGGACTTCGCCTGGATCAAGGCGGGCGGCGGCATCATCGGCAACGCCCACCCGCCCTCCGGCCGCTTCAACGCGGGCCAGAAGATGGTCTTCTGGATGGTGGTGCTGGGCGGTGCTGCCGTCGCCGTCTCCGGCTACTTCCTGATCTTCCCCTTCGCCTGGACCAATATCGAGGGCATGCAACTGGCCCATGCCATCCACGCCGTGCTGTCGGTGCTGATGATCGCGGCCATCCTGGCGCATATCTACATCGGCTCCATCGGGATGGAGGGCGCCTTCGACGCCATGGGCACCGGCCAGGTGGACTACAACTGGGCGCGCATGCACCACGACATGTGGGTTGACCAGGAACTGGCCAAGGCGCGCGTGACCATCGACGGGGCCGCCGGCGCGGCGAGTGCCGGCTGATCCCTTGCGACTGATCGGACTGGCGGGTTGGAGCGGCGCGGGCAAGACCACCTTGCTCGCCCGCCTCATCCCCGAATTGGGGCAGCGCGGGGTTTCTGTCTCCACGCTCAAGCACGCGCATCATGCGTTTGATGTCGACCTCCCGGGCAAGGACAGCCACACGCACCGGCAGGCCGGCGCACGCCAGGTGCTGGTCTCATCGGCCAATCGCTGGGCGCTGATGACCGAATTGCGCGGCGCCCCGGAACCGCCCTTGCGCGACCTGCTGCAACGGCTGGATCCGGTGGACCTTGTCATCGTCGAGGGCTTCAAGCGCGACACCCACCCAAAGATCGAGGTGTTTCGCGCGGCCAATGAAAAGCCCTGGCTTTGCCCGGACGACCCGATGATCCGCGCCATCGCCGCCGACACACCCGCCCCGGTCGCGCTGCCGCAGGCCGGGATCGACGACATCGCCGCTATCGCCGACCTGATCCTGCGCCATGCCGTGCCATGGCCCAACTGACCGACGACTGCTTCGCCTTCGGCGGGCCGCTGCTGTCGGTGGATGCGGCGGCGGCGCTGATCGGCGAACGCATCGCCCCGCTGGGCGGCATCCGCCAGGTGCCGCTGGCCCAGGCCACGGGCGCCATCCTGGCCGAGGACCTGGTCGCCCCACGGCCGCTACCGCCCTTCGCCAATAGCGCGGTCGATGGTTACGCCTTTGCCCATGCCTCGCTGACCCCGGGCACCGCCACCCGCCTGCCCATCGCCGCCCGCATCGCCGCCGGCCAGAACGCCGCCCCTCTGCCCCCCGGCACCGCCGCCCGCGTTTTCACGGGCGCGCCCATGCCCGCGGGCGCCGAAACCGTCGCGATGCAGGAAGACACAACCGACGACGCGACCGGCGTGCTGATCCCCCCCGGCCTGAAACCCGGCGCCAATGCCCGCCCCGCCGGCGAGGATTTTTGCGCGGGCGCCCGCGCCCTGCCGGCCGGTTGCCGCCTCGGCCCGGCCGAAATCGCCCTGGCTGCCGCCCTGGGTTTTGCCAGCCTGCCCGTCACCGCCCCGGTGCGCGTCGGCGTCTTCTCGACCGGCGACGAACTGGCCGATCCCGGCAGCGCCCTCGGCCCGGCGCAGACCTTCGACAGCAACCGCTTCATGCTGCTCGCGCTGCTGGCGCGCCTGCCGGTCGTCGCCACCGACCTCGGCATCCTGGCCGACCGCGCCGGCGCCACCCAGGAAGCCCTGCATACCGCCGCCGCCGACCACGACCTGCTGCTGACCACCGGCGGCGTCAGCGCTGGTGAGGAAGACCACGTGCGCACCGCGATCGAGGCCGCGGGCCGCCTGGTCTTCTGGCGCCTGGCCATCAAGCCCGGCCGCCCCGCCGCCATGGGCGTCGTCGCCGGCACCCCGGTCGTGGGCCTGCCTGGCAATCCCGTCGCGGCCATCGTGACCTTCCTGCACCTGGCCCGGCCGCTGATCCTGCGCCTGGCCGGGGCCGCCCCCGTGCCGCTGCTGCGCGTGCCCGCCGTCGCCGATTTCGCCTATCGCAAGAAGCCCGGGCGGCGCGAATACGTGCGCGTCACCCTGCGCGACGATGGCACCGCGTTGCGGGCGGTCAAATTCGCGCGGGAAGGGGCCGGGCTGCTCTCCTCCCTGACCGGGTCGGACGGCTTTGCCGAACTGCCCGAGGACAGCCTTTCCGTCACGCCCGGCGATGCCCTGCGCGTGCTCCCTTTTGCCGCGGTATTTGCATGACCCTGGACGACCTGGACCACGCCCGCCGCATCGTGGGTGCGGCCATGCCGCCGACCCCGCAATACGCCTGGCCGCTGCTGGCCGCGCGCGTCGGGACCGAGGTCTGGGTGAAGCACGAAAACCACACCCCCACCGGCGCCTTCAAGGTGCGGGGCGGGCTGGTCTATGTCGATCGCTGCGCGCGCGAACGGCCCGGGGTCGCCGGGCTGATCTCCGCCACCCGGGGCAACCACGGCCAGAGCCTCGCTTTTGCGGGCCGCCGCCACAACGTGCCGGTCACCATCCTCGTCCCCCAGGGCAATTCCACCGAGAAGAATGCCGCCATGCGCGCCCTCGGCGCGGAACTTATCGAACACGGCAATGATTTCGACGCCGCCCGCATCGAGGCCGGGCGCATCGCCGCCGAACGCGGGTTGGAAATGGTGCCCTCCTTCCACCGCGACCTGGTGCTTGGTGTCGCGACCTATGCCGTCGAACTGCTGCAAGCCGTGCCCGACCTCGACGCGATCTACGTGCCCATTGGCATGGGTTCCGGCGCCTGCGGCTGCATCCTGGCCCGCGACGCATTGGGCCGGAAAACCGAGATCATCGGCGTGCAATCCACCGGCGCCCCGTCCTACGCCCTCTCCCTCGCGGCGGGCCATGTCGTCACCACACCCGCTGCCGAAACCCGCGCCGATGGCATGGCGACGCGCATGCCGGACGCCGAAGCTTTTGCCATGATCCAGCACGGCATCGCGCGCATCGTGCAGGTCACGGACGCCGAGGTCGGCGCCGCCATCGCCGCCTATTGGACCGACACGCACAACTTGGCGGAAGGCGCGGGCGCCGCGCCTCTGGCCGCGCTGATGCAGGAACGCGACGCGATGCGTGGCAAGAAAGTCGCTGTCATCCTCTGCGGCGGCAATATCGACCTGGCGCTGTTCCGCACCTGGATCACCTGACCGCGCGCAACGGCGGCGTCGGCGCGAACAACAGCTTCACCATGTCGCGCAGCACCAGCACCTGCTGTTGCAGGACGGCCGGTTCCTTCAACGCCTTCGACATCATGATGCCGCCCTCCATCACCGCCGAGACCATATCCGCCAGGTGATCCAGGTCGATCGGCTGGTGCGGTTCGTAATGCGCCGCGATCTCGTCGAATGTGGCGCGAAAGCGCTGCCGCCATTGCAGTGCCGCCTGGCGGTTGATCTCCTGGATCTCGCGGTCGAAGATGCGATCATAATAGCAACTGGTCGCGACCAGGCATCTCGGATGCCGGTTCGGCAGATCGGCGAAGACCTCGGCCAGCAAGGTCAGCCCCAGCAGGAAGGCCTGCAACGGATCGTCCATCAGCGCCCGTGCGCGGCCAAAAAGCTCGTCGTAGATCCGCTCGTCCTCATCGACGTAACGGGCGAGCAGCGCCTTCGCCAAGTCGTTCTTGCTTTTGAAATGGTAGAAGAAGCCGCTCTTGGTCAGGTCGGTCGCGGCGATGATCTCCTCGATCGAGGTCGCGCCAAATCCCTTCGCCAGCACCGAGTCCTGCGCGATGTCCAGGATGCGCTTGCGCGTCTCGTCACCCTTGGTCATGGCCTGCTCCTGTACCGGCGGTCTGGTTTTTGCGCGCGGGCGCCGCATCGGGCGCGTCTGCATAGCCTCGAAACGACGCTGAATTCATTGATCGCACAGGGAAATCAAGAATTTTCGGCATGCTGGACCATTGATCGGCTAGGTCTGTACCGCCCCCATCGGCAAGACTCCGGGCATCACCAGCACAGGGAGACCGATCATGGCCCTCTATCGCGACCACCTGCCGCAACTCGATGGCGGCACCTTCCTGACCGATGGCGGCATGGAAACCACCCTCATCTTCCACGAAGGCCTGGACCTGCCGCATTTCGCTGCCTTCGTGCTGCTCACCAGCAAATCGGGGCGCGAGGCGCTGTGGCGCTACTACGCCCGCTACCTCGACATCGCGCGCCAGCACGGCACCGGTTTCATCCTCGATTCCGCGACCTGGCGCGCCAATCCCGACTGGGGCGCGCTGCTCGGCTTCGGGCCGGAGGCACTGGCGGAGGTGAACGAGGACGCCATCGACCTGCTGCTCGACCTCCGGCGCGACCATGCCATCCCCTGCGTCATCAGCGGCGCGATCGGTCCCCGCGGCGACGGCTACAAGGCCGGGCGCATGAGCGCCGCCGAAGCCGAGGACTACCATGCCACCCAGATCGCCACCTTCGCCGCGACCGAGGCCGACATGGTCACCGCCTTCACCCTTACCAACCCCGACGAGGCCACCGGCATCATCCGCGCCGCCAGCGCGCAGGACATCCCCTGCGCCATCTCCTTCACCTTGGAGACCGATGGCCGCCTGGTCACCGGCCGCAGCCTGCGCGACGCGATCGAGTCGGTGGACGCAGCCACCAACGGCGCGGCCGCCTATTTCATGGTGAACTGCGCCCACCCGACGCACCTGGCCGCGAGCTTCGGTGAAGGCGATTGGCGCGACCGCATCCTCGGCATCCGCGCCAATGCCTCGACCAAGTCACACGCCGAGTTGGACGAGAGCGAAACCCTGGACGCCGGCGACCCCGTGGACCTCGGCCGCCACTACCGCGACCTGCGCCGCACCCTGCCGTCGATGCGGATCATGGGCGGCTGTTGCGGCACCGACCACCGCCACCTCGCCGCGATCTGCGAGGCGTGTTTGTGAGGATTGGGCAGGTTGTGCCTTGAAAGGGGCTTCGCCCCTCTCAAACTCTCCCCACCAGGGGGCGCCGCCCCTGGACCGGCGTGATGTATTGGCAAAATAAAGGGAGGGGCATGGAGCGCGCTTGATCAGGGGAGCGACCTTGATGCCCCTCCCTTTATTTTGCCAAATACCGTGGGTTCCAAGGGGCCACGGCCCCTTGGTGGGGGAGGTGTGGAGGGGGCGAAGCCCCTTCCACGGCGCAACTTCCCCAATTCTTCACGCCAACCCCCGCGCCATCGCCGCCAACCGGTGCTTCAGCACCTTGCCGGTGCCGCTGGCGGGCATCGCCTCCAGCCGTTCCCAGCGGGTCGGGCGCTTGTAGGGCGCCAGCCCCGCCGCCGCATGCGCCGCAAGTGCGGCGGGATCGGCGTCGCCGGTGAAGAAGGCCACCACCTCCTCATTGCCCGCCACCGGCCGCCCCACCACCGCGACCTGTTCCACGCCGGGGCAGGTCGCGATCACCGCCTCGACCTCGGCCGGGTGCACGTTGAAGCCGCTGCGGATGATCAATTCGCGCGACCGCCCGACCAGCCACAGCAGCCCCTCGTCGTCGATCCGCCCCAGGTCGCCCGTGCGCAAGAACCCGTCCGGGGTGAAGGCCGCCCGCGTCGCCGCCGGGTCGCGGTAATACCCCAGCATGATACCCGGGCCGCGCGCCTCGATCTCCCCATCCGGGGCGATGCGTGCCTCGACACCCTCCATGATCGGGCCGGTCGACAGATCGTCGCGCGGTTCGCGGGTCTGGCTGATGGTCGGCCCCGCCTCGGTCAGCCCATAGCCATTGTGCGGCAGCAGCCCGAACACGCGCCGCAACCCCTGCTGCACCGCGGGGTCCATCGGCGACCCGCCGCAGGACAGCACCCGTAGCCGCGGCGCCGCCGCGGGCCCCGCGATCCGCGCCAGCAGCCGCGAAAAAATCGCCGGCACGCCCTGGATGACCGACACATCCCGGGCGATCGCCGCCAGCATCGCATCGGGGTCGAAGCGCGGCACCAGGCGGATCGTCGCCCCGGCCAGCAACCCGCCCAACAGCATATTGGCCAGCCCAAACACGTGGCTCATCGGCAGCACGCCATACATCACGTCATCTGTCCGCCAGCCGCGCACCTTCGCCCCCATCGCCGCCATGAACAGCAGCGAGCGATGCGACAGCATCACGCCCTTGGGCCGACCCGTCGTTCCAGACGTATAGATCAACGCCGCGCATTGCTTCGCCGGGTCGTCCCACACCGCCTCGGCCACCGCGGCCTCATCCACGGCCGAGGCCCGCACCCCATCCCACACCACCGGCGCATCCCCCGCATGCCGCGCCGCCGCCGGGCTGGCCCCCGTGCAGAAAAACACGACGCGCGCGCCGGAGTGCTCACGGATATCCGCAACCTCCCGCGCCGTCAGCCGGGCGTTCAGCGGGATGGCCCAGGCGTCGATCCGGCTGCAGGCCAGCAGCAGCACCGCCATGGTGGGTTCGTTCTCGCCCAGGATCATCACCCGGTCGCCGCCGCGCACCCCCATCGCGACCAGGCGCCGTGCGGTATCCGTCACCGCCCCGGCCAGATCCACCCAGGTCAGCGCGCCTGCCTCACCCACCAGCGCCACGGCATCGGGCCGTGCCGCGACATGCGGCGCCAGGACATCGGCCGTGCGGCGTGGCAGGACATCCATCGTATCGCCTCCCTGACCGCGTCAGCATTGCACCCCGCCGGGGGCTTGGCGACGCGCCGCGACCGCGCCAGGGTGCCGCCAAATTCGGAGGACCGCCAAAATGAATCGCCGCTCGCTGATCCTCGGCCTACCGCTGCTCGCCACCCCCGCGCTCGTCCAGGCCCAACCCGCCTGGCCCACCCGCCCGGTCCGCGTGATCGTCCCCTATCCCCCCGGCGGCGGCACCGACGTGCTGGCCCGCGCCGTGGTCGAAGCCATGCGCCCGCACCTGGCCCACCCGATCGTCGTGGAAAACCGCGCCGGCGCGAATGGCGCCATCGGCAGCGAAGTCATTTCCCGCGCCGATGGCGACGGCACCACCTTGGGCATCGTCACCTCCACCCATACGCTAAACAAATACGCGATGGGCAACCTGACCTACGACCCCATCCGCGATTTCACCCCGGTTGCGCTGATGTCCCGCCAGATCCTGGTGATGGTCAGCGGCACCTCCCAGCCCTTCGACAGCCTGGCCGGCATGCTGGCCGCCGCCCGCGCCCGCCCCGGCAGCATCGCCTTCGGCCAGACCGAGGCCGTGACCCGCTTCGCCGGCACCGAATTCGCCCGCCTCGCGGGGGTGCAAATGCAGGACGTCTATTACCGCGGCGGCGGCTTGCTGATGAACGACATCGTCGCCGGCCACCTGCCGACCGGCTGGACCAGCACCGCCAGCGCCATCCCGCATCTGCAATCGGGCCGCGTGCGCGTGCTCTGCGTCTCCACCGCCACCCGCACCTCGCTGATGCCCGATGTCCCGACTGCCCAGGAAGCCGGCGTCGCGGGCTATGACATCAGCGGCTGGGTCGGCATGTTCGGCCCGAAATCGATGGCGCCGGAGCTTGCCGCCCGCATCCAGGCGGCGGTCGCCACCGCCTATGCCGACCCCACCCTGGTCCAGCGTTTCGTGACCCTGGGGCTGGAACCCGACCTGCGCCCGCCCGCCGCCTTCGCCACCTTCCTGGAGGCCGATGACCGGCGCTGGGCCGAAGCCGTGGCGGCGGGGCGGATCGAGCGTTCCAACTGACGTATTTCACCAAGACAAGGATCGACTGATGGCCCACCCCTCCCTCAAGCAGGCGCTCGCCGAGAAAAAATTCATCCTCGCGCCCGGCGTCTTCGACATGATCAGCGCCAAGGTCGCCGATGGCATGGGCTTCCCCGCCCTCTACGCCACCGGCTTTGGCACCGTCGCCAGCCATCTGGGCGTGGCCGATGCCGGCATCGCGACCTATTCCGACATGGTCGGCCGCATGCGCCAGATCGCCCAGGGCACCAAGACCCCGGTCATCGCCGATGCCGATACCGGCTATGGCGGGCTGCTGAACGTGCGCCACACCGTGATGGGCTATGAAGCCGGGGGCATCACCGCCATCCAGCTCGAAGACCAGGAAATGCCGAAGAAATGCGGCCATACCCCGGGCCGCAGCGTGATCCCGGCCGAGGACATGGCTCTGAAAATCAAGGTCGCGGTCGAA
Source organism: Humitalea sp. 24SJ18S-53 (assembly GCF_050632385.1). Classification (NCBI taxonomy): domain Bacteria; kingdom Pseudomonadati; phylum Pseudomonadota; class Alphaproteobacteria; order Acetobacterales; family Roseomonadaceae; genus Humitalea; species Humitalea sp. 24SJ18S-53. The sequence goes on from NZ_CP192599.1 coordinate 323,236, forward strand.
GCCCGCAAAGACCCCAACTTCCTGATCATCGCCCGCACCGATGCCCGCACCAGCCTGGGCCTGGATGAGGCGCTGCGCCGCATGGCGATCTACGCCGAGGCCGGCGCCGATATTTTGTTCGTCGAAAGCCCCGAAACCGAGGCCGAGATGATCGCCGTCGGCAAGGCCGCGACCAAGCCGCTGCTGGCGAACATGGTCGAAGGCGGCCGCACGCCGATCCTGAACGCCGCACGCCTGGCGGAGATCGGCTATGCCATCGCGATCTACCCGGCGCTCGGCTTCCTGGCGGTGTCCGCGGCCTGCGAACGCGCCTATGGCCACCTCAAGGCCAACGGCGATTCCAACACCTTGGCGCCGGCGGATTCCTACGGCTTTTCGCGCATGTGCGAATTGATGGGCTTCCCTGAAGTCTGGGACTTCGACAAGCGTTGGGCGAAATGAGCGCCCCAAAGGCCGTCGTCTTCGACGTCTTCGGCACCGTCGTCGACTGGCGCAACAGCATCGCCCGCGAAGCAGCCGAAGTGCTGACCGAGGTGGGCCGCGCGGACATCGATCCGCACGCCTTCGCCGATGCTTGGAGAGCAAAATACCAGCCCTCCATGGCGCCGATCCGCGACGGCAGCCGCCCCTATACGCGGCTGGACGTGCTGCACCGGGAAAACCTGGACGCGCTGCTGGCCGATTACGGGATCGACCTGCCGGAGGAGCGCCGCGTCTGGCTCAACACCGCCTGGCATCGGCTGGACCCCTGGCCGGATGTCGTCGCCGGACTGACTCGTCTGAAGACGCGCTACATCATCGCGCCGCTGTCCAACGGGAACATCGCGCTGATGCTGAATCTGGCCAAGCGCGCCGGCATCCCCTGGGACGCGATCCTGGGGGCCGAGGTGGCCCAGGCCTACAAGCCCAGCCCCCAGGCCTATCTGCGCACCGCCGAGGTTTTGGGCCTGGCGCCGAACGAAGTGATGCTGGGCGCCGCCCACAACAGCGATTTGGCGGCGGCGCGCAAATGCGGGCTGCAGACGGGGTTCGTGGCGCGGCCGACCGAATACGGGCCGAGCCAGAAGAAGGACCTTTCCGCCGAGCAGGAGTGGGAGGTCGTGGCGCCGGATTTTGGTGGCTTGGCGAAGGCGCTGGGCTGCTGAAAAAATAACCCCCGCTGGCGAGGCGTGTAGGATAAGATGCCTTCGTCGCGGGGAGAGCCGCGTGCACTTCCGGCCCTCCGCTTGGGCTGAGCGTTCTCAGTCCAAGCTTATATAATAACAAGAAAAGTCCTGGGTAATGCCGAACGGCGCGGCAACATCGCAAGCCGGTGACATCGGCAGCTTGATGGGGGGCGATTTACAGATTTTCGACCGTCATTTTCCTACAGAATGAGGCCTTCATCATGCCAAGCGAGCCAGAACAACGCCCTGATCGCCGTGATTTCATGATGGCATCAATGGCTACGATTGGCGCAACGGCCGCTCTTGTGGCCCATGCCGGTTCGGCGAAGGCCCAGGGCCCGGCGACCTCCCCTGTCGGTCCGGCACCGGCAACGATCTATACCGGCGATACGATCCAGGGAAAGAAGGTCGTCAGCGCCCTCGACGTCAATGACCTGGCGCCCGGGCAAAAGCACCTTCTGTATTTCCAGGGCGTGGCGATGCCGACCGGACAGCATTGGTATGTCTCCGTGACGGTCGCCCGGGGGGCACGACCCGGCAAGCGCGTCGTCCTGGTGAGCGGCGTGCATGGCGACGAGATGAGTTCCATCCATACGGTCCAGACCGTGATGAACCAGCTCGATCCGGCGCAGATGTCGGGGACGGTGATGGCCGTCACCGACGTGGCCCGCCCGGCCCTGGAAGGCATGCAGCGCAGATGGCCCAATTTTGGCCGGGGCCATGATCTGATCGACATGAACCGGGAATGGCCCGGGAACGAGAACGGCGTCACCGCGCCCAGTCGCCACGCCGGGCTCCTGTTCAACCGCCTGCTGCGGCCGAACGCCGATGCCGCGATCGACTTCCATACCGGGACCACCGGCTTCGATGTCACCGCATTCAATATTGCCGCCATGGATGTGCCGGAGATCAAGGCGATGGCAGACCTGTATCCGGTCGGCCAGATCTTCGACAATCACGTGTATCCCGGGGTCCTGCACAATGCCTTTGTCGACGTGGGCATCCCGGCCTTTTGCGCGGAGATCGGCGCTGCACGTGTCCTGAACCTCGGGATGATCTCCCTGTTCGTGGAAGGCACGATGAACGTCCTCAAGCATCATGGCATCGTCGCCGGGCCCATGGGACGTACGGGCAAGGATGTGGCTGTTTTCATCGGCAATAGTGCCTTCCCGATCCTGGCAACCCAGGGCGGGCTCGTCGAGCATCTGGTCAAGCTCAACGACAAGGTCGAAGCCGGGCAGAAGGTGGCCATCCAGCGCAACAGTTTTGGTGAAGTGGTGGCGGAATATACCAGCAGCGTGGCCGGAGAAGTGACGGGTCAGCGTAGCGACGCGATGTCCGAGCCAGGCAATCCCCTGGCATTCATCCTGTTCCACAAGGCCACGCCGGACGGCAGCGAGACCTATCCCGAGTAGCCCAAGGCCGCCCGCCGGGCATTTGTCCGAAACCCCAGAAACTGAGGAAAGGCCTGGGATACGGCGTTCAGGAAAACCGCTTCTCCATCGCCACTCGCTCGAACCCAGCCTCGGTGAACAGCGCCGTCTCGACATAGCCAAGCCGGGCGTAGAGCGCCCGGTTCTCCGTCATCAGCACATGGGTATAGAGGCGCAGCCGGTCATACCCCCGGCGCTGCGCCTCGGCCTCGGCAAAGTCGATGAGCTGGCGCCCGATACCCCGACCGGGGCGGGCGACGGCGACATTGTCGAGCCAAAGCCCATCCGGCTTGGCTTCCAGTACCACCAGCCCGGCGATGCCCTCGTCATCCAGCACCCAGCATTGCCCGGCGGCGATGCGGGCCGCCATGTCGTCCAGCATCGGCCCCGGCGCGCGGCCGATGCGCGCGATCCAGGGCGTATAGGCGGCGGCGACCAGCGCCGTGCAGGCGGGGGCATCGCCAGGAAGGGCCGGTCGGATCATTCCGCCCGGATGCCGCCTTCGCGGATGATCGGCGTCCAGCGCACCACCTCGCGTTGGATGAAGTTGGCGAAGTCGGCCGGGGTTCCGCCGATGACGCGGCCGGCCTGGGTGCGGAAGATCGCCTCCTGCACCTCCGGCATCGCGGCGATCCGGCCGAAGACGTCGTTGATCCGCTGCGCCAGCGCCGGGTCCATGCCGGCCGGGCCGGCGATGCCGTGCCAGACGTTGCAGTCGAAGCCAGGGATGGTGTCGCTGACCGGCGGAATGCCGGGCAGGGCGGTGGTGCCCGCCGGCGTGCTGATCGCGATCGCCTTGGCATTGCCCGCGCGCACCATCTGCAATGCGGAGGATACGGTCGGGAAACCGAACTGCGCATCGCCGCGCACCAGGGCGGTGACCATCTCGGCGCCCGAGCGATAAGGCACATGCACCATCTGGACGCCGGCCTGCTTCAGCAGCAGCGCCATGAACAGATGACTGCCATTGCCATTGCCGGCCGAGGAATAGGTGAAGCCATCCGGCCGTGCCTTGCCCTGGGCGATCATGTCGGCCAGGTCGCGCACCTGGGTCTGGGGATACATGATCACCGCGGCCGGCAGGTTCACCAGGTGGATGATCGGCGTGAAGGCGGTCGGCGGGTCGTAGGACAGGCTGGGGATCAGCTCCTTGCCGATCGCATTCGCGCCCACGTCGCACATCATGATGGTGTTCCCGTCGGGCCGCTGCTGCGCGACGAAGGCACCGGCCACGGTGCCACCCGCGCCGGGGCGGTTCTCCACCACCAGCGTCTGGCCGGCGACTTCCTGGAAGCGCTGCGCCACGGTGCGGGACAGGGTGTCGATCGCGCCACCGGCGCCGAAGGGCACGATCAGCCGGATCGGCCGGTCGGGCCAGGCAGGCTGCGCGCGGGCCAGCGCGGGCAGCATCAGCGGGGCGGCGAGCGCCGCGCGGCGGGTGATCTTGATCATTGGACGAACCTCCGTTCTTTGATCGTGAGGTGACACCGGATCGCGCGCCGCGCAAGGATCATCCATGACCTGGTCCATCGTCGCGCATGACCCCGCCTCCGGCGCCTTCGCCGTGTCCGTCACCACCGCCAATCTTGCGGTCGGTGCCTCCTGCCCCTTCGTGCGGGCGGGGGTGGGGGCGGTCTGCACGCAGTCGATGACGAACCGCTACCTGGGCCCCGCGGTGCTCGATGGCCTGGCGCGCGGGCTGTCGCCGCAGCAGGCGATCACCGCGGCGCTGGCGGCCGATGAGGGGCGCGGCATCCGCCAGATCCATGCGGTGGACCGGCACGGGCGAACCGCGGCATGGACAGGACAGAACTGCGTCGACTGGGCGGGCGATGCGCCGGGGGAGCAGGTGTCCTTCGCCGGCAATATGCTGGCGGGGCCAGAGGTCTTGCCGGCAACGGCCGCCGCCTGGGATGTGTCGCGGCCGCTGCCCGAACGCATGATGGCCGCTCTCCAGGCCGGGCAGGCGGCGGGCGGCGATCGGCGCGGCCGGCAATCGGCCGCGATGGTGCTGACCACGGTCGAGGATTTCTGTGACCTGGACCTGCGTGTCGACGACCACCCGATGCCGTTGGACGAATTGGAACGCCTGGTCGCCCTATGGCGCAGCCATCGCGCCCCGGGCCTCCAGCGGTCGCCACGCCGGGCCGACCCGGCGGGGTTGATCGACCTGGATGTGTATGAGGCGGAGTGGCGCGCGCGGGGGTTGGACCTGCGCTTCCGGCGTTAGGCCCAGCGGGCTTTGCGTTTTTCCCGGAAGGCCGCGATGCCTTCGCGCGATTCATCGCCGGTGGAACAGCGGCTGAACGACGCGGCCCCCGCCTCGGCATAGCCGTCGGGCGAGACCGGGCCTAGGGCCGCGAGCAGCAGCTTGGTCTCGGCCAGCGCACCCGGCGCGCCCTGCAGCACATCGGCGATGCAGGCGGCGACGGCGGCGTCCAGCGCCGTGGCGTCGGCGGCGACCTCGTGCACCAGCCCGACCGACAGGGCCTCGGCCGCGGTCAGGGTGCGGCCTTCCAGCACCATCCGGGTCGTCGCGGCACGCCCCATGCGCCGCGCCATCCAGGGCAGGATCTGCGCCGCGACCAGGCCGCGCCGGACCTCGGGGGCGGCGAAGCGGGCCTCGGCCGAGGCAAAGGCGATGTCGGCGCCGCAGACGAAGCCAAGCCCACCGGCATGGGCCGAGCCCTCGATGCGGGCGATGACGACCTGGGGCAGGGCGGCGATGGCGGCAAAGCGCTCACCGGTGCGGCGGTTGCGGGCGAGTTGGGCGGCCAGGCGGGTTTCGGCGTCGCCCTCGGCGGAACCGACCTCGACTAGGTCCAGCCCGGCGCAGAAATGCCCGCCGGCGCCGGTCAGGACGAGCACGCGGGCCTCGCGGTCCGTGGCGAGCGAGGCGATGAGTTCATCCAGCCGCGCGACCAGGGCCGCGTTCATCGCGTTGCGGCGTTCCGGCCGGTTCAGGGTGGCGGTGACGACGCCGCCGGCGCGGGTGACCAGTACTTCGCTCATGCGTTCAATCCCAGGATGCTGCGGGCTTCGGCCGGGCTGGCGACGCTGCTGCCCAGGGCCTCGATGATGGTGACGGCGCGCGTGACCAGCGGCGCGTTGCCGGGGGCGAGTTCGCCCTTGGAAAGATAGAGGTTGTCCTCCAGCCCGACCCGCACGTGCCCGCCCAGGATCACCGCCTGGGCGACCATCGGGAATTGCTGCCGGCTGATCCCGAAGCCGGACCAGAGCGCCCCCTTGGGCAGCACATCCAGCAGCGCGATCATCGCCCGCGTATCGGCCGGCGCGCCCCAGGGAATGCCGGTGCAGAGTTGGAACCAGGGCGTGCCGGCGAAGAACCCGCGCTCCGCCATGTGCTTGGCCAGCCAGGCGTGGCCGAGGTCGAAGACTTCAAGCTCCGGCTTGACCCCGGCCTCGCGGATCATCGTCGCCATGCGTTCCAGATGGTCGGGCACGTTGACGAAGGCATGGCGGCCGAAGTTCATCGTCGCGACGTCGAGCGAACAGATGTCGGGCTTGAGTTCCAGCACATGCGCCACGCGATCCTCCGGCGTCGCCATGGTGGTGCCGGGGCCGACGCGGCTGGGGTCCTCATCGTTCGGGACGTAGCGGGCGCCGCTGCCGGTGGTCAGGTTGATCAGCACGTCGCTCTTGGCGGCGCGGATCCGGGCGACGACGTCGCGATACAGGGCGATGTCACGCGCCGGCTTGCCGGTCTTGGGGTCGCGCACATGGATGTGGACGATCGCGGCCCCTGCGGCGCGCGCGGCGAGGGCTTCGCTTGCAATCTGTTCGGGAGTGACAGGGATGAACCGGCTGGCGCCGGCGCTGTCGGCGCCCCCGGTCAGGGCGGCGGTGATGATGACGGGGCGGCTCATGATGGCCGGTTCCTCCTGCTGCGTTGCCGCAAGCCTGCGGCGGCGCGTGCGGGGGCGCAAGGCGCCCAGGCGATTGGGATGGGGCTTGGCGTGCCAGCCCCGGTGCGCCACACCCGGCGCCTGTGCAGGAGAATGCCATGACCCCCATCCGCCTCGGCATCGTCGGTTTCGGCATCATGGGGCAGCGCCTGGCGGGGTTCGTCGCGGCGCATGACCAGGACGTGCTGCGGATGTCCGGCGTTTGGGATCCGTCGCCCGCCGCCGCCGAACCCCTGGGCCGGATCGCGCCGGGCGTGCCGCTGCTGGCCGATGCCGCCGCGGTGATCGAGAGCTGTGACTGCCTGTACATCGCAAGCCCGCCCGCCGCGCATATCCCCCTGGCGCGCGCGGCGATCGCGGCCGGGCGCGCGGTGTTCATGGAAAAGCCGCTGGCGTCGGACGTTCCGGCGGCGCGGGCGTTCGTGGCCTGGGCCAAGGGTGCCCGGGCGGCGGTGAATTTCCCGATGGCGTCCTCCCCCGCCGTGGCGCAGTTGCGCGCCTGGCGCGGGGGCATCGGCCAGGCGCGGTCGCTGTCGATCCATGCGGCCTTCGCCACCTGGCCGCGCGGCTGGCAGCAGGGGGCGGCGTCCTGGCTGTCCCTGGCGGCCGAGGGCGGGTTTACCCGGGAAGTGCTGTCGCATTTCCTGTTCCTGACCTTGCGGGAACTGGGGCCGCTGGACCTCGTGTCCGGCCGCGCGACCTATCCGATCGCGGGTGCCTCCGAGGCCGCCGTCGCCGCCAGCCTGACCGCCGGCGGCCTGCCGGTCACTGTCTCGGCCGGGGTCGGCATCACGGAGGCGGATGACCACAACCTCTGGACCCTTGAAGGGATCACAGGCGCCATCCGCCTGCGGGACTGGAGTTTTGCCGAACGCCGAGGCGGCGACTGCCGCTTCGAACCGGCCCCGGACGCGATCCCGAATGAGCGGATGCGCCCGATCTCCATGCGCGCCCAACTCGACAAGGTCGCCGCCATGGCACGCGGCGAACCGCAGGATTTGGCGACCCTGGCGGAGGCGCTGGCGGTGCAGGAGATCGTCGAGGCGTTGCTCGCGCGGCGCTGACATTACTGAGCGGATAGCGTAACGATATCTCCTCAAGCCCTCCGGTGCCCGCCGGGCGGGTCTGCCGCAGGGGCATGTCGCGCCCGGCGCTGCATCGGGCTATGATGGGTTCCAACTTCATCCGGGCGGAGATTTTGGTACGATGACGGTTCGCGGGTGGCACCCTGACAGCTGGCGGCGCATGCCGATCCGGCAGGTGCCCGATTATCCCGATGCAGCAGCTCTGGCGACGATGGAGGCGCGGATCGCGACCTTTCCGCCGCTGGTGTTTGCCGGCGAAGCCGACCGGCTGAAGGCGCTGCTGGCCAAGGCCGGCGAAGGCCAGGCCTTCGTCCTGCAAGGCGGCGACTGCGCCGAGGGTTTTGCCGATTTCCGTGCCGACCCGATCCGCGACACCTTCCGCGTGCTGCTGCAGATGGCTGTCGTGCTGACCTTCGGCGGCGGACTGCCGGTGGTGAAGCTCGGCCGCATGGCCGGGCAATTCGCCAAGCCGCGCAGCTCCGACACGGAAACGGTCGGTGGCGTCAGCCTGCCATCCTATCGCGGCGATATCGTGAACGGCCCGGCCTTCACGGCGGAAGCCCGCGTGCCGGATCCGCAGCGGATGGAATTCGCCTACCTGCAATCCGCGGGCACCATGAATTTCCTGCGGGCGCTGGCGACCGGTGGTTATGCCGACCTGCACCAGGTGCATCGCTGGAACCTTGGCTTCGTAGCGCGCAGCCCGCTGGCCGCGCGCTACGACGACCTGGCGCAGCGCATCGACGAGACGCTGCGCTTCATGGGCGCCTGCGGCATGGGCAATTCGCCGGAGGTGCGGGAGACCGACTTCTACACCAGCCATGAATCCCTGCTGCTGCCGTATGAGCAGGCGCTGACCCGGGAACCCTCCACCCACCCCGGCAAGCACTACGCCGTCAGCGCGCACTTCCTCTGGATCGGCGACCGCACGCGCCAGCCGGACGGCGCGCATGTCGAATTCCTGCGCGGGGTCGCCAATCCCATCGGGATGAAGGTCGGCCCGACGATGGAGGCGGATGAACTGGTTCGCCTGACCGAGATCCTGAATCCGGCGAACGAGCCTGGGCGCCTGACCCTGATTGCCCGGATGGGGGCGACCAAGGTCGCGGAGAAACTGCCGCCGCTGCTGCGCGCGGTGCATCGCGCGGGCCGCAAGGTCACCTGGATCTGCGACCCGATGCACGGCAACACCGTCAAGGCCGGCAACGACTACAAGACCCGGTCCTTCGACGCGATCCTGGACGAGGTGCGCGGATTTTTTGATGCGCACGCCGCGGCGGGGACGGTCGCAGGGGGCGTGCATGTGGAGATGACGGGGCAGGACGTGACCGAATGCATCGGTGGCGCCCATCGCCTGACGGAAGCGGATCTGGCGGGGAACTACGCCACCTTCTGCGATCCAAGGCTCAATGCCGAACAGTCGCTGGAACTGGCCTTCCTCGTCGCCGAAGAGTTGAAGGCGCGGCGCCTGAGCAAGGTCGATGACGCGAGCCCCGCGGTCGCGGCCCAGTGAGTCCAGAAGCATGAAGGTTGACGATACGTCCGACGCCGCCATCGCGGCGCGGACGGATGTCTACTTCAACCGCACCCGCCAGGTGGTGCAGCGTTTTGGTGACTGCACCGTCACCTACGCCGTGTTCCTGCGCCGCCCGGTCATGTCGGCGCCGCGGATCATGCTGGAATGGATCGCGCGCGTCGCCGAGGCGCGTGGCGTCAAGATTGACGTGGACCTCGTGCATCCGGAGGGCGAATGGGTCGGCGCCGGCGATCCCATCGTCTATTTGACCGGGTCGTTTGCCGCGCTGGCCGACCTTGAAACGTTGTATTTGCAGAAGCTTGGCGCGCCCTGCGTGGCGGCCTTCAACGCCTGGCAGATGTGCCTGGAACTGAAGACCGTGGGGTTCCTGGCGATGGACGCGCGCCACTGCGCCGGCGCCGAGATGGCCGAGATGATGGCCTATGCGGCATCGGTCGGTGGCCGGGCCGCGCAGAAGGAAGGCGCCAAGGGTTTCATCGGCAATGCGACCGAGGCGACGGCGCATTTCTTCGACCAACCGCATGGGCGCGGCACCATGCCGCATGCGCTGATCGGCTACGCCGGCAGCACCGTGCGGGCGGCCGAGATGTTCCATGAGGCCTTCCCGGACGAGGCCCTGACCGTCCTGGTCGATTATTTCGGCCGTGAGGTCACGGATGGCCTGGCGGTGGCCGAACGCTTCCCAGAACTCGCCGCCGCCGGGCGCATGGCGGTCCGGCTCGACACCCACGGCGGGCGGTTCCTTGAGGGGCTGGACCCGGCGGAATCCTACGCCGTGCTGGAACGCCACATCCCCGAGGCGATCCGCCGCTACCGCAGCGACACCGACCTGCGCCATATGGTCGGCACCGGCGTGTCCGTCGCCGCCGTCTGGCGCATGCGTGAGGCGCTGGACGCCGCTGGCTACCCGAAGGTGCGCATCGTCGCTTCCTCCGGCTTCAACGTGCAGAAATGCCGGGTGATGGCGGAGGCCAAGGCGCCGATCGACGTCGTCGGCACCGGGTCCTTCATCCCCGAAGCCTGGGGCGAGACCTACGCCACCGCCGATATCGTCGCCTACGACGACCAGCCGCGGGTCAAGGTCGGGCGCGAGTTCCTGTTGCGGCGGAACGGGGATCGGCGGCGCGGAGTTTGATGGGGCGCGAGCGACGGATTGGCTTGCTCTGTGCCTTTGCCGTGCTGCTGGTCTGGACCGGCTTCCTTCTAACCGGGCGGCTTTCGGCGGCCCAGGCCTTCACCCCCTGGGATATGACGGCGCTGCGCCACGGCGGGTCCTTCCTGGGCGTGCTGCCGCTGATCGCGGTGTTCGGCTGGCCGCGGCTGCCGTGGCGCCAGACGGCGGTGATCGTGGCGACGGCGGGTTTCGGCTTCCCCATCCTGGCCTATATCGGCTTTGGCTTCGCCCCCGCGTCGCATGGCGGGGTGATGCTGCCGGGCATGCTGCCATTCCTGTCGGCAGCCCTCGGCGCCGCCTTCATGCACGAGGCCTGGACCCAGACCAGGATCGCCTCGCTGGTCGTGGTCGCGGCGGGCATCGGTCTTTTGGCCGTCGATACCTTCGGCGCGAACCCGGGGGCCTGGCGGGGTGACTTGCTGTTTCTGGGCGGATCGTTGTCCTGGGCGATCTATACCCTGCTGGTGCGGCGCTGGCAGGTGCCGGCACTGACCGCGACCATGGCCGTCGCCGTTTACGCCGCCCCGGTCTTCCTGCCGATCTGGTGGCTCTTCCTGCCGAGCAACCTGGCCGCGGTGCCGCTGGGCGCCATCGCCTTCCAGACCCTGTACCAGGGCATCCTGGCCGTGCTGCTGGCCGGATTCCTGTTTACCCGCGCGGTGAATGCGCTGGGGCCGACCACGACCACCAGCATCACGGCCCTGGTGCCGGCGATGACGGCGCTCGCGGCATGGCCATTGCTGGGTGAGCCCTTGGGCGTCGCGGGGCTGGCGGGCGTCGCCCTGGTTTCGGCCGGGATGATGCTGGCGGTGCTGCCGCCACCGATGCTTCTGGGGCTGTTTCGGCGCTGACGGGTCTGGGTCGCGCGACGACCCGTTTCCGCCGGTCGGGTTTCTGCTCTATGGGGTCGGGCATGGATCGCCTCCGCATCGCCCTCGCGCAGATCAACCCGCACCAGGGCCAGATCATCGTCAACGCCGACCGGATCCGCGCCGCGCGCGCGGCGGCGGCGGCACACGGGGCCGACCTGGTCGTGACCCCGGAATTCAGCATCGCGGGCTACCCGCCCGAGGATCTGGTGCTGAAGCCCGCCTTCGTCGCCGATTGCGTGGCGGCGATCGAGGCGCTGGCGGCGGAAACCGCCGATGGCGGCCCGGGGCTGGTCGTCGGCGGGCCCTGGCGCCAGGGCGATTCATTGCACAATGCGCTTTACGTGATGGATGGCGGCAAGATCATCGCCCGCCGGGCGAAGCACGAACTCCCGAACTACGGCGTGTTCGACGACAAGCGCACCTTCATCCCCGGCCCCGCACCCGGACCGGTGGCGTTTCGCGGCGTCCGCCTGGGGCTGATGATCTGCGAGGATTGGTGGTTCCCGTCCGTCTGCGAAACCCTGGCGGAATCCGGCGCGGAAATCCTGATCGCGATCAACGGCAGCCCCTTCGAGTTGAACAAGCCCTACGCCCGCGTCGATCTGGCGGTGGCGCGGGTGGTGGAGACGGAGCTGCCCTTCGTCTTCCTCAACCAAGTCTGCGGCCAGGATGAGCTGGTCTTCGACGGCTCCTCCTTCGTGCTGAATGCCGATAACAGCCTGGCCCTGCGGATGCCTGCCTTCGCCGAGGCGCTTGCGGTGACCGAGTGGAGCCGCGGCGCGAATGGCTGGCTCTGCGCCGCGACCCCGTTGCCGCCGGTGATGTCCGGTGAGGAACAGACCTGGCGCGCGATGATGCTGGGTGTGGCCGATTACGTGAACAAGAACGGCTTCCCGGGCGTGCTGCTCGGGCTGTCGGGCGGGATCGACAGCGCGATCACGGCGGCCTGCGCCGTCGATGCGCTGGGCGCCGACCGCGTGCGCGCGGTGATGATGCCCAGCCCCTACACCAGTGCCGACAGCCTGGAGGATGCGGCGGAATGCGCGCGGCTGCTCGGCATCCGCTACGACACCATCAGCATCGGCCCTGCGATGGAGGCCTTTGGCGGCATGCTCGGCCCGGTCTTCACCGGCCGCCAGTCCGACATCACGGAGGAGAATATCCAGTCGCGTTCGCGCGGGCTGATCCTGATGGCGATGTCGAACAAGTTCGGCGACATGCTGCTGACCACCGGCAACAAGAGCGAGATGAGCGTCGGCTACGCGACGCTGTATGGCGACATGTGCGGCGGCTATTCGGTGCTGAAGGATCTGTACAAGACCCGCGTCTTTGCCTTGTCGCACTGGCGCAACGAAAACTTCCCCGAAGGGGCGAAGGGGCCGCGCGGGTTGGTGATGCCGCTGCGGGTGATCGAAAAGCCGCCCTCGGCCGAACTCAAGCCCGACCAGACCGACCAGGACACCCTGCCGCCGTATGAGATCCTGGACGCGATCCTGACGGGGTTGGTCGAACGCGAGTTGGATGTGAACGGCCTGGTCGCCGAGGGCCATGACCGCGCGACGGTGGTCCGGGTGTGGAAGATGCTGGACCGCGCCGAGTACAAGCGCCGCCAGGCACCGCCGGGGGTCAAGTTGGGCACCCGCGCCTTTGGCCGCGACCGGCGTTATCCCTTGACCAATGGCTATACGGGGTTGGTGAAGTGAACACGCCCATCCTGACCGGCGCCTTCGCCGTGGCGATCAAGGATCTGTCGGGCGGCAATGGCTCGGACCCGGTCGAGATCGTGCGCGGCTTCGAAACCCTGGCGCATGCCAATGCCTTCGCCCGGCGCTATGTGCGGGATTCGATGGAACGCTGCCGTGGACGGGGCATGGATGCCGATGCCGTGCTGGCGGCCTGGTTCGCCTTTGGCGAGGATGCCGAGATCACGGGCGCCGAGGGCGCCGGCTGGACATCCGGCACGGAGGTCCGCGATTTCGCCCAGAAGCGCGTGACGGATGCCGAGGACCGCAACTGGCGCGGCATCGATCCGCGCCGCCTGGCCGACGCGATCGAGGACGACCCGGATGACGGGGACGAGGAGCCGTGACGCATCGCGTCATCTGCGGCGACTTCGCCGACCAGGGCGACCCCGACGAGGAATGGGTCGTGGCCGGCTTTTCGACGCCCGAGAAAGCCTGCGAATACGCACGTCGCTTCATCCGCGCGGCCGTCGAGGACCTGCGCGCCGAAGCGACAACACCACAGGAATTGCACGACATGTATGCCGCCTGGGGCGAATACGCCCTGACCCCTGGCCTGGACAATGAGGCCTGGGTCGCCTTCTGCATCGCCAACCCCGCGACGACCCCCGCCGAAACCGATTACGCGCGACTGGACCCCAACCCATGAAGGTCCGTTTCGCACCCTCGCCGACCGGTCTGCTGCATGTCGGCAACGCGCGCGTTGCCCTGGCCAACTGGCTCTTTGCCCGGCGGCGCGGCGCCAAGTTCGTGCTGCGCCTGGATGACACCGACATGGGCCGCAGTACGCCGGAATTCGCCAAGGCGATCGAGGAAGACTTGCATTGGCTCGGCCTGGATTGGGACGAGACCTTTACCCAGTCGTCGCGCCTGGAGCGCTATGCCGCGGCGATGCAGCGGCTGATCACGGCGAAGCGTCTGTATCCCTGCTTCGAATCCGAAGAAGAACTCATCGCCAAGCGCGAACGCCGCAAGCGGGAGGGCCGTGCGCCGGTCTATGACCGCGAGGCGCTGCGCATGACGGCGGCGCAGATCGAGAAGGCGCGGGAGAACGGCAAGCAGCCCTATTGGCGCTTCCAGCTCTCGCCGCGCAGCATCACCTGGCATGACGCGGTGCTGGGTGCGAAGCATGTGAAGCTGCAGGCGATCAGCGATCCGGTGCTGGTGCGGGCGGATGGGACGTTCCTGTATACGTTTGCCTCGGTGGTCGATGACCTCGAAACCGCAGTCACGCACATCATTCGCGGCGAGGACCACGTTACCAATACCGGTGTGCAGTTGGATATCTGGGAGGCCCTGGGTGGCGACGCGCGCAAGCTGTCCTTCGCGCATCTGCCGCTGCTGACCGATAGCGACGGCGGGCCGCTGTCCAAGCGCCTGGGGTCGCTGTCGCTGCGCCAGATGCGTCGGGATGGGATTGAGCCTGCGGCGCTGGCGGGGATGTTGGCGACGCTCGGGAGCAGCGCCGACCCCGTGGCGGCGATGCCGGCCGATCTGGTCGAGACCTTCGACATCTCGCGTTTCGGCACATCGGCCGCGCGCTTCGACGTGTCGCGGCTGCTGGTGCTGAACCGCCGCATGCTGCACGCGCTGCCGTTCGAGGCGGTGCGCACCCGCCTGCCCGAAGGTGCGACGGAAGCCTTTTGGCTGGCGGTCCGCGGCAACCTCGACCTGCCGGCCGAGGCGCGGGATTGGTGGGAGGTCGTGACCGGCACCATCGAAAGCCCCGACCTGCCGCAGCCCGACCGCGACCTGCTGGCCACCGCCCTGGCGATCCTGCCCGAGGGCGAGCCGGGCCCCGACACCTGGTTCACCTGGACCGGCGCCCTGGCCGAACAGACCGGCGCCAAGGGCCGCAAGCTGTTCATGCCGCTGCGGCTGGCCCTGACGGGCGCCGACAAGGGGCCGGACCTCAAAACCTTCCTGCCGTTGCTGCCCCGCGCGACCATCGCGCAGCGGCTGGCGGCCGCCATCGGAACACCCGCATGATCCCCGAGCTCTTTTTCCACGACAGCGCCACCCGCGCGCGGCAAAAATTCGCGGCCATCGATCCGGCGCATGTGAAGATCTACGTCTGCGGGCCGACGGTCTATGACCTGGCGCATCTGGGCAATGCGCGCCCGGTGATCGTGTTCGATGTGCTGGCGCGGCTGTTGCGGCGGTTCTATCCGCAGGTGACCTACGTGCGGAACATCACCGACGTGGACGACAAGATCAACGAGCGCGCGCGCAGCAGCGGCGAGCCGATCGGCACGATCACCGCCCGCACCATCGCCGATTTCCACACCGACATGGCAGCCCTCGGGTCGCTGCCGCCGGATGAGGAACCGCGCGCGACGGCCAGCATCGCGCCGATGATCGCGATGATCGAAAAGCTGATCGCCAATGGCCATGCCTATGCCGCGGAAGGCCATGTGCTGTTCGACACGCCATCCTACCCCGCCTATGGCGCGCTGTCGGGCCGTACGCCCGACGATCTGATTGCGGGCGCGCGGGTCGAGGTCGCGCCCTACAAGAAGCACCCCGGCGATTTCGTGCTGTGGAAGCCGTCGGACGCAGAAACACCAGGCTGGGACAGCCCTTGGGGCCGTGGCCGGCCGGGCTGGCATATCGAATGCTCGGCCATGTCGTGGCAGTTGTTGGGGGCCGATTTCGACATCCATGGCGGCGGCCACGACCTGCTGTTCCCGCATCATGAAAACGAATTGGCGCAATCGGTCTGCGCCTTCCCGGGTTCCAAGTTCGCGCATCTGTGGATGCACAACGGCATGCTGCGCGTCGATGGCGAGAAGATGTCGAAGTCGCTCGGCAATTTCCTGACCGTGCGCGACATCTTGGCGCGCGGGGCCTGGGCGGGCGAAGCCTTTCGCATGCTGGTGCTCAAGACGCATTACCGTGCCGCGATGGACTTTACCCAGGCGGGGCTGGAGGAGGCGCGGGCGGATTGCGAGGATGACTACGCCATGCTCGCCCGCGCGCCCAAGGCTGGTGCGGATCGCGGCCTGATCGACTGGGCGCTGGCGCCGCTCTGCGACGACCTGAACACGCCGCTGACCCTGGCGCGGTTGCGCGACCTGCGGACGCTGGAAAACGCCGTGACCACGGGCGGGTCGCCCGCCGTCGTGCTTGGCCGTATGGGGCGCGATGCGCCGCCGGCGGCGGGCGTCGCCGCGGCGTCCTTCCTGGAAGCGGCCGGCGTGCTCGGCATCGCGCAATCCGACCCGCAGGCCTGGCGGCAGGGGGGCCTGGACCCCGCCGCGATCGAGGCCGCCATCGCCGCCCGCATCGCCGCCCGCAAGGCGCGCGATTTTGCCGAGGCCGACCGCATCCGCGCGACCCTGCTGGAACAGGGCGTGGTCTTGGAAGACGGCGCGACCGGCACCGTCTGGAGGAGGAACTGATGCGCCACCTGATCCTCGCGGCCCTGCTCTTCGCCACGCCCGCCCTGGCGCAGCACGCGGGCCATGGCGCGACCCCAGCGCAGGAACCGGCCAGCACGCGCGAATTTCGCGACGCCAACAACCGCATGCATGCGGCCATGGCCATTCCCTTCACCGGCAATGCGGACCGCGATTTCCTGGCTGGCATGATCGCCCATCACCAGGGTGCGATCGACATGGCGCGCGTCGAACTGCGCCACGGCACGGATGCGCAGACCCGCGCCCTGGCACAGGCGATCATCACCGCCCAGGAAGCCGAGATCCTGCAAATGCGTGCCATGCTCGCACGCCTGTCGCGTTGACCGGCGGGCGTGACGAAGGCGGCGCGGACCTCGCGCCACCGCCCGGCGAAAGCCCGATCATCGTGCTGGTCCGCCCGCAACTGGGTGAGAACATCGGCACCGCCGCCCGCGCCATGGCCAATGGCGGGCTATTTCATATGCGCATCGTGGCTCCGCGCGACGGCTGGCCGCAGCCCTATGCCTGGCGTGCCGCCAGCGGTGCCGACAAGATCCTGGACCACGCGACGATCCACCCGACCGTCGCCGATGCCGTCGCCGATTGCCACCGTGTTTTCGCGACCTGCCCGCGGCCGCGCCACATCGTCATCCCCGTCCGAACCGCCCGCGCGGCGGCCGAGGACCTGCGCGAGATCAACGGACGTGGCCTGCGCACCGCCGTGCTCTTCGGGCCGGAACGCGCCGGGTTGGAGAATGACGACATGGCGCGCGCCGACACGCTGGTGCGCTATCCGCTGAACCCCGCGCATATGTCGCTGAACCTGGCGCAGGCGGTGATGATCCTGGCTTATGAATGGTGGACCGCGGTCGAAACCACGCCGCCGCGTTACCTCATGACCAACGAGACCGCGGTCGCGACCAAGGGCGAGATCGATGGGTTGATGGGGCGGTTGATCAGCGAACTCGATGCCTCCGGGTTCCTGGACAATACCGCCAAGCGCCCCGGCATGGTCCGCAACCTGTCGCACTGGTTCCAGCGCGGCGAGGTGACGGTGCAGGAGGTTCGCACCCTGCATGGCGTGGTCAGCGAATTGTCGAAGGGCCGCATGCGGCGTGGAAGGATTCCCGATGACGCATCCTGACGGCACGCCGATCCCGACCTTGCCGGACCTGCGCTTCACCGAGGTCGCGGGGCGGCGCATGTCCTGGATGGAGGCCGGCAGCGGCGCGCCCGTCCTGCTGATGCATGGCATCGGCGCGAACAGCACCGGCTGGCGCTTTGTCCTGCCCGCGCTGGATGCGCGCGTCATCGCCTGGAATGCGCCGGGCTACATGCTCAGCGACCCCTTCGCTGATGAAGCGCCCTCGGCCGAAGACTATGCCGATGCGGCTATCTGGTTGTTGGATGCGCTGGGCGTCTCGGCGCCCACGCATATCGTGGGGTCGTCCTTCGGATCGATGCTGGGCGCCGCGCTGGCGGCGCGGCATCCCCACCGCGTTGCGACCCTCACGCTGCTCGGCACCAGCCGTGGCCAGCGCTGGAAGGGCGCGGAGGGGCGCGCCCAGATGCTCGCCATGCGGACGGCCAGTATCGCCAAGGGCGGTGTCGCTCTGGCGCGCACCCGCTGGCAGGCGCTGGTGGCACCCGGCACGGGTGAGGTCGTGGGCGATCTCGTGCGCACCATGGTCTCCGCGACCGACGTTCGCGGCCTGATGCCCGCCGCGCGCTGCACCGACGCCGTCGATGTCATTGCCGATTTCGCACCCGCCATCCACGCACCGACCCTGGTCGTCACCGGGACCGAAGACCGCGTGAACCCGCCGGACGTGGGCGCTTCCATCGCCGCCGCCATCGCGGGCGCAGCCTTCGTGTCACCAGAAGGCGTCGGACACTTGCCGGAGCTCGAGGCACCCGCACTCACCATCGGCCTGCTGCGGGGGCATCTGCGGATCGGGTAGGGCGCGCTTTGAGAGGGGCTTTGCCCCTCTCAATCTCTCGCCACCAAGGGGCCGTGGCCCCTTGGAACCCACGGGACTTGGCGAAAGTAAGGGAGGGGCATGATGCACCCTTGATCAAGGGAGCACGCGTGGCGCCCCTCCCTTACTTTCGCCAATAACCCCGCCGGTCCAGGGGCGGCGGCCCCTGGTTGGGGGAGGTGTGGAGGGGGCGAACAGCCCCTTCCACGGCGCAACCTCCCCAGCCTGTCACGCCGGCAGTGGCCCTTCCGTCAGCCGCCCACCCGCCAGGCGCAGCGCGCGTTCGTGGTATTGCGCCACGGCTGGGCGATGCGCGATGGAGATGATCGCCGTCTTCGGCAGCCGTTCGCGCAGCAGCCCGTAGAGCATCGCCTCGGCCTCCGAATCCAGGCTGGCGGTGGCTTCGTCCAGGAACAGCCATTCCGGCTTCAGCAGCAGCGCGCGGGCCATCGCCAGGCGCTGTTGTTCGCCGCCGGACAGGCGGCGTTCCCAGGAATCCTCCTCGTTCAGGCGTGGCACCAGCGCGCCCAGCCCGACCAGTTCCAGTGCCGCCGCGACCTCGGCATCGGCATGCGCCGCCGCGTCATCCGGATAGCAGACCACGCGCTTCAGGCTGCCCAGGGGGATGTAGGGACGCTGCGGCAGGAACAGCGCGCGGCCGGTGATGGGGTGTTCGATCTTGCCGGCGCCGAAGGGCCAGATGCCGGCCAGGGCACGGAACAAGGTGGATTTGCCGCTGCCGGAGGCGCCGGTCAGCAACACGCGCTCACCGGCAGCAATGCTGGCTTCCGCACCCTCGACCAGCACTCGCCCATCGGGCAGGGAGAGTTTCAGCCCATGCAGGCCCACCGTCTGGCCCGCGACGAAATCTGGCCCGCCCTCGGCTGCCCGTGCCGCCTCGATCGCACGCCCAAAGCCCGACAGGCGCAGCACCGTCGCGCGCCAGTCGGTCAGGCGGGAGTAGCTGTCCACGAACCAGGACAGGCTGCCCTGCACCTGGCCAAAGGCGCTGGATGTCTGGATCAGCCCGCCCAATTGGATCGCCCCGGCGAAATAGGCCGGGGCCGCCACGACGATGGGGAAGATGCTGGCGACCTGGCCGAACCCCGCGGTGAAGAAGGTCAGCCGCTTGGTCGCGGTCATGATCGACCACCAATTGTCGCGCAGCGCGTCGAACCGGCCCTCCAGGCCACGGCGTTCATCCGCTTCGCCACCATGCAGGGCGATGCCTTCGCTGCCGTCGCGCACGCGCACCAGGGCGTAGCGGAAGTCGGCTTCGACCTTTTCCTGGTTGTAGTTCAACTGGATCAGCGGCCGGCCGATGATATGGGCCAGCCATGTGCCGATCAGCGAATAGATCAGCGCGACCCAGACCATGTAGCCGGGGATGGTGATGCCCAAAACCTCGATGCTGCCCGACAGGCCCCAGAGCACGAAGATGAAGGAGAACAGCGTCACCACCGCGTTCATCAGCCCCAAGCCCAGGGTCAGCGTATTGGCGACGAAGAGCTTGCTGTCCTCGGCGATGCGCTGGTCGGGATTGTCGAAGCCATTGGCGGTCAGCGACAGCCGGTAATGCGCCCGGCCACCCAGCCAGTCTTCCATCAGCCGATGCGTCAGCCAGCGGCGCCAGCGGATTTCCAGCGCCTGGCGCAGATACAGCCCATAGACCGCGATGAAGATGTAGGCGAAGGCGACGACGGTGAAGCCGGGAAACGTGCCCTCGGCCGTGGTGCGGCCCAGGAACAGCAGGCCCATGAAGGCGTCCTGATCCTTGTTTTGCAGCGCGTTGTAGAAGGCGTTCTGCCAGAAGGTCAGCAGCACGCTCATGCCCACCAGCGCCAGGTTCAGGGCGATGACCACGGCCAGCAGCCCGCGGGCGCGCCAGCGTTCGTCGCCGCTCCAATAGGGCCGGGCAAGGGCGAAGGCATCGGCAAGCCAATTGGTGGAAGCGCGCAAGGTGGATGTCCCGTCAAAGGAACTGTTACTTTCCGCCGCCGGCGCGGGGGGCCGCAAGGCCTGTCCGTGTCACGCAATGTGGCGGGGCGGGGCGCGATCCCTGGCGGGGCGTCATGTTCCGGCGCCCGGCGCTTGCGTTTCGTGACAGTTCAGCCGCGCGGCAGGGCGCTTTCGATGGCGGCGATCCAGCGATCGACCCGCTTGGCATTCACGCCGAGGTCCGACCAGCCGAACAGGCTGCGCGAATAGAGCACCAGCCCGGTCCTGTCCCCATCCGGCAGCAGCAGCGCCACGATGATGTCCGGGTAGTTCATGATGGCGCTGCGTTCGACCCATTGCGCTTGCAAATGTTCGGGCCAGGCGGCCAACAGGGTGGTGCGCGGCTGGGCGCCCGCTGCCTGCTGCACCGCGGCCCAAAGGGCGGCCGGCGTCGCGGCAAAGGGCGGCAGCACGCGATGCGGCACCGGCCCCGGCGCGCCGGGCGGGGCCGCCAGGCAGGTATTGGGCGATGGCGGCAGCACCAGGCTGGCCAGGTCCAGCGGTTCGGCCGGTGGCAGCCCATTGGCGCCGCGGCCGAACAGGGCGGTGATCGGCGTGCCCATGGTTCAGCCCCCGCCGCAGGTGCGCAGGCGAATGACGCCGCGGACTTCCTCACGCGGGACAGGCTTGCCCTTGCGCAGGATCTCGATCTGCCCGGTCGCCTGCAGCGCGAGCGCGGCGATGCGAACGCGATGCATCAGTGGCCGCCAGGTGGCTTCATCCGGCGCCAGGGCGCGGGCGACCTCCTCCGGCGTGATCGATTTCTTGGGGCCGAGGTCGCCGGTCTGGCGGAGGATCTCGGCGGTGATGGAAGCGTCATCTGTCATGGGATGAGCCATGTCGCGGAAACCCCGCCGTCGGTCCAGCAAAACCGCGCGCGATGATCGCCTCGGCCAAGGCCGTGCCGCTTTGCCAGGCGGCCTCGCCCCGCCCGCCCAGGCACCAGTCCCCGGCCAGCCCAAGCCCCTGGTCGGCATCGAACAGGCAGGGCGTGCCGATGGCGTGTTCGACCAACGAATAGCGCCAGCGATGCGCGGTCGCGACCAGTGGCGCCGGCATGCCCAGGGCGGCGAGGAGAGGGGCCACGATGGTCTCGGGCGCGTCTTCCAGGTGCTCGCGGCTCCAGGCGGGGGCGGCCTGGATGGTCCAGGCCTCGGTGGAGGGGCGGCCGGGCTTGGCGGATTCCCGTGCGGCCCAGGCGACCGGCCCGGCGGTCGAACGCCACGTGTCCGGCAGGGGAAGGAGTTCGCCAAACGCCGCCATCACCGTCCAGCATGGGGCATAGACAGCCTCGGCGCAGCGCGCGGCCAGGGCCGGGATGAAGGGATCGGCGATCGGGGCGGCCTGCGGGGCGGGCAGGGCGATGGCGACGGCGGCGAAGGGACCGGCGGGCGTTTCGGGCGGCAGCGGGTGGAGCAGGGCACGGTCGGCGTGGTGCACCACCCAGGCCCCGGGTCCGCCTTCCAACCGCGTGACATGGCGGGCCGTGTGGATGGTCAGGCCATCGGCCAGGATGCGCCCGATGGAGGAGATGCCCGGCGTGCCGGTAAAGCGCCGCGGATCGGGCCAGGGCACGGCGCCGGCGGCGGCCAGGGCGGCGGCAAAGCCCGGATCGCGCGCCGAAAAATACTGCGCGCCATGGTCCCATTGCAGCGCCGTGCCATCCGGCGCCTTGCCGCGCCGGGTGGCGACGCGACCCCCCGGGCCACGCCCCTTGTCGAACAGCACGGGCGCGTAGCCCGCGGCCCGTAGGCTACGGGCGCAGGCGATGCCGGCAAGGCCGGCGCCGATGACGGCGATGGGGAGGCTCATGCAACCGGTATGGCCTCGCTCGTCCCCGGCGCAAGCCCTCAGGCGAAGGCGCGTTCCACCGACGGACCGGACAGGCCCGCGACCTCCCGGATGATCTTGCGCTTCACCGCCTGTTCGAAGGCCTCGAACCCCTCGGCCACCATCAGGAAGGAGCCCGGGCCGCCGATCACCTCATCGCGGTAATAGTCGTCGAGCGGCGGCCCCATCGCGGCGAATTGCGTCGGCGGCGGCGTGCGGTCCAGCACGGCCAGGCCATTCACCACGATGCCGGCCTCCAGCACCGCCTCACGCGAGACCGCGACCGGGCGGCCGGAATTGTTGACCCCGTCGCCGGAGATATCGACGACCTGGCGGGTGCCTTCATAGACTTGGCCGAACTGCCGCGCCGCATACTCCATGGCGCCGCTGATCGAGGTATAGAGCCAGACGCGGCGCGGGATATTGTCGATCGCATCGGCCACGCGATTGGCTTCGCGCTGATCGCCGATGCGCATCCAGGGCACCAGGGTTTCCTGCATGTTCCAGTCGGACCAGGTGAACAGGGTGACGCCGATGGACCCGATCGCGCCACGCTCGATCCCCGCGACCAGGGTCGGGTCGCGGAAGGCGGCGGCATAGCCGCGGAACTGCATTTCCTGTTCTTCAGGATCGATCGAGCGCGAGACGTCGACGGCCAGCACCAGCTCGACATCGACCGGCTCCATCGCGCGTGCCGGGCGGATGAGCGCCGGCGCGGCGAGAACGAGCCCAGCCGTGAACAAATTACGGCGCGATACAGCGCTCCAGCGCATCGAATAAACCTCCTAAGTGAAGGCCGTGATGCAGCGAGTCTTCCCGCCCTCTCCTTAGGGCAAGGTTATTGTGCGGTGCAACATAGTTTTCGCTGAAATATCAGAATCCCGACCCTGGCTGCGCCAGATAGGTTTCTTCCGCGCTGGTGCTTTGCCGGCCAAGCACCTGATTTCGATGCGGAAAACGGCCAAAGCGCCGGATCACATCACGATGGCGCCACGCGTAGGCGATCGTCCCGGTCTTGGGGTCGGCATGCAGGGGGATGTCCCGCAGCCCTTCAAACAGCGCGACCGACACATCCTGGTCGGCCAGGGCTTCACTATGCTCGAACGGCAGGTAGAGGAAGACCCGTTCGGCTGGGGTCAGCGCCAAATCGAAGCGACGGGCCAGCACGGCCCGGCGCGCGATATCGCGGGCGCGGGCGTCGCTGGCGAAGGCGGCGGGGCTGCCGCGATTGAGGTTGCGCGGCAACTGGTCCAGCAGCAGGCACAGCGCCAGGGCGCCATGCGGCGTTTCCGCCCAGTCATCCGGCGGCGCCAGATCGCCGAAGCGGGCGCGGAGTTCCGCGTCGAACGCGTCGTCGCGCAGAAACCAGGCCTTGCGCCAGGTATCCGGGCCGTCCGCGAACCAGAAATCCAGTAGCGCCTTCATCGCAGGGCCGCGTCCAGCACGCGCACCGAATGGACGGCGGGGCGGCCCGCCAGATCGGCGATCTGGTGTCGGCAGGATGTGCCATCGGCGATGATCAGGTCGTCGGCCCCGGCGGCCTTCACGGCCGGAATCAGCGACAGACCGGCCATGGCGCGGGAGGCATCCTGCTTTTCCGCCGCGTAGCCAAAGGCCCCGGCCATGCCGCAGCAGGCGGAGGTGATGGGTTTCGCGCGCAATCCGGGAATCCTCTGCAAGGCAGCCAGCGCCGCCGGGAAAGCACCAAAGGCCTTCTGGTGGCAATGGCCATGGACATGGGCGGTCGCCGGCATGTCGCGGAAGGCGATGTCGGGTGCGGCCTTGGCCAGCCATTCGGACAGCAGGAAGGCGCGGGCGGCCAGGGCCTCGGTCTCCGGCCCTGGGAGCAGGGATGGGAACTCATCCCGCAAGGTCAGCAGGCAGGAGGGTTCGAGCCCGAGCACCGGCAGGTCCGGGTGAAGTGCGAGCGCCGCGAGGGTGCGCCGCGCCTCGGCCCGCGCCTGGTCCACCATGCCGGCCGCCAAATAGGTGCGGCCACAGCATAGCGGGCGGGCGCCCGTCGGCGCCTGGGCGATGATGGCGCGATAGCCGGCGGCGCGCAGCACGCGGCGGGCGGCGCGCAGGTTCTCAGGCTCGTAGTAGCGGTTGAAGGTATCGGCCAGCAGCAGCACGTCGCCCTTTTCGCCTGCCACGTCGCCGGAAGCCTCGGCATCATGGAAGGCGCCCCAGACGAAGCGGGGCAGGGGACGGCTCGCGGCGATGCCGAGTGCGCGTTCCGCCAGCCAGCGCCCGCCCGGCAGCCATTCGCGCAGATTGGCCAGGACCGGCGCCATAGCGGCGAAGCGTGCCCAGCGCGGCAGATGCGCGACCACGCGATCGCGCAGCGGCACGCCATGCTTTTTCGCGCGGGCGACCTGCGCCTCGATCTTCATCTTGGCCATGTCGACGCCGGTCGGGCATTCGCGCTTGCAGGCCTTGCACGACACGCAGAGCGACAGCGCTTCGGCGACATCATCCGACGCCAGCGCATCGGGGCCGAGTTGGCCCGTCAGCGCCAGCCGCAGGGTATTGGCGCGGCCGCGCGTCAGATGCGCCTCGTCCCGCGTGGCGCGGTAGGACGGGCACATGCCGCCAGCGTCGAATTTCCGGCAGGTGCCGTTATTGTTGCACATCTCGACCGCGCCCAGCAGGCCGCCGAGTGGGCCGGGATACACCGACCAGTCCAGCACAGGCTTGATCGCGGTATCGGCGGCATAGTCCGGCCCGTAGCGGAACAGCGTCCGGTCATCCATTTTCGGCGCGCGCACGATCTTGCCGGGGTTCAGCAGCCCGGTCGGGTCGAAGGCGTCCTTGACCTGTTCGAAAGCGCGCACGATCCGCGGCCCGAACATGCTCTCGTGGAATTCGCTGCGGACGATGCCGTCGCCGTGTTCGCCGCTGTGGCTGCCCTTGTATTCGCGCACCAGGGCAAAGCATTCCTCGGCCACCGCGCGCATGGTCCGTACATCGGTCGGGTCCTTCATGTTGAGCACCGGCCGCACATGCAGGCAGCCGACCGAGGCATGGGCGTACCAGGTGCCCTTGGTGCCGTGCCGCGCAAAAACGTCGTTCAGCCGTTCGGTGAAATCGCCGAGGTCGTCGAGCCCGACGGCACAATCCTCGATGAAGGACACGGGTTTGCCGTCGCCCTTCATGCTCATCATGATGTTCAGCCCAGCCTCGCGCACCTCCGCGATCTCGGCCTGGAAACCGGCATCGGTCGCGCGCACCACGGCACCCGGCAGGCCAAGGTCGGCCATCATCTCGTCCAGCAGCGCGAGCTTTTGCAGCAGCGGCCCCTCCTCATGCCCGTGGAATTCCACGATGAGGATGCTGTCGGGTTCGCCGATCACGATGCGGTCGATCGTGCTGCGATAGATCGCGATGGAGCGGCCGAGGTCGATCATGGTGCGATCGACCAGTTCCACCGCCTCGGGGTCCAGGGTCACCAGATGTCTGGCCGCATCCATGGCGGCGCGGAAGGTCGGGAATTGGCAGATGCCCAAAACCTTGCGCGGCTTGATCGGCCATAGGCGGAGGTCCAGCGACGCGGAAAAGGCCAGCGTCCCCTCGCTGCCGACCAGCAGCCGCGCCAGATTGCCGTGCGCCGCCAGGGTTTCCAGATTATAGCCGCCGACCCGCCGCAACTGCTTGGGAAAGCGCTCGGCGATCTCGGCGGCCTCGGTCTCACCCAGCGCGAAAAGCCGTGCCGTCAACTCGTTCTGCGGGCCATAGGCGTCGAAGCGCGCGTTGCTGCCATCGGCCAAAATCGCGTCGATAGCGGTGACATTGTCGGCCATCAGCCCGTAGCGGATCGACTTGCTGCCGCAGGAGTTGTTCGCCGCCATCCCGCCGATGGTGCAGCGCTGCCAGGTCGAGGGATCGACCGGAAAGAATTTTCCGGCCGGCTTCAACGCCTCGTTCAACGCCCCCAGGGTGATGCCGGGCTGCACCGTGGCGCGGTCGCCTTCGACCGAGATCACATTGCGCAGGTATTTGGTGCAGTCCAGCACCAGCGCATGGTTCACCGTCTGGCCGCATTGGCTGGTGCCGCCGCCGCGCGGCAGGACGGGCACTCCCTCCTCCCGCGCGATCTGCATCGCGGCTTCCACATCGGCGATGCTGCGCGGCACCACCACGCCGATGGGCGCCATCTGGTAGATGCTGGCATCGGTGCTGTAGCGGCCGCGATCGCCGGCGCCGAACAGCACCTCGGCATTGGTTTCGCGCTTTAGGCGCGCGGCAAGGCGGGGGTCGCCCGGGGCGACGCGCGATTGGGTGATGGCATTCATGGGCGCAGCCTAGCCGCCTCGCGCCGTCCTGTCGCATCAGTCATGCTCATGCATCGCAGCGGCCGAACTCATTGGCCGGAACCGACAAGCCGCCGTAGAAGCGGCCCGACACCGGAGACGATCCATGGCTTATTTCCAATCAAAACCCAGCTCGGGCCGCCATTTCCTGCAGATCCCCGGGCCGACCAACGTGCCCGACCGCGTGCTGCGGGCGCTGGACAATCCGACCATGGACCATCGCGGCCCCGATTTCGGCCTCTTGGGGGCGCGCATCCTGGCCAAGGTCCAGCCGGTGTTCGGCACCGAACAGCCGGTGATCATCTTCCCCGCCAGCGGCACCGGGGCCTGGGAAGCGGCGTTGGTGAACACGTTGTCGCCGGGCGATCGCGTGCTGATGTGCGAAACCGGCTGGTTCGCGCATTTGTGGGAGGAGATGGCCGGGCGCCTCGGCATCACCTCCGAACTTTTGGGCACCGACTGGCGCCGGGGTGCGGATGTGCCGGGGATCGAGGCCCGGCTGCGCGCCGATACCGCCCATGCGATCAAGGCCGTCTGCGTCGTCCACAATGAAACCAGCACGGGTGCCACCAGCCGCGTGGATGAGGTCCGCCGCGCCATGGATGCGGCTGGCCACCCGGCGCTGCTGCTGGTGGACACGATCTCCTCGCTGGGCTCCATCGAGTTCAAGCACGATGCCTGGGGCG
This sequence comes from Humitalea sp. 24SJ18S-53, assembly GCF_050632385.1. Classification (NCBI taxonomy): domain Bacteria; kingdom Pseudomonadati; phylum Pseudomonadota; class Alphaproteobacteria; order Acetobacterales; family Roseomonadaceae; genus Humitalea; species Humitalea sp. 24SJ18S-53. Next base: position 350,372 of record NZ_CP192599.1, read on the forward strand.
TGGATGTCACCGTGTCCGGCAGCCAGAAGGGGCTGATGCTGCCGCCTGGCCTGTCGTTCAACGCGATCAGCCAAAAAGCCCTGGCGGCGGCGGAAACCGCCAAATGCGCGCGGTCCTTCTGGGATTGGCGGCCGATGCTGGCCAGCAACGCGACCGGGTATTTCCCCTACACGCCCGCGACGAACATGCTCTACGCGCTGGATACCGCACTGGACATGCTGAACGAGGAAGGGCTGCAGAACGTCTATGCCCGCCACGACCGGCATGCCGAGGCCACCCGCCGCGCCGTCCGCGCCTGGGGGCTTGAGGTCCAGTGTGATGACCCGCGGCATTATTCTTCCGCGCTGACCGCCGTGCGGGTGCCGGAAGGCCATTCCGCCGATGGGCTGCGCGCGACGATCCTCCAAAAGTTCAACATGAGCCTGGGCAATGGTCTCGGGCAGTTGAAGGACCGGGTGTTCCGCATCGGCCACCTTGGCGATTTCAACGATCTGTCGCTGATGGGCACCTTGTCGGGTGTCGAGATGGGGCTGCGCGCCGCTGGCGTGCCGCATAAGCCCGAAGGCGTGCAGGCGGCGATGGACTACCTTTCCGGCAATACCTGACCTTTGGCGTGGGGCTTGCTCTGCATCCCGGGAAACCTTCCTGGGATGCAGACCTATGCCGTTTTCCGGCCCGACCCGCCGTTCCCTGCTTGCCGCCGGTGCCACCGGGCTGGTCACTCTGCCTTTCTTCGATGCGCCCGACGCGCTGGCCCAGGCCGCCCCGGGCGAGCGTGTGCTGCGCTACGGCATCTCGATGGCCGATATCCCGCAGACCACCGGCCAGCCGGATCGCGGCGCCGGCGCCTATCAGTTCACCGGCTATACGCTCTATGACCCGCTCGTGGCGTGGGAGATGGATGTCGCCGACCGGCCGGGCAAGCTCGTCCCCGGCCTCGCGACGGCGTGGGAGGCCGATCCGGCCGATCGCACCAAATGGATTTTCCGCCTCCGCCCCGGCGTGACCTTCCATGACGGCAGCGCCTTCGACGCCGATGCCGTCATCTGGAATTTCGAGAAGGTCCTGAACAACCAGGCGCCGCATTTCGACCAGCGCCAGGCGGCGCAGGTGCGCCCGCGGCTGCCGTCGGTCGCCTCCTACCGGAAGATCGACCCAATGACGGTCGAGGTCACGACCCGCGCCGTCGACAGCATTTTTCCGTATCAGATGCTGTGGTTCCTGATCTCCTCGCCCGCGCAATACGAGAAGCTTGGCCGGTCCTGGGAACGGTTTTCGTCGGAACCGTCCGGCACCGGCCCCTTCCGCCTTGCCCGGCTGGTGCCGCGCGAACGTGCCGAACTGGTCAAGAACCCGACCTATTGGAATCCCGCGCGGATGCCCAAGACGGACCGCATCGTGCTGGTCTGCGCACCCGAAGCCACCACCCGCACCAACGCCCTGCTATCCGGCCAGGTCGATCTGATCGAAACCCCGGCCCCGGACCTGCTGCCGCGCCTGCAAGCCGGCGGCAACCGGATCATGGAAAACGTCACCCCGCATGTCTGGAACTACCATCTGTCGCTGCTGGAGGGCTCGCCCTGGCGCGACCTGCGGCTGCGCCAGGCGGCCAATCTGGCGATCAACCGCGACGACGTGGTGGCGCTGATGAACGGGCTGGCCAAGCCCGCGGTCGGGGTGGTCGATCCGTCCTCGCCCTGGTTCGGCAATCCGTCCTTCCGCATCACCTACGACCCGGACCGCGCCCGGCGCCTGGTGACCGAGGCGGGGTTTTCCCGCGCCCGCCCCTTGCGCACCAAGTTCCTGATCGCCACCGGCGGGTCAGGACAAATGTTGTCGTTGCCGATGAACGAATACATCCAGGCCGCGTGGCGTGAGGTCGGGATCGAGGTCGAGTTCCAGGCGGTGGAACTGGAGGTGCTCTACACATGCTGGCGCCAGGGTGCGACCGGCGAGATCGCGCGGTCCGGCAACATCACCGCCAACAACGTGGCCTACGTCACCTCGGACCCGCTCTACGCCTTCATCCGCTTTTTCCACTCCAACCAGGTCGCCCCGACCGGGGTCAATTGGAGCCATTACAACGACCCAGAGACGGACGCGCTGATCGATGCCGCGCTGAAATCCTTCGACGTGGCCGAACAGGACCGGTTGATGGCGCGGGTGCATGAGCGGGTGGTGGACCAGGCGCTGCTGGTCTTCGTCGCCCATGACACCAACCCACGGGCATTGGGCCGCAACGTGCGCGGCTACACCCAGGCACAACATTGGTTCCAGGACCTGACCACGCTTTCGTGAGGTACAGCTTGCCGGAGGGTGTGGCCCCGCCCACCTTCCGGCAAGCAACCTGGCGGAGCCGAGCATGCCCATCGACGTCTGGACCTGGCTGACCACCCCGCGGCCGGGTGCTGGCAGGTGGCCGTCGCCGCCGGCCGTGTGGCGCCGGGTTGCGGTGCTGTCGGACCACCAGCGCAGGACCTGCCTGAGCGCGGGACTGCGCGAGAATTTGTTTGGTGAAACCCCTTACGCCGCCAGATAAAGGGGACCGATAGGCGGGCGAGACCCCGCGGTGCCGACGCCCGCTACCGAACCTGTGTATTGTGGTTCAATACTATAATCGGTATGATACCAAAATGATATCAGATACCGCCCGGTCCCTATCGTTGCTCTGCCGGGCGATAGCGCCAGACGCTGGCCGGCGGCAGGTTGAGCGGCGTCCAGGCCTCTCGCTTCGCCGCCAGGCCAAGCGCCTGCCATGGCAGTGGCGAGGTGATGCAGTAGCTATAGAGCAGGAAGCCCAGGCCGGGGGCCACCGCGTCCACCGCCGCGACGAAGCGGCGCTGCTGTTCGATCGGCAGCAGCACCAGCGGAATGCCGCAGATGGCGGTCCCGACCCGGCCGTGCAGCGCCGCTGGCAGCACGCGGGCGAGATCGAAGGCGTCGCCGCAGAGAACATTCACGCCGGGCAGGGCCTGGCGAAGGTGTTCGGCCATTTCAGGAACGATCTCGACCACGTAAAGACGCTCCGCCGGAACCCCGGCGGCCAGCAGTGCGCGTGTTATGACGCCGGTGCCGGCACCCAGTTCAACCACGACGCGATCCGGTCCATGCTCGGTCAACCGCGCGATACGCCGACACAGGGAGGGGCTGGAGGGAATGACGGATCCCATCTGCAACGGGTTCTTCAACCAGCGGCGAAAGAACAACCCTGCGTTGGTAACGTTGCCTGCGGCGCGCTGCGGCCCCATGGTGATGTCGCTCATTCGCTGCTCCATGACAAAACGATGACATATCAAGAACTTACAACGGGCGTATCCCTACGCCATCGGCCGCGCGACAGGAAGGCCCAGGCCGCGCGTGGGCCCTGGAGCCGCGGATGACGGCCCGCGTCCTCGTCGTCGATGACATCAACGCGAATGTGCGGCTGCTCGAAGCCAAGCTGAATGCGGAATATTACGAGGTCGCTACGGCAACCTCGGGGCCGGAGGCGCTGGCGCTCGCCACGTCCTGGGTGCCGGATGTCATCCTGCTGGATGTCATGATGCCGGGCATGGATGGCTATGAGGTCTGCCGGCGGCTGAAGGCCAATCCATCGACCGCGCATATGCCCGTCGTGATGATCACCGCCCTGGTGGACCCGGCCGAACGGGTGCGGGGGCTGGAGGCCGGGGCCGACGACTTCCTGTCCAAGCCGGTCGATGACGCGACGCTTTTCGCGCGGCTGCGCGCGCTGCTGCGGATGAAGCAGGTGCTGGATGCCTGGCGCCTGCGGGCGGAAACCGCGCGCGGGCTGGGCTTCGCCGAACCGCAGGGGCCGAATGAATCGGTGGACGGCGCCCGCGCCCTGATCCTGACCGAGGACCGCAACGAGGGCGAGGCGCTGCAGCGGGTGCTGGCGACCGATGGGCTGGACGTGCTGGTCACCGCCGACCCCACCGATGCCATGGCCCGGCTGCATGATGGCAGCTTCGACCTGGCCGTGCTGTCGCTGTCGCTGGGGGGGGAGATGGAGGCGCTGCGCTTCGCCTCACGCTTGCGGGCGCAGGCGGCGACGCGCGACCTGCCGATCGTGTTGCTGGCGGATTCCAGCCAGAAGCAGGCGGTGCTGCGTGGCTTCGACCTGGGCGCCAATGACAATGTGCTGCGTCCGGTGGATGCCAATGAACTGCGCGCCCGCGCCCGCAACCAAGTGCGGCGCAAGCGGTTCCAGGAACGGCTGCGCTCCGACCTGGACAGGTCGCTGGAGATGGCCGTGACCGACAGCCTGACCGGGTTGCGCAACCGCCGCTATGTGCAACGGCATATGGAGGGGCTGCTGCGTTCGGCCGGGGCGGGGGTGTTGTTGATGGACGTCGACCGCTTCAAGCGGGTCAACGACACCTATGGCCATCCCTTTGGCGACGTGGTGCTGAAGGAAGTGGCGCGCCGCCTGTCCGGGCAGTTGCGCGCCGTGGACGTCGTCGCGCGTTGGGGCGGGGAGGAATTCCTGATCGTCCTGGCCAGCCCGCCGGAGGAGGATTCGGCCGTCGTCGCCGAACGCCTGCGCGCCGCGATCGCGTGCGAACCCATGGGGGTCGGCGCCAACCTGCTGCCGATCACGATCAGCGTCGGCGTGGCGATGGCCGGGGCCGGATCGACGCCGGAAGCGCTGGTCGCCGCGGCCGATGCCGCGCTGTACCGGGCCAAGGAGAATGGCCGCAACCGGGTGGAAGTCTCGGTGCCGAGCGATTGGGCGTCGGCGACGATCCGCGCCGCGAACCCCGCCACCCTGTAGTGCTGGGGCGCTGCCGCGACGGCAGCGCCGGTAACCCCGCCGCCGGAAGGCGGCCGAGGGTTACTTGATCTTGGATTCCTTGAACGCGACGTGCTTGCGGGCGACGGGGTCGTACTTCCGCATTTCCATCTTGCCGGTCATGTTCCGGGTGTTCTTCTTGGTCACGTAGAAGTAGCCGGTGTCGGCCGTGCTCACGAGCTTGATCAGGATGGTATTCGACTTGGCCATGGTCCGGCTTCCGGTTATCCGCGCGGCAGGCCGCGCACGAGTGATCGCATCACCAGGGTGGTGATGACTGCGGGCCGCAACCTAGCGGCGCCGCGCCAGGGGTCAACCGGCAAATTCATCGTTTAGAGCGTGATGCCCGTAGGCGCGCATGCGCCGCCGACCGCATCCCGAACCAAATGTCCACTGATCCTAGCGCCGTGTGGCCGCACGAAACGCGTCCGGATTGGCGATCAGGGCGGTCGCGGCCCCCACGTCACCGGCCCGTCCCTCGGCCGGCGGGCAGGCGGCGCGCAGCGCCTGGGCCTGTGTGGCCGGCACCGGATCGCGCGCCTGGCGTTGCCGCGCCAGCACAGCCGCCATGGGTGCGACCCCGGTGGCCAGGGTTGCAAGCTGCGTCGCCTGTACCTCTTCGCCCAGCGAGGTGCACAGCCCCGGAATGACGCCGATGCCCTGGATGGGCCAGCCGGAGGGCGCCAGGATCCGCGACCAGGACAGCGACATCTCCGCACCGTTCGGCAACGGCACCAGAAGCTGGATCAGCCCCTTGCCCATGGTGGTGCTGCCGACGATCGCCGCCCGTCCGCGGTCGCCCAGGGCAGCGGCCACCACCTCGGCCGCCGAGGCGCTGCGCCCGTCCACCAGCACCACCACCGGCTTGCCATCGGCCAGGTCGATGCGGTCGGACGGCCAGGCGCGCACGGCCTCCGGGTGGCGCCCGGCGGTGCGGGCGACCACCCCGCCATCCAGGAAGGCATCGGCCATCGCCACGGCCTGGGTCAGCACCCCGCCGCGATTGCCGCGCAAATCCAGCACGACGCCGATGGGGGGCGTGGCGCGGCCAAAGGCCTCGCGCAGCGCATTGGCCACCTGTTCGCCGCTGGCCGCGGAAAACGCCGCCACGCGCAGCCACAGCACGCCGTCGCGCCATTCCACGCGCACGGTTTCGGGTGGCACCGGGCGGCGGACCAGCAGCACGCTGCGCCGCCGCCCGGCCCGCATCACGGTCAATTCGGTCGAGGTCCCGGCCGGCCCCTCCAGCAGTGCCGCCGCGGCACCCAGGTCGCGGGTCGAGACGGCCACGCCATCGATCGACAGCACGCGGTCGCCGTCGCGCAACCCGGCCTCGGCGGCGGGGCCGCCGACCGCCAGGGCCGTCAGCACCACCTGGTTGCCCCGCCCGGCCGCCAGTCGCAGCCCCAGCCCCGCCTGGCCGACGCGGCGGTCGCGCGCGCGCTGCGCCTCATCGGCTGGCCAGTAGCGGCTGTAGGGGTCCATGTGGTTGAACAATTCATCGAAGCCGCTGGCCAGCATGCGGTCGCTGCCGGCCCGGCGCAGCGGCAGCGACGCGTTCCAGCCCGCCTGGTCCAGCGCCGCCAGCGCCTCGGCCAGCCGCGCGGCCGTGGCGGCCGGGGGCAGGCCGGGGGGCGGCAGGGGGCGCGTCGCCAGCACCTGGCCATTGGCCAGCAGCCGCAGCCCCGCTTCCTGCCGGTCGGCGGTCAGCACAGGGTCCAGCACGGACAGGCCGCGCAGGGTCCATAGCCCGATGTCGCCGACGCTGGCGGCCTCAACATGGCGTTCCAGGATGGCGGTCAGGGCGGTCGTCCAGACCGCCTCGATCATCGCGCGGGGGTAACCGCCGGCATCCTGTGCGCGGGCCGGCGGCGGTCCGGCCAGCAGCAGGACCAGCCATAGCAGGACGGGTAGAAGGCGGATCAGCGCCGTTTCGGGCGACCCCGACCACCTCGCGTGGCGCCCTTGGGAGCCGCGGCCCGCGGATCGCCCTGCATCAGCCGGAATTGCAGGCTGCCGGTGCGGGCATCGGCCGTCACCAGTTGCGCCTCCACGGCGTCCCCAAGCGTGAAGACCAGGCGCGTTCTGGCGCCGATCAGGCGGTGGGCGGCGTCTTCGTGCAGCCATCGGTCGTCAGGTAAACTCGTCAGGGGCACGAGTCCGCTCGCGCCGTTCGATTGGATGGTGACGAAGAGGCCGAAGCCCGTCACCCCGCTGATTCGCACATCAAATGTCTCACCGATACGTGACGCCATGAAGGCGGCCAGATAACGGTCCACCGCATCGCGTTCGGCCAATGCGGCACGGCGTTCGGTCGCGGTGATGTGTTCGGTGGTGTCGGGCAGGCGGGCCGCATCCTCGGGCGGCAAGCCGTCCGAACCGAGTGCGAGGCCGGTCACCAGGGCACGATGCACGCAAAGATCGGCGTAGCGGCGAATCGGGCTGGTGAAATGCGCGTAGCGCGACAGCGCCAGGCCGAAATGCCCGATGTTCTCCGGCGCATAGGCGGCCTGGGACTGGCCGCGCAGAACGGCCTCGTTCACCACCCGCTCCTCCGGCTTGCCGGCGACTTTGGCCAGGACGTGCGAAAAATCGCGCGGATGCAGGACGTTGGAAGGGGGTAGCCGCAGGTCCAGCGTGCCGAGGAACAGGCGCAGCGCCTCCAGCTTAACATCCGATGGGCGGTCGTGGATGCGATAGACGCAGGGTTGGTGCAGGCGTTCCAATTCCTCGGCCGCGCAGACATTGGCGAGGACCATGAATTCCTCGATCAGCTTGTGGCTGTCGCGGCGCGGGCGGGGCACGACGTCGGCGACATTGCCCGCATCGTCGAGCAGGACCTTCCGCTCGGGGATGTCGAGTTCCAAGGTCCCGCGTTTTTGCCGCGCTTCCAGCAACGAGCGGAAGGCGCCGTAGAGGTGCGGGCGCGTGCCGCCGGGCAGGTCCTCGCCCGCGTCCTCCGCATCCTGCACCTGGTCATAGGTCAGGCGCGCGGCGCTGCGCATCAGCCCGCGGCCAAAGCGGTGGCGATGCTTCTTGCCATCGGCGCCGATCCGCATTTCGACGAAGAGGCAGCCGCGTTCCTCATGCGGCTTCAGGCTGCACCAGCCGTTCGACAGCGCTTCCGGCAGCATCGGCACGACGCGGTCCGGGAAGTAGACGCTGTTGCCGCGCGTCCAGGCTTCCTGGTCCAGCGGTGAGCCTGGTTGGACGTAATGCGCGACATCGGCGATGGCGACGATCAAGCGCCAGCCGGCCCCATCTGGTTCGGCAAAAACCGCGTCGTCGAAGTCGCGCGCGTCCTCGCCGTCGATGGTGATCAGCGGCACGCCCCGCAGATCCTCGCGGCTGCCGAGCGGCACGGCCTTGGCGCGTTCCGCCTCGGCCACCGTTTCGGCTGGGAAGACGTCGGGGATGCCGTGCATGTGGACGCAGAGCAGGCTGATCGACCCGGCTTCACCCATCGGCCCCAGGCGTTCCACGATCTTTGCCGCGCGGGGGCCGAGGACCGAGGAGGGCATGGGCTCGGCCAGGACCAACTCGTCCGGGCGTGCGCCCATGCGGTGTTCGTCGTCCACGTGCCATTCGGCCTTGTGCCGGCGGTCGCTGGGCTGGATGCGGCGGCCGTCGAAGACGCCGAGCACGCGCTGCGGCGCGCGCGTGGCGATGCGCTTGAAGGTGCGGCCTTCATACTTGTCGCCACCCAGCCAGCGCAGTTTCGCCAGCACCTTTTCACCGGGGCCGAGCGCGGGCTGACCAGCCGCCTCGGGCCGCATGAAAATGATCGGTGGGCGGCTGCCTGGCGGGTGGCCGACGGGCTTGGCGATGGTTTCGCCATCGGCGTCGCTGCCGGTGACCTCCACCACGGTCATTTCCGGCAGGCGGCCAGGGGCCAGGGGGGCGGATTGCGGGACGGCTTCCGGCGCGCGGCGCACGACGGGGTCCGGTGCGCGGCGCGCGGGGGCGGGCGGCGGCACGGCGGCGATGCCGCGGCGGCCGGCGGGGATGGCGGTGCCGTCGGTCTTCAGCCCCAGCATCAGGTCGCGCAAGGCAGGACGCTGGTCGGCGTTCAGCCCGAAGTGGCGGGCGATGGTGCTCTTGTCCACGCGCCCGGTGCGGCTGGCGAGGAAGGCGCGCAGTTCCGCGCGGCTCGGCAACGGATTGCTGCCGTCCTCCTGGCGGGCGCGGCGCGCGGGGCGTTCGGCCAGGGGCTCGGGCGGGCCTTCGGCCGGAAGTTCCAGCGCGCCCAGGCGGCGGCGGGGCTTTTCGACTGGCTTTTTCGGGCGTCGGACCGGGGCGGTTTCCGCCTCGGCCTCTGGTGGTGGAGGGGCCTCCTTCGCGGCCACGGGCGTGCGGTGACGCCAGGCCTTGATGGCGGATTTGGCGCCCTTGGGCTTTGGCGCACCGCCGCCAGTTGGGGGACGGCGCGCCATCTCAGACTGCCTTGCCGGGCACGGGCGGCTTCTTTGCGGGCGCTTTTTTCGCTGCGGGCTTCTTGGCCGGGGCCTTCTTCGCCGCAGGCTTCTTCACGGCCGCCTTCTTCACGGCCGGTGCCTTGGCGGTTTTCGGCGCGGCTTCGGCCTTGGGGGCCGCCGCCTTCTTCGCCGGTGCGCGGCCCTTGGCCTTGGCGCCCTTCTTCGGCGCCAAGACCTTGCCCTTTTCGACCAGCAGGGTCAGCGCCTCATCCAGCGTGATGCTCTCCATCTCCACCCCGCGCGGCAGGTTCGCGACCGTGCTGCCGTGCTGGACATAGGGGCCAAAACGCCCCTTACGGACATCGACGCTGACGGCGTCCTTCGGGTGCAGGCCCAGCGGCCGGATTTTCGCCCGCCCCTTGGCCAACAGCTCCATGGCGCGGTTCATCCCCAGCGCCAGGACGTCGTCGCCGGCCTCCAGCGACTGGAAGATGCTGCCGGCACGGATATAGGGGCCGAAGCGGCCGACGCCGGCGCTGATCTCTTCCTTGGTTTCCGGATCGACGCCGATCAGCCGCGGCAGCGACAGCAGCGCCAGCGCCCGTTCCAGATCGACCGTGTCCGGGTCCATCCCCTTGGTCAGGCTGGATCGCCGGGGTTTTGTGGGCTTGCCCTTTTCGTCGGTGCCGCCTTCGCCCAGTTGCACATAGAGTCCATAGGGGCCACGCCGCAGCGTGACCTCCAGCCCGGATGTCACGTCCGTCCCCAAGACCTTGAAGCCGCCCGACGCATCCTCGCCTTCGGCCCCCGGCACCGCCAGCGGCCGCGTGTAGCGGCATTCCGGATAGGCGGAACAGCCGATGAAGGCCCCGGTCCGGCCCAGCCGCAGCCCCAGCCGGCCCTTCTGGCAATTCGGGCAGAGCCGCGGATCGCCGCCCTCGGCCTTCTGGGGAAAGAAATGCGGCCCCAGGGCTTCGTCCAGCACGTCGATGACGTCGCTGATCTTCAGGTCCTTCGTCTCCGCCACGGCGGCGGAAAAATCATCCCAGAAGGCGCGCATCACCGCGCGCCAATCGGCCCGGCCGTCGCTGATGGTGTCGAGCTGTTCTTCCAGCGCGGCGGTAAAATTGGTGTCCACGTAGCGTTCGAAGAAGGACACCAGGAACTGCGTCACCAGCCGCCCGCGGTCCTGCGGCACGAAGCGTTTCGCATCCAGGGTCACGTAGTCGCGGTCCTGCAAGACCTGCAGGATGGAGGCATAGGTGGAGGGGCGGCCGATGCCGAGTTCCTCCATTTTCTTCACCAGCGAGGCTTCCGAAAAGCGCGGCGGCGGCTGGGTGAAATGCTGGTCGGCCGAAACGCCGGTGCCGGGCTTGCCTGCCGCGCTGGCGTCGGTCAGCCGCAGCGGATCCTTGGCGTTCATCGGCGGCAGCATGCGGTTTTCGTCGTCCGCCGACTTGTCCGAATCATCCGTATCTTCGCGATACAGTTTCAGGAACCCGTCGAAGGCAATGACGCTGCCGGTGGCGCGCAGGGTGGCGCGGCCCTTGGCATCGGCTATCTCGACCGCCGTCTGGTCGATTTCGGCCGATGCCATCTGCGAGGCGACCGCGCGCTTCCACACCAGCTCATACAAGCGGCGCTGGTCGTCGTTCAGGTAGCCGGCGACGGAGTCCGGCGTGCGCTCCACATCGGTCGGGCGGATCGCCTCATGCGCTTCCTGCGCGTTCTTCGCCTTGGTGGTGTATTCGCGCGGCTGGGCCGGCATGTAGTCGGGCCCAAAATCGGATTTGACGTGGTCGCGGATGGCCATGATCGCCTCCCGCCCCATCTGCACGCCATCGGTTCGCATATAGGTGATCAGGCCGACGGTCTCACCGCCGATCGCCACACCTTCATAGAGCCCCTGCGCGACCCGCATCGTGCGCTGCGCGCCAAAGCCCAGCTTGCGGCTGGCTTCCTGCTGGATGGTGCTGGTGGTGAAGGGCGGCGGCGGGTTGCGGCGGGTGCGCTTCTTTTCGACCGCGCCGACGCTGAAATTGCCAGCCTCGACCGCGGCCTTAGCCGCCAGGGCCTTTTTCTCGTCGTTCAGGTCGAACTGGTCGAGTTTCTTGCCATCCAGATGCGTCAGCCGCGCCGTGAAGGGCGCGCCGGGCGGGGTCAGGAACTTGGCCTCCACCGTCCAGTATTCGCGCGGCTTGAACACCTCGATCTCGGCTTCGCGTTCGCAGATCAGCCGCAGGGCGACGGATTGGACGCGACCGGCGCTCTTGCTGCCAGGCAGCTTGCGCCACAGCACCGGGGAGAGGGTGAAGCCCACCAGGTAGTCCAGCGCCCGCCGCGCCAGGTAGGCGTCGATCAGCGGCGTATCCAGCTTGCGCGGATGGGCCACGGCGTATTGCACGGCGCGCTTGGTGATTTCGTTGAAGGTGATGCGGTGGACCTTCAGTCCCTTCAGGGCGCCCTTGCGGGCCAGCATGTCCTGGACGTGCCAGGAAATCGCCTCGCCTTCCCGGTCAGGGTCGGTTGCGAGGTACAATGTGTCGGCGCCTTTCAGCGCGGCCGCGATGGCGCGGACCTGCTTGTCGCCGCGCTCATCCGCCTCCCAGTCCATCGCAAAATCCTGGTCCGGGCGGACGCTGCCGTCCTTGGAGGGCAGGTCGCGCACATGGCCGAAGGAGGCCAGCACGCGGAAGCCGCTGCCGAGATACTTCTCGATGGTTTTCGCCTTGGCGGGGCTTTCGACGACGAGGACGGCGGTCATTTTGGGTGGTCTGATCCTTTTGATGTCAGGCCGATCGCCGATGGCGGACGGGTGCCTTACCCTGGTCTGACAAGCGAAACGCGGTTCCCGGGCTGGGTCTCGATCCGGCCTTCCAGCTCCAGATCCAGCAGCAAAGCCCTTGCCACCGGGGCGGACAGGTGGCAGCGCCGCAGCACCTCGTCAACCGGCAAGGGTGTGTCACCAAGCAGTTCAAGGAGTTGTGCGGCCTCGACCGAGGCCGCCGGGGCGGGGGGTGGGGCGGCCCAGGGCGGTGGCGCCTCCGTCCGAGGGGCGAACAGCGGGCCGTCATGCGGCACCTCTGGCAGATGTTCGAGCACATCCTCCGCCGTTTCGGTCAGATGGGCGCCCTGGCGGATCAGGTCATTGGCGCCGGCGGAACGGGGGTCGAGCGGGCTGCCGGGGACGGCAAAGATCTCCCGCCCGGCTTCCAGGGCCAGGCGGGCAGTGATCAGGGTGCCGGAACTGCGGGCTGCCTCCACCACCACCACGCCCAGGGCCAGGCCCGCGACGATGCGGTTGCGGGCGGGGAAGTGGCGGGCCAGCGGGGCCATGCCCAGGGGGGCCTCGGCCACCACGGCACCGCCCTCGGCCGCGATCCGGTCTTGCAGATAGGCATTTTCCGGCGGGTAGGGGGTATCGAGCCCCCCCGGCACCACCGCGATCGTGCGGGCCGGGCCGCGCAGCGCGCCGGTATGGGCCGCGGCGTCGATCCCCCGCGCGAGGCCGGACACGATTGTGACCCCGGCCTCGGACAGGGCCTGCGACAGGCTTTCGGCGATGCGGCGACCGCCAGCCGAGGCCGCGCGCGCCCCGACCACGGCGGCGCCCCGCGCGGACAGCAATGCAGGGTCGCCGAGAACCGCCAGCATGGCGGGGGCATTGGGCAGCAGGGCCAGAAGGGGCGGATAGCCCGGGTCGCCCGCGAAGATCAGGTGGGCGCCATTGGCAAGAAGGGCGTCGCGTTCGCGTTCGGTCGCGCTGACCGATGCCGGAACCAGTGGCCGGCCGCTGGCGGGAAAGCCGGGCATGGCGGCCAGGGCGGCGCCCGCGTCGCCACCGAACCGCGCCATCAGCCGGTGCCAGGTCTGCGGCCCGACGCCTTCGCTACGGGCCAGGCGAAGACGGTCGAGGGTCACATCACGCATGCGTAACGCCGGTAGCATGCCGGGTGTGAAAAGAAAGCGACGGCTATTTGCCTTGGCCGATACGGGGCTCGGTCCCGGTCATCAGCCGTTCGATATTCGCCCGGTGCCGTGCCGCGACATAGATCGCGATGGCGCCGATCGGCAGCATCAGGATGGTGCCGCCGAACCAGAAGGCGGCGAAGGGCGCCACCACCATCGCCGACAGCGCCCCGGCCGAGGAAATCCGGCTGGCCCGCGCCACGATGATCCAGGCCGTCGCGGCGATGGCGAAGACCGGCCAGGCCAGCGCCAGCCAGGTGCCGAGGGCGGTCGCCACCCCCTTGCCTCCGCGAAAACCCAGCCAGGGCGGATGGCAATGCCCGACCACTGCGCCGACCGCCGCCAGACCCGCAAAAACCGGCCCAAAGGCCCAGGCCGCGATCCAGACCGCGACGGCCCCCTTCAGCCCATCCAGCAGCAGGGTCGCCGCCGCCAGCCCACGCCGCCCGGTGCGCAGCACATTGGTCGCGCCGATATTGCCGCTGCCGATGCTGCGTATGTCGCCCAACCCCGCCGCGCGGGTCAGCAACAGGCCAAAGGGGATGGACCCCAGGGCGAGACCCAGGACCGCGGCGGCCAGGGCGGAGACCAGGGGGCTCATCCAAACACGCGCCGGCCGGATTTGAAGGTGGCGATGACGCGGCCTTCGACCGGGCGGCCGTCAAAAGGTGTGTTCTGCGCCTTGCCCGGCATCTTGCCGGCGGTGACCTGCCAGGCGCTTTCCGGGTCGAACAGCAGCAAGTCGGCGGGCGCCCCCCGCGTCAGGCTGCCGGCCGCGATGCCGAGCAGTTTCGCCGGCCGGTCGGTCATCAGCCCCAGGGCGGCCAGCATCGGCAGCTTGCCGCCATGCACCTGCGCCAGGGTCACGGCCAGAAGCGTCGCCAATCCAGCGCCGCCAGCGGCCGCCTGGGCGAAGGGCAGGCGCTTGTCATCCGCATCCTGCGGCTGGTGGTCGGAGGCGATGGCGTCGATCGTGCCATCCGCCAGCGCCGCGACCACGGCCAGCCGGTCGGATTCGGCCCGCAGGGGCGGGCTCAATTTCGCATAGGTGCGATAATCGCCGATCGCCGTTTCGTTCAGGTCGAAATAGGGCGGGGCGGTATCGGCGGTGACGTCCAGCCCTTCGTCCTTGGCCGCCCGGATCAGCGCCAGGGCGGCGCCGGTCGAGACATTGCAGAAATGCACATGACCGCCGGTCAGCCGGGCCAGGGCGATGTCGCGTCCGACCAGGATGGCCTCGGCCGCCGCGGGGATGCCGGGCAGGCCCATGCGGGTCGCGCGTTCACCCTCGGTCGCGGCGCCGCCGGCCGAAAGGCTGGGTTCCTGGGGCGCCTGGGCGATGAAGGCGCCGAAGGCGCGAGCGTAGGAGAGCGCCAGGCGCATGGTCCGGGCATCGGCGATGGCCGCCATGCCATCGGAGAAGCCGATGGCCCCGGCTTCGCGCAGCAGCCCGTATTCCGCCAAATCCTTACCGGCGCCGCCGCGCGTGGCGGCGGCATAGGGCAGGATGGTCAGGCTGCCGGTCGCATCGCCGCGCCTCGCCAGAAATTCGACCAGGGCCGGGTCATCCAGCGGGTGCTCGGCGACGACGCAGAGGGTGGTGATGCCCCCGGCGGCGGCAGCCAGGGCACCCGTAGCGATCGTTTCACGGTGCTCGGCACCGGGTTCGCCGAGCGAGGCGCGCAGATCCACGAGCCCTGGGGCCAGGCAGGCGCCGGCGGCATCCAGCACCGCCACCCCGTCGGGGCGGCCGAGGTTGGCGCCGTGGTCCAGGATACGGCCGTCGCGGACCAGCAGGGCGCCCAGCGCGTCCAGCCCGGTCGCGGGGTCCAGAAGGCGGGCGTTGGTGATGAGGATGTCGGTCATCGGTTCCTCGGCAGCCGCCGCGACAGCACGTCCAGCACCGCCATGCGGCAGGCCACGCCCATTTCCACCTGTTCCCCGATCACGCTGCGAAGGGGGTCGTCGGCGACGGAGCTCGCGATCTCCACCCCCCGGTTCATCGGCCCCGGGTGCATCACCATCGCATCGGGCGCGGCATGCGCCAGTTTCTGCTCATCCAGGCCGTAGAAGCGGAAGAACTCCCGCGCCGAGGGCACCTGGCCGCCGGTCATCCGTTCGCGCTGCAACCGCAGCATCATGACGACATCGGCGCCCGCGAGGCCGGAGCGCATGTCGTGATGCACCTCCACCCCCAGTCGCGCGGCTTCCGCCGGGATCAGGGTAGGTGGGCCGACGATGCGGACGCGGGCGTTCAGGGTCAGCAACAGGTGGATGTTGCTGCGGGCGACGCGGCTGTGGAGCACGTCGCCGCAGATGGCGACGGTCAGGCCCTCGATCCGGCCTTTACGGCGGCGGATGGTCAGCGCGTCCAGCAGGGCCTGGGTCGGGTGTTCATGGGTGCCGTCGCCGGCGTTGATCACTGCGGCACCCACCTTTTGGGCCAGCAGGGCCGGGGCGCCCGACTGGGCGTGGCGGATCACCAGCAAATCGGTGTTCATGGCGTTCAGCGTGCTGGCCGTGTCCAGCAGGGTCTCGCCCTTGTTCACGCTGCTGTTGGACACGGACATGTTGATCACGTCGGCGCCCAACCGCTTGCCGGCCAGTTCGAAGCTGGTGCGGGTGCGGGTCGAATCTTCAAAGAACAGGTTGATCAGCGTGCGGCCGCGCAACAGGTCGCGCTGCGTCTTCCCGCTACGGTTCAGCAGCACGTAGGATTCCGCCAGATCCAGCAGGTCGGTGATCTCGGGCGGGTGCAGCCCCTCGATCGCGAGGAGGTGTTTCATCGGAAAAGCGACCATCACGAGTCCTCGGCGGGCGGTGGCAGGGTAGCGGGCGGCCGGGTCGCGTCCAAGGCGGCTTGCAGCATATAGGCCGCGGCCGCGCCATCGACCGCCTTGGCCCGCTTGGCGCGGGTCAGGTCGCCCTCTGAAATCAGCATCCGGTTCACGGCGGCCGAGGACAGCCGTTCGTCCCAGGTCGCGACCGGCAGGCCGACGGCATCCGCCACGGCCCGCGCCCAGTCCTTGGCCGCCTGGGCGGCCGGGCCAAAACGCCCGTCCATTTCCAGAGGCAGTCCGACGACCAGCCCGCCGGCGCCGGTCTTTTTCACCAGCGCCGCGATGTCCCGCGCATTCGCCGCCAGTTTGCCGCGCAGCATGGTCCCCGCAGGGGTCGCCAGGACCAGCCCGACATCGCTGACGGCCAGCCCGACGCGCACCGTGCCGGGGTCGAGCCCGATCAGGCAGGCCTGCCGGGGCAGGGTTTGGCGCAGGTCGGCAAGGGAAAGGAGGGGCACGGCGGGGGTATGCGGGCGCCAGGAAGGGGGCGCAAGTTGTCGCGCTTCGGGCGCGCTGGTAGGGAACCCGCATGTCGCTCGATGCCACCACCATACGCCGTGTCGCCTCCCTGGCCCGATTGAGGGTCGAGGAGGCCGATGTCCCCCGCCTGCAGGCCGAATTGAACGGCATCCTGGGGTGGATCGAACAATTGCAGTCGGTGGACACCACCGGGGTCGAACCATTGGCCGGCGGCGGCGATACCGTGCTGCCGCTGCGCCCCGATGCGGTCACCGATGGCGGCCAGGCGGAGGCGGTGCTGGCAAACGCCCCCGATCGCGCCGGATCCTTCTTTGCCGTGCCAAAGGTTGTCGAGTGATGGAACCCGTTCACTTCACCCTGGCCGGGGCGCTTTCGGCGATGGAGGAGGGTGTGGTCTCCTCGGTCGAACTGACCGAGGCGCATCTTCGCGCCATCGACACGCTGAACCCGACGCTCAACGCCTACATCACCGTCACCGCCGATCGCGCGATGGATGCCGCCCGGGCGGCCGATGAACGCCGCGCGCGGGGCGATGCCGGGCCGCTGACGGGCGCGCCGATCGCGATCAAGGACCTGTTCTGCACCGCCGGCGTCCGGACCACCGCCGGCAGCAAGATCTTGGGCGATTTCGTCCCGCCGTATGAAAGCACCGTGACGACGCAGTTGCTGCGCGACGGGGCGGTGTTCCTGGGCAAGGTGAACCTGGACGAGTTCGCCATGGGGTCGTCCAACGCGTCATCCGCCTTCGGTGGCGTGCTGAACCCTTGGCAGCGGCGCGACGAGCCCGAGGCGCGGCTGGTGCCCGGCGGGTCCTCCGGTGGATCGGCCGCGGCGGTCGCGGCGCGGATCGCGCTGGCGGCGACGGCGACCGATACCGGCGGGTCGATCCGCCAGCCGGCAGCGTTTTGCGGCATCGCCGGGATCAAGCCGACCTATGGGCGCTGCTCGCGCTTCGGCATCGTGGCCTATGCATCGTCGCTGGATCAGGCCGGCCCGGTGGCGCGCACGGTCGAGGATTGCGCCATCCTGTTGCGCAGCATGGCCGGCTTCGACCCCAAGGACAGCACCAGCGCCGATCGCGCGGTGCCCGATTTCGCAGCCGCCTGCCATGCATCCGTCAAGGGCATGCGGATCGGTGTCCCGGCCGAATACGCCCTGGCCGGAGAAGCGCAGGCCCTGTGGGAACAGGGCATCGCCTGGCTGCGCGATGCCGGGGCCAGCATCGTGCCGATCAGCCTGCCGCATGCCAAGTTCGCGCTGCCGACCTATTACATCGTGGCCCCCGCCGAGGCGTCGTCCAACCTCGCGCGCTACGACGGTGTGCGCTTCGGCACGCGGGTGCCGGGTGAGGATCTGCAGGACCTGTACGAACGCACCCGCGCCGCGGGGTTCGGCGCCGAGGTGAAGCGGCGCATCATGATCGGGACCTATGTGCTCTCGGCCGGCTACTACGACGCCTATTATGTGAAGGCGCAGCAGGTGCGGGCGCTGATCCGGCGCGATTTCGAAAACGCCTGGGCCGATTGCGACGCGATCCTGACGCCATCGACCCCGACCGCGGCCTTCGCCGAGGGCGAAAGCCAGGACGATCCGGTGGCGATGTATCTGAACGACGTTTTTACGGTTACCGCGAACCTGGCCGGGTTGCCGGCGATGAGCGTGCCGGCCGGGCTGAACAGCCAGGGCTTGCCGCTGGGGTTGCAGGTGATCGGGCGTGGCTTTGACGAGCAGACGGTGTTTTCCGTGGCCGCGGCGATCGAGCGCGCGGCGGGCTTCACCGCGCTGCCGCAGGTGATGGCATGACCTATCTTCTGGAGGGCACGACCGGCCCCTGGGAAATCGTCGTCGGGCTGGAAGTCCATGCCCAGGTGACGAGCGAGTCGAAACTTTTTTCCGGCGCCGCCACCGGCTTCGGCGCCGAGCCGAACACGCAGGTGTCCTTCGTCGATGCCGGTTTCCCCGGCATGCTGCCGGTGATCAACGCCGAATGCGTCGCCCAGGCGGTTCGCACGGGCGCGGGGCTGAATGCCCAGATCAACCTCTGGTCCCGCTTCGACCGGAAGAACTATTTCTATGCCGACCTGCCGCAGGGCTATCAGATCAGCCAGTTCGCCTTTCCCATCGTCGGCAAGGGCGTGCTGAATATCGAGCTGGCCGATGGCAGCACCAAGGATATCGGCATCACCCGGCTGCACCTGGAGCAGGATGCGGGCAAGTCGCTGCACGACCAGCATGCGACAAAATCCTACATCGACCTGAACCGGTCGGGTGTCGCGCTGATGGAGATCGTGTCGGAACCCGACATGCGCTCACCCGAGGACGCTGGCGCCTACCTCACCAAGCTGCGGCAGATCCTGCGCTACCTTGGCACCTGCGACGGCAATATGGAGGAAGGCTCCCTCCGTGCCGACGTGAACGTCTCGGTCCGCAAGGCCGGCGAGGAATTCCGTACGCGCTGCGAGGTGAAGAACGTCAATTCCATCCGCTACGTGATGCAGGCGGTCGAAGCCGAGGCCAAGCGCCAGATCGAGGTTTGGGAATCCGGGGGCGAGGTGCGCCAGGAAACCCGCCTGTTCGACACCGCCCGCGGCGTCACCCGGTCGATGCGGTCGAAGGAGGATGCGCACGACTACCGCTACTTCCCCGACCCCGACCTGCCCCCGCTGGTGTTGGACGAGGCCTGGGTCGAAACATTGCGCGCCGCCCTGCCGGAACTGCCGGATGCCCGCCGCGCCCGCTACATCGGCGACTTCGGCCTGTCGCCCTATGACGCGCATGTCCTGGTGCTGGAGAAGGAAACCGCCGCCTTCTTCGAGAAAGTGGCAAAGGGGCGTGACCCAAAAATCGTCGCGAACTGGCTGACGGGGGATTTCTTCGCCCATCTGAACCGCCTGGGCATCGGCATCGCCGAAAGCCCGGTGGGCGCGGATGGGCTGGGCGGGTTGCTCGACCTGATCAGGGACCAGGTGATCAACGGCAAGATCGCCAAGGACGTCCTGGAGATCATGTTCGAAACCGGCAATGACGCCGCCGCCATCGTCGAGGCACGCGGGTTGCGCCAGGTCACCGACACCGGCGCGATCGAGGCCGCGGTGGATGCCATCCTGGCGGCCAATGCCGACAAGATCGCCCAGTACAAGGCCGGCAAGGTCACCCTGTTCGGCTTCTTCGTCGGCCAGACGATGAAGGCCATGCAGGGCAAGGGAAACCCGGCCCTGGTCAATGAGGTCCTGAAAAAAAGGCTCGACTGATGGAAGATCCGACCCCGCACCAGGGAACCGGCCTGCTGATCGAACGTTCGATCGTGCTGGCGCTTTTCGCGGGGTTGATCCTGGGGGTGGTCTATGTGCTGCTGCCCTTCGCGACGGGCATCATGTTCGGCACGATCATGGCCATCGCCGCCTGGCCCTTGCGCCAGATGCTGGTGGCGCGCGGCTGGCAACGGGGCTGGGTCGCGGGGGTGCTGGTGGTGGGGTCCATCTGCGTCGTGCTGCTGCCGGTGCTGGCCATCGCGCCCGCGCTGTCCGACCAGATCACCGACAGCGTGACCAGGCTGCGCGAATTGCTGGCCTCGGCACCGGCCGCGCCGCCCGGATGGGTCGGCGATATCCCCTTCGTGGGGCCGCGGATCGCGCAATACTGGGCCGATATCATGGCGGGCGACGGGCATCTGACCGCACTGATCGCACCCTATCGCCAGACGATTTCGACGACCTTGCTGTCGGTCGCATCAGGCCTCGCCGGCAGCATCGTGCAACTGCTGATCGCGCTGACCGTGGCCGGCATGTTCTGGGTGAATGGCGAGGAGATCGTCGCGGCGGTGACCGACGCCGCCGACCGCCTGGGCGGCCCGGTCGCGGCCGGCGCCATCGCCCTGGCCGGGGGCGCGGTGCGCGGCGTCGCCTATGGCGTCGTGGGCACGGCGGCGCTGCAGGGCGTGCTGATGGCGATCGGGTTGGCCATCGCCGGCATCCCGGGGGCGGCGGCGCTCGGCTTCCTGACCATGCTGTTTTCGGTCAGCCAGATCCTGGGGCCGCTGAATGTCGCGATCTGGGGCGGGGCCGCCTGGTGGCTGTATGACCAGGGCAGCCTGGGCTGGGCCATCTTCATGGCGCTCTGGGGCGCCGTCTTCGTGTCCACCGCCGACAATATCGTGCGCCCGATGCTGATCAGCCGCGGCATGGACATGCCGCTGTCGCTGGTGCTGGTCGGGGTCTTCGGCGGTTTCGTCGCCTTTGGCTTCTTGGGCCTGTTCATCGGCCCCACCCTTCTGGCCGTCGCCTTCAGCCTGTTGCAGGCCTGGCGCCGCGCCCGCCCATCCAAACTGACGGAGCCCAATACATGATCACCCTTCACACCTGGGGCACCCCGAACGGCCGCAAGATCAGCGTGGCGCTGGAGGAGATGGGCCTGCCCTATGCGGTGAAGGTGGTCGACATCACCAAGGACCAGCAGTTCGACCCGGCCTTCCTGGCGATCAGCCCGAACAACCGTATCCCCGCGATCGTGGACGACGAGGGGCCGGATGGCGCCCCCATCAGCGTGTTCGAAAGCGGCGCGATCTTGCTCTACCTGGCGGAAAAGACCGGCCGGTTCGGCGGCGCCAACCTGCGGGAAAAGATCGCCGTCGCCGAATGGCTGATGTGGCAGATGGGCGGCTTCGGCCCGATGCCCGGCCAGGTGCACCACTTCCTGATGGTCAAGGACCCGGCCGACCAGCGCTACGGCCTCTCCCGCTACTCCAAGGAAACCCTGCGCCTCTATGGCGTGCTGGATCGGCGGCTTGAGGGCCGCGACTTCGTCGCGACCGAAGGCGAGCCCAGCATCGCCGATTTCGCCATCCTGGGCTGGGCCTGGCGGCATGAACGGCACAAGGTCGACCTGGCCCAATTCCCCAACGTGAAGCGCTGGTATGCGGCGATGATGGCGCGCCCGGCGACGCAGCGCGGGTTTGACGTCGCACTGGCCTGAATGAGACGGTTTGACCGGGGGCCGCGCTACGGCTACATCCCCGGTCGCATATGTCGTGTGCCTGGCATCGCCTCTGGAGGGGTGGCCGAGTGGCTGAAGGCGGCAGTTTGCTAAACTGTTGTAGGGGGTCAACCCCTACCGTGGGTTCGAATCCCATCCCCTCCTTAGTCCATAGGGCGCCCTGACATGCCCAATATCCGCACCCTCACCCCCACCGAATCGCAATCCGTCATCGACTGGGCCGCCGCCGAGGGCTGGAACCCGGGCATGGCCGACCTCGATGCCTTCCTCGCCCAGGATTCCGGCCTGTTCCTGGGTCTGGAAGAAGATGGCGTCCTGCAATCCGTCATCGCCGCCACCCGCTACGGCGCGGATTTCGGCTTCATCGGCTGCTACATCGCCCGGCCCGAGGCGCGCGGGCGGGGTTTTGGAATCGCGATCTGGCGGGCGGGGATGGCGCAGTTGGCCGGGCGCCTGGTCGGGCTGGATGGCGTGGTGGCGCAGCAGGACAACTACCGCAAATCGGGTTTTGCGCTCGCCTGGAACAACATTCGTTTTGGCGGCACGCCGACGCGGCGCGATGCGCCGGCCAATGGGGTCGTCGACGCCGGCAGCGTGCCTTTCGCCGCCGTCGCGGCATTCGATCGCACTGTCTTTCCCGGACCCCGCGACGCCTTCCTCCGCACCTGGATCGCCACCCCCGGCCACATCGCCCTGGCCGCGGTGGCGGATGGTGAGGTGACGGGCTTTGGCGTCATCCGCCCCAGCCGCGAGGGCCACAAGATCGGCCCGCTGACCGCCCAGACCCCCAAGGTGGCGGAGGCGCTGCTTGCCGCCCTGCTCGCCCGCATTCCCCCAGGCCCGGTGTTCTGGGACGTGCCGCAACCGCATGCCGACGCGATGCGACTGGCCGAGGCCGTCGGCCTTGTCCCCGGGTTCGAAACCGCCCGCATGTACAAGGGGCCGCTGCCGGATCTGCGGATGGATCGCATGTTCGGCATCGCCAGCCTGGAACTCGGCTAGGCCTGGGGCTTCTCAACATCCCTACGGAACGTTACTAAAACGACATCGCCCCGCCCAAAGCGAAAGAGGCTGCCATGGCGCGTTTCCTGATCACCGGCGGCGCCGGCTTCATCGGTTCGCATGTCGCCGATGCGCTGCTGCGCGCCAACCATGATGTGCGGGTGGTGGATGATCTTTCGACCGGCAAGCGCGACAACCTCGACCCCCGCGTCACCCTGATCGAGGGCGATGTCGCCGATGGCCCCCTGATGCGCGATGCGGCGCGGGGCATGGACGGCATCATCCATCTGGCGGCCATCGCCTCGGTCGCGCGGTCGAACGAGGATTGGCTCGGCACCCATCGCGCCAACCAGACCGGCACGGTCAGCGCGCTGGACGCGGCGCGCCAGGCGGGGCGGATCCCGGTGGTCTATGCCTCCTCGGCCGCGATCTATGGCGACCAAGGGATGGCCGCGATCCGTGAGGATGCCCGTGCCGCCCCAAGCAGCGCCTATGGCGCCGACAAGCTCGGCAGCGAATTCCACGCCGGTGTCGCGACCGGCGTGCATGGCGTGCCGACGATGGGCTTCCGCTTCTTCAACATCTACGGGCCGCGCCAGGACCCGGCATCGCCCTATTCCGGCGTCATCAGCATCTTTGCCGCGCGGATCGGCGCGGGGCAGGGGGTGCGGGTGGATGGCGACGGCGGGCAGACGCGCGATTTCGTCTTCGTCGCCGATGTCGTGGCGCATCTGCTGGCGGGGCTCGCGCTGCTGCGGGCGGAACCGTCGCGGCCGGCCGCGGTGCTGAACGTCTGCACCGGGCGGTCCACGTCGATCATCGACCTGGCGCGCACGCTGGTCGCCATCGCCGGGCATGACGTGCCGATCACCCATGGCCCGGCGCGGCTGGGCGATATCCGCATGTCGCTGGGCGATCCCTCCCTGGCGGTGGCGACGCTGGGCATCGCGGCGAAAACCGCGCTGGCGGAGGGGCTGCGGCTGACCTTCGACGATTTGGCGGCGATGGCACCCTGACCAGATTTTGGACCAAATTTCACTGGCACGGTTTCGGGGAATACTTGAAACTGCCGACCAGAATTCCTGTGAAAAGGAACCGGTCATGGCGGATGACTCCCTGCAGTCCACGATCGCTGCCTTAACGGACAAGCTCGCGAAAGCCGCCGAGGGTCTTTTGACGGTCAAGGTGCGGACGCTGCTCGGCAACGCCGCCCTGGCCAAGATTGCCAGCGAGGCGAACGGGGTCGAGGTCCTGGACGGCACCCAGGGCGCCTATACCGCCTGCAACATGGCGACCGGCGATATCGTCGTCTGTTTCTCCGACAACGTGACCTCGGTCGACCAGATCAAGCAGTTGCATGATGAGGCCGTGAAACTCGGCACCGAGACCTTCCGGTTCAATGTCGACCTGCTGACCAAGACCCTTCTGCAACTGATCGACAAGCAACGCTCCGGGCCGGGCTGAGGCCATGGGCTTGTGGGCGCGGCTGTTCGGCCGCGCGGCTCCGCCGCCCGAGCCGGTGGCGCCACCCCCGGATTCGACCGGCAAGCTGATCGGCCAGTCGCTCCTTCGCCTGGAAATCAACACCATCCTCAAGAGCAACATGACCGGCGAGCCGATGCCGCCGCTGCCGATCGCGCTGCTCGACATCGCCGAGGAATATTGCAGCAAGCTCGAATCCTTCGGCCTCTCGCAGGTGGAACTGGCGCGCGGCTTGTTCGCCGAGGACCCCGACACCCCGCGCAGTTCGCTGGAGATACGCGAGCAATTGTCACCGACCTTCGACCGCTTCATCGCGATCCGCGGGCTCGCGCGGACCCTGCTGCAGCGCAAGGAACAGGCGCGCCTGGCGTCGCCGGGCCGGGAAGGCACGATCGCGGCGACCTTGCCCTCTGTCGATGAGGTCACCACCAGCCGCATGGTGCAGAACTGCGAGATCATCCTCGACATCATCAAGCGGCTGCCGCGCGACGGGCTGCTCTGGGGCCATCTGCGCCTGACGCGGGCGCAGTTGCAGGGGGATGATCGCGGTGGCGCCAGCCCGTTGCGGCTGGGGCCCTATGACATCAGCCCGACGCAGTTGATGCGGCTGCGCAAGGTCTGGGATGTGGGGACCGAGGAGATCGTGGCCCAGACAAGTATCTCCCTCAGCGGCGATGTGCTGATGCGGGTGTCGCCGCTGCTGATGACGCCGGAATATCGCGGCCTGCTGGATATCCATCGCGACGCGGTGTCGATGTCCACCGGCTATTGGCGCGACCTGATGAATGCCGCGGTCACCCTGGCCACCGTTGCCGCGGGTGCGCTGCTCGGCTCGTCGAAGCGCTGAGGCCCGTCATGCGATGGCTACCGGGACCGATGGAGGCCCTGCTGCGCACCGGGCAATTGCAGATCGTGACCGGGGCTGGCCCGGGCGGTGGGCATTTGCTGATGACGCGGATCGGCCTCAGTGGCGATGTGCTGGTCTTCGTGGACCCACAACTCGGCGTATCGACCGCCGCGGCGCTGGTGGCGGACCATGCGAAGGCCGCCAAGGCCGCCTTGGCCGGCCTGCGGCGAATGCACCTGGTGTTGGTCGGCGTCGCCAACCTGCTGGCCGGAATCGTTGTGATGATTCCCGGGCTGCCCTTCGTGGTGCTCTGGCTGACGCAGCCGATCGAGGTCGCCGGGCTGCGCCTGGCGTCCGAATTCGCCAGTCTATGCCTATGGGCGGGTGGTCTCGCGGGCTTCAGGCGGGTGCGCCGCAAGGTCGCCGGGGTCGTGGTGCGGCGCGTGATGGGCCGGTATGTGCGCATGGGGCAGGATGTGCTGCCGTTCAAATGATGGGGTCGGCACGCAACTTCGGGCCGCTCCGCGCTTTACCCCTGCATGTGGCGCCGGCCCGGCCCCGCGATCCCGATGCATAACGAACGAGAGAAATCGTGGACGTGTCAGACCATGCGCACGCCCACGATGGTCAAGCCCGGACGACGCAACCTGGCGGCATGACTGCCATGGACCGTGGCGACCGAAAAACCTGTCACCCCTGCGCGTGTCGTGGTTACATCCAATGACTTGCGGGATGGCGACGATGCGATGGCAAGGCGCACTGGCGGTGGGTATGACACTCGCCCTGGCCGGCTGTGACATGCGCAAGGACACGAGCGCGGCGGCCGAGCGGGCGAATACCGCCGCGTCCGATCGCATGGTCCAGGCGAAGACATTGGCCGAGACCGCGTTGCGCGTGCAGGTGCGAGGCCCCTCCGCCATCGAATTCCGCGGCGTGCAGGCCTATCGCCAGACCATCGCCCACACGGTCGCCATCTGCGGCCAGTTGAATGTGCGCGGGCCGGGCCAGGCCTTCGTGCCCTTCGTCGCCGTCGTCACCTACCCGGAGGAGGCGGCGAACACCGCCAACCCCGCGGGCGTCCGCATCGACCCCATGGTGGCGATGACCAGCAGCGAGGCGACGCGCGTCTATGTCGAAGGGCTGTCGCGCTGCCTGGACAATGGCGGCCCGTCCGCCACCCGCCGCGGCGCACCGCCGCCCCTGCCGCCCATCCCCGCCGACCTGCCGCATGCGACAAGGCCGGCGCCCAGCCCGGTCGCCGAAGCCGCGGCCGTGCTGCAACCCGTCGGCGGCTTCCAGCCCGGCCCTGGCGAACAGGCGGTGATTCTGCGCCAGGCCGGCAATGTGCGGATGCATCCCAGCGGCGGTGGTGAGGTGCTGCGCGTCATCCCCCGCGGCAATACGGTGCGGGTGTTCAGCACCGCCCCCGGTGGCTGGCTCCAGGTTGGGGAAACGCAGCCCTTCGGCTGGCTGCACAGCAGCCTGGTCAGCGCGGCCGGTTCGCCGCCTCCGCAGTAATCAGGCGGGTGTGCAGGCAAAGCGCGACGGCGCCTCGCCACAGCAGGAAAAGAACGCCGGGCGTGTCGGCGGCGGGGTCTGCCGGCTGCCGCCGCTGACCAGCAGCGCGCCATCCACCAGCACATGCGAAATGCCGGGCAGGTCGCCATGGGCGATGGCATCCGACAGGGTGGTCCCGGCCGACCCCGTCACCGGCCCGCAGATCAGCAGGTCGGCTGGGCGCCCCGCCTCCAGCACGCCTTCCTGCAAGCCATGCGCGAAGCCGACGCTGCCCGTCGCCGCGGCGATCGCCTGCCCCGGGGTCAGCCCGCAGATGGACGACGCGAAAAGGATGTTCCGCAGCATCCCGCGCGGGATGACCCCGGTGCCGCCCGGCGTGTCGGTGCCAAGCACAAGCCGGTGCAACCCGCCCTTGGCCACCAGCCGTTCGATCAGCCGCTGGGTCGAGCGGTAATTGCCCGATGAACAGACCTCCAGCGCGAAAGCCGTGTGGTCCACGACGGAATCGATGTCCTCGTCCGACATCGGGATCGGCCCGCCGCTGACATGCGCCGCGACATCCGGCTGCAACCAGGACAGCACATCGAAGCCACAGACCGCGCTGGCGCCGGAGCGGGAGACGCCGCCGGTATGCACTTTCACGAGGATGCCGCGCGCGTGGCACCAGGCGACGTAGTCCCGCGCCTCCGCCTCGCGCCCCGCGAAGGGAAAGAACAGGAACTTGGCGAAGCGCACGCCGGCATCCTTCAGGCGGTCGAAATGCGCCTCCGTCATGCCGGGCACCAGCAGCACCGTGCCGGCGATGACCTTCACGCCGCTCCAGCGCACGCGGCCGGTGGTCGCCCGCGCGACAACGGCGATGGAGGTGACGAGTTCCGGCGTCAGCGCGTTGTAGTCGAGGCCCGGGATATGCAGTTCCCCGGCCGAGACCATGCTGGTCGTGCCGCCATGCAGGTAGTTGCCGATCCAGCCGATGGCATCCTGCGCCGGCGTCCATTCGCCAAAGACGGGATGCACATGCCCGTCGATCAGCCCCGGCAGCACCGCGCCGCCGGCTGCGTCGATGATCCGGTCGGCCGTCGCATCGCCAGCGTTCAGGCTGGCGATGCGCCCGTCCTCGATCAACAGCGAGGTGACGGGCGCGGTGGGGGCATCGATGCGCCCCGTGAAGAATTCACCGATGTTGCGGATGATCAGGCGCATGGCGTCACTTTCAGGCTGGTCGCGACCAGCGCTCGGTTTCGGCGCGGAAGAAGGCCTGGGCTTCCGCGGGGCCTCGGAAACGGGGCGCGGCACCGGCCCGGGCAAGGGCGGCGATGGTGTCGGGGCGCTGCAATGACTCCTGCAGCAGGCTGGCGATGCGGTTGACGATCGCATCGGGCGTGGCGGCAGGCGCGAAGACGCCGGTCCACAGGTCGAAGACGAAATCGGGGAACCCCGCCTCCAGCGCCGTCGGCACATTCGGCAGGCTGGCCGAGCGCGTTTCGCCCGTGGTGGCCAGCGGGCGCAACTGCCCGGCCTCGATCATCGCCGACACGCCGGGGATGCCGCTGAACACGTAGTGCACGCGCCCGGCCAGCAGGTCGGGGAAGGCGGCGCCGACGCCGCGATAGACCACGGCCGTCGCTTCCATCCCGGCACGCTGGCCAAAGATCTCGGCGGATTTGTGGGTCATCGTGCCGGCGCCTGGCGAGACATAGGTCAGCCCGCCCGGGGTGGCGCGGCCATAGGCCGCGAGCTCGGCCAGCGTGTTGATCGGCAGCGCCGCGGGCACCACCGCGACCAGCGGCGACGAGCTGACGATCGCCACCGCCCGGATATCGCGCAGCAGATCATACGGCAGGTTCGGCTGCAGCGACGGATTGACCGTGATGGAGGGGTCCGAGATCAGCAAGGTGTAGCCATCCGGCGCCGCCTTCGCGACATAGTCGGTGCCGACGACACCACCGCCGCCCGTCCGATTTTCCGCCACGACCGATTGCCCCGCCAGGTCGCCGAGCGCCTGGGTGATGCTGCGGGCCGTGAAATCCACGATGCCGCCGGGGGCGAAGCCGATCACCATCCGGATCGGCCGCGTCGGAAAATTCTGGGCGCGAGCCTGGGTGCCCAGCAGCGACGCGGCAGCACCGGCCAGGAACTGCGATCGGGTCAATCTGATCATGCGAACCACCTCTTTCTTTTGGGAAATGCTGTGGCGATCCTCACTTGTTTTCGTCAGCCCTTGGGGCTTCTTTTCATCATCGCCGCCGCGGTTCCGGCGTCGTAACCAGGCTTGATACGCACATCGACGACGACGCATTGCCCGTCGAGCACCGCGGCCACCGCTTCGGCCATCGCGGCATCGATCTGGCTGGGGCAGGACACCGGGCCGATGCCGACGGCGCCCTGTGCGCGCGCCATCGCGGCGATGTCCACATCGGGGTCGGTGATCGCCTGGCCGATCCAGCGATTGGCGACGGGGCGGCCGCGTTCCAGCGCGACGCGTTCCTGATGCAATTCATCGTTGAAGTTGGAGCGATTGTTCGCGACCACGATCAGCAAGGGCAGGCGGTAGCGCGCCGCCGTCCAGATGGCGGTCACGCCCATCAGGAAGTCACCGTCGCCCAGCACCGCCACGGCGATGCGCCCGGCCCCCGCCTCCCGCAACGCCAGCGCCGCGCCGACCACGAGGCCGGGGCCGGCACCGATGCCGCCGCCGCCATCGCCGCCCAGATTGTCGAGCGGATGGCGGAAGTGCCACAGCGGCCCGCCCCAGCCGATCGGCAGCCGCACGACGCAGGCGTCGCGCCCGGCCAGGGCGATCTGCATCGCCTCCGCCAGCAGCGGGATTTCGATTTCCGGCGCGGGGTTGCGCGGCAGGCTGGCGGTGACCGGCGGTGCCGCTGGCCGGGGCGCGGGGGTGGCGTCGGCGCCCAGGGCGTCCAGCAGCAGTGGCATTACCGCCTCGGTCGTGGACAGCAGGTGGACGTCGCTGGGCGGCAGGGCCTGGTGGTCCATGCTCCAGCCATTGTGCACGTATTGGTCGGGCGACACCTGGATGACGCGGGCGGTGACATCCGCGCCGTTCCAGGCCGCGCGCAGGGTGCCGCCGAGGTCGATCCAGTCGAGCGACAGCACCACATCGGCGTCGCGCAGCCGCGCATTGGTCGTCGCGGAAAACAACTGCGCCGGCGGGGCCGCGTGCAGCGGATGGTCGGTCGGGAAGGCGGCCCCGGCCTTGAGGTCGGTGAAGACCGCGGCACCCAGGTGTTCGGCCAGGGCGACACGCTGGCCCCAGCACGTTTCGGACTTGCCCGTGCGGCCCATCAGGATCGCGGGCCGGGCGGCGCCCCGCAGCAGAGCCGCCGCGTCCGCCAACGCATCCACGGGCGGCACCGGCACCGGGGGCGGACGAAAGCGCGATGCGTCCGGCAGGCGGAAGGGCTCCGCGAGCTTCGCCTCCTGCAACGACACGTCGAGGTTGATATACACCGGCCCATGGGGCGGCGTCATGGCGATGCGCGCCGCGCGCAGCATGCCCTCCGCCGCAGCCGCCACGCTGGCCGGCTGGTCGTCGAACTTCACGAAATTCCGTACCAGCGCGCCCTGGTCGCGCGCCGTGTGGATCCAGTCGATCCAGGGACGGCGCAGCGATGCGTCCACCGGTCCGGTGGCGCCGAGGATGATCACCGGCACGCGGTCGCACCAGGCGTTGAAGATCGCCATGGTGCCATGCATCAGCCCGACATTGCTGTGCAGGACCACCGCCATCGGCTTTGCGCACACCTTGGCCCAGCCATGCGCGATGCCGACCGCGTGGCCTTCATGCAGGCACAGCAGCATCTGCGGATCACGGTTGCCGAGGTGGTTCACCAGGCTGTCGTGCAGCCCGCGGAAGGAGGCTCCGGGGTTGAGCGCGACGTAGCGCGTGTCCAGCAGGCGCAGCATCTCCGCGACGCAATCGCTGCCCCAGCCGGCGGGCGCCACCGCATGCGGCACCGGTTGTTCGACATCCGCTGGTCCGGTCTGCTCATTGCGGCTGGTCATGTCGCGCGACATCATCCCGTCGTTGTTGCACCGCGGAAATGCAGCGTACCCCGCTTTTTTTCGCCTCCGCAAGATGGTCCTGACATTTCGCGTGTTCCACGCGCCAGCCGCATGTCTTAGCGTCCGGTCCGGAGATTCAGGAGCCCACGATGACAGTGCAGATCAGCCTGGCCTGCGAACGCTACGACCGCGTGCAGGCCATTTTTGACGGCCGTGTGCGGATCGAGGGGTGTGAGGTGACCCCGGTCGTGCTGCGGGCGGAGGAGGCGTTTCACCGCGCCTTCAACGGTGCCGAGTTCGACGTGACCGAATTGTCCTGCAGCAGCTACATGATGACGCTGTCGCGTGGTGAGCAGCCGTATATCGCGGTGCCCGCCTTCGTCTCCAAGGTGTTCCGCCATTCGGCCATCTATGTGCGCGCCGACCGCGGCATCGAAACGCCGCAGGACCTGGTCGGCCGCCGCATCGGCCTGCCGGAATACCAGATGACGGCATGCCTTTGGGCGCGCGGTATCCTGGAGGATGAATACGGCGTCCGTCCGCGCGACATCAAATGGTTCACTGGCGGCCAGGACGAGGCGGGGCGGCGCGAACGTGCCGCCCTGTCGGTCGATCCGTCGGTGTCCATCACGCCGATCCCGCATGATCGCACGCTGACCGAAATGTTCGAATCCGGCGAGTTGGACGGGTTGGTGACGGCGCGCGTGCCGCGCGGGATCGGCACAAACCCCTTGCTGCGCCGCCTGTTTCCGAACCCGCGTGCGACGGAACAGGCGTATTTCCGTAAGACCGGCATCTTTCCCCTGATGCACATGATCGGCATCCGCCGGACCTTGCTGGAGAAGCACCCCTGGCTGGCCGTCAGCGTCTACAAGGCCTTCGTGCAGGCCAAGGCGATCGCGATCCACGAGTTGTCGGACGCTGGCGTCAATTTCGTCACCTTGCCCTGGGTGAACGAAGAAGTGCTCGAAGCGCAGGCGTTCTTGGCGCGCGATTACTGGAGCTATGGCATCGAGGCCAATCGTTCGGCGATCGAGGCGATGGCGCGCTATTCCTTCACCCAGGGCCTGTCGCAGCGGCACCTGTCGGTGGAGGAACTGTTCCATCCGGGCACGCTGGAGATTTCCAAAGTGTAGGCGTGATTGACAGGCTCGCGCGAAACTATGCAGCATACCCCCTATTCCAAAGGGATCCCGCGCGGATGAAGCCCCCGCCTTTCCTGCACGCGACGCCCGTCACCGTGGACGCGGCCCTCGACCTGCTGGCCGAGCATGGCGATGCCGCGCGCGTGCTGGCTGGCGGGCAGAGCCTGATGCCGCTGCTGGTCATGCGCATGGCGCGCCCGGCCGTGCTGCTGGACCTGAACCGCTGCGCCGGGCTGTCGCATATCATCCTGGCCGATGGCGTGCTGCGCATCGGCGCCATGGCACGCCAGATCGACGTGCAGCGCGCGCCCGAGGTCGCGCAGGCCGCCCCCCTGCTGGCCCAGGCGCTGCACTTTGCCGGGCCGCGCACCGTGCGCAACCGCGGCACGTTTGGTGGCAGCATGGCCCATGCCGACCCGAGTGCGGAGGCGCCTGCCGCGGCACTCTGCCTGGATGCGGTGATGGTGCTGGCCAGCCGCCGTGGGCAGCGTCAGGTCACGGCGCGCGATTTTTTCGTCGATGCGCTGGTTACCGCGATCGCCGCCGATGAGATGCTGGTCGAGGTGCGTATCCCGGCGACCAGCGGCCGCACCGCCTTCACCGAGGCCGGGGTGCGCCAGGCGGACCTTGCCATGGCGGGCATCGCCGTCGATCTCACAACTGATGATGGCCGCATCACGCGCATCCGCATCGCCGCCATTGGCGCCGCCAACCGGCCCACGCGACTGGCGGGTGCGGAGGCGGCGTTGCTCGGCGCCCGCCCCACGCCACGCCTGTTGCGCGACGCCGCCCGCGCGGCGCTGGCCGATGCCGATGCGCCAAGCGACCTGATCGCCCAGGCGCCCCACCGCCTTTCCGTGCTGGAGGGGCTGTTGGAGCGCGCGGTCCTTGACGCCCTGGCACCGGACCGCATCGCCGCATGACCGAGATCACCGTCACCGTGAACGGCACGCCCCACACGCACAGCGTGCCGATGCGCCTGCTGCTGTCGGATTTTTTGCGTCAGACGCTGCGCCTGACCGGCACGCATGTCGGCTGCGGCCATGGCGTCTGCGGTGCCTGCACGATCCTGCTGGATGGGCAGACGGCCCGCGCCTGCCTGCTGCTGGCGGTGCAGGCGGATGGAGCGGCAATCACCACGGTCGAGGGCCTTGGCACTGCCACCGCCCTGCATCCGGTGCAACAGGCGTTCCATGAGGAACACGCGCTGCAATGCGGTTTCTGCACACCGGGTTTCCTGGCTGCGGCGATCGAATTGCTGCGCGAGACACCCGACCCCACCGATGCCGAAATCCGCGAGGCGCTGCACGGCAACATCTGCCGCTGCACCGGCTATGTGAACATCGTGAAGGCCGTCCGCCGCGCCGCCGCCCTGATGCGGGCGGCGTGATGGACGCCCCCGCCAGCGGCTTCGGCGCCAATATGCTGCGCAAGGAGGACCACCGCCTGCTGCGTGGGCAGGCGTGTTTCCTCGACGATATCGAAATCCCCGCCGGCACCCTGCACGCGGTGTACCTGCGCAGCCCGCACGCCCATGCGCGCATCCTGGGCATCGACGCGGATGCCGCGCGTGCGATGCCGGGGGTGGTGGTGTTGACCGCCGCGGATTTTCCCGACCTGCAACCGCTGTCGCCCGACCTGCCGATCAAGGGCTTTTGCCCTGTGCAACGGCCGATCATCTGCACCGACACGGTGCGCTTCGTCGGCGACCTGGTGGCGATCGTGCTGGCCGATGATCCGTATTTGGCGGAGGACGCCGCGGAATGCGTGCTGGTCGACTACGATCCGCTGCCCGCCATCGTCACCCTGGAACAGGCCCTGGCCGATGGCGCACCCGCCGTCCACCCCGCCGCGCCGGACAACACGTTGTTCCAGAACGTCACCGCCACTGACGGCTTCGATGACGCCTTTGCCGGCGCCGCACATGTCTTCCGCGAGACCTTTTCCAGCGCGCGTGTCGCCACCGTTTCGCTGGAACCGCGCGGCTGCCTTGCGCGGCACGATGCGGGGCTTGGCGAGACGATCCTGTGGTCCTCGACCCAGGTGCCGCATCTGCTGCGCAACACGCTGGCCGAGGCGCTGGGCTTGCGGGAATCCGACCTGCGCGTGATCGCCCCCGATGTGGGCGGCGGTTTCGGCATGAAGGCCTCGGTCTACCCCGAGGACATCCTGGCCGTCGCCGCCGCGCGCCTGCTGCGCCGCCCGATCAAATGGGTCGGCGACCGGCAGGATGATTTCCTGGCCAGCAGCCACGCGCGCGATATCCGCTTCGGTGTCGAGATGGTGATGCAGGCCGATGGCACGCTGGTCGGATTCCGGCTCGACATGATCGCCAATGCGGGTGCCTATCCCGGCATTCCCTTCGGCAGCAGCATCGAGGCTGGCGGCGGGCCGCGCACCTTCCCTGGTCCCTACCGTTTCCACCACTATGCCTTCCGCACGCGGGCGGTGGCGACCAACACCACCCCCTCCGGCCCCTATCGCGGCGTCGCGGCGCCCATCGCCTTCATGGCGTTGGAAGGGATGATGGATCGCGCCGCGCTGGCGCTAGGACTGGATCGTGTCGAAATCCGCCGGCGCAATTTGCTGCGGGACGAGGATTATCCCTACGTCAACGCCAGCGGCATCCGCTACGACAATGGTCCGCACCTGACGCTGCTGGATCGCGCGCTGGCGCTGTCGGATTACGCGGGCTTTCCGGCGCGGCGCGACGATCCGGACCGGCTGCGCGGCATCGGCATCGTCTGCATCACCGAACAGACCGGGCAGGGCAGTGCGCGCTACCGTGCCCGTGGGCTGCTGCGGATTCCTGGGATCGAGGGCGCAAGGCTGAAGGTTGAGCCGGACGGCAGTGCGGTGCTCTTCGTCAGCCAGGCGACGCAGGGGCAGGGGCACCTGACCACCTTTGCCCAGATGGCTGCCGAAAGCCTCGGGATTCCGGCCGAGCGCATTTCGGTCATGGAAGGCGATACAGCGCTTTCGCCTTTCGGATCGGGCACATTTGCCAGCCGTGGCGTCGTCGCAGGTGGTGGCGCCGTCATTACCGCGGCCCGCGTCATCGCGCAGAAGATGAAGCGCATCGCCGGGCACCTGATGGAGGCCGATGAGGCTGATATTGTGCTTCACGACGGCCGCGCCGAGGTCACCGGTGTCCCCGGCCTGTTCGTCACCATCGAGGACATCGCCCGGACCGCCCATGCCATGCGCCCGCGCGGCATGCCGCCTGGCGAAACCTTTGGCCTGGACACGACGCAGCACTGGGACCAGCCCTACAGCAGCGTCTCCGCCGCCTGCCATGTCGCGGAGGTGTCCATCGATCGCCGCACCGGCCAGGTCCGTGTCGATCGCTACAGCATCGTCCATGATTGCGGGCGCATGGTGAATCCGATGATCGTGGATGGGCAGACCCATGGCGCGGTGTTGCAGGGGCTCGGGCCGGTGCTGATGGAACGCCTGATGCATGACGCCGATGGGCAATTGCTGACGACGACCTTGCTCGACTACACCCTGCCGACCATGCTCGACGTGCCGGACATGGCGATGGACCATATCGAAACCCATGCCATCGACACGCTCGGTGGCGTCAAGGGCGTCGCCGAGGGCGGCACCATCGGCGCCGTCCCCGTCCTGGTGAATGCCGTGGCCGACGCCATGCGTGGCCTGGACATCGACATCCGTTCAATCCCCATCCGCCCCGAAGACCTGTTGCGTGCCATCCGCGCCGCCCAGCCAAAGGAACACATCTGAATGTCCAAGCTGTCCATCACCGTCGCCTGCGGCGACTACGACCGCGTCCGCGCCATCAAGGACGGCCGCGTGCCGATCGAAGGCTGCGACGTCAACTTCCTGCCCCTGGCCGCCGAGGAAGTCTTCTTCCGCGCCTTCCGCAGCGCCGAGTTCGATGTGACCGAACTCTCCTTCAGCAGCTTCCTGATCCAGACCGCGCGCGGCGATTGCCCGTATATCGGCATTCCTGCCTTCGTCTCGCGCATCTTCCGCCATTCCGGCATCTACATCCGCACCGATCGCGGCATCACCAAGCCCGAGGATCTGCGCGGCAAGCGCATCGGCCTGCCGGAATACCAGATGACCGCGCCGGTCTGGATGCGCGGCATGATGCAGGAGGAATACGGCGTCCGGCCGGAGGACGTCATCTGGCGCAGCGGCGGCCAGGAACAGCCA
The DNA here is from genome assembly GCF_050632385.1 of Humitalea sp. 24SJ18S-53. Classification (NCBI taxonomy): domain Bacteria; kingdom Pseudomonadati; phylum Pseudomonadota; class Alphaproteobacteria; order Acetobacterales; family Roseomonadaceae; genus Humitalea; species Humitalea sp. 24SJ18S-53. The sequence continues at coordinate 386,062 of NZ_CP192599.1, forward strand.
GGCCGTGACGAGCGGACGCCGATTGCGCCGATCCCGGGCCTGGACCTGGCCCCCATCCCGTCCGACCGCACGCTGGTGGATATGCTGGCCAAGGGCGAACTCGACGCACTGTTCACCGCGCGCGCGCCGTCCTGCTACCTGCAGGGGGCACCGAACATCGGCCGGCTGTTCCCGAACTATCGGCCTGTGGAACAGGCCTATTACAAGAAGACCGGCCTGTTCCCGATCATGCACCTGATCGGCATCAAGAAGACCTTGGTCGAAAAACATCCCTGGCTCGCGACCAGCGTCTACAAGGCCTTTGTCGAGGCGAAGCACATCGCGATGCAGGAAGTTCGCGATGTCACCGCGCTGAACATCACCCTGCCTTGGGTCGAGGCGGAGGCCGCCGACAGCGTCGCCCTGATGGGCCCCGACTATTGGCCCTATGGCGTGAAGGAAAGTGCCGCGGATATCGAGGCGATCACGCGTTACTCCTTCGACCAGGGCCTGTCCGTGCGCCGCTTGCACGCGGCCGACCTCTTCGCGCCGCAGGTCATGGATATCTCCCGCATCTGATCGGCACGCGGATTGCTCTGACAGGGACACCATCGATCCGGAGACATGCCATGGACCGCCCGTTGCTTCGTCGCAGCCTCTTGGGGGGCCTGGCCGCCCTGCCGGCACTCGCCCATGCCCAGGGCCGGCCGAACGTGCGGATCGTGGTGCCATACCCCCCCGGCGGTACGGTCGATGCCACCGCGCGCTTCATCGGCGCGCGGGCGGCGGAAATCCTGCAGCAGAATTGGGTGATCGAAAGCCGGTCGGGCGCCAATGGTGCCATCGGCGCCGATGTGGTGGTGCGTGCGGCGCCCGACGGGCTGACATTGCTGTATTCCAACGAGGTGCTGCTGATGCTGCGCCACGTGCAGCGCAACGTGCCATTCAATGCGGTGCAGGATTTGTCCCCGATCGTGCGCACCGCGATCGTGCCGCAGATCCTGGTCGGCAGCCCGCGCCACACCACCGAGGAGACGTTGCCGGCCCTGCTGGAAGCGATCCGCAAGACCCCGTCGGACTTCACCTTCGCCACGCCGACCCTGGGATCGCTCGGGCAGTTCGGCGCCGCGGCCCTGGGCCATTCCCTGGGCGTGGACGTGACCATCGTGCCCTATCGCGGCACCGCGCCGGCGGTGAGCGATATCCTCGCGGGCGCGGTGAAGCTGATGATCTCGCCAGCAGGCGGCGTCTTGCCGCTGATCCGCGATGGCCAGTTGCGCGCGCTGGCGGTGTGTTCGCCGCAGCGGATCGCTGCCTTGCCGGATGTGCCGACCTTGGCCGAAAGCGGCTTCCCGGAACTGGTCTTCGAAAGCTGGACGGGCATGTGGGGACCGCGCGGCTTGCCGCAGGACATCGCGGCCCGCGTGCATGCCGCCGTGACCACCGCGACGAACGAACCCGACAGCGTACGCCGCATCCTCGCCCTGGGCTGCACGCCGATCAACGAGCCGATGGACCAGATGCCGGTGGTGATCGCGCGGGAGGAGGCGCGCAACCCGACGCTGGTGCGCCTGGCGCGCATGACGCCGGAATAGCGGCGCTCAGGCCAGGACATCCTCCAGCCGCGTCAGCGGCAGGCCCAGCGCCTCGGCGACCGCCGGGTAGAGCACCTGGCCGTCGTGCACATTCAGCCCGCGCGCCAGATGGGGGTTTTCCCGGCAGGCGCGCAGCCAGCCCTTGCCGGCGATCTGCTGCGTGAAGGGCAGTGTCGCGTTGTTCAGCGCGACCGCGCTGGTGCGCGCCACCGCGCCGGGCATGTTGGTGACGCAGTAATGCACCACCCCTTCCTCGACATAGGTCGGCTCGGCATGCGTGGTGGGGCGGGATGTTTCGAAGCAGCCGCCCTGGTCGATCGCCACGTCCACCAGCACGCTGCCCGGGCGCATCCGGCGCAGCAGGGCGCGACTGACCAGCTTCGGTGCCGCCGCGCCGGGCACCAGCACGGCGCCGATGACCAGGTCGGCCTCCAGCACCGCCTCCGTGATCGTCTCCGTCGTGGCGTAGAGCGTGGCGATGCCGCCGTTGAACTCGCGATCCAGCGCGTCCAGCACGCGCAGGTTCTTGTCCAGCACCGTCACCCGCGCCCGCATGCCGGTGGCGATGCGCGCGGCATTGGCGCCGACAACGCCGCCGCCGATGATGACGATGCGCCCCGGCGCCACACCCGGCACGCCGGACAGGAGGATGCCGGCGCCACCCTTCTCCTTCTCCAGGCAGGTCGCGCCCACCTGCACCGCCATGCGGCCGGCGACCTCGCTCATCGGCGCCAGCAGCGGCAGGCCATTCTGTGCGTCGGTCACGGTCTCATAGGCGATGGCGGTGCAGCCGCTGGCCATCAGCGCGCGCGTCTGCGCCGGGTCGGGCGCGAGATGCAGGTAGGTGAAGAGAATGTGGTTCGGCCGCAGGCGGACCCATTCCACCGGCTGCGGTTCCTTCACCTTCACCAGCAACTGCGCCGTGGCAAAAACGCTGGCGGCATCGGGGGCGATGGTGGCCCCGGCGGCGAGATAGGCAGCGTCCGGGAAGCCGATGGCGGCCCCGGCCGCGTGCTCCACCAGCACCTCATGCCCCTGGGCCACCAGGTCCCGCACCGAACCGGGCACCAAGCCTACCCGGTATTCGTGGACCTTGATCTCCTTCGGCACCCCGATGCGCATGGCCCGTCTCCCGTTTGGGCCGAGCATAGTCCGGGGCTGGCGTCCGCTGCCACCAGCGCGGTGCCCCAGGCGCCGGGCGGCTAGCCCGCCGCAGCCTCCCGGAACGCGAAGCCGATCCCCGGCCGGTCGGGCATGTGGATCACCCCTGCGTCCGGCAGCAGGTCCTCCGTCAGCCGCGCCCGCAGCGCGAGTTGCGCGCCGTGCATCTCCAGCAACCCGCCCCCCGCATGCCCCGCCATCACCGCCGCATTGGCGATGTCCCAGCCCCCGGCATGGGCGACAGGGGTGCCATAGGCCTCCGCCATGGCTAGGATACGCAGCATGGCGCTGATGCCGCCGCAGAAGGCGGCGTTGGGCTGCAGCCAATCCACCGCGCCGCGGCTCAGCGCCTCGCGGAACCAGCCGAGGGATTGCACCATCTGCCCGGCGGCGATCGGGATGCGGATGGCGCGGCGCAGGGTCGCGAGTTGCTCCAGGTCATTGCCCAGCAGAGGTTCCTCGAACCAGGCGATGTCGCAATCCTCCACCATCAGCGCCAGGCGCCGGGCTGTCGCGACGTTCATCCCGCAATTCGCGTCCAGCATCAGCAGTGCGCGGGGGCCGATGGCCTGGCGCACCGCCCGCACCCGGCTGGCATCCTCCTCCACGCCACGGCCACCCGCCGCGACCAGCATCTTCACGCCGACGAAGCCCGCCTCCACCGAGGCTTTGCAGACCGCCGCCAGCTTGTCCTCCTCATACCCTGGCAGGCCGACCGTGGCGTAGCAGCGCACCGATGTGCGCGCGCCGCCGAGCAACCGCCACAGCGGCTCCCCCAGCGCCCGCGCGCGCAGATCCCACAGCGCCATATCCAGCGCCGATAGCGCCGAGACGAAGGCGCCCGTCGCGTTGCGCGGGTTGAAGCGCGCCGTCAGGCGCGGGCCGATGGCCTCGATCATCCGGGCATCGGCGCCACGCAACGCCTCATCGAAACCCTGCCCAAGCAGGGCCGCCACTTCCGGCCCCAGGAAACGGCCGGTGACGCCGGTGCCGACCAGCCCATCCTCCGTCTCCACGCGGCAGCGCACGAAGGCCGGGGTGTCCAACCCCGCATAGCCGCGCGCGGCATCCACCGGCGCCAGTCGCTCGACGGCGGCGGTGACGGAAACGATGCGCGTCATGCGGCGGCGCCGGCGGCCTGGGCCGCCGCGACCTGGCGCGTGCGGGCCTGGTTCATGTCGTCCAGCGTGCCGAAGGCGTTCATGTAGTGGCCCTTGAAGCCCATGCCCTCGATCCGCCGGAACATGTCGCCGAAGTCGAAGTCGCCCTCGCCGGGGATCAGGTGCTGTTCGTGGCCGTTGCGCCAGCAATCCGCCAGTCGGACCTCGACGACGCGATCCAGCGGGATCTGCGCGAGGAAGCCTTCGACCCCCTCGGGCAGCAGATGCGCGTGGTTGGCGGTGAAACTCAGCGCGAAGGCGGGGCTGTCGATGGCGTCGTAGTAGTAGCGCCATTCCTCGGGCGTATGGGCGAGGTAGTGGACCTCCGCCTTCTCCGGTTCCGGGTTCAGGTTTTCCAGCAGCAGCAGGGCGCCTTTCTTCTCGGCGTACTCGACCATCTTCTGCAGGCGGGCGAGCCCGGCCTTCATCCGCATCTCGACATCGGCGGTGAAGTGGTAGCCGGCATGCACGACGATGGAACTTGCGCCCAGCAGCGGCATCGCCTCGATATAGGCCTTGAGGTAGGCATCCACCGCCTCCGAAAGGAAGGGCGAGTATTCCGCGACATTCACGGCCGAAAGCGTGTGCAGGCCCAGGTGAACCTGGTGCTTGTCCAGCGCCGCCCGGATGCCGCGCGCGCGCTCGGCATCGAAGCGGGTCACGGCATTCGCGCCGGTGTCCAACTGGATATCGATGTGGCGCACGCCATGCGCCCCGGCCCAGGCGATGGCCTCCTCCAGTGGCAAGCGGCGACCGACATCGACGCCGATTCTTTCGAGCAGGTTCATGATGGCTCCTTCCTTGTCTTGTTGTCGGCCTCGGATGCATGGCCGATGGCGTCGAGAAAGCGGGCCCTGCCCAGCCGGGCATGGGCTTCGGCAAGATCGCGCGCACGCACGCCATCGCCCGCGAGGATCGCTTCCATCAGGTCCCGATGCTCGCGGTTCGCCGCCTGCATGTTCCCCGACGCTTCGAAGGAACGCCGGCGCAGCAGACGCAGCTTTCGGGTGAACTGGTCGTAGAGGGCCTGTGCCTCGCGGTTGCGGCCATAGGTCATGATCGCGGCATGGAAGTCGGAATTGACCGCGAAAAATTCATCGCGGTCGTCGCGCGCGATCGCGGCATCCATCGCCTCCACCATGCCGCGCAGGGTGAGCGCCTGTTGCGCCGTGACGGCAATGGCGGCGTGGCCGGAGGCAAGGCCGAAAAGCACGCCGTTGATCTCGTAGACCTCCATCGCCTCATCGAGGTCGAGGCTGCGCACGAAGGCGCCCCGGTTCATGATGACGGTGACCAGGCCGATCTTTTCCAGCGCCCGTGCGGCCTCCCGCACCGGGCCGCGGCTGACGCCGAGGCTGCGGGCCAGGGTCGCCTCGTTCAGCCTCTCCCCCGCCCGCAGCGTGCCCTCGGTGATGAGCTGTTCGATCCGCCGCGCGATGTCGATCCCCAGCGCTTCCGTCGCGCGCGTGCGGCGCTTCGGCGCGGGACGGCGGGCAAGTGTCGACACTTGGCTGGGGGCTTTCACGGTGCTGCCTTTATCTTGCGGTGCAGCATTTTCTTGGCTCTTTCGCAGCGGAGAGCTGGGATCGGGGCGGTTCGGCAGGGAAGGTGCTTCAGCCGTCACTGAAAATGTTTACAGTTCTGCGTTGTCCCGGCAAGGTGGCATTTGAGACGGAAAGAACGTTCGGGAGGACGTCGACAATGACCACCGCCAAGCGGTGTCGCATGGACCGCGAAGCGTGCCGGCTTGCTGGCCCATCGCGCGCATGACGACCAACGGACTGCCACTTGCCGGGCTACGCGTGCTCGACCTGACCGTCGCGCGCGCTGGGCCCACCTGCGTCCGGCACCTGGCCGACTGGGGTGCCGAGGTCATTCGCATCGCACCGCCGACGGCGGAGGGCGGTGACATCACCGGCGACCAGGACGGCTTCGACTACCAGAACCTGCATCGCAACAAGCGCGCGATGCAGATCGACCTGAAGACCGCCGAGGGCAAGGCGATCTTCTTCCGCCTTGCCGAAACCGCCGATGTCGTCATCGAGAATATGCGCGCCGCCGTAAAATTCCGGCTTGGCGTGGATTACGCCAGCGTGCGGGCGGTCAATCCGCGCATCGTCTATGGCTCGATCTCCGGCTTTGGGCAGGACGGGCCCTATGGCCATCGTGCCGGCGTGGACCAGATCGCGCAGGGCATGGGCGGGTTGATGAGCATCACCGGCGTGCCGGGCAAAGGCCTGGTGCGCGTCGGCATCCCGATCGCCGACCTGACCGCCGGCAATTTGCTGGCGCTGGCCGTGATGATGGCGCTGTTCGACCGGGTGAAGACCGGGCAGGGGCGCTGGGTGCATACCAGCCTGCTGGAAGCGATGGTGTTCATGCTGGACTTCCAGGCGTCGCGCTGGCTGTTGGCGCAGCAGGTGGCGGGGCAGGCGGGCAACGACCACCCGACCGCCATCCCGACCGGCGTCTACCCGACCGCGGACCAGCCGATCACCCTGGCCGCACCCTCGCCACGCATGTGGGGACGCTTCTGCGACGCGCTGGGCCAGCCGGATTGGAAGACGCGCGCGGGGTGGGATACGCGCGACGGGCGGTCGGATGACCGCGTCGCGATCAATGCCGCGATCGCCGCCATCACAACCACCAAGCCGAGCCTGCATTGGATCGAGGTGCTGGACACCGCGGGCATTCCCTGCGGCCATATCAACACCATCGACCAGGTTTTTGCCGACCCGCAGGTGCAGCATCTGGCCCTTGCCAAGGGGGTGGCGCATCCGCGCCTGGGCGATCAGCAACTCGTGCGGACGCCCATCAACATGAGCGGCACGCCCTGGGGCATCCGCTCGGCAACGCCCGACTCGAATCAGCACACGGATGCGGTCCTGGCCGAGCTGGGCATGACCGCCGACGACATCGCCGGGCTGCGCGCCGCGCGCGTGGTTCAATAGGAGACAGGGCCATGGATGGCATGACGATCACGCTGAACACACCCAAAATCCTGGCCCGAATCCAGGATGGCATCGGCTGGCTGACCTTCAACCAGCCAGAGAAACGCAACGCGATCTCGCTGGATATGTGGGAGGCCGTGGCCGAGGTGGCCGAGCGCTTCGCCAACGACCCGAACGTGCGCGTGGTGGTGATGTCGGGCGCGGGCGGCAAGGCCTTCGCCTCCGGCGCGGATATCAGCCAGTTCGAGAAGCTGCGCGACAGCGCCGAGGCGGAGGCGAAATACTCCGCCGTCTCCTCTTCCGCGCGCAAGCGGCTGGAGGCGCTGGACAAGCCGTTGATCGCGATGATCAACGGCTTCTGCATCGGCGGCGGCTGCGCCACGGCGATGGTGGCCGACATCCGCATCACGGCGGAGGATGGCCGCTTCGGCATTCCCGCGGCGAAACTCGGCGTCGCCTATGCCTACCATCAACTGCGGCGCCTGGTGGCGCTGGTGGGGCCGGCGGTGGCCAAGGAGATCATGTTCACCGGCCGCTTCCTGGATGCGCAGGAAGCGCTGCGCGTCGGCCTGGTCAATCGCGTGGTGCCAGCGGCGGAGCTTGAATCGGTGGTGACCGAGATGGCGATGACCATGGCGCGCAACGCACCGCTGTCGATCCGTGCCTCGAAGGAGGGGATCGACCAGATCGCCGGCGACCCGGCACAGGCCGACCAGGCCAGTTTCGATGCGCTTTATCGCGCCTGCTTCGACAGTGCCGACTTCGCTGAGGGGCGCGCCGCCTTCATGGCCAAGCGACCGCCGGTCTTCACGGGGCGCTGACCGATCGCGCCAACCAGGGAGGTAAAAAAATGAGCAGCTTGAACAGGCGCCAACTCCTGACCCTCACCACCGGCTTCGCCATCATCGGGGCCAGCACCCGCGCGGTGGCGCAGGACATGCCGGCGCATGAGCGACAGCTCTATGACGCGGCGCGGCGTGAGGGGCAGATCACCTGGTATTCCGGCCAGTACAACGCCGAAACCTCGGAAGCCGTCGGTCGCGCCTTCAACGAACGCTTCCCTGGCGTGCGCTGCAACGTGGTGCGCAGCACATCCCAGGTCGCCTTCCAGCGGTTGTCGCAGGACACCCGTGCCAATGCCGCGCAATGCGACGTGTTCAGCTCGACGAATTCGGGCCACTACACGCTGCTGAAGCGGGAGGGGAAGCTGACGCGCTTCCTGCCGGAAAATTCCAAGGGGATGCTGCCGGCACTCCAGAACATCGACCCCGATAATTTCTTCCACACCAGCTACCTCGGCCTCTACCTGATGGCGCATAACACGCGCCTGGTCAGTGAGGCCGATGCGCCGAGAAGCTGGACCGATGCGCTCGATCCGCGGTGGAAGGACAAGCTGGCCGTCGGGCATCCGGGCTTCAGCGGCGCCATCGGCGTCTGGGCTGTGCAGATGCGCAAGATGTATGGCTGGGACTATTTCACGCGGCTGGAGCGCAACAATCCGCAGATCGGCCGATCCAGCCAGGATCCGGTGACGACCATGAACGCGGGTGAGCGTTCGGTCGGGCTCTGCGTGCCGGTGGGCACGACGGCGCTCGCCATCTCCCGCGGCAATCCGCTGAAGCTGATCTATCCGACCGAGGGCGTGCTGGCGACGATCTCGCCGTCGGCGATTCCCTCCAACGCGCCGCATCCCAATGCGGCCAAGCTGTTCATGGAATTCCAGACAGGCAAGCAGCTTTCGGAAACCGTGCGCCTGAGCTTCAACGAACCGCTGCGCGCGGATGTGCCGCCGCCGGCCGGTGCCCGCGCGCTCACCGGACTCACCCTGCTGGCGCCGAGCCTGGCGGAACAGGAATCGGGCGTGCCCGAAGTGCTGGAAACCTGGCGCGAGACGTTTCGTGTGTAAGACAAGAAACTTGATACTAAATCGGAGGACGACATGATCGACATTTCCAGGCGCGGCGTGCTGGGCGGCTCGGCGGCCCTCGCGGCGGCCACCATCCTGCCGTCGCGCAACGCCGCGGCGCAGGACATGCCGGCGCATGAGCAGGCGCTGTACCAGGCGGCGCAGCGTGAGGGCGAATTGACCTGGTACACCGGCCAGTTGCAGGCGGAACCCTCGGAGGCCGTGGGCCGCGCCTTCGTCGCGCGCTACCCGGGCGTGCGCTGCAACGTGGTGCGCACGACGTCCCAGGTCGCCTTCCAGCGGCTGTCGCAGGATGCGCGTGCGCGCGTCGCGCAATGCGATGTCTTCAGCTCCACCGACTACAGCCACTTCACCTTCCTGAAGGGCGAAGGGCGGCTGATGCCCTACAAGCCGGTGAACGCGGCCGGCATGGTGAAGGGCGCGCGCGATGCCGCCGATCCGGATGGGCATTTCCAGATCACCTACCTGGCGCTCTACATGCTGGCCCGCCGCAGCGACCGGGTGACCGAGGCGGATGCGCCCAAGTCCTGGCGCGAACTGACCGATCCGAAGTGGCGCGACAAGCTGGCCGTGGGCCATCCCGGCTTCAGCGGCGCGATCGGCAACTGGGCCATCCTGATGCGTCAGGCCTATGGCGTGGACTACTTCAAGGGGCTGGAACGCAACCGGCCGCAGATCGGCCGTTCGGCGGGCGATCCGGTGACCACGCTCAATTCGGGCGAACGCCTCGTCGGCGTCTGCATCCCCTCTGCCGCGACCTTGTTCAGCGCGTCCCGCGGCAATCCCTTGACGCTGATCTACCCGAGTGATGGCACCTTGATGGTGCCCTCGCCGAGCGGTGCCATCGTCAATGCGCCGAAGCCGAATGCGGCAAAACTGTTCATGGAGTTCATGACCGGCCCCGCCTATTCGCGCACGATCCGCGAATACTACGCGGAATCGCTGCGGCCGGAGGTGCCGCCGCCCGAAGGCTCCCGCCCGCTCGACGAACTGAACCTGATCACGCCCACGCCGCGCCAGATCGAGACTGAGATGACCGATGTTAAGGAGCTTTGGCGTGACACCTTTGGCGTTTGATAGGACGGCACGATGAGCGAGGCGCCCGCACTCCCCCGCAGCGTGGCGCCGCCGCGCGGCCGCATCGCCCGCCGGCTCGCGCGGATCGAGCCGGTGATGCTGCTGTGGATCGCGCTGATCGCGATCCTGTTGTTCCTGGTCGCCTTCCCGCTTGGCAAGTTGCTGGTCGTCAGCTTCGAAACGCGCGGGACCGGCGCCTTCACCCTGTCGAATTATGTCTCGGCCTATGGAAGGGCGCGTTATGTCGACGCGCTGCGCAATTCGCTGTTGTTGGGCACCATCTCGGCCACCCTGGCCGTCATCATGGCGGTGCCGATGGCCTGGGCGGTGTCGCGCACCGATATGCCGTTCAAGGGCCTGACCTGGGCCGTGGTGCTGGGTGCCTTCATCCTGCCGCCCTACCTCAGCGCGGTCGGCTGGATCCTGCTCGCGGGGCCGAATTCGGGCTTCCTCAACGTGGCCTGGCGCTGGGCGACGGGGGCCGAGTCCGGGCTGTTCAACATCTACAGCTTTACCGGCATGGCGATGGTCATCGCGCTGAATGCCTTTCCGCTGGTCTTCATTTTCGTGAAATCGGCGCTGGACCTCGTGTCCTCGGAGATGGAGGACGCCGCCAATATCCTTGGCGCCGGCACCTGGACGGCGATGCGCAAAGTCTCGCTGCCGCTGGTCTGGCCGGCGATCATGGCGGGCTTCATCATCGTCTTCCTGGAAGCCATCGCGCTGTTCGGCACGCCGGCCATCATCGGCATCCCGGCGCGCATCAACGTGGTCACGACGCAGCTATGGCAATTCTTCGAGTATCCTGTGCGGGTCGAGGTCGCGGCAGCCTATGCCATGCCGCTGCTGCTGATCACCGCGTTGATGATCGTGGTGCAGCGGCTGCTTTTGGCACGCAAGGGCTTCGTCTCCCAGACCGGCAAGGGCGGTGAACGCCGGCCGATCAAGCTCGGCCCCTGGCGCTGGCTGGCGTTCGGCTGGTGCGCGATGGTCGGGCTGATGGCAGTGGTGGCACCCTTGTTCGTGCTGTTGCAGGCATCCTTCGCCAAGGCCTGGGGGCGTGGGTTAAGTTTCGACAATTTGACCCTCGCCAACTACCGCCTGCTGATCTTCGAACATGAGATGGCGATGCCATCGATCTGGAATACGCTCTGGTTCTCCGCCACGGCGGCGAGCATGGCGGTGTTCCTGGCCTTGCTGATCGCCTATATCGTGAACCGCAAGCTGGTGCCTTTTGGCGATGCGCTGGGGTTCCTTGCGATGGCGCCCTTCGTCATTCCGGGCATCGTCATGGCGATCGGCTTCTATGCGGCCTATGCCGCGCCGCCCTTCGCGCTCTATGGCACGGCGGCGATCATCATCCTGGCCTTCACGGCGCGCTTCCTGCCCATTGCCTATGCCAATTCCTCCTCCGCCATCAGGGCCGTGCATCCTGAAATGGAGGAGGCGGCGCGCATCCTCGGCAGCGGGCGGCTGCATGCCATCCGGATGATCACCGCACCGCTGGTGCGCAAATCGCTGCTGGGCGGCTGGCTGATCGTCTTCATCGTCGCCTCGCGCGAATTGTCGGCGGCGATCTTCCTGGTGGGGCCGCGCACACGGACGATGTCCGTGCTGCTCTACGACCTCAGCGAGGCGGGGAATTTCGAAGTGCTTGCTGCGTTCGGCGGCCTGTTGCTGCTGGTGACTTTGGTGTTCGTGGGCATCGGCATGAAGCTGGCCGGGCGCGACTTCATGCTGCGGAGAAACTGAGAATGTCGCGTCTTTCGATTCAGGGACTGACCAAGGCCTATGGCACCAACCGCGTGGTCGACAATATCGACCTGACCTTGGAGGAAGGGGAGTTCGTCTCCCTCCTCGGCCCCTCCGGCTGCGGCAAGACCACCACCTTGCGCATGATCGCCGGCTTCGTCGATCCGAACGAGGGCACCATCTCGCTCAATGGGGAGGTGATTTCCGCCCATGGCGCGGTGCTGCCGCCGGAAAAGCGCGGCATGTCGATGATTTTCCAAAGCTATGCCGTATGGCCGAACATGACGGTCGCGGAGAATGTCGGCTTCGGGCTGAAGCTGCGCAAACTCTCCAGCGAGGAGATCCGCCGCCGCGTGGGCGAAATCCTGGAGGTCGTGCAGATGGGCCACCTGGCGGGCCGCTACCCGGCCGAATTGTCGGGCGGCCAGCAACAGCGCGTCGCCCTGGCGCGCGCCATCGTGGTCAAGCCGGCGGTGCTGCTGCTGGACGAACCACTGTCCAACCTCGACGCCAATCTGCGCGAGGAAATGCGCTTCGAAATCCGTCGCCTGCACGACGAATTCCGCATTACCACCGTCTATGTGACGCATGACCAGTCGGAGGCGATGGCGACCTCCGACCGGATCGCGGTGATGAATGCCGGGCGCATCGAACAGGTGGATGCGCCGCATATGCTCTACACGCGGCCACGCACGCGCTTCGTCGCCGGCTTCATCGGCCGCACCAACCTGCTCAAGGCGGAACTGCGCAACGGCCAGATCGGTTTTGGTGGCATGTCGATGCAGGCGGGTGAGGTGCCTGGCGCGGGCACGGCGGCGGGTGGCGACATCCTGGTCTCCGTGCGGCCGCAGAGCATCGGCCTGCATCGCGCCCGCCCGCCCGGCGCCGGCCCGATGATGGAGGGCGTCGTGGCGCAGCGCACCTTCCTGGGCGAGACCTGGGACTATGTCGTGAGCGCGGGGAACAGCGCCCTGCGGCTGCGCGCAACGGCGCCGCCACTGCAGATCCATGAGGTCGGGGAGGCCGTCTGGATGGAATTCGACCCGCAGCAGATGGCGATGGTGGTGTAGGCGGAAGCCTACGACGCCATGCTGGCCTCGGCCTGGACATGCGCCAGGATCTCGAACGACCGCAGCCGCGCGGCATGGTCGAAGATCTGGGCCGTGACCATCAGTTCATCGGCCCCGGTCCTGGCCGCGAAATCGTCCAGGCCGCGGCGCACCGTCTCCGGATCGCCCACGACCGAACAGGCCAGCGCGTTGGCCAGCATCGCGCGGCCATGCGGGTCAAGCCGCGCATCCAGCCCATCCACGGGCGGCGGCAGCTTGCCCGGCCGTCCCTGCCGCAGGTTCAGGAAAGCCTGCTGCAGGGAGGTGAACAAGCGCCGCGCCTCCGCATCGGTATCGGCGGCGAAGACATTCACCCCCAGCATCACATGCGGCGCCGCCAGCCGCTCCGATGGACGGAACCGGTCACGATAGATCGCGACCGCCTCCATCATCTGCGTCGGTGCGAAATGCGACGCGAAGGCGAAGGGCAGCCCCAGCATCGCGGCCAATTGGGCACCAAAGGTGCTGGAGCCGAGGATCCATGCCTCGATCGCCAGCCCCGCGCCCGGCACCGCCTGCACGGCCTGCCCGGGGACCGCGGGTTGGAAATAGCCCAGAAGCTCCACGACATCCTGCGGGAATTCATCGGCGCCAGATGCCAGGTTCCGCCGCAGGGCGCGGGCGGTGACCTGGTCGGAGCCGGGCGCCCGGCCGAGTCCAAGATCGACGCGCCCCGGGTGCAGCGCCGCCAGCGTCCCGAACTGCTCGGCCACCATCAGCGGCGCATGGTTCGGCAGCATGATGCCCCCGGCGCCGATGCGTATGCTGCGCGTGCCGGCCGCGACATGGGCCAGGGCCACCGCGGTCGCGGCACTGGCGATGCCGGTCATGTTGTGGTGTTCGGCCATCCAGAAGCGCCGGTAGCCAAGCGCCTCCGCATGGCGGGCCAACTCGGCCGAATGGCGCAGCGCCTGGCCGGCCGTGCCGCCTTCGGGAATGGGGGAGAGGTCGAGAACGGAGAGGGGAAGCATCGGCGTGATATGGGCCGGCGGTTGCCCGGTTAAAGCCGCGGCCGATCCATCCCCACCAGCCCATTCAAAATGAAACCGGCAAAGGCCTCGCCGATCTGCCGGCCGGTCAGCGGGCCATCGGGCGAATACCAGCGCGCGATATGGTTGATCGCGCCCATCAGAAAGGCGACGGCCAGCTTCGGGTCGCCAGGCGCCAGGCCCCCCGCATCCATGCCCGCCTGCACCATGTCGCGCAGCGCGCGGTCAGCCTCACGCATCCGCGCCATGATCAGGTCGCGGTATTCGGGGGGCAGGGTCGTCACCGGCTCCGCCAGCACGGCGAAGGAGCCGAGTTCGCCCGTCACCAATTCGATATAGGCCACGACATACAGCCTGATGCGCTGGACCGGGTCCGGGGTCGCGGCAAAGGCCATGGTGCGCGCCTTCAACCCGGCCTCGAAGGCGATGCACTTCGCCTCGTACAGGATCTCGTGCTTGGTCCGGACGTAGCGGTAGAGCGCCGGCTTGGTGACGCCCAGCGCCTCCGCCACCTCATCCAGCGAGGTGTTGTGAAAGCCGCTGCGGCCGAAGGCGCGGGCGGCGGCCCGCACGACGGCGCGGCGCTTGGTGTCGAACTGCGCCTCCCGGTCCGGCACGGCATCCGCCCAGCGTGGCGGCTTCTTCAGGGTCTGCGCATCATCCATGGGTGCCTCTGTGCCACAGCCACTGGCCTTTGCCAAAGCGGTTGACGTCAGAGTAACCTGATATACTCTGAAGTCACCAACAAGCGGAGCGGCAGCCAGTGCCGCCCAGATCGGGAAGAACGCTGTGCCCCTCCCACGTCGCCAGGCCCTGGGCCTCGTCGCCCTGCCGGCCCTGCTGCTCCATCGCGGTGCCGCCGCCCAGGCCTGGCCGAGCCGGCCGATCCGGCTCATCTCCGGCTCCTCGCCCGGCAGCATCACCGATCTGATCGCCCGGATCGTTCAACCGGGCTTGGGCGAGCGGCTCGGCCAGCCGATGATCGTGGACAACCGGCCCGGTGCGGGCGGGAATATCGCGACGGGCTTCGTCGCCCAGGCGCCGGCGGATGGCTATACGCTGATGGTGCTGTCCGGCGGCATCATGACGCTGAACCAGTATCTGTATCGCGACATGCCGTTCGACCCGGTGCGCGACATCAAGCTGATCACGCGGCTGACCAATGGCGGCTTCCTGCTCACCGTCTCCACGGCATCGGGCATCACCGATGTGGCCGGATTGCTGGCGCGGCTGCGGCAGAAAGGCGATGCGGCGAATTACGGGACCCCTGGGGTCGGCTTCGCGCAGCATGTCGGGTCGGAGATGTTCCTCTCCGCCACCGGCGTCACCGCGACCCATGTGCCCTATCGCGGCAGTGCCGCGGCCGTGCAGGGGCTGATCGCCGGCGAGGTGGATTTCATCTTCGACAGCCGCGGCCCCCTGGTCGCGCAGTTGCAGGCCGGCACGCTGCGGCTGATCGCCAATGGCGGCTCGGTGCCGGACCCCGTCTATCCCGCCCTGCCGACCCTGTCGGACACCTGGCCGGATGTGGTGGTGCAGAGCTGGACCGCGTTGGCCGGGCCTTCCGCCCTGCCGGCGCCGATCGTGCAGCGGCTGGATGACGCGACCCGCGCGACCTTGCTGGATCCGGAGGTGACGGCGCGATTGCGCATGGTGGGCAATGGCCCCGCCTACCTCGGCCCCGATGATTTCATCGGCTTCTATGCCGCCGAACGGGCGCGGGCGGCGCGCAGCGTGGCGATCGCGCGGATCGTCGCGCAATGATCGCGTCCCGCCGCGCCGTGCTGGCCGGTGCCGCGCTCTTCGCCAGCGGGGACGCGCGTGCCCAGGCCCGTCCGATCCGCCTGCTGGTCGGCTTCGCCCCGGGCGGGGCCACGGATATCGCGGCCAGGCTGCTGCAACCGCTGATGACGGCCTCGCTGGGCCAGCCGATCGTGGTGGAAAACCGATCGGGCGGCGGCGGCAATGTCGCGACCGACCTGCTGATCCGCGCCGAACCCGATGGCACCACCTTGATGGTGGCCACGCCCGGCCAGATGGTGGTGAACCCGTTGCTGGACCGTGCCTCGACCTTCGATGCCGCGCGCGACATCACCGCGATCGGCCAGATGACCACGGGGCCTCTCCTGCTGGTGGTGCCCGCCGGATCGCCGTTCACGACCGCGGCGGAATTGCTGGCGGCGGCGCGGGCACGTCCAGGCGCGATGAACTACGCATCCGCCGGCGTCGGCAGCTCCATGCATGTCGCGGGCGAAATGCTGAAGGCCTATGGCGCGTTGCAGATCGAACACGTGCCCTATCGCGGCAGCGGCCCCGCGGTGACCGATCTGGTGGCGGGAAAAGTCGATTTCATGATCGACAGCGTGTCCACCACCACATCGCATATCCGCAGCGGCGTGTTGCGTGTCCTGGCCGTGACCGGCGACCAGCCGTATGCCGATTTCCCCGATGCGGTGCCGCTGAACAGCCTGGTGCCGGGGGTGGTGCTGACCACTTGGCTGGGCCTGGTGGGGCCGGCCGGGCTGCCGGTGCCGGTGCTGGAACGGCTGTCCACCAGTCTGCAGGCGGCCGTCGCCAGCCCGGCCTTTGCCGGGCGGTTGCGGGAATTGGGCAGCCAGGCGTTCTGGGCCGGGCCGCAGGCCTTTGCCGCGCACCTTGCCGCCGAACGCCAGCGCGCCGCCGATGTCGTGCGCCGCGCCAATATCCGTCTGGAGTAGCCCGCCTTGCGTGACCCCACCCTCTATGCGCCATCCGGACAGGGCGACGATGCCGTGCTGCTGGCGATGCGTGAACCCGGCAGCGGGGCGATCACATTCCCCCGCTCGCCCTATGGCTGCACCACCACAGGCCTGCCCACGGCGGCGCTGGAGCCCATCACCCTGACCGGCCGCGCCCGCGTTCTGACCTGCATCACGGTGCATCAGCCCCTGGCGCCCGGAATGGTGACGCCGCTGCTGGTGGCGCGGCTGCAACTGGACGAAGGGCCGGTGCTGGATGGCGTGGTGGAAGGCAGCGACGAGGCCGCTGTGCCGCCCGGCACCCAGGTGCAGGCCGTGCTGGTGCAGGATGGTGCCTGCCGCTTCCGCCCGGTCGCGGCATGACCGGTTTTTTGGCGCATCGCCCGGTGCATGTCGTCGGCATCGGCATGCATCCCTACCAATTCCCGACCGAGACGCCCTACATCACCCTCGGCCTGACGGCGCTGCGCGCGGCGCTGGACGATGCCGGTCTGACCTGGCCGGACATCCAAGCCGCGATGATCGGCACCGGCGCCATCGGCATGGCGGCGGGGCGGGTGATGCTGCGGCACATGGGATCGACCGGGTTGGAGGTGATGCAGGTGGAAAACGCCTCCGCCTCCGGCTCCAGCGCCTTCCGCATGGCCTGCATGCAGGTCGCATCCGGCGAACGCGACGTGGTGCTGGCGCTTGGCGTCGACAAGTTCGGCGGCGCGCAGCGTGCGGCGAACAAGGATGGGTTGGCCCGGCTGACCCCCACCGCCGAAATCCCGAGCGTGAAATTCGCCCTGATGACCCGTGCCTGGCGCGACCAGTATGGCGTGACACCGGAGGACATGGCGCGGGTCGCGGTGAAGAACCACGGCAATGCCTCGCGCAACCCCTACGCCCAGTTCCGCAAGCCGCGCACGCTGGAACAGGTACTGGGGTCATCCAAGGTCGCGGGCGACCTGACCGCCCTGCAATGCTGCCCGCGCGGCGAGGGCGCCGCCGCCGTCATCGTCGCCAGCGAGGAGGGCATCGCCCGGCTGAAGCTGGACCGCTCACGCGCGATCCGCGTGATCGCCTCCACCTCCTCCAGCGAACACGCGGTGCCGGAGGAAGCCTGGAGCCTGGTCGAGATGGTGCAGCGTTCCGGCCTGGAAACACTGCGCCAGGCCGGCATTGGCATGGAGGATCTGGACATCGTGGAATTGCACGATGCCTTCACCATCGAGGAAATCGTCTACGCCGAGGCCCTCGGCCTATGTCCGCGCGGCGACGGTGCGGCGCGGCTGCGCGATGGCGCCTGGGAAATCGGTGGCCGCTGCGCGGTGAATCCATCGGGCGGGTTGATCGGCATGGGGCATCCGATCGGCCCGACCGGCATCGGCCAGGTCGCCGAAATCGTGCGGCAGTTGCGCGGCGAAGCGACGGGCCGCCAGCAGCCCGGCGCCCGCACGGCGATGGCGCATATGATCGGCCTCGGCTCCGTCGCCGTCGGCCATGTGTTGCGGCGGGATTGAGCATGATGCGCGAAGACTTCGAAACCCTGCTCTACGAAGCGAGTGATGGCGTCGCCACCATCACGCTGAACCGGCCCGATCGGATGAATGCCATCGGCGGCAGCATGAAGGCCGATCTGTCCACCGCCTTCTTCACCCTGGCACGGACCGACACCAGCATCCGCTGCGTCATCCTGACTGGTTCGGGCGAGCGTGCCTTTTGCGCCGGCGCCGATATCAAGGAACGCGCGGAGGGTCCGCGACGCAGCGCCACGGAGTATTTCGCGCAGCAGGCGGCGACCCACGCGCTGTTCCGCGGGATGGAGGATTTCGAGCGCCCGGTGATCGCCGCGATCAACGGTGTGGCGCTGGGGGGCGGGTTGGAAATCGCGCTCTGCGCCGACATCCGCTACGCGGCCGCCCATGCGAAGCTCGGCCTGCCGGAGGTCAAGCTTGGCGCCATCCCCGGCGCCGGCGGTACGCAGCGCCTGCCGCGCCTGGTTGGTGCTAGCGTGGCGAAGGAATTGCTGTTCACCGCGGCCCACCTGACCGCTGATGAGGCCCTGGCCATCGGCCTTGTCAGCCGCGTCGTGCGCGACGGCACGGTGCTGGAAGCCGCCATGGCAACCGCCCGAAAAATCGCGGAAATGCCGCCGCTGGCCGTCGCCTTCGCCAAGCGCACGGTCAACACCGGCATGCAGGGCGGTATCGAGGCCGGTCTGGAATACGAACGCTACGCGGCCGGCATGCTGACCGACAGCGAGGACCGGCGCGAGGGCTTTCGCGCATTCGTCGAGAAACGCAAACCGGTCTTTACGGGACGCTGAGGAAACACAATGGAACTGGGTCTGCAGGGCAAGGTCGCGCTAGTCACCGGCGGCGGCCAGGGCGTGGGACGCGCGATCTGTCGGGAACTCGCGGCGGAAGGCGTGAAGGTGGTGGTCAACGACCTGCTTTCCGAACGTGCCGAGGCGGTGGCCGCCGAGATTCGCGCGGACGGCGGTGACGCCATCGCGGCCCCCGCCGATATCACCGATCCGGCGCAGGTCGCGGCCATGGTCGCGACCGGCAGCGCTGCCTTCGGCCCGATCGGGATCCTGGTGAACAATGCGGGCGTGACGCCGGAACGCCGTGCCAAGGGTGGTATGCCACCAACCTTTATCGAGACAGGCGACCGGGAGTTGCAGCAGACGGTCGAATTGAACGTCTATGGCACGATGTATTGCTGCCGCGCCGTGCTGCCCGGCATGGTCGCGCAGCGATGGGGCAAGATCATCTCCATCGCCTCCGAGGCCGGACGCGTCGGTGAACCGCGCCTGGCGGCCTATTCCGGCGCCAAGGCCGCGATCATCGGCCTGTCAAAGGCGCTGGCCAAGGAACATGGCCGCGACTGCATCAACGTGAACGTCGTGGTCCTGGGTGCGGTGGCGCATGAGGGGATCGCACCCGGCAATGCCACCAGCGCCGATGCCACGCCCGAGACCAACGAACGCCTGAAGAAGATGCTGAACGCCTATCCGGTGTCGCGCGGCCTGGGCCGTTTGTCGCGGCCGGATGATGTCAGCGGCATCGTCGCCTTCCTCGCCTCCGATCGTGCCGTGTTCATCACGGGGCAGCATATCGGCGCGAGCGGCGGCTACGCGATGCCCTGAACCATGCGCGATCCCATCTTCCGCACCCGCATCACCGAATTATTCGGCATCCGCCACCCGATCCTGGGCGGGGGGCTGATGTGGCTGTCCGACGCCGCCTATGTCGCCGGCATCGTCAATGCCGGCGGCATGGCCTTCCTGACGCCGCGCAGTTTCCCGGAGGATGGCGCCTTCGCGGCCGAGTTGGAACGCTGCCGCGCTTTGACCGGGGGTAAGCCCTTTGGCGTGAACCTCAATATCTCCAAGGTCGCGGCTTCCAACCGCAGCGTGATCGAATGGCTCGACCTCGCCTTGCGGGCCGGGGTGCGTCATTTCGAGACCGCCGGTAACGCGCCTGGCGACATGATCGCGCGCATCCATGCCGGCGGCGGCGTGGTGATCCACAAATGCCCGCTGCTGCGTCACGCGCTGAACGCGGAACGCGAAGGCGCGGATGCCGTCGCGATCGTCGGCATGGAGGCCGGTGGCCACCCTGGCCCGGCCGAACTGCCGACGATGCTGGCCGGCGCCCTGGCCGCGCGGCGGCTGCGCGTGCCGCTCGCGATCGGCGGCGGCATCGGCACGGGCGGGCAGATCCTGGCGGCGCTGGCCGTCGGCGCCGATGCGGTGGTCATCGGGTCGCGCTTCCTGGCGGCCCAGGAGGTCTGGGCGCACCCGGCCTATAAGGCGCGTGTCGTGGCGGCGGATGAACGCGCCTCGGTCGTCGCCTTCGGCGGCAATACGCCGATGGGAGGCGCCTGGCGCGTGATGGACAACGCGACCGCGCGGGAGGTGCGGCGGCGCGAAGCCGCGGGTGCGGCGACGCATGACGCCTTCGCCGACATCATCCGCGGCACGGAATCGCGCGACGGCTGCTATCGCGGCGGCGACCCGGAACGCGGTATGCTGTCACTCGGCGCCGCAGCCGTCTTCACCGAGGCGGTCGAGCCGTTGGAAGCGATCATCGACCAGTTGATCGACGAGGCGGGCGCGGCGCGGCGGCGTATCGACGGGCTGGCGGTCGAGGCATGACCCAGAAGATCATCTTTGGCGACCAGGAGATCGACGGCGCACTGCTGCGCGACAACGCCGCCCGTGCCGCTGGCGGTTTTTCCGCATTGGGCATCGGACCAGGCGACCGTATCGCGGTGATGATGCGCAACGAGCCGGTCTACCTGGAGGTGCTCCTCGCCTCCGACCGCCTCGGTGCCGCCTGCGTCGCAATCAACTGGCATTTCCGTGCTGATGAGGCCGGGCACATCCTGATCGACAGTGGCGCGCGCGTTCTCGTGGTGCATGCCGACCTGTTGCCGCAGATCGCGGCATTGATACCTGAAGGCCTACCGGTGCTGGTGGTGCCGACACCGCCAGAAATTGTCGCCGCCTATGGGCTGCGCGATGTGCCTGGGGCGACGCAGGACTGGGCCACCTGGCGCGATGCCCAGACGCCCTGGACGGCGCCGCCGGTGCCGGCGCTGGGCATGATGCTCTACACCTCCGGCACCACGGGCCGGGCCAAAGGGGTCCGTCGCCTGCCCGGCACGCCGGAACAGCATGACGCGATCCGTCGCATTCGCACCTTGATCGGTGGCGCGCGGCCGGGGATGCGGACGGCCATCGCCGGGCCGCTCTACCACGCCGGACCCGCCGCCAACGCGCGGGTCGCGCTGTCGCAGGCCGAATTGATCGTGGTGATGCCGCGCTTCGATGCCGAAGCGATGCTGCAGGCGATCGAGCGCCACCGGTTGACCCACCTGGCCCTGGTGCCGATCATGCTGGTGCGGCTGCTAAAACTGCCGATGGAGGTTCGGACGCGCTACGATTTGTCCTCGCTGGAAGGCGTCACGCATGGCGGCTCCGCCTGCGCGCCGGACGTGAAGCGTGGCATGATCGACTGGTGGGGGCCGATCCTGGCCGAAACCTACGGATCGACTGAAGTGAGCCTCATCGCCTCCA
The DNA here is from genome assembly GCF_050632385.1 of Humitalea sp. 24SJ18S-53. NCBI lineage: Bacteria > Pseudomonadati > Pseudomonadota > Alphaproteobacteria > Acetobacterales > Roseomonadaceae > Humitalea > Humitalea sp. 24SJ18S-53. The sequence goes on from NZ_CP192599.1 coordinate 407,571, forward strand.
GCAGTTCCGCCGATTGGCTGCGCTTTCCTGGCACCGTCGGCCGCGCCTTGCCCGGCACCTCGATCCGCATCCTGGACGAGGAGGGGAAGATCTTGCCGCCCGGCGAGGTGGGCGAAATCCACGTCGATTCCGGGCCGAATTCCTTGCCCTTCACCTACCACAACATTGACGGGGAACGGCAGCGCGTCGAACGCGATGGCCATGTCACCAACGGCGATGTCGGCTATCTGAACGACGACGGCTTTCTCTTCATCACCGACCGCAAGCGCGACATGGTGATTTCCGGCGGGGTGAACATCTACCCGGCCGAAATCGAGGCCGCCCTGATCATGCATCCCGCCGTGCTGGATTGCGCCGTCTTTGGTGTGCCCGACGCGGAGTATGGCGAAGCGCTGGTTGCCGTCGTGCAGCCGCGCCCGGGGCAGGCGCCGGAGGCCGATGCGATGCGTGCCTGGCTGCGCGAGCGCCTCGCCGGCTACAAGGTGCCGCGCATCATCTGGTTCCTGCCCGAATTGCCGCGCGACAGCATGGGCAAGATCTTCAAGCGCCGCCTGCGCGAAGGCTTCGTGCCCCCATGATTGCACCGCCGCCCGGAACCGCGACCGAGGTCCTGCCCGGCCTATTGTGGCTGCGCATGCCGCTGCCCTTCCCCCCCAGCCATGTGAACCTGTGGTTGCTGGAGGATGGCGACGGTTGGTTTGCCATCGATGCCGCCGGCGACTACCCCGACTTGCGCGACCATTGGGAAGCGATCTTCGCCACGGTGCTGCGCGGCCGCCCCATCACCCGCGTGCTGGCGACGCATTTCCATCCCGACCATATCGGGCTGGCGGGCTGGCTCTGCGATCGCTGGAACGCGCCCTTGCTGATGAGCGCCGCGGAATTCGCGCGCGCGACCCGCCTGCTGGGGCCAGGGCTGGAGGAGGCCGTGGCGACCGAGCGCGCCTTCTTCCAGGACTGTGGCTGCACGCCGGAGCAATACACGCCGCTGCTCGGCCGCCGCGCGCGCTATCGCCGAATCGTGCTGCCCTTGCCCGCCGAGGCCACAATCCTGCGCGCCGGTGATACGCTGACCATTGGTGGCCGCCCCTGGCACATCCGCACCGGCCAGGGCCATTCGCCCGAACAGGTGATGCTGCACGCCCCCGACACCGGCGTGCTGATCGCCGCCGACCAGGTGCTGCCCGGCATCACGCCGCATGTCGGCATCAACATCGATGACCCGCGGGAGGATCCGCTGGGCGGCTTCCTCGCCTCATTGGATGCCTTGCGGGCGGTGCCGGATGGCGGGCTGGTGCTGCCGTCGCATGGCGCGCCCTGGCACGGGCTGCATGCGCGGATCACGGCGATCGCGGCGCATCACGCCCTGCGGCTCGACCAATTGGCGGTGGCAGGGACGCTGACGGCCATGGAGGCCCTGCCGATCCTGTTCCGCCGCCCGCCGCGCGACATGGCGCTCGGCTTCGCGCTGACGGAGGCGGTGGCGCATCTACGACATCTGGTGGCCACCGGGCGGCTGCGCAGCGACGGGGGGCAGGGATCGCCCCGGGTCTGGCGCCCCGCCCTGGCGGCGGCGGAATAACGCATCCAGGGCCTGTGTCGCGCAGGGGGGGCTCACCGCCCCCAGGTGAGCACCATCGGCGACGTCCGCTTCGCCACCTCCAGCAGCCCCGCCACGGTCGCGGGATGCAGGGGCCGGATCGGCGCGCGCGGGGCGTCGCAGGCGATGATGCCGCCCGCCTTCATCAGGCTCTTGGCCGCCAGCAGGCCGCATTGGCGGTTCTCGTAGTTGATCAGCGGCAACCAGCGTTCATAGGCATCAAAAGCTTCCGCGCGCTTGCCTGCGGCCCAGGGGCGCATGATCTGCTGGATACCGTCGGGGTAGCCGCCGCCGGTCATGGCACCGGTCGCCCCGGCGTCGAGGTCGGCCATCAGGGTGATGGCTTCCTCGCCATCCCAGGGGCCTTCGATCGCCTCGCCGCCCAAAGCCAGCAACTCGCGCAGCTTGGCGGCGGCGAAGGGGACCTCGATCTTGAAGTAGGAGACCTGGGCGATCTCCTTCGCCATGCGGGCCAGGAAAGGGGCGGAGAGGGGGGTGCCGCTGACCGGCGCATCCTGGATCATGATGGGGATGCCGATGGCATCCGAGACGCCCTGGTAGAAGTCGAAGATCGCGGCCTCCGGCATCCGGATCGTCGCGCCGTGGTAGGGCGGCATGACCATCACCATGCAGGCGCCGGCCGCTTCGGCGGCGCGGCTGCGTTCGGCGCAGGCCAGGGTGCTGGTATGGGTGGTGGTGACGATCACCGGCACGCGCCCCGCGACATGGTCGAGGATCGCGGTCATCAGCACCTCGCGTTCGCGATCCGTCAGCACGAACTGCTCGGAGAAATTCGCGAGGATGCAGAGCCCGTCCGAGCCCGCATCGATCATGAAATCCACGCAGCGTTTTTGGCCCGGGAGGTCGAGCGCGCCTGCTTCGTCGAAGATGGTGGGCACCACGGGGAAGACGCCGCGATAACGGGGGGTCATGCCTGGACTCCTGCGCCATACTCGTTTCGAAGCGATTGCAGCAGCGATCCGGTCAGATCGATGGCCGATTCCGGCAGGATGTCGCCGCGCTTCACATCGGCGACCAGCCGCTTGTTGGCGGCGAGGTAGAAGGGGGCTAGGCCACGCGCTTCGCCGGCCGGTAGCAGCATCGCCGTCGTGTCGGTCATCACATGATGATGCCCGCCCATGTGCAGCATCTCGCCGGCCACGAAATCGCGATCGGCGCGCGCCACCATCACCGCATGGACGCGCTGCGTGTCACTGCCCGAGGCCCGGCCATGGCCCACGGCCGAAAGCAGAGTGAGCGGCGTCTCCAGCCCCATCAGATGATAGGGCAGGAAGACGCAGGCGTAGCGCCCATTGCGGCTGACCACATGACCCTTGCCGCGCAGCAATTCCCAGACGACGTCGTCATGGCAACGGATGATGACGAAGACGCCGCCGCCGAAACTGACTTCCTCCGGCCGGCGCAGGCAGTTGAAGACATCGACGACACCGATGCGGTCGAGGATGCCGCCATCCTCACGCGGCACGAAGATGTCGGCGAGTTCGGTGATACGGCAGACCGGGTTGCTGAGGATATCGGAGGACGGCAGCAGCCCGGTGGAATTGGCGACGACATTCATCTCGCAATAATCGGGCGTGGTCCGCTGCGGCAGGGCCGCCAGCGCCTCGGCCCGTGCGGCCAGGCTTGCGGGCACATCGACACCCAATTCCCACAAGCCGGCGATGCGCGGGGCGGTGCATGCGCGGTCGGTGCAGGTGACCTGGCCCGTGGCATGGTCGAAGACGAAGTCATATTCGCTGGACTTGCCGGCGGCGACCACATCGAAGCCCAGCAGGCGCGCCCAGGTGACCAGGCCGATCAGATTGCTCGGCTGGTCGCCGTCGGCGGTCGTGTAGACGACGCCATGTTTCTTCGCGAGCGCGTTGAGGTGCGGGCCGACGACGGAATCCGTCTCCTTCGTCACCATGGCGACATGCACGCCGCGGGTGATCGCATCGACGGCGATGCGTGCGCCGATCTCGGGCTGGCCGGTCGCCTCGACGACGATGTCGAGTGGCAGCGCCGCCAGCAGCGCGTGGTCGCGCACCACGGCGATGCGGCCATCACGTGCGGCCGATGCGACACTGGCGGGATCATCGCAGAGACGCGCGGCATCGGCGGGAAAGCCAAGCTCGCGCAGCAATTGCAGAACGCCTTCGGCATCAAGGTCGCAGAGTGCCGCCACCGTCAGCCGCGGAATGGCACGGATCTGTGCCAGCAAAGTGCGGCTGAAACTGCCCTTCGCCCCGGCCAGCGCGACGCGGAATCGGCGGTCGCCAAGGTCGCGGAACAGGATGTCGTAGTTCATGGGGAAACCTCGTTCGGAGGAACTAGTGGTTGTCGCGCGCGACCGGCGATCCACTGCCCCCGCGCAGGAAATCCAGATCGACGCCCTGATCGGCCTGCAGCACATGGTCGATGTACATCTTGGTGTAGCCGCGGGTCGCCATGGCGGGGGGCGGCACCCAGGCCGCACGACGCGCGGCCAGGGTCGCGTCATCGACATGCAGATGCAGTCGTCGCGCGGCGACATCCAAGGTGATGCTGTCGCCATTCTGCACCAGTGCGAGCGCCCCACCCGCCATGGCCTCCGGTGCCACATGCAGCACCACGGTGCCATAGGCGGTGCCGGACATGCGGGCATCGGAAATGCGGATCATGTCGCGCACGCCCTGGCGCAGCAGTTTTGGCGGCAGCGGCATGTTGCCGACCTCCGCCATGCCCGGATAGCCCTTCGGTCCGCAGTATTTCAGCACCATGATGCTGTCGGCATCAATGTCCAAAGCCTCGTCGTTGATGCGTTCGTGCAGGTCCTCGATACTCTCGAAGACCACGGCCCGGCCGGTGTGCTGCAGCAGGTGTGGCGAGGCAGCCGACGGCTTGATCACCGCGCCATTGGGGCAAAGATTGCCGTGCAGGATCGCGATACCGGCCTGCGGCTTGAAGGGCGCGTCGTAGGTGTGGATGACATCGCGGTTCCAGCACTGCGCCTCCGCGACATTCTCGGCCAGGGTCAGGCCGTTGGCGGTCAGCGCCTCGGCATGCAGCAGCCCGCGTTCAACGAGTTGCCGCAGCACCACGGGAAGGCCGCCGGCGTAGTAGAAATCCTCCATCAGATGCTCGCCGGAGGGTTTCAGGTTCACGAGGCAGTTCACCTCGCTGGCCAGGCGATCGAAATCTTCCAAGGTCAGCGGCACGCCCATCCGCCCGGCGATGGCCAGCAGATGCACGACGGCGTTGGTGGACCCGCCGATCGCGGCCAGGGTACGGATGGCGTTCTCAAACGCCTGGCGCGTCAGGATCTTCGACAGGCGCAGATCCTCGCGCACCATCGCCACGATGCGTCGTCCCGCCAGGCGCGCCAACTCATTGCGCCGCGCATCCACCGCCGGGATCGCCGCATTGCCGGGCAGGCCAACGCCCAGCGCCTCCACCATCGACGCCATGGTGGAGGCCGTGCCCATGGTCATGCAACTGCCGGCGGAGCGCGACATCGCGGCCTCCGCCTCGTGGAAATCGCGCAGCGTGATCTCGCCGGCGCGAAGTTGCTCACTCATGGAAATGGTATTGGTGCCGGAGCCGATCTGCTCGCCGCGATAGTGCCCGTTCAGCATCGGCCCACCGGAGACGCCGATGGTCGGAAGGTCCACGCTGGCCGCACCCATCAGCAGCGCGGGCGTGGTCTTGTCGCAGCCCATCAGCAACACGACGCCATCCAGCGGATTGGCCCGCAGCGCTTCCTCGACATCCATCGAGGCGAGGTTGCGGTAGAGCATCGCACTGGGACGCATCTGCGTCTCGCCCAACGACAGCACAGGGAATTCCAGCGGATAGCCCCCGGCCTCCAGGATGCCGTAGCGCACGTGTTCCGCGATGGTGCGGAAATGCCCGTTGCAGGGCGTCAACTCGGACCAGGTGTTGCAGATCCCGACGACGGGGCGGCCGTCGAACTGGTCATTCGGCAGGCCGCGATTGCGCAGCCAGGACCGGTAGTAGAATCCCATCTTGTCCTGCCGCGCGAACCAGGCGCGGGAGCGGAGCCCGCCCTTCGGGGTCTCGTCGGTCACGCTGGCTGATCCTTCCCACTCTTCGCGCGCCACCCGCGCAGCGCCGCGACTGCCGGAAACAGCAGGAAGAGCACGGCGATCGTGGACATCGTCCCCACCAACCAATTCGACCACAACACGCCCAGCGAACCGTGCGACAGCAACATGGATTGCCGGAAGGCATCCTCGGCCTTGTCGCCGATCACCATCGCAAGCACGAGCGGCGCCAAGGGGTAGTCCAGCTTCTTCATCACGTAGCCGAAGCCCCCGAAGATCAGCGCCAACCAAAGATCGAAGGGTGAACTCGCGACCGTATAGGCACCGATCACGCAGACGGCGACGATGATCGGCCCGATGACGGCGAAGGACACGGACAGCATCGCGGCGAAAAGCGGGACCGTCGCCAGGACCAGCACGACGCCGATCACATTGCCCAGGTACATCGACGCGATCATGCCCCAGACGAAATCCCGCTGTTCGATGAACAGCATCGGCCCGGGATTCAGCCCCCAGATCATCAACCCGCCGAGCATGACGGCTGATGTCGCCGAGCCTGGTATCCCCAGCGCCAGCATGGGCAGCATGGCGGATGTGCCAGCCGCATGATCCGCCGTCTCCGGCGCGATCACACCCTCCGGCTCGCCCTTGCCGAAATTGGCACCGTTGCGCGACATCCGGCGGGCCAGGCCATAGGACATGAAGGACGCCGCCGTCGGGCCACCTGGCGTGATCCCCATCCAGACACCGACCGCGCTGCCGCGCAGCATGGCCACGGCATAGCGGGGCATGCGTGCCGCGGCGCGCAGCATCTCGGTCGGGCTGAGGCGACCGCTGGCGCCTTTGAACTCAGGCCCCTCCTCAATGGTCAGCAGCAGTTCGCCCAGGCCGAACAACCCAATGACGACGACAAGGAAGGAGACACCGCGGATCAACTCCGGCAGGTCGAAGGTCAGGCGCATCGAGCCCGAGACCGTATCCATCCCCATCATGCCGAAGCCGAAGCCGAGGCCGAGCGAGATCACCGTCTTGAGCGGCGCACCGCCGCCGAAGGCGATGAAGGAGGAGAAGGCGAGGAAATACACCGCGAAATACTCGGGCGGCCCAAACCGCAGCGCGAAGTTCGCAACCGCCCCGGCGAGCAATGTGATGACCACGATGCCCACCAGCGCACCAAAACCGGCCGAGAGGAAGGCATAGGTCAGCGCCTCGGTCGCGCGCCCCTGCCGGGCCATCGGATAGCCGTCGAATGTCGTGGCGACGGACGACGGCTCGCCCGGAATATTGAACAGGATCGACGTCGTGGACCCACCAAACAGCGCGCCCCAATACAGGCTCGTCAGCAGGATGATCGCCGACACGGGATCCATCGAGAAGGTCAGTGGCAACAGCAAGGTCACGCCATTTGGTGCACCCAGCCCCGGCAGCACGCCCACCAGGATGCCCAGCAAAACCCCCGCCACCATCAGCGCGATATGATGGAATGTGAGCGCGACAGAAAACCCATGAATCAGCGCATCGATATTGGACAGCATCAGCCGAGGCCCAGCATGATTTCGAGCGGACCCTTCAGCAAAGGAACCTGGAACCACTTTTCGAAGACGAGGAAGACAACGACGGTGAACACCACGCCGATCGCGATGCTCGTCATCCAGGGCCGGCCACCCTGCCAGCGGATCGTGCCGATCAGATAGACCAGCATGCCGAGGTAAAGGCCGATCCACTGCGACAGCGCGACCAGCCCGATGATCGGCAGCGCGAAGGACAGCACGCGCCGGGCCCCCGCCTGATCGGTGATGGCGACGCTATGGGCCGCCCTGGCGCGCCAGGCCTGCAACGCCACCAGCACCGACGCCGCCATCAGGATCAGCGCGACGCGAAAGGGAAAGAAGCCCGCCTGCGGCCCGTTGGATTGCCAGCCAGTGTCCAACTCTTGCGAGCCGATCAACCCGCCGACGCCGATCAGGAAGATCAGCGCGGCGAAACCCAGCTCAAGTTGCAGGCGCGATGGCATGCGGCGTCTCCCCGATCGGGCTTTAGTTCGCGACCCAGCCTTCGGCGGCGAAGATCGCGCGGGTCTCGCGCTCCTCCTGCGCCATGGCCTGGACCATCGCGTCGCCGGTGATGAACTGGCCGCTCTGGCTGGTGCGCAGGATGTAGTCCTGCCATTCCGGCGTCTCGCTGACCCGGCGCATGACGCCGACCCAATAGGCCTGGGCGGCGGCGGGCACGCCGGGCGGCAGGAAGATGGTGCGCGGCATGCGGAATTCCTCCAGCGGAATGCCCTGGCTCGCGCAGGTCGCCACATCGGACCAGGCCTGCGCCTCGGTCACCCGCGCGCCAGCCGGCAGCGGTTCGCGCCGGAAGACGCAAAGCGGCCGCACCTGGCCACCGCGCCAGCCGCCGATGCTCTCGGAGGGGTTGTTGGTATTCGCCTCGATATGCCCGCCAGCGAGTTGCACGCCGGCCTCGCCACCCCCACGGAAGGGGATGTAGTTGAAGCGCACATTGCTCGCGCGCTGGATCAGCACGGTCAGCGTCTGGTCGGTGTCGCGCGTCTGGCTGCCGCCCATGCGCACATCGCCCGGCCGGGCGCGCGCCGCCGCGATCAGGTCGGCGGCCGAGGTGAAGGGCGAATCCTGCTTCACCCACAGCATGAATTCATCGAAGGCCATGATCGCGACCGGCGTCAGATCCCGCAGCTGCCAATTGGTGCGGACGACCATCGGCAGGGTCCAGGCATTGTTGGTGGCGAAGATGACCTTGTGCGGATCATTCTGCGCACCGCGCCCGTAGACGAAGCCCTCGACGCCCGAACCGCCGCCCTTGTTGCTGACGATGACGGAGGTCGGCACCAGATTGTGCCGCGTGATCGCGGCCTGGACGGTCCGCGCGAAGACATCCGTGCCGCCGCCCGCGCCAGAGGTGACGACGAATTCCACCGGGCGCGTCGGTGCCCAGGTGGATTGCGCCATGGCCGGCGTGGCAAGCGCCAGCGCGGTGCCGAACAGGGCCGCGGTCTTGGTCAGGAAACTCATGGACATTCTCCTCCGGGAAAACGACGCGCGCCCGCTTCTTGGGGGTCTGCGCGCGGGGTTGTGGGTCAGGCGGCGGCGGCATTCTCCCGCGCCGCCATGCGGGCGGCGAGCAGGATGGCGTTCCGCATGGCGCCGGGATGGGCGATGCCCTGGCCGGCGATGTCATAGGCGGTGCCATGCGCCGCCGTGCAGATCGGGAAGGGGAAGCCGCCCATCAGCGTCACGCCGGCATCGAAGCCGATCAGCTTCATCGCGATCTGCCCCTGGTCGTGGTACATCGTCAGCACCGCATCGAAGTCGCCGCGCTTGGCGCGAACGAAGACGGTATCGGCGGGGTAGGGGCCATCGCAGCCGATCTGCTCGGCCTTCCCGGCCTCCACGGCGGGGCCGATGATGTCGATCTCCTCGCGCCCGAAATTCCCGCTGTCGCCGGCATGGGGGTTCAGCCCCGCCACCGCGATGCGCGGCCGCGCGATGCCGGACGCGCGCAGCGCCTGGTCGGTCAGCCGCAGATTGTCGAGGATGGCCGCCTTGTTCAGCAGCGAAGCGACTTCGCTCAGCGGCACGTGGGAGGTGACGCGGGCATTCCACAGCCCCTCCAGCACGTTGAATTCCTTGGCCACGCCGTGGAAGCCGATCGCCTCCGCCGTGAAGCCGATCTCATCATCGTAGCCTGGCGTGACCAGGCGCATCGCCGCCTTGTTGAAGGGGGTGAAGCAGACCGCATCAGCCTGTCCGCCCGCGGCCATGGCCAGGGCGCGGCGGAAATTCTCGGTCGCGAAGCGGCCGCTGGCCTCGCTGACCTGGCCCATCGGGATCGTCGCGGGGTCGCAGTTGCCCAGGTCGATCAGGCGGGGGCGCGCGCTGTTCTCCGGCCCGGTCGCGATATCCAGTTCCACGCCGGCCACCCTGGCACCTTCGGCCAGCACCCTGGCGTCACCGATCACGGTGATATCGGCGGCGGCACGCACAGCGGGATCCGCCAGCACCCTGGCGGCCAGTTCGGCGGAAACACCGGCGGCATCCCCCATGGCCAGGGCGATCCGCGGACGGTTTGGGTCAGTCATGGGACGCTCCCGACATCAGGGTCTTTGCGACCTCTGTTACACTGCATGCAGTTCGTGCATGCTTAAATGCCAGCGAGGCGCCGTCAAGGCACTTTGGGCGCGGAAAGGGCGGCGATAGATCAGATGAACGACCGGGATCTGCGGATCGACCTGCAACGCCCCTTGCAGGAGGAGGTGGCGACGACGCTGCGCGACCTGATCACCCAAGGGGTCATCCCCGCCGGTGCGCGGCTGAACGAACTGGCCCTCTGCGCCCAATTCGGCCTATCGCGCACGCCCTTGCGAGAGGCCGTGCGCGTGCTGGCGGGCGAAGGGCTAGTGGAACTGGTGCCAGGCCGCGGCGCGGTTGTGCGGCGGCTCAGCGTCAAGGACGTCGCGGACAGCCTGACGGTGCTGAAGTCGCTGGAGATGCTGGCCGGCCGCCTGGCCTGCGAAACCGCCTCCGACGAAGCGGTGGCGCGGGTGGCGGCCCTGCACGACGCGATGATGGAGCGTTACGCCGCGCGCGATCGCCTGTCGTATTTCAAGCTGAACCAGGCGATCCATTCCGCGATCGTGGCCTTGCCAGGCAATGCCACCCTGATCTGGGCCCATGATGCGATCCAGGCGCGCATGAAGCACATCCGCTTCATCGGCAACGCCGGCCCCGACAAATGGGCGGCGGCCGTTGCCGAGCATGAGGAGATGGTGCGGAGTTTGAAAGCGCGCGATGGCGAGGCGCTGGCCACGGTGCTGGCCCTGCATCTGGACCGGACGTTGGAGCGTGTGCGCGGGCTGTTGTAGCGCGCGCGGGCGACCTGGCATGCGGTCGCCCATCACGGGGTCACCCTGAGGGATCCATGATCCCCCAGGGTGGTAGTGTTCAGGTGGTGGTGTTCAGATGAACGTCAGGTCGCCCCAGTGCAGGTCTGCCTTGTGGACGCCCGTCAGGGTAACGTAGTTGTCCGCGTCAAAGACAATGCGTGCGAAGCCGCCGGCGCCCAGGTCGTCGGTGTGCGCCAGGACATCCGCCGCGCTGCTGAACAATGTGCGGTCGAAGGACAGAACGTCGCTGCCATTCGTGCCGGCCCGAAAATCCGTGATGGTGTCCCGGCCGAAGCTGGGGCCGAAGCTGAATTTGTCGGCACCCGCTCCGCCAGTCAGGATATCATTGCCCGCCCCGCCGGTCAGGACGTCATTGCCCCGACCGCCCGAAAGCTGGTCATTGCCCGCCGTGCCGACGAGATTGTCGTTCCCGTTGGTGCCCGTGCGCGTGATGCCGGCCACCGGAGCGGGCGCTGCCAGTTTCGTGGCATCCACCGTGAAGGTGGCCGTGCCGTTCGACGTCAGGGCCTGCGACTGGCCGGTGGCTGTGCCGTTCACCAGGATCGCCTCGACATGGAGGTTCCGGTCGGCGGTGGCACTGCCGCCCCAAGCGTCATTGGTGAACTGCACCGAAACCTGGTGCGGCTTGCTGGGGTCCACACTGCCCAGCGCGACAAGCTGCCCACCCGTGGCGTGCTGCGCGGAGATGCTGCCGTTGAAGATCACCTTGCCATCGACCGTGACGATGGCGATCGGGTCACCTTGCCAAGAGTCGGCGCCGAGCTTGATGGCCAGCGGCACGGCGCCCACTGCGGGGTCAGGTGCAGGGCTGGGCGCGGGAGCGGGCGCCGGAACCACCGGCGTGCTGGAGGCCCATGGCGAGGAGGTGTTCACGCCCGGATCGGAACCCAGCGTGGTCATGCCGGTGACGGTCATGGGGCCGGTGCCGTTCTGCGACGACGTCAGGCCAAAGACGCTGTTCGTCGTCAGCACGGCGGAGACCGAGGTCGCGTTCCACAGCAGCTTGGCGCTGGACGAGGCCATGTCGTTCAGGAAGGTGTTGCCATTCATCGCCAGGCTGGAGCCACTGTGCACGTTGCCCTCCTCGCCATAGGCGACGATCGTCGGGTTGCCGGACCGCGCGCCCTGCTCGATGACGTTGCCGCTAAGGACGGCGACGCCGCCATTCGGTAGGTCGATGCTGTAGCTTCCGGTGCCGTTCTCGCCATCCGCGATGCGGCTGTTGGTGATGGTGGTCGCGTAGGCGCGGCTCTTGATCTGATGGCCCACGAGCGCGTCATGGAAATAGCTGTCGGCCACGGTGAGGCTGCCGACCTCGCCCACGTAAAGGTTGTGGGTGTAGCCGTCGCCCGTACCGTTCCGGCTGAACTCGGAATTGCGGATCGTGATGCTGCCCGTCGGCGCGGCGTTGGCCAGCAGGCCGTTCTGGTTGTCGTGGAAGTAGCTGTTGGTGATCGTGAGGTTGCCGCCCTGGTAGCGGATGCCGGCCCCGTTCCCGTCGGGCACCGTGGCGCCGGAAAACTCGAAGTGATCGATGGTGACGTCGGTGTTGGTGACCAGGATCCCCTTGCCGTTCGGGGGCGCCACGGTGGCGACCATCTTCACCATGCCGCCCACGCCCTGGAGCGTGATCTTGGTGTTGATCGTCGCGAAGTCGTTTGTATAGGTGCCGGCATCCACGGCCAGCACGTCACCATCGCGCGATGCGGCGACCGCGGCGGCGATGGTCGAGAACTGTTTGCCTTGTCCAATGGTCAGAGTCGTCAAAACATCCACTCCTTCGAATATTACAAGGAAGCTCCGGAATCATGTCCGCAGCTCGTTTGCGTTTTTTGCTAATAAGGCAACGAAATGCTCGCTATCCGTCATAGCGATCACGGGATTTGCAAAAATTTACGCTCTGCGCAACCTATTTAATTAAGTAATAATAGGTGTTACTTATATTGGAAGGGGGTTTGATTTCCTGCTTTTCTGCTTCTTGTGGGCGTGACTGCGGCCCCAGGCAGAAACACGGACACATGTCAGGACAAAGGACAGTGCGGCCACCGCGCCCGGACCTGGCCTGCCGGCGACGTCAGCCCTTCGGGGCGCCCCGCGCGCCGCGGCGCAGACGTCCCGCCCTGATCTGACGGTCATGCGGAATGGGTGAGGCCAGGGCCCGGGGCAACGACGGGTGGTGATTCTGGCCGAATCGCAGGTGGCGGATCAGCCGGAAATCTCATTCCGGCGCAGTTGGTGCTTCGCCCAAGGTTTGCCGCGCCGCCTCCAACAAGGGGCCGATCAGCGGGTTGCGCGTATCGCTTCGCCAGCACAGGGCGGTCTCGGTCCAGAGCTCATCCTCGGCGAACCGCCGGAAGGCGATGCCGCGCACCGCCATCAGCGCCGCCGTTTCCGGCAGGATGGCCACCCCCTCCCCAGCCAGCACCAGCCCCAGCGCGGTCTGCACGGTGCGGAAGGACTGGCGTGAGCGCGGGCGCACCGCATGACGTTCCAGGAAGTCCGCGATGGTGGCGGCCAGCCCGGTCTCGGCCGAATCCCGCGGCATGCCCAGCAGCACCTGGTCCGCCAGGGCCGCGACATGCACCCGGCCGTGCCGCGCGAGCGGGTGGTCCTCCGGCATGGCCAGGATCAGCCGCTCCGGCGCCAGGACCTCCGTCGTGACATCCCGGTGGCGCACCGGGGGGCGGCACAGGCCGGCGGTGACGATGCCCTCGATCACCGCCGCTTCGTTGGTCGAGGCATCGAGTTCCCGCAAGGCCAGGTCCGCCCCGGGGCAAGCGGCACGGAATACGGGCAGCAACCGCGGCAGCGCCCCCAGGGCCAGGCTGTGCATGTAGCCGAGCACCAGCCGCCCCCCGCGCCCGGCCGCCGCATCCCGCGCCGAGACGGCGGCCTCGGCGGCGCCCTCCAGCACCTCGCGCGCCTTGGCCAGGAAGGCCGCCCCCGCCGCCGTCAGCCTGACGCCGCGCGGATGGCGTTCCACCAGCAAGGTGCCGATCTCGGACTCCAGGGCGCGGATCTGCACCGATAGGGGCGGCTGGGCCATGCCCAGCCGGGCGGCGGCGCGGCCGAAGTGCAATTCCTCGGCCAAGGCGACGAAATAGCGTAGGTGTCGAAGCTCCATCGCCATATCTTCGACGTATCGCGCGAAAAGCAAAGGGGTATTGGACGCCGCGCCGCGGGCAATGCGACCGTCGCGTGACAAAGACGGAGATGACCATGCTGCAGACGCTGGACGGCATCGATATCCGCCCCCTCAACCCCACGATCGGCGCCGAGCTGCACGGCATCGACCTGGCGCAACCGCTGACCACGGCCCAGGTCGCAGCGGTGCGCGAGGCGCTGCATCGCTACAAGGTCGTCTTCTTCCGTGACCAGGACATCACGCCGGAACAGCAATTGGACTTCGCCCGCCGCTTTGGTGCGATCGACGTCAACCCGATCTTCGGCCATGTCCCGGGGCACCCCGAGGTCATGCTGCTGGTCAAGGAAGAAGGCGACAAGTTCAATATCGGGGAGATATGGCACTCCGACATGAGCTTCGCGCCCGTGCCGCCGATGGGCTCCATTCTCTACGCCCGCCAGGTGCCGCCCGCCGGCGGCGATACCCTGTGGTGCGACATGAATCGCGCCTATGAGACGCTGTCGGAAGGGCTGAAAGCCACGCTGCTTGGCCTGAATGCCGTGCACAACAACCGTGGCCAGCTGGAACGCGCCGCGGCGCGCGCGGGTGATGTCTCGACCACCGTGCAGGCCAGCGCCTTCGCCAAGGTGCGCGAGGCGGTCCACCCCGTCGTGCGCGTGCATGAGGGCAGCGGCCTGCCCTGCCTGTTTGTCTCGGAAACCTTCACCTGGTGCTTTGAGGGCTGGACGCGGGAGGAATCCCTGCCGCTGCTGCGCTTCCTCTGGGACCATGCGATCAAGGTGGAAAACCAGGTGCGCTTCCGCTGGCAGGCGGGGTCGGTCGCCTTCTGGGACAATCGCTCGACCATGCATTACGCCGCCAATGACTACCACGGCTGGCGGCGCGAGATGCATCGTGTGACGGTAAAGGGCACGCCCCCCGCCTGAGCGCGGCGCGGGACTTGCTTGCACGATCGGGATTTTTAGGAGGCGCATGCGCATGCTCAAGCGACGTGATCTGCTGCTCGCCGGGGGCGGGGTTCTGCTCTCGGCCCCCTTGCTTCGCCCTGCCCGGGCGCAGGATGCCTCGACCTGGGCGCAGATCCGCACGCGTGGCACGCTGCGGATCGGCGTCACCGCCGCCGAACCCTGGTTCTACAAGGACCCGGCGTCGGAACGCTGGAGTGGTGCGGCCACCGCCTATGGCGAAAAGCTGGCCGAGGTGCTGGGCGTGCGGATGGTCCCGGTCGAGACGACCTGGGGCAATTCCATCGCCGCGATCCAGGCCAACCAGATCGACATCATGTTCGTGCTGGACCCGACCGACCAGCGCCGCCAGGCGATCGATTTTCCGGACAGCCCGCTACTTTACTACGCCCTGGGCGCCATGACCCGTGGCCCCGCGCAGGTGGCCGATTGGTCTGAACTCAACCGCGCCGGCGTGCGCATCGGCCTCTCCCTCGGCACCACCATCGACCGCTTTGCCACCGAGAACCTGCCGCTGGCCACGATCGAACGCTTCGCCTCCAATGACGAGACGGTGGCGGCCTTCGCCGCGCGGCGGGTCGATGTGGTGATGCAGTTCCACCCGGCGCTGATCGCGCAAAAGGCGCGGCTGCGCATGGGCACCATCTCGCTGCCCAAGCCGGTCAATGCCGTGCCCACCAGCGCCGGCATCCGCAAGGAACCGGACAGGCAGTGGAAGGACTGGCTGACCGCCCGCTTCACCGAATTCTACGACAACGGCACCACCCGTTCGCTGTTCGAGGCCTATCTGCGCAGCCGCAACATCGACCCCGCAACTACCCCCGGCATCACGCGGGAAACCTGGAGCCTGTAGGCCCCCGCCATTGCGCTACGAATGGGATTTCGGTGCCGTCTTCGCGCAGGCGCCGCTGCTGCTCGATGGCCTGCTCGGTACCTTGCGCCTTGCCGGGACGGCCATCGGGCTTGGGGTGGCGCTGGGGCTTGTGCTGGCGCTGATGCGCCTGTCGCCGCGCCGCCTGCTGCGCTGGCCGGGGACGGTCTTTGTCGAATTCTATCGCAACACCCCGGCGCTGGTGCATTTCTTCTGGTTCTACTTCGCCATGCCGGTGGTGCTGGATATCAGCCTGACCGCCTTCGCCGCCGCCACCCTGGCGCTGGCCACCCAGTCGGGCGCCTTCTACGCGGAGGTGTTTCGTGGCGGCATCCGTTCGCTGGGCACGGGGCAGTGGGAGGCCGGGCGCGCACTCGGCATGACCGAGGCCGCGGCGATGCGCCGCATTATCCTGCCGCAGGCCATGGCGCGGATGGTGGCCCCCTTCGTCGAACGCTCCTTCGAATTGCTCAAGACCACATCGCTGGCCTCCACCCTGGCCTATGGTGATCTGCTGTTCCGGGCCGCCCAGGTGAACAGCATCACCTTCCGCCCGCTGGAGACCTATACGGTGCTCGCCGGCATGTATGTCCTGCTGCTTTTCACCTTCAGCAGCGGCGCCGCCATGGCCGAACGCCGCCTGACGGCGTTTCGCTAGACCATGGACTACGAATGGGATTTTGCCGTCGTCCTGGACAACCTGCCGGTGCTGATGCGCGGGGTCGGGGTCATGCTCCAGCTTTGGCTCGTGTCGCTGTCGATCGGGCTGGCGCTGGGGTTTGTCGTGGCTCTGGGGCGGATGGCGACGGCGGCGCCGGTGCGGCTCCTGGCACGCGGCTATGTGGAACTGTTCCGCAACACCCCGGCGCTGATCCAACTGATCTGGTTCTACTATGCCTTCCCCATCATCATGGGCGTGCAACTCACCCCCTTCACGGCGGCGGTGATCGGGCTATCGCTCAATACCTCGGCCTATGGCGCGGAAATCTACCGCGGCGGAATGCAGGCGGTGCCGCGCGGCCAGTGGGAGGGCGCCCGCGCGCTCGGCATGACGCAGGCCGCCCTGCTGCGCCGGATCATCCTGCCGCAGGTGCTGCGAATGATGCTGCCCGCCTTCACCAACCGCGCGATCGAACTGGCCAAGACCACCTCCCTCGCCTCGGTACTGGCGGTGCATGAATTGATGTATCAAGGCCGGCTGCTCAGCGCGACCTACTACCGGCCGATGGAAATCCTCACCGCCGTCGCGCTGATCTATTTTGTCGTGATCTGGCCTGGCAGCCTGCTCTCCGCCTGGCTGGAACGCCGGCTCGCGCGTCATGGTTGAAGGAGGCAGCATGTCGCAGGTGGTCCTGGAAACACGCGGCCTGCGCAAGCGCTTCGGCCCGCTGGAGGTGCTGCGCGGGATCGACCTGCAAGTGCGCGCCGGGGAACGCATCGCCATCATCGGCGGCAGCGGCTCGGGCAAGAGCACGCTGCTGCGCTGCCTGAACTTCATGGAGATGCCGAGCGAGGGCGAAATCCTGCTCGACGGCACGCCGATCGGCGTGACAAGCCGCCACCGCGACGGCCAGGTCAGCACCCATTACCCGCCGGCGCTGCTGTGCAACGTGCGGCAAAGAGTCGGCATGGTCTTCCAGCAGTTCAACCTGTTTCCGCATATGACGGTGATCGAAAACGTCATGGAGGGGCCGCGCACGGTCAAGGGCCTGCCCCGCGCGACCGCACGGCAGATGGCGCTGGCGCAGTTGCAGCGCGTCGGCCTGGCGGACAAGCTGGACGCCTATCCCGCCCGCCTGTCCGGCGGCCAGCAGCAGCGCGTCGCCATCGCCAGGGCGCTGGCGATGGAGCCGGAGGTGATGCTCTTCGACGAGCCGACCTCCTCCCTGGATCCCGAACTCGTCGGCGAAGTCCTGCGCAGCATCCGCGCGCTGGCCGAGGATGGCACCACCATGCTGCTGGTGACGCACGAGTTGGGCTTCGCCTTCCACGTCGCCACCCGCGTCATCTTCCTGGCCGATGGCGTCTTCCACGAAACCGGCACGCCGGAGCAGGTGCTGCGCCATCCGCAGCAGGACCGCACCCGCGCCTTCCTGGCCAGCCACGCCGAATTCACCTTCTGACGGAGTCCCCCATGACCGACACAGTGTCTGTCCCCACCGCCGCCGGCGACAGTGCCCAGGGCTATGCCGACGACCCGCGCAATGCCGATGTGCTGCTCTATGTCGATGGCGATTTCGTCACCCGCGACAAGGCGGTGGTCTCGGTCTTCGATGCCGGCTTCGTGCTGGGTGACGGCGTGTGGGAAGGCCTGCGCCTGGTGAAGGGCCGCCTGCTGTCGCTGGACGCGCATCTGGACCGGTTGTTCCAGGGCGCCAATGCCATCGCCATGGACCTGCGCATGACGCGGGAGGAGGTGGTCGCTGCCATCCGCGCCACGCTGGACCGCAACGGCATGACCGACGGCGTGCATATCCGCATGATGATCACCCGCGGCCGCAAGACGACGCCGAACCAGGACCCGCGTTTCGCCATCGGCAAGCCGACCATGGTGATCATCGCCGAATACAAGAAGCCGAAGCCGGAGGCCAAGGCGCGGGGCCTCGCCCTCTTCACCTCCGCGATCCGTTGCAGCACGCCCGACGTCTTCGACCTGCGGCTGAATTCGCACAGCCGGTTGAACCTGATCCAGGCGCTGATCCAGGCCATCGCGGCCGGCGCGGATGAGGCGCTGATGCTGGACCCCATGGGCTTCGTGGCAAGCTGCAACTCGACAAACTTCTTCATCGTGCGCGGCGGCGAACTCTGGACCTCCACTGGCCGTTACAATTTTCGGGGCATCACCCATGCCACGATCATGCGGCTGGCACGGGAGCATGGGGTGACCGTGCGGGAGACGGACTTCACCCTGGGCGAGACCTATGGCGCCGAGGAAGCCTTCGCCACCGGCACGCTGGGCGGGATCACGCCGGTGACCCGGATCGATGGCCGCCGCATCGGTGCCGGCGGCGCCGGGCCCCTGACCCGGCGCCTGTCGGCCATCTACGAGGCCTGGGTGCAGGAAGGGGTTTAGCGCCGGGCAGCGCTCCGCCTGCCTTCAAGCCGGCTGAAAGCCGAGCGCGGCGCGGAAGCGGTTCTTCACATGCACGCCATCCCGCGGCGGCAGCGCGCGTGGCAGGTTCACCGCCTCGATCTTCACCACCGCCAGGTTCAGGCTTGCCCGTGCATGGATGCGCCGGCGCAGTGGCTCCACGCCCTGGCGCTCCGTCACCAGGTCCACGACGGGGAAGCCGCAGGCCGTGGCGACCTTGGTGAATTCGATGCCCTGGCCGGCGTGGCTCGGCTGCATCCCGGTCTCGCCGAAATGCCCGTTGTCGAGGATGACGATGCTGAGGTTCGGCGGCCGTTTCAGGGAAATCGTCGCCAGCGCGCCAAAGCCCATCAACGCCTCGCCATCGCCGGTCAATACCATCACGGGGCGGGAGGGCTGGGCCATCGCCAGGCCGAGGCCCACCGTCATCGCGCTGCCCATCGCCGCCCAGAGGTAGTAGTTCAGGTCATGGTCGCCCGCGGCCATGAGGTCGTAGGAGGGCGAGCCAAGCCCGCTCACCACCATCAACGCGCCGCGCTCGCGCAGCAGGTCGGCGACGACGACGCGCCGGTCCAGGGTGCCACCGATCACTTCACCCACTCCTTCTCGCCGATCAGTCTTTGGCCCAGCAGCAGCGCGCAGGCGCTGTCGCCCTCGAAGGCCATGGTCGCCGCGCCGCGCAGCAGCGGCGCCACATGGTGCGACTCATCCGCCCGCCAGGTCATGACGCCCATCAGGCGCAAGGCCGCCTCGGTCGCCTGGCCCATCGGGTTCTGCCACTGGTTGAACTCGGCCCAGTCGCCGCGCATCGTCACGACCATCAGCAACGGGAAACGGGCGCAGGCCGCCAGCCCCAGCGTGTTGATGCAATTGCCGGCGCCGGAGGATTGCATCAGCAGCGCACCGCGCTCACCACCCAGCCAGGCGCCGGCCAGGTAGCCGATGCCTTCTTCCTCGGTGGTCAGCACCACCGCCGTGATCTCCTCATCCGCCTCGGCCAGCCGGATGGCGGTGGAATGCCCGGCATCGGGCACATAGACCACATGCCTGACGTTGGCGGCCTTCAGGACGTCGAACACGTCCTGCCGCCACGATTGCGCGTCCGCGCCTGCGATGTCGTTCACCCCGGGTTCCTCTCGTTCCGAGCCGGAGTGCTACGCCATGACCTGGCTTCGATGAATGAGAAGGTTGCGCATTGAGATATGCCGAATTTATATTGCTGGAATGGACCTGCGACAGCTCAACACCTTCCTCCAGGTCGCCGACCTCGGCAGCCTCAGCAAGGCGGCGGACCGGCTGCGCATCGCCCAACCCGCCCTCAGCCGGCAGATACGCATGCTCGAGGATGAGCTGAAAATCCCTCTCTTCACCCGGCACGGCCGGGGCATGGTGCCAACCCCCGCCGGCGAATTGCTGCGCACGCGGGTGAGCAACATCCTGCGCCAGTTGGAGGAGACACGGGCCGACCTGGCGGAGGAGGCCGGGGCGGTGCGCGGCCGCGTGGTCTTCGGCATGCCGCCGACCGTCGGCGGGATCATGGCGACGCGGTTGATCGAGCGCTTCCTGACCACCTATCCCGACGTGACCTTGCGCGTCGTGCAGGCCTTCAGCGGCTATTTGCTGGAATGGCTGCACAGCGGCGAACTCGATCTGGCCGTCGTCTATGGCGGTGCGTCGGCGGTCAGCGTGCGCTTCGCACCCTTGCTGGTGGAGAACCTGGCCTTCGTCACCGCCGCCGGCGACGCCCGCCCGGCACACCACGCCGTCAGCTTCGCCGATGTCGCGCGCGAACGCCTGGTGCTGCCCGGCCCGCAACATGGGCTGCGGCAGTTGATCGAGGCGGAGGCGCGTCGACGTGGCCTCAGCCTCAACATCGTGGTCGAGGCCGACGACCTCCAGGTGCTGAAGGACCTGGCGTTGAAGCGGCTCTGCGCGACCGTGCTGCCGCAGGCGGCGGTGCATGCGGAGGTGCTGGCGGGCCGGCTGGCGGTGGCGCCGATCATCGACCCGCATCTGTCGCGCAAACTGGTGGTCGCGGAGCCCCTGGGGCGCCAGGCATCCAATGCGGTGCGTGCCTTCGCCGCGATGCTGCGGCAGGAGGTGGAGGACATGGTCCGCAGCGGCGTCTGGGACGGGCAGCTTCTGGCCAGCGATAACAATCCGGCATAGCGGAAATGCCGCGATCGTCGCTTGGCGAGGCTCTTACGCCGCCGGGTGCCGAAACCTGGCGGAACCTGCCCTACTGCGGTTCGAAATTGGCGCTTCGCAGCAGCGCCGCATTCCGCGCCAGATCCACTTCGATGAATCGCTGCGCGTCGGCGACACTTTGCACAACCGGCTCGAACCCCATGCCGGCAAGCTGCCGCACCATATCCGGCTCGGCCATCGCCTCGGTCAGGGCGCGGTTCAACTGCTCGGCGATCTCCGCCGGCAATCCGCGCGGCCCCCAGACGCCATACCAGGAACTGAATTCGAAATCCGGCAGCCCGAGTTCTCCCGTCGGCAGGATATCGGGCGCCAGCGGCGACCGTTCCGTGGCGGCGATGGCAAGGGCACGCAACTGCCCGCTGCGCACCAGCGGCAGCACCGAAGGGATCACCGCAAAGATCGCCGGCACGCTGCCGCCCACCACATCCGCCACCGCCGGTGCCGCGCCGCGGTAGAGCACCAGTTCCATCTGGGTGCCGAAGCGGCGGTTGAATTCGATGCTCGCCATGGTCGCCGGGGCGCCCATCGAACTGACGGCAAAACTCCAGCGGTCCGGCGCGGCGCGCACCGCCGCCACCATCTCCTCGACGCTGCGCACCGGCAGGCGCGGATCGATGCTCAGCAGCACCGGCGCCCGCGCCGTGCGCGCGATCAGCACGAAATCCGCGACCGGATCGTAAGGCACGTTGCGCATCACCAGGCGTGACGTCGGATGCGTGGCATCGGAACCGAGCAGCGTGTAGCCATCCGGCGCCGCCTGCCGGACGAGATCGGCGCCGATGGTCCCGTTCGCCCCGGCCCGGTTGTCGACGACCACCGTGACGCCCAGCTTGTCCTGCAACTTCTGGGCGGCGAGCCGCGCCATCGCATCGGTCGCACCCCCGGGTGCATAGGGCACGACAAGGCGAATGGGCCGGTTCGGCCAGGGCCTGCCCTGTGCGAAGACCGCGGGTGCTACCAGGGTTCCGGCGACGCCGGCCGACAGCAATGTCCGTCTCTGCATAGTCGCAACTCCTTGTTGAAAATCCGACAGGCCGGTTGGCAATCCCGCGACGACGGACCTACCGTCGTGCACGAAGCCAATGGAGATTTCGCCCAATGACGGGTCCGCTGGACATGCTGTCGCGCCACGACACGCCCACCATCTCCAACGCGCTGAACATGCTGCGGGGCAAGACCACCGCGGGCTATACGCGCGGCCGGCCGATCGCGACCGACCCTGGTGCGGCACCCGTCGCGGGCTATGCGATCACCATGCGGATCGTGACCTCCGAAACGCCGCGCCTGTCGGACGCGGCACTCCGCGACATCCGCTACGCGCATTACCGCGCCGTGGCCGCCGCGCCGCGCCCTGCCATCGTCGTGGTGCAGGATATCGGCGCGGAGCCGGGCGCGGGCGCGTTGTGGGGTGAGGTGAATGTCTCCGTCCATCGCGGCCTCGGCGTGTCCGGCGTGCTGACCGACGGCGCCGTGCGCGACCTGGATGCCTTGGGCACCGGCCTGCCCATCCTGGCGGGCCATATCCGCGTCAGCAGCGCGCAGGCGCATATCGTGGAGATCGGTGTCCCGGTCACGGTCTTTGGCCTGGACATCGCGCCAGGCGCACTTGTCCAGATGGATCGCCACGGCGCGCAGACCATCCCGCCCGACCTGCTGCCACGCCTGCCCGAAGCGGTCGAAGCGCTTCTGGCGCGGGAACGTGAGATCATCGCCCTGACCCGCGACCCAGCCTTCGATGCCGAAGCGCTGATCCGCGCCTGGGAGAAGCTGTCCGCCGGCCACTGACGGCTAATCCCCGTCCGGCATGCGGGGCGCGGCGCGGAACAACTCCACCGTCTGCTGGTAGCGATCCGGGCGGCCGTGGATGCAGGCATATTCCAGCGCGCCGCCGCTGCGCGCGAAATAGGTGCGTTCCAGCCGCAGCAACGCGGTGCCGACCGGCACCTGCAACCGCCGCGCGAGATCGGCATCCGCCGCCTCGGCCGAGGACACTTGCCGCGCGCGATACGCCTGCACGCCGCAATACCGCTCCACCAGGTGCAGCAGCCGGTTGCTGTGCAACTGCGCCGCCCAATCCTCGGGAAAGCGCTCGGCGAAGGCGCCGGCGATGTAGATCCGCGCATACGCATAGGGGCCTGGCTCGCCCACGCGCAGCCAGCCGAACTGGGCGAGGCGCGATCCCGGCGCCAGTTGCAGTTTCGCCGCGATCTCGGGATGGCTGCCGGCGGGCAGCAGGTCCAGGGTCGGGTCTTCCATGCGGCCGCGGAAGCCGCGATCCACCATATCCTCCAGCGACTGTGCCACCCAGTGCTGGCTCTCGGCTTCCGGGTCCAGCACGAAGGTGCCCTTGCCGGCCTGGCGCCGCACCAGCCCCTGGCTGACCAACTGCTGCACCGCCGCGCGGATGGTGTGCCGGCTGACGCCGAATTCCCGCAGCAGCAGGTCCTCGGTCGGCAATTGCGCGCCCACGGGATAGCTGCCGCCGGCGATGCGCCGTCGGAGCGTCTGGGAAATCCGGTAGTAGGCGGGCGTCGGGTCGCGGGTGGCCGCGCCGTTGCCGTGAAACCTGTCCATGCGTCCGCTAATCCGGATGTTTCGCTCCCGGCGTCAAGCACGAGAGGCGGGTGCGAAGCTCTTGCTGTCCAATTGTACGTATGTTTGTATCTCGTTGGAAGGCCAAGACCTCCACCATCGCTGTTTGAGGAGCCATCGCGTGCTGCAACAGGTGCCGACCGTCGCCACGACAACGCCCCAACCCCCGCTGGGCTCGACGCGTGAACTGGCGGGTTTCCTGGCCGGCCTGGTGCCGGAGGCGGTGCCCCCAGCGGCGATCGACGCGGCCAAGGTGATGGTGCTCGACCTGCTTGGCTGCATGCTGGGCGCCATGCGCACGCCGGAAGTGGCGATGGCCGCCGGCGTGATGGAGGCCCTGGGCGGCACGCCCGACTGCACCGCGATCGGCTTCCGCTTCCGCACATCCTGCCAGAATGCCGCCTATCTCAATGGCGTCACCTCGCATGTCATCGAACTGGACGACACGCACCGGGATTCCATCACCCATGTCGGCTCCCCCGTCATCCCGGCGGCGCTGGCGATGGCCGAACGGGGCGGGGCCAGCGGTCTCGAATTCCTGATGTCCGTCGTCGTGGGCTACGAGGCCTGTCTGCGCGTCGCCAATGCGGTGCAGCCGTCGCACTGGCGTCGTGGCTTCCTCAGCATGGGCACCTGCGGCACCTTCGGTGCGGCTGCTGCATCGGCACATCTCTTGCGGTTGGATGCCGACCGGCTGGCGGATGCGCTCGGCCTCGCCGGCATCCAGGCGGGCGGCTTGAACAGCAGCATCTATGGCGAGGGCGACATGGGCAAGCGCCTCTGCCCCGGCCATGCCGCCGGCACGGGCATCGTATCCGCCCTGCTGGCCGAGCGCGGCTTTACGGGCAGCCGCAACATTTTCGAACAGCGCAAGGGTTTCTGTGAATCCTTCGCCGATGACTACGACATTTCGCGCATCACCGCCGATCTCGGGAAGGTCTGGGAAGTCACCCGCACCAGCCTGAAGCCCTATTCCTGCTGCCGCTACAACCACGCGGCGATCGACGGCATGCTCGACATCATGCAGGCCGAGGCCATCACGGCTGGCGATATCGCCGGCATCACCGTGCGTACCTACGACATCGCCGTGACCAACCGGCCGCATCGCGTGCAGCCGCACACCTTGTTCGATGCCAAGATGAGCATCCCCTTCAGCCTGGCCGTCGCCGCGCGCAAGGGCGCCCTGGCCGAACATGATTTCACCGAGGACCTTCTGGCCGACACCAGTCTGCAGGATTTCGCCGGCCAGGTGCGGGTCGAGGCCGATGCCGCGATGTCCGCGGCCTTCCCGCGCGAATGGCCGGCCGAGGTCCAGGTGGCGTTGCGCGACGGACGCGGCTTCTCCCGCCTCGTGCCCTATCCCAAGGGTGAGCCGGAAGCACCGATGACCCAGGCCGAAGTGGAGACGAAGTTCCGCGACCTGGCCCATGTCGCCATCACCCCGGACGCCGCGAACCAGGTGATCGCGCTGGTGAACGGGCTGGACCGCGCGACCGGCGTGGCATCGCTGATGGCCGCGATCACCAAGGGCCTGCGCAACTAGCGAACACGCTGTTGGAGACCACGAAGATGCTGAACCGCCGTCAAGTCTACGGAACGCTCGGCCTGGGGGGCGCGCTGCTGGTGCAGGGCGCACCGGCCATCGCCCAGGCCCCCGCGCCCATTCCCGTGGCACCTGCCCCCACGGGTCCCTCCACGCTGGAACGCATCCTGGCGTCGAAGAAACTGCGCATTGCCGTGGTGGCGAACCAGGAACCCTATTTCCGCAAGAACCTGCAAACCGGCCAATGGACCGGCTTCTGCCTCTCCATGGCGCGCGACATCGCGGAGCAGTTGGGCGTCGAGTTGGAGTTGCTGGAAAGCACTTGGGGCAATTCGGTGCTCGACCTGCAATCCAACAAGATCGACATGGCCTTTGGGTTGAACCCGACCGCGCGGCGCGCGCTGGTCATCGATTTCCCCAATGCGATGTTCTTCAACATCTCCTCGCTGGTGGCCAAACGCGGCTTCTCGCCGCGCACCTGGGCGGATCTGAACAAGCCCGAGGTGAGGATCGCCTTCGACGTCGGCACCTCACGCGAAACCATCGTCCGCCGTTTCGCCCCGCGCGCGACGCATGTCGGCTACCGTACCTCGCCCGAATGCGTGCTCTCGGTCGCCAGCGGGCGGTCCGATGTGTTTGCCTGTTCGGTCTTCCTCGGCCTCGCGGCACGCAAGCAGAACCCGAACCTTGGCGAGTTCATCATGCCGACGCCGATGGTGCGGACCACCACCACGGCCGCCATCCAATACGATCGGGACGGGCGCTTCCGGCAGTTCATCAATGCCTGGGTCGATTTCAACCGCGGCACCGGCCAGGTGCGCGAATGGATCCTGGCCTCGCTCGGTGACATGGGCATCGAGCAATCCGACCTGCCACCGGATCTTGAATTCTGATGGCGTCCAGCGGCATCGGCATCATCGGCTACGGCAGTTCCGCCTATGAAAAGGGGGCGCCCCGGGCCGAATTGTCCTACTTCGTCGATGCCGCCCAGGCGGCGCTGACCAGCGCCGGGCTCGGCTGGGATGTGATCGACGGCCTGTCCACCAGTTCCACCACGATCCAGCCGGACAATGCGGTGACCACGGCCGAACAATTCGGCCTGTCCATCACCTGGGCCAGCGTGTCCAACGCCGGCGGCGCCGGCGCCGTGGTCAATGTGCTGGACGCGGTGCGGGCGATCGAGGCCGGTCGCGCCACGCATGTGCTGTGCCTCGCCGGCGCCGCGCAGGACAGCACCTATTTCCGCGACCGCGTCGCCCGCTTCAACAACGCCGTCGGCGACTGGCTGGCGCCGCATGGCTTTGGCGGCATGAACGGGCTGTTCGGCATCGTCCAGCGCAAGCACATGGACACCTACGGCACGACACGCGCGCAACTCGGCCGCATCGCGGTGGACCAGCGTGCCAATGCGCGGGACAACGACAACGCCCTGCTGCGTGGCGCCATGACCATCGATGACTACCTGAACGCGCCGGTGATCGCCGACCCCCTCGGCCTGTTCGATTGCGTGATGCCCTGTTCCGGCGCCGAGGCGATCCTGGTCGGTCCGCTCGACCGCGTGCCTGCCGGCAAGCGCGTGCATCTGCGCGCCGGGCGCGAACGCCACAACCACCCGGTGGGTGAGGTCGCACCGCTGCGCGGCGGCTGGGAAACCTTTCGCGGCGCACTCTACGCCGAGGCCGGCACCGGCCCCGCCGAGATCGATTTGGTCGAAGCCTATGACGACTACCCCATCATGGTGGCGATCCAGCTTGAGGACCTCGGCTTCTGCGCCAAGGGCGAGATCGGCCCTTTCCTGGCGGCGCACCGCATGACCTGGGATGGCGACTTCCCGCTCAATACCGGCGGCGGCCAACTCTCCTGCGGCCAGACCGGCGGCGGCGGTGGCATGATCGGCATCACCGAGGCGGTGCGCCAGTTGCGGCGCGAAGGCGGCCCCCGCCAGGTGCCGCAGGCCCGGCGCGCGCTGGTCTCGGGCTACGGCATGGTCGCCTACGGCCACGGCCTGTCCGCCACCGCGATGATCCTGGAGGGCGCGTGACAACCCTGGCCGCCGACCTGCCGCAGCCGCAGGAATCACCGATCAACGCGCCGATGCTCGCGGCCTGGCGCGATGAAGGCGCGCTCGCCCTGCAGCGCTGCGAGGCCTGCGAACGCACGGTGTTCTACCCGCGCCCGATGTGCCCGCATTGCCACGCAATGCGGCTGGTCTGGACGCGCGCATCCGGCACCGGGCGCATCGTCTCCTACAGCCGCATCCATCGCGGCCTGCCGCCGGTGTTCCGGGCGGATGCCCCCATCGTGCTGGCGGAAATCGCCCTGGCCGAGGGCAGCCTGATGATCGCGCGCGTCATCACGTCCGGTGAGGTGCATGCGGGCATGGCGGTACGCCTGGTGTCGCCGCGGGACGCCCTGCGCTACCCCTTGCCGACCTTCGAACCCGCGTGATCCAGCCCTTCACCGTATCGGCCTCGGCACGCCGTCCCGCCGATGTGCTCGACGCCCTCGCCCTGCATCGCGCCGCCGTGGAGGCGGAAGCGCTGCCGCCGAACATCGGTGCCCTGTTCGACGCCGCCGTCGCGCGTTACGCCGACCGCCCGCTCTGGGTCCCGGTCGATGGCGGCGCGACGCTGACCTACGCCGGTTTTGCGGCCGAGGTCGGCCGCTGCACCGCGGCGCTGCACGGCTTGGGCGTGCGGCGCGGCACCCATGTCGGGCTGATGCTGCCCAGCGTCCCCGCGCTGGCGATCACCTGGATTGCGCTGGCGAAGCTGGGCGCGGTGATGCTGCCGATCAACACGCGCTACACGGCGCGCGAACTCGACCACGTCCTGCGGGAGGGTGAGGTCGCGCTGCTCGTCATCGACCAGGCGCATCGGGCGCTGCTGGAGGCGCGCGAGGATGGCAGCATCCCGCCGCTGCCGCGCGACCGCATCGTGGTGCATGGCGGTGCCACGGGCGGCCGCGCCGGCGAATGGCACGCGCTGCTGGCCGCCGCCGGTCCCGTCCCGACCCTGCCGGCGATCGAGCCGGATGAGTTGATGACCTTGCAATTCACCTCCGGCTCCACCGGCGCGCCCAAGGGTTGCATGCTGACCCATCGCTACTGGGTCACCATCGGCCGTATCCGCTCGATCCAGGGCCCGCCGGTCGAACGCATGCTGATCGACATGCCGTTCCACTACATGGGCGGGCAGTGGCGCTTCCTGATGGCGCTCTACCTCGGCGCCACCGCCTTCGTCGCAGGGCAGCAGAGCCTGGCGCGGCTTCTGGACCGCCTGATCACGCACCGCATCCAGTTCTGTTCCGTCACGCCGGCCCTGGCCAAGCAGGATCCGGATCCGCGCCGCGGGGACCTGGCCCTGACCTGGGCCGGCACCATGGCCCTGCCGCGCGACCTGCATGCGCCGCTTGAAGCACGGCTGAACGATGCGCCGGTCCGCGAGATGTATGGGCTGACCGAGACCGGCGCCGCGCTGGCCATGCCCGTGGCGGTGGATTGGATGGTCGGCAGCGGTGCCTGTGGCCTGTCGGTGCCGTTCCGCGATCTGCGTATCGTCGATTCCGATGGCCAAGACACGCCTTCCGGCGAGATCGGCGAACTTTGGATCGCCGGCGCCGGCGTGATGCAAGGCTACTACCGCAACGATGCTGCCAATGCCGACGCCTTTCGCGGCAAATGGTTCCGCACGGGTGACCTGTTCCGGCGCGATGCCTATGGCTTCTACACCGTGCTCGGCCGCATCAAGGACGTGATCCGCCGCAGTGGCGAGAATGTCTCGGCGATCGAGGTGGAAAGCGTGCTCTGCACCATGCCCGCCATCGTCGAGGCCGCGGCCATCCCGGTGCCCGATGCGCTGCGTGGTGAGGAGGTGAAGGTCTGCCTGACCCTGCGTCCGGGCCTGTCGCCCGGCGACCTGCCGCCAGCGGAGATCCTGGCCTTCTGCCGCGACCGCCTGGCCCGCTTCAAGCTGCCGCGCTACATCGCCTACCTGCCCGAATTGCCGAAGACTCCATCGGGCAAGATCGCCAAGCAGCAACTGCGCCCGCCGGGGGCCGACCTGCGCCTCGATTGCTTCGACGCCGCCGACGGCGTGTGGCGGTGAACGCATGATGGCCTATCAGTGGAATTTCGGGCTGCTGCTGAACTACCTGCCGCTGCTGGGCCATGGCATCATGGTGACCTTGGCCTTCACCCTCGGCACGATCGTGCTGGGGCTGATCATCGGCCTGGCGATCGGCATGGCGCGGCTGTCTCGTCTGTGGATCGTGAATGCGCCGCTGATCCTGCTGACCGAAGTGTTCCGCTGCACGCCGCCACTGGTGCAGTTGGTGTGGTTCTACTACGCGCTGCCGGTGCTGATCGACGTGCAGATACCAGGCACGCTGGCGGCGACCCTGGTGCTGTCCTTCTACGTGGGCGCCTTTTATTCGGAGATTTTTCGCGGCGGCATCATCTCCATCGAAAAGGGCCAGTGGGAGGCGGCGCGCGCGCTCGGCCTGCGGCCCTGGTCGATGATGTGGAAAGTCATCCTGCCGCAGGCGATCCGGCGCATGGTGCCGCCCTTCATGAACCAGTCGGTCATCCAACTGAAGACGACGTCGCTGGTATCGACCATCGCGGTGCCGGACTTGCTCTACAACGGGTCGCTGATCACGGCGGAAACCTATCGGCCGCTTGAGGTCTATACGGTCATCGCGCTGGTCTATTTCTGCCTGCTGTTTCCGGCCACCCGCGCGGTCCAATGGTACGAAAGGCGGCTTGCCGCCAAGCGTTGATGCGATCCAAGTGTCCTGCCCCCGAAGTTTGTCGTTCTTCGCGGCGAAGTTCGGGGATAAGCAGGTCACTGACAAACAAGCCTAGTGTCCCGAATCTGAAATTCGCCGCAGTGCGGCGAATTTCAGATTCGGGACACTAGGCCGCGATCGTACGGGCCAGCGCGTCATTCGCCTCGGCATAGGCATCGGCGCGGCGGCGCAGATGCGTCTCGAACTGATCCGCCAGCGCATCCGCATACAGGGCGCGCAGCGCCGAAGCGCCAGGTCCCGCCGCCGCCAATTCGGCTGCCCGCTCCGCGGTCTCCAGCGCCTTGGTGAAGCCGAGGCCGGAGATCGGATCGAAGGCGATGGCCGCGTCGCCCACCGCCAGCCAGCCTTCGCCCGCCATCGCCTCGGCACGGCTGGGAAACACCGCGTAGGCGGCCTGGCCAACGATCTGCGCGCCCAAGCGCCGCAGGCGCTCCCGCAAATACGGTGCCTGCCGCAGGGTGAGGGGCAGGGCCTCCGCGATCGTGGCCCCCGCCGCTCGCAGCGCGCCGCGGGAGGCGTGGACGGTCAGCGAGAGCATCCCATCCCCGGCGTCGGTCAGGCTCCACCAACTGTCCCGCGTGGCACCGATCATCAGCGGTGACCCCGCCTCCATCAATCCCGGCGACGGGGCGATCCATGTCACCAGGGCGAATTGATCGCCGATCCTGCATCGTGCCACGCCGATGCTGTGCAGGAAGGCCGCGCGCCGGCCAGTCGCATCGATCACGAGCATGGCGCGGATGCGACACACCCGCGCGTCGGCCGTGCGCCGCACCACGGCGTGCCACTGCGTGCCCTGCTGCGCGATGTGCTCCATCGCACCAAGAATCGTTCGCGCGCCGCGCAGGCCCGCGGCGGCGAAGAGTGCCGCGTCCAGGCGCGCGCGGTCGGCGTTGAAACCGGGCGGACCTGGTCCGCCGGCATAGCTGCGGAACGACGGCACCGCGCCGTGCCAGAAGGACAGCACGCCCGGGCTGAACCGGCAGAGCCCCGCCGGCACGCCGAGTGCGGCCAGGCGCGCACGCGCCGAGCCCGCGATGTGCTCACCCGGTCGCGCCGTGTCGTAGCCGTGCCGCTCGACCAGCACGACGCGCAGGCCAAGTTCTGTTGCGCGCAGCGCGAAACCCGCGCCGGCCGGCCCGCCGCCCAGCACCAGGGCGTCGCAGACAATCGGCTCAGATTCCGGGGGCACGCTCTCGCTCGACGAAGCGGTCCGTCCCCTCGCGCCGGACGAAGCCCAGCATGTGCCAGTAGGATTTGTAGAAGCGCACGCTCCGATCCACCGCCGACTCACCCGCGACGGTCGGCAGTGCCGCTTCGGCCATCATCCATTCACGCCCGTCGATGAAGGTGCCCGGCGCCGTCTCCCGCACCACCTGTCCGGCGCGGGACGTCGGCCAATAGGTCTCGTTGCAGGCGGTGTAGTCCTTCTGCCAGGGGATCGCGAGGTCCTTGCCCAGCATGCCCGGCGGATGCGGCGCAGCGCCGTTGCAGGGCTGGAAACGCACGTCCAGGAATCGCCGCGACGCACCGTGGTAGAGCGACCAGTTCTGCGGAATGCCGGCCTCCCGCCCAACCTCGATGCCGGGCAGGAAGGATCCGCCGAGCATCGACCCCAGATGCGCGAGGTCGAGCATCGCCGGCGCGAAGGCCTCCGCCTGCTTCAGCAGTTCGTCAAAATATTCGTCCTGCGTGTGCGCGGCCTGGAAATACGTCGTCAGCGCCGCGCCGACGATGGTGGCATAGAAGGCGTCGTTCTTGGTCGGTGCCGCGGATGCCCAGTCGGTGAAATGATCGTACTGCTCGTGCGTATAGGCGAGTTCCCGCAACAGCGGCATGTCGGCGGGCGTCGCCGGCCAGTAGAGGTCGTCGATCAGGCGCTGCGTGTCGGTCGCCGCCGCGCCGCCCTTCTGCTTGAAGCTCTTTTCCGCACCGCAGAGCCGGGTGGTGCGGTCGATCTTCGGATAGAACTCCTTCAGGTTCGCCGGCTGCGTGACCTCATGCGGAAATGGCAGTCCCGCTTCCGTGGCCTTGACGGCCGCGCCATCGGTCGGATAGCGCGTGCCGTTGTCGAACTGGATGCGCCGACCCAGGCGACGCGGGAACACCTTCTGCGTGTCATAGGTCGTGCTGTCGCTGGCCAGGTTGCTGCGGCTCTTGATGAAATTGCGCGTGTTCCGGTACAGCGTGCCGGGCTTGCGCAGCCGTCCCAACAATCCCTGCTTCAGCCAATCGCGCGGCGTCGCCGTGGAATTGGCCGGCTTGGTCATCTTGCCATTGGCGCGCAGGTCGGCGTCATCCGCCGCATCGCGCGGCCTGATCATCAGCCGCGCGGGCGCGGCCGGCTTGTTGTGCCCAAGCTTGTCGCCCGCCGCATCCGCATGCTTGGCATTGGCGTAGGAGGAGACGTTGTTGACGTCAGTGAAAAGGCAGAGATGCGGCAGGATGTGCACGTCGTAATCCCAGCGGCGGTAGCTGTCCGTCACCGCCTTATCGTCCACCCGCCTGTGCTGGCCGGGCTCGGCCCTCGCCTTCAGTGCGACGTCGGTTGCCTCCAGCGTCGCGTAGCCGCCCTCCAGGCCGATGTCGTGGACGGAGACGAAATGCCCCATGTCCGGTGAATAGTCGGGCAACCCCACCACGCACCAGCCGCCAAGCGCGTTGATCGCCTGGCCCGCCGCCGCCGCCTTCGGTGCGGCAACGCCGTGATCCAGGTAATGCAGCGCCTCCCCGGCGGCGATCCCGGCGGCCAGGCGCAGCTTCGCCATGTCCGGCTTGATCACGGCCGTGACGGGCCCATCGGCGGCGCTGTCGAACCAGTTGTCCGACCACAGGCCGGACGGTCGCGTCGTACCCTGCGTGTCGCCGCTATTGCCGATGACGAGCAGCCGGCCCGTGACCTTGGCCTTGTCGGCGCTCGTCTGTTCCAGCAGCAGCGTGCCGAGCGCCGGCAGCGCCGCATTCTTCACCAGCACCGCGGCTTTCGCACCGCCGGCGGTGCTGACGCTGAGCGGCGCCGCGGAGCGATTGAACGCGTTCTTGCGGCCGCCTGTGCTGGTGATGGATTTCACATTGCCCAGCCAAACCTGCCATTCGATCTCTGCGATCTCGGCCGATACCTCGACGACGCGCAGCGGTTCCGCGGTCGGCTCGGCGCTGCCGTAGACATAGGCGAAGATGCGAAAGCGCGCGGCCTGCGGCATCACGCGCCCGGCATTGTCCTTGTACTTATTCGTCGCCGCATCGGTTGTGTTCAGAATCGCGAATCCCGCGGCCTTCACGTCTTTTGAGACATTGGCGACAAAGTCCCATGGATGCGTGCGCGGCGTGGGGTTGGGGCGAAGTCTCGAAAATTTCTCCTGGAGAAAAATCGGAAACTCATTCGAGATATGAAACGCCGCAGGGCTGTTCCCCATGCGCGCGATTCCGACCGCCGGATGAACGCGGAACTGGATGTGTCGCATCGGTTCATTCCTTGCTTCACGCGCGCATTCTTTTATTGACTCGATGCGCATTGCAAGTAATCGTTTCCGTACTGCAGCCTCACGCCGCCCTCCTTCGGAAAGGCCGTTGCGATGCCAGGTGCGGCCGAACGCGGGCTCGCGGAACTCGGGTTTTTCTTCGCGCCGACCATCGCTGCGCTGCAGACGCCGCAGCGTTTCGCCATCCTGATGCGCCGCTTCGGATTTCCTTTCCAGGGCGCGGAACTCGCCGCCGCCATCAACACCCTCGGTCCGCTGCGCAATGGTGCGGAGGCGCTGGTGGATATCGCCGGCCGCGTGGTCGACAACGGCTTCAAGAAATCCGATATCGCCGATCTCGTCTCGGCCGCCAAGCCTGTCTTCCAACAGGTCTCCACCATCGCACAACCCTTCCAGGGCATTGTCCCGCAGGGCATGGGCGCGCAGGCCTACGCCAGCGGGTTGCAGACCTTGCCGGAGGAGTTGGTCGATCTGCTGCTGACGGACTGGCTCAGCGCGCGGCTGCCTTTCGCGCTGCACGGCCTTGCCCTGATCGACGTCTATCGCCCCTTCGGCGTGCCCGCCACGGGCGATCCGGCATCCCGTGGCATCGCCTATACGCGCCATCTCTACGACTGGTCGCGCATCGGCCTGTTGTTCTCCGATGCCGATGCATGGGCGCGCGAATCCTATGGCTGGGGCATCGATTTCGACAGTGACAAGGCGCTGCACCGCATCGGGGAAGCGCTGCGCTTCATCGGCGGCACGGCCTATCTGGAGGACCTGACGGAGCCGCAGATCCAGGCCTTTGTCCCGCATCTCGCCAATTCGCCCTTCGCCATAGCCATGATGAAGGCGCCGATCATCAAGGCGGCGGGGGCGCCGGTCGCGGCGGAATTCGGCATCGCCGCGCTGCCGGTCTCAAGCGGATCGCCGGCCTCCAAGGGGCTGGGCATCGCGCCCTATGCGGAAGGCACCATCGCGCAGACGCTGACGCCGGCGGATGGATTCAAGATCACCATCCAGGGGTCCGTCGGTGCTGTCGGCGGCGTCGTCTTCCAGTTCCAACCCGGCACCGCGACGGTGCGCAAGGGCATTGGCGCCACCGCCTATGATGGCGATTTCGGCGTCGAACTGCTGGTCGGGCCGGATGATCCCGCCCAGAAACTGATCTTCTTCGGCGATGCCGACAGCACCCGCGTTCAGGCGGATGCCGTCATCGCGCGGATTGGCGGTTCCGCCAGCAATGTCGCGGTGGATTTTCACCTCGCCGCGGGCGTGAAGGGACTGACCGCGATCATCGATCCCGGCGACGATGGCCTGCTGTCGGCCGTCATCAGCGCGCCCATCATCATCTCCGGCGGCGACCTGGTCATCGGCTGGCGTAGCGGCAAGGGCATCTATTTCGAGGGCGGGACCGCCATCGAGATCACTGTCCCCGTGGATCTCGACCTGGGGCCGATCCACATCCACGAATTCGGCCTGGCGCTGGGTCTCGCACGGCCGGTCTCCATCACCGTCACCACCTCGCTCGACCTCACCCTCGGCCCGCTCTACGCCTATGCCGAGAAGATTGGGCTGAAGGCCACGCTGCTCGAGGATGCGAACGGCCGCTTCGGCAAGCATGATCTCCGCTTCGGCTTCGTGCCGCCGAGCGGCTACGCCATCGCGCTCGACGCCGCGCCGATCGAAGGCGGTGGGCTGCTGTCCATCGGGGACCATGAATACCGCGGCGCGCTGGCGCTGAAGTTCCAGACCTTCGGCTTCTCCGCCTTCGGACTCCTCAACACCCGGATGCCGGATGGCCGCGACGGCTTCAGCTTCGCCGCCTCTATCTTCGGCGAGTTCACCGTGCCGCTGGGGTTCGGCTTCTTCCTCACCGGCATCGGTGGCGTCATCGGCATCAACCGCACGGTGGATACCGACGCGTTGCGCGCGGTCCTCTATGAAGGACGCCTCGACAACATCCTGTTTCCCGCCGACCCCATCCGCAATGCCAAGACCATCCTGGACGACATGGGGGCCATCCTGCCGGTGCGGGAAGGGCAGCACGTCTTCGGCCCCGTCGCGCGGATCGGCTGGGGCCAGCCGGTGCTGATCGAGGTGAAGCTTGGCCTGGTGCTGGAAGTCGGCGCCGATGTGCGGATCGTGATCCTCGGCTCCCTGGGCATCAACCTGCCGACCAAGGATGCCGCCATCGTCGCGCTGAACATCACCTTCTTTGGCGAGATCGACTTCTCGGCCGGTACCATCAGCTTCGACGCGACCTTGGTGAATTCCCGCGTGCTGACCTTCGCGATCGGTGGCGATGCGGCGGTCCGCACGGGCTGGGGGCCGCGTATCGAACACGTCGTGTCGATCGGCGGGCTGCATCCGCAATTCCCCAAGCCGGCGAACCTGCCGGATCTGCGGCGCCTGTCGATCAGCTTCGGCACCAACAATCCACGCATCACGCTGACCGCCTATAGCGCCATCACCTCCAATTCCGTGCAGTTCGGCGCGCGGGCGGAACTCTATGCCAAGGGGCCGGACATCTGGCTGGTCGGCCAGCTCGCCGCCAAGGGTTGGGTCTATTTCGACGCGCTGATCTACTTCGACCCCTTTGCCTTCGACGTGGCGCTCGGTGGCGGGTTGCAGGTCCTGGTCGATGGCGATGTCATCGCCGGGCTGGGCTTCGACCTGCGCCTGCGGGGGCCCAACCGCTTCATCATCGACGGCAGCGTCTGGGTGACCATCTGCGGCATCGACTGCGGCTTCGACATCCATCACGAATGGGGTTCGGCCCGTAAACTGGACACGCCGGGCGCCGATGCCGCGGCGGTGCTGCGCGCGGCCATCGCGGAACGCCGCTCGGTCGAATCCGTGGCCTCCGGCACGCGCTCCTCCGGCGTCACCTTCGTCGATGTGGCGGGCGATGGCGTCGTGCTCGACCCGCTCGGCGGGTTGCGCGTGACGCAGAAGGCGGTGCCGCTCGGCATCGCCATCCAGAAGATCGGTGAGGCGCAGGTGGTCGGCACCGCCAATATGCTCACCCTCAGGGCCTTCGACCGCAACGGGGTGCAGGTCACGACCAGCCCGGTGCGGCAGGATTTCGTGCGCGGCCATTTCTTCCGCCTGTCCGAAGCCGAGCGCCTGCGCGCCACCGCCTTCGAATCCTTCGACGCCGGCTTCGACTTCGCCGACCAGGGCCTGACCGGACCGATCGCCCGCGTGATCGAAGATGTCTATGCCTATGAGTTCATCCCGATCCCGATGGAGGATGACAATGCCGGCTGGGGCAAGCCCTCCATCGGGCTGCATGCGGCCAGTGCCGCCTTCGTCGGGCAGCACCTGCGCAGCAGTCTCGACCAGATCACCCTGCCCAGGGATCTGCGCGGCGTGCGATTGGACGCGCCGCGCCCGGTGTCGCTGCATGCATCGGTCTATGTCGATCAGGCGATGATGGCCGCGGCGCCGCTGCGCACCGTCGGCGACATTCCCGCCGCCGTCGCCGCCGGCGTGGTCTTTTCCGGGCTGACCGTCGCGGAGGATGCGATGCACGCCATGCGGCGCCCGCAGGAGGGCAATCCGGTGGTCAAGGACTACATCGCCATGGCCATGGCCGCCTGAAGGGAGGAACCGCCGCATGGCCCGCTTCGCCCTGTTGCCCCACGCCGCGACGGGCCTCGGCGCCCTCGCGGCGAACCCCGCCGCGGGTGAGACGCGACTGCGCCTCGACATGTCCGTCGACGTCCTGGCGAACGGCACTGCCACCGCGCCGCGTGTGGGCGTCGCCGGTGCGCTGCGCGGCCCGGCCGATGTCATCGGCATCGCGGATGCCATGATCGCCCGCGTCGAACCCGCACCCGGGCTGCGCGGCTTCGAGCCGAACTACATGCCCTTCGTCGAATTCCGCGACGCCGACTTTCCCTGGCGCTACGCGATCGAACAGGCCGATGCCAACGACCGCCGCAAACCCTGGCTCGCCCTGATTGCGCTGAAGGCGGCGGAGTTCGAATCCATCAACCGCGGCAGCGGACCCCTTGCGCGCATCAAGGTCCTCTCGCCGCGCGACAGCCTGCCCGACCTCGCGCAAAGCTGG
Organism: Humitalea sp. 24SJ18S-53; assembly: GCF_050632385.1. Classification (NCBI taxonomy): domain Bacteria; kingdom Pseudomonadati; phylum Pseudomonadota; class Alphaproteobacteria; order Acetobacterales; family Roseomonadaceae; genus Humitalea; species Humitalea sp. 24SJ18S-53. The sequence continues at coordinate 444,910 of NZ_CP192599.1, forward strand.
GCCACGGCGCATGTGCAACTCAACCTCGGTGAGGCCGCCGGCACCGCCGCCCAGGTGCTGCGGGAGCGGGAGGAGGATAGTTTTGCCCGGCTGCTCTGCCTGCGGAAGTTGGAGCCGAACACCGCCTACTTCACCTTCCTGGTGCCGGCCTACGAGACGGGGCGCCGGGTCGGGCTCGGCCAACCCGCACTGGCGCCCGGCGCGGCCGCCAACGCCTTCCGCGCCCCCGCCTGGCAGGCTGCCTCCACCGATCCGGTCGATCTGCCCGTCTATGGCCAATGGCGTTTCATCACCGATGCGCTGGAGGATCTGGAAGTCCTGATGCGCCGCCTGCGCGCATTGCGCGCGGATGAGGCGAATGAACCCGGCGCCCCGGGCCGCGCCTCCGCCGCGAAGCCGGGCTATCCGCTGTACAGAAAGCCCGGTGCCCAGTTCACCATCGAATGCGCGATGCGGCAGCCCGACCAGCCCGCCGCCCCCTTCGAAACCGACGAACCGCTGATGGACGCCATGGTGGTCACCCTGGGCCAGGTGATCGCCGGGGAGAATGCGGACGAGGACGATGAAGATCCGCTCGTCGCCTTCCCGCCGCATGGCTTTCGCTTCCGGCCGGAGGACAGCGTCTCCAAAGCCTCCGCCAGGGCCAACCACTGGTTCCACCGCATCAACCTGGACCTGAAGTTCCGCCTCGCCGCCGGGCTGGGGGCGGATGCGGTGCGCCGTGGGCAGGAATTGTTCATGCACCACGCCTGGCTGCAATACGACGAGATCGAGGCCGCCAACGCCGCCCTCGCCCGGGCGGAACTGGCGAAGCATCTCGCCGCGCGCCTGGCCGAACGGCATTTCGCGCGCCTGCCGGATGAAGTGGCCGTCGCGTTGGCGGAGCCGATCCAACCCTATGCGCGCGCCGCCGGCGGTTTTGCCGTGGTGGATACGCTGCGCCGCAGCGGCGTGCCCGTCAGCTTCGCCAGCCGCGCGCTGCGGCATGTCGCGGCCAAGCGCCCCGTCGCATCCGCCTCCATCGGCGGCGCCAAGGCCGTGCCGATGCCCGGCCTGCCCGGCGACACAATGCTCTCCCCACGATTGCGTGCGGAGCGGCGCTACGTGCCGAACCTCGAGATCATCCAGGGCTCCATGACACGGACCTTGCTGGCCTTCAGCGACGGCTTGTCCGGCGTCGCGCCGACGCGCGCGCTCCTGGCGCAGAACCGCCCGATCGCCGGACGCGTCGCGGTGCAACCCTTCGAAGGCATCAGCATCACCAAGCCGCTGGTGGACATGGTCCGTGCCCTGCCGGGCGCGAAGGTGCGTGCCACGCTCACCGGCCTCACCCCGCCGGAAGCGGAGGCGATCCGGCCGATCTGGCGCGCCCCGTCGCTGCCCTTCCCGCTGGTGGAATGGCTGCGCCAGGCCGATCCGGCGGCCATCCTGTCCAACGCTTCCGCCCTGCCGGAGAACACGCTGGCCTTCTTCGTCGAGAACCGGCCCTTCATCGAGGCCTTCATGACCGGCGCCAATCATGAGATGAACAACGAACTCCGCTGGCGCGAATTCCCGACCGACATGCGCGGCACCGTGCTTGCCCGCTTCTGGGACAAGGCGGATCCCCTGGCGGTGGACATTCCCGAACTCCATCGCTGGCGCGGCACGCTCGGGTCCCATTATCCGGCGGGGGACGACCAGCAACCCAACCTGATCGTGGTTATCCGCGGCGACATCGTGCGCAAGCTGCGGACACCGATCATGGAGATCAACTTCGCCGCCGCCGCCAATACCTTCGTGCCCTATGGCGGTGAACGGCATGAGGCGACGTTCCACGGCACGCTCGGCGCCGACATCGCCTATTGGGGCTTCAATGTCTCGCAGGCGGCGGTGAAGGCGGCGGGGCAGCGCTGCTTCTTCGTCATCTACGAACCGATGGGCCTGTTCCGCTTCGGGCTGGATGTCGCGACGGCGGCCACGCGCAATGCGCGGCGTGATCCCGCCACGCTGAACCTGGCCTTTCCGGTCGCCGCCGTCGCGCGCGCCTGGCGGCCGCTGCCGCGTGGCGCGCTGCTGCGCCCGCTGGCCGTCACGACCGCGCCACCGCCGCCGGCCTCACTGGACGACCTCTCCTGGGGGCATATGCGGATCAGCCCAAGCGGCTACATCGACGTGGGGCAAAGCCTGGCGGTGCCGTCGCCGGCCGGCCTCCCGCCGCTGTGGGACGCGGCGCGGACCTCGGCCAGCCTCGCGCGGTCCTTCTGGCAGAAGCCGCTGGCCGCCTATATGCCGCTGGCGCGGGTGACGTGACATGACGCTGCGCCCCACCGTCACCCGCGCCACCATCGACCTCACGCGCCTGGCCGATCGCCCGGTCCTGGAGCCGATCCGCCCCGTGCCGCTGCCCGAGGCGCAGCCGCTCGCCTTGCTGCCGCTGCGGCTGGAATATCGCCTGGTGGCGACCGGCCGCGGCCTTCAGGTGATCGACCGCGCGGTTCTGGCCGGCGCCGCGACGCGACGGATGGCGACGGCTCGTCCGGCCCAACCCTTGGCTGCCGGCAGCACCACGACCGGCCGCGTCATCAGCCGCGCCGACCTCGCCACCGCGCCGATCCGCGACATCCTTGTGCCGGCGGGCACCGAGGAACTTTGGGTGCGCTGGTATCCGGACGAGAATTTCGCCGCCACCGGCGTCCAGCCGCCCACCGCGACCGAGATCGCGGCACTGGCCACGCTGGATGCCGCCCTCGGCGGGGCACCATGGTGGCGGGCGAATGAAACCCCCGCCGCGGCGACCGCCTGGCAGTCCTTTGTCGAGGTGGTGGGCGCGGTCCGCGCCGTGCATCTCAAGCGCGGCACGGCCGGCCCCGTGCCGGACCCCGCGACCCGGATCGGCCGCATCGCGGGATTGCCGGCGGAGGTCCATCTCTTCGCCATGACCGGCGGTGCGCTGCGGCTGCTGGGCACCGGCAAGCCCATCCCGGCGAATGGCGCGACACCCTCCGCCGTGCGCTACACGCCGGATGCGTTGAAGCAGCCGGAGGGATGGCTGGTGAATTTCGCCCGCGCCGTCGATCTCGGCATGGGCGTCAAGATCACCGACAAGGCTTCGGTCGATGCCGCCAAGGCGGCGGAATGGGTGATCGCGGTCGGCCTGTCCGGCAGCGCGGGGCCTGCGGAAATCGCCGACCTGCTGACCGACCGCATCGCCACGGGCGGCTTCGCGGTGCTCAAGCAGGATACGCAGACCAACGCGACCTCCGGCGGCACCACCGGCTATACCCGCGCGCAGACCGCACCGCTCGACTACCTCGTCGCCGCGACGGAGGATGAGCACGGGCTGCACGACACGCCAAAACTCACCGCCGCCGAATTGCTGGCAGAAGCGCTCGGCATCGACCAGGCGATCCTGCGCCGGGCCGAGGGCGCCGCCGACCAGGCGCATGAAGACGCCCGCGCCATGCTGCGCGTGGTCGGTCCGATCCTGCTCGACGGGTTGCTGGACGGCCAGACCTTCTCCTTCAACTGGCGCTTTCCCGGTGCCGGCACGGAGGTGGACGAGAACAGCTTCATCGACACGCTCGCCAGCGTGATCTCGGGGCGCGGCGTGCTGCCGCCCCTGCGCGTCGGCCACACCGCCTATGGCCTGCTGCCGATGACGAAGGTCAACGACCTCAACATCGACGGCGAGACCGAGCTGACCGCCGAGGAACGCCAGGTCTTCGACACGCTGGCCATGGTCGCGAAGCAGGCGCGCGCCTTCCTGCCGGCGCATGCGCGCGCCGTGGTGCCGGTGCTGGCGCCCGACGACCCCGCCGCATCCGACAAGCTGGCGGAGATCCTGAAGACCAATCCCGTCTCCAAGCGGCTGGAGGTCGTGGATGATGATGCGCCCAGCGATCGCGCCAGGGGCATCGGCTGCCCCTATGTGCAGGCCGGCAATCCGGCGGCGGGGCAGGGTGCCGCGGACTACCTCTTCGCCCTGGCGCGGACGTCGATCGCAGCCCTGCCCGATCCCGACGAGACCGATGCAACCTGGCCGCTGCTCTACCGCCTCGCCCGCCTGTCGCTGACCCGCAACCTGACGGATCTGGTCCGGCTTGAAACCGCCATGCCGCGCGGCACGCTGAATGTCATGCGGCTCAGCATGACGCCGACCGCCACCGTCTCCGCGTCGAGTGTGCTGATGACCACGTTGGAATCGCGCTCGCTGACCGCGCTCGCGACCGACCAGATCGCGTCGGTCTCGTCCATCGGCATCCTGAAGCTGCGCCGTGCCTCCGCCGCCTTCGCCGCGGCCTTGGATCACCTGCGCGGCGTGGCCCTGCGCCCGGGCGGCATCGCGCAACTCGAGATGCTGCTGTTCGAGACGATCGACCTGTTCCAGCACCGGCTGGATGCTGTCGGCGTCGGCCTGGCCTATGCGCGGCTCGCCCGCGCGCGGCGCCGGGGGCGGGCAGGGCTGTCCATCGGCTACTACGGCATGCTCACGGGGCTGCGCCCGGCCGCGACGAAACCGGCGGGCGATGGCTATATCCAGGCACCGTCGCAGGGCCAGGCGCTGACCGCGGCGGTGCTGCGCTCCGCCTATCGGCGCCATCGCGCGGAGGGCGCCTTCGCCATCAATCTCAGCGGCCCGCGCATCCGTCGCGCGCTGCGGCTGACCGACCTGCTGTCCAAGGGGCACAGCCTGGGTGAGGGTCTGGGCATGCTCGGCGAGCGCTGGCTGCATGAACAGCACCAGGATGCGCTGATCTTCCCGCTGCGCGGCGAGTTCCGCATCCCCGACGAAAGCGGCGAGGCAACCGCCGGCCGCCGCGTCTTCGATGGCCAGGCCTTCGCCGCCTCATCCGCAGCCGAGACCGGCGCCCGCGCGGCCCTGCGCAACATGCTGCGGGAGGAGTTGGACACCGTGGCCGACCTGGTGATGGCGGAGGCCGCGCATCTGCGCGCCCAGGGCCTGGCCCCCGCGGCCAATGCCTGGCTGCAGGTGCTGTCGGGCGGGCCGATCCCGGGCATGCCCAGCTTCATCCGCACGCAGCGCTCCGGCCATGGTTCGACGCATCGCCTCGCCATGGCGATCCCGCTGGTCGATCCCTTCGGCACCCTGCGCGAATGCGTCGAGCCAGGGCTGGCACAGCTCGCCAGGACCCTGCTGCCGAAATTCGACGCCGCGGCACTGGTGCTGCGCCCGGCGCGACCGGCGGGCGGCACCGTGACGGATGCGGTCCGCCTTGAACTGGCGCGCGACCTGCGCATGACACCGATCGACCTGGTCGTGGGCGGCCTGCCGGAGGTCCAGAAACGCGCGCGTGCCCTGCTGATCGAAACCTTGCTTGCCGATCCCGCGGCGCTGCCCGGGCTGACCGCGGCGGCGACGCCGGAAGCCTTCGTGGCCGGCGAGGCCAGTTTCACCGCCGACCTGACGGTCGGACCCGCCCCGGTGGACGACCTGGCGGCGACGGCCGAACGGCTGCGCCGTGTCATCGCACGCGGCCGGCCGCTGGAAGCGACGGACCTGAATGCCGCCGCCCCCGGCACCGCCGGCCTGCTGGACGAAGCCGGTGAGGTCGCCGCCCTGGAATTCGGCATCGCCGCGCTGAAGCAACGCGCCGGTGCCGCGCTCACCGTGCTGGCCGCACTTGTCCAGCCGGTGCCGAGCCTGCTGACCGCCTACCTTGCCGATACACTCGAATTCGCACGGCTACAGGCCGCGGCAAGCACCGCCGCCGCCATCGACACGCAACGCGCCCGCGCGGAGACGCGCCGCCGCGCCCTGGGCACCGCGCTGCGCGCCCTCGCCGTATCCGGTCAAGCCGATGCCCTGGAACCGTTGGTGCTGGAGGAGGATGCCGAATCCGGCACCGAGACCAGGCAACGCGTCGAGGCGCTGCTGGCCACGCTGGAGACCCGGCGCGCGGCACTGGCCGCCGCCGCAGCCGTGGCCAGCGCCGGGCGCACCACGGCCAGCGCGGCGCGCGGCGATCTGACGGCCCTTGTCACGGCACTACAGGGCGTCGCTGGCGGCGCGGCCCTGCCTGTCCTGCCGCCGCTGCCGCGGGACCGCCCGGCGCTGCTGCCCGCGCTCGGCACGGCGAAACTGCCGGCCACGGCGCTGGCGGAATGGGCCGCGGTGCGGGAACGCATCGCCGATGGCGTGCAACTGGCGGCGGCGTGGAAGCAGGCGCGGCTGCTGCCGGTAACGCCGGAGGCAACGGCCGAGGATCCGGCCACCACCCCCGATCCGCAGAGCGAGGCGGTCTCACCACGAAGCTGGCACTTTGGGCAGTTCATCGGTGAGGCCGCCTTCCTGGCCGGGACCGCCCCGATCGCCGGCAGCGTGATGGACGAATGGGCGGAACAGCGCCCTTCCTCCGTGCAGTCGGCGGCGATCGCCGTGAACTACGATGCGCCGCAGAGCGAGCCGCCCAGCGCCATCCTGCTCGCCGTGCCGCCAAACCCGTCGCTGCGGCAATGGACCCCGCTTGGCGCCGCCGAGATGGTGGGCGAAGCCATCACCTGGATGCAGGTGCGCGCGGTGTCCGGCGAAATGCGCGCAGCCTCCTGGACCATGCTGCCGGGCGCCAATCGCGTGCCGCTGAAAAGCGGCGATCCCGCCAAGCGGCGCATTCCGCCCGTCCAGCTCAGGCTGGTCTTCACCGACATCCTGCAAACGCGCGGTGACTTCGCCATCTCCGCAGCCCTTGGCCAGGCGCGGGCCGGCACGGCGGCCGCCGGCATCGTCGAACGCGGTTTTGGCTCGCAGCTCAAGGAGTAGCGCATGCCCGAGACACAGCAACTCCTCGCCACCGACAGCAGCGTGAATCTGACCGAGGCCCTGGGCGCGCGGGTCAAGGACCCGCTGTGGTTCCTGGCGCGCCAATGGCAGACGGGCGAGTTCGAGGCGGAGAACGGCGGCAAGCCGGTCGCCATGCGCTACGACAGCCGCATCGATCCGTTCCGGGAGGTGGTGGTGGGCGGCACCAGCCTGCCGTTGACCGGCGCCGAACCGCTGGAGGCGCTGGTCGAGGCGGAACGCCCCGACCATTCGGCACCCGCCTGGAACAGCACCGAACTCGACTACGGCTTTGGCCTCAGCAGCGCGGAGCGGCGCTTCGTCGCGACGGAATACGGCGGGCGCGCGCTGGACTGGTACCATTTCGACCAGGCGAAGCAGCAGACCGTCACCGGGCTGGACCAACCGACCGTCGAGATGGTGCCGAACGGCATGGGCTTTCGCGGCGCCCCCTATCCGCGCTGGTGGCGTTTCGAGGATGGCGACGAAGCCTTCGATTCCGCCGCCGATGTCGAGCCGAACGTGCTGTCCATGCTGCTGCCGGAATTCTTCTACGTGGACATCAACAACTGGTACTTGATCCCGGCGCCGATGCCCGCTGGCAGCCTGCGCCAGATCACCAGGCTGGTGGTGGAAGACAGCTTTGGCGTGGTCACGGAACTCGCGGCCGCCGCCGATGCGGACTGGCAGGTGTTCAGCGTCGCCGCGACGGATGGGGCGGCGTTGGGCGGGCCCCCCGTGCTGATGGCGCCGAATGTCGCGATCGACATTGTCGAGAATGACGTGCTGGAAGATGTGCGCTTCGTGCGCGACGAGGGTGCGAACCTCGTCTGGGCCTTTGAACAACTCTACCACACGGCCGACGGCGCGCGGGTGACGAATGCCGATGGCGTGCCGCGCGGTGCGCCCACCGCGCGGTCGCCGGGGACGGAGGGGGAGTTCCGGCTCTTCTCCGACACATTGCCGGCCTGGATTCCCTACGTGCCGCGGCAGATCGACGCGCGGGGCGGGCTGGGGCGGGAGGTGCGGCTGCGTCGCGGCCGCACGGTGGAGACGGCTTCGGCGGCCAACCCGCAATTCAATTCCGTGCTGGTCGGCGAGACGAAGTTCCTGAATGAGGAGGAGGTGCCGAAGACCGGGCTGCGCGTGCGCCGCACGGCACGCTACGCCCGCGGCAGTGACGGCAAGCCGTGGTTCTGGGTTGGCCGGGCGCGCGAAGCCGGGCGCGGCAGCGGCACGCCGGGGCTGCGGTTCGATTATCTGGACCGGGGCTGAACCGCCCCGGTTCAAGGCCGTGTCCCTGCAACTCTGGGATCAGGGCGGGCGTTGCACCAGCGCCGGAACACCCTTGGGTGCGGCGTCCTCCAGGTGGAGATACCAGCATGACAAGCGATCATGAGTCCAAGAAGGCAGCCGACGCCTCGCCCCCGAAACAGGCGTCCAAGAAACACCATCCCGACGGCGATCCGGCGCCCGTTGCCGTGGCGGGCCCGGAAAGCCAGCGGCGAGAACAGCCCCAGGCAGCCGGCACCGATGACCCGGGCGCAGAGGCGAGCGAAGATCCGGCGCCGGTCGCCGTGGCGGGGCCTGAGGCGCGGGAGCGAGCGAAGGAATAGCAGGCTGGCCAGCCGGGACGGGCGCGGGACAACGCGCCCCGCATGGGCACCGGATGCGACGCTGGGCTGGGGTGCCGGGTTCAGGCCGGCGCCGCCTGAACGCGCGGCTTCACCGCCGGCGGAAAGGCGATAGCGAGGTGCTGGCCCGGGTTGACCGCTCAGCGGCGACCTGATTGACCATCCCCTTCATTGGTGGGGTCATCAGGACGATGCAGCTTAGGGCCTTAGCGAAGGTGGCGTCGGCGGTGCTTGGCTTGCTCGCTTGCGACGCGCTCGGTGTCCCGCCGGTCAGTGTCGCGAGCGCATCGACGACCGAGCGCGTCCTCGTCGTGCGACCAGGAGACACGCTGGGGGCGCTGCTCACCGGTGCCGGAATCGACCGCTCCGAGGTGCATGACCTGGTCGGCGCGATCACGCCGGTCTTTTCGCCCAGGTCTCTGCGCCCCGGCCAGGAGGTCTCGATCCAACTCGATTCGTCGCGTGACGACGTGCTCATCGAGCTTGAGATCGAGCCCGCGCCTGGTCGCACGATCCGCGCTCGTCGCCGCGATGATCGCTGGCGTGTGGAGGACATCCTCGAGCCCCAGCAGCGCATGCTTGCAATGGCCACGGGCTCGATCGAAAGCGGTCTTTATCCCGCCGTGACCGCTGCCGGCCTTCCGCCCGGCCTCGCCTTGGCCCTGGTCAGGGTGCTGGGCCACCAGATCGATTTCCAGCGCGACATCCAGCCGGGGGACCGTTTCTCCGTCCTGTTCGAGCGGTTTCGCGGCAGCGACGGCGATGTTCTCGGCCATGGCCGCGTGTTGCAAGTGGAACTCGTACTCTCGGACCGACGCATCGCCTTCTGGCGTCATGAGACAAGGAACGGCACGACGGAGTGGTTCGATGCCGACGGCGAGAGCCTGCGCCGCTCCCTCCTTCGCACGCCACTCGACGGTGCACGGATTTCATCGGGCTTCGGCCTTCGCAACCATCCGGTGCTGGGCTTCACGCGGCTGCATCGTGGCACAGACTTCGCGGCGCCGAGCGGCACGCCGGTGTATGCGGCCGGGGACGGAACGGTCATATCCGCCCGTATGGATGGCGGGTACGGCCGCCTGGCGCGGTTGCGACATGCCGGGGGAGTTGAGACGCGGTACGCGCATCTCTCAAGCTTCGCCCGTGGCATCGCGCCAGGACGACGGGTGCGACAGGGTGACGTGATCGGCAGGGTCGGCTCCTCCGGCCTCTCGACCGGGCCCCATCTCCACTACGAGGTGGTGATGGCCGGACGGCCAGTGGACCCGGCGAGGCAGACGACCCGGTCGGTCCAGCTTTCCGGCCGTGAACTCGCCGCATACCAGGCCGGTCGGCGGACGCTCGCGCAGTATGCGTCGAGCATCGGACCACGAACTGAGGTTGCTATGGCGGATTAGCCATCAGCATCAGCCGCGTCGCCCAGTCCTGGAAGGGACGGACGTCCGCAAATCAGATGTTGAGCCTCAGCCGGCGCCTGCATTTGGCTGCTACGGGTGAAATTCTCCCGGTTTACGAAAAGAGACCTACCCAAACGGCTAATGGCCCTATCCGGCCAGACTTTAGGCACCCCCTCGGTGCTAGCGGCTGCGTCGCCAGATGGCTTTGGCTTCGGTGATGGCGGGCTCCTGCGGGATCATCCCGGGAAGCCCCCCGCGTTCGACCTCCAGTCGCTGCGCCAGGAGGCAGATGGTGCCGCCGTGGTTCTGAGGGTCCTTCAGCGTGAGGTTCATCGCTGGATCGAGCCTGACCGAGGTGCGACACCAATCGAGCGGATCAAAGGGCGCTGGTGCCGTCCACCACATGTGCGCAGCGCCGATGATCGCGAAAAGCATGACGATGACCCCGACGGCCCTGATCCCACGCATGGCGATGGTCTCCTGCTGAACTCGCTACGCTGGCCATCAAAGGCTTTGCCGCAAACCGCCGGCATTCGCCTCGGTTCGCGAACGGATATTAGACAGAATATTAGACAGACCTCCTGACGATCAGCCTAGTGGCTTGAAATCGTTGGCGTCCCCAAGGGGATTCGAACCCCTGTTACCGCCGTGAGAGGGCGGTGTCCTAGGCCTCTAGACGATGGGGACGTGTCGAGGGAGGCGCCTGTTACCGCTTGCCGCCGCCGGGATCAAGCCCACCCTTCGCCGCGGCATACCGCCCCGTGCGGCAGGCGTCGGAACAGAACCTGACCTCGGCCCAGTCCCGCGCCCATTTCCGGCGCCATGCAAAGGGCCGGGCGCAGGCCGCACAAATTTTTTGCGGCAGGTTCGGCTTGTCATGCGCCATGGCTACTCGCCCAGCCGCACCTCGCCGGCGATGGTCCCGCGGCGCGGATCGACCAGCAGCACCCGGTCGCCATCGGCCCGCCGGACCCAGATCGCGATCCGGCCCTCGGCCGCGGCCACGCCGCCGATGCTGCTCCCGGCGGGCTGGCGCAACGCCACCGCCGCTTGCATCGGGTCCGCCCCGCCCCCGGCGCGCTGGACGACCAGCACAACCAGCGTCACGGTGGCTGCGACGATCAGCACCCCCATCACGGTCACCAGCACTTTGAGCGCGCCCACGTTCCCTCCAGAAATTCATACCCTGCCCGCGACCCCCGACCACGCCGGGATGCGCCTCGACCGCTTCTTGGCCGACGGGATAGGCGGGCTGTCGCGCTCCCGCGTCAAGGCGCTGATCGAGGCAGGGAACGCCACCCGCGACGGCCACCCCCTGCGCGAACCGGCCGAGGCCATCCGCCCCGGCGCGACCTACGCCCTGACCGTGCCCCCGCCTGTCCCAGCGACGCCACAGGCCCAGGACATCCCGCTGACGATCCTGTTCGAGGACACCTATCTTATCGTCCTCGACAAGCCCGCCGGCCTGGTCGTCCACCCGGCCCCGGGCAACCTCGACGGCACGCTGGTCAACGCCCTGTTGTCCCACGCCGGCGACGACCTGACCGGCATCGGCGGTGAGGCCCGGCCCGGCATCGTCCATCGCCTGGACAAGGACACCTCCGGCGTCATGGTCGTGGCGAAGTCCGAGGTCGCGCACCGCCGCCTGTCCGAAGCCTTTGCCAACCGCGACCTGGACCGGGACTACCTGGCCCTGGTCTGGGGCCTGCCCAACCCCGCGAGTGGTGAGATCGAGGCCGCGATCGGCCGCCACGCCACCGACCGCAAGCGCATGGCCGTGGTCGGCCCCGGCGGCGCCAGGGCGGGCAAGACGGCCCTGACGCGCTATGCCACCGAACGGGCTTGGGGCAGCGCCTGCGCCCTGCTGCGCTGCCGCCTGGCGACCGGCCGAACCCACCAGATCCGCGTCCATCTCAGCCACCAGGGCCACCCGCTGGTCGGCGACCCGGTCTATCTGCGCCGCACACCCGCCGCCGCCCGCGGCCTGGCTGCGACGGCGCGGGAGGCGCTTCTGGCCTTCCCCCGCCAGGCGCTGCACGCGGCCAGCCTGGGCTTCAAGCACCCGATCACCGGTCAAACCCTGTCCTTCACCACGCCGGTGCCGCCGGATATGCAAGTGTTGCTGGATACCCTGGACGCTGGTTAAGAAATTTCCCGTGGGCGTCGTCGACCTTCTTGTTTCGGTCGGCGTGCCGTGCCAAATCCCGGGAGATCTTAACGATCGCCCAGGGCCCGCGCCCGGGCCCCCGCAACAGACGGTTACAGTCTGAGTCCCTGCCGTTACGCAGGGATTGCTTGCGTGTTGATCCTACATCTGTGTAATCTTTGCCCCTAGGCGAAGCTCTGGTGCCGCTCAAGGCGCCGCGATCCGAAAAATTTCTGCCCCGTCGTGACCGGGGCGCGGACCGCGCGTTAGGGCCAGAGATCGCCCGATGCCCAAACCCGGGCATCGACCACCGACCAGATCGGGCGCCGCCGTCACGGGGTGGCCCGCTGGCCCAGGAGGATCGGTTCATGGCGGCTCTCGCCCTGCCTATCGCGCCGGAAGGCAACCTCTCCCGCTACCTGCAGGAGATTCGTAAGTTCCCGATGCTGACACCGGAGGAGGAACTCTCCCTGGCCAAGCGCTGGCGGGATAATGAGGATCACCCGGCGGCACACAAGCTCGTCACCTCGCATCTGCGTCTCGTGGCCAAGATCGCCATGGGCTACCGCGGCTACGGCCTGCCGGTCGGGGAGCTGATCTCCGAAGGCAACGTCGGCATGATGCAGGCGGTCAAGCGCTTCGACCCCGACCGCGGCTTCCGCCTGGCGACCTACGCCATGTGGTGGATCCGCGCCGCGATCCAGGAATACATCCTGCACTCCTGGTCGCTGGTGAAGATGGGGACGACGGCGGCCCAAAAGAAGCTGTTCTTCAACCTGCGCCGGCTGAAAGGCCAGATGGCGGCGCTGGAGGAAGGCGACCTGCAGCCCGAACAGGTGGCCAAGATCGCCCACACGCTCCAGGTGCCGGAGCAGGACGTCATCTCGATGAACCGGCGCCTCGCCAGTTCCGACAACAGCCTGAATGCCCCGCTGCGCGCCGATGGCGATGGCGAGTGGCAGGACTGGTTGGTGGATGACAGCGACAGCGTCGAGACCGAGCTGGCCGAGCGCGAGGACATGGGCAATCGGCGCGACCTGCTGAACGGCGCGCTGAAGACCCTGAACGAGCGTGAGCGCCACATCCTGATCGAACGCCGCCTGAAGGATGAGCCGACGACGCTGGAGGAACTCTCCCAGCAGTACAACATCAGCCGCGAGCGGGTGCGCCAGATCGAAGTGCGCGCGTTTGAAAAGCTGCAGAAGAGCATGAAGCAGCAGGTCGTGGAGCGCAGGCTCTCGGTCGGCTGACCTCATTGCCCCGCGCAATGACGGTGATGCGATGATCCGATTGGCGAAGGTGGCGCCCCGGCGCCATCTTCGGGGCGTCCAAGGAGCCCCGCCATGTCCACCCTGCCTGCCGCTTTCCGTATCGGCCATGTCCATCTGAAGGTCGCCGACCTCGACCGCGCGCTGGGGTTCTGGCGCGACGTGATCGGGCTTGAGGTGACCCAGCGCATGGGCTCGCGGGCGGCCTTCCTCGCCGCCGGTGACTACCATCACCACATCGCACTCAACACCTGGGAAAGCCTGGGTGGCAGCCCGCCGCCGGATGACGCGACGGGGCTGTATCACGTCGCCCTGCTCTATCCCGACCGCGCCAGCCTGGGGGCCGCGCTGGTCCGCGTCGTGCAGGCCGGCGTCCCGATCGAGGGCGCGGCCGATCACGGCGTCAGCGAGGCCGTCTACCTGCGCGACCCCGATGGCAATGGCGTCGAACTCTACCGCGACCGGGCCGAGGCCGATTGGCCCCGCGATGCGACCGGCGGGCTGGCGATGCGCAACGCCCGGCTGGACCTGCAGGCCCTGCTGGCCGAGGCGACGCCCGTCACCGCATCCTGATGCCCGCATCCCCCCGCGCGGCGGCCTCGGCCATGAGTTTCTGTTCGGCCGCCGCCCCTTCCTGGTCGGTGAAGAAGGTGAAGATCGCCAGGCGCCGCCCCGCGGTGACTGGCATCGCCTCATGCAGCAGGTCACAGCAGAAGATGGCGCAGCCGCCGGCTTCGGGTTCGTAGTCATCTGTCCCGAATTCCGGGAAGCGCAGGGTGCCACCCTGATACGCGCCGGTGTTCAGGTTCAGACTCATGGCAAAGCGCCGCTGCGCCGTATAGGGCGTGCGGTTGTCGCGATGGGCGCCGAAGGCCCCGGCATCGGAGGCGTCGTAGCACCCGATCCGCGGCGCCTCGAACCGCGCCGCGCGGAAGCGGAAGGCGCGCCACATCTCGGCCAGCACGCGGCGTTCGATCCGCTGCTGCACACGGGCGTAGAGTGCCCGGTCGTCCAGCATCACATCCGTCCGCCGCTTGATATTCGCCGCGGCGGTCGCCCCACCGGCGGCGGAGGCGACCCGGTCGCGCGATTTTTCCCCCGCCTCCCAATGCGCGATCAGGTCGGCGACCAGGGCCCGGTCCAGCACGCCGGGGATCAGCAGCACCGGCGCCGGGGCGCGGGTCGGGGTGATGCTGGCCAGGGCGGCGGCCAGGTCGGTCCCGGCAAACCCCAGCTTGCCACGGGGTGTCAGGGTGATGACGCCGCCCTCGGGCAGGCCGAAGGCGGCGAAGAGGCGGCGCTCCGGGTCGAACAACCGCACCGGGCCAGGCAGGTCGCGCTGCCCGTCCGGCGGGACGGGGTGGATGCTGAAGAGCGTGACCCCCTCCGGCCCCAGCACGGGGTTCGCGTCGGGCCGCAGCAGCAGCACCCGGTGCTGCCCCGCGATGGACTGGTGCGCCAGGTCCACCATCTGCCCGGAGGCATCCGGCAGGCTGATGGGCGGCAGGTGGTCGCCGGGAATGAAGGGGGTCATGCCCCCATGATTCCACCGCCCGGCGCCGCCTCATAGGCCCCCCTACAGCATCCGGTCGGCGACGGGGGGCAGGTAGGCGTCGGTATAGACCTCGTCCACGCTCGGCTTGCGGGCGAGGTTGAAGGTCGAGACGATGCCGTCGATCTGGCGCTGCATGCGCGGTGCCTCGACGTAGGACAGGCCGCGGGCCTTGACTTGGTCGTTGACCATCATCTCGTCGAAGGTCACCTGCTGGCGTTCGGTTTCCAGCGGCACGTTGGTCAGGGTTTCCCGCTGCGCCAGATACTGGATTGCCTGGGCGGGGTTCTTGTAGGTCCAGACGCTGGCCTTGATCAGGGCGCCGACGGCGGCGCGGATCGCCTCCGGCCGCTCCCGCAACACCTGCCGCGTGGTCAGCAGGCCCGAGCCGTAGAAATCCATGCCGTAGTTCTTGTAGCGGAAGATCCGCTGGGCCGGCCAATCCATGCCAAGGCCCTTGAGCGACAGGCCTGTCGAGGTGATGAAGCCCGTGATGCCATCGGCCCGGCGCTGCACCAGCATCGGCTCGCGCAATTCCGGCGAGACGCTGTTCCACGACACCTTGCTGGCATCGAAGCCGGCGTAGTTGGCGAAGACAGGAAAAATCTGGCGGCCACCGTCGAATTCCGGGGCGGCCAGGGTCTTGCCCTCCAGCATCTTCGCGTCGGTGATCGGGCCGTCGGCGCGGACCGTCGCGCAGGCTGGGGACTGGTCGTAGATGATGGCGACGCAGACCAGGTTGCGGTCGGGGTTCTCGGCCATGAAGCGGATGGCGGGCGTCATGTCGCCGATGCCGATGTCATAGGTGCCGGCGGCGATATCGACCGGCACGCGGCCCGAGCCAAAGCCGCGGCTGGTCACGATATCCACGCCCGCATCGCGGAAGATGCCGTTGCGTTCGCCGGCGGCGGCAAAGGCGTAGGAGCCGTGGAAGATCCAGTCCAGGCTGAAGCGCACGCGCTGCAACTGCGCGTGGCCGATGCGGGGGGCGGCGAGCAGGGCGGCGCCCGCCCCCAGGGCTGCACGTCGGGTCAGGATCATGGTGGTGTCTCCCTTGGTGGTCATGGAATGGCGGGCTGGTAGGACGGCATTTTGCCGGGGTTCAGCAGGCCGTGCGGATCGACCAGCGCCTTGAAGCCCAGCTGGTCGCCGGGCGCGCTTGTGGCGGCTGCCGTCCTCCACCGTCGCGACATGGGGGTTGGCGACGGGGATGCCGGCGGCTTCATGGGCGGCGATGATCTCGGCCAGCCGCGCCCGGGCGGCGGAATCATCGGCCGGCAGGCGGAGGAGATGCGCGCCATTCGCGGCGGGCTGGCCTTCGTAGCGGATGAATTCCAGGTGCAGCGGCATCTCGTGCCCGCCATGGGCGTGCCAGGACCAGGTGGCGGCTTCGATGATGCGGCCGGGGGGATGCAGGGTTTGCAGGTAGGTCACGTCGCGATCGACCTTGCGGGCGTGCAGCGTGGTGTGGCCCCAGGTGCCTTCGTAGACCGGCACCGCATCGGGATCGGCTTCGCGGCCACGACTATCGGCGAAGAGGGTGATGCGGCCGCCGTGGGTGGTCGCCAGCGAACGGAGCGCCGCTTCGTCGGCGGCATCGACCATGGCCAGGATCAGGTGGTCGCCGGGGGGTGCTGCGTCCTCGCCAAAAACCGGGGGCAGGCCGATGGCGGCGGTGTTCTCCAGCAGGCTGACCAGCTTGGCCGGGATCGGGCCGGTGGCGAGCGCATGGGCTGCCTCCAGCGCGGCGGGGAAGTGCTGGAAGGCGATGATGGCGTCGCGCCAGGGGCGGGTGGGGGTGAGGGGGATCTCCACCTCCACCACGATGCCGGTGCTGCCATAGGTGCGGTTCACGAGGTTGCAGTCCTGCCCGCGCAATTCCAGCACGCGGGGGGTCGCTTCCACGGTGATGACGCGGGCGCCCTGCATGTTGCCGGGTTCGCGCAACCCGCCCCAGAGGTTGCTGCCGATGCCGCCCGATCCGCCGCAGAAATACCCGCCGATAGTGGCCATGCGCTTGGTCGAGGGATGCATCCGCATCTCCCGCCCGCCCGCGAGCGCCGCATCCTCGACCGCCATCATCCGGGCGCCGGCCTGGGCACGGGCGCCGCGTTCGTCGGCCCAGAGCACGCGGTCCAGCCCCGTCATGTCCAGCAGCACGCCGCCCTGTTCGGGCACGCCCTGGCCATAGGTGCCGGTGCCGGCGCCGCGCACCGTGATGGGGATGCGCAGGCGGGCGCAGGCGGCGGCGATGGTGATCACATCGGCTTCGTCCCGCGGGCGGGCGATGATGTCGGCGGACTTGTGACGAAAAACCCGGTTCAGGATCGGGCTGAACCAGAAGAAGTCCCGCGATTTTTGCCGCACCAGCGCCTGGTCCCTTTCGAAAGGGACCTGGGGGCAGGCGGCCAGCAGGGCGGCGATGTCGTGGCGGGTGTGGTGGGCGTCGGGCATCGCGGCTGACTCTGCCCTGGGTCGGGGGGCGGGCAAGCCGAATCCTTGGGCAATCGCGACCCGCCGCGCGGGGCTTGCCGCGACCTTCGGCAGGTGCCGCCCAAGGTGGTGGCAGATCAGTCCGCGGGCGGGGTCTCGGCGCCCGGCCCCAAGGCCCGGGTCATCAGCACGCTGTCCACCCAGCGCCCATGCTTCCAGCCGATGGCGGGCAGCAGCCCGGCATGGGCGAACCCCGCGCGGGCATGCAGGGCGATCGAGGCCGCATTCCCCGAATCCCCGATCACCGCGACCATCAAGCGAAAATCCTGGGCCGTGCAGCGGGTGATCAGGGCCGAGAGCAAGGCCCGCCCGACCCCGCCCCGCCCCGCGCCGGGGGCGACGTAGACGCTGTTCTCCACCGTGAAACGATAGGCCGGGCGGGTGCGATAGGCGCTGGCATAGGCATAGCCCAGCACCGTGCCGGCCCCCGCCACCGCGACCATGTGCGGATAGCCGCCGGCCAGAACGGCATCGCGGCGGGCGGCCATCTCTGCCTCCTCCGGCGGCGCCAGTTCGAAACTGGCCAGCCCATGGGTGACCCAATGGGCGTAGATCGCGGCGATCTCGGGGATGTCCTGGGGCAGGCTGTCGCGGATGAAAAGCATCGGCGCAACCTGTCGAGGGCGGGGGCGCGCGACAAGCCCCGGCCACGCGCACCAGGGCCTCGCGCACCAGGGCCAGGCGCATCAGGGCCAGGCCAGCCGCACGCTGCGGGGTATGGACCGTTTGCCGGCGAGGGTGCGGAGCAGCTTGCGGAGGAGCCGGATGACGGTGATGTCGCGGCGCTCAATCGCAGGCCAGCAGTGGCGCATCACTCTTTCGGACAAATCGGGATCGGGCAGCAGCCAGGGCGGGCCGTTCAGCGCCGAACGCATCCCGAGGCGGCGGATCAGGACGAGGAATTGCAGCCCCAGGATGCGATGGGCGCGGCGGCAGGCGCGGAAGATGAAGGTTTGGATCGCCCGCAGGGGATGGGTTTCATCCAGGGGGACGAGGGCCTTGAGCAGGGCCTGCCACAGCCCGCCATGGGTCAGGCGCCGGAAATAGCGGGCGATGGTGTCGGGCTTGCCGAAGCGGTCCGGCACGTCCCGCCAGGGGGCCTGGGCGCAGGCGACGTGAAAGATCGCGTCGATGCGGCTTCGCAGGTCGCCGACCTGGCGGCCGGCGGGGGAGCGATGCGCAAGGAAGGGATAGAGCGCCTGCCATTCGGCATCGGACAGCGGGGACCAGGGGCGGGGTGGGGGTTGGTGGAATATGTTCATGGAATGTTCCATATCACAGTCCACCAGGAGGTGGGGTAAAAAATCCTAACAACCGAGCGTTGAAAGAACTGGTTTTGCCGACCCGCCTGCTGCACACTTCAGCAACAGAAATGAAAGTCTCGACCCTTGTAAAAAATCAACAAAAGCCAGGGAGGGTGCCATGATCCGCAAACGCGGCAGTCGCGAGGAAACCACCGTCAATGTAACGGATGGGACGTGGCAGGGTGCCAAGGTTCGGTTTCGGTCGAACCGGATCATCGTCAAGTTGAAAGCGGCGGAGGGCGACAGCGTCCAGGCGCTGGAATCCAGCATGGCGTCGATCCAGGCGATGGTTCCCGGCAGCCGGATGCTGCGCGCGCCATCCAGAACCGGGCGATTTGTGCTGATCCTGGGCGAAGCGGAGAATATCCCGGAATTGGCATTGCAATTGTCGCGCCGCGACGACATCGAATACGCCGAACCGGATGTCATCGATACCATCCAGGTCATCCCCAGTGACACCCGTTACGATGAACAATGGGGCTACCCAAAAATCAATTCGCACACGGCCTGGGACCTGCAGACCGGCGACCCGGCCCGGGTGCTGATCGGCATCATCGACAGCGGCATCTCGATGTCGGTGGGGGGCGCGCTGAACCATCCGGACCTGAACGCGCCCGGGCGCTTCATCATGGGGACCGATTTCGTCGATGGCGGCACGCCGCGCGACCTGAATGCCCATGGCACGCATGTCGCGGGCATCGCCGCGGCGGAAAGCAACAACGCGACCGGCGTCGCCGGCATGAACTGGGGCTGCAACGTCTATGTGTGCCGCACGCTGGATGCCAATGGCAGCGGCACCTCCTCCAACTTCGCCGATGCGATGGAGGAGATCACCGATTACGCGGTGGCGCAGAACCTCAAGGTCGTCATCAACTACAGCGGCGGCGGCGGCGACAACCAGACCAAGCGCGACGCCTGCCAATACGCCAGCGACCACGGCATGCTGCTCTGCGCCGCCGTGGGCAATGACAATGGCGGGCCGGTGATCTTCCCGGCGGCCTATTCCACCACGATCACCGGGGTGGTCGGGGTCGGATCGACCACCGACAGCGATGCTGTGTCGGGCTTTTCCAACCACGGGCCGGAAGTGACCGTGGTGGCGCCGGGCAGCGGCATCCTGTCGACCACGCCGACCTATAGCGTCGATCCGTCGATCAGCCTGAATTACGACGTGTTCGACGGAACCTCGATGGCGACGCCCTTCGTGACCGGGCTGGCGGCGCTGATGTGGAGCCGGCATCCGGCGTTTTCCAACACCAAGATCAAGGATTGCCTGAAAAGTTCGGCCAAGAAGCTGGGGGCGGGCAGTTTCAACAATGCCTGGGGGCATGGCCGCATCGATGCGGAGAAGGCGCTGCGCTGCGGCGACTTCGTCTTCACGTTCTTCACCTCGCTGACGCGGTTCACGCGGTTCACGCCGTTCACCCTGTTCACGCGCTTCACGTCGCTGACGCGGTTCACCTCGATCACGCGGTTCACGCCCTTCACGGCGCTGACGCGCTTCACCACGCTGACGCGGTTCACGCCCTTCACTTCGATCACGCGGTTCACGCGGCTGACGCCGTTCACCGCCTTCACCCGCTTCCCGCCGGTGTCGCGCTTCGACCCGGGCGACCCGCGGCTGGGCGGGCTGGTGCCGGAGGTGGGGCCCGTGCGGTCCTTCGTGCGCTTCGGCGGCACGGTGTTCGACCCGGCCGAATTGCAGGTCGAGCGGTTCGGGGCCTTGGCCGCCGCGATGCCGGAACTGGCGCGCGCCGGGCTGACCCGGATCGACGAGGTCGCGACCACCGCACCGGAGGCCTTGGCCAAGGCGCTGGGCTGGGAGCTTGACCTGGCCGGGTCGGCGGTGGCCATCGCGCAGGCGCTGATGCGCGAGGTGGCCATGGGAAGCGCCACGGAGGACGAGGACGGGGGCGAGATGGGCGAGGTGGTCCTGGGCTTCATCGAGACCGAGGAGGATGGCGAGTCCGATGCCGAGCGGTGAGGCAGGGCGGCCCAACCTGTTCACTGTGGTCATCCCCACGCTGAACGAGGGCGCGTTGCTGCACATGACGGTCGACAGCATCCGCGACCGGACACGCGGCCCGGACTATGAGGTGGTCATCGTGGATGATGGCTCCACCGACGGCAGTACCGAGAGGTATCGCGGCGGCGATGCGCGGATCCGCGTGGTGGATGGCGGCGGGCTTGGGGTCGCCCGGGCGCGCAACCTGGGGGCGGCGCGGGCGCTGGGCGAGTGGGTCGTGTTCCTGGATGCGCATTGCGAGGTGTCGGAGACCTGGCTGGACCGCATGGCCCTGGCCCTGGCCGACCCGCAGGTGGCGCTGGTGGGGCCGTGCTTCACCAGGCTGCGGGAGGCCGCGCCGCGGGGGTGCGGGGTCGCCTGGGTCGATCATGCGCTGGAGACGAACTGGTATGAGCCGCTGGACGTGGCGGATGCCTATGACGTGCCGCTGACCATCGGCGCGTGCCAGGCGTTCCGCACGGCGACCTTCCACGCGATCGGGCGGTATGAGGAGGGGTTCACCAGTTGGGGCAGCGAGGACCTGGAGATCTGCCTGCGGGCCTGGCTACTGGGCTATCGCGTGCAAGGCGACCCGGTGGCGACCGTGGCGCATTACTTCCGCGAGACGCGGAACTACGAGGTCGATGAGCACGTCGTGACCTGCAACGTGCTGCGGATGCTGTTCCTGCATTTCTCGGCGCCGCGCATCCGGCGGGTGCTGCGGGCCGTGGGCGGGGTGATGGGGCTGGACCGGGCGCTGGACGCGGTCTGCGGCAGCGACGTGTTCCAGGTGCGGGCGGCGTTGGAAGCGGTGCGGCAGCGCGACGACGATTGGTATTGCCGGGCGTTTGCGCCGGGGCTGATGCGTTGAGAGGGGCTTTGCCCTCTCAACGGCGCAACCGCAACTATGCAAAGAAGCGGTTGGGCGGGCGCTTCAGGCCCAGGTGGTCGCGCAGGGTCGTGCCCGTGTAGTCGGTGCGAAACAGATCGCGCCGCTGCAATTCCGGCACCACCATCGTCACGAAGTCGTCGAGTCCCCCGGGGACGTAGGGGAACATGATGTTGAACCCGTCGCAGGCGTGCCCATCCAGCCAGGTTTCCATCTCATCGGCGATGGTCGCCGGCGTGCCGACCATCGCGTTGCCGCCATAGCCGCCGAGCCGCTGCGCCAATTGCCGCACCGTCAGGTTGTCGCGCTTTGCCATCGCGATGGCGCGGGCGCGGCCCGACTTGCCGCCCTCGGTCTCGGGAATCTCGGGCAGGGGACCGTCCGGGTCGAACTGCCGGGCATCGACGCCGAGGGCGACGGTGAGCGAGCCCATCGCGCTGTCCTCATGCACCAGGCTGTCCAGCAGGGCGCGCTTGGCGCGGGCCTCGTCGAGGGTTTCCCCGACCACGACCAGGCAGCCGGGCATGATCTTGATGCCGTCCGGATCGCGCCCGGCACGGGCGGCGCGGCGCTTCACATCGGCGTAGAAGGCCTGGGCATCGGCGATGGGGCCGCCGGCGGCGAAGACGACCTCGGCGGTTTCGGCGGCGATCTGGCGCCCGGCGTCGGAGGCGCCGGCCTGCACGATCACCGGCCAACCCTGCACCGGCCGCGCCACGTTCAGCGGCCCGCGCACCTTCAGTTCCGGGCCTTCGTGGTTCAGCACATGCATCCGCGACGGGTCCCAGAACACGCCACTGTCGACGTCGCGGATGAAGGCGTCGTCGGCAAAGCTGTCCCACAGCCCCGTGACCACGTCATGGAACTCGCGCGCGCGCTTGTAGCGCTCGCCATGCGCCATGTGTTCGTCATGGCCAAAATTCAGCGCGGCGTCGGGGTTGGCCGTGGTCACCAGGTTCCACCCGGCGCGGCCGTTCGAGATATGGTCGAGCGAGGCGAATTTCCGCGCCACATGGTAGGGGTCGTTGTAGGTGGTCGATGCGGTGGCGATCAGCCCGATCCGTTCGGTCACCGCGGCCAGCGCGGGCAGCAGGGTCAGCGGATCGAAGCTGGTCACCGTATGGCTGCGGCGCAGCGATTCCACCGGCATGTTCAGCAGTGCCAGGTGGTCGGCCATGAAGAAGGCGTCGAACTTGCCGCGCTCCAGCGTCTGGATCAGGCGCACGAGTTTGGGGAAGTTGAAATTCGCGTCCGGCCAGGCGCCGGGATAGCGCCAGCCGCCGGTGTGGATCACCACCGGCCGCATGAAGGCCCCCAGGTGCAGTTGGCGGCGGTCAGGCACCGGGGATTACCGCGCCGCCGAAGGTGGTCTCGACGAAGGCGCGGACCTCCGGGTGGGCGTAGCCTTGCGCGAGGCGGGTTGCCCAGGGCTGATCCTTGTCGGCCCGGCGCACGACGACGAGCACGGTATAGACGCTCTGCTCCGTCTCCCGCGCCAGTGCGTCGCGCAGCGGGTTCAGGCCGGCGGGCACGGCAAAATTGCCGGTGATGGCGGCGGCGTCCACGTCATCCAACGCGCGCACGATGGCGGCGGCTTCCAATTCGATGATGCGCAGGCGCTTGGGATTTTCGACGATGTCGGCGACGGTCGCGCGGTGATCCGCACCCGGGCGCAGCTTGAAGGCGCCGGCTTCGGCCAGCAGCAGCAGCGCGCGGCCGCCATTGGTGGGGTCGTTCGGGATGGCGATGCGCCCGCCATTCGGCAGCGCGTCGATGCTGCGGACCTTGCGCGAGAAAATCCCCATCAGGGTCAGCACGGTCTTGCCGACCGGCACGAAGTCATAGCCGCGCTGGGCGCGCTGCGCCTCAAGGAAGGGCAGGTGCTGGTAGGCGTTGGCATCCAGGTCACCAGCGGCAAGTGCCGCATTCGGCTGGATGAAATCGCCGAATTCGATGCCGCGGGTGATGAAGCCGTCGCGCGCCAGGACTTCGCGCACCTTCTCGAAGGTCTGGGCATGCACGCCCTGGGTGACGCCGACGCGCAGCGGCCGGGCGGCGGTGCCGATGGCGGGGGCCTGGGCTTGCGCGGCGAAGGGCAGCAGCGCCGGGAGGGTCAGGATGGAACGACGGAACATGGAAGGCATCTCCTTCAAAAAGCCGGGACCACGGCGCCCTGGAAGGTCGCCTGGACGAAATCCTTGACCTCCTGCGTCTGGTAGGCGGCGACCAGGCGGCGGACCCAGGCGGCCTCGCGATCCTGCTGGCGCACGGCGATCAGGTTGGCATAGGGGCTGTCGGCGCTTTCCAGCGCGATCGAATCCCGCACCGGGTTCAGCCCGGCGGGGATG
The DNA here is from genome assembly GCF_050632385.1 of Humitalea sp. 24SJ18S-53. Taxonomy (NCBI): domain Bacteria; kingdom Pseudomonadati; phylum Pseudomonadota; class Alphaproteobacteria; order Acetobacterales; family Roseomonadaceae; genus Humitalea; species Humitalea sp. 24SJ18S-53. The sequence goes on from NZ_CP192599.1 coordinate 468,724, forward strand.
GCGAAGTTGGTGTTGATGCTGGCGGCCTCGACCTCGTCCAGCACGCGGGGCAGTTGGGCTGCTTCCAATTCGACGATGCGGAAGCGCCTCGGGTTTTCCGCGATGTCGGCGACGGTGGCGCGGAAGTCATTGCCGCCGCGCAAGGTGAAGGCGCCGCTGCGCGCCAGCAGCACCAGCGCGCGGCCGCCATTGGTCGGGTCGTTCGGAATCGCGATGCGCCCGCCCGCGGGCAGGTCGGCCACGCTGCGATGGCGGCGGGAATAGACGCCGATCGGGAAGATCAGTGTCTTGCCGGCCGCGACCAGCGGCAGGCGGCGGTCCGCGACCTGCTGGTCGAGGAAGGGCTGGTGCTGGTAGCTGTTGGCGTCGAGGTCACCGGCCGCCAGCGCCGCGTTCGGCTGGATGTAGTCCTGGAATTCGACGATGCGGATGGCGAGGCCCTGTCCTGGTCCCTCCGGCCGCGCGGCGATCTCGCGCACCTTTTCCATCACCTGCGCATGCGGGCCGGCGGTGACGCCGATCCGCAGCGGGCGCTGGCCGCTGCCGATATCTTGGGCCTGGACCTGGGCCTGGGCCGCGAAGGGCAGGATGGCGCCGGCGGCCAACAAGGAACGACGAGCGATCATGGTAAAGACTCCTTCAGCGATGAGAGACACGGCGGACCAGCCAATCCCCGAAGGATTGCAGGCCCTGCACGAAGACGATCAGGATGATGACGACGGTGGCCATCACCTCCGGCATGAAGCGCTGGTAGCCGAAGCGGATACCCAGGTCGCCGAGCCCGCCGCCGCCGACAGCGCCCGCCATGGCGGAAAACCCGACCAGTGAAACCAGCGAGACCGTGGTCGCGGCGATCAGCGCGGGCAGCGCTTCCGGCACCAGCACCTTTGTCACGATCTGAAGTCGGGACGCGCCCATGGCGCGCGCGGCCTCGATCACGCCGCGGTCCACTTCGCGTAGCGCATTCTCGAACAGGCGCGCCAGGAAGGCGGTGGCGGCCAGTGCCAGCGGCACGATGGCGGCGCCCGTGCCGATGGAGGTGCCGGCGACCAGCCGCGTGAAGGGCACGATCGCCACCATCAGGATGATGAAGGGCGTGGAGCGCGTGGCATTGACCACAAGGCCCAGCGGCCGGTTCACCAGCGGCTGCGGGCTCAGCCCCCCGTTCCCGGTGACATGCAGCAGCAGCGCCAGCGGCAGGCCGAAGGCCACGGCGATGGCGGCGCTGGCGCCGACCATCAGCACGGTGTCCCACAGCGCCTCGATCAACAGGTCCTGCAAGCTCGGGGTCAGCCAGGTCATGCGTCCAGCTCCGTCACGGTCAGGCCGAGGCCACGCATCCAGTCAAAGGCCGCCTCCAGCGCGGGCGCCGGGCCATAGGCCGCCAGCGTCATGATGCCAAAGGGCTCGCCCGCGATCTCATCCACCCGTCCGGAGACGATGTTGAGGTCGAGGCCGAAGTCGCGGCTTGCCTCGCTGACCACCGGGCGGCTGGCATGCGGGCCGGTGAAGACCACCTGGGCGAGGCGGCGGGCGCTGCCGGGGCGCGGGGCGGGCAGGCGGGCCAGGCTGCCGGCGGGCACGCCCAGGCCGATCACCTCGGCCACGAAACTGCGGGTCGTGGGGTGTTCGGGGCGGGTGAAGACGTCGAAGACGCGGCCCTGTTCGATGATGCGCCCGGCCTCCATCACCGCGACGCGGTCGCAGATCGCCTTCACCACCGCCATTTCATGCGTGATCAGCAACACCGTCAGGTCCAGCCGGTCGCGCAGGTCGCGGATCAGCGCCAGGATGTCGCGCGTGGTCTCGGGGTCGAGCGCGCTGGTCGCCTCGTCGCAGAGCAGGATCGGCGGGCCTGACGCCAGGGCGCGGGCGATGCCGACGCGCTGCTGCTGCCCGCCCGACAGTTGCGCGGGGTAGGCGTCGCGCTTGGCTTCCAGCCCGACCAGGGGCAGGAGTTCCGCCACGCGCGCCCGGCGCTGGTCGCGCGGCATGCCGGCGATTTCCAGCGGGAAGGCAATGTTCTCGGCGACGGTGCGGCGGCTGTGCAGGTTGAAGTGCTGGAACACCATGCCCATTCCGCGCCGCGCCGCGCGCAGCCCGGCATCGTCCAGCGCCAGCATGTCCTGGCCCAGGACCTCGACCCGCCCGGCATCGGGGCGTTCCAGCAGGTTCACCGTGCGGATCAGCGTGGACTTGCCGGCGCCGGACCGGCCGACGATGCCAAAGACCTCACCGGCGCGCAGGGTGAGGGAGGCGCCATCCAGCGCCAGGGTGCCGCCCGCGGTGAAGCGCCGGGTGATGTCGGTCAGCGCGATGGCGACCGGACGTTCTTCGGTCATGCCTGTTCGATCCTGGTATCGGCACGCGGTGCCGCCCGCGGATCGGCGGGGTGGGGTGTGGATCGGGGCATGTGCTGGTCCATGGGCGATGGGGGCGCCGTGTCCGCGGGCGGGTGCGGCGAGATCGCCTTGGTCGCGCAGAGCTAGGCATGGTGGCGGTGTTCGTCAACCGATATAACGAATGAAAATCGTGCATAATGCGCTGGGGATGGGGCGTCCTGCCGGCCAGGGCTGTGGCGTGGTGGACGCAGCCATGCCGGTTCACCTTGTTTCCGGGCTGCTGCGGCGGGGGTGGTGGGCAGATTTAATAACAAATTTTTTTAGTGTTTTATTTAATTAACATAAAAACCTGCGTGCATCGGCCCCGACAGGCCGCACGGCAACAGTTGCCGTCGCGGCACCCAACCCCAAAGCCGCCCGGGCAGCAACCCTGGCCGTCCCTGCGGCGTTGCCGCAGCACATGCCGTCATGGAGGATGCCATGCTTTACTGGACGTTGATTTTCCTGGTGGTGGCCCTGATTTCGGGCGTGCTGGGGTTTGGTGGGGTTGCCTCGGCTTCGGCCGGCATCGCCCGGGTGCTGTTCTTTCTGTTCCTGGTGCTCTTCGCCGTGTCCCTGCTGACCGGGCGCGGTGTTTCGACATGACGGCCTCGCTCGCACGGCGTGGCTTGCTGGGGGGCGCGCTTCTGATTCCGGCGGCGGCGCTGGTCGCGACACGCGCCGCCGCCCAACGCCCGCGCGGGCTCTGGTTCGACCCGACGCAACTGCCATCCTACAGCGGGCGCCTGGAACGCTGGCTGACCAATCCGGCCGGGGAGACCGATCGCGGCCTGTTCCGCGAAGGCGCGCAGTTCGTCTTCCCCCCCGCCGATGCCGAAGACCTGATGGCGGCGGTGCAGCCCGGGGCCGGGCTGACCGTCTGGGGCATCCGCGCCCGCACGGCCCCCGTGATCACCATGCTGGCCTGGGCGAAGTCCGACGCCGACCCGGCCAATTTCGTCGCCAGCCCCGCCTGGTTCGCCAGCACCGCCCGCGGCACGCGGGTCCTGCGGATCGAGGGCCAGGTGGCGGGGCCGCTGCTGTCGCCGCAGGGCGATGCGATGGGTGTCTTCCTGGCCAATGGCGACAGCCTGCGCCTGGCGCCCGCCGTGCATGCGCTGCTGGGCAACCGGCTGGCCGTGGGCCAGGCGCTGGCCGCGGAAGGCCCGGGCACCCGCCTGCGCGACACCACCGCCATCGACGCCACGCGCATCGGCGCGAACCCCGAGGCGCTCGAACCCGTGCCCGTTCCCGAAGCAACCCCAACCGAGGCACCGCGATGAGCGCCACGATCGCCGAGCCGCCCCCAAAAATCCTTGAGGAAGGTCCCGCCGCCAGGCCGCTACGCGCCTTCTGGCGGCTGACGCGCGTCTGGCTGACCGCGCCCGACCGGCGCGACGCGCGGCTGTTGATCGCGGGGCTGGTGGTCCTGACCATCCTGCAGGTCGGCTTGCAGATCCGCTTCAACCTGTGGAACCGCGACTTCTTCAACGCGCTGGAAAGCCGGGACGGCAGTGCCTTCCGCTACCAGATCCTGCTGTTCCTGGGCCTCGCTGGCCTGTCGATGTCGGTCGCGGTGTACCAGCTCTACGTCAAGCAACTGATCCAGTTGCGCTGGCGCGAATGGCTGACGACATCGCTGCTGGCCGACTGGATGTCCGATGGCCGGCAATACCAGTTGGAGATGACCGAGACCGGCGCCGACAACCCCGACCAGCGCATCGCCGAGGACGCCCGGGTCGCGACCGAGCTCGCGGTCGAATTCGCCACCGGGCTGCTGAATTCGGCGCTGATGCTGACCTCCTTCGTCGGCATCCTGTGGACCCTGTCGGGCGCGCTGCACCTGTCGTTGCTGGGCAATGAGTTCGAAGTGCCCGGCTACATGGTCTGGGCGGCGCTGCTCTATGCCATGATGGGCACCGCGCTGACCTGGCTGGTCGGCCGGCCGATGGTGCGGCTGAACATCGCGCGCACCACGGCCGAGGCCGATTTCCGCTTCGGCCTGACCCGCGGCCGCGAGAGCGGCGAGGGTATTGCGCTGATCCGGGGCGAGGCCGACGAACGCCGCGGTTTGACGGGGCTGTTCGGCAGCGTCGCGACGGCCGTGCAGAACCTGATGCGCAGCCAGCGCAACCTGATGTGGCTGACATCGGCCTATGGCGCGCTGGCGATGATCTTCCCGACCGTGGTCGCATCGCCCGCCTATTTCGCCGGTGCGATCACCCTGGGCGGGCTGATGCAGATCGGCGCCGCCTTCGGTCAGGTGCAGGCATCGCTGAACTGGTTCGTCGACAATTTCCCGCGCATCGCCGAATGGCGCAGTGCCACGACCCGCCTGGCGGCCTTCCGCGCCGTGATCGAGGAGTTGGACGCGCTGGCCGCCGACCCCGAGCAGCCGACCATCGGCGTCACCGAGGGCGGTGACGAGATGCTGGCCTTCAAGGGGCTGGAAGTCGCCTTCGCCAATGGCACGACGGTCATCGCCGATGCCTCGGCCGAGATCCATGCCGGCGAACGGGTGCTGATCCAGGGCGAATCCGGCACCGGCAAGTCGACCCTGTTCCGCGCCATCGGCGGGCTGTGGCCCTGGGGTGCCGGGGAGATCGTGACCCCGCCGCGGGAGACGATGATGTTCATGCCGCAGCGGCCCTATTTGCCGCTCGGCACGCTATTGGGCGCCCTGGCCTATCCCGGCGCGCCGGACAGCGTGACGGAGGAGGATGCGCGCGCGGCGCTGGCCCGGGTCGGGCTGGAGGCGTTCGGCGACCGCCTGGGCGATGAGGACCGCTGGGACCGCGTGCTGAGCCTGGGCGAACAGCAGCGCCTGGCCTTTGCCCGCCTGCTGCTGCGCAAGCCGCGCTGGATCTTCATGGACGAGGCGACGGCCGCGCTGGATGAGAAGAACCAGGACGCGATGATGCAACTGGTGCTGGACGACTTGCCGGAGGCGGCGCTGGTGTCGATCGGGCATCGCCCGGGGCTGGAGGCCTTCCACACCCGCACCCTGAAACTGGTGCGCGCGGAGGGCGGGGCGCGGCTGAGCCGGCCGCGCCGTGCCATGGCCTCGCCCAAGGTCCAGGCCCGGGCGCTGCCGTCGTGGCGCCGCCCGGCTACGCCGAAGCCGGCGGCGCCGAAGCGGTGACGGGCGGGTGGAGCCATTGCGTCTCCACCCGCAACCCCGCGGCATCGATGGTCACGAGGTTCCAGCCGTTCGGCGACCCCTTGGTGCGCGGCGACAGGGCGCTGGGCGCGATGAATTGCAACGGCGCCCCGGCGCCTTCATCGGGCGCGTCGGCGCGGTGCAGGTGGCCGCAGAGGATGGCCAGCGCGCCGGCATCGCGCAGCAAGGCCACGGCCGCCCCGGCGCCAAAGGCCGGTTCGCGGCCGATGGCCCAGGCGGGATGCCGCAGCGGATGGTGGCACAGGACGATGATGCGCCGCCCGCGATAGGTCGCAAGCCGGGCCGCCAGGCGGTCCAGCCGTCGCTGCGACAATCCGCCGGCCGACCAGTCCATGTGCCAATGCGCGCGCTGCACCGTATCCAGCCCCAGCACCACCACGTCGCCGCATTCCAACTCCGGTTCGCGATCCAATCCGTGGAACTTCTGCCAGGGCGCCAGCGGGCGGAGGAAGCGCGTCCAGAGGTCGGTGCGCGGAATGTCGTGGTTGCCCGGCACCGCCAGCACCGGCACGTCGAAGCCGCCCAGGAAACCGGCGGCGGCGGCGAATTCGGCGGATCTGGCCCGGCGGGTCAGGTCGCCGCTGACCAGTACCGCATCGGGGGCCGCATCGCGCAACGCGGCGCCGAGGCTGGCGATGGCCTCGGCCCCGGCCTCGCCGAAATGCAGGTCGGACAGATGGGCCAGGCGCAGGGTCATGGCCTGGGGTCCAGGATGCGCAGCGCCCCCGGGTCCAGCCGGAAGCGCAATGGCGGGGTGGCGAGCATCATCTCGCCATCCAGGCTGACCCGGATACGCCGGCGGCGCCCGTGCACGACCAGCCGGGGGGATTCATGCGTCAGGACGTCCGGATCCTGCGCAAGCCGGCCGGTGAACCAGCGGAAGGCCTGTCGCAGCCGCCCCAGGATGCCGCGCGACCGCACCAGTTGCAGCGTCAGCGCCGATGGCGCGCCGGGCGCCGGCGCCGTGACCACCGCCGCGTTTCCGCGCCTGTGCCTGCGGCCCGGCATCGGCGCCACCACATCATTCCATGGCGTGCGCACCAGGTTCCGCAGCGCGACGCGCAGCAGCGGCAGCCAGCCGAGCAACCCACCGCCACGCTGCAATTCGCGAAAGCGCAACAGCCGGGCCGGCGCGCCGATCAGTGATTGATACAGGAAGATCTCGCCATTCAACCGCACGATGTCGAGCCCGGCGGTCTGGCCGGGACGATAGGATGCGACCGCCGCCACCGGATCGGGCGGCAGGCCCAGCCGCTGGCAGACGCGGTTCATCGTGCCGCCCGGCAACAGGCCAAGAGCGATGTCGCTGCCCAGCGCAAGGGTGGCGATGGCGCGCAGCGTGCCGTCGCCGCCGGCCACGAAGACGGCGTCCGGTGCCGCCGCCACGGCCGCGTCCCATTGCCGGTCGGGGGTCTGCGCATCGTCAGGGCGGGCGATGATGGTGAAGCCGGCGGCCTCGATCGCGGCCTCCAGCAGCGCGCGGGGGTCGTTCAGGGCGGCCATGCTGCCGGCCGCGGCATTGAGGATCAGGACCGCGCGCATCGTGGATGTCCTTCGGGCAAACAAAAACGCGGCGCGGGATGACCCGCGCCGCGTCGATGGTCAATCCGCGTGGCGATTAGCCGCGGCGGATCTGTTCGTAGGTGTAGACCGGCCGGGCCTGCAACTGCTCCTTGGTCGCGCCGGGCAGGGTGACGCGCTCACGCTGCGCATTCCAGCCCAGTTCGGTCAGCGGCAGCGCCACCAGGCGCGCCCCCATGCCGAGGAAGCCGCCGACCGAGATCACCGCCATGGCGCGGTCGCCGGCCGGGCTGAGCACCACGTCCTCGATCTCACCGATCGATTCGTCGCGCTCGTTGTATACATTGCTGCCGATCATCTGGCTGACGCGGGGGCGGTAGGTGACAGCGGTATTGCCCGCCGGCGCGGTGCGCATGACCTCCGCCGTGCCCGGGGTGGCGGGACCACCCGTGGCGCGGTCGACGGCGCGGCCAACGGCCGTGCCCGGGGGATTGCCCGGCGCCCCGTCGGGAACGGTCGGGCTGCCGGTGGCGCGATCGACGGCGCGGCCGACGGCGGTGCTGGGCGGGTTGCCCGGCGCGCCATCGCGCGGGGCGGGCTGCGCGGTGGCGCCGAAAGACGCCAGCAACCCCGCCGCGAGCGTGGCGGCGAGGATCGGATGTCGCTGCGTGCTGACCTTGCTCATCTGGATCTCCTGTTGTTGGGCCCGCCAGAAAGGACGGCCTGCAGAGAAGAACGTGATGGGCGCGGGAAGGTTGCGTCGCGGCGCGGTTACGCGAGAAAGCGCGATGGCTCCGGCTTCAGGGCCTCGACAAACCACTTCGCCGTTGCCGTCACATAGGGGCGGTGCAGCGGGTGGGATGTCTCGATCCAATCCAGGTGGCCGGCATCCTTGATGATGACCAGGGTCTTTGGCTCGACCGCCTTGGCGAAAAGGCTATGGGCCTCATCGACCGGGTAGTAGTCGTCGTCCTCGGCGTGCACGACCAGCAAGGGTCGCGGCGCGATCAGATGCGCTTCCTTCTCCGGGCTGAATTCATACAGTGCCTCGGCCGATTCCAGGGTGAAGCGGTCGGGCAACCCGTGGCCCAGGCCCTCCTGCTTCGCCGTGGTGATGCCGAGCGAGGCATTCATGGAATCCTGGAAGCCATGATATTCGTCGGCCGTCGGCGATTTGCCGGGATGCGTGACGTCGACATAGGAAATCATGTCCGACACGCCCTCCATGACGCGCTTCACGCGATCCGCCGCGAGCTGCGCCTTGCGGCGGAGCCAAGCGTCGTAAGGCACTCCCGCGCGCACCGTGCGCTCACCATCGCCAAAGCCACCGACGCAAGCGACCGCCTTCACCCGCGTATCCCGCGCCGCCACCGACACGACGATGCCGCCACCCAGGCCCCAGCCGATCAGCCCCATGCGCGCCGCGTCGATTTCCGGCTGCTGTTCGAGGAAGGTGAGCGCATGCCGCACGTCGCGGATCTCCTCCTCCGGGAACAGCCGCCCGCGCACGCCGTCGCTGCTGCCGAGGTTGCGATAGTCGAAGGCGGCACAGATAAAGCCGGCTTCCAGCAGGATCGGCATCCACCGGGGCGGAATCCACGACTTCAGCCCGAGCCGGCCGGAACAGACGATCAGAAGCGGCCGCCGCTCGCCGGGCTTGAAGTCGGCGGGGAACTGCAGGAATCCACGCAGCTTGATGCCGTCGCTGAAGAACTCGAAATCACGTGCGGTCAAGGAACAGTCTCCACGAAAGCGCGCTTGGCGGGAGCGCTGAAAAATGGCGGGTTGCGCCTTGAGAGGGGCTTTGCCCCTCTCAAACTCTCCCCACCAGGGGCCGCCGCCCCTGGACCGGCGCGATGTATTGGCAAAATAAAGGGAGGGGCATGGAGCGCGTTGCACCAATGGCGCAGCCTTGATGCCCCTCCCTTTATTTTGCCAAACGCCGTGGGTTCCAAGGGGCCACGGCCCCTTGGTGGGGGAGGTGTGGAGGGGGCGAAGCCCTCTCCACGGCGCCACCCCCGCGTCTTCTAGTCCGCCGTCGCACCGCTGGCGCGGACGAGTGGCACCCAGAGGTCCAGTTCGCGCCGGAGGAAGGCGGCGAAGTCCGCGGGGCTGCCTTCGGCGATCGGGGGCAGTTCCATCTCGACCAGTTTTTGCGCGGTCGCGGGTTCCAGCAATGCGGTTCGCACCGCGGTGTTCATGCGCGTGACGATCGGTTCCGGCGTGCCGGCCGGGGCGAAGAGCCCATACCAGGAATAGGCCTTGTAGTTGGGCAGGCCGGCTTCGGCGGTCGTCGGCACTTGCGGCATCAGGCTGGAATGTGCGTCGGTCGCGACGGCCAGGCAGCGCAGGCGGCCGTCATTGTGGAAGGGCGCGATCAGCGCCGGCGTGTCGAAGCCGCAGACCACCTGGCCGGCGACCAGGTCGGTCATCATCGGCGCGCTGCCGCGATAGGGCACGTGGATCATCTCCGCGCCGACGGCATTGAGGAAGGACACGGCGGCGATATGGGCCGATCCGCCGGCCCCGCCGGTGCCATAGGCGTAGCGCCCGGGATTGGCCTTCAGCAGGCGGATGAAGCCCTGCAGATCGGTCACGCCGAGCGACGGGTGGACGGTGATGCACAGCGGCACCAGCACGGTCGGCGCGACGGCCACGAAATCGCGCACGGGGTCATAGGGCAGGCGTTCGCGATACAGCCCGACGGCCAGCACTTGGGTGGACACCGTCGCCATCAGGAAGGTGCTGCCATCGGGCGGCGCCTTGGCGACGACGTCAGACCCGATGGTGCCGCCGGCGCCGGCGCGGTTTTCGACCACCACGGGCTGGCCCAGCACCTCCGACATTCTTGGCAGCAGCATGCGGGTCGAGACATCGGTGCTGCCACCGGCGGCGAAGGGCACGATGATGCGCACCGGGCGCGTCGGCCAGGGGGCCTGCGCCCGCGCGGCATGGGGCAGGGCGGCCAGGGCGGGGAGGGCGAGTGCGGCGCGGCGGGAGATCGGCATGGAGGCACCCCTGGGGGAGGATGGAGGTATGGAAGCTTGGCCATGGGTTGGCGCGCATCGTGCCCGTCGTCGCATGCGACGAAACCGGCGCAAGCCTCGGCCCATTTGGCGTTGGCCTGCATCCTCCATCTTTTTCCGTCACCGTCCAGCACCCGGCGGCGCCAGGTTGGCGCGCAGGCCTGTCAGCGCCGCAGCGCCTTGAGGATCTGTTCCACCAGGATGCCGCCGGCCGCGACCGCCGGCACCCGCCAGCCGAGCAGGGACAGGCCTTCCTGCACGAAGGACCGCTGCGACAGTTGCAGCAGCGCCAATTGGCGCACGTGCAGGGCTTCCGCCGCCACGGCATCCGTCCGGCGCCGGGTGAACAGCAGCATCAGCATCGCCAGCACGGCATCGATCCCGGCCAGGGCCAGGGCCGCGACAAGCCGGCCATATTCCTCCGACAGGGCGATCCAGCCCGCGACATGCAGCAGCACGACCGCCGCCGCGCCAAAGGCGCAGGCGGCGGCCACGAAAGCCAGGCGTCGCGCGGCCCCGGCCGCCTCTCGTCGCCAGCGCAAGGTTTCGGCTTGCGCCGCGACGCCCAGAAGGTCGAGGCTGCGCACGGTCAGCGCCGCATCAGATGGGCGATGACGAAGCCGGCCAGGGCCGCGATCCCGAGTGCGGCGAAGGGGTGTTCGCGCACGTTCTGTTCCACGCGCGCGGCCTGGTCGCGCACGGTGTCGGTCGCCGCGTTCGCCGCCGCGGCGCCCTGTTCGGCGACATGCGCCAAGGCCGGGGTCACGCGTTCGGCCATCAGTTTTTCGACTTTGGCGCGCAGCGCCGCGATCTCGGCCTGGGCCTGGTCGGTGTAGGTGTTCGGGTTGGTATCCATCGGTCGTGTCCTCTGGGGGGTGAAGGCGGTGCCGGCCTGTCCGGCCGGTGATGCCGTGCCTCGCGCGGCGGGGGATGGGCTTGGCGTGACGGGCGCGATTGACGCAACCTCGCGGAATTGCGTCTCTCTGAACTGCGCAGGTGCCATGCACGTCTCCCACATTCGGCCGGATGGCCGTGCGATGGGGATGAAACGCCTGGCACGCTCGCGCGTTGCATCTTGGCAAGCAAGGATCACAACGCAATGGCCCCCTTCCAGGCTCCTGGACTCCCCGAGACGGACCGGGGCCTGGCGGCCCGAATGCTCATGGCCTTTGGCATCGTCGGCGCGCTGTATCTGGGGCGCGACATCCTGGCCCCGCTGGCGCTGGCCTTGCTGTTGACCATCGCTGCCCTGCCGGTGGCCGATGCGCTGGAACGCCGCGGCGTGCCCCGGGTGCCATCGGTGCTGCTGGTGCTGCTGCTGGTCGTGGGGCTGATGGGCGGGATGCTGGCGCTGGTGGTCGGCCAGGCGCTGGCGCTGGCGACCGAACTGCCGCGCTATGAACAGGTGCTGCGCGAGAAGCTGCTGGTGATCGGGCAGGAATCAGGCCCGATCACCGAGCTGGTCCGGCTCGGCGGCCGGCTCAGCGCCGCCCTGGCGCCGGCCGAGGCGCCGGCCACGACGATCGCCGTGATGGCTTCGCCGGAAACCCCGCTGGCCGCCATCATGGGGTTGCTGCACGTCGTCCTGGCGCCCGCCGCGACGGTGGCGATCACCCTGCTGTTGATGGCCTTCCTGCTGATCCAGCGCGAGAACATGCGCGACCGGATCCTGCGCCTGGCCGGGGTGCACGAAATGCACCGCACCACCCAGGCGATGGGGGATGCGACGCAGCGGGTCGGGCGCTTCCTGCTGACGCAGGTCGTCATGAACGGTGCCTTCGGTGTCAGCATGGGGTTGGGGCTTTGGCTGCTGGGGGTGCCGAACGCGCCGTTGTGGGGCGTGCTGGGCTTCCTGCTGCGCTTCGTGCCGTTCCTGGGCGCGCCGATTTCGGTGCTGTTCCCGTTGCTGATGGCCTTTGCGACGACCGAGGGCTGGACGACCGTCATCCTGGTCATCGTGCTGTTCGCGATCGTCGATGTCGCCATCAGCTATGTGCTGGAACCCTGGCTGATCGGCGCGAGCACCGGGATCACGCCGCTGGCGCTGGTCCTGTCATCGGCCTTCTGGGCGGTGATGTGGGGGCCGATCGGGCTGATCCTGGCGCCGGCGATCACCGCCTGCCTCGTCATCCTGGGGCGGCATGTGCAGCAATTGGCCTTCCTCGACATATTGCTCGGCGATACCGAGGCGCTGTCGCAGCCCGCGCGCTTCTACCAGCGCATCCTGGCGGGTGACGCGCGCGGCGCCCATTTGCTGATCGAGGAGGCGACCCTGCGCGAGGGGGCGTCGGGCGCCATCCGCCAGATGGTGCTGCCGGCGATCGCGCAGATCAGCGCCGACCGGCCATCGGGCAGTTTCGGCCCGGCGATGGCCCTGCGCAGCGCGCGCGGGCTGCTGTCGGTGCTGGACGTGATGACGGAGGAGGCGCCCTGGGCCGGTGTCGTGCTGCTGCCGGTCGCCGGTGGGCTGGACCGCGCCGCCGCCGCGGCCGTCGCCGTCGTGATGGCGGAGGACGGGCAGGGGGCGAGCATCGGCCCGACCCAGGGCACCGCGCGCATCGCCGTCATCGTGACGACCGGCGTCACCTCGGCCGCGCGGCTGCGCCGTGCGATGGCGACGGCGCGGGAGACGGGGGCGGAGATCCTGGCCTTCGTCATCGGCGATGCGGCGGAGGCGGCGCTGGCCGATGCCGAACCTGTCCTGCCCCAGTTCCACACCCTGGCGCTGCTGCTGAGCGAGATCGACACGCGGCTGGGGACGGGTGGGGAGGTGGTCGAAAAACGGGGGGTCGCGCTTTGAACGGGGCGTTTCGGCCCTTGGTGCGGACACACCGTTTCCAGGCCCGGCCAGGCTAGGTTCGGCCCAGATGCCGGGACCGGGGGTTACCCCGCGCTTTCGATATGCGCGCGGATGCCGCCCTGGTCATCCACCCAGCCACGGCTGCGGGCGAAGCCGATCATGCCCGCCAGCCCAGCTTCCCAGTCCGGATCGCCGCCGCGCGGTGCCAAGGCGCGCAGCGCCGCCTCCGCGACCCAGGCGGTGTCGCCATCGGCACGAGCCACGCGGGCGAGCGCGCCCTGCGCCGCCTCCAGCCCTCTCGCCCCCTGGTCGAAGCGGATGGAGAAGCGGCGAAAATCCTCCGCCTCCGCCAAGACGGCCTCACCCGCGGCGGTGATCCGGATCAGCACGACGTCACTCGGCCGCGACCGAGGCGGCCGGCATGGAATCGCCCAGTTCCTTGCGGATCGCGGGGATGATGCGGCTGCCCCAGAGTTCGATCTGCTTCAGCATGGTCTTGTGGTCGAAGTCGCCCATCTGCGTCTGGATCGCGACATGCTTGGGGCGGAGGATGCGGATTTCCTGCACCATGCGCTCCACCACCTGGTCCACGCTGCCGACCGGCAGGTTGGCGCGCATCTGGTCGAGGGTGAGGTCGTTCGGGCTCTCCTCCTCCTTCACCATGAAGCCATCGTCGGACTGGGCGCGACGAAACTTCAGCGCTTCTGAAATGCGGCGCTGGTAGCGGGCGTTCTCCAGGTAGCTCGTGACCTCATCGGCATTGTCGCTGGCGAAGGCGCAGCGCAGCAGGCCGACCTTGGTATCGTCGATGTCGCGGCCTTCCTTCGCCGCGATGGCCGACAGGCTGTCGCGCATCTGCTGCAGCTTTTCCTTGCCGCTCAGCAAGGCCGTGACGAAAAGATTGTGGCCCTCGCGGATCGCGCGCGCCTGGGTGTCGGGGTGGCCGGTCGCCAGCCAGATCGGCGGCATCGGCTTCTGGACCGAACGCATGCTGATCGAGGTCAGCGGCAGCTGGATGTGCTTGCCTTCGTAGAAGAAGCCTTTCTCCTTCAGGCCAAGCTGGATGACTTCCAGGAATTCGTGGAAGATTTCCGGCGCTTCCTCGATGTTCACGCCAAACCGGTCGAATTCGAATTTCTGGTAGCCGGAACCGACGCCGAATTCGAGCCTTCCGTTGGAGATGGAATCGCAGAACCCCGCCTCCGCCAGCAGTCGCGCCGGGTGGTACATCGGCAGCACGCAGACGGCGCTGCCCAGGCGGATGCGCTTCGTCAGCGCCGCCATGTGCGCGATCATCATCAGTGGCGATGGGCACAGGCCGTAGTTGGAAAAATGGTGTTCGGCATACCAGGCCGTGTCGAAGCCGGCCTGGTCGGCGGTGACGGTCTGTTCCACCGCGCTGCGCAACACCTCGGCCGAGGTCTGATGGTAGCCGCGCTGCTGCATCAGAATGAAAATGCCGAATTCCATGGCTTGGTTCCTTCCCTTGATGGAGGCAGCCTAGGTGATGGCCAATCCCCGCAACAATACGCTATCTTCAAGAAGCATCTTTGCGGTTTTTGCAAAGGAGGGGACATGCGCAGCCTGCAAGCCATGGAACTCTTCGTCAGCGCGGTGCGGGAAGGCAGTTTTTCGGCCGCCGGGCGCCGCGCCGGCCTGTCGCCGGCCACGGTGTCGCGCCAGGTGGCGGCGCTGGAAGGATCGCTGAATACCCAGTTGCTGAACCGCACCAGCCGGACCCTGGCGCTGACGGATGCGGGGCGGGAATACCTGGCGCGGCTGGAACCCATCCTGCTGAACCTGACGGAGGCCGAGGCCGCCGCGACGGCCCTGCAGGCGACGCCGCGCGGCACGCTGCGGGTGCATTCGCGGCTGATGTTCGGCATGCATGTGGTGGCGCCGCTGATCCCCGCCTTCCAGGCGCGCTACCCGGAATTGCGCGTCGAACTGCGCCTGGCGGAGCATCCCGCGCGCCTGGCCGAAGACGAGATCGACATCGACCTGCGCATCGGCGCGCCGCCCGAGGCGCAGTTGATGCAGCGCCGCCTGCTGCGCAGCGAACGCGTGCTGGTGGCGAGCCCCGGCTACCTGGCCCGCATGCCGCCGGTAACGGTTCCGCGCGACCTGCTGGCGCAGCACTGCCTTGGCTATTGGCTGGGGCCGGAAGACCTGGTCTGGCGCTTCCTCACCGAAGGCGCGTTGGAGGAGCTGCGGATCGCCGCCCGGTTTTCCAGTAACAATGGTGAGGTCTTGCGCCAGATGGCCGTCGCCGGCCACGGCATCGCGCTGCTGGATGACTATACGGTGCGGCAGGAGCTTCAGTCGGGGCGTCTCGTGCGGCTGTTGCCGGAGGCGCGCGTGACGAATACCGGCTTCGACCTCGGGATCTATGCGGTGTTCCGGCAGACTTCGCTGTTGCCGGCGAAGACGCGCGCCTTCCTGGATTTCCTTGTCGAGGTGATGTCGACCGCCGCAACACGTTGACCGACCGGTCAGTCTGCCGCTATGCAGGCTGCAAGAAATCGGAGGAAGAGCGATGTCCATGCAGCTTGGCCGGCGCGGCGTGATGGCCGGTATGGCGATCTTCGCGACCGCGACGCATGCGATGGCACAGGGCAAGCCGGTGCGGCTGGTCGTGCCCTATGGCCCCGGCGGCGGCCCCGACGTCTTCGCGCGCCGCCTGGCGCAGGGGCTTGCGGCGCGGCTCGGCAGCCCGGTGGTGGTGGACAACCGGCCCGGTGCCACGACCATGCTGGGCACGGAATACGCCGCCGCCGCGGCGCCCGACGGGCTGACCCTGCTGATGGGCACGTCGACGACCTTCGCCGCCAATCCGCATCTGTTTCGCCGCATCAACTACAGCATGGCGCAGTTCCAGCCGATCACCCTGCTGATCCGCACGCGCTTGGCGCTCTATGCCAACCTCGACCTGCCGGCCAATGACATGGCGGGTGTCATCGCCCTGGCCAAGGCGGCGCCGCAGCCGATGCATTATGGCGTGACCGCCCGCGGCAATTCGACGCATCTGACGGGTGAGGCGCTGAAGATCGCCGCCGGCATCGATCTGCAGGATGTGCCCTACCGCTCCACCGGATCCATGCAGCAAGGCGTGCTGCGCAACGACATCCCGCTGGCGATCGACGGGATTCCCGCCTGGCTGGGCCTGGCGCGCGAGCGGAAGGTGAAGGTGATCGGCGTGACCGGCGACACGCGCGTCGGCGCGCTGCCGGATACGCCGACCTTCGCGGAGGCGGGGCTGCGTGACCTCGGCCATCAGCATTGGTACGGCCTGCTCGCGCCCGCCGGGCTGCCGGCGGCGGAGTTGGCGCGGCTGCATGCGGCGACCGTCGCCACGATGCAGGATGCCGAGCTATGGCAGAACCTGACCCATGAGGGTGCGACCATCGAGACGAACACCCCCGAGGCCTTCGCCGCGCTGATCGCCGAGGAAACCGAGACCTGGGGCCAGATCATCCGCCGCATCGGCCTGACGCTGGACTGATCAGGCCGCGGCCAGTGGTTCCGCGATCCCGGTGACGCCGAGGCCGGTGATGGCGAAGAGCCCGCCGGCCTCGGGTTCCGGCGCGGTCAGCCGGTGGCTTTTGGAGATCGAGGTCACGTAGAGCACATCAAGCGCCGGCCCGCCGAAGCTCAGGCTGGTCGGATAGGTCACGGGCATGCGCAGGCGCAGCACCAGGCGGCCGGTGGGATCGAAGCGCGCGACCTCTCCGCTGCGCACCAGCGCGGTCCACAGATGCCCCTCCGCATCCACCGTCGCGCCATCGGGCGCGGTGCCGAGGGGCGCCAGGTCGGCGAAGACGCGACGGCCCGTCGCCTGGTCGCCGTAGTCGAAGCGCCAGATCACCTGGCGCGGGCTGTCGGCCAGATAGAGGATGCGCCCATCCGGGCTGAAGCACGGGCCATTCGCCGTCACGATATCGGCGGCGAGTTGCGTGACGCGCCCATCCCGCGCAAGCCGGTACAGTCCACCCAGTGGGGCTTCGCCGGGGGGCAGGTTCATGTGCATGGTGCCGGCGACGAAACGCCCTTGCCGATCGACCTTGCCGTCGTTCAAACGCAGATCGGGGTGTTCGACACCGATCGCAGCGATCGGCGAGCAGGTCCGCGCCGCAAAATCATAGCGGAAAAACCCGTCGCGCAAGGCCAGGATCGCACCCCCGTCATGGCACAGCGCGAAGGAACCGACCGGGGCCGGCACGGCAAAATCCGCACGCAAGCCGGTCGCGGGATCCAGCCGGTGCAGGATGCCCGCCAGCGAATCCACCCAGTAGAGCAACCCGTCCCGCGCGCTCCAGACCGGGCTTTCGCCAAGCCGGTCCTGCGTCGTGCCGACCCGTTCGATCACAATGGCCATGCGGACTCTCCCGTGCGAAAGTGTTGGTGGCTGACCGGTCGGTCAACGTTGGTGATGCAAGGAGACACCGCATGGCGCGTGCAGCGGCGAAGATGCCGATGGCGGAGGAGAGCGATTCCTCGGAACGCATCCTGCAGATCCTGTCGGAATCCGCGCGCCTCTTCGCGACCGATGGCTACAACGGCACCTCGATGCGCGACATCGCGGAAGCCTGCGGCATTTCGAAGTCGCTGCTCTACCATCACTTCACCGACAAGGACGAGATTTTTGCCCGCATCGCGCTGGGCTCGACGCGGGAGCTGTATCAGTTCGTCGTCGACCGCATTCCGGAAGGCGCCACCCCTTCGGAACGCATCCGCGCCTTCATGACCGCGACAGGCGAGTATTTCTACCGCTATCGCTGGGCCTGGCTCGCCTCCACCAGCGCCTTCTGGAACGACCCGGAACAGCGGCGGCAGCGGGAACGCATGATGTGGCGCGACCGGTATGAGGGGCTGATCCGCAGCCTGATCGAGGACGCGATCAAGGCCGGCGAAATCCGCCCGATCGACGTGCCGATGGCGGGCCGGCTGGTGCTCTCCGCGCTGAACTGGATGCACCGCTGGTACAAGCCGGAGAAGGACATGTCCGCGTCGCAGATCGCGGACACGTATTTCGAGATGATCTTCCACGGGTTGAAGGCGCAATAGGGCTCAATCCAGCTTGAGGCCGATGCCCTGGATCAGCGCGCCCCAGCGCGCGCTTTCCGACGTCAGCAAGTCCTGGAAGGCGGCGGGGTCGATGCCCTCCATGGTGGCACCCTGCGCCACCATCTGCGCCGTCAGCCCATCGCCGGCCAGGCCCGCGCGGGTGGCGGCCAGGATGCGCGCGGCGATGGCATCCGGCACGCCGGCCGGCGCGAACAAGCCGTACCAATAGCCCTGCGCCATGTCCGGGAATCCGGCTTCGGCGAAGGTCGGCACGTCGGGCAGGACGTCCACGCGCTTGTCCCCGGTGACCGCCAGCGCACGCACCTCACCCGATCGCAGCAGGCCGAGGTAGGTCGCCAAGCCGTCGAAGCCGATATCGACATCGCCACGGATCAATGCCTGCGCCGCCGCGGCACTGCCGCGGAAGGCAACATCGGTCATGGTCAGGCCGGTCAACTGCTTCATCCGCTCACCCGCCAGATGCGCCACGGCGCCGCGATTGGTGGTGGCATAGGTGATGCCGTTCGGTCGGCCCCGCGCATAGTCGATCAACTCGGCCACCGTGCGCACCGGCAGCTTCGGGCTGCTGTAGAGTGCGAGTTGCGCGCGCATGAGTTGCGTGATCGGGCGGAACTGATCCAGCCGATAGGGCAGCCGCGAGAACAGATGCGGATTGACCGCGAAGGTCGTGGAGGAGGTCAGCAGCAGCGTGTAGCCATCCGGTCGCGCCTGCGCCACGTGTTCCGCCGCGATCAAGGTCGTGGCGCCGGGGCGGTTGTCGATGACGACGGGCTGGCCGAGGACCGCCTGCATCGCCGGCTGCATGGCGCGGGCCAGGATGTCCGGCTCGCCGCCCGCGGAAAAGGCGACGACGATGCGCACGGGCCGGTCGGGCCAGGCGCCCTGGGCCTGGGCGCGGGGCGCCAGGGACAGGCCGAGTGCGGCGCCGGCCAGCGCCCGGCGACCGATGCTGGTGGTGGTCATGCTGCGTCCTCCTGACCCGCCCGTTAATCGAGCGTGATGTTCTTTTCCCGGATCACCCGGCCCCATTGCGCCATGTCCTGCGCCATCTGCCGGCTCAGCAGATCCGGTGGGCCGGAGATGGCGCGCAGGGCCTCGCTGGCCAGGCGCTGGTGGATCACCTCGCTCTCCATCGCCTTGTTGGCAGCGTCGTTCAGGCGGGCGATCACCTCCGGCGGCGTGCCGGCGGGGCAGAGCAGCGCGGTCCAGAAACCCGCCACGAGGTCGGGGTAGCCGGCTTCCTTGAAGGTCGGGATCTCGGGCAGCAGCGGCGCGCGTTCGGCGAAGGACAGGCCGAGCAGGCGCAGCCGGCCGGTGCGGACGTGTTCGATCGTGGTGGTCGGTGCCTCCACGCTGATCTCGATGACGCCGGCCAGGAGGTCGGTGGTGGAGGGGCCATTGCCGCGATAGGCGACGTCGGTCAGTTCGATGCCCATGGCGCCGGCCATCAACATGCCGAACAACTGGCTGACGCTGCCGGTGCCGTTGGTGGCATAGCGCAGCGGATTGGGGCTGGCCTTGGCGAAGGCGACGAAGCCCGCGATGTCGCGCGGCGGCAGGGCGGCGTTGATGGTCAGCGAAAGCGGCCCGTCGAACAGCAGGGCGACGGGGGCGAAATCCTCCAGCCGATAAGGCAGGTTGCGCCGCATCATGACATTCAGCGGCAGGCCGGCGGTGCCGCCGACCAGGACGGTCAGCCCGTCCTTCGGCGCGCGGGCGACGGCTTCGCTGGCGATAATTGCGTTGCCGCCGGGGCGGTTTTCGACAACGATCGTCTGGTCCAGCGTCTGGGCCATGTGCTGGGCGATCAGGCGGGTCGCGATATCGGTCAGGCCGCCGGCGGCGAAGGGGACGACGAAGCGGATCGTGCGGGCGGATTGAGCCTGGGCCAGCGCCGGCATGGCAAGCCCCGCCGCGGTCAGCAGCATGCGCCGGGATACGGGAAGCATGGACCTCTCCTCGAAGTGTTGTTCTTGCCGCCAACCTAGGTCGGGACTGACCGATCGGTCAATCTCTTCCGCATCGCTCAAAATGCGATTGCACGACACGAAAGGCTGGTCTACCACCATGCCGACTGACCGGTCGGACAGCGTAATGCTTTCGCCCGGACCGAGGGGAAGGAACAAAAATGTCCGACGACATCGTGACCTTGCAGGTCGCCGACCATATCGCCCTGGTCACGCTCAACCGCCCGCCCGTGAATGCGCTGAACCGCGCCATGCGCGACGCCATCATCGACGTGTTCGACGCGGTGTCCGAACGCGATGATATCCGCGTCGCCGTGCTGACCGGCGCCGGCAAGGCCTTCTGTGCCGGGGCCGACCTCAAGGACCGGCCGGACAATACCAAGGTCGGTGCCTTCCACGCCCATAACCGCGTAACGCGTGAAACCGGCAACGCCATCCGCGAATGCGCCAAGCCCGTCATCGCCGCGGTGAATGGCGCGGCACTCGGCGCGGGGCTCGGGCTGATGGCGGCCTGCGACATCTACCTGGCGGCCGAGGATGCGGTCTTCGGCATGCCGGAAATCGATGTCGGCCTGGCCGGTGGCGGCGCGATGCTGCGCACCATTTTCGGCCGGTCGATCATGCGCCGGCTGATGTACACCGGCGACCGGCTGACCGGTGCGGAACTCTATCGCCGCGGCATCATCGAACAGGCGACGTCGCGCGAAGACCTGTTGCCCGCGGCGATGAAGATGGCCGCGAATATCGCGAACAAGAGCCCGCTTGCGATCAACTACGCGAAGACATCGGCGAACATGGTCGACCTGATGCCGCAGCGGGACGCCTATCGCATGGAGCAGAATTTCACCGTCGCCCTGTCGCGGACCGAGGATGCGAAGGAGGCCCGCATGGCGGTCCTCGAAAAGCGCAAGCCGGCCTTCAAGGGGCGCTGAGCATGGTCGAGATCGGCACCGGGTTGGAGGCGATCCTGCAACCGCGCTCCATCGCCATCATCGGCGCATCGCAGGACGCGACGAAGATCGGCGGCCGTCCGGTGGAACTGCTGCAGCGTTTCGGCTTCCCCGGCGCGATCTATCCGGTCAATCCGCGCGCGACGGAGGTGCAGGGGCTCACGGCCTATCCCTCCGTCACGGCGCTGCCGGAAGCGCCCGATCTCGCGATCATCGCCGTCGCCGCGCAGATGGCGCCCGATGCGCTGGAGGAATGCGCCGCCAAGGGCGTGAAGGCCGCGGTCATTTTCTCCTCCGGCTTCGCCGAGTTGGGCGAGGCGGGCGAGGCCTTGCAGGCGCGGCTGCGCGCGACCGCGCATCGCACCGGTATTCGCGTGCTGGGGCCGAATTGCCTGGGCGCGGTCAGCATCGCCGAACGCAGCATCGCGACGTTTTCCATCGTTCTGGAAAGCAGCCTGCCGCAGGCGGGGCCGATCGGCATCGCCTCGCAAAGCGGCAATATCGGCAGCTATACCGCGCTGCTGGCGCGGGAACGCGGCATCGGCATCAGCCGCTTCGTGACCACCGGTAATGAATGCGATGTGGATATCGCCGATGCCGTCGCCTTCCTGGCCCGCGATCCCGCGACCAAGGTCATCCTCTGCGTTCTGGAAACCTGCCGGGACGCGCCCCGCCTGATCGCGGCGCTCGAAGCAGCGCGCCAGGCCTCCAAGCCAGTGGTCGTGCTGAAGATCGGCGCCTCCGATGCCGGCCAGGCGGCCGCGGCCTCCCACACCGGGGCGCTGGCGGGCTCGGATGCGGTCTTCGATGCGGTCTTCCGCCGGGCCGGCGTCGCGCGGGTCCATAGCGTGGAACAGATGCTCGACCTCGGCCATGCGGCTTCGGTGCTGGGCGACCGGCTGCCGCGCGGGCGGCGGACCGTGCTGCTGACGGCCTCGGGCGGCTTCGGCGTGCTCATGGCGGATGCGGCGAGCGCGGCCGGCCTGACCCTGCCCGCGCCATCCCAGGCGACGCAGGACCGCATCCTCGCCGCGGTGCCCTATGCCTCGCCGCGCAATCCGGTGGATGCGACGGCGATGATGTCGAGCCGGCCGGAGATCCTGGAAGCGATCCTCGGCGCCATCCTCGATGACGACGGCTGCGATGCGCTGCTGTTGCTGCTCTCCTCCTCGCTCTACCTCCCGCGCCTGCGGGACGTGTACATGCCGACTTTGCGGGCAGTGCGGGACAAGCATCCCGACAAGGTGGTGATGCTGACAGTGCACGGGCCGCAGGATGCGGTGCAGGAACTGACCGCCATGGGCTTTGCCGTGGTGGATGGCATCGGCCAGTCGACGCAGGTGTTGGCGGGTCTCTGCGACCTTCAGGCCGCTCGCGCGCTGCCGCCGCCCGCGCCCCCCCTGTCCCCGGCCGAGCCGCTGGACCCGGCGCTACTGCGCACCGAGGCTGGTGCGAAGCAGGTGCTTGCCGCCGCCGGCGTGCCCGTGCTGCCGGAACGTGTCGTGCGCAGCGCCGCCGATGCAGCGCAGGCTGCCCGGGACATGGGGTTTCCGGTCGTGCTGAAAATCGTCTCGCCCGATCTGCCGCACAAGACCGAGGTTGGCGGCGTCGTGCTCGACCTGGGCAGCGAAGATGCTGTCGTGGCGGCGCATGACGCGATGCTGGCGCGTGTCCGTGCCGCCGCGCCCAAGGCGCGGATCGAGGGCGTTCTCGTCTCCCCCATGCTGCGTGGCGGCACGGAGATGATCCTGGGCACCAAGCGCGACCCGGTGTTCGGCCCGGTCGTGCTCGTCGGCCTCGGCGGCATCTTTGCCGAGGTGATCCAGGACGTCGCCCTGCGCCCCGCGCCGGTGGATGAGGCGGAGGCCATGGCGATGTTGCGCGGCCTGAAAGCCTTCCCTGTGCTCGACGGCGCGCGTGGCCGCCCCAAGGCGGATATCGCCGCCGCCGCCCGCGTCATCGCGGCGCTATCGCGCTTCGCGGCCCAGCACGCGGAAACGATCGCGGAGATCGACATCAACCCGCTGCTGCTGCGGGCCGAGGGACAGGGCGCGGTGGCGCTGGATGCGCTGATCGTGCCCGTGGGAACGGAGCACCACGCATGACAGGCGACCTCTCGGGCGAGGCGTTTCGCACCCATGTGCGCGACTGGCTCGCCGCCAATGTCCCGCCGGGCTTCCTGGCCGACCAGCCGGGCTACGCCACACCGACGCTGGCGCAATGCCTCGATTGGGAAGCCGCGATGCATCGCGCGGGACTGGCCGGCATCACCTGGCCCCAGGCCTATGGCGGCCATGGTCGGAGTTTGCGCGAACACCTGATCGCCAACCAGGAAATCGGCCGCCTCGCGCTGCCGGAAAGCGTCGGGTCCATCGGCAAGGAACTCGCCGGCCCGATCATCCTGGCGATCGGCACGGAGGACCAGAAGCAGCGCTACCTGCCCGCCATCATCGAGATGCGGGAGATGTGGTGCCAGGGCTTTTCGGAACCCGAAGCCGGGTCGGATTTGGCCGGGCTGCGCACGCGTGCGGTGCGCGACGGTGACGGCTGGCGCATCACCGGCCAGAAGATCTGGACCAGCGGTGCCGCCAAGGCCAAGCGCTGCCTGCTGCTGGCCCGCACCGGCCCGCTGGAGGATCGGCACAAGGGCCTGGCCCTTTTCGCCGTGCCGATGGATGCGCCCGGCATCCGCGTGCGGACCATCCGCCAGATGAACGACAAGGACAGCTTCGCCGAGGTCTTCTTCGACGAGGTGCCGGTCGGGCCGGAGGATGCGCTCGGCGCCCCCGACGAAGGCTGGAACGCCGCGATCCGCGTGCTCGGCATCGAACGCGCAACCAACCGCATGTATCGCGCCTGGCGTTTTGAGAATGAACTTCGCCACCTGATCGCCGCCTGCAAGCAGGATCCGGCACTCGCGCCGCTGCTGCGCGATGGCTTCTATCGCCAGCGTCTGGCCGATACGCAGGTCGATATCGAGATGGTGAAGGGCCATGTCGAGCCCACGGTCGAAGCCCTGCTCGCCGGCCAGGCGATCGGTGCGCAGGGCAGCCTGATGAAGCTGCATTGGAGCGAGGCGCACCAGCGCTTTGCCGCCCTGGCGATGGAGATGCTGGCGATGGCAAGCCCGGACGCGTCGCCCGCCGTGCTGGGCGCCCAGAAGCGCTTCAAGGAAATCTACCTGCAGTCCCGCGCGGAAACGATTTACGCGGGCACCACGGAAATCCAACTCGGCATCATCGCCGATCGCGTGCTGCAACTGCCGCGGGGGAAGTGACCATGGATGCGATGCAGGCCGGGCTCGACCCGGCGGAATTTGCCGATAGCGCACAGCGGGCGGTGGCGGCCTGCGCGACGCTCGATCCGGCGGCAAGCGCCGTGCGGCTTGCGGAGGACGGCTTGCTGGGCGTGCTGGCGGCGGAGGACGTGGGCGGCCTTGGCCTCGACCTGCGGTTTGCCGTGCCGGTGTTGCAGGCGGCCGGGGCTGGCGACCTCGCTTTCCCGCTGCTGGAAGCGCTGCTGCTCGGCCGCCACCTCGCCGGCCCATCGCCGGAGATCGCGGCGGCATTGGTCGCCGGCGAGGCACGCGGCACCGTCGCCTGGGCCGGCAGCGCGCGCGGCGACCTGACCGGCACGGTGGGGCGGGCGCCGATGGCGCGCGGCGCCGACTGGCTGCTGGTGCGGCAGGGCGATGGCGCGGCCTTGGTGCCGGCGACAGGCTTTTCCGTCAGCGACGCCATCGGCCTGGATGAGACGGTGCCGGAGCAGACCGTCACACTGACCGGCGACACACCCGCCTGCCGCCTGGACGCAACTGCCTGGGCCGCGTTGCAGGAGGAAGCGCTGCTGCTGCGCGCCGCCGCCATTTTGGGTGCAGCGGAGACCTGCCTGGCCCTCGCGGCGGACTACGTCACCAACCGCCGCCAGTTCGGCAAGCCGCTGGTGGCGAACCAGGCCCTGCGACACCAGTTGGCACGTCAGAAACTGGCGCTGGAGGGCATGCGTGGCGCCATTACGCGCGCGACGGCCTGTGGCGAGACACTGCCCCGCCAGGCCGCCTTCCTGGCCGCCGCGACGCATGGGCCCGTGATCGCGGAGGGCGCGATCCAGGCGCATGGCGGCATGGGCTTCACCTGGGATGTGCCGGTCCACCGCCATCTGCGCCGCATCCGCACGCTGGCGGCACAGGGCGAGGTCCGGCAAATCCGCGAAGCCGTCGCCGCCGCGCTGATCGACACGAACTGACCCCGGGAGAAAACCATGACGGAAAACCAGGACCAGGCCATGGCGGGCCTGCTGACAGGGCGCGCGGCCCTGGTGACCGGCGCCGGCAATGGCATCGGCCGCGCCACCGCGCGCCGCCTCGCGGCGATGGGCGCCGTGGTCGGCGTGAATGACCTGAAGCAGGAGTTCGTCGACGCTGTCGTGGCCGAGATCGAGGCCGCCGGTGGCCGCGCCATCGGCATCGCGCAGAACGTCGCCAGCCGCGACGGCATGCGCGCTGCCGTGGCCGCCCTGGCCGAGCGTGCGGGGCGCTTCGACATCCTGGTGAACAACGCCGCCTGGGTGCGTTACCAGGCCGTGCCGGACATCGCGCCCGAAACCGTGGACCGCATGCTGGAGGTCGGCTTCAAATCGGTGATCTGGGGCATCCAGGCCGCGGCCGAGGTGATGGATTCCACGCGCGGCGGGTCGATCGTGAACGTCGCCTCCACGGCCGGTTTGCGGGCGACGCAGTCCAGCATCGTCTACAGCGGCATCAAGGCCGGCGTGATGGGCATCACCCGCGCGGCGGCGGCTGACCTGGGCGCCAAGGGCATCCGGGTCAACGCCATCGCACCCTCCGCCGTGCCGACCGAGGGCACCGCCAAGCACCGCACGGTGGAAAAGGACCAGAAGCGCATCGCCCGCACGCCGCTCGGCCGGCTTGGCACGGTGGAGGATATCGCCAAGGCGATCTGCTTCCTTGCCACCGACCAGGCGAGTTTCGTCACCGGCCAAGTGCTGGCGGTGGACGGCGGCATCACCACGACGAACATCTGACCATGCCGCGCATCGTCTTGGTGACGGGGGGCGCTGCCGGGATCGGCTGGGCCACCGCACAGGCTTTTGCCGCCGCGGGCGATTGCGTGCTGCTGGCGGATATCGACGGCGCCCGTGCCACCGCACGCGTGGCGGACCTCGGGCCGGGGCATGAAGCGATCGCGGTGGACATGGCCGACACGGCGCAGGTCGTCGCCATGATCGCGGGCATCGCCGCGCGGCATGGCCGGCTTGACGTGCTGGTCAACAATGCCGGTCGCATCGATGGCGGCACCCCGGTCGTGGAACAGACAGCCAACGGCTTTCGCAGCCTGCTGGCGCTGAACCTGGACGGCAGCGCGACCGCGGCGCGTGAGGCCGCGTCCGTCATGCGCCGGCAGGGCGGCGGGGCGATCGTCAACGTCGCCTCCGGCGCGGCGCTGCGCGCCATTCCGCTGCGCAACGGCTACAGCGCGTCAAAGGCCGGGATGGTCGCGATGACGCGCAACCACGCCTGCGCCTGGGCGCAAGACGGCATTCGGGTGAATGCCGTGGCACCGGGCTATACCCGCACGGAACTCGTGGAACGCCTCATCGCCGAGGGGCGTGTCGACCCGGCCAAGGCCGCGCGCCGCATCCCCTTGGGCCGGATGGGCGAACCGGCCGAAATCGCTGCTGCCATCATGCATCTGGCCTCACCGGCCGCGCGCTACATGACGGGCGCGCTGCTGGTGGCGGATGGGGCGTCGCATGCCTATGGCGGCAGCGAGGACGCGAATGTGATCCGGGGCGTGCCGCCCCAGGCGCCGCCGCCAGGCGTGCCGGTGATCGCGATCGGCCCAGGGCCGGTTGGGGCGGCGTTGGCCCAGATCCTCGCGGCGCGCGGTGTGGTCACGCTGCCGGCGGATGCGGAGATGGGCCGGCTTGGCCGTCTGGATGGACTGTTCAACATCGACCCGCAGCCAGCCGCGCCTGGGCACCTGGACCGCATCTTCCTCTGCGCCCAACAGGCCGGGCGGATCATGCTGCGGCAGGGGTTTGGCGCGATCGTCAACCTGACCTCCGTCCTCGGCCAACTGGGCCTGGACGAGGCGGGCGGGGCGGGGCCGGAGGCGGCGGCCGTCGGCATGCTGACCCGCACCATGGCGTGCGAATGGGGGGCCAGCGGCATCCGGGTGAACTGCCTGGCGGCCGGCCCCCTGGACGGCGAGGCCACGCCGCTGCTGCGCCGAATCCCCCTGCGCCGGCTCGCCGAACCGGGGGAGATCGCGGCCGTGGCCGATTTCCTTCTGTCGCCGGCGGCCGCCTTCATCACGGGCAGCCTGGTGCCCGTGGATGGGGGGCTGCTGGCCTATGGGGGGGCGGATTTCCCGCCGGGTTGTTCCTGAAAAAATGACGCGGCGTTGTCCGGGCTGAACCATGAGGGCGGCCTGCCACAGCGCTGCCTCTCCCTCGCGGGGCAAAGGAGCGTCTCGGCTCCCGGCGTCAGGCTTCCTGCTTCAGCGCGACGAAGCATGCGCGCAGGGCGCCCATCAGCGCCTCGGCGGTCGTCGGCGTTTCCAGCACCGGCAGGTCGGCGCCAGTTTCCAGCACAATGCCATCGGTCGCCAGCAAGACCACCGCCACCGCCCGGCGACGCACCAGGTCGAGCACGGGCTGCACCGAGCGCCCGCCCGGCATCGTCGCCAGCACCGCGGCATCGATCGGACCCAACGCATGGATCAGTGAAATCGCTTCCGTCGTCGAAGGGACGGGGCCTGCGACGATGCAGCCCACGGCGGTCAGCGCCGCGGCCAGGTGGGCCGCGTTTTCCGCATCATCATGCACCAGCAGCACGCGCCGGCCCGACAGCACGGGATCGGCGCCGCCGGACGCGGACGGCTCGCCCAGGATCGCCTCCGGCCCGATCCGCAACACGCAGCGCAGCCCCTCCGGATCCCAGAAGCGGGTGATGCCGCCATCCAATTGGGCGCCGGCATTGGCCTCGATCAACTGCGTGCCGAAGCCGGCCCAGGTCGGCCGCTGTTCGATGCGCGGGCCGCCGCGTTCGGTCCATTCCAGCAGCACGCCATCCGCATCCACCATCCAGTCCACCGTCAGCCTGCCGCCTGGCGCCGACAGGGCGCCGTATTTGCTGGCATTGGTCACAAGCTCATGCAGCACCAGTGTCAGCGGTTGCGCCGCCTCGGCCCGCAGCCGCACATCCGGCCCGCCCAGGGTGCAGCGGTCGGCGTGGGCGTCCAGCTCCTCCGCGACGATCTCGGCCAGGTCCGCGGCGACCCATTTTTCCCGTGCCAGCACCGTATGCACCCGGGCCATGGCGGCGATCCGGCCCTCCAGGATCTCCACCATCGCCGACACGTCGTGGGTCGTCTGCGCCGCCGACAGGCGGATCAGGCTGCGCACCACCGCCAGCGCATTCTTCGCGCGGTGGTCCACCTCACGCGACAACAGGCGTTCGGCTTCCTGCGAGCGCTTGCGGGCGGTGATGTCGAGCACGGCGCCGCTGACGCCCAGCAGGTTGCCGGCGGCCCCCCGCACCGGCTGGTAGCTGCACAGCCAGACCCGGTCCTCGCCCGGCCGGCCGCCCTCCAGCCCCGGGACCTCGACATCCTCGACCGCTTCGCCGGTTTCCACGACGCGGCGCAGCAGGGGGGCGACCTGCACGGCCATATGCGGCGCAAGCTCCTCCAGCCGGCGGCCGATATGGGCTTCGACCGTCGGGCCATTGGCCGCCGCCAGCACGCCATTGACCGCGACGAAGCGCAGGTCTTCGTCCAGCAGGCACAGCCCGACCGGTGCGCTGTCATAGGTCGCGCGCAGTCGCGCCGCCCCTTCGGAGGCCTGGGACTGCGCCGCGCGCAGGTCGTGGAAATCGATCGCGACCCCGGTCCAGCCGGTCACCACGCCATCGGTGTCGCGGATCGGCGCGGCCTTGTTCAGGAACCAGCGCCATTCCTTGTCATGCGCGCGGCACAGGCGGATTTCGATGCCATAGCCGCCCGGCCCGGCCTGGCGCGCATCCTCGATCGCCGTGGCCCAGGTCTTGCGGACGCGTTCCTGGTCGTCGGGATGCACCGCGGCCAGCCAGCCCTCGCCCATGGCGTCGGATTCGGTCATGCCGGTGAATTCCAGCCAGTAGCCGTTCAGCCAGGTCATGCCGCCGGCGGTATCGGCGGTGAAGACGATCTGGGGGCTGACCTCGACCAGGGCACGCATGCGGGTGGTGGCGCGGTCGCGGGCGGCCTCGCGCTCCTGCACCTCCTCCGCCATGCGGTCGAAGGCGGCGCCCAGGCGTTCGAACTCCTGCCCGCCGCCGTTCAGCTTACCGACGCGGGCGCGCCAGTCCTGCCGCGCCCAGCGTTGCGCGGTGTCGAGCAGGCGTCGGATCGGGCGTTCGACCGTCGCCTGGAAGAACAGGGTCGCCAGCGCCAGGGTCAGCAGCAGGGAGCCCACGATCATCAGCGTCGTCTGCCGCTGGCGTGCGACCTCGGCCGCCACCGCCGGTTCCGCATCCAGCCCCATGGCCACGAAGATGCCGTCCGGCGAGGCGTTGGACGGGATATAGCCCACGATCCGGCGCAGCCCCTCCAGCGAGGGGGAGTCCACCACCCCGGGCCGCGGTGCCTCGAGCATCGTCATCGCGAAGGCCGGCAGGGCGGTGCCCACGAAGCGTGCGGCATCGCGCGACCGGGCGATCACCGTGCCGTCGCTGTCGGCGATGGTGGCGATGCTGTCGGGCGGCAGGTCCAGGCTCAACAGGTCGCCGTTGAGCCATTCGATCGACAGGGCGACCACCATCACGCCGCGCACCTCGTACCCATCGCGCAGCGGCGCCGCGAGGTAGAAGGATTGCCTGCCCGTGGCGCGCCCGGTGCCGAATTCCCCGGCCACGAAATCCTGCCCGCCGATGGCGGCGCGGAAGTATTGCCGGTCGGCGACGCTCGCCTCGCCAATCATGGGTTGGGCGGCGCAGATCGCCTTTCCATCCGGGCCGAAGAGGTTGGCGGTGTAATAGCGCGGAGACGACGCGACCAGGCGCGCCAGGTAGGCGTCGCATTCCGCGCTGGGCACGGCGGCGGCGATCGCTTCATGCGCCGCCATCGCGACCAGCACCTGGCGGGCGGCTTCGAAGGTGCGGCTTTGCTGGGCCGCGACCAGCCGGGCCAGGCGCATCGCCTGTTCACCCAATTGGACGGTGCGTTCCTGCCGCGCCTGGCTTTCCATCTGCAACTGCACGAGCGCGGTCGGGAACAGCGCGACCAGCATCACGAACAGGGCACGCAGGGCGATCGGCAATGGCTGGTTCCGGAGGTCGTTGGGGCGGGCTCTACGCTTGGCCGGGGGGGGCGACCTGTTCGATGTCCGGACCGGGGATGTCCCCCGGCTCGGCCGGCCCATCATCCTGTTCGGGCCCGACGGGGGATGGATCGTCGCCGACCGACACCGCGACATCGACGATCAGCGAGTGGAAATCCCCGGCGGTGCCGACAAAGCCCCCGCCGACCGGCATGGCCTGCGCCGGGCTGCGGGTGACGCCGACGCGGATCAGGTTGGTGCCGGCGACCAGGCCGTTGGTGGGGTCGTATTCCACCCAGCCCGCGCCGGGCAGGTAGACCGACGCCCAGGCATGGGTGGCGCCGCCGCCCACGGTCTGGATGCTGTCGCTGTCGTAGAGGTAGCCGCTGACGAAGCGGGCGGCGCAGCCCAGGCTGCGGGCAGCCTCCATCATCAGCAGCGCGAAGTCGCGGCAGGTGCCGGCGCCGGTGCGCAGGGTCTCGGCCGGCAACTGCGTGCCCTCGGTTTCCCGCGCGGCATAGATGAAGTTCTGATGGATGGCCTGGGTCATGGCCGCCAGCACGTCCAGCGTGCGCGCCTCTCCCTCCAGCGGGATGAAGCGCCGTGCCCAGGCGTCCACCAGATGCTCCGGGTCCGGGGTCTGGCGCTCCATCAGGCGGGACACGTCGGGGACTTCCTCGGCGGGGTAGGTGAAGGGGAAGACCTCCGCCGCCGGGTCCAGCGTCGCGCGCGGCAGGGAGGGACCGGCCGGGAAATGGATCAGGTCGAGGCGGGAGACGATCTCCAGCCGGTCGGTCCGCTCCTCCGGCGCCCAGTCCAGTAGGCAGACGGAATTGCCGAAGACGTCATGCGCCCAGCGGCTGGACTGCGGCGGCGGATCCACCGACAGGGTCGCTTCCAGCAGGCGCAGGTCGTGGCTGTCCTGCGGCCGCAGCATCAGGCGGTGCTGCGAGAGTTGGACGGGCTGGTTGTACAGGTAGCGTGTGGTGTGGCTGACGCGGACCCGCGGCATCGGTCTCCCCTTCCGAAGGTCAGGACAGGCTCGCAACGCGCGAGCCGGGTCTTGGTTGCATCAGGATGGGGGCATCATGCCACATTCCCGCGTTGCGGGCGTGTTAAGCCGGCCACGGCGGGATGGCGATCCGGTTTCGGGACCGCCCGGGCAGGGACATGCCCCGCCCGGGCGCCCCCGAAGGGTCAGTACATGTGCTGGCCGCCGTTGATCGACAGCGTCGATCCGGTGATGAAATCGGCATCATCCGCCGTCAGGAACACCACGCCGCGGGCGATGTCGGTGGCATGGCCCAGGCGGCCGCGCGGGATCTTGGCGATGATCTTGTCCAGCACGTCCGGCGGCACGGCGCGCACCATCTCGGTATCCACATACCCCGGGGCGATGGCGTTCACCGTGATCGAATTGCGCGCGCCTTCCTGGGCCAATGCCTTGGTGAAGCCGTGGATGCCGGATTTGGCGGCGGCGTAGTTCACCTGGCCCAATTGCCCGGCCTGGCCGTTGACCGAGCCGATGTTGACGATGCGGCCGAATTTGCGCGTGCTCATGCCGTCCCAGACGGCCTTGCACAGGTTGTAGCAGGAGCCGAGGTTGGTATCGATCACCTGGTCCCACATGTCGCGCGTCAGCTTGCGCATCATCGCATCGCGGGTGATGCCGGCGTTGTTCACCAGGATCTCGATCGGCCCGACCTCGGCCTCGATCTTGGCGACCGCGGCGACCGAGGCATCGAAATCGCCCACGTCGAACTTGTAGCAGGGAATGCCGGTGGCCGCGGTGAAGGCGGCGGCGGCGGCGTCATTGCCGGCGTAGTTGGCGACGACCTTGCGGCCGGAGGCCTTCAGCGCCTCACTGATCGCGGCGCCGATGCCGCGTTGACCACCGGTGACGAGTGCGACGCGTGACATGAACATCTCCCTTGATTGGCAACGAAATTCTTACGCTGGCGATTCCACCAAGGAACCTCGGTGGCCGCAACCCCCGGCGTCAGCGACAGGAACAGGCGGCGCCGATGCCGCGGAAATTGCGCTCGGCAAAACCCTGCGCGTCGCTGAGGTAGTCGAAGCTTTGGAAAGCGCAGGTGCCGCTGCCGCGCGCGCTGGCCATCTGTTCGGGCGTGCGGCTGTCCACCTCGATTTTTCCGTTCGCGCAATAGACAGTGTAGCGCGTCTGGGCGAGGGCCGGCAGCGCGGCCAAGGCCAGGACAAAGACCAGCATGGCCCGCATGGCGTGCGGCTCCTTTTTTTCTGCGTTTCCCTGGTTCGAGCCTGCGCCATGGACCGATCACGGGCAAGCATTTCGGCGCGATGCCGTAGCGATCCGGGGGCAAAAACCATCAGTCGACCGGCAGGAAGATGAACACCACCGCCGCGACCAGGCAGCCCATGGCGGCGAAATAGGTCCAGCGCAGCGGCTCACCCAGGAACATCACGCTGAACACGGCGAAGACCGACAGGGTGATCACCTCCTGCATCACCTTCAGTTGTTGGCCGGTGAAGGTGCCGTAGCCGATGCGGTTGGCCGGCACCGCCAGCGTGTATTCGATGAAGGCGATGCCCCAGGACACCAGTATGGCGAGCCACATCGGCCAGGATGGCTGCTTGAGGTGGCCATACCAGGCATAGGTCATGACAATGTTGGACAGCACCAGCAGGATGGGCGTCCAGATCAGCGCGGGATTCATCGGGCATCCTCGGGGACCGCCACCAAGGGCACTTCGGGCACGACCTCCCCCGGGGGCAGGCGGTTCAGCAGGTAGAGCATGATCCCCAGCGCCGGCAGCGCGGCGGCGGTGGTCAGCAGGAAGAACGGCGTCCAGCCCAGCGACTCGGCCAGCCAGCCCGACGAGGCACCCAGCGTGCGCAGCGGCACCGCCGCCAGCGACGACAGCAGCGCGTATTGCGTGGCGGTGAAGGCGCGGGAGGTGAGCAGGGACAGGTAGGTGACGAAGGCGGCATCGGCCAGGCCATCGGTGAAATTCTCGACGCCCACCTGGGCCCATAGCATGGGCATGCCGCCGCCGGCCTCGTTCAGCGCGACATACATCAGGTTGGACAGCATCTGCAGCAGCCCGGTCAGGATCAGCGCCCGCCTGGTGCCGATGCGCGCGACGAGCCAGCCGCCGACCAGCGCCCCGGCCAGGGTCACGACCAGGCCGAAGACGCTGCTGACGGCGGCGACGTCCAGCCGGGAGAAGCCGAGTTCGCGGTAGAAGGGCGCGGTCATAATACCGGCCAGTGCCTCACCCAATTTGAACAAGCCGACGAAGAGCAGGATCGCGATCCAATGGTCGCGCCGCATGAAATCGACGAAGGGGGCGATCACCGCGGCATGCAGCCGCGGCCGCCAGCCGGGCGGCAGGGCGGCCGGGGGCGGTGGTTCCGGCGCCAGGGAGACGGCGATGAAGCCGATGCCGACCAGCCCCGCGCAGAGGGCAAAGGCGGCCCCCCAGCCGAAGAATTCGGCGACCGTGAGCGCGCCTGCGTTGCTGGCCAGCAAGGCGGCGCGATAGCCCCAGATGTAGCAGGCCAGCCCATAGCCCTGTTCGCGTTCGCCCAGGATCTCGATCCGATAGGCATCGACGACGATGTCCTGGCTGGCGGACAGGAAGGCGACCAGCACCGCGATGCCGACGGTCACGCCGGCGGCGGTCGCGGGGTCGGTCTGGCCGAGTGCGAGAATCGCCAGCGCCAGCACCGGCAGTATGCAGGCCAGCCACCCCCGCCGCCGCCCCCAGGCGCGAAAGGCCGGCGGGGCCGCGTGGTCGAGCAGCGGCGACCACAGGAACTTGAACGTATAGGCCAGCCCGATCAGCGCGGTCAGCCCGATCGCGGCCAGGCTGATGCCGCTCTCGCTCATCCACTGGCGCAGGGTGAAGGCGGTCAGCGGCAGCGGCACCCCGGCCGAAAACCCCAAGGCCAGCAGCACCAGGAACCGCCGGTCGCCC
The DNA here is from genome assembly GCF_050632385.1 of Humitalea sp. 24SJ18S-53. Lineage (NCBI taxonomy): Bacteria > Pseudomonadati > Pseudomonadota > Alphaproteobacteria > Acetobacterales > Roseomonadaceae > Humitalea > Humitalea sp. 24SJ18S-53. Next base: position 502,915 of record NZ_CP192599.1, read on the forward strand.
CAAAGCCGAAAACCGGGGCGGCTTCGCGAGTCGGACGGGGAGGTCTTCATCCCCCGGGCCTAGCCGAGCGCCGCGCCCGAGGCCAGCGGCGGGACGTCATCATCGGGGGCAAGGTGGCGCGTTTGGCGCCGCGGTCTGGCCGGTATCTGGCCCAGGATGATGAATTGCGCGTCAGGCACCGCCGCGATCCGTTGCGCCGGCGGCATTCAGCGCGCCAAGATCGCAATCTTGCAGCCGACCCAAAGGGACCATCGCATGGATATCGTCGCACGCGCCAAAGGGTTGATCCTGTCGCCCCAGTCGGAGTGGCAAGCGATCGCCGCCGAACCCGTGGGCGACCCGATCGACCTGATCAAATCCTATGCGGTGCCGATGGCGGCGATCCCGGCGATCTGCGGTTTCATCGGTTCGGCGCTGATCGGCGCCTTCCTGTTCCGCGGCGGGATGGGGATGATGGGCTTCGGCATCGGCCGGCTCTTCGTGGTCATGGTGCTTGGCTACGTGCTCGGCCTGGTCGGCATCTTCGTGATCGCCAAGATCATCGAGATGCTGCAGCCGTCCTTCGGCGCCACGGCCGACCCCAGGGGGGCGATGAAGCTTGCGGTCTATACGCCGACCGCGGTCTGGCTGGCCGGGATCTTCAGCCTGATCCCGCCGCTGTCCTTCCTGGGCATCCTCGGGCTCTACAGCATCTACATCCTGTATGTCGGCGTGCCGATCGTGGGCGGCGTGCCGCAGGAACGGGCGGTGCCCTTCATCCTGGTGCTGGCGCTGATCGGGATCGTGATCAACATCCTGCTGGGCATCGTGATCGGGGCGCTGGTGTTCATGTTCTGAACGCCTGGGCATCGGGCACAGAAAAACCCCCGCCGGCACGCCGGCGGGGGTTTTTTATTGGGGGGCCTTACGGCTCCTCGTCGCGCTCGGTCTCGACCTCGATTTCCTCGGCGATCGCGTCTTCCGCGTCGTCCATGTCCTCGGCGTCGTCCAGGGTCTCGTCCTCGGGCACGTCCTCCACCTCGACCTCGTCGCCATCCGCCGGCTGGGCGGCGGCGCGCTTGGCCAGCTTGGGGTCGAGCGGCAGGGCCGCGCGGCGCGGGCGCGGCTGTTCGGCCGGCTGTTCCGTCCCGCACTTGGGGCAAATCGCCGGGGTTTTCGCCATATCGTAGAATTTCGTGGAACAGGCCACGCAGGTGCGCTTCAGGCCTAGGTCAGGCTTCGCCATTGTGGGTTCCTGGCTGGCGTTCCCCGGGAGGTGGGAAACGCGGGGTCCGGTTTGGGCGGCGCGCATTGCCACGCCGCCTTGGGCCGTGTCAAACGCCGAAATCGCCACAGGCAAGTCTGCATGACCCAGATGACCGTTTCGACAACCTCCGCGCGCCCCCTTCGCGCCACCCCCGCCCGCGCCCCGCTGACCGGGGCGATGGGCGTGCCGGGCGACAAATCGATCAGCCACCGGGCGCTGATGTTCGGTGCGCTGGCGGTCGGCACGACCACCATCACCGGCCTGCTGGAAGGCGAGGATGTGTTGCGCACGGCCGCCGCCATGCGCGCGCTGGGCGCCGATGTGGAGGCGACCGGCCCCGGCGCCTGGCGCGTCGCGGGCCGCGGCATCGGCGGGCTGACCGAGCCGGCCGACGTGCTGGACATGGGCAATTCCGGCACCGCCGCCCGGCTGCTGTGTGGCCTTTTGGCCGGCCACCCTATTTTTTCCGTCATGACCGGCGATGCCAGCCTGCGCCGCCGCCCGATGAAGCGGGTGATCGACCCGCTGTCGGCCTGCGGGGCGCGGTTTTCCTCCCGCGCCGGCGGGCGGTTGCCCTTGGCGATCGAGGGTGCGGCCGACCCCATGCCGCTGGACTACCGGCTGCCGGTGGCCTCGGCCCAGGTGAAATCGGCGGTGCTGCTGGCCGGCCTGTGTGCCCGCGGCACGACGCGGGTGGTGGAACCGGAGGCGACTCGCGACCATTCGGAAAACATGCTGCGGCATTTCGGGGCCACGGTTCGCGTCGCGGCCGAGGGCGCGCATGGCAGGGTGATCGAGCTGGACGGCCAGCCGGAACTGGTCGCGGCGCCGGTGGTGGTGCCGGGGGATCCGTCCTCGGCGGCCTTTCCGATCGTCGCGGCGCTGACGGTGCCGGGGTCGGCGTTGCGGATCCTGGGCGTCGGGCTGAACCCGCTGCGCACCGGGCTGTTCCTGTGCCTGCGGGAGATGGGCGCGGACTTGACCGTGGAAAACGAACGGATCGAGGGCGGCGAGCCGGTGGGCGACCTGGTGGTCCGCGCCGGCCCCCTGGTCGCCGTGGACGTGCCGGCCGAACGGGTGCCCAGCATGGTCGATGAATTCCCCATCCTGGCCGTCGCCGCCGCCCATGCCGCCGGCACCAGCCGGTTCCGGGGCCTGGGCGAATTGCGGGTCAAGGAAAGCGACCGGCTGGACGCCACTGCCGCCATGCTGGCCGGCAATGGCGTGCGGGTCGACATCGAGGGCGACGACCTGCTGGTCCATGGCACGGGCGGCCCGCCCGCTGGCGGGGGCCTGGTCGTGACCCACATGGACCATCGCATCGCCATGGCCGGGCTGGTCATGGGCTTCGCCGCCCAATCGGCCGTGACGGTCGATGACGGGGCCTTCATCGAAACCTCCTTCCCGCATTTCGTCCGGCTGATGAACAAGGCGGCCGGGGCAGAGGTGATCACCCCGGCATGAGCACGCCCCCCCTCATCATCGCCGTCGATGGCCCGGCCGCCGCCGGCAAGGGCACCCTGGCCCGGCGGCTCGCCGCCAGCCTGGGCCTGCCCTACCTGGACACAGGCCTGCTCTACCGCGCCACGGGGCGGCGGGTGCTGGATGCCGGTGCCGACCCCTTCGACCCCCAGGCCGCCGAGGCCGCCGCCCGGTCCCTGACCCCCGCCGACATGGAACGCGGCGACCTGCGCGGGCCGGAGGCCGATCGCGCCGCCAGCGCCGTCGCCGCGATTCCCGCCGTGCGCGCCGCGCTGCTGGACTTCCAGCGCGGCTATGGCCGCACCAAGGGCGCGGTGCTGGATGGGCGGGACATCGGCACGGTGATCTTTCCGGACGCGCCGGTAAAACTGTTCATCACGGCCAGCCCGGAAGCGCGCGCGCATCGACGCTGGTTGGAGTTGCAGGCCAAGGGCGCCGCCCCCGCACCGGCCTCGGTCGCCGCGGAAATGGCCGAACGCGACGCGCGCGACGAAGCCCGCGCCGCCGCCCCGCTGCGCCCGGCGGTTGACGCCACCCTGATCGACACCACGTCGATGGATGCCGATGCGGTCTTCGATGCGGCGCTTTCGCTGGTGCGGAAACGGTTTCACGCCTGACTCGTGCTGAATCCGTCTTGACCGAGAGGGGCTTGTGGGCGTAGCGCTCCGGCCGCGCCGAGGCTTTTTTCGCCCACGGCCGCCAAACCGTATCGGGGGTTCCCCCGGCACGCGCGGCACGGGACGGGGCGCACCGCAACGCGCCCCAAGCCACAGGGGGCCTGGACAGCGCCGCGCGCGCCAGAGCCTCACGTCGTGCCTGTCCCGGATGGGGCGGGGGCGCAGGACATGATCCGCGGGGAAAAACCCGCCGATCGACAGGAACACATCACCACATGGCATTTGCCGCCGCCCTCGATACCGGCTCCGCCGACATGGAGGATTTCGCTTCCCTTTTGGACGCCACGCTTGGGGCCGATACCGGCTTCGCGGGCTCCGTCGTCACCGGCCGCGTCATTCGCGTCGATGATGAATTCGCGGTCGTGGACGTCGGGCTGAAGTCCGAAGGCCGCGTCCTGCTCAAGGAATTCGCCGCCCCCGGCCAGAAGGCCGAAGTCAAGCCGGGCGACCTGATCGACCTCTTCGTCGAGCGTTACGAGGACAAGGACGGCGCGATCGTCCTGTCGCGTGAAAAGGCGCGTCGCGAAGAAGCCTGGACCAACCTCGAGAAGTCCTACACCGCCCAGGTTCGCGTCAACGGCGTGATCTTCGGTCGTGTGAAGGGTGGCTTCACGGTTGACCTCGGCGGCGCTGTTGCGTTCCTGCCGGGCAGCCAGGTCGATATCCGCCCCGTGCGCGACGTCGGCCCGCTGATGGGCAGCCCGCAGCCGTTCCAGATCCTGAAGATGGACCGGGCGCGCGGCAACATCGTCGTGTCGCGCCGTGCCGTGCTGGAAGAGACCCGCGCCGAACAGCGCGCCGAACTCGTCCAGGGCCTCAAGGAAGGCATGATCCTCGACGGCGTGGTCAAGAACATCACCGATTACGGTGCGTTCGTGGACCTCGGCGGCGTCGATGGCCTGCTGCACGTGACCGACATCGCCTGGCGCCGCATCAACCACCCGTCCGAGGCCCTGACCATCGGTCAGCCGGTCCGCGTGCAGGTGATCCGCTTCAACTCGGAGACGCAGCGCATCAGCCTCGGCATGAAGCAGCTGATGTCCGATCCGTGGGAAGGTGTGGCGGTCAAGTACCCCGTCGGCGCCAAGTTCTCCGGTCGCGTCACCAACATCACCGACTACGGCGCCTTCGTGGAGCTGGAGCCGGGGGTCGAGGGCCTCGTGCACGTGTCCGAGATGTCCTGGACCAAGAAGAACGTCCATCCCGGCAAGATCGTCGCTTCCAGCCAGGAAGTCGAAGTTCTCATCCTGGATGTGGACGAGCCGAAGCGCCGCATCTCGCTGGGCCTCAAGCAGGCGCAGGGCAATCCGTGGGAGGTGTTCATGGACGCCCACCCGCCGGGGAGCATTGTGGAAGGCGAGATCCGCAACATCACCGAGTTCGGCCTGTTCATTGGCATCACCGCCGACATCGACGGCATGGTCCACATGTCCGACCTGTCTTGGGAACAGCCTGGCGAAGCCGCCATGGCCGACTTCCAGAAGGGCCAGATCGTCAAGGCCAAGGTGCTGGACGTGGATGTCGAGAAGGAGCGCATCTCGCTCGGCATCAAGCAGCTCGCGTCCGATCCGGCCGCCGAAGTGCTCGACAAGGTCCGCAAGGGCGATGTCGTGACCTGCGTCGTCACCAAGATCGAGAGCAACGGCATCGAAGTGAAGGTGGACGACGTCCTCACCGGCTTCATCCGCCGCGCCGAACTCGCCCGCGACCGGGACGCCCAGCGCCCCGACAAGTTCGCCGTGGGTGAGAAGGTGGACGCCAAGGTGACCGCCGTCGATCGCGCCGCCCGCCGCCTGGCCCTGACCATCAAGGGCAAGGAAGTCGAGGAAGAGCGTGAGGCGATGAAGGAATACGGGTCCGTGGACAGCGGGGCGTCGCTCGGCGACATCCTCGGTGCCGCGATCCGTCGCCGCAACCAGGGTGCGGGCGAGGAATAACATTCCCCGCACCGTCTCAATCGCGCCGCGGACCGGAAGGTCCGCGGCGTTTTTGTTTTTGCTGCTGGCGGCACCCGTCGCGGCGCAGCCCCTGCCGGGCCTGGGCGCGGCCGATCCGCGCATCCCCGTCGCAACCCCCACCGCCGCACCCTGGGCCTCGCTCGGCCGGGTGCAGACCGATTTCGGCACGCGCTGCACCGGCGCGCTGATCGGGCCGACCACCGTGCTGACCGCCGCCCATTGCCTGGTGCCGCGACGCGGCCGCACCACCGGGCCCGCCAGTTCGATCCACTTCCTGCTGGGCTACCGCAGCGGCACCTGGGTCGCGGCGGCACGGGTCCTGTCCTACCGCGCCGGGGCCTACAACCCCGCCATCACCGGCCCCGCCATCGAAGACTGGGCCGTGCTGACCCTGGACAAGCCCATGCCCGCCCGCCCCCTGCCGGTGCTGAGCGCGGTCCCCGTGGGCGCGCCGGCGATGCTGGGCGCCTATCAGCGCGACCGGCCGGAAGTGCTGATGGCCACCACCGATTGCCGCATCCTGCGCCCCGCCCCCGTCCTGCTGCACAACTGCGCCGCCACCCGCGGCGCCAGCGGCGCCCCCCTGCTGGCACGCGATGCCGACGGGCGCTGGGGCGTGGCCGGCATCGTGGTGAACATGTCACTCGACCGGGCGATCGGCGAAGCCGTGGCGGCCGAACGCGTGCCGTCGGGGATCGCGGCACGGCCGGCGGCGCGGGATTAGAGCGGGGAGGGTGCGCCTTGGGTGGGCGTTGCCCCCCCAAACCCCCCCACCAAGGGGCGGTGGCCCCTTGGAAACCCACGGGATTTGGCAAAAGAAAGGGAGGGGCGTCACGGGCGGTCCATCGGCCAATGGCGATCCATGCCCCTCCCTTTCTTTCGCCAATGCATCGCGCCGGTCCAGGGGCGGCGGCCCCTGGTCGGGGGAGTTTGAGGGGGACGAAGTCCCTCTCAAGGCGCCACCCCCCCCCCGATCAATCCGCCGTGATCCGCGCGTCCCGCACCACCGCCGCCCAGCGCGTCAACTCCGCCTGGTAGGCCGCGGCGAAGTCGGCCGGCGATCCGCCGCCTGGTGACAGGCCTTGGGCCAGCAGGGCCGCGCGGGTGGCGGGGCGTTCCAGCCAGGCGTTGACGGCCCGGTTCACGACCTCCGCGACCTGGGGGGACAGGCCGGCCGGGCCGTAGAGGCCGTAGAGGATGGTCACGGTCGCGGCGCCGAAGCCGCTTTCGGCCATGGTGGGGACGTTGGGCAGTTCGGGCCAGCGTTCGGCGCTGGTCACTGCCAGGAGGCGCACCTGGCCGTCGCGCGCCAGTGGCATGGCGATGGCGACGGGCAGGATCATCGCGGCGACGCGACGGCCGAGCAGGTCCTGCACGGCGGGGGCGGTGCCGCGGTAGGGGATGTGGTTCAACTCGATCCCGGCGGCCAGGGCGAAGAGGGCCATGGCCATGTGGGGTGCTGTGCCATTGCCGGGGGAGGCGTAGTCCAGGTCGCCGGGCTTGGACCGGGCCAGGGCGACGAAGCCGGCCAGGTCTTCGACCGGCAGGTCGGGTCGCACCGCCAGCAGGGATGATCCCTCGGCCACCTTCACCAGCGGCAGGAAGGCGCGGGCGGCGTCATAGGGCAGGGTGCGGACCAGGGAGGGGCTCATGTAGAGTGGGGCGCCCTGCATCATCAGGGTGCGCCCATCGGGGGCGGCGCGGGCGACGGCGCCGGTGCCGATGGTGCCGCTGGCGCCGGCCCGGTTGTCGACGATCACGGGCTGGCCCAGGGCCTCGCCCAGGGACGGGGCCAGCAGCCGGGCCAGCACATCCTGCGCGGTGCTGGGGGTGACCGGCACGATCAGGGTGACGGGGCCATCGGGCTGGCGGCGGGGTTGGGCCAGGGCCGGCCAGGCCGAGGCGGCGGCGAGGGCCGCGAGCAGCGCGCGGCGGTTCATTGGCCGAGAATCCGGCGCGCGGGGGCGAGCACCTCGGCCACCGACAGCGCGCGTGGCAGCAGCCCCTGGTCCAGGCAGGTCGCCAGCACGACGGCCAGCGCCGGTTCCAGCGCCGCGCCGAAGGGCAGTGCTGACGACCCGCCCGCCGCGTCGCGCAGGGCGGCGTAGGCGGCGCGCAGGTCGTCGGGGTGGGCTTCGGCGAAATCCTGCCGGGCGACGACCAGGTGGTTGACCTGCGGGATGCCGTGCTTCGCCGCCCATGCCGTCGCGGCGGCGGCCGGGTCGGGGATAACGGGGCTGTAGCGCGGGTCGTCGGGCAGGTCGTTGCCCAGGATCACGGCATCGAGTTTCCCCGCGTCCAGCATCTCCAGCAGGCTGGCCGATTCCGGCGCGCGCACGACCTGCGGCGGGTCGTCGTATTCGGCGACATGGGCGCCTTCCTGGGTGGTCCAGCGCACCTCATGCGCCGCCACGCCGTGGGTTTCGGCCAGGATGGCGCGGACCCACATGCCGGTGGTCTGGGTATAGGCGCGCACGCCGATCCGCCCGCCGCGCAGGGTTTCGGGGGTGACTTCCGGCCGCGCCGTCAGCCGGATCAGGCAGCGGTGCTGCGCGCGGGAGGCGACGGTCGCCGGCAGCACGATGATGGGCTTGCCATAGGCCACCGCCTGCACGGCCGTGACGATGGCCATTTCGCAGAGGTCATAGGCCTGGGCGCGGGCCATCAGCGCGAAGGCGCGGTGTATGGGGGAGATCGCGGGCCATTCCACCGCCGCGCCATTGGGCAGGGTGGCGCTGGCCTTCAGCGCGGCGAAGGTGGGTTGTGCGCCCAGGGCGAAACGGATCGGCGCCATGGTTCAGGCCTCCCCCAGCGCGGGGTAGAGCCGGCGCGCGGTGCCGCCCAGGATCATCGCCTGGTCCTCGGTCGAAAGGCTGGCCAGTGCTGATCTGGTATGGGCGACGAGGTCGGACAGGCTGCCCTCGGCCGCCGGGAAGTTGGACCCCCACAGGATGCGCCCCGCGCCAAAGGCGGGGATCAGGGCGGCCAGCAGGGCGGCGGAGGTCGAGGCCCCTTCGGCCGCCAGATCCAGTGCCCGGCTGGTCAGTTTCAGGTTCACCTGGGGATAGGCCGCCAATTCGAACAGCGACGCCGCGCGGGCATAGGGCGGGCCATCCGACAGGTCGGGCCGTGCCAGATGGTCCAGCACCACCGGCACGCCCGGAAAGCGGTCCAGCATGTTGCGCAACGCCGGGATGCCCTTTGCCGTCATCTGCAGGCAGATCGGCAGGCCCATCTCCTGCGCCAGCGCCCAGGCGGGGAAGGAGGCTTCGGCATCCAGCCAGCCCGCCTGGCCCGGCATGGTGGTGCCGGTGGTGAACAGCCGGAAGCCGGTCAGCCCGCGCCCCGCCCAATGGCGGATCATCGCCGTCGCGTCGGGCGCCAGCACATCGACGGAAAACACCCCGGTCAGGCGGCGCGGATAGAGCGCGATGGCCTCGGCCAGATAGGTATTGTCGTGGCCATAGGCGGTCGATGCCTGCACCACCACGCATTGCGCGACACCCGCCGCATCCATCGCGGCGATCAGCCCGGCATGGCCCACGGGGCGCGTGGCGGACCAATCCGATTGCTTGCCGCCGATGGGGGCGAGCGGAAAGCGCGCGGTATCGGTGCTGATGACATGGGTATGGGTATCGACGATGGCGCTGGCCATTCTTGGGATCTTCCTTGGTGTTTCTCCAAGGCCACACTGCCACCCGGCCGCCCCCCGGCCTATCAGGGAAGCGGCCCCGAAGTCATAGGATTCAGGCAATGTCCGAACCCCCGCTGCGCGACCTTAGGGCGTTCGAGGCGGTGGCCCGCCTGGCCAGCCTCGGCGCCGCCGCCGCCGAACTCGGCCTGTCGCAGCCCAGCGTGACCGAGACCCTGGCCCGGCTGGAGCGCCAGGTCGGCCATCGCCTGCTGCAACGCGGCCCGCGCGGCAGTTTTCCGACCCCGGCCGGGGAGCGGTTCCTGCGCCGCGTCCTCCGCTGCCTCCAGCGCATGGAGGCGGCCGTGGCGGCGCTGGCCGGCGGCCCGGCGCCTGCCCGCAAGCTGACCGCGCCGCAATTGCGCGCGCATCTGGCGATTGCCGAGACGGGTGGCTTTGCTGCCGCGGCGCGGGCGCTCGGCATCGGGCCGCCATCGCTGAACCGGGCCGCGCGGTCGCTGGAACGCCTGCTTGGCGTCGCGCTGTATCGCCGGGGGGAGGCGGGGTTCCGCGCCAATCCCGCCGGCGCCGAATTCGCCCGCCAGATCGCCCTGGCGCGGCTGGAGATCGAACAGGGCCTGGCCGAAGCCAACCCTGGCGCGGGCGGCCGCCTGGCGCTGGGTGCGCTGCCGCTGGTGCCGCGGCAACCCTTGGCCTCCGCGGTGATGCACCTGGCGGCCGTGCCCGGCGCCCCGGCGCTGCTGGTGGTCGAGGGCAATTACCAGGACCTCGCCATCGGCCTGCGCGCCGGGCGGCTGGATGCGATTATCGGATCGCTGCGCGCGCCGCCGCCCTATCCCGACCTGGTCGAACAGCCGCTGGTCGAGGATCCCTTTGCCGTCGCGGTTCGCGCCGACCACCCGCTCGTGGCCGGTGGCATCACCCCGGCGGCGCTGGCCGCCACGCGTTGGGTCGTGCCGGGCGCCGACCTGCCGCGCCGGCGGGTGGTCGAGGCGCTGTTCGCCACCCTGCCGGCCCGCCCGCCCGTGGTGCTTGAAACCTCTTCGCTGGAACTGACGTTGGCGGTGCTGCGGGGGGGGCGATGTCGCGGCCTTGCTTTGCGCGCAGCAGATCGCGGCGCATCCGGGGCTGGTCGCGCTGCCGGTGGCCGTGCCGGGGGCCGTGCCGGGCGCCCGCCGCATCGTCGGGCTGACCTGCCGCGCCGATTGGCTGCCGACGGCGGCCCAGGCGCAGGCGATGGCGGCGGTCAGGCAGGGCTTTGGCGAGGTGGCACCCGGGGCGGCAAAGGATTAGGAACACGGCATGGCTCTGGAACCCGATCTGTTGACCGACCGCCGTCGACTCAAGCGCCGGCTGATGTTTTGGCGCAGCCTCGCTGTCGTCGGCGTGCTCGCGGCGCTCTACCTGGGCTTTGCCGGCACGCGCGCGACCGGGATGCTGGGGGCCGGGCATATCGCGCGGCTGTCGGTGACCGGCACGATCACCGAGGATCGCCGCCTGATCGCCGCGATCGATGACGCGCGGCGCGATGCCTCGGTGCGCGCGATGATCCTGGTGGTGGACAGCCCCGGCGGTACCATGGCGGGTGGCGAGGCACTGCATGGCGCGCTGTCCCGCTTCGCGGTCCAGAAACCGCTGGTCGCGACCCTGGGCGGCACGGCGGCCTCGGCCGGCTACATGATCGCGCTGCCGGCCGACCGGGTGTTTGCCCGGAACGGGACGATCACCGGGTCGATCGGCGTGCTGCTGCAATCCTTCGAGGCCTCGGACCTGCTGGCCCGCCTGGGCGTGTCGCCGGAAACCATCACCTCCGGCCCGCTGAAGGACCAGCCGAGCCTGTTCCGCCCGCTGACCGAGGAGGGGCGTGTGGCCCTCGCCCTGGTGGTGAACGACCTCTACGAGCAATTCGTCCGCATGGTCGCGCAGGGCCGCCGCATGCATGAGATCGCGGCCCGGGCGCTGGCCGATGGCCGCATCGTCACCGGCCGGCGCGCGCTGGACCTGGGCATGATCGATGCCATCGGCGGCGAGGCGGAGGCCCGGGTCTGGCTGGCGGCCGAGCGTGGCATCCCCGAAACCGTGCCGGTCCGCGCTCTGGACCCGCGCCCGCTATCGGAACGCGCCTTTGCCAGCGCTGTCTCGATGGTGGGAAAAACCCTTTACACCGAATGGCTTGGCCCGATCCTGCGGATTGACGGCCCCATGGCCGTTTGGCAGCGTTGAGCAGCGGCAGGCGGGCACAGGCATGACAAGATCTGAACTGATGGCCAAGATCGCGGCCGACAACCCGCACCTGCGCCAACCCGATGTGGAGAGCATCGTGACCACGGTGTTCGACGGCATCGCCACCGCCCTGGCCGAGGGGCGCCGGGTGGAGCTGCGGGGCTTTGGCGCCTTTTCGATCAAGCAGCGCGACCCGCGCACCGGGCGCAACCCGCGCACCGGCCAATCGGTGCAGGTGACCGGCAAGATCGTGCCGCATTTCAAGCCGGGCAAGGAATTGCGCGAACGGGTGAATGGCGGCCCCCTGCAGGCGGACGGGGGCTGACCGGCCGATGCTGCGCCTGATCCTGCTGCTGCCGCTGATCGCCGTGCTGGTGATCTTCGCCCTGTCCAACCGCGCGCCCGTGCAGATCCAGTTCTGGCCCTTCGACCTGGCCTGGGAGGCGCCGCTGTCGCTGGTGGTGCTGCTGGCCAGCGCATTGTCCTTCCTGCTGGGCGCGGTCGTCGCCTGGGGCGCGGCGCTGCCGGCGCGGCGCCGGGCGCGGTCGCTGGAAAAGGCCGGGCGGTTGCTGGAAATCGAACTGGACACGCTGAAGGCCGAGGCGGCGGCCCGGCGTGAGGGGCTGACGTGATCACCCGCCCCACCCGTGCCGCCGACCGCCTGATCCTTGCCATCGACACCCCCGACCCCGCCGCCGCCCTGGCGCTGGCGGCGCGGGTCGGCCCGCATGTCGGGCTGGTGAAGGCGGGGCTGGAGTTGTTCTGCGCCGCCGGCCCGGATGGCGTCGCGCCGCTGATCGCGGCGGGGCCGGTGTTCCTGGATTTGAAGCTGCACGACATCCCCAACACGGTCGCGGGCGCGGTGCGTTCGGCCTGTGCCCTGGGGCCGTCGATGCTGACCATTCATGCCGGCGGCGGGGCGCCGATGATCGCCGCCGCCCGCCGCGCGGCCGATGCATTCGGCCCGAGCCGCCCGATCATCCTGGCCGTCACCGTGCTGACCAGCATCGATGCCGCCACCCTGGCCGAGACCGGCGTCGCCGGCGGCCCGGTGCAGCAGGTGCTGCGCCTGGCGCGTCTGGCGATGGAATCCGGCGCCGATGGGCTGGTCTGCAGCCCGCATGAGGTCGCGGCCATCCGTGCCACCCTGGGCGATGCGCCGCTACTGGTCGTCCCCGGGGTGCGCCCCACGGGATCGGCCATCGGCGACCAGGCGCGCGTCGCCACCCCGGCCGAGACGGTCGCCGCCGGCGCCGACTGGCTGGTCATCGGCCGCCCCATCACCCAGGCCGACGACCCCGTCACCGCCGCCCAAGACATCGCCAAAAACCTGTGACCGAGATAAAAATCTGCGGGCTGAGCGATGCGGCCGGGTTCGACGCGGCCTGCGCGGCGGGGGCCGACTACGTCGGTTTCGTCTTCTTCCCGGCCAGCCCGCGCAACGTGACCCCCGAACAGGCGGCGGCGCTTTCGGCACGGCAGCAGGGCGGTCCGATCCGGGTCGGGCTGTTCGTCGATGCTGATGACGATGCCATCGCCAGGGTGCTGGACGTCGTGCCGCTCGGCATCCTGCAACTGCATGGCGAGGAATCCCCCGCCCGCTGCGCCGAACTGCGCCAGAAATTCGGGCTGCCTGTGATGAAGGCCATCGGGGTCGCAACCGTCGCCGACCTGGCGGTGCTGGCCGATTACGCCCCGGTCGTGGAGCGCTTCCTGCTGGATGCCAAGGCGCCGCCCGGCGCGGACCTTCCGGGTGGCAATGCCGCGGTCTTCGACTGGTCGGTGCTGCGCGGCGCCGCCATCCCGCGCCCCTGGCTGCTGGCGGGCGGGCTGACCCCGGGCAATGTCGCCGCCGCCATCGCCGCCACGGGCGCGCCGGGGGTGGACGTGTCCTCCGGCGTGGAACGCGCGCGGGGCCAAAAGGATCCAGGCCTGATCGCGGCGTTTTGCAGGGCTGCGCGCGGGTAGCCCCCAGCCGTTCCGCGCGCTAAACCCGGCCCCTGCCCGGGAGCACCACGTGACCAAGTCGATCCCCAATTCCCTCCGCACCGGCCCCGACGAACGCGGCCGCTTCGGCCAGTTCGGCGGGCGTTTCGTCGCCGAGACGCTGATGCCGCTGATCCTCGAAGTCGAAGCCGCCTATACGGCCGCGAAGAACGACCCGGCCTTCGACCGCGAATGGCGCCGCCTGCTGAAGGATTACGTGGGCCGCCCGAGCCCCCTGTGGTTCGCCGAACGCCTGACGACTCATCTGCGCAAGACCGCGCCGGACGGCATGGGCGCGAAAGTGTATTTCAAGCGCGACGAGCTGAACCACACCGGCGCGCATAAGATCAACGCCGTGCTCGGCCAGATCCTGCTGGCCAAGCGCATGGGCAAGACCCGCATCATCGCCGAGACCGGCGCCGGCCAGCATGGCGTCGCCACCGCGACCGCCTGCGCGCTGATGGACCTGCCCTGCGTCGTCTACATGGGCGCCACCGACGTCGAACGCCAACAGCCCAACGTCTTCCGCATGAAGCTGCTGGGGGCGGAGGTGATCCCCGTCACCTCCGGCGCCGCCACGCTGAAGGATGCGATGAACGAGGGGCTGCGCGACTGGGTCGCGAATGTCCACGACACCTACTACTGCATCGGCACCGTCGCCGGCCCGCATCCCTTCCCGATGATGGTGCGCGACTTCCAATGCGTCATCGGGGTCGAGGCCCGCGCGCAGATGCTGGAAGCCGAAGGCCGCCTGCCGGATGTGCTGGTCGCGGCGATCGGCGGCGGGTCCAATGCCATGGGCCTGTTCCACCCCTTCCTGGACGATCCCGACGTGGCGATGCATGGCGTCGAGGCCGCGGGCCATGGCGTCGATACCGAACAGCATGCGGCGTCGCTCACCAAGGGGCGGCCGGGCGTGCTGCACGGCAACCTGACCTACCTGTTGCAGGACGCCTACGGCCAGATCCAGGAGGCGCATTCGATCAGCGCCGGGCTGGACTACCCCGGCATCGGGCCGGAACACGCCTGGCTGCATGACATCGGCCGGGTGGAATACGTCTCGGCCAAGGATGACGAGGCGCTGGCGGCGTTCCAGATCTGCTCCAAGCTGGAAGGCATCATCCCGGCGCTGGAACCGGCGCATGCGCTGGCGCATGTGATGACGCTGGCGCCCACCATGCCGGCCGACAAGATCATCCTGATGAATCTCTGCGGCCGGGGCGACAAGGACATCTTCGCCGTCGCCAAGCACCTGGGAGTGGAACTGTGAGCCGCATCGCCGCGCGGTTTGCCGCGCTGAAGGAACAAGGGCGCGGGGCGCTGATCCCCTTCCTGGAAGCCTATGACCCCGATCCCGCGACCTCCATGGCGATCCTGCGCGGGATGCCGGGGGCGGGGGCCGACCTGATCGAGATCGGCGTCCCCTTCACCGACCCGATGGCCGATGGCCCGACCGTGCAGCGCGCCGGGCAGCGCGGCCTCAAGGCCGGCGCCACCCTGGCCGGCGCGCTGGCCATGGTGCGCGATTTCCGTGCCGAGGATGATGCGACCCCGGTCGTCCTGATGGGCTACTTCAACCCGATCATGTCCTATGGCGTGGACCGTTTCTGCACCGATGCCGCCGCCAGCGGCGTCGATGGGGTGATCGTGGTCGATGTGCCCCCGGAAGAGTCCGACATGCTGGCGCCGCAATCGGCGGCCGCGGGCATCGACATGATCCGGCTCGTCGCCCCCACCACGGGCGATGCCAGGCTGCCGGTCGTGCTGAATGCCTCCAGCGGCTTCGTCTACTACGTCGCCATCACCGGCATCACCGGCACGCGCAGCGCCAGTGTCGCGGACCTGGCGACCGCGATCCCCCGCGTGCGGGCGCATACCGACCTGCCGATCGCCATCGGCTTCGGCGTCCGCACCCCGGCGCAGGCGGCCGATGCCGTAAGGGTCGCCGATGGGGCGGTGGTGGCCAGCGCGCTGATCGAGAAACTGGCCTCCACGCTCGATGCCCAAGGCCGCGCCACCAGCGGGACCGTGCGGGCGGTATTGGATGATGTTCGGGCATTGGCGGAGGCGGTGCGTTCCGCAAGGGGATAACGGAAATTTGTCAAGGGTTGCCCCCCGGCGCCCCGTCGGGCAGACCGAGGGGGATGATTTGCACCCGATCGGCGGTCCTCGCCCTCCTCGCTGTCACTCTTCCGATGGGAGCCGTGGCCGCGCCCTGTCCCGCCGCGATGCCGGTGGCGGGTGAATACTCCTCCGGTTTCGGGGGGCGGCGGGGACATCCCGGCGTCGATATCCGCGCCCCCGTCGGCAGCCGGGTGCAGACGGTCCTGCCCGGCACCGTGATCTTTGCCGGCCGCTATTTCGGCTATGGCATGATGGTCGATATCGCCCATGAAGACGGCACGACCTCCCGCTACGCCCACCTGGCCCGCTTCGCCCCCGGCATCACCACGGGCGCGCGAGTGGACGCCCTGCAAGCGATCGGCGCCGTCGGCCGCACCGGACGCACCACCGGAGCACACCTGCACATCGAACTGCGCCGCAACGGCCGCCCCGTGGACCCCTGGCCCTGGCTGACCCGCACCGCCTGCACGGGCGCGACCGAAGTCGCCGAGGCACCGCCGGCGCGCTGAGCCGTGGGGGGTGGCGCCTTGGGTGGGCGTTGCCCCCCCAAACCCCCCCACCAAGGGGCGGTGGCCCCTTGGAAACCCACGGGATTTGGCAAAGCAACGGGAGGGGCGTCACGGGCGATCCATTGGCCAGGGGCGGGCCATGCCCGTCCCTTTGCTTTGCCAATACATCGCGCCGGTCCAGGGGCGGCGGCCCCTGGTGGGGAGAGTTTGAGAGGGGCAACGCCCCTCTCAAGGCGCCACTGCCCAAGTTCAGGCCGCTAGCCGTGCTCTTCCTCGGTGCCGCCGTCGCGGAGATCGCGGGCTGCTTCGCCTTCTGGGCGGTGCTTCGGCTCGGCCGGTCGGTCTGGTGGCTGGTGCCTGGGGTCGTGTCGCTGGTGGTGTTTGCCTGGTTGCTGACCTTGGTGGACAGCCCCGCGGCGGGGCGTGCGTTCGCGGCTTATGGCGGGGTGTATATCGCGGCGAGCCTCGCTTGGATGTGGCTGGTCGAGGGGGTGGCGCCGGACCGTTGGGATCTGCTTGGCGCGGGGCTTTGCCTGGTTGGGGCGGGGGTCATTTTGTTGGGGCCGCGCGGGGCGTGAACGCGGCCTCTTGCACCAAGGGTGCGGTCGCGCCTACCTGCCGCGCATGAATTGGATCTCCGACTGGGCCCTGCCGAAAATCCAGGGCCTGTTCCGCCGCGATGTGCCCGAAAACCTCTGGCACAAGTGTTCGTCCTGCGAACAGATGGTGTTCCACAAGGATCTGGAGCGGAATCTCCAGGTCTGTCCGTTGTGTGGCCATCACAATCGCATCGGCGCCGCCGCGCGAATCGACATCACCTTGGACGAGGGTTGGCAGAAGATCGAACTGCCCAAGGCCCCGGCCGATCCGCTGCGGTTCCGCGACCAGCGCAAATACGGCGATCGCATGCGGGAGGCCCAGGCCAAGACCGGCATGGATGACGCGATCATGGTCGGGCATGGCCGGATCGAGGGTCGCCCGGCTGTTGTCGCCGCCTTCGAATTCTCCTTCCAGGGCGGCAGCATGGGCGCCGGCGTGGGGGAGGGGCTGGTCGCCGCCGCGCGCCTGGCGGTGTTGCAGGATGCGCCGCTGGTGGTGTTTCCGGCCTCGGGCGGGGCGCGGATGCAGGAAGGTGCGATCAGCCTGATGCAGATGCCGCGCACGGTGATCGCGGCGCGCATGGTCAAGGAAGCGGGGCTGCCCTTCATCGTCGTGCTGCTGGACCCGACGACGGGCGGGGTTACCGCCAGTTTCGCCATGCTGGGCGACATCCAGATCGCCGAACCCGGCGCGCTGATCGGATTTGCGGGCGCGCGGGTGATCGAACAGACGGTGCGCGAAGTGCTGCCCGAGGGCTTCCAGCGCGCCGAATACCTGTTGCAGCACGGCATCCTGGACATGGTGGTGCCGCGTGGCGAGATGAAGGCGACCCTGGCGCGCGTCATCTCCCTGCTGCGCGAACCGGTGGTGGACCCGATCGAGACGGTTCCGGCGCTGCCTGCGGCCTGATCCCCAAGGTCTGAACTCATGTCGCGGTCAGAGGTGATTATCGACCGGCTGCACGGGCTGCACCCGAAGCTGATCGACCTGAGCCTGGATCGGTTGCAGCGCGCGCTGGCGGCGCTGGGCCATCCGGAACGGCGGCTGCCGCCGGTGATCCATGTCTCCGGCACCAATGGCAAGGGCAGCACCTGCGCCGTGCTGCGCGCGATCGCCGAGGCCGCGGGGCAGCGGGTGCATGCCTATTCCTCGCCCCACCTGGTGCATTTTGCCGAGCGCATCCGGCTGGCTGGCACGCTGGTGACCGAGGAGGCGCTGGTCGATGCGCTGGAACGGGTGGAGGCGGCCAATGCGGGGCTGCCGATCACGGTGTTCGAGGTGACGACGGCGGTGGCGCTGGTGCTCTTCGCCGATACCCCGGCGGATCTGCTGGTGCTGGAGGTGGGCCTGGGCGGCCGCTTCGACGCGACCAATGTGGTGGACCGGCCGGTGGCCTGCGCGATCACCAGCATCTCCATGGACCACATGGATTTTCTGGGCGACACGCTGGCCCTGATCGCGGGGGAGAAGGCCGGCATCATCAAGCCAGGCGTCCCCGTCGCCACCGGCTTCCAGCCGCCCGAGGCGATGGCCGTGATCGAGGCCGAAGCAGCCACGCAGGGCGCGCCGCTGCGGGCGCGGGGGCGGGATTGGGACGTGTCGCCCGAGGGCCGCTTCCGCGACGATGGCAAGACCATCGCCCTGCCGCCCCCCGGCCTGCCCGGGCCGCACCAATTGGAAAACGCCGGCATCGCCATCGCCGCGTTGCGCGCCTGGAACCCGCCCTGGCTGAACGATGCCGCCATTCGCGAAGGCGTGGCCAACGCCCGCTGGCCCGCGCGATTGCAGCGCCTGTCGGGCGATCTGGCCCAAAGCCTGCCGGCGGGTTTCGAACTCTGGCTGGATGGCGGGCACAATGAAGGCGCCGGCCGCGCCCTGGCCGCCCACCTGCCGGCCTGGGCCGACCAGCCGCTGCACTTGGTCGTCGGCATGAAATCCGGCAAGGCGAGCGAGGCGTTTTTGGCCCCGTTGCTGCCCTTCGCTACCACGGTCTGGGCTGTTGCCGAACCGGGCCAGCATCTGGCGATGTCGCCCGAGGCGATCATCGCCGCCAGCGGCGGCGTCGCGCGGCCGGGGCCGGATGTGGCCGGCGCGCTGGCGCAGATCGCCGCCCTGGCGCCGGGCCGCGTGCTGGTCTGCGGCAGCCTGTATCTGGCCGGTGAGGTGCTGAAGGCGGATGGGTCGGTGCCGGCTTAACCAATCCCCGCTTAACCGATCACGGTGCTGGTTCGGCCGCGATCCGGGCAAAGACCGCGCGGGCTTCCTCCATCGGCGCCTCGCGCACGGCCCCGGCGCGCACATCGGCCGGCGACCACATCCAGGAGCGCATCGGGTCGTCCCGCATGTCCCACTGCGGGAACAGCCGCTCATTCGTGTCGCCGGTCCAGATCAGCGACACATCCACGTGGCGGTCGTCCTGCAGGATGCGGCCGAAGGTTTCGGTCACCAGGGTCCGCGGCCCTTCCAACATCTGCATGAACAGGTCGGAGCGGCAGATCAGCGCCCCGGTGATGCCGCGCCGCGCATTGTTGCGCCGGGCCGCCAGCAGGATGTCGTCCAATCCGGACTCGGTGAAGCCAAACGGGCGTGACGCGTAGATCAGTTGCGTAAGGCGCATTGGCCGGGACCCCCCTGTCGTTGCGGGGATCGTTCCAGAAAACATCCACGCTGCCGAGGGGCTTTTTACACCGCATCCAGCCGCAGGATTCGCCCGCGTGGCTCATCCGTCAGGATCAGCAACCGCCCATCGGCGCCCTGCACGACCTGGCGGAAGCGGATCTTGTCCCACAGCAGTCGTTCTTCGGCGGTGATGCGGTCGCCCTCCATGGCCAGCCGCACGAGGCCGGGCGGGTTCAGGCAGGCGAGGAACAGGCTGCCGCGCCAGCCGGGGATGGCGTTGCTGGTACAGAAGGCGATGCCGGAGGGGCTGATCGCGGGCACCCAGACCCGGGCCGGGTCTTCAAAGCCCGGGCGGCTGGTGTCCGGGCTGATCTGGGTGCCGTTGTAGTTGCGGCCGTGGGTGACCAGCGGCCAGCCGTAATTGGCGCCGGGGCGCAGGATGTTGATTTCATCGCCGCCGAGGGGCCCGAACTCCGCTTCGAACATCGTGCCGGTGGCGGGGTGCAGGGCCATGCCCTGGGGGTTGCGGTGGCCCAGGGTGTAGATTTCCGCACGTGCCCCTGGCTGGCCCACAAAAGGGTTTTGCGGGGCTGGCGCGCCGTCGCGGGTCAGGCGCAGCACCTTGCCCGCCAGATCGTCCAGCCGCTGTGCCCGGCCGGGGGTGATGAAGCGGTCACCGACGCCGAGGTACAACAGCCCATCCGCGCCAAAGGCCATGCGCCCGCCGTAGTGGTTGCGGCCTTGCGCCTGGGCGGGGGTCGCATCCAGCAGCGGGGTCACGTCGGTCAGTGCGGCCGCATCGGGCGCCAGGCGCGCGCGGACCAGGCGGGTGACGGCGCCGCCTTGCAGCATCGCCGCCTGGGTCAGGTAGATCTCGCGGCTACGGGCGAAATCCGGCGCCAGCAGCACGTCCAGCAGCCCGCCCTGGCCCTGCGCCACGACATCGGGCACCCCGGCCAGGGGCGCCGAGACGGTGCCATCGGGACCGATGACGCGCAGCCGGCCGGGCCGTTCGGTGACCAGCAGTCGCCCATCGGGCAGCACGGCGGCGCCCCAGGGGTTCTGCAGCCCGGTCGCCAGGGTCGCGACGCGGAAGGTCGCGGCCTGGGACCTGTGGACTTCCTGCGCCCGCGCGACAAAGGGGGCCGCGAGCGCGGCCCCGATCGCCAGGCGGCGAGAGATCATCGGTGAGAGATCAACTGCCGAGCGCGCCCGCCAGCCATTCCTTCATCTGCGCCCGCGGCATGGCGCCGACCTTGGTCGCGATCGGCTTGCCGTCGCGGAACAGGATCATCGTGGGGATGCCGCGCACGGCGTATTCGTTGGGGGTCATCGGGTTTTCGTCGATATCCACCTTCGCGACCGTCAGGCGGCCGGCGTATTCGGTGGCGATCTCTTCCAGGATCGGGGCGACGGCGCGGCAGGGGCCGCACCATTCGGCCCAGAAATCCACCAGCACGGGGCCGCTGCTTTCGATCACGTCCTGCTTGAAGGTCTCGTCGGTCACGGGCTTGGTCATGTCGCTCATCGCGGCTTGGTCCTGTCGGGCCGGGGGCGGGAGGACCCCCTTGGGACAGAAGGTCGTGTCGCGGGGCGCCGCGGTCAAGCACAGTTGCGTCAGGGCGGTGTCGTGGCGTTTGCCATGTGCCCACCGCATGGCCGGGCGGGGCGGGCGACGCCACGGGTTCCGCCCGCCCGCGCCGCGTGGTAGGCGCGGCCCCATCCACCGGCTTGCCCGGCCCCCCACCCGCGATAGGTTCCCCGATGTCCGACACCCAGCCGCCCGCCGCGACATCCAACGGCGCGGCAACCCCGACCGGCGACGCGCCCCTGCCGCTGTTGATGAACCTGCAATACACCCGCGACCTGTCGTTCGAGGTTCCGGGCGCCCCGGAAATCTTCACGACCATTCGCGAACAGCCCCGCATCGACCTGTCGCTGGACGTGCAGGCCCGCCCGCTGCCGGGGGGCAATGTCTATGAGGTTTCCCTGCAGATCCGCGCCGACGCCAAGGTGGGTGAGACGGTCTGCTTCATCGCCGAACTGGCCTATTGCGGCATCTTCACCGTGAACATCGCGCAGGAGATGCTGGAGCCGTTGCTCCTGGTCGAATGCCCGCGGCTGCTGTTCCCCTTCGCCCGCAATATCCTGGCCGATGTGACGCGCGACGGCGGCTTCCCGCCGGTGCTGCTGGCGCCGATCGACTTCGTGGCGCTGTGGCAGTCCCGCCGTGGCCAGGGCGCGGCGCCGGTCGCCAACGCCTGATTTTGTCGCGGTGACGCGGCCCGCGGCCGCAGGGCCGCAGGACACCCCAGCGGCCGCAGGGCCGCAAAACCTTCCCGTGGCCGCGAGGCCGCAAAAGGTTATCGAAGTCGCGCATATCGACTTCGCGATGCTGCATTTCCTGATGCCGCTGATGCGCGGCGCCAGGGCACGCGGGCATGAGGTCATTGGCGTCTGCGCCGAGGGCCCCTTGCTGGCCGGACCCCGCGCCGAAGGGTTTCGCATCATCGGCGCCCCCATGGTCCGCAGCCTGAACCCGGTGGCGCAATTCCGCGCCGCGGTCTGGCTGTGGCGGTTCTTCCGGGCGGAAAAGCCCGACCTGGTGCATGGGCATTTCCCGATTTCCGCGCTGCTGGCCCGCGTGGTCGCGCGCCTCGCGGGTGTGCCGCGCGTCGCCTACACGGGCCATGGCTTCCTGTTCAATCAGCCGGGGCCTGCCTGGCGGCGCTATCTGTCGCTGGTCCTGGAATGGATCGGGGGGCGCGCGACCGATGTGTTCCTGACGGTGGGGGAGGAGGAGGCGGCCGATGCCCGGCGCCTCGGCATCGCGCGCGATGCCATCGCCATCGGCAATGGCCGCGACCCCGCGCGATACCGCCCCGATCCCGTGGCCCGCGCGGCGATTCGCGGCGAACTCGGCGCCCCGCCCGAGGCCTGCGTCATCATCGCCGTCTCCCGCCTCGTGCGGCACAAGGGGCTGGTCGAGTTGCTGGGGGCGATGGAGCAGGTGCCGGGCGCCATCCTCTGGGTCGTCGGCGAACGCCTGGCTTCCGACCATGGCGAGGATCTGGAGCCGGTTCTGGACCAGGCCCAGGCGACGCTTGGGTCGCGCTTCGTCCGGCTGGGCTATCGCAGCGACGTGCCGGCGCTGCTGGCGGCGGCCGATGTCTTCTGCCTGCCATCCTATTTCGAGGGCCTGCCGATGGGCGTGATCGAGGCCATGCTGACCGGCCTGCCCGTGGTCGCGACCGATATCCGTGGCTGCCGCGAACAGGTGGTGCCGGAGGAGACCGGCTTGCTGGTCCCGGCCATGCAGACCGCCCCCCTGGCCGCCGCCCTGGCCCGGCTGGCCGCCGACCCGGATCTGCGGGCCCGCATGGGCGCCGCCGGCCGCGCCATCGCGCTCGACCGCTTCGACGAGGTCCGCGTGACCGCGCGGACCCTGGACCTGCTTGGCCTCTGAGCCTATCCCGCCCCCGCCAGACCCCGAGGTTTCCTATGACCGACATCATTTCCCCCAAGCGCGCGCTGATCTCCGTTTCCGACAAGACCGGCCTGATCGACTTCGCGCGGTTCCTGGCGGCGCGCGGGGTGGAAATCCTGTCCACCGGCGGCACGGCCAAGGCGCTGCGTGAGGCGGGGGTGCCGGTCATCGATGTCTCCGACCACACGGGCTTTCCGGAAATCCTGGATGGTCGCGTCAAGACGCTGGTGCCGCAGGTGCATGGCGGGTTGTTGGGGCGGCGGGACCTGCCCGAACACGTGGCGCAGATGGACGAACACAAGATCGCGCCGATCGACCTGCTGGCGGTGAACCTCTACCCCTTCGAGGCGACGGTCGCGGCGGGCGGCGATTTCGATGCCTGCATCGAGAATATCGACATCGGCGGCCCCGCCATGATCCGCAGCGCGGCGAAGAACCACGCCCATGTCGCTGTGCTGACCGAGCCGCAGCATTTTGCCGAAGCGCAGGCGGAGATGGAGAGCCTGGGCGGGCTGTCGCTCGGCACCCGTCGTCGCCTCGCGGTCGCGGCCTTTGGGCGGACGGCGACTTATGATGGTGCGATCACGCGCTGGTTCTCGGCGCAGAATGGCCAGGCGTTTCCGGCGCGACTGGCGATCCCGGGCTTGTTGAAGCAGGGCCTGCGCTATGGCGAGAACCCGCACCAGCAGGCGGCGGTCTACGACGACGGCACCGGGCGGCGTGGGGTGGTCTCGGCGCAGCAGATCCAGGGCAAGGAATTGTCGTTCAACAATCTGAACGACACCGATGCGGCGATCGAGGCCGTGGCCGAATTCGACCAGCCCGCCATCGTCATCGTCAAGCACGCCAACCCCTGCGGCGTCGCCATCGGCGCCGATCTGGCGGCGGCCTGGGATGCGGCGCTGCGCTGCGATCCCGTTTCCGCCTTTGGTGGCATCATCGCCGCCAACCGGATTTTGGACGGGGCGGCGGCGGAGAAAATGGCGGCGATCTTTTCCGAGGTCGTGATCGCGCCGGATGCCGATGACGATGCGCGGAAGATTTTTGGCAAGAAGAAGAACCTGCGCTTGCTGCTGACCGGCGGGTTGCCCGATCCGGCGGCGCCCGGCCTGTCCTTCCGCAGCATCGCAGGTGGGTTTTTGGCGCAGTCGCGCGATGCGGGCCGCGTGACGGAAGCCGATCTGAAGATCGTGACCCAGCGCGCGCCGACGGCCGAGGAACTGGACGACCTGTTGTTCGCCTTCCGCGTCTGCAAGCACGTCAAGTCCAACGCCATCGTCTATGCCAAGCACGGCGCCACCGTCGGCATCGGCGCGGGGCAGATGAGCCGCGTGGACAGCGCCCGCATCGCCGCCTGGAAGTCGGAGGAAGCGGCCAAGGCCGCCGGCAGCGACGTGCCGCTGGCGCGCGGGTCGGTGGTGGCGTCGGACGCCTTCTTCCCCTTCGCCGATGGCTTGCAGGCCGCGGCGGCGGCGGGGGCGACGGCGGTGATCCAGCCAGGCGGGTCGATGCGCGACAATGAGGTGATCGCGGCGGCGGATGCGGCCGGGCTTGCCATGGTGATGACGGGCATGCGCCACTTCCGGCATTGAACGACCTAACCCTCCCGATTCTCGCTATTGCCGCCGCCGTCGTGGCGGTGGTGCTGCTGGCCGCCATGCTGCTGCACCCGCGCGGTGACGGGGCGGCGGCGCTGCTGCAATCCGTCGTCGCGGCACAGGCGCAGCAGGCGGAACGGCTCGCCGGGTTGCTGCCGGCGGTGGAATCCGTCCTCGCGGCGCAATCCCTGGCCATGGCGGATCGTGCCCGTGCGGATAGCGCCGCGCTGAATGATCGTGTCGCCCA
This sequence comes from Humitalea sp. 24SJ18S-53, assembly GCF_050632385.1. Taxonomy (NCBI): domain Bacteria; kingdom Pseudomonadati; phylum Pseudomonadota; class Alphaproteobacteria; order Acetobacterales; family Roseomonadaceae; genus Humitalea; species Humitalea sp. 24SJ18S-53. The sequence continues at coordinate 527,323 of NZ_CP192599.1, forward strand.
GGCCACCTCCACCATGACCGATGCGCTGCTGGCCCAGGCCAAGGCCGTCGGGGAGGCCGTGGCGAAACAGAACGAGCGGCTGGACGCGCAGGACGCCAGACTGGCCGAACGGCTGGCGGCGCAGAACGAGGGTTTGGCGCAAGCCCTGGCCGGCCAGACGGAAAAGGTCGGCCGGCAATTGACCGACCAGATGACCACGGCCCAGGCGACCGCGGCGGCCATCACCGAACGCCTGGCCGTCATCGACGCCGCCCGCACGAATATCGAGGCCCTGGGCGCGCAGGTCGGCTCGCTGTCGGCGATCCTGTCCAACAAGCAGACGCGCGGCGCCTTCGGAGAGGTGCAACTGCGTTCGCTGCTGGAGGACCGTCTTCCACCAGGCGGCTTCGACTGGCAATTCACCCTCTCCACCGGGGTGCGCGCCGATTGCCGCATCAACCTGCCGTTTCCGCCCGGCCCGATCGTGGTGGACAGCAAGTTCCCATTGGAGGGTTGGCAGGCCGTCCAGGGCAATGACGACCCCATCGCGCTGCGCGTCTTCGCCGCCAGCGTCCGCAAGCATGTCGATGACATCGCCAAGAAATACATCCTGCCCGGGGAGACGGCGGATGGCGCGGTGCTCTTCCTGCCGTCGGAAGCCGTTTATGCCGACCTGCACATGCGCCTGCCGGAATTGATGGAGGAGTCGAACCGGCGCCGGGTCTACGTCGTGTCGCCGACCACGCTCTGGGCGGTGCTCGGCACCATGCGCGCGCTGATGCAGGATGTGCGCGTCAGGGCCGAGACGCGGAAGATCCAGGACGCGGTCGGCACCCTCGTGGTCGATGTCGGGCGTCTGGAATTGCGCGTGGGCGAGTTGCGCCGGCATTTCGACCAGGCGCACCGGGACATCGGACAGATCGAGATCAGCACCAGCAAGATCGCCCGCACGGGCGAACGCATCGCCGCCGTCGAACTGGACGAGGCGCTGCCCGCTGTCCTGCCGCCGCCGCAATGAGCGCGTTGCAGGCCCAGTCCCTTGCGGGCCTGCTGGCCCTGGCCGGGCTCGCTTGGGTTATCGGCGGCTGTGGCCGTGTGTCCTGGCGCATCCTGGTCGCGGGGCTCGGCGGGCAATTGCTGCTGGGCGCAGCGCTACTGCACCTGCCGCCGCTGCGGGCCGCCTTTGCCGCCATCGGCCGGGCGGTCGATGGGCTGGCGGTCGCGACCCGGGCCGGCACGGCGCTGGTGTTTGGCTACCTGGGCGGCGCGCCGCCACCCTTTGAAGTCCTGCGGCCTGGGGCGGATTTCGTGCTGTTCTTCCAGGCCTTGCCGCTGATCCTGGTGGTCGGGGCGCTGTCGGCGGTGCTGTATCACTGGCGCATCCTGCCGCTGGTGGTCGGTGCCATCTCCCGCGCCGTGCGCGCCGCATTTGGCTTGTCAGGGGCGGCGGGGTTGTCGGTCGCGGCCAATGTCTTCGTCGGCATGGTGGAAGCCCCCTTGCTGATCCGCCCCTGGCTGGCCGGGCTGTCGCGGCCGGAATTATTCGTGGTCATGGTCGCGGGGCTGGCGACGATCAGCGGCAATATGCTGGTGGTCTATGCGATGATGATCAGCCAGGTCGTGCCGGATGCGGCGGGGCAGTTGCTGGCGGCATCGCTGATCGCGACCCCGGCGGCGGTGCTGGCGGCCCTGCTGATGGTGCCGGGCGCGACGACGCAGGCCACGCCCGATCCGGTGCCGCCACGGCTGTATGAGAGCACCCTGGATGCGCTGCTGAAGGGCATTTCCGATGGGCTGACCCTGATGCTGAGCATCATGGCGGCGCTGGTCGTGTTCGTGGCCCTGGTGGCGCTGGGCAACATGATCCTGGAACCGCTGACCGGCCTGACCTTGCAGACCGTCGCCGGCTGGGTGTTCCGCCCCCTGGCGCTGGCGATGGGCGTGCCCTGGGCCGAAAGCGGGATTGTCGGCGCCAGCCTGGGCACGAAGATCGTGGTCAACGAGTTCGTCGCCTATCTGGAGATGGCGACCAGCGGCGGCCTGGGGCTGACGCCGCGTTCGCGGCTGATCCTGACCTATGCGCTCTGTGGCTTCACCAATTTCGCCTCGCTCGGGATCATGCTGGCGGGGATGGGGGCGATGTGCCCGGAACGGCGCGCGGATATTTTGGCGCTGGGGCCGCGGTCGCTGCTGGCGGCGGCGATCGCCTGCTGCATGGCGGGGGCGACCGTGGGGGTGCTGACGGCGCCGTAGGGCATTGGCGATGAGGACCTCGCCTGGCCTCAGATTTCATCCCGTTCGCGCGGCGCGGGCGATCCTGTCGGTGACCGCGTCGCCGTGGAACAGGCGTGGGCGATAGTCCTGCGGGTCGCCAAAAATCTTGGCCGGGTCAATGCGCCCGGCAAGTCCTTGGCCGGGACGCGGTTCGCTGCGGAACTCGAAATGCAGATGCGGGTAGCGCGGAAACTCTTTGGCATTTCCGGTCATGCCGGACTCGGCGACGGCCTCGCCGCCCTTGACGAATTGTCCTGGCGCGACGGTCACCTTTGAAAGATGGGCATAGGCCGCGAAGATCTGAGCCGGCGCATTAGGCAGTCCGAGTAACCGCAGGACCAGAACCTGCCCATAGTCTTTCGATTCATAGACTTTCGCGACCCATCCTCCAGACACTGCAAAGCAGATGGTCCCGCTCATCGCGAAAAAATCCCACCCTTGATGCACACGTGCCCCGCCGGCACGGACATGCCCGAACGTCGCACTCTTCCATGACGCCAGATGCCCGGCCGATTTCGGGAACCTGAGGTCGAAGATGATGTCATCCTCTCGTAGGACGGGCTCCGCCAGGGGCATGAACAAACAAGCCTTGGAAAAGCTGGAAAGGGTCTTCGCCAAGCCCTCAAGAACGAAAAATGGCATCGCAACCTCCATCATCGTAAGATGAGGATCATTGCAACCTCGTCCTGAATCAAGCGCCGTCTTGCCTCCGCCTAAACCTCCCGCCGTGCGCGCCAGGCCGCCGCCAGCGTGCCCTCGTCCAGCACATCCAGCGCACCGCCCATGGGCACGCCCTGCGCCAGGCGGGTGACGCGCACCCCGGCCCCGCGCAGCGCGTCGGCCACCACATGTCCGGTCGCGGCGCCATCCACGGTGGCGGGCAGGGCCAGGATCACCTCCTCCACCCCGCCGGCCGCGACCCGGTCCTGCAACGGCCGGATCGCCAGATCCTCCGGCCCAATCCCGCCCAGCGCCGACAGCACGCCGCCCAGCACGTGATAGACGCCGCGATGCGCATGGGCCCGTTCCAGCGCCCAAAGGTCCGCGACCCCCTCCACCACGCAGACCAGGTGCCGGTCGCGGTGGGTGTCGGTGCAGATGTGGCAGGGGCTCTGGCTGTCGAGGTTGCCGCAGGTTTCGCAGGGCACCACCGCCTCGGCCGCCGCCATCAGCGCATCGGCCAGGGGGCGCATCAGCCGGTCCGGTTCGGTCAGCATCCGCAGCACCGCGCGCCGGGCGCTGCGCCGGCCATAGCCCGGCATGCGGCCGAGCAGGGCGATCAGCCGCTCGATCGGATCGTTGACAAGAATAGGGGGAAGCGGCGGCGCCATGACCCCGCATAGCGCCAAGCCAAACTTTCGGAAACCTTATCATGCCTTTGCATTGCCATCTTCACGCCATTTCATGGCACAGTTCACCCCGCAGCCTCACGCTGGAAGAAGGAGCAAGCCCATGTCGCAGATCTGGACCCGCAGCCTGCTCCACGCGCTGATGATGTCGGGCGCGGCTGCCCTGGCCGAAACGCCGGCGGTGGCGGGGCAACCCGTCGCCGACCGGCCGCTGGCGGTCTGGCAGGACCCGACGCCGGCACCCGAACCCAACCCCCTGCATGAGGGGTTCCGCGCGCCGTCGAAATCGGGATAGTCTCGCGCCCTCCGCGGCGGCCGGCGCGGATTTCGTGCCGGCGCATGCGGAGACAACACGACGGAACCGATGCTGTGATCCCCGCCTTGATGCCGACCTACAACCGCGCCGACCTTGCTTTCGAGCATGGCCAGGGCGCCGTGCTGTGGACGGTCGATGGGCGACGATTCCTCGACTTTGGCGCTGGCATCGCGACCAGCAGCATCGGCCATGGCCACCCGCACCTGACCAAGGTCATCGCCGAACAGGCGGCCAAGGTCATGCATGTGTCCAACCTGTATCGCGTGCCGCAGGCTGAGCGCCTGGCGCAGCGGTTGGTCGATTCCTCTTTCGCCGACAGCGTTTTCTTCTGCAACTCGGGGGCGGAAGCCAACGAGGGCATGATCAAGGCCGTCCGCAAGTATCACGCCGAGAACGGCCACCCGGAACGCTTCCGGATGATCTGCTTCGAGGGCGCGTTCCACGGCCGGACCCTGGCCACGCTGTCGGCCACGGGCAACGAGAAGTATCTCGCCGGCTTCGGCCCGCCGGTGGAGGGGTTCGACCACGTCCCCTTCGGCAACATGAACGCGCTGCGCGATGCCATCGGGCCGGGCACGGCGGGGATCATGATCGAGCCGATCCAGGGTGAGGGCGGGGTGCGTCCGGCCAGCCTGGATTACCTGCGCGCCCTGCGCGCGGCGGCGGATGAATTCGGCCTGCTGCTGGCGCTGGACGAAGTCCAGACCGGCATGGGCCGAAGCGGAAAACTCTGGGCGCATCAATGGGCCGGGATCGAGCCGGATGTGATGTCCTCGGCCAAGGGGATCGGCGGCGGCTTCCCGCTCGGTGCCATCCTGGCCAAGGAGAAGGTGGCGCAATACCTCAAGCCCGGCACCCATGGCACGACCTATGGCGGCAATCCGCTGGCCTGCGCGGCCGGCAATGCCGTGCTGGACGTGATCCTGGCGCCTGGGTTCCTGGAGCAGGTGGACCGCGTCGCGCGCCACCTGTGGCGCGGGTTGCTGGACCTCGCCAAGCGCCATCCGCAGGTGATCGAGGACGTCCGCGGCGCCGGCCTGCTGGTCGGCATCAAGCTGCGCGAGGGCATCGTGAACACCGACGCCCAGGCCGCCGGCGTCAACGAAGGCCTGCTGTCGGTCGCGGCGGGCCAGAACGTCCTGCGCCTGGCCCCGCCGCTGATCATCACCGAGGCCGAGGCGGATGAGGCGCTGGGCCTGCTCGACCGCGTGATGCGCCGGCTGACGCCCTCGGCCGCGAATATCGCCGCGAAATGAGCGCGGCGCGACAGGTGACGCCGCGGGGCACGGCCCCGCGGCACTTTCTTGAATTGAGCGACCTGGATCCGGCGACCCTGCGCCGGATGCTGGACCTCGGGGCCGCCGCCAAGAAGGGCCAGCGCACGGACCGGCCGCTGGCCGGCAAGACCGTGGCGCTGATCTTCGAAAAGCCCTCCACCCGCACCCGCGTCTCCTTCGAGGTGGGCGTCCGCCAGTTGGGCGGTGAGGTGGTGGTGCTGGATGGCAAGGAAATGCAACTCGGCCGGGGCGAAACCCCGGCCGATACGGCCCGCGTGCTGTCGCGCTATGTCGATGCGATCATGCTGCGCACGGCCTCCGTCGCCCGCATCCGCGAATTGGCGAAATACGCGACCGTGCCGGTGATCAACGGGCTGACCGACGTGTCGCACCCCTGCCAGTTGATGGCGGATGTGATGACCTTCGAAGAACATCGCGGCCCGATCGCGGGGCAGGTCATCGCCTGGACGGGCGATGGCAACAATGTCGCGCAATCCTTCATCCAGGCCGCCGCGCGCTTCCGCTTCACCCTGCGCATCGCCACGCCGGCGGAACTGGCGCCGCCGGCCGAACTGATCGCCTGGGCGCGGGCCGAAGGGGCGACCATCGAGCTGACCACCGATCCCGATGCCGCCGTCGCGGGGGCCGCCTGCGTCGTCACCGATACCTGGGTCAGCATGAACGACGAGACGAGCCAGGCGAAGATCAGCCGCCACAACCTGCTCGCCCCCTATCAGGTCAACGCGCGCCTGATGAAGCAGGCCGCCCCCGATGCCATCGTGATGCATTGCCTGCCGGCCCATCGTGGCGAGGAGATCACCGACGAGGTGATCGACGGCCCGCAGAGCGTGGTTTTCGACGAAGCCGAGAACCGCCTGCATGCCCAGAAGGGCGTGTTGCTCTGGGCCTTGGGTATCGCCTGATTCGGGTAACCGGACCCTAACCTTTTATCCCCATGGTCCCCGCCGGGATCAGGGGGCGGCATTTCGCACCCGGGGCCTGCTGCATGCCGGGGGCGCGGACGCCCGGCGCCCCTGGCGCGAAAAAGGTGCCTGCCGTGACCCGACCCCTGCAACGCCTGACCTATTTCAGCCAAAGCCTGATCCGAGGTCCGGACTGGTTCATCGAGGGTGAGATCGCGCGCCTGCTGGCCGTCGCACGGGACCGCAACCGCCAGATGGCGATCACCGGCATGCTGCTGTTCAACGACGGCTGCTTCGCCCAGATCCTGGAAGGTGCCGCCGAAGACCTCGACACCCTGCTGCGCAGCATCACGGCCGATCCGCGCCACGCGGGGGTCACGGTGATGCAGCGCGGCCTGATCGACATCCGCGCCTTTCCCGACTGGAACATGCACTACATCGCCCATGCCGCGCCGATCGGGGCGAAAGGCGGCCCCGGATTGTTCGAGCGCCTGTCCGGCGTGGCGCAGGCCCGGGCGTAGCCCCGCCCTTACGGCGCGTAGGGCAGCACCAGCACCGTGCCGTCCCAGGTGCCGCCGCAGGCCGCGGCCGCGGCCGCGAATTGCGGCGTCGATGCGCGCGGCGTCGGGTGCGGCGTCAGCCCCGCTCCGCCGCTGGGATCAGGCGTCAGGCGCAGCACCGGCACGATATCAGGCCCCGACATTTCCAAGGCCCATCCCAGCAGCGCCAGCGCCATCTCCGGCCGCGCCCAGACCACGGGGGGCAGCGCCTCGTCTTCCAGCCGGACGCTGCGCCCGGCCACCACATCCAGCAGCGGCAGCAGCGCCGCCAGGGCGACGCCGGGCTTGGATGGCGTGACACCCGGATCGCGCGGCATGGCCAGGAAGCCCGACAGCAGGGCGGTCAGGCGATCGGCCGCCTCCTTCGCCCGCCCGGCCTGGCGGGCCACGGCCGAGCCTTCCGCGGCGCCGCGCAGGATCAGGTCCAGATTGCCCAGCAGCACCATCATCAGGTTGTTGACGCCGTGCCGAACCGGCCGGCTGACCGCTTCCATCGTCTCGGCCACTTCGGTCATCGCGCGCCCTCCATCACTTCGCGGAAGAGCCGTGCCGGAAGGTTGCCGCCCGCGATCCCGTCCATCGGGGTCGCATCGTCATTGCCCATCCAGGCGCCGGCCGCCAGTGCATTTGTGCCGCTGCCCACGCAGCCGATGAACCAGGCGTCTCGCCAGCCCTGGGTCGTGCCGGTCTTGCCGATCACGCTGCGGCCCGGGATGGCGGCGGCGCGGCCGGTGCCGCGATCCACCACCGCTTCCAGCATCCGCCGCATCTGGGCGGCGTGCTCGGGTTGGATGACGCGCACGGGCGGGGTCTGCGGGACCGCCACGGGGCGGCCCTCGGCCTGCGCCTGGGCGATGCCGAAGGGGGTCACGCGCATCCCGCCGTTGCAGAAGGCCGCCATGGCGGCGGTCAGTTCGATCAGGCTCGCCTCCCCGGTGCCGAGGGCGATGGTCCCGTCGTTCGGAAACGGCCCGGCCAGCCCCAGCCGGCGCGCGACCGCCGCCGCCCCCGCCGCGCCGCCACCGCGCGCCAATACGCGCACCGCCGCGGTATTGACCGAATGGGCCAGCGCGTCCTCCAGGCTGACGTCGCCCCGGCTGCGCCAATTGCCGTTGCCGGGCTGCCAGCGGCCGGACAGCGCCAGGTCGCTGACCGCATCCGACGGCGTGGCGCCGCGTTCCAGCGCGGCCAGGAAGACAAAGGGCTTGAACGCGCTGCCCGGCTGGCGCCGCGCCTGCACCGCGCGGTTGAAGGGGCTGCGGGAAAAACTGCCGCCGCCGACCATCGCCCGCACCGCGCCGGTCGCGGCATCCAGCACGATGAACCCCGCCTGGCCCACGCGCGCGGCCGGGCCGGAACTCGCCAGGATCGCCTCGATCCGCTGTTCCGCCGCACCTTGCAGCCGCAGGTCCAGCGTGGTCCGCAGCAGCAGGTCGGCATTGCCCGGAAAGCGCGTGGCCAGGTCGTCGCGCACCCAATCGGCGAACCAGCCGGTGTCGCGGCCGGGAAAGGCCGGGATGGCGATGCGCTCGGCCTGCAGCATGCCATCGGCCGCGGTCAGGGCGCCGGTTTCGACCATGTCGTGCAGCACTTCGATCGCGCGGGCGGACGCGGCATCGGGGGCGGTGCGGGGGTTCAGGCGGGATGGCGCCTTGGGCAGGCCGGCGAGCATGGCCGATTGCCAGGGCGCGAGACGTCGGGCCGACACCCCGAAATACAGCCGCGCCGCCGCGTCCACGCCAAAGGCGCCGCCGCCGAGGTAGACGCGGTTGAGGTAGATCTCCAGCAACTGGTCCTTGCTGAACCGGCTCTCCAGCCACAGCGCCAGGATCGCTTCCTGCCCCTTGCGGCGGAAGGATCGTTCCGGCGTCAGGAACAGGTTTTTCGCCAATTGCTGCGTCAGCGTGCTGCCGCCCTGGACGACGCGGCCCTCGCCGAGGTTGGCCCAGAGCGCGCGGGCCAGGCCGATGGGGTCGAGCCCGAAATGGCTGCGGAAGCGACGGTCCTCGATCGCGATGAAGGCCGCCGGCAGGTGCCGCGGCATATCGGCCAGGCGCAGTGTTTCGCCATAGAGGTCGCCCGATGTCGCGAAGGCGCGGCCGTCGCTGGCCAGCAGGGTGGTCGCCGGGCGGCGGGTCGTGGCCAGCGCCGCGTCCGGATGCGGCAGGTCCCAGATCAGCAGCAGCGTGCCGGCGGCCAGCGCCAGCGCGCCCCAGACGGCCGCCATCGCCGACCAGCGCAGCCAGCGCAGCGGGGCAGGCCGCGCCGCGACGCGTGGCGTTGGGGGCGGCGTGACGCGTGCTGGGGCCGCGCTGACGCGGCGTGGGACGGGCTGGCGGGGCACCGACCCTTGCTAGCCTATGGTCGCGCGGATTTCCATGAACAGATGGTTAGGCCGCATGTTTCACCCGTTTTGGCCGGGACGCACGCCATCATCCTGGAACGATGCGGAAAACCGGTGGCTAGAATGTCGCGCGCAGCACCAGCGGCATCGGGTCCATCCGGTCGCGCACCTCGGTCACCCCGGGGATATCCCGCGCCAGCACCACCAGCGCCCGGCGCATGTCGTCGGACCGCGCATAGCCATACAGCGTGACGACGCCATCCTTCACGTCCGGCGAGACCCAGAGCGTATCGACCCAGGGCTGTTCGCGCATCGCCCCGCCCACCGCGCGCAGGATCGCCCGGTCGTCCCGGTCGGCGATGGTCGCGGGCGCGCGCAGCAGGGCGCGCAGCAGGTCGGCGCGGCTGACCAACCCGGCCAGCTTGCCGTCGCTCAGCACCAGCACGCGTCGGATGCCGTGCTTTTCCATCAACTGCGCGATCTGTTCGGAGGTGGCATCCTCGGTCACCGTCACCAGCCTCGGCGTCATGACGTCGCGCGCGACGGCGCCATGCGCCTTGGCATAGCGGCTGGCGAGGGGGCGGGTGCCGCCGAACAATTGCAGGAACCAGTGCATCGGCCCGGGCGGCTGGTCGGCCAGGCGGCGGATCAGGTCGCCCTCGGTCACGATGCCAAGCGGCACGCCGTCCGCATCCACCACCGGCGCCGCCGAGACGCCGCGCGCGGCCAGCAGTTCGGCGACCGCCAGGACGGGGGTTTCCGGCGAGACAACGACAATATGGGTGGACATCAATTCGCGGGCCTGCATGGCGCGTCTCCTTCCTTGGGCATGCCGGGGCGGTGGTCTCGCCCCCGGCGCGGAAGAAGTCGCACGGCATTTTGTCGGCGGTCTATGCGATGGATCAATGACCGGGCGCTGGCCCTCAGTCGTGCCGCAGCGCCGTGATCGGGTCCAGCCGCGCCGCCTGCCGCGCCGGCCAATAGCCGAAGAACAGGCCGGTCAGGCCCGACACGCCGACCGCGAGCAGGATCGCATCCCATTCCACCAGCACGGGCCAGCCACCGGCCTCGGCCATCACATGGCTGATGGCGATGCCGGCGCCGACGCCGGCGGCGCCGCCCAGAAGGGCCAGCAGCACGGCTTCGGCCAGGAATTGCGCCAGGATGTCGGCGCGGCGGGCGCCGATCGCCAGGCGCAGCCCGATCTCCTTCGTGCGCTCGGTCACGCTGACCAGCATGATGTTCATCACGCCGATGCCGCCGACCAGCAGCGACACGGCGGCGACCGAGGCCAGCAACACCGACAGCGTGCGCGACGAGGCGTCGCGGGTGGCCGCGACCTCCGAAAGGTTCCTGATCTGCACGCTGTCCGGCTCATTCGCTGCGACGCGGTGGCGCTGGCGGAACAGGGTGCGGAGCGCGGCCTCGGCGGCGGCCATGTCCTCGCCTTCGTGCACCTTCACGCTGACCACGTTCACCGCGCGGGCATTCGCGCGCGATGCGCCCATGACGCTGCGACGCGCGGTCCAATAGGGGATGATGACGATGTCATCCTGGTCCTGCCCCGCCGTGTTCTGCCCTTTGCGCGCGAGCACGCCGATCACCTCGAACGGGGTCGCGCGGATACGGATTTCGCGTCCCACGGGGTTCTCGTCACCAAAGAGGTTTTCGGCGACCGTGGCGCCGATCAGCGCGAGCTTGCGGCCGGAATTGGCCTCTTCCGGGCTGAACAAACGACCTTCGTCGATCGCCCAGTCATGCGCGACGAAGTAGTCGAGGCTGGTGGCGAGGATCGACGTGGACCAGTTCTGGTTGCCCGCCACGACCTGGAAGGATTGCCGGATCGATCCGGCCGCGACCTCGACCGCCGGCAGGTCGCGCATGATCGCTTCGGCATCGTCCCAGGACAGGTTCTGCCGCTGCCCGGCGCCCAGGCGCACGCCGCCCTGGGTCACGCTGCCGGACCAGACCATCAGCAGGTTCGCGCCAAGCGACTGGATCTGCGCCATCACCTGCTGCCGCGCGCCGGCGCCGACGGCGACGGTCGCGATCACGGCGGCGACGCCAATGAAGATGCCGAGTGCCGTCAGCATCGAGCGCAGCGCATTCGCGGTCAGCGCGCGAAAGGCACCGCCCAGCGCCTCCAGCGGATTCATCCGGCCCGAACAGGGCGGCATCGGCGGCAGGCCGGCGGGCGCGGCCGTAATAGGCGCGATGACCGGCGCGAGTTCGCGGACGGGGGCGTTCATGCGGCGGCCCGTTCGGCCAGAAGCGCGGCCGCATCGACCGGCGTGCGGGCTTCGTCGCGCAGCAGGTGGCCGTCGGAAAACCGCAGCACCCGACTGGCAAAACGCGCCACGGCCTCATCATGGGTGACCACCATCACCGCCATGCCGCCGGCATGCAGCGCCTGGAACAGCGCCATGATCTCCAGCCCCGTGCGGCTGTCGAGTGCGCCGGTCGGTTCGTCGGCCAGCAGCAGGTCCGGCGCATTGACCAGCGCGCGGGCGATGGCGACGCGTTGCTGTTGGCCACCCGACAATTGCGAAGGCCGGTGGTGCAGCCGGCCGCCCAGGCCCACGCGATCCAGCGCCATCGCCGCGCGGTCGCGCCGCGCGCCACGGCCGAGCCCGCGATAGACCATCGGCAATTCCACATTCGCCAGCGCATCGGCGCGCGGCAGCAGGTGGAAGGACTGGAAGACGAAACCCAACCGTCGCGCCCGCAAATCCGCCAGCCGATCCGGCGGCAGGTCGGCGACGTTTTCGCCCGACAGGCGATAGGTCCCGCGCGTCGGCCGGTCCAGGCAGCCGATCAGGTTCAGGAAGGTGGACTTGCCCGATCCCGATGGCCCCATCGCGGCGACGAAGGACCTCGCCGGCACCGACAGGTCGACCCCGTCCAGCGCCTTCACCACGCCATCCCCGGCCGGGTAATGGCGCGACAGGTCGCGGGTTTCGATCAATGCCGCCATCAGAACAGCCGCCGCGCCGTGCCCGTGGCCGCCGTTGCGCGTTCGCTGCCGACCACGACCTTGGCGCCCGGTTCCAGGTCGCCGCCCGTCACCTCGGTCACGCTGCCATCGGACAGGCCGATGCGGACCTGCACGGCACGGGGCGGGGCGTTTTCATCCTCGCGCACCCAGACCGTGCCCGCCTGGCCGGCGCGGCCGCGGCTGGCGGCCAGTTGCGCGCGCTGGTCGGGGGTCAGCACCCCGTTCAGCCGCGCCGTCAGCCGCTGCCGCGCCGCCTGGGCCATCGACCGCCGCGCATCGGCGTCGGAGGGCAGGGCCGCGATGCGTTCGCGGAATTCGGCCTGGGCGGCGGCGATGTCCTGGCGCTGCGCCGCGCTCAGGTCGGGCAGGTCGGCCAGCGCCTGTTCGATCGGGGTCTGCGGCGCGGCGGGCGCGCCGCCGGGGGCGGCGGCCCCGGCCGGGCGCCAGCGCAGCGCCGCGTTCGGCACCCGCAGCGCATTCGGCCGCTGGTCGGTGATGATGCGCAAGGTCGCGGTCATGCCCGGCAGCAGCCGGCCGCGCGTATTCGGCACGGTCACCACCACCGTATAGGTCACCACATTGCTGATGGTCGTCGCGGCCAGCCGGATTTCCTTCACCCGCCCGCGGATCGTCTCGTTCGGGAAGGCGGAGACGGAGAAGGTCGCTTCCTGCCCGGCCTGCACCCGGCCGATATCGGCCTCGTCCACCGTGGCCCAGACTTCCATCTCGTCCAGGTTCGCCGCGATCATGAACAGGATCGGCGCCTGGTAGGTCGCGGCGACGGTCTGGCCCAGGTCGACGTTGCGCGACACCACGATGCCGTCGATCGGGCTGCGGATGGTGGCATTGTTCAGGTCCACCTCGACCTGGCGCAGTTGCGCGAGTTTCTGGGCCTCGGTGGCGATCGCGGTCTCGACGCTGGCCTGGGCGACGCGGGCTGCGGCGGCGGCACCCAGCACCTGGGCTTCGGCCTGCGCGGTCTGCGCCTGGGCGCGCAGCAGGTTCGACCGGGCGCCCTCTGCCGTGAAGCCGGTGCGCAGCGCGTCGCGGGAGGAACCGACGCCGGAGGTGCGGAGTTCGGCCGTGCGCCGCGCCTCGCTTTCCGCGTCGCGCAGCAGGGCTTCCATGCCGACCGCATTGGCCTGGGCGGCGGTCACGGCGGCGGTGGCGCTGCCGCGTTCGGCCTCGGCACGTTCGGCCTGGGCGCGGGCGACCAGCACGGCGGCCTGGGCCGACAGGAGGTCGGCGGCGGCGGCGGCACGACGGGCCTCGATCGTCGCGGTATCGAGTCGCGCGATTGGCTGGTTGGCGGTCACGCGGGTGTTGAAATCGGCCATCAATTCGCGGATCTGGCCGGACAACTGGCTGCCGACCTGCACCGACAGGACAGGGTTCACCGTGCCGGTCGCGGCGACGACGGAGGTGATGGCGCCGCGATCGGCTTCGGCCACCCGCAGCAAGGGCCCGGCGGCGGCATCGGCGGCGCGGCTTTGCCAAACCCACCAGCCGCCACCGGCGGCGAGGGCAAGCAGGACGATCAAGGGAAGGGCGCGGCGCATGTCCGTAACATAGGCAGCGCCGATGCCTTTTGCATGTGCCGAAACGTGACGGCCTGGCTTGCCCAGGCGGTCCGCTTCCGCAATGTTCATGCTCCCCTGCCGAGGCCGCTCCATGAATCCGGATGTTCTTGTCGTCGGTGCGGGTCCGGTCGGGCTGACCATGGCGGCCGAATTGGCGCGCTACGGTGTTCGTGTCCGCATCGTCGAAAAAGCCGCCGCGCGGACCGACAAATCCAAGGCCCTGGTGCTCTGGAGTCGCAGCCTGGAACTGATCGATCGCATGGGTTGCGGCGCCGCTTTCGTCGCGGCCGGGTACAAGGTGAAGGGCGTCAACATCATCGCCGGCGGCAAGCCCATCGCCCATATCACCCTGGACGCGCTGCCGACGCCGCACGCCTATGCCCTGATGCTGCCGCAGAGCGAGACCGAACGCCTGATGGAGCAGCACCTGAACAGCCTGGGCGTGCAGGTGGAGCGGCAGGTCGAGATGACCGGTTTTTCCGCGACGCCGGACCGCGTATCGGCGGTGCTGCGGCATGCCGATGGGGCGGAGGAAAGCCTGGAATCCGCCTTTCTGGTCGGCTGCGACGGCGCCCATAGCGCCGTGCGCCACGGGTTGGGCATGGCCTTCGATGGCGAGACCCTGCCGAGCGACTGGATCCTGGCCGATGTCCATCTGGCCGGGCTGCCGGTGGGGCCGGATGAACTGGCGATCTACTGGCACGCGGATGGGGTGCTGGCGCTGTTCCCGATCACACCTGGCCGCTACCGCGTCATCGCCGATATCGGCGATGCGCGCGGCGATGGCCACCCGGCGGACCCGACGCTGGAGCAGGTCCAGGCGCTGATGGACCGGCGCGGCCCCGGCGGCATCACGGCCTCCGCGCCCGTCTGGCTGGCCGGGTTCCGCATCAACGAACGCAAGGTCGCCGACTACAGCGCCGGGCGCGTGTTCCTGGCCGGCGATGCCGCGCATATCCACAGCCCGGCGGGCGGGCAGGGGATGAACACGGGGATGCAGGATGCCTGCAACCTCGGCTGGAAACTGGCGCTGGTGCTGCGCGGGCATTCGGCGGCGCTGCTGGACAGCTACAGCATCGAACGCAGCGCGGTCGGGCGCCAGGTGCTGGCCGATGCCGGGCGCCTGACGAGCGTCGCGACCCTGAAGGGCGGGCTGGCGCAGTCGCTGCGCAATCATGTCGCCTCGCTCGTGCTCGGCCTGTCGCCGGTGCGGCGCAAGATGACAACCGCGATGGCGGAACTGTCCATCGGCTATCCCGACAGCCCGCTGACCACGGCCGGCAGCCCCCCGCATGGCGGCCCCGCCGCCGGTGCGCGGGCGCCGGTCCTGGACGCGACCGATCCGGTCGGCGCGGGCAGCACGCCACGCTTCGCGCTCTTCGCCGAGGCAAGCGCCGAGAGTGCCGCCTTGATCGCGCGCCATCCCGGCTTGCTGGAACCGCACACCCGCCCGCCCTTTGCCGCTGGCGGCATCTGGCTGGTGCGCCCTGATGGCTATGTCGCCGTGGCGGCGGGGGCCGGGGATTGGGCGCGGGTGGGCGCCGCGCTGGACCGGATCGCGTAGGGCCGAAACCAACCGGTCATCCCTTCGGGTCCACACTCATCACGTAGCCTTGGCTGGCATCCAGCACGGGTCGTGTCATGCTGCCAAAAACCAGCGTCCCGGAAGGCCGAACCCTATGCGCCGCCTGCTTGCCCTTCTCGCGATCCTGCTTGGCCTCGCCTCGCCGCTCAATGCCCAGATGGTGGGGTTCGAACTGCCGGGCCTCAATCGCGATGCCGGCGCCTATGAATCCGCGCTGACCCGGCGCCTGCCGGCCGGCGGCACCCCGGCACAACGCAGCGCGGCGGAAACCCGCGCCGCGGCCGCCGAACGCGCCGGCAACTGGGCCGCCGCCGTGCAGGCCTGGGAAGACCGCATCGCCGCGGGCAATGCCACCTCCGACAACTGGATGGCGCTTGGCCGCGCGCAATTGTCGCGCACCCCGCCCGATGGTCCGCGCGCGCTGCAGGCGGCGTGGCAGGCCTTCATGATGGTGCCCGGCGGCGCGCCCGAAATCCCCTCGCTGCTGCTGATGGCCCAGGCGCTGCAACGGCAGAACCTGCTGGGCGAGGCACTGGGCGCGCTGGCCGCCGCCCAGTCGCGCGACCCGGACAACCAGGCCCTCGCGCGGCAACTGGCCGATGCCCGCCGCGCCGCCGGCATGATCGTGCTGCGCACGCGCGTGGAAACCGACGCCGACCCGGCCCGCGCCTGCATGAGTTTTTCCGTGCCACCCCGTGCCGGGCGCGACTGGCAGCCGCAGGATTGGGTGCGGGCGGAGCCTGCGATCCCCGGCCTCGCGGTCGAACGCGATGGCGAGAATATCTGCGTCGCCGGCCTGCCCTTCGGCCGCACCACGCGGCTGGTCCTGCGCGCCGGCCTGCCGGGCGAGGGGGGGATCAACCTGCGCGCCGATGCCGTCGTCGCCGCCGCCGTGCCGAACCGCCCGGCGCGCATCGTCTTCGACACGCGATCCTACCTGCTGCCGCGCGGCCAGGCGCCGCGCATCGCGGTGGCGTCGGTGAATATCTCCAGCTTCGACATCCGCTTCATGCGGGTCGGCGAACGCAACCTCGTGCCGCTCGGCCGTGACTGGAAGCCGGGCAATGAACTCGGCGGCTACACCGCCTATTCGATGTCGGAAGACAGCGCGCCGACCATCTGGCAGGGCAGCGCGAACGTCACGCCCTTCGTCTCCAACGAAACCAACCGCACCATCCTGGCGCTGCCGGATGCGGTGCGGAACGCGGGGCCGGGGCTGTATGTGCTCTGGGTGAAGCCCGCCGATGGCACGCGCTTCAACGAAGGCGCGGCGCTGCCGCTGGTCATCACCGATTTGGGGCTGACCGCCTGGCGGTCGTCGCGCGGATTGGCGGTGCAGGCGCGGTCCTTCGCCTCCGCGACGCCGATGCCCGGCGTGCGCATGAACCTGATGGCGCGCAGCAACGACATCCTGGCGAGTGTGGAAACCGGCGCCGATGGGCTGGCGCGTTTCGATGGCGCGCTGCTGCGCGGCACCGGGCCGCTGGCCCCCATCGCGATCCATGCCAGCACCGATGGCGACCTGGCCAGTCTCGACCTCGAGGCCACCTCCTTCGACCTCTCCGATCGCGGCGCCAGCGGGCGGCCGCATCCGGGGGCACTCGACACCTTCCTGTATCTGGACCGCGGCATCTACCGCCCGGGCGAGACCGTGCAGGCCATGGGCCTGATCCGCGACGCCGCGGGCGAGCCCCAGACTGTGCCGGTGCGGCTGCGCCTGCGCCGCCCCAACAACCAGATCGCCGCCGAAGCCGTGCCGCCCCGCACCGAGGGCGGCGCGATCCACTGGCCGATCCCGCTGTCGCGCTCCGCGACCGTGGGCCTCTGGACCTTGGAGGCGCTGACCGACCCCGACGCGCCGCCGATCGGCACGACCAGTTTCCGCGTCGATGCCTTCGTGCCGGAGACCCTGGCGTTGGAGGCCGGGCCGCTGCCGCCGTCGATCACCTTGGGCCAGACCGCCTCGGTGCCGCTGACGGCGCGTTTCCTCTACGGCGCCCCGGCGGCCGGTTTGAGCGGCAGCGCCGAATTGCGCCTGCGCCAGTCCACCGAGCAATGGACCGCCTGGCGCGGCTGGCGCATCGGGCTGGCGGACGACCCCTTCGATCCGGGGCTGGTCAATCTCGATATCGACGAAACCGACGCGCAGGGCGCGACGACGATCCCGGTGACGGTGTCTTCCATGCCCGATAGCAGCCGGCCGGTGGTGATGGATGCGACCGTCAGCCTGTCCGATCCGGGCGGGCGCGAAAGCCGCACCAATTTCACGCTGCCGGTGATCGGGCGCACGCCGTTCCTGGCGATCCGCCCGGCGTTTTCGGGCGATGCGATCAATGATGGCGCGGAAGCCGCCTTCGACATCGCGTCGCTGTCGCCATCCGGTGAGGCGACATCCGCCGCGCTGCGGCTGCGGCTTGTGCGTGAAACCCCCGACTGGCGCATGGTGACCCGCAGCGGCACCGCGCGCTGGCAGATCGTCTGGCGGGACGAGCCGGTGGATACGAGCGATCTGCGCGCCGCCCCCGGCACGCCGGCCCGCTTCGCCCGCGCCCTGTCCTTCGGCCGCTACCGGCTGGAGGTGACGCAGCCCGGCACCATCGCCATCGCCTCCTACCGCTTCCGCTCCGGCTGGGCCGCGAGCGACAGCGCCGAAGTGCCGGACAAGGTCGATGTCGCGGCCGACATGGCCAGCTACGTCGCCGGGGCCACCGCCCGCGTGCGCATCACCTCGCCCTTCGCGGGGCGGGCCAGCGTGGCCGTGCTGACCGACCGGCTGGTGGGCTTGCAGGAGATCGATGTGCCGGCCGGTGGGGCCGAGGTGGCCGTGCCGGTCGAAGCATCCTGGGGGCCGGGCGCCTATGTCGCCGTGACGGTGTTCCGCGCCGGCACTGCCGCCGCTGGCGCGCCCGCGCGGGCCTTGGGCCTGGCTTGGCTCGGGCTGGACCCGGCAGCGCGCACCCTGGCCGTCACGATCGAGGGCGAGCCGATGCTGCGCCCGCGCCAGCAGGTGCAAATCCCCGTCCGTATCGCCGGGGCCACCGGTTCCGCGCGGCTGACCCTGGCCGCCGTTGACGAGGGCATCCTGCGCATCACGCGCTTCCGCACGCCGGACCCGGTGTCCTACTTCCTCGGCCGCCGCGTGCTGGGCGTGGATATCCGCGACGACTACGGCCGCCTGATCCCGCCCGTGGAGGGTGAGGCCGCCGTGTTGCGCCAGGGCGGCGACAGTTTCGACGGCGATTTGTCGATCCAGCCGCCGCAGCGCGTGGTGGCGCTGTTCAGCGGCGTGGTGACGCCGGGGCCGGATGGGGTCGCGATGATCCCGCTCGACCTGCCGGATTTCGCCGGTGAATTGCGGCTGATGGCGGTGGCCTGGGAATCGACCCGGATCGGCGCGGCGTCGCGACCCCTGACCGTGCGCGACCAGATCGTGGCCGAGGCGCTGCTGCCCCGCTTCCTGGCGCCGGGTGACGAGGCGCGGCTGCCGGTGCTGCTGCACAATGTCGAACTACCGGAAGGCGAGATCGTCGCGACCCTGACCACGGAAGGCCCGCTGGCGATCCAGGGCGAAAGCCGCCTGGCCGCGGTGTTGGCGACCGGCGCACGGCAAACACCCTTCACCACCCTGACCGCGACCGGCGCCGGAGAGGGCGTGATCCGCCTGACCGTCACCGGCCCGCAGGGGTTCACGGCCAGCCGGGAGTCGCGGATCACGGTTCGCTCCGCCCGCCCTTGGGCCAATGTCGCGACCACGACGGAACTGGCACCGAATGCCGAGGCGCGGCTGGACCCGCCGCTTTCGCGCTTCGTCCCCGGCACCGCGCGGGCGCTGGTGAGTTTCGGTGGGGCAGTGCGCTACGATGCCGCCGGGCTGCTGCGGGCGGTGGTCGATTACGCCTTTGGCTGCACCGAACAGACTTCGTCCCGCTTGTTGGCGCTGGCCTCGGCGCCGCCGGCACTGGCGCCGGAAAACCGCGAGACGGCGATGCAGATCGCCATCGCCGCCGTGCTGGACCGGCAGCGCTTCGACGGGTTGTTGGGGCTCTGGAGCGCCTCGGGCGAGGCGGATGACTGGGTCAGCGCCTATGCGGCCGAGGCCCTGTTGCGGGCCAAGGCCGAGGGCGCGCTGGTGCCAGAAGCGGCCCTGGAATCGCTGCTGCGCGCGCTGGAGGAACGCACGGAAAACACCCCGAGCGACGCCTCCGACCGCGCCAACCAGGCCTATCGGCTGCATGTGCTGGCGATGGCTGGGCGGCATCGGCTGGGTGCGGCGCGCCGGTTGATGGAACAGTTGGGCGACCTGCCGACGCCGCTGTCGCGGGCGCAACTCGCCTCCGCTTTTGCGAAGGGCGGCGACGCCCCGCGCGCGGAGGAAGCTTTCACCGCGGCGCTGGCCGCTCCGGCACGCAACTATTGGTATCAGGACTACGGCACCGCGGCGCGCGACGCGCTGGCCGTGGCCGTGCTGCTGAAGGAAAGCGGGCTGCTGGCCGCCCGCCTGCCGGAAGCGATCGGCCGCCTGCCGGGGGCCGATTTCACCGCCGAACGCACCAGCACCCAGGAACAGGCCTGGGCCGTGCTGGCGGCGCGGGTGCTGAACGCCGGGGGCCGTCCCGTGCGGGTATCGGTCGATGGCCGCAACCTGCCGCAAGCCCTGACCGCGACGGCTCCGCTGACCGGGCCGGCGACGGCGCGCAACATGGGCGATGCGCCCGTGCTGCAAACCGTCTCCGTCTCCGGCCTGCCGGCGCAACCGCTGCCGGCGCAGCGGGCGGGGATGCGGATCACGCGGCGCTTCTTCGCGCCCGATGGGCAGCCGCTGAACCTGGACACCCTGCGGCAGACGCAATCCTTCGTGCTGCTGCTGGAAGCCACCAGCGACGGCGGCGATACCGCCCGGGCGCTGATCCAGCAGGGGCTGCCGGCGGGGTGGGAAATCGTCGGCCGCTTCCCGGAAGGCCCGGTGCCGGGCATGGACTTTCTGGGGGAACTTTCGGCCCCTGAATCCCAGCCCGCGCTGGATGATCGCTTCGCCGCCGCCATCGACCTGACCGCCGAGGCACGCACTGCGCGCGTCGCCGTGCGGTTGCGCGCGGTGACGGCCGGGCGCTTCGAATTGCCGGGCGCGGAGGTCAGCGACATGTATCGCCCGGCGGTCTTTGCCCGCCAGGCGACGGCGCGCATCACGATCGCGCCGCAGCAGTAAGCCATGCGGCGCGGCCTGCTTTTCCTGGCCGCGCTGATTGCCCTGGCGCTGGTGTTGGACCGGGTGTTTCCACCCGATCTGACCCGGCTGCAGATCACGGCGCGGGAGGTCACCGACCGCGCCGGCCGCACCCTGTCCTGGCTACCCGCGCCCGGCGGGGTGTGGCGCATGCCGACGGCCGAGGCCGATGTCTCACCACATCTGGTCGCGCTGCTGATCGCGGCCGAGGACCGGCGCTTTTACTGGCACCCCGGCGTGGACCCGATGGCCCTGGCCCGTGCCGCCGGGCAATGGGTGCGCGCGGGGCGGGTGGTGTCGGGCGGGTCCACGATCTCGATGCAGGCGGCGCGGCTGCTGGAACCGCGCCCGCGCACCCTGCGGTCCAAGGCCATCGAGGTGTTTCGCGCCCTTCAACTGGAAGCCCGCTTCGGCAAGTCGGGCGTGCTGGGCATCTGGCTGACCCTGGCGCCGCAGGGGGGAAATCTGGAGGGCATACGCGCCGGATCGCTCGCCTGGTTCGGCCGCGATGCCGGCGCCCTGGATGCGCCTGAGGCAGCGCTTCTGGTTGCCCTGGCCCGCCGCCCCGAAGCCCTGCGCCCCGACCGCCATCCCGATGCGGCCCGGGCCGCGCGCGATGCCGTGCTGGGGCCGCGCGGGGCCACGGCGGTGGGGCTGACCGAGGCCGACCGCGCCCAGGCGGGGGCCATCCCCACCGCGCGCAAACCCATCCCCCGCCTGGCGCCGCATCTGTCGCGCGACCTGGCGCGGCGCGACCCGGCCCAGCGCATCCCGACGACCCTGGACGCCCCCTTGCAACGCGCGGCGGAAACCGTGGCGGCCGAGGCGCTGCGCGGCTTGCCCGACCGCGCCGCCGTGGCGCTGGTCATCGGCGAAACCGCCCCGCGCGCCTTTCGTGCCGTGGTCGGCGGGTCCTGGATGGAGGAATCCCGTGGCGGCGCGCTGGACCTGACCCGCGCCATCCGCAGCCCCGGCAGCGCGCTGAAACCGGCGCTCTATGCCCTGGCCTTCGAAATGGGCGCGGCCGAGCCCGGGCGCGTGCTGGAGGATCTGCCGCGGCTCTTCGGCACCTACGCGCCCGAAAACTTCGATGGCGGTTTTGCCGGCCGCGTCACCGCCGCCGAGGCGCTACGCCGCTCGCTGAACCTGCCCGCCGTGGCCTTGCTGGACCGGGTGGGGGCGCTGCGTTTTGCCGGGCTGTTGCGGGAATCGGGCGCCCCGGCGCGCCTGCCGCTGGGCGCCGCCCCGGCGCTGCCGCTGGCGCTGGGCGGGGCGGGGCTGTCGCTGCGGGAATTGACCAACCTCTACGCGATGCTGGCGGGTGGGGGGATGGCCGCCCCCTTTTCCGCCCAGCCCGGCATGGCGACCCCGCGCCGCGTGCTGTCGCCCCGCGCGGCGGGGCAGGTGGCTGCGGTGTTGGTGCAGCCCTTTCCGGGCGGCGGCCCGGCGGGCATCGCGTGGAAGACCGGCACAAGCTGGGGCGGGCGCGATGCCTGGGCCATCGGCTTCGACGGGCGGCATGTCGCCGGCGTCTGGATCGGCCGGCCGGATGGCACGCCGCTGCCCGGGGCGACCGGGCGGGACCTGGCCCTGCCGGTGCTGGCGCGGATCTTTGGGTTGCTGCCCGCGGCACCCCGCGAACGCATCACCACGCGGGCGATCACCGCCGCCGGCGACCCCGCCGCCGACCGGCTACGGCTGGTCTTCCCGCCGCCGGGTGCCGTGCTGCACACCGATGGCGATGTGACCCTGCGGGCGCAGGGCGGGCAGCGACCGCTGGCGTTCCTGGTGGATGGCGCACCGCTGCGCGGCGAGCCGGCCAGGCGCGACGTCGCCTGGGCACCGCCGGGGCCGGGGTTTTATCGCATCACTGTCCTAGATGCCTCGGGCGCAGCGGCGCGGACCGAGGTGCGGGTTGTGGCGGAGTAGCGGGGAGGTTGCGCTTTGAAAGGGGCTTCGCCCCTCTCAAGCTCTCCCCACCAAGGGGCCGTGGCCCCTTGGATCCCACGCGATTTGGCGCCTTGGAGAGAGGGGCGTCGCGGGCGCCCCCGTCATCAAGGGCGCGACATGCCCCTCTCTCCAAGGCGCCAATAACCCCGCCGGTCCAGGGGCGGCGGCCCCTGGTGGGGGAGGCGTGGAGGGGGCGAAGCCCCTTCCACTGGCGCAACACGCCCGCTCTTCACCCCCGTAGCAACCCACCCAGCGGCGCCGCCGTCTCGCTATCCGGGAACGCCAGGGCCAGGGCGGCGGGCGGCAGGCCCAGATGGTCGCGCAGCAGCCCCTTGGCGACGGTGCGCAGGTCGGTGGTCGGTCGCAGGTCGCGATTGTCCAGCAGGGCGTCGCGGCCAAGGCCCGGCCAGTCGCCGCCGATGCGCCCGCCCGCCACGGCGCCGCCCAGCAGCAGTGCCACCCCGCCGGTGCCGTGGTCGGTGCCATTGTTGCCATTGGCGCGGACGGTGCGGCCGAATTCGGTCATCACCAGCACGGCGGTGTGGCGCCAGGCTTCGCCCAGCGCCTGCGCCAGGGCGGCCATGCCGGCGTCCAGCGCGGCGAGGGGCCCGTCCAGCCGCTGCGCCTGTTGTGCGTGCGTGTCCCAGCCGCCGCTTTCCAGGGCGGCGACGCGCGGACCTTCGGGCGTTGCCAGCAATCGCCCGGCGGCGGCGGCCAGTGCGACGAAGCCGTTGGAACGCCGGGCTTCGGGCGGCAGCTTCGCCTCGGCGAAGGCGCGGGCGCGCAGCCCCTCGGCCATGGCCGGACCGAGCAGTGGATCGTCGCGGTTCAGGTCCAGCAGGCGGGCATAGAGGTCGCCATCCGGCCGCCCGCCGCGGGTCGCGGCATACATGCCGACCGGATTGTCGCCCCGCAGCAGCAGCGGCATGTCGAGCCCCGTGGCAAGCCCGGGGCGCGGCTCGCCCAGGGCCTCCGGCAGCCCGGTCAGTGCCCGGTTCAGCCAGCCGGAGGAAAGCCGCGTCTCCGCGCCGCTTTCCAGCAGATCCTGCGCATCGAAATGCGACCGGGTGCGATAGGGGGCGGCGACGGCATGCAGCACCATGGCCTGGTTCGCGGCATAGAGGCCGTGGATGGCCGTCAGCTTCGGATGCAGGCCGAAGCGGCCGCCGAGGTCGAGGACCCCACCCTCCCGCCCCGGTTCGGGCAGGGCCAAGCCGCCGCGCAGCTCGGCCCAGCCCGGTTCGGCATAGGGCTGGGCGAGGGAGAGCCCATCCAGCGCGCCGCGCAGCAGCACGATCACGAGCCGTGCCTGGCCGGCCGAAGCCGGTGCGGCATCGGCCAGCGCCAGTCGCGCGCGACCCATAGTGGCCAGGGTGCCGAGGCCGAGGAGCAAGCCACGCCGGCCGATCTGCGGAAGATGGGTCATCGCCGCTGGAACTCCGGGCTGCCGAGCAACAGGGTCAGCGCATCGCGCGCCGACCCGGCCCGGCCGATCGCCGTGCGGGTGGCGTCCCGCGCCAGTGGGCCGAGCACGAGGTCCAGTGTCTCATCGGGTTTGACGCGGCTGTAGCGCCCGGTCAGCCCATGCAGCAGGTCCAGCCGCCCCAGCGCGCCCTCCGGCTGGCCCCAGGCCTCGGCCCTGTCCGGACAGCCATTGGGGCCGGGGGCGTAGAGCATTCCCTGGTTCAGGCTGGCGCACCAGTTCGACAGGTTGCGGCCCATGTCCGGCCCGGCGCCGAGAGCGCGCGCGGCGGCGGTCATGTAGTCGTCGGCGTCGCGCAGCTTGGACAGGGGCGTGGACCAGGCTTCCGGCAGGGCGACCAGCGCGCGGGACACGGCGCCGAGGTCGCCCTGGGTGTCGCGCAGCACGCCCTCCAGCTTTGCCACGGCGGCGGGCGGCGGATCGTCGGCGACGAAATGGCGCGCGAGCTTGGTGGCCAGATGGCGATGCGTCGCGGGATGGTTGGCGAGCCATCGCAGGGCTTCCTCGATCGCGGCTTCGCCATCGCCGAAATCGCGGCCCATCACCTGCTTGATGCCGGGCTGGTGGTTGCTGGGACGGAACAGGTAGCCGAGCGGGTCGCGCGTGGTTTCGACGCTCAACCCGGTCAGCAGCATGGCGAAGGCGGTGACATCGGCCTGGGAATAGCCCCCGGCGGGCGACAGGCTGTGCAGTTCCAGGATCTCGCGGCCCAGGTTCTCGTTCAGCCCGCGCCCCGATCGCTTGCCCCAGGGGCTGTCCGGCCCGATCGAGGCATTGCCGTTCAGATAGATCAGCATGGCCGGATGTTTTGCCGAGGCGACCAGCATATCGGCGAAGCGCCCGGTCACGTGCGGGCGGATGACGTCGCGCAGATAGGGACCGCCGAGGACGGCGACAAAACCCTCTCGCCGGGAGACGGTCAGGTGGTTGGCCCAGAACGCGACGAGGCGTTCGCGAAAGGGCTGATCGGTGGTCAGGCGCTGGATGGCCCAGCCGTCGCGCTCGGCGTCCTGGAAGCGGTTGCGGGGATAGGGGGTGCCGGGGGGCGGGGGGTTGCGCTCATCCTCCCGCCAGGCGGTCAGACCGTCGAGCACGCTGGGCGGGGTGTCGAAGCCGGGGACGGGGGGCGGTGGGCCGGGCGGGCCAAGCTGGGCCAGCAGCCAGGCCTCGGGATCGGCCGGCGGGGGTTGATCGGGGCGCGGACCCAGCCCGAAGCGGCTGGCCGCGATAATGGCGCGGGCATCGATCATGGCGGCGAGCCTGCCCCAGGGCTGTAACCGGATTATGGTCCGGATGGGGCAGGGGCTTCACCTTTCCGTCAGGTGTGTGGTCGCCCGTAAAGTGTCGCGAGCCCCGGCGCGTAGCCCGCCAGCGGTCGCGGGCGTGGTTCACGGCGCGCGGGCGCCAAGCCCACCAGCGCTGCCGCCAGCCTGACCCCCGCCGCCGTCCCATCCACCAGCGGCACGCCCACCATCGGCTGCAACACGGGCGCCACCCCGGCCAGCGGCCCACCGGCCAGGATCACCACCTCCGCGCCATCCTGTTCCTGCGAGGCGCGCACCAGGTCCAGCAGCATCTCCCGCCGTTCCTCCGCGACCAGCCCCGGGTCGCCGGAAAACGCCGGCCCCATGCGGAACCCGGCGCAGCGCGCGGTCAGCCCGGCGCGGTCCAGGCAATCCTGGAACATCGGTTGCAGGGCGCGGGTGAAGCTGACCACGCCGAAGCGGCGGCCGAGCAGGCAGGCGGCGTGGAACGCGGCCTCGCTGATGCCGATCACCGGCACGTCGAACAATTCCTTCGCCGCCTCCACGCCCGGATCGCCGAAACAGGCGACGACGGCCGCATCGAATGTTTGCGCGCGGGATTGCAGGGCGGCCAGGGTCGCGGGGCCGGCGACCAGCCAATCGGCGCGCGTGACGATCAGCGGCAGGCCGAAGGGGGCGGAGATCGCCTCGATGTCGCAGCCGGCTGGTGCGGCGGCGCGCGCGGCCTCGGCGATGCGGGTGGTGACGCTGTCGGTGGTGTTGCTGTTGACGACCAGGATGCGCATGGGCGGGGCCTTTTGGCGGTTCGCCGCATCATGGGACGCCATGCGCCGCCCCGGCCAGCCGGGCCGGGGCGGCGCGCGAATGCCTCAATCCTCGTCCGACGCCAGCCCGCGATAGACCAACCCGCCCAGCACCCCGCCGGCGATCGGCGCGACCCAGAACAGCCAAAGCTGTTGCAGCGCCCAGCCGCCCACGAACAGCGCGGGCCCCGTGCTGCGCGCCGGGTTCACGCTGGTATTGGTCACCGGGATGCTGATCAGGTGGATCAAGGTCAGGCACAGGCCGATCGCGATGGGCGCGAAGCCGGGGGGCGCCTTGCGATGCGTCGCGCCCATGATCACGAACAGGAAGAAGAAGGTCATCGCGACCTCGGCCACCAGCGCCGCGTTCATGCTGTACTTGCCGGGCGAGTGGTCGCCATAGCCGTTGGACGCGAAGCCGGCCGAAAGGTCGAACCCGACCTTGCCGCTGGCGATGGCGTAGAGCACCGCGGCCCCCGCGATACCGCCCGCGACCTGCGCGATGATGTAGGGAACCGCCTGCCCCGCCGGGAACCGCCCGCCCGCGACCAGGCCCAGGGTCACCGCCGGGTTCAGGTGGCAGCCCGAGATATGGCCGATGGCGAAGGCCATGGTCAGCACCGTCAGCCCGAAGGCGAAGGACACGCCCAGCAGCCCGATCCCCACCCCCGGGAAGGCCGCGGCCAGCACGGCGCTGCCGCAACCGCCCAGCACCAGCCACAGCGTCCCGAGGAATTCGGCGCTGAGTTTCTTCGACATCGGTATTTCCATGGTTCGGTCCCCCTTTTTTTGCCGGCTCGGGTCGTGATGTGCCCCGGCGTGCCGGTTTCCGCCGTGGTCACCGCCGGGGCTGCCCGGCGCAATCGCCTGATGGAGACGCCACGCGTCATGCCGCCAAGACGGGCCACCTTAACAAGTCGGAAGCCGGGCGGAATGACTTGCGTGTCGATATCGTAAGTATCAGGTGTTCATCGACCTGCGGGTTCGACGCGCACGGCCATGGCCTCGGCCCAGGTCACATCGACCTCGTCGCCCGGCTTCAGCCCGGCGACGAAGGCCCGCAGCGCGGGTTCATGCACCACGGTGGTGCGCTGGCCACGCGGGCCGGTGAAGGTGACGCGGCCTTCCGCGGCATTGACCGCGTCGATGCGCACCCGCACGCGAATGGCCTCGACGGCCGCGGCGGAGGGCTGCGCGCCCTCGGCCGCGCGGTCGACGCTGGACATGGCTTCGGGCGGCGCGGCCGTGCCGGCCGGGGCAAGCGCCAGGACCACGGCTTCCTGGAATTCCGCCACGACGCGGTCGCCGACGCGCACACGGGCCAGGTTCCGCACCTCGGGGCCGGCGACGATGGTGACGAGACGGCCATCGGCGCCGCGCAGCACGACCTCCCGCGTCGTCTGGTTCACCGACTGCACGCGGGCGGTGACCGCGGTGACACGGGCGGCGGCGGCCGGGGCGGCCGGGGCGGGCGGGGTGGGGGCGGGCTGCGCCAGGGCCATGGGTGCGACGGCCAGCATCAGGCCAAGGGCGGGCAGGATCAGGCGGTGGGGATGCATGCGAACTTCCTTTTGCTGCGTGCGGGTGGCGGGACGGACGTCGAGGGTGATGTCCGCACTGTCCGTGGTCACTGATTTGCCGCAAGGGGCCGGCGGGCCATCTGGCGGAATAATTGACTGCCCGGAGGCAGGCCGCCAGCGGGGCCGGGCGGCACGCGGCTCAGCGCGAAGGTGCCGATGCCGGTGGCGCGGCCGCTGGCCCGGGCGGCGCTGCCGCCGCTGGACTGAACCCGCAGGCCGCGAGCGCGTCGCGCATGTGCGGGGGCACGGGGGCGGTGACCTCCACCCGTCCGTCCGGCCAGTCGAAACCGATGGCCCGCGCCAGCAGATGCAGCCCCGGCCCGGCGCTGCCATAGACCGCGTCGCCCAGGATCGCCCCGCCCAGGGCCGCCGCCGCATGGACCCGCAACTGGTGCGTCCGCCCGGTTTTGGGCCGCAGTTCCAGCCAGCACAGGCCGCCCCCGCGCCCCAGCACGCGCCAGGCGGTCTGGGCCGGCAGCCCCGCGGGACCGGGCAGCATGCGCCAGCCCCGGGCCTTGCTGCTGACCTTGGCCAGCGGCAGGTCGACCACCCCGGCATCGCCCTTCGGCCCGCCCCGGGTCACCGCCCAATAGGTTTTTTGCACGCCGCTGCCCGCGAACAGCGTGCCCAGCGCCGCCAGCGCCGGTTTTGTCCGGCCCAGGACGAGGCAGCCGGCGGTATCCATGTCCAGCCGATGCGCCGGCTGCGGCGGGTGCCGCTTTCCCATCTGCAAGACGGGCCACCAGGATTCAAGGCTGGGTTTCTGGGCGCGCCCGCCATCGACCGGCAGGCCGAAAGGCTTGTCGATCACCATGACATCTGGCGCCAGCCACAGGATATGCTCGGCAAGCCAGCCCGGCACGGAGTCTTTGTCACGCATGGACAGCACCCCACCCCGCAAACCCGCAACCGTCATTTGCTGTGGTCAGGTCGTGTTGGACCATACCTTCCGCGTCGATGAAGTGCAGGCCCCTCCGTCGAAGACCACCGCCCGGGGCTACAACCTCGGCATCGGCGGCATGGGGGCGCATGCCGCCATCGCCGTGGTGCGCCTGGGCGGCCGCGCGCTGTTCTGGGGCCGCGTCGGCGATGACGAGGCCGGCGCTGCCCAGGCCGAGGCGCTGGACGCCGAGGGCGTGGACGTCACCCATCTGCGCCGCATCCCCGGTGCCCATAGCGCGCTGTCGGCGGTGATCGTGGACAAGATGGGCGAACGCGCCATCGTCACCTATCGCGGCGATGGCCTGTCGCCCGATCCATCCTGGCTGCCGCTGGACCTGCTGGCCGAAGCCGGCGCGGTGCTGACCGATCCGCGCTGGCCGGAGGGATCGCACGTCGTGCTGGACGCCGCCGCCGCGATCGGGTTGCCGACGGTGCTGGACGCCGAGAAGTCCGAGGCCCGCATCCTGCGCGACCTGGTGCCCCGCGTCGGCCACGCGATTTTCGCCGCGACCGGGCTTTCGGTCTTTGGCGGTGGCGCGCCGCCCAGGGAATCGCTGCGCCGCGCCCTGGCCTCCGGTCCGCTGAAGATGGTCGCGGTCACGCGGGGGGAGGACAGCACCCTGTGGATGGTCCCCGGCGACGACAAACCGCGCGAGATGCCGGCCTTTCCGGTGCAGGCGACCAATACGACCGGCGCGGGCGACGTGTTCCACGGCGCCTATGCGCTGGCGATGGCCGAGGGGCAGGGGATCGAGGCCGCCCTGCGCTTCGCCTCGGCCGCCGGCGCGCTGCGCGCGCGCGATGGCGCGACCCCCGATCGCGCGATGGTGGAGGCGTTGATCGGCACGCTGATCGCCGCCTGACGGGTTGCGCCCCGGGGCTGCGCGTTTCAGGGTCGTCCCATGGATGATCTTCTGCATACTGCCCATCGCGTGCTCCCCGCCGGGCATTTCGGCAACCTGGCCAGTGACCTGGTCATCGTGGAGGGATCGGGCGCGCATGTCCGCGACAACACGGGGCGGGAGTACATCGACTTCCTGATCGGCTCCGGGCCGATGTTCGTGGGGCATGCGCATCCGGCGGTGACCGCGGCCGTGCAGGCCCAGATCCTGCGCGGCACCACCTTCTTCGCCAACAACCCGGCCGGGATCGAACTGGCCGCGGCCATCGTCGATGCGGTGCCCTGCGCGGACCAGGTGCGCTTCCTGTCGAGCGGCACCGAGGCCGACATGTATGCGATGCGCGTCGCCCGCGCCTTTCGCGGCCGCGAGAAGATTTTGAAGTTCGAGGGCGGCTACCACGGCATGTCCGACCACGGGATGATGAGCACCTACCCCAGGCGCTCGCCCAACTTCCCCCAGGCCGTCTCCGATTCGCCGGGCATTCCCGCGCATATCGCCGATGACATCCTGGTCGCGCCGTTCAACGACATCGCCGCCGCCATGGCGCTGATCGAGGCGCATCACGACGAGTTGGGCGGCGTCATCGTCGAACCGCTGCAGCGCCTGATCCCGCCCAAGCCGGGTTTCCTGGCGGCGCTGCGGGAGGTGACCACGCGCTTCGGCATCCCGCTGATTTTCGATGAGATCGTGACCGGCTTCCGCTTCGCCTATGGCGGCGCGCAGGAATTGTATGGCGTGACGCCCGACCTCTGCACGCTCGGAAAAATCGTGGGCGGCGGCTTTCCGTTGGCGGCGATCGCCGGGCGCGCCGACATCATGGCGCATTTCGACCGCGCCAAGGTGGGCGACGCCGGCTTCCTGATGCAGATCGGCACCATGTCGGGCAATCCGGTCGCCGCCGTCGCGGGGCTGGCGACCCTGGAACTGCTGCGCGAACCCGGTGTCTATGAAGACGTCTTCGCCCGTGGCCGCGCCATGATGGCGGGGCTGGCCGAGCGCATCGCCACGGCCGGCATCGCCGCCCAGGTGGTGGGCGAACCCGTGCTGTTCGACGTGGTCTTCACCGATGGCGAGATCGCCAACTACCGCGACACGCTGCGCAACGACACGGCGATGCAGGCGCATGTGAACCGGCATCTGCGGGAGGCCGGGATCCTGAAGGGCGACAGCAAGTACTACATGTCCCTGGCCCATACCGACGACGACGTGGTGCGGACGCTGGAGGCGTTTTCCGGGGCGCTGCGCAGCCTGCCCGCCTGACCCGTTTATCCCGGCGGCGGCTGTCGGGAAATTTTACGAATCGTCCGTTACCAAAACTGGAAGCCACACAAGTGATTGTCTCATAAGAGAAAGTTTGCGTGGCATGGGGTTTGCGAAGTCTGGTCAGGAGGCGTCGTTTGTCGTCGCTTCGGACAACGGAGTTCACAATGACCATCACCTCATGGAAGAGCATTGCTCTCGGCGCGCTTCTCGGCGCCGTCGCGCTCGGCAGCGTTGCCGAAGCCGGGCCGAGCTACGACGTCAGCGTCTATGCCTATAACCAGCCAGGCACCGCACTCGGCTCCACCCTGCCTCCACCGGCCGGGGCGCTGATGACGGCGACCTTCACCTACAATGGTGAACTGAACTTCGTGAACAACGCGGCGCAGAACACGCTCCCGACCGGCGACCTGAACTCCGCCTTCTTCGGGGCCAATGCCGCGGGGATCTCGGGTTACTCCGGCAGTGGTTCGTCCTTCTTCGGCAACTACAGCACGCTGGCGAACTTCCTGGCCTCCAGCGGCAGCGCCGCCGGCTACGACTATGCGACGCTGTTCGTGTTCCGGGCCAACCCGATCGACACGGCCGGCATGAACCTCGTCATCACCCATGACGATGGGTCGGGCGTCTATGTGAACGGCGCGTTGCAGCCGGGCACCGTGACCGGCCCGACCAGCCAGGTGACGAATTTCGTGAGCCTGGGCGCGGGCAGCGACCTGCAGATCGTCTATGCGCGCGAGAACGGGACGCCGTCCGTGTTGCAGGTGTCGGTGCCGGAACCGATGTCGCTGGCGCTGTTCGGCACCGGCCTGGTCGGGCTGGGCCTGCTGCGCGGCCGTCGCCGCGCGCAGCCGGCGGCCTGATCAATCCGCGGGTGCTGCCTCAATCGACCCGGGGCAGCATCCGCGCGGTTTCGCAGAATTCCATATAGAGACGCCGTGCCTCGGCCGCGACCGGGCCGGCGTTGAGGTTTCGGGTGCCATAGCGCGTGCAGGGCTGCACCTTGCCGTAGTTGCCGGTCGAAAAGATCTCGTCGGCGCTGTCGAGGTCGACGCTGTCCATCGCGACCTCCCGCACCTCCACCCCCGCGCCGCGCAGCAGGGCGATGACCCGCTGGCGCGTGATGCCGTTGAGGAAGCTGCCGTTGTGCGCCGGGGTGAAGACCACGCCATCCTTCACCGCCATCAGGTTGGCCGAGGCGAATTCCGCGATCCTGCCATCCGCATCGCAGACCACCGCATTGTCGAAGCCGCGTTCAAAGGCCCAGACCGTGGCACGTGCGCTGTTCGGATAGAGGCAGGAGGCCTTGGCATCGGTCGGCGCCTGGTCGGGCGCGGGGCGGCGGAAGGGCGCCAGGGTGGCGGAAAACCCGGCCGCCCCAGGCAATGGGCTGTCATAGATCGCGAGCGTAAAAACCGTCGTCGCCGGGTCCGGCCGCAAGGGCGGCATGCCGCCACGCGCAAAAAACATCGGGCGGATATAGAGCACCGCCTCCGGCCCCATGCGGCGCACGCCCTCCCGGCACAGGGCCTCGATCTCGGGGGCCGCCAGGGTGGGTTTCATCAGCATCGCCTCGGCCGAACGCACCACGCGGGCGCAATGCAGGTCCAGGTCCGGCACGGTGCCACGGATCGCGCGACCACCGTCGAAGACGACGGAACCGAGCCAGAAGGCGTGGTCCATGGGGCCGGTGAGCTTCTGCTCCTCGGTCGTCCAGACCCCGTCGTTCCAGAAGACGCCCGCCATCGAAGCCACCCGATCATTGCCGGACGCCATGTTCCGCCCAGGTCCCCGCGTTGACCACCCCCCCGGCCGAAGCCTAGCGTCCGCTCAACCAAAAACAGGGGGCAACGCCGATGACGGTGCATTTTATCGTGCATGACGAGGGTGACAGCGTGGGTGTCGTGGTGGTCGAGGGGCTGAAATCCGGCAGCCGAATCAACGGCTGGATCATGGACCAGGACCGCATCATCGAATTCGACGCCGCCAATGACATCCCCATCGGCCACAAACTCGCGGTCAAGCCGATCGCCAAGGGCGACACCATCATCAAATACGGCACCGACATCGGCCGCGCCGTTGCCGACATCGCCCCCGGGCAACACGCCCACGTCCACAACATCAAGACGAAGCGGTGGTGAGCAAGATGGGCATCGATCTGAAAGCCGCCTCCTTCGAGGGGTATCGGCGTGAGAATGGCCGCATGGGCGTGCGCAACCACGTCATCATCCTGCCGGTGGACGACCTGTCCAACGCCGCGGCCGAGGCCGTGGCGCATAACATCAAGGGGTCCATGGCGATCCCGCATGCCTATGGCCGGCTGCAGTTCGGCGCCGACCTGGACCTGCACTTCCTGACCCTGATCGGCACCGGAACCAACCCGAATGTCGCGGGCGTGGTGGTGATCGGGATCGAACCCGGATGGACCGGCAAGATCGTCGAAGGCATCGCCCTGTCCGGGCGCCCGGTCGAAGGTTTTGCTATCGAGCAGAATGGCGACACCAATACCATCGCTGCGGCCTCCCGCGCCGCATACCGTCTGGTGAAGCACGCCAGTCGCCAGAAGCGTGTGCGCGCGCCGATGAATGAATTGTGGGTTTCCACCAAATGCGGTGAGAGCGACACGACCAGCGGCCTCGCATCCTGCCCCACGGTGGGCAATGCGTTTGACAAGCTCTGGGCGAACGGCAACACGCTGGTCTTTGGTGAAACCAGCGAGATCACCGGCGGCGAACACCTCGTCGCCGCGCGCTGCAAGACGCCGGAGATCAGGCAAGAATTCATGGCGATGTTCGACCGCTACCAGCGGGTGATCGAGGCGAACAAAACCAACGACCTGTCGGACAGCCAGCCGACCAAGGGCAATATCGAAGGCGGGCTGACGACGATCGAGGAAAAGGCGCTGGGCAACATCACCAAGATCGGCAAGCACTGCACCGTCGATGGCGTAATCGACAAGGCGGTGACGCCGACGCATGCCGGGCTGTGGTTCATGGACAGCAGTTCGGCGGCGGCGGAGATGGTGACGCTCTGCGCGGCATCGGGGTTCGCCGTGCATACCTTCCCGACCGGGCAGGGCAATGTGATCGGCAACCCGATCCTGCCGGTGATCAAGATCACCGCGAACCCGCGCACGCAGCGCACCATGTCCGAACACATCGACGTGGACGTGACGGCGCTGCTGCAACGGCAGATGAACATGGACCAGGCGGGGGAGGCGTTGCTGGACTGCATCCAGCGCACCGCCGATGGCGAACTGACGGCGGCCGAATTGTTGGGCCATCGCGAATTCAGCCTGACCCGTCTGTACGAGAGCGCATGATCGCGACGGCGCCGGCCGGCTATGCAGCCGGCGCCCCCTTGCCCTGGTGGGTGAAGGTGGCGGTGAAACTGGCGACCGCCGCCGTGCATCTGCCGCGCGACGGGCTTCGCCGGCTGGGGCTGAACCGCCACACCTTTATCGCCGACGACCCCGACCGGCTGGTTGATGAACCCGCACGCCATGTCGCGCGGTTCCGCGCACTGACCGGGCGCGCGCCGCGATCGGTGCTGGAAATCGGGCCAGGCCGGATGGTGGCGCGCGCCGCCGCCTATGCCGCGCTGGGCTGCGAACAAATCTGGTTCGCGGATGTGGAGGATGATGCCCCCACGGATGTCGCTGCCTATCAGCGCGTCGCCGCCCTGGCCGCCGAACGCGGCCTGCCGGCGCCGGACCTGTCGGGCGCGGGAACCCGCGATGCCGCGCTGGCCGCCTGTGGCGCGCGGCTACTGATCGGGCCGGATGCGCTGGCCGCGATCCCGGATGGCGCCGTCGACCTGGTGATTTCCGATG
Source organism: Humitalea sp. 24SJ18S-53 (assembly GCF_050632385.1). Classification (NCBI taxonomy): domain Bacteria; kingdom Pseudomonadati; phylum Pseudomonadota; class Alphaproteobacteria; order Acetobacterales; family Roseomonadaceae; genus Humitalea; species Humitalea sp. 24SJ18S-53. The sequence goes on from NZ_CP192599.1 coordinate 561,746, forward strand.
TGGTGCTGGAACACGTTCGCCGCGACGCGCTGCCGGGGCTGCTGGCCGCGCTGGCGCGGGTCTCGGCGCCGGGCGGGTTGGGGCGGCATGCGATCGACTTCCACGACCATGTCGGCGGCGCCTTGAACACGTTGCGCTTTTCGCCCGGCTTCTGGGAAAGCGCCTGGGTCGGGCGCAGCGGATTGTATGTGAACCGGATGGGGTTGGGGGCGATGGTCGCGGCGTTCCAGGCTGCGGGGTTTGCGGCCGAGGTCACGGAGCGCCTGGTCTGGCCGGGCGCACCACCGGGGGCGGCAAAAATCCATGCCAGCCTGCACGCGACCCCGGCGGAGGATCGGGTGGCCTTTGCCCGGGTGGAGACGCGGCGCTGATCACACGGCATCCTTCCCCATGCGCGACGCTGCCGCGCAAAACGGCTATCCGATTGGCATGATCCTCTCCACCACCGACGCCCTGACCCTGGCCACCGCCGCCCTGCGCGCCGCCGGCGCTGCCCCCGCCATGGCCGAGGCCACGGCCGCCGCCCTGGTCGCGGCCGAGGCGATGGGGCAGGGCGGGCACGGCCTGTCCCGCCTGGCGATGTACTGCGCTTTCTTGCGCAACGGCCGGGCCGATGGCGCGGCACTCCCCGCCGTCGTGGCCGAACGCGGCGGCGCGGTGCTGATTTCCGCCAACCACGGCCTCGCCTACCCGGCCCTGCTGCTGGCCGAGTCAGAAATTTTGACACGCACAAAAACCCACGGCATCGCCTGTGCCGGGATCACCGACAGCCATCACAGTGGCGCGATGGGCCTGCCGGTGGCGCGGTTGGCGGGGGCGGGGCTGGTCGCCTTGGCCTTTACCAATTCGCCCGCCGCCATGCCGGTGCCGGGGGGCAAGCGCCCGCTGCTGGGCACCAACCCGATCGCCGCGGCCTTCCCCCGGCGCGGCGCGGCGCCGCTGGTGATCGACCTGGCCCTGTCGGCGGTGGCGCGCGGGCGGGTGATGAAGGCGGCGCAGGATGATGTGCCGATCCCGCCGGGCTGGGCGCTGGATGCCGAGGGCGTGCCCACCACCAATGCCAAGGCGGCACTGGGCGGCGCCATGCTGGCGATGGGCGGGGAAAAGGGCGCGGCGCTGGCGCTGGTGGTGGAACTGCTCTGCGTCGCACTGACCGGGGCGGCCTTTGGCTTCGAGGCCGACAGTTTCTTCAGCGACGAGGGCAACCAGCCGCGCCTCGGCCATTTCCTGCTGGCGGTCGATCCAGGGGCGATGGCGGGGCAGGCGGTGTTCCTGGACCGAATCGAGGCCCTGGTCGGCACCGCGACGGCCGAACCCGGCGTGCGGCTGCCGGGTGAGCGGCGGCAGGGGCTGGTTGCCAAGGCCGCGGCCGAGGGGCTGGTGCTGACCGAGGCCGGGCTGGCATCGCTACGGCGGCTGGCCGGCCCCGGTTTCGGTTGACTCGCAGCCCCGCCCGCCGCATACGCCCCCGATCACGGGACCGCCCTGGCCCCTCACGTCCCCCGCCCGGCGGGTGACGACGCCGCTCCGCGAAGGCTCGCGCAGCGGCGCGATTGCGTTTGGGCGGTCTGGACCACGTCTGGTTAAGGATCGACCGCCCCCATGTTCGAGGCCCTCTCGAACCGTCTGACAAGCGTCTTCGACACGCTCCGCCGCCGCGGCGCGCTGCGTGAGGAAGATGTGGCCGAGGCCCTGCGCGAAGTTCGCGTGGCGTTGCTGGAGGCCGATGTCGCGCTGTCGGTGGTCAAGGACCTGACGACCAAGGTGCGCGAACGCGCCGTGGGCCAGGAAGTCATCCGTTCGGTCCAGCCGGCCCAGCAGGTCATCAAGATCGTCAACGACGTGCTGGTGGAGGCACTGGGCGGTGGCCCGGATGCGCCGACCGCGCGTGGCATCGACCTCAACGCCGCCGCCCCCGTCGTGATCCTGATGGTCGGGTTGCAGGGCTCGGGCAAGACCACGACCACCGGCAAGCTGGCGCTGCGCCTGCAGGACAAGCAGCGCAAGAAGGTGCTGGTCGCGTCCCTCGACACGCAGCGCCCGGCCGCCCAGCGGCAATTGGCGATCCTGGCCGAACAGGCCGGCGTGATCAGCCTGCCGATCGTGCCGGGCGAGGGGCCGCTCGCCATCGCCGCGCGCGCGATGGAAGACGCCCGCCGCGGCTATTTCGACGTGCTGATCCTGGACACCGCCGGCCGCCTGTCGATCGACGATGCGCTGATGGAGGAAGTGGCCGCGGTGAAATCCGCGACCCGTCCGCATGAGACGTTGCTGGTCGTGGACGCCATGACCGGCCAGGATTCGGTGCAGACCGCCCGCGCCTTCAACGAACGCCTGTCGATCACCGGCATCGTCATGACCCGCGTCGATGGTGATGCGCGCGGCGGTGCCGCGCTGTCGATGCGCGCCGTCACCGGCGCGCCGATCAAGCTGTTGGGCGCGGGCGAAAAGCTCGACGCGCTGGAGGAATTCCACCCCGACCGCATCGCCTCCCGCATCCTCGGCATGGGCGACATCGTGTCGCTGGTCGAGCGTGCATCCGAGACCATCGACCAGGCGGAAGCCGAGAAGATGGCCGCCCGGATGCAGAAGGGCATCTTCACGCTGGACGACTACGCCAATCAGCTCAAGCAGATCGGCAAGATGGGCAGCCTGTCGGGCATCCTCGGGATGCTGCCGGGCGTCGGCAAGATCAAGCAGCAGCTTGAGGGCGCCAACCTGGACACCGCCATCCTGAAGCGTCAGGCCGCCATCATCGGCAGCATGACGAAGAAGGAAAAGAAGGTCCCCGACATCATCAAGGCATCGCGCAAGAAGCGCATCGCCGCGGGGTCGGGCACCAGCGTCCAGGAAGTGAACAAACTGCTGAAGCAGTATGACGAAATGTCCGCGATGATGAAGCGGATGAGCAAGCTTGGCCAGAAAGGCTTGATGCGCGGCGGACTCGCGGCCCTCATGCCCGGCCTTGGCAACAAACGACCCTACTGAAGACAGGAGACAGAGTTCTTATGGGCATCAAGATCCGCCTCGCGCGCGCCGGCGCCAAGCGTCGTCCGTATTACCACATCGTGGTGGCCGACAGCCGCAGCCCGCGCGACGGCCGCTTCATCGAGAAGATCGGTTCCTACGACCCCATGCTGCCGTCCGACCACGCCGACCGCATTCGCCTGCAGTCCGAGCGCGTGACGCATTGGCTGAGCGAGGGCGCCCTGGCGACCGACCGCGTGGCAAAGTTCCTGGGCCATGCCGGCCTGGCGCCGATGCCCGTCTTCGTCGAGCAGCCGAAGCAGTCGGCGCCGAAGAAGAAGGCGCAGGAACGCGCCGCCAAGGCCGCCGGCTAAGGTTCTGCCGCGATGCCGGAACCCCGCATCCTGGTTGGTGAGATTGGCCGCCCGCACGGTGTGCGGGGCCTGGTGAAGCTGCGTTCCTTCACCACGGAACCGGCCGATGTCGCCGCCTACGGCCCCCTGTCGGATGAGGCGGGGACCCGCGTCTTCGCCATCGGCTGGCTGGGCGGCGGGATCGCGCGCATCGAAGGCGTGACCGATCGCGACCAGGCGGCGAAGCTGACCGGCATGCGGCTCTATGTCGATCGCGACAAGCTGCCCGCCCCGGCGGAGGAGGAGTTCTACCTGGCCGACCTGGTCGGGCTGGACGCCTTCAGCGAGAACACGCCGCTCGGCCGCGTCATCGCGGTCGAGGATTTCGGTGCCGGCCCCTTCCTGACCATTCGCGACGCCAAGGGCGAGGAAAGCCTGCTGGCTTTCACCCGCAAGGTCGTCCCCGTGGTCGATGTGGCGGGCGGCCGGATCGAGGTCGTGCCGCCGGACGAGGTCATCATCCAGCCTGAAGCGGGTGGCGAGGAGTCTCCGTTGGGCCTGGCCGATGCCGAGCCGCTGCCGCGCCGGTCCCAGCACCGCCGCAACGGCGGCCAGCGGGAGGCCGCGGAGTAATCCCATGTGGCGCGCCTCCCTCATCACCCTGTTCCCGGCGATGTTCCCGGGCCCGCTTGGCCAGTCCCTGGCCGGCCGGGCGTTGGGCGAGGGTGTGTGGTCCTGCGACACGCTGGATTTGCGCGGTTTCGGCCTCGGCCGGCATGCGCAGGTCGATGACACGCCGTTCGGTGGTGGCGCCGGCATGGTGATGCGGCCCGACGTGATCGATGCGGCCTGTACCGCGGCCGATCCCGGCGGCCGGCCGTTGATCTACCTGACGCCCAGGGGGCAACCCTTGACCCAGGCGCTGGTGCGGGATCTCGCGGCGGGGCCGGGGGTGGTCGTGTTGTGCGGCCGGTATGAAGGCGTGGACCAGCGCGTGCTGGAAGCGCGCGGCATGCTGGAAATCTCGGTCGGCGACTACGTGCTCTCGGGCGGGGAACCGGCGGCGCTGGTGCTGCTCGATGCCTGCATCCGGCTTTTGCCGGGCGTCATGGGTGGGACCGACAGCGCGCGGGAGGAATCCTTCGCCGACGGGCTGCTGGAATACCCGCTCTATACCCGTCCGGCGGAATGGAACGGGCGGCCCGTGCCGCCGGTCCTGCTGTCGGGCAATCATGGGGATGTCGCCCGTTGGCGCGCGGAGCAAGCCGCCCGCGCCACCCGGGAACGCCGCCCCGATCTTTGGAAAATGCACGCCGGATCGGCCGGGGGCGCGCTTGCCCCCACCGCCCAGGCGCATTAGGAACCGGTTTCGAGAAGGACCATGTCATGAATCTTTTGCAAGCGTTTGATGCGGAGCAGGTCACCCGCCTGTCTGCGGCCCGCGCGATCCCCGAATTCGCCGCCGGCGATACGGTGCGCGTGATGGTGAAGGTCGTCGAAGGCGAGCGCACCCGCGTCCAGGCCTACGAAGGCGTGGTCATCGCGCGTTCGAACAAGGGGCTGCACAGCAACTTCACCGTTCGCAAGCTCAGCTACGGCGAAGGCGTGGAGCGCGTGTTCCCGCTCTACAGCCCGAACATCGCGGAAATCGCGGTGGTCCGTCGCGGCCGCGTGCGGCGTGCGAAGCTGTATTATCTGCGTGGCCGCACCGGCAAGTCGGCGCGTATCGCCGAGAAGGTCGTGGCCCGTCCCGCCAAGGGCACGGCAGCGGTCGCGACCGAAGCCTGAGAGTAGCACGCCCCCCAGCCGGGGGGCGTCGCACGGCACCGGGGCCGCCCGATCAGCAGCGCGCGGGCATCCGCCCGACCAGCACCGCACGGGCAGCCCCCCATCACCCGGGGAAAGCCATGGCCAACGCGCCGCGCACGCTGTTCGACAAAATCTGGGCCGCCCATGTGGTGGAAACGCTGCCGGACGGCACTTGCCTCCTCTACATCGACCGTCACCTCATCCATGAGGTGACGAGCCCGCAGGCCTTTGAAGGGCTGCGGGCCGCGGGCCGCCGCCTGCGCCGTCCCGATGCCACGATCGGCGTGGTGGACCACAACGTCCCGACCTCGGCCGACCGCCTGACCGCGATCAACGAGCCCGAGAGCGCGCTGCAGATCGCGACCTTGGAACACAACGTCGTTGAATTCGGCGTCCCCTACATCCCGCTGAACGACGTCCGCCAAGGCATCGTGCATGTGATCGGGCCGGAGCTTGGCCTGTCCCTGCCGGGCATGACCCTGGTCTGCGGCGACAGCCATACCTCGACCCATGGCGCCCTCGGCGCGCTCGCCTTCGGCATCGGCACGTCCGAGGTCGAGCACGTCATGGCGACCCAGACGCTGCTCCAGAAGCCGGCGAAGAACATGCGCGTCACGGTCGATGGCGTGCTGCCCCCCGGCTGCACCGCCAAGGACATCGTGCTCGCCATCATCGGCAAGATCGGCACCGCCGGCGGCACCGGGCATGTGATCGAATTCGCCGGTTCCGCGATCCGCGCGCTGGACATGGCCGGGCGCATGACCGTCTGCAACATGTCGATCGAAGGCGGCGCCCGTGCCGGCATGATCGCGCCGGACGAGACGACCTTCGCCTATGTCGCCGGCAAGCAGTTCGCGCCCAAGGGCGCCGAACTGGACAAGGCCATCGCCTATTGGAAGACGCTGCCGTCCGATGCCGGCGCGCATTTCGACACGGAAGTGGTCATCGACGCCGCGACCATCGCGCCCATGGTCACCTGGGGCACGAACCCGGAGGCGGTCCTGCCGATCACCGGCACCGTCCCCGACCCCGCCGCCGAACCCGACCTGGAACGCCGCGCCCAGATCCAGCGCATGCTGGACTACATGGCGCTGACCGCGGGCCAGAAGCTGGATGGCGTGCCGATCGACGTCGTCTTCATCGGCTCCTGCACAAATTCCCGGATCGAGGACATTCGCGCCGCGGCCGGGATCGCCAAGGGCCGCCATGTCGCCACGGGCGTCCGCGCCCTGGTGGTGCCGGGCTCGGGCCTGGTGAAGAAGCAGGCGGAGGAGGAGGGGCTGGACCGCATCCTGCTCGACGCCGGCTTCGAATGGCGGGAAGCGGGGTGCTCCATGTGCCTCGGCATGAACCCGGACAAGCTGACCCCCGGGCAGCGCAGCGCCAGCACCTCGAATCGCAATTTCGAGGGGCGGCAGGGCCCCGGCGGGCGCACCCATCTCGTGTCCCCCGCCATGGCCGCCGCCGCGGCGGTCACCGGCAAACTGACCGACGTGCGGGAGCTGATGGCATGACCCCCTTTACCAAGCTTACGGGGGTCGCCGCACCGCTGCCGCTGGCCAATGTCGATACCGACAAGATCATCCCGGCGCGGCACCTCAAGACCATCCAGCGCACCGGCCTCGGCAAGTTCCTGTTCGACACGCTGCGCTACAAGGAAGACGGATCGGAAAACCCCGATTTCGTGCTCAACCGCGAACCCTATCGGCACGCGGAAATCCTGATCGCCTATGAGAACTTCGGCTGCGGCTCGTCGCGCGAACATGCGCCCTGGGCCTTGCTGGATTTCGGCATCCGCTGCGTCATCGCGCCGGACTTCGCCGATATCTTCCACGGCAATTCCTTCAAGAACGGCATCCTGCCGATCAAGCTGCCGCGCGCCATCTGCGAACAGTTGATGGAAGATTCCCGCCTCGGCGCCAACGCCCGCGTCACCGTTGACCTGGAACGCCAGGTGGTGATCCGCCCGAATGGCGAAGAAATACCTTTCGAAGTCGATCCGTTGCGACGCAAAATGCTGTTGGAGGGGCTGGACGAGATCGGCCAGACCCTCGGCCACACGCGCGCCATCGACGCCTACGAAGCAACGCAACAACCCTGGCTGGCTGGCCCCGGCACCACCGCCCTGATGGAGCCCCGGCCATGACCGCCAACAAGCGCCTGCTCGTTCTTCCCGGTGACGGCATCGGTCCCGAAGTCATGCGCGAAGTCCGTCGCGTCATCGACTGGATGGACCATCGCCGCCACGTCTCCTTCGCGATCGACGAAGGCCTGGTCGGTGGCGCCGCGATCGACGCCTTGGGCAGCCCTTGCCCGGATGTCACGGTGGAAGCGGCGATGGCCAGCGATGCCGTGCTCTTCGGCAGCGTCGGTGGCCCGAAGTGGGACAGCCTGCCCTTCGACAAGCGACCGGAACTGGGCATCCTGCGGCTGCGCCAGGATCTTGGCCTCTTCGCCAACCTGCGCCCGGCCAAGGTGATGGATGCGCTGCTGGATGCCTCCAGCCTGAAGCCCGATCTGGTGCGCGGGCTCGACATCATGATCGTGCGCGAAAGCACGGGCGGCATCTATTTCGGTGAGCCGCGCGGGATCGAGATCATGGCCGATGGCAGCCGCCGCGGCATCGACACCGAAGTCTATACCGAACAGGAGATCGCCCGCGTCGCCCGCGTCGCTTTCGATCTGGCGCGCCGCCGCACCGGTAAGATGACCAGTGTCGAGAAGGCCAACGTCATGCAGTCCGGGCGCCTCTGGCGCGCGGTGGTGTCGGAGGTCGGTGCCGCCGAATATCCCGACGTCACGCTGTCGCACATGTACGCCGATAATTGCGCGATGCAGTTGGCCAGCCGGCCGAAGCAGTTCGACGTCGTCCTCGGCAGCAATCTGTTCGGCGATTTGTTGTCGGATCTCGCGGCCGCGCTGACGGGGTCGCTGGGCATGCTGCCCTCGGCCACCTTGGGCGCGCCTGACGCCTCCGGCCGTCGTAGGGCGCTGTATGAGCCGATCCATGGCTCGGCCCCCGACATCGCTGGCAAGGGCGTCGCAAACCCCTGCGCGCAGATGCTGTCCTTCGCGATGCTGCTGCGCCTGTCCTTCGGCATGGAGGAAGACGCGGCGCTGATCGAGAAGGCGGTGGAAAATGTGCTGGCCGGCGGCTTGCGCACGGCCGACATCATGCAGCCCGGCCGTGCCCGCGTGGGCACGACCGTGATGGGTGAGGCGGTGGTGCGCGAGCTGGATAAACTCGCCGCCTGATTTTGATGGCGCGGAGGGGTTGCGACAGAACCGCCTCTCCGCTAGATGCTGCCCCACTGCGCGCCCGTAGCTCAACTGGATAGAGCGCTAGACTACGGATCTGGAGGTTGGGAGTTCGAACCTTCCCGGGCGCGCCAGTCCCCTTTTTTTACACCCGCTCGCTGTCCAATGCCGCCATGGCATGGGCATCGTAGCGGGCGCCGGCCGCCGCACCCGGCGGCACCGCGGCATCGATCGCCGCCAAGTCCCCCGCATCCAATGTGACCGCCAGCGATCCCAGGGATTCCGCCAGGCGCACCCGCGTCCGCGCGCCGACCAGCGGCAGGATGTCCGGGCCGCGTGACGCCACCCAGGCAATCGCGATCTGCGCCACGGTGACGCCCTTGGTCGCCGCGATGCCGCGCAGGGCCTCCACCAGCTCCAGGTTGTGCGCCAGGTTCTCGCCCTGGAAGCGGGGGCTGATGGTGCGGAAATCGCGTTCACCGGCACGGGCGGCCGACCAGTGGCCGCTGATCAAGCCGCGCGACAGCACGCCATAGGCGGTCAGCCCGATGCCCAGCGCCCGCAGGGTCGGCAGGATCTCCGCCTCTACCCCGCGCGAGATCAGCGAATACTCGATCTGCAGGTCACTGATCGGGTGCACGCCATGGGCGCGGCGGATGGTGGCGGCCGACATCTCCGACAGGCCGATGTGGCGGACGTATCCGGCCTTCACCATCTCGGCCATGGCGCCGACCGTTTCCTCGATGGGCAGTTTCGGGTCGAGCCGGGCAGGGCGGTAGATGTCGATGTAGTCGGTGCGCAGGCGCTTCAGGCTCTGCGCCAGGGCGTTCTTCATGGCGGCGGGGCTGGTGTCGATGCCGATGAAGCCGCCGGCGGGGTCGCGCTGCGCGCCGAATTTCACGCTCAGCACGACCTGCGAGCGGTCGCGGCCCTCCAGGGCCTCGGCGATCAGCATTTCATTGTGGCCGCTGCCGTAGAAATCGCCGGTGTCGAGCAGGGTGATCCCCGCCTCCATCGCGGCATGGATGGTCGCGATGCTCTCCGCTCGGTCGGCCGGGCCGTAGAAATCCGACATGCCCATCGTGCCGAGGCCGAGGGCTGAAACACTGGGGCCGTGTGATCCGAGTTGCATGGTCTGTGTCCTGCTTGGTGGTGTAAGCGGAACCTAGTCCTGTGTATTATTCGGAATACCTGCATTGTTCCGGATGGGTCATCAGGATGAGCCGAACAGTCGACCTCAACGCCCTGCGGCTTTTCGCGACCATCGCGCGGCACCTGAATTTCCGCCGCGCCGCCCTGGCCCTCGGCATGTCACCGGCCGCCCTCAGCGAGCGGCTGCGCGAGCTGGAAACCCGCATGGGCGTGCGCCTGCTGAACCGCACTACCCGCAGCGTCGCCCTGACCGAGGCCGGGCGCAGCCTGCTGGAAACGTTGGACCCCGCCCTGGCCGCCATCTCCGCCGCCATCGACGCGGTTGGCGCGCAGGGCGCCAGCCTGACCGGCACGCTGCGCATCAATGCGCCCCTGCCGGCCATGGAGTTCCGCCTGGGGCCTCTGGCGATCGATTTCCTGGCCGAACACCCGGGGATGAAGATGGAACTGGTGGTCGATGCCAATTTCATCGACGTGGTCGCCGCCGGCTTCGACGCGGGCGTGCGGTATGAGGAAAGCTTGGCGCAGGACATGGTCGCCGTCTCCCTCGGCGCGCCGCAGCGGTTTCGCGTGGTCGGCGCCCCCGCCTATTTCGCCCGGGCAGGCCGGCCGGAACACCCGCGCGACCTGGCCCGGCACGCCTGCTTCGGGCAGCTTTTCCCCAGCGGCCAGCAGCCGAAATGGGTGTTCGAGAAGGATGGGCAGGCGATCGCCATCGTGCCGCGCGGCCCGCTCGCCAGCAGCGACGTCCGCCTGCAACTGCGCGCCGCCCGGCAGGGGCTGGGCCTGGCGGCGACGTTTGAGGAATGGTGCCAGCCGGACCTCGACGCCGGGCTGTTGGAATCTGTGCTGGACGACTGGAACCCGCCGTTTCCCGGCCCCTACCTCTACTACCCCGAACGGCGGCTGATGCCGGCGGGGCTGCGCGCCTTTGTCGATTTCATCCGGGCGCGCAATGTGGGGGAGGGGGTGCCTTGAAAGGGGCTTCGCCCCGCTCAAACTCACCCCACCAGGGGCAGCCGCCCCTGGACCGGCGGAATTGGTAGAATGAAGAGAGGGGCAGTCTCCGCCCTTCATCAACGGCGTGACTTCGACGCCCCTCTCTTCATTCTACCAAACATCGTGGGTTCCAAGGGGCCACGGCCCCTTGGTGGGGGAGGCGTGGAGGGGGTGTTCAGACCGGAGACATCCCTGACGCCTGTTCGGAGACATGCTTGACGCTTTTGGGCTTGGTTTCTCGGGAGAGGGACGATGCCCTGGAAGGCGTTATCTGTGATCGACACCCGTCGGGAGTTCGTCCGTCTGGCCAGCGTCGGCGATGTCAGCGTGGCGGCGTTATGCCGTCGCTTTGGCATCAGCCGGCAGAGCGGTTTCACCCTGTTGCGGCGTCACCGCGAGGTTGGCGATGCGGGCCTCGTGGAGCGCTCGCGCCGGCCGCACGACAGCCCCAGGCGGGTGGCGCCCGAGATCGAGGCGCAGCTGCTTGCCCTGCGCGCGGCGCACCCGCGCTGGGGCGGGCGCAAGCTGGCGCGGCGGCTGCGCGACCTGGGCGTGGAGGGGGTGCCGGCGCCATCGACGGTGACGCAGGTGCTGCGCCGTGCCGGCCAGATCGACCCGATCAAGGCCGAGCGGCATCGCGCCCTGACCCGCTTTGAACGCCCAGCCCCGAACGAGCTGTGGCAGATGGACTTCAAGGGCCACATCCCGGCCGGCAGCCGGCGCTGCCACCCGCTGACCGTGCTGGACGACCATTCGCGCTACGCCCTGGGCATCGCCGCCTGTGCTGGCGAGACGCTGATCGAGGTCCAGGGTCGGCTGACCGCGCTGTTCCGCCGCTATGGCCTGCCCGGCGCCATCCTGTGCGACAATGGCTCACCCTGGGGCGCCACGGGCCATACCGGCAGGCTGGCGGTGCAGCGCAGCGCCTTCGAGGTCTGGCTGATGCGGCTGGGCGTGGCGACCCTGCATGGGCGGCCGCGGCATCCGCAGACCCAAGGCAAGGACGAGCGGTTCCACCGCACGCTGGATGTGGAGGTGCTGCAGGGCCGGCGCTTCGCCGACCTGGACGACTGCCAGGCGGCGTTCAACGCCTGGCGGCCAGTCTACAACGAACAGCGCCCGCATGAGGCGCTGGGCATGGACGTGCCGGCGAGCCGCTACCGGCCCAGCAGCCAGGGCTTTCCCGAGGTGCTGCCGACGCCCGACTACTACCAGACCGACCTGGTGCGCCGGGTGCGGCCGAATGGCTGCTTCAAGCTGCATGGCAGGATGGTCGGGCTGTCGCAGGCCTTCGCCGGGCTGGACATCGCGCTGCGTGCGACGGGGCGGGATGGCGTGCTGAGCCTGCACTTCATGCGCTTCAGGCTGGGTGAGGTGGACATCACCGGGCCAGAAACGATAATCGGACCCGTCAGGGATGTCTCCGAACACCCGTCAAGCATCTCTCCGGTCTGAACAAGGGGGCAAAGCCCTCTCCACGGCGCCACCTGCTCAGCCGTCGAACGGAGGACATCGCCATGGACCAGGCCACCCGCCTCGGCACGCCCGCCTACATGACCGGCTTCGGCAATGCCTTTGAGACCGAGGCCCTGCCAGGCGCCCTCCCGATCGGGCGCAACAGCCCGCAGCGCTGCGCCTATGGGCTTTATGCCGAACAACTCTCCGGTTCGCCCTTCACCGCGCCGCGCGCGTCGAACGAACGCTCCTGGCTCTACCGCATCCGCCCGACCGTGCGGCATTGGGGGCGGTTCATGCGCAGCGACCCGGGCTTCTTCCGCAGCGCCCCCTGCGCCGAGGTGGAGATCCCCCCCGCGCCGATGCGCTGGGACCCCATCGCCATCCCCAACGCCACGCTGAATTTCATCCAGGGCATTCACACCGCCACCACGGCGGGCGATGTCACCGGCCAGAACGGCATGGCGGCGCACCTCTACTTCGTCACGCGCTCGATGACGGATGAGGTCTTCTACAACGCGGATGGCGAGATGCTGATCCTGCCGCAGCAGGGTGCCCTGCGCTTCCGCACCGAATTCGGCCTGATCGAGGCCGCACCCGGCCAGGTCGTCGTCATCCCGCGCGGCGTCAAGTTCGCCGTGGACCTGATGGACGGCCCGGCGCGCGGCTATATCTGCGAAAACTACGGTGGCGCCTTCACCCTGCCGGAACGCGGCCCGATCGGCGCCAATTGCCTGGCCAATCCGCGCGACTTCATGACCCCCGTGGCGCGGTATGAGGACCGCGACGCGCCCACTGCCATGACGGTCAAATGGGGCGGCACGCTCTGGACCACCGAGCTTGCGCATTCGCCGCTGGATGTCGTCGCCTGGCACGGCAATTACGCGCCCTATACCTACGACCTGCGGCGATTTTCCCCGGTGGGGCCGGTGCTGTTCGACCACGCCGATCCGTCGATCTTCACGACGCTGACAGCACCTTCGGAAACCCCGGGCACCGCCAACGTCGATTTCGTCATCTTCCCCGATCGCTGGTCGGTGACCGAGGACACCTTCCGCCCGCCCTGGTACCACATGAACGTGATGTCCGAGTTCATGGGCCTGCTCTACGGAATCTACGATGCCAAGCCCGAGGGCTTCCGCCCCGGCGGCTTCTCGCTGCACAATTGCATGCTGCCCCACGGCCCGGATGCGGAGGCGTTTGCCCAGGCCTCCAGCGTCGATCTCAAACCCCATCGGATGCGCGACACCATGGCCTTCATGTTCGAAACTCGCCTGCCGCAGAAGGTCACCGCCTGGGCGGCCGGGCATCCAGCGCTGCGGGCGGATTACCTCGATTGCTGGAACGGGCTGGACCGCCGTTTTGATCCGGCGCGGCCATGATGGTGGACGCGACGCACGACCCGGCCCTGCGCTCCTGGGTCGCCTCGGCCAATGGGCATGCGGATTTCCCGATCCAGAACCTGCCGCTCGGCGTGGTCGATCCAGCCGCCCCGCGCGGCGCGGTCGCCATCGGCGATATGGTGCTGGACCTGGCCGTTGCCGCGACGGTGCTGGACGGCGCCGCGCGCGACGCGGCCCTGGCCGGTGCCGGCGCCACGTTGAACCCGCTGCTGGCCCTGGGCACGGAAGCGCGGAAAGCGCTGCGCGCCGGGCTGTCGGCGGCGCTGGCCGATGGCAGCCCGCACCAGGCGGCCCTGGAACCGCATCTGCACAGCGCCGCCGCCGTGCTGCCCGCCCGCGTCGGCGACTACACGGATTTCTACGCCGGCATCCACCACGCGACCAACGTCGGCCGGCTGTTCCGCCCCGATGCGCCGCTGATGCCGAACTACAAATACGTGCCCATCGGCTACCACGGGCGGGCCTCCTCGCTGCTGCCCTCCGGCACCGCGATCCGGCGGCCGAATGGCCAGCGCAAGCCGGCGACCGAGACCGAACCATCGTTCGGCCCGTCGCGGAACCTGGACTATGAATTGGAACTCGGCGTCTGGATCGGGCCGGGCAATGATCTGGGCGAAGCCATCCCGATCGCGCAGGCCGCCGACCACATCGCCGGTTTCTGCCTGCTGAACGATTTTTCCGCCCGCGATATCCAGGGCTGGGAATACCAGCCGCTCGGCCCCTTCCTGGCCAAGAGTTTCGCCACCACCATCTCCCCCTGGATCGTGACGCCGGAAGCCCTCGCCCCGTTCCGCGCCCCGCAGGCGCCACGCCCCGCCGGCGATCCCGCGCCGATGGACTACCTGTGGGACGATTCCGACCAGGCCCAGGGCGCCCTGGCACTGACCCTGGAGGTCTTCCTCATGACCCCGGGCCTGGCCGCCAAGAACCTGGCGCCGCAGCGCCTGTCGCGCGGCACCGCGCGGGACCTGTATTGGACCGTCGCCCAACTCGTCGCCCATCACACCAGCGGCGGCTGCAACCTGGCGGCGGGCGACCTCTTCGGTTCCGGCACCATCTCCGGCCCAGACCCCGGCAGCCAGGGCAGCCTGCTGGAAATCACCCAGGGCGGCCGCCAGCCGCTGACCCTGGCCTCGGGCGAGAGCCGGCGCTTCCTGGAAGACGGCGACGAGGTGATCCTGGCGGCCCACGCCCACCGAGACGGCTTCGTCTCCATCGGCTTCGGACCCTGCCGCGCCGTGGTATTGCCGGCGCGTTAACTTTGTAACGGACTGGTGTGTTGCTTGTTACATCGCGGCACCCCTAGCCTCGTTGCATGTCCGATATCCGCGCCGCCTCCGTCCGCCTGTGCAGGGATTTCCTGCCCGAAACCACCAAGCGGGCGGATTACGTCCATTGGCGGCAGATCGGCTTCGACCACATCGCCAAGGACTACGGCCAAGGGGCGGGGACCACCTGCGGCTTCCTGCCGCATTTCCTGCTGTGGCGGCTGGGGTGCCGCGACAATACGCTGGTCAACCGTTCCGCCCCGAACGAAGGCCTGACCTACCGCATCGGCGAAAACCTCTCGATCTTCACCAAGGTGAAGCGACAATCCTGGGTGCGGCTGGAGTCCGAGGCCGATACCCGCGCCGTCGCCAATGGCAAGGGCCCCAAGCCGGGCGATGCCTGCATCATCCGCGGCGGCTACTGGAAAGACCCGAAGACCGGTGAGCGCAACCGCGACAGCGCGCATATCTTCGTGCTGCTCGAAGTGAAAAAAGCCGACGGCAAGAAAGTCGAATGGCTGGTCGCACAGACCGGCGTCAGCAACGACGCCATGCAGCAGGGCGGCCAGATCACCACCCTGACCGCCGAACTGAAGGACGGCGACACGCCCGAGGCGAACGGCACCCACAAAGGCCCCAATCTGATCTTCGTCGCCAATATCCTGAACGAGGAACCGAACTTCCCCCGCCGCCTGATCGGCTGGAACGACCTGGAACAAGTCGGCATGGGCGCGAAACCCAAGCCCGCCTTCACCGACCTGTTCCAGAAACGCCGCCTGGACGCCGCCGAGAACGGGCCGAACAAGATCATGGAATGGCTCGGCTGGTGGCACGTCGCCGATCCCGGGGGCTTCGTTCCGCTGGCGCCGCCCTTCATCCTGCTGGACCGCGGCCACGAAGCCTTCCGCCTGTCCAAGATCAACATCGGCCCGCATGTCTGCGACACCGCCGGCGTCTGGACCCGCACCGGCGCCACCCTGGCCATCCAATGGGACAACGGCACCAGCCAGTCCTGGACGATCAAACGGATGTTCTCGCCCAAAGTAAAAACCGAAGGCACCCCCCTGTCCGCCAATACCGGCACCCTGACCGCCCTGCCCAAGGCACCGGACGTGCTGCCGATGCGGTGGCGGTAGGGGGTGTAAGAATTGGGGGAAGTTGCGCCGTGGAGAGGGCTTCGCCCCCTTGTTCAGACCGGAGAGATGCTTGACGGGTGTTCGGAGACATCCCTGACGGGTCCGATTATCGTTTCTGGCCCGGTGATGTCCACCTCACCCAGCCTGAAGCGCATGAAGTGCAGGCTCAGCACGCCATCCCGCCCCGTCGCACGCAGCGCGATGTCCAGCCCGGCGAAGGCCTGCGACAGCCCGACCATCCTGCCATGCAGCTTGAAGCAGCCATTCGGCCGCACCCGGCGCACCAGGTCGGTCTGGTAGTAGTCGGGCGTCGGCAGCACCTCGGGAAAGCCCTGGCTGCTGGGCCGGTAGCGGCTCGCCGGCACGTCCATGCCCAGCGCCTCATGCGGGCGCTGTTCGTTGTAGACTGGCCGCCAGGCGTTGAACGCCGCCTGGCAGTCGTCCAGGTCGGCGAAGCGCCGGCCCTGCAGCACCTCCACATCCAGCGTGCGGTGGAACCGCTCGTCCTTGCCTTGGGTCTGCGGATGCCGCGGCCGCCCATGCAGGGTCGCCACGCCCAGCCGCATCAGCCAGACCTCGAAGGCGCTGCGCTGCACCGCCAGCCTGCCGGTATGGCCCGTGGCGCCCCAGGGTGAGCCATTGTCGCACAGGATGGCGCCGGGCAGGCCATAGCGGCGGAACAGCGCGGTCAGCCGACCCTGGACCTCGATCAGCGTCTCGCCAGCACAGGCGGCGATGCCCAGGGCGTAGCGCGAATGATCGTCCAGCACGGTCAGCGGGTGGCAGCGCCGGCTGCCGGCCGGGATGTGGCCCTTGAAGTCCATCTGCCACAGCTCGTTCGGGGCTGGGCGTTCAAAGCGGGTCAGGGCGCGATGCCGCTCGGCCTTGATCGGGTCGATCTGGCCGGCACGGCGCAGCACCTGCGTCACCGTCGATGGCGCCGGCACCCCCTCCACGCCCAGGTCGCGCAGCCGCCGCGCCAGCTTGCGCCCGCCCCAGCGCGGGTGCGCCGCGCGCAGGGCAAGCAGCTGCGCCTCGATCTCGGGCGCCACCCGCCTGGGGCTGTCGTGCGGCCGGCGCGAGCGCTCCACGAGGCCCGCATCGCCAACCTCGCGGTGACGCCGCAACAGGGTGAAACCGCTCTGCCGGCTGATGCCAAAGCGACGGCATAACGCCGCCACGCTGACATCGCCGACGCTGGCCAGACGGACGAACTCCCGACGGGTGTCGATCACAGATAACGCCTTCCAGGGCATCGTCCCTCTCCCGAGAAACCAAGCCCAAAAGCGTCAAGCATGTCTCCGAACAGGCGTCAGGGATGTCTCCGGTCTGAACACCCCCTCCACACCTCCCCCACCAAGGGGCCGTGGCCCCTTGGAACCCACGGGTTTGGAAAAATAAAGGGAGGGGCATCAAGGTCACGCTATTGATCAGGCGTGCTCCATGCCCCTCCCTTTATTTTTCCAATACATCGCGCCGGTCCAGGGGCGGCGGCCCCTGGTGGGGAGAGTTTGAGAGGGGCAAAGCCCCTTTCAAAGCGCAACTCCCCAATTCTTACACCCCCTACCTTCCCAGCCCCCGCAGCACGTCCAGTGTGCCGCGCGGTGCGGTGTGGCGCGCGGTCGCTGGCGTGACGGGCGGTGCCCCGCGGCGCAGGGCGGTCGGTGTCACGCCGAATTCCTGTCGGAAGGCGCGGCTGAAGCTGGAGGGGTCGAAGAACCCCAGCCCTTCGGCGATGGCCTGGATGCTGCGCCGGTCTTCGGCCTCGGCCAGGCGGCGATGGGCTTCGCGCAGGCGTTCGGCCTGGATCGTGCGGGCGACCCCGCCGAGCGGTTCGAACAGGCGGTAGAGTGCTGACCGCGACACTCCCGCCATCCGGCACAGCCGTTCCGGTCCCAGCATGCAGGACCCCAGGTTGGCGCGGATCAGCCCCAGGATGCGCGCCCGCATCACCTGGTCGATCTGCGGGCGGGCGGCGTGCAGGGCGTCGGTGCTGGCCTCGGCGGCGGCGGCGACCAGGGCGCGGGTGGCGGCGACGACCGCGGGGGTATCGGCCTCGGTCATGCTGGGCAGGCGCAGCGCCAGGGCTTGCATGTAGTCGCCGACCAGGCCCCACAGGGGCCCAGGCAGCGGCCGGTTGCGCAGGCCATCCAGCACCGGCGCCAGCCCCGGCAGCGTGTCGCGCGCGATGAACAGCCGCGTCCAGCCGGCTTCATCCCGCGTGGTCGCATTGGCGTCGTGCAGCGCGAAGAGGTGCGGCACGCCGGGCCGCATGTCCACGTCGGCATCGCCGATGCGGGCGCGCAGGCTGCCGCCGGTCATCACGTTGATCGACCAATGGTCCATCTGGTCGCGGCGGATATGCGCGGCCGTGCGCCGGTTCACGACGGGCGGGGAGGCCGATGCGATCAGCGCCAGCGGTCCCAGCGACCAGGCGGTGGCCCGCATCGGGAAGTGCCGCGCGGCATCGCCGACCGGCGCCGTATCCAGCCAGCCGCCGCATTCGTCGCGATAGGCCGCGAACTGCCGGGGGCCGGGCAGGTGCTGGGTCGAGAAGGTGGTGGGCACCAGCGGCGATGCCGTGTCGTTCCGCGTCATGGCAATTGCGTGTCCTGCCGGGGCCTGGCCGTGTCGCGCAGGGCGGCACCGTCATGGGGGTTACCGTCTCCCTGTCCGAAGCAGCAAGCGATGCGCCGCCGCCCCTGCCATGCGCGGAACGAGCGATACCCCCTGGCGCCGCCCGCGCCGCCGTCTATCCTTCCGCCCAACGACCCGCAGGGAGGGCGACAACGTGCATCTATCCGACCGGATCACCGGCGGCTTTCTGGTGGCCCTGGGGGCGGCGGCGGCGCTGTTCGGCTCCCGCTTCCCAGCGGTGCCGGGCCAGGATGTCGGCCCCGCCGCCTTTCCCATGGTGATCGGCTTCGGCCTGGTCGGGTGTGGCGCGCTGATCGCCGTCGGCATCGGCCGAGGGTTCGAGGTACCGGAAGAGCCCGAACCCGGCCCCCCGCCGTCCCGCCTGGCTTCCCTGCGCGTGCTGGTGCCGCCGGCCTTGCTGGTGTTCTACGCGCTCGCCTCCGAACCGCTGGGGTTTTTGATCGCCGGGGCGATCGTGGTGCTGCTCGCGGCCTTCTCGCTCGGCGCGCGCCCCGCGCTTGCCGTGCCCCTGGCGATCGCGGGGCCGGTGCTGGTGCACCTGGCGTTTCACAAACTGCTGCGGGTGCCCTTGCCCGAAGGCCTGCTGGCGGCACCCTGGTAGATGGACGCTGTCATCGAGGGGTTCCGGCTGGTCCTCGCGCCGGATGTGTTGATCGCGATCATGGCCTCCGCGATCTATGGGCTGGTCGTCGGTTCGCTGCCTGGCCTGTCGGCCACCATGGCGACGGCGCTGCTGGTGCCCGTCACCTTCTGGCTGTCGCCGATCGCGGCGGTGGCGACGATCATCACCGCCTCCGCCATGGCGATCTTTTCCGGCGATATTCCGGGCGCGTTGCTGCGGATTCCCGGCACGCCGGCCTCGGCCGCCTATACCGACGAAGCCTATGCGCTGACGCGCAAGGGGCAGGCGGAACTGGCGCTGGGGGCGGGGCTGTGGTTCAGCGCGATCGGCGGCATCGTCGGCACCTTGTCGCTGATGCTGCTGGCGCCGGCGCTGGCCGAGATCGCCTTGTCCTTCTCGACCTATGAGTATTTCTGGCTCGCGCTGCTGGGGCTGATGTGCGCGACCTTGGTCGCGCGATCCTCGCCCATCAAGGCCATCGCCTCGATGCTGCTCGGCCTGTTGATCGCCTGCATCGGGATGGAAAATCCCGCCGGCACGCCGCGCTTCACTTTTGGTATCCCGGACCTATTGGGCGGGATCGAACCGATCCCCGCATTGGTCGGCGTGTTCGCGGTGTCCGAAGTCATGCGTGCCATGGCCTCGGCCGAGCCGCCCAAGCTGCCGCCGCGCAAATTCGGCTCGATCCTGGCGAACCAATGGGCGCTGACGAAGAAATACCAGTGGCCGATGTGGCGGGGGAACATCGTCGGCATCATCATCGGTGTGCTGCCGGGGGCAGGGGCGGACATGGCCGCCTGGGTCTCCTACGCCATGTCGAAAAAATTCAGCAAGGAACCCGAGAAATTCGGCACCGGCCACCCCGAGGGCCTGGTCGAGGCGGGTGCATCCAACAACGCATCGCTCGCCAGCGGTTGGGTGCCATCGCTGCTCTTCGGCATTCCCGGCGACACGATCACCGCCATCGCCATCGGCGTGCTCTACATGAAGGGGCTAAACCCCGGCCCGACGCTGTTCACCGAACGCGCGTCCAGCATGTATGCGCTCTACATCATCTTCATCCTGGCCAATATCATCATGATCCCGCTGGGCATCATCATGATCCGGCTGGCGTCGCGCGTGCTGGCGGCGCCACGGTCGGGGGTGATGCCGCTGATCCTGCTGCTCTGCGCGGTCGGCTCCTTCGCGACGGGCAACAACCTGTTTGCCGTGGTGCTGGTCGGGCTGTTCGGCATCCTGGGTTTTGTCATGGAACGCAACGGCTACCCGGTCGCGGCGCTGGTGCTTGGCATCGTGATGGGCAACATGGTCGAACAATCCTTCATCACCAGCCTGATCAAATCCGACGGCGACGTGCTGCCCTTCTTCGAACGCCCGGTGTCGGCGGTGCTTGCGGCGCTGACGATCTCGGCCCTGCTATGGCCGCTGGCGGCCTGGATCTGGACGCGCACCACGGCACGGCGCGCGCCCGCGTGACCCAGGTCGTCACCACGTTGACGGCGTCGCGCTACGGCTGACAGTGACGCCACACGCACCCCAGGAGGACCACCGATGTCATTCTACCGAGGCATGACCTGCGGGACCATCACGCTCAAGGGCGACGGGGGAACCCCGATCACCGCCTATGTCGCCAAGCCGGAGGGGCCGGGGCCCTTTCCGGGCGTGGTGCTGGTCCATCACCTACCCGGCTGGAGCGAGTTCTATATCGAGACGGCGCGCCGTTTCGCGCATCACGGCTACATCGCGATCTGCGCCAACCTCTATGAGCGCGCGGGCGAGGGACACCCCGATGACGTCGCCGCCAAGGTGCGGGCCGAGGGCGGCATTCCCGATGCCCAGATGGTCGGCGACACCGCGGCTGCCGTGGCCTGGATGCGGGCGCAGCCCGAGCATAACGGCAAGGTCGGGCTGTTCGGCTCCTGCTCTGGCGGCCGGCACGCCTACATCTATGCGTGCCAGAAGAAGGATGTGGACGCCTGTGCCGACCTCTGGGGCGGCCGCGTCGTGATGCCGCCGGAGGATCTGAACGCCAAGACGCCCACGGCCCCCATCGACATGACGAAGGACCTGTCCTGCCCCCTGCTGGGCCTCTTCGGCAATGACGACCGCGCGCCCAGCCCGGAGCAGGTGAACCAGCACGAGGCCGAACTCAAGAAGCACGGCAAGACCTACGCATTCCACCGCTACGACGGCGCTGGCCACGGCTTCTTCTACTGGCACCGGCCGCTCTACCGTCCCGAGCAGACGATGGACGGCTGGAGCAAGGTTTTCGGCTTCTTCGGCCAGCACCTTTCGAAGTAGGAGGCCGCAGGCATGTGCACGTCCATCGTCGAAATCGTCGATGCCGAGGGCATGGCAAAGCGCGGGGATGAGTGGTTCCCGCTGACCCAGGCGGTGGTCGCCTACGACCACGCCCGCCATGCGCCGCTGGGCGATGTCATCACGCTCGACTTCATTAACACGGGGCTTGAGCCTGGGGCGCGCGCCGGCGTCGAACTGGCGCTCGAAACCGCCAGGGCGTTGCGCGATGCGCTCGACCGGGCGATCGCCGCCGCCGACATCGAGGAAGCGGAGGTCCGGGGCAAGGGCGCGCCGATGGAGCTTGTCCGGGCCGCCTGACGCCCCGCTACCCCACCGGGCTCAGTTTTGTCTTCTTCGTCGCCGCGTCATCGCCCGGCAGCACGCCCGCCGAGACCGCGACCAAATCGGCGAAGGTGAACTTCACGTCGGCGCCCGGCAGCACCATCCCCGGCAGCGGCTGGCCAAAGCGCCAGCCCGGGTTGCGCCCCAGGATGCTGGTCTTGTCGCCCTGCAACAGCCCGACAAAGACCTCCGCGACGATCAGGCTGCCGAGCGGCCCTAGCCGGTTGCCCTGCTCGACCACCTCCGCCTCCTTCAGGATGTAGTACCAAAGCGGCGTGCGGGTATGCAGCCCATGGGCCTTGGCGACGGCGCCATCGGGGCCGCTCGCGACCTGGTCCGGCGTCAGCACCGCGACGCCCATGAACCTCGCCAGGTCCTGCCCCGCCGGCAGCAGCATCTTGCGGCCGCGGCGCAGGTTCATCACCGCCAGGCTGCTCGCCGCTGTCGGCGAGGTCGGTGAGAACCCCTTGCTCGGCAGCATATGCAGGTCCTTCGCAAGGAAAGGATCGATCCCGCGGCTGAGGTTCAGGACAAACCCATCCGAGGTGTCGGTGGTGCCGAAATCGAGGAAGCGCCGCCAGTCGATGATCCAGTCGCCCGGCAGCGTTGGCTTGTTCGCGGGCGTCGGGCCCGGCACCTGTCCGATCTGGCCGGACTTGGCGGTGAACAGGAACAGCAGGTCGAAACTCGCGGGCGGTGCCGGCGCGTTGTTCGGGCGGAAGATGCGGTTGTGGCTATAGACCGATCGCACCATCGAATGCCCCAGCCGATAGGCGGCGGCGGAAAACTCTACCGGCATGTACGGGCCATAGGCGCCGAATTCCTCGAAGCGGAAGAACCGTCGCTTGTCGACCGCGGCCGCGATGTCGTTGACGTCGCACAGCTTGCTCAGGAAATCGCGCAGCACCATCGCCTGGTAGAGATCGACCGTCGCGCGTCGCGCCGCGTCGAACAGCCCGGAATCGGGCACCGACCCCGCCAGCTTCGCCGCGATCGCGTTGTGGAAGCGCAGCATCGCGACATGCGTCTGCGCCACCAGCAGGTTCTCGTCGTTCCGCTCATCGCCGATCAGCGCCAACCCCTGGTGGTTGCGCGGCAGGTCGTGCGGCAGCCCGACGAAATCTGGCCCCGGCGGCGCCCCGGGCGGGGCGAAGGCCGGGCTGGTCCGGCCCAGCAACAGGCTGGCCCGCCCCGGGCTGTCGCGATCATACAAGGACGGCTGCACCTTGGGTCCCAGCCCGTAGATGCTGTCGAGATCCAGGCTCGGCGTGCGGAAATTCACCAGCGCCGACGGATCGACCGCGATCTCGTCCAGGCTGGTGGTGTCCAGCGTGATGTCATGATCGATGAACTGGCCGAGATAGGTATAGCCCGCGGGAATATTCGCATTGTCGGTCGATGGCTTCGATACCTCCGACATCGCCAGGCCCAGCGCGTCGAGGGCGGCATCCGATGGCAGCAAGGGGTCGGTCATCTCGGGCCACAACCGGCCGAAGCGGCCGGCGATGAAGCCGCTCCCGAGGGGGGGCACGTAGTCATGGCGCGGGCCGTGGCCGTGGCCGCCCTCCACGGGCGACACCGTTTTGGCTTGGGGCATTTGCTGCTCTCCCGTTTCCGCAACGAGCCTACGCCCTGGCCGCCGATCCCGCCCCGTTTCTCACGCGCTTGTGATCCTTCGTCGGCCCTCGCCCGACGCCCGGGCCGCTGCTAACCTTCCGCAAAACAAACAAATGGGGGGACGTCACAATGACCGAATTCTTTCGCCGGGGCCTGCTCGGCGCGGGTGCCACCTTGCTCGCCGCGCCGGCGCTGGTCCGGGACGCGATGGCGCAGCCCCGCTGGCCCGCGCGCCCGGTGCAGATGATCTGCCCCTGGGCGGCCGGCGGCGGCACCGATGCCGTGGTGCGCATCATCGCAAGCCTGCTGGAAAAGGATCTCGGCCAGCCGTTCAACGTGGTGAACCGCACCGGCGGGTCGGGTGTCGTGGGCCATGCGGCCATCGCCTCGGCCAATCCCGATGGCCATACCCTGGGCATGATCACCGCCGAGATCTGCATGCTGCATTGGCAGGGCCTGACGGAACTGACCTATCGCAACTACACGCCGCTCGGCCTGATGAACAACGATCCGCCGGGCATCCAGGTCAATGCCAGCGCGCCTTACCAGAACGTCGGCCAACTGGCCGAGGCGATCAAGGCCAGCCGCCCCGGCCAGTTCAAGGCCAGCGGCACCGGCCAGGGCGGCATCTGGCACCTGGCGCTGGCGGGCTGGCTGCTGGCCTTGGGGCTGCCGGCCGGGCATGTGCGCTGGGTGCCATCCAATGGCGCCGCCCCGGCGATGCAGGACCTGGTCGCCGGCGGATTGGACTTCACCACCAATTCGGTGGTCGAGGCACGGGCGA
This sequence comes from Humitalea sp. 24SJ18S-53, assembly GCF_050632385.1. Classification (NCBI taxonomy): domain Bacteria; kingdom Pseudomonadati; phylum Pseudomonadota; class Alphaproteobacteria; order Acetobacterales; family Roseomonadaceae; genus Humitalea; species Humitalea sp. 24SJ18S-53. Next base: position 585,870 of record NZ_CP192599.1, read on the forward strand.
TGCTGGATGCCGGCCGCGCGCGCAGCCTTGCGGTGATGTCGGGCGAAAGGCTCGGCGCCTTCCCCAATATCCCGACCCTGAAGGAAGCGATGGGCATCGATTATTCCAGCGGCGCCTGGCGCGGCATCGCCGCCCCCTTGAACATCCCCGCCGCGGCGCGGACCGCGATGAACGCGGCGCTGGATCGCGTGTTCAAGTCGCAGGACTACATCGACTTCATGAACGCGCGCGGCTTCGGGCTGCTCTATGCCGATTCAGCGGGGTTCGGGCGGCATCTGGAACAGGCCGACACATCGCTCGGCGATGCGATGAAGGCGGCGGGGCTGGCGCGCACCTGACGCCGGCCGAGCCGCCGGTCTGGCCGGCGGCCCCCCCCCCCCTCGGCCTTCCCCCCAACCTGATCTAGAAGCGGCCGGCGGTGCGAGATCGGAGGCCGCTTGTCCATGCACCTGCCCGATCCGCGCGATGGCGACCTGGAGGATGATGCCTCCAGCACCAGCCATCATTCCCTGCTCGGCCACGCCTCCCGCATGCTGCTGGAGATCAGCCTGCCGAAACTCGTGCTGGCGGCGGTGCTGCTGCTGGTGGTCCCCGCCGTGCTGCTCGGCGCCGCGCCGAAGATCGCGCTGTGGTTCTCCCAGGCGGTGTGGAACCAGGTCTCCGACTTCGGCCGCATCCTCTCGGTCCTGGCGTTTTGCGCCATCGCGGGGCTGGTCGCCTGGCGCTGGGGCGCCGGGTTGTTCCTGGTGGTCGAGCGCAATTTCTGGGCGCTGAACGCGGGGCTGGTGCAGCCGCTCTACATGGCGGTGCGCGAACTCGTGCGCCTGGCGATCGAGGCCGCCTGGCGCCGCGGCACCCTGTCCGGCACGCGCCGCGTGGCGGGGCTGGTCGCGGGCGCGCTGATCGCGCTGGCGGCCGCCGCCATCGCCTGGCGCGCCGGCCCGCTGCCGACCGTGCTGGTCGATGACCTGACCCCCGCCGTGCTGGCCCAGGCCCTGCGCGACAGCCTGAACAACGGCATCTGGTTCATCGCCGTCTACCTGATGATCGGCGCCCCCGCCTGGTCCATCGCCGAGGCCCTGGCCGGCACGCCGCAGGATCTTTCCCCCGAACCCGGCACGCCCCATTGGCGTGTCGCGCACCTGTCCGACATCCACATGGTCGGCGACCGCTACGGCTTCCGCCTGGAATGCGGCCGCGACGGGCCGCGCGGCAATGAATCCGTGGACCGCACCCTGGCCGCCATCGAAGCCGAGGACGCCCGCCAGAAAATCGACTGGGTGCTGATCACCGGCGACATCACCGACGCCGGACGCAACGCCGAATTCATCGCCTTTGATGAGGCGATGGCCGCCCATCCGGGCCTGCGCGACCGCGTGCTGGTCATCCCGGGCAATCACGACGTGAACATCGTGGACCGCGCCAACCCCGCCCGGCTGGAACTGCCGATCGGGCCGGGCGGCGCGCTGCGGCGGGGGCGCATGCTCTCGGCCATGGCGCGGCTGCAAGGGGGGCGGGTGCATGTGATGGACCACAAGCGCCGGCGCATCGGCCCCACGCTCGACGGTTTCCTGGCCGCCGAGGGCAGGGGCGCCGCCCTGACCGGTTTCATGAACCAGGGCGGTGTCCGCGCCGGCCTGCGGGCGCGCAACATCTGGAACGACGCCTTCCCGATGGTCGTGCCCCCCGCCACCCCCGATGGGCTGGGCGTGCTGCTGCTGGACAGCAACGCGGAGACGCATTTTTCCTTCACCAACGCGCTCGGCCTGGTCGGTGCCGCGCAACTCCACGCGGCCGAGGCTGCGATGGCGCAATTCCCCGCCGCGCGCTGGCTGATCGCGCTGCACCACCATCTGGTGGAATACCCGCGCCCCGGTGCCTCGCTCGCCGAGCGCATCGGCACGGCGCTGGTGAACGGGCACTGGGTGCTGCAACGGCTGCGCCGCGTGGCGCCGCGCATCGTGGCGCTGCATGGGCACCGCCACGTCGATTGGATGGGTCGTTGCGGCGCGGTGCGCATCCTGTCCGCGCCTTCGCCGGTGATGGGCACGCCGGATGGGGAAGGGCGCTATTTCTGGCTGCACGGGCTGGCGCCGGCGGCCGATGGCGGGCTGGCACTGCTGGCGCCGCGGCGGGTGGCTGTGCCTGGGCCGCATCCGCGCGCATAAGCCCCGGCAACCACCCCCGACGCCACGCGTTGCGACGGAAGACTTACGGAGACATGCGCCCATGCGCCGCCTTGCCTGGGCGCTTGCCCTGCTGCCGCCCCTCGCGGCGGCCCCCGCCCCGAATCCCGCGATGGCCCAGACCAGCCTGCTGCCCAGCCTGCCGGACCTGGTGCCGACCCTGCCGCCCGACCAAGTCCCGGCGCCCGACCCGCGCGGCACGCTGAGTTTCACCGCGGAAAACGACCTGTTCGGCGGCGGATCCGACCGCAACTACACCAACGGCCTGTTGCTGACCTGGAGCTCGCCGAGCGCCAACCTGCCAGGGCCCTTCGCCTGGGCCAACCGCAACCTCGACTGGCTGATGGGGCCTGGCAGCCTGCGCTGGGGCGTCTCGCTCGGCCAGAATATCTACACGCCGGAGGACACGGCGGCGAACGTGCCCGATCCGAACGACCGGCCCTATGCCGGGCATCTGTATGGCGCCTTCACGCTCAGCCGGCAGACGGAACTGACCCAGACGATCCTGGAACTCCAGGCCGGCGTGGTCGGGCCATCGGCCCTGGCCGAGCAGGCACAGAACGGCTGGCACCGCATCTTCAACATCGATCGCGCCAATGGCTGGGACTACCAGTTGAAGGACGAACCGGTGATCGACGTGCTGGCCGAACGCCGCTGGCGCGTGCCGCTGGCCCCCCTGTTCACCATCCCCACCGAAATCATCCCGGAGGCCGCGGGCTCCGTCGGCAATGGCGCGATCTACGGGTCCGTCGGCGCGATGTGGCGCATCGGCACGGCGCTGGAAACCGACTGGGGCCCCGTCCGCATCCGCCCGGCCCTGGCGGGATCGGCCTTCCTGTCCCCGCGCGAGGAATTCGGCTGGTATGCCTTCCTCGGCGCCGAGGGCCGCGTCATCGGCCGCGACATCTTCCTGGACGGCAATACCTGGCAGGACGGGCCGCGCGTCGACAAGCGCCCCTTCGTCGCGGATTTGCAGGTGGGCGCCGCGGTGATCTGGCGCGGCATGCGCCTGGCCTATACCCAGATCGTCCGGTCGGAAGAATTCTACGGCCAGAACGGCATGCAGGTGTTTGGGTCGCTCAGCCTCTCGGCGCGGTTCTGACGCGGGCCGCGGCGCCAGGCGCCGGGCGCGCTGCCGGTCAACTTCTTGAAGGCGCGGCTGAAGGCGGCGTCTGACGTGTAGCCGACCTGTTCGGCCACCTGCGCGACGCTGACGCCGGGTTGTCTGAGCAGGCGCGCCGCCTGTCGCAGCCGCCACTGGCCCAGGTAGTGCATCGGCGGCACATGGACGATGCGGGCGAAGCGCTCGGCCAGGACCGAGCGCGACATCCCGATGTCCCGCGCCAGGCGCGCCAGGGTCCAGGCCTCGGCCGGGCGGGCGTGGATCAGGCGCAGGGCCGCGGCGACATGCCGGTCGCCCGGCGATGACGCCTGCGGCAGGGGTTCCAACGCCCCGCGCAGGGCCTCGACGACCAGCAGTTCACCCAGCCGGGCCAGCACGATCTCGCAGCCCCGCCGCCGCGCCTGGCTTTCCCCAAGCGCCTGGCGCAGCAGTTGTGCCACCCAGCCGGCCCGCCCGCGCGAGAGGAGGATTCGCGGCAGGGCATCGAGCAAGGGATCGACGGCCGCGCAGCCCAGGCTGCCGCAGACGAAGCGGGCGCCAACCCCACCGTCCCCCTGTTGCGCGACGCCACGCCCCGGCCGTAGTCCCGGCGCCGAACACAGCCGGTGCCGAACCCCGCCAACCACCAACAGCAGGTCGCCGGGCCGCAACCGCAGCGCAGGCGCGGGTGGGTCGAATTCGGCCCAGCAGGCCCCTGACAGCAGGGCATGCAGCCCGATGACAGGCCCGGTCCCGGGCGGGAGAACCGCTTGCATCGGCGGGCAGTCCATCACCCAGGGCGGCGTCGCCGTAACCTCGCGGAACATCGCGCCGGCGAGCCGGACCGCGCCCAGGGTCTCCGACAGGATCTCCACGCGATTGCTCCTTGCTGTGCGGCGGCAGGACATCGGGGAAACGCGCGGGAAGGGGATCACGATCCCGGACGCCTGGGCAAGACAAACCGACGCCCGGTCATGTTCGCGCCGCCCTCCCGCCGCGCAATCTGCCAATGGAGGGAGGCGGCCATGCATCGGCGCGCTTTTGTCGCCGCGGCCTTGCCGGGCGGCGCCTGGGCCCGCGGCGTTGCGCGACACCACCCGGTGGATGTGGCGCTGGTCCTTGCCGCCGATGTCTCCAGTTCCATGGATGATGACGAGGTCTTGCTGCAACGCGACGGCTGCCGCGCCGCCCTGACCGGCGCCGAGGTGCTGGGCCGCGTCGCCGCTGGCACCCACGGGGCCATCGCCGTCGCCTGGATCGACTGGTCGGGGCTGGAGTTCCAGCAGGTCGTGCTGCCCTGGGCGCGCATCGACGGCCCCTCCAGCGCCGCCACCTGGGCCGATGCCCTGGCCCGGGCGCCGCTGCCGCCGCCAGGCCGGCGCCGGGGCACCTCGATTTCCGGCGGGATCGACAGCGCCCTGCGGCTGCTGGCCGCATTGCCCTGGCCCGCGACGCGTCGGGTCATCGACATCTCCGGCGATGGCGTGAACAACAGCGGCCGCCCGGTCGAGGCGCTTCGCGACCAGGCGCTGGACCTGGGCGTCACCATCAACGGCCTGGTGATCGAGGGCACCGATCCCCGGCTGGGCGGCGTCGCACCCCCCGGGCGGCTTGCGGATTATTTCCGCGACACGGTCATTGGCGGGCAAGGAGCCTTTGTCCTGGAGACCCACGGCTTTGGCGATTTCGCCACGGCGATGCGGCGCAAGCTGGTGCGCGAGATCGCCGGACACCCGCCGATGGCGGCGGTGTGATACCCCATGCGGATGGCGCAACGACCACGCGCGTGCTGATGTGCCGGCACACAACCGGGACAGGCACCATGACCATCAGCCAATGGTTCAGCTTCCAGGGCCGGCTTCGCCGCCGGCATTTCTGGCTGCTCTACGTGCTGCCACTGATCGTGGCGCATGCGGCCGCGACCGCATTGGATGCAACCTTGGGCTTCATCACGCTGAAGGATATCGCGCCCGAGGATGGCTACGGCGTCGCGGCCTATGGCATGGGGCCGTTCATGATCGTGGTCGGGCTGGTGAACCTCTGGGCCGGGCTGGCGGCGCAGGTGAAGCGCTGGCACGACCGCGACAAATCCGGCTGGTGGGTGCTGATCGCGCTGGTGCCGTTGATCGGGCAGATCTGGGCGCTGGTCGTGGTCGGGTTCCTGGCCGGCACGCCGGGGCCGAACCGGTTCGGCCCGGACCCGAGGGTCTAGCCTTCACGCCGCGGCCGGGGAAAGCCCGGCCGTGCGCGCAACATGTCACCCGGCCAAGAGTCGCGATCCCGTGTCGTAGTCGCGGGACACCACGCGATTTGATCCGCTGTTCTTCGCCGAATACATCAAGGCATCCGCGACCTCGATCGCCTCGGACTCATCGTCCGGCGCCGTCACGAAACTCACCGCGCCAATCGATACGGTGACCGGCCAGCCGGCCTTGTCCATGTGGTCCTTGACCATGGCGCGCAGCCGCTCGGCGACGGCATGCGTGTCCGCACCCTCGCCGCCCACCAGGACAACGGCGAACTCGTCCCCGCCAACGCGGGCTGGCGTATCCTCGCGCCGAACGCAGCCGCGCAGGACGTCGGCCACTTCCCGCAGCAGCCTGTCGCCCATGGCATGGCCATGCACGTCATTCACGCGCTTGAAGCCATCCAGGTCGCAATACAGCAGCGCGAAGGGCGCCCCGCTCCGCTTCTGCTGCGACAAGGCCCGGCAAAGGGCCTCGACGAAGGCGGGGCGGTTCGCCAGGCCCGTGAGCGCATCGGTCATGGCGAGGTTGCGCGACCGGATCATCGCCCGGCGGAGTTCCAGCGTGGTGACGACCGTCTGCCCCAGGCCCTTCAGCGTTTCGAGCATATCCGGCGGCAGATCGCGCGGCGAGCGATCGAGGATGCAGAGCGTGCCCAGCGCGAACCCCTCCGGATTGACCAGTGGTACACCCGCGTAGAAGCGGATGTTCGGGTCACCCGTGACGAATGGGTTATCGGCAAAGCGCGCGTCGGTGGTGGCATCGGTGACCACCAGGGCCTTGTCCGGTTCCAGCAGGGCATGAGCACAGAAGGCCTGGTCGCGATGCGTCTCGGTCACGTCGACCCCGACCCGGGCCTTGAGCCACTGCCGTTCCGAATCGATCAGGGTGATCAGCGCCATGGGGCTGCCGGTCAGCCTGCTCGCCATGCGGGCGATATTGTCGAAGGAATCCTCGCAGGCGCTGTCGAGCACTTCATAAGCGTGGAGTGCCGCCAGGCGAGCGGCCTCGTTCGGCGGCTTCGGGGCTGCTGACATGTACGCATCACCTGATCGCAGTGACCTGGCGCCGCGGGCCGATGACGGTCCGTTGAAGCCAGGGTAATTTTATGACTCTCCGCGTAATCCTGCAACCGGCTTGCTGCGGCGCAGCGCGCGCCGCAGCACCCGGCCGTATCAGACGATCTGGTTCACCAGGCCATCCTCGCCCCGCGCCAGCCGGGCGATATTCTCCATCATCAGGTCCAGCACGTTGTCCTCGTACTTGTGCGTCTCCCCGGCGCTATGGGGGGTGATCAGCACATTGGCCATGTCCCACAGCGGGCTTTCGGCCGGCAGGGGCTCCTCCACCGTCACGTCCAGCGCGGCGCCGGCGATCTGCCCGGCCCGCAGGGCCGCGATCAGCGCGGGTTCGTCGACGACGCGGCCGCGCGCCACGTTCACGATGCGCGCCGTCGGCTTCATCGCCGCCAGCGCCGCCGCGTTCACCAGGCCCCGCGTGTCGTCGGTCAGCGGGCAGGCCAGCACCAAAAAGTCGGCACGCGGCAGCAGGGTGTTCAGGTCGCGGAAGGAATGCACCTCCTCCATCCCCGCCGCCCCGGCGGAGGGGTCGCGGCGCACGCCGACCACGCGCATGCCCAGCGCCTGGCACAGCCGCCCGATCCGCGCGCCGATGCCGCCCAGGCCCACCAGCACCACGGTCTTGCCGCCGCATTCATCCTCGCGGCCGGAAAAATCGCCCTGCATGCCGCGCCAGAAGTGCTTGGCCTGGTTGTCCCGTGCCTCCGGGATGCGGCGCAGGATGGCCAGGATCAGCGAGATGGCGTGTTCGCTGACCGCATTGGCGTTGACGCCCTGGGCGCTGGCCAGGCGGATGCCGGCGCCGCGGATCACCGCGCGGTCGTATTGGTCGGTGCCGGCGCTGACCGATTGCACCAGCTTCAGCCGGGGCGAGAGCGGCGGCAGGTCGTTGCGCCACATGCCCGAACAGACCAGCACATCGGCCTCGGCGATGCGCGCGTCCAACTCGGCCTTGCTGGTCACCTGGAAGGCTGGCAGCCCGGTGTTGCGCGCGTCGAAACGCTCGGCCAGGCGGTAGGCGACATGGGCGAAGCAGATGGTGGGCTTTTGGGGGAACATGGCAGGACTCGCGCGACGTGATGACCGACCGTAGCGGGCGCGCGGGGATGGGGGAATGCGGGCCGCGCCCCATCGGGCGCGGCCCCGTCGCGGGTCAGCCCGGCATCGCGCCGCGACGCCGGCGCTTCGCCGCCAGCAGGCCCGCCAGGCCCACGCCGAACAGTGCCAGCGACGCGGGCTCCGGCACCGCGACCATCAGGTCCTGGTTGCCGACCCGCAGGATCACGCCGACATCCGACGCGCTGACCCACTGGGCCGCGTTCAGGTAGGCCGCCGCCTGGGTGGCGACGCTGCCCGTGGTGCTGAGGCGGAAATTGCCGGCCGAAAGGTTGCTGGCCCCATCCGTCGCCAATTCCCACACCGCCACCTGGAAGGCGGCGCTGCGCAGGCTGCTGGTCAGCGAATCCGCGAAATGCGTCTGGTAGAGGCGGCCGAGCCTGATGGCGGTGGTGGCATATTCCCCGGTGTCCGCCAGCAGGTTCTGCAGGGTGCCGCTGACCGGCGTGCTGCCCGAGATACCCAGTGTCTCATCCGGTTCGAGGCAGTAGGTCAGGAAATCGATCCAGGTCTGGCCGGGATCGACGCGGTATTGCAGCGCGAAGGCGCCCGCTGCGACATTGAGGCTGCCGCCGCTCACCACGATCGACAGGTTTTGCGATCCGGGGCCGCCGTTGAAGACATCGCCGCCATTGCCGTCCCGCACCTGGACGGGGCCGGCCTCGGCCTGCGGTGTGGCGACGAACAGCCCGGCGCCGAGCACGGCGGCGGCGAGCAGGCCTCGCGAGAGAGCGTTGAAGATTTGCATCAGGTTGATCTCCGCAAAGAATTATCTCTTTTTCAAGAGGAAGCCACAAAAGGCGACATCTCCTGGCTGCAGAATCCGTGCCTGCCGGCAATGTGTTGATATAATTATGTGTTTCGACAGGCGCTTGGCTGACCGTAAGATTTTCCGACGCTTTGCCCATGCAAACCGCGGATTCCCGTCGCGTAGATCTTACATCGCCCGATAGACCGCTTCCCCGTCGCAGGGGTCGCCGGCTTGACCCGCGCCGGCACCAATGCACCGTGGCACGACAAGCGGGGGTGGAAACATGCGCGTCGCGGTGATCGGGCTTGGAACCATGGGCATGGGCGCGGCCCAGAACCTGGCGAAGACGGAGGGGCTGGAGGTCACCGGCGTCGATCCGCGTGCCGAGGCGCGGACCGCCTTCGGCGCCGCCGTGGCCAATGGCGCGGCGCTGCCGGACGGCCAGGACGCCGCCCTGGTCTTTGTCGTCAACGCCGCCCAGGCGCGCGACGCGTTGTTCGGGCCGAACGGCGCGGCGCCGCATCTGGCGCCGGGGGCGGTCTGCATCGTCTCCTCCACCATGTCCCCGGCCGATGCGCGGGCATTGGCGGCTTCGGCCGAGGCCTTGGGTCTGCTCTATCTGGATGCCCCCGTGTCGGGCGGCGCCGTGGGCGCCGCGTCGGGGCAGATGACGGTGATGGCCTCCGGCTCCGACGACGCCTTTGCCAAATCAGCCCCGGTCCTGGCCGCGATCTCCAAGCGCGTCTTCGACATGGGCCGCGCGCCGGGGCTCGGCACCACGATGAAGGTGGTGCACCAATTGCTGGCCGGCGTGCACATCGCCGCCGCCGCCGAGGCGATGGCCCTTGGCCTGAAGGCCGGCATCGACGGCCAGACTCTCTACGACGTGGTCACCACCGCCGCCGGCAATTCCTGGATGTTCCAGGACCGCATGGCGCATGTGCTGGCCGGCGACGACACGCCCAAGTCGGCGGTCGATATTTTCGTCAAGGACCTGACCCTGGTCACCGACATGGCCCGGGCGGAAAACCTGCCGGTGCCGCTGGCGGCCCAGGCGATGCAATTGTTCGTCGCCGCGCGCGGGATGGGGCAGGGCGGGCGGGACGATGCCTTTGTCATCCGGGTGTGGGAGGCGATGGCGGGGGTGACGCTGCCTAAGCCGTAGCGCGCAAAAACCCCCGCGCGACGCCATTGCCGCGCAGCAGCGTATCCGCCGTCGCCTCGGCCCCATCGCGGCCAAGGCTGGGCCGGGCAAAGCCCAAAAACTTGTCCAGCACGTCATCGTCGGTCATCGGCACATCCCGCGCGCTGTGCTCCAGCACCCGCCCATCGGCCAGGGTCACCACCAGCCGCGCGAAGCGGCCGGGGGCGGGGTCCTCATGCAGCCCCACCAGCGCCTCCAACCCCTGCAGCACGGGGTCGGCCAGGGCCGCGTCGGTATAGGCGCCCGGGCCGAGGTCGCCCTGGTGCAGTGCCGCCGCGACCGCCCATGACAGGCTGAACTGCGCCGCGATGGCAGTTTTGGGCGCCCGCGCACCGGCATATTGCAGCGCCTCGGGGTAGGTATGCAGCGCGATACCCGCGATCGGCGCCTCGACCTCGTCCCGCAGCGCCAGCGCCGCCGCCGCGCCGTAATGCGCATGGCGCACGCCCGCAAAACGCTTGGTATAGGCCTCGGCCAGCAGCCATACGCCGGGCGGCGTCATTGCGGCGGGGGTCTCGATACCCAAGGCCAGGCGGCAGGCGATGGCAAACCCTTCCTCCGGCGCATCCATCCCGGCCATCGCCGCCGCCGCGCACATCTGGCCCAGCAGCACGGCATGCGCCGCAAAACTGTTCCGCCCATCCATCCCCGCCGCGATGGGGGCATAGAGGCTGAACGGAATCTGGCACGCCGCCAGCCGCATCGCCCGCCCGGCGGCGGCGACGTCGCCCCCGGCCAGCCGCGTCGCGGTCACGGCGGCGCCCAGGCTGTGCCAGGAACCATCGACATGCATGCCCGGCTTGATCCGGAAAATCTCCCCGGCACGACCCGCGACCTCATAGCCGGCGGCAAAGGCGGCGACCGCCTCATCGACCTCCGCACCCCCCGCGATCGCGGCCAGCGCCAGCGGCGCCGTCGCCAGCCCCGGCCGGCCATGGGCGCGCGCCAAGCCTTCGTTGGCCTCGTCCCAGCACATCGCGCTGGCCAGCACGGCGGCGGCCCCCGCCGGCGCCAGCCCGGCGCAGCCAGGCAGCACGATCCCCCCGGCCATCGACCGCGCCAGCGCGTCCGCAAACCCACGCGGCCGGGGATGCCCCAGCCCCGCCAGCGCGCAGCCCAGGCTGTCCAGCAGCAGCCAGCGGGCCCGGTCAGGCGGCGCTGCGTCCCAGGCCCAGGCGAGCGCCGGCCCGATCAATCCGCCCGCGCCCCCGTGGCGCGGATGATCTCGGCCCAGACGGCGCGTTCGGCGGCGATGGCGGCGGTCAGCGCGGCGCGGTCGCCCGGGAAGGCATCGACCTGGCGCTCGGCCAGGATCGCCGCCCAGGCGGGGTCGGCCAGGGCGGATTGCACGGCGGCCTCGGCCATCGGGGCCGCGGTCGGGGCGAAAATTCCATACCAGGGGTTGGCATCGAAACCCGCGACGGTTTCCGATACCGCCGGCACATCCGGCAGGAAGCGCGACCGCGCCAGCGACGACACCGCCACCGCCCGCAGCGCCCCCGCCCTGACCTGCGGTGCCGAGGTACCCAGCGCGTCAAAAGCGCAGTCCAAGGTCCCCGCCACCAGGTCGGTCAGCATCGGCGCCGAGCCGCGATAGGGCACATGCGTCATCGGCACCCCCGCGCGGGATGCCAGCAATTCCATCGACAGATGCGTGAAAGACCCGACCCCGTTCGAGCCATAGGACAGCCCGCCCGGTTTCTGCCGCGCCAGCGCCAGCAACTCCGCCAGCCCCCCGGTCGGCAGAACCTTGGGCGAGGCCACCAGCAAGTTCGGCTGCCGCCCCAGCATCCCCAACGGCACGAAATCCGCCACCGGATCATAGGGCAGCCGGGCATAGAGCGACCCGTTCAACGCGATCACCCCCTGCGTCGCGATCAGCAGGGTGGTGCCATCCGGGGCGGACCGGGCGACCGCCTCGGCGGCGATATTGCCACCCGCGCCGCCACGGTTTTCCACCACCGACGGCTGGCCCAGCCGCGCGGTCAGCAGCGGCGCGAAGCCGCGCGCCAGAATGTCGGTCAGCCCGCCGGCGGCAAAGGGCAGCACCAGGCGCAGCGGGCGGTCCGGCCGCCAATCGGCTTGCGGCATCGGCACCGACCGCGTGGCCGGTTGGGCACCGGCCGCGCGGTGCAGCACCGGTGCCGCCAACAGCCCCAGGACCAGGCGTCGCGGGGGGCTGTGGGGGGTCTGCGTCATCGGGTCAGGCTCGCTGCGGTTCCCCGCCATGTTGCCGGGTTCGACGACCCAGGCAAAGCCTAGCCCCCGCGCGCGGCCCCCGCGGCGGCGGCGACAAAGGCCGTCGCATCCGCCACCGGCGGCCGCCGATCCGGCATCGTCACCTGGATTTTCACATATCGTCCGGCAGCGGCGCCGATGCAGACCAGCCGTTCGATCGGCGTCCGCCCGAAATTCCCGGCCAGGTCTGCGCAGGCCAGCCCCGGCCCGCCGGGGGCGGGCACCGTCATGCGCCGCTGTTCGGCCAGCGCCCGGCCGGTGGTGCGCGGCGGCAGCGCCGTCGCTTCCCGCACCGCGGTTTCCAGTTCCGCGAGCATCGCGGGATCGGCCGGGTCGGCCGGCACAGTCGCAAGGCCCCGGTCATACAACGCGACGCTGGCGACCGCGGCCCTGCCGCCGGATGTGTATTCGACGCCCCGGCCATAGCCGGGGGCACGTGCCTCGAAATCCGTCACCGGCCCACGGCGGAACCCGGCCAGGTCGGATGGCAGCCGGTCGACCTGCGCTTCAAGCGTTGGCCGTGGCCCGGTGGCCCGGCCCGCCCCGGCTGGCGCCCCACCGGGTGCGGCGCACCCGGCAAGAACCAGCAGGGCCAAGCCACCACACCACGTACCACCGTTCTTTATATTCAATGCGTCGTCCCATGCGATGGCGCCGGCACCGGCAGGCCCAGCGAGAATTCAACATTGGCGGCGATGAGACCATCCCATAGCAGAACCGCCGCGATATAAATGATCAGGCCCAGGCCGATCCACGCGACCCACTTATACCGCTCCAGCACCTTGGCCAGCAACCCGCCGAGCAAGCCCATCATGACGATCGAAATGCCGAGCCCCACGGTCAGCAGGGTCAGGTTGCCGCGCGCCACCGCGGCGACGGCCAGGACATTGTCCAGGCTCATGGACACATCGGCGACGATGATCTGCCACAGCGCCTGCATCAGCGTCTTGTCGTGATGCGTCGTGTCGGTGGGGTGCCCCTCCGCGTCCTTCTCCTCCCGCAATTCCTGGAAGAAGCCGTAGGCGATGTAGAGCAGCGCCAGGCCACCCGCGAGGTCGATCCACCAGAGCTCGAGCAGCTTGGTCGCGAAGATCGAAAAGATGATCCGCAGCACCGCCGCGGCCACCACGCCGAACAGCACGGCCCGGCCCCGCTGCTGCGCCGGCAACCCCGCCGCCGCCAGGCCGATCACCACGGCATTGTCACCCGACAGGATAATGTTGAGCCAGATGATCTCAAGCAGCCCGGTCCAAGAACCGTTCATCGCTTCCATGGATGTCTCCGCATCGACGTATGTTCCGCGCCACGCAGGGCTGCGGCGCGTTGCATATCGTCTTCGCGGCGGGGCGCCAGTCGCCCGGTGCGGCCGGCGGCGCCATACGCATGGAGGATTGAACGAGCGGCAACCCCGCGCCGCTGAACTGGCGGCAACCTGGCGCGGTCAGGCCCGGAAATGCCAACGCCGCCCAGGGGGCGGCGTTGGTGTTCCTGAACTGGCGCTTGCCGGTTCTAGTGTTCGGCGGGCTTGCGCATCGCGTCGCGCACCACGGTGCCGACCGCCGCCGCCACGCCGGCGTAGAAAATGACCTGGAACAGCGTGGCGCCGACCCAGACCCATCCAGGGAAGGCCGTCGGCACCGCCAGGAACCCCAGCGGCACCAGCAGGAAGGCATAGGCCCCCGGCACCCGGCCGGCGATCTCATGCGTGCCTTCCCAGATCATCGCGCCGGCGACGTAGAGGATGACGAACAACCCGACCCAGGCGATCCAGCGATGCCGCTCCAGCAGCTTGGCGATGAAGCTGGCCGCGATGCCCATCAGCGCGACCGACACCACCAGGCCGAAGATCAGGATATAGGGATGGTCCTTGGCCGCGCCGGCCACGGCCAGCACGTTGTCCAGCGACATGGAGACGTCGGCAACCAGGATCTGCGTGATCGCCTGGCGCAGGGTCTTGCGCGGTGCCTCGACCGCCTCGCCTTCGGCATCCAGCGCCGCATGGCCGCTGCCGCGCAACTCGCGATACATCTTCCAGCAGACCCAGAGCAGCAGCACGCCGCCAGCCAGGGTGATGCCGACGATCATCAACAACTGTGTCGTGATCAGCGCGAAGCCGATGCGCATGATCGTCGCGGCGGCGATGCCCCAAAGGATCGCCTTGCGCCGCTGGTCGGCCGGCAGCCCCGCCGCGGCCATGCCGACGACGATCGCGTTGTCACCGGCCAGCACAATGTCGATGAACAGCACCTGACCGAGCGCGATCAGCTCGGGCATGTAGGCGGAGAAATCCATGGGTGCGTATCCAGCCGTGTTGTTGTTCCGCGCATAACGCCCGCGCAATGCTGCGGCAACCCGTCAAAAGATTAGATGAATTATCGTTCATGTAAAATGACGGCGCGAATCACGCCCGTTGCCATCCTCGCCCCCCGGCGCGAAAAGCCGCGGGCAGTCTTCGGAGCCGACCATGATCCCCCGCTACACCCGCCCCGAGATGGCCGCGATCTGGTCGCCCGAAACCCGATTCCGCATCTGGTTCGAGATCGAGGCCCTGGCCGCCGAGGCGATGGCCAACCTCGGCACCATCCCCGCCGACGCCGCCCGCGCCATCCGCGAGAAGGGCGAGGCCCGCACCGCCGTCATCAGCCAGGCCGACCTCGACCGAATCGACGCGATCGAACGCGAGACGCGCCACGACGTCATCGCCTTCCTGACCTGGCTCGGCGAAGGCATCGGGCCGGAGGCGCGGTTCATGCACCAGGGCATGACCAGTTCCGACGTGCTGGACACCTGCCTGAACGTGCAGATGGTCCGCGCCGCCGACCTGCTGATCGCCGATATGGACGCGCTGCTGGCCGCCCTGCGGATGCGCGCCGAAGAACACCGCCACACCCCCACCATCGGCCGCAGCCACGGCATCCACGCCGAACCGACGACCTTCGGCCTCAAGCTCGCCGGGCACTACGCCGAATTCTTCCGCGGTCGCGAACGGCTGGTCACGGCGCGGCATGAAATCGCGACCTGCGCCATCTCCGGCCCCGTCGGCACCTTTGCCAGCGTGGATCCCCGCGTCGAGGCCTTCGTCGCCGAGAAGCTTGGCCTGCGCCCGGAACCCGTCTCCACCCAGGTCATCCCGCGCGATCGCCACGCCGCCTATTTCTGCGCCCTGGCCGTGGTCGCCTCCGGCATCGAACGCCTGGCGACGGAAGTCCGCCACCTGCAACGCTCCGAAGTGCGGGAAGCCGAGGAGTTCTTCCACAAGGGCCAGAAGGGCTCCTCCGCGATGCCGCACAAGCGGAACCCGGTGTTGTCAGAAAATTTGACGGGCCTGGCCCGCCTGGTCCGCGCCGCCGTGATCCCGGCGCTGGAAAACGTGGCCCTGTGGCATGAGCGCGACATCAGCCACTCCAGCGTCGAACGCGGCATTGCCCCCGACGCGACCGTGACCCTGGACTTCGCCCTGATGCGCTGCGCCGGCATGATGGAAAAACTGACCATCTACCCCGACCGCATGCGCGCCAACCTCGAATCCCTCGGCGGCGTGGTGCATAGCCAGAAAGTGCTGCTGGCCCTGACCCAGGCCGGCGTCGCCCGCGAAGCCGCCTACAGCGCCGTCCAGCGCGCCGCCATGGCAACCTGGGAACAACTGGGCACCCCGGACGGAAAATCCTTCCGCGACAACCTGCTGGCCGACGACGCCGTGGTGCTGGACGCCACCGCCCTCGACACCGCCATGGACCCGGCCCGCGACTTCGCCCAGGTGGATACGGTGTTCGCGCGGGTGTTCGGGGGGTAAGTATTGGGAGGTTGCGCCGTGGAGAGGGCTTCGCCCCCTTGTTCAGACCGGAGACATCCCTGACGCCTGTTCGGAGACATGCTTGACGCTTTTGGGCTTGGTTTCTCGGGAGAGGGACGATGCCCTGGAAGGCGTTATCTGTGATCGACACCCGTCGGGAGTTCGTCCGTCTGGCCAGCGTCGGCGATGTCAGCGTGGCGGCGTTATGCCGTCGCTTTGGCATCAGCCGGCAGAGCGGTTTCACCCTGTTGCGGCGTCACCGCGAGGTTGGCGATGCGGGCCTCGTGGAGCGCTCGCGCCGGCCGCACGACAGCCCCAGGCGGGTGGCGCCCGAGATCGAGGCGCAGCTGCTTGCCCTGCGCGCGGCGCACCCGCGCTGGGGCGGGCGCAAGCTGGCGCGGCGGCTGCGCGACCTGGGCGTGGAGGGGGTGCCGGCGCCATCGACGGTGACGCAGGTGCTGCGCCGTGCCGGCCAGATCGACCCGATCAAGGCCGAGCGGCATCGCGCCCTGACCCGCTTTGAACGCCCAGCCCCGAACGAGCTGTGGCAGATGGACTTCAAGGGCCACATCCCGGCCGGCAGCCGGCGCTGCCACCCGCTGACCGTGCTGGACGATCATTCGCGCTACGCCCTGGGCATCGCCGCCTGTGCTGGCGAGACGCTGATCGAGGTCCAGGGTCGGCTGACCGCGCTGTTCCGCCGCTATGGCCTGCCCGGCGCCATCCTGTGCGACAATGGCTCACCCTGGGGCGCCACGGGCCATACCGGCAGGCTGGCGGTGCAGCGCAGCGCCTTCGAGGTCTGGCTGATGCGGCTGGGCGTGGCGACCCTGCATGGGCGGCCGCGGCATCCGCAGACCCAAGGCAAGGACGAGCGGTTCCACCGCACGCTGGATGTGGAGGTGCTGCAGGGCCGGCGCTTCGCCGACCTGGACGACTGCCAGGCGGCGTTCAACGCCTGGCGGCCAGTCTACAACGAACAGCGCCCGCATGAGGCGCTGGGCATGGACGTGCCGGCGAGCCGCTACCGGCCCAGCAGCCAGGGCTTTCCCGAGGTGCTGCCGACGCCCGACTACTACCAGACC
The DNA here is from genome assembly GCF_050632385.1 of Humitalea sp. 24SJ18S-53. Classification (NCBI taxonomy): domain Bacteria; kingdom Pseudomonadati; phylum Pseudomonadota; class Alphaproteobacteria; order Acetobacterales; family Roseomonadaceae; genus Humitalea; species Humitalea sp. 24SJ18S-53. The sequence goes on from NZ_CP192599.1 coordinate 602,670, forward strand.
GACCTGGTGCGCCGGGTGCGGCCGAATGGCTGCTTCAAGCTGCATGGCAGGATGGTCGGGCTGTCGCAGGCCTTCGCCGGGCTGGACATCGCGCTGCGTGCGACGGGGCGGGATGGCGTGCTGAGCCTGCACTTCATGCGCTTCAGGCTGGGTGAGGTGGACATCACCGGGCCAGAAACGATAATCGGACCCGTCAGGGATGTCTCCGAACACCCGTCAAGCATCTCTCCGGTCTGAACACCCCCTCCACACCTCCCCCACCAAGGGGCCGTGGCCCCTTGGAACCCACGGCGTTTGGTAAAATAAAGCGAGGGGCGTGGAGCATGTTGCGCCAATGGCGCGACCACGACGCCCCTCGCTTTATTTTACCAATACATCGCGTCGGTCCAGGGGCGGCGGCCCCTGGTGGGGAGAGTTTGAGAGGGGCGAAGCCCCTTTCAAAGCGCGATCGCCCAATACTTACCCCTCACGCAATCCCCGGGTTCGCACCGCGGCACGTCGCCTCGAACCCGGTGGAGATGAATTCCGGGCGTTTGTAGAAACCCTTCACCCAGCTTGCCAGCATGCAGAGTTCTTCCAGCCGCAGGATTTCATCCAGCGTGCCGTCCGGAAATCGCAGGGTGAAGGCGTCGCCGATGGTGCCCAGCACTTCCTCGATCTGTTCGATCGACAGGCCGATTTCGGTTTCCAGCAGGGCGTGGCGGGTGAGCTTGGCTTCTTCGACGCCGTATTCGTCGCGGATCAGTTTCACGATCCACCGGAACATCGTCATCCAGTTGGTCACATCGCCGATCGGTCGGGACATGCGGCGGGCGACCTGTCGCTGTTGCTGGCTTGGCCTTACCCCCCAAACGCGAAGGAAGCGTTACGCGGCCACCATGCTTTCGGCCAGGCTGGTGAACATCGGCAGCCCGTCGGTGCCGCCCATCAGCGGGTCCACGTAGTCCTCGGGGTGCGGCATCAGCCCCAGCACGCGCAGGTTGGGCGACAGGATGCCGGCGATGTCGCGGGCGGCGCCGTTGCGATTGCCGTCGGCGTAGCGGAAGGCGACGAGTCCTTCGCCCTCCAACCGGTTCAATGTCGCGTCATCGGCGAAATAATTGCCGTCGCCATGCGCCATCGGCGCGCGGAAGGTGGCGCCCCTCTGCCAGTGGCTGGTGAAGGGGGTTCCGGTGCGTTCCACGCGCAGCACGCAATCCATCGACAGGAAGCGCAGCCCGGCGTTGCGCAGCAATACGCCCGGCAGCAAGCCGGCCTCGCACAGGATCTGGAAGCCGTTGCAGACGCCCAGCACATGCCCGCCGCGCGCGGCGAACCGCTTCACCGCTTCCATGATCGGCGACAGTGCCGCCATCGCGCCGCAGCGCAGGTAATCGCCGTGGCTGAAGCCGCCGGGCAGCACCACCAGGTCGGTGCCCGGGGGCAGGGCGGTCTCGCGATGGAAGACCATCGCGGGCTTCTTGCCGGTCACGCGTTGCAGGGCGATCGCCATGTCGCGTTCGCGGTTGGTGCCCGGAAACAGGATGATGGCAGCGTTCATGGTGTGGACCCCGACCAGACGTTCAGCCAATGCAGCCCGCCCAGGATGACCAGCGTGGCAACGACCGCCAGGGTCGCCGCCGTCACCCAGCGGTTGGCCTTGTATTTCAGCCCTGCGATCAACCCGCGCGGCGCCGGGCGCTTGGGCGCCAGTTGCGCCACGCGTTCATCGCGCCAACGCAGCCCCGTCGCGATAAGGACGGTCAGCACCGCCACGATCAGGACGGAGGCCTTCATCATGGCGGGGTCAGGCGACCTCGACCCGGAAGGATTCGATGACGGTATTGGCCAGCAGGCGCCGCGCCATCGCCTCGGCCGTGGCGCGTGCCGCGGCGGGGTCGGTCTCGGCCAGGTCCAGTTCGATGACCTTGCCGGTCAGCACTTCACCCACGCCGGCAAAGCCGAGTTCGCCCAGGGCATGGCCGATGGCCTTGCCCTGCGGGTCCAGCACGCCGATTTTCGGCATGACCGTGACCCGCACCTTCATTGCATCAACTCCGGGCCCTTCAGGTCACGGACGCCCGCTTCCGGCAGGATGCCGAGGCGGCGCGCGACTTCCTGGTAGCCTTCCTCGACCTTGCCCAGGTCGCGGCGGAAGCGGTCCTTGTCCATCTTCTCGCCGGTCTTGCTGTCCCAGAGGCGGCAATTGTCCGGCGAAATCTCGTCGGCCAGCACGATCCGCATCTCGTCGTTTTCGTAGAGGCGGCCGAATTCGACCTTGAAGTCCACCAGCACGATGCCGACGCCCAGGAACAGGCCCGTCAGGAAGTCGTTGATGCGCAGGGTCAGCGCGACAATGTCGTCCAGGTCCTGCGTGCTGGCCCAACCGAAGCAGGTGACGTGTTCTTCCGACACCATCGGGTCGTTCAGCGCATCGTTCTTGTAGTAATACTCGACGATGCTGCGCGGCAGGCGGGTGCCTTCCTGGATGCCCAGCCGTGTGGCGAGCGAACCGGCGGCGACATTGCGCACCACGATTTCAAGCGGAATGATCTCGACTTCGCGGATCAATTGCTCGCGCATGTTCAACCGGCGGATGAAGTGCGTCGGCACGCCGATCTCGGCCAACCGGACCATCAGGTATTCGCTGATGCGGTTGTTCAACACCCCCTTGCCGGTGATGGTGCCCTTCTTCTGGGCGTTGAAGGCGGTGGCATCATCCTTGAAGTACTGCACAAGGGTGCCGGGTTCCGGTCCCTCGAACAGGATCTTGGCCTTGCCTTCATAAACCTGCCGGCGGCGTGCCATGGCGCGCGAATCCTCGACTGTGCCGGAGGAGGGCCCCCCAGCAAGCAAGCCGCGCTATAGCAGCGGTGTCGCAAGACCGCCACACGTGGCCCGCGCGGGGCTGGGCAGCGCAATGTCGCGCCAGGGCGTGTCGTTGTCCCGATAGCGCCACAGGCTTTGCAGGCCAAAGGCAAACAGGCTGGACGACACGGTCCCGAACCCATCCCGCGGCAAGACGAACAACTGTTCGCGCGGCCCGCCATGCGGATCGGCCAGAAGCGCCTCCCACGCACGCCAATCCGGCGGTTCGGGCACGGGGGCGGCGGCGAAGCCCGGGCGGTTGCGGGCGATTCGCGGATGGGCGGGATCGTCGGGAAAGGTCGTCGCCAGCATCGACAGCCCATCGGGCAGCGGCGCCGCCACCGCCCGCCCCTGGCCCAGCCCGGCGATGAAGAAGGCCGCATGGCGATCGGCGACCACGGCGTTGAAGGGGCGGTAGTCCCCAGCATCCAACGCTACCAGCCGGGCCGCCCCCTCCGCCGCGTCACGCCCCGCGGCCGCGAGCAACGGCAGCCCGCCGCGACTGGCCTTGCCCGGGGCCGGGCCCAGGCTGCCCTCCCGGTTCAGCACGCAGGCGATGACGCCACAGGCCCCCATCGCCATCCAGGACCCGCCGCCCAACCGGTCGCGCCCGCCCACCAGCCCGTCCCAATAGGGGCCGGGCGGATCGGCGGGGCGGTCCAGCCGTTCGTCGCGATTGGCGGCCAGCAGCAGGGGCCAGGCGTGGCCGGGGCGGCGCAGCAGAAGAACAGTGCACATGCCGCCACGCTCCACCGGCGCCCGCGGTTTGGCAATCCAAGGCTCTTGTGCGCCGCAGCAACATCCGGCGATAATTGTTGCGGGATTGGAGCGGCGGCATCGGCGGAGGCATCGCGCCACCGATCGCGCCCCTTCGCCCGCAGCCGCTCGTGTCTGTTTGCACGAGGAGAGCATGCGCATGGCCACCCCCGTCCACCCTGTCGATGAGAAACTGCCGCTGCCACGGCTGCTGCCGCTGGCCCTGCAACACGTGCTGGTCATGTATGCCGGCGCCGTCGCGGTGCCGCTGATCGTCGGCCGCGCCCTGCGCCTGTCGCCGGAGGAAGTGGCCTTCCTCATCAGCGCCGACCTTTTCGCCTGCGGCCTGGCGACCCTGGTGCAAAGCTACGGAATCGCCTGGTCGGGCATCCGCCTGCCGGTGATGATGGGGGTGACCTTCGCATCGCTCGGGCCGATCCTGTCGATGGCGGCGGCGCCGGAGGTCGGGCTTTTGGGCATCTTCGGCTCGGTCATCGCCGCCGGCATCTTCGGCATCATCGTGGCCCCCTTCGTCAGCCGGCTGCTGCCGCTGTTTCCCCCGGTGGTGACGGGCACGATCATCCTGGTGATCGGCATTTCGCTGATGCGGGTCGGCATCAACTGGGCGGGCGGCGGCCAGCCCACGGTGACGCGGATGGTGGATGGCGTGCCGGGCGCCTTCGCCAACCCCAACTATGGCCAGTTGCAGGGGCTGGGCATCGCGCTCTTTGTCCTGGTGGTGATCCTGTGCCTGCTGAAATGGGGCCAGGGGTTTGTCCGCAACGTCGCCGTGCTGCTGGGCATCGTCGCGGGCTCGATCCTGGCGGCATCGCTCGGGCTGATGCATTTCGACAAGGTCGGCCAGGCCGGCTGGTTCGACCTGGTGCTGCCCTTCCACTTCGGCATGCCGACCTTCCACCTCATTCCCATCGTGACGATGTGCATCGTGATGGTCGTGGTGATGATCGAATCCCTCGGCATGTTCCTGGCGCTCGGCGAGATGACCGGGCGGCGCATCAGCCAGGACGACCTGACGCGCGGCCTGCGGGCGGATGGCGTCGGCACCTTGCTGGGCGGCATCTTCAACACATTCCCCTATACCTCCTTCTCCCAGAACGTCGGGCTGGTGGGCGTGACGGGGGTGCGGTCGCGCTGGGTCACGGTCGCGGGCGGCGTCATCATGCTGGTCCTCGGCCTGCTGCCCAAAATGGCGGCGCTGGTCGAGGCCGTGCCCCAGGTGGTGCTCGGCGGTGCCGGCCTCGTGATGTTCGGCATGGTGGCGGCGACCGGGGCGCGCATCCTGACCTCGGTCGATTTCAAGACCAATTCGGGTAATCTGTTCGTCGTCGCGGTCTCGGTCGGCTTCGGGATGATCCCGCTGGTCTCACCGACCTTCTTCAAGAATCTGCCGCACGACCTGCATCCGCTGATGGAATCGGGCATCCTGCTGTGCGCCATCGTGGCGGTCTTGCTGAACGCCTTCTTCAACGGACTGGAAAGCGCGGATGAGGCCGCGACCAAGGCGGCGGCAGCCGCTGCTACGGCCGAACACGCCTGACAGGTTGGTGAAAAACGCGGGGGACGGCGCCGTGGAGAGGGCTTCGCCCCTTCCACACCACCCCCACCAGGGGCCGCCGCCCCTGGACCGGCGGAATTGGTAAAATGAAGAGAGGGGCATCAAGGGTGCGCCATTGATCCAGGGCGAACCATGCCCCTCTCTTCATTTTACCAAACATCGTGGGTTCCAAGGGGCCACGGCCCCTTGGTGGGGAGAGTTTGAGAGGGGCGAAGCCCCTTTCAAAGCGCAACCTCCCCATTTTTCCGCAGCCTGCTAAAGGGGACCGACGCCATGGCACTGTTGCACTGCACTTACGGCAAGGGCCGGGTACGAATACTGCGCATCAAGCGCGACACCGCGCGGCATGAGGTGCGCGAGCTCAGCGTCATGACGCTGCTCACCGGTGATTTCAGCCGCGTCTGGACCGACAAGGACAATTCAGCCGCCCTCTGCACCGACACCGTGAAGAACGTGACCAACATCGTGGCGCGGGAGCATGTGGGCCTCGACACCGAGCCTTTCTGCAAGGCGCTGGCCCAAAAATTCCTCGACCACTACCCGCAGGTCAAAACCGTGACCGTGACGGCCGAGGAGACGAAATGGACGCGCATGCTGGTCGATGGCCAGCCGCATGACCACGGCTTCCTGCTCGACGCCAATGGCAAGCCGGTGGTGGAGGTTGTGGCGGATCGCGCGGGCATGGCGGTCACCTCCGGCGTCGATGGCTTCACCTTCATGAAGTCCACCGAATCGGGCTGGGACAATTTCTTCAAGGACGGCTTCACGACCCTGGCCGAAACCCGCGACCGGGTGGCGGCGACGGCGCTGGCGGCCCGGTGGCGCTGGTCGCGTGACCCGGCCGACCATGTGGCGGCGAATGCGCTGATCATGGCGACCATGCTGAAGGTGTTCGTGACCACCTACAGCGAAAGCGTGCAGGACAGCCTGTACCGCATGGGCATGGCGGCGCTGGCGGCGGTGCCGGAATTGATCGACATCCACATGGCGGCACCGAACAAGCACTACGTGCCGATCAACCTCAAGCCCTTCGGCATGGATTACGACAACATGGTCTTGCTGCCGACGGACGAACCGCATGGCCAGATCGAATGCACCGTCGGGCGCGATTGAGGCGATGGGGGCCATAGCCCCCACCCCCCATTCATCAGAACTGGAAGTAGATGCCCGGCGGCGGCGGCGGCCGGTAATAGGGCTGCGGCGCGTAATACACCGGCGGCGGCGCGTAGTAGCGTGGGGCCGGGTAATAGGCCCGCGGCGGCGGGCCACGATGGCGCCAGCCGGGCGGCGGCCCGCGATAGCCGCGGTCGTTGTAGCCATGGCGGCCGCGGTTGCGGTCGTTGTCGGCCAATGCCTCCGGGGCGGCGGCGGCAGCAGCCCCGAACAGGGCGGCGGCAATCATCAGGGTGGGCATGATACGCATCGGATCGGGCCTCCTTCTGGCCGGACGCCAGTGATGCACCCCCAACGCGGCGATCATTGGGCGGGTTGCGTCGGATTTTCGCCTTGATTGAATTCCGATCCCACCCCGATCGGCGTGCCCAGCCAGGGGACCGCGATCCAGACCTGTGCCAGGCTGTGCCCAAGAGCGTGATGGCCGTAGGCGCGAATGCGCCGCAGGGCTGAATCACGCGACAAAACAACAAGCTAGACCGTGATGCGTGAGCGAATGCGAACGCATCGCGGTCCAGCAAGGGAGAGCCGCCGTTCCATGACCATCCATGTCCTGTCCACGCTTGGCGTTCTTGGCGTGCTGCGCGACCTTCTGCCGCTGGCCGAAGCGGCCGGGCTGAAGGCCGAGGTCCGCTTCGACCCCACCGCCAGGCTGCTGGCGGCGATCGACGCCGGCGCGCGGGGCGACGTCGCCATCCTGACCGATGCCGGGATCGCGGATCTCGCCCAGCGCGGCATCCTGGCCGCCGGCACGCGGCGGGACCTGGCGCGATCCTATGTCGGCATGGCCGTGCGGGCCGGGGCGCCCAAGCCCGCCATCGGCACGGTCGCCGAATTGCGCGCCACGCTGCTGGCCGCCCCCTCCATCGTCTATTCCGCCGCCGGGGCCAGCGGCATCTTCTTCGCCGGGCTGATCGAACGCCTGGGCATTGCCGAGGCGATCAACGCCAAGGCGACCGTGATCCCCCAGGGTTTCACGGCGGAACGGGTGGCGCGGGGGGAGGCCGTGCTGGCGATCCAGCAGGTCAGCGAACTGATGGCGATCGAGGGCGTCGATATCGTCGGCAAACTGCCGGCGGAGGCCAATACCTGTGCCGTCTTCACATCCGCGCTGTTCGAAGGCGCGGGGGAGGGGGCCGCCCCCTTCCACGACTGGCTGGCCGGGGCGCTGACCCCGGACCGCCTGCGGGCGGCGGGGCTGGACCCGGCCTGACGCGGTCAGAGCATCTCGATCAGGATTTCCTGCCGGCCGAGGCTGAGCAGCGTGCCGCTCTGCGTGCCGGTCAGGTGCAGCACCACGCCGGAGGTATTGCGCAGCCATAGGTCGCTGGCCCCCGATTCCGCCAGTCCCGGCCGGCCGCTGCTTTGCGTGTAGAGCCCGGCGAAATCGGCCAGGGTCCGCAAATTATAGACCGACCCGCTGTCGTTGGTGCTGGAGGCGCCACCGCCGCCGGTCACGCCGCCGACCAGCTTGAACCGATGTGCGCGGCCCTGGAAATTCAGGGTGCCGGCGCCTTCGGTGGCACCGACGGCGACGGTTTCGTCGAGTTGGATGGTGCCCACGGGCGACATGCCCGCGATGCTGCCAGGCCCCGGCTTTTCAACGACGGCGCAGCCGGCCAGGGCGAAGGTGGACAGGGCAAGAAGGGACGCGCGCCTGCCCTGCGGGGCCGAACGGATGGTCATGTGGGGGGTGGTCTCCGGTGATACGGCGGACCATGGCGGCGCGTGACCGATTCGGGCAACCCGCCGGGGCCTACCTGTGCCTACGAAAACACGCCGCATCATGGTCATCGACCACGCCCACCGCCTGCAGCCAGGCGTAGACGATCACCGGTCCGACGAACTTGAACCCCCGCGCCTTCAGCGCCTTGGACATCTCCTCCGACAGAGCCGTCTTGGTCGGCCGGGCGCTGCCCTTGCTCACGATCGGCGCACCACCCGCCATGCCCCAGACAAAGCCCGAAAAATCCTCGCCCGCCGCCTGCATCGCCAGGTAGGCGCGGGCATTGCCGATGGTCGCGACGATTTTGGCGCGGGACCGGATGATGCCGGGGTTCAGCATCAGCCGCTCCACATCCGCATCGCCGAATTTCGCCACGGCTTCGGGGTCGAAACCGGCAAAGGCCTCGCGGAAGGCGTCGCGCTTGCGCAAGACGGTGATCCAGGCGAGCCCGGCCTGGAACCCGTCCAGCATCAGTTTTTCCCAAAGCGCCCGGCTGTCGCGTTCGGGAACACCCCATTCGGCGTCGTGGTAGGCGCTCATCAGCGGGTCGGAGTCGGCCCAGGTGCAGCGGTGCATGGTGGTTTCCGATTCTTGGGTGGGCATGGTGCCGGGCGCCGGCACGGGTGGTGGGGCGGCGTGGGTCCGTTCAACGCCGCCTCATGGGCGCTGCCGCCGCCAATCCGAAGGGGGGTCGAAAGCGCCGGCCCACAAGCCGGCGCGACGCGATCTCGCATCATTCTCGGCGGAGACGTAGTCGGACGAGTATCTCCGGAAGGCGATGGCCCATCCGTTCCGGACCATCATTTCGCCGACGTCCTGTCCGGCGCTGCGGCAAACCGCCAAATGCCGGCCATAGGCATCGCGCGCATGCGTCGTGCACTGGGTGATCCGGCTGCCGAGCAGGCTGCGCAACTGCGTCGCCGCGTCTTCCCCGCAACGATAGGCGGCGCCGCTTCGCTGGCAGGTCTGCGACATTTCCGGCGCGTCGATGCCATGCAGGCGAAAGCGCTGCCGGTCGATTTCAATCGTGTCGCCATCGATGACCCGGGCGGCGCCGGCGATCACCGAGGATGGCCTCGCGCCCCGTGACGGCTGCGCGGGCGCCCAATATTCCATGGCAAGATAGCCGGCCGCGAGCAGGATCGGCAGCAGAAGCGTGAGACGGGCGCCCCGTCGCTGCATACGATGTCCTTCACAATACGATCCGTGTTCTGCTTTTGTGCCTGCGTCACCAGGGCGTCAAGTCGCGGCCGGGTTGGGGCTTGGGGAAAAGAAAAAATACCTATTTCGGCGATGTTGCGCTACACGCTGTCCTGTGCCCTTCCCCCACACCCCCAAAACCCGCCCCTGGGCCCCCCTCTCCGACCTGGAGTGGCACGCCCTCTACCCCTTCCTCCACACCCGCTCCCCGGCAGGCCGCCAGGTCGGCGACCTCCGAAGCCGCATCGACGCCATCTTCCACGTCGCCTGCACCGCATCGCCCTGGCGCGACGTTCCCGAAAAATACGGCAAGCCCGACACCATCGCCCGCTATTTCCGCCGCCTGACCCATGGCGGGCTGTGGCAGGCGCTGCTGGAACATCTGGCCGTGCTGGAACCAGGCCACCCCCTGCGGGCGATCGAATCTTTCATCTTCCGCGCCTGCCGCCGCGCCCATCGCATCCTCGGCCTGCAATTCCTCGTCCTGATCCGCCGCCTCGGCCTGCGCTCGGCCCTCAACGGCCCGCCCTGGCTGCTGCCCGACCCCGATTTGTCCGAAAGGGTGATTCGCCACTGCTGGCCTGCGATTGAGCGCCGCGACATCACCGTCATCCGGCTCCTCCGGCGCGTGCTCCGCACCCTCGCGGGCCGCCGCAGCATCCCGCGCAGCGTACGCCTGGCCTGGCCGTGACACCCCTGGACAACAGCCCAATCCCTGCCGACAAGGCAGCCATGGCCATACCCGTTCTGCTGCCCCCCGACCGCGCCCAGCAAATGAGCGCCGAATTCGGTCTCAAAGCCGATGAATACGCCCGCGTGCTCGGGATTCTCGGGCGCACGCCGTCGCTCGCGGAACTCGGCATCTTCTCGGTGATGTGGTCGGAGCATTGCTCCTACAAATCCTCCCGCGTCTGGCTGAAAACCCTGCCGACCAAGGCCCCTTGGGTCATCTGCGGTCCTGGCGAGAACGCCGGCGTTATCGACATCGGCGACGGGCTGGCCGCCGTTTTCAAGATGGAATCGCACAACCACCCGTCCTTCATCGAGCCCTACCAGGGCGCCGCCACCGGCGTCGGCGGCATCCTGCGCGACGTCTTCACCATGGGCGCGCGCCCGATCGCGAACCTCAACGCCCTGCGCTTCGGCGCCGCCGACCATCCCGGCACCAAGCGCATCGTCGATGGCGTGGTCCGCGGCATCGGCGGCTATGGCAATTGCGTCGGCGTTCCGACCGTGGGGGGTGAGGTGAATTTCCACCCCGCCTACAACGGCAATCCGCTGGTCAATGCGATGACGGTGGGCATCGCCCCCGCCGACCGCATCTTCTACGCCGCCGCCGCCGGCATCGGGAATTCCGTGGTCTATGTCGGCAGCAAGACCGGCCGCGACGGCATCCATGGCGCCACCATGGCCTCGACCGAATTTTCGGCGGATACCGAGGATAAGCGCCCGACGGTCCAGATCGGCGACCCCTACGCGGAAAAGCTGCTGATCGAGGCCTGCATGGAATTGATGGCGACCGAAGCCATCGTCGCCATCCAGGACATGGGCGCCGCCGGCCTCACCTCCAGCGCGGTCGAAATGGCGGGGAAGGGGGGCGTGGGCATCCGCCTCGACCTCAACGCCGTGCCGCAGCGAGAGGCGGGGATGACCGCCTACGAGATGATGCTGTCGGAGAGTCAGGAGCGCATGCTCATGATCCTCCAGCCCGGCCAGGAACACGTCGCCGAGGCGATTTTCCACAAGTGGGATTTGGACTTCGCCGTGATCGGCGTGCTGACCGACACGGGGCGCATCGAGATCTTTCACAACGGCGCACTCGAAGCCGACATCCCCCTGGCGCCGCTGGAAAGCGAAGCCCCGCTCTATCGCCGCCCCACGGCGGAGACCCCGAAGCAGCCGGCACTTGGCCCCGTCGCCGATCCGGTGGGCGTCATCCCCGCCCTGCTGCAACTGATCGCCTGCCCCGACCTCTGCTCCCGCCGCTGGATCTGGGACCAATACGACAGCACCGTCGGCGGGCTGACCAGCAAGCGCCCCGGCCAGGCCGATGCCGCCATCGTCGGCATCGACGGCACGCCGCGCGCCCTGGCCCTGACCACCGACTGCACCCCGCGCTACTGCCTGGCGGACCCGGAGGCCGGTGGCGCCCAGGCCGTCGCCGAAGCCTGGCGCAACATCACCGCGACCGGCGCGACTCCGCTGGCCATCACCGACAACATGAATTTCGGCAACCCCGAGAAGCCGGAGATCATGGGCCAGTTCGCCGCCGCCGTGCGCGGCATGGGCGCCGCCTGCATCGCGCTGGACTTCCCGGTCGTGAGCGGCAACGTCAGCCTGTATAATGAGACCAATGGCACCGCGATCCTGCCGACCCCCGCCATCGGCGGCGTCGGGGTGATCAGCGACGCGCGGCTCGCGGTCGGGCTAGCCTTGCCGCCCGCAGCCGACCTGATCCTGATCGGCGCGACCGCCGGCTGGCTCGGCCAAAGCCTCTGGCTGCGAGAGATCGCGGGGCAGGAGGCCGGCCCGCCACCCCCGGTGGACTTGGTTGCCGAACGCGCCAATGGCGATTTCGTGCGGAACAACATCATGGCCGGCGCCGTCCTGGCTTGCCACGACCTGGCCGATGGGGGGCTGCTGGTCGCCCTGGCCGAGATGGCGATGGCCGGCGGCACCGGCGCGACCCTGACCGCCACCGGCGACCACGGCTTCTGGTTCGGCGAGGACCAGGCCCGCTACATCCTGGCCGTCACCGACGCCGCCCCGGTCCTGGCCGCGGCCCGCGCCGCCGGCATCCCGGCGCAACTGATCGGCACGGCCTCCGCCGTCGGGGACTTGGTTCTGGCCGATGGCGCGTCCATATCGGTGGCCACACTGACCGCGGCGAATGAAGCGACCTTGCCCGCGCTGATGAAGGGGTTCGGCTGATGGCGATGCAGGCTGATGCGATCGAGGCCCTGATCCGGGCAGCCTTGCCCGACGCCATGGTCACGATCACCGACCTGGCCGGCGACGGCGACCACTACGCCGCCACCGTCGTGTCGGAAGCCTTTCGCGGCATCCCCCGCGTCCGCCAACATCAGATCGTCTATGCCGCATTGCAGGGGCGGATGGGCGGCGAGTTGCATGCCCTCGCGCTCACCACCGCTGCTCCGTGAAAGGAACCATCATGTCCGACGCCGTCCACGCCGCCATTCAGAACGAGATCGACCAGAACCCCGTGGTGCTCTTCATGAAGGGCACGCCGGTCTTCCCGCAATGCGGCTTTTCCGCCCGCGTGACGCAGATCCTTTCCCACATGGGCGTGCCCTTCAAGGGCGTGAACGTGCTGGAGGATCCCGAGATCCGTGACGGCATCAAGACCTTCAGCAACTGGCCGACGATCCCCCAGCTCTATGTGAAGGGCGAGTTCGTCGGCGGCTGCGACATCGTGAGCGAGATGTTCCAGGCCGGCGAACTCTCCGCCCTCCTCGCCGAGAAGGGCGTGCCCCACACGGTCGAGTAACCGCCTCAGATCACCCAGCCGCCGTCCACGGCCAGGTCCTGGCCCGTGGTCTGGCGCGACAGGTCGGTCGACAGGAACAGCACCGCGTTGGCCACGTCCTGGTCGGTGCTGATCCGCTTCAGGGCGTATTCCGCCGCGTGTTTTTGGCGCGCGGCCTCGGCGCTGATGCCGTCCTTGGCCGCCATGGTGGCGCGGACTTTCTCGAAGCGCTCGCCCTCGACCATGCCCGGGCAGACGCAGTTCACGTTGATGTCGTGCGGCCCCAGTTCCAGCGCCGCCGACTTGGTGATGCCGCGCAGCCCCCACTTGCTGGCGGAATAGGCTGCCCGCCCCGCGCGCCCGCGCAAGCCGAACGTGCCGCCGACATTGACGATCTTGCCCGACCCCTGGGCGATCATCCCGGGGGCAAAGGCCCGCATCGTCAGGAAGCACCCCGTCACGTTCAGGCGCAGGATTTCGTCGAACTCCGCCGGCGTCGTCTCCCAGAACGACTTGCCGAGCGGCCCGCGCCCGCCGGCGATATTCACCAGCACGTCGCAGCGGCCGAAGGCGGCCAGCACCGCCGCCGCCATCGCATCGACCGACGGCGCATCGAGCAGGTCGACCGGGAAGATCTCCGCCCGCCGCCCCCTGGCCCGCGCTTCCGCCGCGACCGGTTCGATCGCCGCGGTGTCGCGGCCGACCAACGCCAGGTCAGCGCCCTGGTCGGCCAGCAGCAGGGTGCAGGCAGCCCCCATGCCCTTGGCCGGGCCGGTGACGACGACGACCTTGTCCTTGAGCAAGCCGTTCATCAATGCACCGGCAACAAGCGGGTGGCGCCGGTGAACTTCTTCGCAAGCCCTCGGCAATGGCAGGCGACATGCGGCGACACCGCCTCGCAGAAGGCGCGGGTCGCGGCATTGGCGGACCACAGCCGGTCCACCGCCGCCTGGGCGTCGCTGGCCAGCTTGACCTCGTCCACGCCCAGCACCTTGCCGCCGCGCAGCTTCCAGTCGCCGCCGATCATCACGTCCCGCACCGCGGCGCCGTCCTCGGTCCAGACGATCTGGTTGGCGGCGTCGTTGAAGGGCATCCAGTTGATGTGGTTCAGGTCCAGCAAGACGATGTCGGCCGAGGCGCCGACCTCGATCTTGCCCGACCCGCCGAGCCCCATCAGCCGCGACGAACCGGCGGTGGCCAGCAAGACCGTCTCGGCGGTGCCGAGCCAGTCGTCCTCGCTCTCGCTCTCGATGATGCGGGAGGCGAAGGCCGCCAGCCGCATGGATTCGAACATGTTCTGGTTGTCGCTGGACCCGCTGCCATCAGTGCCCAGCCCCACGGTCACTCCGGCCCGCAACGCGCGACGGATCGGCGCGATGCCCGAGGCGAGGCGCATGTTCGACCCCGGGTTGTGCGCGAGGCTCCCCCCTCGTTCGGCCAGCAGCGCCAGGTCGGCATCGGTCAGCCAGACGCCATGCGCCACGCTGAACCACGGCCCGACGCAGCCCATGTCGTCCATATGGGCGAGCAAGGTCTTGCCGTAGCGCTCGACCGCGCCGCCGGCCTGGAAGCGGGCCTCGGCGACATGGGTCTGCATCGGCAGGCCATGGTCGCGCGCCAGCGCCCGGCAGCCCTTCAGGAAGGCGTCGGTGCCGAACAGCGGAATGGTCGGCGCGATGCCCAGCCGAATATTGGCGTGGTCGTGCGACCAGGTCTGCGCGACGGCGCCGATGGTTGCGAGCGTCGCCTCGCCGGGGTTGGCGCGCATCGCCTCGGCGCGTTCGCGCAGGGGTTCCGGCAGCGCTTCCACCAGGCCGGGGGTGGCCTGGAAGAAGGTCAGGTCGGCGACCATCGGCGCCAGGATCGCGCGCAAGCCCACGGCGATATAGGCCTCGGCCATCGCATCCAGGCCTTCCTGCGTCGGGCCGGGGAATTCGGCCGGCAGGTCATAGGCCGCGGTGCAGCCCTTCTTCAGCATCTCGACCGCGGTCAGCGTGGTGGAGAGGCGCTTGTCGTCCAGATTGCGCCCGGCATTGGTCCAGGGCGCCTGGGCCAGCAGCAGGGCCAGGTCCCACTTGTCGCCCGCCCCCTTGGCCAGGCCGCCGTGGCCATGGGTATGGGTATTCACCAGGCCCGGGATGACCAGCCGTGCGCTGGCGTCGAAGACCTCCGCATCGGCGACCGGGGTGCCGGCCGGCAGGATCGCGGCGATGCGGGTGTTCTCGATCACCACATCGGCGCGCGGCGCCGACAGCGCATCGGCGGCGAGCACACGCCCGCCGCGCAGGACGCGCCGCATCAGACGGCCCGTTCCGCGGCCGGCGGCAGGTAGTCGGCGCTGAACATGCTGGCGGCGGTCGGCGGGGTGGCGATGCCGTAGGCCTCGGCATTCACCGTCACGAGCTGCTGCGCGCGGTCCATGTTCAGCACGCCAAAGCCGCCGGCACGAACGTTCGGGGTCAGGATCGAACGGTCGCGGGTCATGGCCCAGCGGCGGGCTTCCAGCGCCTCGTCAAACAAGGGCTCGCGGCGCTTCAGCGCGGCCATGCCCGCGGCGGGATCGGCGATCAGCGCGCGCAGGCCGAGGATCGAGGAGCGCACGAATTTTTTCGCCGTGTCCTGGTTCCGCTCCAGCCAGTCGGCGCGCACGACGATGGCGCTGCCGTAGAGGTCCAGCCCGTTCTCGGCATAGGGCCAGGCCAGGATGTCGCTTTCCGGCAGGCCGATGCCGACCAGGTTGAAGTAGACGGTGAAGAGGAAGCCGGTCACCGCATCGACCTGGTTCTGCATCAGCATGGTGTCGCGCAGATTGGCGGCCATGCTGGTCCAGCGGATGCCGCTGGTGTCGATGCGCGCGGCGCGGGCGAAGGCGGGGAAGAGCAGGCGGGAGCCTTCGCCCTCCGGCGCGCCGAGCCGCTTGCCGGCGACGCCCTGCGGCGTGGTGATGCCGGAACGCTTCGTGGTGACAACAGCCGCAGCCGTGCGATCGAACACCTGGTAGATGCTGACCAGGCGTTTGTCGGGGTTTTCGGCGTTAAACTTCACGGCGCCGCTGATGTCGGAAAAGCCGATGTCGTAGGCACCGGAGGCGACCTTGACCAAAGTATCGCCCGAACCGAAGCCGCGATCCATCCGCACCGACAGCCCGTTCTCACGGTAGATGCCGCGATCCTCGGCCAGGGCCCACATGCCGTGGTTGCCCTGCAAGGCCCAATCCAGCGCGAAGCGGACCTGCGCCTGGGCATAGGCGTTGTGCAGGGCAGGGGTGGCCAGGACCGGCGACAGGGCGGCGGCGGTCAGCAAGGTACGGCGGTTCGTGGTCATGGCGGGCGTCTCCGTCAGGTTGGGGTGAGGATTGCTCAGCAAGCGGCGCGCCGCCAGGGGGTGTGGGCCTGCGGAGAGTTGAACACCCCCCTGGTTGACCGCGACGCTGCCGCCCGCCACCTCAGTCTTACCATGACTGAAACGCGCAGATGACGAGTTGGACGAAATGGCTTTGGGCGCCGCTGCACGCGTTCGGCGTGGCGACCCAGGCTAAATCCTTCCGCGACAATGTGGTCATCGGCAGCCCCTGGCTGAATCGGCACGGGCTGCATGTGTGGCGGCGGCGTGCGGCGGCGCGGATGGGGCAGCGGCGGCGGGCGGCCCTGGCGGGCCTGGTGTCGGCCGAGGATGCGGCCGCTTTCGCCCGCGATGGCTACCTCATCAAGCCCGATTTCCTGGCGCCCGAGGTTTTCGCGGCCCTGCAGGCGGAGGTGTCGGCGCTGGAAGTGCCCGCGCGCGAATTTGTCGATGGCTATACCTTCACCCGGCTGATCCCGTTGGATTCCGTCAGCCTGCCGGCGATGCAGGCGACGCGCGCGGTGGTGGCATCGGCCGCTTATCAGAATCTTCATGCGTATGTCGGATCGTTCCGGCGTTTCCCGCGTCTGTCGATCCAGACCATCTTCAGCCGCTTCCGCGAGGATGTGCCGGATGTGCAGAGCCACTACCACTCCGACACCTTCCACCCGACCGTCAAATCCTGGCTCTACCTGACCGAGGTCGATGCCGCCGCCGCCGCCTTCACCTACGTCCCGGGGTCGCATGTGGCGAACCGGCGGCGCATGGCCTGGGAACGGCGCGTTTCGCTGACCGCGCGAGAGGGATCCGACCGGCTGACCGCCGAAGGCTCGATGCGGATTTCAGAGGCCGAGTTGCACCGCCTGGGCTATCCCGCGCCGCGCAAACTGGCGGTGGCACCGAATACGTTGGTGATAGCCGACACCAGCGGCTTCCACCGCCGCGGCATCAGCCAGAGCCAGGCCTGCCGGATTTCCATCTGGGCCTATAGCCGCAGCAACCCCTTCCTGCCCTTCGTGGGGTCGGTTTTGCCGGACGTGCCCGCGTTGCGAGGGCGGCTGTCGCGCGCGGTCTGGGCAGTGCTTGAAGCCGCGCGGCGTGGCAAACCCGCACGCGGCTGGCATTGGGCCGGGGTACGGCGGGCGGATACGCCGCCGTAGTTGGTTGGGGGGAAGCAACAAGATGACGCTGCAGACACTGCGCGACGTGGCATCGCTGCGCGACGCCGTCGCGGGCTGGCGCGCAGCCGGGGAATCGGTCGCGCTGGTGCCGACGATGGGCGCGCTGCACGCGGGGCATCTGGCGCTGGTGGCGCGCGCGCTGGTGCTGGCCGATCGGGTGGTGACCAGCATCTTCGTCAACCCGACGCAATTCGCACCGACCGAGGATTTGGCCCGCTATCCGCGTGACGAGGCGGGGGACGCGGCGCTGCTGGATGCCGCCGGTTGCGACGTGCTCTACGCGCCGACGGTCGCCGAGATGTATCCGCCCGGCTTCTGCACCGCGATCACCCCCGCCGGCCCGGCGCTGGGGCTGGAGGCGGATTTCCGCCCGACCATGTTCGGCGGCGTGGCACTGGTCTGCACCAAGCTGTTCACCCAATGCGGCCCCGATGTCGCGGTGTTTGGCGAAAAGGATTTCCAACAGGTGCAGGTGGTGCGCCAGGTGGTCGCGGACCTGGACCTGCCGCTGAGGATCGACACGGTGCCGACGGTGCGGGAGGCGGATGGGTTGGCGATGTCGTCCCGCAACCGATACCTCTCACCGGCGCAACGGGCGCTGGCCCCGGCGCTGTTCCAGGTGCTGCGCGCCGTCGCCGATGGCACGCCGGCGGCGGAGGCCCCGGCGATGCTGCTGGCCGCCGGCTTCGACAGCGTGGACTACGTGGCGGTGCGCGATGGCGTGGTGCTGGGGGCGGCGCGGCTTGGCGGGGTGCGGTTGATCGACAACCTGGCGTGCTGATCGCCCTGCATATCCTGGCGCAGATCCTGGTCATGGGCCGGGTGCTGCTGCGGCCGCATCGCGACCCCGCGTCGCGCATCGCCTGGATCGTGGTGATCCTGGTGCTGCCGGTGGCCGGGATGCTGGGGTATCTGCTGCTGGGGGAAACCAGCATCGGGCGCGGCCGCATCGCGCGGATGCAGGCGGCGCTGGCGGCCCTGCCGGACCCGGCGGCCGCCCCCGGCCATGACGCGGCCCCGCTGCGCGCCGATGTGCCGGAGCAATACCGCCCGCTGTTCCGCGTCGGCCAGTCGATCAGCGGCCATGCGCCGGTCGGCGGCAACCAGGCGCGGCTGACCGCGGATTCCGATGCGATGATCGCCGATCTGGTGGCCGACATCGATGCCGCGACCGATCATGTGCATGTGCTGTTCTACATCTGGCTGCCCGACAACAACGGCACGCGTGTCGCCGAGGCGCTGTGCCGCGCCGCCGCCCGTGGTGTCGCCTGCCGCGCGCTGGTCGATGATCTGGGCAGCCGGGCGCTGACCCGCCACGCGCTGTGGCGCAGGATGGAAGACTGCGGGGTGCGCCTGGCCCGCGCGCTGCCGGTGGGCTTCGTGCTGGTGCGGCCGCTGCATGGGCGGATCGACCTGCGCGACCATCGCAAGATCGTCGTGATCGACAATCGAATCACCTATTGCGGCAGCCAGAACTGCGCCGACCCGGCGTTCCTGGTGAAGGCGAAATACGCCCCCTGGGTCGATGCGGTGATGCGCTTCGAAGGCCCCATCGCCCGACAGAACCAGCATCTTTTTGCTGGCGACTGGATGTGCTGGGCAGGTGAGGACATCACCGCATTGCTGCGTCGTCCGATCACCGACGTCGCCCCGGGTTTCGCGGCGCAGGTCGTCGCCAGCGGGCCGACCGTGCGGCATTCGGCGATGCCGGAGATGTTCCAGACCCTGATTTTCGCCGCACGGCGGGAGTTGGTGATCACCACGCCCTATTACGTGCCCGACGATCCGATGCAGGGCGCGCTTTGCGCCGCCGGCAACCGGGGCGTCGCGACGACGATCATCTTCCCCGCGCGCAACGACAATTTCGCCATCGCCGCCACCAGCCGTTCCTACTACGCCGAGTTGCTGGCGGCCGGGGTGCGGATCTTCGAATACCAGGGCGGGCTGCTGCACACGAAATCGCTGACCCTGGATGGCGAGATCACCCTGATCGGTTCGGCCAACATGGACCGGCGCAGCTTCGACCTGAACTACGAGAACAACATCCTGCTGCATGACGCGACGCTGACCACGGCGATGCGGGCGCGGCAGGATGGCTACATCGCGCATAGCCGGGAGGTGCTGGCGGAAGAAGTCGCCGCCTGGCCCTGGCCGCGGCGGCTTTGGCACAATGCGGCGGCGGTGTTCAGCCCGGTGCTGTGACGGGGCGGCGCGGCCAGAAGGCGAGCGCGGCACCCATCGGCAGCAGCCAGATGATCCGTGCCTCATACCGGTGGTGCGGCTTGGACAGTGCGCCGGCGACGAAGGCATTGGCGGTCAGCCCGACCAGCACGCAGAGCAATAGGCCGAGCCTTGGATGATCGCCCCGCCGCGCCAGCCGCCACCAGCCGAACAAGGCCAGCGGCACCGCCAGCACCAGCACGATATCGTGGATCACGATGAAGGGCGCCGCCAGACGCGGCAATTCGCCCCGCATCTGCGCCCCGGCGGCGAAGGCGGCTGATTCGCGGGGCGGGAAGCCGCGCGACAGAAAGCGGTCGGCGAAATCGACCAGGTCGATGTTGTCGAAGGTGTCGCCGATGCGGATCTTGAACTGCTGTTCCCACCAGTTGCCGATCGAGATCCACAGCACCTGCAACGGATAGGCGCGCAGGGTGGCGGCGACGATCTCCCGCGCTTCGGGCGCCAGCAATTCGCTGCCGGTCAGGCGGTGGTTGCCGGCGGCGTCGCGGTTGGGCGGGCTTTCGGGGTTCCAGAGGAAGAGGTCGCTGTCCATCGGCATGCGGTCGATGAAGCCGCACAGGTGCCAGCCGGATTCGGGGCAGCGGTCGCGGATCGTCCAGACGGCCGGCCCATCGGCCTGCAACCGCGCCAGCAGGAAGACCGAGCCATGCGCCGACAGGGTCGCGCGGCCAAAGGCGTGCCAGTTGGCGCCCAGCAAGAACAGGATCGCGGCGGCGATCGGCAGCGCCGCGCGCAGCGCCGGCCAGAGCCGTCGGCGCAGCAGCAGCACCAGCACCACCAGCGCGCAGGCGGTCGGCAGATGCGACAGATGCACCGCGATGCCCAAGGCGCCGATGGCACCGGCGAAACACATCTCGGCGCGGGTCAGCCGGTCGTCGCCGAAGCCGAGGAGGAAGAGGCTCAGCACCACCAGCGGCGTGAAGTAATCCGGCATGATGGTCGCGACGAACCAGGGCGCCGAGGTCAACGCCGCCAACCCCGCCGCCAGCGCCAGATGCCCCCGGGGCGAGGCCTGGCCCAGCGCCACCCGTTGCACCAGCCACAGCATGATCGACAGGATCAGCGCCTGGCCGATGACCGAGAACCACAACGTCACCCCCTGGTGGAACAGTGCCAGGAAGGGGCCGTAGGCCGCGGTTTTGTCCCACGGCGCCTCACCGGTGATGGTGTGCATCAGGTAGGAGGAGGCATCGATGAACAGGATCGGGTAGCCGTTCAGCACCGCCGGCCAAAGCAGGAGCGCGGCGGCGCCGAGGATGGCGGCCAGCCGGAAGGCCAGCGGTGCGGGGGGGGGCATGGGCGTGTCCTGACGGATCGTTCTTGGGGGATGTGGGAGTCGGGGGCGTTATGCCGGCTCCAGGTCCACCCCCACATGCAGCGTGTGCCGCCCGCCGCCCAGAATCACCCCGCGCAGCGGCGAGACATCCGAAAAATCCCGCCCCCAGCCCAGCACCACATGTTCGGTGCCGGTCACGCAGTCATTCGTCGGGTCCAAATCCACCCAGCCAAAGTCCGGCCCCATCCAGGCGCCGACCCAGGCGTGCGACTGGTCCGCCCCGCGCATCCGCACGCCGCCCGGCGGGGTATGGGTGCGGATGTAGCCGGACACATAGCGCGCCGGCAGGCCCAGCCCCCGCAACCCCGCGATCATCGCGTGGGAGAAATCCTGGCAGACCCCGGCGCGCGTCGACATGATCGTTTCGACCGATGTCGAAATCCCCGTCACCCCGGGCTTGTAGGCGAATTCGCGGCGGATGCGGTGCATCAGGTGCAGCAAGCCCTCCAGCACCGGGCGCCCGCGCGGAAAGGATGCGCCGGCATAGGCGCGGGCGGCGGGGCTTGCCGGGATCAGCGGGCTGTCGAACAGGAATTGCGCGACGGTGCCGCCGGCCAGGGCGGCGACCTCCTCCCACGGCAGGGTATCGGCGGGGGGGGGCGGGGGCGGGAAGGCGACCTCGACCTCCGCCTCGCTGACCACGACGAAGCGGTCGTGCGGGCTGTCCAGGAACAGCCAGGTCACCGCATTGCCGAAATCATCGGTGCCATGGGTGGTGCGGGCCGGTTCGGGGGTCGAGGTCAGGCTGTGGCTGATCACCCGCTGCCCGGGGAAATCCCGCGGGGTCAGGTGCAGCATATGCGTCGCCATATCGACCGGGCGCGCGTAGCGGTAGGTCGTCTCGTGCCGCAGTTTCCACCGCGCGGGAGCCAAAATTTCGCTCACGCCGCGCCCTCCAGCGGCCTGTCGTCATCCTCGGGGTCCAACGGCGAGCCGATGGTCTGCACCGCCGGCAGCAGCGCGAAATACCGCCGGGTCACGCGATCGGACAGGGCGCCGATGGCTTCCCGCAGCGCCTCCAGCCGGTCCGGCAGCAGCGATGCGGCGGTGGCCTGGTCGGGCACTTCGACCAGCCCGGCCGCGATCGCCTCGGCCTCGGCCTGCAGGGCGCCGGCGGCGCGGACCAGTTCGGCCTCGGTGCCATTGCTGATCGCGGCCAGGCGGGCGCGGATCTCATTGCACTGGAAGGCGACGCCGCGCGGATTGCCGGGGTCCGCCAGCACCAGGTCCAGCACCGGGGCGGGCTGCAGGGTGGTCAGGTAGCGGCTGCGATAGGTGATGACGCTGTCGCACAGGTCCAGCGCCAGGCGCAGCGCGGTTTCCTGGCGAGGCGGCGGTTCCTTCAGCGCCTCGGCCAGCCCGAGGCAGGTGGCCGAGGCGCGCTCCATCCGCCGCCCCAGGTCCAGGAACAGGTAGCCACCGCCGCGCACCATGTTCTCGGCGGCGGTGCCGGCGACGGCGGCGCTGTAGCGCAGCAGCTCGCCCAGGGCTTCCTCCAGCGCATCCAGCCCGCGGGCGCTGTGCAGCTTGGCCATGGCGGCGCGCAGCGGCTGGCTGAAGGTCGCGTACATCTCACCGGTCAGGCGGTCGCGGGCGGCTTCGGTCAGGCGGATGACCTCGGCGGCGCGGCTGGCCAGTGGCCCGCCCTCCCGCCCGGCCTTGCTCATCGAGGCGATCAGCGCGCCGGGGCCGGCGCCGGAGGGCGCGTCCTCGGCCGCGACCAGCCGGGCCGCGACCAGGCAGCGGGTCAGCGCCGACAGGTCGGCCATCTCGCGCGGGCTGGGCGCGCCGCGCGCGACGCGGGCGACGGCCAGCTTCAGCAGGCGGGCCGAACCCTCCAGCCGTTCGACGTAGCGGCCGAGCCAGAACAGGTTGTCGGCGGTGCGCGACGGCAGTTCGCCGGCAGTGCGGCGGATGGCGACGGCCGGCCCGGATTGGGCGCTGGGCCCCCGGATGTCGGTGCGGTCTTCGGTCAACACCCAGACATCCTTGGCCAATCCGGCGCGCGGCAGGCGGCCACCGATCATTTCCCCTTCGCCCAGCACGCGGGCGAGGCCCCCTGGCAGGCAACGCCAGCCAATGCCGTCATGCACCAGGAACAGCCGCAACTGGATGGTGCGGGGCTGCAACCTGCCACCGACGACGGTCGGCGCGACCGAGCCTTCGGGCGTCATCGTCGCGACCCAGGCGCCCGGGTTGGCTTCCACTTTGGCGGCGAAATCGGCGCGGGCGGCGAGGTCGAGTGTCGCGGGATCGGTCGCCGTCACGTTGCTGTCCAGCGCCGGGCGCAGCAGCCAGCGTGCCGGCGCCTGGGTGATATCGGCCAGCACGCGCCGCGCCTGGGCCGGGTCGGACAGCGCCACGGTCAGCGCCTGCGGCAGCAGCAGCGGCGCGCCCAGCAGGCGGGGTGCCAGGTCCGGCAGCACCGTGGCCCAGCCCGGGGCTTCCAGCGCGCCGGTGCCGGGGTCGTTGACGATGCGCAGGCGCCCGTGGCGCGCGGCATCCATCATCCCGGGCACGCCGCGTTGGCCGGCCTGGCCGAATTCCACCGGGTCCATCCGCCGCCCGTCCATCCGGCGCATCAGCACATCGACCGGCTGCAATCCCGCCAGGGTTTTCAGGTAGAGCAGGCCGTGGCGGACGGTCAGGTCGCCGCCCTCGACCAAGGCGCAGCCGAGTTCGCGGGCCAGCAGCAGGTGTTCGAACCAGAAGGGATGCCGGGTGCCGGGGGTCAGGATGGCCACGGCCGGGTGGTCGCGCCCGTTCGGCGCATTATGGGTCAGGCTGTCCTGCCAGACGTCATAGAAGGGGCGCAGCGGCCGCGGCGGCGCCGCGCGCAGCGATTCGGGCATCGCGCGCGCGATCTGGCGGCGGTTTTCCAGCACCAGGCCAAAGCCCGCGGCCCGGCTGGTGCGGTCGGAGACGACCTGCCACCCGCCATCCGCGCCGCGCAGCAGATCGGCCGCGTAGCAACCCATCAGCACATTGCGCGGCAGGTCGGCTTCCCCGGGCACGGTGGCCCGGCAGGGGCGCAGGAAGCCGGGGTTGGCATAGACCAGCGCCGGGGGGATCAGCCCCTCCGCGACCAGCGCCTGCGGGCCGTAGATATCCTTCAGCACCGCTTCGATCAGCGTGGCGCGCTGGGCGAGGCCGGTCGCCAGCGTGGCGAATTCGGCGCCCGAGATCGGCAGCGGCACGGGGTCGCAGCGCCAGGCGGCCTCGGCCCCCGGCAGCAGGCTGCCGACGCCATCGGCGGCGAAGCCGGCATCCAGGCGGCGGGCGCGTTCGGCCAGGCCATCGCCCGGCAGCCCCACGCCGGACAGATCGGCCAATGCACCGATCAGCCCCTGCCAATGGGGGCGGATGCGGCCACGGCCGTCCACCATCTCGTCGCTGGCCGACATTATCCGGCGACCACTATCGCAGGGGGGATTGCGCGGGCGTCAGGCCCGCCGCGCAGGCATTGTTCGCACGCTTGTGTCACCGCCCCAAACTGTCACGCGCCGCGCCGCAGGTCGAGGGTGCGGGGGTGATCGGCCCCGGCCACCACGCGCGGTTCGGGCATCGGCCCCGGGGTATGGCCGAAGGCGAAGAAGCGCGACCGCCGCCGCGCCTCGGCCGAATTGGCATTGACCGGGAAGTCTTCGTAGGAGCGCCCGCCCGGGTGGACGACGTGATGCGACATCCCGCCCAGCGAGCGACCGGTCCAGCGGTCGAACAGGTCGAAGACCAGCGGCGTCTGCGCCGCGATGGTCGGGTGCAGCGACGAGGGCGGCGACCAGGCCTTAAAGCGCACGCCGGCGACGAATTGCCCGGCGGTCTCGGTCGCCGACAGCGGCACGGCGCGGCCGTTCACCGCCAGGACGTGGCGTTCGGGGACGAAGCCATCGACCTTGACCTGCAAGCGCTCGGCGCTGCTGTCGACGTAGCGGACGGTGCCTTGGGCGGTGTTTTCCTCCGGCAGCACGTGCCAGGGTTCCAGCGCGGTGCGCAGTTCCATCTTGACGTCGCGCACCGTTGTTTCCCCGACCAGCGGGAAACGGAATTCGGCATGGGGCGTGAACCAGGCCGGGTCGATCGGCGCGCCGATGCTGTTGAGTTCGGCGACCGCATCGTTGAAATCGGCCATGCAGTAGTGCGGCAGCAGAAACTCGTCATGCAGCCGGGTGCCCCAGCGGACCAGGCGCCGGTCCCAGGGCTTTTGCCAGAAGGCCGCGACCGAGGCGCGCATCAGCAGCATCTGCGCGGCCGACATTTCCGCATGCGGCGGCATCTCGAAGGCGCGGAATTCCACCAGCCCGCGCCGGCCGCCGGGGCCGTCCGGGCTGTACATCTTGTCGATGCAGAATTCGGTGCGGTGGGTATTGCCCGTCATGTCGGCCAGCAGGTGGCGGAACAGCCGGTCGACCATCCAGGGCGGTGCGTCCTGGTCGGGTTTGATGCGGGAGAAGGCGATCTCCAACTCGTTCAGCACATCCATGCGGGCTTCGTCGACGCGCGGATGCTGGCTGGTCGGGCCGATGAACAGGCCGGAGAAGAGGAAGGAGAGGGACGGGTGGTTCTGCCAGAAACCGACCAGCGACTTCAGCAGATCCGGCCGCCGCAGGAAGGGGCTTTCCTCGACCGTGGCGCCGCCCATGACGACATGGTTGCCGCCGCCGGTGCCGACGTGGCGCCCGTCCATCATGAACTTCTGGGTCGCCAGGCCGACCTGCCGGGATTCCTCGTAGAGCTGTTCGGTGCGTTCCACCTGTTCGGCAAAACTGGTCATCGGGTGGATGTTGACCTCGATCACGCCGGGGTCCGGGGTGATCGAGAAATCCTGCATGCGGTCGTCATTGGGGGGCAGGTAGCCCTCTAGGAATATCTTTTGGCCGGTTTCGGCGGCGGTGGCCTCGATGGCCGCGACCAGTTCCAGCCAGTCCTCGGGGTCGGTCAGCGGCGGGCAGAAGACGTGGATCAGCCCGCCGCGGGATTCGACGGCGAGCGCCGTGCGGACCAGTTCGGGCTCCTCCTTGCCGACTTCCGGCAGGGCCTGGGCGCTGGGGCGGAAGGCCGGGGACAGGCCGCGGGTGCCGACGCGGTCGCGGATCATCTGCCGGCTGGACAGCGGCTCGACCGGGGCGAAGGGGTCGCGTTCGGATTCGGTGACCGCGGCGATCGAGGCATCGCGGGCCCAGGCCAGGCTGTCGAGCGGCAGGCGCAAGCCGATCGGACTGTCGCCGGGCACGAGGAACATGGGCGAGGCATTGTCCTCGGCATCGCGGAAGAACCAGGCGCCGGATTGCCAGCGGCGCTGCCCTGCATCCAGCACGCGGCGCAGCGGCAGCACCGAACCGACCGGGGAAGCGAGCCCTTGTTCGAAGACCTTGGCCAGCCGGGCGCGTTCCAGCGGGTCGCGGAGCTTGGCATCCTCGACCACCACATTCGCCGGCAGGCGCTTTTCGCGCCACAGGTAGTAGTGGATGTCCTCATGCGCCGGGATGACCAGCGTGGGATCGACCTGCAGCCGTTCGGCCAGGATGGCGGCGAAGGCGGCGGCATCGTCGGGCGTCGCGGTGCCGGTGTCGTCGTCGGAGGCGAGCAGGGCGGGGTCGGTCCAGACCGGCTCCCCATCCAGGCGCCAATGCGCCGACAGGGTCCAGCGCGGCAGTTGTTCGCCGGGGTAGAGCTTGCCCATGCCGTGATGCAACGCCGCGCCCGGTGCCCAGAGCGGGGCCAGGCGGCGCATCAGGCGGCCGGCCATGGTGCGCTTGGTCGGGCCCATGGCGTCGGTGTTCCACTCCGGCGCCTCCATGTCGGTGGCCGAGACGAAGGTCGGCTCGCCGCCCATCGTCATCCGCACGCCCAGGCGGTTCAGCGCGGCATCGACACTGGCGCCCGCCTCCTTGATCCGGCTCCAGGTGCGGTCGGTATAGGGTTTTGTCGTGCGCGGGGTTTCGCGGATGCGGGTGACGCGCATCTCGAAGCCGAATTCGACCTCGGCCTTGTCGGACAAGCCGCTGATCGGCGCGGCGGATTGCGGTTCGGGGGTGGAGGCGAGGGGGATATGCCCCTCGCCGGTCATCAGGCCGGAGGTGGCGTCCAGCCCGATCCAGCCGGCGCCGGGCAGGTAGACCTCGGCCCAGGCGTGCAGGTCGGTGAAATCGGCGGTGGGGCCGGCGGGGCCGTCCAGCGGTACCTCGTCGGCGACCAGTTGGATCAGGTAGCCCGAGCAGAAGCGCGCGGCGTAGCCGAGGTGCCGCAGCAACTGCACCAGCACCCAGGCGCTGTCGCGGCAGGAGCCCTTGGCATTGCCCAGGGTCTCCTCCGGATCCCAGACGCCGGGTTCCAGGCGGACGATATAGGCGACGCGCTCCATCACCATCTGGTTCAGCGCGACCAGCATGTCGATGGTGCGGATCTTTTCGCGCGGGACCGCGTCGATGATGGCCTTGAGGAAGGGGCCGGGGGGCGAGAGGCGGCGGAAGGGGGCCAGTTCTTCCTCCAGCACCGGGTCGTAGGTGAAGGGGAAGGTTTCGGCCTCAGGCTCCAGGAAGAAGTCGAAGGGGTTGATGGTCGCCATGTCGGCGACCAGGTCCACCGTCACGTCGAAATGCGTGACTCTCTCTGGAAAAACAACGCGGGCCAAAAAGTTGCCCTGCGGATCCTGCTGCCAGTTCAGGAAGTGCGGCTGCGGCTCGATCGTCAGGCTATAGGCCATGATCGGCGTGCGGGCATGCGGCGCGGGGCGCAGCCGGATCGTCTGCGGCCCGAGCGAGATCGCGCGGTCGTAGCGGTAGGAGGTCTTGTGCGTCAGCGCGACGTGAAGGGGCATCGGGGTTCCGCGACGGTCGTTGTGCCAACGTGTTTAGCCGGGGTCGATGGCGAATCTAAGCCCTGATCGTGCGCCGCGGCCGGGGTTTGGCCCCGCCGCGGCGCGATGTGACCGCGTTCACCGCAGCGAAGGGGCCGAACCGCTGAAAGGATGCACAGGCTCAATACCCGAGCGTGAGATCCACCGGGAATAGCAGCGGCGCGCCCGCTTCCAGCCGGGCAAAATTCTCCAGCACCAGCCGCGCCAGGGCCGGGCCGTTCGGGGCGGCGGCGATGTGCGGGGTCACGGTGATGGCCGGATGCGTCCAGAGCGGGCTTTCCGGCGGCAGCGGTTCGGTCGCCATCACATCCAGATGCGCGTGGGAGAGATGTCCGGAGTCGAGGGCCGCGATCAGATCGGCCTCGATCACCTGGCCGCCGCGCGCGGCGGAGACGACCACCGCCCCCGGGGCCATGGCCGCGAGTTCGGCGGCGCCGACGATGCCGGTGGTTTCCGGCGTCAGCGGCAGCAGCACGACCAGGGCGGACAGCCCGGCGAGGAAGTCCGGCAGGCTGTCCCGCCCCGCGAAGGTTGCGACACCGGGCACCGATTTTTCCCCGCGCGACCAGCCACGCACGGCGAACCCCAGCCGCAGCGCCACATCGGCCAGGCCCATCCCCAGCGCGCCCAGCCCCATGATCCCGACCGGCCAGGTGCCGGCGTCGCGCTGCGGCAGGCGCTTCCAGACCTTCTCCCGCTGGAGGCGGTCGTAGGTCCGGTGGTCGCGCAATTCGCGCAGTAGCGCATGCAGGCAATGCTGTGCCATGCCCTGCGTCACCTCATCGGCCACGACCCGCGCCATGGGCAAATGCCGTGGCAGGTCGGGCACCGCCAGCATGTGGTTCACCCCGGCCCCGGTGCCGTGCAGCAGGCGCAGATGCGGCAGGCTGGCGAAGATGTCCCTGGGCGGGCGGAAGGCCACGATGCAGCCGATCTGTTCGGCCATGGGCGCGTCGGGGGCGGCGAGTTCGGGATACAGGTACACGCGGCGGTCGCCGGATTGGGCGAGGAAGGCGGCGTGCATCGCGTCCTTGTCGGCCGGCATCGGGCAGATCAGCACGCCGCGGGGGGTTTGGGTCTCGGTCACTTTTGGCATCCCTGTGGCATGGCCATGGTTCTACCGGCTGCGAGGCGGACGTCACCCCGGCAGGGCCAGAAAACCGGGGGGGCCAGAAAAGCGGGCCACCGGCCGCGGCCCTGCGCAGGCAGGCATGCCATGGAGGTGACTTGACCCGGATGACCGCGCGGGATCGTCTGCGTGGATGGATCCGCCGCGCCGGATGCCATGCGGGGGAAAACATCGGCGCATTGCGCCCGTCCTGTCACGATCGGCACACCAGGATGCTGACGCATCTGGATGTGACCGACGCTTTCCACCGCCATGCATGGCCGCGCCTGGCCAAGGAACCCCGTCATGCCGCTTGACCGCCGTCGCCTGCTGACCGCCGCCGCCCTGCTGCCTTTCGCGGTCCATGCCCAGGCCGGTCCGCCAACCGCGGCGCAGATCCGGCAACAGGGATATTTGCGGATCGCCACCACCGGGGCGAATGCGCCCTATACCTTCGTCGGGCCGGACAATGTCCTGACCGGCTTCGACATCGACTGGTCGCGCGCGATCTGCGCCGGCTTGGGGGTGGAGGCCCGGTTTTCCCGCCTGGAATGGCGCGGCATTCTGCCGGGGCTGCTGGCCGGGCAGTTCGACGCGGTGATGAGCGCCGTGCGCATCACCCCGGAACGCGAGGCCGCCTTCACCCTGTCCGCACCCTATGGTTCGGATGACGTCGTGGTGATCGTGCCGACCCGCAACACCAGTGTGCGGGAGATCGAGGATCTGCGCGGGCTGACCGTCGCCGCCGCGGCCGGCAGCGTGCAGGAACAGGTGGCGCGGGAGTTGGCGAATGCCGGCACGCTGCGCGCCTACCCCGGCCTGCCGGATATCATGCTGGAGATGCGGACGGGCCGGGTCGATGCGGCGGTGGTCGGGCGCGGCGGGGCGGCGCATGCGATCCGCACGACGCAGGCGCCCTTGACGATCGTCGGCCGCGCGCTGCGCCCCGGCCCCCTGGGCATGGTGCTGCCGCCTGGCAGCACCGACCTGGTGGCGGCGGTGAACGCCGTGATCGCGGCGAGAATCGCCGATGGCACGCAGGCCCGGCTGTTCGCGCAGTGGTTCGCCGCTTGATAGATTGGGATTTTGTCGGGACCTATGGGCCGCATCTGGTCCGGGCCTGCTGGATCACCATCACCATCAGTGCCGCGTCGCTGGTGCTGGCGACGGCGATGGGATTGGGCGTGGCGCTGCTGCGCATGTCGCGCAACCCGGCGCTGGCGGGGGCGGGCTGGACGTTCATCTGGCTGGTGCGGGGCACGCCACTGCTGCTGCAATTGTTTGCCGTCTATTACGCGCTGCCGGCGACGGGGCTGCGGCTGGGGCCGTGGGAGAGCGGGATCCTGGCGCTGTCGCTGAACTCCGCCGCCTATTTCGCCGAGATCTTTCGCGGCGCGATCAAGTCGGTGCCGCTGGGCCAGGCGGAGGCCGCCTATGCGGTCGGCATGGTGCCCGCCCAGGCGATGCGGCGGATCGTGCTGCCGCTGGCGTTTCGCCCGGCGCTGCCGCCCTATGTCGGGCAGTCCACGACCCTGGTGAAGAATTCGTCGCTGGTGTCGGTGATCTCGGTGCCCGATCTGATGCTGACGGCGCAGAGCATCTATTCATCCACCTACAAGGTGGTGGAGGTGCTGGTGATGACCGGCATCCTCTATCTGCTGATGACCACGGTGTTGCAGGTGGCGCAGACCATGCTGGAAAAGCGCCTGTCGTATTACAGCGTCAAATGAACGCACCGGTCGTTTCCATCCAGGGCGTGAGCAAGTCCTTCGGCGCGCATCAGGTCCTGCGCGACGTGACCCTGGACGTGGCGGAGGGGGAGGTCGTCGCCGTTATCGGCCCATCGGGTGCGGGCAAATCGACGCTGTTGCGCTGCGTGAACCAGTTGGAACGGCATGATTCCGGGACCATCCTGATCGATGGCGCCCCGATCGGGCCGGGTTTGCGCAAACGCGCATTGGCCAGGCTGCGGGCGCGGGTCGGGATGGTGTTCCAGTCCTTCAACCTGTGGCCGCATTTTTCCGCGCTGGGCAATGTGATGGAAGGCCCGGTGACGGTGCTGGGCCTGCCGAAAGCCGAGGCGCGCGACCGCGCCGCCGCCCTGCTGGAACGGGTGGGGCTGGCCGACCACGCGCAAAAATATCCGGCGCAATTGTCGGGTGGGCAGCAGCAACGCGTCGCCATCGCGCGCGCACTGGCGATGTCCCCACGGGTGATGCTGTTCGACGAGGCGACCAGCGCGCTGGACCCCGAACTGGTGGGCGAAGTCCTGGCGGTGATGGAAGCCCTGGCCCGCGATGGCATGACCATGCTGGTGGTCACGCATGAGATGGGTTTTGCCAGGCACATCGCCCGCCGCGTGGTGCTGATGGCCGAAGGGCGCGTTATCGAAGCGGGTGCGCCCGGTGCCTTTTTCGACAACCCCCAGGAAGACCGCAGCCGCGTCTTCCTGGCCCGCGTGCTGTCGTCATAGCGGCAGCGCGGGGTCGATCACCCGCCCCGTCGCCACATCGGCGATGCCAAGGTCGGTCAGATGCGGGCCGGGGTTGCAGGCGAGCGACACGGCGGTCAGCCCGCGGAAGATCCTGAAGGGCGGCGCCCAGTCCACCGTCCGGTCGGCGGCATCGCGCAGGGCGGCGAAGGCGCGGGCGGTTTCGGGCGCGGGGGTTTCGGCCAGCAGCCCGGCGATGGGCAGGGGCAGCACGGTCAGGCGGCCATCAGGCTCCATCACCGCCATGCCGCCGCCGGCCGCGATCAGCGCATTGGCGGCGATCGCCATCAGGGCCGGGTCGCGCCCAAACACCATCAGGTTGTGGCTGTCATGGGAGATGGTGGTCGCCACCGCGCCATGGATTTCGCCCCAGCCGGAGGCCAGCGCCACCTGTGGCGTTGGATCGGCGCGGCCGTGGCGATGGATCGCGGCCAGCAGGGAATGGCCGGGCGGCACCATGGCGATGCCGTCCTGCGTTGCGACGTCGATGCTATCCCAGGTGGTGAAGCGCGTGCCGCCGACGACTGGCAGGGCGCCTGCGCCCTTGGGGCGCAGCGACAGGGCTTCGGGGGTCAGCGGCGCCAGGCGCATCGTGTCGCGCAAGCCGGCGGGTGGGCGTGGCGCCTCGGCCGTGGCGGGCAGGCCCGCGGCGTAGCAGCGCGCGACGGTGACGTTGTGCAGGTCGGACAGGACCACGATATCGGCCGCGCGTCCGGCGGACAGCAGGCCGATGTCGTCGCGCTTCAGGCGCAAGGCCGCGTGCAGGGTCGCGCAACGCAGCGCCAGCATCGGCGGCATGCCGCGCGCGATCACCCGGGCGATGGTGTCGCGCAAGCCGCCCTTGGCGACGAGTTCATCGGGAAAGACATCATCGGTGCAGAGCACCAGGGTCGCCGGAAACACCGGCAGCGCCATCACCGCCGCCACGGCCTCGGGCAGCAGGTAATCGTGGCTGCCGCGCAATTCGACCGTCAGCCCGGCACGGAGTTTTTCCACGATATCGGCGGCGGAGGTGATCTCGTGGTCCGAGGTCACGCCCGATGCCGCATAGGCTTGCAGGTCGGCGCCCGCCAGGCCGCGCGCATGGCCCTGCACGTTCTGGCCCGCCGCCATGCCGGCGGCGACGATGCCCGCCATGCGGGGCGCGGCATCCAGGACGCCCGCCATGTCCATGACCTCGGCCACGCCGAAGACGCCGTCCCAGCGCAGCATCTCGGCCATCTCGGCCGGGCCGATCTCGGCGCCCGCGACCTCCAGCCCCGGGGCGGATGGCACGCAGGAGGGGGCGGCGATGATCGTGCGCAGGCTCAAGCCGCGCGCCGCGTCGCGCGCCCAGCGCACGCCGTCCAGCCCCGCGACATTGGCCAGTTCATGCGGGTCCCAGACGCAGGTCGTCGTGCCGGCGGGCACCACGACCGAGGCATAATCCGCTGGTGTCATCAGCGAGGATTCGTAATGCAGGTGGCTGTCGATGAACCCCGGCGCCAGCACCATGCCCGCGACATCGTCGATGATCGCGGCATCTTTTCGCGCGCCCGGCGGATGCACGCTGGCGATCAGCCCGCCGACGATGCCGATATCGGCCGCGCGCAATTCGCCGGTCGCGACATCGGCCAGGGTGCCGCCGGCCAGCAGCCGGTCGAAGGGGGCCAGGCCCCGCGCCGCGGCGATGGCGCGCGCGCGGGTCACGGCGCGCGGGTGGCGCTGGTCGCCAAGGTCATCTCGTCGGTCCGCGCCTCGTAGCCGATGCCGCGCTTCATGGCCCAGGTGTTCACCTGGAAATACAGCGGGATCAGCGCCGTCTCGTCGGCCAGGGCCATGCGGGTCGCCTGTTGGGTCAGGCGCGACCGTTCGGCATCATCCATCGTGGTGCGTGCCTGCTGGATGATCGCGTCGATGGCCGGGTTGCTGAAGCGCCCGCGATTGGCGGTGCCGAGGCCGAGGGCCGTGTCCCAGGTGTGGATCTGGGTTTCCAGCATCCCCAGCACCTCGGGGTTGGGCGAGAAGCCCGCCAGGTTCACGGAATAGCGCAGTTGCGCCGCCTCGGTCAGCCAGGGGCCGCGCGGCTTGGTTTCGACCGAGGCCAGCAGCCCCGCCCGCGTCCACATCTGCGCCAGGGCCTGCACCACCTGTTCGTCGTTCATGTAGCGGTCGTTCGGCCCGTTGATCTGGACGGCAAAGCCCTGCGGAAAACCCGCCTCGGCCAGCAGGCGCCGCGCCTGGTCCAGGTCGAAGGGGTCCGGGCGCAAATCGGGCGAGGTGCCGAAATACCCGGGCGGGCCAAGGTCGCCCGCCGCCAGCGCCTGGCCCTGCAAGGTGCGGGAGACGATGGCATCGCGGTTGATCGCCAGGGACAAGGCCCGCCGCACGCGCCGGTCGCGCAGCGGGTTCGCCAGCGCCGAGCCATCCCGCGCACGGATATGCGGCGTGGTCTCGCGGTCGCTGTCCAGGGTCAGGAAGATCAGCCGGTTGGACGGGCTTTCCGCGACGGCAAACCGCGCATCGCCGCGAAACCGGGCGAATTGGTCGGGCGGCACGATCTCGATCAGATCCACATCGCCGGCCTGGAGGGCCGCGACGCGGGCGCCCGCATTGGCGATAGGTCGGAATTCGGCGCGAGCAAAGGCGGGCGCGGTTCCGGCAAAGCCGTCGTTGCGGGCCATGACGGCGATGCCGCCCGGCTGCCAGGAGACGTGGCGGTAGGGGCCGGTGCCGATCATCGCCCGGCCGGCATTGTAGTCGGCGGTGGTCGCGCCCTCGCCATGGCGCTTGCTGACGATCATGACCAGCGACAGGTAATTGGCCAGCAGCGGCGTCGGCGCATGGGTGCGGATGCGCAGGGTGCGGGCGTCCACCGCCTCGACCCCCGCCACGGGGCGGGTATAGGCGCGCAGGGAGGAGGGCGAATTGGGGACATCGCCGGCCCGCTGGATGCTGAAGGCGACATCATCGACTGTCACGGGCGCGCCATCATGGAAGCGCGCCCGGTCGTCCAGGGTGAATTCCCAGGTCAGCGGATCGACGATCCGCCAGGACGATGCCAGCGACGGCCGCAGCACCTGGCGTGCGTCCTGTTCCACCAGCGGCTGGAACCAGTGCCGGGCAAAGGCGAAGTTGGTGATGATGCTGGCGAAATGCGGGTCCAGGCTGGTGGTCGTCGCCTCGATGCCGATGCGCAGGGTTTCGGCGGGCGGAGCCGCCTGATTCTGGGCCAGGGCGGGGCTTGCGAAAATCGTGGCGGCGAGCAGGAAGCGGCGCATGGGGGACCCTCGCGGAAGTGCCGCGAAACTGCCACCATTGGCCCCATGTCGCAACGCAACACCCCCGATGCCCTGGCCCCGCTGGTCCCCGCCATGACCGCCTGGCGGCGCGACATCCACGCCCATCCCGAACTGGGTTTCGAGGAAACGCGCACCGCCGCCCTGGTCGCCGCCGAATTGCGCGCCGCCGGGATCGCGGTGACAGAAGGCATCGCCGGCACCGGCGTGGTCGGCACCATCACCGGCCGCCCCGGCAACCGCTCCATCGGGCTGCGCGCCGACATGGATGCGCTGGCGATGCAGGAGGTCACGGGGGCGGATTACGCCAGCACCGTCCCGGGCAAAATGCACGCCTGCGGGCATGATGGGCATACCGCCATGCTGTTGGGCGCGGCGAAGCATCTGGCCGCCAATCGCGACGGGTTTTCCGGCACCGTCCACCTGATCTTCCAGCCGGCCGAGGAAAGCCTGGGCGGCGCGATGCGCATGATCGAGGAGGGGCTGTTCGACCGCTTCCCCGTCGATGCCGTCTATGGGTTGCACAATTTGCCGGGCCTGCCGCTCGGCACCATCGCCGTGCCCAAGGGGCCGGTGCTGGCCAGCAGCGATACCTGGGAGGTGGTTTTTACCGGCCGCGGCAGCCACGGCGCCAAGCCGCACCAGGGCACCGACGCGACCCTGGCGGCGGCGCAGTTCATCACCGCCCTGCACACCATCGTTTCGCGCGACCTGGACCCGCTGCGGACCGCGGTCGCCTCGGTCGGGCATATGGCGGCCGGGTCGGCGCGGGCGCCGAATGTGATCCCGTCCGAGGTGCATTTGGCCGGCACCGCCCGGGCGCTCGCCGCCCCCGAACGCGACCTGTTGGAACGCCGCATCGGGGAGATCGCGCAAGGCTGCGCCGCGATGCTGAACGTCGCCTGCGCCTATCGCTACATCCGCCGCCTGCCGCCCACGGTGAACCACGCGGCCCAGGCCGCCATCGCGCATCGCGCGGCGGTCCTGGGGCTGGGGGCCGAGAATGCCCGCGACGACCACCCGCCGATCACGGCCGGCGAGGATTTCGCCGAAATGCTGCTGGCCCGCCCCGGCGTCTATGCCTGGCTCGGCACCGGCGATCCCCCGCATCCGGATGGCCAGCACCACAACCCGCACTTCGATTTCGTCGATGCGGCGCTGGCGCATGGCGCGGCCTGGTGGTGTTCGGTGGTCGAGGCGGAACTGGGGCAGGAGGCAGTCTGATGCATACGGTGATCGTGCTGGGTGGCGGTTTCGCCTTGCTGCTGGCCTGCCTGCTGCTGGGCCATGCCTGGGGCGGGATGCCCGGGGCGGTCATGGGCGGCAGGGTCTTCATCCCGCTGTGGCTGGTTCTGGCGGGGGTGAACCTCTGGGTCGGCACCACCCATGGCTACACGGTGGCGCAGGAATTGCCGATCTTCCTTGGCATCTTTGCCGTGCCGGCCGTGATCGCGGGATTGGTGTCGTGGAAACTGGCCTGATCCCCGCCATCGTCGATTGCGATCCGGGGACGGATGACGCGATCGCGCTGTTCCTGGCGCTGGCCAGCATGGATGTGCGGCTGGTGACGGTCTCTGGCGGCAATGTGCCGCTGGACCGGACGCTGGCGAATGCGCGGGCGGTGGTGGGGCTGGCCGGCAAGCCGGTGCCCGTCGTGGCCGGGGCGGACCGGCCGCTGCTGGGCCACCATCGGGCCGAAACGGCGGTGCATGGCGCCGATGGGCTGGGCGGGGTCGTGCTGCCCGATGGCCCGCCGGTGACGCCGGGGGTCGCGGCCGATGCCATCCGGGCGCTGCTGCGCGACGCGGCCCCGCGCTCCGTCGCCGCCATCGCCCTCGCACCACCGACCAACCTGGCCCTGGCGCTGGCGACGGAACCCGCGCTGGCCGGGCGCCTGTCGGGCATCAGCATCATGGCTGGCGCCTGGGGGGAGGGGAATTGGACGCCCTCCGCCGAATACAATGCCGCGATGGACCCCGAGGCACTGGCGATGCTGCTGGAGGCGGATGTCCCCATCACCCTGGTCACCCTGGACCTGACGGCGCAGGCGCTGATCACGCCCGCCGTGCTGGCCGCCCTGCCGCGCGATGGCGCCTGTGCCCGTGCCGCCCGCGCCATCCTGGGGGCGGTGCCGCCATCGCGGCGGTTCGACCATGCCGGCTTCGCGCTGCACGATCCCTGCGCCGTGGCGGCGGTCATCGCGCCCGCGATGTTCGGCTTTCGCCAGGCCGCGGTGCGCGTCGATACCGGCGACGGGGCCGCGCGCGGCCGCACCCATATCGACCGCTGGGGCCGCACCGCCCATGCGGCGAAAATCCGCATGGCCGAGACTCTGGACGCCCCGCGATTCTTCGCCATGCTGGCCGATGCCCTGCAACGCCTGCCTTGAGGAAACGAACGTGGACCTTCTGATATCCGGCGGCACCGTGGTGAACGAGACGGGGCGCTTTGTTGCCGATGTCGGGATCAAGGACGGCAAGATCGCCCATGTCGGCGGGCCCCTGCCCGCCGCGCGGGTGATCGATGCGACGGGACGCTTCGTCATCCCGGGTGCGATCGACACCCATGTCCATATCCGCGAACCGGGCATGACGCATAAGGAAGACTGGCGCACCGGCACCCGCGCCGCCGCGGCCGGTGGCGTCACCACCGTCTTCGACATGCCGAACACCGACCCGCCGACCTGGTCGCTCGATGCGCTGGCGCTGAAGCGCGCCGCCGCCGAACGCGATGCGGTGGTGAACTACGGGCTCTATGGGTTGCTGGACGAACGCACGCTGGATGCGATCCCGGACCTGGCCGCCGCGGGCGTCATCGGGTTCAAGCTGTTCTACGGCAATACCACCGGCAACCTGCCCGCGCCGAATGACGGCGCGGTGCTGGAGGGGTTTGAGGAACTCGCGCGCCTGGGCCTACGCTGTTCGATCCATGCCGAGAATTCGCCGATGCTGTTCTGGCGCGAAAAGCGCATGCAGGCGGTGGGGCGCGACGATGACTACGCGCATTGGTGCGCGCGTGCGGACATCGTGGCGTTGGAAAGCCTGAACCGCTGCATCGTGCTGTCGGAATGGACCGGGGCGCGCATCCATATCGTGCATGAATCCTGCGCCCGCTCGATCCCCTATATCCGCGACGCCAAGGCGCGCGGCGTGCCGATCACGGTGGAAACCTGCCCGCAATACCTGCTGATCGCCGCCGAGGACCTGACCGGGGCGCAGGCGGGGATTGGCCGGCTGAACCCGCCGATCCGTGAGGGCGCGCAGCGCGAACCGCTGCTGGCCGCGTTGCGCGATGGCATCATCGACATCATCGCGACCGATCACGCACCGCACGCGCTGGCCGAGGTGCAGAACCCGTCCAACTGGGACAATGCCTGCGGCTTCCCCGGTGTCGAAACCTCGATGCGGCTGATGCTGACCTTGGTGAACCAGGGACGTTTCACCCTGGAGGACTACGTCCGCGCCGCCGGGGCCGCGCCGGCGCGCGCCTTTGGCCTGTATCCGCGCAAGGGCGTGATCCAGCCAGGGGCGGATGCCGATATCGCCATCATCGACCTGGCCGCCAAATCCACCATCCGCGCGGAAAACCTGCACAGCGAACGCAGCCGCTTCACGCCCTATGAGGGGATGGAAACCACCGGCCTGCCGGTCGTGACCATCGTGCGCGGGCGCGTGGTGATGGAAGACGGCGTGGTCGCCGAGGCCGCGGGCTGGGGCCGCATGGAAAAACCCGCCATGCCAACCCCGGCACCGCGCAACGAGGCGACGACGACGCGCGCGATCCTGAAGGCGAATGCGATGCCGTTTTGACGGGGAGGCGTGAAGGGGGGTGATCCTCCCTATACCGCCCATGAGCCCTACCGCTTCCCCCCGAACATTCCAGCCGTCCTTGCCTTGGAAAACCGGGAGTCGGAGGGCTGGGATCCCCGCCCGATCTCCGGCCGGCCTGGTTCCAGCCAATCCCTGGCCCGACGACCGGCGGCATGGGACGCGGCCGTCAACGCAAGGACCGGTCCGTCAGGCGAGGTAGCCGGAGGCTCGATCCGCCTCACGCGCCCTGTCGGATCGTATCGCCACGCTGCCATGGCGGCCGCCGCCCGGCGTCCCCAGCAGGACCGTGTCGCCCTTCGCCAGGACATATTGGCGCTTCGGGTCCACCGCCTCGCCATTGATCCGCAGCATGCCGCATGCGCCGGGCTCACCACCCTCGATCCCGAAGGCCGGGAAGATGGTCCGTTCCGCGAGGAAGGAGACGGCGATCGGGCTTTCGGATCGGCTTTCGAGCAGCACCTCCTGCCCCAGCCCGCCCCGGTGGCGCCCGGGGCCGCCACTGCCGGGGCGCAGCCGCTTGTGATGCACGCGCAGCGGCGCGATGTGCTCGGTGATCTCGACCGGCGTGGACGACACGTTGGAGGGCCAGGAGAGGCAGGAAATCCCGTCGCCCTGCATGTTCGCGCCCATGCCGCCATTGAAGAAGAACATGTTGGCGTAAGGCTTGCCCGCCGCGTTCACGCCGGATTGGTTCATGCCCCACATCGGCGACCCGCAGGCCGCCATCACCCGCTCCGGCACGATCTGGCCGAGGCAACCGAAGACCAGCATCGGCAGGTAATGGCCGATCAGCATGCGGGACCCGCCGGAGGCCGGGAAGACCGGATTGACGATGCAGCCCGCCGGCGCCGAGACGCTGATGGGGCGCCAGGCGCCCTCATTGTTCGGCAGGGTGGCGCTGGTGCAGACTTTGATGCCGTACATCGTCATCGCGTCTGTGTAGCAAAGCGCGCAGTTGATCGCGCGATCGACCTGCGCATCCGTGCCGCTGTAGTCGACCGAGATGGAATCGCCCGCGATGGTCAGCGCCATCTTCAGCG
This sequence comes from Humitalea sp. 24SJ18S-53, assembly GCF_050632385.1. Classification (NCBI taxonomy): domain Bacteria; kingdom Pseudomonadati; phylum Pseudomonadota; class Alphaproteobacteria; order Acetobacterales; family Roseomonadaceae; genus Humitalea; species Humitalea sp. 24SJ18S-53. The sequence continues at coordinate 642,141 of NZ_CP192599.1, forward strand.
TGACCGGCTTGTCCAACAGCCCGTCGGTCTGCAATTCGCTGCGATAGGTGCCGTCCGGCAATGCCAGGATGGCGCTGCGTGGGCCGCAGTTCCAGAACATGGCGATGGTGATCGAAGCGGTGGCGGCCGGGCTTGGCGTCGCCTTGCTGCCGCGCTTCCTGGTGGAGGCCGATATCGCCGCCGGCCGTGTGGCGACGCCCTTCGCGCAGGTGCTGGAAGACGACGCCGCCTATCGCTTTGTCTATCCCGACGCGGCGGAGGAGGTGCCAGCCCTGCGGGCCTTCCGGGACTGGATTCTGCGCCAGGCGGGCGGCTGAGCCATGGGGCCTCTTGCCGTATCCATGTATACATGCATTCATGGACGCATGCGATGGACCACCGACCACGACCGCGCCCCCTCCGGCATGACCGCCACCGAAATGGTGTTCCGGCAATTGCTGGGCGCGATCACCAGCGGCGACCTCGCGGCCGATGTGGTGGAGACCGAGGAACGCCTCGCCGCCCGCTACAACGTCAGCCGCACGCCGCTGCGCGACGCAGTGCGGCGCCTGGAGCAGTTGCGGCTGCTGGTGCGCGAGCCGGCGCGCGGGTTGCGCGTGCCGCCCCTGTCGATGGAGGAGATGCACGACCTGTCGGCGACGCGTGAGGTGCTGGAGGGCCTGCTGGCCAGTTCGGCTGCCGGCCGTGTCGCGCGCGGCGCGGCTGATACCGCCCGGCTGCGCGCCATTCACGCGCGGCACATGCGCGTGCTGGCCATCGGCGACGCCGAGCTGATGCTCGCCGTCGGCTTCGACTTCCATGAGGAATTGCGCCGGCTGAGCGGCAATGTCTCCGCCATCGCCTGCCACGAACAGGTCCTGCTCGGCTTCGAGCGCTACCGCCATCTCGCGCGCGGCGTGCCGGAACGCCATGGCCGGATCGCCGAGGAACACACCGAAATCCTGGCCACCATCGAGGCCGGGAACGGCACAGCGGCCGAGACCGCCATGCGGCGCCACATCGCCGCGGGCCGTGCCGTCTACGTCAGCGTGCTGACGGCGACACTCAACAAATAAAACACCCGGGACAACACCGCCTCGTCACGCAACTGAACCCGAAGAGGAAAAATCATGTTGCGCCATTTGTTCGCGGCCACGCTGGCCATCGCAGTCTCCGCGATGCCGGCCATGGCCCAGGTTTCGACCGCGTCGCCGGCCTTCCCGGTGAAGCCGGTCCGCATCATCGTGCCGCTCGCGCCAGGCGGCGCGGGGGATGTGCTTGCCCGCATCATGGCGGAGCATCTGGGCGCGCTCTGGTCCCAGCCCGTCGTGGTGGAGAACCGCCCCGGCGCCGGCGGCAACATCGGTGCGGAACTCGTCGCGCGCTCGCCGGGCGATGGCTACACCTTGCTGCTCGGCACGCTTGGCATCCATGGCGCCAGCGCGATCTATCCGCGGCTGGGCTATGATCCGGCGCGGGAGCTGTCGCCCGTCACCGTGCTGGGCGACCTGCCGAACGTCATCGTCGTGAACCCTGGCCTCCCGGCGCAGACCCTGATGGAGCTGGTCGCCCTGGCGCGCAGCCGGCCCGGGCAGCTCAGCTTCGGCTCCGCCGGCAACGGCAGCTCCACGCATCTGGCCGGCGAACTCTTCATGCTCACCGCCGGCATCCAGATGACGCATGTGCCCTATCGCGGCAGTGCCCCGGCGCTGACCGACCTGGTCGCCGGCAACATCCAGGTGATGTTCGAAAACCTGCCGACCATCCCGCCCCTGGTGCGGGGCAATGCGGTGCGCGCCCTGGCCGTCACCTCCGAGGCGCGCGCACCGGCCCTGCCGGACGTGCCCACGGCGCAGGAGGCCGGGGTCGCTGGCTACGTCGCCACGGCTTGGCTCGCCCTGTCCGCCCCGGCCAGCGTGCCGGAGCCGCTGCTGGAACGTCTGAACGCTGATGCCCGCACAATCCTTGCCACGGCCACCGTGCGCGACAGGCTGGCGGCGCTCGGCATCACCCCGGTGGCGGGCACCGTCGCCGAATCCCGCGCCTTCTTCGCCAGCGAGACGATCAAGTGGAACCGCGTGATCCAGGCCGCCGGCATCGTACTCAACTGAGGGTCCCATGACAGGCTTCAACCCGGTCACGCTCGAACTGCTCTGGACCCGCCTCGTCTCCATCGTGGACGAGGCGGGGGCGGCGCTGCTGCGCACGTCGTTTTCCACCATCGTGCGGGAATCGCATGACTTCGCCTGCGTGCTGACCGATGCGCGCGGCCATTCGCTGGTGCAGGCGACGGATGGCGTGCCGTCCTTCCTCTGCACCGTGCCGCGCACCATCGGCCACTTCCTGGCGGAATATCCGCCGGAGACGCTGGAGGAGGGCGACATCCTCATCACCAACGACATCTGGCTGGGCACCGGCCACCTGCCGGATATCACCGTGGCCAAGCCGATCATGCAGGATGGCAGGCTGCTCGGCTTCGCCGGCTCCGTCGCGCATGCGCCGGATATCGGCGGCCGCATCCGCACCGCGGAATCGCGCGAGGTCTATGAGGAAGGCCTGCAGATCCCGATCATGAAGGTGGTGCGCGCGGGCACGATCGACGACACCTTCGTGCGCTTCCTGCGCAAGAATACCCGCGTGCCGGACCAGGTGATGGGCGACCTCTACGCCCAGTTCACCGCGCTGGACCTGATGGAGCGCCGGCTGCGCACCCTGTTGGCCGAGCACGGGCTGGACAATCTTGAAGCGCTGGCCGACGAAATCCATGGCCGGTCGGAGCGTGCCACCCGCGAGGCGATCCGCGCCGTGCCGGACGGCATCTACCATGCGGAGGTGCTGACGGATGGCTTGGACGAACCGATCCGCCTGCGGCTGGCGCTGCGCAAGGAAGGTGATTCGATCCACGCGGATTACGCCGGCACCGACCCGCAGGTGCCACGCGGCATCAATGTGTGCCTGGCCTATACGCTCGCCTACACCGCCTTCGCGGTGAAGGCGGCGCTGTGTCCGGAGGTGCCGAACAACGAGGGCGCCTTCCGCCCGATCACCGTGTCGGCGCCGCTTGGCTGCATCCTCAACTCCACGCCGCCCGCCGCCGGTGCCAACCGCGCGCTGACCGGGCATTTCATCCCGCCGATGATCCTGGAGGCCCTTGCCGAGGCGATGCCGGAACGGGTGATCGCCGGGGTGGGGTCGCCGCTGTGGAGCCTGAACTTCGCCGGCGTGCGGCCGGATGGCACGCCGATCGCCAACCAGTTCTTCATGAACGGCGGCTATGGCGCCGGCGCGGAACGCGATGGCGCGAATGTGCTGAGCTGGCCCTCCAACGTCTCCGCCGCCCCGGTCGAGATGATCGAACAGGGTGCGCCCTTCCGCATCCGCCACCGCCGCCTGCGCGAGGGCACCGGCGGGGTCGGGCGCCATCGCGGCGGCACTGGCCAGGAATGGGCCTTCGAGAGCCGGTCCGAGACCCCCGTCGCCATCACCTTCATGGCCGAGCGCACGCGTGAGGAAGCAGCGGCCCGGGGCCTGGACGGTGGCGGCGCCGGCACGCCCGGCGGCGTGCTGATCGACGGCGTGCTGGTGGACCCCAAGCGGCAGCACATCCTGCAGCCCGGCAGCACGGTGGAGCTGCGCACCCCCGGCGGCGGTGGTTTTGGCGACCCGGCCAGCCGGTCTTCTGATCTGATTGAGCAGGACCGCCTGGACGGGCTGGTTCCGGAGGCATCGGCATGACCGCGCACCGCCACGCCCTGGCCATCGACATCGGCGGCACCTTCACCGACCTGGTGCTCTATGACGGCAGCACCGGCCGCTTCGCCGCGCACAAGGAACTGACCACGCCCGACCATCCGGCGCTGGGGGTGGTGACCGGCATCCGGCACCTGTTCGCCGCCGAGGCGGTGGACCCCGCCACCGTGGGCCGCGTGGTGCATGCCACCACGCTGTTCACCAACGCGCTGATCGAACGGCGCGGCGCCAGCACCGGGCTGATCGCCACCGCCGGCTTCCGCGACACCCTGGAAATCGGGCATGAGCGCAAATACGAGCTCTACGACCTGCACCTGCCCTTGCCGCGCCCGCTTGTCCGCCGCGCGCTGCGGCAGGAGGCGATGGAGCGCCTGGCGCCGGATGGCACGGTGGAAATCCCGCTCGACCCCGCCAGCGTGCTGGCGGCGGCGGCGGCACTGGTGGCGCAGGGCGTGGAATCCGTCGCCATCTGCTTCCTGCATGCCTATGCCAATCCGGCGCATGAGCGGGAGGCGGCGCGGCTGATCGCGGCGGCGCATCCCGGGCTGATCCTGTCGCTGTCCAGCGACGTCTCGCCGCAGATCCGTGAGTTCGAGCGCAGCTCCACCACCGTCGCGAATGCCTATGTGAAGCCGCTGGCGGAACGCTACCTGAACCGGCTTTCCAGCGACCTCGCGGCGCTTGGGATCACGGCGCCGCTGTTCATGATGCTGTCCAATGGCGGGCTGACCCATGTGGACGAAGCCAAGCGCGTGCCGGTGCAATTGCTGGAAAGCGGGCCTGCGGCCGGCGCGCTGTCGGCCGCCTTCTTCGGGCAGCGTTCGGGGCGGGGGGAATTGCTGGCCTTCGACCTGGGCGGCACCACGGCCAAGCTGGCCCTGGTGACGGGCGGCGAGCCGCTGGTGGTGCATCGCTTCGAGGCCGGGCGCGAGCGGCGCTTCACCTCGGGCAGCGGCCTGCCGCTGAACATCTCGACCATCGAGTTGATCGAGATCGGCGCGGGCGGTGGCTCCATCGCGGCGCATGATGCGCTGGGGCTGCTCAAGGTCGGGCCGCGCAGCGCCGGATCGACCCCTGGCCCGGCCTGCTACGGGCGCGGCGGGGTCGAGCCGACCGTCACCGACGGCAACCTGCTGCTCGGCTACCTGGATGCCGACACCTTCGCGGGCGGCACCATGCGGCTGGATACGCAGGCGGCGGTGACTGCGGTCGCGAACCTGGCCGACCAGGCCGGGCTGGATACGCCGGATGCCGCGGCCGGCATCCACGCCGTGGTGAACGAGACCATGGCCGCCGCCGCGCGCGTGCATGTGGCGGAGCAGGGGCACGACCCGCGCAACTTCTCCCTGTTGGTCACCGGCGGCGGCGGCCCGTTGCACGGCGCCGAATTGGCCCGCCGGCTGGGGATCGCCGAGGTGATCTGCCCGCCCGGCGCCGGCGTCGCCTCGGCCCTCGGCCTGCTGCTGGCACCGGCCCGGGTGGACCGGGTCGCCACCGTCACGCGCCGGCTGGACGGCATGGACTGGGCCGCGCTGGAGGCACGTTTCGCCGCGATGGAGAACGAGGCGCGGGAGGTCATCGCCGCGACCCTCGGCGCCGGCGCCGTGCTGACCCGGCGCCGCGCCGCCGACCTGCGCTTCCTGGGCCAGGGCTATGAGGTGATGACGGAGATCCCGCCCGGTCCCTACGGCCCCGACACCGAGGCCGCCATCCGCGCCGCCTTCGAGACGGCCTATGAGCGCGTCTTCTCCCGCCGCCCCGCTGTCGCCGCGATCGAATTGATCAACATCCGGGTCTCGGTCACCGGCAGCACCGGCATGGGCACGCTGGACCCCGCCGTTCCCGTCATGGCGGCGGGCGACCCCCGCACCGGCACGCGGCGCGCCCGGTTCGGCGATACGGTGGTGGACGCCCCGGTGCTGGATCGCAGGCGCCTGGCCGCGGGGTCGGAGATTGCCGGCCCGGCCATCATCGAGGAAGCCATGTCCACCCTGCTGATCCCGCCTGGCGCCCGCGCGGCGGTGGAAGCGAGCGGCAATATCGTCATCCGCCTTGCCCGGTCCGCCCTGCCAGCCGCCCGCCAGAAGGAGGCCGTGCAGTGACCCTTCCTCTCTCCCACATTCGCGTGCTCGACCTGACGCGTGTGCGCTCCGGCCCGACCTGCGTGCGGCAACTGGCCGATTGGGGTGCCGACTGCATCAAGATCGAGGCGCCGGAGGAGATCGACACCGGCAAGGGCATGGGTGGCGCGCGCAACGGGCCGGACTTCCAGCATGTCCATCGCAACAAGCGCAGCATCACGCTGAACCTGAAGCATGCCCAGGGCCTGGCGGCATTCCGGCGCATGGTGGCGCAGGCCGATGTGGTGGTGGAGAATTACCGCCCCGACGTGAAGGACCGGCTGGGCATCGGCTATGACGCGCTGGCCGCGATCAACCCGCGCATCGTGCTCGGCTCGATTTCCGGTTTTGGGCAGGACGGCCCCTATGCGCGCCGCGCCGGCTTCGACCAGATCGCCCAGGGGATGGGCGGGCTGATGAGCGTGACGGGCCTGCCCGGCCAGGGGCCTGTGCGCGCCGGCATTCCGGTCGCGGACCTCACCGCCGGCCTCTACTGCGCCATCGGCATCCTGACCGCGCTGCTGGAGCGGGATCGCACCGGGCGCGGCCGCTGGGTCCATACCTCGCTGCTGGAAGCCATGGTGGCGATGATGGATTTCCAGGCGACGCGCTGGACCATGTCCGGCCAGATGCCGGAACAGACCGGCAATGACCACCCGACCACGGTGCCCACGGGCCTGTTCCACACCGCCGACGGCGTCATCAATATCGCGGCCGGCGGCGACGAGATGTGGCGGCGCATCGTCGAGACGCTGGATATCGCCGAGGAAGCCAAAACACCCGAACTGGCGACGGAGCAGGCGCGCGCCGCCAACCGGGCGCGGGTCAACGCCGTGCTGCAAGCCAGGCTGCTGGGCGATACGGCGGCGAACTGGATCGAGCGGCTGAACCGCGCGGGCGTGCCGACAGGCCCGGTGAACCGCATGGACCAGGTCTTTGCCGATCCGCAGGTGCGGCACCTCGGCCTCGCCGTCCCGGTGCGGCATCCGCGCCTGGGCGAGATCAACCTGGTGCGCACGCCGATCCAGATGCCGGGCACGACCAACCCCCGCAACCCGACCCCCGATCGCGGCGAGCATACCGACATCGTGCTCGGGCAATTCGGCTTCACGCCGGATGAGATCGCGGCGCTGCGCCAGGAGAACGCGCTGTGACCAGCCTGATCCGGTTCGAGGTCGCCGATGGCGTGGCGACGCTCACGCTCGACAATCCGCGGCGGCTGAATGCGGTGAATGCCGAGATGTGGCAGGCGCTGCCGGCGCTGCTGGCGCGCGTGGCGGAGGATCCGGCGATCCGAGTCCTTGTCCTGGCTGGCGCCGGTGAGCGTGCCTTCTGCACGGGCAATGACATCTCCGAATTCGATACCATCCGCGCCGATCCGCAGGCGGCCGCGCGCTACAATGCCTGGCAGCGGGCGGTGGCGACGGCGTTGCAGACGCTGGAAAAGCCGGTGATCGCCGCGATCCACGGCTATTGCCTCGGCGCCGGCTTCGAATTCGCGCTGATGGCGGATGTCCGGCTTTGCGCGGCGGATACGCGCATCGGCATTCCGGCCGTGCGCCTCGGCCTGCCCTACCGGCTTGAGGATATCGTGAAGGTCGTGGATGTCGTGGGCCTGGCCCGCGCGCGGGAGATGGTGCTGCTGGGCCGGCAATATGCCGGTGAGGAACTGATCAGCCTCGGCATCGCCGGACGGCTGTTGCCGGACATGCCCGCGCTCGGGATGGCCGTGGCGGGTTTGGCGCGGGATCTGGCGGCCAATGCCCCGCTCAGCCTGAAGGCCGCCAAGATCGCCTTCCAGGAGCTGACGCGCCGGGAGGGGGTTCCGGACCTGGCAAGGGTGAAGGTGGCCGAGGATGCCTGCTACGCCAGTGCGGATTACGCCGAAGGCCGCGACGCGAAGCGGGAGAAGCGCGAAGCGGTGTTCGTCGGGCGCTGAGCAGGCCGCCGCCGGCTTCTGGATGGCGTGCATTCACCGACGCTGCTGGCCGAGGGTCTAACACGCATCGCGGTCTGGCTTGTTGTTTTGTCGCGTGATTCAGCCCCGCGGCGCATTCGCGCCGACGGCCATCAGCCTGCCAGGAGCTTGCGGCAATTCGCCCCGTCAGCCCAGCCGCGCGCCCCAGCCGTCGCCGCGCATATACGCTTCCAGGCTGGTGCGGTCCGGGGCGCGGCCTTCGATGGCGCAGACGCTGCGCCAGGCCAGCGACAGCATGCAGGACACCACGGGCGTGCCGCCTTTCCAGCCCAGGATGGGGCGCAGCGTGGGCATGCCGGTGCCCAGCATCACGATCGCATCGAGGCCTGTCGTGTCGATGCCGTGCAGCGCGGCCTCGGCGGTATCGGCCGCCATGGCGTAGATCGGGTGGAAGGCCGCGGTCTGCAAAGCGGCCCCCGCGACGCGTTCGATGGTCAGGCCGCGGGCGGAAAAATAGCCGACGGCGGCTTCGGTCAGGTCGGGCGGGTAGGGGGAGACCAGGCCGATGCGCTGCGCCCCCAGCACGCGGAAGGCATCGCAGACGGCGCGGCCGGCGGTGATGAAGGGTTTTTGGCGCGCGGCCTCGATCGCCGCGACCTTCGCATCTTCATTGGCCGGCCCGGCGAAGTAGGACGCGCCGGTGCAGGCAAAGGCAAAGGCGCCGACGGGGGCGTTGGCGAATTGTGCGACGCTGGCCTCCAGCCCGTCCATGTAGTCCAGCAGGCGGGCGATCATGCTGTCCTTGTCGCTGCACATGCGGGCGTTCAGCATGGCCATGCCGGGCGGCAGCAGCAGCGCCATTTCCGGTTCGACCGTGGTGTTCGCCTGCGGGGTCAGCACGCCCAACAGGCCGCGCGGTGCGTATTCGAGGGACATCGGCTTCAGGCTCCGCGCAGATGGTCGGCGATGGTGTCGGCGCAATCGGGGTCGAAGGCGCCGCGCCAGCCCACATGCCCGTCGGGGCGCACCAGCACCAGGGGGGTGGCATAGGTCGCCACGGCGGCCGGATCGTCCAGGCGGACGGTTTCCACCGGCATGCCCCGGGCGCGCAGCGCCGCCAGCAGCCGGGGCGCCAGCGGGGCGGATGGCCCGCAGCGCAGCAGGGTGAAACCCTGGCCGAACAGATCCAGCGTGCTGGTGCCGCGATGCAGCCACAGGTGCGGCGCGCGGCTGCCGGGCCAGGTGCTGGGCACGACCTGGTTCACGTCATCGGGCGGTTCGGGCGTGCCATCGGCGACGATGATCGGGCTATCGGCATAGCGATACCCCAGGTGCAGCCCGGCCGAGTTGAACTGCCGCGCCATCCAGGTCAGCCGCGGCTTCAGCGCCGCGCGGGCGGCCGCGCCGTCCTCGGTATCATCGGCGATGCTGGCGGGGGTTTCCGCCATCACCGCATCGATCCGGTCGCTGTTGTTGGCCGAGGCGACGCTGTTGCGCCAGGCGATGGGCTTGCGCTCGGACTCATAGGCATCCAGCAGGCGCGGCCCGCCCCAGCCCTGGTGCACGGCGGCAAGTTTCCAGGCCAGGTCCGCCGCATCGCCGATGCCGGTGTTCATGCCGACCCCGCCCGTGGGCACGAACAGATGGGCCGCATCCCCCGCCAGGAACACGCGCCCGCTGCGCCAATGCTGCGCGACGGATTGGTGGTGGTGCCAATGGGTGGTGCGCAGCAGTTCAAACGCGAAGGGCTTGCCCATCGCGCGATGCAGGATGGCCGTCGCATCCACGGCCGCATCGTCGCGCGTCGGGTCGGCCCAGTAGTGCTGGTAGTTCCACAGGGTTTTTCCGTCGATGGCGGTGAAGACACCAAAGGCATCGGGGGTGAAGGTGAAGGCGAGATTGGCCAGCCCCTTGCCATGCTCGGCCAGGAAGTTTTCCGCGCGGAAGAAGAAGGACACGTTGGACCGCAGCCGCCCGCGGCCGGAAAAGCCGATGCCCAGCGCCTTGCGTATGCCGCTGCCGCCGCCGTCGCAGGCGACCATGTGATCGGCGGTGATGGTCTGCGCCTGCCCGGTGGCGACATCTTCGACCACGGCTTCCACCCGCTCGGCGGTCTGCGTGAAGCTGACCAGCCGCGTGCCGTGGCGCAGGTCCAGGTCCGGCAGCGTGCGGGCGTGGCGCAGCAGCACGGGTTCCAGCGCCTGCTGGCCGATCTGGGTTTTTCCGTAGGGGCTCCAGCCCAATTCGCGGAAGCGGGCGATGGTGGCGGGATCGCGGGCGCGGATCGCCTCGCTGCCCGGGCTGGAGAAACGATGCAGCAGGTGCCCTGCCATCCGGTCGGCGAAGATGATGTGGTAGCCATCATTCTGGCGGATGCCGGCGTCGTAGATCGCATCATCCAGCCCCCAGCGGCGGAACAACTCCATCGACCTGGCGCCCAGCAAGGTCGCCTTGGGATGCGGCAGGGAGCCGGCGCGTTCTTCCAGCAGCAGGCAGCGGATGCCGCGCCAGGCGAGGTCGATGCCGAGCGTCAGCCCGACCGGCCCGCCACCCACGATCAGGACCGGGACGTGCATGGGGCTTCTTCCAAACATGGACAGGTTAGACATTTGCGGAGGTTTCCCCGTTGCGCGCAAGCGGGGCTGGCCGTAACCACGCCATGTGCAGCCGCTCGCCACCCGTCCCGCGCCGTTCTGGCAACGCATCGCCGCCGTGCTGCGCGCCGATCTTGCCGCCGGCGCCTTTCCCGCGCGGCATGCGCTGCCGGGCGAACATGATCTGGCCGCGCGCTTCGGCGCCGCGCGCATGACCCTGCGCCGCGCCCTGTCGGAACTGGAGGCGGAGGGGCTGCTGCGGCGGGAAGCCGGGCGCGGCACCTATCCCACCGGATCGGGCAATGCCGCCGGCTGGGCCGCCGATATGCGCGATTTCGCCCTATCCTCGCGCGTCAAAATCCTGGGGCTGGGTCTGGCCGTGCCGCCGCCCGCCGTCATGGCGCTGCTGGCGGCGCGGGCCATCCGGCTGGAACGGGTGCGCGGCGATGCGCGCGGCGCCTTTTCCCATACGCTGACCTGGCTTCCCGCCGGGCTTGGCCGCAACCTGCCGCGCCGCCGCCTGACGGCGGGTGAGACGGTGCTGAACATCCTGCGTGAAAGAGGTGCGGCCATGACCCACGCCGAACAGACCGTCATCGCCATCGCGGCCCCGCCCGAGGTCGCGGGGCCGCTCGACCTGCCGACCGGCACCGCGCTGACCGCGCTGGACCGCGTGGCGCGCGATGCCGATGGCCGGGTGATCGAGGTCAGCCGCAGTTGCTACCGCCCCGACCGCTTCGCCTATAGCGTGCCGCTGACCACGGAAGGCGCACCCGCGCCGCCGCGCTGGGTGATCGCATGACCATCGCCATCATCGGCGCCGGCCCCGTCGGGCTGACCCTGGCGCTGCTGCTGCATCGCGCCGGGCACGACGCCCAGGTCTTCGAAGCCGCCGACGACATCGCCGAGGAATTGCGCGCCAGCACGATCCATCCGCCGACGCTCGACATGCTGGATGGCCTCGGCCTCGCGCAACCGCTGATCGCGCAGGGGTTGGTCACGCCGACCTGGCAGATCCGCCGGCATGAGGATGGCGAACGCGCCGTCTTCGACCTGTCGGTGATCGCGCCCGACACGGCCCATCCATTCCGCTTGCAGGCCGAGCAGCACAAGCTGTCGCGGCTGATCCTGGCCTTGCTGCCCGCTGGCATGGTGCGGTTTTCCTGCCCGGTCGAAACCGTCACGCCGGATGCCGATGGCGCCACCCTGGCCGGCCCCGCCATGGAACCATTCCGCGCCGACTGGGTCATCGGCTGCGACGGCGCGCGCAGCGTGGTGCGCAAGACCGCGGGGCTGGGCTTTGGCGGCGAGACCTATCCGGAGACGGTGATCCTGGCGACCACCGCCTTTCCGTTCCACGAGGTGATGCCCGGCCTGTCCAACGTGAACTACATCTGGACGCAACATCCGGCATTTTCCGGCACCTTCTCGCTGCTGCGGGTGCCGGGCAAATGGCGCGCGTCGCTCTATCCGGCGCCAGGCGAAAGCGTCGAGGACGCGCTGCGGCCGGAGGCGATCCAGCGCAAGCTGCAGGCGATCCACCCGAAGCACGGCGCCTATGACGTGCCCGACCTGCGGCCCTATCGCGTGCATCAGCGCATCGTCGAAAACTACCGCGCCGGGCGGCTGCTGCTGGCCGGCGACGCGGCGCATCTGAATTCGCCCGCCGGCGGCATGGGCATGAACGGCGGCATCCATGATGCCTTCGAACTGGCGGCCCATCTGGTGCAGGTCTTGCAAGGGGCGGATGACGCCATGCTCGACCGCTACACCCGCCGCCGCCGCCCGATCGCCGAACGCGAGATCATCGCCCAGGCCGATCGCAACCGCGCCCGCATGCGCGAAACCGACCCCGCCCGCCGGGCCGAGATGCTGGCCGAGATGCAGGCCATCGCGACCGACCCGGTCAGGGCGCGGGAACACCTGCTGCGTTCGTCGATGATCGCCGGGCTGCGCGCCGCGGCCCTGGTTCCATAGGAGTTTCGTTGCGATGCATCGCCGCACCCTGCTTGCCGCCAGCCTCCTCGCCACACCGGCGCTGGCCCAGAGTTGGCCATCGCGCACCATTCGCATCGTGGTGCCCTTCCCGCCCGGCGGGACCACCGATTTCATCGCCCGGCTGATCGCGGTCCGGCTGTCCGCGACCCTGGGCGTGAGCACCGTCGTCGAAAACCGCGCCGGCGCGGGTGGCACGACCGGCAGCGACCTGGTCGCGAAATCGCCGCCCGATGGCACGACCCTGCTGGTGTCGAACATCGCCAGCCAAGGCGTCGCGCCATCCGTCTATCGCAGCCTGCCCTACGACAGCGTGCGGGATTTCACCCATATCGCGCTGATCGCCGAAATCCCCTCGGTGCTGGCCATCAACGCGCAGCGGCCGGAACAGACCCTGGCCGATTTCATCGCGACCGCGCGACGCGATCCCAATGCCTGGCGCATCGCCTCCCCAGGCAATGGCTCGTCCAGCCATGTGAAGCAGGAATTGTTCAAGCGCCTGGCCGGGATCGAGATGACCCACGTGCCCTATCGCGGCTCCGGCCCCGCCCTGAACGACGCGGTCGCCGGGCAGATCGAGGGCATCATCACCACCCTGGTCGAAGCCGGCCGCAACGACCGCCTGCGCCTGCTGGCAGTGACCTCCGCCGAGCGGGTGCCGGGTTGGCCCGACCTGCCGACCTTCGCCGAAAGCGGGTTTCCCGCGCTGGTCGCCTCCACCTGGTTCGCTATCTCGGGGCCGGCCGGGCTGCCGGCGCCGATCGCCGACCGGCTGCACGCCGACATCATCCTGGCACTGAACCACCCCGACGTGGTGCCGAGGCTGATCGAAACCGGCTCCACCCCACGCCAATTGTCGCGAGCGGATTTCCAGGCCTTCGTCGCATCGGAAGTCACCCGCTGGGGCGACGTCGTGCGCGTGTCGGGGGCGAGGATCGACTGAGCTTGGGGAGGTAGCGCTTTGAAAGGGGCTTTGCCCCTCTCAATCTCTCCCCACCAAGGGGCCGTGGCCCCTTGGAACCCACGGGGTTTGGCAAAATAAAGGGAGGGGCATGGAGCACGCTGGATCAATGGCGTGACCTTGATGCCCCGCCCTTTATTTTGCCAATACATCGCGCCGGTCCAGGGGCGGCGGCCCCTGGTTGGGGGAGGGGTGGAGGGGGCGAACAGCCCCTTCCACGGCGCAACCTCCCCAGCCTATCACCCCCGCCCGACGAACGGCATCTTCGACGCCATGATCGTCATGGTGAAGATGTTCGAGTCCAGCGGCAGCGACGCCATTTGCAGCACCGCCTGGCCGACATGGGCCACGTCCATGCGCGGTTCGACCATCGCGCCGCCCTGCGGCTGTGGCACGCCCTTGGTCATGCGTTCGGTCATCGGCGTCGCGGCGTTGCCGATGTCGATCTGGCCCGCGACGATGTCGTAGGGCCGGCCGTCGAGGAAGATCGACTTCGTCAGCCCGGTGATCGCGTGCTTGGTCGCGGTATAGGGCGCGCTGCGCGGGCGCGGCACATGCGCGCTGATCGATCCGTTGTTGATGATCCGCCCACCCTGCGGCGACTGGCGCTTCATGATGCCGAAGGCGGCGCGGGCGCAGAGGAAAGCGCCGTTCAAATTGGCGGCGACGGTGCCGAACCAGTCCTCGTCGGTGATCTCGTCGAATTCGACCGGGGGCGCGCCGCGGCCGGCGTTGTTGAACAGCATGTCCAGTCGGCCGAACTTCGCCTCGATGTCGGCGAAGAGCGCCTTCACGCTGGCGGGGTCGCCGATATCGGCGCTGAAGGGGATGGCGCGGGCGCTGTTGGCGCCGGCGAGTGCCACGGTTTCAGCCAGCGGTTCCGCACGCCGCCCGACCACGGCGACGGTCCAGCCGGCCGCGACCAGCGCCAGCGCCGCGGCGCGGCCAATCCCCGTTCCGGCCCCGGTCACCACCGCATGGCCCACGATCAATCCGTTCATGCACGCCTACTCCCTGGCATTTTTCGATACGGCCATGGTGCTTGCGGGTCGCTGGGCTGTCCATGGCCCGGCCGGGGCTATAGCGCGATGACCAAAGGTGCGCATGCACCGAAGGTCTGAAACACACGATAAAACAACGAACTAGACCGTGAGTCGTGAGCGACCGCATCCCGCTCTAAGGTCTGTGGGGATTCATCTGGAGTTGATGACGGCTGCGGCGAGATAGATCATGGCTGAGAAGCTATGGTCTGTTTTGTCGGCGCGCATGGCGATGCGTTTGAACTCCTTGAGCTTGCAGAAGAAGTTCTCGATGAGGTGCCGCCATTTGTAGAGAGCGCGATCAAGCGGCAGCGGTTTGGTGCGTCGGGAATGCTGCGAGATGACGATGCTGGCGCCGCGGGCGTTGAGGTCGGCGATGATGGTGTTGCTGTCGAAGGCCTTGTCGGCGATGAGACCGCCGAAATCGACGCCATCGAGCAGCGGCTCAACGCCGGCAGTATCGAACCGATGCCCTGGCAGCAGTTCAAAGCGCACCAGATTGCCGAGCGCATCGGTCAGCGCGAGAATTTTGGTCGTCATACCGCCCTTGGAGCGGCCTATGGCCTGGCTTTGAGTCCCCCTTTTGCGCCCTGCCCGTGGCGGTGGACCTTGACGATCGTGGCATCGATCATCGCGTATTCCATATCCGGCTCATCCGAACAGGCTTCGAAAAGTCTCACGAACACGTCCGCCTTGCGCCAGTCGCTGTAGCGCCGGAACGCCGTGCTCCAATTGCCGAACATCGCCGGCAGATCACGCCACGGGCTGCCCGTCCGCGCGATCCACAGCACCGCCTCCACGAAAAGCCGATTGTCGCTCCCGCTCCGTCCCGGATCGGTCGGCTTCCCAAGACAATGCGGTTCCATCTTCGCCCATTGGGCGTCCGTCAGCACATAGCGGTCCATCCACAGCGTGAATCACATCCGACGCCGCAAGGGAATCCTAAATCCCCACAGACCTTAGAGCGTGATGGCCGTAGGCGCGAATGCGCCGAAGGGCTGAATCACGCGACAAAACAACAAGCTAGAGCGTGATGCGTGAGCGAATGCGAACGCATCGCGGTCTAGTCGGATGCGGCGACCCATTGCACCGGGGGCGGGCGGCGTTCGCCACCGGCCCGCGCCTGCACCCAGGCATCCAGCACCGGCAGGCTGGCCGAGGCGGCCTCGATCACCCGCGCGACGAGGGGCGAGGTATCGCCGCCGTTGCGCTCCGCCCCCTGCAGTCGTTCGCCCGCCAGGGCCAGGCGCCGGGCCCCCAGCGTGCGGGCGGCGCCGACCATGCGATGTGCCAGGCCGCGCAGCGCCTCGGGGTCGGGGCCGGCGCGCAGCAGGGCGGTGACCTCGCGCAACTCGGCCACGAATTCGGCGATGATGCTGGTGCCCGCCGCACCCAGGTCGGCGGCCAGGACGATCAGCACCGTCTCGTCCATCAGCATCGGTTCGTTGGTCGGCAACGAATGGCTGGCCTGTTGCTCCAGCAGCCGCGCGACCTCGGCCAGCAGCCCGTCGCGGTCCACGGGCTTGGACAGGTGCCCGTCCATCCCCGCCTCACGGCAGGACGCGACCTGTTCGGGCAGGGCCGATGCGGTCACCGCCAGCACCGGGATCGCGTTGCGCGGGCTCGGCAGCGCGCGGATGCGGCGGGTGGCCTCCAGCCCGTCCATCACCGGCATCTGCAGGTCCATCAGCACCAGGTCGAAATTCTCGGCCTCGACCAGTGCCAGGGCTTCGGCGCCATCGGTCGCGCAGGTCACGCGATGGCCGGCCGCCTGCAGCATCGATTGGGCGACGAGGCGATTGGCCGAAAGGTCGTCCACCACCAGAATGCGGGCGCGATGCCCGGTCATGGCGCCCGCCGAGGGTATTGGCAGGGCGTCCGGCTTGGGCTCGGGCAGCGTCGCCGCGGTCATGGGCAGTTCCACCCAGAACAGCGCACCGCCATCCGGGGCCTCGGCGCAGCCGATCCGCCCGCCCATGAGCGCCGCCAGGCGGGCCGAGATCGACAGGCCAAGCCCGGTGCCCGCGGCTTCCGACGACCGGTCGGCCAGTTGCACGAAATCGCTGAACAGCAGGTGGCGCTTGTCGGCCGGCACGCCGGGGCCGTCGTCCTGCACCTCGAACCGCACGACGCCGGAACGGGGCAGGGCGCGCAGGGTGATCCGCCCGCCTTCGGGGGTGAACTTCACCGCGTTGGACAGCAGGTTCAGCAGCAATTGCCGCAGCCGCGTCGGATCGGTCAGCACCGCCTTGGGCAGGGCGGTGCCGATGTCCAGCCGGAAGGCCTGGCCCTTGCGGTCCAGTTCCGGCGACAGCAGGGCGGCGCAGCCTTCCAGCAGCGGGCGCAGCCGGGTCGGCTGCGCCGCGAGTTGCAGCTTGCCGGCATCCATCTTCGACAGGTCCAGCAGCCCGTTGACCAGTTCCAGCAGGTGGCGGCCGGCGGTCTGCACGGTATCGACCTGGCGCCGCTGGTCCGGCGTCAGGGTCGGGTCGGCCAGCAGGATCTGCGAAAAGCCCAGGATGCCGTTCAGCGGCGTGCGCAGTTCATGCGACATGCGCGACAGGAAGCGGCCCTTGGCCTCGGCGGCCTCCGCGACCTCCGCCATCGCGGATTTGAGGGCGGTGATATCCGTCCGCACCCCGACCACGCCGCCATCGGGGGTCAGGCGTTCGGTGATCAGCACCCAGCGGCCATCCGGCAGCAGGCGCTCCATCTGCGGGTGGTTGCCGCGATGCCAGGCCAGCATGTCGGCGACAAAGGCCTCGATATCCTCGCCGGACTGGGGGTATTGGCCGGCCTTGGCGCCGCCGCGCATCACATCCTCGAACAAGGCGCCCGGCACGATGTACTCTGCCGACAATGCGTAGAAGGCGCGGTAGGCGCTGTTGCAGGCGACCAGGCGGTCGCGGGCGTCCCAGATGACGAAGCCGCCCTCCATGCTTTCCAGCGCGTTCTCCAGCATCCTCCGCCAACGGATGCGTTCGGCATCCGCCCGGTCGCGCTGGCGCAGCCCGATCAGCACCGCCGCGGCCAGCGCGATCACCAGCAGCGCGAAGCAGCCCGATACGGCCACGGCGCGCCGCACATCGGCCTGCCAGTCGATCAGCACGCGGTCTTCGCGCACCGAGGCACCGACCAGCACGGCGGGGTAAAGCGTCGGGCGCAGGGCCAGGATCACATTCGCCGCATCGAAGCGGCCGGGAATGCGGACCAGCCCGGCTTCGGGGCGCGGGGCCTCGGTCCGTTGGGAGTTGGCGCCCGGCGCCACCGTGGCAGGGGCGCCGTCCGGCCGGGCCTGGCCGGCGGCATCCTGGCGGCGCAGCAGGTCGGGGGCGGCGGGCACCAGCCGGCGCGCGATCCGGGTTTCATCGTGCGGCAGCGAGACCAGCAAGGTGCCGTCGTCCCGCTCCAGGGTCACGCGGAAGCCCGGGGCCTCGCCGCCGGCCGAGGCAAGCAGCGTCTGCAGCCCCGGCACCGGCACCTCGGCCACCGCCAGCAGCGGGCCGAACCCCGGCAGGGTGATGCGCCGGGCCAGGAATAGCGCCCATTCCCCGGTCGCGGGGTTGCGCACCGGCCCGCCGATCAGCATCGCGCCGGTGCGCTGGCCGCTTTCGAAAAAGGCGGTGTCGATCGACAGCGGCAGCGCCCGGCGGCGCGACACCGGCAGCGCGCTGGCCACCGGCATACCGTTTTCGCCCACCAGGATGACGTCGCGCCAGGCGAAGTTCTGGTTGTTCAGGTCGCGCAGCACCCGCGACAACGCCGCGCCATCGGGGGGGGCTTCGCGCGCGCGGTCGCGGCTGGTGTCGCGGGCGAGTTGGCTCAACACCGCCGGCAGCCCGGCCAGCATCGCATCGACCTGGACGAAGTTGCGGTTGACCGATGCCTCAACCGCGCGGGCGACCCGCAGCACCGAGTCATTGGCGGCGGCGATCGTGGCGTCCCGCGCCTGGGCCATCAGCAGCACGGTGCCGATGCCCTGGGCCAGCAACAGCAGCACCGCCGCGGCCACGACCATCAGTTGGATGCGACGGGATGCGGTGACCATCGGCCTATTCGCGCGCCGTCAGGCCAAGGGTCGGGGCCATGTAGCGGTTCCAGGCCTCGACGCAGTCCCGGCCGCAGCGGCTGACCCAGGCTGGCAGCACCGTATCGGTCAGCAGCGTGCGGCGCCGCACCTCGTCGCGGGCCGTCGCCGGGACCAAGGTCAGCCGGCCGCGCTGCGTGCCCTGGCACCCCGCCTGGCCGGCGGCGCAGGCCAGGCCCTCGATCGTGTCGCGCCCGGCGGCGTCCCAGATCGCGGATTCCAGGTCGGCCAGGCCGGCGCGGATCACGCCCCGGTCCTGTTCCGGCAACGCCTCCCAGGCGTCGATATTCGCGCCGAAGACCGACACGCCCCAGGACAGCGCGATCTGCGAGACATGGGTCGTCACCTCATGCAACCCGATCGACATGCCCGACAGGGTGCCGGTCACGGCGCATTCGACGACGCCGGTGCGCATCGCCGAGACGATTTCGGAAAAAGGCGTGACGACGGGCACGGCGCCGAGCGCGGTCAGCACCTCCGCCATGCCGACCGAGGAGGCGCGGATGCGGCGCCCCGCCAGGTCCGCCAGGTCGCCAAAGGCGCGGTCGCACCAGACGACCTGCGCCGGGTAGGTGTAAACCGACAGCAATTCGACATTGTAGTTCTCGCGCAGCAGCTCAGCCAGCCTTGGGCGGAACAGTTGCAGGGTCTGGCGCATGGTCGCGATGTCGGGATTCATCGCCGGCAGGTCGGCGGCGTTGAACTCCGGCTCGTCGGTCGCGACGATGCTGAGCAGGGCGGTGCCGAAGGGCACGACGCCTAGCCGCATCAATTGCAGCATTTCCGGGCCGCGGAAGCCGGCGCGGTCGAAGGGCAGGATTTCCGCCTCCACCCGCCCGCCGGTCAGTTCCGCGACGCGGCGGCGCCAGAAGGGTTCCTCGAATCGGGTATATTGCCCGACATCGGCCAGCCCCCCGAGCACCCGCAGGCGGGTCGGGTTGGTGTTCGAGGGGGCGGCGGCCTGCGCCATCTGGATCCCCATCTCGCTTTGCGCGCCGGCCGGCGCGGCCATCCCGCCCAAGGCCATCAGGAGAGGCAGCAGGAACACAGGGGCCAGGCCAAGCCATGGCTTGCCGCGCGTTTGTTGGGGGGGCGCGGTCCGGCGAAGCGTCAGGTCCATGCCACCCCCGGACAGCGTGTCGATACGGGGCCCTTGCCCGTGCCGCTCTGCAGCAAACCCATAAACAATGTTTGTGCCTCCGAATGCAACCTTGGCGGGAAATGAACGCAGCTTTCACCCCCGGTCAGGTTTGGGCAATCTGTCTGGCCGGCCGCGATGATGATAGGATTATCCGCATGACGTTATCCCGCGCCACCGGCGCCATCACCCGCGCCACCGGCGCCATCATCAGCCATCGCGGCGGGTCCTTCCTGTGGCCGGAAAACACGCTGGTGGCCTTCCGCAATAGCTTGGCCCTGCCGGTCGAGCAGGCCGAATGCGACATCCACCTGACCGCCGACGGCGTGCCCGTGGTGATCCACGACGCCCTGGCCGAACGCACCACCGACGGCCGCGGCCCGATCGCGGCGATGACGGCGGCCGAGGTCGCCCGCTTGCGAATCCGCGGCGCGGCCGAGGTCGGCGTGCCCACCCTGGCCGAGGTCGCCGCCCATTTCGCCGGCCGGCGGATGTTTTTTCGCGTCGAGATCAAGGCCGATGCCGCCGGCACGCCCTATCCGGACGTGGTGGCCCGGGTGCTGGCGGTGCTGGACGGGGCGGGGGCGCGCGACCGCAGCATCATCATCGCCTTCCACGCGCCGACCGTGGCGGCGGCCTGGGCGGCGGGCGGGCTGGCGGGGGCGGCCTGGCTGCTGGAACCCGGCACCCTGCGCGACCTGGGGCCGGCCGGCGCCGCGGCGGTGGCGGTCGCACATGGGCTGCCCGCGGCGGAAACCCGGATCGATGGGGCGGATGAGGCCTATGTCGCGGCGATGCGGGCGGCGGGGCTGGGCTGCGGCGCCTGGGGGGCGAACCACGCCGCCACGATCGACCGGGCGCTGGCGCTGGGGCTGGATGCCTTTGCCACCGACGACCCGGCGCTGGCGATCGCCCGGCGCGCGATGTTCCGCGCCGGGATGACCTGGTAGCGGCGGCTAGCCGCATGACCTGGTAGGCTGGATCAGCCCGCGTAGGGGTACTTGTGCATCCCGGCGGGGGAGAGGGTGAAGATTTCCACCCCCGTCTCGGTCACGCCGACCATGTGTTCGTATTGCGCCGACAGGCTTCGGTCGCGGGTCACGGCGGTCCAGCCATCGTCCAGGATCTTCACCTCCGGCCGGCCGGCATTCACCATCGGTTCGACGGTGAAGAACATGCCCGGCTTCAACTGCGGCCCGTCGCCCTTCTTGCCGAAGTGCAGCACGTTCGGCGGCGCGTGGAACGACCGCCCGATGCCATGGCCGCAGAAATCGCGGACCACCGAAAAGCGGTTGCGTTCGACATGCGCCTGGATGGCGAAGCCGATGTCGCCCAGGTAGCCGCCGGGGCGGATCGCGGCGATGCCCTTCATCATGGCATCGTAGGTGACATCCATCAGCAGCCGCGCCTTGGTGCTGGGGGTGCCGGCGGCATACATGCGCGACGAATCGCCGTGCCAGCCGTCCAGGATCACGGTCACGTCGATGTTCACGATGTCCCCATCCAGCAGCAGCCGGTCGCCCGGGATGCCGTGGCAGACCACGTGGTTGATGCTGGTGCAGCTTGATTTGGTATAGCCGCGGTAGCCCAGGGTCGCCGGGACCGCGCCATGGTCCAGCGCGAACTGGTGGCACAATTGGTCGATCCGGTCGGTGCTGACGCCAGGCACGACATGGGGGGTGATCATGTCCAGGCATTCCGCGGCCAGGCGGCCGGCGGCGCGCATGCCAACGAAATCCTCCGATGGGTGCTGGATGATACGACGGCTTTCCGGCCCGGCCTGGTCCATGGGTGCTCCTTGCAGCGCCTTAGATGCGACCTTGGCGGGCGGAGGGCAAGCGTCCTTGCGGCGGGGGCGGATCAGGGGCGCGTGCGGCGCGGATCGGCTGTTTCGCCGCCGCTCTGTTCCTCGACCCCCAGCGCATCGGCCAGGCGGATCGTCGCGCTGCCGGGCCTTGCGGGTTTCGGCTGGTCCGGCGCCGGGGCCCAGCCGGTCAGCACCAGCAGCGGCAGGGGGGCGGCGATCGGGCCGCCAGCCCCGGCCAACCGGGCCAAAGCCGCGCCGAACAGCGCGCGCGGCGGGGTGCGGCGGTCGCGCGCGACCAGGGCCGCCTGTTCCCCGGCTGCGCGCAGGTCATCGAGCAAGCCCAGGGGGGTGCGCCAGGCGATGTCCAGCCGGTCCAGGTCGGCGACCGGCAAGGCAAAGCCGGCGCGCTGCAACAGCCCCGCCGCATCCTGCAAGGTGGCGAAGGGGGCGACCCGCGGGGCGGCGCCGCCGCGCAGGTCGGATTCCACGGCGGTCAGTGCCTCGCGCAGCGGCTGCAGGGTGCCGAAGCCGGGCATCGTGGCCAGGAACAGCCCGTCCGGGCGCAGCACCCGGCGGATCTGCAGCAAGGCGCCCGGCAGGTCGTTGACCATGTGCAGCGACAGGCTGGCGACCACGAGGTCGAAGGACGCGGCGGCGAAGGGCAGCCATTCCTCATCCGCCGCGACCGCCACCCCGCCCGCGCGCGCGGCCATGGCGGGCGCCAGGTCGGAGGACACGACGAAGCCGATCCCCCGCGCCGCCAGCAGCGGGGCCACCGCGCCCCGGCCGCCGACTTCCAGCGCCGTGTCGAACTGGCGCGTGGTATCGTCCAGCCGGTCCAGCAGCAGATGCGCCGCGGCGTCGAGCAGGGGGGCCACGCGATGCACGGTCGCGGCCGCCCGCGCCCGGCGGCGGGCGAGCAAATTCCGGTCGAAGGGGCCAGGCGGTGGGGTCATCACCGGCACATGTGGCACGCCGGCGCGGCGCTGCCATCCCGTGCCGGCGTTCCCGTGATGGCCAAACCGCGCCTAAGGTATCGGCAACGTCTCGAGGAGACCTCGCCATGTCCACCACCGACATTCTCGCCGACCGCGCCATCGCCGTCGCCGATACCATCGCCCGCATCCGCGCGATCGAGGCCGCGCAGGGCGTCACCCGCCCGTCCCTTGCCGCCATCCGCACCGAGATGCTGGCCCTGGCCGCGCGCGAAAACCTGTTCCCCAGCGCCGAATTCCCGCCCCCGCCGCCGGGCGAAAAGGGCGCCCGGCGCTATTTGCTCAGCGAGGACCCGGACGGGCGTTTCGCGATGTACCTGAACGCGCTGAACCCCGGCAACGAGACCAAGCCGCATGACCACACCACCTGGGCCGTGGTCGTCGCGGTCGATGGGCAGGAGTTGAACCGCGTTTTTTCCCGCACGGATGATGGCGCGATTCCCGGCCGCGCGATCCTGCGCCAGCGCGAGGAGATCATGGTCGAACCCGGCCGCGGCATCGCGCTGATGCCCGACGACATCCACAGCATCCACACCACCGGCGACCGCCCGACGCGACACCTGCACATGTATGGGCTGGCGCTGGAAAAGCTGGACAAGCGCCTGGGCTACGACACGCAGGCCGAGACGGTGACACCCTACAACGCCGCCTATATGCCGCCGCTGGCCAAATCCCCCCAGGCCAAGAACCCGGCCGCGGGCCGCTAGATGACGACCCGGATCGGCCCCGCGGCCCTGAAGGGCTGGATCGCGGATGGCGGCGAACTCGCCATCCTGGATGCGCGCGAGGAGGGCATTTTTGGCGCTTCCCACCTGTTCTGGGCGGTGCCTTGCCCGCTCTCCCAGGCCGAATGGCGGGCGCCGGCGCTGCTGCCGGACCTGTCCACCCGCATCGTCGTCTGCGACGGCGGGGAGGGGGAGGCGGAGCGCCTGGTCGCCCTGCTGGAGGCCATGGGCGCCACCAATATCGCGCTGCTGGCCGGCGGCACCCCCGCCTGGGCCGCGGCGGGCTATGAAGTGTTTTCCGGCGTCAACGTGCCCTCCAAGGCCTTTGGCGAATGGGTCGAGCACCACGACGGCACCCCCCATGTCGCGCCGGAAACCCTGGCCGAGATGAAGGCCGATGGCGCGCCGCTGGTGATCCTGGACAGCCGGCCCTTTGACGAATTTTTTGCGATGTCGATCCCGGGGGGCATCAACGTGCCGGGCGGCGAATTGGTCTATCGCCTGCCTGCCCTGAACATCCCGCCCGGGGCGACCATCGTGGTGAATTGCGCCGGGCGCACACGGTCGATCCTGGGGGCGGAAAGCCTGCGCCAGGCGGGGGTGCCGAACCCGGTGGTGGCGCTGCGCGACGGCACCATGGGCTGGGAATTGGCCGGGTATTTTTCCGACCACGGCCGCACCGAACGCTTTCCTCCGGGCAAGCCGCCGCAGGTGGCCGAAACCCTGGCCGCGGCCTCGGCCTTTGCCGCGCGGGAGGGAGTGCGGATCGGCGGGGCGGCCGACCTGGCGCGGCTGCATACCGGCAGCACCTATCTGCTCGACGTCCGCGAACCGGCGGAATTCGCGGCGGGGCATCTGCCCGGCAGCCGCTCGGCGCCCGGCGGGCAGTTGGTGCAGGCGACCGACCGCTGGGTCGCGGTGCGCCATGCCCGCATCCTGCTGGTCGATGACGACGGCGTGCGGGCGCGGATGACCGCCGCCTGGCTGCGCCGCCTGGGTGGTTGGGAGGTCTGGGTGCTGGACGGCGCCTTGGCCTCCGCGCCGCTGGTGACGGGGGCCGAGCCGATCGGGGCACCGTTGCAGCCGACCATTTCGCCGGAAGACTTCCGCGCGCTGCATGCCGCGGGTGCGGTGCTGACCGTGCAACTGACCCGCAGCCTGGCGTTTCGCGCCGGCGCCATCCCCGGCGCCGTCTGGGGGCTGCGCGGGCGGCTGGACCGGATCAGGGCGAAGCATGCCGCATCGCTGCTGCCGGAGCTGGTCGTGGTCGGCGACCCGGATGCCACCGCCCATCTGGCGGTGCCGGAACTGGCGGCGCTGTTCCCCGGCATGCGCGTGCGCGTCCTGCCGGGCGGCCCCGCCGCCGCCGGCCTGCCGCTGGTCGCGGATCGGCAGAATCCCGCCGATGCCGATTGCGCCGATGCCTACCTGCGGCCCTACGACCGCAATGCTGGTCAGGAAGATGCGATGCGCGCCTATCTGGGCTGGGAGGTCGACCTGCCCGCCCAGGTCGCCCGAGACGGCGACGCGCCCTTCGGCGCCTGGTGAGGCGACTGGTTTCGGGGCTGCGCGGCTTCGGCCTCGCGGTGTTGGACAGCCTGCTGCCGCCGCATTGCGCGGGTTGCGAGGCGCCGGTCGCGACCCAGGGGCTGCTCTGCGCCGATTGCGTGCGCGACCTGACCCCGATCGGCGCGCCGCTCTGCGAACGCTGTGGCATTCCCTTCCGCCACCTGGGCGAGGCCGGGGGGACGGACGCCGCCGGCGGCGCCTTGTGCGCGGCCTGCGTCGCCCGCCCGCCGCCCTTTGCCGCCGCCCGTGCGGGTTTTCGCTATGACGAGGGCGCCAGGCGGCTGATCCTGCCGTTCAAGCACGCCGACCGGCCGGAATTATCGCAGGTGCTGGCGGCGCGCATGGCCATCGCCGGGCGCGATCTGCTTGCCGACGCCGATCTGGTGGTGCCGGTGCCGCTGCATGCCAGCCGGCTGCGGGCCAGGCGCTACAACCAGGCCGCCCTACTGGCCGCGCGGATCGCCCGCGGCGCCGGGGTGCCGATGGCGCCGGGGTTGTTGCGCCGGGTGCGGCGCACGCCGGCGCTGGGCGATCGCGGCGCCGCCGCGCGGGCGGAATTGCTGGAAGACGCCATTGGCATCGCGCGCGGCAGCCAGTCGCGCATCGCGGGGCTGCGGATCGTGGTGGTGGATGATGTGCTGACGTCCGGCGCCACGCTGGCGGCTTGCGCGCGCACCTTGCTCGACGCGGGGGCGCTGCGGGTCACGGGCCTGGCCGCCGCGCGGGTGCTGCGGGACGACGGCAACGCTTGACCATTGGCGCGCGTATCGCAATTTATCGCAGATGCCTGACATCGAACTCTACACCACCCAATGGTGCCCCTACTGCGATCGCGCGCGCGCGCTCTTGACCAAGAAGGGCGTGCCCTTCGCGGAAAAGGACTCGCCGCACGGGTCGCAGAACCGCCGCGACGCCATCGAACGCTCCGGCGGCAAGACCACCGTGCCGCAGGTCTTCATCGACGGGACCGCGATCGGCGGGTCGGACGATCTGGCCGCGCTGGAGCGTGCCGGGCGACTGGATGCGATGCTGGCGGGGTGAGACCCTGCACATTGGCTGATCTTGTGCCTACATGGTGTGGCGACCCGATGACGGGTCGACGGGACCAGGCCGCATGATCCACTACCAATTGCGCTGCGATGCCGGCCATGCCTTCGACGGCTGGTTCCGCGACAGCGCGTCCTTCGACCGCCAGGCCGCGGCCGGGCTGGTCGATTGCCCGGAATGCGGTGGCACCAAGGTCGCCCGCGCGCTGATGGCGCCGGCGATCCCGAAGAAGGGCCGGGTGAAGCCGGTGGCGGCACCCGTGGTCGCCGCCCCCCCGCCGCCGACCGAGGCCCCGGCCCCCACCGCCGTCGCGGCCGCCGGGCCGATGCCCGCCCGCGTCATGGCGCTGTTGCAGCGCATGCGGGCGGAGGTCGAAAGCAACTGCGACTACGTCGGCAACCAATTCGCCGACGAGGCCCGTCGCATGGAACGCGGCGAAAGTGACCGCCGCGCCATCTACGGCGAAGCGACCGAGGATGAGGCCGAGGCGCTGCGGGACGAGGGGATCGAGATCGGCCAGATCCCCTGGGTGCCGCGCTCCGACGGGTAGGTCTCAGGCGCGGGCGGCTTCGACCGCGTCATAGGGATAGCGCTTCACCCGGTCCATGTTCATGCCCTCGATCCGCAGCAGCCGGGTCGGGCCATCGCGGCGCGGCGAATGCAGCACGCCCGGTTCATACAGATGCGCATCGCCGGGTTGCAGCGCGTAGGAGCGGATGGGCGCGGCGCGGCCGGGCTTGCCATCCGCCGGGCGGGCCAGGCAGTCCCAGTCGGTCATGATCGTCTCGCCAGCCGCCTGGCCGTAGATCGCCCAGGTCGGGCCGTGGTCGTGCGGGCCGCTGGTCTTGGGGCCGGTATAGGCGTGGGCGAGGATGGTGAAGCCGAGGTCGGGGTCCTCGAACAGGACTTTCCGCTCCGGCGTGCCTTCGGGGATAATGGCGGCGACGAAGGCCGGGTCGGCCAGGGCCTGCTTGACCAGGGCATTGACCGCCGCGCGGCCTTCGGTGCCGGGGTGTTCGGTCAGGGCCGCGCGGCAGGCGGCGGCGAAGGTTTCGATATTCTGGGTGGCGCTGGCCATGATGCTGGCTCCCGTGATTTCTGGACGGGGGATCGGAGCATGAACCGGCCCGGGATGCCAGGGTGGGTGTCGGGAGGGGGGGGTGGTGGGCGCGACAGGGATTGAACCTGTGACCCTTCGCGTGTGAAGCGAATGCTCTACCGCTGAGCTACGCGCCCGCCGTTTGCACGGAAGGCGCGTGATAAGGGGGCTGGGCGGGGCTTGCAAGTCCCCCGCCGCGGATTGACGCGCTTCGGGCGGCGCACAAGCCTGTCCGACATGACAACCGACCTTTGGCGCCTGGGCGCCGCCGAGACCGCAGCCCTGATCCGCGCCCGCGGCGCCAGCGCCGTGGAGGTGACCAGAAGTGCCCTGGCGCGGCTGGATGCGGTGAACCCCGCGATCAATGCCGTGGTGCAATTCATGCCGGACCAGGCGCTGGCCGCCGCCGCGGCGGTCGACAAGGCCCTGGCCCGCGGCGAGGACCCGGGGCCGCTGGCCGGCGTGCCGGTGACGATCAAGACCAATGTGGACCAGGCGGGCTTCGCCACCAGCAACGGGCTGCGGCTGCAAAAGGACCTGGTCGCGCAGCACGACAGCCCGGTGGTGGCCAATCTGAAGCGCGCCGGGGCGGTGGTCATCGGGCGGACCAATACGCCGGCCTTTTCGCTGCGCTGGTTCACCCGCAACAGCCTGCATGGCGCCACGAAGAACCCGCGCAACGCGGCGCTGACGCCGGGGGGCTCGTCCGGCGGGGCGGCGGCCGCGCTGGCGGCCGGGATCGGGGCGCTGGCGCATGGCACGGATATCGGTGGGTCGGTGCGCTACCCGGCCTACGCCTGCGGGCTGCATGGCCTGCGGCCGAGCCTGGGGCGCGTGCCGGCGGTGAACCTGTCCGGCCCCGACCGGCTGATCGGCGCCCAGTTGATGGCCGTGTCGGGCCCGCTGGCGCGCAGCATCGCCGACCTGCGCCTGGGGTTTGCCGCCATGGCGCAGCATGACGCGCGCGACCCCTGGTGGTCGCCGGGGGTTTTGGGCGGCCAGCCGAAACGCGCCGCGCTGTGCGTGCGGCCGGAGGGACTGGCGACCGCGCCCGAGGTCGAGGCCGCGCTGCGCGCCACCGCCGTCGCCCTGCAGGACGCCGGCTGGACGATCGTGGAGACCGCGATCCCGCCCTTGCGCGAACCGGCCCGCCTGCAAGCCCTGCTCTGGCTGGCGGAAACCAGGCGCGGTCAGAACGCGGCGATCGTGAAGGAGGCCGATCCCGATGCGTCCTTCGTCTATGCCCAGATGGAACGCCTGTGCCCCGCGCCGGATTTTGGCGGTTTCCAAGATGCCTTGCAGGCACGGATCCGCTTTTGCCGGGAATGGTCGGTGTTCCTGGCGCGCTACCCCGTCGCGATCATGCCGGTCAGCGCCGAGCCACCTTTTGCTGACCAATTGGATGTGCAGTCGCCCGAAGACTTCGACCGGGTGATGGAGGCGCAGTTGACCCAGGTCGGCCTGCCGCTGATGGGCCTGCCGGGGCTGACGGTCGCCACCGCCTGGGGCGCCGCGCCGATGGGCGTGCAACTGGTCGGCGCGCGGCTGCGGGAAGACGTGCTGCTGGACGCCGCCGCGACCATCGAGGCCGCTTTCGGGTCCCCCGACATCGCCCTGTAACCATCCATGGCGTAAACGCAGCCGCCGCTTTCGAAAGACACCGCCGCATGACCAAGCCCCAGACCACCGTGACCGCCATCGCCGGCGACGGCATTGGCCCCGAGGTGATGAACGCGACCAAGGCGGTGCTCGCCGCCGCCGGCGCCAACATCGCCTGGGACGACGCGGTGGCGGGGGCCGAGGTGTTCCGCGCCGGCATCGCCACCGGCTGCCCGCAGGACACGCTGGATTCCATCGCGCGCAATGGTGTCGCGCTGAAGGGGCCGCTGGAAACCCCTGTCGGCTACGGCGAAAAATCCGCCAACGTCACGCTGCGGAAGTATTTTGAACTCTACGCGAATATTCGCCCGGTCAAGGAACTGCCCGGCGTCATCACGCCCTTTTCGGGCCGCAACATCGACCTGGTGGTGGTGCGGGAGAATGTGGAAGACCTCTACGCCGGCATCGAGCACATGCAGACACCAGGCGTCGCGCAATGCCTGAAGCTGATCACCGAGGTCGGCAGCGAACGCATCCTGCGCCTCGCCTTTGCCCTGGCCCGTGCGGAAAAACGGACAAAGATCGCCTGTTCGACCAAGGCGAACATCATGAAGCTGACCGAAGGCATGATGAAGAAGGTCTTTGAGCGCATCAGCCCGGAATACCCCGGCATCGCGCCGTCCCACGTCATCATCGACAATTGCGCGCATCAACTGGTCATCAACCCCGAACAGTTCGACGTGATCGTGACGACGAACATGAACGGCGACGTGATCAGCGACCTCGCGGCCGGGCTGGTCGGTGGGTTGGGCGTCGCACCTTCGTCGAACATCGGCGACAAGGCGGCGATGTTCGAGGCGGTGCATGGATCGGCCCCGCAGATCGCCGGCAAGGGGCTGGCGAACCCGACGGCGCTGCTGCTGTCGGCAGTGATGATGCTGCGCCACATCGGCGATTTCGAAGCCGCCGCATCGGTCGAGAACGCGCTCTATGTGACGCTTGAGGAAGGCCGGGACCTGACCGGTGACATCGCCCCCCGCGGCACCGGCGGCGGCACCGATGCCTATGTCGCGCGGCTGATCGCCAACCTGGGCCGCAAGCCCACCACCGTCGCCGCGGCGCGCGACTACGCGCCCCTGGAAATGCCGCATTGGCCGCCGGGGACCTACGCGATCGCCGCCGCGTCGCGGGAGATGGTGGGGCTGGATGTCTTCATCGAAAGCGAGCGGGAGCCGACCAACCTCGGCGCCAGCCTGGTGATGGCGACGGAGGGCTCGGCCTTTCGCCTCAACGGCCTGACCAATCGCGGCGTGCAGGTCTGGCCGCCGATGGGCGGCAATACCTTCGTCGTGGATCATTTCTGCGCCCGCTTCCTGCTGCGCAAGCCGCTGGTGGGTGAGGGGGTGGCGGAAATCGCCGACCTGTTGCAACGCATTTCCCGCCAACATCGCTGGATGCATCTGGAAAAGTTGCAGACCTTTGGCGGCATCGACGGCTTCACCAAGGCGCAAGGCGAAGGCTGATGGCACGCCAGGCGCTGCTGCACCGTCTGCCCGCCGCGCATCCGGGCGATGCATCCCCCATCGCCGCGCTGATCGACAGCGGCACACTGGACCCCGCCCGCATCGTCGCGATCCTGGGCAAGACCGAGGGCAACGGCTGCGTCAATGATTTCACCCGCGCCTTTGCCGTGCAGGCGCTGGCGGCGATGCTGGCCCAACGCCTGGGCACCACGCCCGAGGCCGTGCTAGAACGCGTCGCGATGGTGATGAGCGGCGGCACCGAGGGCGGGCTGTCGCCGCATTGGCTGGTGTTTTCCATCGTCGAGGGCGGTGCGCCGAACCCGGCCGGCGCACTGGCCATCGGCACCGCCTTCACCCCGGACCTTCCCCCCGAATCCCTCGGCCGCGCGGCGCAGGCCGAAGCGACCGCCGTCGCGGTCAAGGCGGCGATGGTCCAGGGCGGCATCACCGATGTGCACTACGTCCAGGTCAAGACACCGCTGCTGACCAGCGAACGCATCGCCGGCGCCCGCGCGCCCGTGGTGACCCATGATACCTATGCCAGCATGGGGTTTTCGCGCGGTGCCTCGGCGCTGGGCGTGGCGTTGGCCTTGGGTGAGATCGACCGCGTCACCGACGACATGGTGCTGCGCGACGCCACAAAATTCAGCCGCCGCGCCGCCTGTTCCGCCGGGGTGGAACTGACCCGCAATGAGGTCGTGGTATTGGGCATGTCGCCCGACTGGGCCGGCGACCTGGTGATCGCGCATGACGTGATGGCCGATGGCATCGACCTGGACGCCGTGCGCCGCGCCCTGGCCGGCGCGGGGCTGGCACCCGGTGCCGGGCAGTTGGCCGATGCGTCACGCCTGGTCGCGGTGCTGGCCAAGGCCGAACCATCCGCATCGGGTCGCATCCGCGGGCTGCGCCACATCATGAACGACGACAGCGACATCAACGCGACCCGCCACGCGCGCGCTCTGGTCGGCGGCGTCATCGGCGCGGCGACGGGGCGGACGGATGCATTCGTGTCGGGCGGCGCGGAGCACCAGGGACCGGATGGCGGCGGGCCGGTCGCGGTGGTGGCGCGGCGATAGGTGAGGTTGCGCCGTGGAAGGGGCTGTTCGCCCCCTCCACGCCTCCCCCAACCAGGGGCCACGGCGCCTTGCTGGGGAGAGCTTGAGAGGGGCGAAGCCCCTTTCAAAGCGCAACCTCTCCGACCTGCTACACCACCGCCCGTGTCGAACTGCGCGGCACCAGTGTGCCGTGCAGCAGCACCGCTTCATCCTCGCCGCCCGGATCGGCGATGCGTTGCACCAGCAGGTCCAGTCCGCGCGTGACCATGGCGACGATGCGCTGGTCGAAACTTGTGATGTCATAGACCGGGCGCGCTGCATCGGGGATGCAGTCGAAGCCGGCGACCGAGATATCCAGTGGCACGCGCAGTCCTTGCTGCCGCACGGCATCCATCACGCCCATGGCGATGATGTCGCTGACGGCGAAGACGCAGTCGGGGCGGGTATCGGCGGGCATGGCGGCGATCTGCAATCCGGCCTCATACCCGCCTTCGTAGATCGAGCGTCCGTCGAAGCGCATCACGATCTCGCCGCCGGCGGCGGTGAAGACTTCGGAAAATCCGCGGTCGCGGTCGATGCCGTTCGAACTGGCGCCGCCGGTATGGATGATGGCGGCGCGGCGATGGCCGCCGGCCAGCAAATGTGCGGCGATCTGGCGCCCGCCCTCGGTATTGTCGCAGGACACGGTGCTGGCGTGCAGGCGCGGCACGCGGTTGATCATCACCACCGGCACACCGTTGGCGGCGCAGATCGCCGCGGCGCGCGATGACATGTCGGCCGAGGTGACCAGGCAGCCATCGACCTGGTAATGCAGCAGGGCCTCGGCCGTGCGGTCCTCGATCGGGCCGGTGCCGGCGTGCAGGATCAGGGCGCGCAGGCCACGGGCCTCGGCCTGGGTCACGATTTCCTCCAGCAGCACCGCGTAGATCGGGTTGCTCCGCGATCCCAGCACCAGGCCCAGCAGGCCGCTGCGGCCTGAGGCGAGGGTGCGCGCCAGGGCGTTCGGCGTGTAGCCAGCATCCTTGGCCAGGGCGGTGATGCGCGCGCGCGTCGCGATGGAGATGCGCGGATCGCCTTTCAACGCGCGGGCGACGGTGGAGGCCGACACGCCAGCCTGCCGCGACAGGGTGATGATCGTCGATCGTGACCGGCCGGGCGGGAGATCCATGGCGCCTGCCTATCATGGCGCCGTGTGGCGGTGCAAAGCCTGCTGTCGCGCAAATGCTGCGGCGCACAAAGCATGCGGTTTCATTGGTCAAAAAATTTATGCCAACGCTTGCGCAATTCCTCTGGACCTGGGCGCGACAAGCCAATAGTTTCCTGGCGAGGGATAGTCCAAGGAAACGTAAGCGAATGAGTGAACCTCGCACCCGCCAGATGACCATGGTTGGGTTCATGCAGGCGCAGAACTGCTCGATTTCCCCAAGTTCCTGGCGCCATCCAGCCAATGCACTTGATTTTCTCACCCCCGCCTATTTTCAGCGGATCGGCCGCGTCCTTGAAGAGGGCAAATTTCATCTTGCTTTCTTCGATGACCGGCTGGCCATGCCGGATATTTTCGGCAATGACCATCGTGAAGCGGTGGAGAACGGTATTCGTGTTGTCAAAATGGACCCCATTTCCATTTTGACTGCCATTGGTTGCGCGACCAGCCGTATTGGTCTCGGGGCAACCTATTCGACGACCTACTACGAGCCCTTCCACGTCGCGCGGTTGTTCGCGACGCTCGACCTGATGACCAATGGCCGGGCCGCCTGGAACATCGTCACCTCGCTGAATGATTCAGAAGCGGCGAACTTCGGCCGCGACGGGCACCTGCCGCATGACGTGCGCTACGACCGCGCCGATGAATTCGTGGAAGTGGTCATGGGCCACTGGGATTCCTGGGAAGACGGCGCCCTGATCGCCGACAAGGCCAGCGGCCGCTTCGCCGATGGCGCCAAGGTCCATGCGCTGAAGCACGAGGGCAAATACTTCAAATCCCGCGGGCCGCTGTCGGTGCCGCGTTCCTCCCAGGGGCATCCCGTGCTGATCCAGGCCGGGCAGAGCGGCCGTGGGCGGCGTTTCGCGGGCCGCTGGGGCGAATTGATCTTCGTCGTCTATCCGAACATCGCCGCCGGCCAGAAGCAGTATGCCGACCTGAAGGCCGCGGTGGCGGAATCGGGGCGCGACCCGGACCAGGTCGCCGTCGCCCCGGCCTGCTACGTCTGCGTCGGCGAAACCCGCGCCATCGCGGAGGGCAAGCGCGACGCACTGCTGGAACTGTCCAAGCCGATCGATGCGCTGGTGCTGCTGTCCGAAGCCCTGAACTTCGACTTCGCGGCCAAGGACCTGGACAGCGAATTCACCGACGAGGAACTGGCCCGCATTTCCTGGACCGGTTTCCGCGAAAGGGTGGTGATGCTCAGCGGCAAGCCGAACCCGACGGTGCGCGATTTCGTGCATTTCTCCGGCCGCGGCACGATCAAGGAGTTCCCGATCTTCTGCGGCACGCCGACCGATGTCGCGGACCAGATGGAAGAATGGTTCACCGCCCGCGCCTGCGACGGCTTCGTGCTGGCCGCGACCCATACCCCCGGCGCGTTCGAGGATTTCACCCGTTTCGTGGTGCCCGAACTGCAGCGCCGCGGCCTGTATCACAAGGATTACGCCGGCACGACTTTGCGCGAAAACCTCGGCCTGCCGCGGCCGGGCGCGCGTGACTGGCACCGTTGAAGACCAAGGGAGAAATAAGAAAAATGACCGACAGGACGCCAATGCGCGCCATATCACGCCGTGCCACGCTGGTCGCGGCCCTGGCCATGCCGGCCGTCGCGCGGGCCCAGGGTGATGTCTGGCCCTCCCGCCCCGTGCGCTTCATCGTGCCTTATGCCCCGGGCGGCGGCACCGACGTGACCACGCGGCTGATCGCCGAGGGGATGACCAACAAGTTCGGCAAGCAATTCGTGGTCGAAAACCGCGCCGGCGCCAATGGCATCGTCGGCACCCAGGTCGTGTCGCGGGCAGAGCCCGATGGCTACACCTTCGGCGCGCAGACCAGCACGCATATCATGGCACGGCGCCTCGGGCCCTTGCCCTATGATCCCGTGACCGATTTCACCCCGATCTCGCTGATGGCACGCTACCCGCTGGTGATGATGGCCAGCGCCCGCGCGCCCTTCACCGATATCGCGGGGCTGATCGCGGAGGCGAAGAAGCAGCCGGGCGGCATGGCCCAGGGCACGTCGGACGCGCAATCCTCCTTCGCCGCCAGGCAATTCGCACGGGCCGCGGGGATCGAGATCAACGAAGTCCCCTATCGCGGCAGCGGCGCCTACCTGGCCGATCTGTCGGCGGGGCATCTGCCGGTCGCTTGGGGCAGCCCGGCGACGGCTGCCCCCATGGCGGCGTCGGGCCAGGTCAAGCTGATCGGCGTCTCCTCGCCGGAGCGTTCGCCCTTCCTGCCGAATGTGCCGACCATCACCGAATCCGGTGTCACGGGCGCCGATTTCATCGGCTGGTTCGGGTTGTTCGGGCCGGCCAGGCTGCCGCGCCCGATCGCCGTCGCGCTGAACACGGCGATCAACGAATACATCGTCACCCCTGCGATGCAGGCCCGCTACGCAACCCTTGCCAATGAGTTTTCGCCAATGGATCTCGACCAACTCATGGCCCTGATGCGGGCCGACGACGAACGCTGGGCCAGGGCGCAGGCCGAAGGTCTGATCGAGCGCCAGCCATGACCGAAATCCGCATGCTCTCGACCAGCGGGATCCTCGGCTACGGCTATGCCGAGGAATCGCTGCGCATCGGCATGGAGCGCAAGCCCCATGCCATCGGCGCGGATGGTGGCAGCACCGATCCGGGACCGCATTACCTGGGCGCCGGGACGTCCTTCTGTTCGCGGCTTTCGGTCAAGCGCGACCTGAAGCTGATGCTGCTGGCCGCCATGGCGGCAAAGATCCCCTGCATCATCGGCACCTCCGGCGGCGCCGGCGGTGAGCCGCATTTGCAGGACACCGCCGCCCTGGTGCGCGAAATCGCCCGCGAGGAACAACTCTCCTTCCGCATGGCGCTGATCCATTCGGAAACCGACAAGGCGACCCTGATCGAGGCGGTCAACGCCGGGCGCATGCGGGCGCTGGCCAAGCTGCCGCCGCTCGATGCCGCCACGATCAACCGCGCCGAACGCATCGTCGCGATGATGGGGCCGGAACCGATCGCCCGCGCGCTGGATGGCGGCGCGCAGGTCATCCTCTGCGGCCGCAGCAGCGATCCCGCGCAATGGGCCGCGGTCGCGATCCGCGGCGGCATTCCGCCCGCCGTCGCCTGGTATGCCGGCAAGATGCTGGAATGCGGCGCCGAGCCTTCGGTGCCGAAGGAACCCGACTGCCTGCTGGTCACTTTGCGCGACGATCACCTGATCTGCGAACCGCCGAACCCCATCCGCCGCTGCACGCCGCTGTCGGTGTCGAACTTCGCGCTGCATGAGAACGCCAGCCCGATCCATCACACCGAACCGGGCGGCATGCTCGATACCTCCGATGTGGTGTTCGAGGCTGTGTCCGATCGCGCGGTGAAGGTCTCCGGCATGACCTGGGTGCCGGCCGCGACCTATACCGTGAAGCTGGAAGGCGTGGAGCGCGCCGGCTATCGCGCCATCAGCATCTGCGGCACGCGCGACCCGGTGCTGATCAGCCAGATCGACTCCTACCTGGAGACGCATCGCAACAAGGTGGCGATGAAGGCCGCCGACTTTGGCGTGCCGCCCTCGGCCTATCGCATGGGGCTGCGCGTCTATGGGCGCGATGGCGTCATGGCCGGGTGGGAGCCGACGCCCAAGCCGATGGGCCATGAGCTGGGCTTCGTCGTCGAGGTCGTGGCCGATACCCAGGACATCGCGAACGCGGTGCTGGCGATGGCACGCACCAGCATGCTGCACGCGGACTTCCCGGGGCGGTTGTGCAAGGAAGGCAACATGGCCTTCCCCTTCTCGCCGTCGGACATCGCCCTCGGACCGCAGTATCGCTTCAGCGTCTTCCACACCATGGCGGTGGACGATCCCTGCGCGCCATTCCCCATCGAATACGAGACCGTCTGACATGGCCCTGATCCGTGACATCGCGCAGGTCTGCAAAAGCAAGAATGCAGGCCCGTTCTACGTGACCATCGACGTGCTGTTCGAGGATGCGGCGCTGTACCGCCGCGTGAAGGCGACCGGCACGCTGAACGCGGCACTCTTCGCCAAGCTCTACGGCGTGGCGGAAGAAGACGTCCTCTTCACCCCCTACGACACCGCCTCGGCCTTCAAGGCGACACTGCCGCGCCTGGTGCCGGCCGGCGACTTTGGCGACACCGACGTCTATGGCGCGCAGCAGCACGCGCCGCTGCTGGATGTGGATATCCCGCTGAACGCGTAGGGCGGTGCCTTGAGGGGGGCGAAGCCCCTTCCATGGCGCAACCTTCACGCCATCGCGCGATCCGTCGCCGCCGGCAGGTAGGCGTCGGTATAGACCTCCGTCAGTGCCGGGCGGCGCGGGAAGGCGTAGACGCGTTCCAGGATTTCCAGGCTGCGGGTCATGCGCGCAGGGTCCACGGCGGACAGGCCGTGGGCGCGGACGTGGTCGGTCATGATCATCTCGTTGACCACCAACTGCGCGCGTTCGGTTTCCAGCGCGGTATCGACCAGGGGCTCGGCCTCCTTCACCGCGGCGACGGCGGCGGCTGGATTGGCCACCATGAATCGCGTGCCACGGGCGATGGCGCGGACGACGCCGCGCAGGATATCCGGGTTCGCTTCGGCATAGCGCCGGGTCGTCATCACCGCGTTGGAATAGAGCGGCACGCCAAAGTCGCGGTAGCGCATGATCACCTGCTGATCGAGCGGCATCCCCAAGCCCTTCAGGCTGATGGTGGCCGAGGAGATGAAGCCGGTGATCGCATCGGCCTGTCCGCGCACCAGCATCGGTTCGCGCAGTTCCGGCGAGACGCTGATCCAGTTCACCGTTCGCGCGTCAAACCCCGCGGCGGCGGCAAACACCGGGAAAATCTGGCGCCCGGCGTCGCCTTCGGGGGCGGCGATGCGCTTGCCTTCCAGGTCTTTTGGCGTGGCGATGCCGCCGCCCTGCTTGGACACAGCCACCAGTGGCAGCCCGTCGAACACCATCAGCACCGCGACCAGCCCCGAGGCCGGGTTTTCCGCGACGAACTTCGCCATGGAATTGAAATCGCCGAAGCCGACGTCATAGGTCCCCGCCGCCAGGTCCACCGGCACCCTGCCCGAGCCAAACCCGCGCGAGATGCGGATATCGATGCCTTCCTGCGTAAAATACCCTTGTTGCCGCGCGGCCAATGCGAAGGCGGATGATCCGCTCAGGGTCCAGTCCAAGGTGAAGCGGCAGGTCCGCGCTTGCGCCTGGGCGGCGCCGATCCCAAGGAACGGGGCGGCGAGCAAAACCGAACGTCGGGCGATCTGCATCATGCGGGCTCCATCGCGGGGCTATAGGTTTCGATGATCTGGCGCAGTTTTTTCCGCGCGAGGTTTCCCGCGCGATCGGTCGGCATGCCTTGTTCCGGCGTCTCGCCCGGCATGATCGGCACATCGGCGCGGGTGTGTTCCAGGATGTCCTTGTCCTCGGTCGTCACGCGGCGATCGAAGGCGATGGCTTTTTCCGCGGGGATGTCTTCCTCGCGGTCGTTCCTGATGCAGAATTGCGTGAACAGCAGCCGCTTGTCGCCGAGCGGCGTCGCCGCGGTGAAGATGATGTGCTGCAACCCATTCGGGTAGGTGATGTGCAGCTTGCGGCAATTCGGCGCCCACCAGGTCGCGACGCGGGTGCGCACGGTCGTCGCCTCGGCGATGCCGGTATATTCCTGGCCCGCGGCACGATTGGCGATGACGACGCTCGCCCGGCTGATCAGCCCAAAGTCGAATTCCTCGATATCCTCATGCGGCGGCACCGGGCGGCTGGTGTCGCCTTGCGTCTCGCGGTGCACGAAGGCGACGTGGGCCAGGTCGAACCAGTTGTCGACCAGGCGGAAGGTGCTCATGTCCCAGGCCTCGTGGAACTCCTGGATCAGGCGGTAGCCGGGTGCCTCGGCCTCCGGCAGGTCGGGGATGCCGGTCAGCGGATCCTCGACCGCGACCCAGACGAAGCCGTAGCGGGCGGCGGCGTGATAGGCCTTTACGCGCGCGCCGGCTGGCGGGGGCACGTCGGGGCGCTGCGGGATCAGGGTGACCTTGCCGGCCACATCGTATTCCCAGCCGTGATAGGGACAGATCAGGCTGGAATCACGCGTCTCGCCCAGCGAGAGCTTTACGGATCGATGGCAGCATTCATCGACCAACGCCGACACCGTGCCATCCGCCGCCTGCCAGATCACCATGTCCTCACCGAACAGGCTGAAGGCTTTTGGCCCATCCTTCAGGGCATCGACCGGCATCGCCGGATACCAGAAGCGACGGAAAACCGGGGCGTCGGCGATCTTCATGGCGGGCGGGTTCCCAAAAATTCACCCGATGCTATCGGCCACGCGGCGCCACCGGCGGCGCGATCTGCGCAGAATTCGCGCCATCGGCCGCCGGATTTGCCGGGTTTTTGGCAATTTCCGGCGTGGTGACGCGAAAATAGGCGAACCCCGGCGCCGCCGCGGGCGTGGCGCCGTCTAGGTTTCCGGCGTGATCCGCTGGGAGGCCCCATGACCATCGACCGCCGCCACCTGCTCCGCACCGCCGCCCTTGGCGCCGGCGCGTTCTTCGTCCCCGCCGACCTCGCCCTGGCGCAGGCACCGGCCGGCGGCACCCTGCGGATCGCCATGACCGCCTCCGCCATTCCGCTGCCGAACGGCCAGACCGACCAGGGCGGCGAGGGCCAGCGCTTCATCGGCTACACGCTGTTCGACAGCCTGGTCTTCTGGGACCTGTCGCGCTCGGACGCGCCGTCGCGCCTGGCGCCGAACCTCGCGACCGAATGGTCCGTCGATCCCGCCGATACCAAGCGCTGGATCTTCAAACTCCGCCCCGGCGTCACCTTCCACGACGGCAGCGCCTTCGATGCCGCCGCCGTCGTCTGGAACATCGAAAAACTGCTGGACCAGTCCAAGCCGCAGTTCGACCCGCGCCAGGCCGCACAAGGCCGCTCCCGCATCCCGACCGTGCTGCGGGCCGAGGTGATCGACCCCATGACGGTCGCGGTGATCACGCGTGAGGATGATGCCCTGCTGCCCTACGGCATCGCCTGGATCGTCATGTCCTCCCCGGCGCAATGGGAGAAGGTCGGGCGCAACTGGGATGCCTTCCTCAACGCACCCTCCGGCACTGGCCCGTTCAAGCTGACGGAATACAACCCGCGCGAACGCGCCGTGCTGGTGCCCAACACCGCCTATTGGAACCCCGCACGCCGGCCCAAGACCGAACGCGTGATCCTGCTGCCGATGCCGGAAGCCAATACCCGCGCCGCCGCCCTGCGCGCCAACCAGGTCGATTGGATCGAGGCACCGCCGCCCGACGTCATCCCCTCGCTGGAACGCGCCGGGTTTAAGATCGTGACCAACGAATACCCGCATGTCTGGATCTGGCACTTTTCCATGATGGAGGGTTCGCCCTGGCGCGACATCCGCGTCCGCCAGGCGGCCAACCTCGCGATCGACCGCGACGGGATCGCGGGCCTGCTGGGCGGCACGATGCAGCCGGCGCTGGGCCTGGTGACCGCCACCAGCCCCTGGTTCGGCACCCCAAGCTTCCGCGTGCGGCACGACCCGGCCGAAGCGCGCCGCCTCCTCGCCGCCGCCGGCTTCTCACCGCGCAACCCGATCCGGACGAAGGTGCTGATCCCGTCGTCCGGCAGCGGCATGATGCAGCCGATCCCGATGAACGAGGCGATCCAGCAAGGGCTGCGCGAAGTCGGCATCAATGTCGAATTCGAAGTCACCGACTGGAACGTGCTGACCACCGCCTGGCGCGCCGGGGCGCGCGATCCCGCCTCGCGCGGGGCCACGGCGCACAACAACTCCTACTTCAGCCAGGACCCCTTCACGGCGCTGATCCGCCATCTGGACAGCAGCCTGCAGTCGCCGCGCGGCACCAACTGGGGCCACTACGAGGACCCGGCGATGGATGCGCTGTTCCAGCAGATGCGCGTCGCCTTCGACCCCGCGGCCCTCGATGCCGTGGTGAAACAGGCGCACGAGAAGATCGTGAACGAGGCGCTGTTCCTCTTCGTGGCCCATGACCTGAACCCGCGCGCGATGCGGGCGCAGGTGCGGGGCTTTGTCCAGGCGCGCAACTGGTTCCAGGACCTGGGGCCCGTCACCGTCGGGTAGCGATTTCGTCTGGCCCTGGCCCCCGTCCGCGCTAGTCTCTGGCGTATCGACGGGGGGCAGGTCATGGCCATCACGCTGGATGATGCGACGGCGTTCCGCGCCGCCATCGGCGACCATCTGGGCGCAGATACGCCGGCCGATGTCGCTTCTGTGCTCGCCGCCGGGGTCGCGATGGGTGAGGAAGCCTTCCGCGCCACACCCGCCTTGCCCGGCCAGACCGCGCTGAACCTGCGGATCGGGCGCTACGTCATCCGCGACGATGATCTGCCGGTGATCGAGACCATCGGTTCGGCCGCCACGGGCCTCGCCACCCTGGCCGCGAGTGCCGGCATCGCCTGGCCCGCCATCGTGCCGGCCATCACCGCCGTCGCGACCCTGGCCTGGACCCTGTGGCGCAAGGGCGCGCTGCTGACCCCGCGCCAGTTGCGGGTGGTCGGTCTGCTGCAAACCCATGGGCCATGCCCGGTCGCGGTCCTCGCACCCCTGGCCGCCGCCGATGGCGCCGGCGCCGTGCCCGAGACCATGCTGGAAGGCGTGCTGCTGAGCCTGAAGGAGGTCGAGACCCGCGACGGCCATGTCGTCGCCCTGGCCGCCGCCGACACCCAGGGTTTCTGGCGCGCGCGTGGGGTCTAGGCGGCGATGTCCG
Organism: Humitalea sp. 24SJ18S-53; assembly: GCF_050632385.1. Classification (NCBI taxonomy): domain Bacteria; kingdom Pseudomonadati; phylum Pseudomonadota; class Alphaproteobacteria; order Acetobacterales; family Roseomonadaceae; genus Humitalea; species Humitalea sp. 24SJ18S-53. The sequence continues at coordinate 683,088 of NZ_CP192599.1, forward strand.
ACGCGATCCTGGATGGGTTGAGCCTCGGCCCCCAGCCGCAATTCCTCCCGCCCGACATCCAGGCGCAATACGAGGCCGCCTTCGGCGTGCTGGTGGTGAACGGCGATTCCGCCGCCTTCACCGGCGGTGCGACGCGCGAGCTGATCGAGGCGATCAACCATGAAACCTACCACCACCTGCAAACGGTCTGCAGCGGCTACGGGCTGACCCGTGCGGAGGCGATCCGCCGCGCCGTCATCGACCGGGTGAACGCCGCCGCCTGGCGCGACCTGCGCGACAACCCGGTTTGGCTGGCGGTGCGGACCCTGCTCGGCTGGGCCCCCGGCTTCTTGCGCCGGCGCGTCGATATCGGGCGGCTGGAACGGGTCGTCGATGTGGCGCTGACGAACAACCGCGCCATCGCCCGCGCGTCGCGCGATACCGGCGGCGACCCGTCGCTGGCGGCGGCGGTGCTGCCCGGGCTCTTCGCGGCGCTGGACGGTATCCGTGCGGAGATGTGGCTGCCGCGGGAAGGCGGGCTGGCCGATGGGCATGTGGTGGAAGGCGCCGCGGTCGCCTTCACCGCCGCGGTGACGGCGGCGTCGCTGGAGGGGCCGGAAGTGCTGCTGGATGGCGCCCGGCTGGAAGCGCATTTCGTCGCCGCCAATGCGCTTCTGGATGCCGATTACAGCGCCCTGCTGACAGCAGCCCAGACGCGCTTCGATGGGCCGGTCGCGCCATGGCTCCTGCCCGCCACGGCCTTGGCCATGCGCTACGAACACCCAGGTGCTGCGGTGCTACCGCTGCTCGACCGGCTGCGCGCGGAGCCCGCGGCCGATGCGCTGGCGGCGGCACAGGCGCTGGCCGAGGAACTGACCGGCCTGCCCGGCGCGGGCGACTGGCTCGGCACCGCGCGCGACGTGCATCTGCGTGGCGAAACCGGCGGCGAGGTGCATGACGCGGCCCTGGCGGCGCTGGACGAAACGGGGTTGGACGAGGTCACGGTGCTCGCCGACCCCATGGGTTTCGGCGCGCTGCCGGCGCCGCTGTTGAGCAGCGTCATTCGTTTCAACGACCGGGTCGGCGCCATCGGATTGAACGCGGCCGAGGCCGCCGTGCGCGTCGCCATGGCCAATCTGGCGCTACGCGCGCAGACGCGCCGGCGCTTCGATCGCGAAGCCAATGACGCGATGGCCCGCTGGGCGCAGGGGGTGCTGCACCGGCTGGTGGCTAGAGCGTGATGGCCGTAGGCGCGAACGCGCCGCAGGGCTGAATCACGCGACAAAACAACAAGCTAGACCGTGATGCGTGAGCGAATGCGAACGCATCGCGGGCTAGGGTGCCGGAAACCGCGCCATCCAATGCCGGGCAATCGCCTCCCGGCCGGTGACCCATACGCTGTCGCCATGCGCCGCCACATGGTCCAGGAAGCGCGCCAGCCCGCCGATGCGCGCGGCATGGCCGATCATGCGCGGATGCACACCGATGGACATCATGCCAGGCTGATGCTTGCCCTCCGCATGCAGCCAGTCGAAAGCATCGCGCAGCAGCGTGAAGAATTCGCCGGCGGTGTTGATGGTGCCCGGCGCCAGCTTGCAGTCGTTGGTGACCAGCGAATACGGCACGATCAGGTGCGGCTGGTCTGACACGCGCGTCCAATACGGCAGTTCGTCATCATAGGCGTCGCTGTCGTACAGAAACCCGCCGTGCTCCACCAACAGGCGGCGCGTGTTCACCGATGGCCCATAGCGGCAGGTCCAGCCGGTGGGCGCAGCGCCGACGGTGCGCTTCAGGCTTTCGACGGCGCGGGCGATGTGGTCGCGTTCCTCGGATTCAGTCAGCGTCCAGTGCTTCACCCAGCGCCAACCGTGGCAGCACAGGTCGGCACCGCTATCGGCGATGGCGCGGGCGATCTCTGGGGTTTTTTCCAGGGCCTGGGCGCAGGCGAAGGCGGTGAAAGGCATGTCCCTGTCAGCGAAGACGCGCAGCAGGCGCCAGATGCCGACGCGGCTGCCGTAGTCATACATGGATTCCGCGGCCAGATCGCGGCCTGTGATGCCGACATCGATGCCCACGGCCTCGCTCAGCGACCAGTCGGTGATGGGGTCGCCATTCTCGGCGCAGTATTCGCTGCCTTCCTCGATATTGATGGCGAAGTTCACCGCGACGCGGGCGCCGTTCGGCCAGGCCGGATCAGGGCGGGCATTGGCATAGCCCCGGCGGTCGCGGATCACACCAGCCATAGCGCAATCCCCGGATGCCAGAGCAACAACAGCACCGCCAGGATATAGACGGCAAGGAAGGGCATCACGCCGGCAAAGACATCCTCGATCGGCCCGGGCGGCTGTCGCATGCCCTGCAACACATAGAGGATGGTGCCGTCAGGCGGCGAGATCATCGCGATCTCCACCAGCATGGTCACGATCACGCCGAACCAGATGGGGTCGTAGCCCAGCGCCTTCACCAGGGGGAAGATCACCGGGATGGTGGTCACGATCATGGAGAAGCCCTCCATGAAGGTGCCCAGCGCGATGTAGAAGCCGATGATGAACAGCATGAGCACCCAGGGCGGAAACGGCAGCCCGCCCACCGCCTGCGCCAGCGCCTGCGGCACGCCGACCGAGGCCAGCACGAAGTTCAGCAGATAGGCGCCCAACAAGATCAGCCCGATCATCGACGTCGCCAGCGCCGTCCCCGACAGGCTGTCGCGCAACAGCGGCCATGACAGCTTGCGTTCCCAGGCCCCCAGCGCCAACGCGCCAACCACGCCGAAGGCAGCACTTTCCGTGGGCGTCGCGACACCCGTGTAGATCGTGCCCAGCACCAGCCCCATCAGCAGCAGGGTCGGGATGAGGTCCAGCAGCGATTGCCATTTTTGGGCCGTCGTCGCGCGCGGCCCGGGTGGTGCGGGATGGCGCCAGCCATGCACCAGGATCACCAAGGTGAACAACACCACGACCAGCAGCGCCGGCCCGATCGCCGCGACATACAAGGCCCCGACCGAGGTCTCGGTGATCAGCGCATAGACGATGAAGGTGATCCCCGGCGGGATCAGGTTGCCCAGCGCACCACCCGCCGCCAGCGATCCCAACACCATCCGCGGGTTGTGATGCGTGTCGCGGAAATACGGCAGCGCCACCGATCCCATCGTCGCGGCCGTCGCGACCGATGATCCACTGATCGCGGAGAACACGGCGCAGGAGGCGATGTTGGTGTGCAGCAACCCCCCCGGAAATCGGTTCAGCCAGACGCCCATCGCGGAATACAGCCGATTGGACAGGCCCGCGCGCAGCATGACTTCGCCCATCAGCAGGAACAGCGGCACCGACACCAGCACGAAATTGGTGTTCGTCGTCCACAAGGTCTGGCCGATGTAGAGCCAGAAGGGCCGGTCCGACAGCAGGAACCCCGCGACCAGCCCCAAACACCCTAGCGCCGCGCCGACATGCACCCCCGCGCCGAAGAAGCCCAGGAAGAGGCCAATCAGCATGATGGCCTCGGCCCAGGGCAAATGCGCGGGGCCGGCACCCATGAAGGTCGCGTAGCCAAAGGCGCCGACGACAGCAAAAATGAATACGATTGCGATCATCGCCGCAAAGCCTCACGCGCGCCGATGGCTTCCAGGGTTTCCTCCGCTTCATCCATGTCATTGCGTGCGCCGGCGACGGTTTCGACATCGTCGTAGCGCCCGGCCAAGGTCAGCAGCAGGATGTCCAAGGTCCGCAGCAGCACGCAGAGCAGGAAGAAGAACATCCCCCCCGCCCACAGCGCCTGCGGAATCCACAACGGCGCCCGCAGTGCGGAGATATCCGTCGCATTGAACATCAGGCTCTCGTCCACCAGCATCCAGGCGCCGTAGCCGAGGTAACCGGCAAAGACCGTCAGCAGGCAGAAGGCCAGCAGATGCGCATAGGCGCGCGGCTTCGGCGGCAGTTTCCGCACCAGCAGGTCCACGCGGATATGCGCCCGCCGCGCCAGCACCCCCGCCAACGACCAGGAAATGCCAATCGCCAGCGCATAGCCCGAGAGTTCGATGGTGGACCGCGTGGAAAATCCGAAGAAGTTCCGCGCGATCACATCGCCGGTGATCAGCAGGGTCGCCGCCAGGAACAACGCGCCCCCCAGCAGCATCAACCCCAGCGCCAACCGGTCCGCGACCCGACGTAGCGGGCCGAGGGCCGTTGGCTCCAACTTGCTGGAGTCCAATTACTGGGCCCGAACCCCGCTGATGGGCGCGATCACCTCATTGTAGACCTCGCCGCAACGCGCGCCGCAGCGCCGCACCCAGGCCGGCAGCACGGTGTCGCGGAAGGTCGTCTTGATGCTGTCCAGATCGGCCTGGCTCGGCACCACCTCGATCATGCGCCGCGCCTCGGGCACCACCGTATGGATGCGGCACTTGTCGGCCAGGCCCAGGTTGCAATCGATGCCATCCTGCGTCGCGACCGCGCCCAATTCCCATTGCGCATCGGCGACACGCTTGAAGCCGTCTTCAAGGAAGGCGCGAACCTCCGGCGTCTGGCGGTTCCACCAGGCCAGGTTCACGAAGTAGCCCGACAGGCTCCAGGTCGAGGGCAGGGTGTACATATGCGTGGTGACTTCCCACCACTTCACGCCATTGGCCGTGCCGGTGCCGGTGATGGCGCAATCGACCGTGCCGCGTTCCAGCGCGGAATAGACCTCGGGGAAGGCGATGGCCGCGGCCTGCGCGCCATAGGCCTGCACGAAATCGGCGACCGACGGCCCGTTGGTCCGCACCCGCAACCCGCGCATCGACGCCATGCCCGTCACCGGGCGGCGGCAGAAGAACACCTGCGCCGGGAACGGATAGACCGCGAGCATCCGCACGCCGACGCGCTCAAGATCGCGGTTCAGCACAGGCGTCATCGCATCGGCCACGCGGCGCGCCTGCTCCAGGGTCGGGTTCAGCCCCGCCAGGTCCAGCGCATCCAGCATCGGCACGTCACCCGACACGACGCCCAGCGTCGCGCCGCCAATCTCGACCTGCCCCGAACGCACCAGGCGAATGACCTCCGGCCCACCGACGCCGCGTTCCGGCCAGGACTGCAGGGTCACCGCGACGCGCCCACCGCTGCGCGTGCCAAAACCATCGCGCAGCAGCGGCATGTCCACCTGGGTGTATTGCGGCAAGGTCGGCCCGGGCTGGGTGACCGCGGTCATCGCGACGCGCGGCCCGGCCGCAAGATCCTGTGCCTGGCCAGGCACGGCGGCCAGGACCGCGAGGCCGGCGGCGAGGGCGAGGTGGTGCAGACGGGCCATGCGAGGCTCTCCGGATGTGATGAGGTCTTGAGGCTGGCACGCGGCTTTGCGCGCTGCCACCCGAATCCTCGGCGCCGCCCGCGCCCGCCATCCCGGCTTTGCCCAAAGCATCGGCAGGTTGGCGCGCGGCGACGCATGGTTGCCGCGATCACGCCGGCAACGCAGTCTTCGCGGCCACAACCCAAGGGATCGCCGATGCCGAAGAAGACCGTGTTCTCGCCACTGGTCGTGACGCCGACCAACCCACATGCACAGGCGACAGTCGCCGGCGGGCACTTCTACGCCGCCACCGTGTCGCTGGACGTGCAAGGCAAAATCGTCGGCGTCGGCGACATCCGCGCCCAAACCCGACAGGCCCTGACCAACCTCAAACACCTGCTCGAAGCCGCCGGCGGCAGCATGGACGACGTCGCGCGCGTCATGATTTACCTGACCGACATGCGATACTTCGCCGGGATGAACGAGGTCTATCGGGAGTTCTTCTTCGGCGACAGCCTGCCGAGCCGCGCGACCGTCACCGGCAGCATGGGCATGCCGGAACTCCTGGTCGAATTCGACGTGATCGCCTGGCTGGGGCCGGATGCGTAGGGGGTGAGGGCGGTTCTGTGAGAGGGACTTCGTCCCCCTCACACTCCCCCTACCAAGGGCCGGCGGGCCCTTGGAACCCGCGGCATTTGGCCAAGGCATGGGAGGGGAATGTCACGCCAGCGGCGCTGGACCGCCTCTGACGCCCCTCCCATGCCTTGGCCAAAACACCTCGTCGGTCCAGGGGCGGCGGCCCCTGGTTGGGGGAGGCGTGGAGGGGGCGAATAGCCCCTTCCACAGACCGCCCTAACCCTTCAGCCAAACATCTCGATCGACCCGTCCAGGTCCATCAGTCCGGTGTCGACCAGCATGGTCGGATGCCGCTGGCGCACCTGGGCGCGGAAGGTTTCGAGTGATGCGAGATGCGTCACCGTCTCGACCTGCCGATCCGCGACGCGGGCGGCGCCGTAGGCGATCTTCGCGGCACCGCAGTCGCGATGGTTGATCGCGATGACCTTGGGGATCCCGTGCAATTGGATCGAGGCGCCCAGGTTGTCCCAGAACGTGCGGTGCCAGGCCTGGAACGCCGGGGCGACGACGCCGATGGCGGATCCGGCGAAGGCGAATTGGCTGTACCGGCCCACAAGGTTCTGCTGCTGCGCCCAGGCCATGGTCGGTGCCGGAAAGCGCGGGTCGATGCAGGTCAGGACCATCGCATCATATCCGCCTTGGGCCGCCGCTGGCCGGGGCAGGCCCGCCACCAGCCCGGCGGCACCCGCCGCTGCGATGAATAGGCGCCGGCCAAAACGCGGGATCAGGTAATCCGCGCAGCAGGCGCAGCCTGCCAAGTGTGGGGTATGTTGTGACATGCGACGCTTCTCCAGGCCCTGTGCCAGCTTGGTGCGGGGCGGGGTGCCCCATAGCGCAGTGTCGAGGCCTTTAACTGAACAGAACGACAATGCCCCCGGGGCGCGCCAGAAAAATCCGCGTTACCGCAGGCAGCGCACGAAAACGGTCGACGCATGCGCCATCTCACCCACCTCGGCCGGGGAAAGCAGCGGGCCGGTGGCGGCGACGCGCGGTTCCACATCCGATCCGCGCAGCCAGTCCAGGGCTTCCGTCGATTTCACGGCGAAGTTCACGTTCTGCGGGATGTCGCCGGTGCGCTGGGCGATGCGCTGCGCGTTCAGTTTCGACACCACGATGCCGACGACATTGCCGGCCAGGTCCATCACCGGCCCGCCGGAATTGCCCGGCTGCACCGGCGCCGAGATCTGGTAGTGCCGCGCATTGTCCGACAGCCCGGCCAGCGCCGAGACATCGCCGGTCGTCAGCGTCGGCCCCGACGACAGCAACCCGGCCAACGGGAAGCCATAGGTCACCACCGCCTCACCCCGCCGCACCTCGGGGCCGCTGCGGAAGGCGAGGGCCGGGCCGATCTCGGCCTCGACGGATAGCAGCGCCAGGTCGCGCTCCTCATCGGTGCGCAGCACCCGCGCGTCGATGTCGCGCCCGCCGGTGGTGCGCAGGCGCACGCCGGTGCAGCCCTGGACGACGTGATGGTTGGTCATCACGCGGCGATCGGCGATGACGAAGCCGGTGCCACTCGACACCTGGCGCGCATAGGGCGGGATTTCGCCCGGGGCCAGGGCGCGCGGCTTGCCGGGCAGGGCGGCCTGGGCCTGCGGCGGGGTGGCGCCGGGCTTGCCGGGCAGGGTGGCCTGGGGCGGCGGGGCCGGTGCACGCGGCGCTGCGGCCTGCGGGGGGGCGGCGCCCGGCTTGCCCGGCAGCGCCTGCTGGCTTGGGGCGGCGGGCTTGCCCTGCTGCGCGAAGGCGGCGGGGACGAGCAGGAGGCAGATGGCGGCGGCGATCAGGGGGGAGTGGCGCATTCCCGCAGCCTGCGACCCCGCGGCCTTCGGGGTCAACGGCGCGTTTGCGCAAGACCTTTCACGATCACAACAGCCCTTCGCGCCGGAAGGACAGGTGCCGGCCGTTGCCGATGATCAAATGGTCATGCACGACGATGCCGAGCACGGCGGCGGCCGACTTGATCTCGGCCGTCATCTCGATATCGGCGCGGGAGGGGGTGGGGTCGCCCGATGGGTGGTTGTGCACCAGGATCAGCGCGGTCGCCTGCACCTCCAGCGCGCGCTTGACCACTTCGCGCGGATAGACCGGCGTGTGGTTCACCGTGCCGCGGGCCTGGGCCTCATCCGCCAGCAGCCGGTTCTTCGCGTCCAGGAACAGGATGCGGAATTGTTCGACGGTTTCCCGGGCCAGAGCCGCCGACAGATAGTCGATCAGCCGCTGCCAGTTGTTCAGCACGGGCTGGGCGCGCACTTCCTCCCGCATCATCCGCAGCGCTGCACCCTGCACCAGTTTCAGCGCCGCGACCGCGCTGTCGCCGACGTGGTCGGCCTCCTTCAGGTGGCGCGGCTCGGCGGCCATCACGGCGGCGAAGGACCCGAAGCGCGCCAGCAGCGCCTTGGCGATCGGCTTGGTGTCGCGCCGCGGGATCGCCAGGAACAGCAGCATCTCCAGCATTTCGTAGTCTTGCAGGCTGTCCGGCCCGCTGGTCAGCAAGCGCCCGCGCATGCGGTCGCGATGGCCATCGGGGCCGGGCGGGGCTTCCGAGACCTGGGGGGCATCCATCACGAGGAACGCCTGGGAGGCTTCCGCCAGACCGCGTCGCTTGCCTGCCATCGCCCTCATGTCCTGGATGGAGGAAGGCTAGGGGGGGGCGGCGATGCCGTCACCCCCCGCGCGGCTAATGCTGGTGGGCGCCCGCCGCCGCCGGCGCGCCGGCGCGTTCCACCGCCAGTTCCACCGTCACCTCGCCACCGCGTTCGAAGCGCAGGGTCAGCGGCACGCGCGACCCCGCCGCCATCGGCTGGGTCAGCCCGATCAGCATGATGTGGAAGCCCCCGGGGGCCAGGGTCACGCTCTGCCCGGCCGCGACCGGAATGTCGGTGACGGGGCGCATCCGCATCACCTCGCCGTCGCGGATCGCGGTGTGCAACTCCACCGTCCGGGCGGCGGGGCTGCTGGCGGAGAGCAGGCGATCGCCCGCGCCCGTGCTGCGCAGGGTCATGAACCCCGCGCCGGTGCCGCCGGCGACGGCCGCGCGGCTCCAGGGATGGCCGATGGCGATGTCGCCCACGGTATAGTCATGCGCGCGGGCGGTCTGGGCAACGAAGGGCAGGGCAAGGGCGCTGGCGATCAGCGCGCGACGAATCAACATGGCAATAAGAATCCTCAATCCGATGCGTGGGGCTTTTGGTGTCGCGTCAGAGGAGGATGGGTGGTCCCGTCGGTGGATAGGGCGGCGCCCGCGCGCCAGGGCGCAGGGTCGCGACCGCGGCCAGCGCCATCGGCGCCGCCTGGCCCCACAGCACCGGCACCGGCAGCGTGTCCGGGGCGGGCAGGGCCACCGCCGGCAACACATGGCAGACGGCGCAGATGCTTTCGACATGCGGCGCCATGTCGGGGTTCAGCGGCATCTGCCGCATCCCGTCCACGCCGCAGATTTCCAGCGTGGCATTGGCCGCGGCGGCACCCAGGCAATGCGCCGCCGCCGTCGCCGACTGCCAGGACAGCAGGGCGACCAGCAACCAGGCCAGCAGGGCAGGGGGACGGCGCATCACCGCCCGTCTAGCCCCGCGCGGCGGCTACGCCAACTCGTAGGCGACCTCGGCCTCATAGACCGAGGCTTCCTTGCCCAGCCGCGAGGAATACAGGGTAAAGGCCCCGACCGGCACCGGCGGCGCCCGGAACAGGTTATGCGCCTGGACGAAGCCCGCCAGTTTCTCCGGTGCCGCCCGGTCGGTCCGCGCGATGGTGACATGGGGGGCGAAGCGCTTGCGGTCCGGCGCCAGGCCGCAGCGCTGCAGGGCGGTTTCGATCTTGCTGCGCAGATGCGTCAGCGCATCGGATCGTTCCACCGCGACATACATCGCCTGGATGCGCCCGGCCTTTTCGAACAATCCGATGCCGCGCAGGGTCAGGTCGAAGCCCCGGGTGCGGATATTGGCCAGGGCCAGGTCCACCTCCTCGGCCTGCCAGTTCTCGATCTCGCCGATGAAGCGCAGGGTCAGGTGGTAATTTTCCGGCGGCACCCAGCGGGCACCGGGGATGCCGGTCTGCAAGGCGGCCAATTGGGCACGCAGCATGGCGGGCAGTTCGAGGGCAACGAACAGACGGAGCATCGGCGGTCGTCCTTCTCGCAAGGGCGGCGTCGGGGGATTTTTGTGCGCGGCCGGGCAGGCGGGGGTGCCGGGGGTGGTCTCCTGTGGTTAGGCGGGGATTTGGGCGATCAGCCGTTCGACCGCGGGCAGCATGCGTTCCGCCAGGATCGCCGCACCGCGCGGATTGGGATGGATGCGGTCGGGCTGGTTCAGCGCCTCATCCCCCGCCACGCCATCCAGCAGGAAGGGGTAGAACACCACCCCCGGGCGTTCGGCCGCAAGCCGGGCGAAGACGGCGGCGAAGTCGCGGCCATACTCGGCGCCGAGGTTCGGCGGCGCGACCATTCCCGCCAGCAGCACCGGCACCCGCCGCGCCGCCAGGCGGTCCAGGATATCGGCCAGGTTGGCGGCGGTGACGGCGGGGGCGATGCCGCGCAGCCCGTCATTGCCGCCGAGTGCCACGATCACCGCATCCGGCCGGTCCGCCAGGGTCCAGTCCAGCCGCGACCGGCCACCGGCGGTGGTATCGCCCGACACGCCGGCGTCGATGATCCGCACCGGCCGACCGGCCGCGCGCAGCAGCGCCTCCAGCCGCGCCGGCGGCCCCTCGCCACGGGCCAGGCCGTAGCCGGCGGTGATCGAATCGCCCAGCATGGCGATGCGCAATTCGCGCGGCGGCGACTGGGCAGCGGCGTCATCGCACTGCAACAATCCGATACCGAGCAATACCTTTGCCAGCGCGGCCCGGCGCCCATATCCGGTAGTGATGACCCAGCCCGACAACATGACGCATAGCCCCGACCTGACGGCCTCCCGACACACGGAGCCCGCTCTCGACTCGGCCCCGCCGCTCATCGCGGCCCGGAACCTTGCCTTTACGGTGGGGACGGCGGGCGGGCCGGTCAACATTCTTCGCGATGTCGATCTGTCGATCCGGGCGGGGGCCTCGGTCGGGATCGTCGGCCCCTCGGGCTCGGGCAAGACCTCGTTGCTGATGCTGCTGGCCGGGCTGGAACGCGCGACCGCCGGCAGCCTGACCGTCGCGGGCCAGAATTTGACGGACTTGGACGAAGATGCGCTGGCCCGCTTCCGCCGCGACCGGCTGGGCATCGTGTTCCAGGCCTTCCACCTGATCCCGACCATGACCGCGCTGGAAAACGTCGCCGTGCCGCTGGAATTCGCCGGCCGCCGCGATGCCTTCGACCTGGCCGAGGCCGCGTTGCGGGAGGTCGGGCTGGGCCACCGCATCGACCACTACCCGGGGCAATTGTCGGGCGGCGAACAGCAGCGCGTGGCCCTGGCCCGCGCCGTGGTCGGCGAACCCCGGCTGATCCTGGCCGATGAGCCGACCGGAAACCTCGACCGCGGCAATGGCGCGGCGGTGATGGAATTGCTCTTCGGCATGCAGCGCCGCCTGGGCACCACCTTGTTGCTGATCACCCACGACCCCGCGCTGGCCAATCGCTGCGGCCGCCAGTTGCGTATCGAGGACGGGCGCATCGTTTCCGACAGCGCCGGCCGGGCCGCGGCGGCGTGAGCGCGGGGGCCGCATCCGGCGACGCACCATCCGGCGTCGCGCATGGCACCGCCCTGGACTGGCCCGCCACGCTGGGCCTGGCCGCACGCTACGCCCGGCGCGAATTGCGCGGCGGGCTGAAGGGGCTGCGGATCGTCATCGCCTGCCTGGCGCTCGGCGTCGCCGCCATTGCCGCCGTCGGCACCCTGCGCGCCGCGACCGAGGCCGGGCTGGCCCAGGATGCGACCAAGCTGCTGGGCGGCGATGTCGAGGTCCGGGCCACCTATCGCACCCTGCCGCCCGAAGCCCGCGCCTGGATCGCCCGATCGGGCGGCCGCATCTCCGAAGTCACCCAGATGCGCGCCATGGCCATCGCGCCATCGGGCGAACGCGCGCTGGTCGAACTCAAGGCGGTGGACACCGCCTATCCGCTCTATGGCGCGCTGGTGCTGGATCCGCCGGGCGGCATCCTGCCGGCCGCGCGGCCGGATGGCGCCTTCGGCGTCGCGCTGGAACGCTCGATCGCCGAACGCCTGGGCGTCTCGGTCGGCGACACGCTGCGCATTGGCGAGGCGCGGTTCATCCTGGACGGCATCATCACCGCCGAACCGGACAAGGTCGCCAGCCCCAGCATCCTGGGGCCGCGCGCGATGATTCCGCTGGCGGCGGTGCCGGCGACGGGGCTGATCCAGCCGGGCAGCCTGGTCGCCTATGAATACCGCATCGCCCTGCCGCCGGGGGCCAATGCCCGCGCCTTCGCCGATGCGCTGGGCGCGCAGCCCTTTGCCGATGGCGGCTGGCGCATCCGGCTGGCGGACGGGGCGGCGCCGCAGGTGACGCGGTTCGTCGATCGCGCGGCGTCCTTCCTGACCCTGGCCGGGCTGACGGCGCTGCTGGTCGGCGGCATCGGGGTGGCCACGGGCGTGCGCGCCTGGTTGGCGGCGCGGTCGCGCACCATCGCGACCCTGCGCTGCCTGGGTGCCCCGGCCGACCTGATCTTTGCCACCTACCTGATGCAGGTGCTGGTCCTGGCCGTGGTCGGCATCGCCATCGGGCTGGTGATCGGCGCCGGGCTGACGGGGCTTGCCGCGTCCGCCATCGGCGATGCGCTGCCGGTGCCGCCACGCCTGGGGTTCTACCCGCTGCCGCTGGGCTTGGCGGCGCTCTATGGCTTGCTGACGGCGCTGGCCTTTTCCCTTTGGCCCCTGGGTCGTGCGCGGGAAATCCCGGGCGCGGCTCTGTTCCGCGATGGGGTGGTGGCCCAGGGCGGCCGGCCGCGCTGGTCGCTGGTCGCGGCCAATGCCGCGGCGGGTGCGGCCCTGGTCGTGCTGGTGGTCGCGACGGCCGAACAGCCGGGCTTTGCCGCCGCTTTCTGCGCCGGTGCGCTGGCGACCCTGGCGCTGTTCCGGGGCGGGGCGTCGCTGGTGATGGCGGGGGCGAAGAAAATCGGGCGGGTGCGCCATCCGGCGCTGCGTCTTGGGCTGGCGAACCTCTACCGCCCGGGCACGGCGACGCCGATCATGCTGGTCTCGCTCGGCATCGGGCTGACCACCCTGGCGGCGGTCGCGATGATCGAGGGCAATCTGCGCCGCCAGATCAACGAACAGATGCCCAGTGCCGCGCCGTCCTTCTTCTTCATCGACATCCAGAACGACCAGACCGCCGCCTTCGACGCCACCGCCCGCGCCCTTCCTGGGGTGAACCAGGTCGCCCGCGTGCCCAGCCTGCGCGCCCGCATCGTCGCGGTGGATGGCGTGGCGGTGGACAAGGTGCAGACCACCCCCGACACCGCCTGGGCGCTGCGTGGCGACCGGGGGCTGACCTATGCCGCGACGCCCCCGGCCAATACCCGGTTGGTCGCCGGCCGCTGGTGGCCGGCCGATTACGCCGGCCCGCCGCTGGTGTCCTTCGATGCGGCCCTGGCCGAGGGCTGGGGCGTCGGCCTGGGCAGCATCATCACGGTCAATGTGATGGGGCGGGACGTGGACCTGACCATCGCCAGCCTGCGCGACGTCGCCTGGCGGACGCTTGGGATCAATTTCACCCTGGTCGCGTCGCCCGGCTTGCTGGAAGCCGCACCCCACACCCACATCGCCACCGTCCGCAACGACCCCGGCCAGGATGTGGCGGTGCTGCGGGCGCTGACCGATGCCTTCCCGAACATCTCCGGCATCCGCGTGCGCGATGCGCTGGAGGCTGTGTCGAGCCTGCTCGGCCGCCTGTCGATGGCGCTGTCCTCCACCGCCTCGGTCACCTTGCTGGCGGGGATGCTGGTGCTGGCGGGCGCGGTCGCGGCCGGGCAGCAGCGCCGGGTACGGGATGCGGTGGTGTTGAAGACCGTGGGCGCGACAAGGGCGCAGATCCGCCACGCCTATCTGGTGGAATTCGGCGTGCTCGGCCTGGCATCGGGGGTCCTGGCCGCCGCCGCCGGCACGGCCGCCGCCTGGGGCGTCGTGCGCTTCGTCATGCGGGCCGAATGGGCGTTTTTGCCCTGGACGCTGGTCAGCGTTGTGCTCGGCTGCATCGCGCTGACCATGGCTTTTGGCTATGTGGGCACGGCGCTTGCGTTGCGGGCGCGCGCGGCGCCGCTGCTGCGCAACGAGTAGCCGCCCCCGGTCAGCCTTGGCCCGCGGCATCAGGAGACCGATGCCGTGGACCATCACCTGACCGACCGCGACGCCGCCCTGTTGCGCCGGGCCTTTGCCCTGGCCGGGGCGGCCCGCGCACGCGGCGACCGTCCCTTCGCCGCTGTCATCGCCGATGCGGATGGCACGGTGCTGGCCGAGGCCGGCTCCACCCAAGGGTCATCGGGCGACGGCACCCTGGCCCATTCCGAGATGAACGCCTGCCAGGCCGCCATCACCGCCGCCATCCCGCGCGACACCCTGCGCGCGTCAACGATCTATTCCAGCGGCGAACCCTGCGCGATGTGCAGTGCGGCGATCTTCTACACCGGCATCGGGCGCGTCGTCTTCGGCCTGTCGGCCGCCGCCATCCTGCATCTGCGCAATGCCCAGCCGCATACCGCCGGGCTGTCGCTGTCCTGCACCGCCGTGCTGGCCACCGCCGCCGAACCCGTCACGGTCGTCGGCCCCTGTCTTGAGGACGAGGGCGCGGTGCCCCACGCCGGCTATTGGCGATGATCCGCCAGTTCCTCGACTGCTACCGGCCGCATCTGCGGCTGTTGCTGCTGGATTTCGGCTGTGCCGCCCTGTCGGGCATGCTGGAACTCGGCTTCCCGATGGCGGTCCGCGCCTTCATCGACCACCTGCTGCCGCAGGCGGACATGCAGTTGATCGGCCTGGCCGTCTTCGCCCTGCTGGCGGTCTATGTCGCCAATGCCGGGCTGATGGCCGTCGTCACCTATTGGGGCCATGTCCTCGGCATCGCGATCGAGACGGAACTGCGCCGTCGAGCCTTTGACCATCTGATGACCCTCTCCTTCGGCTTCTACGACAGCCAAAAAACCGGGCACCTGGTCGGGCGGGTCACCAAGGATCTGGAAGACATCGGGGAGGTCGCCCACCACGGCCCCGAAGATCTGCTGATCGCGCTGCTGACCTTCCTCGGCGCCCTGGGGCTGATGCTGCTGATCAGCCCCGTCCTGGCGCTGATCACCGCCGCCGTGGTCCCGGCGGTCGGCTGGGTGGTCGCGCATTACGGCGGGCGGATGACGGCGAACTGGCAGGCGCAATTCGGCCGGGTCGGCGCCTTCAACGCGCGGATCGAGGAAGCCGTCGGCGGCATCCGCGTAGTCAAGGCCTTTGGCAACGAGGCGCATGAACAACGCCTTTTTGCCGCGGACAACGACCTCTACCGTCGCACCAAGCTCGACGCCTACCGGCTGATGGCGGCGGGCAACACGCTGAACTACCTGGGCCTGCGGCTGGTGCAGGTGCTGGTCATGCTGGCCGGGGCCGTGCTGATCCTGCGCTCCGCCCTGTCGGTCGGCGATTTCGTCGCCTTCCTGCTGTTGGTCGGCGTGTTCTACCGGCCGCTCGACAAGCTGGGGCAGGTCATCGAGACCTACCCCAAGGGCATCGCCGGCTTCCGCAGCTTTTTGGCATTGCTCGCCACGGCCCCCGAGATCGAGGACCGCCCCGGCGCCACCCCCGCCGGCCCGCTGCGCGGGGATGTGCGGTTCGATGGCGTGACCTTCGGCTACACCCCCGACCGCCCGGTGCTGCGCGACCTGTCCTTCTCGGTCGCGGCCGGCGAAACCGTGGCGCTGGTCGGCCCATCCGGCGCCGGCAAGACCACCATCTGCTCGCTGCTGCCGCGCTTCTACGAGATCCAGTCCGGCCGCATCACCATCGACGGCATCGACATCCGCGACATGACCCAGGCCTCCCTGCGCGGGCAGATCGGCATCGTGCAGCAGGATGTCTTCCTCTTCGCCGGCACCTTCCGCGACAATATCGCCTATGGCCGCCTGGGGGCCTCCGAGGCCGATATCCTGGATGCCGCCCGCCGGGCCAGGCTGGATGCCGTGATCGCCGACCTGCCGGATGGGCTGGACACGCTGATCGGCGAACGCGGCGTGAAGCTCTCCGGCGGCCAGAAACAGCGCCTGGCCATCGCCCGCATGTTCCTGCGCAACCCGCCCATCCTGATCCTGGACGAAGCGACCTCCGCGCTGGACACCGAGACGGAGCGCGCCATCCAGCAATCCCTGGCCGACCTCGCGGCCGGGCGCACCACCCTGGTCATCGCCCATCGCCTGGCGACCATCCGCGACGCCGACCGCATCCTGGTCGTGACGGATGAGGGGATTGTGGAACAAGGCTCCCATCGCGACCTGCTGGCCCGGGGCGGCGCCTATGGCCGCCTGCATGCCGCGCAATTCGCCCCGGACGACGCGGCCGAATAAGGCTGCGGGACTGTTCCGAAACCGCTGAACCCGGCCTATGCTGCCGGGGTCCGCGCGATTGCGTGACCGCCATGGCCCTTGATCCGGGTTACGTGGCGTCCATATAGTGCGGGTATCGGCGGAATCATCCGCCTTCAGGAGAGAGCTCCCACATGTCCTGGTCCAACAACCGACCGCAGGCGCCGATGGCCGGATGGGGCCGTACCGCCAGCGTTGACGCAGCCGCACTTGATGTCGGGCTGCGCGCTTACATGCTGCGCGTGTACAACTGGATGGCCTCGGGGCTGCTCCTGACCGGCTTCGTCGCGTATTTCATCGCGCATAACCCGGCCGTGGCGTCGCTGTTCTACGAAGTGATCCGCACCCCGCGCGGCATGAGCGTGGCGCCGACGATCCTCGGCTACATCGCGATGTTCTCGCCGCTCGCCTTCGTGCTGGTGCTGTCCTTCGGCGTGAACCGGATGAGCAAGACCTCGGTGCAGGCGCTGTTCTGGGCCTTCTGCGCCGCGATGGGCGCCAGCATGGCGAACATCTTCGTCATCTACACGGGCGCCAGCATCGCCAGCACCTTCTTCATCACCGCCGGCATGTTCGCCGCGACCAGCCTCTACGGCTACACGACGAAGGCCGACCTGACGAAGATGGGGTCCTTCATGATGATGGGCCTGATCGGCATCATCATCGCCAGCCTGGTGAACATGTTCCTGCAGAGCGGCATGATGGCCTTCGTCATCAGCGTCCTCGGCGTCGTGATCTTCGTCGGCCTGACCGCCTACGACACCCAGCGCATCAAGGCGGACTACATCGAGCACGCCTATGCCGAGGGCACGGAACTCGCCGGCAAGCGCAGCGTGATGGACGCGCTGGGCCTGTACCTGAACTTCGTGAACCTGTTCCAGTTCATGATGCAGTTCATGGGCGTGCGTAACCAGAGCAACTGATCAGGCCAAAACCTGATGCGACTTGAGGCCCCGCGGAGCAATCCGCGGGGCCTTTCGCTTTTTGGCGGACCGCGGTTAGGCTTCCCAAAAATTGGGGGAAACCAAGATGCGTAAACCAATCGCCGCCCTGGCCCTTGTCCTGGCAACGCCCGCGATGGCGGAGGTCGCCCGCCTCGACCTCCAGCCCCCCACCCCCGCCTTTGCCGGGGCCAGTTTTGGCAGCACCGGAGCTTATGAACGCCTGGTCGGGCGCGCCACTCTCAGCCTCGACCCCGCCGATCCGCACAATGCCATCATCGCCGACATCGCCCTGGCCCCGCGCAACGCGGCCGGCCGGGTGGAGGCAGTGACTGAGGTCGTGATCCTGCGCCCCGTCCGCGCCTTCGCCGGCAATGGCACCCTGCTGGTCGAAGTGCCGAACCGCGGGCGGGAACTGGAAGGCCAGCTCTACAACGACGTCAACGGCGCCAACGGGCTGCTGCAAGGCCGCGACGCCGGCAACGGCTTCCTGATGCGCCAGGGCTACACGATGGTCTGGGTCGGTTGGCAGGCCGATATCCCGTCGGGCGATGCGCGCGGCGCCGGGCTGCGGCTGGAAGCGCCGATCGTGCCCAATGTCACCGGTGTCTCGCGCGAAGAATTCCTGTTCGACAACACCACCAACCCCGCGACCGGCACCCTGACCTACCCGGCGGCGACGCGCGATGGTGCCACCCTGACCGTTCGCGCCCAGGCCGATGACCCGCGCGTGACGCCGCCCGACCTGCGCTTCCGCTTCATCGACGACAAGACCATCGAAATCACGCGCCCCGCCGGTTTCGACGCCGGTGCGCTGTATGAATTCATCTACACGGCCAAGGACCCGGCGGTGCAGGGCATCGCCTTCGCCGCCATGCGCGATGTCGCGGCCTTCCTGCGCCGGGACCGCAGCGCCGCCAACCCCCTGGCCACCGACGGCCGCCCCACCGTCGACCGCGCCATCCTGCACGGCGTGTCGCAATCCGGCCGCGTGGTGCGCGACTACCTCTACCTCGGCTTCAACGAGGATGAGCGTGGCCGCCAAGTCTATGACGCCATGCTGCCACATATCCCGGGCAGCCGCCGCAGCTACACCAACGCCCGCTTCTCCCAGCCCGGCCGCAACCCGACGCCGCATGGCGACCGGCACTACCCGGCCGACCAGTTCCCCTTCACCTATGGCGTGACGGAGGATCACCTGACGGGCGCCCGCGACGGGTTGCTGCTGCGCTGCCGGCTGACCAATACCTGCCCGCGCATCATGCAGACCGACAGCGAGTATGAGTTCTGGGGTGCCCGCGCGTCCTTGCTGGTGACCGACACGCAGGGCCGGCACATCGACCTGCCGGCGGAAGTCCGCGCCTATGCCAATGTTGGCCACCCGCATTTCGCCACCAGCAATGCCGTCGCCGCCCCGATCGACCGTTGCGCGCTGCCGGTGAACCCGCTGTCCGCCGGCGCCTCCGGTCGCGCCCTGCTGGTCGCGATGGAGGCCTGGCTGCGTGAGGGCGTCGAACCGCCCGTCAGCCGCTACCCCAGCATCGCCCAGGGCACGCTGGTGCCGCCGGCGGGGCAATATGCCGGCCTGACGCCGCTCGGCTATCGCGGCACGGTCGGGCCGGCGCAACTGGTGGACAACACCGTGGTGCCGCCGGTGGTGCGCGGCGAATACGTCGTGCTGGTCCCGCGCGTCGATGCCGATGGCAATGCGGTCGGCGGGCTGCGCCAGCCGGTGACCGAGGTGCCGCGCGCGACCTACACCGGCTGGAACCCGCGCAGCGCGGGGTTCGCCCCAGGGGCGCTCTGCTACAACACCGGCGCGGCAGTGCCCTTCGCCGCGACCAAGGCGGAGCGTGAGGCGGCGGGCGACCCGCGCCTGTCGATCGCCGAACGCTACCCGACGCCGGACGCCTATGTCGCGGCGGTTGCTGCCACGGCGCAGCGCATGGCGGTGGAACGGCTGCTGCTGGCCGAGGATGTGGCGGCGATCACGGCTGCGGCCCAGGCCGATACGCTGGCGCGGTTCCGGCGGTAGCGCCAGTCGCGAAAGGGCCCCGTCAGCCGCGGAAGATCGTCCGGATCGCCTTCAGGAACGCCCGCTCGCTGCGTTCCTGTGGCAGGCCTTGCGCCGCGCCCGCCTGGACCCGTTCGGCCCGCCGCGACAGGCACTGGGCCAGGTCCTCGGCCATGGTCGGCCGATCCCGCAGCAGCGGCGCAAAGCTGTGCTGGTCCATTTCATAGACCGTCACGCGGGTCAGAGCCGTCAGCGTGCAGGCTTCGCCCATCCCCGCCAGCAACCCCGTCTCGCCAAAGAAATCGCCGGGCGCGAGCCGCCCGCATTCCTTGTCCTCATGCCGCATCTCGATGACGCCGGCGCGCACCATCATCAGGCTGCGCAGCATGTCGCCCTGCCGGGCGATCACATCGCCTTCCCGGAATGCGCGGGATGACGTCGCGGCGGCGAGCGCTGCCTTTTCGTCGCGCGTCAGCGGCGAGAAGATCGAGATCGCCTCGATCAGCGCCAGTGGCGTGACCTGCGGCGGCATCGCGTTTTCCTCGGTCGGCAGATCGGCCATGGCGACAGCGGATGCCGGGGGCATGGCCAGCAGCAGGCCAGCCGATTTGCAGTGCCGATAGACTAGGTCCAGCACCTCGTTGCGCGCCGGCGTGCGCTGCGCCGGGCTGGTGACCCGGAACTGCAATTCGACCTCCAGCGCCGTGGCGTCGAGGCCCTTGAGCGCGACAACCGGCGGCGGTTCCTTCACGATCGCAGTGCAGCTCAACAGGACGTCCCGCATGACGTCCACGACGATGGAGGGCATGCGCGTCGGCGCGACCCGCACCGTCAGTCCGATCCAATGCGTCTCGTCCGGGCGGCTGACATTGGTCAGGCCGAGTTTCGCCAGCAGGCCATTGGGCAGCACGACGAAATTATTCGCGGCGGTCAGCAGATGGGTCGAACGCCAGTTGCTCTCGACGACGCGCCCCTCCGTCCCGTCGCTGAGCAGGATCCAGTCGCCGATCGCATAGGGGCGGCCCAGCGTGAGCGCGATGCCGGAGAAGACGTCGCCCAGCGTGTTCTGCAGCGCCAGGCCCAGGATGATGGCGATCACGCCCGAGGTCGCGACCAGCGTGCCGATCGGCGCGCCGAAGACGAAGGCCAGGACCGACAGAATCATGCCCAGGTAGACCAGGCCGACGATCAGGTCCTGCAGCAGCCGGGCTTCCCTCGGCCGGCCATCCAGGACCAGGTAGATGCGCACGAAGCCGATGACGGCCCAGGCCAAGTGCACCCACCACAGCAGCTTCGCCGCCACGACAAGCAGCGCCGTCGCCTCATCCGCGCCATAGCCGCCGAAACTCTGTGGAGCGATGCCGTTGGCGATCAGGATCGCGGTCATGACCGCGAAGAAGGCGATCTGGACGACCAGCCGCGTGTTCGGCCGGCCACGGCCAATAAGGTGCCACACCACGATGCCGGCCACGCCGACAAAGACCAGCTGCGCGAGCGGAGAGGCCTGGAACGCGTCTAGGGACATCTGTTCCGCCATATGTCGCAGCTGGGAGATGGGGGCGTCGCGCCCGACGGGCGCCGCCTTCCCAGGGCAGGCATGGTCGCGGCGGGGCCGGGGGACCTGGATCCCCCGGGTTTCGTCCTCAGGCCGCGGCCAGGCCCGACTTCAACGTCGCCAGCAGCTTGTCCACCGCGGTCGGCTTGTCGGTGCGGTCGATCGCCGCGACCTCGGCCGCCAGGCGGTCCAGCGCCTGTTCGTAGATCTGGCGTTCGCTGAAGGACTGGTCCGGCTGCCCCGCGTTGCGGTGCAGGTCGCGCACCACCTCGGCAATGGCGATGGGGTCGCCGGAGTTGATCTTCTGTTCGTATTCCTGCGCACGGCGGGACCACATGGTGCGCTTGATGCGGGCGCGGCCCTTCAGCGTGTCCAGCGCCTCGCCGATCTTCGGCCCATCGGCCAGCATCCGCAGGCCGGAGGAGGCGGCCTTGCCGATCGGCACCTTCAGGGTCATGCGGTTCTCGTCGAAGGTCACGACGATCATGCGGATCGTCGAACCCATGACGGGCAGTTCCTCGATCCCCTGGACCTGGCCGACGCCATGCGTCGGGTAGACCACGTGGTCGCCCGCCTTGAAATCCTTGCCATTGTTGCCGAGCGGCTTCGGCGGCGGCTTCGGCATGCCACTGATCGGCGGGCGACCGCCGCCGGGCATCCCGCCGGGCAGGTGCGGCCCGGGGATCACGATGTTGCCGGCGAGTTCAGGCGCCTGGTCGGTCGGTGCGGCGGCGGGGGTGGTCGTATCGGTCATGGACAAGGGGGCATTGGCCTGTGTCTCGGCAAAGCCGCTGGGGGCGGTGCCGGTGGGGGGAAGGGTCCGGCGGGCCGGGGCGGGGGTGGGCGGTTCAACCGGCGGGCGGGCCTCGGTCTTGGCTGGGCTGTGCTGTGCCGCCGCCTTGGCGGCGATGGGGCGCGGTGGGCTGGCGGGTGGCGGCGGCGCGGGGGTCTTGGCGACCGGCGCCTTTGCCACCGGGGCCTTGGCCGCCGCGACCTTGGCGGCGGGCGCCTTGGTCGCCGTGGCCTGTTTCCCGTGGGCCGGGGTGGCTTTCGTCTCCACCGCCTTGCCGGCTGGCGGCTTCACGGCCTTGGCCTGACCCTTGGCGGGCGGTTTCACCGCACCCTTGCCCTTGGCTGCTGTCGGCATTGCTGCTGTCCCTGTCACGTGCCGCGCGTCCAGACCACGCGAACGTCGAGGCGGTCAGCGCAGGCGCTTCCACCAATTTGGGCAGTATAACAGAAAACAAGCCCCTTGTCAGGGGTAGTGGAAGCGGGCGCCCGGGACCCAGGGGCGGATCAAGGCTTGCCGGGGGCCGGGTCGAACAGCGCCATCTTGCCTGGCTTGTCTTTCCACTCATCGGCATCGGCGGGCGCGTCACCCTTGCGGGTGATGTTCGGCCATTCCGCGGCATAGGTGCGGTTCAGCTCGGCGAAGGCGGCGGCCTTGTCGTCGCTGTCGGGCAGGATCGCCTCGGCCGGGCATTCGGGTTCGCAGACGCCGCAATCGATGCATTCATCCGGGTGGATGACGAGCATGTTCTCACCGACGTAGAAACAGTCCACCGGGCAGACTTCCACGCAATCCATGTACTTGCACTTGATGCAGCTCTCGGTGACGACGTAGGTCACGATCAGGCTCTCCCGTCCGGTACGGCGTAGATGGCCCGCGGACTGCCGCCTGTCCATATGCTGCGGCGCGGTGGTGGGTCCAGTCAGGCGCGGGCCTGCGGATCCGCATCCGAGTCAGGTAGTGCTGACAGGTCCTCATACAACAGGCGCGCTTCCGGTGCCGGGCCGCGACGTTCCGCGAGTGCCAGCACGCGCCAGACCTTGATGATGCCCTGCTCGCCCTTGCCCAGGGCGATGGTCAGCAGGTCACCCGGCCCGACGCGGGCATGCGGTTTTTCGGTCGGCTGCCGGTTCAGCCGCACCGCGCCCTTTTCGACCAGGCGGGTGCAGTCGGCCCGGCTGCGGGCCAGCCGCGCATGCCACAACCATAGATCGAGCCGCTGTCGCTGCTCGGGCTGCGGCATGGCGCGGGGTCAGGGCTTGCGCAGCAGGTTGGCCAGCACCGAGAAGGGGCTGTCCGGGTCCGGGCCGCGCCCGGTGGACTTGGGTTCGAACAGCACCTGGCTGCGCGGCGGGCCACGATCGCGGAAGCCGCCGCCGGTGCGGGGGCCGTCGCGATTGTCACGACCACCCGGGCCGCCGCCGGGGGGCTTGCCGCGGTTCTGCCAACGCTGGTCGCCCTGGCGTTGATCGCCCTGGCGCTGGTCACCCTGGCGCTGGTCGCCGGCCGGGCGCTGCTCGCCGCCCTGGCGTGGTTCACCACCGCTCTGGCGCTGATCCGGCCGTGGGCCCTGCGGCCGGTTGTCGCGGCGTGGCGGGCGCTGGTCGCGCGGGCGCTCGGTGGCGCCCTCGGCCGGCGGTGCGGCGCCCTCGGCGGGGGCGGCTGCCGCCTCGACCGGCGGGCGGGGCTGGCGCTGGCGGTCGCGGCGCGACGGGCGTGGGGCGCCGGCAGCCTCGGCACCTTCAGCCGCCGGGGCCTGGTCGCGACGCGGCCCGCCCTGGTTCCCGCGCCGGGGCGGGTGTTGTGCGCGCGGGCGATGCGCGACCATGGCCGGGGCGGGCGGGCCAAAGGCGCCTTCCTCCAGCGGTTCCGGCGGCACGGCGACGAAGCCCAGCCCCGCCAAAACCCCCGGCAGCGCATCGGCCTTCACGCCCATGCGGCTGACGATCTCGGGCGGCAGCACGGCCGGCGCGCGGCGCGTCAGGTGGCCCAATTCGCCGGCGATGCGTTCGGCGACGTCCAGCCGCAGCGCCGCGGCGCCCATCGGCATCCAGCCCATCGCCGCGCCAAAGCCGCGCGGCCAATCCAGCATCGGCGTGGTCGAAACCAGACCGCCACCCGGCAGCGACGGCACCTTCTGCTGCGCCCGCAGCGCCCAGATCTGCGCCCGCAGCGCCATGGCGCGTGGCTTCAGCATTTCCGGGATGTAGAGGGCAAAACGCCCGGCGCGGACGCCGATCGCCTTCAGCTTCTCGCGCAATTCCTGCGTCATGCGCGGATCGGTGCCGCCCGGCAGCAGGCCCAGGTGCTCGCGCAGGGTAAAGACCGGGCCGCGCAAATCGGCGTCCTCGGTCGCCTTGGCCTCCACGGCGAAGAGCACGGCGAAATCGCGCGCGATCACCGCATCCAGCCAGGCCTGCAGGCGAATGCGCACGCGCTCCCGCGCCGGCCCATCCAGGAATTCCGACGGCAGCGGTTCGACCTGCGGCTTGATCGGCTCCGGCCCCGGCTTCAGCCGGGCGACTTCCGCTCCTTCCCACAGGATCCGGTGCAGGTCGGTCAGGGTGAACTTGTCATCCCCAGCCGCTTCCAGCTGGCCGACGCGGCGGGGCATCTCCTCGCGCAGCGCCCGGCGTGCCGCGCGCAGGACCAGCTTCTTGTCATCGGCCTCTGTCGCCGACGGATCGGGCGTGAAGGCAAAGCCCTCGACCTTCCCGACCGGATGGCCCTCGACCACCACCGCGCCATCGCGCGTGACGGCGGAGAGCAGATCCTCCTCCGTATCGTCCAGCGCGCGGATCAGATGCGCCGCGCGGCGATCGACGAAGCGGGCGGTCAGCTTTTCATGCAGCGCGTCGCTGACGGCGTCCTCGGCGGCGCGGGCTTCCTGTTGGAAGCGCTCGGCATCCTTCAGCCAATCGCCACGGGCGGCGACATAGGCCCAGACGCGGATCGCCGACAGGCGCGCCATCAGCGTGTCGATGTCGCCATCGGCGCGATGGGTGATGGCGATCTGGCTCGCCATCCAGTCTTCCGGCAGCCCGCCATCCTCGACGAGGTGGGTGAAGATGCGCTGGCAGAAGCGCGTGTGGCTGTCATCCGCCAGCTTGCGGAAGTCGGGGATCTGGCACGTCTCCCACAGCAGTTTTACGCGCGACTTACCGGATGCTGCTTTCCGCACCGCCTCATCCCGCGACAGCGCGGCCAAGGTGATGTGGTCCGTCGCGTCATTGCCCTTGGCCAGGCCCGGCAGGGTCGCGGGCAGGGCCAGGCTGTCCAGCAGCGCATCGATGCCGGTAAAATCCAGGTCGGCGTTGCGCCAGGCGATGGCGGCCAGCGGTTCGAAGCGATGCGCCTCGATCCCCTGCACCAGGTCCTCGTCCAGCGCCGGGCAATCGGCGGTGGTGCCGAAGGTGCCGTTGCGCATGCCACGCCCGGCACGCCCGGCGATCTGCGCGGCTTCCTGCGTCGTCAGCGGGCGGGGCCGGTGGCCATCGAATTTCTGCAGGGCGGCGAAGGCGACATGGTCCACGTCCATGTTCAAGCCCATGCCGATCGCATCCGTCGCGACCAGGAAGTCCACTTCGCGGTTCTGGTAAAGCGCGACCTGGGCGTTGCGCGTGCGCGGCGACAGCCGGCCCATGACCACCGCGCAACCACCCCGGCGACGACGGATCGCCTCGGCGATGGCGTAGACCTCGCCGGCCGAGAACGCGACCACGGCCGAACGCGGCGGCAACCGGGTCAGCTTCGCAGGCCCGGCATAGGTCAGTTCCGACAGGCGCGGCCGGGTCTCGATCTCGATATGCGGCACCAGGCGTTGCAGCAGCGGCCGCATCGTCTCGGCGCCCAGGAACATCGTCTCGACCATGCCGCGCGCGTGCAGCATCCGGTCCGTGAAAATATGTCCACGGTCGGAATCGGCGCAGAGTTGGATCTCGTCCACCGCCAAAAACTCGACCTTGCGGTCCAGCGGCATGGCTTCGACCGTGCAGGCGAACCATTTGGCCTCCGGCGGGACGATCTTTTCCTCGCCGGTGATCAGGGCAACATACTTCGCGCCCTTGGCCGCGACCATGCGGTCGTAGTTCTCACGCGCCAGCAGGCGCAGGGGAAAGCCAATGATTCCAGACGAATGCCCCAGCATTCGCGTGATCGCGAGATGGGTCTTGCCGGTGTTCGTCGGCCCGAGGACGGCTTTAACGCGCGGGTAGAAATCGCTCATGCGCGACTGTGTGAAGCGGGGCGAGCGCATTGGCAACCGCCATGACTTGCCGACACGCCTGCGGGTGTCCACGGTATCGCCCGTGCTCCCCCCCGGTATCGCCCATGGCCTGTTGTTGGTGGCCCTTTTGGGGGCCGTCGGGGTGTTCCTGCCCTTCCTGCCGGCGCTGCTGGCGGCGGGCGGATTGAGCCCGGCCGAGGTCGCCGCCGTGCTGGCCACGGGCAGCGCCACCCGCGTGATATCGGGGCCGCTCGGCGGCCGGATCGCCGATGCCATGGGCGACCCGCGGAAGGTGTTGGTCACCGCCGCCCTGCTGGCCGGGCTGACGGTCGGCGGCTTCGGCCTGGTCGCCGGGGTGGTCGGCTTCCTGCTGGTGCAGGCCGTGCACAGCATGGTGCAGGCCCCCATCCTGCCGATCGCGGAGATGCTGACCGTGCAGGGCGCCCGCCAGGGGTTGTTCGACTATGGCCGGGTGAGGGGGCTGGCCAGCCTGTCCTTCATCGTCTTCGCCACCGTCTCCGGCATCGTCGTCGGGCGCTGGGGCCATGCGCCGCTGCCCTGGATCGTCGCCGCCCTGTTCCTGGGCGCCGCCCTGGCCGCCACCGCCCTGCCGCCGGTGCCACGGGTGCAACGCCGCCGGGGCGGCTTGCGCGAAGCCATCGCCCTGCCGGCCTTCCGCCACGTGTTGATCCTATCCGGGCTGATCCAGGGCAGCCACGCGCTCTACTACAGCTTCGGCACCATCCACTGGCTGGCCGAGGGCCATTCGCCCCAGGTCATCGGCCTGTTGTGGTCCGAAGGCGTGCTGGCGGAGGTGCTGATCTTCCTGGTCGCGGCGCGCTTCGTGGACAAGCTCGGCTGGCGCGGGTTGACCATGGTCGCGGCCAGCTTCGGCATCCTGCGCTGGGGCATCACCGCCAGCACATCCTGGCTGCCGGCGCTGGTGCTGGCCCAGGCGATGCATGGCGCGACCTTCGCCTGCCAGCATCTGGCGGCGATGCGGATCCTCGTCTCGGTGGTGCCGGCGCATGCCCAGGCTTCCGCCCAGACGCTGCATGCCGCCGTGGGGGTGGGGCTGCCGCTTGGGCTGCTGATGCTGGCGGCCGGGCCGCTCTACGCGGCGATTGGCGGGGCCGCCTATTGGGCGATGGCGGCGCTCTGCGCCATCGCCCTGGTGTTTGCCTGTTTCGCTCAGCCGCGCGGGAAGTCGTAGAGCTGGGCAGGATTGTCCACCAGCACACGATGCCGCGCCGCCTCGTTCGGTACCCAGATGGTCAGCAGGTCCAGCAGCTTCGCATCATCCGACTTGTCGGGGCCTTCGGTCACATGCGGCCAGTCGCTGGCCCAGACCACGCGTTCCGGTGCCGCCTGCGCGTAGCCCGAGGCGATCGGCACGGTATCCGACCAGTTCCCGGCCGCGCCGACCTTGGTGTCCATATAAGCGCCCGACAGCTTCACCCAGGCCCGACCCGTATCCAGCAGGCGCCGCACCGCGACATAGCCCGGGCTGTTCACGCCCTCGGGCAGCGGGATGCGACCCAAATGGTCGAAGACCACCGGGGTCGGCAAGCCGCGGATCATCGCTTCCTGTTCGGCGATCTGCGGCCCCAGCAAATGGAACTGGATGTGCCAGCCTAAGGGGGCGATTCGCGCCGCCAGCGGTTGCACCATGTCGAAGGTGGTGACCCCCGCCTGCACCAGGTTGAAGCGGATGCCGCGCACGCCGGCGGCATGCATCTCCCGCAACACCGCGTCGCTCACGGTCGGATCGACCACCGCGACCATGCGGGTGCGCTCCGGCCCCAGTTCCCGCATCGCCTGCAGATGCAGGCTGTTGTCGGTGCCATAGGTGCTGGGCGTGACGAGCACCGAACGCGTGGTGCCGAGGCGCTGGCGCAGCGTGTTGTAATCGGCCGGGCTCGCATCCGGCGGCCGCAAGGTGGTCCGGGGATCGGCCGGGAAGCGGGCATCATAGACGTGATGGTGGCAGTCCGTGGCATTGGGGGGCGCCACCAGGCGCGGCGCCTCGGTGCCGCCCGAAAAGCGCACGGCGCCGGCAGCACCTTGCGCCAGGACCGGCGAAGCGATGGCTGCCGCGGCAAGGCCGCCCAGCACCGCGCGGCGGTTGGGGGTGGGTGTCATGGAATTCCCTCCGAATTGTATTGGCCGCGGGTTTTTCCCGCACACGGCGCAAGGCTAAGGCCGGTTGTGTCGATAACGCAAAGGGGCGGCACCGCGCGCCAAACATCTTGCAGGCGCGCAGCCCCGCGCGCGACGCTGCCACGGCAGCCCATCCCGGCCGCCAGCACAGGCATCCCGCATGACCCTTGTTCGTTTTCCCCGCCGCGCCCTGCTCGCCACCCCCGCCGTGCTAGCCGCGCGCGACGCCGCGGCGCAGGAGCCCGTGGACGTGCTGCTGGTGCTCGCCATGGACGCCTCCGGCTCGATCGGCGAGGCAGAATTCGCCATCCAGCGCGAAGGCTATGCCGAGGCCCTGACCAGCGCCCCGGTCATCGCCGCCATCCGCAGCAAGCCCCGCGGCGCGGTGGCGATCGCGGTGATCGAATGGGGTTCGCCCGGCGGGTCGCAGACCACCGTGGACTGGCGCCGGGTCAGCGACGCAGCCTCGGCCCAGGCGCTGGCCGCGGCACTGCTGGCGGCCCCGCGCACGACGCAATCCTACAACGCCATCGGCGACGCCATTCACCACGCGAGCCATCTGCTGCGCGAAGGGCCGTATAGTTCGGACCAGATGGTGATCGACGTTTCGGGCGACGGTCCCGACCTGCGCAGCCTGCGCCCATCGCCGATCGCGCGGGACATCGTGGTGCGGCGGGGCATGATCGTGAACGCGCTGGCGATTTCCGGCCCCGGGACCGTCACGCGGGGCGGCGAACCGCTGGAAGAACACTACCGCCGGGACGTGATGGGCGGCCCGGGGTCCTTCGTCATCACGGCGGAAGACCGCCGCGACATCGGGAGGGCACTGCGGGCGAAACTGATCCGCGAAATGTCGTAGCTGGGGGAGGGCGGCGCCGTGGAAGGGGCTTCGCCCCCTCCAGACCACCCCTACCAGGGGCCACGGCCCCTTGGTGGGGAGAGTTTGAGAGGGGCGAAGCCCCTCTCAAGGTGCGACCTCCCTCAGGCCGCGGCCTTCTCCTTGGCCATCCCGCGCAGCACGTACTGCAGGATGCCGCCGTTCTTGTAGTATTCGACCTCATCCGCCGTATCGACGCGGCACAGCACTTCGGTCTTGTGCGTGGTGCCGTCGGCGCGGTGGATGGTCATCTCAAGCGTCATGCGCGGCGAAAGCTGCTCGACGCCGGAAATGTCGATCACCTCGTCGCCGACCAGGTTCAGCGACTTGCGGCTCTCGCCTTCCTTGAAGGTCAGCGGCAGCACGCCCATGCCCACGAGGTTCGACCGGTGAATGCGCTCGAAGGATTCGGCGACGACCGCCTTCACGCCCAGCAGGAAGGTGCCCTTCGCCGCCCAGTCGCGGGACGAACCCGTGCCGTATTCCTTGCCGCCAAAAATCACCAGCGGCACGCCTTCGCGCTTGTAGCGCATGGCCACGTCATACATCGCGCCGGTGTCGCCCGACGGATAATGCTTGGACACGCCACCTTCGGTGCCCGGCGCCATTTCGTTCTTGATGCGGATATTGGCGAAGGTGCCGCGCATCATGACCTGGTGGTTGCCACGGCGGGCGCCGTAGGAGTTGAAGTCCGCCTGGCGCACCTGGTGCTCGCCCAGGTATTCGCCCGCGGGCGACGCCTTCTTGATGCTGCCGGCCGGGGAGATGTGGTCGGTCGTGATGCTGTCGGCCAGCAGCGCCAGCAGGCGCGCGCCCTTGATCGAGGCGATCGGCAGCGGCTCGGCGGTCATGCCATCGAAGTAGGGCGGGTTCTGCACGTAGGTGCTGCCCGAGTTCCAACGATAGGTGTCGCTTTCCGCATCGACGCGGATCGCCTGCCATTGCGCCGGGCCCTTGAACACATCGCCGTACCGCTCGCGGAACATCGCGCGCGTCACGTTCTCATGCACCGTGTCGTTCACTTCCTTCTGGCTCGGCCAGATGTCGCGCAGGAACACCGGCTGGCCATCGCTGCCGATGCCCAGCGGCTGCGTCGCCAGGTCCAGCTTCACCGTGCCGGCGAGGGAGTAGGCGACGACCAGCGGCGGGGAGGCGAGGTAGTTGGCGCGCACATTGGCATGCACGCGGCCCTCAAAGTTGCGGTTGCCCGACAGGACCGAGGCCGCGACCAGCTTGTTGTTCTCGATCGCATCCACGATCGGGTCTTCCAGCGGACCGGAATTGCCGATGCAGGTGGTGCAGCCGTAGCCGACGGTCTGGAAGCCCAGCGCGTCGAGATCATGGTTCAGCCCGGACTTTTCCAGGTATTCCGTGACCACCTGGCTGCCAGGGGCGAGCGAGGTCTTCACCCAAGGCTTCGGCATCAGCCCCTTGGCCCGCGCCTTGCGGGCCACCAGCCCGGCCGCGACCATGACATAGGGGTTCGACGTGTTGGTGCACGACGTGATCGCCGCGATCACCACATCGCCGTGGCCGAGGTCGTAGTCCGCACCCTCGACCGGCACGCGCAGGCCGGCCTTGTCGCCCGGAACACCCATGGTGCCGGCGGCCAAATCCTTGCTGAAGGAAGCAGCGACGCCGGTCAGCGCCAGGCGGTCCTGCGGGCGCTTCGGGCCGGCCATCGACGGCTCGACCGTGCCCATGTCCAATTCCAGCAGGTCGGTGAAGACCGGTTCCGGCGTGTTCGCATCGCGGAACATGCCCTGCGCCTTGCACCATTCGCGGGTCAGGTTGATGCGGTGCTCGTCGCGACCGGACAGGCGCAGGTAGCCCAGGGTCGCCTCGTCCACCGGGAAGAAGCCGCAGGTCGCGCCATATTCCGGCGCCATGTTGCCGATGGTCGCGCGGTCGGCGACCGGCAGGTCATCCAGGCCCGACCCGAAGAATTCGACGAACTTGCCGACCACGCCCTTCTTGCGAAGCATCTGCGTGACGGTCAGCACGAGGTCGGTCGCGGTAACGCCTTCCTTCAGCTTGCCGGTCAGGCGGAAGCCGATGACATCCGGGATCAGCATGGCGATCGGCTGGCCGAGCATCGCGGCCTCAGCCTCGATCCCGCCGACGCCCCAGCCGAGCACGCCCAGGCCGTTGACCATCGTGGTGTGGCTGTCGGTGCCGTAGCAGCTATCGGGGAAGGCATAGACATCGCCGGCATCGGTCATCGTCCAGACGACCTGGGCCAGGTATTCCAGGTTCACCTGGTGGCAGATGCCCGTGCCGGGCGGCACGACGCGGAAGTTCGCGAAGGCTTCCTGGCCCCAGCGCAGGAACTCATAACGCTCGCCGTTGCGCTCGAACTCGATATCGACGTTCTGCTGCAACGATGTCGCGGTGCCGGAGACATCGACCATGACCGAGTGGTCGATCACGAGGTCGACCGGCAGCAGCGGGTTCACCCGGCGCGGGTCACCGCCCAGGTTCAGCAGCGCATCGCGCATGGCGGCGAGATCGACCACCGCCGGGACGCCGGTAAAATCCTGCAGCAGGATGCGGGCCGGGCGGAACGGCACTTCGCGGGTGCTGCGGCCTTCCTTGACCCAATCCACCACCGCCTGCGCATCGGCGACGGTATAGGCGCGGCCATCCTCGTTCCTGAGCACGTTCTCCAGCAAAACCTTGAGGCTGAACGGCAGGCGGGACACGTCGCCGAGGGTCTTGGCGGCCTCTGGCATCGAAAAATAGTGGTAGGTCTTCCCATCCACCGAAAGTGTCCGCCGCGTCTTGAGGGTATCCTGGCCGATCATGCGCATGGTTGGGCTGGTCCTGTCTCTTGACTGCGATAGCGGGGGTTATAGCAGGGGGGGGCAGCGGAACAATCGGCCCGCGGCGGTTGGTTTGGGGGAATTTGGGCGTGTTCGCGGCCGAAGGGGTAGCCTGTTGGCGGGGGGAAAGGGCGGTTTTCGCCGACCTGTCCTTCCGGCTCGCGCCCGGCGGGGCCCTGCTGCTCGCCGGACGCAATGGTGCCGGCAAGACCAGCCTGCTGCGGATCCTGGCCGGTTTGCTCGCCCCGGCGCAGGGCCGCGTGACCTGGGATGGACATGATACCGCCGAGGATCCGGCCGCCCATGCCCGCCGCCTGCGCTGGCTTGGCCACCGCGATGCGATGAAGCCGGCGCTGACCGTGACGGAAAACCTCGCGCCCTACGCGGCGCTGGCCGGCGTCGGCGCGGCCGAGATCCTGGCGGCCCTGGCGGCCGTTGGGCTCGCGCCGCTGGCCCGGCTGCCGGCGCGGGTGCTTTCGGCGGGGCAGGGGCGGCGCGCTGCCCTGGCCCGGCTGGCGCTCGGGGCCGCGCCCTTGTGGCTGCTGGATGAACCGACCCTGGGGTTGGACACGGCCTCGGTCGATCGCTTCGGCGTACTTCTGGCGTCGCATCGCGCGGCCGGGGGCATGGTGGTCGCGGCGACGCATCTGCCGCTGCCGCTGCCGGGTGCCGAGACGCTATCCCTGTGATCGCTCTCCTGGCCCGCGAATTGCGGCTGGCGCTGCGCCAGCCAGCGGACAGCCTGGGGGCGGTGCTGTTCTTTATCCTGGTCGCCGCCCTCTTCCCCTTCGGCGTCGGTCCGGCGCCGGATGCCCTGGCCAGGCTGGCGCCCGGCGCCCTGGTCGCATCGGCGCTGCTGGCGGCGCTGCTGCCGCTCGACCGCATGTTCGGGGCGGAGGAGGAGGATGGCTCGCTCGACCTGCTTCTGCTGTCGGGCGTCTCGCCGGCGGGCATCGCGGCGGTGAAAGCCATGGCGCATTGGCTGGCCACGGGGCTGCCGCTGCTGCTGGCGGTGCCGGTCGCGGCCGCGATGCTGAACCTGGCGACCGAGGCCTGGGGCGTCGCCCTGCTGGCGCTGGCGCTGGCGACGCTGGTGCTGTCGCTATTGGGCACGCTGGGTGCCGCGCTGACCCTGGGCGCGCGACGGGGCGGGGTGCTGCTGCCGCTGCTGGTGCTGCCCCTGGCGATCCCGGCGGTGATTTTTGCCGCGGGGGCGATCGAGGCGGCGGCCGGGGGCGTGTCGCCGGCGGCCTTCCTCTATCTATTGGCGGCCCAGGCCGCCTTGCTCGCGCCGCTCGCGCCGCTCGCGGCGGGGGCGGCGCTCCGGGGGGCTTAGCCCGGGTCGGAATCCAGCGCATACCCGGCAGCCCGCACCGTGCGGATCAGGTCCATCTCGCCATCCCCGTTCACCGCCTTGCGCAGCCGGCGGATATGCACATCCACCGTGCGGGGTTCGACATGGATGTCGCGGCCCCAGACCGCATCCAGCAATTGCTCGCGGGTGAACACGCGGCCCGGGTGCTGCAGGAAGAATTCCAGCAGCCGATATTCGGTCGGCCCCAGGTGCAGCGCGCGCGCATTGCGTGTCACGCGATGCGCGTCCTGGTCCATCGACAGGTCCTTGTAGGCCAAGGTCCCCTTGGCAACGACCGCACCCGACCGGCGCAGCAGTGCCCGGATGCGGGCCAGCAGCGCCTCCATCGCGAAGGGCTTGGCGATGTAGTCGTCGGCCCCCGTGTCCAGCGCGCGCACGGCGTCCTGGTCCTCGGTCCGCGCGGTGACCATGATGATGGGCAATTCGCGCGTCGCGGGGCGGCGGCGCAACTGGCGGCACACCTCAAGGCCCGACAGGGCCGGCAGCATCCAGTCCAGCAGCACCAGGTCCGGCTTGGCCTCGGACACGCGCAGCAGGGCTTCCTGCCCGTCGGTCGCTTCCTCGACACGGAACCCCTGCTTTTCCAGGTTGTAGCGCAGCAGGGTCAGCAACGGCGCCTCATCCTCGACGATGAGGATGGTGGGCTTGCCGGGGCCGGTGAACATGTCGGGCATGGCGATATCCCTAATCCGCGGGTGGGCGGACAACGGCATAGTTGCTGCCATCCGACTTGGGGCGATCTTCCGGCAGGGTGTCGCCGACGATCGCGTAATGCACGGTTTCCGCGATGTTGGTCGCGTGGTCGCCGATGCGTTCGAAGTTCTTGGCGATGAACATCATGTGGGTCGCCGCGGTGATGTTGCGCGGGTCTTCCATCATATGCGTCAGCAATTCGCGGAAGATGCCGTTGTAGATCTTGTCCACCGCCTCATCCGCGCCCCAGACCCGTTCGGCCGCGGCGGCATCCTGGTTCACCAGGGCGTCGATCGCGTCCTTCAGGTTCTGCTGCACCAGGCGCGCCATCCACTCGAAGCCGTTCATGCTGCCGACATGCGGCAGGCTGGCCAGCACGACGGTGCGCTTGGCGGCATTGCGGGCGTAGTCGCCGATGCGCTCCAGGTTATGCGCCACCTTCAGGCAGGCGATGATGAACCGCAGGTCCTGCGCCACCGGCTGCCGCAGGGCGAGCAACTGGATGCAGAAGGCCTCGATCTCGCGCTCCAGCGCATTGATCTCGGCATCGCGTTCGATGATCTGCCCGGCGAATTCCGCGTTGCGCTGCATCAGCGCGGTGGTGGAATCGGCCAATTGCCGTTCCGCCAGCCCGCCCATGCGGACCACGAGTTCGCGCAAGCGCTTCAGCTGCTCGTCGTAGGATTTCACGATATGCTCCGATAGGTCCTGCGGCATGTCCTGGCCTCTCTCAGCCGAACCGGCCGGTGATGTATTCCTGGGTCTTGGGGTGCTTGGGCGCTGTGAACATCTGCGCCGCCGGCGATACCTCGATCAGCTCGCCCAGGTAGAAGAAGGCCACCTGGTCGGCGCAGCGCGCCGCCTGCTGCATGTTGTGCGTCACGATGCAGATGGTGAAGTCGCGCTTCAACTCGTCGATCAGCTCCTCGATCTTCAAGGTGCTGATGGGGTCGAGGGCGGATGTCGGCTCGTCGAACAGGATCACCTCAGGCCGCACCGCGATGGTGCGGGCGATGCACAGGCGCTGCTGCTGGCCACCCGACAGGCCCATGGCGCTGGCATCCAGGCGGTCCTTGACCTCACCCCACAGGGCGGCGCGGGTCAGCGCCCATTCGATGCGCTCGTCCATGGCAGGCTTCGCCAGCTTTTCATGCAGGCGGATGCCGAAGGCGATGTTCTCGCGGATCGTCATGGGGAAGGGCGTGGGCTTCTGGAAGACCATGCCGATCTTCGCCCGCAGCGCGTTCATGTCGACGCTGTCGGCGATGATGTTCTCGCCATCCAGCAGGACCTCGCCCGTCGCGCGCTGGCCCGGATACAGGCTGTACATCCGGTTCAGCACCCGCAGCAGGGTGGACTTGCCGCAGCCCGACGGGCCGATCATGCCGGTGACCTGCTTTTCCGGCAGGTCGAAGTTGATCGCCTTCAGCGCCCGGTTCGCGCCGTAGAAGAAATCCAGGTTGCGGCAGGAAATGCGGGCCTGGGCGTTCAGCGCCGCGGTGCTGCGTGCCTCGACGCCACCGAAGCCGGTGGTGGCTGCCATGCGGGGGGGCGCGCCGTCGGTCATGCTGCTGCTCATCGTCGTGTCCTTCGGGTCCAGAATGGGCTTGTCGGGGGCGTTCATCAGCGTGGCTTCAGCACGGCGCGGGCCACGACGTTCAGCCCCAGCACCATGGCGGTGGTCAGCAGCGCACCGGCCCAGGCCAGCGCGATCCAGTCTTCGTAGGGCGAGCCGGCATAGGCGTAGATGGTCAGCGGCAGGCTGGGGAAGGGCTTGGTCAGGTCGGTCGACCAGTTGTTATTGCCGAGCGAGGTGAACAGCAGCGGCGCCGTTTCCCCCGCGATCCGCGCGATGCCGAGCAGGATGCCGGTCAGGATGCCGCTGATCGCCGAACGCCAGCACACCAGCACGATCATCTTCCACTTCGGCGCACCCAGGCCACAGACCGCTTCGCGCAGCGTGTCGGGGATCAGCCGCAGCATGTCCTCGGTCGTGCGCACCACCACCGGGATGATGATGATCGACAGCGCCACCACGCCCGCCCAGCCGGAGAACCCGCCAAAGGGCACCACCAGCAACTGGTAGACGAACAGACCGATCAGGATGGAGGGTGCCGAGAGCAGGATGTCCGACACGAAGCGGACCATGTTGCCCAGGGCCGAATTGCGCGCGTATTCGGCCAGGTAGGTGCCGACCAGCATGCCGATCGGTGTGCCGATGACGGTTGCGATCGACACCTGGATCAGGCTGCCGACGATGGCGTTCAACAACCCGCCGTTGGACCCTGGCGGCCTGGTGCTGGTGGTGAACAGCGTGAGGTCGAGGGCGGCAAAGCCGCGATAGGTCAGCAGCCCCAGGATCGACACCAGCACGCCCAGGGCGATGATGGTGGCGAGGTTGCAGAGCACGCGGACCAGCGTGTCGCGGCGCTTGCGGCTACGACCCAGGGCGGCGGCGGTGGCCGCGTCGCGGGCGGCGAAGATGGTGGCGCTCATGATCCGATATCCTCTCTCACGAGCCGATCTTGGGGCGCAGCAGCAGGCGCGAGGCCGCCAGCACGATGAAGGAAATGACGAAGAGGATGAAGCCGAGCGCCAGCAGCGCCGAGAGCTTCAGGCTGCCCAATTCGCTTTCGCCGAACTCCAGCGCCACGATCGAGGCGATGGTGTTGCCCGAACCGAAGAGCGAGGTGGAGATGCGGTTGGCGTTGCCGATGACGAAGGTCACCGCCATCGTCTCACCCAATGCGCGCCCCAGGCCCAGCATGATGCCGCCGGCGACCGAGATGCGGGTATAGGGCAGCACGACGCCCTTCACGACCTCCCAGGTCGTGGCCCCCAGGCCATAGGCGCTTTCCTTGTAGACCTGCGGGACCTGCAGGAAGACATCGCGCATGGTCGCGGCGATGAAGGGCAGCACCATGACCGCCAGCACCAGGGCCGCGGTAAAGATGCCGGTGCCGAAGGCCGGGCCCTGGAACAGCGCCCCGATGATCGGCACTTCGCCGATGGTGTCGATCATCCAGGGCTGCACGGTGCTGGCCATGATCGGCGCCAGCAGGAAGAAGCCCCACATGCCGTAGATGATCGATGGCACGGCGGCCAGCAATTCGATCGCGGTGCCGACCGGCCCGCGCAGCCAGGGCGGCGCCAGTTCGGTCAAATAGAAGGCGACGCCAAAGGCCAGCGGCACGGCCAGCAGCAGCGCCAGCACGGCGGTGACGATGGTGCCGTAGATCGACACGCCGGCGCCAAAAACCTCGGCCACCGGGTCCCATTCGACGCCGGTGACGAAGCCGAGGCCGAAGGTCCGGAAGGCGGGCCAGCCGCCGATGAACAATTCGACGATGATGCCGCCGAGCAGCAGCAGCACGATGACACCGGCCGAGGTGCAGGCCCCGGCGAAGAGCGTATCGCCCAAGGAGGCGCCCGACTTGCGGCGAGGGGCGGCTATCGGCGCCCCCAGGATGGCTGTTGATTGCGACAAGGGGTCCGCTCCGGCCAAGGATCGCGCAGGTAGAAGGGGTGACGCCGTCACGGCGTCACCCCGGGTGTGATCAGGCGGACCAGACGGCCGCGCCGTTCGGGCCCTTGACGCCGCTCCAGGTCGCCCGCACCGCGGTCTTCACCGCGTCCGGCAGCGGGATGTATTCCAGCTCATGCGCCAGGGCATCGCCCGACTTGTAGGCCCAGTCGAAGAACCGCAGCGTGTTCAGCGCGCGGGTCGCATCGGTCGGCTCCAGCGGCACGATCACCCAGGTCGGCCCGACGATCGGCCAGGAATTGGCGCCCGCCGTGTCGATGATGGAGGCGGCGAAGTTCGGCACGGTCCAATCGGCGTTCGCGGCGGCGGCGGTGAAGTTCGCCGTGTTCGGCTCGACGAAGTTGCCGGCCTTGTTCTTCAACTGCGTCGAGGTCAGGCGGTTCTGGATGGCATAGGCATTCTCGACATAGCCGATCGCACCGCGCGTGTTGCGCACGGTCGCGGCCACGCCCTCGTTGCCACGGGCGCCATTGCCGACTGGCCAGCGGACGGAGGTGCCGGCGCCAACCTTGTCTTTCCATTCCGGCGACACGGCCGACAGGTAGGACACCCAGATGAAGGTCGTGCCCGAGCCATCGGCGCGATAGACCGGCGCGATCGCCAGGCTCGGCAGGGTCACGCCGGCGTTGATCGCGACGATGCGCGGGTCGTTCCAGCGGGTGATCTTGCCGAGGTAGATGTCGGCCAGGATCTCGCCGGTCATCTTCAACTGGTTATCGGCAATCCCGGGCAGGTTCACGATGGCGACCAGCGAACCCATGACGGTCGGGAACTGGAGGAACTTGCCCTCGGCGATCTGCGCCGCCGGCATCGGGGCGTCCGACGCGCCGAAATCGACCGTGCGGTTGCGGATCTGCGCCAGGCCCGCGCCCGAGCCGACCGACTGGTAGTTCACGGCGACGCTGATCCCCGAACGGGCCGCTTCGGCCCACTTCTGGTAGATCGGCGCCGGGAAGGACGCGCCCGCGCCCGTGACCGGGGCGGCGGCGCCCTGGGCAAAACCGATGCTGGGCGCGGCGAGGGCGGCGGCGCTGGTGAACAATGCGCTGCGGCGGGTGATAAGCATGCTTGGGAAACTCCCCGATAAGAAAGGCTGACCTGGGTCGGCCGGCGAGGCGCTTCTAGGTCGCCAGGGCGACGCCACGATTGCAGATTTATGAAGGTAAGATGACAGTGATGGCGACAACCCAGGGTAGTTGTCTGTGACTATTCCCGCCCGCGCGGGCGCCCCAGCAGCCCGTCAACCGCGCCCGACAGGCTGATCGCGCCGTCCAGCACCGCCGCCACGGCTGCGGCGATGGGCATTTCCACCCCCGCCCGCGCCGCGCGCGCGACCAGGGCCGGGGCGGTCGCCACGCCTTCTGTGACACTTGTGCGGCCAGCCAGGATGGCCGCCGCGGTCTCACCCCGCCCCAGGGCGAGGCCGAAGGAAAAGTTCCGGCTGGCGGCCCCGGTGCAGGTCAGCAGCAGGTCGCCCAGGCCCGACAGCCCCGCCACCGTCTCCGCCCGCCCGCCCAGCGCCACGGCCAGCCGCGCGATTTCGGCCAGGCCCCGGGTGACCAGGGCGGCACGGGCGTTTTCGCCGAGTCCCGCGCCGATCACCGCCCCGGCGGCGATGGCGATGACGTTTTTCGCGGCCCCCCCGACCTCGGCCCCGATCGGGTCATCCCCGGCGTAGAGCCGGAAGGAGGGGGTGCCCAGCAAATCCGGGACCTGCGCGCGGAACGCATCGTCCAGGCTGGCCACCACGGCCGCCGCGGGCAGGCCGGCGGCGACCTCGGCCGCGAAATTGGGGCCGGAGAGCACGCCGATGACCGCATCGGGCCGCAGGCCGGTGGCGATTTCGGTCGGCAGGCGCAGGGTCGTGCGCTCGACCCCCTTGGCCGCCAGCAGCAAGGGCGCGTCATGCGCGGGCAGGGTGGCGAGGACCGAGGCCAGATGCTGCGTCGGCACCGCCAGCACGATGAGTGCCGCACCCTCCAGGGCCTGCCGCGCATCGGAGGTGATGCGCATGGACTCGGGCAGGGCGATGCCCGCCAGATGCGCGTCGTTGCGGCGGGTGGCGGCCATATCGGCCGCGCGTTCCGGCATGCGGACCCAAAGCGCCACGTCCCGCCCGGCGCGGGCCGCCTGGATCGCCAGCGCCGTGCCCCAGGCCCCGGCGCCGATGACGGCGATGCGGGCCATCTACTCCGGCACCAGCATGGTGACGGCGCAGCCCTGGCCGGCCTCGCCATTGCCCAGGCGTGCAAGCAAAGCCTGAAGGATCTCCGTCGCCGCCTCGGCAAAGCCCCAGGGCGGGTTCACCACCACCAGCCCGCAGCCGTTCAGCCGGTCGGCATCGGTCGGCTCCCGCAGCCACAACTGGCAATCCAGCACGTCGCGAACGCCGCTATCGGCCAAGTCGGTATGAAACGCCCGGACCGGCGCGCGATGCTTGATCGGATACCAGGCGGCCTGGATGGCGGCGCGGAAGCGGTGGTTCACCAGGGCGAGGCCCGTCGCCAGGCGGCCGAATTCGCCCGGCTCCTCAAAGGGCGGATCGATCAGCACCAGGCCGCGACGTTCGGGGAAGGGGGTCAGGGCGCGCAAAGCCTCCCAGGCATCGCGCTTGTGCACGGCAACCTGCGCGTCGCGGCGGAACAATTGCGCCAGGGCCGCGTGATCCTCGGGGTGCAGTTCGCAGGCCAGCAGCCGGTCGTCCGGGCGCAACCGGTCGCGGATCTGCAGCGGCGACCCCGGATAGGTCACCGGCGCCCCGGCGCCATTCATCGCTGCGACCCAGGGTGCCAGCGGGCCGTCCGTGATCTCCAGCAGCCGCCCGATCCCGGTCAGCCATTCGCCGGTGCGCCGCGCCTCGTCCGACGACAGGTCATAGCGCCCGCGCCCGGCATGGGTATCCAGCACGGCAAAGGGCGCGGGCTTTTTCAGCAGGGCATCCAGCAGCGCGTGCAGCAGCGCGTGCTTGACGCAATCGGCGAAATTTCCGGCATGGAAGGCGTGGCGATAATTCACCGGCGCCTTGTCGGGGGGCGGCGGCCAGGACGCAAGGGCCTCAAGGCGCGGTGAGCGTATCCAGCGGCCAGCGCGGGCGCGGCGCATGCCCGACAGGATCGCGATCCCCGGCACGCAGCCGCTCGATCCCGGCCCAGGCGACCATCACCGCGTTGTCCGTACACAGCCGGATCGGCGGCGCCACCAGCGGCAGCCCCGCCCGCGCCGCGACCCCCGCCAGCGCCGCCCGCACCGCGCCATTGGCCGCGACCCCGCCGGCCACGACCATCGCGGTCGGGCCGTCGATCATCGCCAACGCATGCGCCGCCCGATCGGCCAGCACCGCCGCGACCGAGGCCTGGAACCCCGCCGCCAAATCCGCACGATCCTGGTCGCAGGTCGCCTTCGCCGCCTTCTGGGCGACCGCCGTCTTCAACCCGGAAAAGGAGAAATCGCACCCCGCCCGCCCGAAAAGAGGGCGGGGCAGGGGCGCGCGCTTTGCATCCCCCGTCGCCGCCAGCCGTTCCAGCAAGGGCCCGCCGGGCCAGCCCAGCCCCAGAATCTTGGCGGATTTGTCAAAAGCCTCGCCGATCGCATCATCCAGCGTGCTGCCCAGGCGGCGGTATTGGCCCAGCCCCTCGACCGCGACGCATTGGCAATGCCCGCCCGACAGCAGCAGCAGCAGGTAGGGAAAGGCCGGCGGCGCGCCCAGGCTCGGCAGCCGCGGGGTCAGCGCATGCGCCTCCAGATGGTTCACGGCGATGAAGGGCTTTTGGTTCGCCAGCGCCATGCCCTTGGCGAAACTGGCCCCCACCACCAACCCGCCGATCAGCCCGGGGCCGGATGTCGCGGCGATTCCGCCCAGGTCTTGCGGGCCGATCCCGGCCTCCTCCAGCACCCGCGCCACCAGCGCCGGCAGATGCGCCAGATGCGCGCGGGCGGCGATTTCCGGCACCACCCCGCCAAAGGCCACATGTTCCGCCAGTTGCGACCGCACCACCTCGGCCAAAATGGTCCCGTCCGCGGCGAGCACGGCGGCGGCGGTTTCGTCGCAACTGCTTTCGATTCCGAGGACGGGGCCGGTCAGGTGATCTATGCGTTCCACGAACGGGGTTCTATGACGCCGCCATGTCCAAAGCCATGTCTCCTGGCCACTCCCTGCACCCCGGGCGCCGCGTGCCCGCCCATTCGCATGGCCTGCCGCTGCGCGTCGGCACCCGCGGTTCGCCGCTGGCGCTTTGGCAGACACGACACTTCCTTGAGATCATTACCGGATTCTGCCCTGTGCTCCGCGCGGTGGATGCGTTCGAGGAACATGTGATCGCCACCTCCGGCGACCAGATCCAGGACCGCCGCCTGGCCGACATCGGCGGCAAGGGCCTCTTCGCCAAGGAAATCCACGAGGCCCTGCTGGATGGGCGGGTGGATTTCGCCGTCCATAGCCTGAAGGACCTGGAAACCGAGATGCCCCCTGGCATCGTCCTGGCCTGCACCCTGAAGCGCGAGGATGCGCGCGACGCGCTGGTCCTCGGCGCCGGCTGCGGCCAGCCCGACCCGGCCGATCCCTATGCCTGCCTGCCGGTCGGCGCCACCATCGGCACCGCCAGCCTGCGCCGCCAGGCCCAGGTGCTGGCCGCGCGCCCCGACCTGACCGTGGCGATGATCCGCGGCAATGTGCAAAGCCGCCTGGATAAGGTCCGCGCCGGCGGCTTCGACGCCACGCTGCTCGCCCTCGCCGGCCTGCGCCGGCTCGGCCTGGAACACGAAGCCTCCCTGGTGCTGGACCCCGAGGCGATGGTCCCCGCCGCCGGCCAGGGCATCGTCGGCGTCACCTGCCGCGCCGCCAACGTCGAACTGCTGGAACTGCTGAGCGGGATCGAGGATCGGGAAGCCGCCGCCGTCTCCCAGGCGGAACGGGCGATGCTGGCGGCCCTGGACGGGTCCTGCCGCACCCCCATCGGCGGGCATGCGCGGCTGCTGCCGGATGGCAGCCTGCACCTGACCGGCCTGGTCGCCCGGCCGGATGGCAGTTTCCTGCTGAAGCGGTCGGTGCGCGGGGCGGCGGCCGATGCCGCGCGGATCGGGCGGGAACTGGGCGAAGGGCTGCGGGCCGATTGCCCGGCGGATATTTTTGGCTGACAGGGGGCGATCCTGCGCGGACTCCAGACAGTCAGGGCCCTGCAGCGAGTTTCTTGACCATGGGAACCGATCGCGCCGCCAGCGCCTCGATCCAGCGGCGCCATAGGTCCTTGCGGCGTTCCGTGACGGCGGCGACGGCGAACAGCACGACCAGCGTGATGCCGTACATCGCGGCACGGGACGCAGTTTCTCTCGGCGGCCAGGGCAGCACCGTCGTCAGAAAATGCGCCACCGGCAAGTGCAACAGGTAGATCGTGAAGGTCGCGCCCGCGAGCCATCGAACGGCCCCGACCAACCATCTCGGGGGCCGCCCAAGCATGGGCGCCGCGGCAGCCACGCCGATCAGATGGGCCGCGAACAGCCCACCGATGGCATACCGTCGCCCCAGCGCTGCGGGCGTCAACTCGACGGGAAATTCCAGGGGCGGGAAACCCCACCCCGCGACCGGCAGTATCGCGACCGCAGCCAGCAGCGCCAGCCATAGGCCGGCCCGGGGCGACAAGCGGTCGCGTAGCGCATAGGCGCCAACACCCATCAACCAAATGGGCCAATGCAACGCGACAAACGGGCCGAGCACCAACAGGAGAAGCCCGAGCGCCGTCAGCCGCACGGCACCACGGGCGAACAGGATCAGTCCGAAAGCGACATAGTACCAGACCTCGTAATTGAGCGACCACCACGGGCCCATCGATCCGGGAAGCCGTTCATCGAACCAGATGCGCCCCAGGAACACCACGTTGCGCAA
Organism: Humitalea sp. 24SJ18S-53; assembly: GCF_050632385.1. Lineage (NCBI taxonomy): Bacteria > Pseudomonadati > Pseudomonadota > Alphaproteobacteria > Acetobacterales > Roseomonadaceae > Humitalea > Humitalea sp. 24SJ18S-53. Next base: position 726,334 of record NZ_CP192599.1, read on the forward strand.
GTAGTCCTGCTCAAGCCTCGTGACATCGTAACTCAGGCCTGCGGCTTGCAGGTCGGGCCGCAGCATCATGCCCCACCGGTCCAGCCAATAGGCCAGCACCAGGGCGGGCACGCCGACCGAAGCGATTCGTGCCACGCGGGCCATGGCGTAGGAGCGTGCGGTGGTCTCACGGCCGTCCGACACGTAGGCAATGACGTAGCCACTGAGGACGAAAAACACCGTCACGGCATCGGCCTTGTACGGCGCAACCTGCCAGAATAGCCCGTCGGTGAAGCGTTGCGCGGCGAGATGGCCCACCAGCACCAGCATCGCCGCCGAAAAGCGAACCGCATCAAGGTAGAGGGACGTGACTGGATGCACGATGGTCGTCCTTTTCTCGGAGGGCGCATCCATCGAGGCACGATGCAAACCGCTAACGGCCGTAACGGTATCGAATTTAATTTTTTATCGCAATAAAAAGCTGACCCTCCGCGGCTCGGGGGTTGCGCGGTGGGCGCATGGCTCGTTCACTCCGGCCGATCGCAGCCCGGATATTGGAAAGTCACGACGCAATGGCGCACCCGCAGGCCCGCATTCGGATTCTGGCCACGGCCCTTACCGGCGCCCTTGCGCTCGGCGCCTGCACCCCCGGGGGCGGCACGCCCACCACGAGCGCGGCGGCCAGCCCCGACGACATGTGCGGCCCCCAGGTCGTGGTCTTCGTCAATGCCGGAGACCTGTTCGGCAGCCCGCCGCGCCGCCAGGGCCCGCCCACGGCCGCCGAGATGGAGGCCGAACTGACGCGGGAAAACGCCGCGATCGAGCGGTTGCAGATTTCCTTCGACGCGCTGCTGTATTGCCGCTGGACCGAGGTGCGGGTGGTCCGCTCCGACGCCGCCAGCGGCGTCTTCCCGCCGGCCGAACTGCCCACCCGCCTGGCCGCCGCCAATGGCCGCCTGCGCCAGGACCTGGCCCGCGCCAACCGCATTCGCGCCGAAATGGCCAGCCGCGCCGCGCGCATCGACGCGGCGGTGGAGGCCGCGGCCCCCGGCACCCGCGCCGCCAGCCTGCGCGACCCGACGGTCGGGGGCGGGACCCGCGCGGCGGCGTCGGCAGCCCTTCCGCTGCGCCTGCGGCCGGAAAACAACGCGCCGGAAACCGGGCGCCTGTCGGCCGGACAGCAGGTCACCATCCGCGCCGCGCCCGGCGGCTTTGCCTTCGTCGATGCGGCGGGCGGGATCACGGGCTACGCGCCCAACAACGCCTTCACCCTGCTGCCGACCCGCGTGGCGGCCCAGGCGGCCGACAATTCCGGTTTCGCGGCCCTGCGGACCCTGGTCGCGACCAACCTGGCGCGACGGGATAATTTTGCCCAGACGGTGCAACTGGCCGACCGGTCGGGCGATGGGGCCTTCGAACTGGTGCGGTAGCGGCGCTGCGCCCGGGCCAGGGCGCCTTGCGGCGCCCGGGTCAGACCGCCTTGCGGCGGCGGGCCAGGCAGCCGAGGCCGGCAAGGCCGACGCCGAACAGGGCCAGTGACGCCGGTTCGGGAACGGGCGTGCCGGCGGCGGTCGCGATGACCTGGTTGCCGCTCATGGCGACATTCTGCGCGGAGGCGCTGAAGATCGACTGCGGAACGACACTGGAACCCTGGTAGCAGACGTCAGTGTTGGTCGCGTCGCAGTAATAGCGCGTGCCGGAGAACGTGTTTTCCTGGAACAGCAGATAGGCCCCGGGGGTTCCGCTGAAGTTGAACAGCAGGTTGGTCACCGTCGCGGTCAGGGCATTTCCGGCCACCAGCACGACGCTGTCCAGGTTGGTGATGACCGTGCTGGCACCCACGCCGTTCAGGGTCAGCGCGAAACCGGTGATATCGCCGGTGCTGAGCACACCGGTGGTCCCGTCTGTTTCAATCGTGCCGACCACGCTGCCCGCGCCGATGGTCTGATTGATGGAATAGGTGATGGGGGCCGCGGCGGCGATGCCTGCGTTCAGGAGCCAGGTGACCATCGCGAGGCCGGCGGCGAAGCCCGCCCGGCGTGTTGCGGCAGCAGTCAATGACATCGTCTGTTCCCCTTGAAAGACCCGGCCGCGGGAGCGGTTGGTTTCGATGGGAAAGCGTTACGCAAATCCGGGGCCAGGAAGAATATTGCTTTGAAAGCAAAGACTTCCTGACAGCCGCGCATGGCTTACAAAAAATGTGTAACGTTTGTTGACCAGATTTTCTCGCAAGCGCGTGGGGCGGTGTTGCGCGCCCCGCGTTGGTCAGGCCCGGCGCATCGCCGCGGTCGCGACCCCCGCCGTGATCAATACACCGCCGCCGAGGCGGTTGAATCCACGCCGCATCGCGGGCCTCTGGACCGCGCCGGACAGTCGCCCCGCCAGCACCGCATAGGCCGCGGCATTCACCGCGCCCAGGCTGACGAAGGTCACCGTCAGCAGCGCCGCCTGCGGCAGGAACGGCTGCCCCGCATTAAGGAACTGCGGCACAAAGGCGGTGAAGAAGGCGATGCCCTTGGGGTTCAGCGCCGTCACCACAAAGGCCTGGCGTGCGGCCCGCCCGGGCGGCAGCACCGGCGCCGCATCCCCGACCGGCGCCCGCCAGAGCTTGATGCCGAGCCAAACCAGATAGGCGGCCCCCACCCATTTCAACACGGTGAAAGCATGGGCCGAGGCCGCGAGCACCGCCCCCAGCCCCGCCAGCGACACCGTCATGGCCAGCGCATCGCCCGCCGCGACCCCGGCCACCAGCGGCAGCACCCGCCGCCACCGCCCGGTGGCGACCCCCAGCGACTGGCCGATCACCAACAGGATGGTCGGCCCCGGGATCACCAGCATGGCGATGGCGGCGGCGCAGAAGGCGGCCCAGGTCGCCCAGGTCATGTGTGGGAGCTCATTTTTCGCCGGTCGGCTGCAAGGGCCGCAGCAGGTCGCGCATCGCATCGGCGAACAGATCGGCTTCCTGACGCTTCGGCGCCGCACGGGCCGGTTTCGCGGCCGGTTCGGGGGCGGCGGCCGCGGGCTCGGCCGGCTTGGCGCGGCGCTTGGTCTTGGCCGGTTCGGCGGCATCCAGCGCGGCGGCCAGGTCCTCGATCAGGTCCGACACATCCTCCAACCCGACCGACAGGCGCACGCTGCCGTCCGAGATGCCCAGCCGCGCCCGTTCCTCCGCCCCAACACGCATATGCGTGGTGGTCGCGGGATGGGTCACCAGGCTCTTGGCGTCGCCGAGGTTGTTCGAGATATCAACCAGTTGCAGCGCGTCCAGCACGCGGAAGGTCGCATCCTTGCCACCCTTCACGTCAAACGTGACCAGGGTGCCGCCGGCGCCCATCTGCTTCTTGGCCAGCGCATGCTGCGGATGGTCGAGCCGGAAGGGGTAGCGGACCTGCGCGACCTCCGCCCGCTCCGCCAGGAAGTCGGCGATGCTGGCTGCGGCCCGACACATGGCGGGGACGCGCAGGTGCAGCGTCTCCAACCCCTTCAGGATGGTCCAGGCGTTGAACGGGCTGATCGAGGGTCCGGTGTTGCGGATGAAGGGGCGCAGCACCTCATCCACCCACTTCTGGTTGCCCAGCACGGCCCCGCCCAGCACGCGGCCCTGGCCGTCGAAATGCTTGGTCGCGGAATAGACCACGATATCGGCGCCGAACTGCATCGGCCGCTGCAACAGCGGGGTAGCGAAGACGTTGTCCACCACGACCAGCGCGCCGACCTTATGCGCCATGTCGCTGACCGCGCGCAGGTCGACCAGGTCGAGCATCGGGTTCGACGGCGTTTCCAGCAGCACCATCGCGCAGGGCTTCTTGAACGCGGCTTCCCACTGGTCGAGGTCGTGCCCATCGACGAATTCGGTCTGGATGCCGTAGCGCGGCAGCAGGGTGGACACGATCCAGTGACACGACCCGAACAGCGCCCGGGCGGCGACCACGCGATCGCCGGTCTTGAGCTGCGACAGCATCGACGCATGCACGGCGGCCATGCCGGTGGCGGTGGCGATGCAGGCCTCCGCACCCTCCAGCGCCGCCAGCCGGGATTCCAGCATGGTGACGGTGGGGTTGCCGAAGCGGCTGTACTGGTAGTGCTGGACCTCGTTCTTGAACGTCGCCTCGGCCTGGGCCGCGCTGTCGTAGACGAAGCCGGAGGTCAGGAAGAGCGCCTCTGACGTCTCCCCGTGTTCGGAACGTTCGGTGCCGCCGCGGACGAGCTGGGTCGCGGGGCGGTAGGTCTTGGTGGGCTTGGGCTTGGCCATGGCTGAACCTGACGACTGGACATGGCCGGCCCGGACAAGTGTAGGCCGCGCGGGCACACACCAGGCCGTTTAGCGCGATTGTTTTCCGCGGCCCGGTGAAGGGACACGACCCAAATGGGACCTCGCCGCAAGCTGGCCGGACAAATCGCGAGGGGCGGGTGTCACCGCCGGCGCTATCGGTAGCGGCGGGGGAGGGGGCGGGTCAAGCGGGAGGCTGGACGGGTGGGGCGGGAGGCGGTTATGAAGGGGGCAAGGCGGGTGTAGTTCAGAGGTAGAACGTCAGCTTCCCAAGCTGAATGTCAGGGGTTCAATTCCCCTCACCCGCTCCATTTTCTCCGGCAACCGCACGCGCAGGCATTCCACCCCCGGTGGAGCCAGCCATGACGCGGCGCAACAGCATCGGCCCCTGGCCCTTCGCCTACACCAACCCGGGCGACGATCCGCGACACCCGCCCCAGCCCCTATTTGGACGGCGGTTGGTAAAGGTGCTGCTGCTCAGGAAAACGGCGCTCCCGCACCGATGCGGCATAGGCCTCGGCCGCGGCATCGATCCGCGCGCCCAGGGAGTCGAAACTCTTCACGAACCTGGCCGTCCTGTCGAACATCCCCAGCATGTCGTCGACCACAAGAACCTGTCCGTCGCATTTCGCCGATGCGCCGATGCCGATCGTCGGGCATTCGATCGCCTCGATGATCGACAGCGCCAGCGGCTCCACCACGCCCTCGATGACGACGGCGAAGGCACCGGCCTGCGCGACGGCGACGGCGTCGTCGAAGATCTTCGTATAATCGGCATCGCCCCGGCCACGCGCCGCATAGCCGCCCAGGACATTCACCGCCTGCGGCGTCAGCCCCACATGCGCCATCACGGGAATGCCCCGCGACCGGAGGAAGGCGACCGTCTCCGCCATCTCCACGCCGCCTTCCAGCTTCACCGCGCCCGCACCCGTCTCGCGCAGCAGGGACGCGGCGGAGCGGAAGGCCTGTTGCGGGCTTTCCTCATAACTTCCAAACGGCATGTCCACGACAACCAGACAGCGCCGCGACCCCCGCACCACGGCCGCGCCATGCGCGATCATCATGTCGAGCGTCACGGGCAGTGTCGTCGGCAAGCCATAGATCGTCTGCGCCAGGCTATCGCCCACCAGCAGCACGTCGCAGTGACGATCAAGAAGCTCCGCCATACGCGCGGTATAGGCGGTGAGCATGACAATCGGCGCACCGCGCTTGCGCGATGCGATATCGGGGACAGTGGTGCGACGGATGGGACGCTGCGATTCAGACTTGGACTCAGGCGGCACGGTAGACATTTCGGCTCACTTCATTGCGGTGGCTTGGTGATGGAGATCGACCCCGGCGGCAGTTTGCACCACCTTCGGATTCAAGCCCACGCCGCTGTCAGTGGGAACTCGCCAGCTTCATGGTCACGAGGCCGGCGACGATCAGCACCGCCGCGATCACGCGGGCCACCGTGACCTCCTCGCCGAGAAGGCTGATGCCGACCAGGAAAGCGCCGACCGCGCCGATTCCGGTCCAGATCGTATAGGCCGTGCCAAGCGGCAAGGTTCGCATCGACAACGCGAGCAGGCCGAAGCTGCCGGCCATCGTCACGAGCATGATCGCGGTCGGCCAAGGACGTGAAAAGCCGTGCGACTGCTTCATCGCATAGGCCCAGACGATCTCAAGAATGCCGGCGGTTACGAGATAGACCCAAGCCATGGCGGCCCTCGGATTCAAGGGCCGGGCCGTCCCGGACTTCAACCCCGTGGCCGGGGAACAAGGACGTGGCCTCGCGATGCGTTATTTCGCGCAGGCCAGGCTGTTTTGCAATGCTTGATGCTGCCATCCCGGCCGGGACCACCGCGCCATCTTTCCAGACGGTGCCATGGCCCCACCGGCCGCGCGTCAGCGCGCCTCGATACCCCGGCGCGTCGCGACGATCTGGCTCGTGGAGCAGATGTCGATGCGCATGATCTCCGCCGTCTGGCCATTCGCCCAGACCACCTTGAAGTCATTCCGCCCCGCGCTGCGCGCCCGGAAGTTCATGGTGCGGCCATTGGCCAGCACGTTGGTGCCGAGCTGGTCGACGCCCCAGGACTGCTGGTTGCTGGAGCCGAAGTAGAACTCGTTCACGGTCGATCCGGATTCGTTCAGCAAGGTGAAGCTGGTATCGCATTGCGCCTGCGCCGACCCAATCGCCGCGCCCATGACGGCAGTGCCCAGCAGCAACCCGAAAAACCCACGACGAAGCGACATCGAAACCTCCATGTGTGCAGACGCAGGGGGTTTGCGCTGACGGTTCTTAATCCCCCGTATCCGTGCTGCGCGTTCTGGCCGGAATATGCAAAGACGCTTGCGCAAGACCCCGTCACGGCACCATGCAACACGCGCGCGGGGCCGGAGTCGTGCCCCGGAGTCGCGCCCCGGAGTCATGACTTGGGCGGGGGAATCACTTGATGGATGGCGGGATGCGCATGTTGGCCGATACCTCTGTCCGCGCGGAAAGCGTGATCCTGCGCACCATCGGGCTGATGAGCGGCACGTCGCTGGACGGCGTCGATGCCGCCTATGTCGAAACCGACGGCACGACCATCAGCCGCCTCGGCCCCGCGCTGACCCTGCCCTATGGCCCGGCGCTGCGGCGGGACCTGCGGCTGCTGCTGGACCGCGCGCCTGGCCTGGCCGCCGATGATCCCGCCCTGCTGGATTGCACCGCCCGCCTGACCCATCGCCATGCGGAGGCCGTCTCCGCCCTCGGCCTCTATGCCGATGTCATCGGCTTCCACGGCCAGACGATCCTGCACCAGCCAGGCGGTGCGACCCCCCGCACCTGGCAGATCGGGGATGCCGCCGAACTCGCCCGCGCGACCGGCATGACCGTCGCCTTCGATTTCCGCAGCGCCGATGTCGCGGCGGGCGGGCAGGGGGCGCCGCTGGTCCCGGCCTTCCACGCCGCCCTGGCCGCACCCCTGCCGAAACCGCTGGCGATCCTGAACCTGGGCGGCGTCGCCAACGTCACCTGGATCGGCCCCGATGGCACCCTCATGGCCTTCGACACCGGTCCCGCCAACGGCCCGCTCGACGACTGGGCCCGGCGTTCGACCGGTGAGGATTACGACCGCGACGGCCGGCTGACGCTGGCGGGCCAGGCCGATGGCGCCGTGCTGGGGCGCCTGCTCGCGCATCCCTACCTGGCCGCCCCCCCGCCCAAAAGCCTGGACCGCCTGGATTTCGACCGCGCCCTGCGCGAAGCCGGCGCCGGCGCCCTGTCGCCCGCCGATGGCGCCGCGACCCTGGCCGCCTTCTGCGCCTGCGCCGTCGCCGCCGCCGCGCGCCATTTTCCGGAACCACCCCTGCAATGGCTGGTCGCCGGCGGCGGCCGGCGCAACCCGGGGCTGATGCGGGCGCTGCAAGGCGCGCTGGAAGCCCCCGTCCGCGCGGTCGAAGTCGCCGGCTGGGACGGCGATGCCCTGGAAGCCCAGGCCTTCGGCTTCCTGGCCGCCCGCGTCACACGCGGCCTGCCACTGACATTCCCGGGCACGACCGGTGCACCACGGGCGATGACAGGCGGGCGCCTGGTCGGGTCGCTGCTGTAGGGCCTGTGGACGGAGGGAGCCCGAAGCTACCGGCGGGCCAAAACCTCCGTCAGCGCGGGCACGCCGATCGAGCAGGCATGAACGCCAAGGTGCGCCGTCATTTGCAGGACCTGGAGCAATTCCTCCCGTGTCGCGCCCAGGCGCAAGGCGCGCCGGATATGGAGCCGCGCGGCATCGGCGGCGAGTTCCGTGAAGCAGGAGGAGAGCGCCACGCTGAGCAGCGCCCGTGTCTTCTCATCCAGCCCTTCGCCGGCCTCCCGGCAGCTCAGCAGGTCGAGCATCACGGCGAAATAGGGCGGATCGAGGCGTAGCATACGCTCGCAGAATATCGGCCAATCGCCGAAGCGGGCTTCATAGGCAGCGCGCTGCGCCGCATGCGCGGGGTCGGGCGGGGGCAGGGACTGGCCGACCGCTTCCAGTTCCTCGACCAGGATGTCGAGGCCCAGGGCCACCCCATCCAATCCCTGCATCGTGGCCAGGTGCAACACCTCGATCACCTGAAGCGGCGTCGCCCCGCGCTCCAGCGCCAGGCGCATATGCAGCTTGAGGCCGGATTCAAAAAGATGGGTGCCTGAGCCGTCGAGCGCGACGTAGATCAGTTCGCACATCAGCGGGGACAGCGGGCCATGCGCCGCGGGGTGACCGGCATAGGCCGCGTAGGCGTTGAGGAAATTGGGGCTCATGCGAAGCAGCCCTTCCGTCCACGGCTTCCAGTAGCCGCGGGCGCGGATGTAGGCATCCCTCATGGCCACCTGGTCCGGCGTCAGCTCCGCGCTGTCGGATGCGATGGCGGCGGCCGGGGCTGGCGGGTGGCTGGTCACGCGCGTTTCCTCCATCACGCGGTGCCATGCTGACCGCTTGGTCGGCAGCGTGGCAAAGCCGATGGCCAAAGTCCATAGGTCAAACAATCAATCAGAAGAGTTGACTGACCGATCGGTCTGTTTCTACGATCCCTTGAAAATCGCCCGATCCGGTGTGCCACGCCGGAGACGAGGAGACACTTTGGGGAGAATGCGCCATGCCCATGTTCAGCCGCCGTGCGACCGCAGCCCTCGCGGCCGGTCTTTTCCTGCCGGATGGCGCGCGCGCGCAAGCCTTTCCGGACCGCGCCGTTCGCCTGATCATGCCCTATGGGCCGGGCAGCGAGCCCGATCTCCTGGGGCGTCAATTGGCACAGGGCATGGCGCCGGTCCTGGGCCAGCCGGTCGTGGTCGAGAACAAGGCCGGCGGCTCCAGCATGATCGGCGCGGAGGCTGTCGCGAACGCGCGGCCTGATGGCTATACGCTGCTCTTCGGCGGTTCCACCGTCTTTGCCGCCAACCCGAACCTGTTCAGCCGCACGCCCTATCGACCGGATCAATTCCAGCCGATCACGCTGCTGATGCGCGGCCGTATCCTGCTCTATGCCAACCCCGCCGCAGGCTTCACCAGCGTCCAGGACCTGGTCGCCCGGGCCAAGGCGGCCCGCGAACCCATGCGCTTCGGCAGCACCGGCCGCGGTAACGGCACGCATCTGTCGGCGGAACAGTTCCGCGTGCAGGCCGGCGTGGATGTCACCGATGTGGCCTACCGTACCACGGTGGAAATGCAGCAAGGCCTGATGCGCGGCGACATCGACTTCGCCTTCGACAGCGTCGGGCCCTACCTCGCCCTGGTGCGCGACGGGCGGATCAAGGCGCTTGGCACGGCCGGCGCGCGCCGGATCGGCGTATTGGCCGATCTGCCGACCTTCACCGAACAAGGCTTTCCGGACCTGGGCATGCCCTACTGGTACGGGCTCTACGCCCCGGCCGGACTGCCGGGCCCGGTGCTTGCCCGGCTGCATCAGGCCGCCGTCGCCGCCATGTCGGACCCGGCGCTGCTCGCGCGCGCGGAACAGCAAGGTGCGACCATTGAAACGCAAGATGTCGCCACCTTCGTCGCGATGAACCAAAGCGAATTCGCCCGATGGGGACAACTGATCGGCGCACTGGGCGTCCGGCTGGATTAACCGCACGCCAGGCCGAGGACGCCCTGGCTGGTGGCCGAACAAAGGGGGGGCCTCCCCCCTTCCACCAACCCGCTACCCCTCCCGCCACGGATGCTGCGCCCATAGCGCGCTATACTTCGCCCGCATGGCCACCAGTTCCGCCCGATATGCTTCCGGCCCCAGGAATCGCAGCGGCAGGCTTTGGGTCGCCGCCATGCGCTGGAATTCGGGGTCGGCGACGGTCTTGGCCAGGGCGTCGGACAGCCGCGCCAGGATCGGCGCCGGCATGCCGGCGGGGGCGGCCATGCCGCGCATCGATCCTTCGACCACGTCGAACCCCAATTCGCGCAGGGTCGGCACTTCGGCCGCGACCTCCCACCGCGTCATGCCCATCTGCGCCAGGGGCCGCATGATGCCCTGGCGGAATTCGTTCATCCCCTCTGCCATGTTCATGCAGGCGACGGGGATCGCGCGCGACAGCAGGTTCTGCTTCACCTGCGCGCTGCCGCCGAAGGGCACGTGCAGGAAGCGCACATTGGCCGCGCGTTCCAGCGCCAGCACGGCCAGGTGGTCGTCGCTGCCGATGCCGGTGCTGCCGTAGCCGATCGCGTCCGGCCGCGCGCGGGCGGCGGCGAGCAAGCCCGCCAGGTCGCGGATCTCGCTATCGGCCAGCACCCACAGCCCGCCCGGATCGTCGACGATATTGGCGATCAACGTAAAATCATCCAGCGCGAACCGCGTCCGCCGCTCGATCGGCAGGGTCACGATATGCGGGGTGTTGATGAAGCCGATGGTCAGCCCATCCGGCCGCGCGCGGGCCAGTTCGGCAAAGCCGATCTCACCGCCCGCACCGGGGCGGTTCAGCACCACGACGGGTTGGCCCAGATGCTGTTCCATGAAGCGCGCGATGGTGCGTGCCGCGGTATCGGTGCCGCCGCCGGCGGCGAAGGCCACGATCATCGTGATCTGGCGGTCGGGCGACCAGGCGGGCGCGGTTTGCGCCGTGGCAAGGCTCGGCGCTGCCAGCCCAGCCAGCAGGGTTCTGCGGTTCATGCGCATTGGTGGTTTCCTTCTCCCACCCCCGAGCATGAACCAAACCGGCTTACCCGCCCAGGGCTGCGACGCCAGGAAGGGTCTTGCCCTCAAGCCATTCCAGGAAGGCTCCACCGGCCGAGGACACATAGGTCAGCCGTTCCACCACCCCGGCATGCTTCAGCGCCGATACCGTGTCGCCGCCGCCGCCGATCGACTTCAACCCGGCCGAGGCTGTCAGCCCCGCCACCATCTCGGCGATCGCCACCGTCGCCGTATCGAAGGGCGGGATCTCGAAGGCGCCGAGCGGCCCGTTCCAGACCAGCGTGCCGGCGCCGCGCAGCCGCGCCTCGATCAGTTCCACCGTCTGCGGCCCGACATCGAGCGCCATCGTGCCCTCCGGCACCGACATCGCCGGCACGGTGCGGTGCGGCGATCCGGCGGCGAATTCCTGGGCCGCGACCAGGTCGACCGGCAGCAGGATCTCGCAGTTGTTGGCCTTGGCCGTGGTCAGGATCTCCAGGGCCGTGGCGTGCATCTCGGCTTCCTGCAGCGACTTGCCCATCGCGGCGCCCTGTGCGGCCAGGAAGGTATTGGCCATGGCACCACCGATCACCAGCACATCGACCTTGGCCGACAGGTTGCCCAGCAGGTCCAGCTTGGTGCTGACCTTGGCGCCGCCGACGATGGCGACCACGGGGCGCGAGGGCCGGCCGAGCGCCGCATCCAGCGCCTCCAACTCCGCCTGCATCAGCCGGCCGGCGTAGGATGGCAGCAGGTGGGCGACGCCCTCCGTGCTGGCATGGGCGCGATGGGCGGCGGAAAAGGCGTCGTTCACATAGGCATCGGCCAGCTTTGCCAGGCCGGCGGCCAGGGCCGGGTCGTTCTTCTCCTCGCCGGCATGGAAGCGGGTGTTTTCCAGCAGCAGAATGTCGCCATCGGCGAGCGCCGCGACGGCGGCCTCGGCCACCGGGCCGACGCAATCGGCGGCGAACGTCACCGGGCGGCCTAGCGCCTCGGACAGCGCCTCGGCCATCGGGGCCAGCGACATCTCCGGCACGATTTTTCCCTTTGGCCGGTCGAAATGGCTGCATACAATGATGCGCGCGCCCTTTTGGGCCAGTTCGCGGATGGTCGGGCACAGGCGCTCGATACGGGTGCGGTCGGTGATGCGCCCGTCCTTCATCGGCACGTTCAGGTCGGCGCGCAGCAGCACGCGCTTGCCGGTGGCATCCAGTGCATCAATCGTTTGGAAGGGCATGTCTTCGACAATCCTGGCGCAATGGCGTGGCGAGGGAGGTTTTCGTGAAGCGCTTATGGGCGATTCTGGTGTTGCTTCCGGTGGTAGCATCGGCCCAGGACACGTTCCAACTGCCCTCCGGCAACATTCATTGCGGCTGGCAGGGCGAATCACTGCGCTGCGATATCCTCTCCTACAGCTTTGCGCCGGCGCCCCGACCGCGCGGTTGCGATGCGGAATGGGGCAATTCGGTCGAAATTGGCCCACGTGGCCCGGTGAAACGCCTGTGCCATAGCGATGGGGTGATGAACCCGGGCTCCGCCGTGCTGGGCTACAGCACGGCTTGGCGCATGGCTGGGATCGAATGCACCGCGGCCCCGACGGGCCTGCGCTGCGTCAACGCCGATGGCCGCGGCTTCGACATGGCCCGGACGCAGCTACGGCTGTTCTGAATTGCCGGTTTGAACAACCCGGCCGGCCAGTCCCGATGACGACGCATGCAAGACCTGCCGGTGAGGGGTGCCAGACTGGGCATGGCCAGCACGGCGTTTGCATGGCCTAGAACGGGGCGCGCGGCCCCGCAGGCGGGCGCCTGGTCATTTCGGTTCGTTGGGCTTGGGAAGGCGATTGGCATGTGGGACTTCCTGGGCCAGGCATCGCTGCTGCCGCGTTGGGCCAAATGGCTGGCGCTGGTGCTGCTGGCGGCCACGATCACGCCGGGCTTGCAGGCGATGCACCTGCCGGCGTCCCAACTCCTCGGCCCCATGCTGGCCGGTATCCTCGTGGGCGTTTTCGCGGGCGGCATCCGACTGCCCCGCCTGTGGCACGTGGGCGCGCAGTCGATCGTCGGCTGCCTGATCGCGACCCTGGTCACGCCGGGGATCATCGTCGCCTTCGTGCATGACTGGCCGGTGATCATGGCCGCCGTGGTCGCGACCCTGCTGGCCAGCGGCGCGCTGGGCTGGCTGATGATGTCCTGGCGCGTGCTGCCGGGCACCACCGCGATCTGGGGCGCGGCCCCGGGCGGCGCCGCCGCCATGGTGGTGATGGCCGAGGCCTTTGGCGCCGACATCCGGCTGGTCGCGCTGATGCAATATATGCGCGTGGCCGGCGTCGCCGTGACGGCGGCGCTGCTGGCGCATTGGCTCGCCGGCGGGCTGCCGGCATCGGTGCCCGTCCCGCCGATGTTCCCGGCCATCGAGCCGCTGGCCTTCGCCTCCACCCTGGTGCTGGCGGCATTGGGCGGTTTTATCGGGCGGCGGTTCCGCGTGCCCGCCGGGCCATTGCTGCTGCCGCTGGTCTTCGGCGCGGTGCTGCATGGCGCGGGGTTGGTCGATCTGCAGATACCCCGCTGGCTAATAACCCTGTGCTACGCCGTCATCGGCTGCAGCATCGGCCTGGGCTTTACCCGGCCGGTCCTGGTGCTGGCCGCCGCGGCACTGCCGCGCATCATCTTCACGACTGTCGTGCTGATCGGCTTCTGCGGCCTGGTCTCGCTCGTGCTGATGTGGGAACTGAACATCGACGCGCTGACCGCCTTCCTGGCGATGAGCCCCGGCGGACTTGATTCCATCGCGGCGATCGGTGCCGCAAGCCATGTCGACATGTCCTTCGTCATGGCCTTGCAGACCGCGCGGCTGATCCTTGTCATCCTGATCGCCCCACCCCTGGCGCGCTTCCTGTCGGACCGCTTTCACCGCTCGGCCCAGGGGTTTTCACCCGCCGCGGGGGATTGAGCGCACCACCCTCGGTTGCCGATACCGGCCCCCCGTCTTATAGCCACGGCGCCTTCGCAGCCTCTGGATACCCGCCCCCTTGGCCAGCCTGCCCCCCGCCGATCCCAACGCGCCCAACCCGGCGCTCGCCGCCCAGGCCGAAGTGCTGGCCCGTCCGGTCACCGAGGCGCGGCGCATGGCCGATGCCATCCGCGCCCTGGCCATCGACGCGGTCGAGGCCGCCAAATCCGGCCACCCCGGCATGCCGATGGGCATGGCCGATGTCGCGACGGTGCTGTGGTCGCGCTTCCTGAAATACGACGCCGCCGACCCGCGCTGGCCCGATCGCGACCGTTTCGTGCTCTCGGCCGGGCATGGGTCGATGCTGCTCTATTCCCTGCTGCACCTGACCGGCCATGCCGGGATGGGGATCGAGGATCTGAAGCAGTTCCGGCAACTGCATTCGGTCGCCGCCGGCCACCCCGAATACGGCGAACATCCGGGGATCGAGACGACCACCGGTCCGCTCGGCCAGGGCATCGCCACCGCCGTCGGCATGGCGCTGGCGGAACGGCACCTGGCGGCACGGTTCGGGCGGTCGCTGGTCGATCACCGCACCTGGGTCATCGCCTCCGACGGCGACCTGATGGAAGGGATTTCCCACGAAGCGGCGTCGCTGGCGGGCCACCTCGGCCTGTCGAAGCTGACGGTGCTGTGGGACGACAACGGCATTTCCATCGACGGCGACCTGTCGATGTCCTCGTCGGACGACCAGTTGAAGCGTTTTGCCAGCTACGGCTGGGCGACCAAGCGCGTCGATGGGCATGACCATGAAGCCGTGGCCGCCGCCTGCGCCCAGGCCATGCGGTCCCAGAAGCCGACGATCATCGCCTGCCGCACCATCATCGGTTTTTCGGCCCCGACCAAGGCCGGCACCGCCGGCAGCCACGGCGCGCCACTGGGTGGCGCCGAAGCCGCCGCCGCCAAGGCCGCGCTCGGTTGGACGCATGCGCCCTTCGAGGTCCCCGACGACCTGCGCACCCCCTGGGCCGCCGCCGGCGCCCGTTCGGGCGGCACCCGCCGTTCCTGGCTCAAGCGCCTGGCCAAGCACCCCCAGAAGGGCGATTTTGATCGCGCCACTCAGGGCCGCCTGCCGGACAACTGGACCGAGGCGCTGAACGCGCTGCGCGTCTCCATCGCCGAGAAGAAGCCGAAAGAGGGCAGCCGCATCTCCAGCCAGAAGGCGCTGGAAGCCCTGGTGCCCGCCGTGCCGGAAATGATCGGCGGCAGCGCCGACCTCACCGGCAGCAACAACACCAATGTGAAGGGCATCCCCGCGATCCGCCCGGGCGATTTCGCCGGCCGTTTCGTCCATTGGGGCATCCGCGAACACGGCATGGCCGCCGCGATGAACGGGATGGCGCTGCATGGTGGCATCATTCCCTATTCCGGCACCTTCCTGATCTTTGCCGACTACCTGCGCCCGGCACTGCGCCTGGCGGCGCTGATGCACCAGCGCGTCATACACGTGCTGACGCATGACAGCATCGGCCTGGGCGAAGACGGCCCGACGCACCAGCCGGTCGAAACCCTCGCCAGCCTGCGCTGCATGCCGAACGTGTCGGTCTTCCGCCCGGCGGATGCGATGGAAACGGCGGAATGCTGGGACCTGGCGCTGCGCCGGAACGAAGGGCCTTCCGTCCTCGCCCTGTCGCGCCAGGGCCTGCCGACGCTGCGCACCGACACGGCGGAAAACCGCTGCGCCCGTGGTGGCTATGTGCTGGCCGAAGCCTCCGGCCCGCGCCGCGCGACCTTCATCGCCACGGGGTCGGAAGTGCAACTGGCCATGGCCGCGCGCGACCTGCTGGAGGCCGAGGGCCTGCCCGCCGCCGTCGTCTCGCTGCCCTGCTGGGAATTGTTTGGCGCGCAGGACGAAGCCTATCGCGAGGCGACCCTCGGCACCGCCCCGCGCATCGGGATCGAGGCCGCGATCGGCTTCGGCTGGGACCGCTGGCTCGGCGCCGATGGCGCCTTCATCGGCATGACGGGCTTTGGCGCCAGTGCGCCAGCCGAGGCGCTGTACCAGCACTTCGGCATCACCGCGGAGGCGGCCGCGAATGCGGCGCGCAAACGCATTTCCACCAACACCTGAAAAGGGAAAGACAGACATGGCCGTGAAGGTCGCGATCAACGGGTTCGGACGCATCGGGCGGCTTGTGCTGCGCGCCATGATTGAAAGCGGCCGCAGCGATGTCGAATGCATCGCGATCAACGACCTCGGCAGTGTCGAGGCGAATGCGCATCTGTTCCGCTTCGACAGCGTGCACGGCCGCTTTCCCGGCGACGTCGTCGTCGACGGCAACAAGCTGATCATCACCGCCAATGGCCGCACCTATGCGCCCATCGTCGTCAGCGCCGAACGCGACCCGACCAAGGTTCCGTTCCAGGGCGTCGATGTCGCGATGGAATGCACGGGCATCTTCACCGCCAAGGACAAGGCTTCAGCCCTGATCACCGCCGGCGCGCGCAAGGTGCTCATCTCGGCCCCCGGTGAGGACGCCGATGCGACCATCGTCTATGGCGTGAACGAGAAGACGCTGACGAAGGAGATGACGGTCGTCTCCAACGCCTCCTGCACCACCAACTGCCTGGCCCCGATCGCCAAGGTGCTGCACGACAACTTCGGCATCCTGCGCGGCTACATGGTCACCATCCACGCCTATACCGGCGACCAGAACACCGTGGACACGCTGCACAAGGACCTGCACCGCGCCCGCGCCGCCGCCGTTTCCGCCATCCCGACCAGCACGGGTGCGGCCAAGGCCGTGGGCCTGGTGTTGCCGGAACTGAAGGGTAAGCTGGACGGCACCGCCATCCGCATCCCGACGCCGAACGTGTCGCTCGTCTCGCTCGACTTCGTGCCGGCCAAGACCGAGGGCCTGACCAAGGAAGCGATCAACGCTGTGATGAAGGCGGCCAGCGAGAGCGGCCCGCTGAAGGGCATCCTGGGCTACAACACCGCCCCGCTGGTCAGCATCGACTTCAACCACAACCCGGCGTCGTCGACCTTCGACGCGACGCAGACCCAGGTGGTCGATGGCGCGCTGGTGCGGGTGATGTCCTGGTACGACAATGAATGGGGCTTCTCGAACCGCATGAGCGACACCGCGGCGCTGTTCGGCAGCCTGTGAAACCCCGCGCGGCGCCATGACTTCGGCGCCGCGCGCTGTCTTTGCCTATGGCGCGGCTCTCCTGCTGGGGGCCGCGCTGGCGCTTTGGGTCTTTCCGCTCGACGTGCTCTTCCCCCGCGCCGGCTTCGACTGGCGCCCCGTGGGCGACACCGCGCAGCATATCGTCGCCCAACGCTATCTGCTGGCCGAGCCCTGGCGCTGGCCGCCCACCCTGGCCCTGACGTTGAACACGCAGGAAGGTGGGGTGAACACCGTTTTTGCTGACGTCATCCCGCTTCTGACGCTGGCACTCAAAACCATTCGCGGCGTCCTGCCGCCCGGCTTCCACGGCGTCGGATTGTTCGGCGGCCTGGCTTGGCTGCTGCAACCCGTCGCTGCCGTCTGGGCGCTGCGCGGGGCAGGGGAGACGCGGTTGCTGCCGGCCATCGGCGTCGCGCTGGCGGCGGCATCGATGCCCGCCTTCATCGGGCGTTTCGGGCACGCCGCGTTGACCGGGCATTTCGTGCTGTTGGTGGCGCTTGGCTTCTACCTGCGCCTGGTCGTGCGCCCGAATGCGGCGCTTTGGGCCGCGGCGATCCTGGCGCAGGTCGCGACCCTGCTGATCCACCCCTATCTCGCCGCGATGTCCTTGGCCCTGCTCGGCGCCGTGCCGCTGACGCGGTTGCTGCGTGGAAACTCCTTCCTCGCATCCGGCGTCGCGGTCGGCGTGGCGCTGGTGGCGATGGTCGGGGTGATGGCGGGGTTCGGCTACCTCGGCGCCGCCGGCGATGGTGGCTATGGGCAGTTCGCGATGAACCTGCTGTCGCCGGTCTGGCCGGCGGGATCGGGGCTGATCGGCTGGCCTTGGTCGCCGCAACTGGATGCAACCGGGCATGGCGGCTGGGAAGGCTACAACTGGCTGGGCTTTGGGCTATTGGCTGCCCTATTGGTGGGCGTGCTGGCGCGACCGGGCGTGGCCTTCGCCGGAATGCGGGCACATGCGGGGCTGGTGCTGGCGCTCTTCGCGCTGACCCTGCTCGCCGTCAGTCACAAGGTCGGCTTCGGTGACAGACTCATCCTGGACCTTGGCCAGGCCCCGGGCTTCCTGGAACAGTTCCGCAGTTCCGGCCGCTTCTTCTGGCCCGTCGCCTATGGGTTGCTGATCGGCGGCTTCGTCCTGCTGGCGCGGATTTCCCCCGCCCTTTGCCTGGTCGCCGGCCTGCTGCAATTCGCCGATGCCGCCCCCCTGCGCCGCGCCATCGCCGACTGGGCCGCCGCCCGCCCCCCCTGGACGGTCGATGCCCCCGCCCTGCGCGACGCCTTTGCCGGCGCCCAAACCCTGACCCTGCTGCCAAGCTGGCCCTGCGTGGATGCCGCCCGCGACGGCGACACCCTGACCCGCCTCTTGGAAGTCCTGGCCCTCGCCTCCGAACGCGCCGTGCCGGTCAGCACCATGTATGTCGCCCGCTGGCGCAACCCACCGGTCTGCCGGGACGCCACACTGGCCTCCGCCCCCCTGGCACCAGGCGAAGTGCGGCTGATCCTGCCGCTCGCCCAGCCCAGCCTGGCGCCGCTGGTGCCCGATGCGGTGGCGCGCTGCGGGCAGGTGGGCGACGTGACCCTCTGCCGCTGACGGTCGTGGCAGTAATGGGACGGTTGCGCCAGTGGAAGGGGCTTCGCCCCCTCCACGCCTCCCCCACCAGGGGCCGCCACCCTGGACCGGCGGAGTATTGGTAAAATAAAGGGAGGGGTATCAAGGTCACGCCATTGGTGCAACGTGCTCCATGCCCCTCCCTTTATTTTACCAACAGCGTGGGTTCCAAGGGGCCACGGTCCCTTGGTGGGGAGAGTTTGAGAGGGGCGAAGCCCCTTTCAAAGCGCGACTTCCCCATTACGGCACCACCGCCATGAACAGGAACGCCGCGAAGATCACCAGGTGCACGGCGCCCTGCAACACTGTCGTCCGTCCGCTGCCCAGGGTCAGCCCGGCGGTGAACAGGGTCAGCACCAGCAACACCGTTTCCGACGGCCGCAGCCCCAGCACCAGCGGCTGGCCCAGCCAGATCGCCACCACCGCGACCACCGGGATGGTCAGGCCGATGCAGGCGATGACCGAGCCCAGCGCCAGGTTCAGCGACGTCTGCAACCGGTTCCGCCGCGCCGCGCGCACCGCCGAAAACCCCTCCGGCAGCAGCACCAGCGCCGCGATGGCGACGCCCACGACCGACACCGGGGCGGCGGCCGCGGCGACCCCTGCCTCGACCGCGGGGGCCAGGAACTTGGCCAGCAGCACGACGCCGACCAGCGCCGGCAGCATCAGCCCCGCGGACATCCACGTGGCCCGCAGGCTGGGCGGGTCGGCGATGCCATCGGCGTCATCCGCCTCCGGCAGAAAGTATTCGCGGTGGCGCACCGTCTGCACGAACAGGAACACGACATACAGCACCAGCGACACCACCGACACGAAGACCAGTTGCGCCGTGTTGAACACCGGCCCGGGGGTCGAGGCGGTGTAGTTCGGCAGCACCAGGGTCAAGGTCGCCATTGCCGCCAGCACGGCCAGGTAGGCCGCGGCGGCGCGGGCCTGGAACCCCTGTTCCAGATAACGCGCGCCCCCCAGCACCAGCGCCAGGCCGACGATGCCATTCAGCGCGATCATCAGCGCGGCGAAGACGGAATCGCGCGCCACGGTTTCCTTGCCGCCGCCCAGCATCATCGACACGATCAACCCGGCCTCGATGACGGTGACGGCGACGGCCAGGACCAGGCTGCCGAAGGGCTCGCCGATGCGATGGGCGACGACCTCGGCATGGTGCACGCCCGCGAAGACGGCACCGATCAGGGCCAGCCCCATGACCACGCCGCCGACGCCGAGCGGGTCCGGATGCAGCAGCACCAGCCCCAGCGCCAGGATCGGGAACACCCAGGACCACCAGGGCAGGCCGTGTTTCGCGCTTCCCGCCATGCCAACATCCCCAATTAAATCCGGATGTTGGTGGCACAGGTGCTCGCCCGGGCCAACCAATAACGGGGGAAACTTCCCCGTCCTGCCACGAAGCGGTTAGGTTGGCGCCATGCCGCATGACGCCGCGACCCCCGACAAGCCACGCCCGTCCTGGCGCGACGGGCTGCCGCCGCCGCCGCCCGGCCCCGCGCCCGAATCCCATTTCGCCGGCAGCCAGACGGTGCGCGACATCGTCATCGGCGTGGCGGATGGCTTGACGGTGCCCTTCGCCCTGGCGGCGGGCCTGGCCGGCACGGTGGCGTCGAACCCGCTGATCGTCACCGCTGGCCTGGCCGTCATCGCCGCGGGCTGCGTCGCGAAGGGAATGGGCGGGCTTCTGGCGGCGCGCACGGAGATCGCGCACTACGCCGCCGAACGCCGGCGGGAAGCGCAGGAAATCCACGACTGGCCCGACCGCGAACGGTGGGAGGTGCTGGTCATTCTGCATCGCCAGGGCCTGCGCGACGACATCCTGACCGGCGCGACCGACGCGATCTGCGCCGACCCCGACACCTGGGTCGATTTCATGATGCGGTTCGAATTGGAGATGACCGAACCCGAATCGGGCCTGGCGCAGCGTTCCGCGATGGCCATGGGCGGCGCCTATGTCGCCGGCGGGCTGATCCCGCTGCTGCCCTACATGCTGTTCAGCGGGACAAGGCCGGCGCTGATCCTGTCCGCCGTGCTGACCGCCGTGGCGCTGACCGGCTTCGGCTGGCTGAAGGCCCGCGCGACCGGGCTGCCGCCAGGGCCGGGTGCCGCGCAGGCGCTGGGGGTCGGGGTCGCGGCGGCGGCGCTGGCCTTCGTCGTGGCCGGGGTGGCCAGCCGGTAATGCGTCAGTGCCCCGGGTTGCCGGCGGCGAAGGCCGCTTTCTGCGCCGGGGTCGCTTCCGTCTGGTTCGCCTTCTGCCAATCGGCATAGGGCATGCCGTAGATCACTTCCCGCGCGGCGGGGGTTTCCAGCGCGATGCCGGCATCGGCGGCGGCTTCCTGATACCAGCGCGACAGGCAGTTCCGGCAGAAGCCGGTCAGGTTCATCATGTCGATGTTCTGCACATCGGTCCGCGCGCGCAGATGCGCGATCATCTTGCGGAAGGCGGCGGCTTCCAGCCTTTCGCGGGTCGCCGCATCCATCGCGGCGGCGGCACCCAGGGTGAGGTCGGCTTCAGGCTGTGCGGGCATGGCGGGGCTCCGTGCGATTGGCCGCACACATGGCGCGGGACCGCCGATGGCTCAAGCGCGCGATCAGAAGGCCCGGTTGATGGTGATGGTCAGCCCCTGCGTGCTCAGGCTGCCGGACGAATTGCCGGACAGCACGCCGATCGTCGTCACGCCCTGGTCGGCGTTGGGATTGGTGAAGGGGCCGGAGAAATCCATCTTCGCCGTGCCGGTCACGGAATAGGTGTAGGTGAAGTCCATGAACCAGGCCGAATCAAAGAAATAGGTGGCACCCACCACAAAGGCCGCGCCCGCCACCCAGGAGGTGCCGGAGAAATTGGCCGGCGGGCCCGACACATTCGTCCGGTCGCCATTGATGTCGGCAAAGCCGATCATGCCGTTCATGCTGGTCTCGCTCTCCGTGAGCGTCGGCCCGGCACCGACATAGAAGAAGCCTCGATCATAGGAACGGCCCAGGAAGGGCGTCAGTGTCAGTTGATGATTGAGCCTGGTCTCGAAGGACCGGACGACGACATTGCCGGTAAAGGGGATCTGGCTGCCGCTGCCGACTTGCGCGAAGGACCCGACCTGATGGATCCGCGCGTCCTGGACCGTGGAGTCCACGGCGACATGACTGTACGAAAACTTGCCTCCCCAGAGCCAATTGCTGCCCGGGAAATGCTGGAAATACCCCGCCTGTGCGGAGGGGGCGAAACCGGATTCGCGCGGCATGTAGATCCGTGCCGGGCCACCGGCTTCACCGGTCGAGACCAGGGCGCCACGCTGGTAGATATCCGATGTGCCCATGGCAAAGGCGTCCTGCGCGCCAAAGCCGACGGAATTATAACTGCCACCAGCGCCGATGTAGAAGCCGCGGCTCGGCACAGTGACCGTCTGGGCCGCCGCATATTGCGAAACAACCATACTCGCCGCGACATCAAGACAGAGAAAAAGCGATAAACGGGAAAAAGCACGCATTACTTTTTCGCGATTCATCTTCTTGATCCTGGTTGGGGTCCGTCTGGATACTGTGATCCGCAGCCGGGCGACACGAAGCAGGGTTCACGGTTATCACCGTGCCGTCAATCGCGGTTGGGCGAAAATATCGCCCGGAACTCAACCTATTCGGGTGTTCATTTGCGGGGCGCAGGCGATGGCTGCGGTTGGGCGGCCGGAACGAAGGACAATATTCCTTGTCTTTCGCCCCGGCCGATGCTACCTCACCTACGCGATCCAGGCGGCCTGCGTCGCACCCCTGGGCATTTGTCCGAAAGTGCAAAAACCCATACGAAAGCTGGTCAATCAGCGTATTCGCCGGCCGCCTGGATGGCCACGCGCCACTTGGCGACCTCGGCCGCCAGGAACCGCGCGTGATAGGCGGGATCGGCCTGGGCCTCGGTCGCGACCTGGGTCTGCAATTCGCCGAAGCGTGCCCGCAGCCGCTCATCCCGCATCGCCGCGCGGATCGCGGTGTTCAGCCGCGCCACGACCTCGGGCGGGGTGCCGCGCGGGGCGTAGAGCCCGTGCCAGGTGGACATCTCGAACCCCGACAGCCCGGCCTCGTTCGCGGTCGGCAGGTCGATCCCCGGCACGCGGGCCATGGTGGACACGGCGTAGCCCCGGATGCGGCGGTCGGCGAGATAGGGCACGGTATTGGTCGCCTGGTCGCAGAACACGTCCAGCCGCCCGGCCATCAGCTCGGTGATCGCGGGCGCGCTGCCGCGGTAGACGATGGTGGTCAGTTGCGCCCCCGCCGCCTGCTGCAACAGCATGCCGCAAAGCTGGTTGGCCCCGCCCAGGCCGGAATGCCCAAGGTTCAGCGCATCCTTCCGCGCCCGCATCACGCCGACCAGCCCGGCCAGATCCTCGGCCGGGAAGTCGGGGCGGGTGACGATGGTCATGGCGGCGTCGGACACCAGGCCCAGCGGGACAAAACTGGTCTGCACGTCGAAGGCCAGCCGCCGGTACAGCGTGGCCGTGGTCGCCATGCCGATGTGGTGGATCAGCAGGCTGTGCCCATCCGGCCGCGCCTGGGCGATGCGGCCAGCTGCGATGGTGCCGCCCGCGCCGGTGACATTCTCGACCACCACCGGTGAGCCGAGGTCGCGCGCCATCGCCTCGGCGGTCAGCCGGGCGATGGTGTCGGTCGGCCCGCCGGCGGTGAAGGGCACGGTGATGGTGATGGGTCGGTCAGGGAAACGCTGCGCCATGGCCGGGCCGGCCAGGAGCGTCAGCGCCAAGAAAGTGGGGGCCAGGATAGCGCGGCGGATCATGCGTTCCTCCCTTCGATGGCGGCGACGACGGCCGCGGTGACGGCAGCGGTATTGGCCGATCCACCCAGGTCGGCGGGCAGGGTGCGGCCTTCCAGCGTGACCTTTTCGATCGCGGCGATCAACGACGCAGCGGCCTTGGCCTCGCCCAGGTGCTCCAGCATCAGCGCCGCCGACCAGAAGGTGCCGATCGGGTTGGCGATGCCCTTGCCCATGATGTCAAAGGCGGAGCCGTGGATGGGCTCGAACATCGAGGGGAAGGCGCGTTCCGGGTTCACGTTGCCGGTCGGCGCGACGCCCAGCGACCCGGCCAGCGCGCCCGCCAGGTCCGACAGGATGTCGGCATGCAGGTTGGTGGCGACCACCGTGTCCACGCTTTCGGGGCGGCGGACCATGCGGGCCGCCATCGCGTCGACCAGTTCCTTCTGCCAGGTGACGCTGGGGAATTCGCGGGCGACATCGGCCGCGATCTCATCCCACAGCACCATGCCGTGGCGCTGGGCGTTGGATTTTGTGACGACCGTCAGCAGCTTGCGCGGCCGGGCGGCGGCGGCAGCAAAAGCGTAGCGCATGATGCGGGTAACGCCCGCGCGGGTAAAAATGGAGGTTTCGGTGGCGATTTCCTCAGGGTGGCCGCGATGGGCGCGGCCGCCGTGGCCGGCGTATTCGCCCTCGGAATTCTCCCGCACGATCAGCCAATCAAAACCTTCGGGCGGCAGGTCGCGCAGCGGGGATTGCAGGCCGGGCAGCACGCGAGTCGGGCGGATGTTCGCATACTGGTCGAAGCCCTGGCAGATCTTCAGCCGCAGGCCCCAGAGCGTCAGGTCATCCGGCAGGTTCGGATCGCCGACGGCGCCGAACAGGATGGAATCGAAGGGTTTCAGGGTCGTCAGCCCATCGTCCGGCATCATCTTGCCATGGGCGCGGTAGTAGTCGCTGCCCCAGTCGAAATGGGTGGCTTCGATGGAAAAACCGCCCTCGCGGGCGGCCAGGGCGGTCAGGACCTCCAGGGCGGCGGGCACGACTTCCTTGCCGATGCCGTCGCCCGGGATGGCGGCGATGCGATGGTGGCGCATGATCGGGACCTCTTCTTCTTGGGACGCACAACTGGTATGGTATCTGGTATGGAAGTCAAGGCTCCAGTTCGTCGCGTCATCCTGCCCCCGGCCGCCCCGGCCCGGGCAAGCCTGGCCGACGCCGCCTATGCCGCGCTGAAGGCCAGCATCCTGGAGGGGCTGCTGCCCCCCGGGCAGGAAACCGCCGAACAGGTCATCGCCGACCAGTTGGCGATGAGCCGCACCCCCGTGCACGAGGCCCTGGTCCGGCTGCAGCACGAGGGCATGGTGACGGTGCTGCCCCGCCGCGGCGTGCGCGTGCTGCCGATCGACCCGGAAGACCTGCGCCAGACCTACGAAGTGCTGATCGCGCTGGAGGGTGCCGCCGCCGCCCTGCTGGCGCGCCGCGCCGCGCCGGGCGCCACGGCATTGGCGACGATGACGGAGGCGACCGAGGCCATGGCCGCCGCCCTGGGGCAGGGCGACCGCGCCGCCTGGGCCGCCGCCGACGACCGCTTCCACCGCGCGCTGGTGGCGGGGTCGGGCAATCCGAAACTCGCCCGCCTGGCCGAGAACGCCGCCGACCAGGCACAGCGCGCCCGCAGCGTGACCGCCGCCCGGCGGCCGGAACCGACCGCCTCGGGCATCGAGCACGCGGCGATCCTGGCGGCGATCGGCGCCGGCGATGCGGAGGCCGCCCGTGCCGCCGCGGCCGCCCACCGGGCACGGGCCAGTGCAGAGATCCTGGCGGCGCTGCAGCGTGCTTGACGCCGGTTTGCCACCCGTGCCCGCGTCCCGTAAGCGCGAGGAAAGCCTGGGGCCGTTGGGGGACACGCGTATGGACTGGACCGATGCCACCGCCCGCGCGGCCTTGCGCGCCATCTTCGATGCCGCCGTCGCCGCCGCCGATCCGCGCGTGGTCCTGGCCCGCCACCTGCCGGAGCGCCCGCCGGGCCGGGTGATCGTGGTCGGCGCCGGCAAATCCGCCGCCGTGATGGCCGCGGCGGTCGAGGCCGTGTGGCCCGGCGTCACCGGCCTGGTCGTCACCCGCTACGGCCACGGCTACCCGACCCAGGGGGTCGAGGTGGTCGAGGCGTCGCACCCCGTGCCCGATGCCGCGGGGCAGGCGGCGGCGGCGCGGATGCTGGCGATGGTGGGCGGGCTGACGGCCGATGACCTGGTGCTGGCGCTGATCTCGGGCGGTGGGTCGGCCTTGCTGGCGCTGCCGGCGCCGGGGCTGACCCTGGCCGACAAGCAGGTGGTGAACCGCGAGTTGCTGGCCTGCGGTGCCACGATCCATGAGATGAACTGCGTCCGCCGGCACCTGTCGGCGATCAAGGGCGGCAGGCTGGCGGCGGCGGCTTTTCCCGCGCGGGTGGTGACGCTGGCGATCTCCGACGTGCCGGGCGACGACCCGACGGTGATCGCCTCCGGCCCCACCGTCGCCGACCCCAGCACCTTCGCCGAGGCACGGGCCATCCTGTCGCGCTACGGCATCCTGCCGCCGGTCGCGGTCGCGGCGCATCTGGCCGCGGCCGTGGAGGAAACCCCAAAGCCCGGCGACGCGCGCCTGGCGCGGGCGGATTACCGGATGATCGCGACCCCGGCGATGGCGCTGGCCGCCGCCGCCGCCGAGGCCCGCCGCCATGGCCTGACGCCCCTGATCCTGGGCGATGCGCTGGAGGGCGAGGCCGCCATCGTCGGCAAGGTCCTGGCCGGGATCGCGCTATCGTCCGCGACGCATGGGCATCCGTTGGCCGCACCCTGCGTGCTGCTGTCGGGGGGCGAGACCACCGTGACCCTCGGTGACAGCCAGGGGGGCAGGGGGGGGCGCAATGGCGAATGCCTGCTGGGGGCGGCGGTCGCACTGGCGGGGCATCCGCGCATCTGGGCGCTGATGGGCGACAGCGACGGGATCGATGGCTCCGAGCCCAATGCCGGCGCCATCGCCACGCCCGACACCCTGGCCCGCGCCAGGGCGGCCGGGATCGATCCGGTGGACTGCCTGACGGGGCACGACAGCTTTGGGGTTTTTGGCGCGGTGGGGGATCTGATCACCACCGGCCCGACGCTGACCAATGTGAATGATATCAGAGCCTTCCTGGTGTCATGACCCGGGTCGGCCGGTCAGGCCGTCAAGGCGGTCGCCACCAGGAAGGCCGCGAGCACGGCGGCGGCGAAAAGGTCCGACACCATGGCAACGATTTCCTTCGCGTTGCGCCCGGGCTGGAGCAGGTGCCGCAGGCCCGCCAAGGCATAGAACAGCCCACCCGTGATGGCGGCCGGCACGGTCCACGCCGGCGCAAGCAGCGACAGGGCGCCGATCGCGCCGATCGACAGGTTCGCGAAACCCAGTTCCTGCACGATGATCAGCGCCGCCGGGTCCGTCACGCCCAGGATCTTCACCGCCGTGAAGCTTGGCTTCACGATCTGCCACGCCCCGGCCAGCATCAACCGCACGCCCACGGCCCAAAACACGAACCAGGTGCCGATAAGCGCGACCAGGTCGGCCTGCCCGTAGCCCCCCAGGATGGAGGCGGCCGGCAGGACGGCCATGAACAGGATGATGGCGATGACATACATGGGCACGATAATCGTAGCAGATACGCAACGCTGACGCGACGGGCACATCGGCTCAAAAGAGACTTAATAAAAGTAAGTATATTTGCGGCGCTTGCGTCCGTTCTTACTTTCTGTAAGCTGAACCTATGCGCGACCCAGCCCTCGAAGATCTCCTGGCCCGCCGAGGCGCCGTCACCCGGATCGCGGGCGCGCTGGGCATCTCCACCGCCGCGGTCAGCCAATGGAAGCGCGTGCCGGCCGACCGGGTGGAGGAGGTTAGCCGCCTGTTCGGCCTGCCGGCGACCGCGCTTCGCCCGGACCTGACCGCGCCCGCCAAAACCCTTTCAGAAGGACTGCCCCGGATGGCTGCCCGCCTGCCCATGCGCCGCCGGCGCCGCACGAAGATCATCGCGACCCTGGGCCCGGCCTCGGCCACGGTCGACATCATCGGCCGGCTGTTCCAGGCAGGGGCCGATGTCTTCCGGCTGAATTTTTCCCATGGCAGCCACGAGGACCATGCCGCCCGCATCGCCATGATCCGCGAGGTGGAGCGGAAGTTCGGCCGCCCCATCGGGATCCTGGCCGATGTGCAGGGGCCGAAGCTGCGGGTCGGCAAGTTCCAGGCCGGGCGGGTGCAACTAGTGGCCGGGCAGCAATTCCGGCTCGACATGTCGCCGACCCCGGGTGACGTGCGCCGGGTGCAATTGCCGCACCCGGAAATCCTGGCCGCTGCCGGCATCGGCACGCATCTGCTGCTGGATGACGGGAAACTGAAACTCCGCGTCCTGCGCCGGCGCGACGACCATCTGGAAACGGAGGTCGTGCTCGGTGGCCCGCTGTCGGATCGCAAGGGCGTCAACGTGCCCGACGTCGCCCTGCCGATCCCGGCGCTGACGCCCAAGGACCGGCTGGACCTGGAGTTCGTGCTGCCGCTGGGCATCGAATACATCGGCCTGTCCTTCGTGCAGCGGCCGGAGGATGTCGCCGAATGCCAGGCGATCTGCGACGGCCGCGCCTGGGTCATGGTGAAGATGGAAAAGCCGCAGGCGGTGGAAAACCTGGATGGCATCCTGGCCCTGGCCGATTGCGTCATGGTCGCCCGCGGCGACCTGGGTGTGGAAATGCCGACGGAGGACGTGCCGCTGGTCCAGAAGCGCATCGTCCGCGCGGCGCGTGCCCTGGGCAAACCCGTGGTGGTCGCGACCCAGATGCTCGAAAGCATGATCACCGCCCCATCGCCCACCCGGGCGGAGGCGTCGGACGTCGCGACCGCGGTCTTCGATGGCGCCGATGCGGTGATGCTCTCGGCCGAAACCGCCGCCGGGCAATACCCGTTCGAGGCGGTGAACATCATGGACCGCATCGTGGCGCGGGTCGAAGGCGACCCCGACTGGCGCCGGATGACCGACGCCGCCCGCCCCGAACCCGAGCGCACCAGCGCCGGTGCGATTTCGGCCGCCGCCCGCCAGGTCGCCCACACCATCAGTGCGGAGGCGATCGCGACCTTCTCCGCCACCGGCAGCACCACCCTGCGCGTGGCGCGGGAGCGGCCGGACTGCCCGATCCTGGGGCTGACGACATCCGAACAGGTGGCCAGGCGCATGGCGGTGATCTGGGGCGTGCACCCGTCGCTGACGGCCGATGCGCATAGCATGACCGACATGGTCAGCAAGGCGACGCGCGCCGCCATCGGCGAAGGCTTTGCCCGGCCGGGGCAGGAGATCGTGGTGACGGCGGGCGTGCCCTTCGGCACGCCGGGGACCACCAATGCGCTGCGCGTTGCCACGGTGCGGTAGCCGGCGTTCGGATGGGTTGACGCCGGGGCAGGGGGGCGGCACGTCGCGGAAGCGAAACCCCCCCCGAGGACCCGATGATGCGCCGAACCCTCGCCACAGCCTTTCTTGCCGCCAGCTTCGGCGTCCTGGCCATGCCGCAACCGGCCGAGGCGCAGCGGTCGGGCGGCTATACCGTCACCGGGCGCAACCTGGATGGCACGGAATACACTGGCGTCGCGGTGCTGGACCAGGTCGGTAGCGCGTCCTTCACCATCGTCTGGCAGGTCGCCGGGGCGGCGATCAACGGTGTCGGCATGGTGTCGGGGCATAATTTCGCGGTGGTCTATGGGGCCGCGAACCAGCCGGGGATCGGTATCTACAACCTGCAGCCGGATGGGCGCCTGGTCGGGACCTGGACCGTGGTGGGCGCGCAGGGCACGGGGAGTGAGACGCTGACGCCGGTGGCGACGCCGCAAGCCGCGACCCCGCCCGCGCCTGCCCCGACGACGCCTACCAGGTAACTTCCGCCGCTCTGGGGCGTTCTTCCCCCATGAGCAACATCCCTGAACCCCGACACGCCCCCGACAGCCCCACCGGCGTACGCCAAGGCCGACTTGGCCGGCCGGTGCGGGTCGTGCTGATCGTCTCGATCACCCTGGCGGTGATTGCCCTGGCGCTGAGCTGGCTGGCGATCTGACGCCCCGCCGGGACCGGTCCAGGAACTCCAGGAAGCGCGCATCGCCGGCATAGGCGACGTTGACGCGCATCATGGGCGGCGCGGCCGCCTCGGCGCGCTCCGGGCGGAACACCGACCCGGGTGCGAGGAATATGCCCTCCGCCGCGGCGGCGCGGCACAGCGCCTCTTCCTGCAAGCCCGCCGGCAGCGGCACCCATAGATAAAGCCCGCCGCCCGATGGCGGCGCCACGGGCCAGCCGACGGAGGCCAGCCCTGTCACAGCCTCGGTCGTTGCGACGGCGATCCGTGCGCGCAGCCGCCGCAAATGGCGCAGGTAGTGCCCCGCCGCGATCAACTGCGACACGAAGCGTTCGACAAATTGAGAGGTGGAAACCACCGTCAGCATCTTCAAATCGTTCAAGGCCCGCGCCGTCGCCGGATCGGCCACCACATGGCCGACCCGCAGCGAGGCCGAGAGGGTTTTTGAGAAAGTGCCGATGTGGATCACCCGCCGCAGCCCATCCAGTGCCGCGAGGCGTGGGCTGGCGGCCGGCATGAGATCGGCGAAGGGATCGCATTCCACGATGGTGATGCCATGCCGCTCCGCAGCCCGCAGCACCGCATGGGCGACGGCGGGCGACAGCGTGCCGCCGGTCGGGTTGTGGCCCAGCGACTGGGTGAAGAAGGCGCGGGGGCGCAGTGCCGCCAGGCGCGCTTCCAGCGCATCCGGGTCCGGCCCATCGGCGCGGCGCGGCACGCCGACCGCGCGGATACGCGCCGATTGCAGCTTGCCGAACAGCGGATAATAGCCGGGGTCATCGACCAGCACCGTATCGCCGGGCCCCGCCAGGTGGCGGATCACCAGGTCCAGCGCGTGATTGGCGCCGAGGGTCAGCAGGACCTGTTCCGGCGCGCAGGAGATGCCGCGCTCGACCATCGACAACGCGATGCGCTCGCGCAGCGGCAGGTAGCCCCAGGAGGATCCATAGCCATCGGTCGCCGGCCCCGGATGCATCCGGCCGGCGGCGAATTGCGCCCCCAACTCCGATCCCTCCATCCAGCCCGGCGGCGGGCGGCCGTCGCCGGGGCGCACGAGGTGGCGGGCTTCCAACTGCTCGCGCAGCAGCGAGACGGTGTCGAGCGCCTCGGCCAGATGGGCGGGGACGCGCGGACTCGGCGCGCGGGACATGGCCGCGGCGAAATACCCGGCCCCGCGCCGGGCCTCGCAATGGCCGGAGGCGACCAGGCGGTCGTAAGCCTCCGCCATCGTGTTCTTCGAGACGTCATGGTCCAGCGCGGCCTGCCGGATGGAGGCGAGACGGGTGCCGGGCTTCACCAGTCCGCGGTCGATGGCATCGGCCAGCCGGGCGGCAATGGCATCGGCGCGTGTGACTGGCCTATGCAATGACACCCCTCCCGCGGGGTGGATCATCAGCCGCCGCGCAGCTTCGCCAGTTCCTCCGCGGCCACATCCTGCCGCACCCGGCGGCGGGCGACCAGGATGTTGGCCAGTTGCTCGACCTCCGCGCCGGTGGCGCCGACGGCGATGGCGACGTTATGGGCATGCAGCGCCATGTGGCCCTGCTGGATGCCGACCGTGGCTAGGGCCTTCAACGCACCAAAATTCTGCGCCAGCCCGACGGCGGCGATGATGCGCGCGAGTTCGGCGGCGGTGGAAACGCCCAGGATTTTCAGGCAGGCCTGTGCGGTCGGATGCACCTTGGTCGCCCCGCCGACCAACCCGACCGGCAAGGGCATCTCCAGCATGCCCGCCAGCGATCCGTCGGCCGTCACCTCAAAACTCGTCAGGCTGGAATAGCGGCCGTTGCGGGCCGCATAGGCATGCGCACCGGCCTCCACCGCGCGGGTGTCGTTGCCGGTGGCCAGTACGACAGCACTCACGCCGTTCATGATGCCCTTGTTGTGCGTGGCGGCGCGATACGGATCGGCTTCCGCAAAATGGTAGGCCGCGATCATGCCGTCGCGCACCGCTTCGCCGCCGATCGCGGCGACAGGCCAGACGGCGCGGGCGCGCGCCAGGCGCCGGTCGGCGAGGTTGGACAGGATGCGCAGGAAGACCTTGCCGCCGGTCCATTCCTCGATGGAGGGGGCAAGCGTCTCGGCCATGGTGTTGACGGTATTCGCCCCCATGGCGTCGCGGGTATCGACGATAAGATGCGTGATCACCATCGGCCCGCCGCGCGAGGCGAGGACCCGTACCTCCAGGTCGCGGAAGCCGCCGCCGAGGCGCAGCAGCATGGGATCGCAACTGTCGCAGATCGCCGCGATTTCCTCCCGCCGTTCCAGGATCATCATCCGCGCCTGTTCGGGATCGGGCACGCCGACCAACTGCACCTGCGCGATCATCAGGTTGCCGGAGACGGAGGTGATGAAGCCGCCGGAATCGTAGCATTGCCGCGCCGAATTGCAGACGGCGGCGACCACCGAGGATTCCTCGGTCGCCATCGGCACCAGCACGTCGCGCCCGTCGACCTTCATGTTGGTGGCGACGCCGATCGGGATCGAGAGCGTGGCCACCACGTTCTCGATCATGTGGTCCGCCAGGTGCGGATCGATGTTGCCAGGACGGCGCAGCGTGCCGACCGCGCTCTCGTCGAGATCGGAGAAGGCGGCCACAGCCTCTAGCCGTTCCTCGGTGGTCATGCGGTGGAAGCCGGAGATGCGGGAGGTGAGGTTGCGGGTCGGCATGGTCTGGGTCGTCCTGTCGTTATGCGCTGCGGGTCCGGCTATTCGAGGCGGATGCCGGCGTCCCGGATCAGGTCGCCCCAGCGCTTGGTGTCATCGGCCAGGGCAGCGCGCAGCGCCGTGGCATCGCCGCTGACGAGTTCCACGCCCTGTTCGGCCAGGCGGGCGCGGATGGTGGGATCGGTCGTCGCCACCTGCAGGGCGGCGGCGGCGCGGGTGATGATCGGGGCCGGCGTGCCAGCGGGCGCGAAAAGCCCCTGCCAGAAGAAGACCTCGAAGCCCGGGATGGTCTGGTTGATCGGCGGCAGGGCCGGATAATCGGCCAGGGGCGCGGCTGCCGTGACGGCCAGGCCGCGGGTCGCACCCTCGCGCAGGGTCGGGGCCGCTTCCTGCGGTGCCTGGAACATCGCATGCACGCGGCCCGCGCGCAGGTCCAGCGCCGCCGGCGCGCCACCGCGATAGGGGACATGCACGATGTCTATGCCGGTGCGCGCCTTGAACAATTCCAGGCACAGGTGGCTGACCGCGCCGGTGCCGGGCGAGGCGAAGAGCAGCTTGCCCGGATTGGCCTTGGCGTAGTCGATCAGCTCGGCCACCGACTGCGCCGGCACCGAGGGATGCACATGCAGGATGAAAGGGGTGCGGAAGACCATGCCGATCGCCTCCAGCTCCCGCCCCGGGTCGCGCGGCGTCAGGTTGGGCTGCAGGGTCTGGTTGATGGCGAGCGTCGTGGTGCCCATCACCAGCGTGTAGCCATCCGGCCGGGCGCGGGCGACAAAGGTGGCGGCGACCGAGGTCGCGGCACCGGGGCGGTTGTCCACCACCACCGGCACGTTCAACTCGCGCGACATGCGTTCCGACACGGCGCGGGAGGCGAGGTCGGTGACCCCGCCGGGCGGATAGCCCTCGACGATGGTGATGGCGCGGTTGGGCCAGGCTTCCTGCTGCGCCTGGGCGGCGAGCGGGGCGAAGGCAAGGCTGGTGGCGGCCAGCAGGCTGCGGCGGTTCATGATTTTATCCCTCCCGGTTTCTTGGACCTTATGGAGGGGATAGGTGTCCCATCGGGGCGGCAGCTGGAAGGGACAGTTCGGGGCTTTCTTGCTGGGACAGCGGGATGCCTAGCCCGCCGCCAAAACCTCCTTGGCGATCTTAAGCGCATGGTTCGCGGCCGGCACCCCGGCATAGGCGCCGACGCCCAGCAGCACCTCCGCGATCTCCTCCGGCGTCACCCCGGTGTTGCGGGTCGCCCGCACATGCAGGGCAAATTCCTCATGCCGGCCGAGGGCGGCCATCATCGCCAGGGTCAGCAGGCTGCGCGTGCGGCGGTTCAGCCCGGGTCGGGTCCAGACCCCGCCCCAGACGTTGCGGGTGATCCAGTCCTGGAACGCCGCATCCAGCGGCGTCGCGGCCGCCTGGGCGCGGGCCACATGCGCCGCGCCCAGCACGGCGCGCCGCACCGCCATCCCGGCCGCATGGGCATCGGCCGGCGGCACCCATTGCGCGTCGAGGTGGGCGGCGATGGCTGCGGTCGTGGGTTCGGCAAATTCCAGGGTGGGGATGTGGCTCGCGCCCTCGATCACCCGCACCACGGCGCCGGGGATGGTCGCGGCCATCGCCTGGGCGGCTTCGGGCGGTGAGGCGGGGTCGAGGCTGCCGACCACGATGGTCGTGGGCACGGTGATGCGCCCGGCGACGTGCTCCGCCCGCGCGTCACGAAGGGCCGCAGCGGCACCGGCGTAACCCTCGCCGGAGGTCGCCAGCAGCATCTGCTTCAGCCCCTGGGAGGAGTCCGCCGTCGGATCCACGACCCAGCGCGGCATCACCGCATCGACGATCGCCTGGGTGCCGGTCGTGCGCACGGCATCGATCCGCCCCTGCCACAGGTCGAAGGGCGGGAATTCCATGGCGGTGTCGAGCAGCAGGAGGGAGGCGACACGCCCTGGGTGCTCGGCCGCCAGCGTCTGCGCGATCCGCCCGCCGATCGACAGGCCGACGACATGCGCGGCCTCCAGCCCCAGTGCCTCCAGCAGCGCCACCTGGTCGGCCGCGAGTTGTGACATGCTGTGGTCGCCCGCCACGATGCCCGACAGCCCATGCCCGCGCAGGTCGGGGCGGATGAGGCGATAGCGCGTGGCCAGGGCCGCGACCTGCGGGTCCCATACATGCAGGGTCGTGCCGATGCTGTGCAGCAGCAGCACGGGCGGCGCTTCCGGCGGGCCTTCGATCACCACATGGGCGAGGAAACCAGGAAGGGGCAGGAACATGACATTGCCTCGTGCTGCGATGCGGACGCCAGCGTTAGGCGGCAGGGCATTCGGTTACAAGCGGCGGCTCAGGTCAGAAGACGCACCAGCCACAGGCTGATGCCCGGAAACGCCAGGCAGATGAGCAGCCGGATCGCGTCGGTCGCGAGGTAGGGCAACACACCGCGATAGGTGGAGGCGATCGGCACATCCCGCGCGAGCGAGGAGATCACAAAGACGTTGAGCCCGATCGGCGGCGCGGTCAGCCCGATGCCGACCACGATCAGCACCAGGATGCCGAACCAGATCGCGGTTTCCTCACCCGTCAGGCCGAAGTCCAGCGCGGTCACCACGGGGAAGAACACCGGCAGGGTCAGCAGGATCATCGCCAACTCATCCATCACCGCGCCGAGGATGATGTAGGAAAACAGCAGCAGCCCCATGACGAGGTAGGGCGCGAACCCCTGTTCCGCGATCCAGAAGGCCAGCAGCACCGGCGCCTGGGTCAGGGCGAGGAAGGCGTTGAACACTTCGGCGCCCAGCAGGATGGCGAAGATCATCGCGGTGGTTTCGGCGGTGCCGCGCAGGCTTTGCCCGATGCGGGTCCAGTCCAGCGTGCGACGGGCGAGACCGACGGCCAGGGTCGCGATGCAGCCGACCGCGGCCGATTCCGTGGGGGTGAACACCCCGCCATAGATGCCACCGACGACGACGATCGCGATCAGCATGACCGGGATGACGTTGAGGAAGGCGTCGCGCTTTTGCGCACCCGTGATGGCATCGCCCGCCGGCGCCAGGTGGGGCCTGGCGCGCACCGTCAGCCAGATCGCGACGATGTAGAAGGCGGTCGCCATCAGCCCGGGAATGAGGGCCGCCATGAACAGCTTGGCGATGTTCTGTTCCGTGCTGATCGCATAGATCACCAGGATCACCGAGGGCGGGATCAGGATGCCCAAGGTGCCGCCGACCGCGATGGTGCCGGTGGCGAAGCCATGGTCGTAGCCGTAGCGCCGCAACTCCGGCAGCGCCGCCCGGCCGAAGGTCGCGGTGGTCGCGACCGAAGAACCGCAGACCGCGCCGAAGCAGGCGCAGGCGGCGATCACGCTCATCGCCATGCCGCCGGGCTTGCGCCCGACCACGGCATTGGCGGCGGCGAACAGATCGCGCGCCAGCCCCGCGCGTTCGGCCAGCGCCCCCATCAGGATGAACAGCGGGATGACCGACAGCGTGTAGTTGGCAAACAGATGGAACGGCGTGGTCTTCAGGTAATTGGCCAGCGCCGCCCAATCGAGGATGTACACATACCCGAGCGCACCCACGACAAGCATCGCCAGCCCGATCGGCGCGCGCAGCGCGATCAGCGCCAGCATCACGGCGAAGCCGGCGGCGGCCTGGACGAATTCCGGCTGCATCAGTGGAGCCCCCGCAACAGCCGCGGCACCCACCACAGCGCGACCACCCCGGTCAGGGCGAAGACGCCGGCGCCGACGCCGACGGCCCACCAGGTGGGCATCGCCAGCACCATCGTCTCGGTATGGTTGCGCAGCATCTCCTGCGCGCCCACGGCCATGCGCTCGGCCAGCGCCAAGGTGATTCCCGCCCAGACCAGCGACCAGAAGGCATCCATCCAATCGGTCACGCGCGCCGGCAGCCAGGTTGTGAACGTATCCACCAGGATGTTGGACCGCATGACGGTGCCATAGGCGAGGAAGCCGAAGACCGAGAGCCCGGCGCCGATCTGCACCAGTTCGAAATCGCCGGGGATGCTGTCGCTGGTCAGCCAGCGCTTCAGCACCGACACGGTGGTGAACAGCGCGGTGGCCAGCAGCATGACGCCGCCAGCAATGGCGACCAGGGCCGCAACGCGGGGGATCAACCCCGGTGGGGGGCCGTGCGGCGCATCCTGCGCCTCTCGTGGCGTGTCAGCCGCCATGCATGCTGCTCATGGTTTTTCTAGGTCCCCGCCCGGCCAATCGTTGGTCGCATGGCGCGCCGCGCCCGCCAAGCGGAGACAGTCTGCCCTGCCATACCGCTTCACCCGGCAGCCATGCCGGGCGAAGCAGTGTGGGGTTCAGGCGGCGCCGGTGCCGTATTTGGCGACCAGGCGGCGCGCATCCGCCAGCAGCGCCGCGCCGTCGAAACCGCGCGCGGCCGATCCCGCGACCCAGGCATCCACGACCGGTTGGGTCGCCGTCACCCAGCGCGCCTTCTCGGCCTCGGACAGGGTGATGATCTGGTTGCCGCGGCGGCGCACCATCTCGGCGACCGGCGGGCCTTGTTCGTCCCAGACGCGGCCGGCCATCTCGGCGGCCGCCTGGCCGGAATTGGCGTCCAGCACGCGCTTCAACTCCGCCGGCAGGGCCGCGTATTTCGCGTTGTTCATCGCGATGATGAAGGTCGCGATATACAGCGTCGGCGTGCCCGGGATTTCCGTGTGGAAGCGCACGAGTTCCTGCAGCCGGATCGACGGCACGACTTCCCACGGCACCACGGCGCCATCGATGACGCCCTGGCTCAGGGCTTCGGGCACCTGCGGCACGGGCATGCCGATCGGGGATGCGCCGAGGGCGCGCAGCGCCTCGCCGGCCTGGCGTGTCGGGAAGCGCAGCTTCAACCCGCGCATGTCCTCCATGGTGCGGACTTCGCGCTTGGCGTGGATGGAGCCGCCGTCATGGCCCCAGACGCAGATCGGGTGCACTTCGCGGAATTCCTCGCGCAACTGCGTCTCGTAGAATTCCTGCACCGCCTTGGCATTCGGCACGCCGAGCTTGTTGGCGACGAAGGGCAGTTCGAAGACCTCGATCTTGGGGAAGCGGCCGGGGGTATTGCCGGGCAGGGTCCAGATCATGTCCACCACGCCATCGCGTGCCTGGTCGAACAATTGCGGCGGCGCGCCGCCCAACTGCATGGACGGGAAGATCTGCACCCGCAGCGCGCCATTGGACTCGGTTTCGATCTTCCGCGCCCAGGGCATCAGGAAGAAGCGGTGCACGTTCGACACGGGCGGCAGGAAGTGGTGCAGCCGCAGCGTGACCGCCTGGGCATGAGCGGGGCGGATCAACCCCGGCGCGGCCAGGGCGGCGGCAAGCGGCAGAAGGGCGCGGCGTTCGATCATGGCGTTTGCGTTTCCCCGGTCGTCCATGGCGGTCATTGCCGCATCATCTTCGCATCTGCCCGGATGCGCCGCGGTATTCAAGCGTTTCCGTGTGACGCAGGGTCACGCGCGCCGCGTCAATGTGGCAGGGCGTTGCACAGGGCGACCAGGGCCCGCGCCCGCGCCCCCACCAGCCCCGCATCATCGCCCGGCTTGTAGAGCGAGGATCCAATCCCGAACCCCGCCGCCCCGGCCACGCGCCAGGCGGCGATGTTGTCGGTACCGATGCCACCCACCGGCAGCAGCGGCGTGCCCTTCGGCAGCACCGCCAGCATCGCGCGCAGCACGGCGGGGGAGGCCGCTTCGGCCGGAAAGAGCTTCAGCCCATCGGCGCCGGCGGCGAGGAGCGCAAAAGCCTCGGTCGGGGTGAAGCAGCCTGGCACCACGACCAGCCCCAGCCCCTTGGCCGCCCGCACCACATCGACGGCGGCATGCGGGGTCACGATCAACCGCCCGCCGGCGGCGGCGACCTGGGTGACCTGGTCGGGCGTCATCACCGTGCCCGCGCCGACCAGGGCCGCGGGGAAGCGCGCGGCCAGGCGGCGGATGCTCTCGATCGGGTCGGGCGAATTCAGCGGCACTTCCAGGATGCCGAAGCCGGCGCCGACCAGCGCCTCGCCGATCGGCAGCGCCTCATCGGGGCGCAACCCGCGCAGGATGGCGACCAGCGGGCAGTGGGCGAGGTGGTCCTTGAGCGTCACAGCAAGCCTCCGATCGCGAAGAGCCCGGCGGGGGTGACATCGCCATGCACCGCCTCGCAAGGGATGCCGAGCACGCCAAAGGCCTCGACATAGCGCGCGCCGAGGCCGCTTTCAGCGAGCACGTGGAAGGGCGCCGCGCCGAGCGTGGTGCCGGCCAGGATTTCGCTGCCGATCAGCAGTCCAGAGAGGTGGGAGAGGGAGGCCGCCGGCGTCATCCCATCCAGAAGCGAGGCAGCGCGCAGCGTAAAGATGTGGTGCAGCAGGCCGGTGGGCTCGCGCGCCTGGGTCACCCCCGCGGCGAAGGCGGCGGCATCGTGCGGCGCCTCGGCATCCAGGGTGCGGGCCAGGATGGTGTGGGTCGAGAGCGCGGAGAACACCTCACCGGTCATATGGGTCATGAAGCCGGTGATCCGGCCATCCGCGATGGCCATCCATTTGCCGTGGGTGCCGGGCAGCACCAGGGTGGCGGAAGCCTGGCCGAGGCGGGCGATCAGGGCGGCGCCCTTGGTCTCCTCCCCCCGCGCCACATCCGGCCGGCCCCAGGCGTCGCGGCAGGACAGGCCGGGGATGATGAAGGCACGGGCGCCGGGGATGGCGACCTCGGTCAGCGATGCGGCCAGCAGGGCGGGGTCGGCGGGGCAGGGCAGGTAGGCGGCCTCGGCCCAGCCCTGGCGGCTGCCGACCATGCCGCACATGATGATCGTGGTCTCGCCATCGGCGATCCAGGCCCCGGCGTGGCGCAGCAGGGTGGCGGGAAAGCCGCCCGGTGGGCCGGAGAGCAGGCCCTCGGGCGCGGCCAGGCGGTCGCGGATCGTGCCATCCGGGCCGAAACGCCAGGCGCGCAGGTTGGTGGTGCCCCAGTCGACGCCGATCATGCGTTTCTCCCTTGCCGGGCAGGGTGGCGGCCTGGGGGCTGGCCGGCAAGACGGCAGGCTTGCCCGGGGCGGCGGGGGCGGGGCAGTCTCGGCATCGCAACGGGCGCCAAACAGCCCGCGTCGGGAGAAGAAACGCGATGACCCTTTTCAAGACCGGCCTTCTGGCCGCGACCTGTGCGGCCGTGCTCGGCGGCCCGGCGGCGGCGCAACTCGCGCTGTCCGGGAATGACAACAAGGCCGTGCTCGACAATGGGGTGACCCGGATCGTGCAGAACCCGGCGCCGGATACGGTGGCGCTGCTCGACCTGGGCGCCAACCCGCCGGCGATGATCGCCGAGGCGCAGGTGCCGCATTCGGTCGTCGGCCCGCCCTACTCCGTCGCGATCAGCCCCAACGGGCTGATTGGCCTGGTCAGTTCCAACCAGAAGATCGACCCGGCCAACCCGGCCCGCACCATCCCCGACAACCGGCTGACCGTGCTGGACCTGTCCAACCGCGGCATTCGCGTGGTCGGCACGCTGGAGACGGGGGCGGGGCCGGCGGGTATTTCGTTCAACCGCGCGGGCACGCTGGCGCTGGTCGCCAACCGCGCCGAGGGGACCATCAGCGTGTTCCGCGTGCGCGACGGGCAGGTGACGCCGCTCGGCAAGGTCACGGTCGGCAATGCCGCCAGCGAGGTCAGTCACGTCGCCTTCACCCCGGATGGCACCCGCGCCCTGGTCACCCGCAACGGCGACAATTCGATCGGCGTGCTGGAGGTCGCCGGTGAAACGGTGACGGTGCAGGACCGCCAATTGACCCCGGGCGTTCGCCCCTATGGCCTGTCGATCGCCTCGCACGGCCGGGCCGCGGTGGTCGCCAATATCGGGCGCGGCACCGGCGATGCCGATACGATCAGCGTGATCGACCTGGCGCGCGAACCCTATCGCGTGGTGGAGACCATCAGCGTCGGCCAGACGCCGGAGGGCATCGAGCTTTCGCCCGACGGGCGGTTCGTCGCGGTGACGGTGATGAACGGGTCGAACAAGCCGCAGGGCTCACCGTTCCTGGGGACGGGGCTGGTGCGGGTGTACCGGCTGGATGGCACGTCGCTGCGGCATCATGGCGATGCGACTGTCGGCGGCTGGGCGCAGGGGGCCGCCTTCAGCAGCGACGGGCGGCGCCTGTTCGTGCAGAACATGGTGGAACGGAACATCCAGGTGCTGGAGATCACCGAACAGGGCGTGCGCGACACGGGACAGAAGATCGCGATGAGCGGCGGTCCGGCCGCGATCCGCATCGCGGAACCGACCCAGTAGCCCAAAAACCCCAATAACAAACCAACGCCCGCATCCATCCCTGGCGGGGCGGATGCGGGCGTTGTCGTCGCGCGGGGCCGGGAGGGGGAGTTACCCCGCGCGGAACATGCCTGCGATCAGCGGCCGAGGACGCTGCCGATCTGGCCGCGCGTCAGGCCGATATCGGCCAGTTCGCGGTCGGTCATGCCGCGCAATTCGGCTTCCATCTCCATCCGCGCCGGGATGGCGGCGATGCGGGCGACGACGGCCATGACGGCGCGGCCGACGGTGGCGACCCCGCGGGCGATGGCATGGTCCTGGGCATGGGCGACGGCTGCGCGCAGCTCATCCACCAGCACCGCATCGCGGGGGCGGGTGAAGGGGGCCATGCCGGCGAGTTCCGCCTGGTTCATCCGGGCGTCCATGATGTGTCCTATCAATCTGTCTGCGTGCGGACCGGGTTGGCCGCTGTTTGTTCGCGGGTGGATATGTAGGCCAGTGCCGAAAAATCGGTTGTGACAAGCCTGGCGGTTAGCCATGCGTCGAACGCATGTAATACTGTGGAAACATGTGTTGATGCATGGGCGGCCCCGGCTTGGCGGCGGCGGCGCATTCGCTACCTTGTGGCGATGACCGCAAACACCCCCGCCGACCGCCTCGCTGCCCTGCGCCAACGCCTGACCGAGGCCGGGGTCGATGGCGTCCTGGTGCCGCGATCCGATGAATTTCTGGGGGAATACGTGCCCGAGTCGGGCGACCGCCTGGCCTGGCTGAGCGGGTTCACCGGCTCCGCCGGCATGGCCATCGTGCTGATGGATCGCGCGGCGGTCTTCACCGATGGGCGCTACACCACCCAGGTCGCGCAGCAGACCGACGCGATCCTGTGGGAACGCCACCACATCACCGACAGCCCGCCCACCGCCTGGCTGCGCGCCAATGCCGCCGGGCGGCGCATCGGCTACGATCCCTGGCTGCATACCGAAGCGGCCCTGGCGCGGCTGGCCGAGGCGGGGGTCACGCTGGTGCCACTGGCGGCCAATCCGCTGGACCAGGCCTGGGCCGACCGGCCATCGGCCCCGGCGACCCCGGTCGAGCCACATCCCCTGGCCCATGCCGGCGTCGACGCCGCCACCAAGCGCGAGGCGGCGGCAAAAATCCTGCGCGAGGCCGGCCAGGCGGCGGCCGTGCTGGCCGATCCGCACAGCATCGCCTGGCTGCTGAACATCCGCGGGCGCGACCTGCCGCATACGCCGCTGGCGCTCGGCTTTGCCCTGCTGCGGGCGGATGCCTCGGTGGCGCTGTTCCTGGACCCGGCGCGGGTCGGGGCCGAGGCGCGCAGCCATCTGGGCAATGCCGTGCAGGTCCTGCCGCGCGACGATCTGCCGGCCGCCCTGGCCGCGCTGACGGGCAAGATCGTGCGGCTGGACGCCGATGCGACGCCCGCCTGGTTCGCCACCAGCCTGCGCGCGGCCGGGGCCACCGTGGCCACGGCCGATGACCCTTGCCGCCTGCCGCGCGCGACGAAAAACCTGGTGGAGCAGGCGGGGACCCGCGCGGCCCACCTGCGCGATGCCGTCGCCCTGGCCCGCTTCCTGGCCTGGTTCGCCGAAGCCGGCCCCACCGGCGGCCAGACCGAGATGTCGGCGGCCGCCCGCCTGCTGGAGGAGCGCCGGCGCAAACCCCTGTTCGTCGCCGAGGCATTTCCGGCCATCGCCGGCGCCGGGGAACATGGGGCGATCGTGCATTACCGGGCGACCCCCGAAAGCGACCGCGCCATCGCGGCAAATGAGGTGTTCTTGCTCGATTCCGGCGGGCAGTATCGGGATGGCACGACGGATGTGACCCGGACCGTCTGGACCGGGCCGGCGGCGCCGCCGGCGGAACTGGCCGACCGCTATACCCGCGTGTTGCGCGGCCATGTCGCGCTGGCGACCCTGCGCTTCCCGGCCGGGGTCGCGGGGCCGCATCTGGATGCGATCGCGCGGCGGCCCCTGTGGGACGTGGCGCTGGACTACGACCACGGCACGGGCCATGGCGTCGGCTCCTTCCTGTCGGTGCATGAGGGGCCGGTCGCCTTCAGCCGCGCGGCCAAGATCGTGCCCTTGCAGGCCGGGATGATCCTGTCGGACGAGCCTGGTTTCTACCTGCCAGGCGCCTATGGCATCCGCATCGAGAACCTGCTGCTGGTCCGCACCGACACCGGCCGCTTCCTGGGGTTCGAGACGCTGACCCTGGCCCCCTACGACCGCCGCCTGATCGCAGTCGGGCTGCTGACCGCCGATGAACGCGCCTGGGTCGATGGCTACCACGCCCGCGTGCTGGCCGAGGTCGGCCCGCTTCTGGATGATGCGGCGACCGCCGCCTGGCTGCGGGCGGCCTGCGCCCCGCTGTGACGCTCGACGGTGTTCCGGTCCTGCTGTGCTTTGGCCTGATGGGGGATGTGCGGGCGCGGATCGGCCTGGACTACATGGGGGCCCAGGCACGTTGGCTGCGCGACCAGGGGGCGCTGGTCACCCGGCTGGACCTGCCGACGAGTGCGGCGGTCGCTACCAATGCCGGGCGTATCGCCGATTGGTTGCGGCAGAACCCGGCGCCGGCCTTGGTCATCGCCCATAGCAAGGGCGGGCTGGAGGCGCTGTCCGCCCTCTGCGACCCCACCATTCGCTGCCTGGGGTTTATCGCCCTGCAGTCACCGTTCCATGGCAGCCCGGTCGCCGATGCGCTGGCGGCGCGCCAAAGAATGCGGCTGGCGGCGGGGGTGGCGCTGCGGTTGCTCGGCACCGGTTCGGGGGCGGGGCTGGATGATTTGACGACCACGGCGCGGACAAGCTGGATGGCGGAGAACGCGGCGGCCGTGGCGGCGGTGGTCGGGCGGCTGCCCGTGTTGGCGGTGGGATCGGATGTGCTGGCCGCCCCGGTGCCGGTGGGCGACCGGCACTATGTCTGGATGGCCCAGTGGCTGACGACGCATGGCGTGGGGGCGAATGACGGGCTGGTGCCGGTCGCCTCGGCCAGGCTGCCGGGGGCGCCGTTCCTGGAAATGCCGGGTTCGCATATCGCCTTGATCGCCGAGGGGCCGGGCCATGATCCGGTCGGCATGCTGCGCGGCGTGCTGGCCGATTTCGTCGCGGCTACAGGCCCGCCATAAGGCGGAAGGCGGCCTCGTCCAGCACGGTGACGCCGAGGGCGGCGGCCTTGGTGGCCTTGGACCCCGCATCCGCGCCGGCGACGAGATAATCGGTCTTTGCCGAGACGGATTTGGCGACCTTGGCGCCCAGCCGTTCGGCGATGGCCCCGGCTTCGTCGCGCGCCATGCCCGACAGCGTGCCGGTGAAGACGAGTGTCTTG
The DNA here is from genome assembly GCF_050632385.1 of Humitalea sp. 24SJ18S-53. Classification (NCBI taxonomy): domain Bacteria; kingdom Pseudomonadati; phylum Pseudomonadota; class Alphaproteobacteria; order Acetobacterales; family Roseomonadaceae; genus Humitalea; species Humitalea sp. 24SJ18S-53. The sequence continues at coordinate 770,090 of NZ_CP192599.1, forward strand.
CCGGCGAAGGGGCCGGAGGCATCGCCGGTCTCGGCCTCGGCCGGGGTGACCTGGGCGGCGAGGTCGTCCAGCGCGGCCAGGTTGTGGGCCTCGGCGAAAAACTCGACCAGTTCCTCGGCGATGGCGGGGCCGATGCCCTGGATGGTGCCCAGGGCTTCGCGCGCCTCGCTGCCGATGATGCGGGCGTCGAGCATCCCCGCGCGCCAGGCGGCGAGGCTGTGGTAGTGCCGCGCCAGCAATTTTGCGTTCTGTTCGCCGATGCGGCGGATGCCGAGGGCGAAGAGGAAGCGTTCCAGCGGCGGCCTGCGCCGCGCCTCGATGGCGGCGAGGAGGTTGTCCACCTTGCGCTCGCCCCAGCCGTCCCAGGACAGCAGGGTCGCGCGGTGTTCGCGCAGGCGAAAAATGTCGGCCGGAGTGCGGACCAGCCCGGTGGTGAACAGGCGTTCCAGGTTTTCGCCGCCCAGCCCCTCGATATCCATCGCGCGGCGGCTGCAGAAATGGATCAGCCGTTCCAGCGCCTGGGCGGGGCAGATCAGTCCGCCGGTGCAGCGGCGCACGACCTCATCCGGCGGGCGGATCGCATGGCTGCCGCAGGCGGGGCAGGTTTGCGGTGGTTGCCAGGGCACGGTGCCGGGGGGGCGCTTGTCCAGCACGACTTGCACGACCTGCGGAATCACGTCGCCGGCGCGCTGGATGACGACGGTGTCGCCGATGCGGACGTCGAGGCGCGCGATCTCGTCTTCATTGTGCAGAGTCGCGTGGCGCACCAGCACGCCGCCGACATTGACCGGCGCCATCACCGCGCGCGGGGTCAGCGCGCCGGTGCGGCCGACCTGGATCTGGATGTCCAGCAGGGTCGTCGTCGCCTGTTCGGCGGGGAATTTCCAGGCCACGGCCCAGCGCGGCGCGCGGCCGACGAAACCCAACCGCGCCTGCAAGGCGATATCGTCGAGTTTATAGACCACGCCATCGATGTCGTAATCCAGCGTCGCGCGATCCGCCGCCATCCTCGCGTGGAAATCCGGCGCGGCTTCGGCGGTGACGAGGGTCGAGAGGGGGTTCACGTCAAACCCCCAGGCGCGCAGCCGTTCCAGATAGGCGTGGTGGCTGTCGGCGGGGGCTTCGCTTGCGGCACCCAGCGCATAGGCGAAAAGCCCGAGCGGGCGCGATGCGGTCACGGTCGGGTCCAACTGGCGCAGCGACCCGGCCGCGGCATTGCGCGGATTGACCGGCACGACGATGGCATCGCCCAGCTTGCCGCCCGCTTCGCGCCGCGCCTCGCGGTCCTCCGCCGCCTTTTCCTGCGCTGTGCGGAAGGCCAGGAAATCCGCCTTGCTCATGAACACTTCGCCGCGGATTTCGATATGCCTGGGCGCCGGGCCGGCCAGGCGCTGCGGCAGGCTTTTGAGCGTGCGCAGGTTGGCGGTGACATCCTCGCCCTCGGTCCCATCGCCGCGCGTGGCGCCGCGAAGGAAGACACCGTCTTCATAGGTCAGGTTGATCGACAGGCCGTCGATCTTCGGTTCTGCCACGAAGGTCAGCGGCGCATCGCCGGGCAAGGCCAGGAAGCGGCGGATGCGGGCGCAGAACTCGGCAAAATCCTCGGCCGAGAAGACGTTGTCGAGCGACAGCATCGGCACGCCGTGGCGCAGCTTGGCGAAGCCGGGCGCCAAGGCGGCGCCGACGCGGCGGCTGGGGCTGTCGTCGCGCACCAGGGCGGGGAAGCGTGCCTCGATCGCGCGGTTGCGGGCGACCAGCGCGTCATATTCGGCGTCGCTGATCTCGGGCGCGTCGCGGCGGTGATAGGCGTCGTCGTGGCGCGCGATCTCGGCCGCCAGGGCGGCGAGTTCCGCGGCCGCCTCGGCCTCGGTTTCGACGGAGCCGCTCATCCCACGGCGGCCAGCAGTTCATCGGCGGCGGCGCGGGCGGCTTCGGTGACTTTTTCGCCGGCCAGCATGCGGGCGATTTCCTCGCGCCGCGCACCGGTATCCAGCGCCAGCACGCGGGTTTCCGCGCGGCCGTCGCGCAACCGCTTGGCGACCTGGAAATGCGCGGCGCCGCGCGCCGCGACCTGCGGGCTATGCGTCACGACCAGCACCTGCACACGGGCCGCGACCTTGGTCAGGCGGTCGCCGACGGCGGCGGCGGTGGCGCCGCCGATGCCGCTGTCCACTTCGTCAAACACCAGCGTCGGCACCGGGCTGCCGCGCGACAGCACGACTTTCAGCGCCAGCATCAGCCGCGACAATTCGCCGCCCGATGCGATCTTGGCCAGCGCACCGGGGGTCTGGCCGGGGTTGGTGGAGACGAGGAATTCCACCCGGTCCTGCCCATCGGCCCCCCAGGCGGCTTCCGGCCGGGGGGTCAGCGTGGCGGTCACGCGGGCGCGGTCCAGTTTCAGTGGCACGAGTTCCCGCGACAGGGCTTTTTCCAACCGGGCGCCGGCCTCCGTGCGCGCCTGGGTCAGGGCATTGGCGGCGGCGACATAGGCGGTGCGGTTTTCCCGCGCGGCCTTTTCCAGCGCCGCGACGCGCCCGGTCCCGGCGTCCAGCGAAGACAGCCGCGCCTTCAGGCTTTCCAGCAGATCCGGCAATTCCACCACCGCGACGGCGTGCTTGCGGGCGGCGGCGCGCAGGGCGAACAGGCGCTCCTCGGTCTGTTCCAGCGCGCGGGGGTCAGGGGCCGCGTCCTGCACCATGCGGGTCAACAGGGTCTCGGCCTCCGACAGCGCGTCCTGCGCCATGCCGAGCAGGGTCAGCGCGGGCTGGATGCCTTCCTGCTGCGCCTGGTCCTGGCCGGGCATGCGTTCCAGCGCGCGGGCGGCGCTGCGCAGGGCATCGGCGGGGCCGCCGCCGCGGCGGCGATCGCGCGGGGTCAGTTCGGCCAGGGCGGCCGCCACGGCCTCGGCCCGGCGTTCGCCGTGTTGCAGCCCCTGGCGGCGGGTGGCGAGGGCTTCTTCCTCGCCCTCCTGCGGGGCCAGGGCGCCGAGTTCGGCGACGGCGTGGCGCAGCCATTCTTCGTCGGCCTGGGCCTCGGCGATGGCCTTCTGGGCGGCGTCCAGGGCGCGTTCGGCGTCGCGCCAGGCGCGGTGGGCGGTGGCGACCTGGGTGCGGTCCGTCTCCAGCGCGCCAAAGGCGTCGAGCAGGGCCGCATGACCGGCGGGGTCGGCCAGGCCGACCTGGTCGTGCTGGCCCTGGACCTCGACCAGCAAGGCCCCCAGCCGGCGCAGCAGGGCGACGCCCACGGGCTGGTCGTTGACGAAGGCGCGGGACTTGCCGTCGGCCTGGACGACGCGGCGCAGGACGATCTCGTCCTCCGCCTCGATCCCCTGTTCGATCAGCAGGGCGAAGGCGGGGTGGCTGGTGGGCGGCTGGAAGGCGGCGGAGACGCTGGCCTGGTTTTGCCCGGCGCGGACCAGCCCGGCCTCGGCCCGCTGGCCCAGGGCGAGGCCCAGGCTGTCCAACAGGATCGACTTGCCGGCACCGGTTTCGCCGGTCAGCACCGACAGGCCCGGCCCAAAGGCCAGGTCCAGGCGTTCGATCAGGACGACGTCGCGGATCGCCAGCGCCTGCAGCATTGTGTCAGCCGCGGGTTGTGTTGCGCACCGGGGCTAAAACACCCAGTTGACGGCGCGGGACAGGAAGCCCGGGCGGTCCTGCGCCGCGCGCGGCGCGCCCTCGACCAGCAGCGCGTAGCTGTCCTGGTACCAGGGGCTGCCCGGGTAGTTGTGGCCCAGCACGCTGGCGGTGCGCCGTGCCTCATCCGTCAGGCCGAGGGAGATGTAGATCTCGGTCAGGCGGTGCAGCGCCTCGGGCACGTGGTTGGTGGTCTGGTAATCGTCCACGACGCGGCGATAGCGCCCGACCGCCGCGGCCATCAGGTTCCGGTTCTGGTAGAAGCGGCCGATGTGCATCTGCTGACCGGCCAGGTGGTCGCGTGCCAGATCCATCTTCAGCCGCGCATCGCGGGCGTAGGGCGTGTTGGGGAAGCGGTTCTGCACGTCCTGCAACGCGGTCATGGCCAGTTCGGTGCCGCTCTGGTCGCGTTCGGCATCGACGATCTGTTCGTAGAAGCACAGCGACCGCAGGTAATAGGCATAGGCGATGTCGCGATGCGCCGGGTGCAGTTGGATGAAGCGATCCAGCGCGCCCACGGCCTCGGTATACCGATTGCGGCTGTAGTCGGCGAAGGCCGACATCAGCTTCGCCTGGGTCGCCCAGGTGGAATAGGGGTATTCGCGGTCCACCGTGTCGAACAGCTCGACCGCCTGCGCGTAACGCTGGGCGTTCAGCGCATCCATGCCGCCGGCATAGAGGCTTTCGGGGCTTTCGGTCGCCAGGGCCTGTTGGCGCGGCGTGGCGCGGCCGGTGGCGGTGCCATCCCAGGCGCGGATGCCGCCGTCGCCGGAACAGGCGCCGAGGCCGAGCAGGAGGCTGGCTGCGAGAAAGAGCGGGCGGGTCAGGCGGTGCGTCGACATGGGGCCTGTCTAGCATGGCTGGCGGGCCGGATGGCAGGGGGGGCGTGCGCGGCGACGCCCTTCCGCCCGTAACGTATCGAAACCGGGTCCGCGACGTCGGGACGATCAGGCGGCGGTGGCGAGGACCCGCGCCTTGGCCGGCGCCCGGGCCGGCAGGTAATCGGCACCGCGCGACGACGGCGAGGCATCGACCCAATCGGGTTCGACCACGCGAAACGCGCTCTGATCGGCGAAGACGGCGCGCAGCAGCCGGTTGTTCAGCGCATGGCCGGAACGGTAGCCCGAGAAGCGGCCGGTGATCGGGTAGCCGGCCAGGGCCAGGTCGCCGACCACGTCCAGCAGCTTGTGGCGCACGAATTCATCTGCGCTGCGCAGCCCGGTGGGGTTCAGGATCATCGGCCCATCGACCACCACGGCATTCACCAAGCTGCCACCGCGGGCGAGGCCGGCGGCCCGCAACCGGGTCACATCCTCGGCCAGCGTGAAGGTGCGGGCATCGGCCAGGGCGTGGCGGAAGGTGTCCGGCGTGATGCGCACGGCCAGCGACTGGCGGCCGATGGCGGTGTTCGGGAAGTCGATGGTCAGCGCGGCTTCGAACGCCGCCGACCAGCCGGGGCCGGACTGGGTCGGGCGCAGTTCGGCCCAGGCCGCATCGGGGCCCTCGCCCTCGGTCACGCGCACGGGCTTGAGGATTTCCAGCACGCCGACCGGCAGCGCGCTTTCGCTGTAGCCGGCGCTGTCGAGCAGGAAGAGGAAGTCGCGGGCGGAGCCGTCGAGGATGGGGACCTCGGCCGCATCGACCTCGATCACCGCATCATGCACGCCGGCCCCGGCCAGGGCGGCCATCACGTGTTCGATGGTGCCGATCCGCGCCGATCCGCCGCCCGGCGTGCCGAGGGCGGTGCAGAGGCGGGTATCGACGACATAATCGTAGCGGGCGGGGATTTCGATGCCGATATCGGTGCGGCGGAAGCGGATGCCGGCGCCGGGGGCGGCCGGACGCAGTGTCATCCTGACCTTGGAGCCGGAATGCAAACCGATGCCGACGCAGCCGATCGGTGCCCGCAGCGTACGCCGCATGCCACCCGAACCCGCCAGCATCGCAATCGATTGATAACCGTCCATGAGCACCTTGTCCCGGGAAGCCAACCAACCGGCGGAGGATCCGCGGGATGTCAGGGCGCGCCCCGGCGGCGCGACTTCCGCATGCAATATGCCCGGGGGGGTGGGCCACCACGAGTCAAGCCTTGTTTCTCCATGTTTCACTACAAGCCGTTGATTCTAAACAATCTGTGCAGTGCAAAATGAGGCATGAATAAGGCCGCCTTGGACCCCATTCCTCGCCCGCCGAAACCGCTCCGCGAAAATCCCCGCGGCATTAAGGGGGCATAAGCCTGGCGTCGGCACACTGGCCCCTCCGTTAGCAGCGCCATGTGAATCGAGGGTTGATCCATGCAGATCCGGACATTGTTCCTTGCGGGGTTCACCGCCGTGGCCATCCCGGGCCTGGTCGCCGCCTCCTGGCTGGCGGTGCAGAATGCCGGGACCCTCAATCGCAGCGTGGCGGCCGAACGTGCGGCGCGGGTGATCAGCGATGTGCAGCGCGCCCAGACGGCGTTTGCGCTGGAGGCGGGGCAACTGACCGCCGCCACCCTGGCCGCCACGCCCGACCGCGATGCCCTGCAACGCGCCCGTGGGGAAAGCGACCGCCTGCTGGAGGCAGCGCGTCTGAGCGCCCTGGCATCCGGCCTCGACCCCGCCGCCGCCGCCGACAGCATGGCGGCGCTGGCGCGGCTGCGGCAGCGGCTGGATGGCCTGCTGGCCCAGCCCCCGGCGGCGCGGGACGCGGGCTATGCGCGGGATGTGCTGACCGACCGCCTGGCCCTGGGCAACCGCCTGGTCGAACTGGCCGGCACCGCCGCCCGGCGTGTCACCACCGATGCGCCCGCCATCGCGACCGCGGTCAATGTCGCGATCCAGGGGATGGACATTCGCGACTACGCCGGGCGCCGCAACCTGCTGATGAACGCCTGGGTCGGCGGCCGCCCGGTGCTGCCCGCCGATGTCGTCACCGCCGAGCAGATGACCGGCCGGGTGGAACAGGCCTGGGAGAGCGCGCGACGCATGATCGCGACCATGGACGACGCGCCGGCCGTGACGGCCGAGGCCGCGCGCCAGGTCGAAACCTTCCAGGGCCGTGACGAGCCCCGTTGGCGCCGCCTGATGGAATGGGCCCGCGTGCGTGCGGCCGCCGGGGCCGCCGCGACCCCCTGGTCGGAGGATCTGGCCACCTTCCGTGGCTGGAGCGTGCCGGCCCAGGCCAGCATCCTGCAATTGCGCGATGCGGCGCTGGAACAGGTGCTGGCCCAGGCGGCGGCGATCACGCAGGGCGCCCGGATGCAACTGGTCTTCGCGGTTGTGCTGGCCCTGGTCGCGGCCGGGCTGACGATCGGCTCCGTCGTGCTGTTGATGCGCCGGGTGGTGTCGCCGCTGCTGGCGGTGACCGACACGGTCGACCGGATCGCGGCGGGCGACCTGTCGGTGGTGGTGACCGGGCGCGACCGCGCCGATGAATTCGGCCGCCTGGCGACCGCCGTCGATACGCTGCGCGCCGGCGCCATAGCGCGGGAGGAGATGGCCGCGGCCCGCGTCGCCGACGAAGCCGCCAAATCCGCGCAGGCCGAACGCGTCGCCACCCTGATCCGCAGCTTCGAAGCGGAGGCGGCGGTGGTGCTGCGCGCCGTGGCGACGGCGGCGGCCGGGCTGGACGGGACCGCGTTGGACATGACCGCCGTCGCCCGCGATGGGACGGACCAGGCGATCTCGGTCGCCGCCGCGTCGGAACAGGCCAGCGTGAACGTGCAGACGGTCGCGAGTTCGGCCGAGGAGCTGGGCGCCTCCATCGCCGAAATCTCACGCCAGGTGAACGACGCCGCGGTGGTCGCGCGCCAGGCGGCGGAGAACACCCGCCAGACCGATGCCACGGTGCAGGAACTGGCCACGGCCGCCAGCCGCATCGGGGAGGTGGTTCGCCTGATCAACGGCATCGCCAGCCAGACCAACCTGCTGGCGCTGAACGCGACGATCGAGGCGGCGCGTGCCGGTGAGGCCGGCAAGGGCTTTGCCGTCGTGGCGTCGGAGGTGAAGACCCTGGCCGCGCAGACCGCCCGCGCGACCGAGGAAATCGGCGCGCAGATCGCCACCATGCAGCGCGAGACCACGCGCACGGTGACCGCCATCGCCGGCATTTCCCGCACGATCGAGCAGATGGGCACCAATACCGCGGCCGTGGCTGCGGCCGCCGAACAACAGGCGGCGGCCACGCAGGAAATCGGGCGCGCTGTGGCCGAGGCGGCGTCAGGCACGCGCGAAGCGGCGCGGCATGCGGCGGGGGTGCGGGAAGGCGCGGAACGCACCGGCGCCTCGGCGGTCGAATTGCGCGCGGCGTCGGGTGAACTGGCGAAGCAGGCGGATCAGATGCGCGGCCAGGTGGACCGCTTCCTGGCGGATATCCGGGCGGCGTGAAGCCGCCGCCCGTCGAAGTGGATCAGTTGTTCTGCTTGCGCAGGAAGGTGGGGATGTCGAGCCCCATCTCCTCCGAACGGGGTTCCGCACGGCGATGCTGCGGGGCAAGCCCCGGTTCCTGCCGCATCTGTTCCGCCTGGTAGGTCGGCTCGGCGGGCAGGGCGCGCTTCATCATGCCGGTGCCAGTCACCTTCTGGAACAGCGACGCGAAGGTGCTGGGACGTGGCGGCTGGCTGGCGACAGGGGCCGGGCGGGGGGGCGGCACCATCTGGGCGGGGGCCGCCATCACAGGTTCCGGCGCCTGCTGCTCCGGCTCGTAGTCCTGCTGGATCACGGGCTCGGCATAGGCCTCGGGCGGGGCTTCGGTGATCGTGGCCGGGCGGCGCAGGCCGGGCATCATCGGGGCCGCGGGCTGCGGCATCGCGGCCGGCGCCATCTGCGGTGCGGCCGGCATGCGGACGGGGCCAGCCGGCACGGCAGGGCGCCCAACGGGGGCGGCCGGGCGGAAGGCGGTCGGCGCAGCCGCGGGCTGCGGCGTCGCAGCGGGCGCACCCTGCACGATCTGGCCGGGCACGCTCTGGCCGGCCACGGCAAAGGTGATGCCGCCGCCGCCCATGGCGACCAGCTTGGGGCGTTCGGCCTGCTGCTGGACCTGGGCCTCGATGCCGGTCGCCACGACCGACACGCGCAGGCGGCCGTTCATGGTGGTGTCGAGCGAGGTGCCGAAGATCAGGTTGGCGTCGGGATCGACCTCACGGCCGATGCGCTGCACCGCTTCGTCCACTTCGAACAGGGTCACGTCGTCGCCGCCGGTGATGTTCACCAGCACGCCGCGCGCGCCGCGCATCGAGGTGTCTTCCAGCAGCGGATTGCTGATCGCGGCTTCGGCGGCGCGGATGGCGCGGTCCTCGCCCTCGGCTTCGCCCGTGCCCATCATCGCCTTGCCCATTTCGGACATCACGGTGCGGATGTCGGCGAAGTCCAGGTTCACGACGCCGGGCTTCATCATCAGGTCGGTCACGCCGGACACGCCCATGTAGAGCACGTTGTCGGCCATCTTGAACGCCTCGGCGAAGCCGGTGCGCTCATTGGCCATCCTGAACAGGTTCTGGTTCGGGATGACGATCAGCGTGTCGACGTATTGCTGCAGCTCGGCCAGGCCCTGTTCGGCCACGTCCATCCGGCGCTTACGCTCGAAATCGAAGGGCTTGGTGACGACGCCGACGGTCAGCACGCCGCGTTCGCGGGCCAGGCGCGCGATGACGGGGGCCGCGCCGGTGCCGGTGCCGCCGCCCATGCCGGCGGTGATGAAGACCATGTGGCAGCCGTCGAGGTGACGGGCGATGTCCTCGGCCGCTTCCTCGGCCGCCGCGCGCCCGATCTCGGGCTTGGCGCCGGCGCCGAGGCCCTGCGTCAGATGCGGCCCCAACTGCACGCGCCGGTCGGATTTGCTGCGTGCGAGTTGCTGCGCGTCGGTGTTCGCCACCAGGAATTCGACGCCTTCAAGCCCCGATCCGATCATGTTGTCGACAGCATTCATGCCGCCGCCACCGACGCCGATCACGGTGATGCGGGGCGAGAAATCCGCCACGGCCTGCCGCTGAATCGTCAGGTTGAGTGTCATTGCCGCGTCATCCTCAGCATCTCGTTAAACAACATTTAGTGGGTGCCACGGGCGTGACCCGCGAATCGGAGTAGGTGCGTCGCCATCAGAGACGGTCCCGCCACCATTCGGCAAGTCGTGAAAACCATCCGGCCCGCGGACCGGCGGGATCGAGATCGAGCGGCGGGCGCCCATCGCCCGAACCCCAGCCAAGCAGCCCGACCGTCGCTGCGAAATCGGGTCGGTGCAGCGCCTCCGGCAAGCCACGGATCTGGTGCGGCCGTCCGAGTCGCACCGGGCGCCCAAGAATTTCGGCCGCGAGTTCCCGTACCCCGGCAAGCTGGCTTGCGCCACCCGTCAGCACCACGCGCTTGCCGACTTCCGGACCCAATCCGGCGGCTTCCAAACGGTCGCGGACGAGTTCCAGAGTCTCGGTCAGGCGCGGGCGAATCACGCCGACCACGGCGCTGCGCGGGATGCGTGCGAGTTGTTCTTCCTCCTCGCCGACCTGCGGGATCGGCAGGAACTCGCGCCCGTCGTCATGGCCGGCCAGCACGCCGCCATGCAGGGTCTTGACGCGCTCGGCATGGGTGATCGTCGTGGTCAGGCCAAGTGCGAGGTCGTTGGACACATTCCATCCGCCGACCGGCAAGGTCGCGGTGTGCAGCAGATGCCCATCCTGGAAAACTGCGAGCGTGGTCGCGCCGCCGCCCATGTCGACGACGGTTGCGCCGATCAGTTTTTCATCCTCGACCAAGGTGGCCAATGCGGCCGCGAAGGGGGCTGCGACCAGTTCTTCCACTTCCAGGTCGCAGGCGGACAGGGCCAGGCCCAGGTTGCGCAGCGACGCTTGCGACGCACCGACAAGATGCAGTCGCGCCCCCAGCGTTTCGCAGATCATGCCGCGCGGGTCGTCGACCCCTGGCGTCGCGTCGATGGTGAAGCCGAGCGGGATGGCGTGGACCGTTTCCCGCCCCTCTTCCTCGGCGCGGCGGCGGGCTTCGTTCAGCACGGCGCGAATGTCGGCCGCGGTCACGGCACGACCGCCGATCGGCCATTGGATGTGCTGCACCTGGCTATAGGGCTGGCCGCAGGACAGGTTGACGATCACGCCGGTCAGCTTGTGGTCGGCCATTTCCTCGGCCTGGGCGACGGCCTGGCGGATGGTCGCCTCGGCATCGCGCAGGTCGACGATATTGCCGCCCTTGATGCCGCGCGACCGCTGCCAGCCGAAGCCGAGCACGCGGGGTTCGCCATCGGCTTCGACCCGCGCGATCAGGCAGACGGTCTTGCTGCTGCCAAGATCCAGCACGCCCCAGACACCGGGGCGCGCGCGGCGACGGCGACCACCGGCCAGCGGCGGATCGGCGAGCGACAGGTTGGCGGGCAGCCGTGCGATCTGGTTCATCCGCGTGGTGTCCCTCGTTGAGTGACAGGGATGGGCGCCGGGGCCGCGGTCGCCATGGGGCGCAGCACCATGCGGTCGGCCAGCCGCAGATCGACGGCGGCCAGCGGCCGGTCGAGGATCGCGTGGCTGCGATGCAGTTCGGCGAGCCGCGCGATGGCCGCGACCTCATTGCCATCGGGCAGCAGGATGTCGGTGCCCGAATGCAGCCGCAGGTTCCAGCGCCGTTCGGCGACGCGCACCAGCGCCTGCACGCGGGCCATCACCTCCGGATGGGGGCGCAGCGCATCGACCAATGCGACGCCGGCGCGATCGGCGCCGGGGCCGACCAGCAGCGGCAGCGGGCCGAATTGATCCAGCGTCGTGGTCGCCACCACATTGCCGTTGCGGTCGATGACGCTGAAGCGGCCCGCGTTCTGCCACAGGGCGAAGGGTTCGCGTTCCTCGATCCGCACCATGATGGTGTCGGGCAGGCGGCGTTCGACATGCGCGCGGGCGACCCAGGCGATGGTTTCCAGCCGTTCCTTCGCCGCATGCGGGGAAAAGCCCAGCATCGGATCGCCGGGCACGATGCCGAGCGCGCCGCGCACCAGGTCGATCGGGGTGTTGCGCCGGCCGTGCAATTCCACCTGTTCGATGGTCAGGCCCAGCCGCGCGCCGAGGCCGCCCGGGTCCTCCACCAGGCGCGCCGCGCGCCCGGCCGGGTCGAAGGCGGCGATGCCCATGGCGATGGTGCCGAACACGCCGAGGCCGAGCGTGGCCCATAGCGCGGGGCGCACCAGCGGGCGCCGCCGGCGCAGGAACAGCACGAAGCGATGCGGGCGCTTCAGCGGCTGCCGTTCACGCGCCATGGCGGGCCTCCGTGACCAGTCGTGCGCAAAGGGTCGGGAAGTCGATGCCGCGCCAGGCGGCCTGTTCGGGCACCAGGCTGGTCGGCGTCATGCCGGGCTGGGTGTTCACTTCCAGCAGCACCAGCCGGCCGGGTTCACCCTTGGTGTCGTCATAGCGGAAATCGGACCGCGAGACGCCGCGGCAGCCGAGCGCGTGATGTGCCGCGACGGCGATGCGCATCGCCTCATGCGCCGCATCGGGATGGATGCGGGCGGGCAGGACATGGACGCTGCCGCCTTCGGCGTACTTGGCTTCGTAGTCGTAGAAGCCGGTGCGGGGCGCGATTTCCGTCACGGTCAGCGCCTCGTCGCCCAGCACGGCGACGGTCAGTTCCCGGCCGGGGATGAATTCCTCGGCGATGATCGGGCCATGCGTCCAGCCGCGCGCGATTTCGGCGCGGCGGTTGTCGCCATCGCGGAAGATGTGGACGCCGACGGAGGAGCCCTCGTGGATCGGCTTCACGACATAGGGCAGCGGCAGCGGATCGGCCGCTTCCAGTTCCGCCGCCGTGGGAAGCGCGTCGGAGGCAAGCGGCAGATGCGCCGCGCGGAACACCGTCTTGGCGGCGACCTTGTCCATCGCATTGGCCGAGGCACGCAGCCCGGAATGCGTGTAGGGCAGGCCCATCCAGTCGAGCAGCCCTTGCACGCAGCCATCCTCGCCGAAGCGGCCATGCAGGGCGTTGAAGACCACGTCGGGCTTCTGGGCGCGCAGGGCCGTGATCAGCGCGGCGGGGTCGGCGCCGACATCGATCGTGCTGACGGTGAAACCGGCCTTTTCCAGGGCGGCGGCGCATTGCCGGCCGGAGACGAGTGAGACCTCGCGCTCCGCCGAGATGCCACCGAGCAGGACCGTGACGCGGGTCATCCGGGTTCTCCGATGCGGCGGATTTCCCAACGCAGGTCGATGCCCGAATGGGCGTGGACTGTTTCGCGCACCGCTTCGCCCAGGCCCTCGATCTCCGCCGCCGTGGCGCCGCCGAGGTTGAGCAAAAAATTGCAATGCAGCGGGCTGACCTGGGCCTGGCCCAGGATCATGCCGCGGCAACCGGCGGCATCGATCAGCGCCCAGGCCTTGTGGCCCGGCGGATTGGCAAAAGTGCTGCCGCCGGTGCGGGCGCGCACGGGCTGCGTGGCGTCCCGCGCGGCACGGATTTCGGCCATGCGGGCGGAGGGGTCGCCCGGATGCGCGCGCAGGCGGGCGCGGACGACGATGCCCCGCGCGGGCAGGTCGGCGTGGCGGTAGGACAGCAGGCTGGCATCCACACGTTGCAGCCCGGTCGGTGTCGCGACCTCGGCCCAGTCCAGGACCTGCGAGATGTCGCTGCCATAGGCGCCGGCGTTCATCGCCACCGCGCCGCCGATGGTGCCGGGAATGCCCGACAGGAAGGCCAGCCCGTCCATTGCATCCGCCGCGGCCTGTTCGGCGACGGTGGCATCCAGGGCCGCGGCACCGGCGATATAGCCATCGCCATCCCGCACCACGCCACCAAAGGCGCGCCCGCCCAGGCGGACGACGACACCCGCCACCCCGCCGTCGCGGACCAGCAGGTTCGACGCCGCACCGATCACCGTGATCGGCAGGTCGCTGTCGCGCAGCAGCAGCAACAGGTCGTCCACATCGGCGGGCCGCACGAAAAATTCGGCCGGGCCGCCGACACGGAACCAGGTTGTGGGCGCTAGCGGCGCCTGTGCCTGCACGCGGCCGCGCAGTGGCGGCAGCACGACGGCGGGGGCGCCCTGCGGCATCATGCGCGCCTCGGCTGGCCAAGTTGCAACGCGGAGAGTTGCGCCGGCAGCGCATGCGCCCATTGCGTGATGTTGCCGGCGCCGAGGCAGACCACGTAGTCGCCACTGCGCGCGATGGCATGCACCATTTCCGCCAGGCTCTCCGGCCCCGGCAGCGGCACCACGCTGCGATGGCCGCGCGCGCGCAACCCATCGACCAGCGCGTCGCGGTCATAGCCCTCCATCGGGGTTTCGCCGGCGGCATAGACATCGGCGATGATGACGGTGCCGGCATCATTCATGCAGGCGCAGAAATCCTCGAACAATTGTGCGAGGCGCGTGTAGCGATGCGGCTGCACCACGGCCACGACATCGCGCGCCCCGGCCTGGCGCGCGGCCTTCAGCACGGCCGCGATTTCCACCGGGTGGTGGCCGTAGTCGTCGATCACGGTGATGCCGCCGGCCTCGCCCACGCGGGTAAAGCGGCGCTTGACGCCCTTGAAGCCGGCCAGGGCGGAGCGGATGGTCAGTTCATCCACATCCATCTCGACCGCCAGGGCGATCGCGGCCAGCGCGTTCTGCACGTTATGCGCGCCGAGCATCGGCAGTCGGAAGGGCTTGAGCCTGCGGGTGCGGCCGGTGGCGCGGTCGGCGACCGTCACCTCGAACGTGGCACCCATCTTGTCCATCACCAGCCGTTCGGCCCGCACATCGGCTTGCGGCGAGAAGCCATAGGTGATCAGGCGGCGGTCGCTCAGGCGCGGGATCATCGCCTGGACTTCGGGATGGTCGGCGCAGAGCACGGCAAAGCCGTAGAAGGGGATGTTGCCGACGAACTGGGCGTAGCCCTCCTTCATCGCGGCCTCGGTGCCCCAATGGTCCAGGTGTTCCGGGTCCATGTTGGTCACGATGGCGACGACGGCGGGCAGGCGCAGGAAGGATCCGTCGCTTTCGTCGGCCTCCACCACCATCCACTCACCCGAACCCATGCGGGTGTTGGAGCCATAGGCGTTGACGATGCCGCCGTTGATGACGGTGGGATCGAACTTGGCCCCTTCCAGCACGCAGGCGACCAGGCTGGTGGTGGTGGTCTTGCCGTGGGTGCCACCGACCGCGATGGCCCATTTCAGGCGCATCAACTCGGCCAGCATTTCGGCGCGGCGCACGACGGGGATCAGGCGGGTGCGGGCGGCCATGACCTCCGGATTGTCGCGCTTGACGGCGGTCGAGATCACCACGACGGCGGCGGCGCCGAGGTTCGCCGCATCATGTCCGATCGCCACCGGAATCCCGGCATCGCGCAGTCGCAGCACATTGCCGCTTTCGGCGATGTCGCTGCCTTGCACCTGGTAGCCGAGCGAATGCAGCACCTCCGCGATGCCCGACATGCCGATGCCGCCGATGCCGACGAAGTGGATGGGGCCGATGTTCAGGGGCAGGGCGCGCATCAGCCGACCTCCTCGCGCACGGCGGTCTGCACGGTATCGGCCAGGAGGCGCGCGGCATCGGGGCAGCCCATCGCCTGTTCGGCGGCGGCCATCGCGGCCAACCGGCCGGGGTCGCCCAGCAGCGCCACCAGATGGGCCGCCAGCGCATCGGGGGTCAGCACGCCTTGCGCGGCCACGATGGCGCCGCCGCCGACCGCCAGCGCCGCGGCATTGGCCGACTGGTGGTCGTCGATCGCACCGGGCAGCGGCACCAGGATGGCCGGGCGCCCGGCGCAGGCCAGTTCCGCGCAGGTCGAGGCACCGGCCCGCGCGATCACCAGATGCGCACCCGCCAGCCGCTGCGGCATGTCGGCGAAGAAGGGCGCCAGTTCGGGGGTCAGCCCCAGGGCTTGATAGTGTTCGCGCACGCTGTCCATGTCCTCGGGCCGGACCTGCTGCGCCAGGTCCAGCCGTGCCAGGATGTCGGTCGGCAGCAGCGCCACCGCGGCCGGTATCAGGCGGGAAAATACCCCGGCCCCCAGGCTGCCGCCGGTCACCAGCAGGCGCAGCCGGCCGGTCGCGTCCGGGTAGGGCTGCGCCGACAATGCGGCAATGGCCGAACGCACCGGATTGCCGGTCACGACCGTATAGGCATTGACCGGAATGCGCGTCGTTCCGGCATAGGTCAGCGCCAGGGTCGCCTGGCCGCGCGACAGCAAGCGGTTGGCGCGGCCCAGCACCGCGTTCTGTTCATGCAGGATGACCGGCACCGGCCAGCCGGGCATGAACAGCCGGGCTGCGATAACAGGTGCGACCGATGGGTAGCCGCCGAAGCCGACCACCGCCGCCGGCTTTTGCGCCCGCATCACGCGCGCCGCCTGGGCGACGCCGGCGATCATGGCGGCGCCACCCTTGGCCGCGCGAAAAATGCCGCGGCCGGCGAGGCCCGCGCCCGACAGGATGATCCGCTCCTCGCAGGGGAAATTCTCGGTCGCGGTCATGCTGCGCGCATCGGTCATCAGGATCACGCGTTCGCCGCGGGCGGAAAATTCGGCCGCGACCGCTTCGGCCGGGGACAGATGCCCCCCGGTGCCGCCAGCGGCGATGATGATCGGGCGCACGGCCGGTCCTCTCATGGTCAGGCGTCCGACTCGGATCGCCCGGTGGGGCCGGTCCGCCGGCGCGTCAGCGCGAGCAAGAACCCCATCCCGAGTGCGATGGCCAGCACCGATGACCCGCCGTAGGAAATGAACGGCAGGGTCATGCCCTTGGTCGGAATCAGGTGCAGGGAAGAGGCCATGTTTACAAAGGCCTGCAGCCCGAACTGCGTCAGCAGCCCGGTCGCGGCGATCAGGGTGAAGCGATCCGTCTCAGGCAATAGTTTTACGAGTCCCCGCACGACAACGAAGGCGAAGATGCCGATGAGAATCAGGCACAGGATGAAGCCGAACTCCTCGCCGGCCACGGCGAAGACGAAGTCGGCATGGGCGTCGGGCAGCACGGTCTTGATCCGGCCCTCGCCAGGGCCGCGGCCGAGCAGGCCGCCATTGCCGAAGGCCTCCATGGCCACTTCGACCTGGTAGTTGTCGCCGGCATTGGGGTCGAGGAAGCGATGCACCCGCGATTGCACATGCGGCAGCAGCGCATAGGCCGCGCCGAAGAGCGCGACGCCGGCGCCACCCATCGCGACCACCGCGAACATGTTCAGCCCATTGACGAACAATTGCGATGCCAGCACGGCCGCGATGACCATCAGCATCCCGACATCGGGCTGCAGTTTCAGCAGGGCGGCGGCCACGGCGAAGAGCCCGCAGGCGGCCAGCGCCCCGGGAAAGCGGCTGCCGGGGCGGCGGCCCAGCGCGATCAGCCAGGCGCAGGTCACGGCCAGGCAGGGTTTCAGGAATTCCGACGGCTGCAACTGGAAGCCGGGCAGGGGCAGCCAGCGGCGGGCGCCCTTCACCTCCGGCCCGATCACCAGGGTCGCCGCGGTCAGCAGCAGCGCCCCGGCACAGCCGAGCAGCGCCAGGATCCGCACCTGGCGGGGGCTGAGCAGCGACACGCCGACCATCAGCGCGCAGGCGACGGCCAGGAAGAACACCTGCTTGCCGATGAAGGCATGGCGCGACGCGGCACCGATGCGTTCGGCGACCGAGGGGCTGGCGGCCAGCATCAGCACGAAGCCGATCGCGACCAGCAGGAACAGCGCGCCCAGGGTCAGGCGGTCCACCGTCCACCACCAGCGGCCGAGGGTGCTGTCGTCGGCGCGTGTGACGGCCATCAGGGCTGCTCCTCAAGGGCCTGGACGGCGGCGCGGAAGGCATCGCCGCGGGCGTCGAATCCGGTGAACTGGTCCCAGGATGCGGCGGCTGGCGACAGGAGCACAGCCTCCGCCCCCGTGGTCCGTGCGGCATCGCGGGCGGCGGGGATGGCGGCGGCCAGGGTGCCGGCGATGGTATGGGGCACGCCATGCGCCGCCAGGGTCTGGGCAAAGGCAGGCCCGTCGCGGCCGATCAGCACGGCATGGGCGATATGGCCGAACAATGGGGCCAGGGAGTCGATCCCGCCCTCCTTGCCCGTGCCGCCGGCGATCAGCACGACGCGGCCCCAGGTCGCCAGCGCGCGGGCCGTGCTGTCGGCGTTGGTCGCCTTGCTGTCGTTGATCCAGGGGATGCCATCCAGCGTGCCGACCCGTTCGGCGCGGTGCGGCAGGCCGGGGTAGGTCATCAGCCCCTCGGCCAGGTCGCCACGCGCGACACCCCAGGTCAGCGCCACGGCGGCGGCGGCGGCGGCGTTCTGGGCGTTGTGGTCGCCATGCAGGGCCAGGGTCTCCCGCAGGTCCAGGATCGCGCCGCTGTCGTCGCGCAGCACCCCGGCCTCGGCCCAGACGCCACCCGGCTGCGGCGTGGTGCCCGAGATCGGGATCGTGCGCGCGTGCAGCCCGACGGCCAGGGCGCGGGCGCCGTCATCCTGGCCGATGACGGCGATGTCGGTGTGGTCCTGCCGGGCGAAGATCTGCGCCTTGGCGGCGGCATAGCCCGCCATGTCGCCGTGCCGGTCCAGGTGGTCGGGCGACAGGTTCAGCATCACCGCCGCGTTGAAGCGGGTGCGGGCCAGGCGTTCCAGCATGTAGGAGGACATTTCCAGGACATAGGCCTGACCCTCCCCCAGCAGCGGCAGCGACAGGGCGGCCGTGCCGAGGTTGCCGCCGGCTTCGGCGCGCCAGCCGGCCGAAACCAGGATGTGGTGCAGCAGCGCGGTCGTGGTGCTCTTGCCATTGGTGCCGGTGATGCCGGCGATCAGCGGCGTGGCGCCGGCGGCACGCAGGGCCGCGGTCAGGAATTCGACATCGCACAAGACCGGCACGCCGAGCCCCGTGGCCCGCGCCGCGATCGGGTGCGGCTTGGGCAAGCGATGGGGGATGCCCGGCGACAACAGCAAGGCATCGAAGCGGAAGGCGCCCTCGCGCAGGTCGCGCAGCGCCAGGCCCGCGACCTCGGCCGCCGCGCGTGCCTCGGCGCCATCGTCCCAGGCGGTGACATCGGCCCCCCATTCCACCAGCCGCAGCGCCGCCGGCAGCCCGGCGCGGCCCAAGCCCACCACGGCGACGGCAAGCCCGGCGAAGGGGCGGAAGGGGAGGGCCGTGCTCATCGGATCTTGAGCGTGCTCAGGCCAACCAGGCCCAGGATCATCGCGATGATCCAGAAGCGGATGACGATGGTGGGTTCGGCCCAGCCCTTCTTCTCAAAATGGTGGTGCAGCGGCGCCATCAGGAAGACGCGCTTGCCGGTGCGCTTGTACCAGAAGACCTGGATGATGACCGACAGCGTCTCGACCACGAACAGCCCGCCGACGATGGCCAGGACGATTTCATGCTTGGTCGCGACCGCGACGGCGCCCAGCGCGCCGCCGAGGGCCAGGCTGCCGGTGTCGCCCATGAAGACCGCGGCGGGCGGGGCATTGAACCACAGGAAGCCCAACCCCGCGCCAACCAGCGCGGAACAGAACACGGCCAATTCGCCGGCCCCCGGAACGCCATGCAGTTGCAGGTAATCCGCAAAGATGCGGTTGCCGACGAGGTAGGCGATGAAGGCGAAGACCCCGGCCGCGATCATCGCCGGCACGATGGCCAGCCCGTCCAGCCCATCGGTCAGGTTCACCGCATTCGATGCGCCCATCATCACGAACATCGCGACCAGCGGGAACAGGATGCCGAAGTTCAGCAGCGCTTCCTTGAACACCGGAAAGGCCAGCGCGCCCTGCAACGGCACCGGCATCAGGGCGGTGATCCAGATCGCGGCGACCAGCCCGATGCCGGCCTGCGCGATCAGCTTCGTGCGGCCGGACACGCCCTTGGTATTGCGCTTGGTCACCTTCAGCCAGTCATCGGCGAAACCGATGGCGCCATAGCCGACGGTGACCAGCAGCACGGCCCAGACGAGGCCGTTGCGCAGGTCGGCCCAAAGCAGCGTGCCCGCCAGGATGCCCAGCAGGATCAGCACGCCGCCCATGGTCGGCGTGCCCTTCTTTTCGATCAGGTGGCGTTCCGGCCCATCGTCGCGGATCGGCTGCCCGCCGCGCTGGAACGAGCGCAGCCAACGGATGATGCGCGCGCCGAAGAACAGCCCGATGAACAGCGCGGTGATGCAGGCCGCACCCGCGCGAAAGGTCGAATAGCGCACCAGGTTGAAGCCGATGAATTCATCGGAGAGCCCCGAAAGCAGCAGCGGGATCATTGAGAAAGCCCCTTCAAGGCAGTGACGACAACGGCCATCCGGCTGCCGAGTGAGCCCTTCACCATCAACGCATCGCCGTCGCGCACCGCCGCCGCGACGATCGGCGCCAGGGTGGCGCTGTCGTCGGCATGGGCGCCGCGCTTTTCCGCCGGCAGGCCGGCGAACATCCCGGCCATCAGCGGCCCGCAGGCGAAGACCAGGTCCGCCGCCGCCGCATCGGCGGCCAGCCCCGCATGCAGCGCCGGGCCGTGTTCGCCCAATTCGCGCATGTCGCCCAGGACAGCGATGCGCCGCCGCGCCGGCTGCGCCGCCAGCACGGCCAGGGCCGCGCGGATCGAGGCGGTGGAGGCATTGTAGGACTCATCCAGCAGCAACGCCTGGCCACCGCCCGCCAGCCGTAGCGCGATGCGCTGGCCGCGCCCGGCGACCGCGTCGAAATCGGCCAGGGATGCGGCGAAACGCGCGGGGTCGGCGCCCAGCGCCGCCGCCGCCGCCAGGGCCGCCAGCGCGTTCACCGCCATGTGCCGGCCCGGCGCCCCGAGGGCGATGGTCAGGTGCGTGCCATGCAGCGACACCTCGGCCACGCCGCCCTCGGCACTGCCGGTGAAGCCGAGCAGGCGGGCGCTGGCCTCCGGGGCCTCGCCAAAGCCGACGACTGCCGCACCCTGCGATTTGGCGCGCGCGGCAAGCGACGCGAAGAACGGGCTGTCGGCCGGCAGGACGGCGGTGCCGCCCTGCGTCAGGCCCAGCAAAATATCGCCCTTCTCGTCGGCGATCGCGGCCTCGGAACCCAGGTGCCCGATATGCGCCGTGCCGATGTTCGTGATCACCGCGACATGCGGCTGCGCGAGGCGCGCGAGCGGCGCGATCTCGCCACGGTTGTTCATGCCGATCTCGATCACCGCATAGGCGGCGCCGGGCTGCTGGCGCGCCAGGGTCAGCGGCACGCCCCATTGGTTGTTGTGGCTGGCGGCGCTGGCATGCACCGGCGCCTGGGCGGAAAGCCCGTGGCGCAGCATTTCCTTGACGGTGGTCTTGGCCACGCTGCCGGTGACGGCAACGACGCGGGCGCGGGACCGCGCGCGGCCGGCAGCACCCAGCGCGGTCAGCCCATCCAGCGTATCGGCGACGCGCAGGCAGGGGCCGCCGGGCATGTCGCGCGTCACCATCGCGCAGGCGGCGCCACGGCCAAACGCATCGGCGACGAAATCATGCCCGTCGCGTTCGGCCAGCAGCGCCACGAACAGATCGCCCGCCACCGTGGCCCGGCTGTCGATGGCGATGCCGGTCACATCGGCGCCACCCGTGCCGCCGGTCGCGGCGCACAGGTCGGCGGCGGTCCAGAGCGCGCTCATCCCGCAAAACCCCGGACCACATCGGCGTCGTCGAAGGGCAGGGTCACGCCCGCGATGGTCTGGCCCGGTTCATGCCCCTTGCCGGCCACGGCCAGCACATCGCCGGGGCGCAGGTCGGACATGGCGGCGGCGATGGCGGCGGCGCGGTCGCCGATCTCACGCGCATCGGGGCAGGCGGCCAGGATGGCGGCGCGGATGGTGGCGGGATCCTCGCCGCGGGGATTGTCGTCGGTGACGATGGCGGCATCGGCCAGGCGCGCGACGACGGCGCCCATCAGCGGGCGCTTGCCGGGATCGCGGTCGCCACCGGCGCCGAAGACCACCACAAGCCGGCCGGCCGCATGCGGGCGCAGGGCCAGCAGCAGCCGTTCCAGCGCATCCGGCGTATGCGCGTAATCGACGTAGACGGCGGCGCCATTGGCCAGGCGCGCGGCGCGCTCCATCCGGCCGCGCACGCCCGACAGATGCGCCAGCGGACCCCACGGGTCGCGTGCGCCGGTGGCCAGGGCCAGCCCCGCGGCCAGCAGGGCATTGTCGGCCTGGAAGCGGCCGGGCAGCGGCAGGGCGATGGCGTGGCGGGTGCCAAAGGCGTCGATCTCGATCGCCAGCCCTTCGGGCAGCGGGCGCGCGGAGAGCAGGCGTATGTCCTGGCCGGCTTCCCCCACCGTCGACAGCCGCAGGCGGCGCCGGGCGGCGATGGCGCGCAGGGCGTCCAGCGTCGCGGCGTCCATGTCGGCGTTGACGACGGCGGGGGCGCCTTCGTCCAGCAGCGTGTCGAACAGCCGCAGCTTGGCGGCGCGGTAACCGGCCATGTCGCCGTGGTAGTCCAGGTGGTCGCGGGTCAGGTTGCTGAAGCCGGCCGCCGCGATCCGCACCCCGTCCAGGCGGCGCTGGTCCAGCCCGTGGGACGATGCCTCGATGGCCAGGTCCGTCACCCCGTCCCGCGCCAGTTGCGCCAGGGTCGCGTGCAGCGCCACGGGGTCGGGCGTGGTCAGCCCGGGCCCGCTGGCAATGCCGTCGCGCACCAGGCCGAGTGTGCCGAGCGAGGCCGCCTGCCGGCCCTCCGCCGCAAAAATCTGGCGGCAGAATTCGGCTGTGCTGGTCTTGCCGTTGGTGCCGGTGATCGCCACCACGCGGGCGGGTTGCAGGGCGTAGTGCTCGGCCGCCATGCGGGCAAAGGTGCGGCGCGGATCGGGCGCGGTCAGCATCGGGCGCGGCGGCACGCCGGGCGGCCAGTCGGTGCCCTCCGGCGCCAGGATGGCGGCAGCACCCCGGGCCACGGCCTCGGCGATGAAGCCGCGGCCATCGGCGCGGGCGCCAGACAGGGCGGCGAACAGGAACCCAGGCGCGACGGCGCGGCTGTCCGCGGTCAGCCCGGCCAGGATGGTGTCGGGTGTCGCGATACCCGACAGGCGGATGGCGCGATCCACGGCCATCGCGTCACCGAGGGTCACGCATCGCCTCGGCCGGCGGCAACATCGCGGGGCGCGGTGTCGCGGCCATCGGCCCCGAGGTGAGGCGCAGCGGGGTGGAGGGGATCAGCGGCACCGGCGGCGGCAGCGTGCCGGTCGGCGGGGTCTGGACGCTGGGCGGGCCGTTGCGCGGCGATGCGGTGCGGCCCGTGCTGGCTTGGCCTGTCGCATCCGGGCCTTGGGCGGCGCGCGGCGGCGTCGGTGCCGGCCGGGCGGCGCGTGCCGGTGCCGGCGTGGCACTGGCCGCACGGGGGGCTGCTGCCGCGGGCACGGCGGCCTGGGCGGCAGGCGCCTGGGGCGCGGCGGCACCCGCTGCCTCCGCCCGTGCGGCGGCGGCGGCGCGTGCGGCCGGGGTATTGGCGATGGCGGCGTTCATCGCGGTGACGGCGGCGGTCGGTTCGCCGCTGCCGGGGGTCGTCGCGCGGGCCGTGGCGGTCGGCGGCGCGCCCGTCCGGCGCGGCTGCAACGGCATCGCGGTGGCCGTGATCATCTCCGGGTTGCGGGGATCCTCCGGCACCAGGCCCAGGATCGGCGCGATGCGGGAGATCACCATGTTGGCGGCGGGGGCCGCGACCCAGCCCGCGGTCGCGAAGCCGTGGCTGCGCGCATTGGCGCTCGGCTCATCCACCATGACGTAGACGGCGTAGCGCGGCGCATACATCGGGAAGGCGCCGACGAAGGCCGCGATGCGCTTGTTCGCCAGGTATCCGCCGCGCGGCCCGGTCTTCTGTGCCGTGCCGGTCTTGCCGCCGACGAAATAGCCCGGGACATCGGCCGAACGGCCGGAGCCTTCGGTCACGACCAGGCGCATCAGCCGGCGCAGCGTGTCGGATGTGCGTTCGGAGACCAGGCGCACGCCCTCGCGCTCCTCGCCCGGCGGCACGGCCAGGATGGTCGGCTGGCGCAGGATGCCGCCGTTCACCAGGGCGGCGGCGCCGTTCACGACGTGCAGGGGCGTCACCGAAATGCCGTGGCCGAAGCCGACGGTCAGCGTGTTGATGTCGCGCCAGCCACTGGCCGTGGGGGCCAGCGGGGTCGCGACCTCCGGCAGTTCGATGTGCTGGCGGGCCAGCATGCCGGCCGCGCCCATGAAGGCGCGATGCCGCACCGGCCCGACCGCCGCCGCCATGTGGGCGGAGGCGATGTTCGACGAATAGGCAAGGATTTCCGGCAGCGCCAGCCAACGGCCCTTGCCCCGGTAGTCGCTGATGGTGAAGCGGCCATAGCGGATCGGGCTGGACGCGTCATAGCCGCCCATCACCGTGGTGGTGCCGGCTTCCAGCGCCATCGCGGTGGTGAACAGCTTGAACGTGCTGCCCGGTTCGTAGACGCCGACGGTGACCCGGTTGAAGCGCTGTTCGACCGTGGCCGAGCCGATGTCGTTCTGGTCGAAGTCCGGCAGGCTGATCATGCCCAGCACTTCGCCGGTCCGCACATCCATCACCACGCCGGCGCCGCCGATGCCGTTGAAGTCGGCGATGGCGCGGCCCAGCGCCTCACGCAGCGCGAGCTGCACGCGCACGTCGATCGACAGACGCAGCGTTTCGGAATTGCGCAGCCGCAGGCGTTCGTCGAAATACCGCTCGACCCCCGCGACGCCGTTGCCGTCCACGTCCACGGCGCCCAGCGCATGCACGGCGGCACGGCCTTGCGGGTAGTAGCGGCGCTCGGCGTCCTCGAAATAGATGCCGGGAATGCCGAGGGTGTTGATCGTCGCCATTTCCCGCGGCGTCAGCGCGCGGGCGAGGTAGGCGAACTGCCGGTCGGTCGAAAGCCTGGCGGTGACGCGTTCCACATCCAGTTGCGGCAGCACGCGGGCCAGCCGGGCGGCGACATCGGCCGGGTTCTCGATCTGCCGCGGATTGGCGTAGAGCGCCGTCACCGGCAGCGACACGGCCAGCATTTCGCCGTTGCGGTCGGTGATCGCGCCACGGCTGACCGTGACCAGCGGGGCCGCGACGACCGGGCGGGACAGCGAATTGATACGGCGCGGGGCGACCGGGTCGAACAAGGTGGCATCGGCCAGTTTCAGCGCGACGGCGCCGAACAACAGGCCAAAGCCGCTGGCCGCCATGACCAGCCGGCGGCGCGACAGCGCGCGGGCGGCGCGGGCGCCGCCATCGGGCGCGGCGGGGGTGCGCATCGGCGGCCGGCCGGGCACCGCCTGCCGGCGCGGGATCGCGTCGGGGGAGGGGGCCTGTGGAGGGCCGCCGTCCGTCATCGACCGGCCTGTGCCGTCAGTGTCGCGGCGGTGGCGCTGCTGATCAGGCCGGAGCCGGACGAGCCATAGGGCACCGGCGGCGGCAGCAGCGGGCGGATGTTCTGGCCCGGCGTGCCGACAACGCTGGGCGGCACCGCGGTCGCGGGCGACGGCGGCGTGCGAACGAGCTGCGCGGGCGGCCGTGCCGCATAGGGCTGCGGTGCGGCGGGCGGGGCGGGTGCCGCGCGCGGCGCGCGGGCTGCCGCGGTCTGCGTCGTGCCGGGAATGGGCGGCAAGGCGGTCGCGGTGACGGCGGCCGCGACCGGCGGGTTCACCCGGGCGGCGGCGTTCTGCGTCGGCGCGATGACCGGCGCCACGACCGGCGGCTGCAACCCGCCGGCCGGGATGGCGGGCGGCGGCGGTGCCTGCGGCCGGGGTGCGGCGGCGCGGGGCGGCGGCGCCAAGGATGCGATCGTGGCGGTCGTGACGGGGGCCGCCGCGGGGGCAGCGGCGGGGGGCGCGACGGGCGCCGCGACGCGCGGCGGCGCCACGGCGGCGACCGCGATCGCAGCCACGGGCGCCGCGACCGGGGTTGCTGCGACGGGGGTTGCCGCCACGGGGGTCGCAACCGGCGCCTCCGGCGCGCGTGCCACCAGCACGCTTTCACGTCCCGCCGGTTCGCTGCCGGGCAGGGGCGCGAACAGGCTGGGCGTGCCGGCGAAGGTCACGGGCGCCGGCAGTCGGCGCGCCAGGTCGGATTCCCGCACGAATTGCGCCGGCGCCATCGCATCCAGCGGCAGGTGGCGCTGCACCACCTGGCGCAGGCGGTCGGGTTCGTTCAGCAGCGCCCATTCGGCGCGCAGCACCTGGGTGCGTTCGCGCGCGGCCTCGGTCTGGCGGCGGATGTCGCGTAATTCGCGTTCCAGCAGGGTCGTGCCCTGCTTCACGGAATACAGGTGCAGGCCGGCGCCGGCGGCGCCCAGCAGCATCAGCGCGGTCAAGGGTCGGATCATGCGGCGATACGTTCGATGGCGCGCAGCCGGGCGCTGCGGGCGCGTGGGTTGGCCTGGGTTTCGTCGCGGCCGGGCCGCAGCGCCTGTGGCGTCAGCAGCCGGAAGGGCGTGGGCGCGGGGCGTGCCATCAGGGCGGCCGGGTTGTGCCGGCTCTGGCCGGGGCCACGGCCGGTGGCTGTCTGCATGAACCGCTTCACGATCCGGTCCTCCAGCGAATGGAAGGCGACGACGACCAGACGGCCGCCGGGCGCCAGCAGGCGGGTGGCCGCGGCCAGGCCGCGTTCGATTTCGCCCAGCTCGTCATTCACGCGGATGCGCAGGGCCTGGAACGAACGGGTCGCGCCATCGATGCCCGACGGGTCGCGCGGGACATTGGCGCGGATGATTTCGGCCAGCCGGGCGGTGGTGGTGATCGGTGCCTCGATCCGCGCCGCGACGATCGCGCGGGCGATCCGGCGGGAATGGCGTTCCTCACCGAAAATATAGAGCACATCGGCCAACTCGGCTTCCGGCAGGTTGTTCACCAGATCGGCGGCGGACGGGCCTTCGCGCGACATCCGCATGTCGAGCGGACCCTCCATGCGGAAGGAAAAGCCGCGATCCGCCTGGTCGATCTGGAAGGACGACACGCCCAGGTCCAGCACGACGCCGTCCAGGGCCTCGACCTCGCGTTCAGCCAGCAGGTCGATCATGTCGCCGAAGCAGCCTTGCAGCAGGTGCAGCCGCCCCGGGTGGCGCGCCGCCAGTTCGGCGCCGCGGGCGATCGCGTCCGGGTCGCGGTCGATCGCGAACAGGGTGCAGTCGGCGGCATCGAGGATGGCCGCGGCATAGCCGCCGCCACCAAAGGTGCCGTCGCAATAGGTCGCGGCATCGCGTGGGGACAGGGTGTCCAGCACCTCGGCCAGCATGACGGGGACGTGGCTCATGCCACCGGCTCCTGCAGGCTGGCGGCGCGTTCGGCCCATCCTTCGGGTGACCAGATCTGGAACACCTCGCCAAGCCCCACGAAGACCACGCTATCCGTCATCCGGGCGAATCCGGTCAGGTTGTCAGGCACAACCACGCGCCCCTCGGCGTCAGGGCGCAACTGGGCTGCTTGGGAGTAGAGCCGCGAGGCCAAGTCCTCGCGCTCCTTGGAAAACGGGTCCAGCGAGTCGAGCGCGCGGGCCTGCGCCTCGAACGCCGGTTGCGGCAGGGCTTCGATGCAGCGAAGGCGACGGGACGGGCGCAGCACAACCTCCTCGGTCCCCAGGCGCGTCAGGGCAGAGCGGAAGCTCGCGGGCACCGACAGGCGGCCCTTCTTGTCCAGCTTGCCTTGGTGCGTCCCCAGGAAGTGGGTCATTCGCCGGAACGCTCGCCCCCCAATCCCATTCATCACCCGGCGTCGGCGAGAGCCGGCACCGTCTGGTCCGCGACGGCTGGCGGGGCCCCCCGACCCCGCCAGCTCGCCCGACCCGCTCGTGGTTCCCCGAGACCCCTCACCCCCCTGAGTATTGGGTCTCCCACGGGCAGTCATGGGATAGCACGCCACTTTTTGGGTAGCCAAGGGTTGTTAGTGGTTTGTTGCGGGATTTTGCTGGTGATGCGTGGCGGACACGAACAAAAAAAGAACAAGTCGATCGTGTTTTACCGCCCATGTCTTCGGCAACGCTTCAGGGCGCCGCCGATAGGACAGCGGTCACCTCGGCGGGGATCGCCCGCTGCTGTGATGTCGCAGGTCGCCGCCCTGGGATTGCGCGAGCGGACCATCGCGAAGGCCCGGCCCGCGGCGTGCCGCGAATCGCGGTGCGGCGGGTGTGGAGCATCCAGAGGTTGAAATCACGAAAACGTGATGCAGTGTCAATCATGCTCGAGCACAACCTGGGGATGTCCATCCCCGGCCGTAACACGTGATTTGGAAGCGTTCCCGCGCATGGCGGAACAACCGGCGCGGCGCAGAGCGATCCGCGCATCCATTCGTCGCAAAGCGGTGCCAGGCGGCCGATAAGCCGGGTTCTGTCACGCCCTTGCGGGCGCGGACGACCATTCCTCTGGAGCCCGCATCGCTGCGGGCTTCACGCGGCCAACCCGGGCGGCGGGTTGAAAGACCCCTGGCGTCCGGCGGATCGCTCCGCCTCGGCCCGGCCGCCCCTATTCGGCCTTGCTCCCGGTGGGGTTTGCCCTGCCGCCCCCGTTGCCGGGGGCGCGGTGGGCTTTTGCCCCACCGTTTCACCCATGCCTGGAGGAGCGAACTCGTCCCGGCGGTTTGTTTTCTGTGGCACTTTCCCTGGGGTTACCCCCGCCGGTCGTTGACCGGCACCGTCCTTCCATGGAGCCCGGACTTTCCTCCGACCGGGGATCGCTCCCCGGCCCGCGGTCGTCTGGCCACCTGGCACCGTGCGGGGGGATGCGCGCCCCTTGGGGTCAGGTCAAGCGCAGAAGCGCCTCGGCCCGCGCCAGGGTGCCGGCATCGGCCCGGCCATCGACCCGTTCGGGGCGCCAGTGACGCTGGAACGCCTCGATGAGCGTTCTGGCCGGCAGGCCGGGGCGGAAGCCGATATCGGCAAGGGTCTTGAGCAGCACGGCTTCATCGGCCGGCGCCGGGCCGTCGCCCGGGACGTCCGGGAACAGGCCGACGCCATTGGCGGCCAGGCCCCGCCAGTCGAACAATTCGCCCGGGTCGCGCTTGCGGTCGGGCGAGACATCGGAATGGGCCACGACATTGCGCGGCGGGATCGGGTGGCGCGCCAGGATCTCCAGGCACAGGTCGCAGACCGCCGCCATCTGCAACGCCGGAAAGGCGCGGTAGCCGCAGGAATGGCCGGGGTTCACGACCTCGATCCCGATGCTGCGGCCGTTCAGCGCGTCATGCCCGCGCCAGTGGGAGAGGCCGGCATGCCAGGCGCGGCGATCTTCCGGCACCAGGGCGAAGACGGCGCCGTCTTCCTCGACCACGTAATGGGCGGACACTTTTGCGACGGGGTCGCGCAGGCGCGCGATGGCGTCGGCGCCGGTCCGCATGTCGGTGTAGTGCAGGATCAGCGTATCGACAGGCGTGTCGCGGGCGTCGTGGTTGGGGGAGGGGGCCTGGATGGTTTTCACAGGCCTCTCGCGCGCTTGATTCTATCCCAGGCGGCGTTGATCTCGGCCACCTTGTCGGTCGCGCGCTTGGCAAAGGCTTCCGGCACGCCGCGGGCGGCCATGCTGTCGGGATGATGGTCGCGCATCAGCTTGCGCCAGGCGGCGCGGATCGCCTCGTCCGGCGCATCCTTGGCGACGCCCAGCACGGCATAGGCATCGACCGCATCGACCTCACGCGGGGCGCGGTGGGGGGTGCCGCCCAGGGCGCGGTCCCAGGCGTCCACCGGCAGGCGGAAGCGGGTATGGACGATCCCCAAAAAACCGATCTCGCCACGGTTCACCGGGCCATCGGCGCGGGCGACGGCGAAAAGCGCGTGCAGCACATCCTCCAGCAGCGCCGGATTATCGGCAAAGGCCTGGCCGAGGCGATCGGCGAAGGGTTCGAAGCCGGTCGCATTCTCCCGCGCCTGATCGAACAGGCGGCCGACCTCGCGCAGGTTTTCCTCGGGGATGCGGAATTGGGCGCGGAAGGCGGCGATCTCCTCCCGCTTCACCGCGCCATCGACCTTGGCGAGTTTCGCCGAGAGCACGACGACCGCCACGGCGAACAGGGTTTCCTTGTTGCCCAGCAGCGCCGCCAGATCGGCCGGGCGCGGCATGCCGCCGCCGCGGATCGCCCCGGAATCGGCGGCATGCCCCAGGGACGCGCCCATGATCGCACCGGCCGGACCGCCCATGAGGAAGCCCGCGGCCCCGCCGATGATCTTGCCCCAGATGCCCAAGGTGCCGTGGTTCCTGCTGTGCCAAATGTGCCGATAGCATGACGCCGGGGAATCGGCGCGTGGTCGCGCGGCGATTTGCCGGCACCGGCTTGCCGCCCTAAGTAGCGGCCCATGCATCTGCAACAAGCCCTGGAATGGATCGCGCAGCACCGGACGGGGATGATCATCCTCGTGGTGGTGATGCTGGTCACGATGTGGGTGCGGCGGAAGTAGCTACAGCGTCGCCGCCGCCCGCGCCGCCTGGTCGAAGGCCCCGGCCAGCGCCCGCAGGATCCCCGCCGCCGCCGACAACCCCTGGGCGCCTGGCCCGCCGGCGGCGATGGTTTCGGCCAGCAAGGCCTCCCGCACCTGGGCATAGCGGGCGCAGAGGGCCTGGCCTGTTTCGGTCGCCGTCACCACGGCTTCCTTCCCCGCGCGGGCGGTCGTGACCAGCCCCAGCCCGGCGAGTTTCTTCACCGCATAGGCGACCAGGTGCGCGTCCTCGATGCCCAGCACCAGCCCGATATCGGCCAGGCGTTTTGGCCGGTCGCGGTGATGCACCGTGTGCAGGACCAGCACGTCGGTGGGCGACAACCCGGGCTGCCCGGCCGCCGCCATGCAACGCACGATCCAGCGGTCGAAGGCATGCCCGGCGAGCAGCAGGCCGTATTCGGCCTCCGACAGCGCGGGGCTGCTGCCGGCCGCCAGATGCGCTGAGGAGACGACGCTGACGGGGGCACGGGTCATGGGTGAACGTTGACAAAACGTCGATAAAACGTCAAGGTTTTACCGATCAACCCAAGGACCCCGCCCATGGCCCCGACCCAGCCCGCCCCCTGGCAGTTCTGGATCGATCGCGGCGGCACCTTTACCGATATCGTGGCGCGGCACCCGGATGGGTCGCTTTCCACGGCCAAGCTCCTCAGTGAAGATCCCGGCCGTTACACCGATGCCGCCGTGGCGGGCATCCGCCGCATCCTGGGGCTGGCGCCGGGCGAAGCCATTCCGCCCGGGCTGATCCAGGCGGTGAAGATGGGCACCACCGTCGCCACCAACGCGCTTCTGGAACGCCGTGGCGAACGGGTGCTGCTGCTGACCAACCGCGGCTTTTCCGACCTGCCGCGCATCGGCAACCAGGCGCGTCCGCGGCTGTTCGACCTGGACGTGAAACTGCCGTCCCTGCTGCATGAAACCGTCGCCGAGATCGGCGGCCGCATCGGCCCCGATGGCGCCGAGATCGAACCGCTGGACGAAGCTGCCGCGACCGAGGCGCTGCAAGCCGCCCATGCCGCCGGCATCCGCGCCGTGGCGATCGTGCTGCTGCACGCCTGGGCCTTTCCCGAACACGAACGCCGCATCGGCGCCATCGCGCAGAAAATCGGATTTTCGCAGGTCACCCTGTCGCATGAGGCATCGCCCCTGCCGCGCATCGTGCCGCGTGGCGATACGGCCGTGGTGGATGCGTATCTGTCGCCGATCCTGCGGCGCTACGTGAACCAGGTCGCGGCGGAATTGCCGGGGGTGTCGCTGCTGTTCATGCAGTCGTCGGGGGCGCTGGCGGATAGCCGTGCCTTCCAGGGCAAGGATGCGATCCTGTCCGGCCCGGCCGGCGGCATCGTTGGTGCCGCGCGCACCGCCGCCATGGGCGGGTTCGAAAAAATCATCGGCTTCGACATGGGCGGCACCAGCACCGATGTCGCGCTCTATGCCGGGCAATACGAACGCGCCTTTGAAACCGTCGTCGCGGGGGTGCGGATGCGCGCGCCGATGATGGCGATCAACACGGTCGCGGCCGGTGGCGGCAGCATTCTGCACTTTGACGGCGCGCGGTTCCGCGTCGGCCCCGATAGCGCCGGCGCGGTGCCTGGCCCCGCCTGCTACCGCCGTGGCGGGCCGCTGACCGTGACCGATGCGAATGTCATGGTGGGCAAGGTCCAGCCCGCACACTTCCCCTCGATTTTTGGACCGAACGGCGACCAGCCGTTGGATGCCGATGTGGTGCGCCAGAAATTCGCGGCGCTGGCGGCGGAGATCGGCGCCGCCACCGGCACCACGCCCGATCCGCGCGACGTGGCCGAGGGCTATCTGCGCATCGCCGTCGCCAATATGGCCGCCGCCATTCGCCAGGTGTCGCTGCAGAAGGGCCATGACGCCGCGCGCCATGCGCTGGCCTGCTTCGGTGGCGCCGGTGGGCAGCACGCCTGCCTGGTCGCGGACGAACTCGGCATGGAATCGGTGTTCCTGCATCCCTTCGCCGGGGTGCTCTCGGCCTATGGCATGGGCCTGGCCGACCAGGGCGTGATCCGCGAGGCCCCGGTGGAACGCCCCTTGGCCGAGGCGCTGTCCTTGCTGCCCGACATCCACGCCCGGCTTGAAGCCGAGGGCCGCGCCGCCCTGGCCGCCCAGGGCGCCGATCCCGCGCTGCTGGTGGCGCATCATCGCCTGCACCTGCGCTACGCCGGCACCGATGCGGTGCTGGTGCTGCCGGCCGAGGCCACCGAGGACGATTTTACGGCCCTGCACCGCGCCCGCTTCGGCTTCGCCAGCCCCGGCCGTGCCGTGGTAGTGGAATCCGCCGTGGTCGAAACGGTGTTCCCTGGCGATGCCGTGGCCGAACCGGCCCTGGCCGCGCGCGCCCCGGGGGGCAGGCCCGCGACCGTGGACAGCATCCCGCTCTACACCGGCGGCGCGGCCCAAACTGCACCCGTCTTCGATCGCACCGAACTGCTGGCCGGCGACCGCATCGACGGCCCTGCCCTGGTGCGCGAGGCCAATGCGACCACCGTCATCGAACCCGGCTGGCAGGCCGAGGTGACGGCGGCGAACCACATGATCCTGCGGAAAGTCGGTGCCAGTGCCGCCCTGCGCGTGGCCGATCCCTCGCGCCCCGACCCGGTGCTGCTGGAACTCTTCAATAACCTGTTCATGGCCATCGCCGAGGAAACCGGCGCCGTCCTGCAAAACACCAGCCAGAGCGTGAACATCAAGGAACGCCTGGATTTCTCCTGCGCGATCTTTTCCGCCGATGGCGCGCTGATCGCCAATGCGCCGCATGTGCCCGTCCATCTGGGTGCCATGGGGCAAAGCGTCCGCACCGTCATCGCCAGCCGGGGCAAGACGCTGCGTCCGGGCGATGCGGTGGCCCTGAACAACCCGTTCAACGGCGGCACGCATCTGCCGGACATCACCGTCATCACCCCTGTCTTCGATGCGGCGGGCGAAAGCATCCTGTTCTTCACGGGATCGCGCGGCCACCACGCCGATATCGGCGGGCTGACGCCGGGATCGACTCCGCCGCAATCGACGACGCTTGAGGAAGAAGGCGTCGTCATCGACGACTTCCTTCTGGTCGAGCAAGGAAACTTCCGCGAGGCCGAGTTCCGCGCCATCCTGGCCGGCGCCCGGTACCCCGCGCGTAGCCCGGACGTGAACGTGGCTGACATCAAGGCCCAGGTCGCGGCGAATGAGACCGGCGCCCAGGGGCTGCGCCGCGCCGTCGCCGATTGGGGGCTTCCGGTCGTCCAGGCCTACATGGGCCATGTCATGGACAATGCCGAGGAAAGCGTCCGCCGCGTGCTGGATCGCCTGCAGGACGGCAGTTTCGCCACGACCTTGGATGACGGCACGCCGTTGCGTGTGGCGGTGCGGGTCAATCACGCGACCCGCTCGGCCGAGGTCGATTTCACCGGCACCGGTCCGCAGCGCCCCGGCAACTTCAACGCGCCGGAGGCGGTGTGCCGCGCCGTCGTGCTCTATTGCTTCCGCACCCTGGTCGGCGGCGACCTGCCGCTGAACGATGGTTGCCTGAAGCCGCTGACCCTGACCGTGCCGCCAGGATCCTTCCTGTCGCCCAACCCCGGCGCAGCGGTCGTCGCGGGGAATACGGAGATCAGCCAGGTCACCTGCAACGCGCTGCTCGCCGCCCTCGATGCCTGCGCCAGCGCGCAGGCGACGATGAACAACCTGCTGTTCGGTGATTCCGAGGTCCAGTATTACGAAACCGTCTGCGGCGGCACCGGCGCGGGGCCGGGGTTCGACGGCACGGGCCCCGTGCAGACCCACATGACCAATACCCGCATGACCGATCCGGAAATCCTGGAAATGCGCTACCCGGTGCGGCTGGAGGAATTCTCCATCCGGCGGGGTTCGGGCGGCACCGGAAAATGGCATGGCGGCGATGGCTGCCGGCGGCGGATCCGGTTCCTCAAGCCCATGCAGGCGATCGTCGTGGCCAGCCGGCGAGAGGTCGCGCCGCATGGCTTGCACGGTGGCGCCGATGGCGCGGCCGGGCGGCAATGGGTCGAACGGCTGGACGGCAGCCTGCAACCGCTAGGCGGCCGCGACCAGGCGATGCTCGCGGCCGGCGAGGTGTTGGGGCTCGAAACCCCCGGTGGTGGCGGCTGGGGCGAGGGCTGAGCCCCATTTTCCAACAAGATCAGAGGTTGCGCTGAAACCCGCGTGGTGCTTCGGGGGAGGGGATGCAGCGCAGCCTCTACTTCCTCACCGCGATCGGGCTTTGCCTGTTGGCGGCGCTGTGGGTGATCCCGCGGATGCTGGACTGGGAACGCTGGCGTCCTGACATCGCCTACCTGGCCGCCGAACGGCTGGGCCGCCCCGTCACCATCACCGGTCCCATCCGCCTGGTCCTGCTGCCGCAACCGCAGATCGAGGCCGAGGGCATCGCCATCGGCAGCGATGGCGACGGCGATGATGTCTCCCTGACCGCCCGCACCTTGCGGCTGCGCGTGGCGTTCCTGGCACTGCTGGCGAACCGGATCGAGCCGCGGGAGATCGTGCTGGCCGGCGTGGACCTGCACATCGCCTGGCCCCCCGCCAATGTCCCGACGCTGCGCGCGCCCGCCTGGCTGACGGTGCTGGAAGCCAGGATCGAGGACGGCCGCCTGCGCATCGGCGACCTGACCTTGGATGGATTTGCCGGCCGCCTGACCACCGGCGGCGTGGCCGAGGCGCTGCGTTTCGAAGGCGGGCTGGTCTGGCGCGGCCTGCCGGTGCGCTTTGGCGCGACCTTGGGGCGCGCGGGCTGGGATGCCATCGCGCCGCTGGACATCACCCTGGCCGCGGCCGGCGCGTCGCTGTCCGGCCGCGGGGTCTTGGCGCCGGAGGGCGGGTTCGAGGGCCGGATCGAGGCGACCGGCCCCGACCTGTCAGCGCTGCTGCCGGCCCCGCCCGGCGCATTTCGCGCGACGGCACGGCTGACCGCCGGGGGCGACCTGCTGGCGCTGGAGGATCTGACGCTCGATTTCCAGGGCGCACCGTCGCGCGGCGCGGTGGCGCTGCGGCTGACGCCGGAACCGCGCCTGGATATCGCGCTGGCGGCGGCGCGGCTCGACCTCGACGCCTGGGGCGCCGCGCTGCGCGCCGCGGCCGCGACCCAGGCCGATGCCTTGCCTCTGTCGGTCGATCTGTCGGCCGAAGCCGCGACCTATCGCGGCATCGCCCTGCGCCGGCTGCGCGGGGCGGCGATCCTGGATGGCGACCGGCTGACCCTGACCGATGTCTCGGCCGTGCTGCCGGGGGAGGCGGAGGTGGAATTGGCCGGCGCCAATGCCGGGGCGCGGCTGGAACTGGCCGTGCGCTTCGCGGCCCCCGACCTGCGCGACACGCTGGCCGCCCTTGGTGTCCCGGTGGGTGCCACCGACCCCGCCCGGCTGCGCCGCGCCGAGGGGCGGTTCCGGCTTGTCTGGGAGGAGGCCCAGGCCGAGGTGCCGGAACTGGTCGCGATCCTGGACGGCACGCAATTGTCGGGCGCGGGTGTCTTCCGCTTCGGCGCGCGGCCGGCGGTCGGGCTGGGCCTGACCCTGGATCGCCTGGCGCTGGATGGCTTGCTGCCCAGTGACTGGGACCAGGCGGCCTGGCGCGACGCGCTGGCGGGGTTCGACGCCAATCTGCGGCTGGATGCGGCGTCGCTCGACTGGGGCCAGGCGCGGGTGGAGCGGCTGGCGCTGGATGCCGCGCTGGACCAGGGGCGGGTGACCCTGCGCCGGGCGACCGCGCGGGTGGCTGGGGCGGATGCCATCCTGTCGGGGGGGCTGGCGCTGGGGCAGGGGTCGCCGCGCTTCCAGGATGTCTCGCTGGAGGCCTCCGCCGCCCGGGCCGATGGCTTGCTGGGGCTGCTGCCGGTGCCCTGGTCGGGTG
This sequence comes from Humitalea sp. 24SJ18S-53, assembly GCF_050632385.1. Lineage (NCBI taxonomy): Bacteria > Pseudomonadati > Pseudomonadota > Alphaproteobacteria > Acetobacterales > Roseomonadaceae > Humitalea > Humitalea sp. 24SJ18S-53. Next base: position 805,895 of record NZ_CP192599.1, read on the forward strand.
AAAGCCCACTGGCGGCCTTGCCGATGACCCTGCGCCTGACCGGCAGCGGGCCGGCCGAGGCGGTGGCGCTGCGGCTGGCGGCCGAATTGGGCGAGTTGCGGCTGGAAACCCAGGCGGTGGTGGACCTGCCCGCCACGCGCGGCACCGGCAATGTCACGCTGCGCCACCCCGGCGCGCCGCGGCTGTTGACCGAGGCCTTTGGCCCGGGCCCGGAAGGGCTGCCGGACCTGTGGGAAGGCTGGCTTGGGGCCGGGTCGCTGTCGCTGGTGGCGCAGGTGACGGCCGGGCCGCAGGGCGTGGCGTCGGAGCGGCTGGATCTTGTGGCCGGGGACCTGCGCGTGTCCGGCCAGGCGGCGCTGGCGCTGGATGGGCCGCGGCCGAAGTTGACTGGGCGGCTGGTCGCCGAACGCCTGCCGCTGCCGCCGATCGCCCCGCGCGCGACCGCGCCGCTGCCGCTGGCCTGGATGCGCGATTGGGACGCCGAACTCGCCCTGCGCGCCACCCGGGTCGAAATCCCCGGCCTGCCGTTGCTGGAACAGGCGGTGATGTCATTGCGCCTGGCCGAAGGCGTCGCCGGGATCGAGATCGCGCAAGGCCGCGTCTCCGGCGGCAGCGTGTCGGGCCAGGCGCGGATGGAGGCGGGCGACGTGCCAAGCCTGGCGCTGGAATTGCGCCTGGCCGGGGCGGCCATCGCCGGCCCGCTGTTCGACCTGCCGCTGGATGTGACGGCGGGCCAGTTGGTCGCGGAAGCCACCCTGACGGCCGAGGGCAGCGCGCCCGCCGCCTTGCTCGCCACCCTGTCGGGAACGGTGCAGATGGCGGTCTCGGCCGGCGTGCTGGACGGGCTGGACGTGCCGGCCGTCGCCGCCGCCGCCGCCCTGGCCGATGAGGAGGAAGCAGCGATGGGGCTGCGGCGCGGGTTGCTGACCGGGGCGACGACGATCGAACGGCTGGACGCGGCGATGAAGATCGAGGCCGGGCGCGGCAGCCTGACCGCCGCCAGGCTGGTGGCCGAGGGCGGCGCGACCGCCACCGCCACGGGCAGCATCGACCTGTCGCGTGGATCGATCGACCTTCAGGTCGCGGTCCCGCCAGGGGAGGGGCCGGAGGTCGGCCTGCGCCTGTCCGGCGCCCTGGCGGCCCCCACGCGCGTGCCGGAAATCGCCGCCTGGACCCGTTGGCGGGCGGAACGGGACTAGACCGCGATGCGTTCGCATTCGCTCACGCATCGCGGTCTAGCTTGTTGTTTTGTCGTGTGATTCAGCCCTGCGGCGCATTCGCGCCTACGGCCATCACGCTCTAAGGACGGCCTTCGCGCAGCGCCATCACCCGCAGCGCCGATGTCAGCGGCACGCCGGTTTCCGCCCGCGCCGCATCGACCCCGGCGACCAGCGCCTGCAGGCTCATGTCCCGCGCCGCCGCGATCCGTTGCAAGGCGCCCCAGAAATCCGGCTCAAGGGCGACCGAGGTGCGATGCCCCGACAGGCTCAGGCTGCGTTTTTCCAGATGCTTGCCGGTCAGCGCGCGGCGTCCTCGCCATAGGTCGAGACTTCGATCAGATTGCCGTCCGGGTCGCGGCAGTAGCAGGAGGTGATGGTGCCGAGCGCGCCCGCCTTCGGCACCGGCCCCAGGATCATCTCGACCCCGACGGCGCGGAAATGCGACACGATCTGGTCGGCGCCGATGGTGACGATGAAGCACAGATCCTGGCTGCCGGGGATCGGGGCGGTGCCGGTGAACCAGGCCTCGGGGCTGGCGGTCACGGGACGCAGGTTGATCTTCTGGCCGCCAAAACGCAGCGACAGCCGGTCGTGCGGGCCAAACACCTCACGCTCCATGCCCAGCACGCGTTCGTACCAATTGGCCGACATTTCGACGTCGCGGCAGGTGATGACGAGGTGGTCCAGGCGATCGACGGAAAAGCGCATCAGGCGGTGTCCTTTTGGGGAAGCCGGGCGGTGACCTCGATCTCGATGCGCATGGCGTCGGACATCAGGCCGGCGTGGATGAGGGTGGAGGCGGGGCGCGCGGTGCCGAGGCGGGCGCGGATCACCGGCCAGCACGGCTGCCAGTCGGCGCGGTCGGGCACGATGAACAGCACGCGCACCACGTCATCCAGCGTGCAGCCGGCTTCGTGCAGGGCGGCGGCGATATTGTCGAAGCATTGTTCGGCCTGGGCCACGACGCCATCGGCGATGCTCATGGTCGCATAGTCGTAGCCAGTGGTGCCGGAGACCCAGACATAGTCGCCATCCACCACGGCGCGGGAATAGCCGATCTCATCCTCGAACCGGGAGCCGGAGGAGATGCGGCGGCGGGTCACGTCCGCAAGCCCGCCAGGACCAGCAGCCCGGACTTGGACATGTTGGACGGCGCGTGGAACCAGGTGATGCCGGTGATCATCAAATCCAGTTCGATCTGCCCGGCATCCCGCTTCAGCCGCACCCGCAGGCGGTGGCCGATGGCGGGGATGCCATCCAGTTCGACCAGTTCGGTGACCAGCGTCCCCGCCTCACCCGGCGCCAGGGCGACGTCGAAGCGGAAGCCGGTCACCCCAGCCCCTCGTAGAAATCATTGCCCTTGTCATCGACGACGATGAAGGCGGGGAAGTCCTCGACCTCGATCCGCCACACCGCTTCCATGCCGAGTTCGGGGTATTCCAGCACCTCGACCTTGCGGATGCAGTCCTGGGCGAGTCGGGCCGCCGGACCGCCGACCGAGCCGAGGTAAAAGCCGCCAAATTTCTTGCAGGCGTTCAGTACGGCGCGCGACCGGTTGCCCTTGGCCAGCATGATCAGCGACCCGCCGGCGGCCTGGAAGGCATCGACATAGGAGTCCATGCGCCCCGCCGTGGTCGGCCCGAAACTGCCGGTGGCGAAGCCGTCCGGCGTCTTGGCCGGGCCGGCGTAATAGACCGGGTGGTCCTTGATGTATTGCGGCAGCCCCAGCCCCGCATCCAGCCGTTCCTGCAACTTGGCATGGGCGATGTCGCGCGCGACGACGATGGTGCCGGTCAGCGATACGCGGGTTTTCACGGGATGCTTGGACAGTTCGGCGCGGATCTCGTCCATCGGCCGGTTCAGGTCGATGTTGACCACATCGCCGCCCAGGATTTCTTCCGTGTGTTCGGGCAGGTAGTGCGCCGGGTCCTGTTCCAACTGTTCCAGGAACACGCCGTCCTTGGTGATCTTCGCCTTGATCTGCCGGTCGGCCGAACAGGACACGCCAATCCCGATCGGCAGCGACGCGCCGTGCCGCGGCAGGCGGATCACCCGCACGTCGTGGCAGAAATACTTGCCGCCGAACTGCGCCCCGATGCCCAGATTCTGGGTCAGCGCATGCACGTCCTTTTCCAGCGCCAGGTCGCGGAAGGCATGGCCGGCCAGCGAACCCTGCGTCGGCAGCGCATCGAGATACTTGGTGCTGCCGAGCTTTACCGTCTTCAACGTCGATTCGGCCGAGGTGCCGCCGATCACGATGGACAGATGGTAGGGCGGGCAGGCGCTGGTCCCCAGCGTCTTGATCTTCTGCTCCAGGAAAGCGAGCAGCTTCGGCCGGTTCAGCACCGCCCGGGTTTCCTGGTAGAGGAAGGTCTTGTTGGCGGACCCGCCGCCCTTCAGCACGAACATCAGGTGGAATTCATCGGCGTGGTGGTCGCTGGGGGCGGCCCCGATGCTGAACTCGACCGGCAGGTTGTTGCCGGTGTTCTGCTCCTCGAACATCGTGATCGGCGCCATCTGGCTGTAGCGCAGGTTGGTCTCGGTATAGGTGCGATGGACGCCGTAGGAGAGCGCTTCCTCCTCATCGCCCTCGACCCAGACGCGCTGGCCCTTCTTGCCGGTGACGATGGCGGTGCCGGTGTCCTGACACATCGGCAGCACGCCGCCGGCCGCGATATTCGCGTTCTTCAGCAGGTCGAGCGCCACGAAGCGGTCGTTCGCCGAAGCCTCGGGATCGTCCAGGATCTTGCGCAACTGCGCGAGGTGCGCCGGCCGCAGCAGGTGGGAGACATCCTTGCAGGCGGCGAAGGCCAGTTCTTCCAGCGCCCTGGGGGCGATCTTCAGCACCGTGCGGCCATCGACAGTGATGGTCGAAACACCGTCGATCGGCAGGCGGCGATAGGGGGTGCTGTCCTCGCCAAGTGGGAACATCGGGCTGTAGCGGAAGGTGTCGGGACGGCCGGCGAGCGGGGCGGCGTGGTCCAGGGGCGGGGTCATGGCGGCGGCTTCCCTAGGCGGATGGCGTCCTGCACTTAGCGCGGGGATGCGCCGTGGTCACGCCCGGCTCAACGTCGCCTCGAATACAACGGCATCGGCGCGGAACACCCCGTCCGACCAATAGGCCACCACCCCATCCCGGTCGCGTAGGGCGCGGCGCAGGCAGCCGACCGGGGCGCCGGGGGCGACGCCCAGGTGGCGCGCCGCATCGGCGTCGGCGGAGCCCAGGCGAAAGGACTGCCGCATCTCCGGCAATTCGGCGCCGCCGAGTTCTTCCAGCAGGGGCAGCGCCATCTCCGCCTCGAACCGCGTCGGGGCGCGGTCGAACCAGCGGCGGTCGATGCACATGTCCACCAGCGCATAGGGTTGGCCCGACAGGCGGTGGTGCACCCGGCGCATGTGGCGGTAGCGCGCGGCGGCCAGGCCCTCGGTCGGCAACAGGGGCGGCGGGGCGTCATCCGCCATCAGCATATGCGGCAGGTTCCCCGCGATCGCGCCGGCCAGGGCTGGCCAGCCCAGGTCCAGCGCCAGCGGCGGGGCCGGGGTGGTGACCCGCGGCGAGACGTAGCTGCCGCTGCCCTGCCGTGACGCGACCAGGCCTTCCTGTACCAGCACGCGCAGGGCCTGGCGGATGGTGGCGGGGGCGACGGTAAAGGCCTCGGCCAGGGCGGCGATGGTCGGCAGGCGTCCGCCCGGCGGATGGTGCCCGGCGGCGATGCGGGCGCGCAGCACCGCCGCGACACGGCGATAGAGCAAGCCGGGGTCGGATGCCGCCAAGGCACCATTGCCACCCATGTCAGCGCTGCCTTGCACCCGATGCTCCCGAAACAGGCAGTGACCGTAGCACGGTCACGCTTTGGGCGAGAAAATGGTTTGCCGCATGACCAGCAAACTTCTTAGCCTTCGCCCATGACAACGACACCTCCGCTGCACCTGTCCATCCCCAATGCCCATCCGGGCCATACCGCCCACTTCACCGACTACCGCGCCGCCGAGATCGGCAGTGTGGCGCTGCTCGACGAAGGTGACGTGGTGGCGGGGTCCTATGCGTCCTTCACCCTGGTCTTCACGGCTGGGCGATTCGGCATGGACGATACCGGATCGATCCGGATCTGCACGCGCCAGGTCAGCGATGTGGCGCGGCCGCAGTTCACCAACCCCAAGGCGGCGAATTACGTCTCGGCCGAGGCGTCCAATGGCGCGCTGCTGTCGCTGGCCTTCGACCCGAAGCTGGCCATGCGGCCCTGGTCGCGGACCATCACGGTCACCGTCGTGCGTGGATTCTTGTCGCCCGGGGATACGCTGACGGTTCGCCTCGGCGACCGGCGCGGCGGATCGCCGGGCCTGCGGATGCAGACATACTGCGAGGACCCCTTCCGCTTCCTGGTGCTGGCTGACGTCTTCGCCGCCTGCAACTGGGCGCTGCTGCCCGGGCAGCCAGCGGTGAAGGTCGTGCCGGGGCCGCCGGTCACGCACCGGGCGATCCTGCCGACCCTGCGGCGCACGGGCGATGTGTTCTCGCTGCTGCTGCGGGCGGATGATGCCTGGGGCAATCCGTCGGCGGGCCTGTCCGGTATGGTCCGGCTGCGGTCCAGCGCGCCGGTCGCTGGCCTGCCGGACTCCTTCGACTGGCCGGCGGGCGCCCGCGCCCATCGGATCGAGGGGCTGACCACCGCCGCGACCGAGGCGCTGCGAATCGACTGGCTCGATGCAGCGGGGCAGGTGCTCGTCACCTCCAACCCGCTGCGCGTGGCGCCGACGGAGCTGCTGCCCTTCTGGGCCGATCTGCACGGGCAATCCGGCGAATCCGTCGGCAGCGGCAATATCGTGCAACTGGCGAGTTATGCCCGCGACCTCGCCGGCGTCGACGCGATCTGCCATCAGGCCAATGACTTCCAGGTGACGGCGGCGGCCTGGGCGCATTTCAACGAGGTCTTTGCCGATTTCGACGAACCGGGCCGCTTCGTCTTCCTGCCGGGCTACGAATGGTCGGGGAACACCGCCCTCGGCGGTGACCGCAACGTGATTTTTCCGGATGAAGGCCGCACGATCCGCCGGTCCTGCCACGCGCTGGTGGAAGACTTGTCCGATGCCGCGACCGACGCGCTCGATGCGCGCGAATTGCACAGCGCGCTGCGGGCGGAAGGGCTGCCTGTCCTCTGCGTGCCGCATGTCGGCGGGCGCTACGCGAACCTGTTCTTCGCCCATGACCGGGCGCTGGAACGCGCGGTCGAGGTGCATAGCGACTGGGGCACCTTCGACTGGTTGCTTGAGGATGCTTTTGCAGTCGGCGCACGGGTCGGCATCGTGGCCAATTCCGATGGGCACAAGGGGCGCCAGGGGGCGTCGCATCCCGGTGGGTCGCAGTTCGGCTCCTACGGTGGGCTGACCTGTCTGCTGGCGCAAAAGCTCGATCGCGCGGGGATTTTCGATGCGCTGATGCGGCGGCACCATTTTGCCACGACCAATGGCACGCGCGTGTTCGTCGATACGCGGGTGGCGCTGGCGACCGAGGCCGCGGCGCATATCGACGATCCCGCCCTGGGCGGTGCGGCAACGGGCCGCACGCGTAACGCGATGATGGGCGATATCCTCGCCGATGTGGTCGATGCGGAGGCGGTGTTCAGCCTCGACATCCAATCGGCTTCGCCCATTGAACGCGTCATCCTGATGAACCGCACCGAGGCTCTGGAAGTCTGGCGCCCGGCCTGCCCCCCTGGCGCGCGCCGCATCCGGGTGATGTGGGAGGGCAGCGAGTACCGCGGCCGTGGGCGCGAGACGTTCTGGGACGGCTCGGTCTCCCTGACCGGCAATGGCTGGTCGGGCGTGCGGGCGATCAACCGCTGGAACATCGACCACCAATTCGCAGCGACTCCGGACCGGCTGGATTTCCACGGCGTCACCACCGGCGGCGCCCAGGGGTTCGAGGCGATCCTGGACGATGCCGCGACCGGCACGCTGGAGATCGCCACCAACCTCGTCACCGCCAGCATCCCCGTGGCCGATATCGGCGCCGAGGATGTGGTGTTCGAGGCAGGGGGCCTCGGCCGGCGCCTGCGGGTGTTCCGGCTACCGGATGTGAACCCGAACACCGCGCTGCGCCTGACGCGGACCGTCGCGCTGCGGCCCGATGCCGATAACGCGCTGTTCCTGCGCGCGGTGTTCGAGGACGGCTGCGTGGCCTGGTCCAGCCCGATCTACCTGATCCCCCGCTGAGGAGAGCCCCATGCACCGACGCCACCTGCTCGCACTGCCGGCGCTGATCCCCGCTCTGGCCCATGCCCAGACAGCGGCATGGCCCAACCGCACCGTCACGATGGTCGCGCCGCTCGCGGCCGGCTCCTCGGTCGACATCATGGCGCGGCTGGTCGCCGAACAATGGGCGACGCGCCTGCCTGGCCAGGTCGTCGTGGAAAACCGCCCGGCCGCCAATGGCACGCTGGCGATGGAACAAGTCTCTCGCTCCGCGCCGGATGGCTATACGGCCGTGCTGATCGGCCAGACCGGGGTGGCGTTCAACCCGCATATCTATCCGGCGCTGCGCTACGATCCGCTGAAGGATTTCACCTATGTCTCGACCCTGGCCGGGGTGTCGAACGCGTTGGTGGTTCGCGCCGCCAGCCCGTTCCACAGCGTGGCCGATATCCTCGCGGCCGCGCGGGCGGCACCGGGGCGGCTGACCTATTCCTCCGGCGGGGTGGGGACGACGCATCACGTGTCATCGGCGATGCTGGCGCAGATGACGGGGGTGGAATTCACCCATGTGCCCTATCGCGGCGCGCCGCAGGGCATCCTGGCGGTCACCACGGGTGAGGTGGATTTCGCCTACTACAATATCTCGACCATCCTGGGCGGGGTGCGGGGCGGGACCTTGCGGGCGCTGGCCGTGACCTCACCCACCGCATCGGCCTTCCTGCCGGGGGTGCCGACGATGGTGGAGGCCGGGGTGCCTGGCTACCAGATGCAGACCTGGTTCGGGGTCGCGACCGTGGCCGGCACGCCGGCACCGATCATCGACCGGATGTGGGAGGTGACGCGGGGGATGCTGGCGGATGAGGCGGTGCGGCGCCGGCTGACCGAGTTGGGCTTCGAACTGGTCGAACCGGTGCCGCCCGAGGGGATGCCTGCACTGGTGCAGGCTGAGCACGCCAAATGGGGTCCGATCCTGCGCGCCGCCGGCGCGCGGGTGGAGTAGGTGGTCCGGCCGGGGCTGGTGTCAGTCCCTGGCCGGCTTGCGGCGAAACGCGTCAAGCTGGACGACCTGCGGCTTGCTGTCCGCCTCAGGGGTCTCGACGGGCGCGGCGGCTTCGGGCTGGGCATCGGCATCCGCCCGCCCGGCCGCTTCGTCGCCGCCAAAACGCAGTCCGATCCGCACGCAGGGATCCCAGAAGGCCGTCACGGCGGCGAAGGGCACCACCAGGGTGGAGGGCACCTGGCCGAAGGACAGTCCGACGGAGAAAAGCTTGGCCGTGCGATCGACCTTCAGGTCCCAGAACTGGTGCTGCAGGACGATCGTCATCTCCTCCGGATAGCGGGCGCGGAGGTGGCCGGGAATGTTCACGCTGGGATGGGTCGTGCGGAAGGTAACGTAGAAATGGTGTTCACCCGGAAGGCCATGCTTGGCGCCGTATTCAAGCGCCCGGATCATGACTTCCCGGCTCGCCTCTTCGGTCCAAACATCATAGGGTAGCAGGCTTTCGGCCTGCTGGATGTTCTCTCCATTCATGTGACCGTTCCTGTTTACGTGCTTGTCTACGGTAAGCGTGTTCGGCGAAATTCAGCACTTCGAAACCCAGCCCGTCCCGATGGTGCGGGGGCGGTCGAAAAGTGGGGGGCTTCTGTTGCCCGGTGCCCCCCGAACCGCGCTTACCTATTCCTAGGCAGCGAGCGCCACAGCCTCACGGCTGTTATCGTTGGCACTTGTGAATGGCCCATCGCGGCGGAGCCATACCGAACGAAAACCGCGTCTTTACCGCGCGTGTCGAGCCTGTTTCGCCCCCATATCCAGCCCCCGATAAAGGGCCTGTTTCCCAAGGTCCGGCCCATGCGGACCCCTGGGAAGATGGTGGAGGCGCCGGGCACTGCCCCCGGGTCCACAACGCTTATGCCACGCGGCGTTTATCGCCATAGCCGGCGAACCGGCCCATGACATATATCACATCCTCCACGATTTTCGAGGGGCCATCGCGTCCCGGATGTCGTTTGATCGAGCGCAAACTGAGACGCTTGGTCACTTACACGGCATTGTGCGCACGTCACCTGTCCGGGGTGCCCCGTTCTCGCTCCCGCCGGATTGTTCTATGGCCACCGTATCCAAGGCGGGGACCGGGGCATGAGCTTGACGTCGGAACAGGAAGACGAGGTCGCGGCGGCCCGCGCCGCGCTGGCGGAAACGCGGCGCCCCACCGTTCCGGCGCTGGAGGCGATGCTGTTCCGCCCCCTGCCGGTGCTCGACCACGGCTTTGTCCGTGTCGTGGACTACATGGGCAACGATGCCGCGGTCGTGCAGGCGGCCCGGGTCTCCTACGGCCGCGGCACCCGTGCCGCGAACGAGGACCGCGGCCTGATCCGCTACCTGATGCGGCACCGCCATTCGACGCCCTTCGAGATGTGCGAGATCAAGTATCATGTGAAATTGCCGATCTTCGTCGCACGCCAATGGATTCGTCACCGCACGGCGAATGTGAACGAGATTTCCGCGCGGTATTCGATCCTGGAGCGCGAGTTCTACCTGCCCGCGCCGACGGCGCTGGCCGCACAATCATCGGTGAACCGCCAGGGGCGGGGCGAGGTGCTGCAAGGGGCCGAGGCGGACCGCGTGCTGGCGCTGCTGCGCGACGATGCGACGCGCACCTACGACAATTACCTCGATATGCTGAACGAATCGGAGGACGGCACGCCGGGCGATCCGTCGCGTCCGGGGCTGGCGCGTGAATTGGCGCGCATGAACCTGACCTTGAACACCTATACGCAGTGGTACTGGAAGACCGACCTGCACAATCTGTTCGGCTTCCTGTCGCTGCGCGGCGATGCGCATGCGCAATACGAAATCCGCGTCTATGCCGAGGCGATGATGGATACGGTCCGCGCCTGGGTGCCACTGTCGACCGAAGCCTTCAGCGACTACCGGCTGGGCGCGGTGACGCTGTCGGCCCAGATGCTCGGCATCGTGCGACGCATGCTGGCCGGTGAGGCGGTGGACCAGGCGAAATCCGGCCTGTCGAAGCGCGAATGGCGCGAGTTCATGGAGACGCTGGGCCGCGCCGATGGCTGATCCGAAGCCGCAGCCTTCGCCACGCCGCGCCCCCGCGCGCCGCCCGGCCGCCCCGGCGGCGCGGGCCAAGCGTGGCCAGGCGGTGGCCGGGCGGCCGGTGCTGCGGCGCTGGGGCTGGGCGATCCTGGGCGGCGTGCTGCTGGTGGTCGGCTTGCCGCTGGCCGTGGCCTTGGTCGGCGATGTCGGCGCGCTGGTGATCCTGGCGCTGATCGCCGGCATCCTGATCGGGCGGGCCTGGCGCTGATGGCGCCCGACCGTGCCGACGCGCTGCTGGGCTTCCTGACCCTGGCGGACCAGTTGAAGCACGTGCTGCGCAAGGGCCGGACCCTGTCGGCCGAGGGCCAGGCCCGGTGGGAAAACAGCGCCGAACATTCCTGGCACGTGGCGCTGGCCGCCGTGCTGCTGCATGGCGAAGTCGGGTTTTCCGTGGATCTGGGCCGGGCGCTGGCGATGATCGCGGCGCATGACCTGGTCGAGATCGAGGCCGGCGATACCTTCGCTTTCGACGCGCCAGGTGCGGCCACCCAGGCCGCCCGCGAACTGGCCGCCGCCGACCGCATTTTCGCGACCCTGCCACCCGACCTCGGCCAGCCCCTGCGCGCGCTGTGGGAGGAGTTCGAGGCGGGCGAGAGCAACGAGGCCCGCTTCGCCATGGGCTGCGACCGGTTGCAGGGGTTTTGCCAGGGCGTCATCTCCGGCGGGTTGGCCTGGCGCCAGGCGGGGGTGACCGTGGCGCAGTCGGCCCGGCGGATGGACCCGGCCGCGGCGGTGGACCCGGCGTTTGGCGCGCTGATCACCCGCCTGCGCGAACGCGCGATGGACGAGGCGCTGCTGGTGCCATGACTCCGCTTGTCCTGGTCTTTGGCTCGGCCGCCGCCGACCTGGTCTTCCGCCTGCCGCACCTGCCGCGCGCCGGCGAGACGGTGCTGGGCGAGGCCGGCCCTATGCTGCCCGGCGGCAAGGGGGCGAACCAGGCGCTGGCGGCGGCGCGGGGCGGGCAGGGCGTCGCCATCGCCTTTGCCGGTGCCGTCGGCGCGGATCCGGCGGCCGAGGTGGTCACGGCCCCGCTGCGGGTGGCCGGTGTCGATCTGACCCGGCTGCGGGTTGTCGATCGCCCGACGGGGCTGGCCGCCGTTTGCGTCGATGCACAGGGCGCCAACCAGATCGCCGTATCGACCGGCGCCAATGCTTTGGCCCGTGCGGATCAGGTCGGGGACGCGGACCTGGGGCCGGGCACGGTGCTGCTGTTGCAGATGGAGGTCCCGGCGGCGGAGAACGCGGCGCTGATCCTGCGCGCCCGCGCCCGCGGCGCGCGGGTGGTGATGAACCTGGCACCGGCCGCGCCGATGGAGGTCGCGGCCCTGCGCGCGCTGGACCTGTTGGTGGTCAACGAGCCGGAAGCCGCTTGGCTCGGCGCCGGGCTTGGCTGCCACCCAGACGCGGCGGCGCTGCACCGGGCGCTGGGCATCGACGTGGTGGTGACCCTGGCGGAGCGGGGTGCTGTGGCGGCGACCAGGCAGGGGGTGGTGACGGCATCGCCGTTTGTCGTCACGCCGGTCGATACCGTGGGCGCCGGGGATTGCTGGTGCGGGGTGCTGGCGGCGGGCCTGGCGGCGGGCATGCCGCTGGCGCCCGCCATGGCGCGGGCGAATGCCGCGGCGGCCATCGCCTGCACCAGGCAGGGCGCAGGGACGGCGATGCCGACGGCGGCGGAGATCGCGGCGATGCTGGCGTAGCGTCAGGCAACAGGCGCCTGCGTGGTGCAGCGGGCCCGCGCAAGGGTGGAGAGATAGGCGTTCCTGGCCTGGATCGACCGTTCGTCGATCCCGGCGGCACCCTGGAAATCCATCAGGAAGAGCGGAAGGATGAAGATCGCGCCCGCGACCCCCGCGATGACGTTCTGCGCCACCTTGGCCCCGCTTTCGGACCCAAGGGCCGAAAGGCGCTGGTTGTTGGCGGCGACCTCGGCCTGGATCGCGTTGCAATCCATGCTTTCGTCCATCGGTTGAACGACCGCCACGGGGGCCGGGGCGCGGCCGGCACAGGCGGCGAGGCCGAGGGACAGGGCGCAGACGAGCAGGCGAGATGCTGGCATGGGGGATCGGGGCCTTTGCGATCGAAAGTATCGTAATCGATACGATTCGATAACGCATCAAAATGGACGGCCCGTCAATCGGTATGACTTCGCAACAATTTACCTTGCGGTCCCGATGCTGCGACGCGCCGCCGATCGCGGCAGCAGCCGATCCAGGCTCAACCAGCCGCCTGGCGGCGGAATCGCCAGTTTCGTTCGCAGGACCGGTTGCGGAATGTCGCGGTCATGGTCCCGCCGGCGAACTGCCCGGCGAAGTGGGATGGTCCGGAATAGAGATCGAAGCGCCCATCCGCCGCCACCGGCCCGGCAAACCGAATCCCATTGGGCGGGCTGTACTCGATCGTGAGCTGGCCGTTGTTGACGGTCAGGCGATGCCCGATCGATGGCCCCCCACAATCGGTTCCGCGCCCCCCGACGGAGACGAGCGTGCCGCGGCCATCCCAGGTACCGTCGAAGGCAGCGCCACCCGCCTGGGCCAGCACGGGTGGGGCGAAGGATGGCGGCTGCGCGTCATTCCCACGCGCCGCCAGCGGCACCGCCCAGAGGCAGAGCCAGATGCAGAGCGGGCGAATGAAGGTCCACATTGCAGAGCCTCCTTTGGGAGGAGGTCACGCTAATGCCGTCGGTGTCGCCGCTGCAATGACGGATGTGTGCTCGGGGCGGCATGCCCGGTGAGGGGATTGAACCCCCGACCTTCGGTTTACAAAACCGCTGCACTACCGCTGTGCTAACCGGGCATTGCACGACCACAGCGTGGTCCGCGCAGGATTAGTCCGGCCGCCTGCCATCAGGCAAGGCTTGCCCTTCGCGCTGTCAGGTCACGCATGGCCCGCCACACCGAAAGCATCGGAGTTCGTTGCGCGCATCACATTGGCGAAGAGCCGCAAGGCATCAGGGCCGCCCTGGTCCAGGAGGGTGCCACGCTCCATCTCGACCGCCAGCAGATCGGCGTGCTGCGCCATGGTTTCGGCCGCGCGACGCAGGGCTTCACGCGCAAGGACAAGCTGGTGGTCATCGGACAAGTCAGGCCAGGTAGAAGGTCGCATCTCGGCGGGGCACATACGAGGGGTTCCTCACCCACGGGCCCTTCTGGCGCGGAACCGCAAGACAGCAGCGGCACGGGTGTTATGGGTCGCGAATCCCTAACCCCGAATGAATCGTGGGATCGCTAGGCGAACGAAAGCTGCACTTCGCCCAGCAGGTCGAAGGCGACCTTCACCGTGCAGGGGCCATCCAGCCAGATCGGCGGCGTCACCGACCCCAGGAACACGATCTGCCCGGCCCGCAGCCCGCCAAACCCGTGCGCCGCGCCCGAATCGGCCAGCCAGGCCAATGCCGCCAGCGGGTCGCCCAGCAGGTCGGCGCCCACGCCCGCGCCGCGTTCCACCCCATCCACCAGCATGCGGCCGCGCGCCGCCTTCAGCGCGATGCCCGGCCAGCCGGGGGCGGGGGCGCCGGTCACGCCGGCGGCGTGGAAGACCTGGTCGGCGATCAGGGTCGGGGCGCCCAGGGCCAGGAAGTCGTCGTAGCGGCGTTCGACGATCTCGATGCCGGCAAAGACCTCGGCGATGGCGGCGGTGGCCTGTTCGATCGTGCAGGGGGCGGGTGCGATATCGCGGCCAAGCCGCAGGGCGATTTCGCATTCGACGCCAGGGTTCACGAAATCGGCGAAGCGCAGCCTGGCTCCCGAGGCATGCAGCCCCGCCGCCGACACGAATCCGGCGGCCGGCCCGGTCAGGCCGAGGTAGGCCTGCATCTGCGCCGTCGTCGCGCCGATCTTGAAGCCGGCCGGCGGCACGTCACCCATCAACCCCGCCAGCGCGACCTGGATGGCATAGCCCTCGGCCGGCGTGTTCGGCGCCAGCGCCTCCAACGGCGCCAGCATTCTTCGCGCGCGACGTGCTTGCAGAATCAGGCTGGCGGCGTCGGACATCGCGGGTTTCCCCCTTTTTTAGCGACGGGAGACTTCATACAGCGCGACAGCGGCGGCGGCCGAGACGTTCAGGCTCTCGACCCCTTCGGCCATCGGCAGGCGCAGCAATTCGTCGCAGGTCTCGCGCTGCAGGCGGCGCAGACCGGCGTCCTCCGCCCCCAGCACCAGCGCGATCCGGCGCGTGCCCAGCCCCGCCTCCGCCATCGTGCGGGTGGCGGTGCCGGCCAGGCCGACGACCCAGAATTCCAGTTTCTGGAGCGACTGGATGGTGCGGGCCAGGTTCACCTCCCGCACGATCGGCACCAGGTCCAGCGCGCCGGATGCGGCCCGGGCCATGGCGCCGGTTTCCGGCGGCGCGTGGCGCGATTGCAGCACCACGGCGGCGGCGCCGAAGGCCGCGGCGGAACGCAGGATCGCACCCACGTTGCGCGGGTCGGTCACCTGGTCGAGCAGCACGACCGGGCCGGGGCGGGCGGCGATCACCCGCTCCAACTGCGAATTGGTCAGGGGTTCGACCAGCATGGCGGCGCCCTGGTGCACCGCATCCTCGGTCAGGAAGGTCTGGAAGCGCTGCCGGTCGGCGCGTTCGGGGGTCAGGCGCCCACGGGTCAGCGCCTCGGGCGGCAGGCGGGCGGTCAGGGTCGCTTCGGCATCGGCCGTCAGCAGCAGCCGGTGGCCGCGGCGGGAGGTGTTGCGAAGCGCCGCTTCGACCGCATGCAGCCCGTAGAGCCAGTAGGTATTGGGCGGGGTGGCAATGGGGGCGGCATCGGCCTCGGTGACACGCGGCAGGCGGCCTTGGCGGGCGTCGCGCAGGAAGGCGGGGCGCTGCGACTCGGCGCGGGGGGATTCGGTGCGTGTCGGGTCGAAGCGCGGCGGGCGCGGCGCGCTTGGGCGCGCCTCCGACCTGGCCGGCCGATCCGAATCGGCCGGGCGGGGGGCAAACCCGCCACGGGGGCGTTCGTCGGCGCGCGGCGTGCGGGCCGGCTTGTCCTGGTTGTAGGGGCGGGCGGCGCGGGGCGGGCGTTCGCCCTCGGCGGCCGGCTGGGCGCTGCGGGCGCGGTAGGGCGGGCGGTCGGCCATGGGGGCGCCGCGCGGCGGGCCGGCGGGCCGGCGCTCCTCGTCACGGGATTCGAAGGACCGGCGTGGGGCGCGGCTGTCGTCGCGCCCGGCGCGGAATGGCGCCGCGGCGGCTTCGGGGCGTTCGCGGCCGGCGAAAGGCGGCTTGCGGCCGCGGTCTTCCGACGTCGGGGGGCGGGGGGCGCGCGGTGCGCGGGGCGCATCGGCATCATGGCCACCCGCACCGGGGCGGCGGCTGGGTGGGCGGGAAGGGGGTCGGGGCATGATGTATCCTGCCCATGCCGGGCCGCCGCACAAGGGCCGATCCCGCGCGGCTCCCCTGCGCCAGGAGGACGTCGCGCGGCCAACTTCGGATTGTCACGTTGACACCCCGTCCGTTTTGCCGATACCTCCGCCCGCTCTCACCGGCTGGCGTTGGGGAAGGGTGCCCGAGTGGCTAAAGGGGGCGGACTGTAAATCCGCTGGCGCACGCCTACGTTGGTTCGAATCCAACCCCTTCCATATGCCGGCCGGTGTTGGGGCGCGTAATCTGTGGACTGATTTTCCTTAGCGGGTGTAACTCAACGGTAGAGTGTCAGCCTTCCAAGCTGGTAGTGCGGGTTCGATTCCCGTCACCCGCTCCAGATCGCGGGCCACGCCTTGGGCTGCGACTCATCCAATCAAATCTGTAGAGACGGAGAACGGCCCGATGGCCAAGGCGAAGTTTGAGCGGAACAAGCCGCACTGCAACATCGGCACGATCGGGCATGTGGATCATGGCAAGACGTCGCTGACGGCGGCGATCACCAAGATCCTTGCGAAGACCGGTGGTGCGACGTTCACGGCGTATGACCAGATCGACAAGGCACCTGAGGAGCGGGCGCGCGGGATCACGATCTCGACGGCGCATGTGGAGTATGAGACGGCGAACCGTCACTACGCCCACGTGGATTGCCCGGGTCACGCGGACTACGTGAAGAACATGATCACGGGCGCGGCGCAGATGGACGGCGCGATCCTGGTGGTGTCGGCGGCCGATGGCCCGATGCCGCAGACGCGCGAGCACATCCTGCTGGCGCGGCAGGTTGGCGTGCCGGCGCTGGTGGTGTTCCTGAACAAGACGGACATGGCCGACCCCGACCTGCTGGAACTGGTCGAGATGGAAGTGCGCGAGCTGCTGAGCAGCTACCAGTTCCCTGGCGACGACATTCCGATCATCCATGGCTCGGCGCTGATGGCGCTGGAGGACAAGGATCCGGAGAAGGGCGAGCAGGCGATCCTGAAGCTGATGGCGGCGGTGGATGCGTATATCCCGCAGCCGGTGCGTGCGATGGACCGTCCGTTCCTGATGCCGGTGGAAGACGTGTTCTCGATCTCGGGCCGCGGTACGGTGGTGACGGGTCGCGTCGAGCGCGGGATCGTCAAGGTCGGCGAGGAAGTCGAGATCATCGGGCTGAAGGCGACGGTGAAGACGGTGGTCACGGGCGTCGAGATGTTCCGCAAGCTGCTGGACTCTGGGCAGGCGGGCGACAACATCGGCGCGCTGCTGCGCGGCACGAAGCGTGAAGACGTGGAGCGCGGCCAGGTCCTGGCGGCCCCGGGTTCGATCACGCCGCACACGAAGTTCAAGGCCGAGGCCTATGTGCTGACGAAGGAAGAGGGTGGCCGTCACACGCCGTTCTTCACGAACTATCGTCCGCAGTTCTACTTCCGCACGACGGACGTGACGGGTGTGGTGCAGCTGCCTGAGGGCGTTGAGATGGTGATGCCGGGCGACAACGTGACGATGGACGTCGAGTTGATTGCGCCGATCGCGATGGATGAGGGTCTGCGTTTCGCGATCCGCGAAGGTGGCCGCACGGTTGGTGCGGGCGTCGTCGCGAAGATCGTGGCGTAACGATCCTTAATGGAGATTCCGTCCGCCAGGGTATGGCGGGCGGAAACGGGCGCGGCTATAAGGCGCGTCCACTGCGGTGGGGTGAAGGGGCGTAGCTCAATTGGCTAGAGCGCCGGTCTCCAAAACCGGAGGTTGAGAGTTCGAGACCCTCCGCCCCTGCCAACCCCCGCCGCAGTCCTGTTTCCACCGCGGGTGGCGGGCCCTAAAAGGGCCTTCCGCCCGCGCAGCGTTGAAGGGGCCGGAATTGGCCAGGTTCGATCCGGTGCAATACGTCCGCGACGTGAAGACCGAGGTGGCGCGAGTCACCTGGCCGTCACGCAAGGAAACCCTCATCACGACCGGGCTTGTGCTGGCGCTGTCGGCGTTGGCGGCCGTGTTCTTCCTGGTTGTGGACAAGCTGATCCAGCTCGCCATGAGCCTCCTCTTTGGTTTTGGAGTCTGAGATGGCCGATCTCAAGTGGTACGTCGTGCACGTCTATTCCGGCTTCGAGAAGAAGATTGCGGAGCAGATCAAGCAGCAGGCCGAACAGAAGGGCCTGGCCGATGCCTTCGGCGACATCCTGGTCCCGACGGAAGAAGTGGTTGAGGTCCGCAAGGGCCAGAAGATCGCCTCCGAGCGCAAGTTCTTCCCCGGCTACGTGCTGGTGAAGATGGCGATGACCGACGACGCCTGGCACCTGGTCAAGGACACCCCCAAGGTCACCGGCTTCCTCGGCACCAAGAACAAGCCCACCCCGATCAGCGAGGCCGAAGCCCAGCGGGTGGTCAAGCAGGTCCAGGAAGGCGTGGACAAGCCCAAGCGCCCCTCGATCATCTACGAAGTCGGCGAACAGGTCCGGGTGGCCGATGGCCCGTTCACCAGCTTCAACGGCACGGTGGAAGAGGTCGACGAGGAACGCTCCCGCCTCAAGGTCAGCGTGTCCATCTTCGGGCGTTCCACGCCGGTCGAGTTGGAATACGCCCAGGTGGAGAAGCTCTGACCCCTGGGTATGGCTGGGGTGACTCGACAGTCGGGTGAGGGGGGACTATACGCCCGCCTCCCCTGCGGGCCGGTTTCCGGTCTGCGGTTTATTAACTTGTTCGCAGGAACGCGGGAGGTCGGGGCAACCCGGCCGCATGAACCGCGGGCCTCTGACGCAACAGAGGACTTTGGTTAATGGCGAAGAAAATCGTCGGTTACATCAAGCTGCAGATCCCCGCGGCCAAGGCGAATCCCTCGCCGCCGGTCGGCCCGGCGCTGGGTCAGCGCGGCCTGAACATCATGCAGTTCGTGAAGGAATTCAACGCGGCGACGCAGGGCATGGAGCCCGGCACGCCGACGCCGGTGGTCATCACCGCGTTCAGCGACCGTACCTTCACCTTCGTGACCAAGACCCCGCCGAACACCTACTTCCTGAAGAAGGCGGCGAAGATCGAGAAGGGCACGACGACCCCCGGCAAGGGTGGCCCCGTCGGCCGCGTCACGAAGACGCAGCTTCGCGAGATCGCGGCGATCAAGATGCAGGACATGAACTGCACCGATGTGGAAAGCGCCGTGTCCATGCTGACGGGCTCCGCCCGTTCCATGGGCATCACCGTGTTGGAGGGCTGATCCGATGGCCAAGCTGAGCAAGAAGCTGACCGCGGCCTATGAGGCCTTCGATCGCGAGAAGTCCTATGGCCTGGTGGAGGCCGTGAAGCTGGTCCGCGCCAATGCGAAGGCCAAGTTCGACGAGACGGTCGAGATGTCGATGAACCTCGGCATCGATCCGCGCCACGCCGACCAGATGGTCCGCGGCGTCGTCGGCCTGCCGAACGGCACCGGCAAGACCGTGCGCGTGGCGGTCTTCGCCCGTGGCGCCAAGGCCGATGAAGCGACCGCCGCCGGCGCCGACGTGGTTGGGTCCGACGACCTGGCCGCCGCGGTGCAGGAAGGCAAGATCGACTTCGATCGTTGCATCGCGACCCCGGACATGATGGGCCTCGTTGGTCGCCTGGGTAAGGTCTTGGGCCCGCGCGGCCTGATGCCGAACCCCAAGCTCGGCACCGTGACCATGGACGTGAAGGGCGCGATCAACGCCGCCCGAGCCGGCCAGGTCGAGTTCCGCGCCGAGAAGGCCGGGATCATCCATGCCGGCATCGGCAAGGTCTCCTTCAGCGAAGAGAAGCTGGTCGAGAACGCCCGCGCCCTGGTCGATGCGATCCAGCGCGCCCGCCCGGCGGGTGCCAAGGGCACCTATGTGAAGAAGGCCGCCGTGTCGTCTTCGATGGGGCCTGGTGTGAAGGTGGACATCGCGTCCCTTTCGGCCAACGGCTGAAGAAATTCGCCACCCTCCGGGGTGGTGGGCAGGGTGGCGGCCATGGTCGCCATCCGAAACCTGTCAGAGACCCGACGTAGCCTTTTCAAGGCTTTAAGGCCGCATGGCGGCGCGACGGGTAGGCGGGGTGCCAGAACAGACAGACCGCGGGTTCGCCCGCGCAATGGCTTGGCTTGGTGTCTCGAACTCAGGCAGGCGAACAGGGGTGTCACATCCGTGACGCCCCGGTGTGAACCGGCCGTGCCCCTTCCATAAGGGTTCGGCCACCGACGGAGACGAGACGTGGATCGTACGGAGAAGCGCGATTTCGTCGCCTCCCTCGCCACGGTGTTCGCAGAGACGTCGTTCGTGCTGGTTACCCAGAACAATGGGTTGACCGCCACGCACGTGCTGAACCTGCGGCGCCGGATGAAGGCGGCGGGAGCGACGTATAAGGTCGCGAAGAACCGGCTCGCCATGCTCGCCCTCGACGGCACCCGCTTCCAGGGCATTTCGCCTATGCTGAAGGGTCCGACCGCGCTTGCGTGGTCGCGGGATCCGGTGGCCGTGGCGAAGACTGCCGTGGAGTTCGCCAAGACGAACGATAAGTTCGTGATCCTCGGCGGCGCGCTCGGGACCCAGATGCTGAACCCCGATGGGGTCAAGGCACTGGCCGAGCTGCCGTCGCTGGACGCGCTGCGCGCAGGGTTGCTGGGCATGATCCAGACCCCAGGCACGCGGATCGCGTCGGTGCTTCAGGCCCCCGGTGGGCAGGTTGCGCGGGTCCTGGCGGCGTATGCCAAGAAGGACGAGAGCAAGGATGAGGCCGAGGCGGCCTGACTATAGGTCGCCAGCCAGTGTCCCCGCCCCGGGTTGTCCGGGGTCCGGGGTTGTCAAGTCCAATCCAAGCCATTAGATCGAAGGAACACGAACATGGCCGAACTCGCTAAGCTGGTGGAGGAACTCTCCGCCCTGACGGTCCTCGAGGCCGCCGAACTGTCGAAGATGCTCGAAGAGAAGTGGGGCGTCTCCGCTGCCGCGCCGGTCGCTGCTGCCGCAGCCCCCGCCGCCGCCGCTGCTGCCCCGGTTGAGGCGCAGACCGAATTCACGGTGACCCTGGTTGCCGCCGGCGACAAGAAGATCAACGTGATCAAGGAGATCCGGACGATCACGGGCCTCGGCCTGAAGGAAGCCAAGGATCTGGTCGAAGGCGCTCCGAAGGTCGTCAAGGAAGCCGTCTCGAAGGATGAGGCCGAGAAGATCAAGAAGGTGCTGGAAGAGAACGGCGCCAAGGTTGAGGTCAAGTAACACGGCTCTCGACCGCCCGGCGCTGCGACAGCGCCGGGGTTACGACTGACGGGAACGGGGGGAGGCCGGGGAACCGGCTTCTTCCCGCGCCTGCGTTTTTTACCCGGGTGACTATGACCGGGGCGTTTCTTCGCCGGGACTTGTCCGGCGTGTCCTTTCGGGCCGATGGCGGCCTTGGAGGGATTTTACCCCGCCGGCCGGGGAGTTCGGGGCCGGAGCAGATAGGGGCAGCAGGACAGGCATGAACGCGATCGGCAAGTCCTTTGGTTCGGGCAGCTTCACCGGGCGGAAGCGTATCCGCAAGTCCTTTGGGCGTCTGCCCGAAGTGGCGCCGATGCCCAACCTCATCGACGTGCAACGGGCCAGCTACGAGGCCTTCTTGCAGATGGAGGTCCATCCGGACGCCCGGATGCATGCCGGGCTGCAGGAAGTGTTCAAATCGGTCTTCCCGATCGACGACTTCGCGGGCCGTGGCCGGCTGGAATTCGTCCAGTACGAGCTGGAAGACCCCAAGTACGACGTCGAGGAATGCATCCAGCGCGGGCTGACCTATGCCGCCCCGCTGAAGGTGCGCCTGCGCCTGATCGTCTGGGATATCGACGAGGACACCGGCAGCCGGTCGGTCCGCGATATCAAGGAGCAGGACGTCTACATGGGCGACATGCCGCTCATGACCGACAACGGCACCTTCATCATCAATGGCACCGAGCGCGTCATCGTCAGCCAGATGCACCGCAGCCCGGGCGTCTTCTTCGACCACGACAAGGGCAAGACCCACAGCAGCGGCAAGTACCTGTTTGCCGCGCGGGTGATCCCGTATCGCGGCTCGTGGCTCGACTTCGAATTCGACGCCAAGGACATTTGCTACGTTCGCATCGACCGCAAGCGCAAGCTGCCGGCGACGACCTTGCTCTATGCGCTGGACAGCGCCGCGACCGAGCAGAAGCGCCTGGAGAAGGGCGCCCCGCTGGAGCCGAACGAGGTCCGCGGCATGGATGCCGAGGAGATCCTCACCCACTTCTACGGCCGCGTGCAGTTCCGCAACGGCCCGAAGGGCTGGAGCCGTCCGTTCGAGCCCGAGGCCTTCCGCGGCATCAAGCTGATCGAGGCCCTGGTCGACGCCAAGACCGGCCAGGTCGTGGCGGAGAAGGAAGCCAAGATGACCCCGCGCGTGGCGCGGAAGATCCTGGAAGCCGGCACGACCGAAGTGCTGGTCAGCCGCGCCGACCTGCTCGGCCGCTACGTCGCCGAGGACATGGTCAACCTGGAAACGGGTGAGATCTGGGCCGAAGCCGGCGAGGAATTGACCGAGCCGAAGCTGGCCGCGCTGGAGCAGGCCGGGATCGACGAGTTGTCGATGCTGGCGATCGACCAGCAGGTCGGCCCGTGGATCCGCAACACGTTGGCGGTGGACAAGAATTCCAACCGTGACGAAGCGCTGATGGACATCTACCGGGTGATGCGCCCGGGCGAACCGCCGACGCCGGACACGGCCGAAGCGCTGTTCCGTGGGCTGTTCTTCGACGGCGACCGCTATGACCTTTCCGCGGTCGGCCGCGTGAAGATGAACATGCGCCTGAACTTCTCCTTCGACGACGCGCCGGACACCCTGCGCACCCTGCGCAAGCAGGACATCGTCGCCACGGTGAAGACCCTTCAGGAATTGAAGGACGGCAAGGGCCAGATCGACGACATCGACAACCTCGGCAACCGCCGGGTGCGTTCGGTCGGCGAGTTGATGGAGAACCAGTACCGCGTCGGGTTGCTGCGCATGGAGCGCGCGATCAAGGAACGCATGGGCTCGGTCGATATCGACAGCGTCATGCCGCATGACCTGATCAACGCGAAGCCCGCGGCCGCCGCGGTGCGCGAGTTCTTCGGCAGCAGCCAGTTGTCGCAGTTCATGGACCAGACCAACCCGCTGTCGGAAGTGACGCATAAGCGTCGTCTTTCGGCGCTCGGGCCGGGCGGTCTTACGCGTGAGCGTGCCGGCTTCGAGGTGCGCGACGTGCACCCGACGCATTACGGCCGCATCTGCCCGATCGAGACGCCGGAAGGGCCGAACATCGGGCTGATCAACAGCCTCGCGACCTTCGCCAAGGTGAACAAGTACGGCTTCATCGAGACGCCGTACCGGATGGTGAAGGACGGCCATATCTCGGGCGACCCGATCTATCTGTCGGCGATGCAGGAAGACAAGCTGATCGTCGCCCAGGCCGATGCCGATGTGGACGCGGTCACCGGCCAATTCCGCAGCGAATTGGTCAGCGTGCGGCAGAACGGCGACTTCCGCCTGGTGAAGCCGGAGGAAGTGACGGCGATCGACGTGTCGCCGAAGCAGTTGGTCTCCGTGGCCGCGGCGCTGATCCCGTTCCTTGAGAACGACGACGCGAATCGCGCGCTCATGGGTTCGAACATGCAGCGCCAGGCGGTGCCGCTGATCCAGTCCGATGCGCCGCTGGTCGGCACGGGGATGGAAGCGGCGGTTGCCCGTGACTCGGGCGCGACCATCGTGGCCCGCCGCGACGGCATCGTGGACAGCATCGACGGCGCCCGTATCGTGGTGCGCGCGACGGGCGATGACGGCACCACCCGTGGCGTCGATATCTACCGCCTGCGCAAGTTCATGCGCAGCAACCAGAGCACCTGCATCAATCAGCGGCCCCTCGTGCGGGTCGGCAATGTGGTGCGGCCGGGCGACATCATCGCCGACGGCCCGTCGACCGAACTCGGCGAACTGGCGCTGGGCCGGAACGTGCTCGTCGCCTTCATGCCATGGAATGGCTACAACTTCGAAGACAGCATTCTGATCAGCGAGCGTATCGCCCGGGATGACGTCTTCACCTCGATCCACATCGAGGAATTCGAAGTCATGGCCCGCGACACGAAGCTCGGGCAGGAAGAAATCAGCCGCGACATCCCGAACGTCGGCGAGGAAGCCCTGCGCAACCTCGACGAGGCCGGCATCGTCTACATCGGCGCCGAAGTGCAGCCGGGCGAC
Source organism: Humitalea sp. 24SJ18S-53 (assembly GCF_050632385.1). NCBI lineage: Bacteria > Pseudomonadati > Pseudomonadota > Alphaproteobacteria > Acetobacterales > Roseomonadaceae > Humitalea > Humitalea sp. 24SJ18S-53. The sequence goes on from NZ_CP192599.1 coordinate 829,952, forward strand.
ATCCTGGTCGGCAAGGTGACGCCGAAGGGCGAAAGCCCGATGACGCCGGAAGAGAAGTTGTTGCGCGCCATCTTCGGTGAAAAGGCGTCCGACGTGCGCGACACGTCGCTGCGCCTGCCGCCGGGCGTCACGGGCACCATCGTCGACGTCCGCGTGTTCAGCCGCCGTGGCGTGGACAAGGACGAGCGCGCGATGGCGATCGAGCGTTCGGAGATCGAGCGCCTGGCCAAGGACCGCGACGACGAGCGCGCGATCCAGGAGCGCAGCTTCACCTCGCGCCTGCGCGAACGCCTGCTGAACCGCAAGGCTTCGGGCGGCTTCAAGGGCGTCAAGGTCGGCACGGTCATCACCGATGAGGTGCTGTCCGAGTTCAACCGCATGACCTGGCGCCAGATCGGCGTGCAGGACGATGCCTCGATGGCCGAGATCGAAGCCCTGAAGCGGGAGTTCGATGCTGCCGTCGAGAAGCTGCAGAAGCGTTTCGACAGCAAGGTCGAGAAGCTGCAGCGCGGCGATGAACTGCCCCCTGGCGTGATGAAGATGGTCAAGGTCTTCGTGGCGGTGAAGCGCAAGCTGCAGCCGGGCGACAAGATGGCCGGCCGTCACGGCAACAAGGGCGTCGTCAGCCGCGTCGTGCCGATCGAGGACATGCCGTTCCTCGAAGACGGCACGCATGTGGACATCGTGTTGAACCCGCTGGGCGTGCCGTCGCGCATGAACGTCGGGCAGATCCTGGAGACGCACCTGGGCTGGGCTTGCGCCTCTCTCGGCAAGCAGGTCGGCGAGTTGGTGGAAGACTACCGCCGCACCGCCGCCGCGCGTGACGAGCTGATGGACAAGCTGAAGGACATCTATGGCACCGAGGTCTTCGACCGCGACATCGCCGGGATGACCGAGGATGAGCTGATCGAACTCGGCGACAACCTCAAGAAGGGCATTCCGATCGCGACGCCGGTGTTCGACGGCGCGAACATCCAGGATATCGAAGGCATGCTGGTGAAGGCCGGCCTCGATACCTCGGGCCAGGTCTGGCTGCAGGATGGTCGCACGGGCGAACGCTTCGAACGCAAGGTGACTGTCGGCTACATCTACATGCTGAAGCTGCACCACCTGGTCGACGACAAGATCCACGCGCGGTCGATTGGTCCGTATTCGCTGGTCACGCAGCAGCCCCTGGGCGGCAAGGCGCAGTTCGGCGGTCAGCGTTTCGGCGAAATGGAGGTCTGGGCGCTCGAAGCTTACGGCGCCGCCTACACGTTGCAGGAAATGCTGACGGTGAAGTCGGACGACGTGTCGGGCCGTACCAAGGTCTACGAGGCGATCGTGCGCGACCAGGACACGTTCGAGGCCGGTATTCCGGAATCCTTCAACGTGCTGGTCAAGGAACTGAAGAGCCTTGGCCTGAACGTCGACCTGGAAACCCGCGCCGAGTGACCTTGGCCGAATGATTTGGACCCGGGGCCCGCGCGGCCCCGGCTTTCCCCCCTGACGGAAAGGACGCTGCATGTCCGAGTTGATGAAGATCCTGGGCCAGACCGGCCAGGCAATGACCTTCGACCAGATCAAGATCGCGATCGCGAGCCCGGAGCAGATCCGCTCCTGGAGCTACGGCGAGATCAAGAAGCCCGAGACGATCAACTACCGCACCTTCAAGCCGGAGCGGGACGGGCTGTTCTGTGCCCGCATCTTTGGGCCGATCAAGGACTACGAGTGCCTGTGCGGCAAGTACAAGCGGATGAAGTTCCGCGGCATCATCTGCGAAAAGTGCGGCGTCGAAGTCACCTTGGCCAAGGTGCGCCGTGAGCGCATGGGCCACATCGAACTCGCCAGCCCCGTCGCGCACATCTGGTTCCTGAAGTCGCTGCCGTCGCGCGTCGGCCTGATGGTCGATATGACGCTGAAGGACCTGGAGAAGGTCCTGTACTTCGAAAGCCATGTGGTGCTGGAGCCGGGTCTGACCGACCTCAAGCTGCATCAGCTCCTGACCGAGGACCAGTTCCAGGCCAAGCTCGACGAGTTCGGCGAGGAAGCCTTCCAGGTCGGCATCGGCGCCGAGGCGGTGAAGCAGATCCTGCACGGCATCGACATCCAGAAGGAAGCGCCGCGCCTGCGCGCCGACCTGAAGGAGACGACGTCCGAGGCCAAGCGCAAGAAGCTGGTCAAGCGGCTGAAGCTGCTGGAAGCCTTTGGCGAAAGCGGCTGCCGGCCGGAATGGATGATCCTGGACGTCGTCCCGGTCATTCCGCCGGAACTGCGCCCGCTGGTGCCGCTGGACGGCGGTCGCTTCGCGACGTCGGACCTGAACGACCTGTATCGCCGCGTCATCAACCGTAACAACCGGTTGAAGCGCCTGATCGAACTGCGCGCGCCCGACATCATCGTGCGCAATGAAAAGCGCATGCTGCAGGAAGCGGTGGACGCGCTGTTCGACAACGGCCGTCGCGGCCGTGCGATCGCCGGCGCCAACAAGCGCCCGCTGAAGTCGCTGTCCGACATGCTGAAGGGCAAGCAGGGCCGTTTCCGTCAGAACCTTCTCGGCAAGCGCGTCGACTACTCGGGCCGTTCGGTCATCGTGGTCGGGCCTGAGCTGAAGCTGCACCAGTGCGGGTTGCCGAAGAAGATGGCGCTCGAGCTGTTCAAGCCGTTCATCTACTCCAAGCTGGAGAAGTACGGTCACGCCACGACCATCAAGGCCGCCAAGCGGATGGTGGAGAAGGAGCGTCCGGAGGTCTGGGACATCCTGGAAGAGGTGATCCGCGAGCACCCGGTCCTGCTGAACCGCGCGCCCACGCTGCACCGCCTGGGCATCCAGGCGTTCGAGCCGGTGTTGGTCGAAGGCAAGGCGATCCAGTTGCACCCGCTGGTCTGCACCGCCTTCAACGCCGACTTCGACGGCGACCAGATGGCCGTGCACGTGCCGCTGAGCCTCGAGGCCCAGTTGGAAGCCCGCGTGCTGATGATGAGCACGAACAACATCCTGTCGCCCGCGAACGGCAAGCCGATCATCGTGCCGAGCCAGGACATCGTGCTCGGCATCTACTACCTCAGCCTGGAAACGCCCGAGTACAAGGTGGCCGACGAGCGCGCCGCCAAGGCCTTCTCGGAGATGGGCGAGATCGAGCAGGCGCTGGCCGCCAAGGCGATCACGCTGCACACCAAGATCCGCATGCGCCGCCAGACCATGAACCCGGAAGGGGAATTGGTCATGGAGCGCGTGGTGACCACGCCGGGCCGCGTGATGATCGGCAACCTGATGCCGAAGCATCCGCTGCTGCCCTATTCGCTGGTCAACCGCATGCTGACCAAGAAGGCCGTGTCGGACGTGATCGACGCGGTCTACCGTCACTGCGGCCAGAAGGAGAGCGTGATCTTCGCCGACCGGCTGATGGGCCTGGGCTTCGCCAATGCGGCCAAGGCCGGGATTTCCTTCGGCAAGGACGACATGATGGTCCCCGCCAGCAAGGGCGGCGAGATCGCCAAGACCAAGAGCGAGGTCAAGGAGTTCGAGCAGCAGTACCTCGACGGGTTGATCACCGCCGGCGAACGCTACAACAAGGTCGTCGACGCCTGGTCGCGCTGCACCGACACGGTCGCCTCGGCCATGATGGCGGAGATTTCCCGCGAGGAGATCGGCCGCCAGACCAACAGCGTCTGGATGATGTCGCATTCCGGTGCGCGTGGCTCGCCGGCGCAGATGCGCCAGTTGGCAGGTATGCGCGGGCTGATGGCCAAGCCCTCGGGCGAGATCATCGAGCAGCCGATCATCGCGAACTTCAAGGAAGGCCTGACCGTGCTGGAGTACTTCAACTCCACCCACGGCGCCCGTAAGGGCCTGGCCGATACCGCGCTGAAGACGGCGAACTCGGGCTACCTGACGCGGCGTCTGGTGGACGTGGCGCAGGACAGCATCATCTCGGAAGTCGATTGCGGCACCGACAAGGGCCTGACCGTGCGCGCCGTGATGGATGGGGGTGAGGTCGTCTCGCCGCTGTCCGAACGGATCCTCGGCCGGACCATCCAGCGCGACGTGATCGACCCGGCGACCGGGGAGGTGATCGTCACCCGCGGCCGTCTGGTGGACGAGCCGGATGCCGAGAAGATCGAGAAGGCTGGTGTCGAAGAAGTCTTCATCCGCTCGGTGCTGACCTGCGAAGCCAAGCAGGGTTGCTGTGCCTTCTGCTACGGGCGCGACCTCGCCCGCGGCACGCCGGTCAATATCGGTGAGGCTGTCGGCGTCATCGCTGCCCAGTCGATCGGTGAGCCTGGCACGCAGTTGACCATGCGTACCTTCCACATCGGCGGCGCCGCCCAGCGCGGCGTCGAGCAGTCGGCGGTCGAGGCGACGGCGGATGGCAGCGTGAAGGTGTTCAACCGCAACATCGTGGTGAACAGCCAGAACGCGCCGATCGTGATGAGCCGGAACTGCGAGATCCTGCTGTCCGACGTGGCGGGCCGTGAACGCGCGCGCTTCCGCGTGCCCTATGGCGCGAAGCTGCTGACGGACGAGGGGGCGCAGGTCGTGCGCGGCCAGAAGCTGGCCGAGTGGGACCCATTCACCCTTCCGATCATCACCGAGCGCACGGGCATCGTGGAATACGCCGACCTGATCGAGGGCATCACCCTGGTCGATCGCCAGGACGATGTGACCGGGTTGTCGTTCAAGGAAGTCGTCGAATACAAGGCGCCGGGCAAGGCCGCCGACCTGCGGCCGCGCCTGTTGCTCAAGGATGAGAACGGCGCCGTGGTGAAGCGGGCCAATGGGTCGGAAGCGATCAGCTTCCTGCCGCCGGGCTCGATTCTGTCGACCGACAACCACACGACCGTCGCCGCCGGCGACGTGCTGGCCCGCCTGCCGCGCGAATCGTCCAAGACGCGCGACATCACGGGTGGTCTGCCCCGAGTCGCCGAGTTGTTCGAGGCACGGCGTCCCAAGGATCACGCGATCATCAGCGAGATCGATGGGCGCGTGGAGTTCGGCAAGGACTACAAGGCCAAGCGCCGCGTGCTGGTGGTGCCGGACCAGGTGGATGACGAGCCGCCCGTGCCGCGCGAATACCTCGTGCCCAAGGGCAAGCACGTGTCCGTGCAGGAAGGCGACTACGTCAAGCGGGGCGACCCGTTGGTGGACGGGCCGCGAGTCCCGCACGACATCCTGCGGGTCCTGGGTGTGGAAGCCCTGGCGAACTACCTCGTGAACGAGGTGCAGGACGTCTATCGACTCCAGGGCGTGAAGATCAACGACAAGCACATCGAGGTGATCGTTCGCCAGATGCTGCAGAAGGTCGAGATCCTGGATCCGGGCGACACCACCTTCCTGGTGGGCGAGACGGTCGAGCGCATGGAATACGAGGTCGAGAACGCCAAGCGACTCGCTGCCAAGGAACGCCTGGCCTTCGCCGAACCGGTGCTGCAGGGCATCACCAAGGCGTCGTTGCAGACCACGTCGTTCATCAGCGCGGCGTCGTTCCAGGAGACGACTCGCGTGCTGACCGAGGCCGCGACCGCGGGCAAGGTCGATACGCTGAACGGCTTGAAGGAAAACGTGATTGTCGGGCGTCTGATCCCGGCGGGCACGGGGTCCGTCATGAACCGCCTGCGCGCCATTGCCGCGCAGCGCGACAAGGGGCGTCTGGCACCGGCGCCAGCGGCCCCCGCACAGCCCGTGGCATTGCCTGGCAACGCCACGCAGGCCGCGGAATAGCAAGGCTTTCCGGTCGACGCCCGTAAGGACGGCGGCCGGTTTCAGGTGGGGGCAACCTCACTTGACTCATCGGATGGGGCACCCTAGAAGCCGCATCTCACGCCAGGGCAGCCCTCGGTTGCCTCGGTCGGTTTGGTTGACAGTTCTACGCCAGCGGCGCCGTCGGGAATTCTCCGACATAGGCCGCAGGCAGGACAGTGCCCGCCAGGGAGACGCTCACGCGTTCCTGGGCGGGCGGTTCTGTTTGGTTTGGGGCTGTTTGTTTTGACGAAGGTCACGAAGGGGCGTCATGCCGACGATCAACCAGCTCATCGCCAACGGGCGCGAGCCGAAGCCGACGCGGAACAAGGTTCCGGCCCTTGAAGGGTGCCCGCAGAAGCGCGGCGTCTGCACGCGCGTCTATACGACGACGCCGAAGAAGCCGAACTCCGCGCTCCGTAAGGTCGCCAAGGTCCGGCTCACCAACGGCTACGAAGTCGTCAGCTATATTCCTGGTGAGGGTCACAACCTCCAGGAACACTCGGTCGTCCTGATCCGCGGTGGTCGCGTGAAGGACTTGCCGGGCGTGCGTTACCACATCCTGCGCGGCGTTCTGGACACGCAGGGCCTGCCGAAGCGGCGCAAGCGGCGTTCGCTCTATGGCGCCAAGCGGCCGAAGTGAGGGGCTGAGATATGTCGCGTCGTCACCGCGCCGAAAAGCGTGAAGTCCTGCCGGATCCCAAGTTCGGCGATCTCGTCCTTAGCCGTTTCATGAACGTGCTGATGTACGACGGGAAGAAGAGCACCGCCGAAGGCATCGTCTATGGTGCCATGGAAACGCTGAAGCGCCGTGGCGGCCCTGCCGCCGACCCGCTGCGCGTGTTCCACGAAGCGATGGACAACGCCAAGCCGGCCGTCGAGGTGCGTTCGCGCCGCGTCGGTGGTGCGACGTACCAGGTGCCGGTGGAAGTTCGCCCGGAGCGCCGTCAGGCGCTGGCGATCCGCTGGCTGATCGACGCGGCGCGCAAGCGTGGCGAGAACACGATGATTGAACGCCTCTCCGGCGAGCTGATGGACGCGGCGAACAACCGCGGCACGGCTGTCAAGAAGCGCGAAGACACGCACCGGATGGCAGAGGCCAACAAGGCCTTCAGCCACTACCGCTGGTAACGAAACCCCGATCTGAGGGATAGACGACGATGGCCAAGGCGAAGTTTGAGCGGAACAAGCCGCACTGCAACATCGGCACGATCGGGCATGTGGATCATGGCAAGACGTCGCTGACGGCGGCGATCACCAAGATCCTTGCGAAGACCGGTGGTGCGACGTTCACGGCGTATGACCAGATCGACAAGGCACCTGAGGAGCGGGCGCGCGGGATCACGATCTCGACGGCGCATGTGGAGTATGAGACGGCGAACCGTCACTACGCCCACGTGGATTGCCCGGGTCACGCGGACTACGTGAAGAACATGATCACGGGCGCGGCGCAGATGGACGGCGCGATCCTGGTGGTGTCGGCGGCCGATGGCCCGATGCCGCAGACGCGCGAGCACATCCTGCTGGCGCGGCAGGTTGGCGTGCCGGCGCTGGTGGTGTTCCTGAACAAGACGGACATGGCCGACCCCGACCTGCTGGAACTGGTCGAGATGGAAGTGCGCGAGCTGCTGAGCAGCTACCAGTTCCCTGGCGACGACATTCCGATCATCCATGGCTCGGCGCTGATGGCGCTGGAGGACAAGGATCCGGAGAAGGGCGAGCAGGCGATCCTGAAGCTGATGGCGGCGGTGGATGCGTATATCCCGCAGCCGGTGCGTGCGATGGACCGTCCGTTCCTGATGCCGGTGGAAGACGTGTTCTCGATCTCGGGCCGCGGTACGGTGGTGACGGGTCGCGTCGAGCGCGGGATCGTCAAGGTCGGCGAGGAAGTCGAGATCATCGGGCTGAAGGCGACGGTGAAGACGGTGGTCACGGGCGTCGAGATGTTCCGCAAGCTGCTGGACTCTGGGCAGGCGGGCGACAACATCGGCGCGCTGCTGCGCGGCACGAAGCGTGAAGACGTGGAGCGCGGCCAGGTCCTGGCGGCCCCGGGTTCGATCACGCCGCACACGAAGTTCAAGGCCGAGGCCTATGTGCTGACGAAGGAAGAGGGTGGCCGTCACACGCCGTTCTTCACGAACTATCGTCCGCAGTTCTACTTCCGCACGACGGACGTGACGGGTGTGGTGCAGCTGCCTGAGGGCGTTGAGATGGTGATGCCGGGCGACAACGTGACGATGGACGTCGAGTTGATTGCGCCGATCGCGATGGATGAGGGTCTGCGTTTCGCGATCCGCGAAGGTGGCCGCACGGTTGGTGCGGGCGTCGTCGCGAAGATCGTGGCGTAAGCCGAAAGGACGAACAGGCCTATCGCCATGGACAGCCAGAATATCCGCATTCGCCTCAAGGCGTTCGATCACCGCGTGCTGGATGGCAGCACGCGGGAGATCGTCAACACGGCCAAGCGCACCGGTGCGCGGGTTCGCGGGCCGATCCCGCTGCCCACGCAGATCGAACGCTTCACCGTGAACCGTTCGCCGCACGTGGACAAGAAAAGCCGCGAGCAGTTCGAGATCCGGACTCATCGCCGGCTTCTCGACATCGTCGACCCCACCCCGCAGACCGTGGACGCGCTGATGAAGCTCGACCTGGCCTCCGGCGTGGATGTCGAAATCAAGATCTGAGGACGACGTCATGGCTATCTATGGCCGGACCGGCCTGGTCGCACGCAAGCTCGGCATGAGCCGCGTGTTCAACGAGGACGGCTCCACTGTTCCCGTCACTGTGCTGCACGTCGATGACGTGCGCGTAGTCGGGCAGCGCGATGAAGCGAAGAACAAGTACACGGCTGTGCAGCTCGGCATCGGGCATGCTAAGGCGAAGAACGTTTCCAAGCCGAACAAGGGCGCCTTCGCCAAGCTGGGCGTCGAAGCCCCGCAGAAGATCGTTGAGTTCCGCGTCGCCACCGACGCCGTGCTCGACATGGGCGCCAAGGTGTCCGGCGCGCACTTCGTGAAGGGCCAGTTCGTCGATGTCGTCGGCATCACGAAGGGCAAGGGCTTCGCCGGTGCGATGAAGCGCTGGAACTTCTCGGGCCTCGAAGCGTCGCACGGCGTGTCGATCAGCCACCGTTCGCACGGTTCGACGGGCAACCGCCAGGATCCGGGCAAGACCTTCAAGAACAAGAAGATGGCTGGCCATCTCGGGTCCGAGCGCGTCACGACGCAGAACCTGAAGATCGCCGGGCACGACCTTGAAAAGGGCCTGCTGCTGGTGACTGGCGCGGTGCCGGGCGCCAAGGGCGCCTATGTGCTGATCAAGGACGCGGTGAAGCGCAAGCGGCATGCCGATGCGCCTTATCCGACGGCCGCGGCGTAAGGGGCGCCTGAAGACAATGCAAGTTCCTGTCATCTCGCTGGACAATGCCGCGGCGGGGGAGATTGATCTCCCCGCCGAGCTGTTCGGCACCGCCCCCCGCGCCGATATCATGGCGCGCGTCATTCATTGGCAGCTCGCCAAGCGCCGTGCCGGCACCCACAAGGTGAAGGGCATGGGCGAGGTCAGCGGCACGACCAAGAAGCCCTATCGCCAGAAGGGCACCGGCAATGCACGCCAGGGCTCGCTGCGCGCGCCGCAGTTCCGCAAGGGCGGCGTCGTGCATGGGCCGGTCGTGCGCGACCATGGCTACAGCCTGAACAAGAAGGTCCGCCGTCTCGGGCTGATCAGCGCGCTCAGCCAGAAGGCGGCCGAGGGCAAGTTGATCGTCCTGGACACGGCTTCGGCCGACACGGGTGCCAAGACCAGCGCGATGGCCGCCAAGGTCAAGGCCCTGGGCTGGACGAGCGCCCTGGTGGTTGATGCCGCCGTGGACGAAAGCTTCGGCCGGGTGGTCAGCAACCTGCCCCACGTGCATGTCCTGCCGACGATCGGCGCGAATGTGTACGACATCCTCAACCATGATGTCCTCGCGGTGACCCGCGCCGGCATCGAGGCCCTGAAGGAGCGGCTCTCGTGAGCGAGACGCAGATCAAGGCATCCAAGGTCACCATCACGCGCGAGCGGATGTACCAGACCATCTTGGCGCCGCTGGTGACCGAAAAGGCGACGTTGCTGTCCGAACAGGGGCAGATCGTCTTCCGCGTGCCGCTCGAGGCTTCCAAGCCCGAGATCAAGGCCGCGGTCGAAGGCCTGTTCGGCGTCACGGTGCTGGCCGTGAACACCATTGTGGTGAAGGGAAAATCCAAGCGGTTCAAGGGCCGGCCAGGCCAGCGATCCGATTGGAAGAAGGCGATGATCCGGCTTGAAGCCGGTCAGAGCATCGACCTGACGACGGGGCTTGCGTGACACCATGGCACTGAAAAGTTTCAAACCGGTCACGCCGTCCCTTCGCGGGACCGTGCTGATCGACCGGTCCGAATTGTGGAAGGGCAAGCCCGTCAAGGGTTTGACCGTTGGCTTGCACTCGTCGGGCGGGCGTAACAACCACGGCCGGATCACCGTGCGGTTCCGTGGGGGTGGACACAAGCAGTCCTACCGCATCGTGGACTTCAAGCGGCGCAAGTTCGACGTGCCGGGCGTGGTGGAGCGGATCGAATACGATCCCAACCGCACGGCCTTCATCGCGCTGCTGAAGTACGAGGATGGCGAGCTCGCCTACATCATCGCGCCGCAGCGCCTGAAGGTTGGCGACCAGGTCATCTCGGGCGCCAAGGCTGACATCAAGCCTGGCAACGCGATGCCGATGGGTGCGATCCCGGTCGGGACGATCATCCACAACATCGAGATGAAGCCCGGCGCCGGCGCGAAGATGGCGCGCTCCGCTGGTACTTTCGCCCAGCTCGTGGGCAAGGACAGCGGCTACGTGCAGGTCAAGCTGCAGTCGGGCGAAGTCCGCCTGCTGCGTGGCGAATGCATGGCGAGCATCGGTGCGGTGTCCAACCCGGACAACCAGAACCAGGAACTCGGCAAGGCCGGTCGTAGCCGTTGGCTCGGTCGCAAGCCGCATCAGCGTGGTGTTGTCATGAACCCGGTCGATCACCCGCATGGTGGTGGTGAAGGTCGCACGAGCGGTGGCCGTCATCCCGTCACGCCGTGGGGCAAGCCGACGAAGGGCTACAAGACGCGCAACAACAAGCGCACGGACAGCCTGATTGTCCGCCGTGCCAACGTGAAGAAGGGCTGATCGCCATGGCGCGCAGCGTATGGAAGGGGCCGTTTGTCGACGGCTACCTGCTGGGCAAGGCGGATGCGGCCCGGGAGAGCAAGCGGAGCGAGATCATCAAGATCTGGTCGCGCCGCAGCACGATCCTGCCGCAGTTCGTCGGCCTGGTCTTCGGCGTCTACAACGGGAAGAAGTTCATCCCGGTGCAGGTGACCGAGAACATGGTCGGGCACAAGTTCGGCGAATTCTCCCCGACGCGGACCTTCACGGGTCACTCGTCGGACAAGAAGGCGAAGCGGGGCTGATATGAGCAAGCCAAATCATCCGCGCGGTCTTCCTGAGACCGAGGCACAGGCGATCCTGAAGAATATTCGGGTCTCGCCGACCAAGCTGAACCTGGTGGCCGCGATGATTCGCGGCGCCAAGGTGCAGGACGCTGTCGCCAACCTGACCTTCAGCAAGAAGCGCATCGCGCAGACGGTGAAGAAGACGTTGGAAAGCGCCATCGCCAATGCCGAGAACAACCACCAGCTCGACGTCGACCGCCTGGTCGTGTCGCGGGCCGAGGTTGGCCGCAGCATGGTGATGAAGCGCTTCCAGGCCCGCGGTCGCGGCAAGGCGGCGCGTGTCGAGAAATGGTTCAGCCACCTGAAGATCGTGGTCGCCGAAAAGACGGTGGTTGCGGCACCAACGAGGGAGGCCGCGTAACATGGGTCACAAGGTCAATCCGATCGGGCTCCGGCTCGGCATCAATCGCACCTGGGACAGCCGTTGGTTCGCCAACGCCACCAGCGGCTCCGGCGGTTACGCCAGCCTGCTGCACGCCGACCTGAAGCTTCGTGCCACGCTGCGCGATCGGCTGAAGGGCGCGGGCGTGTCCCGTGTCGTCATCGAACGCCCGGCCAAGAAGCCCCGCGTGACGATCCACGCTGCCCGTCCGGGCGTCGTGATCGGCAAGAAGGGTGCGGACATCGAGAAGCTGCGCCTGGACATGGCGAAGCTGGCCGGTGCCGAGGTCTCCTTGAATATCGTTGAAATCCGCAAGCCGGAAATCGACAGCACGCTGGTCGCCGAAAGCATCGCGCAGCAGCTGGAGCGCCGCGTGGCGTTCCGTCGCGCGATGAAGCGGGCGGTTCAGTCGGCGATGCGTCTGGGCGCCGGTGGCATCCGGATCAACTGCTCCGGCCGTCTGGGCGGTGCCGAAATCGCACGTATGGAATGGTACCGCGAAGGTCGCGTGCCGTTGCACACGCTGCGTGCCGACATCGACTTCGGGGTCGCGACCGCCAAGACCACCTACGGCACCTGCGGCGTGAAGGTCTGGATCTTCAAGGGCGAGATCCTGGCGCACGATCCGATGGCGCAGGACAAGCGCGCGGCCGAACAAGCCCCGCAGCGCTGAGAGAGATCTACGACGATGTTGCAACCGAAGCGCACGACTTATCGCAAGGCGCATAAGGGTCGGATTAAGGGTGTGGCCCGTGCCGGGTTCACCCTGAACTTCGGCGCCTATGGGCTGAAGGCCATGGAGCCTGAGCGCGTCACCGCGCGGCAGATCGAGGCGGCTCGCCGCGCGATCACCCGTGAGATGAAGCGCGCCGGCCGGGTCTGGATCCGTATTTTTCCGGATGTTCCCGTGTCCTCCAAGCCCGCCGAAGTTCGGATGGGTTCGGGCAAGGGTGCCCCGGAATTCTGGGTGTGCCGGGTGAAGCCCGGTCGCATCATGTTCGAGATTGACGGCGTATCGATCGAGACGGCGAAGGCCGCCCTCTCGCTCGGTGCGGCGAAGCTGCCGATCAAGACCAAGGTCGTGCAGCGGCTGGGCGCGGAGGCCTGACGCCATGACCAAGATCGCCGATGTGCGGGGCAAGTCCCCGGACGAATTGCAGACGATGTTGCTCGACCTGAGGAAGGAGCAGTTCAACCTGCGCTTTCAGCGGGCGACCGGGCAGCTTGAGGCCCTGAGCCGGGTGAAGGCGGTCCGCCGCGACATCGCCCGGGTCAAGACCATTATCGGTGAGCGCAGCCGCGCCGCCGCAACCGCTCAAGCCTGAGAGGAGACCCCGGCCATGCCGAAGCGCGTCCTCACCGGGCGGGTCGTTAGCGACAAGACGGACAAGACCATTACGGTCCTGGTCGAACGTCGCGTGATGCATCCGCTCTACAAGAAGTTCATCCGGCGCTCGAAGAAGTATGCCGCGCATGACGATACGAACCAGGCCCGCGAAGGCGAACTGGTGCAGATCGAAGAATGCCGGCCGATCAGCAAGACCAAGTCCTGGCTGCTGATCACCCGCGCCGGTCAGCCTGTGGCACGTCCCGCCGGCTTTGATGCGGAAGGGGCGATCTCGTGATCCAGTCCGAAAGCCATCTCGACGTCGCCGACAATTCCGGCGCCCGTCGCGTGATGTGCATCAAGGTGCTCGGTGGCTCCAAGCGGCGTTTCGCCGGGGTCGGCGATATCATCGTGGTGTCGATCAAGGATGCCATTCCTCGCGCCAAGGTGAAGAAGGGTGAGGTGCATCGCGCCGTCATCGTCCGCACCGCTTATCCGGTGCGGCGCAACGACGGCTCCGCGATCCGCTTCGACAGCAACGCCGCGGTGTTGATCAACAAGCAGGGCGAGCCGATCGGCACGCGTATCTTTGGGCCGGTCGTTCGCGAATTGCGCGCCAAGAAGTACATGAAGATCATCTCCCTGGCGCCGGAGGTTCTCTGATCATGGCAGCAAAGATCCGCAAGGGCGACACGGTCCACGTGTTGGCCGGTCGCGACAAGGGCAAGCGCGGTGAGGTGCTGAGCATCTCCCCGACGGAAAGCCGTGCCTTCGTGCAGGGCGTGAACATGGTCAAGCGGCACACCAAGCCCCAGGGCATGGGCAAGCCGGGCGGCATCATCGAGAAGGAGGGGCCAATTCACCTCTCCAACCTCGCGTTGCTCGACCCGAAGGGCGGCAAGCCCACCCGTGTCGGCTTCAAGGTGCTGGAAGACGGCAAGAAGGTCCGGGTCGCCAAGGCGTCCGGCGAGGTGATTGACGCATGAGCGACGTGAAGGAACTTCCGCGCCTGCAGACCCTGTACGCCGAAAGCGTGCGGGCGAAGCTGATGGCGGAATTCGGCTATGGCAACCCGATGCAGGTGCCGAAGCTGACCAAGATCGTGATCAACATGGGCGTGGGCGAAGCGGCCGCGGACGGCAAGAAGCTGGATGCGGCGGTTGCCGACATGACGGCGATCTCGGGCCAGAAGCCGGTCAAGACGATCTCGAAGAAGGCGATCGCCGGCTTCAAGATCCGCGCCGGCCAGGCGATCGGCTGCAAGGTCACCCTGCGCCGTGAGCGGATGTACGAATTCCTGGACCGCCTGGTGACGATCGCGCTCCCGCGCGTGCGTGACTTCCGCGGCCTGCCGGGCAATAAGGGCTTCGACGGGCTGGGGAATTTCAACCTCGGCCTGAAGGAACAGATCATCTTCCCCGAAATCAACTACGACAAGGTGGATGCCGTTCGCGGCATGGACATCACCTTCGTGACGACGGCGAAGACCGACAAGGAAGCGAAGGCGCTGTTGAAGGCGTTCGATCTGCCTTTCATTGCTTGAGTTTGGTATCAACTGAGTTTGGAAAACCGTCGCGGATGACGCGACAGGTTCCGGAGGGTTAGGACGATCATGGCGAAGACATCGTCGATCATGAAGAACAAGCACCGCGAGGCGATGGCGAAGGCCTTCGCTCCGCGTCGTGCGGCTTTGAAGGAAGTGATCATGGACCGGGACGTCCCGGTCGAGGATCGTTTTGCCGCGACCCTGAAGCTCGCGCAGATGCCGCGCAACTCGGCCAAGGTCCGGGTGCGGCTGCGTTGCGAGCTGACAGGCCGTTCGCGCGGCAATTATCGCAAGTTCAAGCTTTGCCGTATCCAGCTGCGGGAGCTCGCGTCCGCGGGCGCCATCCCCGGCATGGTCAAGGCAAGCTGGTAGGGGACCCGGCATGTCGCTATCCGATCCTGTGGGCGATCTGTTGACCCGCATCCGCAATGCGCAGTCTGCGCGCCAGACGAAGCTCGTCTCGCCCGCGTCGCGCCTCCGTGCCGACGTCCTCGAAGTGCTGAAGCGGGAAGGTTACATCCGCGGCTGGCGCATCGAAGATGTTCGCCCGGGCATCAAGAACATCCACGTCGAACTGAAGTATTCCGAGGGCGAGCCCGCCATCAAGGAAATCAGCCGCGTCTCCAAGCCGGGGCGCCGGGTGTATTCCAAGATCAAGGAGCTCCCGAAGGAGTACAATGGTCTCGGCATCTCCATCCTCTCCACGCCGCGCGGCGTGATGAGCGACAATGAGGCCCGCGCTGCCAATGTTGGCGGCGAAGTCCTTTGCCGCGTGTTTTGACGGAGGAATGATCCAATGTCGCGCGTAGGCAAATATCCGGTGGTTGTGCCGGCCGGGGTGACGGTGTCGCTCATTGGCCGCACGGTGACCGCCAAGGGCAAGCTGGGCGAGCTGTCGCTTCCGTTGACCGACCAGGTCGATGTGGTGATCGAGAACAACGAGGTGGCGGTGTCGCCGCGGGGCGATGATCGCCGCGCGCGCACGCTGTGGGGCACCACGCGTTCGCTCATCAACAGCATGGTGGTCGGCGTTTCCGCCGGCTACGTGAAGTCGATGGAAATCACCGGCACGGGCTACAAGGCCGCCGTCCAGGGGAAGGAATTGATCCTGAACCTCGGCTACAGCCACGAAATCCGCTACCAGGTGCCGGAAGGTATCAAGATCACCTGCGAGAAGCCGACCATGGTCAAGGTCGAGGGCGCCAACAAGCAGGTTGTCGGTCAGGTCGCCGCTGAGATCCGCGGCTATCGTGGTCCCGAGCCCTACAAGGGCAAGGGCGTTCGCTACACGGACGAAGTCATCCGTCGCAAGGAGGGCAAGAAGAAGTAATGGACAAGTTGGCTCTCGAAGCGCGGCGGCGGGCCCGTCTGCGCTACTCCCTCAAGCAGAAGAGCGGTGGGCGCGTGCGCCTGTCGGTCTTCCGTTCCGGCAAGCACATCTACGCCCAGGTGATCGACGACAAGGCGGGCCGCACCATTGCGGCCGCTTCGTCCATCGAGAAGCCGATGCGCGAGACGCTGAAGACCGGCGCGGACAAGGATGCGGCCTCGGCCGTTGGCAAGCTGGTGGCGGAACGCGCCCTGGCCGCCGGCGTCTCGGCCGTGGTCTTCGACCGCGGTCCCTATCTCTATCATGGCCGGGTCAAGAGCCTGGCGGACGGCGCCCGCGAGGGCGGGCTGTCGTTCTGAGGAGCATTTAGATGGCACGTGAACCAAGGGCCGGCGGCCCCGGCGAGGGTGGTGGCGAAGGCGATCGCCGCCGTCGCCGCAGTGATCGTGGACCTGAGCGCCAGCAGGAGCGCGAGCAGGGCGACGAACTGAAGGACAAGCTGGTCACCATCAATCGAGTGGCCAAGGTTGTGAAGGGTGGCCGTCGCTTCTCCTTCGCCGCCCTGGTTGTCGTGGGTGACGAGAAGGGCCGCGTTGGCTGGGGCGCCGGCAAGGCGCGCGAAGTGCCCGAGGCGATCCGCAAGGCGACCGAGCGTGCCAAGAAGGGCATGATCAAGGTGCCGATGCGCGAAGGCCGCACGCTGCATCACGACGTGACCGGCGATTTCGGTGCCGGCTCCGTGATCCTGCGCGCCGCCCCGGCGGGGACCGGCATCATTGCCGGCGGCCCGATGCGCGCCGTGTTCGAAACGCTGGGCATGGGCGATGTCGTCGCCAAGTGCACCGGCACGACGAACCCGCACAACATGGTCAAGGCGACGTTTGCCGCTTTGGGTCGTTGCACCAGCCCCCGTGCTGTCGCCGCCCGCCGTGGCAAGAAGGTCACCGACCTGCTGCCGCAGAAGCGTGAAGCTGCGGCCGCTGTCGAAGTGGAGTCGACCGGTGTCTGAAGCCCCGAAGAAGACCGTGAAGCTGGTGCAGATCGCCTCTGCCCTGGGCCGCAAGCCCGGGCAGAAGGAGACACTGATCGGCCTCGGCCTCAACAAGATCCGCCGCACGAGCGAGCTTGAGGACACCCCCGCCGTGCGTGGGATGATCCGCAAGGTCGCCCACCTGATCAAGGTGGAAGGGTAATTCCATGAAGCTCAATGAACTCAAGGACAACGACGGCGCGCGGAAGAAATTCAAGCGCATCGGTCGTGGTATCGGGTCCGGCAAGGGCAAGACCGGTGGCCGCGGCGTCAAGGGTCAGAAGGCGCGTTCCGGCGTTTCGCTGAATGGGTTCGAGGGCGGTCAGCTCCCGATCTATCGGCGTCTGCCCAAGCGTGGCTTCGTGAACCCCTTCCGTCGCGAATACGCCGCCCTGAATATCGGCGCGCTGGATGCGGCGATCGAATCCGGCCGCCTGCCGGCCGGCGAGCCGATCACCGAGGACGCCCTGCGCGCCGCCGGTGTGGTGCGGACCAAGGCCGGCCTGGCCGGCGTGCGTCTGCTCGCCAAGGGTGAGATCAAGCGCGCCATCACGATCACGGTCGCCGGCGCCTCCGTGGCCGCCCGCGCCGCCATCGAGGCCGCTGGCGGCACGGTCACGCTGACCATTCCGGTCGCCGAAGCCGCGCCAGAAGCAGCCGCGGAAGCCTGATCCGCTTGCCGGGTTATCCCGGCCTCGGCTAGTCACCATATGCGGCGCCGCGCGGGACCTCCGCCGGCGCCGTTTTTGTCTTCGAAGGGTCGCCGACCATGGCTTCAGCCGCCGAACAGCTTGCGTCCAACCTGAACCTCGGGGTGCTGAGCAAGGCGACCGAACTCAAGAAGCGCATCTGGTTCACCCTGGGCGCGCTGATCGTGTATCGGATCGGCACCTATGTGCCGGTGCCTGGCGTCGATGCCTCGGTGATGGCGGATATCCTGCGTCAGCATGGCGGCGGCGTGCTCGGCATGTTCGACATGTTCACCGGCGGTGCGCTGGGGCGCATGACCGTCTTCGCGCTGAACATCATGCCCTACATCAGCGCCAGCATCATCGTGCAACTGATGACCGCGGCGATCCCGGCCTGGGAGACGCTGAAGAAAGAAGGCGAGTCGGGCCGCAAGAAGCTCAACCAGTACACCCGTTACCTGACGGTGGTGATCGCGGTCTTCCAGGCCTGGGGCATTGCCGCGGGCTTGCAGTCTATGCGCGGATCCTTCGGGCCGGCGGTCGCCGATCCTGGCGCCTTCTTCATGCTGTCCTGCGTGATCACCCTGGTCGGCGGCACCATGTTCCTGATGTGGCTGGGTGAGCAGATCACCGCGCGCGGCGTCGGCAATGGCATCAGCCTGATCATCTTTGCCGGCATCGTGGCGAACCTGCCCTCGGCGATGGCCGCGACCTTGGAACTCGGCCGCACGGGCGCGCTGTCCACCTTCTTCATCCTGTTCTTCCTGGCGATGGCCTTGGGCGTGATCGCGCTGGTCGTCTATGTCGAACGCGCGCAGCGCCGCATCCCGGTGCAATACCCCAAGCGCCAGGTGGGCAACCGCATGTTCGGCGGTGAGAACACGCATTTGCCGCTGAAGCTGAACACCGCCGGTGTCATCCCGCCGATCTTCGCCTCCTCGCTGCTGCTGCTGCCGGCGACGTTTGCGGGCTTCGGCGACCGGACCTCGGATACCTGGGTCTCGACCATCGCGGGCTGGCTGGCGCATGGGCAGCCGCTCTACATGGTCATGTATGTCGTGATGATCGTGTTCTTCGCCTTCTTCTACACCGCCGTGGTGTTCAACCCGACCGAGACGGCCGACAATCTGAAGAAGTATGGCGGGTTCATCCCCGGCATCCGGCCGGGCCAAAGCACCGCCGACTACCTCGACCGGGTCTTGACCCGTCTGACCGCGGTGGGCGCTGCCTATCTCTGCGTGGTCTGCCTGATCCCCGAACTGCTTATTTCGCAGTATGGTGTTCCCTTCTATTTTGGCGGCACTTCCCTTCTGATCATTGTCTCTGTCACGATGGACACGGTGGCGCAGGTCCAGTCGCATCTGTTCGCGCACCAGTATGAGGGTCTGATCAAGAAGGCGCGCCTGGGTGGCAAGGGGCAACCCAATCGTCGCTAATGGGCCGTCGCTAAGGGGAATACCACGATGAACCTGATCCTTCTGGGGCCGCCGGGTGCGGGCAAGGGCACGCAGGCCAAGCGGCTGGAGGAACAGTACGGCATCGCGCAGATCTCCACCGGGGACATGCTGCGGGCCGAGGTGAAGTCCGGCAGCGCCATCGGGACCGAGGCGCGCGCCATCATGGAGCGCGGCGACCTGGTGCCCGATAGCATCATCACCGCCATGCTGGCCAAGCGCGTCACCCAGCCCGATTGCGCCCGGGGCTTCATCCTGGACGGCTTCCCGCGCACCGTGCCCCAGGCCGAGGCGCTGGATTCCATGCTGACCGAAATGGGCCTGGCATTGGATCATGTGATCGAATTGCAGGTGGATGACGCGGCCCTGGTCGAGCGCATCGCCGGGCGCTTCACCTGCGGCAGTTGCGGGGCTGGCTACCACGACACCTTCAAGCCGACCGCCAAGTCCGGCGTCTGCGACAATTGTGGTGCCACCAACTTCATCCGCCGGGCGGATGACAAGGCCGAAACGGTCGCGGCCAGGCTTGATGCCTACCACCGCCAGACGGCGCCGCTGCTGCCCTATTACGCCGCGCGCGGCCGGTTGCAGACGGTCGATGGCATGGCCGACATGGATGTCGTCGCCAGCCAGATCGCCACTATCCTGGGCAAGGCAACCGCCACGGCTTGACGGCTGGGCCAATCAGGCCTAACAGCCCGCCTCTCACGCGGACGGGTTCAACCCCGGCCGCGTAAGCACTTGCGCATCGTGGCAATAGGCCCACGCGGCGTAAGGATCACCTCTTGACCCATCGGCCGCCGCATTCGTGCGGGGCATAAGCGGGCCCTGACAGGCCCCAGGAGTGAAAACCAGTGGCGCGCATCGCCGGCGTTAACATCCCCGCGAACAAGCGGGTGCTCATCTCCCTTCGCTACATCTTCGGCATCGGTCCGAACAACGCGAAGGACATCGTGGCGGCCCTGAAGATCCCCGAGGATCGCCGGGTCAACCAGCTGACCGACGACGAGATCATGCGGATCCGCGAGATGGTGGACCGTGATTACCGCGTCGAGGGCGATCTTCGCCGTGAAGAGGCGATGAACAAGAAGCGCCTGATGGACCTCGGTTGCTACCGCGGCCTGCGTCACCGCAAGGGCCTGCCGGTCCGCGGTCAGCGCACGCACACGAATGCGCGCACGCGCAAGGGTAAGGCCGTTGCGATCGCCGGCAAGAAGAAGGTGACGAAGTAATGGCCCGCGAACCCCGCGCCGGCGCCCGCGGCCCCGTGAAGCGCAAGGAGAGGAAGAACATCTCCTCCGGCATCGCGCACGTGCTGGCCAGCTTCAACAACACCATCGTCACCATCGCCGACGCTCAGGGCAATGCGATTGCCTGGTCCTCGGCCGGTAGCCAGGGCTTCAAGGGCAGCCGGAAGTCCACCCCCTACGCCGCGCAGGTCGCGGCCGAGGATGCGGGCAAGAAGGCGCGCGAGCATGGGATGGAGACCGTGGAAATCCACGTCTCCGGTCCCGGTTCGGGCCGTGAATCGGCACTGCGCGCGCTCCAGGCGGTCGGCTTCTACGTCACCGCCATCCGCGACGTGACGCCGATCCCCCACAATGGTTGCCGCCCGCGCAAGCGCCGGCGCGTCTGAGGAGGAAGAACACTTGCTCGAACGCAACTGGCGCGACCTGATCCACCCCGAAAAGCTCGATGTCGAGCCTGGGGTCGATCCGTCACGCACCGCCACGATCATTGCCGAGCCGCTGGAACGCGGCTTTGGCGTGACGCTTGGCAATGCGCTGCGGCGCATCCTGCTGTCGTCCTTGCAGGGGGCCGCTGTCACGGCCATCCGCATCGACGGCGCGTTGCATGAATTCAGCGCCCTGTCGGGCGTCCGCGAGGACGTGACCGACATCGTGCTGAACATCAAGAAGCTGGCGATCCGTATGCCGGGTGAGGGGCCGAAGCGCCTCCAGCTCACGGCGACGGGTCCTGGCGAAGTCACGGCTGGCCAGATCCAGACGACCGGCGACATCGAGATTTCGAACCCTGACCTCGTGATCTGCACGTTGGACGAAGGCGCGAAGCTGTCGATGGAACTGACCATCGACCTCGGTCGTGGCTATGTTCCGGCCGCCGAGAACCGGCCTGAGGATGCGCCGATCGGGTTGATCCCGGTCGATGCGATCTACAGCCCCGTCCGCCGCGTGGCGTACAAGGTGGAGCCGACCCGCGTGGGTCAGCGCACCGACTACGACAAGCTGGTGCTGACGGTCGAAACCGATGGCACCGTGACCCCTGACGATGCGGTGGCTGTGGCCGCCCGCGTGCTGCAGGATCAGTTGCAGCTGTTCATCAACTTCGACGAGCCGACGCAGTTCAAGGCGGCGGAAGTCGAGGAAGACCTCGGCTTCAACCGTCACCTGCTGCGCAAGGTGGACGAGCTGGAACTGTCGGTTCGCAGCGCGAACTGCCTGAAGAACGACAACATCGTCTACATTGGCGATCTCGTGCAGAAGACCGAGCAGGAAATGCTCCGCACCCCGAATTTCGGGCGCAAGTCGCTGAACGAAATCAAGGAAGTCCTCGCCTCGATGGGCCTGGGTCTCGGCATGGCCGTGACCGGCTGGCCGCCCGAGAACATCGAGGACCTCGCCAAGAAGATCGAAGAGCCGTTCTGAGCAGCCGGATAGGATAAGACAATGCGTCACGGAGTAGCCGGCCGTAAGCTCGGCGTCACAACCAGCCACCGTTTCGCCATGCTTCGCAGCATGGTGACGGCGCTGATCAAGCACGAACAGATCACCACCACCCTGCCCAAGGCGAAGGAGCTTCGGCCCTACGCCGAGAAGGTGATCACCCTGGGCAAGCGCGGTGGGCTGCACGCCCGCCGTCAGGCCTATGCCGTCATCCGCGACGAGCGGATGGTGGACAAGCTCTTCACCACGATCGCCGATCGCTACAAGGGCCGGACCGGCGGGTATTGCCGCGTCCTCAAGGCCGGCGTGCGCTACGGCGATGCCGCCGACATGGCGGTGATCGAACTGGTGGATCGCGACACCGCTGCCAAGGGCCTCGACAGCGGCCCGCGGCCGGAAGCGGTCGAAGAGGACGACGACCAGGGCTGATCACAGCCCTTGTACGACACGAACGGGGCCGGCGGGAGCAATCCCTCCGGCCCCGTTTGCTGTTTGGCGCCCCGCCACCACATTCTGACCATCACCCGAGCGAGCCCCCGCCATGTCCGCGACCGCCCGCCGCATCCTGCCCACTATCCCCTGGCCCTGGTTGGGGCGGGGTGGCCGCGTCTCAGGGCTGCGCCTGGGGTGTTTCGCACTGTGCTGCGCGCCGGGGGTCTGGATGCTCTGGTTGTGGTTCAGCGGCGCGTTTGAGCCGGAGGTCGCCAAGGCCGCCCTGCACGAGACCGGCAAATGGGCCGTGCGCGCCCTGTTGCTGGCGCTGGCGGTCACGCCGCTGCGCTGGACTGCCGCCTGGCCGCAGGTCGTGCCGCTACGCCGCATGGTCGGGCTGACGGGCCTCGTCTACGCCGTCGTCCACCTGTTTCTCTATGCCGTCGAACAGAACTGGAAACTCGGCACGGTCGCCTGGGAAATCCTGGTTCGCTTCTACCTGACCATCGGCATGGTCTCCTTCATCGGCCTGGTGGTGCTGGGCTGGACCTCGACCGATGGGGCCGTGCGGCGGATGGGGCGGGGGTGGAAGAAGCTGCACCGCTGGGTCTACCCCCTCACGGCGCTGGCGCTGTTCCACCACTTCCTGCAGGGCAAGGTGGATGTGACGGAGGCGACGCTCTCGGCCGGCTTGTTCGTCTGGCTGATGTTCTGGCGCCTGCTGCCGGCCGAACGCCGCGCCCAACCCTGGCCGATCCTGGCGCTGGCCCCCGCCGCCGCGGTGGTCACGGCCGGGCTGGAATACGCCTGGTACGCGCTGGCGACGCGCCTGCCAGCCGATCGGATCGCCGCGGCGAACCTGGACTGGGAGATGGTGCCACGCCCGGTGCATTGGGTGCTTGTCGCGGGGCTCGTCATGGCCCTCATCACCTTCTGGCGCCAACGCGCCCTTGCCGGCCCGCCCCGCTGACCCGATACAAGTCATGACGAATTGGGGATGGAAAAAATGGATCACGCGGGGGAAAAATTTGGCATCGGCCAACCGGTCCGGCGCAAGGAAGACGTCCGCTTCCTGACGGGCGCCGGCAACTACACCGACGATCTGGACCTGGCCGGCCAGGCGCATGCCGTCATCCTCCGCAGCCCCCACGCCCACGCGATCATGCGCGGCATGGACCTGGCCGCCGCCCGCGCCGCGCCCGGCGTCCTGGCCGTGCTGACCGTCGCCGAGGCCCATGCGGACGGGCTGGGCCTGATCCCCCTGCAGGTCGAAATCCCCGCCGCCGACCCCGTCTTCTGCCCGCCCAGGCCGATCCTGGCCGAGGCCCGGGTCCGCTTCGTCGGCGACCCCGTGGCCTTGGTCGTCGCCGAAACCCGCGCCCAGGCCCAGGACGCGGCGGAACTGATCGAGGTCGATTACGACCCCCTGCCCAGCGTCACCGACACCGCCCGCGCCATGGATCCGGACGCCCCGGTGATCTGGGCGGACCACCAGCGCCGCGACAACCTGTGCGTGCTGTGGGACAGCGGCCGGCAGGAGGAGACGGACGCCGCCTTCGCCGCCGCCGACCGCCAGGTCACCCTGTCCTTCGTCAACCAGCGCGTGGTCGGCAATCCGATGGAGCCCCGCGTCGCCATCGGCGACTGGCGGGACGGCAAGCACGTGTTGCACAGCCCGACCCAGGGCGTCATCCGCGTGCGCGACAGCCTGGCCAAGTTCATCTTCAAGGTGCCGATGGACCGGTTGCGGGTGATCTCGCCCGATGTCGGCGGCGGCTTTGGCTTGCGCGGAAAACTGTTTCCCGAATCCGCGATGGTGCTCTGGGCCGCCAAGCGCCTGGGCCGCCCGGTGAAATGGCGCAGCGGCCGCACCGAGACATTCCTGTGCGACCCGCATGGGCGCGACCATGTGACCACGGCGGAAATGGCCTTCGACGCGACGGGCAAGGCAACCGGCGTGCGCGTCCGCACCGATGCCGCCATGGGCGCCTATCTGATGGATTTCGGGCCGCGCATCCCGACCATCGCCGGCGCCCGCATCGCCGGCACGGTCTATGACGTGCAGGCCGTGCACCAGCAGGTCCGCTGCGTCTTCACCAATACCGCCAGCACCGACGCCTATCGCGGGGCAGGGCGGCCGGAGACGGCCTATGTCATGGAACGGCTGCTCGACATGGGCGCCGCGGCCTTCGGCATTGGCCGCGACGAGATCCGCCGCCGCAACTATGTGCGTCCGGACCAGATCCCCTACCGCAACACCGCCGGCAACCTGATCGACAGCGGCCATTTTGCCGAAACCCAGGACATGGCGTTGGACCTGGCCGATTGGGCCGGTTTCCCGGCTCGGCGCGCGGCGTCGGAAGCGGCGGGTAAGCGACGCGGCATCGGCCTCGGCTATTTCATCGAGGCCTCGGGCGGCCAGCCCTTCGAGTGGGCGCGGCTGCGGATGGAGGCCGATGGGCGCGCCAAGCTGCACATGGGCACCTTCAGCCATGGCCAGGGCCATGCGACGGCCTTTGCCCAGATCGTCTCCGAACGCCTGGGCATCCCCTTCGAGTCCATCGACCTGGTGCAGGGCGATACCGAGACGGTGGCCAATGGCGGCGGCACCGGTGGCTCGCGCTCCAGCCAGATGGGCGGGGTCGCGACCCTGCGCGCCTCCGACATGGTGATGGCCAAGGCCAAGCGGATCGCCGCGCATATCCTGGAAGCGGGTGTGACCGACATCGAATGGGACGACGATGCCTTCCGCGTCGCCGGCACCGACCTGTCCGCCACCTGGGCGCAGGTGATCGAGGTCGCGCTGGACCCCGCCCGCCTGCCCGCAGGCGAAACCCCGGGGCTGGACGAGCAACTCACCTACAAGCGCGACACCGAATGCAACTTCCCCAACGGCTGCCACGTCGCGGAGGTCGAGGTGGACCCTGAGACCGGCCACGTCACCCTGGCGCGCTACGCCGCCGTGGATGACTGCGGCAAGCTGATCAACCCGATGCTGGTGCATGGCCAGGCGCATGGGGCGATCATGCAGGGCATCGGCCAGGCGATGCTGGAACACGCCCGCTACGACGATGACAGCGGCCAGTTCCTGACCGCGACCTTCCAGGATTACGCGATGCCACGCGCCGCCGACGCGCCGGAGTTCGACCTCGGCTTCAACATCGTCCCGACGCCGACCAATGAGTTGGGCGTGAAGGGCGCGGGGGAGGGCGGGTCTTGCGGCGCGCCGCCAGCGATCGTCTCGGCCGTAGCCGATGCGCTGGGCGTTGCGCATATCGACATGCCGGTGACGCCAGAAAAAGTGTGGCGGGCGCTGGCGGCGGCGTAGTCAGGCGAAATCGGCGCGCGCCCGGCCCAGGGCGCCGCCGGCGCAGGTCAGGCGCAGCCCGGCAACCGGCGTGACCGGCGGCGACAGACCAGCCACCAGCAGCATCGCGCCCACCGGCAACCCACCCCTTGCGCGGGCCTCCGCCGCGGCGGTGGCGAACAGGCCCGCCAGGTCATGCGCGATGCCCGCGGGCCGGGTGCGGCCGGGGGCCAGGGCGATGGGTGTGTCGCCGGGGGCCACGCGCATCGCCGGCCCCAGCACCACCATCCCAAGCCCGGCCAGGTCGGCGATGGTTTGCGCGGGATCGGTGGGTGGCGTGCCGAAGCGCGTCGCGGCGATATCCACCGCGGCGTGCAGGCTGGCGAAGACGGGCGGTGTCGTCGCACCCTCCTCCAGCGGCGCCGCCAGCACGCCCGCCACGGCCGCCGTCGCCACGGGGTGGCGCAACCCGGCCAGGGCGATCGGCGTGCCTCCGGCGATCAACCGACCGGCCAGCAGGGGGCCAACCATCCCGGCCAGAAGGCGCAGCCCGACCGGTGGCTGCCCCAGGGAGGTCAGCAGCGCGGCGGCGATCTCCTCGGCGGCCTCCGTGTCGCGTGGGGCCAGGCCCGGCGGCAGGGCGGCCAGCGGGTTGCCTGTTGTCCAGGCCTCGGCCAGCCAGCGGGCTGCCTCATCGGCCGTGTCGACCTCGCTCATTGCATGGGCGGAAGGGTGATTTCTTCCTCCTGGAACCCGCCGGCGGGGGGCGCTTCCATCTGGATCGTCGGGGCGGCATTGGGGTCGTTCCCATACAGCGCATCCGGCAGCCAGGTGACCAGTTCGGGGAAGATATAGACCATCAGCATGGTCAGGATGACGATGTAGATGAAGGGCATGCAGCCCGCGAAAATATCCTCCAGCCGCACATGCTTCGGCGCCACGCCCTTGAGGTAGAAGGCCGCCATCGCGACCGGCGGCGACAGGAACGACGTCTGCAGGTTCAGCGCGATCAACACGCCGAAGAACAGCGGCGACACGCCGAAATCATCCAGCAGCGGCAGGAAGATGGGCACGAAGATCACGATGATCTCGGTCCATTCCAGCGGCCAGCCCAGCACGAAGATGATCGCCTGCGCCAGCAGCATGAAGGTGAAGGTGTTCAGCGGCAGGGATTTGACGAATTCCTCCACCACCGTCTGGCCGCCCAGGTAGCCGAAGACCGAGGAGAAGACGTAGCTGCCGACGAAGAGCCAGCAGACCATCGCGCTGGTCCGCGCGGTCAGATAGACGGATTCGCGCAGCTTCTGCCAGGTGAAGGCGCGGTAGATCACCGCCAGCAGGATCGACCCCAGGCTGCCCATCGCGGCCGCTTCCGACGGCGTCGCCAGCCCCATCAGGATCGACCCCAGCACCATGCCGATCAGCGCCGCCAACGGGATGAAGGAGGTCGCGAGGTTGAGGAGGATGCGGCCGAAGGGGATGTTCACCTCCTCCGGCGGCAGGCGCGGCGCGACCGATGGCTTCACGATCGCCAGCACGATCACATAGACGATGTAGAGCCCCGCCAGCATGATGCCCGGGATGAAGGCCGCGGCGTAAAGCTGCACCACCGACACGCCGGCCGTCGCGCCATACAGGATCAGCATGATCGACGGCGGGATCAGGATGCCCAGGCACCCGCCCGCGCAGGTCACGCCCGCCGCCAGCTTCGGGTCGTAGCCGGCGCGCAGCATGGCCGGGAAGGCGAGCAACCCCATCAGGGTCACGACCGCGCCGACGATGCCGGTCGCCGTCGCAAACAAGGCGCAGGTCAGCAGGGTCGCGACGGCCAGGCTGCCGGGGATATTGCCCGATGCCATCTGCAAGGATCTGAACAATCGATCCAGGATATTGGCGCGTTCGATGATGTAGCCCATCAGCACGAACAGCGGCACCGACAGCAGCACGTCATTGGCCATGACCGCATAGGTGCGCTGCACCAGCAGATCGAAGACCCGGTCGCCCATGCCGAGGTAGCCGAAGCCCAGCCCCATCGCCATCAGGGTGAATGCAATGGGGAAGCCCAGCATGATGAACGCCAGGAACAGCGCCAGCATGGTCAGGCCAAGGGCGGGATCGCTCATCGGGGTCCTGTCAGGGCGGACTCGCCCTTGGCTGCGAGTTCGCGGGCGAGTTCGTCGGCCCCCTTGGCCTCGGCGGCGGCGAGGATGACCTGGTCCAGTTCCTCGACATCCGACAGCCGCGGCGGCCAGACGCCGTCGCGCAGCGTGCGCACGCAGCGCACGGATTCCACGATGCCTTGCAGCAGCAACATGAAACCGACGACCGGGATCAGCCCCTTGAACGGCCAGATCACCGGGCCGGAGGGGCTGAACATGCTGCGTTCATTCTGCGCCAGCGAGATGGCGAAGAAATGCCAGCCGGCGATCATGAAGGCGAAGATCGCGGGAAAGAAAAACAGGATGAACAGCGTCAGGTCGAGCCCGGCCTGCCGCCGCGGCGACATCATCCGGTAGAGGAAATCGCCGCGCACATGGCCGTTGCGCGACAGCGCATAGGCGCCCGCCATCATGAACAGCGTGCCGTAGAGCATGTAGGAGACGTCGTAGCCCCAAGTCGTCGGCGCCCGGAACACGTAGCGCGCGGTCACTTCGTAAACGACGACGCCGGTCAACGCGATGATGCACCAGGCGAAGGTCTGGCCGACCACGGTCGACAGCCGGTCGATGCCCAGCAAGGTCTTCTGCACGGCGGGGTGGTCGGAAAACAGGATGCCGACCAGCAGCGCCGCCACCACCAGCGACGCCAGCAGTCCCACCACAAGGCTGTCGGAAGCGCCCATCGCCGATCCCTCCCTTTACGAAAAACGGGCCGGACGGGAGCAATCCCGACCGGCCCGCCGGACCCTGCCCGCCGTCAGGTGCGCGCGAAAAAGTGGTTGTAGGAGACCACGGGGCTGACTTCGTAGCGCAGGAAGAAGTTGCCGATCCGGCGGCACCAGTCGCGCTGGCTGTCGCAGATCTTCTTGAACAGCGGGCCGTTCACCGGGCTGCTGTTATCCGCCTCAAGCCGCGTGATGACACGGTCCCAGGCGGCCAGTTGGGCGTCCAGCACCGGGCGCGGCGTCGGGCGCACGTTCACACCCTGGGTCTGCGCCATGGCGAGCAGGTCGCGCGAATAGCGGTCCTGCAGCTTCCACGACATGTCGGCGGAGGCCGCTTCCGCGCCATGCCGCAAGGTCGCCTGCAATTCGGCCGGCAACGCGTCGTACTTCGGCTTGTTGAACAGGACTTCGAAGCATTCCACCGGCTGGTGGTAGCTCTGGATCATGTAGTTCTTCGCGACGTCGGGGAAACCGAGCACGCGATCGGACGACGGGTTGTTGAACTCGGCGCCGTCGATGACGCCGCGTTCCAACGCGGGCACGATCTCACCCCCCGGCAGCGACACGACGGCGGCCCCCATTTCGGCCATCAGGTCGGCGGCCAGGCCCACGGTGCGATACTTCAGGCCGCGGACCTGGTCGGCGCGTTCGATCGGGTTCTTGAACCAGCCGAGCGGCTGCGTCGGCATCGGCCCGGTCAGGAAGCCCACGGTGTTCACCCGCAGCGTGTCATTCACCAATTCCCGGTACAGCGCCTCACCACCGCCATAATAGAACCAGCCGAGCAATTGATGCGCATCGCCGAACCAGGGCGGTGTCGTGCCGAACAGGCTGAAGGCCTTGTTCTTGCCGAACCAATAGGCCGCCACGCCGTGCCCGCCATCCAGCGTGCCGGCCGACACCGCGTCCTGCAACTGGAAGGCACCGACGACGGCCCCGGCGGCCAGCAGGTCAAGACGCAGACGCCCCCCCGCCATCGCGTTAACCCGGCTGACATAATCCTGTGCGAATTCGTGGAAGATGTCGCGCTGTGGCCAGGTGGATTGGAAGCGCAGGGCGACCGTTTGCGCCCGGCTGACCTGCGGCGTCGCCAGCACGACGGCACCTGTCGCCGCGGCCGCACCCGCCAGAAGTCCACGGCGGCCCGGCTTTACGTCCTGTTCCATGCACATCTTCTCCCTGTCCCCGACGTTGCGCGGAGATTACCTCAAGCGCATATTGGACATGCGTTCAGAGCGCAATACGGTCATGCGAGAAACGCAGAATCGGAAACGATCCCATGGTTCGGCCGGCGGAAGACTTCGATCGTGACGCATCGGCGGCAGGGGAGCCGCCCTACAGCCTGGACGATTCGGTTGGCCATTTGCTGCGCCGCGCGCACCAGCGCTACGCGGCGATCTTTCTCGCCCTCGGTGGGCCCGGCGGCCTGACGCCCACGCAATTCGCGACGCTGGTCAGGCTCGATCAATCCGGCCGCATCACGCAGAATCGGCTTGGCCGCCTTGTGGCCCTCGATTCCGC
The DNA here is from genome assembly GCF_050632385.1 of Humitalea sp. 24SJ18S-53. NCBI lineage: Bacteria > Pseudomonadati > Pseudomonadota > Alphaproteobacteria > Acetobacterales > Roseomonadaceae > Humitalea > Humitalea sp. 24SJ18S-53. The sequence goes on from NZ_CP192599.1 coordinate 859,765, forward strand.
GACGACGAAGGGGGTGGTGCAGCGGCTGCGCGACCGCGGGCTGATCGCCGCGACGACCGACCCGATGGACCGGCGCACCGTGGTCCTGACATTGACGGAGGAGGGCCAGGCCGCCCTGGTCGAAGCCCGCGCCCAGGGGCTGCGGGCGCGGGATGCCCTGCTGAACCCGCTCGATCCCGGCGAAAGGGTGGCGCTGCTCGCGCTGCTGCGCCGCCTGGCGATCTGACGGCGCTACGCCCGGCGCAACACGGCCGACACGGCGACTCGCGGCGACACGGCCAGCGCCTGACGCATCGCCGCCGCATCCGGATAGGTCGCGGGCGCGGCCAGAAGGGTCGCTTCGGTTTGGACCCGCACCTCGGCCTCGCGGAACGGCCAGGGGTCGCAGACCAGATAGCCGTCGCCTTGCCGCAGCATCATCCGGGCATGGCTGCCATCGGCCAGTGGCGCGTCGCCGGTCCAGCAATCGGCCAGGCCCCAGCAGATGGTCAGCGACATCTGGTCCACCGCGCCCAGGATGGCGCTGTTGGCCGCGACCTCGGCCTCGGTCACACCCAAGCGCGCCGCCCATTCGGCCTGCAGCACCGCCTGTTCGGCCAGGTAGGCATCGGCCGCCGCCGCATCCGCGGGGTCCACGCGATGCCGGTCGAGGAAGCGGCGATAGATCAGGTTGCCGTGGCGTGAAATCAGCAGCGCCGGCCACAGCCCCCAGGATGCCAGCGCGAGACGCACCCCCTCCGCCCACATCGGCGCATGGTGGCGCCCGCCCAGGCCGCGGAATTCCAGCGGCCGGCCGGTCGCGGGGTCGAAGCTGGGCTCGGCCTCCCACCCCATCCAGGCCACGTCGTGCTGCGCGCAGGCCAGCGCGACCGGTTCCAGCGGCGCCGGCGCGGCAAAGCCGGGGGCGCCCCAGGCGCGCGCCAACTGGCCGGAGATCAGGGCATGGGCGGGCTGGCTGACGCACAGCAGGCCGCCGTCGGGCATGGGGCGCAGGAGCATGGCGCGATGTTGCCCGCGCCCGGTGCTTCCCCGCAAGCGGCCTGCCGCCATGCTATCCGCCTTGCGTTGATCGGCCTGTATCATCATGTTGCGGTGCGAATTGGGTCAGGGGATTTGGTGACATGCGCCTTGCGGTGCTGAAGGAACGCCGCGGCGGCGAAACGCGCGTGGCCGCGACGCCGGAGACGGTGAAGAAATACATCGCCCTCGGCTGCACGGTGGCTGTCGAGGCCGGGCTCGGCATCCATGCCGGCCAGCCCGACGCGGCCTATGCCGAAGCCGGGGCGCTGATCTTCAACAACGCCGCCGGAGCCCTCGCCGGCGCCGAGATCGTGCTGAAGGTGCGCGCCCCCCTGGCGCAGGGCGAAGGGGAGGTGGACGAGCTTTACCTGATCCCGCGCGGCGCGCTGGTGATCGGCACCCTGGGCGCCGATACCGTGGCGGCACAGCGCTATGCGACGCTCGGCCTGGATGCGGTGTCGATGGAACTGCTGCCGCGCATCACCCGCGCGCAGTCGATGGACGTGCTGTCCAGCCAGGCGAACCTGGCGGGCTATCGCGCGGTGATCGAGGGCGCGGTCGCCTACGACAAGGGCTTCCCGATGCTGATGACCGCGGCGGGCACGATCCCGGCCGCGAACGTCCTGATCATGGGCGCCGGCGTCGCCGGGTTGCAGGCGATCGCCACGGCCCGTCGCCTCGGGGGCCGCGTGTCGGCGACCGACGTGCGCCCGGCCGCCAAGGAAGAGATCAAGAGCCTCGGCGCGACCTTCGTCGGCTACGAGGATGAGGAGATGAAGGCCGCCCAGACCACCGGCGGCTATGCCAAGGCGATGAGCCCCGAATACCTGGCCAAGCAGGCCGAGGTCGTCGCGGTCGCCGCCGCCAAGGCCGATGTCATCGTCTGCACCGCGCTGGTGCAGGGCCGCCGCGCGCCGATCCTGATCAATGACGCGATGGTCGCCAGCATGAAGCCGGGCTCGGTGATCGTGGACATCGCCTCCGACGCCGGCGGCAATTGCTCGGCGACGGTGCCGGGCCAGGCGATCACCACCGCCAATGGGGTGAAGGTGCTGGGCTGGAACAACTGGCCCGGGCGCATCGCCGGGGCCGCGTCCAACCTCTATGCGCGCAACCTGCTGACCTTCCTGACGACCTTCTGGGACAAGGAGGCCAAGAAGGCGGTGCTGAACCCCGAGGATGACATCATCAAGGGCAGCCAGATCACCCGCGCCGGCGCCGTGGTCCATCCCAACTTTCTGCCGAAGGAGACCGCGGCATGAACCCGACCGATCTCGCCAACCAGGCCAAGGCCACCGCCGACCTGGCGCTGACGATGGCCGACCGCGCGCTGGCCGCCGCCCAGGCGGTGCAGCCCCTGGCCGAGGCCGCCAACCCCTTCCTGCTGATGCTGACGATCTTCTTGCTCGCCTGCTTCGTCGGCTATTACGTCGTCTGGTCGGTGACGCCTGCGCTGCATTCGCCGCTGATGGGCGTCACCAACGCGATTTCCTCGGTGATCGTGGTGGGCGCGATCCTCGCGGCCGGCATGGCCGAGAGCAATGTCGCCCGCGTCTTCGGCTTCCTCGGCGTGATGCTTGCTTCGGTGAACATCTTTGGTGGGTTCATCGTGACGCGACGCATGCTCGCGATGTTCAAGCGGAAGGGCTGAGAACATGGCGACGATTTCCACGCTCGCGTATCTCATCGCGTCCGTCCTGTTCATCCTGGCCCTGCGCGGGTTGTCGAACCCCGAAAGCAGCCGCCAGGGCAACCTGTTCGGCATGATCGGCATGGGGATCGCTGTGGTCGCGACCCTGTTCCACAGCGGTATCGATGGCGGCGGCTTCGCGCTGATCATCGTCGCCATCGCGATCGGCGGCAGCGTCGGCACGGTGCTGGCGCGACGCATCCAGATGACGTCGCTGCCGCAGTTGGTGGCCTTCTTCCACAGCCTGGTCGGCATGGCGGCGGTCTTCGTCGCGGCGGCGGCCTTCTACAGCCCCGAATCCTTCGGCATCGGCACGCGCGGGCACATCCACGCCCAATCGCTGGTCGAGATGTCGCTGGGCCTAGCCATTGGTGCCATCACCTTCTCCGGCTCGCTGATCGCCTTCGCCAAGCTCGACGGGCGCATGTCCGGCGCGCCGATCCTCTTCGCGGGCCAGCACAAGCTGAACCTCGGGCTCGGCATCCTGATGCTGGTGCTGGTCGTGAGCTTCGTCGCGACGGGCAGCCCGATCCTGTTCTGGCTGATCGCGATCCTGGCCTTCGGGCTGGGCTTCCTGCTGATCATCCCGATCGGTGGCGCGGACATGCCGGTCGTGGTGTCCATGCTGAACAGCTACTCCGGCTGGGCGGCGGCGGGCATCGGCTTTACCATCGGCAACCTGCTGCTGATCGTGACCGGCGCCTTGGTCGGCGCTTCGGGCGCAATCCTGTCCTACATCATGTGCAAGGGCATGAACCGCAGCATCATCAACGTGCTGCTGGGTGGCTTTGGGACCACGAGTGGCGAGGCGGCCGCCGGTGGCGGTGGCCCGGCGCGGCCGACCAAGAACGGCAGCCCGGAAGATGCCGCCTACATCATGAAGAACGCCCAGAAGGTCATCGTGGTGCCCGGCTACGGCATGGCGGTGGCCCAGGCCCAGCAGGTGGTGCGCGAAATGGCGGATCTGCTGAAGAAGGAAGGCGTCGACGTCTCCTACGCCATCCACCCCGTCGCGGGCCGTATGCCCGGCCACATGAACGTGCTGCTGGCCGAGGCCAACGTGCCCTACGACGAGGTGCATGAGTTGGAGGAGATCAACCCCGAATTCGCCGACGCGGACGTCGCCTATGTCATCGGGGCAAACGACGTGACCAACCCTGCCGCCAAGACGGACAAGTCCTCGGCGATCTATGGCATGCCGATCCTGGACGTCGAAAAGGCCAAGACCGTGTTCTTCGTGAAGCGCGGCATGGCGTCCGGCTATGCCGGCGTCGAGAACGAGCTGTTTTTCCGCGACAACACGATGATGCTGTTTGGGGATGCCAAAAAGGTGACCCAGCAGATCGTGCAGGCGCTGCAGAAATAAGCCATCCTTCAACTGCACGTTGCGCGGCAGGCGATCGAATCGCCTGCCGAACCATTTTACGGGGGCAACGTTGCAGGCCAGAAGGATCCTTGCGTGCCGCTGACCCTGACGACGCTACCGGATACCGTCGAATCCGCCCTTTATAATCCCCGAGCCGTTGGTGAGTTGAAGAGGCGCCTGGACGCCTTCGTGAACGCGCGGCAACTGCCGCGCTACGCCGGCGGCCCAACCCTGGAGCGCGTGGCCTTCACCGCCTTCCAGGCCTATTGCCGCTACATCGACGCCAGCCACTTCGTCTACAGCTTCACGCAGGTCGGCGTGCCATGGGACAGTGGCGCCTGGGTGACCGGCGTGCTGCGCGGCAACTGCATGAACCTCGCCCTGGGCTTCAACTACCTGTTGCAGCACCTGGGCTTCCCCGTCGCCCTGCTGGGCTTGCAGCAATCCCATCCGCTGACGCCCCAGTTCGGGAAGATCGCCCAAAAACCCAGCGCCCGGTTGCACCCGGCCAATGTGCGGGGAACCACCACCTTCGGCGGGCCCTGGGAATACATCGCCACGGCCTATCCGCAGGCCCGGATCACCGCGACCAATGCGGTCCATGTCCGTCGCGGCGCCTGGTTCCCCGGCCGGCACTACGAGAACCAGAACATCACCAAGAGCCACCGCGACGTCTTCGACAATCACTGGTGCGCCGTGTTGAAACTGCGCGGCATCGAATTCCCGTTCTTCGATCCGCTGGTCGCAGCGCGCTACCGGAACGGCCAGGAGGATATGTTCGAGTCCTTCGTCCGCATCGGCAATTTCGCCTACAAGACCTTCCCGACGAATCCCGTGTTTCGCAGCCTCGAGGACCCGCGGACGCTGGTCTATGCCATCCCCGAGCGGTTCCACGACATCACGGACGACTCGACCTTCCGGGCGATGAAAACGGCCACGAACACGGCCGCGAATGATGATCCCGACTGCCGGATGTTCTGGCAGGTGGATTCGGGGACGGACTGGTTCGAACGCAATACCGGCGCCCGTGTGATGCCGGAGGATGCGCGGCCGCATCCGTTGTTCGTGCAGCAGCTTTTCCACATGTGCTCGGTCAGCCGGTGGACCGGATCGCTGAGCTACGCCGCCGATCGCGTCCGGCTGGTGCCCGGCTGACGCAATGGGCCGGGGCAGGGGCATCGCCTCTGCCCCGCGAGGCGATGCGCATGCAAAAACAGACCGCCTACGCCATGGGCGCGGCAGCCAGATAGATCATGTCAGAGCGGGGTTTCGGGCCACGCCGCGGATCGAATCCGCCTGACGTAGCGCGCAAAACACTGGCTGAGGGCAGGGGCGTCGGCCGCTGCCCTCAGGTCGTCAGAAGCCTTCGCGCTCCAGGCGCTTGCGCTCCACCTTGCGGGCGCGACGGACGGCTTCGGCCGCCTCACGCGCACGGCGTTCGGAGGGCTTCTCATAATGACGACGAAGCTTCATCTCACGGAAGACGCCCTCACGCTGGAGCTTCTTCTTCAGGGCCTTAAGCGCCTGATCGATGTTGTTGTCGCGGACGACGACCTGCACGCGGTGCAACTCCTGCCAAAAGGGATGCCAAAGGGCGAAAAGGAAACAGCGCCGGGCCGAAACCCGTCGCGGAAGCGCAGCGTCTAGCATGCGGACGCGAGAGGATGGAAGCCCCTGCCTGCGATTTTGCGCGGGGGGCCTCCTGTCGCATCGGCCGGGCAGCGCCTATTTGTGGCGTCATGTCCCTCCTGAAGATCGCCCGGCTTGGGCACCCCGTCCTGCTCCGCCGCGCGGAGCCCGTGGCCGATCCGATGGCGCCCGAGATCCGGCGGCTGGTGATGGATATGGGGGCGACCATGCTGGACGCCCAGGGGCTGGGCCTGGCAGCCCCACAAGTCCATGAATCGCTGCGCATCTTCGTCTGGCGGCAGGGCAAGGACGGCGTCGCCGCGCTGATCAACCCGGAGATCACCCTGCTGGACCCGGCCGATGAGGTGGGCTTCGAGGGCTGCCTGTCGATTCCCGGCCTGCGCGGCGCCGTCCGACGCAGCCGGCGCGTCGGCTTCCGCGGCTTCTCCCTGGACGGACGCGTGGTCGAGGGCGATGCGGAGGGGCTGCTGGCCCGCGTGATGCAGCATGAATGCGACCATCTGGACGGCGTGCTCTACCTGATGCGGATGCACGACCTGTCCCTGCTGGGGTTCACCGAGGAACTGGCGCAGCACCCCCCCACCCCGGCCGAGACGGAGACCATCGCATGATCGAGCGCAGCCCCGAGCGCGACGCCGCCCTGCGCTGCATGCTGCCGCATGTGGCCGAGCATGGCTGGACCGAGGCCGCCCTGCGCCACGGCCTGGCAGGCCCCCAGGCCGCCGCGGCGGGGCTGTCGGTGGCCGATGCGCCCTTCCTCTTCCCCGCCGGCCCCACCGGCATGGTGGAGGCCTGGAGCGACCTTGCCGACCGCGACATGGACGCCGCCGCCCAGGCCGAATCGCTGGGCGCGCTGCGCGTTCCGGCGCGGATTCGCCGCCTGGTCGAATTGCGCCTGCGGGCGGCCCAGGCCGACAAGCCCGCGGTGCGACGCGGCCTGGCGCTGCTGGCGCTGCCGTGGAACGCCCGCGCCGCGATCAGGTGCACCGCACGGACCGTCGATGCCATGTGGCATGCGGCGGGCGACACCTCCGCCGACATGTCCTGGTACACGCGCCGAGCCTCGCTGGCGGCCGTCTACGGGGCGACCCTGGCGTTCTGGCTGACGGATGACAGCGACGACCTGGCGCCCACGATGGCCTTCCTCGATCGGCGCCTGCGGGACCTGGGGCGGCTGTCGCGCCGGCCGAAGGCCCAGGCCGCCTGAGGCGTCCCCGCGACAATGGGGCTTGACGGGACCGTTATGAAACCGTGATTCTAGGGCCACACATGCACAACATCGGCCAAGTCCATGGCCTGGCGCGATTCGTGTTACAGAACTCAGGCTTCGCAAGCGTGTGCGGAACCGTGTAGAAGCCTTAACGGAAAATTTCTCGGCGGGAGAGCCAGCGTGAAGACCATGATTCGTCCCCTGATCGCAGGCCTCGTCGCGGCGTCTATCGCTGCCCCGGCCGTGGCGCAGTCCTGCATGCCCGCCGCCCAAAGGGCTGCGTTCGACATGCGCGCGCTGCAAAGCCAGCTGATGGTCGCAGCGCTGTCCTGTGACAAGTACACCGAATACGGCCAGTTCATGAACCGCAACCAGACCGAGCTGCGCACCACGCTGACCACCATCCGCACCTATTACCGCGGCAATTCGACGGCGGTGGACAACTACATCACCACCCTGGCGAACACCCATTCGCAGGAAGGCATCCGCCAGGGCTCGCACTTCTGCCGCGACGTCGGCGCGCTGTTCCAGGAGGCGCTGGCCGCCAATGGCCGTGAAGGCCTGCAGCAGGTGACGGCGAATCGCCGCATCGCGACCCTGCAGGAAGCGCCGGCCTGCGCCGCCAATGCCACGCGCTCCGCCGCCGCGGCCCCGACGCGCGCCGCGCAACCGACCCGCACGGCGCAGGCCACACCGGCCGCCAACCGCAGCGCGGCACCGGCGACCACCGCGCGCTGAACACCGCCGCCCGGCCATGAAAAAGGACGCCCCAGGGCGTCCTTTTTTTGTGCCCGGCGCCGGAGGGGAGCGGGCAAGAAAAAGGGGCGCCCCCTTGCGGAGGCGCCCCTGGTCTTTCGCGCTTGTGTGCGATCAGCGCAGGATGATCTCGACGCGGCGGTTCTGCGGCTCGCGCACGTTGTCCGCGGTCGGCACCAGCAGGCGGGTCTGACCGAAGCCCTGGATCGTCATCGAGGAACGCGCGATGCCGAGGCGGGCGAGTTCAGCCGCGACGGCTTCGGCGCGGCGCACCGACAGGCCCTGGTTGTACTGGGCGGACCCCGAGGTATCGGTGAAGCCGTTCACCTCGATGCGGGTCACCTCGACGCGACGGCTGTTCTGTGCCGCCTCGGCGATGATCTGGCGCGCGCGATCGGTCAGGTCGGCGCGGTTCCAGTCGAAGAACACCAGGTAGGTGCGGGCCGGGGCCGGGGCTGCGGCCGGCACCACGACCGGGGCCGGCTGCGCGACGCCGAAGGCATAGCGCAGGCCGACCAGCAGGCTGTTGTTCGCATTGTCCGTGCTGCCGGACAGGAACTGCGACGGCCGGTTCGCCGGCGTGACCTTGATGTCCACATCGGTGTCGAGCGTCGCGAGGTAGCGATACTCGGCGGTGATCGCCAGGCCCGGGACGGACGCGATCGGATAGGCCGCGCCGATGATGCCCTGGTAGGCGAATTCGCCGTTCACGCCACGGTAGTTGAACTGGTTGCCGGTGGTGGAGATCGACAGGGCGTTCACCTGCGACGTCCAGGCATAGCCGACGCCGGCGCCGACGTAGGGGATGATCGGCCAGGCGACGGGGAAGTCGTAGAGCACATTCACCATGGCCGCGGTGGTCGCACGCCAGCCGGTCGAAACATTGAAGCTCCGCTGGCCGAAGCCGGTCGTGTCGTCCAGCCCGGTGGGGCGGTAGGAGACCTCGACCTCGGACCGCAGGCCGTTGCCGAAGCCGTAGCCAACCGAGCCGACGAGCGCGATGCCGAGCTGGTAGGACTGCTTGCCGCTGGACGTGATGCCGGCGGCCGTCGCTGCGGGGCTCAATGCACCGTCGATGGAGAGATCGGCGTCCGATGCCATGTTCACGCCGACGCCGGCACCGATGTAGACGCCGGTCAGCGGCTCAGCGAAGGCGAGGGGCGCCGTTGCGATGAGGGCGGCGGAAGCGAGCAGGACGCTTTTGCTGGAGCGCATGATGTATCCCCGAGTGACGGAAAGGCGAAAATTATTCAGGCCGTGCAACTGGTAGTGACTGTAATCGATAGGACACCGATACAGGAACCCATCATTAACACAAAAGCCGCAGTGTGGTTTTTGTGCAACTATCGAGCGACGGGCATCCGACGCAGAAAAAGGGACGCCCCTTTCGGAGCGTCCCCTTCCCTTCGAACCGATCCCTGGATCGTGCGATCCGGGGCGTCCCGCGCCGATCAGCGCAGGATGATCTCCACGCGGCGGTTCTGCGGTTCACGCACATTGTCCGCGGTCGGCACCAGCAGGCGGGTCTGGCCAAACCCCTGGATCGACATCGCGGAACGCGGGACGCCGAGTCGGGCGAGTTCCGCGGCGACCGTTTCGGCGCGCCGGACCGACAGGCCCTGATTGTACTGCGCGGAACCCGAGGTGTCGGTGAAGCCGTTCACCTCGATGCGGGTCAGTTCGACGCGGCGGCTGTTCTCGGCGGCCTCGGCGATGATCTGGCGCGCGCGATCGGTCAGGTCGGCGCGGTTCCAGTCGAAGAACACCAGATAGGTGCGGGCCGGGGCAGGGGCCGCGGCCGGGGCCACGACCGGCGGCGGCGGCGGCGCGACGCCGAAGGCATAGCGCAGGCCGATCAGTACGCTGTTGTTCGCATTGTCCGTGGTGCCGGACAGGAACTGCGACGGCCGGTTGGCCTGCGTCACCTTCACGTCCACGTCCGTGTCGAGCGTCGCGAAGTAGCGATACTCGGCGGTCAGCGACAGCCCGGGCACCGCCGTGATCGGGAAGGCGGCGCCGAGAATGCCCTGGTAGGCGAATTCGCCATTGACGCCGCGATAGTTGAATTGATTGCCCGTGCTGGAGATCGACACAGCATTCACCTGCGACGTCCAGGCATAGCCGGCGCCGATGCCGATGTAGGGGATGACGGGCCAGTTGACCGGGAAGTCGTAGAGCAGGTTCACCATCGTCCCGATGGTTTCGCGGTGCCCTTCGGAGCCCGAGAAGTTGCTCTGGCCGAAGCCGGAGGTGCCGTCCAGGTCGTTGCGCCGGTAGGAGACTTCGCCTTCGACCCGCAGGCCGTTGCCGAAGCCCCAGCCGACGGAACCCAGGGCGACCCAGCCAAGGTCGTAGGAGACCTTGCCGCTTTGCGTGATGCCCCCGGCAACCGCTGCGGGGGAGAGCGCGCCGTCGATCGAGATATCCGCGTCGGACGCCCAGTTCACGCCCAGGCCGGCCCCCAGGTAGACGCCCGTCACTGGCTGCGCGAAGGCGATGGGGGCCGACGCGATCAGCGCGGCGGAAGCGAGCAAGAAGCTTTTGGAAGAGCGCATGATGGATCTCCGAGAAGCACGAGAACGACAGTCATATCGCTATGAATTCGTATACCCATCTCTTCAATTCTGTGGCGTGATTGTGTCCAGGCTTGCACGCGGAAGTCGCAGTGTCGCATTTCCGCAACGGGATATGTGGTGAACTGGAAAATATCCGGACAAGAAAAAGGGGCGCCCCTTTCGGAGTGCCCCTTTCGCTTCGAAGAGATCCCCGGATCTTGCGATCCGGGGTGTCCCGCACTGATCAGCGCAGGATGATCTCGACGCGACGGTTCTGCGGCTCGCGCACGTTGTCCGCGGTCGGAACCAGGAGACGGGTCTGACCGAAGCCCTGGATCGTCATCGAGGAACGCGCGATGCCGAGGCGGGCGAGTTCGGCCGCAACGGCTTCGGCGCGACGCACCGACAGGCCCTGGTTGTACTGCGCGGAACCCGAGGTGTCCGTGAAGCCGTTCACTTCGATCCGGGTCACCTGCACGCGGCGGCTGTTCTGAGCCGCTTCGGCGATGATCTGGCGCGCGCGATCCGTCAGGTCCGCACGGTTCCAGTCGAAGAACACCAGGTAGGTGCGGGCCGGGGCCGGGGCAGCGGCCGGGGCCACGACCGGGGCCGGCGGCGGCTCGACGCCGAAGGCATAACGCAGGCCGATGAGCAGGCTGTTGTTCAGGCCGTCCGTGTCGATCGTCGTGCGCGTGGTGGCGCCCGTCGCCTGGTTACGCAGCGTGGCATCGATCGTGCCCTCGAGCGTCGCCATGATGCGGTATTCGGCGGTGATCGACAGGCCGGGGACGGCCGCGATCGGGAACGCCGCGCCGACGATGCCCTGATAGGCGAACTGCCCATCGTCACCGTCGATGTTCAGGCCGCCCGAGGAGCCCTGGCGAACCGTCACCGAGTTCCACTTCTGCACGACGTAACCCGCGCCAACGCCCAGGTAGGGGACGATCGGCAGGCCGAGGTCGAAGTCGAACAGGGCGTTGGCCATCACGCCGTACTGCTGGACGCTGCCGGTCGAGTTGGTGGCGCCGACGCCGGTGCGGAAGCCCGTGACCGAGTCCACATCGTTCTGGCGGAAGTTGCCTTCGACTTCAGCGCGCACGCCGTTGCCGAAGCCCCAACCAACGGAGACGACGCCGACCCAGCCGGTGGCGAACGAGGCATTGCCCGACGGGCCAAGGCCAGCGGCCTGCAGCTGCGCGGTGGTGCCCGAACCGGGCTTGATGCCCATGTCGTCCAGGAAGTTCACACCGGCGCCGCCGCCGATGTACACGCCAGTGATCGGCTGCGCCTGGGCCGCAAGCGGCAGGCTCAGCATCGTGGCGGCAAGAAGCGCCTTCTTGAGGCTCATGATAAATCCCCCTTCAGAGTAGGAACACGAGTTGTGATTGCGACAATCCCCTGAACCCATGCCCAGGCTGCCCGCCGCATCCATCGCTTGGTAGCACCGTCATTACGCGTTTGCCTACGGGGTTGCGGTAATCGAGAGAACCATGTGGCATTCGGGCCACACCCGGGATCGGCAAATTGGTCACAGGTTCTGGGGTTTGTTTAAAGCTCCCCTAAGGCACCCGCATCCGGCAGATAACCAAGGGCACCCAGCGGCAGGCAGCGTGTGGCATGGCCCATCTTGCGGCCTGGCCTTGCTTCCGCCTTGCCGTAGAGGTGCAGGGCCACGCCGGGCATGGCCATCATGGCAGGGCACCGCGCCATGCCCTCGGCGCCGATCAGGTTGCGCATCACCGCATCGGCGTGCCGCGCGGGTGCAGTAAGGGGCCATCCGGCAATCGCGCGTATGTGAAGGTCGAATTGGCTGACGTCGCAGGCGTCCATCGTCCAATGGCCGGAATTATGCGGCCGGGGCGCCATTTCATTGCCCAATAGGCGGCCGTCCGCCAGCAGGAAGAACTCCACCGCCAACACGCCAACCAGGTCCTGGGCCGTCGCCAGCGCCATCGCATGGCGCCGGGCCGCCGCGCCGACGCCCGCGGGAATCCGCGCCGGCGCGAAGGACAGGTCCAGGATATGGTGTGTGTGCCGATTCTCGACCGCATCGAAACTCACCACCGACCCATCGGTGCCGCGCGCCACGATGGCGGAGATTTCGGCGACGAAAGGGATGAAGGCCTCAAGGATCAGCGGGTGGGGGGCGAGTCGCGCCAGGGCCGCCTTGGCGTCCTCGACCGTGTGCACCACCGCCTGGCCGCGCCCGTCGTAGCCGAGCCTGGTCGTCTTCAGCACCGCGGGCAGACCGACGGCGGCGATCGCGGCGGCCAGGTCGGCCGCCGACTCGACCGGCGCCCAGGGCCCGACCGGCACGCCGGCCGCGGCCATGAAGCGCTTTTCGACCAGGCGGTCCTGGCAATTGGCCAGGACCTGCGCGCCGGGGGCGCAGGCAACCCGGCCATCCAGGGCGGCCAGGGTCGCATGCGGCACATTCTCGAATTCGAAGGTCACGACATCGACCTGCCCGGCGAATGCCGTCAGGGCCGCCGTGTCGTCATAGGCGGCGCAGGTGCGCGCCGTGGCGACCTGCATGCCCGGCCCATCGGCCTCGGGGCCGAAGACATGCGTCCGGTAGCCGAGTCGGGCGGCCGACAACGCCGACATCCGGCCCAACTGCCCGGTCCCCAAAATGCCGATCCGCGCGCCAGGCGCCAGCGGCCCGCTGCTCATGTCGGGGTTTCAGCGACGCTGGCCGTGTGCTCGGCACGGTAAGCCTCAAGCCGTGCCGCCAATGGGGCATCGGCCAGGGCCAGGATCGCCGCGGCCAGAAGGGCCGCGTTCACCGCCCCGGCGCGGCCGATCGCCAGGGTACCGACCGGGATGCCCGCCGGCATCTGCACGATCGACAACAGGCTATCCATGCCGTTCAGCGCCTGGCTCTGCACCGGCACGCCCAGCACGGGCAGGCGGGTCATCGATGCCGTCATCCCCGGCAGATGCGCGGCACCCCCGGCGCCGGCGATGATCACGCCAAGGCCCCGCCCGGCGGCATCGCGCGCATACGTATACATACGGTCCGGCGTGCGATGGGCCGATACGACCGTCGATTCATGGGCGATGCCCAGCTTGTCCAGCGTTTCGGACGCATGGCGCATGGTTTCCCAATCGCTGCGGCTGCCCATGATGATGCCGACGCGGGGGGGCTGGGGGGCGCTCACGCCGTGATGTCCGGCACCAGGCGGCTTTCGATCCAGGCCAGCTCGTCCTTCAGCTTCAGCTTGCGCTTCTTCAGCCGCTGGAGGTGCAGTTGATCGGCGGTTCCGGCCTCGATCCGGGCGATGACGGTGTCGAGGTCCCGGTGCTCGGTCCGCAACTCGTGCAGGCGTCGGAGCAGGGCGTCGCGGTCTGCAAGCATGGCGTGCGGGAGCACCTAAAGGAAAATGCTGCGAAGATTAACGCCTTGGACCTACCATGCCGATGCGCGGTGGCGCCAGTCGCCGCGCGCCGGACCTGTCCGGCGAATCACAGCCTCGGAGAGACGTCGCCCATGGCAATCATCGCAAGACTCCGCGCCCTTGAGGAACGCCACGCCGCACTTGATCGCCAGATCAAGTCGGAAGATGGCCGACCCCAACCGGACGGTGGTGTGCTGTCCCAGATGAAGCGCGACAAGCTGCGACTGAAGGAAGAAATGGAGAAACTGAAAGAACCGGCGCGCTAACCCGACGCCAATACGTCTCGATCAGGCGAACCCGCCTGGTCGAGACGCCACCTCAGCCTCAGGCCGCATCCTCATTCGCCGGCAGCGGCGCGTGCATGGCCTTTTCGCCCAGCGGCGCCAGCACGGCATAGAGGTCGGACTGGCTGCACAGGCCCAGGATCACCGGGTCGCGCGGCTTGATATTGGCGCTGTTCCAGTGGGTGCGGTCGCGCACCTTCTGGATGGTTTCCTTCGTGGTCCCCAACAGCTTGCCGATCGCGGCATCGGACAGCAACGGATGGTTGCGCAGCAGCCAGGCGATGCCGTCCGGCCGGTCGTTCCGCTTGGCGACCGGCGTGTAGCGCGCACCCTTGCCGCGGGCCTTGGGCGGCGGCGTGGCGGAGGCGAGGATCTGCAACCGCGCGTTGGAATCGGCCTCGCAACGGGCGATTTCGGCCTTGGTCAACTGCATGTTGGCAACCGGGTCGTAGCCGACGATGCCTTGCGCGACTTCGCCATCGGCGATCGCCTGCACCTCCAGCGGGTGCATCCCCACGAAATCGGCCACTTGCTCGAAAGTCAGGGCGGTCTTGTCGATGAGCCACACGGCGGTGGCCTTCGGCATCAGAGGCGTGGACATGAGCGGCACCTTAGGGTCTGGCAGCGGAAAAGCGGGACGTGCCGCGATGCGGCACGGGTCCGGGCGCAGCATGGCACGCCCCGGACCCGCCTTGCCGCCCGATCTTCGGGAAAAGCGACAGGCCAGCCGACGCGTGCCGGCAACCCGGCCAATCCGTCCGCGCCGGCCCCCCAAGGTTCAACGACCTTCGGGCCAAGGCGCGCGACAGGTTGGCGAAGACCACACCGCACCGCAGAATGTTCGAGGATATAAGCGGCGGCGGCCCGGGGGTCAAAGACTCCCGCGACCCGATCGGTGCAGGGCGGTTGACGGAGGAACGCATGGCAATGCTGGAAGATGACGCCCCCAGGCGGCGGGATGCCTTTGTTCCGCGCGTGCTGGATCCGATGGGGGAGGAGGAACTGGCGGCCTATATCGCCGAATTGCGGGAAGAAATCGCCCGCGCCGAAGCGGCCATCGCCAAGCGGCAGGCCCAGAAACACGCGGCCTCGGCGTTCTTCCGCACGCCGTGACGTGGAAAGGGGCCGGCGGTCACCCGCCGGCCCCCAACCATCGTCGTTACGCCGCGACGGACTGCTGTTCGATCGCCGCGGGCTGCGTGTGCGGTGCGGCCGCGATCTCGATCCGGCGGGGCTTCAAGGCCTCCGGAACCAGGCGCCGCAAGGTCACGTGCAGCAGCCCGTTGACCAGGTCGGCGCCGGCGACCTGCATGTGGTCGGCCAGCACGAAGCGCCGTTCGAAGGCGCGGCCGGCGATGCCACGATACAGATAGCGACGCTCGCCATTGTCCTGCGGGCCGTGGCCACTGATCAGCAGCGTGTTGTCCTGTGCCGTGATCTCAAGATCATCGGCCGAGAAGCCGGCAACGGCCATCGTCAGGACATAGGTGTCGTCACCCGTCTTTTCGATGTTGTAGGGCGGGTAGGCGCTCTGCTCCGGCGCCGCGCGGGCGGTATCGAGCAGGCGAGCCAGACGGTCGAAACCAATGGCGGAACGAAAAAGCGGCTGAAAATCGACGTTCATGGAAAAAACCTCCTGCATCAGCAAGGTTCTGTTTCAGGGCGGATCGTTTTCCGACGGACCCCCGAATGGGCGATCCAGAACTGGCAGCGCCAACGGGTTTCCCCCGCCGGACCGCGATCCGCGCCGACGGCCCCGTTCGGGCACCATCGACAGGCCAGACATAAAAAGCGCCACCCCCTGGTTCAAGGGGTGGCGCCGAAGCATCGAATTTTCGGACGGGATCAGGTGCCCTTGCGGATACCGATGCCGGCGAACTTCTTGTTGAACTTGGCCACCTGGCCGCCCGTGTCCATCATGCGCTGCACGCCGGTCCAGGCCGGGTGGGACTTCGGGTCGATGTCCAGCCGCAGCGTGTCGCCCGCCTTGCCCATGCAGGACCGCGTCTTGAACGTCGTCCCGTCGGTCATGATGATGTTGATTTCGTGGTATTCGGGGTGGATGTCGGGCTTCATGGCGGCATGGTTCCGGGTTGGCGCCGATTGGGACCGGCGCGTGCAAGGGGCGGTGTTTAGGCGAGGGAGACGGCCAAGGCAACCACGGGGGCACCCTACGCGTGGGTGATCTCGCCCCGCTCGATCACGAAACTGGCCTCGACCAAGGGGCGCAGCAGTTCGGGATTGCTCTCGGTGATCAGGATGGCGACATCGGGCAGCGCGTCGCGCAGGCGTTTCAGCGCCTCTGCATAACGCTGCGCCAGGGCGGGGGCCAGGCCCTGGAAGGGTTCGTCCAGCAGCACGGCCCGGGTGCCGACCATCAGCGCGCGGCCGAGCGCCACCATCTTGCCCTGGCCACCCGAAAGCCCCGCGGCCGGGCGGGGGGCGAGGTCGCGCAATTCGGGCAGCAGGGCGAAAATCGCCTCCAGCCGCCGGGCGATTTCCGGCTTGGGCAATCCCAGAACCTCGGCCGGCAGCAGCATGTTCTGGCGCACGGTGAAGGCACCGAACAGGCGCCGTTCCTCCGGCGCGTAGCCGATGCCGATGCGGGCGCGGTGATGCGCGGGCAGGGTGGCGGCATCCGCGCCGCCCAGCATCAGGCGCCCGGCCTCCAGCGGCACCAGCCCCATGATGGCACGCAGGGTGGTGGTCTTGCCCGCGCCATTGCGCCCGACCAGCGCCACCCGCCCACCGGGCGGCACATGCAGCGACACGCCGCGCAGGACCGGCACGCCGGCGATGGCGACCGAGGCACCCTCCAGCGCGATCATGCGGGGGCACCCGTCTCGATGCCGATGACCTCGCGCCGCACGACGGGGTCGTTCAGCACGGCCTGGGGCGTGCCGAGCGCAAGGATACGCCCCTGCGACCAGACGGCGACGCGGTCGGCGAAACGGGCCACCACCTCCATGTCGTGTTCGACGAAGACGGCGGTGACGCCGGCGGCGCGCAGCACGCGGACCAGGGTTTCGACGATCGCCATCTTTTCCGATGCGGCGACGCCGGAGGTCGGCTCGTCCATCAGCAACAACCGCGGCTTCAGCGCCACGGCCATGGCGATATCGGTCAGCTTGCGCGCGCCCTCGTTCAGCGCATCGGCGCGGGCATGGGCCACGGGCAAAAGGCCAAAACGATCCAACAACGCCTCGGCATCCCGGCGATAGTCGGGCCGCAGCAGGGGGCGGAAGGGCGACCAGAAGCCGGCATGGGCGGCGACGGCCAGGGCGGCGTTTTCCAGCACCGTGTGTTCCGTCGAAAGCTGCGGCAATTGGAACGACCGCGCGATTCCGCGATGCACGATGGCGCGCGGCGACAATCCCAGAATCGGCTGGCCGTCGAAGGCGATGCTGCCGCCCTGCGGCCGCAGGTAGCCGGTGGTCATGTTGATGAAGGTGGTCTTGCCCGCCCCGTTCGGCCCGATGATCGCCAAAAATTCCCCGGCCATCACATCCAGGTCGATGCCATCGGCCGCCTTCACGCCACCGAAGGCCAGGCGCAACCCCTTGGCGGAGAGCAGCACGCTCATGCCCCGCGCACCCGGCGCAAGGCGCTCTCCAGCAGGCCCCACAGCCCCCGCGCGGCAAACAGGATGACGCCCAGCAACACGCTGCCCAGGATCAACTGCCAGGAATCGGCGACGGTGGCCGCCGCGTAGACGCGGACCATCTCGAACGCGACCGCCCCCAGGAACGGCCCCAGCACCGCCCCGGCCCCGCCCAGAATGGCGATGAACACCAATTCCCCGGACGCGGTCCAATAGCCCAGCAGCGGCGTCACATGCCGCGTCGTCATCGCGATCAGCGCCCCGGCGCAGCCGGCCAGCAGGGCCGAGGCGACATAGGCACACAGCAGCGCGGCGCGGGCCGACACGCCCATGAATTCCAGCCGCGTCTCGCGCGTCTTGATCGCGCTCAGCGCCTGGCCCATCGGCGATGCTAGGTAGACCCGCGCCAAAAACCCGGCCCCCAGCGCCAGCGCCAGGGCGATGCCGAACAGCGCCCATTCATAGGAATCCCGGTCCAGCCGCATCCCGGCGACCGTTGGCGCCAGGACCCGTATCCCGTCGGTGCCCTTGGTGAGGTGGTAGAGTTTTTCGAGCAGCGAATAGAAGACCATGCTCAAGGCCAGGTTCATCATGCCGAAGAAGATCTCGCGGTAGCGGCAGACGAAGAGCCCGATGACCAACCCCAGCAGCGCCGATCCGGCGGCGGCCAGTGGCAGCAGCACCAGCGCCTCCGGCATCGAAGGTGCCGCGAAGGCCACGACATAGGCGGCGAAGGCGACGTAGAGCGCATGGCCGAAACTGACCTGCCCCGCGCGCAGCAGCAGCAGGATGCCAAGCACCGCCAGCCCCTTGGCCAGTGCCAGGGTCAGCACGAATTTCAGCCAGGGTGCCGCGAAGGCCACCGCCACGAGGGCGGCGGCCCCGGCCAGGGCCAGGGCGGCTTCGGTGCGTCCCCCTGGCTCAGACACGACGCGTCACCGCCACGCCGAAGAGCCCCTGCGGCCGCACCAGCAGCACCGCCACCATGATGATGTAGGGCACCACGACCTCGAACTCCGGCGCGAAGTAGACGGCGACCGAACGCCCGAGTCCGATCAGCAAGGCGGCGATGGCCGCACCCTCGATCTGCCCCAGCCCGGCCGTGGCGACGACGGCGAAACTCAGCACGATGGTGGAGGCGCCGACTCCCGGCACAAGCGCCGCCGTCGGCGACGACAAGGCCCCGCCGAGCGCCGCCAGCGCCGCACCAAAGGTGAAGGTCAGCAGATAGACCCGCGCGCTATCGATGCCGATGGCGGTCGCGGCCTCCCGATCCTCGGTCACCGCGACGATCACGCGGCCGGTCAGGGTGCGGCGCAGGAAGACGGTCAGCCCGATCAGCACCGCCACGGCCACGCCAGGCAGCAGGAAAAGCTGATAGGCGGTGAACGGGATGGCATCGCCGCCAAAGGGCACATCCACCGTGCCGAGCAGCCGCACCGCGGCGTCATTGTGCACCGGCTGCACGCCCCAGATCAGTTTCTGGACATCCTCCAGGATCATGAACAGGGCGAAGGTCACCAGCAGTTGCAGCACCGGATCCTGGCCATAGACCCGGCGCAGCAGCAGCTTTTCGATCAACGGCCCCAGCACCGCCCCCACCAGCGCCGCCGACAAGACGATGGCCGGCAGCGAGGCCCAGGCCGGCAACCCGCGCGATGCCGCGAAAATCCCCGCGCTGGCCGCCGCATAGGCCCCGATCGCATAGAGCGAGCCATGCGCGACGTTCAGCACGCGCAGCACGCCAAACACCAGGGTCAGCCCCACGGCCACGAGGAAGATCAGCGCCGCCGACGAAATCCCGTCCAGCAGCGCCAACCCCACCAGCAGCCCATTGTCGGCGAGCCAATCGCCCATCAGGCGTAGGGGATCGGGGCCGGCACCCGGTCCAGGATCTCGGGCTTCAGCCCGCGCAGCCATTCGATGCTGTTCTGCCCGGCCGGGGTGGTCACCAGTTCCGGCGGGAAGATCACCATGCTGTCCATGACCGCGAAGGGATAGGCGTCCACATGGCGGGTCGTGCCGATCAACTGCGGTTCCAGCCCCTGGCCGTCCTCGCGGATTTTCATGCGGCTGGTCGGCGTGTCGAATTCCAGGTTCGGGAAGGCCGCGGCCAGTTCCGCCTCATTCGGCCAGGCGCCGCCCTTGGTCGCGATGGCCTTGGCATAGGCGGCCTGCAAGGCGGAAAACGCCTGGGCCATGTGATGCGTCGGGTAGATCGGATAGGCGTTGTAGCGACGGCGAAACCCCTCGGTGAAGCGGCGCAGCGCCGCGGGGTCGCGCGGGCGCGGATGCAGGTGCCAATGATCGCCGCGGCTGCCGATGATATGCCCCGCCGGCAGGCTGCGCCCGACCCGCTCCAGCGAGGATTCCGCCAGGGGCGACACCAGGGTCGAGCGTTCGAACAGCCGCCGTTCATTGGCCTGGCGGATGAAGGTGTCCAACTCCCCGCCCCAGGTGGTCGAGAAGATCACATCCGGCCGCAACTGCAGCAGGCGGGTGATCTCGGTCGAGAAATCGGTGGCGCCGAACCGCGGGAAGAGTTCCGCCACCGTCCGCGTGTCGGGCTTCAGCGCCGTCATCGCGGTGCGCCAGATCTCCCAGGAATCGCGGCCCCAGGCGTAGTCCTGGTTCAGCACGGCCATGGTGCGGAAATTGGGCTTGGTCTTCAGCAGATACAGCAGCGGGGCCAGGACTTCCGGCGTCGCATTGGCCTGCGGGCGGAAGGCGTATTGGTAGCGCTTCTCCTCAAAGATGCGCTGGGTGCCGCAATCCCACAGCAGCGTGACCTTGCGCAACTCCTCGGCCAGCGGCGTGCAGGCGAGGCAGGAGCCGGAGGAGATCGAGGCGAAGATGACGTCGACCCGCTCATTCTGCACCAGCCGGCGGAATTCGCCGACCAGATGATCGATCCCCGGCGCTTCATCGACGAAGAACAGCCGCACCGGCACGCCGCCGATACCGCCGGCGGCGTTGAGTTCCTCGGCCAGCATTTCCGCCGCCTGGCGGCCCGGCACGCCGAAGACCGAGGCGGGGCCGGAGAGGAAGGTGGTGATGCCGATCTTCAATTCGGTCGGCTTGGTTGCCTGCGCCATGGCGGCGTTGCGCAGCGCCTCCGGCAGGAACACTCCGCCGAAGCCGGTGCCGAGCATCAGCCCGCGCCGGGAGACTTCGTTCTCGATCATGGCCGTTTCCCTGTGCCGTCCGCTGAAGCGGATCATTGTGGGGGCAGTATGGTGACCGGCCCGGGATCGGCGCAAGGCCCACGCCGGCCATGCGCCGGTGCCGGTTGATTCTTGGCCGAGTGACCCGCAGGGTCGGCCGCGAACGGCGGGTGCAGCGCGTGAATATCCTCTCGATCCAATCCTCGGTCGCCTATGGCCATGTCGGCAATTCATCGGCGGTGTTTCCGCTGCAACGGCTGGGCGCGGATGTCTGGGCCATCAATACCGTGCAGTTCAGCAACCACACCGGCTATGGCGCCTGGCGCGGGCAGGTGTTCGACGCGGCGCTGATCGGCGACTTGGTGCAGGGCATCGCCGATCGCGGCGTGCTGCCGCGCTGCGATGCCGTGCTGTCGGGCTACATGGGCGATGCGGCGATCGGGCAGGCGATCCTGGACGCGGCGCTGTGCGTGAAGGACGCCAACCCGCGCGCGCTGTGGTGCTGCGATCCGGTGATCGGCGATGTCGGGCGCGGCATCTTCGTCCGCCCCGGCATTCCGGAATTCTTCCGCGACCAGGCGCTGCCGAAGGCCGATATCGCGACCCCGAACCAGTTCGAGCTGGAATGGCTGACCGGGACGACCATCGCGACCCTGGCCGATGCCAAGGCCGCCGTCGCCACCCTGATGGCGGGCGGCCCGCGCGTGGTGTTGCTGACCAGCCTGGCGGTCGAGGACACGCCCGATGACGCGGTCGACCTGCTGGTCGGCGAAGGCGGCGCCTTCCACCGCCTGCGCACGCCGCGCCTGTCGGTGCAGGTGAACGGCGCGGGCGACGCCATCGCCGCCCTGTTCCTGTTCCACCTGCTGCGGGGGCAGGGCGGCGCCGGCGCGATGGCATCCGCCGTCAGCAGCATTTTTGGCGTGCTGCGCGCGACCGAGGCCGCGGGGTCGCGCGAAATCCTGACCGTTGCCGCGCAGGAGGAGTTCGTGCGCCCGTCACGGGTTTTCGCGCCCGAACCCGCCTGACGGTTCAGATGGGCGTAAGCCGCGTGACCCGGCCTGGGTTCATCTCAGACAAATAGATCGCCCCATCGGCCCCGATCGCCATGCCATGGGCGCCGTTCAGCACCGGCCGGCAGCGGGCGACGAGCGCGCCATCCGCCGTGAACATCGACAGGCGCGGCACCTGGTCGGTCACCAGCAGATGCCCATCGGCATCCACATTGACCGACATCGGCCGATAGACATCGTCGATGGACAGCAGGTGCCGCCCATCGGGGGCGAACACCTGCACGCGGTCGTTCTCACGGTCAGCGACCGCGACGCGGCCATCGGCGAAGACGGCGACCGAATGCGGCGTGCTGAACTGGCCGGGGCCACGACCCGCTTCGCCCCAGCCGCCGCGCGGGGACAGATCCGGGCCGAAGACATGCACGCGCGTGGCACCATAGCCGTCGGCGACATAGGCCGTGCCATCGGCGGCAAACCCGACATCGCAGGGCGCATTGAACGGCACGTCCGCGCGGTGCCGCGTGCCCAGCGTCGCCACCGGCACGCCATCGGGGGTGAAGACGATGATCTGGTGCGCATCGCGGTCGATCACCCAGACGCGGCCATCGGGGGCGACGGAGAGCATGTGCCCATCGGCGATGATATCGCCGCCCCAGCCACCCAGCAGCGTGCCATCGGCACCCAGTACCGCAACGGCCGGGTCGCAGGCGCCGATGCAGGGGTCGCTCCGCAGCAACACCAGCACCCGTCCATCGGCCAGGCAGGCGACATCCGATACCAGGCCATAGCCCGCCGGCAATACGCCCCAGGGGCGTTCGACACGGTAGCGCCTGGCACCCAGGCTGACCGTCAGCGGATGGATCACGCCCATGTTCAAATCCCGATCAGCCGCACACCGGCCCAGGCCAGGGCGGCGATGAACACCGTGCTCAAGACACCCAGCATCAGCGGCGCCGCGCCGCGCGCCCGCAAGGCCCGCAAGTCGGTGGACAGGCCCAGGCCCGCGACCGATGCCGCCAGCAGCCAGGGCACCACGGCACGCGAAGCTTCCCGCGCTTCCGGCGGCAGCAGCCCGGTCGAACCCAGCAGCACCAGCCCCAGGAAGCCGAAGGCGAACCAGGGGGTGGCGACCTTGGCATCGCCGGCGGTGCCGCCGCGCGCCACCCACCAGCCCAGCACCAGCACCGCCGGGGCCAGCAGGAAGACCCGCGCCAGCTTCATCACCGTGCCGGATTGCGCGGCCTCGGTACCGCCCGCGGCGGCGGCCCCCACGGCCTGCACAACCTCATGGATGCTGGCCCCCGCCCAGATCCCGTAGCCGAGCGGCGACAGCCCGAGCGGGGCCGCCAGCATCGGCCAGATCAGCAGCGCCGCCGTGCCGCACAGGGTGATGACCGCCAGCGCATAGGCGACATCCTCATCCCGGCCTTTGGCCACCTGGTTGGCGGCGACGATGGCCGATGCGCCGCAGATCGCCGTGCCCGTGCCGATCAGCAAGGACAGCGTGTGATCCACCCCCATCACCCGGCCCAGCCACATGGTAAACGGCAAGGTCGCCGCGACCACGACGAAGGCCAGCGCCAGGGCCGGCGCGCCGATCCCCAGAAGTTCCGTCAGCGTCACCTGCAAGCCAAGCAGCACGATGGCGAAGCGCAGCACCGGCCGCACGGCATAGGCGATGCCCGGCCTCCAGGCGGCCGGCGCCCCCATCGCGGCGCGCACGGCGATGCCGATCACCAAGGCGACCACCACCGGGTTCAGCGCCGCCAGCCCCGAAGCCCGGCGGATCACGATGGCAACGGCGGCGATGGCGAAAGCCACCAGCAGGCCCGGCGCGATGGCGCGCAGCCGGTCGAGCGGTGAGGTGAGGGTGGCTCCGGCTGGCATGGCCATGGGTGGGTTCGGGCTCCGTGGCCAAGGTTCCGGACAGGCTTGCCGCCGCAACTGCCGCTGGTCAACCGTGTGACATGTCTGCGGATACGGGATTGCGGACCTTGCCAAGCCGCGCCCATCATCCGCGCTTCATTCGACACGAGGCTCCGACCATGACGCAGACGACCCGCCGCACGCTGATCGCCGGCAGCGCCCTGGCGCTGCCCTTCATCCGCACCGCGCAGGCACAGCAGACGCTGGAATGGGTCGCGGGTTCGCTCGGTGGCGGCTGGTACACTATGGCCGCCGGCCTCGCGACCTTGATCCAGGAAGAGAACCCGCAGATCCGCATCCGCGTCGTGCCCGGCGGGGGCCTGGCCAATGCCACGCGCATCAACAATGGCCAGAGCCAGATCGGCTTCGGCATCGATGCCTTCGCCGCCAATGCCGCGAAGGGCGAGGAGCCCTACACCGCCGTCCACGACAAGCTGCGCAGCCTGGGCACCGGCTATTCGCCGACCGACCACTACCTGCTGCGCCGCGCCGATGGCGGGCCGGAGGATATGCGCGGCATCCTGACCCAGCGCGGGCTGAAGATCGGCACGCCGCAACGGTCGAGCACGGATGAGATGACGATGCAGCGCATCCTGCGCTTCCTCGGCACCAGCCCCGAGGCGATTCGTTCCGGTGGCGGGCGCTACCTGAACGGCTCCTATGCCGATATCTCGGCGGCCTTCATCGATGGCCAGGTGGACTATGTCTATGTGGCCCTCGCCCGCCCGGCCGCGATCCTGACCGAAATCGCCCAGGGCCGCCGCACCGGCCGGCTGGTCGGCTTCCCGGACGATATCCGCAACCATCTGATCTCGACCTATGCCTATACCCAGGCCGACCTGCCCGCCGGCACCTACCCGGCGCTGCAGCCCGACGCGATCAAGGTGACCGCGATGGACACGGTGATCCTGGTCAACGAAAGCGTCCCGGCCCCGATCGTCGAGGCGATCACCAAGACGCTGATCAACGCCAAGGGGCCACGCATGGCGGCCATCCACGCCAGCATGGCGGCCTTCGATCCGGCCACCGCCTGGCGCTATCCGGGCGTGCCGCTGGCGCCGGGGGCGGCCGCGGCGTTTCGGGCCGCCGGGGTGATGCCGGCCGCCTGATCCAAAGAGGCCGCGATGCGCGATCTTTCCGGGCCATTGCGGCTGTTCATTTTCGCCTGGGCGGCTTCGGCGGCGGCGGTGCATCTGTATTTCGGTGGGTTCGGCTTTCCCGAACCCATCGGGATGCGCGGCTTCCACCTGACCGTCTTCGTCCCCTTGTGTTTCCTGTTGTGGCCGGCGTTGAAGTCGTCGCGGATGGACCGGCCGACCTGGCTCGACTGGGTCTGGGCCTTCGTCGCCGCCGCCCCGCATGCCTGGGTGATGTGGAACTGGGACGTCGTCTCCGACCGCATGGAATACGTCGATCCGTTCGGGCCGATGTATATGGCGCTCGGCATCATCGCGATCGTGACCTTGCTGGAGGCGACGCGCCGCGCGGTTGAACCGGGCCTCGCCTGGATGATCATCATCTGCCTGGGCTACATGCTGGCCGGGCCATACCTGCCGGGCGTGCTGAACACCCGCACCTTCACCTGGGCCGAGATCGTCGAAAGCGCCTGGCTGGTGCCGACCGCGGGCGGTGTCTATGGCCCGCTGACCGGCATCGTCGCGACCACCATCGCGGTCTTCATCCTGTTCGGCGCCTTCATGCAGGCGTCAGGCACGGGGCGGCTGTTCACCAACCTTGGCGCCGCCGCCGCCGGTCGCTTTTCCGGCGGGCCGGCCAAGGTCGCGGTGGTCACCTCCGGCCTGTTCGGCACGATGAGCGGGTCCTCGGTGTCCAACGTCATCACCACCGGGGCCATGACCATCCCGCTGATGATCCGCATCGGCTACAAGCCCGCCGTCGCGGGCGGGATCGAGGCCGCCGCATCGGTCGGCGGCGCGCTGATGCCCCCGGTCATGGGGGCCGCGGCCTTCGTGATGGCCGAGATCACCAACATTCCCTACAGCCAGATCGTCGTCGCCGCCGCCATCGGCGCGGTGCTCTACTACTACGGCATCCTGGCCGCCGTGCATTTCGAGGCGAAGAAGGCCGGCATGCGGCCCATGACGGCCGAGGAAATCCCGCCCTGGCGCGAAGTCCTGGCCGATGCCCACCTGGTCATCCCGATCGGCGTGCTGGTCTGGCTGATGAGCGAGCGCTGGTCGGGCAATTTCGCCGCCTTCTGGGCCTGTGTCGCGATGGTCGTCGTGGCCGTGATACGGCGCCGCACGCGGATGGGGCCGCGCCAGATCGTCGATGCCTTCGTCAATGCCGGGCTGACCATGGCGCCGCTGGCCGTGACCATCGCGGGGGCTGGCATCGTCGTGTCCTGCCTGACCGCGACGGGGATGGTCGTGGCCTTCGGCGGCATCATCAAGGGCCTGGCCGGCGGATCGCTGCCGATCCTGCTGGTGCTTCTGGCCTTCACCGTGCTGGTGCTGGGGATGGGGATCCCGACCACGCCGTCCTACATCATCGCCGCCGCCATCGGCGTGCCGCAGTTGATCGACCTGGGCGTGCCGATGCTGGCGGCGCATTTGTTCATCTTCTATTTCGCCGTGCTGGCCGATGCCTCGCCACCCGTGGCCGCCGCGGCCTTTGCCGCCAGTGCGATCGCCAAATCCGGGCCGACCATCACCAGCGTGCATGCGACCAAGTTCGGCATTGCCGGATTCACCGTGGGCTTCGGCTTCATCTACGATCCGGGGATCATGTTCCAGGGCAGTGCCTGGACCATTTTTTCCGCGACCGCGAACCAGGCGGCGGCCCTGACGATGGTCACGGCCGCCTTCGCCGGCTTCCTGATTCGCCCGATGGGGCCGGTGCTGCGCATGGCATTGGGCGTCGGTGGCACGCTGGCAGTCTTCGCGCATAGTCTTGGCGACGAGACGCGGCTGCTGATTTCGGTCGGGGGGCTTTCCGCGGCGCTTCTCCTGCAATTCCTCGCCATTCGAAAAGGTCTGCCCGCATGATCCGCCTGACGCTTGGCCTGCTCCTCCTCGCCGTTCCCGCCGTGGCGCAACAGGGCGTGGCGCCGGGGCCGACCCTGGCCGGCGTGCGCTCCAAGGGGGTGTTGGATTGCGGCGCGCATCCGGGGGCGCCGGGGCTTGGCATGATGGACAGCCGCGGGGTGTATCGCGGCCTCGACGCCGATACCTGCCGCGCCATCGCCGCCTCCACCCTGGGCGATGGGGAGAAGGTGCGCTGGACGGTCCTGACCTCCACCACCCGCCTGCCGGCCTTGCAGGCGGGGCAGGTCGATGTGTTGTCGCGCAGCACCACCTGGACCCATGCGCGCGACACCGCCAATGGGCTGAACTTCACGGCGGTGAATTTCTATGACGGCCAGGGCTTCTTGGTCCGGCGCAGCGCCAATGTCGCGCGTGCGGCCGATCTTGCGGGGGCCACCATCTGCGTCACCGCCGGCAGCACCAGTGAATTGAACCTGGCCGACTGGTCGCGCACCACGGGCGTCGCGATCCGGCCGCTGGTGTTCGAGAACAATGCCGAAACCCAGGCGTCCTATGCCTCCGGCCGCTGCGATGTCTTCACCACCGACATCAGCCAGTTGACCGGCGTGCGCGCCAATCTCCAGCGCCCCGACGACCACATGATCCTGCCCGACGTCATCAGCAAGGAACCGCTGGCCCCGGCCGTGCGCCACGGCGACGACCAGTGGTTCGACATCGTGCGCTGGACCGTCTTCGCCCTGATTGAGGCCGAGGAGCTGGGCATCACCCAGGCCAATGCCGAAGCGATGCTGGCCAGCACCAACCCCAATGTCCGCCGCCTATTGGGCGTCGCCGGCGACCACGGCCCGATGATGGGGCTGGACCGGCGCTGGGCCTACAACGCCATCCGCGCCGTCGGCAATTATGGCGAGATCTATGACCGTAACGTCGGTCCGAACAGCCCGAGCCAATTGCCGCGCGGGCTGAACGCACTGTGGAACCGGGGCGGACTGATGTACGCGCCGCCGGTGCGGTAGTGGGGGTGAAGTAGCGTCTTGAAAGGGGCTTCGCCCCTCTCAAACTCTCCCCACCAAGGGGCCGTGGCCCCTTGGAACCCACGGGATTTGGAAAAATAAAGGGAGGGGCATCAAGGTCACGCTATTGATCAGGCATGCCCCATGCCCCTCCCTTTATTTTTCCAATACATCGCGCCGGTCCAGGGGCGGCGGCCCCTGGTGGGGGAGGTTTGGAGGGGGCGACGCCCTCTCCATGGCGCAACCTCACCGTTCTTCAGCTACCCCCGGTCGTACAGCACCCGGCTGCGCAAGGTGCCGGGCACGTCGCGTAGCGCGGCCTGCACAACCTCCGCATCCTCGATGCCTTCGGCATCCACCACCACGTAGCCGATCTGCGGATCGGTCTGCAGGTATTGCGCCGCGACATTGGCCGAGGCCGCGCGAAAAATGTCGTTCACCGAGGCCAGCACACCCGGCTGGTTGCGATGGATATGGATGAAGCGCGTGCCGGCCTGGCGCGCGGGCAGCGCCACTTCGGGGAAGTTCACGGCACCCAGGGTGGTGCCGGTATCCGACCAGTCCACCAGCTTGCGGGCCACTTCCTCACCGATGCGCTCCTGTGCCTCCATCGTGCTGCCGCCGATGTGCGGGGTCAGGATCACGTTGGGCAGGTGCTGCAAGGGCGTGCGGAAGATGTCGTTGCCCTTGGCCGGTTCCTCGGGGAAGACATCGACCGAGGCCCCGCCCAGGTGCCCGTCGCGCAGGGATTGGGCCAGCGCGTCCAGGTCGACCACCGTGCCGCGGCTGTTGTTGATCAGCACCGCGCCCGGCTTCATCCGCGCGATCATGTCGGCCGACATCAGGTTCTCGGTCGCCGGGGTTTCCGGCACATGCAGGGTGACCACGTCGCTCTGCGCCAGCAGCACCGGCAGCGGCGTGTTGCCCGCGGCATTGCCATGCGCGAGCTTGGGCACGACGTCGTGGAAGATCACGCGCATGCCGAATGCCTCGGCCAGCACTGACAATTGGGAACCGATGTTGCCATAGCCGATGATGCCCAGCGTCTTGCCGCGCACTTCGCGTGACCCTTCGGCCGACTTCTCCCACCGGCCGTCGTGCGCGGCGTTGGACTTGCCCGGGATGCGGCGCAGCAGCATCACGATCTCGCCCATCGTCAGTTCGGCGACGCTGCGGGTGTTGCTGAAGGGGGCGTTGAACACCGGCACTCCAATGTCCTTGGCGGCCTGGAGGTCCACCTGGTTGGTGCCGACCGAAAAGCAGCCCACCGCGATCAACCGGTCGGCCGCGGCAAAGGCCGCCGCGTCCATCTGCGTCCGCGACCGGATGCCCAGAAGATGCACGCCCCGCAGGGCATCGTGCAGCGCCTCCCCATCCAGGGCCTTGGCCATGCGGGTGACCGACCGGTAGCCGGCGTCATGCAGGGTCTGGGCGGCGGTGTCCGAGATACCTTCCAGCAGCAGGATGCGGATCAGGTCCTTGGGAAGCGAAAGCTTGGGGCTCATGCCAGGTGGTATCCGGAAAAAGGATGATTCCGGCCGCTTCCTGCCCCAGTCGGGGCCCCGGGGGAAGTCTGGACGCCGAAGGGCCGCCCCGCGTTTTTGGCCGGGCGGCCCCGGTCTCGGACCTGCGTCAGCCCTTGCGCAGCCCGCGCACGACCCCATCGATGGCCGTATCCATGATGTCCTGCTGCTGCCGGATGTCCCGGGCGGTCTGTTCCAGCGGCTGCACCAGGCTGGCGGCGGCCATGATGGCCTCGGCCGCCTGGCCGGTCGCGGTCACCGCCTGGTCGGTGCCGGCGGCGACGCGGGCGGCGGCGGCCGCGATCTCACGTGTCGCGGAGCCCTGTTCCTCCACCGCGGCGGCGATGGCGGTCGCGACCTGGTCCACCTCCGCCACCACCCGGGCGATGTTGCCGATCGCCGTGACGGCGACGCCGGTGCGCTGCTGCACCGTGGCGATCTGGGCCGAGATCTGTTCGGTCGCGCGGGCGGTGCTGGCGGCAAGCTGCTTCACCTCACCGGCCACGACCGCAAAACCCTTGCCGGCATCGCCGGCGCGCGCGGCCTCGATCGTCGCGTTCAGCGCCAGCAGGTTGGTCTGCTCGGCGATGCTGCGGATCAGGCGGACGACGTGATCGATTTCGTTGGTGGCATCGGCCAGGCCCTGGACGGCGGTGTTGCTCGCCGCCGTTTCGTCCACGGCACGCTGGGTGACGGCGGAGGCCTGGGCGACCTGGCGGGTGATCTCGCTGACCGAGCCAGACAGTTCCTCGGCCGCGGCGGCGACGGTATGCACCTCGGCCATGCTGGACCCGACATTGTCGCTGGCGGCGGCGGCGTCCCGCGCGGCCTGGCTGGTGGCCTGCGACAGGCGGGTGGCGCAGCCATTCAGGTCCACCACGGCCGCGCCCAGCGCGACCGAGGCAGCGCCCGTGTCCTTCTCCATGCCGCCCGCCATCGCCTGCCGTGCCGCATGGGCCGATGCGGCGGCGTCGCGCTCCAGCGCCTGGACATGGGCCAGGGCCTCCTGTTCGGCGTGGCGCGATTGGGCGAGGGCGGCGGCGCTGGCCGTCGCGGCCCGGGCGGCCGTGTCCAGTTCATGCGCGACCCAGGCCAGCGCCCCGGCTTCGACCGCCAGGATCGCGGCATGCAGTACCACACGGTCGATCCCGCCCATGCCGGCGGGGAACACGCTGCCCGGCAGCAGCAGGTCCAGCCCCAGGTGATGCACGGCCACCACGGCGGCGCCGAGCAGGATCGCGCGCTTGTCGCAAAACGCGGTGACCACGGCCAGGCCCGCGAAATAGGCCATGTGGATGTCGATCTGCCAGACCGGCCCGGCGCGCCAGACCAGCAGCGACACCGCCCCCATCAGCGCCACGGTCAGCAGGTAGCGGGTGGCTTCGGCGCCCGGATCGCGCAGCGCCGGCACCGTGACGCCAAGCGCCAGCACCAGGGCGAGTGCGGTCGCAAGCCACGCCGGGCCGCCGGCGCCGGGGGTGAAAAGGTCCAGCAGCATGGCCACCGCGGCCATGGTCCAGATCAGCGCCAACAGAAGCCGGGCCGCCGCCTGGCGAAGATGATCGAGGTTCACGTGCGTGTCCTTTGGGGGGCGCAGCCGGGCTGCGTGCGGGCGGCGACGAGGAACAGGGCGCCGGGCGGCCGGCCGGGCGCGGGATCGGCCGCCGGATCGGCGTAGATCACCGTGACCAGCCCCTCGGCCAGCCGCAGCGGCAGCCAGCCAGGCCGTGCTTCAAGCAAGCCGGGCAGCGCCATCCCGGCCGAAACACCGGGCGGATAGATGACGGCCACGGCCCCACCCGGGCGGGGCAACAGTTGCAGCACCGCCACCGCCGCGGTCATCGCGGCGAACAGCAGCAGCGCTGGTCGCAGGGCATGCATGGCGTCGGCGTTCCGTTCCGCTTGTCGGAACGCGACATGGCGCCTGCCCGGTGAATCCGGGTTTAACGCCGCGAGGTCACTGGTTCGCCAGATCCGCCAGCACCGCCGCCAGCACCCGCGCCCCGGCCGCCAGTTGCTCCGGCGCTGTGTATTCGCTGGGGTGATGGCTGACGCCCCGGGCACTGGGGACGAAAATCATCCCCGTCGGGCACAGCGGCACCATGAATTGCGCATCGTGAAAGGCACCGGAGGGCATGCGCACCGCGTTCAAGCCCTGGGCCAGCGCCGCGCGCTCGATCGCGTCCGGGACCTCGGGCTGGAACACCACGGGGGCCGCCGTGAAGCGTTCGATGACCGATGCCGTGCAGAACCGCATGGCCGCCTGCACCACGCCCAGGATGGCATTGCCCCGCGCCAGTAGCACCGCATTGTCCGGGTGCCGCAGGTCGATGGTGAAGCGCACATTCCCGGCGACCGAGTTGGAGGAATTGGGCGAGACCTCGATCCGCGCCACGGTGAAGCGCAGCACATCGGTGGGGTCGTACATCAGCGTATTCAGCGCGGTGATGGCGCGGACCATGTCCTGCACGGCGTCCTGGCGCATGCCCACCGGCGCGGTGCCGGCGTGGTCGGATTTGCCGGTGATGTCCACCGTGAACCAGCGGCTGCCCTGGATGCCGGTGACGATGCCGATGTCGCGGTCCTCGGCTTCCAGTTTTGGGCCTTGCTCGATATGCGCCTCGACATAGGCGAAGGGTTTGCCGCCGAGCGGCCGGCGCGGGATATCCGCTTCCAGGGCCAGGTGCTCGGCCAGGGCGTCGCCAAACCGGATATCATCCTTGTCGGTGGCCGCATCCCATGTGTCCGGGGCGCTGTGCCCGGCATAGGCCATGCTGCCCATGCAGCCCGGCGCGAAGCGGCCGCCTTCCTCATTGGTCCAGGCGACCAGTTCGATCGGGCGTTTGGTTGGCGTGCCCGCCTCGCGCAGGGCCTGGATCGCCTCCAGCGCCGCGATCACGCCCCAGATGCCGTCGAAGCGCCCGCCGCTCGGCTGGCTGTCCATGTGGCTGCCGGTCAGGACGGGGGCCAGGCTTGGGTCGGTGCCTTCGTGCCGCAGGAACAGATTGCCCAGGGCATCGATGCTTTCGGTCAGCCCGATCGCATGCCCCCAGCCGATCAGCAGCCGGCGGGATTCACGATCCAACGGCGTCAGGCAGGCGCGGTTCACCCCATCGCCGGGGATGGCGCCCAGGCGGGCCATCTCCATCAGGCGGCCCCATTGCCGGGCTTCATCCACCGCTGCGACCAGGTTCGGTGCCACGCCATTGGTCATCGCTGCATCATCTCCGTGCTGCCTTTGTGTTTCACCGCCCCGATGCGCGAAATCAATGGGCTGCTTTGCCTTGTCGCGGTGCGGCGCGGCGGAACATGCTGCGGTGCACGCAATGATCACGCCACGCCCAGGACGCCCGCCCATGCCGCAAGCGCTTCAGGACCTGTCCGCCGAAGTTCATCGCCAATTGGCGCTGCTGTCCTATCCCCGCGGCGCCTGGGTGCCGCCCGCGGCAGCCGATGTGCTGGACGTGGCGATCATCGGCGGCGGCCAGGCCGGGCTGACCACCGCATTTGCCTTGCGGCGACAGAGTGTCACCAACGTGGCCATCCTGGACCGCGCGCCGCCAGGCCAGACCGGCGTCTGGACGAATTTCGCCCGGATGCGGACCCTGCGGACACCAAAGCACGTCTCC
Organism: Humitalea sp. 24SJ18S-53; assembly: GCF_050632385.1. Lineage (NCBI taxonomy): Bacteria > Pseudomonadati > Pseudomonadota > Alphaproteobacteria > Acetobacterales > Roseomonadaceae > Humitalea > Humitalea sp. 24SJ18S-53. The sequence continues at coordinate 892,571 of NZ_CP192599.1, forward strand.
GGCCCCGACCTCGGCGTGCCCGCCCTGACCCCGGAAGCCTATTTTTCCGCCCGCGATGGCGCCGACGCCTGGGAGGCCCTGCCAAAGATCGGCCGTGAGGACTGGCAGCGCTACCTGGACTGGGTCCAGGCGACGCTGGACCTGCCGGTGCGGCATGGCCATGAACTGCTTGGCATCGGCCATGATCCGGCGACCGACCTGCTGCACCTGCGGGTCGGCACCGCCGCTGGCGAGATCACCGTCAAGGCGCGCAAATGCGTGTTGGCGACGGGCATGGACGGCATGGGGCAATGGTCGATCCCGGCACCCTTCGACACGCTGCCGGCAGCTTGCGTGTCGCATACGTCTGGCCCCGTCGATTTCGCGGGCCTGGCGGGCAAGCGGGTGCTGGTGGTGGGGGCGGGGGCCTCGGCCTTCGACAATTTGGCGACGGCACTGGAAAGTGGGGCGGCCGCCGGCATCATGCTGGTGCGGCGGCCGCGCATGCCGCGGGTCAATCCCTTCCGCTGGATGGAACAGGCGGGCTTCCTCGGCCAGTTCCACGCCATGCCGGATGCGATGAAGTGGCGCATGATGCGCAAGATCTTCGACCTGAACCAACCGCCGCCGCCGGCCTCCTGGGACCGGGTGAAGGATGATCCGCGCTTTTCCCTGTTCATGGGGGCGCCGACCACCGCGGCCCGGATGGAGGGGGCCGAGATCGTCGTCGAAACCCCGAACGGCACGCATCGCTGCGACCATGTGATCGTCGGCACCGGCACCGCCTTCGACCTGACCCTGCGTCCGGAACTGGACGGCTTGTCAGACAAGATCCTGCTGTGGCGCGACGTCTATACGCCGCCGCCGGGCCAGGAATGGCCGGCGCTGGGCGCCTGTCCCTATCTGGAAAAAACCTTTGCCCTGCGGGAAAAGACCCCCGGTGCGGCGCCCGCCCTGCGCCACCTCCACCTGATCAACTACGGCGCGACCCCCAGCATGGGGCTGTCCGGGGCGTCCATCAGCGGGTTGAAGTATGGCGTCGCACGGCTGTCGGACGGCATCTGCCAGGCGCTCTGGGTCGATGATGCCCAGGCGCATATGGACAGCCTGCTGGATTACGATGAATGGGAGCTGACCGCACCCATCCCGCAGGAACTCCCCCTGGCCGCCGAGTAACCCCATGCACGACAGCATCCTGACCATCCATGTGCTGAACCAGGCCGAGGGCATCCCCGGCGCCGGCATCACCGTCGAACTCTGGCGCATGGCGCCGCTGGAGCAGGTGGCTGTGGTGATGACCGATTCGGACGGCAAATCCCCGACGCCGCTGTTGCCGCCGGGAACCTTTGTCCCAGGCCGCTATGAATTGCGCTTTCGCATCGGAGATTATTGGGCCGCGCGCGGGATGGCGCCGGACCCGGCGTATTTCGACGTGGTGGCGATCAACGTCGGGTTTTCGACCGCGGGCGGGCATTACCATGTGCCGCTGGGCTGCACGCCATGGGCCTACTCCACCTATCGGGGATCGTAGCGCGGTTCTATGGAGCGCGGCGGAGGAACCCCGCCCATGACCAACCCCATCGCCCGCCGCGGCTTGCTCACGGCCGCCGCCATCCTGGCCGCCCCCGCCGTTCGCGCGCAGGACGCCTGGCCCAGCCGCCCCGTCCGCTTCCTGATCCCCTTTCCGCCCGGCCAGGCGACCGACACGATGATCCGCCTGTTGGGTGAGGAACTGTCCAAGCGCTGGCCGCAGCGCGTCGTCGTGGAAAACCGCGCCGGTGGGGCAGGGGTCGTGGGCACCGAGGCGGGCGTGCGTGCCGCCCCCGATGGCTATACCGTCACCGTCAGCACCAGCGGCACCATCGGCATCAACCCCAGCCTGATCCCCAACCTGCCCTTCGATGCGGAACGGGACCTCGCCTATATCACCACCGTCTTCACCGTGCCGCTGGTCATCGTGGCGGGGCCGGGCTTCGCCCCGCGGACCACGGCCGAATTGATCGCCGCCGCCCGCGAACGCCCCGGGGCCATCGACTACGGCAGCGGCGGCCCCGGCACGTCGCAGCACCTGGCGGCCGAAATGTTCGCGGCCCAGGCCGGCATCCGCCTGACCCACGTGCCCTATCGCGGCAGCGGCCCGGCCATGGCCGACCTGCTGTCGGGCAATATCCCGATGATGTTCGACAGCGTCGCCAGCGCGCTGCCGCAGGTGCAGGGCGGGCGGATCCGCGCCATCGCCGTCACCTCCCCCGAACGCGCGCCGCAGATGCCGGATGTGCCGACCATCGCCGAAACCCTGCCGGGGTTTTCCGCCATCGGCTGGGCCGGGCTGGCGGTGCCGGCGGCGACCCCGCGCGCGATCGTGGAACGCATCAACACCGATGTGACCGCGATCCTGCGCGAACCCGCCTTTGCCGCCCGCATGGTGGAACTGGGCGGCACCCCCGCGCCGCAGACCCCCGACGAATGCGCGACCTTCGTGCGCACCGAGATCGCCAAGTGGCGGGAAGCGGTGCGCGCGGCGGGCGTCACGCCAGGCTGAAGCATGTTCAAGTGAGGTGGACTCACCTGACGACCCGGAAACTGCGACGAACAACAGGCCAGACCGTTTGACGTGAGCCCTTGCGAACGGAAGATGGTCTGGACACGTCGCCTGCCGGACCTCAGTTCAACGCTCACGCGGGATCAGGAAAAAGAATGTCTGACGATACGTCGCAGCCTCGGCTGCGGGCAGGACTGTCCCGGCGCAACCTCCTGGTCGGTGGGGCCGCCGCCGCTGGGTCCGCGACCCTGTCCTCCCCCGGCCTTGCGCAGAACCGGCAGATGCCGCGCGACGTGCTCGTGCTGGGTGCCGGCATGGCGGGACTCACGGCCGCCCTGTCCTTGCTGCGGCGGGGCCATCGGGTCACGCTGCTTGAATACCAGGACCGGATCGGCGGGCGTCTTCTGTCGCTTCCGCTCGGCGATGGCATGTTCTCGGAAGCCGGCGGCGGTCATTTCCGATCCAACATGCCGTATGTGCTGGGCTACGTGCGCCATTTCGGCCTGCCGCTGCTGGCGCTCAATGATGGCCTGCCCCGCTATATGGTCGATGGCATGACCGCCTCGGCGGCGGATCTCGGCAACTGGCCCTGGCCGCTCGACAGGGCGGAACGGAACGTCACGATTGCCGCCAGCCTGAACCGCTACCTCCAGCGCGTGGGGCTTGATACCGACACGGTGCTGGACGCCCGCTGGCCCGAGGGCGATGCCATCGAGGGTCTTTCGAACGTGACGCTCGGCGACATGATTCGCCGGGTCGGTGCCTCCGACGCCTTCTGCAAGCTGCTCGACGCGCATGGCGGCGGGTTTACCTCGGGGTCGCCGGCGCTCGCGATCATTCCGGACCTCGCCTACCATTTCGGCGATCAGAACCTGTTCCGTATTCAAGGCGGGAACGAGCGGCTGCCGCTGGCCATGGCCGATGCGATCGGGCGCGACCGGATCTTCCTCGGCTCCCCGGTGGCGGCCATCGACCAGTCCGGGGGCCGTGTCCATGTGACCACGCGAAGCGGTCGATTGTTTTCGGGCGATGTCGTCATCTCGACCATTCCCTTCAGCGTCATGGGGGATATCCAGGTCACGCCCGGCTGGTCGGCCGCCAAGGCCCGCCTCTTCGCCGAGATGGAGTGGGACCAGACCGTCAAGGTCGTCGTCAAGACGCGGACCCCCTCGTGGCTGGCGAAGAACGCGCGTGGCTGGCCGATGGCGGGTGGCGACCGCTCCTGGGAGCGTGCGATCGACATCACGGGCAATGAGCCCGGAGGTCATGGAAGCCTGTTTTTCTACCTGAACGGCGCGAATGCCGACGCCGTGCTCGCCCGGCCCGGGCCAAACCGCGGGCAGCCCGTCGTGGATCAGTTTCGGACCGACATGCCCGATCTCATCGACGAGGTTCTTGCGGTGCAGGATTTCGCCTGGGGCGAACAGCCGTGGATCAAGGGGTCCTTCGGCGGCCCGCCCATGGGCGGCGGCTGGATGCTGAGGGAGTGGTCCAAGCCCGAGGGCCGCATCCACTTCGCGGGTGACTTCACGACGCTGAAGACAGGCTGGGTCGAGGGAGCGATCGAGTCGGGCTTGCGAGCGGCGCGGCAGATCGACGCGGCGGCGCCGGCGGAAGGTCGGCCGCGCATTCGGCAGGAATGGTGATCGCGCGGCGCCAAGGGGGCGTGGTTTTCAAGCGGCAATTCGGAAACCGGTCCAGCCAGGCGGCCCCGCGCGAGGACTTTCACCGCCCCATCCGGTGACACGGACGCGGGGGCGGATTTCGCTCAGGGCGGTGCGTCGTCCAGTGCCGGCGGCGGTGTCGCCGCCGGATCGCGGACCAGAAGCCCCGCATCATTCTCGGCGAACTTGCCCACGCGGCGCCCCACCGGCCAGGTGGCCAGGATTTCGGCCGGGCAGGGGCGCAGCAACTCCGCGGCGTCCTGGCCGTCGCCCAGCCAGGCGTCCCAATCCTCGGGCGACAAAATGACCGGCATCCGCGCATGGATCAGCGCCTGCTTGGCGTTGGCTTCGGTCGTGATGATGCAGAAGGTTTTCAGCCAGGTGCCGTCCGGCGCCTTCCATCCTTCCCACAGCCCCGCAAGGGCCATGGGCGCGCCCGACTTCAGCGCGACGGCATAGGGCTGCTTCGCGTCCTCCGCCCGCCATTCGTAGAATCCATCGGCCGGCACAAGACAGCGGCGCCTGGCAAAAGCGTCGCGGAAGGATGGCTTGTCGGCGATCCCGTCCGATCGCGCGTTCATCAACCGTGCCGCCCCCGACGCATCCTTGGCCCATCGCGGCACCAGCCCCCAGCGCAGCACATCCAGGTGCCGCGCGCCGGTTTCCGGATGCCGGCGCACCACCAGGCTGTCCTGCGTCGGCGCGATGTTCCACGACGCCGCGTGGTTCGGCGTGGGGTTCGTCGTCTCGAAATACCGGGCCAGCCCCGCGGGGTCGCGTTGCAGGAAGAAGCGTCCGCACATGGCGGCAGGCTAACGTCCGCGCTAGCGTCGGGCCAACACGTCCTGGGACATAAAAACATGCGCTTCACCCGCCGGGCGGGCTTTGCCGCCGCGCTGCTGCCGATGGCGGCGCGCGCGCAAACCTGGCCCACCCGCCCCTTCCGCTTCGTCATCCCCTATCCGCCCGGCGGCCCGACCGACATCCTGGGCCGCGTCGTGGCACTGGGCATGCCGGCCGCGATCGGCCAATCGGTGGTGGTGGAAAACCGCGCCGGGGCCTCGGGCGTGATCGGCAGCCAGGAGGTCGCGCGCGCCGCCCCCGATGGCCAGACCTTCCTGGTCAATGCCTCGATCCACACCATCATCCCGCACCTCAACCGCGCCATGCCCTTCGATGCGTTGGCCGATTTCGTGCCGGTGACGATGATCGCCCGCGTGCCGCTGATGGTGGTGGTGAACCCGGCCCTGCCGATCCAGACCATCGCCGACCTGATCGCGTGGTTGCGCGCCAATCCGGGCCGGGCGTCCTTCGCCTCCTCCGGCAATGCCGCGGCGCCGCATCTGGCGGGGGAATTGTTCAAGCAGATGACCGACACCCAGATGCAGCACATCCCGTATCGCGGCAGTGGCCCCGCCATCGCCGACCTGATGGCCGGCAATGTGCAGGTGATGTTCGACAGCATCCCATCATCAGCCGGGGCCGTGCGGGCGGGGCAATTGCGGGCGCTAGCGGTGACATCGACCACGCGGACCGCCGCCTTCCCCGAGCTGCCGACTGTGGCCGAGGCTGGCGTGCCGGGGTTCGACATCTCCACCTGGTACGGCATCTGGGCCCCCGCACGCACGCCCATGCCGATCGTGGAGCGGCTGCAACAGGCCACTGCCAGCGCAGTCGCCGCCCCCGAGGCCGCGGCCCGCCTGGCCAGCCTGGGCGCCGAGCCCGTGGCCGACACCCCCGCCCAATTCGCCGCCTTCTGCCGCAGCGAATACGACCGCTGGGGTGCGCTGGTCCGCACCGCCGGGATCACGGGGGACTGATGCGCGCCCTGGTCTGCGAAACCTACCGCGACTTCGATGCGCTGGAGGTCAAGGACATCCCCCCGCCGCCGCTGCGGCCCGGCGGCGTCCGTATCCGCGTGCAGGCCAGCGGCGTGTCCTTCGCGACGCAGCTCGTCGTCGCCGGCAAATACCAGCGCAAGCCGCCGCTGCCCTTCGTCCCCGGCACCGAAATCGCCGGCGAGGTGATGGAGAGCGCCCCGGACGTCCACAACCCGCTGCCGCCGGGCACGCGGGTGTTTGCGGCGCTCGACTGGGGTGGGCTGGCGGAACAGGCGGTGGCGGATACGATCCATGTCGTGCCGATCCCGGACGGGCTGCCGCTGGCCCCCGCCGTGGCCTTCCCGATCTCCTACCCCACCGCCGCCGCGGCGCTGATCTGGCGCGGGCGGCTGCAGGAAGGGGATTGGGTGCTCGTGCAGGGCGCCGCGGCGGGCGTCGGGCTGGCGGGGGTCGAGGTCGCGCAAGCCCTGGGCGCAAAAATCATCGCCCGCTGTGGTGCCGAAAAGCGCGACGTCCCCGTTTCGCGCGGGGTTGCCGCCTGGCTGGACAGCGCCGAGCCGTTCCGCGACGCGGTGCGCGACATCACGGGCGGGCAGGGCGTCGTCTGCGTGCTCGACACGCTGGGCGGTGCTGCCTTCGACGAAGGGCTGCGCTGCCTGGGCGATGGCGGCACGCTGGTCGTCGTGGGCTTCGCCGCTGGTGGCATCCCGACGGTGCCGGCCAATATCCTGCTGCTGAAGAACATCGCCGTCGCCGGGCTGAACTGGGGCACCTACATCGGCTGGTCGCCCGGCGATGGGCGCGAAGCCTATGCGCCGCGCAACCAGGCGCTCTGGGCCCGGCTGATGGGCTGGTGGCAGACGGGCGCGCTGCGGCCGGAGGTGCACGCGACATTCTCCCTGGACGGCTTTCGCGAGGCCATGGCCGAAGTCCGCAGCCGTCGCGCGACCGGCCGCGTCGTGATCGCGCCCTAAAACGGCAAGATCGCGTCCAGCACCTGCTGACCATAACGCGGCGTCTGCACGTCACTGACCGTGCCGCGCCCGCCATAGGTGATCCGCGCTTCCGCCAAGCGGTCGTGGCGCACGGTGTTATCGCTGGCGATGTCCTGCGGCCGGATCACCCCGGCCAAGGTCAGGTCGCGCAATTCGCTGTTCACCCGCACCTGCTGCCGCCCATCGACCACCATGTTCCCGTTCGGCAGCAACTGCGTGACCGTGGCCGCGACCCGCATCGTCACCGTCTCATTCCGCCGGATACGCCCCTGGCCGGTCGTGCTGGAATCACTCGTCGCCTCCACCAGTCGCGACGGGTCGATCGGCACTGGAAACACGCGCGCGTAGGAGGTTTGCAGCCCCAGCAATTGCGGGATGCCCATGGATTCCGAACCGGACCGCGTGCGGTCGCTGTTGTTGGCCAGTTGCGCCTCATCCGCGATCGACACCAGCACGGTCACGATATCGCCCACCGCCGCCGCCCGCTGGTCGCGCAAAAACGTGCGGCTGCCCTGCCGCCACAGGCTGTTGGGCGAGGCATAAGCATCCTGCGTACCCGGCATCGGCATCGACACCGGACGCCAGCCCGCGACTCGCGTCGGATCGGTGATCGGCGCCATCGGCGGCGGGCGGCCAATGCGCGACAGAGCCTCGGCCGTGCCGCAGGCGGAAAGCGCGAGCGGCAGCAACAACAGGGCGACATGGGGGCGCATGCGTGTCTCCTCTAAGAGGCTGCGGAAAAATGGGGGGGGCGCCTTGAGAGGGGCTTTGCCCCTCTCAAACTCTCCCCACCAAGGGGCCGTGGCCCCTTGGAACCCACGGGATTAGGCAAGAGAAAGGGAGGGGCTTCGCTGAAGCGCCATTGGCCAAGGGCGCTCCATGCCCCTCCCTTTCTCTTGCCACTACATCGCGCCGGTCCAGGGGCGGCGGCCCCTGGTGGGGGAGGTCTGGAGGGGGCGAAGCCCCTTCCACGGCGCAACTCCCCCATCGCTAGCGCGGCGCGCGCTGCGCGAGCGTTGCCGCCTGTGCCGTGCCGACGCCGTTGGCGCGTAGCACTGGCGTGGTGCCGGCGGTCACCCGCACGCGGCCCGGGGCGACGGCGGTGCCTTCGACGATGGTGCGGCTGCCCAGGTTCATCACGGGCACGGTCTGGCCCAGGGCCGCGGCCTCCAGCGCTCGGCCTTGCACCATCAGGGACAGGCCGGGGCTGTCGAGGGTGAGGGAGACGAGGCTGTTCTTCTCGATCAGGATCAGCGCGCCGATGTCGGAACTCATGACGGGCTGTTCCGCGTTCACCGGTCGCCGCGCCTGCTGGCCGACCGCCTGCGCCAGGCTTGTCGTCGCACCCGGTCGGACCCGCTCGACACGCATTCGCGACAGGCGCACGTCGCCGGCCCCGATGGTGTCGCCCAGGGCCAGGCGGCGGGTCGCGACGACGACTGAGGTTGTCGTGATGGCGCGCCCGGCCAAGCGTTGGCGCAGGGTCGGCATGCCATCGGCCATCACCACCAGGGTGACCGAAAACCGCCGCGTCGCGGGGTCCAGGTAGGCCTGTTCGGCGCTGATCTGCACGAAGGCGGCCAGCGGCACCGATGGCGGTTGAAAGCCTGGCAGGTCCAATTCGGTATCGCCGTCCATGCCGGCGCGGCCGAATTCCGCCCGCAGCACGTCGTCGATTTCCTCACGTGACAACTGCCGGCCGGGGCGTTCGACGATCACGCGCTCGGTGCCGGTCAGCGACCGCCAGGCCAGGTTGTGGGCGCGCGCGATGGCGGCCAGTTGCGGGGTTTCGATGGTGATGCGGCGGCCTGGTGGCGGGGCCGCGCCAAGCGGCGCCATGCCGCGCGCGCCGGTGCCGTCGAACAGGTCGGACAGGCGGATCGTCGCATCCTCGACCATCGCATGCGGACGGGGGGTGGCCATGCCGTCCGGCCGTGTGTCGGCCAACAGGTCGGGCCTGGGCTGCGCTGTCGCTGCCATCGGCAGCAGCAGGGCCAGGAGGAACAGCCGGCGCATCCTCAGCGCAGGCGCGTCAGCGAGGCCAGCATTTCGTCGCTGGTGGTGATGACCTTGCTGTTCATCTCATAGGCGCGCTGCGCGGTGATCAGGTTGGTGATCTCCTGCACCACGTTGACGTTCGATGTTTCGATGAAACCCTGCGCCACGCTGCCAAAACCTGGCTGCCCCGGTGCTGCCTGCTGCGCCGTGCCGGAGGATGCGGACGCCATCAGCAAGTTGTCGCCGACCGCTTCCAACCCGCCTTCATTGGCGAAACTGGCCAACTGGATCTGGCCGACATTCTGCGCGTCGGTCTGCCCGTCGATCTTGGCCAGAACCTCGCCATTGGCGTTGATCGTGACGTCACGGGCGGAGGTCGGGATGGTGATCCCTGGCTGCACGGTAAAGCCCTCGGCCGTGACGATGGTGCCTTCGGGCGACAGGCCAAACGTGCCGTCGCGGGTATAGGCCGTCTCACCGGAGGGTAGGGTGATCTGGAAGAAGCCATTGCCGCGGATCGCGACGTCAAACCGGTTTTCGGTCTGCTGCAGGCTGCCCTGTTCGTGAATGCGATACACCGCCCCGGTCCGCACCCCGAGCCCGACCTGCGCGCCGGAGGGCAGGGTGGTGCCCGTGTCCGACGACTGCGAGCCGGTGCGGCGCAGGTTCTGGTAGATCAGATCCTGGAATTCCGCCCGCCGACGCTTGTAGCCGGTGGTGCTCATGTTCGCGATGTTGTTGGAGATGACTTCGACGTTGGTCTGCTGGGCCATCATGCCCGTGCCGGCGGTGAACAATGAGCGCATGGATCAGGACCTTACCTGGCAGGATATGGGCATCAGCGGCGGCGCAGGATGCGGTCGATGGCGGACTGCATCCGCTCGCCTTCCTTGTCGGCGAATTGCGCCGCCATCTGGAATTCGCGCAGTTCATTGGTCAGCCGCGTGAGTTCCATGATCGGGCGTACGTTGCTGCCCTCGACCGCGCCCTGGACCACGGTCGGCCGTTCGACCGGCACGGGCGCATCGGCGCTGCTGAACAGGCGATCGCCCTCGGCCAGCATGCGCTGCTGGTCGGGGAAGCGAACCACGCGGAACTGACCGATCGGCCCGCTTTCCGACGACAGGGTGCCGTCGCCGGCGATGGTCAGCCGGCTGTCGCCCGGCGCCACGCTCAAGGGCTGGCCGGTCGTGCTCAGCACGGCATTGCCTTCCTGGTCCACGACGCGGTTGTCCGGGTCGAGCGTGAAGCGCCCCGCGCGGGTAAAACGTTCGCCGCGCGGCGTATCGACAGCAAAATAGCCTTCGCCGCTCAGCGCCACATCCAGCGGATTGCCGGTGCGCTGGATCGCCCCGGCCGCGCCGTCGCGCCAGGTTGCTCGGTCCCACGAATAGGCCGCATCGCGCATTGCCTCGCCGCCGGCGGTCCCGGCCTGGGCGCGTGACGCGAAGGCGGCGAAGACCGGCCGCTGCGCCTGGAAGCCCGGGGTGTCCGTATTGGCCATGTTATGCGCCAGGACGGCCGTCGCGCGGTTCTGCGCCACCATGCGGGACAGGATGATGTAGCCAGGGCTGTCCATTGTGGTCGGCCTTCTGAAGGGTGGGTCCGCGCGGCCCTCCGCCGCCGCGCCGCCCCATTTTGGGGCCGGGACGCGACGGCGGGTTCCGCCAAGGGTTTACGCAGGCGCCGTGCCAGCCGTGGGGCGGCGGGGCAGGACCGTGGCTGCCGTGCCCCGGCAACTCCTGCCGGTTTGGGGCGGCAGACTCGGCCGCGGCTAACCTTCCGTTCACCTGCTTCGGCCAGAGTCCCCATCGGACCGGATCGACGTGTCCACGACCCGGCCCTTGCCGGGACAGCGACAGGAGGTCGCGGGCGTATGGCAGACAAGGCAAAGCCCGCGAAAGCGCCGCCGGCGGAGGGTGCACCGGAAGGCGCCAAGAAGGGCGGCAAGAAGAAGCTGATCATCCTCCTGGCCATTCCGCTGCTGCTGGGCGGGGTCGGTGCCGGGCTGTGGTTCTCTGGCATCCTGCCGGGGTTGCTGGGCATGCACCCGCCGGTGGAAGCCGCGGCCCCCGCCGCCACGGATGTCGCCGTCGCCCCGCCACCGGCACCGCCGGTCTTCCTCGACATGCCCGACATCACCGCCAACCTGAACGCGCCCGGCCGGCGCGCGCCGCTGGTCCGTATCCGATCCCGCCTCGAACTCGCGCGGGCCGAGGATTCGGCGATCATGACCGCGGCCATGCCGCGGCTGCTCGACCTCTACGCCACCTATCTCCGCGAAATGCGGCCCGAGGAATTGCGCGGCTCGCTCGGCACCCACCGCCTGCGGGAGGAGCTGATCGCCCGCGCCAACCTTGTCGCCGCCCCGGCCCGTGTCGTGGACGTGCTCTTTGTCGAGATCATCGTGCAATGAGCACCGAGGAAGACGATCTGGCCGCCGCCTGGGGCGCGTCGCTGGATGACGAAGGCGATGCCGACGCGGTCTCGGCCCCTGCGCCCGACGCGGCCAAGGTGCTGAACCAGGCGGAGATCGACAGCCTGCTGGGTTTTGGCGGCGGGGCGGAGGAAACCTCCCGCTCCGGCATGGAGCGGATCATCCAATCGGGGCTGATCGCCTTCGAACGCCTGCCGATGCTGGAGATCGTGTTCGATCGTCTCGTGCGGCTGATGTCGACCACGCTGCGCAACTTCACCTCGGACAACGTCGAAGTCTCGCTTGACGGCATGTCGTCGCTGCGATTTGGCGAATACCTCGACAGCATTCCGCTGCCGGCGATGATGGCGGTGTTCAAGGTCGACCGCTGGGACAACCACGGTCTGCTGGTGGTGGACAGTGCGCTGATCTACTCGATCGTGGACGTGCTGCTGGGCGGCCGGCGCGGCACCGCGGCGATGCGGATCGAGGGCCGGCCCTATACCACCATCGAACGCACCCTGGTCGAACGCCTGGTGAAGGTGGTGCTGGCCGACCTGTCCGCCGCCTTCGCGCCCATTGCCGAAGTGCAGTTCATGTTCGAACGGCTGGAAACCAACCCACGCTTCGGCGCAATCAGCCGCCTGTCCAATGCCGTGGTCCTCACCCGCCTGCGCGTGGACATGGAGGATCGTGGCGGCAAGATCGAGTTGCTGCTGCCCTACGCCACGCTCGAACCCGTGCGCGAATTGCTGTTGCAGCAGTTCATGGGCGAAAAATTCGGCCGCGACAGCATCTGGGAAACCCATCTGGCCGAGGAATTGCGCGACACCGATATCGCGCTGGATGTGGTGCTGGACGAACAGACCCTGCCACTGTCGCAGATGTTGAGCCTGCAAGTCGGCGACCACCTGACCCTGGCGGCCACGCCGGGCGCGCCGGTCCGACTGCGCTGCGGTGATGTCGCGATGTTCGAAGGGGAATTGGGCCGCCGCGACCAGAACATGGCCGTGCGCATCGGCCGCAACCTGCCACGCGCACGCCGCGATGCCGGGGCGGAGGAGGTTGCCGCATGACCGGCTTCGAATGGGCCGTGCAGGTAATGCTGTTGGCCTTGCTGGGCGCGGCGCTGCCATTCCTGCTGCGGCTGGAGCGCCAACTCCGCATGTTGCGCAGCGAACGCGGCACGATGATCGATGGCGAGGCCGGGCTGCGTGAGGCGACCGACGCGGCCGAATCCGCGACCATGCGACTGCGCGCCACCGCCGATAGCGCCGGGCGCGGCATCGCCGAACACTTGGCCAAGGCCGAACCGCTGCGAGACGACCTGCGGTTCCTGGTCGAACGGGCCGAAGCCCTGGCCGACCGGTTGGAAGGCTTGGTCCGCGCCGCGCGCCCCGCCACCCACCAGGCGCCGCCCGCGACGGGCGGCGATGCGGCGCCGAGCCAGGCGGAGCGCGACCTTCTGCGCGCTTTGCGTTTGGCGAAGTGACGTGGTGAAGAACTGGCGATCCCGCCTGCGCTTGCTGCCGGTGGCCATCGCCGCGGTATCGCTGCTGCTGGCGGTGAAGGCCGAATCGCTGTGGCGCGGCGTGCCGGGCGCCTTCACCGCCCAGGCATCGGATACACCCGCGCCACGCCCCGCACCGCCGGCGGCGCCACGCCCGGCGGCGGTGCCCGCAACGCCTCCGCCGCTCGACCCCGAGGCCATCGCGGAACGCGCCGTGCTGGACACGCTGCGCGCGCGCCGCGCCGATCTGGAACGTCGCGAAGCCGCCGCGGCCGCGCGCGAAGCTGTGCTGGCCGTCGCCGAGCGCCGGCTGGACGAACGGATCGAGGCCCTGGCCGAACAGAATCGCCGCCTGGAAACCGCCGAGCGCGGTCGCACCGAACGCGAGGATGGCGCCTGGCGCGGCCTTGTCCGCACCTATGAGACGATGCGCCCCGCCTCGGCCGCCGCGATCCTGGAGGAGATGGAGATGCCGGTCCTGGTGCAGATCATGGACCGCATGGGCGAACGCCGCGCGGGCCCGATCCTGGGCGCGATGCGACCGGACCGCGCCCGGCTGGTGACCGCCGAACTCGCCCGCTACCGCACCGCGCGCCCGGCCGGTGGCTGACGTGCGATTTCCCGCGCGGCGCTTAGGCGGCGTTCATCTTTCCCATGCTCTATCAGCCCACCCGGCCTGACGGTCGGGACCAGTTTGCGAGCCCAGATTCGTCCGAACGCGCGACTGCCGGCGCGCCCTTACACCGCAGCGGAGGTGCCCGATGGACAAGACCATGAACGTGCTCATCGTCGATGACTACAAGACCATGCTGCGGATCATCCGCAACCTGCTGAAGCAGCTCGACTTCAACAACGTCGATGAAGCCTCCGACGGGGCCGAGGCATTGAGCAAGCTGCGCGCCGGCAATTTCGGCCTGGTCATCAGCGACTGGAACATGGCGCCGATGACCGGGCTGGACCTGCTGAAGGAAGTGCGCGCGGACCAGCGCTTGGCCCGCATGCCCTTCATCATGATCACCGCCGAAAGCAAGACGGAGAACGTGATCGCGGCGAAGGCGGCCGGCGTCTCCAACTACATCGTGAAGCCGTTCAACGCGGAAACCTTGCGCGAAAAGATCGAGAAGGTGCTGGTCCATGCCTGACGGCGTGACGCATCCGGCGCCGGACGCCGATCGGATCGAGGCCGCGGTGCGGCAGGTGCTGGGCTCGCTCGACGGGGATCTGACCGTCAAGGAAGCGGCGCTGCTTGGCGAGTTGGAAGCGCTGGGCCGCACGGTCCGCCGTGCCAAGGCGGAGATCGCCGCCCTGGGCGGGCAACAGTTGGGCGAACACATCCCGGCGGCCTCCGACGAGTTGGACGCGGTCGTCAGCCACACCGCCGCCGCGACCAATGAAATCCTCGACGTGTGCGAGGGGTTGGAACGGCTGCAGGGCACGCTGACGGGCGAGGTGGCCGACGCGCTCGGCACCGCCGTGACCCGCATCTACGAAGCCTGTTCGTTCCAGGACATCACCGGCCAGCGCATCGGCAAGGTGGTCAGCGCGTTGAAGACGATCGAGGCGCGGATCAGCGCGGTGCAAAGCGGCTTCAGCCCGGTCCAGGCTGAACTCGCCGCCGCCCCGGTGGCCCCCGCCGCGACCGTCGCCGCCGCCCCCGCCGATACAAGCCGCACGGAGGGTGAGCGTCTGGCCAATGGCCCGCAGCTTCCCGGTGCCGGCGTGTCGCAGGATGAAATCGACCGGCTGCTCGCGAGTTTCGACTGATGCCGGCCGGGCGTTGGGCCATGGCCACGCGGCTGTTCGCCGCGCTGCTGCTGTGCCCTGCGGCCGTGCGGGCCCAGGCGCCCGCCGAGCCTGTCGCCGCGGCGGCGCGCGTGGCAGTGCGCGTGGGCGATCATCCCGGCTTCGGGCGATTGGTCATGGATTGGCCACGCCAGGTGAGTTGGCGTGAGGAACGGGACGACGGCGTGCTGCGCCTTGTTTTTGCGGCGTCCGAACCCGTTGACGCCGCCGGCGCGCGCCGGCCTCCGCGCAACATCGCCGGCGTTGCCGCCGTCGCGGGCGGTATCGAGATCCAATTGCGCCCAGGTGCGCAGCCGCGGGTCTATCGCCTGGGCAATCGCATCGTCGTGGATGTGCGCGACCCGTCGGGCGATGCCCCGGTGGCAGTCGCGGCATTGCCGACTGCGACGCCGCCGGATCGGCGTTCAGCATCCCCCGGCGCGGTCGCCCCGGCCCTGGCTGCCGAAGCGCCCGCCACCCCGCCGCCGCGCACCGCCGCCCGCCGCCGTGGCGCCCCGCCCGCCGCCGCCCCGGCTGCCGTGGCGACCGCCGCCGCGCCGATCATCGCCCCGCTGATTGCCGCAACCCCCGCGCCGCTGCAGGCCGCGACGGTGGTGGCGCCTGAGCCAGCGCCCCCCGAGCCCGCCGCGCCCCAAGCCCCGGCCGCGCCGGCCGCCGTCGCCCTGCGCCTGGCCGGCCCATCGCAGCTTGGCGTTTTCCGCCTGCCTGCCACCCCGCCGCCCGGCGTTGCGATCCTGCGGCGCGGCGATGCGCTGCTGGTGCTGCTCGACGCCCCGATCGTGCTCGACCTCGCGGGCCTGCGCCGTGATCCGCTGCTGGCGGGGGCCGAGGCCTGGCCGCTGCCGGGTGCGATGATGCTGCGGATTCCCGCCGCGCCCGGCGCCACGCTGCGTGCGGCGATGGTCCAGGGCCAATGGCAATTCACCCTTGGTGCCGAAACCGCCGCCCATGCGGCTGCGGCGCATATCCTGCTGGAACCCCTGCCTGGCCCGCCGGCGCGGCTGGCGCTGCGGGCCTCGGTGCCCGGCCGCGTCGTGACGATGACCGACCCGCAGACCGGCCTGCCCCTGTTGATCGGGACCTTGACCCTGGCGTCGGATCTGGCCGGCACCGGCGTGCCGCGCGGTCGCGTGTTGCCGCAGTTGGAGGTCCTGCCGACCCTGCTCGGCGCCGCCGTCCTGGCCCGCGCCGAAACCGTGACGATGACCGCCCTGACCGACCGCTTCCTGCTTGGCGCCGGGCCGGGCGGCGTGCGCATGGGGCCTGGCGCGGGTGAGGGACCGGAGGCCATTGCCGCCGCCATGACCCGCGCCTTCGACATCCCCGGCGGCAGCGTCGCGGCCCTGACCGAACGGCTGCGCGCCCAGGGCGCGGGGCTGGCCGGTGCCGCGCCGCTGACCCGTGGCCCGGCACGGCTTGCGGCGGGGGAAACCCTGCTGGGCCTTGGCCAGCCGCACGAAGCCCAGGCCATGCTGGCCCTGGCCTTGCAAGAAGACCCGCGTGCCGCCAGCGATCCGCGCATCGTGGCCCTGCATGGCGCCGCCGCCCTGCTGGCCGGCCGCCTGGCCGAAGCGCAGGGCCTGGCCAGCGCCGACCTGCCGCCATCCGATGAAACCACGCTGTGGCGCGCGGCCCTGCTGGCCGGGCGCGGCGACATGGCCGATGCGGCGCCTGGCTTCGCCGCGACCCTGCCCTTGCTCGGCACCTACCCCGAACCGCTGCGCCTGCGCCTGCTGCCGCTGGCGGCCGAGGCGCTGGTCGAGGGCGGTTCGCTGCCTGCCGCGCGCCGGCTGCTTGAGTCCGCCCCCGACATGCCCGGCCTGCGCCTGGCCCGCGCCCGGCTGGATGAGGCGGAAGGCCGCACGGATGCCGCCATCGCCGGCTACGCCGCCGTCGCCGCCGGCCGCGACCGCCTGGCCCGCGCCGAGGCGCTGCGTCGGTCCATCGACCTGCGCCTGGCCTCCGGCGCGCTGGATGCGGCCGGTGCGGCGGCCGCGCTGGATGCCTCGCTCTTTGCCTGGCGTGGCGATGGGCGAGAGGTCGCGGCGCGCGAACGCCTAGCCGTCCTGCGCATCCAGGCCGGTGCGCCGCGTGCGGCGCTGACCCTGCTGCGCGAAACCGCCGCCCTGTTCCCCGATCGCGCGACCGCCCTTGGCCCGGCCATGACCGATGCCTTCCTCGCCGGGCTGGAAACCGAACCCGGCGCCGCCGCCATCGCCTTGTTCGAGGTGGAGCGCAGCCTGCTGCCGGATGGCCCGCGCGGCACCGATGCGCTGGCGAAACTGGCGGGGCGGCTCGCGGCCCTGGACCTGGGCGACCGCGCCGCCGCCATGCTGACCGAGGCGATGTCCCGCGCCGAACCCGCCACGCGGGCAGCCCTCGGCGCCCGCCTGGCCTTGCTGCGGCTGGAGGAACGCGACCCCGCGGGGGCGATCGCCGCCCTCGATGGCTCGACCGCCGACCCGCTGCCCGCCCATTTGGCCAGCGAACGTGACATGCTGCGCGCCCGTGCCCTGGCCCGGCGCGGCGATACCCCCGCCGCCATCGCCCTGTTGCGCGGCATGGGGCAGGGCGGGCTGCCGACCATCGCCGACCTGGCGGCCGAGGTGCAGGACTGGCCCCTGGCGACCGAATCGCTGTTCGGCATGACCGCCGCCCTGCCGGCCGAGGCGCTGGACGTGCCGGCGCGGCGCCTGGTCCTGCGGGCCGCCGCCGCCGCACTGCTGGCCGGGGAGGATTCCCGTGCCGCGGGCCTGGCCGAGGCCTTCGGCCCCCGCATGGCCGGGACCGAGGCCGAAGCCGCCTTCGCCATCCTGACCGGCGACCCCGCAGCCGCGCTGTCGGCCCTGCCGCGTCTGACGCGCGAACTCGATCTTTTCCGAAATGTCCCGCCCCGGCTGGAGGCATTGCGGACCGGCGGGCCGGTTACGCGGTGAGTTACGCGTAGGGCGCAGGGGGGAACCGCTTTTTTTCTCGCGCCTTGGGGACAAAATTCACTTGCGTCCCCCCCCCCCCTTGCCCCAAAAGCCCCCTCCGCCGGATGCGGCGTTTCTTCAACCGACCGAACGCAAAGACGAACAGCCTGATCGCCCGCTTTGGGGGCTTGGGTCGAGACGCTACGCGGGGGGTCATCTACTGGTGGAAAGGGGTCCGACATGGACACTCTCTTGTCTCCGCTGGGGATGGTCTCGGGCTTCCCGAGCGACACCCATGTTTCCACCGCCGACCACGCGGAGGAGCAGAAGGACTGGTTCGTCCAGAAGGACGGCGTCAAATTCGCCGGCACCCATCTGATCATCGACCTGTGGGGGGCGACCAACCTGGCCGATCCCGCGCATATCGACGCGGTGCTGCGCGAAGCCGCGATCAAGACCGGTGCGACCATCCTGCACGGGCATTTCCACCACTTTTCGCCGAATGGCGGGGTGTCGGGCGTGCTGGTGCTGGCGGAAAGCCACGTCTCGATCCACACGTGGCCGGAGCGCGATTTCGCCGCCCTGGACATCTTCGTCTGCGGCGACTGCGATCCCTACAAGGCGATCCCGGTCCTGAAGCGTGGCTTCCTGCCGGAGCGCGTGACCCTGGGCGAGCACCGCCGGGGCATGACCGTCCTGGACGACTGACACAGTACTGTTGTGTGACGAAACGGGGGGCGGGCCGTAAAGGTCCGCCCTCTCTCTTTTTGTGCGGAACCTGACCGATGACTGATTCCTGGGTGAACGAGACCCTCTACGAAGCCTGGGGCCAGCGCTTCAAGGTGAAGCGCGAACTCGCGCGCGTGCAATCGGACTTCCAGGACATCATGATCTTCGAGTCCTACACCCACGGCCGGGTGATGCTGCTCGACGGCGCGGTGCAGATCACCGAGGCGGATGAGTTCGTCTATCAGGAGATGCTGACCCACGTGCCCTTGCTGGCGCATGGCGATGCCAAGCGGGTGTTGATCATCGGGGCCGGCGACGGCGGCGTGCTGAAGCGCGTGCTGCAGCACCGCAATGTCGAACGCGCCGTGATGGTCGAGATCGACGGCGAAGTGATCCGGCTGTGCAAGGAACATATGCCGGGTATCGGCGGTGACGCCTGGACCGACCCCCGCGCGGAAGTCCTGGTCGCCGACGGCATCGACTACGTGCGCCGGGCCGAACCGGGCTCCTTCGACGTCGTCATCGTCGACAGCACCGATCCGATCGGGGTGGGCGAGGTGCTCTTCACCGACGAATTCTACGCCAATACGGCCCGCCTGTTGTCAGAACGCGGCGTCATCGTGAACCAGTGCGGCGTGCCCGCGATGCAGGCCGAGGAGCTGGCCGAAACCAGCCTGCGCCGCCAAAAATTCTTCCCGGACATCTGGGCCTATGTCGCCGCGGTGCCGACCTATGTCGGCGGGTTGATGACGCTCGGCTGGTCGGCCAAGGATGCCTCGATGCGCCATGTGCCGGTGGAAACCATCCAGGCGCGCGCCGAAGCGGCCGGCATCGCGGGGCTGACGCGGTTCTGGACGCCGCATATCCACACCGGCGCCTTCCACCTGCCGCCCTATATCGCCGAACATCTGCCGAAGGGCTAACCCCCCGCCCGCACGTCCGGCACCTCCCGCTCGCCCGGCTGCATCATGCGCAGCCGAGCGTCGCGGAAGCGTTCCCCGAAGACGTCGAACAGCGATGCCCCGATGGCATTGCGCGCCGTGTCGAAGCCCAGCCGTGCGTCAGGGTCGCCGGGCTTGGCCAGCGCCGCCGCCTCGGCGTCGCGCACCGCCTTGATCTCCTCGTTCAGCCGCTTGATCGCGTCGCGCGGCAGCGCCTTGCCCGCGACATAGACGGCCTGGCTGATGCCGATCAGGTAGTTCAACTGTTCCGGGATGGCGAAATTGGCCAGGTCGCCGGTGCCGTTGAACACCAGCGCCGTGGCCGCGAAAATGCTGAAGGCCAGGGCCTGCACGCGGGTCACGTCGATCTCACCATCCGCCGCCAGCAGGTCCGACCACTGCGGCAGCCGCGGCGCGCTGTCGAGCACGCCCGTGCCGAACAGCCAGATCCGGTTGGGCGTGTCGAGCGAATCGCGTTCGCTGACCCGCGCCAGCGTCGATCCGGTCAGGGTGATGCCAAGCAGGGTCAGCACGCTGTTCGACAACTCCGGCAATTGCCCGGTCCGCATCACGACATAGGCATAGACCCCGACGAGGACGAAGGTGAACAGCAGGACCTGGAATCGCGACAGGCTGCAGAAGCCGAAGGCATCCTGTGCAATCACCGTCGGCGCCAGCGCGTAGCGCCACGCGGGGATCGGCTGGACGCCGCGCTGATCAGCATCCTGCCTGACAAAGGCGTATTGGCGCGCATGGGTGCGCCAGGCGGTGAAGGCCAGCACCAGGTAAAGCAGCCCCGCCGCCCCCAACCCGGCCGCCGCCGACAGGTTCAGGCTGGACACGTAGAGCCGGGCCAGCCCGATGCCCCGGACCTCCCGCCCATTGGCGCGGCGCATTTCCGGGTCGGCGCCCGGATCGACGCAGACCAGCAGCGCGACATTCCACCGCGACGGCCACCAGCCGGTGTCGAGGTTGGGGAATTCCGCGATCACGGTGGTGACGACATCGTTCGGCGAGGGCGGCCGCACGGTGCCGCGGATCAGGTTCGCGGCGTCGAGCCGGCTGCCCTCCAGCCAGGCCGGGTAGGCGACGGCCTCGAACCAGGCCAGGCGCCATTCCGCCGTCGGCATCACCGTCTCGGGCGGCGCGCGGACGTTGAAGATCACGGTCGGGATGGCGCGGGCGGTCTGCTTCACATCCTCCAGCCGCAGGGTGGCGGCGCTGCTGTCGATGTGGCGGGCGGCGGCCTCCATCGACATGAAGCCCGAGCCGGTGCGGCGCGGTTCATCGGGCGATGGCACGGGGCTGCATTGGATCAGCCTGTCCGAATCGGGCGGCGGCGCCTGGGCGACGGCGCGTGGGGAAGGGGCCGCCAGGACAAGAAGCGCCAACACCGCGATCAGCCAGGCGGCCGCCCCAAGCCACGGCCGATTCTGGTTCCGCATGCGCCGCACCATGTGTTCCGATGGACAAAACCTGCGCGGGTGGCAGGCGTCTTGTCCAGCAGAACCGTGGCTGGACCGTTTCCCGTTCGCCAAGGCTCACGTCAAACGGCCCAGCTTGCGGGCTTGTCGCATGTTCCGAGTCGTCAGGTGAAAACACCTGACTTGAAAATGCTCAGGGCACCAACGCGAAACCCTGCACCAGGCTGGCCGCGATCAGCCGCCAGCCATCGACCAGCACGAAGAACACCAGCTTGAAGGGCAGCGCGACCACCGATGGCGGCAGCATCATCATGCCCAGCGACATCAGGATGGAGGCGACCACCAGGTCGATCACCAGGAAGGGCAGGAACAACAGGAAGCCGATTTCGAAGGCGCGCTTCAATTCGCTGACCATGAAGCCCGGGATCAGCGCCCGCCAGGGCGCGGTCGCAGGGTCGCTCACCTCCGGCAGCCGCGCCATGTCGAGGAACAGCGACAAATCGGTTTCGCGTACATTCGCCGCCATGAAGCGGCGGAAGGGTTCGGCCGCGGCCTGCAAGCCCTCGATCTCACCGATGCGGCCTTCGGACAGCGGCAGCAGCCCGGCGGTCCAGGCCTGGTCGATCACCGGCTGCATCACGAAAAAGCTCAGGAACAGTGCCAGCCCGATGATCACCGGGTTGGGCGGGATGCCCGGCGCGCCGATCGCCGATCGCAGCAGCGACAGCACGATCACGATGCGGGCAAAGGCCGTGACCATCACCAGCAGCGATGGCGCCAGCGACAGCAGGCCGATCATCGCGGTCAGTTGCACCAGGCGGGACGTGGCGCCCGCGCCGCCGGCGGCGCCGACATCCAGGGTCAGGCTTTGCGCCAGCGCCGGCGTGCCGGCCAGGATCAAGGCGCCGGTGATCAGCCCGGCCACGAACAAGGCGCGCAGGATCACGCGCCTTTGGTCGGACCCGGTCATGCCAGCCAGCCGACGACCTGGTCGGACCCGCCGCCCGTCAGCAGCAGCACATCGCGCCCATCGCAGCGCACCAGCACCAGCCGGCGCTTGGGGTCGATCGCCAGGCTGTCCTGCAGGATCAGCCGGCGCGGCCCCCCCCGCGGGGCGGCGGCGCCAAACCCGAACGCACGCGCGGCGCGGCCCAGCAGCAGCAGCAACGCCACGACCCCGGCCAGGGCGGCGACGGCCAGCAGCCAGGGAACCTGGTCGGCGATGGTCATGTGTTCAGGCCCTTCTGGCCAACAGCGCGAATTTTTTCGCGCGGGATTAGTCGGGGGTGATGGCGGCCCGAAGCGCATCCAGCCGCGGCACGAGCGGGAGCAGTGCGGCACGCAGCATCGGTTGCGTCGCCACCGGGCAACCCAGGGCGGCGGCGCAAAGCCGGGCCGCATCCTGCTCCAGCCCCGCCAGGTCGACCTGGCGCCCACCCTTCACCAGCCCGGTGGCGACCGAGAGCATGCTGTCCAGCACCTCGGCCGCCGCCATCACCGCGAAGGCGACGTGCATGTCGGTTTCCGCCGGCTTGCCGCGCGGCGCGCGGGCGCGCCGCCGCGGCATGATTGGCGGGGACATGGCGGCGGCGGGGTCGTGGTGGCTCGGCATGGCGGCAGTCTCTGCCGGGCGAGTTGCTACTTCCTTCACGCCGGACCGGGTTTTGTCGCCGTGCCAGGTCAATGCTTTCTTCACCCGGCGCCGCACAGTCTGGCCGCCATGCAGACCGCACGCGCCACCGCCGCCACCGCCGACCCGATGGCGCTTGCCGAGTCCCGGCTGCGCTGGCTCGACCGGCGGCAGTCGGTGCTGGCGCGGAACATCGCCAATGCCGATACGCCGAACTTCGCACCGCGCGATGTGGCGTCCTTCGCCTCCGTGCTCGGTGGGCGCGGGGTGGAACCGGCGCGCACCGACCCACGGCACCTGCCACCCAAGGGCGGTCCGGGCCGGCTGACCACCGATCGCAGCGGCGAACGCACGCCCAATGGCAATGGCGTTTCCCTCGACCAGCAAGCGCTGCAGGTCGCCGAGACCGACCAGCAGCATGCGCTGGCCCTCGGCCTGCACCGCCGGATGCTCGGCATGATCCGCACCGCGCTTGGCCGCTCCGGCTGAGCGGGCGCCAACAAGAGGAGGACAGGATGGATCTCGATCGCGCGCTTTCGATCTCGGCCGCGGGCATGCGGGTGCAATCCACCCGCCTGCGCGTCGTCGCCGAGAACCTCGCCAACCGGGACAGCACTGGCAATGCGCCGGGGGCCGATCCCTATCGGCGAAAGACCGTCACCTTCGCCAACCGGCTCGATCGCGCGCTGGGGGCGGAGACGGTGCGCGTCGCCCGCATCGGGCGCGACCAAAGCGACTTGCCCAACCGATTCGACCCGTCGCACCCGGCAGCGGATGCGAATGGCTATGTCCGCACGCCCAACGTCGACAGCCTGGTCGAGACGATGGACATGCGTGAGGCGCAGCGGTCCTACAACGCCAACCTGTCGGTGCTGGACATCACGCGCGGCATGTTGTCCCGCGCCATCGAAAGCCTGCGTTGATGGCGGGCGCCATCGCCGGCGCCAGCATCGGCGCGGCCGGTGCGGCGGCGCTGTACCGTGCCTCCGGCGGCGCCGAGGCGGCGCAGGGATCTGGCCCCGGCTTCGGCCAGGCCTTGCAGCGGGCGATGCAGGGCGCGGTCGATCTTGGCCGCCAGTCCGACGTCGCCTCGACCCAGGCGCTGACCGGGCAGGGCAGCGTCACCGATGTCGTGCTGGCCGTGGGCCGCGCGGAAATCGCCCTGCAGACCAGTGTGGCCGTACGTGACCGCGTGATCGGCGCCTACCAGGAAATCATGCGCATGCCGGTCTGATCCGGCCGCACTTTGATGGCCGCAGGAGGCGGCTTGCCATGGCAGAAGATGCCCTTGCGTCCAGCGCCCGCGAAGCGATGTGGGTCATGCTGCAACTCGCCGCTCCGCCGCTGCTGGTGCTGCTCGCGGTCGGGTTGATCGTGTCGGTCATCCAGGCGCTGACCCAGATCCAGGAGGCTTCGCTCTCCTTCCTGCCGAAACTCGCCGCGACGGGCGCGGTGCTGCTGTTCATGGGCCCCTTCATGGCCGGCGTGCTGCGCGCCTATGGCGAGGGTCTGTTCGACCGCATCGTCACCATCGGCGGCAGTGGATGACCGAGGCTGAATTGCTGGCCGCCCTGCCGGGCCTGGCCTTCCAGGCGGTGCTGGTCTTTGCCCGCATGGGGGCCGCGGTGATGGTGCTGCCGGGCCTGGGCGAGCAGGAGGTGCCGCCCACCATTCGCCTGGCCATCGGCCTCGGCCTGGTGCCGCTTGTGCTGCCGGGCCTGGCGCCCGACCTGCCGACTGCCCCCGATGCCGCGGTCGAGGCGATCCGCCTGCTGTCGCTGGAAATCGTCATCGGGCTGTGGATCGGCGGGCTGGCGCGATTGCTGGTGATGGCGATGTCCGTCGCGGGGCAGATCGCGGCGGCGATGATCGGTTTGGCCTCGGTGCTGGTGCCCGACGCGGGGTTTGGCGCGCAATCCACCGCCCTGTCGCGGATGATGGGGCTGCTCGCGGCGGTGCTGATGCTGTCCACCGGCTTGTATGCGCTGCCCTTGGCGGCACTGGTCGGGTCTTACGCCGTGCTGCCTGTGGGCGATCCTTTCCCCGCCGGTGCGGCGGCCGAGGCCGTGGCGACGGCGGGTGCCGAAAGCCTGGCACTGGCCTTGCGCCTGGCGGCGCCCTTCGTCGTGGGGGCGGTGGTGATGAACCTGGCCCTCGGGCTGCTGGCCCGGCTGGCACCGGCGGTGCAGGTGTATTTCGTCGCCGTGCCGGGGCAGATCCTGGCCGGGCTGGCGCTGCTGGGCCTGATGATGCCGCTGCTGCTGGCGGTGCTGGATTCCAGCCTGCGCGCGCAATTCGCCGCCCTGCCTGGCGCCAACTGAATGGCCGAGGGCGCCGGCGGGGATGACGCCACCGACCGTACAGAAGCCGCTACACCCAGGCGCCAGGAAAAGGCGCGCGAGGACGGCCAGGTCGCCCTGTCGCGGGAGGCGGTGGGGTTTTCAGCACTACTGCTGGGCGTGCTGGCGGCCGCGACCGCGCTGCCGGCGCAGGGCGGCGACATGCTGCGCGCCCTGCGCGGGCTGATGGCGCGCAGCCATGTGCTGGGCTGGGCCGATGTGCTGCCCGAACTGGGCCAGGTGGCGCTGCTCGCGATCCTGCCGGTCGCGGGCTTCACGGCCCTTGGTGCCGTGGCCGCGACCATGGCGCAGACGCGCGGGCTGGTGTCGGGCAAATCCATGGTGCCGGCGCTGTCGAAACTCTCGCCGCTGGCCGGGATGAAGCGCTTGCTCGGCCCCGACGGTTTGCTGGAATTGCTGCGGACCCTGTTGAAGCTTTCGGTCGTCGGCGCCGCGCTGTGGTGGGTCGCGGGCAGCAGCGCGCCGCTGCGGGCATCGGTCCATCTTTCGGCCGGGGCCTTGCTGGAATTGGTGTCGGGCCTGTCGCTGCGGCTGATCACTGCGGCGCTCGCGGTGCTGGCGGCGATCGCGGTGCTGGACCTGCTGCTCGTCCGCATCCGCCACATGGCCAAGCTGAAAATGAGCCGGCAGGAGTTGAAGGAGGAATACCGCGAAACCGAAGGCGATCCGGCCATCAAGGCGCGCATCAAGGCGCTGCGGCAGCAGACCTCGCGCACCCGCATGATGGCGCAGGTGCCCAAGGCCGCCGTGGTGGTGACGAACCCGACCCACTACGCCGTCGCACTCGCCTACGACCAGGACGGTGGCGGCGCGCCGCGCGTGGTGGCCAAGGGGGCCGATGCCATGGCCGCGCGTATCCGCGAAACCGCGACCGACGCCGGGGTACCGTTGGTCGCCAACCCGCCGCTGGCGCGGGCGCTCTACAAGTTGGAACTGGAGGCCGAGATCCCGGCCGAACACTACCAGGCCGTGGCGGAGATCATCGCCTTCGTCTGGCGCGCCCGCGGGCGCTCGCCCGCAAGCGGCCCATAAAGCCGAGGGTCAGCCCCAGAGCGTCCAGCCGGCCAGCCCGAGGCCAAACACCGATGCCATCACCGACAGCGCGGGCCAGGCTGTTTGCGGCCCGCGCAGCGCCACGAAGGCGTTGAATGTCAGCGACGCGACAAAGGCGGCCGTCGGCATCCAGAAGGGCAGGCTGATCACGCCCCAGACCAGCATCCCGATCCAACTGAACAAGGCGGCGCGCGACAGCCAGCGCCACGCATTGTCGACCTGTTCATCGGTGGGGCGGAGTTCGGGCACATCGGATCTAGTATGGACGAAACTGCCGACCGACAGCAGCGTCACCGCGAGGAAGTAAGGGTCCATGCGCGCGGGTGTAGCCGCAACAGCCCCGCCGCGTCAGCACCACGCGCATAAGAAAAAAGCCCGCCGGCCCATGGGGCCAGCGGGCAAAAAGGTTCAGGGAGGCTTACGTCTGGGAGACGCGGGGTCCGTAGACCCCTTCCGGCTCATCACCGGATAACCACACCGTAACTCGCGCTACGTGACGCGACAGCCGTCCAAAGCCAGGAGCGGCCATGCGATCGACGCATGGCGTTATCACGACCCCGTCAATTATGCAGGTTTGCCAGTTCCGACACCAAGAAGTCACGGAACACCGACACGCGCTTGGAGTGCCGCATTTCCTCGGGGTAGACGAAATACGCCTCGATCTTCGGCGGCTTCAGGTCGGGCAGCACCTGCACCAGGTCGGCCAGTTCGTTCTGCATGTAGTCGGGCAGGGCGGCCAGGCCCAATCCGCTACGCACCGCCTGCAACATCGCCGGCAGGCTGTTCACCTCGACCGCGGCCCGGCGCGGCGATCCGGGACGGCGCCCGGCATCGACCAGCCAGTTGATATCCTCCACCGGCGGCCGGTAGTCGCCGTAGACGATCAGGCGATGGGCATCGAGGTCTTCGGCCCGCACCGGCATGCCGGCGGTCTTGAGGTAGGTCGGCGACCCCACGATCTTCCAGGAGAAGGTCGCGACATGCCGCTGGATCAGGTCAGGCTGGCGCGGCGGGTGCATGCGGATGGCGACATCTGCCTCACGCATCGCAAGATCCAGGTCCGCGTCGTCCAGCAGCAGGGTGACGGTGACGTCAGGATTGGTCGCCAGGAATTTTTGCAGGCGCGGCGCCAGCCAGGTGCTGCCGAAACCGGTCGTCGTCGTGACCTTCAACCGCCCTGCCGCCTTTTCGCGGCTTTCGGTCAGCAGCGCCTCGGTCATCGCCAATTTGGCAAAGACCTCGCGCACCGTGCGGTTCAGCGTCTCACCCTGTTCGGTCAGGATCAGGCCGCGCGCGTGGCGGTGGAACAGCGGCACGGCCAAGCTCTCCTCCAGCGCCTGGATCTGGCGCGACACCGCCGATTGCGAAAGGTTCAGGGTCTCGCCGGCATGGGTGAACGACCCTGCCTCCGCGACCGCATGGAAGACGCGCAGCTTGTCCCAATCGAGCGGCATCAGGCGGCCTTTTCGGTCTGATTTACGATTTGGGCGCCGTTCGGCGCCTGGTGTTCGCGCGCGGCCAGGAATTTCTCGGCGTCGAGCGCCGCCATGCAGCCAGTGCCGGCGGCGGTCACCGCCTGGCGATAGATGCGGTCCTGCACGTCGCCGGCGGCAAAGACGCCGGGGATATTGGTGCGCGTGGTGCCGGCTTCGGTCGTGATGTAGCCGTCGGCGTCCATCGCGACATGCCCCTTGAAGACGGATGTCGCGGGGTCGTGGCCGATCGCGACGAAGACGCCATCGACGGCCAGTTCGGTGGTTGCGCCGGTTTTCGCGTGGCGCAGCGCCACAGCCCGCACCGCCTGGCCCCGACCCTGCGGCCCGCCCAGGATTTCCTCGGTCACCGTGTCCCAGACGACAGTGATGTTCGGCTTCGCAAAAAGCCGCTCCTGCAAAATGCGCTCGGCGCGGAACGAGTCGCGGCGGTGGATGACGGTGACGTGGGACGCGAGGTTGGACAGGTAGAGCGCTTCCTCGACCGCCGAATTGCCGCCGCCGACGACGGCGACGCGCTTGCCGCGGAAGAAGAAGCCATCGCAGGTCGCGCAGGCCGAAACGCCGGCGCCGGACAGCGCTTGCTCGCCTGGAATGCCGAGCCAGCGCGCCTGCGCGCCGGTCGCGATGACAATGGTCTCGGCCTCCCAACGATCGCCCGAATCGCAAGTGGCGACGAAGGGATGGGAGGAGAAATCGACCTCGGTGACGATATCATAGGCGACCTTGGCGCCGACATGCTCGGCCTGGGCCTGCATCTGCTCCATCAGCCAGGGGCCTTGGATGGCCTCGGCGAATCCCGGGTAGTTCTCGACCTCGGTCGTGATGGTCAGTTGCCCGCCCGGTTGCAGCCCGGCGAGGACGGTCGGGGCGAGCCCGGCGCGCGCGGCATAGATCGCGGCGGTATAGCCGGCAGGGCCGGCACCAATGACAAGAAGGCGGGTACGGTGGGTCGCGGACACGGCTGGAAAACCCCGAACGGCGAAGATGTATCGCCAGCAATGCGCATCATATCGGGCAGCCCCGCGTTCGTCACAACCCAAGGGCTTGAACGGCGAAAATTTTGCAAGGTTATTGCGTGTGCTGCGGCAATCGCGCAATGAACAGCGCGCCAAGGCCATCACAGCCTCCACAATGGACCGATCACCCCGCATGCGCCCCGAGTCGCCCGAAGCCCTGGATGAAACCGACCGGCAAATCCTCGCGGAATTGCAGGAGGATGGACGCATCACGAACGTCGAACTCGCCCGGCGGGTGGATTTGTCGGCGCCCCCCTGCCTGCGCCGCGTGCGGCGGTTGGAGGAGGCGGGGATCATCCGCGGCTACCACGCCGAAATCGAACCCGCGGCGCTCGGCTTCCAGATCACCTTTTTTGCCTTGGTCGGGCTGGAGACGCAGAAGCAGGCCGTGCTGGACGGGTTCGAGGCGATGGTCGCCGCCTGGCCCGAGGTGCGCGAATGCCACATGATTCGCGGCGGCGGTGACTTCCTGTTGCGCCTGGTGGCGCGCGACACCGCGCATGAGAATGAACTGACCGGGCGCATCACCTCGGCCGATGCCGTGGCGCGGGTGCAGACCTTGCAGACCATCCGCACGGCGAAGGATGCGGCGGGCGTGCCGATAGAACGGTAGGGGCTCACACCCTGACTGGCATCGCCCCCAATCGGGACAGCGGCGACACCACCGCCACCGCCAGCGACACGCCAAACCCAGCCGCCACCAGCCAGATCGCCGCCTGCGGCCCATAGGCCGCGGCCAAGAATCCGCCCGCCAGCGCGCCCAGTGGCCGCACGCCGAATTGCGCCACCTGCATCGTTGCCGCCACCCGTCCCTGCAGGGCCGCGGGCGTCAGCGCCTGACGTATGCTGGTCTGCGCCACCAGCCACAGCATCGGCCCGAAGCCGACCGACATCTGCGCCAGACCGGCGCCGAGCAAGCCGGGCGGGCCGGCCAGCAGCAACAAGGGCGCGATCAGCGAAAGGGTCGGCCCCGCCACCAGCACCACCCGGGGCGGCACCCGTGCCAGGATGGGCGCGACGGCCAGCGCGCCGAGCAGCAGACCGGCGCCATAGCCCGCCTGGGCCAGGCCGATGCCGGCCGGTTCCAGCCGCAGGACGGTCAGCGCGAAGGGGACGAAGCCCGCCAGCCAGGCGAAGAAGGCGAAGTTCCAGAAGACGGCGCATAGGAAAATCGCCCGCAGCAAGGGCTGTCCCGCCACGAACCCGGCGCCTTCGCGCAGCAATACCGCAAGGTGCGGCCGCTGCGCGACCGCGGCCGCCGGCGCATCGACCGGCAGCCGGGCCGCCACCGCCGCCGCCGCCAGCGCGGCCAACAGCGCGATGGCATAGGCCGCGGCCACCACGCCGCGTTCGGCCAGCAGGCCCACCGCCAGCGGTGCCGCCAGGGTCGCCAGGGCGCGAAAGAACTCCAGCCGCGCATTGGCCGCCGCCATCCCGGTCCCTGGCACCAACACCGGCACCAGCGCACCGACCGTCAGCGCGAACAGCACGGTCCCGGCGGATGCGATCGCAGCCCCGAGCCCCAGCAACGCCAAGACCCCCCAAAGCGCCCCGGCCAGCGCGACGCCCAGCCCTGCGACCGCCACCGCCATTGCGCCGAGCAGCAACCCCCGGCGCGATGCCCGATCCACCAGCACCCCCGCCGGCAATGAGCAGATCAGCCAGGCGGAGCCCTGCGCCGCGACCAGCGCGCCGATCATCCCCGGCCCCGCGCCAAACACCAGCGCCGCCGTCAGCGGCAGGGCGGCCAGCGCCAGTTGGTCAGCGGCATGGGCGCCGGTATTGGCGGCGAACAGGGCGGTGAAGGGACGCATGGCGGACTCCGCTCGGGATGGGCCTTCGATGCCGCGCGCCGCTGGCCGTGGCGACCCGGTTCTTGCGCCCGTTTTCCTTGTGATGCGTCGGCGCCCTCCTCCCGAGTGCTTGCCCCGGGCGCTTCCCCGAGCGCCTGCAAGCATGCAACCCCAGGTGGCCCCGTGTTCCGTGCCACCTTCCCCCGGGCTCGATCGACTGTTACTAAATTACAACCATAAGGAGACGGGCCGTGGGACTGATCGCGGATTACAAGTTCCGTACGGCACGAAACGCCCTGCCGGGTTTCAACGGGGTCATGACCTGGGACTACGCCCAGAGCGGGTCGACCACGATGTGGATCATGAATTGCGACTCGGCCAGCCGCTGGGGCATCTGCAAGGCGATGGCGGCACAATGGATCGTGGATCACGCCTATGGCGGTTCGCTCCGCAATCGCCTGACCGATGCGAAGGGCGAGTTGGACACCTCGCAGATCAAGATGGTGACGGCCAACTTCCTGGCCTGTGTCCGCAGCCAGGGTACCGCGACCAGCGAGTTCCTTTTCAGCCGCGGCCTGCGCGAACGCATGGCATCGCTGCAACGGGAGGTCACGCGCGAGACGACGGTCAATCGCCAGCGCGTCACACAAAGAACGATCCAGTATACCTCGGACTCGATGGCCGCGGTGGGGGCGGGCAATGTCGCGATCGAGCTGACCAACGCGCTGCGCAAAATCAGCAACAGCTACGTGCAGATTGACTTTGGCCGGCCCGATGGCATTGGCCATGCCACCTGCGCCTGGATCGGCGGCGCGACCTATGGGTCCTCGGGCGACGCCATCTTCTTCGACCCCAACTGCGGCGAATACTGGTTTGCGCGGAAAGCCGATTTCTTCGCCTGGTTCCGGTTCTTTTATCAGGTGCAGTATCAGAACAGCTTCAACGGCTATTGGGCCGCCAAGCAATGGAGTCTGGCCGTCGGCGCCGAAAAATCGGCCTATGCGAAGGCCGTTCGGACGGTGGTGATGCGGTAAGGGCTGCGAATTCGGCAGCAAGGGGCGGGATTTAGCGGCACGCCCGGCGGGCCAGGGTGGCGACATCGCAACCCGGAATCCCCACAATGTCTGCCATGCTCGCCAGCCCCTTCGCCTCCGATGCCGACCGCTGGGAGGCCGTCATCCGCCGCGACCCCGCGGCCGACGGCGCCTTTTGGTATTCGGTCCGCACCACGGGGGTCTATTGCCGCCCGTCCTGCGCCGCCCGCCAGGCGCTGCGCCAGAATGTTGCCTTCCACGCCAGCCCCGCCGCCGCCGAGGCCGCCGGGTTCCGCCCGTGCAAACGCTGCCGGCCGACCGAAGCACCGCTGGCTGAACGCCAGGCCGAGGTGGTGGCGGGCGCCTGCCGCGCCATCGAGCACGCGTTGGAAACGGGTGACCCGCTGCCCTCGCTGGACGATTTGGCGGCGGCGTCCGGCTTCAGCCGTTTTCATTTCCATCGGATGTTCCGCGCGGTCGCGGGGGTGACGCCCAGGGCCTATGTCGCCAGCCTGCGTGCCGGCCGGGTGCGTGCCGGCTTGGCCGAGGGCGCGCGCGTGACCACCACCCTTTATGATGCGGGCTTCAACGCCAGCAGCCGCTTCTACGCTGCTTCGACCGGGATGCTGGGGATGCGCCCGGCGGAATATCGCGACGGTGGACGGGGCACGCGCATCCGCTTCGCCATCGGGGAATGCTCGCTCGGCAGCATCCTGGTCGCGGCGACCGAACGCGGGGTCTGCGCCATCCAGTTCGGCGATGACGCGGCGGCCCTGCTGGCCGAATTGCAGGGGCGCTTCCCCAAGGCCGAGCTGATCGGCGCCGATCCCGATTTCGACGCCACGGTCGCCCAGGTCATCGCGATGGTGGAAACACCACAGGCGGCCAAGACCCTGCCGCTGGACCTGCGAGGCACCGCCTTCCAGCAGCGCGTCTGGCAGGCTCTGGCGGCGATCCCGTCCGGCCGCACCGCGACGTATACTGAGATCGCCAATGCCATCGGCCTGCCGCGCGCGGTCCGTGCCGTGGCCGCGGCCTGTGCGGCGAACCCAACCGCCGTCGCCATTCCCTGCCATCGCGTGGTGCGGCTCGATGGAAACCTGGCCGGCTACCGCTGGGGGCTGGAGCGCAAGCGCGAACTTTTGGCACGTGAGCGCGCGGCATGAAGGCGCGCATCGCAGCACTGGACTGGGACGGCATCGCCGCGTCGCTGCACGCGACCGGCGCCGCCACGACGGGCCCGCTGCTGACCCCGGGCGAATGCGCCGCGCTGGCGGTTGGCTACGACGCGCCGGACAGGTTTCGCAGCCATGTGGTCATGGCCCGCCACGGCTTTGGGCGTGGGGAATACCGCTATTACGCCAACCCCTTGCCGGAGCCCGTCGCCGGCCTGCGCGCCGGGCTCTATCCGCACCTGGCCCCCATCGCCAATGCCTGGGCGGAAACCCTGGGCGAGACGCAGCGCTTTCCCGACGAGCACCCAAAATATCTTGCGCGGTGCCACGCGGCTGGCCAGCACAAGCCGACGCCCCTGCTGCTGCGTTATGTCGAGGGCGACTATAATTGCCTGCACCAGGATCTCTATGGGGCCGAGGTCTTCCCCCTGCAGGTCGCCTTCCTGCTCTCCGACCCCGCGCAGGATTTTACCGGCGGCGAGTTCGTGCTGACCGAACAGCGCCCGCGCATGCAAAGCCGGGTGGAGGTGGTCCCACTGCGCCAGGGGGAGGCCGTGATCTTCGCCGTCCATCACCGGCCGGCGCGCGGGACGCGTGGACCCTATCGCGTGACACTGCGCCATGGCGTCAGCCGGTTGCGCAGCGGTCGACGCCATACGCTCGGCATCATCTTCCACGACGCCGCATGACCCCCCGCGGCAACTGAGGATTGTGGGGATAACTGCCTGACCGCCCGCGTCGCGAACCGCGTCGCGGGCGATTCTGACCGAATGACGCCCCCACCCATGGCATAGGGGTTCATCGCGCTTGCGGTGCGATCAGCCGGGGTCCTACAAGATCAAATACGGAACATCGGCGGTTCTCCGCGGCCCTTGGCAGGGTTGAGGAGAGTCGCCGGCGACACCATATGCGGGGCGTGGTTAACAATATGCGTCAACATCTTGTGTCCGACAGCGAAGACAGGGCATTATCCGTCCTCGGGGAATTTCGCTTGGGGGATGTGGTCGTGCTGGATGCCGCTGTGGGGGATACGTCGCCAGTTTTCGAGGCCGTTGATGCGGCCGGCGTGCAATTGCACGGCCAGGGCCAGGTCAGGGTCGATCGGTCGCGCGACGCGCTGCTGACCGATTTCGGCCGGGCGACCCTGGACGACCGTTACCTCCTGCCTGGCGAGTCCTACCAGGACCTGTTTGCCCGCGTCGCATCCGCCTATGGCGATGACACGGCACATGCCCAGCGCATCTACGACTACATCAGCCGGTTGTGGTTCATGCCGGCGACGCCGGTGTTGTCGAACGGGGGGACGAAGCGGGGGCTTCCGATCTCCTGCTTCCTCAACGAAGCGAATGACAGCCTGGATGGCATCGTCGGCCTGTGGAACGAGAATGTCTGGCTCGCCTCCAAGGGCGGCGGCATCGGCTCCTACTGGGGCAATCTGCGCTCGATCGGTGAGAAGGTCGGCCAGAACGGCAAGACCTCCGGCGTCGTGCCCTTCATCCGCGTGATGGACAGCCTGACCCTGGCGATCAGCCAGGGTTCGCTGCGCCGTGGGTCCGCCGCCTGCTATTTGCCGATCAGCCACCCCGAGGTGGAAGAATTCATCGAGATGCGCCGCCCGACCGGCGGCGACCCGAACCGCAAAGCGCTGAACCTGCACCACGGCTTGCTGCTGACCGACGCCTTTATGCGCGCGGTCGAGACCGGGGATGACTGGGCTTTCACCTCGCCCAAGGACGGCGCGATCGTGCGCAAGGTCTCGGCGCGGTCGCTGTGGATCCGCATCCTCACGGCGCGGATCGAGACCGGCGAGCCGTACATCATCTACGGCGACCACGTGAACAACGCGCGGCCGGAACACCACAAGCTGGCCGGGCTGGAGGTGAAGACCTCCAACCTCTGCTCGGAGATCACCCTGGCCACCGGCCTCGACCAGCACGGCCGCGAACGCACCGCCGTGTGCTGCCTGTCGTCGCTGAACCTGGAATCCTGGTTCGAGTGGAAGGATGACCCCAACTTCATCCCCGACGTGATGCGTTTCCTCGACAACGTGTTGCAGGACTTCATCGATACCGCACCCGACAGCATGTCCCGCGCCAAATACAGCGCGATGCGGGAACGCTCGGTCGGGCTGGGGGTGATGGGCTTCCACTCCTTCCTCCAAAAAATGAACGTGCCCTTCGAAAGTGCTGTGGCAAAAGTCTGGAACAAGCGGATGTTCAAGCACGTCCGCGCCCAGGCGGATGTCGCGAGCCGCGTGCTGGCCGAAGAACGCGGCCCCTGCCCGGATGCCGCCGAATATGGCTTCATGGAGCGGTTTTCGAACAAGATGGCGATCGCGCCGACGGCGTCGATCAGCATCATCTGCGGCGGCGCCTCGCCCGGGATCGAGCCGATCGCGGCCAATGTCTACAACCACAAGACGCTGTCCGGCTCGTTCATCGTCCGCAACCCCTACCTGCAGGCGGTGCTGGCCAAGCACGGGCGGGACGATGAGGACACCTGGACGTCCATCACCGTCACCAAGGGCTCGGTGCAGCACCTGGATTTCCTGACCGAACAGGAACGCTCGGTGTTCAAGACGGCGTTCGAACTCGACCAGCGCTGGGTGATCGAACACGCCGCCGATCGCACGCCCTTCATCTGCCAGAGCCAGTCGGTGAACCTGTTCCTGCCGGCCGACGTGCATAAGCGCGACCTGCACCAGATCCATATGCTGGCGTGGAAGAAGGGCATGAAGTCGCTGTATTATTGCCGCTCGCTGTCGATCCAGCGCGCCGACACGATCAGCGAAAAGGTTGTCGGCCAGGGCGATGTCATGGCCGACCACGTGGCGCAGCCCAAGGCGATTTCGCTGATGACCAAGGCGGAAAGCACGGATTACGAGGAATGCCTGGCCTGCCAGTAGGCTGCCCACCCGCTTGCTTGAGCGCGAGGGGGCAGCACCGCCGGCACAACAGAACACATCGAGAGACACACTATGCCCGACGGTAACCTGTCCCCCCAAAAAATGGATCTTCTGACCGCCAACCCGGTCTACAAGCCCTTCCGCTACCCCTGGGCCTATGACGCCTGGCTGACCCAGCAGCGCATCCACTGGTTGCCGGAAGAAGTGCCGCTGGCCGATGACGTCAAGGATTGGCAGAAGAACCTGACCGCGTCGGAGCAGAACTTGCTGACGCAGATCTTCCGCTTCTTCACCCAGGCCGACGTGGAAGTGAACAACTGCTACATGAAGCAGTATTCACAGGTCTTCAAGCCGACCGAAGTGCTGATGATGATGTCGGCGTTCAGCAACACCGAAACCATCCACATCGCCGCCTATTCGCACCTGCTCGACACCATCGGCATGCCCGAAGAGGAATATACCGCCTTCCTCAAATACAAGGAGATGAAGGACAAGTACGACTACATGCAGGCGTTCACGGTGGACAATAAGACCGAGATCGCAAAAACCCTGGCGGCCTTCGGGGCCTTCACCGAGGGGCTGCAACTCTTCGCCTCCTTCGCGATCCTGATGAATTTTCCGAGATTCAACAAGATGAAGGGCATGGGGCAGATCGTGTCCTGGTCCGTGCGCGACGAGACGCTGCATTGCCTGTCGGTGATCCGCCTGTTCCGCACCTTCGTGCAGGAAAACCCGGAGATCTGGACGGAACAGCTCCGCACCGATCTTTACGAAATCTGCTCCACCATCGTGGACCACGAGGATGCCTTCATCGACCTGGCGTTCGAATTGGGCGGCGTGCAGGGGCTCGATGCGGAGTCCGTAAAACGCTACATCCGCTTCATCGCCGACCGCCGCCTGCAGCAATTGGGCCTGGAGCCGCTCTATCACATCGAGCGCAACCCGTTGCCCTGGCTGGACGAGATGCTGAACGCGGTCGAGCACATGAACTTCTTCGAGGGCCGCGCCACCGAATACTCCCGTGCGGCGACCACCGGCACCTGGGAAGAAGCCTTCTCCGAGGGCGTCTTCAGCAGCCCGCAGCCAGAGGGTGAGATCATCCTCACCTGATACCAAGCGGGGCGGTGGTTTGCGCCGCCGCCCCTTCGGCCTATCTAGGCGCCCATGCGCCCCATTCGACTCATCTCCCTTGCCCTGCTCGCCGCCCTGGCCGGGCTTTGGGGCGCCTCCTGGGCGCTCAAGGCGCCGGGGGAGGGGATTGGCGAATCCTTTGCCCGCCGCATCGCGTCCTTCACCGGCGCCGATATCCCGCCGCCCTCCTCGGGCGGGGTGGTGATGCCGCAGGGGCTGTCGCTGGGCGGGCCCTTCAGCCTGACCGATCACACGGGCCAGGCGGTGACCGAGGCGGATTTCGCCGGCCGCGTCCTGCTGGTCTATTTCGGCTTCACCTTCTGCCCCGATGTCTGCCCTACGGAACTCGGCATCATGGCGCAGGCGATGGAGGACCTCGGGCCCCAGGCCGCGCAGGTCACCCCGATCCTGATCACCATCGACCCGGAGCGCGACACGCCCGCGGCCCTGGCCCCCTATGTCCAGAATTTCCACCCCGCGATGCGTGGGTTGACCGGTACGCCGCAACAAATCGCGGAGGTTGCACGGCGGTACCGTGTCTACTACCAGAGAGTGCAACGCCCGGACATGACCGAATACCTGATGGATCACTCTTCTTTTATCTACCTGGTCGGACCAGATGGGCGGGTGCGGAACCTGTTCCGTCCGGAATCACCGCCAGAGGCCATCGCCGCCGCCGTCCGTGGCGTGTTGCGCGCGGGATGACGGCGGGGTTCATCCCGGCGATTAACTTTTACGAAAGCCGCGGTGAGTGTTCTGTTTCCGGGGTTCTGCGATTCACGTTAAGTTTCGCAACTCGTCAGTATATCCGGAGTCGCCGGGCTGCCCCTTTTTGTGGCGCACGGGCAGTCGGCAAGGAGAGAGGAAAGTGATGTCGGGCGACCTGGATGACGCAGATGCTGGGGCAGACGGCCCGCGGGGTGCCGCCAACATGCCGCGCCATACGCGCCGCCTGTCGGACAAGATACTGATCGCTTTTCACCATGCCTGCGATCAGGGCGACTTCGAAGTCGCGGACGAACTGCTCCGCGTGCTGGAAATGATGCTGACGCGCCGGCCGATCTCGCCTGACGCAAACCGGCGGAAGAATATTGAAAGCCTGGTTGCGGCGCATGAGCGGCTCTGGCTGCTGCGTCACCCCGAGGCGAACGAGCGCTGACGGATCAGATCCGCTTCGCAAAGCGCCTTTCGGCGCGGGAAGCGATGGCCGACAGGGCCGCGCAGACGATGAAATAGAACAGCGCCACGACGAACCAGGTCTCGAAAACCCGGTTTGTCGTCGCCGCGACCTCGCTGCCCATGAAGGCCAGGTCCTGGATCGACACCAGGGAAATGATCGAACTGTCCTTGACCAGCGACACCGCCTGGCCGGCCAGCGGCGGCACGGTGCGCGCCACGGCCTGCGGCAGGATCACATGCCGCAGGGTCTGGCGGCGCGACAGGCCAAGGGCCAGGGCTGCCTCCCACTGCCCCGGCGGCAGGGATTGGATGCCGCCGCGAACGATCTCGGTGACATAGGCGCCTTCGAACAGCCCCAGGCAGACGATCGCGGCCAGGATCCCGGCGGACTGCGCCGGCGGGCCGAACAGCACCTCGATCCACCACAGCGTGCCGGGCGGCTGGCGGCGAATCCAATCCTCGATGCCCAGCGCCGGCAGGACCTGGCTGCTGACGAAGAAGTAGAAAACGAAGACGAAGACCAAGGGCGGGATATTGCGGATCGTCTCGACGTAAAACCCCGCCACCAGCCGCGGAAACAGCGGGCGGGACGCACGGGCGATCCCCATGGCGACCCCGACCACGGCCGCGATCACCCCGGCCCAGAGCGACACGCGCAGCGTCGTCAGCAAGCCTTGCAACAGCAGGTTCGCGACCCAGCCCCGCTGCGGGTCGTGCCGGATGACGAAGCCCCAGACCGGCCCGAAATCCCAGGCGTAGTTCAGCGCGCCGCCAGCCCGCCAGCCGATCCAGCCCAACCCGCCCAGCACCACGGCCAGGACCAGCGCATCCAGCCGGCCAAACCCGCGCCGGTCGCGGCGGGCGTAGGGCCCGCCGGTCGTGTCGTCCTGGCTCAGCCGGGCACCTGGTCGCGCCATTCGCGCGCCCCGAACCAATAGGCGTGCCGGTCTGCCAGCCAGCCATCCAACTGCCGCGTCAGCACCCAGTTGTTCAGGAAGTTCAGCGCGTCGGGGTCGGATTTGCGCACGGCCATGGCATCGGCCTGGCGCACCAGCGGCTCCGGGAAGGGGCGGAACAGCGTGTCGGGATTGTCCAGCGCGGCGAACAGGGGGCGCGGCATGCTGCCGACCATGGCATGCGCCCGGCCGCCCACGACCTCCAGGATCGCCTGCGCGTCATCGTCGAACTGCCGCAGGGTCGCCCGCGGCATCAACCGCTGCGCGGCCGTGGTGGCCGATGTGCCGCGCCGGCCGGCAATGGTCACGTTCGGGCGGTTATAGGCCTCGATCGTCACCATCCCATCGGCCAGGCGCTTGTTCGCCACCAGATCCACGCCATTGGCCGAATAGGCGGAGGTGAAATTGGCCGACAGGTTGCGCGCGGGGGTGATGCTCATGCCGCCGATGATCGCATCGAAGCGCCCGGCCAGCAGGGCGGGCACGATGCCGTCCCAGGCGGTGGGGATGAATTCGGCGCGCACCGACATGTCCTCGGCCAGTTTCTTGCCGACGTCGACCTCGAACCCCACCAACTCGCCGGCGCGGTTGCGGAAGGCCCAGGGCACGAAGGTGGAAAGCCCGACGCGCAGGGTGCCGCGGCGCTTCACATCCTCGATCATCGATGCCGCGGCCAGGGCGGCGCGGGCGTCGTTGCCCTGCGCCGCCGCGGGGCGCGCGCCGAAGACGAAGGCGCCGATGGCGGCAAGCCCGCCGGCGGCAGGGGCGATCATGCGTCGCCGCAGGTTGGCCCGATCTGTCTCGTTCATTTTTGCGTCTCCCTTAAAAGTCAGGCCGCGCTGCCGCGCAGCCTGCGTTCCAACACGCCGACACCGGCGGACAACAGCACGGTCACGCAAAGATAGAGTGCCGCCACGGTGAGCCAGATTTCGAAGGTCATGAAGGTGTCGCTGATCACGTTGCGCCCTTCGTTCATCAGGTCAAATACGGCGATCACGCTGACGATGGCCGAATGCTTCACCAGCGACACACCCAGCCCCGCCAGGGGCGGCAGCATCACCCGCAGCGCCTGCGGCAGCACGATGTGGCGCAGGGCGGCGCGGCGCGGCAGGCCGAGCGCCCAGGCCGATTCCCATTGCCCGAGCGGCACGGCCTGGATTCCACCACGAAAAATCTCCGCGGCGAAAGCGCCCTCGAACACCGCCAGGCACAGCACCCCGGCCCAGAACCGGTCGACCCCCAGGACCGGCGCCAGCACGAAATAGACGATGTAGAGCTGCACCAGCAGCGGCGTGTTGCGTATGGCCTCGATATAGCCGATCGCCAGCCACCGC
This sequence comes from Humitalea sp. 24SJ18S-53, assembly GCF_050632385.1. Classification (NCBI taxonomy): domain Bacteria; kingdom Pseudomonadati; phylum Pseudomonadota; class Alphaproteobacteria; order Acetobacterales; family Roseomonadaceae; genus Humitalea; species Humitalea sp. 24SJ18S-53. The sequence continues at coordinate 932,390 of NZ_CP192599.1, forward strand.
CCGGCGACCGAACCCGACAGCCGCAGCAGCGCCACGGCCAGCCCGATCACGATGGTCAGCAGCAGCGCCAGCGCGCTGATCTCCAAGGTGACGCCCAAGCCCTTCAGCAGCGGCCCCGGATAGAATTCGCCGTCGAACATCTGGAACAGGTATCGCGGCACCCGATACCACTGCCAATTATAGCCCATGCCCTGCGCGCCGCCGACCAGCAGCCAGCCGAGCAGCCCGACGAACATGACGAATTGCAGCACCTGGACCGCGGCCTCGCGCCGCCGCCGCCAGCGAGGGCCGGTGGGCTCAGTCCTCACGCGGGATGATCAGCCGCGGCGGGCGTGACAGCAGCCGCGCCAGCATCGGGGCGAAACTGGCCAGCGGTGCCTCCGGCTGGCCGGGCATGATGGTGGTCTGGTCGTAGCGTTCGACGAAGCCGGCCGTCGCCTCGAAATGCGGGTGCCCGCGCCAGAGTTCGCGCTGGGTGGCGTTGTCGGCTTCCTCCGGATGGTCGTTGTAGTGGTGCGCCAGGAAGATCTGATGGTGTTCCAGCAGCCAGCGCGCCGCATCCGACACATAGGGGCCGAGCAGGCTGGCGGCGAAGGCGCCATGGTTGGTCGGGCAGACCGTGTAGCCGACGTCATGCAGCAGGGCCACGACGATGTATTCCTCGTCCCGCCCATCGATCATCGCCGCCGTCGCCGATTGCAGGCAGTGGCGGAAGTTGTTGACCTGGTAGCCGAAGGACGGATCGGCGGCCGAGGCTTCCAGCAGCCGCAGCACATGCTTCACATGCTGTTCGGCATCGAAGATGCGGCGCTGTTCCCGCAGGCGCGACCAATCCTCGGCGCGGAAGGCGTCCAGCGCCGGCGGATCGACATAGCCCCAATCGGGCCGCAACAGTGGCGTGCGTCCCGCATCATCCCCGAGGCGATGGCTCATTCCGACCGGCTCCGACTACCGTAACATTCATGCGCCTGGCGCGCGGTAGCGGAAAGCCTTGTCGAAGCGCCCGACCACCCATTCGCCGCAGGCGATCGGCGGATATTTCGCCTCTGCCGTCGTCGTGAGCAGATCGCGCGGATCGATGATCGTGTGGAAGCCAGGATCGAAGAACACCGCGCAGGATTGCCGCGCGTGGCCGGAGGTATTCACCACCCGGTGCGGGTTGCTGCGGAAGCGGCCGTTGGTCCAGCGATGCATCAGGTCGCCGATGTTGACAACGAAGGTCCCGGCGATCGGCTTGGCCATCACCCAGTCGCCGGCAGCCCCCTTCACCTGCAAGCCGCCGGTCTGGTCCTGCGCCAGCAAGGTCAGCCCGCCGTAATCGGTATGGGGGGCGACACCAAATTGCGCCTCGCCCAACTCGGGCGGCTGGGCCGGGTAGTAGATGGCGGCGCCCCGCGCCAAGGGGCGGGCATAGGGGCGTACGAAGAAATCGGCGGGCTGGTCCAGGCTTAGTGCCAGGCCACGCAACACAGCATGACCCGCGCCGAGCACCGCCTCGTACCAGGGGTACAGCGCGTCGCGCAGATGCGGCATCGCATCCGGCCAGCGATTCGGTCCCATCAGCGGCGTGCCGGCGGCGACCTCGGGGTCGGTCTCCGGCAATTCCAGGCCCCAGACGAAACTTTCCTTCAGGTCGGGGCGGGCGGTGCCGTGCATCTTGGCGCCACCCTGGGCGACCCAGCCGCGATGGCGGGCGTTCACCGCGACTGCCGCCTTGTCCGCCGGCGGCAGGCCGAAAAAGCCGCGCGCGCCGGCGAAAGCGCTGTCGGTCAGCGCATCCGGCACGCCATGGCCGGTGACGTAGAAGAACCCAATCCCCTCGCTGGCCGCCCGCATCGCCCGACCGGCCAATAATCCGCCCGCTGGATCGCCGGCGACGAGCGCCGCGATATCCACCACTGGGATCGTATCCGCGCCAATGTCGCGTGCCGTCGCGTAGCTCATGCCCCGTTTCCCAAAGTCTTGATGCAGCGTCGCAGGATCGGGGTCCGCCGGCTATTCCCCCCGGCTATTCCTCCGAGGGGGCGATCAGGCTGCCACGCCCATCGTCGCGATACATTGCAACGGGATGGCGGAAATCCTTGCGGGCTGGCGCCGGCATCCGACATACCGCGAAGCATGCAGTCACATCGCGCCAGCCTCTCCGCCCTCGCTCTGCTTCCGCTGCTGGCTGCCCCGGCGGCGGCCGAACCGTTTCGCGCCACCTACAACGTGGTCGCGGCCGGGATGACGGTGATGGAGATCGAGACGGTGTTCGACCTGGCCGCCCCCGCCGGCTACCGCATCCACATGAGCACGCGGCTGCGCGGCCTGGCCGGCTTCCTGATCAGCGGCCAGCAGGTGACGGCGGTGCGGGGCGCCTGGGCCGGCACCCAGGCCCGCCCCGCGCGCTATGAAACCGATGGCGTCTGGCGCGGCGAAACCCGCCGCATCCTGCTGGAATACCCGGCCGGTGAGCCGGAGGTCCGCACCCTCATCCCGCCCAACGACGCCGAACGCGAGCCCGTGCCGCCCGACATGGCGCGCGGCACGATGGACAGTCTTTCGGCACTCGCCCAACTCAGCCGCGCGGTGGGGGCCACGCAATCCTGCGACGCCACCGCCGGCGTCTACGACGGCCGCCGCCGGACCGATTTCGTGGCACGCACCAATGGCTGGGAACGGCTGCCCGCGGGCCGCGAAAGCTGGGCCGGGGATGCGATCCGCTGCGAATTCCAGGGCCGCCAGGTCGCGGGCTTCCTGCTGGACCAGGACCGCGCGGCGGAATGGCGCCGGCCGCAGGAAGGCACCGCCTGGCTGGCCAGCGTGCGCCCCGGCACGCCCCCGGTGCCGGTGCGGCTGGAAATCCCGACCCGCATGTTCGGGCGGATCACGGCCTATCTGGTCAGCGTGGCGCCCGAACCCCGCAACACCGAGGTGACGACCCCAAGCAGGTCCGCCGGGCTGGCCGCGACCGGGGCATCGCCCGCCATCGCCGCGCGGCCATAGCCCCAGGCGCAGAACACCACGGGCAGGCCGGCGGCGCGGCCCGACAGCATGTCATTGGCGTGGTCGCCCACCATGACGGCGTGGCCCGGTGCGCCACCCGCGGCGGCCAGGGTCGCCAGCACATGGCCCGGATCGGGTTTTTTGACGGGATAGGAATCGCCACCGCCGACTGCCGCGAAATGCGCCGTCAGCCCCAACTCGGCCAATAGCGACCGCGCCGCGCGTTCGGGCTTGTTGGTGCAGACCGCCAGGCGCCAGCCCGCCGCCGCCATCTCCGCCAAGGCTTCCGGGATGCCGACGAAGGGGATGGTGGCCGCGGCGGCATTGGCCTCGTAATCGTCCATATAGGCCGCGACATCCGCTGCCGTCGCGACGCGGCCGCGTGCCGAAAAGGCCCGTTCGACCAGGACCTTCACCCCATCGCCGATCATCGCGGTCGCCTCGGCGCGCGACAGGGGGCCAAGCCCCTGGCCCAGCAGCATCCGGTCCAGCGCCGCATGCAGATCCGGCACGCTGTCCACCAGCGTGCCGTCGAGGTCGAGGAGAATGGTCGGTGTCATGCGACCCCTCCTAAGCCGCCCGGCCCTTGCCGGCCAGACGTGGATCGGCGGAGACTGTTTCGATGATGATCCGGCGCGCGCGACATGGGGTCGCGGCCGCGTTGGTCGTGGGCATAGCGCCGGGGGCCTTGCACCGGCGCCGCCGTCAGGGGCAGACAGTCACGCATGACAGCAGCCGCCATCCTCCTCGCCGCCGGCCTTGGCACCCGCATGAAGTCGCGCATGCCCAAGGCGCTGCACCCGATCGCCGGCCGGCCTATGCTGGCGCACCTGATCGCCGCCTGCGAGGCCGTGTTCTCGCGCATCGTGGTGGTGGTCGGGCCGGATATGCCGGCGCTGGAACGGGCCGCGGCGCCGCATCCGGTGGTGGTGCAGCACGAAAGGCTCGGCACCGCGCATGCGGCGCTTCAGGCAGCATCGCTGCTCGAAGGCTTCGCGGGCGATGTCGCGGTGCTCTACGCCGACAATCCGCTGATCACGGCCGACACCATGCGCCGCCTGCTGGCCGCGCGTGCCGAACATGGCGCGGCGCTGCTGGCGATGCGCCCAGCCGACCCCGGCCGCTACGGCCGTGTCGTGACCGCCGAGGAAGGGCGCGTGCTGCGGGTGGTCGAATGGGCCGATGCCTCGGCCGAGGAACGCGAGATCGGGTTGTGCAATGCCGGCGTGATCTGCGCCCCGGGGCCTTCGCTGTTCGGCTGGCTGCGCGCGGTGGAAAACCACAACCGCGCCCGCGAATACTACCTGCCCGATGCCGTCACCATCGGCGCCGCCGCCGGCGCCACCTGGGTCGCGGTCGAGGCCCCCGAAGCCGAATGCCGCGGCATCAACAGCCGCGCCGAACTGGCCGCCGCCGAGGCCGAGGTGCAGCACCGCCTGCGCCGCGCCGCGATGGATGGCGGCGCGACCCTGATCGCGCCCGACAGCGTGACCCTCTGCCACGACACCAGGCTGGGCCAGGACGTGACCATCGGCCCCTCGGTTGTCTTCGGCCCGGGTGTCACGGTGGCCGATGGGGTCGAGATCCGCGCCTTCAGCCATCTGGAAGGCTGCACGATCGGGGAGGAGGCGGTCATCGGCCCCTTCGCCCGGCTGCGCCCGGGCACCGTGGTCGAACGCACCGCCCATGTCGGCAATTTCGTCGAGTTGAAGGCGACCGTGCTGGGGCAGGGGGCCAAGGCCAACCACCTGACCTACCTTGGCGATGCCAGCATCGGGCCGGGGGCCAATATCGGCGCCGGTACCATCACCTGTAATTACGACGGCGTGGACAAGCACCGCACCAGCATCGGCGCCGGCGCCTTCATCGGCAGCAACACGGCACTGGTCGCGCCGGTCGCCGTGGGCGAACGCGCGCTGATCGGCGCCGGCAGCGTCATCACCCGCGACGTGCCGGATGACGCGCTGGCGGTCGGCCGCGCGCGCCAGGTGACCAAGCCGGGGCGCGGGTTTCGGGGCAAGCGTTAGGGTGCGGCATCTGGCAAAGCCGGCTGCGCCGCATTAGCCTCCCGCGCGTCATCGTGCCGGCCGGCCGCAGGAGAAACGCCATGCCGACGGGAAAAAGTCTCGATCATCTGGCCCGCCGCTACCTTGCGAGCCGCGGGACGCCGCCGATGGTGGACGACCCCGTTGCCCTTGCCTTGCCGCGGCTGAATGCGGAGGCGCGGAACGCGGGACGCGGCGCGCGCTTCGACCTCGGCCTCGGTGTCGGGCTGGCCTTGGCCGGGATCGCGGCGGGTGGCTCGATCCTGGTGATGCCCTTGGGCAACGACATCGTGGTGGCGCTGTTGCGATTGCATCTGGTGCCGCTGATGGCCCTGGGCGGCGCGATCTGGGGCGCCATCCTGGCCGAACAGGCGGGGCCGGTGCTGGTCGCGGCGCAGATGGTGCTGCGCTGCCTGTCGATGGGCGCGCTGGTCGAGGCGTTCCAGACCGCCCTCGCGGGATTGCCGGCCCGACGCTGACAGGGCGCCCCTTGCGGGGCGATGGTGACCGAGCGCCCCTTGCGGGGCGACGCTGACAGGGCCGCCCGACGGGTCTAACCTTCCGGTCAACCAATCGGAGGACCGGCCATGCTCGATACCATCGCGACTTTGCCGCTGAAGGACCCGGACCTGCTGCGCCAGGCCAATTACATCGGAGGCGCCTGGGTGCAGGCGGCCTCCGGCAAGACATTGGATGTCCGCAACCCCTCGACCGGCGCGCTGGTCGGCCGCGTGCCTGCCATGAGCGCCACCGAAACCCGCGCCGCGATCGAGGCCGCGCACGCCGCCCAACCCGCCTGGCGCGCGATGCTGGCCAAGGATCGGGCCGCCGTCATCCACCGTATCGCCGCCCTGATGCACGCCAATGCCGACGACTTGGCCGCCATCATGACCGCCGAACAGGGCAAGCCTTTTGCCGAGGCCAAGGGCGAGGTCGTCTATTCCGCCAGCTTCCTGGAATGGTTCGCCGAGGAGGGCCGCCGCGTTTACGGCGAGATCATCCCCCCGAATGCCAAGGGCCGCCGCATCCTGGTGACCAAGGAACCGGTCGGCGTTTTCGCCGCCATCACGCCGTGGAACTTCCCCTCCGCCATGATCACCCGCAAGGCCGGGCCAGGCTGGGCCGCGGGCTGCACCGGGGTGATCCGGCCCGCGTCGCAGACGCCGTTCTCGGCGCTGGCGCTGGCCGTGCTGGCCGAACGCGCGGGCATGCCGGCGGGTGTGTGCAACGTCATCACCGGCCCATCGGGGGCGACGGGTGGGGAACTGACCGCCAATCCGCTGGTGCGCAAACTCTCCTTCACGGGATCGACCGAGGTCGGGCGCATCCTGCTCGCGCAATGCGCGGCCACCATCAAGAAGACCAGCATGGAACTGGGCGGCAATGCGCCCTTCATCGTCTTCGACGACGCCGACCTGGACCAGGCCGTTCTGGGCGCCATGGCCAGCAAGTTCCGCAACACCGGACAGACCTGCGTCTGCGCCAACCGCTTGCTGGTGCAGGACGGGGTCTATGACGCCTTTGCCCAAAAGCTGACGATCGCGGTCAATGCGTTGAAGGTCGGCGACGGCATGGAGCCGGGCGTGACCCAGGGCCCGCTGATCAACCCCGAAGCGGTCCAGAAGGTCGAGGAACACATCGCCGACGCGCTGTCCAAGGGCGCCCGCGTGCTGACCGGCGGCGCACGCCACCCACGCGGTGGCCAATTCTTCTCACCCACCGTGCTGGCCGACGTGCCGCTGTCGGCCCAGGTCCTGATCGAGGAAACCTTTGGTCCCGTCGCGCCGCTGATCCGCTTCGGCACCGAGGCAGAGGCCATCCGCATCGCCAATGACACCGAATTCGGCCTGGCCGCCTATTTCTACGCGCGCGACGTCGGCCGGATCTTCCGGGTGTCGGAGGCACTGGAAGCCGGCATCATCGGCGTCAACGAAGGCATCATCAGCACGGCCGAGGCGCCCTTTGGCGGCTTCAAGCAATCGGGCCTGGGGCGCGAGGGCAGTCACCTCGGCATCGAGGAATACATGGAGGTGAAGTACGTCGCGATCGGGGGGCTGGGGGCATGAAATTCGCCCACATCAACCAATACGTCGCCGATGTCCCGGCGAGCCTGGCCTTCTACAAGGCGGCCTTCGGCCTCGCGACCCGCTTCGTCGCCGAGGGCTCGGATTATGCCGAGATGGAGAGCGGCGCGGTCACCATCGCCTTCACCAGGGAAACCTTTGTCGCGGAGCAGGGCGCCGAATTCCGCCGCCTGCGCGCCACCGACACCGCGCATGGCTTCGACATCGGGTTCACGACCGATGACGTCCACGCGGCGTTCAGCCGCGCGGTCGCGGCGGGGGCCAGCCCGATCATGCCGCCGCAGCAGAAGCCCTGGGGCCAGGTGGTGGGCTATGTGCGCGACCTGAATGGCACGGTGGTGGAGATCGGATCGCCGATGGCGGCCGCCACCTGATCGTCGGGGCGCCACGCGGCGCTGCCGCATCCAGCGCATGACAGCCAACAGGTGACACTGGCCGCGCGACGCGCCATCTGGGGGCGTCACGCGCGGATGGTGTCCTTCATGTCCTACGACTTCGACCTCTTTGTCATCGGCGGCGGTTCGGCCGGCGTGCGCTGCGCCCGCATCGCCGCGGGCCATGGCGCGAAGGTCGCCATCGCCGAGACCCGTTTCTGGGGCGGCACCTGCGTCAACGTCGGCTGCGTGCCCAAGAAGATCATGGTGCAGGCCGCCGAATACGGCGCCTGGATGCAGGATGCGGCCGGTTTCGGCTGGGACATCCCGCCCGGCGCCACGCATGACTGGGCACGGCTGGCGCAGGCGCGCGACCGTGAAGTGGCGCGCCTGTCCGGCATCTACGGCCGGCTGCTGGGCGGCGCGGGGGTCACCACCTTCGATGGCTACGCCAAGTTTGCCGGCCCCCACAGCGTCACGGTGAACGGCCAGACGGTCACCGCCGAACGCATCGTGATCGCCGTCGGCGGCAACGCCGTGCGCCCGGACATCCCCGGCGGCGAGTTGGCGCTGATTTCCGACGACCTGTTCACCCTGCCGGCCCTGCCGCGCCGCGTCGTCATGCTGGGTGCCGGCTATATCGCGCTGGAATTCGCCATGCTGCTGCGCGGGCTGGGGGCGGAGGTCGATGTGATCTACCGCGCCGACCTGCCGTTGCGCGGCTTCGACGACGACATCCGCAACGCGATGGTCGAAGCTCTGGAGGCCGCCGGCATCCGCCACCACGCCGGCCAGGGGCTACGTGCGATCGAGGCCGCCGGCGACGCTCGCCGCGTGATCCTGGCCGATGGCACCGTGGTCGAAGCCGATGCGGTCATTGCCGCCACCGGCCGCCGCCCGGCATTGGCGGGGCTGGAGCTGGCGGCGGCGGGGCTGGCGCCGGATGCCCGCGGCGCGCTGTCGGTCGATGGCGCGCATGCGACCTCGGTGCCGCATATCTACGCGATCGGCGACGTCACCGACCGTGTGAACCTGACCCCGATGGCGACCGCCGTCGGCCATGCCCTGGCCGACACGCTGTTCGGCGGCAATCCGCGCCAGGCGTCCTACCAGAACGTGCCGAGCGCGGTCTTCACCGACCCGCCGATCGCGACCGTGGGGTTGACCGAACACGAGGCCGCCCTGGCCGGCCCGACCGACATCTACGTCGCCCGCTTCACCCCGATGCGCCACACCATGTCCGGCCGCGCGCGCAAGACGCTGATGAAGCTGGTGGTCGATGCCCGCACCGACCGCGTGCTGGGCGCGCATGTGATGGGCGATGACGCCGCCGAGATGCTGCAGGGCTTCGCCGTCGCCATCACCGCCGGCGCGACCAAGGCCGATTTCGACCGCACCATCGGCATCCACCCGACCATGGCCGAGGAATTCGTGACCATGCGGACCCGCACGCGACAGGTGGGGCTGACCCCGGCGCTTTGACCCCATCACGGCCAGTTGCGATCCCGGCCCGTTCGCAACCGGCCTTATCTGGTTGATAGTCATTTTTGAGATAATTCACGAAGCGTTCTGAGTTGTGCGATCATCCAGGTCGCGTCCGCTCGACGATTACACAGGGAGCGGGCCGGATGCCGAAGCCAGGATACGCCACGGGCGTGAGCTTTCGCCTGCCCGACATCCTGCACAAGCGCGCCCTGGCGATGGACCCGGACCTGCCTGCCGCTCCCATCCTGCTGCACCTGTCCGACCTGCCATCCCGCCGTGGCGCCCTGGCCTTCGCCGCGGCGGGCCAGGTCTGGATCGCACCGCGTGCGTTCCGGCCGCGAAGCCGCCAGGGCCTGGCGCTGATCGGCCATGAACTCGCGCATCTGGCGCAGCAGTCCCGGATGGGGGCGATGCCCGCGGGCGTCCTGGCCGATGCCGGGCTGGAGGCAGCCGCCGATGCCTTTGGCGACGCCTTCGCCGAAACACCGGCCATCGATGCGCCATGGGTGGCGGTCGCGGGCCCCGCCGCCGCGCCCTCCGGCGTCGTGCAATGTTCCTACGGCCGCCCCGGCAACATGCGCCCGCTGGCGGCGCGGATCGCCGACGACGCCTTCCTCGACGATGAGGAGGATGAGGAGGAGGACGAAGCCACCGGCCCCGGCGCCAGGGATGGCGGCGCCAGCCACGGCAAGACGGCCAAGAAGATCGCGGGGCCCACGCGTGCCGTGGTGGGCGGTGCCGTCAGCGCGGTGAACACCACTTCTGGCGTGTTGGGCGGCACGGGCATCGCGGGCGGCGTCACCGGCGCCCTGTCGGCCGGTGCTGCCGCGGCGATGGCGCCGGCGGCGGCCGTGCTCGGGCCGGCCGGCATCGCGCTGATGATCGCCGATATCGCGCTGTCCGCGGCCTCCGCCGCCAGCACCTATTCGCATATCACCGCGCTGGAGAAGATCCTGCGGACCTATGAATTCGCCGGCAAGCAGGTGCGGGAATCGACCCTGGAAGCGATCGCCTACGCGCTGAACAAGAAAAACAAGAAGCTGAAGCGCAAGGGCCTGGGCTGCATCCCGATCCTCGGCAGCATCTGCAACAGCGTCTACACGCTGGGCCGCACCATCCAGAAACGCGTCGACGGCACCCGCGGCACGGAGCGCCGGTCGCAGGCGCGCACGCTGTGGCTGAACATGATGGCCGGCGACCCGGCGGCCATCGCGGCCTGCCAGGAACTGCTGGGCGTGGCGATGTTCACCAAGATCCGCAAATACAGCGACGGCGACGTGGTGCTGAAGAAGAAGCTGAAATCGCTTTGAGCCCCCGGGGGGGGGGGGGGGCGGTTAGCCCCCCGGCGGCACTTCCACCGTCCAGATGTCGAACTTCGCCAGCCGCGTCACGCCAAAGGTGCTGCTGATGGCGACATCCGACGCATCCCGCCCGCGCGCGATCAGCACCCGCCCGATGCGCGGGATGTTGTTGCGTGCGTCGAAAGTGTGCCAGCGGCCACCGACGAAAACCTCCATCCAGGCCGAGAAATCCATCGGATCGGGGCTGATCGGCACGCCGATGTCGCCCAGGTAGCCGGTGCAGTAGCGCGTCGGGAAGTTCATGCAGCGCAGGAAGGCGATCGCCAGATGCGCGTAGTCGCGGCAGACGCCCTTCTTCTCGATCCAGGCATCCCAGGCGCCGCGGGTCGATCGCGCATCCTGGTAGTTGAACTTGATGTGGTTGTGCACGAAGTCGCAGATCGCCTGCACCCGCGCCCAGCCCGGCGGCGTATTGCCGAACAACTGCCAGGCGATGTCGGACAGGCGGTCGGTTTCGCAATATCGGCTGCCCAGCAGGAACACCAGCGTCTCCTCCGGCAGGTCCTGCACCGGGGTCTGCTGTGCCTCGGGCACGATCAGGTCATGCAACCCGCTGTCGTTGACCACGGCGTTGGTGGTGATCCGCATCAGCCCCGGCGGCGCCACGATGCGCGTGCACCAATTGCCGAAGCCATCGCGATACGCGGTCATGGGCACCGAGGGCTGCGTGATCATGTGGTCCGGCACGACGATGTCCGACACGCGCGAATAATGCACGTTCAAGGTCAGGATCATGGGTGTGGGCTGCGGACAGTCGTAGGTGATGTCGTAGCCGAGGCGGATGCGCAAAGGTCGTTCTCCGTCGCCGGATCGGCGCGGGCCGACCATACGCGAGGCAAACGCCGCCGTCCTGCGCGGGTTGCGGGCAGCGTCGCGAATCATGGACCGCGCTGCCTCTTTCACGCGCATCCGTGATTGGACCTTGCCCTTGCCTTGCATGAGGCTGCTGCGATGCAGCGCCCACAACGGCCCCCCGCAAGGCACCCTCGTTCGACCCGGATCTTGGCGACTGTGGCCATTCTGTCGTTCCTGACGGCCGTGTTGGGGCCGCGCGCCGTCCTCGTGCCCGCGGTGGTCGTTTTCGTCGTGGCGCTGGTGTCGCTGACCCTGTTGCCGGCACGGGACAAACGCCGCCGGGCGACGGGGCCAAGGGGCGATGACACAGGTGATTCGTCGTCGTCCTGGGACAACCACCGCGCAACCTCCTCCGGTGCGGCGGCGGCGGCCGGCGCCGCCTTCGCCACCGGCGGCACGATGGAAGGCGCCGCGGCGGAGGGATTCTCCAGCGGTGGCGGGATCGACGGCGCAGGCTTTTCGTCAGGCAGCGATGGCGATGCGTCCGGCGACAGTGGCGGCGGTAGCGACAGCAGCAGCGACTGATCGCGCCTGCCGCCGCCCGTGCCTCAGGCCTGCGGGGGAATCCGCAGCACCTGGCCTGGATAGATCTTGTCCGGGTGCGTCAGCATCGGCTTGTTGGCCTCGAAGATCGCCGGGTATTTGTTGGCATTGCCGAGGTGCTGCTGCGCGATCTTCGACAGGGTGTCGCCGCGCACCACGGTATGGAAGACGGGGGCGGGTGCGGGGGTGGCGGTGGTCACGGCTTCCTCGACCGCCGCGATGCCGGCCACGTTGCCGGCGGCCAGGATCATCCGCTCACGCGTCTCGGCATCCGGCGCGGTGCCGCCCAGGTGCACGCGATCGCCCTCGACCCGGACCGTCACGTCGGCTGGGGCGACGCCCAGGCGGGTGAGTTCCGCCTGCACCGCCTCGGCGGTCGGGGGGGCCGGGGGCGGGCGGCTCGCGTCCTGCGTCGCCTCCGACCCGCCGATGCCGAGCAGCCGCCCCGCGGCGGCGACAAAGCTGAAAAGACCCATGGCTGTGATGTCCTTCCCCATGCGATGTGTGACGTTCTTCTTGTGTCGGAACGATCCGGCAGGACGTTTACCATGCCAGGGGCCGGGGCGTGCATTCTTATCGGCAGCGTTGCGAAAACCCGCTTGACAGCCACCAGCCGGGGTTCCAACACTTAATGCGATGGTTAACTATTCACCCGACCCGCTCGACCGCGTCTTCGCGGCCCTGACCGACCCGACCCGGCGCGCCCTGATCGCGCGGCTGGGGGAGGCGGATAGCATGACCGTCAGCGACCTTGCCCGGCCGCTGACGATGTCGCTGCCCGCCGTGATGAAGCACCTGGATGTGCTGGAAAACGCCGGCCTTATCGCGCGGCAAAAAACCGGCCGCACGGTGGCCTGTCGCCTGACGGCCGCACCGATGGAGGATGCGATGGCCTGGCTCACCCGCTACGCGCGCTTCTGGGATGAAAGCCTCGACCGCCTGGCGGCGATGGTGGAGCGCCCCTTGTGACGACCGTCATCCCGAGCGTCACCCTGGTCCGCCGCCTGCGGGCGCCCCCGTCGCGCGTCTTCGCCGCCTGGACCGATGCCGCGACCCTGGCCACCTGGTTCGGCCCGCACCACACGCGGGCCGAGGAAGCCGAGGTCGATGCGCAACCAGGCGGCCACTTCCGCGTGGCCCTGCGCGAGGACAATGGCGCCCGGCATGAGGTCGCCGGCACCTATACCGAGGTGACGCCCGACACGGCCCTGGTCTTCACCTGGGCCTGGACCAACGCGCCCGAACGCCAGTCCCGCGTCACCATTCGCCTGCGTGCGGTGCCGGAGGGCACCGAGCTCACCCTGGTCCACGACCGCTTCGCCGACGCCGATACCGCGACGCGGCATGTGCGCGGCTGGACGGAATCGTTCGAACGCCTTGTCGCCCTTTTTGAAGGAACCCCAGCATGACCGTCTTCAGCATCAACCGCGACCTCAACGCGCCGCGCGACACCGTCTGGCGCGCCTGGACCGATCCTGACGCGCTGAAGGGCTGGTGGGGGCCGAAGGGGTTTGTGCTGCACCACTGCGCGATGGATCTGCGGCCGGGGGGCATGTTCCTCTATGGCATGCGTTCGCCGGACGGGGCGCCGATGTGGGGGCGCTGGGCGTTCCGTGAGGTCGTGGCACCGTCTCGGCTGGTCTTCGTCACCTCCTTCTCCGACGCCCAGGCCGGGATCACCCGCCACCCGATGGCGCCGACCTGGCCGGCCGAGATGCTCTGCACCCTGACGCTGGAGGAGTCCGGGCAGGGCACCCGCCTCAGCCTGACCTCGACGCCGATCAACGCCACGGCCGAGGAGGAGGCCATCTTCGACGCCGGCAAGCCCTCGATGACGATGGGCTGGGGCGGCACCTTGGGTCAGTTGACGGATTGGCTGGCCGTGGCGCCCAAAGCCGCGCCGCTGATCGTGCCCTACCTGACCGTCAGCGACGCGACCGCCGCGATCGACTTCTACGGCCGGGCCTTTGGCGCGCTGGAACGGATGGTGATGCGGGCGGAGGACGGCAAGCGCCTGATGCATGTCGACCTGGCGCTGCTCGGTGGGTCGTTGTTCCTCTGCGATTGCTTTCCCGAACATGGCGGCTCGCAACCCGACAAGGTGCCGCCCGCCTCCATCGCGCTGGTGCTGCCGCGGCCGGCCGATGTGGATGCGCTTTATGCCCAGGCCATCGCCGCCGGCGGCACGCCAAAGATGCCGCCGCATGACGCCTTTTGGGGCGCGCGCTTCGCGATGCTGACCGATCCGTTCGGCCACAACTGGATGCTGGACGCCAACCTGCCGAAGACCTGAGGGAGCATCGCCATGGACGTCAAACCACAGGATCAACACCGCTGGCTGCACCGTATGGTCGGCTCCTGGACCGTCGAGGGCGAATGCTCCATGGGCCCCGGCGTGCCGACCGAAAGCACCACCGGGACCGAGACGGTGCGCTCACTCGGCGGGCTTTGGGTCATCGCCGAAGGGCGGGGCAAGATGCCCGACGGCGGGGAGCCGCAGCATGTCATGACCCTTGGCTACGACCCCGAGAAGGGCGCCTTCGTCGGCAGCTTCATCGCCTCGATGGGGGCGATGATGTGGGTCTACGACGGCCGGCTGGACACCGCGGCCCAGCGGCTGACCCTGGCCTGCGAGGGCCCCGATTTCGCCAATCCCGGCAAGCGGACGTCATTCCGCGACATCATCACCCTGCAAAGCGACGACGCGCGCACACTGACATCCGAGATGCAGGCGGCCGATGGCGCCTGGCACCAGATCATGACGGCGCGTTACCACCGCATCGGTTGAAGGAGGCACCGCGATGATCGACACACCGCACCTGGCCGACGCCGCCGGCATGCAGACCGCGGCCATCCACCTGACCATCCCACGGGACAAGATGCCCGAGGTCTTCGGCCCGGCCGTGGGCGAAATCCTGGCGACCTTGGCGGCGCAAGGGATCGACCCGGCCGGCCCCTTCTTCGCCCATCATTTTTCCATGACGCCGGGGGTCTTCGACTTCGCCCTCGGCGTGCCGGTCGAAACGCCGGTGCGGCCCGAAGGGCGCGTCGCCCCCGGGGAACTGCCGGCGATGCGCGTGGCGCGGACGGTGCATTACGGACCCTACGAAGGCCTGCCGGCATCCTGGGGCGCCTTCGATGCCTGGATCGCCGCGCAGGGGCTGAGCACCCGGCAGAACCTGATCGAACGCTATGTGGTGCATCCGAACGCCGACCCCGATCCCGCGGCCTGGCGCACCGAGTTGAACCGACCCCTGGCCTGACGGAGGCGACGATGGCGACGCGTGTTCTCCTGCTGCTCGGTACCAAGAAGGGTGCCTTCATCCTGGACAGTGACGCGTCGCGCCGCGACTGGGCGCTGCGCGGCCCGTTCTGCGAAACCTGGCCCATGAACCACGTCGTGGCCGATCCCGACACTGGCACGATCTATGGCGGCGGCGGCAATGAATGGTTCGGCCCGGCGGTGTGGAAATCCACCGATCTCGGCGCGACTTGGACGCATTCCAGCGCGGGCATCGCCTATCCCGCCGGCGAGACGGCGGTCAAAACCGTCTGGTCGGTCGCGACCGGTCCGGGCGGCGTGGTCTGGGCGGGCGTTGAGCCGGCGGGGCTGTTCCGCAGCGACGATGGCGGGGCCAGTTTCAGCCATGTCACCGGCCTGACCGAACATCCCACCCGCGCATCCTGGCAGCCCGGTGGCGGCGGGCTGATCCTGCACGGCATCGTGCCGCATCCCTCCGATGCCGAGCGGCTCTGGATCGCCGTCTCGACCGGCGGGGTCTTCGCCACGGAGGATGGCGGGGCCACCTGGGCGCCGCGCAACCACGGCACGCGCAATGACTATGCGCCGGAAGAAGAGCGTTACCCCGAGCACGGCCAATGCGTGCATGCGCTCGCCATGGCGGCGGGGATGCCGGATCGGCTCTACCAGCAGAACCACTGCGGCATGTACCGCAGCGACGATGGCGGGCGGCAGTGGACCAGTATCGAGGCGGGGCTGCCCTCCACCTTTGGCTTTCCCGCCGTGGCGCATCCGCGCGATCCCGACACGCTGTATCTGCTGCCGCTGAATGGCGACCAGGCCGGGCGCTATGTGCCTGATGCCGCCGCGGCGGTCTGGCGCACGCGCGATGCCGGGGCCAATTGGCAGGCGCTGCGCCAGGGCCTGCCGCAGCAACACGCCTTCATCGGCGTCCTGCGCCAGGCGATGGCGACCGATCGGCTGGACCCGGCTGGCGTGTACTTCGGCACCAGTGCCGGCGAGCTTTACGCCAGCGCCGATGAAGGCGAGGCCTGGACCTGCGTGGCAAAACACCTGCCGCCGATCCTGTCGGTCGAAACGCTGGTCGTCGATGACTGACCCCGTCGTCATCCTGCTGCCCGATGCGCTGGTCCGGTTGTTTCCCGGATCGGCGCGGCGGGTCGAGGTGACGGCGGCGACGGTCGCGGAGGCCGTGGCGGCGCTGGATCGCCGCTGGCCCGGCATGGCCGACCGGCTGTGCGATTCCACCCCCGCCATCCGGCGGCACCTGAATATCTTTGTGGATGGCGACAAGGCGCGGCTGCACACGGCGCTGCGGCCCGGCGGCGAAATGATCGTGATGACGGCGATGAGCGGCGGTTAGGTCCAAACGCGGTCACGTATTCGTGGGCGTTACATGGCGAAACTGTGACAGATGCTGGGGCGCCGCAGCATTGCTGCCATCCGCAAGGACATGCGACATTTCCGTTAACAATTGGTGGGTGTAAAATCTGCCAACAAATAAGGACGGCAAATGGCGATCACTGTGACTAGCGCCCATTTCAAGACGATGACGGGCATCAAGACCGAGCGAAACTGGGCGACCGGCTTCCGCAAATCTTCCGGCAGCCTGAACGCGATCTATGATGACCTGATCGCCCTCGAGGGGCCTGAATACACCAAGGTCGCGGCCCAGGATCGCTGGTTGTTGATGCTGTCGCTGGCCGGCAAGTGCCGCGTCTACCTGGACAAGAAGGAGCGGAAGGGGAAGGACCTGACCGAGCCGAAATACATCATCATCGATCGGCTGGAGGCGTCTTTGCTCGCCCAGGCCGCCAAGGAGCGCGGCAAGTCCGATGCCCTCGGCCAGAGGCTTCGGAACAACCAGAACCACGCGGGCGGCGCCGTGATGGGGCGCAACAACCCGGGCCACGGCAAGGTGGTCTTTGAACTGGCGCTGACGGGCGCCCTGCCGAATGGCAAGGTCGTCAATGGCCAGACGCTTTGGACCAAGGCCACCCAGGCCGGCGTGCAGCTGACCGGCGATGAAGCCCGCGACGCCTTCATCCTGCGGGCCTGGCTGAAGCAGATGGCGCGGTCGGGCCAGTTGGCGGCCCTGTCACTCGATCCGCTGGACTATATGGATGAAACGCGGCGGATCAACGCCGAACTCACCTTCACGAGTACCCTGGTGCGGCAACGCGGCGCGCCGTTCAACACCTACGGCGGCTATATCGAAGGCGAGGACAAGGCGGGCATGCTCGTGATCGCCGAGGACGGAACCTGGTATGGCAAGGAGGGGCCGTTCATCGGCAGCACCTTCCACCATTCCACCTTCATGTCCGGTGCGCCGGTCCTGCTTGCGGGCACGATCCGTTGCAACCAGGGAAAGCTGCTCTACATCAGCAACAACAGCGGCCACTACGCCCCCGACCTCGCGGCCTTGTTGAACGGCACGAAGAACCTGCAAGGTTGCGGTCTGGACCAGGCGGCCCGGCACGACGTGTCGATCGCCTTCGCCGATCACCAGCATTTCTTCGCGCCGAGGATGGCGACCTATCTCTTCCCCTATCGCCTCTTCATGAACAGGCGGGGCAATGTCCCCAATCCGGCGAACTACGTCGTCACCACGTCGTTCGACGAATATTTCTGGGCCAATCCAGGGGCGGCGCGGCCCAACCACCACGCCGGTGTCGGGGCGAAGGGTATTGTGACCTGGCCGTGAGCGATGGGGTCCCGGGCCGCCTGGCCCAGGACGCCGCGCGATTACTTCTCGACGAAGGCTTTTTCGATCACGAAGTGCCCCGGGGTATGGGCGGAGCCTTCGGCGAAGCCGTTGGCTTCCAGCCATGCCTTGGTATCGACCAGCATCTCCGGGCTGCCGCAGAGCATGAAGCGATCCCGCTCCGGCGACACCGGCGGCAGGCCGACCAGGCTGGCGCCGCGCCCGCTGTCCAGCAGGGTCGTGATGCGTTCCCGCAGCGGGAACTCTTCCCGCGTCACGGACGGCAGGTACAACAGGTTGCCGGCCACCAATTCGCCCAGCAGCTCGTCGGCCGGCAGGGCCTCGATCTCCTGCCGATAGGCCAGTTCGGCGACCTGGCGGACCGTATGGCTCAGCACGACCTTCGGGAAACGATCCCAGGTCGCGGGTTCGCGGATCACCGACATGAAGGGCGCGAGCCCCGTCCCGGTCCCCAGCAGCCACAGGTTCTGCCCCGGCAACAAATTGTCCAGCAGCAGGGTGCCCGTCGCCTTGCGCCCGATCAGCACGGTGTCGCCGACCTGGATATGTTGCAGGCGTGACGTCAGCGGCCCGTTCGGCACCTTGATCGACAGGAACTCCAGCCCCTCGTCCCAGGGCGCCGACACCATCGAATAGGCTCGCAGCAGTGGCCGGCCATCGACCTTCAGCCCGATCATGGCGAATTGCCCGGCCAGGAAACGAAACCCCGGGTCCCGCGTACAGCGGAAGGTGAACAGCCGGTCCGTCCAGTGACGGACGTAGGTCACCGTCTCTTCGAGGAAGGGGGAGGGGGCGGGGGCTTTTGCTGCGGCTGCGGACATCTCATCGATATGCGGCCACTGTGACCGTGTTGCAACGCGGCAAGTCTGGACAGGGCCATGCGCCCGACGCAGCGTCCGGGCATGACCGACCAAACCTTCGACTCCTGGGGCAATCCCATCGGCCCCGAGGTGGACGCCACCCCGCGCCCGATCCCCGCCCGCGTGCCGCATCGTGGCGCGCTGATCGACCTGGAACCCCTGCATCCCCGCCACACCGCCGACCTGTGGCGGGCGGTGCAGGGCGATGACGCCGCCTGGTCGTGGATGGGCTACGGCCCCTTCGCGACCGAGGCGGCGCTGCGTGCCCGCATCGAAGCCTTCGCCGCCGCGCACGATCCGCTCGCCTGGGCCATCCGATCCCACCGCAGCGGCGCGATCGAGGGCTGGCTGACCCTGATGGATATCCAGCCGTATAACGCCGAGATCGAACTGGGCCACATCTGGCTCGGCCCCCGGCTGCGCCGCACGCGCGGAGCCACGGAGGCCATGTTCATCCTGATGCGCCATGCGATGGACGACCTGGGCTACCGCCGCCTGGTCTGGAAGTGCAACGCGTTGAACGCGGCGTCGCAGAACGCCGCGAAGCGCCTGGGCTTTTCGCCGGAAGGGGTGTTGCGGGCCAACCTTGTGATCAAGGGCCGCCGCCGCGACACGGCGATGTTCTCGATCCTGGCCGAGGAATGGCCGTCCCGCCGCGATGCGATCCTGGCCTGGCTGGACGAGGCCAACATCGACCATTCCGGCGCCCCGCGCGACGGCCTGGCGGCCATACGCCAGCGGTTGGTCGCGGCCGCAGCATAGTCGTCACGGCCCCGTCACGCAGTCGCAACACCACATCGCTATCCCCCGGCCGCCCCACTTCGGGGCGTTCTCGGGGAGAGACCATGCGCACCCTTCTGCTTGCCGCCGTCGCCAGCCTGGCGCTGACGGCCCATGCCCAGGCCGATCAGCAATTCCCGGCGACCCTTGCGGGCCACGCCATCCTGCCGGCCTTCACCATGGTCCTGCCGCCGGCCGATGCGCCGCGCGATGCGCTCGTCTCCGGCCGCTTCGCCGGCCCGGGCAACCTGCGTGTAGACCGCCCCGGCGCCACCCCGGGCACCACCGGCCCCGCGCCGGCCGGCCGCCCGACGGGCATCTCCTTCCCCTTCATCGGCCAGCCCGTGCAGGGATTTTCCGGCATCAAGCCGGTCGCCGGCGAGCCGGGTGCCTATTGGGTCCTGACCGACAACGGTTTTGGCAACCGCCGCAACAGCCCCGACGCGCTGCTGATGTTCCACAAGGTGCGTCCGGACTTCGCCGCGGGGACCGTCACCGTCGAACAGACCATCTTCCTGTCCGACCCCAACCGCCAGATCCCCTTCCGCATCGCCTATGAAGGCAGCGACTCGCGCTACCTGACCGGCGCCGATTTCGACCCGGAGAGCATCCAGCCCGTCGCCGACGGCTTCTGGATTGGCGATGAATTCGGCCCCTATCTGATCAACATCGACCTGCAGGGCCGCGTGCGCCGCGTCGTCGAAACCCGCCTGGACGGGCAGCCGCTGATCGGGCCGGACCATCACAGCCTGCAGGTCGCAGCGACCCCCACCGCCGCCACCGGCTTCCGCGTTCGCCGTTCGGGTGGTTAT
Organism: Humitalea sp. 24SJ18S-53; assembly: GCF_050632385.1. Lineage (NCBI taxonomy): Bacteria > Pseudomonadati > Pseudomonadota > Alphaproteobacteria > Acetobacterales > Roseomonadaceae > Humitalea > Humitalea sp. 24SJ18S-53. The sequence goes on from NZ_CP192599.1 coordinate 952,564, forward strand.
GAGGGCATGGCCCTTTCGCCGGATGGCACCACGCTTTGGGCGCTGCTGGAACAGCCGCTCTTCACCGCCGGGTCTGACCAGGCCGAAGGCGCCTTCCTGCGCATGATCGAGTTCAACATCCCCCGTGGCGAATGGACCGGCCGCTCGCTGCGCTACCGCCTGGAACCGGGTGCCACCGCGATCGGTGACTTCAACTTCATCGATGGCAACCGCGCCCTGATCATCGAGCGCGACAATGGCGAGGGCCATCCCTCGCTCGCCTGCGCCGCCGGCCAGAACCCGCCGGGCTGCTTTTCCGGCCCCGCGCGGCACAAGCGCATCTATGTCGTCGACCTGTCCACGCCCGATGCCGATGGCTTCGTGCGCAAGGTCGGCCATATCGACCTGATGGCCATCGCCGATCCCCAAAACTTGGCCCGGACCCATGGCGACCGCGCCGCCTCCGTGCCGCGCACCACCTTCACCTTCCCGTTCTTCACGATCGAGGACGTGGCGATGATCGATGCGGACCACATCATCGTGGCGAACGACAACAACCTGCCGTTCAGCGCCGGCCGCCACCTGACCCGCGCCGACGATAATGAGTTCATCATCCTTCGCGTGCCGGAACTATTGCGCGCACGCTAATTCACGGACTCGCGTAAATGGCGGCGGCCGGGTTTCATCCGGCCGCCGTCTGGTTGCATCAGCCACGTTGCCATCGCGTGCCGATCCCGCCATCCTTGGACCCGTCTGACAGCGCCGCGGCGATCCCCCCGCGTGCCTGGGGACCACAGGAGCGGCTTCCCACGATGATGGACCAGACCGACCCCGTCGGCGCCTTCATGCCCGGCCCCCGGGTCAAGATGCCCGGTGCGCCCGAAGGCCCCATCGTGGGCCTCACCTTCGCGGTGAAGGACCTCTACGACGTCGCCGGCGTGGTCACGACCTACGGCAATCCCGATTGGGCGCGCACGCATCCGCCCGCCACGGCCACCGCGCCCTGCATCATGGATCTGATCGCTGCCGGGGCGACCCTGGTCGGCAAGACCAAGACGGTCGAACTTGCCTACGGCCTGACGGGGGAGAATGTCTGGTACGGCACGCCCCTCAACCCGGCAGCGCCGGACCGTTTTCCAGGCGGGTCCTCCTGCGGCTCGGCCGCGGCGGTCGCGGGCGGTCTGGTCGATTTCGCGATGGGGTCGGACACCGGTGGGTCGGTTCGCATCCCCGCCTCCTACTGCGGCCTGTTCGGCATTCGCCCATCCTGGGGCGCGGTGAACCTGACCGGCGCCTGTGGCCTCGGGCCATCCTTCGACACCGGCGGCTGGTTCGCGCGGTCGGCCGCGGTGCTGGCCCGGGTCGGCGGCGTCCTGCTGCCGCCGGGCGGGGAGGGCGCGCTCGGCCCCCTGCTGCGGGTGCAGGAAGCCTGGGTCAACGCCCTGCCTGGCGTCGCGACGGCGCTGCAACCCGGACTGGCCGCGGCCGAACGGGTGCTCGGGCCGGCCCTGGCCATCCAGATCGCGCCCGAAGGCCTGTCCGCCTTCTACGACAACTTCCGTTGCGCGCAGGCGGCCGAAGCCTGGGCCACCCTCGGCGCCTGGGTCGAGGCGAACAAGCCGAGCTTCGGCCCCGGCGTGCAGGAACGCTTCGACACCGCGCGCGACATGCCCCCGGCACTCGCCGCACGCGGCCGCGCCTTCCGCGCGACCATGCAGGAACGGTTGCGCGCGCTGCTCGCCGGCGGCGCGGTCATGGCCTACCCGACCAGCCCCGCATCGGCGCTGCGGCTCGATGCCGATGGCGCGGTGCAACAGACCATCCGCGAAGCGACCATGGGCGTCACCGCCATCGCCGGCCTGGCCGGGCTGTGCGAGGTGACGATCCCCGTCGCCCGCCACGACGGCGCCCCGGTCGGATTGTCGCTGGTCGCCGCCCCGGGACGAGACCGCGCGCTGCTGGCGCTGGCGACGCGCGTCGCGGAGGAAGCGGGGCTGGCGGGTTAGGCCGCGCCGTAGAGCAAGCTGTTCGTCCGCCGCGATGGCGACCAGGGCCATCGCGGCAATCATCCGGCACCGGACGGCCATGTCGGGAACAATCGTGACCAGGCCTTCCACCTTGACAACATCGTGCCCGGTTTATCTGATCGGTGTCCAATAGCGCCCTGGCAGAACCTGACGACGGCTTTGCCATAGCCAATGACAGGAGACGGGTTGGACACCACGATCGCTCCCAACGGAGCCCCGTTGCATCCACCCAGGTCACCGAAGGGCGCCGCCGCAAAGCGACCAACCGCCTTGCCGCGCTTCGAACGTGCCCGATGGGCCGGGTTGTTGCCCCTGGCCGCCGTCCTCGTGCCTTTGTCCATCCTCGTCGTGGTCGGCTGGCTGAATTGGCGCGCGGTCTGGGACGACGCGCGGTCACAGGTCCTTCGCGCCGCCGAGACGGCCGCCGAATACGGCGCAAGGACGCTCGAGAGCTACAGCCTGGCGGCCGGGCGCCTGAACGACCGCTTGCGCGGCCTGTCGGACGCTGACATTCGTGAGAATGAAGAGGCCCTGCACCAGGAATTGCGGCGCATCGGCGCCGATCTCTCCCAAAGCGACCTTGCGTATGTCGTCGATCGCGACGGCTATCCCCTGCTCACCAGCAACCTGTTTCCCGTGCCGCGCGACGCGACCTTGGCCGATCGCGATTATTTCCAGGCGCTCAAAGGCCCTGTGCCACCGGCCGTCCATATCAGCGAGGTCTTGATCGGTCGCTTCGACGGCCGCCTGCTGTTCTCCGTCAGCCGACGTCGCCGCGACACCGGCAACCCCCCCACCGCCGACGGGTTCGATGGCGTCGTCCTGGTCTCGGTCAGCCCGCTGACATTGGCGGATGGCATGCGCCGCCTGCTCGCGGAACCGACCGACCGGATGGCCTTCGTGCGGGAGGATGGGTACGGCATCACGACGACCAGCGGCGCCATGAACCCCGGCCAGCCGCTGACCTGGATCCCGCCGCAAAGCCCGTTCCACACCTTCGCAGCCGAGGGCGCGCATAGCGCGGTGTATCTCTCCCGCACCATCATGCCGGGCACGACCGCGCTGCTCGCCATGCAGCGCATCGAGGGCTTTCCGGTCTATGCGGTCACCATCCGCCCGGGCGCCGAGATCACCGCCCGCTGGTGGAGCATCATGGCGCCCCACCTGGCCTTCGGCATCCCGGCGACGCTCGGCCTGTTCCTGCTCAGCCTGCGGGTCTGGCGCGACCAGCGCCGGCTGGCGGCGAGCAATGCCGAACTCAGGACCGACAACGACCTCAGCACGGATCGGCTGATCCGTGCCAAGCGCTTCGGCCTGGTCGGCACCTTCGAATTCGACCTGCGCACCGGGATCAGCCGGCGATCACCCGAATACATGTCGGTGCATGGGCTCGCGGCGATTGCGACCGAGGAGACCCACGACGACTGGTCCCGGCGCCTGCATCCCGACGATCGGCAACGTGCCGAGCAGACCCTGTGGGATGCGCTCTCGCAGGAAAGCGGCGCCACCGAATATGCCCAGACCTATCGCACCATCACCCCCGAAGGGGAGGTCCGTTGGATCGCCGCGCGGGGAGAGATCACGCGCGACGCCGCAGGGCGCGCCATCCTGCTGCGCGGCGCGCATGTCGATGTCACGCCGCTGCGCGCCACGGAACTGGCGCTGGCCGAAAGCGACGCCAGGCTGCGGCTGGCGCAGGAGGCCCTGGGCATCGGCACCTGGGAATGGCTGCGCCGGACACGATCGCTGACCTGTTCACGCAAGATGGCCGAACTCTGGGGCTTCGATCCGGATGGCGGCGCGATCGGCCTGGGCGCGATGCTGTCGCGCGTGGATCCGCGGGATCGTCGCCAGTTGAGGCCCCTGCTGACGCTGGACAAGGGCGATGGCACCTTCCGCTGCGAATTCCGCATCCTGCGCCCGCTGTCCCCCGACGAGACGGAGACAGTCTGGATCGCGGCGCGGGCCAGGCAATTGGCTGCCGCGCAGGCCGTGCATCCCCGCCTCATGGGCGTCGCCTACGACATCACCGAGCGCAAGCGCACCGAGGAACGGGCGGCGCTGATGGCGCATGAGGTCGAGCACCGGGCCAAGAACGCGCTGGCGGTGGTGTCTGGCCTGTTGCGCATGACCAAGGCGGAGAGCGCGGAGGACCTGGTGAACGTGATGGACGGCAGGGTGAGGGCCTTGAGCCGTACGATCGGGCTGCTGGGCAAGGGGCGCTGGTTGGGGACCGAGTTGCGCGAGATCCTGCAGAGCGAGCTGCAGCCCTTCGAACTTGCCGAATCCGGCGATGGCTTCGAGATGGAGCTGTCCGGCCCCGAGGTTCTGATCGATGTGGAGTCGGCGCAGCCCTTGGCCATGGCGTTCCACGAACTGGCCACCAATGCCGCGAAATACGGCGCGCTATCGGTGCCTGGCGGCCGGCTGACGATCGACTGGTCGGTTGAAGCCGGGCGCGTGCACCTGCTGTGGCGGGAAAGCGGCGGCCCGCGGGTGGAGGGGCCGCCACAACAGATGGGGTTTGGTTCCCAGTTGATCAGGATGCTTTTCGAAGGCCAGATCCAAGGCGAAGTCGCGAAACGTTGGGAGCCGGAGGGCCTGGTCTGCGAGATTCGCTTTCCTGTCTGCCCGCGGCGTTGAGCTTGACAGGGCGTCCCCCTGCGGGCCGCTCCCGCATCATGCGACGGCCTCAGCCAAGCCATCACGGCGCAGCCAAGGCGATTGCTTGCAAGGCGTCACTGCCCCAATGCCTCGCCCCTCAGTACGCCGGCGGCTTCGGCGGCACGTATTCGCCCGGCATGGGTTGCTGGTACGGCGGGTTGGCCGCGATCGCCGCATCCAGCAGCGCCCCCAGGCTCGCGCCCGGCCCGGGCGGCGGGGCCACGACCTGCACGCAGCCCGCCAGGGCCAGCGCCAGCAGGGCGGCGCGGAGCATGATCACGCCTGCCTCGGCAGCAACTGCTCGGCCAGGGTCGCCCAGTAGGAGGCGCCGGTCGGCAGGATCGCGTCGTTGAAGTCGTAGCGGGGGTGATGCACCTGGGGTTCCTGCGGGCCGCGCCCGCCGCCCAGCATGATGTAGGACCCCGGACGTTCGTTCAGCATGAAGGAAAAATCCTCGCCGCCCATGGTCGGCTTGTCCATCTCGCCCACCCGGGCCTCGCCGACGACCGTGGCGGCGGCGTGGGCGGCGCGGCCGGTCGCCTCGGCCTCGTTGACCGTGGCGGGGTAGGATCGGCGGAAGCTGACCTCGGCGGTGGCGCCAAAGGCTTCGGCGATACCGGTCGCCAGGCGGTGGACGCCGTTTTCCAGCAGGTCGCCGACCTCGGGCTTGAACCAGCGCGCGGTGCCGCGCAGCAGCACGGTTTCCGGGATCACGTTCCAGGTGTCGCCGCCCTGGATATGGCCGATGGTGATGACGCCGGCTTCGACCGGTTCGACCGTGCGGGCCACGACCGATTGCAAGGCCGTGACGATCTGGGCCGCGATGACGACCGGATCGATGCCCTGGTGCGGCATGGCGCCATGGGCGCCCTTGCCGCGGATGGTGATCTCGATATTCGCCACAGCCGCCATGACCGGGCCGACTTTCCAGGCAAAGGTGTTTTCCGGCGCCTGGGGCCAGTTGTGCATCCCGAAGACCCGATCGACGGGGAAGCGTTCGAACAGGCCTTCCTTCACCATCAACTCGCCTCCGGCCAGGTTTTCTTCCGCTGGCTGGAAGATCAACACCACGGTGCCGTCGAAGTTGCGGGTTTCGGCCAGGTATTTGGCGGCGCCCAGCAGCATGGTGGTGTGCCCGTCATGGCCGCAGGCGTGCATTTTGCCGGGGACGATGCTGGCCCAGGGGGCGCCGGTCGCCTCCAGGATCGGCAGCGCGTCCATGTCGGCGCGCAACCCGATGGCGCGGGGGCTGGTGCCCTGGCCGCGGATGATGCCTACGACGCCGGTATGGGCGATGCCGGTCACGACCTCATCAACCCCGAAATCGCGCAGTTTCTGGGCGACGATGGCGCTGGTGCGGTATTCCTCCAGCCCGATTTCGGGGTGCATGTGGAAATCGCGGCGCCATGCGGTCATCTCGGGGTGGAATTCGGCGATGCGGTTCATCACGGGCATGGGGCTGGTCCTTATGCCGCGGCAGGGCTGCGGGCAGGCTAGGCCCGGATCGCGCCTGGCGGAACCCCGGTCACGGGCCTGTGGTAGCATGATACCGCGCGCTTCTTCCCTTGACCTGTGGCCGGTTTGCGGCCAAACGACGCGCCTCACACCTCTTCCGTATGGAAACCCATGCTCACCACAATCACACGCTCGCTGAAGCCGTCGGAGGTGACGAAAGGCTGGATGCTGATCGACGCCGACGGCATCGTCCTCGGCCGTCTGGCCGCCTTCGTCGCCAACCGGCTGCGCGGCAAGCACAAGCCCCAGTTCACCCCGCATGTCGATTGTGGCGACCATGTCGTCATCATCAACGCCAAGAAGGTGAAGGTCACCGGCAACAAGGCCGAGCAGTCCGTCTTCTATTGGCACACCGGCTACGCCGGCGGGATCAAGGAGCGCACGGTGCGTGAACGGCTGGAAGGCCGCTTCCCCGAGCGCGTGGTCGAAAAGGCCGTGGAGCGCATGGTTCCCCGCGGGCCGTTGGGCCGCGCCCAGATGCGCAACCTGCATGTCTATGCCGGGACCGAACACCCCCACGCCGGCCAGTCGCCCAAGACGGTCGATTTCGCGGGCCTGAACCGCAAGAACGTCGCGGCCGCCGCCGCCCAAGAAAAGGCTGCCTGATCATGAGCGAGCAGCAGGGCACCCGCAGCCTCGCGGACCTCAAGGACCTCGTCGCCGGCACCCCGGCCGAGATCCTGAACAACGTCTCCACCGGCCCGATCTACGTCCGCAAGGTCGATGCCCAGGGCCGTTCCTATGCCACCGGCCGCCGCAAGGACGCCGTGGCGCGCGTCTGGATCAGCCGCGGCAAGGGCACGATCACCATCAACGACCGCCCCGCCTCGGTGTACTTCGCCCGGCCGGTGCTGCGGATGCTGATCACGCAGCCGTTCCTGGTTGCCGACCGCTACCAGCAGCTCGACGTGCGCTGCACGGTCAAGGGCGGCGGGCTCTCCGGCCAGGCGGGCGCGGTGCGTCACGGCATCAGCCGTGCGCTCGTGGCCTTCGAGCCGGAACTGCGCGGCATCCTCAAGAAGGCCGGCTTCATGACGCGCGACCCGCGTACGGTTGAGCGAAAGAAGTACGGCAAGATGAAGGCCCGCCGGTCCTTCCAGTTCAGCAAGCGCTGATCCTTCGGGATCGACGTGGATCAGGGGTCGCGGGCAACCGCGGCCCCTTTTTCATTTTGGGGGGCGGCCGATGGACAGCACAGCGCGCGATATCATCGCCCTCGGCCGGCGCGGTGCCTTGCGCGGCGGGCTGGCGATCGCGGCGCTGGCGGCCATGCCGGGTTCGTTGCGGGGGCAGGTGGCGGGCAATCCCTTCAGCCTGGGCGTCGCCAGTGGCGACCCCTGGCCCGATGGCGTGGTGCTCTGGACCCGGCTGGCGACCGACCCCCTGGCGCTTGGCGGCGGCATGGGCGATGCGGTGGTGGACCTGGGTTGGGAGGTCTCGGCCGACGAGGGGTTCCGCCGCATCCTGCAAAGCGGCACCGCCCGCGCGACCGTGGACACGGGACATGCCGCGCACGTCGTGGTCGCGGGCCTGGCCCCGGCGCGGCCCTATTGGTACCGCTTCACCGCCAGGGGCGCGCAAAGCCCGGTCGGCCGCACCCGCACGGCCCCCGCGCCGGGCGATACGCCGGCCCGGCTACGCCTGGTCAACGCCGGCTGCCAGATGTTCGAACACGGCCACTTCACCGCCTGGCGGCATGTCGCGGCCGAGGCGCCGCTGGACGCGGTCTTCCACTATGGCGACTACATCTATGAACGCGGCGCCCGCGCGCCCGGGGTGCGCGGCTGGGGGCCACGGGTGCGCGATCACCTGGGCGGCGATTGCCTGACCCTGGCCGACTACCGCCGCCGCTACGCACAATACCGCGCCGAACCGGATCTGCAGGCCGCCCACGCCGCCCACCCCTTCATCGTGACCTTCGATGACCATGAGGTGGAGAACAACTGGGCCGCCACCCACAGCGGCCGCCGCGACCCCGAGGCGATGTTCCTGCTGCGCCGCGCCGCTGCCTTCCAGGCCTGGCGGGAGAACATGCCGGTGCGCACCGGCTTCATCCCGCCCGGGCCGGGCATCGCCATGCACCGCCGCTTCGGCTTCGGCCGCCTGATGACCCTGCACGCGCTGGACACCCGCCAATACCGCGACCCGCAGCCCTGCAACGACGGCTTCCGCCCACCCTGTGCCGAGGTCGCCCGCCCCGACGCGCAGATGCTGGGCGCGGCACAGGAAGCCTGGCTGCTGGATGGCATCGCCAGGGCAGGCACGGTCTGGCAGGTGCTGGGACAGCAGGCGATGATGATGCAGCGCGTGCGGGGCGGCGCCGTGTCGATGGACAGTTGGGATGGCTACCCGGCGGCACGGGCGCGCCTGCTCGCGGGCCTCCGCGACCGGCGTGCCAATGCCGTGGTGCTGACCGGCGATGTCCATGCCGCCTGGGCGGGCACCTTGCGGCTGGACCCCGACGACCCCGCCAGCCCGGCCGTGGCGAGTGAATTCGTCGGCACATCCATCACCAGCGAAGGCAATGGCAGCGAGACGGTGGGCAATACCGATGCCACGCTGGCGGCCAACCCGCACATCGCCTTCTACAACAATCGCCGCGGCTACACGCTGCTGGAGGCGACTCCGCACCGCATGGAGGCGGTGTATCGCGCCGTGCCCTTCGTCACCCGCCCGGATGCCCCGCTGGAGGATCGCGGGCGGTTCGCCGTGGGACCTGGGCGGCCCGAACCCCGGGCCGTCTAGACCGCGATGCGTTCGCCTTAGCTCACGCATCGCGGTCTGGCTTGTTGTTTTGTCGCGTGATTCAGCCCTGCGGCGCATTCGCGCCTACGGCCATCACGCTTTAGCCGCGCCGGGCCGCGTTGCGGGGGGCCGTGGGCGGGCGGTTCACGCGGAACACCGCATCGGCGCCGCGCTGCTGGTCCGGCGACATCGCGTCGTAAAGCGCCTGGAATGCCGTCGCCAGGCGTTGCAACTGCTGCGCCTGCAATTCGGAAATCTGGGCGTAGTCCTGCATGTTCTCGGCGGCGCTCATCCGGCCGAGCCGGGTGCCGCGCTGGGCGAAGCGGTCCTGCAGTTCCGTCGCATTGGCGCGCGACACCTGGGCGAACTGGTCCCATTGCGGCTGCTGCGCCGGGGTCACGGCAAGCTGCGTGCGCAATTGGGTAAGGTAACGCTCCATGCTCTGCCGCATCTGCTCCGGCGTGGCGGCGGCCGGCCGGTGGCGGGATGCGGGCCGGGTCACCGCCGGGGGGGTGGCCTCGGCGGCGGCGGCGGCATCAGGCGGCGGCGTGCCCTGGGCCATGGCGCCGAGCGGCAGGCTGAGGCCGATGATCAGGGTCGCGAGGCGGGCTGGACTGAAGCTGCGCATGTGACGTCTCCGAAGTCAGGAACGGATGGGCGCGTGGCATCCGCGGCCAGCCATCCGTCCAGGGGCAACGCCGCGGCGCTGCCAAGGTTGCAGCGACGTGCAGTTGACGGCGCGCCCGCCAGGGCAAACATCCCTGGTACGACCCTGGCTGCCATGCGCCGGTCGCGTGCGCCCGCGCCGTCTCGTCACTTGCATTTCCGCGCCCCAGCCGGTTCCTTCACGCTATCCGCAGGAGCCTGCCATGTCCGCATCCATTCCGACCGTGTTCATCGATGGCGAAGCCGGCACCACCGGCTTGCAGATGCGCGACCGCCTGGCGCGCAACCCGGCCGTCGCCCTGCGATCCCTGCCCGATGCCGACCGCAAGAACCCCGAGGCCAAGCGCGCCCTGATGGCGGAGGTCGACCTGGTGGTGATGTGCCTGCCCGATGACGCCGCGCGGGAAACCGCCGCCATGGCCGATTCCTTGGGCGATCGCGCGCCAAAACTGCTCGATGCCTCGACCGCGCATCGGCAGCACCCGGACTGGGTTTATGGCCTGCCTGAGCTGACGCCGGAGCAGGCCACCGCCATCGCCGGCGCGCGGCGCGTCGCCGTGCCGGGCTGCTACCCGACCGGTGCGATCCTGTTGCTGCGGCCGCTGGTCGACGCCGGGCTGATCCCGGCCGACTTCCCGATCTCGGTCAACGCCGTCTCCGGCTACAGCGGCGGCGGCAAGGCGATGATCGCGGCCTATGAGGCACGGACGGCGCCGGATTTCGAGTTGTATGGCCTATCGCTCAGCCACAAGCACGTGCCGGAACTGCACCGCTATTCGGGGCTGACGCGCCGGCCGATCTTCGTGCCCTCGGTGGCCGATTACGCACAGGGGATGATCGACAGCATCCCGCTGCACCTGGACCTGCTGCCGGGGTCGCCGAGCCCCGCCGACCTGCAGGCCGTGCTCGCCGCGCGCTATGCCGGCCAGCCCTTCGTGCGGGTGATCGACGCCCCCGCATCGGGCAAGATCGAGCCGGAGGCGCAGAACGGCACCAACAACATCGACCTGATGGTCTTCGGCCACCCGACACAGCGCCAGGCGGTGCTGGTCGCGCGCTACGACAACCTGGGCAAGGGGGCCTCCGGCGCCGCGGCGCAATGCCTGGGGCTGATGCTGGGCATCGCGGTCGAGACGTCCTTGCCCGGCGCGCGCGTCAAGGTGGCCGCGTGACAGTCCCGCCGCTGTATCTGTTCGAGGGGCGTGCCCCCCTCATCGCCGCCACCGCCTTCATCGCGCCGACCGCCGCGGTGATCGGCGATGTCACGATCGGTGAGGGCAGTTCCGTCTGGTATCATTGCGTGCTGCGCGGCGACACGAACTTCATCCGGGTCGGCGCGCGCACCAATATCCAGGACGGCACCATCGTCCATGTGAATGCCGGCGCCGAACCCACCATCATCGGCGATGACGTGACCATCGGGCATGCCGCGATCATCCACGCCTGCACGCTGGAAGACCGTGCCTTTGTCGGCATGGGCGCCCTGGTGCTGGATCGTGCGGTGATCGAAAGCGGCGGCGTGCTGGCCGCGGGTTCGGTGCTGCCGCCGGGCAAGCGGATCGGCGCCGACGAATTGTGGGTCGGCAATCCGGCGCAGAAGGTGCGCGTGCTGGATGACGCCGGTCGCGCGCGTTTCGCGCGCAATGCGCCAAACTATGCCAAACTCGCCCAGCGCTACATCAAGGACAGATAGCGCCGGCCTGCCAGGATGGGATTGCCGCCATGACACAGCGTGTCGCGTCCCTGCTGCTCTGCATCGGCTTGGCGGCCTGCGCCACGCCGCCGCAACCCTCGGCCAGTTTGCCGGAGGATTCCTTCATCGGCGCCGGCGACCCGACGCGGGCCGCGATCATCGGCACCGCCTGGGCCTTTGGCGGCACCGAGCGCCTGGCCGGCCAACCGGCGGCGGCGGCCGAGGCCGTGGCCAACCTCAGCTACCTCGCCGCCGAAATCCCGACCGCCCCGCGCTGGCGGCAGTTCAGCCCGATCATCGGCGTGCAACTGCGCCAGGGTGAGGCGGAAGCCCGGGCGGCGCTCGGCATCCCGCCGAACGCCCCGCCCCAGGCGGTGATCGATGCCCTCCTCGCCGCCCGCACCGCATTGCGCGCCGGGGACATGCCGGGGGCCGAGGCCGCCTTGCCGGCAGGGGTCTTCCCGGACGGCGGGCGGCTGGTGATCGCCCGCCTGGGCGCCTTGCCCGCCATGCCGGCCGCCACGGCCGGGACGCGCGGCGCCGTGGTGGAAATGAACCGCGACGACGCCTCGGCCGATTGGCCGGACTGATCGGCGCGGCGGTCCCCGCTTGCGAAGGCCTTCGCATCGGCCAATGATCCGGCCCAGAATCATGTTCAGCATGCCGGCCCGGCCGGCATCAGGGAGTCCACCTGCCATGCGCCGTCACATCCTCATGCTCGCCCTTCTCCCGCTCGTCGCCGGTTGCGCGGCCCAGGGACCGGCGGCGGGGCCGCAATACACCGCGACCTTGCCGCCCGATGCCGTGGTCGGCGCGGGCGATCCGACGACCGCCGCGATCCTGGGCAGCCAGGCAGCCTTCGCCAACACCGCCTCCCTGGCCGGCCGGCCGGCCGATGCTGCGCTGGCCATCGCGCAGCTCGTCTACCTCGCCGTCGAAATCCCGACCGGCCAGCGCTGGATCGGCTTGAACCCGACGGCCGCGACGCAACTGCCGGGGGCGGCGGCGGAGGCACGCGCCGCCATAGGCACCGCGCCGTCCGCCGCGCCGCAGACGGTCATCGACACGCTGTTCGCCACGCGCCGGGCGCTGATGGCGGGCAATCGCACGGCCGCCGAGGCAGCACTGCCGCCGGCCGTCTATCCCGCGGGCGGGGCGGCGACCCTGGCCAGGCTGTCGGCCTTGCCGCCGCTGCCGCAGGCGGCGGTCGCGACCACCAACCTGTCCACCGCGGTGCAGCAGATGAACATGTTCGAACAGCCCCGGATGGGCGGCGGCGGCCGGCGGTAAGCGGCGGGCCGCGCGGCGCGGGCGCGTGAACCAGGCTTCGTCCGGTCTGGCCGCGTTGGCGGTGCTTGCGATGCTTGGTGGCTGCGCCTTGCCGCGGCCACCCTTTGCGGCACTGCCGCCTGACAGCGTGGAGGGGGCGGGCGACCCGACCCGGGCCGCGATCATCACCACGGCCTATGCCTTCGGCAGCCCCGCCATCCTGGCCAACCGGCCGGGGGAAGCGGCGGAGGCGGTGGCGCGGCTGCAATTCCTCGCCATCGAGATCCCGACCGGGCCGCGCTGGATCAGCTTCAACCCGCTGGCCGGCGTGCTGCTGGAACAGGGTGCGGCCAAGGCCCGGGCCTTCCTGGGCGTGGCCCCCGACGCACCGCCCCAGGCCGTCATCGACGGGCTTTTCGCGGTCCGCCGGGCCATGGCCATCGGCGACCTGGCGGAGGCCCGCGCCGTCCTGAACCCCGCCGTATTCACCGCGGGGGATACCGAGACCCTGATGCGGCTGGGCAGCCTGCCGCCCATTCCCGAAGCGATGATGGGCGCCTCGCTCGCGCAGCGGGAAATGAACCGCAACCAGTTGGAGCGCGTGGGCCGGTAGCGGCCGATGCCGTTCCCCAAGTGGGCGGTGTGCTTTAGCATTCCGCGCATGCGCATCGCCCTCCTGCTTCTTCCGCTTTCGCTGCTGGCCTGCGCCGAATTGCGCACGCCGGTCCCCATGGCCAGCCTGCCGCCGCTGTCCTTGATCCCGAATGTCGGCGACCCCGCGCGCGCGGCGGTCACGGCCGCGGCCGAGGCCTGGAGCAACCAGCGGCGGTTCGAGGGCAATCCCGCCGCCGCCGCACGCGCCGCGGCGCTGCTGGAATGGCTGGCGGCGGATGTGCCCCGCTCTCCCCGCTGGGCGGCGCTGCCGCGCCAGCTTGGCTTCGACCTGGCCAATGCCCGCGCCGAACTGCGCCAGGCGCTGTCGATCCAGGCCGATGCGCCACCCGGGGAGGTGATCGGCCCGCTGACCACGGCGGCCAATGCCGGGACGGATGCGGCCGCCCGCGCGCGCGCCTTGCAGGCGGCCCCCTTCGCGCAGGGGCCGGACGGCACCGCGGTCCTGTTGGGCCGGATGGGGTCGCTGGCCCTGCCGCCGACCGTGACGGCCAATCTGCGCCAGGCCGTGCAGGTGCTGGACCAGACCGGCGGGTGGGACCCGAACCCGGTCAGGCTGGAAGACACCGTGCGTGCCGGTGAGACGACGACCGGCGGCCTTGGCACCTTTTACTGAGGGTCAGCCGGGCCTTTCGAACCCCGTGTCCGCCATCGCCTCCGCATCGATCGCCGCATTCACCTCCGCGCCCAGCAGCACGACGTAGACGCTGACGTAGAACCACATCAGCAGCGCGACGGCGCTGCCGAGCGTGCCATAGGTGCGATCGTAGCTCGCGATATGGCTGACGTAGAAGGTGAACAGCGTCGACCCCACCGCCCAGAGCAGGGTCGCCACGACCGACCCCGCCGCGATCCCGCGCCAGCGCGCCGCCCGGCTGCCCCGGTGGTGTGATGGCCCCACCCGGTAGAGCATCGCCGACCCCGCGCCGACCAGCACCAGCAGCAGCCCGAGCGATGACGCCCGCAGCATCCACGCCTGGCGCGCCGGCAGGTCGATCAGCGAGATGACGGTGGGCAGGAAGACCAGGCAGGCGATCCCGATCGCGACCGCCAGCGTGGCCCCCAAGGTCAGCAGCAGCGCAAAGGCCTGGAAGCGGAAGAAGCCGCGCCGCTCCTCGACCTCATAGGCGATGTTCAGCGCGCCGATCATCGCGCGGGTGCCGGCCGAGGCGCTCCAGAGCGCAATCGCCCCGCCGACGATGGCGCCGAGTTCCAGGCGCGGGCGTTCGGTCGTGACCAGTTCATGCAGCCGGTCTGCGATCAGGTCATGCGTCGATTCGGGCAGCAGGCGGCGCAGGACATCCAACTGCGGTTCGACCGTGCTGGGGTCGAAGGCCAGCCCGTAGACCGACACCAGCAGCGACAACGCCGGGAACAGCGCCAGCATCGCGTAGAAGGCACAGCCGGCCGAAACCAGCGAAATGCGATCCGACACCGCGCGCCCCCAGATGCGCCCGAGGACCGGGAGCAACCGCGTGGCGGTGGGGTCGGGCATGCGCGTCATTGTCTCTGGCACCATGCCCCCAACGAATCGGTTGCCGCGAAGTTGCCACAGGCTTGGCATGGCATGCACGAAACCGGGCAGGACGGGACAGGACCGCGCGAATCACGCCCGGCACCCGGGCTGCGGGGCGGGCGGCACCTGGTCTAGTCTCGGCACGACAAGGCAACGGAGCCGGGAATGACACAGACGATGTTCGGTCGGCGGGGATTGGTGGCGGCGGGGCTGCTGGCGGCGCCGGCGGTGGCCTGGGGCCAGGCCGCGCCTTGGCCCAGCCGGCCAATCCGGATCGTCGTGCCCTTCGCCGCCGGCGGCAACACCGATGCCATCGCCCGGCTGACGGCGGAAATGCTGTCCGAGGTCCTGGGCGTGCCCGCCGTCGTGGAAAACCGCGCCGGCGCCGGCGGGTTGATCGCGGCCGAGGCCGTGTCCCGCGCCGCCCCCGATGGCTATACCCTGCTGATGGCCGCGGTCGCGGTGCTGGCCGTGGCCCCGGCGGCGGCGTCGGGCCCGCCGCGTTTCGACCCCGTGGCTGATTTCACCCCGATCGCGCTGCTGGCGACCAATCCCTTCGTGCTGGTGGTGCATCGCTCCGTGCCGGCGACGACGCTGGCCGAATACGTGGCGCTGGGGCGCGGGCAATCGGGGCGCGTCGCCTATGCGACCGGCGGCGTCGGCAGCATGGGGCATTTGACCACCCTGCTGTTCCTGGAACGCGCCGGCTTCGAGGCGACGCATGTGCCCTATCGCGGCGGCGGGCCGGCGATGACGGATGTGCTGGCGGGCCAGGTGCCGTCCTATTTCGCCAACCTGTCCGAAGCGCTGCCCCATGCGCGCAACCCGGATGTGCGGCTGCTGGCCGTGTCCGGTGCCACGCGCGCGCCGCAACTGCCCGATGTGCCGACCGTGGCCGAGCAGGGGTTTGCGGGGTTTTCGACCATCACCTGGAATGGGCTGGTCGGTCCGGCGCGCATGCCGCCCGAGGCCGTCGCGCGGATCAACGCGGCGGTCGCCCAGCGCGCCGCCGATCCGCGCGTGCAGGCGCGTTTCCTGGCGATCGGCGTCGAACTGGCGCCGACCACACCTGCCGCCTTCGGCCAGAACATCGCGGAGGATGTCGCGACCTACCGGACGCTGATCCGCACCAGCAACATTACAATAGACTGACGCTCAGCGCCCCTTGAAGTTGCCCCGCCGCTTTTCGGCAAAGGCGGCCTGGGCCTCGGCAAAATCCTCGGTCTGGGCCAGGGCGACGGTGTTGGACTGTTCGTAGCGATAGCCCTGCGCCAGGGGCAGGTCCTCGGTCAGGCCAAAGCCGCGCTTGGCGGCGCGGACGGCGAGCGGCACCTTGGCCGCGATCTCGGCCGCGATCTTCCGGGCTTCGGGCAAGAGCGCATCCGGCGCCAGGCAGGCCGAGGCGACGTTCATCCGCAGCAGTTCCGGCCCGGTGATCCGGCGCGCGGTGTAGATCATCAGCCGTGCATCCGACTGGCCAAAATGCCGCATCACATGCCGCACGCCGCCGGCCAGGCCCACATCGACCTCGGTCATCGACAGGAAGGCGTTTTCGCTGACCAGGATGATGTCGGCGCAGAGCGCCAGCACGCAGCCCGCCCCGATCGCGGCGCCGTTCACCGCGGCGATCACCGGCTTGTCGCATTCCATCACGCAGTCGAACGCCGCGCGCACCAGGCGATTATGGGCGGGGTAAGCGCCGGGCTCCGACCCAGGCCGTGCCTTGAGATCGGCGCCGGCGGAGAAGGTCTTGCCGGCCCCGGTCAGGATGATGGCGCGCACGTCCGGCATGTCGTGCAGCGTGTCGAACACCCGCTGGATATCGTGCCGGAAGGCCGGGTTCTGCGCATTCACCGGCGGGCGGTCGAGCGTGACGGTCGCGACATGGTCGGCGACCGCGACGGTCATGGTGGTCAGGCCGTCAATCATTCCACGCGTATCCCTGCCGCTTCGATCACCTGTTTCCACCGCGCGGATTCCACGCGGATGGTCGCGGCCAATTCCTCGGGCGTGGAGGGTGTCGGTTCCTCGCCCAGCCCCTCCATCCGCGCGCGGAACGCCGGGTCATTCAGGATGCCGACCACCGCAGCGTTCAGCCGCGCGATCACCGCGGGCGGCGTGCCGGCGGTGGTGGCGATGTAGTTGAAGGGCGCGGCATCGAAGCCCGGCAGGGTTTCGGCCAGCGCCGGCAAGTCGGGCGCCAGCGTGGAGCGTACCGGGGTGGTGACGCCCAGTGCCCGCAGGTTCCCGGCGCGTGCCGGCGGCAGCAGGATCGACAGCGTATCCAGCGCCATGCTGACCGTGCCGCTCAACAGATCGGTCAGGGCAGGGCCGGTGCCGCGATAGGGCACGTGCAGGATGTCGATCTGCGCCATGAACTTCAACATCTCACCCGCCAGATGCGAGGAAGAGCCGATGCCGGAACTGGCAAAGGACAGCTTGCCGGGATTGGCGCGGGCATAAGCGATGAGTTCGGCGACGCTATTCGCGGGAACCCCAGGGTTCACCGCCAACAGGTTCGGCGCGCGCTTGAAGCCGGAGATCGGCGCAAAATCCTTCTCCGGATCATAGGGCACGCTGCGCATAAGATGCGGGTTCACGATCTGCGGCCCCGGCGTGCCGTAGAGCAATGTGAGCCCATCGGGCGTCGCCCGGGCCACCACCTGCGCGCCGATGGTGGCGCCGCCACCCGGCCGGTTGTCGACGATGACGGGCTGGCCCAGCACCTGCGTCAGCGCATCCGCCGCCATGCGGGCGGAGGCATCGGCCGATCCGCCGGCGGCGAAGGGGCAGATCATGCGCAGCGGGCGCGTCGGCCAGGGCGCTTGCGCCTGGGCGATTGCGGGGGCCGCGAGAAGCAGCCCCAAGGTCCGACGATGGATCATTCGACCTGCAGCCCCCCCGCATCGATGACGCGTTTCCAGCGCGCGGATTCCGATGTGATCTCGCTCGCCAATGCCGTCGGCGTGCCGCCCAGCGGTTCGACGCCAAGCCCGACGAACCGCGCCCGCACGGCGGGCGAGGCGAGGATGGTGTTGATCTCGGCATTCAGCCGGTCGATCGCCGGCTGGGGCGTGCGCGCCGCCGCCAGCAGGTAGTTGAACGAGGCGTCCTGGAAGCCAGGCAAGGTCGCGGCAATGGTCGGCAGTTCCGGCGCGGCCGCGGCCGGGGTGTCGGTGCTGACCGCCAGCGCCCGCATCCGCCCTTCGCGCACCAGCGGCAACAACGTGACGATGGTGTCGAAGGACATGTCGACGCGACCGGCAATGAGTTCCTGCATCGCCGGCGCGGTGCCGCGGAACGGCACGTGCAGCATGTCGATGCCCGCCATCTGCGCGAACATCGCCCCCGCCAGGTGGCCGGAGGAATTCACCCCGGAGCTGGCATAGGTCAGCGCCCCCGGCCGAGCCTTCGCCAGTGCGATCAGCGACGCCACATCCTGCGCGGGCAAATCGCTGCGGACCACCAGCAGTTTCGGCGCCCGCATCAGCGCGATCACCGGGGTGAAATCCGCCGCCGCGTCATAGGGCATGTTGCGCATCAGATGCGGGTTCAGGATCTGCACCGACGGCACCGCGTAAAGCAGCGTATGCCCATCGGCCGGCGCGCGCGCGACCGCGATGGCGGCGATCGAGGTGCCACCGCCGGGCCGGTTTTCGATGATGACCGGCTGGCCGAGCGCCGCGCCCAAGGGTTCGGCCACGATCCGGCCCAAGGTGTCGGCGGTGCCGCCGGGGGCGAGCGGGATGACCAGTTTCAACGGGCGGGTCGGCTGCCACGGGGCCTGGGCGAGTGCCGGCAGCGCGATGGCGCTGCCGAGCAGGGTGCGACGGGCGATCATTCCATGCGAATCCCGGCTGTGCGCACGATCTCACCCCACTGGGTGTGATCGGCGCGGATGAAGGCGGCAAAGCCCGCGGCATCCATGTCGGCGATGCGGCCGCCCTGGGCGGCCAGGGCCTCGCGCGTCGCCGGTTCGCGCAAGGTCGCGGCCAGGGCGGTTTGCAGGATGGCAACGCGGTCGGCGGGAATGCCGGCGGGCCCGAGAAGGCCATACCAGGTCTCCGACACGACACCGGCCACGCCGGCTTCCGCCATGGTGGGCAGGTCGGGCAGCACGTCCGACCGTTCGCGCCCCGTCACCGCCAACGCGCGCAGGGTGCCGCCACGCACCTGCGGCAGCAGGATGGGCACATCGGCCAGCAGCATCTGGATGCGCCCGGCCAGCAGGTCGGTCACGGCAGGCGCCGCGCCGCGATAGGGCACATGGGTGATGTCGATGCCCGCGCGCAGGCGAAACAACTCGCCCGCCAGGTGCAGCGACGACCCGGTCCCGGCCGAACCATAGGCCAGCGTGCCGGGGCGCGCCTTGGCCAGCGCCACCAGTTCCGCGACGTTGTTGACGGGCAGGCCCGGCGCGATCGCCAGCACCTGCGGCACCGCCAGCACCAGCCCGATGGGGGTCAGGTCGCGCAGCGGATCGTAGGGCATGCTCGGCATCATGTGGGGCAGGATGGCCATGGCCCCCGTGCTCGCCAGCACCAGCGTATAGCCATCGGGTCGCGCCTTGGCCGCGGCGTCCACGCCAATGGTGCCGCCGGCACCGGAGCGGCTTTCGACCACCATCGGCCGGCCGAGCTTTTCGCCCATGCGCGCGCCGATCAGCCGCGCGATCAGGTCGGCGGGGCCGCCTGGGGCGAAGGGAATGATCAGCCGGATGGGCTGGTCGGGATAGGCTTGCGCCATCGCGGGCGATGCGGCGGCCACGGCAGCCGCCGCAAGCGCCAGTCGGCGGGTTATCATTGGCGTTCCTCCGGTAGTGGCGCGAGCCCGGTGGCGGGCGCCGTAAGCGGCGGTGCCATGCCTTCGGGCATCGGGATCTCCTGTGCATTCAGCATCATCGAGACCATGGTGTAGTAACCGATCACGGCGGTCAGTTCGACCACGCCGACCACGCCCCAGCGCGCGACGATGGCCGCATGCTCAGCATCGGTGACGCGGCCATGCAGGTGCAGCGCACGGGCGAAGGCATAGACGATGGCGTCATCGGCATCGTCGAATGCGGGCGGCGTATTGTCGCGGATCGCGTCCAGCGCAGCCTCCGGCACGCCGGCATCGCGCGCGCCGCCGCCATGCACCCACCATTCGACCTGGGCGGAATAGCGCCGGCCGGTGATGGCGATGGCCAGTTCCTTCTGGCGCTTGGGGATGGTGGTGCCGTAGCGCAGGCCCTCGCCAAAGGCCGACCAGCGGGCGGCGAGGTCCGGCGCATGGATCACGGCGCGCAAGGGGCCGATGACCCGGCCGCGCGGGCCGGCGACGACACGGTCCCAGACGGCGGCCTGCGCCTCGTTCAACCCGTCGCGGTCGGGCAGGGGGATGCGGGTCATCAGCAGACCCCCCTTGCGCGCAGGTCGGCGACATCCAGGCCCAACCCGGCCAGAACCTCCTCCGTATGCTGCCCCAGGGTCGGGGGCGCGCGGTCGAAGGACAGCGGGGATTCGGCAAAGCGCATCGGGCTGATCACCTGCGGCACGGTGCCGGCAACGGGATGGGGCAGGTGCCGCAGCATCTGGCGGTGCTGCAACTGCGGTTCGGCAAAAACGTCCGGCATGCTGTTGATCGGCCCGCAGGGCACGCCCGCTGCCTCAAGCGCGGAGATGATCTTTTCGCGCGGCAATTCGGCGAACCGCCCGGCCAGCAGCGGCGTCAGCACGGCGCTGTTGCGCACGCGGTCGGCGTTGCGGATGAAGCGCGGATCGGCACCCCACTCCGCCCGGTCCAGCGCGACGCAGAGCTTCGCGAATTGCCCGTCATTGCCAACGGCCAGCACAAAGGCGCCGTCCTGCGCATCAAAGACATCCTGCGGCTGGATGTTGGGATGGCGATTGCCGCCGGGTTTTGGCGCCCGGCCGGACAGCAGCCAGTTCATCGACTGGTTGCCCAGGAAGGCCGCCTGCACGTCCAGCATGGCGAGGTCGATCGTCTCGCCCTGGCCGGTCTCGGCACGGCGCGCGACGGCGGCCAGGATGGCGACAGTGGCATACATGCCGGTCATCAAATCCACGATCGGCACGCCGACTTTCTGGGGGCCGCCGCCGGGCTCATCCTCACGCCGGCCGGTGATGCCCATCAGCCCGCCCATGGCCTGGATCATGAAGTCGTAGGCCGCCTGTTCGGCGCGCGGCCCGTCCTGGCCGAAGCCGGTGACCGAGCAATAGATCAGCCGCGGGTTCGTGGCGCGCAGCGAGGCGGCGTCGAGGCCGTAGCGGGCGAGGGCGCCGACCTTGAAATTCTCGACCACCACATCGCTTTTCTCGGCGAGCAGCCGCACCGCGGCCTGCCCATCGGGATGCGCCAGGTCCAGCGTGACGGAACGCTTGCCCCGGTTGCAGGCCAGGAAGTAGCCCGCATCGGTCGTCGGCGTGCCATCGGCCGCCTTCAGGAACGGGGGGCCCCAGCCGCGGGTGTCATCGCCCAGCCCCGGGCGTTCCACCTTGATCACGTCGGCACCCAGGTCGGCCAGGATCTGCGTCGACCAGGGGGCGGCCATGATGCGCGACAGGTCGAGGACCCGGATGTGGGACAGCGGGCCCTCAGGCATCGACCGCCTCCGTCGCGAGCATCGAAGGGCGGGCGGCGAAGCCGTCGAACCAGGCGGACAGGGCGGGGCGGCCATTGCGCCAGCCCATGTCGGCGAAGCGGAAGTTGAGATAGGCCAGCGCACAGCCGATCGCGACATGGCCGATGGTGATGGGACCGTCGCCGAGCGCCGGGGCCTCGGCCTCCAGCGCCGCCAGGGTCGCGTCGTTCTTCAGCACGAAGCCGTCGATCCAGGTCTTGGGCGGCACCGGCTGTTCGCGCGAATTGCGCCATAGGATCAGCAGGTCGAGCCAACCCGTCCCCAGCGCATGGCGCCGCAGGGCGACCCACCGCGTGGCATCGGTGGGAAACAGTTTCGGGCCGTTGTGCAGGCTGTCGAGATATTCGCAGATGACGACGCTGTCGTAGAGGCAGGTGCCATCGTCGAGCACCAGTGTCGGGATCTTGCCCAGCGGATTGTCGGCCAGCAGCGGAACATTGGTGGCGGACATGGCGACGACGGTGCGGACCGTCTCGAGCCGATCCACCAGCCCGGTTTCATGCGCCAACACCATCACCTTGCGCACGAAGGGCGAGCGTGGGGACCAGTGAAGTCGCATTGTTTTCTCCCGGAAAGGCCCGTCTTAGATAGGCTAGTCTTATGGCCTTTTGATCACGTCGCCAGCGCCATGTCCAGCCGCACGACATCGCCGCGATAAATCCCGTCCGCGATCAGGACGACGGTGCCGCGCCGGTCCACCGCGACCCGCCGGACGAAGGCGACCGGCGCATTCAGCGCGACGCCCAACGCCGCCGCCACCGCCACATCGGCCGAACCGATCGTCAGGGTCTGCCGCGCATCGGCTATTTTTACACCGGGCAGCCCGGCGACGAGCTTCAGCGACGTGCGCGTGGCGAGATCGGATTCCGTGACCTTCGGCCACAGCCGTTCGTCCAGATACACATCGGCCAGAAGGAAGGCCTGGCCATTGCGCCAATGCCGCCGGCGCAGATGCCGGTATTCCGGTGCCGGGCGACCGGGGGAGGGATCGAGGAAGGGCGCCGCCGCCGCGGGATCATTGGCCAGGACCTCGATCCGCGCGCCTTCGCGTGATCGCAGCAGCCCGTTCCAATCGGTCTGCACTTCGCACCACAGCCGTTCCGGCTGGCCGGCGCGGACAAAGGTGCCTTTGGCCCGAAAACGTTCGATCAGCCCATCCTCGGCCAGCGCATCCAGCGCCTGGCGGATGGTGGCGCGGGCGACGCCGCATTCGGCTGCCAACTCGTCGACGGTCGGGATGCGGGCGCCGGTCTGCCAGACGCCCTGGGTGATGCGGGCGCGGAACAGCGTCGCCAACTGGATGTAGCGCGGCACGGCGCTGCGGGTCAGGTCGGGAGGTAAGGATTGCGCGCTCATGGACGGGTTCGTATAACCGGCCCGGGATCAAAAGGCCAGCCAATTGGCCTTTACGGGAGCGACCATGGCGCTGACCTACGACATCATGAAGCGCGTGACCTCCGACCTCTACGGCTGGTCGCTGCGCAAGGTGCCGGCGGATGCGCTGGCGGCGCTGGAACGCGCCGAGGGCACTGAAACCCATGACGTCGCCAAGCGCACGCTCGGCATCATGCTGCGCTCGGCCCGCGCCGCGGAATCCTCCAATCGCCTCGTGTGTTCTGACAGCGGCATCCCCGTCTACTTCGTAAAAATCGGCACGGCGATGCGGATCGACGGCGACATCAAGGCCGCCATTGTCGATGGTTTTGCCGAACTGGTCGCGACCTCCAACCCGCCCCTGCTCAAGCACGTGGCCAATCCGCTGACCAATGCGCGCAGCTACGCGGGCAAGGACATGCCGATCGTCACCTGGGATTTCATCGGGGGCGCCGACCATGCAGAGATCACCTGCCAGCCCAAGGCCCTGGGCGGCGGGCGCTGGGCCTCGCTGGAGATCTTTGTCGCGCCGACGCTGGCGCAGATCGAAGCCTATGTGATGGATTGCGTGCTCAAGGCCGGGTCGCAGCATTGCCCGCCGGTGACCATCGGCGTCGGCATCGGTGGCACCTTCGATCACGCGGCCAAGCTGGCGAAAGTCGCGACCCTGCGGCCGATGGGCACGGTGAACCCTGAACCGATCCTGGCGGCGATGGAGGAACGGCTCTTGGCCGCCGTGAACAAGACTGGCTTCGGCCCGATGGGCACGGGCGGCGACACCACCGCGCTGTCCGTCCACATCGACTACGCCGCCGGCCACGGTTTCACCCCCGTGGCGGTCTGCTTCAATTGCTGGATCAGCCGTCGCACCAAGGCCATCATCCACGCCGATGGAACGGTGGAGCGCGTCGAATGAGGCATATGCAACTGCCGCTGTCGCCCGATGACGCGCGCAGCCTGAAATTGGGCGAAATGGTCACCCTGTCGGGCGAGATGACCATCACCGCCGGCCTGCCGACCCATGCGCGTATCGCGCAATACCTCGACGAAGGGCGTCCCCTCCCGCGTGACCTGCGCGGCCAGGCCCTGTTCCACCTCGGCTCCTACAGCGAGGAAACCGATGCGGGCTTCGACATCCGCTATATGAACCCGACGACCAGCACGCGCTTCAACGGCTACATGCCGCGCTTCATCCGCGAGATCGGCCTGACCTCGGTCGGCGGCAAGGGCGGGCTGGATGCGGCCTGCGCGGCGGCGATGAAGGAGGTCGGCTGCGTCTACTTCTCCTTCCTCGGTGGGGGCGCGCCCTTGCTGTCGGATGCGATGCGCGGCGTCGTGTCGGTGCATTGGCCCGACCTGGTCGCGCATTTCCGGCTGGTGACCCTGCGGGTCGAGGATCTGGGCCCCGTCACCGTCGGCATCGATGCCCATGGCAATAGCCTCTATGCCGACCTCGCCGCGCAGGCGCGGGCGCGGCTGCCTGACATTCTCGCTGGATTGGACTCTGCACGGTGACACCGGCCGAACGCCTGGGCGGCCTTGCCGCGACACCTGACGTCATCCCGACCGATCTTCCCCCCGCACCCGATCCGGTGGCCGCGATCCTCGATCCAGGCACGACGCTGGTGGTGGCCGAAGGGTCTGCCGCGATCGGTGCCCTGGCGCGCGCCTTCGACGTCACCCTGGTGCTGCGCGACGACCCCGGCGGCATCGCCGGCGCGATCGGTGCGGCGGTCACGCAGGCGGCACCGCCCATCATCGCCGCCGCGCGCCCGGGTGCCCGCATCCGCGAGATCCGGATCCATCGCATCGCGCTGCCGCTGCGCGACCTCTACGTCTCGGCCATGTATCTGACCGACAAGCAGACGCGCACCCTGGTCGAGATGCATCTGGACGATGGCAGCATCGGCTGGGGCGAGACCAATGGCACGCCCGATTGCGCCGCCCGCGTCACGGCCAACGCGAAGGACTGGATCGGCCGCTGCGCCGTCGCGGATCGCGCGGCGCTGCGCCGCAAATTCGCGCGCATCGGCTTCGACAACCGGCATGGCCGCAATGGGCTCGCGGCCTTTTCCGCCGTGGACCTCGCCGCCTGGGATGCCGCGGCGCGGCACCTGCATGTGCCCTTTGCTGCGATGCTGGGCGCCGAACAGGCGACGCGCCCCCTGCCCATCGCCTGCCCGCTGCCGGCGGCCGTGCCGGGGCGCGTGGTGACGCCGGCGGAACTGGCGACCCACATGGCCGATACCGCGAACGCCACGCGCGTCGCCGATTTGGCCGAACACATCGCCAAGGCCTGGGGCGTCAGCGCCTTCAAATACAAATCCGCCGCCAGTGGTGCCGCATGGGACCTGGCCGCCCTCGGCGCCCTGCGGCAGCGCTTGCCACATGCGCGCCTGCGCATCGACCCCAACGGCGCCTATTCGACCGAGGCCGCGCGCCGCCTCTGCGTCGCCGCCGAACCACTGGGCATCGAGTTCTTCGAGGATCCGACCGATGGCCTGGAAGGCGCCGCCCGCCTGGCCGCGCAATTGCGCACGCCGCTGGCCACCAACATGTCGATCATCGCCCCGGAACATCTCGCCGCACGCTATCGTCGCGGCGCCGGGCCGAATGTGGTGCTGGGCGACCTGTATTACTGGGGCGGGGTCGCGGGGCTGCGCGACATGGTCTCGGTCGCGCGGCATTGCGGGCTGACGCCGGCGCTGCATTCGTTCTACGAAACCGGCATCGGCACCGCCGCCAATATCCATATCGCCGCGGCGCTCGACCTGGACACGCCGCATCCGATGGATTGCGGCTGGCCGCTGCTGGCCGCCGATATCGTGGCGCCCGACGCGCTGCTGGTGCAGGATGGGCACATCCACCCACCCCAGGGCATGGGGCTTGGCATCGTGCCCGACCCGGCGCGCCTGGCCGCCCTGTCCACAGCCGAAGTGGTGATGCTGCGATGAGCCTGCGCGTCGATCAATTCTCCCCTCGGCCCTGGCCCCCCGGCATCGAACCCGTCGTGCCGATCGAAGGCTATCCCAACACCTGGACCCATACGCCGAAGCAACCGCCGCATCGGCGCCCGATCACGCGCACCGACCTGACCGCGCCGATGCACCTCGCCGGCAAGCTGCCCTGCGGTGACGACAACCTGGCCATGCTGGCCCCCGACCGCATCGCGCAGGGCCAGTTGATCCACATCGCCGGCCGCGTGCTGGATGAGGAAGGTCGCGGCATCGCCGGCGCCGTCGTGGAACTCTGGCAGGCCAATGCGGCCGGGCGCTACTTCCACCCGATCGACCAGCGCGCAGCACCGCTCGATCCGAATTTCGTCGGCAATGGCCGCGTCCGCACCAAGCAGGACGGCACCTACGCCTTCTTCACCATTCGCCCCGGTGCCTATCCGGTGCCGGTCAAGGATATCTGGTGGCGCCCGCCGCATGTGCATTTCGGCGTGCACGGGCCGGCGACGCTGTCGCGCCTGGTGACGCAGATGTATTTCCCCGGCGATCCGCTGAACGATCTGGACCGCATCCTGCAATCCGTGCCCGATGCCGGGGCCCGCGACCGGTTGATCGCACGCCCGCTGCACCCGGCCGAGGTCGGGGACCAGCACCTCGGCTACCGCTTCGACATCGTGCTGCGTGGCCGCAACGCGACCCCGCCGGCATGAGCCTGCCCCCCACCTCCCAGCACACCATCGGGCCCTTCTTCCCCCGCACTTTCTTCCAGCCGGCCGACAACGACCTGACCCGCCTGACGGCCGAGGCCGCGCCCAGCATGCGCGGCGAACGCATCATCCTGCGCGGCCAGGTCCTGCGTGAGGGTGGCGTGCCCGTGGTGAACGGCGTGCTGGAAGCCTGGCAAGCCGATGCCGCCGGCCGCTTCGCCCACCCGGAGGACCCGGAGGCGCATCTGGCCGATCCGGATTTCCTCGGCTGGGGCCGCGCCTGGACGGATGCCGATGGGCGCTACGGCTTCACCACCCTGCTGCCCGGGGCCTATGCCGATGCGACGGGCCAGCGGGCCCCGCATGTGAACCTGACCATCATGGGCGCCGGGCTGATGCGACGGTTGCAGACGACCGTGTTCTTTCCCGACTTCCCGGCGCTGAACGCCGCGGACCCCGTGCTCTCCGCCGTGCCGGCGCCGCATTGGCCGCATCTGGTCGCGCTGCCCGACGGGATCGAGGACGGCAGCCGCGCATTTCGCTTCGATCTGCGCCTGCGCGGCGAGCCGCATGAGGAAACACCGTTCTTCGAAGAGGGCTGACGGTGGATTGCAACCGATGGTGGTCGATCCTGCTGGCCCTTTCTTGAAATGTATTGCTAGTCTGCACCGATCCGGTTCAGCCACAGGCTGGCGCTGGTCTTGACATCATCATCGGGCGACAGACGCGTGGGCACCTTGCAGCGGGCCAAGGACAGATGGGGCCGACGTGAACCCGTCGTGACCGCAAACCGCTGATGCGGCCGCACGACCGGCCCGCATCCGGCCCCCTGCCGCTGATCGCAAGCATGGCGACGGCGGGCGCGGTGGCGCTCGGGGCGGGTGTCTGGTTCGGGCTTCCCGCCACGGCGGCCGTTGTCGCCGCGGCCGTGCCCCCGGGGGCCCTGGCTTGGCTTGCCGCCCGCCGCGCGGCCCGTGCCGAGGCCGCCGGCGGCCTGCTGGCCGACGCCATCGATGGCATACCCTGCAACTTCGCCGTTTTCGCGCCGGACCGGACGCTGCTCGTCGCCAGCGACGGCTACCGCGCCCTGCATGCCGAGGCCCTGACCGCGGCCGGCGACCGGCCGGTGCGCTACGATGACCTGATGCGCATGGCCGTGGTGCGGACCATCTTCCCCGATCCCACCGCGCCCGGCGCATCCGCCGGGATCGAGGCGGAGGTCGCCCGCCGCGTCGAACAGCATGAAGGCGAGGCACCGCAAGGTTTCGACCGCCTGTACCCCGATGGTCGCTGGATGCGGGTCGTGAAGCAGCGGCTGCCCGGCGGCCAGGTCGCGGGCATGACCATCGACATCACCGCGATCAAGCAGCGCGAACGTGCCCTGCAGGACAGCGAAGCCCAGGCGCGGCTGCTGCTGGAAAGCGCGCCGATCGGCATCTGGGAACTGGACAAGGCGGGCGGTACCCGCTCGGCGAATGCCCGGCTCGCGCGGCTTTTCCCGGGCGAGTTGCCGCCGGCCAGGCTCGACGACGCGGGGTTTCGCCGCACCTTCCCCGACGATCCCGCCGGACCCTTCGGCTTCCCGACCGGGCGCGAGGTCGAGGTCGGGCTGCCGCTGGCCGATGGCGGCGAAAAGCGCCTGCTGATCGCGGCATCGCCCTGGCTCGGCGATGGCGATCGCTGCGTGCTGACGGTGATCGACATCACGCCCCTGAAGCAGGCGCAGGCGCAGGCCGAACATTTGGCGGAGCATGACCCGCTGACCGGGCTGGCCAATCGCGCGCGTTTCCGTGCGGCACTGGAAGCCCTGGTGATCGAAGGCGGTGGTGGCGGCGCGTTGGTGACGATCGACCTCGATCAGTTCAAGCAGACCAATGCCCGCTTCGGCCATGTCGCCGGCGACGCGCTGCTGGTCGCGGTGGCGGAGCGCATGGCCGCCTGCGTGCGCCCCGGTGATGTCTGCTGCCGCGTCGGCGGCGATGAGTTCGCGGTGATCGCGCCGGGGGCCGAGGAAGCCGGCGCACGCGCCATCGCCGCGCGGTTGCAACGGGCGATGCGGATGCCGCTGCTCCGTGATGGCGCGGAACTGACCCTTTCGGCCAGCATCGGCATCGCCATCGCGCCGACCCATGGCCGGACGGCGGATGAATTGCAGCGCGCCGCCGACCTTGCGATGTTCGGCGTCAAGCAGGCCGGGCGGAACGCCGCCCTGGTCTTCCGCCCCGCGTTGCGGGAAGCGGTGGACCGCCGCGACGCCATGCGCGAAGCCTTGATCATGGCGCTGGAGCGGGACGAGTTCCACCTGGAGTTCCAGGCGCAGTGGAATGTCTCGGCCCAGGCGATGGTGGGGGCCGAGGCGTTGCTGCGGTGGAATTCATCGCGGCTTGGCCGTGCGGTGCCGCCATCGGAGATCTTTCCCGCGGCGAGCGACGCACGCCTGCTCGACGCCATCGACGCCTGGGTGATGGAGGCCGCGTTGCGCCAGGCCGCCGCCTGGCGCGGGGTGCAGGGCGCGCCCGCGGTCATCGCGGTGAACGCGACCGTGCTGTCGCTGCGCGACCCTGGCTTTGCCGACCGGATCGCCGGCGCGCTGCTGCGCCACGGCGTCGCGCCGTCAGCGCTGGAGATCGAGATCCCCGAGGACCTGGCGGTGCGCGACATCGCCCCGATCGAGGCGACCCTGGCGCGGCTGCGCGCGATCGGGGTGGGGCTGGCGCTGGATGATTTCGGCGGCGGGTTGTCGTCGCTGCAGCATGTCGTGCGGCTGCCGGTGCAACGGTTGAAACTGGATCGCAGCATCGTCGCGGGGCTGGACCGCTCACCCGGCAACCGCGCCGTGCTGCGCGCGACGGTGGCCCTGGCCCGCGGCATGGGGATCGAGGTCCTGGCCGAGGGCGTGGAGACGGAGGCCGAGGCCTTTGCCGTGCGGCGGGAGGGTTGCACGATCATCCAGGGCTGGCTGACCGGGCAGCCGGTGCGGGCCGAAATCCTGGTGCCGCCGGAATCCCGCAGGATCCCGGCGGCGGGATAACGCTACTGGTGCGCCAGCACTGCCAGCAACAGCAGGGCGACGATGTTGGTGATCTTGATCATCGGGTTCACCGCGGGGCCCGCGGTGTCCTTGTACGGATCGCCCACGGTGTCGCCGGTCACCGCGGCCTTGTGGGCCTCACTGCCTTTGCCGCCGTAGTTGCCTTCCTCGATATACTTCTTGGCATTGTCCCAGGCGCCGCCGCCGGTGGTCATGCTGACCGCGACGAAGAAGCCCGTGACGATCACGCCCAACAGCATCGCGCCGAGGGATGAGAAGGCAGCCGCCTTGCCACCGACCCAGAGGATCACGGCGAAGCAGACGATGGGCGACAGCACCGGCAGCAACGAGGGGATGATCATTTCCCGGATCGCGCTCTTGGTCAGCATGTCCACCGCGCGGCCGTAGTCGGGCCGGGTCTCGCCGGTCATGATGCCGGGGTTTTCGCGGAACTGGCGGCGGACTTCCTCCACCACGCTCATCGCCGCGCGCCCGACCGCCGTCATCGCGATGCCGCCGAACAGGTAGGGCAGCATGCCGCCGAACAGCAGCCCGACCACGACATAGGGGTCGGAGAGAGAGAAGGTCAGCGGCCCGATCCCGGCGAAGAAGGGATAGGACGCGCTATTGGCGATGAAGTAGTTCAAATCCTGCGTATAGGCCGCGAAAAGCACCACCGCGCCGAGGGCCGCCGAACCGATGGCATAGCCCTTGGTCACCGCCTTGGTGGTATTGCCGACCGCATCCAGCGCATCCGTCGTGTGACGAATCTCCGGCGGCAACCCGGCCATTTCGGCGATGCCGCCGGCATTGTCGGTGACCGGACCAAAGGCATCCAGCGCCACGATCATGCCGGCGACCCCGAGCATCGTCGTGGTCGCGATGGCGATGCCGTAGAGCCCGGCGATGCTGTAGCTGAACAGGATGCCCGCGATGATGATCAGCGCGGGGATGGCGGTCGCCTCCATGCTGACCGCGATGCCGCGGATCACGTTGGTGCCATGCCCGGTCTGGCTGCTTTCGGCGATCGCCTTGACCGGCGCGAACTGCGTGCCGGTGTAGTATTCGGTGATCACCACCAGCAGCGCCGTCACCGAGATGCCGACGACCCCGCACAGCCACAAGCCAAAGGGCGTGAAGGTCGTGCCCTGTGCCGTGATCTGGTTGGTGAACCCACCAAAGACCAGGCCCGTCAGCGGCAGGGTCGCGGCCAGCGACAGCAGCGCCGTGACGATCAACCCGCGATACAGCGCGCCCATGATGTTCTGGCTGGCCGGCAGCTTCACGAAATACGTGCCGGCGATGGAGGTGATGACGCAGACCGCACCGATCGTCAGCGGAAACAGCATTCCCGCCACCCGCAGCGCATCATCCTGGAAGGCGATGGAGGCGAGCACCATCGTCGCGACCAGGGTCACGGCATAAGTTTCGAACAGGTCGGCCGCCATGCCGGCGCAATCGCCGACATTGTCGCCCACGTTGTCGGCGATGGTCGCGGGGTTGCGGGGGTCATCCTCGGGGATGCCGGCCTCGACCTTGCCGACCATGTCGCCGCCGACATCCGCACCCTTGGTGAAGATGCCGCCGCCGAGACGGGCGAAGATCGAGATCAGCGACGCGCCGAAGCCGAGGGCCACCAGGCTGTCGATCACCAGGCGCGACGTCGGCGGATGTCCGCCCAGGATCACCAGGATGAAGAAGTAGACGGTCACCCCCAGCAGGGCGAGGCCCGCGACAAGCATGCCCGTGATGGCGCCGGATTTGAACGCGACATCCAGCCCCTCCGCCAGGCCCGTGGCCGAGGCCTGCGCGGTGCGGACATTGGCGCGCACGGAGACGTTCATGCCGATGAAGCCGGCGGCCGCCGACAGCACCGCGCCGATCAGGAAGCCGATCGCGACCGCCAGGCCCAGCAGCCAGGCCACCAGGATGAACAGCACGACCCCGACGGCGCCGATGGTGGTGTATTGGCGCTTCAGATAGGCCTGGGCGCCTTCCTGGATCGCTTGGGCGATTTCCTGCATGCGGGGCGAGCCCGGATCGCGGGCGAGAACATCCTTTGACGTCACGACGCTGTAGGCGATCGATGCGCCCCCCAGCAGCATGACCAACAGCAAGGCTAAGGTCAGCAAGGCCACGTCTCCCTTTACCTGGACGGTGATTCGACGATTTCGTCTGGTATTGCGCGCGCGGGGATTTTTCCGCACGGGAGTGAAACGTGGCAGGCGGCGGGCTGCGCTGCAACATGGGTGACAGGGGAAGGCCGAGATCACCCGCCGAACCGGCGACGTCTGGGCAGGTCATGGATGCCGGGGGCAGACCGGGAAAATTCTGTGGCCGCGTGATGACGGGGACCGAAGCCCGCCGACCAGGAGCGACCTGCTAAGCCTCGAGTACGGGTTCAGGTTCGCGGGCATCTTCGAGCATCGGCCGCATGCCCAACGCCAGGGCAAGGCGACGCTCCGCGGATTTTGCGTCGTCGAGAATGCCCGACCACAGGGACTCGATCGTATCAGTGTCCTTCAGGGCCCTCAGGCTGGATTCGACACTGCGCGCGAAACTCGCGTCGGCCATGAGGTTCTCGACGAAAACATAGTACCTTCGAAGATTGAACATGCCGAAGAGCATCTCTTTCTTCTTTTCGGTCAGGGTGCCGCCGGGGAATTCCGCGCCCATGCCGATGCACAGGGCGGGAGTGCCCTCGCGCCATGAATTGACCGAGCAGTGATAGATGTCCGTTACGACGAAATCACAGCTCGCCAAAAGGGACAGCTTTTCGGCCACCGAATTCAGCGGGCTTCGCCGGTCGACCTTCCACCACTCGATATCCACAATTTCGGTCGCACCCATCTGCTTGGCGAGCGCGTCCACGAATTTGCGAGACGCCTCCATGAGCTCGGGTATCTTGGAAATGGCGCGGCCGAAAGCGAAGCCCACCCGTTTGGTCGGGGTCCGCTTCGCCGGGCTACGCCTGGTCCACTGAAACTGGTCAAACGGGCGCAGCAAAAATGCGCAGTCAACGCCGAGCGTCGAGGCGGACATATCGTTGGCGTATCGGGACGCGAAGGCCGCCGACAATGGATCCCGCAACAAGACCAGCCGCGAGTTCTCGTAGAGTCGCTTTATCGAGGCGCGATACCGCTTGTCTGCATCATCGAAATGGGTGTTGATGATGAGTGAGCTGCCAAAGCAAATGACATTGGATAGCATCTGGTCGTCGGCATCTTCCAGCATAAGAAGACCGTAAGCGAATTTAAGATATTCTTCTATTTGATCGTCACCGACGCGACGGCCGTGGCGAAATCGAAGATCTTTTTTGAAGTA
Organism: Humitalea sp. 24SJ18S-53; assembly: GCF_050632385.1. Classification (NCBI taxonomy): domain Bacteria; kingdom Pseudomonadati; phylum Pseudomonadota; class Alphaproteobacteria; order Acetobacterales; family Roseomonadaceae; genus Humitalea; species Humitalea sp. 24SJ18S-53. The sequence continues at coordinate 985,343 of NZ_CP192599.1, forward strand.
CGTCCTGGAATGAAGAAAATCACCCCAATATACGATTTTGTCGAATTCTTCTAATTCTTCAATGTTGTTCAATTTTTTCGATATTAGTTTTGTTCCGGTTTTTTGATCATTGAAGTCTTGATTATCTTCAACGTTGAGGAGTGTTGCGCTGATTCTATTTTCTTGAGAATATTTTTCAACAATCGAGTGAAATGCAAGGTCGACCGTTAGCATTCCGGTATTTCGGCCGGGATTATATGCTCCGACAACGGCAATTTTCATCATCCGCTTTACCCTAAACCCCAGACTGAATGCCTGACTCTACCATACAGCCGGCGGTCTTTTCGGCAACTCATGCGTGTGGGTGGCGGTCAATCGCGGCCCCTTCGTTGGAAGTTCGGGAACCTTTCGCCTTTCTGGCGCTTGGGGTTGCCGGAAGCGCCCTTGCACGCGGGTTTGCTGTGATGGGATCCGGCTCGGGCTACGGCCCACGTGCGTCGGTCCGTGATGAAAATCACATTTAGTTCATGCTCATCCTCTGTCTCGGATCGGCCAAAGCCGTGCCGAACTTGCGGGGCGGGGCGGCGAAACGCGCGATGCGTGCAGGTATCCGTGGCGGACGCAGCCTCGACGGTCCGTTGGTAAAACACATTGGTGTTTCAAAGAGTTAACCGACGCTGGGTCTGGTCTTTTCAGTTGCATCCAATCGACCCTGAGAGTATTTTCGCAGTTGGTGAATCGGAGTATTTGAATGGATGGAGTTGGTATCAGGTACTGGAACGCGGTTCGTAACTGCGGTGACAGCATTTCGTCGTATATCATCAAGGATGTTCTGAAATACGAACCCGTTTTGGTTGGAAGAAATGTCGATCATATTCTGTGTATCGGCAGTATTTTGTTTATGGCGAATACAAATTCATATGTCTGGAGTAGCGGGATCATCGATCCGTCAAAGGATGTCGTAGTTGACCCAACGAAAATTTCCGCGCTCCGAGGAAAAAATTCGATGCTTGCGGTCCGTGATCGTGGATATGCGGTTGCGGATGTTCCTTTGGGCGATGCCGGCGTATTGATTCGCAATATTTCTACGGTTAGGCAGTGGGTCGAAAACTCAAAAATAAACGGGTGTCGATTCAAGGCGGCTTTTATTCCGCATTGGGCGCAAGTGAATCATCGATTTTATAAAAAATACGCCGACAGCCCTGAGTTCACGGTGATTGATATGAGGGACAATAGTCTCAATCCCATAAAGGCGATTTGTGAATCGGAGATCGTAATTTCTCAGAGTTTGCATGGGTTGATTTTTGCGGAGGCGCTGGGGAAGCCGACGATTTGGCTTCATTCGCGAGATGAGGATCTTTGGAATTTCAAGTTCCGTGATTGGTATACGAACGTAATTAATCCTCCGGCATCCCCCCTGCTCTTCGGCGATTTTACGGAGGCGGATTTTTCGCGGGCTGAAGTGAGGGAGGTGAATGTCAGCGACGCAGATCTTATCAATGCTTTCCCTGCCACCGGTGCTGTCGTTGAAATCAAGCCAGATTTTGTGAATTTCGAAAGGGTGCGGGTCCTATCGCCTGACGTTGTTTCTGCGTTTCCTAACCTGTTCGATACCGTATGCCGTTCCGATGATTTGGAGGAAGATGATGCGAAGCAAGTATCCGCTGAGTTTCGAAAATTTCTTCACAAGCGATATGTGAATTGGGCCGAGCGTCCATCCACAATTATAAAAAAAGATGAGTTGGAGCTTTCAGACAACCTGAAATCGACCATGCTCAGCTTCATGGAGGAGAACAAGCATATTGCCATGTTGTCGGTTTGCGATCGGCGTCACATGGGATTGCTGCGCGGGCAGGAAAAATTGATGTTGTGGAAAGGGTGGTCGGTACTGAGTAACGTAGCGATATTCGATCATGCCATCATGTTCAGACCGACATCTAATGGCGACTTCAGTAAATCGGTGAGTACAATTTTTATATAGAGCATATCATGCGACTGTCACGTCAGTCTGGGCGCACGAATTCAGCAGACTGCGGGCAGAACGATCCGATATTTAAATTACAGGATATCCTTGTACTCCTGTATGAAATCATCGATATCTATCGTCCAATAATCGGGCTGATGATTGGCCTTGATGGGGCCGCTCGTTGAGGATTTAGAGTAGAAATAATACGGATTCTGCGTTACCTGAACCATCCCATAGAAGCCGGTATTCATGTAGGAATCGGGAAAAATTTCAATCAAGTTGCATTCTTTTGGTGTGAATCCGATGTTTGTTAATCCTGCTCCGTGAAGCCCCACGACGTTCTTCGCGTTCGCAAAACACATCACCTGATCTTCATAGGATACCTGGCTGGGAACCAGTATCTTGTAGCCTATGCTGCTGAGCTTCTCGATCAGGGCGTCTTCGTTGAGGAGTTTTCTGTTTTTTGAATCCGTCCTGGCCACGTAGATTTTCTCGGCACCGCTCGTCGTCACGCCCGGCGAGCGAGACACCGATTCCTTTATCTTCGAAAAAACCTTGCAGACGATATCATTCATCAGAAACTGATCACGACGTAGGGGCGATGCCCAGAGCAGTTCGCTGACGGCGACGGCCCGGTTTGGCATCTCGGCAAGCATGTCATCGCGGATCCCGAGATGGCTCAGCGATGCACGCTGCCAACGGTTCAGCTTTTCATAAAGGATCTTGGCCTTCGGATTTTCATCCAGGGACAATAAAATCGCCGAAAGACAATCGATGTGCCAATGAAAATAATTATCCGTCGATTCGTGCCCTGATAGAATATACGAGCCATCCAGCGGCGTAAAATTTTGAGCGAAAATCTTGTTCGATATCTCGGAAATCGAGATTTGATTGCGATATTTTTGTGGGAGACTTTCGGAAATAATCATATTTTGCTGATTGGCGACATACCAAAGGCGCGAGAAAATCCTGGCATTTGCGATTCGCGCAACGTAAAGTGGGGCGTTCTGTCGATTTGTCTTCCTGAATACAGGAAAATGATGTGATTTCGTCGCGGCTTCGCTGAACAACGTCTTCTTTGGCCGGTTCGTCTTCAACATGTCCGATTCGGCGATCATATGGATCGAAAAGGACTCCTGGCTGAAGGCCTTTTGGGTGATCGCACGAGAAAACGAGATAAACATTTCGTCGTCTTGATTTTCACTCATGATGAGAATGACTCCTGATGACGAAATGCATAGAACCTCGCCGCCGCTTTCGCCGGCCCTTCATGGAGCCAAAATACCTCTTTCTCCGATTCAGGAGATGAAGGTAGCGGTGATGGAGAGAGCCGAGAAGGGCGCCACCCGTTGCGCGACCGAATGCAGGGGAAGATCGTCGCTAGTCGATCCGTTTTCGTATCAATACTCCAACTCATACGCCAATCCAACCCGCTCCCCACCCGCACCCCGGCTCGTCTCCGCCTCCAACCGCAACCGCGGCGTCAAATCCCATTGCGCCGCCACCCCCGGCAAGGTCCCATCCGTCCCCGGCCGGATCCCCAGATACAGCCCCGGCGCGATATACCGCCCCGCATCCACCCCGGCGGCCCCGCTTTCACTCGTCCCGACGCCCAGCCTGTCCAGCCCCAGGCTCCGGCCCAGCCGCCCCAGCACGCCCCCGTCGGCAAAGCCCGGCAGCCCCGAAAGCTGCGCCAGCGCCTGCGCCGCCTGCACCGCTTCGGTCGCCGACAGCCGCTGCCCGCTGCGGCCGAACAGCAGCAGTGCCATCGCTTCCTCCGGCGGCAGCGTGGGGTTTGACGTGACGGCGATCCGCGGGGATGTCGCCGGCCCCGTCACCTCGATCGCGACGCTGTAGCCACCCGTTTCGGCGCCGGCGACCAAATTCACCTCCGGGATCGGGTCGCCCAAAAACTTCAGGGTGCCGCGCTGGAACGCCAGCCTGCGCGTCGGCAACGACACGGTGCCGCGTCGCAAGGTCAACTCGCCATCGGTCTGCGGCGCCGCCAAGGTGCCGCGCAGCGTCAGGCTGCCGCCCAATTCCACATCCAGCCCGCGCCCGGCGATCAGCACCCGCTGCGGCGCATCCAACTGCACCGCCAGCGCCCAGTCGGGGCCGCCACCCCCCGGCGGCCGGGGCTGCGGCAGGGGCGCCGCACCGGGGGGCCTGGTCCCGCGCGCCCGCACCCCGGGCAATTGCGGCACCGACGCCGGCAGGGAATCCGGCACCCGCAGATCCGCCCGCTGGACCAGCACCCGCCCCGTCAGGTCCGCCGCCCCCAGCAGCGGCCCATCCAGCGCCAGGTCGGCGTCGAAGATACCGGTCCCGAACGGCCCGGTGATCGGCCGCGCGTTGCGCGCGACCAGCCGCAGCGCCACCGGGACCCCCGCCTGGAACGGCTCGACGGTCCCGTCCAGGGCAAAGCTCCCATTGCCCGCGGTCTTCGCGGTCAGGCTTTCGACGTGCAGCGTGGTCCCGGCAAAGCGCAGCCGCCCCGCGATATCGCTCAGCGCGCCGCCCATCGACGCATTGCGCCACGACCCGGCCGACAAGGTCGCCGTGCCCTCGGGCCGCGGATCGCCCAGCGTGCCCCCCACCCGCATATCCACCGCGATTCGGCCCGCCACCCGGTCGGCGCCGCCGCCGATGAAGGGCGCTGCCAGGCGCGCGGCATCCATGGTGCCGCGCAAGGTGCCCTCCAGCGCATCATTGCCGCCAAACCCACTCAGCCGCGCGGTCAGGTCGAAGCGCCCCGCCGCCCCGGCCTCGGCCGTGCCGCGCAGGTTGGCGCCGGTCGCGGTGGCATCGCCCTCGATCCGCAGGCTCGCCGGCGGCAGCCCCGCCGCCATCGGGCTGCCGAGCCCGGTTGCCGCGACCTGGAACCGCGCGCGTTCGGCGCCCTCGACCGTGATGGTGCCGTCGATGCGGCCGGTCGCGGGGGCCAGGCTGTCGATGGGCAGGGCGCGCAAGGTGACCTCGACGCGCCGCAGCAGGTTGCCCGCGGCCTCGATCCGCCCGCTGCCGAAGCCAAGCTGCAACCCCTCCAGCACCGGCCCGTCCTCGCCGGCGCGCAGCCGGGCCGGGCGCAGCAGGCGCAGCGGCGGCGTGTCCGCGCGCAGGATCTCCAGCGCCGCCAGGTCCAGCACGCGGTCCTGCACCCGCGCCGTGCCTTGCATCGATGCACGCAACCCCGCGCCATTGGCCCGTGCCTCCAGCGCCAGCACGTCCAGCCCGCCGATGGCGCTGGCCGTGGCGGTGGTGCCGTCGCGCAGACTTGCCTCGGTGCGCAGGGCCAGATGTTGCCGGCCCTCGGGCAGGCTGGCCTCCAGCGTGGCGGCGATGCGGCCGGGCGGCGCGCCGGGCACCAGGGCGGCGATGTCCGGCACGGCCAGGCGCGCGGTCCCCTCGGCCAGCAAACTCGCCGGGTCGATGCTGCCGCTGCCCTCCAGCACCGCATCACCGGCCGAGGCGCGCACCGCCGCGATGCGGATCAGGTCACCCTCTGGCGCTGCCTGCACGCGCAGGGTCAGCGGCATGGTGCCATAGGTCGCGGTGCCATCCGCATGAACTTCGGCCGGGCGGCCACCGGCCAGGCGCAGCCTCGCTGTCAGCCTCGGGGTGTCGAGCCGCGTATGCGTCCAGGTCACGCCGTCGCCCGAGGCATCCAGTGTCGCGACGCCCTCGGTGATCCCCCCCGCCAGGCTCGCGTTCGCCCGCATCGCCCCGGAAAAACCGGGGCCGAGCACCGATAGATCCGGCAGGGTCACGCCGACCCGCCCCGCCAACTCCGGGTCCCAGGTCACATCGAAATGCGCCTGGGCGGCCCCGCCGGCCACGGTGCCGGTGGCACCGGCCATGGTGGCCCGCATCTCCAGGGTCGCGGCGGCGCCGAGCAGGGGTTCGACCGCGGCGATCCCACTGCGCGGATCGGCCACGCGCAGGTTCGCTTCGACAACCGGCGCCGCCAACGTGCCGGTCACCCGCCCGCTGCCTTCGGCGCCGGAAAAGCGCGGTCCCGGCGGCAGCAGGGCCATCGCCTGCGGCCCCGTGCTGGCCCGCCAGGCCACGGCCAGCGCACCCGATGCCGCCAGCGTGCCCGACAGGGTGACATCGGCCGCGGGGGTCTTGGCCGTCGCCTCGGTGATGACAATCCCGCCATCGGGCGCGATGCGCAGCCCCGCGGTCAGCGCCATCTCCGCAACCGGCGCCGGCAGCAGGCCGGGGGCCGTCGCATTCGCCGTCAGCGACAGCGTGGTCGTGCCGTCCGGGGCAATGCCGACGGTGCCCGTGGCGCTGGCCTGGGCCGCCGCGCCAAGACGGGCGTCCAGCCGGAAGGGCGCATTCTCCACCGGGCCATCCAGCGACAGCGCCAGATGCGCGGGCGCATCGGCCAGCCCCAGCAGCGTGGCGGCCAGGCCCCCGGCCGGTTCGTCCAGGGTCAGGCTGGCCGATAGATGGCCCGTCGCCGGCCGCCAATCCAGCACCAGCCCCGCATCCCCGGGGGCATCCAGCCGGCGCAGCGCGATCCGCGCGGTCGCGTCCTGCGCGCGCAACCGGCCGGAGCCTTCGACCGAAAGCCGGGCCGCGACGCCCAGCACCGGCTCCGCCAGGACGAGTTCGGCCAGGCTCAAAGCATCCAGTTCGACCGGCAGGGGCAAGGATGGCAGTGACGGCAAGATCTCGCCCGTGCCGGGCTCTTCCACCGCCGGTTCGCTGGCCGGCAGGCGGTGCAGCACCAGCCGGCTCGCGGCCAGTCGCTCCACCCGCGCCGTCCGCCGCGCCAGCGCCAGCCAGTCCAGCCGCAGGTCCAGATCCACGAGTTCCAGCCACACCCCCTCCGCATCGGCCATGGTCACGCGCCTGGCGGCGATGCGGCCGGGCAGGGGCCCTGCCAGCCCTTCGATCACAAGCCCCGGCACGGCCGCGGCCGCGATCCGTTCCAGCCCATGCCGCCCCGGTGCGGTATTCGCCACCAGCAGCAGCGCGGCCGGCACGACCGCCAAAGCCACCACGATCATCAAGAGGCGCCGGAACCACCGCATCAGAACGCCTGCCCCAGCCCGATATAGAGCCCGTAACTGCCGGACCCTTCCTGCGACACCAGCGGAAAGCCCACATCCGCCCGGATCGGGCCGATCGCCGTGGTGTAGCGCACGCCGGCCCCCGCCCCGATGCGCGGATTCCGTGCCTCGGGCGTCGATGTCTCGCCGACCGCGCCGGCATCGACGAAAACCGCCATGCCCCAGGGGCCGACCAGCCGTTGCCGCCATTCGACCGAGGCTTCGAGCAGGCTCGCCCCCCCGGTCGGCTGGCCGGTCGGCCCGGTCGGCCCGATCGACAGGTAGTCGTAGCCACGCACCGACCCTGCCCCACCGGCATAGAACCGCTGCTGCGGCGGCACCGATGTCGCCGTCGCCCCGGCCAGCGAACCGATCACGCCCCGCAGGGCCAGCACGCCGCGGCCCTCACCCACGATGTCCAGGTAGGTCGTCCCGGTGGCCTTCAGGATGGCATAGGATTGTGCACCCAATAGCTCATAGGCAGGGGTGGCGAGCACCGTGACCCGCGCGCCGCGCCTTGGGTCCAGCAGGTTGTCCGTCGCGTCCCAGCGGGCCGACAGCGGCAAGGACAGGATTTCGTAGTCGGTGAAGGGCTCGCCATCCGGCGCCGCCCGCCCGATTTCCGCGCCGACCGCGGCGCGCAGGGTCCAGCGTGTCCCGATCATGCGTTCCAGCCCGACCTGGGCGGTCACGGCATCGCGGTCGTAGACCGTCAGCCTTTCGCGCAGGGCCGCGATGTCGGTGGTCAGCGTGATCGGCTGGCCGAACACATAGGGGCTGCGAATCCCGGCCGAGACCCGGTAGTTCAGGTCATCCGGCGATGCCAGGCCCAGGCGCGACACTTCCGCCTCCAGCCGCAGCCGCTCGGCGCCACCGAACAGGTTGCGGTGTTCCCACCAGACGCGGCCGGACAGGCCGTAGTTCGTCTCATAGGCGCCCGACACGCCAAGGCTGCGCAGCGGCCGTTCCTGCACGGTGAAGGTGATGGGCAGGGTGCCATCGGCCGATACCGCGTTGCCCGTCTGGGCGCGGACCGATGCGAACACACCCAGGCCCGACAAGGCCTGTCGCGCCCGTTCGACGGCGGCGGGGGAATAGGTCTCCCCGGCCAGGCGCCCGGCGATACGGTTCAGGAAGGCCGCGCGGGTGCGTTGTTCGCCGGTCACGACCGGGGTGCCGAACCGCGCGACCGGGCCGGGCGACAGCCGCCAGGTCACGTCCAGCACCTGGCGGTCGTAGTCCAGGATGGCCTCCCGCGCCACGACGGTCGCCAGCGGGTGGCCGGTGTCGCGCAAGGTGGTGATCAGCCCGGTCTCGGCCGCCAGCACCGGGGCGATCAGCGCGGGTTCGCCGGTGGCGATGCCGACGCGGGCGGCGGCGATGGCCACAGCATCGGGGTCGGCGCCCGGCGCCGGGCGCACCGCGATGGCGCCGAACTTGTAGCGCGGCCCGGCGTGCGGCAGCAGCCGGACCGCGACGGGCGACCCGTCGCGCAAGGCGGCAGTCAGCACCGCGGGCAGGGCGGCACTGTCCGGCGCCAGGCCGGCGATCTCGGCCCCGATGCCGCCGCCCCAATAGCCCTCCGCCCGCAGCGCATCGGGCAGGCGGCGCAGATCCTCGGTGACCCGCGCGATCAGCCCGGGGCCATCCTCGGGCGGGGCGTCCTGCAAGGCCCTGAGTTGGGAGGTCGCGGCCAGCGCCGCATCCAGCGCGTCGTCGCCGGTCGGCGCGATGGTGACCGTATAGGTCAGCGAGGTCGCCGGCGCGGCCGCGGGGTCCGGCGGCGCGGGCTGGGACTCCGCCCCCAGGCCCGACAACAGCAGCCCGAGCACAAGGATCGCCAAACGCAGGCCTCGCCAAGCCGCGACATTTTGGGGTGGGGCGGTCGGCCGAGTTTCCACCCGCGTTCTCCTACCCCGAACCGGCGGCGGCCGGAAACCGTGCTGCGCCAAACCCGCCCCGGCCATGCACGTCCCGCCGCCCCCGCGCCGCGCCATGCGCAGGCTGCAATGCGGCACCCCGAGCCGGCGGGGCACATCGGCGCGCCATTGTGCTTGAACGGTCCCGAAACCTTCTTAGGTGGACTCTCGTTGTCCAGTGGCGGCTTGCCCCATGGACCCAGCGGCCGGATGGCTGGCCGCGTTGAAGGAGCTGACGTCCCATGCCCGATCAGGGCCTCGATATGCCTGCGTCGAAACTGCGCGGTGCCGCGCTCGCCACGGTGACCGACCTGGCGACCGGCCAATTCGCCGAGCGTATGCGGCTCGATGCCGCCAAGCGCGTGATCGTGATGGTCCGCCGGGTCGGCGTCCTGCACGACCTGGGGCAGATGCAGGCGCCGCCGCAGGGTTGGCTTTCCCAGATCGCCCACAACTGGGACCCGCAGGCCGTGACCGCACGCGAATACGTCGAACTCCTGCCGACCTCCGATGCTGACCGCATCCTGACCGAAGCGACGGCCTGGGCCCGTGGCGTCCAGCCGATCCCGGCGGCGGCGAACGAAGACCATCGCATCGCGCGGGCGGCTGGGGCCTGAATAATTGAGGGGGGCGCTTTGAAAGGGGCTTCGCCCCTCTCAAGCTCTCCCCACCAAGGGGCCGTGGCCCCCAAATGTTTCCTTGGGGAACCCACGCTACTTGGTAAAATAAAGCGAGGGGCTTCATAGGGCGTTCGATGGATCGAGGGCGCGTCCTGCCCCTCGCTTTATTTTACCAATACTCCGCCGGTCCAGGGGCGGCGGCCCCTGGTGGGGGAGGCGTGGAGGGGGCGAAGCCCCTTCCACTGCGCAACCTCTATCATGTCAGCCCCCCCGCCCCACCGCGATTTCGCGCCGCATGCGTTGGACCACGGCGGGCAGGCCTTCCATCACGGCCGCGCCGATCAGGAAGTGTCCGATGCTGACTTCCTCCATCTGCGGGATGGCCGCGATGGCGCCGACGGTGTCGTAGGTCAGGCCGTGGCCGGCGTGGCACAGCAGCCCCGCGGCTTCGGCCAGGGCCGCCGCCGTGCGCAGCCGGTCGAGTTCTGACCGGCGCAGATCGGCATCCCCGGTTTCGGCGTAGCGCCCGGTGTGGAATTCCACCGCCTGGGCGCCGATGGCGTGGGCGGCTTCGACCGCGCGGGCCTCGGGTTCGATGAACAGGGCGACTTCGATCCCCAAGCCGGCCAGGCGTGCGACGGCGTCGCGCAGGGGGGCGCCGCCGGCGGCGATGTCCAGCCCGCCCTCGGTGGTCAGCTCGGCGCGCTTTTCGGGGACGAGGCAGCAGGCCTGCGGGCGGTAGCCGGCGCAAAGGCGCACCATTTCCTCGGTCGCGGCCATTTCGAAGTTCAGCCTGGTGTCCACCTCGGCAAAAAGCCGCGCCACATCGGCGTCGCGGATGTGGCGGCGGTCTTCGCGCAGATGGAAGGTGATGCCATCGGCCCCGGCCGCCAGCACGGCATGGGCGGCGGCGATCGGGCAGGGGTGTGTGCCGCCGCGCGCGTTCCGCAGGGTCGCGACATGGTCGATGTTCACGGACAGGCGCATCAGGGTCTCCGGTGATGGGCGGCGATGGTGGCGGCCATGCGCAGGGCGGCGATCAGGCTGGCCGGATCGGCCCGGCCGGTGCCGGCCAGGTCCAGCGCGGTGCCGTGGTCGGGGCTGGTGCGGATGACCGGCAGGTTGAGTGTCACGTTCACGCCCCCCGCCATGTCCAGCGTCTTCACCGGGATCAGCGCCTGGTCGTGGTACATGCAGATCGCCGCATCGTAGCGGGTGCGGGCGGTCGGGGTGAACATCGTGTCGGGCGGCCAGGGTCCGGTCGCGGCGATGCCGCGCGCCTGCAACTGCGCGACGGCGGGGGCGACGATCTCGGCGTCTTCCGATCCCAAAGTGCCGGCCTCGCCGGCATGCGGGTTCAGCCCGGCGATGGCCAGGCGAGGTGCTACGATGCCGAAGTCGCGCGTCAGCGCGGCCGCGGTCACCAGCGCCACATCCAGGATCATCGCCGTGGTCAGCCGTGCGATGGCCGTGCGCAGGGGTTCGTGGATGGTGACGGGGATCGTGCGCAGCCCCTCGCAGGCCAGCATCATCACCGGCGGGCCGCCGGCGGTCAGTTCGGCCAGGTATTCGGTATGGCCGGGGTGGGGAAAGCCCGCGGCGGTCAGGCTTGCTTTCTGGATCGGGTTGGTGACGACGGCTGCGACCCGCCCGGCCATGGCCAGGCGCGTGGCCTCCGCGATCGCGCCCAGCACGGCGGGGGCATGGGCCGGGTTGGGGGCGCCGGGCACGGTGGGCAGGGGCAGCGGCCGGTGCAGGATCGGCAATGCGGTGGGAAAGGAGGCGGCGGCCTCCTCCGGACCTGCGACCACGGCCACGGGCGGCGCGTTCGGCAGGGCGCGGATGCGGTCGGCATCGTCCAGCAGCACGAAGACCGGGCCGGTGGCGTGCAGCGCCCGCCAGGCATCGGCGGCGATCTCTCCACCGATGCCGGCGGGTTCACCCATGGTCAGGGCCAGCGGAAGGGCAGTCATGCGAACTCGCGAAGTTGGAAGCGCGCAGGGTAGCCGCAACGGCGCCGGGCGAAAGCCGCACCTGGCGCATTGCCGCAGGCCGCCTGGCGGGCAGATGATGGCGCAAACACGTCCCGGAGGATGACCGCCATGCCGCTCGATGCCGCGTTCGACCTGCCGGAGGCCACCCGCGAACTCCAGTCCCTGGCCCAGGATTTTGCCCGCGATGTGCTGGCGCCCAAGGCGCTGGATTGGGACAGGGACAAGCACTTTCCCATCGCCGAACTGCGCCAGGCCGCCGCCCTCGGCATGGCGGGGCTGTATGTGCGTGAGGCCTCGGGCGGCGCCGGGCTGACCCGCCTGGACGCCGCGGTGGTGTTCGAGGCGTTGGCCACCGGCTGCCCGACGGTCTCGGCCTTCCTGTCCATCCACAACATGGTGGGCTGGATGGTGGACCGCTACGGCGATGACGCGCAGCGCGCGGAATGGCTGCCGGACCTGCTGACGATGCAGCGCATCGGCGCCTATTGCCTGACCGAACCCGGATCGGGCAGCGATGCCGCGGCCTTGCGGACGCGGGCGACGCGCAGCAACGAAGGCTGGCTGCTGAACGGATCCAAGCAGTTCATCTCGGGCGCCGGGGCGGCCGACCTGTACCTGACCATGGTCCGCACCGGCGGCGACGGGCCGGGCGGCATTTCGGCGATGCTGGTGCCTGGCGGGACCAAAGGCCTCAGTTTCGGCGCCAACGAGCGAAAAATGGGCTGGAACGCACAGCCGACGCGGATGGTGGTGTTCGAGGACGCCGCCGTGCCGGCGGGCGCCTTGCTGGGCGCGGAGGGGCAGGGGTTTCGCTTCGCCATGTCCGGCCTGGATGGCGGGCGCCTGAACATCGCGGCCTGTTCGCTGGGGGGGGCGCAGCGCGCGCTGGATATCGCGCTCGCCTATGTCCGCGAACGCCGCGCCTTCGGCAAAACCATCGCCGATTTCCAGGCGACGCAGTTCCGCCTGGCGGATATGGCGACGGAACTGGAAGCCGCGCGCAGCCTGCTCTGGCGCGCCTGCGGCAAGCTGGACGCGGGCGCGCCCGATGCACCCACCTTCTGCGCCATGGCCAAGCGCTTCGTCACCGACACCGGCCATCGCGTGGCGGATGAGGCGCTGCAACTGCTCGGCGGCTACGGCTATCTCGCCGACTACGGCGTGGAGAAACTGGTGCGCGACCTGCGGGTGCATCGCATCCTGGAAGGCACGAATGAAATCATGCGGGTGATCATCGCCCGGTACCTGGCGGCGCCACGATGATCCTGCATGGGTATTTCCGGTCCTCGGCCGCCTGGCGGGTGCGGATCGCGCTGGGGCTGAAGGGGCTGTCGGCGACACAGGCCGCGCATCACCTGCGGCGCGGCGAACAGCGCGCGCCGGGATACCTGGCACTGAACCCACAGGGCCTGGTGCCGGCGCTGGAAACCGAGGGTGGCGCGGTGCTGACCCAATCCCTCGCCATCATCGAATGGCTGGAGGAGACGCATCCGACCCCACCCCTGCTGCCCGGCGACGCGCTGCACCGCGCCCGCATCCGTGCCGTCGCCCTGGCCATCGCCTGCGACATCCACCCGGTGCAGAACCTCAAGATCATGGCGCGCCTGCGCGCGATGGGGCACGCGGAACCCGAGGTGCAGGCCTGGTCGCGGGAGGTGATCGCCGAGGGGCTGGCGGCGGTCGAAGCCCTGGTCGCGCCTGGCCCCTTCTGTTTCGGCGCGACGCCGACCTTGGCCGACCTCTGCCTGGTCCCGCAACTCGGCAATGCGCGTCGCTTCGGCGTGGATCTGACTGGCATGCCGAGGCTGCTGGCGGCCGAGGCAGCCTGCGCGATCCTGCCCGCCTTCGTGGCCGCCGCCCCGGAAAACCAGCCCGACGCGGAATAGCCGGCTTATTTATGCGAAAATTCCTTGCAATCTGCGGTTGTTGGCGCGAAAAATTGCACATGGCCTTTCGCTTTCGCAACATCGTGGCTCTCTGCGCCGTCTTGTCGAGCCAGCCGGCGCTGGCGCAGATGCAGTTCATCACGGTCCCGCCGGCCGATGGCGGCGTCGTCATGCCGCCGCGCAGCCAGCCGCGCATGATCGCGCCGCCCAGCGTGGCGCCCCGCGCACCCGCCCCCCGTGCCGTGGCCCCGGCGCCGGCCAACCCGGCGCCTCTGGTGGTGTCCAGCGCCTCGGTCATGCCGCTCGCGGCCCCGGCGGCCGCGGCCTTGCTGCCCGTGCTGGCGGCGGCCCTTCTGGGCGCCGGGCTGCCCGGCAGCAGCGGCGGCGGCAGCAGCGGTCCCGCGCAAACGCGCTGAATCGCGACCCCGGGGTATCCGCCCGCGGCACCCGGATGCATCCTCCGCGGCCCTGACCACGGAGCCCCATTCCATGCCCGACCGCGCCGGTGCCATCGCACGCGCCGAAACCTTCTTCGACCAGGGGTTTCGCGCCTTGCTGACCGATCTGGTCGCAGTCCCCTCGACCAGCCAGGACCCGGGGCATGAGGCCGATTGCCGCCGTTACCTTGAGGCGGCGCTGCTGCCCTGGCTCGGCCGCCTGGGCTTCACCTGCCAGATCCACCCCAACCCCGACCCCGACTTCCCGCCGATCCTGACCGGGGTGCGGATGGAAGACCCGGCCCTGCCGACCGTGCTGCTCTACGGCCACGGCGATACGGTGCGCGGGTTGGCGGACCAATGGTCGGAAGGCCTGGCCCCCTGGGTGCTGACCGAACGCGACGGCCGCTGGTATGGCCGCGGCACCGCCGACAACAAGGGCCAGCACGCGCTGAACCTGTCGGCGCTGGAGGCGGTGATCGCCGAACGCGGCGGCACCATCGGCTTCAACGTGAAACTGCTGATCGAGATGTGCGAGGAACGCGGCAGCAAGGGGCTGCGCGCCTTCGTCGCGGCCAACAAGGACCTGCTGAAGTCCGATGTGCTGATCGCCTCCGACGGGCCACGCGTGGCGCCTGAGGTCCCGACCATCGCCACCGGCACCCGCGGCACCTGGCATTGCACCCTGGCGGTGCGGCTTCGCCAGGGCGGGGTCCATTCCGGCCATTGGGGCGGGCTGACCACCGACCCGGCGGTCGTTCTGGCCCATGCCATCGCCAGCATCATGGACCGCCACGGCCGCATCATGGTCGATGGGCTGCTGCCGGCGGGCCGCGTGGTGCCGAACCGCGTCCGTGCCGTGCTGGCCGGCTGCCCGGTCGATGGTGGCGGAGAAGGGGCGACCATCGATGCCGACTGGGGCGAACCCGGCCTGTCGGCGGCGGAAAAAATCTACGGCTGGAACAGCTTCATCGTGTTGGCGATGCTCTCGGGCCGGCCGGAAAACCCGGTGAATGCCGTGGCACCCGATGCCGTCGCGCATTGCCAGATCCGCTACACGGTCGATACCGACACCGCCGGTTTCGAGGCCGCGATCCGCGCTCACCTGGACGCCGCCGGCTTCCCTGAAGTCGTGATCGAAAACCCCGGCCTGCGCATGCCCGCCAGCCGCACCGACACCGACCACCCTTGGGTGCGCTGGGCGCAGGCCAGCATGGCCCAGACCCTGGGCAAGCGCGTGCAGATCATCCCCAATTCCTCGGGCGGGCTACCGGGGGATGTGTTTGTCGACCACCTGGGCGTGCCGCTGATCTGGGTGCCGCACTCCTACAACGGCTGCAAGCAGCACGGCCCGGACGAGCATCTTTTGCCCGGCGTGGCGCGGGAAGGGATCGCGGCCTTCACCGGCATGTATTGGGACCTGGGCGAGGCGGGGGTGCCGAAGCGGGCGTAGCCGCGCCACTTTTGGGCAGTCGCGCCATGATTGGGTGACATTTTCTTACGCAAAACCGGCGCGACCGACACCAACGCGTTACCGGCGGGGATCATATTGCGTCCACGGGCAGCCCCGGTTGCCCGCATCGCGATCCCTTCACGGAGTATCGACATATGCGTAACACGATCTGGACCCTGATGGCGGCGACCTGGCTTGCCGGCACCGGTGCCGCCATGGCCCAGCCGGCGGCCCAAGCCCCCAGCGCGCCGCAAGCCGCCGTACCCGGCGCACCGGCTGCACCTGGTGCCGGCGGACCACAGCGCGGTGCCATGGCCTTTGAGGCCGGGCGCATGTTCGCCATGGCCGACCGCAACAACGACGGCCAGCTCAGCCGTGAGGAATTCCAGGCCGCCGTCGCCGCGCGCTTCGCCGAAATCGACGTGAACCGCGACGGCAGCGTGACGATCGAGGAATTCCGCGTCTATCGCCCCGCCAATATGCCGGGCCGCGACCGCCCGATGCCGGAGCGCATGCAGCAGCGTGGTGAGGCGATCTTCCGCGCCGTGGATGCCGATGGCGACGGCAAGGTAACCCTGGCCGAATTGCAGGTCATCGCGGGGGCCATGTTCCGCGCGATGGACCGCGACTCCAGCGGCCAGTTGGCGGTGGCCGAGGTGATGCCGCGCGGCGGGCGCGGCATGCATCACCACGGCCCCCGCGGCCCTGGTGGTCCGGGCGGCCCGGGTGGTCGTCCGCCGGCGCCCGACGCGCCGCGCCCTGGCTGAAGCCGGCAGCCGGAGGGCCTTCAGGGCCCTCCGGCGTCCTGCATTTTTACGATCGATCACCGACTATTGAGGCCGCGCCTCATCTAAAGCCAAGTGTAAGAATTGCTGAACGCCGGGCGCGGTGTAAGGTTTCTTTACCTTTGGCTCGTACCCCGAGGTCGAACGAAAAAGACCGGAGGTTTCATGCCAGCGCTCGTCTTCACGCCGCTGCCCACCGCCGCGCAATTCAAATCCGCCACCGACCTGACCATGGTGACCAGCGGACGCCGCGCCGGGGACACGGCCATCAATGTCATCGACGGGCTGCTGGATATTTTCCACCGCACCAGGAACGACGCCAACCGGGTGATCGTGCTGGGGCGGCTGTACTTCGCCACCGACACCTGGCTGAAGCTCTGCGATCGCGGTTCGGCCGAGATCAACACCCGCCGCCGTTCCTCCGTCTACGAATTCTACAAGAAGCTGGTGGCCCGGTTGACCGAGGAAACCCGCGTCCCCGTCAACCTGCTGCCGAATTGGCTGGAGGCGACCTTCGGCCGGGCGATGGGCGCGCATGGCGCGGATGTCGACCTGCGCGATCGCGCCGGCGAGTACATGGAGCCGAAAAAGGCCGCGATCTACAGGCTGGTCTTCGTGCGCGGCCTCGCCTTCCGGCAGAAATGGTGGGCCAACAGCACGGAACTGGTCCTGGCCGACAGCATCGAACGCGATGCGCGGCAGGCGGCCGTGATCGCCGCCGGGTTTTCCGGCTACGTCGTCAGCCAGGGCGGGGATTTCTACTCCGGCCCGCATTGGGCGGGCACCAACCTGCAGAAGAACGGTCGCTTCCATTCCTCCTACCTGGCGGGGGACGCGGTGCGTTGCGCCGGCGAGATCAAGATGGAGCAGGGTGTCGTCGTCCAGATCAACAACAACAGCGGGCATTTCCAGCCGGGCGCCAACAACCTGGCCCTGGCGGTCGAAACCCTCGCCCTGCTTGGCGTCGACATGAAGCGGCTGATCGTTTCAGGCTTCAACATATTCCCGCAGAGCGGCCGGCAGTTCCTCGACCGGCTCAACAGTTTCGGCGGCCAGGGCGTCTTCGGCTTCAACCGGCCGGCGCGACCGGGCGATACGCCGCTGGGGCGCCATGAGGTCGCGACCACGCTCGGCGGCAATGCGGCGGCGCGGACGAATGCGCCGGACTACCGCTTCCTCGCAAGCCATTGGCAGCCGCGCAGCAAGGGCATGCCGGCGCATGGGCATGCCGGAAAGGACCGCTGCCGCGAATGCCAGTCGCGCCAGCATCTCTGGCCAAACATGATCGCCGCCATCAATGCCGCGGGCGGGATCGACAAGCTGACCGCCCGGAGCTTCGACATGCTGCCGTCGGTCACCAACCCCGCCCTGGGGCGCGTGGGCGGGGTGAACGGCCGGCCGAATGTCCCGGCCCCGGTCGGGGCGATGATGCGATAGAGCAGTATGGCCCTGCGCTCAGCCGCCGACGACGTGCGCGCCAAAGGCTGAGATCTGAATGGTCCCCTTGTCGTGCAGGTTCTTCGAGAAGGCCTGGGTCAGCATCTCCGGATAGATGCCGGGAATGTACAATTGAAAGGCATCGTCCAGGCCGCCGAGCAGCGATGGGAGTTCGATGCGTTTCTGCACGGCCGGAAGCTGCACGTCGCGCGCATTTTCCCAACTCGCCCTGCCACGGTCCGCGACCTCGCTGGCCGCGCTCAATACGCCGGTCGGCCCGAAAAGGCCCCAGAACGCCAGGCACTCATCGTTCAACGTGATTTCTTGATAGTTCGACAGCATGTTCCAGTCGATCCGCACGGCGGCGACGAAACGCATGTAGTCCTTGAACCCGACCTTGTTGAGCTTGGCTTCCTCGATCCGCGCATGGATGCCCTTCCGGTCCTGCTGGAACGGGTAGACATTCGCCCACCACGGCGAGACGGTGGCTTTCTCGCCCTTCCAATTCGTTTCGCCGACCTTCGGGATCGAATAGGCCGTCAGCTTCCACAGTCGCATGCCACGCGGAATGATCACGACCTGGTACTTGCTGTCGGCGAAGAAGGGCCGGAAGTCCGCGTGCAGATCAGATTTCTTGAGGCCAGCATTGATCACGAGCGCGCGTCCTCGACCGTTTCTCCTATTTAATTGTAACTTTCGTGAATGAGCAATGCACGACCATCAATCCGATGGGAGGCGCGGCGCGTGACCGCGCATCCTGGCGCGCCTAGTAAAACCCCAGCAGCGCCGCCAGGACTTCCTCCGGCGCGTGTTCGGCCATGTAGTGGCCGCTGACGATGCCCTGCCCCTGCACGTCGGCGACGTAGTTGCGCCAGATATCCAGCGGCGCCGCGAACATCGCCTGCGTGTGGCTTTTCGCCCCCCAGAGCACCAGGGTCGGCACGGTCGAAAGCCGCCCCGTGTCGGCGCGGTCCATCTCCAGGTCCAGGGTCGCCGCCGCGCGGTAATCGGCGCAGGACGCGCGGATGGTTTTTGGCGTGAAGCAGCGCACGTATTCGGCCAAGGCTTCGGGGGCAAAGATCCCCATGCCCATGCCGGGCTTGCCGATCTTGCGTTCCATGTAGAAGGCAGCAGGCACGCCCTCGATCATCGCCTCCGGCAAGCCGCCTTCCTGCGGCATGAAGATCCAGTGCCAGGATTTCGCGGCCCAGGCGGCGTTCACGTTTTCCCACACATGCCGCGTCGGCAGGATGTCCAGGATCGCGGCCTTGATCAGCCGCTCCGGTTGATCAAGGCAGAGGCGATGCGTCGTGCGCCCGCCGCGGTCGTGGCCGCAGATGTTGAAGCGTTCATGGCCGAAGGCGGACATCACCTCCACCATATCCTGGCCCATGGCGCGGAAGGTGTAGTCCTCGGTCGGGTAAACCGCCCGGGTCGGGTCGCCCGGCCCGGTGCTGTCGCCATAGCCGCGCAGATCGGCGGCGATGACGTGGAACTTTTCCGCCAGGCGCGGCGCGATCAGGTGCCAGATCGCATGGGTCTGCGGATTGCCGTGCAGCAGCAGCAGCGGCGGGCCGCTGCCCGCATGACGACAGAAGATGCTGGCACCGCCGGAGGTGGCGATGGTCTTCGATTCAAAACCTTCGAACATGCTGGCTCCGGCCCTTTTCGCGCTCTTGTTGGATGCTCCCGGCCGTCGGTCAGGCCGCCTTGGCGCGGAACCCCGACAGCGCGCCGCCGCGCAGCACGGCCGACGGCAGCCGCCGGCCGATGATGGTTTCGGCCAGGCGCCCCGCCTCGATCAGCGCGTCCAGGTCGATGCCCGTCTCGATGCCCATTTCCTGGCAGAGCAGGGCCAGTTCCTCGCTGGCGATATTCCCCGGCGCGCCGGGCTGGCCGGCAAAGGGGCAACCGCCCAAGCCACCCACGGTCGCGTCGTAGCGCGCGACACCCATGCGCAGCCCGGCATGGGCATTGGCAATGCCGAGGCCCCGAGTGTCATGCAGATGCAAGGTCAGCCGCACATCCGGCCAACGCGCGCGCACCGCACCCACGGTGCGTTCGATGCGCGGCGGCGTGGCCCAGCCCATGGTATCGGCCAAGGTCACGTCGGTGATGTTGGCCCCCACTTCAGCCGCGACGGCCATGCCATCCGCCACGGTGGCGACGACCTGCTCGGCCGAGATATCGCCCTGGTAGTTGCAACCAAAACCGGCCTGCACGCCGATCCGCGTCACCGGTACGCCGGCCGCCAGATGCGCCGCGGTCACCTTGCGCATGGCGTCGATCTGGCCCTGTCGGTCGCGGTTCAGGTTCTTTTTCGAAAACGCCTCCGACGCCGCCAGCGAGATGGAGCCGAACAGATGCAGCCGGTCGTGGAATACCAGCGCCCGGTCCAGCCCGGCGGCGTTGAACCAGAGCGCCGTGTAATGCACCCCCGCGCGCGGCGTGAACCCGGCGACGGTGGCCTCCGCATCCGCCCAGCCGGGCACCAGCTTGGGGTTCACGAAGGAACAGACCTGGATATGCGTCAGCCCCGTGGCCGACAGCGCATCGATCAACTTGACCTTTTCGGCGGTGGCGATGGGGCCGGGCTCGATCTGGAATCCCTCGCGCGGGCCTTCCTCGGCGATTTCGACGCGGGTCGGCAGGTCGGTCATCGGTTGGTTCCTCCAGTCGAGAGGTTAGGCCGCGTCGCGTTCCGGATACAGGGTGCGCAGCCCATCGATCGACGCGGCACAGCGCCCGCGTTCGGTGATCAACCCCGTCACCAACCGCGCCGGCGTCACGTCGAAGGCCGGGTTGGCCGCACGGCTGCCGGGGGCCGCGGTGCGGATGGCGCCAGGCGTGCCATCGGGCAGCAGTCCGGTGGTATGGGTGACCTCGGCCTCGTCCCGGTCCTCGATGGGGATTTCGGCGACGCCGTCATCCACCGACCAATCCAGCGTCGAATGCGGGCAGGCGACCCAGAAGGGCACGCCATTGTCCTGCGCCGCCAGCGCCTTGAGGTAGGTGCCGATCTTGTTGGCGACATCGCCGCGCCGGGTCACGCGGTCGGTGCCGACCAGCACGATGTCCACTTGGCCATGCTGCATCATGTGCCCGCCGGCGTTGTCGGCGATCACCGTATGCGGCACGCCATGCGCGCCCAATTCCCAGGCCGTCAGCAAGGCGCCCTGGTTGCGCGGGCGGGTTTCATCCACCCAGACATGCACGGGAATCCCGGCGTCATGCGCCTGGTAGACCACCGACAAGGCGGTGCCGTAATCGACCGTCGCGATCCAGCCGGTGTTGCAATGGGTCAGGATATTGACCGGGCGCCCCGGGTTCTTGGCCGCGATGGCCTGGATCAGCGGCAGGCCATGCGCGCCGATGGCGCGGCAGGTTTCGACGTCATCCTCGGCGATGGCCACGGCTTCGTCCCAGGCGGCAGCGGCGCGTTGCGCCACCGGCAGCGGGCGTAGCCGCAGCAGCATCCGGTTCAGCGCCCAGCGCAGGTTGATCGCGGTCGGGCGCGTGTCGCCCAGCATCGCCGCGACCGACTCCAGCCCGGCGGGATCGGCGCGCAATTCCATCGCCAGCCCATAGGCCGCGACCGCGCCAATCAGCGGTGCGCCGCGCACTTGCATGGTCTTGATCGCATGCGCGGCACCCGCCGCATCCGTCAGCCGCAGCCAGTCGATCCGCCAGGGCAACCGTGTCTGGTCCAGGATCAGGATGCTGTCGCCGTCATGGCGTATCGAGCGATAGGCGATGCCCTCGATCTTCATCGGTCAAACACCCTTCAGATACGCTGGTGCATCGCGCAGACCAGCGTGAACAATCGTCGCGCGGTTTCGAAGTCCAGCACGATGCGCCCATCCAACCGCTCGCTCAGCAGCGTTGCACCTTCGTTGTGCAGCCCGCGCCGGCCCATGTCGATCGCCTGGATGCGTGCCTCGGCGGCCCCCTCGCGTACCGCCTGTTCATGGCTTTGCACGACCATCGCGTAGTCCTTGATCAACCGCCGAAACGGGCCGAGCGCCAGGACCAGCGCGTGCAGGGGAATGTCGTCCGGGGTGCGGATGTCGAAGACCAGGCGCCCGTCGCGCAGGCACAGGTGCAGCGCATAAGGGCCTGGCTCCAGCCCCGGTGGGTCGAAGCGATTGCCCGCCAGCAGGTCGGCCACCGCCTGGCTGCGATCCGCCTCGGCATAGGCGGATGGCAGCGGCGCGCTGTCCGGCAAGACCAGCCTGACCAGGACCTGCTGCGTCATGACCAGGTCAGCGATCGGGCCTGGCCGCGGCGGGGGCGAGGGACGGGTGCGCCGGCACCTCCGGCCCGTGCTCGGTGCCGGTCATGCCGAGCTTCATCATCCAGCCGACGACCGCGCCCTTCACCGGGCGCAGCAGGGCCATGCAGATGATGGTGAAGGCCGGCAGCCAGATCACCATATTCAGCCACATCGGCATCGGATGGTTCTTTTCGATCCACAGCACGATGGGCACCAGCACATGCCCGGCCAGCAGGATCGTGAAATACGGCGGCGCATCATCGGCCCGCAGCCGGCCGATCGGCGCGTGGCAATGCGAACACTCGGTGACCAGGGTCAGGTAGCCGTTGAACACGCGGCCTTCGCCGCAGACGGGACAGCGGTTCATCGCGCCGCGGCGTACAGCCGTCCAGAAAGAGGACGGGGGGGTGTAGCCAATGGCGGGCGGAGTCCGGTCGGGTTCCCAACGCATGTCTGCTTTCCTCAGGGGCAGGATCGCCCCGAACTTTTTTTCTTTGTGCAGCGCATCATCGGCCTTCGGACGCCTCTGTTCAAGGCATGACGCACAATGAATGGGCCAACACCTTGCGCTGCGCGGGTGGCCGACCGACGATCCACGCATGGATCGCAGAATTCTGGTCATCAATCCGAATAGCGACGCGGGCTGCACCGCCGGCATCGCCACGGCCGTCGCGCCCTTTGCCCGCCCAGGCGTGGTCTTCGATACGATCAGCCTGCCAGGTGGGCCGCCGGCCATCGTGTCGTGGGACGATTGGTTCGGCGTCGCACAACCCCTGGAACGCCTGGTGGCCGGGCAGGACGCGGATGCGATCATCATCGCCTGCGTCAGCGACCCCGGCATCGACCTGCTGCGATCGACCACGCCACGCCCGGTCTTCGGCCCCCTGCGTTGCGGGGTGGCCGCCGCCGCGGCACGGGCCGACCGCTTCGGGCTGATCGCCTTCGTCGATGCCAGCCGCGCCCGCCAGCGCCGCGTGCTGCAGGCGATGGGGATGGAGGCGCGCTGCGCCGGCATCGTGCCGCTGAACCTGTCCATGGCATCGCTGCTGGACCCCGACGCCCCGCGCATCGGCCTGCGCGACGCCGCCCGCGCCCTGGCGGGCATGGGCGCCGAGGCCATCGTCATGGGCTGCGCCGGCATGGCCGCCCATCGCGCCTTCCTGGAAGACGCCTGCGGTCTGCCGGTCATCGAACCCATCCAGGCCGCGGCGGCACAGGCCCTGGCGGCCGTCGTCCCATCCCAGAACTGAGAGACGCGACCCATGGCCGAACCCCTCGACAAGCCGCAGTTCGATGCCCTGATGGCACGGGCCGGGATCGACCTGACGGAGGCCGAGCGCGAGGCCATCCGCGCCGCATCCCATCACCTCGTGGCCGCCGCCGCCCGTGTTCGACCGCCGCGTGAGGTCTCGGTCGAAATGGCGACCACCTTCGCCCCGCGGGCAGCCGGCTGATGCACACCATCGCGCAAGCGGCGCAGCAGATCGCCGCCAAAAAGATCTCGCCAGTCGAACTGACCAAGACCTGTCTCGCCAAGGCCGAGGCCGAAAACCCCATCCTGCACGCCTTCATCCGCTTTACGCCGGAGATCGCGCTCGCTCAGGCCCAGGCGGCCGAGGCGCGGCAGATGGCCGGCACGCTGCGCGGGCCGCTCGACGGCATCCCGATCGCGCATAAGGACATCTACGAAACCGCCGGCGTGCCCACGACGGGCCATTCGCGCGTGCTGATCGACCATGTGCCCACCGCCGATGCCGCCGTGGTGCGGATGTGGAGCGACGCCGGCGCGGTCACGCTGGGCAAGCTCGCCACGCATGAATTCGCCTGGGGCGGGCCGTCCTTCGACCTGCCCTGGCCGCCCGCGCGCAACCCGTGGGACGTGTCGCGGTTCACCGGAGGGTCATCGTCAGGCACCGGCGCCGCCGTTGCCTCCGGCTCGATCCTCGGCGGCACGGGGTCGGACACCGGCGGGTCGATCCGCGGGCCGGCAGCGCTCTGCGGCATCGCCGGGATCAAGCCGACCTACGGGCTGTGTTCGCGCACCGGCGTGCTGCCGCTGTCGCAGAGCCTGGACACCACCGGCCCCCTGGCCTGGACGGTCGAAGACTGCGCGCTGCTGCTGGATGCGATGACCGGGCACGACCCGACCGACCCATCCTCCGCCAACCGCCCCAAGCCCGATCTGCTGTCCGGGCTGAACAACGGCGTCAAAGGCCTGCGGATCGGCGTCATTCGCCACTTCCACGAGGATGATTTCGCGGTCAGCCCCGCGACTGCCACAGGCATCGCCCATGTCGCCGAGACACTGCGCAGCCTGGGTGCCGAAATCCAGGAGGTCACTCTGCCGCCGCTGGCCGATTTCAACGCCGCCGGCTGGCTGATCCTGGCCGCCGATGCTTTTGCCGTGCACGAGCCCTGGATGCGCACCAAACTGCGCGACTACGGCGAAATCCTGCGCGACCGCCTGGCCCTTGCCGCCACAATCACCGCCGCCGACTACCTAAACGCGCAACGCCGCCGGCGGGAACTCTGCGATGCGGTGGCCGCCACCATGCGCGGCTGCGACCTGCTGCTGACCGCCGCCCAGCCCAGCGAAGCCAAGCCCATCGAACAAGTCGGCAAATGGGCCTCCTTCGAAGCACCGAACTTCACCATCCCCTTCAACCTGACCGGCCAACCCGCACTGACCGTCTGCTCCGGCTTGGGCGAAGGCGGCATGCCCGTCGGCGCACAACTCATCGGCCGCCCCTTCGAAGACGCGACCGTCCTGCGCGCGGGCCAAGCCTACGAGACCGCGAGCCCCTGGCGCGGACGTCGGCCGGTGGTGGGGTAGGGAGGGGTTGGGGAGGTTGCGCCGTGGAAGGGGCTCCGCCCCCTCCACACCACCCCCGCCAGGGGCCGCCGCCCCTGGACCGGCGGAGTCATTGGTAAACTGAAGAGAGGGGCATGGTCCGCCACGGCCGATGAAGCGCCCTCGACGCCCCTCTCTTCATTTTACCAAACGTCGTGGGTTCCAAGGGGCCACGGCCCCTTGGTGGGGAGAGTTTGAGAGGGGCAAAGCCCCTTTCAAAGCGCCACCCTCCCCAATCCCTTCCACTACCCCTTCGGCGTCCACGCCGCCGGGGCTTCGCTGCCGGCGCTGGCCAGGATGCGGCCGTAGGCTTCCGGGCGGCGGTGGTTGGCGAAGTTGAAGATCGTGGTGCGGCCCAGGGTGCACATGTCCAGGTCGCATTCGGCGACGATCAGTTCGTCGTCCCATGATGTGGCCTGGGCCATGATTTCGCCGGACGGGTTCACGATGATCGAATGGCCGAAGAGTTCATGGCCATCTTCGGTGCCTGCCTTGGCGACGCCGGCGGCGAAGCAGGCGTTCTGGTAGCAGCCGGCCTGGATCGACAGGTGGCTGTGGAAGACGCGCAGGTGATGCGCCTCGAAGCCGCGGTTTTCCATGTTCAGGCTTGGTGTGTTGTAGCCGAGCATGACGAGTTCGACCTGCTGCATGCCAAGCGAACGCCAGGCTTCCGGCCAACGGCGGTCGTTGCAGATCATCATGCCGATGTTGACCGGCCCGACATCGCCGATCGGCGCGCGCACCACGGGAAAGCCCAGGTTGCCCACTTCGAAGTAGCGCTTTTCCAGGTGCTGCACCGTGCGCTGCGGATCGTATTCGCTGTGACCGGGCAGGTGTATCTTGCGGTACTTCAGCACGACCTCGCCCGTCGGATGCACATAGACGGCGGTGTTGAAGCGCCGCCCATCCGGCGTCTTTTCCGCGTAGCCCAGGTGGAAGCCGATGTTGAATTTGCGCGCGGCCTCGAACAGCGAGGCGGTCGCGTTGGATGGCAGGCTGTGTTCGTACCAGTGGTCGGCGTTGGTCAGGTCTTCCTCGTACCAGCGCGGGAAGAAGGTGGTCAGCGCGAGTTCGGGAAACACCACCACTTCGGCGCCACGGCGGTGCGCGGTTTCCATCAGCCGCACCATGCGGCCGACCGCGACATCGCGCCCCTCGGCCTTCTGGATCGGGCCAAGCTGCGCGGCGGCGAGGACGAGTTTGCGGCTCATACGGGCGGCTCCATGCCGGTCTGTTCGACGATGCGGCGGTATTGGTCCGGGCGGCGATGGAAGCCGAAGTCGAAGATCTTGCCCGGGCCGCGCCCTTGCAGGCAGGCGTCAAAATCGCAGTCGGCCACGATGACCTCGTCGCCCAGCGTCTTGGCTTCCGCCACCACGATCCCGTTCGGGCTGACGATCACGCTGCCGCCGATCAGGCCGGCGCCATCCTCGACCCCCGCCTTGGCGACGCTGACGGCCCAGGTCGCGTTGAAATAGGCATTGGCCTGCACCGCCAGGGTGGAGTGGAAGGTCCGCCGCTCGGCGTCCTCGCCGTCGCCGCCATTAGGGTCGTAGGCGGCGGAGTTGTAGCCGATGGCCACCAGTTCCACGCCTTGCAGCCCCAGGCAGCGCCAGCCTTCCGGCCAGCGGCGGTCATTGCAGATCAGGCTGCCGAGCACCGGCCCGCCCCATTCCGCCGGCCCACGCGCGACCGGGAAGCCCATGTCGCCATATTCGAAATACCGCTTTTCCAACTGCTGGTAGCGATTTTCTGGCCTGGGTTCGACCGAACCGGGCAGATGTACCTTGCGATACTTCAGCATGATCTTGCCATCTGGCCCGACCAGCACGGCGGTGTTGAAGCGCCGGCCATCCTCGGTCAGTTCCGCATAGCCGATGGAAAACCCGACCCCCAGCGCCTTCGCCCGGTCGAACAGCGGCTGCACGGCCGGGTTCGGCATTCCGCGTTCGTAGTTTTCCAGCAACGCCGCGTCATTCTCATACAGCCAGCGCGGGAAGAAGGTGGTGAAGGCGAGTTCGGGGAAGACCACGAACCGCGCGCCCTGGCTGGCGGCGCTGTCCAGCAGCGCCTCCAGCCGCGCCAGGGTCGCGGGACGGCTATCGGCGCGCTGGGTCGGGCCCATCTGCGCGCCGGCGACGCGAAGGATACGGCTCATGAATGCGCCGCTCCGCCCGGGGCCGCGTCATCCAGCGCCGACAGCCGGTGCTGGCGCGGCACGAAGCTGCCGGTGCCGGGCTTGGCCAGGACCTGCTCGCCGTCCCAGATCTGCTGGCCGCGCAGCCAAGTGGCGGCGACGCGGGCGCGCATCGGCACGCCATGCCAGGGCGACCATCGGGCATCCTCGCGGTCGCGGATATTGGCCGCGTCGTAGACGAACTGGCCTTCCTCCAGCACGCAGAAATCGGCGTCCGATCCGATCGCGATGGCGCCCTTTTTCGGGAAGAGCCCATGGAAGCGGGCAGGGCGTTCGCTGCACAGCCGGGCCATCAGGCTCGGCGGCAGGCCACGATCGGCCAGCAAGGTGAACATCAGCGGTGCGAAGGACTGCATCCCCGTCAGCCCGGCGCCAACCGCAAAAATGTCGCCTTCGTAAATCTTCTTCTGGCGCGGCCAGGGCGCGTGGTCGGTCGAGACATAGGCGATCTTGCCCGCCGCCAGCGCCGCCCACATGCGTTCCACCTCCTCGGCGGTGCGGAACGGAGGGTTGCATTTCCCGAAGCCCTCAAGCCGGACCATGTCCTCCTCGGTCATGCAGAGGTATTGGATGCAGGCCTCGCCGCTCGCCAGGCCGCCCTGGTGGCGGAACATCTCGGCGATGTCGAAGCCGCGGGCGACGGACGAATGGGCGATGTGCACATGCGCGCCCACCTCCAACCCGATCTCGAAGATCTCCAGGTCGGCCATGGTCTCGGCCAGCGGCGGGCGGGTGCGGCAATGCATGATCGGGTCGGTGCGGCCGGCGGCACGCGCCTCGGCGGTCAGCCGAACGACGAGTTCCTCGTCCTCATTGTGCACCGCGACCATCAGCCCGGTCTTGGCGATCTCGCGGAAGGCCTCGACCATCGTCGGGTGGTCGATGCGCGGGAACCGCACCGCATCGTATTCATAGGTGGAGAGTTTGAACGACGACGCCCCGGCCGCCGCCAGTTCCGGAATGGCGCCGACGCCGCCGGTCTTCTTGATCGTCGCGTAGAGCGCCATGTCCACATGCGACAGGCGTTCGACCTGTTCCACCTTCTCACGGAAGATGCTGGCGTCGGTGGTCGCGCGCGGCACGTCGTAGGGCATGTCGCAGACGGTGGTCACGCCGCCGGCGGCGGCCGTCATGGTGGCGCCCTCGATCCCCGGCCAGCCCAGTGCGCTGCCAGTGTGCATGTGGCCATCGACCAGCCCGGGCAGGATCAGCTTCGTGCCATGGTCCACCGTCTTCAGCGCCGGCGGCGGCTCGCCCTGGCCGATGGCGGCGATGGTCTGGCCGCGAATGGCGACATAGCCACCCGGCAAAAGCGCGTCCGGCAGCACCAGCGTGCCTCGCAGAATCAGGTCGAAGGGGGGGGTCATGCGCGTATCCGGATGGTTTGGGGCGATGGGCGCAGATTACTTCGCGGCGATGGCTTCGCCAACCGCGGCCAGGTCAGAAGCCTCCGGCCCAAAAATCTCATCCGCGAGCGAAATGGCGAAGCGGACGACCTCGCTCTCCCGCTCCGCATTCCAGGCCAGGGCCACGCCGACGGCGTGGATCGGCCCGGCCAGCGGGCGAAAACCGACACCAGGCGGGCGCAGCCGCGCCATGCCGGCCGAAACCAGCGCGACGCCCAGGCCCGCCGCGACGAAGCCCAGCTGCGCCATGGCGGACCCCACTTCCCGCACCACGCGTGGCGCAAATCCGGCGTCGCGGCAGGCGGCGACCATCGCGTCGGAATAGGCCGGGCTGATCGCGCGCGGCAGCATCAGCATCGGCGCATCGGCCAGCAGCGCCAGCGGCAGCGGACCGTCGATCGCCAGCAGCGGATGGCCGAGCGGCAGCGCCACCGCCAGCACATCCTGCCCCAGGGGCCGCAGATGGATCGGGTGGCGGTCGCGATCCAGCCGCACCAGCGCCAGGTCCACCTCGCCGCGCCGCAGCGCCTCCACCGCATCGGCGGTGTCCAACTCGCGCACCGCCACCGCCGAATCTGGCCGCGTCGCCTGCAGCGCGCGCACCAGCGGCGGCAGATAATCGAACAGGGCCGAGGTCACGCATGCGAGCGAGACGGGGGTGTGGCGCCCGGCGCGCAGGTCGCGCGCCAGATCCTCCAGCGCGCCGGCGCTTTCGGCGATGCGGCGCGCGAGCGGCAACAGCGCCTCGCCCTCCCTCGTCGGATGCGCGCCCTTGCCCGTGCGCTCCAGCAGCCGCACGCCCAATTCGCGTTCCAGCGCCTGGATCTGCGCCGTCAGCGGCGGCTGCGAAATACCCAGGCGCGCGGCGGCGCGACCAAAATGCCCTTCCTCCGCCACGGCCAAAAAATGCCCAAGGCGTCGGACCAGACGGAAATCCATGCGCGTTCCTGCCCTGCGATACAGAAATCCTATCGCGGTGACGTGCCATTCGGAATGGACGATCGTGCAACACGGGCGCAGAAAACCCGCCATCCACCGGAGGCAACGCGATGAAGCTGCATGATGTGAAAGTTCACCCGTCCAAGGCCCTGCTGAAGCGCGAGGATCAACTCGCCTGGAAGATCGCCGGCGTCGCCACCGACCGCGTGCCGGTTGAGAAGGACGTCGCCGCGATGATCATCAACCGGATCATCGACAACGCCTCGGTCGCCATCGCCGCGATCAACCGCCGCCCCGTCGTCTCGGCGCGGGCGATGAGCCTGGGTCATCCACGCAAGGGTGGCGCCACGATCTTCGGCATGCCCGCCGGAAAGACCTTCAGCCCCGAATGGGCCGCCTGGGCGAATGGCACCGCCGTGCGCGAACTCGACATGCACGACACCTTCCTGGCTGCGGATTATTCGCATCCCGGCGACAACATCCCGCCGATCCTCGCGGTCGCGCAGACCATGGGCAAATCCGGCAAGGATCTGATCCGCGGCCTGGCGACGGGCTACGAGATCCAGATCGACCTGGTGCGCGCCATCTGCCTGCACGAACATCGCGTAGACCATATCGCGCACCTCGGGCCCTCTGCCGCGGCCGGCATCGGCACGCTGCTGGGGCTGAAGCAGGAGGTGATCTTCCAGGCCGTGCAGCAGGCGCTGCACACCACCATCTCCTTCCGCCAGAGCCGCAAGGGTGAGATCAGCAGCTGGAAGGCGTTTGCCCCGGCGCATGCCGGCAAGCTCGCCATCGAAGCCGCCGACCGCGCGATGCGCGGCGAAGGCGCGCCTTCACCTATATATGAGGGCGAGGACAGCGTGATCGCCTGGGTGCTCTCGGGCCGCACGCAGGCCGACAGCAAGGGTCGCAACACCGTCTACGATCCGACCTACTACAGCGTGCCCCTGCCGGAAGCCGGCGAGGCCAAGCGCGCCATCCTGTCCAGCTTCACCAAGGAACACTCGGCGGAATACCAGTCCCAGGCGCTGATCGACCTGGCCTTCCGCATGCGGGAGAGCATTCCCGACACGGATGCGATCGAGAAGATCGTCATCCACACCAGCCATCACACCCATTACGTGATCGGCACCGGCGCCAACGATCCGCAGAAGATGGACCCCAAGGCCAGCCGCGAGACCCTGGACCACTCCATCATGTACATTTTTGCCGTCGCCCTGCAGGACGGCCGTTGGCACCACGTCGACAGCTATGCGCCGAAGCGTGCCGGTCGCGCCGACACCGTGCGGCTCTGGCACAAGATCGAGACGACGGAGGATCCGGAATGGACCCGCCGCTATCACTCGCGTGACCCCCAGGAACTCTCCTTCGGCGGCCGCGTGGAGATCACCCTGAAGGATGGGCAGGTGCTGGTCGATGAACTCGGCGTCGCCAACGCGCATCCGAATGGCGCGCGGCCGTTTGGGCGGGAGGACTACATCGGCAAGTTCCGACTGCTGACCGATGGGATCATCGCGGCCAAGGAAGCCGACCGCTTCCTGGAAGCGGTGCAGAACCTGGCGAAACTCCCGGCGGGTGAACTGGGCGCATTGAACGTGGCGCTGCCGAAGGGCGGGCTGCTCGACGGCAAGCCCGGCATCTTTTGAGAGGACCGCGCCATGACCGATGAAACCCCCGAAATCCGCAAGGGCCTGGTCGGCGTCTATGCCGACGTCTCCGCCGTCTCCAAGGTCATGCCGGAGACCAACAGCCTGACCTACGGCGGCTATGCCGTGCAGGATCTGTGCGAGGAAGCCGACTTCGAACAGGTCGCCTACCTGCTCTGGCACGGCGAATTGCCGACCGCGGCGCAGCTCGCCGCCTTCCAGGCGGAGGAGCGTGCCAATCGCGCGCTCTCTCCGGCACTGCTGCGGGTGATCCGGGAATTCCCGGCCAATGCGCATCCGATGGACGCGGTGCGGACCGCCGTGTCCTTCATGGGCATGGAGGATCCGGAGGCCGCGGATGTCTCCGACGCCGCGCAACGGCGCAAGGCGATGCGGCTGCTGGCCAAGTTGCCGACCGCCGTCGCCGCCGCGAACCGGCTGTCGAAGGGGCTTGAGCCGATCGCGCCGGACCCCTCGCTGCCCTTCAGCGAGAACTTCTTCCACGTGGTCTTCGGCAAGGTCCCGGCGCCGGAGGTGATCAAGTCCTTCGACGTGTCGATGATCCTCTACGCCGAGCATACCTTCAACGCCTCGACCTTCGTGGCGCGGACGGTGACGAGCACGGGCGCGGACATCCATGGCGCGATCGCGGCTGGCATCGCGGCCCTGAAGGGCCCGCTGCACGGCGGCGCGAACGAGGCCGTGATGCACATGCTGAAGGAAATCCCCGGCCCGAACGCCGCGGATGAATGGCTGCGCAGCCGCTTCGACCACAAGGCGCTGGTGATGGGCTTCGGCCACCGCGTCTACAAGACCGGCGACAGCCGCGTCCCGACGATGACCAAATACGCCGAGAAGATGGCAGAGGTCGTCGGCGACCGGCGCTGGATGGAGACGTCGCGGGTGCTCGCCCGGGTGATGCTCGAAGCCAAGAACATCCACCCGAACCTCGATTTCCCGGCAGGCCCCGCCTACTACCTGATGGGTTTCGACATCCCGCTGTTCACGCCGATCTTCGTGTGTTCGCGCATCACCGGCTGGGCCGCGCATGTCTTCGAACAGGGTGCGGACAACCGTCTGATCCGGCCGCTGTCGCACTATGTCGGCCCAGCGCAACGCAGCATCGTGCCGATCAACGCGCGGGGCTGACGCGCGGTTGCCGATGCGCCGCGCGGCAATCAACGCGCGGTCATCAGGCTTTCCATCAAGACCTGGCCGTTAAGTCGATGATGCAGACGCGACGCGCGCGCAAAAATGCGCGCGTCGTGATGTGGAATTCGTTGACAACACCATCGTGCGTGCAGATAGCGTGCTGATGCGCGCACCGAAGCTAACTGCGATTCGGAAATGACGCGTCGGTGAAGAAGCTTCGATCGCACTCGGTGTCCCGGAAAAAACGGCGACGGGCCGGGCAAGGCGAAAAAAGCGGATGCCCCGGCGTGGTGTCAAAACCGCAGAAGATCATGGCGCCGCAGCAGGGAAGGACGGTCGATGGACCGAATGCCGGGGACCGCAAGCCGGATCTGGGATGGGGTGGTGACCGCTCGCCGCTCAATCCTGACCGAACAACACCGGCACGATCGGGCCAGCATGTCGCTGGACCGCATCGGGCCGTTGGCGCCCTCAGGCTTGACGCGTTTTGCCCGTGCCGCTTCGGGCTCGGAAAATGTCGCGTCATGCCCGTCCCGACCGCAACCCCACGCGACGCGCCGGTCTTATGCCGAACGCGCCACCCACGTCAGCACCAGGCAAGGAGAGATTACCAGTGACCGACACGACCGTTGAGATCATCGAGACCGAAGAGACCCCCCGGGCACAGGCCATGGCGATGGCGACCACCCGTCGCGGTGGCGGCGCGCGCAAGGCCGCGACGGCCCGCAAGCCGGCCGTGAAGAAGGCCGCCCCGAAGAAGGCCGCCGCGCCGAAGAAGGCAGCGCCGAAGAAAGCCGCTGCCAAGAAGGCCGCCCCGAAGAAGGCCGCCGCCGCGAAGAAGGCAGCACCGAAGAAAGCCGCTGCCCCGAAGAAGGCCGCCGCCAAGAAGGCGACCGTGAAGAAGGCCGCGCCGAAGAAGGCCGCCGCCAAGAAGGCCGCTGCCCCGAAGAAGGCCGCGCCGAAGAAGGCCGCCGCGAAGAAGGCGACCGTGAAGAAGGCCGCGCCGAAGAAGGCCGCCGCCAAGAAGACGGCAGCCCCGAAGAAGGCCGCACCGAAGAAGGCCGCCGCCAAGAAGACCGCAGCCCCGAAGAAGGCCGCGCCGAAGAAGGCTGCAGCCCCGAAGAAGGCCGTCGCCAAGAAGGCCGCTCCGCGGAAGGCCGCGGCCCCCAAGCCCGTCGCGCCGCCCGCCAAGAAGGCCCCGTCGCCCGCCCGCAGCGAGGCCGCGAAGAAGGCCGCCGCCACGCGCGCCGCGAAGAAGGCCGCCGCCGCCGTCGTCATGCCGGTGGTGGACACCGCCGAACCGACGACCTGATCCTGGGGCGGGCGCCCTTGCGCCCGGCCTGAACCGAAGGGCGTCACCCGCGCAGGCGGGTGGCGCCCTTTCGCTTTGTGGAAGGCATCGCGCCATGCCCGACATCCGCCCCCTGCCTGCAGGCCACAGGGCGCTGCTGGCGCCTCTGCTGGGCGCCTACGCGGCCGATATGGCGCGGCACCTGGCGGGGGAGGCCCCGGCCAGCGGGCCGGCCATCGCCGCCATGCTGGACGCCGACCCACGCACCCAGGTGCTGGTCGCCTGGGACGGCGCGGCGCCGATCGGCTTCGCCATCATCTTCGAATTGACCGAGGCGGTGTTTTGCCGCGCCTGCGGCGCGCTGGACGACCTGTTCGTCACCCCCGACCAGCGCGGCCGCGGCATCGCGCGGGCGCTGATCGCCGCGACCGTCGCCCTTGGCCGCAGCCGCGGCTGGTCGCACCTGCGCTGGATCGTGCCGGAGGCGGATGGCGATGCGATCGCACTCTACGAACGCATCGCCGAACGCGCCGACTGGCGCTCCTACGTCATCCGCCTGGACCCCGGCGCGTCGCTGTAGGTCAGACCCGGCCTGTGCCGCCCCAGGCACCCAGGTGGGTAAAGGCGCCGATCGCGTGGCGCGTCCGGGGTGCGACCTCCTTCGCGGCCTGGGACTCCGACAGGATGGCGGGATCGCCGGCCCAGCCCATGGTAATGGCGGCCACGGCGTCATGCGTGTCGGGCACCTGGAAGGCCGTGCGGGCAGCGGCCGCGTCGAAGCCGGCCATCTGGTGCAACTGCATGCCCTCCGCCGCCGCGGCCAGCGCCATGTTCGCCGTGGCCTGGCCGACATCGTACCAGGCATGGCGATTGGGCTCGCCATTATGGGCGAAGCTCTTGCGCGCGAAGGAGATGATCAGCACCGGCGCGCGGCCGGCCCAGGCCTGGTTGAAGGCACCCAGGCAGCCGAGCATGGCGGCATGTCCATCCCCGCCACGCCGCGTCACCAGGAAGGACCAGGGCTGGTCGTTGAAGCAGGACGCGGCCCAACGCGCGCCCTCAAGCACCCGGGCCAGGGTCGCGTCATCCGGCGCGCGGTCTTCATAGGCACGGGGCGACCAGCGGGACGCAAGCAGCGGCGGAATGGAATGATCGGCGGGGGCGGTGCGGTCGGTCATGCGTGGTCTGGTCTTTCCATGAAGGGTATCAGCCGAAGGTCGAAAGCAGGTCATCCACCTGCGCCGGCGTCAGCGAACGCGCCGGCAGGTCGCGCAGCAGAAGCGCCAGGCGCGCGGATTCCTCAAGCTCCTCCGCCGCATAGACGGCGTCGGTCAAGGTCGCACCGGACACCACCGGGCCGTGGTTCGCCAACAACAAGGCACGCGCGCCAAGCGCCGCCGCATGCACCGCCGGTTCCATCGCGGCATCGCCCGGCCGCCAATACGGCACCACCGGCAGGCTGCGCCCGACGCGCATGACGAAATAGGGTGTCAGCGGCGGAATGGGCGCGGCATCGCCCGGGCTCGCCAGGCAGGCGATGGCGGTCGCATAGGTCGAATGCAGGTGCACGACGGCCCCGGCCGAAGGGCGCGCATTCAGCACCGCGCGATGCAGGAAGACTTCCTTGGTCGGCTTGTCGCCCGACACATGCGACCAGTCCGGCGCCAGTTTCGACAGCCGCGCGGGGTCCAGGCTGCCCAGGCTGCTGTTCGTCGGCGTCATCAGGTAGCCATCATCCAGCCGCACGGAGATATTGCCCGCACTCCCCACCGAATAGCCGCGCGCGAACAGGCTGGCGCCGAAGCGGCACAGATCATCGCGGATCCGCGCCTCGGTCATCACGCGAAGGCCTTGAGGAAGAAGTCGCGCCCGCCGAAATTGCCGCTCTTGAGCGCCAGGTGCAGCCCGGTCGGTTCGGCAAAGGTCCAGGGCACGCCGGGGTCGATGGTGCGGCCGATGCGCAAGGCGCGCACGCCCAGCGCCTGCACCACGGCGCCCGAGGTTTCGCCGCCCGCGACCACCAGCCGGCCGACGCCGGCCGCGACCAGCGCTTGGGCGATGCGCGCCATGGCATCCTCCACCAGCGCGCCGGCGGCGTCGCGCCCAAGGCTCGCCTGCAAGGCCGCGACTTTTTCAGGGGGGGCCGAGGCCGCGATGACGATGGGGCGGCCCTGTTCGAGTTTGCCTGCACTCCAGGCGATGGCCTGTTGCGCCAGCGCTTCGGCATCCGGCGTCGCCAGCGCGTCCAGTTCCAGGGTCGGCACCTGGTCCCGCGCGAAGCCGATCTGCGCCAGCGTGGCGCGCGAACAGGACCCCGCCACGACGGCACAAAAACCGCGCGCCTCGGGCAGGGATGCCGCGTCGCGGCGCGGTGGCAGGTGCTTCGACCCGCGAAAATTCTCCGGCAGGCCCATGGCGATGCCCGACCCGCCGATCAGCAGCGGATGCCGCGCCGCGGCCTCACCCATCGCCATCAGATGCGCATCGGTCACCGCATCGACGATGGCATAGCGCCGGTCGCGTTCGGTCAGCGCGGTGATGTCGCGGCGGATGGCACTGGCACCCTGCTCCACCGTCGCGAAGGGGATCAGCCCCACGCCATGCGGCGTCTGCGCCGCCATGACGCGCACCAGGTTGGCATCGGTCATCGGCGTCAGCGGGTGGTTCTGCATCCCGCTTTCGTTCAGCAGGTGGTCGCCCACGAACAGATGCCCCTGGTAGACGGTCCGCCCATTCGTCGGGAAGGCGGGGCAGACCAAGGCGATGGAAGCGCCAAGCCGCTTCATCAGGGCATCGGCGACGGGGCCGATGTTGCCCTCCGCCGTGCTGTCGAAGGTGCTGCACACCTTCTGCAGGATCTGGGTGGCGCCACCGGCCAGCAGGGCGTCCAGCGCGGCCAGGGATTGCGCCACCGCCTCGCCGACCGGCGCGGTGCGGGATTTCAGCGCGACGACGATCGCATCGGCCTCCGGCAGCGGGCCGTCCGGGACGCCGATGACCTGCACGGCGGTCATGCCGTTCTGCACCAGCATGGCGGCCAGGTCGGTGGCCCCGGTGAAATCATCGGCGATGCAGCCGAGCAACGGCATGGTCGTGTCCTATCGCGCGTGGCGGGGGATGGGGCGGCAGTCGTGCATCGACGTCAAGCGGGCCCCGTCAACCAGGCAGGGCCAGCACGTCGCGATGGCCGACGCGGACGGACAGGCGCCCCTCCATCGCCTGGCGCAGGCGCGCGGCCTCCCACGCGCCGATCGCGGCGCGGTGGCGGTGTTCCTGCTGCATGGCGGCATCGGTGTGCCCGGTCGCAAGATCGGCGGCCATGGCCGATGCCTGGCGCGGAATGCGCCAGTCGGACGGCGCCGTGGCCACCGCAAAACCCCGCGCGGCAAAGGCCGCGGCGATGGCCGCCGGCGCCGCCGGCCCCAGCGCCCGCCCGCTAAACCCCTTGTCGCGCAACTGGTCGCGCCGAAAACCTCGGGCGACCAGGGCATCGGCCCGGTGCGGCGGCGTGAACACGTCGCGCCCGCTGACATTCAGCGCCGCGTAGAAGGGGATACGCCGCACAGCGAGGCCCGCCGCCATCCGCTGCACCCAATCCTCCGACACAAGGTCGCAGAGCGCCGAATTCACCACCGCATCGGCGTTCACCAGCGGCAAGTTGCCCGGCGCGCCATTCAGGTCGGCGATCAGCCCCTCGATCCGCCAGGCGCCGCCGGGGGCATGCACCAGCATGGTGCGCCGGCCCGGCATGGTGACGGTCAGCCCGATCTCGTCGGCCCGGTCGGCGATGGTGTCGAAGGCACGCTCGATCAGCCGGATATCCGCATCGACCAGCGTCCAGGCCTGGGCGCGCCCGATCAGCGGCGCCAGCCAGCGGAACAGGCTGCCGGTGCCGGCGCCGAGGTCCAGGATGCGCGGGCGCGCGGGCAGCGCGTCGGCCAGCCGCACCGCCAGGTCGATGTCGCGGGCCATGGCATCGAAGGGCTCGCGCTGGTCCAGCCAGTCGCCGTCAAACGCCTCGGTCATGCGGGATCATCCAGGATGGCGGCGAAGCGGGCCGCCTGGTCGTGCCACCGTGGCAGCAATTGGCCGGCGGCCCAGGCGGCATCGGCCATCTGGGCGCGGATCGCGCGGTCGTACATCGGCCGGCGCATGCCGCGCGACAGGCTGACGGCATCGCCGGGTGCCGCCACGATCGCGGTGCCGGGGCTGGCGAGGTCGCCGATCGCCCCGCCCGCGGTGATCGCCAGCGGCAGGCCGCGCGCCAGCGCCTCGGCCGCCGCCATGCCATAGCCTTCCCAATGCGTCGCCAGGGCAAACAGGTCCGACCGCGCGTAAAGCGCTTCCAGCGCGTCGCCGGCCATTTCCCCCCCGAACACCACGCGATCGGCGATGCCGAGGTCGCGCGCCAGGCCTCGCAGCGCCTCGGCATGGGCGGGGTCGCGGTTGGCGCCGACGATGGTCAGCGACCAATCGAGGTCGATGAGGCGGCCGAGTGCGTGCAACAGCACGTCATGCCCCTTGCGCGGCAGCAGCGTGCCGACCGACAGGATCACACAGCCCGGCCCGCCGCTGCCGCCGCTGCGGGGGGCGGGGTCGGTGCCCGGTTCGACAACGGCGATGCGGCCGGCGTCCACGGCAAAATCCGGCGCCAGCCGTTCGGCGGTCAGCCGCGACGTCGCGACCAGATGCGCCATGGCGGGGAAAAGGGCGGACTCCCGCGCCAGCAACTCGGCGCGGTCCGCCGCCGACAGCCCGGTTTCCAGCGACGTCGGGTGATGGATCAGCCCGACCGCCCGCCGCGCCCGCAGACTGCCTTCAAGCCCGGCGAAGGCGGGCAGGCACAGCCCATCCACGACGATGCGCGAGGTATGCGGGATCGTCTCCAGCGCCGCGCGCGCCGCGGCCTCGGCCACGGCATCCGGCAGCGGGTGGCG
This sequence comes from Humitalea sp. 24SJ18S-53, assembly GCF_050632385.1. Classification (NCBI taxonomy): domain Bacteria; kingdom Pseudomonadati; phylum Pseudomonadota; class Alphaproteobacteria; order Acetobacterales; family Roseomonadaceae; genus Humitalea; species Humitalea sp. 24SJ18S-53. The sequence continues at coordinate 1,023,574 of NZ_CP192599.1, forward strand.
CCCTGGCAATTCGACCACCGTCACCGGCCGCCCCGCCTCGCGCAGCCCCGCGATCAGGCGGCGGTCGTAGCCGTAGCCGCCGCTGATCGTGTCGATGCTCCCGGGCACCAGCAACGCAATGGGGGGCAGCGCGACAGGGGTCATCAGCCGACGGCCGCCTCATAGGCCGCCCAGGCGAGCGGGCTTTCGCGCAGCAGCACCTTCACCGCCTCCACCTTCTTGCCACCATCGCCAAGCCGCCCATCCTTCAGCGCCGCGCATAGCTCGCCATGCACATGCAGGCAGAGGAACTCCGTCGTCGTGTTTTTTCCGGCAAACACCGGCAGCGTGTCGAGGTTGTTGTAGTCGAACCCGTCCAGGATCTTTCGCAATTCCACCCGGGCCGCCGCGATATCGACCAGCAGGTTGGCGGCATCCAGGGCCGGCGCGCGGAATTCCGCCTCCACCACGAAGGTCGCGCCATGCACGCGCTGCGCCGGGCCGAATTCCTCGCCGCGAAAGGAATGGGCGATCATCACGTGGTCGGCGACGGTCAGGCTGAACATGCGCGAATTCCTTCAGGCGTAGGTGACGACGGGGCAGGGGGCACCGGCGGGGCCGCCGTCCAGCCCCAGCAGCCCCGCCATGCGGGCGGGCAGATCGGCAAAGGCGGTCGGCGTACCGATCAACGCATCCAGCCGCGGGTCGTCAAGCAGCGACAGCGCCAGGCCCAGCCGTTCGGCATAGCTGCGCCGGCCGCGCATCACCGGGCTGACCGCGCCGACCTGGGTGCTGATCAGGGACAGGCGGCGCGAATGGAACGCCTCGCCCAGCGGCAGGTTGCAGACGGTGTCGCCGAACCAGGAGGCTTCGAGGATACGCGCCTCAAACGCCGCGGACCGCAGCGCCAGGCGCAACCCCTCGGGGTTGGCGCTGGCATGCACGATCAACTCATGCGCCTGCGTCGCCGCATCCGGCAGGCAGAAGCGCAGGCCGAGCGACGCCGCCAGGGCGGCACGGCCCGGATCGCTGTCGCATAACACCAGGTCGATGCCGGGAAATCGCGACAACAGATAGGCCGCCAGCAGGCCGACGACCCCGGCGCCGATGACCAGCACCCGTTCCCCCGGCACCGGCCGCGCGTCCCAGACGATGTTCAGCGCGGTTTCCATATTGGCCGCCAAGGTCGCGCGGGCATCGGGCACGCCATCGGGCACCAGCGCGCACATGCCGGCCGGTGCCAGGAAACGGTCCTGGTGCGGGTGCAGCACGAAGACGCGCCGGCCAAGCAGTGCTTCCGGCCCATCCTCGACCAGCCCCACGGCCGCGTAGCCGTATTTGACGGGGAAGGGGAAGGCGCCCTGCATCATCGGGCAGGCCATCGCCGCCCATTGCGATTCCGGCACGCGGCCGGTGAAGACCAGCCGTTCAGTCCCGCGCGAAATCGCCGTCGCCAGGCACCGCACCAGCGCCTGGTCGGGCGCGCGCGGGGGCAGGACTTCGTCGCGCAGCACGCCCTGGCCGGGCGCGACGGTCCAGAAGGCCCGCGCCATCATGCCGCCGGCTGCCTTGGGCGGGCGCCGTCCAACTGCATGTCCACCAGGATGTCGCAGCCAAGCGGATAGACCGCCCAGGGGCAGCGCAGCCCGTCGGCGATGCACTGCACCTCCGGCAGGACAAACGACGCCCGGCCCGAACCCAGGATCAGCGGCGCGATCGTGACATGCAGCCGGTCCAGCAGCCCTGCCATGAGGAAACGCGACACGGTCACGCCGCCGCCTTCCACAAAAACCCGCGTCAGCCCGCGCCCGGCCAGCACCGCCAGCAGGGCGGCGAGATCGCAGCCTGTCCTGACGTCGGGCGGCACGCGCAGCACCTCGGCCTGGCCATGGGTATCGGGGCCGGCCGTGGTCGTGACCAGCATGCTCGGCGGACCTTCCTGGAAAACGCGATACGCGGCGCCGAGCCGGCGCGCCGGGTCCAGCACGACCCGCAGCGGATGCGGCCCCGGCACCAGCCGCGTGGTCAGTTGCGGATCATCCGCCGCGATCGTGCCGGCGCCCACCAGCACGACATGGCACAGCGCGCGCAGCCGATGCGTATGCAGGATGTCCTCGGCCCCGCCGATCCATTGCGACGCGCCATTCGCGGTCGCGATCCGCCCATCGAGCGATTGCGCCAGCCGGCCCACCACCATGCAGGCGCGCAGACGGTTGGGCGCGTCGAGGACGGGCGCGAAAAGCCGCGACAGGGGATGGTCCGGCAAGGCGGCCAGGTCATCCTCGCCCCACGCCCTCGCGCTGAGCGCTGCCCAGGCGGCATCTGTCGCTGCGTCTGTCATTCACCGCGTTGTATGGCCCATCGGCCGCGCCGCCGGAAGGGCGCGGCCCTTCAGGCCCCTCCTTCAGACTCGTGACGACAGCGCCACCGGCGATGTCGCGCGCATCGTGGCCCGCGCGCCGGACTGGCCATAGGTCGGTGGCGCCCCGCGCGGCATCGCCGCCCCGGCGATCGTCTCGATCACCCGCGCCTGCAAGGCGATCGCGTGTTCCAGCAGGCGGCGGTTCTCCGCCGACAGATGCGCAAGCCTGTCGGCAAGGGCCGCCGCCGCCGCCTGGGCGGGGGTCGATGCGGCCTGGGGGCCAGCGTGCCTGGCCGAATTCCAGGCCGCGGCGAAGGCATCCGTCGCCGCCATCTTGGCATCTGTCATCGTCGCCGCCTGCGCCAGGTCCATCGCGGCCAGGGCTTCGTTCTCGGCACGCAGCGCTTCGGCCAAGCGTATGCCGCAGCTCAGCAGGGACTGCATCATGGCGGGGTTCCTTCGGTGGTGGGTGTGGTGCCCTGGTTCGCCGCCTGCATGCGCAGCATTTCCGCCTGGACCGACGCGGCAAGCCCGATCCCGCCCGCGGCGGCCATGCGGGTCGCGATCGCATCGACGAGCATCGGGCGCCAGGCGGCCTCGGCCGAGCCGCCGCCGAAACTGGATGTCGCTGCCTCCGCCGTCGCGAAGATCGGTTGCAGCAGGGCGCCGAGCGTCTGCGCCTCGAACGCCTGGGCCGTCCGGGCAACGATCGCCGGGGCGGGGGCTGCGGCACCCGGGCGGATGGTGCTGATGGGGCTGGTCATTACCTCACCTCCAGATCGGCCTGCAGCGCGCCGGCGGCCTTGATGGTTTGCAGGATGGTGATCAGGTCCCGCGGGCCGACGCCCAGGCTGTTCAGCCCGCGCACCAGGTCCTGCAACGTGACCGAGCCGGGCAGGATTCCCATGCGCCGTTCGCGCTGGTCGTCCACTTCGATCTGGGTCTGCGGCGTCACGACCGTCTGCCCGGCGCCCAGGGCATTGGGCTGGCTGACCTGCGGCGTTTCGGTGATGCGGATGGTCAGGTTGCCCTGGGCGATGGCGACCGTGCTGATCCGCACATTGGCGCCCATGACGATGGTGCCGGAGGCTTCCTCGATCACCACCCGCGCCGCCTGGTCGGGCAGCACGCGCAACTGTTCGATATCGCCCAGGAAACTGACCGGATCCCGCCCGCCAAGGGCCAGCGTCACGGTGCGCGGATCGGTCGCGGTCGCGACATGGCCGCCCGACACCCGGTTGATCGCCGCGGCGATGCGCCGCGCGGTCGTCAGGTCCGGGTTGCGCAAGGCCAGGCGCAGCGCCTGCTGGTTCGGCAGAGTGAAGGGCACCTCGCGCTCCACGATGGCGCCCGAGGAGATGCGGGCCGAGGTCGGCACCCCGCGCATGACGCTGGCACCCGCCCCGCGCGCGGCGATGGCGCCCGTGGCGACGGCACCCTGGGCGACGGCATAGACCTCCCCATCCGCCCCCAGCAGCGGGGTGACGAGCAAGGTGCCGCCCGTCAGGTTCGTCGCATCGCCGAGCGAGGAGATCGCGACATCGATCCGGCTGCCCGGCCGGGAGAAGGCGGGCAGATTGGTGGTCACCATGACCGCCGCGACGTTGCGCGTATCCAACTGGCGTTCGAAATCGCGCGTGTTCACGCCCAGCCGTTCCAGCATGCCGACCAGCGACTGGCGGGTGAAGATCGACGAACGCAGCCGGTCGCCCGTGCCCGGCAGGCCGACGACCAGCCCATAGCCGACCAACTGGTTGTCGCGGACCCCTTCGATGTCGGCGATGTCCTTGATCCGCACCTGCGCCGTGGCGGCCGCCCCGAAGGCGAGCAGGAACGCGAGGACAAGTGCTGCGACCTTGATCCTTGCGAAAGGATTGCTGCGCAAAATGCATCTCCGGAACCCCGGTTGATAAGCGGGGGTTCGGACGACCCTTGGCGAGAGGCGTGCCAGCCGGGGGAGGCGAAAACCCGGCAAGCCTTGCCGGGCCGGATCAAGAAACGGCTGGCCCGGCGGCAAGGGCTGCCGAGGCAAGGAGGGTGGTCATGCTGGCAAGCGGTGTAGTCCGGCCAAACGCGCCCCTGGCCGCGGCCGCCCGGCGCGGCATCCGCCACGGGTCGGGCTTCGCCCTGCCGGAGCCGGATGACCGCGTCCGCGACCTGAGCGGGGCGGCCCCCGTCGCCCGCGCGGTCGTGCTGCAACAGGACTACGCGGAGCGTGACACGCCGCGGCGATCGCTTGAGGACCAGGCGGGGTCGGCACTGGATGCGTTCCGCGGGCTGCAGGGGGCCTTGCTGGGCGGCGACCGCACGGCCGCGGCCGCGTTGCACGCCGCGGCGGCCCTCCCACCGGCCGCCGATCCGGCCCTTGAGGTCATTTTGAAAGGGATTCGGACCCGGGCGCGCATAGAACTGGCGCGGGAAGCGGCAGCAAAAGCTGCAAATCCATGAAAATCGCGCTGCATCAACCGTTTGGGGCCTTGGTTCCCGAATCGAACCCCCTTGGCACCGGGCGCGCCGCACGATAAGGCTCCGGCGCCCAAAGGGGTGTTGGTCGCGGGGGCCAACAAATAAATCGGGGATCGACGCGATGCTGATCACGCTGCCGCCGGACTACCGCCCCTCCGCTGATGAAGAATACATGAGCGGCCAGCACCTGGCCTATTTCCGCCAGAAGCTGCTGCGCTGGCGCAGCGACCTGGTCAGGGAAGCGGGGGAAACCCTGTCCTCCATGGGCCAGGGCGGCATTGTCGAAGCCGACCTGACCGACCGCGCCAGCGTCGAAACCGACCGCGCCCTTGAACTCCGCACCCGCGACCGGGCCCGCAAGCTGATCAGCAAGATCGACCAGGCCTTGGACCGGGTCGAGAACGGCACCTACGGCTATTGCGAGGAAACCGGCGAGCCGATTGGCCTGCGCCGGCTGGAAGCCCGCCCCATCGCCACCCTGTCGATCGAGGCGCAGGAACGCCACGAACGCATGGAACGCGTGCACCGCGACGATTGATCGGCTAGACTGTTCGTCTTCCCGGCCCTTTCCGGGCCTGGATCACTTGCAATCCGGCCCCCGACGGCGCAGAAGGCGCCCGTCATAACGACCAAACCAGATTCTGAACCGGGCCGGCGGCAGGTTGCCGCCACGCGCCCGCGCATTTGCATGGAGGCCCCCCGTGGCGCGCATTTCGCTCGACCTGATCCGCAATATCGGCATCACGGCGCACATCGACGCCGGCAAGACGACCACGACCGAGCGGATTCTGTATTACACAGGCAAGTCGCACCGCATCGGCGAAGTCCATGACGGCAACACGACGACCGACTACATGGAGCAGGAGCGCGAGCGGGGGATCACCATCACCTCGGCCGCCGTGACCGCCGTGTGGAAGGACCACCGGATCAACATCATCGACACCCCCGGCCACATCGACTTCAACATCGAAGTCAACCGGTCGCTGCGCGTGCTCGACGGCGCCGTGTTCATCATCGAGGGCGTGGCCGGCGTGCAGCCGCAGTCCGAGACGAACTGGCGCCTGGCCGACCGCTACAACGTTCCCCGCCTGATCTTCATCAACAAGCTCGACCGCACCGGCGCCGATTTCTACAAGGCCGCGGCGACCCTGACGGAAAAGCTCGGCATCAACTGGGTGACCCTGCAACTGCCGATCGGCATCGAGGACACCTTCCTCGGCGTCGTCGACCTGGTCGAGATGAAGGCGATCATCTGGGAAGGCGACGAGCTGGGCGCTGCCTACCACGACGCGCCGATCCCGGACGACCTGAAGGAAAAGGCCGCCGAATACCGCCAGATCCTGCTCGATACGGCCCTTTCGGTCGATAACGAGGCGATGGAAGAGTATTTCGACAAGGGCGACGTCTCGGTCGAGACGCTGAAGCGCTGCATCAAGCGCGGCACGATCGATGGCACCTTCCGCCCCGTGATGTGCGGCACCGCCTTCAAGAACAAGGGCGTGCAGCCGCTGCTGGACGGCGTGCTGGACTACCTGCCGAGCCCGATCGACGTCCCCGGCATCAAGGTCGCCGGTGAGGAAGGCGTCGAGGAATCGGTCAACGACGACCGCCGCGTGATCCCGGCCAATGTCGATGCGCCCTTCTCCGGCCTCGCCTTCAAGATCATCAACGACAAGTACGGCAACCTGACCTTCGTGCGGGTCTACTCGGGCGTGCTGAAGGTCGGCGACACCGTCCTGAACACGACCAAGGAGCACAAGGAGCGCATCGGCCGCATGTTCCAGATGCATGCCGACAAGCGTGAGGAAATCAAGGAAGTGACGGCCGGCGACATCGCCGCCTTCGTGGGCCTGAAGGACACTGGCACGGGCGACACCCTGGCCGATGCCTCCGACCCGGTGGTGCTGGAGCGCATGGCCTTCCCGGTCCCGGTCATCGACATCTCGGTGGAGCCGAAGACCAAGGACGCCGTCGAGAAGATGTCCCTCGGCCTGGGCAAGCTGGCCGGCGAGGATCCCAGCCTGCGCGTCAAGACCGACCAGGAGACCGGCCAGGTCATCCTGTCCGGCATGGGCGAGTTGCACCTGGAGATCATCGTCGACCGTCTGCGCCGCGAATACGGCGTCGACTGCAACATCGGCGCCCCGCAGGTCGCCTATCGTGAGACGATCACCAAGGCGCATACCGAAACCTATACCCACAAGAAGCAGTCGGGCGGTTCGGGCCAGTACGCCGAGGTGAAGGTCATCTTCGAGCCGAAGGAGCGAAACACGGGCATCGAGTTCTCGAACTCGGTGGTCGGCGGTTCGGTGCCGAAGGAATACATCCCGGCGGTGGAAAAGGGCATCAAGGTCCAGGCCGAGACCGGTGTCATGGCCGGCTTCCCGACCGTGGACTTCAAGTACAGCCTGGTGGACGGCAAGTACCACGACGTCGACTCGAGCGCCCTGGCGTTCGAAATCGCCGCCAAGGCCTGCTTCCGCGAAGGCATGAAGAAGGCCGGCCCGGTGATCCTGGAGCCGATCATGGACGTGGAAGTGACCACGCCGCAGGATCACGTCGGTGACGTGGTCGGTGACCTCAACCGTCGCCGCGGCGTGATCCAGTCGCAGGACATGGCCGGCACGTCGGTCATCGTCCGGGCGCATGTGCCGCTGAAGGAGATGTTCGGCTACATCTCCAACCTGCGGGGCATGACCAAGGGGCGCGCGTCCTTCTCGATGCAGTTCCATCACTACGATCCCGTGCCGCGCAACATCGCCGACGAGATCATGGCGAAGTCGGCCTAAGGTCGATTATGGGGCCCGGCGCCGAGGCGCCGGGCGGCCCGGCACCGATGCGCATCCTGCTTTGGTACTGGGGGCGTCGTGGCGGGGGGGCACAGCATGCGCTGTGCCTGGCCCGTGCCTTGGCCAAGCGGCCCGATGTGGCGCTGGCGCTCTCGGTCTCGGCCCAGGGTGAATTGGCGGAAGGCTTTGCCTCCGTGGGCGTGCCCTGCGAACAGGTTTCGACCTTTCGCGGCCCCGCCGGTTTTATCGCTTCGACATTTCGGCTTCCCGCCATCATCGGCGCCTTTCGGCGCCAGGTGCGGGATTTTCGCGCGGATGTGGTCATCTCGGTGATGAGCCACGTCTGGACGCCCATCGTCGCGCCATCGATCGCCGGAACCGGCGCGGTCTTCGTGCCGATCATCCATGACGCCCTGCCGCATCCGGGTGACCCGGCTCTGTTGTGGCACTGGCGGCTGCGGCGGGAATTGCGCGCGGCCGGCGCCGCCGTGGTGCTGTCCGATGCCGTGGGCCGGGTGGTCGCGGCCGAGGTGCCCGACCTGCCGCTGATCCGCGGGTTTCTTGGCGCCCATGTCACCCAGCCCGCCGCACCGGCCGAACGCACCGCCGATGTCGTCTTCTTCGGCCGGATGCGCGCCTACAAGGGCCTGGACCTGCTGCGCGACGCCTGGCCCCTGGTCCTGCGGCGCCACCCCGATGCCCGCCTGCGCCTGGTCGGCGAAGGCGATCCCGACTCCCTCGCCCCCGGGCTCACCACCCTGCCGGGCGTGACCGCCGACGCCCGCTGGGTGCCGGAGGCTGAGATGCCCGGCCTGATCGCCTCCGCCGGCATCGTCGTCCTGCCGTATCGTGAGGCCAGCCAATCCGGCGTCCTGCCGCTGGCCATCGCCGCCGGCGTGCCGGTCGTGGCCACCCGCGTCGGCGGCCTGTCCGAACAGATGATCGACGGCGAGGGCGGCATCCTGGCCGATGTCGACGCCGCCTCCCTCGCCGATGCGATCTCCCGCCTGATGGACCCGGACGCGCGCAAAGACATCATCGCGGCCGGACAGGCGGCTGCCGCCCGGCTGGCGGATTGGGATGCCCAGGCGGCCGACCTCGTCGCCGGACTGCGCGCCATCGGGATCGGGCGCGGATGAACCCGCTTCATCGGCTCTGGCAAATGCTGCCACGCGGGCCGCGCCGGGCGCTGCTGTTCCGTGGCATGGCCCTGGTCGCCCCGCGTCCGACCCGCCCCGAGCCGCCCCCCGGCGGCCCCGTCACAGTGGTGGGCTACCTGACCGCCTCTACCGGGCTCGGTTCGGGCGCCCGGCGCATGCTTGGCGCCATGCGCGCCGCCGGCATCGATGCCCATGGCGCCGACATCACCCACCCGCACAAGCAAGGCGCCTGGCACCCGCCGGCCGAGCTCGCCGACGGGCCGGGCACACTGGTCCTGCATGTGAACGGACCCATGCTGCCCTGGGCGCTGCACGTCCTTGGCCGGCGCGCCGTGCGTGGCAAGCGGATCATCGGCTACTGGGCCTGGGAACTGCCGCGCCTGCCGGCGGATTGGGAACCGGGGCGGCGCTTCGTCCATGAAATATGGACTCCGTCGGAATTCTGCGCGGCGGCGATGCGTGCGCCCGGCGGGCCGCCTGTCACCATCGTCCCGCACCCCGTCCCGATGCCGGCGCCATCGCCGATCGACCGGGCCGGCTTCGGCCTGCCGGCCGATGCCTTCGTCACCCTGTGCATGTTCGACGCAGGCTCCTCCGTCGCGCGAAAAAATCCGCTGGGGGCGATCGAGGCGCATGCCCGGGCCTTTGGCGACCGCCCCGACCGCGTGCTGGTCCTGAAGACGCATGGCACCGCCCATGCCGGCGAAGCCTGGCAGGGCGTCGCACGCGCGGCCGCCGCGCGACCCAATGTCATCGTGCTGGACCGGGACATGGGCGGCGCCGACCTCTCGGCGCTGATGGCCGCCGCGGATGCCATGATCTCGCTGCACCGGGCCGAGGGGTTTGGCTTCGCCGTGGCGGAAGCCATGGCGCTGGGCCTGCCCGTGGTCGCGACCGGCTGGTCGGGCAACATGGATTTCATGACCGGACCCGGCGTCTACCCGGTGCCCTTCGCCCTGGTTCCCGCGCGTGACCCCCAGGCGACCTATGACTTCCCGGATATGGAATGGGCCGATCCGGACCTCGACGCCGCCGCCGCTTCGCTGCGGCAGATCGCCGGTGATCCCGCCCGGTGCCGGGTCGAACCCGTGCCGTTTCCACCGCCCGACTACGCGGCCTTGCTGGCGCGGCCGACCGCCTGAACCGGTTGTATCCGCTGATCCGGTACGCGCGCATCACGCCCGTGCGGCCGAGCCTTTCACGGCGCCGTTCGTTTTTGCGCCACATGTCGCAGGTCCTGACGATCACTTTGGATGCACGGTAGCAACTGTCGAAATTTTGGAAAATCGACATCACAATCCTGTGCGACTGGGCCTCGGCCGGCGGGGATTTTCCGCTTGCGTCAGCCGTTACACGGCTCCTAGGCTCCGCGCGGATGGCGAAAAGAACGAACGCCCCGTCGCAGCCCCGATACTTGGCTGACGCTAAAATACGGGCCGCTTGACGCCAGCCAGGTCGGTATCGCCCGTAAAGCGATCCGCCCTGCCGGTCGTCTTGGGGAAAAGGGGGGCGTCTGATGGCTACATCCGTCAGCTATCCGGGTGTCTATATTGAAGAATTGCCGAGCGGCGTGCGCGCCATCGCCGGTGTTGCCACATCGGTCACCGCCTTTGTCGGCTATACCGCGCGCGGCGCGGTCAATCGCCCGGTGCCGATCTTCAGTTTCGCCGATTTCGAACGCGGCTTCGGCGGGCTCACGGCCGATGCGCCGCTGTCCTATGCGGTGCAGCAATTCTTCCTGAACGGCGGGGCGCGCGGCATCATCGTGCGGGTGGCGCAGGGTGCGCAGGCCGCCTCGGTCGGCCTCGCCAATGGGCTGGCCGGCGGCGACCCGGTGGTGCTGACCGCGACCGCCGCATCCGATGGGGCCTGGGGCAATGGGCTCCGGCTGGATGTGAACTACGACAGCAGCAGCCCGGGCAGCCTGTTCAACCTGACGGTGACCGAGATGGTCGACAATGGCGTGGGGCCGCAACCCGCCCGTGTCGAACAATTCCGCAACCTCAGCATGAACAGCCGGGCACCGAATTACGCGCCGAGCGTGGTCAACGCCGGCTCCAACCTCGTCATCCTCGCACGGCCGCCGACGGCGCTCACAGTGGTGGCCAATCTCGATGCGACCGCGATCAGCGGCACCTTGGCGGTGGCGAACATCGATCAACTGAACGCTGACCGGCGGCGGATCTCGGTCAGCATCGATGGCGACGGCCCCTTCGAATTCGACGTGCTGGACGCTGGTGAGACGAGCTTGGCCGGTCCCGACCTGGCAACCCGGCTGGCGACCCTGGCGCAACGGATCGAGACCCGGGTGCGCGCGCTGCGCCCCGGCCTGCCGGGATTCGCGAACTTCACCTGCACGGTGTCGACCAACCGGCTGCTCGGGACCGCCGGCACGCCGCCGGGACAGGGGGAGGGATCGTCGGTGCGGCTCGGCAATGCCAGCCAGCGCAACGCGGCGGTCGCGCTACGCTTCGGCCCGGCCAATGGCGGGCGGGAGGTCGAGGGCGCTGCCCGCATCCGGCCGGTCCAGACCGGCACGCTGGGTACGACGATCCAGGATGTGAACAGCATGGCGGCCGTGGCCTCCGTCCGGGTCACGGTGCAGGCGCCGGGCCAGGCGGATGTGGGGCCGGTGGACCTGCCACTTTGGGGGACCGGCGCGCGGCCGGCCAGCGTGCAGGCGCTGGTGGATGTGGTGCAGGCGGCCCTTGGCGCCTCCAGCGTCACCGCGCTGCGCGGCGCCGGCGTACGGCTTTCGGATGGGCGGCTGCTGATCACGGCGGGCGGGGGCAATCCGGGCGCGCGCCTGGTCTTCGCCGATGCGGGGGCGGATGTCACCGCGACCTCCATGGGCCTGACCGGGGCCTCGGTCAGCCCCAATGTCGCGGCCTATGCGCTGGGGATCGGCGCGACCGTCCAGGCGCAGCGCGCGGCGGTGCCGGGGGCCGATGGCGATCCGCCCAATCCCACGGGGCTGATCGGCAGCAGGGCCGACCGGCGGGGACTTTTCGCGCTGGAGGATGCCGACCTGTTCAACCTGCTGGTCCTGCCCGACCAGTCGGATGATGGCTTGCTGGCGCAGGCGCTGGCCTATGCCACCGAACGCCGCGCCTTCTTCATCATGGACATGCCCGCCGCCGTGGACACGCTGGCCGAGGCGCGTGCCTGGCTCGCCGCCCATGGCTCGCTGCGCAGCCCCAATGCCGCCGCCTATTTCCCGCGCATCCGGGCGGCCGATCCGCTGGACAACAATCGCCAACGCTCCTTCGCCAATTCCGGCGCGATCGCCGGGCTCTATGCGCGCACCGATGCCGCGCGCGGCGTCTGGAAGGCGCCGGCGGGGACCGAGGCCGTGCTGCGCGGGGTGCAGGCGCTGGACCTGCAACTGACCGATGGCGAGAACGGCGTGCTGAACCCACTCGGCCTCAATTGCCTGCGCAACTTCCCTGCCTTCGGCCCGATCGCCTGGGGCGCGCGCACCTTGAACGGCAGCGACCAGGCGGCGTCGGAATGGAAATACGTCCCGATCCGCAGGCTGGCGCTGTTCCTGGAGGAATCGCTCTATCGCGGCACGCAATGGGTGGTGTTCGAACCGAACGACGAACCGCTCTGGGCGCAGATCCGGCTGAACATCGGCGCCTTCATGAACACACTGTTCCGCCAGGGCGCTTTCCAGGGGCGATCCCCGCGTGAGGCGTATTTCGTGCGCTGCGACAGCAGCACAACGACGCAGGCCGACATCGACCTTGGCATCGTCAACATCATCGTCGGCTTCGCACCGCTGAAGCCGGCCGAATTCGTCATCGTGAAACTGCAGCAGATGGCCGGCCAGGGTCAGGTCTGACAAACCAGGGGAGGGGTCCGGCATGGCCCAGTTCAGCGTCAACGCCACGCGGTTCGACCCATACAAGAACTTCAAGTTCCGGGTTCGGTGGGACGGCCGCTTCGTCGCCGGCGTCAGCAAGGTCAGCGCGCTGAAGCGCACGACCGAGGTGGTGGAACACCGCGAGGGCGGCGACCCCAGCACCAGCCGCAAATCCCCCGGCCGATCGAAATTCGAACCGATCACCCTGGAACGCGGCGTGACCCACGACGCGGCTTTCGAAGCCTGGGCCTCCAAGGTCTGGAATTTTGGCGCGGGGCTGGGATCGGAAGCCTCGCTGAAGGATTTCCGCAAGGACATCATCATCGAATTGTATAACGAGGCCGGGCAACTGGCCCTGGCCTACAAGGTGTTCCGCGCCTGGGTGTCGGAATACCAGGCGCTGCCCGACCTGGATGCCAATGCCAACGCCGTGGCGATCCAGTCGCTGAAACTGGAGAACGAGGGCTGGGAACGCGACGAAGCGGTCGTCGAACCGTCCGAACCGCAGCTGGGTGATGCGGGCTGACCCCAGCCCCACACCGCGTGGCCTGGACGCCGCGGGGGTGATTGCCGCCTGGGAGGCTGGGCCCGACCCCGCCATGTTCGGGCTGCACCCGGACCAGCCCCTGGGCATGCGCATGCGCGACGTGCTGGGCATCCGCATCGCCAGTTTCGGCCCGGTGCTGGACGCGGTGGCCGATTGCCCGGACTGCGGTGCGGCTCTGGACGTGGCGCTGGACCTGCGCGACCTGCTGCGCGACCCGCCGCCCGACGATGCGCCCTGCCACATCGCCGCCGAAGGTTTTTACGCACGGGTTCGCGCCCCCACGGCGGCGGACCTGCACGCGGCGGCCCTTGCCCCCGATCCGGCCCGCGCGCTGTTCGAGGCCTGCATCCTGGACGCCACGCATGGCGACACCCCAGTCCCGCCCAAAACCTTGCCCGACAGCCTGCGCATCGCCGCGACCGAGGTTTTGGGCGCGCGCGATCCACTGATCGAGGTGACGGTGTCGCTGACCTGCCCGGATTGCGGCGCCGTGGCCTTGGCCGGGCTCGATGCCGAAGCCTTGCTCGCCCAGGACATCGCCGCCGCCGCGCCCCGCCTGCTGGCGGAAGTCGCCGCCCTGGCCCGCGCCTATGGCTGGGCCGAGGCCGAGATCCTGGCGCTGCCGGCCGCCCGGCGCCGCGCCTATCTGGACCTGGCCGGCTGATGGCGGACCTGTTCGCCCTGCTGATGGCGCGGGCCACGGGGCAGGGGCAACTGCTGCGCGTCCGCCCGCGCGGGATTTTTGAGGACGGCCCGGCGCCTTCTCCACTGGAAGAAACCGCCCCGCCGGATGCGGCGATGGCGCCGACGGCCGTGCCGGAAGCGTCTGCGCCACGCCGGATGCCGCCCCGTGTCCCAGCCCCGGCACAGCCAGCGGTCACCGCCCACCTGTCCCCGGCACAGGCCGCCCCCAGCAGGGTCAGCAGCATGGCGACGCCCGTCCTCGCGCGCCGCATGGCGCCGGGGGCGCTCACGCCGCCGCCCGTCGCCGTGCCGCTTCCCGTGCAGGCGGCGACGCCCGTGGCCGCACCGTTCCTACCACCGCAGACCGTCACCGCACCCGCTGCCGCGCTGGCCGACCCCGCGCCGCGCCAGGCCCCGCCGATCCCGATCACGGCCAGCCCGCCACCGATGCCACCCGGCGCCATCCCCGCGCCCGCGCGCCCTGCCTTTGCCGAAGCCGCGCCGCCACCCCGCACCCTGCTGGCGCAGCCCAGCCCACCACGTCCCCGCGCCGTTTTCGCCCAAGCCACCCGCGACGCAGCACCACCCCCCGATGTCCGCATCGAGATCGGCCGCATCGAGGTCCGCAGCCCACCCGCCCCCGTCGCCCCAGCGCCCCGGGCCAGCACCCTCATGTCGCTCGACCGCTACCTGCGCCGCGATCCGCCGCGATGAGCAACGGCTTCGCCATCGCCTCGGTCACCCGGGTCTTGCAGGACCTGTTGCAAACCGGGCTGACCGGCAGCGGCCTGTCGGCGGCGGTGGGCGGCAGCATCCTGGTTTCCGCCCTGCCGCCCGATCGGGTGCGGCCGGATTCCAACGCGGCCGAGGTGACGCAGCTCAACCTCTTCCTCCACCAGATCGCGCCCAACGCCGCCTGGGCCGGGGGCAACCTGCCGGAACGCGACAGCCGTGGCGGGCGGATCGCGGAACCGCTGATGGGGCTGACCCTTGGCTACCTGCTCAGCGCCTATTCCTCGGCCGAATTGCAGGGCGAAATCCTGCTCGGCCACGCCATGCAACTGCTGCACGAAAACGCCGTGCTGGCGCGCGACCGCATCCGCACCATCCTGGCCAACCCACCCGGCGGCGGCACCGCCCCCGCTGCCTGGCAGGCGCTGATCGGCAGCGATCTGGCCGACCAGGCGGAATTGATCCGCGTCACGCCGCATGAACTCGGGCTGGATGGGCTGTCGAAACTCTGGACCTCGTTCCAGAGCACCTACCGTCCCTCCGCCGCCTACCAGGTCTCGGTCCTGTTGCTGGAACGCCGCCGCCCCGTCCGCGCCGCCCTGCCGGTGCTGACGCGGGGTGAGGGCGATCCGACGACCGGCCGCGACCAGGGCGTCATCGCCCTGGCCTCGCTCGCCACCGCCGTGCCGTCGCTGTTCGAAATCGGC
Source organism: Humitalea sp. 24SJ18S-53 (assembly GCF_050632385.1). Taxonomy (NCBI): domain Bacteria; kingdom Pseudomonadati; phylum Pseudomonadota; class Alphaproteobacteria; order Acetobacterales; family Roseomonadaceae; genus Humitalea; species Humitalea sp. 24SJ18S-53. The sequence goes on from NZ_CP192599.1 coordinate 1,038,865, forward strand.
CAGCCCGCCGCACGCCTCGGCGAAACTGTGGTCCTACGTGGCGCGGCGCTGGAGGGCGATGCGGTCCAGGCCCTGCTGCGCGACCCCGTCTCCGGCCAGGTGCTAGTGCTGCCGGCCCCGGGCACGGCGGCCGAGGTCAGCATCGCCCTGCCGCCGGACCCACCCGCCGCCGCGCCCACGCCCGGATCGCCGGAGGACCCCAACGCCTGGCGCGCCGGGCTCTACATGGTCTCGCTGCGCGTCACGCGCGGTGCGCGGGTGATCGAAACCAATGCCCTGCCGCTGCTGCTGGCCCCCCGCCTGCGCGCCATCGCCGCGGTCGCCGAACCCGGCGGCGTCGTGCGCTTGGATGTCACCGCCAGCCCGCCCCTGCGGCCGGGGCAGGTCGCGGGGCTCGTCGTCGGCAGCCGCGCCGTGCCGGGTGGCGGCACCGGCTCAGCACTGGTCTTCCGCGCGACCGGCCTGCCCACGGGGGTCACGGTTCCCGTGCGGCTGCGGGTCGATGGCGCCGAAAGCCTGCTGGTCGACCGCAGCCAACGCCCGCCGCGCTTCGACCCGACGCAGCAGGTGGCGCTGCCATGAACGCAATCCGCGACCAGGCCGAACCTCAGCAACGCGCCCTGGCGGCCGTGTTCGAACGCCTCCGCGCCCGGCTGGATGGCGGTGACGCACCACACGACGCGCCGCTGCCGGATACGGCCATCGCGCTGGAACAGGCTTTTGGGCTGACACCCTTCGAACGCGATCTGATCCTGCTGGCCGCCGGGGTTGAGTTGGACGCAGCACTCGCGCAACGGGTCGCGGCCCAGCATCCGGACGGCCGCGCCGCCGTCACCTTCGCCCTGGGGCTGGCGGTGCTGGAGGCGCCGCATTGGAGCGCCCTTTCCCCCGCCCGCCCGCTGCGTCGCTGGCTGCTGCTGGAACCCACGCCCGGCGAACCGCTGACCACGGCCGCACTGCGCCTGGACCAGCGCATCCTGTTCTACCTGCTGGGTGTCGAGGCCGAGGACCCCCGCCTGGCCGGGCTGCTGCGCACCATCCCGGAACCGACCCGGCTGACCCAGCGCGAGGCCGAGGCTGTGTCCCTCGTCGGTGCCCGCTGGCTCAGTTCCGGCGGCGCTGTCCCGCCCGTCGTGGAGATCACCGGCCCCGCCGAACGGCTGGCGGCGGCCATGGCCTCGCTCGCAAGGCTGCGCCTGCTGGCGCTGGACGCGGCCGACATTCCCGAACCCGCGGCCGAACGCGTCGCCCTCGCGCGGCTTTGCGAACGCGAACTGGCCCTGGCCGGCGCCGCGCTTTTGGTGGTCGCCGAAGGGCCAGCACCGCGCCGCCTGGCACTTTTCGCGGAGGAGATGGCCTCCCCCCTGCTACTGGGGCTGGAAGCGCCCTTGCCGCTGCCCTCACGTCCACGCCTGCCGCTCACCCCACCACCGGCCGATGCGTCGGAGCGCGAGGCGCTATGGCGCCTGGCTCTCGGCCCCGCCGCCGATCGCATGGCACCCGAACTCGCCGCCGTCGCGGAGCGTTTCGCACTGGACGGCGCCGCGGTCGCGACGATCGCCGGCAACCTCGCGATCCTGCCCCCCGCCGAAGCCGCGCGGCGCCTGTGGCCGGAGGCACGCGCCCTTGCGCGCCAGCCCCTGGACGCGCTGGCCGAGCGCCTGGATCCCCGTGCGGAATGGGACGACCTCGTGGTGCCCGCCCCGGTGCGCCAGGGGCTGGAGGAAATCCGCCTGCATGTCGCGCAAGCCGCGCGGCTGCACGGCACCTGGGGCTTTGCCGCACGGGGCCGGGCGATGGGGCTGGCCGCCCTCTTCGCCGGCCCGAGCGGCACGGGCAAGACCATGGCGGCCGAGGTGCTGGCGCGCAGCCTGGACCTCGACCTCTATCGCATCGACCTGTCGCAGACGGTCAGCAAATTCATTGGTGAGACCGAGAAGAACCTCAAGCGCATCTTCGATGCCGGCGAGGCCAGCGGCGCGATCCTGCTGTTCGACGAGGCCGATGCGCTGTTTGGCAAGCGGTCGGAGGTCAAGGACAGCCACGACCGCTACGCCAATATCGAGGTCAGCTACCTGTTGCAGCGGATGGAGGCCTATGCCGGCCTCGCCATCCTGACGACCAATCAGCGTGCCGCCCTCGACCCCGCCTTCCGGCGCCGGCTGCGCTTCGTGCTGGGCTTTCCCTTTCCGGATGCGGTGCTGCGTGAGGCGCTGTGGCGCGGCGCCTTCCCGGCAGCGACACCCGTCGCGGACCTGGATTACCCGCGCCTGGCGCAACTGACCCTGGCGGGCGGGCATATCCGCAACCTGGCGCTCAGCGCCGCGCATCTGGCGATGGCGGCGGGCACGCCGGTCGGGATGGCGCAACTGAAGCAGGCGGCCCTGGCCGAATACGCCAAGCTGGAACAACCCCTGACAAGCAGCGAATTGGAGGGATGGCCATGACGGTGACCTTGCGCATCGGCACGCTGTCCGTGGAGGGCCCGGTCGATGCGGCGGCCCTGCGGCGGCAAGTGGAGCGCGCACTCGCCCAACGCCTGGCGGACACGGCACCACGCGGGCCGGACACGGCGGCATTGCCGGCTCGGCCAGGCGAACCCGGCTTTGCCACAGCCCTCGCGGCGCATGTCGCGCGGAGGGTGGGGCGATGAGCGCCGCCCTCCTGCAACGCGCCTGCGCCTGCGGCAAGAAGGACGAGCGCAAGCTGCTACGCCGCGCCCAGGCGGGGGCGGCCACATCGGGCTTCGCGCCGCCGATCGTGCACGCCGTCCTGCGCGACGCCGGCACTGTATTGGATGAACGGAGCCGTCCGCTGGCGGAACGCATTCTTGGTCCCGATTTTCCCCAGGTGCGCATCCACACCGATTCACGCGCGGCGGATTCCGCGACGGCGGTCGGCGCGCTGGCCTATACCGTCGGGCCGCACATCGTGTTCGGCCCGGGCCGCTTCGCCCCCGGCACGGCGGAGGGCGATCACCTCCTCGCCCATGAACTCGCGCATGTGGCGCAGCAAGGGGCCGCGCCTGTCCCGGCCAGCCTCGCGATCGGTGCGCCGGACAGTGCCTTCGAAGCGCAGGCCGAAAGAGTCGCGACACAGGTCCAGGCGGCCCCCCGCGCCGCTGCCCCGGCCATGCTGATGCGCGCGTCCTGCGAAGGCCGCACCGTCCGCAACTGCGCCGGCACCCCCTGCACCGCGGCCAGCGGGCGCGGCGGCGTGTGCCAATGGGGCGGCATCACCTACGGCTGCCGCTGCCGCGACCAATCGGGCGACGCACCCACGCCCAACCGGGTGATGGAACTGCTGCCGGGCTGGCTGCTCGCCATCCTGAGTGCCGCCGCCATCGCCGCCATCATCGCGTGCTTCGCGACGGGTGTGTGTGAGGCCGCGGCCCTGATCGGTGCTTGCGGTGCCGCCGCCGCCGCCGTGGTCATCGCGATCCTGCGCGACAACGGCGTCACGGTGAACGAGGCATGACCCCCGCCCTCCTGCAACGCGCCTGCGGCTGCGGCAAGAAAGACGACCGCAAGCTGCAACGCAGCACCCGGTCGGGGGCGACCGCGTCAGGCTTCGCGCCGCCGATCGTGCATGCCGTGCTGCGCGCGCCCGGCACCGCGCTGGACGACCGGTCGCGCCCGCTGGCCGAACGCATCCTCGGCCCGGCGTTTTCCCAGGTGCGCATCCACAGCGATTCACGCGCCGCCGAATCCGCCACGGCGGTCGATGCGCTGGCCTATACCGTTGGCGCGCATATCGTCTTTGGCCCGGGCCGCTTCGCCCCCGGCACGGCGGAGGGCGATCATCTCCTCGCGCATGAACTCGTCCATGTCGCGCAGCAGGGCGCGGCCCCTGTCCCCGCCAATCTGGTCATCGGTGCCCCTGACTCGCCCTTCGAAGCCCAGGCCGAACGGTTCGCCACGCAGGCACCGACAATGGCGCCCGTGACCCTGATGCGGGCCTTGCGCACCTGTGAATCGCGCCCCTGGAACAAGTGCAAGGGCTTCCCCTGCAAAGAGAACGACAAGAACGGCATATGCAACATCTTCGCGGGGAAGGAAGGCGGGAAGGTCTGCAAATGCAGCGTCTTCGACCCCAAGGCCGCCGAAGAGCGGGTCCGTGAAATCCTGCCGGCCTGGATCATCGCGGTGATCAGCGTCGCGGCCCTCGCGCTCATCATCGCCTGCTTCGCCTCCGGCGTCTGCGAAGCCGCTGCACTCGTCGTGGCCTGTGGTGCCGCGACCGCGCTGGTCATCATCGTCATCCTGCGCGAAGCGGGCGTCGAGGTGATCGAGGCATGACCGGCCTCACCGCCTCGCCCCGCGTCATCAAGGGCGGGCTGGTCCTGCTCGACCCCGCGACGGCGGCGGTGCGGCGGGTGATCGCGCTGCAATACAACCCCGACAACCTGACCCGGACCCTGACCGCGCAGACACCCGAAGCGCAGGGCCAGTCACGCGCCGAGGCACTGCGCCTGCGCGGCCCGGCCGTCGAAACCCTGCGCGTCGAAGTGGAACTGGACGCCACGGACCGCCTGCACGACCCCGACCGCAACGCCGCGGCCGTCGCGCATGGGCTCTTCCCCGATCTCGCGGCGATGGAAATCCTGGCCTATCCCGAAAGCAGCCACTTGCAGTCCAATGCCGCGCAGGCCGCGCAGGGCAATCTGGAAATCGCGCCGATGGAGGCGCCACTCTGCCTCTTCATCTGGTCGCGCAATCGCGTCGTGCCGGTGCGGCTGACCGAATTCAGCGTCACCGAGGAAGCCTTCGATTCCTCACTGAACCCCATTCGCGCCAAGGTGACCCTGGCGATGCGTGTGCTGACGGTCGACGACCTCGGCTTCGCCCATCGCGGCTCCGGCCTGTTCATGGGCTATCTGCAGAACAAGGAACGCCTCGCGGGGCTCGCATCGCAGCCCGGCCTCGCCGCCCTCGGCCTGAGTGGCTTGCCATGAGCGGCTTCACCGATCCGGTCCAGGCGCTGTTCCAGGCGGGGGCGCTGACGCATTCGCCCTTCCCGCCGAACAGCCGCTACCACGGGCTGCCGCTGCGCCAGTTCGTGCGGCCCGATGGCACCACCGTGGCCCACCTGCCGCGCCGGGTGATCCCACCCACCGCCGCCTTCACCGCCATCGGCGAACATCTGGTCGTGCAGGGCGACCGGCTGGACCGCATCGCCGCCGCCACCATCGGCGATGCCGAACAATTCTGGCGCCTCTGCGACGCCAATGGCGCGCTGGCGCCGGAGGAACTGACCGCGACCCCCGGGCGCCGCCTGCGCATCACCCTCGCCGCCGGCATGGGGGGCGGCTGACCATGCTCCTCGGCGGCATCCAGCTTGGCCTGCGCATCGGCCCCGGCATCGCCATTCCGGCGCCGAAGGAGGTGATCGACGCGCTGGTCTCCGTCCAGGTGACCGAAGCCTCGGGCGAGGAGGAAAGCGGCTTCGACCTCACCTTCGAAATCGACCGCCGTTCGCCGCTGACGACGCTGTTCCTGATCGCCGGCGGCGGCTCGATCCCGCTGCTGCGCGTGGTGCTGTCGGCGACGGTCGGCGGCACCACGGTCGTGCTGATGGATGGCGTCGTCACCCAGCACCAGATCGAACCGGGATCGCCCGCCACGCTGAAAATCCAGGGCAAGGATTTGAGCCAGGTGATGGGCTACCTCGATTTCTCGGGGCTGCCTTATCCCGCCATGCCGCCCGCCGCGCGGGTGCTGCTGATCCTTGCAAAGTACGCCTGGCTCGGGATGGTGCCGATGGTGATCCCGGGGCTGGTCGAGGACCTGCCCCTGCCGATCGAACAGATCCCGCGCCAGCAGGGCAAGGACCTGGACTACGTGAAGCGCCTGGCGCGCCAGGCGGGCTACATCTTCCACGTCGATCCCGGGCCGCAGCCGGGCATGGCCGTCGCCTATTGGGGGCCGGAATTGCGCGTGGGTCCGGTGCAGCCGGCGCTGTCGATCGACATGGATGCCCATACCAATGTCGAGCAACTGAGCTTCCGGATGGATCGCGAGGCCAAGGAAATGCCGATCGTGATGATCCACGAAAAGACCTCCAAGGCGCCGATCCCCATCCCCATCCCCGACATCACGCCACTGAACCCGCCCCTTGGCCTGCTGCCGCCGCTGCCGCCAAAGATCACGCGGCTGGAGGACACGGCGCGGCTGTCGCCAGGCCAGGCGCTGATGTCCGGCATCGCCTATGCGGCGCAGCACAATGACAGTGTTTTCGCGACGGGGCGGCTGAACGTGTTGCGCTATGGCCGCGTGCTGCGGGCGCGCAAGCTGGTCGGCTTGCGCGGCGCGGGGCTGGCCTTCGACGGGCTGTGGTTCGTCAAGCGCGTTACGCATGAAATCAAGCGCGGCAGCTACGCGCAGGGTTTCGAACTCGCCCGCAACGGCATCATGCCGACCGTTCCGGTGGTGCCGGCATGAGCACCTATCTCGGCAAATATCGCGGCACCTGCCTCAACAATGTCGATCCGATGATGATCGGGCGCATCCAGGTGATCGTGCCGGATGTGTCCTCGGTGCTGCCGTCGTCCTGGGCGATGCCCTGCCTGCCGGCGGTGGGTATCCAGAGCGGTGTCGTCACCGTCCCCCCCATCGGCGCTGGCGTCTGGGTCGAGTTCGAACGGGGCGATCCCGACTACCCGATCTGGGTCGGCGGCTTTTGGGGGTCTGCCGCCGAAGTCCCCGTGCTGGCGCAGACCGTGCCGCCTGGCGTGCCTGGGCTGACCTTCCAGACGCCGTTGCAGAACGGCATTACCATCAACGACGTGCCAGGGCCGACCGGCGGCATCATGATCAAGACGGCGCTCGGGGCGATGCTGGTCGTCAACGACACGGGCATCACGATCATGAACGGCAAGGGCGCCAGCATCACGCTGATCGGCCCCACCGTGACCATCAACAACGGCGCCTTGACCGTGATCTGAGGGAGACGACGCGATGCCCGGTTTCCTGCTGCATATGGGCGCGACCGTGATCTGCTCGCACGCGGGCCAGGCGCAGCCGACCGCGCCGCAGCCGCGCGTCACCGTCAGCGGCCAGCCGGTCGTCACCATCGCCGCGCCCTGGACCGTCGCCGGTTGCACCATGCCGCCGCCCGCCGCCGGCACCGGCCCCTGCGTCACCGCGCAATTCGTCACCGCCGCCACGCGCGTGCAGGTGATGGGCCAACCGGTGTTGCTGATGGACAGCCAATCCGTCTGCGTCCCGACCGGCACGCCGCTGATCCCGGTCATGGCGCAAACCCGCGTCACGGGCATGTAGGCCCATGCACGTCGCCTTCCCCTTCCGCTTCGACGCCCGCGCCCGCACGGCGGAGGCCGATCGCGCCTCCTACTTGCGCGGGCTGATCGCGCAGGTGCTCTTCACCCAGCCGGGTGAGCGGGTGAACCGCCCCGATTTCGGCAGCGGCATCCTGCAACTCGTCTTTTCACCGAATGCGCCGGAGATCGCCGCGACCGCACAATTCCTGGTGCAGGGCGCGCTGCAGCAATGGCTCGGCGACCTCATCCTCGTCGAAGCCGTGGAGATCGAGGCCGAGGATTCCACCCTGCGCGTGCGCATCGCCTACCTCGACCGCAGCGAGCAGACCCGTGCCACCGCCGATTTCTCCCGGGGGCTGCCGTGATCTACACCTGCGACGATCCGCGCCGGCGGGAATTGGTGGCGGCCACCACCTGGAACGGCATCGACCACCTGGAGGTGCTGGACAACGCCGCCCCGCCCGGCACGCCGCGCCAGCGCACCTTGCTGCTGCACCTGCTGCGCCCGGCGGCCGGGCTCGCCGCCGACCAGGTGGTGATCGAGGGCGGCGTGCGCATCGCGCCCGTGCGGGTGCTCTGGGCGCGGTCCGCGGATGCCATCGACGCGGCGCTGGTGCCGGAGGAAATGCCCGGCTTCTTCACCGCCCTGCCGGATGCCGCGAACATCCTGGTGGTGCGCACCGATCTCGCAGGCGATTTCTCAACCTATACGCTGCGGCTGCGTCGCGGGCCGCTGGACGACCGGCCGCCCGACAACATCGACCCGCCGCTATCGCGCGTCGGATTTTCCTTCCGCGTCGAATGCCCGTCGGAGTTCGATTGCATCGCGCCCGATGCACCACCGCCAGCGCTGCCCGATCCGCCCGACATCGATTACCTGGCGCGCGACTACGCCAGTTTCCGCCGCGTCATGCTGGACCGGCTGTCGCTGATCGCCCCCGCCTGGGCCGACCGCAACCCGGCCGATGTCGGGGTCACCTTGGTCGAACTCCTGGCCTATGTCGCCGACCAACTCGCCTACCGGCAGGATGCGGTGGCGACGGAAGCGCATCTCGCGACGGCCCGCCGCCGCGTTTCCGTCCGACGCCACGCGCGGCTGGTGGATTACCGGCTGGGCGAGGGCTGCAACGCCCGCGCCCATGTGCAGATCCGCGTCGATCCGCTGGCCGATGACAGCGTGGTGCCGATCCTGCTGGACCAGGGCGCGATGCTGCTGACCGAACGGCCAAACCTGAGCGGCCGCATTCCTTCGGCGGTGACCGATGCGGCCCTGGCCCTGGGCGGCGAGGTTTTTGGCACGCTGCACCCCCAGCGCCTGTTCCCCACGCATGATCGCATGCTGTTCCACACCTGGGGCGATGCCGCCTGCGGCCTGCCGGCGGGTGCGGTGCGCGCGACCCTGGCCGGGCATTTCCCCGGGCTGGCCGCCGGCGATGTGCTGGTCTTCGAGGAAGTCCTCGGCCCCCGCACCGGCCGGCCGGAGGACGCCGACCCCGCGCATCGCTGGCCCGTCCGCCTGACCCAGGTCCTGGCCCGCGAGGCCGATAACTCGCCCCTGCGCGACGCCATCCTGAACGCCGAGATCACCGAGATCGAATGGGCCGCCGACGACGCGCTGCCCTTCGCCTTCTGCCTGTCCACCCGCACGGAACGGGATGTGCCGATCGGCGATGTCAGCCTGGCGCGCGGCAATATCGTGCTGGCCGACCACGGCCTGGCCGTGCCGGCCGAGGATCTGCCACCGGTCCCCATGCCCCGCCTGGCCCGCCCCGATGGCAGCCTGGTCCCGCCGCGCTACCTGCCGCTGCTGCGCCAGGCCGGGCTGACCTTTGCCGTGCCCTACACCCATCCCGCGCCTTCGGCCCGCGCCGCCCTGGCCGCGCGGCCAGGGGACGCCCGGCCACGAATCACCCTGGCCGCCGAGGAAGCCGGCATCCCTAACCTCTGGACCGCCGCCGCCGACCTGCTGGGCAGCCCCGCCAGCGCCCGCGAATTCGTGCCGGAGGCCGAGGAGGACGGCAGCCTGCGCCTGCGTTTCGGCGACGACCGCCAGGGCATGCGGCCGCAGGCCGGCACGCGCTTCGTCGCGACCTACCGCGTGGGCAATGGCAGTGCCGGCAACCTTGGCGCCGATGCGCTGACCCATGTGGTCAGCGACGACGCCCGCATCCTGGGCGCCCGCAACCCGCTGGCCGCGACCGGCGGCACCGATCCCGAGCCGATGGAAACCGCACGCCGCCGCGTGCCACACGCCTGGCGCAGCCTGGCCCGCGCGGTGACCGAGGCCGATTACGCCACCCTGGCCGCCCGCCAACCGCGCGTGCAGCGCGCCGCCGCGACCTTCCGCTGGACCGGCAGTTGGCGCACCGCCTTCGTCACCGTTGATGCGCTCGGCGGCGCCGCGGACCCCGCCATGGTCGCCGACCTGCGGGCAGGGCTGGAACCCTGCCGCCTAGCCGGGACGGACCTGGCCATCGACGCGCCGCGCTTCGTGCCGCTGGAACTGGACCTGATGGTCTGCGTCGACCCTGGATACTTCCGCGCCCAGGTCCGCCAGGGGCTGCTCGCAGCACTCGGGCCGCGCCAGTTGTTCGACCCCGACCGGCTGAGTTTTGCCGAACCCGTCCGCATCAGCGCCATCCTGGCCGCGGCCCAGGCGGTGGCGGGGGTCATGTCGGTCGAGGTGACGCGGCTGCAGCGCCTCGGCCGCCCCGACCGGCGGGTGCTGGAAACCGGGCAGTTGGACTTGGGGCGGCTTGAGATCGCGCGGCTCGACAACGACCGCGACCGACCGGAAAACGGCGTGCTGCGCCTGACCCTGGGGGGCGGCAAATGATCATCCCGGGCACCGCCGCACCCATCGCCGGCCACGCCCCCGGCTGCGCCTGCTGCACCGGGCGGGCAGGGACCGTCGCCCACGACAACCCGCCGGGGCTGACCACCGTCGCCTATCGCGCCGGCACCCATGGCAGTTTCAAGCAGGCGATGCTGGCGCGGCTCTCGGCGCCGGAATTCCCGGCCCTCGCCGGGCTGCGCACGCGGGAAGACGATGATCCCGCCATCGCGCTGCTGGATGCCTTTGCCGCCACCGCCGATATCCTGACCTTCTACCAGGAACGCATCATCCAGGAATCATATCTACCGACGGCGACGGAGCCGGAGGCGCTGTCCGCCCTGGCCGGCCTCGTCGGCTACGCGCCGGGCGCCGGGGTCGCGGCCTCGGTCGACCTCGCGCTGACCCTGGAACCCGCGCCCGGCGCGCCGGAACAGGCGCTGGCGGGCACCAACCTGTCCCCCGGCCTGCGCGTGCAGAGCATCCCCGGCCCCGGCCAGACCAGCCAGGCCTACGAAACCATCGAACCCATCGAGGCCCGGGTCGCCTGGAACAGTTTCGCGCCGCGCCGGACGGTGCCCTTCCTGCCGCGCGCGGGCGACCGGGTCGCCTGGATCGGCGCGGGGGTCGCGCTGCGGCCCGGCGATGCGCTGCTCTTCGTCACGCGCAACCGCACGGCGGGCGGCGCCGGTTGGTCGCTGCGTTTCGTCGTGTCGGTGGAACCCGATGCGGCGGCGAACCGCCAGGGCGTGACCCTGGACGGCACCATCGACGCCGGGGCCGCCAATGCCGCCGGCCCGCCGCGCGTCTTCGCCCTGCGCGCGCGCACCGCGCTGTTCGGCGCGTCCGCCCCCAACCCGGCGGCACTGACCGCCGCGGTGCGCACGGCCCTGGGCGGCACGGCCACCGACTGGGCCTTCGCCTTCACCGATGGGGTCGTGCTGCTGGACCAGGCGCTGCCATCGGTCGTCGCCGGCGGCTGGCTGGTGCTGGCCACCGCCACGGCCCGCGCGCTGTTCCGCATCAACCGCGCGAAGGAGACGGCGCTCGCCGCCTACGGCCTGTCCGGCCGCGCCACGGAGGTGGTGCCGGACACCGCCGCGGGGCTCAGCCAGTTCGACGCCGCCGCCTATCGCGGCACCGCGGCCTATGCTGGCAGCGAGCCCCTGCCGCTGGCAGAAGCGCCGCTGATCGACCCGGTGCTGGGCGACCTGATCGTGCTGGACCGCCCGGTGCCGACCCTGCCGGAAGGGCGCCGGCTGATCCTGCGTGGCCGCGCCGCCGTGGTTCTCGCCCCCGCTTCCGCCACCCTGACCGGCGCCGATGGCAGCACCCGCGCGGTGGCCGAGGGCGCGCGCCTGGTCTTGGCCGCCGCGCCCCGCGACCTCGGCAACGGCCAGGCCCGCTGGCTGCTGCGCGACGCCGATGGATTTCTGGGCGCGCTGACCCTGTCCGACGACCCGCTCTTCGCCATCGCCGGAACCGAAGCGCCCCAGATCACCGAGGTCGTGACCCTGCTGCGCCAGGAAGCGGCCGACCCCGCCCATGCCGCGCTGCGCTTGACCCAGCCCCTGGCCGCCGCCTTCGACCGCGCCTCCCTCACCATCCTCGGCAACATCGCCCGCGCGACGCATGGGGAGGCGGTGTCGGAGATCCTCGGCGGTGGCTATCCGGGGCGGGGGTCGCAATCCTTCACCCTGGCCCAGGCGCCGCTGACCTATACCCGCACGCGCGAAGGCCGGGGTGCCGCCAGCAGCCTGACCATCGACGCCGGCGGCATCCGCTGGCAGGAAGTCCCGACCCTGCTGGACCAAGGCCCCCGCGACCGGGTTTTTTCGACCAGCCTCGGCGCCGACGGCAAGCTGACCCTGCGCTTCGGCGATGGGCGCGAAGGCGCCCGCCTGCCCGCGGGGCAGAACAACATCCACGCGCGCTATCGTCGCGGCACGGGCCTGGCGGGACTGGCACCGGCGGGCGCGGTCAGCCTGCTGACAGCCCGGCCGCTCGGGCTGAAGGCGGCCGAAAACCCGATGCCCGCCGAAGGCGCCCAAAACCCCGAAGGCCCTGAAGACCTGCGCCGCAACGCCCCCGCCAGCGTGCTGACCCTGGGCCGTGTGGTGTCGCACGGCGATGTCGCGGATTTCGCCGCCGGGTTCGCCGGCATCGCCAAGGCGCGGGCCGATCTCGTCTGGGCCGGCGCCGCGCGGCGCATCTTTGTCACCGTCGCGGGGCCGGATGGCGCCACGGTGGGCGATGAGACGCTGGACGCGCTGCGCGCCGCCCTCGGCCGCGCCGCCGAACCCGGGTTGCTGCTGGCGCTTGGTCCCGCGCGCCCGGTCCGCGCCCGGCTGCGCCTGCGGCTGCAACTGGTGCCGCAGTGGGAACCGGAGCCGGTGCGCGCGGCCGTTGCGGCGATCCTGGCCCGCCGCTTCGGTTTTTCCGCCCGCGCTTTTGCCGAACCCATGGCGCTCAGCGCCGTCATCGCGGCGGTGGTCGCGGTGCCCGGCGTGCTGGGCGCCCAGGCCCAGCATTTTGCCCGCGACGTGCCGCCCGACAACGCCTTGATCGCGCATCCCCGCCTGCGCGCCGCCGGTGCCGGCCCTGGCGCCGATGGCACCTTGCGCGGCGCCGAATTGCTGCTGCTGGAAGCCAACCCCGACATCGCGGTGGTGCCATGACCTGGGATGCCCGCGCGCTGCTGCACCTGCTGCCGGCGATCCACCAGATGCGCGACGCCGAACAGGGCGGCCCGCTGGCCGACCTGCTGGGCGTCATCGCCGAACAGATCGCGGTGATCGAGGAGGATCTGGACCAACTCTACGACGACCAGTTCATCGAAACCTGCGCCGATTGGGTCGCGCCCTATATCGGCGCGCTGGTCGGCTATCGCGCCCTGCATGGCGCCGCCGCCGCCGTCAGCAGCCCGCGGGCGGAGGTCGCCAACACCATCGCCTATCGCCGCCGCAAGGGCACCGCGGCGATGCTGGAACAGATGGCCGCCGACGTGACCGGCTGGCCCGCCCGCTGCGTCGAGATGTTCCAGCGCCTGGCCACCACCCAATACCTGAACCACCCCCGCCCGCAGGCGCCCTGGACCCAGGGCCTGCGCGACGGGTTGGCGCTCCACCGCCTGGGCGGTGCTTTTGACAGCAGCCAATCCACCATCGACGTGCGCTCGATCGAATTGGGGCGCGGGCGGCACAATATCGGCCATGTCGCGATCCACCTCTGGCGCCTGGGCGGCTTTCCGCTGCCCGGCGCGACGCCCGTGGCACTGGATGCGTTCCGCTGGCGGATGAACCCGCTGGGCGCCGATTTGCCGCTGTTCTCGCAGCGCCTGGCCGAGGGTTCCGTCACCCAGATCGCCACCCCGCTGGATGTGCCCGCGCCGATCGGCCGCCTGGCGATGGCGCGGGACCCCGCCGCCTGGTTCGGCCCGGGGCGGGCAATGCAATTGGACCGGTTGGCCGCCAACGGGCGCTTCGTCCCCGTGCCGGCCGCCGATGTCGTGGTCTGCGACCTGTCCGACCGGACGGGCGGCGCCTGGGCGGCAGCGGCGCCCACGGCGGTCGTCGCCATCGACCCCGAAAGCGGCCGCCTGCTGTTTCGCGACGCCCAGGCGCCAGGCAGCCTGCGGGTCGGCTTCCACTACGGTTTCGCCGGCCCGATGGGCGGCGGCACCTATGAGCGCGGCGAGTTTTCGCCGCCGCCGGATATGCCGCTGCTGCGCGTGCCGGGCGACCACCCGACGATCTCGGCCGCTCTGGCGGCCCTGGCCGGCAGCGGCGGCGTGGTGGAGGTGGGCGACAGTCGCACCTATGCCGAAACACCGCTGCTGCGCGTCCCCGCTGGTCGCGCGCTCCTCCTGCGCGCCGCCAATGGCGCGCGGCCCCTGTTGCAACTGGCCGGCGACCTCGTCGTGGAGGTCACCGGCACGGGCGAGGAAGCGAGTGTCACCGTCGAGGGGCTGGTGCTGGCCGGCGGCGCGCTGCGCCTCGGTGCCGGCACCGCCACCGGGTTGCGCCTGCTGACCCTGCGCCACGCCACCCTGGTGCCTGGCCTCGCCCTCGGTCCCGACGGCACGCCGCTAACCCCCGGCGCGCCATCCGTGCAGGCCGCCGATACCCGCGCGCGCATTGTCATGCAGGCGGTGATCTCCGGCCCCGTCATCCTGTCGGCCCGCGCGCGGCTGGAAGCGCGCGACACGATCCTGGACGCGACCTCCCCCGCAATCTCCGCCATCACCGGCGGCATCCTGAGCCTGGAGGCGGTGACGGTGATCGGTCGCGTCGCCGCCGCCGAAGTCACGCTGATCACCGACAGCATCCTGCATGCCGAAGGCGCAAATCCCCGCGTCCGCGCCGCGCGCGTGCAAAGCGGCTGCGTGCGGTTTTCCTGGTTGCCGCCCGGCACCTTGCTGCCGGCGCGCTACCGCTGCCTGCCGGAAGCTGCCATCGCCGCCGAGATCGAACGCCTCGGCCCCGATGGCGATCCGCTGGCCATCCGCGCGCGCATCGAGGCCTCGTTGCAGCCGGTCTTCACCGCGCGGCGATACGGGCTGCCGGGCTATGCCCAGTTGTCCCGCGCCTGCCCGGCGGCGATCCGCACCGGCGCGGCGGATGAGGGCGAGCAGGGCGCCTTCCACAACCAGTTCGCGACGCAGCGGGAAGCGAACCTGCGGCTGCGGCTTGGCGAATATCTGAAGCTCGGCCTCGCGGCCGGGATTTTCTACGAAACGTGACTGGTGCGCCCGCAAGGGCTGCCGGGGGGAGGCACTTGTGACCGGAGACTATAGCCAGACCCGTTACGACCCACGCCGCGGCCATGCCGCCCTGCGCATGCAGCAAGGCCGCGTCGCGCTGGATTCCGATTGGAACGCGCAATCCGCCATCCTGGCCCGCCGGCAACGCGCGGAGACGCTGGACACGACCGGTCGCAGTGGCGTGCCGATGGAAACGCCCTGGGCGTTTCGCATCGGCGTCCTGTCCGCGCCGCGCCGGCTGACCATCGGCACGGGCCGCCTGTATTTGGACGGCTTGCTGGTCGAGAATTTCCCCGCCAACGGCACCACCCTCGGCCCGCTGGCCGAACCCACCGCGACCACGACCACGAACTATGCCGCCCAACCCTTCTGGCCAGTGCCCGATGCGCTGCCCGCCGGCGACGGGCCGCACCTGGCCTACCTCGATGTCTGGCTGCGGGAGGTTACGGCGGTCGAGGACCCGTCGCTGCTGGAAAAGGCGCTCGGCGGCGTCGATACCACGACGCGCCAGCAACTCGCCTGGCAGGTCCGCGTGCTGGCCAACGTGGGCGAGGATGTGACCGCCGCGACCCCGCCCGCGTCCATCCCCGGCTGGGCCGCGCGCACGGCGCCCGCGGCCGGGCGGCTGACCACGCGACTGGCCGCCGAACCGGCGGTCACCAACCACTGCCTGATCCCGGCCAGCGGCGGCTACGGCGGGCTGGAGAACCAGCTCTA
The DNA here is from genome assembly GCF_050632385.1 of Humitalea sp. 24SJ18S-53. NCBI lineage: Bacteria > Pseudomonadati > Pseudomonadota > Alphaproteobacteria > Acetobacterales > Roseomonadaceae > Humitalea > Humitalea sp. 24SJ18S-53. Next base: position 1,054,456 of record NZ_CP192599.1, read on the forward strand.
CCGCATCGAGATCATCACCGGCGGCCCCGTCGGCACCGCCCGCTTCGCCTGGTCGCGCGACAATGCCACCGTCGCCGCGCGGATCGAGGAGGTGATCGCCCCCGATGTCCTGACCCTGTCCAGCACCGGCCGCGATGCGCTGCTGCGCTTCAACGCCGGCGATTGGATCGAGGTCACCGACGACCGCCGCGACCTCGGCCAGCAATCGGGACTGATGCGCCAGATCCGCAGCGTGGACCACGACAGCCGCCGCATCGTGCTGACCGCGCCCCTGCCATCGGCGCTGCTGCCGAGCGGCATCGGTGCCGACACGCTGACCGCCCGAAACAGCCGCATCCGCCGCTGGGACCAGTCCGGCCAGGTGCGCAACAGTGCGGGGACGGTCCTGGCCAATCTGGACGGGCCGGGATCGGATGGGCTGATCCCCGTGCCGCCGTCCGGCATGGCCGTGGTGCTGGAAGCCGGGATCGAGGTGCTCTTCGACCTCGTGGCCGCGGGCGGCGTCTTCCGCCCCGGCGAATACTGGTGCTTTGCCGCGCGCAGCATCGATGCCTCGATCGACATCCTGGACGATGCCCCGCCGCTTGGGCCGCATCACCACTACGCGCCGCTCGCGCTGATCCGCTTTCCTGGCGATGCCATCGACCAGCGCCGGCCCCTCTTGCCGCGCATCGGGCGGATCGAGGTCGCGGCAGCCGTCCACGCCGATCCCATCGGCCGCCGATCCCTGCTGGTGCCGGGCGAGGAATTGCCGCTCGCCGCCCTGGGCAATGGGATCGAGGTGCTGATCCGCCAGCAGGTCACCATGGCCAGCGTGAATGACGCGAGCCTGCTGGTCACCGTGGACCTGCCCTACCAGACCGGCATCGTCACCTATGGCCTGCCGCAGACCCTCGGCTCCATCCCCGTGACCCTGCCGGGGGAGGTCTCGCTGACGGGACCTGGCCGCCTGCGCTGGCGCGCGGGGGCCGAGACCATCGAGGCCCTGGGCCAGATGCTGGCGCGCGGCGTCCCCCGCCCCGGCAATGCCCGCTTCGACACCGCGTTCGAGGCCTTCAACAACGGCCAGGACGCCCGCTGGCAGGTCGGTGTGGGCAATGTGCTGGTCCAGGCCGGCAGCGGCGCCTTCACCCCCGGCAACCAGCAGCCGCTGCCGATGCTGGCCATCGCGCGCGAGGCGATGCGGTCCGCCCCGATGTTCGTGAACCTCACGGTCAGCCAACCGGTCGGGCGCACCTGCGGGCTTGTGTATAATTTCCAGTCGCCCCGCGACTTCAGCATCTTCTACGGCACGCACCAGTGGCGGCCGGTCGGGTTCAGCGGCGCCGTGTCCGTCGTCACCATGGGCGTCATCGACGTGCGCTCCGGCATTCCGGGCAACCCGCGTGAGGTGCCCGTCGCGACCACCGGCTCCGATCCCGCCGCCTATACGCTGGACCTGCGCGGTTCGGCCGATGGGATCATCTTTGGGGCGAGCGTCCGCTTCCGCAGTGGTGAGACGGTGTCGCGCAGCCAACTCGACCTGGCCGGCACGCCCTTCCTGCCCAATACGCGGCTGGGGGTCGCCGACCGCCGGGGACCGGCCAACCTGGCGGCGCAGCAGCCGAGCTTCGACCGCCTGGTGGCGGTGCATGGCGACCGCTCGTCGCAGGTGCTGATCCCGCTCGGCAGCGCGCCGCGGCTGCTCGGGCGGGTGGTGCTGAAACGGGCGCTGCTGGCGCTGGACGATCCCTTCGCCTTTCCGCCGCCGGTGCCGGAGGCCGATTTCGAAACCGCCTTCTGGCTCAGCGGCGAACCCGGCGCCTATGGCTACGGCTACGGCGGGGACTGGCAGGGTATCGGCGCCGGGCTGTTGTTGCGCGGATGAGGGCGGTCTGGTCGCTATGGACGGCGCCGCTGGCGGGCGGCACCCATCCGGGCTGGGGCACCCCCCGGCACCATCTGCTGTCCTGGGTGCTGTCGGTGCGCCTGGCGCGCGAACACTTTGCCGAGACCTGCCTGGTCACCGACCGGCGCGGGGCGGCGATGTTGGTCGATGGCCTGGGCCTGCCGTTCGACACTGTAACCACCTCCCTGGAGGCGCTGGCGGGCTGGGACCCCGAATGGTGGGCCATCGCCAAGCTGCACGCCTGCGCCGCCCAGGCGGGACCCTTCGCCCACCTGGACAATGACGTCTTCCTCTGGAAACCCCTGGCCGAGACGCTGCTGGCCGCGCCCGTCTTCGCCGAACACCCCGAGAGCAGCGAATTGGGCGCCAGTTGCTACCGGCCCGAGGCAATGGAGCACGCGCTGCGCCAGTCCGGCGGCTGGATGCCGGAGGAATTCATGGCCTGGATGCCCCATGGCGGCCGCTTGGTCGCGCCGAATTGCGGCATCCTGGGCGGCACCGATCTGGCCTTCCTGCGCCACTTCGCGCAGACCGCCCTTCGCTTCATCGACCATCCGGCGAACCTGCCGATCTGGCGGGAAAAGGCGGGCATCGCCGGCGATGCCATTGTCTTTGAACAACTCTTCCTGGCCGCCTGTGTGCAGTACCACGCCGGACGCCGCGATTCGCCGCATGGCGACGTGCGCATCGCCTACCTGTTCGAAGGCACCGGGCAAGCCCGCACCGAAGCCGAATCCCGCGGCTACACCCACCTGGTCGCCGGCGCCAAGCGGGAGCCGGAGGTGCTGGCCGCGTTGGAGCGGATCGTCGCCCGCGACTACCCGGCGGACTACGCCCGGGTCCTGGCGCTGGAGACGCGATCCTGACCCATCACGAGGGCTTGCATTTGGATTAGCCGGGCGGTCGGGGCAAACTGCGGCCTGTCAGGTGCTGCCGTCGCCTTCGGAGGAAGTTCGCATGTCCCGTCATCCCAAGTTCCGCGCATTGGTTCAGAGCGCGGTTGTCGTCCTTGTCGCCGGTATCGGCCTGTCGGCCTGCGCGCCCACCAATACCGGGACAACCTATTCCCGCTCGGCCATCGGCCAGCCGAGCTATGTGTCCTATGGCACCATCGTCGGCCAGCGCCCGGTCCAGATCGCCGGGTCCCAGTCGGGCGTCGGCGCGGTCGCGGGGGCCGCGGCCGGCGGCGTCGCGGGGTCCTTCATCGGCGGCGACTGGCGGTCGCAGGCGCTGATGGGCATCGGCGGCGCCATTGTCGGCGGCCTGGCCGGCAACGCCATCGAAAGCGGCGTGACCCGAGGCTCGGCCATGGAATTCGTCGTCCGCGAAGACCGCGGCGGCGACATCGCCGTGGTCCAGACCAACGAAGACGGGTTGCAGGTCGGCGACCGCGTCGTGGTGAACCGGGGCCAGCAGACGCGCCTGTCGCGCGCGGCAGGCGGGCCGGCGATCAATCAGGGGGCGGGTTTCGCGGCGCCGATGGGGGCTGTGGTCAAGTAAGGGTGTGAAGAAAGGGGGGGCGCATTGAGAGAGGCTTTGCCCCTCTCAAACTCTCCCCACCAAGGGGCCGTGGCCCCTTGGAGCCCACGCGATTTTGTAAAATAAAGAGAGGGGCATCTCAGGGGCGCGATTGATCGACGGCACGCCATGCCCCTCTTTTTATTTTACCAATACTCTGCCGGTCCAGGGGCGGCGGCCCCTGGTGGGGGAGGTTTGGAGGGGGCGAAGCCCTCTCCATGGCGCAACTTCCCCATCACGCACCAACCCGCTACCGCCGCCACGACCGCAGCCGATAGGCCAGCGCCTCCGCCACATGGCCACGGCCCACGGTCGCGGCCCCGGCCAGGTCGGCGATGGTGCGTGCGACGCGCATGTTCCGCACCTGGCCTCGGGCGGAGAGTCCCAGTTTTTCGGCTGCCTGTTCGACCAGCAGGGCGGCGGGGGTGTCGAAATCCGCGCGCAGGGAATCATGGTCGGCGGTGGCGTTGGTCGCCGCCCCCTGCCAGCGCGCCCGGCCGAACGCCCGCGCGGCGGCGACCCGCCCAGCCACCGCCCCGCTGCGCTCCCCGGCCGGCGCGCGGGCGAGGTCGGCGGGCGGCACCGGTTGCACCTCCACGGCCAGGTCCATGCGGTCGAGCAACGGCCCCGACAGCCGCGACTGGTATTCCGCCCCGCACCCCGGCGCGCGGGCGCATTCGCGCGAGGCATCGCCCAGCATGCCGCAGCGGCAGGGGTTCATCGCCGCGACCAGTTGGAAGCGGGCGGGCCAGACGGTGCGGGCATTGGCGCGGCTGATCACGGCCTCGCCCGATTCCATCGGCTGGCGCAGGGCTTCCAGGGCGGGGCGCGGGAATTCCGGCCATTCGTCCAGGAACAGGATGCCGTGATGCGCCAGGCTGATCTCGCCCGGCCGGGCACGTGGGCCGCCCCCGGCCAGGGCCGGCATCGACGCCGAATGATGCGGCCGGCGGAAGGGCGGGCGGCGTAGCAGGCGGCCTTCGCGCAGCATGCCCGCGACGGAATGCACGATGCTGGCCTCCAGCGCCTGTTCCGGCAGAAGGTCGGGCAGCAGCCCCGGCAGGCGCTCGGCCAGCATGGATTTGCCGGCACCCGGAGGCCCGACGAGCATCCTGTCGTATACGAAGGCCCGGCACCTGAGGTAGTCTCCAGGCGCTCAGACCGAAACGGACGCCCGCCTGATGCCCCCCAAAGCCTACAGCTACCTGAGGTTCTCTACCCCGGAGCAAGCCAAGGGGGACAGCCTCAGGCGCCAGACAGCCCTAGCTGAGCAGTACGCCGAGAAGCACGGGCTAGACCTAGACCAAGAGCTCACGTTCCAAGACCTTGGCTTGTCGGCCCTCCGAGGAGCGAACGCCGAGACCGGGCGCCTAGGCGACTTCCGCCGGGCGGTTGAGGATGGCTACGTTCTGCCCGGAGCAACACTACTGGTCGAGAGCCTCGACCGCATCTCTCGGCAAGCCGCCCGGAAAGCCCTGGGGGTGCTGGGCGACATCGTGGACAAGGGCGTCACAGTCGTAACCTTGAACGACGAGCGAGCCTACACAAAGCGGACCCTCGACGACGACCCCATGTCGCTCCTCCTGGCGCTGCTAACGTTCATCCGGGGCAACGAGGAGTCCGAGACGAAGGCCCGGAGGCTTCGCGCGGCGTGGGTCGGCAAGCGCCAGAAGGCTGCCGAGAAGCCGCTGACGAGCATCTGCCCTGCTTGGCTGGAACTCGACCGCGCGACCGAGCGCTTCGCCGTGAGGGAGGAACGGGCCGAGGTCGTGAGGCGAATCTTTCGGCTAGCCGCCGAGGGAGTCGGGCTCCACGGCATCGCGCAGCAACTCAATGACGACGGAGTGCCGACCTTTGGACACCCAGGGAGACGGGCAGACTTCTGGCAGCGCTCGTACGTCGCCAAGATCGTCGCTAACCCCACCGTCACAGGGACGCTCTTGCCGCATGTCATGGAGCACGCTGAAGGAACCCGGAAGCGTCGCGCGCTTGACGCAGTGCCCAACTACTACCCGGCAGTCATCACTGAGGAGGCCTTCCAGGCCATCCAGGCGCGACGTCTGGGAGCTCACACCGCGCGCAACCGAACAGGCGCCACGCTAGTCTCCAGCCTCGTGGCAGGCCTTGCGGAGTGCCCGGCCTGTGGGTCCACCATGACGCGCGTGGCGAAGGGCAGCGGGGCACGCGCCGGGAAGCCTCGCCTGGTTTGCGTCCGAGCGCGGGCCAAGCTTTGCGACGGGAAGAGCGTCATCTTGGAGCACGTCGAGCGCGCCCTGGAGGATCGAGCCGAAGAGATCGTCGGGACCGCACCAGTAGGGGGCGAGGAGCTACAAGCCGAGATCGACCAACTGGACGCAGCGGCCGGCGCTGTCGGCGACCTTCGGGCAGAGGCAGAAGTCGACTGGCGCGCTTCTCGCTCCACCGCCGCGAGGGACCGCATGACGCGTTTGGAGGCCGAGCTTGACCGGGCTCAGGCCAAGCTGAAGGCCGCGCAGGAACGCCGAGCCGCTGCCGGGCCGGGCCTACAGGCACGCCTCTCGGTGTTTCGGGCGGCCATCGCGGCGAGGCCCCTGGAGCGGCCCAAAGTGAACGCCCTCCTCCGCTCTTTTCTGAAGGCCGTTGTCGTGAACCCGACAGACGGCACGCTAGGACTCCACTGGACGTCGGGCGGCGTGACAACCGTGGACTACGCCTGGGGAGGGGCCGAGAGCCGCCGACGCACATAAGCGACTATGGAACCCGCTATCCGGTCCCACTTTTTGGATTATGAGAGAGAACTGAGACTCCTGTCCGTGACAAGGAACCAACCCGCATGACCAGAAGCCGACACCCACTGAGCCCGACCGGCGGCACCACGCCTGAAGACCTAGAGGCAGTCCGACGCATCCTCCCGGAAGCCGGGTGGCACGTCGAGGAGGTTCTAGACCCCACGGCGGACGGGCCGTGGATCGAAGCGACGGACCCGGAAAGAGTCAGGTGGGCCATCGGGAGGGACACCGGGGGCTGCTACTTCGCTGTTCCGGACCACGGGTTTAGGAGCGTCGGGGTGAGGGACTTGGCGACGGCCGAGGAAGCCGCGACCGGGATGCGGAACTTCGTGATCGCCGGGCTACGCCGCTTCGTGAGCGTCGCGGCGTGAGCGACCATACGACACCAATGCGGACCCCGCCGAAGCCACTACCGGACCTAGACAAAGTGAAGCCACGCAGCGTGGCGGTGAGCAGCCTCGTGCTAGACCCGGCGATGCAACCTCGAGCCGGCACCGACCGGGAGACGGTCCGCAGGTACCAGGGGTACATGAAGGCGGACCCGAAAACTCTCCCGCCGATCACGGCGGCCAAACTGACAGACGAGCCGGAGGGCCAGCTTTACGTCATCGACGGGTTTCACCGGGTCGCGGCCGCGCAAGGAGCCGGCTTACGGACGCTTCTCGCGAAGACGGTCGAAGTGGACCGGGAGACAGCCGAGTGGATGGCAGTCGTGGGGAACCGAGCTCACGGCCTCCCGCTGGGGCGCAAGACGGACCGAGCGGCTTTCCGGAGATACGTCGAGGCGGGCCGGAACGTCGACGAGGCGGGAGGGCTCAAGCCATACCGGGCCATCGTTCAAGACCTGGAGAACACACGGGGCCGCTCTACGGTCCACCGCTGGATGAACGAGATGTTCCCCTCGCTTGCCGCAGAGATGGCCGGGCGAGAGGAACCCGAAGCCGAGGACGGGAAGCCCGACCTGCCCGCCTCCGCGGTCGAACAAGAGGAGCACCTCGCCGAGATAACGGCGTCGTTCGGGCGGCTAGCGCAGGCCATGCACAAGCAGCAGGTCCGTGCCATCGGGCACCACGCCGCAACCGAGGGCTGGACACGAGCGGAGGTCGAGCGGCGAGCGACCGAACGGACCCGCGCGGTGGTCCGCCAGTCTGCCTTTGAGGTCTGGGCCGGCGCTGCCTCCCTCCTCGGCACGACACCGGAAGCGCTCCAGCAGGAGCACGAGGCTTGGCTGGAAGAGCACGAGGCGAGCAGCCTTGAGGCGGATTACTGAGAGCCGGACAAGGCGCGGAGGGGCCCGGCGTCTGTCCCAATGGGACGCACTTATAGGGGACACGACGGGGGGCGGACGGGCCGGCGTGCACCCGAGGGATGAGTGCCCCCTACGCGCCTCCGGAAGGCCGCCAGGAGCCATTGGGAGCCCGGCGGCACCAGGACCACCGCCCGAGAGTCCTAAGGCGACAGAAGGCTTCTGGCAGCACCAGGAGGAGGGAGCGGGGGGCCAGCAGCAGGCAGGCCCCTCACCACCATGACTTCTTCTTTCGGTCGGCCTCGAAGGCTTCGTTAAGCTTGCGCTGCAACTCTGCAGACTGCCGGAGGCACCGCGCAGAACCAGCGCCATCCTCAATCGCCGAGTACAGCTGGGCGGCCATGACCATCACCCGGACCGCGCCATCGCCACGCAACTTCTCCGCGTTAACCAACGCGTAACCCTCGACGATGACGGCCAACAGCGCCGCGCTTTCAAGGTCCACCGCCACTAGACCGTCGCGCTGCTCGATCACCATCGCGGTTCCCCCCCGTTGCGGTACCGAACGTACGCACCAGACGGCGGACGGTCTATCCGGGGCGAGAGCGGAGGGCGGGCCGAGGCCCCCAAGAAGGGCGCCAGGAAAGAGCGACAACGACACCGACCTTTAGCCGAGATTTCGAAGTCGGTCTCAAAACAGGCCAGGGGGGGTCACTAAACGGCACCACCAGCAGAAGGCTCGAGGACCAGCGGCGCCGGGCGGGTCCACGGGAGCGGCGGCGGGCGACGATGCGGGCCGAAGTACGCCAGGCGCACGTAGGGGAGGACACCAGGCGCGCACGGGACGGCGACAGGACCAGCGTACCAACCCAACCCACCAAAGAGCATCTCCCCCCCAATCCCACCGCAACGGCCGCAGGGAGCAGACACCGAGAGGGCACCCAGGTGTCCGCGCCCCCGCCGCTCCTCCAACCGAGCATCCAACCCGCAACGCCACCCACAGCGACGGCAGGCCACCGCGACAGCAACCCCGCAGTCCGCCAAGTCGCCAAATGACGGGGCTCTTGTCACCAACAGGATCAGGTTGTGGCCCCCGGCGGCCGCCACTTCCAGGGCGCGCTTGGCGGTCTCCTGCCCCTTCACCTGCGACAGACACAGCGCATCGGCGGCACGGTCCAGCGGCGGCGAAGGCTTGGGCGCCATCAGCGGCTGCGTGCCGCGCATATGGGCCAGCAGAGTGGCAAGGTTCGGCGGCGCCAGGACTTCCACGGGGCCGGCCCAGGCAGCCTCACCCCCCTGCGATGCGGGGCAGATCAGCCCAAGGTCGCGCCCAGCCGCTGCCAGCGCGGCCGGCAGCACGCCCGGCACCGGCAGCAGCGCGCCATCCAGCGCCAATTCGCCCAGTGCGGCGAAGCGGGCCAGGTCCTCGATAGGAAACAACTCCATCGCCGCCAGCAGGGCCAGCGCGATGGGCAGGTCGTAGTGCGACCCCTCCTTGGCCAGATCCGCCGGTGCCAGATTCACCAGCACCCGCTTGGGCGGCAGCGACAGGCCCAGCGATGCCAGGGCCGCACGCACACGCTCCCGGCTCTCGCCCACCGCCTTGTCGCCCAGCCCGACCAGGGTGAAGGCCGGCATGCCGGCGCTGATCTGCACCTGCACCTCGACCGGCTGGGGCTCCATGCCGGTGAAGGCAAAGGTCGCGACGCGGGAGATCACGCGCTTGTGGCGTCCCCAAACCCGGTCAGGAATCGCGCCAGCAGCCCGCCGATGACGTCGACGTTGTAGCCGCCTTCCTGCGTGATGCAGGTGGGCAGCCCCATCGCCCCAATCGCCGCCCCCGCGCGGGCAAACCCGTCGGCGGTGACCTTCAGCGCCGCCAGCGGTTCATCCTCCGACGCATCGAAACCCAGCGGCACGACCAGCGCATCGGCCCCGAAGCGCCGGATCGCCGCGATCCCATCATCCAGTGCGGCGAGCCACACATCATCGCCCACGCCAAAATCCTGCGGCAGGTTCAGGTTGCCATCGGGCGTACCACCCGTTTCCCGCGCGTGGCCGACGAACCATGGGTAATACCGCCCCGGATCGGCATGCAGGCTGACCGTCAGCACATCCGCCCGATCCCAGAAGATCCCCTGCGTGCCATTGCCGTGGTGGCTGTCGATGTCCAGCACCGCGACCCGCGCCGCCCCTGCCGCGCGCAGGTGTTCGACCGCCAGCGCCGCGTTGTTGATGTAGCAATGCCCGCCCGCCCGCGCGGCGTAGGTGTGGTGGCCCGGCGGACGGCACAGCGCATAGGCATTCCGCCCCGCCGCAACCTCGCCCGCTGCCGCCAGCGCGGCCCCGGCGGCCCCCACCGAAGCCTCCCAAGTGCCAGGCCCGATCGGGCAGGCGCAATCGGCGGTGAACCAGCCCGTCCGGCTGATGACGCTGGCCGAGGGCACGCCGCCCTGGGCCAGCATCTCCGGGCTCGGGTGGATATTCGCCACCACCTCCGGCCCCGCTTCCGGCAATGCCGCCCAATCCTTCGCGGCATTGGCCAGGAAATCCAGGTAGGCCCCGTCATGCACCGTCAGCAGCGTCGCCAGGCTGGCGGGCAGCGCCGCCTCCGGCGCCAGCCCCAGGCTGGCCAGCCCCTCGCGCAGCGCCGCCGCCCGCGCGGGCACTTCGTAGTTCTGTCGCACCGCCCCGCGCATGAGGAAAAAGCGCGGCGTGTGAAGCGCTTCGGAGATGTTGTGGAATGTCCGCATCCCCACAACCTCGCCCGCGATGCGCGGGTTGTCGAGACTTGGCCGCGCGGCGTAGCCTCCCATCCTGCAAGTCTGGGAGACAATGCAATGAGCGTTTCGCGTCGTGGATTCACGGCGGCTTCGGCTGCGGGCGGATTTCTGGCATCGGTTGGGCTGATGCAGGTCGATGACGCGATCGCGCAGGGCGTCGCCCCGCGGCGCGGCGGCACCTTGACGACGATGCTGACGCCGGAGCCGCCTGTCTTGCAGATCGGCGTGAACCAGCAGGGGCCGACCCTGATCGCGGCGTCAAAGATCTTCCAGGGCCTGCTGAAGTTCAGCCCCACCTTGGAACCGCAGCCGGAACTGGCGCAGTCCTGGACCATCAGCCCGGATGGCAAGGAGTATACGTTCAAGCTTCAGCCTGGCGTAAAATTCCACGATGGCACGCCGATGACGGCAGATGACGTCATCTTCTCGGTCACGAAATTCCACTTCGAACTGGCGCCGCGTGCCCGCGCCATCTTCAGCCTGATCGACACGGCGACGGCGCCCGATCCGCTGACCGTGGTCTTCACGCTGAAGCAGCCCTTCGAACCCTTCCTTTTGATGTTCGACGTCACCGCCTGCGCCATCGTCAGCAAGGCGCTGTTCGACGGCCAGGACTACCGTCAGGCGCCGGCCGTGCAGCGGCCCATCGGCACCGGACCGTTCCGTTTCGTCGAATGGCAGCGCGGCAACTTCATCCGCCTGGAACGTTTTGCGGATTACTGGAAGCCGAACCAGCCCTACCTCGACGCGATCATCTTCCGCATCGTCCCCGACAGCCAAAGCCGCCGCCTGGCGATGGAGACCGGCCAGGCCGTGCTGGCGCATTCGAACGACATCGAACCCTTCGACGTCCCCGCCCTGCGCGGCCGCCCCAACCTGGAAGTGATGACCGCCGGCTGGGAATATTTTTCGCCACTCGCCTGGATCGAAACCAACCACCGCGTCACCCCGCTCAACGACGTGCGCGTGCGCCGGGCCATGAGCCAGGCGATCGACCGCAACTTCATCACCCAGCGCCTGTGGTTCGGCATCAACAAGCCAGCGACCGGGCCCGTCGCCAGCACGACGAAATTCTACGACCCCAGCGTCACCCTGCCGCCCTTCGACCCACGCGCCGCGATGCAACTGCTCGACGCCGCCGGGCTGCGCCCCAATGCGCAGGGGGTGCGCGCCACGATCAAGCATCTGGTGCTGCCCTATGGCGAGGTCTGGTCGCGCCTGGCGGAATACCTGCGCCAATCGATGCGCGGCGTCGGCATCGACCTGCAATTGGAAAGCACCGATGCCGGCTCCTGGGCGCGGCGCATCGGCGCCTGGGAATACGAAACCTCGGTCAATTTCGTCTATCAGTTCGGCGACCCGACCCTCGGCGTGGAGCGGACCTATGTCTCCTCCAATATCCAGAAGGTGACCTTCACCAATACCGGTGGCTATTCCAACCCGCGGGTGGATGAGCTTTTCGCACAGGCGCGGGGCAGCGCGGATCCCGCCGTGCGGCGCCAGGCCTTCTCGGATGTGCAGAAACTGCTGGTCGATGACATGGCGCAGATCTGGCTGATGGAAATGGCCTTCCCGACCATCGCCGACCGCCGGTTGCGCAACGTCATCACCGGCGGCACCGGCATCCACAAGAGCTTCGACGACGTCTTCCTGGCGTCCTGAGCCATGGATCCGCAGCGGCTGCCCGGTTTCCTGCTGCGGCGGATCATCAAGGCGGCGATCGTCATCCTGGCGATCGTCGTCTGCAATTTCTTCCTGATCCATGCGGCCCCGGGCGACCCGGCCAGCGTGATCGCCGGGCAGTCCGGGGCGGCGGACGAACGCTACCTCGCGCAACTCCGCACGCAGTTCGGGCTCGACCGACCCTTGCTGGAACAATTGTGGATCTATGTACGGGGCGTGCTGACGCTTGACCTCGGCTACTCGCACCGCCAGCAGATGGGTGTCGCGGCACTCATCGCGCAGCGGCTGCCGGCGACGCTATTGTTGACCGGAGCCGCCTTTGTCTTCGCCGTGGTCGGCGGCGTTACCCTTGGTGCGCTGGCCGCGCGCCGGGTCGGCACCTGGGCCGATAGCGCGATCACCGTGCTGGCGCTGACCTTCTACGCCACGCCGATCTTTTGGGTCGGGCTGATGCTGGTGCTGCTGTTTTCGGTGGTGCTGGGTTGGCTGCCATCCTTTGGCATGAACACGGTTGGCGCCGATTATACCGGCATCGTGGCGGTGCTGGATGTCGGCAAGCATCTGATCCTGCCGGCGCTGACGCTTGGCCTGTTCTACCTCGCCGTTTACGCGCGCCTCACGCGCGCAACGATGCTGGAAGTCGCCGACCAGGACTTCGTCAAGACGGCCCGTGCGAAAGGCGTGCCCGAAGGCCGCATCCTGCGCCGCCACATCCTGCGCAACGCGCTGCTGCCCGTCATCACCCTGGCCGGCATCCAGGCCGGGCAGTTGGTGGGTGGGTCCATCCTGGTCGAAACCGTCTTCGCCTGGCCCGGCATCGGCCGGCTGGCGTTCGAGGCCCTGCTGGCGCGCGACTACCCGGTGCTGCTCGGCGTCTTCTTCTGCACCTCGGCGATGGTCGTGATCTTCAACATCTTCACCGACCTGCTCTACGCGCTGGTCGACCCGCGGGTGGAGGTCCAGGGATGAGGGAGTTTTGGGGCCGCTTTTCGCGCAACCGGGGCGCGGTCGTGGGCCTCGTGATCCTGCTGCTGGTCATGCTGATGGCGGCCCTCGCGCCCGTCATCTTCCCAGGCTCGCCCTGGGACATGGCCGCCGCCCCCTTCGTGCCGCCGGGCGAGATGGGGATGCTTTTGGGGTCCGACAGCCTCGGCCGCGACGTCGCGTCCGGCATTGCGCATGGGGCGCGCGTGTCACTGATGGTCGGCGCGGTGTCCACCGTCGCGGCCCTTGGCATCGGCGTTACCCTGGGCGCCATCGCCGGCTATGCCGGGGGCTGGGTGGATGATGCGGTGATGCGCTTTACCGAATTCTTCCAGACCATTCCCTCCTTCATCCTGGCGATCCTGCTGGTGGCGATTTTTTCGCCGTCGATTTCGTCGATCGTCTTCGCCATCGCCATCGTCTCCTGGCCGCCGGTGGCGCGGGTGGTGCGGGCCGAATTCCTGGGGCTGCGTTCGCGAGAATTCGTGCAGGCGGCCGAATGCCTCGGCAAATCTCGCATCGCCATCATGGTGGGCGATATCCTGCCGAATGCGCTGTCGCCCATCGTCGTGCTGGCGTCGTTGATGGTGGCGACGGCGATCCTGCTGGAATCCGCGTTGTCGTTCCTGGGCCTGGGCGATCCGAACCTGATGACCTGGGGCTTCCTGATCGGCTCCGGCCGCAGCGTGATCCGCATCGCCTGGTGGATGAGCGTCTTCCCCGGCGTTGCGATTTTTCTGACCGTGCTCGCCCTGAACCTAGTCGGCGAAGGCCTGTCCGACGCGCTCAACCCCCGCCTCGCCCGGGGTCGTGCATGAGTATCCTGACCATCGAGGGACTGACCGTCGCACTCCCGCCCGGCGCCGACCGGCCGCATGCGATCGAAGATGTGTCGCTGAACGTTGCGCGTGGCGAAATCCTTTGCGTCGTCGGCGAAAGCGGATCGGGCAAATCCATCACCGCCAATGCCGTGATGGGGTTGCTGCCCAAGGGCCTGCCGCTGCGTGCGGGACGGATGTTGCTCGACGGCATCGACCTGCGCGCCCAATCGCCGGAGGCCATGCGCCAATTGCGCGGCCAACGCATGGCGATGATCTTCCAGGAACCGATGACGGCGCTGAACCCGCTGATGAAGGTCGGCGACCAGATCGGCGAGGCGCTGGCCGTCCATGGTGTCGCCGACCGCGGCCGCGTCGTGGAATTGTTGGGCGCGGTGAATCTGCCCGACCCCGCCGCCATCGCGCGCAGCCATCCCTTCCGCCTGTCGGGTGGCCAGCGCCAGCGGGTGATGATCGCCATGGCGCTCGCCCTGGAACCGGCGCTGCTCATCGCCGACGAACCGACCACGGCGCTGGACGTCACGACCCAGATGCAGATCCTGCGCCTGATCCGCGAGATCCAGCAGCGACGCGGCACCGGGGTGCTGTTCATCACCCATGATTTTGGCGTGGTCGCGGAAATTGCCGATCGCGTCGCGGTGATGCAACACGGCCGCATCGTCGAACAAGGTTTTTCGGCTGACATCCTGAACCAACCACAACACCCCTATACCAAGGCGCTGATCCGCGCCGTGCCCGGCTTTCCCAGGGGCGGCGGGGCCAGCATCGAACGCGGGCCGCCGCTGCTGCGGGTCACCGGGGTGGAAAAGACCTATCGCCGCGGCGGCTGGTTTTCCGCAGGCACGGTCGTGCGCGCGGTGCATGACGCGGACTTCACCCTGGCGCGGGGCGAGACGCTGGGGCTTGTGGGGGAGAGTGGCTCCGGCAAATCCACCCTGGCGCGCTGCGTCGTCCGCCTTGTGACGCCGGAAAAGGGCGAGATCCTCTTCAACGGCGACGATTTGCGCCCGCTGTCCCGCGCGGCCATGAAGCCCTATCGCCAGCGCGTGCAGATGATCTTCCAGGATCCCTATGCCTCGCTGAATCCACGGAAAAAAGTCGGCGAGATCATTGCCGAAGGCCCGATCACCCACGGCACCCCGCGCGCCGAGGCCTTGGACCGGGCCAAATCGCTGTTGGCGACGGTGCGCCTGGATCCCTCGGCGATGGACCGCTACCCGCATGAATTCAGCGGCGGCCAGCGCCAGCGCATCGGCATCGCCCGGGCGCTTGCGATGAAGCCGGAATTGCTGATCGCCGATGAACCCGTCAGCGCGCTGGATGTGTCGGTGCAGGCGGAGGTCCTGGCCCTGCTCGCGGAAATCCGCGCGCGGGAAGACCTGACCATGCTGTTCATCACCCATGACCTGCGCGTGGCCGCCCAGGTCTGCGACCACATCGCGGTGATGCAGCGGGGGGCCATTGTCGAACAGGGGCCCGTCGGCCAGGTTTTTGCGCACCCGGCCCACCCCTATACGCAGCAACTGCTGGACAGTATTCCCGGCCGCGCCTGGACGCCGCCGGATCTTGGAGAGGTTGCATGACACTCGACCCCGGCGCCCGTCGCGCCATCCTGGAAGCGGTCACGGCCCTGCGCGAGGATGGGGTGGAGAACCTCAAGCGCCTGGTGCGCTGCGAGTCCACGCTGGGCAACGAAGCCTCGGCGCTGGACGAGATGGCGCGGGTCTACGAAAGCCTGGGCCTCGCCCCGCGCCGCGTGCCGACCGATCCGCTGGCGCTGGCCTCGCATCCCGGATTCTCGCCGCCGCTGATGTCGTATGAGGGTCGCGACAATGTCGTCGCCGTCCATACCCCGCGCGAAAAACGCGGCCGGTCGCTGACCTTGCAGGGGCATGTCGATGTGGTGCCCGAAGGGGCTGCCGATATCTGGGTCACGCCGCCCTTCGAGCCCGACATCCGCGACGGCCGCATGTATGGCCGCGGCGCCGGCGACATGAAGGCGGGGATCATCGCCTATGTCACCGCCTTCAAGGCTTTGCGCCTGGCGGGGCTGCAACCCGCCGCCGAGGTGCAGATGCAGTCGGTGATCGAAGAAGAATGCAGCGGCAATGGCGCGCTGGCCTGCATGGTGGCGATGCCGAAGACCGATGCGGTCATCATTCCCGAACCCGGCCCCGGCCTGCCGGCGCTCTACACGGCTGAGGTCGGCGTGGTCTGGGCCTGGGTCACCGTCACCGGCCGCCCCGCGCATGTGCGCGACATCAAGGCCGGCGTGAACGCGATCGAGGCCGCGATGTCTGTCGCCGCCCGGTTCAAGGCCTATGAAGACGACCAGAACCGCGGCGAAAAAATCCACCCCGCCTTCCGCGGCGTGAACCACCCGGTGAACGTGAACATCGGCACCCTGGAAGGCGGCGAGTGGAACAGCAGCGTGCCCACGCGCGCCAAACTCGGGATGCGCGTCGGCGTCATGATGGGCAATACCGCCCTGAACGTGCGCGCCGATATCGAAGCCATCGTCGAGGCCGCGCGCCACGACCCCGCCACGGCCGGGGCAAAATTCCTGCTGGAGTTCAAGGGCTTCATGGCCGACCCCTGCGTCTTCGATACCGAGGCGGAGATCGTGCGCCTGGCCACCCAGACCTTCGCCGATGTCTCGGGCCAGACCCTGCGCCACTACCCCGCGACGGGGCTGACCGACGGCCGCTTCTTCCAACTCTACCAGAACACCCCGGTCGCCTGCTTCGGGCCGGATGCCCAGGAGATCCATGGCATCGACGAAAGCGTCGGCCTGGACAGCATTCACGACATCACCGCCACCATCGCGTTGACCATGGCGACATGGTGCGGCGTGGAGTCCATCCGATGAACCTGCCGCTTTCCGCCGACCGTCTCTGGGCCGATCTGATGGCGATGGCCGCGATCGGCGGCACGCCAAAGGGCGGCTGCAATCGCCAGACATTGACCGATCTCGACGGCCAGGGCCGCGCGCTGCTGACCGAATGGTGCGCCGCCATTGGGCTGACGCCGGGGCTGGACCGGCTGGGCAACATGACGTTCACCCGCCCGGGCCGCGATCCGTCGAAGAAGCCGGTGGCCATTGGCAGTCACCTCGACACCCAGCCCACCGGCGGGAAATACGATGGCGTGCTGGGCGTGCTGACGGGGTTGGAGGTGCTGCGCGCCGTCCACGAAGCCGGCATCGAAACCGAAGCGCCGCTCATGCTGATCAACTGGACCAACGAGGAAGGCGCCCGCTTCTCGCCGCCCATGATGGGCAGCGGCGCCGCGATGGGGTTTTTCGAGGAAGCCGCGACCCTGGCCCAGGCCGACCACGAGGGTCTCCGCTTCGGCGATGAACTGACCCGCATCGGCTGGGCGGGCGGCGACGATCCCGCGGCGCTGCAGAACCTGGGTGCCTACTTCGAAGTGCACATCGAACAAGGCCCGGTGCTGGAACGGGAGGGCCTGTCGATCGGCGTCGTCACCCACGCCCTTGCCCAGGCCTGGTTCGACGTCACCGTGACCGGCGACGACGCGCATGGCGGCAGCGCCATGGCCGGGCGCCGCGATGCCATGATGGGCGCCGCCGAACTTGTGCTGGCGGTCGAACGCATCGCACTGACCACCCTCGCACCCTCCGGTGAGCCCGGGCGCGGCACCGTGGGCCGGCTGACCGTCACCCCCGACAGCCGCAACGTCGTGCCGTCGAAAATCTGGTTCAGCGTCGACTTCCGCCACTCCGACGAGGCCGCCCTGGCCGCGATGGGCGAGGCCCTGCGCGCCGAGGCCCTGGCCGTCGGCGCCCGTCGCCGCGTGGCCGCCGAGGTCGATACCTTCTGGCTCTGCCCGATGACGCCCTTCGATCCCGCCCTGGTCGGGCATGTGCGCGACGCCGCCAGGCGCCTGGCCATCCCGCATAAGGAGATGCCGACCGCCATCGGCCATGACGCCGTCTATGTCGCCCGCCGCCTGCCGGCGACGATGATCTTCGTCCCCTGCCATGGCGGCATCAGCCACAACGAGGCCGAGAGCATCACCCAGGACTGGGCCGAAGCGGGGCTGCGGGTCCTGGCCGATGCCGTGCTGGCCGCCGCCAAGGTCGCCTGACCCATGCGCATCGGCATCGCCGGTTTTTTGCACGAGAGCCATTCCTTCGCCGCCCACCCGACCGGCTGGCAGGATTTCCTGGCCCCCGGCGGCTGGCCGCCGCTGCAGCGCCCGGCCGGGATGATCCACCACCTGCGCCACACCGCCGTCCCCGCGGCCGGCGCCATCGCGGCGGCGGAGGCCGCGGGCGTCACCCTGGTCCCGCTGACCTGGGCCTTTGCCAACCCCGCGGGGCCGGTGACCGATGATGCCTTCGAACGCATCTGCGCCCTGATCGTCAGCGACCTTGAGGCCGCGGGGCCGCTGGATGGGCTCTACCTCGACCTGCATGGCGCGATGCTGAACGTCACCTTTCCCGATGCGGAGGGCGAGTTGCTGCGCCGCATCCGTGCCGTGGCGGGGGATTTGCCGATCGCCGCCAGCCTGGATCCGCATTGCAACCTGACCGCGGCGATGGTGCGGCGGGCGGATGTGCTGACGCCGTTCCGTACCTATCCCCATGTCGACATGAAGGAGGCCGGCGCGCGGGCCGTCGCCCTGCTGCTCGCCCGCATCAAGCACGGCAAGCCTTTTGCCCGGGCCTTCCGCCAGTTGGATTTCTGGATACCGCTGCCGGGCATGTGCACCCTGGTGCCGCCCATGGCTGATGCGATGGGTGTGCGTGCCGGGTTGGCGAAGGCGGTTGCCGAACTCGGGCTGTGCTTTGGGTTTCCCTATGCCGATTTCCCCGACTGCGGCGTCGCGGTCTTTGCCTATGCCGAGACCCAGGCCGCCGCCGATGCCGCCGCCGATGGGCTCGCCGGCTGGCTGGAGGATCACGAGACCTCCTTCGTCCTGGATGTGATGCCGGCGGCGGAGGGCGTGGCCGAGGCGCTGCGCATCCAATCCTCCCGCCCCGTCGTGCTGGCCGATACGCAGGACAACCCCGGCGGCGGCGGTCATGGCGACACCACCGGGCTGCTGGCCGAGTTGGTCGCGCAGGGGGCGGACGCCGTGCTGGCGCTGATCAACGACGACCTGGCCGCCGCCGCCTGCCACGCGGCCAGGGAGGGAGCGACCCTGTCCTTGACCCTGGGCGGGCGCAGCGACGGGGTGCCGTTTACCGGCACCGCGCGGGTGCTGCGGCTGTCGGATGGGCGCTTCATCTGCACCGGGCCGATGACGGGCGGGAACGCGGCGGACCTTGGGCCGTCGGCGCTGATCGCCTTCGACCGCGTCCGCGTCATCGTCACCAGCCGCAAGATGCAGGCGTACGACCAGGCGATCTTCCGCCACCTGGGGGTGGAGCCGGCGGAGCAAAAAATCCTGGCGCTGAAATCCTCGGTGCATTTCCGGGCGGATTTCCAGCCGCTGGCGGAGCGGGTGATCATCGTCACCGCGCCCGGCCCGGTGGTCGCCGATCCATCGGTGTTACCGTTCAAGCATCTGCGGCCGGGGCTGCGGTTGAAGCCGAGGGCCGCGTGATGATCGCCCCGGGGATCTTGGCCTATGTCTCGGTCGGGGTCGCCGATTTCGATCGGGCGATCCGTTTCTACGATGCGGTGCTGGGCGCGCTGGGCCATGTCCGCACCGGCACCTGGCCGGAGACGGGTTGGGCGGGCTGGAGCCCGGCGGCCGAGGCGCCGCGGGCCTTCTACATCGCCCGGCCCTTCGATGGCGGGGCGGCCTCGGTCGGCAATGGCGGCATGGTGGCCTTTGCCGTGGGGGAGGAGGCGCTGGTGCGGGCGGCCTATGACCAGGGGCTGGCGGCGGGCGGCACCTGCGAAGGCCCGCCCGGGCCAAGGCCGCAGTATGGCGAGGGATTCTACGCCGCTTATCTGCGCGACCCGGATGGGAACAAAATCGCGCTGGTGCGCCGGCCGGATTGAGACGTTTCGGACGGCCTGGCCGGCGGTCCCGCCGATGCTGGGGAAGGGGGCGCTAAAGCGCGCCCGCACTGCGTTTCCAACCCTGGCCGCCGCGTTCGCGCAGGGTGCCCGAGACCGCTACCCCCTTGTGCGGTAGCGGGATGGGTTTGCCGGCGCTGTCGCAGGGCTGCACGATCCGGATCGGAATATCGGTCAGCCCCCGCACGGTGGATTTGCGTGAGGCCGAGTGCCCCGCGATCTTGATATCCAGATGCGCCCCGCCCGGGCTGATCTGCACCACCGCCCCCCAGTCCCCGGCGCGGCCCATCGGCATCTCCCCCCCCTCATCGATGCGGAGGAGAACCATGTCGCCGAGATCGTAGGACACCACGCGGGCCACACCGTTCTCGTCGTGTTCGATGCGCATGCCGTGGTCTCCTGCTCCGGTCATGTTGCGCCACCAGCGGTTGAGGAATGCTGAAGGGCGCGGACCGCATCGGGGCGGGGGATCGGGGCGACGGCGCCATAGCCCGTCGTCGCCAGGGCGGCGGCGGCATTGGCGTAAGCCGCGGCGCTGGCCGGATCGTCGCCGGCCAGGGTGCGGGCCAGGAAGGCGCCGCAAAACGTGTCGCCGGCGCCGGTGGCGTCGATGCTGGCCACCCTGTGTCCTGGGATTCTTGTCCGTCCATCGGCACTGGCGACCAGCACCCCGGCCGCGCCACACTTCAGCACCACCAGGGGGCAGAGGCGCAGGTAGAAATCCGCGACCGCATCGGGGTCGGTGAGGCCCGTGAGGGTCGTCGCATCCTCCAGCGAGGGCAGGGCGATGTCGGCCTGGGCGATGGCGGCGTGGATGACGGCGGCAGCGCGGGGCGCGGGCCAGAGGCGCAGGCGCAGGTTGGTGTCGTAGGACACTTTTGTCCCCGCCGCGCGGGCGATGGCGATGGCGCGGAAGCCGGCATCGCAAGCGGCATCGGAGATCGCCTGGCTGATGCCCGACAGGTGCAGGATTTTGGCGGATTCGATGGCGGCGGCGGGCAAGTCGTGGGGTTGCAGCCGGCTGGCGGCGGAACCGGTGCGGAAGAAGGCGAAGTGGTGGCCGGTCACGTCGTGGGTGACGAGGTAGAGGCCGGTGGGGGCCGTGGGATCGGTGCGGGTGGTGGTGTGGTCCACGCCCTCGGCCGTCCAGAGGGCGCGGAAGGCGCGGCCGGCGGGGTCGTCGCCGAGGGCGGAAATATATCCTGTCGATGCCCCCTGCCGCGCCGCGGCGATGGCGGCGTTGGAGGTGTCGCCGCCAAACCCCTCCAGATACAGGGCGCGGCCGGAGGCGTCGGGCGGCTGGCGGTTCAGTTCCAGCATCGGCTCGCCGAGGCAGAGGAGGTCGGTCATATCGATTCGATGCCGAGGGCGGCGCGGGCGGCGGCCTGCAGGGCCGCCTTGTTGCCGGCGGCGATGAGGGCCTCGTCGGCCAGCTTGCCGCCCATGCCGACGAAGGCGGCGCCCGCGGCGATCCATTCGGGCAGGTTGCGGGGATCGATGCCGCCCGTCGGGCAGAAGGGCACGCCGGGGAAGACGGAGCAGAGCGCCTTGAGGTGGCCCGGCCCGCCGCTGGAGGCGGGGAATATCTTCACGGCATCGGCGCCGGCGGCCAGGGCGGCGCGGACCTCGGTGGGCGTGAAGGCGCCGGGCAGCATGGCGGCGCCGGCCTGGCGGGCGACGGCGCAGACGGCGGGGTCGGTCCAGGGGGTGACTAAAAACTGCGCCCCGGCATCGAGGCAGGCCTGGGCGGCCGCCGCATCGGGCACGGTGCCGGCGCCGACCAGCAGCGCCTTGTTGGCGGCGAGCGTTCGGATCAGGTCGATGGCGCCGGGGATGGTGAGGGTGATTTCGATGGTGGTGATGCCAGCCTGCATCAACCAATCCACCGCCGTCGCGGCATGCGCGACGGTGGAGGTGCGGATGACCGGGACGACCCGGGCGGCGGTCAGGGATTTGATCACGGGGTGCATGGACGGGCGCCTTGTGTGGCTTTGGGGGGAGTATTCCTCATGGCCAGGCCAGACGCACGCTGCGGGGGATGGATTTTTTGCCCGCGACGGTGCGCAGGACGCGCCGGAGCAGGCGGATGGTGGGGAGGTCGCGGCGCTGCAAGGCAGGCAGGCTGTGGAGAATCAGGATTTGGGACAAATCGGGATCGGGGAGGAGCCAGGGCGGGCCGTTGAGGGCGGATCGGATGTCCAGGCGGCGGATCAGGACGAGGAATTGCAGGCCGAGGATTCGGTGGGCGCGGCGGCAGGCGCGGGTGATGAAGGACTCTATCCTGCGCAGCGGGTGGGAGTCGTCGTCGAGGGCGACGAGGGTTTGCAGGAGGGATTGCCACAAGCCGCCATGGGTGAGGCGACGGAAATAGCGGGCGATGGTGTTGGGCTTGCCGTATTTTTCGGGGGTCTCGCGCCAGGGGGCGGCGGTGCAGGCGATGTGGAAGATGGCGTCGATGCGCAGGCGTAGGTCTCCGACCTGACGCCCGGCGGGGGAGCGGTGGAGGAGGTGGGGATAGAGGGCGGCCCATTCCTGGTCGGAGAGGGGGGACCAGGGGCGGGGAGGGGTGTGGGGGCGCATGGGGAGGGTTGTAGCAGTGGTGGCGGGAAATAGGTATTTTTTCTTTTATGGGTGATGCGAGGTTCGCTGGCATCGTTTCAGCATGGCGAGCTGCGCAGCGGCCGCAGACCCGGCTGCGGCAGGCCATTACATTCTTCCTATTCGAAAGCTGAGGGAGCAGAAACGGAACCCCTGCAGCTGGGCGACCGGGTTCAGATCGACGTCAGCAGGATCAGTACTGGGCTCGATTAATCTACGACGATCGCTGACCTCTGCCGCTACGGGTTTCCGGGTTGGCGCGTCGCCTGGGCGCAGGGGTGATCCGCCCACAGGCAAGCCATGGATGTTCAGCCCGGCGATGCGGGTAATGTCTGAGGAGATGACGTGTAATGCGCGGGCGGTCCCGAACTGCGGAGGCGCCAGCCACGTTCGCCTCAGGATGCACAGTTTTCCATCAAAATCTGGCCCGTGAACCATCTTGGACGATGAATGTAATAGAGTGCCCATTGCCGAGACATTTCAATCAGGCCATCTTGCGTATAACCTTTGTTATTTTATGATGTAAGGTAGCACGCATGCGGATCGCGATTGTGGGCACGTCAAACTCGGTCGGTAAAAATGGTTACGTTTCCGGAATGCAGTCCGGTGGACTTGTGACCTTGATCCGCAATTTTTCGCTGGGCCATAGCACCTCGGTGGTGCTGCCATTTACGCTTGGCCGTTTTGATCCGGCCGATTTCGATTTTTGCATTTTTGATTTTGTTGTTAATGAGCAACCTTTGATCGAGCGGAATGCAAATCTTCGATCTGCAATTGAGGATCGTTTAAGATATATACTACATCAATTCGCCTCGACGAATTGTATTCCGGTTATGCTTGTGATGCCCAGCGAAAGAGGACTCGAGAAGGGGGGCTTGGCGCGGTCGCTATACTTAGATTTTTCTAAGGCCAATGGCATTCCATTCTTTGATGGTTATGAATATTTGAGCAAAATGATGCAGATATCATCTTTGCCCAGGAGCGATTTTTTTCGCGATCCGGATCACCTGACATCTTGGGTCGCCACGTCACTCGGCATGATGATGGCTGAGCAATTACATTCTCTGATCCGATCCGGCCCGGTCAGAATGCGTTCGCTCGTGCAGGCCCCCGACTACCGCTACGAACTGGCCGCGCTTCATAATGATCTGGGTGGTCAAGATATTCATCGGAAAACTTCTCTGGTTGGCGCTGATTTCCGACGTTTCGAGCGGCCTGGACAAGCAAAAATTAACCTGAACTATGAAGGCGCCATCATTGGGCTCGGACTCAATCTGAGCCAGACCAAGGCGAAGATTATCTTCGACGGCGGCCACTCCCAGGCTGCGCACGTGTCCGGTACGAGATACTTCGATCCAACAGAAAAACAGCTAACCTTTGTCGTCAGGCCGATTAATAAGCTCCCTTACGCGAGTGGTACTGTGAAGATTTCTTGGAAATCACTATCAGAACACGACAATACCATCTTCGAGTTTCATGGGTTTTCCGTTGAGCTTCCTAGGAGCTCGGTCGAGATTCTGCAGATGAACATCGATGGTGATTTGGAGCGCGCCATCCCAGATTCGTCATATCGGCTGGCTGCGACGATCGGCGTGCGCATGACCACCACATTCGTCGAACAGAAGAAGCGCGAACTCGCCAAGGCTCAGGCTGCTTGAAGCGAATTCGGCGCCCTAATGCGGCGGCAAGACATATGTGCGGAATCCGGGCCGAGGCAGTCTTGGGGACTTTGACTCGCTCGGGCATCAATGCGGAAAGTGAGACACAATGGACAGCAATGTGAGTTCATCTTCGCTCTGTGATCTGGCGGAGCGTTGGCAAGTAACATTTCCCGAATCGAAACTGGCTATTTTGCCGGCAGGCTCGCTTTCGATTAAAGGGGTTCAGGTTATCGACAAAGGGGAGGGAAATTTTTTCTTATATTATCCTGATGACATATCTATTGCCGCGCCTATCAGGGTGTCCTTTAAAGGAAATAACAATTACATTGCGCTCGGACGTTCTGGTCGATGTAATGGATCGCGCATAGACATAATAGGAAATTATAACAAAATAATCGTCGGTAGAAATTTTAATTTAGATCAGAATGGCTTTCGAGTGCAAGGTGCGGGTTCTTCTATTGTTATAGACTCCCATCTCACCTGCCACGCGAAAACATTTATATTCGCACAGGGTGGAGATAAGCATATAAATATCGGGCGGCACTGTCTTTTTTCTACGCGCATTAACATTCGAACGAATGATGGACATGGAATTTTCGACCTTGAGACAATGAAGCGGGTCAATATCGCGAAAAGTATTGTCGTGCACGACAGGGTCTGGATTGGTGAGGACGCTAAGGTCCTCAAGGGTGCCATCGTCAATAGCGACAGCGTGATCGGCGCGGCGTCAATTGTGACACGCGAGGTGCCTGCCAATTGCGTTGTGGCCGGAAATCCCGCGCGCGTCGTTAGGACAGGAATCTTCTGGAACCACTCCCAAGTTCTTCCGAGGGGGTACGATCACGCAGCCTACACCGCTCCCCTCGAAGATACTGATCTCTGAGCGCTCTTGCTTGAGGAGCGCACGGCAATAGAGGTCTTGTAGCAAATCTCGGCCCTGGGGGCGGGCCTGCCCCCCACCCGCTACCGCATCCCGGCGATCACCCCCGCATGCGCCTCGATCACCGCGCGGCGCTTGACCTTCATGGTGGGCGTCAGCAAGCCGTTCTCCACCGTGAAGGGCGGCACCACCGTGGTGTGGCGGATGCGCTCGATCCCCGACAGGCGGGCGTTGACGCGCTTGACCGCGACATCGGCCTTGGCACCCTCGGCCGGGACCAGCAGGGCGACGATGCCGGCCATGCCTTCGCCGGCGACGACGGCCTGGGCGATTTCCGGTTCGGCCATCAGCAGCGTTTCGAGTTTCGCCGGGCTGACCATGTCGCCGCCCAGGGTTTTTATGAAATCGCGCTTGCGGTCGGTGATGGTCAGCCGTCCATCCGCCAGGGTCCCGACATCGCCGGTGTGCAGCCAGCCGTCCTGGATCGCCGTCGCGGTCGCGGCCGGGTTGTTCCAGTAGCCATCCATCACCAGTGCGCCGCGGACCAGCAATTCGCCATCCTCCGCGATGCGGGCTTCGACCCCTGGCAATGGCGGGCCGACAGTGCGGCGGTGGTTGTCCCAGGGCAGGTTGACGCTGATCACCGGGCCGGCCTCGGTCTGGCCATAGCCTTGCAGCACCGGCAGCCCGAGGGCCATGAAGAAGCCCGACAGGTCGGGATCCAGCCTGGCACCGCCCGAGACCATGGCGAGCAGGTTGCCGCCGAAGCGGTCGCGGATTTTTTGCCGCACCAGGCGGTCCAGGATGCGGTCGGCGGCCCAGGTGAGGGGGCCGAAGCGCGGCCCGTCCATCCGGCGCAGCCCCAGCGCCACGGCCATGTCGAACAGGCGTTGCGCCATCGGGCTTTGCTTTTCCCGCTGGGCCAGCATGCGGGCGCGCAGCACTTCGAACAGGCGCGGCACGGCCGTGACCACGCTGGGGCGGATTTCGGCGAATTCGCCGGCGATGCGGTCGGCGCCGCGGGAATAGACCACCTCGATCCCGAGCGAAGGCAGCAGGAAGCCGCCCACCGTGTGTTCGTAGGAATGGCTGAGCGGCAGGAAGGACAGGTAGCAGGTGCCATCCAGGTGCAGCCGTTCGGCGACCACGGCGACCCCGGCGCGGTTGGCCAGCATGGCCCGGTGCGGCAGCATCACGCCCTTGGGGCTGCCCCCGGTGCCGGAGGTATAGATCAGGCAGGCCAGGCGCCCGGGCGGAATGGTCTCGGCCTCGGCCATCAGCATGGCGGCGTCGGCCGGGGTGGCGTCGGCGGTCGCCCAGTCATGCCAGCCGGCATGGGGCTGCATGCAGAGCCGCAGGTCCAGCCCGGTCTCGGCGGCCGCGCGGTCGATCGTCTCGGCCAGCTTGGCGGTCGAGACGATGGCGGCCCGGGCCCCCGAGTCGTTCAGGATATGCGCGTGGTCGGCGGCGGTATTGGTGGTGTAGGTCGGCACGGTGACCGCGCCGATCGCCATGATGGCGGTGTCGGCGATGGGGAATTCGGGGCGGTTTTCCGCCACCAGCAGCACCCGGTCGCCGGGTTGGACGCCGTTGGCGCGCAGCCAGGCGGCGATGCGGGCCACGGCCTCGGCGAAGGCGCCCCAGGGCATCGACTGCCAGGCGCCGCCCCGCCAGTAGCGCAGCATCGGCCGGTCCGGCCAGGCGCGCGCCCGGTCGAAGAGCATGGCCGGCAAGCTGTCCCATTGATCCTTCGCCACTCGATCTGTCTCCCCCTGCTTGGCCCCAGCCGTCGCCCGCTTATATCGGGGGTAACACTCATCGGATGCCAGACCCGCCGTGACCAATCCTCGCAGCCTGCCGATCCCCCGCGATGCCGAAGTGTCGGGGGGGACGCCCGCCGCCTTGCCGGCCTGGAACCTGTCCGACCTCTATGCCGGGTTCGAGGACCCGGCCCTGGTCGCCGATCTGGACCGGGTGGAGGCCGATGCGGCCGCCTTCCGCGATGCGCAGGCGGGCAAGCTGGCGGGGCTGTCGGGCGATGTGCTGGCCGCCTGCATCCTGGATTATGAACGGATGGAGGAGGTGCTGGGGCGGGTGATGTCCTTCGCCGGTCTGTCCTTCAGCGAGAATGCCGAGGACGGTGCCCGCGGCCGCTTCATGCAGATGATGCAGGAGAGGGTGACGGCCATCTCCTCCAGCCTGTTGTTCTTCACGCTGGAATTGAACCGGATCGAGGAACCGGCGCTGGAGCAGAAATTCGCGGCCTCGGCGGCGCTGGCGCGGTTCCGCCCCTGGCTGCGCGACCTGCGGGTGTTCCGGCCGCACCAGTTGGAAGACACGCTGGAACGGCTGCTGCACGAGAAGGACGTGACCGGGCGCGGCGCCTGGAACCGGCTGTTCGATGAGACGATCGCGGGCATGCGGGTCGCTTATGCCGACAAATCGCTGACGGTTTCCGAAGCGCTGAACAAGATGTCCGACCGCGACCGCGACGTGCGGGCGAAGGCGGCGGAAGGGATTTCGGCGGCCTTTGCCAAGAACCAGAAACTGTTCTCGCTGATCACCAATACGCTGATCAAGGACAAGCAGATCGCCGATGAATGGCGCCACTACCCGCGCCCCGGTTCGTACCGCAACCGGTCGAACATGGTGGAGGATGAGGTGGTGGATGCGCTGGTCGGCGCCGTCCGCACCTCATATCCGCGCCTGGCGCACCGGTATTATGCGCTGAAGGCCAAGTGGCTCGGCCTGCCGAAGCTGATGCATTGGGATCGCAACGCGCCGCTGCCGGACCAGGATGACAGCCTGATCGCCTGGCCGGATGCGACGAAGCGGGTGCTGGAGGCCTATGCCGGTTTCTCCGCCGAATTGGGCGCGATCGGCCAGCGCTTCTTCGACAATGACTGGATCGACGCGGCCCCGCGGCCGGGCAAGTCGGGCGGGGCCTTTGCCCATCCGACCGTGCCTTCGGCGCATCCGTATCTGCTGTTGAATTATCACGGCAAGACGCGGGACGTGATGACCCTGGCGCATGAGCTGGGCCATGGCGTGCACCAGGTGCTGGCGGCCGAACAGGGCTACCTGATGAGCGGCACGCCGCTGACCCTGGCCGAAACCGCCAGCGTTTTTGGCGAGATGATGACCTTCCGTGCCGTGCTGGACGCCACCACCGATCCGCGTCGGCGGCGGGCGATGCTGGCCAGCAAGGTCGAGGACATGCTGAACACGGTGGTCCGCCAGATCGCCTTCTACGAATTCGAAACCGCGATCCATGCCGAACGCCGCAACGGCGAATTGCCGCCCGAGCGGATCGGCGAGATCTGGATGGACATCCAGCGCAAAAGCCTCGGCCCGGCCTTCGATTTTTCCGACGATTACGCGGTTTATTGGGCCTATATCCCGCATTTCGTGCATTCGCCCTTCTACGTCTATGCCTATGCCTTCGGGGATTGCCTGGTGAATGCGCTCTATGGCGTGTTCCGCGAAGGCGGCATTCCGGACTTCCAGCAGAAGTACATGGAATTGCTGCGGGCCGGTGGCACCAAGCGGCACAAGGAATTGCTGGCGCCCTTCGGCCTCGATGCCTCCAACCCCGCCTTCTGGGCCAAGGGGCTGGATGTGATCTCCGGCTTCATCGACGAGCTTGAGGCCGATCCCACATGAGCGGCAGCAACTTCTTCGGTGAGATGAAGCGCATGGCGCGCACCTCCGGCGCTGTCGGGGGCATTGCCGCGCGCGTCGCCGGGGAACGGCTGTTTGGGATCAAGACCGACAAGGCGGCGCATGCGAATGACCTGAAGGCGCTGCTCGGCGGGCTGAAGGGGCCGCTGATGAAGGTGGCGCAATTCGCCTCCACCGTGCCTG
This sequence comes from Humitalea sp. 24SJ18S-53, assembly GCF_050632385.1. Classification (NCBI taxonomy): domain Bacteria; kingdom Pseudomonadati; phylum Pseudomonadota; class Alphaproteobacteria; order Acetobacterales; family Roseomonadaceae; genus Humitalea; species Humitalea sp. 24SJ18S-53. The sequence goes on from NZ_CP192599.1 coordinate 1,083,164, forward strand.
ACGCGCTACCGCCGGAATATGCCGCGGAACTGGCGACCTTGCAGGCCAATGCGCCGCCGATGGGCTGGTCCTTCGTCCGGCGGCGGATGGCGGCGGAGTTGGGGCCGGCCTGGCAGCAGCGGTTCGGGAGTTTCACGCATGAGGCGGTGGCGGCGGCATCGCTCGGCCAGGTGCATCGCGCGACCTTGCTGGATGGCACCGAGGTCGCTTGCAAGCTGCAATATCCGGATATGGCCAGTGTGGTGGAAGCCGACCTCAAGCAGGTGAAGCTGGCGATGTCGCTGTACCAGCGCATGGACAGCACGCTGAAGAACGAACAGGCCTATCACGAGATCAGCGCCCGCCTGCGCGAGGAGTTGGACTACACGCGCGAAGCCGCGCAGATGCGGCTGCATGGGCTGATGCTGAAGGACACGCCGGAGGTTCATATCCCGACTCCCGTGCCCGAACTGACCACGGGCCGCCTGCTGACGATGACCTGGCTCGATGGCGGGTCGCTGCAGAAACGGCTGGAGGAGGGCGACCCAGGCGAGGAGGAGCGCCGCGCCTATGCGCGCGGGCTGTTCATGGCCTTCTACCTGCCATTCTACCGTTTTGGTGTGATCCATGGCGATCCGCACATGGGGAATTACCAGGCGCGGCCGGACCGGGCGGGGATCAACCTGCTGGACTTCGGCGCGATCCGGGTCTTCCCGCCGTCCTTCGTCGGCGGCGTGCTGCTGCTCTACGAGGCGGTGCGCGACAATGATGAGGAGAAGGCGGCCGAAGCCTATCGCATCTGGGGCTTCGAGAACCTGTCGAAGGAAACGATCCAGGTTTTGGGGCTTTGGGCGAGGTTTCTGTACACGCCGCTGATGGAGGACCGCGTGCGGGCGATCCAGGACGTGGATGACCCGCAGCATGGGCGCCGGGTGGCGGAACAGGTGCATGCTGGGCTGAAGCGCACCGGCGGCGTCACCATCCCGCGCGAATTCGTGCTGATGGACCGCGCGGCGATCGGCCTGGGCAGCGTGTTCTTCCGGTTGAAGGTGGAGATGAACTGGCACCGCATGTTCATGGAATTGATCCACGACATGCATGCCGGCGACCTCGCGGCACGCCAGGCCGCGGCGCTGGCCGAGGCGGGGGTGCCCGCGGCGCTGTAAACCCATCGACAGCCTGCGCGGGGCGGGTGCAGCATCCTTCTCCCACCAAGGGAGAGACAAGAAGATGAAGATCCGAACCATCGGGCTGGGCGCCACGCTGCTATTGGCGATGGCTGCCCCAGCGCCGGCACAGGACGCGGCGCAAATGAGTTTCTTCGTGACGAGTGTCGGGCCGGGGCGTGGCGCCGACCTGGGCGGGCTTGCGGGTGCGGACGCGCATTGCCAGGCGCTGGCGACGGCGGCCGGGGCGGGGGCCAGGACCTGGCGTGCCTACCTCAGCACCCAGGGGGACGGGGCGGTGAATGCGCGCGACCGGATCGGGGCGGGCCCCTGGCGCAACCGCGGCGGCGCGGTGATCGCGCAGAGCGTCGCGCAACTGCACGACAGCAACGCCGCCGGGCTGACCAAGGCGACCGCGACGACCGAGGCCGGGGCGCCGGTGAACGGGCGGGGCGACACGCCGAACACGCATGACATCCTGACCGGATCCACCGTCGAAGGCCGCGCTTTCGCCGGGGCCGAGGACCGGACCTGCCGGAACTGGACCAGCAGCACGGATGGGTCGGCGATGGTCGGGCATTCGGACCGGATCGGGCTGCGCGACGATGCGGAATCGGTGTCGTGGAACACGTCGCACCCGTCGCGCGGATGCAGCGCGCCGCAATTGGCCAGCAGCGGCGGCGCCGGGCTGTTTTACTGTTTCGCGATCAACTGATCGCGGGCGTTTCGCCGTCAACCGAACAAGGGCTTGGCCGTCGCGGATCAGTCCGTGACGGCCGTCCACCCGGGTTCGGGATTGAACGACGTGATGCCGCGGGCGACGCGCGCGGTGTCGGGGCCGAGGTCGCGTTCGTAAATCACGCCCCGGTGGTTCACGATGAAGGACTGGATGCCCGAGACGCCATATTGCGCCGGCACGGCCAAGACCCCGAAGCCGCCGATCATCCGCCCGTTCACCACGTATTCGACCGCCCCGCCCTGCGCCGCTTCGCCCTGGCTTTCGAGGATGCGGAAGAGATAGCCATGGAAGGGCTGCGGCGGGCCGTCGCCGCGCCCGGTGGTGCCATAGCCGCCCGTGCTGGCGGCAGCGGCCAAGGGGCCGAGGGGGCTTTCGGGTTCATCCGGCCCGGTCGCCCAGAACAGCCCGTCATGCGTGCCGGGGGTTGAGAAGAAGCGCCGGGCATAGGCGCGGAAGGCCCCCTGGCGCCCGACGGTGGCGGCGTATTCATCCTGCGCCTCGACGATGGCGTAGAGCGCCTGGATGGTGTCCAGCTCGTTCCGGCCGATGCGGCGGTCGATGATTTCCTGAGTGCCCTGGCGCGCGTCGAACCGCCAGGCGCCGCCGCGCTGGATCATGGGGATCGGCAGCGGCCATTCATCATCGCCGACCTGCAGCACGGCGCGGTTGGGCGCGGGGGTCAGGATTTCGTGTTTCTGGGCATAGGATTCGGCAAAGCGGTCGCGCGCGGCGCGGTCGGCGACGGGGTCGCCCGATCGCACCAGCCGCCGCCCGGCCTCGCCCAGGATGCGCAGCAGGCGGCGTTCATCATGCCGGCGCGCGGCGTCGGCAAAGGCGGCGAAGCCGGCTTCGGCAGACCGGAAGGCTTCGGGCTGGACCGGGGCGGGTGGGGGCGTGGGGGCCGCCGGGGCCTCGGTCGCCGCGGGCGGTTCGGTGCTGGTCTGGGCCAGCAGCGGCTGCGCGCCGAGGCCGAGCACGAGGCCGGCCGCGAAAAGGCTTCGGATCATGGTCATTACCGCCTACCCCCGCCGCCGCGATGCCCGCCGCCACCGCCACCACGTCCGCCACCGCCGCCGGCACGTGCGCCGCCACCGCCCTGCGGGCGCGCCTGTGCGCGCGGTGCGGCCTGTGCCTGGCGGCTGGCCTGGCCGCGTTGGGATGCGGCGCGGGCCTGGTGCCCCTGGCCGCCGACGCCCTGGAGGCCCTGTGGCGCCTGGCGCGCGGCCATCTGATTCTGGCGTTGGGGTTGCGGTCGGCCACTGGGCGCGACCGCGGGCCGCTGGGCCGCGCCCGCGCCGGGCCGGGCGCCGGCGCCCGGTCGATCCGCGCCGCCAAGCCGGCCGCCGCCGCCCGCGCCGGGCCGGTCGGCCAGCCCGGCCCGATCGCCGCCGCCGGGCCGGTTGCCCGCGCCCGGACGGTCGCCGCCGCCGAGGCCTGGCCTGTCGCCGCCGCCACCTGGGCGCTGGCGGTCACCGCCACCGAGTCCCTGGCGGTCACCGCCGCCAAGGCCCTGGCGGTCGCCGCCACCAAGTCCCTGGCGGTCACCGCCACCAAGTCCCTGGCGGTCACCGCCGCCAAGGCCCGGGCGGTCGCCACCCCCCAACCCCGGCCGGTCGCCGGCACCGGGGCGGGCACCCGCCCGGTCGCCGCCGCCGATCCCCGCCGATTGTGCCCGGCCGCGGAACTGGTCGCGCTGCGCGTCGCGGTTCGGCGCGGCCCTCGCGCCCTCGGCGCCGCGGAAGCGGTTGGCCGTGTCCTGGTTGCGATAGGCGACGCCCTGGCGATGCGTGCTGTCGTGGCGCCAGTTGCTGTTGTCGATCCGGGTGCGGTTGGCGTTGATGTTGTTGACGCGGTTCACGTCCACATTGACGTTGCCGCCGCCCCAGTTCGGCGAAGCCCAGCCCCAGAGCGAACCCACCGCCGCGACACCGCCGGCAAAGGCCAGCCCGGTCAGCAGCGCATTGCCGAGGCCATAGCCCACGGGCGGCGGGTAATAGGGCGGCGGGTAGCTCGGGTAGGGCCAGGTGCCGTAGACGACCTCGGGGTTATAGGCCGGTACATAGACCTGGTCCGGCTGCGTCGGCGCGATGGTGATGATCTGGGGCGGCGGCGCGACCACGGGGGCGGCGGCGCCGGCGGCGGGGGGCACCGTCACGTTCTGCGTCACCGTCACGGTCTGCTGCGGGCCGCTGGCCAGGGCGCCATTGGCCTGCGCCCGGCCGCGCAGCACCTGGATGGCGTTCATCACGTCATCCTGCTGTTCCAGCACCGCATCGCCGACCTGCTGGGTCCATTCCAACTGGTCGTTCATCAGGGTCAGCACATCGGGGAACGGGGTCAGCGACTTCACGCTGGCGTCCCAGCTTTGCGCCTGGAGCGCCTGGGCCAGCGCATCCCCGCGCAGCGCCGCGTTCTGCCCCTGGCCGAGCCAGCGCTTGGCCTGCACGACCTCCAGCGGGTAGGTCGAGGCCATGAGCACCTGCATCAGCAGGTCGTCCGGATAGAGCGCGATCGGGGCCAGCAATTGCTCGATCTGCGGCTGGGTCAGGCGATCGCCGGCATTGGGGATGGCGGCCGGGGTCGCGGCCGCGGGCGGCGCGGCTTGCGCGAAGACGCCCGGGCCCTGGGGGGTCAGGACGCTGGCGCCACCGAAGGCCAGCGCCAGCAACCAGGCCAGCGAACGGGACGGGGGCGCGATCACCCTGTTGGGTGGCTTGCTCATGGCGTTGTCATTCCTCGCCCCGTCGGGATTCGGTCGTTACGGCATTCTTGGCCGCTTCCGTCTGGCGACGATACGAATCAACCGCATGGCGGCCCCGCGCGCAAGCACCGTCTCAGGGTTTGCGCAGCACCAGCGTGGTCCAGGCGCCGACCACGATGCGGCGTTCCAGCCGCAAGCCGCAGCGCTGGTGCGCCGCCAGCACGCGCCGCGCCTGGGTGGTCAGCAGCCCCGCCAGGATGGCGGTGCCGCGCGGGGCCAGGGCGCCGGCCAACTCCTTGGCCATCATGCACAAGGGCCGCGCCAGGATATTGGCGAAGACGAGGTCATAGGGGCCCTCGGCCGCCACGCGCCGATGCCGCCAGCCATCCGCCAGGCGCCCGCGCACCAGGGGCTTGAGGCCGTTGCGGGCCGCGTTCTCGTCGATCACGCGCACCGACCAGGGGTCGATGTCGGTCGCCAGGACGGGGCGGTGCAGGATCTTGGCCGCCGCCATGGCGAGAATGCCGGAGCCGCTGCCGAGGTCCAGCAACCGGCGCGGCCGGCGATGCGCGATGGCGGCAAAGGCCATCAGGCAGCCCTGGGTGCTGGCGTGTTCGCCGCTGCCAAAGGCGACGCCGGCATCCAGGGTCAGCACGATCCGGTCCCAGCGGCGGGTGGGGGCCGCATGGGTCGGTCGGATCAGGAAGCGGTCGCCGATCGGCTGTTCGGGAAAGGCCGCGGCGGTGCGGGCGAGCCAGCCCTCGGCCTCGACCGGGGCGACGCCGGGGGGCGGGGCGGCGAAGCCCGAGACCAGGGCGGCGATGGCCAGGCCCGAGAGCAGGGCGGCGTGGTCGGCGCCCTGTTCGCGCACGCCCTCGATCCGCCAGGTATCGGCGTCCTCGTCGAAGAAGAAGGCGACGGTCTTGCAGGTCGCGGTGAAGGCGGCCTCATAGGGTTCCAGCGCCGCATGGGGCAGGTCGTCGATCCAGACGCATTCCAGGGCCACGGTGCGCCGGGCGCGCGGGCCGTCGTAAAGGTTCATGCAAGCTCCACGAAGCTGTCCATCACGCGTTTTTGCCCGGCCTTTTCGAAGTCGATGTCGAGGCGATTGTCGTCCACGCCGGTGATGATCCCGTAGCCGAATTTCTGGTGGAACACGCGCTGGCCCTTGGACATCTTTGACGTCGGCGCGGGGCGGGTCGCGACCTCCCAGCCGGGGGCGTCGATCACGCGCGGGCGGCGGGCGGCCAGCGGATTGTAGCCGGTGAAAACGGAGGGCCCGTCGGTGACGCGGGCGCGTGTGGCGCCTTCGCGTTCGACATGGGCTTCGGGCAATTCATCGAGGAAGCGCGACGGCACCGCCGCCGACCAATTGCCATAGATCTGGCGATTGGCGGCATGGCTGATGATGACGCGCTTGCGGCCGCGCGTGATGCCGACATAGGCGAGGCGCCGTTCCTCCTCCAACCCCTTGCCGCCCGTCTCGTCCAACGACCGTTGGTTCGGAAACACGCCTTCTTCCCAGCCCGGCAGGAAGACGACGTCGAACTCCAACCCCTTGGAGCCGTGCAGGGTCATCAGGGAGACGCGTTCGGCGCCGGCTTCCTCGTTGTTCTCCATCACCAGGGCGGTGTGGTCGAGGAAGCCCGCGAGGCTTTCGAACTCGCCCATCGCGCGGGTGAGTTCCTTGAGGTTGTCCAGCCGGCCCGGCGCTTCAGGCGATTTATCGGCCTTGAGCATGTCGATGTAGCCGCATTCCTCCAGCACCGTCTCGGCGGTGCGGACATGGCCGTGGGTGTCGATCATGGCGCGCCAGCGGTCGTAGCCGTGGAAGAGTTCGGTCAGCGCGGCGCGGGGCTTGGGTTTCAGCGTGGGCGTGATGCCCATGGCTGCGGCCATCAGCGGGATGCGCTGTTCGCGGGCGGCCATGTGCATCGATGCCAGCGCGCCCTCGCCGATGCCGCGGCGGGGGGTGTTCACGATACGCTCGAACGCCAGGTCGTCGGCGGGTTGGTGCACCAGGCGGAGGTAGGCCATGGCGTCGCGGATTTCGGCGCGTTCGTAGAAGCGCAATCCGCCAACCACGCGATAGGGCACGCCGAGGACGATCAGGCGTTCTTCAAAGGCCCGCGTCTGGAAGCCGGCGCGGACGAGCACGGCCATCTCGTTCAGGGAGATGCCCTCGCGCTGCGCCTGTTCGATCTGTTCGCCGACGGTGCGGGCCTCTTCCACCGAATCCCACAGGGAAAAAACCTTGACCCGGTCGCCGGTCGCATCGTTGCGGCCGGTGCGCAGGGTCTTGCCCAGGCGGCCCTCGTTATGCGCGATCAGGTGGGAGGCGGTGGCGAGGATGGGGGCGGTGGAGCGGTAGTTGCTTTCCAGTTTCACGATCTTCGCGCCGGGGAAATCGGCTTCGAAGCGCAGGATGTTTTCGACTTCCGCGCCACGCCAGGAATAGATCGACTGGTCGTCGTCGCCGACGCAGCAGATGTTTTTGCGCGCCTGGGCGAGCAGGCGCAGCCACTGGTACTGGACCTGGTTGGTATCCTGGTATTCGTCGACCAGGATGTAGCGGAACTGGCGGTGGTATTGTTCCAGGATCTCTGGGCGCGCGCGCAGCAGTTCCGTGACGTGCAAAAGCAAATCGCCGAAATCGGCGGCGTTGATGTCGAGCAGGCGCTGCTGGTAGCCCTGGTAGAGGGCCAGGGCGCGGCCGCCGGCCAGATCCCCGGCATCGCCGGGCGGCACGCGGGCGGGGGTCAGGCCGCGGTCCTTCCAGCGTTGGATCTGGCCCATGACGGCCTGCGGCGGCCAGCGCTTGGGGTCGATGCGCTCGGCCTCCATCACCTGCTTCAGCAGGCGGGTCTGGTCGTCGGTGTCGAGGATGGTGAAGGAGGAGGTCAGCCCGGCGGCTTCGGCGTGGCGCCGCAGCATCTTGGCGCAGAGCGCGTGGAAGGTGCCGAGCCATAGCCCATCGGCCGGCGCGCCGATGATGGCGGAGACGCGTTCGCGCATCTCCCGCGCGGCCTTGTTGGTGAAGGTGACGGCCAGGACCTGCCAGGGCTGGGCGCGGCCGGTCTTGAGGATATGGGCGAAGCGGGTGGTCAGCACGCGGGTCTTGCCGGTGCCGGCGCCGGCCAGGACCAGCAGCGGGCCGTCCACGGCCTCGACCGCCGCGCGTTGTTCGGGGTTCAGGCGGGCGAGGTAGTCGTCACTCATCGGCATTCCCCCACGCTATTGGCGGCGCAGCGGCGGACACCATCGGTCCAGAGCGCGCCATCCAGGGTCGCGGTGGACAGGTCGGTGCCGGCGATCATGGCGCCGGTCAGGTCCGCGCCGGTCAGGTTGGCGCGGAAGAAGCGCGCGCGGCGCAGGTCGGTCCGCACCAGGATCGCGCCGGCCAGGTTGGTGCGGGTGAAATCGGCCGATCGCAGCCGCGCCTCGGTCAGGTCGGCGTTGCTGAGGTCGGAGGAGACGAAGCGGGCGTCGGGGCCCTCCACGTCGCGCAGGATGGCGCCGGTCAGGTTGACGCGCGACAGCGAGGCATCGCGCAGGATGGCTCCTGTCAGGTCCACCCCGGCCATGTCGCGCCCATCGGCCAGGCAGCGGCGCCAGTCCACGCCAGGAGCCGCGGCATCGGAACAGCCGGCCATGGCCGGGGGGGCCAGCAACAGCGCGGCCAGCAGGGCTGCCGGCAGACGGATCGATCGGAGGGAGAGCACCCGCCCGATATAGAGCGCGGCGCCCTGTTGACCAACCCGGCGTCGCGGCGCCGGTCGCGCAGGGAGGACGGCCGGCGGGCTGTGGTTGGTGCGTCATCCGGGCGGCGCCGCATCGCCCTGCCGGATTGTCCCGCCCGAATGCGTGTTGGCGGCCATCAGTCGCGCCTGCGTCGGGCGGCACCGGCGGCCTGGTGAAACGCCGCGCTGACGTCGATGCGCGACAGTCGCGGCGGATCGATCGAGCCCTGCCTACCGGAGGGACAGGATCCACCTGACCAGCGCCTCGGCCTCCTCCTGCGACAGGCTCGATTGCGGGGGCATGGGCGTCGGACCCCAATGTCCGCCCGTGCCCGCAATGATTCGTTCGCTCAGGATCCGGACGTTGGCGTCGTCATTGTCATACCGGCCGGCGATCGCCGTGAAGGCGGGGCCGATCACCCGGCGTTCGGTGTGATGGCAGGCCACGCAGTTCTTGCTCCGCGCCAGGTCGGCGCTTGCGAAGGCCGCGCCTGGCACGAGCATCGCGCCGAGCAGAACGATGAGGCGGCGCGTATCGAGCATTGGCGGGGCTTTCGTTCTGGTTTCAGTTGGGGCCATCCGGGCCGGACGGCATCGCGGCAGGGTGGTCGCGGCCAGGGAACGGCGGCACGACAAGATCGACGAGAAGGCCGGATCCAGTGCCGCGCATGCGCAAACGCGCGATGGGATGCCGACGTTCGACGGAACAGGCATCGCAGCCGGCCGTACCGCCCGCCGGGGCGGCGCGGCCGCTGCCCGCCAGGCCTAGTCGGGCCTGAACTGGTAAATCTCGCCCTGGTCGACGGCGATGTACAGGTTGCCATCCGGCCCCTGCACGACCGAGCGGAAACGACCGGCCGGTATCGGCAGCGACACCGTTGACCGCGTGGCGGACAAGCCGTCGGCGGGGATGTCGAGCACGTCGAGGCGGTTGCCGACCGGCGTGCCGTGGATGCCGATGCCCATCAGCGAAACGACCATGCGGCCGTTCCACCCCCGCCACTGCGCACCATTCAGGAAGGTGCAGGACGACATGCCCTGGGACATGCCGTCATTGTTCCAGGCCGGCCGCATCGCATTGGGGAAGGCCCGGGTGTCGGTCATCGGCATGAAGGCCGCCCGTTCCGCGTTCGGCATCGCGCCCATCTGGTTCGGGCTATAGCCGCAATACCCGTCGGGGCAGTCGCCGCGGCCGTTGACATTCGCCCGCGGATCCCAGCCGCCATTGCCGCCGGGTGCCAGCAGCGTCACCTCGTCGCTGTGCCAGGGGCCGTTCTCCGCCGTGAAGGGCTGGTTGTTGCCCGGGCGGAAGCAGATGCCCTGCGGGTTGCGATGCCCGTAGGTGAAGATGCGCGGATCGAAGCCCTGCGGCGCGTTGTTGCCGGCCGCGGGCCGGCCGTCCCGGTCGATGCGCAGCACCTTGCCGCCCAGCAGCGTCGGGCTCTGCGGGACCACGCCGTTGTGGGTGTCGCCGGTGGTCACGTAGAGGAAGCCATCGGCCGGGCCAAAGCGCAGGCGCCCGCCGTTATGCGCGCCGGAATCGCCGAACGGATGGTTGCTGGGGGCAGACTTGTAGGGGATGTCGGCGACGATGTCGGTGCGGTTGGCGACGCGCGTCAGATCGGCGTTGACCGTCAGCCGGAGCACGCGATTGGTCCCCGGCGCCGTCAGGCTTGATGCCGAGTAGACGTAGATGAAGCGGTTCGAGGCGAAGTCGGGATCGACGGCAACCCCGCTCATGCCGGCCTGGCCGTCGCAGAACAGATCGGCCGCCGCGTCGGGGTAGCCGCGGCTGTCCTTCATGCCGAGCAGCGCATTGATGGTGCCGTTCGGTAGCCGCACCGAAAGGCCGCGGCACTTCTCGGTGAAGAACATCGCACCATCCGGCAGGAAGGCCATGTCCCAGGTGAACTCCCGGCCAGAGACGATGGTGGTGCTGGTCAAGCCGGGAGCCGCCGAGGGCTGGCTCGGGCTCTGGCCCTGGCTTTGGGCCGGCGCTGGAACGAACAGGGTCGCACCGGCCAGCATCAGGCCGGGCGCCACGAAGCGCAGATGTCGTTTCACGGTTTTTCCCTCCGGTCCTTGTGGACATTCGTTGGCGCCGCTGTGGGCGCAGGTCCGTTCTGGTGGGACTTGGTCTCAGCCAGGGGCCTCGACGGGATGATCAAACGATCTCCGTCGACTCCGCTGCAACGGGGAAAATGTAACGGAATGATTCAATGCGGGGTCGCGTCCGAGGGTGTGATGGCTTGACGGCCGAACGCCCAGGGCCGAATTCGCGCCTTGACCGACGTGGAACCGCACCTTGCCCGCCGCCCCCCTTTCCGCCGCCCGCCCGCGCTGAATGGCGCCGATCCTGGTCTTCCTGGGCTGGTCGGCGCGTAGCGGGGGGCTGCTGCTGGGCGTCGGCATCTTCGTGGGCCTGCTGGTGCCGCCGCTGGCCGCCGTCTTTCGCGACGTGGTGACGGTCACGGTCGCGACCCTGATGACGCTGGTGCTGCTGCGGGTCGATCCGGTGCAGGTGCTGGGCTATCTGCGCCGGCCGATGCTGGTGGTGGCGCTCTGCGGCTTCCTGTTGCTGGTGTCGCCGGTGATCGCCTTTGGCGTCGCCTGGGCGACGGGGTTGGACGGGCCGCTGGGGGCGGCGCTGGTCATCATGGCGGCGGGCTGTGCCGCGACCTCCTCCCCCGCCTTCGCCCGGATGGTGGGGTTGGATGGAGAGGTGTCGCTGGTGGTCGCGGTGATCACCACCCTGCTGGTGCCGTTCACCGCGCCGCCGATCGCGCTGGGGTTGCTGGGGATCGACCTGTCGATTTCGGTGGCGGCGCTGATGGGGCGGCTGTGCCTGGTGGTGTTGCTGCCGTTGGCGGTGTCCATCGTGATCCGCCGCATCGCAGGGCAGGAGAGGCTGCGCGCCTTCGGCCCGGCGGTGGATGGGGCCGTGGTCTGGATGGTGGTTCTGTACGGCTTTGGCGTGATGGATGGGATGCTGGCGCTGCTGCTGGCCGACCCTGCCTGGGTGATCGGTGGGGTGACCCTGGCCTTTGCCGGCAATTTCGGGCTGAACATCCTCACGGCCGCGGTGTTTGCGGGGCAGGGGCGCAGGTTGGCGCTGTCGGCCGGGCTGCTGTCGGGCAATCGCAACATGGCGCTGTTCCTGGCGGTGCTGCCGACCACGACCGATGCGCGGATATTGCTGTTCTTCGCGCTGTGCCAGTTTCCGCTGTTCCTCAGCCCCGCGATGCTGCGCCCGCTGTACCGCAGGATCGGCACGTCATGATGCGGCGCAGCAACCGCAAGCCGCGTCTTGACCCTGCGCGCCGCCACGCTTAGGCGCGATCCATGATCCTTCGTGACGCCACCGCCGCCGACGCACCCGCCATCGCGGCCATCTACGCGCACCACGTGCGCACCGGCACCGGGACCTTCGAGGAAGTGCCCCCCGATGCCGCCGATGTCGCCATCCGCATCGCCCGCATCCAGGGCCACGGCTGGGCCTGGTTGGTCGCGGTGGATGAGAAGGACGGCGACGAGGGATCGCACGAGGTGCTCGGCTACGGTTATTTCGCGCAGTATCGCGACCGCAGCGCCTATCGCTTCACCGCGGAGGACAGCGTTTATGTCCGCCCCGACGTGAACGGCCAGGGCGTCGGCAAGGCGATCGTGGCGGCGCTGCTGGCGCGGGCCGAGGCGGTGGGCTTCCGCCAGATGGTCGCGGTGATCGGCGATTCCGAGAATGTCGGGTCTATCGGGCTGCATGTCTCGCTCGGCTTTCGTCACGCCGGCACGTTGAAGGCCACGGGCTACAAGTTCGGTCGCTGGGTCGATGTGGTGAACATGCAGAAATCATTGGGCGAGGGCGATCGCACCCTGCCGCCGGCATAAGAAGGACGCCCCGCACATGGCCCGCACGCATCGCATCGCACTTGTCCCCGGCGACGGCATCGGCCGCGAGACCGTGCCCGAGGGGATGCGGGTGCTGGAGGCCGCGGCGACCCGCTTCGGCTTTTCGCTGACCCGCACGGATTACGACTGGTCCTGCGAACGCTACGCCGCGACGGGGCGGATGATGCCCGAGGATGGGCTGGACCAGTTGCGCGACAGCGATGCGGTGTTTTTGGGCGCGGTGGGCTGGCCGGGGGTGCCGGACCATGTGTCGCTCTGGGGCCTGCTGATTCCGATGCGGCGCGGGTTCGACCAGTATATCTCGCTGCGGCCGTGCAAGCTGATGCCGGGGACCAAGACGCCGCTGGCCGGGCGTGGCCCCGCGGATATCGACTTCATCGTGGTGCGCGAAAACACCGAGGGCGAATACAGCAGCACGGGTGGGCGCATGTTCCCCGGCACCGATCGCGAATTCGTGACCCAGGACAGCGTGTTCACCCGCGTCGGCTGCGACCGGGTGATCAAATACGCCTTTGAACTGGCGATGACCCGCCCGCGCCGGAAGTTGACCAGCGCCACCAAGTCCAACGGCATCACCTTCACCATGCCGTATTGGGATGAACGCTTTGCCGAGATGGCGAAGAATTATCCGGATGTCGCCACCGACCAGTTCCATATCGACATCCTGTGCGCGCAATTCGTACAGAATCCGCAGTGGTTCGATGTCGTCGTGGGCAGCAACCTGTTTGGCGATATTCTGTCGGACCTGGGGCCGGCTGTCGCCGGCAGCATCGGCATCGCGCCATCGGCCAATATCAACCCCGAGCGCGTGCACCCGAGCATGTTCGAGCCCGTGCATGGCTCGGCCCCGGATATCGCGGGGAAAAATATCTGCAACCCGATTGGGCAGATCTGGTCGGGGGCGATGATGCTGGAGCATCTGGGCGAACACGCCGCCGCCGCCGCCATCCTGACCGCGATCGAAAAACTGCTGGCGGAAGGCGGGCCGCGCACGCGCGACCTGGGTGGCCAGGCGAGCACCCAGGATGTCGGCCGGGCGCTGGCCGAGGCGGTCGCGGCTGGGTAGCGCGTGTGATTACTTGAACTAGGGGGCACACCCCGCTATGTTCCCAATTGCCGCTGCGAATGATTCGCAACTGCCTCGCAGCAGCGGCCGGAGCATGTTTCATGGGTTATGACGTCAGCCACATCTCCCGACGCTGCGAACGTGCGGTCGTTACGGCCTATCGTGAATTGCGCGACATCGGGAATGACGACTTTTCGTCCTTCCGCGCCTGCACGACGCTGTATCGGGTGCACCACCCGGAAGCCTCGGTGAACGAGGCGCGGCGCTTGGTGTCGGAATGGATCGACCATCACGTGGTGCGGGAAGAAGCCGGGCCGACCGATGGATGCGCGTGCGACTAGGCGTCGATCACGCTTATTTTTTTCTGAATCGCGGCCTGCCGCATTAGCCTTCCCCAAAAATCAACAAGGGGAGCGGCGACATGGCGCTACATCGTGCCGATCTGCGCGCAACCGCCATCACGGTTGGCGGCTATAACCCTGCCGGGACCGCTGTTCCTGGCCCCGCGCTGCGCGAACCGGGCAATGGCGCCGTGGCGCAGATCCAGCCCGACGATCAGAATCAGCACTTTTATACCAATACCGCGATCTACAGTTATGCGCTGGCCCAGACCCGGCCGACCATGCGGACGATGAGCTTCGGCCCGCCCAATGCCAATGGGCACCGCAACTGCTATTACTTGCCCTTCCTCGCCAACAATATCTGCTCGGTCAAGATCGGCACGGCGGCCCGCACTTTTGTCACCGACAATCTTTCGGGGTGTTCCATTTTTATCGACCAGGCGCCCGATGGCGATTTGGTCGTTTGCCATGCCAATCGGCAGGGCGCGGCCTATACCGGCACCGCCGAGCAGCGGATGGATGGCAGGTTTGAACTGCCGGGCACCATCGCCACGAAGCAATTGCTGCACACCAATGCCGTGGCGCAGCGCTATGCTGGCTCGGCCCACCTCGGTTCGCTGTTCAAGGCGCGCTACATGCGCGATGCGGCGCGCCACCAGAACCTGGCCCGGTTCAACGATGTCGTGACCAATATGTACGGCACCACGGTCGTGGGCTTCATGCCGGCCAGAGCTACGAGGTGCTGCAGGCGGAGCAGTTCTATCCCTGAGCCTGGTCAGCCCCGCGCCCAGCCGATCGCCGCCAGCGCCAGCGCATCGATCGTATCCACCACCGGCACGCCGAGCGAGTCGCGCAGCGGCCCCTCCGGCAGGCCGAGCGGGATTTCGGTGCAGCCCAGCACCACAGCCCGCGCCCCGCGCGCGACCAGCCCCGCCGCGGCGGCGCGCAGCGGCAGCCCGGCCGGACCGACGGCGCCGGCCTTGATCGCGGCGATGGCGGGCGACACGACATCGGCCATGGTCGCGGCATCCGGCACCAGGACATCCCAGCCCGCGGCCTCTAGCCGTTGCTGGTAGAGGCGCATGGCAAGGGTGCCCTCGGTCGCCAGCAGGCCGATTGGGCCGGGTGCCACGCCCTGGCGCGCCAGGTCGGCGGCGGCGGCATCGACGATATGCAGGATCGGCAGCGGGCAGGCGGCGCGCATGTCGTCGAACCAGCCATGCGCGGTGTTGCAGGGGATGGCGATGGCGGTGGCGCCGGCGGCCTCCAGCGCCCGCAAGCCGCGCAGCAGCGCGGGCAGGGGGTCGGGGCCGGTGCCGAGGCGCGCGGCGGTGCGGTCGGGCACGCGCGGGTCGGACCACAGCACGCAGGGCAGGTGATCCTGATCGCGCTCGGCCGGGGTCAACAAGGTCAGCCTGGCCAGGAACTGCGCGCCAGCGAGCGGCCCCATACCACCCAGAATACCCAACATCATCCCATCACCCCATCGACAAGCAGTTTCGCCCCGGTGATCGCCAGCAGCGTGTAGAGCAGCCGGTAATAGGCCCGGTCATTGATCCGCTTGCCCAGCCAGATGCCGAAATAGACCCCGATCGGGGCCAGCGGCAGCAGCACCAGCGCAGTCATCAGATTGGCCGCGTTCAACTGGCCCACCAGGAAATACGGGATCAGCTTCAGGTAGTTCATGATCCCGAAGAAGACGATGGTGGTCGCCATCAATTGCTGGCGCTCCAGCCCCAGCGGATAGAGGTAGATCGCCGCCGGCGGCCCGCCGGCATGGGCGATGGTGCTGGTGAAGCCCGAACACATCCCCCAGAACCCGCCGCGCAGGCGCGATGGTGTGGCCCGGGGCGGCGCCACGGGGCGCGTCTTTTGCCACAGCGTGCGGGAGAGGAAGGCCAGGATGACGAGGCCGATCATCCCCTTCACCACCCGCTCCGGCATCGCGCCGAAGGCCAGGCCGCCGAGGGTGATGCCGATCACCACGCCTGGCAGCATGGCGCGCATTTCCCGCGTGCTCCATTTGCCCCACATCGCGCGCAGGCCGGACAGGTCCATCGCACAGAGCATCGGCAGCGCGATCCCCGCCGCCTGGGGTGCCGGAATGACCAGCGACAGCAGCGGCACGGTCAGGTTGCCGGCGCCCGAGGCGAAGCCGCCCTTGCTCATCCCCGTCAGCAGGAAGGCGGGGATGGCCAGGGCGTAGAAGAGGGGGTCGGTGATCAGCACGGGCGGGCAGCCTCTGGCGTGAAAAGCGTCAGTATTGCGTGGAATGCATGGATTGGCGCCCCATGCGCCGGTGACGCGGCCGGGTGCCGCGTGTAGGGCAGGGGCCTGTTTGCCGCACTGCAATATGACGCGCCAGCCCCGCGCGCCGAATGGAAAGCCCCGTCGATGGAACACATGAACGATCCGGCCTGGCTGGCGGGCCTGGCCGCGGCGATGGCGCTGACGGGGCTGCTGTCGGGCACCCTGGCCGGGTTGCTGGGCGTCGGCGGCGGGATCGTGATCGTGCCCGTGCTGTTCATGGTCTTCCCGTTCTTCGGCGTGGACGAGGCGGTGCAGATGAAGCTCGCGGTCGGCACGTCGCTGGCCACCATCATCCCGACCTCGCTGCAATCGGCGCGCAAGCACCGGATGAAGGGCGCGATGGATGAGGCGCTGTTGCGCGGGATCTGGCCCAGCATGGCAGTTGGCGTGCTGCTGGGCACCGTGCTGGCCATTTTTGTCCGCGGGCCGGTGCATAGCGCCATTTTTGCCGTGGTCGCCTTGGCGGTGGCGGTGAACATGGGCTTCACCGCCGTGGACCATAAGATCCGCGACAGCTTTCCGACCGGGATCGCGCGGCAGGGGTTGGGCGGATTCATCGGCGCGGTCAGCGCGATGATGGGCATCGGCGGCGGCACGGTCGGCGTGCCGATCCTGTCGATGTTCGGCACGCCGATCCGGGCGGCGGTGGCGACGGCCTCGGTCTTCGGGATCATCATCTCGATCCCGGCGACGATCGGGATGATCTATGGCGGCTGGG
Source organism: Humitalea sp. 24SJ18S-53 (assembly GCF_050632385.1). Classification (NCBI taxonomy): domain Bacteria; kingdom Pseudomonadati; phylum Pseudomonadota; class Alphaproteobacteria; order Acetobacterales; family Roseomonadaceae; genus Humitalea; species Humitalea sp. 24SJ18S-53. Next base: position 1,099,830 of record NZ_CP192599.1, read on the forward strand.
GCGACCCGCGGGTGCCGCCCTTCAGCCTGGGCTACGTCAACATGATCGGCTTCGCCCTGATCGTGCCGGCATCGCTGATCGCCACCCCCTGGGGCGTGCATCTGGCGCATAGCATCCCGCCGCTGCTGCTGAAGCGGGCGTTTGCGGTTTTCCTGGGCATTACCTCGGTGCGGATGATCTGGTCGGTGATCGGTTAGCCTCGGGGCGGGCATTTTCCCGTTGCGGTGATGGGGCGCGGTCGTCTGGACTGGTGCGGTATCGAAAGGGGATCTTCATGACGCCCGACCAGCTTGTCCTCGTGCAGGAGAGTTTCCGCCAGGTCGTGCCGATCAAGGAAACCGCGGCCACGCTGTTCTACGGCCGCCTGTTCGAGATCGACCCGACCGCCAAGCCCCTGTTCGGCAAGGCCGATATGGCCGAGCAGGGCCAGAAGCTGATGGCGACACTCGGTATCGTCGTCGGTGGATTGTCGCGGCCGGAAACCATCATCCCCGCGGCCCAGGCGCTGGCGCGGCGCCATGTCGGCTACGGCGTGACCGAAGCACAGTACACGACCGTCGGCGCCGCCCTGCTCTGGACGCTGGGGCAAGGACTGGGTGAAGCCTTTACTCCGGAAGTCGAAGCCGCCTGGACCGCCGCCTATGGCATGGTGTCGGGCGTGATGATCGCGGCCGCGGCGGGGTAGCGGCGGCCCCTGGTGGGGAGAGTTTGAGAGGGGCAAAGCCCCTCCCAAGGTGCCACTTCCATATCACAGCACAGCACCCGGTCGTTACTGCGGGCGCGAGCCAGTATCGCCGACCAGGGCGAGCACCTGGGCCAGCTTGTCGGGGTTGCGGGTCATGTAGACCGCGACGATCTTGCCGTCTTCGATTTCGAGTGCGGTTGTTTGCAGGATGCCGCCGCGTTCGCGGCTGATGTAGCCCGGCAGTCCGTCGATCCAGGTGGGTTGGATCATCCGCGACCAATCCCCGCCGAACTTGCGCAGCAATCCGGCGTAGAGTCGGAGCACGCGCGCCAGCCCAACGATCGGGTTGCGGAAGGCGGTCACTTTGCCGCCGCCATCGGCCTGGATCACGACGCTTTCGGCCAGCATGGACTTCAGGGCGACGACGTCGCCGGTATGGGCGGCGGTGAAGAAGGCGCGGGCGATCCGGTCGCCTTCCTCACGCGCGACGGGAAAGCGGGGGCGGGCGGATTGCACGTGCTTGCGGGCGCGGGAGGCGAGTTGGCGCACGGCGGGGGCTTCGCGGTCGAGGGCGGCCGCGACTTCGTCCAGCGGCTGGCCAAAGACGTCGTGGAGCAGGAAGGCCGCGCGTTCCAGCGGCGACAGGCGTTCCAGCGCCATCATCAGCGTGAGGGTCAGGTCATCGGCGCCGAGCGGGTCTTGCTCCGTGTCGAGCAGCGGTTCGGGCAGCCAGGCGCCGATGTAGGTTTCCCGCCTGGCGTGGGCGGATTTCATCTCATCCAGGCAAAGCCGGGTGACGATGCGGGAGAGGAAGGCGGCGGGGGTGCGCACCTCGGCGAGATTGGCCTGGCGCCAGCGCAGCCAGGCGTCCTGGACCACATCCTCGGCCGCCGCGCGGCTGCCGAGCATGCGGTAGGCGAGGCGCAGCAGCCGGGTCCGCTGCGCCTCGAACAGGTCCGTCGCCGCTTCAGGAGGCATGGCGCAGCATGGCATCGGGCGGATGTGCCGCGCGGAAGCCGACCTGCAGGCGGTTCCATACGTTGATGGCGCCGATGAGGAGGGTGAGGTTCACCTGTTCGGCATCGCTGAACACGGCCTTCAGCGCGGCGTAATCCCCATCCGGCGCGCCGGTTTCGGCGACACGGGTGAGGGCCTCGCACCAGCCCAGCGCGGCGCGTTCGCGGGGCGAGTAGAAGGTGGATTCGCGCCAGGCGTTCAGCATGTGCAGGCGCATCTCGCTCTCGCCCCGCTTGCGCAGGTCGGTGACGTGCATGTGGATGCAGAAGGCGCAGCCGTTGATCTGCGAGGCGCGCAGCTTGACCAGTTCGATGAGGATGTGGTCGAGGCCGCTGCCCGCGATCGCGCCTTCCAACGCCATCATCGCCTTGATCGCCTCGGGGGCGAGGCGGTGGGGGTTCTCAAGTCTGGGGGTCATGACAGGGTCCAAGTGGTGAGGGTGAGCGCCGTGGGCGGGAGATGCAATTGCGCGGGCGTCAGGCGGCCGCGCGGGATTGCCGGAGCCAGGTGTCGTAGGTGACGATGCCGAGGCTGGCCTCGCCGCGCGGGACCAGCGAGCCGTCGTCCAGCCGGGCGCCGAAGTAGAGGGCGGCGGGGTCCGCGGCGACCGTGCGCCGGTCGCCCGTATCCAGCAGATAGCGCGCGACCAGTTCGGCCAGGCGGTAGCGGGTGGGGCCGGCGATTTCGATGGTGCCGTTGCGCGGGGCGGCGAGGGCGACCTCGGCCATGGCCGCGGCCACGTCGTCGGAGGCGATGGGCTGCACGAAGGCGGTGGACAGGGGGATGGTGTCGCCATCGACGGCCGACTTCACGATGCCGCCCAGAAATTCCAGGAACTGGGTGGACTGGACGATGGTGAAGGGGATGGGCGAGGCCTTCACCAGGCGTTCCTGCGCCAGCTTGCCGCGGAAGTAGCCGCTGTCCTGCAGGTCTTCCGTGCCGACGACCGACAGGGCGACGTGGTGGCGCACGCCGGCGGCGATCTCGGCGGCGATGAGGTTGCGGCCAGAGGTCTCGAAGAAATCCATCACCGCCTGGTCGGCGAAGGAGGGAGAGTTGGCGAGGTCGAGCACCACGGCGGCACCGGCGAGCGTCTGGGCGAGGCCTTCGCCGGTGATGGTGTTCACGCCGGTGTTGGGCGAGGCGGCGACAACCTCATGCCCCTTTTCGCGCAGGATGCGGACGGTTTTTGAGCCGATCAGCCCTGTGCCACCGATGATGACGATCTTCATGAAAGACTCCGCCTTGGTCTGCGCCGGCCAGGATGGCCGCCGATGCTTCAGACCCAAGACGAGGCGGCCGCGCCCGATGTGACATGGGGGCCGAGAAAAAATGGACCCAGGGCGTCAGATCGCCGAACGGGCTGGCCGGAGAGCGGTGGCGACCCGGCCCGCGCGCAGCGCGAGCAGGGCCGTCACGATGGCGGCGGCCGGGAAGAGGGCGGCGATCAGCGGCACCATGCCCAAGCCTGGGCCGTGGTCGATCACCATCCCGCCGGTCCAGGCACCGATGGCATTGCCCAGGTTGAAGGCGGCGATGTTGAAGCTGGAGGCGAGGCTTTGCCCGGCGCCTTGTGCCTTAGACAGCACCCACATCTGCAAGGGCGCGACCGTGGCGAAGCCCGCGACGCCGAGCAGCCCGACGAATGCCACGGCCGCGATGGGCTGGTGCAGGCCGGCGGTCATGAACGCGAGGACGACGGCCAGCGCCGCCAGGCTGCCGAGGACGGTCCCGACCAGGTTGCGGTCGGCCAGCTTGCCGCCCAGCAGGTTGCCCAGGATCAGCCCGCCCCCGAAGACCAGCAGGATGGGGGCGACAGCCGTGGCGGGGAAGCCGGTGATCGTGGTCAGCGCCGGGGCGATATAGGTGAAGACCGTGAAGACGCCCGCGTAGCCGAGCACGGTTGTCAGCAGGCCAAGCAGCACGGGGCGGCGGGCGATGGCGGCCAGGTCGGCGCGCCAGCCGGAGGCCTCCGGCACGCCGCGTTCCCTGGGCACCAGTGCGATGATGATGGCCAGCGCCACCAGGCCGACGGCGGCCACGGCCCAGAAGGTCGCGCGCCAGCCAAAGACCTGGCCGAGCCAGGTGCCGAAGGGCACGCCCAGGATATTGGCGACGGTCAGCCCGGTGAACATCGTCGCGATCGCCATGGCGCGCTTGTCCGGCGCGACCAGCCCCGTGGCCACCACGGCACCGACCCCGAAGAAGGTGCCGTGTGCCAGCGCGGTCAGGACCCGTGCGGCCATCAGCGTGCCGTAGGTCGGCGCCAGCGCGCAGGCGGCATTGCCGATGACGAAGATCACCATCAGCCCGATCAGCACGCCCTTGCGCGGCATGCCCGCGGTCAGCACGGTCAGCAGCGGGGCGCCGACCACGACGCCGAGCGCATAGCCGGAAATCAGCAGCCCGGCGGAGGCGATGGAGACGCCCAACTCGGCGCTCACCTCCAGCAGCAGCCCCATGATGACGAATTCGGTGACGCCGATGCCGAAGGCACCGGCCGTCAGCGCGTAGAGAGCCAAAGGCATGATCGATCCCATTGTCTTGCGATGCGGCGAAGATGGATCGCGCGGGTGACGTGAGATAGAAGGCCGCAAGGAACATCATCTGTGAGATGAAGTCACAATGGCACGCCCCGACGTCAATCGATCCGGTGAGATGGAGGTTTTTGTCCGCGTCGTGGACACGGGGGGGTTTTCGCCGGCAGCGCGCGCCGGGCGGATGACGCCCTCGGCGGTCAGCAAACTGATCGCCCGACTGGAAGCGCGGCTGGGGGCGCGGCTGGTCAATCGCTCGACGCGCAAATTCCTGCTCACGCCGGAAGGCAGCGCCTTCTACGAGCGGGCGACGCGGATCCTGGCCGACCTTGAGGATGCCGAACGTGGCGCCGCGAGTGGCGAGGCTCCGGTCGGGCGCATTCGCCTGAACACCAGCGCATCCTACGGCATGCATGTGCTGGCGCCGGTGCTGCCCCGGTTCCTGACCCGTTATCCGCGCGTGACCCTGGACATCGTGCAGACGGATCTGGTGATCGACCTGCTCGCGGAGCGCACGGATGTCGCGGTGCGGGCGGGGCCGTTGAAGAGTTCCAGCCTGGTCGCGCGCAAACTGGGGGACTCGCCGCTGATGATCGTCGCGGCGCCATCCTACCTGGAGGCTTTTGGCCGGCCGCGGACGGCGGGCGACCTCGATACCCACAACTGCCTGGGCTTCGGCTATGTGCGCAGTGCCAAGGGGTGGCCGCTGCGGGATGCGGGTGGGGTGCTGGTCGTGCCGCCCACGGGCCGGGTGCAGGTGAGCGATGGCGAGGCGCTGCGCCACCTGGCGCTGGGCGGCGCCGGGCTGGCGCGCCTGGCGGGGTTCACCATCCGCGCGGATCTCGCGGCCGGACGGCTTGTGCCAGTGCTGGAGGACCTGAACCCGGGCGACAGGGAGGAGGTCCACGCGATCTACGTCGGGCAGGGTGGCCCTTTGCCGTCGCGGGTGCGGGCCTTGCTGGACTTTTTGGCGGCGGAGGGAAGGGTGACCTGATCGGTCACGGTCGCCAGGGCAAAGTCCCGGCCGGCAAGCCTCGGCCCGCTAGGGTCGCGGCCAGCATCAGCCCCGCCACCAGGCCCAGCGCCAACAGCGCGGTCGCGGCGGCCAGGGGCGCCTGGCCAGCATCCTGCAGGTTGAAGACCAGCGTGCCCAGCGTCACCGCGCCCGGCCCGATCAGGAGCGCGGAGACGGTGACCTCATTCACCGCCAGCAGGGTGACGACCAGCGCCCCCGCCGCCAGCGCCGGCGCCAGGGGCGGCCCCCAGACCGCGCGCACCCGCCACAGCAACCCCGCACCCATGCCCCGCGCGGCAAAATCCAGGCGTGGGTCCAGCCGCGCCGCGGCCGCTGCCACCGGCCGCAAGGCCAGGGGCTGGAACCGCGTCAGATAGGCCAGGCCGATCAGCCAGACCGAGCCATAGAGCGCGCCACCCCCTGGCAGGGCCAGCACCACCAGGATCGCGGCGATGGCGGTGCAGGCGCCGGGCAGCGCCTGGGGCAGGTCGGCGATGCCGGCGGCGATCCGCACCGGCCTGGCGCGCAGCGCCAGCGCGACCGGCACCGCGGCGGCGGCCAGCACCAGCGCGGCGCCGCCCGCCAGCATCAGCGATACGCCGACCGCGCGCCCGGTCTGCGCGCCGGGGGAAAGGGCCGCGAGGAAATGCCGCAAGGTCAGCGTTTCGGGCGACACCGGCATTCCCAGCGCCGGGACCAGCGCGGTCGCGCCCAGCGACAGCAGCGGCACGCCGAGCACCGCCAGCAACCAGGCGCCGACCAGCAGCGACAGCAGCCAGCCATGGCGTAGCGGCAGCGGAGCGAAGACCCGCCCGTCCGGCAGTGGCGCCGCGCGCGCGGCCACCACCTGCGCCAGCAACCCCGGCAGCGCCAGCACGGCCAGCAGCACGGCCAGTGCGGCCGCCTGGGCCAGCGCCTGCGCGCCGCCCGCGCCGAGCCGCTGCCACAGCAGCACGGGCAAGACCGTCCAACGCGCCGGTATGCCCAGCACCGCCGCGACACCAAAATTGCCCAACGCCGCGAGCCAGGCGAGGCCCGCGCCCGCTATTACGCCCGGCAGCAGGAGCGGCCAGACGATCCGCCGCAGCGCGGCCGCCGGGGTGCAGCCGAGGGAGCGGGCGGCCTGCACCGCCTCCATCGGCACGCGGCGCACCAGGGCGGCCAGGGCCAGCAGGACCAGCGGCGCCCCCTGCACCCCCAGGACCAGCATCATCCCCGCCGGCCCATAGGCACGGTTCGGACTGCCGAGCGGCGGGGCCAGGTCGAGGGCGAGCAGCAAGGGCGAGGCCGGGCCGCCCACCTGGGCGACGGCCAGCGCCATCACCTGCGGCGGCACCAGCAGCGGCAGGATGGCGGCGAAGAGCAGCGGGCGCCGGCCCGGGATATCGCGCAGCAACAGCGCCGCGGCCAGCGCGACCCCCAGCAGCACCGACAGGAGCGTGGCGCCGAAGGCCAGTGCCAGGCTGCGCCAGGTCGCCCGCCACACGGCGGCGTCGGTCGCCAGCGAGGACAGGGCAGGGGTGCCCAGGACCTCGGCCAGCAACCGCGCGAGGGGAATGGCCGCGAGCAGGACAAGCCACGGCAGGGCAAAGCCGACCGCGCCGCGCGGGGCGGCCGGGGTCAAGGCGGGTTGCTCAAAAGCCGGCTATTGGCCGACGAGGGCACCGAACCGGCGCAGGGTCTCCTCGCTCTCGGCCTGGGCGCGTTTGGCATCGAGGGGCAGGATGCGGATCGACGCGGGATCGGGGAAGCCCTGGGGTGGCGCGACGGCGGGATCGGCCGGCAAAAAGCCCTGGCGGGAGGCGAGATCCTGGCCTTCGCGCGACAGCAGGAAGGAGAGGAAGGCGGTCGCCGCCGGCACGTTGCGCGCGGTGGACAGGATCGCCGCGGGTTCGGTGATGGCGGAGACGCCATCCTCGGGGAAGATGAAGCGGACAGGGGCGCCGCGCGCCGCCTCACGGATCGGCAGGTAGTCGATGATGATACCAAAGGCGCGTTCGCCGGCGGCGACCGCCTGCATCACGGCACCATTGCCGCCACGCGGCTGCAACCCGGCCTGGGCCAGGCGGGTCAGGTAGGGCCAGCCGAGGTCGGGCGATTGCGCCGTGGCCAGGACATGGATCGCGGCGGCGCCGGACACGGCGGGCGAGGGCATCGCGGTCATGTTCTGCGCCCGCGGGTCCAGCAGGTCGGCCCAGCGGCGCGGCACGAAAGGCGCACGGGCATGGGCGATGATGCCGGTGGTGATCAGCTTGGTGCCGAAATAGGTGCCGTCGGGGTCATGCCGGTCGGCGGGCGTGGCGCCGCGATCGACATCGGGGGAGGCGCGCAGGCGGCCCTCGGCCTTCAGCGCCTCGAAGGTCAGGGCATCGGCCAGGAGCAGGACGTCGGGGCGCGGGCTGCCGGCGGCGATCTCGGCCCGCAGGCGGGGCAGGATCTGGTTGGTGCCGCCGCGGATCCAATCGACCTGCACGGCCGGATGGCGGCGGCGAAAGGCCTCGACCGTCTGGGCGGCGTCGGGTTCGAGTTGGGAGGTGTAGAGCACCAACGTGCCGGAGATGGCGGGGGTTTGGGCGACGGCTGCCAGGGGGGCGGCGGCGGCGATCAGCGCGGTGCGGCGGAACATCAGGGGGAACGGCGTCATGCGGCTTCTCGGTCCGGCGATCTGAAAAGCGGCCTCTACCCCCTGCCGGGCGGCCCCGGCAGGGGGGGATTGTGAAGTTTCGATGATCTCACGGCAGGCTCATGAAGGACGAGGAGGCGCTGGCGCGTTCGATCAGGGCGCGCATCGCCGGGTTTTCCTCGCCCTTGGCGTCGATTAGCGCGTCGATCGGGCAGAAATACTCATGCGGATGCGGCATCGCATTGGCCGCGAAGCCGCGGTAGTGGCGCGGCGTCAGGCCATAGAGCACGCGGATGTCGCGCACCGGCAGGCTGAGGTTGCGGACCGGTTCCTGGCGGAACAGGCCGATCTGGCGCCAGCGCGGCACGTCGTCATCGGGCTGGGAGGGCGCCAGCAGCCAGGCCAGGGGGCAGACCGCCAGCAGCGACGAGGTGTTGGGCGCGAAGCGGGACCGCTTGTCGAGCAGGTTGGTCATCGAGGAGCAGGCTTCGACGCAGAGGATGTCGCAGTAGGGCTCCTGCGGATCGGGCCCGAAGTGCAGCCAGAGCCCGTCGGGCAGGGTCCGCATATGGGTGCCGCCCGGATACTTCAGGAAGGGCTGCAACACGGGGGAGGGATCCGGCCGCCCACGCAGCCAGGTTCCGGGTTGCTTGGCGCTGGGCACCGAGCCGGGCGGTCGTTGCGGCCATTGCCCAAGTCGCGTGCGGACCTGGCGGTCCAGCGATGGAGAAGATGGTGGGACGTGAAGCAATTCGCCCTGGACGCGCATGAAAGACTACCTCTGCAACCTACGAGACGCAGAAAACATGCTCACGAAAATGTTATCAAGGGCCAAGCACGCTGGAACCAAAAGATTCTTTCGTTCTTTACGCGTGTTCCGGCCGTGTTCTGGCCGGTCCATGACTTGCAAAACCGAAAAATAACGTGAGCGACAAAGTTGCGATTTGATACATCACCCATGGAGTCAGCACCTTGACCCATCCGGTTGAACCGGGCCGTGAACTACGCCGGGGCTGCTCTCCGGCATCGCAGGGGGTGAGCTAAAATTCTCGCCAGACGTAAAGAATTCACGAAAGCCGAATCAAAAACCGCCGCGGGCTGCCCCGCGGCGGTCGAATGATCTCACGGATACGTGAGGGGCGAGGCCCCCCCCCGGTCAGCCCCGCGTGTCGGGGGCCGCGTAGTCGCGCTGCACCGCGCCCGTATAGACCTGCCGCGGGCGGCCGATCCGCTGCGACGGATCCTCGATCATTTCCTTCCACTGGCTGACCCAGCCGACCGTCCGCGCCACCGCGAAGAGCACGGTGAACATCTCGGTCGGGATGCCCATCGCCTTGAGGATGATGCCCGAATAGAAATCGACGTTCGGATACAGCTTGCGGCTCACGAAATAGTCGTCGGACAGCGCGATCCGCTCCATCTCCATGGCCATCGCCAGGGTCGGGTCGTTCTTGATGCCCAGCTCCGCCAGGACGGCGTGGCAGGTTTCCTTCATGATCTTCGCGCGCGGGTCGAAGTTCTTGTACACGCGGTGGCCGAAGCCCATGAGCTTGGTGTGGCTGCCCTTATCCTTCACCTGGGAGATGAACTCGGGGATGTTCTCGGCGCTGCCGATCTCGGCCAGCATCTTGAGCACCGCCTCGTTGGCGCCGCCATGCGCGGGGCCCCAGAGGGCCGCGATGCCGCCGGCGACGGCCGCATAAGGGTTGGCACCGGTCGAGCCGATCAGGCGCACCGTGCTGGTGCTGGCGTTCTGCTCATGGTCGGCGTGCAGGATCATGATCAGATCCATCGCCTTGGCGAGGATCGGGTTGGACTTGTACGGCTCGGTCGGCACCGCGTTCAGCATGTAGAGGAAGTTTTCCGCGTAGCCGAGGTCGTTGCGCGGATACATGAACGGCTGGCCGACGCGATACTTGTAGGCCCAGGCGGCGATCGTCGGCACCTTGGCGATCAGGCGGAAGGCCGCGATCTCACGTTGGCGGGGGTCCGAGGTATCGAGGTTGTCGTGGTAGAAGGCCGAAAGGGCCCCGACCACGCCGCACATCACGGCCATCGGGTGGGCGTCGCGGCGGAAGCCCTCGAAGAAGCGGCGCAGCTGTTCGTGCAGCATGGTGTGGCGGGTGACGCCGTAGTTGAACTCGGCGGCTTCGGCCTTGTTCGGCAGTTCGCCGTTCAGGAGGAGGTAGGCGACCTCCAGGAAATCGCTCTTTTCGGCCAGTTGTTCGATCGGGTAGCCGCGGTACAGCAGGATGCCCTCATCGCCATCGATGTAGGTGATGCTGCTTTCGGTCGCGGCGGTGCCGCCATAGCCGATGTCGTAGGTGAAGACGCCCAGTTCCGGGTAAAGCTTGCGGATATCCGCGACCTCCGGCCCGATGGTGCCGCCCAGCAGCGGCAGGGTGACCGATCGATTGGTCCCGTCATGAGTAACGGTCAGCGAGCCTTTGGGCGTTGTGGTCATCGGGTTTCCTATCGGTCAGGCGTTGCGGGGCTCTGAGACCCGCTCGCATGTTGCGACGCAATACATCGCGCCAGAGGCGCGGCTTGTCGATGGCGCCGGATGCGGGATTTGTCGAGTGTGGCGAAATCGCGTCGCGCCGGGGGTGAATCGGCGGCACGGGTTGCCCCGGCGGGCGGCGTCAGTTGCGGCGCCGCCAGCCCTCGGGGCCGGCGAAGCCCGGCGCCCATAGCCCACGGCCATCGCGCCGTGCGGAGGCCTCGGCGGCGCCGAGCACTGACGCGCCACCGGCCTCCGCGAGGGCGAAGCCCGCGGTGACCAGGCCCGCGTTCAACTCCACGCCGCCCGCGGCGCAGACGCCCAGCGCGCGGCCGAAATTATCCCGCCCGCGCACGCGGCAGGTCACGTCCCGGTCCACCAGCAAGCGGGCCAGCACCTCGGCCGCCGCGACCCCGCAATCGAAGCCGCGCCCGGTTGGGTCGACGCAACGCAGGCCGCGCTCCGGCGCCTCCAGCCCCATCAGGCGCACGGTGCGGTCGCGCAGGCGCAGCGTGTCGCCATCGACCACGCGGACGTCGGCGGCCAGGGCCGTCCAGTCCTGTTCGCGCGGGGCGCTGCCCATCAGCGCCGACGGCAGGCCAAGCCCGGTGAGCGCCGCGCCGAGCACGCCGGCGCACAGCAATGTGGCCACCCCACGCCAGCGGCGGGGTGTGGAGGCGTGGCGGAAGATGCGACGACGGTGCAGCACAGAACGTCCCTACCAGAGCACGGGAGCGTGAGTCCATGGGCGAGTTGACGTGATATGTCGCCTTGAAATTATTTCATAACCTATTGAATTGGTGGATTTTTCCAATAAATAGGCGCGCTTCTCGCGTCTTCCCAGGCGGCGATTGCGTGTTCGCGTGCCCCCGCTGCGCGCGCCAGCGCATAGCCTTCGAGCAAGCCGATCGCCCAGGGCGACACGGCTTTCGACGCGCCTTTGGCCGTGGTGGAAAGGCGCATGGCCAAGTCACGCGCCACGGTCGCGTCATTCGCCAGACCGAGCGCTTCCTGCAAGGCGGCAAGCCGCTTGGCAAACCGTTTGGTCGCGCGCTCCGGCCAGAGCGGCGCCAGCAACTCGGCGGCGTAGCGCACCCGCTTGGCATCGAGCCGCAGCGCGTGGAGTTCGGTCATCGACAGGGTTTCGATGTCGCGCGCCGCCCGTTTCAGGCCGCGCCAGCGGCGGGCCAGAACCTCGGCCGCGAAGGGCGGCAATGGGGCGTCCAGGATTGTGGGATCGGCGACCTCCGTCCGCCAGTCGGGCAAGCGGGCGGCAGCCACGAGGTCGAGCGTCAGGTGCCGCCAGTCGGCGCCATCCAGGGTCGCCCGCAGCGCGGTATAGGCGGTATCGCGTTCGGCCGCCGCCCGGCGCAGCAATGCGGCGACACGCTTGTCGGTGCCGGCGGCCTCATGCAGGCCGGCGCCGATGCCGCCGAGGAAGACGTCCCAATCCCGCGCGGGCCCGAGACGGCCCGCGACGTCACGCAGACCTGCGTCCAGGCGGCGCAGGGGGGGGCCGTCGATGGCGCGGCGGAATACCCGCAGCAAGGACCGCAGGCGGCGGGCGGCGACGCGCATCTGGTGCACGCCCTCGACCGCCGTGCCGTCATGCGCGCGGGGGGCCTGGATCAGCAGCACATCGGTCAGGTGGCCGATGGCGGCGGCCAGCGCGTCGGCCAGGCTGGCATCGGGGGTGGGGACCGGGGCGCCGCGGCGGCGGTCGCGCGGGGCGGTGTTATGGGCCAGGGCGCGGGCGGCTTCGGCCAGGCTGACGGTGGCTGGCAGCAGGGGCAGGTCCGCGGCCAGGGCATGTGCCAGGGCCAGGACGGCCGTGGGCGGGCCTTCCAGCAGCAGGCGTGCGGCTTCGGCTTCGGCGGCGACGCTGCGCAACCGGCCATGGCGCAGCGTGGCCACCACATCACCCGCCAGGCGCCAGACCATGCGCCGGCCGTCGAAGGCCGCGATCGGGACCAGCGGTTCGGGCGGCGCTTCGATATCGGCCACGCGCGGTGGCGCGCCTGGCTCGGCGCCGCGGTCCAGGCCGTGGATCATCCGGCGGTCGCCGCGGGCGGGGGCTTCCAGGGCAAGCCCGTCGGCCGCCAAGGCGCCCTCCGCGGTGTCGAGCCAAATCAGGGTTTCGGCGCTGCCGCGGGCGCGGCCTGTGCGCCCGGCAAAGGCCGGGTGCCGGGCGAGGCGCCCCGCACGGCCCGGCGGCAAGTCCAGTTCCAGCGCGAAGGTGGCCGCGGCCGGTGCCTCCCGCGGGTCACTTGCCGCGGGATCCTCCGGCGGATCGGCGTCGGGCGGCACGGCGGGATGGCGCGTCGGCATCAGGCGGCCATTTCCGGCAGGTCGGCCGGCACCAGGAAGCGGATCAGCCGGCCCGACCCTGCCTCGATCCGGGCCCAGGGCACGGCCAGGGCGAATTCCGCCAGGGCCCCGGTCGGGTAGGCCTCGGCCAGGCGCAGCGCATCGCCCCCGGCCGCCATCGAGGCGGTGCCGGCCAGCGCCAGCGCCAGATCGTGCAGCCCAGGATTATGCGCGATCAGCAGCACGCTGCGCGCGGTTTCCGGCAAGCGGCGCAGCGTTTCCATCAGCCCGGTCCAGGGGGCCAGGTACAGGTCGTCCATCGGCACCACCACCGGCGGACCATCCAGCGGGGCCAGCGCCTCCAGCGTCTGCAGGGTGCGGCGGGCGGAGGAGACGATGACGACATCGGGTGCGAGGCCGAGGTCACGCATCGCCCGCGCCATCGCCGCCGCCGCCCTGCGGCCGCGCGCATTGAGCGGGCGCGCGTGGTCCGACAGGCGTGGATCATCCCAGGATGACTTTGCGTGGCGAAGCAGCAGTAGTTGGCGCATGGCCTTATCCTCGCATGCTCGGCCGGCGCTGTCTTGTGGGGCAGGCCGGGCGAGGGATGACGGCTTCGTGGCATCAGGCGTAGGAATGTCCGCATGATGCTGCACCTGCCCCGCCGAACCGCGCTGTGCCTCCCCCTCGGCCTGCTGGCCCGCCCCGCCGCCGCCGCCCCGGCCACGGTACGGTTCAAGGTGATGCGCGAGGGACGGGAGGTCGGCTTCCACCGCGTGACCGTGACGCAGGACGGCACCACGACCCGCGCCGTGGCCGAGATCGAGATCATCGTGCGCGTGATGTCCTTCACCGTGTTCAGCTACCGCGTGCAGGCGCAGGAGGTCTGGCGCGACGGGCGGCTGGTTTCGGCCGATTCCCGGTCGGAAAAGAAGGGCCAGCCCAACAGCATGGTGGTGCGCGCCGATGCGCAGGGGCTGGCGTTCCAGGCGACGGGCGGCAATGGCCGGCTGCCGGCCGATGCGGCGCCGCTGACCTGGTGGCGGGAGACATCGATGCGCGGCCCGCTGTTCGACCCCGCGACCGGCGCGCTGGTCGCCGCCCCGCCACGCCGCACCCCGCTGGACGGCGCGCGGCTGCGTTGGTCGGTCACCGCCGATCCGGGCGGCGAGGCGACCTATGCCAGCCCCGACGGCGCATGGACCGGGTTTTCCACGCGCGGTGAGGATGGCAGCGCGATCGTCTACCAACCCGCGTGACGGGTGGCGTGCTGCGCGTGGTGCTGGGCGACCAATTGTCGCCGGGCATCGCCGCCTTGGACGGGCTGGACCCCGCGCAGGACACCGTCCTGCTGATGGAGGTGCTGGAGGAATGCACCACCGTCCCCCACCATCCCCAGAAAATCGCGCTGATCCTGTCGGCGATGCGGCATTTTTCCCGTGCCCTTGCGGCCCGCGGCGTGCGCGTGGACCACATCCGGCTGGACGACCCGGCCAATACCGGCAGCTTCTCCGGCGAGGTTTTGCGCGCGGCGCGGCGCCACCGCCCGGCGGCGATCGTGGTGACCGAACCCGGCGAATGGCGCGTGGCACAGGATATCGCCGGCTGGGAAGCGGCCACGGGCGTGCCGGTGGAGATGCGCGAGGATACGCGCTTCCTCTGCACCCACACCCGCTTCGCCGGCTGGGCCGCGGGGCGCAGATCGCTGCGCATGGAGTTCTTCTACCGCGAGATGCGCCGCGACCACGGGTTGCTGCTGGACGCGGATGGCGTGCCTGCGGGCGGGGAATGGAATTTCGACGCGGACAACCGCAAGCCCCTGCCCAAGGGCGTGGCGCCGCCGGGGCCCCCCGCATTCCCGCCCGACGCGATCACGCAGGAGGTGCTGGACCTGGTCGCCGCCCGCTTCCCCGATCATTTCGGCACGCTGGCCGGGTTCAACTGGCCGGTGACCGGGCAGGATGCGCGCACCGCGCTGCAATGCTTCATCCGTGACAGGCTGCCGCTGTTCGGCGATTACCAGGACGCGATGGCACGCGGCCAGCCGACGCTGTTCCATGCGCTGATCAGCACCAGCCTGAACTGCGGGCTGCTGGACCCGTTGGAGGCCTGCCGCGCCGCCGAGACCGCGTTCCACGCGGGCCAGGCGCCGCTGAACGCGGTCGAGGGGTTCATTCGCCAGATCCTCGGCTGGCGGGAATATGTGCGCGGGATCTACTGGCTGAAGATGCCCGCGTATCGGGATACGAACGCGCTGGGGGCTGTGCGGTCGCTGCCGGATTTCTATTGGGGGGCGCCGACCGGCATGGCCTGCATGACGGCGGCGGTGGGGCAGACGCGGGACTTGGCCTATGCCCACCACATCCAGCGCCTGATGGTGACCGGCAATTTCGCGCTGCTGGCCGGGATCGCGCCGGGCGCGATCAACGACTGGTACCTGGCGGTCTATGCCGACGCCTATGAATGGGTGGAACTGCCCAATACGCATGGCATGGCGATCCATGCCGATGGCGGGATGATGGCGTCAAAGCCCTATGCGGCGTCCGGTGCCTATATCAACCGCATGTCCGACTACTGCGGGGCTTGCGCGCATGACGTGAAGGATGCGGTGGGCGAGCGCGCCTGCCCGTTCAATTTCCTGTACTGGGACTTTATCGCGCGGCATGCCGAACGATTTGAAAACAACCCGCGGATGGCGATGCCGGTGCGCGGGTTGCGGAACATGCTGCCGGAGAAGGTCAAGGCGATGCGGGACAGGGCGCGGGCCTTCCTGGACGCCGTTGCGCCGCTGGTGTGACGCGGGCTGCGTGTGCCGCCGATCCCTTCGCCGGGTGGCGAAGCTCGGGTAGCCTCTGCCGAACCGTCGAAGGCCAAGCCATGCATGCCCATTTCGTCCTCGCCCATCCGGAGCCGCAATCCTTCAACGCGCACATGGTGCGCGAAGGGGTGGCGGCGCTTGAGGCGGCAGGCTGGACGGCCAGCGTCTCCGACCTCCATGCCATGGGCTTCGATCCCTGCGAGCGATCGGAGCATTTTGCCGCCCCGCTGAACGCCGCGCGCTTCGATGTGCAGGCGGAGCAGCGCCACGCGTCCCAGAACGGCACGCTGCCCGCGCATGTCACCGAGGAATTGGCGCGCATGGACCGGGCCGATTTGCTGGTCCTGCAATATCCGATGTGGTGGCACATGCCGCCCGCGATGCTGAAGGGCTGGTTCGATCGGGTCTGGGCCTATGGCGAGGCCTATACGAGCGCCAGGCGCTTCGAGAACGGCCGCTTCGCCGGCAAGCGCGCCATGCTCTCGGTCACCGTGGGCACCAGCCGCGAGACCTATATGCATGACGGCCGCAGCGGCGACATCGACCTCATGCTGTGGCCGGTGAACTTCAACCTCGCCTACGCGGGCTACACGGTGCTGGAGCATTTTGTCGCCTATGGCGTGGAGGCGGGGTTGCGCTACTCAGACCCGGCCGCCGTCGAGGCGCGCCTGAAGGGGATTGTCGCGGCGTTCCGTGCGGATCTGCTGAACATCGACGGGCGGGCGGCCATCCCGTTCAACCGCAAGGCGGAATGGGGCGCGGATGGCCGGATCGTGCCGGAGGCCCCGGTCCATTCGCCCTTCATCCGGCGGAGGCAGCACCTTGACCTGGCGTGATGGGGGCGGTGCGATCCTGCTGTTGGCGCTGGCCCTTGGCGGCTGCGCCGATTGGGACTGGCGCCATGCCCTGGCGGGGGCCGCTGCCTCCAGTTGCCGTCAACAGGTGGGGTGTGAGCCTGGGTCGGGGCCGGGCGCGGCCCCGATCGGGACCCCCCGCTAGACCGCGATGCGTTCGCATTCGCTCACGCATCGCGGTCTAGCTTGTTGTTTTGTCGCGTGATTCAGTCCTGCGGCGCATTCGCGCCTACGGCCATCACGCTTTAAAGCGCGATGCCGAAGAGTGCTGCCGGGTTGTCCCGCGACATGCGGCGCAGCTCGGCGTCGGAAAAGCCTTCGGACTGGGTCAGCATCAAATACTGCCGGAACGCTTCGACCGGCGGCGGCAGCAGATAGACCCCGGCATCCGACGAGAGGATGCAACGTTCACCCGCCGCGCGCATGCGCGGGGCGAAATCCTGGATGGTCGTGCTGCCGTTGATCTTGTGCTTTTCCTCGTCCACGTGCGTCAGCCCGACCTGGGTGGCGTGCGTCAGGATGAAGAAGGTCAATTCGACATAGCCGCCGAGCGCGGTGATCTCGGCGATGGCGTCCAGCGGGTAGCGGCTGCCATGGGTGCGCAGGCGCTTGACGCCACGCTTCTTGGCTTCCTCGGCCAGGGCCACGCACTCGGGCGCGCTGACATGCCCGCAGTCGAACACCACGTCGCGCTCGGCGCAGAGGTCCAGGATCGCTGGCACGGGGTCGGGGATCTTGCCGTTGCTCGGCACGGAAAACGTCGTCTCGAGGAAGGTCGGCGAACGGCCTTCGCGCTCGGCGATGTACCTCGTGTGATGCGTCGGCAGTGAGACGAACTTCGCGCCCGTGCCGGGACCGTAGCCATAGCCGATCGCCGCCTTGGCGACCTCCAGCGTCACCCCGCCAGCGGTGGGCTGCATGATGACGCCGCCGAAGGCCTCGCAGCCAAGGTGGCCAAGTTCCTCATTGGCCAGGGCCGCGAAGCCGGAGGTGTTCTGGAAATTGCACATGATGCCGATGGCACGCATGCCGGCCGCGGCCGCCTGGCGCACGGCATCGAAGACATTGACGGTGCGGCCATTCAAATGCGGCGCGCAATGCACGTGGCAATCGATGGCGCCGCGCAACAGCGCCGTTCCTTGAGCTTCATGGGGCATGGTCAACGTCCTGTCGGTCGGTTGAGTCGGCGTTCAAGTCGTTCGCCGAGCATCTTGGTCGGAAAGCAGATTGCGAAATACAACAGCAGCACCGTACCGAAACACAGCAGTGCCGAGAACCCCTTGGTGTTCATGACCTTGGCCGCGTAGGTCAATTCGAGCACGCCGATCTGGCTGGCGATCGAGGTGCTCTTGATGAAGCCGACCACGTAGCCGAAGCCCGGCGGCAGCATGATCCGCCAGGCCTGCGGCAGGACCACGCGGCGCAGGGTCTGGATGCGGGACATGTTCATCGCCTCCGCGGCATCCCATTGCGGTCCGGGGATGCTGTCGAGCCCGCCGCGGATGATCTCGGCCGAGAAGGCGGCGGCGGAGAGCACCACCGTGGTCAGCGCCACGGCGAAGAGCGACACGCGGATGCCGGCGAACTGGAAGGCGAAGAAGACGCACATCAGCTTCACCAGGAAGGGGATGCGGCGAAACACCTCGACATAGGCGATCGCCAGCGTCCGCTGCGGCCAGGCGGCGAACAAGCGCGGGTGGCGGCACAGGGCGAGGCAGAAGCCGATGCCGAACCCGGCCAGCGCGCCGATCCACGACAGGGCCAGCGTGTGGGCGAAGGCCTCCCCCATGAAGGCGATGTGATAGAGGGAGAAGAAGGCGGCGAGTTCTTCCTGCCAGGTGTTCCACATCAGACGATCCGCGCCCTGACCCGGAACAGCCAGCGCCCGAGCAGCGCCAGGGCCAGGCTGCACACCAGCGTCAGGCCGACGTAGATGACCGCGACGATGGAGAAGACCTCGAACGAGCGGAAGGTCAGGCTGTTGATGTTGTAGGCGCGACCGGTCAATTCCTCGACCGCGAAGATCGAGGCGATGGAGGTGGTCATCACCTGGATGATGAACTGGTTGGACAGGGCCGGGTAAAGCGCCTTGACGATATGAGGGATCACCACGAGCCAGAGCATCTGGGGCCCGGAGAAATTCATCGCGGCCCCGGCGTCGATCTCGGTGCTGCGCAGGCTGGCCAGGCCCGCGCGCATGATCTCGGTCAGGTAGGCGCCAGCATTGAGCGACATGCCGATGGCGACGGCGGCATAGGGCGACAGCAGGATGCCCATGTCAGGCAGCACGAAGAACAGGAAGAAGATCTGCACCAGCAGCGGCGTATTGATGAAGAAGGTGACATAGGCCACGACCGGCCAGCGCGCGGCGCCGGTTGCGTGGCGCAGCACCAGCGCGTTGGCCAACCCGATCGCGGACCCAACAACGAAGGAAATCGCCGCCAGTTGCAGGCTGAGCCAGGCGCCCGCCAGCAGATAGGGGAGGTGCCCCCAGATCTGCGCATAAACCAGCGTGTAGGACATGGTCAGAAGAACGGCGAGTGCGGCACCTTGGTGAACATCGGCCCGTCAAACCACTTTTCCCATGCGCGCTCGATGAACCCGTCCTCGTGCAACTCGTAGAGCGCAATGTTCAGCCATAGCCGCAGCGAATGATTGTTCTTGGCAACGCCCAGCCCGGAATAGGTCACGCCATATTCCGGCACCGCCGTTACTTGCCAGCGCGTGCTGGCAAAAGGCCGCAGCGAGAAGCGCACCGCATCCACGCCATCGAAGGACGCATCGGCACGGCCCTGGGCAATGGCCCGGTTGCGGTCGGGGTAGTTGTCCAGCAGCAGCACGCGGGCCTTGGGCATGCGGCGCGCGATGAAGGGCAGGGCGGTGGTGCCGCGCACCTGGGCCAGCGTCACCTGTTCGCTGTCGAGTGCGGCGATGGTCGTGAGGTTCTTGCTCTCGACCGAAATGATCCCGTAGTTCTCCGAATGCACCGGCACCGTGTAGTCGATGACCTTGGCGCGTTCGCTGGTGCGGCTCATCGCGCCCATCACGAAATCGATGCGACCGGCGGCGACCATCGGAATACGCTCGGGCGAACCGACCGGCTGCAGTACCAGCCGGACACCGAGTTTCTGGGCGATGGCCGCGGCGATTTCCGGCTCGAACCCGTCGATCACGTTGCGATCGTTGAACAGCGCCCGCGGCGGCAGCGTGGGGTTCACGCCCACGCGCAGTTCCTGGCCGCGCAGCACCTCCTCGACCGGGCGGGCCTCGGCGCTGCTGATGCCGAACAGGGTGGCGGCGGCGGAGCCCGCGGCGAAAAGCGTGCGTCGGTCTGTGGTCATGACTGGGCTTTCTTCAGTGGCGCAGGATGCGGGCGGTGAAATCGCGTAGGCGGTCGGATTTCGGCGCGTCGAGGATCTGCGATGGCGGACCGACCTCGACCACGCGGCCCTGGTCCATGAAGACCACGGTGGAGGCGACTTCGCGGATGAAAGCCATCTCGTGGCTGACGATCAGCATGGTCATGCCGTCGCTTTGCAGGGAGCGGATGGTGTCCAGCACCTCACCCACCAATTCGGGATCGAGCGCGGCGGTCACTTCGTCCAGCAGCAGGATCTCGGGCTTCAGCGCCAGCGCGCGGGCGATGGCGACGCGTTGCTGCTGGCCGCCGGAGAGTTCATCCGGGTAGGAATCGACCTTGGATGCCAGTCCGACGCGGGCGAGCAGGGCGCGGCCTTCGGCCTCGACCTCCTCCGCCGGGCGTTTCTTCACCAGGGTGGGGGCGACCGTAACGTTGCGTAGTGCGGTCATGTTCTGGAAAAGATTGTATTGCTGGAAGACGATCGCGAAGCGGTCGCGCGCGGCGCGCAGGGACGCGCGATCGCCGTAGTCCACGGCCTGCCCGCCAACCGTCACCTTGCCCGCGCGGGGCTTCAGCAGCCCGACCAGCGTGCGCAGCACCGTCGATTTGCCCGAGCCGGATGGCCCTATCAGCCCGACCACGGCGCCGCGCGGCACCGAGAGGGTCACGCCGCTGAGCACATCGGTCTTGCCACCATAGGAAGCGGTCAGGCCCTCGATCGACAGGAAACCCAATGGTCGTGTCCCGATAAGGATGACGGATGGTTCATGCAGGGCTTCGGAACGTCAAGCGCCGTTCAGGGCAAAACACGACGCCGGGGAGTGGTGCGGCGGCGCGGCTTCGCTATGTTTTGCGGCATGCTGCTCCGCATCGAGGGTCTGAACCGTCCCGCCCCGGTCGCCATCACGGTGTTTGGTCGCGAGGTCCAGGCGTATCCGGGCGAATCCCTGGCCGCCGCGCTGATCGCGGCGGGGGAATTGCGCTTTGGTGACGGGCTGTCGCCAGACCGCCCGCGCCTGGCTTTTTGCCACATGGGTGTGTGCCAGCAATGCCTGGTGCGGGTGGGCGGCCGGCTGGTGCAGGCCTGCCTCACCCCCGTCGCGGCCGGGCAGGTGATCACGTGATGCACGACATCGCTGTCCTGGGCGGTGGTCCGGCCGGAATGGCAGCGGCGACCGAGGCCGCGCGCGCAGGTGCGCGTACCGTGCTGTTGGAAGAAAGCCCGCAGCCAGGCGGACAGGTTTTTCGCGCCCCCGCGTTTGATGGGCCGCGCGACGCCGATCGCCGCGCGGGCGACCGCCTGCGCGCAGCCCTGGCCGAAAGCGGTGCCGAGGTCCTGGCCGGCCGCCGCGTCTGGGGTCTCGGCGGCGGGCCGCTGGTGGCGGAGGGGGCGGGGCCTTTCACCGTGTCGGCCCTGGGTGCGGAGGTCACCGCGCGCGCGCTGATCCTGGCGACCGGCACGCATGAACGGGTCATCCCCTTTCCAGGCTGGACCCTGCCGGGCGTGCTAGGCTTGGCGGCGGCGACGATCCTGCTGAAGGCCCAGGGCGTCCTGCCCGGCCGTCGCGTGGTGGTCGCGGGCGTGGGGCCGCTGCTTTACGCGGTCGCGGCCAAGATCCTGGCCGCGGGCGGGCGGGTCGTGGCGCTGGTCGATGCCGCGACAACCTCCGAATGGGCGCGTGCGCTCCCGGCGCTGGCGGCGCGACCGGATGTGCTGGCACGCGGGCTAATCTGGCGCGCCCGCATTGCCGCGGCGGGCGTGCCGGTACTGACGGGCGCCCGCGTGACCGAGGCCACGGGCGATGCCGTGCTGTCGGCGGTACGGGTCAACGGGCGCCTGATGGAAGCCGACGCCCTATGCATCGGCCACGGGTTGGTGCCGGCGACCGAGGCCAGCCGTACCTATCGCTGCGCGCATGTGCACGACCCCGGCCTCGGCGGCTGGGTGCCGGTGCTGGATGCTGGGCGGCGCACTTCGGTGCCGTTCCTCTATGCGGCGGGCGACGGCGCGGGTCTGCGCGGTGCCGCGGCGGCCCCGGCCTCCGGTCGCCTGGCCGCGCGGGCGGCACTGCGTGACCTGGGCTTTGCGCCTAAGGGCTCCGATCCTGCCGGGGCCTTTGCCCGGGCGGCGCGGGCTGGCGCGGTAATGGCGGGCATGATGGCGCTGCGCCCGGCGCTGATCGAAGCGATCCCGGCCACGACCGTCGTCTGCCGATGCGAGGGCGTGACCCGCGCCGAGATTGACGCCGCGGCCGATGCCGGTGCTGGCACCATGAACCAGCTTAAGCAATTCACGCGCTGCGGCATGGGTCCGTGCCAGGGGCGGATGTGTGGAGAAGCCGCGTCGGCCCTGCTGGCATCGCGCCGGAACGTGCCCGTCGCCGCTGTCGGTTTTACGACAGGGCGCATCCCGCTTCGCCCAGTTCCCATGGACGCGATTTTGGGCGACTTCGACTACGCTGACATTCCCGTGCCCGCACCGGCGCCGTTGTGACTTACGATTGCGCGATTGTTGGCGCCGGCGTCATGGGCTGCTCGACGGCGCTATTTCTGGCGCGCGCCGGGATGCGGGTGGTGCTGCTGGACCGTGGCGAGATCTGCCGCGAAGCATCGGGGGTCAATGCCGGCACCTTGACCATGCAGATGACTCGCGCGGCCCTCGTGCCCTACGCGCTGCGGGCGCATGAGATGTGGCTGAGGATGCCCGAATGGTGCGACGGGCGCGGCGTGCTGGCGACCGCCTGCCCGGGGCTGTCCGTCGCCTTCACCCCGCATGAGGCTGCGATGCTGGAGGAACGCGCGACCGCGCGACGGGCGGCAGGGGCGCCGATCGAATTGATCTCCGGCACGGCGGCGCAGGCGATCGAACCTGGCCTGGCCGATGGCGTGCGATTGGCCGGGCATTGCCCGATCGACGGCTTCACCAGCGCCTATTTGACCGGGTTGGCGTTTCGCGGCGCGCTGCTGAATGCCGGGGTCACCTTGCTGGAGAACACGCCCGTTGGCGGTGTGGATGGGCGGTTTGAGCTGGCCACGCCGGCCGGGTCGGTCAGCGCCACGCGCTTGGTTCTGGCCGGAGGGGTTTGGCTGCAGGACATGGCGGCATGGCTGGGCGTGTCGCTGCCCATCAAGGTCCTGGTGAACCAATTGGTGGTGACCGAACGCATGCCGACGGTGATGCGCACCGTGCTGGGCGTCGCTTCGGGGCTGCTGAGCCTGAAGCAATACGCCAATGGCACGGTGCTGATCGGCGGAGGGTGGCAGGGCGTTGGCGATCGCGCGCGGGGCGGCCTGGCGGTGAAGCCCGAAAGCTTTCTCGGCAACATTCGCCTTGCCGCGCACACGGTCCCCGCCCTGCGCGATGCGCGCGTGGTCCGGTCCTGGCTCGGGCTGGAAGCCGAAACGGCCGATGCGCTTCCTGTCATCGGCCCGGTGCCCGGCATCGACAATGCCTGGACGATCGGTTCAGTGCATTCGGGTTATACCAGTGGTCCCTATATGGGAAAGATCCTGGCCCAGGCGATTACGGGGCAACCCCCGGAATTGCCGTTATTTCCGATGGAGCGGCTGTGATGCGATTTGGCGGCATTTACCCTTCGACCGTGCTGCCGATGCGCGCGGATTTTTCGCCTGATTGGGACGCCTACGCCGCGCATACCGCGCATTGCGTGATGCGACCGGGCATCGCGGGCGTGCTGATCAACGGCCATGCGGGCGAAAACTACGTCATCACCGCCGCCGAAAAGCGCCGCGCAGTGGAGGTCACAGTCGCCACCGTCGGCGAGCGACTAATCGTCGCCGGGGTCAATGCGGAATCCAGCGCCGAGGCCGCGCAGGAAGCCCGGGACGCGCGCGACGCGGGTGCCCATGCCGTGATGATTTTCTTGCCGAACAGTTTTGCGATGACGCACACCACGGCGATGTCCGTGCTGCATCATCGCGCCATTGCCGATGCGGTGCCCGGAATGCCGCTGTTCCTGTTTCAGGCGCATCACGGCGCCGGGCGAATGGGATTCACGCCGGACACGCTTGCCGCCTTGCTGGAGATCCCGGCCGTCGTCGGGATCAAGGAAGGGGGCTGGGAAGTCGATGCCTATGACGCCCTGCGCCGCATGACGAAGCATCTGCGCCCCGATGTCGCTGTCTGCGCCAGCGGCGACGAGCATCTGTTGGCCTGCATGGTCCATGGCAGCGACGGCAGCCTCGTGTCCCTTGCAGATATCTTGCCCGACGAGATCGTCGCCCTGGACGCCGCCATACGCGCGAATGACCTGCTGGCCGCCCGCGCGCTGCATGAACGGCTGGAACCCCTGGCCGAGGCGATCTACGGCGCCCCTCCCGGCGGTCGGGCAACGGCGCGCATCAAATGGTGCCTGCGTGAACTCGGTATCATCCCCAACGCCTGTGTCCGCCCGCCCCAGCCACCCGTCGAGCCGTCCGACGCGGCGGCGCTGCGCGTTGCGCTCAGGGCGTCAGGATTATAGGCCGCGCCGTCAGTTTCCTACCCGCCGCCCGCGCGAGCGAGGCCAGCAGCCACGATACCAGGAAATACATCACCAGCGCCGTGCCATAGGTCAGGATGGCAGAGAACCCGCGCTGCGTCAGCATTTTGGCGGCGAAGGTCAGTTCGATAAAGCCGATCTGGGAGACGAGGGATGTCTCCTTCACCATGCTCAGGACATGCACGATCGACGGCGGCAGGATCACCCGCCAGGACTGCGGCAGCACGATGCGGAACAGGGCGGTCAGGGGCCAAAAATTCATCGTCAGCGCCGCTTCCCATTGCTGCGGGCGCACGCTGTCCAGGCCGGCGCGGATGTTTTCAGCCGCCAGCGCGCTCATGCGGATGGCGACCGCGGCGACCGCGACGGACCACAGCGGGGCGTCCAGCCGCATCGCCTGCGTCGAGAAGAACACCAACAGCAGCAGGACGAGGAAGGGGATGCGACGAAACGCCTCGACCCAAAGGATCGCCGTTGCCCGCACCGCTGCCAGCGGGACGACCTGCGGCAGCCGCAGCACCGCCAGCAGGAAGCCGAGCGCATAGCCCAGCCCGCAGCCGACGACCGATGCGACCAGCGTGTTCGCCACGGCCTGCGCGAGGAAGAGCATGTTCCAGTAGGTGAAGAAGCGCGGCGCCTCGGCCAGCACGATCTGCCAGGCCGACATCAGAAGATCCGCGCGCGGATGCGGAACAGCCAGCGCCCGACGGCCCATAGCAGGAAGGAGGCGATGATCGTCAGCAGGATGTAGATGCCCGCCGTCAGCGAAAAGATCTCGACCGAGCGGAAGGAGATGGCATTGGCGTTCAACGCGCGCGCGGTCAGTTCCTCGACACCGAAGATCGCGGCCATCGATGTGCCGAGCGTCATGATGATGTAGTGGTTGGACAGCGACGGATACAGCGTCCGCACCACATGCGGCGCGATCACATGCCAGATGGTTTGCGCGCGGGAAAACCCCAAGGTCTCGGCGGCATCGAGTTCAGCGCGGGGCACGCTGTCGAACCCCGCCCGTTCGATTTCGGTCAGGTAGGCGCCGGCGTTCAGGGTCATGCCGATCAACACGGCGGCGATGGGAGGCAGGATGATGCCGAATTCAGGCAGGGCGAAGAACAGGAAGAAGATCTGCACCAACTGCGGCGTATAGGTGAAGAACCGTACATACCCGATGACCGGCAGCCGCGCCCATATGGGCGCATAGGTCAACACCGCCGCCCCGGCCAGCCCGATCAGCAGCCCGCCGGCGAAGGCGACGGCCGCGATCCACAAGGACAGCCCCGCGCCCCAGAGAAAATCGGGCAGGTAGTGCAGGACCTGCCCGTATTGCAGCGACATCAGGCGAAGCCTGGCACGGGGTCAGGATTCGGTCAGAACATCGGGTTGAACGGGATCGGCGTCCGCATCGGTGACCCCAGCCATTTTTCCCATGTGGTGTTCACGAAGCCCGAGCGGTGCATTTCGAACAGGACCAGGTTCAGGACGTCGCGCAGGGTGTAATTCCCCTTCTGCACGCCGATGCCGACCCAGGTGGAGGCGATCACCTCATCCAACACCTTCCACGGCACGCCCGCGACATTGCGCATCGGCACCACGACGCTTTCGAACACATCGACCATGGCATCCGCGCGGCCCTGTTGCATCGCGCGGAACGTGTCGGGGTAGTTGTCCAGCAGCGTGACGGTGGCGCGTGGCGCGTTCGCCGCGATCCAGGGAATGCCGACCGTGCCGCGCACCTGCACCAGCCGCACCGCGGGATCGTTCAGGTCGGCCAGACGGGCGATGGGCTTGGCGGTGCCGCTTTCCTTGGTCAGCACCACGACCGATTGGGTGTGCAACGGCTGCGTGTAGTCGATCACCAGCGCCCGTTCGACCGTGCGGGTGATGGCGCCCAGCACGATGTCGATACGGTCGGCCTGCAGGAAGGGGATGCGGTCGGGGCTGCCGACCTGCACGATTTCCAGCTCGACGTTCATCCGCTTCGCGATCTCGCGCGCGATGTCGGCATCGAAGCCGTCGATCTGGTTGCGGTCGTTGAAGGTGCCGAAGGGCACCAGGGTCGGATTGATCCCCGCCCGCAACCTGCGCGTGGACAGCACTTGGTCGAGTGGCCGCGCCTGCGCGCCCGGGATCATCAGGCCGCCCATCGTGGTGGCGAGGGCGAGCAGGGAACGGCGGTCGGTCATGCTGCGTCTCCGGGAATTGCGCCGGAACGCTAGGAGCAACGCTATCCGCCCCGCAAGGGCCGATCAGGCGGCCTTCACCCGCTGTGGCGCGCGGGAGGACAGGTTATGGGCGGACGCGATGGCGCCCAAGGCCTCCAGCAGCACCGGTCGAAGGTCGGGCGCCACTGGGGCGAGTAGTTCCGCCTGCACCCGTTCAACCGCCGGTTCCACCGCGCGCAGCAACGCGGCGCCGGCTGGCGTCACGCGCAGCAGGCGCACGCGGCGATCTGCGGGGTCGGTCGTGCGATGCAGCAGGCCGCGCGCTTCCAGCGCCGCCCCCAAGCGGGCGGCGTTGGACCGGTCCAGCCCGATCAGGCCGGCCATGGTGATCTGGTCGAGCCCGGGCTGCGCCTCGGCGGCGCGCAGCACGGCGTATTGCATCGGCGTCAGGTCAAAGGGCGCGCAATGTTCCAGGAACAGCCCGACCGCGATCTGCTGGCAACGACGGATCAGATGGCCGGGGCGTTCGTGGACGAGGGGGATCACTCGGCGGCGAGCGCCTGGATCTGCGTGCCCCAGCCATACTGCCGGTCCAGGCCCAGCGCCTGCACGATGGCCAGGCCCTTTGCCAGGTGGTCGGGCTTCAGCGCCGTCAGCGGGCGGCGCAAGTCGCCGGCCGGCAGGCCCACCGCCTTCATCAGCGACTTCACGGCGACCGGATTGATCGCCGAATAGGTGAAGTGAAGCAACGGCAGCATCCGCAGGTAGGTGTCGCGGAACACCACCGATTGGGCGGGGTCTTTCCATGGCGTGGACAGAAGCGCCATGCCGGCGGGGTCGAGGTTGCCCGTCATGTTCGCGGTGCCGTGCCCGCCGAGGCTCATGGTCGGCACGACGAGGCCCAGGTTGGGGCTGTCGCAGCACATGACCGCGCCGTCCGGCTTCGCCGCCAGCACTTGCGCCACCTGTCCGACGCGCGTGGTGCTTTCCTTGAGCACGACGATGTTCGGGTGCTTCAGCAACCGCAGCAGATGGTCCCAATGCAGGTCGGTTTTGACGCGCGGCGGGTTGTTGTAGATGCCCAATGGCAGGTCGGTCGCATCGGCGCATTCGGCGAAATACGCCTCGATGTCGTCCTCGGGTGCGCAGATATAGGCGGGCGCGGCCAGGATCGCGCCATCGGCGCCGTTGGCGCGGGCGTGGCGCAGATAGGCGATGGTCGCCTCGGTGGACGAGCCGGTGCAGCCGTAGAAGAACTTCATCCGGCCGTCTTTCATGGCGGCGGTCTTCTGGACGATCTCGCGGCGCTCATCGGGCGACAGCATCGAGACCTCGCCGGTGGACCCCATGATCAGCACGGCGGAGGTGCCGTTGTTGGCATGCCAGTCCAGCAGGGTGCGGAAGGCGCCGAAATCGACCGCGCCATCGGCGTTGAACGGGGTGATCAGGGCGACGAACGACCCTTCGATACGCATCTTGGTCATGGTGGCTGCTCCATCCGATGGGCCAATCTGCGATCGAAGGCGGCCTGGATCAAGCCGGGCGTTGACTTTCACGCCCTCGTTGCCCCAGCGTACCGCCTCACGGCCAAAGGCTTTGCATGGACGGCCTGTTCCCCGTCGTCGCGCATATCGGCGAGGTTTTGGCGAGCGACCCGGTCGGCGGGCGCTATCACCGCCTGCTGATCGACGCCCCCTCCCTGTCTGCCTCGGTGCGACCCGGCCAGTTCTGTCACCTGCTGTGCCCGGGCGTGTATCTGCGCCGGCCGATGAGCGTGTGGCGCGCCGGTCCGGGCGAACCGCTGGGCTTCCTGTTCCGCGTGGCGGGGGAGGGGACCGCGGCGCTGGCTGCCTTGCGGCCCGGGCAGGCACTCGATGCGATGGGCCCGGTCGGGCGGGGCTTCACGCTCGATCCCGGTTGGCGCCGCATCCTGATCCTCGCCCGCGGCGTCGGGCTGGCGACGCTGTCGTTGTTGGCGCTGCGGGCGGCGGCCCAGGGTATCGCGGTGACCGCGGTGCTTTCGGCCCGCGAACCGGCCGACCTCATGCAGGCGGCCTTCACCGGCGACCTGTCGATGGATGTCCACGCCGTATTCGACAGCGACGGCTCCAGCGCCCCCGATGCGGTGGGCGCGTTGCTTCAGGGCGACATCGCCGCCCGCCGGCCCGACGCGGTCTTCACCTGTGGGTCCGACCGCCTGCTGCGGCTGCTTCAGGCGATTGCCGGGCGAGAAGAAATTCCGGGTGAGGCTGCGATCGAACAGCGGATGGGTTGTGCCCTGGGCCTGTGCTTTTCCTGCGTGCGTCGCATCGTAACCGCTGACGGTCCGCGCGACTTGCGGGTGTGCCGCGAGGGGCCGGTGTTCGACTTGCAGGCGATCGAGGCATGGTAGACCTCTCCGTCCAGATTGGTGGGTTGCGCCTGGCGAACCCGGTGATGCCGGCCTCGGGCACGTTCGGGCCTGAGCTGGCCGATGTGTTCGACCTGAACCTGTTGGGCGCGCTGGTCACCAAATCGGTGACGCCGGAGCCACGCCGCGGCAACCCGACCCCGCGCGTGACCGAAACCGGCCAGGGATTGCTGAACAGCATCGGCATTCCGGGCAAGGGCATTCCCGCCTGGCTGGCCAAGGACCTGCCCGTTTGGCGGCGGTTCACCGCCCCCCTGGTCGTCAGCCTGTCGGCACCCTCGGCCACTGCCTTCGGCGAGGCCGCGCGGGCATTGAGCGTGCCGGGGGTCGCGGCGATCGAGGCCAATATCTCCTGCCCGAACCTGGAGGCGGATGGGCGCGCCTTCGCCGCCGAACCCGGGCCGGCCGCCGTCGCCATCGCCGCGATCCGTGCCGCGACCGGCCTGCCGGTCTGGGCGAAACTGTCGCCCAATACCGGGGATATCGCTGCCGTCGCGCGTGCCTGCGAGGCTGCTGGCGCCGATGCGTTGGTCGTCGCCAATACAATCCTGGGGCTGGCGATCGACCTCGACACCATGGCCCCCGCGCTTGGTGCTGGGATGGGTGGTTATTCCGGACCTGGGTTCAAGCCAGTCGCGCTGCGGCTGGTCTGGCAATGCGCCCAGGCTGTCCGCATTCCGGTGATCGGCTGCGGTGGGATAACGACGGGGACGGATGCGGTGGAATTCATGCTGGCGGGTGCCGCCGCCGTGCAGGTCGGCACCGCGACCTTTGTCCAACCAGGCGCGATGCTGCGCGTGACCGAAGGCATCACCGATTTCTGCGCCCGGCGTGGTGTTCTGCGCGCGGCCGACCTGACCGGACGCGCCCTGCCCAGCGCCCGCCCCATGGCCGCCGAATGAACGCCATCCCGCCCCGCACCGACGAAGCCGCTTTGGCCGCGCGCTTGCTCGATGCCTTCGCCTCGGCTGGCCTTGATCCCGCGGGTGGCTTCACCCGCCCCGCCTGGGGGGCTGCCGAAAGCGCTTGCCACGCCATCCTGGCCGAGGCCGGCGCATTGCACGGCCTGGCTGCGCACGCTGATGCGGTCGGTAATCTGTGGTTGGCGCCGCCCGGTTTGGGCGATGTGCCGGCGCCGGCGGCTGGATCGCACCTGGACAGCGTGCCGCGCGGCGGCAATTTCGACGGCGCGGCCGGTGCCGTCGCCGGGCTGATCCTGGCGATCCGCGCCGCCCGTGCCGGGCTCCCATTTCGCGCGGTGGCGCTGCGGGGGGAAGAAAGCCCCTGGTTCGGCGCCCCCTATGTCGGCACCCGCGCGGCTTTTGGCGCGCTGGACGCGACTGAGCTGGCGACGCCCCGGCGCGGGGGCGGCGCCACACTGGCCGATTGCATCGCCGCGGTGGGTGGCGACCCGGCACAGGCCGGGGCGGGCGTGCCGCTGCCGGAAATCCTTCGGGTCTCGGCTTTCTGGGAATTGCATATCGAACAGGGTCCGGTGCTGATCCACCGAGACCTGCCCGCCGCCGCTGTCGGCGCCGTACGCGGGCATTTGCGCCTGCCGGCCGCGCGCTGCATCGGCCAGGCCGGGCATTCCGGCGTGGTTCCCCGCCATCTGCGGCACGATCCAGCCATGGCCGTCGCGGCCCTGCTGATGGATCTGGACGACGTCTGGGCACGACAGGAACAGGAAGGCGCAGATCTGGTCGTCACCGCCGGCGTGCTGGCGACCGAGGCCGATGAAGCCACGGCCACGCGCATTCCCGGCGAGGTTGGTTTCGCCCTCGACATCCGCAGCGCCAGCCCCACGACATTGGCTGACGTGGAACGTTTTCTGGATGCGCGCTGCCGCGAAATCGGCACCCGGAGGGGGGTGGCCTTTGACCTTGGCCGCGCCGTGCGGGCCGCCCCCGTGGTGCTGGATGCGACGCGGGCCGCGGCCATCGCCGATGCGCTGCCCAAACCCCATTCGATGCCCAGCGGCGCTGGCCACGACGCCGCCGAATTCGCCCGGCGGGGCGTTCCCGCGGCAATGGCCTTCGTCCGCAACGCCAATGGCAGCCACAACCCGGCTGAAGCGATGGAGATCCCCGACCTGATGGCCGGGATCGAGGCGATGTGGCGGGCAGTGCTGGTGGTGGAGCGGGGCTGACCACTGTCGCGGTGGTGGGCCGGTTCACCAAGCGGGGCGCGTTGACCCTGCCGGCGCGGTGTCCGCCGCTCACATTTTCGCGGCCTGACCGCCACATGCTGGCAAGCCCCGCCCCGCCGGCCCAAACTGCCCCGGCAATTGGGGGCACACATGGCACTGAGGGCTTCGATCGCCGACATCATGGTCGCCAACCGGCTGCGGGGGGCGGCGGCTGCCGGCGTCTCGGCGGCCGACATCAATTTCGCCCAAAGCACGGACATGGCGCCGGAGGATGTTGCGGCATTGCGCGCGACCACCCGGGCGCATGGGCTCTGCATCATCCTGCGCTGCCCGAAGAAGGGTGCGGTCGCGTTTCACGGCGTCTTTCGCCCCAAGCGCTGGGCCGATGGGCACGATTCCCAAGGCAATACGGTCAAGAGCGGCCTGTCCGGCATCGGCATCCACCCCGAGGGCGGCAACATCTTCGTGTCGGACTACGACATGATGAGCCTGTGGGTCGCGGCGGGGGGCGGCGGCTATCGGAAGATCTTCTGTTCCTCGACCGTTCCAGGGCGCGATCGCGGGCATTGGCCGCGTGAGGCGCTGGAGACGGTTCGTCGGCTGAACGCCGGGCTGATCAGCCCATTGCAGCACGGCGCGCAGGACGACTTCACCCCGGCGGTAAATCACCCGCACCCCGGCGTCAGCCGCGACGGCCGTTTCGCCGCGATCCGCGAAGGGGAGGCGACCTATATCGAGGGCATGGCAGCCTGCGCCGCCTACTACGCACAATGGGGACTCTACTGGCCCTATGACGGGCAAGGGAAGTTCACCAAGGCGGCTGCGGCGCCGGTTTAAGGTCTGTGGGGATTTAGGATTCCCTTGCGGCGTCGGATGTGATTCACGCTGTGGATGGACCGCTATGTGCTGACGGACGCCCAATGGGCGAAGATGGAACCGCATTGTCTTGGGAAGCCGACCGATCCGGGACGGAGCGGGAGCGACAATCGGCTTTTCGTGGAGGCGGTGCTGTGGATCGCGCGGACGGGCAGCCCGTGGCGTGATCTGCCGGCGATGTTCGGCAATTGGAGCACGGCGTTCCGGCGCTACAGCGACTGGCGCAAGGCGGACGTGTTCGTGAGACTTTTCGAAGCCTGTTCGGATGAGCCGGATATGGAATACGCGATGATCGATGCCACGATCGTCAAGGTCCACCGCCACGGGCAGGGCGCAAAAGGGGGACTCAAAGCCAGGCCATAGGCCGCTCCAAGGGCGGTATGACGACCAAAATTCTCGCGCTGACCGATGCGCTCGGCAATCTGGTGCGCTTTGAACTGCTGCCAGGGCATCGGTTCGATACTGCCGGCGTTGAGCCGCTGCTCGATGGCGTCGATTTCGGCGGTCTCATCGCCGACAAGGCCTTCGACAGCAACACCATCATCGCCGACCTCAACGCCCGCGGCGCCAGCATCGTCATCTCGCAGCATTCCCGACGCACCAAACCGCTGCCGCTTGATCGCGCTCTCTACAAATGGCGGCACCTCATCGAGAACTTCTTCTGCAAGCTCAAGGAGTTCAAACGCATCGCCATGCGCGCCGACAAAACAGACCATAGCTTCTCAGCCATGATCTATCTCGCCGCAGCCGTCATCAACTCCAGATGAATCCCCACAGACCTTAGGCCGGCACCATGCTGCGCCGCGTCAGTTCCGCCGCGACCCGGCCGGTTTCGTCCAGTGGTTGCCGCGGCACCGCCGGCGACCCCGTCACCAGAGGCCGCGCCTGGCCTGCGGCGAAAAGGCTTTCGGCCAGCCGGGCATGCCGCGGCGCATCGCCTGTCGGCGCAATGAAGATGGCGGCGCTGGTCGCCAGTGCCTCGCTGATCATCGACACCGAATCGCCGCTGACGATGATGGCATCGGCCCAGGCCAGGATTCCGGCGTAGGGATTCGCGCCAGGATCGCCCCAGGCGAAGAGCCGATGCGGATGGGGCGCCAGGCTGTCGGCGACGGCCCGGGCCGCCGCATCGCCGGTGCGCCGGCTCGTGCTGGCCAGCACGCTGCCGCCCATCGCCACGGCCTGCGTGGCCAGGGCGGCCGCTGCCCCCGGCGCCATGCCGACGCCGCGCACCGGCCCGCCCAACAGCAGCCCGATGCGTGGGCCGGGCAGGTCGCCCAGCACCGCCCAATCCTGTCGCGCGGTGGCCAGGCGGTCCGGCGACATCCGGTGCATCGCGCCCAGGATCGGGAACACATTTTCGGCCGGCTGCACGGCGTCGTGCTGGCCCACCACCATCAGGTCCAGCGACCGGGCGCCGAAGCCCGGGCGCATCGCATGCACGGTCTTCGCCCCGCGCGCCCCAAGCCAAAGGGCGACCGGCGCCGAGCGCCGCCCGGCGGAAATGACCAGCCTTGGCCAGGGCGGCACCATCAGGGCCCGCGCCGCCGGGGTCAATCCGGCCAGGCTCGGCCAGGGCATCGGCAAGGCCGCCAGCGGGCCCCATTCCAGCGGCAGGACGCGGAACGGGCGGCCCAGCCGTTCGGCCAGGCCCAGCGCCTGGGCCGCCGTCCCGGCACGCGGATCGGCCAGGACCCAGACCGCTTCCGCGTCCTGCGTCATTTACGCCACGCCGCCCAATGGCTAACTGGATGCCAGAGGAGAACCCCACCCGCCATGGCCCTGACCCACGCCTCCGACTGGGATCGCGATGCCGCGCTGACGACGGCCCGCATCCTGCTTGAAATCAAGGCGGTGAACTTTCGCCCGGAGGAACCCTACACGTTCACCTCCGGCTGGAAATCGCCCGTCTATATCGATTGTCGCCGCATCATCTATTTCCCCCGCGCCCGCGCCCGCATCTGCGAGCTGGCGGTGGAGAAGATCGGCCGGCACATCGGCTACGAAACCATCGAGGCCGTGGTTGGCGGCGAGACGGCGGGGATTCCCTTCGCCGCCTGGATCTCCGACCGGATGATGGCGCCGATGGCCTATGTGCGGAAAAAGCCCAAGGGCTTTGGCCGCAACGCGCAGATCGAGGGCGATGTGCCCGAGGGCAAGCGCACCCTGCTGGTGGAGGACCTGACCACCGACGGTGGGTCGAAGATCCGCTTCGCCAATGCGCTGCGCGATGCCGGGGCGATCTGCGACCATACCTTCGTCGTGTTCTTCTACGGCGTGTTTCCGGGCGCCTTCGAAACGATGAAGGAAATGAACCTGACGCTGCATCACCTGTGCACTTGGTGGGATGTGTTGGAGGTCTGCCGCGAGCGTCCGTATTTCGAGGAATCGGCGCTGAAGGAAGTGCGCAAGTTCCTGGAGGACCCGGTGTCCTGGTCGCGCGCGCATGGCGGCATCGGCGGGGTGGGCGAAGCCAAGGGCGAGGAGTAATTTTTTGGCGCGCGGCCGGGTTCTCGGTGTCGCACTGATCGCGGCCCTGCCGGCCGTCGCGCAAACACGCCCGCAACTGACCATCGGCATCACCCAGTATCCGGCGACGCTGCACCCCAATATCGAGCAGATGGCGGCGAAATCCTATGTTCTGGGTTTCGCTCGCCGGCCGCTGACCACCTACGACGCAGACTGGCGCCTGGCCTGCATGCTCTGCGAAACCCTGCCGTCGCTGGATAACGGGCTGGCGGTGCGGGAGACGACGCCCGATGGCAAGGACGGGCTGCGGCTGACCATGCGACTGCACGCCGATGCGCGTTGGGGCGATGGGACCCCGGTGTCGTCGGAGGATCTGCGCTTTGCCTGGGACGCCGGGCGCGCGTTCGAAACCGGCTTTGGTGGCGCCGAGTTCTATCGCAGCGCCTATGAACTGATCGTGGTCGATGACCGCACCATCACGCTGCGCTTCGACCGCGTGACCTTCGATTTTGCCTCCATGGGCGATTTCCAGCCGCTGCCCGCGCGGATCGAACGCCCGCGGTGGGAGGCCGATCGCGCCGCTTATCGCAGCCGCACCGCCTATGACACTGAAAGCACCAACCCGGGGCTGTGGTCGGGGCCGTATCGCGTGACGGCGACCACGCCCGGCAGTTCGGTGGCCCTGGCGCGCAACGACGCCTGGCTGGGCACCCGCCCGGCCTTCGACCGCATCCTGATCCGCACCATCGAGAGCACGCCAAGCCTAGAGGCCCAGGCGATGACCGGCCAGGTGGACATGATCGCGGGCGAGCTGGGGTTGCCGCTCGACCAGGGGATCGCGCTGGCCCGGCGCGCGGCGGGGCGCTTGCGGCTGCATGTGCAGCCGGGGCTGATCTACGAGCATATCGACCTCAACCTGGACAATCCGCTGCTGGCGGATGTGCGGGTGCGGCGGGCGTTGCTGCTGGCCTCGGACCGCGCGACCATCGCGCAACGGTTGTATGAGGACCGCCAGCCGGTCGCGAACGGGCCGATCCATCCGCGCGACCCCGGCTATGATTCCACCCGGGCGCCTGCCCCCTTCGACCCGGCCGAGGCCGCCCGCCTGCTTGACGCTGCCGGATTCGTCACGCGCGGGCCGGATGGCGTCCGTCGCAACGCGGCCGGCGAACGCCTGTCCTTCGAATTCATGACCACCGCCGGCAATCGTGGGCGTGAGCAGGTGCAGCAGGTGCTGCAAGGCCAGTGGCGCAGCGCGGGCATCGAGGTCCGCATCCGCAACGAACCCCCCCGCGTGTTCTTTGGCGAGACGATGTCCCGCCGCCGTTTCACCGGACTCGCGCTCTACGCCTGGATCTCGGCGCCCGAGAACGTGCCGCGCAGCACGTTCCATTCCGACGAGATCCCCCGCGCCACGCGCAACTGGTCCGGACAGAACTACCCGGGCTTCCGTGACGCCGAGATGGATGCGTTGTTGGAACGCCTTCCCATCACGCAGGACTCCACCGAACGCTTGCCGCTCTGGGCGCGGTTGCAGGCGATCCTGGCGGAGCAGACCCCGGTGCTGCCCCTCTGGCACCGGGCGGATGCGCATCTGTGGCCGGTGTGGCTGGATGGCGTGCGGCCGACGGGGCATCTGGCGCCGTCGTCGCTGTGGGTGGAACAGTGGCGGGTGCGCTGATCCGGCGTGCCGGCCAGATTTCTGTTGCGTTGGTGGTGCTGTCCTTCGCGGCCTATGTGGCCATCGGCCTGATGCCGGGCGATCCAATCGATCTCGCAATTGCAGCCGATCCCCGAATGACCGCGTTGGATGCCGAAAGGCTGCGTGCCCTGCATGGGCTGGACCGGCCTATCATTGCGCGCTGGTGGGACTGGTTTTTGCGCGCAGCGGCGGGCGATTTCGGGCATTCGCGGCTGTATGCCCGGCCGGTCGCCGCCGTGCTGGGGCCGGCCCTCGGTGGCACGCTGGTGCTGGTCGGCATCGCGTTGCTGATCGCGGTTGGCGGCGGCGTCGCCCTTGGCATGCTGGCGGCGCTGCGCCCGCGCTCCGGGCCGGCCGTCGAGGCGCTGTCCGTCCTGGCCCAGGCGGTCCCGGCCTTCTGGCTCGGCATCCTGCTGATCATCGGCTTCGCCCTGGGGCTTGGCTGGCTGCCGGCGGGCGGCGTGCCCGACCAGGGTCAGGCCGCCTGGCGATTTCTGGTGCTGCCCGTCGCCACCCTGGCCATCGCCAACCTGGCTGCCTACGCGCGCCACACCACCGCCGCGATGGTGGGCGTGTTATCGGCGCCCTGGATCGTCACCGCCCGCGCCCGTGGAGCTGGTGAGGCACGGATTGCCTGGACCCATGCCCTGCCCAACGCCGCTGTGCCGATCCTGCAGGTCGCGGCGCTGGATGTCGGCGCGCTGATGGGCGGCGCGCTGGTCACCGAAACCGTCTTTGCCCGTCCCGGCATGGGCCGCCTGCTATACGAAGCCGTCATGGGCAACGACCATCCGTTGGCGCTGGCCGCCGTGCTGCTGGTTGCCTTGGCGACCATGCTGGCGACGGCGGCGGCGGATGCGGCGCAACGGGCGATCGACCCCAGGATCGACGGGTGAACGCGCGGCTTGGTGCAGGACTCGGGTTGTTGGGCGGGCTGGCGTTGCTGGCGCTGGCCGCGCCGGTCGCGGAGCATCTGTTGGGCCACGATCCGTACCAGCCCGACCTGTTCGCCCGCTACGCGCCGGCGTCGGGCACGCATCCGCTCGGAACCGATGAACTCGGGCGCGACGTGTTGTTGCGCCTGCTGCGCGGGGCGCGGGTGTCGCCGGCTGTGGGGCTGGCGACGGCGCTGGTCGCGGCCGCGCTCGGCGCGCTGGTCGGGTTGCTGGCGGCGTGGCGGGGTGGGGCCGTCGATGCGGCACTGATGCGGCTGGCCGATGGGCTGCTGGCGCTGCCCGCGCTGCCGTTGCTGGTGGTGCTGGCCGGCGCTGACTTGTCCGGCATCGGGCTGGCGCCGGACCTTGCGGGCGGCGACATCATCCGCATTGTCGCGGTGCTGGCGCTGTTCGGCTGGATGGGCGTCGCGCGCCTGGCGCGGGCGGCGGCGCTGGGTACCTTGGCGCTGCCATACGTCCGGGCGGCACGCGCGCTGGGTGCGTCCGAGGCGCGGGTGCTTGTGCGGCATGTACTGCCGGCGCTGGCCTCCCCGGTCGCGGTTGCGACGGCGCTGACCGTCGCGGGCGCGATCCTGGCGGAAAGTACGCTCTCTTTCCTTGGCCTTGGCATCCGGCCGCCGCTGTCGTCCTGGGGCAATATGCTGGCCAATGCACAGGAGATGGTGCTGGAAGCCCCCTGGCAGGCGGTCTGGCCCGGTGCCTGCATCGTGGCCGCCGTCGCGGGGGCGGGTTTGGTCGCAGATGGGCTGCGCGGGCGGTAGCCGCGGGGCGCGCAGGGGTTTAGGGTCTCGCCGCCATCAGACTGAGGATAGCCGCCATGACACCCCCCGCCGCGCCGCTGCGCACCAATTCCCCGGCCGCCCGCGACGTCGCCTATGCGCTGCATTCCTACACCGACCACCGCGCCCATGAGGCTGGCGGCCCGCTGATCATCGCGCGCGGCGAAGGGGTGCGCGTGTTCGACGACCAGGGGCGCGATTACATCGACACCGTCGCTGGGCTGTGGTGCGCGTCGCTGGGCTTTTCGAACGATCGCCTGGTCGCCGCCGCGACGAAGCAGATGAAGGAACTGCCATTCTACCATTCCTTCACCGGCCGTTCGCATCTGCCGATGATCGACCTGTCGGAGATGCTGATCGAACGCGCGCCGCTGGCGAATGGCGGCGAGCGGATGAGCAAGGTGTTCTTCGCCAATTCCGGCTCCGAGGCGAACGACAGCGCGCTGAAGATGATCTGGTACTTCAACAACGCTATCGGGCGCCCGCAGAAGAAGAAGATCATCAGCCGGATCAAGGGCTACCATGGCGTCACCATCGCAGCGGCGTCGCTGACCGGGCTGCCGAACAACCACAAGCTGTTCGACCTGCCGATCGCCGGCATCTTCCACACCACCACGCCGCATTTCTACCACGGCGGGCAGGAGGGTGAGACGGAGGAAGCTTTTGCCAGCCGCTGCGCCGATGATCTGGAGGCGATGATCCTGCGCGAGGGTCCGGACACCGTCGCGGCGATGTTCGCGGAACCGGTGATGGGCGCGGGCGGTGTGATTGTCCCGCCGCGCACCTATTGGGCGAAGATCCAGGCGGTCCTGCACAAGTATGACGTCCTGCTGGTCGCCGACGAAGTGATCTGCGGCTTCGGTCGTACCGGCAACTACTGGGGCTGCCAGACCTACGATATCCGGCCGGACATCCTGGTCTGCGCCAAGGCCTTGTCATCAGCCTTCCTGCCGATTTCCGCGGTGCTGGTCAGCGACCGGGTCTACCAGGGCCTGGCGGATGGGTCGCAGACCGTCGGCACCTGGGGTCACGGCTTCACCTATTCGGGCCACCCGGTCGCCGCGGCGGTCGCGGTCGAGACGCTGAAGATCTACGACGAGATGGACATGGTCGGGCATGTGCAGCGTGTCGGTGCGCATCTGCAGGCCGAACTGTTCCGCCGGTTCGGCGATCATCCGCTGGTCGGCGAGGTTCGCGGCGTGGGCATGGTCGGCGCCATCGAATTTTCGCCCGACCGCGCCGCGAAGGCGAACTTCGATCCCGCGCGCAAGATCGGCGCGCGCTGCGTCAAGCTGGGCGAAAAGCACGGCGTGATCCTGCGCATGACGCCGGGCGACAGTATGGCGATCAGCCCACCGCTGGTCATCACCGAGGAGGAGGTGGATGTGATGCTCACCCGCTTCGGCAATGCCGTGGATGAGTTGGCTGTTGAATTGCGGCGGGAGAGCCTGGCCGCCGTCTGACGCAGACGCGGCTGTTAAGACGGAAGTGAGCGCCGCCCAGTAACGGTCCGACCCGATGGGCGGCGCACATAACATGATGACGGACGGCGGCGGTTGGCGCACCGCCGTGGCCCGGGTCGGCGTCGGCCTGGCGCAGGGGATCGCGCTGTTCATGCTGTCGCGCCTGCTCGGGGCCGATGAGCATCCGGCATCGCCGGTCGTGATGGCCGTGTTTGGCATGCTCGTGGCTATGCTGCCGCCCTGCGTGCTGGTCGCGCTCGGTCATATGCGGGGGCGATCCCTGGCGGTGTGGGTCCTGGTCATCGCCGTGGTGCTGACCGGCATCGCGGTCCATGGCGCGCTGAACGCGGTCGGTGGCAACCCGGTGCCGTTCTTCGCGGGTACTGCGGCGCTGCTGTTCATCGCACAGGCCCTGGTGACCGCAGCCGATCGGCAGGGTGGTCCGATCGCGGCCTATGGGCTGTATTTCGAGATCGCCTGGCGCAACGGGCTGTTGTTGGCGCTGGCGCTCGCCTTCCTTGGCGCCTTCTGGTTGCTGCTCTGGCTGGGGGCCACGCTGTTCGCGGCGATTGGCATCGGCCTGCCATGGCGCATCCTGGCCGAGCCGGAATTTTTCGTCCCGGCCACGCCGACCGTCTTCGCGGCCGGGGTGCATCTAGCCGATGCGCGTGCGGGGCTGGCGCGTGGCATCCGTGTCATCCTGTTGACCTTGCTCGCCTGGCTTTCGCCGCTGCTGGCGCTGATCGTTCTGGGGTTCCTGGCGGCGCTGCCCTTTACCGGCCTCGCGCCGCTTTGGCAGACGGGCCATGGCGCAGGGGCGCTGCTGTGCGTCGTTCCGGTCCTGGTGCTGCTGGTCAACGCGACCTACCAGGATGGGGCGCCGGATGCGGCGACGCCGGCTATGCGTTTGCCGCCTTGCGGCCGGGGCGTTGGATGGCGCCGCTGGAGGCGACCAACCTTACAACCGCCTGCGTGGTCGTCGCGGTGCTGTTGGCGCTGCTGACCCCGCTGGCCGATCCGGTGCGGATGTCGGTTGCGGCGCAGCTCCGGCGGCTGGACCAGGGGCGCGTCACGCCGGAGGCGTTCGATTTCCAGTTCCTGCGGTTCGACGCCGGCCGCGCGGGTATCGAGGCCCTGGAACGCTTGCAGGCCCGTGGCGGGATCGGGGCGGACGGCGCCGGGGCGGCGCTACAGCAACGCCAGCGCCGGGATCCGGACCCCGTTCCGTTGGCGATCCCCGCCTTCCCCGCCGGTCGCGTGGTGCCGCACGACGTGCTGGCGCTATCGGCGGTGCGGGCGCTCCGATGCGATGACACTGCCAACCATTGCGAGGCGATTTTCATCGACCTCGACGCCGATGGCGCCGAGGACATCCTGCTCCGCGTCGGTATGTTCGCAATCCTGCTGCAAGCCTCGTCCGACGGCGCATGGCGCGAAGCCGGAACGCTGAGCATTTTCTGCGCCGGCGACGCCCAGGCCCTGCGCGAGGGCCGGTTTACCCTGGCCGCCCCCGCGTTTCGGGACCTCGATATGGGTCGCCACCGGCTGCGGCTGTCGCAGCCCGACGTCTGCCCCTAGGAGGGACGTTGCCGCGCGGGGCGCCGACTGATACGCGCGCTGGGACCATGACCGATCGCCCCCCCTTGCCAGCCTGGCGCTGCGCTGCATTTCCGCTGGCCGTTGGGTTGGCGATCGCGCCCCCGGTGGCCGTGCTGCAGTCCAAGGCGATGGCGCCCTTGGCTTTGGTGACGCTGGCGTTGGTGGTGGTGGCGCATCTGCGGGCGGGGCGCGGCCTGCCTTGGCCGAAGGCGCCCTTGGCTTGGCTGGTCCTGGCGCTGGGTGGGTTCGGCATGCTGTCGGCGGCCTGGGCGGTCCTTCCGGGCTATGCGTTGCAGGCGGGGGCGGGTGTCGCGGGCCTTGGCCTATTGGGCGGGGCCGCCGCCCGCGCCATCGCCGCCGATACGCCCGAGCATCGCGCCATGGTCGGGCGGGGGGTATTCTGGGGCGTACTGGTGGGACTGGTGGTGGCCTTGACCGATGCCGCCACTGGCAATGCGCTGCGCGCGGTGGTTCGCCTGGGTTATGTGCCGCGCGATCTGGCGACGGGGCTGAAGCCCGCGGCCTCGGTCCTGGCGCTGCTATTGCCTTTGGCGGTGATGGTGCCGACGCGGCTTTGGGCACGTTGCGCCGTCGCGGTGGCGGGAATCGGCGGGGTTATGCTGCTGCCAGGCGATACCGCCCGCCTGTCGGCGGTCGCGGGGGTGGCGTCGCTGACTATCGCATTGGCGGTTCCGCGTCTGGTGCGCCCGGCGATGGCCGGGTTCCTGGCGTTGCTGCTGCTGGCTGGACCAGTGGCCTTGGGGGTCGTGCTGGCACGCGGTGTACCGGCCGATCGACTGCCGGTGTCGGCCGCGCATCGGTTCCTGATCTGGGATTTCGCCGATGCGCGTATCGCCGAACGCCCAATGTTGGGCTGGGGGTTGGAATCGTCACGCCAGATGCCCGGCGGCAAGGGGCAGGCGTCAGCGGAAGCCCTGACTCGTTTCGGCCTGACCAGCCCGCAGCACCGCGAATGGTTCGCCAATCCCGCCGCGGAGATGATGCCGCTGCATCCTCACAATTTGGCACTTCAGGTCCGGCTGGAACTCGGCTGGCCGGGGGCGGTCCTGGCCGCCGGCGTCGCCGTCGCGGCGGCGATGGGGGCCTGTGTCGCCGGGCTGGGGGTGCTGGCCGCGGCCTCGGTGAGCGCACTGTTGTCGTTCGGTGCGTGGCAGATGTGGTGGCTGGGGTCGATGGCGCTGGCCGCCGTGGCGGCAGGGGCGATTCAGCCCCGGCGCACCACGTAGTCCCCGGCTTCCAGCGCGGCCACGATGGCATCGCCCTGGGCCACGTCGCGGACCTCGATCATCAGTTCCAACTCGGCGGTCTGCACCGACGGGGCCGCGAACAGGCGCTGATGGCTGACTTCGATGACATTGCCGCCGGCGGCGGCGACGCGGGTCGCGATATCGGCCAGCACGCCGGGGCGGTCGGGGATGTCGAGGTGCAGCCGCAGGATGCGCCCGTCGCGCAACAGGTTGCGCAGCAGCACATTGGCCAGGATGCGCGGATCGATGTTGCCGCCGCAGACAGGCGTGCCAACGGTCTTGCCGGCGAAGCGTTCGGGGAAGGCTAGCACGGCGGCCAAGCCTGAGGCGCCCGCACCTTCCGCCACCACCTTCGCGCCCTCGGCCAACAGCGCGATCGCATGTTCGACGGCGCGTTCCGGCACGATCAGGATCTCCGTGCCGAGCGCCCGCAGAATCGCCAGCGGCACTTCCCCTACATCACGCACCGCGATGCCCTCGGCGATGGTCGGGCCGCCGACCTCGACCGGCACGCCGGCCAAGCGCTGCGCCATGGCGCGATAGCCTTCGACCTCCACACCGAACACCGGCAGGCCGGGGGCGATGCCCCGAGCCGCGACCGCGCAACCGGCGAGCAGCCCGCCGCCGCCGACGGGAATCACCAGCGCGTCGAGGCCGGGGTAATCGGCGATCATTTCGAGCGCCATGGTGCCCTGGCCCGCGATCACGGCGGGGTCGTCATAGGGGTGCAGGAACACCTGCCCGCCGGCGGCCGCCATGGCATGTGCGTGGGCGGCGGCTTCGGCCAGGGTATCGCCGTGCAGTACGACGCGGGCGCCGAAGGCCTCGGTCCGCAGCACTTTGTTCGCCGGGGTGAAGCGCGGCATCACGATGGTCGCGGCGATGCCTGCCAGGGTCGCGTGCCGTGCCACGGCCTGGGCGTGGTTGCCGGCCGACATGGCGATCACGCCCGCGGCCCGTTCGGCGGGTGTCAGCAGAGCGATGCGGTTTGCCGCCCCGCGTTCCTTGAAGGCACCCGTCGCCTGCAGATTGTCCAGTTTCAGCACCACCGTCGCGCCGGTGGCCCGGGCGATGGCGGCGGGGGCGATGCAGGGCGTGCGCAACACCTGGCCGGCGATGCGGCCGGCCGCCGCCTGGATGTCGGCCAGTGTCACCGCGGCTGCGGGCAAAGCGTCCAACATCAAACGTAGCGGATGGCGGTGATTTCCACCGATCGCGCGCCGCCCGGCGCCGGCACTTCCACCGTGTCGCCGATAGACTTGCCGATCAGCGCGCGCGCCAGCGGCGACGTGTTGGAGATCGAGCCATTCTTCATGTCAGCCTCATACTGGCCGACGATGCGATAGGTTTTCTCGTCTTCGTTTTCCTCGTCGATGATCGTCACATGGGCCCCGAAGCGTACCTGTTCGGGCGACATGCGGGTCACGTCGATGACCTCCACCGAGGGGACCACGCCTTCCAACTCGGCGATGCGACCCTCGATGAAGGACTGGCGTTCGCGGGCGGCGTGGTATTCGGCGTTTTCCGACAGGTCGCCATGGGCGCGCGCCTCGGCGATGGCGCGGATGACGGCCGGGCGTTCGTCGACCTTGAGCTGGCGCAATTCATCCTCAAGCCGCGCCAAGCCTTCGGGCGTCATCGGAAACTTTTGCACAGGCGGTCTTTCCTCTCCCATCAGGGATAAAATGTATCGTGCGACACAACGACGTTACGGGGGGAAGCGTTGCCTCCCCCCGCCCCGCGCCATCAGAACGATTGTGTAAAGTAGGACTGCAGCGGGGCCACATCAAGCGTGCCGGCGCGCAGGGCGGCAACGGCGTGTACCGCCGCCCGGGCCCCCGCCATGGTGGTGAAGTGCGGTATGCCATGGGTCAGCGCATTGCGCCGGATGTCGAAGCTGTCGTTGACCGACTGCCCGCCGCCGGTGGTGTTGATGACCATCTGGATGTCGCCCGACTTCATCGAGTCCACGCAATGTGGCCGGCCCTCGGCGACTTTATTGACCACGGTGCAGGCAATACCGGCGGTCCGCAGCTTGGCCGCCGTGCCGCGTGTGGCCAGGATATGGAAGCCCATGTCCACCAGGCGCCGGGCGATGGTGGCGACATGGCCCTTGTCGCTGTCCTTGACCGACACAAAGGCGGTGCCGGTCGTCGGAAGGCTGACGCCGGCGCCCATCTGGGCCTTGAGGAAGGCGCGTTCGAAACTCGCGTCCAGCCCCATGACCTCACCGGTCGATTTCATCTCCGGCCCCAGGATGACATCGACATTGGGGAAGCGGTTGAAGGGGAAGACCGCTTCCTTGACCGCGACATGGCGCGACACCGCGTCGTCATCCAGGCGGAATTCGGTCAGCAGCGCGCCGGCCATGACGCGCGCACCGATCTTGGCGACCGCCACACCCGTTGCCTTGGCCACGAAGGGCACGGTGCGGCTGGCGCGTGGGTTCACTTCCAGGACGAAGATTTCGCCGTCCTTGACGGCATACTGCACGTTCATCAGCCCCACGACCTTCAGCGCGCGGGCCATCGCCTCGGTCTCGGCGCGCAGTTCCGTGATGATGGCGGGGGATAGCGAATAGGGCGGCAGCGAACAGGCGCTGTCGCCGGAATGGATGCCGGCTTCCTCGATGTGTTCCATCACGCCGGCGACGTAGACATTGCCCAGGCGGTCGGCGATGCAATCCACATCGACCTCGATCGCGTCGGCCAGATACTGGTCGATCAGGATCGGGTTTTCGCCCGAGACTTTTACGGCTTCCGCGCCGAACCGCATCAACTGCTCACGGTTGTGC
Source organism: Humitalea sp. 24SJ18S-53 (assembly GCF_050632385.1). Taxonomy (NCBI): domain Bacteria; kingdom Pseudomonadati; phylum Pseudomonadota; class Alphaproteobacteria; order Acetobacterales; family Roseomonadaceae; genus Humitalea; species Humitalea sp. 24SJ18S-53. Next base: position 1,144,676 of record NZ_CP192599.1, read on the forward strand.
GCGATCTCCATCGCGCGGCCGCCAAGCACGTAGGAGGGGCGAACGACGACCGGATATCCGATGCGCTCGGCCTCGATCGCGGCTTCCTCCAGTGTGCGCGCGGTGCCGTTCTGCGGCTGCTTCAGGCCGAGGCCCTGCAACAGGCCCTGGAAGCGTTCGCGGTCCTCGGCGATGTCGATCGCTTCGGCGCTGGTGCCGAGGATCGGGATGCCGGCCTTGTGCAGCGCCTGGCTCAGCTTCAGCGGCGTCTGCCCGCCATACTGGACGATGCAGCCGAGCAGGGTGCCGTTTTCCTGCTCGCGGCGGATGATGGCGACCACATCCTCCGCGGTCAGGGGTTCGAAATACAGCCGGTCGGAGGTGTCGTAGTCGGTGCTGACGGTTTCGGGGTTGCAGTTGACCATGATGGTCTCGAACCCTGCTTCCTTCAGCGCATAGGCGGCGTGGACGCAGCAATAGTCGAACTCGATGCCCTGGCCGATGCGGTTCGGCCCACCGCCGAGGATGATGATCTTCTGGCGGTCGGTCGGGCGGCTTTCGCAGACCGGCGGGCCGAAGCCGCCTTCGTAGGTGGAATACATGTAGGAGGTGTCGGCGCCGAATTCGCCGGCGCAGGTGTCGATGCGCTTGAACACGGGCATCACGCCCAGCGCCTCACGCGCCGTGGTGACGGCGGCTTCGGTGCTGTTGGTCAGCGTGGCCAGGCGGCGGTCGGCGAAGCCCATCGCCTTCAGCCGGCGCAGGTCGGTCGCATCGCGGGGCAGGCCATGGGCGATGACCCCGGCCTCGGCGCGCACGATGTCCTGGATCTGTTCGAGGAACCAGGGATCGAAGCGGCAGGCTTCGTGGATCTCAGCAACCGTCAGGCCGGCGCGGAAGGCCTGGGCCACGACCAGGCTGCGGTCGGGGCGGGGGATCGCCAGGGCCGCGAAGTACGCATCCTTGCTGCCATCGCCCGGCACCGGGAAATCATCGAGCCCGGAGAGCCCGGTTTCCAGCGAGCGCAGCCCCTTCTGGAAGGCCTCGGCGAAGCAGCGGCCGATGGCCATGGCTTCGCCGACCGACTTCATGCTGGTGGTCAGCGTGGCCGGCGTGCCGGGGAACTTTTCGAAGGTGAAGCGCGGGATCTTCACGACGACGTAGTCGATGGTCGGTTCGAACGACGCCGGGGTGACGCGGGTGATGTCGTTCTTGAGTTCGTCCAGCGTGTAGCCGACCGCGAGTTTCGCCGCGATCTTGGCGATGGGGAAACCCGTCGCCTTGGATGCCAGGGCCGAACTGCGCGACACGCGCGGGTTCATCTCGATCACCACCACGCGGCCATCGGCCGGGTTGATGCCGAACTGCACGTTGGATCCGCCGGTATCGACGCCGATTTCCCGCAGGCAGGCGATCGAGGCATCACGCAGCCGCTGGTATTCCTTGTCGGTCAGGGTCAGCGCCGGGGCGACGGTCACGCTGTCGCCGGTATGGATGCCCATCGGGTCCAGGTTCTCGATGGCGCAGATGATGATGCAATTATCCGCGGTGTCGCGGACCACCTCCATCTCGAATTCCTTCCAGCCCAGCACGCTTTCCTCGACCAGCACTTCGCTGGTCATGGAGGCGGCGAGGCCGGAGGCGACGATCTGCTCGAACTCCTCGCGATTATAGGCGATGCCGCCGCCGGTGCCGCCGAGGGTGAAGGACGGGCGGATGACGCAGGGGAGTTTTACGATCTCCAGCCCCGCGCGGGCTTCTTCCATCGTGTGGGCGATGACGCTGCGCGGGCTTTCGATGCCGATCTTCGACATCGCGTCGCGGAACTTCAGCCGGTCCTCGGCCTTGTCGATGACATCGGCCTTCGCGCCGATCAACTCGCAGCCGTATTTTTCCAGGATACCAGCCTCGGCCAGTTTCAGCGCGGTGTTCAGCGCGGTCTGCCCGCCCATGGTCGGCAGCAGCGCGTCGGGGCGTTCCTTGGCGATGATCTTCTCGACCATCTCCACCGTGATGGGTTCGATGTAGGTCGCATCCGCCAGCCCCGGATCGGTCATGATCGTGGCGGGGTTGGAATTCACCAGGATAACGCGATAGCCCTCCGATCGCAGGGCCTTGCAGGCCTGGGCGCCGGAATAGTCGAATTCGCAGGCCTGGCCGATGACGATCGGGCCGGCGCCGATGATCAGGATGGATTTGATGTCGGTGCGCTTGGGCATGGGTTGGGCCTTACGGAGTTTTCTTGGGCCGGGGCACGGTGGACCGGACCCAGAACAACAGGACGGCGATGAGGCCCGCGGTGATGCCAGCGAGCACCATCAGCAGGGTCATCTGAATGGACATGTCGACGACCTGCCCGGGATCTGAGCGGATGGTCGCGACCTGGGCGGCGACGACGCCAGCCATCACCGCGAGGGGAGCGGCGAAGGCGGCAACGACCCGCGGCATCAGCCTGGCGAAGACCGCATAGACCGGCAGGGACACGATAAACATGCCAATGACGACGATCAGGCCGAGTGCAAGGACCGTCGCCATCAGACCCGGGCCCGCGCGAAGAATGTCCACAGCAAAAGCCCGGCCATGATCGGCCCGACGATCGCCAGCACAAAGGGCGGCATCAGGATCAACAGGTGCAGCGTGTCGCTGTCGGGCGGCATCAGCCGCGCCGCCACGGCGACATAGGCGAAGCCCAGCAGCATCGCCGCGACCGGCGCCAGCAAGGCAGCGACGACGCGCGGCATCCACTGGCGCAGCCCCGCCTGGACCAGAAGCGAGACGCCGAGCAGTACGGCGGTCACGACAAGGACCTCGGCAGCCAGGGGGAGCATTCAGCGCCTCCCGTCGAGGGCCAGCTTGCCCGCCAGCAGCGTCAGTGCGATGCCCATGACCCACCGTTGCGCCGAGAGCCAGGCCGGCCGCGTTGCCAGGAACCGCGCGACGCGGCCCGCGCCCAGCAGGAGTGCCGCGTCGAAAAGCGTGCAGATGATGATCTGGATGCTGCCGAGCAGCAGAGCCTGCCAGAACAGGCCACCGAGGGCAGGGTTCATGAAGGGCGGCAGCACCGCCACGTAGAACAGCGCGACTTTGGGGTTCAGCACCGCTGTCGCGACACCCACGCTGAACAGCCGTGCGTCGGATTCCACCGGCATCGGGCGTGGCGCGAAGATCGGCTGGCCGCCCGGCCGGATCGATTGCCAGGCGAGCCACAGCAGGTAGGCCGCCCCCCCGAGGCGTAGCGCGTCATAGGCCAAAGGCACCGCCAGCAGCGCCGCCGTGACCCCCGCGGCGGCGCCCAGCATGATGATCCCGCTGCCAGCCTGGCAGCCCAGCAACGACACGAGCCCGGCCCGGCGCCCCTGCGTCAGCGTGCGGCTGACCAGGTAGAGCATGTTCGGCCCGGGCGTTGCCGCCAATCCGACCGACAGCGCCGCGAAGGCCAGGAGGGCGGCCGTGTCCATCAGCCCTGGACCGAGAACCCGCCATCGACCGCGATCGAGGTCCCGGTGACGAATTTCGCGCTGTCGCTTACCAGGAAGGCGGCGATGCCGGCGAAATCGGATGGGTCGCCCCAGCGCTTCATCGGCGTGCGCGCCAGCACCGCGTCATTCAGGGTCGGTACGTCGCGCCGCGCACCCTGGGTCAGTTCGGTGTCGATCCAGCCGGGCAGGATGGCATTCACCGTGATCTTGTCGGTGGCCCAGGCGGTGGCGCAGGCCTTGGTATACTGCACCACGGCGCCCTTGCTGGCGGCATAGGCGGGGCTGAAGGGCATGCCGAACAGCGACAGCATGCTGCCGATGTTCACGATGCGCCCGCGGCCGCTGGCGGCCAGAGCCGGATGGGCGGCACGGCTCATGCGCATCAGCGCGGTCAGGTTGATGTCCAGCACCGCCGCCCAATCGGCGTCGGACACCAGTTCGGGCCGGACGCGGCGGTTGGTGCCGGCATTGTTGATAAGGATGTCCAGCCGCCCGGCCTGGTCCAGCACATGCGCCATCAGCCGCTCCGCCGCACCCGGTGCCGTCAGGTCGGCATGGATGGCGATGGCGTGTTCGCCCAGTTCGGCCAGGGCGGCCGCGTTCTTGGCTTCATCCCGCGCGGCGATGACCACGCGCGCGCCACAGGCCGCGAGGCCGCGCGCCATGCCCAGGCCGATGCCGCCATTGCCGCCGGTGATCACGGCGACGCGGCCCTTGAGGTCGAACAGGTTCATGCGCGGGGTCCCATCATGTCGATGAAGCGGCCGAAGAGATAATGACTGTCGGTCGGGCCGGGGCTGGCCTCTGGGTGGTATTGAACGCTGAAGGCGGGCAGGCGGTCGCTGGCGATGCCTTCATTGGTGCCGTCGAATAGGCTGGTGTGGGTCACCCGCACGCCCTCCGGCAGGCTGGCCGGGTCTACGGCAAAGCCATGGTTCTGGGAGGTGATCTCAACTCGCCCGGTCGCCAGATCCTGCACCGGATGGTTGGCGCCGCGGTGTCCGCGATCGAGCTTGAACGTCTTGGCGCCCAGCGCGCGGGCCAGCAACTGATGGCCAAGGCAGATGCCGAATACGGGCACCCCTGCGGCGAGCACGGCCTGGATCGCGGGCACGGCATAGACACCGGTCGCCGCCGGATCGCCCGGGCCGTTCGACAGGAACACGCCGTCTGGCTTGTGGGCCAGGATATCCTCGGCCGTTGCCGTGGCCGGCAGCACCTTGACCGCGCAACCGGCCGCGGCCAGGCAGCGGAAGATGTTGCGCTTGGCGCCGTAGTCCATCGCGACCACGCGAAACGTCGGCGTGGCCTGGGCGCCATAGGCGTTTGTGTCCCAGTCCCAGGCGCTTTCGGTCCAGTCGTAGGCTTGGCGGCAGGTCACTTCCTTCGCCAAGTCCATGCCCTCCAGCCCCGGCCAATCAGCGGCCATCGCGGTCAGGGCGGGAATGTCGAAGCGCCCGTCGGCCGGGTGGTGGATCACCCCCGTCGGTGGGCCGCCGTCGCGGATGCGGATGGTCAGCGCCCTGGTATCCACGCCGGCGATGCCAGGGATGCCGTGGCGCGTCAGCCAGGCGCGCAGGTCAAGCGTGGAGCGCCAGGACGCCGGTGCCGTCGGGTCGGCCTTGACGATCAGACCACGCGCGGCAGGCGTCGCTGCTTCGATATCGTCCGGGTTGCAGCCGGTATTGCCGATGTGCGGGAAGGTGAAGCAGATGCTTTCTGCCGCGTAGGATGGGTCGGTCAGGACCTCCTGATACCCGGTCATCGAGGTATTGAAACAGATCTCCGCGACCGTGGTCGCGTGTGCGCCAAAGCCGCGTCCCCAGAACACAGTGCCATCTGCCAGCACTAGGGCGGCGGTGGCGCCGTGGGGAGGGGAGGGGGGCATCGCGGGTTCCTTGGTCGGGAGGGGCTCAGGCGCGGCCGTTGGCTCGGTCTGGGGCAGGTCGGCCAGCGTCAGCCCTGTCGCCGCCAGGACCCGCGGCCAATGCCGGGGCGGAATGGCGCGGGCTTGACGCCATTTGCGGATGGCCTCGGTGCCGACGCCGCAACGGGTTGCGGCGGCCTCGGCGCCGCCGAGCAAGGTGAGGATGTCTTCGACGGTGGCCATCAGCGCATAATGCGGGAAATACTTTCCCGGGGCAAGCGAAAGCAGTGGGTCCCAGTGGTAAATCACTTCCCAATCGGCTCCGGCCATGCCAAGAAACGTCCATGACCGACACACGCGCCCGGCTGACCGCCGACCTCAAGACCGCCATGCTGGCCCGCGAGGCCGAACGCGTGGGTACGCTTCGCATGATCACTGCCAAGATCAAGGACGCCGACATCGCCGCCCGGCCCGCGCCGCCGCTGGATGATACCGCACTCACCGCCGTGTTTCGCGGCATGGTCAAGAGTCGTCGAGAAGCGGTCGAACTTTACCGCCAGGGCAACCGTCCGGAACTCGCCGCCAAGGAAGAGGCCGAGATCGCGGTGATCGAGGCCTATCTGCCGCAGCAGATGGACGATGCCGCCCTGGCTGCCGCGGTCGATGCTGCCGTGGTCGCGTCCGGCGCCACCACGCCCAAGGACATGGGCAAGGTGATGGCGGCACTGAAGGCCGCCCACGGCGTGGCGCTGGACATGGGCCGGGCCGGGCCGCTGGTGAAGCAACGCCTCGGCGGATGAAAATCGCTGGGTGGCCGTGCTAGACACCCCGCCGAATGACTTTGCCGCCCGCCTTCATGGACGCGCTGCGCGCTCGCGTCGCCATGCCCGCCCTGGTTGGGCGACGTGTGCGCCTGGCCAAATCCGGGCGCCAGTGGAAAGGGTGCTGCCCGTTCCACAATGAAAAATCGCCGTCATTTTACGTTTATGAGGACGGTTTTCACTGTTTCGGCTGCGGCGCCCATGGCGATGCCATCGCCTTCGTCATGCGGACCGAGGGCGCGACCTTCCCCGAAGCGGTCGAGCGCCTGGCCTCGGAAGCTGGCATGGAGGTGCCGAAAGCCTCGCGCGAGGATGTTGTCCGCGAATCCCGCGCCCGCGACCTTTTTGCTGTCATGGAAGCCGCCAGCGAGACTTTTGGCCGCCGTCTGCGTCTGCCGGAAGGCCGCGCAGCGCTGGACTACCTGCACCGCCGCGGCCTGACCGAGGACACCATCCGCGGCTTCGGTCTCGGCTGGTCTGGCCCCGGCCGTGGTTCGCTCGTCGCCGACCTGCGCGACAGCGGCATCACCACCGACCAGCTGCTGGATTGCGGCCTGCTGAAACCGGCCGAGGACGGCAAGCCGCTGCGCGAAGCTTTCTGGAACCGGGTGATGTTCCCCATCCGCGACCGTCGCGCCCGGCTGATCGCCTTCGGTGGCCGGGTGCTGGGTGATGGAAAGCCCAAGTACATCAACAGCCCCGAGACGGCGCTGTTTTCAAAGCGGCGCAACCTCTATGGCCACGATCGCGCCCGTATCGCGGTGCATGAAGGCGCCAGGTTGCTGGTGGCCGAAGGCTACATGGACGTCATCGCCCTGCACCAGGCGGGGTTTGGTGGCGCGGTGGCCCCCCTTGGTACGGCGCTGACCGAAGAGCAGATGGCCGAACTCTGGCGCATGGCGCCCGAGCCGGTGCTGTGTTTCGACGGCGATACCGCCGGCCAACGCGCCGCCGCCCGTGCCGCCGAGACAGCCCTGCCGGCGCTAACCCCGGAAAAGCTGCTGCGCTTCGCCACCCTGCCGGCGGGCGAAGACCCGGACACCTTGATCGGCAAGGGCGGCCCCGAAGCCTTTCGGCGCGTACTGGATACGTCCGAACCAATCGAGGCAGTGCTGTTTCGCCTGGTCCAGGCCGAACACCCGGGAACGGGGCCCGGGCCAGCCGCGGCCCGCGAGAGGCGGCTGTTCGAGTTTGCCGCCTCGATCGCGGACAAGGGCCTGGCCCACCAATTCCGCGAGGAATTCAAGCAGCGGCTTCGCCCGCCCAGGCCGGCCTTTCAGCCGCGCGCCGCGCGCGCGCGCAACAACCGCTTCGGCCCGTCCACCCGTGTCTGGGACATGCCGGCCCGGCCGGTCATCTCTGAGGCTGCGACCCGCCAGGAACAGGCCCGTTGCCTGGTCGCCCTGCTGCTGCACCACCCGACCCTTTTACCCGATGTGGAGGAGGCTCTGGCTGGCCTCGACCTGCCCGACGGCCCCGCCGCGCGACTCCGCCCCGCCTTGCTCGCATGGCATGCCACGCTGGATGTCCTTGACCCGGGGCGAGTCCTCGCCCACTTGACGGACCTCGGGCTTGCCGGCGATGCCGCGGCAACGATGTCGCGTGCAGGCCTGCCGGCCGAAGTCTTGGCGGATGCGCAACCGGCCGAGGCTTTTTCGGCGTTCTGGCATTGGCTTGGGCTCCTGCAGGGGCGTGGCGAGATACAAGCGGCGCTCAAGGCGGCCGAGCGAGATTTTGATTTGGCGCCCTCGGGCGCTGAGCAGGTGCAGAAGCAGGCGTTGGCCAAGATATTGGGGCTGCGGCGCGCGCAGGTGGCCCTGTTTGGCGGTGAGGGTTTTGGCGGGGACGAGGAGGACGCCTGACGGCGTCAGGCTTCCCCGGCAGCCTAGGTGGCGTGTTCACTATTAATAGGGGGGTATTTTTCCCCTGACATGAGAGACGGAGCGGATCGGCATGGCGACGAAAGCGGCGGGCGGCACCGAGACGATCGAGACCCGCGATGAGGCGGTCGAAACGGTGATGCTCGACACGCTGACGGCCGCGGTGAAGAAGCTGGTCGCCCGTGGCAAGGAGCGCGGCTACGTCACCTATGACGAGCTGAACCAGGCGCTGCCGTCCGAACAGGTCTCCTCTGAGCTCATCGAGGACACCATGGCGATGCTGTCGGAAGGCGGCATCAACGTGATCGAGAATGAGGAAGCCGAGGACGGGGATGCCCCGGCCGCGGCCGAAAAGAAGCCGGCCGAGGAAAAGGAAGAGGCCGAGGACGAGGACAGCCCCGCCGGCAACGTCAACGAAGAGACGATGGGCCGCACCGACGATCCGGTGCGCATGTACCTGCGCGAGATGGGCTCGGTCGAACTGCTGAGCCGCGAGGGCGAAATCGCCATCGCCAAGCGGATCGAGGCCGGCCGCGACATGATGATCGGCGGGCTCTGCGAAAGCCCGCTGACCTTCCAGGCGATCCTGCGGTGGTATGAATCGTTGAAGGAAAAGCGCGACGACAAGGGCAACATCCTGGTCCCGGCCAAGATGCTGCTGCGTGACGTCATCGACCTTGAAGCCACCAACAACGCCGACATGCCCGAGGGCGCGCCGCCGGAGCCGGAGGAGTTCGAGGAAGGCGAGGAAGGCGAGGGCGTCGGCCTGTCGCTGTCGGCGCTGGAAGCTAAGCTGAAGCCGGAAGCCTTGGCCGCCTTCGAGGCGATTTCCGAGATCTACGGTCGCCTGGCCAAGATGTCGTCCAAGCGTATGGACGCCTATACCGCCGGCGGCGAATTGGCCGGCCGGAGCGAGAAGGCCTACGAAAAGCTGCGCGTCGAGTTGGTCCAACTGGTCCAGAAGGTCCACCTGCACAACAACCGCATCGAGGAACTGGTCGATCACCTCAAGGGCCTGAACCGTCGCATGACGGTGCTGGAGGGGCAGGTGCTGCGCCTGGCCATCGCCCAGAAGGTCAAGCAGGAAGATTTTGTTGCCCAGTGGCGCGGCAGCGAGCTGGACCCGGCCTGGTTCGAACGGCTGGAGAAGCTGCCGGGCAAGGCCTGGAAGACCTTCGTCGCCAAGGCCCGCCCGGACGTCGAATTGGTCCGCGCCGAAATCACCAAGGTCTCGGCCGAGGCCGGCTTGCCGGTGGTCGAGTTCAAGCGCGTCCACGCGGTCATCAGCCGCGGCGAACGCGACATGACGCAGGCGAAGAAGGAGATGATCGAGGCGAACCTGCGCCTGGTGATCTCCATCGCCAAGAAATACACCAACCGCGGCCTGCAATTCCTCGACCTGATCCAGGAAGGCAACATCGGGTTGATGAAGGCGGTCGATAAGTTCGAATACCGCCGCGGCTACAAGTTCAGCACCTATGCGACCTGGTGGATCCGCCAGGCGATCACGCGCAGCATCGCCGACCAGGCGCGGACCATCCGCATCCCGGTCCATATGATCGAGACGATCAACAAGCTGGTCCGCACGTCGCGCCAGATGCTGCACGAGATCGGCCGCGAACCGCAGCCGGAGGAACTGGCCGAGAAACTCGGCATGCCGCTGGAAAAGGTCCGCAAGGTCCTGAAGATCGCCAAGGAGCCGATCAGCCTCGAAACCCCGATCGGGGACGAGGAGGACAGCCACCTCGGTGACTTCATCGAGGACAAGGCGGCGATCATCCCGCTGGAAGCGGCGATCCAGTCGAACCTGCGTGAGGCCACCACCCGCGTGCTGTCGTCGCTGACGCCGCGCGAGGAGCGCGTGCTGCGGATGCGTTTCGGCATCGGCATGAACACCGACCACACGCTGGAAGAGGTCGGCCAGCAGTTCAACGTGACGCGCGAGCGCATCCGCCAGATCGAGGCCAAGGCGCTTCGGAAGCTCAAGCACCCAAGCCGTAGCCGCAAACTGCGCAGCTTCCTCGAAACCTGACATGTCCGCCCGGGTCCATCAGATCGAGGAGGTGCGGGAAGTGACGGTGGACGTCACCTTCCTGCGCATGGACCAGGCGCCGGCCACCGCGGGGGAGGCTTTGCCGGCCGGGTGCCGCGTGACGCGGGTGCGGGACTGTTCGGTGCCCTTCTACCGCTTCCTGTATGATACAGTCGGGGCGGCGCATCTGTGGTGGATGCGGCGGGTGGCGCCGGATGGCGAACTCGCCGCTGCCATTGGCCATCCGGCCATCTCCATCCATGTGCTGTACCGCGGCGGCCAGCCGGTTGGCTTCTACGAGTTGGAACGCCGGTCGGGCCGCAGCATCAACATCGCCTATTTCGGGCTGCTGCCCGTCGCCATCGGCCAGGGCCTGGGGCGGGCGTTCCTGGACCATGCGGTGGCATCGGCCTGGGCCGAGGGTTGCCGGTTCCTGACGGTGAACACCTGCACCGCTGATCATCCACGCGCGCTGCCGGGGTATTTTGCGGCAGGCTTCGAGCGGATACGCACTGTCAGCGAGGTTTGGCCGATTCCGGTGCGGCTGGGGATGAAGATCCCGGCTGGACTGTAGGTCGGGATCCGCTCGTTGGTCGTTGAGATGTGAGTTTTGGCGAACAGGTGGAACGCGGCTTAGGGACGATAGCGACCGGATTGGTCCGTACCGCCGGACCGTGTGACGGCCCGGCTAAGCTGCATTCAGCCTGTCGTCAGGCCGCCATTCTTATCATCCCGTAGACCTGGACCAGTATTTGCCCATCCGGCATCGAACGGGTCCTGTCGCCGTTGTCGTCGCCGGCCTACGTCATGAAGTCCTGCCCGCAGCTTCGAACCCACCTCGACAACATGCGGGTCGGCGCACTCATACGTGTTACCCGCCAGTACATCCCGAAAATCGACGATCCCGCAGTCGCGCATCGAGGGCGAATGACCGCAATAGGGACTGTTTCTCGGTTTCGGTCATTGCGTACCCTTGTCCGCGTTTTACGCTGCGGCCCCTTCGAGCGTCCGCACAATCTTCTCCTGCGCTTCTCGCGCCCCATGCACCGCTACGGCGCAATCGGCCAAGCTTTCCTGGTATTCTGCGAAGCCTTTCTGCAAGCCCTGTGTCGCTTCCTTCAGCGCGCCGATTTCGCCACGCAATGCCGCTACTGCCTCGGCTTGTTCGGCCAGCGCCGCTTCCAGCTTCCGCAGAGCGATACGCAGGCGGTCCTGCGGGATTTTGGGGAAGCTGAGGATGGTCGCGTCGGACATGGCCTGCTCCTTCGGCAAGTGTGAACCGAAGGCTACCGTGACGGGAGGCAGACGTCTCTAAATGGTTAATATTGCTAAATCGGAATAAAATACCGCCGAGGGCGAAGGCCAGAACAGGCGGGCCGGCAGCCCGACAGAGGTAGCAGCTGGGCGGAGCCGCTGCCCCGCCCAGCGCATCGTGGTCACGCGATTTCGCGAGCCCTGCCGAAAGCCCGCGCTGGATGCGCCACCGGCACCGCCTTGGTCTTGGCCGGCATCACCGCCAGCAGGCTGACCCCAACCGCGGCCAGGTAGGGGATCGATTGCACCCCGAGCACCACGGTCCACAGCGCTGCCTCCCACGTCGCGCCGCCATGGACCAAGGTCACGCCCAGGATCGCGGCCCAGAGGAGGGCTAGAATGCCCAACTCTTCCCGCACCATGACCAGCCCCTGCACCAGGGCCGGTGCATCAGCCATCTTGGGGGTGCGGAAGAAGGTCGCGCGGCGGTGGATCAGCCCCATCCAGACGGCTTTCCCGATGGTATGCGTCAGCGACAGCCCGCCCAGCGCGGCGCCCAGCCGGTCCCAGGCCCCGCATTCCACCCGCGCAGCGTAGAGCATCCAAAGCTGCACCAGCTTGAAGGCGAAGAGCCCCAGCGACGGCAACATGAACAGCAGGATCGGGAAGTCCGTCCGCACCGGGGCAAAGATCAGACCCGCCGACCAGGCGAGGCTGCCGGCGACGAAGGCCAGGCCCAGCGCATCGCCGAACCAGGGCATCCAGCCCATCACGAAATGCCAGCGCTGGCCGCGGGTCAGATCGCGGTTGAAGGGGTTGAACAGCGCGCCGGCATGGCCCTTCACGATCTGCACCGCACCCTGCGCCCAGCGGAAACGCTGCTTGCGATAGGCGGCGAAATCATCGGGCATCACGCCGCGGCCCATGCTGTCGGGCACGTAGACGGCCTTCCAGCCGGCACGCATCAGGCGCAGGCCGAGTTCGCTGTCCTCGCAGATCGTCCATTCCGCCCACCCCTTGGCATCGCGCAGCGCGGCGGCGCGGATCAGCGTCATGGTGCCGTGCTGGATGATCGCGTCGCGTTCGTTGCGCGTGACCATGCCGGCGCGGAAGAAACCCGCGTATTCCCAGAACATCATGCGCTTGAAGGCGCTTTCGCTGCCGTCGCGATAATCCTGCGGCGACTGGGTGAAGCCGACCTCGGGGTTCTGGAAGAAGGGCACCATGCGGGCCAGCCAGTCGGGGTTGGCCAGGTAGTCGCTGTCGAGCACGCCGATGATCTCGGCATCCGGCGCCGTCTGGCGCAGGCCGAAGTTGAGCGCGCCGGCCTTGAAGCCCGGGTATTTGCCCAGGTGGAAGAAGCGGAACTTTTGGCCCAGCCGGAGGCAATGGCGCTCCACCGGCTCCCATAGGCGCGGGTCGGTCGTGTTGTTGTCGATGACCAGGACTTCGAAGTTGGCGTAGTCCAGCGCGGCCAGGGCGTTCAGCGTCTGCGCCACCATCTCCGGCGGTTCGTTGCAGATGGCGATGTGCAACGAGACCTTTGGCTGGCGCGTGCCGGCGGGCGCGGGCAGGGCGGGGAAGCGGCGCGTCCAGCGCGTGCCGAAAACGGTTTCGGCGAGTTCGAAGGAATCACCCACCAGAAGCAGTAGCAGCAGGCCCTGGCCGGCGATCAGCGCCAACCACACGGCGGCGGCCGACCAGGACAGGTAGGTGTCGGACATCGCCAGCAGTACGACCGCGATGGAGGTGATGAAAGCCTGCACCAGGGCCGCGAACAAGACCTTGCCGGTCAGGCGGATGTCCGGTCGGCGCGAGAGGAACAACCCGCCGAGCAGGCTGGCCAACAGCGTGCTGCCGGCGGCCCAGGGCGCCCAGCCGGGGGTTTCCGACACGGCGCCCGTCAGCGGCCACTTGGGCTGGCGGTCCAGGTCGAACATGCCCCAGTAGCCGGCCGCGCGGCCTTCGAAGGCCGTCTTCCACGGCTGGTCGAAGGCTTCCATGACGAAGTAGTCGAGCCGGCGGTCCTGCGCCTCGATGAAGAAGCGGCGCAGGAAGGCGGCCTGGTTGACGATGCTGGCGCGGGCGTCGCGGATGTCGCGGCCGTCGGACGGCCAGCCGACCTCGCCGATCACCACCTGCTTGCCAGGGAAGCGGGCGCGCACGGCGTCGAGCTTTTCCATGATGAAGCGGTTGGCGTCCTCGGCCGACAGGCCTTCCCAGTAGGGGAGGAGGTGGATGGTGATGAAATCCGCGGCCTGGCCGAGTTCGGGATGGTCGAGCCAGACGTGCCAGGGCTCGGCGGTCGAGACGGGCTGGCGGATCTGCGCGCGGACGCTGGCCATGGCGGCGATGATCTGCGCGGGGGTCTGGTCCCGGCGCAGCACGGCTTCGTTGCCGACCAGCACGCGATCGACGTTGCGGTTTGCGCGCGCGATGGTGACTAGGCGGCGGATTTCGGCGGCGTTGTGGTCGGGGCGGGTGTCGAGCCAGGCGCCCAGGGTCACGCGCAGGTCCAGCCCCTGCGCGAGCGTCGGGATTTGCCCGAGGGTGCCCTCGACGCCGTAGGTGCGGATGCGGCGCGTCATGGGCGCGATGTGGCGTAGGTCGGACGTGATCTGTTCGGCCGATGGCCCGGTGCCGGTTTCGGCCGACTGGCCGCGCTGGTACGGCGCGAAGGCCAGGCCCGCCACTGGCCCGGTGAAATCGGGCAGGGGCACGGGGCGGTTCAGCCCCCACCACAGGGCCAGATGCGCCAGCCCAACCAGCGCCAGGACGGCGAGAGTGCCAGGGTTCGCCAGACGCCGGGTCATCGGCGTCCGGATACGGGTCATCGCGTTCATCGCGGGGTCGCTCCTGCCCCGCGTCACGTCTCGGGGTCAGGCGCATAACGGCATCCCATCGCGGCGGTTGCCGGATCGGAATGGGGTCTTGTTGCGGCGCGCATGGTGTTTTCGTGGCATCGGGGCCATTTGAGGCGGGAATGCGACCCCGCGCGGCATCCAGCCGTCGGTGGAGAGAACGGATGACCATGCTTTTCGAACTCGCGCTGATCCTCCTGATGGTATTGCTCAACGGCGCCTTCGCCATGAGCGAACTGGCCATCGTTTCGGCCCGACGCGGGCGGCTGCAGGCCATGGCGCGGCGGGGCAGTGTGGGGGCCGCGGTGGCCCTGCGCCTTTCGGAGGAGCCGCAGCGCTTCCTGCCGACCGTGCAGGTCGGAATCACGCTGATCGGCGTCTTGGCCGGTGCCTTTGGTGGCGCGCGGGTGGCGGCGACCCTGGCGCCGCTGCTGGAACCGGTCATCGGCCAGTATGCGCAGGAGGCGGCGCTGACCCTGGTCGTGGTGATGATCACCTTCCTGTCGCTGATCCTGGGCGAATTGGTGCCCAAGCAACTGGCGCTGAGGGCACCGGAGCAGATTGCGGTGCTGATGGCGCGGCCGATGTCGGCGCTGTCGCGTGCCGCGGCACCCGTGGTCTGGCTGCTGTCGGTGTCGTCGGGTGCGGTGCTGCGGCTGTTGGGCGCGCATCGCCCGCACGAGACCCAGGTGACGGAGGATGAGGTCAAGGCCGTCCTGGCCGAGGGCGCCGAACATGGGGCGCTGGACCACAGCGAACGCCACATGATCGAACGCCTGCTGCGCCTGGCGGACAAGCCGGTGCGCGCGTTGATGACACCGCGCACCGATGTCGCGTGGATCGACCGCACCGGGTCGCCCAACGACATTGCCGCGGCCCTGCGCCAGGCGGGCCGGACACGCTTCGTCGTGGCCGATGGGCGGGTGGACAATGTGGTCGGCGTGGTCGCCGCCAAGGATTTGTTGGACCAGATGCTGGAAGGCGCGCCTCTGTCATTGGCCCGCGGGCTGCGCCAGCCGATCGTGCTGCCGGACACGCTGTCGGCGCTGGATGCGCTGGAGCGGCTGCGCGACGACCCGATTGGGCTGGCCCTGGTGATGGATGAATATGGGTCGTTCGAGGGCATCGTGACCGCCTCTGACCTGCTGGAGGCGATCGTCGGTGAGTTGGACGAGACAGAGGCCGCGGCACAGGGCGTCGCAGTGAAGCGCCATGACGGCAGCCTGCTGTTGGATGGCAAGATGCCGTCGGATGAGTTGAAGGCGCGCCTCGATCTGCCGGATCTGCCGGGTGAGGGGACCTACCACACCGTTGCGGGGCTGATGCTGGCGCTGTTGCGCCGGGTGCCGAAGGAGGGCGACCGGATTGCCTGGGCGGGGTGGCGATTCGAGGTCGTGGATATGGATGGGCGGCGGGTGGATAAGGTCTTGGCGATGCGGGATGAGGCGGTGGTGGGGTAGGGTTGTCACACCCCTTGAGGCCGCATCAAGCTACGAAGCCCCGGCGTGGGCCGGCCGTGTTCAACATCGCGCGCGTGACCATCACGCTGCCACCCGACATGGTCGCCGCAGTCAAAGGCGCGATGGCCGGTGACGACGACGCGTCGAGCCGCGAGATGGTGCGCGACTGGACGATAAAGTGGGCGATAAGACCAAGACCTGCCGCGGGCTGGCCGATGTGGCCATAGGCCGCATGGCGCGCCATTTGGGCGCGCGCAGGGCCATGGAGGGCTGTAGAGGCGGGTGCCCGCGCAACCTAGCCGTTCAGCGGTTTGCCTGTTCGGCGAGGAACTCCGCACCGCGATCCGTCTGCCCACGCCATGGGAACTCAGGGGCCGGGCAGCCTGGAGACCTGCTCCTATGTTACAGTCGACGATCGTACTTGCGGCCCACCGCCCGCATCGGATACTCCTGCGGTGCGAGAGAGCGAAGAGGTCTCGAAGCCTCAGGCGCATTCATGCACGCTTCGCCGGGGGGTGGCACGTGTTTGAACTGCGGCTGAAGAGACATTTCTGCGCTGATCTTGCGCCAACCGCCGGAGACTAGGGGATGTCGCCGTTGCGATTTCACGTTTTTATGCGCTCTGGCTTCCGCTTGGGCTTGGTGGGCGGACTTCTTCTGCTCGCTGCCTGCGGTACACCGCGCCAGGCTCCAGTTTACTCCGTTGGCGCCGCGCGGCCGACCTCTTACGACCCACCTGGCCCGCCGGGTGATCCTTGGGGGCCATACATCTCCGAGGCATCGCAGCGCTTCGACGTCCCGCAGCGTTGGATACGCGAGGTCATGCGCCAAGAAAGCGGTGGGCGTGTTTCAGCGACCAGCCCCGTTGGTGCCATGGGCCTGATGCAGGTCATGCCAGGAACCTATGCTGAACTTCGTTCCAGGCACGGACTTGGCAGCGATCCCTACCATCCCTGGGACAGCATCATGGCTGGGACGGCCTATCTGCGGCAGATGTACGATCTCTATGGAAATCCGGCATTCCTTGCCGCCTACAACGCGGGGCCGCGCAGGCTGGAGGACTACCTCTGGAGTGGTCGGGGTTTGCCGGCTGAAACAAGGAACTACGTCGCGCGCATCGGGCCGCGGATCGTCGATGCGCGCCCGAATCGTCGCGCGGCGCCCGAGATCTACGCGGCGGCGGAAATTCCTCTGTCGATTCCCGCTGGGCCGCGTCGCATGGATGCCGGGACGCTCATGGCGCTACGCGAGCAGCGGTCGCGAGCGGAGACCGTCGTGCAAGTCGCCAGCCTGCCCCCGGGACCTGTCGTTCGGATGGAGCCGATTCCTGACGGAAGTACCTATGCGATCAATGACCTTCCTCCGCCGGCGGCAACGGGTGGTGATCGCGTTCAGATAGCATCGCTTGATGGCGGGCCGGTCACGCGGATGGATCCGATCGTGAGTCCTGGAGACTTCTTGCCGCAGCCGAGTTCCCACGTAGAGGTCACGACACTTGCACCCCCGGTTACCGCTGTCCGCGATCCGGTTGCAGCGGCGCGCCGTGGGGCGGCCCCTACATTCGCATCACAAGGTGCCATGCCACAGGCGACGGCGCCCCAGGCCGGAAGGCCGGCGTCCGGTGCCCCGAGGGTCGCGCTGGCGTCTGTTCCTCCGCCAGCGACTGCGTCTCGTACATTGACCCTCGTGCCTCAGGCCTCGGCGGGTACCTTGCCTGGCGGCCTTCGGGCGGCGGCCGCGCCAGTGGGGGCTTGGGCTGTCCAGGTTGGGGCGTTTTCGTCCGAGCAGCAGGCCAGAGGCGCTGCCACTGCAGCGCGAGACGCGGTGGGGCAGGCGAACGCACGGCCCGTTGTCATGCCCGTCGCCCAAGGTCGGGTAACACTTTGGCGGGCGCGGGTGACCGGGTTGTCTCGCGAAGGTGCGGCGCAGACCTGTGAGCGTCTCCGCGGCCGCGGGAATTGTATTGTTGTCAATCCGGAAGGGTGATGTTTCTTCGAATTTTCTACCCGTAGATCATTTTCATAATAGGCAAAATGTCACGATTTTTGATGGTGGCATTTTGCCCGCATGATCGCGATGGGCTACCTGTGGTTGTTTATTATTCTCGCACCCGGGGTGCTGTTTTTTTGACGCCATGATCGTCAATCGATTCTCTATTCGTTCGATGTTGATCTTCTGAAAGCATAGAAGTTCGCTTGCCGAATGTCGAAGCCGTCAATTGGGTTGCGATGCGGGTATTGTCTGGCCTCACCATAAGGGGCAGACATGACCTGGGAGAAACACTGAGGCAACGTCATGCTGAACCACGCAATGCCTGGCGAAGGTGGTCGGCATCGTTTTGCCTCGCTCGACCCGCTCATCAGGCCGAGCTCTGTGGCAATCATCGGCGCATCCGACGATCCAGTGCGCATCGGTGGCCGGCCGATCGCTTATATGATCGATCAGAAGTTCAAGGGCTCCATTCTGCCCGTTAATCCAAAGCGGCAGATCGTGCAGGGGCTGCCGGCATTCAGCAGCGTCGCGGCCTTGCCGCAGGTGCCTGACGTCGCCATCGTGGCGGTCCCGGGCCAGTTTGCCGCGCAAGCGCTTGAGGATCTCGGCACCCTCGGCTGCAAATCAGCCATCGTGTTCACGGCCGGCTACGCCGAGGTCGACGCCAGTGGCGCCGAAGCGCAAGCAGAGCTTGTGTCCATCGCGCGCCGGCATGGCATGCGTATGCTTGGGCCGAACTGCCTCGGTTTGTTCAATGCCGCCATTGGTTACTATCCAATTTTCTCCAGCAGTTTTGAAAATGGCTGGGCAAAACTATCCAGTGTCAACGGTGGTCGGGTTGGTATTGCGAGCCAGTCTGGTGCCTATGGGACTCATCTTTTTTCTATTGCGCGCGACCGTAGGATGGGGTCGCCGATCTTGATCACCACGGGCAACGAAGCTGACGTCAGCCTGGGCGACGCAATCGGCTGGATGGCGACTGCTCCCGAGGTCGACGTCATCATGGCCTATGCGGAGGGCATCCGGGGTGGCGCGAATTTTCTCGATGCCTTGGCTTTGGCACGCGCCAATCGCAAGCCCGTGGTGATGATGAAGGTCGGGCACAGCGAACTGGGCGGCGCTGCGGCCAGAAGCCACACGGCATCGGTCGCGGGCGATGATGCGGTGACAAACGCGATCCTGCGCGAAGCTGGAGTGGTTCGTGCTCGTTCAACTGAGGAGTTGCTCGATATCGCCTACGCGGCGACCCCCCGCATCTATCCGGTATCGAACACGCTGGGCGTTGTGACTATTTCTGGCGGCGCGGGCGTATTGATTTCGGACGCCGCCGAGGAATTTGCGCTGCCGATGCCACCGATGCCTGTTATCGCCCAGGCAGCTTTGCGCGAATTGATCCCCTTTAGTAGTCCGCGCAACCCAGTTGACTGCACCGCGCAGGTTTTTAACGACATGTCGATGGTTGGGGCCTTTGCCCGCAGCCTAGTGCGCGATGGTGGCTACACGTCCGTGCTTGCGTTTTTTACGCAGGTCGGGGCGTCGATGTCCGTCGCGCCCGCACTGCGCCGCCAGTTGAAGGCGGTGCGCGACGACTATCCCGAAAGACTTTGGATACTTTCCGTGGTGGCGCCGCCTGAACGAATCGTCGAATACGAGGCGGACGGCTTTCTGTGCTTCGAGGATCCGACACGAGCGACCGTCGCAATTGCCGCGATGGGCCGCTTTGGCGACGCTTTCGCCGAATGCGTCGCGCCATCGCCCGCGATCGCCGCGATAGCGCTGCCATCAACGCCTATGAACGAGGTTCAGGCAAAACGAATCCTCGCGGAGGCCGGCATTTCCGTTGTGCCAGAGGTGGCGTGCGAGGATGCCGCAGCGGCCGCCTCCGCCGCGGAGCGGATCGGCTTCCCCGTGGTGTTGAAAATTGTCTCCTCGGACATTCTGCATAAATCGGAAATCGGGGGCGTCATGCTCGGCGTCGGTGACGCCAATGCCGTGCGCGAGGGCTTCGCAACGCTTATGGCCCGAGCAAGAGCTGGCGCCCCTGAGGCGAGGCTGGACGGCGTGCTGGTGGCTCGGCAGGTTGACGGTGGCGTAGAAATCGCCATGGGCATTCTAAGGGACCCGGTTTTCGGCCCCATTGCGATGGTGGGGCTCGGTGGGATTTTCATCGAGGTGCTGAAGGATGTGGCATTTCGACGCTGCCCCTTTGACGAGGCGGCAGCTCGGGCGATGATCCGTTCGTTGCGTGGCTTTCCCCTTCTGGACGGGGCCCGAGGGCGATCGGTCGCGGATGTGGCCGCATTGGCACAGGCGCTTGCGGCGTTGTCGCGTCTCGCGGTCGCCGCAGGCCCACGACTTCTGGGTATCGACATCAATCCCATGCTGGTGCTGCCTGCCGGGCAAGGCGCCTGGGCCGCGGACGCGGTCATTGAACTCGAGGGAGATGATTGTGCCGATTGATCCGCAGAGGCTGCTGAACTGGCCTGTTCCTGACGTGCATCAGAGCCTCACGGCGAAGGACGTGATCCTCTACGCCCTTTCGGTGGGGGTCGGACATGATCCCCTCGATCAGGGCGAGCTGAGGTTCCTGGATGAACGGCAGCTGATCGCCCTTCCTTCAATGGCGGTCGTGCTGGGATATCCAGGCTTCTGGCTTGGCGATCCGGCTACGGGCGTCGATGCCGTGCGCCTGGTTCATGGCGAGCAAGGATTGATCATCCATCGCCCCCTTCCCGTGACCGGGACCGTTCTGGGACGGACGCGTATCACCGGCCTTGTCGATCGCGGCGAGGGTAAGGGGGCGCTGATGTATTCCGAGCGCGCCGTGCTGGATGCCCAGACTGGTGACCCATTCGCCACCCTGACAAGCACAACCTTTCTTCGAGGCGACGGTGGATTCGGCGGCGCTGCTGGACCTGTGAAGGCGCCTCATCCGGAGCCTGATCAGGCGCCTGACCTGTCGATCGATTTGGCCACCCGGCCCGAACAGGCGCTGATCTATCGCTTGAATGGCGACTTCAATCCTCTACACATTGATCCTGCGACCGCGACACGCGCCGGGTTCGAACGGCCCATCCTGCATGGCTTGTGCACGTTTGGGGTGGTCTGCCACGGATTGGTGAGGTCGATCTGCGGGGGCGAACCGTCACGCTTTGGCTCGATGGACCTCAGGTTCTCCTCGCCGGTGTACCCTGGCGAAACCATCCGCACGGAAATCTGGCATCAGGACGGCGGCGCTGCCTTCCGGGCCCGTGTGGTGGAGCGCGACCGTGTGGTCATCAGCAATGGGCGTTTCCGCTTCGCGGCCTGACCGCTGGACCTGCGGCGATCGCGGGATTATTTCGGCAGAGCGACTTAGCGTGGGGGGACAAGCCGGTGATCAACAAGATCGTCCAGTCGATGGCCGAGGCGTTGGCTGGCATCAAGGATGGAAGCATCGTCCTTCTTGGCGGATTTGGTCATGTGGGCACGCCGAACGCGCTGATCGACGGCTTGATCGAGCAGGGGGCATCCGACCTCACCATCGTCTCCAACAACGCCGGAGCGGGGCGTGAGGGACTGGCCAAGCTGATGGAGCTGGGGCGGGTACGGAAGATCATCTGCTCCTATCCGCGCAGCGCGGGATCCGTCGTTTTCGAAGAACTTTACAAAGCGGGCAAACTGGAACTCGAGATATGTCCGCAGGGCACCATGGCGGAGCGCATGCGTGCCGCGGGTGCCGGCATTCCCGCTTTCTTCACGCCCACCGCGGCGGGCACCCTGCTAGCGCAAGGCAAAGAGCAGCGTGAAATTGGCGGCCGCCCCGTGGTTCTGGAAACCGCGTTGCGTGGAGACGTGGCGCTGGTCGAGGCCTGGGAAGCGGATCGCTGGGGGAATCTCACGTTCCGCCAGGCCGGTCGGAACTTCAATCCGGTCGTAGCGACCGCGGCTGACCTGACGATCGTTCAGGCGCAGCATATTCGTGCGCTCGGTGATATCGACCCCGAGCATGTCGTGACGCCTGGCGTCTACGTGAATCGCGTTTTGCACATTCCCTACGGGGATCCAGCGATTGAGGGGAAGTGACATGAACGCATCTGCTCCTGTCCTACTCACCCGCAAACAGATGGCGGCCCGCGTGGCGTCCGACATCCCCGAGGGGTGGTGCGTCAATCTTGGCATTGGCATCCCAACGATGGTCGCCGATCACGTCCCGGAAGAGCGGGAGGTGATTTTCCAGTCCGAGAATGGCGTGCTGGGCGTCGGGCCTGCGCCAGCCAAGGCTG
Source organism: Humitalea sp. 24SJ18S-53 (assembly GCF_050632385.1). Lineage (NCBI taxonomy): Bacteria > Pseudomonadati > Pseudomonadota > Alphaproteobacteria > Acetobacterales > Roseomonadaceae > Humitalea > Humitalea sp. 24SJ18S-53. The sequence continues at coordinate 1,166,566 of NZ_CP192599.1, forward strand.
ATATTGAACCGTGGCTCATCAACGCCTCCAAGGCTTACATCACCCTGCGAACCGGCGGGTCCTATGTCCACCACGCTGATAGTTTTTCGTTGATCCGGGGAGGACACATCGATCTGTGTGTTCTTGGTGGTTACGAGGTCGCAGAAAATGGAGATCTCGCGAACTGGGCCACGAGCGACAATGAAATGGCACCGGCCGTTGGTGGCGCCATGGATCTGGCGGCCGGCGCCAAGCGGTTGTGGGTCGTGTTGGAGCATACGACCAAGGACGGGCGGCCGAAGCTCGTTCGGTCCTGTTCCTACCCGCTGACTGCCTTGCGTGCTGTCACGCGGATCTACACAAATCTGGCGGTCATCGATGTGGCACCGCAGGGTTTCCTGCTTCAAGAAATGGCACCTGGGGTCACCTTCGACTGGCTCCAGGAGCGCACAGGCGCCAAACTTCATCTGCCTGACTGATTGAGCGCGCGGAACGGGGAAACGACGAGAATGAGCCATAACATGGCCACGAGCGATGATGAGCGGGCGGAAAGCATTCGCCTTATTCGCGACAGCGCCGCCGCCGTAGCCCCGTCCGGCGGCGATCTTAAGCGTATCCGAGGCTGGCGGTTCAAGGCGCCCTGCTTTGATCCGGCGGTCTGGGCGGAAATGGGCAGCCTCGGCTGGACGGGCCTGCGGGTGCCGGAAGATGCGGGCGGTGCCGGTCTCGGCATGGGTGAGTTTTGCGCGCTGGCGGAGGCGCTCGGTTCCGGGCTGGTGCCGGAGCCTTTCGTCGCATCGGCGCTTTCAGCCAGTCTGCTGGCTGCGGCCTTGGCCCATGCCGACAGCCTGCGTGGCAGCGGGGAGGCGGGCGAGGCACTGGCGGCGGTGCTGGGTGGCAAGGCACTTGTCCTGACCGCTTGGCAAGAGCGTGCCAATACCTTGGACGTCCCGGGAACCCACGGCGCCCCCAGGCTTTTTCTGCCAATGGCGGGCGGTGCTTCGCATTTTCTGGTGCCAGTGCGCGAAGGCGCGGGGCTCGCCCTCTACCTTCAGTCCGCGGACGGCGCCGACCTTGCGCTGGAATTTACGCAGGATGGTGGCAGCTTCGGCACCCTACGTCCCCATGGTGGCGTGAAGGTGATGGACGACGCTTCCGCGGTTCTGGCGATCGGTCTCGGCGAGGCCGCTCTCGGGACCGCCGCGATGCTGCTTGGTGTGATGGATCGCGCCTTTGCCATGACGCTCGACTATTTGAAGACGCGTACCCAATTCGGGCGCGCGATCGGCGCCTTTCAGACGCTGCAGCACCGCGCCGCTGATTTAAAAATACAGATTGCGCTCACCCGTGCCTCGGTCGAGGCGGCGGCGGCGACGCTTGATGCAGGGGCTGTCGGACCGCATCGAACTGCCGTCATCGCGCGTGCCAAGGCGCGGGCCGCGGAAGCATCGATGCTGGTCACGCGCCAGGCCATTCAGCTGCATGGCGGCATCGGGTACACGGACGAGCACGATATTGGGCTCTACCTCCGCAAAGCCATGGTGCTGGCGAACCAGTTCGGTGGCGCAGCGCTGCACCGCCGCGCCTTCATGGCCGCAGCGCCGGAGACCGCAGATGACTGACGCCCCACTCCCTGCTGACCGGATGCGGATTGTCGAGGAGCAGTCCGGGGCCGTCCTGACCTTGACGATGGACTATCCCGCCCGGCGCAACGCCCTGGCGCTACCGTTGCGGGAGCGGTTGGCGGAGATCCTGGACCGCGTCGAGGGTGATGCTGGAATTCGGGCGATCGTGCTGACGGGCAGTGAAGGCGTCTTCAGTGCGGGAGGCGATATTTCAGGGATGAATGTGGTGTCCGGCGCTAGCGGGCGAGAGCGGCTACGTAGGGTTCACCGGGTCATTCGCCTCCTGCTGACCGGGAAGACGCCGGTGGTCGCGGCCGTGGAGGGGTGGTGCGTTGGTGCGGGCCTTTCGGTGGCGTGCGCCTGTGACACGATCGTCGCGGCCGAGGATGCAACCTTCATGGCCGGGTTTGGTAAGGTCGGGCTGATGCCGGATCTGGGGCTGCCTTTCACCCTTCCAGGGCGTGTCGGCTTTGGTCGGGCGCGCCAAATTCTGCTTTACGGCAACCAGATCAAGACGCCTGAGGCAGAGCGGATCGGCCTTGTCGATGCTGTCGTACCCAAGGGGCAGGCTCTGCCTGCGGCGTTGGAAAAGGCGCGCTTCCTCGCGGAGCAGGCGCCTCTCCCGATGGCACTGACCAAGGCGCTACTCGCCGATGGCCTGGACCGGGCGCTGGAGACCGAACGCCACTACCAAACCATGCTGTTTCTGTCGGCCGACCATGCCGAAGGTCGTGAGGCCTTCATGGCCAAGCGTCCGCCGCGTTTTACCGGAGACTAAGGGCATGAACGCGATCGCTGGCACGCCACCGGAGGATCTCAACCTCCTGCCGGATCACGAGTTCCGACTTCACGTTCGGCGCTTCGTCGAAGCCAACTACCCGGCCGAGATACGTAATCCGCCCAAGCGGCTGCATTGGTCGGAGAACAAGGCCTGGTACATGATCCTGGCAGCGCAGGGTTGGCTTGCGCCGGGCTGGCCGCGGGAATGGGGCGGCATGGCGCTGTCGCCGACCAAACAGATCATCCTGATCGAAGAATTCGAGCGTTACGGCTGTGCTCGGACGAACGATATGGGCATCGTGATGATCGGCCCCCTTTTATTGAAATATGGGACGCCGGAACAGAAGAAGAGTTTTCTGCCTGCGATTCTTCAGGGTGAACACGTCTGGTGCCAAGGCTATTCGGAACCAAATGCCGGATCGGACCTGGCGTCCCTGCGTACAGAGGCGGTACTTGACGGGGATCACTACGTCGTCAATGGTCAGAAGACTTGGACCACGCTCGGCAGCGATGCGAACTGGATATTCCTGCTGGTGCGCACGGACAAAGTTGCCAAGAAGCAGGAGGGTATTTCCTTCCTGCTGGTTCCCATGGATAGCCCCGGCATTACCGTTCGACCCATCGTGAATCTCGATCTGCACGACGAATTCTGCGAGGTGTTCTTCGACAACGTGCGTGTCCCGGCAGCCAACCTGGTCGGCGAGGCCAATAAAGGCTGGACGATGGCCAAGGCGCTGCTGGGCTTCGAGCGCATACACCTCGGATCACCCAAGCAATCGGCCTATGCATTGCAACGCCTACGGCAGCTTGGGGAGCGCATGGGCGTGTCGGAAGACGCGTCCTTCCAGGACAGCTTTTCACGTCTCTGGCTTGATTTGGAAGATCTGAAGGCGCTTTACGAAACCTACGTCGAGCGCCTGCGTCGTGGTGAGGGCCTGCCGCCGGATGTCTCGATGCTGAAAGTGATCCAGTCGGAACTCTTTCAGCGTATTTCCGATGCACTCCTGGAGGTCGCGGGAGAGAACGCCGGGCTGCTCGAACCGATGGACGGCAACCGGGATTTGCATCCTGCGGGCATTTTCATCAACGCGCGGCCGACCACCATTTATGGCGGAAGCAACGAGATTCAGCGCAACATCATCGCCAAGAACGTTCTCGATTTGCCTGGGTAAGGTAAAGGCGCGCCGGTTTCCCGGCGCGCCTTTATGTGTCGTTATGGGAGCAGGACGCCGTCGATCACGTGGATGACGCCATTTGAACAAATGATGTCGGCCATCGTGACCTTGGCTGGCGGCTGAACGTTGAAGCCGCCCACGCCGGTCTGGAAGTTGCCACGCACACCGCCTTCGGGGGCAGCGACGGCGACTGTCATCGGTACCGCCCGTCCGTCGACGCGGACCAACCCGCCATTCACGCTCCGGACATCCTCCATCTTGTCCCGGAGGCTCGCGGACATGCGCGACCCTTCAAGCATGTGGATTCCAGCCAAAGCTGCCAACCTGACGGGGTCGGCGGAGCTTGCGCTGCTGCCTTGCCCGCCCCCGCCGAGCAGATCCTGCATCAGCTGACTTGGAACCGCCTGCCATGCGGCGGCGCTCGGTGCGAAAACTGTCAGCGGCTGGGTGCCGCGGAGACGGTCACCGAGCCCCGCTCGTTCCACGATCTCGGCGAATCTGGCGGTATCGGTGTTCCCGGACAACGTGGAGGCGAGATCGCGAGGAGCCGTCTGTGCGCGTAGAATGGCGGGGGATGCCAGCAGCCCGGCGCTGGCAGCGAGCAGCATGCGTCGATGAAACCCACGGTTGGTCATGGCAAACTCCAGATCGAATGGGCCGTGCGACACGCACTGCCTGTATCGACCTAACGCCGTGTCTCCTCCGTGGTTGCCATTCGCGCGTTTCAGTCCCGAAGGCCGAAGATCACCGGTGCGTGATCGGATGGCTGTTCTTCGCTGCGGGCCTTGGTATCCACCTCTGCCGACATCAGCCTTTCTGCCAGATCAGCCGACAATAAGCCGTGGTCGATGCGCAGACCACGATTCGTGTCGAAGGCAGAGCCATAATCCCAATAGGTCCAAGGTGGTGCGACTGGATGGGTCGCAAGAAGCGCGTCCGTCAGGCCCAAGTGTACGAGTGCGCGCCAGGCGGCACGCGTTTCGGCGCGAATCAGCGCATCGGTCGGCTTCAGGACGCCTGGTGTCAGGTCGGCATCCGTTGGGCAAACATTGAAATCTCCGAGCAGCGCAAATGGCTGATCAGCCAATAGCCGCGCCCGGGCAAGCAGCCTGAGCCGTTCCATCCAGCGCAGCTTGTAGCCGTAGCCTTCATCACCGCCCGAATTGCCATTCGGCAGATACAGCCCGCCCAAATGCATGCCTTGCACTGCGATTTCGATGTAGCGGGCCTGGCTGTCTTCCGGGTCGCCCGGCAGCGCCTCTGCGACAACCGTGAAAGGAATGCGCGCGACGACCGCCACGCCATTTCGTCCGCCAGTCTGGCCGATCGCGTGGACGCGATACCCCAGTTCAGCGAGCTCAAGTCCAGGAAACTCCTCAGTCTTGCATTTCAGTTCCTGCAGGAACAGCACGTCGGGTTTGTGTCGTTCCAAGAAACGGTGGACGTGCCTGATCCGCTGACGGATGGAGTTCACATTGAACGTGGCAATCAGCATGGCAGGCGGGCGGCCACATCGCGGCGGACCGTCACGCGGCGGTCATCCAACTGAGAAGGAGGCGCCGCAGCCGCAGCCACTGGTGGCGAGGGGGTTCGTGATCGCGAAGTGGGCGCCGATGAGTGCGTTCGTCCAGTCAAGTTCCGACCCTGCCAGTAAATCAAGAGATGTAGCGTCAACCACCACACGATCCGCGACAAGGAGGTCGTCGGGGGCGAGCGCCGCCTCGTCCAGTTCGAAGCGATACTGAAAGCCCGAACAGCCGCCGGCCTCGACCGCGACGCGCAGCCGTGCGCCTGGCTTTCCCTCGCGCGCGGCGATCGATGCAGCCTCGGCGATGGCACGGGGCGTTGCGCGGAACGTCGGCCGGGCCGTCGCGTCCTCCAAGCCGTCAGACATGGCGATGTACTCCTTCGTTGAGAGACATAGGGTATGGCTCCGCCCAATCAAAGGGTTGAGCCCGACGGGCGATGCCGCATTGCGGGACTCGAGCGACTGCTGGCACCCTATGCGGCGATGCCTCCTTCAGCCGGCCTGGCCCAAATCGCCCCCTGGGCCGTCCGCTCTGACCAGAGTCGTGGCCGGCTTCACCCCGAAGCCGCGGACCTTTCCCGCAGCCCTTACGCGCGCGACCGAGATCGTATCATTCACAGTACGGCCTTCAGGCGCCTTCAGTACAAGACGCAAGTCTTCATCTACCACGAGGGCGACGCCTTCCGGACGAGGCTCACGCATAGTCTTGAGGTTGCCCAAATCGCCAGGGCCATCGCGCGCCGGCTGAGGCTCGATGAGGATCTGGCGGAGGGCTTGGCTCTGGCCCATGATCTGGGGCATCCGCCCTTCGGCCACGCTGGCGAGGAGGCGCTGAATGGCGCGATGAAGCCTTTCGGCGGATTTGACCACAACGCGCAGAGCCTGAAGGCTGTAACCCACCTCGAAAGCCGGTATGGCGCCTTCCAAGGCCTGAACCTGACATGGGAGACTTTGGAAGGCTTGGCCAAGCATAACGGTCCGCTGCGCCGGCCATCTCCGTACATAGCAGCCTATGATGCGCGCCACCCACTCGACCTGTCCTCGCATGCGAGCGCAGAGGCGCAGGTTGCCGCAATCGCCGACGATATCGCTTACAACAACCACGACCTCGACGACGGGCTCCGGGCAGGCCTTTTCTCTCTGGACGAAGCCGAACAGCTCCCCTTGTTCGGTGAGGCGCTGGCCGATGCCCGGCGCGGTCAGCCCGACATGGCGGCGGATCGATTGGCGCCGGAGGCAATACGCCGGGTCATCAACCGGATGGTGGGCGACGTGGTTGACGAGGCAACGCGTCGTATCGCGGCCCTGGCACCGAAAAGCGTCGACGAGATCCGTGCCGCAGCGCGCCCGGTGGTCGCGTTCAGCCCCGCCATGCTGGCGCTGAACGCGCCCCTTCGTGAGTTCTTGTGGAACAGGATGTATCGGCATTGGCGCGTGAATCGCACGAGCCAAAAATCCAAGCGTGTCGTTCAGATACTCTTCAGCTTGTTACATGGCGGGCCGCAAATGCTCCCTCCGGAATGGCAGGTCCGGGCAGGGGAGGCTGGAAGTGCGCAATGTGCGCACGCGGTCTGTGACTGGATCGCCGGCATGACGGACAGGTTCGCGCTTGAAGAGAATCGTCGGCTCACCGATCCGGATGTGCCTGGGTGAATCGATCTGGCCCGGGCGGTGCGTGACGGGGCACGCTGCCAAGCTCAGCCAGCCGGCGTTCTAGGCTCTCCCGCCCGCTGCGGGTGACACCGGCCCACGTCCGAGGGGGCGATTTTGCGAGCCGTACTTCGCGCATCCCGCGACGTCCGCTAAGGGGAGGCGCATGACAGCCAATATTTTCGCCGCGATCCGCGATCAGGTGATTGCAGCCGTATTGTCCCTGCACCCGGGCTTGCCGCCCGAAGTGTTGGGGCGGATCCAGGTCGAACCGCCTCGCGATTCATCGCATGGCGATATGGCGACCAACGCTGCCTTGGTCTGCGCCAAGCCGGCCGCGCAATCACCCCGAGCCTTGGCGGACGCGCTGGCGGCGGTGCTGCGCGGTTATGCCGATATCCAATCGGCGGTGGTCGCGGGGCCAGGGTTCGTGAACATGCGAATGCCGGCGTCATTTCTGCTCACGCAGATCCCGACCGTGCTCCGCATCGGCGAAGCTTATGGCGACAGCGTTCTCGGCGCGGCCAAAGCCGTAAATGTCGAATACGTATCAGCGAACCCCACCGGTCCCATGCACGTCGGCCACTGCCGAGGTGCCGTGGTTGGCGACGCGTTGGCCCGATTGCTGGCGAAGGCGGGTTACGCGGTAACTAAAGAATACTACATAAATGATGCGGGCGCTCAAGTGAATGCATTGGCCTGGGCGGCATATTGGCGTTATCTTGAATCTATTATGCGCGCTTCTCCGGCGGTATTGAACGAAAAATTCGAATATATTGGCCGATCGGATAGCGGGGGCATTATCGAATCTGCGGATTTTCGTGCCCAAGTTGAACGGGAGTTCGATATTTCTCTTCAGTATGGAGGAGATTATCTGATCCCAATCGGCGAAGATTTGTTGGCGAAGCATGGGCTAGCGCTTCTGCCCGTCGACCGTGCCGCACCGGACGCGGAAAGGCTGGCGATCTGCCGGGAATTTACGGTGAACGCCATGATGGCCGAGATCCGGATCGACCTGGCGGCCTTGGGCGTGTCGCACGACGTGTTCATCTCTGAAGCCGCATTGGTCGCGGCCGGGGGTGTTTCTCGGGCTATGGCAGTCCTGAATGCAAAGGGCCTGATCTACGAAGGCATTCTGGAACCGCCGAAAGGCAAAGTTCCCGATGACTGGGAGCCGCGGTCGCAGACCTTGTTCCGCTCTACGGATTTTGGTGACGACGTCGATCGGCCACTGCTCAAATCGGATGGCTCCAACACCTACTTCGCCAATGACATCGCAAACCACGCCGACAAGATCTTTCGGGGTCAGCAGGCGCTCGTACAAGTATGGGGGGCCGACCATGGCGGTTATGTCAAGCGAATGCAGGCCGCGGTTGCCGCCCTGTCAGACGGTACGGTTCCCCTGGATGTGGTCCTTTGCCAGATAGTCAAGGTCGTGAAGGACGGCGAAGTCGTCCGTATGAGCAAGCGCGCGGGTACTTACGTCACTCTACGCGATTTGATCGATGAAGTCGGGCGCGATGCAGTACGTTTTACTATGCTGACGCGAAAATCCGATGCTCAGATGGATTTTGATTTGAACAAGGTTACTGAGCAATCACGCGATAACCCGGTCTTTTACGTGCAGTATGCGCACGCACGCTGCCGGTCGGTTCTGCGGGCGGCTGGTGATCCACTTCCCCATGACCTCACCAACGCGCCGGTGGGCCTGTTGGTTGATACGGCCGAACTGGACCTTGTCCGTTGCATGGCGGCCTGGCCGCGGATCGTCGAACAGGCGGCGATCGCGCGAGAGCCCCACAGGATTGCCTTCTATCTCCATGACTTGGCGTCGAGTTTTCATCTACTGTGGAACCGAGGTAGGGACGATTCGACACTGAGGTTTATCCGCGAGGAGGAGCCTGAGGTCACACGGTCCCGTTTGGCGCTTGTGGCGGCGGTCGCGACGGTTATCCGATCTGGGCTTTCCGTGATGGGTGTCGAACCAGTCGAGGAGATGCGCTGACACCGGCGCGTCTGAGCGACCTGACTTTGGGGCAAAAGGTTGCGCGTGACGGCGTGCCAGGGGGTTTTCCGTGAGCGACGTACCCATTCCATCGTATCGCATTCGATCTTCGGGCGATGGGGCGGGCTTCGGCTCATCTCGACGAATGTTGATGATCGCAGCGGCCATCCTGGCTGTGGCCGGTGTGGGTTTGGCTGTGGTGTTCGGCGTCAGTCGGTTGACCGGCACGCGATCGGTGCCGCTCGTTGAGGCTGATCCACGCCCGATGCGCGTGCGTCCGTCCGAGCCTGGCGGTATGCAGGTGCCCAATCAGGGCGAATTGATCTTCAATCGCGATGCGCGTCAGCGAGATTCTGCGGCTCAAGGTCGGTCCGCGGCTCTGGCGCCGCAGTCTGAGTCGCCAGACCTCGCGCGCCTTCGCCAGCAGGCCAGCCCGCCGCCGGCGACAGGACCGGCGCAGCGAGCCGGTGCGCCGCCGTCTCAGCCGCCGACCGTAGCATCCCAACCCGCGGCATCGGGGGCTGCTACCGCCGGTGCTCCAGCCGGAACTGCACGCGCGCCACAAACCGCCCCTGTTGAGAGCGCTTCGACCGTTGCGCAACCACGTACTGCCGTGCCGCGGCCGGCGGGCCGTTCCGTGGTACAGCTTGGCGCACTGTCATCGGACACGGCCGCACGGGCCGAATGGGACCGGCTTACGCGTTTGTTGCCGTCTGACTTTCAGGGGCGGCAGCCGACCATTTCGGCCTTCCCCAGGGAGGGGCAGCCGACGCTGTACCGCCTTCGCGCGACGGGACTTGCCGATGCAGAGGCTGCGCGGGCGTTCTGTGATCGTGTCAAGGCGCGTGGTGGCGCTTGCAGCATTGTTGGCGGTTGAGCAGCGCCCGCATGCCCATGCTTGATCACCTTGAGCAGCGGGCAGCCGTGGTGGGTATCGCGGGACCCAGTCTGGCGCGCGAAGAAGCAGCACTCTTCGCCACCCATCCTCCCGTCGGAATCATTCTGTTCCGGCGAAATATCCAGACCCCCGCCCAGCTCCTGTCCCTGACGACATCGATTCGAGAATGCATCGGCGCTGACGCGTCGATTCTCGTGGATCAGGAAGGCGGTCGGGTTGCGCGCCTTCGTCCGCCGCTATGGCCCGCATTTCCACCTGTTGCCGCGTTCGAAGGGCAGGTGGCTGAGGCAGCATTTGAGAGTGCGGCAGCGATGGGATCTGTCTGCAACGCCGCCGGAATCGACGTCGTTTGCGCCCCCGTTGTCGATCTACGCGTGGCGGGCGCTCATGACGTGATTGGCGATCGCGCTTTCTCGGCGGATCCGAATGAGGTCGCTCGCCTCGGACACGCGGTTGTCGCGGGCTTGCGGCATTCGGGCTGCGTTCCGGTTATGAAACACATCCCGGGTCACGGCCGGGCCTTGGCCGATAGCCACGAGGCACTACCGGTCGTAACGGCCGCAACGGATGTCCTTGGTCGAGACGTCATCCCGTTCCAATCGCTGGCGGGTGCGGGGGTGTGGGCGATGACGGCCCATATCCTTTATCCGGCCTGGGATGCGGATCATTGCGCGACGTTTTCCCGCCGAATTATTGACGAGGTTGTTCGCGGCGAGATTGGCTTTGATGGTGTGCTCATCACGGACGACCTCGCAATGGGGGCGCTCGCGGGGCTCGCCGACCGTAGGGCAGGGTCAGCATTGGACGCTGGTTGCGATCTGGTCCTTCATTGCACAGGCATGATCGCCGAAACACGGTCATTGCTTGTGGATTGCCCTCGCGTTACCGAACGTTCGGCGCAGCGCATCATTGCGGCACGATGCCGCGGCACGACAGGTGCAGCCAACTGGCCCATTGGTCCCTTCGCGCGAAGCGACGATCCCACGGCGCGCGCGCCGTGATGGACTGGCTGCCCGAGGTCTCGGCCGCAATCCTGGCTGCGATACTGGCCATCACCCTGCACGAAGCGGCGCATGGCTACGCCGCCTTGGCGGAAGGCGACCCGACGGCGAAGGAGAACGGGCGCCTGTCACTGAATCCGCTGCGACATGTGGACCCTGTGGGCACGCTGATGCTTCCCGGCTTTCTGGTGGTGTCTCAGTTGCTGGCGATCGGCCGTGTCGAGACGCTCTTTGGCTGGGCCAAGCCGGTTCCGGTCGATCCGTTTCGGATGCGCGACCCCAGATGGGGAATGGTCCGTGTCGCTGCGGCGGGCCCCGCAGCGAATTTCGTCCTCGCGTTCTTGGCGGCCCTTTTGGCGCACCCCTTGCAGTGGGTGGCGCCGGCTATTCCGTTGGATGTCGCAGACTGGCTGATGCGCTTCCTGGTCCTGTTCATATTCGCCAATCTGCTGCTTGGCTTGTTCAACCTTCTGCCCATACCGCCATTGGATGGCGGTCGCATTCTTGTCGGGGTACTGCCGGCTGCGCTCGCGCTGCCCTTGGCGCGGATGGAGAGGTTTGGGCTGCTGATCGTCCTTCTCGCCCTGGTTGTTTTGCCGCAACTCCCCGGCGGGTGGGATCCGGTGGGTTGGGCATTGAGAAATGTGGTCGCAGCCGCGTTCAGGGCCGTCTTGATGCTGGCAGGTCACGCGTGACGGCCGATCCCACCATGACGGTGCGCCTGGATGGCTATGAGGGGCCACTCGATCTGCTGCTCGATCTTGCTCGTGCGCAGAAAGTCGATTTGGCAAAGCTTTCAATCGTTGCGCTGGTCGATCAATATCTGCTCGTCATCGCGGACGCACATGCGCTCCGCTTGGAACTTGCAGCCGACTGGCTCGTGATGGCCGCGTGGCTGGCGTGGCTCAAGTCGCGGTTGCTTGTTCCCGAAATTGAGGCGGATGAAGATGCGGTGACGCCGGAGGCCCTTGCGGGTCAATTGGCGGAGCGCCTTTTGGAACTGGAGCGTATGCGGCAGGCAGCGCTTTGGCTCAATCGCCAACCACAGCTTGGGCAAGAGGTCTGGGCGCGGGGCTCCCCCGAATCGTTCACTGTGGAAGATCGCAACAGCATTTCGGCCGACCTGCCGGCACTCCTGGCCGGTTATTCGGCGGTCTTGCGTCGCCTTGCCGCGCGGCGTCCCTATCGCCCAAAGCCCCGTCGCCTTTGGACCGTGCAGGAAGCCGTCCAACGCCTAGCCGGTTTGTTGGGAGGAATGCCGTCCTGGGCGATACTTTCGCGCTTTCTGCCGGACGGAATCTTGGATCCCTTCGAACAACGAGCGGCGACGGCCAGCACCTTGATCGCCAGCCTGGAACTGGCGCGTGACGGGCGGCTGGACATTCGCCAGGAGCAAGCATTCGGACCCATCATGCTGAAATTGCGGGAAAATGAGGCGTCCCATGCAGCCTGAAGCCGAAAGCGCTGGTGTCGACGGCGCTCCGATCGCGGATTTAGTGCCAACCAATCCGGGCAGCGACGCGGGAAACGCCATGCCCGAACCGGCGCTGCGGATTGCTGAAGCGCTCCTGTTCGCGTCCAGCGAACCGGTGCCTCTGAGTCACTTGCAGAACGCTCTTCCCAATGGCGTGTCCGCGCGGGAGGTTTTGGCTGCCCTGGGAGAGCGTTACGCGGGGAGGGGTGTTATCCCCGTGGCAATCGCCGGGGGCTATGCGTTCCGTACGGCACCAGATCTCGCGGCTGAGCTAACCCGGATTGTTGAGGTCCCGCGGCGCTTGAGTCGCGTGGCGATCGAAACGCTTGCGATTATTGCGTGGCACCAACCATGCACACGCGCCGATGTTGAGGACATCCGTGGCTCTGCGCTTTCTCAAAACACGCTGGATGCGTTGCTGGACATGGGGTTGATTGCTCCCAAGGGGCGGCGGGAGGCACCTGGCCGACCGACCCTTTGGGGTACAACGCCCGCCTTCCTCTCGCAGTTTGGTCTTGCCAGCCTGGCCGACCTTCCGCGGCGCGAAGATCTGCTGCCGGGCGCCGGCAGCCTCCTGCCGAAGCCGCAATGACGCTGGCCCTGACGGGCGTGCATCACGCCTATGGAGAGCGGAAGGTTCTCCGTGGCGTCGACTTGACCGTCGCTGCTGGCGAAATTGTATGCCTGCTCGGCCCATCGGGCGACGGCAAGACGACAATGCTTCGTCTGGTTGCCGGGTTGGAGCCGTTGCAGACGGGCATGATCGATATTGCGGGCCGGCGGGTGGCCGAGCCTGGGCGGGAGATTGCCCCGGAGAAGCGCTCTGTCGGCTTCGTGTTTCAGGATTACGCCTTATTTCCGCATCTGACCGTCGCCGACAACGTCGGTTTTGGGCTGCGAGGTGTTGGGCGGGGCGATCGGCGAGCGCGTGTTCAGGAGGCGTTGGCGCGGGTCGGGTTGGCGGATTTCGCGCGGGCTTGGCCCCATACGCTATCGGGGGGGCAGCAGCAGCGGGTGGCGCTCGCGCGGGCGCTGGCGCCCCGTCCGGCGGTCCTCCTGCTCGACGAGGCCTTCGCTAGCCTGGATGCGCGGCTTCGAGAGCAGGTGCGCGACGACACACTTCACGTCCTACAGGAGGCCGGGATCGCGACGCTGTTGGTCACGCACGATGCCGAGGAGGCCTTGTTCATGGCAGACCGCATCGCGCTGATGCGGGATGGCCGCATCGAGCAACTGGGCACTCCTGCTGATCTTTATCTTCGCCCAGTGACGCGTTTTGTCGCGACCTTCCTGGGCGAGGTCAATCGCTTGCCGGCTCTGGTGACGCGCGGGGTCGCTGTGACCGCGCTGGGCGCTGTCCCGGCGCCGGGGTTGGCTGACGGCGGGGCCGAGGTGTTTTGGCGGCCGGAGGGGCTTGGCTTGGCTGAAACGGGCGTGTTGGCTGAAGTGGACGCGTGCCGGATGCTGGGAGCCACGACGCTCGTCCATTTGACGGTCGTCGACGGGGCCGGTGGGGTGCACCATGTCCACGCGCGGCTGCCGGCCGGGACAGTCCTGCCGCGTGGGGCGCGCGTTCACCTGTCCGCCGATCCGGATCGTGCTTTCGCATTCCCACCTGAGATCAAGCAGGCGGAATTCATACGTGCCGAGGCCTCCCCGCCAAGGTGACTGCACCCCACATTGGCGAAGGGCCCAGCTTCTGCTAACCCCCGGCCTCAGACTCTCAGCCCCGTAGGAGCGCATGTTCGACCTAGCTTGGTCAGAGATCGCCTTGATCGCCGTCGTGGCACTCGTCGTCATCGGGCCGAAGGACCTGCCTGATGCGGTGAAGGGCGTCGCGCGGGCGATTCAGAAGCTCCGGCGCATGGCGGGCGAGTTCCAAACGCAGGTGGACGAGGTCGCCAAAGACGCCGGGGTGCAAGAACTCCGGCAGTCGATCAACGAGATCCGTAATTTCGATATCAAGGGACAGATCGAAAAAGCTGTTGATCGCGACGGTGACCTAAGAAGTACGTTTTCACAGAATCCGCTGTCGCCAGATACCCTGCCGCCCTCACCGGCCTGGACGCCGCCGGCTAGCGATGATGCGATCCAGGGCGCTGACGCTCCGGCTTTTGTGCCGCCAGGCGTTGCAGCGGCGACTGCGCCCTATATTCAGCGTCCTGCGGCGACCGAACCGAAGCTGGATGATGCGCCCGCCTTTGTCCCGCCTGGCGTCGTCCCTTCGGCTGCACCGGACATGAATGTCCCCTCGGTGGGCACCGATGCGATGCCCGCCGCTACAGACCTTTCATCGCCAACAACAGCGAACGCCACAGTTCGGCCGGCCGCAGTTTCGCCGCCTACCTGATCAACGCGCGTATCCCGAGAACGACAGGACGATAGACTGTGCCGCGCGACCCGGAAGACACCATCGACGACAAGCCGATGCCGCTGCTCGAGCATCTCATGGAGTTGCGTACGCGGCTGATGTGGTCGGCTGGCGCATTTCTGATTTCTTTTGGGATTTGCTATTATTTTTCATCCGCGATTTATGGATTTCTTGCAAAGCCGCTGGCCGATATCTTGCATCAGCAAGGTGGTGGCGAGCGTCGGATGATTTTTACGGCTCTCTATGAGGCGTTCTTCACTTATCTAAAAGTCGCTTTTTTTGGCGCCACGTTTATTTCTTTTCCAATATGGGCGACGCAGCTTTGGTTGTTTATCGCGCCAGGGCTTTATCGGAGTGAGAAGCGGGCGATCACGCCCTTTCTTGTTGCTTCGCCATTTCTTTTTGTCGCTGGCGCTGCTCTTGCATATTATTTCATTTTTCCACTCGCCTGGAAATTCTTTATATCATTTGAAACGCCACCAGGCGGCGATGCGCTGCCGGTGCAACTTGAGGCAAAAGTTAGCGAGTATCTGTCTCTGGTCATGCATATGATTCTGGCGTTTGGTATCGCATTTCAGCTTCCAGTTTTGCTGACCTTGTTGGCGAAAGTTGGCATTGTTAGCGCGGATGGACTGAAGAAGGGGCGTCGATACGCGATTGTCGGCATGTTTGTTGTGGCGGCAATCATAACTCCGCCAGATATTATTAGCCAGATCGGT
This sequence comes from Humitalea sp. 24SJ18S-53, assembly GCF_050632385.1. Classification (NCBI taxonomy): domain Bacteria; kingdom Pseudomonadati; phylum Pseudomonadota; class Alphaproteobacteria; order Acetobacterales; family Roseomonadaceae; genus Humitalea; species Humitalea sp. 24SJ18S-53. The sequence continues at coordinate 1,181,771 of NZ_CP192599.1, forward strand.
CTCGCGATACCGCTCATTCTTCTGTACGAAATATCTATTCTTGCTGCGGTCATGATGGAGCGCGACAAAGCGAAGCGTGAGAAAGAGAACACCTGATGCACGACATCAAATCGGTACGGTCGGATCCCGTCAGATTCGACGCTGATTTGGCGCGTCGTGGGCTTTCGCCGTCAGCCGCATTGCTTCTGGCGCTTGACGATGCCCGGCGGGAAGCGATCACGCGGTCGGAAGCCTGGCGGCAAAAACGGAATGCCCTCAGCCGCGATGTTGGCAGCCTGAAGGCTGCGGGTGACCACGACGCAGCGAATAAGCTGATCAGCGAGATCGCGGCGGATGAGGCAGGGTCCACGACCGCCGTGACGGTGAGCGAGGCCGCTCTGACCGAAGCGCTGGAGGAGCTGCCAAACGCGCTGGATCCGGCTGTGCCGGATGGTTCCGATGAACGTTCGAATGTGGTCGTGCACCAGCATGGTGCTCCGCAGGAGTGGAGCTTCACGCCGCGTCAGCATTTTGACATCGGCGAAGCCCTGGGTTTCATGGATTTCGCTGGGGCGGCAAAGCTTTCTGGCAGTCGTTTCACCGTTTTGCGCGGCCTACTGGCACGACTTGAGCGTGCTCTCGGCCAATGGATGATTTCCCTGCAGACGGAAGATCACGGATATATGGAAGTTGCCCCTCCGCTTCTGGTTAACCCGGAGGCGGTGCGTGGCACCGGTCAGTTGCCGAAGTTCAAGGACGATCTGTTTCAGACCACGGACGGGCGTTTCCTGATCCCGACAGCCGAAGTCCCGCTGACCAATCTGGTTGCCGGTGCGATCCTGGCGAAGTCGGAACTGCCCATCAGGGTGGCAGCATTGACGCCTTGCTTCCGCGCGGAAGCCGGAAGCGCCGGCCGCGACGTGCGCGGAATGCTGCGGCAGCACCAGTTTCAAAAGGTCGAGATGGTGTCGATCACTCTGCCGGACGAGAGTGAAGCCGAACACGAGCGGATGACGACATGCGCTGAGGCGGTGCTGACCGCATTGGGGCTGGTTTGGCGTAGAGTGTTGCTCTGCGCGGGCGACACTGGCTTCTCGGCTGCCAAGACCTACGATCTTGAGGTTTGGCTACCGGGGCAGGGGGCATGGCGTGAAATATCATCTTGCTCGAACTGCCATGATTTCCAGGCGCGGCGCATGGGCGCGCGCTTCCGCCCGGATGGGCAGAAAGGAACGGCATTCGTCCATACGTTGAATGGTAGTGGCGTGGCGGTTGGCCGGGCGTTGATTGCGGTACTCGAGACCCATCAACTGGCGGACGGGAGTGTCCTCGTTCCGCCGGTCTTGCGGGCGTGGATGGGCGGAATGGAGCGGATCTCCGCCGGAAAGGCCGTGTGAGACGTAAGCATCCGCCGAGGGCGGCGGCGCGGTGAGAGTTATGCGACAGCGGCGTCTTTGGCCTGGCCGCTCTTCCAGTTCCAGGGCAGCAATTCGTCCAGCCGGGAGACCGGGTGGTCGGCGATCCTGGCGAGCACGTCGGCCAACTCTCTCGACTGTCCGGTTTGACGGGGACAACTCCAGCATGGCTGAACAAGGCCCACGCGCCAAACTGATCCGATCCAGGCATCGCGCACCGTCACAGGCAAGTGCCAGGGATAGAGAATCGCGTCAAAATCAACGCCGCGAGGGATTTTTCAGCAGCCACCTAATAGCGGCAGCCCAATACCTCGTAGCTAGCAGCTTCAGCTAGTCGCATTTTAAGCCATTTGCAGTCGCGTACGTACAGCGTGTTGGGAAATGTCGGACTCTGAAGCAGCGTCAGAGAACGCCGTGTCGGATCGTAAACGGCGGCGGAGAAACCTGCCTCCGTCATTGCGGCATGAACGACCGAGTCGCCGCCGCTGTCGACGGCACCTCTGCCGTTGGTTTCGATAATAGCAGCGCGCAGGGTGGACGCGGAGAGAGTCCGCGGACCGCCTCGAAGGATCTGCGCCTCGTGCCCCTCAACATCCAGCTTCAGCAGGAGGGGAACCGCTCCGCCAAGAAGGGCGTCGAGTGTGCTCATCGCCACGGTGGCCGCTTCCTGGGGGACGTCGTGGCATATGATGCGGTTTGTGGTGCCCAGCCCCGCGGAAAGCCGTGCAGTGCCATTTATCTCGCCAAGCGCGACGGGATGGGTGGTCACCAAAGCCTCGATTTCATTCAATCGTAGGTTGTCCGCCAGATGCGGCAATGCCGCGTTTGCGGGCTCCACTGCGCAAACCGTCGCACCGCAGACGCCTGCCGCGAGCACTGTGTAGATACCGATGTTCGCACCGACGTCCATGAAAAGGTCGTTGGGCCGAAGGAGATGCAAAAGGAAGCCCATTTCTCCTGGATCGGTCAGTCCGACGTAGTAGCTACCTGTGGCGGACGACAGGCCGCGTCGCAGGATCAGGCGCGTTGAACCGACGTAGCGGCCAATCATCGGCATCCCGCCAACACGGGATGCCACTTGCCATCGCAAAACGCGGCACAAGGCAGCCCACGGCGCTTTGCCAGCAAGGGGATGAGCCCATAGATGGCGAAGGAGACGGATCGCAGTACCCATGCTCGCCACCCTATTGATTCTCGCGTGTCACATCACGCATGCGGTCGGAGCACATGCTGGATGGCAGGCGACCGCAACGTGACGTGCGTGGGCTGCGAGGCACTTTCCACGCCCCTACCGGTTTAAGAATCAACCTTCACGCCGTGGCGCGCGGCCAAGTCCAAAACGAACTGCCAGGCCACACGTCCCGACCTGGCGCCGCGACCGACCTGCCAAGCCTGTGCTTCCCGGCGCAGCGTGTCGGGGTCCACCTGGATGCCTAGAGCGGTTGCATAAGATTCCACCATCGCGAAGAAAGTGGGTTGATCGCAATTGTGGAATCCAATCCACAGACCAAATCGATCGGAGAGGCTAACTTTTTCCTCTACTGCCTCCGCTGGGTTTACTGCGCTCGATTTTTCATTTTCGATCATGTCACGCGGCATAAGGTGGCGACGGTTTGACGTGGCATAGAAAATGACGTTCTTCGGCCTGCCTTCGATTCCCCCGTCGAGAACTGATTTCAAAGCTTTGTAGTCTGCGTCCTCGCGCTCAAAAGATAAATCGTCGCAAAAAACCAAACATTTTTTGCTGTGATTTCGCAAGTGATTCAACAGCTCAGGCAGGGTGCAAATATCCTCCCTGGCGATCTCAATCAAAGAAATACTGCCTGGCTCAGCGGCGATGACCGACGCATGTGCTGCTTTGACAAGCGATGATTTGCCGGTGCCGCGCGCGCCCCATAGCATGGCGTTGTTCGCTGGCAGTCCCCGAGCAAATCGCATGGTGTTTTCCACCAGGAGTGCCTTCTGGCTTTCGATACCCTTGAGAAGCCCGATGTCGACGGCCGCGACCTTTTGAACCGGGGAAAGGCGAGCAGGCGACGGGTGCCAAACAAAGGCGTCGGCCCCGATAGGGGAGGGCGGCGGAGGGGCCACCGGGGAGAGTCGCTCGAGTGCCTCGGCGATTCGGGTAAGCAGAAGCGAGTCCAAGGCAGAATTCCAGGATTGACGGGAAGGGGCCTGAGGTTAGGTTCCGCCGCGAAACCTCACAAGCTGGAGCCTCCATCCCATGTTCATCTCGCCTGCCTACGCCCAAGACGCTGCCGGGGCCGGTGGCATGGTGATGCAGCTCGCGCCACTGATCCTGATCTTCGTCGTTTTCTACTTTCTGCTCATTCGGCCTCAGCAAAAGAAGATGAAGGACCATCGTAAGATGCTGGGCGAGCTGAAGCGCAACGATAAGATCGTCACCTCTGGCGGCATCGTTGGGCGGATCGCCTCGGTCAAGGAAGGCTCTGAAGAGATCGAGGTCGAGATCGCACCGAACGTGAAGGTGCAGATCGTCCGCGGGACCATCGCCAGTGTGATTCGGCCCGAGGCCGCCAACGACACGACGCCGGTAAAGGCGTGAACGACTGATCGGCCGTGCGCCGGCTACTGATTCTGCTGCTTTGCGCCGCCACGCCCGCGATGGGGGAGCCGGACGAAGCGCCGTCTTACTATGTCGGTCGTCCTGTCCTAGCGCTGGCGGGGCATCCCGATGTGGGTGCATTGCTCCGCCAGGTCTCGGGAGGTCACCAACGGGCTTTGGCCGCTGCTTTGCGTGCTCCTGGCCCCCCGATCGCACTCGCCGACGGGCGTTACCTTTTCGCGCACGCCTGCCTTGAAGCGGGATGTTCGACGGATGGCGTTTTCTTCGGCTTCGATGTGACGGCGGCGCGGGTCTTCCTGCTGCTGACACGGGATGGATCATTGGTTTTACAGGTGCCTCCACGCCGGGCACCCTGGCCTGCAGCACTCGCGGGCCCCGTCGCGGCGTTCGGTGCCGCACCGCGGCATCTAACCTTCGAGGACCCCTGAAATGCGAAGGGCCGCCGGCTCTCGCCGGCGGCCCAAACGCTCAGAAACTTCAAAAGCGGATCAGGCCGTCTGGCCGCTGGACAGGCCGCCCTTTTCCATCAGGGATTCCACGACTTCCCAGTTGATCAGCTTGTCCAGGAAGTTCTGCAGGTAGTTCGGCCGCACGTTGCGGAAGTCGAGATAATACGCGTGCTCCCAGACGTCGGCGCCGAGGATCGGCGTGCCTTCGCCGGTCGCGATCGGATTGGAGCCGTTCGGCGTCTTCGTGACCTTCAGCTTGCCGCTCGGGTCCAGGATCAGCCAGGCCCAGCCGGAGCCGAACTGGGTGACGCCGGCCTGCTTGAAGGCCTCCTTGAACTGCGCCAAGCCACCGAGGTCGGCCGTGATCTTTGCGCCGATCTTCGCTGGCAAGCTGTCACCGCCGCCACCGGGCTTCATGACCTGCCAGAACAGGGTGTGATTCCAATGTTGCCCGGCCTGGTTCAACACCGGCAGACCATCGGCGCCGGCGCGCCCCGCTTCGGCGACGATGGTCTCCAGGCTCTTGCCGGCCAGGCCCTTGGCCTCGATCAGCCCATTCAACGCGGTGACATAGGCCTGATGATGCTTGCCGTGATGAAGTTCCAGCGTCTCCTGGCACATGCCGGAGGCCGCGAGCGCGCCAGGGTCGTAGGGAAGGGGGGGGAGGGTGAAAGCCATGTGCGGTGTCTCCGATGCCAAAGGCTAAACCGAGGTAGGGGGAGGTCCTGGCAGCGTCAACCGGTCGTCCAAGATGGTGCAATGCGAGACCTTGGGATAAGTCGCGACATGCCCCGTGACATATCGCCGATCATGGCATTCGCCCGCCGAGCGGATCCTGATCGCTTTCTTTGCACCCTCTTCGCGCCTGCCGCAGTGCGGGAAACCTTGTGTCTTTTGATGGCGTTCAACTACGAGTTGGCGCGGGCGCGCACGGCTGCGCGCAATCCAATGGCTGCCCTCATCAGGCTGCAATGGTGGCGAGACGCTGTGGCCGAAGCCGCTGCGGGCGCCGCGCCGCGCCGGCATGAGGTGGCCGAGCCGCTTCATGCGGCAATCCGTGCCGGGAGGCTTCCTGCGGAGGCGCTTACGGCACTGATTGACGCCCGTGAAATCGAGATCGACGAGGATGGCATCTCGAGCAGCGTCGCCTTCGGTGCCTATCTGCGTGGTACGGCGGGCGGGCTGGCGGTGCTGACCGGGCGCGTCCTGGCAGCCCCAGGGACCGTGATGCCGTGTCTTGAGGCGATGGGCGCCGCCTATGGGCAGGCCGGCGTGTTGCGCAGCGTTGGCGCCCATGCCGCCCAGGGGCGCTGCCTGCTGCCGGTCGATGCACTGGCCAGACATGGGCTGTCGCCGCACAGCGTCATGGTGGACCCCAGTGTCGCAGGTCCCGTGCTGCGAGATCTGGCGCGTTCCGCGCTGGCAGCGCTGCCGTGTTGCACCGTGGCAGGCGGTGCGCTGGCGGCAGCGCTGCTGGTTGTATTGGCGCGGCGTGACCTCGTCGCACTTGCAGCAGGGCGCGCCGTCGCTGCGCCACGTGGCGTTGCTGACCGCCTGGCCGTTGCGATGGCGGGCATTCGCGGACGCGTTCACGTTCGGCCGCTTCGCGTAGCCGAAGGGGGATGTCTGCCTGGCCATCGGGAAGGTGGAGGCTGATCGCCCGGCGTCGTAAATGGGACCCGCTCTGGCCAGAACACGACCGGGATGCCCTTGTTTCAGAGGCATCGCGCCGAATCAGACATGCTCACGGTGCTCCGTCGATCATTTGACGGCGTGTTTGGGCGGCTACGCGTCTGTCTTGGGAAGGGCGTTGCCACGGCTGGCGGGGCCCCGACCATGCGGCTATACGCTCCGCCGTATGAAGGCCATGGCACCATCCTCATCGACTCTCATTGTGACATCTGCCGATCACCCAGACTACACGGGCCGGGCGCTTGATGATCTCAAGGAAGGTTTTCGCGCATGGCGATTGTCGCTCGCGCTTGCGCGGCTCGATTTGCGCAATCGCTATCGTGGGTCGGTACTTGGCCCTTTTTGGTTTACACTGTCGTCTGCTGTGATGGTCGCCGGGCTGGGACTCCTGTATTCTCAGCTATTTAAGATAAATTTGACTGATTATCTTCCCCATCTGGCAGTCAGTTTGATCGTCTGGCAGATGATCTCCGGACTTATAACTGATGCCGTAGCGTGTATGACTGGTGTCGAAGGTGTAATACGTCAAGTTCGTTTACCATATACTGTCCACGCGCTGCGCTGCACCTTGCGAAATGCGCTTACTGCGCTTCATCAGATTCCATTGATTGTGTTGGTGTTCGTTGTTCTGGGTCATAATCCGGGATGGAGTGCGCTTCTCGTTATTCCTGGAATTGCTATTTTGTGCGTAAATGGGTTTGCGTCCTGTATTTTTCTTGGAATGGTTTGTGCCCGCTTTCGCGATGTGGGCCACATTATTGGAAATGTATTGCAGCTCGCATTTTTCCTGACGCCCATCATGTGGAAGCCGGATATGCTTGGCGATATCAAAGTGTGGCTGCCGCTGAACCCTTTCTATGCGCTGCTGGAAACACTTCGGGGTCCCTTGGTGGAAGGCGGCGGAGCCCCGCTGGCTTGGCTCGCAGCTTTGGTTTTCACGAGCGCGAACTGCGCTATCGCCTTCATGTTTTTCGCGCGTTTTCGTTCGCGCATCGCATTTTGGGTCTGATCTGAAATGGCTGCTCACATCGAGGCAACCCGCCTGGCGGTCGCGTTTCCACTTTATCACGCGCCAGCACGCAGCTTGAAAAAGCGTTTACTGTCCAAGGCTGGAATTCGCGTTCGCACCGACGAGAGCAACAGGGTCGTTGTGCAGGCCCTGCACGATCTGTCATTTGAAATTCGGCAAGGCGAACGTGTCGCCCTCGTCGGGCAGAACGGCGCTGGCAAGACCACACTTTTGCGGGTTCTTGCGGGAATTTTTGAACCTGTTGCGGGATCCCTTCGCGTGGATGGGGAGATCGGCAGCCTGATCGATCCCGGGGCAGGCATGGATCCCGACAGCACCGGTCGGGAGAATATCCGTCTGCGCGCCCTCTACCGAGGGTTGGACGATGCCGCGGCCGCTGAGCTTGAGGCGGAGGCCGCTGCGTTTTCCGGTCTAGGCGAATTTCTGGACGTGCCGATCAGAGGCTACTCCGCCGGCATGGCCGTGCGCCTGTCCTTCGCCATGGCGACCGCCATGCAGCCCGCCATCTTGCTGATGGACGAATGGTTCCTCGCCGGCGACGCCGATTTCATGACGAAGGCAGAAGAACGGCTCGCGCAACTCGTGCAGGGATCGGAAATCATGGTCATCGCGACGCACGACATGGCTGTCGTCCGCCGATGGTGCACCCGAGTGATCCGTATGGAGGGGGGCAGGATTATTGGTGATGGCACGCCAGACGAAGTGATTGGATAGAGGGAGCCAAGCCGCGCTTGGAAGCCCGCGCGCATGTGGCGACACGGGCTCATCGAGGCGTGGAGGAATTTCCCGCCCCATAGCGCGTCCACATTTGCGTCGTCAGACCGGCTTCTGACCCTTCACCACGCAGCGATGCAGCAACCGCCGCTCCGTGCTTTCGAAGGCTTCGCGCCGGTGCATCGTGCAGCGGTTGTCCCAGATCAGCATGTCGCCCAGCCGCCACTGCTGCGTCCAGATGAAATCGCCGCCCAGCACATGCGCCCATAGCGCATCGAGCAGGCGCTCGCTGTCCGCCACCTCCAGGCCCAAGACATAGGCGTTGCTGCGCTTGCCCAGATACAGCGACGGCCGCCCGGTTTCCGGATGGGTGCGGACGATGGGATGCACCGCGCCCGCGATGTCGCGGATATCGCCGCTGGCCGGCGCGACGGTGCCCGGCCGCTGCTTGCCGGAGGACACATAGACCGCATCATGCTTGATGCTCCGGCCCGCCACCCGCGCCTTGAGCGCTTCCGGCAGCGCCGCATAGGCTGCTTCCATGTTCAGATAGCTGGTGTCGCCACCGGCCGCCGGGATCTCCAGCGACCGCAGCAGGCTGGCCGAGGGCGGCGTATCGACGAAGCACATGTCGGTATGCCAATCGGCTTCCCCGGCGCCGAGTTCACCGACCGGCTTGCCGTTTTCGACGATGTTGGAGATTTTCACGATCTCCGGAATGCCCTCGACATAGACCTTGCCGGTCAGCCGCGTGCCCGGATTGAAGTCCAGCTCCCCAAAGCGGCGCGACAGGGCGACATGGGTGGGGTCGTCGATATCGACCCCCCGCAGGCGGATCACCAAATGATCCAGCCAAGCCTGGCGGAGCACGGCGAAATCAGCATCGGTCAAATTTGCGAGGTCCGCGCCCTCGATATCCGCGCCCAGGGCGCGGCCACTGGGGCGCACCCGGATGGTGCTGCCGACATGGTCCAGCATCGTTGTGTCCTCCCACGAACCAGCGAAGGCTAGGCGCGGCGTTGGGCGAAGGTCAAGGTAAAGTGGTCTGACCAGTTGACGGGTCTGTCCGCCGAGCCCTAGCCTTCCGCCATGGCAGTCAAGGCGCACCAGGATTTCCCGACGCTGAAGCTCATCCGCCCCAAGCGGATGTATGAGCAGATCGCCGAGCAGATCGAGGCGCTGATCCGCGCCGGCACCTTCACCGCCAATGTCCGCCTGCCGGGCGAGCGCGAATTGGCCGAACGCATCGGAGTCAGTCGCCCATCCCTGCGGGAGGCGTTGATCGCGCTGGAAACCGCCGGGCTGATCGAGACGCGGATGGGCGACGGCACCTATGTGCGCCAGGACCTCGGCGGTTCCCCCATCTTCCCGCTCAGTGCGGCCGGCGACCTCGGCCCCGGGACGCTGGAGCAGTTCGAGGCGCGCCGGGCGCTGGAATGCGCCGCCGCCGAACTTGCGGCGACCCGCGCGACGACCGACCAGCGCACCGCGCTGCGCGATTGCCTGGCGCGGATGACCGCGCTGGTCGAAGCCGACACCAGCCCCGCCGAGGAACATGAAGCGTTCCACCTGCTGCTGGTCGATGCTGCCCACAATCAGATTTTTTCGCGCACCGTGCGGGACCTGTGGCGCGCCCGGCAGGGGGCGATGTGGGAGACCCTGCGCCGCAAGGTCGAGAACAAGGCAAGCTGGCGCGCCGGCCTGGTGTTTCGCGCGCAGCTCATGGATGCGCTGGAGGCGCGGGACGGCGCCGCAGCGCGCGCCCTGATGGACGCGCATTTCCACCGCGTCGGGCGCAACTACTTCGATCCCAAGGAATAGCCGACCAAAGGCAGCACAGGGGGAGGACAAGAAAAATGAACCAGACCATCACCCGCCGAGCCACGCTCGCCGCCACGCTGGGCGGCCTGGCCGCGCCTGTCCTGGTCGGCGCGCAGCAGCCCACGACGATCACCATGTGGACCTTCCTCGATCCCAGTCGTCCGGGTGGCCGGGAATCGGCGCTCAAATCCATCATCGAAAGTTTCGAGCGCGCCAACCCGACCCTGCGCATCCGGGTGGAACCGCAGGTCTGGACCACGATGGCGGAGCGCTTCGTGCTGGGCGCCAATGCCCGCAACGCGCCCGACATTTCCTGGGTCAACGACAACAATCTGGCGCTGCTGGGGGCATCGAACGCGGCGGCGGACCTCAAGCCCGTGGTCGATGCCTGGAGCCCGGCGCGCCGCGCCGACCAGAACCTGCCGGCGGCGTTGCAGGCGGCGACGCAGAACGGAAAGCTGATCGCCATGCCGCTGATGGCGACGACCTTCGTGCTCATGTACCGCAAGGACCTGCTGGCTGCCGCCGGGCTGACGACCGATGCGCTGAAGACCTGGGATGGGCTGGTGGACGCCGCCAAGGCGATGACGCGCGATATCAATGGCGATGGCCAGCCGGATATCTGGGGCATGGGCCTTGGCCTGGGGACAGAACGGTTTTCCGTCACCCCGGCGGTGCTGGCCGCCATCGGGTTGCAGGGGCAGTTGTTCGACGGCGAATGCCGCGCGCGGCTGGCGACGCCGGAGGCCGCGCGCGCCGTGCAATGGCAGGCCGACCTGATCCTGAAGCATCGGGTGACGCCGCGTGAGGCGGTCGCGATGACCTCCGATGACGCGATCGACCAGTTCGCCGCCGGGCGCTACGCGATGGAGGTCATCTCCAACGCCCGCTTCGACCAGATCCAGCGCACGGCCTCTGGCTGGAACAAGGCGGACCTCGGCCTGGCACCCATTCCGGGTTGGACGGCCGATCGGCCTGGGCCAACCCTGACCACCGGCTGGTTCGCCACGGCATGGCGCGCGTCGCCCCGGGTGCGGGATGCGACGCGGTTCATCGACCACATGGCCAATGCCGAAGCGATGGCGCTGTGGAACCTGCCGGGGATGCAGGTGCCGATGCTGAAATCACTCGTCGCACGGCCAGAGATGCAACTGCCGGAGAATGCGCATCTGACCCAGATCGCAAACTTCTTCGCCGCATCCGGTTTCTCGATGCCCAGCCAATGCGCCTGGGGTCGGACCCTGGCCGATTTCAACCTGGCGACGCAGCAGGTGGTTCTCGGCCAGCGGGATGCGATGGCGGCGATGCGGATTGCCGAACGGGCGACGCAGGACCGCCAGTAGGTGCGTCGCGCGGAACGCTTTGTACCCTGGCGGTTGCTGGCGCCGGCGCTGTTCCTGGAAACGGCGCTGGTGCTGGGGCCGCTGGTGATCGCCTTCTACTACAGCCTGCACAATGTGCGTTTCTTCCAGATCCGGCGCTTTGTCGGGTTGGAGAACTACGCCCGTGCGTTGGAATCACCCGAGGTGCTGTCGGCGCTCTGGGTGACGGCGGTGTTTTCCATCTTCGCGCTGGTGCTGACTTTCGTGCTGGGATTTGCCTTGGCGGTGTGGCTGGAGCGTGACGGGCGCTTCGCCACGGTGATGCGCGCAGTGGTCCTGGTGCCCTACATGATCGCCATGCTGGTGGGGTCGATGCTGCTGAAATGGCTGTTCAGCCAGGAGGCAGGGCTGTCGTCGCTGGCCCTCGGCCCCTTCGGGCTTGGCGACGTCTCGATCCTGGCGGAACCGCGCACTGCCATGGCGGCGCTGGTGTTTAACGCGATGTGGCGCGACAGCGCCTTCGCCATGATCATGCTGCTGGCCGGGCTGAAGGCCATTCCTCCGGAACTGCACCTGGCCGCGCGCGTGGACGGCGCCAGCGCCTTGATGCGCTTTCGCCGCATCACCCTGCCGTTGCTGCGCATCCCCATGCTGATCACGCTGGTCCGGCTGCTGGTGCATTTCGTGAACATCCTGACCTTCCCGCTGATCCTGACCGGCGGCGGTCCTGGCAATGCGACGGAGGTGGTGGTGCTGAAGGTGTTTCGGCTGGGCTTTGCCGATCATGTGCTGGGCCAGGCGAATGCCCTGGCGCTGCTGGTGTTCCTGGCCAACATGGTGCTGGTCGGCATCCTGTTGGCGCTGTTTCGGCGCGCGGGGCGGATCTGATGCAGTTTGCCATTCTGCGCCGGCGCATGCTGCGGACTGGGGTGAACCTGCTAATCGCGGTCTTCGCGCTGTTCCCGATCCTCTGGGGGCTGTCGTCGTCGCTGAAGCCCGCCGACCACATCGTCGAGTTCCCGCCCCGGCTGCTGCCGGAATCCCCGACGGGCGAACACTACGTGCGAATTTTCCAGGACGGCGCGGCCTATTACATCGGCAATTCCATCCTGATTTCGGCGGCGACGATCCTGCTGACGATCAGCCTGGCGGCCTTTGGCGGCTACGCGCTGGCGCGCTTCGACTTCCGCGGCCGCAGCGCCGTGATGATGGCGACGATCGGGGTGATGAGCATTCCTATTGCGTCGCTGCTGGTGCCGACCTTCACCTTGCTGAGCGCCGTGGGGCTGTTCGATACGCGGCTCGGCCTAGTGCTGCTTTACAGCGCCTACCAATTGCCGGCGGCGATGTGGATGCTCTACGGCTACTTCATGTCGCTGCCGGTCGAGGTGGAGAACGCCGCGCGTGTCGATGGCTGTTCGCCGTTGCGGACGCTGTGGAAGGTGGTGCTGCCGCTATCCAAGCCCGGCCTGGTGGCGGCAGCGCTGTTCGCGCTGGTCTTTGCCTGGAACGATTTTGTCGTGGCGGTGACCATGACCAGTTCGCAGGAAACGCGCACCTTCCCCGTTGCCATCTACTTCTACCTTGGCTTCTACGGCCGGGAATGGGGCCCGTTGCTGGCGGCGTCGCTGGTGTCGATCGTGCCGATTCTTGCCGTCTTCATTTTCCTGCAGCGGTATTTCATGTCCGGCCTGACCGGCGGCGGCGTGAAGGGGTAATTGCCTGATGTCCACTGTGACCTTTCGCGGCGTCACCAAGCGCTATGGCGCGACCGTGGCGCTGGATGCACTCGACCTGGATGTCGGGGAAGGCGAATTCGTGTCGTTGCTGGGGCCGTCCGGTTCGGGGAAATCCACGACGCTGAACCTGCTGGCCGGGCTGCTGGACGCCGATGCCGGCAGCATCATGATCGGCGATCGCGAGGTGTCCCAACTGCCGCCGGAGAAGCGCGACATCGCGATGGTGTTCCAGAATTACGCGCTCTACCCGCATCTGACGGTCTTCGAGAACATCGCCTTCCCGCTCGAAGCCCGGAAACCGCGACCGGACGCGGCGAACATCCGCACGCGGGTGGAAAAGGTGGCCGCTACGCTCGGTATCGGGAACCTGCTGGCGCGTTACCCGAAGGAGATTTCCGGCGGCCAGCAGCAGCGCGTGGCACTCGGCCGCGCCATGGTGCGCGACCCAAAAGTGTTCCTGCTGGATGAGCCGCTGTCCAACCTCGATGCGCGGCTACGCATCCGCATGCGGCGCGACCTGAAAGCTCTGCACCAGGCGCTGGGATCGACCATCGTCTATGTCACCCACGACCAGTCGGAGGCGATGACGCTGTCGACGCGTGTTGCCGTGTTCAACCTTGGCAAGCTACAGCAATACGCGCCGCCAGCGGCGATCTACGGCCGACCGGTCAATGCCTTCGTCGCCAATTTTGTTGGTGAGCAGGAAACGAATTTCCTGGATGGAACGCCGGTGGCGGAAGGCGGGACGCTGGCGTTCGCCACGGCTTTCGGCGTCATCTCGTTGGGGCGGCCGCCGGCTACTGTCACTGGAAGCGGCAAGCTGCGTTTGGGTGCGCGACCGGAAGCGATCACCGCCCTACCCGACCCTTCGGCGGAGGCCCGCATCATCCTGGCAGAACTGGCCGGCGCGGACCTGTTCCTGACCGTGCGAGGGCGGGATGCGGCGGAAGTGGTGGTGCGCGCCGACCCACGCGCCGATGCGTTGGCGGCTGGCGATGGTGTTCGCTTGGCCTTTGACCCGCAGCGCATGCATCTGTTCGATGCCGAAAGCGGCGTCGCGGTCAGCCACGGCGGGGGTCCTTTCGTGGATTGAGGCTGGAGCCGACCTGTGCCGGCTAGCTGCCGTTCCTGGCAGAATCCAGCCATTGCCCCCAGCGGGGGATCTGAAACCGCGCCTCGGACGACGAAATTGGCATCTGCCCCGGAATGATCGGGTGGCCATCATCGCCGATACCTTTCCATCGAGGCGGCGTCAGTCAGCTTTTCCGCTCAATGGCCGGAACGGGCCGACGCGCGAATTCGGTCTTGACGGGGCAAGCCTATCGATGAGTATACTTATCAATAGTCAGCCCATCCTAGTCAGAGACGCCATACCCATGCCCCAACTCGACGCCCAAGATCGCAACCGTGTCGTCGTCGTGGGCGCGGGACCGGTCGGGGCTGTTGTCAGCCTGGCGCTCTGCCAGCGCGGATTTCCTGTCACCTTGATCGAAGCCGAACCAGGCCCGGTCGAGGATCAGCGTGCAGCGACCGTGCATCCGCCCACGGTGGAGATGTTGGTCGGCCTGGGTTTGAAGGACGCTGCCTGGGCGAGCGGACTGCTGTCGCCGATCTTCCACTATCGTGACCGCGTCACGGACGATCTGGTCGCGATCTTCGACGTCGGTGTGCTGGAAGGCGAGGTGCCCTACCCCTTTGTGCTGCAATGGGAACAGTACAAGCTGGTCCTGGCTGCCCTGGACAAGGCCAAGGAGACCGGGCTGCTGGAAACGCGTTTCAGCACAAAGCTGATCGGGTTCAGCCAGGATGCGGATCACGTGACCCTTCAGGTCGAGGTCGATGGCGAAGCCACCACGATGAGCGCGGCGTGGCTGATCGGCGCTGACGGAGGCCGCAGCACCGTCCGCAAGATGGCGGACATCGACTTCGAAGGCTTCACCTGGCCGGAGCGCTTCATCAAAATCGGCACGACGCACAACTTCCTGGAATCGGGCCGCGGCTATTGTACGCGCAATTATTTCTCCGATCCCGATGAGTGGCTGAACCTGTTCAAGGTGAAGGGCCCCGGCGAACCAGGAATCTGGCGGGGTATCTTTCCGGTGCCGCCTGAAGAGCCCGACGAGATTGCATTGAGCGATGAGGGAATTCAGCGTCGCCTACAGAAATTCCTGCCAAAAACGGGCGACTTCGCCATCGCCTATCACGCGCTGTACAAGGTGCATCAGCGCGTCGCGGCCAGTTTCAATCAGGGGCGGGTGCTGCTGGTTGGCGATGCCGCACATGTCAATAACCCGATCGGCGGGATGGGCATGAATGGCGGCATCCACGATGCGATGAACCTCGCGGAGAAGCTCGATGCGATCCGCACCGGTGCCGCCGACATGGACGTGCTGGACCGGTACACGCGTCAGCGCCGTTCGGCGCAGATCGATTTCGTGCAGGCACAGTCGGTCGCCAACAAGAAGGCCTTGAGCGAGCGTGATCCGGTGAAGCGGAAAGAACACCTGAACGGGCTGCGCCGCATTTCGGAGAACCTGGAGCTGCACAAGAAGTTTCTCTACCGCAGCTCCCTGATTGACAGCCTCAACACGGCCAGCGCCGTGCTGTGATGGACGCCCCGGCCGAGCAAACTTCCTGGATCGGTGCGCGCCTGCCGCGCCGCGAGGACGCCCGCTTCCTGCTGGGCAAGGGGCAGTATGTCAGCGACATCCAGATGCACGGCATCGAGGAAGTCTGTTTCTTTCGTAGCCCGCTGGCGCATGCCGTGCTGAAGGGCGTTGCCAAGCCCGCGGGATTCGAGGGTGATGTCTATGCCGCCGGCGACCTTGGCCCTTTCGTGGAACTGCCAGCAGGACCTGATATCGCGAACTACCGCAACGTGGCCTATCCGCCCTTGGCGCGTGACCACGTGCGTTTTGTCGGCCAGGTTGTCGCCGCCTGCGTCGCCCCCACACGGGGTGACGCGGAGGACATCGTCGAGCAGGTGATCGCCGATCTGGACGAATTGCCGGCTGTGGTCGACTGCGTCGCCGCCATGGCGGCGGGTTCGCCCAGGGTCCACGAGCATTGGCCGGACAACGCCTTTATCGTCAGCGGTGCGACCGGGGGCGATCTTGCAGCCGGCGTGGCGCAATCCACCGTTCGGGTTACTCGTCGGCTGCGGATGAACCGCCAGGCCACGGTGCCGCTGGAAGGGCGCGCTGTCCTCGCCTACTGGGACGATCGGCTCGACGAGCTGGTGGTCTACCTGTCCACGCAGGGTGCGCATGTCATGCGCCTCGGTCTGTCCCAGGCGCTGGGCCTGCCGGAGAACAAGGTGCATGTCATCGCCCCCGATGTCGGTGGCGGCTTCGGGGGCAAGAACCGGCTGACGCCGGAGGAGATCGTGGTTTGCGCCCTGGCGCTGAAACGTCGCACGCCGATCCGCTGGGTGGAGGATCGGCGTGAACACCTGATCGCCTCGCCTCATGCGCGGGAGCATGTCTACGACCTGACGCTGCACGCCGATCGGGACGGCCGCCTGCTGGCGCTTGAAGGCGATGTTCATATCGACGCGGGCGCCTATCCGCTGTGGCCGACCGGTGCTTTTGCTGAGGCCAGCATGGCGGTCCGCAACCTGACCGGTCCCTATCGTATTCCACACATCCAGTTTCGCAACTTTACCGTCGCTACCAACAAATCTCCGATGGGGCCGTATCGTGGGGTCGCGCGCCCGGGCGCCTGCTTTGCCATCGAGCGCATGGTTGACGAGATGGCGCGGGAATTGGGGTTGGAACCAACCGAACTGCGCCGCCGCAATCTGGTGACGCCCGACGAGATGCCCTTTGTGACTGCAGGTGGCATGCGGTTGGACAACGGCGACTATGCCAAGGCCTTGACCACAGCCATGGGGATGGTGGACCTGCCGGCGCTGCGCGCACGTCAGGCAGCCGGAGAGGATGATGGACGTCGTATCGGCGTCGGCTTCGCTATCTACACGGAGCAGAGCGGCCACGGATTGAAGGAATGGGCGCGCCGAGGCGCGCGGGTCATGCCGAGCTACGAGACCTGCACGGTGCGGATGCTGCCCGATGGATCGGTCCAACTGCTGGTCGGCATCCAAAGCCACGGCCAGGGGTTGGAGACGACGCTCGCGCAGATCGCGGCGGAGGAGTTGCGCATGGACCCCGCGCGCATCGCGGTGCGCCATGGTGATACCAATGTCAGCCCTTTCGGCTTCGGGACCTTTGCATCCCGCAGTACGGTCTTCGCTGGCGGTGCTGTCGCGCGATCCTGCCGTATCCTGGCCGAGAAGCTGAAGCGCATCGGTGGGCATCTGCTACAGGTCGATGCCGCGGCGACGCGCCTGGCCGAGGGCCAGGTGCATGGTCCGTCCGGCGCGGTGCCCTATGCCGAGATCGCCCGAGCGGCGCATGTGCGGCAGGAGATGATGCCGATCGGCGTTGATCCGGTGCTGGACGTGACGGCGACCTACGAGCCGGCGGAATCGGCGGGTACCTTCTCCTACTCGGCGCATGGTGTGGTCGTCGCGGTGGATCCCGATACCGGTATGGTTGAGATTCTTGACTATGTGGTCGCCGAGGATTGCGGCACGATGATCAACCCGATGATCGTCGATGGCCAGGTGATGGGCGGCGTCGTGCAGGGCATCGGCACGGCACTGCTGGAGGAGATTCCTTTCGACGCATCGGGGCAGCCGCTGGCGACAACCTTTGCCGACTATCACATGCCCTGCGCGTCGGAGATGCCGAAGATCCGCATCGCACACCTGGTCACCCCGTCCGAGATCACGGAATACGGCGTGAAGGGCATGGGCGAGGGCGGGGCTATCGCGCCGCCGGCCGCCATCGCGAATGCCGTCGCCGACGCCTTTCGGGCCGAGGGGCTGCGCATGAACGAGACACCGGTCACACCGCGCCGCGTCATCGCCGCCCTGGACGAGGCGGTGCTTCGCGCCGGACATGTGGCATGAGGCCGCCAGACCTCAGCTATCGTCGGCCGGACTCCCTGGCCGACGCGTTGCGCGTGTTGCGGGAAGATGATGTAGCCAGCCCCATCGCCGGGGGGCAATCACTGGTTGTCATGCTCAGCCTTCGCGTAGCTGCGACGCAGAGCCTGGTGGATGTCTCGCGCTTGGCGGAACTCACACTGGTGGAGCCGATGGGAGATGCGGTGCGCATCGGCGCCGCGACGCGTCATGCCATGATCGAGGACGGGCGAATTCCCGATCCGTCGCGGGGCATGCTGGCGCGTGTCGCCAGCGGGATCGCATATCGCGCTATACGGAATCTGGGAACCATCGGTGGCTCCATGGCGTTGGCCGATCCCGCTGCGGATTGGCCGGTTTGCCTGATGGCCCTGGGCGCCACCGTGGTCATCGCGACGCCAGGTGGCGAGCGTCATGTGGCTGTCGCGGATTTCATCCATGGCGCCTATGCGACGGCGCTGGCACCGGGTGAGATCCTGCGCGCCATTGACGTGCCGCGGTTGCCGGATTGTGCGCGCTGGGGGTTCAGCAAGTTGGCCCGCAAGCAGGGCGCATTTGCGGATTCCCTTTGCGCCGTCGTTCAGGCGCACATGGATGCGCCACCCGTCGTGGTACTGGGCGCGACAGCGGGAGGGGCGAGGCTGCTACCGAGTGTCGCGGCCGCGGTGCGTGGCGGTGAATCGCAGGCCACGCTACGCGACATCATTCTGCACGCCGTTGCCGAGGCCGACGATACGACGGATGTCTATCGCCTGCGTTGCCATGCGGCGACGGTCTTCCGGGCCATCGAACAGATGAAGCAGTCATGACGACGATCTCCCTGATCCTGAACGGCAAGGCGCGGACCAGCACTGTCCTGCCGCGCGACACGTTGGCAGGGTATTTGCGTGATGGTTGCCAACTGACCGGGACGCACCTGGGCTGTGAACACGGCGCCTGCGGTGCTTGCACCGTGCTGCTGGATGGTGAGCCGGTGCGGTCCTGCATCGTCCTTGCCGTGACCGCCGACGCGCGTGAGGTGCAGAGCATCGAGGGGTTGCGCGATGATGCGATCATGGTGCTGCTGCGCAAGGCCTTTCATGAGGCGCATGCGCTGCAATGTGGCTTTTGCACCCCGGGCATGCTGATCACCGCACGTGACATCCTGCGCCGTCATCACGCGCCTGATGAGACGTTGATCCGCCGGGAGCTGGCGGGGCAGATCTGTCGCTGCACCGGCTACGTCGGCATCGTCGAGGCCATTCGCTGCGCCGGCGCCGAGCTGGCTGCCACACCGCAGCCGATTGAATGAACAAGACCGAAGGATCCCGCACTCATGCGTCTTGATATCTACACCCATCTGTTCCCACCCGGCGGCTATATGGACAGGGTGATCGAACTGGTGCCCGACAAGGGGACGGTGAAGCGTTGGGTGACACTGCCGACCCTGTGGGATGTCGAGGCGCGCATGCGCATGATCGACGGCTTCGGCGACTATCAACAGGTGCTGGCCAATACGATGCCGCCGCTGGAACAGGTCGCGACGCCGGAGGTTGCTGCCGAGCTGGCGCGCATGGCGAATGACGGATTTGCCGAGCTTTGCGCGAAGCGGCCGGACCATTTCCCAGCCTTCATCGCGACATTGCCGATGAACAATCCGGAAGCGGCGGTCAAGGAGATCGATCGCGCCGTCGGGATGGGCGCGCGCGGTGTGCAGATCTTCAGCAACATCGCTGGCAAGCCGCTCGATCTGCCGGAATTCCTGCCGATTTTTGACCGCATGGCACATCACGACCTGCCGATCTGGCTGCACCCCGCGCGCGGCCAAGCCTTTGCCGACTACAAGACCGAAGCGAAGTCCAAATACGAGATCTGGTGGACCTTCGGCTGGCCGTATGAGACCAGCGCCGCGATGGCCCGCATCGTCTTCTCGGGGCTGTTCGACCGCCTGCCGAACCTGAAGATTATCGCCCATCACATGGGTGCGATGGTCCCCTTCTTCGAAGGGCGGGTCGGGCCAGGCCAGGACCAACTCGGCACACGTACGTCCGACGAGGATTACGGCGCCCTGCTCGCCTCGCTGAAGAAGCGCCCTGTCGACTACTTCCGCATGTTCTACGCCGACACGGCGCTGTTTGGCTCGGCTTCCGGTACGCGATGTGGGCTTGATTTCTTCGGTGTGGAGCGTTCGCTCTTCGCCTCGGATTGTCCCTTCGATCCGGAAGGTGGTTCGATGTTCATCCGGGAGACTATCAAGATTCTGGATGAGCTTCAGGTCACCGATGCGGAGCGTCATATGATGTTCGAGACCAACGCGCGCCGGCTATTGCGGCTCTGATAAGAAAAAACCGGGGAGAGGTCCGTCACACGCGAAGCCAAACGGAGATGACGATGCCTAACGATCAGACAGCACAGGTACAACGACGCGGCTTGCTGGCCGCGGCCGTGGTCGGTGGACTCGCCCGGCCCGCGATCGCGCAGCCGCGGTTGGAGCCCGTACGGTTTTCGTGTGACTTCCGTATCTACGGTGGGACCGCGCCCTTCATCTATGGTGTTGAGAAAGGCTTCTTCCGCGACGTCGGCATCGATGCGCGGGTCGATGGATCTTCCGGCTCGGCGGATGCCGTGCGCCGCGTTGCCAGCGGCGCCTATGAATTCGGCTGTGCCGACGCCAGCACCCTGGTGGAGTTTACCGCCCGTAATCCCGCCGCGGCACCGAAGTTGATCATGCCCATATATGACCGCTTCGCCGCGGCCATCGTCAGCATCCAGCCCAATGGCATTACCAGCCTGGAGGGGTTGCGCGGCCGTACGCTGGGCACGGGGACGGCGGATGCGCCGTCACGCATTCTGCCGGCTCTGCTGCGGCTGAAGGGGATCGATATCCAGTCGATCAACCGGCAGACCGTGGATGTCGCGCTGCGCGACACCATGCTGATTCAGCGTCGCGTCGATGCGGTGGTCGGCTTCGACTATACGGTACTGTTCAACCTGCTTGGCGGTGGCGTGAAGTTGGACGACACGCGTCTCGTTTATTTCACCGACAACGGCTTTGATTTTTTTGGCCAAGGCCTGATCGTGAACAATGACGTGCTGCAGCGGTCGCCGGATTTGGCGCGCCGCATGGCGATCGCCATCACGCGATGCTGGTTGGGGGCTGCGCAAGACCCGGAAGGTGCGACGGATGCTGTCGTGCGGCGGGAGCCGCTGTCGGACCGTGCCGTGGAGTTGGCTCGCCTCAAATGGGTGCTGGACAGGCTCGTGCTGACACCGAACGTCCGGGCCAATGGCCTCGGAACAATGAACATCGAACGCCTGCGTAAGGGGATCGAGATCATCGCGGAGGGTTTCCAGATCCAGACCCCGCCGACTGTCGAGCAGATCTTCGATGGCCGCTTCATTCCCGACGCGGCACTGCGCCGGGTCGTTTGATCAAAGGAGGTTTCGATGCGGACCAGCATTGTCGGCGGAGCGATGCTGCCGCACGCGCCCCAGTTCTTCACTCAGCCGGACACGGAGGACAAGGCGACCATTGCCAAGGTCCAGCGCGTCGGGGCCGAGATTGGCGAAAGCCTGCGTGCGCTGAAGCCTGATCTTTGGATCATCTTCTCCAACGATCACGCGGAGCAATTCTTTCACCAGGCTGCGCCGGCCTTCACCATCCATGTCGGCGGTGAGGGGCGGGGTCGGTTCGCCGGTCGCGACTTCCATTGGCCGATTCCTGGCGAGGTGGGGCTGGAGTTGGTGCGAAGCCTGTATCAGCAGGGGTTCGATCCGGCCTTCAGCAGTACGGCAAAGATCGACTACGCCATCGGTATTCCGTTGACGCATTTGGGCCATACGGCGCCGGTGCTGCCGATCTATGTAAACGCCTACCTGCCACCGCAACCGCCGATGGAGCGCTGCTACGCCTTCGGCCAGGCTGTGGCGCGGGCGGTGACGAATCTCGGGCTGCGCACGGTCGTTCTGGCCAGCGGCGGCATGTCGCATTTTCCGGGGACGGATCGCTATTCCAACCCCGAGTTGGACTGGGACCTGGCTGTGCTCGCGAAGCTGCGCGAGGGCAATCTGAAGAGCCTGATCGGATTGCACGAAAGCGAGCTGGACGACACCGGCAACATCGAGCTGCGCTGTTGGGCCTGCGCTGCCGGCGCGTTGGGTGAGCGCGTTCCTGACGTCCTGCAGATGGACCCGAGCTGGCACCATAACTATGCCTCTCTCGGCTGGTTCAACGCTGGTCGTGATCCTGGCGCGCCACATTACCCCGCGACCAAGCCGGAACTGGTCGAGTTGGTCACCGCCCTGCACGCCTTGGCACATGAAGCACCGGCGCGTGAGGCCTACGTTTCCGATCCGGCGGCCTACGCGTCGCGCTTCAAACTGACGCCGGAACAGGGTGCGGCGCTCGTGGCACTCGACCTGCCGGCCATGGTTGCGATGGGCACGCATCCGTTGGTGCCGTTCCTTGCGAACATGCAGCTGCAGCAACTGCGCAAGAAGGCCTAGGCATGCACATCCGCTCCTTTGTCGACGGCAAGTCTGCGGCCTTTGGGCTCCCTGGCCTGACGCTGATTCGGCCTGAGGATGGCGCCACGACGGGCGACATCCTCGAAGCTGGCGATGCCGGTGTCGAGGCGGCTGTCGCCGCCGCTGCTGCTGCGTTCGACCGCTTGCGCGGTGCACCGCAGCACCAACGCATTGCCTGGTTGAAGACAGCGGCGACTGCCTTGTCCGCGGCATCGGAGGAAATCGCGCAGATCATAGCGGAGGACGTGGGCAAGCCCATCCGCTTGGCGCGTGGCGAGGTGAAGCGCGGTGTTGAGTTCATCGAAGGCTGCGCCGCGGCCTTGCCAAATCTGAACGGCGAGATCCTGCCGCTGGATTCCGCGACCAACGGTGCTGGATTGCTCGGCATGGTGCGCCATGTGCCGTTTGGCGTTGTCGCCGCCGTCGCGCCGTTCAACGCACCAGTCAATCTGCTGGTGCAGAAACTCGCCCCGGCCGTCGCGGCCGGCAACACGGTGGTGGTCAAGCCTGCGCCGGCGGGGCTGCGGACGGCATTGAAACTGGCCGCGATTTTTTCCGCCGCCGGTTGGCCCGACGGGTTGTTCAACGTCGTTTCTGGCGATCGCGCGACGGCGCTGTCACTGGTCGTGCACCCCCTGGTGCGGGCCGTCAGTGTCACTGGCGGCACGGCGGCGGGCGAGGCGCTGGCACGCGCCGCAGGTGCCAAGAAGTTCCTGGCGGAGCTTGGCTCCAACGCCGCGAACCTCGTTTTCGCCGATGCTGATCTGAAGGTCGCCGCACAGAAGATTGCCGCCGCGGGTTTCGAGGCGAGCGGTCAGCAATGCATCTCCGCGCAACGCGTCCTGGTGCAGCGGGCGGCGTTGGAGGCCTTTCTGCCTTTGCTGGTCGAGGCCGCAAAGGCGCTGAATGTCGGCGCCGTTGGCGACCCCAGGACCGATATCGGCCCGATGGTGACATTGGCCTCGGCCGAACGGGTCATGGCGCTGGTGGCCGATGCCCAAGCAAAGGGCGCCCGCGCGCTGTTGCCCCCGGTGCGCGACGGTGCATTGGTATCGCCTGGCATCCTGGTTGACGTCACGAGCGCCATGCGGCTGTGGCATGAGGAGATCTTTGGGCCCGTCATCGTCGTCTTGCCGTTCGATACGGTGGATGAGGCGATCGCCATGGCGAATGACTCACCCTTTGGCTTGCAGGCTGCGGCCTTCACTGCGAACTTGGCGACGGCGTTGCGCCTGGCCGATGCGATCGACGTCGGTTCGCTATGGATCAACGAGGCGAGCCGCTTTCGCCTGGACATGTATCCCTTCGGGGGCGTGAAGAGCAGTGGTGTCGGACGGGAAGGTATCCGGTACGCCATCCAGGAGATGTCACAACTGAAGTTCATCGGCATTCGGCCGTGATCCATCGATCGTGCTGAATTGGCACTGGACGTGTCACGCGTCGGAAGGGCAGAAGCGCCTGCATGACCAAGGTTTCGCGAACCCGCACCGCCCGCCCCGCCAATGTCTCGACGCTTGAGCGATCGATCGATCTGTGGGGCCGTCCGGGCTTCCTGATCCGTCGCTTGCACCAGATCTCGGTCGCGATCTTTCTAGAGGAGATGCAGGATCTGAGCCTGACGCCAGTGCAGTTTGGTGCGCTGACGGTCATTGCCAATCGGCCTGGCATCGAACAGTCCATGATCGGTGAGGAGCTCGGGTTGGACCGCGTCAACGTCGGGGATGTCGTGGTGCGCCTGATCAAGAACGGCCTGGCGATCCGCGAGGTGTCGCAACGGGACCGCCGGTTCAAGGAAGTCTTCCTGACGCCGGAAGGCATGAAGCTGGCAGCCGAAGGCGCGAAGCGGCTGAAGCGCATCCAGGAGCGGCTGCTCGGCCCGCTGAACGAGAGTCAGCGAGAGACCTTTCTGGAACTGGTGATGTTGATGATTACGGCAAGCAACAGCCTAGGTCGTGCAACCTTGCGCCTGCCGGAAAGCTGATCTGTGTTTGACGTAGATTCGCGTTGCAGCGGATAAAATAGATCGTATACTCACTATACGGTTTGAGGCGGGGCCGCGAATCTTGGATCGGCCGCCTTTGCAGTCTGCGTTTTGCTGAGCAAGGATTGGCGCGGTATGGGTCGGCAGATGAAGCTCGGATTGAGCATGGTCCAGAACGGCACGCATCTCGCGGCGTGGCGGCATCCCGGCTCTCCACTGGGTGGTGCGCTCGACTTCAAGCTTTGGAAACGCATGGCCCAGGCTGCGGAAGCGGCGAAGATCCATTTCATGTTCTGGGCGGATGGCGCCGCCGTCCGCATCAATGCCAAGAGTGATGATGATCTAAGCTACAATGGACGGATCGAGCAGTTCGAGCCGACGACGTTGATGGCCGCGATCTCTGCCGTCACGGAGCGCATTGGGCTGATTGCCACGGCTTCCACCACCTACAACGAACCCTACACCGTCGCGCGCAAGTTCGCTTCGCTGGACTATCTCAGTGAGGGCCGCGTTGGCTGGAATGTCGTCACCTCCTGGAGCGAGCAGGAGGCGGTGAACTTCAACCGCGATAAACATCTGGATCATTCCGTTCGCTATCGTCGGGCGGAGGAGTTCTTCGATGTTGTCCTTGGGCTCTGGGACAGCTGGGAGGATGACGCCTTCCTGCGCGACCGTGAGGGTGGGCGATACTTCGATCCCGCGAAGATGCATGTGCTAGCCCACAAGGGTGAGCATTTCTCGGTGCGTGGCCCGTTGAACATCGCAAGGCCGGTGCAGGGTTATCCGGTGATCGCGCAGGCCGGCTCCTCGGAGCCGGGGCAGGATCTTGCGGCGCGCACCGCGGATCTCGTCTACACTGCCCAGCAGAACTTGGCCGAGGCGCAAGCCTTCTACGCCAGCGTAAAGGGTCGCCTCGCCGCCTATGGCCGATCGCCGGACGACATGCTGGTGATGCCGGGCGCCATGATTGTCGTCGGTGAGACCGATGAGGCGGCACGGGATAAGTTGGCGGAACTGGAAGCGTTGATCCACCCCAAGATCGGCATGGGCATCCTGGAGCGCACGGTCGGCGACCTCTCCGCTTATCCGGTGGACGGCCCTGTGCCGGACTTGACCGGTGACGGCCCGGTCAAGTCGATCTCCGGCAAGACGCTGCGGTTGGCGCGGGAGCAGGGGCTCACGATCCGTCAGCTCTACACCAGACTGTCGGGCGGTTCCGGGCACTATCAGATCGTCGGTTCGGCCAAGACGATCGTGGATGAGATGGAGGCCTGGTTCTTGGGGGGCGGCTGCGACGGCTTCAATATGATGCTCCCCTACTACCCCGACGGGTTGGAAGACGTGCTGCGACTCGTGGTGCCTGAGTTGCAACGTCGTGGCCTGTTTCGGACAGAGTACGAGGGGCGCACGCTGCGCGAGAATCTCGGACTGCGCCGGCCCGCGCATCACACCGGCGTGCCGCGATCCACGCGTGCAGGCTGATTTTCTGCTGATCGACACGCGCGCGTCGCGCTATGGAGAATGGCGATGAACATGCAATCCCGTTGCGAGCATCTGATCGAGCGTCATGGCAATGGCGACCTCGGCAGGCGAGGTTTCCTTGGGCTGCTGGGCATGGCGGCGGCCAGCGTGGGGCTGGCGGGGGCCGGCATCGCCGGGTTGACCCGCCACGCACAGGCTGCTGATGGCATTCGCTTCGATGGCTGGGGCGGCGTGGCGCAGCAGGCCATGGACAGGCTGGTGCTACGCCCGTTCACCGAAAAGACCGGTACCGCGGTGCGCCAGGGCTCCTTCGGTTCGATGGAGGAATTGCTGACCAAGGTGCGCGCGGGATCGCCTGGAGACTACAATCTGGCCTCGCTGAATACGCGCCTGGCCTACAAGCAATTCTATGACTTCGGGCTGTGCGAGGCGGTGGACGAAACACGTATTCCGCGTCTGGCGACCATGGATCGGCGCGCGATCGATGGCTTCAAGATCCTGTCGGACGGCAAGCTTTGCGCCGTGCCGTCGATCCTGACCACGGTTGGCATCCTGTACAACCGCGACTTGCTGCCATCGGCGGAGGTGGCGCAGAAGGGCGCCGACATCCTGCTGGATTCGCGGTTTCGCGGTAAGATTTCCGGTGAGAACAACTGGCTCAAGCGCATCTGGTACGGCGCGCTGCAAACTGGCCAGAATCCGAATGCCATCGCGAACATGGATGCCGTTTGGGACAAGATCCGTCAGAGCCGGCAGATGGTGATAAAGTACTGGAGCTCCGGTGCCGAGCAGATGAGCCTGCTGGCCAATGGCACCGCTGTCGTCAGCGATGGCTGGGGCGTGCGCGCTTTTCATCTACGCAAGCAGGGCTTTCCCATCGACATCGCTTTTCCGAACGGCATCTACACGGACACCGGCGGGATTCTCGTCCTGAAAGGGACGCCGATGGATGCGGCCTATGAGATGTTTGACATTCTGCTGCGGCCCGAGGTCCAGTTCGTGCTGGCGGAGGATGAGGGCAATACGCCGCTCTACGACCCGACAAAGGTGGAGATCCCGGCATCGCTCCGCGCCAACCTGCCGGGCTATGACGAGAATGGGACGCTGCGTCTCGGCACCTTCGTCGATCCCGTCTACTGGACGCAGAACGCCATCGCCTGGCAGCGCCGGTATCAACAGGTCATGGCGCGCGGCTGAGCCGCCGTCGCACAAGCCAGGGCACAGCATGAGCACGACAGCGATCCCACGCGACCGACGGTTTGAATGGCCCGCCTGGCTGCTCCTGGCGCCAGCGCTGGCCTGCGTGGCGATGTTCATCGTGATGCCGTTGGTAACGGTCGGGGTGTATTCTTTCTGGCAGCGTTCCCCGATCGGCATCGTCGAACAGGTGTTCACGCTGGACAATTGGCGGGAGTTCTTTGGCGACTCCTTCTACGCGCTGATCCTTTGGCGCAGCATCCGATTGTCGCTGCTGGCGATGCTGACGGCGGCGCTTTTGGGGTATCCGGTTGCCTACACCCTCAGTCGCATGGGCGATCGCTGGCGCGCCGCGCTGATCCTGCTGCTGTTCCTGCCGTCCTGGATCAGCTTCGTCGTGCGTACCATGTCGTGGCTGCATGTGCTCGGCCCGACGGGCCTGGTGAACATGTCGTTGCAGCGCATGGGGTTGATCTTCGAACCGTTGCCTCTGCTATACAACGATTTCGCGATCTACATCGGGTTGGTGCATTACGTCATCACCTACATGATCCTGAACATCTACATCGGCTTGCAGTCGGTGGATCGGAACGTGGTTGATGCCGCGCGCACCCTGGGTGCTAGTGACTGGCAGGCGTTCCTGGCCGTGACGCTGCCGCTGTCGCTGCCGGGCCTGTCGGCGGGTTGCCTATTGTGCTTCATCCTGGCGTCCGGCAGCTACATCACGCCGATGTTGTTGGGTGGACCGGGCAATATCTACTTCCCGAACCTGATTTATGAGGCGATGGTGCCGCAGCTTGACTGGCCTTTCGGCGCGGCACTCGCGCTTGTGTTCATCCTGGTCCTGGTCGCCGTGCTGTTGGTCTATGCGCGGATCGTCGGGCTGTCGCATTTGACGAAGCGGGCCGCGTGATGCCGCCACGCCTGGCCTTCGGCTTGCTCGCTGCGTTCACGGTGCTGATCTACATCTTCAAGCTGCTACCCGTCGCGGTGGTCGTGTTGCTTGCGTTCAATCCGCCGGAGTTTGGTAGCTTTCCAATGACCGGACTGACCTTGCGGTGGTTCTCAGGCTTGTTCCGCAACCCCGCCGTCGTCGAGGCCATCCGGACCTCCATGATCCTCGGTGCGCTGGCGGCCTCGATCTCCACTGTCATCGGCACGGCGGCTGCCTATGCGATGGTGCGTTACCGCTTCGTCGGCCAGGGCGTGGTGCAGACCCTGCTGACGCTGCCGCTGCTTGTGCCGCACCTTATCCTCGGCGTCGGGCTGCTGCTCGCCTTCCGCGTCCTGGGATGGTCCAAGAGCTTCACCCTGATGGTGGTGGGGCACGTGGCCTTGACGCTGCCATTCGTCATCCTGACCACGCAGCACCGGTTGCAGGCCATCCCCATCCATCTGGAGGAAGCGGCGCGCACCTTGGGTGCCAGCCGCTGGCACACCTTCCGCGAGGTGACGTTGCCGCTGGCGCTGCCGGCCATCATCACCGGCATGGTCTTCGCGTTCATGAGTTCCTTCGATGAGGTGACCGCCACGCTGTTCTGGCGGCCGGCGAACTTCGACACTGTGCCGATCTATGTGTTGTCGGAGTTGCAGAACTCCATAAGCCAGGAACTCAATGCCCTGGCCGCGGCGCTGATTGCCTTCTCCACGGCGGTGCCGCTGACGACGATGCTGTTGCTCTACCTCGCGACGACGCGTCGCCGTCCTCGGCCGGTCGCGGATGATGCAGCACCGGCGTTGGTCGCCCGCACTTCCGGATCCGTGACATGACCAACTTTGCCATCGATATTCGCAAGGCTGCCAAATGGTATGGATCCGTTTGTGCCGTGCAGGACTTCGACCTCCAGGTGCCGGAGGGTCAGTTCGTCGCGCTGTTGGGTTCCTCTGGGTCCGGCAAGACAACGACGCTACGGATGCTGGCTGGGCTGGAGACGCCAAGTGGCGGGGATATCCTGGTCAAGGGACGTCGGGTCAATGACGTGCCCGTCCACAAGCGCAACTTCGGTATGGTGTTCCAGAACCACGCCTTGTTCCCGCACAAGACGGCCTTCGACAACATCGCTTTCGGGCTGAAGTACCGAAGCGTGAAGGCGGAGCAGATTCGCGAACGTGTTCGCCGTGCGCTGGAAATCGTGCGCCTGCCGCATTGCGAGGACCGGCTGCCGAGCCAGATGTCGGGCGGGCAGCAGCAACGCATCGCGGTGGCCCGGGCCATCGTCATAGAACCCGACCTGCTGCTGTTCGACGAACCCTTGTCGTCGCTGGACGCCGGGTTGCGCGACGAGATGCGCGGCGAGATCAAGCGCATCCAGCAGACGCTGGGTATCACGACGGTCTTCGTGACGCATGATCAGGCCGAAGCACTGTCAATGGCTGACAAGGTCGTGGTCATGCACAATGGCCGGAAGCAGCAGGAAGGCACGCCGGAGGAGATCTACCGGACACCCGGCTCCGAGTTCGTCATGCGCTTCTTCGGCAACGTCAATGAAGTGCTGGGCCGCCCGGTCGGACGGTCGGGTGCGCTGACCCGAATTGAGATCGCCGAAGGCGCCCAGGTCCTGATCCGCACCGACCGCGAGATCGAGGCGGAAACGCGCTTCCTACTGCGTGCCGACGAGTTGCGGCTCAGCGCGACCCCGGTGCCGGGTGAGGAGGTTTCCTGCCTTCAGGTGAGGATTGTCGGGCGGGAGTATCTTGGCATGTTGGCGCGCTATCGTGTCGAGATTGGCGATCTGGTCATCCAGGTCATTCAACCCGTCGAGGACAAGGATTTTCCGGAAGGTCAGTCCGCCTGGTTGACCATCCGCCCTGACAGTTGGCGCATCTGGTCCTGACGGGGCCGAGTGACGGATCTTTGAGGCGATCGGGCTGACCCTCGGAAGGGTCAGCGCTCCAAACTCAGCGGCTACTCAGGCTCGATTCCGGCCACACGAACAGCCTCCTGCCACCGGATGCGTTCGGCCGTGACGATAGAGTCCATGTGTTCGGGCGAGCCACCGACCGGTGTCGCGCCCCAGGTCGCAAGGCGCTGTACAATCTCAGGGCGGCGCAGCACTTCGTCGATCGCGGTATTCAGGCGCGTGATCACAGGGGTTGGTGTGGCGCGTGGTGCCGAATAGGCCAGCCACGCAGCGGCTTCGTAGCCGGCGATGCCAGCCTCGATCATCGTCGGCACGTTCGGCAGCATCGGGCTTCGCGTCGGGGTGCTGATGGCAAGGGGGACCAGCACGCCCTTCTCGAAATCCTCAAGGAAGCTGGGCAGTTGGTCGATGACCACGTGCAGGTCGCCGCGCAGCAGATCCACTCGCTGCGGCCCGCCACCGCGATACTGCACCATGGTCATGTCGAGCCCACCGGCCAAGGCACGGAAGAGTTCCACCGTCAGCCGCGAGGACATGCCGGAGGTGCCGAAATTGTAGCGGCCCGGGTTGCGCTTCACCAGGTCGACGAACTCCGCGACGCTGCGCGCCGGCACGCTGCTTGGCACCACCATCACGTAAGGAATGCTGGCGATCATCGAGACGGAGCGGAGATCCCTTTCAGGATCGTAGGACATACGCTTCAGAACGAACTGGTTGACCGCCAGGACTCCCGGTGCTGTCGCGGCGAGCGTGTAGCCGTCCGCCTCTGCCGTAGCTGCAGCCTGCATGCCGAGCATGCCATATGCCCCGCCGCGGTTCTCGACGAAGACCTGTTGGCCCAGCACGGGGCCAAGGGCCTCGGCGACCAGGCGGGCGATGAAATCCGTGGCCCCGCCAGGGGGGAAGGGGACGATGACGCGGACCGGGCGGGTCGGCCAGCTTTGCGCCTGGGCCGGCACTGTGGCGGCGGCCAAACTCGCAGCCAGCACCATGCGGCGGGTGGGAAGGGGGCTTTGCATGGCAGTCTCCTTGCGAGGGATCACAGGCTACACATAAGTCCGAATGTCCTGTCAATTCTCTTGCGCGCGGACAATCGAGGATGGAGGATGGCTTAGGCAAGCAGGAGAATGCGCCATGAACGCACCGGTCAATGTCCCCAGCCCTACACTCGTCGACGGCTTCAGCGTCTGGACTGGTCCCCAGATGGCGGGTCAGTCAGGCTGGGTTCATCACCTCGATCCCGCGACCCTGGCAGAGATCGAGGCTGCTGTAAGGGTCTTGCGCGCGCGCGGCGCGAGCCTGGAAGCGGTCGGTGCCGCTGACTTCCCGCTGCCCTCGCTCGCCGCGACCTTGCCCGCCATGCGTCAGGAGATTACCGAGGGGCGCGGTTTCGTCATGATTCGCGGCCTGCCGCGCGAACGCTACAGCGACGACGAACTCGGCATGATTTTCTGGGGTATCGGCACGCATTTCGGCGTGGGCCTGCCGCAGAGCTGGATTGGTGAAAAGCTTGGCCATGTCATCGATCTCAGCGACGAGGAGGCCGAGCCGCGCGCCTATCACAATGGCGGGCATATCGGCATGCACACCGACAGTTGCGACATCGTGGCGCTGCTGTGCCTGCGCCCCGCGAAATCAGGCGGTGCGAGCCGCCTGGCCAGTGCGCACGCCGTACACAACATGCTGCTGGCCGAGGACGCGGCCTTGCTTGCCCCGCTGTACGAGGGCTTTCCCTATCGCAGCACCAATGCCGATGCGAAGGGCGCCGATCGGGCGGCGCTGACGCCTTATAAGGTGCCGGTCTTCCTGCGGAACCAGGGCGCGCTCGAGGTCTATTACATCCGCGGCTACATTCGTCGCGCGGTCGCGGCGGGCGATGTGGTGCTGAGCGCGGAGCAGATCGCGGCGCTGGACAGGATGGACAAGATTGCGATGTCGCCGGACGTCTATCTCGACATGGACTTCCAGCCTGGCGACATGCAGTTCGTCAACAACCGCAAGATCTTCCACGGCCGCACCGACTACGAGGATTTCCCCGAGAAAGAGCGTCGGCGGCACCTGCTGCGCCTCTGGCTGAAGGTGCCTGAGTGGGCGCCGATGCACAGCACCCAGACCACGCATTCCGAGGAAGAAAAGTGGCGCTGGGCGGAGAACATGAAGAAGCGGGAGCATGCCGCCAAGGGCTGACGCGCTACTGGCGCGTCACCCGTGTTGCCATGGTGCCCTCGTCGAATCCGGCCTCATAGGCCAGGCCTCGGCGCGTCGCCCAGGCCCAACTGGCCGTATAGAGCGGGATGACGCCGAGGTCCGCCATCGCCTGCTCCATCGCTGCCTGCTGCGCCGCCGCGCGGCGGGTGGTGTCGATGGTGCCGGCGGCGGCTTCGATCAGCCGGTCGACCTCGGCGTTTGCATAGCGCCCGCGGTTGAATCCGCCGTAGCCGCGGCTCTCATCTACCGAATGCAGCGCCTGGCGCATCACCGTCAGGTTGTCGCCGATGCTGCCCCAGCCGTTCAGCAACAGACTCGCGTCGAAGCGTGTCATGCGAGTGTAGAACACCGACGGCGGTTCGGCTTCCACCACCGTCTCGATCCCGATGCGGCTCAGCATCTGTCCGACGGCCTGGCAGGTCTGCCGATCGTTGACGTATCGGCCGGACGAACAATGCAGGGTCAGGCGGAAGCCGTTGGGGTAGCCGGCTTCGGCCAGCAGCCGGCGGGCGCCGACGGCGTCAAAGGTCGCGGGTGGGATGCGGTCGGAGTAGCCGAACATCCCCTGAGGCGCCGCCTGGTTGGCCGGTGAGGCAAGGCCTTCCATCGTCCGCTCCGCCAGCGCGGTGCGGTTGATGGCGAGTGATAGAGCGCGACGCACCTCCGTCTTGCGCAGCGGATTCGGATCCAGCGGCGTGCCATCGCGGGCGGTGACGAAGGGCGATACGTCGCGCGACAGGTCGGGCACCAGGAACATGGTGCGATTGCCGTCGTGCGGGAACAGCACCACGCGGTCGTCGGTGCGCATCCGCGCGACATCGGCCGTGGACACCTTGTCGATGACATCGGCGCCGCCGCTGAGCAGAGCTGCCAGGCGGGATGTGTCGCTGGTGATCGGGCGGAAGACCACATTCTCCCAAACCGGGGCCGGGCCGTAGTGGCCGGGGTTGCGCTGCAGTTCCAATCGGTCACCCGGGGTCCAACGCACCGCGCGGTAGGGGCCGGTGCCGATCGCTGCCTCGCCACGGTTGAAGCGTTCGGTGGTCACGTCATCGCCCAGCAGGGCTGGGATGATGCGCACGCGCGTCAGGTCGGCGATCAGCAGGGGATAGGGTGTCGCCGTCACCAGGCGCACACGGTGTGGGCCAACAGCCGTCACGCTACGGATAGCGCGAACATAGGGGGCGACGGTCCCGGCCGGGTTTCGGATGGTGGCGGCGCGGCGGAGGGAGAAGACCACATCATCCGCCGTGAAGGGCGTGCCATCCGAAAAGCGCACACCCTCGCGCAGGTCGAACTCCCAGGTCGTTTCGTCGATGTTGCGCCAGGCGGTTGCCAGATCCGGCACGATGTTCAGCCGCACATCCATCGCAACCAGGCTGCCATAGACATGCTGCTGCATGCCGGCGCTGGTGAAGGTCGGCGCCACATGCGGGTCGAGCGCCGTGAGGTCGGTCTGCAAGGCGATGGTCAGCGATTGCGCTGCGACCGCACCCGGCACCAGGCCGGCCAGGACGCAGGCCCGAAACGCCAATGTCTTCCACATCATATTGCTGTTCCCGGAATGATATGCGCGGCGTCTGGCCGCCAGGAGAGGGCGATCTCGGCGCCCTCGGCAATGCCCTGCGCGGCGTGCCCCGGCAGGCGGGCGCGCAGTGGCGTATCGCCGGCGCGACCGATCAGCAGTGCACTGTCGCCGAAATGCACGACCGTCTCCACCCGCAGCCGGCAGTCATTGGTGCCGGCACCTGCCAGGCCGAAAGCTTCCGGGCGAAGCAGCAGCGTCACCGCTTCGCCTGTCTGTCGGCCGGACTGCGGCGGCACTTGGGCGGTGCCGATGCCGGCAATGTCCACCTTTCCCGCAGACGGGTCCGTCATCCGAGCAGCCAACAGGTTGCTGTCACCAACAAAGCGGGCGACGAAGGTATTGGCCGGCCGGTCGTAGACCTCCAGCGGTGTGCCGGCCTGCTGGATGCGGCCGCCGTCGAACACCACGATCCGGTCGGACATGGCCATCGCTTCGGATTGGTCATGCGTCACGAAGATGGTGGTGACGCCAAGGCTGCGCTGGATGCGCTTGATCTCGATCTGCAACTGCTCGCGCAGGTTCTTGTCCAGCGCCCCGAGTGGTTCATCCAGCAGCAGCAGGGCAGGGTCGAACACCAGCGCTCGGGCCAGTGCCACGCGTTGCTGCTGCCCGCCGGATAGCTCTCGCGGGTGGCGGTCCGCATAGCGTTCCAGGCCGACGAGGGCCAGCATCTCAAGCGACTTGCGGGCTGCCTCGGCCTTCGGGATCTTCCGCATCAGCAAGGGAAACATCACATTCTGCACCGCGGTCCGGTGCGGAAACAGCGCGTAGTTCTGGAACACGACGCCAATGCCGCGCCGATGCGGTGGCACGCTACCGATGGACACGCCATTCACCAGGATGTCGCCCGTCGTCGCGGCCTCGAACCCCGCGATCAGCATCAGCGTGGTCGTCTTGCCGGAACCGCTGGGGCCGAGAAAGGTGATGAACTCACCGCGCGAGGCCGTCAGGTTCACCGCATCCAGCGCGCGGCTGTGCCCGTCGTAGCTTTTGGACAGGTTGCGGAGTTCGAGGTAGGGCGCGATCACCGGGCAGTCTCCGATCGGCGGCGGGACAGGGCACGCCAGAGCACTGGCGCCAGGACAAGCACGACAACCGCCGTGAACAACAGCGTGGACACGACCGCGATGACGGGATCCGCCTGGCTACGCATGCTGTCGAACATCTTGCGCGGCAGAGTCTCGGTCTCGCGACCGGAGATGAACAGCGCCACCACCGTTTCATCGAAACTCTGCACAAAGGCGAACAGGGACGCGGCCATGAAGCCGGGCCACAGCACCGGCAGCGTGACGTGCCAGAAGGTCTTGGCCGGGCTGGCGCCAAGTGACAGCGCAGCGCGTTCCAGCCCCCGGTCGAACCCTTTGAGGTTGGCCGAGAGAACCAGGAACGCCAGCGGCACCGACAGCGCGGTATGCGCCAGGATGATCCCCGGAAACGTCTGCAACAGCCGCAAATCCGCGAGATAGGCGTAGTACCCGATGGCGATGACGATATGCGGCACTGCCAAGGGCAGCATCAGCAGCAGGTTCATCACGCCCTTGCCGGCGAAACGATGGCGCACCAGCGCGAAGGTCGCCGGCGTCACCAGCACCATGGTCACGACAGACACGGCCAGCGCGATGCCAAGGCTGTTCATCGTCGGCCGCGTCCAGCGCGCATCGTTGAAATACGCGGCGTAGTAGGCGGTGCTCCAACCCGGTGGCGGGAACTCCAGTGAGGCCGCGGTGCTGAACGACATCGGCACCACGATCAGCAGCGGCGCCGCGACAAAGGCCAGCACCAGCGCGCCGAGCAGCAGGAGGAAGACGCGCATCCCCCTAGCCCCACAACTTATCGAGGCCGAAGCGTCGATGATACAGGCCCAACACCAGCAGCGTGCTGGCCAGCAGCACCACGGCCAGGGCCGAGGCCTCGCCGAAATTCAGGAACTCCTCGACCTGTTGCCCGATCACGCCCGCGATCATCTGTTCGCGCGGCGAGCCGAGCAGGATCGGCGTGACGTAGAAGCCCAGGCACAGCACGAAGACCAGGGTCAAGCCATTCGCGATGCCGGGTGCGGCCAGCGGCAGCACCACATGGCGGATGACCGAGGCCGGCGGCGCGCCCAGGCTGGCGGCTGAACGCAGCAAGGCAGGTTCAATCTTCCGCAGCACGCCGTACAGGCTCAGCACCATGTAGGGGAGCAGGATATGGGTCATCGCGATGGTCGAACTGAAGCGGGTGAACAGCAGGTCGGGCGCGGGGAAACCGGCCCAGCCAAAAATCTGCGCGACCGGCCCCCGATTGCCCAGGATGACCATCCAGGCATAGGTGCGGACCAGAAAGCTCGTCCAGAAACTCATGGTCACCACGACCATCATCGCGGCGGCCCAGCCAGGCGGCACCGCAGCCATGGCATAGGCCAGCGGAAACCCGAGCAGCAGGCAGCACACCGACACCAGCAGCGCGGTCAGGAACGTGTCCAGCAGCACGCGCAGATGGAAGCCGTCGGTCGCGATATCGGCGTAGTGGCTGAGCCCCCAACTCGGCTCCGTCACGCTCATCACCACCACCTGTCCAAGCGGCACCAGGAAGAATGCCGCGAGGAACGCCAGCAGCGGAGTCAGCAGCAGCCAGGATCGCGTGGCGCCGCTCAACTGCCGATCCAGCGCTCGAAGCGCTGGGTCACGGCATTCACGTCGCCGCCGAAATTCAGGATGTCCTGCTCGAACACCTTGTCGGCATAGGCGGGCGAGGTCGGCATGCGCGCCGATTCCGCGGCGCTGAGATACTGGAAGGCGGCCGGGTTCAGCGGGCCATTCAGCGAATCCCGGCAGAAGCCGGCGACGCGTTCCGGCTTCAGCGCGGATTCCAGATACCGCATGGCGGCATCGCGGCGCGGCGTGCCGCGCGCCACGACCCAATAGGCGCGCTCCAACTGCCCCTGGTTCCAGACGATCTCGATCGGCTTGCCTTCGTCGATCAATTCCAAGGTGCGGCCGTGCCACAGGGCGATCAGGTCGATCTCGCCATCGCGCAGCAGTTGTTGCGACTGCTGCCCCTGGGTCCACCACACGCGCACGTTCGGCTTGATCTTGTCCAGGCTGCGGAAGGCGCGGTTGATGTCCATCGGATAGATCTGGTTTGACGGGGTATTGGTCGGCACGCCATCCGCCGCCAGCGCCAGCGGCAGGATGCGCGACGCGTAGCGCTGCATGCAGCGGGACCCCGGGAACTTCTGCTGATCCCAGAAATCCGCCCAGCCCGTCGGCGGGCCATTGGGGTAGCGCGCCTTCTGATAGGCCATCACGGTGGCGAAGGCGTGGCTGCTCGCCCCGTTCTGGAAGGCTGCGCCGGGGAAGGGCGGGCTTTTCACCAGGTCGGAACTGTCCAGGTTTTCCAGCAAATTCGCCTGGTTGGCGCGAATGATCTCGCCGGCGCCCAGGGTCGTCACGTCGAACTCATAGGCGCCGCTGCGCACCTGCTGGGCGAGCTTGGCGAAGGACACAGGCGAGACCGGACGAATTTCGATCCCCGTGTCACGGGTAAAGGGTTCGAACAGGTTCTTGATCGCCGCCCTTTCCCAGATGCCGCCCCAGGTATTGACGTGCAGCACCTCGGCCGCCCGCACGCGGCGGAACGCCGGCATTGACAGCGCCACGCCACCGGCGGCCGCCAGGGCTGTGCGTCGGGTGAATACCATGTCAGCCATCCTCGCCTCCGTCATGTCGTGGGTTTTCAGTTGGAACGGAACGTCGCCCCGTAGAGCCGCATCCAATTGCCGTGGGTCAGCTTGTCCAATTCGGCGGGGTTGAAGCCGACCGCGCGCAGCCCGTCCGGGATCTGCCCCAGCCCGGATACGCCATCCGCCAGCCATTCCGCGCGCGGCGCCTTGCCGGGCTTGGCGGCCGAGGCCGCGCCATAGTCGATGCCGCGCGTCCAGCGGCCCATCCGCATCCAGGCGTAGTCTTCCGGCCGATTGTCGTGGCCGTAGTCGGTGCCGATGCCGACCGCATCGATGCCCGCGATGTCCACCGTGCGCGCCACCATCTCGCACCAGTTGGTGATCGACGCGCAGTAGTGGTCGCCGGTGATGTTGCGGTAGACCGCACAGCCGATGACGCCGCCGCTGTCGCGCAGCGCGTGCAGGATGTCGTCGCCCTTGTTGCGGTAGTGCGGGATCAGCGACCGCGCATTGGCATGGGTGACGGCGATCGGTTTTTGCGAATGCTTGATGGCATCCAAGGTCGTGCGCTCCCCGACATGGGAACAGTCGATCAGGATGCCCGCGGCATTCATCTCCCGCACCAGTTCGCGCCCGTAGCGGGCGAGGCCGCTGTCGTCAGTCTCGTAGCAACTGCCACCAACCGCGTTCTGGTTGTTGTAGGTCAGCTGCACGACGCGAACGCCGAGCTCCGCGAACATCTCGACCAGGCGGATACGACCGCCGAACAGATCGGTGTTCTGATAGCCCAGGATGATGGCGGTGCGGCCGGTCGCGGCGACGGCCTCGATCTCCGCGGGCGTGCGGGCGAAAGCGACGGTGTCCGCGTTCTCCGCGATCAGGTCGCGCCATTTGCCGAGGGAATCGAAGGACTCCAGCGGGTCCTCCCAAAAACCGCAGGTGACGGTGACAGCGCTGATATTGCCGCGCCGCAACTGGGCGAAGACATCGGCGTCGAAATGGCCGCATTGCAGGGCATCGATCAACATTCAGGCGGCCTCATGTTTCGTGGCCTTTGCAGCCGGGGCTTCGGTCAACAGGGACAGGTCGGTGTCGTCGTCGTGGTCGCTACGGCCGATGATGCGGCCGTCAGCCTCCACGATGACGGGCCCGGCGTGCCGGCGGGATTCCGGCGTGTCGGGGGACAGGGAGGTGTTGGAGAGATGGTGCAATTCCCACCACAGCGGGGCCTCGACGCGCAGCCCATCGCGCAGCACGCGGGCCAGCACGGCATCGGTCGCATCGGCCGCCGGCGCGGCCAGCAGGATCAGCGGGGCGTCGGCACGCATCAGGGCGGCGTCCGGCCCATTGGCCGGGCCGATACAGGCGCCCGCGGCGGTGAAGAGCGTCAGCCCGGCGCGCGGACCCATCGCACAAGCGGCGCCCAATTCCTCGGCATCCAGCACGTGTTCAACCGTCGCCAGCGCCGCGCCATGGCGTGCCACGGCCTCACCCAGCGCATCCAGCAGCAACGGCAGGACCATCCAGGCGTGCTGGCCGCCGGCGTCCACCGCCAGGTGCCCCGGCGCGGTCTCGCTGATGCGGATGGACGCGAGGTTTACGGACCGCAGATCGTCAAATCGCCGTTGCAGCAACGGCAGCCCACCAAGGCCGGCCGCCGCCGAATACAGCACGACATCGCGCACCGCCGGCACCGATCCCGCGGGCAGGCGGGTCAGCAATAGGATACGTTCGACCACCAGCCGTACTTCACGCGGCAGCAGCGTCACGGGGGCGTCGCTCATGCCTGCGGCTCCGGCGGATAGAACCAGTCGGGGTCGGGGCCATCCGCGAGTTCCGATGCCAGCGGCGCCCCGTGGAACAGCACGCCACGCAGGTTGCGCGCCAGATAGTCCCGCGTCTTGTCCACCCCGTGCAAAGTCACGTTCATCAGGCGCACCAGATGCGCCGGGATGAAGTTATCGCCCATGATGTTGGCGTGGGGCGAATGGTAGTCCAGCCCCTCCAGCCCCTGCACCCGCGCCACGATCTGCCGAAGATCCGGCCGCGCCAGCAGCAAGCGGCCGACCGGTTCCGCCGCGTCGCGCGCGGCCAGGGCGGCGTCCAGCGCCTGCACAAGCCCTGGCACATCAAGCCCGAGATTGAACGCATCCGGCGCCTCGGCACGTGGGCCGCGCCGGGGTTCCTCGGCCGTGGCGGATTTGTACCAGACCTGGGCATAGGCCCCGGGAGCCGCCATGTCCCATTCCAGCGCCCAGGCGTAGTCGCGGCGCAGCAGGGCGCGCAGGGATCCGGCCGACATGGCGGGCCGGACGTCCATCTCCTCGCTGACGATCAGGTGCTGCGCCAGGCGGTCGGCTTCGTCAGGCACAAGTTCGACCATCAGGGACAGCAATGTCTCTTGCGTCTCCGGGTGGAAGCGGTGTCCGACCAACGAGGCCAGGGCGTCGAGCGGATATGGCGCCTGCGTGTCCAGCGTCCGGACAAGTTCAGCGACCTTCTCCAACTCGCCGGCGATCTGCGCGCTGGGGGCGAAGGCGTCGTAGACCATGCGGTCTTCCCGCCGGAAGGTCGCGGCGCGGCGAACCAGCGCTTCCAGATGCGCCAGGCGCGCATCGCCCGGTGCCAGATGCAGTGATTTCGCCGCCACGATCGCGGCTTCCCGCGCGCCGATCCAGGCATCGATCAACCGGGGATGGTTGTTGATGAACAGGATCAGCCCCAACGCCGAACCATTGCCGATCCCAAGGAAGCGCCGGACCTCCGGCGACAACGCCACCGCATCGGGCGACCGCTGCCGGGCCAGATGGTTCGCGAGATCGGCGGCGAATTCCCGCATCATGTAGGCGCAGAGCATCTGCGCCGCGAGCGGGTTGCGCAGCGGATGGTCCGCCTCCAGCGCCAGGAACGACCGCGTGCCGAATGTGCCGTTGCCGTCCAGCCCGGTGTTGCGCATCAGGTAGCAGGATTGCGCGACCAACGACGGTTCCGGCTGGTGCCCGGCGGCCAGTGCCGCGACAGTCGCGTCGAACACCCGCATGCTACGGTTGGACCGGCACCAGACCAGCGTGCCCGGCGTCGCGCGGCCGGCGTAGAGTTTCGGCAGCTCCTGGCGCGTCGTCTCGATCGTCGTGTCATCGGCAGCACCCTCGACCAGGGCGCCGGTCATGTCCCAGGCGCGGCCGATGATGCGACCCGTGCGGCCGGTGCGCTGCGGCGTGTTGGAATAGGCGAGGAAACTGAACACGCCGCCCGGCATCGCGATCTCATAGACCGCGGTCCCGGCCGAGGCGGCGTCGATATCGAAGCGTCGCGTGGTGATGCGCCAGCCTTCACGGATTGCCTGCGCCATCAGGGCGCGCGAGGCACTGACGCGGCTGGGCTGCATCGCCGCCAGCCGTTCGGGCCGCATCAGCAGGCTGGCCGGGCGCATTTGCGGCGCCGCATGCGATGACAGGGCGACGCTCATGCCGAACGACCTTTCAGGATATCGCCGAGCCTGGCAGCCGCGGCCCGCAGCGGGACAATCCAGCCATCCGGCGCGAAGCGCTGCACCGGCGCGACCAGGGACAGGGCGGCAATGCAGACGCCGCGATGATCAAAGACCGGCACCGCCGCCGCGAGAACCCCGTCGATCGAGCGACCGCTGGAAATCGCGTGGCCAGTCAGCCGCACCTGTTCCAACAACGCCGGGTCAACTCCGGATGCAAGCCGGTGCCGACGCTCAGGTTCGGCGAAGGCGAGCAGCACGCGCCCCGAAGCACTTTCCGTCAGCGACATCGTGGCGCCGACGCGCATTTCGATGCGCAGGACACCCTTGGGTTCGACACGTTGCAGGATGCAGGGCTCGTCGCCCTCCATGGCGGCCAGCGACGCGGCTTCACCGGTTTCGGCGGTCAGCGCCTCCAGCACGGGCAGGGTGCGTATGCCGAGGCCGGCCTGTTCGGTCGCGGCCTGCGCCAGGCGGGCGGCGCGCAAGGTCAGTCGGAAATGCCCCTCCGGCGTCTGCTCCACCCATCCCGCCGCGATGAGCGTGACGAGGCGCTGATAGATCGTCGCGCGGGCGACCCCGAGTTCCCGCGCCAACAGCGCCAGGCGGACCGGCTGACTGCTGCGGCCGAGGTGGTCGAGCAGGTCCAACGTCTTCAGGGCGGAGGTGAGGGGGCGGACGCCCGTCTCCTGCGCCTTGTCGTCTATCGGCTGCATACCATCGGCCATCTGTATTCTCCAAAAATACAGTGTATTTGATCTGGATCAATGATTGCGATGCATGAGCAAAGCGTCAAGCGCTTTGTTTCGTGATGGCGATGTGGGGTCCTGGCGCGGTACCGGGGTTCAGGCGAAGCGCGCTATCGCCACGCGCTCACCATCGTTCACACCCTGATGACCGCTTTCACATCCGACGCCTGCCGCGGCATCGAGGCCATTTCCGCCACGGTCAGCGGCTTCACCGGCGTGCGCAACCGGTAGTAGCCGACCTCCGCGGGCGATATCCCGCGGGCCGCCGCGATCGTCTCGACCACCGTCAACCCACACAGGCGGCCTTGGCAGGGGCCCATGCCGCAACGGCTCATCGCCTTCATCTGGTTCGGCCCAGGCACGCCGAGTGCCGCGAGTTCGCGCAGTTGCCGCCCGGTCACTTCCTCACAGCGGCAGGCCAGCGCTTCGTCATGCGGCAGGCGGAAATTGTCGGCGGGTCGGTACAACCGGTCGAGGAAGTCCCGACCCCGGCCATAAACCTCAAGTTCGGCCCGCAGCGGCGCAGCCAGCCGGTCGCGTGCCGAAAGCCCGATCCGCCCCAGCGCGCAGGCGGCGTCCAACCCCGCCAGATGGCCGCGCAGGGCTGCGATCTCGGCGCCGGCGATGCCCGCGCCATCTCCGGCGATGACGATGCCGTCGATGCTGGACCGACCCCAGGCATCGGCCTCTGGGCTGAAGCAGGCCTGCGCGTCATTCCAAGCCAGCGCGCACCCGGCGGCATTCGCCAGGTTCACATTGGGCGTGACGCCCTGGTGCAGCAGCACCTGGTCGACCGCCATGCGCTCCGGCGCGCCCTGGCCACGGCGATAGACGATCGTGGCAGCATGCGCCTCACTCCCCTCTATGGCGAATTCCGTAATGCCGGAGATGATTTTTACGGCGCGCCGCACCCGCAGCATCAGCCGCAGGCCTTTGCGGAAGTAGGGTGAGCGCAGAAATCCTGGCAGCACTGTCATCGACTGACGCCAATTGCCGGCCGGCGTGGTGTCGAGGATCGCGGTGGGCGGGTGCCCAGCCGCGACATACTGGCTGGCCAGTAGCCACAACAGCGGCCCACTCCCGACCAACGCGACGCGGCCCTGCGCGACCATCCCGGACGCCTTCAGCATGGTCTGCGCCGCGCCGACGCTCATCACGCCGGGCAAGGTCCAGCCCTTGACCGGAAAGGGTCGTTCCAGCGCGCCGGTCGCCAGCACGACGCGGCGTGCGGTCAGCGTCGCCGCACGGCCAGCCAGCGACAGGCCGATCTGGCGCTGCCGGTCCAAATGCCAGACCACGGCGCCG
Source organism: Humitalea sp. 24SJ18S-53 (assembly GCF_050632385.1). Taxonomy (NCBI): domain Bacteria; kingdom Pseudomonadati; phylum Pseudomonadota; class Alphaproteobacteria; order Acetobacterales; family Roseomonadaceae; genus Humitalea; species Humitalea sp. 24SJ18S-53. The sequence continues at coordinate 1,224,537 of NZ_CP192599.1, forward strand.
GGCAGGTAGTGCACCGCACTCGCCAACATTCCCTCGGCGACGGCGGTGCCCTTCCAGTAGTCTTCGCCCAGCATCGCCCGATCCTGCACCGGGTTCTCGGTGATCGCGCGGTAGATCTGGCCGCCGGGCGAGGCCGCTTCATCCACCAGCAGCACCTCCAACCCATGGGCTGCGGCGGTGCTGGCTGCTGCCAGGCCGGCCGGGCCGGCGCCGACCACCACTACATCATAGGTCGGGCGCAGCGCATCCAACTGGTCGATGCGGATCATCGGCCGATCTCCCGTTTGCCCGCCTGGGTTTCCACCACCATGCCGTCACGCAGCCGCACCATGCAGCCCTGGCGGTTACCCGTGCCGTCGATGACGACCAGGCAATCGAAGCACACGCCCATCATGCAATAGGGACCGCGCGGCATGCCCGAAACGGCAGTCTCCCGGCAGGCATCGCGGCCCAGTGCCAGCAGCGCGGCGGCCACGCTGTCGCCCGTGAAACCCTGCGCCGGGGCGCCATCCAGGGTGAAATCGACACGCGCGCGACGCGTGGCATCGCTGGCTTCAGGCAGCCGCTGGAACATGGAACCTCCGAGGGTGGAAGGCGTCGAGGCTGGCATCGAGGCTGCCTGCCGCGACCATCGGCGCGACCGTCAGCGCGTGCGCGGCCGCCAGGGTGACGCCGCTGTGGCAGGTGGTGAGGAAGGCGCCTGGGGCTGTCTCGGAATGCTGGTAGATCGGGAAGCCATCCTGCGTCATCACCCGCAGCGCCGACCAGGTCCGCACGACATTCAACTGCCCGATCTTCGGGAACATCCGCGCCGCGCGATCGGCCATGGTGCCGAGGATGCCGAGGCCGCTGCCTTCGTCGAAGCCCGTCTCCTCCTGGCTGTCGCCCATCATCACCCCGCCTTCGTCGGTCTGGCGCAGGGTGACGATGGGGTGGGTCAGGAAGGGCGCTGTCTTTTCGGTCACCAGGGCCTGGCCCCGCTGCGGCCGCACCGGGGCGTCCAACCCGACCATGGGGGCCAGCCGGGCATTGGCGATGCCGGCCGCCAGCACGAGCCGCGCCGCTTCGATGCTGCGGCCGCCGGACAGGATGCGAAAACCACCGCCGGGCAGGGGGGTGACAGCGTCGGCCGGCAGGTTTGGCAAATAGGTGCCGCCGCGCCGGGCGAAAACGACATGCTGGGCGCGGAACAGCCGCAGCGAGTTCACATGGCCATCCAAGGGACAGTAGATCGCGCCGGCGACCTCCGGCCCGATCTCGGGGAAGATCTGGCGCAGTTGGGAGCGGTCCCAAACCTCATGCGGGTAGCGCTCGAACCCAGGCTGGGCCTGCAAGCGTTCCATGAAGGCGGCACGGCGTTCCAACTCGGACTCGCCAAGCGCCAGGGTGAAGCCGCCGGGTTGCTGGAGTGAGACGTCGATGCCTGACTCCTCGCGCAGCGTGGCGGCAAAGCCCGGCCAGAGTCCGGCCGAATGGCGTGTCCAGGACGAGTACCTGACCATGCCGAGACCTTTGCTCTGCACCCAGATCAGGGCGAAATTGCCCCGGCTGGCGCGATGGGCGATGTCGCCCTCGTCCAGGATCGCGGTCTTCAGCCCCTGGCCAGCGAGGCCGATGCCGACGGCGGTGCCGACCAGGCCGCCGCCGAGGATCGCGGCATCATAGGTTTCAATCATGTACTTCCCCGGGGCTCGCGTTGGCGCCAGGGTCGAGCCCCGGGTCCGTCGCGTCAAATTGGTTTCCCGACCGGGGGTATGCGTATTCCTGATGCGCCGTCACCTGGTCGCGGGCAGGCCGAGGTCCGGCAGGCTGCGGAACACCTGGTCGCAGAGCGTCAGCAGCAGGGCGAGGGTCGCCGAAAGTTCGGTTTCAGCGACATGGACCGCCTTCACCTCAAAGGTGATCGCCGGCTCGAACGGCCGCACCAGCCCACCCTTGGCGACATGGGCAGCAGCGGTGAAGGCATCGACCACGCCGATACCGACCGCCGCCATCACCAGATCCGAAACGATATAGGACAGGTGCGTTTCCACGCGGGTCAGCTTGTCCACCCCGTGCTGCTCCAGGATGGCGGCGAATTGCTGGCCGATGCGGGTGCTGGGCGCCATGGTCACCAGGGCCTCGCCGGCCAGATCCTCCGGCAGCAGGCGCTGCTTGCCGGCCAGGTGGTGGCCGGGCGGCAGCACGCAGTAGCATGGCAGGACGTAGCGCCGTTCGGTCCGCAACCCGGGTGCCGCCGCGGCCCCGCTGATGAAACCGAGGTCGCAGCCCTGGGTAAGCAGCATATGCACCACCGCTTCGGATGGCACGGTGTGGAAGGTGATGGCCGTGCCGGGGCGCTGGGCCGAAAACGCCTGCATGACCCGCGGCAGCAAGGCCGCCGCGGCCGGCATCGCCCCCAGGGAGATGGTACCGCGCCGCCCCAGGCGGATCTCCCCGGCGATCGAGGCGATCCGGTCGAGGCCGGTGAAGGATCGTTGCAATTCCTCGAACAGCAACCGGCCTTCCTGCGTCGGGTGCAGCCGGCCCTTCACCCGGTCGAACAGGCGGAAACCGACGTCGTGTTCCAGTTCCTTCAGCAACCGGCTGACCGCCGGCTGCGACCGGCCGATGGTGTCGGCGGCGGCCGAGACACTGCCGGTCAGCACGGTCAGCAGGAAGGCCTGCAACCCGCGCTGGCTTAGCGAGCGCGGCATGGGATGAAACGACGCATCAACCAAGCATATCAGCTTTCCGGATGACTGGCAGCCGCTTTTGCATTGGCCATTCTCTGGGGTGGGTGCTTCGGTCAGGCGGTGCGATGCGTCCGGCCGGGCTGGATGCCGATAGATTTTGGGAACACTCATGTATCGGATCGGTTTCGACGTCGGCGGCACCTTCACCGACTTCACCGTGCATGACGAGCGCGACGGCTCGCTGCGGTATTTCAAGACACCCTCCACCCCAGGCGATCCATCCGAGGCGATCGAGGCCGGGTTGAGCGCGTTGATCGCCGAATTCGATATCCGCCCCGCGGAGATCGGTTTTGTCGGCCACGGCACCACTGTCGCGACCAACATGGTGATCGAACGCCGCGGCGTGCGCACGGGGTTGATCACCACCAAGGGTTTCCGCGACGTGCTGGAGATCGGCCGGCAGACCCGGCCGAACCTCTACGACTATTCCATCAACAAGGCCCCTCCGCTGGCGCCGCGTGCCCTGCGTATCGAGGTGCCGGGCCGGATCAACGCCGCTGGCGAGGAGTTGGTGCCGCTGGACGAAGCGGCGGTGGCCGCGGCCGCTGAAGCGCTGGCCGCCGCTGATGTGCAAGCCATCGCGATCTGCTTCCTGCACAGCTACCTGCGCGACGCGCATGAACGCCGCGCTGCCGAGATCGTGCGGGCGCGATTGCCGTCGGTCTATGTCTCGACCTCGGCCGAGGTGCTGCCGGAGTTCCGCGAGTACGAACGTTTCTCCACCACCGTCATCAACGGCTATGTCGGGCCGAAGATGGAACGTTATCTGGACCGCTTCCTGGAGCGGTTGATCGCGATCGGTGTGACGACGGCGCCCTATACCATCCACTCCAACGGCGGGTTGATGTCGGTCGAAACGGTGCGCGCCTATCCGGTCCGCACCTGCCTGTCCGGCCCGGCTGCCGGCGTGGTCGGTGCGGCCGAGGTCGCGAGGGCGGCGGGCTTCCCCAATGTCGTCACCTTCGATGTCGGCGGCACCAGCACCGATGTGTCCTTGATCGAACGTGGCGTGCCGGCCTTCGCCACCAGCCGGCTTGTCGCCGATTATCCGGTGCGCACGCCGATGGTGGATGTGCATGTGATCGGCGCTGGTGGCGGTTCCATCGCCTGGATCGACGATGCCGGCGCGTTGAAGGTGGGACCGCATAGCGCGGGCGCTGACCCGGGGCCGGTCGCCTATGGCCGTGGCGGCACGCTGCCGACCCTGACCGACGCCAATATCGTGCTTCACCGGCTAGACCCGGTGTCGCTTCTGGGCGGGCGGATGCGGGTGGATGAAGCCGCCGCCCGGCAGGCGATCGAGGAGAAGATCGCCCGGCCACTGGGCCTGACGGTGGAGCAGGCGGCGCTCGGCATCATCCGCATCGCTGTCGCCAACATGAGCCGTGCGATCCGTGCGGTGTCGACCGAGAAGGGCCACGACCTCGGCGACTTCGCGCTGTTCCCCTTTGGTGGGGCAGGGCCGCTGCATGCCGGCGCTGTCGCGCAGGAATGCGGCATCGCGCGCGTGCTGGTGCCGCAGGAACCGGGTACGATGTGCGCCCGCGGGATCCTGATGTCCGACATCAGCCTGGACTACGTCCGCAGCGAGGTCGTCGAAGCGACGGAAGCAGCCTGGCCCGGCATCCTGGCCCGCTTTGACGAGATGGAGGGCCGTGGCCGCGACTGGCTCGGCGCAAGCCGGGTACCCGCCGATCGGCGTAGCTTCCACCGTGTCGTCGAGGCCCGGTACAAGGGCCAAAACCACGAGGTGCAGGTGAAACCGCCAACCGATGGCGCCATGGGCTTCGCCGCCTTCCAGCAAGGTTTCGCCGAGGCGCACCGGCGCGAATACGGCTACGACGTCGCCGGGCGCATGGTGGAGGTGGTGAATTGCCGCCTCAAGGCCGTCGGCCAGGTGGACCGGCCGGAGACGCGGTTTTCCCAGATCGCCAGCGGCACCCCCGCGCCGCGCGCCAGGCGCCCGGTGCATTTCGATACCGGATGGGTGGATACCCTGGTCTACGACCGCGCAACGCTCGGCGCCGGGCAGCGCCTGGCCGGTCCGGCGATTATCGATGAGATGAGTTCCACCACCGTCGTCGAACCGGGCCAGCAGGTGGTGGTGGATCCATCCGGCAACCTGCTCGTGGAGATCGCCGCATGACCGAGACACGGCTCGCCGACCCGATCGCGATGGAGGTGTTCAGCAACCGCCTGCTCTCGATCACCGAGGACATGGGCAATACGCTGATCCGCTCCTCCTTCTCCACCAATATCAAGGAACGCAAAGACTGTTCCGTCGGGCTGTTCGATGCGGCCGGGCGGCTGATTGCCCAGGCGTCGCATATCCCGCTGCACCTCGGGTCGCTGATGGGCAGTGTGAAAGCGGTGCGGGACGCCTATGCGCCCGAGCGGATGCGCGAAGGCGATGCCTTCATGTGCAACGACCCGTATCTGGCGGGCGGCACCCATATGCCGGACATCGCGATCGTCACGCCGGTGTTCATTGACGGTGCGCTGGCCTTCTTCGCCGCCAATGTCGGGCATCATTCCGATGTCGGCGGGCCGACGCCCGGTTCGATCTCCGGCACGGCCCGGTCGATTTTTGAGGAAGGGCTGCGCCTGCCGGTGATCCGCCTGGTGCGGGCCGGGGAGTTGGACGACGACCTGTTGGCCCTGGTCGGGCATAATTCGCGCGATCCGGATGAGCGGATGCTGGATCTGAAGGTCCAGGTCGCGGCCAATCTGCGCGGCGTGCGGCTGGTGCAGGCGCTGGTGCAGCAGATGGGCATCGCCGCCGTCAGCGGCGCGATCGACGACCTGCTGGCCTATACCGCGCGGCGGCTGCGCAACCGGGTGCGCGACATGGCCGATGGCAGCGCCAGTTTCACCGCCTGGATGGATGATGATGGCCTCGGCGGCGATCCCGTCGCCATCAAGGCGACTGTGATGGTGCAGGGCGAGAGCCTGCTCATCGACTTCGCCGGCTCCGCCCCGCAGACCCGCGGCGCGCTGAACGTCGCCGAAAGCGCGCTGCGTGCCACGGTGTACTATGCGGTGAAGACGCTGCTCGACCCGGGGCTGTTGCCGAACCAGGGCATGGCCGCCTGTATAGAGATCCGGGCACCCGAGGGCAGCCTGCTCAACCCGCGCTACCCGGCGGCGGTGGGCGCGCGCAGCATCACCTGCAACAAGGTGGCGCGGGCGCTGTTCGGCGCCTTCGCGGACTTGCTGCCGCCGGAACGCGCGATGGCCGCCAGCCTGGACAGCGTGCCGGCGATCATCTTCTCCGGCCCCCGCCGCCGGCTGGACGGCCATTTCGTCTATCTGGAATCGATGGGCGGCGGGAATGGCGCGCGCTTCACGGGCGATGGCATGGACGGCGTCCACGTCCATGTCACCAATACGTCCAACCTGCCGGCCGAGGCGCTGGAGAACGAGTATTCGCTGCTGGTCGATGAATATGCGCTGGTCGATGGTTCCGGTGGCGCGGGCAAGTTCCGTGGCGGGCTCGGCATCGCGCGGCAGATCAGCGCCACGCGCGATGGCGTGGTCTTCTCCACGCGATCGGACGGCCACCGCCTCGGCGCGCCAGGCCTGTTCGGTGGGCAGGAAGGGGGGCGCGCAAGGCTGCTGCGAAACCCAGGAACGCCGGAGGAGGAAGAACTCTCCTCCAAGGCCTCCAACCTCGTGCTGATGGCGGGCGAAAGCGTGCGGCTGGAAACCCCCGGCGGCGGCGGCTGCGGGGCCCCGGCGGACCGCAGCCTGGCGGCGCTGGCGACCGACCTGCGCGACGGCAAGGTAAGCCGGGTGGCCGCGGAGCGTGACTATGGCCTTGCCCGCGTCACAGCGGCATTGGCGGATTGACAACCCGGCGCACAACGCCCGGGGATATCGGACTATCGGGAACGCCAGCGGAGAGCACGACTGACAATATCCAACCAATCGCCCATAGTTTGAAGGAACCACAGGCATGCTTGCACGACGTCATCTGCTGGCCGCAACGGCGGTGCTGGCCGCGCCCGCCGTCGCCCGCGCGCAAGGCTGGCCGGAACGCCCGATCCGCCTGGTCGTCCCCTTCGCGGCCGGCGGCGGCACCGATGTGCTGGCACGCATCCTGGCGAATGGGCTGAGCGAGAAACTCGGCCGGCAGGTGCTGGTCGAAAACCGCACCGGTGCCGGCGGCAACCTGGCGATGGAGAACGTCATCCGCGCGCCGGCCGATGGCTATTCGCTGCTGATGGGCACCAACGGCGCCATCGCGGTGAACCGTCACCTGTATCGCGGGATGGGGTTCGATCCGCTGCGGGACCTCATGCCGATCACCCTGGCGTTCAGGATCGAGCATCTGTTGGTGGTGTCCGACGCGGTGCCTGCGCGTTCGGTGGCGGAACTCGTGGCCTTGGCCAAGGCGCAGCCGGGCGTTCTGACCTTCGGTTCAGGGGGCGCTGGATCGATGATCCACCTGGCCGGCGAGTTGTTCAAGTTCCGCACCGGCATCGACATTGTCCATGTGCCGTATCGTGGCGGCGGCCCGGCCATGAATGATCTGGTGGCGGGCAATATCTCGATGATGTTCGACAGCCTGCCCTCGGCTGAGCCGCAGGTGAAGGGCGGCCGTATCCGCGCCCTGGCGCTGTGCGGCACGCAGCGCCACGCGCTGATGCCCGACCTGCCCACCATGACCGAGGCCGGGGTGCCGAACTACGCCGCCGCCTCGACCGGGGGGCTGTTCGCGCCGCTCGGCACGCCTGCGCCGGTCGTCGCACGCCTGGGTGCGGCAGTGCGGGAACTGGTCGAGAACGAGGCCTTCCGCACGCAACTCGGCCGCTCTGGCGGCGACGCGGTCGCGACGAGCCCAGAGGAACTGGGAAGCCTGATGGCGCAGGAAAGTGCCGTGTGGGAGGTGGTGGTGAGGGAGGCGAATATCTCCACCAACTGAGGGCGGTGTCGCCGCTGGCCTTGGGATGCTCGCCGCTCAGCCGCACCGATGCTGATCGGCTGCGTAGAAGCCCCGCAACACATCCCGCCACTGCCCGGCGACATCGCGCCAGTCGAGGTATCCCCCGGTCGCATGACGCAATTGGGCATCCAACTCGGCCTGGACCGACGGGAGATCCAGGGTCGTGAGCACACCGTCACGCACGACCTCGTGCCCCGCCACGATCATCTGCCGCAGCATGGCCTTCGTGCCGCGCTGCGACAGGATGGCGGCATCGCTGCTTTCCACGACGACGTCGGCATTCAGCGCGGCGCGATCGATCACCATGACATCCGCCGCCGCCCCCACGCCGAGCGAATCGCCGGCCGGATGCCCGGTGACCGCGCGTCGCCCACCCTCGCAGGCCGCGCGGAACAGCGCGTCCAGCGGCAGGCCCTCATCCAACGCGACGCCCTTGTGCAGCATGTAGTTCAGCCGCAACTCGCGAAACGCATCATCATCGTCATCAAGGCTGAAGCCGTCGAGCCCGGTGGCGAGTGCCACGCCCCGCCGGTGCATCTCCGCCACCGGCGCGATGCCGCTGCGGATGTTGAGATTGGAACTGGTGTTGATGGACACTGTGACACCGCGCGCGGCCAGAAGCTCCATCTCGTCCGGGCGCAGCCAGACACCGTGGCCGACCGACAGGCGCGGCGACAGCAGCCCGATCTCATCCAGGTGGTGCAGCGGTCCTTGCGGGAAGGCGTGGTCCAGGTATTCGCGCTGGATGCGGGATTCCATCAGATGCATATGGACGCGCCGCCCGGTGATGGCCGAACGCTCCGCGATCAGCCGCAGCAGGGGCTCGGAACACCATTCCAGGCCGTAGGGTCCATACTGGACGGTGACCAGGGGATGCGTGGCCATCTCGTCGGCCAGCTCCTCCACCAGCTTGACCTGGTCGGCCGGCGTGGCCGGTGCGCGCAGCAGGCGTTGTTCGATCGCCGCACGCGCGGTGGCGGGCAGCGCGGCCAGGATCGCGGCATCGGGGGCATAGCCCAGCGCATTGATGTCGCGCAGCGCGGGCGCGATGGCGACGCGCACGCCAACGGAGCTGGCGGCGCGCGCGACGACGCGCAACTCTTCGGCGACACGGGCCGGGTCCTGCGGACGAGTGTAGTGCACCATGATGCTGCCGCAGCCGCCCAAGGCCTGCCGTCCCAGCGCCGCCGCCACGACCAGAAAAGGGTCGCAGCGCGGCGTGTTGGTCATGGTGGCCAGCCAGAGTTCCAGCGGCATGTCGAAGGCACCGAGCGCGCTTGGCCGCACCCCGCGCGCATGATCATGCGCATTGGCGAAGGGCGCCATCAGGATGGTGTCCTGGGCCTCCGGCGCCGGGTTCACGGCGGCGACGACATCGGCCGCAAAGCGCAGCGACACCGGCGCACAATCGGCACATGCGCCGAAGCGCAGGGCGCGCCCCGCGACGGTCAAGGCCATGCGCGGATCGCCACTACCAGCACCTGCGCTGTTCGCAACTTGTCGCCGCGGGCAATCAGGCTGCCGCGGTATCGGCCTTTCCAACCTGCGCTCATCCGCCGTAGAGCCCGAGTAGCGTTGGCACAACAAAAACCAGGCCGGGGAAAAAGGCGATGACAACCGCCACGACCAACATGGTGCCGAGATAGGGCAGCAGGTGGCGCGACAACTCACCGATCCGCGCGCCGGACAATCCGAGCACGATGTAGAGCCCGACCCCGAGCGGGGGCATGAACAGAGCGATCCCCATGACGGTTGTCATCACGATCCCATAATGCAGCAGGTCGATCCCCATCTCCCGCGCGATCGGCACGAAGACCGGGATCAGCATCAGCATGCCCGGCAAGCCGTCCAGCAAGGCGAACAGGATCAGGAAGACCAGGATGCTGAACAGCATGAACAGCACACGACCGCCACCAACGGCGGCGATGCCGGCTGCCAGGGATTGCGGCACCTGCTGCACCGTCATGACCCAGGCCAGGATATTGGCGCCCGCGACCATCAGCATCACGGCCCCCGTGGTGACCCCCGTGCGGACCAGCGCGCGCCAGAAGAAGGCGGGTGTGATCTCCCGATACAGGGCACCGGCCAGGAGCGCATAGGCGACGGCGACGACCGCGGCTTCGGTCGGCGTGAAGACGCCACCCAGGATGCCGCCGAAGATGATCACCGGCAGCAACAGCGCGCCGCCCGCCGCGCGCAGGGCGGCGAAGCGTTCGGGCCAGGGCAGGCGCGGTTCGGGCAGCAGGCCGGCACGCCGTTCCTCTAGTCGGATGTGCAGCAGCAGGGCGGCGGCCATGGCGAAGGCGGGCAGGAAGCCGGCGGCGAACAGGGCCGCGATGGAGGTGCCGGTGACGCTGCCATAGACCACCATGGTCAGGCAGGGCGGCACCAGGATGCCCATGCCGGCCGCCGCCGCGACGATCGCTCCGGCCCGTGCGCCGGAATATCCACGCGCCTTCATCGACGGGATCATCACCGACCCCACTGCCGCAGCATCGGCATTCGTCGAACCCGAAATGCCCGAGAAGAGCATCATCGCGACGACGACCACATTGCCCAACCCGCCGCGGATATGGCCGACCATGGCGGCGGCGAAGGCGATCAGCCGGCGCGAGATGCCGCCCGTTTCCATCAACTCGCCGGCCAGGATGAAGAAAGGGATGGCAAGGAAGGTGAAGCTGTCCATGGCGCCAAACGTGCGTGACGCTATGACCGTCAGCGGCACGCCATCCATCAACCACAGCCCGACCGCCCCGGCCGCACCGAGGCCGAAGGCGATCGGCACGCCGATGCCGACGAAGGCAGCGAAGACCAGCAGGACGGCGGTCATGGCGCGGACGGCCGCAGCAAGGACACCGCCAGGTGCAGCAGCATCAGCGCGGCTCCGACGGGAATGGCGAGGTAGGGCAGGTCCATCTCCATCGGCAGGGTCGCCGAAAACTGCATGCCGGCCTGCCGCGCTTCCACGATGCCGGTGCCGAGCAACAGCGCGAGGAAGCCGGCGGTCACCAGCAGCGCCGCGAAACGCACCACGCTTCGCATCGGTGCCGGTAGATGCCGCCCCAATGCATCCAGCGCGTAGTGCCCGCCCTGCTGCATCGCGAGTGCGGCGCCGATCATCGTCACCCAGACGAAGAGGTAGCGCGCTGCCTCCTCGCTCCAGATCAGCGGGTCGCCAAAGCCATAGCGGGCGACGACCTGGGCGAGGGTGACACCGGTCATCGCCAGCACCAGCAGGCCGATGAGCACCGCCTCGACGCGCGCGACCAGGTCGTCGAAGCGGAGCAGGAACGGGCGCAGCATTCGCTGGTCAGCGCGCGGCGGCAACGAAGCGGGCCACCATGTCGCGGCCCAGGCGGTCCTCGAACTGGCCATAGGTGCGGCGCCCGATCTCGATGAAGGGCGCGAGGTCGGGTTCGGTCACGGTCACGCCAGCGGCCCGGATATCGGCCAGCGCCGAGACATCGCGCGTCGACCGTTCCGCCGTCACCGCTGCGCGGCCGGCCAGGCTCGCGCGGGCCAGGATAGCCTGCAGGTCGGGGGCCAGGCGCTGCCACTGCCGTTCGCTCATGGCAAAGGTGTTCACGAGCATCATGTGGCGGGTGAGGGCGAGGTTGCGCGCGACTTCCAGATGGCGGGAGGACAGGAAGGTGACATTGTCGTTCTCGGCGCCGTCGATCACCCCCTGCTGCAGGCTGGTGTAGATCTCGCCAAAGGCCATCGGTGTCGGTGCGGCACCCAGGCCCCGGAACAGCGCGATGAAGGATGGGTTCGGGATGACCCGGATCTTCAGCCCGCGCAGGTCGGCGACCGCGTTGATCGCCTTGTTGCGGGTGTAGATGTTGCGGAAGGTCACTTCCCAGAAATTCACGATGCGGAAGCCGGCGGTGGCGCCCCGGCCGACCAGTTCTTCCTGCGCGACCTGCCCATCGAGAACGCGGAACGCCGTCGCCTCATCCGGCATCAGATAGGGCAGGTCGAGCACGCCGAACTGCGGCACGAAATTGGCCATGTTCGCGGTGGCATCGATCACCCCGTCGAGCACGCCGGCCTGCACATTCTGCCACATCTCGCGCTGCGAACCGAGTTGCGAGGAGGGGAAGAGGTTGATCTTCAACCGCCCACCGCTTTCCGCCTCGGCGACTTCGGCCATCTTCCGCGCGCCAACCAGGATCGGGTGCTGCGGATCGAGCGCACTGCCGATGCGTAGGGTCCGGGCATCCTGCGCGCGGGCGGTGTGCAGGGCGGGCAGGGCGAGGGCGGCAGTGAGGATCAGGCGGCGAGACGGCATGAGCGGCATCCTTGTCGATGATGAAGGGGGCATAGCAAGACCTGTTCCTCAGCTACCGCGTGACGACGACGCCACGCGGTCCGCCAGCCAACCGACCGTCGCGCGCGACCACCTGGCCGCGCAACCAGGTCTCCAGCGGCCAGCCGGTCGTATGGCGGCCGGCGAACGGCGTGCGCCCGGCGCGGCTCAGCTGATCGCTGTCGCGGATTTCGGCATGGCGATGCGGATCGACCAGCACAAGGTCGGCGTCTGCGCCGGGCGAAAGGCTGCCTTTGCGCGGTGCCAGGCCGAAACGCCGCGCCGGGGCGCCGCAACACAGCCGAACGAGGTCTGCCCAGTCGATGCGCCCTTCAGCCACGGCATGCAGCATCAAGGCCAGCAGGGTCTGCACGCCTGGAAAGCCGCCCGGTGCTGACCAGATGTCGCCGGTCTGCTTTTCCGCCTGCGTGTGCGGTGCGTGGTCGGTCGCGATCATGGCGATGGCGCCGCCCGGTCGCACGGCCTGCCAAAGTGCCGCGCGATCCGCTGCCCCCCGCAGTGGAGGCAGTATCTTTGCGAAGGCGCCCTGAAGGCGAATCTCCTCCTCATCCAACAGCAGGTAATGCGGCGTGGTTTCGGCCGATACGGGCAGGCCGCGTGCGGCGGCCTGTGCGACCAGTGCCAGCGAGTCCCGGCAACTGATCTGGCGGAGGTGGATCGCGCCATTGCCAATGGCAGCGATGGCGCGCGCGGTGCCCGACGCCTCGCTGGCGGGCGGACGGGAGCGGAAGAAATCCAGCGGATCGCCCCCCGCGTGGCGCAGCGGCGCCTCGGCGGCGGCGATGATCGTGTCATCGGCCGGCGTGATGCCGACAATGATACCGGCGGCCGCTGCCTCGGTCAGGATCGCGTCCAGCGCGGCCGTGTCGCGCAGCAGCAGATGCGGTGGCATGTCGCCCAGGAAAACCTCGATCGACACGGCACCTGCCGATGCCAGACAAGCGATGTCACCTGGCCCGACGGCGGCGGCCTGCAGGCCGATGTCGATATGCAACCGGCCCGCGGCGATGCCGCGCTTTGCACGGAAATCGGCGACCGTCAGTGTTGCCGGCACATCGGTCGGCATCACCAGCGCTGTGGTCACGCCGCCGACGGCGGCCGCTGCCGTGCCGGTGAAAAAATCCTCCTTATGGGTCAGGCCCGGATCGCGGAAATGCACATGCGCGTCGATCAGGCCCGGCAGGATGATCTGGCCCCCGGCCTCGACGATGTCGGCGGCGTCGGCTTCCTCGGCCGGGGTCAGCCAGGCGGCGACCTTTCCATCGCGCAGCGCGAGCGTGACCTCCAGCAACCCGGCCTCGGTCGCGACCTGGCCACCACGAATCAGCGTGTCGAACATCCTGGCGCGTCAGCGCTGCCGCGCCAGTGGCCGCATCTCGGCCGCGCCCAGGACCGACGCCGCATTGGCCGAGATATGCGCGACCGCTAGCCGCTCCGCGCGTCGTGCATCGCCGTCGCGAAGCGCATCCACGATGACCTCGTGCTCATGCCCCGTCGTCTCGGGGTCCCGGCGCCCAGTCGCGTAGTCGCGCAGGGCAGGGAGTAGCAACTGGCGCAACCGCCGTGCCTCGGCGGCGGCCCGCGGGCGGCCGGACAGGTTGCAGAGGCGATCGTGAAAGGCCTCATGCCGCACGGCCCAGCGGGCGGGGTCCTGCAATGCGCGGCGCATCGCCAGCAGGTCGGCCTCCAGGTCGCCAATGTCTGCCGGAGTCGCGGCACGGGCCGCGTGGCGGGCGCAGAGCCCTTCGAGCAGCGCCCGCATCTCGAAGATTTCGGCCAGCGCGGCCCGGTCATGCCGCGTCACCAGGGCGCCGCGGTTTGCGCGCAACGTGACCAGGCCCTCGGCATCGAGTTGGCGCAGCGCCTCGCGCACCGGCATGCGGCTCAGGCCAAGGTGGGATGCCACCAATTCCGGGCGGATGCGTTCGCCAGGCGCGAGACGGCCGGACAGGATTTCTTCGCGCAGATATGCGGCGCAAAGGCCATCGGCAGGGGCAGTGTCCATGATCAGGCATCCCTTGAGGCCACTGCTTGACGGCAGCCTGTCCCTTGGTCTGTAGTGGATAAATGGATCCAGGATAAGGCGGAAAATGCAACTGCGCGATGGCCCCGCCCCGCAGTTCGGCTGCCGCGGACGCATTGGTCTGGTCGTGCCGGCGAACAACTCGGTCATCGAGCCGGAATTCTGGTCGGTCCTGCCGCATGACACCGCGCTGTATGCAACGCGGCTGCTTGCTCAGGGCGATCTGACGCCGGCTGCCGTGCGGTCAATGGAAGCCGGCATGGATCGTGCGGTCGGCGAATTGGCGGCCACCGGCGTGGATGTCGTGTTGTTGGCCGATATGGTCACCAGTTTCATCATGGAGCCCGGCTGGAACGACCGGCGCACCGCCGCGGTTACCGCGGCGACGGGGGCGGCATGTGCCTCGGCCTGGACGGCGCTGCGCGATGCGCTGACGGTCCTTGGCGTAAGACGGATCGCGCTCGGCACCCCCTATCCAGCGGCGATTCATGCGCTGGCGCCTGCCTTTTTCGCCGACGCCGGTATTACGGTGGTAGGGCACGCGACATTGGACATCCTGGCGATGCGCGACGTGCCGGAGGTCCGGCCGAAACGCCTTGCGGCTTTCACCGGCACCATCGGGCGCAAGGGCGCTGAGGCGCTGGTGCTGCTCGCGACGGACCTTGCGAGTTTCACCGCCATTCCCGCGCTGGAACAGGCGGTCGGCTTGCCCGTCGTCACGTCCAACCAGGCGCTGCTGTGGCGCGCATTGCGGCTGGTGGGCAATCAGACTCGCATCCCGAGCCTGGGCCAGTTGCTCGCCACGCATTGATGAAACTGCTGTCCGAATCAGCACTTCGCCGCATCCTGACGCCAGCGATGGCGGTGGAAAGCAGCGCACGCGCGTTCATGGCGCTGTCGCGCGGCGAGATGATCGCGCCGGTGCGATCGGAGATCCTGCGCCCCGACGGGCTTGGCGTGGTCTTCGCCATGCCGGGCTATCTGCCTGGGCGGGTATTTGGCGTGAAGGTGATCGCGACGCGGGCGACTGCGAGCACCGCGATGGTGCTGCTGTTCGATACCGAGACCTTGGCGCCGCTCGGCCTGTTGGCGGCGGATTACCTGACGGATTGGCGGACCGGAGGGGGGATCGCCGCGGCAACGCGCCTGCTCGCGCGGTCAGACGCGCGGGTGCATGTGGTGATCGGGGCGGGGCGGCTCGCGGGGCCCTGCGCGCGTTTGGTCGCCAGCGTGCGCCCGATCGCACGCACGCTGATCGTCGGTCGAACCGCGGCGCGTGCGGCCGACCTCGCGGCATCGCTGCGGGCGGCGGGTCTGGATTGCGACGCCGTCGATGACCCGCGCGTGGTGGCCGAGGCCGATATCGTGACGACCGTCACGTCCTCCACAACGCCGGTGTTTCCCGGGTCAGCGCTGCGGCCGGGGGTGCATGTGAACCTCGGGGGCGCCTTCCGTCCCGACACACGCGAGACGGACGATGACCTGGCCAGGCGCGGGCTGTTCTGGTGCGACAGCGAAGCCGCTTGCCGCGCCCGTGCCGGCGACTTGGTGATGCCGCTGGCCAGCGGCGCGCTGAACCCCGCGCATGTTGTCGGAGAGATCGGTGCGGCCCTGGCTGGCACCCTGCGTGGACGGCAGGATGCGTCGGAGATCACGGTGTTCAAATCGCTCGGCAATGCCGCGCAGGACATCTGCCTGGCGGAGGACGCGCTGGCGCTACCAGATTCCCGGGGACAGGTCTTCGACCCGCAGGGGTAGAACCCCAGTCAGGCGAAGTGGCACGCGATCAGGCGGCCCGAGTCTCGCGCTGTCAACGCCGGACGCTCCGCGCGGCACAGATCCGTCGCCAGCGGGCATCGGGGATGGAACGCGCAGCCGGAGGGCGGCGCGAGCGGCGACGGCAACTCCCCCGCGACCGGACGCAACGACACCGCCTGGTCGCGCCCCAGCCTTGGCGAACTGTCGAGCAACGCGCGGGTATAGGGATGCAGCGGGGCGGCATAGACGCGCGCTGCCTCGCCGCTCTCGACGATCCGGCCCAGGTACATGATCGCCACGCGATCGGCGACGTGTCGCACCACCGCCAGATCATGCGAGATGAACAGGCAAGTCAGCCCCAGGTCCCGCCGCAGATCGAGAAACAGGTTCAGGATCTGCGCCTGGATCGACACGTCCAGCGAGGCCACCGGTTCGTCGCAGATCAGAACCTCGGGCTGCATCGCCAGCGCCCGCGCGATCGCGACCCTTTGCCGTTGCCCGCCGGAAAACTGATGTGGGAAGCGCTGGGCGAAGGCCGGGTCGAGGCCGACGCGCATCAACCAATCGGCCACCAGCGCGCCCCGCCCCGCGCGCGACACTAGCCCATGCGCGACGGGGCCTTCCGCAATGCTGTCACCGATGCGTAGCCGCGGGTTCAGCGAAGCGAAGGGGTCCTGGAACACGGTTTGAATGCGCGTCGTGACCTTATGGCCCGACTGCATTGGCGCGGCACCGTCGAACAGCACGCGACCGGAGGACGGCGGCAGGATCCCCGCCAGCATACGCCCCAGCGTGGATTTGCCGCAGCCGCTTTCGCCGACCAGCCCGAGCGTCTCGCCCCGGCTGATGGCCAGCGAGACATCGGTGACGGCCTGCACCGCGCGCCCATCGTGCCGCGCGCCAAACGCCGCGGCGATGCGATCGCCCAGCGACGGCCGGCGCGTAAACCGCCGCGTCACGGCTTCGGCCACCAGCAGCGCGGTCATGCAGGCAACGGGTGATGGCAGCGCACCTTGCGATCGTCACGGGTGATGACGAGGGGATCCTCGGCGCAGGTCGCATCGGCGCGCGGGCAGCGCGGCGCGAAGGGGCAGCCGGCGGGCAGGGACAGCAGCGATGGCGTGTTGCCCGGGATCTGCTGCAGCCGCTCGCCGGGTTCGGCCATCGCCGGCAGGCTATCCAGCAAGCCGCGCGTATAGGGGTGAAACGGGTCGCGCAGCGTGGCGAGGACGGGGCCGGATTCCACGATGCGGCCGGCATACATGACCATGATGCGATCGGCGACGGCGGCGATCGCGGCCAGGTCATGCGAAATCCAGATCAGCGCGGTGCCGCTTTCCCGCGCAAGGCTGCGCATCTCCACCAGGATCTGCGCCTGGATCGACACATCCAGCGCCGTTGTCGGTTCATCGGCGATGATGAGGTCTGGCTGGTGCAATAGGGCGATGGCGATGGCCACGCGTTGGCGCATGCCGCCGGAAAACTCATGCGGATAAGCATCCAGTCGCGCCACGGCATCGGGAATGCCGAGCCGCGTGAGCCGATCGGCCGCCAGCGCGCGCGCCGCCGCCACCGACAGTTTTTGATGCGCGCGAACGGCCAGTGCCATCTGCTGTCCGATGGTCAGCACCGGGTTCAGCGTGGCGCCAGGGTCCTGGAACACCATCGCGATACGACGGCCGCGTAGCGCACGCAGCGACGATGACGGCAGGCCCACAAGTTCCTGCCCATCGAACAGGATGCTGCCACCGACCACGCGCCCGGGCGGATCGACCAGGCCGATGAGTGAAAACCCTGTCACCGACTTGCCCGATCCGCTTTCGCCGACCAGGCCCAGGATCTCGCCACGTTCCAAGGTGAAAGACACGCCATCCACCGCCTTCACCGCACCGGCGCGGGTCAGGAAATGCGTGCGCAGGTCGCGCACCTGCAACAGGCTGGCGCTCATCGCCGTAGCCGCGGGTTGAACTGGTCGCGCAACTGGTCGCCGACCAGGTTGATGGCGACGATCAGCACGATCGGCGCGATCCCCGGATAGACCGAAATCCAACTGCGTCCACTCATCATGTACGGGAAGCCGTTGGCGATGAGCATGCCGAGCGAGGGTTCCGTGGGCGGCAGGCCAAGGCCCAGGAAGGAAAGCGTCGCCTCCAGCGCGATCGCATTCGCGATCTGCACAGTCGCGACAACCATCAGCGGCGGCAGGCAATTCGGCAGGATATGGCCGAAGACCACGCGGGCGGGCGACAGCGGCGTCGCGCGGGCGGCCTCGATGTAGTCCTTTTGCCGCTCCGCCGCCGCAGCGCCATAGGCGGTGCGAGCAAAATACGCGTATTGCGCGGTGACCAGCGCGACAATCAACGGCACCTTGCCCTGGCCTAGCAGCGCCACCAGCACCAGCGCCAGCAGGATCGGCGGGAAGGAGAGTTGCAGGTCGATGACGCGCATCACCCCCGTTTCGATCCACCCCCCGGCATGTGCCGCCAGGATGCCGAGCGTCACGCCAATCGTCAGCGCGACGACACCGGCCGCAAGCCCCATTTCCAATGAAATCCGCAACCCGAACAGGATCGCCGATAACAGGTCCCGACCCTGAGCATCCGTCCCCAGCCAATAGGTGATACCGTTCGATCCAACCGTGCCCGGCGGTCGGCGCGCATCCGACAGGTCCAGTTCCGCGAGGTCATACGGATCCTGCGGCGCGATCCAGGGTGCCAGCAGGGCCGCCGCGACAATCACGATGACAGTGATCAGCGCCGCCAGCGCCACCCGGTTCTCTGCGTATTCGCCCCAGAAACGCTTCACGCCTGGCGACCGCCACGACGCAGCCTGGGATCGAGCAGGGCATAGGACAGATCGACCACCAGGTTCAGCGTCACGAACAGGAAGGCCACCAGCACGAGATACCCGACCATCACCGGCCGATCGAGTGAGGTGATGGAATCGATGATCAACTTGCCGACGCCTGGCCAGGAAAAAATCGTCTCGGTCACCACGGCAAAGGCCAAGGTGGACCCGAATTCCAGCCCGAAGACAGTCACCAGCGGGATGGAGATCAGCCGCAGAACGTGATGCCGCAGGATCGTGAATTCCGAGATCCCGGCGGCCCGCGCGAATTTCACGGTATCGCCCAGCATGACTTCCCGCGTGCCGGCGCGTGCCAGGCGGATCATCAACGCCAGTTTGAACAGCGACAGGTTCAACGCCGGCAGGATCAGGAAGGTCAGGCCCTCCAGCGTCAGGAACGACCAGCCGACGCCAAAGATCTCGATGGTCGGGCCGCGATTGCCGGCGGGCAGCCAGCCGAGGTGGACTGCAAACGTCAGGATCAGGATCAGCCCGACCCAGAAGGTCGGCACGGAAAACCCGAGCACCGACAAGGCCATGATCGCGCGCGACACCGGGCTGTCCGGTCGGTAGCCCGCCCACATGCCAAGCGGAATGCCAAGGAACGCGCCGATCAGCACCGCCGAAACCGCCAGTTCCAAGGTCGCGGGCAGGCGGCTGAACACCAGCTCGGTCACCGGGATGTTGAACACCAGCGACCGGCCCAGGTCGCCCGAAGCAAGCCGCCCGAGGAAGGCCAAGTATTGGCGCCAAAGCGGCTGGTCCAGCCCATAATGCGCGATCGTCGCCGCCCGGATGTCCTGCGTCGCATCGGGTGAAATCAGCACATCGATCGGATTGCCGATGGCATAGACACCCGCGAAGACCAACGCCGACATGGCCAGCATGACCAAAACGGCCTGCAACAGGCGTTGGATGATATAGCCGGGCATCAAGGTCCTAACTCGGGCATGGACAGGGGCGGTAGGCCGTTCCTAGCATGAGATGCAAAACCGATCCGGGACAACCAGCCATGAGTCTAACCCTTGGGCGTATCGCCCTGGCCACGGCCGCCATCATGGCCGCCGTGCCCGCCATGGCGCAGACGCTGACCCTCGGCGTCCGGGCCGGGCCTGAATCCATCGACCCGCATTTCACCGCGACCGGCACGCAGGCCGAAGCGCTGAAGCATGTCTTCGACACGCTGGTCTGGTCTGGCGACCAGTTGCAGCTCGAACCCGGGCTGGCGATAAGCTGGCGCGCCGTCGATGCGACCACCTGGGAATTCAAGCTGCGGCCCGACGTGACCTTCCACGACGGTTCGCCCTTCACCGCCGAGGATGTCGCCGCCTCGATCCGACGCATGCAGGCGCTGTCCGGTCCCAACCCCACCCGCATCTATGTGCGCCGCGTGCAGGACATCCGGATCGTCGATCCGCTGACCATCCAGATCGTCACCGATGGGCCGGCGCCGACTTTGCCGAACGACTTCATCCGCCTGTTCATCACCTCCGCCCGCGCAACCGCGGGGCTGACGCCGCAGGACAGCAACGAGGCCTTCAACAGCGGCCGCGCGGCGACCGGCACCGGCCCCTATCGCTACGTGTCCTGGACCCCGCGCGAACAGCTTATCCTTGATCGCAACGACACCTACTGGGGCGGCCGGCAGCCTTGGGCGCGGCATGTGCGGCGCGAAATCCCGAATGACGCGGCCCGCGTCGCCCAGTTGCGCACCGGCCAGGTGGATATGATCGTCCGCGTTCCCGCCGCCGATGTCGCGACCCTCGAACGCGATGCCGCCCTGCGCGTGGTCAAGGCCGATACGGTCTATGTCTTCAACCTGGAATTCGACTTCCGCGAACCCTCGCCGCAGATCTCGGCAAAGGATGGCTCACGCCTCGCCCAAAACCCCTTCCGTGACCCCCGCGTGCGGGAGGCTGTGGACCTCGCCCTGGACCGCCGCGTGCTGGCCGAAGTTGCGATGGAGGGCCTCGGCACGCCGCAGGGACAGATGGTCACGCCGCGCATCTTCGGGTTCAACCCGGCCCTGCCGGTCCCAACGCCCAACCTGGTGCGCGCCCGGCAATTGCTGGCCGAAGCCGGCTTGCCCAACGGCTTCCGCTTCACCCTGAACTTCACCAACGACCGCCTGCCCGGCGATCGCGGCGTCGGCACCGCCATGGCGCAGATGCTGGCCCGTGTGGGGCTTGAGGTTCAGGCGGCCGGCCAACCCGCCGCCGTCGTCTTCCCCGCCCGCGCGCGCGGCGAACTCTCTACCATGATGGCCGGCTGGGGCACCCTGACCGGTGAAGCCCACTACACCTATTCCTCGGTCGGCCACACCAACAACCCGGCCCTGAGGCTCGGTGCCTTCAACTGGCGCGGCTTTTCGGATGCGCAATTGGACACGCTGATCCAGCAGGCGGCCGTCGAATTGAACGATGCCCGGCGCGAACAACTGCTGCAGCAGACCGGCGCGCGGTTCAACGAACTACGCGTGTCGCTGCCGCTGGCCTCCATCACCTCGGCCTGGGCGATGCGGCGCGACCGCGTCAATCTGGCGCGGGCGCGGGCGGATGAGGACACGCTGGCGATGGATATCGTCCCCGCCACGCGCTGACCTGTTCAGGGCGCCAGCACGATTTTCCCGAAGTGCTGGTTCGCCTTCATGTGGGCCAAGGCCGCGGGCACCTCGGCCAGCGGGTAGACGCGGTCGATCGGCAGGGCAAAGCGCCCCGCCTGCACGGCGTCCCACAGGTCGCGCCGCATCACCCGCATCTCCTCGCGGATATCCGCCACGCTGCGGGTGCGATGCGTGACGCCGATATAGGCGATGCGGCGGTTCGCATGCAGGTCGAAGTCGAAGGCCCCGCGCGATCCGCCCAACCGGCCGACATTCACGATCCGCCCCGTTATCGCGGTCGCGGCCATCGCCGCGTTGATCGTCGGCCCCGAAATCTGGTCCACCACCACGGATACGCCCCGCCCGTCAGTCGCCGCCAGCACCTGCTGTTCCCAACCCGCGACGCTGGTGTCCACGGTCACATCCGCACCGAATTCGCCCAGCCGCGCCCGGCGCTTAGCATCGGTCGATGTCCCGATGATCGTCCCGGCACCCAGGTGGCGCGCGATCTGCAAGGCCACGAGCCCAACGCCCGATGAGGCACCCAGGATCATCACCGCCTCACCGGCAACCAGCCGGCCATTCGTCACCAGCGCATCATGCATGGTCGAAAGCGCCACCGTCAGCGTCGATGCCTGTTCCCAGGACATGTTGGTGTCGGGGACGGGCAGGGCGCGGCCCATATCGGCCAGGGCGTATTCCGCATAGCCGCCGGTGCCGGAACACATCACCCGGTCACCCGGCGCGATCCCGCTGACGCCGGCGCCGACCGCCGCGACCTCACCAGCGAATTCGATGCCGAGGATCGTGCCCGGCCCGCCCATCGACCCATGCGCATGGCCCGCCGCGACACCCAAATCGGCGCGGTTCAGCGAGGCGGCGCGCACCCGCACCAGCACCTGTTCAGGCCCCGGCACTGGGATCGGCATGGCCTGCACCACCACGCCATCGGCGGTGACGACGGCGGCCTGCATGGTCTGGCTCATGATCTCTCTCCCCTTGATGTTGCAGGCATGCCGCCCGCGCCGCCCGCCGGCAAGCCCAAGGCCCCGACAAGGCGCTTGCCTCATTCCGCGCCGCCGTCATGCTGCCGGGGCTGAAGGAGCCGTGATGAAAATCGCCGAGATGAACTGGATGCAGGTTGAGGCCTGGCTTGCGACCGACGACCGCGCCGTGGTGCCGCTCGGCAGCACGGAACAACACGCCTACCTCAGCCTCAGCGTCGACAGCATCCTGTCGGAACGCGTGGCGGTCGAGGCTGCGGAGCCCCTGGGCATCCCGGTGTTTCCCGTGCTGGCCTATGGCATCACCCCGGCCTTCACGGCCTATCCCGGCACGGTATCGCTGCGGGCCGAAACGCATGCGCGCGTGGCCTGGGACGTGCTGACGTCGCTCTACCGATCGGGTTTCCGCCGCATCCTGCTGGTCAATGGCCACGGCGGGAACCAGCCCACGATGACGGCCGGGCTGGAATTCATGACGGAACACCCCGACTGCCGCATCCGCTTCCACAATTGGTGGAGCGCCCTGCGCACCATGGCCCGGGTGCAGCATCACGACCCCGTCGCCTCCCACGCCTCCTGGATGGAAAACTTCCCCTGGACCCGCCTGGCCAATTTGGCGCAGCCGCAGGGCAGGAAGCCGATGGTGGATCTCGATTACTTGCGCAGCCTGGGTCCCGATGGCGTCCGGCGCCTGCTGGGCGATGGCAATTTTGGCGGCCTCTATCAGCGGCCGGATGAGGAGATGCTCGACATCTGGAACGTGGCGGTCGAGGAAACCCGCGACCTGATGCGGGACGGCTGGGCATGAGCCACGACACCCTCCTGATCTGGGGCGCCGGCGCCATCGGCGGCACGCTCAGCGCCTACCTGGTCCGTGCCGGCCAGAACGTGCTGCTGGTCGATCAGGTCGAGGCGCATGTCGCGGCGATGAACGACACCGGGCTCGCGATCGAAGGCCCGGTGGAGACTTTTACCCAAGCCGTGCGGGCCACGACTCCCACCGCGCTGCAAGGCCAGTTTCGCCGCATCATCCTGGCCGTGAAGGCGCAGGACACGGTCGCTGCGGCGGCGGCGTTGCGCCCCCACCTGGCAGACGACGGCTTCGTCCTCTCCGCCCAGAACGGGCTGAACGAACGCGCCATCGCCGATGCCGTAGGCGCCGCGCGCACCATGGGTTGCTTCGTCAATTTCGGCGCCGATTGGCTGGCGCCCGGCCGCATTCTGTTCGGCAATCGCGGCGCGGTGGTGGTGGGTGAGATCGACGGCCACATCACCGACCGCGCCCGCGACATGCACGCGATGCTACGATTGTTCGAACCCGACGCGGTGCTGACCGACAACATCTGGGGCTACCTCTGGGGCAAGCTCGCCTATGGCGCCATGCTCTTCGGCACCGCGCTGACCCCGGCCTCGATGACCGAGAATTTTGACGCCGCCCGGTATTTCCCCGTCTGGCGACAATTGGGCCAGGAAGTGATAGCCGTGGCACAGGCCTATGGCGTGACCCCGGTTGGCTTCAACGGGTTTGACCCGCGGGCCTTCATGCCGGACGCGCCGCTCGCGGCCGCGAAAGAATCCATCGCGCTGCTCGCGGAGTTCAATCGCTACACGGCCAAATCGCACTCCGGCATCTGGCGCGACCTCGCCGTGCGAAAGCGCCGGACCGAGGTTGACCCACAAATCGGAATCATCGCCGAACTCGGCGCCGCGCGCGGCATCGACACGCCCGCCATCGCCCGCCTGGTCGCGCTTATCCACGATATCGAGGATGGTCGGCGCATCCAGTCCTGGGAAACCCTCGACGAGGTCCTGCTGCTATGCCGAAAAGATTCGCCGACGCCCGTGTGATCGTGACCGGCGCGGCCCAGGGCATCGGCCGCGCCGTCACCAGCGCCTTTGCTGCGGAGGGCGCGCGCGTCTGGGCGCTCGACCTGGATGCCGAGGGCCTGGCCGATGCGTCGGGCGCCGTCGCGCGGCGCTCGCTCGACCTGTCCCGCCGCGACGATGTGCATCGCGTCGTCCAGGAAATGGCCCTTGCCGAGGGCGGCATCGACATCCTCGTCTGCTGCGCCGGCGGCGTCCGCGGTCAGGTCGGTCGCCCATTGGCCGAAATCGATGAAGCCGACTGGCAGGTGATTTTTGGTGCCAACCTGGAATCCACCCTCTGGTGCGCCCAGGCGGCGGCGCCAGTGATGCAGCGGGCGGGGAGGGGGCGGATCGTGACGATCGCCTCAGGCGCCGGCTTGCGCCCTAGCCTGACCGGCATCCAGGCCTATACCGCCGCCAAGCACGCGCTGGTCGGGCTGACCAAGCAACTCTCGCTGGAATTCGCCCGCCACGGCGTCACCACCAACAGCGTCGCACCCGGCTTCGTGCTGTCCAACCCCGCGTCCCAACGCCAGTGGGACGCCTATGGCCCCGAGGGCCAGGCACGCCTGGTCGAAAGCATCCACCGCCGTCGCCTCGGCCGTGCGGAGGACATCGCCCATGCGGTGCTGTTCTTCGCCGACCCGGCGTCGGACTGGATCACGGGCCAGATTCTTTCCGTCGATGGAGGCCGCTCATGATCCGCCTGTTCGCCTGCGTCCTCGCCGTGGCCGCCACACCCGCGATGGCACAGACCCTGCGCATCGGCATCGGCGCCGACCCGAACGTGCTCGACCCCGCCCGCTCCGGCTCCTTCGTCGAACGCGTCGTCTTCACCGCCCTCTGCGACCGGCTGTTGGATATCGGGCCTGACCTGTCGTTCCGGCCGGAACTGGCTACGGCCTGGGCCTGGGAAGACGGTGGCCGCAGCCTGCGGCTGACGCTGCGGGAGGATGCGCGTTTCCACGACGGCACCAGGCTCGATGCGGAGGCGGTGAAGATCAACCTCGACCGCTACCGCAGCGCGCCGGAATCCGTCCGCAAGTCGGAACTGCGCCCGGTCACGGCGGTCGAAGCCCCCGATGCGCGGACCGTCATCATCCGGCTGGACCAGCCCTACGCGCCGCTGCTGTCCGTGCTGTCCGACCGCTCCGGCATGATCATGTCGCCGACTGCCCTGGCCCGCCTGGGCGCCCGGATCGGCGAGGATCCGGTCTGCTCCGGCCCCTTCCGCCTGACCCGCCGCGTCGCCCAGGACCGGATCGAGATGGAGCGTGTCCCCGACCACTGGAACGCCGCCAATATCCATGTGCAACGCGTCGTCATGCAGCCGATCCCGGACAGCAATGTGCGTCTGCTGAACCTGCGCGCCGGGCAACTCGACCTGATCGAGCGCGTGGCGCCATCCGATGTCGCGTCAGCGCGGCGCGATGCGCGGATCGCCATCGCGGAATCCACCGCGATTGCCTACCAGGGCATCTACTTCAACACCGAAAGCGGCGCCCTGCGCGACCCGCGCCTGCGTGAAGCGCTGGAACTCAGCATCGACCGCGGCATCATCAACCAGGTGGCGCTCGACAACCTCTTCGTGCCGAACAACCAGCCCGAGGCACCGGGCACGCCCTATCACTTCGCCAATCGTCCCGTCCCCGGGCGCGACCTCGACCGCGCCCGCGCATTGCTGCGCGACGCGGGCCAGCCGAACCCCGCCTTCACCCTCCTGACCCCCAACGCCCCGATGGAAACCCAGGTGGCCGAGGTCATCCAGTCGATGGCGGCGGAAGCCGGTTTCCGGGTCCGGATCGAAACCCTTGAAGCCTCGACCATGGTCGCGCGGGCCGACAGCGGCCGCTACGACATGGCCTTCGGCATCTGGTCGGGGCGGGCCGATCCGGATGGCAATATCGCGCTCTGGATCGCCTCGGACGGCTTCCTGAACCGCATGAAATACCGCAACCCGCAGGTCGATGCGGCGTTTATCGCGGCGCGGCAATCGACCGATCCGGCGACGCGGCGCGGCTTCTACCAGGCGGCCATGGACCAGTGGATGGCGGACCGGCCGATGCTCATCCTCTACCACTTCCGCTGGTTCTGGGGGATGCGGGCAAGGATGGAGGGCTTTCAGCCTTCGCCGGACGGGCTGATCCGCTTCTCCGGCCTGCGGCTGCCGCCGGGCTAAACCCGCAGCCGCTCATCCGGCGGCGCGATGACGGTCGCGAGGTCCCGCACCAGCGGCTTGTTCGGCAAGGGATCGAGGCGCATGTCCCGCGCCTCCAACCTGGCCGTG
Organism: Humitalea sp. 24SJ18S-53; assembly: GCF_050632385.1. Lineage (NCBI taxonomy): Bacteria > Pseudomonadati > Pseudomonadota > Alphaproteobacteria > Acetobacterales > Roseomonadaceae > Humitalea > Humitalea sp. 24SJ18S-53. The sequence continues at coordinate 1,250,934 of NZ_CP192599.1, forward strand.
CAGGCGTAGACCACGCTGCCGTCCAGCAGCATCATGCATTCCTTGCACGCATTCGCGTTCAGGCAGGCATAGCGAAACGCCAAGGTCGGGTCCTGCGACACGCGCAACCGGCGCAGCCCGTCGAGCACGGATTCCCCCGGCTCGAAATCGAGCGAGAAGCTGTCATGGCGGGCCGCTTCACCCGCAGCACCTCGGCGGATCAGCAATGTCGCTGTGGGCATCGTCGTTCCTTCGTGCTTCAGGCAGCGGCTTCGGCATCGACGGGCACCGCCGCCCGCGACAGCACCAGCCGCCCGGTCGCCGCATCGAGGTCGATCACCTGGTTCAACGTCCAGGCCTCATCCGTATCGGGAAAATCCTCGCGCTGGTGCGCGCCACGGCTTTCCTGCCGCGCCAAGCCGGCCGTCACCACGCAATCCGCCACCAGCAGCATCTGCCGCAGGTCGAACCAGTCCAGGCGCAGCAGGTCATGGCCGTGCCCAGGCGCGCCCGGCGGTACGCTGCCCATCGCGGCACGTACTGCCGCGATGCCTTGCTCCGCCAACCGCAGGCTTTGCGCCGTGCGGAAGGGGCCGGCGTGTTGGCCCATCACCCGTTGCAGTTCAGCCAGCAGCGCCGCGGGGTTGGCCCCTTCGCCGCCCGCACCGCGCAGCAGCGCCAGCGCGCCGGTCGCCGCGTCTGTGTCGAAGGCCGGCGAACCACCGCGCGCCACCATCGCCGCGGCCTCCCGCCCCGCCGCGCGGCCAAAGGCAAAGGCCTCCGTGATGGCATTGCCCGACAGGCGGTTCGCACCATTGGCGCCGCCCACGGCCTCGCCGGCGGCAAGCAGCCCCGGCACGCCGGTCCGCATCCGCACATCCACCCGCACGCCGCCCATGTGGTAATGCGCGATCGGCGCCACCTCCACCGCATCGCGCGTCAGGTCGATGCCATTGGCGGCGAGCTTGTCGATGACGGGCCCAAAGGCCCCACGTAGGGCGGCCTCGTCCAGATGCGCGAAACTGAGCCACGCCCCCCCGGCCGGCGAACCGCGCCCGGCCTGGACTTCCTTGGTGATGGCATAGGTCACGAGGTCGCGGGTCGCGACATAGCGCCCGCCATCCTCACCGCCCCAGCGCGCGACGAATTCCTCCATCGCCCCGTTCAGCAAGCGCCCGCCCAGCTTGTAGCGGAACGGATCCCACATGATCGGGTCCATCCCAACCAGCCGCGGCGCCAAGTGCCCGATCGGGAAGAACTGCACGAATTCCATGTCGATCAGCGAGGCGCCGGCGCGGAGCGCCAGCGCATAGCCATCCCCCGACATGTTCACGGCGGCACTGTTGCGCGCGTAAAGCCGCGTCAGGCCACCCGTCGCGACAATGGTCGCCGTCGCCGCGATACTGACTGGCCTGCCGGTCGTGACATGCACGCCGACCGCTCCGGTGACGACGCCATCTTGCAGAACCAGATCGGTAACCGCGACCTCACCCACGCGTTCGATCGCCTCGCCCGCACGCTGCACCTGGGTGCGCAGGGTGCGTGAGACGGCGGGGCCGGTATTGAGGAAGTCGACATAGACGCAGCGCGCCCGGTCATGCCCCGGTGCCTGCACCTGCCGCAGCCGCGCACCGTCACGCGCCCAGCCGACCTTCCACTTCTCCATCTCCAGGATGCATTCGGCACCCTCTTCACAGAGCAACGCGGCCAGGCGCGGGTCGCAGAGGCCGCGGCCGGCGGCCAGGGTATCGGCCAGGTGGAAGCGCCAATCATCCTCGCCATCCGGCGCCACGGCGGCGGCCACCGTCATCTGCGCCATCACGGTAGCGCCGCCGCGCCCGATCAGGCTGCGGTCCAGCAGCAGCACGCGCGCACCGCGTTTGGCGGCCTCCAGCGCCGCGTACATGCCGGCGCCGCCGGCCCCGATGACCAGGACCTCGGTCGAGAGGTGAATGACATCCATGGGCTGCAATCCTGCCTGATCCATGCTGGCTACGCGACGGATGCGCTATTGGCGAGGCTGGCCGACGATCACGCGGCCAAGGCCGACTGCACCCAACCAGCGGCGGCGAACAGGCGCTCATCCTCATACCGCGCCGACACCAGTTGCAGGCCAAGAGGCAACCCGGTCGGCCCGGCACCATGGGGCAGGGTGAGGCAAGGCGTGTAGAGCAGGGTCCAGAGCGAGTTGAACGTCGCACTTCCCGTGGCGGCCAACCCGACCGGCGCCTCGCCGGCTGCCGACAGGGTCAGCACCACATCGACGGCGTCTAGTGCCTCATCAGCCCAGGCGCGCATCGCCTCGGCGGCACGTTGCGCGGCGATATAGGCGTCGAGCGGGGTGGTCTCCCCATCGCGGATGCGGCCCTCGCCCAATGCCTTGCTGATCAGCGCACGGTGACGATGACGTTCGAAGCCAAAGTTCCGGGCGCCTTCGAAATTGGCGATGCGCCGGTGCGCGTCGGGCCAGCCGCCGAACAGCGCGGCCGGCAATTCAAGATCGGTCACAGTCGCACCGGCCGCGGCCAGCCTTGCCGCGGCCTCGGTCAGCGCTTGCTGTGCCGCAGGGCTGGCCTCCGCCCATTCCGGCGTGCGGCACAATGCGATGCGCGGTGCCGTGGCGCTGGCACCGACCGGCACATAGGGAATGCGCGACACCACGGCGCGCAGGCGTTGCACATCCTCCAGGCTGCGCGCGCAAAGCCCGACCGTGTCCAAGGTGCCGGATTGCTGGAACACGCCGACCCGGCTGACCTCGCCAAAACTCGGCTTGTAGCCGACCACGCCGCAGTAGGCGGCGGGGCGGATCATCGACCCGCTGGTCTGCGTGCCCAACGCCAGCGGCACCTGCCCATCCGCCACCGCCGCCGCCGAACCGGAGGAAGATCCGCCCGGCGTATGCGCGGGGTTCAGCGGATTGCGCGTCGCACCCGGGAAGCGATTGGCGAATTCCGTCGTGACGGTCTTGCCAAGAATGATGCCCCCCGCCGCCCGGATCAGCGCTGCGACAGCGGAATCCGCGTAAGGCCGCCGTCCCGCATGGATCGGCGAATTGCACTGGGTCGGCATGTCATAGGTGTCGATGATGTCCTTCAACCCGACCGGCACGCCATGCAGCGGCCCGCGCACCGGCCCGCGATCGGCGGCACGGGCCGCGGCCAGCGCCAGGTCGGGATCGAGGAAGGCCCAGGCCCCGACGGCATCGTCGCGCAAGGCGATGCGGTCGAGGCAGGCGCGCAACAGCGCCTCCGACGTCAGCCGCCCTTCGGCGATCGCATCGGCGGCCTGGCTGGCGGTGAGGGTCGCGGGATCGAGATCGGTGGTCAGCATATCGCGTCTCCTCAGCCGGCCAGCACGCGTTCGGCCCAGGCCGCGACATCCAGCAAGGATGCGTCCTCATGCCGGCGCGCCACCAATTGCACCCCGATCGGCATCCCGTTCGGTCCCTTCACGAAGGGCAAGGTGATGCAGGGCATGGCGAGGTTGGTCCAAAGATAGTTGAAAACGGGCTGGCCGGTATGGGCCAGGCCCAGCGGCGCCTCGTCCGTCGCACTCGGCGTCAGCAGCGCGTCGAAACCCTGCTCGACCATGATCGCATCCATCCGCGCGCGGCAGGCATTGCCCAGGCGGATCGCGGCGCGGAATTGGGCCAGGGTCGCGACCTCACCGACCGAGGCGCGTTCGTCGCGGAAATCCTGGCTGACAAGATGACCCGACCGGTTCAGTTCATCGGCGTAGTTGCGCACCGATTCAAAACCGCAGACCACCCGATGCGCCGCCCGCAGCCCCGCGAATTCCGGCGGCAGGTCGAGGTCCGTCACGATGGCCCCGGCGGCGGCAAAGGCGCGCGCGGCCTCGGCGATCGCCGCCTGGGTCGCGGCAGAGGCATCGCCCCAATGCGCCGTGCGGGTGATGGCGATGCGGGGGGCTGTCGCCGGCACCGGGGCGCGGTGCGGAATCTCCATCACGGCCGCACGCAGCAGCGCGATATCCTCGACCGCGCGGGCCATCAGCCCGACGGTGTCGTAGGCCTCGGTATTGGTGCGGACACCGCTGTTGCCAAAGTGCTGGAACGACGGCTTGAAGCCGACCACCCCGCAATAGGCCGCCGGCCGCAGCACGGACCCCCCGGTCTGCGTGCCAAGCGCCAGCGGCACCTGGAAATCCCCGACCGCCGCCGCCGAACCTGACGACGACCCACCCGGCGTGCGCCCGACATCATGCGGATTGCGCGTCGGCCCGGGATGGCGATTGGCGAATTCCGTCGTGACCGTCTTGCCCAGCAGGATCGCCCCGGCCGCGAGCGGCGAAGCGACCGTCGCCCCATCCCGCCCCGGCCGATGCCCCGTGTAGATCGGCGATCCATAGCCCGCCGGCTGGTCGGCGGTGTCGATGATGTCCTTCACGCCAAACGGCAGCCCGTGCAGCAGCCCCTGCTCGGGACCCGCATCGAGCGCCCTTGCCTGCGCGCGCGCCGCCTTGATGTCGATCGACGCCCAGGCCGCGACGGTGCCGTTGCGCGCGGCGATCCGTTCCAGGCAGGCCTCCAGCAGCGCTGTCGCGGTCAGGCTGCCCGCGGCGATCGCACGCCGCGCGGCGGCTGCCCCCAGGCGTTCCGGTGCGGCGAGAAGGGGGGCATCCATGCAAGTGGCTCCGGGCAATGACGTCGGATGGCACGCAAGCGCGATGCCAAGGGTGAGATGAGGCGGAGCCTGACCTCACATGTCAATTGTGCTGATAAATTGGCTGCCTGCACGTCACGGAGGCAACAACGCCGCCGCCGAGAGCCGACATCACCACGGAACGACGTGTTTCGCGGTTGGCCCAGGGTTTGCTGCACATCGACGCAAGATGGAGTGATTCGCCCGCCCCACCAGCATGGAGGCCACCGTGCCGTTTCCACGCCTAGCCGCGCTCACATTCGCCGCAGCCATCGGCCTTACCGCCCCCACCGTGGTCAACCCAGCCGAAGCACAGGGCACCCTGCGCATCGCCATGACCCTGGCCGATATCCCGCTGACGGATGGCGCCCCGGACCAGGGCACGGAGGGCGTGCGCTTCAGCGGCATCACGATCTTCGACGGGCTGACGGCCTGGGATCTGTCGCAGGCCGAACGCCCGGCCGAGCTCCGCGCCGGTCTCGCGACGGAATGGGCGCCACTGCCGGATGATCCGACGCGCTGGATCTTCAAGCTGCGACCCGGCGTGCGCTTCCACGATGGCTCGCCGATGAACGCCGATGCGGTGATCTTCACCTTCGAACGTGCGCTGAACAGCAACCATCCCGCCTATGACGCCTCCGCGCGACGCCAGTTGCAGGCCTTCATCCCGGCCGTGAAGGCCTGGCGCAAGGTCGACGACATGACGATCGAGATCGAGACCAACGGCGTCGATAGCCAGTTGCCGTTCCAGATGACGCGTCTCTTCGTCGTCTCGCCGGTGCATTTCGAAGCCGTGGGCCGCGACTGGGCCGCCTTCCGCCGCAACCCGTCCGGCACCGGCCCGTGGCGCATGGCGGCGCTGGTGCCGCGCCAACGGATGGAGCTGGTGCCCAACACCGACTATTGGGATATGGCGCGCCGCCCGAAGCTGGAGCGGTTGATCCTCCTGCCGATCCCCGAAGTCTCCGCACGCACCGCGGCCTTGCTGGCCAATCGCGTGGAATGGGCGGAAAGCCCGTCACCTGACAGCGTTCCGCGGCTGCGCCAGGCAGGGTTCAACATCTCGACCAACGCCATCCCGCATATGTGGCCCTATACGATCAGCGTTCTGCCCGACAGCCCGTTCCACGACATCCGCGTGCGCCAGGCAGTGAACCTCGCGATCGACCGCGACGGGCTGGTGCAGGCGCTGAACGGCCTGGCCGTCGCATCCGTCGGCAACGTGACACCCGACCACCCATGGTTCGGCACGCCGAGCTTCCGGCCGCGCTTCGACCCGGCCGAGGCACGCCGCCTGTTGGCCGCCGCCGGCTACGGCCCCCAGCGCCGGCTGCCGCTGCGCTTCGCCATCTCGGCCAGCGGCTCCGGCCAGATGTATCCGCTGCTGATGAACGAGTTCGTGCAGGAGAACCTGCGTCAGGTCGGCATCGACCTGGACCTGCAGGTGTTCGAATGGGAGGCCCTGCGCGGCCGCCGCCGCGATGGCGCGCAAGGGGCCGCCAACCGTGGCATCCAGGCGATCAACAATTCCTGGAATTCGATGGACCCCTACAACGCGCTGCTGCGTTTCATCGGCCCGTCCGAACTGCCGCCGAACGGCACCAACTGGGGCAATATCAGCGACCCGCCGATGGAAGCCCTGGCCGATCAGGTTCGGCAGGAATTCGACCCTGTGCGCCAGGCCGGGCTGCTCGCGCAGATCCACACGCGCTTCGTGGACCAGGCCTATTTCGTCTGGGTCGTGCATGACGTCGGCCCGCGCGCGATCTCCCGCCGCGTGCAGGGTCATGTGCACGCCAAGTCCTGGTATGTGGATTTCTCCCCGCTCTCGCTGCGCTGATGCTGCGATACCTGCTGCGGCGCTTGCTCTACGTCGCGCCGATTTGCCTTGGCGTGACGCTCATTGTTTTCGCCCTGGTGCATATCGCGCCGGGCGATCCGATCAGCGCCATCCTGCCGGATGACGCGAGTGCGGAGATGGTGGCCGAGGCGCGGCGCGAATTCGGCCTGGATCGGCCTCTGCCGGTGCAATACGCGATCTGGCTTGGGCGCGCGGCGGTCGGGGAACTCGGCACCTCCATCGCATCTGGGCGCAGTGTCTCCTCCGAACTTTCCATGGCCGTGGGCAATACGGTGATCCTCGCGGTCTCCGCAGGAATCCTGGCCTGCGTGCTGGGCGTGTTGCTTGGCCTGGTTGCCGGCCTGGCGCGGGACCGCTTCGCCGATCATCTCGCGAGTTTCGTGACCCTGTCGGGTGTCAGCCTGCCGCACTACTGGGTCGCGATCCTGCTGGTCATCTTCTTCTCGGTCGAAAACCAGTGGCTGCCGCCGCTCGGCATCGGCCCCGATACATCGGACGGCTGGCGGCCGGACTGGGCGCATCTGCAACACCTTATCCTGCCTTCCATCGCCACCGCGCTCATCCCCATGGCGGTGATCGCGCGCACCATGCGCGCCGCGGTGATCGAGGCGCTGGACCAGGATTTCGTCACCACCCTGCACGCCAAGGGGCTGCTGCCGGGGCGCCGGCTGCGGCACGTGCTGCGCAACGCGCTGCCGACCACGCTGGCGGTGACCGGGCTGCAACTCGGCAACATGCTCGGCGGATCGGTGCTGGTGGAAACGGTCTTTGCCTGGCCCGGCACCGGGTTCCTGATGGCCAATGCCATCTTCCAGCGTGACCTGCCGGTGCTCCAGGGCAGCATGCTGGTGCTGTCGCTGTTCTTCGTTGGGCTGAACCTGCTGGTCGACCTGTTGCAGGCGGCCACCGATCCGCGCATCCGGCGCGCCTGATGGACGGCGCCATCATGGTCGCGGCACCGCCGCGTCCAAAAACCGGATACTGGACGAATGTCGGCCGGCGCTTTGTGCGCCAGCCCGTCGCGATGGCGGCGGCGCTGGTGCTGCTGGCGATCGTGATCGCGGCCCTCGGTGCGGATTGGATCGCGCCGGAGGACCCATTCCGCACCAGCGTCGCGCGCCGGCTTGCCGCCATCGGCACGCCAGGCCGTTGGCTGGGTGGCGATGAATTGGGCCGTGACATGCTGTCGCGCCTGATCTTTGGCGCGCGCGTGTCCCTGGCGATGGCCATCGTGCCCGTCGCCGTGGCGCTGGTGATCGGTGGCTTTCTCGGCCTGCTCGCGGGCTATGCCGGGGGTGCCACCAACATGGCGATCATGCGGGTGATGGATGTGTTCTACGCCTATCCATCGATCCTGCTCGCGGTCGCCATCGCCGGCGCGCTGGGACCGGGGATGATCAACGGAATCGCGGCACTGACTCTGGTCTTCATCGCCCCCATCGCGCGCGTGGCGGAAAGCGTCACGACGCAGGTGCGCAGCAACGACTACGTCGTGGCGGCCCGATTGTCGGGTGCGCCCGTCATGATGATCCTGCGCCGCCATGTCGTGAACAATGTCGCGGGGCCCGTGCTGGTCTTCGCCGCAAGCCAGGTCAGCGTGTCGATCATCGCGGCCTCCGGCCTCAGTTTCCTCGGGCTCGGCGTGTCGCCGCCGCAGGCCGACTGGGGGCTGATGCTCTCCGCATTGCGGCAGGCGCTCTACGTTAACCCTTGGGTCGCGGCCTTGCCGGGCGCGGCCATCTTCATCTGCTCGATGTCGGTGAACCTGGTCAGCGATGGCATCCGGCGGGCCATGGAACTCCGCCGATGAGGGCACCACTCTCCGCCTTGCCCGACCGCGGCGGGCCAGCGCAGCCGATGCTGTCCGTCACCGGCTTGCGGCGCTGGTTCAAACTGTCGGGCGGATGGCCGCTATCGCCCAAGCGCGTCATCCGCGCCGTCGATGGCCTCACCTTCAGCGTCGCCAAGGGCAGCACACTCGGGATCGTCGGCGAAAGCGGTTGCGGCAAATCCACCGCCGCCCGGCTGATCGCCGGGATCGAGGCCGCCGACGCTGGCGAGATCATCCTGGATGGCGAGGCGTTCTGGACCCGCGGCGCACGCATCGGGCGCGAACCCCGCCGCGCGGTCCAGATGGTGTTCCAGGACAGCCATTCATCGCTGAACCCGCGCATGTCCGCCGCCGAAAGCATCGCCTTCGGCCCGGAGGCGCATGGCGTCAGCGCCTCCGCCGCGCGCGCCTATGCGCTCGACATGCTGGACGCCGTGGGCCTGCCGCCCGACCGCTTCGCCGACCGCCCACCGATGGCGCTGTCCGGCGGGCAGCGCCAGCGCGTGAACATCGCCCGCGCCCTGGCGCTGCGCCCGCGCGTGCTGCTGCTGGATGAACCCGTCTCGGCGCTGGACAAGTCGGTCGAGGCGCAGGTGCTGAACCTGCTCGTCCGGCTGCGTGACTCGCTGAACCTGACCTATGTCTTCATCTCCCACGACCTGTCGGTGGTCCGCTACGTCGCTGATGAGGTCGCGGTGATGTATCTCGGCCAGGTCGTCGAAATGGCCCCGGCCGCGACGATCTTCGCGCATCCGGCGCATCCCTATACGCGGGCGCTCTTCGCCTCCCGCCCATCGATCGATCCACGCCGGCGCATCGCGGCGCCACCCATCCAGGGCGATCCGCCGGATCCGGTGGACCCACCCTCCGGCTGCCGTTTCCGCACGCGTTGCGACTATGCCGAGGCGATCTGCGCCGCGCGTGCACCCGCCCTTGCCGCCCTGGCCGACCCCGCCCATCGCGCCGCCTGCTGGATGAACGTCGCCGGCAGCGGCCACAGCGCCGCGCCATGACCGAACCGATCCTCGATATCCAGGGCCTGACCGTCGCCTACGGCGTGCCCGTCGTGCGCGGCGTCGACCTGCGCCTGGAACCTGGCCGCGTCCTCGCGCTGCTCGGGGAATCCGGATCGGGCAAATCTGTCACCCTGCGCAGCATCGTGGGGCTGACCGAGCGAGAAGGCGCCCGCGTCTCCGGCCGGCTACGGGTCATGGGGCGTGACGTGCTGGCCATGGATGCGCGGGCACGGCTGGATTTCCGCGGCCGGGAGGTCGGCTTCATCTTCCAGGAACCGATGACGGCACTCGATCCCGTCTTCCGCATCGGCGAACAGATCGCCGAGGTGGTGGTGCGGCATCGCGGCGCCACCTGGGCCGAGGGTCAGGCGCGCGCGCGCGCCCTGTTCGACCTGGTGCAGATCCCGGCGGCGGCGCAGCGCCTGCGCGCCTATCCATCCGAATTGTCGGGCGGCTTGCGGCAGCGGGCGATGATCGCCATCGCGCTGGCCTGCGAACCGCCCTTGCTGCTGGCGGACGAACCGACGACCGCTCTGGACGCGACGGTGCAGATCCAGGTGCTGTTGCTGCTGCGCGACCTGCAACGGCAACTCGGCACGGCCGTGGTCTTCGTCACCCACGACCTCGGGGTCGCGGCGGAAATCGCCGATGATGTCGCGGTGATGTACGCCGGGCGCATCGTCGAACATGGCTCGGCCGAGCAGGTCCTGCTGGCGCCGGCGCATCCCTATACCCGCGCGCTGCTCGGATGCGTCGTGCGCGGTGGCTACCGCGAGGCACCCCTCGTCGAACTGGCCGGCAGCCCGCCCGACCTTGCCGCGCTGCCGCCCGGATGCAGTTTCGCACCGCGCTGCGGCCTGGCGACGGCGCGATGCACCGAGGCCGAACCCGCGCCGAGGCGGGGGGAGGACGGCCATATGGTCGCCTGCGTGGAGGTCGTCAGTGCCTAGCCCAGGAAGGAAAACAGGGTCAGCCAGCCCGCGCAGACGGCCAGGATCAGCCCAAGCCCGTAGAGATTGACCCGACGCCGCTGCGCCGGCACCGCCGGATGAAGCCACCAATCGAGCCGATGCCCCGCCCAGGGAACCAAGGTGTTCAGCAGAAGCACGCTCACGATATTCGCGATGAACAGCGTCAGCCAGGCTGGCAGACCGAACCAGCCCGATAGCACCGGGGCCTGCACGGTCAGGCCGAACAGAAACACCACCGGGTAGAGCATCGCCAGGACGATCAGGTTCTGCTTCCAGGCGGGCGGGGGCAACTGGTTGGACCTGTCGCTTTCGAACCACCGGTCGAAGGCGGTGCGTATGATGCGTGTGTGGAACGTGGCGACCAGCGCCTCGGCGTCCGTCAGCAAGGCCAGGCGTGCGGGCGATTCCATCCAACCTTGCAGGTTGCGTTCACTGTCGAAGCGCAGGATCGCGATCCAGTCGTCCTGTACGCCTGGAATCGGCGGCTCAAATCGGTAGCCCTGGAAACCCGGGGCGCGCGACTGCGCGGCCGCGACGCGCTGCTGCCAGACACGGAACGCCGATTCAGCGCCGGGCTTCAGACGGGTGGAAAACACCGCCGACACAGGTGCCGGCAGCGCGCCGGCGCCGATGTCCGACACGATATGGACGTCATCCACCCCGATCAGCAGCGGTTGTACCCGCGTGACCAGCTCCAGGCGGCGCGCGGAGTTCAGCCAGGCGACGGCCGTTTCCATGTCTTTGAAGCGTTGCAGGATCACCCAATCCATTTGCGCGGGCGGATTGGCGGGCTGCACGGTTTGCTCAAGGAAGCCTGGCTGCGCCGCCGTGGCGGCGCCGATCTCGGCCTGCCAATGCACGAACGCGGCCTCGGCGCCGTCGCGGGGCCTGGTCTGTACGACGACCGTCACTGATCCGACCGCGGGCATGTTGGTCATCCGGCGATCGCAGTCATCCAGGGGGGCAAGGTTTCGACAATGCACGATAGCGCCGGCCGTCACGCGATGCGAACTGCCCGGGTTTTCCGGCCGGCGCAGAAGACGCGACCGTCGCGCCTTCTGCGAACGATCACCGGACCGGGATCAGAACAGGATCGGCCCCAGCGCGTCGAGCTTGGCCTGGTTCACCGTGGTCCAGTCATCGTTGAGGATGCCGCCCGTGTCGCCCGAATTGGGGTTCCACGACCAATAGGCGAAGCTCATGCCTTCTTTGCTTGCGGCTACGTCCCGGGTGCCGTCGGTGTTGAAATCGCCGTTCAGGTACTGGGTGATCTCGTCCAGCCAGGCGATGTCCTTGGCATCCTGCAACTTGGTGCCGAATTCACCCAGCAGGATCGGGGCGATGTTCTCCCCGTAGATATAGCCCCAATGCTCGCGGAATTCCTCGGCCAGCTTGTCCTTGAAGTCCGCTGCCTGGAACCACGGCTGCGCATAGACCGAATTCGGATAGTCATGCGGCGAATAGACCACCTTGTTGGCGACGTTCAGCACCACCGGGTCGTCGCGCACACCTTCCAACTGGCCGCCCCACCAGTAGTAATCGTTCTGGTAGGCGCCGACGCCCTCGACGATCACCAGCAGGTTGGGGTTCACCGACTGGATCGCATTGCCGGCGCGTTCGGCCGCGGCCGACCATTCCGACCAGGTCGCGCCATGCGGCTCGTTCTGCAGGTCCACGCCGATGACCGTCGAATCGCCCGCGTAGCGCGCGGCCAGCATCTTCCAGGAATCGATCCAATTCGCTTCGGTATAGCCGCCGTCGTACCAAAGCCCATTGCCGTTCGGCCCACCGCCGGCGGCGCTGCGATGATTGTCCAGCAGGATCTTCATCCCGATGTCGCCGGCGTAATCCACGATCTTGTCCATGATCTGCAGGCTGGTCAGGCCCTGCAGGTCAGGGTTCTTGGCGTAGTTGATGTCATTCGGCATCGCGCCCGGCTTCAGCGCGTCCAGGCAGAAGGGCAGCCGGATCATGTTGAACCCGCTGTCCAGCATCTGGTCCATCATGTCCTGCCAGTTGCGGGCGTGCAGCCCGTCCGGCGAACCGCGACCGGTTTCCATCCCGAACCAGTTCACCCCCTGCAACCGCACCGCATTGCCATCGGAGTCGACGATCTGGTTGCCGCTGGTCGAGTAGTAGCCAGGTGCCGAGGTCGGCGGCGCGACCCCATCATTGTCGCGGATGGTGCCGACCGCGGTCCCGTCCAGCAGCGTCGCGCCGCTCGGGTTGCTCAGGACAATGCCGAAACTCTCATTGGTCTCGATCGCATCATCGTGCAGGACGGTGACGCTGATGGTCTTGCTGGTCTCACCCGCCGCGAAGGTCACGCGGCCCGAGCCGCTGGCATAGTCGCTCCCGGCGATCGCGGTCCCGTTCGTCGTCGTGTAGTCGACCGTCACCGCCTGGTCATAGGCCTTGGACAGGGTGACGGTGAACAGCATGGTCCCGTTCAGGCCCTCGCCCTCGGTTGTCGTCGCATCGGCGATGCTGATCGTTGGCGGCACGCGCGGCGGTGCGGCGCCATTGACCGAAAGACCCGTGGGCGCGCCATCGCCGGCCGCCTGAAAGCCGAAGGTCGCGGTCGCATTGGCACCGAGACTGCCGTTCCAGGCCACGTTCTTGACCACATATTGGGTGCCGGTGTGGCTGACGATCTCGGCGTTCCAGATGTTGCTGATCTGGAAGGGCGCGTTGAACACCACGGTCCAGCCATTCATCGCCGTGGCATCGTTCACCACCGTCATCTCGCCGACAAAGCCGCCGGTCCAGCTATTGGCGACGCGGTAGGCGACGGTATCGCCGGTCGCGGGCACCGGGGCGGTATCGTCATTGGTGATGGTGCCGCGGCCGCGCCCGTCCAGGATCGTCGCGCCCGTCGCGGTGCCGAGGACCAGGTCGAAGACCTCATTCGCCTCCACGACTGAATCGCCGTTCACCGTGACGGCGACCGTCTTGCTGATCTCGCCGGCGGCGAAGGTCAGGCTGCCCGTGGCGGCGGCGAAATCGCTGCCGGCGGTCGCGGTGCCGGCCTCGGTCGCATAGCCGACCGTGACGGGGCCGGTGGCGGCCTTGGACAGGGTGACGGTGAAGATCATCTGCTTGGTGCCGGAATTGCCCTCGACCACCTGGGCATCGGCGACCGACAGGCTCGGTGGCGCCACATCATCATTGATGATCGTGCCGAGCCCGATCGCATCGGCCAGCGTCGCGCCGACCGGCGTGCGCAGGACAAGGTTGAAACTCTCGTTCGATTCGACGGTGGTGTCGCCGTTCACGGTGATCGCGACCGTCTTGCTGGTCTCGCCGGCCGCGAGGGTGAGTGTGCCGGTGGCCGCAACAAAGTCACTGCCGGCCGTGGCGGTGCCGGCCTCGGTCGCATAGCCGACCGTGACCGCGCCCGTTGCCGCTTTTGAAAGGGTGATGGTGAAGACCATCTGCCTGGTGCCGGAATTGCCCTCGGCCACCTGGGCATCGGCGACCGTCAGGCTCGGCGGCGCCACGTCGTCATTGGTGATCGTGCCGAGTCCGGTCGCATCGGCCAGCGTCGCACCGACCGGCGTGCGCAGGACGAGGTTGAAATTCTCGTTCGCTTCGACGGTGGTGTCGCCGTTCACGGTGATCGCGACGGTCTTGCTGGTCTCGCCAGCGGCAAAGGTCAGCGTGCCGCTCGCGGCGACGAAATCGCTGCCGGCCGTGGCGGTGCCGGCCTCGGTCGCGTAGCCGACCGTGACGGGACCGGTCGCGGCCTTCGACATGGTGACGGTGAAGAGCATCAACTTCGTGCCGGCATTGCCCTCGGTCACCTGGGCGTCGCCGACCGACAGGGTCGGGGCCGCGACATCGTCATTGGTGATCGTGCCGCGCCCGGTGTCATCCGCCAGGGTCATGCCGACCGGCGATCGCAGGATGATGTCGAAGGTCTCATTCGCTTCGACCAGCGTGTCGCCCAGCACCGCGATGCTGATGGTCTTGCTGGTCTGGCCCGCCGTGAAAACGAGCGTCCCCGATTGCGCGGTGAAATCCGACCCCGCGACCGCCGTGCCGTCCCGGGTCGTGTAGCCCACGGAGACATCGCCCGTTGCCGGTGCCGACAGGGTGACGGTGAACACCATCATCTTGGTGCCCGAGGCGCCTTCGACGATGGAGGCATCGGTGATGCTGGCGGCTGGCAGGATCTCCACCGGCGTCGTCACCGGGGCCAGGTCGACCGCATCGACCCGCGCCGTGCTCCCGCCCGGGCCTGCCTGGAAACCGAAGGTCAGCGTTCCACCGGCGGCTGCGATGTTGGTTCCATCGGTTGAGGTGACAACGTAACGATTGCCGACGTGGCTGACGATCTTCGCGTTCCAGATATTGGTGATCTCGAACGGCGCATCGAAGGCGAAGGTCCAGCCGTTCAGCGCGGTGGGACCATTGGTCAGGGTGAACTGGCCAATGAAGCCGGCGCCCCAATCGTTCACGGTCGCGAAGGTCGCTTTTGTCAGCACGAGGCGGTGTCCTTTAACGATAGGATTACGTCGATGACAGTCCTGAAGCGCTTTTCCACGGGCTGTAACATCTGCGGTAAGGGGCTACGGCGCCGTCGTCCTTCTGAAATATGCAACAGAACCAGATCATTCACTGCAAACCGCAACAGGGGCGACCCGGCGTTACATGAGGCAGACCGTTCACCCGGCCTTCCAACATAACGATCGCGACAGAATGGCCGATCGCCCTGTAACAGCCTCAGCCGCCGCCTCGCAGCGACGTGATGGTATCCTTGCATATGCGGCGCTGCCCAGGGCCCTCGTGGGGCGAGGCGGTCCGCCAAATACAAAAACGGCCGCCGGTTGCCCGGCGGCCGTTTCCGTTCAATCGGATCGCAAGATCAGACCGAGTAGTACATCTCGAACTCGACCGGGTGCGGGGTGTGTTCGAAGCGGTACACCTCCTGCCACTTGATCTCCATGTAGCTCTCGATCTGGTCCTTGCTGAACACGTCGCCGGCCAGCAGGTAGTCGTGGTCGGCAGCGAGCGCGCCCAGGGCCTCACGCAGCGAACCGCACACCGTCGGGATGTCCTTCAGCTCCTCGGGCGGCAGGTCGTACAGGTCCTTGTCCATCGGGTCGCCCGGGTGGATCTTGTTCTTGATGCCGTCGAGGCCGGCCATCAGCATCGCGGCGAAGGCGAGGTAGGGGTTCGCCGTCGGGTCGGGGAAACGGACCTCAACGCGCTTGGCCTTGGGGTTCGTCGCATAGGGGATGCGGCAGGACGCCGAGCGGTTGCGGGCCGAATAGGCCAGCAGCACCGGAGCCTCGAAGCCCGGGATCAGCCGCTTGTAGCTGTTGGTGGACGCGTTGGTGAACGCGTTCAGCGACTTGGCGTGCTTGATGATCCCGCCGATGTAATACAGCGCTTCCATCGACAGATCGGCATAGGCGGTCCCGGCGAACAGCGGCTTGCCGTTCTTCCAGATCGACTGGTGCACATGCATGCCCGAGCCGTTGTCGCCATAGATCGGCTTCGGCATGAAGGTCGCGGTCTTGCCGTAGCTGTGGGCCACGTTGTGGATCGCGTACTTGTAGATCTGCATGTGGTCGGCCTGCGTCAGCAGGGGGCCGAACTTGGTGCCGAGCTCGTGCTGCGACTGCGCCACCTCATGGTGATGCTTTTCGCCGATCACGCCCATTTCCATCATGGTCGAGAGCATTTCGGCGCGGAGGTCGACTTCGCTGTCGACCGGGTTCACCGGGAAGTAGCCACCCTTGACCAGGGGCCGATGGCCCATGTTGCCCTCGGGGTAGTCCTTCATGTTGGCGCCAGGCCCCTCGATGCTGTCGAGGCTGTAGTGGCCGAAGTTGCCGCCGGTGCCGAACTTCACGCTGTCGAAGATGAAGAACTCGGCTTCCGGGCCGAAGAACGCGGTGTCGCCGATGCCGGTCGCCTTCAGGTAGGCCTCGGCCTTCTTGGCCGTGCCGCGCGGGTCACGGTTGTAGAGCTGGCCGGTCGAGGGCTCGATGATGTCGCAGAACAGGATCAGCTGCGGCTTGGCGCTGAACGGGTCCATGCAGGCATTCAGCGTATCCGGCATCAGGATCATGTCGGATTCGTTGATGGCCTTCCAACCGGCGATCGACGAACCGTCGAACATCAGCCCGTCGGTGAACACTTCCTCCGTCACGGTGGAGACGTGCTGCGCCGTGTGCTGCCACTTGCCGCGCGGGTCGGTGAAGCGGAAGTCCACGTATTCGACGTTGTTCTCCTTGATCATGTCCATGACCTTGGAGACGCCATCCGGCACGGCCGGTGCGCTGCTGGGCTTCTTCGCCATCCTGTTCCCCTGTCTCTTTCGTCGTCACTATCGATTGCGGTCCTGGCGGCCATGCCACCAGGGGGCGGTTGAAGTCCTGACGGCCATGCCGCCAGGGGTGCTTGAAGTCCTGACGGCCTTGCCGTCAGGGGGCCCCGGGGTTGCCCCCGGGAAGGCCACGGCACCCCGTCACCGGGTGGCCGCGGCCGAAGTGGGTCAGACGGCTTCCTCGCCGCGTTCGCCGGTGCGGATGCGGATGACCTCGTTGATGTCCGACACGAAGATCTTGCCGTCCCCGATGCGCCCCGTCCGGGCGGCCGCGGTGATCGCCTCGATCGCGCGTTCGCAGAGGTCGTCGCTGCAGACCACCTCGATCTTCACCTTCGGCAGGAAGTCCACCACGTATTCGGCGCCTCGGTAGAGCTCGGTATGGCCCTTCTGGCGCCCGAATCCCTTGGCTTCCACGACGGTCAGGCCCTGCAGCCCGATCTCGTGCAATGCGTCTTTGACCTCATCCAGCTTGAACGGCTTGATGATGGCTTCGATCTTTTTCATGCGCGTTCCGATCTCCTTGCCGGGTGACGGTCGCACGCAGTGGCCGAGCCGACCCTTCGCGTCCGTGCAGTCCCTGTGTTGCATGCTCCGTGCCGGCGCGGCAACGCCAGCCACGGGGGAAAATGCCGAAGCCGGCCGCGCGGCGCGCCCATGGCGGGTGCAACCTGCCTTTTTGGCGGGCAGGGGGCGACCAGGATCCCGGTTTGGGCATTGCGGGATTTGGCCGCCGATCGCATCTTGTCGGGCTGCCCGAGGCCGGGGCGGGGGGTCCGCCCCCCTTGTCGGGCCGCTTCTGGCCTATCCTGGAACCGCCCCATGCCGTCGCAGAACACGCTCCTGGCCAGCACCGGCACAACCATTTTCACCGTGATGTCGGCATTGGCGACGGAGCACCAGGCAATCAACCTCGGCCAGGGCTTCCCGGATGTGGACGGGCCGCGCGACGTGCTCCAGGCCGCCGCCGATGCGCTGTTCGACGGGCGCAACCAGTATCCGCCGCTGACCGGCGTGCTGGAATTGCGCCAGGCGGTCGCCGCGGCGAATGCCCGCTTCTACGGCATCACCGTCGATCCGGCGTCCGAGGTCGTCGTGACCTCCGGCGCGACCGAGGCGATCACCGCCTGCCTGATGGCGGTGCTGAACCCGGGCGATGAATGCGTCCTGATCGAACCGCTGTACGACACCTACCTGCCCGTCGTTAAAATGCTCGGCGCGATCCCCAAGCTGGTGCGCCTGACGCCCCCGAAGTGGGAATTGCCGCGCCAGGAACTGGCTGCCGCCTTTGGGCCGAAGACCAAGGCGATCCTGCTCAATTCCCCCGGCAACCCGACCGGCAAGATTTTTACGTCCGCCGAACTCGCCTTCATCGCCGATCTGGTCCAGCGCCACGACTGCTTCGCCATCTGCGACGAGGTGTATGAACACCTGACCTTCGACGGCTGGCGCCACATCCCGCTGATGACCCTGCCTGGGATGCGGGAACGCTGCATGCGCATCGGCAGCGCCGGCAAGACGTTTTCGCTGACCGGATGGAAGATCGGCTACGTGACGGCCGATCGGTCGCTGGCCGGCACGGTCGCCAAGGCGCACCAACTGCTGACCTTCACCACGCCGCCCAACCTGCAGCGCGCGGTCGCGATCGGCTTGGCCAAGGACGATGCCTATTTCGCGGGCCTGTCCGCCGCCTTGGAATCCAAGCGCGACCGGATGGCCGCCGGCCTGGCCGCCCTCGGATTCGGGGTGCTGGAGGCGAGGGGGTCCTATTTCGTCTCCGCCGATGTGCGCCCGGTGGGGTTCCACGGCGATGACGTCGCCTTCTGCCAGGCGCTGACGGTGGAAGCCAAAGTGACGGCCATCCCCGTCTCGGCCTTCTACGCCGGGCCTGACGCGCCGGCGCATTACGCCCGCTTCGCCTTCTGCAAGCAGGATGCGCTGTTGGACGAGGCCTTGGCGCGGATCGGGGCCTGGCTGCAACGCCGCCGCGCCGGCGGGACCGCTTCCCAGGTCGCATAGGTTGACGGGGGCGCCCCACACGCCCTATTCCGCACGCCATGTGGCGGCCATAGCTCAGCTGGCAGAGCGTCGGCTTGTGGTGCCGAATGTCACGGGTTCGAGCCCCGTTGGTCGCCCCATCAATATTCTCCCGAACGGAGCCCCCCATGCAGATCAGCCTTTCTGGCCGCCGCGCCCTGGTGACGGGGGGCAGCAAGGGTTTGGGCTACGCCGCCGCCGAGGGCTTCTTGAAGGCCGGCGCCAGCGTGGCCCTGGTCGCCCGTGGCGCGGAGGCCCTGGAAGCCGCGCGTGAGGCACTGTCGCCCCTCGGCCCCGTGATCGCCGTGGCGGCCGACGTCGCCACCGCCGATGGCTGCAAATCCGCCTATGCCGCGGCCGAGGCTGCCTTCGGCGGCATCGACATCCTGCTGAACAACGCCGGCACCAGCACGCGCGGCCCGTTCCCCAGCGTCACCGACGAGATGTGGCAGGCCGACCTCGACCTGAAGCTCTTCGGTGCCATCCGGCTGACCCGCCTGGTCTGGCCGGGCATGACGGAGCGTCGCTGGGGGCGGGTGATCAACACGCTGAACACCGGGGCAAAAGTGCCGACGGCCAATGGCGCGCCGACCGCGGTGTCCCGCGCCGCCGGCCTGTCGCTGACCAAGATCCTGGCCAATGAAGGCGCGCCGGTCGGCATCCTGGTCAACGCCATCCTGATCGGCATCATCGAAAGCGACCAATGGCGCCGCCGCCACGCGGCCGCCGTGGCCGCCGGCAGCAACCAGTCCTGGGAGGATTGGCTGGCCGAAGCCGGCCGCGCCGTGCCGCTGGGCCGCATGGGCAAGGCCGAGGAATTCGGCAATCTCGCGACCTTCCTGGCCTCCGATGCCTCCGCCTACACGACCGGCACGGCCATCAACCTGGATGGCGGCCGCACCCCGGTCGTCTGACCGCAGGTCGCGTTACCGGAACAGCAGGTAGCCGACCGGATTCTCGGGCAGGGTCCAGGCGAAGCCTGATTCGGCCACGACCGACAGGATATTGGCCACAAGCATCGCGGCCACCGCCAGCATGGTGGGCCGCGCCAAGGGCAGGGGGCGCGGCGGCGCCTCGGTGAACCAGGCCAGGCTCGCCAATTGCAGCCCGGTCGCGACCAGGTTGCAGGCGAAGATGACGGCGGCCCAGGTGTAGGTGTGCCACCCCAGCACCGCCGGCCCGAACCCGGGATCGCCGGGCAGGATGTGCAGCAGCACCTGGCGGATCGAGATCGCCCCACCCAGCAGGCAGGCCAGCAAGGTGATCCCCGCGCCGACACCGATATCGCGCGCGGTCAGCACGCCCCGGTGCCCCGCTGCCAACACATGGCAACATCCGACCGCGGCCAACAGCATCGCGATTCGCTGCATCATGCAGAGCGGGCAGGGCGGGTCTCCCGCGATGAACTGCATGACGAACGCACCCGCCAGGATCGCCAAAAGCACCCAGGCATTGGCTGCGGCGGCCGCCAGGTAGAGCCGGCTCACAGCGAAATCGTCAGCGGCATGGTGATGTCGAGCGCAAAGGCCATCACCGTCCAGGCGATCACGACAAGCAACAGCGGCACGGCGGCACCGTGCCCGCGCCACGACGCCCAAAGCCCCGCCAGTGTCAGAAGCATCAGCGTGGCATAAAGCATTGGGCACAATCCCTGGTTGTCGCCTCCGCACCGGACCACCGGTACGTGCGCCCCGCAAGCGCTTCCAAAAACGCCCCGGCACGGCGATTGCTGGCCGAACCGGAAACAGGCCGGGAAACACGACATGCGCCACGCCGATCCCTTCGCCCCCTGCGCCTGTGGCCGGAACCACGCCGGGTTCACCTGCGAAGCCCCTGTTTCGACCGAAGCCGCCTTCACCGAGGCCGCCGACGCCGCCGTGCTACGCGCCGTCCTGCCGCATGAGGCGACGCGCCGCGCGATGCTGGCCCGCTACGGCGCCGCCGCGGTGCTGGGCGCCGTCGCCAGCGTCTTCCCGCTGGACCATGCGCGGGAAGCCTTCGCCCAGGCCCCGGCCGCCCCGGAAAAGCGCGACCTGAAGATCGGCTTCATCGCCATCACCTGCGCCACCCCGATCATCATGGCGCATCCGATGGGCTTCTATCAGCGCCATGGGTTGAATGTTGAGGTCATCCGCACGGCGGGCTGGGCCGTGATCCGCGACCGCGCCATCGCCGGCGAATTCGACGCGGCACACATGCTCTCCCCCATGCCGCTGGCGATGAGCATGGGCGTCGGCATCCCAGCACCCCAGCCCTTTGCCGTGGCTGCCATCGAGAACACCAACGGGCAGGCGATCACGCTCGCCAACAAGCACCGCGAGAAGCGCGACCCCAAGGACTGGCGTGGCTTCCGCTTCGCCGTGCCCTTCGACTATTCGATGCACAACTACCTGCTGCGTGCCTATGTGGCCGAGGCGGGGCTGGACCCGGATCGCGACATCTCGATCCGCTCGGTGCCGCCGCCCGAAATGGTCGCCAACCTGCGGGCCGACAACATCGACGGGTTTTTGGGTCCGGACCCTTTCAACCAGCGCGCGGTCTTCGACGGGGTGGGCTTCATCCACATCCTGACCAAGGAGATGTGGGACGGCCATCCGTGCTGCGCCTTCGCCGTGCCCAAGGCGATGATCGACACCCAGCCGAATACCTTCGCCGCCCTGATGCGGGCGATCGTCGAGGCGACGGCCTATGCGAGCAAGGCCGAGAACCGGCGGGAGGTCGCGCAGGCGATCAGCGCCCAGAACTACCTGAACCAGCCGGCGACGGTGGTCGAACAGGTGCTGACCGGGACCTTCGCCGATGGCCTCGGCCAGGTGCGGCGGGTGCCGGACCGGATCAACTTCGAACCCTTCCCCTGGCAATCCATGGCCATCTGGATGCTGACCCAGATGAAGCGCTGGGGGCAGATTCGCGGCGACGTCGACTACCAGGCCATTTCCCGCCAAGTCTTCCTGACCATGGAGGCAGGGCGCGCCATGCGTGACCTCGGCCTGCCGGTGCCGACCGAAACCCAGCGCCCGGCGATGATCCTGGGCAAGCGCTTCGACCCGGCCGAACCCGAGGCCTATCTGAACAGTTTCGCCATCAAGCGATGAGCCTCAACTGGCGGGCGGCGGCGCTGTCGCTGGCGCTGGCGCTGTTCGTGCTGTTCCTGGCCGCCTGGCATATCGCGGTGCTGCCGTCGGCACCGACGGGGCCGGCGATGGATCCGGAATACGCGGCCCTGCTCGGCCAGGCGGCGGCGCAAGGTGGCACCACCCCGATGCCGGGGCCGGGCGCGGTCGCCGTGCGCCTGTGGGAATTGCTGTCCGATCCCTTCTACATCAGGGGGTCGAACGACCGCGGCATTGGCATCCAGATCGGCTATTCGCTGGGGCGGGTGGCCCTGGGCTTCGGCCTGGCGGTGCTGGTCGCGGTGCCGCTCGGCTTCCTGATCGGCATGTCGCCGCTGCTGAACGCGGCGCTGAACCCCTATATCCGGGTGCTGCGACCGGTATCGCCTTTGGCCTGGATGCCGCTGGCGCTCTACTCGATCAAGGACAGCGCGATCTCCTCGATCTTCGTGATCTTCATCTGCGCGCTCTGGCCGATGCTGCTGAACACCGCCTTTGGCGTGATGAGCGTGCGGCGCGAATGGCTGAACGTCGCGCGCACCCTGGAAGCCGGCACCTGGCGCACCGCCATCCGCGTGATCCTGCCAGCGGCCGCCCCCACTATCGTCACCGGCATGCGGATTTCCATCGGCATCGCCTGGCTGGTGATCGTGGCGGCGGAGATGCTCGTGGGCGGCACCGGCATTGGCTACTGGGTCTGGAACCAGTGGAACAACCTGTCGATCGCCGACATCATCATCGCGATCCTGCTGATCGGGATCGTGGGGTTGCTGCTGGACCGTGCCCTCGGTTGGGTCCAGGCGGCGGTGGGGTGGCGGGAGTGAAGAAGCCCTATGTTTCGGTCGAGGGCATCGCCCGCCGCTACGGCGCGACCACGATCTTCGCCGATGCCTGGTTCGGCATCGAGCGCGGCGAATTCGTCTGCCTCGTCGGGCATTCCGGCTGCGGCAAGACCACGATCCTGAACATCCTGGCGGGGCTGGAACCCCCCGACGACGGGGTGCTGATCATGGACGGCCAGGAACTGTCCGGACCGTCGCTGGATCGGGCGGTCATCTTCCAGTCCCACGCACTTTTGCCCTGGCTGACCGCGGCGGAAAACGTCGCTTTTGCCCAGGGCTGCAAACACCCCGGCTGGTCGCGGGCGCAACGGATGGAGGCGGCCCTGGCCGCGCTGCAGAAAGTCGGGCTGGCCCAGGCCGGGGACAAAAAGCCGTCCGAACTCTCGGGCGGCATGAAGCAGCGCGTCGGCATCGCCCGGGCGCTGTCGCTGGCGCCCAAAATGCTGCTGATGGACGAACCCTTTTCGGCGCTGGACGCGCTGACCCGCGGTGCCTTGCAGGAGGAGGTCGCGCGCCTCGTCACTGAAACCGACCAGACCGCCTTCATGATCACCCATGACGTGGATGAGGCGATCCTGCTGGCCGACCGAATCCTGCTGATGAGCAACGGCCCCGGCGCCCGCATCGCCGAAGTCGTGGTCAACACCCTGCCCAAGCCGCGCACCAGGGCGACGCTGCACCACATGGCGGGCTATCACCCCTTGCGCGAGCATGTGCTGGATTTTCTCATCACCCGGTCGAAGGCTTTTCGGGCCGACGCACCCCCCGCCAACTGGTCGCCGCGCGCGGTGCCGGAAGTGCGGCTGTAAGGAAGGACGATCATGAACGACGCGAAAACCGCCCTCGGCCACAAGATCCTGAAGATCAAGAAATCCCTCGGCCTGAAGTGGAGCGATATCGCCGCCCGAATCGGGATGAGCCCAGTCTGGACCTGCGCCCTCTGCATGGGCCAGATGAGCGCCGAACCGCTCCATGCCGCCGGCATCGCCGATATCCTGGGGCTGGATGAGGATGACGCCGCGACCCTCTGCGAAATCCCCTATCGCGGTGCGGTGCCGATGCCGCCGACCGACCCGCTGATCTACCGGTTCTACGAATTGGTGCTGGTCTACGGCACCTCGTGGAAGGACATGATCCATGAGGAATTCGGCGACGGCATCATGTCCGCCATCGACTACGACATGACCCTGGAATGCCAGCCGGACCAGAAGGGCGACCGGGTGAAGATCACCATGACTGGCAAGTTCCTGTCCTATAAGCGGTACTGACGGGTTTTTGATGCAGGCCCTGGACTTGGGGCTTGCATCGCATGGCGGGGCGAGTGAGAACAAAAAGAGAATTAACCCGCCATTCCCCGGAGTCGACATCACCATGGCAGCCCGCAAACCGGCCCGGATCCGCCCGGTCGATGCCGCCCTGCGGCGCCTGATGGACCTGGCCGGCAAAGGCGTCGCGCCCGGCCGCATGGCGCGGGAGGTCGAGGCGATCGCCGCGGCTTGGCGCATCGCCCCCGAGGCCGACCCGACCGAGACCCAGGAATGGCTGGGCGAATTGCGCGAACAGATCGTCGCCGGCGTGGAGAATGCCGAGGAACAGGTGGCCGACGCCGACACCAGCGAACCCGCCGCGGTGAAGCAGGCGGGGCTGATGCTGGCGGCCCTGGTCGCCACGCGGGATGCCGCCACGCGCGCCATGGCGGGCCAGTAGCCCAGCGTCCTCTCCGCTGCTAAGCCCGCTTGGCTTCGCAGGGGAACATCGCATGGCGCGGGAATTGACGGTCGGGATTGCGGGCCTTGGCGCCATCGGGCTGCATCTGGCCCGCGCGCTGGATGCCGGCGTGCCTGGCCTGCGCCTCATCGCGGTGTCCGCGCGCGACCAGCAAAAAGCCGCGGCCAACCTGGCCGGCTTCCGCAGCCCCCCGCGCCTGGTCGGCCTGGCCGACCTCGCCGAAGCCGATGTCGTGGTCGAGGCCGCGCCCGCCGCCGTCTTCGAAACCGTCGCTGCCGCCGCGATCGAGGCGGGGCGCATCTTCATCCCCTCCAGCGTCGGCGCCCTGCTGCCGCGCATGCACCTGGTCGCCCGGGCCGAACAGACCGGCGCGCGCATCATCGTGCCGACCGGCGCGCTGCTGGGGCTGGATGCGGTGCGCGCCGCGGCCGAGGGCGATGTCTCCGCCATCACCATCGAAACCCGCAAGCCGCCGCGCGGGTTGGTGGGCGCACCCTACCTCGAGCAACATGGCATCGATGTCGCGTCGATGACCGAGAAGACGCTGGTCTTCAAGGGCAATGCCTTCGACGCCGCGCAGGGCTTCCCGGCCAATGTGAACGTCGCCGCCGCCCTGGCCCTGGCCGGCATCGGGCCGGAGCGCACCATGGTCGAAATCTGGGCCGACCCGTCGGTGACCCGCAACACGCACACGATCCGCGTGGAAGCCGCCGCCGCCCGCCTGACCATGACGATCGAGAACGTGCCGACGGAGGAAAACCCCCGCACCGGCAAGATCACGCCCTTGTCGATCCTGGCCTGCCTGCGCGGATTGACCGCGACCTTGAAGGTGGGGTCCTAAGGCGACCCCCGCTTCACCCCGTCGCGGATAAACACGCGGAACGGGGTGGTCCCCGTCGCGGTGCCATCCTCCGACCGCCAGCGGCCGTTGGTGCACAGGATGCCGCCCTGTTCCGGCACCGCTTCGAACGCCACGGTGTTGCGGTGGACGGTGCCGTTCGGCTCGATCGCGGTGAACGCCGTCACGCAGCGGTCGCCAAAGATAACCGGGTCGTATTCGCCGATCATGATGCCGCCGCCGCCGGTGCTGGGGAACAGGGGCTGCAACGTGGGCCAGGCGCCATAATCCTCGGCGGCCATGGCATGGGCTGCGATCAGCAGCAGGACCGAGGCCGTGTTGAGCATGCGCTCGGACATGTGGCGGATTCCCTTTTGAACCGCCGGGCTGGCGGATGCCTGGGCGTTACGCGCCAGGCACCCCACCGGATGCAGCCTGCGTCAGATTTGCGCCGCCGGCGCCCCGCCACGGAACGGCCGGTCGCCGATGGTCGAGGTGCGGTTGAGGATGCGGTCGTATTTTTCCTCATCGAAGGGCATCGCCGTGTGCATCAGCGCCCGGTTGTCCCAGATCAGCACGTCATTCGGCGCCCAGCTGTGCAGGTGCAGGAACCGCTCGCTGGTCGCATGGGCAATGAGCGCGCGCATAAACGCCTGGCCTGGCTCCAGCTCCATGCCGATGGCGAAGGAACTCTCGGTGCAGCCCAGGAACAGGCAGCGCCGCCCCGTGTCGGGATGGGTGCGCACCAGCGGGTGCACGACATCCGGCGTGCGGGCCAGTTTTTCCGCCGACATGCCGCCGTTGCGATAGCGCAGCCGGTAGGAATGCAGCACGTCCATCTGGTCGACGCGCGCCTTCATCTCCGGGTCCAGCGCGTCATAGGCGGCATACATGTCGGCGAAGGCGGTCTGCCCGCCCTCGGGCGTCACCTGGATGCCGTAGAGGATGGTGGCGTAGCCGCAGCGTTCCATGAAGGAAAAATCGGTGTGCCAATGCTTGCCGACGCGGGCGGCACCGACCGCCTTGCCGTCACGCTTGGCGTTGGACAGCGTCAGCAGCGCCGGGAATTCGGGGTGGGTGAATTCGGTGTAGAGGCTGATCTCCGGCTCGCCGAAGCGTTCGGTGAAGCGCACCTGGCCCGGCACCGACAATTGTTGGTCCGGCAGCACGATGACCGAATGGGTCAGCAAGGCGGTTTCGACCCTGGCGAAATCCGCATCCGACAGGTTTTCCAGGTCGATGCCCTCGACGCGTGTGCCCAGGCGCCGTGTCGCCCAGGGCAGGTCGGGGTGGCTGAAGCGATGGGGGGCGGTGGTCTGGGCAAGGCTCATGGCACTGCGGGTCCTCCAGATAGTGTCACGCGACTGTCTTCATCTGCCGCCTGTCCGGCAAGCGGCAAATCGGCGCCGCTGGACGTCGTGCCCCCCGGCAGCCACCTTGGTGCGATGCAAGACACAGACCGCGCCCTGGCGCTGCCCTTCGACACCGCCGCCCTGCTGGCGGGCCTGCGCCCCTGGGTCCTGTGCGAAAGCCCCACCTTCGATGCGGGCGCGGTGAACCGGATGCTGGACCTGGCGGTCGCCGACCTGGCCCCGCTGTTGGGTGAGGTCACGCGCTTCCCCGGCACCCTGGGCCTGGCCGACACCCGCCGCATCGCGCTGCCCCACCCCGATCGCGGCCGCGTGCCGGGGCTGCTGGTCATGGCGCACCTGGATACCGTGCATCCGGTCGGCACCTTGGCCGCGCTGCCGTTCCGCAGCGACGGCGAACGTGCCTGGGGTCCGGGCATCTGCGACATGAAGGGCGGCACATACCTCGCCGTCGCGGCGCTGCTGGCGCTGGCCGCCGCCGGCATCCCGACGCGCCTGCCGGTCACCGTGCTGCTGACCGGCGATGAAGAAATCGGCAGCCCCTCCACCCGCGCGATCATCGAGGCCGAGGCCGCCGCCCATGCCGCGGTGCTGGTGCCCGAACCGGCCCGCCCGTCCGGCGGTTCCGCGATGGGGGGCGTCGTCTCCGGCCGCTACGCCATCGCGCGGTTCAACCTGGCCACCACCGGCCGGCCGAGCCATGCAGGCTCCACCCCCGGCGAAGGCCGCAGCGCGATCCGGGAAATGTGCCGCCTGGTGCCGCTGATCGATGCGATGACCACCGAGGCCGCGAGCTTTTCCGTGGGCGTCATCCGCGGCGGCACCTGGGTGAATTGCGTCGCGACGACCTGCGAGGCCGAGTCCCTTTCCATGGCGCGCCGCCAGCCGGACCTGGATGCCGCCGTCGAGGCCATGCTCGCCCTGCGCAGCGGCACCGAGGGCGTGTCCCTGGCCGTCACCCGTGGCGTCACCCGCCCGGTCTGGGAACCCGATGCCGGTACGATGGCCCTGCATGCCCTGGCCGAATCCCTGGCGTCCCGCCTGGGCCATGCGCTGCCGCATGCCAGTGCCGGCGGCGGGTCGGACGGCAATTTCACGGGTGCGGCGGGGGTGCCGACCCTGGATGGGCTGGGCGTGCTCGGGGCTGGATACCACACGCTGGATGAACACATCCGGCTGGACAGCCTGGTGCCCCGGGCGCGGTTGTTGGCCGGGCTGTTGGTGGCGGCATGAGGGCGGTGCCGCCGCGCCTATGACCCAGGCCCGACTGCGTGCGGCCTGGGCGGGGCTGCACGGCAATCTGCGCGGCATGGTGCTGATGGGCCTGGCCGCCTTCATCTTCGCCGCCGAGGTGCTGGCGATCCGCTGGATGAATGCCCGCGGCATCCCGATCGCGACGCAGTTGCTCGCGCGCAGCGCGGGGCAATTCGTCTGGCTGTTGCCCGCGCTGGCCGCGGGGGGCGTGGCACTGTTCCGCACCCGGCGCCCGGCCATGCATGTCTTCCGTGGCGCCTGTTCGCTGATCTGCTGGGGCCTGTATTTCCTGTCCTTCGTCTGGCTGGATGCGGCGACGGGAACGGTCCTGTCCTTCACCAACGTGATGTTCACCACCTTGTTGGCCGCACCCCTGCTGGGCGAAAGGGTGGGGCTGGCGCGCTGGGCCGGCACGCTGCTGGGCCTTGCCGGGGTCGCGATCATGCTGCGGCCGGGGACAGGCATCGACCCGTTCGGCGCGGCGCTGGCGATCGGGTCGGCCATCGCCTGGTGCGGCATCACCCTGACCTCGCGCGTCCTGACCCGCACCGAGCGGACGCAGACCGTGGTCGCCTGGGTCGGGCTGGTGACGACCTGCGGCACCTTGCCCTTCGCGATCTGGTACTGGCAGCCGATCGGCCTGGGCGATGCCGCCATCCTGCTGGTCTTCGGTTGCGTGACGCCTGGCATCATCTGGCTGCTGACCGAGGCCTATCGGGCGGGCGAAGCCTCGGCCGTCGCACCGTTGCAATACCTGCGGCTGCCCATGGTCGCGCTGTTCGGCTGGATGGTGCTGGGCGAGGTGCCGGATGCGGTCGCCTGGGCGGGGGCGACGGTGATCCTGGCGGGCGCCGTGATCATCACGATCGCCGAGGCCCGCGCGATCCGGCGCGGCTAGACCGCGATGCGTTCGCATTCGCTCACGCATCGCGGTCTAGCTTGTTGTTTTGTCGCGTGATTCAGCCCTGCGGCGCATTCGCGCCTACGGCCATCACGCTCTAACGCCGAAAGTCGATCCGCGCCAAGGCCGCCGCCAGCCCCGACAGGTCGAAACCGAAATCGCGGTAGCCGGCGCGGATGCGTTGCACATAGGCAAGGCTGGGCGGGCCGGGGCGGGCGGCCACGTCGTGATAGACCACGGCCTGCCGACCATCGGGCAAGGGCAACAGGTCGCGCACATAGGCATGCGGCACGCCCTCGAACCGATCGAGCGACGTGAGGCAGGCCGGCGTTACGGTCCATAGCCCGACGGCGACCTCGGCCTCCGGGTCGCGCTCGATCAGCGCCCATTTGTTGAAGGCCAGGCGCCACCCGGGCACCAGCACGCCGCCGGCCGAAACGGCCGCGGGGCACCGCGCGGCCATCTGCGTGCGGTTCAGGTTCGAGCCATAGGCGGCGTAGAGCGTATCGGTCATGCGCTGCCAAAGGTGGCGAAGCCCGCGCTGCGCGGCAAGGATCGCCCCGATGATCACAGCCCTGCAATCCACGCCGCTCTTGCTTCTGCTGGCATTGCTCCTGTCGGGCCGTGCCTCGCCGGCGGTCGCCTGCCTGGTGGCGCTGGTCGCCGCGATTCCGGCGGTGGCGGTGTCGCTGCCCGAAGGCAGCGGGCTGGCCGGCTTTCTCGGTGAGGAAGCCTTGCGCGCGCTGTTCCTGGCGGCCCAGCCGATCGGCGTGGTCACCGGCGGGCTGCTGTTCCACGCCGCCGCCGCCGATGCACCGCGTGAATCCGAGTCGCCAGCCGATGCGCGCGGCGTCTTCGTCGCCTGTTTTCTCGGCGGCACCTTTGTCGAGAGCGTCACGGGCTTTGCCGTGGGGGCGGTCTTCGCCCTGGCCTCGCTGCGCGGGATGGGCGTGCGGGGGCCGGTCGCGGGCGCGCTGGCGCTGTTGTCGCTGTGCCTGGTGCCATGGGGTGGGCTGGGGCCCGGCACGGCCTTGGGGGCCGCGCTGGCCGGGCAGCCGGCGCAGGATTTTGCTTTCGTCACGGGCTGGTTCCAGGTGCCCTGGCTGCTGATGCTGGTGCCGCTCGGCTGGGGGCTGATGCGCCGCGCGGGCCTGGTCGTGACCCCGGCCGAGGCGGTGGCCCAGATGGCCATGATGGCGCTGCTCGGTGCCTTGCTGCTGGCGGCCCATGTGGCGGGGCCGTTCGAGGCCGCGGGGATCCTCGCCACCGGCCCGATCCTGCTCTGGGCGCTATGGCGCCGGAACCCGCCGCGCGATGCCGCGGCCTGGCGGGCGGCGGTGACCGTGCTCGCGCCCTGGGCGGGGTTGGCCTGTGCCTTGTTGCTGGCGCGGTCGTGGCAGGGGGCGCCGGCCTGGCGGCCCTATCCGGCGCTGCCCTCGGTGCCGGTCACCCATGTCGCGGTGGTGCTGTGGTGTGCGGCGGGGCTGCTGCTGCTGCGCCTTCCCGACGGGCTTTTGCGCGCGCGGGCCGCCCTTGGCCGGGCGCGGCGGCCGGTCGTCGCCATGCTGCTGTACGTGCTTCTGGCGCGCTGGCTGGCGGGATCGGGGGCGGCGGCGGGGCTGGCGCATGCGCTGGAGGCGTCCCTGGGCGTGCTGGCGCCCTTTGCCATGCCGCCGCTTGGGTTGCTGGCGGGGTTGGTGACCGGCAGCAATGTCGGCAGCAATTCGGCGCTGCTGCCGGTGCAGGTGGCGCTGGCGGCGGCGGCGGGGCTGCCGGCCCTGCCGGCGGCGGCCTTGCACAATTTCGCCGGGGCCGCGGCCTCGGGCATGGGCTTTGCCGTGGTTGCGCTGATCTGCGGCTTGCTCGGCGACGGCACCCGCCCTGTGCAGGTCTGGCGGCTGCTCTGGCCGTCCTTCGCCGCCATCCTGTGCGTCGGCTGGGTGGGCGTCGCGTTGATGCGCCAGGCCGTTGGCGGTTAGCCTGACCCATGGCCATCCGTGACGCACGTGCGCATTTGCTGCGCGACCCGATCTTCGCCGCGCTGATTCCCCGCATCGGGCGCTGCGCGCTGGAAACCGTGCAGCGCGAACCCTATGAGGCGCTGGTGCGCGCCATTGCCCACCAGCAGGTCCATGGCCGCGCGGCCGATGCGATGCTGGGTCGCTTGCTGGCGCATTTCCCCGGGCAGGATTTCCCGCTGCCGACCGCGATCCTGGCCATGCCCGACGGCGCGCTGCGGGCCTGCGGATTTTCCGGATCCAAGGTCGCGGCGATCATCGACATCGCGCACCACGCCGCTGGCGGCCATGTGCCGACCCGGCGCGCGGCGGCGCGGTTGAGCGATGCCGACCTGATCGAACGCCTGGTCGCGATTCGCGGTGTCGGCCGCTGGACGGTGGAGATGCTGCTGATCTTCACCCTGGGGCGGCCGGACGTGCTGCCCGTCGATGATTTCGGTGTGCGCGAGGGGTTCCGCGTCTGCGCCGGGCTGGACGAACAGCCCAAACCCCGCGCCCTGGCCGCGATCGGTGAGGCCTGGGCGCCCTTTCGCTCCACCGCCGCCTGGTACCTGTGGCGCGCGGCCGATGCCGCCAAGGTGAAGACGCCGAAGGAAGCTTAGAGCGTGATGGCCGTAGGCGCGAATGCGCCGCAGGGCTGAATCACGCGACAAAGCAACAAGCTAGAGCGTGATGGCCGTAGGCGCGAATGCGCCGCAGGGCTGAATCACGCGACAGAACAACAAGCTAGACCGCGATGTGTGAGCGAATGCGAACGCATCGCGGTTTAGCAGGCGGGGAAAAAGCGGGCCCGATCGTCAGGCCGTCAAGCCACGTGACGCCCGCCGCAGCGCGCTGATGCTGGCAATGCCGACCGCGACGAAACTGCCCAGCACCAGCAGCACCGCGACGGCGAAGGGGGGCTCAGATTGGGTGGGCGCCAATTGCTGGAAGGCGGGCACCTTCGTGAAGAGTTGTGCGACACCCACGAACACCAGGAAGAACTGGCTGGCCACCAGCCCCGCCACCTCGACGCCACGCCAGGGGGGGCTGGCCCTGCGCGCGACCACGACCAGCACCAGAGTCACCAGCGCGAGAACGCCGACCACATGCGATGGCAACACGCCGTTGAAGGGGAACAGGAAGCCGCTGGCGCTGGTGATGAAGGCGGTGACCAGGAACACCGGCAACCAGGCCGCGGAGGATCGTGCCCGCATGAGGTCCGCGACGACGACGAACCCTGCGGCGGTCGCGATCAGGCTGATCGCCGTATGCAGGACAGTCAGGGTGGTCATGTCGAACATCGTCGGAACTCCTGTGCGTGGGGAGGTTTGGCCCTGCCTGCGATCATCGTCCGCGGGATGGGGGGGGATTGGGTGATCGTTCCCCGTGCGAATACAGCGTGCCATGCATTTGGCCGCAGTGCAGCAATTTCGGGCGTGGGGTGCGGAAACCTCCACGCATCGGCGGGGCAGCGGGCGCTCGATTACGTAGATCACGCCGTTGGGGCATCCCAGGCGCATCGTCCGGGCATGCTGCAGCGCGCGCCGTGCGGCCGATCGAAGCAAGGCCCGCTCCTTGTCCGAACGGTCCCCGGCAGCGGTCGCCATCGTCTGCGGGCTTGCCGACCGGGCGCATCTTTCGCGACAGTCCCGCCGTCGTGAGGCCTGCACGCCCAGCACCTGGCGCCGCCATCGGCGCGCCGGCGTGACCGGCGGACAGGTCGCGACGGCCGCCGCGGAAACGAGCACCCCAGCAGAAGGATGCAACCGATGAGCACGATCACCACCGCCGATGGCACCCGGCTCTACTTCAAGGACTGGGGGGCCGGTCAGCCTGTCGTCTTCAGCCACGGCTGGCCGCTCTGCGGCGACGCCTGGGACGCGCAGATGGTCCACCTGGCCGCGAACGGTTTTCGCTGCATCGCGCATGACCGCCGCGGCCATGGCCGTTCCAGCCAGCCGTGGTCGGGCAATGACATGGACACCTATGCCGACGACCTGGCAGCGCTTTTCGCCGCCCTTAACCTGCGCGACGCGATCATGATCGGCCATTCCACCGGCGGCGGAGAAGTCGCGCGCTACATCGGGCGCCACGGCACCGCGCGCGTGTCGAAGGCGGTGCTTGTCGGGGCGGTGCCGCCGTTGATGCTCAGGACCGCGGCCAATCCGAACGGCCTGCCGATCGAGGTGTTCGACGGGATTCGCAAGGGCGTCGCCACCGACCGCTCGCAGTTCTTCAAGGATCTGACCACGCCCTTCTTCGGTGCCAATCGCGACGGCCACAAGGTGAGCCAGGGCATGCGCGACGCCTTCTGGTTCCAGGGCATGATGGGTGGGCTCAAGAGTGAGCTCGACTGCATCAAGGCCTTTTCCGAGACGGATTTCACCGCGGACCTGGCGAAATTCGACGTGCCCACGCTGGTCATCCACGGCGACGACGACCAGATCGTGCCGATCGTCGCCTCCGGTCCAGTCTCGGCGAAGCTGGTGCGGGGGTCGGTGTTGAAGATCTACCAGGGCGGCAGCCACGCACTGGCCGATACCCGACGCGACGAACTCAACGCCGATCTGCTGGCCTTCGCGTCGGCCTGAGTGAGGCCTGCCCTCTACGAAAGCATGATTGCGCTCGGCGATCGGACGCCGTCATCTGGCCGGCTGGCGGCACGCGCCGCACGCGGATGATCTGTGCCAGGATGTCGCCCGGATCGCAGCGCCGCCGTGGCATCCTGCCGGCGGCCGTTCGATCCTTTTGAGGAAACAGACATGAAGACCAACGGAACGGCGGTTTGGCGGGGCGGTATCAAGGATGGCGTGGGCGCGATCTCGACCCACAGCGGCGCGCTGTCCAGCTACCCCTACGGTTTCGCGAGCCGCTTCGAAGGCAAGCCGGGAACCAACCCTGAGGAATTGATCGGCGGCGCGCATGCCGGCTGCTTCACCATGGCGCTGTCGCTGATCCTGGGCGAGGCCGGCTTCACCGCCGAGCTGATGACCACGAAGGCCGAGGTTTCGCTGGAGAAGCAACCCGACGGCTTTGCGATCACCCGGGTGGACCTGACCCTGGACGCGCGTATCCCGGGCGTGACGGATGCCGTGTTTCAGGACCTCGCCGCCAAGGCCAAGGCAGGTTGCCCCGTCTCGAAGCTGCTGAAGGCCGAGGTCACGCTGAAGGCGACCTTGCTCCCCTGACCGCTGGCGTCCTCGCCCATGGGCAGGACGGGCGCCCTGGGTGCAGGATCATGAAGCCGGTCTCTCACGCCGCGCCCAAGGGACACGGAGGCGTGCCGACCCCCTGTGTCCTGACTACTTCGGCGCCGGATGCACCGCCGCCCAATGGCGCGCGATGGCATTGCGCGGGGCGATCCAGACCTCCGACCGGTGGCGATCGATATGGTCCAGCAGGCGCACCAGGGCCATGGCGCG
The DNA here is from genome assembly GCF_050632385.1 of Humitalea sp. 24SJ18S-53. Classification (NCBI taxonomy): domain Bacteria; kingdom Pseudomonadati; phylum Pseudomonadota; class Alphaproteobacteria; order Acetobacterales; family Roseomonadaceae; genus Humitalea; species Humitalea sp. 24SJ18S-53. The sequence continues at coordinate 1,285,095 of NZ_CP192599.1, forward strand.
CGCCGGCTGGCCGATCATGCGCATGTGCAGCCCGATGTTCATCATCTTCGGCTGCCCGGCGCGGCCTTCCGACAGCAGCATGTCGAAGGCGTCGCGGATGAAGCCGAACCAGTCATCGGCGGTGCCGGTGGTGCTGGTGAACTTGCCGTCGTTGTTCGTCAGCGAATACGGCACCACCAGATGCGGCGTGTCGCCGACCTGCGTCCAGAACGGCAGGTCGTCGGCGTAGGAATCGCTATCGTACAAGAACCCGCCATGCTCCACGACCAGCCTGCGGGTGTTCTCCGACGGGCTGTAGCGGCAGTACCAGCCGTCGGGCATGACGCCGAGCGTCTGCTTCAGGCTGATGACGGCGCGCGCGATCCGGGCGCGTTCCTCTTCCTCGGTCAGGTGAAAATGGTTTTCCCAGCGCCAGCCGTGGCAGCAGATGTCGAGGCCCGCCTCGCGGATCGCCGCCGCCGCTGGCGGGTTGCGTTCCAACGCCAGGGCGCAGGCGAAGATGGTCGGAGCGACGCCCTGGTTGGCCAGGATCCGCATCAGCCGCCAAAAACCGGCGCGGGCGCCGTATTCGAACATGCCCTCGGCCGCCAGATCCCGTCCGGTCACGCCGCGGTTCATGCCCTGCGCGTCGGACACGCCCTGCTCGGTCGCCGGATCGCCATCGCCGATGGAGGGCTCGGAGCCTTCCTCGAAATTGATGACGATGTTCAGGGCCAGTTTCGCACCGCCCGGCCACTGCGGGTCCGGCGGGGTCCGGCCATAGCCGATGAAATCGCGCTGCACCGTGTAGGTCATCAGAAGGCCATCCATCCGCCGTCAACGAGAAGATTGTGCCCGGTCACATAGGCCGCGTCATCCGATGCGAGGAACAGCGCGGACCCCGCGACATCCTCCGGCGTGCCCAGGCGCGGCCAGGGGGTGCGGGAATGGCTGTAGTCGACCCAGCGCGGCTCGATCGCGCGGCCGCCCTTGCCGGTCATGATCTTGCCCGGTGCGACCGCGTTGCAGACGATACCGGCCTTGGCATAGTCCACCGCGACCTGGCGGGTCATGTAGACGACGCCGGCCTTGGCGGTGCCATAGGCGATGTCCTCGGGGCTCGCGACCATGCCGTGCTGGCTGCTGATGTTGACGATGCGGCCGCGCACGTCGGGCAGGCCGCCTTCGGGCGGCGTTTGCCCGACCATGGCGCGCACCGCGGCCTTGGTCATCATGAAGACCCCGGTCAGCCCGACCGCCATCATCCGATCCCATTCGGCGCGGGAGACATCCAGCAGAGGCTTGCCCAGCCGCGCCACGGCATTGTTCACCAGCACATCGATCCGGCCATGCCGGGCGATCGTCTGGGCGATCGCGGCCTCGCAATCGGCTTCGTCGGAGACGTCGCAGCGCAGCCAGGAACAGGACAGGCCCTCGGCCGTCGCGATCTCATGGGTGGGGGTGCCGCCCTCCAGCACCTCGGTCGTGATGTCGCCGATCACGACATGCGCGCCCTCCCGGCAGAAGCGCAGGGCGATGGCGCGGCCGATGCCCGATGCACCGCCGGTGATCAGGACGACCCGGTTCTTCAGCCTCACGTGGTTCCCCTTGCCAGCATCCGCCGTTCCAGCCGCCCGACCATGCGGGCAAAGGGCCAGAGCAGCACGAAATAGATCGCCGCCGCGGCCATCAGCGGCGTCGGGTTGTAGGTCTGTTCCTGCGCGACCCGCGCGCTGCGCAGCAGGTCGGGCAGCGACACCAGCGCCGCGACCGAGGTCGCCTTGACCAGTTCCAGCGCGTTCGACGCCAGCGGCGCCACGGTCGCCCGCAGCGCCTGCGGCAGCATCACCAGCACGATCGCCTGCAAGCGCGTCAGCCCCAGCGCCGTCGCGGCCTCCCGCTGGCCATGCGGGATATTGGCCAGGCCCGCCCGGAAGATTTCCCCGAAGTAGCCCGAGTTGTTCAGGGTCAGCGCCAGCACCGCGGCGCCAAAAGCCGGCAGTCGAATGCCGAGGAACGGCAGCCCGTAGAAGATCAGGATCAGCAGCACAAGGATCGGGAAGGCGCGGAACAGGTCGATCCAGACCAGCAGCGCGATCCGCAGCCAACGCCCACCCAACGCATAGGCCAACGCCACGACCAACCCCGCCAGCATGCCCAGCGGCAGCGCCACCGCCGCCAGTTCGATCGTCACCAGCAGGCCCTGCGCCAGCAGCGGCCAGACCTGCATCAGGCTGTCGAGGTTGAAGAAGCTGTCGACGAAATCGTCCCAGGTCATCGGCTCCGCGATGCCTCCAACCGACGGGAGGCGATGACCAGCGGCAGGAACAGCACCAGGTACAGCGCCGCCGCGAGGGTGAGCGGGGAGGGGTTGGCGGAAATGGCGGTCGCGGATTGCGCGCGGCCAAGAATTTCGGGCAGCGACACGGCGGTGCCGAGGGCGGTGCCCTTGATGATCGCGATGGTGCGGTTGGTCAGCAGCGGGATCGCCAGGCGAATCCCCTGCGGCAGGATCACCAGGAAGAAGGTCGGCATGAAGCGCAGCCCGAGCGCCCGCGCCGCATCCCATTGCCCCGGCGGCAGCGCCTGGATGCTGGATCGGAAGATCTCGGCGGCAAAGGCCGAAAGCACCGCCCCCAGTCCCCCGGCCGTGGCCCAGAAGGGTGACAGCCGGATTTCGGCATAGGGCAGGCCGAAATACAGCACGATGATCACCGCGAGCTGCGGCAGGGTGCGAAACACCTCGATCCAACCCGTCACGAACCAGCGCAGCACCGGCACGCGCGCGATCAGCACGGTCGCCATCACCAGCCCAAGCCCGAGCCCGATGGCGACCAGCACCGCCGCCACCGCGATCGTGACCCACAGCCCCGCCGCGATCTCCGGCCCGTACTGGGCCAGGATCGCGAGGTTCAGGTAATGGTCGGCGAAGCGATCCAAATCCTCAGCCGCAGCGCGGTGTGTGCGCCGTGTCCTGGAAGCCCGGCAGCCCCGGCACGCCATAGCCCGGGTAGATCACGGTCATCGACGACCCGGCATCCGGCGGCGCGCCGTACCAACGCTCATGCAGCCGGGCGAGGGTGCCATCCTGCTTCATGCATTCGATCACCTCCTCCACGCGGTTGCGGTACTCGCTGCTCTCCTGCCGGAAGGCGATGCCAAAATTGCGGCCGGTGTAGTCCTTGAAGGCGACCTGGATCTGCGGGTTGCGGCTGGCGGCGAAGACCGCGGTCGGGATTTCGTTGATCGCGGCGAAGGCGCGGCGGGTCAGCACCGCCTGCACGCTGTCGGGGAAGGTGTCGTAGCGCTGCACCTCAAAGCCCAGGCGTTCGGCGTTGGCCGTGGCCCAGGTGTCGCTGATGGTGCCGCGGTTCACCGCGATCGCGCGGCCGCGCAGCCCATCCAGCCCCGCCAGGCTGTCCTGGCGGCGGGTGATGAAGCCGTTGCCCGTGGCGAAGAACGGCTCGGTGAAGAGCATGCGCTGGGCGCGTTCCTCGGTGATGTTCAGCGGGTTGGCGGTGAATTCGAAGCGCTTGGCGAAGAGCGCGGCGAAAAGGCCCGAAAAGTTCACGTCCACGATCTCGATCCCCGGGCGGCCGAGGCGGCGGGCGATCTCGGTCATCAGGTCGACACCAAAGCCTTCGGGGCCGCTGGCGCCGCGCACCATCCAGGGGGCGACGCCGAAGTCGGAACCGACGACCATCGGGCGGTTGGAGGGGTGGTCGGCTTCTTGCGCGACAACAGGCGATACGAACGCGAGAAAGGTGGCGGCGAGGAGGAAGCGGCGCATGGACATGTCTCCGTCAGGCTGCGCGCAAAATCCGCCTCGACGGAACCAGGGTCAACCCAGGTCTGGGGGGAAGACTCCTGGCCGCGCGGCAAAAAGCGCCGCCCGGACAGGCAGCGGCGGCTAATCCGCGAGCGTCGCGATCTCCGCCCGCAGTTCCGGAATGCCGAGGCCGGTCTGGCTGCTGGTGGTGATGATGGAGGGCAGGGCGGCGGCGCGGATTTTGACCAGGCCCGATACCTCGCGTTCCTTCTCCCGCAGCTTCGCCGCCGGCACGGAATCGGCCTTGGTCAGCACCAGGTGGAAGGCGACTGCGGCCTGGGCCAGCAGGTCCATCACCTGGTAATCGACCGGCTTGATCTCGATCCGCGCGTCGATCAGCAGGATCAGGCGCTTGAGCGTCGGCCGCCCGCGCAAGAAATCGAACATCAGGCCTTGCCAGTCTTCCTTGATCGACTTGGCGGCCTCGGCATAGCCGTAGCCGGGCATGTCCACCAGGGTCAGGCGGCCTTCGGCCAGGTCGAAGAAGTTCAACTGCCGGGTGCGGCCCGGGGTGCGCGACACGCGGGCCAGGGCGTTGTGCCCGGTCAGCGCATTGATCAGCGACGACTTGCCGACATTCGACCGGCCGCAGAAGGCGACTTCGGCCCCCTTCGGTTCCGGCAACTGGTCGATGCGCTGTGCCGCGTAGAAGAAGGTGCAGGGCCGGGCAAACAACAACCGCCCGGCGTCGAGCCAAGCGGCGCGCGCTTCCGGTTCGGCGGGGCCGGCGGCGATCGGGTCTGATGGCGTCGACTTCGGCGGCGGCTTCGGCTTTTCGGGCTTGGGCTCCTCGCGCGGGTTCATCCAGGCCGGGCGGGTGCCAAAGGCGCCCTTCTGGCGCTTCGGCCCCTTGGGCTCCGGCGGTTCCTGCGGCACGGCCAGTTTGGTGGCGCGCACGCGCAGGGTGATTTTGGGCTTGGCCACCTTGGGGGTGGCGATCACCGTGGTCTTGGCCCCCGAGGAGGGGCGCGTCGAAGCGCGGCCGCCGGTGGCCCGATGGCCACCGACGGGGGGGCGCTTGCCGCCGCCTGCTGTCACGTCCGGGCCTTGGACAAGGACCGTTCCTCACGCCGCTTCGCCCGTTCGCCGCGCATGATGTAATATTGCTGGCAAATCGAAAGCAGGTTGTTCCAGGTCCAGTAGATCACCAGGCCTGCCGGGAAGCCGGCCAGCATGAAGGTGAAGATCAGCGGCATGAAGGCGAAGATCTTGGCCTGGATCGGGTCGGGCGGTGCCGGGTTCAACTTGAACTGCAGGAACATGGTGATCCCCATCAGGATCGCCCAGGCCGGCATGTGCAGGAAGTCGGGCGCGTTCCAGGGGATCAGCCCGAACAGGGTGAACAGATTGGTCGGGTCCGGCGCCGACAAGTCGTGAATCCAGCCGAAGAACGGCTGGTGCCGCATTTCGATGGTGACGAACAAGACCTTGTAGAGCGCGAAGAACACCGGGATCTGGATCAGGATCGGCAGGCAGCCGGCCGCCGGGTTGATCTTCTCCGCCTTGTACATCTCCATCATGGCTTTTTGCATGCCAGCGGAATCGTCTTTGAAGCGTTCCTTCAACTCGGCCATCTTGGGGCCGAGGATCTTCATCTTGCTCATCGACTTGTAGGATTTGTTCGCGAGCGGGAAGAACAAAATCTTGACGAAGAGCGTGAAGATCAGGATGGCGACGCCGAAGTTGCCGGTCTGGTGGAACAGCCAATCCAGCGCATAGAAGAACGGCTTGGTCATGAAATAGAACCAGCCGAAGTCGATCGCCTTGTCGAAATCGATGATCGCCAGGGTCTCGCGATAGGAGTCCAGCAGGCGGACTTCCTTGGCCCCGGCGAAGAGGCGGGTGGCCATGTTGGCGGTGGCGCCGGGGGCGATCGTCTCGGCCGCCGGGGGGGCCAGGTCGACCTGCCAGCGGTCGTTCGTCGCGGCCGTCCCGCCATCGGCGATGTGGCGGAAGGCGAAGCGCTGGCGCGGCGCGTTGGGCTGCTGCGCGGCCGGCAGGATCGCCGCCAGCCAATACTTGTCGGTGAAGCCGGCCCAGCCGCCCGGGCTTTCCAATTCCAGCGCCGGGCCGCGGCGCTTGTTCGCCTCGGTCTTGGCATCGGCGTAGGTGGTTTCGGTCAGGCGGCCATCGAGCACGCCGATGAAGCCTTCATGCAGCAGGTAGAACCCGGCCACATGCGGCGTGCGTTCGCGCCGGATGCGCGACCAGGGCAGCACCGAAATCGGCTCGGCAGTGTTGTTCACCGCCCGCTGGTCGACCGAGAACATGAAGTTCGCGTCGAGGCTCATGGCGATGTGGAAGGTCACACCGGCGCCATTGTCCCAGGTCAGCAGGATCGGGTTGCTGTTCGACAGCGGGCCCGGCGTCGCGGTCCAATCCGTGTCCGGCCCCGGCACGGCGGTGCGGCCATCGGCGGCGGTCCAGCCCCATTGCGCGAAATAGGGCTGCAGGTCGTCGCGCCCGGCGAAGAGGCGCACCAGCGGGCTGTTGGGCTCCACCGTCTCCCGATAGTCCCGCAGCACCAGGTCATCCAGGCGCGCGCCACGCAGGTTCAGGCTGCCCGACACGCGGGGGCTTTCGATCACCATGCGTGCGGCGGGGGCGCGGGTGCTGGCCACGACCTCCGCGCCGCTGGCGGGGCCGGCGGCGACGGTCGGGGTGCTGGCTGCCGGCAGCGGCACGCCGGAGGCATCGACCGGTGCCGGGGTGGCGATCTGGGCCGTCTGCTGCTGTGCCGCGCGGTTCGCCGCATCCCGCTGCGGCCGGCTGTACACATCGAAAAGCAACAGGATCCCGATCGAGATCGCGATCGCGGCAAGCAGGCGCTTATTGTCCATCGGGCTCTCGGCTGGCGGTGCGGCGGTCGCGCGTCAGGTGGCGCGGGGGGCGTCGCAGGTGAAGCGGGGCGGCGGTACGGGATCGTAGCCGCCGGGATGCCAGGGATTGCAGCGGCCGATCCGGCGCGCCGTCATGAAACTTCCCCGCAGGGCGCCATGGGTGGCCAGGGCCTCCATGGCGTAGTCGCTGCAATGCGGGTGAAAGCGGCAGTGTGGGCCGATAAAGGGCCGCAGCGTCCAACGGTAGGTCACGACCGCGGCGCGCAGGGCATGGGCCGCGGGGCTCACGGGCGTGCCACCACGCCCAGGGTGCCGAGGGCACTGCGCAGATCGCCGAGCAAGGCGGTGAACGGGCGCTCTGGCGTCGCATCCCGCCCGATCAGCACCAGGTCCCAGCCCTGCGGCGGATCCTGCCCGAGCAGGGCGCGGGCGGCTTCCCGCAGGCGTCGCTTGGCGCGGTTCCGCACCACGGCGTTGCCGACCTTTTTCGTCACGGTGAAGCCCAGGCGCAATGCGGCGCCCGGCTGCGCCAGGGCCTGCAACACCAGCCCGTCGCGCGACGTGCGACGACCGCGGCTGGCGACCCGCAGGAATTCGCGCCGGCGCTTCAGCCGCGGCAGGGTGGTGGAGGACATGGATTGGCTCCCCCCCAGGGAGGGCGGATCGGGACAACGCCATGGCTGGATGGATGCCGGACGAACCGACTTCAGCAATGGCGTTCCGGTCAGCGTTCTGGGGAGGCGCTGAAAAAGCAGGCGGCCGAAATCAGGCCGAAAGCTTCTTGCGGCCCTTGGAGCGGCGGTTGGCGATGATGTTGCGCCCACCCACGGTCTCCATGCGGCTGCGAAACCCATGGCGGCGCTTCCGCACGAGCTTGGAGGGCTGGTAGGTCCGCTTCACGACGGCAACTCCTGATGATCGGGCGCCGGGAATGACCGGCGCGGAAAAATGCCGGCGGCAGGGCGCCCCGGCGGGAAGGCGTCCGTATAGGTAGCGGCGGCCCGTCGCGTCAACCGCGCAGGTGCCGCCGGCGCGCCGGTTTCCGCAACCTTATGCTTGGCCTAGGGTCCGCGTCGCACGAAAAACCCGGAGCCCACCCCATGGATAGCACGGATATCGCGATCATCGGGGCGGGTGCTGCCGGGCTGTCGGTGGCGGCGATCTCGGCCGCACTGGGCCTGCGGGTCGTGCTGGTGGAACGCGGCCCGATGGGGGGCGATTGCCTGAATTTCGGCTGTGTCCCGTCCAAGGCGTTGCTGGCGGCCGCGCATGCGGCGCAATCGGCGCGGGGGGCCGGGCGCTTTGGCATCCGCACCGGCGATGTCAGCGTCGATTGGGCGGCGGTCCAGGCACATGTGCGCGGCGTCATCGCGGCCATCGCGCCGAATGATTCGGCCGAACGCTTCCGCGCGATGGGCGTGGATGTCATCCGCGCCTCGGCCCATTTCGTGGCACCGGATGAGATCGAGGCCGGCACCCGGCGAATCCGGTTTCGCCGCTGCGTCATCGCCGCGGGATCCTCGGCGATCGTGCCCAAGCTGCCGGGATTGTCCGGCCTGCCGTTCCTGACCAACGAGTCGCTGTTCGACCTGAAGGATGCCCCGGCCCACCTGCTGATCCTGGGCGGCGGGCCGATCGGGATCGAAATGGCCCAGGCCCATGCCCGCCTGGGCTGCGCCGTGACGCTGATCGAGGCCGCCCCCAGCATCGCCTCCCGCGAGGACCGGGAGGCGGTGGACGCCCTGCGCCGGGTCCTGCGGCGGGATGGCGTCACCATCATCGAGGGTGCGGCCGCCATCGCCGCCGAAGCCGCCCCCGAGGGCATCGCCCTGCGCCTGGCCGATGGCACGCGTATCGCCGGCAGCCATTTGCTGCTGGCCCTCGGCCGGGCGCCGCGCCTGGCCTCGTTGGACCTGGTGGCGGGGGGGATCGAGGCCACCGCCCAGGGCATCGCGACCGGCGCCGACCTGCGCAGCCCCAGCAACCGCCGAATCTGGGCCGCCGGCGATATCGCCGACCCCGCCGGCATCGGCCCGCGCGCCTTCACCCATGTCGCGAGCCAGCATGCCAGCGTCATCGTGAAATCGATGCTGTTCCGCCTGCCGACCGGGCTGTCCTACGCCGCCCTGCCGCGCGTCACCTATTGTGACCCGGAACTGGCCCAGATCGGCCTGACCGAGGTCGAGGCCCGCGCAGCCGGCACCTGCGCCGAAACCGTCCGCTGGCCCTTGGCCGAAAACGACCGCGCGGTGGCCGAGGGGGTCGAGGCGGGGATCGTGAAGCTGGTCCTGGATCGCAAGGCCCGGCTGCTCGGCGCCACGGTGCTGGCACCCGGTGCCGGCGATTGGGCCGGCATGTTCGGGTTGATGATCGACCGCCGCCTGCCGCTCTCGGCGCTCGCGGGGCTGGTGGTGCCCTATCCGACCCTGCCGGAGGCGGCCAAGCGCGCGGCGGGACAGTATTATACGCCGAAGCTGCTCAAGCCCTTGGTGAAGGCGGCGGTGCGCTGGCTGATGCGGTTGCCTTAATCCGCGTAATCCGGGCTCTCCGCCGCCAGGATGCGCCGGATGCTGGCCATGTGCAGCCGCGCGCTTTCGCCGCTGTCGGATCGCATCTGTTCGTAGGTCTTGCGCGCCAGGGCCTCGGGCACCGGCTTCAGCACCCGGCCCGTGGACTGGGCCAGGACCTGCGCCTCCGCGGCGCGTTCCAGGTAATACAGGTCGTCGAAGGCTTCCGCGATGGTCGGGCCGACCACCATGACGCCGTGGTTCTTCAGGAAGACCACATCGGCGTCGCCCAGGCTGGCGGCGATGCGGTCGCCCTCGGCCTCGTCGAAGGCCAGGCCGTTGTACTCCTCGTCGACCAGGGTCCGGCCCCAGAACTTCAGCGCGGTCTGCCCGGCCCAGACCAGCGGCGGGCCTTCCAGCATGGCCAGGGAGGTCGCGTAGGGCATGTGCGTATGCAGCGCGACCTTGGCGCGCGGCACATTCTTGTGCAGCCGGCCATGGATGAAGAAGGCGGTGATCTCCGGCACGCCATCGCCGGCCACGACATTGCCCGCGTAATCGCAGATCAGCAGGCGGGATGCGGTGATCTCGGCAAAGGACCAGCCATAGGGGTTCACCAGGAACAGATCGTCCCGCCCGGGCACGACGGCGGAAAAATGGTTGCAGATGCCTTCGTGCAGCCCAAGCCGGTGCGCCATGCGGAAACAGGCCGCGAGTTCGATACGCGCCTCCCGCACCGCCGGGCTGTCGAGGCCGCCGAGGTTGGTCAGGGCGGGGGCATTGGGCATGTCAGGTCGTCCAGCGGGTGGCGGGCAAACAAAAGCAGCCTGTGCGCGATGGGGCAAGGTTGCGCGCGGACGCGACCCGGGGAAGTTTGCCGCCAAGCCAAACACGACAGGACGCGACCGCATGACCATTCCCCCCCTGCGCATCATCGGCACCGGCGCGGTCGAAACGCCCCTGATGCAGACCGCCGAGGCCTGGGCGCGGGAGACGGGCCGCGGCACCGAGATCACCATCCTGAACGGCGGCAGCGCCGCGGCGAAGGTGCGCGGCGGCGCGCCGGTCGACCTGGTGGTCAATGCCATGGTGACCTTGGATGGGCTGATCGCCGATGGGCACCTGGATGGCGCGACCCGCGCGGAGGTGGCGCGGGTCCGTGTCGGCATCGGGCTGCGCGACGGCGATCCGGTGCCCGACCTGTCGACGCCCGAGGCGCTTCGGGCGGCGATCCTGGCGGCCGGCGCCATCTCCCACTCCGACCCCGCGGCCGGGGCTTCGACGGGGCTGCACATGGTGGCCATGCTGCGCGACCTGGGCGTGACCGCGGCGATGGCCGGCCGGATTCAGGTCTACGGCCGTGGCATCAAGGCAGTGGAGGCGGTGCGCGACGGCATCGCCGACATGGCGCTGACCCAGTCGTCGGAAATCAAGGCGGTGCCTGGCGTGACCCTGGTCGCGCCATTGCCGGAGGCGGTGGGCCTGGTCACCACCTATGTCGGTGCGGTCGCGACGCAGGCCACCGACCCGGCGGGTGCGGCGGCCCTGCTGGCCATGCTGCGCGACGCGACCGGACAGGCGCGGTTCGTCACCGCGGGGCTGGAGACGGTGGCCTGACCGTCATACCCGCCCTACGGCGTCCCATGGCGAGGGCCACGGCCATCAGCACCGCCGCCACCGCGAAGGTGATCCGCATCCCCGTGGCCACGGCCGAGGGATGCGCCGTCGCGACGTCGGTCGTCGCCGATGCGAAAGTGAAGACGGCCCCCATCACCGAGGCGCCGGTGATCAGCCCCAGATTGCGCGACAGGTTGAGCAGGCCCGATATCACGCCCCGCTGCTCGGCGCGGATATCCGACATGACGGCGGTGTTGTTGGCCGTTTGGAACAGCGCATAGCCCATCGTGATGACGACGATGGGGCCGATGTAGCCGGCGATACCGAAGGCGGTCGGCGTCAAGGACAGGAAGCCGCAACCGGCCGCGATTCCGACAAGCCCTGCTACCGTCATGCCCTGCGCGCCAAAGCGATCAGCGATCCGGCCGGCCGGAACGCCGGTCAATGCCGCGACCAGCGGGCCGACCGACAGCACAAACCCGACAACCGCCGCGTCGAGCCCGAGCGCACGCGAAAGGTAGAACGGCCCGACCACCAGCGTCGCCATCATCACCGTCGAGACGAGCGCGCTCATGGCCAGGCTCGCGCGTAGCGTCCGTTCGCGGAGCTTCGCCAATCGGATCAGGGGCGATGCGGCTTGCGCTTCGACGCGCAGGAAGACGCCGACCCCGACGGCCACCGCCAACAGCAGCGCCAGGTTGAGCAGACCGAAACTGCCCCGCCCCATTGTCATGGCGAGCGCATAGGCGGCCAGCGTGAACGCCAGCGAAACCGTGCCCTTGATATCGAAGCCAGGCCGCTCCGTCCGCGGCACCAGGTGATCGACCGGCAGGTGGCGATACGCGAGAAACAAGGCTGCGAATCCCAGCGGCACGCTGACAAGAAACATGGCCCGCCACCCGACCCCCGCGATCAGCAGCCCGCCCAACGACGGCCCAAGTGCGGTGCCCATCGCGGACATGGTGCCGAGCAGCCCCATGGCGCTGCCGCTCCTCGCCTTCGGGACGATGTCGCCGACAAACGCCATGGTCAGCGCCATCATGATGGCCGCCCCAAGCCCTTGCACCGCCCGCGCGGCGATCAGCAGCCATAGCGAAGGCGCGGCGCCACAGGTGGCCGAGGCCAGCGTGAACACCACGATCCCCGCCAGCAGCAACCGCCGGCGGCCAATGAGGTCACCCAACCGCCCGACGCTGACGACCAGGGTGGTGATGGCGAGGAGATAGGCGAGCACGACCCACTGGACCACCTGGAAGGAGGCGTCGAAGGCCAGTGCCAGGCTCGGCAGGCCGACATTGGCGATGCTGGTCCCGAGCGAGGAGAGCAACATGGAAAGCGACAGGCTGGCGAGCGCCCAGCGGGCCGAAGGTATCCGGTCCGCTATCCCAACGATTGGCTTCAAGGTGAACTCCGTTCCCGCGCCGCCCCCGACACGGGGCTGGCAGGGGCGTAGTCCTTTGCCCAGGCTGGCGTAACGCGCAGCATTTGCACTGTATTCGTGCGTTTGACGCCACATCCCGGTCGCGCCGCGCTATGGTCTGCGCATGGCGACACCCGATCTCAACCTGCTCGTCACCCTCGACGTCCTGCTCGGCGAAGGCAGCGTCGCGCGCGCGGCGCAGCGCCTGCGGCTCAGCCCCTCGGCGATGAGCCGGGCGCTGGCGCGATTGCGTGAGACGGTGGGCGACCCGCTGCTGGTCAGGGCCGGGCGCGGCCTGGTTCCCACGCCCCGGGCGCTCGAACTCCGCGAGCAGGTGCATCGGCTGGTGCAGGACGCGGAGGCGGTCCTACGCCCGGCCGAGACGCTCAACCTGCAACACCTCGTCCGCACCTTCACGCTGCGCACCAGCGATGGATTTTTGGAGAATTTCGGGCCCGACCTGATCGCCCGCGTCGGCGCCGAGGCCCCGGGCGTGCGGCTCTGCTTCGTGCAGAAGCCGAACAGGGACAGCGCCTCCCTCCGCGACGGGACTGTCGATCTGGAAACCGGTGTGGTGGGGAAGGTGACGGGGCCGGAAGTGCGCGCACAGGCCCTGTTCCGCGACCGCTTCATCGGCGTCGTGCGCGCCGGGCACGCGTTGAGCCAGGGCGAGGTCACGCCCGCCCGCTATGCCGCCGGCCGCCACATCTGCGTCTCGCGGCAGGGCTTGGCCAAGGGGCCGATCGACGAAGGCCTGGAGGCAGTGGGGCTGGAACGGGACGTCGCGACCATCGTCAGCGGCTTTTCGGCGGCCTTGGCCTTGGCGCGCGGCTCCGACCTGATCGCCAGCGTGCCCGAACGGCACACCGCCAACCTGCGCGCCGGCATGCATGATTTTCCGCTACCGGTCGCGATGCCGGAGATCACGGTGTCCTTGCTCTGGCACCCGCGGTTGGATGCCGACAAGGCGCATCGCTGGCTGCGCGCCTGCGTCAGGGAGGTCTGTTCGCCCTATCGCCCGGCGGCGTAGCCCTGCATGCCGCGCGGATTGGCGCCGGCGAACATCTGCCCGTCCGGTTCCAGCCGCGCGCCGCTCAGGCGGCCTTCCGACCAGTCGCCGCCCACTGTCATGCGATGCCCGCGCGCTTCCAGGGCGGCGGCGACCTCCGGCGGGAAGCGGCCTTCGACCACGGCCTTGCCCGGGCGTGCAACGCGGGGCCAGAAGGACGACGGCCAATGTTCGCTGTGGAAGGATGGGGCGTCGATCGCCTCCTGGATGCCCATAGCGTGGTCGACCATGCGCGTCAGCATCACGGTCTGCCATTGGTCCTGCTGCTCGCCGCCCGGGGTGCCGAAGCTCATCCAGGCCTTGCCATCGCGCAGCACCATGCCGGGCGACAGGGTCGTGCGCGGGCGCTTGCCGGGCTTCAGGCCATTGGGCAGGTTTTCGTCCAGCCAGAACATCTGCCCACGCGTGCCGAGACAGAAACCCAGTTCGGGCACGGCCGGCGAGGATTGCAGCCAGCCGCCCGAGGGCGTCACGCTGACCATGTTGCCCCAGCGGTCGATCACGTCGAGGTGGCATGTATCGCCGCCCGAAGCGCCAAGCCGCGCCACCGTCGGCTCACCGACGCCGGGGGCGGAGGTCAGGATGGCGGCCCGCGCCTCCGCGCCATGATCGACCCAAGGGGTGTCGCGATCCGGCAGGCGCCCGGGACGCAGGACCAGCGAGGCCTCGTCCGTCACCAGCGCGCGGCGGGCGATGTTGTATTCCTCGGACAACAATTGATTGAGCGGCACATCGCAGAAATTGGGGTCGCCGTAGAAGGCCTCGCGGTCGGCCCAGGCGAGCTTCATGCATTCGATGATGGTGTGGATGTACTGCTCGCCCAGCGGGTCCATGCCCGCGATGTCGAACCCCTGCAGCAGCGCCAGGGTTTGCAGATGGGCGGGGCCCTGGCTCCAAGCGCCGGCCTTCAGCACGGTATGGCCGCGATAGGTATAGGCGGCCGGCGCTTCCACCGGGGCACGCCAGGCGGCCATGTCATCGGCGGTCAGCACGCCGCGATGGCGGCGGCCGGAAGCGTCGAGCGCTTCCGTCGAGGCGAAGAAACGCCCGATCGCCTCGGCGACGAAGCCCTTGTACCAGACGTTGCGGGCGGCCTCGATTTCATCGAGGCGGTCGGGGCGGGCGGCTTCCTTCAGCACGCGCGTCCAGGTCGCGGCCAGGGTCGGGTTGGCCCAGAGTGCCCCCGGACGCGGCCCGCCATCGCGCAGCCAGAGTGCCGCGGAGGTCGGCCACTCCGCCTCGAACAACGGCCGCACGGTTTCCAAGGTGGCGACCACGCGCGGCACCATGTGGGCGCCGTTCTGCGCATAGCCGATGGCGTAGGCGAGCAGATCGGGCAGTCGCATCGTGCCGTGGTCGCGCAGCAAGGTGGCGAAAGCATCGAAATTGCCCGGCACCATCGCCGGCAGCAGGCCCGTGCCGGGCACTAGGTCGAGGCCAAGGTGGCCTTTGACATGCGCGACCGACAGCCCGGCGGGCGCCACGCCCTGGCCGCAGATGACCGACTGCGCATTGGTTTTCGCGTCATGCACGATGATCGGGCAATCGCCGCCCGGGCCGTTCAGATGCGGTTCGACCACCTGCAGCACGAAGCCCGCGGCGACGGCGGCGTCGGCGGCATTGCCGCCGCGTTCCAGCACCGCCATCGCGACCGCGGTCGCGGTCCAGTGGGTGGATGCGGCGACACCGAAGGTGCCGGCGATTTCTGGGCGGGTCAGGAACATCTTTGGGGGTCGTCTTTCTTCCGTCCGGGCTGCAAACAGCACGCGACGCGGCGTTCGCGTCAAGCCGGGGGGCGCTGATGTTGATCGCGGTGGTGGGTGCGTCGGGGGTTGGCAAGGATACGCTGCTGGATCGGTCCCGCGTGGCGTTGCAGGACGACCAGCGGTTTCGCTGGGCGCGACGCGTCATCACCCGCCCGGCCGAGGCGGGGGGCGAGGACCATGACGCCGTGACCGAAGCGGAATTCCTGCTGCGCCGTTTCGCCCTGTCCTGGTCCGCGCACGGCTTGCGCTACGGCATCACCGAGGCCGATGGCGCCGCGGCCCTGGTCGGCCATCGCGTGGTCGCGAACCTGTCCCGTGCGATCCTGGCGGAGGCCGCCACGCGATTCCCGCTGCGCGTGGTCAACATCACCCTGCCGGATTCGCTGCGCGCCGCGCGGCTGGCAGCGCGCGGGCGTGAGGATGTCGCGGATATCGCCGCACGCCTATCGCGCGTGGCGCCGCTGCCGCCGGGGCTGAACATCATCGAGATCGTTAACGACGGCAGCGCGGCGGAGGGCGCCGCGCGCCTCGTCGCGGCATTAACCGCCGAGGGCTAGGCGCTCGGCGATCACGAAGGGCGCACCGGGCGCGGCCTGCACGAAGAGGCAGACCGAAGCGATCCGGCGCGGCCGGGCGGCGGCGGGGCCGACGAAGGCCTCGGCAGCCGGGCGGATGACCGCCATCTCCTGCGCCGACAGGCGCCGTGTGAGGGTGACGTGGAATCGCCATTCCGCAAAAACGTAGGGGTAGCCCCAGGCGTCGAGCAGTTCGCGCTGGCGCGGGCTGAGCCGTTCCGGGCGGCGACGGGCGAGTTCGTCCGGCGTCGTCGCGGCGCGGTGGGGGTCGAGCGCCGTGACGGCGGCATCGGCCAGGGCATGCAGGGCGGGGCAGGGCGCTTGCTCGCGCAGCGCCAGGAAGCCGTCCAGATCCTCGACCGCCAGCGACGGCAGGTCGAAGGGGGCTTGGCCGGCGGCGAATGCCGCGGCGGTGGCCGCCAAATCACTGTAGCCGCTGCGCAGGCGGAACGGCGGCTTCAAGGTCGCATGCAGCCCATAGCCGCGGGGATCGGCGGTCAGGGCCGCGATGCCGGGCAGGTCGGGCTGTGGCAGCAGCACCGCGCCCTCGGCGTCACGCCCCAGCCAGGTGCTGCCGGCTGCGTGCAGCGGATCGTCGAGGTCGGGCGCCCAATACAGTGCCGCGCGGGCAGCCGTCATGCGACCCGTGCGCCCGCCCGGAACACGCGACGAACGACCGCCTGGCCAAGCGCCTGGCCGACCTGCACCAGATCCGCCCGCAGCCCCGGCGCGATGCGCCCGCGATCGGCCATGCGCAGCATCCGCGCCGGCCGGTCGGTGACCATGGCGACGGCCGCCGGCAGGCCGATGCCGGCCGCCGCCATCCAGGCGGCTTCCAGCATGGAGGGCGGCACGTAGTCGCTGGCCAGCGCGTCCACCAGGCCCTCGCGGATCAGCGCGCCGACCGAGACATTGCCCGAATGGCTGCCGCCGCGGACGATGTTCGGTGCGCCGGCGATGATCTCCTGCCCCAGGTCACGGGCGGCTTGGGCAGCTTCCAGATTGACCGGGAATTCGCTGATGGTGATGCCGTCGCGCACGTTGCGCGCGACCTCGGGCGCCGACCAGTCGTCGTGGCTGGCGATCGGGATGCCGCGGCCTTCCATCCTTTCCAGCAGCGTCGCGCGGTTCGGATCGGCGACCAGGGCCCGCTGGTCGAGCAGGAAGGCGATCCGCGCCTCGATCTGCGCCTTGTCCATGCCGCTGCGGGCGCGCATCGCGCGGTAGCGTTCCAGGTCCAGGTATTGGCCGACGCCGGGCGAGTGGTCCATCAGGCTGACCATGCGGATCGCCGGATGATCGGCGACGCTTTCGAACAGCAGGGGCATGTCCGGCGCCGGCAATTCGCAGCGCAGGTGCAGGAAGTGGTCGGACTTCAGCATCCCCGTCGGTGTCAGCGCGTCGAGGTCGGCCACGCCATCGCGGAACGTCTGGATGCGTTCGGTGTCGAAGCCCAAATCGCCCAGGCAAAGCGCATCCAGCACCGTCGTGACACCGGCGGCGGCGACCTGCGCGTCATGCGACAGGAAGGCGCTGCGCGACGGCCAGCGCGCGCCCGCGCGCGGCTGCACCTGGCGTTCCAGATTGTCGGTGTGAATATCGACGATGCCGGGGATGATGTGATCGCCATCGAGACGTTCGGCCGAGGACAGCGCACTGACCCCCGGCTGGATTTCGGCGATCATCCAGTCGCGCAGCACAATGGTGCCCCGGACGACCTCCCCCGGCAGGACGAGGAGGGCGTCGGTCAGGATTGTTTCTTGGCTCATGGGGAGGATCAGGCGGCCTCTGCGATGGGTGCCACCGCGAAGAGCCTGTCGGCCACCCGGTCGCGCACTTCGGTGTCGTGGAAAATTCCGATGATGGCGGTGCCGGCGGCCTTGGCCTCGGCGATCAGGCTGATGACGACCTCGCGGTTCATGGCATCCAGGCTGGCCGTGGGTTCGTCCAGCAGCAGCACCGGATAGCCCGGGGCGAAGCCGCGCGCCAGATTGACTCGCTGCTGTTCGCCGCCGGAGAAGGTGGCGGGCGGCAGGGCGTGCAGCGGCTTGGGCAGGTTCAGCCGGGTCAGCAGCGAATCGGCCCGGGCCAGCGCCTCGTGGCGGGTGGCACCACGTTCCATCAGCGGCTGCGCCACCACATCGCGCGATGACACGCGCGGGATCACGCGCAGGAACTGGCTGACATAGCCCAGCGTGTCGCGCCGCACGTCGCGGACGATGCGCGCATCGGCGGCGGCCAGGTCCAGTTCCTCGCCGGCGTGGCGGATCAGGAGCCGGCCGGTCTCGGCACCGTAGTTGCCGTAGAGGCAGCGCATCAGCGTGGATTTCCCCGCCCCCGACGGCCCCGCAAGCGCCACGCATTCGCCCGGGGCGACGGTCAGGGAGACATCTTCCAGCACCGGCAGGCGCAAGCCGCCCTGCAGATGCAGGGTGAAGGATTTGCCGAGGTTCTCGGCACGCAGGGCCCAGGTCATGCCGCCAACACCGATGCCACCAGCAATTGCGTATAGGGGTGCTGCGGATCATCCAGCACGCGGTCGGTCAGGCCGTGTTCCACGACCCGTCCATGCCGCATCACCACGATGCGATGCGCGAGCAATCGGGCCGCGGCGATGTCATGCGTCACGATCAGCACCGCCAGGCCCAGTTCCGCGACCAGCGCGCGGATCAAGTCCAACAGCCGTGCCTGGACCGAGACGTCGAGCCCGCCCGTCGGCTCATCCATGAAGACCAGCCGCGGTTCCGTCACCAGAGTGCGGGCAATCTGCAGGCGTTGCTGCATGCCACCGGAAAAAGTGCGGGGCAGGTCGTCGATACGATCGCCCTCGATTTCCACTTTCTGCAGCCAGGCCAAGGCGGCGGCGCGGATGTTGCCGTAGTGGCGCGACCCCTGGGCCATCAGCCTTTCGCCGATATTGCCGCCGGCGGAGACTGCCATGCGCAGCCCGTCGCGCGGGTTCTGATGCACAAAACCCCATTCGGCGCGCAGCAGGCGGCGGCGCTCCGCCGCGGTCATCGCCGCCACTTCGCGCCCGTCGTAGAGGACGGTGCCCGCGTCGGGCGCGGCCTGGCCGGAGAGCACGCGTAGCAAGGTCGATTTGCCGCTACCGCTTTCGCCGACGATGGCCACGACCTCACCCGGCCAGATCGCGATATCCACCGCATCCAGCGCCTGGATGCGGCCGAAGGCGAGGGACAGTCCGGAGGACTGCATCAGGGGCGGCGTCACGGCAGGCGCCCTTCGCAATAATCGGTGTCGGAGCAGACGAACATCCGGCCCCCGGCGTCGTCGGTCACGATCTCATCCAGATAGGAGTTCTTCGAGCCGCAGAGTTCGCAGGCATGCGGCGCGCGGATCGGCTCGAACGGATGATCGTCGAAATCGAGGCTTTTGACGCTGGTATAGGGCGGCACCGCGTAAATTCGCTTCTCCCGCCCCGCCCCAAAAAGTTGCAGCCCCGCCATGCCGTCCATCTTCGGGTTGTCGAAGGCGGGGATGGGTGAGGGCGACATCAGGTAGCGCCCATCCACCATGACCGGGTGGTTATAGGCGCTGCTGCTGCGGCCGTGCCGGGCGATATCCTCATACAGCCGCACCTGCATCAGCCCGTAGTCGGCCAGCGCATGGAGTTTCGTCGATTCCGCGATGCGCGGTTCCAGCTTCGACAGAGGTTCCGGGATCGGCACCTGGTAGACGATGATCTGGCCGGGTTGCAGCGGCGCTTCCGGAATGCGGTGGCGCGTCTGGATGATGGTCGCGTCCGCCGTATGCGTGGTCGTCGCGACGCCGGCGGTGCGGTTGAAGAAGCGCCGGATCGATACGGCGTTGGTGGTGTCGTCGGCGCCCTGGTCAATCACCTTCAGCACGTCATCGGGGCCGATGATGCTGGCGGTGACCTGGATGCCGCCAGTGCCCCAGCCGTAGGGCAGCGGCATTTCCCGCGCACCAAAGGGCACCTGGTGACCGGGAATGGCGACAGCCTTGAGGATCGCGCGGCGGATCATCCGCTTGGTCGCTTCGTCGAGGAAGGCGAAGGAGTAGGTCATTGTCCGTTGACCTGAGTCTGGGCTGCCCGCATGGCGCGCACGTTTTCCAACTCGCTCTGGAAATCGACGTGGTGCGGCAATTTCAGATGCTCGACGAAGCCGGTCGCCTCCACATTGTCGCAGTGATAGAGCACGAACTCTTCGTCCTGCGCCGGCGATCCGCCATCCTCGCCAAGCTCGGCGCCGCGCAGCGCGCGATCGACCAGCGCCATCGACATCGCCTTGCGTTCGTTGTGACCAAAAACCAGCCCATAGCCGCGGGTGAACTGCGGCGGTTCGGTCAGCGAGCCCTTGAACTGGTTGACCATCTGGCATTCGGTGACGGTGATGTCGCCGATATCGATGGCGAAGCCCAGTTCCGGCGGCACGACCTCGACCGCGGTCTCGCCCATGCGGATTTCGCCGACGAACGGATGGTTGTTGCCGTAGCCGCGCTGGGTGGAATAGCCGAGGCCGAGCAGGAACCCCTCATCGCCGCGCGCCAGCACCTGCAGGCGCAGGGCGCGCGAAGCCGGGCAGGCCAGGGGTTCGCGGGTCAGGTCGGCGGGAATGTCGTCGCCCGGCGGTTCGGCCGCCATCAGCCCTTCTTGCGCCAGGAGTCCGGTGACACGGGGCGGCGCGCTGGCGTCGGGTGGCTCGATCTCGACCGGGGCCGACGGGGCTTGGCCCGCGGCCGCCATCGAGAATTCCAGCAGCCGATGCGTGTAGTCGAAGGTCGGCCCCAGCAACTGGCCGCCCGGCAGATCCTTGTAGGTCGCCGAAATACGCCGTGCCAGGCGCATCGCCCCCGTGTCGATCGGCAGCGACGCGCCGAGACGTGGCAGCGTGGTGCGATAGGCGCGCAGCAGGAAGGCGGCTTCGATCAGGTCGCCGCGGGATTGCTTGATCGCGATCGCGGCGAGGCCCCGGTCGGCGCAAGCGCCTTCGGCCATCACGCGATCGACGGCGAGGCCCAGTTGCTCGCCGACTTGCTCCACGGTCAGTTCCGGCACGGCGGGGTCGCCGCGCCGCGTGTCGGCCAGCCAGGCATGGGCATTGGCGATCGCCTGTTCGCCGCCCTTGACCGAGACATACATGGCTCAGGCCTCCAAGGTGACAGAACGCGGCAGGGCGGCCAGGGCCGTGCCGGCGCAAAGCACGACATCGACGCCGCGCGGGAATGCACCCCGATTGGCGGCCCATTGCGCCGGGAAATCGGCCGGCAGGCCCGCGACGTTCAGGTGCCGCGCGCCCAGGATGCCGGGGCCGGTCAGGTGCCAGCCCGCTTCGTTCGACAGCGACGCGACCTGCACGACCAGGGTCGCACCGGCCGAGGGGATTTCATCCGTGCCGCTTGCCAAGGTGGCCAGCGGCGGCATCGCGCCGGTCGCCAGCACGAAGGCGGCATCGGACAGCGCCGCATCCGGGGCGCCGCAATGGAACCGCAGGAAGGCGTCGGCCACGGGGCCGCCATCGTGGCGCATCCCGGTATCGGCATCGGCCAGGGCCAGCAGCACGGCGGCAGCCGCCGGCATCAGCGGCGCGGGCGGCGCCAGGTCGAGCCCGGCGACGTGGATCGTGCCCGGCTCGGCCAGGGCGGCGAGCACCGCCCGGAACGCCGCCTGGGCGCCGAAGACGGGGTTGTCGAAGGCGGGGAGAAGACCGTCGGAGATCATGAGCGCATCGCCGCCATGGTGAAGAAGTTGACCCGTGTCGCTTCGGCCCGGCGGGCCAGGCGGGCATTGGCCTCGGCCTGCGCCGCGGCCAGGGGGGCGATCACCGCATCCAGGAGGGCCGCCTGTTCCTTCGGGTCCTGCAGCAGCGCATCGAGCACGGCCGAGGCCTCGGCGGCCGCGGTATCGCGGCCCAGGCGCCAGGCATGGCCGACCGCGCCATCGGCCAGGCGCACCGAACAGCGCGTCGCCGTCGCTTCGCCCAGGTTGAAGGGCGCGCCATCGCCACCGGCACGGCCGCGCAGCATGACCAGCCCCGTCTCCGGCCCCCGCAGCCGCGCATGATGCGGCAGAGGGCCCGGAATCAGGTCGGTGATGGCCGCGGCATCGGCGCGGGCCAAGATCGCCATCCAGTGGCGACGGAGGGTGGGGTCGGGGAGGGGGGGAGGATTTTGCATGGCTCGATTGGTCTAGACATTCAGATATTTAGTCGGGTAGCGTCAAGCCACGCAATGCTCCTAAACGGTCAATCCATGCATGAAACCTCGATGACAGAGCGCCTGGCGGCGGAGGGGGCAGGCGCGCTTTCGCGCGGCGCCGGCGTCGCCCTGTGGCGCCAGATCGCCAACCGGATGGAGACGGAAATCCGTGCCGGCAGCCGCCCCCCCGGCGACCGCCTGCCGACGGAGGCGGTGCTGTCGCAGGCCTTTGGCGTGAACCGCCACACCGTGCGGCGCGCGATGGAGGCGCTGGAAAGCGGCGGGTTGATCCGGATCGAGCAGGGCCGCGGATCCTTCGTGACCGAGGACGTGCTCGACTACCCGCTCGGCGCCCGCACCCGGTTTTCCGAAACCATTCGCCGGCAGAATCGGGAGCCGGCCGGCATCCTGATGCAGGTGGTCGAGGTCCCGGCCGAAGCCAATGTGGCCGAGGCGCTGCGCATCCGCGCCGGGCGCCCGGTGCTGCGGGTGGAGCGCCTGGCCCTGGCCGACAGCCGCCCCGTTGTGATCGGCACGCACCATTTCCCGCTGCCGCGC
Source organism: Humitalea sp. 24SJ18S-53 (assembly GCF_050632385.1). Classification (NCBI taxonomy): domain Bacteria; kingdom Pseudomonadati; phylum Pseudomonadota; class Alphaproteobacteria; order Acetobacterales; family Roseomonadaceae; genus Humitalea; species Humitalea sp. 24SJ18S-53. Next base: position 1,307,435 of record NZ_CP192599.1, read on the forward strand.
TTTGCCGCCGCTGCCGCCTTGCTGGCCGAAAATGCTTCGATCACCGCCGCCATGGCCGGCTGCGGCGTGCCGGATTACCGCCGCCTATCGACCCGCATCAGCGCCCGCCTGCCGACGCCGGAGGAAGCGCTGGCCCTGCGTATGGCCCGCGCCCAGCCGGTGATCCTGGCCGAGGCGATCAATGTCGATCCGGCGGGTGTGCCTGTGGATGTCACGTATTCGCGCTATGCCGCGCATAGGGTGCAGCTGATCGTTGAGAGTTGAGTGGGGAGAGTTGAGCGGCATGAGTGGTGATCTGGGTGGGTGGCGTCTGGCCGAGGGCCAGGTGTTGCGAGATGACGGACTGACCTCCGGCGATTTGTTCCTGGCCGATGGCAAGGTGGCGGCGGGCTTCGTCCCGGGGGCGCGGCGTTTCGATGCGACAGGGCTGCTGGTGCTGCCGGGCATCGTGGATATTCACGGCGATGCGCATGAACGGGCGTTCCAGCCCCGGCCGGGGGTCGATCTGCCCGCCGCCTTCGCCCTGGCCGATGCGGCGCGCCAGTTGCTGGCAGCCGGCATCACCACCGCCTGCCTGGGCGTCACCCTGTCCTGGGAACCGGGGCTGCGGTCGCTGGCGGCGTTCCGGGCGATCGATGCGTCGCTGGACGCGGCACGGGCGGCGACCCTTGGCGACCTGCTGATCCATCTGCGATTCGAGGCCGATAACCTGGATGCGATGCCCGAAGCCCTGGCGGCGATCGCCGCGGGCCGCATCGCGATCCTGGGCTTCAACGACCATACACCGTCGATTCTTAAGCGGCTCGACGACCCGGTGCAGTTGTCGAAATACGCCGGCCGGGCCGGCGTGACCGCCAAGGTCTTCGCCGAACTGGCCGAACGGGCCGCCGCGATGCGCCCGGAGATGCCCGCGGCGCGGGCGCGCATGGCGGAGGCGTGCCGCGCCGCCGGGGTGCCTATGCTGAGCCATGACGACGCGACCCTGGCCGAGCGGGCGTTCTTCCGCGCCCTGGGCGCGCGCCTGTGCGAATTCCCGATGCAGGAGGTCGTCGCCGCCGATGCCCGGGCGCATGGCGAGCCGGTGGTGATGGGCGCGCCGAATGTGGTGCGCGGCGGCAGCCACCTCGGCTGGGCCAGTGCGGCGCCGCTGGCCGAACGCGGGCTCGTGACGGTTCTGGCGAGCGATTATGTCTGGCCGGCGCTGGGCCTGGCGCCCTTCCTGCTGGCCGATCGCGGCAAAATGGCCCTGGCCGATGCCTGGGCGCTGGTGGCGGCCAATCCTGCCGCGGCCCTGGGCCTGACGGATCGCGGGCGGCTGGCGACGGGGCTGCGGGGCGATGTGGTGGTGATGGACCCGGAGACGCGGAACGTGGTCGCGGTCTTCGCCAAGGGGCGGATGGGCTATGTCGCGCCCTTGGCGGCGGGCCGGGTGGGCTGAGGCCCCAAAAGCGAAGGGGTGCGTCTTGCCACGCGCCCCCAAGGCCACAAAAGCGAAAGGGGCGCGTCTTGCGACGCGCCCCTGGCCCACGGCAAAAATGGCTCCCCGAGTTGGACTCGAACCAACGACCTAGCGATTAACAGTCGCGCGCTCTACCAACTGAGCTATCAGGGATCATCCGCGGGCGCCGCATCTAGCATCCGCATTGCCCGGGGAAAAGCCCCTGGGTGCGAATATTGTTTGCGTCGGAACTGGCCGGGGAAAAAGCCTCCAAAAAAACCAATGTCCAGCGGTAAGGTCCGGGGCGGAATCGAACCGCCGTGGAGGGTTTTGCAGACCCTTGCCTGACCACTCGGCCACCGGACCGCACGTTGGCGTCCCAACGGAACGGCCTGTGCGGGGGCTGTATCGTGTGCCCCAAGGGTGGGGTCAAGCCGCCTCGGCGATCGAGGTTACACAGATTGGTGGCGCGACGTGCTTTGCCGGGGCCGGTGCGCGGCCTATAACGGTGCGGCGCAGCATGGATGGGGCCGCATGGATCGCGTGATGGACGTGCCGGTTATCGCTTTGCCGACGGGGGGCGCCGTGACGACGGATGCTTTCGCCGCCGCGCGTAAATTCATGGTCGATGGCCAATTACGGCCGAACCGGGTGACCGACGCCCGCCTTCTGGCCACCATGGGCAGCGTGCCGCGGGAGGCGTTCCTGCCGCCCGCGCTATCGGCCCGTGCCTATCTGGATGGGGATGTGCGCTTCGGCGGCGGCCGTGGGCTGATGGAGCCCCGGATCATCGCCCGCCTGATCCAGTCCCTGGCGGTGCGCCCGGGCGACCGGGTGCTCGTGGTCGGCGCCGGCACCGGCTACGGCGCCGCTGTCCTGGCCGGTCTGGGCGCGCGGGTCGTGGCGGTGGAGCCCGAACCCCAGTTGCTGGCCATCGCCCGCCCGGCCCTGGCCACGCTGACGGCGCCCGATGCGGTGCAGATCGTGCAGGGCGCACCGGCGGATGGCTATGCCGAGGCCGGCCCCTACGACGCCATCCTGGTCGAGGGCGCGGTGCCCGCGCTGCCCGAGGCACTGACCAGCCAATTGGCCGAGGGCGGGCGCCTGGCGGCCGTCCTGGCCGGGGATGGCCGTGGCTCGCGGGCGGTGCTGGGGCGCCGGGTCGGCACCAGCTTCGGCACGGTCGATCAATTCGACTGCGCCACTCTGGCATTGCCCGGCTTCGCCCCAACATCAGCTTTTGTGTTTTGAATCGCGCGTGATTCGTCTATTTCGATCCAGAGAGGCCTTCATGCCGGTTTCAACTCGACCGACTGCCAGGACCCGGCTCACCGCAAAAGCGGTTCAGGTGCCATCGGGGACCGTACCGCTGGTCACTGGCGCGACCTTCGCCCTGCTGGCGGCGGCCCTGCTGCTGGCGCCCGCGGCGCGCGGCCAGACCCTGCAAGAGGCGATGGCCACCTCCTACTCCAGCAACCCGAACCTGCAGAGCGCCCGCGCCCAGTTGCGCGTGGTCGATGAAAACGTGCCGCAGGCGCTGGCCGGCTGGCGGCCGACGGTGTCGATCGCAGGCTCGGCGGGCACCGTCTTCAACGCCAATTCGCGGACGCGGACCACCATCAACAACGAGCAGGTGGGGCTCTACTCGGAGCCGAACCGCGATCCCTTCTCGCTCCAGGGCACCATTTCCCAGCCGCTGTATCGCGGCGGGCGGACCACGTCACAGACACGGCGCGCGGAAAACCAGGTGCTGGCGCAGCGCGCCCGGGTGATCGCGATCGAACAGCAGGTGCTGGGCGACACCATCACATCCTATGTCAACGTGATCCGCTTCCAGGAAGAAGTCCGCCTGAACGTGAACAACGTGCAGGTGCTGATCCGGCAGTTGGAGGCGACCAACGAACGCTTCCGGGTCGGTGAAATCACCCGCACTGACGTGGCGCAGGCCGAATCCCGCCTGGCCGGCGCCCGCGCGACCCTGGCCGACAGCGAAGGGCAGTTGCAATCGGCCCGCGCCATCTTCGTGCGCGTCGTCGGCATCGTCCCGGCGCGCCTGACGGCGCCGCAGCCGCTGACCTCCGCCGCCCGTTCGGCGACCGAGGCCGCGACGGCAGCCTCCAACAACAACCCCCAGGTCCTGTCGGCGCTGTTCGACGAAGCCGCGGCCCGCGACTTCGTCGATGTGCAGGCCGCCGCCCTGCTGCCGCAGGCGTCGTTGAACGCGACGACCTTCCGCAACGACAACACCAATGCCCCGGGCTCCCGCTCGACCGGCAACCAGGTCACCGCCAGCATCACCGTGCCGCTGTACCAGGGCGGCGCCGAGTATTCGTCGGTCCGGGCCGCGCGCCAGGATGCGGTGCGGGCGCGGTCGGTGGTCGATGAACAGCGCCGTGCCGCGGTGCAGTCGGCCAATTCCGCCTGGGCGACCCTGGCCAGCACGCGGGCCGCAGTCGAGGCGACGCGGGCGCAGATTCGCGCCCAGGAAATCGCGCTGGACGGCGTGCAGCGCGAAGCCATCGTCGGCAGCCGCACCACGCTGGACGTGCTGAACGCCGACCAGGAACTGCTGAACGCCCGCGTGTCGCTGGTGCGGGCGCTGACCTCGGTGGTGAATGCCAGCCATGCCCTGGCGGCCTCGGTCGGGCGGCTGACCGCCTATGACCTGGCCCTGCCGGTCGAGATGTACGACATGACGGCCTATTACAACGCGGTGCGGAACCGCTGGGCGGGCTTCTACGCGCCGCCGGACCAGATCGCGCAGGCCCGGGCCGAAGCCGCGGCCAACCCGGTGCGCGGCCTGCCGCCCCGCACCGCGACCCCGGTCGCGACACCCCGCAACGGCACGACACCGTGAGCCATTCGGGGAACGGCGAGCCGCCGGCCGCGGGCTCCGATCCCACGATGGAGGATATCCTTGCCTCCATCCGCAAGATCCTGAACGAGGACGAGACGGCGACGGTCTCGGATGCGACCGTGGCGAGCACGGCACCCTATTCGCTGACCGCGGACATGCTGGAAGACGATGCCCCGGCCGAGGAAGTGCCCCCCCTGGCCGCGGCCCCGATGGACGACGTCACGCCCATGGCCGAAGCCGCGGTGCCCGCGCCGGTGATGCCCGCGGCACCGGACCCTGTCGTCGCCGCGGCGCCTGTGCCCGAGCCAGCCCCGGCACCGGACCTGTCGGCGCTGGTCGCCCCGGCTGTCGCCGCCGCCGCCGCGGCCTCACTCGGCAGCCTGGTTCGCGCCGTTGCGGCCGAACGCCACGCGACCGTCCATCGCGGCGGCCCCAGCATCGAGGATGTGGTGCGTGAGGAGCTGCGCCCGCTGTTGAAGACCTGGCTCGACACGCATCTGCCGCCGCTGGTCGAACGCCTGGTGCGCCTGGAAATCGAACGCGTCGTCGGGCGGTCCTTGCCCTAACCGGGCGGCGCCCTTGACGCGGGGCGCGCCGCGCCACAGGGATGCGGCCATGTCCGAAGCACCCTCAGAAACCTCGCCTGAAGCCACCCTCGACGCCGGCCCCGAACCGAGTATCGACAAGGCGTTTTCGCCAGCTTCCTTCGAAACCCGGCTGTATGAGGGCTGGGAATCCAGCGGCGCTTTCTCGGCCGATCCGACGAGCCCGGCCAAGCCCTTCACCATCATGATCCCACCGCCCAATGTGACGGGCAGCCTGCATATCGGTCATGCGCTGGACAATACGCTGCAGGACATCCTGGTGCGCTGGCGCCGGATGCAGGGCCGCGACGCGTTGTGGCAGCCCGGCACCGACCACGCCGGCATCGCGACCCAGATGGTGGTGGAACGCGCGCTGGCGGCCGAGGGGCTGGACCGCCGGGCGATCGGGCGTGAGGCTTTCCTCGACAAGGTCTGGGAATGGAAGGGCCAGTCGGGCGGCACCATCACCCAGCAATTGCGCCGCCTTGGTGCCTCGCTGGACTGGCCGCGCGAACGCTTCACCATGGATGCCGGCCTGTCGGAGGCCGTGCGCGAGGTTTTCGTCACCCTGTATCGCCAGGGGCTGATCTATCGCGATCGCCGCCTGGTGAATTGGGACCCCAAGTTCCAGACCGCCGTCAGCGACCTGGAGGTGGAAAGCCGCGAGACCAAGGGCAGCCTCTGGTACCTGCGCTACCCGGTCGAGGGCATGGAGGGCCGCTTCATCACCGTCGCGACCACGCGGCCGGAAACCATGCTGGGCGATACCGCCGTCGCGGTGCATCCGGATGACGCGCGCTTCGCGGATCTCGCCGGCCGGCGCGCCATCCTGCCGCTGACCGGGCGCCGCATTCCCATCGTGATGGATGCCTATTCCGACCCGGAGAAGGGCACGGGTGCCGTAAAAATCACCCCGGCGCATGACTTCAACGATTTCGAGGTCGGCCGCCGCCACAGCCTGCCGATGCCGACGGTGCTGGATGCCGAAGGCCGCATCTGGCTGGGTGAGATCGAGGCCGACCTGCCCGAGGACAGTTTCGTCCGTGGCCTCGCCGGCATCGACCGCTTCGCCGCACGCCAGAAAATCATCGCCGAGTTGGAGCGCCTCGACCTGCTCGACAAGATCGAGCCGCATGTGAACCAGGTGCCGCATGGCGACCGCAGCGGCGTGCCGATCGAACCGCGCCTGACGATCCAGTGGTATTGCGACGCCGCGACCCTGGCCAAGCCGGCGATCGAGGCGGTGGAAAGCGGGCGGACGAAGTTCGTGCCGCAGCAATGGGAAAACACCTTCTTCGCCTGGATGCGCGACATCCAGCCCTGGTGCGTGTCGCGCCAATTGTGGTGGGGGCACCAGATCCCGGCCTGGTACGGGCCGGATGGGCGCGTCTTCGTCGAACACACCCAGGCCGCCGCCGAAGCCGCCGCACGTGCGCATTACAAGGCCGATGTGGTGCTGACGCGGGACGAGGATGTGCTGGACACCTGGTTCAGCAGCGCGCTCTGGCCCTTCAGCACCCTGGGCTGGCCGGAAAAGACGGCGGATGTGTCGCGCTACTATCCGACCGATGTGCTGGTCACGGGCTTCGACATCATATTCTTCTGGGTCGCCCGGATGATGATGATGGGCTGCCACTTCATGGGCGATGTGCCGTTCCGCACCGTCTACATCCACGGCCTGGTCCGGGATGAGAAGGGCCAAAAAATGTCCAAGTCCAAGGGCAACGTGATGGACCCGCTGGAGCTGGTCGATGCCTATGGCGCGGACGCCCTGCGCGTGACCATCGCCGCCATGGCGGGGCCGGGGCGCGACATGAAGCTCGGCCGCAAGCGGGTCGAGGATCATCGCGCCTTCTGCACGAAGATCTGGAACGCAGCGCGGTTCTGCGAGATGAACGGCGTGGTGCCCGACCCGGATTTCGAACCCGGTGGCGTGACCACGCCGCTGGCGCGCTGGCTGCTTGATGCCGGCAATCGCGCGGTGGCCGACGCCACGGCCGCACTGGAGATCTTCCGCTTCGACGAATACGCCCGCGTCGCGGAACGGTTTGTCCGCGGCACCTATTGCGACTGGTTCCTGGAATTCGCCAAGCCCGTCTTCATGGGGCCGGACGGGGCGCAAAAGGATGAAATCCGCGGCGCCGCGCAGCACGGCTTCGCCACCATCCTGAAGCTGCTGCACCCCATGATGCCCTTCATGACGGAGGAGCTTTGGGCGCGTTTCGGCTATGGTCCCGAAGGCTCGCTGATCCGCACCGCCTGGCCCACCGCCGTGCCGGTGCCGCAGGCGGAGGCCGCGCGCGCTGAACTGGACTGGGTGGTGCTGCTGATCAGCGAGGTCCGCGCCCTGCGCGCCGAGATGAACGTGCCCCCCAGCATCAAGGTGCCGCTGCTGTTGCAGGATGCGGCCCCCGAAACGCTGGACCGTGGCGCGCGCTGGATCGAAGCCATCGGCCGCATGGCCCGCGCCACCGAATTCCGCGCGCTGGATGGCGAGGCCCCCAAGGGCGTCGCCCAGGTCACGGTGGCCGAGGCGACGGTGATGCTGCCGCTGGCCGATGTCATCGACCTCGGCGCCGAACGCGCCCGCCTGGGCCGCGAACAGCAGAAGGCCGAGGCCGAGGCCCAGAAAGTGCGCCAGAAGCTGGACAACGCCGACTTCGTCGCCCGCGCCAAGCCGGAAGTGGTCGAGGAAAACCGCGAGCGCCTGGCTGGATATGAGGCCGAGGCAGCGCGCCTGGCGGCCGCCGTGGCGCGTATCACTGGCTAGGTTTTTTCTCATCCTGGCGGCGGTTGCAGGGCTCGGTTGGTGGGGCCTCCGCTTCCTCCCGCCGGAATGGGACCCGCGGGCGCCGCTGGACCTGAACGCCGCGCCGAATGCGCTGACGCCCTACCGGCTGCGCTGGGTCGCGCAGTCGCCGGCCGCCTGTTTCGCGGCTTTCGAGGCCGCGGGCATCGCCTTTTCACGCATCCCCGACCGGGTCTCGGACACGGGCTGCGACATCGCGGATGCGGGGCGCCTGCCGCGCAATCTGCGGGTGGTGCCGCCCGACCCGATCGTGACCTGCTCCGTTGCGGCGGCCTGGGTGATTTTTGCCAGGAACACGATCCAGCCCGCGGCGCTTGAGCATCTGGGGGCGGAGGTCGCCTCGGTCCGACAGCTCGGCACCTACAATTGCCGCAACGTGAACAACGCCTCGGCCGGCCGGCGCAGCCAGCATGCCCGCGCCAATGCCATCGACATCGCCGGTTTCACCCTGCGGGATGGGCGCGAAATCCGCCTGGCGCGCGACTGGGCGGGGGCGGGGCGGGAGGCGGCTTTCCTGCGCGCCGTCCATGCCGGCGGCTGCCGCTGGTTCCGCACGGTGCTGGGGCCGGATTACAACGCGGCCCATCGTGACCACTTCCACCTGGATATGGGCCCCTGGCGTAGCTGCCGATAGCGGCGGCCGTCTTGCCCAACCCCCGGGGCAGGGGCAAAACACCTGCCGCCGTATTGAGGAACGCCCGAATGACTGTCTGGGACAAATCCCGCATGCCGTCGCGCCACGTGACCATCGGTCCGTCGCGCGCCCCGCACCGCTCCTACTACTACGCCATGGGCATGACGGAGGAGGAGATTGCCCAGCCGCTGGTCGGCGTCGCGACCTGCTGGAACGAGGCTGCCCCCTGCAACATCGCCCTGTCGCGCCAGGCGCAGAGCGTGAAGAAGGGCGTGGCGGCCGCCTTCGGCTCCCCCCGCGAATTCACCACCATCACCGTCACCGACGGCATCGCCATGGGCCACCAGGGGATGAAGTCCTCGCTGGCCAGCCGTGACGCGATCGCCGACACCGTCGAACTGACCATGCGCGGGCATTGCTACGACGCGCTGGTGGGCCTGGCGGGCTGCGACAAGTCGCTGCCGGGGATGATGATGGCCATGCTGCGGCTGAACGTGCCGAGCGTGTTCATGTACGGCGGCTCGATCCTGCCCGGCACCTTCAAGGGCAAGGACGTGACGGTCGTCGATGTGTTCGAGGCCGTGGGCCAGCACGCCGCCGGCAATATGTCGGACGAAGACCTGCACGAGCTGGAATGCGTCGCCTGCCCCTCGGCCGGCGCCTGCGGCGGGCAGTTCACCGCCAACACCATGGCGACCGTGTCAGAAGCCATCGGCCTGGCCCTGCCGAATTCGGCCGGCGCGCCCGCGCCCTATGAGGATCGCGACCGCTGGGCCGTGGAATCCGGCAAGGCGGTGATGGAACTGCTGAAGAAGAACATCCGCCCGCGCGACATCGTCACGCTGAAGTCGCTGGAAAATGCCGCGATCATCGTCGGCGCCACCGGCGGTTCCACCAATGCCGCGCTGCACCTGCCGGCGATGGCGCATGAGGCGGGGATCAAGTTCACCCTGCAGGATGTCGCCGACATCATGCGCCGCACGCCCTACATCGCCGACCTGAAGCCGGGCGGGAAGTATGTGGCGTTCGACGTGTTCAAGGTGGGCGGCATTCCGGTGATCGTGCGCGCGCTGCTCGACGCGGGCCTGCTGCATGGCGATTGCCTGACCGTGACCGGCAAGTCCCTGGCGGAAAACCATCGCGACGTGATCTTCCCGAAGGACCAGGACGTCATCCACCCGGTGTCGAACGCGATAAGCAAGACCGGCGGGGTGGTGGGCCTCAAGGGCAACCTCGCCCCGGATGGCGCCATCGTGAAGATCGCCGGGATGACTGAATTGCGCTTCGAGGGCACGGCGCTGTGCTTCGATTGCGAGGAAGACGCCTTCGCCGCCGTCGATGCGCGGGCCTACAAGGCCGGCGACGTGATCGTCATCCGCTACGAAGGGCCCAAGGGCGGACCCGGCATGCGTGAGATGCTGTCCACCACGGCCGCGATCTACGGCCAGGGGATGGGTGGCGAGGTCGCGCTGATCACCGACGGGCGCTTTTCGGGCGCGACCCGCGGCTTCTGCATCGGCCATGTGGGGCCCGAGGCCGCTGTCGGCGGCCCGATCGCCCTGCTGAAGAACGGCGACCGCATCGTGATCGATGCCGCCCTGGGCACCATCGACATGCTGGTGCCGGAGGAGGAGATCGCCGCCCGCCGCGCCGCCTGGAAGCCGCGCGGCACCGACTACAACGCCGGTGCCCTGTGGAAATACGCGCAACTGGTCGGGCCGGCCCATCAGGGCGCGGTGACGCATCCGGGTGGCGCGGCCGAGACCCATGTCTATGCGGACATCTGACGCCACGCGCGTCGCGCTGGTGACGGGGGCGGCCCGCGGCATCGGGCTCGCCACCGCACGGCGTTTTTGGGGGGAAGGGTGGCGCGTCGCGCTGCTGGATGTCGACGCGTCGAATTTGGCGATGGCGATGGCCGAATTTGGCGATCCGGCGCGGAGCCAGGCACTGGTCTGCGACGTGTCGGATGCGGCGGCGGTGGCCGATGCCGTGGCGTCGATCGCCGCGCGCTTCGGCCGGCTGGACGCGGTGGTGAACAACGCCGGCATCGCGGTGTTCAAGCCGCTGCTGCAGACCACGCCCGAGGAATGGGCGCGGGTGATGGCGGTGAACCTGACCGGGCCCTTCCTGGTGACCCAGGCGGCGGTGCCGCTGATGGTCCAGGATGGCGGCGGCAGCGTGGTCAATGTGACCTCGATCTCGGGCCTTCGCGCCTCGACCCTGCGGGTCGCCTATGGGACCAGCAAGGCCGCGCTGGCGCATCTGACCAAGCAGCAGGCGGTCGAACTCGCGGGGCTCGGGGTTCGCGTGAATGCGGTGGCGCCGGGGCCGGTCGACACGGCGATGGCCGCGGCCGTGCATACGGCGGATATCCGCGCGGCCTATCATGATGCCGTGCCGCTGAACCGCTATGGTTTGGAAGCGGAACTGGCGGACGCGATTTTCTACCTGTGCAGCGACCGTGCCGCCTACATCACCGGCCAGACCCTGGCGGTGGATGGTGGTTTCGATGCCTGCGGGATCGGCTTGCCGAGCCTGCGCGCGGCGGCCCAGGACGATTGACCAGACACACCACCACAACAAGGGAGAATACCAATGCCCGAAGGCAGCCACGGCAACCTGATCGCCGGCGAGTGGGTCAAGGCCGATCGCATGATCGACAACATCAACCCCTCCGACACCTCTGACGTCATCGGGTCCTACCCCAGCGGCAGCGCCGCCGACGCGCAGGCCGCCATCGCCGCGGCGCGCGCTGCCTTCCCGGCCTGGGCCGCGGCCAGCCCGCAGACCCGCTTCGACATCCTGGACGCCGCGGGCACCGAGGTCCTGGCCCGCCGCGAGGAATTGGGCCGCCTGCTGTCGCGCGAAGAGGGCAAGACGCTGCCCGAGGGCATCGGCGAGGCCACCCGCGCCGGCCAGATCCTGAAGTTCTTCGCGGGCGAAGCCTTGCGCCTGAATGGCGAGGTGGTGACCAGCACGCGCCCCGGCGTGCATATCGAGATCACCCGCGAACCCATGGGCGTGATCGGCATGATCACCCCCTGGAACTTCCCGATCGCGATCCCGGCCTGGAAGATCGCCCCGGCGCTCGCCTACGGGAATTGCATCGTCATCAAGCCGGCGGAACTGGTGCCGGGTTCGGCCTCGGCGCTCGTCGATATCCTGCAGCGTGCCGGCCTGCCCAAGGGCGTGCTGAACCTGGTCTGCGGCAAGGGCAGCGTTGTGGGCGAGGTCATCGTCAATAGCCCCGACATCGATGCCGTGACCTTCACGGGATCGGTCGGCACCGGCCGCGCCATCGCCGCCAAATGCGTCGCGCGTGGCGCCAAGGTGCAGTTGGAGATGGGCGGCAAGAACCCGCTCGTCGTGCTCGACGACGCCGATTTGGCGGTCGCGGTGAATTGCGCGGTGAATGGTGCCTTCTTCTCGACCGGGCAGCGTTGCACGGCGTCGTCCCGCTTCATCGTGACCGAAGGCATCCATGATCGCTTCGTCGCGGCCATGATCGAGAAGATGCAGAGCCTGAAGGTCGATGACGCGCTGGCCGCTGGCACCGATATCGGGCCGGTCGTCGATGCGGCGCAGTTCAAGGTGGACCTCGACTACATCGAAGTCGGCCGCAAGGAAGGCGCCACCCTGGCCTTTGGCGGCGAAGTGCTGAACCGTCCGAAGAAGGGCTTTTATCTGCAACCGGCTTTGTTCACCGGCACGGCGCCGACCATGCGCATCGCGCGCGAGGAAATCTTTGGGCCCGTCGCCAGCGTGCAGAAGGTCAAGGATTACGACGCGGCGCTCGCAGCGGCCAACGACACGGAATTCGGCCTGTCGTCCGGCATCTGCACGACCAGCCTGAAGCATGCGCGCCACTTCCAGCGCGCGGCGCAGGCCGGGATGGTCATGGTCAACCTGCCGACGGCGGGCGTCGATTACCACGTGCCCTTCGGCGGGCGGAAAGGCTCCTCCTACGGCCCGCGCGAACAGGGCGCTTATGCGCGTGAGTTCTACACGATGGTGAAGACGGCTTACGTCCAGGGCTGACCCGGGTCGTCTGCCCCATCGCGTCAAAGGTGGTGGGGCAGGCCCGGTTTGTTGATACGGGGCCTTGCCGCACGGCCTCTACCTGGCCGGGTTCCTGAACGTCGACATCAACGCCTACATTTATGGCGCCTGGTTGCTGCCGTGAAACTGGGACTGGGTCGTCCATTCCTTCCACGAGGGCAACGACCGCATGGTGCAGGTCCATGATGGGCTGATGTTCCGTGGCGCGACCTGTGGGGATCTCGAGCGGCGTTGTAGCGGCCTTGATCGGGCGCATTTTCATTCCGGCATGACTGCGCCATGGTGGGGTCCGCGCCTGGCGCCAAACCTTTGAAAATGAACGAACGGAGAACCCCCATGCACCGCCGCACCGCCCTGCTGCTGCCGCTGACCCTGCCGCTGCTCGCGGCCTGCCAGACCAGCGCCTCCTTCAGCGAAACCGTCACCATGGTGGCGATTGTCGAAACGGTGGACCGCACCGCGCGTGAGGTGCTGCTGCGTGGCCAGGCCGGCGCGCAGACCGGCGCATTGGTGACGGTGCGGGCCGGCGCCGGCGTGCGCAACTTCGACCAGATCCGTTCAGGCGACCGGGTGACGGTGCAGTATTTCCAGGCGGTCGCGGCGCAGATCGTGCGCGCCGGTTCGCCCGGCGGCGCCCCGTCGGCCGAAATCGCCGCCATGCGCGCCGCCCCGGGTGAACGCCCAGCCGGCGCCGTGGGCGACCTGGTGCGCGTGCGGGTGACCATCACTTCGGTCGATACCACCACCAATACGGTCGGCTTCGTCGGCCCGAACGGCCAGCCGCGCCTGGTCTATGTGCGCCGCGCGCCGATGCAGGAATTGCTGCGTTCGCTGCGCGTCGGCGACCAGGTTGACATCGCGTTTGAGGAAGCGCTGGCGGTGTCGGTGGAGCCGGCGCGCTAACCATCCGATGACCGAAGGGGCGAAGGCCCCGGAGGTCTGAATCGGATGGAAGGATCGCATCCGATGACCGAAGGGGCGAAAGCCCCGGAGGTCTGAATCGGATGGGCCGCTTTCTAAGCCACAACCATCCAGGTGCTGGTGCAATGTCCGGAGGGAGCCTCGGCCCCCTCCGGCGTCAGCCAGACCTCGGCGTAGACGACGCGGCGCCCCTGGCGCACCACCCGCGCCTCGGCCAGCAGCGCGGCCGTTCCGGTGGGTCGCAGGAAGGTCACCGCCAGATTCTGGGTGCGCGCATCATCCGCACCCCCTGTCAGCGACAAGAACGCCGCCCAGATCGCCACATCGCACAGCCCCATGATCGCGGGGCCGGAGAGCGTGCCGCCCGGCCGCATCACCAGCGGGGATGGCGGCAGGCGCAGCAGCGCGCGGCCGGACGCGGCCTCCAAGACCTCGATCCCCATCGCCGCCGCCAGCGGCACGCCCGCATGGGCACGCGCCTGGATGTCGGCCGGCGTCACGCCGACATGCCGCCGACCACCCGCCCGGCGCAGGGATTGCCGCCGATCCAATAGCAAAGCTCGGCCGGCCGGTTGACGCGGAACAGCGCAAGGTCGCAGCGCAGGCCGGGGGCCAGCATGCCGCGATCGGGCAGTCCCAGGGCGGCGGCGGCATGGCATGTCACGCCGCGCAACGCCTCGGCCACCGTCAGGCGATACAGCGTGCAGCCCAGGTTCAGCATCAGCAGCAGCGACCGCGCGGGGCAGGATCCGGGGTTGATGTCGGATGCCAGCGCCATCCGCACGCCGGATTCGCGCATCGCCGCGATGTCGGGGTGGTGGGTTTCGCGGATGAAATACCCAGCCCCCGGCAACAGCACGGCCACGGTCCCGGCCGCCGCCATCGCGGCCAGCCCCGCGGGGTTGGCGTGTTCCAGGTGATCGGCCGACAGCGCGCCATGCCGGGCTGCCAGCGCGGCACCGCCCAGGTCGCACAACTGGTCGGCATGCAGTTTGACCGGCAGCCCCAGTGCGCGCGCGGCATCGAAGACCGCGTCGGTTTCGGCGGGCGTGAAGCCGATCCGGTCGCAGAAGGCATCCACCGCGTCGGCATAGGGCGCCGCCCCCGGCAGGATGGTGTCGATCACATGGGCGATGTAGTCGGCCTGGGTGAACCCAGGTGGCACGGCATGGGCGGCCAGCAGCGATGTGCGGACGGTGACCGTCCGCGCCTCACCCAGGCGCCGGGCGGCGCGCAGCATCGCCGTCTCGGTCGCCAGATCCAGGCCATAGCCGGATTTGATCTCGATGGTGGTCACGCCCTCGGCCAGCAGGGCGTTGAGGCGGGGCAGGGCGGCCGCGGCCAGCGTTTCCTCGGTCGCGGCGCGGGTGGCGCGGACGGTGGACAGGATGCCCCCGCCTTCACGCGCGATCTGTTCATAGGTGACGCCGGTCAGGCGGCGTTCGAATTCCTCGGCGCGGTCGCCGGCAAAGACCAGATGCGTGTGGCAGTCGATCAGCCCCGGCAAAATCCAGTCGCCGGCGCAGTCATAGGTCGCGGTCGCCGGCCCCGGCAGGTTTTTGCGCGGACCGACCCAGGCGATGTCCTGGCCGATGGAGGCGACGGCGCCATCCTCGATGATGCCCAACCCGTCACCGGCCATGGTGGCCAGGTTCGCATTGGTCCAGACGGCATCAAACATCGGGGCAGATCGCGCAGAAGGCACCCTGTTCGACAAGTGTCTTCACCGCGGCGATGTCGGTCGCCATCACCCGATCCTCGATCCAGGGATCGGCCACGGACCGCACCAGGTCGAAGGCGGCTTCGATGGGGGCCGAGGACCGCAGCGGCCGATGAAACCCGATGCCCTGGGCCGCGGCCAGCAATTCGATGGCCAGGATCGCGGCGACGTTCTCCGCCATGTCCGACAGGCGCAGCGCGGCGCCGGTCGCCATGCTGACATGATCTTCCTGATTGGCGCTGGTCGGCAGGCTGTCCACGCTGCGCGGCGCGGCGAGGATTTTTGTCTCACTCGCCAAGGCGGCGGCGGTGACATGGGCGATCATGAAGCCGCTGTTCAACCCGCCGTCGCGCACCAGGAAGGCCGGCAGGCCCGACAAGGCGGGGTCTGTCAGCAATGCGATGCGCCTTTCGGCGATGGCGGCGGTTTCCGACAGCGCCAGCGCGATGGTGTCGGCGGCGAAGGCTACGGGTTCGGCGTGGAAATTGCCGCCGGACAGCAGGTCGAAGCCGCCCTTGCCGTCGCTGACGACCAGCGGGTTGTCGGTCACTGCCTCGGCCTCTCGCGCCAGCATCGCCGCCGCATTGTCCAGCAGGTCGAGGCAGGCGCCCGCGACCTGCGGCTGGCAGCGCAGGGAATAGGGGTCCTGCACGCGCGGGTCGTTGATGCGATGGCTGTCGCGGATGGCGCTGCCGGCCAGCAGGGCGCGCAGGGTCGCGGCCGTGCGGGTCTGGCCGGGCTGGTAGCGCAACGCATGGATGCGCGCATCGAAAGGCGTGTCGGAACCGCGTGCGGCTTCGACCGACATCGCCCCCGACACGAGGGCCGTGCGCAGAAGATCCTCCGCCGCCAGCAGCCCCGCGATCGCCAATGCCGTGCTGACCTGGGTGCCGTTCAGTAGCGCCAGGCCTTCCTTCGGGCCCAGCACCAGGGGTGCGACCCCGGCGCGGGCCATGGCTTCATGCCCGGCCAAGCGCGTGCCTTCGGGGGTGGTGGCCTCGCCTTCGCCAATCAGGACCAGGGACATGTGGGCGAGGGGCGCCAGGTCCCCCGAGGCGCCGACCGACCCGCGCGCCGGGATCGCCGGCAGCACGTCGTGCCGCAGCAGGGCAAGCAACGCCTCCACCACCTCCGGCCGCACGCCGCTGGCGCCCTTGCTCAGCGAGATCGCCTTCAGCGCCAGCACCAGCCGCACGACGGGTGCCCGCAGCAGCGGCCCGGTGCCGGCCGCGTGGCTGCGGACCAGATTGACCTGTAGGCGTGCGAGGTCCTCGGGCGGGATGCGGGTGGAGGCGAGCTTGCCGAAGCCTGTGTTGACGCCATAGAGCGGCAGGCCCTCGGCCAGTTTTTTCGACAGCCCTTCGGCCGAGGCGGCGCAAGCTTCGCGCCACCCCTCGGCCAGGGTCAGCGGCCCACCGGCCATGATCGCGCGCAGGTCGTTCATGGCAGCATCGGCAGGTCCAGCCCCTGCTCCCGCGCACATTCGATGGCGATGTCGTAGCCCGCATCCGCATGGCGCATGACGCCCGTCGCGGGGTCGTTCCACAGCACGCGTTTTAACCGCCGCGCCGCATCCGGCGTGCCATCGGCGACGATGACCATGCCGGCGTGTTGCGAATACCCCATGCCGACGCCGCCGCCATGATGCAGCGAGACCCAGGTGGCACCGCTCGCCGTGTTCAGCAGCGCGTTCAACAAAGGCCAGTCCGACACGGCATCCGATCCGTCCCGCATCGCCTCCGTCTCGCGGTTGGGGCTGGCGACGCTGCCGCTGTCCAGATGGTCGCGGCCGATCACCACGGGGCCGATTTCGCCACGCGCCACCATCTCGTTGAAGGCCAGGCCCAGGCGATGCCGCTGGCCAAGCCCGACCCAGCAGATGCGCGCCGGCAGGCCCTGGAAGGCAACGCGTTCCCGCGCCATGTCGAGCCATTGGTGCAGGTGTGGATCGTCGGGGATCAGTTCCCGCACCTTGGCGTCCGTCCGGTAAATATCCTCGGGGTCGCCGGACAGCGCCGCCCAGCGGAACGGCCCGATGCCGCGGCAGAACAGCGGGCGGATGTAGGCGGGCACGAACCCCGGGAAATCGAAGGCGTGTTCCAGCCCCTCATCCTTGGCCATCTGGCGGATGTTGTTGCCGTAATCCATCACGACGCTGCCCAGGCGCTTGAAATCCAGCATCGCCTGGACATGCGCGACCATGCTGTGCTTCGCGGCGGCGGCAACCGCCTTGGGGTCGGTTTCGCGCTTGGCCAGCCAATCCGACAGCGTCCAGCCAGCGGGCAGGTAGCCATTGGCCGGATCATGCGCCGAGGTCTGGTCGGTCACGATGTCCGGCACCACGCCCCGCCGCACGAGTTCGGGAAACACCTCCGCCGCATTGCCCAGCAGCCCCACCGAGATCGGCTTGGTCGCCCCCCGGATCATCGCCAGCGCCGTGTCGAGATCATCGGCGCGATAATCGAGGTAGCGCGTCTCCAGCCGCTTCTCGATCCGCGACGGCTGGCATTCCACGGCCAGCACGGAGGCCCCGGCAAACACCCCGGCCAGCGGCTGCGCCCCGCCCATGCCGCCCAGCCCGGCGGTCAAAATCCAGCGCCCGGCCAGATTGCCGTCAAAATGCTGGCGCCCGGCCTCGACAAAGGTCTCGTAGGTGCCCTGCACGATCCCCTGGCTGCCGATGTAGATCCAGGACCCCGCGGTCATCTGGCCGTACATCATCAGCCCCAGCCGGTCCAAATGGTTGAAGTGGTCCCAATTCGCCCAGGCGGGGACCAGGTTGGAATTGGCGATCAGCACGCGCGGGGCGTCGGCATGCGTTTCGAACACGCCGACGGGCTTGCCGGATTGCACCAGCAGCGTCTGCGTGTCGGTCAGCCGGCGCAGGGTTTTGACGATGGTCTCGTAGGACTCCCAGTCCCGCGCCGCGCGGCCGATGCCGCCATAGACGGTCAGGCTGCCGGGGTCCTCGGCGACCTCGTCGTCCAGATTGTTCATCAGCATCCGCAAGGGGGCCTCGGTGGTCCAATGCAGGGCGGATTTCTTCAACCCGCGCGGGCTGCGGATGGCGGGGGCGTTGCGGAAGCGGGAGCGATCGGTCATGCCATGAGCATACCGCCGCGGCCGAGCAGGGGAAGCACAACGCCATGACCGTCTTCTTCGCCGAGACCGCCCTGACAACCGACGGCTGGGCCGATGCCGTGCGGATCGACGCCGATGCGACCGGCGCCATCACTGCCGTTACCCCCGGTGCCGACCCCAATGCCGTCCTGGCGGAGGGCGGCAGCCGCCTGCGCGGCGTGGTCATCCCCGGCGTGCCCAACCTGCATTCGCACGCCTTCCAGCGCGCCATGGCCGGGGCCGGCGAAAAACGTTCCCCCCAAGGCCAGGATTCCTTCTGGACCTGGCGCGAGGCCATGTATCGCCACGCCCTGGCGATCAGCCCCGACCAGGCCGAGGCGGTGGCCGCCCAGCTCTATGCCGAATGCCTGGAATGGGGTTTCACCTCCATCGCCGAGTTCCACTACCTGCATCACCAGCCCGACGGCACGCCCTATGCCGAACCGGCCGAGATGGGGCTGCGGATGCTTGCGGCGGCGCGGCGGACCGGCATCGGGATGACGATGCTGCCCAGCCTCTATGCCTTTGGCGGCATTTTCGGGAAGGCGCCGCATGCCGGGCAGCGGCGCTTCCTGAACGACCTGGACGGTTTCTTCACCATCCTGGACCGGCTGATCGCTGAAACCACCGACGACCCGCGCTGCGCGATCGGCGTCGCGCCCCATTCGCTGCGCGCCGTATCGCCCGAGATGCTGAGCGCCTTCCACGCCATGGGCACGCCCATCCATATCCATGCAGCGGAACAGGAACGCGAGGTCGCCGAATGCATCGCCGCGACCGGCGCCCGCCCGGTCGAATGGCTGCTGCGCCACGCGCCGCTGGATCGGCGCTGGTGCCTGATCCACTGCACCCACATGACGCCGGAAGAAACCCGCGAATTGGCGGCGAGTGGCGCGGTGGTCGGGCTATGCCCCTCGACCGAGGCCAGCCTTGGCGACGGAATCTTCCCGCTGCCTGGCTATCGCGCGGCCGGCGGTCGCTTCGGCATCGGCACCGACAGCCATGTCGGCACCAGCCCGCGCGACGAATTGCGGGGGCTGGAGACATCGCAGCGCCTGGCCCTGCATCAGCGGGCCGTCGCGACCGACGACGACCACCCCCACCCGGGCCGCGTGATGCTGGACGCCGCCTGGGCCGCTGGGGCGCAGGCCAGCGGCCGGCCGCTGGGGCGCATCGCGCCGGGTGCGCGCTGCGACCTGGTGGAACTCGACCCCGACCACCCCGCCTTGATCGGCCATGCGGGCGATGCCTTGCTGGACGCCTGGATCTTCTCGGGCCAGGGCAATCCGGTGCGCACCGTCGTGGTCGGCGGCAAACGGGTGGTGGAGGCCGGGCGGCACACCGGCGCGCTTGAAATCACCGAAGGCTTTTCCCGCGCGATGAGGCAATTGGCATGAACGACCTGATGGAAAAGGCCGAACGGCTGGGCGCGCTGCTCAAGGCCCGTGGGCAAACCGTTGCGGTGTCGGAATCCTCGACCGGCGGGCTGGTCTCGGCGGCGATCCTGTCGGTGCCGGGCAGCAGCGCCTGGTTCGTCGGTGGCGCCGTGGTCTATACCCTGGCCGCGCGGCAGGGGCTGTTGGGGCTGACCGCCGCCGATATGGAGGGGCTGCGGTCGTCGTCCCCGCCCTATGCGATGCTCTGCGCCCGCACCATCCGCACCCGCCTCGGCACCACCTGGGGTATCGCCGAAACCGGGGCGGCGGGGCCGACCGGCAACCGCTACGGCGATGCGGCGGGGCATTCGTGCCTGGCGATCAGCGGCCCGCAGGAGCGCGGCGTGACCCTGGAAACCGGCAGCCCCGACCGGCCCGCCAATATGCGCGTCTTCGCCGCCGGGTTGCTCGACCTGCTGGCCGAGGGGCTGGAGGGCTGACCGCCCCCCTTGCCATCCGCCCCCATGGGGCAAATCTTCTGCGACGCATCATACGGATGATCCCATGCCCGATGGCCTGAACGCCCCCAACCTTCGCTTTGGCATCGGCCAGCCGGTGCCGCGGGGTGAGGACCCCGTGCTGCTGAAGGGCCAGGGGCGCTACACCGACGATCTGTCGCTGCCGGGCCAGGCCTATGCCCATGTGCTGCGCAGCCCCTATGCCCATGGCGTGCTGCGCGGCGTGGATGCCACCGCCGCCCTGGCCATGCCCGGCGTGCTGGCGGTGATCACCGCCGCCGACCTGGCGGGCTACGGCACCATGGGCTGCGCCATGCCGCTGAAAAGCATCGACGGATCGGCGCTGAAAAGCCCGGCCCGGGCGCCGCTTGCCTCCGACCGCGTGCGCTTCGTCGGCGACCCGATCGCGCTGGTGGTGGCCGAGACGAAGATGCAGGCCAAGGACGCGGCCGAGGCGGTGGAACTGGACATCGACTCACTTCCCGCCGTGACCGACGCCCGTGCCGCGACCGCGCCAGATGCCCCGCTGCTGTATGACGATATCGCCAACAACACTGTCCTGGACTGGCGTTTTGGCGATGCCGACAAGGTGCGCGCGGCCTTCGACGGCGCGGCCCATGTCACGCGGCTGTCCATCGCCAACAACCGCATCGTGGTCTGCGCCATGGAACCGCGCGCCGCGATCGGGGTATGGGCGGAGGGGCGCCATACCTTGCACCTCGGCTGCCAGGGCGTTTTTGGGATGCGGGCGCAACTGGCCGGCATCCTGGGCGTGCCGGTGAAGGACTTGCGCATCCTGACCGGCAATGTCGGCGGATCCTTTGGCATGAAGGCCAATGTCTACCCCGAATACGTGCCGCTGCTGCACGCGGCCAAGATGCTGGGCCGCCCGGTGAAATGGACCGATGAGCGCACCGGGTCGTTCCTGTCCGACCAGCACGGCCGCAGCCATGAGGTCGATGCCGAATTGGCGCTGGATGCGGCGGGAAAATTCCTGGCCGTCCGCCTGACCGCTTTTGCGGACATGGGGGCCTATCTGTCCCCGGTGTCGCCGCTGATGGGCACGGCGAATTTCGCCAAGAACGTGCAGAGCAACTACGCGACGCCGTTGATCGAGGTGCATACCGTCTCGGCGGTGACCAATACCACGCCGATTTCCGCCTATCGCGGCGCGGGGCGGCCCGAGGGCAATTACTTCATGGAGCGGCTGATCGAGCAGGCCGCCGTGGAAACCGACCGCGACGCGCGCGATCTACGCCGGCTGAACCACATCCCGACCGCTGCCATGCCCTATGCCGCTGCCTCGGGCAGCCACTACGACGGCGGCGAGTTCTCGGCGATCCTGGATGACGCGCTGGTGGCGGCCGACTGGGACGGTTTCGCCGGCCGTGCCGAGGCCAGTGCGGCCCGCGGGAAACTGCGCGGGCGCGGCATCGGCAATTTCCTGGAGGTCACCGCCCCGCCCGCCCCGGAAATGGGCGGCATCCGGTTTGAGAAGGACGGGTTGGTCACCATCGTCACCGGCACCCTGGACTATGGGCAGGGGCATCTGTCGCCCTTCGCCCAGGTGCTGCACCAGCATCTGGGCGTGCCCTTCGAGAATATCCGCCTGTTGCAGGGCGACAGCGACCAGTTGATCGCCGGCGGCGGCACCGGCGGGTCGAAGTCGCTGATCGTCTCCGGGGCCGCGATCGTGGAGGCCGCGGCCATCGTCGTGGACAAGGGCCGCCAGGCGGCGGGCTGGGCGCTGGAAGCCTCGCCCGAGGATATCGTTTTCGAATCCGGGCGATTCTC
This sequence comes from Humitalea sp. 24SJ18S-53, assembly GCF_050632385.1. Classification (NCBI taxonomy): domain Bacteria; kingdom Pseudomonadati; phylum Pseudomonadota; class Alphaproteobacteria; order Acetobacterales; family Roseomonadaceae; genus Humitalea; species Humitalea sp. 24SJ18S-53. The sequence continues at coordinate 1,329,268 of NZ_CP192599.1, forward strand.
GATCACCGGCACCGATCGCGGCATCGACATCATGGCCCTGGCCGCAAAGCTGCGCGACGCCGATGCGCTGCCGATGGATGTGCCGCCGACCCTGGATGTCAGCCACATCTACCCCGGCGCGCCATCCGCCTATCCCAACGGCTGCCACATCGCGGAGGTCGAGGTCGATCCCGACACCGGCCTGGTCGAGGTGGTGACCTACGTGACCGTCAACGACTTCGGCGTGATCGTGAACCCGCTGCTGGTCGCGGGCCAGGCGCATGGCGGCATCGCCCAGGGCATCGGCCAGGCCCTGCTGGAGCACGTGGTCTATTCGGAAGACGGCCAGCCGCTGGCCGGGTCCCTGATGGACTACGCCCTGCCGCGCGCCGCCGACGTGCCGTCGATGAGCTTCGCCAGCCACCCCGTGCCCGCCACGACCAATCCCATCGGCGCCAAGGGCTGCGGCGAGGCGGGGTGCGCCGGGGCGCTGCCGGCCGTGATGAACGCGTTGGTGGACGCGCTGCGGCCGCTCGGCATCGCGCATATCGACATGCCCGCGACGCCGGAGCGGGTGTGGCGGGCGATCGCCGAAGCCAAGGGCTGAGTATCGCCGGCGACACGCGCGCCGGCATCCCACCGAATTCCATGACATTGCCTGACCCCATGCCTGCCTGGGGTCAGGTGGTTTGGCGCGGCTGCGCGCGATGGCCCGTTATCGACGGCTGAGGCGGATGGAGTCGGCACCGTAGCGGCGGCCATCGATCCGCCCGCCGAACCCATTCGGCGCCTTGATCCGATCGGCACGGCATCGGGCTTTCCTTCAGGCTGATCCCCTTGGCGCATCCGTGACGCCGCGCGCGGTGCCGCCGCCGCATCGGATGGCTGTCTCGGCGACACAGGCCCGCGGCCGATCTCGCCCACCCGAATCACCGTGAAGCGCGCCGCTCCAGAGCGGCAAGTCTCCCAGCATCGCAGGTCGGTCACGATCCCTGCGCCCCAGCCGGCTGCCTGAATCGAGGGATTCAGCCGCACCCGCGCTCATTCCCGATTCGAGATCATAAAAAAGACATTCTCTGCCTGGCTGTGGCGGTCAGGCCACACCCCTTCGGCGCGTGTAAAAAAAGTCTGAAGAATCGTCAAAGAATCTTGCGGGCTTCTGTGCGGTGCAATATGGTCGTTTAGACAGATTTTGAGACTTAAGCAGTTTTTAAATCGGTAAAAGTTAGAAATCCCACCCACGGAGATCCCTCGCATGTCATGGAATTTCGTCTCGTCCGCGTTCAGCGCCTTCAACACGACCGATTCCACGGCAACCGGCTCCGTGAGCTATACGCAGGCCGGCAGTGGCCAGCCGCGCGGCGCCGAGTGGATCCTGCAGTATTCGAACACGGCTGGCGGCCCCTGGATCGAGGTCGATCGCACTGCGGTAACGCAGATCTCGGCAAGCGGCACGAACGTTCCCGTCAGCTTCACAAGTGTGGTGCTGCCCGACGGCCATGACAGCGAGGGGTTCTTCCGCGTTGTCGGTCAGGCGTCGAACCCGAGCGGCCCGTCCGGCGGTCTCCGCACCACCGGCGCCGTGGTCAGCGGCGAGACCACCGTCTGCTTCCTGGCCGGCACGCAGATCGCCACCCCGGCGGGCGGCGTGGCCGTTGAGACCCTGGCGATCGGTGACCTGGTGTTGACCGCCGATGGCCGTGCCGTGCCGGTGATGTGGCTGGGCCGCCAGACCGTCTCGACCACCTTCTCCCTGTCGGAAGCCCGCCGTCCCGTGCTGATCCGCGCCGGTGCGCTGGGTGAAAACCTGCCGGTCCGCGACCTGCGCGTGACCTCCGACCACGCCATGGTCATCGACGGCGTGCTGGTGCAGGCCGGCGCCCTGATCAACGGCAGCAGCATCACCCGCATGGCGCAGGCCGACCTCGGCGATCGCTTCACGGTCTTCCACATCGAGACCGAGAACCACGAGATCATCGTCGCCGAAGGCGCCGCCACCGAGACCTTCATCGACAACGTCACGCGCGCCCGCTTCGACAATTTCGCCGAATTTGTCGCGCTCTACGGTGCCGAAGGCCGCCCGATGGAAGAGCTGGCCCAGCCCCGCGCGATGAGCGCCCGCCAGGTTCCGGCCGCGATCCGCGCCCAGATCGCCGGGCGTGCGGTCGTGCTCGCAGGTGTCAGCGCCATCGCCGCCTGATCCCAAGATTCGCCCAGACGGGGCGATCCTGGGACCAGTTGCTGTGCGTGTCATTCACCGCCCGTCGCAGAATTGCGACGGGCGGTTTTTTTGCGAATCATGGTATCGGCGGCTACAACCAGCCCTCGTTTGATACATCTCTTTATTAGAAAATTGTATCAGTTTTCGTGTTCACCCCGCGACAACCCCGCGCGCGTCGATCGGCCTCGAGCGTAAAAGAATCCGACGCGGCCCATCTTTTGGGGCCTAGCCCCCCGGAACGACGCCCGGTGCCAACCCGGCCACATGGTCGAACACCGCCCCCGCGGTGCAGACCCACACCTGCTCCCTCCGCGCCGCGACATGCGCCAGCGCCCGGCGCAGCGCCCGCATCCGATAGGGTTGGCCGATGATGTAGGGGTGCAGCGCGATCCCCATCACCTGCGGCAGCCCATCCCGCACCTGGCGCAGTCGTTCGTCGAAATCATCCACGATCATCTGGGCGAATTGCTCGGCGCCATCGCGCCGGGCGACGATGGCGGGGATGTCGTTGACCTCTTGCGGATAGGGGATGGCCAGCAGCGGCCCATGCGCGGTGCGGTGCCAGACCGGCGCATCGTCGCTGCACCAGTTCAGGGTGTAGCGATACCCGGCCTCGGCCAGCAGGTCGGGCGTGGCGTGGCTTTCGGCGATCCAGGGCGACAGCCAGCCGCGTGGCGCGGTGCCCTCCGCGGCGGTCATCGCGGCCGTGGCCTCGGCGATCAGGGCGCGTTCCTCGGCCGGCGGCAGGATGGACTGGCGTTCGCTATTGGTCCGCCCGTGGCCTGCCATTTCATCGCCGCGCGCGCGATGGGCGGCACATAGCGCCGGCGCATGGGTATAGATCGCGCTGTTCAGTAGCACGGTCGCGGGCAGCGCCAGCTCGTCCAGGGTTTCCAGCAGGCGCCAGGCGCCGACGCGGTTGCCATAGTCGCGCCAAGCGTAGTTCAGCACATCCGGCTGCGGCCCGCCGGGGGCGAGTTCCGCGCCCAGCCCCTCGCCAAAGGCGAAGTGTTCCAGGTTCACGCCCAGGTAGACCGCCAGCCGCGCGCCGTTCGGCCAGGCAAAGGCTGTGCGCCCCGGCCAGGGGTGGTGGTCGTGACGGTCATGGGTCGGCAGCATCGGCGGGTCCGGTTTTGAGGTGGCGATTGATTTGATCCCGCGCCGCCGGGTCGGCAACCACGGGTGCATGGCGGCCCGCCACGGGATGGGCTAGCAGACCAGCGATGGACACCGCGTTGATGGACCGCCCCCCGGCCGCCGCCGGCGCGCTGCCGCCGACATCCAAACCGATCAAGCCCCAGGCCCCGGCGCGCGCGCTTTTGGCCGCGATCACGCGCGCCCAGCGCCCCGGGCTGCTGCTGGCGGTCGGACTTGGTGCCGCCGGCATGGTCACGGTGCTGGCCCAGGCGGTGCTGACGGCGCTGCTGATCGCAGCCCTGCTCGGGCACGGTGGCGCGGGCTGGGATGCCGTCGCCGGCATCGCCGCCCTGGCGCTGCTGCAAGCCGGGCTGTTCATCGCGCAGGACCGCGCCCAGGTCGCCGCGGGCGCCGCCGCGCGGGCCGACATGCGCAGCCGCGCCTTTGCCGCCCTGCTGGCCGCCGGCCCCACCGATTCGCGCGCCATCGGCGAAAAGGCATCCCTGGTCGTGGACCGGGTCGAGGCCCTGGACGGCCATGTCGCGCGCTGGATGCCGGCCGCGGCGATGGCGCTGGTCGGCCCCGCCCTGGCCATCGCCCTGGCGGGCTTCGTCGATCCGACGTCGGGGCTGATCCTCGGCCTGTGCGTGTTGTTGGTGCCGGTCGCCATGGCGGTCACGGGCATCGGCGCCGCCGTTGCCTCCCGCCGCCAGTTCACCGCGTTGGAGGCCCTGTCGGGCCGCTTCCTGGACCGCATGCGGGGCCTGGCCACCATCGTGCTGTTCCGCCGCGAATCGGCCGAGGCCGCGGCGCTTGCCGCCGCCGCCGATGACCTGCGTATGCGCACGATGAAGGTGCTGCGCGTCGCCTTCCTCTCCTCGGCGGCGCTGGAGGGCTTGTTCGCCGCGGCCCTGGCCTGCCTCGCCTGGCGCCACGCGGCGCTGGCCGCCGGCACGCATCCCGATCCGGTGGCGGCGATCCTGGCCCTGCTGCTGGTGCCGGCCGCCTTCGCGCCGCTGCGTGCCTTCTCCGCCGCCTACCACGAGCGTGCGGCGGCCGAGGGGGCGGCCACCGCGCTGGCCCCGCTGCTCGCGACCCCCCCCGATACCCGGTTGATCCTTGAGGAAATGCCGCCCTCGGTCGTCGTCACATTCGACCACGTCGGGCTGCGCCACGACCCGGGCCTGCCGGATGCGCTGGATGATGTGTCCTTCCGGGTGATGCCGGGCGAGGTGCTGGTGCTGATGGGGCCGTCGGGTGCGGGCAAGTCCTCGATCCTGCGGCTCCTCATGGGCTTCCTGCCGCCGACCAGCGGCCGTATCGCGCTGAACGGGCGGGAGGCCGCGGCCCTGCGCCCCGCCGAGTTGCGCCGCCTCTCGGCCTGGGTCGGCCAGCGCGCCCATATCTTTCGCGGCACCATCGCCGAGAACATCCTGCTGGCCCGCCCCGACGCGACCCGGGCCGAGGTCGAACAGGCCGCGCGTGACGCCCGGGTCGCCGATTTCGCCGCCGGGTTGCCGCAGGGGCTGGACACGATGGTGGGCGAATCCGGCCACGGCCTGTCCGGTGGCCAGGCGCAGCGCGTCGCCATCGCCCGCGCCTTCCTGCGCGACGTGCCGCTGCTGCTGCTGGACGAACCGACCGCGCATCTGGACCCGGGGACGGAGAACGAGGTGCTGGACAGCCTGCGTCGCCTCGCCGCCGGGCGGACAACCATCCTCGCCACGCATTCGCCCGCCGTCGCCGCCCGGTTTGGCCGCGTGCTGCGGTTGGAGGACGGCCGGGTGGTGGACCGCAGCCTGCGCGCATGATGGGCGATCTTTTGCGTGTGCTGCGCCTGTGGCGCGGGCGCGGCCCGGCGCTGGCCGCCGCCCTGCTGGTGTCGGTCTGTTCGGCCCTGCTGGGCCTGGCGCTGCTGGGCATGGCCGGCCGCGCCGTGGCGGCCGAGGTCGCGCTGGCCGGCGGCGTCGCCCTGGGCAGCGGCATCCTGTTGCTGCCCTGGCTGCGGCCGGTGCTGATCGGTCGCCCCGCCGCACGCTGGGCGGAACGCATGGCGACCCATGGCGCCGCCTTCCGCGCGCTGGCCGATACCCGGGTGTGGTTTTTCCGGCGCCTATCCCAGCGCCTGCCGGGCGGCATCGGCCATGGCCGGGCGGGCGACCTTCTCGGCCGGCTGGTGGCCGATGTGGAGGCGCTGGACGGGTTGTATCTGCGCGCCATCGTGCCGATCGCGGCGGGCGGGGCCGTGGTGTTGGCGACCGCGGTCGTGCTGGGCGCGATGTCGCCGCTTCTGGCGGCGCTGGTGGCCTTGCCGCTGGCCGCGGCCCTCGTGCTGCCGCCGCTGCTGGCGCCGGCCGCCGCCCGGGCCGCCGCGACCGCCGCCGATGCCGAGGGCCGGCTGCGCGATGCGGTGGTGGACCCGCTCTCCGGCCTTGAGGACACCTTGGGCACGGGGGCCGAGGCGCGCGCGCTGGCCCGGGTCGCCGCAGCCGGCGATGCGCTCGCGGCCTCCCAACGCGCATTGACCGGGCGCAATGCCGCCGCCGGTGCCCTGGGTTCGCTGCTGGCGCAGGGCGCGCTGCTGGGCGCCCTGGGCTTTGGCCTGGCGGGCGGGCAGGGCGCCCTGGCCGGCGCCGTGATCGGCGCCTTCCTGGCGCTGGCGTCGGCCGAGCCCTTTGCCGCGCTGCCCCGCGCGGGGGTGGCGCTGGCGGCGGCCGGGGCCTCCGCCCGACGTCTGTTCGCGGCCGCCGATGTGCCGGTGCCGGTGCCCGACCCGGCGACGCCGGCCGCCGCCCCCGCCGGCCATGCGCTGAAGATCGAGGGCCTGCGGTTCGCCTGGGCGCCCGACCGCGCCCCGGTGTTCGAGGGGCTGGACATGGAGGTGCCGGAGGGCGCCCGCGTCGCCCTGCTCGGCCCGTCCGGGGTCGGCAAATCCAGCCTGATTGCGCTGCTGACCAAACTCGCGGCACCTCAGGGCGGGCGCATCCTGGTCGGTGGTGTGGACCTCGCGACCCTGACCGCCGATGCGGCGCGGCAGAAATTCGCAGTGCTGAGCCAGGATGCGCGGCTGTTCGACGACACGATCGCCGCCAACCTGCGCCTGGCCGCCCCCGATGCCGATGACGCGGCGCTGTTCCAGGCGCTGGACCGCGCCGGCATCGGCGACCTGGTGCGCGCCCTGCCGGAGGGGCTGGCGACGCGCTGTGGTGAGGCGGGGGCGCGGTTTTCCGGTGGCCAGGTGCGGCGCATCGCGCTGGCGCGCGCGCTGGTCTCGCCGGCGCCGGTGCTGCTGTTGGACGAACCGGCGGCGGGGCTGGATGCGGCGGCGGAGATGGCGTTCCTGGCGACCTTGGACACGGCGGCGGCGGGGCGGACGGTGCTGCTGCTGCAACACCGGCTGGTCGGGCCGTTCCGGCCGAGCCGGGTGTTTCGCCTGGCCGGGGGGCGGGCGCTGGCGGGGTTGGGGTGACGCCGCGCATCGCCGCTTGACCCCGCCGCGTCGCCAAGCGACCTAGGTAACACACAGCGACTCGCCGGAGCCCTCATGCGCCGTTTCCTCTTGACCAGCCTTGCCCTGATGCCGCTGCTCGCGGCCTGCGCCTCCAGCACGAACCTGGCCGGCCAACCGCCGCGCGTGATCTTCTTCGGCGAGGAAGGCACCAGCCTGGATGACGCCGCCAAGGCGGTGATCGCCGACGCCGCCAACCTGGCCAAGGCCAACCCGCTCGCACCCGTCCGCGTGCTCGGCTTCGCCGACCCCGAGGGTAGCGTCGCCTACAACCGCGCCCTGTCGCGCGCCCGCGCCGAAAACGTCGCCGAGGCGCTGCGCGAGGATGGCGTCCCCGCCGGCCGCATCATCGTCGGCGCCCGCGGCCCCGTGCCCTTCGAGGCGATTGCCCTGGAAAGCCGCCGCGTCGAGATCCGCGTCGGCCTCTGATGCCGGCCGAGGCCTGGTCGGGCCCCTCCGACCCCGGCCTCGTCTTGCATGAGGTGTTTGGCCACCCAGGGTTTCGTGGCCGCCAGCGCGAGATCGTCGATCATGTGACCGGCGGCGGCTCCGGCCTCGTGCTGATGCCGACCGGTGGCGGCAAGTCGCTGTGCTACCAGGTGCCGGCCCTGTGCCGCCCTGGCGTGGGCGTCGTCGTCTCGCCCTTGATCGCGCTGATGGAAGACCAGGTCGCGGCGATGCGCCAGCAGGGCGTGTCGGCGGCGGCGCTGCATTCCGACCTCGACCCCGATGCCCGCACCGAAGCCCGGCGCGCCTTCCGCGAGGGCCGGCTGGACCTGCTCTATGTCAGCCCCGAACGGCTGGCGATGGACGGCATGCTGGATGAACTCGACAGCCGCCGCGTGGCCTTGTTCGCGGTGGATGAGGCGCATTGCATCAGCCAGTGGGGCCATCACTTCCGCCCCGAATACCGCGCGCTGACCATTCTGGCAGATCGCTTTCCGGGCGTGCCCCGCCTGGCCCTGACCGCGACCGCCGATCCGCGGACCGCCGAGGATATCCGCCGCCTGCTCGGGCTGATGGACGACCCGGTGTTCAAGGGCGGTTTCGACAGGCCCAACATTTTTGTCGGCGCCACCGATCGCGTGGCGGAACGCCAGCAGTTGCGGGAATTCCTGCGCAGCGCATCCGATGGGCGCGGGGCGGGCATCGTCTACTGCGGGTCACGTAAGAAGGCCGAGGCGACGGCGCAGTGGCTCTGCGCCGATGGCTGGGACGCGCTGGCCTTCCACGCGGGCATGGAGGCTTCGGAAAAGCGCGCCGCCCACAAGCGCTTCGCCGCCGGCGAGACAGTGATCATGTGCGCGACCATCGCGTTCGGCATGGGGATCGACCGGCCGGATGTGCGCTTCGTCGCCCATACCGAACTGCCGAAATCGCCCGAGGGCTGGTATCAGGAGATCGGCCGCGCCGGGCGCGATGGATTGCCCGCCAAGGCGCTGCTGCTCTACGGCGCCGGCGACATCGCCCTGGCCCGCAGCCGCATCGCCGAATCCGCAGCGCCCGAGGCGCAGCAGGCCATCGAGCGCATGCGCCTGGACAGCATCATCGCCATCGCCGAGGCCGCGGAATGCCGCAGGCGGCCGCTGCTGCGCTGCTTTGGCGAGGAACCGCCCGAGGCGCCGTGCGGCAATTGCGACAATTGCCAGACCCCGCCGCGCCTGTGGAACGGCACCGTCGCCGCGCAAAAACTGATCTCGGCCTGCCTGCGCACGGGCCAGCGCTTTGGCCTGGGGCACCTGACCGATGTGCTGCTGGGGGTGCGGAGCGAGAAGGTCGAGCGCTTCGGCCACGACAAGCTGCCGACCTTTGGCGTCGGCCGCGAGTTGGACGCCGAGGGCTGGCGCGCCGTCGCCCGGCAATTGGTCGCCCGCGGCGTGCTGGACCTGTTCGTCGACCGCCGTCCGGACGGCACGGCCGCACCCCCCGTCTATGTCGTGCTGGAAGCGGCCGCGCGGCCCATGCTGAAGGGCGAGGTCGAGGTCATCCTGCGCGCCGATATCGCCGGAAAGATCACCTCCTCCGGCCGACGCGCCCCCGGCCGGGCGGCACCCGCCGCCACCCCGCCCACCCCAGGCGGCGGCGGGCGGTTCGAGGCGCTGCGCGCCTGGCGCACCGCCACCGCCAAGGCCCAGAAGATCGCGCCCTTCATCGTCTTCCAGGACAAGACGCTGGAGGAGATCGCCGCGCGCAACCCCGCCACCCTGGATGGGCTGGCCGAGGTGTCGGGCGTCGGGTCGTCAAAACTGGAACGCTACGGCCCCGCGATTTTGGATGTGCTTCGTAGTTGCGAGTGACTTGCATCTAGATCCCGGACATGCGAAACACTCGCAACACCAGCGGATCCGCGTCGAATGTACGTTTGTCTCTGCAATGCCCTGACCGACCACCACGTTCGTGATGCCGCCAGTGAAGGCGCCAAGCGACCCGCCGAAGTCCACGCCGCCTGCGGCTGCAGGGCCCAGTGTGGGAGCTGCGTGAAGGCGATGCTCACCATGTTGCGGGACTTGCCTGCGACCGCGCTGTCGGGATACGGGCAGGGAGTGGTTCGCGGCGCCTGATCTCTGGGACCCGGGCCACTCTTCAGGAGGAGGTTCCGGTGCTGCGCGATCCCAAGGTCATCGAATATCTGAATACCCAGCTCACCAACGAGCTGACGGCGATCAACCAGTATTTCCTGCATGCCCGCATTCTCCGCCACTGGGGCGTGACCAAGCTGGGCGCGCATGAGTACAAGGAATCGATCGAAGAGATGCAGCATGCTGACATCCTGATCGAGCGCATCCTGATGCTGGACGGGCTGCCCAATGTGCAGCGGATGAACCAGGTGCTGGTTGGCCAGTCGGTCCGCGAGATCCTCGAATGCGATCTGAAGCTGGAAGAAAAGGCGCTGTCGGACCTGCGCGAAGGCATCGCCTATTGCCATGAAGTCCGCGACTTCGCCTCCCGCGAGATCCTGACCAAGATCCTGGTCGCGGAAGAAGAGCACGCCGACTTCCTGTCCACCCAGTTCGACATGATCAAGAACATGGGGATCGAGAACTACATCCAGCTCAACAGCGGCTCGGCGCCCGAACAGCACGCTGGCTGACTAGGCCGGCCGAGGGGCGAAAAACCCCTCGGCCGTTTTGTTACCGCAGTCCGAAGCCGAGGCTTCGCAGGATCTCCACCAGCCGATCACGCCCGCTGAGTGCCGAGATCTTGCCCATCCGGCCGATCACGCGCCGGCTCCAATTTTCCGGCCCCATGCCCTGACGGGCGGAAAACGCCACCATCTCAGCATCATACGCGGCCCGCAGCGCCGGTTCCTCGGCATGGCCATAGGTGTCGTGGAACAGCACCGCGGCCTGCGGCAGGCGGGGCTTCACCTCATTCGCCACATCGGACGCGGCGTAGCCGATGCACAGGCCGAACACCCCGACCACGCCGGGCGGCAGGCCGAGCAGGGTCGCCACCTGCGCCGGATCGTTCCGCAACGCGCCGATATAGACCGTGGACAGCCCCAGCGATTCCGCCGCCACGACGGCATTTTGGGCCGCCAGGGCCGCATCGATGGCCGCGACCAGAAACGTTTCCATGTAGGGCAGGGTGGGCAGGTCCACGCCCTCGGCTTCGCCCAGGCGCTGGTTGCGGCTGGGATCGGCCAGCCAGACCAGGAACAGCGGGCATTGCGTGATGTGTTTCTGGTTGTTGGCCAGTTTCGCCAGGGCCGCGCGGCGTTCGGGGTCGGTCACGGCGACGACCGACCAGGTTTGCAGGTTGCTGCTGGTGGCGGCCGACTGGGCGGCGGCGACCAGGGTTTCCAGCGTGCCATCCGGCAGCGCATCGGCGCGGAAGCCGCGGACGGAGCGATGCGACAGCAGCAGGTCGATGTGCTGGTTCCACGGCCCGGCCGGCGGGACGGCGGCGCCATAGCGCAGGCCGAGGGCCTCGGTCGGGGTCAGGCGGGGGGCGATGTCCATGCGGCGGGTTCCTGTCGGCGTCACCTGCGATCTGGCCGCAGTCGTGGATCAGCGCAAGCGGGCTTGCCGCCGCCAGCCACGCGCGGATTATGCCGGGCATGAAACTCTTCCGCCGCTCGCTCTTCGCCGCCGCCCTCGCAACGCCCGCCCTGGCGCAGGGGAATTTCCCCAGCCGCCAGGTGCGACTTGTCGTGCCGTTCCCGCCCGGCGGCGGGTTGGATGCGCTGGCCCGTGCCCTGGCCGACCAACTGACCCGGACCTGGGGCCAGCCGGTGGTGGTGGACAATCGCCCCGGTGGCAGCACCGTCCCCGGCACCGACCTGGTCGCCAAGGCACCGCCCGATGGCCATACCCTGCTGGTCACCGCCGACAATTCCATCACCGGCAACCCGCATCTGATCCCGGGCCTGCCGCATGATCCGCGGCGCGACTTGGCGCCGGTCACCTGGCTGGTGGATGTGCACCAGATGGTGCTGGTGAATCCGGCCGTGCCGGCGCGCGACATGGCGGGGCTGGTGGCGGCGGCCCGGGCCCAGCCGGGGACATTGAATTTTGGCAGCTACGGCGATGCGTCCCAGCCGCATCTGCTGTTCGGCGCGCTGGCGGCGAAGGAAAACATCTCGCTGACGCACGTGCCCTATCGCGGACTGACGCCGGCCGTCCTGGCGACCCTGTCGGGTGAGGTGCAGATGACCCTGGCGGGCGTCGCCAGCGCGCGCGAATACCTGGCCGTCGGCACCCTGCGCGCCCTGGCGGTGGGCAAGCCCGAACGGCTGCCGCAACTGCCCGAGGTCCCGACCCTGGCCGAGGCCGGCTATCCCGACATCGACCCGCGCACCTGGTTCGGCGTGCTGGCACCTGCCGGGACCCCGGCGCCGCTGGTCCGTCGCATCCGCGACGACATCGCCGCCGCGATGGCGGTGCCCGCCGTCGCCGACCGGCACCTGACGCCGAACGGCTACACCATCCGCGCCAGCACGCCGGAGGATTTCGCCGCGATGATCGCGGCGGATTTCGACTACAAGGGCGCGCTGATCCGGGCGGCCGGGATCAGGGTCGTCTGACCGGGACAATTTGCTTTGTTCCGGGGGCGCGTGCAGCGTCCGTCGCATGCGCACCGCACTGCCAAAACGCCGGCTCTATATCATCGGCATCCTGATCGCCTTGGGCATCGGGGCCGGCGCGGCGTCGCTGGTGCGCGATTATGTCCACATGCTCACCCACGGCGTGACGACCGAGGGGCGCATGACCGGCCGGTATCGGGAGGTGACCTCCACCGGCCGCGGCCATGCCGTCAGCCTCCACCCTTGGTTCAGCTATCGCACGGCCGATGGCAGCATCATCACCGCCACGGTCTCCGACGCGATGGATTTGGCCGATATCCGCGCGGGCCGCACCATGCCGCTGCGCTACGACCCGGCCGACCCGAGCGTGCTGCGGCTGGCGGAGGCGCTGGAGGCGGGGCCGGGGGCCTTGCCCTGGATTCTGGGCGGGCTGGCGCTGATCGTGGGCGGGCTGTCGGTGTTCGGCCTGGTCACGGGCCGTTCGCTGCGGCTGCCGTTCTAGTCCTGCTGGTTCACCAGGCGCCGCGCCAGGATATAGCCCAAGGCCCCCGACACCGGCGCGGCCGGCAGCACCAGCAGCCAGCCGATATGCGCCCCCTGCGTCACCAACCCCAGGCCAATGCCCAGCATCAGCCCGCCCACGAGGCTGCCCACGGTTCCGGCCGTCAGGCCCAGCACAAGGATGTCGGCGCGGTTCGGCATGGGCGCGAGGTAGCCCCGGGTGCGGCCTTCGGCAAGTCCATCCGGCCCAAGAGGCATGAATGTTGCTGACAATTGGCCGACCGCTAAAGTGACAGCGACGGAGAACGCCCCGGAATGACCCCACGTATCGCAGCCTTCCTGACCCTTGCCCTGCTGGCAGGCCCCGCCCTGGCGCAGGACCTCCAGATCGGCATGAAGGCCGCGATGGACGGCACTGATCCGCACCAGTCCTTCACGGCCAACCGTAACATCCAACTGCACGTCTATGAGCCATTGGTGTTCCAAGACGCCTTCCTGCGGCCCATCCCGGGGGTGGCGGAATCCTGGCGGGTGGTCGATCCGCTGACCTGGGAGTTCACGCTGCGCGAGGGGGTGCGCTTTCACGACGGATCGCCGCTGACGCCGGAGGATGTGGTCTTCTCGATCCGCCGGGCGCAGGCGACGACGGGGTTGCGGACCTATGCGGCCTCCGTCCGCGCGGTGACGGCCGTGGAGGTGAAGGATCCGCGCACCATCGTGATCCGCACGCGCACGCCGTATCCGGTGCTGCCATCCGCGATGGCGGTGATCGCCATCGTCAATGCGCGCGCGGTCTCGGCGACGCCGGACCCGGATTTCAACGGTGCGGCCGCGATCGGCACCGGGCCGTATCGCTGGGTCCGCTGGCGGCCGGGGCAGGACACGGTGGTGGAGCGCAACGCGAATTATTGGCGCACGCCGGAACCTTGGTCCCGCGTCACCTTCCGCTTCATCCCGAATGACAGTGCCCGGGTCGCCGCGCTGCTGGCCGGCGATGTCGATGTAATCGACACCGTGCCCAGCGCCTTGAACGCGCGCGTGCGGGAATCGGAACGCACCCGGCTGATCACCGCCAATTCGCTGTTCGTGCTGTACATGCACCTCGACCAGCATCGCGACCAGGCGCTGCACGTCACGGGTCCGGATGGCCAGCCGCTGACGCGCAATCCGCTGAAGGATGTGCGGGTGCGGCAGGCGATGAGCATCGCGCTGAACCGCACCGCCATCGCCGAACGCGCGATGGAAGGGGCCGCCGAACCCATCGGCCAGATCGCGCCCCCCGGCTTCATCGGCCACGACCCGGGGCTGGCACCGCCGCCCTATGACGTTTTGCGCGCCCGGCGCCTGATGGCCGAGGCTGGTTACCCCCAGGGGTTCGGCCTGACCCTGCATTGCACCGCCGACCGGTTCGCCGGCGATGCGCGGACCTGCCAGGTGGTGGCGCAGATGCTGACGGCGATCGGCATTCGCGCGCAGCCCGAGGTGTTGCCCACCGCCGTCTTCTTCCGCCGCGCCGCCAGTGGCGGGCCGGGTGGCGAGCCGGAATATTCCGCACACATGGCGATCTACGGCGCGTCGTCGGGCGTCGCGAGCGAGGGGATGAACACCATCCTGCGCACGATGAACCCGGCGCTGAGCCATGGTGCCTCCAACCGAGGCCGCTATTCCAGCGCGGCGCTGGACCGCCAGTTGGACGTGATCGACGCGACCTTCGACGACGCGCAGCGTGAGCGCGAAACCTGGGCCGCGGCGCGTATGATCATGGAAGACCAGGCGATCATTCCCGTCTTCGCCTGGCGCATGGCCTGGGGTTTCCGGCGGGGCCTGACGCTGACACCCTCGGGCGACGGCTATACCTATGCGATGGCGATCCGCCCGGCGCCCTGAAGGATTCTTGACTCCATGCAAAAGAAGCAAATGAAGCTCGGCGCATTCTTCAGCGTGCCGGGCAACCATCTGTCGGGATGGCGGCATCCAGGCGCCGATACCACCACCGACATGGATTTCTGGGCGACGATGGCCCTGGCCAAGCGGGCCGAGGCCGCGCGCTTCGACACCATCTTCTTCCAGGATACGGTGGCCGTTGGCGGCAGCAACGCCATGGCCAAGGGCGACCGCAGCAAGGCGCAATTGTCGCGCATCGTGAAACTGGAACCGACCGCGCTGCTGGCGGCGCTGGCCGTCGGCACCACGCATATCGGGCTGATCGCGACCGCGACCACGACCTTCAACGAGCCCTACAACATCGCCCGCCGCTTCGCGACCATCGACCACATCAGTGGCGGCCGCTGCGGCTGGAATCTGGTGACCTCCCAGATCGAGGATGAGGCCGGTAATTTCGGCCTGGAGGAACACGTCAACCACGGCGCCCGCTACGAACGCGCGGCGGAATTCTATGACGTGGTCGCGGGTCTGTGGGATTCCTGGGAGGAAGACGCCTTCCTGAAGGACAAGGAAAGCGGCGTCTGGTTCGATTTCGACAAGATGCATTTCCTCAACCACAAGGGCGAGCATTTCCAGGTGCGCGGGCCGCTGAACGTGTCGCGCACGCCGCAGGGACGTCCGGTGGTGGCGCAGGCGGGGTCGTCGGAACCCGGCATCGAACTGGCCGGCAAGACCGCCGATGTGGTGTTTACCGCGCAGACGGAACTCTCCGCCGCCCAGGCGTTTTATGCGGAGGTGAAGGCACGGACCCTGAAATTCGGCCGCACGCCGGACGACATCAAGATCATGCCCGGCCTGACCCCCATCATCGGCCGCACCATGTCGGAGGCGCAGGACAAATACGACGAGCTGCAGTCCCTGCTGCCGGATGAGATCGCGCTGGCATCGCTGTCGCGCTTCACCGCCGGCCTCGATATCCGCAAGTTCCCGCTGGACGGGCCACTGCCCGAATTGCCCGAGACCAATAGCGCCAAGAGCCGCCAGAAGATGGTGGTGGATTTGGCGCGGCGGGAGAACATGACTCTGCGCCAGATCGCCCGCCATACCGCGGCCGCCCAGGGCCATCGGGTCGTCGTGGGCACGCCGACTTCGATCGCGGATGAGATGGAGGAATGGGTCGCGAAGGATGGCGCCGATGGGTTCTGCGTGATCTGCAATTACTACCCAAAGCCCTTCACCGATTTCTGCGACCTGGTGATCCCCGAATTGCAGCGGCGCGGCATTTTCCGCACCGAATATGAGGGGACCACCCTGCGCGAGAACCTGGGGCTGAAGGTGCCGCCGAACCGCTACAGCTAGTGTCCCAAAGCCGAAGTTCGCCGCAACGCGGCGAGCTTCGCCTTATTCCATGCGGGCGCCGGAGGTTTCCACCATCTCCCGCCAGCCCGCCGCATCGGCCATGATCTTCGCGCGCGTCGCCGCCGGACCGTCGGTGGTGGCGGGGATCAGGCCGCTGGCGTTCAGGCGACGTTCCAGATCGGGCGCATTGGCGCTGCGCTTCACGGCATCGGCGATGCTGGCGGTCAGGTCGGCGGACATGCCGCGCGGCCCGGTCAGCGCGTTCCAGGATTGCATATCCAGGTCGCCGATGTTCAGCGCCGCGAATTCGCCAAGACCCGGCACCTGCGGCAGCAACGGGCTGCGCGCATTGCTGCCGACCGCGAGCGCCACCAGCCGGCCGCTCGCCACATGCGGCATCAGCGCGGGCATGAAGTCGAAGACCATGTCGATGTTGCCGGAGATCAGGTCGTTCAGCGCCGGCGCCCCGCCGCGATAGGGCACGTGCTCGATCTCGGCACCCGTGCGCTTGGCGATGGTCGCGATCAGCAGATGCGCCGCACTGCCATTGCCGGCGGAGCCTTTGGTCAGCCGGTTGCCGGGTTGCTTGGCCCAATTGATCAGGCTGGCGAAATCCGTCCATCCTCGTTCCCGCGCGCGTTCGGCCGTGACGCAGCAGAGCACGGTGGAGGTGACGAGTTGGATGATCGGCGTCAGGTCGCGTTCCCAATCATAGGGCTGGCGCGCCATCATGATCGGCAAGGCGGTGAAGAAGGCGATGCTGAAGACGCCGAGCACCGTGCCATCCGGCGGCGCCTGCACCACCTGCTGCACGCCCAGCACACCATTCCCGCCACCGCGATTGTCGATGACGATGGCTTGGCCGGTCGTGGTCGTCACCGCATCGGCCCAGAGCCGCCCGATCGCATCCGCGGCACCGCCTGGCGGGAAGGGCACGACCCAGCGCATGGGCCGGTTGCCCGGCAGGATCTGCGCGATGGCGGGGGCTGCCAATGGCAGCGTGGCGGCGGCGAACAACAGCGGGCGGCGCGTGATCAACATCCAGTCTCCGTATTCAGGGTCGAGGGCGGGTGGCGAAGCGAAAAACGACTGCTACGATGCTATCAGACACGACAGGAGACACCAGCCACATGGCCAAACGCGCCGTCGCTTCCGACAAGGTTTTCAAGCCCTCGCTGCCCTTCGCCCAGGCGACGATCGCCGGCGGATTCATGTTCGTCTGCTCGACGGGACGGAATCGCGAGGGGCAGTTCGCGATCGGCGACGTGAAGGCGCAGACGCAGCAGACACTCGACAATATCCGGGCGCTGATCGAGGAAGCCGGCGGCACGATGAAGGATGTCGTGAAGTGCACGGTCTATGTGACCGACCGCGCGAACTGGGCGCCGATGAACGAGGTTTACTTCGCCAACTTCGCTGAAGATCCGCCGCATCGCGTGTCGTGCATCGTGACGGGGTTGGGATCGCCGGATTGTTTGGTGGAGATCGATGCGACGGCCTGGCTGGGGGACAACTAGAGGGGGTTGCGGCCCGGGCGCCACGCGCGCATCCATTCCGCGAAGACGACCCGGAAGAGGATCCGATGGACCACGCCAGCCCCCTCGCAGCCGATCCCCACGCCGAGATCCGCACCGAAATCGGCAAGCTCTGCGCCCGTTTCCCCGGCGAATACTGGCGCAAGCTGGATGCCGAACGGGCTTACCCCACCGATTTCGTCAATGCCCTGACCGAGGCTGGCTGGCTCGCCGCCCTCATCCCTGAGGAATTCGGCGGCTCGGGCCTGCCTCTCTCTGCCGCCGCGGCGGTGCTGGAAGAAATCCAGGCGCAGGGCTGCAACGGGGCCGCGTGCCATGCCCAGATGTACATCATGGGCAGCCTGCTGCGGCACGGCAGCCCGGCCCAGAAGGCCGAATATCTGCCGAAGATCGCGACCGGCGAACTCCGCCTGCAGGCCTTTGGCGTGACGGAGCCGACCTCGGGCACCGACACCACCGCGCTCCGCACCACCGCGACCCGCGTCGGCGACACCTGGGTCGTCAAGGGCCAGAAGATCTGGACCAGCCGCGCCGAGCATTCCGACCTGATGCTGCTGCTGGCCCGCACCACGCCGCGCGACAAGGTGAAGAAGAAGACCGAAGGCCTGTCCACCTTCCTGGTCGACATGCGCGCCGTGCTGAACAAGGGCCTGACCATCCGCCCCATTCGCACGATGATGAACCACAACTCCTGCGAAGTGTTCTTCGACGACATGGTGATCCCGGCCGACGCGCTGGTGGGCATCGAGGGCAAGGGCTTCCGCTACGTCCTGGACGGGATGAACGCCGAACGCCTGCTGATCGCCGCGGAATGCATCGGCGACGCCAAGTGGTTCATCGCCAAGGCGACGGCCTATGCGAAGGAACGCGTGCTCTTCGGCCGCCCGATCGGGCAGAACCAGGGCGTGCAATTCCCGATCGCCCGCGCCTACGCGCAGATGCGCGCGGCGGAGGCCATCGTGAAACTCGGCCTGCAGAAATTCGAAGCCGGGCAGCCCTGCGGCGAGGAAGCCAACATGGGCAAGATGCTCGCCGCCGAAGCCTCCTGGGCCGCCGGCGAGGCCTGCATCCAGACCCATGGCGGCTTCGGCTTCGCGGAAGAATACGACATCGAGCGGAAGTTCCGCGAGACGCGGCTGTACCAGGTCGCCCCGATCAGCACGAACCTGATCCTGTCCTACATCGGCGAGCATGTGCTCGGCCTGCCGCGTAGCTACTGATGCGCCCGCTCGCAGGCCTGCTCGTCGTCTCGATGGAGCAGGCCGTCGCCGCCCCCACCTGTTCCGTGCGCCTGGCCGATGCCGGCGCGCGGGTCATCAAGATCGAACGCGCGGAGGGTGATTTCGCCCGCGGCTACGACACCGCGGCGCAGGGCCAGTCCACCTATTTCGTCTGGCTGAACCGCGGCAAGGAAAGCCTCTGCCTGGATATCAAGGCGCCCGAGGACAAGGCGCTGCTGCATCGTCTTCTGTCGCGCGCCGATGTCTTCATCCAGAATCTGGCCCCTGGCGCCATGGCCCGCGCCGGATTTGGCTCGGCGGCCCTGCGGCAAGCATATCCGACGCTGATCACGGTCGATATCTCCGGCTATGGCGAGACCGGCGACTACGCCAGCATGAAGGCCTATGACCTGCTGGTGCAGGCGGAGGTCGGGCTGACCTCCATCACCGGGCATCCCGCCGGCCCCGGGCGCGTCGGGGTCTCGGCCTGCGACATTGCCTGCGGGATGAACGCCCATGCGGCGGTGCTGGAGGCGCTGATCCAGCGCAGCATCACCGGGCGCGGCACGGGCATCGCGGTATCGCTGTTCGATGGCATGGCCGATTGGATGAATGTGCCGCTGCTCTATTACGAAGGCACCGGCCGCGCGCCGGCGCGCATGGGCCTCGCGCATCCCTCGATCTGCCCCTATGGCGCCTATCCCACGGCCGATGGCGCGCTGGTGCTGATCAGCATCCAGAACGAGCGCGAGTTTGGCAGGCTCTGCGCGGATTTCCTCGGTGACGCCGGGCTGCCGCAGCGGGAGGGCTTCCGCACCAATGTCGAACGCGTCGCGAACCGCGCCGTGGTCGATGCCAGGGTGGGGGAGGGCTTCGCCGCCCTGACCCGCGACGCCTGTGCGGCGAAGCTGCGACAGGCGGACATCGCCTTCGGCCTGGTCAACGACATGGCCGGGCTCGCGGCGCATCCCGCCCTGCGCCGGGTCGCGGTCGAAACCGCAAATGGTCCCGTTGCCCTGGCGGCACCGCCGGCCATCTTCTCGGACGGCCCGCGTGCGCTCGGCCCCGTGCCGGCCATCGGGGCACAGAGCGCTGCCATCCGGGCCGAATTCGCCACCTGATCAGAGGAGTCACCATGCCGGGCATTCCCTATCGGACCGCACTCATCGTCGGGGCCGGGGCCGGCATCAGCGCCTCCCTCGCACGGGGCCTGGCGGCGGAGGGGCTGAAAATCGGCCTGGCCGCGCGCAATGTGGAGAAGCTGGCGCCGCTGGCGGCCGAGACGGGCGCGCTGACCTTCACCGTCGATGCGGCCGATGCCGACAGCGTGGCCCGGCTTTTCGCGGCCGTGGATGCGGACCTCGGCGAACCGGATGTCGTCATCTACAACGCCAGCGCGCGCGCACCGGGCCCGATCGCGGAGGTCGATCCGGCCGCCGTGCTGCAAGCCATCAGCATCACCGGCTACGGCGGCTTCCTGGTCACGCAGCAGGCCGCGCGCCGCATGCTGCCGCGTGGGGCCGGCGCCATCCTGCTGACCGGGGCCAGCGCGAGCGTCAAAGGCTTCCCGCAATCCACCGCCTTCGCCATGGGGAAATTCGCCCTACGGGGCCTCGCGCAGAGTGCGGCACGCGAGTTGGGGCCGAAGGGCATTCATGTCGCGCATATCGTCATCGACGGCGGCGTGCGCAGCGCGCGGCGGCCGGAACCGGCGGACAGGCCCGATAGCCTACTGGCGCCAGAGGCGATCGCGCAAACCTACCTCGACCTGCTGCGCCAGCCGCGCAGCGCCTGGTCGCTGGAGGTCGAGTTGCGCCCCTGGGTGGAGAAATTCTGACCCCGGCCTAGCGGCGCGCCACGACCATCGGCACGGCCCGCGTCGCCGGCGGGATGGCCATGGTGCGATAGGCATCGAGCCCCCGCCCGCGTTCGGCCGAAGGTGCCGCCGGCGGCACATTGCCCGCCATCACATTGCCGCCGCGGCTGCCGAAGGGCAGGGCGCTCGCCCCACGCCCCGGGCCGACATAGGCCGGGTGCGACCCCGCCAGCCGCGCTTCCTCGGGCCAGGCGGCCGCGACCCGGGCGCGATAGGCATTGGCGAATTCCGGGGTGTTGGAGTGGTAGTTGGCCGCCGCCTGCATCCAGTCCCGCCGCGTGTCCCACAGGCTGCGCAGGAAGCGCGCGGCGTAGCGGGCATTGGCCAGGGGGTCGAAGCCTTCCTCCAGGCTGGCGAAGGCGGTCGGGTGGTGGCGCAGGTTGATCTGCATGCAGCCGATGTCGATCGACGTCGCGCCCCGCGCCCGATGCTGCCGCACGGCGGCAATCGCTTCCTCCCTCGTCTGGAAGAAATAGCCGGTCCCTTCCACGTTGATGGTCCATGGCCAGGGCGACCAGGCGCCGGTGGTGGGGTCGCGGCGGTTGGATTCGACCCGCCCGATGGCCTGCAACAGCCCCCCGGGCAGGCTGGCTTCCCGCTCCACGACAGCAATCGCAGCGCGACAAAGCCCACCGGCGGGCAGGGGAACGCCCGTGGGCGTGGAATGGCCCCCACGCGCCCCCAGGACCAGCAGGAGCATCAGCAGCGGAATCAGGGGGATGCGGCGCATGGCCGATACAGCGCAAGCACTGTGCCAGCGGCAGCGTCACGGAAGGGAAGTTTGCTGCATCGCAAAAACACACTTGCGCACCAGCGATCTCTCACCTATCTAGGGGTCGGGCAGCGAGACGGTTCGCCGGTTCGCTGTCTTTCTTGGACGTTTCCTCCCTAAACTCGGCGGTGCCCTCGGGCACCGCCGCCTTTTTTTGTGGGGTCGTCTCGTTGCGTGGCGCTTTAGCGCCGCAGCCAGGACCAGTCGCGTCCGGCCAATTCCGTCATCAGCCCCGTCAAACGCGCCGCCAGGACCTCAAGCCCCGCATGCGGGCGAATCGCGGCCTCGTCCATGTAGAGCGACCGGGCGATCTCGATCTGCACCGCGTGCACATTGTCCCGCGGGCGGCCGTAGTGGCGGGTGACGTAGCCGCCGGCATAGGGGTCGTTGCGCCGCACGCGGTAGCCCAGGCCCTGCAACCCTTCCTCGACCAGGCGCGTCGCGCGGGGGGCGCAGGCGGTGCCATGGGCGTCGCCCAGCACCATGTCCGGCGGGTCCTGCCCATGCGCGGGATGGGCGGGCATCGAATGGCAGTCGATCAGCAGACAGCAGCCGAATGCCGCGACGGTTTCGGCGATCAGCCCCGACAGGGCGGCGTGATATGGCTCCCAACAGTTCCGCACCCGGGCCTCGGCCTCGGCGAAGGGGATGCGGCGGCTGTAGACCGCCTCGCCAGAGGCCGCGACCCGGGCCAGGGTGCCGAGTCCGGCCCCGACCCGGGGGCTTTGGCTGTTCACCCAGGCCGGCAGCGGCCCGTCGAACATGCCGGGGTCCAATTCCCACGGTTCCCGGTTGGCGTCGCAATAGACCCGGGGAAACGTCGCGGCCAGCAGCGGCATGCCCAGCGCCGGGGCCTGGGCGAAAAGCTGTTCGACGAAACTATCCTCGCTACGCCGCAGGCTGATCGCGTCCAGGCGGCTTTCGGCCAGGAACAGCGGCGGATAGTCGCGCCCCGAATGGGCCGAGGCGAAGACGATCGGCGCGACCTGGCGCTTCGGCCGCGTCAGCACGCAAGGGGGGGCGGGGTGATCGGGGTGGTGCGGAAGGTCCATCGGCCCTTGTGTTGCACCACAGCGGCGGGGGTCTGTCACGCGCGGAATGACACGCCGTGGTCATGAAAACGACTGCCATGACGAAGCGGGCGCTTGCCGCCGCGCGCCACCCGCGCTAATGCGCCCCTCCCGACGGATGGGCGCTTAGCTCAGCGGGAGAGCGTCCCCCTGACACGGGGAAGGTCACAGGTTCAATCCCTGTAGCGCCCACCATCCGGTTCCCCCCCCCCGCTTGCAGCCCGGCCCGCAAACCCCTATCGGCGCCCCATATCCGCCCAGGGGAATTGCCATGCCCGCCATCGCCGACATCATCGCCCGCGAAGTCCTCGACAGCCGCGGCAATCCGACGGTCGAGGCGGAGGTGCTGCTCGAAGACGGTGCCCGCGGCACCGCCATCGTCCCCTCCGGCGCCAGCACCGGCGCGCATGAGGCGGTGGAACTGCGCGACGGCGATGCCGCCCGCTTCGGCGGCAAGGGTGTTCGCCAAGCCTGTGCGGCGGTCGAGGGCGAGATCTTCGACGCCCTGTCCGGGCTGGATGCCTTCGAACAGGTCGCGATCGACGAGGCGATGATCGAATTGGACGGCACGCCGAACAAGGCGCGGCTCGGCGCCAATGCGATCCTGGCGGTGTCGCTGGCGACGGCCAAGGCGGCGGCGCAGTCGCTCGGCATCCCGCTGTATCGCCATGTCGGCGGCGTGTTCGCCCGCACCCTGCCGGTGCCGATGATGAACATCATCAACGGCGGCCAGCATGCCGATAATCCGATCGACATCCAGGAATTCATGGTGATGCCGGTCGCCGCCGGCAGCATGGCCGACGCGGTGCGGATCGGCGCGGAAATCTTCCAGTCGCTGAAGAAGAAGCTGAAGGCCGCGGGCCACAACACCAACGTCGGCGACGAGGGCGGCTTCGCCCCGAACATCGGTTCGGCCGACGAGGCCCTGGCCTTCATCGCCGAGGCCTGTGAGGCCGCCGGCCATCGCGTCGGCCAGGACGTGGTCTTCGCGCTCGATTGCGCCGCGACCGAATTCTACCGCGACGGCCTGTACAAGATCGAGGGCGAGGGCAAGACGCTCGATTCCGGCGGCATGGTCGACTACCTGGCGGCGCTTTGCGCCAAGTGGCCCATCGTCTCGATCGAGGACGGCATGTCGGAGGATGACTGGGCCGGCTGGAAGGCGCTGACGGAACGCCTGGGCGGCACCGTGCAATTGGTCGGCGACGATCTGTTCGTGACCAACCCGGAGCGCCTGGCGCGCGGGATCGAGACCGGCACGGCCAATGCCATCCTGGTCAAGGTCAACCAGATCGGCACGCTGACCGAAACCCTGGAAGCGGTCGAGATGGCACATCGCGCGGGCTACCGCTGCGTCATGTCGCATCGGTCCGGTGAGACGGAGGACGCGACCATCGCGGATCTCGCGGTCGCCACGAACTGCGGCCAGATCAAGACCGGCAGCCTGTCGCGGTCGGACCGGCTGGCCAAGTACAACCAGCTGATCCGCATCGAGCAGGACCTTGGCACCGCGGCGCGTTATGCCGGCGGGGGCGCGCTGCGCCGCTAACCGGCGGATTTCGGTACAAGCCTCACAACCGAGGCTTGCATCCCGCTGAAATCGTGCTTTTCTGTGATGCGAATCGGGGCGCTGTCGCTTCCCCGGCGGAGCGTCGCATGGGCCGTGTTCTTCTACGCTGGATCAAGGCGATCACCCTGCCGGCGGCCTGCGGCCTGGTGGTCGCGTTTTTCGCCTGGCACACGATCAACGGCGACCGCGGGCTTGAGGCGCAGGAACGCCGCGCCGCCGAAATCATCACCGCGCGCGCGGAACTGACGCGGTCCGAAGCCGAGCGCGACGCGCTGGAACGCCGCGTCCAGGGGCTGCGGGGCGACCGCATCGATGCGGATCAATTGGACGAACGGGCGCGCAGCCTGCTCAACTTTGTTGGCAGGGACGAGATCATCGTCCCCCTGGGGCTGCCGCGCCGCCCCGGTGGGTGATCGTCCTGCCATGCGGAACGATGTTTTGTCGGGCGCGTGAAACTTAACCAAAAATCGGGCAACTGCCGTTTTGCGTTGCAGCACAAGGGTTTCGGGATTTGCTACGCGCCTTGCATGGCGCAGATACGGGGGGTAGGTGTGCGAATACACCCCCCGGCGCCCTTCGCCGGGACCACGCCCTGGGGAGAGACGCATGGCCCAAAGCGCCGACGCCACCACCAAGCGCCGCGGCAAGGCCGCCCCAAAAGCCGGCCTCGACCAGGCCAGCCTGCGCCGGGCCTACCGCGACATGCTGCTGATACGCCGTTTCGAGGAGAAGGCCGGCCAGTTGTACGGCATGGGCCTGATCGGCGGCTTCTGCCACCTGTACATCGGCCAGGAAGCCGTGGTGGTCGGCATGCAGATCTGCCTGAAGCAGGGCGATGAGGTCATCACCTCCTATCGCGACCACGGCCACATGCTGGCGACCGGCATGGAGGCGCGCGGCGTCATGGCGGAACTGACCGGGCGCATCGGCGGCTATTCCAAGGGGAAGGGCGGCTCGATGCACATGTTCAGCCGCGAGAAGGGCTTTTTCGGCGGGCATGGGATCGTCGGCGCGCAGGTCTCGCTCGGCGCGGGCCTTGCCTTCAGCAACATGTATCGGGGCAACGACAATGTCTCGGTGACGTATTTCGGCGAGGGCGCGTCCAACCAGGGCCAGGTCTTCGAAAGCCTGAACCTGGCGGCGCTGCTGAAGCTGCCCTGCATCTTTGTCATCGAGAACAACCGCTACGGCATGGGCACCAGCGTCGAGCGCGCCAGCGCGTCGCGCGACCTGTCGCAGAACGGCTCGCCCTGGGGCATCCCTGGTGAGCAGGTGGACGGCATGAGCGTGGAAGCCGTGGCCGAAGCCGGCGCCCGCGCCGTCGCGCATTGCCGCGCCGGGCTTGGGCCGTACCTGCTGGAGATGAAGACCTACCGCTACCGCGGCCATTCCATGTCCGACCCCGCCAAGTACCGGACGCGGGAGGAAGTCCAAAAAATGCGCGAGCAGCACGACTGCATCGACACCCTGCGCACGCATCTGCTGGCCAATGGCGTGACCGAGGCCGACCTGAAGACCATCGACGACGAGGTGAAGGCGATCGTCGCCGATTCCGCGGAGTTCGCCCAGAGCAGCCCGGAACCCGACGAGAGCGAACTCTGGACTGATATCCTGGTGGAGGCCTGAGCCATGGGCGCCGTTATCCTGATGCCCGCGCTGTCCCCCACCATGACGGAGGGCAAGCTCGCCCGCTGGCTGAAGAACGAGGGCGACAACGTGAAGTCCGGCGACGTGATCGCCGAGATCGAGACCGACAAGGCGACCATGGAAGTGGAAGCCGTGGATGAGGGCGTGCTGACGCGCATCCTGGTCCTGGCCGGCACCGAGGGTGTGCAGGTCAATGCCGCCATCGCCGAACTGGATGGCGGCGACACCAAGGCGACGGTCGCTGCCGCCGCGGTCGCCCCCATGGGGCTGCCGACGCCCAAGCCCGCGCCATCGGTTCCCGCAGCACCCGTCGCCGCCGCCGAAAAGGACTGGGGCCCGACCGCCCACATCACCGTCCGTGAAGCGCTGCGCGACGCCATGGCCGCCGAGATGCGCGCCAATTCCGACGTCTTCCTGATGGGTGAGGAAGTCGGCCAGTACCAGGGCGCCTACAAGATCAGCCAGGGCCTGCTGGACGAGTTCGGGCCCAAGCGCGTCATCGACATGCCGATCACCGAACATGGCTTTACCGGCATGGCGGTGGGTGCCGCGATGAACGGGCTGCGGCCGATCGTCGAATACATGACGTTCAACTTCTCGATGCAGGCGATCGACCAGATCATCAATTCGGCGGCGAAGACGCTGTACATGTCGGGTGGCCAGTTGGGGTGCCCGATCGTGTTCCGCGGCGCCAATGGCGCGGCCAGCCGCGTCGCCGCTCAGCATTCCCAATGCTACGCGTCCTGGTACGCGCATTGCCCGGGGCTGAAGGTCGTCGCTCCCTGGTCGGCGGCGGATGCCAAGGGCTTGCTGCGGGCCGCGATCCGCGACCCGAACCCGGTCATTTTCCTGGAAAACGAAATCCTCTACGGCCAGTCCTTCGACTGCCCGACCGACGAGGATTTCGTGCTGCCGATCGGCAAGGCCAAGATCGAACGCGCGGGCACCGATGTCACCATCGTCGCCTTCTCGATCATGGTCGGGATGGCGATGCAGGCGGCCGACAAGCTGGCCGAGATGGGCATCAGCGCGGAGGTCATCAACCTGCGTTCGCTGCGCCCGCTGGATACGGAAACCATCGCCGCATCGGTCCGCAAGACCAACCGCCTGGTGACCTTGGAGGAGGGCTGGCCCTTCGCCGGGATGGGCGCCGAAATCGCGATGCAGATGATCGAAAGCTGCTTCGACGACCTCGATGCGCCGCCGGTGCGGGTGCATGGGCTTGATGTCCCGATGCCCTATGCCGCGAACCTGGAAAAGCTCGCCTTGCCGCGGGTCGAACAGGTGATCGATGCCGTCAAAAGCGTAACCTACAAGTAGGGGGGCGGACCATGGCGACCAACATCCTGATGCCGGCGCTGAGCCCCACGATGACCGAGGGCACCTTGGCCCGCTGGCTCAAGAAGGAAGGCGACACCGTCAAGGCCGGCGACATCATCGCCGAGATCGAGACCGACAAGGCGACGATGGAAGTCGAAGCCGTGGATGAGGGCATCCTCGGCAAGATCCTGGTCGCCGATGGCACGGCCGGGGTGAAGGTCAACGACCCCATCGCGGTGTTGGTGGAGAAGGGCGAGGCGGTGCCGAGCGCCGCCGCAGTCCCGGCTGCCGCTGCCCCCGCACCGGCGCCCGCGCCCGTGACCACCGCCCCGGCACCCGTTTCGCCGGGCGCGGCCCAGGGCTTCAACCCGCAACCCGACCCGCCGAAGCCGGGCGACCGCACCATCGCATCCCCCCTGGCCCGCCGCATGGCCGCCCAGGCCGGGTTGTCGCTGGCCAGCATCGCCGGCTCCGGCCCGCAGGGGCGGATCGTGAAGGCGGATGTGGAAGCCGCCCTGTCGCGCCCCGCCACCGCCGCTCCGGCCGCCGCTGCCGCCCCGGCACCTGTCGCCGCGCCGGCACCGAAAGCAGCACCCGTCGCGGTCTCGGCCGCCCATACCGCCGTGCCGAACAGCACCATGCGCAAGGTCATCGCGCGGCGCCTGTCGGAATCCAAGCAGACCATCCCGCACTTCTACGCCTCGATGGAGATCGAGCTGGATGCGGCGTTGAAGCTGCGCGCCGACCTGAACGCGAAAAGCCCCAAGGAAGGGCCGGGCGCGTTCAAGCTTTCGGTCAACGACCTCATTATCAAGGCCGCCGCCGCCACGCTGCGTAAGTTCCCCGGCGTGAACGCGATGTGGACCGATGATGCGATCCTGCAGTTCCACGACGTCGATATCTCGGTCGCTGTGTCGATCCCCGACGGGCTGATCACGCCCATCGTGAAACAGGCCGACCGCAAGGGCCTGGCGACGATCAGCGCCGAGATGAAGGACCTGGCCGCACGCGCCAAGACCGGCAAGCTGAAGCCCGAGGAATTCCAGGGCGGCGGCTTCTCGATCTCCAACATGGGCATGTTCGGCGTCAGCCATTTCGCGGCGATCGTGAACCCGCCGCAGGCCGGCATCCTGGCCGTCGGCGCGGGCGAACAGCGGGCCGTGGTGAAGAACGGCGCGCTGGCCATCGCGACCATGATGACCGTCACCCTGTCGGTGGATCATCGGGTGATCGACGGCGCGCTGGCGGCCGAATGGCTGGCGGCGTTCAAGCGGATCGTCGAAGACCCCCTGAGCCTCATGCTGTGACCTTGTCGGTGCGCGACGCGGTGCCTGGCGATGTGCCGGTCATCGCGGGCTTTGTGCGCGCCCTGGCGGAGTTCGAACACCTGGCCCATGAGGCGGTGGGCACCGAACCCGAGTTTTTCGACGCTTTGTTCGGCACCCCTCGTCGCGCCGGCTGCCTCATCGCCGAGGTCGACGGCATCCCCGCCGGCATGGCGCTCTACCATTGGACCTTCTCCACCTTCCTGGCCAAGCCCGGCCGGTGGCTGGAGGACCTCTGGGTCGACCCGGCCTATCGCCGCCGCGGCATCGCGCGCGCGCTGTTCGCCCGGCTTTCGGCCGAAACCCTGGCCGAGGGTGGCGGGCGCCTGGCCTGGTCGGTGCTGGACTGGAATACGCCGGCCATCGCGACCTATGACGCGATGGGCGCGCAAAGCCTGAATGAATGGACCACGCGGCGCCTTGGCGGCGACGCGCTCAAAAACCTGGCAGCGGAGGCGGCGTGATGGCTGAAACCTATGACCTGATCGTCGTCGGCGGTGGTCCCGGCGGCTATGTCGCGGCGATCCGCGCGGCGCAGTTGAAGATGAAGGTCGCGTTGGTCGAACGCGAGAACCTGGGCGGCATCTGCCTCAACTGGGGCTGCATCCCGACCAAGGCGCTGCTGCGCGCGTCGGAGATCAACCACCTGCTGCACACGCTGGATGCCTATGGCTTCGCGGCCGACAACATCCGCTTCGACTTCGCCAAGGTGATCAAGCGGTCGCGCGGCGTCGCCGGCCAATTGTCGGGCGGCGTGAAGCACCTGATGAAGAAGAACAAGATCACCGTCTATGACGGGCAGGGCGCGCTCGCCGGCCCGGGCAAGCTGTCGGTGACCAAGGATGGGAAGTCGGTCGCGGATCTCGCGGCCAAGCACATCATCCTGGCGACGGGCGCGCGCGCCCGCACCATCCCGGGCATCGAGGCCGACGGCAAGCTGATCTGGACCTACCGCGAGGCGATGACGCCGCCCGCGCTGCCCAAGAAGCTGATCGTCATCGGGTCCGGTGCCATCGGCAGCGAATTCGCCAGCTTCTACCAGAACATGGGGTCGCAGGTGACCCTGATCGAAGTCATGGACCGCATCCTGCCGGTGGAGGACGCCGAGGTCGGCGCCTTCGTCCACAAGGCCTTTACCAAGCAGGGCATGACCGTGCTGATCAAGGCGCAGGTCCAGGGCGTCCGCAAGGGCGCCGATGACGTGACCGCGGTGGTCGAGGTCGATGGCAAGGTCAGCGAGATCAAGGCCGACCGCCTGATCTCCGCCGTCGGCATCGTCGGCAATGTCGAGGGCATCGGCCTGGAAGGCACCAAGGTCGTCGTCGATCGGACCCATGTCGTCACCGACCCGATGGGCCGGACCGGCGAACCCGGGGTCTATGCCATCGGCGACCTGACCGGCCCGCCCTGGCTCGCGCATAAGGCGAGCCATGAGGGGGTGATCTGCGTCGAGAATATCGCCGGGCTGCATCCGCATGCGATGGATGTGATGAACATCCCCGGCTGCACCTATTGCCGCCCGCAGGTCGCCTCGGTCGGGCTGACCGAGGCTGCGGCCAAGGCCAAGGGGCATGACCTCAAGGTCGGGCGCTTCCCCTTCATCGGCAATGGCAAGGCCATCGCCATGGGCGAGCCGGAAGGTTTCGTGAAGACGGTCTTCGACGCCAAGACCGGGGAATTGCTGGGGGCCCATATGGTCGGGCCCGAGGTGACGGAGCTGATTCAGGGCTACGTCATTGCCCGGACTCTGGAGAGCACCGAAGCCGAATTGATGCACACGGTCTTTCCGCATCCCACCGTCTCGGAAACGATGCATGAGTCGGTGCTTGATGCTTACGGCCGGGTGATCCACATCTAGCCTATGCGCGTCGAGATCAATCATGCCCGGACCGGGGCCGATCGGCACCCGGAAAAGGCCAATCGCCCCGACAACCCCATCCAGCGCAAGCCGGATTGGATCAGGGTCAAGGCGCCCAATCACCCGATCTACCACGAGACCCGTGAACTGATGCGGGCCAACCGCCTGGTCACGGTCTGCGAGGAAGCGGCCTGCCCGAACATCGGCGAATGCTGGTCGCAGCGCCACGCGACCATGATGATCATGGGCGAGACCTGCACCCGCGCCTGCGCCTTCTGCAATGTCGCGACCGGTATGCCCAACCCGCTGGATATCGACGAGCCACGCAGGGTCGGCGATGCGGTGGCCAAGCTGGGCCTGCGCCACGTCGTCATCACCAGCGTGGACCGGGACGACCTGAAGGACGGCGGGGCGCTGCATTTCGCCGAGACCATCGCCGCGATCCGCGCTTCGGCACCGGACACCACGATCGAAATCCTGACGCCGGATTTTTTACGCAAGGACGGCGCCCTGCCGGTGGTCGTTACGGCCCGGCCCGATGTGTTCAACCACAACCTGGAAACCGTGCCGCGTCTCTACCCGACGATCCGCCCGGGCGCCCGCTACTTCCATTCCCTGCGGCTGCTGGATCAGGTGAAGGCGCAGGATCCCTCCATCTTCACCAAGTCAGGCATCATGGTCGGCCTGGGCGAAACCCGCGGTGAAGTGCTGCAGGTGATGGATGACCTGCGCAGCGCCGACGTCGACTTCCTCACCATCGGCCAATATTTGCAGCCGACGAAGAAGCACGCCGCCGTGGACCGCTTCGTCCCCCCCGCCGAGTTCGAGGACTACGCCCGGATGGCGCGTGCGAAGGGGTTCCTGGTCGTCTCGGCGACGCCGCTGACCCGGTCGTCCTACCACGCGGACAGCGACTTCCTGGCCCTGCGCGCCGCGCGGGCGAAGATGCTCGCGGCCTGACATGCCGACGCATGCGGAAAAGCGCATCTTCCGGCATTCGCCGGAACAGATGTTCGAACTCGTGGCCGATGTCCGACGCTACCCGGAATTTTTACCGTGGTGCGTCGGCGCGCGGGTGCTGACCCGGACCGAAACGGAACTCGTCGCGGACCTGACCATCGGCTTCAAGATGTTCCGCGAATCCTTCCGTTCGCGCGTGACCTTGGACCGGCCTAGTCAGGTGGGCGTCACCTACGAAAACGGACCGTTCCGTTATTTGAACAATACCTGGAACTTCAAGCCGCATGCGCAGGGCTGCGAGGTCGATTTCTTCGTCGACTTCGAATTCCGCAGTGCCTTGCTCCAGGCCGTGATCGGCGTGGTGTTCAACGAGGCCGTGCGGGTGATGGTCGGCGCCTTCGAACGCCGGGCGCGCGTGCTCTATGGCCGCAATATCGCCCCGCCGAGTGCCGCCCCGGCCCACGTGACGTAGGGCATCGGCCCTGGCATGGTCGGGGCATGAACGCTTTTTCCTATATCCCCGCCCGTCCGGACCCCGCCCTCCCGCCGGTCCTGGCCAATCTCTACTCCGACACCCAGACCCGCCCGACGCCGGCGATGCGCGATGCCATGCACGCCGCCGATTGCGGCGACGAACAGCATGGCGACGACCCCACGGTCTGGGCGCTGTGCGACCGCATGGCGGCCCTGCTGGGCAAGGAAGCGGCGATGTTCCTGCCCTCCGGCACCATGTGCAACGTCGTTGCCCTGCTGGTGCATTGCCGCCCGGGCGATGAGGTCCTGGCCCATCGCACCGCGCACATCATCACCAGTGAACACGGCAACCACGCGGCCCTCGGCGGCATCATGATGAACCCGCTCGACGGCGCGCGGGGCCTGTTCGACGTGCCGACGCTAGAGGCCGCCCTGCGCTCCCGCAGCCGCTATTCGCCGCCCCAGGCGCTGCTGGAGGTTGAGCAGACCGCCAACCTCGGCGGCGGCGTTGTCTGGCCGCAGGCGCAGTTGGATGCGGTGCTGGCGCGCGGCCATGCGGCGGGCCTGGCCACCCACATGGACGGTGCCCGGCTGATGAATGCCGTGGTCGCGACCGCCATCCCCGCGGCCGAAATGGTCGCGGGCTGCGACAGCGTCTGGTTGGATTTCACCAAGGGGCTCGGCGCGCCGCTCGGTGCCGTGCTGGCGGGGAGCCAGGCCTTCATCTCCGAAGCCTGGCGCTGGAAGCAGCGGCTGGGCGGGTCGATGCGCCAGGGCGGAATTTCCGCCGCCGCCTGCCTCTATGCGATCGAGCACAACGTCGACCGCCTGGCCGAAGACCACGACAACGCCCGCGCCCTGGCGCGCGGCCTGTCGCAGATCCCGGGCATGGTGGTCGAAGCCCCCGACACCAATTTGGTGTTCTTCGATCCCCGCGGCGCCGGGCTGACGGCCGAGGCCTTTGCCGGGGCGATGCGTGCCAAGGGCGTGATGGTCAGCACCCTGGCGGGGCGGGTGCGGGCT
Organism: Humitalea sp. 24SJ18S-53; assembly: GCF_050632385.1. Taxonomy (NCBI): domain Bacteria; kingdom Pseudomonadati; phylum Pseudomonadota; class Alphaproteobacteria; order Acetobacterales; family Roseomonadaceae; genus Humitalea; species Humitalea sp. 24SJ18S-53. Next base: position 1,361,533 of record NZ_CP192599.1, read on the forward strand.
TGCACGCATCTGGACGTGTCGGCGGCGCAGATCGAGGTTGCGCTGACCGCGGCACGGGCGGTCTGCGCCGCGGTGTGACGCTCAGCCCGCCGGGCGCCGCGCGAAGAGCAGCGTGGCGCCCAGCGCGCACATCACCGCGCCCGAGGCCTCCCGCATCCGCCGCATGATGATGGGCCGGGTCGCCAGCCCATCGCGCAGCGAGCCGGCCCCGAAGGCGACGCCGACATCGACGGCCGTGTTCAACACCACCGAAATCGCCCCGAGCACCAGGAACTGCGCCGCGACATCGCCCCGCGCCGGGTCGATGAATTGCGGTACGAAGGCCAGGAAGAAGGCCGCCGTCTTGGGGTTCAGCGCCTCGACCACGGCGCCTTCGCGAAACGCCTGCCGGAAGCCGCCGGGGCCCTGGAGCCCATCAGTCACCCCCGCCGGATCCTGCCTGGCCGCACGGATGGTCCTGACCCCGAGCCAGAGGAGGTAGAGCGCACCCGCCAGCTTCACCATGGCAAAAGCCTCGGCACTGGCCAGCACCAGCGCCGAGACGCCAAAGGCGCCGGCCGCGATGTGCACCGTGCCACCCAGCCCGGTCCCAAAGCTTGAAGCGATACCCGCCCCGCGCCCGCCGGCCAGGCTGCGCGCGGCGACGTAGAAGATGCCGGGGCCGGGTGTGGCCGCGATCAGCAAGGCGGCGGCGATGTAGAGCAGCAGGGCAGGGGTGTCGAACACGGCGGCCTCCTTAGGCGATGCTGGCGCGGGCCAGATTCAGCGCCGCCACCACCGTCTCGGCCCGCACCGCCGCCCGGTCGCCCGGAAACACGAAGCGCAGCACCCGCGTCTCGCCGCCCCGCCGTGCCGCGGCGACGAAGACCAGCCCCACCGGCTTGTCCGGCGTCGCCCCGCCCGGCCCCGCGATGCCGGTGGTCGAGACCGCGACATCCGCGCCTGTCGCCCGCAGCGCGCCCTCGGCCATCGCCCGCGCGCAGACTTCGCTGACCGCGCCATGGCTTTCCAGCACCGTCGCCGGCACGCCCAGCATCTGCATCTTCTGACCGTTGGAATAGGTCACGAAGCCACCGTGCACGCAGGCCGAACTGCCCGCGATCGCGGTTAGCGCCGCCGCCACCAGCCCCCCGGTGCAGGATTCGGCCGTGGCGATCCACAGGCCCCGGGCCTGCAAATCGGCCAGCAGGGCGGCGGATTGGTCCAGGGTCGATTGCGGCAGCATCACAAAAATATCCTTGCGCAGATCAGCACGATCGCGGCGAAAGCGCCGGCCAGCATGTCATCCCCCATCACCCCCAGCGCGCCGGGCTGCCGGTCGATCCAGCCGATCGGACCGGGCTTGGCGATGTCGAACAGGCGGAACAGGGCGAAGGCGCCCAGCACCCAGGCCAGGAAGCCAAGCCCCGCGACGGCCGGCACCGCGGCCAGGGCCAGCGCTTGGCCGGCACCCTCATCCACCACGACCCAGCCCGGATCGTCGGTCCGGTCGCGCAGGGCCCAGAACCCCAGCACCAGGCACAGCACCGACACGGCCAGGCAGGCCCATGGCCCGGCCCAGGCAAAGGGCAGCACCACCGCCGACCCCCAGGTGCCGGGGGCAGGGCGCAGATGCCCGACGCCGCCCAGCGAGGCGACGCGGTCGCTAAGCGATGCCATCGAGGAAATCATCCAGCACCGGGTCCACCGCCGCGCCACTCAGTGGCGGCGCATGCCCGACCCCCGGCACCGACACCACCCGCAGGTCGGGTTTTTCCCGCCGCATCCGGGCGACCGTGGCGGCGCTCAGCAAGCGGCTTTCCTCACCCCAGACCAGCAAGGTCGGCAATTGCGCCGAGCCTTGCCAGAACCGCCACAGATCGGGCGGCGGGCCGCCGCTTGCGGCCTCGGCCAGGCGGATGTCCCAGCGCGGGTGCAGCCGCCCGTCCTCGCCCTGGGCGTAGGTCAGCCCCGCCATGTCCCGCCAGCCGGCATCGTCCAGCCCGAGTGGCGGCATGTGGCGCCGCACATGCGCCGTCGCCGCATCCAGGTCGGCCAGCGCGGGGTCGGTGCCGACAAAATCCCGCACGTCATCCAGGCCCGGTGCTTCCAGCGCCGGCCCGATGTCGTTCAGCACCACGCCGCGCAGCAAGGTCGCGCGCAGCACCGGGATGATCATCGACAGCAGCCCGCCGAAGGATGTCCCGACCGCGACCGCCCGGTGCAGCCCCAGCGCCGCGCAGGAATCCAGCACGTCACGCAGCGCATGTTCGGCCGAATAGCGGCCGAGGTCCTGGGAGCGGCCGCTTTCGCCGTGCCCCGCGTAATCCAGCGCCACGACCCGCCGCGTGCCGCCGTGGCGGGCGGCCAGCCGGGCGAAATCCAGGCTGGTCCGCGACAGGCCCGGCAGGCAGAGCAGCGGCGTGCGGTCTTCCGGCCCCGCCCAGTCCCGCGCCGCCAACGGCAGCCCGTCGCCGGCGTGGTACCGGACCAGCCGCATCAGTTGGCGACCAGCAGGGTCCGGCGCAGCGGATGCTCGCGCCCGCCGCCATCGGCGGTGCGGGCGCGGTAGACCACCAGGTTCTCGATGATGCGCTGCACGTAGTTGCGGGTTTCGCTGAACGGGATCTGTTCGATCCAGTCCAGCGGATCGGTGCCGCCCCGCGGATCGCCGTAGGTGCCCATCCATTCATCCGCCCGACGCGGCCCGGCGTTGTAGGCCGCCGCGGCCAGCACCACCGACCCACCAAAACGATCCATCATCTCGGCCAGATAGGCCGAGCCCAGCCGCAGGTTGAGCGACGGGTCCTGCGTCAGCATCGGCAGCGCATAGGGCACGCCCACCCGCCGCGCCGTGGCGGCGGCGGTGGAGGGGATCAACTGCATCAACCCCCGCGCATTGGCCGAGGAGACGGCCGAGGCGTCGAAATTGCTCTCCTGCCGCGCGATCCCGAAGACCAGCGCGGCCTCGGCGCCGCCATCGGGGGCGGCGACCGGGGTCGGCCAGCCTTCGGGGTGGATCATCACCCCATCGGCCCCGGCCCGGCGCGCGACCCAGACGGCGTTGTCCGGCCGGCCCGTGACATTGGCCAGACGCGCGATCATCAGCCGGTCGCCGGCGTCGGGTGCCAGATCCTCCAGCCGCAGCAGGAACTGCCGGGTGCGGCTGCTGTAGCCGAGGTCGTTCAGCGCCAGCACGGCGCGCACCATCTCCCGCTCACCAAAGCCCGCAACCTGCGGCGGGGTCAGGGTCGCGGTGACGATGCCGTTGATACGGGCGGAAAGGGCGCCAGGGTCGGGATCCAGGGCCAGGGCCGCCAACTGCCCGTAGAAGGCGGTCGGGTACGCCGCGGCCTCGGCGAATTTTTCCCGGGCGCGGACGGTCTGCTGCTGCGCCATCAGGGCGCGGCCTTGCCAGTAGCCGCTGCGGGCGCGGGTGATCACGCTGTTCGCGCCTTCGCCGACCGCGACGAAATGGCGCTGGGCCATGGCCGGTTCGTCCAGCTTGCGCAGGGCGAACCAGCCGGCCAGGAACTCGGCCTCCTGCCGCGGTTCGCCCGGGATGGCCTGGCCGTGGTTGGCGGCGACGTTATAGGCGGCGCGGGCGTCGCCCAGGCGCAGCAGCTTGCGGGCCAGCACCTGGCGTTCGGTCCAGATGGCTCGCTGCCCGGCCTCCGGCAGGTTGCGCTGCAGGGGGGCGGCCGTCGCCCAGACGGCGGCGGCCTCGGCATCGCGGTCGCGGCGGCGCAGCAGGCGGGCGCGTTCGGCCAGGACCCCGATGTCGCGCGACGAGGCCGCGCTGTCCGGGTCGGCCCCGTCCGAGGCCATGGACAGCCGCAGGTTCGCGTTCGCCCGGCGGTTGCCGTCCAGGCGCGGGGCCTGGCGACCGGCGGCGGCGAAGTCCCGCGACCAGGCCAGGCGGTCGAAGCGTTCCGCATGGGCATCGGCGGTCAGCAGGGCGGCGTAGCGGGCCAGCAGCGATTCCTCGGCCAGCGCATCGGGTGTCGCGCTGATCCAGGCGGCGCGCAGCGGGGCGGCGGCCTCGGCGCCGCGACCGCTGCGGGACAGGGCGTCGGCCTGGCGGGCGGCGCCATCCAGGGTGCGGGCCGGGAAGCGGGCGAAATGGGCGATGGCCAGGGCGTCATCGGAGTCGGTCGCCAGGGCTTCCTCGGTCCGTCGCAGCAGCGCGTCCTGCGCCGGCCAGTCGGGGTTTTCCCCGGCGAAAGCCACCAGTTCCGAAGCGCCCGCCTGGCCACGGCGTTGCAGCCGGTCCCAGGTCACGATTTTTCGCACCAGCGGGTCGGCGTTGGTGGCGAAGCCATCGGCCTCCGCCGTGCGGCCACCGACGGAGGCGGCCATGGCCTGGCGCCCGGCGGCGCGTTGGGCCTCGGTTGCCCATGGCTGGGCCAGGACCGGGGCAGGGGAGGCGAGGAGGAGGAGGATCAGGGCGCGACGCATGGTCGCCACGCATAGCCGAATCTCGCCGACTTGTCCCAGCCCGTCGCAGGACCTAGGTTCCGCGCCTGAATAAGGAAGAAGCGGATGTTCCAAGGTAGCCTGGTCGCACTGATCACCCCCATGCGTCCCGATGGCAGCCTGGACGAGAAAGCTTTCCAGGACTTCGTGTCCTGGCAGATCGCCGAGGGCACCGAGGGGCTGATCCCCGTCGGCACCACGGGCGAAAGCCCCACCCTGAGCCATGCCGAGCACAAGCGGGTCGTCGAACTCTGCATCGCGACCGCGGCCGGCCGCGTGCCGGTGATCGCCGGTGCCGGCAGCAACAGCACGTCCGAGGCGATCGACCTGACCCGCCATGCCAAGCAGGCGGGTGCCACGGCGGCGCTGGTTGTCACGCCCTATTACAACAAGCCGACGCAGGAAGGCCTGTATCGCCATTACATGGCGATCGCCGATGCCGTGGACCTGCCGATCGTGATCTACAACATCCCGCCGCGCAGCGTGGTCGACATGTCGGTCGAGACCATGGCCCGCCTGGCCAAGCACCCCAATATCGTCGGCGTGAAGGATGCGACCGCCAACCTGGCGCGGCCGATCCATACCCGTCTCGCCTGCGGCCCCGAATTCTCGCAGCTGTCGGGCGAGGACCATACCGCCATCGCCTTCCTGGCCGCCGGTGGCCATGGCTGCATTTCCGTGACCGCCAATGTCGCCCCCCGGCTCTGCGCCGAGATGCACCGCGCCTGGGCCGCCGGGCGCGTCGCGGATGCCATGGCGATCCAGGAGCGCCTGACCCCCGTGCATGACGCGATGTTCTGCGAAGCCAGCCCGGGGCCTGTGAAGGTGGCGGCGCAATTGCTGGGCTTGGCGGGCGACACCTGCCGACTGCCGCTGGCCCCCGTGGCCGATGCCAACAAGACCCGGGTCAAGGCGGCGCTGCAAGAGGCCGGGTTGCTCAACTGATGGCAGCCTCCCCGAAGAAGAAAGGCCTGATCAGCCACGGCACCGCGGCGCAGAACCGCAAGGCCCATTACGACTTCAAGATCAACGAGACGCTTGAGGCCGGCATGGTTTTGCTCGGCGCGGAAGTCAAATCCCTGCGCGCCGGCCGGGCCGCCATCGGCGAAGCCTGGGCCGGTGAGCGGGACGGGGAGATGTGGCTCTACAACTGCTATATCCCCGAATGGCAGACCAATTCCTTCATGGCGAAGTTCGAGCCGCGTCGCCCGCGTAAACTCTTGATGTCGCATAAGCAGATCAGCACCTGGGCCGGCGCCGTCACCCGCCAGGGCGCGACGATCGTGCCGCTGGAAATCCTGTTCAACGAACAGGGGCGGGCAAAGGTGAAACTCGGGCTGGCCGAGGGCAAGCAGGCCCACGACAAGCGCGCCACCATCGCCGCCCGCGACTGGCAGCGCGACAAGGCCCGGGTCATGCGCGACAAGGGCCGCGAACACGGGTGACCGGGTACGACCCGGCTCGGCGGCCCGTCTACATCGGGCACGAGATCTACCGCCACAGCACCTACGGCCCGAAACACCCGCTTGCCATTCCCCGCGTCCCCGTCGTCACCGACCTTGTGACCGCGCTGGGCTGGTTGCCCGACGACCAGTTCCTGCAAAGCCCGCGGGCGACGCCCGAAGCGCTGCTGGCCTTCCATACCCCCGACTACCTGGCCGCGCTGCAACGGGCCGAGGCGACGCAGTCGGTCAATGATGCCGACCGCGCCCGGCATCGCATCGGCGCGGACGGCAACCCGGTCTACCGCGAAATCTTCTCCCGCCCCGCCACGGGCGCCGGAGGCGTGATGCTGGCCGCGGCGCTGACGGCCGGGGGCGGTGTCGTGCATGTGCCCGGCGGCGGCACCCATCATGGGCGGCCGGATCGGGCGAGTGGGTTCTGCTACCTGAACGACTGCGTGCTCGGCTGCCTGGAATGGCTGGGGCAGGGGCTGACCCGAATCCTCTACCTGGACCTGGACGCGCATCACGGCGATGGCGTGCAGGACGCTTTTGCGACCGACCCGCGCGTGCTGACCCTGTCGATCCATGAGGCCGGGCGTTGGCCGTTTACCGGTGCCCTGGAGGACAGGGCCGGCGGCATCGCGCGCAATATCCCGGTGCCCCAGGGCTACCATGACGCCGAGGCGACCTGGGTCCTGCACAATGCCATCCTGCCGATCCTGCGGTATTGGCGGCCGCAGGCGGTGATGATCCAGGCCGGGGCCGATAGTCTGGCCGACGACCCGCTGGCGAAACTGTCGCTGACCAACGCCGCCTATCGCGCCACCCTGGCGGCGGTGATGCCCTTGGCGCCGCGGCTGATCCTGCTGGGCGGCGGCGGGTATAACCCGTGGTCGGTCGGGCGCTGCTGGGCCGGGCTTTGGGCCACGCTGAATGGCTTGCCGATCCCCGAAACATTGCCCCCGGCGGCTGAGGCGGTGTTGCGGGCGCAGTCCCTCAACCGCGCCGCCGGGCGCAACCCGCCCGACCACTGGTTCACCACGCTGGCCGACCCCGCCCCCGAACCGAGGGCGGTGCGGGAGGTCGTGCGGACCGCTTGCGCCCGCGTGCTGGAGGATATCCCGCGCGGCCAGGACTGAGGTTTTCCGTGGGTTTTGCGGCTTTCGGACAAATAGCCTGGGGGCGGGGACAAGGCTCCGCCCTTGACCCGGACAGGATAGCATCGGCCGGGCCAAAGGGGGGGTGGAAAATATTCCCGTGCGGATGACAGCCGCCCGGGCGCGTGGCAGGCTTGGCGCCATGATCAGACGCGCGCTGCTTGCCCTCCTCCTCCTCGCCCCCATGGTTGCGTCGGCCCAGACCGGCCCGCAGCCGACCTTGCCGGTCGAACCGCTGGTCATCACCACGCGCGACGGCACGAGGCATGCCTTCACGGTGGAAATGGCGATCCGGCCCGAACAGCAGATGACCGGGCTGATGTTCCGCCCGGAAGTGAAGCCGGATGAGGGGATGCTGTTCGACTGGGGCACCCCGCGCGAAAGCGCCATGTGGATGATGAACACCATCACCTCGCTGGACATGGTCTTCATCACCCAGGACGGGCGCATCCACCGCATCGCCGAACGCACGGTGCCCTATTCGTTGGCCTCGATCGAAAGCCGCGGGCCGGTGCGGGCGACCCTGGAACTGGCGGCGGGGACGGCGGAACGGCTGGGGCTGCGGGTCGGCGACCGGGTGCAGCAGCGGATTTTCGGCAACGCGCCGTAATCCGGCGGACCCCAGGGCCTGTGGACAATTGGCTTCGGGATGCGGTCGGCGAGCAAAGCCAACGCGGCAGGTGCGGAAAAGCGCCGCCGAACGCGCCGGAAGCCAAATGTCCACAGGCCCTAGGGGCAGCGCCCGTCGGCTTTTTTGCCCCGCGACCGCCTGGACCAATTTCGGTTCGCAAGGGCCCGCGTCAACCGGCCCAGATCGTTGTTTTGGCGCATTTTTCCGCGTTGCCCGGCGATTCCGCCTGACGTGAAAATGCTCTACGGCGGCGGATCGGGGCGGTGGATGATGCGGTAGCGCGCCTGCAGCGCGGTGCCGGGCGGCGGCGGTTCCAGGGTACCGAGATAGGAATCCAGCCAGGGGCTCCATGCCGTGCCCAGGGCGGCGGGCCGCGCGGGAACGTCGGTGTTGAAGAACTGCGTCGCCGCATCGGGCAGCGCCGCCCCCAGCAGCCGGGGTGCGGTGGAGACATGGAGCGACACGGTGCCGGGCAGGATCCAGCGACCGTCCTCCTGGCGCGCGGCGGCCAGGTTCAGATCGCCGTTTCGCCCGGACATCCGGGAGCCGGAGTGCAAGGAGAGATAGGCCGGGGCGTCCTGCATCGGCCGCGGCGGCACGAGGCCGGGGGGCAGGCGGATTTCCACCGCCAGGTCCAGCCGCCGGCCGTTCACCAGGGGCGGCACGTCCCGCTGCAGCCAGGCCAGGCCGCCCAATCCGGTGATCGTGACGGCCATGACGCCGAGGGCCGCGCCAAAGCCACGCGCGATGCCCTTGGCGTCCGGCCCGCCGGCGAGGCGGCAGACGACAAGCCCGACCAGCGTCCCGATGAGGAAGCTGAGCAGGCCGAGGCCGATGACGTAGTAGCCGGCGCCGCCTTCGAAACTGGAGATGCGCCGCCAGGGGACGGACCACTGGGCCATCATGCCGCCGTAGACCGCGGCGAAGACGCCCGTCAGCAGCCCGAAGAAGACAGTCGGAAGCCAATGCATCTGGTTCTCGCGCCCCGGGGTTCGAACGATACGACAGTGTCACAGCCAGCGGCGCGCGGCCAATGCGGCGCGACGCGCGCGGGGGCGGTATCGCTGCGCCGCGAAACCCGGTAAGAGGCGCCGGCGCGGGGTGTAGCTCAGTCTGGTAGAGCGCTACGTTTGGGACGTAGAAGTCGCAGGTTCGAATCCTGTCGCCCCGACCACCTCCAGGGATCATCGCATGGCCCGCATCGCACGCATCCACCAGCCGCCGCGTTCGGCCATGCAATCCGGCCGCGCCGGCACGCATCAATGGGTGCTGAGCTTCCCGGCGACAGGCCAGAAGCGCCTGGACCCGCTGACCGGCTGGTGGGGGTCGGGCGATACCGAGGGGACCGAGGTGGTGCTGTGCTTCCCGACGCGGGCGGACGCCGTCGCCTATGCCACGGCCCAGGGCCTGGCCTTCGAGGTCGAGGAACCCCCGGCGCCGCGGGCGATCAAGCCCAAGGTCTATGCCGACAACTTCAAGTTCGGCCGCGCGACCAACTGGACGCATTGACGCCGGTTTCGCGCACCGCTGCCTGACGGGGCGGCTTGACGGGACGGCCTGACGGGTCTCGGTCCCGGATTTCCCTCATTGACCGCTTCGGCGCGCCGGCTGGTCCGGGGCGCGATGACGTGCGCGCGGCACGCCGCCGCCGCCTGGGGCGTCGCGTTGGATTTCTTTACGATACCAAAAGGTAACGTCCGTTTCTTTGTATAAGCCATTGTAATTGCGTTGTTTTTGGCGTGGCACGCATTTCGCTTTTATGTCTTCACCGTCAATGCCGGCACGTGGTGCAGGTGTCCGGCGGCCCGGTTCGAAGTCACAAAGGAGAACGTTATGAGGACGCAATTGCTTCAATCCGTCGCCGTCGGCGCCCTGGCCCTCGGCCTGGGCATGGCGACCGCCAGCGCTGCCAACATCACCATCAATTCGACCGCGCCGACGTGGGGCGGGACCGTCGGCGGCACCAACGTCAACACCACCACGTCGGGCGGCGGGAACGCCACCGTCTACCAGATCCGTTGGGGCACCAGCACCGGCCAGGGGCAGAGCGGCCTCGGCTTCGATCCGGCGAACCCGCCGCTTGCGGTCATCCCGACCGAGACGACCTTCCTGCTCGGCACGCTGACCCATTACAACAACCCGATCGGCGGTGGCTCGGCCGCGTCCAGCACGGTGCTGAGCCTGCTGACGAACGTCGCGGGCGCGACCCCGGTGAACCAGACCTTCCAGTATCGGTTCAACATCAACGAAACGACGAACGCGCCGCCGTGCCAGTTCCCGCAGGGCCCGGATTGCGCCGACCAGATCACCTTCACCAACCTGGACACGACGTCGACCTTTGAAGTCGGTGGCGTCTACTACACGATCGCCCTGGTCGGCTTCTCGACCAATGGCGGCAACACCATTGTGAACGACTTCATCAGCGAAGAGGGTGGCTCGCGTAGCGCCGGCCTCTATGCCCGGATCACGACCAATGTGCCGGAGCCGGCGACCTTGGCGCTGTTCGGCACGGCGTTGGTGGGGCTGGGCCTGGCCCGGCGTCGCCGCGTCCACTGAGACGTCGCGTCTGACAAGAGGGGGGCCGGCGCAGGTGATGCGCCGGCCCTTCCTGTTTGCGGCCCCTTCTGTTTTGCCGTGGCGCGAGGCGGTTCAAAACGCTGGCGCTTTCGCCTACACAGGATAGAAGGCGCCCGTAGCTCAGCTGGATAGAGCATCGGATTTCTACTCCGTCGGTCGGGGGTTCGACTCCCTCCGGGCGCACCATCCCTCTTTCGAGCATCTGAACGTCTCCCAACAGCTTGAATGGCATGGAGATTTTGGCGGTTCGATAGCCCTCACCGCGAACGTATGGCAGACGGTCCGCGAAGGCGAGTTTCAGCACCGCGCGGCGGTCTTCGATCCTATCAGACTTCCAAAGATTACAAGGGTTTGAGAGGAAATCGAACGCGGTTCGATAAGTCTCACCAAAACTCTTCAGCGGCTTGCCGCCTCCGGCCATCCGCTCGCGCATGATCGCCTTCTCCGTCTCAAGCTCCTTGATCCGCCGCTCATAGGCAGAGATCACCGACGCGCTGGTCGCCTCGACGACGCGATCCAGCAGTTGCTCAACTTTTTTCTCGACCGCGCGAAGCTGCGCTTGCAGCGTCGCGCCTTGCGTCCGCGTGCTCGCGAGCTTCGCATCCCACAGGTCACGGAACATTTGGAAGGCGAGGTTGAACAGACCCTCTGATGGCCGCAGCTCGCCGAGCAGCGTCTCGAATTGCCCCTCGATCACATCCTTGCGGATCGACTTCCGAGTCTCCGGACAGCCGCGCGTATCGCACAGATAGTAGGGATAGCGGGCACTGCGGCCCTTAGACCAACAGGCGGTCAGCGGCTCGTTGCAGTGGCCACAGGTGACGAACCCGCGCAGCGGGAATTCGTCGGACAGGTCGCGCCGCGCCGGAGCCTTCGCCATCCGACCGAACCGCCGATCCTGAACGGCCTGCCAAGTGGCTAGGCTCACAAGAGGCTCATGCTTGGCAGGAACCAAGCTAAGGCCCCAGTCGTCATAGGTGATATGGCCCGCATAGACGGGGCGCGAGATCATCTCGTTGACCCGCTCGATATGTACCCATCCGGCGAGGGCCGCCTACCGCGATTTGGCTGAGCCTGTCTTTTGCTCTTACGGGCGTTCTTTCGAGCGCCGTTAAGGGCGGAGGCTGGGTTTCGGGATGGAGATCATCACGGGCGTCGAGCGACGGCGCCGCTGGCGGGCTGAGGAGAAACTGCGGATCCTGGCCGAGTTGGACGAACCCGGTGCCATGTTCAACGAGGTGGCGCGTCGGAACGATGTCAGCCGTGGCTTGCTGTGGCAGTGGCGCGACGCGCGGCGGCGCGGCAGGCTTGCGGCAGATGTCGCGACCTTCGTCCCGCTGCGCGTGGTGCCGGAGTTGGCGGGACCGGCATCACCGACGACTTGCACCGATCCTGACAGAGAGCCGGACGAGCGCATCGAGATCATGCTTGCCGACGGCACCATGGTGCGCGTGACGGACCGGATCAGCACCATGGCCCTGCGTCGCATCCTGGCAGCACTGCGCGGATGATCCCGGTCCCTTCCGGCGTGCGGGTCTGGTTGGCGGTTGGCCACACCGACATGCGCCGCGGCATGAACGGCCTGGCGCTACAGGTGCAGCAGGCCCTTGGGCGCGATCCCCATGCCGGCGATCTCTACGTATTCCGGGGACGCCGCGGCGATCTGCTGAAAATCGTCTGGCATGACGGCCTCGGCATGTCGCTCTACGCCAAGAGGCTGGAACGCGGCCGGTTCATCTGGCCCTCGCCGGCGGACGGATCGGTCGCGATCTCGGGCGCGCAGCTGGCCTATATGCTCGACGGAATCGACTGGCGAAATCCGCAACGGACATGGCGGCCGGAAGTCGCAGGATAGATCAGCGCCGCGACGAATTCCGACTACCTGCCGCGGGCGGTCTGTGATTCCATCCTTGGCATGACGCCGACGCCGGACAGCCTGCCCGACGATCTCGAAGCCCTGCGCGCAGCGCTGGCGGCAGAGCAACTGGCCCGGCGCGAGGCCGAGGCACGTGCCTGCGGGGCCGAGACGATGGTGGCCCATCTCAAGCTGCTGATCGCCAGGCTCAGGCACGATAGGTTTGGCGCCTCCTCCGAGCGCGGCCGCAAGCTGCTCGACCAGTTGGAACTGGAACTCGACGAGGTGGTCACGGCCGCCAGCGAGCAGGCCACAAAGGCCGAGACCGCCCCCGGCCAGCGGTCCGGCCCACCCGGCCGCAAGCCCGTCCGTGCCCCGCTGCCGGCGCATCTGCCGCGCGAGCGGGTGGTGATCGCGGCCCCGTCGGCCTGTCCCTGCTGCGGCGGCAGGCTGGCCAAGCTCGGCGAGGATGTCACGGAGACGCTGGAGGTGGTGCCGCGCCAGTGGAAGGTGATCCAGACCGTGCGCGAGCGGTTCTCCTGCCGATCCTGCGAGAGCATCACCCAGCCGCCGGCGCCGTTCCACCCGATCGCTCGCGGTCGTGCCGGACCGAACCTGCTGGCGATGATCCTGGAGGCGAAATTCGGCCAGCACCTGCCGCTGAACCGCCAGAGCGAAAGCTATGGCCGCGAGGGGATCGAGCTCAGCGTATCGACGCTGGCCGACTGGGTCGGCACCTGCACCGCCATGCTGGCGCCCCTGGTGACGCTGATCGACGCCCACGTTCTGGCCGGGCCGCGATTGCATGGCGACGACACCACGGTGCCGCTGCTGGCCAAGGGCAGGACCGTCACGGCGCGGCTCTGGACTTATGTGCGTGACGACCGGCCCTTTGCCGGCCCGGCACCGCCGGCGGCGATGTTCCGCTATTCGTGCGACCGCACGGCCGAGCACCCGAACCGGCACCTGGCGGGCTACGCCGGGATCCTGCAGGCGGATGCCTATGCCGGGTTCAACGACCTCTACGTGCCGGGGCGCAGGCCGGGCCCGGTGACGGAGGCGGCCTGCTGGGCGCATGGCCGGCGCAAGCTGTTCAATCTGGCCGAGGTCGCCCGGGCGCCGCTGGCCGCCGAGGCGGTGCGACGGATCGACGCGATCTTTGACGCCGAGCGCGCCATCAATGGCCTGCCGGCCGACCAGCGCCTGGCCGAGCGCCAGAAGCATATCGCGCCGTTGGTCGCAGACCTCGAAGCCTGGATGCGTGAGACCCGCGCCAGGCTGTCGCGGCACAATGATCTGGCCAAGGCGATGGACTACATGCTGAAGCGCTGGGACGCGTTCACGCGCATCCTCGGCGATGGCCGGATTTGCCTGACCAACAACGCCGCCGAGCGCGCCCTGCGTGGCATCGCGCTCGGGCGGAAGTCGTGGCTGTTCGCCGGCTCCGATCGCGGCGGGGAGCGCGCCGCGGCGATGTACTCGCTCATCGTCACCGCCAAGCTCAACGATGTGGATCCGCGCGCCTGGCTGGCCGACGTGCTCGTCAGGATCGCCGACCACCCGGCCTCCCGGCTGGACGAATTGCTGCCCTGGAACTGGAAGGGCGACCAGGCCAAAGACGCCGCTGCCGCCTGACAGCCAGCCCGCCGTGGCCCTCGGCGGATGCTTACCTCGATATGGACTTCGTTGTTCGAGTTGCGCGGGTATGCGGCCTGCGCTTCCAGGAAGCGTTTGACCTCCGTCACTGTCTCGAACCGGCCCGAGGCGAAGCCTTCAAGGGCCTCCGCGATGATCGACGCCAACGGCTCGTCGCGCGTTAGAAGCTTGCCGTGGCCTTCCACCCGCTGATAGCGGTAGCCGATGGGCGCGCGCGTTACCCAATAGCCGTTCATGGCGCGGGCGCGCATACGATTGGTTGTCTGCTCCGCGTTCTTCTGGCGCTGGTGCTGCGCAACGGATGCCATTAGGTTCTCGCGGAAGATGCTGTCCGCATCATCGCCGAACTCGAAGGACGGGCTTTCGATCTTACCGCCCGCCTCCCGGAGAAGATCGCGCAAGTCCCAATGGCCGCGAATGTCACGCGCGAAGCGATCAAGCGCGTCGATGATCGTGACGTACCCCTTCTTCCGGTTCTCTTTAAGAAATTTCAGAAGCGCGGACATGCCGGTACGGGAGACCGAGCCACCCGAGATATCATCCCGATAAACTTCAAGGACCTCATAGCCACGGAAGGACGCAAATTCGCGGCAGCGGGTTTCCTGGCTGCGCAAGCCATCGCCCTGCCTCACCTGTTTGGTGGACGAGACACGGCAGTAGATGACGGCCTTCTGTGGGTTAGTCTGCATGTGATCCGGTGCGCTCCTTTGAATCGCCTTCACCGCTCAGGCGGAACGCGTCCGCCAAGGTGCCAGTGCCCGTATGCGTTGAGTGACCCGAGCTTACCTCGGCTCCCGCATTGCGAGCACGCACCGGCGCGAGATTATCCCCAGCATTTCGGGCGAGCTGCGCGGCATCGTGGCCAAATGCACGATCAACGAACCCTTCCATGATGCGCCAGACTACGTTGAGAAGTTCGGTTTGCGCCTCCTCGCTCATGTCGAGGTGAGCCAGATAGTGGCGGTACCGCCCCGGATCGAAGGCCATGGCACGCGCTGCAAGCGCTGCGTCGCCAGGTGTTGCCTCCTTCGGCCCGTGAAGGCGGGCTTGATCGCTATTGTCCATGCCGCGCCTCCTTCCGTGCCGTTTTCCGCGTCAAAACACTCCGCCACAGCATATAGAACATTTCAAGAACAATCAAGGATTTCGTTCCTATGACTGCCTTCTCTATAGTTTTCGGTGATTGGAGGCGGTTATCAACACTGGACTACACTTGAGGCCCGAACATCGTCCTATCAAACTAGGCGCATCCGCTTCCCGTGTGCGGCCTAACGCGTTGCACTGAAATGATTTTTTGACGAGGTATCGTGGCTGAAAAGGACGAGTCGCAGACTGGCCCCAAAGGCTCCGCCACCGGTCGCGCCCACCGTCAGGCCCGGTATCTGGTCGGCCAGAAGCTATCCGACTACCAGATGGAAAAGCTCATACAGGCCTACGCGGAAAGCATCGTTGGCAAAAAGACGACAGCGAAGGACGCAGCGGAGCGTGTGGGTTACAGCAAAAATACAGCGGCCACGATTTTCCAGCTCCTTCGAAAGCGGCTCACAGAGATTAGGTACTTCCCCGCGCCGGAAGATTTCATGGAATTTCTTGCAGAGGCGGACAAGAATTTTCCATCGTATTTCTTCGATCCGACCATGACGCGGCTCGCGTCGAGACTGGCCCCTGGGATACGCGGGGTTCCCCCTGAATCACACCGGCACATGGTGGCTGAAGCTATTTTCTCAGCGCAGAATCCCGACCTGACGAGTGAGGCGTTGGTTTCGGCGATCAAGCTCGCGGTCAAGATCACGGGGCCGCTGAATCGTCCTCCACAGAACGTCGCTGTTTGGAACGAGCGGCGATACATCCTCGCTATGCAGGCTGCCATCGACAAGCTGAGGCGGATCAAGCGTACCCATCCGGCGAGGGCCGCCTACCGCGATTTGGCTGAGCCTGTCTTTTGCTCTTACGGGCGTTCTTTCGAGCGCCGTTAAGGGCGGAGGCTGGGTTTCGGGATGGAGATCATCACGGGCGTCGAGCGACGGCGCCGCTGGCGGGCTGAGGAGAAACTGCGGATCCTGGCCGAGTTGGACGAACCCGGTGCCATGTTCAACGAGGTGGCGCGTCGGAACGATGTCAGCCGTGGCTTGCTGTGGCAGTGGCGCGACGCGCGGCGGCGCGGCAGGCTTGCGGCAGATGTCGCGACCTTCGTCCCGCTGCGCGTGGTGCCGGAGTTGGCGGGACCGGCATCACCGACGACTTGCACCGATCCTGACAGAGAGCCGGACGAGCGCATCGAGATCATGCTTGCCGACGGCACCATGGTGCGCGTGACGGACCGGATCAGCACCATGGCCCTGCGTCGCATCCTGGCAGCACTGCGCGGATGATCCCGGTCCCTTCCGGCGTGCGGGTCTGGTTGGCGGTTGGCCACACCGACATGCGCCGCGGCATGAACGGCCTGGCGCTACAGGTGCAGCAGGCCCTTGGGCGCGATCCCCATGCCGGCGATCTCTACGTATTCCGGGGACGCCGCGGCGATCTGCTGAAAATCGTCTGGCATGACGGCCTCGGCATGTCGCTCTACGCCAAGAGGCTGGAACGCGGCCGGTTCATCTGGCCCTCGCCGGCGGACGGATCGGTCGCGATCTCGGGCGCGCAGCTGGCCTATATGCTCGACGGAATCGACTGGCGAAATCCGCAACGGACATGGCGGCCGGAAGTCGCAGGATAGATCAGCGCCGCGACGAATTCCGACTACCTGCCGCGGGCGGTCTGTGATTCCATCCTTGGCATGACGCCGACGCCGGACAGCCTGCCCGACGATCTCGAAGCCCTGCGCGCAGCGCTGGCGGCAGAGCAACTGGCCCGGCGCGAGGCCGAGGCACGTGCCTGCGGGGCCGAGACGATGGTGGCCCATCTCAAGCTGCTGATCGCCAGGCTCAGGCACGATAGGTTTGGCGCCTCCTCCGAGCGCGGCCGCAAGCTGCTCGACCAGTTGGAACTGGAACTCGACGAGGTGGTCACGGCCGCCAGCGAGCAGGCCACAAAGGCCGAGACCGCCCCCGGCCAGCGGTCCGGCCCACCCGGCCGCAAGCCCGTCCGTGCCCCGCTGCCGGCGCATCTGCCGCGCGAGCGGGTGGTGATCGCGGCCCCGTCGGCCTGTCCCTGCTGCGGCGGCAGGCTGGCCAAGCTCGGCGAGGATGTCACGGAGACGCTGGAGGTGGTGCCGCGCCAGTGGAAGGTGATCCAGACCGTGCGCGAGCGGTTCTCCTGCCGATCCTGCGAGAGCATCACCCAGCCGCCGGCGCCGTTCCACCCGATCGCTCGCGGTCGTGCCGGACCGAACCTGCTGGCGATGATCCTGGAGGCGAAATTCGGCCAGCACCTGCCGCTGAACCGCCAGAGCGAAAGCTATGGCCGCGAGGGGATCGAGCTCAGCGTATCGACGCTGGCCGACTGGGTCGGCACCTGCACCGCCATGCTGGCGCCCCTGGTGACGCTGATCGACGCCCACGTTCTGGCCGGGCCGCGATTGCATGGCGACGACACCACGGTGCCGCTGCTGGCCAAGGGCAGGACCGTCACGGCGCGGCTCTGGACTTATGTGCGTGACGACCGGCCCTTTGCCGGCCCGGCACCGCCGGCGGCGATGTTCCGCTATTCGTGCGACCGCACGGCCGAGCACCCGAACCGGCACCTGGCGGGCTACGCCGGGATCCTGCAGGCGGATGCCTATGCCGGGTTCAACGACCTCTACGTGCCGGGGCGCAGGCCGGGCCCGGTGACGGAGGCGGCCTGCTGGGCGCATGGCCGGCGCAAGCTGTTCAATCTGGCCGAGGTCGCCCGGGCGCCGCTGGCCGCCGAGGCGGTGCGACGGATCGACGCGATCTTTGACGCCGAGCGCGCCATCAATGGCCTGCCGGCCGACCAGCGCCTGGCCGAGCGCCAGAAGCATATCGCGCCGTTGGTCGCAGACCTCGAAGCCTGGATGCGTGAGACCCGCGCCAGGCTGTCGCGGCACAATGATCTGGCCAAGGCGATGGACTACATGCTGAAGCGCTGGGACGCGTTCACGCGCATCCTCGGCGATGGCCGGATTTGCCTGACCAACAACGCCGCCGAGCGCGCCCTGCGTGGCATCGCGCTCGGGCGGAAGTCGTGGCTGTTCGCCGGCTCCGATCGCGGCGGGGAGCGCGCCGCGGCGATGTACTCGCTCATCGTCACCGCCAAGCTCAACGATGTGGATCCGCGCGCCTGGCTGGCCGACGTGCTCGTCAGGATCGCCGACCACCCGGCCTCCCGGCTGGACGAATTGCTGCCCTGGAACTGGAAGGGCGACCAGGCCAAAGACGCCGCTGCCGCCTGACAGCCAGCCCGCCGTGGCCCTCGGCGGATGCTTACGATCAAGCCAGGGCGGGTTCCACTGGATCACGGTGGCCTCATTGAGCAGTATGAACGGCTCATCGGTGATGCAGAGCGTCGGCTGCGGGTGGCGTTGCGTCAAAGCCGGAAGGGCGGTGCCTGATTGTCGCGGTCCGGTTTCGGGTCAGCCTTCGGTAGATTGCAAGATGTGCGCGGTAATACCGCGCATCTTGGCAAGGGGGCCGCTGCGCGCCCCCGTTGCATCCCCCACGCCCAACGTCTGGCCGTTGGATCGCCAGTCAGTGAGCCTCCGTGCTCCCCGACACCCCATGGCCAGTGGGCGTGCCTGCCCCTTGGAACCCTGCCTCTCCCGAGGGGCCAAACCTTCGCGGTTTGGATGCCGCCACCCTTTCGCGGGTGGATCCACGACCAGCGGGAGACTTCGCTCTCCCCCGGACCCCATCGACCAGGAGGCGTGCCTGCCCCCTGCACCCCAGCCAGAGACCGCCACCCAGTCCCGCGGCTTTCATAGCGGCGGGCTCAATACAGGGGAGCGCGCGCACACGACGATCCGCTTCGAGCCGCGGGTCATTGCCACATACAGATTCCGCGCGTTCAGGTCGTCGCCGTTCAGGAGAACGGCGACCTCTGCTTCGAGACCCTTGAGCAACAACGTGCTCCCGACCGCGCGGCGCGGCAGCGGACGGCCCAGCAGGCGGTTCTGCTCTCGCATGTGCACCGCAGCCTCATGAAAGGTCTTTCCGCCCGAGCCCTCGCACAGATCAAGCGCCCGCAGGCAGGCTTGAAGGACCGCCGGGCGGTAGACCCTCACCCCTGCCGCCTTGTTGATTTCCACAAGGAGCGCTGCGACCCGCTTATGCGTGCGATCCCCGAGAAAGGCGAGCGCCGCCGTTTCCGTGGCCGACGCCTCCCGTCGTTCGGCGCCGCGGCTGATCGTGGCTGCCCGCCGGACCAGGTCCGCCGCACCTACGTTGGTCATCAGCTCTTCCGCAAAGCACGCGATCTTCGAAAGAGCGTCGCTGGCGTTGAGGTCGAGCCCGGCGGCGAAGGTAACAAGGTCGCGCAGATCAACCGCTTCCACGGTAACGGCACCTGGCGTTTGGCTGGCAAACCGGCGCTGGCTGGCGGGGTTCATGCTGTCCCCAATGATGAGGACAGACCCTGCGCCACCGGGGGCTGCGGCCCTGCAAGCGTCCAAACGTTTCGGATGGTCGGCGGTCGTACCGTCAAGTGGTACCCACGTGACGTGGTCCGGGAGCGTTCTCAGGTCCAAAGGTTGACGGGCCAGGAGCTTTGCGCGGGCATCCAGAAGCCATGCCCCGAGCGGCTCGGCACCGGCATTGATCCAGCGCCAGGGACGATCAAGAGACCCCGAGAGGGGGAAATGTGAGCAGACGTGATCATTCCAATTGGCGAGCTCGTCATCTCCAAAGCCGAAGATCGCCTGCATATCGTCGCCCATAACGCAGACGGGAAGCATCGCGGACGCGTAGTAGACGATGGCGTGCTGCCTGATCGAGCAGTCCTGGTATTCGTCAACCAGCAGACGTTCATAGCTCGCGGCAATCACATCGTCGATATGTCCGTTCTTCAGGAGATTAGCCGCAGCGACCCGAATGGCAGGGTAGCTGGGGCGGGCACCAGTCAGGATCGCCGGCTTATGCGCGGCGCGTTCGGGAAACGTCGTGATCAGCCGGATCGCCCAGCCGTCAATTGTTGAGAGCCTGTAGGAGGAGGCTTTCACCCCGGCTTTATCGAGCCGGGCACGAAGCGCGACCACACCCGCATTGGTGTGGGTCAGGATCAAGATCGGCTTCGGCCCAGTGTGGCGCGCCAGCGCCTCGGCGATGAGCTGCGTCTTCCCACATCCTGCCGGCGCGACGATCCGCCCGCGCGCGATGGTCAGAAGGTCGATGTCAGCGGCCACCATCCGCAATCCACTTGAATATGCTGTCGATGAGCTGACCGATAGCAGGGTCGGCCTGCGGTAACTCGGGTGCGATGATGTCCCGGGTCGCTTGCTCCATAAGCCCGACCGACTTGAACCACCCTTTCGACCCTTTCAGCCGCGCGGCCTTACCGAGGATGGCGCGGCTTGCCGGGGAGAGTGCTTCCGCGCACTCGGCCTTGATGGACACAAGGTTAATGGCATTCAGCGAGGCGGTTTTGATGTGCTCGTTGATGAGCGATTCTTCCTTCGCAGCGACCGCCACTTCCAGCAGCTTGGTTACCGTGGCTGACCCCACGGAGAGGAACACCTCGTCTTCGAGCGCGCGGCCCTCACGCCACCGGAACGCTGTTCCGCCGGCTGCGGTGAATTTGGCCTCCAATTCCGGCGTAGGATGCACGTCGCTGTCGCGCATCGTGGCGACGCGATAGCCGAGCGCCTGGAACGCGAGCGCCCGAGCGAAGAGTTCACTGCCTCCACCATCAACCAGGGCGCAGCCGCAAGCCGCGATCGGCGGATGACCTTGCGCCGCTCGGAACTGATCGATCCCTCGCATGAGGCCGACTTCGCTCGCGCCTTCGCACACGAACACCGTCGTTGCCAGAAGGGCATCGGGATACTTCCGGATCGTGCCCTGCACATCGCCGGCAGCTCCTACCGCGAGCGCATGGTGGAGATCCCTCTGCTGGCGCAAGACGAAGAGCTGGTCGGCCGCCAGTTCGCGGACGGCCACGGGCGAGTGCGTGGTCATGAACACCTGAAGCGGAGCCGGCTTGTCCTTCGCGCCGAGGGCTCCGAGCAGCATGATTATCCGGTGCGGCTCCAGCCCGTGTTCGAGCTCATCTATCAGGACGATCGAAGCGTTCGCCGCGGCCTGGCGCTGAAGTCCCGCAATCAGAAGCCGCGTCGAACCGAGTCCCAGCCCCCGCAAGGGGACACCGGCCTCATCATGAAGCGAGATCGTGCTTCCGCTAAAGGAGACCGAGGCTGCATCGAGCAGGGCTTTCACTTCGGCACCGACTGGAATGCCAAGGCTCTTCGCTGTTCTCGTGACGGTGGCCAGCGCTTCGGCAAGCTGCGCGTTGGCCTGCGCACCGAACGCAGCGCGGACATCGCGGGCAGCCTTCGCCAGTTCCTTCGAGGCATCGGCGCGCTCTTCAGACAGCCTGTTTAGAAGGGAGCCGCGTCGCCACGTGAGGTTGTTGTCGTTGATCGCGCCAAGGCGCGTCGGTGATAACTGCACGCGGTCCCCCCAATTCAGAGATCGCGATTGGCCTTGCGCGGCAGCGCGCTGCGACACCAGCGACCATTGCGGCTCAAGATCGCTGTCCACAAGCAGTTGAACGGTCAGAACGGTTTCGAGACCCGCTCCCGGCTCCGGCGAAATCTCTCCCGTCGCGGCGTTGAAGCCGCCTAGATATAGTCCGTACGTCTCCATGCTTTTCAGCCCGTCGGGCAGCGCACCGAGTGTCACACAAATACGAACGGGTTTCTCGATGTCTAAAGCTGCGAAATCGGCATCGGTCACTTGCAGGGAACGGCGTGCACCGATGCAATAGTCTATGGCGTCAAGCACGGTCGATTTGCCGCTATCACCCGGGCCGACTAGGCAGTTGATTCCTTCGCACGGCTGCCACTTCAGGGCTTTTACGCTGCGAAAGTTTTCGATCTCAATTAATCTAATGAGGGTCATCGGCTCGTTTACTTAGCTCGCCGTATCGCGCCGAAGACGTTCGTAGACGTCCTTCGCAAGATGATCCTGCGCGGCCTTTCGAAATGCTGGGTCGCTCATCACACGACTGAATATCTCGTCGTTACCCTCCATGCGCTGGATAAAAAGATCGTCCAGGATGCGCCCAAAATAGGCGGAGAAATTCGTCAAATTATTGGCCTGAGCGGCTTCTACAATCTTTTCGTCATGTTCTGCTGTTGCGCGCACCTGGTCGAAGAACAGCTGATCAGCCTCTGTAAACGACGTCCCAAAGCGCTCGTTCAAATTTCCGACTAGGGTGGACAATGCGACGTCCGTGTCTTTGCGCCCTGCCGTGCCAACGTCGGAGGGTCCTTTGAGGGGATCGGCCTCGCCTACACTCAGATCGATCGCGCCCTCATTGACCTGCTGTAGCCGGAAGTATTTCAGGGCGACATCGTCATCAAGCGTGAACTTTGTCCCATCGCCGGGCAGCGGCAGCTTCGCGGCAAGGTTGCGGATGAAGGCATAGGTCTGTTCGAGCCCTTCATCGTGGTACGGCATCACCTGCGAGAGAAAGGCATAGAGGCTCCGAAACGCGCCAATCTGGCCGCGAAACTCCTCCTGTGCCGGCTCTTCCATTCCTTTGAACCGCTCAACGCAGCGATCAAGAACCGCGTTCATCATCTTGTGGTCCTGCCCGCTATGGTCGCGCTTGCCTTTGAACCAGACTTCTGAGAATGCCCGCAAGTCGTCCGGAGTGAACACCGACGCCTGTAGCAGCTTGTGGCTCAGCCCGTTCAACTTGTGCGGATCGACGTGCTCACCGATCGGCGTCGCTTCGTAGTAGGGCTTGAAGGCTTTGTAGATATCGTCCTCTTCATTCTTGAAATCGAGCACGAACACGCGCGATTTTCCCGGCGCGGTCCGATTGAGGCGTGAGAGCGTCTGCACTGCCTGGACACCGGCAAGCCTCTTCACGACATACATCGTCTGAAGCAGCGGCTGATCAAATCCGGTCTGATACTTCTCTGCCACGATGAGAACGCGGTAGTCGTCGCCCGCGAAGCGCTCGGGAAGCTCACGCTCAGGCAGACCGTCATTCATGGCGACTTCGGTGTGGCTGGCGCCCGGCAGATCGTCATCCTCAACCGTGCCGGAGAAGGCCACCAGCGCGCGAATGCCTTGATAGCCCTTGTCCCGAATGTAGCGGTCGAAGGCCTTCTTATACTTCACCGCAGACAGGCGCGAGCCCGTGACCACCATCGCCTTGGCGCGCCCGCCGAGCTCATGCATCACCTTGAGCCGGAAGTGCTCGATAATGACGGTCACGACCTGCTCGATGTTGACCGGGTGCAGTTCCAGGAATTGTCCGAGCGCCTTCGCCGCCTTTTGCTTTGGCACCTCGGGGTCGGCCTCGATCTGCTTCACCAGGCCAAAGAAGCGTTTGTAGGTAACGTAGTTTTCCAGCACGTCGAGGATGAAGCCCTCCTCGATGGCCTGACGCATCGTGTACTCGTGGAAGGGCGACGCGCCGGTGGGGCCTGGCTCATCGAAGACGACTTTCGTCTTGTATTTCGGTGTCGCCGTGAAGGCGAAGAAGCTTAAGTTGGGCTGGCGCCCACGCTGCAACATCTCTTTGCGGATGCGCGCCTTCGCCTCCTCGGAAAGATCGTCATCCTCCTCCTCGCCAACCTGGCTGGCGATGGCGTCGGCGATCCCGTCCTTGTTAAGAATCCCTTTAAGCGCCGAGACCGTCTCTCCGGACTGAGAGCTATGCGCCTCGTCCACGATCACCGCGAAACGCTTATCGCGAGTCGCGATCGCGACACCCGTGCCCTTGGCCTCCAGGGTCCGAATGGCCTGGCTGATGAACGGAAATTTCTGGATCGTCGAGATGATAATCGGCGTGCCGTTGGCGAGCGCCTTGGCGAGCTGCTGCGTATCCTCCTCGATCTTCTCCACGACGCCCATCTTGTGTTCGAACTGGTAGATCGTGTTCTGAAGCTGCTGATCGAGGACGCGCCGGTCGGTGATGACGATCACCGAATGAAAGACCTTCTGGTCCCTCTCGTCATGCAGCGACGCAAGGCGATGCGCGAGCCAAGCGATGGTGTTGGATTTCCCTGACCCCGCCGAGTGCTGGACGAGATAATTGCGCCCCGATCCGTTTGCCCCTGCATGCGACACGAGCTTCCGAACAGCGTCCAGCTGGTGATAGCGCGGAAAGATCATCGCCTCCTTGCGGATCGTGCGCATGCCCGTTGAGGTCGGCACCGTCCGCTCGGTGACTTCGAGGTGCATGAAGCGCTGGAGGATGTCGAGCAAGCTATCGGCGCGCAGAACCTCGTCCCACAGGTAGTGGGTCTTCCAGTTGCCCTCGACCGGTGGGTTGCCCGCTCCATTGTTGTGACCGCGGTTAAAGGGCAGGAACGTCGTCTCAGCGCCCTTCAGCTGAGTTGTCATCCAGACTTCGTCGGGATCGACCGCAAAGTGAACGAGTGCGCACTCCTTGAAGCGAAAAAGGGGATCACGCCCGTCGCGATCTTTTTTGTATTGGGCGCAGGCATCCTCGGCGCGCTGGCCGGTGAGCGGATTTTTCAGTTCCGCCGTGACGACCGGTAAGCCGTTGACCGAAAGAACGACATCAAGAATGCAGCGGCGTTTTGAACCGTCCGGTTTCTTCAGAACGTCGGAAACGAATTCAACCTGGCGGGTGATGGTGAAGCGGTTGGCAGCGTAGCGCGCGGCAGCTTCCGGGTTCATGCCAGAGTTCGGGCGGAAGTAGGCCAGTCGTAGCTGCTTGCCGTAGCACTTGAAGCCGTGGCGCAGGACGCCAAGCGCGCCCTTCGTGGCCAATTCTTTGGTGAGGCTGTCTAGGATCGTCGCCTCTGTGCGATCCTTGAGCATCGCTTCGAGTTCCGCCCAGCGCGTTGGTTGGCTGGCGCGGATGAACGCGATCGCATCGGCGGGGAAGAGGGCCGTGGTAGCGTCGAAGGCCTTGGGGTCGCCCTTGTGATAGCCGCCCCCGGCAAGGAGGCCGACCTCGATGGCATTCTCAAAATCGCGTTCCGTATGTCCAGCCATTGCCCCCCCTTAAACTGTGTTGATGGAGCTGTTCTCCAACGTATCCAGCGTCAAGTCTTTTAAATGATCATAGTGATAATGCCGGATGGATGGGTCACGCGCTAGGTATTTGCCGGCAGCGTCAAGGTATGGCCCGGGGTTCTCATTCTCCGTAAATACAAACTTTCGGACACGAAGTGTTCGGTCATCACCAGTGTATTGAAAAATTACGCGCCGTAGGCTCGCGCACCAGCTCAAGCCCGCCTTGAGTTGATCAATGATGGATTGCGCCTCAAGGCTCTTGGTTTTGAATTCAAAAAGGTAGGCGTTGACAGTCTTGCTTTGGCATTGAAACACGACGAAGTCGCAGCGTTTTGACCACTGTTTTCCGTTATCGTCCAGGAAGTGAAAAAGCGCCTCTTTGTGCCCGTCGAGTTTAATCGCAAACGCCTTGCCCTTGAATGGCAGCACGACCGTTCTGGTCGCCTTCTTTGTTGATCCGTCCGGGAAGTATTTCTCTTTCAGCGCAATCGCGCCCGTTGAGCCGTCGTCGATGATGTAGGCCGGCGAAATGTAGGCCCGAAGGTGGTCGAAATAGCTTGCGGCCGCGAGGGTCATCGCAACCCCTCGATCTGGCCATTCACTGCGGCGGTGATAAGAGCGGTGCGATACTCAGAAAGCAGCTCGACGCTTTTCGTTACTCGCTGTTCGGCGGTTGATGCCGCAGCGAGAGCCCCATCCAACCATGCCGTGATCTCTTTCTGCTCTTCGATTGGTGGAACAGGCATCGCCATAAGACCCAAATGATACGGTCCGAAGTGCTGAATCGTGGAGCCAGCCTTGAGCTGGTCGATTTGAGCAACGAACTGTCGAGACACAACGAAATGTCTAATGAATGGCGAGGTGCTGACCATAGGCACTGGGTTAAGCCGTATGATCCCAGTGTAAGGAATGCATCCAACCGTTTCGCTACCGATTTCTGAGACAATGCCCGAAGTAGCGCTTGCGCTTATTAGTAGATCGCCCTCTCGGGTCGCAAAATGCGCCCACTTTTTACTAACTAGTTCCGGATCTAGATAGTTCACACCCTCAAGTGTTGCCCAGCGCTCGCCCACCGAGGCCACACGGAGGAGGGGTACACCCTCGTCGCGGAAGTCGGCAGCCATGATGCCTGGCCCTTCTTGGTAGAAGACGGCCCGCTTGAAGGGCTTAACTTGCCAATGCGCGGGAATCTCCCCGATCCATTCAATACCGCTGTTCTTCATCGGGACGGTGGAGTCGAGGCCTTTGGTTACGGCTTGCGAGAGTATCGCTTGGCGTCTCTCGGCAAGCTGTTGCAGCAAGACCTCCTTCTTTGCGATTAAGCCGTCGATCTGTGCTGTCTTGCCGTCGAGGAACGAGGCGATCTGCTTTTGAGTTTCAAGCGGCGGCGATGGCACGTGCAAATTCGCATACTTATCGGCGCTGAAGTTCTGGATCGTCGCTTGTATGAGGTTTGACTGGATTTCACTCCAGTAGGGAGCGCTCTGTAGATACCAGTAGAGGAACTTGGGTTCGTATCGTTCAGATGTTCTCGATCTGATAAGATATCCTGCGAAGCAAGCTGCTCCCCAAGATGCATCATAGATGAACGCTTTGCCTACCGTCGCCCCACTCCTCGCGAGTAGAATATCGCCTACTTCAAGTTCAAACCCTGAGGCTATTTCTGGCGGGAGCGATCGAAATGTTTCGTCCCTCAACCCGCCAGTAGAGGTAATATCAGTTATCCGAATGAAGCGCGGCCAATTAGGGTCATCGAATTCTGCAGCTGCGTTCGCTCCATATTTCAAGGGCAATTCCGAAGTAAACTTGAATCGGACGTCTGGCGCAGCAATCATTTCACCAGACCCTTCAATAGGCTGGCGATCTCGCCTTCTAGTGTGCTGACGTCCTTCTCAATATCTGCGAGCGGGCGCGGTGGCTTGTAGACGTAGAAGTGTCGATTGAGCGGGATTTCGTACCCGACCTTGGTTTTGGTATAATCCACCCAGGCATCTGGTACATGGGGTAGGACTTCCGCCTCGATGTAGGCATCGATCACAGGCGTCATCGCGTCGATCAGCTCACCGTTGGGCATATCAGGACCGAACGCCATAGGTAGCGGCAGGTTGGTCTTCTTCGGCAGCGGTATGTTTTCTGTGTCGCGCAGGTCGCCATCGGCTTCCGGATTTCCCTTGGAGTCGCGGCAAATTTCAGCCTTGGGATCGCGCTCGCCGAGCGCAGCGTAGATGGCTTTCTTGATGGGTGCGGGCAGCCTTGTCTTTGCGTGCTTCTTAGCTGCTTTGTCGAGATCGGCTTCAAACACCGCGCGATCCATGTAGCGGCCTTTACGAGTCAGGCTTCCGAGTAAAGTGCGGATCGCATCCTGCTCCTCACGACCAGCCCTCTCCTCTGCGGCAGCAGCATTGTCGTTCTTGCGTTTTTTGGAAACGGCGAGGTTCGAAAACGTGGATTGCTCATCTAGACGTGCAATGCGCTCTGGCGTTGCTTCGAAGTTCAAGCGGAGCGGGCGCTCGACGACCACCTTCAGGAAGCCGAATTCACGGTTGTCGAAAATGCGGGAGACAACGCGCTTCTCCCACTCGTTTTTCTTGTCATCGATGCAGACGTTCTCTTTTTCACCGTTCTGATAGTTACTGTAAATCTCTGTGAGGCGACAAATGTGAGTTTCCGACAGCTCGTTGCGTTTGTTGTTCAGGCTCTTCTTCATTTTTTTGAAGAAGCGCGTGCCGTCGATCAACTGGACCTTGCCTCGCCGATCAGCTGGCTTCCGGTTCGAGACCAACCAGATGTAGGTGAAGATACCTGTGTTGTAGAAGAGCTGGTCAGGCATGGCGACGATCGCATCCAGCCAGTCATTCTCGATGATCCAGCGCCGGATGTTCGAGGGGCCGGAACCTGCATCGCCGCTGAACAGGGGCGAGCCGTTAAAGATGATCGCGATCTTTGAGCCCTCCCCGCCGCTGTCGGGCGACGGATGCATCTTCGAGATCATGTGCTGGAGGAAGAGCAGAGAGCCATCATTGATGGCCGGAAGGCCCGCACCGAAGCGGCCGCCAAAGCCTAGCTCCTGGTGCTCCTTGGTGACAATCTTCTGCTGGTCCTTCCATTCGACGCCGAAGGGCGGGTTAGCGAGCATGTAGTGGAACTGCCTGCCCTGGAAACCATCGAACGTCTTGCCGTCGCCCAGCGTGTCGCCGAGCACGATGTGATCGGTCTCCTCGTCCTTGATCAGCATGTCCGCGCAGCAAATCGCCCAGGATTCGTCATTATACTCCTGGCCGTAGAGGCCAAGGTTCGCGGCCCTGTTGCCAGCGCGGATCGTCTCTTCAGAAACAGAGAGCATCCCGCCTGTACCGCAGGCGGGATCGTAAATCTCACGATAGACGCCCGGCTTATATACGTCTTCCTCGCCAGTGTAGACGAGATGCGTCATCAATCGGATGACCTCGCGCGGCGTGAAGTGATCGCCTGCCTCCTCATTGGCTTGTTCGTTGAAGCGCATCACCAAGTGCTCGAAGATGTAGCCCATCTCCAGGTTCGTGATGCGATCCGGGTGCAGGTCGATCTCCGACATCGCCTTAACAATGTTGAAGAGGCGATTGCTGGCATCGAGCTTCTCGATCTGCTCGCCAAACTTGAATTTCTCGAAAATACGCCGCGCCGTCTCTGAGTATCCGTTAATGTAAGCAACCAAATTTGGCGCGATGTTTTCGCTATCTCCAAGCAATTTCTGAAACGTATAAGAGCTTGTGTTGTAGAGTGGCTGTTTCCGCTTTGGATCGACAACCTTAGTCAACAGACGCGGCAGGGCATTTTCGGCAGTCTTGTTCGCGATTAGCCGCTTGTGTTCTATGAGCACCGCTTCCTTTGTAGGCTCAAGAACGCAATCGAAGCGCCGTAGCACGACCATTGGCAGCATCACAAGGCGATACTGTGGCGGCCGGTAGGGACCGCGCAGCCGGTTTGCAATCTCCCAGATTTTTCCGGCTATTTCTTTGTGTCGCTCGTTTAGCACACGCCCCCCGTTATCATTGCTCAAACAACCTCCGCGCGAACGGTGATCGACTCCGCGCCTCGCATACTAGCCAACCGGTTATCGATCGGCGAGACGACGCGTACCCTTTTCCGGCTGTGGCAGTCAGCCGACCGAAAACTGGCAAACCTCTCGCCAGAAGTTCTAAATAATACAAACTACAAGCTAGATCATCCGAATAATACTGGAAATATAATTAGAATAATGCTGCTAGTATATTAGAGAATAATTGGGATTTTGCAATTCGTTCAACAGGGGGCACGTCCCTGGTAGCCGGGCTCTCCTGAACGGAGCCGCCTCCGCCATCCGGCCTCGATCCCTCGCGCAAGACAGGACTGACAGCGCCGTATCGGCGCGGACGCTGCTTTCGTTTGTTTAGGGTCCTGCGGCCCCCCAGCGGTCAAGGCCAAGCCCTCCGCTAGTCGCTTCGGGCGATCCCGGCGGTATCCCCGACCTTCCTTCGCCTTCGGCTTCGTGCAGGACGGGTGATCCCCCTCCGCCGGGATCGGCCTTGACCGCATCCCCCCGCTCATTGGCGCGGGCCTAGTCGGGTTGCATGCGCAACCCACTAGGAGAAATGAAATGAAAACAGATATTTATGAGAGAGTGACGGCCCGAATCATCACTGACCTGGAGCAGGGCGAGCGGCCCTGGTTCAAGCCCTGGAATGCCGAGCACGCAGCGGGGCGGATCACCCGGCCCTTGCGGCACAATGGCCAGCCCTATCGGGGGATCAACGTGGTCATGCTTTGGTCCGCCGCCGTGGCGGCAGGCTATACCGCGCCCATCTGGATGACCTACCGCCAGGCGCAGGAATTGGGCGCGCAGGTGAGGAAGGGCGAGACCGGCAGCCTTGTGGTCTTCGCTTCCACCATCACCCGCACCGGCACGGATGAGAGCAGCGGGCAGGAGGTCGAAGAGGAAATCCCCTTCATAAAGGGATACACCGTCTTCAACGTGGAGCAGATCGACGGCCTGCCCGCGCACTTCTACACCCCGGCCGCGCCGCGCCTCGATCCCGTGCAGCGGATCGCCAAGGCCGAAGCGTTCTTCTCAGCCAGCGGAGCGAGCATCCGCCACGGCGGAAACATGGCATTCTACAGCGTCACGGAAGATCGCGTGCAGATGCCCCCGTTCGAGACCTTCAAGGACGCGGAGAGCTACTACGTGACCCTCGCGCATGAGGTGACACACTGGACGCGGCACCCTTCCAGGCTGGATCGGGATTTCGGGCGCAAGCGCTGGGGTGATGAAGGCTATGCGATGGAGGAGCTGGTTGCCGAGCTGGGCGCGGCGTTCCTGTCCGTAGATCTCGACCTGACCCCGGAACCGCGGGCAGATCACGCGGCCTATATCGCGCATTGGCTGAAAGTGCTGAAGGCCGACAAGCGCGCCATCTTCTCAGCCGCCGCCTATGCCCAGCGCGCGGCGGATTACCTCAGCCGACTTCAGGTGCAGAACCAAGCGGAACCGATGCGCGAGGCGCGGGCGGCGTAAGCCGCCCATGGCCATCGTGCAAAAATTCGCCGGCCCGATGAACCTCTGATTTGATTGCCGCCGCGATCACCGGAGCACCCTCTCCGCGTTCAATAGCCATTCGAATTTGTCCGGCTTGTTCCGCACATCACGCAGATACCCCGCCATCCCTGGCCGCTCCCAGAAGTTCGGCATCTCCACCGTGAAGAACCCATGGTCGCGGGAGTCCAGCAGCCCAAGCTCCCCGCCGGTCGCCTCGCGGATATCCTCCACCTGAAGCACAGGCCGCGCCTGTTCGACCAGGTTGTCACCTGATCCCGCCACCTGACTGGCCGAGACGTTGAAGCCGCGCACCATCACCGAAGTCTTGCCCGAACGATGCTCGATCTCGCGCAGCGTATCGGTGTCGGGCAGTCCCCGATAAAGCGTGTGTGCGACCGCCTTCCTCCAGATGCGCGCAGTCTCCTTTCCATACCTGGTCTCGATCTGCGCCGCCGCGTTCTGAAAGACCCCAAGGAAGTTGATCCCGCCCTGGCGGTAGAGGGTCAGGATTTCATAGAAGTTGGAGACGTAGAGCTGCCCCCACTCTTCCCCGACGACGAGCGCGCGCAATGGCCCATGCGCATCCGCAAAGCGTTCAACGACCGCCGCCATCATCGCGCCGACAAAGGTTCGGCTGGTATCGCTCCGCGCGTTGCCGATGATGAAGAGCGCGGTGCGCTCATGCTTCATATCGGCAGGGTCGAAGGAATTGGAATCCGTCGCCGCTCGCCCCGCCGTCCCCGGCTGAAAGCCTTGCAACCGCTCGATGATGACCGAGGAATACGCGTTCCACTGGTCTCGCGATTCCGTCAGGCTCGCAATCTGGCGGCACATGCCGGAATCATCCTGCATCCGGGAGTCCGACGCCCAGACGAGCAGATCATCCGCGATCTCTTCGCGCCCGCGCCCGAAGAAGTCCCATAGACCACCTGGCGCGCAAGCCCACCGCTCAGACGGATAAAGCGCCGCGATCTTATTGTAGAGGGCGAAGGCTGTGCGCACTCCCTGACCGATCCAACGGTGCCGCGCATCCGGATCAATCGGCACCAGATAGCTTGCGGCATCATAAGCGGCCTCGCCGACGATGGATCGCAGCGCGGGTTGCGCCGCGACTTCCAGGAGCCGCGTGTTGAAGTTGAACGTCTCGGTCGGATAGCCATAGAGGCGGCCCGGATTGATGAAGCGCACCCTGTAGCCTTGCCGCTCTAACGTCTTCCATGACACCCAGGCAAGCTCTGCGTCCTTGGGGTCCGTGATGATCTTGGTCAGGTGCGCCGTGCGGGGCGAGACCAGATTGACGCCGAGGAACCGCGTCAGCTTCCCTTTGCCCGCCTGCGCGTCAATCGCAACGGGTTCGGTGCCGTCATAGACAAGCGCGCGGCCTTCCGCGAAGCCCAGCTCAATCCCGCGCCTCACGGCGGAGCGCGGCGCGATGATCTCATTCATAGCAGCCCCGAGCGTTCGAGATTCTCCCAATCGTTCAGGCGCGCATTGCCGAGCGCTCCTGACGGGTTCGCGTTCAGCATGGCGCGAAGCTGCGCTGCCGCTTGCGCTTCGGCGCGCATGCGCGCGATCCGGGCTTGCGCCGCATCCTCCCACGCCAGACGCTGCTGCGCGTGGGATTCAAACATCCAGAAGAACTGATAAAGCTCGACAATCTTCCGGACGCTCATCGTCCCGGCCCCTCATCGTCCCAGTCAGCAAATTCAAACGGCGGGCGATCCAGGCGCGCTTGCTGTTGAGATTGGGCGCGGGTCTCGATCTGCGGCGGAAGGACTTCCACCTGCTGGGCCTTCTCCGCGTCGAGTACCTGCTGAATCAGAATTTCGATGCCGAGCGATCCAGCGATATAGCCGCCCATAATCAGGTAGGGCAGCGCATCGCCGCGAACATACACCCCGAGCACAATCTCGCAGAAGATCGCAAAGGCCGGTAGGAGAAACGCCCCCGCCAGTCCGCGACGAACAAAGCTTCTGGCATCAACAGGCTCAACCCAAACTTCATTCCGAATGACGATGGGCTTGTTCCAAGCGAAGAGGCAAACAATCGTCATCACAAAACAAATGAACGCCGCCGCCATGAAGAGGACCGCCGCGACCGTGATGATAACAGCCATGACGACAGCGATAGCGAAGATCGCCGCGCTGTTCTCATTGTTTTGTTGGTTCATGTAGCATTAACTCCTTCGGTTTTTGGTTGCTATCTCCGGAGCGATAGGCCGAGATCGACGCCGCGCGATTGCGACGCCTCGCGGCCTTCACCGTTCGAGAACTTCAGGAAGCGGCCCACATCGCTCCGCAGATCGCGCAGCTGGGCGGCTTGCTCTTTGCGGAGGTCTTTGAACTCAGCTTGGAGAGCGGCGCGCTCTTCGCGCTGCTGATCGATCAGCTTTTGCCGCTGCGCTTCCTGCCGCTCGCGCAGGCGTTCCGCCTCGCGTTCGGATTGCGCGCGGACTTCCTGATACTTGCCCGTGATGCGGTGCCAGATGCCGAGCAGCCCCTTCGGCAGCCGCGCCGCCCGCTCCCGCGACGCCGCCAGCCAATCCTTATCGAGTTGACCATCAAGCTCCGCGCGCGCCTTACGGTGGCCGCGCGTCATCTCTTCCTTCACCGCCCCGAGTGTCGCGGACCGTTTGGCGAAGCGCTCCCGGCTTTCATCGATATGGCGGCGGATCGCGGGGCGCATGCGCTTCGCGATGGCCTCGCTCGTCTCGGCAACCGATTTTAGACCATCGCCATCGCCCAGGCGGGCGCGGACCTCTTTGGTCTTCAGGTCCAGGACGCGCGGGAGCGACTGCACCTCGCCCATATGATCGAGGACGACGAAGCCGCGCTTATCGCCCTTTGCCAGGAAGAAGCCGCGCGCCTGAAGGCTGCGCTCGAAGGATTGCCGGTTGTCAGATTGCTTCCAGCACGCCTGGACGGCTTCCTTGGTCCAGCGCGGGTCCATCCCCTGCCGCTTCGCCTGCTGCCACTCGGCCAGTGTGAAATTCGTCGGGTTGCGGTCCCCCTTGGCCGCGATCCCGTTTGGCATCTGCCAACCGTGATCGAGGTAGAGGCCGCGCGAGACCTCCATCAGCTTGTTCTTAAAGAAGGAGACGGGCCGCGCTGTCATGGTCTGCGCGTCGATGCGCGACCACACGCAATGCGCATGGCGACGGCCTTCCTTCTCATGGAAGATGATGGCGCGGGGCTGGTTATCGAGGCCGAGCCGCGTCTCGATCCGGTCAATCGCCGCTTCAAAATCGGCGACCGATACGCGCGCCGCTTCCGGCGGGCTTAAAGATAGAGAGAAGAGATACTGGCGGCACTTCGTGCCGCGACTGATCGCTTCCGCCTCCTTGAAGGCTCCGCTCAGATTGTCCGCGACGAAGCCGCGCAGCTCATGGACGCGGACATGCTCATTATCATCGGTGCGCAGGAGGTGGGCGGCCAGGTCCGCCCCGCCGCTGCGCTGGGAGCCTTTGAGGATCATTCGCTGCCCCCTTCGGCCTTGAGACCGAGCGCGGCGACCAGCAGGCAGCGAATGGACCGGATATCGGCCAGGGCCGCCGAAAGTTCGGTCTCAAGTTCCAGAGTGACGGGCAGCGCGCCGATATTCGCGAGCCTTGCGAGCTGATTGACATTGCTGGACAGGCGCGAGGCCCCAAGCAGCGCGAGGGCCTGGGCCAGCGCTTGCCGGTCTTCGACGGCAAGACCACTGCGGCGCAGCCGCACAGGCAGGGCCGAACCTAGAACCTTCGCCTTGATGTAAGAGCCAAGCGGCGCACCCTTGGCCTCATCGGTCAGGCGGGCGCGTTCAGCCTCTGACAGGCGCAGGCTGAACGGCGGGAGGCGCGGCTTCGGGACGGTGACTGGACCACCGTTGGACGCCGCGTGGAAGGTTTGAGGGAGAGACATGGCCGCCCCCCGTCACAACGAGGGAGGGTTTGGCCTGGCTAACGACGTATCGCGGAGCACTTGCTCCCATTCGGCCAATTCGGCGAATATCCGGTTCGACTCGTCGCCGGATAGGCGCGCCATTTTGTGTTCGACGCCTGGGACATCCCCGAACGCGCTGAACGGCGAGGAAAAATCCGGTATTCTGCAGGCCTCCGTAAAGGCGAGGCGAGGGACTTATAAACAATCCGAACCTCGGTCCGGCGGCTGGTGACGCCGGCGACCCATGGAATTGCGAAAAAGCACGCTGCGTTCTTGGCGTGACATCGAAATCGCAGTTGGTCGCCCGCCCAGCGCGATTTCTATCGCCGTTTTCCAATGAACTGGAGCGAGCCCGAGCGCCTTTCATTCGTGGCCAGTGGCAGGTACTGGCTGCTATCGCGGCGGAGCGGTGATGTTGCGTTCACGCATCTCCCGCTGCAAGCGCGACACGTCGGACGGTGTGGCGACGATGCGTAATCTCACCACCCAAGCTTGGTTGCCGGCACGATCCAGATAGGATCTGGCAGTCGCTACAAGGTCGTCGGCGTTCCTGAAGTTCCATGTATCGCCGCGCAGTTCGATCGGTCCGCCTGGCCGCGGTACCATATTGAGAGCATTGCTTGCGTTCATGAACGTGCTGAAAGAGATGTGACCGTTCGAAACCTGGATGCCGGCGTAATGATATACGCTTCTCGACACGTTCTGGCTCGTTCCTGGCCTAACCTGCGCCTGAGCGAGATAAAGGTTCGGACCCGGGAACGGGGCGACGATGAGCAAGTCCAACAACATGGTCGGCCGGTCACCGCCATCCCAATCCACCTGATAGATACCGTTTCGGCGCTGCACTGTCATGATTGTCGTCAATTTGCCCCGCTCTACGGATAAACTGCCGTCCTCCTGCACGGCCACAAGCTGAAAACGCTCGGGCAGGCCTGTGATCGGAACCGCGGAGCCCTGTGAGAAAGCGGGGCTTCCCGATTCGAAGCAACCCGTCAAAAGGAGAAGAAAGAGCATAGACAACAGTTCGCGGCGACCGCCCCTCATAGGTGAGCCTCCAGCGGCTGCATTTCTTTTGTTGCACAATAAGGATGTGGTTTTGTCATGAAATACAAGGGCAAGGGCCGCGATCTGCGTTTTATTGGACGCATGAAAATTGATTGCCTTCTCGCCTTGGGGTCAGGGGGAAGTAACAGGATGCGATCCACACGTGGGATTGCGAGATCGCGATACGAAGGATCGAGCTGTTCTCGTCCGCGCCGAAACGGCTGTCGATATAGGCCTGGGCGGGGACTTGCCTGACGGTGCACGTTTCCCGATTGCGTCCATCAAAGAGGCTGAAAATCTCGCCTGCAAGGAAGCGGCTGCAGACCTGTGTATTCAATCGGTGGCTGCAGCGGTTGAAATACTCATGGAAGTTTCGGTCGTAGGCAGAGGTCCGCGTCTCGACACACCCTACCGCGCTTCCGCTCGGCATCTGGCGCAGTGCGGTGGCGAAAGGACGAACCTGTTGCTCGTACAGCCGGCGCGCCTCCGTATGGTTCTGCGCGACCGCGAGTTGCAGATGGCGTTCGGCGGTCAGGGCGTCCTTGGCCACGCCTTCGGCATGGAAATACATGTATCCAGCAAGATACTGGCCATCTCGCTCGCCGCCCTGGGATGCGCGCAACGCCCAAGCGAGGGCATCTGGATGGCTTTGCCGCAACCCCCCGCGTCCTTGGTAGAAGTAGAAGGCAAGGGCGGACTGCGCGCCGGGTAGGCCCAGGTTCGCGGCACGCTGGTAGTGCTGCGCTGCCTCGACATATTGGCGCAATTGGTTGTGGGCCATCCCCAGCCCGTAGGCGCCTTCACGCTCCCCAGCGGCATCTGCCTGCGCGTAAGCGGCGATAGCGCGACGGGGGTTGCCTGACCGCAGGAAGAAATCTCCGATGTATGCGTAGGCCCCGGCCGCACCGCCCGCCCCAGCACGCTCCATCAGGGCGACGCCGCGTTCTTGCCGTGCTGCATTGCCTGCTTGCCGAAGCTCTATCGACGCCGCGAGCCACAAGGCCGAGGGCACACTTCGATCAATCGCGGGCTCCAGAAGCCGTAGGGCCAGATCGGGATTCAACGGCACGCCGCGCCCGTCTGCGTGAATATTGGCGAGCAGGACCGCTGCCATCGCCCATTGCCGATCATATGCGATCTGCGCGTGCCGGAACGCGAGTGCCTTGTCCGCATCTGTTGGTGTCCCGGCCGTCAGCGCTCTGCCATAGCGATAGTGAAGCTCTGGACGGTCGAGCTTCTCGACGGCGGTTCGGCACGCCGTGCGGGCCTCCGCCACGCTGATGTTGCTGATCGGGACGCCGCCCGTTGCAAGGCGTTCGTCCGGGTGCGCCGCCAGTCGCGTGCACTCCGCGGCCCAGGCCGTCGGTGATTTATGGGTGACCGCAAGGATGGCGGCGATGAGGGCCAGAACACCGGCAAGGACTGCGATGTCGCGACGCGACACGGATCGGGGGGGCGCGTTCATTGGAGCATGCGAAGGTGCTTTTCCTTCGTTCGCGGTAACGGACTAGAAATGATCGCTGTAGGACCCCGGCACTGTCGAGGCTCCGATTGGGCCTGGTGGGCCATTCTCGCATGATCGTGTTGGCCGGTTGCGGCGTCATGCGGCAATGACAGCCCCTTGCGCGCAAATCACCTAACTGCCCCGGCCCGCGTTCCATGGCGGGCAATGCCGTCCCACTGGCTGCGATTCCCGCCTTAGGTTTGATTGCCCGGCCGCGGCCCGCGTGCGAGCGTCCGGCATTCTTCTGGGGAACCGACATGCGCCCTCTGCTCACCTGCCTTGCCGCCCTGGCGATCGCGACGCCCGCGATCGCCCAGGGGCCCGCAACGCCCGCCCCGGTCACGCTCCTGGCCTATTCCGGGATCTTCCGGGACAATTATTCCGAGGTCGTGACGGCCCCCTTCGGCCCGGTGCAATATGCCGAGGCGGTCACCAGCGCGCAGATGCTGGGCACCCTGCGCGCCCAGCGGGCCGATCCG
Organism: Humitalea sp. 24SJ18S-53; assembly: GCF_050632385.1. NCBI lineage: Bacteria > Pseudomonadati > Pseudomonadota > Alphaproteobacteria > Acetobacterales > Roseomonadaceae > Humitalea > Humitalea sp. 24SJ18S-53. Next base: position 1,398,921 of record NZ_CP192599.1, read on the forward strand.
CAGGTCGATGTCGTGATCATGGATGTGACCGTGGCGGCCCAAGCCTGCGCCGAGGGCCTGGTCGAACCGTTGAACGCCGCCGACTTCCCGGTCTTCGCCGAACTGGATCCGATGGCGCGCAGCGCCGGCGGCGCCTGCGGCCCGGGGGTCCTGTATGACCACCTGGTCATGGTCTACGACACGCGCTCGATCAGCCCCGCGCCGGCGGGCCTTGCCGCCATGTGGGACCCGGCGCAGCGCGGCCGGGTCGCGCTGGCAGCACCCCCGAACATCCAGGGCCTGGCCCTGACCGCGATCCTGGCCCATTCGCTGTCGGGCGACTGGCGCAACATCAATCCCGCCATCGCGCGGCTGCGCGAACTGGCGCCCGCGGTGCAGACCTTCAATCCCAACCCTGATGGCTATACCTTGATCCTGAACGACCAGGTGCGCCTGGCCACGGGCTGGAACGCGCGGGCGCAATTGTATGCCGACCAGTCGCAGGGCCGCATCGGCGTGGTGCTGCCGGCCGAGGGCACGGTGTTCCAGGTCAACACCATCAACATCGTCGCCAATGCCAAGAACCGCGCCGGGGCGGCGCGTTTCGTGACGCATGCGCTGTCGGCCGGCCCGCAGGCCGCCTTCACCGAACGCATGTACTACGGCCCGACCAATGCGAACGCGCAGGTCGCCCCGGCGGCGCTGGCGCGCACGGCCCTGGCGCCGGAGTCCCGTGCCCGTGTTATCCCGCTCGACTGGGCGCAGATGATCCCGCTGCGGGAGGCCTGGAACCAGCGCTGGCGGCGTGAGGTCGTTGCGGCGTCGAGCCGCTGAGCCCCGTGTCGGAGAGGCATGTCTTGAATACCCCGCGTCGGAGACGCCTGTCTTGAGTACACTGTCTGACACGCATCTTTCGTTGACCGGGCTGACGCGGCGGTTCGGCAAGAATGCCCCCGCCGTCGATGCGCTGAACCTGGATGTGCCGCGGGGGGCCTTGCTGGCGCTGCTCGGCCCATCGGGCTGCGGCAAGACCACGACCTTGCGGCTGATCGCGGGGCTGGAGCGGGCGGATGCGGGCCAAGTCCTCGTCGCCGGGCGCGACGTGACCGGGTTGGCGCCGGAGGCACGGAACATGGGCGTCGTGTTCCAGTCCTACGCGCTGTTCCCGCATATGACGGCGGCGGGCAATGTCGGCTTTGGGCTGGAGACCCGGCGCCTGAGCCGCGCCGAGCGCGATGCGCGGGTGGCCGAGGCGCTGGCGATGGTCGGCCTGTCCGCGCTGGCCACGCGCAAGCCCCGCGCGCTGTCCGGCGGGCAGCAGCAGCGCGTGGCGCTGGCGCGCGCCCTGGCGATCCGCCCGGACCTGCTGCTGCTGGACGAACCGCTGTCGGCGCTGGACGCCCAGTTGCGGGATGGCGTGCGGGAGGAGATCCGCGCCCTGCAACGCCGCCTGGGCACCACCGCCGTCTTCGTCACCCACGACCAGGCCGAGGCCCTGGCCATGGCCGACCTGGTCGCGGTGATGGACCGCGGCCGGCTGGAACAATGCGGCCCGCCGGAGGCGCTGTTCGAACACCCGGCCACCGCCTTCGTCGCCGGCTTCGTCGGGCGCAATTCGCGCTTCGATGCGGTGGTCGAGGCGCCGGGCCGCATCCGCATCGGCGGCACCGCCTTCGCCGCCGAGACGACGCCGGCCCCCGGCGCGGCCCTGGCCTTCATCCGGCCGCATCGCGTGGCGCTGGGGGAGTCGGGCGACCTGCCCGCGACGGTCGCCACCCGCACCTATGAGGGCGCGATGGCGCTGATCACCCTGGACACGCCCATCGGGCCGCTGCTGGCCGAGGTCGCCGCCGCCGCCCCCTTCCGCGCGGGCGAAAAACTCTTCGCCACCCTGCCGCCCGGGGCCTGGCGGGTTTTTCCGGCGTGATCGGCTGGCTGCTCGCGGCCCCGGCCCTGGCCGTCATGGCCCTGGGATTCCTGCTGCCCGTCGCGGTGCTGTTCCGCATCAGCCTGAACCGCACCGACGACATGGGGGCGATGCGCGAGGCCGTGACGCTCGACACCTATGCCAAGCTGCTGGGCGACGACCAGACGCTGGGGTTGGCGATCGATACGCTGTGGCTGGCGGCCGGCTGTGCCGCCATGGCGGCGGCGCTGGCGCTGCCGGTGGTGCTGGCGATCCGCGCGGCATCGCCCGCCTGGCGCGGTGCGCTGGCGCTGGCGGCGGTGGCGCCGCTGCTGGTGTCGGGCACCGCGCGGATTATCGGCTGGCTGGCGATCCTGGGGGATTCGGGGCTGGTGAACATGCTGCTGGTGCTGCTTGGCGTGCCGGCGCAGCGGTTGATCAACAACTGGACCGGGGTGTGGATCGGGCTGACGGAAAGCCTGATGCCCTATGCCGTGCTGGTGCTGCTGGCGGGGTTGGGGCGGTTGGACCCGCGGCTGGATGAGGCGGCGGCGACGCTTGGGGCCTCCCGCACCCGGGCGTTTCTGCGGGTGACCTTGCCCTTGGCGGCGCCGGCGCTGCTGGCGGCCTTCATCCTGTGCCTGGTGCTGGGGATCTCGGCCTTCATCACGCCAAAGCTGATGGGCGGCGGGCGGGTCTTCGTGATCGCGACCGAGATCTACGACCTGGCGTTGCAGACGGTGGATTGGCCGGCGGCGGCGGCGCTGGCGATGCTGCTGCTGGGCGGGCTGATGGCCCTGGCCGCCTTGCGCAGCGCCATCGGGAGCCCCCGGAAGTGAGCCGGGCCGGGCCGCGCCGGCCGGGGCCGGTGCTGTGGCTGCTGGCGGTCGCGGGTTTCGGGCTGCTGCTGGCGCCGGCACTGGTGGTGGGGGTGGTGTCGTTTTCCTCCGGCGCCTTCCTGTCCTTCCCGCCGCCGGGGTTTTCGCTCCGCTGGTATGCGGCGTTGCTGGCGAACCAGGATATCCGGGCGGCGCTGGCGACCTCCGGCATGCTGGCGCTGATGGTGGCGGTGGTGTCGCTGCTGATCGGCACGCCGGCGGCCTATGCCATCGCGCGGCTGCGGTTTCCTGGGCGGGGGCTGGTCGCCGGGGTGCTGGCGGCGCCGTTGTTGCTGCCGACCCTGGTGCTGGGCCTGGCGCTGCTGCTGGCGCTGCAACCGATGAAGCTGGTGGCGACCTGGCCCGGGCTGGTGCTGGCGCATTGCACCCTGGCGGTGCCCTTTGCCGTGCGCATCATGACCGCCGCCATCGCCGCGGTGCCGGATGAGTTGGAGGCCGCGGCCCGGACGCTCGGTGCCTCGCCCTTGCGGGCGGTGGTGCGGGTGACGCTGCCACTGGCGGCGCCCGGACTTTTTGCCGCCGCCGCCCTGGCGTTCCTGGTCAGCTTCGACGAAACGGTGATCTCGCTGTTCCTGGTGGGACCGCGCCTGACCACCCTTCCGGTGGAGTTGTTCCGCTATGCCGAAAACCGCAACGATCCCCTGATCGCCGCACTTGCCATGGTTCTTATCGTCATCGCTTTGGCCATCGTGTTGATTGTCGAACGCGCCGCGGGGCTGACCCGCTCCCTGTCCAAGGATTGAACACCGTGCAGAAATATGTCGTGGGCCCGATGCCCAGCCAGATCAGCGCCGAGGTTGTTGCCCTGCTGGAGCAGGCCGAGACCGCTACCATTGGCCATTGGCGCCACTGGGGTTTCGTTGACCGCGGCATCCAGGGGATGCTGAAGGGCAAGCGCGTCGCCGGCACCGCCGTGACCGTGCAGATCCCGAGCGCCGACAGCACCTTGCTGCACCACGCGCTCGGCCTGCTGCGCCCGGGCGATGTGCTGGTGGTGGATCGGCTGGGCGATGTGCGCCACGCCTGCTGGGGTGGCGGCGTCACCGTCGCGGCCAAGGCCGCCGGCGCCAAGGCCGGCGTCGTCGATGGGCCCTGCACCGACCTGGAGGAGGTCGAGGCATCGGACTTCCCGCTCTATGGCCGGGGCCTCGCGCCCATCACCACCCGTGTCTACGACCTGGGCGGGCGGATGAACGTGCCCGTGTCGATCGGCGGCGTGGTGGTGATGCCGGGCGATGCCGTGCTCTGCGACGACAGCGGCGTGCTGATCCTGCCGCCGGACGAGGCCGAGGAAGAAGCCCGTGCCGCCATCGCCCGCCAGGCGCGCGGCTTGCTGGTGCAGGATCGCTGCACCAAGGGCGAGAAGCTGGGCGACATCAGCGGCGCGACCGCCAAGGTGCTGGCCGGGCTGTGACCATCGCCGGCCTGGGCGCCTGCCAGAAGAAGCCGGCCCGCGGCGCGCGGGGCATGGTCTGCACCAACCACCCGCTCGCTTCGGCGGCGGGGGCGGAGGTGCTGTCGGCCGGCGGCAATGCCGTGGATGCCGCGATCGCCGCCCTGTTCAGCCTGACTGTCGTGGAACCCATGATGGTCGGGCTGCTGGGCGGGGGCGTCGCGCATCTGCGCATGGCCGATGGAAGGCACAGCGTGATCGACGGGCTGAGCCGCGCGCCGGCGGCCGCCACCCCGGACATGTATGCGCTGGACAAGGCGGGCGAGGTTCTGGGCCGGGCCAATGTCTATGGCGCCCTTGCAGTCGCGGTGCCGGCGGCGCTGCCGGCCTGGTGCCATGCGCTGGAAGCCTATGGCACCTGGTCGCTGGATGATGTGATGCAACCGGCGATCCGCCTGGCCGAGCGGGGGTTCCTGGCGACCTCCTACCTGTCCGACGCCATTGCCGATGCGGCGGCCGACCTGGCGCAGGATGCCGACCTGGCCGCGCGGTTCTTGCCGGGTGGCACAAGGATCGCGGCGGGCCAAAGGCTGGTCCAGGCCGATTATGGCGCGACCCTGCGGGAGGTTGCGGCCAAGGGCGCCGCCGCCTGGGAAGGCCCCTTGGGGCAGGCGATCACGGCTGCTTGCGGGCTGGTCTCGGCGGCTGACCTGGCGGAGGCGGTGCCGCTGGAACGGATGCCCATCCACGGCGACTATCGCGGCTTCGACGTGTTCGGGCCGCCGCCGCCGGCGTCATCGGGCGTGCATGTCGCGCAGATGCTGAATATTCTGGAGGGGTTCGATGTCGCGAGCCTGGGCTTCGGTTCGGCCCGGTCGGTGCATCTGCTGGCGGAAGTGCTGAAAATCGCCTTTGCCGACCGCGCCGTGGCGACCGCCGATCCGGCCTTCGTGGACGTGCCGGTGGATCGGTTGATCGCGAAATCCTTCGCGGCATCGCGTCGGGCGCAGATCGACATGGAGCGGGCGGGCGTCTGGACGGCGGATCCGTCGCTGCGGGAATCCGCCAATACCACCCATGTCACCGTCGCGGATGAGGCGGGGAACATCGTCGCCACCACCCAGACCATCAACAGCCTGTTCGGCGCCCGCATCGCGGTGCCGGGCACCGGGCTGATCGCCAACAACTACATGCTGAACTTCGACCCGCATCCTGGGCGGGCGCTGTCGATCGAACCGGGCAAGCGGGTGTTCACGTCCATGGCGCCGATGATCGTGTTGCGCGACCAGAAGCCGGTGTTCGCGCTGGGGCTGCCGGGCGGGTTGCGGATCTTTGGCTCGGCCATGCAGGCCATCGTCAACCTGATCGACCACCGCATGCCCTTGCAGGAGGCGGTGGAATCCCCCCGTGTCTGGACCATGGGCGGGGAGTTGGAGATCGAACCGGCCATCGAGCCGGTCGAGGACCTGGCGGCGCTCGGCCATGACGTGAAGCGCGTAAAGACCATCGGCGGTGGTATGAATGCCATCGCCTTCGACGACGACGGCGCCATGACGGGCGCCGCCTGCTGGCGCGCCGATGGCTGCGTGGTGGCGTTGGGTGGCGGCCTGGCCCGCGCCGGCGTGCGCTTTTCGCCCGATGCGCCGGCCACCTGACAGGAGAGTGCCATGACCCAAACCATCGCCATGCTGCAGCCGATTTCCGATGAGATCGAGGCGATCATCAACAGCCTGCTCTCACCGGGCTTTCGCATCATTTCCGTGAAGGGCCGCACCGTCGCGGACCTGTCGGCCGCGGTGGCCTATGCCGATTACGGCGTCTGGTGGGACGTCGGCGTGCCGGCCGAGGTGCTGGCCGCCGGGCCGAAGTTGAAGCTGATGCACAAGTGGGGCGTCGGCATCGACAACATCGACCTGGACGCGGCGCGTGGGCGTGGCATCCAGGTCGCCCGCACCACCGGCAGCAATGCGACGCCGGTGGCGGAATTCGCCGTGGGCGTGCTGGTGGCCTTGGCCCGGCGGATCGTCTTCGCACACAACACCACCGTGGCTGGCGGCTGGGCGAAGAATGACGTCTGGAAGCAAGGCATCATGGTGTCGGGCAAGACCGTCGGCATCATCGGCATGGGCAGCATCGGGCTGCAATTGGCAAAGCGCCTGGCGGCTTTCGATTGCCCGATCCTGTACCACAACCGCAACCGGCTGCCGGCGGCCGAGGAAGCCAAGCTGGGCGCCGAATGGCGACCGCTGGATTCGCTGCTGGCTGAATCCGACATCATCTCGCTGAACTGCCCGCTGACGCCGCAGACCGCGGGGATCATCAACGCCCGCGCCTTCGGTCTGATGAAGCGCGGCGTGCTGCTGGTGAACGTGGCGCGCGGTGGCGTGGTGGTGGAGGCCGATCTGGTCGAGGCCCTGCGCAGCGGGGTCGTCGCCGGGGCGGCCGTGGATGTCTTCGACCAGGAGCCGCCGCCGCCCGATCATCCCTTGCTGCACATGGACAATGTGATCGTGACGCCGCATTGCGCCGCCACGGCCTACGAGAACTCCGCCAAGGGCATCCGGCATTGGCTTGGGAATATCGAGCGCGTGTCGCGGGGCGAGGCGATTCCGCCGCAGGATATGGTGGCCTGAAGCGTCAGTGAAACGACCGGCCGCCGTCCACGGCAAGGGCGGCGCCGGTGACGTAGGATGAGTCCGTGCTGATCATGAACAGCACGGCCTGGGCGACCTCCATCGGTTCGGCGATGCGCCGCAGCGCATAGGCATTGGGGTTGCCCGGAACGCCCGCGATCAGCGGCGTGTTCACGAGCCCCGGGCAGACGCTGTTCACCCGGATCGACGGGGCGAGTTCGGCCGCCAATGCGCGCGTCAAATTCACCAGACCGCCCTTGGAGGCCGCATAGGCCGTCCTGTTCGGAATGTTCGGCAGCAGGCCCTGGCCGGAGGAGATATTGACGATGGAGGCCGAGGCTTCCTTCGCCAGCCACGGCAGGCAATGGCGCACGACGCTGTAGGATCCGGTCAGGTTCACGTCGATGACGCGCCGCCATTCCGCGATATCGACATCCTTGACCGAGCCGCGCAGCGCGATCCCGGCGGCATTCACCACGCCATCGATGCCGCCCATGGCGGCGGCGCCCTGTTCGGCGGCCGAGGCGACGGCGTCATCATCGGTGATATCGACCTGGAAGACATGGCCACCGGTTTCGGCCGCGACCTGGGCCAGTCCATCGGCGTTACGATCGAGCAGCGCCAGGGCCGCACCCTCGGCAGCGAAGAGCTGCGCGGTCGCCCGGCCGATGCCGGAAGCCGCGCCGGAGATCAGGATGCGGCGCCCGGCGAGGCGCCGCGTCTTGCCGGGGTGTGCTTCGCTCATGTGCTGGTCTCCGTCAGGCTTCGTCAGGGGCAAGGCTGGGGGAGTGGCGCCTTGAGAGGGGCGTTGCCCCTCTCAAACTCTCCCCACCAAGGGGCCGTGGCCCCTTGGAACCCACGGGATTTGGCAAAAGAAAGGGAGGGGCGTCACTGATGCGCCCTGCGGGAGGCGCGGTCTCGCCCCTCCCTTTCTTTTGCCATGACATCGCGCCGGTCCAGGGGCGGCGGCCCCTGGTTGGGGGAGGTGTGGAGGGGGCGAACAGCCCCTTCCACGGCGCAACCTCCCTAGCGATTGCGCTCGATGCCGGCGATTTCGACGAGGCGTGCCCAGTGCGGGATTTCGGCCGCCACGAAGGTGCGCAGCTGCGCTGGCGTCATCGGCATCGGCGTCGCGCCGAGGGTGGTGATGAATTGATCCGTCTGTGGTGAGCGGAGGATCGCGTTGATCTCCCGATTGAGGCGGTCGACGATCGCGGTATCGGTGCCGGAGGGCACGAAGAAGGCGGCCCAGCTCACCACCTCCACGCCGGGCAGCCCGACCTGGGCCATGGTGGGCACGTTCGGCAAGGCCGGTGTGCGCATGGCATCGGCGACGGCGAGGACCTTGATGTCGCCGGATGCGATCATGCCGACGGCGGAGACGGGATCGAGGCAACCGACGTCGATCTGCCCGCCGACCAGATCCTGGATGACCTGCGGCGTGCCGCGGTAGGGCACGTTCAGCATGTCGACCCGCGCCGTGGCCTTCAGCAATTCGCCGAGCACGCGGCCGGAGGTATTGCCGCTGCCATAGGTCAGGGGCCGCGACGCGCTGCGTTCCCTGGCGATGGCCATGAAGCCGGCGAAGTCATCGGCGGGGAAGTTGCGCGCGACCATGATCATCATGGGGTTGCGCATCAGCCCGCCGATCGGGTCGAAGTCCTTGATCGGGTCATAGGGCAGTTCGCGGAAGATCGCCGAATTGACCCCGTGGCCGGAATTCGTGCTGACGAGGATGGTATAGCCATCCGCTGGCGAACGCTTGGCGTTCTGCGTGGCGATAAGGCCATCGGCGCCGACCTGGTTTTCGACGACGACCGCCTGGCCGAGGTTCTTGCGCAATTCGCCGGCCACGAAGCGGGCGGCGCTATCGGTGGCGCTACCGGCGGGGAAGGGCAGGATCATCTTGATGGGGCGCGTGGGGTAGGACTGCGCGACGGCGAGCGACGGCAGGCCGGCGGCGGCCAGGGCTGCGAGATGGCGACGGCTTATCATTATTGGTTCCTCCCTTGGTGTCGGTTCAGGCCATTGGTTCGCAGCGGAACCCCGTCTCCCAACGGGTGATGCGGCCGTTCAGGGCCATGGGGAAATGGCCGAAGCAGCACAGCGTGGGTTGGTCGCAGTAGGCTTCCAGCAGGCCGCGGCGCGACTGGGCGGCCAACAGCTTGTCCGTATCGAAGGCGACGGACAGTTCCGGATGGCGAAGTTGGATCGAGGTGTGCAGCAGGTCGCCGGTGATGACCAACTCGTCGCGCCTGGTGCCAAAGGCTACGGCGAAGTGCCCGGGGGTGTGGCCGGGTGTCGGGAGAAGGCGCATCGCTTCTTCAAGTTCGAAGTTGTAGTCGACGATCTGTGCGAGTCCTGCCTCGACGACCGGCAGGACGCTTTCGGTGTAGACCGTCTCGGGCTTGCCGCCCTGGAGCGCGGTCCAGTGATCGAATTCCTCGCGACCAAAGACGTAGCGCGCCTTGGGGAAGGTCGGCACCCAGCGGTTGCCGTCGAGCCTGGTGTTCCAGCCGACGTGGTCGGCGTGCAGATGCGTGCACATGACGACATCGATGTCGTCGGGTGTCAGCCCGGCCTGCTTCAGCGCGCGCATGTAGGTGTCGTTGCGACGCATGTTGAAGAGGTCGCGGCGGTTGTGCTTGTCGTTGCCGATGCAGCTATCGATCAGGATGGTCTGGCGCGGGGTCTTCACGATGAAGGACTGGAACACGAGATTCGCCATGTCGCCGTCGCCGAGGAGGCGCTTGGGCATCCAGTCGCGATTTGCCTCCAGCACCTCGCTGGTCAGGTCGGGCAGCAACTCCCGGATGTTCATGAAGGGCGATTCAAGTTCGACGATCGCCTGGACCGTGACGCTTTCGAGGGCCTTCATCGGACGCTTGCCAGGAGTTTGACGGCGCGCTTGAGGTGCGGGATGTCGAACATCTCGCCGTCGATGCCGATGGTGCCGATGCCGCCCTGGGCTTCGAAGACCGCGACGATGCGCTGGGCCAGCGCGATGTCTTCCGCGGAGGGCGCGAAGGCATCGTTGATGATGGCGACCTGGTCGGGATGGATGGCGACGCGGCCGGTAAAGCCTTCGCGCGCGGCGGCGCGGCTGGTGGCGCGCAGCCCGTCGAGGTCGCGGAAGTTCACATAGACGGTTTCGACCGCCTGCGCCCCGGATGACTTGGCGGCCAGCAGCATGACCGACCTGGCCCAGCGGAAGGTCAGCGCCCAGCGGCCGTCCTCGGCCAGGTTGGTGGCGGCGCCGATGGCGGCGCTGAGATCCTCCGCGCCCCAGTTCATGGCGAGCAGGCGCGAGATCTTCACGGTCGCGAATTCGCCGAGCCGCAAGGGCGCGGCCGGGGTTTCCGTCGCGACCGGGGCGATCTTGATATGGCCGGCGGGAACGCCATCACGAGCCTCCAGCGCGTCCAGATAGTGGCTCAGGGTCTGGACATCGGCGGGGCTGTCGATCTTCGGCTGCATGATCCCGTCGGGCACGCCGCCGACGACCGCGGCCAGGTCGATCAGCGCGGATTCATCCAGGGCATTGATGCGGACCCAGATCTGGTAGTCGCGTGAGGCGGGTGGGCGTTCGTCGAGGAAGGCGCGGATTTTCTGGCGCGCGATGGGGCGATTGTGCTCCGCGACCGAATCCTCGAGATCGAGGACGATCGCATCCGCGCCGGACGCATCGGCCTTGGACATCTTCCTGTCGCTGTCGCCTGGGATGAAGAGCCAGGAACGGATGTTCGGCACGCCAGTGTCCTCCGTGTGTCAGGCGATGATGTTCTGGGTTTGCAACCGCGCGATCTCGGCGCTGCCGTAGCCCAGGGTTTCGAGAATCTCTGTCGTGTGCTGGCCAAGGTTCGGCGGCGGCAGGCCGGGCTTGCGCGGTTCGTCGTTGAACAGCACCGGCTGGGCGATGCCATTGAGCGGACCCGCGGTCGGGTGGTCGTAGTCCAGCACGATCCCCGATGCCTTGGTGTGCGGGTGCGCCAGCAACTGGCCAAGGCTGTTGATCGGGGAGCAGGGGACGCCGGCGGCGGCAACCGCTGCATACCAATGCGCGACCGAGCCGCGCCCGAGAGCGTCCTGCACCAGTTCCAGCGTTTCGGCCCGATGCGTGACGCGGTCGGCATTGGTACGGAAACGCGGATCGTCGGCGATGTGTTCCAGCCCGACGACGACGCAGAACTTGCGCCAGAGGTTGTCGTTGGCGACGCCGATCATGATCGGCCCATCGGCGGCCTCGAAGGCCTGGTAGGGGCACAGCGCCTCATGGCTCGACCCGCATTTCGCGGGCTGCACGCCCTTGTTCCAGAAACTGTGGATGTTGTAGCCGAGCAGCCCGACGGCGGTGTCGAAGAGGGAGACATTCACCTTGCCGCCCTTGCCCGTGCGATCGCGTTCGACCAGGCAGGCGAGGATGCCGGTCAGCGCGTGCATGCCGGTCATCTGGTCGATTGGCGAGACGGGGCTGCGGACGTAGCCGCCACCATCCTCACCCGTCAGCGCCATCATGCCGCTGAAGGCTTGCAGGATGACGTCGTAGCCGGGTGCGCTACTCATCGGGCCGGAGCGGCCGAAGCCGGAGATGCTGCAATAGACCAGCCGGTCGTTCAGGCCGCGCAGGGTATCGGCATCGATGCCGAGGCGTTCGGCGACGCCGGTGCCGAAACTTTCGATCGCGACATCGGCCGTGACGGCCAGGCGATGGGCGATCTCGCGCCCCTCCTTCGTCTTCAGGTCGAGCGCGATGCTCCGCTTGTTGCGGTTGACGGTGAGGAAGACGGTGCCGAGCCCCGGGCCGTGGAACGGCGGCCAGCCGCGCGTTTCGTCGCCGGTGCCGACCTGTTCGACCTTGATGATCTCGGCCCCCATCTCGCCGAGGTAGAGCGTGCACAGCGGCCCCGCCAGCACCTTGCCGAAATCGAGAACCCGCAGACCGTCGAGTGGCTTAGCCACCGGAGGGCTGCTTCTTCATCAGGGCCGAGCGCTTGCAGGTCGCCACGAGTTCGTCGCGCTGGTTGAAGGCGTCATGCCGGAAGATGACGATTCCTGTTTCCGGACGGGAGCGGCTTTCGCGCATCTCCAGCACGGTCGTGCTCACATGCACGGTGTCACCGTGGAAAAGCGGCTTGGGGAAGCGCACCTCATCCCAGCCGAGATTGGCGATGGTGGTGCCGAGCGTGGTGTCGCCCACCGTGACGCCGACCATCAGCCCCAGGGTGAAGGCGCTGTTGACGATGCGCTGGCCGAATTCGGTGTGGTCGCGGCAGTATTCCTCGTCGAGGTGCAGCGGGGCCGGATTATGCGACAGCGCGGAGAAGAGCACGTTGTCCATCTCGGTTACGGTGCGGCGCACGGCGTGGTCGAAGGTCATGCCGATTTCGAACTGCTCGTAGAAAAGCCCCGCCATGCGGCGTCCTCCCAAATTGCGTGATCTAGTAGGACTTCGGCTGCCCAAGCGCCTTCTCGGCGATGAAGGACAGGATGAGTTGTTCGGTGACCGGGCCGATGCGGCAGACCAGCACCTCACGCAGCAGGCGTTCGACGTGGAATTCCTTCGCATAGCCCATGCCGCCATGGGTCAGGACCGCCTGCAGGCAGGCGTCGTAGCCGGCCTTCGCGCCCAGGAATTTTGCGCCATTGGCCTCGGTCGCGCAGGACTCGCCGCGGTCGTAGAGTTCGGCGGCGCGTTCGGCCATCAGCAGGGCCGCTTCCAGGTTCAGCCAGCATTCCGCCAGGGGGTGCTGGATGCCCTGGTTCTTGCCGATGGGGCGGCCGAACACGACGCGTTCCTGGGCGTATTTCGCGGCGCGGCCGAGGGCATCCTGGCCGATGCCGATGGCTTCGACCGCGATCAGGATGCGCTCCGGGTTCAGCCCGTCCAGCAGGTAGCGGAAGCCGCGGCCCTCCTCGCCCACGCGGTGGCCGTCGGGGATGAAGAGGTCGTCAATGAAGACGGCGTTGGAATCCACGGCGGCGCGGCCGTGCTTCGGAATGCGCCGCACCTCGACCTTCGTGCGATCAAGGTCGGTGTAGAACAGCGTCATGCCGTCGGTCGGGCGCTTGCCGTCGGCCTTCGGGGTCGTGCGTGTCAGCAACAGGATCTTGTTGGCGACCTGGGCGGTGGAGGTCCACATCTTCCGGCCGGACACGCGGTAGCCGCCGTCGACCTTGGTCGCGAAGGTGGTGATGCTCGTCGTGTCGAGGCCGGCATCGGGTTCGGTGATGCCGAAGCAGACCTGGTCGTCGCCGGCAATGAGGCCCGGGACCCAGGCGGCGCGCTGTTCGTCGTTGCCGTGGACCACGACCGGGTGGAAGCCGAAGATGTTCATGTGGATGGAGGAGGTCGCCGCCATGCCGCCGCCATGCAGGGCGACGGTGTGCATGACGATCGCGGCTTCCTTGATGCCGAGGCCGGCGCCGCCGTGCTTTTCCGCCGTCGTCAGCCCGAACCAGCCGTCGGCGGCCATCGCCTTGTGGAATTCGGTGGGGAAGCGTTCGTCGCGCTCGCAAGCCGCCCAGTAGTCGTCGCCGAAGCGTTTGCACAACGCGGCGACGCTGTCCCGGATCGCGCGTTGTTCTTGGGTCATGTTGAACATCTTGGATCCGCCCGCTTGATGCTCGCCGATGTTGTCGGCCCGGCATGGGCTTTCGATGCCATGCGACAGGCCGAATGTCAAATGGTCAAACCTTATACGTCACTCCGCGCGAATGTTGGCGCGCGCGATCACGTCACGCCATTTCGCGATATCCGTGGCCAGGCGTTCGGCCAGCGGCGCTGGCCCGTCGAGGCGCATGAGCGCCTCGCCCTGGGCGATCCAGGCCAGCACGCTGGGCTCGGTCCGCATCTCCGCCAATTCCGTGACGAGCCGGTCCATCAGCGGTGCCGGAAAGCCCTTGGGCGCGAAGAGGGCGAACCAGCTTGGCGCGGTATAGCCGGGCACGTATTCGGCCATGGTGGGCACGTCGGGCAGGTTCGGCAGGCGTTCGGACAGGGTGATGGCCAGCAGCCGGCCGCGTCCGGCGCGGATATGCGGCAGGATCTCCAGCGCGCTGCCGAAGACCGTGTCGATTTCGCCCGTGTAGATCGCGGTGACCGCGCGGGCGACGCCGCCATAGGGCACGTGGGTCAGCTCCACCCCCGCCATGGCATTGAGCATCGCGCCCGCCAGATGCGCCGCCGTGCCGACGCCGCCGGAGCCATAGGTGTAGCGGTCGGGTTCCGCCTTGGCCTTGGCCAGCAGGTCGCCGAGGTCGCGGATCGGTGAATCCGCACGCACCATGAAGCCGAGCGCCATGTCGCTGAGCAGCGAGACTGGCGCCAGTTCGCGCACCGGATCGAAGCCGAGGCGGGGCTGGATGCCGGGCAGGATGGAGATGCCCATCGTGGTGGCGAGCAGCGTCGCGCCATCGGGTGCGGCGCGTGCGACTTCCATGGTGCCGATGGCGCCGCCGGCGCCGGCCTTGTTCTCGACGATGAAGGTCGAACCCAGTTTCTGGCTCAGTCGCTGGGCGATGAGGCGGATCAGGATGTCCTGGGCGCCGCCCGCGGCGAAGGGGATAAGGAAGCGCGCCTGGCGCACCGGCCAGGCGGGGGCGGCCGTCTGCGCCGTCGCGGTGCGGCCCTGCAGCCCCGCCAGCGCCGCGGCGCCCAGCAGCACGCCACGGCGTTGCAGCGCGCCGCCCAGGCGATCGCTTTCGGTCATGCGTTTCTCTCCGTGCTTTTTGGGCGATGCGCTACTTGCGCTCGATGTTGCCGATGCTGACGATTTCGGACCATGTGGCGACTTCGTTGTTGATGAAGGCGCGCAGTTGCGGCGCGGTATAGGGCAGGGGCGTCGCGCTGATCTGCGCGAGGAACTGCACCGTCGCGGGGTCGTTGGCGAAATCCAGCGTCCAGCGGCTCAACCGGTCCACGACATCCTGCGGCGTGCGCACGGGGACGACGAGGCCGACCCAGGCGCCCATCTCAAAGCCGGTGAAGCCGCTTTCGGCCACCGTGGGCACGTTCGGCAGGCTCGGCAGCCGGGTGGCGCTGGTCACGGCCAGCGCGCGGAGGGAGCCGTTCTGGATATGGCTCATGGAGGTCAGCGCATCGATGAAGGCCCAGGAGAACTGGCCGCCCAGGAGATCGGTCACCACCTGTGGCGAGCCGCGATAGGGGACGTGTTCGCGCGGGATGCCGGCGCGGCCGCCGAACAATTCGGCGGAGCCGAGCGTCGACATGTTGCCGCTCGCGAACAGGAACGGCGGCTGGCGGTTCTTGGCGAGTTCAATGAACTCGCCGATGGTCCGCGCCTGGAAATCCGCCCGCACGGTCAGGATCATCGGGATCGACATGACGCCGGCGACGGGGGCGAAATCGGCCACCGCGTCGAAGGGCATCTGGCGATAGATGTTGGGATTGGCGCCATGCACCGAATTGCCCGTGACGAAGATCGTGTGGCCGTCGGCCGGCGCACGCAGGACGAAGGACGCGGCGATGTTGCCGTCCGCGCCTGGGCGATTGTCGACGAGGACGGGGACCCGGGCCAGCGGTCGCCAGTATTCCGCCATGCGGCGCGCGACCGTGTCGGTCGTGCTGCCGGCGGGGAAGGGCACCACCAGGGTGATGTTGCGGTTCGGGAATTCCTGCTGCGCCTGGGCGATTGACGACACGCAGAACGCGGCGAGTGCCGCGACCAGGATCTTGACGGTTTTCATTGCTTTCCTCCCTCTGGTGAAACCTCGCCGTCAGCCTCCCGGCTCGACCTGGTCGGTCGAATGGATTTCCAGGGCTTCGAGGAAGCGCGACACCATGTTGTAGGTGGCGATCGCCGCGGTCAGCTCGACGATGCCCTGGTCATCGAAGACGCGTCGCACATCGGCGAAAACCGTGTCGGGCACCTGGATCTGCCTGGTCATGGCATCGGTATAGGCCAGCACCGCGCGCTGCACGTCGTCGAAGACATCGGCGGCTGGCCAGTCGGCCAGCGCCTGCAACTGGGCTTCCGTGACCCCTTCCTTCCGCGCGATCGGCGCGTGCTGCTCCGCCTCGTAGGGGGCGTTGTTAAGCAGGGCGATGCGGATGATCACCAATTCGCGCAGCAGGCCAGGCAGGCGCGTCTGCTGCCGCACATTCGTCAGGTGATGCAGCCAGCCCGCCGTGACGGCGGGGGCATGCAGCAACATGCGATACAAGTGCGGAACTTCGCCGCGCTGTTCAAGGATGTCCTGCACCAGACCGGCATGATCCGGCTGTGACGTGTCGGCGTATGCCAGGCGTGCCAACGAGATTCTCCCCCGAAAATGTGAGCGCTTGGTTCCCCTGACGGGCGTCGCTCATCCGGCCGCCGGGCCACAGGTGTCGTCCCGGTGCGTGGCGACCATCACATGGCGGCTTGATAAGGTCAAATGGTTTGACTTTTAACGCCATCATGGCAAATGGTCGCCGCAGTTGCAGGGAGCGTCTTGATGCGCAATCGAAAATGGGTGCTTGCGGACTACGCGACGGGCGCCGCGGGTGTCGGCACCTGGGCGATGGCCGAGGACGACCGTCCGGTCGCGGGGCCGGGACAGATCCTGGTCCGCACGCTGTGGCTGTCCGTGGACCCCTATATGCGCGGGCGGCTGAACAAGCCGGCCCCTGGCACAAAGGGCCTGGGCATCGGCGATGTCATGATCGGCGGTGGCGTGGGGGAGGTCGTGGCATCCAACCACCCCGCCTGGCGCGTGGGCGATGTGGTCGAATCCCTGGATATCGGCTGGCAGGAACATGCCGTGCTGACGCCGGACCTGACTGGGGTGATCCGCTGCACGCGGGGCCTGCCGCCGGAGGCCTTCCTGTCCTGGCTCGGGATGCCGGGCCTGACGGCGTATTTCGGGATGATGGAGGTCGGGCGTCCGCGGCCCGGCGATACCGTCGTCGTGTCCGCCGCATCGGGCGGTGTCGGGCAGATCGCCGGCCAGATCGCCAAGATCGCGGGATGCCGCGTGGTCGGCATCGCCGGATCGGATGAGAAGCTCGCGTGGTGCCGCGAGATCGGCTTCGACGAGGTCATCAACTACAAGACCACCGACAATTTGACCAAGAGCCTGGCGGCCTGCTGCCCTGACGGTGTCGATTTCTTCTACGACAATACGGGCGGCGAGATTCATGATGCCGTGCTGCGGAACCTCGCGAATTTCGCCAAGGTGGTGATCTGCGGGCGCATCGCCGTCGCCAATCTTTCGGCGAATGAGGATATCGGGCTGCGGGCCAGTTCACGCATGATCGCGACGCGCGCGACGATCCAGGGGCTGACGATGTTCGACTGGATGCATCGGCGGGATGAGGCGGTGAAGCGGCTGTCCCGATGGCGGGCGGAGAAAAGGCTCCAGTTCCGCGAGGATGTGCTGGATGGCTTCGACCAGGTGCCCGCGGCGTTTGTGCGGATGATGAGTGGCCAGAATTTCGGCAAGCAGCTCGTGCGGCTTTGACTCCATCGTGATGAATCTTCGGCAGATGGAGGTGTTTCACGCGATCATGCGCACGGGATCGGTGACGGGTGCCGCGCGCTTGCTTGGCGTGACGCAGCCATCGGTCAGCACCGTGCTGAAGCACTGCGAAACCAGCATGAAGATGCGCTTGTTCGAGCGTGTCGGCGGCCGCTTGCGTGCCACCCCCGAAGCCCAGGCGATCTATCCGGATGTCGCCGCCGTCTTTGGCCGGCTGGACGCGGTCGGGCGGCTGACGGCGGACCTGGCCGGTGGGCGGCTCGGCACGCTGTCGGTCGCGGCGGCCTTTCCGATCGCCAATGGCTACCTGGCCAAGGCGGTGGCGAGCTTCCTGGAGGATCGGCCGAATATTCGCGTGGTGCTGCAATCCCTCACCTCGCCGCAGGTGGTGGATCGCGTCGTCAGCCGCGAGGTGGAGCTGGGGATCGCGCATGAGCCGGTGGACAGCCCGGAAGTGGAGACGGAGGTCCTGGCGCGGTCCGGCCTTGCCTGCGTGCTGCGCGAGGATCATCCCCTCGCGTCGCGGGCGGAGATCGAGGTGCGCGACCTCGAACCCTATCCGCTGATCACCTACCTGCCGCAGACGCTGTTCCGCCTGCCGGTGGACCGGGCCCTGGCGCAGGCCGGGATCGCGCCGCGGATTTCGGTGCAGGTCAGTTTTTCGCTGACCGGGATCATCCTGGCCTATCACGGCGCGGGCATCGCGTTGGTCGAGCCGTATCTGCTGGAGTCCATGCCGCTGCCGGGATTGTTGGCGCGGCCGCTGCTGCCGCGTATCGAATTCTCGGCGCTGCTGGTGCGGGCCAGGTCGGCGCCGCGGTCACGGCTGATGGATCACTTCGTCACGCATCTGCGCCAGGTCGTGGGTGCATAGCCTGCGTCTATGTCATCGGCCTGAATGCTGATTGGACGCTGATCCGGCCACGCCGCATTTTCCGCGCGTCCCGTCCAACGTCCAGATGAAGGCATATGGCAATGAACGATATGATCATGCCCCTGCGCGAGCGCGTCAGCGCGGCGGAATGGGAGGCGCGGGTCAATCTCGCGGCCTGCTACCGGCTCTGCGAGAGCTACGGGATGTCGGATATGATCTATACCCACATCTCCGCGCGCGTGCCGGACAGCCCCGGGCATTTCCTGATCAACCCCAATGGCATGCTGTTCGGCGAGATCACCGCGACGTCGCTGCTGAAGGTCACGCTGGAGGGCGAGATCCTCTACAAGCCCGACCTGCCCTATGGGCTGCATCCGGCGGGCTTCACCATCCACAGCGGGCTGTATCGCGCGCGCCCGGATGCGCAGGCGGTCATGCATACCCATACGGTCGCGGGCATGGCCGTGTCGGCGCTGAAATGCGGGCTGCTGCCGCTGACGCAGACGGCGACGCGTTTCTACGGCCGCATCTCCTATCATGATTTCGTGGGGCCGGAGCGTGATCCCGCGCATCGCGACGCGCTGGCGCGCAGCCTGGGCCAGAACAACGCGATGATCCTGCGGAACCATGGCTTGCTGACCTTGGGGGAAAGCGTGCCGGAGGCCTTCATCGCGATGTGGGGGCTGGAACGCGCCTGCGACGCGCAACTGCGCGCATTGGCCTGCAATACCGAGTTGAACACCTTGTCGCCGGAGGTCATCGAGGCCTCGACGTCGATGTATGATGTGCGGAATTCGCGGCGCTACGGGTTGCTCGAATGGCCGTCGCTGATGCGCAAGCTGGATGGTGTCGCATCCAGTTTCCGGGACTAGCGCCCTGGCAAAGATCCGGTGCTGTGCAAGCATCCGGGCCGGGACCTTCCAAGGACAAGATCATGGACCAGATTCAGGCATCGGCACCACGGGTTTGGGCGGCGCTGGCCGACCTCTGCACCGCGGCGGGGATCGCGGCGAAGGCGGCGACGGCCTCGGGCAGCGATCCGGTGCTGCCGACGCCCTACCGTATCGGCACGGCGGGGGCCGCGGTGCATCTGGCCGTCGGCCTTGCGGCGGCGGACCTTTCCAGGCTGCGCGGCGGGGCGCCCCAGGTGGTGTCGGTCGGGGTGCCTGCGGCGGTCGCCTCGCTGCGGGCGAACCATTACCTGACCATCGATGGCACGCGGCCGAAGCCGCATGGCGACAGGCTGAGCGGGTTTTATCGCGTCAAGGACGGCCGTTCGGTCTACCTGCACTGCAATTTCCCGAACCTGCGTGACCGGGCCGCCGCCGTGCTGGGTGTGCCGGCCGAACGCGCGGCGATGGAACGCGCCTGCGCGGAATGGGATGGCGAGGCGCTGGAGACCGCGCTTCATGATGGTGGCGCTTGCGGATCCTTCACCCGGACCGCCGCCGAATGGCAGGCGCATCCGCATTACCCCTTTGTCGCCCAGATGCCGGTGCTGGAGATCACCCGCATCGGCGACGCACCGCCGGAGGCGCTGCCGCCGGGCGACCGCCCCCTGGCCGGCATCCGCGCGCTGGATCTGACGCGCGTCATCGCGGGGCCGGCCTGCGGGCGGGCGCTGGCCGAACATGGCGCCGAGGTGCTGAAGGTCTCGCGCCCCGACCTGCCGGATTCCGGCATCCTGGACATCGACAGCGGCGTCGGGAAGCTGTCCACCTACCTTGATGTCCGTGTGCCGGAGCAGGCCGAACAGTTGAAGGCGCTGGTGCGCGACGGCGATGTCTTCCTGCAATCCTATCGCCCCGGCGCCCTGGCATCGCATGGCTTCGGCGCGGAGGACCTGGCGGCCATGCGGCCGGGGATCGTCGTCGCGACGCTCAGCGCCTGGGGGCATGAGGGGCCGTGGCGAAACCGGCGCGGCTACGACACCGTCGTGCAATCCGCGACCGGCATCGCCGATCGGACGGGCGGCCCGGGGCAGCCCGCGGTGCTGCCGGTTTCGGCGCTGGACTACATCGCCGGCAACCTGCTGACCCTGGGGATCATGGCGGCCCTTGCGCGGCGCGCGACCGAGGGCGGCAGTTGGCGCGTGCGCGTGTCGCTGGTGACGACGCAGCACTGGCTCGTCGGCCTCGGCCTGGTGGATGCCGCGGCGCTGGAGGCTGTGCCGCCAGGGCTGCCCGCCGATGTGACGGCCCCCTTCATGATGTCGGTCGCGAGCACCGAAGGCGCAGTCGGCTATCTCGGCCCGGTGCTGGCGATGAGCGGCACGCCGTTGCGGGCGGATCGGCCGCCGGTGCGGCTCGGCACCCACCCGCCCGAGTGGCCAACCAGATAAAATCGGAGGAAACCATGCCATCCACCCGCCGCGGCGTCATCGCCGCCTCGCTGCTGGGGCTGTCCGCCCCGGCCTTCGCGCAAACCTATCCCAGCCGGCCGATCCGCATCGTCGTCGGCTTCGCGCCTGGCGGCGCGGTGGACACGCTGGCGCGGCTGATCGCGCAGAAGATGGGCGAACGCTTCGGGGCCCAGGCCTTCATCGAGAACCGGGCGGGTGCCAATTCGAGTATCGCCGCGGAGAATGTCGCGCGCTCTGCGCCGGATGGCTATTCGCTGCTGATGATCACGACATCCCACGTGTTGAACGCGGTGACGCCGACCAGGGCCGGCTTCGATCCCGTTGCCTCCTTCGAGCCGATCACCGAGATCGCGATCGTGCCGAATGTGGTGCTGGTGCATCCCTCGCTGGGTGTGTCGACGTTGCAGGATTTCATCGCATTGGCGAAGGCGTCGCCGGGGAAATACAATTTCGCCTCGACCGGCGTCGGCGGGGCGACGCATCTGGCGGGCGAGGCCTTCAAGCAGGCGGCCGGGGTGGACATCACCCACATCCCCTACCAGGGCGCGGGGCCGGCGCTGAATGCGCTGATCGCCGGTGAGGTCGATGCCTATTTCGGCAGCGTCAGCGGGGCGAAGGCCTTTGTGACCAGCGGCCGGGTGCGCGCATTGGCCGTGCCGTCGCGCACGCGGTCGATCGCGATGCCGGAGGTGCCGACGACGGACGAGGCGGGGCTGCCCGCCTTCCTGTTCGACACCTGGTACGGGATGCTGGCGCCGGCGCGCACGCCGCGGCCGGTCGTCGACACGCTGCTCGGCCAGTTCCGCGAGATCATGAACCTGCCCGATGTGCGGCAGCGCCTGGCGGCGGAAGGGGCCGAGCCTGTGCTCAACAGCCCCGAAGCCTTCCGCGCCTTCATGGAGGAGGAGATCGCGCGGCTGCGCATCCTGGCGCGCCACGCGAACCCCGAGGCGAATTGAACCCTCAGCCGGGCTTGGCCGCCTGGATCGCGGCCCAGACCTGTTCGGCCCGCACCGGCATGTTGATGTGCGTGATGCCATAGACTTTCAGCGCATCGACCACCGCGTTCATCACGGCGGGCAGTGAGCCGGCGCATCCGGCCTCACCACAGCCTTTCGCGCCCAGGGGGTTGGACGTCGCCGGCACCGGATGGCTGCTGAGCGCGAAGGAGGGCAGGTCGCTCGCGCGCGGCAGGGCATAGTCGGTGAAGGACCCGGTCAGCATCTGGCCGTCCTGCGTGTATTCGACGTGCTCCATGATCGCCTGGCCGATGCCCTGGGCGATGCCGCCATGGACCTGGCCCTGCACCAGCATCGGGTTCACGATCGTGCCGAAGTCGTTGACCGCGTGGTAGCGCACGACCTGCACCTGGCCGGTGTCGGGATCGATCTCGACCTCGGCGATGTGGCAGCCATTCGGGAAGGCCATCGGCACCTGGTCGAAGAGATGGCTGACATCCAGGCTGCGCGGCACCTCATCCGGCAGGGCCGGCGTGACGCGGAGCGTGCGGGACAGTTCCATGATGTCGATGCCAAGATCGGTGCCCGCGACGCTGAAGCGGCCGGCGGCGAATTCGATATCGGCGACCGAGGCTTCCAGCACATGCGCCGCCGCGAGCTTGCCCTTTTCGACGACCAGGGCCGAGGCCTCGACGATGGCGGTGCCGGAGGCGATCAGTGATTTCGAACCGCCGGTGCCGCCGCCGGCGATGAGCTGGTCGGAATCGCCTTGCAGCAGCTTGATCTTCTCGAACGGCACGCCGAGTTCGGCCTGCAAGACCTGGGCGAAGGCCGTCCAATGGCCCTGGCCGTAGTCCAGCGTGCCGGTGACGATGGTGACGGTGCCATCGTCGTTGAAGCGGATGCCGCCCATCTCCTTGGATGGCACGCCGGTGCATTCCAAAAAGTTGCCGATGCCGCGCCCGCGCAGTTTTCCGCGCGCGGCACTATCTTCGGCACGGGCGGCAAACCCGTCCCAATCCGCCTCCGCCAGCGCATCGTCGAGCACGGCGGAGAAATCGCCGCTGTCGTAGAGCGATTCCGATGCCGAGGCATAGGGAAGCTGGTCGGGGCGGATATGGTTGCGGCGGCGCAGGTCGATGGCATCGATGCCCATCTCGGCGGCCGCCGTCTCGATCAGCCGCTCCATGAAGTAGTTGCTCTCGGGCCGGCCGGCACCGCGGTAGGAGACGATCGGCGTGACGTTGGACAGCAGGCAGCGGGTGGAGATTTCGATCAGCGGCGTGCTGTAGTTGGACTGGATGTTCTTGATGAAATTGCCGGTGCTCATGTTCGGCCCGGTGTTGCTGAGATAGGCGCCGAGGTTGGACAGCGTGGTCAACCGCACGGCCAGGAAGCGGCCGTCCTTGTCCAGCGCGAGTTCCGCCGTCACCTCATTGTCGCGGCCATGCCCGTCGGAGAGAAACGACCCGCCGGTGCGTTCGTCGGTCCATTTCACCGGCCGGCCCAGTGCGCGGGCCGCATGCAACAGGCAAGTATATTCCGGATAGGCGTTGGACTTCATGCCGAAGGATCCGCCGACATTGCCGGTCAGGATCTGCACCTGGCCCGTCGGCACCTTCAGGATATTGGCGATCAGGTTGCGCATGCCGAAGACGCCCTGGCTCTGCATGCGCAGGACGTAGCGCCCGTCATCGTATGCGGCGATGGCGCTGCGTGGTTCCATCGGGCAGACGACGATGCGGTTGTTGCGGATATCCAGCTTGACGGTATGCGCGGCGCCGGCGAAGGCCGCGGCGGTTTTCGCCGCGTCGCCGAAATGGAAGTCCAGCACAAGGTTGTTGGGCACCTCGTCGAAGACCTGCGGCGCGCCGGGCTGGCTGGCGGCAACGGCATCGGTGACCGCGTCGAGCGCGTCGATGTCCAGCTCGACCATCTCGGCCGCATCCTTGGCCTGCATCCGCGTCTCGGCCACGACGAGGGCGACCGGATCGCCGACGAAGCGGACCTTGTCTTGCGGCAGGATCGGGCGGGAGACGTTGGTGTAGGGCGTGCCGTCGCGGTTCTTGAAGGCGAAGGCGCATTTCAGCCCGGCGTAATCGGCCATGTCGGCCCCGGTATAGACGCCCAGCACGCCCGGCATCGCCAGTGCGGCTTCCGTGCCGATGCCGCGGATGATGCCGTGCGGGTAGGGGCTGCGCACCATGACGCCCCAGGCCTGGCCAGGGAGCGCGAGGTCGTCGGTGTAGCGGCCCTCACCACGCAGCAGGACCGGATCCTCCTGCCGTGGAACCGACTGGCCGACGCCGTAACGCAGACGCGTGGTGTCGATCATTGTGTCAGGCATCGGGGAGGAGTCTCCAGCGTGGTGATCGTGCGCGAACAGGGTCGCGGTAGGGTATCCCATGGCGTCCTATTGGCACTAGGCCCCGGCATGGGAGAACAATGCCAGCCCCGGCTCCGGCATCTCGGCGCGCAGCACGGAGCAACTTGCCGCCTCGGTGATGTAGAGCCAGCGATTGTCGGGGCCGCCATAGGCGACATTCATCACCATCGCACCCGCGCAGGATTCGACGCGCCCGATCGGCAAGCC
This sequence comes from Humitalea sp. 24SJ18S-53, assembly GCF_050632385.1. Classification (NCBI taxonomy): domain Bacteria; kingdom Pseudomonadati; phylum Pseudomonadota; class Alphaproteobacteria; order Acetobacterales; family Roseomonadaceae; genus Humitalea; species Humitalea sp. 24SJ18S-53. Next base: position 1,422,998 of record NZ_CP192599.1, read on the forward strand.
GCGCTTGTCGAAGAGCCACACGATGCCGAGGCCGGGATGCGCCACGGCCAGGTTGCCCTTGGCATCCAGCGCCATGCCATCCGGGCCGGGGCAGGGGAGTTGGGCGAAGAGCCCGGCCTTGGTCACCCCGCCCTTGTCGGTCAGTGGCAGGATCCAGATCTCGTTCGACCGGGTGGCGGCGACGAAGACCACTTTTTCCGATCGGTTCAGCACGATGCCGTTCGGGCTCGGCACATTGCCGACCAGCGCGGTCAACTGGCCGTCCGGTGTCAGGCGATAGACCCGGCCGGTGGGGTCGTGCAGCCCGGTCTGGCCCTGGTCGGTGAAGAACAGGTCGCCATTGCGCGCGAAGACCAGGTCATTGACGCCCTTGAAACGCTCCTTGTCCGGGCCTTCAAGGAAGGAGGTGACGGCGCCGCTGGCGGGATCCAGCAGCATCAAGCCGTGGCGGTGATCGGCGATGAAGATCCGTCCGTCCTGGTGGATCTTCAGCCCGTTCGGCTCACCATCATATTCGGCGACCAGGGCGAAGGTGCCGTCCGGCGCGATGCGGAAGACGCGGCCATTCGGGATGTCGGTGATGTAGAGGTTGCCCGCGAGGTCGAAGGACGGACCCTCCAGCACCGATCCGCTGCGGGACCGCGTGCGCGGCGCGCCGACGCCGGTCCTGCGGTAGGTGTCCGGCAGGGTGGCGAAGACTTCGGTCGGAATGACGCGGGGCGGCGGGAAGCCGAACATGCGGGATCGTCCTGGCAGGTTGTGGAAACATCGGGGCGGTTGCGCCGTGGAGAGGGCTTCGCCCCCTTGTTCAGACCGGAGAGATGCTTGACGGGTGTTCGGAGACATCCCTGACGGGTCCGATTATCGTTTCTGGCCCGGTGATGTCCACCTCACCCAGCCTGAAGCGCATGAAGTGCAGGCTCAGCACGCCATCCCGCCCCGTCGCACGCAGCGCGATGTCCAGCCCGGCGAAGGCCTGCGACAGCCCGACCATCCTGCCATGCAGTTTGAAGCAGCCATTCGGCCGCACCCGGCGCACCAGGTCGGTCTGGTAGTAGTCGGGCGTCGGCAGCACCTCGGGAAAGCCCTGGCTGCTGGGCCGGTAGCGGCTCGCCGGCACGTCCATGCCCAGCGCCTCATGCGGGCGCTGTTCGTTGTAGACTGGCCGCCAGGCGTTGAACGCCGCCTGGCAGTCGTCCAGGTCGGCGAAGCGCCGGCCCTGCAGCACCTCCACATCCAGCGTGCGGTGGAACCGCTCGTCCTTGCCTTGGGTCTGCGGATGCCGCGGCCGCCCATGCAGGGTCGCCACGCCCAGCCGCATCAGCCAGACCTCGAAGGCGCTGCGCTGCACCGCCAGCCTGCCGGTATGGCCCGTGGCGCCCCAGGGTGAGCCATTGTCGCACAGGATGGCGCCGGGCAGGCCATAGCGGCGGAACAGCGCGGTCAGCCGACCCTGGACCTCGATCAGCGTCTCGCCAGCACAGGCGGCGATGCCCAGGGCGTAGCGCGAATGGTCGTCCAGCACGGTCAGCGGGTGGCAGCGCCGGCTGCCGGCCGGGATGTGGCCCTTGAAGTCCATCTGCCACAGCTCGTTCGGGGCTGGGCGTTCAAAGCGGGTCAGGGCGCGATGCCGCTCGGCCTCGATCGGGTCGATCTGGCCGGCACGGCGCAGCACCTGCGTCACCGTCGATGGCGCCGGCACCCCCTCCACGCCCAGGTCGCGCAGCCGCCGCGCCAGCTTGCGCCCGCCCCAGCGCGGGTGCGCCGCGCGCAGGGCAAGCAGCTGCGCCTCGATCTCGGGCGCCACCCGCCTGGGGCTGTCGTGCGGCCGGCGCGAGCGCTCCACGAGGCCCGCATCGCCAACCTCGCGGTGACGCCGCAACAGGGTGAAACCGCTCTGCCGGCTGATGCCAAAGCGACGGCATAACGCCGCCACGCTGACATCGCCGACGCTGGCCAGACGGACGAACTCCCGACGGGTGTCGATCACAGATAACGCCTTCCAGGGCATCGTCCCTCTCCCGAGAAACCAAGCCCAAAAGCGTCAAGCATGTCTCCGAACAGGCGTCAGGGATGTCTCCGGTCTGAACACCCCCTCCATACCTCCCCCACCAAGGGGCCGTGGCCCCTTGGAACCCACGGGATTTGGCACAATGGAGAGAGGGGCGTCACGGGCGTGCCCTTGGGCGAGGGCGCATCATGCCCCTCTCTCCATTGTGCCAAAACTCCGCCGGTCCAGGGGCGGCGGCCCCTGGTGGGGTGAGTTTGAGAGGGGCGAAGCCCCTTTCATGGCGCAACCTCGCTAGATGATGTGCTCGGCACGCAACGCCGCCAGTGCGGCGGCGTCGTAGCCGAGTTCGGCGTAGATTCCGTCATTGTCGTGGCCGAGTTCCGGCGGCAGTGGCGGTGCGTCCTCGGCCTCTCCGGCGAAGCGCATGCCGGTGCCGCCGACGACGACGTCGGAGCCGGCGCAGGGTTTTTGGAAGCCGCGGGCGTGCAGATGCGGCAGGTCCAGCACCTCGGGGATCGTCAGGATGGGGCCGCAGGGGACGCCGTGCCGTGTCAGGATCTCGTCCCACTCGGCCGAGGTTTTCTGGGCCAGCACGGTGTGCAGGATCGCCTTCATCTCGTCGCGGCGGCGGAAGCGTTCCTGGCGGTCGGTCCAGACCGGGCTCTGCTTCATCTCGCCCAAGGCCAGCGCGTCGCAGAGGGCGAGGAACTGGCGGTCTTCGTTGCAGACGATGTTGATGTGGCCGTCCTTGGTCGGGAAGGTGCCCGATGGCGCGGCCGACCGGCTGTCATTGCCAAGGCGTGTCGGCGCGCGCCCGGCATTGGCGAAGTCGGAGACGATCCAGGCCGCCATGACCATGCTGGATTCCAGCATGGAGACATCGACCATCGCGCCGACCCCTGTCGCGCGCGCGCGGAAGATCGCGGAGACGGCGCCGAGGGCGGCGACCGCGCCGGCGAAGGAATCGCAGACGACGAAGCCGGCGCGGCTCGGCGTCGGGCCATCGGTGCCGGTCAGGCTCATCAGCCCGGACATGCCCTGGATGATCTGGTCATAGGCCGGGCGCATCGCCAGCGGCCCATCCTGCCCGAAGCCGGAGATGGCGCAGTAGACGAGATCCGGCTTGACCAGGCGCAGCGCGTCGTAGTCGAGGCCGAGTTTCTGCATCGTGCCCGGTTTGAAATTCTCGAACACCGCATCGGCCTTGGTGACCAGGCGGCGGAAGATCTCCTGCCCCTTGGGCGATTGCAGGTTGAGCGTGACCGAACGCTTGCCGGCGCTGGTGGCCAGGTAGGATGTGCCCATGAAGGCACGGCCGCGCGCGGGATCGGCGCCCATCTTGCGGGCCAGGTCGCCGCCCTGGGGGCGCTCGACCTTGATCACCTCGGCGCCGAGGCTGGCGAGCAGGTAGGTCGCAAGCGGCCCGGCCAGCACGTTCGACACGTCGATGATGCGCAGGCCGTTCAGCGGGCGAGGCGCTGTGGCGGTGCTGGCGGAAAGGACCGCGCCCAGGTCATCATGCGGCACGGCGTTTCTCCCGGATCGCGGACAGGCTTCCCGCCTGGGCGACGCGGCCCGGCAGGGGGTGGCCGACGACCTGCTGCGCGATCTCGGAGGCGGTGACGAGGGCCTCCAGGTTGGTGCCGGTGTCGATGCCCATCTCGTGGCACATCGACACGAGATCCTCGGTGCAGACATTTCCGGCGGCGGCGCGATGCTTGGCAAAGGGGCAGCCGCCCAGGCCGGCGATCGAGGCGTCGAACAGGTCGATGCCCATGGCCAGCCCGGCGAAGGCATTGGCCAGGCCCATGCCGCGCGTGTCGTGCAGGTGCAGCCGCAGCGGCAGGTCGGGGTGGCGGGTGCGGATGGCGCCGATCATGCGTTGCACCGAAAGGGGGGTCGCCCAGGCCATGGTGTCGGCCAGGATCAGGTGATGCAATGTGCAGCCGTGTTCGGTGAAGAGTTGCAGCGCTTCCTCGACCATGGCCAGCACGCTGGGCAGGGGGATATCGCCCTCGAAATTGCAGCCGAAGGCGGAGGAGATGCTGGCTTCGGTCACCGGCACGCCGATCGCGAGGCAGGTCTGGATGAGGGCGACATTCTTCGCGCGGTTTTCCTCCGGCGTGCGCTGGAGGTTGCTGCGCAGGAAGGAGCCCGAGGGATAGAGCCGCACCTTGCCGTCGACGCGCAGGTGCGGGATGTCCAGCGCCTGGCGCAGCCCGCGTTCATTCATCCAAAGCGCGCTGTATTCCACGCCCGGCCGCACGCGGATGCCGCGCGCGACGGCTTCGGCATCGGCCATGCCCGGCACGCGGCGCGGATCGACGAAGGATGCGATCTGGATGTGCCGCAGGCCGGTGTCGGACAGGGCGTCGATCAGGCGGATCTTCGCTTCGGTGGGGATCGGCCCCTTTTCGAACTGGAAGCCTTCGCGTGGGCCTTCTTCGAAGATTTTTATGCGGCGCGGCAGGTCTGGCATGTGTCGGTTTCCCTCAGGCGACGCCAGCGCGCGGTCTCGTTTCCGTGCCGGCGTGGTTGCCTCCCTTGGTGTTCGACATCGGCCGGTGCTGCCCGGGCGTCAAATCGAATGATCCACGCGTTCCATAGGTTGCGTCTATGGCCCCCCGGCGGGTCCGCGCGATGGGCTGAAAAAATCGATGAAGGCGCGCAGCGCGGGCAGGGTCTGCCGGTGTTTCGGGTAGTAGAGGTAGAAGCCGGGAAAGGGCGGCGTCCAGTCCCGCAGGATATGCACCAGCCTGCCGGCGGCGATGTGGTCGCGCACGTCATCCAGCATCGGATAGCCGATCCCGACGCCATCCAGCGCGGCCTGGATCTGCACGGACGTGTGGTTGGCGATGAGGGGACCGTCCACCGGAACCTCCAGCATCGCGCCGTCGCGTTCGAACTCCCAGCGATACAGATTCTGGTTGGTGGGCAGTCGGAAGTTGATGCAGCGATGGTGCCGCAACTCCTGCGGCACCATCGGCGTGCCGTGGCGGGCGAGGTAGTCGGGGGCGGCGACGATGGCCATTTCCAGGTCGCCGCTCAGCCGGATCGCGATCATGTCGCGTTCCAGGCGTTCGCCGAAGCGAACGCCGGCGTCGAAGCGGCCGCTGACGATGTCCACCAGCGTGTCGTCGGCGACGATTTCCAGCGTGATGGCGGGATAGGCGTTCAGGAAACGCCCGACCAAAGGGGCCAGGTAGACGGCGGTGGCCGACTGGCTGGCATTGATGCGCAGGCTGCCGGAGGGGCGATCGCCCAGGGTGCGGACATCGGCGACGGCGGCCTCCAGGTCGGCGAAAGCCGGCGCGATGCGGTCGAGCAGCCTGGACCCGGCGTCGGTCGGGGCGACGCTGCGGGTGGTGCGGTTCAGCAGCCGCACGCCCAGCCGGTCCTCCAGCCCCCGGATGGTCTGGCTGAGGGCGGAGGGGGTGACGCCCAGGTGCGTCGCGGCGCGGGCGAAGCTGCCGCGTTCGGCGACGGCCACGAAGGAACGGAGTTCGGTGTATTCGCCGCCGCGCATTATGTCAAAAATCCGCAATAGCCCATGAATATTATAGGGCATTCCTGACAGTCGTGTCGCCTGCCATCTTCCGGCACCAGCTAGGCGTGCGACTGAATTCCGGCGCCCCTCGCGATGCCGCTTCTCTTCTTCGGGAATGAGTCCATGGAACTGACCATCAACGGCGCGACGCGCCAGATCGAGGCCGAGGCGGATACCCCGCTGCTTTGGGTGCTGCGCGACGAATTGGGCATGACCGGCACCAAATACGGCTGCGGCGCGGCCCAGTGCGGCGCCTGCACCGTGCTGGTGGATGGCCAGCCGACGCGGTCCTGCGTCACCCCGGCCGAGGCAGTGGTGGGCCAACCGATCATGACGATCGAGGCGATCACGGCAGACCCGGTCGGCCAGCGTGTCGTCGCGGCCTGGGTGGCGCAGCAGGTGCCGCAATGCGGTTACTGCCAGTCGGGCCAGGTGATGGCGGCGACGGCCCTGCTGAAGCAGACCCCGCGGCCGAGTGACGAGGATATCGCCGCCGCGATGGTCAACCTGTGCCGCTGCGGCACCTACAACGCCATTGCCGCCGCCGTGCGGCAGGCCGCCCAGGCCTGAGGGAGCGATGATGATGAACGCGATCACGCAGGCCCCGGGCCGGCCGGTCAACCTGTCCCGCCGTGGCGCGCTGGGTGCGGCCCTCGGCACGCTCGTGCTTGGGGCGGTGCTGCCGCGGGGCGCGGCCCTGGGGCAGGCGGCGCCCGCCGCGGCGGGGCGCAACCCGATGTCGGCACTGCTGGAACTCCGCGCCGATGGCTCGGTCCTGTTCCGCAGCCCCTTCGTCGAGGGCGGGCAGGGTGTCGCCACCGCCATGGCGCAGATCATCGGCGAGGAGCTGGATGTCGAACCCGCGCGCTTCATCGTGGAATGCGCGCCGCCCGGCCCGGCCTTCAATGCCGAGGACGGCTTGCGCGTCACCGGCGGCAGCCGTTCGGTCCGCACCAGCTACCAGGCGATGCGCGAACTTGGTGCGACGGCCCGGCTGATGCTGGTCCAGGCCGCGGCCGCGCGGCTGGGCGTGCCGGCCGATAGCCTGACGACCGAACCCGGCCGCGTGCTGCATGCGCGATCCGGCCGCGCGATCGCCTATGGCGACCTGGCGCAGGCCGCGGCGGCGCTGCCGGTGCCGGCGAACCCGCCGCTGCGGTCGCCGACCACCTTCCGCTGGATCGGCAAGCCCGTCGCGCGGATCGACGTGCAGGACAAATCCACCGGCCGCGCCACCTATGGCATCGACCTCGTGGTGGAGGGCATGTTGCAGGCCGCCGTGCAGCACGCCCCCCGCCTGGGCGGCGAGCCGGGGGCCATCGCCAATGAGGCCGCGGTCCGGGCGATGCCGGGGGTGCATTCCATCCATCGCCTGCCCGGGGCCGTCGCGGTCCTGGCCGATCGCTGGTGGCGGGCGCGTCGCGCGGTCGAAACGCTGGAGGTCGCCTGGACCGATCCGGCGCCTGGCACGGCCAATGTGATGCCGGCCGATTTCTCCTCGGCCGGGCTGCGCGCGACGCTGCTCGCGACCCCTGGCCCCGGCATGGTGGGGGAGGAGGTGGGCGATGCGTCCGCGGCGCTGCGGACAGCGGCCCGCACGGTGGAGGCCGTGTATGACGCGCCCTTCCTGGCGCATGGGCAGTTGGAACCGCCTTCGGCCATCGCGTCCTGGAAGCCGGATGGGTCGCTGGAACTCTGGCTGCCGAACCAGGCGCAGGACATGTTCCAGCGCGCCGCGGCCGAGGTGGCGGGCATCGCGCCGGAGAAGGTGACCCTGCATTCGCCCATCCTCGGCGGCTTTTTCGGGCGGCACTTCCTGTATCCGGCGAGCATCCCCTTCGCGCAGGCCATCCTGCTGTCCAAGGCCGCCGGCCGGCCGGTGAAGGTGATCTGGAGCCGCGAGGAGGAGTTTTTGCGCGACGCGCTGCGGCCCATGGGGCTGGTGCGGATGCGGGCTGGGCTGGATTCCACGGGGATGCCGGTCGCGCTGGATGCGGAAGCGGTCGGCGATGGGCTGCTGATCCGCCTGTTCGGCGCGCCGGCGGACAAGGCGGATGACACGATGATCGAGGGTATCGCCAAGAAACCCTACGCCATTCCGCATCGCCGCATCGCGCATGTGCCGATGCAGAACCCGGCCATCATCGGCTTCTGGCGCTCGGTCGGGCATTCGATGAATGATTTCTTCTCGGAATCCTTCCTCGATGAATTGGCCGATGTGGGGGGCAAGGATCCGTTCGCGCTGCGCCTGGCCCTCTTGGCCGACCAGCCGCGCCACAAGGCGCTGCTGGAAGCGGTGGGCGAGTTGTCCGGCGGCTGGAAGCGCGGTCCCTTCACCGCACCCGATGGCACGCGGCGCGCGCGGGGTGTCGCCATGGCATCGCCCTTTGGCAGCGAGGTCGCGGCGATCTCCGAGGTGTCGATCAAGGATGGCGCCGTCGTCGTGCATGATGTCTGGATCGCGATCGATCCGGGCAGCATCGTGAACCCGGCCATCGTCGAAGCGCAGATGAATTCCGCCATTGCACTGGGTGTGTCGATCACCCTACTGGAGGAATTCACCTACGAGAACGGCACGCCAGGCGCGCGGAACTTCGATGGCTACCCGATCCTGCCACCGGATCGCATGCCGCGCGTGCATGTGCGCATCGTCGAAAGCGGCGCGCCGATGGGTGGCATCGGCGAGCCGGGGCTGCCGGCCGTGCCGCCAGCGATCGTCAACGCGGTGGCGGCACTGACCGGCCGGCACATCCGCACGCTGCCACTGTCAAAGACGCAGTTCGGGGCGGTGTGAATTGGGGGGGCGCGCCGTGGAGAGGGCTTCGCCCCCTCCACACCTCCCCCACCAAGGGGCCGTGGCCCCTTGGAACCCACGGGATTTGGCAAAAGAAAGGGAGGGGCGTCACTGATGCGCCCTGCGGGAGGCGCGGTCTCGCCCCTCCCTTTCTTTTGCCAATATATCGCGCCGGTCCAGGGGCGGCGGCCCCTGGTGGGGAGAGTATGAGAGGGGCGAAGCCCCTTTCATGGCGCCGCCCCCAATGCGCCCCCGTCAGGCCTCGACATCCTGCGCGGTCGAACGGGCGGTCGTGGCGGTCAGGTGGCGGCGCATGTAGCGTTCTGCTTTGTCGCCGTCTTGTTGTTCGATCGCCTGGTTGATCATGTCGTGGATCTTGATGACGGCGTTGCGTGTTTCGGTGGTGTTGTAGACTTCGGTCGTGGTCGCGGCGGCGACGCCGAAGGAGAGTGATTTCAGGAAGGTCGCCAGCAATTCATTGCCGCTGGCCTCGGCCACGGCCAGGTGCCATTGCACGTTGACGATCGAGAAGCGTTGGAAGTTTCCCGCGGCCGCGACCAGTTCGTTCTGCAGTGCCCAGAGGCGATCCAGATCCTGCGGCGTGCGGCGCTGCGCGGCGATGCGGGCGAGCAGGGGTTCGATGAGTTCGCGCGTCTCGTGCAGCGCGTGGACCGAAATCTTCCTGCCGCGGACGAATTGGCCGATGAGATGTGCGAGGTTTTCGCTGCCGGGCAGGGAGACCATGTTGCCGCCGAGGCGACCGCGCCTGGGGTTCACCAGCCCTTCGGTCGCCAGCATCCGCAAGGCCTCGCGCACCGAGCCACGGCTCAGGCCGGTCTGGATCACAAGCTCTCGCTCGGTCGGGAGTCGGGAGCCTTCCGGGATGTCACCGGTCAGGATGGCTTCTCGCAGTTGCGATGCCAGCAGGTCGTAAGACTTGGGGGCGGACACTTTACTGACGGAGAAGGGGCTTCGTCCCGACGCGGGCATCTGGGCCTTTCTCTAAGGATGGGTTGGTCATGACGTCACCATACCGGGACATGACACATGGCCGACCACGCTGATCCGAAGCGGTTTCGATGTCCTACCGCCCGAATGCCCGCCCGTCCAGCAACCCCTTCACCCCGGAGCATCGCGCCCGCGTGGCGGCCCCGCTTCCGCCCGGATCATCGATTGGCGGCCGTGATCGCCCCCATGGCCGGCAGGCCGCCCAGTCCTGACGCCATGACCGACTTCACGACGGCGGCGCCGCCATGGGCATTGGTGATGTTCAGCCCCTGGTGCGGCAATGTCTGAAGCGGCCCGACATGCTTGCCGGAGGCCCGGCTCACCGGGTCCCAGTTCACCCGGAAGTTCAATCCCAGCTTGAAATGGCGGGTGGAGGCGCCGTTTGCCAGCTTGCCGGACCAGGTGCCCAGCGCCGGCGGTGCGTTGAAGGTGATGAAGGGCAGGTTGCAATGAACGCCGCACACCTGGGCCAAATGCCCGCCGAGCGAATGGCCGACCAGGATGATGAAGGCATTGGGGTATTGCTGCTTGATGCTCTGCGTGTAGCGCAAGGCGTCATTGGCGCGATCCGGCATGCGGCCAAGCGCGATCGAGACATCGTCGTCCAGCCAGTCCTTCCCATCCTTGTGGGGTTTGCCGGCGCTGCCGCGAAAGCTGACCATGTACATGGCGGCATTCTTTTCGAACTTGTAGAGGCCGGTGGAGGCCCCGCCGGCGTCGCCTTCCTCGGCCCAGCCAAACCTTGGGGTGTTCTTGGGGTCGAAGAAGCCGCCCAGGAGCCGGAAGTTGTCGAAGTCCAGATTCTTGTAGATGGCTTTCGCGCCCTGCGCGCAGTCCAGGATCGTGATGAACGACACAGGTGAACCTCCGTTGGCAGGGACGTTCGTCGCGTCGCCCGTCTGCCTCCGGCCCATAGCCCTGGGATCGTAAACGGGGGGTTGATCCGGATCCGCACCCAGGATCCGGCGACGCGCCGGATCCTGGGTGGAAGGCCCCTATTGCTTGGCGAAATGCGCGCAGAAGGCGGCGCCGATCCGGGTCAGTTCCGCCGCCAGCAGGGCGCCCGTCTCCGCACTGCACAGGCGCGGATCGCCAGCGCCGACCGCGTTCGGGCTGACCGCGTCGTATTCCAGCGGCACGGTGACTTCCGCGCCCTGGAAATCCAGCGCGCCCCAGCCCTGGAAGCCCAGGCCGATATGCGTCGGCTTGGGTCCGGTCGGCGGGTTGGGGATCAGGTCGGGCCGCAGGTTCTGCGGAAAGAAATGCATCCCCAGGCTGGTCAGCGGATCGGCGCCATGGCTCGACACGGCCTTGGCTTTCTCGGGGCCGATCAGCTTCGGCAACAGGCCATAGGCGATGCGCCAGAGGTACATCGCCGGGATCAGCACGCCGTCGTTCTGCAGCACCGCGCGGGTCGCGTCGTTGATGACGCCGACGTTGCCGCCATGGCCGTTGATGACGATCAGCTTGGTCAGCTTGTGGCGCAGCAGGTTGGCGAAGACATCGTCCAGCACCGCTCGCAGCGTGCTGTAGGACAGCGCGATGCCACCCGGCATGGCGCCGAAGAAATCGGCCTTGCCGAAGGGCATGACGGGGGCGACGACGGTCGGCGTGCCTTCGGCGGTGGCGCGCAGGGCGATTTCCTCGGCCATCTTCTCGGCCAGGAAGTAGTCGCCCATCGGGCCGTGCGGTCCCTGGTCCTCGTGGCTGCCCATCGGCAGCAGGATCACCGGGTTGCGGGCGTAGAGGGTGCGCGCCTCATCCCCCGTGATTTCCCCCATGCGGACTTTCGTTGGCGATTTTTCGGCCATGTGTTGTCTCCTGTTAGGCGAGTTCTTCCGCCCGGATGCAGGCGACGCGCCGGCCCTCGCCCATCGGGCGGAGGGCCGGCACGGTGTCGGCACAGGCCGGAATCGCATGTTCGCAGCGGGTGCGGAAGACGCAGCCGGAGGGGGGCGCCGAGGGGCTGGGCGGTTCCCCCGGCAGGATGATCCGCGCGATGCGCCGGGCCGGGTCCAGCATCGGCGTCGCGGACAGCAGCGCCCGCGTATAGGGGTGGGCGGGCTTGGCGAAGAGGGCGGCGACGGGGCCTTCCTCCATCACCCTTCCGCAATACATGACCAGCACCCGGTCGCAGAGGTGACGCACCACCAGCAGGTCGTGACTGATGAACAGCAGCGCCAGGCCCAGGTCCCGGCGCAGATCGGCCAGCAGGCGCACGACCTGCGCCTGGATCGACACATCCAGCGCCGAGACGGGTTCATCCGCCACCAGAAACTCCGGCCCCGAGGCCAGGGCGCGGGCGATGCCGATGCGCTGGCGCTGGCCGCCGCTGAATTCATGGGGAAAGGCATCTTTTCGCGCCGGGTCCAGCCCGACCTTGGCCATCAGGGCGGCGACGCCCTCGGCGCGCTGCCCATGGATCGCCAGGCCGTCGCCGATCTGCGCGCCGATGGTGCGGCGGGAATCCAGGCTGCCAAAGGGGTCCTGGAAGACGATGGCCATGCGGGCGCGCAACTGGCGCCAGGCGGCGCTGCCGGGCGGCGGCATCGGCGCGCCGTCGAAGCGCAGGGTGCCGGCGGTCACGGGCAACAGCCCCAGCATCAGCCGGCCGAGGGTGCTCTTGCCCGATCCGCTTTCACCGACCACGCCCAGGGCTTCGCCGCGCGCGACGCTGGCATCGATGCCGGCGACGGCGCGCACCGGGCGCCCACGGCGGAACAGGCCCCGGCCGGGAAAGGTCTTTTCCACGCCTTGGGCGACGACCAGGCTCATGCCGCGATCTCCCGCCAGCGCAAGCAGCGTATGTCGCGGCCGCGATCGGTTTCCAGCGGCACGGGTTCGGCACAGACGGCTGCGGCCTGGGGGCAGCGCGGGGCGAAGCGGCAGCCGGGGGGGTAGGAATCCGGGCGCGGGACGGTGCCGGGGATGCCCTCGGGCGGGGTGTCGCCATCCGGCACGGCGGCCAGCAAGGCGCGGGTATAGGGGTGGCGGGGGCGGGCAAAGACCTCGCTCACCGGGCCGCTTTCGACGATCTGGGCGGCGTACATCACCACGACCTCATCCGCGACCTCGGCCACCACGCCGAGCGAATGGGTGATCAGGACGAGCCCCATGCCGCCCTCGCTCTTCAGATCGGCCAGCAGGTCCAGGATGGCGGCCTGGACGGTCACATCCAGGGCGGTGGTCGGTTCGTCGGCGATCAGCAACCGGGGGTGGTTGGCGATGGCCATGGCGATCATCACCCGCTGGCGCATCCCGCCCGAAAGTTCATGCGGCCAGGCGCGGGCGCGGCCGGCGGGGTCGGCGATGCCGACGCGGGTGAGCAGGGAGACGGCCTCGTCGCGGGCGGGGCGGCGGTGGACGGCAATGGCCTCGGTCACTTGGTCGCCGATGCGATGGACGGGGTTCAGGCTGCTCATCGGGTCCTGGAAGACCATGGCCATGGCCTGGCCGCGCAGCCGGCGGCGGGCGGGTTCGGCCAGGCGCAGCAGGTCGTTGCCCTCGAACCAGGCGTTTCCGGCGGCGACGCGGGCGGCGGGGGGCAGCAGCCCCATGATGGCGGTGGCGGCCATGGACTTGCCGGATCCGCTTTCGCCGACGATGGCCAGGGTGCGCCCGGCGGCGACGGAGAAGGAGACGTCCTCGACCGGGCGGATGGTGCCGGTGGGGGTGGCGATTTCCACGGTCAGGCCGCGGACCTCCAACAGCGCAGGGCGTTCGGGCGGCAGCAGGCCGGGCAGCAGGCGGTCGAGCATTCGGCGGGGCGGGGCGGCGCCGCGCGGGTCCAGCGCATCGCGCAGGGCGTCGCAGCACATGTTCATGGCCAGGACGGTCAGGGTCAGGGCGACGCAGGGCCAGAGCAGCAGGCTGGGGGCAGCTTCCATCGTCGCCCGCGCGCCACGGATCATAAGGCCCCAGGAGGGTGTCGGCGGCACGACGCCGAGGCCCAGGAACGACAAGCCGCTTTCCAGCACCACGGCGGCGGCGACCGCCAGCGACACCTGCACCAGCACCGGCCCCGCGATGTTGGGCAGCACGGTGCGCGACAGGATGCGGGGGTTGGAGGCGCCGAGGGAGCGCACGGCCTCCACATAGTCCTGGCCGCGCGCGCTCAGGACTTCGGCATAGGCGACGCGAATGAAGCCGGGCAGGTAGAGGATCGAGAGGACGAAGATCAGCGTGCCGGTGCCCGGCCCCATCAGGGTGACGACCAGCAGGGCGAGCAGCACCGGCGGGAAGCACAGCAGGACGTCGGCGCCACGGATCGCCAGCAACTCCGCGAGCCCTCGGAACCAGCCGCCCAGCAACCCAAGCGCGGTGCCCGCGACCGCCGCGATGAAGGTCGCGGCGAAAGCGACGGCCAGCGACGAGCGCGCGCCCCAGACCAGGCGCGACAGCACGTCGCGGCCGAATTCGTCGCGGCCGAGGGGGCTGCCCGGCAGCCAGGCGGCCAGGCGGTTGCCAACATCCTGCACCACCGGATCGGGCAGCGGCAGCCAGGGGGCGAGGATCGCGACCAGGATCAGAAACCCCACGGCGGCGCCGGGGATGGCCAGGCGCCTCATGCCCGCGCGACGCGGGGGTCGAGGGCGGCGTAGACGAGGTCCATCGCCAGGTTGATCAAGAGGAACAGCCCCGACACCGTGAGCACGATGCCGACCACCATGGGATAGTCCCGCGCCTCGACCGCCCGCAGCAGGGGCGTGGACAGGCCGGGCCAGTTGAAGACGTATTCGACCAGCACCGTGCCGCCCAGCAGCGCACCCATGTGCAGCCCCAGCACCGTGGCGACGGGGCTGAGCGCATTGCGCACCACATGCCGCCACAAGACCTGGCGGGGCGACAAACCCTTGGCCCGGGCGGTGCGGACATGATCGCGCGACAGGGCGTCGAGCACGGAGGCCCGGGTCATGCGGAAGACCACCGCCGCCAGCCCCTTGCCGACCGCCAGCGCCGGCAGCAGCAGCAACAGCATGTGCCGCGCCGGGTTCTCGGCAAAGGGCATGTAGCCCCCGGCCGGCATCCAGCGCAGCCATTGCGCGAAGACCAGGATGAAGACGGTGCCGAGGACGAAGACCGGCACGGATTGCAGGATGGCGGCCGCGGCCGCGCTGCCGCGATCGAAGCCGCCGCCCTGGCGCACCGCGGCCAGGGTGCCGGTCGGCAGGCCCACCAGCAGCGCGATCACTGTGCCCGCGAAAATCAGTTCCAGGGTGCGCGGCAGGCGCAGCAGGATTTCGTCGATGACCGGGTATTCATCGACCAGCGACAGCCCCAGGTCGCCCCGCGCCAGCCCGGCCAGGAAGGCCGTGTATTGCTGGTGCAGCGGCAGGTCGAGCCCAAGGCGCGTCCGCAATTCCGCCACGGCAAAGGCATCGGGCGCGGTGCCGCCGGTGGAGAGCAGGATTTCGGCCGGATCGCCCGGCACGAGATGCAGGGCCAGGAAGACGATCGAGGCGACCACCCACATCAGCGCCAGCGACACGCCCAGGCGGCGCAGCAGCCAAAACATCAGCCGGCGCCCGTGAACTCCAGCAACGCGCCAGAGGAGGTGCTGAGCGCGCCGGGCAGGTTCTCGAACCCCTGCAACCGGCGGTCCAGCCCATAGCCCTGGCTGCGCCAGGCGAGGCCGACCATGGGCACTTCCTCAAGCGCCGCGCGCTGCATGTCGCGATAGACCTCGACCCGCTTGGCGGTGTCGAATTCGGCGCGGCCCTTGGCGAGCAATTCCACCGTGCGCGGCGCCTGCACACCGAAGGATCGGCCATGCGCGGCCGACAGGCTGGTGTCGAGCACCACGGTCAGCCCGTCGGGATCGTTGAAATCGGCGGAAACCCCGTGCACCGCGATGTCGTATTGGCCGCGCGTGCCGAGCGAGACGCGGGTGGACCAGTCGGTAAGGCGCAGTTCGGCGCGGATGCCGATCTGGCCCAGGTGCTGCTGGGCGATTTCGGCGGTGTCCTTGTGCATGCCGAATTGGCTGGTCGCGAGCAGGGTGGTGGAAAAGCCGTTGGGGTGCCCGGCCTCGGCCAGCAGGGCGCGGGCGCGGGCGGGGTCGTAGTTCCAGCCTTTCGACAATTCGGCATCGAACCAGGGCGTGCCCTCGACGATCGGCACGCCTTCCAAAGCGGAGCCGCGGCCGGAAAAAGCGACGCGGACGATGTCGTCGCGCCGGATCGCATGGGCGCAGGCGCGGCGCACGCGGGGGTCGTTGAAGGGCGGGCGGGTGCCGTTGAACAGCAGGTCCATGAAGGGGCCGTTCTGGGCGGCGAGGCGCAGGCGTGGATCGGCCTCGACCGCCGCCATGCCGGACCAGGGCACGTATTCGATCATGTCCACATCGCCCGATTGCAGGGCGGCCAGGCGCAGGCTTTCGTCGGCATAGACCGTCATGCGCAACGTGCGCGACTTCGGCAGGCCGGGCATCCAGTAGTTCGGCGCGGCCTGCAATTCCAGGAAGGTGCCGCGTTCCTGGGACGCGATGCGATAGGGGCCGCAGCCCATCGGCGCATTCATGTCGCGCGACCCGCGCCAGACGATCGGCATGTTGTAGTTGGTGAACCACATCGGCACGGTCACCAGCGGCGTGGTCATCACCAGCCGCACCGTATGCGCATCCGGCGTTTCGACGCGGGCGATCTGCTGCATCTGGGCGCGGTAATAGGCGGTGGAGCGTTCGCCGGCGATCTGTTCGATCGTCCACTTCACGTCCTCGGACGTGACCTTCTCGCCATTGTGGAAGACCGCGTTGGGGTTGAGCTTGAAGACCCAGGCGCCATCGGCATCCAGGCTCCATTCGGTCGCCAATTCACCGCGCAGGTCGCCCTTGCTGTCGAAGCCCAGCAGGCGGCGATGCAGCAGCATCTTCACGGTGCCCGCCGAGGCGCCGGTCGAGACCCAGGGCTGCAGGTTCGGCGGCCAGGCGGACAGGCCGTAGCGCAGCACCCCCGGCCGCCATTGCGCGGCGGCAGGCCCCGCCAGATGCAGGCCGGTGAGGCCGGCCATGCTGCCGAGCAGGAGGCGACGGGTCGGAAGGGGCATCGGACACCTCGGGCGGATCAGGCCCCGAGGCTGCGGCGCGGGGCCAGGGGCGTCAATCAATCTATGCGGGCTGTCTGGCCGCCGCGGCCCGGGGTTGGGATGGCCGCGGGCGGGGCCTGCCTGGAATTGAGCAGGACGCGGCGGCCGGACATGGGCACGCGCGTGGCCGTGCGGTGCCAGCTTCGGTCAGCCCGTGGCCCGGCGGACCAGCGCCAGCAGCCGTGGTTCCGCCGCCCGCTGCGCGGCGCGTTCGATCGCCCGGTAATCGGCGACCAAATTCCGCCCGGCATCGGTCAAGGTCGCGCCACCGCCGCGATAGCCGCCGGTGCTCGCCTCCACCACCGCGACGCCGAGCAGCTTGTTCAGCGCATCGACCAGGTCCCAGGCGCGCTTGTAGCTCATGCCCAGCGCCCGCCCGGCGGCGGAGATCGAGCCTTCGCGGTCGATCGCCTCCAGCAAGGTGATCTTGCCCGGCCCGATCCGGCCTTGCGGCAGGTCGATGCGCAGGCTCAGCACGCCGGCGTCGGTCGGGGCAAGGGGGGCCTGGCGGGTCATCGGCCTAGCCTGGCGTCATTCCACGCCAACCATCATGCCGGATGCCTTGACCACCGCGCTCGCCGTCTTCCCGGGCGCCAGGCCCGGTTCCTCCATCGCCTCATTGGTGATGGCGGCGGTCGGCACGACGCCGTTGCCGGGGATCACGTTGCGGGCGGAGCGTTTCATCGTGGTTGCTTTCTCTAGGTTGGGAATTCGGTGACGGTGACCGATACATCCGCCGGCGGCGCGGCATAGGCGGCGGAGGTCACCAGCAGGTCGGCGCCGGCGGCGGCGTAGGCCGCGGCATTGGCCTCATTCACCCCGCCCGCGACGGCGATCAGGGGCTTGCGCGGCAGGGCCGCGATCGCGCGCACCGCATCGGCCACCTGCTCTGGCGTCAGCTTGTCGAGTTGCAGGGAATCGACACCGGCCCCGGCGAACCACACCGCCTCGTCCACGCTTTCGGCCTCGACGGTGATCTTGCGTTCGGGCTGGGCGGCGCGCAGTTGCGCGACCCATAGATGCGGCGGCGTCCGGCCCAGGAAGGCGCGGTGCTGAGCGAAGACCAGCACACTGTCGGACAGGCCGAGGCGATGCGGCACGCAGCCGCCGGCCATGATCGCCTTCAGCATCACATCCTTCGCGCCCGGCACGTGCTTGCGCGTGCAGGCCACCATGATGCCGGACCGGCCCTCCCGCGCGGCGCGCAGGATGCGCCGGGCCCGGGTCGCGATGCCGGAGGCGACTTCGATCAGGGTCTGCGCCACCTTCATGGCGCGATGCAGCGCGGCCGCATCGCCCTCGGCCACCAGCAGGTCGCCCCCAGCCTCGACCTGCGCGCCGGAGGCGGCGAATTGCCGCGTCGCGGTGCAGCCGGCCAGCAGCATCAGCCGCTCCGCGTCCTCCGTGCAGCAGGCGGTGATGATCGTGCGGGTGCGGAACACGGCCTGGCCGCGCCGGCCGCCGATGCCAAGCCCGAGGGTGGTGGCATCGCCATAGGGCACATCCTCGCGCAGCATCGCGAGCAACCGGTCGTCCGGGAGCAGAAAAGGCACTTCAGCCCTCCATCGGCGCGACACCATGCCGCCGCCAGACGAAAGCTGCCCGCGCCGGGGCGGGGAAGTCCAGCAAGCTGTCCGTCATCCCCACGACGCCATGCTGGCCGGCGTGGGGACCGGTTCGGCCGCCTCATCGCCCGGGTGGCCCGCCGCGTGGTCGAAGGTCACCGCCTTGACCACCGCCCAGAGCGCCATGCCGGGCACCAGGCCAAGCCGCGTCACGCTGTCGCGCGTCACCCGCGCCAGCATCACGGTCGGGCCGATCGAGAGCGTGAGGAAGGCTTCATGCGACGACGCGGCTTCATTGATGCCAGTCAGCGTCGCGGCCAGGATGTTCTGCGTGGAGATGCCGCGCGGGGGTTCGGTCGCCACCGCGATATCGCGCGCGCGCAGACGGATGCGCGCCCGGCTGCCCGGCGGCTCCGCGCGCAGCGAGACGAAGAAGGCGCCGCCGGGGAAGCCCAGCCGCGTCAGCCCGCGCACCGGATCATGCGCATCGATGGTGCAGGTGATCAGCGATCCCGCATCGCGGCGGGCCGCCAGCGGCAGGTCGGTGCGCGCGGCCAGTTGCTCCACCGCTCCCTCGGCCAGCACGCGCCCGGCGTCGAGCAGCACCAGGCGGTCCGCCAGGGCATCGACCTCGTCCAGCGCATGGGTCACGTAGAGGATCGGGATACGCGCCGCATCGCGCAGCCGCGCGAGGAAGGGGAGAACGTCGCCGCGCCGCCCGGCATCGAGCGCCGCCAGGGGTTCATCCATCAGCAGCAGCCGGGGCCGCGCCAGCAGGGCGCGCCCCAGGGCCACGCGCTGCCGCTCACCACCCGACAGCCGGCCGGGCCGGCGTGCCAGCAGCGGCGCGATGCCGAGCAGGGCCACCACCTCCTCGAACCCCGGCCCGGTGGCGTCGCGCGGCGCGCGGCGCAGGCCGTAGCGCAGGTTGGTGTCCACGCTGAGGTGCGGGAAGAGCCGTGCCTCCTGGAACACCACGGCAAAGCGCCGGTGTTCCGCCGCCACGGAAATCCCGCGCGCCGTGTCCAGCACCACGCCGCCATCCACCGCTACGCGACCCTCGTGCGGCTGCAACAGCCCCGCGACGGCGGCGAGGATGGTGCTCTTGCCGCAGCCGGATGGGCCGAACAGCGCCGTCACGCCGACCTCGGGCGCGGTGAAGGCGGCATCGATGGCGAAGCCGTCGCGCCCGAAGCGGTGTCGCAAGGCGACCTCCAGCATCAGCCGCGCCCCAGCAGCACATGCATGCGCCGCGCGATCAGCTCGGCCAGCAGCAGGCCGGAGATGGCGAGGGTGAAGGAGACCAGTGCCAGCCGCGCCGCCACCGCCTCGCCCCCCGGCGTCTGCGTCGCGCTGTAGATCGCCAGCGGCAGGGTCTGCGTCTGGCCGGGGATGTTGGAGGCGAAGGTGATGACCGCGCCGAATTCGCCCAGGCCCGCGGCGAAGGCGGTGACGGCGCCGGCCAGGATGCCGGGCGACATCAAGGGCAGGGTCACGGTGATGAAGCGGTCGACCGGCCCGGCCCCCAATGTGCGGGCCGCAGCCTCCAGCCCCTGGTCCACATGTTCCAGCCCCAGCCGCACCGAACGCACGATCAACGGGAAGGACATCACCGCGGTGGCCAGGGCCGCGCCATCCGTGGTGAAGACCAGCCTGATGCCGAACCAGTCATGCAGCGGCGCGCCGATCGGCCCGCGGATGCCGAACAGCATCAGCAGCCCCCAGCCGACCACGACGGGCGGCACCACCAGCGGCAGGTGCACGAAGGCATCCAGCAGCGTCCGGCCCGGAAAACGCCGGCGCGCCAGCAGCCAGGCGATGCCGACCGCCGGGATCAGCGACAGCAGCACCGAACGCGTGGCGACGTCGAGGCTGAGGCGGACGGCCTGCCATTCCTCGGCGGAAAGGGTCACCGCGTGCTGCCTGTTCCGCGCGTCACCGCGCGAGCAAGAAGCCGAAGCGCTGCCAGGTGGGCGTCGCCTCCGGCCCGGTCAGGAAGGCCAGCAGCGCACGCGCCTGGGCATTGCCCTCCGCACGGCGGGTCAGGGCGAAGGGGTAGGTGACGGGCTCATGACTTTCGGCGGGGAACGTGCCGACCACGCGCACGCCGGCGCTGGCGGCGGCATCGGTGGAATAGACGATGCCATAGGGTGCCTCGCCCCGCTCGACCAGCAGCAGCGCGGCGCGGACGTTGTCGGCCCGTGCCAGCCGCGGGGCGATGGCGTCCCACTGGCCCATCCAGGTCAGCGCCGCCTGGGCATAGCGCCCGACCGGCACATGCGCCGGGTCGCCGGTGGCGATGCGGCCATTGGTGCCGAGAAGCGCCAGGAGATCGGTGCCGCGCGCCAAGGCGACGGGGCGGGCGGCATTGGCCGGCGCGATCAGGACGAGCGCATTGCCGAGCGGGCTGCTGCGCGTGGCATTCACCAGCAGGTTGCGGTCCTGCAGGTAATTCGCCCAGGCTTCGTCCGCGCTCATGAACAGGTCGGCGGGCGCGCCCTGTTCGATCTGCCGGGCCAGGGCCGAGGAGGCGGCGAAGGAGAAGCGCGGCGCCGGATTGCCGCGCGCGGCCCATTGCCCGCCCAGGTCGCGCAGCGCGTCGGTCAGGCTGGCGGCGGCGAAGACGGTCGCGGGTTCGCTTGCCGGCTGGGCCCGGGCCGCGAGCGGGGTGCAGGCCAGCGCGAGGGCGGCGACGGCTGAAAGGAAGCGGCTGCGACGCATCCGGCATCTCCTGGCTACGTTGTATGTATTGGGAGATAGCGGATCGCATCGACCGCGTCCATCAGGCCGGTGGCGAAGGGCCTTGCCGCAAGGCGGCCAGCAGGCTGGCCGCGCCGGTCGAGCGCAAGGGCTGGAACGGGCGCCCCAACTGCCGGCACAGGCGCTTCACGCCAAGGGCCGCATCATGGCTCACGCAATCCACCGGAAAGACGACCAGATCGGCCCGGCCCACCAGGCCGGGCAGGGTGGCGCTGCCCTGCTCGGCGTCGAAATGCAGCAGGGCCGCCCCTTGCGCCGCCGCGGCGCGACGGAGCAGGGCCGTCTGGCCGGACCGCCCGCCCACATACAGCACTGTGCCAAAAGGCGACGGGCGCGACGGCGCCACGTCGGGTTGCACCATCGCCGCCTCGGCCGCCGCCACCTCCTGGGTCAGGCTGGCGACCTCATCGACAAGCTTGAGCCTCGCGACATGTTCCTGCCGCTGCGCGGCGCGGGCTGCCAGTTCCCGGGTTTTGGCAGCCTCACGGCGAGCGATCTCACGTTGCAGGCGCCCGTGCAGATCGCCCACCAGGCGATCGACCTCGGCCACGCGTCCGGGTGCTGCTTCGGCGCGCTGCCCTGCCTGGCGGGCTATCAGCTCCTGCAAGGTGCGGATGCGGCCGTCGCGTTCGGTGATGTCGGCCTGCAAGCGGGCCTGCTGCCGCGCCACCGTCTCCCGCAACGCCGCGATCTCCCGCTCCTGATCCGCGAGACGGCGGATGTCGGCGCGATTCGCGGCGCCGACGAGGTGCGAAAGCATGTGAACCTCGCCAAAGACGGCGGAGATGAGCGCCTGGTCCGTCACCGGATGTGTGAGCACCGCCCAATAGGCGCCGGGGATGTCGCCCGCAGCCATCGCGGCCCGCCAATGGTCGCGGAGGGACGCCGTGTCCCTGGCGTCGTTAAACCGACGAATGACGGCGCGATGCCGTTCATCGAGCGCCTTGTTCAACAGTTTCGACGCCGCATCCTGCCGACCCGCCAGGCCCACGGCCATGCTGTGCAGCGCGTGATCGGTCGCACCTGCAGCGCCAAGGCCGAGCTTGCGCAGCAGGCGGCGCAACTCATCGGTCGAGAGGCAGGTGCCGACGATCGAACAATGCAGGCTGTCGCCGAGGTCCCAGAGCCTGCGGCGCCGGGGCAATGCCGGACGGACCGGCCCGGCCGGGACGGCAGGGGCGGGCAGCAGCCCTGCGCGCGGCGCCGGGTGCATGACGACCGCACAATCGCAATCGCGCCCGGAGGATCTGATGGAGGCGCTGCTGGCTGCGAAAGAAATGCCCCGGGGTGCGTCGTCCCTGCGTCCATCGTCACGAAGCGGCATCATCGCCAGTCACCCCTTGCATTTCGATATATATGATTGAGTATAACGATGGAAACGCGCAAGGGGGGAGGGCGATGGGTGATCCGACGCAGGCCGATGCAAGGCGCGACATCGTCGCGGCGGAAGCCCTGCTCGACTGGTCCGTGGACCGCGACGGCCGCGGCGTGACGCTCGGCCTACTGACCGAGGCGGGGGGCGAGGTGGCGCTCTCCCTGCCAGCACAGAGCGTGCCACAGGCCACCATGGCACTGCTCGCCCTGCTGACGGAGCTGCATCGTCGGGGCGCGTCGGACATCATGCATCCCGTTGCCGGCTGGCGGTTGGAAGGCGTGCAGGCGCCGGACCATCGCCTTCTCACCCTGACCACGACAGAGGGGTTCCGCCTGACCTTTCTCCTCCTTCACGACGAACTCGATGCCATCGCGCTCGCATCCGCGTCAGCCGTTCCGACGGCCCCGGAGGTTACCCACTGATGCCCGGCATTCGAAGCTGGCGGTCACTTTGTGTCGCCCTGTGCATGATCGTGGCAGGGCCCAGCCCGGTGTGGGCACAGGCGGAGCCGCTGCGGCTGCTCGCCGCGGGAAGCCTGACGCAGGCGATGGGCGAGGTGGCGGCCGCTTTTGCCGGCACGCCAGGCGGCCAGCAGGTCGCGACGGGGTTCGGCCCTTCGGGCCTGCTGCGGGAGCGGATCGAGCGCGGCGAGGCGCGTGCCGATGTGTTCTTTTCAGCCAGCCTGGAACACGCGACCCGCCTTGAACAGGCCGGGCGCGCGGTGGCGCCGGCGGTGGTCTTCGTGCGCAACCGGCTTTGCCTGCTGGTTCGGCCGGGGCTGACCGTCACGCCGTCGGCCGTGCTCGATACGCTGCTTGATCCTGTGGTGAGGCTCGGAACCTCGACGCCGCGCGCCGATCCGTCGGGGGATTATGCCTGGGCCTTGTTCGCACGGGCGGAGGCAGTGCGGCCGGGCAGCCGCGCGATGCTGGAGGGTAAGGCGCTGCAACTGGTGGGCGGGCCGAGTTCGGCGACGCCGCCCGCCGGCATCGGTGCCGTCGGCTGGCACTTCCGCGAAGGCCGGGCGGATGTCTTCCTCGGCTACTGCACATCGGGCGCTCAGGCCGCGCGGGAGGTGCCAGGCATTACGGTCCAGGATCTGCCGCCGAGCCTGGCCGTCGGCGCCGACTACGGCATGGCCTTGTTGTCCGCGCGGCCTGAGGCGGTGCGGCTGGCACTGTTCGCGCTGTCGCCGGCCGGGCAGACGATCCTCGCGCGGCATGGCTTCGCGCCGGTGACACAGATCGCGGACACGCCATGAGAATCCTGGCAAGGGCGAGCGTCGTGTGAACATCGAAATGCAGAACGCGCTTCATCCGCTCCTGGATGGCGGAGCGAAGCGCCTCTGGCGGGGTGCCTGACACGAAAAGCCCTCGATCGGAGAGGGTCCGACGACGGTTGCGGAGCAGTCGGGCAATGGCCGGGACGAGGGGAAATGGGCCTTGGAGGAATTTCTGGAGGTCGAGGCGTTGATCGGATCCGAGGCGGCTTGATGCCAACCTCTCGCCGACAGCGTGACATGTAGAAATCCGTGACGCAGCGCCCTCAAGGCCTCGACGATGCGCCGCGTCACGGCATCCGGGCGCGCCCGCTATTCCCGCCAGGGCCGCACGGCCCATAGCGCCCGCAGGCTGGCCTGGTCGGCCAGCATCATGTCGCGATAGGCGTCCCCGATCAGCGGCCGCAGCGGCATGTTCTGCTGCGCCGCCACGGCCAGGAAGGCGGGGTCCGTCAGTGCGCCGGCAAAGGCCTCCCGCAGCCGCGCGAGGATGTCCGGCGGCAGGCCCGGGGGGCCGGCGATGCCGCGGGCGCTGCCGCCGACCACGTCGAATCCCTGGTCGCGGAAGGTCGGCACATCGGCGGCGGGTTCCCATCGCGCCGGGCCGCCCTGGCCGAGGCAGCGGATCTTTCCCTCGCGCATCAGCGGCAGGCCCTCGCTCATGTTGATCGAGCCGACCTGGAGCGACCCGCCCAGCAGGTCGCGCATCACCGGCGGCGTGCTGGCATAGGGGACGTGGGTCAGCCGGACGCCCGCCGCCTGCTCATAGGCCAGTTGCAGCAGGTGGTCGTCCGATCCGATGCCGGCGGTGCCGATGGTGATGGTGTCCGGCGCGCGCTTCGCCGCGGCCTGCAGGTCGGCCAGGGTCCGCAAGGCGCTGTCCGGACGGACCCAGAAGCCGCCCGCGTCATCGACGACATTGGCGATCCAGGAAAACTGGTCGGCGCGGTAGCGCGGCGTGCGCTCGATCGCGATCGTGTTCATCGCGGTATTGGTGATGGCACCCAGCGTGTAGCCGTCGGGGGCGGCGTTGAAATTCGCCTCGAACCCCAGTTGCCCGGCGGCACCTGGCCGGTTCACCACGACGAAGCGCGAACCGGGCAGGCGGGGGGCGACGAATTGCAGGATCGGCCGCGCCATCAGATCGACGCCGCCACCTGGGGCGAAGGGGACGATGACTTCGATCGCGCGATCGGTCGGCCAGCCGGCGGCGCGCGCCAGGCGCGGGGCGGCAAGCCCCGCCAGCGCGACGCCTGCGATGACGGCGCGGCGGGTCAATGTGGTCTTGGACATGTTGTTTTTCCCCCACGGTTTCATTTGTGACCAGACTGGGGCGCGTCGCTTGCGTCGGCAACCGCGCCCGATTGCGCCGCTAATCCACCTGCACGCGGGCGTCGGTGACGGCCTTCCCCCATTTTTCGATTTCAGCCGTCAGGAAGGTGCGGAATTCGTCGGGCGTTGACGGCGTGGGGTCGGAGCCCTCGGCCGCAAGGCGTTCGATCATCGCCTGGGAGGTGAGCGCGCGGCGGACCTCCGCATTGATGCGCCCGACGATGGCCGGCGGCATGCGGGCGGGCGCGACAAGGCCGGTCCAGTTCACCGCCTCGAAGCCCGGATAGCCGGATTCCGCCACGGTCGGCACCGTCGGCATGGTCCGCAGCCGCCCGGCCGAGGTGACGGCCAGTGCCCGCATCTCGCCGCCTTCCAACATGCCCCGCACCGCCAGCGGATTGGCGAAGAACAGGTCGAGCCGCCCGGCGATCAGGTCGGTCGAAACCTGCGCGCCGCCACGATAGGGGATGATCAGCACGTCGATGCCGGCGCGGCGCTTGAAGATCTCGGCCGCGAGGTGCCCGACCGTGCCGCTGCCGGGATGCCCGCAGGTCAGTCCACCCGGTGCCGCCCGCGCGGCCGCCACCACATCGGCGAGCGATTGCAGCCGCGATCCCTTGCCGACGACCAGCACATTCGGCTGCGTCGCGACCAGCGAGATCAACGACAGGTCGCGCAGCGGCTGATAGGGAATATTCGCGGCATAGAGCGTCGGGTTGATGGCGAGGTTCGCGGTCTGGCCCATGCCGATGGTGTGGTCATCGGTCGACTTGACCACGGCATCGATACCGATGTTGCCGCCCGCGCCCGTCCGGTTTTCGACAACGACGGTCCAGCCGGAAACGGCGGTCAACCGTGCCGCCATTTCACGCGAGACGACATCGGTGCCGCCGGCCGGTGGTTGGGGCACGATCAGGCGCAGCGGCCGGTCGGGCCAGGTGGCGCCCTGGGCGTGTGCAAGATTCGGGGCTGCCAAGGTGGCGCCCGCGGCCAGCAGCATGTGCCGACGATTCATGTTCTTGGATCTCCCGATTTGGTTTTTTTCGTAGTCGGCGATCAGCCCGATGCGGCGCGGCGTTTCGCTTCCGGGTCCGGCCCCAATGCGCCAAGGATTTCGGCGGTGTGCTGGCCTGGGGTCGCCAGGTCGAAGCGCACGCCGAGCCGTGTGTCGCCGAATTGCAGCGGCAGCGCGGGCACCGAGGTAGCGCGCCCATCCGGCAGGGTCAGCGGCAGCATGCCGCCGCCGGCATTCAGATGCGGATCATCGTAGAGATCCCCGGGCTGGGTGATGCGCGCGAAGGGCAGGCCCGCGGTTTCGCACAGCGCCTCCAAGGTCGCGGCGTCGCGTTTGCCGAGCAGGGTCTGCACCAGCGGGATCAGCGTTTCCCGTCCCTGCGAGCGCAGCGTGTTGCTGGCCCATTGCGGGTCGAGCAGCGCCGGCTCCGCCAGTTCGCGCGTGAAGATCGTCCATTGCCTGTCGGTGACGACGCCGACGAACAGCGCCACGCCGTCGGATGTGGTGAAGATGTCATAGACGCCCCAGGCCCGCTTGCCCGCGGCCATCGGCGGCGGTGCGACGCCGGTGATGGCCTGTTGCAGCATGTGGGTGGAGACGAGGTAGGCCGCGTTTTCGAACAGCCCGGACTGGATGAGTTCGCCCTTGCCGGTGAGTTCCCGCTTGCGCAGCGCGGCCATGACGCCGATCGCGCCGAACATGCCGCCCATCATGTCGTTCACCGGCGCGCCCGCGCGCAGCGGCCGCCCGGGCGGGCCGGTCATGTAGGCGAGGCCCGACATCATCTGCACGACCTCGTCCAGCGCCGTGCGATTCTCGTAGGGGCCGCTGAGGAAGCCCTTGAGCGAGCAGTAGATCAGCCGCGGATGTCGCTTGGACAATTCCTCATAGCCGAGGCCGCGCGCGGCGAGGCCGCCTGGGCGAAAGTTTTCGATCAGCACATCGGCGGTGTCGATCAGCCGCAGCAGGGTCGCCACGTCGTCACCATTGGCGGTGTCGAGTTGCACCGACTTCTTGTTGCGCGAGAAGGCGGCGAAGAAGCCCGTGCCGGTCGAGGTCAGATAGCGCGTGCGATCGCCGGGCCCGGGCGGTTCCACCTTGATGACCTCGGCGCCGAGGTCGGCCAGGACCAGGCCACAGCTCGGCCCCATCACCATGTGGGAGAATTCGATGACCCGCACGCCCGCCAGGGGCAGCGGGCCGGCCGCCATTGTCTCGCTCACGCCGCCACCGCCGGGCGCGCGACGAGCTTGCCGGTGCCCTCCGGCGCCGCGGCGCCGGAGGCGTAGTGGAAGCCCTTCTCGACGCCGACTTCGGGCAGGTAGCCGTAAACGGCTTCGCCAGGCAGCCCTTCCAGCAGGATGGCCCGCGCCTCCGCGAGGCGGGCGAGGTCGATGCCGGTGTCGAGGCCCATCGCCTCAAGCATCCAGACCAGGTCTTCGGTGACGATGTTGCCAGTGGCGCCCGGCGAATAGGGGCAGCCGCCGATGCCGCCCTGGGAGGCATCGAAGGTCGTCACCCCGACGTCCAGCGCCGCGATGACATTGGCCAGGCCCTGGCCGCGGGTGTTGTGGAAATGCGCGCCGCCGGCCTTGGCGCCGATTTCCGCATGCAGCCGGGTAAACAACCGCTTCACCTGCGCCGGATTGGCGTAGCCGACGCCGTCGCTGAGCCCGATGCTGTCGGCGCCCTGTTCGGCCAGGCGCACCGCCATGTCGATGACGCGGTCTTCCGGCACGGGGCCTTCGATGGTGCAGCCGAAGGCGGTGGAGATGCCGATTTCGATATCGGGTCGCGCGCCGGCCGGCAGGCTGTCGCGCCAGGCCACGACTTCACCGACCTGCAGGATCGCCTGGTCGGTCGTGACGCCGATATTGGCCAGGCTGTGCAGGTAGGATGCCGAGACGGGCATGGTGATCTTATGCGCCCCGGCCGCACCGGCCGCCTGCGCGCCGCGCAGATTGGGCGCCAGCGCCATGACGGTGACCCCGGGCAGGTCGAGCGCGCCGCGCACCACGGCGGCGGCATCGGCCATCTGCGGCAGCTTCTTCGGATTGACGAAGGAGCCGACCTCGATCTCCCGCAGGCCGGCCGCGGCCAGGGCGCGGATCCAGCGCAGCTTGGCCTCGGTCGGCATGGTACGGTGGATGGATTGCAGGCCGTCGCGCGGCCCGACCTCACTGACGAGGATGTTCATTGCGATGTTCCCTCAAAACTGCGGACGAGGCAATTTTCTATTGTACAGAAAATATTTCTTGTGTAGAGAAAACTATCAAGAGCTTCAGCCATGGTCAAGGAAACGGGTGGATGGAGGCGCCAGCAAAACGTCGTGGCCGTCCGCGATCCGTCGCGGCCGAGGACGCGATCGAACCCCGCGTCGAAGCGGTCGAACGGGCGCTGTCCCTGCTGAACGCCTTCGCCGATGGTCGCGCCCGGTTGGCGCTGAGCGAACTGGCCGCCCGCGCCGGGCTTTATCCCAGCACGGTGCTACGGCTCGCCGGGTCGCTGGCGCGGTTCGGTTATTTGCATCGTGAGGCCGATGGGCAGTTTCGCCTCGGCCCCGCGCCGCTGCGCCTGGGACTGCTCTACCAGGCGAATTTCAACCTGGCCGACCGCGTCCGCCCCGCGTTGATGGCCCTGACCGAATGCACCGGGGAGACAGCGTCCTTCTTCATCCGCGAGGGCGACACCCGTGTTTGCCTGTTCCGCCACCACGCCGACCGGAGCATCCGGCATCATATCGAGGAAGGTTCAGCGCTGCCGATCGATCGCGGTGCCAGCGGGCGCGTGCTGACCGCCTTCACCGGCGGGGTGACGGCGATGGATGCGATCGTGCGGAAGCAGGGCTTCCATATCTCGATGGGCGAGCGCGATCAGGACAGCGTCGCGGTGGCCGCCCCGGTGTTCGGGCCGGAGAGGCTGGTCGGCGCGCTCGGCGTGACGGGCCCGCGCGAGCGCTTCGAACGCGTCGATCGCGACGAGCGCGCGGGCGTCATTGTCGCCGCGGCCGAGGTGCTGACGCGCCTGCTCGGCGGCCGGGCGCCAGGCTGAGGTCAAGCTTGCTTCTTATGCGGTTTCGTTGGGCCGGCCGACGTCGGTCGTGGTGGGGGCAGGTCGGCCTCACGGTCCCAGAACCGCATCGCCCGGCAACGGACAACGAAGCCTGTCGCGTCGGCCGCGCCGCGCAGCGGCACGAAGCCGCCATCATCGGTCGGCACGCCAATCTTCGCGAATAGTGTTCCGGCGGCTTCGACATGGCCGATGAATTTGCAATGGGCGACGGCATCGGCGAGGAAATCGCGCGCCGCGGGCATCGTCGCCAGAAGCGCCGCGCCATCGGTGGATGGCAGGATGGCCACCGCGTCGAACAGCACGGAGGGGGCTGCGACCAGGGCATGATGCGCGGCGATCGTGTTGCCATCGCTGGCGACGATGCCGGCGATGCTCGGTGCGACCAGTTCCAGCGTCGCGCCTTCGGCCTCAAGCACCGAACGCAGTGCCGTCAGCAGGGCCGCATCGGTGCCGTCGGTCACCAGGGCGCCCACCTTGCGGCCACCGAAGTTCGGCGGCGGGTTGAGCAATATGCTCAGCGCCGATGAAGGCGGCAGGTCGGTGCGGATCGGGCGGGCCGGCTCGGCGGCCGCCGGCAGTTTCGCGATGCCGAGTTTTTCCGCGACCGCGGCCGCCAGCGCGCCATCCACATTGAGCAGGTGGGATACGACGCGCAGGCGGATCGCCAGCGTCTCCACCTTGCCGAGTTCAAAGGCGAAGGCGTCGCGGATATGGCCCTGCTCCACGGGAGTCTGGCTGATGTAGAACTGCCGCGCCTGGCTGTAGTGGTCGGCGAAGCGCTCCGGCCGCGCCCGCAGCTTGGCGCCTGATTCCTCCACGGGATGCGTCACGAAGCCGTGCTTTGGCGATTCGCGGGGGCCGCCGGCGGCGCCGCCCCAGGAATTGGGTTCGTAATTCGCCCGGCCTTTCGGGTTGTGGAAGGCCATGTGCCCATCCTGCTGGAAATGCGCGAAGGGGCATTTCGGTGCGTTGATCGGCAGGTGCACGAAGTTCGGCCCGCCAAGCCGCTTCAACTGGGTGTCGAGGTAGGAGAAGTTGCGTCCCTGCAGCAGCGGGTCATTGGTGAAGTCCACGCCGGGGACGATGTTCTGGGTCATGAAGGCGACCTGCTCCGTCTCGGCGAAGAAATTGTCCACCACGCGATCGAGCACCAGGCGCCCGACGCGGCGGATGGGGACCTGCTCCTCCGGAATCAGCTTGGTCGGGTCCAGGACATCGAACGCGAAGGTCTTGGCAAATTCCTCATCGAACAATTGCAGGCCGAGTTCCCATTCGGGAAAATCACCGGACTGGATCGCCGCCCACATGTCGCGGCGGTGGAAATCGGCATCGGCGCCGTTCAGTTTCACGGCCTCGTTCCACACCACCGACTGCATGCCGCCCTTGGGCTTCCAGTGGAACTTCACGAAGGTGGCGCGCCCTTCGGCATTGACCAGGCGGAAGGTATGGACGCCAAAACCTTCCATGAAGCGCAGCGACCGTGGGATCGCCCGGTCGGACATCGCCCACATCAGCATATGCGTGGATTCCGGGGTGAGCGAGACGAAGTCCCAGAAGTTGTCATGCGCCGTCGCGGCCTGGGGGAAGCCGCGATCGGGTTCTTCCTTCGCGGCATGGATCAGGTCGGGGAACTTGATGGGGTCCTGGATGAAGAAGACCGGAATGTTGTTGCCGACGATGTCCCAGTTGCCCTCCTGCGTGTAGAGTTTTACCGCGAAACCGCGCACGTCGCGCGCGAGATCCGGCGAACCCTTGTTGCCGGCGACCGTCGAGAAGCGGACGAAGGCCGGTGTGCGTTCGCCCTTGCGGGCGAAGATGTCGGCACGGGTGATATCGGTCAGCGGTTCGTAGGTCTCGAAGAACCCATGCGCGGCAAAGCCGCGTGCATGGACGACGCGTTCGGGGATGCGTTCGTGGTCGAAGTGGAAAATCTTCTCGCGGAAATGCGCATCTTCCAGCAGGGCAGGGCCGCGTGCGCCGATGCGCAGGCTGTTCTGGTCATCGGATACCGGGCTGCCTTGCTGCGTGGTCAGAACGGGCACATCGCCGCCGGCGGTCTGATGGGTCTCGCCGCCCTTGCCACGAAAGCCTTGCGGGCTGCTCTGAACGGATCGCGGCGTTTTTTTTCCAGGCATGGGTCCGATTCCTCGATCGCACGGGTCGTGGATCAGGAACGTTTCCCGGGCTGGATGGTTGCGCGATCACCGCTTTGCGGGGCCAGGGCAACTTTCTCCCTCCGCAATAGTTGCCCTCCCGGGGGCCGCCGTCCTGGTGCTTCTCGGCGCGCTCGCCGCGGCCGGAGAGCGACACCACGCCCGAGAACAGGAGTCAGACCATGAGCATTCGAACGCACACCAGCCTGTTCGACACCCATAGTGACGCCATTGCCGCGGTGCGCGACCTTGAGGCGACGGGCTTCACCAATGAAGAAATTCGCATCGTCGGCAACTACGCGGACATGGCGACCGGTGCTGGCGGGCTGCTTGGCCTGCTGACGGAGGGTGGCGTCGATGAGAAGGACGCCCATGTCCATGCCGAGGGCATTCGGCGTGGCGGCACGATCGTGACGGTCCGCACCGACGCGACCCGCGTCTCGCACGCGGCGAACATTCTGACGCGCCATATGCCGGTGAACATTGCCAGCCGCGAGGCGGAATACCGCAAGGCGGGCTGGAACGGTTACAATGGTGGTGGTGACGTCATGTTCCCCACACAGCCGGCTGACCAACCGAGGGAGGCAGGGAGCCGCCAAACGGGCTGCCTGCCTCCCGGTCGGGCGATCCTTAGTCCAGGCGGATATTGAGGCTGCGCACGACCACGCCCAGGCTTTCCCGATCGGCGGCGATAAAGGCGCGCGTCTCCTCGGGCGACATCCCGACAGGGAGGATGCCCTGGGCACGGAAAACCTCCTGCACCGCCGGCGTGCGCAGGGCCTCCGACGAGGCGGTGGCGATGCGCGCCACGACCGCGGGCGGTGTGCGGGCCGGGGCGAGCAGGGCGAACCAGTTCGCGGCGTCGAGCGGCATGCCGAGTTCCCGCAGGGTCGGCACGGCGGGCAACAGCGGCACGCGTTCGGCCGAGCCGATGCCCAGGATCTTGACGCGCCCATCGCGCGCCAGCGCCTCGGCCGGTCCCGCGTTCATGAACATGGCGTCAACCTGGGCCGCCACGAGGGCCGTATAGGCCGGGGCCGCCCCCGTGTAGGGCACATGCAGCAGATCCAGCCCGGCGCGCTGGATCACGCTTGCCGCGGCAAGCTGCGATGTCGACCCGATGCCCCAGGACGCGTAGGTCAGTTGGCCCGGGCGGCTCCGCGCGAGATTGACGAAGGCATCGAGCGAATCCGTCCCGAGCCCCGAGCGGACGACGAGGGCGAAGGGCCCATTCGCGAAGACGGTGATCGGTTCGAAGCCCGCGACCGGATCGTAGGTAAGGCGCGAGTAGACCAGCGGGTTGACCGAATGCGTCTCGGCACTGGCGACGAAGAGCGTGTGCCCGTCCGGCCGCGCGCTGGCGACGGCCTGTGCACCGACGGCGCCGTTGGCGCCGGGACGGTTGTCGACGACCACGGGTTGGCCGAGCAGCGGGCCCATGGCGGTTGCCAGGGCGCGCGAGATGACGTCGGTCGCGCCGCCGGCATTCCAGGGCACGACGATGCGGACGGGCTGGTCCGGGAAGGCAAGGGCGGGTGCGGCCATGGCAAAGGTGGCGCCGGCGCCCAGCACTGCGCGGCGTGAGAGCGGTATCCTCATGGGGTGTGCTCCTGCGAATATGATGCGGCTGCGCGCCCCGTGGCAGGACACCGGCGCATATCATTCCGCGCCATCGACGCTGTCAACAGACTGGGATCCCACTTGTGTGGCAGCCCGCTCTCCCGCTACCACATCAGCGGATTTGGATCGGAGGGCGCAGATGAAACCCTGGGACGGCATCATTCCGGACGAGGAGCAGAAGGCCTATGGCGCGGCAGGCTTCGGCCGCACCTCCGGGCTCGGGCGGCGACCGGCACTGCTGATCATCGACGTCCAGTACCGCACGGTCGGCACGCGCCCGATGCCGTTCTGGGAGGCGATCAAGGAATTCCCGACCTCCTGCGGCGATGTGGGCTGGGCGGCGGTGCACCGCATCGAGACGCTGCTCACGCTGTTTCGGGCGCGCGGCTGGCCGGTGCTCTACCCGCATGTCTCGCCGAAGGAGAGCTTCGACCAGGGACGCTTGGCCGAGAAGGTGCCGGCCCTGATGACCGTGGCACGCAACGGCTACGACTTCGTCGAGGAGATCCGCCCGCAGCCGAAGGACATCCTGCTGCCGAAGAAGCATCCCAGCGCCTTCTTCGGCACGCCGCTCGCCAGTTACCTGATCGATCTTGGCGCCGACACGCTCGTCGTCACCGGTTGCACCACGAGCGGCTGCGTGCGCGGTTCGGTGGTCGATGGCTTCGCCTACAACTTCAAGGTCGTTGTCCCGCATGATGCGGTCTACGACCGTAGCCGGGTGTCGCACGCCGTGAACCTGTTCGACATGGCCTCCAAATACGCCGACGTGATGAGCACCGAGGAATGCGCGGCCGCGCTGCGGGCGCTGCCGGCGGCGGGGTGACGGCCATGGCCTGCGACCTGCTCCTGACCGGTGCGAGGGTGGTGCTGCCCGGCGCCGCCGAACCCACCGCCTGCGACATCGCGGTCGAGGGCGGGCGTATCGCGGCGCTGCTCGCGCCGGGGACGGACATCCCGGCGCGGGAACGGGTGTCGCTGAGCGGCCTGGCCGTGCTGCCGGGCGCGATCGACGCGCATCTGCATCTCGGCCACGGCAAGGACATCTCCCGCCCGCGGGTGCCGGGCGATGCCGACCGGGAGTCGGCCGCGGCCGCGGCCGGCGGGATCACCTGCTTCATTCCCTACCTGATGGCGACGGAACCGTTCGCGGCGATCCTCGGCGATGTGATCGCCGTGACCGCGGCCGGCGCCCGGATCGATTTCGGCTACCACCCGATCATCTCGACGGAGGAGCAACTCGCCGAGGTCGAGGCCTGCATCCGCGACTGGGGCGCGCCGAGCTTCAAGATCTTCATGAACAACCGGGGTGGCGAGGGGAAGCGCCTCGGCCTGCCCGATATCGACGACGGATTCCTGCTGCGGCTGTGCGAGGCCGCGGCGGCGCATGGCGGCATGGTCTGCCCGCATCCCGAGACGATCGAGATGGCCTGGGTGCTGCGCGAACGCGTGCTGCGCGCGGATCCGGAGGGTAGGGGAGGGCTGGCGACCTGGAACGCCACGCGCCCGCCCTTCGTCGAGGCCGACGCGGTGCAGCGCGCGGCCTATGTCGCGAAGACCACCGGCGCACCGCTCTACGTCGTGCACACGTCGTCGGCCGAGGCGCTCGATGCCGCTTTGCGCCAACGTGCGGCGGGCGCTCGCGTCTTCGTCGAGACCTGCCCGCATTACCTGACACATGACGTCACCTGGCCGGGCGGCACCATCGGCAAGATCAACCCGCCGTTGCGCGAGGCCACTGATCGCGAAGCGCTCTGGCGCGGGCTGATTGACGGCAGCATCGACACCGTCGCGACCGATCACGTGCATCGCGACATCACGTCGAAGGATGGCGGCATCTGGACCGCATCGCCCGGCTGCCCGGGGATGGAGACGATGCTGCCCGTCCTGTTGAGCGAAGGCTTTGCCAAGCGCGGCCTCAGCCTTGCGCGCATCGCGGCGCTGACGGCGGGCAATCCGGCGCGCGCCATGGGGCTCGACCACGCCAAGGGCGTCATCGCACCGGGCATGGATGCAGACTTTGCCATCGTGGACCCCGCCGCGCGCTGGACGGTCACACGGGATTCGGTCGTGAGTTCGGCCGGATACTCGATCTATGAGGGTTGGGCGTTGACCGGGCGTGTGATCCACACACTTGTGCGCGGCCGCTTCGTCCTGCGTGACGGCGCGTTCGACGATACCGCCGTGGGGACAGGCCAATATGTGCGACGTAGACTGACCCATGGGACGCACGCGTAAGCCGGCCGGCAACCTGCGGGAGCAGGCGCTCGACACGATCCGGGAGCGCATCCTCGATCTGCGTTATCCACCCGGCAGCCTGCTTTCGGAGAACCAGATCGCGGAGGAGCTTGGCATCAGCCGGACGCCGATCCGCGAGGCCCTGCGCGAGCTTGCGGCCGGCGGGCTGGTCCGCATCCTGCCGCAGCGGGGCGTCGTGGTGTCGGAGCCGTCGGTGCAGGACATCATCGAGGTGTACCAGTTGCGCGAGCAGCTCGAATGCTTCGCCGCGCGCCTCGCGGCCGAGCATGTGACCGCGGCGGATGCGCAGACCCTTTCGGCCGATCACGCCGTGGCGCAGGCCCATTTCGCCGCCGGGCGCCTTCAGGCGGCCTATGAGGCCTCCGTCGGGCTGCACGTCCAGATCATCGCGCTGACGCGCAACGCGCGGCTTGTGACGTTCATGAACCAACTTGGTGACCAGGTGCACCGGTTCGGCCTGATGACCCTGCGCCATGGCCGCGCGCCGCGCGCGCTGGAGGAACATGGCGGGATCATCGCGGCGATCCTGGCGCGGGATGGCGCAAAGGCCGAGGCGCTGATGCGCGAACACCTGCGTGCCGACCGCGACATGGCGTTGGAGACGGTCCTGCCGACCTGCTTGAGCGCGTAGCGCCGCGAGGACGCGGTGCCCCATGCTGGCGGCGGTGCTCCCCACCTCGTTCAGACAGGGGATCGCCACGGCCCGGTCGCGCACCCAAGCGTTGCGACGATGTCGTCCATCAGGCTGCTTGCCGCGGGTGACAGCCGCCGCTCCCGGCGGCTCAGCAGGCCCACGGTCCGCGTCAGGGCCGGCCCCACCAGCGGCACCGGCACGACCTCGTTGCTGGCATCGGGCGGAATCGCCGACGCGGGCAGCGCCGTCAGCCCCGCGCCGGCCGCGACCAGGGCGACCGCCGTGGACAGGTGGCGCACCTCGATGCGCCATGGCGCGACCACGCGCGCCTCCGCCAGTGCCGCCTCCACCAGGCGGCGGTTTTCGCTGAGCGGGCCGATCGAGATCAGCGGCTCCTGCCGCAATTCCTCCCAGGATACCGCTTCGCGCAGCGCGAGTGTGTGACCGCGGGGGCAGACCAGGAAGAAGGGTTCCTCGAACAACACCTGGCGCTCCACGTCCCAGCGCTCCGAGCCGATCGAGGCTAGGGCGAAGTCGATGCGGTTGCCTTCCAGCAGGGCGCGGATCTCGGTGGCGGAACTGTCATGCACCGTGACCTCGCCGCCCCGCCAGCGGCTGCGATGGCGCGCCAGCAGGGGGCCGAGATAGCGCACGGCAAGCGTCGGCAGGCAGCCGAGTTCGACCGTCTGGCTGGTGTCCCGGTCGCCGGCGCGGCGCATGGCATCCTGCAGCCGGGCCAGCGCTGCATGCGCCTCCGGCAGCAGCGTGGCGCCGGCCTGGGTCAGCCGCACCGGCTGGCCGCGGCGCAGCAGCAACTCCTGCCCCACGATCCCCTCCAGCCGCTGCAGCCGGCGGGTGAGGGCGGGTTGGCTGATCCCGAGCCTTGCCGCGGCACGGCGGAAGGAGCCGAGATCGGCGACGGCGATGAAGGCGTCGAGCCCAGGCAGGTCCAGATACATGCGCCGGATGATGCACCAGACGCATCGCCCGGTCATCTCATTGCATTGGACGCAGTCGGGCCGCTCGGGACAATGCGGCAACGGAGGAAACGCATGCCCGATACGAAGGTGGATGGCGACGCTTTGCAGCGCTGGATTGGCCGCAGCGAGGTCGTGGAGGACGAGGCGGCCGCGACGATGGTCCGCCGGCTCGCCGCCCTGCTGGATCGCGACCCTGGCCGCCATGTCACCGGTACGATCCTGCCGGAAGGCTGGCACGCCGCCTTCTTCGTGCCGATCACCCCGCAATCGCAGATCGGGCCGGACGGGCATCCGCGCAAGGGCGACTTCCTGCCGCCGGTGCCGCTGCCGCGCCGCATGTTCGCTGGGCGGCGTATCCGCTTCCTCGCCCCGATCACCATCGGCGCGGCACTGCGCCGCACCTCCACCATCGCCGCGGTGACGCCAAAAACCGGCCGCAGCGGCCAGATGGTCTTTGTCCGCGTCGACCATGTGATCGAGGCCGATGGCGTGCCAGCGATCGCCGAGGAACACGACATCGTCTATCGCGCGGAGGCATCCAAGGGCGCCGTGACGGCCCCGGTCGAGCCGCCGCCCGCCTTGCCCGAACCGGATGACAGCGAAATCTACGCGCCGGACAAGGTGACGCTGTTCCGCTATTCCGCCATCACCTTCAACGGCCACCGCATCCACTACGACAGCGACTACACCACGTCGGAGGAAGGCTATCCCGACCTGGTCGTGAATGGCGGGCTGACCGCGCTGCGGCTCTGCGAACTGGCCAAGCGCAACCTGCCTGGGGGCCGGATCGGCCGGCTTTTCGTGCGCAACGCCAGTCCGTTCTTCGTCAATCGCAAGGGCGAATTGCGCTGCGTGCGGGAGGCGGATGGGCGCCTGTCGCTCTGGGCGGTCGACGACAAGGGCAAGATCATTGCCCAGGCCGAAGCGGGGGCCGGTTCTTGACCGGCAAGCGCGGACCGCTCGCCGGCATCCGGGTGCTGGATGCGACGGGCGTCATCGTCGGCCCGACCGCGACGCTGATCCTTGCCGAACAGGGCGCCGACGTCATCAAGGTAGAGCCGCCGGAGGGCGACCTGATGCGCCGCCTGGGTGGCACGGCGCCGGCAGGCATGCCGGGGATGTCGCCCAAGTTCATGCATTTCAATCGGAACAAGCGGTCCATCACGCTCGACCTGAAGTCGCCGGAGGGCAGGCAGGCGATGCTGCGGCTTGCCGAGACCTCAGATGTCTTCATCAGCAACATGCGGCCGCGGGCGCTGGCCTCGCTGGGTCTCGCCTGGGCGGATCTGTCGGCGATCAACGCGCGGCTGGTGTATTGCACCATCTCGGGCTTCGGCTCCGGCGGCCCGTATGACGGGGCGCCGGCCTACGACACCATCATCCAGGGCCTGTCCGGCGTCGCCGCCTGCCTGGCGGCGGTGTCGGGCGAGCCGCGCTTCGCCCCCTTCGTGCTGACCGACCACATCGTCGGCATCCTGGCCGCGCAATCCATCTGCGCCGCACTGGTGGCCCGGGCGAGCAGCGGCCAGGGCCAGGCGATCGAAGTGCCGATGTTCGAGAACGCCGCCGCCTTCGTGCTGTCGGAACACCTGGGCCAGCGCACCTTCGACCCGGACGGCACCATGGGCGACCCGCGGATCATGACGCCCGATGCGCGGCCGCTGAAGACGCTGGACGGCTATATCTGCGTTTCCGCCAATACCGATGGCCAGGCACGCGGCTTCTTCGCCGCGATCGGGCGTCCGGAGCTTGCCGAGGATCCCCGCTTCCGCACCGTCTCCGCCAGGCTGAGGAACGTCGCGGCCTATTTCGGCCTGCGCGCCGAGGTGATGGCCACCCGCACCACCGCCGAATGGCTGGAGGCGCTGCGTTGCCACGACGTGCCGGCGATGCCCTATCATACGTTGGAAACGCTGCTGGACGACCCGCAACTGCGCGGTTCCGGCGTGCTGACAGAAGAAAAAGAACAGGAGGACATCATGTTGGGACTGCGACACGCCAATCGCTATTCGGGGTCGGGCCTGCCGCCCTCCCGCCTCGCGCCACGGCTCGGCGAGCATGCGGCGGAGATTCTGTCCGAGATCGGCTATGACGAGGCCGCGCAGGCGCGGTTGCTCGGCAACAAGGCGATCGCTTCGTGAAGCGCCGTTTCCTTTTGGGCGGCGCCACCGCCCTGCTGGCCGCCCCCTCCATCGCGCAGGAAGAATGGCCCAACCGGCCCATCAGGCTGATCGTCCCCTTTCCGCCGGGGGCCGCCAATGATTCACTCGGCCGCGCCATTGCTGACCAGCTTGCCCCCCGGCTCGGCAAGCCCGTGGTGGTCGAGAACCGGCCCGGCGCCGGCGGCGCAGTGGGCTCCGAAGCGGTGGCCCGCGCCGCGCCGGATGGCTATACGCTGCTGCTCGGCCATATCGGCACGCTGGCGGTCAATGTCGCCATCTATCCGCGCCTGCCCTACGACCCCATCCGCGACTTCGCGCCGGTCGGGCTGATCGCCA
Organism: Humitalea sp. 24SJ18S-53; assembly: GCF_050632385.1. NCBI lineage: Bacteria > Pseudomonadati > Pseudomonadota > Alphaproteobacteria > Acetobacterales > Roseomonadaceae > Humitalea > Humitalea sp. 24SJ18S-53. The sequence goes on from NZ_CP192599.1 coordinate 1,461,983, forward strand.
ATGTGCCGAATGTCATTGCGATCAACCCGAAGCTGCCGTTTCAGGACCTCAAGTCGCTGGTCGACTATGCGCGCGCCAATCCGGGCAAGCTGCGCTACTGCTCCGCCGGCAATGGCAGTGCCGCGCATGTCGTCATGCTGGCCTTCCTCAGCGCGACCGGGGTGGAGATCGAGCACGTGCCCTATCGCGGGCTCGCGCAGGCGCTGACCGACCTGACGGCGGGCCATGTCGATGCGACGACCGGTGGTGTGCCGACGGTGATGCCGCTGGTGCGGCAGGGCCTGCTGCGCGCGCTTGGCGTTTCCAGCGGGCGCCGCGCCGCATCCGCGCCGGAACTGCCGACCGTGTCCGAGACCGTGTCGCCCGGCTTCAACGTGGTGCCCTGGTATGGCGTCGCCGCGCCCGCCGGCACGCCCGCCGGCATCATCGATCGCCTGAACGCGGAGATGAATGCGAGCCTTGCCGCACCTGCGGTCGCGGCAAGGCTGCAGCAGGAGGGCGCCGAGCCGGCACCGGGCACGCCGGCCGCCTTTGCCGCGCTGATCCAGTCGGAGGTGCCGCGCTGGGGCCGGCTGATCCGCGAGGCCGGCGTGACGGCGGATTGACGGGCGGCGGCATGACGGCAGCCACGGGCCGGGCGTCGACGCGGCGGGGTCTGCGCGATCGCCAGGTGGTCCGTCCACGGCGTGTCGTCGATAACGAGGCCGAAGCCGTCGGGACTCTGCGTGAGGTCGGTCAGCCCAGGGTCACGACCTCGATCCAGCTTGGGTCCGCCGGCGCATCGACCTTGCCGCGCAGGGTCAATGCACCGGTGTCCTGGTCGATCGCGTAGACCGCCACGACATTCTCGGCCTGGCTGGCGCAGAGCAAGAAGCGGCCTTGCGCCGCGATGGCGAAGCCGCGCGGCGAGCCGACGACCTCCAGCGTCCCCAACGCGGTCATGCGGCCGCTTTGGGGATCCAGGCGGAAGCCGCCGATCACGTTGGTGCTGCGCACGCTGGCAAAGGCGAAGCGGCCGTCGGGGGTCAGGTGCAGATCCGCGGCGCGCGCATTGCCGGTGAAACCGGGCGGCATCAGGCTTTCATACTGCAGCGTCCGCAACGCACCCGTATCGCGGTCGGCGGCGAAGGCAGCGATCGTGCCGCCGGTCTCGTTGATGCCGTAGAGCACATCCAGCACGGGATGTTGCGCGAGGTGCCGCGGGCCTGCGCCCGGCTGGCAGTCGATCGCCGGCGGATCGGCCGGCAGCAGGATCATGCTGGCCGGGTCGAGCCGAAACACCAGGATCGCATTTCCATCCACGGTTGTCGCATAGATCGTCCGGCCATCGCGGCCCGGGATGATGCAATGCGCCTTGGGCTCGGTCGGGATGACCTGCCGCGGCGCGGTCGTACAGGCGCCGTCCGGGCCGACATCGCTGACCGTCAGCTTGTCATGCATGTAGGAGGCGCCGAGCAGCAGCCGGCCCCCCGCCGCGACCGAAAGATAGGCCAGCGGCGCGGGCAGCGGCGCGATCGCGATCGCCGTCAGCGCACCGCTGTTGCGGTCGATCGCGAACGTGCTGACGGTGAAGGGCTCGCATCGCACCGCGGCGTAAAGCATCGTACCGCCTGCGTTTCGTGCGAGCGGCATGTTCGATGGGGATGGCCCACCCTCGCCGGGCACGGCGGTGGTGCCGTGCGGCGTCAGCGTGCCGCTTCCGGGGTCCAGGCGAAAGGATCGGATCTCCCGGCTGCCCGCGCAGGACACATAGGCGATGATGGTTCCCGTGGTCACGACAGGTGGTTCTCCGTGGCCGCCGCGCGGCGATCCTTCGCTTCGGCCATTCGGCCTTGATGCCTCGGTCGCCCATCGTCTGGCGCCGGCGCGGCATGCTTGCGGCGTCACGATCGGCCAAAGGCCGCGGCCCGTCCAGGCGCACCGGCGCCGCATCGGAGTCAAAGCGTGCCGGCAGTTCCGGCCAGTCGGGGAGCTTGGCGTATTCCTGCGCCATACACCCTGGGCCAGGATCGGGTGGCGGGTGCTTGGCCTGGACCTGGCGCATGCCGCACGACCCCGGCCGGGTGGGGTGCAAGGGCCTTGTCTTCGCTGGGAGGGAATGGCTTAGTTACCGCGCGCCGGCGACAATTTGCTACGATCGGTCGTCGCGTTCACGGCGGGGCGTCCATGAAAATAACAAAAATAGAGGCGTTCCAGGTGGACTGGAGCGAGCCCGGCCAGAAGGGTGGCCGAAGCGCCTTCGTGCGGATCGAGACGGAGGACGGGCTGTTCGGCATGGGCGAGGCCTCGCCGATGGAGGGCGGGCTTGCGTCGCTGGTGATCATCGCCCGGCACCTGGCGCCGCTGATGATCGGCAAGGATGCCCTGGATCACACCGTCATCCTGGAAACCCTTTTCCACAAATGCATCAAGCTCGGCCCCGATGGCGCGCTGTCCGGCGCGCTGGCGGCACTCGACATCGCGTTGTGGGACCTGAAGGGCAAGCTGCTGGCCCAGCCCGTGCACAAGCTGCTGGGCGGGGCGTGGCGAACCAGCCTGACCTGCTACGCCTCGATCGGCGGCAATGCCTGGCGCACGGTCGATGAGGTCGTGAAGATCGTCGAGAAGCGGGTCGCCAGGGAAAAGCCGGCCGCCGTGAAGATCCGCTGGGATGGCGACCGTACCAAGGTGGACGTCGATATCGCCGGCGACATCGCCAAGGCGAAGGCCGTGCGCAAGGCGCTGGGCGATGGCTTCATGCTCGGCTTCGATGCCAACAACGGCTATTCCATCGGCGGTGCCATGCGGGTCGGCCGGGCGCTGGAAGATCTGGGCTTCACCTGGTTCGAGGAACCGGTGCAGCACTATCATGTGTCGGCGATGGGCGAGGTGGCGCAGCGCCTCGACATCACGGTCTCGGCCGGGGAGCAGACCTATACGCTGCAGGGCGTGAAGGACCTGATCAATGCCGGCGTCAGGATGGTGCAGCCCGACATCACCAAGATGGGCGGCATCACCGGCATGATGCAATGCGCGGCACTGGCCCATGCGCATGGCGTGGAACTGGTGCCGCACCAGACCCAGCCATCGATCGGGCACCTGGCCAATCTGCACCTGCTCTCGACCATCATGCACCTGGCCAAGCCGGTGGAGCTTGCCGACAATTGGGAGCGTGTGGGCAAGGTGTTCAAGAACCCGTCGGAGCCGGTGGAGGGGCTGTTCACGCTGCCGACCACCCCGGGCCTCGGCATGGAATATGACGCGGCGGAACTGCGGCGACGTACCATCCCACTCGCGGTCTGAGACCAGGAATCCGGCAAGAGGTTCTGGGCAATACGGGGAAGAACGACATGACCATCTCCCGCAGGCAATTGGGATTGGGCGCGGCCTCGCTCGGCCTGGCCTCGGCGGCGCCGGCGCTCGGACAGACGGGGCCGATCACCATCGCCCTGGCGTCCCGCGCGCCGACGACGCTGAACCCGCAGCAGCCGGGGCCGACCGGGGGGGACAATTGGGGGATCCGCCAGGTCTTCGACCAGTTGGTGAAAGCGGAGGACGGCACCTTCGCGATACGCCCGCAGGATTTCCAGCCGAACCTCGCCGCGTCATGGGAAAGCAGCGGTGACGCGAAGACCTGGACCTATCGGCTGCGGCAGGGGGTGCAGTTCCACAAGGGCCATGGCGAGATGACGTCGGAGGATGTGCTCTTCACCTTCTCCCGCCATCTCGATCCCGCCATCGTCACCAACCAGAAAGCGCTCTTCTCCAACATCGCGTCGGTCGAGGCGCCGGATCGCTACACCATCCGCTTCCTGTTGAAGCGGCCGGACCCGCTGTTCAATGGCAGCGTCGCGACCACGGCCGGCGCCTCCATCCTGTGCAAGAAGGCATTTGAGGAACGCGGCGCGCGCTTCAACCTCGATCCCATCGGGACCGGCGCCTATCAGGTGGAAAGTGTCAGTCCGACACAAGGCATATTGCTTTCAGCATTCCCGCAGCATTTCGCCGGCGTGGCCGCTTCCCCGCTGATCCGCATTGCCTTCATCGCGGATACCACGGCGCGGACGCTGGCCTTCGCGTCGGGCCAGGTGGACATGATCGAGGGGGTGCGCGCGCCGGGCTGGATTCCGACCATGCGGCAGCGCTCGCCCAGCAGCATCTTCGACGCCACGGCACCGGGCAGTTTCAACACGCTGCACCTGAACCTGACGCGGGCGCCGCTGAACAACCTGAAGGTGCGGCAGGCGATCCGCTTTGCCATCAACAACGACCAGATCGCATCGGCGTTTTCCGGCCTGTCGGTGCCGATGGTCGGGGTCATCGCGCCGCAATTCGCGGGTTCGGTGACCAAGGAGCAATTGCCGCCGGAGTTGCGCTACGCGCCGGATCCGCGGCGCGCGCGGGCGCTGTTGGCGGAAGCCGGCTTCCCGAATGGTGTCACCATTCCCTGCTTCACCAGCCAGCGCGAAGACTATGCCGCGATCATGCTGATCATCCAGGAACAGCTACGTGCCGCCGGCATCAACCTGCAGATGCAGGTCATCGACCACGCCACCATGCATGCGGAGAACCGCAAGGATCGCAATGCGATGGCGCTGTATTCCTCCAGCTATCCGCCGGTGCCGACGCAGCCGCTGTTGCAGCAACTGGTGTCCCCGGCCGAGGTGAAGGCGGATGGCTCCGGCGGCGAGAACTACAGCCACTACGGCGTCGCGATTCCGGGCATCGATGCGTTGATCGAAGAAGCGCAGGACGAGCCGGATTTCGAGAAACGCACGGGCCTGATGCAGGATATCGAAAAGCAGGTGCTGCGCGACCTGCCGCTGCTGGGCATCGTCACGCTGTCCTACGTCATCGCGCGCAATCCGCGGGTGGACATCGGCTTTCCGGTGAAGTCCGGCTACGCCTACTGGCCGCTGAACAGGGCCAGGCGTGTTTAGGACCATCGCGGCGCGCCTGCTGGACGCCGTGCCGACGGTGTTGCTGGTGCTGACGCTGATGTTCGTCACGCTGCGGCTGCTGCCGGGCGATCCGGCGCTGGTGGTGCTGGGCGATTACGCGACGCCGGAGCAACTGGCGCTGTTCCGCCGCCAGATGGGGCTGGACGTGCCGGTCTGGCAGCAGTTCTTCGCCTTTCTGTGGAACATGCTGACCTTGGATTTCGGCGCCTCCATGATCACGCAGCAGCCGGTGGTGCAACTGATCGCGGAGAACCTGCCCTTCACGATCGAGCTGACCTTGCTCGCCACGGCGATGGGGTTGGCGGCGGGCGTGCCGCTTGGCGTGCTGGCCGCGGTGAATCGCGGCGGATGGCCGGATAGTGGCGTGCGGGTCTTCTCGCTGATCGGCTACGCCATCCCGGATTTCTATCTGGGTGCGCTGATGCTGATCGTCTTCGCGCTGAACCTTGGCTGGTTTCCGATCAATGGCGGCGGCGAGGGGTTTTGGGACCGCCTGTATCACGCCTTCCTGCCGGCCTTGACGCTGGCCATGGTGAAATCCGCCTTCCTCGGCCGCCTGACCCGGACGTCGCTGCTGGAGGTGCTGGGCCGCGATTATGTGCGCACGGCACGCGCCAAGGGCGCACGGGAGACACGCGTCATCTACCGCCACGCGCTGCGCAACGCGCTGCTGCCGGTCACCACGGGTCTGGGGCTCAGTCTGCTGGCGACGCTGTCGGGCTCGGTCGCCATCGAGTTGATCTTCAACCGGCCTGGCATCGGCGAGATGCTGATCAGCGCCATCGCCAAGCGCGACTATCCCGTCATCCAGGGTGGGGTCGTGATCTTCGCCTTCTTCGTGGTCTTCGTGAATCTTCTCGTGGACCTCGCCTATATCGTCGTGGACCCGCGTATCCGGGTGAAGGCATGAGCCTGGAACTGGCGCCGGTTGAACCGCGCTTCGTCGGGTTTCGACTGCTCTTCGCCAAGCCCACGACGATCGCAGCACTGCTGGTGGTGTTGTGTTTCATCACGGTGGCGCTGCTGGCACCCGTGATCGCGCCCTACGATCCACTGGCGCAGAGCTATTTGCGCATCAACCAGTATCCCTCGATGGAGCATTGGCTCGGCACCGACCAGTTCGGCCGCGACGTGCTCTCGCGGCTGCTGTATGGCGCGCGCAATTCGCTGATCTTCGGGTTGATCTCGCCGACCCTGGCGGCTGTTGTCGGCACCACGCTCGGGGTCATGGCGGGGTATTTCGGCGGCTGGATGGATCGTGTCATCAGCCGGGTCATCGACCTGCTGCTGGCGTTTCCGGAATTGCTGCTGGCGATCATGATCTCGGCCGCGCTGGGCGGCGGGTTCTGGAATGTGGTGATGGTGATCGCCATCGCCTTCGTGCCGGGCTTCGCCCGCGTGGCGCGGTCCTCGACGCTGGCCGTTCGGCAGGAACCCTATATCGAAGCCTCGGTCGCGGTCGGGTTGGGGACCGGGAAGATCATCCTTCGGCATGTGCTGCCGAACATTTCGGCGCCGATCGTGGTGCTTTCGACGCTGTGGGTCGCCTCGGCCATCAGGCTGGAGGCCTCGCTGAGTTTCCTCGGTCTTGGCACCCAGCCGCCCAATCCAAGCTGGGGCAACATCATTCGCGATGGGCTGGGCAATATCTTCGGCTCGCCCTGGCCGATCATCGGGGCGGGGTTCGCCATCACCGTGGTCGTGCTGGCCTTCAACGTGCTGGGCGATGCGCTGCGCGACCTGCTCGATCCGGATACCGCTGGATGAGCCTGCTGCGCATCCAGGACCTGACGGTCGCCTTCGGGCCGAAGGATCGGCCGGTGCGTGCCGTCGATGGCGTCAGCTTCGCCGTCGAAGCCGGGGGCGCGGTCGGGCTGGTGGGGGAATCCGGCTCCGGCAAATCCGTCACGGCCCTGTCCATTTTGCGGCTGATCGCGGCGCCGGGGCGGATCGTCGCGGGCAGCGTGGAATTCGAGGGCGTGGACCTGCTGCGCCTGCCGGCCGACCGCATGCCGGAGATCCGCGGCCGCGACATCGCCATGATCTTCCAGGAACCGATGAGTTCGCTGAACCCGCTGATGACCATCGGCGACCAGGTGGCGGAGGCGATCCTGCTGCACCAGCCCCTCAGCCGCACCGCGCGCCGGGCGCGGGTGATCGAATTGCTGGGGCTGGTCGGGATTCCGGATGCCGAGGGTCGGCTCGGCGCCTATCCGCATCAATTCTCCGGCGGCATGCGCCAGCGCGTGATGATCGCCATGGCGCTGGCCTGCAATCCGAAACTGCTGATCGCGGACGAGCCCACGACGGCGCTGGACGTCACCATCCAGGCCCAGGTGCTGGCGCTGATGGCGCGCATCCGGGCCGCGACCAATACCGCGATCCTGCTGATCTCCCATGACCTCGGCGTGATCGCCGAGATGTGCGAGCGCGTGGTGGTGATGTATGCGAGCCGCGTGGTGGAAGAAGGCGCCGTGCACAGCATCTTCCGCCAGGCCGCGCACCCCTATACGCGCGGGTTGTTGCAAGCCATCCCGCGGCTGCACGATGATCGGCACCGGCTGCATCAGATTCCCGGGTCAGTGCCGCTGCCGGGCCAGGTCACGGCGGGGTGCCCGTTCCTCGCCCGCTGCGACCTGCACGTCGCGCGCTGTGCGAGTGAGATGCCGCCGCTGACCGTGCTCGGCGACGGGCATCGCGCCGCCTGCTGGGTCACGGCGCCATGACCGAGCCGCTGCTGCGCGCGGAAAACCTCGGGAAAACCTTCGATGGTGCCGCGCGGCTGCCGTTTCTGCGCGCTGCCGCCGGGGTGCGGGCGGTGGATGGCGTCAGTTTCAGCATCGGCTATGGCGAGACGGTGGCGGTCGTCGGTGAATCCGGCTGTGGCAAATCGACGCTCGGCCGGCTTCTGCTGCGCCTGATCGAACCCAGCGACGGGCAGGTGTTCTTCGAGGGGACGGCGATCGGCACGCTGTCGCATCGCGCGCTGCGGGATATCCGCCGGCATGCGCAGATGGTGTTCCAGGACCCTTTCGGTTCGCTGAGCCCACGCCGCACCGTGGCCCAGATCGTGGCCGAACCGCTGGAGGTTTTTGGCTTGCTCAAGCGCGGCGGGCGCGACCAGGTGGCGGCCTTGCTGCATCAGGTCGGGCTGTCGCCCTCCGCCATGGATCGCTACCCGCGCAGTTTTTCCGGTGGGCAGCGCCAGCGCATCGGCATCGCGCGCGCCATCGCCGCCGATCCGAAATTCATCGTGGCGGATGAGCCGGTTTCGGCGCTGGATGTCTCGGTGCAGGCGCAGATCGTCAACCTGTTGCAGGACCTGCAATCGGCGAAAGGCTTTTCCTACCTGTTCATCGCGCATGACCTGGCCGTGGTCAGGCACATCGCGGATCGGGTGGTGGTGATGTATCTGGGGCGGGTGGTGGAGATCGGGCCCAAGCGCCAGATCTACGACGCGCCGCAGCATCCCTATACCCAGGCCCTGCTTTCCGCCGTGCCGGAGCCGGATCCCGATGCGCCGCGCCAGCGCATCGTGCTGGAGGGCGATGTGCCGAGCCCATCGCGCGTGCCGCCGGGATGCAGCTTCCAGACACGCTGCCCGCTGGCGCAACCGGTCTGCCGGGTGGAGCGGCCGGCGCTGCGCGCGGTGGCCGATGGCCAGAGTGCCGCCTGCCATTTCGCCGCGCCGAACCCGATTCCGCTGCGCGGCTGAGCGGAGGCAGCGCCGGATGTCGCCCCTGGCCGCGCAGCCTCAGTTCGCGGCAAGGCTCCGTCGCAGCCGCGTGATGGCGCCGGGCAGGCCGCGGACCTTCAGCACCCGGCCGGTTTCGTCGTAATCCTCGGACAAGACCCGCGCGCTGTCATAGACCTCGCCGATCAACCCTTGTTTGGCATAGGGCAGCACCAGCACATCCTCCACCATCGCCGCCTCGAAGAATGCGATGATGGTGTCCCGCAGCGCGCTCACATCCTCGGGCGCGTGGGCGGACAGCAGGATCGCGTCGGGATGTTTCTCGATCAGGGCGGCGCGCCCGGCGGCGACCACCCGGTCCATCTTGTTCAAGACCAGGCGGGACGGCACCACATCCGCCCCGATCTCGCGCAGCACGCTGCGGCTCACCTCCAACTGCGCCTCATAGGTCGGGTCCGACGCGTCGACGACGAACAGCAGCAGCGAGGCCTCCAGCGCCTCCGCCAGGGTGGAGCGGAAGGAGGCGACCAGGTCGTGCGGCAATTGCTTGATGAAGCCGACCGTGTCGGAGACGAGCACGCGGGGCCTGGTCTCCGGCTGCAGGGTGCGGACGGTGGTGTCGAGGGTGGCGAAGAGCTTGTCCTCCACCAGCACCTGGCTGCCGGTCAGCGCCCGCATCAGGGATGACTTGCCCGCGTTGGTGTAGCCGACCAGCGCCACCCGCAACTGGTCGCGCCGGGCGGAGCGGCGCTGGTCGCTGTCGCGCTGCACCGCTTCCAACTGATCCTTCAACTCCGCAAGCCGGTCGCGGATCTTGCGGCGGTCGAGGTCGAGCGTGCTTTCGCCCGCGCCCGGCCCCTGTTGCCGTCCGCCGCCGCCCGAGGATTCCCGCAGGCGGGGCGCCACGTATTTCAGGCGCGCCATCTCCACTTGCAACTTCGCCTCACGCGTATTGGCGTGGCGGTGGAAGATCTCGACGATGACCCCGGTGCGGTCGAGCACCTGGGCGCCGGTGGCGCGTTCCAGGTTGCGGATCTGGCTGGGCGACAGCTCATGGTCGACGATGACGAACTCGGGCTTGCGGGCCGCGTCGCCATCGGGCGCCGGGGTGGGCGTCGCCTCGGCGGCCCCGTCGAACCGCAGCCGGGCCTTGGATTTCGGCGGCGGTGCCATCGAGCCGACCAGGCCGGTGCCGCCCGTGAGCGCCGCCAGTTCCGCCAGCTTGCCGCTGCCCAGCAGCGACCCCGCGCCGGTGCCTTCGCGGCGCTGCGACACCGTGCCCACCACCTCGTAGCCCAGGGTCTTCACCAGGCGTCCCAGCTCCTCCAGGCTGGCTTCATGCGCGATGTCATCGACATCCGGCGTCTGGATGCCGACGAGGATGGCGAGGGGGATAGGGGGCTTGGTCTGCATGGCGGTCACCTAGCATGGTTCGCGCCGAAGCTTGCAGCGCCCCTATCTTCCTCCCCCCTTCCGAATCAGTGGGCGCGGCGTGCGCGCCCCTTCATCAGTGCTCCCGATGCGACGAAGACCAGCAGGGCGGCGAGTTGCAACACGCCGACGACCGCGGTCTTGGGGCTGATTTCCAGCCGGATGTCTTCCCACATGCGGATCGCAAGGGTGGTGCCACGCGGGGAACTCAGGAACAGCCCGATGATCAGGTCGTCGAAGCCGCTCAGGAAGGCGAAGAGGAAGGCGGTCGCGAAGGAGGCCGCCAGGAGCGGCAGCGTGACCGTGCGGAAGACCGTCATGGGCCCGGCGCCGAGGCTGGCCGCGGCACGTTCCATGTCGCGGTCGAAACGCCCCAGGGCGGAGACAAGGATGATCACGACATACGGCAAGCCGGTGACCGCATAGGCGATCCAGAAGCTCGCCGGATGCCCGTTCAATCCGACGGTGACGAAGGTGAAGAACAGGCCGAGGCCGATGACGATATGCGGCAGGATCATCGGCGATACCGCCAGCAGCCAGAGCAGCCGTCGCCCGCCGAAGCGCCCGCGCGCCAAGGCGAAGGCGAAGGGCGTGCCCACGGCCAGCGCCGTTCCGGCGGCGGCGGCGGAAATCCACAGGCTGAACCACCCGGCCTGCAGCCAGTTCGAATCCTGGAAAAAGGCCACGAACCAGCGCCAGGAATAGCCCGGGGGCGGAAAGACGAGGTAGGGCGCGCTGCTGAAGGCGATGACCACCACCACCACCATCGGCGCCAGCAGGAAGACCATCACCGCGATGCCATGCGCCCAGAGAAGCGGCACGGCGACAGGTGCCAGCGCTTCGCCCAGCCGCGCCGCGAAGGGCGCCAAGCCCGCGCCGCGCCCGGGGCGCAGGCCCGCCGCACCGGCACCCCGGATCCGCGTGGCCGGCCCGTCCTCGTCAAGCGGCACGATGCGCCGGCGCAGCAGCATCAGCAGCGCGGCGGCCAGCGCCAGCAGAAGACAGGACAGCGCCGCGGCCACGTCGAATTCGGCCAGCGTGGAGACACGCACCTCGATCGCCTGGGCCAGCAGATAATCGCCCGGTGCGCCCAGCAGCGCGGGCGTGATGTAGAAGCCGAGTGCCGAGAGGAACACCAGCGCCGAACCCGCCGCCAGGCCGGGCAGCGACAGCGGCAGGAAGACGGTGGCGAAGACCGAAGCGGCCCCCCCGCCCAGGCTGGCGCCGGCACGCAGCAGCGCCGGGTCGATCCGGCGCATGGTGGCATAGAGCGGCAATACCATCATCGGCAGCAGGATCTGGACCATGCCGACATAGCTGCCGAAACTGTTGAAGACGAGGCGGAGCGGATCGTCGATCAGCCCGAGGGACATCAGCGTCCGGTTCACCAGCCCGCCGCCGCCCAGGATGGCCACCCAGGCATAGGACCGGATCAGGATGCTGGTCAGGTAGGGCACCGCGACCAGCGCCATGATGACCCCGGCCCATCGCTGCGCACGCGTGGCGATGAGATAGGCGAAGGGATAGCCGATCGCCGCACAGATCAGCGTGACCAGGCAGGCCGTGGACAGCGTGCGCAGGAAGATGTCGAGGAAGATGGGCTGGCCGAAGATCTCCGCATAGGCGGCCAGGCCGAACCGGCCGGCGCGGTGCAGGCTTGTCCATACCACCATGCCGAGGGGGGCGAGGTAGCCGACCGCCAACAGCAGCAGCACGGGCAGCAGCATCGCCACCCGCCCGCGCGCTTCCCGCATCGAACCGCTCATGCGGCGCCCCGGATCACCGGCGGGCCGTGACCCAGCGCTCCCATTCCGTGATGGCGCGGCGCAGCCCGGTCTGCCCCGTCGCATCCGTCGCGTTCCAGAAGGTGTAGTTCTGCACGATCTGCAGGTCCTTCACGGCGGGCGCCGTGGGCAGCAAGGCCGCGCGCTCGGCGGAGATGTGGTTGAAGGCGAGCCCGTTGGTCGGCCCGTATGTGATGATGTCGGAGAACCGCGCCTGCGGCTCGGGCCGGCTCATGAAGGCGATGTACTTTTGGGCATTCTCCGCATTGGCGGCGCCGCGCGGAATGGCCCAGCCGGCCCATTGCAGGATGCCCTGGTTCCAGCTCTTGCCGATCCGCGCGCCCTGGTCGTTCGCACCGTCGATGCGCCCGTTCCATGCGCTGCCGATGGTGGCCTGGCGATCGACCTGGAGCTGGACGGATTCCGCGCCATTGGCCCACCACTTCACCACCTCGGGCCGCACCCGGTCCAGGCTGCGCAGCGCGCGTTCCCAATCGATCGGATACAGGTCCTCCGGCTTCACGCCGTCGGCGAGCAGCGCGATCTCATAGCTCGCGCCATCCGCGGCATTGGCACCCGCTGCCAGGGTGCGGCGACCGGGGAAGTCCCGTGCGTTCCACACATCGGCCCAGCTCTGCGGCGCACGGGTTCCGGCGCGCTGCGTATCAAAGGCGATCACCATGGAATAAAGCATGGCGGGGACGTAGAACCGTGCCGTCGGGACCACGGTGTAGCCGGCCCGGTCGCGCTCGCTCCAGAAGCCGTAGTCGATGGCCTGCAGCAGGCTGTCCTGCTCGAAAGCCGCCATCGAGCCGCCGGAGATATTGGCGACATCGTGCTTCGGCGCGCCGGCCAGGATCGCGGCGCGCTGCACACCGGCGGTGACGCCCGCCTGGTGGATCACGCGGATCCCGGTCTCGCGCTCGAAGGGGTCCGAATAGGCGATGCGCTGCGCGTCACCCATGGTGCCGCCGCCGAAATGCACGATGACACTGCCGCTGCCGCGCAGGCTGTTCTGTGCGATGGCGGGCAGTGCCAGGCTGGCGCCACCAAGCGCCGTGGCGGCGAGAAGGCGGCGGCGAGGGAATTCCTTCGACATCATCATGTGTCCTTTCGTCATTGCGGGCCGGGGAGGGGGAAGATCCGGCCGGTCTTGGGATGAAAATGCAGGCTGGCGGCATCGCCCGGCCGCCAGAGAGGCCCGGCGGCACCGGCCTCGACCATGATGCGATGGCCCGCCGCTTCGACCAGGACACTCTGGCGCGGGCCGCCGAATGCGGCTTCCAGAACGCGGCAGGGTTCCCCATCGGGCGTGCCGGCGGCGTGCAGGGTCATGTGTTCCGGCCTGATCGCCAGGACATGGCCGTCCCGCGGCGCGGCGCTGTCCTCGGCCAGCACCTTGGCCAGGTCCGAGGTGAAGCCGCGCAGTCGGCCACCCGCGATGGGCAGGAAATTGCTGCGGCCGATGAAGCCGGCGACAAAGGCATCCGCCGGTGCGCGATAGAGTTCGGCCGGCGTGCCGAGTTGGCAGAGGCGCCCCTCGTTCAGCAAGGCCACGCGGTCCGCCATGGACAGCGCCTCCTCCTGGTCATGCGTCACCAGGATGATGGTGGCGCCCAACTCCCTGTGCAGCAGGCGGATTTCCATCTGCATGTGTTCGCGCAGCTTCTTGTCGAGCGCGCTCATCGGCTCGTCCATCAACAGCACGGCGGGGCGGAAGATCATCGCGCGCGCGATGGCGACGCGCTGCTGCTGGCCGCCGGAGAGTTGATCCACGCCGCGCGCGCCATAACCCTCCATCTTGACCAGCGCCAGGGCCTCATTCACGCGACGGGCAATCTCCGCCGCCGGGACGCCGCGGCGACGCAGGGAATAGGCCAGGTTCTCGGCGACGCTCATGTGCGGGAACAGCGCATAGCGCTGGAACACCATGCCGATGTCGCGCTGGTGCGGCGGCAGCCGGTCGATGCTGCGCCCGCCGATGCGGATGCTGCCGGAATCCGCGGCCTCGAAACCCGCCACGGCCATCAGGATGGTCGTCTTGCCCGATCCGCTTGGCCCAAGCAGCGCCATGAACTCCCCGGGGCGGACCGTGAGGGAGACACGATCGAGTGCGACGACCTTGCCGAAGCTCTTGCTGAGCGCCTCGATCTCGACGGACTGGCCAGCCCCCTCCGCCATCACGCCTCCGCCAAGGCGTGGAGCGGCAGGTCGTGGTCGAGGGCGGAGAGGCGCTCCGGCGCCCCTTCGGTGACGATGAAGGTTTCGCCGAGGCACATGGCGAGGTTCGTCTCGCTGTCGAGCAGGATCATGTGCATGAACACCACCATGCCGGGTTCCAACGGCACCGCGTTGCCGGCGAAGATCATCGGCCATTCCATCCAGGTCGGCGGATAGGAAACGCCGAGGCTGTAGCCGCAGGCATTGAGGCGTGCGTGGCGATAGCCGTGTCGGTCGAGCACGCTGGCATGGGCGTCGAACAGGTCGCCATAGGTATGGCCGGGGCGCAGCACAGCCTGGCAGGCGGCCAGTGCCTCGATATTCGCCGCATGCATGCGGCGCTGCGCCGGGCTGGCCGTGCCCGTCAGCGCCGTGCGCATCAGGGCCACGTGGTAGTGCCGGTAGGCGGCGGCGAATTCGATATTCACCTGGTCCTGGGCCGCGATCCGCCCCTTGCCGGTGAAGTAGCGGCAGAGCAGCGCATTGTCGCCGGCACCGCAGACGAAGCGCCCCGCCGCCGGGTCGCCGCCCGCGCGGATCACCGTCGCGTAGATCTCCGCCAGGATGTCGGATTCTGAATTGCCGGGCAGGCAGGCGGCATGGGCACGACGCCAGGCCTCGTCCGCGATGCGTCCCGCTTGCCGCACATAGGCAAGCTCGGCCGGCGACTTCACCACGGCGAAGGAGGCGATGAGGGTGGAGGCATCCTCCAGCCCCACATCCGGCGCGAAGGCGGCTTCCAGCAGCCGCCCGCGCTGCGCGTTCAGGGTGACGGAGGCGAATTCAACGCCGATGCGGTCGCCGGCGCCGATGCGCGGGCCCAGCGCCTCACGCAGGGTCACGGCCGGGTTCGCGCCAGCCGCATCCACCCAGAGGCGCACATCCTCGATGATGGAGGTCAGCTTCGCCTGGCGCACATCCGAGGAGCGCGTGAGCAGCATCATCTCGCCATTGGCGCCGAGCCAGAGGCACTGGAACTGCGAATAGCCGGCCGTGTCGTAGCCGGTGAGCCAGTACATGCTCTCCTGCCGGAAGACGAGCAGGCCGGCCAGGCCATCGGCGCGCAGGCGCTGCGTCACGCGTGCGATGCGTGCCTTGAATTCAGCCGGTTCGAAATGCAGCGCCATGTTGCGCGCGGTCCTTAAATGTGTGGCGCCGAGTGTGGCCTATTGCAGCGCAACGCATGAATGAATTATGTGATGACATATGAATTCCGCTCATGCAATTGGCCAGCTCCCCATGAGCGCGCTGCGCTGCTTCGAGAGCTTCGCCCGCCTGGGGGATATCGCGCAGGCCGCCCGCGAGCTTGGCATCACGCCATCCGCGGTCAGCCATCAGTTGCGGGGGCTGGAAGGCCTGCTTGGCGCCCGCCTGACGGAGCGGCGCGGCCGGCGCCTGGGCCTGACCAGCGAAGGCCGGGGCTATTTCGAGGCGGTCAGCCCCGCCTTCACCCTGCTCCAGCGTGCCACCACCCAGCTTCGCCAGAACCGCCTGCCGCGGCGCGTGACCATCAGCGCATTGCCGCTGCTGGCGAATGGCTGGCTGCTGCCGCGCCTCGGCCGCTTCATGGCGCTGCACCCGAAGGTCGAGATCCAGGTGCAATATGCGCGCTATCGCAATTATGCGAGTGACGCGGCCGATCTTTCGCTGCGCTTCGGTGCCGGAGACTGGCCTGGCTACGTCAGCGAGGTGCTGTTCCCGGGCGGCGCCTTTCCGGTCGCCAGCCCGGCGGTCGCCGCGCGCCACGGTCCCTTCCGAACGGCCGCCGATTTTCTGCGCGCGCCACTGATCCATGATGGCAGCACGGAGCAATGGGCGAGTTGGCTGGATGGCGCGGGTGCCCCGCCGACAGCACCGCTGCGCGGCATGGTTTGCGAGGATGGGCTGCTCACGCGCACGGCGATGCTGGCCGGCATCGGCGTCGCCCTGACGCGCCCGCTGCTCATCGAGCAGGAACTGCGCGCGGGACATCTGGTACAGTTATCGGAGCATGGCATCAGGGACGGGCAGGACTACTATCTCTGCCTCCGCGCCGATCAGGATTTGCCGCCGGCGGTGCATCAGCTCGCCGCCTGGCTGCGGTCGCCAACGGCAGGGCGCGCGCCAAGGGACTGATCCGCCATTTGCCGAGTTCTGCAACTGTGACTGCGCTGATCGATTTTCAGAACGAACCTGAACCGCAACGGACGCAAGCGCCTCCCCGAACGGGCTTGCCTATTAGATCAATCTAATGTTGGATCGCCCCAACGCTCCGGTAAGGGCGAATTGGAGGGATCCAAGCATGCTTCGACGGCGAAGCCTTGCTCTGGCAGGGCTGGCAACGACCTTGGCCGCGCCCCGCGCCGGGGCAGTGCCATCATGATGATCATCGACCCGACAGCCGCCTTCGAAGCGCTCGCCGATCCCGGTGTCCTGCATGTTGTGACCGGCAGGGCGCGGCAGCAGGCCTTCGTCATGAATGACGCGACACCGCGCGCATTTTGGCAGCGCCGCCCCTGGCGCGAATAAGGAGTCATCGCCATGCGTTTCTCCCGTCGCCGTCTCCCGGCGCTGCTGCTCGGCAGCGCGGCACTCGCACGCCCCGCCCTGGCGCAGCCCGCCTGGCCAAGCAGGCCGATCCGGATGATCGTCGCCTTCGCCCCCGGCGGCGCCACCGACATCATGGCGCGCCTTGTCGCCGCACGGCTGCAGGCCGAACTCGGCCAGGCCGTGGTCGTGGAAAACCGGGCCGGCGCCTCCGGCATCATCGGCACGGAGGTCGCGGCGCGCGCCGCACCCGATGGCTATACCCTGCTGATGGGCTCCATCACCACGCATGCCGTGAACGTGCCGATGTATGGCACGCGCCTGAGTTACGATCCGGTGCGCGACTTCGCCGCGGTCACGCGGGTTTCGACAGGATACAACCTGCTGGTCGTGCATCCCTCGCTGCCGGTGCAAAGCGTCGCGGATCTGATCGCGCTCGCCAAGGCGCGGCCGGGTGCTCTCGCCTATGGCCATGGCGGCAACGGCACATCGACCCACCTGGCCGGGGAGATGTTCAAGGCACAGGCCGGCATCGACGTGCTGACCGTGCCCTTCCGCAGCACATCGCCGGCGACGGCGGCGCTGTTGGCCAACGAGATTCAGATCATGTTCGACACCTCCACCTCCGCACTACCGCTGGCGCGCCAGGGCAGCGTGCGGCTGCTGGCGACCTGTGCGCCGCAGCGCAGGCCCGGCATGCCGGATGTCCCCGCGGTGGCGGAGACATTGCCCGGCTTCGAGATGAGCACATGGAGCGGCATCTTCGCGCCGGCCGGAACGCCCCCGGCCATCATCGCGCGGGTCGATGCCGCGACGCGCATCGCCATGCGCGACCCGGAGATGCTCGCCCGCTTCGAGCAGCTCGGCAACGAGCCCTTCGACGCCGGCCCGGAGGAATTCGCCGCCTTCGTGCGGACCGAGATCGTCAACTGGACCCAGATCGTGCGCAACGCACGCATCACGGCCGAATAGAGCAGGACGCAGCACATGACCGTCGGATTTAGAATCAAGGCCGAGTTTACGCGTGTGGATGCGGGCCTGGCGCAGCGCGCGGCGGCGATACCCGCGGCGAATATCGGCGACGTGGTCAACCGCATGCAGTCGATGCGCGGCGGCTTCAAGGCCTATGGCGGTCGCCGCGTCGTGGCTGGCCCCGCCCTGACCGTGCGTGCACGGGCGGGCGACAACCTGATGATGCACGAGGCGCTGGACCTCGCCCAACCGGGTGACGTGGTGGTGTGCGACGCCGGTGGCGACTTCGGCACCGCGATCATTGGCGACATCATGGCGCGCCACGCCGCCAAGCGCGGTATCGCCGCCCTGATCATCGACGGCGCCGTGCGCGATATCGCGGGCCTGGCGGAACTGCACCTCGGCGTCTGGGCGCGCAGCGTGACACCCGCCGGGCCGTACAAGGATGGCCCGGGTGAGATCGGCTATCCCGTCTCCTGCGGCGGCCTCGTCGTCATGCCGGGCGATCTGATCACCGCCGATGAAGATGGCATCGTGGTGGTCCCGCGCGAGGATGCGGCCGTGGTCGTGGCGGCAGGCGAGGCGCATTCGCGGAAGGAACATGACATCATCCGCGGCATCGATGAGGGCCGTGCCGATCGCGAATGGGTCGGCCAGCTGCTGAGCACCAAGGGCGTCACCAGGGTCTAGCTGCCGTCAGGGCCGCCATGCGCCCACGCCGCGGGCTGGCGCGGGCGCATGCGGTGTCCGGCCAGTCCCTTCACGCCGCAGGAGGTCTTGCAAATGGTCAACCGCATCTGCGCCTTGCCCGCCGTCGCCGCGCGCCTGACCGTGCTGGGCCTGCGTTTCCAAGCGCAGGGCCTCGACGCGTGGGGGCGCGGCGTCGCGCCGACCATGCCGTGTGCGGCTCGCTGATCCGCGAGTCGGGACTGCGACCGGCCTGAGCAAAAAGGGAGAAGGACCATGTCCGCCAACGCCGCCGATCAGGCCGCACGGCTGCTCTTGGACGTCCGCGGTGGCGGGTCCCGGCTGGCGAAACTGCCGGACGGCCTCCAGCCCGCCACCATCGCGCAGGCCTATGCCATCCAGGATGCCGTCAATCTCGCGCTCGGTCCCGTCGCGGGCTGGAAGGTCAGCCCGCTGCGCGGCACCGACCCGCCCAATTGCGCGCCCATCGGCGCCGCGCTGATCCACGCATCGCCCGCGCGCCTGGCGTCCGGCGCCTTGCCGGGCGCGGAGATCGAAGGCGAGGTCGCCGTCACCCTCGGCCGCGACCTGCCGCCGCGCGCGACGCCCTATGGGCCCGATGACCTGGGTGCCGCGATCGCCTCCGTCCACCTGGCCGTCGAGGTCCTGAGTTCCCGCTTCCAGGACCGCAAGGCCGTGCCGCCGCTTGGCGTGGTCGCCGACAGCCAGGGCAATGCCGCGGTGGTGCTTGGGCCGGCGCGCGGCGATTGGCGGGATCTGGAACTCGGCGGCGTGGCCATGCGGTTGCTGGTCGGTGGTGCCGAGGTCGCGTCGGTCGCGGGCGGCGCCGACACCGCCAATGTGCTCGCCTCGCTCGCCTGGCTCGCCAACCACGCCGCGGCGCGCATGGGCGGGTTGCGGCGGGGCGACGTCGTGATCACCGGCGCGCGCGCCGGCCCCCGCCCAATAGGCCTGGGTGCCACGACGGTGGTGGCCGATGCCCCGGACCTTGGCCGTGTCGAGATCGCTTTCGACTAGTCCTACGCATCAAGCAAGAACGGAGGAACGTCCGATGACCAAGATCACGCGACGCCTGACCCTGACCACCGCCGCCATCCTTGCCGCAGCCGCCCCGCGCCTGAACGCCTGGGCCGCCGACCCGACGCCGGAGGAGGTCGCCGCGGCGGCCCGGCGCGAGGGCCGGCTGATCATCTACACCTCCTCGGTCGATGCCGACATGCAGAAGCTGTCCGCGGGCTTCGAGCGGACCTACCCGGGCATTCGCGTCGAGTGGATCCGGCAGCCCTCGACCACCGTGTTCAACCGCTTCGTGGGGGAGGTCGAGGCCGGTGTGGTCCAGGCCGACCTGCTCTACACCGCCTCCACCGCGCTGTTCCAGGAACGGCCGGAGCTGTTTCGCCCGCTGACGCCGGCCATGCTGCCGAACATGGGCGCCGATGCGGCGGTGCGGGCGAAGAACGCGGTCTATGTGATCGACGCGGTCAGCCCGCATGTCGTCTCCTACAGCACGCGGACCGTCACGCCGCAGGACCTGACGCAATTGCGCAGTTGGCGTGACCTGACCAATCCGCGTTGGCGGGGCAAGATCGCGCTGGTCGATCCGAAGATCTCCACGAACATCACATCCTGGCTGCTGGTGATGCGCGACACCTACGGCGCCGACTGGGTGCGCGCCTTTGGCCAGAACGGCATCCAGGTGGTCGGCACCGGCACCGCCGGGGTGCAGCAGGCTGTCGCCGGCGCCTACCAGCTCGTCGTGCCGACCGTGCTGTCGCACAGCGCGGAACTGCGGGCGCGGCGCGCGCCCTTGGGCATCCTGCAACCCGAAGGCCCCGCGCATGGGCTGGAGAACGGCGCCGCCATCCCGGTGCGGTCCAACCACCCGAACGCGGCGCTGTTGTGGACCAACTGGAAGTTCAGCCGAGAGGCGCAGAACCTCATAGCAAGCATGGGCCTGGTCGCCGTCAAGCCGGTGGATGACCCGAACGCGCCGAAGCTGTCGCCGAACCACATCGGTTCGAACGACACGATCTCCGTGGCGCTGCAGCGGGAGTTGATCGAGCTCGTCGGCCTGCGTTCTTGACCGCGCCCCGCAAGCCATGAGCCCGCGGATCGAGGTCATCGACCTGACCAAGACCTATCGCCGCGACGGGGGGGAGGTCATCACCCCCGTCGACCACGTCAGCCTGGACGTCGGCGCCGACGAACTGGTCGTGCTGCTGGGGCCGAGCGGTTGCGGCAAGACGACGCTGCTGCGCTGCGTCGCGGGGTTGGAGCGGCCGGATCGCGGGACCATCGTGATCGATGGCCGCACCGTGTTCTCATCGGACAAGGGGATCTGGGAGCCGACCGAACGGCGCCAGATCAGCATGATCTTCCAGTCCTTCGCGCTATGGCCGCATATGACGGTCTTCGAGAACGTGGCCTATCCCCTTCGCTGCCGCCGCACGTCCGAGACCGAGATTGGCCGCCGCGTGGCGGAGGCGCTGGCCACCGTGGGCATCGGCGGGCTGGGCGCGCAGCATCCCGGCCGGATCAGCGGCGGGCAGCAGCAGCGCGTGGCGCTGGCCCGCGCCCTGGTGGCGGGATCCAACGTCGTGCTGTTCGACGAACCGCTGTCGAATGTCGATGCCCAGGTGCGCGCCCAGCTTCGCTTCGAACTCAAGGTCATGCAGAAGCGCATCGGCTTCTCCGGCCTCTACGTCACGCATGACCAGACCGAGGCGATGGAACTCGGCCATCGCGTCGCCGTGCTGGAACACGGGCGCATCGCGGCCCTGGGCCGGCCGCGCGAGATCTACGAGAATCCCGAAAGCGAATACGTCGCGGGTTTCGTCGGCACCGCGAATATCTGGCCCGGCCGGATCGTCGGCACGGATGCGACGATGGTCGGCATCGAGACCCCGGCGGGGCTGCTGCACGCCTCGCGCGCGCATCTCAGCAAGGTGGATGGCCTGCGCGGCGGCGACCTCGTCTCCGTGGTGATCCGGCCGGAGCAGATCCGGCTCGCGCGCGGCCTGCCCGATGACGCCCCCAACAGCCTGGCCGCACGGGTCGAGGCCAGTCTCTTCGCCGGCCCGCATACCGAGGTCGTGGTCCGCGCCGGCGACCTCAGCGCCCGCATCTGGTCGCATGACGCGCTGCTCGACCTGGAGGACGACGAAGCGGTCTGCATCGTCATCGCCCCGGAACGCATCCGCGTCGTGCCGCGCGCCGCATGATCGCGACTGCGCGCGCATGGCTGCCGCGGCCCTATCTCGCCGTCACCTGGGTGGCGATCGCGGTGCTGGCCTTCCTGATCGTCTATCCGCTTGGCCGGATGCTGGTCCGTACCTTCCTGGTCGACGGCCAGTTGGTGCTGTCGCCGGCGGCAAAGCTCTTCGCCGAACCATGGCTGCCGATCGTGCTGATGAACACCGCCATCGTGGTGGTCAGCAGCACCGTGCTGGCCGTGCTGATGGGCGGCGTGCTGGCCTGGATCAACGAACGCACGGATGCCAACCTTGGCGCCTGGGGCTTCATCCTGCCAATCATCCCGCTGCTGATCCCCAACGTGGCGCTGGCCATCGGCTGGGTCTTTGTGGCCGCGCCCAATGTCGGCTTCCTGAACGGCATGCTGGCTGCCCTGCCGGCGCCCTTCGACGCGATCCAGACCAATATCTACTCTTGGCCCGGGCTGATCTTCGTCTACAGCCTGAACGGGGTGCCCTTCGTCTACCTGATCCTGTCGGCAGCCTTCCAGAACCTCGACCCGGCGCTGGAGGAAGCCTCGCGGGTCAGCGGGGCAGGGGTGGGTCGCACGCTGCTGCGTATCTCGCTGCCCGCGATCGGGCCGTCGATCCTCGCCTCCGCGATCCTCGTGGTGATCAACAGCATGGGCGTCTATTCGATCCCCGCGATCATCGCGACCAATGCGCGGATCGACCTGTTGACCACGCGCATCGTGGCCATGCTGACCAAGGACTACCCGCCGAACCTGGTCGAGGCGCAGATGCTCGGCTTCCTGATGCTGGCGCTGGTCGCCGTGCTCTGGTGGGTGCAGACGCGGGCCGCCAAGGCCGGGCAGTTCGTCACGATCGGCGGCAAGGCCTCGGGCTCGTCGCGGCTGCCGCTCGGCCCCTGGCGCTGGCCGGCGCGCGGCCTGCTGATCGGCTTCATCGCGGCATCCTGCATCATCCCGGCAACGGCCCTGCTGCTGGTCGCGTTGCAGCCGTTCTGGACGCCCAGCATCGACCTGTCGGAACTGAACCTGCACAATTTCAATGAGGTCCTGTTCGTCAACCGGATGACCGGCAATGCCTTCCGCAACAGCCTGTCCCTGGCCGGCACGGGGGCGACGCTGGGCCTGGCGATCGCCGTGCTGGCCGCGATCCAGGTGGCCCACCGCCCCGGCCTGTTCAGCCGCGCGGTGGATTTCCTGACGCGGGCGCCGGCCGCCTTTCCGAACCTGGTCATCGCCATCGGCTTCCTGGTCTCGTTCAGCGGCGCGCCCTTCTACCTGTCCGGCACGGCGCTGATCCTGCTGCTGGCGCTGATCGTGATGTACCTGCCCGCGGGCGCCATCGCCGCCAATGCGGCGATCACGCAGGTTGGCCGCGACCTGCGCGAGGCCTCGCACATCAGCGGCGCTGGTGAGGGACGCACCATCGCCAAGGTGGTGCTGCCGCTGGCACTGTCCGGGATCGTCGCGGGCTGGACCATCGTCTTCGTGCACATGATGGGCGACCTGTCGGCGGCGGCGCTCCTTGCGGGGCTGCGCAACCCCGTCATCGGCTTCGCGATCCTGGAGATCTGGGAAACCGGCAGCTTTGGGCTGCTGGCGGCCTTTTCGATCATCATGTGCCTGGTCAATCTGACCGTGGTCGGCACGATGATGCTGGTCGCGCGGCACATTCGCCGACGCTGACCTGGCGGGGCCTGGCAAGGCGCGGATGGGCGATGCGGTGCGCCCTGCTACACCGCCGCGGGCGGTCGGCCGGCCCCTTGCCGCCGCAGCACGACCCAGAACCCGACCAGCGACAGGATGGTGAACCCCGCCCCGGCCAGGAAGGTGGCGCGCGGCCCAAACACATCCCACAGCGCACCGGCGACCAGGCTTGCCACCAGCAACGCGGCACCGATGACCAGGTTGAAAATGCCGAAGGCGGTGCCGCGCAGGTCGTCCGGCGCGGTATCGGCGACCAGCGCCGACAGCAGCCCCTGGGTAAACCCCATGTGCAGCCCCCAGAGCGCGACACCCAGGCCCAGCATCGCGATCCGCTCGGCCCAGGCCAGCACCAGGTCGGCGGCGACCAGCAGCAGAAGGCCCACGACCAGCACGCGGCCGCGCCCGCCCGGGCCATCTGCGAGGACCCCGGCCGGATAGGCCGCCAGCGCATAGACCAGGCTCATCACCACCATGACCGCCGGGATCCAGGCCAGCGGCAGGCCGATGTCCTGCGCCTTCAGCACCAGGAAAGCCTCGCTGAAGCGCGCCAGGGTGAAGACGGCAGCGACCGCGACGACGAACCAGAAGGCGGGGGGCAGCCGCGCGATCTCGGCACGATGCAGCGGAAAGCGGACGGGTTTCGCCGTGGCCGGCCGGGTCGGTTCCCGCACGGCGAAAGCCATCAACCCGAAGGCGATGAAGGCCGGAATGACGGCGATCCAGAAGACGGTCGTGAAACTGTCGGCGGTCGCCAGCATCAGCAGGATCGCGAGCAGGGGCCCGACAAAGCCGCCCACCGTATCCAGCGCCTGGCGTAGCCCGAAACTCGCCCCCCGCAGATGGGCGGGGGCGATGTCGGCGATCAGCGCATCGCGCGGCGCGCCGCGGATGCCCTTGCCGATCCGGTCGATGAACCGCGCCCCGACCAGCCAACCGATCGAGGAGGCCAGCGGAAACACCGGCTTGGTGACGGCCGCCAGCCCATAGCCGATCACCGCCAGCAGTTTGCGCTTGCCGAGCCAGTCGGAGAGCGCGCCGGAAAACACCTTGGTCGCGGCGGCGGTGGCCTCGGCCATGCCCTCGATCAACCCGACAGCGAGGGTGGAGGTGCCGAGCACGGTGACCATGTAGATCGGCAGCAGCGCGTGGATCATCTCGGAGGAGATGTCCATGAACAGGGAGACGAGGCCGAGCGCCCATACGCCGCGGGGGATCGCGCGCAGCGTGGCGCGATCCAGCTTCGCCTCAGACATGCGCCGGATTTTCCTTCACCAGGTCCACAGCATCACCCCCACCGCCAGCCCCATCACCGCCGTGCACAACCACCCCATCGCCCAAAGCCCGCGCGACAGCGTGAACGCCCCCATCACATCGCGCCGCATCGCCATCAGCATGATCACCACCATCAGCGGCACCGAGACCACGCCGTTCAACACCGCCGACCAGAACAGCGCGCGGATCGGGTCGATCCCGAAAAAATTGATCGCCGTCCCGGCCAGCGTCGCCGCCGCGATCACGCCGTAGAAAGCCTTGGCATCCAGCGGCAAGCGGTCGAGCCCGGTGGTCCAGCCCGCGACCTCACCCACCGCATAGGCAGCCGACCCCGCCAGCACCGGCACCGCCAGAAGCCCGATTCCGACGATGCCGGCGGCGAAAAGCAGATAGGCGAAATCCCCCGCGATCGGCCGCAAGGCCTCGGCCGCCTGGGCGGAGGTTTGGATGTCGGTCACGCCGTTGGCGTGCAGGGTCGCCGCGGTCGTGATGATGATGAACAGGCTGATCAGGTTGGAATAACCCATGCCCAGGTAGGTATCGGCGCGGATGCGGGCGATTTCCGCCGGGGCCTGGCCGGGGGCCTCGACCAGGGGGCGGGCGATGGCGTCGGTGCGCTCCTCCTGCGCCTCCTGCGAGGATTGCCAGAAGAAGCAGTAGGGCGAGATCGTGGTGCCGAGCACGGCGACGAGGGCGAGCAGGTAGTCGCCGCTCCAGACCAGGCGGGGGACCAGGGTTGCCTGCACGACCTCCCCCCAGGGCACCGTCACGACCAGCGCCACGGCGACATAGGCGAGCAGGGTGACGGCGCTCCATTTCAGGAAGGCGACGTAGCGGGCGTAGCGGGAAAATATCTCCAGACTCATGCAGGCGATGGCGAAGCCCACGACATACAGATGGATCGACCCGCCGATCAGCAGCGCCAGCGCCGCCCCCATGGCGCCGAGGTCGGCGCCGATATTGATGACATTGGCGCCGACCAGCAGCCCGACCACCAGATGC
This sequence comes from Humitalea sp. 24SJ18S-53, assembly GCF_050632385.1. Lineage (NCBI taxonomy): Bacteria > Pseudomonadati > Pseudomonadota > Alphaproteobacteria > Acetobacterales > Roseomonadaceae > Humitalea > Humitalea sp. 24SJ18S-53. The sequence goes on from NZ_CP192599.1 coordinate 1,487,459, forward strand.
AGCAACGGGCGCGGATAATGGTCGCGCATATTGCCGGCGATGCCCTGCCCGGTGACGCGGCCGATGCGGGCGCTGATTTCCTGGATCGCGCACATCAGCGGGTAGCAGAACAGCATCACCCAGCACATCGCGAAGCCGAAGGCGGCGCCGACCTGGGAATAGGTCGCGATGCCCGACGGGTCGTCGTCCGATGCGCCGGTGATCAGCCCCGGCCCGAGCCGCCCCCAGAACCCCCTGGACCAGAACCCCTTGGCCGGCGGCCTCGGCCGCGCGCGGTGCAGCGCGATGCGGCCGGCCAAGGTGTAGTGGTGGTGGTGCCGGTGGCGGTGGTGGTGGGCGGTCATGCCGGCGCCACGACGGCGCGGCTACTGGTAGGTGCGCCGTTCCAGCCGCCCGATCAGCCATTCGATCTCGGCCACCGCCTCCGGCGACAATTTCGGCCCCGGCGGGCGCAGCGCGGGGGAGGCGATCAGCCCGCGCCGCGCCAGGATGTATTTGCGCACCGCCAGGCCCAGCCCCGGCTGGTGTTCGGTGCGGATCAGCGGCAGATGCGCATCGAACAGGTCATAGGCCGCTTCGCGTTCGCCGGCGGCCAGCATCTCGATCACCTGCACCAGCATCTCCGGATAGGCGTAGCCGGTCATGATGCCATCGGCGCCGCGTTCCATCTCGGTCGGCAGGAACAGCCCGCCATTGCCGCCCAGGATGCTGATGCGGCGCATCCGGCCCGAGGCCGACAGGGCGCGCAGGGCGGTGATCTTGTCCAGGCCCGGCCAGTCCTCGGCCTTCAGCATCACCAGGCGCGGGTCCTCCGCCATGCGGGCGATCATGGCGGCGGTCATCACCACGCCGCTGGCCTGGGGGTAGTCCTGCAGCACATAGGGCACGTCGCTGCCGATCGCGGCGGCGGCCTGGGCGCAATAGGCGATCACCGCCTCATCGCCCTTCAGCCCGGCGGCCGGGCTGAACATGACGCCGGCGGCCCCGGCTGCCATCACGCCCTGGGCCAGGCCGCGCATCATGGCGAAGCCGGGGGCGGAGACGCCGACCACCACCGGGATGCGCCCCGCGACCACCTCCAGCACGCGGCTGACGATGGTCAGCGACTCGGCCTCGGTCAGTTTCGGCGCCTCGCCCATGATGCCGAGCAGGGTCAGGCCGCTGGCCCCCGCCGCGAGGTAGCCATCGGTCATCGTCTCGACACTGCCCATGTCGAGCGCGCCCTCGGCGGTGAAGGGGGTGGGGGCGATGACGAAGACGCCACGGGCGGTTTCGTCGAGCAGGGGGGTCGTCATGACATGCAGCTCCGGCAGTGCTTGCTGTGCCTTGGGTGGGGCACCTTTTCGCCCGGCAACATGGACGCGACACGGCGCTGGCGCCAGATTGGCCGGCACATGACACGCGCCCTTCGTTGACCCCCCCCGCGCCGCCATCCCGGCTGATTCTCGGCATCCTCTGCATGACGACGGCGGGGGTGATGTTTTCCGGCATGGGAGGTATCGCGAAACTTCTGGGCGAAACCTATTCGTCCCTGCAGGTGTCCTGGGCGCGCGCCTTTGTGCACCTGATCTTCCTGGGTGCCGTGTTCCTGCCGCGCGGGGGCATCGCCGTGCTGCGCAGCCGGCGGCCGGGGCTGCAACTGTTCCGCGCGGTGATGCTGACCTGTTCCAACCTGTGCTTCTTCTACGCCGTCACCTTCATCCCGCTGGCCAAGGCGGCGGCCATATCGATGACCGCGCCGCTGATCGTGACCCTGCTGGCCTGGCCGATGCTGGGCGAACGCACCACGCCGTTGCGGCTGGCCGCGGTGATGACCGGGTTCCTGGGCGTGATCGTGGTGATCCGGCCGGGCGGCGAATTGTTCCACTGGGCGAGTTTCTTCGTGATCGGCTCGGCCACGGCCTATGGCGTCTACCAGGTGCTGACGCGCCGGGTGGCGCCCTTCGACCCGCCGACGACGTCGGCGCTCTGGGCGCCGCTGACGGGGGCCTTGGGGTTGCTGGCGGTGCTGCCCTTTGTCTGGATCTCACCGGCCGGGCCGGGGGATATGGCGCTGTTCTTCGGCTGCGGGGCGCTGGGGGCGACAGGGCATTATTTCGTCGCCCGTGCCTTTACCTATGCGCCGGCGAACCTGGTGTCGCCGTTCCAGTATTTTCAGTTGCTGAGCGCGGTGGTGGTCGGCTGGGCGATGTTCGGCAACCTGCCCGATGCCGCGACCTGGGTAGGGGCGGGGGTGATCGTGGTCGCCGGGCTGTGGCTGGGCTGGGCCCAGCGGCGGCGGTAGGGCCCACCGCCGGCCGGCGCCCTGGTTCGTTCGCTGGGCGCTGAAGCGGTTCCAATTTGGCGCTGCAAGGTCGCGGCCCACGGTCAAGCGCCGTGCTGTTTGCCCGGGATCATGCAGGGATAAACGGCTTGGCCTCTTCGCCCAGGCTTGGCCACCAGGCTGTAAAGCCCTTCGAATTCCAGCCAGTTGCGCGCATTGACCGCGGGCCGCGCGCCAAGCCCGGGGACGAAGAGTTGGTACATGAACGTCTCGGGCTGGCCGCGCGCCGCGGTCCATCGATGCGCAGGCCCGTGCTTATCTTGCTGATACACCGTTCGCGGCTTGCCGAACCATGCGCCGAGGTGGATGCCGGGCTTGGGGAAGGCCCGCACGAAGCAATCGGCATCCGTCCATTCGGGGGGGAGTAGCAACTGTTCCCTCACCACGGCCTGTGTGCCGCGCGCGCTTGCGTGAGCGCGCCCCATTAACCATGTAAACATGTCAATGGTGAGCCACCAGGGCGAATTCATATGGTCTTCCCGGCCGAGGGTGAAGCCGCCTTTCCTGAAGCGGCTGAACCGGACCAGAAGGGTGTCTTCCTCGAAGACGCGGAATGCATCGATGCTCATGCCGCCAGTCTGGGCGATGCCGTCGACCGGCAGGTCAGTCGTATCTGGGAGGCGACCCTCCGCACGGAGACGCTGGTCGGCATCTGTCAGGTGATAGGCATTCGTTGGTTGCGGTGGGGGCACCACTCACTCCTTTGCGGTCTCGCAATGTGTGAGTCTTAGCGCCGTGCGGCTACTTGGGAGATCAAAATCCGTAGAGCGGGTCCGCGCGTCACGGTGCCGCATCCAGTGAGCCCGCTGGCCCTCCATGCGCGCATGACGCTGCCAGCACCGCCTGGCTGGGCGCGAAGCACCCGAGGCGCACCCACCACGACGCCATCGTCATCGGCCACGATCACTGCCCGGCGCGGCCCTGCGCCTCATGCAGCGTCGAGACACCGCAGGCGGCCTGGCCATCGACGATAGCGATACCCAGGCGAGGCGGGGCCTTGACGACCCGGCCCATCACCCCAGCGTGTCGACCACATGCGGGAAGACCGCCTCGTAGGCCTCGCCGTAGGTGCAGGTCTTCTCGCTATTGCGCGCGGTCTGGTTGCCGCGGTTCATCGCGGCGCGGGTGTAGTAGTCCCACAGGTGTTCCTGGCCTGCCATGCATTCGATCGCGGCGCGTTTCTGGGCCCAGACGCTGTCGATCGACAGGAAGACATTGGGCTTCCACTCCGACCGTTCCGGCTGGTGCGGTTCGTACAGGTAGACCTGCGGCGCGCCGATCACCTTTTGCTCGGGGTTGTGGCCATGGGCCTGGGCGATGACGCGGGCGTGCTGGGCGAACTCGGTCGTCATGGGGTGGTCGAAATTATACGGGTCCTTGCGCGAATGGCTCATGACGAAGGACGGGCGGATCGTGCGGTAGACATCGACCAGGCGGAACAGATGGTCGCGCGTCAGCTCCATCGGGTAGTCGCCGATGTCCCAGAACTGGATGTCGTGGACGTTCAGGTGCTTCGCCGCGGCCTCGGCTTCCTTCTGCCGTTCAGCCTTGACCCGTTCCAGCGTCATCCCCGGCAGGCGCCAGAGTTTCGCGCTCTCGCCCCGCTCGCCATAGGACAGGCAGATCACCGTGACCGCAAAACCCTGCGCCGCGTGCAGCGCGATGGCGCCACCGGCGCGCCAGACGAAATCGGCGGAATGGGCACTGACGACAAGGGCGGTCTTGGTCATGGAAGGCTCCGGTGGATTCTTGCGCGGTGTTTGGCGCGGATCGGGGGGATGTGTCCTATCGCTTTGTCAGGGCAGGCTATGCTGCGCCGGCATGGCGTCCAGCGCCGCGACATAGGCGCGCAACGCGTCGCAAAAGGCCTCGGCCGCCGCCGATAGCGGCCGGTCGGCGCGGCGGATCAGCCCGGCGGGCCGGGCGGGGACCGCGACCGGCAAGGGCAGGGGGCGGATGGTGCCGCGCAGCAGGTCGCCCGCCAGCATGTTGCGCGGCATCACCGACACGAGGTCGGTGGTGTGCAGCATCTCGCGGATGAATTCATAGGAGGAGGACCGCAGCGCGTTCGCCTGCGGCAGGCCGAGCAGCGCCAGCAGGGCGTCGATCTCCAGCCCCACGCGCTGGGTCACCGTGGGCAGCACCAGCCCATAGGCTGCGATGCGTTCGGCGGTCGGCGCCTGGCCATCGGCCAGCGGGTGCCCGGCGCGGGCCAGCAGGGCGATGGGCTCGTCATACAGCGTTTCGCGCAGAAACCCGTCCGGCTGCGGCGGGTCGTAGAGGCGCCCGGCGATCAGGTCGATCTCCCCGGCGGCCAGGCGCGGCAACAAATCCTCGGTGCGGCCCTGGACGATGCGCAGCATCAATTCGGGGTGGCGCGCGGTCAGCCGGGCCATGACCCCGGGCAGCATGCCGGCCGCGGCGACCGGCAGCACGCCCAGGGTGAGCGTGCCGCTGGCCGCGACCGCCAGGCCGTCGAGTTCGGCATCCAGACGGCGCAACTCCGCCATGATCTGCCGCGCGGTCGCGATGACGGCGGCACCCGCGGCGGTCGGCCGCACGCCACGGGCATGGCGTTCGAACAGGGGCAGTCCCGCGACATCCTCCGCCTCGGCCAGCGACCGCGACAGCGCGGGCTGGGCGATGCCAAGGGCGGCACTGGCCTTGAGGATGCTGCGCTGGGCGCCGATCGCCTCGACCGCGCGCAGCAGCCGGAGTTTCAGGCGTTGGTCGAGGTGGCGCGCCAAATCATTCCCCCAAAATCATTCCTCTGGACGGAAGCCGGAGGCCGCGACGATCGGGCCCCAGAAATCGCGCTCGGTGCGGATGCGTTCGGCAAAAGCCGTGGGGGTCATGGTCTCGGTGGAAAATTCCAGGCGGGTCAGCACGTCGCGCACCTCGGCGGTCTGCGATGCCGCGACCAGCGCCGCATGCAGCGGGTTCAGCACGGCGGGGGCCGCACCCGCCGGCAGCAGGATGCCGAACCATTCCTGCTGCGTGAATTCGGCAAAGCCGCTTTCGGCAAAGGTCGGCACATCGGGCAGCCGCGCGACCCGCTGCGGCGAGGAGATCGCCAGGATCCGCATCTGCCCGCCGAGGTGAAACGGCGTCGGTTCGGACAGCACGTTGATCCCCGCCGTGATCACCCCCGCCAGCACATCGGTCATCACCGGCGCGCCGCCGCGATAGGGGATGTGGTTCATCGCCAGGCCGGTCTGCCGGGCGAATTGCACGCCCAGGAAATGCGGCATGGTGCCGGGGGAGGGGCTGGCCCAGTCGATCTGCGGCCGGCCACGGCCCCAGGCGATGAACTCGGCCAGCGTCTTCGCCGGGTGATCCGCCCGCACCGTCAGCGCGAAGGGAAAGGCGCAGACCGTGGTGACCGGCGTGAAATCGGTCAGCGCGTCATAGCGCAGCGTCCGGTACAGATGCGGGTAGATGGTCAGCATCGAGGCCGGGGTCTGGATATACAGGCTGCCATCGGCGGGGGCGGCCTTGGCGGCCTCCAGCGCGATACGCCCACCGGCGCCGGGGCGGTTTTCCACGACGATATTCGGCGCCAGCGTGCCGCGCATCTTTTCGGCATAGGTGCGGGCGACGATGTCCGACGACCCGCCCGGCGGCCAGCCGAGCAGCGCGCGCACGGTGCGGCCGGCGGGCTGGGCGAAGGCGGGGCGGGCAAGGGCGGCGGCGCCAAGCGCCATCAACGCGGTGCGGCGTGCGATCTCGGACATGGCTGTTTTCCCCGTTTCGTTGGGGATTAGATGCGGCAGGGCGCGGCGCCGGGCAAGCCGTTTCCGTTATGCGATGGCGGCGGCGGCGGCAAACCCGTCGATCATCGAGGTTTTCAGCAGATGCGCCCGCGCCCGCGCGGGGTCGGCGGCGGTCGCGCGCAATCCGTCCAGCCGCGCCTGGCGGGCGACGGGGTCCTTCTCCTCCAGGTTCTGTTTGTTGGCGATGGTCATGGCCTGCAAAAAGGCCTTGGCGACATGCCGCCGCTGCCGGTCGTAGCGGTCCAGCAGCGTGTCATCCGCGCCCCGCAGCACAGCGCCAAGTTTTTCCGCCGCATTGGCCGCGTCATGGATGCCAAAGTTCATCCCCATGCCGCCGAGCGGATTGTTCACATGCGCCGCATCGCCCGCCAGCAGCACGCGCCCGGCACGAAACGCCGAGGCGACGCGCTGGTGCACCGCATAAAGATTGGTGTGCACCACCTGGTATGGTCCGTCGCGCGGGATCAGCCCCTGCAACCGGCGTTCGGCCGCGACGAAATCCAGCAGCCCGGAATCGTCGGCCGCCGGATCGGTCGGGAAGACGACGCGCCACAGCCCCTCCGGCGTCGTCCCCGGCACCTTGAACAGCGCGCACCATTCGCGCGGGTCGGAGACATAGGAGGAGATCGCGAACCCATCCGCGCCGAAATCATGCGGCGTGGTGATGACCAGGAAGCGCTCCGGATAGGTGAAGCCGTCGAAGCCGATGTTCTGCGACTTGCGCACCACGCTGCGGCCGCCATCCGCGCCGATGAGGTAATCGGCGCGGAGCGTGCCCATGGTGGTCGCGAGGGTCACGCCCGACGCATCCTGCGCCACATCCTGGACCACGGTGCCCCATTTGATCCGCGCATGCGGGAAGGCCGCGAGCTTGTCGATCAGGACTTCGACCAGCTTGTGCTGTTCGCATTGCAGCCGATAGGGAAAGGGCGTGCAGTCGGCCAACTGTCCCAGGTCGAATTCCGCAATCACGCCTTCCTCGCGCCCGCGGAACTGCCAGACGGGGGCGACGATGCCGCGCCTGTGCAGCGCCTCCGTCACGCCGCTTTCGGCGTAGAGTTCCATGGTCGGCGGATGGATCGTCGCGGCCCGCGGATCGGCGAAGGGCATCTGGTGCCGTTCCAGCACGGTCACGGCAATGCCCTGGCGCGCGAGGAACAGGGCGGCCGTCATCCCCGACGGCCCGGCGCCGGCGATGGCGACATGGGGGGCCATGGTCACGCGGCCCCGTGGCCGAAGAATCCGATCGTCGCCCGCCCACCCACTGAATCCGTCACGCCGCGGTCTCCGATATCAAGGCGCCAGTCTATGCCACCGCCATCATCCGTCCAGGCGCACGCGATTGTTGACACCAGCGGGCCAGGGCGTATTCAGATCACCCATGGGGTCCGCGATCGCCCCGTGAGGCGTCAGCCGAATGCATCGCGTCCCCCCATGTCGGAAGGACGCGCCATGTCTGGCCCCACCACCATTTCCATCGACAAATTCGCCCGCCTGATCGGCACCCACACCTGCCCCGCGGTGATCGATGTCCGCACGCCGGAGGATTTCGCCGCCGACCCGCGGCTGATCCCGGGCAGCATCCGCCATGCCCATGCCGACGTCGCCGATTGGGCGCCGGCCTGGCAGGGGCGCAATGCCATCGTCGTCTGCCAGAAGGGTCTGAAACTCAGCCAGGGCGTCGCCGCCTGGCTGCGCCACGCGGGCGCCGAGGCCGAAAACCTGGACGGCGGTTTCGCCGCCTGGGCCGCCGCCGGCCAGTCCCTGGTCCCGGCGGCGCTCATACCCTCACGCGACGCCCTGGGCCGCACACTTTGGGTCACCCGCGCGCGGCCCAAGGTGGATCGCATCGCCTGCCCCTGGCTGATCCGCCGCTTCATCGACCCCTTGGCCGTGTTCCTCTTCGTCTCACCGCCCGAGGTCGCGGCGGTGGCCGACCGCTTTGGCGCCACCCCCTTCGACATCGAGGGACCGGGCGTGTTCTGGAGCCATCGGGGCGAGGACTGCACCTTTGACGTGATGCTCGCCGAATGGGGCCTGGGCGCGGTGCCCGGGCTGGCCCACCTGGCGACCATCGTGCGCGGCGCCGACACGGCGCGACCGGACCTGGCACCGGAAGCGGCGGGGCTGCTGGCAGCCTCACTCGGCCTGTCGCGGATTTTTGGCGACGACCTGGCGCAACTGGATGCCGGAATGGTGCTCTACGACGCCTTCTGGCGCTGGTGCCGCGACGCGACAAACGAGACACACAACTGGACATCGCACACGCCGCGCGTGGGTAAGTAATGGGGAGGGTGGCGCCTTGAGAGAGGCTTCGCCCCTCTCAAACTCTCCCCACCAAGGGGCGGTGACCCCTTGGAACCCACGGGGTTTGGCAGAATAAAGAGAGGGGCGTTATTGGCGTTCCAGTGATCGCGGGTGCTCCATGCCCCTCTCTTTATTCTGCCAATACATCGCGCCGGTCCAGGGGCGGCGGCCCCTGGTTGGGGGAGGTGTGGAGGGGGCGAACAGCCCCCTCCACGGCGCAACCTCCCCGTATCTTACAGCCCGCGTTCCGCCTTCGTCGCCGCCAGGTCCTCGGCGATGAAGGCGCGCAGCAGGGTTTCGACGTCTTCCTGCTGCGAGAAGCCCAGTCTCCGCGCGCGGGTCGCGGCGAATTCGGCGGGCCAGCCGCCGACGATGGCGGCGATGGCGGCATCGGGTTCGGCGCGCACCAGGGCGCGGGCTGCGGGGCCGCCGACGGCTTCCAGGGCGGCCAGCATCTGCCCGGCGGTGACGCGCAGCCCCGGCGGGTTGATGCCGCGGTCGATGCCCAGGGGCCCGGTGTCCATCGCGGCCGCGTGCAGGAACCAGTCGATCGCGCGGTTGGGCGAACAGATCCAGACGCCGAAGCTTTCCGGGACCGGCAGGCTGGTTTGCAGCCCCAGCAGCGGCTCGCGCAGGATGGAGGAGACGAAGGACGACGCCGCCTTGTTCGGCCGCCCCGGGCGCACGATCACCGTCGGCAGCCGCAGCGACACCGCATCCAGCATCCCCCGCCGGCTCGCGTCCTGCAGCAGCAATTCGCCCATGGCTTTTTGGGCGCCGTAGGAATTGCCCGGCAGTTGCCGCGCGTCATCGGCCAGCACGACGTCCTGGCCCCCGCCGAAGGACGCGACCGAGGAGGTGAAGACCACCCGCGGCGGCGTGCGCAGCGCTCGGCAGGCCGCCAGCACCGCCAGGGTGCCATGCAGGTTCACCCGCAGCCCCAGGTCGAAATCCGCCTCGGCCGCGGCGGAAACCACGGCGGCCAGGTGCACCACCAGCCCCGTGCCCTGCGGGATGGCGGCGGCGACCGAGGTGGGGTCCGCGATGTCGCCGGCCAGGCAGCGGATGGGGAAGGCGGCGCCCTGCGGGGCTTTCGGCAGCGCCAGGTCGAACAGGGTCAGCCCGGTGATGGCGCGGTCGCCGAGGTGGCCCGCTTGCGCGAGCCGCGCGGCCAGGCGTGCGCCCAGAAAGCCGGCGCCGCCCAGGATGGTGATCTGCATGTGCCTGCGGCCTCCATATTTTGGGGCATTCTGCCGGGGGTGGCGGCATCGCGCCAGTTGCCCGGGCGGGGGTCCTGGGCCAGGGTCCGCGCCATGACGCCAAAGCATGTCTTCCGCCTGGTCCTGAACAAGGACTACGGCATCCCCGGCACCGTGACCCTGCCCGATGGCGGGTTCCGTCGCGCCAAGGCCGAGATCACATCCTGGCCCGGCTATGCGCCGACGCCGCTGCTGCCGCTGGCCGATTTCGCGGCCGAGGCGGGCGTGGCCGAGGTCTGGTGGAAGGATGAAAGCCAGCGCTTCGGCCTGGGGTCCTTCAAGGCGCTGGGCGGGGCCTATGCCGTGCTGCGCGTGCTGGTGATGGAATTGGCCAAGGCCGGCATCGCCCCCAACGCGACCAGCGCCGACCTGATCGCCGGGCGCTATGCCGAGGCGGTGTCGCGCATCACCATCACCTGCGCGACCGATGGCAACCACGGCCGCAGCGTCGCCTGGGGCGCGCAGCGCTTTGGCGCGGCTTGCATGATCTTCGTCCATCCCACCGTCAGCCAGGGCCGCCGCGACGCCATCGCCGCCTGGGGGGCGGAAGTGCGCGAAGTCCCCGGCAATTACGACGACGCGGTGCGCGCGGCGGCGGAGGCCGCGGCGCTGCACGGCTGGCACGTCGTGTCCGACACCTCCTGGCCCGGCTACACCGAAATCCCGCGCGATGTGATGCAGGGCTATCGGCTGATGGTGGACGAGGCTTGCGACCAATTGGCCGAACCGCCGACCCATGCCTTCATCCAGGCCGGCGTCGGCGGGGTCGCGGCGGCGGTCGCGGCGCATCTGCGCGGCCGCTACCCTGATCGGGCGCTGACCATCGTCGTGGTCGAACCCGAACGCGCCGCCTGTATCGCCGATAGCCTGGAGGCCGGCAAATCGATCACGGTCGGCGGCGACCTCGACACCATCATGGCCGGGCTGGCCTGTGGCGAGCCGAGCCTGCTTGCCTGGCAGGAACTGTCCCGCAGCGCCTGGGCCGCCGTCACCATTCCCGATGCGGCCGCGGCGGAGACGATGCGCGCCCTTGCCCGGCGCGACCCGCCCATCGTGGCCGGCGAAAGCGGCGTCGCGGGGCTGGCGGCGCTGATGCTGGTGACGCAGGTGGAATTCGCGGCGCAGATGCTCTGGCTGCGCCCCAACAGCCGCGTGCTGCTCTTTGGTACCGAGGGCGCGACCGACCCCGATCTTTACGCCAGCATCATCGCCAGTTGACGCCAGGCGCCGCGCGACCGCAGGTTTCCGCAAAACAAACGGGAGCGACGTGCCAAATGACAATGATGATTCCGCGCCGCGGACTGGTCCTTGCGGGTCTTGCCGCCCCGGCGATCGCTCGCGCCCAGACGGCGCCCACCACGGCGCCCGTGTGGCCCACCCAGCCCGTGCGGCTGATCGTGCCCTTCGCCGCCGGCGGCCCGACCGATATCCCGGCGCGTCTGTTCGCCGATCAATTGTCCAACATCCTGCCGCAGCGGGTGATCGTGGAAAACCGCACCGGCGCCGGCGTCGTGGTGGGAACCGAACTGGTCGCCAAATCGCCGAAGGATGGTGCGACCCTGCTCTACAACACCGTCGCCCATTCGGTGCTGCCGGCGCTGTTTCCGCGCCTGTCCTTCGATCCGGTGGCCGATTTCACCCCGGTCGCGCTCTGCGGCATCATCCCGATGCTGATCACGGTCAACAAGGATTTCCCGGCCAATACGCTGCAGGAACTGGTCGCGGTCATCCGGGAAAATCCGGGCAAGTACGATTATGCCAGCAGCGGCAATGGCGGCGCGGTGCACCTGGCGTCGGAGCTTCTGCTGAATCAGGCGGGCGGCTTGCGTGCCAACCATGTGCCCTATCGCGGTTCGGCCGCGGCGATGCCGGATGTGCTGTCGGGGCGGGTGCCGATCCTGGTCGATGTCGCCTCCGGCGCGATCACCTATGTGCAGCGTGGCGAGTTGAAGGCCATTGCCGTCATGGGCACCACCCGCCTGCCGCAACTGGCGACTGTCCCGACGACGGCGGAGGCCGGGATGCCGGGGCTGGTCGCCTCCACCTGGCACATGGTCTTCGCGCCGGCGGGCACGCCCATGCCGATCGTCACGGCGATCAATGCCGCCTTCAACCGGGTGGCCGCGATGCCGGAGGTGCAGCAGCGCCTGTCGGACCTCGCGATGGAATTGAAGGTCGACAGCACGCCCGCAAGCGCCGCCGCCTGGCTGCGCGACGAGACGGCCAAATGGGGCCGCATCGTGCGCGAGGCGAATATCACGGCGAACTGAACCAGGGGCGCGCGGCCCGACTGGCCGCGCGCTGTCCCCGCGAGTCTCGTCGTTTCGACACCGAAGCCGCGAGTGATTCGAAGTGCCATCCAAACTTGCTCAATGGTTGACGCAGGCGGCGGCACGCACGAAGTAGCCCTCTTATCTAACGGGAGCTTCATGCGAATGACGACGATACAGCCGCGTAGTGGTCTGGCGGTTCCCCGCCGCAGCCTTTTGCTGGGCGCGCTTGCCGCGCCCGTGCTGGCGCGGGTCTCTCTGGCCCAGACCGCGCCTGTGTGGCCGACGCAGCCGGTGCGGCTGGTGGTGCCCTTCGCCGCCGGTGGCCCGACCGACGTGCCGGCACGGCTGTTTGCCGAACAACTGTCCAACATGCTGCCGCAGCGGGTGATCGTGGACAATCGCACCGGCGCCGGCGTCGTGGTCGGCACGGAGGCGGTTGCCAAGTCGCCCAAGGATGGTGCGACGCTGCTCTATACGACCGTCGCCCATTCGGTGCTGCCGGCACTCTTCCCGCGCCTGACCTTCGATCCCATGGCCGATTTCACCCCGGTTGCGCTCTGCGGCGTCATTCCGATGCTGATCACGGTCAACAAGGATTTCCCGGCCAATACGCTGCAGGAACTCGTCGCGGAGATCCGGGCGAACCCGGGCAAGTACGACTATGCCAGCAGCGGCAACGGCGGCGCCCTGCATCTGGCCTCGGAGCTGTTCCTGTCCCAGGCGGGCGGGCTGCGGGCCAATCACGTGCCGTATCGCGGTTCGGCCGCGGCCATGCCGGATGTGCTGGCGGGGCGGGTGCCGATCCTGATCGACGTCGCCACCAGCAACCTCGCCTTCGCGCAGCGTGGTGAGTTGAAGCCGATCGCGGTCATGGGGACCACCCGGCTGCCGCAACTGCCGAACGTCCCGACGACGGCCGAGGCCGGGATGCCGGGGCTGGTCGCCTCCACCTGGCACATGGTCTTCGCCCCCGCGGGCACGCCAGCGCCGGTCGTGGCCGCCATCAATGCGGCCTTCAACACCGTCGCCGCCATGCCGGACGTGCAGCGGCGCCTGTCCGACCTGGCGATGGAATTGCGGTCCGACACCACGCCGGACACCTCCGCCGCCTGGCTGCGCGACGAGGCGGCCAAATGGGGCAGCATCGTGCGCGAGGCGAATATCACGGCGAACTGACGCCGCCACGCGGGCGCGCGGCTTGACCGGCCGCGCGCCCGCAGGCTCTGTGCCGGCAGAGTTCTAAGGGGGGCCGCCATGTTGCCGCAGAGCATGACCTACATCGACCACGGCAAGGGCGGCGGGCCGGAGGTGCTGGTCCCGGCGAGTGGCCCCTTGCCGGTGCCGAAATCCGACGAGGTGCTGATCCGGGTGCTCGCCGCCGGGGTGAACCGCCCGGATGTCGCGCAGCGCGAGGGGACCTATCCGCCGCCGCCCGGCGCCAGCCCGCTGTGCGGATTGGAAGTCGCCGGGGAGGTCGTCGCGCTTGGCCCCGACGCCGCGCGGTGGCAGATCGGCGACCGCGTCTGCGCCCTGGCCAATGGTGGCGGCTATGCCGAATACTGCGCCGCCCCCGCCGCGCAATGCCTGCCCTGGCCCGCGGGCTATGACGCGATCCGCGCCGCCGCCCTGCCGGAAACCTATTTTACGGTCTGGGCCAATCTGTTCGGCCATGGCCGGCTGGCGCCCGGTGAATCCATGCTGGTGCATGGCGGCACCAGCGGCATCGGCGTGACCGCGATCCAATTGGCCAAGGCCTTTGGCGCCAAGACCTATGCCACCGCCGGCAGTGCCGACAAAGTCGCCGAATGCCTGCGTTTCGGCGCCGATGCCGCTTTCGATTACAAGACCCAGGACTGGGTCGCCGAATTGCAGGCCGTGACCCAAAAGCGCGGCGTCGATGTCGTGCTCGACATGGTTGGCGCGCCGTATTTCGCGAAAAACCTGCGGTGTCTCGCGATGGATGGGCGGCTGGTGCAGATCGCCTTCCTGCAAGGCAGCCTGGCCGAGAAGGTGGAACTGCGCCACATCATGATGCGCCGCCTGACCGTGACCGGCAGCACCATGCGCCCACGCACCACCGCGCAGAAGGCGGCGATCGCGGCCGAGTTGGAAGCCCGCGTCTGGCCGATCCTGGCCGAGGGCCGCGCCGGGCCGCATATCCACACGGTCTTTCCGCTGGCCGAGGCGGCGGCGGCGCATGCCCTGATGGAAAGCAGCGCCCATGTCGGCAAGATCATGCTGAAGGTCGCCGATTGAGCCTGGCCCGGTGATCAAGCCGGCCGACTTCCGGCTGCTCGGCATCGCGGTGGTGTTGTTCGGCCTGGCCTGGCCGATCACCAAGCACGCCATGCAGGATGCGACGCCGCTGTGGTTCGCCACGGCCCGCAGCCTGGGGGCGGCGGCGATGGCCTTTGCCTTCCTCGCATTGTCGCGGCGGCTGGTCTGGCCGATGCGGCGGGACTGGCCGACGATCCTGGGGGTGGGTTTCTTCCAGCTCGCGGTGTTCTTCGCCCTGGCGCATCTGGCGGTGATGCTGACCAGCGCCGGGCGCACCGCGGTGCTGGCCAATGTCATCACCCCCTGGCTGGTGCCGCTGTCGGTGCTGCTGCTGCATGAGAAAGTGTCGCCCCGGCGCTGGCTCGCGGCCGGGCTTGGGGTCGCGGGGGTGGTGGCGCTGGCCGGACCCTGGGCGGTGGACTGGACATCGCCGGCCGCCCTGGTCGGCAATGGCATGCTGCTGCTGGCGGCGCTGTCCTGGACCATCGCGATCCTGATCACCCGCCTGTATCCGCCGGCGCAGCCGATCGTATCGCTGCTGCCTTGGTGCTTCGCGGTCAGCGCGGCCTTCCTGACCCCCCTGGCGCTGTGGCGGGAACCCCATGGCGGCATCGGCCCGGGGGCCTATTTGCATGCCGCCTGGATCGCGCTGATCGTGGCCCCCTTGGGCACCTGGAGCGTCATCGAGGTCGGCCGGCGCCTGCCGAGCACCATCGCCTCGGCCGGGCTGCTGATGGTGCCGGTGGTGGGCGTGGCTTCGGCCGCGATCTGGCTGGGGGAACCGATCGGGATGGATATCATCAGTGGCGGCGTGCTGATCGCGGCGGGCGTGCTGGTGGCGGCGCGAAGCTGATGCGGCTGCATGCGACAGAGGCCGGCGACGGCCCCCCCCTGGTCCTGCTGCACGGGCTGTTCGGCGCCGCCGCGAATTGGGGCGCGATCCAGAAGGCGCTGTCCGCCTCCTATCGCGTCATCGCGCTGGACCTGCGCAACCATGGCCAAAGCCCGCGCGGGCCGTCCATGGATTACGCCGCCATGGCCGTTGACGTGGCCGAAACCCTGGCCGCCATGGGCGCGCGCCCCGCCACGGTGATCGGCCATTCCATGGGCGGCAAGGTCGCCATGGCGCTGGCCGTGGCCGACCCCGGCGCCGTGTCGCGCCTGGTCGTCGCCGATATCGCTCCCGTCGCCTATCCGCCGATCCAGCGCGGCTTCCTGGCGGCGATGCAGGGCCTGGCGCTGGACCCCGGGCTGACCCGGCGCGCCGCCGACGCGGCGCTGGCGCAAACCGTGCCGGAGGCGGGCATCCGCGCCTTCCTGTTGCAGAGCCTGCGCTTCGAGGGCGCGGTGCCGCATTGGCGCCTGGGGCTCGTGGAACTCGCGGCCGGGATGCCGGCGATCGAGGCCGCCCCGCCCGGTGGCCGGTTCGACGGCCCCGTCCTGGTGCTGGCGGGGGAGAAATCAGACTACATCCGGCCCGAACACCACGCGCTGTTCCGCGGGCTCTTCCCGGCGGCCACCTTCGCCACCGTGCCCCTGGCCGGGCATTGGGTGCATGCGGAAAACCCGGCGGGGTTCCTGGGGCTGGTGACGGCCTTCCTGGCGGGCTGAACCGGGCGCCCCTACCGCGACACGCGCGGCGGTGCCGCGCAGACCTCGCGGATGGCCTCGGCCATTTGGTGGAAGGATGGCGCCCAGGATGTGACATGCCCGGATCGGGGCGGCAGCCCGCCATGATCCTTCGCCTCGCATTGCGTCGCGATCCAGTCGGCCACGGCGTCGGGATCGTCGGCGATGGCGATACCAAGGCCGCGATGCGCCGGATTCCCCGAGGCCAGCACCGGAAGCCCCATCGCCAGGGCCTGGCCGATCCCGAAATCCTCGCCATCCCAAAGTGCCAGGTTCAGATAGGCATCCGCCGCGATATGGAGGTCCAGCAGCGCCTCCCCGGACACCGGCGCCGCCACAAGCAGGCCCTCCGCGCGCAGCCACTCGGCATCCGCCGGCGGCGTGCGTCCCGCCAGCAGGAAGGCCACGCGCCCCGCCAGATCGGGCCGGCGCGATGCCAGGACCTCCGATGCGTCCAGATAGGCGTCAAGGCCGTTGACATGACGCGCATCCCGCCCGAAGCGGCAGAGGTTGAGCACGACGAACCGATCGCCCAGCCCCAGCCGCGCGCGGATGTCGGCACGACGCGCGGCCATCGCCTGTGTCCATATCGGGAGGTGCGACGTGCCATAGGGTATGACACCCATATCCGCGATGCCGGTTTCGGCGGCGCTGGCGGCGGAGACCGCGAAACACCTGTCGGCCACGGCGAATTCCAGGCGGCGCTCGGCCTGTGCCGCGGCGCGCTCCGCGGCGTTGGGGAACAGGTCGGGCGGCGGCGCGCTGCCGATATAGGCGATGCTGCGCGGCCATTCGCCGAGATGGCGGAACGTCGCGTAGAAGGACGGGTCCTGCACCACGACACAGTCGATGCGTTGTTCGAAGGCCAGGCGCGCTGCCTCCATGGGCGTGCGCAGCGTCACGTATCGGCAGCCGGGAATGGCCGCCGCGTCGCGGATATGCGGGCCGGCGACGCAGATGTCGAAGCCCTCGGCCGCCAGGTGGGCCACCTGCTGGGCCAGGATATCGCCCATGCCGTCGCCGGGCGGATCGCCCAGCAGCATGACGCGCCGCCTGTCCCCACCGGCCGCGAGCCAGGGCCGGGGCGCACGCGGCGGGCAGGCGCGTTCATGGACCGCGTCGATGGAAAAATGCGGGTTGTAGAAAGGATCGTTCTTGAACAGGGCCTTCGCGTGCCGCCACGCATAGGCCCCTTCGTTGCGGAATTTTATCGCCTTGGGCCAGGTATCGTCCGGGCCGCGGCTTTGCGATTCGAAATGCGTCAGCAGCGGTTCGGCGACCAGGATGTTCCGATACCCCGCCGCGATGGCGGCGGTGCAGAGAAGGACGTCGTTGAAAGCAACCGTGAGGTGTTCGTCCAGCCCGCCCAACTGCCGGAACACCTCCGCCCGGATCGCGAGGCAAGCCCCCGTGACGGCAGAAACCTCATGCGTCAGCACCGCGAGATCCTGATACCCCGGCGCATCCGCCGCCAGCCCGTGCGCGGCATGCATGGCCAGGCCCCGCATGCCGAGGATGACGCCGCCATGCTGCACCGTGCCATCGGGATAGAGCAGCTTGGCGCCGACCGCGGCGACGTCGGGCTGCATCGCCTGCCCGGCCAGCAGGCGAAGCCAGTCCGCGCGCAGCACCACGGTGTCGTTGTTCAGCAAGACCAGCAACTGGCCCTGGGCAAGCCGTGCGGCACCGTTGTTCAGGCGGGGGTAGCTGAAGGGGGAGGGGTCCTGGATCAGCCGGATCCTGCCGGCCTGGGCTTGCGTTTCCAGCCAGGCGATCGTGTCCGGATCGTCCGAGGCATTGTCGACCACGATCACCTCAAGCAGCGCGCCTGGCCAGTCGGTGATCGCGTGGATGCTCTCCACGCAAGGTTCGAGCAGGTCGCGCCGGTTGCGCGTCGGGATGATGATGCTGATCCGCGGCAGTGCCGCTTCGGCCAGGAGGGCCGGCGGCGCCGGACGGGCGTCCGGCGCTGGGCGCAAGGCATGGCTGAGCAAGGCCGGGACATGGCGCACCGTGGCACGCGGCAGCCCGGCGGCGAAGGCGGCCAAGGCCCAGGGGTCGGCCAAAGGCGCCAGCGCGACACCCCCGGCGCGCAGAACGGCGCAGCCGCCGATAAAGGCGCGATGACGCAGCAGTTCGGGCGAGTGGTCCGGTTTGAACCAGGGCGCGTGCCGCAGGCCGTCGGCGGCGATTTGGTCTTCATCGGCGTAGATCAGCCGCGCCTCGGGCGCCTCCGCCACGGCGATCGCCAGCATATACAGGGCGTGCGGCGACAGCACGGCGCCCGGGCCAAGCAGCAGGACGGGCGCCTCGCCGGTGCTGAGGCCCGGTGCGGCAAGGCTGATGCGGGTGTCGGCATGCGGCAGGGCGGGTGGCCGGGGTGCGACGATCTCGGCCCGCCAGTCGGTGACGACTTGCGCGCCCAGGCTGGACAGCGTGGCGGCGATCTCGTCGGCGGTGCTGGCCTCGTCGAGCAGAACCACGATTTGCCAGGCGGGAAAGGCGGCACCGCGGATATGCGCTTGGATCTGGGCGATATCCCGCGGCTGCAAGCGGTCGAAATCCGCGATCCAGGCGGTATAGCCGGCGTCCTCGGCCTCAGGGACGGGTTCCGGCGGCGGTTCGGGGCGCGCGGGGGGGGCAGCGGGGTTGCGAAGCCGGCGCGCCAGCGTGATGGCGTGACGCAATGGTGAGGTCGCCCGCCACATGGTCGAGCCCAGGAGGGCATCGAGCGCTGCCGCGCGCTCCGTCGCCAGGGCTTCCGCAAGCGCGAGCCGTTCCCGCAGGGCGGCGGCCTCGGCCGCGTGGCCGGCGACCGCGGCTGCCAGGGCCGTTTCCGACGCCTCGGCCAAGGCCTGGGCGGCGGCGAGATCATCGCTGTCGATGGGCGCGAAGGCCTGCCGACGCGATGCGCGCCGCAACCGGCGCCATTCTTGTTGGTCGGCGTCGCTGTGCCGATGGGCGCCCGCCGTTTCGCCGCCTGGAATGGTCATTGCTGCATCACGCTCGGGCGCTTGCCCCCACTGATTGGACGATGCGGGGCTTTTGGGGTGCCATGACTTAGCAGCAGGATCTTTTCTGTCCACGTGCCAGGGCCGGGCGTTTGTGGAGCCGGTCCGCGCGTCGACCAACCCTCGCCCAATGACAGACGGTGCCAATCATGGTAGGTCCACGGCAAGGGTTGGACTTGGTTAATTTTCATTTATTATCTATAAAATAAGACGATTCGTCATTTTTCATAGATAATACGATTCACCAAATATTCATGCATGACGGAGGGTGTCTTTTGAAGGCAGTAATTCTTGCCGGTGGCCTTGGCACGCGCTTGGCCGAAGAAACCGGCAGCCGGCCCAAGCCGATGGTGGAGATCGGCGGCCAGCCGATCCTTTGGCATATCCTCAAGATATACCATGCCCATGGCATCAATGACTTTGTCATTTGCCTTGGCTACAAAGGTTACGTCATCAAGGAATACTTCGCCAATTATTACCTGCATCGGTCGGATGTGACGGTCGATCTGGGCAAGAACACGATCGAATTCCACCAGGCCAAGTCAGAACCCTGGCGCGTCACCCTGGTCGATACTGGCGACGACACGATGATCGGCGGGCGCATCAAGCGCATCCTGCCCTATGTCGAGAATGACGACGCCTTCTGCCTGACCTATGGCGACGGCGTGGGCGACGTCGACATCACATCCCTGATCGACTTTCATCGGCGTGAGGGCCGCCTGGCCACCGTGTCCGCCATGATGCCCCCGGGCCGATTCGGCGCCATCAAGTTCGACGGCGCCCGCGTGACGGGGTTCGAGGAAAAGCCCGCCGGCGACGGCGGCTGGATCAACGGCGGCTTCTTCGTGCTCAGCCCCAAGGTCGTCGACTATATCGATGGTGACAGCAGCGTCTGGGAAAAGGAGCCGATGGAGCGGCTGGCCGCCGACGGCCAATTGTCCGTCCGCCACCATCACGGTTTCTGGCATCCGATGGATACGCTGCGCGACAAGCGCTACCTCGAGGATCTCTGGACCAAGGGCAAGGCGCCCTGGAAAATTTGGTAGGCGGGCCGTCCGATATGCGCATCCTGATCACTGGCAACATGGGCTATGTCGGCCCCGTCGTTGTGTCACACCTGCGATCCGTCTGGCCCGAGGCCGAACTCATCGGCTTTGACGCGGGCTTCTTCGGCCATTGCCTGACGGCGCCCGGCCCTGCGCCGGAACTCGCCCTCGACGTGCAGCATTATGGCGACATCCGCGCCATCCAGCCCCCCCTGCTTGAGGGCGTGGATGCGGTCGTCCACCTGGCCGCGGTGTCCAACGACCCGATGGGCAAGCGGTTCGAGGTGGTGACGGATGACATCAACCACCGTGCCTCGACCAGGCTCGCCAGCATGGCGCGCGATGCGGGGGTGAAGTCCTTCGTCTTCGCCTCCTCCTGCTCGGTCTATGGGCTGGCGGCCGGCGATGCGCGCACCGAAGCCGACCCGGTCAATCCGCTGACCGCCTATGCCCGGTCCAAGATCGCGACCGAACAGGCCTTGCGTGAGATGAACCGCGGCGACCTGACGGTCACCTGCCTGCGTTTCGCGACCGCGGCGGGCTTTTCCCCGCGCCTGCGGCTGGACCTGGTGGTGAATGACTTCGTCGCCTGCGCGCTGTCCAGCGGCCAGATCACCGTGCTCTCCGACGGCTCGCCCTGGCGGCCGCTGATCGATGTGCGCGACATGGCGCGCGCGATCGAATGGGCGATCGCACGCCCGGCCGAAAACGGCGGCGCCTATCTCGCGGTCAACGCCGGTTCCGATGAATGGAACTACCAGGTGCGCGACCTGGCCCAGGCCGTCAGCACTGCGGTCGAGGGCACGAGCGTGTCGATCAATACCGACGCCCCGCCGGACACGCGCTCCTACAAGGTCGATTTCGCGCTGTTCCGCAAATTGGCGCCGGATCACCAGCCGCGGATCTCGCTGACCGAGTCGATCGCCAAGCTGCGCGACGGGCTGAACGCCATCGGCTTCGACGATCCGGATTTCCGCGCCTCGCAGAATATCCGCCTGAAGGTGCTGGAACGGCTGATCGACCAGGGCCGGTTGAACGACAGCCTGGAATGGGCCGACGGGTCGCGCGGCGGCTGGAGGGACGCATGATCTTCCACAAGACGCCGCTCGAAACCGCGCGGCTGATCGAATTGGAAAAGCGCGGCGACGCGCGCGGGTTTTTCGCGCGCTTCTTCTGCGAGAAGGAATTCGCCGCCGAGGGTCTGACGACCCGCTTCGTGCAGGTGAACAATTCGCTCTCCGCCAAGAAGGGCACCCTGCGCGGGATGCACTACCAATTGCCGCCGGCGGCGGAGACCAAGCTGGTGCGCTGCATCCGCGGCGCCTTCTGGGATGTGATCGTCGACCTGCGTCCGGACTCGCCCAGCTTCGGCAAGTGGTATGGCGCCGAACTCTCGGCCGAGAACCGGCTGATGATGTATGTGCCGCACGGTTTCGCGCATGGCTTCATCACCCTGACCGAGGATGCCGAGGCGCTGTACATGGTCGACGCCTTCTACGCGCCCGAGGGCGAGCGCGGGTTGCGCTGGAACGATCCGGCGATCGGCATCCAATGGCCGATCGCGCCCGAGGAAATCTCGGACAAGGACCAGAAGTGGCCGGACCTCGATGCCGGGTTCCATGGGCTTGAGCGCATGCGCGGCCTGCTGTGAAGATCCTGCTGACCGGTGGGTCGTCCTTCACCGGCGTCTGGATCGCCCGCGCCCTGGCGGAGGCCGGTCACCATGTGGTGGCGACCCTGCGGGCGCCGGATGCCGGTGCCTACCATGGTGTGCGCGCCGCGCGCGTGGCGGAACTGGCCCGCCACGCCGATCTGCGTTGGGGCATGGCCTTTGGCGATGACGCCTTCCTGGCCCTGGCGGCCGAGGGCGGCTGGGATGTGCTGGCCCATCACGCGGCGGAGGTCGGCGACTACCGCTCGCCCGACTACGACCTGGCGGGGGCGCTGGCGGCGAATACCCGCAACCTGCCGCATGTGCTGAAGGCGCTGGCCGGCGGCGGCTTGCAGGCCGTGATCCTCACCGGTTCGGTCTTCGAGAACGACGAAGGCCTGGGCAATCCGCCCCTGGTCGCCTTCTCCCCCTACGGCTTGTCAAAAGCCTTCACGGCGCAGGCCTTCCGCTACTGGACGGCGCAGTATTGCCTGCCATTCGGCAAGTTCGTCATCCCGAACCCGTTTGGCTTGTTCGAGGAACCGCGCTTCTGCGCCTATCTGATCAAGACGTGGAAGGCGGGGCAGGTGGCCCAGGTCCGCACCCCGTCCTATGTGCGCGACAACATCCATGTGCCGCTGCTCGCCCGCGCCTATGCCGGCTTCGTGCAGCAGGTGGTGGGGGGGGGCGCCTTCATCCGCACCGGCCCGTCCGGCTATATCGAATCCCAGGGCGGCTTCGCGCAGCGCATGGCACGCGAAATGCAGGCGCGATCGGCGCTCGCCTGTGGGCTGGAACTGCTCGACCAGAGTGATTTCTCCGAACCCCTGGTGCGGGTGAACACCGACCCGCTGCTGCCTTCTGCGGCCGAGGAGGCGTCGATCTGGGATGCCTATATCGGCGCGGCGCTTCAGTAATCGGCGGCATCCACGATGCCGTCGGCAGGGGACGACACAGTGAGCCTTGGGCAGATCACGAACGGCGCCGGAACAACGCGCCGCCGCGCGGATCCCAGCCGAAATAGCGGCTCTTTCCTGATGTGCGCCGGGCACGAACCCCGCGCGATCGACGCGACAATGACGGGACTGTTTTGATGGGTGAACGCGCGGTGCCGGCAAACCAGGATGCGTTCCCCGCACTCCTGGCGGCGGAACTCGAATCTTGCCTTTGGTATCCGGAACGTTTGGTCTGGCCGAATTCCTGGGCCGGCCACATCCCCTTCGCCTTCTGGCTGACCCAGGCGTTGCGTCCGCGCGTGCTGGTGGAACTGGGCGTCCATACCGGCAATTCCTACGCGGCCTTCTGCCAGGCGGTGAAATCCCTCGACACCGCGACGGCCTGCTTTGGTGTCGATACCTGGCAGGGCGATGCGCATGCCGGCCTCTACGACGAAAAGATCTACGACGAATTATCGACCTGGCATGATGCGCAATATTCGAATTTTTCTCGATTGATCCGGTCGACGTTCGACGATGCGGTGCAATACATCGCGCCGGGAAGCGTCGATCTGCTGCACATCGACGGGCTGCATACCTACGACGCCGTGCGCCATGATTTCGAAACCTGGCAATCGCGCCTGTCGGACCGGGCGGTGGTGCTGTTCCATGACACCAATGTGCGGGACCGTGGGTTCGGGGTCTGGCGCTTCTGGGAGGAAATGAGCGCCCAATACCCCTCCTTCGGGTTTCTGCATGGGCACGGGCTGGGTGTGCTCGGCGTCGGGACCGACCTGCCGCCCAGCGTGGCGGCGCTGTTCGATGCCGAGCGCATCCCGGCCCAGACCCGGCGTGTGCGAGACCTGTTCAACCGGCTTGGCACACCGCTGATGCGGGACATCCTGCTCGATGCCGCCACCGTCACCGCCGCCCAGGCCACCGCCGCGGAGCGTCGCGCTACGGCCGCGCGGGAAGAGGCCGAGCGCGCGGCCCAGGCGGCGCGGCAGGGCGCCGAGCAAGCCGTCGCCGCCGCGCAACAGGACGCGGCGCAGGCCATCGCCGCGGCACAACAGGCGGCTGAGCAGGCGGCGCTTGCCACGCGGCAGGACATGGAACGCGCCGGCCATGCCGCGCGCGAACGGACCGAACACGCCGCGGCCCTGGCCGTGAAGCAGGCCCAACTGGCGGCGGCCGATGCGGGCAAGGCCCTGCAATCCGAACGCGACCTGCTGGCCCTGAGCCGCCAGGCCGCCGAGGCCGCGGCGCAGGAGGCCGCGCGGACACGGGAAGCCCATGCCAGTACCGAGGCGCACCTGGCCGCCATCCTCGGCTCCAACTCATGGCGCAGCGTCGCCCGGCTCCAGGCGATGGTCGCCGACAAGCCGCGCCTGCGCCGCTTTCTCCGGCGCTCGGCCAAGGCGGCCTGGTACATGGTGACGCTGCAACTCTTCACGCGGATACGCCAGCGCGGGCAGCCTGCCCCCATCCCGGCCCCGGTGGCCTTGGCGCCCGCGGCACCGCCGCTGGCCGCGGCCTCCGCGATGGATCCGGTCACGCTGCATGTGCAGCGGATCGCCGGCACCGGCCGGCCGCCGTCCCCGACGGATCGGCCGCTGGTGGTTTTCCTCAGCCACGTGCCGCCCTACCCGCCGCGTGCCGGCAATGAATATCGCACCGAACGCGTGCTGTCCTGGCTGCGCGACAAGGGCTGGGATGTCGTGTTCCTCTACTGCCCGCTGGGTGGCGAGGAACCCGATGCGGCGCGGCTGGCCGCCCTTGCGGCGGGTTGCGAGAATTTGGTCTACGTCCATCGCGACGGGCAGATCCGGCATTCCCTGGCACGGCCGGATGTGGCGGCAGTGGTGGCGGCGCTGGAGGGCAGGCAAACCCGCGACGTCGCGGGCCTGGTGCAGGAAAGCACGGGCGGCGCCGTGCGCCTGCTCAACATGATGCGCACCTTCTCGGCCGATGCGCTGGTCGAGGTGATGTGCGCGATCGATGCCGCCCTGGCGCCCAGGATCGTGATCGCGAACTACATCTTCATGACGCGCGGCCTGAAGCTGCTGCGCGACGAGGCGTTGACCATCGTGGATACGATCGACGTCTTCTCCACCAAGGCCCGCAAGGTCGAGGCCTATGGGATCGAGGACAGCCTGGCGATGTCGGAAGCCGAGGAAGCCTACCTGCTCTCCGACGCCGACCTGGTGCTGGCGATCCAGCCGGAGGAAGCGGACGACCTGCGGCGCATCGCGCCGAAGGCCCGGGTGGTGGTCGTGGGCGTGGACATGCCGGTGGAGATGTCACGCGCGACCCTGGTCGCGGCCCCCGTCGTGCTGCTCGTCGCCTCGGGCAATCCGATGAACGCGAAGGGCTTGCGGGACTTCCTGCGCTTTGCCTGGCCGCTTGTCTTGCAGGCGGTGCCGGGCGCCGAGTTGCGCGTCGTCGGATCTGTCGGCGCCGCCGTGCCCGGTCAGGAGGCGGGCGTGCATCGGCTGGGCCTGGTCGATGACCTGGGCGCTGCCTATGCGCAGGCCCGTGTCGTGATCAACCCGGCCGTGGCCGGCACCGGGGTGAAGATCAAGACGCTGGAAGCCTTCGCCAATCTGCGCCCGCTGGTGACCTGGCCCGCGGGCCTGGACGGCGTGCCGGCGGATCTGCGCGATCTGTGCGAATGCGTTACGGACTGGTATGCCTTCGCCGAGGCCCTGATCCGCATGCTCGAAGATGACAACGCCGCCCGCAAGGTGATCGCCAATCGCGACCGGATCGCGGAGCTTCTGTCGCCCGCGGCGATTTTTTCCGAACTTGACGCGGAATTGGCGGACCGGCAGGTAAACTCGACAAGGGCAATGCGGTGAGGATGGCACCTATGCCACCAGGCATGTCGCCGGTGATTGATAATTTCGATCTCTTCATCGATCTGTCCGGCACTGACCTGTTGGACAGGGAGATCGTGGCGCATCTGGCCCTGTTTCGCCGGCGCTCCGGGCTTGTCGCCGATGGCCGCCGCATCACGCTGGCCCGCCCGAATGGCCGGATCGGTCACCATCAGGACGTGTCATGCCCGCAAGGCAGCCCCGGGGAGGTCCTGGCC
Organism: Humitalea sp. 24SJ18S-53; assembly: GCF_050632385.1. Lineage (NCBI taxonomy): Bacteria > Pseudomonadati > Pseudomonadota > Alphaproteobacteria > Acetobacterales > Roseomonadaceae > Humitalea > Humitalea sp. 24SJ18S-53. Next base: position 1,513,037 of record NZ_CP192599.1, read on the forward strand.
CAGGCCCTTTCCGCCGCGGGCGCCGCCCGGCGCGGGTTGCTGGTGGTCCAGGGGGCCTGGATTCCCCCCAACGAAGCCGCGGCGCCCCTGGTCGGGTACCAGGATGCGGATCCGATGATCGGCACCCTGCAACCCCGTTTCGCGACCGCCCGCGACGACCGGATCGTCGGCCTGCCGGGCCCGCAGGGGGCCATGCCGGTGATGCTGTCGCGGGCCGTGGCGCCCTACCTGCCCGAGACGGTGCTGACGCCCGAACTGGTGGCGCCCTTGCTGCTGATCTCGCCACGCGGCGTCCTGGCGGCGGAGGCGGTCCCGGCCGGCCCCTTCGACGAGGCGCTGGCGCAGGTGCTGGTCGCGCTGCGTCGCCGCGGCTTCCGCAACCTCGTGTGCAATCGCTGCGTGGTGCCGGTCCCCTTTGACGAGGCGCTGGTCTATCCGCTCCCGGCGATCGCCGTGGGGCCACATGATCATCACTGGCGGCAGGATACCCTGCGGGCCCGCGCCTGGCTTGCCGCGATGCCCGAGGTCGCGCTGGAGGCCGTCCTGGCCGCCAGCATCGCCGCCGATGGCCGGGTGCGGATCCTGCTGGACTGCCGCGGCGCGCAGGATTTCCACAACGGCACGGGCATTGCCATTCTCGGCTATCTCGACGGGCTGGAACAGGTCGGTGCGCCGAAGCTGGACATCACCGTGCTGGCGACCCTTGCCGCCGCGCGCTTCCACAAGCTGGAAGCCCGATACCCGCATTTCCGCATCCAGGTCGACGCACCAAGGGGGTGCTTCCTCGCGGCCATCAGGCTGGACCAGCCGTGGGATGTGAACACCGTCTCCGAACTGCACAGCCACGCGCTGTTTCTCGCGTTCAACATGCTCGATACGATCGCCTGGGATATCATCTACTCCGCCCCGGACCGGCTCGACCGAAGCTGGCGCGTGCTGGCGCAGATGGCGGATGCCTTCCTCTTCATCTCGCACTACACGCGTGACCGTTTCGTGTTCCGCTTCCGCCCCGATGCCGCGATCCCGCTGGTCGTGACCCATCTCAGCCTGAGCGGTGCCGAGGCGACCTGCGACGTCCTGCGCAGCGAACCCGCGCCGGCCCCCTACATCCTGGTCTTCGGCAACACTTACGACCACAAGGGCCTGAAGCATGCCGTGGCCACGCTGGCCGATGCCTTTCCCTATACGAGGATCGTCGTCATCGGCGCCGCGACCTCGCGCTCGCCCCTGGTCACCGCGCTGAACAGCGGCCGCCTCAGCGACGCCGAGATCACGACATTCATGGCCGAGGCATCGGTGGTCGTATTCCCCTCCCACTACGAGGGCTTCGGCCTGCCCGTGGTGCATGGCCTGGCGCATGGCCGAACCGTCGTCGTGCGCGAGTCGGCCCTTTGGCAGGAGATCGCGGACCATGCCGACCTGCCCGGGCGCCTGGTTCCCTTCGCGGATGAGTTCGGCCTGGTCGCGGCCGTGGGGGCCACCCTGCACGGCCGTCCGCCGGCGGGCCTGCCTTTCGGTGCCGCCATCCCCGCCGGTGGCAGCGGGCCATCCTGGCGCGATTGCGCGACGCGCATCACCGATCTGGTCGGCAGCCTGGTCGCGGTGAACGGCAGCGGCCGATGGCTCCAGCGACAGGCGATGCTGCAATGCGCCGCCGCGCCGGAGGAGGAATGAGCGCCATGCGGATCGTCACCATTGTCGCCCGCCACGGCACCGCGACCTACACCAACGCGCTTGATGAGCTTGATCTGTTCTACGCGCGCTTCCTGCCGGGCATTCAGCGCGAAACCATCGTCACCGACAACGCCCTGCCGGAAAGCCATCGCGAACGCCTGGCGGACGCCTGCACCCTGATCGGTGGATCGAGTGCGGCGCGCGAATTTTCCGCCTGGGACAGCGCCATCGAATTTCTCGGCGACCGCATCCTGGAATTCGACTTCGTCCACCTCGTCACGGCGGCATTCCAGCAGCTCTATACCGCCTATATCGAGCGCTTCGACACGCGGATGCTTGCCGCGATGCGGGGCAGGGCGGTCGCGATAGGACATGTCGATCGCTACAATGATCCAGTCCGTTTCTACGGCCGGGTGTCCCAGTCCTGGATACGTTCGTCGTTCCTGTTCATACCGCCGGCGGAATTGCGCCTGTTCGGCTCCTTCGTGTCCGTCGCGGAAGGGTCGTTGTTCTTCAGCGGCGATCCGGCCGACCCATTCCGCGCGGATGCGCCGCTCGATGCCGGATACCGGCAGAACATCCTTGGCTGGCTGACCGGCGAGGGCACGGGGCAGGGCACCATGTGGCATAGCCGCTTCGTGCTGACCGCCGAAACCCTGCCGTTGTTCGAGGCCAAGACCATCGCCGTGCTGAATGAACACGCGCTGTCGATCCGCCTGCGGGGCCAGGGCTGCGCCATGGTCGACGCGACCTGGCTCGCAACCCACGTGGCCGCCGCCGGCACCGAGCGGCTGTCGCAGACACCCATCCCCCATTGGCGCGACCAACTGGCCCTGCGCGACGTCGACGCCGTGCCGCTCGAGGTAGAGGCGGCGGCATAGGGCAATAGGAGCGATCGCCCATCTAGACCGCGATGCGTTCGCATTCGCTCACGCATCGCGGTCTAGCTTGTTGTTTTGTCGCGTGATTCGGCCCTGCGGCGCATTCGCGCCTGCGGCCATCACCCGTCAGCGGCTTCGCACCTCCGCCAGGTGATCGAAGCGATGGACGTAGTTGCCCAGGCCCCGCGTCTGCGATCGCAGCTCGATGATGAAATCGATCAGTTCCGGCGCGGGCACCAGCGCCTGCACCTCATCCCAGCCTTCCCAACCCTCCTTCGCGGCAAAGCCCAGGATCTGCCCTCGCCGGGCCGTCAGCAGGCGTTGCACGGTGGAGGTGAAATCCGCCGGCGCCGTGACCACCACCGCCTCGACCGGTTCCAGCAGGATCGCGCCGGCCTTCGCCATCCCCTCCTGCATCGCCATGCGGGTCGCCGTCGCGAAGGCCATGTCGCTGCTGTCCACGGTGTGGAAGCCGCCATCCAGCAGGGTGACGGCGATATCCACCACCGGCTGGCCCAGCGGCCCCTTGCGCGTCGCCTCCTCCGCCGCCTGGCCGATGGCCGGGATGAAGCGCTTCGGCACGGCACCGCCCACGACCTTCTCGTCGAAATGAAAGCCGGCCCCGCGGGGGCGGGGGGCGATCTGCAACTTCACATCGGCGAATTGGCCATGTCCGCCGGTCTGCCGCTTCAGCCGCGCCTGTTGGACGACGCCATGGCGGATCGTCTCCCGAAAGGCGATCGGCGGGGGCGCCGCGCGCAGCTTGACCCCGGTCGCGGCGATCAGCCGGTCCAGCGCGGTGCGCAGATGGATCTCGCCCTGGCCGCCGAGAATGGTCGTGCCGCTCTCCGCATCCTGCACCAGGGTCAGCGCCGGATCCTCCTCGGTCAACCGCTGCAACCCGGTCGACAGGCGCACCTCGTCGTTGCGCTCCTCCGGCACGATGCTCAGCGCATAGACCGTCGGCGGCGGCGCCGGAAAAGGGAGGAGCGGTCCCCCCAAGGTCGCCCCGGTGCGAACGCCCTCCAACCTGCCCAGGGCCACGAGGTCGCCGGCCTCCGCCTGGCGCAGTTTTTCGGTCTCGCCCCCGGGGAAGCGATAGATGCCACCGACCCGTTGCCCGCCCAGCGTCGCGCCATCCTCCAGCGTGCCGCGCCACAGCCGCACGAAGGACAGCCGCCCGGCATGACCCGCCTGCAGCGTCCGGAACACCTGGGCCAGCGGTGCGCCCGCCGAATCCACACCCCGGCGCGCGGCGGTGTCCGCCGCGACTGGCGTGTCATGGCGCAGCGCCTTCCACAGGCGCTGGATGCCATTACCGTGTTCCGCCGAGCCGAGCAGCACGCTGGCCACGGCACCGCTTCCCTCGCCATCATGCAGCGGCCGGTAGATCTCGGCGGGCTCGGGGGTCAGGTCCTCCAGCACTTTCTCCAGCAGCGCGTCGTCATGGTCGGCCAGCGCCTCCAGAAGCTCGCCACGCGCCTCGCTTTTCCGCGCCTGCATGAAGTCGGGGATGTCGATGCGCTCGGATGGCGCGCCATGGCGGTAGCGATAGGCGCGCTCGCTCACCAGGTCGACGTAGCCGGTCACCCTGTCGCCCTCGCGGATCGGCACCTGCCGCAGCACCAGTTTGCGCCGGGTCTGCGCCTGCAGCGCCGCGAGGCAGTCCCGCACGGTCCCGACCAGCGCGTCGATCTTGTTGATGAAGACGAGCGCCGGCGTCCCCGTCTCCTCGATGCGGCGGAACAGCGGGGCCAGGTTCGCACCGCGCGCCGCGCTCGCCTCGCAGACCACCACGGCCAGGTCGACGGCGGCGAGGGCGCAATCGACATCGTAGGAAAACTCGACGGACCCCGGGCAATCGAGGATCGCCCAGTGCGTATCCGCCATCTGGCAATGGGCGATCCGCAATTCCGTGCTGGTTCCGCGTAGGTCGTTGCGGCGCGTGGGGGCGGTGGCCGCACCGGCCAGCAGCGCCTCGAACAAGGTCGATTTTCCGCTTCCCTGCGGCCCCACCAGCGCCACGGAGCGGGGGGCCACGGACTGGGGGGCCACGGACCGGGGAGATCGACGGCTGGGCACATCGCTGGGCTGGTCGCGCATCGGATTATCCTCCCGATTTGCTTTTGATCTTGCCGACCCGCGTGGCGTTTTGGAACTTTTTACGGTGGACCCCGCCCCCGGCGGGCGATTTTCACCCCAGGCCCGCCCGCACAAAGGCCCCGACCTCGGCCAGCGCCCGCCGTCCCGCCGCGACATCCTGGTAGAACAGGGTCCAGGCGTGGATCATGTCCGGCCAGGCCTGCAAGCTGACCCGCACATCCGCCGCCGCCGCCACCCCGGCCAGCCGGATCGCGTCATCCATCAGGGTTTCGGCCGTGCCGGTCTGGATCAGCAGCGGCGGCAAGCCGCGCAGGTCGGCATGCAGGGGCGACACCAGCGGCGCCCAGGGGTCGGTGCCATCCAGGTAGGCCCGCGCCAGATCCTGCAGATAGGCACGCGAGATCAGTGGATCGATGGCCGCCTTGCTGTCCATGCTGGCCCCCAGCATCTGCAGATCCACCCAGGGCGACGACAGCCAGGCGCAGCCGGGCAGGGGGGCGCCGCCGTCCCGCAGCGACACCATCGTCGCCACCGCCAGCCCACCCCCGGCACTTTCCCCGCAGAGCGCGATGTTTCGCGCGGCAAACCCCTGCGACAGCAGGAAGCGGTAGCCGTCCAGCGCATCCTCCAAGGCCGCGGGGAAGGGGTGCTCCGGCGCCAGCCTGTATCCCAAGGCCAGGGTCCGCGCCCCCGCTTGGCGCCCCGCCTCGGCCACCATGTGCCGGTGGCTGGCGATCGAGCCCGAGACATAGCCGCCGCCATGCAGGAACATCAGCACGCGCGACGGATCGGCACCGGGCGCCGTGGTCCATTCGGCCGCGACGCCATTGGCGACCACCGGCTGCACCCGGATATCCGCCGCGGTCGGGTATCGCGCGCCAAACCCATCCAGCCGGGCGCGGCGTTCGGCCATGTCGGCCGCGCGCGGACTGGCCGCGAGCAGGGCGCGGATCGCGTCGATCTCGGTATCGGGCATGGCGGGTGGGTCCGCGTGATCGGGATTGCGCAGGTCAGTCGAAGGTCGACTCTACCCCAATCCCGGAAAATCGGATTGGACGATCTTGCGGACAATGGCCTGCTGTTTTGGCTTCGGGCCGCCGAGCATCAGGCTGACATATTGCTCATTGCATTTGGCCAAAAAAAACGCCTGGTAGTTGGGATAGCCGTCCACTTTCGGGAAATCCGAATTGGGGCTAACTTTGTGTTTGATGACGAAGAAGTCACTAAAGTCTAAATCCAGACCGGTTACCGTTACATTCATCCATATGTTGGCAGATAATTTGGTATTGACATCACCTTGGGCATAAATGGAGACATGCACTTTCTTGTCTTTTTGAAAAGTCGCATGAACATCGTATCCGGCGTTCTGAAAATCGACGAATTTTAGATAACCGTGGAATGCGGGCTTGGTGGATGGCTCCCAAAATGGCCCAGGCATTGAAGTTCCCCTAAATTATATTATTATTTATCGAAATTTATCGATGCGATATCGTCCTGTCCATCGAATTCGGGCCCGCGCCCCTGGCCCATCAGCGCAACTCCCGCGCCGGCGCCCCGCCCACGCGCGCCCCATCGGCGACATCGCGCACCACGGCCGACCCCGCGCCCACCACCGCATCCCGCCCGATGGTGATCCCCGGCCGCACCGCGCTGCCGACGCCGACCAACGTCCGCGCCCCCACGGTCACATCGCCCGACAGGGCGCAGCCGGGGGCGATATGCGCCGCCTCGTGGATCCTGTTGTCATGGTCGACGATGGCGCCCGAATTGATGATGCACAGCCGCCCGACCTGGCTGCCGGTGCCGACCACCGCCCGCACCAGCACCATCGCGCCGTCGCCCAGGCTGGCGGATGGCGACACCCAGGCCGCCGGATGCACCGCGACCGGCAGGGCGAAGCCGGCGCCCGCCAGCACATCGCCCTGCCGCTGGCGGGTGGCATTGTCGCCGATGGCGACGAAGCCCGCCGCGATGCCCTCGGCCCGCAGCCTGGGCAGGATCTCGACGTCACCCAGCCAGGCGACGCCCATCTCCCGACCCGGCGGCGCCGGGCCAACCAGCCCGACCGGCTCCCAAAGCCCCTGCGCCCGCAATGCCTCGACCAGCACCGCCGCATGCGCGCCTGTGCCGAGGACGAGGCAGGGGGCCATCAGCCCTTGGTCTTGGCGCGTTCGACCGCTTCCTGGATCAGCCTGCGCGCTTCCTCCGGCCCGCCCCAGCCCAGCACCTTCACCCACTTGCCGGGCTCCAGGTCCTTGTAGTGCTCGAAGAAGTGCTGGATCTGCTCGATCGTGATCTGCGGCAGGTCGGTATAGGACTTCACATGCAGGTAGCGCTTGGTCAGCTTGTCCGAAGGGACGGCGATGATCTTCTCGTCGCCGCCGCCGTCATCCTCCATCTTCAGCACGCCGACCGGGCGCACGTTGATCACCGCACCCGGCACGATCGGGCGGGTATTGGCGACCAGCACGTCGATCGGGTCGCCATCATCCGACAGCGTATGCGGCACGAAGCCGTAATTGCCCGGGTAGCGCATCGGCGTATGCAGGAAGCGATCGACGAACAGGGTGCCTGCTTCCTTGTTCATTTCATACTTGATCGGCTCGCCGCCGATCTGGACCTCGATCACCACATTGATGTCATCGGGCGGGTTCTTGCCGATCGGAATGGCGTCGAGATTCATGCGTAGGTTCCAACTCAGGTGGCCAGGATGCGGCCCGTTATCGCGGCACGCGGGCACCATCTTGCAACATTTCGCGCCCGCCGCCCAGGCGGGGGCACAGGTGGGCGCGGCGCCTGGACCCCGCGGCTATGTCATGGAAATGTAATGGCAGGCATCGCGCCCGCCGCGCCACCAAGAAGAAACGCCAACAGCCTTCAAGGGAAACACCAAGCCATGATCCGCCCACTCCTGGCCGCCACGGCCCTGGCGCTACTGCCCAGCCTGGCACCCGTGCCCGCCACCGCCCAACCGGCCGCCGCCTGCAGCCATCGCGGCGCGCTGGACGATGCCTTCTGCGACGAGAACCGCGACCTGGTGGCCGATACGCCGACCGACCCCGCGCGGCTGCGCAACCCGTCCACCCTGGTCTTCGCCTATACCCCGGTCGAGGATCCCGCCCTCTACGCCAGCCAGTTCCGCCCCCTGCTGGACTACCTGACGACCTGCACCGGCAAGCGCACCGTCTATTTCCAGGTGACCAGCAACGCCGCCCAGGTCGAGGCGATGCGGTCCGGCCGGCTGCATATCGCGGGCTTCTCCACCGGGCCGACGGCTTTTGCCGTCAACCTGGCGGGGGCGGTGCCCTTCGCCATCAAGGGCAATGAACAGGCCTTCGAGGCCTATCGCGTCGTCGTCGTCACCCGCGCCAATTCCGATATCCGGACGCTGACCGACCTGCGCGGCCGGCGGGTGGCGCATACCTCCGCGACGTCCAATTCCGGCAACCTCGCCCCCCGGGCGCTGTTCCCTGCGCTGGGCGTGACGCCGGACACGGATTACCGGGTGCTGTATTCCGGCGGGCACGACCGCAGCGTCATGGGGGTGAATGCCGGCGACTTCGACGCCGCCCCGGTTGCGTCGGACGTCTATCACCGCATGGTCGGCCGCGGGCAGGTGCAGGGGGCCAACATGCGCGAGGTCTGGCAGAGCGACCCGTTCCCGACCTCCTCTTTCGCCCTGGCGCATGATCTGCAGCCGGAACTGGCAGCACGCATCCGGCAGTGTTTCTACGATTTCCGCTTCCCGGCCGCGATGTCGCGGGACCTGGGCGGCAACGACCGCTTCTGGCCCGCGACCTATCTGCGCGAATGGGCGCCGGTGCGGGTCGTCGCCGATGCCGCCGGCGCGCCCTACACCCGCGCTGCCTTCGACATCGAAAGCCGCCGCGAATTGGAAGCCGAGGCACGGCGCCTCGCCACGCCACCCGCCACGCCGCGTCCGCAATAAGCGTGGAGCCCATCCTGCGCATCCAGGGGCTGGAAAAATCCTATACCCCTGGCAAGCCGGTGCTTTCCGGCATCACCCTCGACATCGCCGCGGTCGGGATGACCGCGGTGATCGGACCCTCCGGCACCGGCAAATCGACCCTGCTGCGCTGCATCAACCGCCTGGTGGAACCCAGCGGGGGATCGATCCTGATGGATGGGCAGGATCTGGCGCGGCTGCGCGGGCAGGGGCTGCGCAATGCCCGCCGCCGCATCGGCATGGTTTTCCAGGAATACAACCTGGTCGAACGCCTGTCGGTGATGGAGAACGTGTTGACCGGGCGCCTGGGCTACGTGCCCCTCTGGCGCGCCTGGCTGCGCCGCTACCCGGCCCCGGACATCGCCCGCGCCTTCGACCTGCTGGACGCCGTCGGCCTGCCCGACCAGGCGACGCGGCGCGCCGACGCGCTGTCGGGCGGCCAGCGCCAGCGCGTCGGCATCGCCCGCGCGCTGATGCAATCGCCGGCGCTTCTGCTGGCCGATGAACCGACCTCCTCGCTCGACCCAAAGACCGCCGTCGAGGTGATGGAACTCATGGCCCGCCTGACCGGGGATGCCGGCGTCCCGGTCATCGTCAACATCCACAACGTGGAACTCGCCAAGCGTTTCGCCGTGCGCATCATCGGCATGAGCGGCGGTGCCGTCGTCTTCGACGGCCCGCCCGAGGCGCTGGAACCGCACCACCTGCACCAGATCTACGGCGGGCAGGACTGGCTGTGAGGGCGGACCCCTTCCCACCCAACTGGCCGTTGCGGATCGGCGTCGGCATCGCCGTGCTCTATGTCGCCTATGCCTCCACGCAACTCGGCCTGGACGCCGACCGCCTGCTGCGCGGTTTTGGCGAAGGCGGGCGCTTCATCGCCCGCATGTTCCCACCCAATTTCGCCCGCTGGGAGTTGCTGGTCGAAGGCATGCTGGAAAGCCTGCAGATCGCGGTGCTCTCCTCCGTGCTCGGCATCCTGGTCTCCCTGCCGCTGGGGCTGATGGCCGCCCGCAACCTGTCGCCGATCTGGCTGTCGGCGCCGACGCGCGGGGTGATCGCGGTCTGCCGGTCGCTGCATTACGTGATCGTCGCGATCCTTTTCGTGAAGGCGCTCGGCTTCGGCGCCCTGGCCGGGGTCGCCGCCCTGACCGTCGCCTCGATGGGCTTCATCGCCAAATTATTCGCCGAAGCCATCGAGGAAATCAGCATGAAGCAGGTCGAGGCCGTGCGCGCCACGGGCGCCTCGGCAGGCGGCGTGCTGCTCTACGGCGTGCTGCCGCAGGTCGCCTCGCGCTTCATCGGCTTCTGCATCTACCAGCTCGATTCCAACCTGCGGAACTCCACCCTGGTCGGCATCGTCGGCGCCGGCGGCATCGGCGGCACCTTGTTCGCCGCCTTCAAGCGCTTCGACTATGATTTCGTCTGCGCCATCCTGCTGTCGATCATCGCGCTGATATTCCTGGCCGAGGTCATCTCCGGCCGTATCCGGGCGGCGCTGCGATGAGTGCCACGACAATGCCCCGCGCCTGGGTGCGCCACAGCCTCGGTCAGCGTCTGCTGCGCTACATGCTCTGGCTGTGCATGGTCGCGGCCACGGTCTGGGCGATCCGGTCGATCGAGATCATTCCCGAATTCCTGGCCGATGCGCCGGAACAAATGGCCGACCTGCTGGTCCGCATGTGGCCGCCGGACCTCGCGCACTACTACCCCTCCGTCCATGCGGCGATGATCGAGACCTTGCATATCGCCACCCTCGGCACCCTGCTCGGCATCGCCATGGCGGTGCCGGTCGCTCTGCTCGCCGCGCGCAACATCTGCCACAGCACCGCCGCGAACCTGGTGGCGCAACTGATCCTGGTGTCCTCGCGCTCGGTGAACGCGCTCGTCTGGGCCTTGCTCTTCGTCGCCATCTTCGGCCCCGGCCCCGCGGCGGGCACCCTGGCCATCGCCTTCCGCTCCATCGGCTTCGTCGGCAAGCTACTGGCCGAGGCGATCGAGGAAACCGCCCATGGCCCGGTCGAAGCCCTGGAGGCCGTCGGCGCCCCCTGGGGATCCCGCATGCTGAAAGGCGTCTGGCCCCAGGTTCAGCCCGCCTTCTGGGGGATCGCGCTGTTCCGCTGGGACATCAACGTGCGCGAATCCGCCGTGCTGGGCCTGGTCGGGGCAGGGGGCATCGGCGTCGTCCTGGATGACGCCATCAACTTCTTCCAATGGCCCCGCGTCGCCACCATCCTGCTGTCGATCCTGGTCGTCGTGATCCTGGCGGAACTGGCCGTGACACGGATCCGGGCGCGGTTGCTGTAGTGAAGTAATTGGGGGTGTTGCGCCTTGAGAGGGGCTTTGCCCCTCTCAAACTCTCCCCACCAAGGGGCAGTGGCCCCTTGGAACCCACGATACTTGGCAAGAAATAGGGAGGGGCGTCATCGGCGTGCCATTGGCGCTGGGAACGCCATGCCCCTCCCTATTTCTTGCCAATATTCCGCCGGTCCAGGGGCGGCGGCCCCTGGTGGGGGAGTTTGAGGGGGCGAAGCCACCTCAAGGACCACCCCCCAATCCTCACCGCCGCACGATCTCCACGCGACGGTTCTCAGCCCGCCCCGCGTCGCTCGCATTGCTCGCGACCGGTGCCGCCATGCCCGCGCCAAAGGCCGTCAGCCGCGCGGGCGCGATGGCGAAATCGCGGGCCAGCGTGGCCACCACCGCCTGTGCCCGGCGCCGCGACAGGTCGACGTTGTAGTCGAAGGCGCCTTGCGCGTCGGTATGGCCCGTCACCACGACCGACAGTGTCGGATTGGCCCGGAGGTAGGTCGCGACCTCTTGCAGGGTCGGGCGCGATTCGGCGGTGATCTCGGCCGAATCGAAGCCGAATTGAATGCCATAGAGCGCGATGCGTCCGCTGCGTTCGATCGCCTGCTGCATGGCCGAGGCATCGACGAAGGCGATCTGCCCCGTCTGCATCGGCCGCGCCTCCACCACATCGACCAGCACCGACAATTGCGGATCATTGCCGGCGCGTGGGCTGGCCAGGATCGAGACGAAGACATCCCCCTCCCGCGGCCGGACCAGCCGCGCCATGACATAGGCGAGGTCGCCCCAGTTGTTGCCGAGGGCCGCCTGGATCGGCACTGCCTCGCTGACCGCGAACCACAGGTCGGAGGGATTGCCGCAGGCCTCGCGTGCGCAGGCGAAGACGATCTCGAACCCTTGGGCGGTCAGGCGTTCCTGGAAATTGCGCACGACCTCCAGCGCCGACCGCCCGGCCGAGGCGGGCAGGACATAGGTCATGCGGACCGCGCGGCCGGCGACGGCCAGGCTGTTGCCCTCATGCCGGCGGCTGCCGTGCTGGCGCGTATCGGCGCTGGTGACGCGGCCCGTGACCATGCGGAACTCGTCATAGTCGCGCACCCGGGACAGCCGGATGGTGCTGCCCTGGTAGCGCCCGACCAGCGGATGGTCGCGCGACCCGGCAAGATCGGTCGGCGCCGGCGCGGGGCGGGGTTGCGCCTCGGCCGTGCCGAGCGTCAGCAGCAACGCCCCGGCCAGCGCCAGGAAACCTTTGGTCAGGGATGTCATGCTTGGATCCGCGCGGGTGGTGGTGCGCGGCAGGATGCCGGCGACGCGCCGCCGCCGGCAAGCCGGTCTCAGCTGCTACGTTCGATCAATTCCACGCGCACGCCCTCCGGGCTGTCGAAGAAGGCGATCCGCACGCCGGGCCGCGCCTGGGTCACGCCCTTCACCAGCACCGCGCCATGCCCGTCCATGACGCTGGCCATCACTGCGTCGATATCGGCGACCGCCAGGCCGATGTGCTCGATCCCGCGGAACGGCGGCGGCGGCGGGGTCGGCGTGCTGGCCGGCACGGTTTCCAGGAACAGCGACAGCCCGCCAAGGTCGAGCACCACGCGGATGCGATCCTCCATCGGCGCGCGGCTGACGATCTTTGCGTCCAGCGCATCGACATAGAATTTCGCGGCGGTGTCGGGGTCGGCGCTGCGGATGTGCAGGTGGTCGAGGGTAAAGCGGGACATGCGGCGTTTCCTTATGGGGATGGGCGCCAGTGTTCCGCCACGCGGCCTGTCAGGCAAGCGGGGCGGCGTCGCGCAGCATCGCCTCGGCGGCCGGGGTCCAGCCCGCGTCACCGTGCAGCACCAGCCCGGGCAGCACCGCATCCGGCCCGCGCCCACCGCGCCGGGTCGCCAGGATCACGCGCTTGGCCGTCACCCCGGCCCGCGGCCACAAGGGGCGCATCGCAACCCCACCCCCACCCGCGTCACGCAGCGCGCCCGCGGCCTCGGCCCAGCGCGCGGCCGGCAGCACCAGGCTGGCCGTCCCGCCATGCCGCAGCGGCGCGAGCACCGCCACCGCCCAGGCCGCCAGCGGCACGGCATCCGCATGGGTCGCCCCAGCCCGGATCGCCTTGGGCGGCGGCGTGCCGGCGGGCCAATAGGGCGGGTTGGCGGCGGCGTGGTGCAGTCGCCCCAGCCCCGCGATCACCCCCGCATCGGCGATATCGCCGCACACCACCCACACCCGGTCGGCCCAGCCATTCCGCGCGGCATTCTCCACCGCCAGCGCCGCCAGCTCCGGGTCACGCTCGACCGCCACCACCGACACCCCGGGCACCCGCGCCAGCAGGCACAAAAACACCGCCCCCGCGCCGCAGCCCGCGTCCAGCACGACCTGGCCCGCCCGGGCGGGGATGCTGGCGGCCAGCGCCACCGCATCCAGCCCCGCCTTGAGCCCCCCCGGCGCCTGGATGATGCGGACCCGCCCGCCCAGCAGGGCCTCCTCGGTCAAGCGGCCTCGCCCGCCTCGCGCAGGATTCGCAACGCGGCGTCGTGGTCGTCATCGACCACCGCCAACCGGCGCGGAAAGGCGCCGATGCCGCCCTCCACCGCGCTGATATGCTGGTCCAGCACCACCGCCGCGATCCCCGCATCCCGCAGCAGTGCCTCGAGGAAAGAGAGGCGGACGATATCCGAACTCGTTGCCAGTATTCGCATGAACCGCCGCCATCCTCCATCGCTTCAAGGCCTTGCCCAGCCTCGGCCTTGCTGCACCGAAGCTTGCTGGCCTGCGGCACCGGACCTATGTTCCCGATCGCGCACCGGACCTAATGTTGCGCCACGGGTGCCGGGGGCTCAATCTTCGTTGGATACTTTGCCGCATACATCTTCCGCCACACTCCCCCCCAGCCCCAAGGGTGCCGGGGGTGAGGATGCGCTGACCCGCCTGTCCAACCTGGTCGCCGCCGACATGTCGGCGACGAACCGGCTGATCGTGGCCCGCATGGACAGCCCCGTCGCCCTGATCCCGCAACTGGCGGCACATCTGGTCGCGGCCGGGGGCAAGCGGCTGCGCCCGCTGCTGACTCTCGCGACCACGCGGCTCTGCGGCTACACCGGGCAGCGGCAGATCGCGCTGGCCGCCTGTGTCGAATTCATCCACACCGCGACCCTGCTGCATGATGACGTGGTGGATGAATCCGCCCTGCGCCGCGGCCGCCCCTCCGCCAATGCGCTCTTCGGCAACCAGCCCTCCGTCCTCGTCGGCGATTTCCTGTTTGCCCGCGCCTTCCAGATCCTGGTCGAGGACGGCAATTTGGACGTGTTGCGCATCCTCTCCGCCGCCGCCGCCACCCTGGCCGAGGGCGAGGTGCTGCAACTCGTCACCCAAAACGACCTTGCCACCACCGAGGCGCAGTACCTGGCCGTGGTCGAGGGCAAGACCGCCGCCCTCTTCTCCGCCGCCGCCGAGATCGGCGCGGTGGTGGCCGAACGCTCCGCCACCGACCAGGCGGGGTTGCGCGAATACGGCCGTTCGCTCGGCGTCGCCTTCCAACTGGTCGATGACGCGCTGGACTACGCCGCCGAACAGGATGTGCTGGGCAAGACCGTCGGCGACGATTTTCGGGAAGGCAAGATCACCCTGCCGGTGCTGATCGCGCTCGCTGCCGCCGACCCGACCGAACGCGCCTTCTGGGAACGCACCCTGGAACGCCAGGAACAGACCGATGCGGATTTCGCCGAGGCCCAGCGCATCCTGGCCCGGCACGACGCGGTCACCTTGACCATCGAACGCGCGCGCGACTACGGCCGCGTCGCGGTCCGCGCCCTGGCGCCCTTCCCGGACGGGCCGATCCGCCAGGCGCTGGCCGATACGGTGGCCTTTGCGGTGGAGCGGGCGCGGTAGCAGGCCGGCGAAGGCCACGACGCGCGTTTGCGTCCACCCATTAAGGAACCAGGCCAATGCCTCATGTCATCGTCAAGCTCTACCCAGGAAAAACCGACCTGGAGAAAGCGAAGATCGCCGAGCAGGTCACCAAGGCGATCATGGATTCCGCCGGCAGCAGCGAAGCATCGGTGTCCGTCGGCATCGAAGACGTCGCGCCCGCCGATTGGGCCGAGACGGTCTATCGGCCGGAGATCGTCGGCAAGGCCGACACACTGTTCAAGAAGCCAGGGTACAACCCGCTTTAGAGCGTGATGGCCGTAGGCGCGCATGCGCCGAAGGGCTAAATCACGCGACAAAACAACAAGCTAGACCGTGGTGCGTGAGCGAATGCGAACGCATCGCGGTCTAGTCGGCGACCAGCATCGTCGTGGCTTGACCGGGCATCCGCCGCCGCCCGCGGCGACGCTCCCTCCCGGCGCTGTGCGCCATCAGCGCGATACTGGCTGCCGTGCCGACCGCCATCATGCGTCAACAGGATGCCTCGACCACGCATCCGCTCGCCAAAGGATATCACATGATCAAGGTGCAACTGTTCATCAACGGCGTGTGGCGCGACAGCAGCGATGGCCGCACGCTGCCCATCCTGAACCCGGCGACCGAGGAGCAGATCGGCACCCTCGCCCATGCCTCGAAGGCCGACCTGGATGAGGCGCTGGACGCCGCCGACCAGGGCTTCAAGACCTGGCGCGCGACCTCGGCCTTCGATCGCTACAAGCTGATCCGCAAGGCGGCCCACATCCTGCGCTCGCGCTGCGACGAGATCGCCCGCGTGATGACGCAGGAACAGGGCAAGCCCCTGGCCGAAGCCAACATCGAGACACTGGGCGCCGCCGACACGGCCGATTGGATGGCCGAGGAAGGCCGCCGAACCTATGGCCGCATCGTGCCCGCCCGCGGCGAAGGCATCTACCAGCTGGTGATCCGCGAGCCGGTCGGCCCCGTCGCGGCCTTCACCCCCTGGAACTTCCCGATCAACCAGATCATCCGCAAGCTCTGCGCGGCGCTGGCGACCGGCTGCTCCATCATCATCAAGGCGCCGGAGGATACGCCCGCCTCGCCGGCGGAACTGATCCGCTGCTTCGCCGATGCCGGCATCCCCAAGGGCGTGATCGGGCTGGTCTACGGCGTGCCGTCGGAGATTTCGGAATACCTCATCCCGCATCCGGTGATCCGCAAGATCACCTTCACCGGCTCGACCGCGGTCGGCAAGATGCTGGCGGGCCTCGCCGGCCAGCACATGAAGCGCGCGACGATGGAACTCGGTGGCCATGCGCCGGTCTTCGTCTTCGATGATGCGGACATCAATGTCGCCAGCCGCACCATGTCGGCGTTCAAGGCCCGCAATGCCGGGCAGGTCTGCGTCTCCCCCACGCGCTTTCTCGTGCACGAAAAGGTCTTCGACAATTTTGTCGAGAAGTACACGGCCGGCATCAAGGCGATCAAAGTCGGCAACGGGCTGGATGCCGGTGTCACCATGGGGCCGCTGGTCAGCGAGCGCCGGGTGCAGGCGATCGATGCCATGGTCGGCGATGCGCGCCAGAAGGGCGGCGAAATCCTGACCGGTGGCAATCGCATGGGCAACAAGGGCTATTTCTTCGAGCCGACCGTCGTCACCAATGTCAGCCGCGACATGCAGATGATGAACGAGGAACCCTTCGGCCCCGTCTCGCTGATGATCCCCTTCGGCGATTTCGACGAGGCGATCGAGGAGGCCAACCGGCTGCCCTTCGGCCTGGCCGCCTATGCCTGGACCAGCTCCGCCAAGACGGCCCAGGCGCTGGGTGCGAAGGTCGAGACGGGGATGATGACCATCAATCATCTGGGCCTCGCCCTGCCCGAGGTCCCCTTCGGCGGCGTCAAGGACAGCGGCTACGGCTCCGAAGGCGGGACCGAGGCGCTGGAGGCCTATCTGAATACCAAGTTCGTGAGCCAATCCAGCGTCTGAACGCGCGCCATGCCGGTCGAGCTTCGATCGGCATGAGAGCCTGGATCTGCGGGGGCGCCTACCACAGCCCCCGCAGCACCAGATGCGCGCCCAAGGCCAATAGCCCGGCAAAGAAGCACCGCCGAAACACCTCCGGCCGCACCGCGCGCCGTACCCGCTGCCCGATCCACAGCCCGGCCAGCGCCGGCCCCAACGCCAGCAGCGACCCCGCGGCCACCCCGCCGCCCAGTGACCCGGTCAGCATCAGCGCCACGCCCAACGCCACTGTCGCGGTGGTGAAACTCAAGCCCAGCGCCTGCACCAGCGCCTCCCGCCCCAGCCCAAGCCCCTGCAGATAGGGCACCGCCGGGATCACGAAGACCCCCGTCGCGGCCGAAACCACCCCCGTCGCCCCCCCGGCCAGCGGCCCGCCCCAGGCCTCGATCCCGCCCGGCACGCGCGGCAGCGCCCAGGGCGACAGGCCGATGGCCGCATAGCCCAGCAGCGCCAGGCCCAGCGCCAGCACCGCGCCGCTGCCGCCGCTGCCCAGCAGCATCGCCCCCGCCGCCGTGCCGCCCACGATCCCCGCCTGCATCGGCCACAACCGCCGCAACAGCGGCACCAGCGCCCCGCCCCCCACCATCTGCCAAAGGTTCGTCACCAGCGAAGGCACGACAATAAACGACGCCGCCACCGCCGGCGGCATCACCAGGCTCAGCAACCCCACCCCCACCGTCGGCAGGCCCAGCCCCGTGACCCCCTTCACGAAGCCAGCCAGCAGGAAAACGCCAAACAGGAAGGGCAGGTGATCAGGCATGGCGCGCAGCATGGCCGGCCCGCCCCCACCCACGCAATGCGGGATGGACGAAGCCAGCCTCCGTCTGGCACGAAGGCTGCCGATGCATTTCGACCTCACCGACCTGCGCCTCTTCGCGGCGATCCTGGACGCCGGCAGCCTGACCGCCGGCGCTGCCGCGGCGGGCCTCGCCCTCGCCTCGGCCAGCACCCGCGTCAAGGGCATGGAAGCCAGCCTGGGCGCGCCCCTGCTGGAACGCGGCCGGCGCGGCGTGCGCCCGACCCCGGCGGGGCTGGCCCTCGCGCATCACGCCCGCCTGGTCCTGGCCCAGATGGAACATTTGCGCGGTGACCTGCGCGACCATGCCCGCGGCGGCCCGCGCGGCCATATCCGCCTGCTGTCCAACACCGCCGCCATCGAGGAACACCTGCCCGAAGCCCTGGCCCCCTGGCTCGCCCAAAACCCCGGCATCGACGTTTCCCTGGAAGAACGCCCCAGCCACGACGTCGCCCCCGCCATCGCCCAGGGCCAGGCCGACATCGGCATCCTGGCCGACCTCGCCGGCGCCGAGGGGCTGGAAACCTGGCCCTTCCGCACCGACCGCCTGGTGCTGGTCCTACCCCGCGCCCACCCCCTGGCACGACACCGCCGGATCGCCTTTGCCGCCATCCTCGACCAGCCTGTCGTCGGCCTGGCCGAAGGCTCCGCCCTGGCCGACCACCTCGCCGCCCATGCCGCACGTCTTGGCCAGCCGCTCCGCCCACGCATCCGCCTGCGCAGCCTCGACGCCATCTGCCACATGGTCGAAGCCGGCGTCGGCCTCGCCGTGCTACCCGAACGCGCGGCCCAACGCTGCCGCCGCCGCATGGCCATCGCCACCGTGCCCCTGGCCGACACCTGGGCCACCCGACACCTGGTCATCGCCGCCCGACGCCTGGACGCGCTGCCGCCACATGCACGGCGGCTGCTGGAGCATCTGGCGGGGAGGTGAGTAATGGGGGAGTTGCGCTTTGAAAGGGGCTTCGCCCCTCTCAAACTCTCCCCACCAAGGGGCCGTGGCCCCTTGGAACCCACGCTGTTGGTAAAATAGAGAGAGGGGCGTCAATGGAACGCCTTTGATCGAAGGCGGGCCATGCCCCTCTCTCTATTTTACCAATACTCCGTCGGTCCAGGGGCGGCGGCCCCTGGTGCGGGGAGGTGTGGAGGGGGCGCATAGCCCCCTCCACGGCGCCACTTCCCCGTTACTTGCCCGCCCCCGCCAGCACCCCGCGCCAGCGGGCGGTTTCGGCCACGATATGCGCCGTCAGCGCCGCCGGGTCCGATGCCGCGACGGTCATCGCCATCGCCGTCAGTCGTGCGGTCACGTCCGGGTCGCGCAGCGCGGCGACGGTTTCCGCCGCCAGCTTGGCTTGTGCCTCGGCGCCGATCCCGGCCGGGGCCAGCACCGCATACCAGCCGCTGGCCGATACGCTGGGCAGGGTGGCGGAGATCAGCGGCACATCGGGGAACATCCCGGCTGGGGCCGGGGCCGTGGTCGCGATGGCACGCAGGGTGCCTGCCTGGATGTGCGGCAGGACCAGCAGCGGGTTTTCGATGCAGAAGGGGAATTCGCGATTGATCACCGACAGCACCACCTGCGGGCTGCCGGGATAGTGGACCGGAGAGGCGGGGAAGCCCGCCGCCTGGCGAAACGCCTCGCCGGCCAGCAGGCCGGGGCTGCCGACGCCCGGGGTGGGCCAGAGGATTTCGCGCCCTTCCGCCTTCAACAGCGCGATCAGCCCCGGCACGTCGCGCGCGGGGCTGGCCGCCGGCACCACCAGCACCAGCGGCGTGCCGCCGATCAGGCTGATCGGGGTCAGGTCGGTCAGCGGGTCATAGGGCAGGTTCGCCTCGGTCGTCGGACTGACCGCGAGCGGCCCGGAGGATCCGATCAGCAGCACATGCGCATCGCCCCGCGCGCGGGCGACCAGCGCCGTGCCGACATTGCCCCCCGCCCCGGGGCGGTTTTCCACCACCACCGGCTGACCGATGCTGCGCGCCATCCGGTCGGCCAGCAGACGCGCCAGCACATCGACGATGCCGCCCGGCGCGAAGGGCGCGATGACCCGGATCGGCCGGTTGGGAAACGCCCCCTGCGCCCGCGCGACAAAGGGCAGCGCTGTCGCCGCCAGCAGACTGCGGCGCAGCACTACTGTGCCTCCAGCACGAACTTCAGCGTGGTTTCCTTCGTCACGATGCCGCCGCGATTGCCGATCTCCAGCGACCCGTAGCGCTGGGCAAACAGCGGCGGCAGCGGCCGCGCCTGCTTCGGGCAAAGCCACAGCCGCAGCAGGTGCCGCCGCTTGTCCAGCTCCGCAAAATCCTCGAAATCGCCGCGGCTGTGCAGCATGTTGTGGTTGTGCACGAACTGCATGTCGCCCGGCAGAAACTCCATGCCGAGGTTGATCGCCGGATCATTCGCCATCTCGTCCAGCAGGTCGATCGCCTCGTGTTCCAGCGCCGTCAGCCTTGGGCAATCCGGGAAATTCGCCTGGGCGCTGCGGATGTATTGCCCAGCGTAGATCGTCGTCAGTTGTCCTTCGTGCCAGGAGAAGACCGGCACATCGAACCAGGGCTTCATCCCCGGCGGCACCTCGCCACGCCGGTCGGTCGGCATCGGCGTGAACAGCGCCGCGCGCAGATCCGGCCGGCGGCGCAGCATCTCGTCATGCAGCGTGACGCTGGAGGCGATGCGGCTCTCGCCCCCCCATTTCGCCGTCTTGAGGCACAGCAGCCCCACCACGTCGCAACTATCGGTATGGAATTCCAGCTTCCGATTGGTCTGGTAATACCGCACCGTCGGATTGCGGATATCGAGCCCAAGATCCTTCACATGCCCCAGCAGATGCCCCTTGGCATTCTGGCTGCGAAAACCGCCCAGATGTGCGCCGACGCCCAGATAGGCCGCCGCCGCCTGCGCGATCGAATACCGCGACACATCGAAGCCGCGCAGCAGCGCAAACCCGCGCCCATGCAGCAATTCATGCAGCATCGCATCCAGCTTCGGCTTCAGCAGCGGCAGCGGAAAACTCTCGGCCGTGATCGACCCCAGATCGCGGCCCGAGGATTCAAACGCATGGATCGCCGCATCCAGCTCATCCAACTCCGCGCCCGTGTAGGTCATCGCCCAGGACCGGTCCCGGTCCATATCCGGCCCGAACCAGGCGGCCGGGCCACCGATCGGACCAGCGGGCATGGGAAAGGGCGCGTTCATGGGGGCTTCGGGCATCGTGTCCTCCAAATTTCTTGCTTGCCCCGACCCTAGCACCCGGTTGCCGCCCGTCCACCCGGGGGCGCATGCTCAGCGCCATGCAACACATCACCCCCAGCGCCTCCCATTGGGGCGCCTTCGACGCCGTGGTCGACAATGGCCGCCTTATCGAAGCCCGCCCCTTCGCCCGCGACCCGCACCCCGGCCATCTGCTGGAATCGATGCCGGATGTGGTCCACCACAAGACCCGCATCGACCGCCCCTATGCCCGCGCCGGCTGGCTGCGTGGCGAAAGGCGCGGCGCGCAGCGCGGCGGCGATACCTGGGTGCCGCTGGAATGGGACCACGCGATACGCCTGGTCGCCGAGGACACCGCCCGGGTCCGCGCCGAATTCGGCGACGACACGATTCTGGGCGGCTCCTACGGCTGGTCCTCGGCCGGGCGCTTCCATCATGCGCGCAGCCAGTTGCACCGCTATCTCGGCCTCGGCGGCGGCTATACGGCGCAGGTGACGAATTACTCCTATGGCGCCGGCATGACCCTGATGCCGCATATCCTGGGCACCAACGACGTGATCCAGGGGCCGGTCACCGATTGGACCAGCCTCATCGTCCATACGCGGATGATGCTGTGCCTGGGGGGGCTGCCGCTGAAGAACGGCCTCGTCACCGCCGGCGGCGCCGGGGCGCATGAATACGTGCCGCTGATGCAGCGCGCGGCGGCGGCGGGCATCCGTTTCGTCAATGTCTCGCCCTTCCGCGGCGATGCGCCGGATTTCCTGCAGGCCGAATGGGTGCCGATCCGCCCCGGCTCGGATGCGGCCTTCCTGCTCGCCATGGCGCAGGTGATCGTCGCGGCGGGCCTGGAGGATCGCGGCTTCCTGGTCACCCATGCGATCGGCTGGCCGCAACTGCGCGCCTATATCCTGGGCGAAACCGACGGCACGCCAAAAACCCCCGAATGGGCGGCGCCCCTGACCGATATCCCCGCCGCCACCATCCGCCGCCTGGCGCTGGAGGCCGCCGGCGCGCCGACGATGCTGACCGCCACCTGGTCCATCCAGCGCGCCGAACATGGCGAACAGCCCTGGTGGATGCTGGTGGCGCTGGCCGCCATGCTCGGCGGCATCGGCAAGCCGGGGCAGGGGGTCGCCTTCGGCTACGGCAGCCTGAACGGCATGGGCACGCCGCGCATGGAGCTGCCCTCCGTCTCGCTGCCGGCCACGCGCAACCCGGTGGCGACGGCCATCCCCGTCTCCCGCGTCACCGACCTGCTGGAACGCCCCGGCGAGATCATGCAGTACAACGGCCGCGACATCCTGCTGCCCGACATCCGGCAGATCTGGTGGGCCGGCGGCAATCCCTTCCACCACCACCAGGACCTCGCCCGCCTGTCGCGCGCCTTTTCCCGCGCGGAAACCATCATCGTGCAGGAACCCTGGTGGACCGCGATCGCGCGCCAGGCCGACATCGTGCTGCCCGCGACCACGACCCTGGAGAGGCGCGACATCGCCTCCTCCTCCCGCGATCGCTTTGTCCGCGCCATGCACAAGGCGCTGCCCGCGCAGGGCCAGGCGCGCGACGACCACGCCATCCTGGCCGACCTGGCCGATGCCGGCGGCTTCCGGGACCGTTTCACCGAACAGCGCGATGAAGACGCCTGGCTGCGCCACCTCTACGCCCGCTGGGCCAAGGGCGCCCGCATGGCCGGCTTCGATGCGCCCGATTTCGACCAGTTCTGGGCCGAGGGATTCATCGAAATCCCATCCCCCGACACCCCCTATGTCCAATTCGCCGATTTCGCGGCGGACCCTGTGGCCCATCCGCTCAACACCCCCTCCGGCAAGGTCGAGCTCTTCTCCGCCACCATCGCCGGCTTCGGCTACGACGAAGTGCCCGGGCACCCTGTCTGGATGGAACCCGGCGAATGGCTGGGCGCCGCCGAAGCCGATGAATTGCACATGCTGTCCTACCAGCCCGCCACCCGGCTGCACGGCCAGTTGGATCCCGGCCGCATCGCCGCCGCCGACAAGATTCTTGGCCGTGAGCCCGTCCTGATGCACCCCGACGATGCCGCCGCGCGCGGCCTGATGGCGGGGCAGGTGGTGCGCGTCTTCAACGCGCGCGGCAGCACCGCCGCGGGCTTGCGCCTGTCGGATGGCATCCGCCGTGGCGTCGTGGCGATGGCAACCGGCGCCTGGTGGGACCCGATGGACCCGGCCGATCCGGCCAGCCCCTGCGTGCATGGCAATGCCAATGTGCTGACCCGCGACATCGGCACGTCACGCCTGGGGCAGGGCTGCGCCGCGCAATCCTGCCTGGTGCGGGTGGCATCCTGGGAAGGGGCGCTGCCACCGGTCGCGGTGCATACCCCGCCGGTTTCGTAACACGCTGTCGCTGGACCCGGGCCGCCCGCTTTGGCAGGGTCCGGCGCATGATCGATCGCCGCACCCTCCTCGCCGCCGCATTGGCTTCCCCGGCACTTCCCGTCCTGGCCCAGACCAACGGGGTCCTCCCCAATGGCTGGGGCCTGAAGCAGGACGACACCCTGGCCCCGGGCGTGACGCGGGAGGTCCTGGTCCGCTGGGGCGACCGCGTCACCTATGACGCGCCGCCCTTCGACCCCAATGCGCCGACGCCCGAATCCGCCGGTTCGCAATTCGGCTGGGACGGGCGGATCTGCGGCGTCATCCCATCGCCCCCCGCCGCCGATGGCATCCCGCGCGCGGTGCTGGCCGTCGCCCACCCGACCGTCGATCCCGCCCTGGCCTGGCCCGGCGGGGCCGCCCGCCCGGCCGTGGCCGCCCAGATGCAGGGCGCGACCCTGCTGAACCTGCAACGGCAGGGCGCCCGCTGGATCATCGTGGACGGCGGCTTCCAGTCCCGCCGCCTGACCGCCGATACGCTGTGCCGCATCACCGGCCCCGCCGTGCCCCGCACCGGCGGTTCGATCCAGGGCCTGGTCGGCATCACCGGCGGCTGCGCCACGCCCTGGGGCAGCCTGCTGCTGACCGAAGGCGACCCGACCGATTGGCTGACCCGCCTGCGTGGCCTCGATGGCCGCTTCGCGGAGGCCAACCGCTTCGGCTGGGTCGCGGAACTGGACCCGCAGGACCCCGCCTCGGTACCAGTCAAGCGCACCGCCCTTGGCCGCTTCAACCACGGCGACGCCGCCGCCGCGCTGTCGGCCGATGGCCGGGCCGTGGTCTTCATGACCGACCGCCGCGCCGGCGGCGGCCTGTTCCGCTTCGTCTCGGCCGGCCCCGCCGGGCCGGATGCCTTGGATGAAGGCACGCTCTCCGTCGCCACGGCCAGCGGCGGCGGCATCGCCTGGGCCGACCTGCCCAGCGGCGCCGATGCGGTGCTGAACGCCGCCCAATCCGCCGTCGCCACCAATGCCGCCGCCTTCGACGCCCCCTCCGGTCTCGCCATCCGCGGCACCCGCCTGGTCGTCGCCTGCCGCGGCAGCGGCGGCAGCGCCGGCGAGGTGATCGAAGTCACCTCCGGCGGCGACTGGGCCGGGCGCGACATGGCCCGCCGCCGCCTGGTCGCCGGCGCCTGGCCCGCGCCCACCCCGCCCCCCGCCCGCAACGCCCCCCCGCCGCCACCGCCCGGCCCGCCGCTGCTGGCCGCCCCGGATGTCGTCGGTTTTGGGCCGCGCGGCTCGCTTTGGGTCGGCACCGACCGGCGCGGCACTGGCGAGCAACCGGACGCGCTCTTCGGCATCGGCCCCGATGGCGCAGCCCGTGCGGTCTATGCCGTGCCGCGCGGCGCCTCGGTTGGCGGCGTCGCCGTCTCGGCCGAAGGCGCGACCCTGCTGACCATCGCCCGTACCCCCGGCAATGAACCCGGCGCCACCTGGGCTAACCCCACCACCCGCTGGCCCGCCCTGGACCCGAACCTGCCACCACGCACGACCCTGGTGGGGCTGGCACGCCAGGGCGGCTGGTGACGGGGGTGGGAGAAGTATTGGGCGGTTGCGCCGTGGAGAGGGCTTTGCCCCCTCCACACCTCCCCCACCAGGGGCCGCCGCCCCTGGACCGGCGCGATGTATTGGCAGAATAAAGAGAGGGGCATGGAGCACCCGTGACCAAGGGGACGCCAATGACGCCCCTCTCTTTATTCCGCCAAACGCCGTGGGTTCCAAGGGGCCACGGCCCCTTGGTGGAGAAAGTTTGAAAGGGGCAAAGCCCCTTTCAAGGCGCTACTTCCCCAATACTTCCATCGCCCCCAGCGCCTGCGACTGTCACACCATCTTCACGCAGCCCGCATTGCGGTGCCGCCGGGGATGGGCATTTTCCGCGTGCCGCGCGACGGCCCTCTTGCATCGCGCACAACGCACAGGATTGCCCCATGCCCGATAGCCTTTCCCCCCCTGATATCGCGGCGCGCCACGCCGGTATCGACGGCGTCGAACTCGAAGACATCGGCAGCAACCCGGCCCCCCGCGACACCATCCAGCAGATCGCCGAACGGCGCCTGTCGCGCCGCGCGGCGCTGATGGGCCTGGGTGCCGCGACGCTGGCCGACCAGCTTGTGGCGGCGGCGCAGCCGGCGCTGGCGCAGGCTGCCGTGCCGATGACGGGCGGTCCTTCCACGCTGACCTTCCCGGAATTGCGGCTGCAACTCTCCCAACGCGACGCGGTGGCCGATGGGTATGAGATCCAGACCGTGATCCGCTGGGGCGATCCGATCCTGGCCGATGCCCCCGCCTTCGACCCCGCCCGCGTCACCGCCGCGAGCCAGGCGACGCAGTTCGGCTACAACAACGACTACCTGGACTTCTTCCCGCTGCCCAAGGGCAGCACCGGGTCGGACCACGGGCTGCTCGCGGTCAATCACGAGTATACCAACCCCGGCCTGATGTTCGCCGGCGTCGGTTCGGGCAGTGCGGCGCGCCTGCGCGTCACCGCCGAACAGGCCGCGGCCGAGCGCATGGCCCATGGCATGAGCGTCGTGGAACTGCGCCGCGTCGATGGCCGCTGGTCCTACGTGCCCAACAGCACGCTGAACCGCCGCATCACCGCCGATACCGAAATGCGCGTCAGCGGCCCTGCCGCCGGGCATGACAAGATGAAGACCTCGGCCGACCCGACCGGGCGCCTGGTGCGCGGCACGATCAACAATTGCGCCGGCGGCAATACCCCCTGGGGCACGGTCATCACGTGCGAGGAGAACTTCAACAACTATTTTGGTGGCACCGCGGCGACCACGGGCGCGCAGGCCGACTCCTACCGCCGCTATGGCATCGTGGCCGAGGCCGCCAACCCCTGGGGCCGCTTCGAACCACGCTTCGACCTGAACCGCGAACCGAACGAGCCCAACCGCTTCGGCTGGATCGTCGAATTCGACCCCTATGACCCCACCTCGGTCCCCGTGAAGCGCACCGCCCTCGGCCGTTTCAAGCACGAGGGCTGCACCATGGCGGTGAACCCGGATGGGCGCGTGGTCTTCTACATGGGCGATGATGAGCGCTTCGACTACGTCTACAAATTCGTCACCGCCCGGCCGATGGATCGCAACAACCCCGCCGCCAACCGCGACCTGCTGGACGAGGGCACGCTCTTCGTCGGCAAGTTCCTCGACGACGGCAAGCTGGAATGGCTGCCGCTGGTGCATGGCCAGGGGCCGCTGACGGCGGCCAATGGCTTCGCCAGCCAGGCCGATATCGCCATCGAGACGCGCCGCGCCGCCGACCTGCTGGGTGCCACCCCGATGGATCGGCCGGAGGATGTGGAAGCCAACCCCGTCACCGGCCGCGTCTATGTGATGCTGACCAACAACGGCAACCGCACCGCCGAACGCCTGTCGGCCGCCAATCCGCGACCGCGCAACGCGCATGGCCATGTGCTGGAAATCGTGCCCCCCGGCGCCGGCGGTCGCGCCGTCGATCACGCCAATGCCAATGCCCGGTGGGAATTGTTCCTGCTGGCCGGCAAGCCTGGCCAGGATGCCGGCGCCCGCTACCACCGTGCGACGACCGACCAGGGCTGGCTGTCCTGCCCGGACAATTGTGCTTTCGACAGCAAGGGCCGGATCTGGATTTCGACCGATGGCGCGCCCTCCGCGGCCGGCATCGCCGATGGCATCTGGGCCGCCGACACATCGGGGCCGGGGCGGGCGCTGACCCGCCTGTTCTACCAGGCGCCGACCGGCGGCGAGGTCTGCGGCCCGACCTTCACCCCCGATGATACGACGCTGTTCCTGGCGATCCAGCACCCGGGCGAGGACAGCGGCAGCACCTTCGAAACCCCGTCCACCCGCTGGCCGGATTTCGCGGATGGCATGCCGCCGCGGCCGTCGGTCATCGCCATCGTCAAGCGTGGCGGCGGGGTGGTGGGGACCTAGAGCGTGATGGCCGTAGGCGCGAATGCGCCGCAGGGTTGAATCACACGACAAAACAACAAGCTAGACCGCGATGCGTGAGCGAATGCGAACGCATCGCGGTCTAGCGACCCCCCCCCCCCCCGCAAACGGCCGGGTGGCGCAGGCACGCCCGGCCGACAGGGTGAATATACGCCGCGGCAGCCAGCGGCGTTCAGGGGGATCCCGCGGGCCGATGGCCATGCGGCGCGGGATCACATGCTCCGGCTCCAGTGCCCCGCGCCGATCTTGTAGCTCACGCGTTGGTGCGGCCGGATGACGCGCAGGAATTGCGACAGGGACACAATATGCAGGCCGCTCGGCAAAGCCAGGCCAGGCGTGGCCGCGATGGCGCGCGCCACGACGCGCGAGATCAGGCCAGGGCCGGTCGCGAGCCAGATGGTCTCCGACGCGCCGCTGAGGATCGCTGACGCCGCGAGGCCCAGGGCCTCCGCGATCAAGGGATCGCCGGGTGCCGCGGCGAGGAAGTTGTTGCCGATGGAGCCAAAGTCCTCCTGATAGACGACCATGCGCGACCCCGCCGGCAGCAGCCTGTCCAGCGCGCCGACGCACAGGTCATCCGCATCGAGATAGACACCGCCTTCGGCATCGAGCAACGCGAGCCGCAGGAGATCAGCGCGCATCACGACATGCTTGGCCGTCCTGTAGGCGCGCAGGATCTCCGGCCTTGCCCGCTTCTCCAGGAAGGCGCGGGCCGTCGCATCATGCCAGAGGTGATAGGCGAAACCGGGGTTCGCCGCCTTGGCATGATCCATGAGGTGGACGACCTCCTCCGGCGGTTCGACGGCGTCCCAGTATTGATGGAGGATCCTTGGGATCGCGGCCGCCGTGGGGTCGTGATCAGCGCGATCCGCCAGTCGTCCGGCACGCGCAAGCCCGGTCAGCAAGGCGACCGCCGGGCCGATGTTTTCCGTCCCATCCCGCAGGAAGGGGGCGGCCGTGACCGCCAGATGCACACCGCCCGCACCGGAGGCCGCGGCGAGCACGGCTGTCTCCTCCGGGCACAGGCGCTGTTCGTTGATGATCTGGCCAAAGAGGTGACGCAACCGGCCGCGCCCGCGCCGCGGCGGGCCGCCGCCTGGCGGGGTGATGGCGACCTGGCCCATGGCCTCCCAGGCGCGATCGGTCTGGAACAGGAAGGTGGCGGCCTTCGCACGGAACAGTGCTGCGCGCGAATCCTCCGGCGTCAGCGCCAGCAACGCCTCGGCAAGGTCGATGGCGGTGCTGTGATCGTAGCGCAGCGCCGCACGCTGCGCCGCGACGCGTAATCTTGGCGCGCTGTTCCGATCCTCGGTCCAGGAGTCGAGGAGCTGGTCCACCTCGTCGAACTGGCCCAGTTCCATCAGGATTTCGGCGCGCACGGCGCGTTCGGACGGGGAGGGGTCCTGCACGGCGTCCATCAGCGCCAAGGCCCCCTGCAGGTCGCCAATGCGCCGCAGCCCGTGCGACAGACGCATCCGCCGCCCCGCATCCTTCGGGTTCGCCAGGAGGTCGGCGCGGAAATGCGCATTCGCGGTGACATGCTCGCCGCATACCAGGGCCAGTTCGCCGCGCAGAAGATGCAGGCGCGGGTGATCCGGGCTTGCCCGTGCAAGGGCAGCGATGGCCGACGCCGCATCCTCGTACTGTCCGGCCAGGCGCAGCGTCACGCAGGTCTGTGCCAGCAGGTCCGGTGAATCCGGTTCCGCCTGCAGGCCTTCGGCCAGCATGGCGAGCGATTGCGTGTGTTCGCCCGCGCGGTCCAGCGCCTGCGCCAGCCGTGCCTTGCGATGGGCTTCGTGCGGGGCGGCGGCGGCGTCGGCGCGGTAATGCAGGATCGCGTCGGGCAGGTCGCCGCGCGCCGACGCCAGGTCACCGCGCATCTGATGCAGTAGCCGGTGGTCCGGCTGCGCCCGCGCCAGTGCCATGGTCGCGGCACCGGCCTCGTCGAACCGCCCGGCGAGCCGCAGTGCCACGCAATGCTGCATCAGGAGGTCGGGTGACTGCGGTGCCTCGGCCAGGCCTTCCGATACGACGGCGATCGCCCGGTCATAGGCTTCGGTGCGGCACAGGGCCTGCGCCAGCCTTGTGCGGCGATAGGCCTCCCGCGGTGCGGCGGCGACATCGGCGGCATAGTGTTCGACCGCGGCGGCCCACTCGCCGCGCGCAGCGGCCACTTCGCCGCGCATCTGATGCAGGCGCGGATGGTCGGGTGCGACCGCGGCCAAGGCCACGAGCGCTTGGTGGGCGTCGTCGAAGCGCCCGCCGATGCGCAGCGCCGTGCAATGCTGCGCCAGGAGTTCCGACGAATCCGGTGCCTCGGCCAGGCCTTCGTCCAGCACCGCGATCGCGCGTTCATGGGCGCCCGTGCGGTACAGGGCCTGTGCCAGCCTTGTGCGGCGATAGGCTTCCCGCGGGGCGGCGGCGACGTCGGCGGCATAGTGTTCGACCGCGGCGGCCCAGTCGCCGCGCGCCGCGGCCACTTCGCCGCGCATCTGATGCAGGCGCGGATGGTCGGGTGCGACCGCGGCCAAGGCCACGAGCGCTTGGTGGGCGTCGTCGAAGCGCCCGCCGACGCGCAGCGCCGTGCAATGCTGCGCCAGCAATTCCGGCGAATCCGGTGTCTCGGCCAGGCCTTCGGCCAGCATGGCGATCGCGCGTTCATGCGCCCCCGTGCGGTACAGGGCCTGTGCCAGCCTTGTGCGGCGATAGGCTTCCCGTGGGGCGGCGGCGACATCGGCGGCATAGTGTTCGACCGCGGCGGCCCAGTCGCCGTGCGCCACAGCCAGGTCGCCGCGCATTTGATGCAGGCGCGGATGGTCGGGCGCGACCGCGGCCAAGGCCACCAGCGCGTGGTCGGCGTCGTCGAAGCGCCGGCCGATGCGCAGCGCCACGCAATGCTGCGCCAGGAGTTCGGTCGCATCCGGTGTCTCGGCCAGGCCTTCGGCCAGCACCGCGATCGCGCGTTCATGGGCGCCGGCGCGCGTCAGGGCGACCGCCAGGCGTACCCGACGGCGGGCGTCGCGCGGCTGGGCCTGCAGATCCTGGAACAGGGCCTCGGTCGCGGCGTCCAATGGCGGGGTGCTCACGCGGTCAGGCTCCTTGATGCGGCGCGGCGGAGAGAGCCCGCCATGCGAAGGCCCGGGCGCGGATCCGCGCGGCCGGCCTTGGCGTACTGTTCGCGCATCGATGCAGGCTCCATGGACATGGCGCCGTTATGGCCACCGATGCCGCTGGCCGCAAACCACCAGCCGGGCCACAAAAATGGACGTCGCGCGACGGGCGCCGTCATCGCAAAAATTGGCGCCGGCAATAAAACATACACCGGCGCGACATCCGGCCCCATCGGTCTGGCGCAACGTCTTGCCCGAAGGACCGCGGCGGCCTGATCCTCAGTCAAGGGCGACCGGTCCCCAGGTCGCGGCGCAAACACCTCACCCGCCGGTCCATGTGGTATTTTTGGGGCAGCTCCGTGTCACGTGGTCGTGGCCCCGCGACACGGCAATCCGGTGGACGCGCCAAGCACGGACAGGGTAAAAGCTCAGGCGAACGCTTGCTACAAAGCCGCGCCAAGAAATCCCAACAGACGCTACGCCAGTCCTTCGGGCCCATCCCGAAGGTGCCGAAACTTGGAGACCTGCTGCCGATGCACCCCAACACCGTCGTCGTCCCGCTGCGCATCGCCGATGAGGCCTTCATGGTCGCCTCCACGATCGAGCGTTGCCCCAAGACGATGATGCTGCGCGAACTGGTCGTGAACGCGCTGGAGGCGGCACGCAGCGCCACCGGGGCCGCGCCCCAGGTCCGCATCAGCGCCTGTTCGGTCGGCGACGCGATGAAGCTGCGGCTGTGGAACACCGGCCGCGGATTGTCACCGGAGGAATTGCTGAAGATCTCCGACCTGTCCTCCTCGCTGTTCAAGACCGTGGCGCTGGACGGCAATTTCGGCATGGGGGCCAAGGTCGCCTCGCTCGCGTCCAACAAGTTCGGCCTGATGTACCGCTCCTGCCAGGACGGCCGCGTGTCGCAGATCGTCATCGGCCAGCGCAACGGCGTCTATGGCCGTCTGCGGCAGAGCGCCCCGGGGGTGCAGGGCGGGCTCGAGGTCGTCGATGTCACCGCCCTGTGCCGGGCCGAGGGCGAACACGACCTGGGCCACGACTGGACCGAGGTCATCCTGATGGGCAACACGCTCGACCAGGACACGGTCGCCGCACCCTATGCCGACAACCCGCCGGTCGCCGCCGACTGGGTGATGCAGAGCCTGAGCCGGCGCTTCTTCCGCCTGCCGGAGGGGGTCGAACTGCGGCTCGATGCCGCGGTCGCCGGGGTTGAAACCGTCTTCGCGCCGCCGCTCGGGGCGGCGTTCTTCGACCGGGTGGAACGGGTCGTGACGCCAGCCGGGCTGATCCTGCACTACGGATTCCGCGCCGCGGATTCGACCCGGCCGATGCCGGCGATGAACCCGGTCGGCCTGGGGGCGGTGATCTCCGACGGGGAGGTCTATGCGCTGGTGGAAGGGCGCCGCTGGGCGCTGGAAGCGCCGACCTACGGCTTCACCTTCGCGGCCAGGCTGTGCACGGTGCTGATCGAACTGCCGGCCTCCTTCGGGGCGCAGCCCGAGGTCTATCGGCAATTCCTGCGCTTCCAGGACGGCGACCAGCGCCAGGTGCATTTCGCCGACTTCGCCGAGGCCGTGCGGGCGCATATCCCATCCTGGTTGAAGCGCATCATCGATGCGATGCTGCCGGAGACGGAAGACTACCTGCAGGAGATCAAGGCCGACCTGCAGGATCTGATGCAGCAGCTTGGCATCACGGATGCCTCGACACCCAGGCCCGTGCCCCGCGGCGAGGTGAAGCCGCCGCCGGCCAAGGCAGCGCCCCGGATCGAGGAGGCGACCGCGCCGAACGACGCCAAGCCATCCGCGCCAAAACCCCCGCCGGCGCCACCACGGCCGCGCCTGCCGACGCCGCCGGAGATCATCATCGTCGAGGACGACGACGCATTGGCCGAACGCGGCCTGGCCGGGCGCGCGGCGCGCTACTACCGCGCGTCACGCCAGCTTTTCGTCAACATCCGCTATGCGGCCTTCGCGCGCCTGGCGGCGGAGCTGGAGGCGGAGTTCGCGCAGGCGGCCGACCAGGCGACGATCGCGCTGCTGTCGCACCAGGTGACGGAATGGGTGCTGATCCGGCGCCTGACGCGCAACCTGATCCACAGCCTGGGCAAGCAGCAGATGGGCTGGACCGCGGAAGAAGCCGCCGCGGTGCAGACGCCGGAATGCCTGAGCCTGCTGCTCGACGACTACGAAACGCTGAAACCCGCCGCGCGACAGCGCATGGCGCGCCAGTTGGGGATGGAGCCGGTGGGCGGGGGGCGTGATCCCTCGGTTGGTTTCGTTCGGCCGGCTGCTTTGCAGAACAACGATGACGCCGCCGCGGACCCGTCCCGTCGTTCCGCTGCATCGTCGTTGGGCGAGCAACGCGAGGCCACGCCCCTCGTCGCATCGGCGGAAGGACTTGCGGCCGGGCCTGCACCAGCCGAGGCAAATCCGCATCGCGCGAAAGCAATCGACGGCCCGAAGCTGAGCTCCTTTTATCGCACGCTTGCCAAGATCGAAGTGCGGCGGAAGAATTTCGACGCGGCGCGGGCCGCGCTGGAAAACGCCATCCGGCGTGAGCCGCACGAGGCGGGCCTGCACCATGACCTGGCCGGGCTGCGCATGACCCAGGGCGACCTGGACGGCGCGGCATCGGCGGCCGAGGCCGCAGTCGCACACAGTGCCGAAGCGCCGGTCGCCGCCATGCGCCGCCTGGCGGATATCGAGGTCAGGCGTGGCAACCCGTCCGCCGCCCAGCAGATTCTGCGCGACGCGATCGCCTGTGCGCCCGGCGACCCCTGGCCCTATTTCGACCTGGCCGGCTTGCACATGGCCCAGGGCGAAACGCACGCCGCCGCGGAGCAAGCCGAAGCCGCCCTGGCCAGGGCCACGGGCCAGGCCACGCGGTTCTTGCAGCGACTGGCCTGGATTGAGTCGCGTCGTCACAACATGGCGCGGGCGGTGCAGCTTCTTGAACAGGCAACCCGCGACGCGCCGGATGATGCGGGCGCACATCTCCAACTCGCCCAGATGCATCTGGCTCACGGCGATCTTGATGGTGCGGATGCCGCGGCCGGGATCGCGCATGCGCTGACGCCCACGGCAAGCATCAACATCCTGCGCCTCCGCAGCGTCATCGCAATGCGGCGCAAGGATCATCGCACGGCCCAGGATGTCCTGGTCCAGGCCATCGCGATCGCACCGGACGACGCCGGCCTGCACCTGGACCTGTCCAAACTATTGGCCGAACAGGGCGACCTGGACGGCGCGGCAACGGCGGCCGAGGCCGCGATCGCACACAGTGCCGAAGCACCGGTTGCCGCCATGCGCCACTTCGCGGAGATCGAGATCAGGCGCGGCAACCCGCCCTCCGCCCAGCAGGTTTTGCGCGACGCGATCGCCCGTGTGCCCGGCGACCCCTGGCCTTATTTCGACCTGGCCGGCCTGTGCATGGCCCAGGGCCAACCGGACGCCGCCCTGGAGCAAGCCGAAGCCGCCCTGGCCAGGGCTACGGGCCGGACCACACGCTTCTTGCAGCGACTGGCCTGGATCGAATCACGTCGTCACAACATGGCGCGGGCGGTGCAGCTTCTTGAACAGGCAATCCGGGACGCGCCGGATGATGCGGGCGCGCATCTCCAACTCGCCCAAATGCGCCTGGCTCACGGCGATCTTGATGGTGCGGATGCTGCGGCCGGGACCGCGCATGCGCTGACGCCCAACGCAAGCGTGAACATCCTGCGCCTCCGCAGCGTCATCGCAACGCGGCGCAAGGATTACGGCACGGCCCATGATGTCCTGGTCCAGGCCATCGCGATCGCACCGGACGACGCCGGCCTGCAACTGGACCTGTCCAAACTACGGGCCGAACTGGGCGGGCTGGCGCCTGGGGAGAACGTCGCCGATCCGCGTCGGACGGGCGTCCTTGCCGGCTGACAAGCCTCCCCCGGGGGCGGGCGTATCGCCCCCGGGGGAAACCCGCCTCACCGCATCGGCGGCGGATACTGCAACCCACCCTGGTTCCACAGCCGGTTCGGCCCGCGGTCCCAGCCGATCGGCGTGATGTTGCGTTCCCACACTTCCGAATAATTGCCGACCTGGCGGATGATCCGCGCCGCCCAGCCATTGTCGGTGCCCAGCATCTGCCCCAGGTCACCGGCGCGGCCGAGGAAGCGCTGGATTTCCGGATTGGTGCTGGTGGCGAAGGTGTCAATGTTCTGGCTCGTGATGCCCAGTTCCTCGGCCGTCAGCATCGCGAACAGCGTCCAGCGCACCATGTCGAAGTACCGGAAGTCGCCCTTGCGGATGACCGGCCCCAGCGGCTCCTTGCTGATCACCTCGGGCAGCAGCCGGTATTGCGCGGCAGCGGCCCCCTGGCTCGCACGGAAGGCCGCCAGGCTCGACACGTCGGTCGTATAGGCATCGCAGCGGCCGCTGATGAAGGCGGAGCGCAACGCCTCGATATCGGCGATCAGCACCGGGGTGAAGCGCATGTTCGAGGTGCGGAAGTAATCCGCGACATTGAGTTCCGTGGTGGAACCCGGCGACACGCAGACCGTCGCGCCATCCAGCCCCCGCGCGGAGGTGATCCCGGTGCTGGTCTTCACCATGAAGCCGGTGCCGTCATACATGTCGATGCCGGCAAACAGCAGCCCCAGGCTGGCTTCCCGGCTCAAGGTCCAGGTCGTGCTGCGGAACAGCAGGTCGATTTCGCCCGATTGCAGGGCGGTGAAGCGCTGCTGCGTCGTCGTCGGCACGATCCGCACCTTGCTCGCATCGCCCAGCACGACCGAGGCGACCGCCCGGCACAGGTCGACCGACCAGCCGCGCCAGACGCCCTGGCTGTCGGGCACGGAGAAACCGGCCGTGCCATCGGCCACACCGCAATTCAGCATGCCGCGCGCCCGGATCGCCCCCACGATGTCGGAGGAGGGGATGACCCCCGGCGCCTGGGCCTCGGCCGGCAGGGATTGGCTCAGCAGCGCCGCGGGCAGCAGCAGCGCAGGCAGGAACTTACGCAAGGCACGCATGACAGAGGCTCCATTTCGGTAGACCTCGGGATGTCAGGGCCGATCCGCCCCCGGCGCAAGGGGAATTGCGCGGCACCAATGCGATGCCGCCACGATCCCTGCCCAAAGCCTGGGCGGCCTCGGCTATGCTGCCGCGAACCGATCCTGTGGGAGCCAGGCATGACCGTCCGCCGCGTTTTCTTCGCCACCAGCCGCTTCTACGACGACAGCAAGATCGCCTTTGGCGACCTGGCGGCGGCGCCGGCGGGGCGGCTCTGGGCCGGGGTGGTCGCCTGTGAGGCCGATGCCGACCCCTCGGTCGAACCCATCGCCGGCATGCCGGAAGTGGCGCGAAAGGACGATCCGGACGCCGGGCTGGACCAGGTGTTGCGCGACTGGTTCGCTATCGCCGCCAAGGTGGGCGGGCTGCCGCTGCTCTTCGTGCATGGCTTCAACTACCATTTTGCCGATGCCGTCGCGCGCACCGCCGCCTTGTGCGAATGGCTGGAGGCCGACGGGTCGCCGCCCCTGGTGCCGCTGAGTTTTTCCTGGCCCAGCAACGGCAAGGGATCGCTGGAAGCCTATCGCGACGACCAGAATGATTCGGTCGGCGCCGGGCTGGCGCTGGTGCGGCTGCTGCTTGCCATCGACCGGCTGCATGCCGATTCGCGCCCGGTCTACATGGCCCATTCGATGGGCGCCCGCGCGACCCGGGGCGCCATGCAGGCCCTGGCCGGCCAGGTGGACCGCCCGCCGATCGGGCTGTTCCGCCAGGCCATCATCATGGCCGGCGACGATGTGGCCGATGTGCTGGACCTGCCCGGCCGGACCGCCAGCCCGACCTGCGGCACGCTGCGCCCGCTGGCGGACCTGGCCGATTGGGTGACGATCGCGGTGAACCGCGACGACGGCACGGTCTGGCTGGTGTCCGGGATCGTCAATAGCGGCGACAGGATCGGCACCGCCGGCCCAGCCCATCCGGCCGACCTGCCGCCGAATGTGAAGGTGGTGGACTACAGCGAAGTCATCGGCGGCATCGATGTGAAGCCGATGCCGCCCAACAGTGTCGAGTTGAACTGGATCGGCCACCAGTATTTCCGCAACGACCCGCGCGTGCGGCAGGACCTGGTGGCCCTGCTGAAGGAAGACACCGCCCCGGAAAACGTATCGGGGCGCGGCTGGGGCGTGCCGGGACCCTTCGCGATCACGGAATACAAGTGGCGGCTGTATCCGCGTTAGGCGAAGTGCCGCGCGTACACCTCGGGCTTGAAGCCGACCACGATCTCATCGCCCAGGGTCAGCACCGGGCGCTTGATCATGGATGGCTGCGCCAGCATCAGCGCGATGGCCCGGGCTTCGTCCAGGTCGGTTTTCTGGGCCTCGGGCAGCTTGCGGAAGGTGGTGCCGGCGCGATTCAGCAGGGTTTCCCAACCGGCCTTGGCGGCCCAGCCGCGCAGCGTCTCGGCATCGATGCCGGCGGTCTTGTAGTCGTGGAAGCGATAGGCGACGCCGTGCGAATCAAGCCAGGCGCGGGCCTTCTTCATCGTGTCGCAGGCCTTGATGCCATGGAGCGTGGGGGTCATGGGGAGGCGTCTCGCCCGCGCTGGTCCTGTGCCGGCATAGCCCTCACTCCCACTCGATCGTCCCGGGCGGCTTGCTCGTCACATCATACGTGACCCGGTTGATCCCCCGCACCTCATTCACGATCCGGCCCGCGACCCGGGTCAGGAACGCGACCTCGAACGGATACACATCCGCCGTCATCCCATCCGTGCTGGTCACCGCCCGCAGCGCGCAGGCGTGGTCATAGGTCCGTCCATCGCCCATCACCCCCACCGTCCGCACCGGCAGCAGCACGGCGAACGCCTGCCAGATCTGGTCGTAGAGCCCCGCGTTGCGGATCTCCTCCAGGTAGATCGTATCGGCCTTGCGCAGAATATCCGCGCGTTCCCGCGTCACCTCGCCCGGAATGCGGATCGCCAGGCCGGGGCCGGGGAAGGGGTGGCGGCCGACGATCTCCTCCGGCATACCCAATTCGCGGCCCAGCGCCCGGACCTCGTCCTTGAACAGGTCGCGCAGCGGTTCGACCAGTTGCATCCGCATGCCCTCGGGCAGGCCGCCGACATTGTGGTGCGACTTGATCGTGACCGATGGCCCGCCGGTCGCCGACACGCTTTCGATCACATCCGGATACAGCGTGCCCTGCGCCAGGAAGTCGGCGCCGCCGATCTTGGTCTGCTCTTCTTCAAAGACCTCGATGAACAGGCGGCCGATGATCTTCCGCTTGGCCTCCGGGTCGGTGACGCCGGCCAATTCGCCCAAGAACATGTCGCTGGCATCGCGATGCACCAGGCGGATGTTGAAGCGGTCGCGGAAGGTCGCCACGACCTGCGTGCTTTCATTCGCCCGCATCAGCCCGTGGTCGACATAGATGCAGGTCAATTGGTCGCCGATCGCCTCATGCAGCAGCACCGCCGCCACCGAGGAATCCACCCCGCCCGACAGTCCGCAAATCACGCGACCCGAACCGACCTGCGCGCGGATGCGGGCAATGGCCTCGGCGCGGAAGCCGGCCATGGTCCAGTCCCCGGTGCAGCCGCAGACCAGATGCGTGAAATTGCGCAGCAGGGCCGCGCCATGCGGGGTATGCACGACCTCCGGATGGAACATCGTGCCGTAGTAATGGCGCGCGTCATTGGCGATCAGGGCGAAGGGCGCGCCCTCGCTGCTTGCCACGACGCGGAAACCCGGCGGCAGCACGGTGATGCGGTCGCCGTGGCTCATCCAGACGTCTTCGCGTGCCCCCGGCGCCCAGACGCCCTGGGTGATCGCGCAATCGCCGGTGATATCGACCGTGGCGCGGCCGAATTCGCGGGCGTGCCCACCCTCGACCGTGCCGCCCAACTGCGCCGCCATGGTCTGCTGGCCGTAACAGATGCCCAGTATTGGCAGACCCATGCCGAATATGGCATCCGGCGCCCGCGGGCTTGCACCCTCGGTCACACTCGCCGGCCCGCCGGACAGGATAATTCCCTTTGGCGCGAAAGCGACGATTCGTTCGGCTGCGGCGTTATTGAAGGGCCAGACTTCGCAATACACGCCCGATTCGCGCAGGCGGCGGGCAATGAGCTGGGTGACTTGGCTGCCGAAGTCCAGGATCAGGATGCGGTCCTGGGGGCCATGCGGTGGGGTCTGTGTCATCGCGGGCTTTGACCACGACGGGCGGATCGCTTCAAGGCAGAGCTTAAAGCCGCCGTTAACTTTTGTGCCGAATATTAAGGGCCTGGATCAAAGGACGTTTCCCATGGGTTTACTGATCATGGCCGCCGGCGTGTTGGGGGCCTTCCTGGCCGGGGTGCAGGACGTGTCCTGGATCGCGGTGCCAGTGGCGGCGTTGTGCTGGTTCACGGGCACGCTGGTCGCCCTGCCGCGCGCCGTGGTGCTGCTGCACGAAGCCCGCGGCCTGGCCATGCTGGGCCCGCTGCTGGCGGCGAACGGCCTGTGCGCCGGGGCGCTGTTTGGCGCTGGGCGGTTGGTGGCCCTGGCCTGAAGGGGCGCGGTTGCACGGCGCAACCTCCCCGCCCATCCCGACCCCGCTGACGCAACCGTGGCTTAGCAGCGCCCATCGTCTCGCGTAGGCTTGGCGCTCGCAAGGGGACCAAGCGCATGGATTTCGCCATTTCCGGCACCACGATCGTCCTGCTCGTCATCCTGGTCCTGGCCGTTGTCACGGTCAGCAAGGGCATCCGCACCATCCCGCAGGGGGAGGTCTGGGCCGTCGAACGATTTGGTGCCTTCACCCGGCTTCTGGCGCCGGGGCTGAATTTCATCGTGCCCTATATCGACCGCATCGGCCGCCGGCTGAATGTGCAGGAACAGGTGCTGGATATCCCCGAGCAATCGGTGATCACCAAGGACAATGCGACGGTCGCGGTCGATGGCATCGTCTATTTCCGCATCATGGACCCGGCCCGCGCCGGCTACGCCGTGCAGGATTTGACCTCGGCCCTCACCAGCCTGTCGATGACCAATATCCGCGCGGTGATTGGTGAGATGGAGATGGACGCGACTCTCTCCTCCCGCGACCGCATCAACTCCTCGCTGCTGGCGATCCTGGATGGTGCGACCGAGCCCTGGGGCGTGAAAGTCAGCCGCGTCGAGATACGCAAGATCGAACCGCCGGAAAACCTGATCCGCGCGATGAACCTGCAGATGAGCAGCGAACGCGAACGCCGCGCCACCGTCGCCAAGGCCGAGGGCGACCGTGAAGCCGAGGTGAAGCGCGCCGAGGGCGCCAAGGCCGCCATCGTGCTCGCCGCCGAGGGCCGCCGCGACGCCGCCTATCGCGACGCGGAGGCACGCGAACGCCTGGCCCAGGCCGAAGCCGCCGCGACCCAGATGATCGCCGACGTGGCCGACCAGGCTGGCGAGGCCGCCCTGCGCTACTTCATCGCCGAGAAATACGTCGCCGCCTTCCAGTCCATCGTCTCCTCCAACCAGTCGCGGCTGGTGCTGCTGCCGATGGAAAGCGCCGGGCTTGCCAGCGGCATCATCCAGGCGATGGAATTGCTCAAGGGTGGGCCGCCTTCGGGCGGCGGCGCGACCGGCACCGGCAATCGCCCGCACCGGCCGCCGCCGGAACCGACGCCGATGCCGCCGATGGGCGCCTTGCCGGGTGCGGCGCCCGTGCCGAGGGACTCGCCATGGCTGCCTGGTTGATCTGGACCCTGTCCGGGCTGGTGGCGCTGGGGGCGGAAATGCTGGTCCCGGGCGCCTACCTGCTCTGGGTCGGCACCGCCGCGATCGGCACGGGGCTGGCCGAGGCCGCCCTCGATCCGCCGTTCTGGGCGAGCTGCGTCATCTTCCTGGCGCTGCTGGCCGGCGGGGTGACCTTCTCGCTCAAGCGCGGCCGGCCGAAGCCGACGCATCGGCTGAACACCGCCGACAGCGGGTTGGCGGGGCGGATCGGGGTGATGCTGGCGCCGGACAACGCCGGCCAGCGCGTGCGCATC
The DNA here is from genome assembly GCF_050632385.1 of Humitalea sp. 24SJ18S-53. Classification (NCBI taxonomy): domain Bacteria; kingdom Pseudomonadati; phylum Pseudomonadota; class Alphaproteobacteria; order Acetobacterales; family Roseomonadaceae; genus Humitalea; species Humitalea sp. 24SJ18S-53. The sequence continues at coordinate 1,553,356 of NZ_CP192599.1, forward strand.
GGCGACAGCGACTGGGCTGCCCGCCTGCCGCGCGATGTGCCCGGGCAACCGCCCATCGGCGCGCGGGTGCGGGTGGAGGCGGTGGACGGCACCATCCTGGTGGTGCGGCCGGAGCAGGGGCCGTCACAAGCGAAACATGATGTTGCGTAACGCCGCTTGAAGACGCGCCCCCGACGGACGACATGCCTGCCATGACCGATCCGCGCCGTCCCCATCCCGTCGTCCTCGACATGACGCCCGAGGGCACTTTCGTTGACCCACCGACGAGCGGCGCCGCACCGATCGACCGCGCCGTCGGCAAGGTCGGCCGCATCGCGATGGCGGTCGCCGGCGTCGGGCTGGCCCTGACGCTGGGCGCGCTGGCGCTGGCGGCGCTGACCGTGCTGATCCCGGTCGTGCTGGTCGCCGGTGCCATCGCCTTCGGCGCCATGTGGTGGCGCGTGCGCCGGATGCGGCAGCAGGGCCACCAGGGCCCGGTCTTCGTGGTCATGCGCCGCTAGCCACCCGTCCGGCGCGGAATGGAACCTTTCCGCGTCGATCCTGGCCGGCTTTACGACGTGCGCCCGGATGGCGTCGTCGAAACCGCGGTCCCCGTTCCCGAAACCCTGGTCGCCCGCCATCACGCCCGCCTGCGCCGCTGGTGGGTGTGTGCCGTGCTGCTGAACGCCTTGACGATGGGCGCGACGGCGATGGCGGCGGCGCTGCTGGGCTGGGGTGTCGCGGCCCGGGTTGCCCTGCTGGCGCTGCTGGCCCTGCCGCTGCTGGCGGTCGCCCCCTTCCTGGCGCGGTTCGGTGCCCCGGGCGGGCGCCGGCGTCATCGCGCCCGGCCACGGGATTTTCCCCAGGCGTAATTGTTTCTTCCAGCCCGGCCTGCTTCCGGCGCAGCCTCGGGGCATGACCCGATACCCGCCCGACCGCGTGTCGCTCTTCATCCACGGCTTCACCCGTCCCGAACCGACGATCGCGGGGCCAGGCAGCGCCACCATCCTCTACCGCCCGGTCGGCCGCATCCTGCCGTTCTGGAAGGTGATTCTGGCGATCGCGATCCTGGCGATGCTCGCGGCGCTGGCGTTTGGCGATGTCGAGGCCTTGGAGGCCGCGCAGATGACCGTCGCCCTGCTCGGCATGGCCGCCATCATCGCCATCGACCGCCTGCTGCCCTGGCGCGGCCAGGCGCAGATCGCCGCGGGCATGGTCACCCTGGACCGCCGCACCGCCGCCGGTAGTACCGCCGAACACTGGCGCGAACCGATCGGCAACTACGCCGGGCTGCGCCCCTGGCTGGAATCCTGGACGGAGGTCACGGACCCCGGGCAATGGGCCGATGGCACGAACAGGATGGCGGTCGGCCAGCGCCAGCGCAGCCGTCGCGCGCGGCTCTGGCTGTTCCTGGAACACGCGACCGACCCCGGCCGCAGCCTGCCGGTCATGCGCCACGACGACGGTGGCGACGGGGGGATCGCCACGCGCGATTTGGCCACCCGCCTCGGCGTGCCATTGCTGGACATGGGCCTGCTGGACCGGCGCGATGGCGCACCGGTCCAGCCCGTCACGGCACGATGATGCTGTCCAGCACGTGGATGACGCCGTTCGATGCCTCGATATCCTGCCGGATCAGCCGCGCGGAGCGCAGGCCGACGCTGGCCACCCCGGCCCCAAGCCCGCCGCCCCCGGCCGATTCCACCGTGATCCGCCCGGCCTGGCGCGGATCGACCGTGAGGCGTGATCCGTTGCGCGTGGTGTAGGTCTGCACCTGGCCGCCCATGCTGGCGATGGTGTGGCGGCCATCGACGATCAGGTTGTTGATCACGGCGGCCAGGCGCAGCCGCTCGGTGTCCGACATCAGGCTTTCGCGCAGGAAGCCCGGCAGTTCCTCCCAGCCCGAATTGGTGAAGGCAAAGACGGTGTAGGTTCCAGCGCCGCCCAGGGCCTGCGCCACCCCGGCGCGTTCAGCGGCGGTCGTGAAGCGGCTGAAACTGGAATCGTCGGCCAGGATCTGTAGAATGCCGCGCTGCGGCTGGCTCTGCACCACCGGGGCGCTGGCGCAGGCGGCCAAAATCCCGGCCAGGGCGAAGGCGCCAAAGGCCCGCCGCGTCGGCAGGTGGCGTTGGTTCGTCATTGTTGTCTCCCCGTCGCCCGCCTTGGGCTGTTACAGATCAAGAGCCGGATCGCCGACTGTCAATCAATTACGCACGATGCGACCCGGGGTTTACGCATGCTTCATGGCCCCCTGGCAGCATGCGCCGATGGAGAGCCCCACCCCCGATGCCAAAGCCTGAGCGATGGCGGCCGACGCCCATGTCGCCCAGGAATTGCAACGCCTTGCCGCGCTGATCGAACAATCGGGCCTGGCGGAGCGCCGGCCAGACCTGCGGGCGCTGCTGGCCGCCGCCGCCAGCGCGCGCCACCGCCCGGACGCCCCCCAGCCCCAACCGCCGCCCCGTGTGCGCGGCGGCAGCCCCGTCCCGCCGTCACGCGCCAAGCGCGGGGCGAAGGCCGTCACCCTGCTGCGCGGCGTGTTGGATGCGGCGATGGTGCTGGCCGCGGGCTGGCTCGCGCAGGACCTGTGGCAGGGCCATGGCGAATGGCAGGATCGGCTATGGGTGATCGGCCCGCTGGCCGCCGCCTGGCTGGTGCTGCGGTTCCAGCCGCTGCGCGATGCGGGCTACGAGGCGGGTTTCCGCCTGGTCTACGAAGCGACCTTCGCCTGGGACTGGCTGGCCGAGGCCTTCCATACCGTCGCCATGCTGCGCTTCGCCCGGCGCCAGGCGGCACGGGATGTGATGGCCGCCTGGCGCCACCACCGGGGCGGGCTGGGCCCCGCGCCGGGGCTGGATGCGGTGGAGGCCTTCCTGCGCCAGGAATTCGGGACCGTCGCGGCGCAATCCTTCCGTGCCGCGGTGGTGACGCGGATCGGCCCCGGTGGTGGCCGCACCGATTTCATCCTGCGCGGCGGCCCACCCCCGCCAAGCCGCCACGTCGCCCGCCGGGTCGAGGCTCTGCGCTGGTCGGCCCTGATCCGCTTGTTCGAGGATGTGGCCCGCGGCGGCGCCTTCTGGCCGGCCCATGTGGTCCCGTCCTGGACCCCGGCCCCTTTGCCGGAGGTGCTGCGCGCGGCACCCCCGTCGCCCGATGCGGTCGTACCCTTCGACCCGGACGCCGACGCCCGCCGCAGCCACGCCCTGGCGCTGCGCGAGGCGCTGCGTCGCAAGCGCCAGAACCTGAGCGAGACCTATACCTGGAACCTGAAAACCCCGGGCGAGATCGCGCAGCGTGACGTCCACGCCGCCGGCCTGCGCGTGGAGATCGCGGCGATGGAGGCGGAGCTTGCGACGCTGAAGCGGGCAGGGGTCGGCTGACGCAATCTCGTTGCGATGACCTCGCCGATGTCGGTAATCTCCCGGCAAAGTATCGCTATGCCCATCTGCGCCGGGGGGCTGCTTGCATGTCTGACAAGGTCGTTGCCTTTGATGCCGTGGTGCGGGTGCGGCAATTCTATTCCGCCTATCTCGATAGTATTTACTACGTTGAATACTATAGGATGATGAACAGCAAAGTGGCGGATTACGCCAGGCATCTGGATTTTCTGATTGCCCTGGGCGCAGCGCTGGGTGGCGGTGCCGGGCTCGGCATCCTGGCAAGTCCCTGGATGGCGCTGCCCTGCGGCATCATCACCGGCGCGTCGCTGGTCGTCAGCGCGGCGAAGCAATCCTACAACTGGCCGGAGAAAAGCAAGTTCTGCTCGGACATGATGACCAGGTATTCGGCCATCGCCGCGCAGGCCAGGCGATTGTGCGAGGATCTGCAGGCAGCGAGATCCTGGTCGCCCGAATTCGAGGCCGCGTTCCAGGCGATCAGGAAGCAGCTCGATGAGATCCCCGTGGATCAGTACCCCGAGATGGATGTGACCCTACGCCGAAAGATCCAGGCGGACATCGTCACGCGGGAAGCGCCACAGGCGTGGTGGAAACCGGCGCCGACCATCGGCGTGGCGCCCGCCAGCCCCGCGGCCTGAGCCAATGGAGACGCGCATGACCATCGCCCCCCCAAAGCCACCAAAACCCTTGCCGCCCGGTCCGCCCGATCCTTGGCCCACCGGGCTCAGGACAGCATCTGCAGATCGCCGTCGATGCTGATCGCCTGGCCGCTGGTGGTCCGCCCGCGCGGGCTGGCCAGCAGCAGGATTTGGTCGGCCAATTGGCGCGGCGTCACGTAATCCTTGACGCTGGCATAGGCAAAAGCCTGCGCCTCGATCTCGGCGAAACTCACGCCACGCGCCTGGGCCTTGGCTTCCAGCACACGGCGCTGGCGGTCGCCGGCCACCAGCCCGGGCAGGATCGCATTCACCCGGATGCCGGCACCGCCCAATTCGATCGCGAGTGACTTGGTGAAACCGATCACCCCCCATTTCGCCGCCGCATAGGGCGCCCGCAGCCCAAAGCCGAAGCGGCCGGCGGCACTGGACAGGTTCGTCACCGAGGCATTGCTGCTGCGTCGCAGCAGCGGAATCGCCAGCCGCGCGACGTTGAACTGCCCGGTCAGGCAGATGTCGAGGCAGCGGTCCCAATCCTCGGGGTTGATCTCCTCCACCAACCCCGTCGGCCCGGCGATACCCGCGTTATTCACCAGCACATCCAGCGCATCGATCCCCGCAAAAAGCGCCGCGACCGAGGCGCGGTCCGACACGTCGCAGCGCGTGCCGGTGATGCCCGGCGGCAGGGTGGCCAGCGCCGCCTCGTCCACGTCGCAGACATGGACCTGCGCCCCTTCCTCCCAAAACGCCTCGGCGATGGCGCGGCCGATGCCGCCCGCCCCAGCGGTGACCAGAACACGCGCATTCTGCAGTCCGAGATCCATGTTCAATCCTCCTTCAACACGCCACGCGCCAGGATGAAGGCGGCGGCATCGGCGATATCGCCGGCGATCGCGGCCCGCGCGGCCGGCCCGTCATGGGCGCGAAGTGCCGCCAGGGCGGCGGCGTGGAAACGCGGGGCAGGGGTATTGGCCAGGCGGCGCGGATCGGCCCGCATGTCCAGGTTCAGGACCGGCCCGGCCAGCAGCCACAGCCGTTCGATCATGCCGAACAACAAGGGCATCCGGGCGGCGGCATAGATCGCGAAATGCAGGTCGCGGTTCAGTGCCACCGCGCGCCCGCCATCGGGATTGGCCCGCGCCACCGTACCGGCGAAAGCGGCCTCGATCCGCGCGATCGCGGCGATGTCCTGCGGCGTCGCGGCGGTGGCGGCGCGTTCGGCCGCCAACCCCTCCATCTGCTGCCGCAGGTCGGACAATTCGGCGAAGCGCGACCCCGACATCACCGGCACCCGGATCGCCCGGTTGGGCGATACCTCCAGCGCGCCGTATTCGGCCAGGCGCCCGACGGCGGCCCGGATGGGCATGGTGGAGGTGCCGAGCCGTTCGGCCAGGTCGCGCAGCGACAACCGCTCCCCCGGCGCCACGCGGCCGGAGGTGAGCAGGCCAGCGATCTGGCCATAGACGGTTTCCCCCATCGTGGGGGGTGTTGTTTTTTGGGTGCTGGACAAGGGCGTGTTTCCTGCGCGAGTATGAACCGTGATCACAGTCGGCGGCAACAGCCGATCAGGAGGAAACACATATGACACTCTCCCGCCGCGGCCTCATGGCCGCCTCTGCCATCGGTCTCGCTGCCCCATCCATCTCCTATGGGCAGTCCGAAGCCATCCGCATCGGCCACTTGACGCCGCGCACCGGCTTCCTCGGTCCCTTGGGCGAATACGCGGTGCAGGCGGTGCAACTGGCCGCCGAGGAGATCAACGCCGCCGGCGGGATCAACGGCCGCCGCCTCGACCTGCTGATGGAAGACAGCGTCAATCCCCAGACCGGCAGCGCCAAGGCCGAACGCTTCGTCCAGCGCGACAAGGTCGCGGCCATCGTCGGTGAGATCAATTCCGCGACGGCCCTGGCCATCGCCCAGGTCGTCAACCGCGAACGCGTGCTGTTCCTGAACACGGGTGCCAATTCCGACGCGCTGCGCGGCGCCGATTGCCAGCGCTTCATGTTCCATGTCGAGGGCCAGAACTCGATGTATGTGAAGACCGTCGGCCGCGCGCTGATGGAACAGGGGCTGGTCCGCGGCAAGAAATTCTACGCGCTGACGGCGGACTACGCCTTCGGCCACGACCTGCTGCGCGTCGCCAAGCGCTTCATGGCCGAGAACGGCGGCATCGTGGGCGGGGAAGACCTGATCCCGACCGACCTGTCGGATTTCTCGCCCTTCCTGCTGAAGATCCGCCAGGCGCGGCCGGACCTGGTCGTCGCCAACCTGGCCGGCGCGCAGATCACCAACTTCCTGAAGCAGTATTCCGAATTCGGCCTGCAATTCCCGGTCGCGGGCTTCGGCTTCGACACGGCGCTGGCCTGGGGCGCGGGGCAGGGCAACTTCCTCGGCACCTGGCCGGTGATGTGGCACCATCTGATCCAGGCGCCGAACGCGCAGGCCTTCGTCCGCGCCTTCACCGCCAAGTACAATCGCCCGCCGGAAAACCAAGCCTGGGGCGACTATATCGCGCTGAAGCTGATGGCGCGCGCGATGACCGAAACCCGCGGCACCGACGGCATGAAGATCGTCGAGTATTTCGAGGGCGAGGGCCGCACCGACATCCTCAAGTCCCGCGAAGGCTACTTCCGCAAGCGCGACCACCAGTTGATGCAGGAAGCCTATGCCATCACCGCCCTGCCGGCGCGTGAGGTCCGCAACCGCTGGGACATCTTCCGCGCCAGCGCCGCGGTGCCCGCCGCGAACGAACCGCTGGATGCGATCGCGGCCACGGCCGAAGAGAACGCCTGCACATTCCGTTGACCGCGTAACGGGGGCCGCCGCGCGCGGCCCCCTTTGGTACGGGAGGCCCTGGCCGTGCAAATCATCTTCATCCTGGAGCAGGTCCTCAATGGCCTGCTCATCGGCGCTTTCTACCTGCTGATCGCGCTGGGGCTGTCGCTCATCTTCTCGCTCGGCGGGATCGTGAACCTGGCGCACGGCGCCTTCTACGCGATCGGCGCCTACCTCACGGTGACCCTGGCGCCGGAGATCGGCTTTGGCGGTGCCTTTGTCGTGGCGCCGCTCCTGGTCGCCATGCTCGGCCTGCTGATCGAACGCTTCATGTTGCGACGATTCTATCGCGCCGATCCGATCCTGGGGCTGCTGTTGACCTTTGGCCTGGCGATGGTCGCCGAACAGACCCTGCGCATGATCTTCGGGGCGGCGCCCGTGCCCTTCTCGATCCCGCAGGAATTGCGCGGCCAGGTGCTGATCGGGGATTTCATCTATTCGCGCTACCGGCTGCTGATCCTGGCCGTCGCCGCGATCTCGGTCCTGGGGCTGTGGCTGCTGCTGACGCGCAGCGCCTTTGGCCGCGTCGTCCGGGCGGGGGTGCAGAACCCCGACATGGTCGCGGCGCTGGGCATCTCGCTGAAACCCTACATGAGCGCGGTGGTCGCCATCGCCGTCGGGCTCGCCGCCTTGGCTGGCGTGATGACGGCGCCGATCACCGGCGTGCATCCCGCGATGGGCGCCGAAATCCTGACCTTCGCCTTCGTCGTCGTGGTGATCGGCGGGCTCGGCTCCTTCTGGGGTGTCGTCGCCGCGGCCTTCATCGTCGGTGTCGTGCGGGGGCTTGCCGCCTATTTCCTGCCGGCGGCCACCGAGGCCTCGGTCTACCTCCTCATGGTGCTCGTCCTGCTGCTGCGTCCGCGCGGCCTGTTCGGCGAACGCATCCAGAAATTCGAGTAACCGGCCATGCGCGACATCCGATCCCTGGTCATCGCCGCCGCGGCCTTGATCCTTCTGCCCTTCGCACTGGATGCGCTGGGGCTGACCATGAAGACCGCGACCGATGTCGCCATCTTCGCCATCGCCGCCATGGGGCTGAACATCCTGGTCGGCACCACGGGGCTCGTGTCCTTCGGGCATGGCGTGTGGTTCGGGCTGGGCGCCTTCGCCGCCGCCATCCTGCAACGGCAGTATTTCCCGGGCAGCCTGGTGGCACCTGGTGTCGGCGCGTTGCTGATCGTGGGCGTCGGCTCCGCCATCGCGGGCCTCGTCATCCTGCGGCGGCGGGGGGTGTATTTCTCGCTGCTGACCCTGGCGCTGACGGCGATGTTCTACGCCATCGCCTTCCGCTGGACCGAATTGACCGGCGGCGAGAACGGCCTGGGCGGGATCGAGCGCCCGGGGCTGATGGACGATCCGCGCTGGTATTACGCGGCCGTCGCGACGGTGGCCTTCCTGGCCTGCGTCGCCTTGTGGCGCTTCCAATCCTCGCCTGTCGGCACCGTGCTGGTCGCGATCCGCGAGAATGAACAGCGCGCCGGCTTCATCGGCTACAACACCAACCGCTACAAACTGCTGGCCTTCGTGGTCTCGGCCAGCCTGACGGCGCTGGCCGGGGTGCTCAGCGTCTTCAACCACCGTTTTGCCAGTGCCGATCCGATGACCATCGCCTTTTCCGGCGAATTGCTGGCGATGGTGGTGATCGGCGGGATGCGGTCCTTCCTGGGGCCGGCGCTGGGCGCGCTGTTCTACATCCTGTTCCGCGAATTCCTGTCGATCTACACGCCGAACTGGCTGCTGATCTTCGGCCTGTTGTTCGTCGGCTTCATCATGTTCAGCCCAAGCGGGCTGGTCGGCGTCGCCGCGCGGCTGCTCGCACCCTTCCGCCCGAAGCCGCCGGATCTGGATGCGGCCATGGCGGCGCGGCGGGTCGAACCGCCGACCCCCGTGCCGGCGGAATTCATCCGCCCCGGCTCCGGGTCCGGCCCCGTTCTGGCCGCCCTGGGGCTGCAAAAGTCTTTCGGCGGCATCCACGCGGTGAAGGACGTGTCCTTCGCCGTCGCCGACCGCACCCTGCACGCCCTGATCGGGCCGAATGGCGCCGGCAAGACCACGGCCTTCAACCTGCTATCGGGCATGTTCGCGCCCGATCGCGGCAGCGTGACCCTGGATGGGCGCCAGATCGCGGGGCTGGAACCCTTCGCGATCACCCGTGCCGGGTTGGGGCGATCCTTCCAGATCACCAACCTCTTCCCGGGCCTGTCGATCGAGGAGAATATCCGCCTCGCCATCCAGGCCCGGCATGCGTCCCGCTTCGCACCCCTGCGCTCGGCCCATGCCATCGCCGAGATCAACGACGACACCACCCTGCTGGTGCGCTGGATGGGGCTGGCGGGGATCGAGAAGGCGGAGGCGGGCGCGCTCTCCTACGGCGGGCAGCGGCTGGTGGACATGGCGCTGGCGCTCGCCACCCGCCCGCATATCCTGCTGCTGGACGAACCCCTGGCCGGGCTGGCCGCCGCCGAACGCCAGCGCGTCGGCGACCTCATCAAGCGCCTGTCCACCGATATTCCCGTGCTTCTGGTCGAACACGACATCGACCGCGTCTTCCAGATCGCCGATCGCGTCACCGTCATGAATGATGGCGAGGTCCTGGTGGATGGCGGCGTCGAGGATGCCCGCACGGATGAACGCGTGCAGGCCGTCTACCTCGGCAGCGGCGCGCATGCGGTCGCCTCCAAGCCGCGCGCCTCGGCGGCGGAGGAGGAGGTCCTGCTCACCCTCGACCGCGTCAATACCTTCTACGGCAAGAGCCACATCCTGCGCGACGTCTCGCTGACCCTGCGCAAGGGCGAGGTGATGGCCCTGCTCGGCCGCAATGGCGCGGGCAAGTCCACCTTGCTGAAAACCATCATGGGCACCGCCCCACCGGCCTCCGGCCGCGTGGAACTGGGGAACGACAACCTGGCCGGGCTATCCGCCGACCGCGCCTCCCGCCTCGGCGTCGGCTTCGTGCCGCAGGGCCGGGGGCTCTTCGCGGGGATGAGCGTGCAGGAAAACCTCGGCCTCGGGCGGTTGAAGCGCATCACCGGCAATGGGCAGCATTGGGAGGAGGACCGCGTGCTGACCTTCTTCCCGCGGCTGAAAACCCGCTGGAAGGTCGCGGCCGATCACCTGTCGGGCGGCGAACAGCAGATGGTCGCCGTCGCACGCGCGCTGATGGGCGATACCCGCGTGCTGCTGCTGGACGAACCTTTTGAAGGGCTCTCACCAGCGATTTCCGAAGAACTCTTCGAAGCCTTCGACAAGCTGCGGCATGAGGTCGCGATCATCCTGGTGGATCACCACCTGGACCTCGCCCTCGCGCTATCCGATACGACGGTCGCGCTGGAACGCGGCAGCGTGACCTGGAGCGGCGAAAGCCGGATGCTCCGCGACGATCTTGATCTGCGACGGAAGGTATTGTGGCTGTGAAGACTGTAGCGATTGTCGGCAGCGGCCTGATTGGCCGCGCCTGGGCGATGATCTTTGCCCGCGGCGGTTTTGCCGTGCGGCTGTTCGACCCGGCCGAGGGCGTGGCCCAGAACGCCGTCGGGCTTTGCGCCCAGGGGCTGATCGACCTGTCCCAGGCCGGGCTCTGCGACGATCCGGCCGGGGCCGCCGGGCGCATCTCGGCCGCCAGCACGCTGGCCGAAGCCGTCGCCGGCGTCGTGATGGTGCAGGAAAACGGGCCGGAACAGCCGGACATCAAGCGCACGATCTACGCCGACCTCGACCGCCTGACCCCGCCCGACGCGATCCTGGCCTCCTCCAGCAGCGCCATCCGCATCAGCGTTTTCGCAGGCGACCTGCCGGGTCGCGCGCGCTGCCTGATCGGGCATCCGGTGAACCCGCCGCACCTGATCCCGCTGGTGGAATTGTCCGGCGCGCCCTTCACCGCGCCGGACACCATCACCCGCGCCCGCGCGATCTACGAACAGATCGGCCAGGTGCCGATCATCGTGCTGAAGGAAATCGAGGGCTTCATCCTCAACCGCCTGCAAGGCGCGCTCCTGGCCGAAGCCTTCCGCCTGGTCGATGAGGGCTACGTCACGCCGCAGGACCTGGACAAGACGGTGAAGGATGGGCTCGGCCTGCGCTGGGCCTTCATGGGGCCGTTCGAGACCATCGAACTGAACGCGCCCGGCGGCATCCCCGACTACTGCGCGCGCTACACGGGATTCTACAAGCGGCTGGCCGAAGCCCCGCCATCGCCCGCAGTCTACGACACCCCCGCCGTCGCCGAACAATGGGATGCGGCCCCTGACCTCGCCGAGAAAATGCGCTGGCGTGACAAGAAACTCGCCGCCCTGCGTGCCCACAAGCAAAAGGACTGAGTGTCATGGCCAAGCCACGCCGCGTCATCATCACCTGCGCCGTCACCGGCGCCATCCACACCCCCAGCATGTCGCCGCACCTGCCGATCACCGCCAGCGAGATCGCCGATGCCGCCATCGGCGCCGCCGAGGCTGGGGCCGCCATCGTCCATCTGCATGCGCGCAACCCGGTGGACGGCAGCCCGGACCAGTCGCCCGAGGCCTTCGCCCCCTTCCTTGGCGTCATCAAGCAGGCGTCGAACTGCGTCATCAACATCACCACCGGCGGCGCGCCGACGATGACGATCGAGGAACGCGTCCGCCCCGCCGCGACCCACAAGCCCGAGGTCGCCTCGCTGAACCTGGGTTCGATGAATTTCGGGCTGTTCGGGATGCTCAACCGCTTCAAGGAGTTCAAGCACCCCTGGGAGAAGGCCTACCTTGAAAACAAGGACATCATCTTCCGCAACTCGTTCAAGGATATCGAGTACATCCTGACGACCTGCGCCGGGAACAACACGCGGTTCGAATTCGAGTGCTACGACACCTCGCACCTCTACAACCTGAAATACTTCTTCGATCAGGGCCTGGTGAAGGCGCCGCTGTTCATCCAGACCGTGTTCGGCTTGCAAGGCGGCATCGGCGCGCATCCGGATGACGTGCTGCACATGAAGCGCACGGCGGATCGCCTGTTCGGCGACAACTACCAGTGGTCGGTGCTGGGCGCCGGTTCCAACCAGTTGAAGATCGCCGCCATGGCCGCGGCCATGGGCGGAAATGTCCGCGTCGGGTTGGAAGACAGCCTCTGGGCCGGCCCCGGCCGCCTGGCCGCCAGCAACGCCGAACAGGTGCGCCTGGTGCGCCAGATCATCGAAAGCCTGGGGCTGGAAGTCGCGAGCCCGGACGAAGCGCGCGAAATGCTGAGCCTGAAGGGCGGCGACCAGGTCGGCTTCTGACGCGGCGCTGGCCGCGCGGCGTTCAGCGCCGCGCGGCCAATACCCCCATGTTCACGCAGGTCCGCAAGGTGCCGTGGCGCATGTAGGCCATCAGGTATTGCATCGACAGGCGGCGAATGTCGCGGATGCTGGCGGTGCTGTAGAAGGCTGAATGCGGCGTAAGGATCAGTCGCTCGTCCAGCCATTCCTCGCCGGCGGCCCAGGCCGCGATCAGCGGATGCGCGCGGTTCAACGGCTCATCCTCGAACACATCAAGCCCCGCGGCGCCCAGGTGCCCATCCACCAGGGCCGCATGCACCGCGTCCAGCCGCACGATGCCGCCGCGCGCGGTGTTCACCAGCACGGCGCCCGGCGGCAGCAGCGCCAGCGCGCGGGCATCGATCATGCCCGTGGTGGCCTCGTTCAACAGCGCGTGGATGCTGAGCAGGTCGCTGCGCCCCAACAATTCGTCCAGCGTGTCGAACCGCTTCCAGCCGAAGGACAGGTGGTGCCCGACCGGCAGATGCGGGTCGTAGTAACCGACCTCCATGCCAAAGGCTTCGAACCGGCGCGCCGCGGCGGTGCCGATGCGCCCCACGCCGATCAGCCCGACCCGCAAGCCGGTTAGCCGCTTCACCGTCTTGAGCAGCCGCGCATCCCAGGAGTCGTTCGACCGACGCAGGCGGCGGTCATAGGCCTGGATGCCACGCAGCAGCGACAGCGACAGCGCCACGGCGTGGTCGGCGACCTCGGTCGTCCCGTAGTCCGGCGTGTGGATCACCGGAATCCCGCGCGTGCCGGCGGCCGCCAGGTCGACATGGCCATAGCCGACGCCGCCCTGGGCGATGCAGCGGCAGCGCACCAGTTTTTCGATCACATCCGCCGGCAGGCGATGCGCGCTGCGGCAATTCAGCACCGCATCCGCGATGCCGTAATCCGCATCATCCTCCAGCCGCCCGTTGACGGAACGGCGGAAGATCAATTCCACATCCGGGCCGGCGGCCGCGGTTTCCAGGTCGGGCACGGTGTCGAACAGCGGGTCGATCACCAGGATCTTCAAACTCATCGGTGTGCGCCTGCTTCTTGCCAGATTGCGATCAGTGCCTCGGCATCGAAGCCGGGCTGTTTGGTCTGCGCGATCAGCACGCGTTCCTTGTCCAGCAACGCCTCGATCGCGCCGGGCAGGGCGGGCAGGTACGTCTCGGGGATGGTCATCGCGCCGTGCCTGTCGGCGTGGATCAACTCGCCGGGGTTGACGCGCAGGCCCATCACTTCGACCGGCGTATCGATTTCGATGATCTGCGTGACGCCGTTGCCGAGGCAGATGCTGCCCGCGATGATCGGGAAATCGCCCAGCGCATCCAGGTCGCGCACCGCGCCATTGGTGATGACGCCCAGCACGCCCAGGCCGCGATGGATCGCGGCATGCACCTCACCCCAGATCGACCCGAGGCCCGGCTGGCTGCCGCAGTCCTGCATCACCACGATGCCGCCGGCGCCGACGTAGCGGTAATAAGCGTAGCGGATGGCCTCGCGCTCCGCCGCCGTCATCGGCAGTTCGTCGCTCGACACCATTTTCGCCGTCCGCGCATAGCCCACCATCGGTGGCGCCTGCGGGTCGGTGACGATGCTGGGGCCGCGGGTAAACCCCTCGATCCCCCGGCCGCGCAGAGTCGCCAGCGCGTTCCAGACCGTCGGCGTGTCGTATCGGCGGAGGAAGGCCAGCAGCCCCCCCGTGTCGTCCCGCATGATGAAAGGCCTTCTATTGCAGGGTGATGCGCGCCGTCGAAACAACGCGCCGCCAGCGCGCCTCATCCTCGACCAGCACCTGGCCGAAGGCGGCGGGGCCGGTCGCGACGACCTCGGCCCCCAGCGGTTCCAGCCTGGCGCGCATGTCCGGCGTGGCCAGCACGGCCCGCAGCGCGTCGTCCAGGCGGCGGATGGTCGGAGCCGGTGTGCCGGCGCGGGCGACCATGCCGACCCAGACGGGGATTTCCATGCCCTGGATGCCGAGTTCCGCCATCGTCGGCACCTGCGGCAGGTCCGGGATGCGCTGCGGCGTCGCCGCCGCCAGCGCACGCATCTCACCACGATCGAGATAGGCTTTTACGGATGCCACCGTCGTCATCGTCATCCCGACGCGCCCGGCGATCAGATCCGCCGTCGCCGGGGCCGTGCCGCGATAGGGGACGTGCAGCAACTCCGTCCCGGTCACCTGCGCCAGCAATTCCATCGCCAGGTGCGTCACCGACCCGGCGCCCGAGGAGGAATAGGTCACACCCCCCGGCGTCGCCCGCGCGACGGCCAGGATCTCCCGCAACCCCGGCTGCGGCAGGCCGGGACCGGCGACGACGATATACGGCAGGTTCACCACATGCGTGACCGGCACCAGGTCGCGCATCGGGTTGAAGCTGAGGTTCGTCGCCAGCACCGCCGCGATCGTCACCTGCCCGCCCGAGGCCAGCAGCAGCGTATTGCCATCGGCCGGCGACTGCACGACGTGCTCGGCCGCGATCAGCCCCGCCGCACCGGCCCGGTTGTCCACCACCACGGTTTGGCCCAGCCGTTCGGACAGCGGCTGCGCCAGCAGGCGGGCGATGATGTCGATCGACCCGCCGGGCGCGAAGGGCACCACCAGGCGCAAGGGCTGGTTCTGAGTCTGGGCCTTTGCCGGCACCGCCGCACAAAACGCCAGGCCGGCCGCGAGCAGCAGCGATCGCATCGGGTTCCGCATCACGGCGCCTTTTCCATTGCAGGTCGCCATCATGTCGCACGCCTGTCATCATCAAATCCAATACCGTGTTTTCCGTGCTTCATCCGCAAATGCTATGATGAAAACATGATCACCTTCCGCATGATCGAAGCCTTCCGCGCCGTCGTCCTCACCGGCGGCATCACCCGTGCGGCGGGGTTGCTGAACGTGTCGCAGCCTTCCGTCAGCCGGCTGATCGCGGACCTTGAGGCCCGCCTCGCACTCCGCCTGTTCGAACGGCGCGGCACCCGGCTGACCACGACACAAGCCGCGCTGGAACTGCTTGGGGAGGTGGAGCATGCCTTCACCGGCCTCGACCGCATCCAGCACGCGGCCTCGCTCATCCGCTCGCGCCAGCGCGGGGCGCTGACCGTGGCGGCGATCTCGGCCCTGGGGTTTTCCATCCTGCCACGCGCGCTGAGCGAATTCCGCGCCCTGCCGGGTGCCCCGCCGGTGCGGCTGCATATCGTGCCGTCCCAGGCCGCGCTGGCCATGCTGGCCAGCCGGCAATGCGACCTTGCCTTCACCGGCATCCCGGCCTCGGCGGAGGTGGGGCGGAACCTCGCGGAATTCGACCACGTCGGCCGCGTGATCCTGCCCGCCGGCCATCCCCTGGCGCGCGGCGCCGGGGCCCTCGGGCCGCGCGACCTGGCAGGACACCCGATGATCGGGCTGGTCGCCGGCTCGCTGCCCCGCATCGCCACCGACCGCGCCTTTGCCGAGGCGGGGGTCGACCAGCACCTGGTGCTGGAAACGATGCAGACCGTCTCGGCCGCGCAACTCGTCCAGGCCGGGCTGGGTGCCGCCATCGTCGATCCGATGACGGCGGCGGTGCATGTCGCCGGCGGTGGCGCCAGCCGCGCCTTCCGGCCCGATATCCCGTTCTCCTTCGGCGCCTGCTGCTGGCGCGTGCCCGCCGATGCCGTCTGGGCGGAACGGCTGGTGGAGATCGTGGCCGGGCACATCGCCGCCACGCTCGGCTGACGCCAGCGGCCCAAAAATTCCGGTTGCGACCGGCGGGGCAGCGGCGCGATGGTCCCCCAAAAAAGGAGGAGACACCCGATGAAACTCTACTATTTCGACGGCTCCACCACCTGCCGCCCCATCGTGACCCTGGCCGCCGAGGCCGGCGTGCCGCTCGACCTGCAACCGGTCAACCTTCTCACCGGTGAGCATATGGCGCCCGACTACACCGCCAGGAACCCGAACCAACTGGTGCCGCTGCTGGAGGATGGCGATTTCCGCCTGACCGAAGGCTCCGCCATCCTGAAATACATCGCGGAGATCGCCGGCTCCCCGGCCTATCCCGCCGATCCGCGGGCGCGTGCCAAGGTCAACGCGCAGATGGATTGGTTCAATACCGGTTTCTACCGGGAATGGGGCTATGGCGTCGTCTATCCGAAGGTCATGGACTACACCGCCTTCCCCGATGCCAACGTCCAGCAGGCCGTGACGGACCGCTGCATCACGAATGCCGCCCGGCTGCTCGGCATCCTCAACGACCACATGCTGACCGACGCCGCGCCCTATCTTGGCGGCATGGAACCCAACCTGGCCGACTTCCTGGGCGTCTCCTACGTCACGATCGGGGAAATGGTGGGCTTCGACTTCTCCCGCTATCCCCGCGTCCAGCGCTGGATCGCCGCGATGAAGGCGCGCCCGTCCTGGCCCCAGGCCCATGCGGGCTTCGAGGCCTGGCGCGATTCCATCCTGGCGCAGAGGGCCGCGTGATGCGCGCCGATATCCCCGTCCGCGCGTTCCACCACGTCGCCTATCGCTGCCGGGATTCGGAGGAGACGCGCCGCTTCTACGAAGACTTCATCGGCCTGGAGCTGGCCGAGGCCTTCCTGATCGAAAAGACCAAGACCGGCCGTGAAGCAAGCGTGCTGCACACCTTCTACCGGCTGGCGGATGGCTCCTTCCTCGCCTTCTTCGAGGTGCCGAACAGCCCCTTCGACTTCAAGGAACAGCACGACTTCGACCTGCATGTCGCGATGGAAGTCGCCGCGGACCAGTTGGAGCCGATGCTGGCCAAGGGCCGTGCCGCGGGAATCGAAACCCGCGGCCCGTCCGACCACGGGGTCATGCGATCCATCTACTTCCGCGACCCCAACGGCTATGTCGTCGAACTGGCCGCCAAGACGGCGGGGCACGACACGGCGATGGATCCGGCGCGGAACGCGGCGCGCGCCAGGCTCGACGGTTGGCAGAAGCGCAAGCCCGGGCTGCACGCGGCCTGATGGCGTGATTGACCAGAGGCCGCGAATGCGCCGTTCTTGCCGCGCGTTGCACAGGCAGCGCGCGGCGGAACGAAGGTGGGCGCGATGCTTGAAGACCAATTCGGCCAAGTGCGGGGGCACGCCTGATCATGGCGCGGCGACCCTTCATGAAGCTCGGCATGTCGATGCGCGGGCTCGGCTACCACCCCGCCGCCTGGCGGCACCCGAACGTGCCGGCCGACGGCACGTTGCGTTTCGAACACTACGTCCGCAACGCCCAGGCGGCGGAACGCGGCAAGTTCGACATGATCTTCTTCGCCGACGGCATCGGGTTGCGCGAACGCGATGAACCGCGCGGCTCGCTCGCCAGGTCCGGCTACGAATTGGTGGAGATGGAGCCGCTGACCCTGCTGCCGGCGCTGGCGGTGCTGACCAAGCACATCGGCCTCGTGACCACGGCCTCCACCACCTACAACGAGCCCTATCACATCGCCCGCAAATTCGCGACCTTGGACCTGATCAGCGGCGGCCGCGCCGGCTGGAACATCGTCACCTCCTGGTCGGAAGCCGAGGCGAAGAACTTCAACCGCGAACAGCACCTGGACTACGACACGCGCTACGAACGCGCCGCCGAATTCGTCGAGGTGGTCAAGGGCCTGTGGGATAGTTGGGAACCTGACTCGCTCCTCTACGACAAGGACGGCGGGCTGTTCTACGACGAAAGCCGGATGCATCTGCTGAACCACAAGGGCAAGCATTTCTCGGTCCGCGGGCCGCTCAACGTCGCCAGCATGCCGCAAGGACGGCCCGTGCTGTTCCAGGCCGGCGCCTCCGAACCGGGGCGGGAGATCGCCGCGCAGACCGCCGATGTCGTCTATGCCGCGCAGGAATCCATGGCCTCGTCCAAGGCCTATTATGACGACGTCAAATCCCGCATGGCGAAATACGGCCGCGACTGGGACGATCTGAAAATCATGCCCGGCGTCCGCACCGTCGTCGGCCGCACCCGCGCCGAGGCACAGGCCAAGTTCGACGCACTGCAAGACCTGACCGACCCCCTCGTCGGCCTGGCACGAGTCTTCGCCGCCCTCGGCGACCTCAGCGGCTTCGACATCGACGGGCCCGTGCCCGAACCCCAACGCGAAGCCGAAGTCCGCAGCAGCACCGAACGCATAATGCACCGCGCGCGTTCACAGAACCTGACCATCCGGCAACTCTACAAGCAGGTCACCGGCGGCGGCCTCTACATGATCGGCACGGCCAGCGACATCGTCGACAGCATGCAGGACTGGTACGAATCCAACGCCTGCGACGGCTTCAACGTGCTGCCGACACACCTGCCGGAAGCCTGCGAAGACTTCGTCGAGATGATCACCCCCGAACTGCAACGCCGCGGCCTGTTCCGCACCGAATACGAAGGCACCACCCTGCGGGAAAACCTGGGACTGAAACCACACGTGAACCGCTACGCCGCGGCACGGGCGGGTGTGGCTGCGGCATAGTATTGGGGGGGGCGCCTTGAAAGGGGCTTTGCCCCTCTCAAACTCTCCCCACCAAGGGGCCGTGGCCCCTTGGAACCCACGGGATTTGGCAAAATAATGGGAGGGGAATCGTGCGCCCTTGATCAAGGGAGCGCCCGTGATGCCCCTCCCATTATTTTGCCAATACATCGCGCCGGTCCAGGGGCGGCGGCCCCTGGTGGGGGAGGTGTGGAGGGGGCGAAGCCCTCTCCACGGCGCAACTCCCCAATACTACGCCGCCGCGCGCGCCTCGGCACGGCCCGCGGCCTCGGCCAGCAGGGTCACCGACCGTGCTCGCCCGGCCGTATCGGGGCAGGGGGTCAGCACCGCGACTTCCTCGGCGCCAATCTCCTCGGCCAGCGCCCCCAGCCGGGCGAACAGCGCCTCCGGCGTGCCGACCAGCGCGCGGGGGCGGCGGCGCAGGATGGCGGCCTCTTCGTCTGGTGTGGGGGTCCAGGCGGCGGCCTCGTCCATGTTCATCAGCGGCAGGTAGATCCCGCGATCGCGCGACAGGCGCCAGGCTTCGCGGGGGCGCCAGAGCCGCCAGGCCTCGGCCTCGGTCTCGGCGCATAGCCCCGCGACGGCGACGGCGGCATAGGGCTGTTCCAATACCCCTGGCCGGAAGGTCTGCCGATACAGTGCCAGCGCCTCGGCAGCACCCTGCCCATCGGTGATGAAATGGGCGAAGCAGTAGGGCAGGCCGAAATGCGCCGCGACCTGGGCGCCGTAGTCGCTGCTCCCCAGGATCCAGATCTGCGGGCGGGTCGGGACCTCGGGCTGGGCGCGGATGGCGGCGAAGGGGTGGGTCGCGGGCAGCCCGTCGCCGGTCCAGCCGATCAACTCCATCACCTGCTGGGGGAATTTATCGGCGGCCCGGGCGGCGTCGGGGTTCAGCGCAAAGGCGGTGCGTCCGTCGCTGCCCGGCGCACGCCCCAGGCCAAGGTCGATCCGCCCCGGGGCCAGTGCCTCCAGTACGCGGAACTGCTCGGCCACCTTCAGGCTGGCGTAATGCGGCAGCATGATCCCGGCCGATCCGATGCGGATGCGGCTGGTGGTCGCGGCGATGGCGGCGATCAGGATTTCCGGTGAGGTGCCGGCCTGGGCCGCGGAATTATGATGCTCGGCCAGCCAATAGCGCGCGTAGCCCAGCCGGTCGGCGGCCTGCGCCAGGGCCAGTGTCTCGCGGATCGAGGCACCGGGGTCGCGCCCGGAGACGATCGGGGATTGGTCGAGGATCGAGAGGGCAAAGGTCATGACGGCACTGTAGGCCTTTGCCGCCAGCCGACGAGATCGGCATAAAATCCTTGTCTGTTGGAAAGGGCCGCCCGTATAACCCCTTATCCAAGGGGATCAATTTGTCCGAAAGCCACATCACGTGCTTAAGCCGCTGGCAGTGAAGGGAAAAAATGCCTTGATCGACGACACCACCGCCATGCGCCGCGCCATCGCCCTGTCCTGCGCCTCGGTCGCCGCCTGCGGCGGGCCTTTCGGCGCCGTGGTGGTCAAGGATGGCGTGATGGTGGGGGAGGGCCAGAACCGCGTCGTCCCCGATTCCGACCCGACCGCCCATGCCGAAATCGTGGCCCTGCGCGCCGCCTGCGCCGCCCTCGGCACGCACGACCTGACGGGGGCGGTGCTCTACACGAGTTGCGAACCCTGCCCGATGTGCCTGTCCGCCGCCTGGTGGGCGCGGGTCGCGGCCGTGGTCTATGGCAATGACCGGCACGACGCGGCGGAAATCGGCTTCGACGACGCGGCGATCTATGCCGAGGTCGCGGCCCCCCTGGCAGCCCGCCGCCTGCCGATCCGCCGCCTGCTGGCGGATGAAGCGGCCGAGGGGTTCAGGCTGTGGGAAGAAAAATCCGACCGCGTGGCCTATTAATTCGCCACATGGCCAAAGATCGCGGTCAGCACCGCGAACAGCACGCCCCCGGCCAGGAAGCCGACCAGCGTGCCGTTCACCCGCACATATTGCAGGTCGCGGCCCACGCGCAGTTCGATCTTGTCGGTCACGGTCGCGGTGTCCCAGCCCTCGACCACGCCGCCGATGAAATCCGCCAGCCGTGCCTGGGCGGAGGGCAGCAGGGTCACCAGCACCGCCTCGATCGCCAGGTTCAGCCGCTCCCGCGCCGCCTCGTCATCGCCCAGCAATTGCCCGGCATTGGCCATCAGCCCGGTCAGCAGGGTCACCGTCCGCCCATCGGCCCGGGCCGCATCGGCCGCCATCGCGACGCGCAGCCGGTCCCAGACATCCAGCAGCCAGGCGGCGACCGACGGATGCGCCAGCGCATCGCGCATCACCCGGCCGATGGCCTCGGCGCGGGCGGGGTCGTTTTCCAGCCGGTCGATCTCATGCCCGACCCATTCGGCGAAGGAGGCACGCAGCGCGCTGTCATCCGGCTCGATCTTGTCGAGTTCGGCATTCAGCGACGACAGGATGCGCCGGGCGACGGTGGCGCCGGCGATCCAGCCGACCAGGGCGCCGCCCTCGGCGCGCACGCGGGCGGCGATGGCCTCGCGCAGCGCGTCCTCACGCGATGCCAGCACCGCCTTGAGTTGCCCCACCGCCAGGCCAAAGACTTCCTGGTGCCGGCCGCCGGACACCAGCGCCCGCAGCACGCGGGCGACCAGGCGGGCGGCGGCGGGGCCGGTCACGATACGCGGCAGCAGCCGCACGATCAGGCGCCGTGCGCGCCCATCGTCGATGCTGGCCAGGATCCGCGGCATCATGCCCGACAGCGCCAGCGCGGTCTGCCGCGCGGTCACCGGGTCGGCCAGGAAGCGTTGCACGATCGCCGCCGGGTCCAGCCGCAGCAGGATGCGCCGCACCTCGGCCTCGACAAACACATGGTTGGCGACGAAGCGCCCGAGCCCCTGGCCCAGCCGCGCCTTCTGGTTCGGGATGATGGCGGTATGCGGGATGGGCAGGCCGAGCGGGTGGCGGAACAGGGCGGTGACGGCGAACCAATCGGCCAGCCCCCCCACCAGCCCGGCCTTGGCCGAGGCCTGCAACAGGCTGGCCCAATACCCGGGCGGCAGCGCATAGGCCCCCAGCATCAGCGCCCCCATCGCGACCAGAAGCCCGGTGGCGAAGCGGCGATGGCGGCGCAGCGCGAGGCGAAGGTGAAGGTCGGGGTCGATCGTGGGGCTGCCCTGCATGGGGCGGGAGACTAACGGGGCACTGGGTGCTTGCCCACCTCGGGTAGAATGTTATCTTGTATCGCATGACCGATCCCCTGGCCCTTTCCGCATCCGCCGGCGCCCGCCTGTCCTGGGCGGCGGTGCTGATCGTGGCGTTGGGGTTGCTGGTCGCCTGGGCGATGATGGCATGATCCGGCTGCATGACCTGGTCGTCGCCCATGGCCGGCGGCCGGCGGTGCATCACCTGACCGGCGCTTTCGAAGAAGGCTCGCTGACCGCGGTCGTCGGGCCGAACGGGGCCGGCAAGTCCACCTTGCTGCGCGCCATCGCCGGGCTGCATGCGCCGTCCCACGGGCGGGTTTCGACCGGCGGCGCCGTGGCGCTGCTGCCGCAGGCGGCGGCCATCGACCGGGCCTTTCCGATCGACTGCCTGGACGTGGTGCTCTTTGGCCTCTGGGCCGAGAGCGGGCCGTTCCGCGCCATCGGGCCGGAGGGCAAGGCGCGCGCGGTGCGGGCGCTCTCCGCCGTTGGGCTGAATGATTTCGCCCGCCGCCCGATCGGCAGCCTGTCGGCCGGGCAGTTGCAGCGGGTGCTTTTTGCCCGGCTGCTGTTGCAGGACGCGCCGGTGATCCTGCTGGACGAACCCTTCAACGCCGTCGATGCCAATACCGCCGCCGTGCTGCTGCGCCAGATCCGCGCCTGGCACGGCGAAGGGCGGACCATCGTCGCCGTGCTGCACGACATGGATCTGGTGCGGGAGGTCTTCCCGCAGACCCTTTTGCTGGCGCGCGAACCCATCGCCTGGGGCCCGACGGCCGATGTGCTGACCGCCGCCAACCGCCTCGCCGCCCGCGCCATGGCCGAGGGCTGGGACGATACGGCCGAGGCCTGCCGCCAGGCCGCGTAAAAATGAGTTTCGAGCTTCTGGCCGGCCCCTTCGCCGAGTTCGGTTTCCTGCGCCGCGCCCTGGTCGGCTGCATCGCGCTCGCCCTGTCGGCGCCGCCGCTGGGCGTGTTCCTGGTGCTGCGGCGCATGTCGCTGACCGCCGATGTGCTGGCCCATGGCATGCTGCCCGGGGTCGCCATCGGGTTTTTGGTGGCCGGGCTGTCGGTGACCGCCATGTCGCTCGGCGGGCTGATCGCGGGGCTGGCCGTGGTGGTCGGCGCCGGGGCCTTGTCCCGCGCGACCGGCGGGCGAGAGGACTCGGCCCTGGCCGGGCTGTATCTGATCTCCCTGGCCCTCGGCGTCGCCATCGTCTCGACCGCGGGCGGCGCTGTGGACCTGTCGCGGCTGCTGTTCGGCAGCGTGCTGGGGGTGGATGACGCGGCCCTGTGGCTGATGGCGGGGACGGCGGCGTTTACCCTGGCCTGGCTGTCCTTCGCCTGGCGGCCGCTGGTGCTGGAATGCTTCGACCCTGGCCATGCGGCGGCGGTGAAGGCGCGGGGCGGGGCCTGGCACCTGATGTTCCTGGGGCTGGTGACGCTGAATGTCATCGCCGCGGCCCAGGCGATGGGCACCCTGATGTCGGTCGGGCTGATGATGCTGCCGGCGGCGGCGGCGCGATTCCTGGCTCGCAGCATCGGTGGCATGGTCTATGCCGCGGTCGGCATCGCCCTGGCATCGGGCCTGGGGGGGCTGTTGCTGTCCTTCCACGCCGACCTGCCCTCCGGGGCCGCGATCGTGCTTTGCGCGGGGTTTGCCTGGGTGTTGGCGGCGCTGTTCGGGCCGGTCGATGGCATCATCACTCGGCGGATCGCACAGGCGCGGCACCTGGCGGGGTAGGTTTTTGCCGCGCGCGGGGGCATAGGGCGGGGGTTCCCGTGCCAGGACCCGTCCGACCATGATGCTGCTGTCCAACCTGCTGCGCCGCTTCGTCCGCCGGGGGCGCCTGATCGTCCTCGACCACACCGGCGCCAGCCATTCCTTCGGCAGCGGGCAGGACGGTCCCGAAGTCACCATCCGCCTGATCGACAAGGCGGTCGAGCGGGAGATCTTCGCCAACCCCGAACTCAAGACCGCCGAGGCCTATATGGACGGCCGGCTGGTGATGGAGGGCGGTGCGCCGGTCTTCGACCTGCTCTACCTGTTCTCGATCAACCGTTCGGGGCTGGCGGCGCATCCGGTGCAGCAGGCGCTGCGGCGGGTGTGGCGGGGGTTGCGGCGGTTCCAGCAGCGCAATCCGCTGGGCCTCGCGGCCAAGAACATCCGCCACCACTACGACATCCCGCCCGATTTCTACCGGCTCTGGCTGGATGAAACGATGACCTATTCCTGCGCCTACTACACCTCGCCGGATGTCAGCCTGCACCAGGCGCAGATCGACAAGCTGCGGCACATCGGCGCCAAGCTGCGGCTGGAACCGGGGATGCATATCGCCGAGATCGGGTCGGGCTGGGGCGCGCTCGGCACCTTCCTGGCGCGGACCTATGGGGTGACGGTGACATCGGTCACGCTGTCGCCGGAACAATGCGCCGTGGCCAAGCAGCGCGCGATCGACGAGGGCGTGGCCGATCGGGTCACCTTCCTCGAAAAGGATTACCGCCACTTGGAGGGCACCTACGACCGGGTGGTGTCCATCGCGATGATGGAGGCGATCGGGATCGACGAGTTCGATACCTATTTCCGCAGCATCAAGCGGCTGACCAAGCCCGGCGGCTTCGCCCTGGTGCATTGCATCGGGCGGATGTCGCCACCCGGCACCACCGCGCCGTTCATTCGAAAATACATCTTTCCGGGCGGATACGTGCCCGCGCTGTCGGAGGTCTTTGCCTCGCTGGAACGGACCGGCACGTGGTGCGACGACTGCGAAAGCCTGCGGCTGCACTACTACTGGACCATCAAGCACTGGCGCGAAGCCTATGACGCGCGGCGGCCGGAGGCGGTGGCGATGATGGGCGACCGCTTCTGCCGGATGTGGGATTTTTACCTGGCGTCCGTGGAACTCGGCTTCCTGCACGGGTCCAATTTCGTGTTCCAACTGCTGCTGTCGGACAAGCGCGACGATGTGCCCGTGATCCGCGATTATATTGTCGATGAGGAACGGAGGTTGGCTGCGATCAACGCGCGGTAACGCACTGAATGCGGCGGAACTGAGGCGGAAACAGTAAATTTGAACACGCGCGGGGCAGGGGCGTGCGTGCCAAAAAGGTTGCGTTCGAATGGGAACCCCTGCTACCGAAAGATCATGATTACCGCGCCCCGCCCGCTGGTGCTCCCGCACCGGCGACGTCACGCGGCGATCCCGTCCCCGCTTGCCCCGGTTCGCCGGGGTTCCCGCCTGCGGGGGGCGCATCGGCCACGGTCGGTGTTCGGGCTCGTCCTCCTTGCGTTCTTCGCCGGCGCCGCACCCGCGGTCGCGCAGGATCGAACGAACACGCCCCTCTCGCCGCGGGCCGCATGCCTGCAGGCCGCACGTGCCGCTGAACGTATCCATGGCCTGCCCGATGGGCTTCTCGTGGCCGTCGCCCTGGCTGAATCCGGGCTCCATGCCTATGCGCTGAACATCGGCGGGCGTTCCCATTACGCGAACACGGCCGAGGAGGCGCGGCGCCTCTATAACAGCGCGCCCGCCCGCGCCAGCATCATGGCCGGCTGCGTGCAGGTGAACGCACGGGTCCATGCGCCGCGGTCCGACTGGCCGCTTGAACCTTACCGCGCGACGGATTGGGGCGGCGCCTTGCTGCGCGCCCAGTACAACAGCACCGGCGACTGGGCCGAGGCGATCCGCCGCTGGAACGGTGGCAGCCGCGGCACCGCGCAGCGCCTGGTCTGCCGCGTGCGGGCCAAGATGCAGGTGTCCAACCCGGGGTCGGAGGTCGTCAGCGGCGCCGGTTGCGGCGGCGCGGAAACCGCCCGGGTGGCCCGCAGCGGCACCGCCCTGCTGGAAATCGCCGAGGCCGAGGGGCGCTGACCCCGCCGGCGCGGCGTTGCCGCGCCTGTGATGACGGAACGGCGTCTCGGTTGTTGCAACCGGACAAGGCATCCGCTGTGCTGGCCTGGCCACGCGGCTGGGGGTGGATCCGGTCCACCGAACCAATGCCCCGTGACTGGGGAGACCTTCGATGGCCAGGTATTACGGCGTTTATCGCGCGCGGATTGTTGGCACGTCCGATCCGACGGCGGCGGGCAGGGTGCAGGTGATGATCCCGGCCATTGCCGGCGCGGCTTCCGTCTGGGCGCCGGTCTGCGCGCCCTTTGGCGCCGTCACCGGGTCACCCCGCATCGGCGCCGGGGTCTGGGTCATGTTCGAGAGCGGCGATGCGACCAGCCCTGTCGTGCTGGGCACATCGCCTTGACTCCTAGACCATTGTTTTGTCGTATTTTCCGGGTCGTCAGGTGAGTCCACCTGACTTGAAAATACTCTACGGCTTGGGCGCAACGATCCCGTCTTCCTCGCTGCCGATCAGGAAGTCGAAGTCGCAGCCCTGGTCGGCCTGGGTCACCGTGTCGTGGAACAGCTTGGCGTAGCCACGCCGAGGCGCAGGGCGCTGGTTGCGTGGCTCGGCCGCGCGGCGGGCCAGTTCGGCGTCATCGACCAGCAGGTCGATGCGGCGCGCCTCGACATCCAGGCGGATCATATCGCCGTCGCGAACCAGGCCGAGCGGCCCGCCCACGGCGGATTCCGGCGTGATGTGCAGGACGATGGTGCCGAAGGCCGTGCCGCTCATGCGCGCGTCGGAAATCCGGACCATGTCCTTCACCCCCGCCTGGGCCAGTTTCTTCGGGATGGGCAGGTAGCCGGCCTCTGGCATGCCCGGGGCGCCCTTGGGGCCGCCGTTCAGCAGGACCAGCACGTCGTCGGCCTTCACATCCAGGTCGGGGTCGTCCACCCGGTTGGTCATGTCCTCCACGCTTTCGAAGACCACGGCCCGGCCGGTGTGCTGCAACAGCACCGGGGTCGCGGCGGCGTGCTTGATGACGGCACCCCCGGGCGCCAGGTTGCCGCGCAGGAAGGCCATGCCACCGGTCGATTTCAGCGGCGCCGAACGGGGTCGGATGACGGTCTGGCCCGGCACCTCCTCGGCACTGTTGGCGTAGTCGCGCAGCGTTCCGCCGGTCACGGTCGGGGCATCGAGGTCGAGGAAGGGCGCCAGTTCCCGCAACAGGCGCGGGATGCCGCCCGCATGATGCAGATGCTCCATGTAGTGGTCGCCCGAGGGCTTGAGATCGACCAGCACGGGCACTTCGCGGCCGATCTGGTCGAAGGCCTCGAAGTCCAGCGGGATGCCGACGCGCCCGGCGATGGCGGCCAGATGCACCAGCCCATTGGTGGACCCGCCGATCGCCTGCAACACGACCATGGCGTTGCGGATGGACGCCGCCGTGATCAGGCTGGCTGGCGCCGGGCCATGCGCCTTGGCCATGGCGACGGCCGTGCGGCCGCTCAACTCGCCGCTGCGGAAGCGCTCGGCATGGGGGGCCGGGATCGCTGCCGACAGCGGCAGGGACAGGCCCATCGCCTCGATCATGCAGGCCATGGTGGAGGCGGTGCCCATCACCATGCAGGTGCCGACGGAGGGGGCGAGGCGGCCGCTGATGACCTCGATCTCCGCCTCGTCGATCTTGCCGGCGCGGTGCTGGCCCCAGAGGCGGCGGCAGTCGGTGCAGGCGCCCAGGACTTCGCCACGGTGGTGGCCGACGACCATCGGCCCGACCGGCACCACGATGGCCGGGATGCCGGCGGAGGCGGCGCCCATGATCTGCGCCGGCAGCGTCTTGTCGCAGCCGCCGAGCAGCACGACCGCGTCCATCGGCTGGGCGCGGAGCATTTCCTCCGTGTCCATCGACATCAGGTTGCGCAGGTACATCGACGTCGGGTGGGAGAAGGATTCATGCACCGAGATGGTCGGGAAGGACATCGGCAGGCCACCGGCCAGCATCACGCCGCGACGAATGGCCTCGATCAGTTGCGGCGCGTTGCCGTGGCAGGGGTTGAAGTCCGACGCCGTGTCGGTGATGCCCACGATGGGGCGATCCAGCGCGTCATCCGAATAGCCGGCCGCCTTGATGAAGGCCTTGCGGAGGAACAGGGAGAACCCCGCATCGCCGTAGCTGGTCAGGCCCTTGCGCAAGCCGCTGGTCATTGGTGTTTCCCCCTGCTGAAGCACGCCCGGTCGCGACCGTGGCCGAAGGCAGCACTGCCATGGTGTCGTGAAAATTGTCAATAAAGACACAGAGAGATACGTGGCGGTAACGCCGATTCCTCGCAATCCAACGTCGAGACTATTGACAATTTAGGTCGGCTTACATCCTCTAAGATCTTCAGCGCGCCCAAAAGTGGCCCGGGGGGGAGGACATCATGACGCTGGCATTGGCCGTTCCACCCGACGATGCCACCGGTGAATCCGACATGGTCCTGGCGTTGCAGGACGACATCATCTTCGGCCGCCTCGCCCCGGGCTCCCGCCTTGTGGAGGACACGCTGCTCGCCCGTTTCGGCGGCTCGCGCCACTTCGTCCGACAGGCGCTGGACCGGCTGGAACGGCTGGGCCTGGCGGTGCGCGAGCGCAACAAGGGTTTTACGGTGCGCTCCCTGACGCCCGAGCAGGTCGTCCAGATCTATCAGGTGCGCGAGTTGGTGCAGCGCCAGGCCGCCCTGCTGATCCCGCTGCCGGCGCCGGCAGCGCTGGTGGCGGACCTCACCGCGATCAACGCCGAGCTGGCGGCCTGCATGGCGGCGCGGGACCTGCGCGGCGTGCATGATGCGAACGACCGCTTTCACCTCCGGCTCTACGCCGCCTGCGGCAATGCCTACCTGCTGGAGACGATCCGGCACTACATGCGGCTCAGCCTGCCGATGCGGGCCAAGACGCTGGCCGATGCGGACTCGCTGCGCGTCTCGCATGGCCAGCACGGCCTGATGATCGAATTGCTGCAGGGCCGCGACAACTGGCTGCTGGCGCAGTTGTGCGTGGATCACCTGCAACCCAGCAAACGGGACTACCTGGCGCGCAACGACGCGCCGGCGGCCCGCATCGCCTGACCATCGCATAGGGAAGAGACACAATGATCACCAAGCGCGAATTGATCCTGGGCGGCGCTGCCCTGGCCGCATTGCCTATAGCGGCGCGGAACGCCTGGGCGGCCTTCCCGGACCGCACCATCACGCTGGTGGTGCCCTTCGCGCCGGGCGGGTCCACCGACCTCGCGGGGCGGTTGATGGCCGACCGGATCGGGCCGCTGCTGGGTGAGGGCGGGCGCGCCGTCGTGGACAACCGCCCCGGGGCCGGCAGCGCGCTCGGCGCCGATATCGTCAAGCGCGCCCGGCCGGATGGCTACACGCTGCTGGTGGGATCGGCCTCGACCCTGGCCGTGGCACCGGCCTCCGGTGCCGCGGCCGCGCGCTACCACCCGACGCGGGACTTTACGCCGATCGGGCTGTTCGGGCTGAGCACCATGGGGCTGGTGGTCGGCATGAACAGCGGCGTCAACACGACCGCGGAACTGGTCGCGAAGCTGCGCGCCGAACCTGGGCGCTGGAGCTTTGCCTCCTCCGGCGTCGGCGGCATCTCCCACCTGGCGGGCGAATACTTCGCCAAGCTGGCGGAGGCCGAGGCGATCCACGTGCCCTATCGCGGCGGCTCGCAGGGGCCGGAGGCGGTGATGAAGGGCGAGTGCCTCTACACGGTGGACTCGCTGGGTTCGATCGTGGGCCAGATCCGCGACGGGGCGCTGCGCCTGCTGGCCGTCAGCACCCGCGCGCGCGATCCCAACTTCCCCGACGTGCCGACGATCGCCCAGGCGGCGTTGCCGGCCTATGAGATGGCAAGCTGGACCGTGCTGGTCGGCCCGGCCGGCCTGCCGCCCGAGGTGACCGAGGCGCTGGGCGTGGCCGCCGCCCGGGCACTGAACGAACCGGCGCTGCGGGCGCGGCTGGAATCGACCGGCACCCTGCCTGAATCCGAGAGCAGCCCGGCGGCCACGCGCGCCTTCCTGGACCGCGAATTCGCGCTGTACCAGGGCATCGTCCAGCGCATCGGGCTGCGCCTGGACTGACCGCCCGGCTTGTCCCGGCACGGCATGGGCGCCACATGGCGATCCATGCCGCACCCCGACACCTGGATCCGCGTGACGCCGACCGGCCTGTATTGCGAACCGGCGGATCTCTTCATCGACCCGGGCCGCGCGGTGGATCGTGCCATCGTCAGCCACGGCCACGCCGACCATGCCCGCCCCGGGCACCGGGCGGTGCTGGCCACGGTCGAAACCCTGGCCATCATGCGCGCCCGCATGGGCGCCGACCGTGCCGGCGACAGCCAGCAACCCTTGGCGCCGCACGAGGTCTTGCGGGTCAATGACGTGGAGATCCGGCTGGTGCCGGCCGGGCATGTGCTCGGCTCGGCGCAGGTGGTGCTGGACTGGCGCGGCAGCCGGATCGTGGTCTCGGGCGACTACAAGCGCCAGGCCGACCCGACCTGTGCGCCCTTCGAAGCCGTGCCCTGCGATGTCTTCGTCACCGAGGCGACCTTTGGCCTGCCGGTGTTTCGCCACCCCGACCCGGATGCGGAGGTCGCGCGGTTGCTCGCCAGCCTGCGGCTTTTCCCGGATCGCTGCCACATCATCGGCGTCTATGCGCTGGGCAAGGCGCAACGGCTGATCGCGCTGCTGCGGCGGGCCGGCTGGGATCGGCCGATCTACCTGCATGGCGCCTTGATGGCGCTGTGCCGGCTGTATGAGGAACTGGGCGTGCCGCTCGGCGACCTTCGTCCCGTCCCGGCGCCGCAAAAACGCGGCCAGGCGGGGGCGCTGCTGGCGGGTGAGATCGTGATGGCGCCGCCCTCGGCCGAGGCCACCCCCTGGGCGCGGCGGCTGGCCGATCCTGTGACCTGTTCAGCCTCCGGCTGGATGCGGGTGCGGCAGCGCGCCAAGGCGAGCGGGATCGAACTGCCGCTGGTCATCTCCGACCATGCCGACTGGGACGATTTGCTGGCCACATGTGCGGAGGTCGCGGCGCCGGAGGTCTGGATTACCCATGGCCGCGACGACGCGCTGGCCCATGCGCTGACCGGCCGCGGGGTGCGGGCGCGCGCGCTGCACCTGGTCGGACGGGGCGACGAGGAAGCGCCCGAGGCCGCATGAGCAGCCATGAAAAAGGCTTGGCCGCCTTCGCCAACCTGCTGGAACGGCTGCTGTTCAGCCAGGGGCGCAACGCCAAGATCGCCCTGCTGCGCGACTGGTTCGCCACCCAGGCCGACCCCGATCGCGGCATCGGGCTGGCGGCGCTGATGGGGGAATTGTCCTTCACCGTGGCCAAGCCCGCGATGATCCGCGCGCTGGCGGCGGAGCGCACCGATCCGGTGCTATGGGACCTGTCCTACGACTACGTGGGCGACATGGCCGAAACCGTGGCACTGATCTGGCCGGAACCGGCCGATCGCCGCAACACGCCGCCGCCATCCTTGGCGGAGATCGTCGAGACGCTGGAGAACGCGCCCAAGGCGGCGATCCCGGGCATCCTGGCGGGCTGGCTGGACACGCTGGACGCGTCAGGCCGCCTGGCGCTGGTGAAACTCGTGACGGGTGGCTTGCGGGTCGGCGCCTCGGGGCGTCTTGCCCGTGTGGCCCTCGCGGAATGGGCGCAAAAACCGGTCGAGGCGGTTGAGGAAGCCTGGCACGCCTGCCTGCCGCCCTACCTGGCCTTGTTCGCTTGGGCGGAGGGGAAGGGGCCGCGCCCCGATGCGGCCGATGCGCCGGTGTTCCGGCCGCTGATGCTGGCGCATCCCCTGGACGACACCGACCTTCTGGGCGTGACGGCCGCGACGCATCGCGCCGAATGGAAATGGGATGGCATCCGTGTGCAGGCCTGCGCCGGCCCCGGCGGGCGGCGGCTGTGGTCGCGCAGTGGCGAGGATCTGTCCGCGACCTTTCCCGACATCATCGCCGCGATGGATTTTTCCGGTGTGCTGGACGGCGAACTTTTGGTCATGCGCGATGGCGTGGTCGCGCCCTTCGGCGATCTGCAGCAGCGGTTGAACCGAAAAATCGTCAGCCCGAAAATGCAGCGCGACTATCCGGTCGGTGTGCGGCTGTATGATCTGTTGTTCGAGGGGGCCGAGGATCTGCGCGGCCTGCCCTTCGACGCACGTCGCCTGCGGCTGGAAGCCTTCGTCGCCACGCATGCGCCGCAAAAATTCGACGTCTCGCCGCTGGTCGATTTTTCCGACGCCGCCGAACTGGTCGAAAAGCGCGCCGGCGCCCGGGCGGCGGCGATCGAGGGCCTCATGATCAAGCGCGCCGACGCGCCCTATGTCGCCGGGCGTGTCAAAGGCCTGTGGTGGAAGTGGAAGCGCGCGGCGCTGACCGTCGATTGCGTGCTGATGTATGCGCAGCGCGGTCACGGCAAGCGGTCCTCCTACTACAGCGACTACACCTTTGGTCTGTGGCGCGGCGATGAACTCGTGCCAGTCGGTAAGGCATATTCCGGCTTCACCGACCAGGAATTGGTCTTCCTGGACCGCTGGGTGCGCGAACACACCACCGGCCGCTTCGGCCCCGTGCGGGAGGTGGAGAAGGGCCTGGTGCTGGAAGTCGCCTTCGACGCCGCCCAGGCCAGCACGCGGCATCGCAGCGGGTTGGCCATGCGCTTCCCGCGCATCGCCCGCATCCGCGCCGACAAGCCGGCGGCCGAGGCGGATCGGCTGGAGGTCCTGGCCGCCCTTGTGGTGCGTTGACCCCGGCCGGGGGACGTGATGCGGTCCTGGCAACCCAAGGAGGACGCCCGATGCCGCTGAAAACCCCGAACACCGCCAAGGCCCGGCTGCTGGCGGGCGAACTTGCCTTGGGCTTCGGCGTGCATGTGCTGCGCGGCCCCACCGCCGGCGCGGTCGCCGTGGCCAATGGCTTCGACTGGCTGTTCATCGATATGGAACACGGGGCGATGTCGATCGATGACGCGACGCAGATCAGCATCGCCGCACTCGGCCAGGGCGTCACGCCCATCGTGCGGGTGTGCAAGGACGCGGTGCATGAAGGCACGCGCTGCCTGGACAATGGCGCCCTGGGCGTCGTGGTGCCGCATGTGGACACGGCCGAGGAAGCCGCCGCGATCGTCCGTGCCTATCGCTTTCCGCCGATCGGCGACCGGTCCTGGGGCGGGCAATCCTATGCGCATGGTCTGAAGCCGCCCGGTGCCGCCCAGGCGCAGAAGGAATTGAACGACGAAGTCCTGGTGGTCGTGATGATCGAAACCCCGCTGGCGGTCGCCAATGCCGCCGCCATCGCCGCGGTGCCGGGGGTGGATGTGCTGCTGTTCGGTACCGGCGACCTGACCGCGACCATGGGGATCGCGGGGCAGGTCGACCATCCGGATGTGCTGGCGGCCTATACCAAGGTCGGCGCCGATTGCGCCGCCGCGGGCAAGGTGATGGGCATGGGCGGCGTGTATGATGAGGTCGTGGCCCCATCCTATGTGGCACTCGGCGCCCGCTTCATCCTCGGCGGGTCGGACATGTCCTTCCTGATGGCCGGCAGCGGCGCGCGCGGGGCCTTCCTGAACAGCCTGCGGTCCAAATGACGCCGGGTTCATAATCTTGCGAATGGTTCGCACTAGCGGTATGGAGGCGGCCGCTTCGCCATGAACGGAATTCGCGCCATGACCACCGCCCCAATCTCCCGCCGCCCGCTCTTCGGTGCCGGACTTGGCCTGGTGCTCGCCGCCCCCAGCCTTGTCCGGGCGCAGGGCACCACGGTCAATCTGTATTCCTCGCGCCATTACGACACCGACCGCGCGCTCTACGACGGCTTCACCACCGAAAGCGGCATCCGCGTCCGGCTGATCGAGGGTGACGCCGACCAGTTGATCGAACGCATCCGCAACGAGGGCACCAACAGCCCCGCGGACGTCCTGATCACCGTGGACGCCGCCCGCCTGGCCCGTGCGCAGGAAGCCGGCGTGCTGCAGCCGTCGCGCAGCGCCGTGCTGGAAGCGCGCGTGCCGGCCAGCCTGCGGAATCCCGAAGGCTACTGGTTCGGCGTGTCCCGCCGCGTGCGCGTCATCATGTACGACAAGCAGAAGGGCGCGCCCGCCGGCCTGCTGCGTTACGAGGACCTGGCCAAGCCAGAATTCCGCGGCCAGATCCTGGTTCGCTCCTCCAGCCACCCCTACAATTTGTCGCTGATGGGCAGCATCATCGCCGCCAACGGCGCCGAGGCGGCCGAGGCCTGGGCCCGCGGCGTCGCCGCGAACCTGGCCCGCCCGCCGCAGGGCGGCGACACGCCGCAGTTCCAGGCGGTGCTCGCCGGGCAGGGGTCGCTGGCCATCGCCAACACCTATTACCTGGCGCGCTTCGGTGCCTCCGCCGTGCCGGCCGAGAAGGCGGTGTATGAGCGGATCGGGGTGATCTTCCCGAACCAGGCCGATCGCGGCGCGCATGTGAACGTCTCGGGCGCCGGGGTGGTCCGCACCGCGCCGAACCGCGAAGGCGCTGTGCGCTTCATCGAATACCTGACCAGCCCGCGGGCGCAGGAACTCTTCGCCAACGGGAACTTCGAATACCCGGTGGTCGAGGACGTGCCCCCGCATCCGGCACTGGCCGCCTTCGGCCCGTTCAAGGCCGATGCGCTGAACGCCGCCGAATACGGCGCCCTGTCGGCGCAGGCATTGCAGATCATGCAGCGCGCTGGCTGGCGGTAGAAATTGGGGGGGCGGCCCTTTGAAAGGGGCTTCGCCCCTTTCAAACTTTCCCCACCAAGGGGCCGTGGCCCCTTGGAACCCACGACGTTTGGTAAAATAAAGAGAGGGGCATCCGTTGATGCGCCTTTGATCGAGGGCCTATCGTGCCCCTCTTTTTATTTTACCAATATTCCGCCGGTCCAGGGGCGGCGGCCCCTGGTGGGGGAGGTGTGGAGGGGGCAAAGCCCTCTCCACTGTGCCGGTCTCCCATTTCAAGGCGCCGTTACTTCGCCTTGATCGACCGCACCAGCACCACCACTGGCAGCAGCCCGATCAGCACGATCAGCAGTGCCGCGGTTGAGGCTTCGGCCAGGCGTTCGTCCGACGCCAGGTTGTGCACGCGCACGGCCAGCGTATCGAAATCGAAGGGCCGGACGATCAGGGTCGCGGGCAGTTCCTTCATCGTGTCGACGAAGACCAGCAGGGCCGCGGTCAACAGGGCGCCGCGCGCCAGCGGCAGTTCGATCCGTGCCACGGCCTCGGCCGGACCCGCGCCCAGGGTGCGCGCGGCGGCGGCGAGCGACGGTTTGACGCGCGACAAGCCGCTTTCCGTCGCCTGCAAGGCCACGGCGAGGAACCGCACCAGGTAGGCAAAAATCAACGCCACCACCGTGCCCGACAGCAGCAACCCCGTGGACAGGCCGAAACTCGCGCGGAAAAATCGGTCCAGCGCGTTGTCGAACAGGCCAAAGGGCACCAGCGTGCCGACCGCGATCACCGACCCCGGCACGGCATAGCCCAGCATGGCGATGCGCCGCGCGACGCCCGTGGCGGGGGTGGGGTATTGCCGCCCGCCCCAGGCGATCAGCGCCGCGATGATGACGGCCAGCACCGCGGTGATTCCGGCCAAGGTCAGGCTGTTGAAGGCAAAGGGCAGGAAGCGTCGCGGATCCAGCGGATCGCCGGCCGTCACCGCCGCAACCAGCAGCCAGCCGGCCGGAATGGCGAAGCCGACCAGCACCGGCAGGCCACAGGCCAGCATCGCCGCCCAGGCGCGCGGTCCGCGCAATGCGACCTGGCGCAGCGGCGTCTGGCGCGTGGTCATCGGATGGAAGCGCCGTCCGCCGCGTGAAACGTGTTCCAGCAGCAGAAGCAAGGTGACGACGCCCATCAGGCAGGCGGCCAGGCGCGTCGCGGCCCCGCGATCGGCCATGCCGAACCAGGCCTCGTAGATGCCGGTGGTGAAGGTCGGCACGGAAAAATGCTGCACCGTGCCGAAATCGGCCAGGGTTTCCATCAGGGCCAGCGCGGTGCCCCCCGCCAGTGCCGGGCGCGCCAGCGGCAGCGCCACATGCAGGAAGGTGCGCGGCAGCGAATGGCCCAGGGTGCGCGACACCTCGATCAGGCAGACCGATTGCTGGATGAAGGCGGCGCGGCACAGCAGGTAGACATAGGGGTAGAGCACCATCGCCATGACCACGGCGGCCCCGGGCAGGCTGCGGATCTCCGGGAACCAATAGGCGCCGAAGGGCAGGCCGGTGACGCTGCGCAGGGTGCTCTGCACCGGCCCCGCCACGTCCAGGATTTCCGTATAGACGTAGCCGCAGACATAGGCCGGCATCGCGAGCGGCAGCAGCAGCGCCACATCCAGCGCCCGGCTGCCGGGAAAGCGGCAGGCGGTGACCAGCCAGGCGGTGATCGCCCCGCAGGAGGCCACCATCAGCCCGACCAACAGGGTCAGCATCGCAGTATTGGCCAGATACCCCGGCAGGGTGACGCGCAGGACATGCGCCCAGGCGCTGCCCGAAGGGGCGACCGCCGCGGCCGACAGCACGGCGATGACGGGCGCCGCGACCAGCCCCGCCACCGGCAGGCCCAGCCGCGCCCATAGCGGTATGCGCCGCAGCGGTGGGCGCGTGATGTCGCGGTCGGGCAGGGGTAGGCTCAGGGACAAGAAACCGGGCCTTGGATTTTTGGCGGGGGTGTCGCGAAGCCGGGATACCACCCCAGAACTGGCGGGGACAGCGTCGCCACCCCCGCGCGTATGTCAGCCCTTCTTGGCGGCCTTATGCTGGGCCCATTCCTCCGGCGACATGCGCGGGATTTCGATCCGCTCGGTCGTCAGCGAATACCAGCCGCGGCCGTGCATGCGCCCGACCAGCCCGAGCTTGGGCGAGTCGATGTAATGCTTCTCCGCGTTCAGCACGCAGTCGTCCTGCACATGCATCGCCAGGATCCTGCCCAGGACCAGCGTATGGAGGCCGAGGGGGACCAGTTGGTAGACCTCGCATTCCATCGCCACCGGGCTGCCGGCGATGCGCGGCGGCTTGACCAGGCTGGAGGGGATCGTCTCCAGCCCCGCCTCGTCCAACTCATCGACCTCCGGGCCGAAATCGGTCGCCGTGATGTTCATCTGCAGCGCCTGGGCTTGGGAGACCAGGCAGATGGTGAACTGGCCGGTGGCCTCGATATTGGACAGCGTGTCTTTCTTTCCGGTGCCGCGCAGCCCGATGCCGATCCCCACGATCGGCGGGTCGGAGGCGAAGCCGTTGAAGAAGGAATAGGGCGCGGCATTGCGGACACCATCGGCATCCTGGCTGACCACCCAGGCAACGGGGCGGGGCACGATGGTCGAGACGATCAGCTTGTAGCGTTCGGCATGGGGTATGTCGTTGAAGTCGAACATCATGGTCGGGGGTCATCCACAGTGTTGGGGCGTCCGTGTTGGGGCGTCCGTTCAGCGGCCGAACGGCGTTTGACGATCCTTAAGCCACGCGATGCGGCGGTGCAGCACCACGCAATAGCACGGCGTCGAGGTTGTCGAGCGCACGGAACCCCATGGCGTCGCGCGTCTCGATCGTACCGGACCCCAGATGCGGCAGCAGCGTGATGTTCGGGGCGCCGAGGTAGCCCGGATACAGCCGCGGTTCGCCGTCATAGACGTCCAGCCCCGCTGCCCGCACATGGCCGCTTTCCAGCGCCGCGCAAAGCGCCGCGTCATCGACCGTGCCGCCGCGACCGGTGTTCACCACGATACTGCCGGCCGGCAGTTGCGCGATGCGTTCGGCGCTCAGCCAGTGCCGGGTCGCGGCCCCGCCCGGGATATGCATCGACAGGATGTCGATGGAGCGCAGGAAGGCCTCGTCATCCTCGTGGAAGATTGCGCCCAATTCCTGTTCCGGCGGCAGGCGGGTGCGGTTGCGGTAGTGGATCACCAGGCCAAAGCCCCGCGCCATCTTGGCCAGTTCGCGCCCGATGCGGCCCTTGCCCAGGATGCCGAGGCGCTTGCCCTCCAAGGTCACGCCCATCAACTGGGTCGGCGCCCAGCCTGGCCATTGGCGGGCGCGGATCATCATCTCGCCCTCGGTGGCGCGGCGGGCGGCCATCAGGATCAGCAGCATGGCGATCTCGGCGGTCGCGACGCTGAGCACATCGGGGGTATTGGCGACCGCGATGCCACGGGCGGCGGCGGCATCCAGCGCGATATGGTCGGTGCCGACGCTGAAGGTCGCGATGATCTTTATGCTCGCGGGCAGGGCCTGGATGGTCCCGGCATCCAAGGGGTCGCCGGCGGCGCAGAGGATGCCATCCGCCCCGATGGCGGCGGCCAGCAGGCTGTCGCGCGTCCAGGGGATGTCATGCGGGTTCAGCACGGCGTCGTAGTCGCGGGCGGCCCGGGCCTCGACCGCGGGGGGCAGGCGCCGGGTGACGAGCAAGCGGGGCATGGGCATCAGCTCCAAAGCGGGTCGATCGCGGGCCTGCCTGCCAGGACCGCGGCGATGTTGTCCAGGGCGCGGAAGCCCATGGCATCGCGGGTTTCAAAGGTGCCGGAGGCGACATGCGGCGTCAGCACGGATTCGGGGCGGTCGATCCAGGCGGCATCGAAGCGCGGCTCGCCCTCGAACACATCCAGCCCGGCCGCAAAAATATGGCCGGAGGCGAGGGCGGCGCGCAGGGCGGCCTCATCCACCACCCCGCCGCGCGCTGCGTTCACCACCACGGCGCCCTGCGGCAGCAGGGCCAGGGCGGCGGCGTCGATCATGTGATGCGTCTGCGGCGTCAGCGGCACATGCAGGGTCAGGAAATCGCAGCGCGGCAGCATGGCGGCGAGGGAAGGGGCGTATTCGGCGTCCTCCCCCGGCATCTCCATCAGGTCATGGTAGATGACGTTCATATCGAACCCCCGGGCGCGGCGGGCCATGGCCTTGCCGATGCGGCCCATGCCGACGATGCCGAGCGTCTTGCCCCAGACCCGCACGCCCAGGCCCTCACCCATCGCGCGCGGCGTCCAGGCATCGGCCCGTATCATCCGTTCGAAGACGCCCAGCCTGCGGGCGGCGGCCAGCAGCAGGCAGAAGGCCATGTCGGCGGTGCAGCCGGTCAGTACCTCCGGCGTATTGGTCACCATCAACCCGCGCGCCTGGGCGGCCGCCAGATCGACATGGTCGAAGCCGACCGAGGCGGTCGCCGCGACCCGGACCGAGGCGGGCAGGGCGGCGATGGTTGCGGCATCCAGCTTGAAGCCGGAATGAAAGAACAGCGCCTCCGCCTTGTGATCGGCCAGGGCGGCCAGGGCCTCGGCATGGGTCAGGTCCCGGTCGTCCTGCAGCACCGCGTCGAATTCGGCGCGCATCCGTGCCGCGACCTTGGGCGGCACACGGCGGGCGCAGACAAGGCGATGCTTCATGACGATCATTTCCCTCATTTGCGGTGAGGATACCTGTCCCCGCCCGGGTTGCCATGGGGCG
Source organism: Humitalea sp. 24SJ18S-53 (assembly GCF_050632385.1). Lineage (NCBI taxonomy): Bacteria > Pseudomonadati > Pseudomonadota > Alphaproteobacteria > Acetobacterales > Roseomonadaceae > Humitalea > Humitalea sp. 24SJ18S-53. The sequence goes on from NZ_CP192599.1 coordinate 1,592,444, forward strand.
GCGGGCGGTGCAGTCAAAAGCCCTGAAATTTTGTGGGAGAAGAACCATGGACCTCGGTCTCAAGGGCAAGCGCGCGTTGGTGATGGGGGCGTCCAAGGGGCTCGGGCGGTCGATCGCCGATGCGCTGGCGGCCGATGGCGTCGCCGTGGCCGTGTCCGGCCGCGAGCAGGCCAGCCTGGACAAGGTCGCGGCCGCGTTGATCGCGGCGGGCGCCCCGAAGGCGGTCGGCATCACGGCCGACGTGAGCAAGGTCGAGGATATGGACCGCCTGGCCGATGCCGCCATCGCGGCCCTGGGTGGCGTTGATATCTTGGTGCTCAACCACGGCGGCCCGCCGCCCTGCACGGCGCTGGAGATGAAGGAGAGCGACCTGATCCTCTGGTTCCAGAGCATCGTCGTCTCGCCGATCCACATCGCCATGCGCCTGTTGCCGGCGATGCGGGCCCAGAAATTCGGGCGGATCATCACGGTCGGCAGCAGCGGCATGGAACAGCCGATCCCGAACCTGGCCCTGTCCAATACCCTGCGCGCGGCCATCGTCGGCTGGAACAAGACCCTGGCCAACGAAGTCGCGGTCGATGGCGTGACCTGCAACATCCTGGCGCCCGGCGCGATCGTGACCGACCGCACCCGGCAGACCTCCTCCGGCCAGGCGCAGCGCGAGGGCAAGAGTGTCGAGCAGGTGATGGAGGAGCGCGGCAAGACCATCCCGGCCGGGCGCTATGGCCTGACCGATGAATACGGCCCGATGGGTGCCTTCCTGGCCAGCGAACGCGCCGGCTACATCACCGGCAGCATCATCCGCGTCGATGGCGGCATGGTGCGGCACGTCTGATGAGCAGGTCCAACCTCGCGCCCGATACGGCGCTGGCCGCACGGCTGTTCGACGATCTGCGAGCAAAATCGTTCGACGGCGTTGGCATCACCCGTGAGGCCTATGGGCCGGGCGAACGCATGGCGCATGCGCTGGTGCGGGAAGCGGCCGAGGCTTTGGACCTGGATTGCGAGGCCGATCCCGTCGGCAACCTGCACATGGTGCTGCGCGGGGCCGATCCTTCGGCCAAGCGCATCGTCATGGGCAGCCATTTGGACAGCGTGCCGCAGGGCGGCAATTTCGATGGCGCGGCGGGCGTGCTGGCGGGGTTGGCCGCGGTCGCCGGGCTGCGCGCCGCCGGCATCACCCCGCGCTGCGACGTCGCGGTCATGGCCATCCGGGCGGAGGAGGCAGGGGCCTGGTTCCCGACCTCCTACCCCGGCAGCCGTGGTGCCCTGGGGCTATTGCCCGCGGGCGAACTGGCCATCCGCAACATGGCGACCGGGCGGACCTTGGCCGAACACATGGTCGAGGAAGGCTTCGACCCCGGCTTCGTCGAACGCGGTAAGCGTGTGCTGACCGCCGACAACACCGCTGCCTTTGTCGAAGTGCATATCGAACAGGGGCCGGTGCTGGACGCCGAGGGCATTCCCGTCGGCATCGTCACCGGCATCCCCGGCAGCCGGCGCCACCGCGTCGGCCGCGTGCATGGCGAATGGAATCACTCGGGCGGCACGCCGCGCCGGTATCGCGCCGATGCGGCGATCGCGCTGGCGGAATTCGCCGTGGCGTTGGATGACGCCTGGGGGCGGCTGGAAGCCCAGGGCCACAAGATGGTCTGCACCTTCTGCACCTTGGCGACATCCCCCGAGGCGGGGTTCACCAAGATCGCCGGCGAGGCGAGTTTCATGCTCGACATCCGCAGCGTGTCCCCGGCCAGCGTCGATGCGTTGTTCGAGGAGGTGCACCGCCTGGTGCCGCAGATCGAGGCTCGTCGCGGCGTGCGCTTCGACCTGGGTGTCGAGACGGGCAGCGTCGCGGCCCCCATGGATGCGGGGCTGCGCGCCGGACTGATCGAAGCGGCGCGCGCCGGGTCGGTGCCGTTCCTGGAAATGGCCTCCGGCGGCGGTCACGACGCGGCGGCGTTCAATGCGGCGGGCATTCCGGCCGCCATGGTTTTTGTCCGTAACCAAAACGGCAGCCACAACCCGCATGAGGCGATGCGTATGGAAGATTTTGATGCGGCCTGCCGCGTGTTGACGCGATGGCTAGTGGAGACTGCTGCATGAGTGCGCGTTTGGCTGTCGATATCGGCGGCACGTTTACGGATCTCGCCCTGGAACGCGACGGTCAGCGCTGGACCACCAAGGTCCTGACCACGCCGCATGCACCCGAAGAGGGCGTGCTGGCCGGCGTCGTCGCCGTTCTGGCGCGCGCCGGCATGGTGGCCGCCGATGTGTCGTTGCTGATCCACGGCACGACCTTGGCGACCAACGCCATCATCGAGCGCAAGGGCGCCAAGACCGGCCTGATCACGACCGAGGGCTTTCGCGATGTCCTGGCCCTGGGCAACGAGAGTCGCTACGACCAATACGATCTGAACATCACCCTGCCGCAGCCCCTGGTGCCGCGCCGCTGGCGCGTCGGCGTGCCGGAGCGGCTGGACAATGAGGGCAAGGTGCTGCTGCCGCTGGATGCACAGGCCGTCGTCCGCCAAGCCTTGTTCCTGAAGTCGGAGGGTGTCGAGGCGCTGGCCATCGGCTTCCTGCATGCCTTCGTGAACTCGGCGCATGAACGCCAGGCGGCCGAGGTCGTGCGCGAGGTCTGGCCCGACGTGGCGATCTCGCTGTCCTCCGAAGTCTCGCCGGAAATGCGCGAGTGGGAGCGATTCTCGACCACCGTCGCCAATGCCTATGTGCAGCCGCTGATGTCGAACTACCTGCTGCGCCTGCGGGATGGGTTGCGTGCGTCGGGGCTGACCTGCCCCTTGTTCCTGATGCTGTCGGGCGGCGGGTTGACGACGCTCGAAACCGCCGCGCGCTTCCCCATTCGCCTGGTGGAAAGCGGGCCGGCGGGTGGTGCGATCTTCTCGGCCTTCTGTGCGCGTCAGCGCGGGTTCGACCGGGTGCTGAGCTTCGACATGGGCGGCACCACCGCCAAGGTCTGCCTGGTCGATGATTTCGCGCCGCATGCGTCGCGCAGTTTTGAAGTCGCGCGCGTCGGCCGCTTCCGCAAGGGATCGGGCCTGCCGCTGCGGATTCCCGTGATCGAGATGGTGGAGATCGGCGCCGGCGGTGGTTCGCTGGCGCATGTCGATGGCATGGGGCGGATCACGGTCGGGCCGGAAAGTGCCGGCGCGATGCCCGGCCCCGCCTGCTACGGGCGCGGTGGCCAAAAACCCGCGGTGACCGATGCGAATTGCCTGCTGGGGCGTTATGATTCCGCGCGCTTCGCTGGTGGCACCATGTCGCTGGACGAAGGGGCGGCGCGCACCGCCATGGCCGATGCGATCGGCGTGCCGCTGGGGCTGGAGCCGGAAATGGCGGCCCTCGGCGTGGTCGAGATGGTGGACGAGAACATGGCCAATGCGGCCCGCGTCCATGCCATCGAAAGCGGCACGGGCTACGACGGACGCGTGGTCATCGCATTTGGTGGCGGCGGGCCGGTGCATGGCTGCCGCGTCGCGGAAAAGATCGGCGTGAAGCGCGTTCTGGTGCCATCCGGCGCCGGCGTCGGCAGCGCCATCGGGTTCTTGCGCGCGCCTGTGGGGTATGAGGTTGTCCGCAGCCTGTACCAGCGCCTGTCGCGCCTGGATGTGGCCGGGGTGAACACGCTGCTGGGGTCGATGCGGGATGAGGCGCGGGGCGTCGTGTCGCTCGGCGCCTTCGGCGCCGAGGTCATCGAAAAGCGCATCGCCTTCATGCGCTACGTCGGCCAGGGGCATGAGATCGCGCTGCCGCTGCCGGTGCGCGATCTGGATGCGTCGGATGCCGCGGCGATCCGCGTTGCGTATGAGGCCGAATACGCGCGCTTCTACGACCGTGCGGTGCCGGGCAGCGACATCGAAATCCTGTCTTTTGCCGTGACCGTCGCGACCATCACCGAGGCGTTGGAACCGGTCGCGGAAGTGGTCGACGCGCCGGCGCCGAAGCCGACCGGGTCGCAGCAGGTGCGCGATACCGTGACCGGTATCGTCGGCCCCTGGGCGGTCTACGACCGTTCCGACATGGTCCCCGGCGCCCGCGTCATGGGGCCCTGCATCGTGGCGGAGGCTGAGACGAGCACGCTGGTCGGGCCGGGGTGGACGTGCCGCATGGATGGGCTGGGCTACCTGGATCTGGAGCACGCATGATGAACGCACTCGAAAAGATCCAGCGCCAGATCCAATGGAACCGCCTGATCGCGGTGGTCGAGGAACAGGCCCAGACCATGATCCGCACCGCCTTCAGCACCACGGTGCGCGAAGCGGGCGATCTGTCGGCCGGCATTTTTGACCTCAAGGGCCGGATGCTGGCGCAGGCCGTCACCGGCACGCCGGGCCACGTCAATTCCATGATGGAATCGGTCGGCCACTTCCTGGCCAAATTCCCCGCCGAGACGATGAAGCCGGGCGACCACTACATCACCAACGATCCCTGGCTCGGCACCGGCCATCTGCACGATCTGACTGTCGTGACGCCGGCGTTCCACGCCGGCAAGATCGTCGGGCTCTTCGCCAATACCGCGCATGTCATCGACGTGGGCGGCCTCGGCATGGGGCCGGAAGGGCGGTCGGTGTTCGAAGAGGGGCTCTATATCCCGATCGTGAAGTGCTTCGACCAGGGCCGCGCGAACGAGACCTTCTTCGACTTTTTGCGCGCCGGCACGCGCACGCCCGCGGAATTGGAAGGCGACGTCTATTCCCTCTGCGCCTGCAACGACGCCGGCGCGCGGCGCCTGGTTGAGATGATGGCCGAATTCGCCATGACCGGGCTGGATGACCTGGCGGGGTTCATCTTCGACAGCAGCCTGGCCGCCACCCTCGCGGAAATCGAAAAACTGCCGCGCGGGTCCTGGACTGGCACCATCACCTCCGACGGCTACGAACAGCCCGTCACCCTGCGCGCGAAACTGACCGCGGCGGGCGACAGGATCGAGGTTGATTTCGCCGGCACCGATGGCTTGTCCTCGCGTGGGATCAACGTCCCGGCCTCCTATTGCCGCGCCTATACGTGTTTCGGGCTGAAGGTCGTGATCGCGCCGGAAATTCCGAACAACTGGGCGAGCCTCTCGCCCTTCCACATCACCATCCCCGAAGGCTGCATCCTGAACGCGCCGCGCCCCTATCCGGTGTCGGTGCGCCATGTGGTGGGGCAGTTGCTGCCCGATCTGATGATGGGCTGCCTGCACCAGGCGGTGCCGGACCGGGTCGTGGCCGAAGGCTCCTCCTGCCTGTGGAACCCGCCCTTGCGCGGCGGTGCGCAGGTCAGCGGCCAGAATGCCGAACTGCCGGATTTTGAAGTCATCACCTTCAATTCTGGCGGCACTGGCGCGCGCATGACGCAGGATGGGCTGGACGGCACGGCCTTCCCCTCCGGCGTGCGGACCATGCCGGTCGAGGCGACCGAGAACGTCGCCCCGGTCGTGTTCTGGAAAAAGGAACTGCGCCCGGACAGCGCCGGCCCCGGCCATACCCGCGGCGGCTTCGGCCAGATCATGGAAATCGGCGCCAAGGGCGATGCCGAATTCGCCATCAACGCGATTTTCGACCGCGTTGCGAATGCACCCAAGGGCCGTGCCGGCGGTGGCGATGGCGCGGCCGGCTGGGTCGGCCTGACCGATGGCACCGTGCTGCGTACCAAGGGTTTCCAGACCATCGCCAAGGGCAATCGGCTGCGGCTGTTGCTGCCCGGCGGCGGCGGTATGGGCCCCGCGGGAACGCGTGACCGGGACTTGGTCGCCCGTGACGTCGCCGATGGTCTGGTCACCGAAACCAAGGCCTATGACTGAACTCTACATCGACGCGGATGCCTGTCCCGTGCGGGACGAGGCGTTCCGCGTCGCGTTCCGGCTGAACCTGCCCGTGCACGTCGTCTCCAACGGCGCGCGCGGCATCCTGCTGCCGGACAATCCCCTGGTGCATCGGGTGATCGTCTCGGACGGCGCCGATGTCGCGGATGACTGGATCGCCGAACGCATCACCGCCGCCGATGTCTGCGTCACGCAAGACATTCCCCTGGCGGCGCGCTGCCTGGAGAAGGGCGCCCGGGCGCTGACCTCCAAGGGGCATCTGTGGACGGCGGCGAATATCGGCGGCGCGCTGGCGGGGCGCGCGGTGGCTGAACACCTGCGCAGCACCGGCGGCCGCACCGGTGGGCCGGCCGGAATGACGCAGGCCGATCGCTCGAATTTCCTGTCCGCGCTGGACACGGCATTGCGGGCGGCGATGCGCCCCGCGGCGCCGGTCATGCGGGTGCCGCCGGGCGGGTTCTAGCCGACCAGAACCTCGTCCCGCAGCCGCGCCAGGCAGGCGTCCTTGTCGGCTAAACAGCCACCCGCGAACCACCAGCCGCGCACGGCATTATACAGTCGGCCGATCCGCGGTCCCTCGGGTACGCCAAGGTCCAGCACATCCTGGCCGAGCAGAGGGAACACCGGCACGGGCAATTCCGCCGCGCGGGCGCGATCGGCAGCGCGGTCGCGACCGTCCTCGGCCTCGGCCAGCAGCAATTCGGCGGTCGCATCGTCCCGCCCCAGCAGCGCGAGCATCCGGCGCAGCGCGTCATCGTTCAGCCCCGGCGCCGGCCTTGCCTCGGGCCGTGGGCCGCACAGCCGCGACAACCGCCCCCGCTCATCCCCCGACATCCGCATTCGGCCCGCCAGCGCGCCGAGGCCGCGCGGCGGCATCTCACCGACCAGCGCCGCGAGGCGCAGCAGCGGATCGGGCGCGGGCGACGCGGCGATCAGCCGCCGCAAGCGGTCCAGCCCCGCGACCAACGCGGCTTCCGGCAACACGGCCCCCAACACGCCGGTCGCGGCCATCAGCGCCAGCGCGTCGGTGGGGTCGGGGGCGTCGAGCAGGCGCTTGATCTCGGACCACACGCGTTCCGCCGAAAGCCGCGCCAGCCCCGGAACCGCCGCCGCGATCGCCGCCACCGCCGCGGCATCCGGTACCGTGCCGCCGTAGCGCGCGTGGAACCTGAAGAAGCGCAAGGCGCGCAAAAAGTCTTCGGACAACCGCGTCGCCGGGTCGCCGACGAAGCGCACGACCCGCGCCGCCAGATCCTCGCGGCCGCCAAAATAATCCCAAAGCCGCCCCTCGGCATCGAGCGACATGGCGTTGATGGTGAAATCCCGCCGCGCGGCGTCGATGCGCCAGTCGGTGGTCCAGGCGACCTCGGCATGGCGGCCGTCGGTCGCGATGTCCTGGCGCAGAGCCGTCACTTCAACGGGTTGATGGTCCAGCACGGCGGTGACCGTGCCATGCGCCAGCCCGGTTTCGAATACGCGTAGCCCCGCCTCGCGCAGGCGTTCGGCGATGGTCTCGGGCGGCCAGGGGGCGGCGACGTCGACATCGGCCAGTTGCAGCCCGGCCAGCGCGTCGCGCACCAGGCCACCAACGGCCCGCGCACCGGGCAGGGCGGCCAACACCGCCGCTGCCGCGCCGTGGCGCAGGATAGCGGGCGGCGGGATCTGGTCGTGGGGATCGTCGGTCAGCGTCGGCGCTCCGCATGGCCAGGTTCGATATGTCCATCGGGCGCCATGTGTGGCGCGATATAGACGGTGCCCGGCTCCAGGCTGCGGTGCAGCCCGTAGGCAATGGCGCCGGCGATCGCAAGCCCGACGCCAAGGACGGCCACGGCCAGTAACTGCGTCGTCGGCTCACCACCCGGATGCTTGCGCCACCAGATGAACCAGAGGGCGAAGGGCGTCGCGAAAAGCAGCGACTCGAACAGCCAGGGCATCAGTCACGCAACACGCGCGCCAGGTTCAGCAGGATGGTCGCCGTCGCCCCCCAGACATGGTGACGGTCATGCGGCCAGACCCAGAACTGGCGGTCGCGCCCACGGAAATTCGCCTGGCCGCGTTCCGGCAACCGGGGGTCCAGCAGATGGTGCAGCGGGTATTCGAAGGGTTCCTCGACCTCGGCCGGGGCAGGGGTCAGGTCGATCGGCGGTTCCAACAGCGCCAGGACCGGGGTGATGCGATAGCCGGTGCCGGTCAGGTGCTGCGGCAGGCGGCCGATCAGGGTCGGCAGGCGCGGGTCCAGCCCGACCTCCTCGGCGGCCTCGCGCAGGGCGGTGGCTTCGGGGGTCTCGCCCGGATCCATTCGCCCACCCGGGAAGGCGACCTGGCCCGCGTGGCTGTTCAAGGTGGTGGCGCGCAGGGTCAGCAGGACGGTGGGGTCCGGGCGCAGCACCATTGCGACCAGCACGGCCGCGTTCTTCGGCGCCAGCCCATTGGCGAGCAGATCCATCGCGTCGTCGGAGGAGGTTTCCCCCGCCAGCGCCATCCGCGCCGGGTCACCCAGGCGGCGGATGAGTTCGGCGCGGGTCAGGCGGGCGGCGGCGTCGATGTATGGCATGCGTGATGACAGGTGCGCCCGGCCGCCGGCCGCCGCAAGGGCAGCGGCTACGCGGCGGCGATCGCCAGTTCGCTATCCTCGGGCAGGTCGTCGATGGGGAAGAAGATCCCCTCGCTCCAGACGCCCAGCACGTCGCGACCGTCGATTCGCTCTGCCTGCGCCAGCGCCACCAGTTCGTAGAAGACGGCGCGGGTGATCCGCGCCTCCAGCCCCGGCCGCACGGTGACATAGGGGGATGGTTGGCGGGTGGTGGGGCACAGGTGCACGGTGATCGGATGGGTCGCGTTCGCGGTGATCATTTCATCGAGGTTGGTGCGGAACGTCAGGCATTGCCGCGGCACGGTCGGTTCGTCACCGCAACAACAATCGCGCCAGAACAATTCGACGGCCAGGAAAGGCGCGTCCTCGACCTCGATCCGGCCGCGTTCGGCCGGGGTTTCGAGCCAGAAGGACCCATCCGGTTCCCGTCGCAGGACACTGGCGAAGAGACAGACCAGTTCCTTCCGTCCGATCGGCGATCCGCGATAGAACCACGTTCCGTCACGCGCGATACGCATCGAAAAATCGCCACAGATGGGCGCACGCTGGCGCACCGGGGGGCGATCTGCCGCCGCCGTGGGCAACGGGGGCGCCGTGGCTGCTACCGTTGCGTGTGGCGGCGTGTTTTCGGCGTGACCCGGCATCCCCAAACCAAGCATGTTGGCATCCTTGGGGGGCATGGCGCCCGAGGCTGTTGCCCCCATGTGATCTGTGCCCCATCTGATCAGGGTGCGGATGGAACCAGCCGGCACGCCGGCGCCCGAACCCTTCGTTCGGAGCCTATATAGGGAGCCGTAAGGCGATGATTGAAGTGGCAACCGCCCCCCAAAACGCGAATAGCGCCGCACTTTCGGTCGCGACGGTGGCTGAAGCCGAAGCGCTGGCCGCGCGCCTGGCCCGCGTTCGGGCCGGGATTGGGCGGATCATCTTCGGCCAGGATGAGGTCATCGAGCAGGCCCTGGTGGCCATCCTGTCCGGCGGCCATGCGCTGCTGGTCGGCGTGCCGGGCCTGGGCAAGACCAAGCTGGTGGAGACCCTGGGCACCGTGCTCGGGCTCGACGCCCGCCGCGTGCAGTTCACCCCCGACCTGATGCCCGCCGACATCCTGGGCTCCGAAGTGCTGGAAGAGGACGCCGATGGCCGCCGCGCCTTCCGCTTCCTGCCGGGGCCGGTGTTCTGCCAATTGCTGATGGCCGACGAAATCAACCGCGCCAGCCCGCGCACCCAATCGGCCCTGCTGCAGGCGATGCAGGAACACCGCGTCGCGGTCGGCGGCACCTTGCATCCGCTGCCCGCGCCCTTCCACGTTCTGGCGACGCAGAACCCGATTGAGCAGGAAGGCACCTATCCGCTGCCGGAAGCCCAACTCGACCGCTTCATGCTCGAAATCGAGGTGCCCTATCCGGATCTCGATTCGGAACGCGCCATGCTGCTGGCCACCACCGGCGCCACCGAGGCCCGTGCCGAAGCCGCCCTGACCACCGCTGAGCTGCTGGCCGCCCAGGCGCTGATCCGCCGCATCCCGGTGGGCGAAAAGGTGCTTGAGGCGATCCTGGCCCTGGTGCGCGGCGCCCGGCCCGAAGGCACGACGAATGAGGCCGTGAAGCGCGCCCTGGCCTGGGGCCCCGGTCCCCGCGCCGCGCAGGCGCTGATGCTGGCGGCGCGCGCGCGGGCCGTGCTGGACGGGCGCCTGTCGCCCAGCCTGGACGATGTGCGGGCCCTGGCCCAGCCGGTGCTGCGGCACCGCATGGCACTGTCCTTCACCGCGCGCGCGGATGGGCTGCGTCTGCCCGACCTGATCGCTTCCCTGGCGGCGGATATCGGCTGAGCATGAACATGGTCGCCCGCCTCCCCAACGCCGAGGCTCTGGGCGCCCGCCTACCGCCCCTGATCGTCGCGGCCGAACGGGTCGCGGCGACGGTGCGGGCGGGGGTGCATGGGCGGCGGCGGCCGGGGCATGGCGATGCCTTCTGGCAGTTCCGGCCTTTCGCCCAAGGCGACGCCGCGGCACGGGTGGATTGGCGCCAGTCGGCGCGCGGCGACCGGCTGTATGTGCGTGAGACGGAATCCGAAGCCGCCCAGACGGTCGCCTTGTGGTGCGCCGATGATGCCGGCATGGCCTGGCGCGGCGCGCCGGCGCGGCCGACCAAGCGCGAACGCGCCGAATTGCTGCTGCTGGCCCTGGCCGCCCTGCTGATCCGTGGCGGCGAACGGGTGCGGATGCTGGGCGCCGGTCGCACCTTGGCAGGGCGCGGCGCGCTGGAACGGCTGGCGCAGGACCTCGACCACGCCAGCGGTGCGCCCGAGGACCCGGGCCTGCCGCGCCACGCCCGCGTCGTCTTGTTCGGCGATTTCTGGGCGCCGCTGGAAGACTGGCAGGCGCGGCTTTCGGCCTTGTCCACGCGCGGGTTGCGCGGCACGCTGGTGCAGGTGCTGGACCCCGCCGAGGAAACCTTGCCCTACGCCGGCCGCGTTCGCTTCGAAGGCCTGTCCGGCGAAGCCCCTGAACTCATGCCCCGCGTCGAAGGCGTGCGCGCGGCCTATACCAGCCGGGTCGCGGCGCATCGCGATGGGCTGGCGACCGTGGCACGAAGCAATGGCTGCAACCTGATGACGCATCACACCGACCAACCGCCCGAGGCCGCCCTGCTGGCCCTGTGGCTTTCCCTGTCGGGTGAGGCTGGCTGACGTGCTGACCCTTGGCCCCGTCGCCTTCGCCGCCCCTTGGGTTCTGGGCGCGCTGCTGACCTTGCCGGTGCTCTACTGGCTGCTGCGGGTCACGCCGCCGGCGCCGAAGCGCCAGGATTTCCCGGTGCTGCGCCTGTTGCGCGGGCTGGTCGCGGCGGAAACCACCCCGGCCCGCACGCCTTGGTGGCTGCTGCTGCTGCGCGTGATCGTGGCGGCGCTGGTGATCATCGCGCTGGCGCGCCCGGTCTGGGGCCCAGGGGCGGCGCCGGGCGGCGACGGGCCGTTGCTGGTCGTGGTGGATGACGGTTGGGCAGCGGCGCCGGAATGGCCGGAACGCATGGCGGTCGCCCAGGCCGCGATCGACGCGGCCGCCCGCAGCGGCCGCCGCGTCGCGATCCTGACGACCGCCCCGACCGAAGCCGCCGAGGCACCGCGCCCCGGCGCGCTGCTGCCGGCCGAAGAAGCCCGGTCGCGCCTTGCCGCCCTGCGCCCCAAGCCCTGGGCACCCGACCCGGCCGCCGCCGCGGCATCCCTGCCGGCCTGGCGCGCCGCCAATGCCCTGGGCGATGGCGCCGTCACCGTGCTGTGGGTGACCGATGCGCTGCGCCACGGCCTGCCGGTGCCGGTGGCCGCGCCCGAACCGACCGCGCCGCTGCCGCCCAATGCCCAGCCCGCCGGCCGCGCCACGCCCGCGCCCGCGCCGCCACCCGCTGCGGCCCCCACGGGGCCGGATGGTTTCACGACCCTCGCCACCGCGCTTTCGGCCGCGGGCCCGCTGACCCTCGCGCGCTCCGAGGAGCGTCCCACCCGCCTGTTGCTGCCGCCCCGCGCCGAACCAGAACGCCTGATCGTACGCCTGGCCCAGACCCCGGCCGCCAGCGCCGGCGAGGCCGTGATTCTGGCCCGCACCGCCGAAGGCCGCACCCTGGCCCGCGCCGCCATGCCGCTGCCGGCCGGTTCGATGGGTGGCGAGGCCGCCCTCGACCTGCCGCTGGAATTGCGTAACCGCGTGGTGCGGCTGGACCTGGAGGGCACCGTCGGCGCTGGTGGCGTCATGCTGCTGGACGAACGCTTTCGCCGCCGGCCGGTCGGGCTGATCGCGGGCGACGAACAGGGCGCCGATGCGGCGCTGCTAGGCGATGTCTTCTGGCTCGACCGCGCCTTACAGCCCTATGCGGAACTGAGGCGCGGCAGTGTCGAAAGCCTGCTGTCCCGGCCCCTCGCGCTGCTGATCCTGGCCGACAGGCCGCTGGCCGAGGGCCGGGAACAGCAAACCGTCGCAACCTGGGTCGAACGCGGCGGCACCTTGCTGCGCTTTGCCGGGCCACGACTGGCCGAAACCCCCGACCCGCTGCTGCCCGTGCCGCTGCGTGCCGGTGAACGCGCGCTGGGCTCCGCGCTGTCCTGGGAACAGCCGCAGCGCCTGGCGCCCTTCCCGGAAGGCAGTCCCTTCGCCGGCCTGCCGGTGCCGGGTGAAGTGCTGGTCGATCGCCAGGTCCTGGCCGAACCGGTCGCGCGCCTGGCGGAACGCACCTGGGCGCGGCTGGCCGATGGCACGCCGCTGGTCACCGCCGAAACCCGCGGGCGCGGTCGCATCGTGCTGGTGCACGTGACCGCCAATGCCGCCTGGTCGAACCTGCCTCTGTCGGGGCTCTATGTGGACATGCTGCGCCGGGTGATCGGGCTATCGGCGGGCGTCGCGGGGGCAGAGGGCAATGCCGCCCTGCCGCCGCTGGAAACTCTGGACGGGTTCGGCCGGCTCGGGCTGCCGCCGCCATCGGCCGGGCCTGTCCCATCGAACCTGATCGCCACCGCCGTGTCCGGTCCTCGCTCGCCGCCCGGCTGGTATGGCGCGGCCGGGGAGGGTGCGGAACGCCGCGCGCTGAACCTTTCTGCGGGCATCGCGCCGCCGGTCATGGCCACGCTGCCGTCCGGCGTGCCGGTGCGCGCCGTCGGCGGCGTGCCGGCCGAGGCCGATCTCGGCCCCTGGCTGCTGGCCGCCGCCCTGCTGTTGCTGGCACTGGACCTGATCGTGTCGATGGGCTTGCGCGGCTACCTCGTCTTTGGCCGCGTGGCGGCGATGTTGCTGCTGCTGGCGACGCCGGCGATGGCGCAGGAGGGGGCGAATGCGCTCGCCACCCGGCTGGCCTATGTCGTGACCGGCGATGCGCAGGTCGATGAGGTGTCGCGCCAGGGGCTCGTCGGCCTATCGGATTTCGTGAACCGCCGCACCGCCGCGGCCCTGGCCGAACCGGTTGGCGTGACGCCGGGGCAGGATGACCTCGCATTTTTCCCCCTGATCTACTGGCCGGTGCTGCCGGAGGCAGCGGCGCTGGATGCCGGCGCGGCGGCGGCGATCAACGCCTATTTCCGGCTGGGCGGGATTGTCTTGTTCGACACGCGCGACGAAGGATCAGGCGAAGGCATGGCGCCCGGGGCGCGGGCGGCGGTGCGGCGCATCACGCGGGACCTCGCGGTGCCGCCGCTGGCCCCGGTCGCCGACGATCATGTGCTGCGTCGTGCCTTCTACCTGCTGCCTGAGATGCCCGGGCGCTACACGGGTGGGCAGGTCTGGGCGGCGCGGGAACAGGATCGCGCCAATGACAGCGTCAGCCCGGTGATTCTGGGCGGGCATGACTGGGCGGCCGCCTGGGCGATGGATGCCCGTGGGCAGAATCCCTACGCGACCATTCCAGGCGGGGCGCGACAGCGGACGCTTGCTTACAGGTTTGGCACCAACCTCGTGATGTACGCGCTGACGGGCAACTACAAGGGCGACCAGGTGCACGTGCCGGCGATCCTCGAAAGGCTGGGCAACTGATGAACCAGACTGTCTCCGGCATCGACTTCGCGCCGGCCTTGCCGTGGTGGCTGCTGGCCGCGTTGGCCGCCGTGGCGGTGATCGCGACGGGCTTCGCCGTCTGGCGCGGCGCGCGTGGCGCGTGGTGGCGGGCGGCGGCCTTTGCCGCCGTGCTGCTCGCGCTGGGCAACCCGCGCCTGCGTGAGGAAACCCGCGAAACCCGGCCCGACATCGCCGTCGTGCTGGTGGATGAAAGCGACAGCACCCGCGTTGCGGGGCGGGAAGCACGGATCGCCGCCGCCCGCACCGCAGTCACCCAGCGCATGTCGCGCTTGCCGGACCTGGAAACCCGCATCGTCGCGGTGCCGGAAGCCGGCACCCAGGGCACGCTTCTGTGGGGCGCGCTGGAACGCGCGCTGGCCGAAATCCCGCGCGCGCGGCTGGCCGGCATCCTGGCCCTGACCGATGGCCAGGCGCATGACGCGCCGACCGATCCGGCCCCCGGCGCGCCCTTTCATCTGCTGCTGGCCGGGCGGCCGGGCGAAATCGATCGCCGCATCCGCATCATCGAGGCGCCGGGCTTCGGCATCGTCGGCCGTAGCGTCGAGGTTCGGCTGGTCGTCGAGGATCTGGGCGTCGCACGCGCCGATGGCGCCGCCCGCCTGACCATCCGTCGCGACGGCCAGGCGCCCCGCGTCGAAAGCGTGCCGGTCGGTCGCGAACACCGCGTGACCGTGCCGATCGAACGCGGCGGCCCGACTGTGCTGGAACTCTCGGCCGAGGTGCGGGAGGGCGAGGTCTCAGACGTCAACAATCGTGCCGTCGTCACGATCAATGGCGTGCGCGACCGGTTGCGGGTGTTGCTGGTGTCGGGCGAACCGCATGCCGGCGAACGCACCTGGCGGCGGTTGTTGAAGGCCGATCCCAACGTCGACCTCGTGCATTTCACCATCCTGCGGCCGCCGGAAAAAGACGACCTGACGCCGCTGAACGAATTGGCACTGATCGCCTTTCCGGTGCGCGAATTGTTCCAGGTGAAGCTGCGCGATTTCGACCTCGTGGTCTTCGATCGCTTCGCCAATCGTGGGCTGCTGCCGCCGGCCTATCTGCGGAACATCGCCGATTACGTGCGCCAGGGGGGCGCGCTGCTGATGTCGGTCGGGCCGGAATACTCGGGGCCGACCAGCCTGTTCCCGACGCCTCTCGGCCAGGTGCTGCCGGCGCGTCCGGTGGGTGGCGGACAGGCGGTGGCGGAAGGCGCCTTCCGCGCCCAGGTGACCGAAGCCGGTGCCCGCCACCCCGTGACCGAGGGCCTGCCCCAGGCCAACCAGGATGCCGCGCCGCCAAGCTGGGGCCAGTGGTATCGCTGGCTGCGCGCCGAACCCCGCGCCGGCACCACGGTGATGTCCGCCCCTGGTGCCGCGCCGCTGCTGGTGCTGGACCGGGTGGGTGAGGGCCGGGTGGCGTTGCTGCTGTCCGACCAGATCTGGCTGTGGTCCCGCGGCCATGACGGCGGCGGGCCCCAGGCCGAATTGCTGCGCCGCGCCGCGCATTGGCTGATGCGTGAGCCGGAACTCGAAGAAGAAGACCTGTCCGCCCGGATCGAGGGCGGCACCCTGTCGGTCGTGCGCCGCAGCGTCGAACCCGGCCCGCCGCCCGAAATCACCGTGACCGCGCCCGATGGCAGCATCACCCGCCACGTGCTGCGCCCCGGGACGGGCGGGCGCGCGACGCAGGACATGGCGGCGGGGCTGCCTGGTGTCTGGCAGGTTTCCGACGGGCGCCGCACCGCCTTCGCCGCCGCCGCCGCCGCCAACCCGCCCGAGATCGCCGACCTGCGCGCCGATGAGGCACGACTGCGGCCGGCGGTGACGGCCGGCGGTGGGGCCGTGCGCTGGATGGGGGCATGGGTGGAACCGCTGATCCCGGATATCCGCCGCGTGGCGCTCGGGCGCGATGCGGCGGGGCCGGGATGGATCGGGCTTCGGCGGAACCAGGACCATACGGTGACCGGGGTCTCCGCGACGCCCTTGCTGCCGCCCTGGGCGGCGCTGCCGCTGGTGCTTGGGCTGTTGCTGGTTGGTTGGCGGCGCGAAGGGCGGTAGCGGGCGGATCATTGCGCAGCCGGCGGCGCGGGGCCAAATACGTCGCCATGAAAGCTTTACGCGCGGTTGTCTTCGCCCTGCCCATCCTTGCCGCTTGCGCGACCGGGCCGAGCCTGGCGCAGCGCCTGTCGGTCTATATCGGCCAGCCCGAACCGGATCTGGTGGCGGCGCTCGGCGTGCCGCTGCGGATCTACGATGAAGACGGGCGGCGCTTCCTGGAATTCGACCAGCAGCGCCTGCTCGCCGTGCCGGCGCCTTATGCTTTTGGTGCTGGCGCCGGGTTTGGCTACTACGGCTGGCGCGGGGGCGGGGGGTATGTCGGCTCCACCGTTGTCACCGCCAGTTGCGGCATCACGTTTGCGATACGTGATGGCCGTGCCGAATCCTTCACCCTGCGTGGTGACGGGTGCTGGTAGCGGCGTCAGCCACCGCACGATGGCCGTGCCGAATCCTTCACCCTGCGTGGTGATGGCTGCTGGTAGCGCGACGGGCTTAGCCGCGTGAATCCCGTGCCGCCTGGGCGTTGCGCCCAGCCTGGGACGTGCTGCCGATACGCCCGCCGGTGATGATGCCGCGGCGCATGCCGCTGCGTTTGGGCGTCATCCCCGCGTGGCCCGTCGCGCCAGGCGCTGGGTGATGCACCGGGGTCTGCTGCTGGCGCGCCAGTGCCGCGCGCATCGATTCCACCGCCCGTTCGCGCCGTGCCTGCGCCGAAAGGGCCGCCAGGCGCGTGTTCACGCGCTTCAAGCCGCGCGAAAAAACCTGCTTCTTCGCGGCCAGGCCGCGTTCGCTGGCGGTTTCCGTGGCGGTGCCGCGCGTGTCGGCCTTACCGCGCTGGATGCGGCGGCGGCCCTGCACGATGTCCCGCGCCCGTCCTCGCCGTGCCCGCAGCCATTGCGCCAGCCCCACCAGATCCTCGTGCGAGGCGGCGTCCAGCTCGGGGAAATGGCTGCGCATCACCATCGCGATTTCGTCTTCCGCCAGCAGGCGGCGTTCGGAGGCAAATTCGACACCCATGGACGACATCCTTCCCAATTTTTTCTTCGGAGCATTGAAGCACCTATAGACCGCACCCGCGCAAGCCGATCGGCGCTGGCGAGGCGCTGGCGGACGTCCTAGGATGCCAGGCATGAACAAGCGTGTCCTGCCATTCCTCGCCATCCTCGTGCTGCCGGCATTGGCCGACCCGGCCTGGTCCCAGGGGACCGGCATGCGTGCCCCGACGCGCGACCCCAGCGTGCCGGTCGGGCCGCAGCGGCAAAGCGCGCCGGTCGCGCTGCCTGGGCTGGCATCGCGGCCCGCCATCCAGCCGATCCCGGCCGAGCCGGGGCAGAACCTGGCGCCGAATGCGATGCTGTTCGATGCGATCAATCGTGGCGACATCGCCGCCGCCCGCGATGCGGTGGGGCGTGGCGCCGACCTGGGGTCGCGCAACCCCTTGGGGCTGACGCCGATCGATGCCGCCGTCGACCAGGGGCGCAACGACATCGCGTTCTTCCTGCTGTCGGCGCGCGGGACGGTGGGGCCGCAGATGCGGGCACCGACAGGGGCCAACCTGGCCACACCGTCGCTGGGGGCCGACATGGCCGCCCCGCCGCCGGGCCGTGGGCGGTCCGCCGCCGCCGCGATGACGGTCCCGCCGCGCAACGCGCCGCGCGGCAGCGTGGTGCAGCCCGTTCTTCAGCCGCGCCTCTGGGCCAATGACGGCGGGGCGCCGCAGCCGGATGCGGGGTTCTTGGGCTTCGATGCCGGGCGCCCGGCGGGGGCGGTCGCGCCGGATGCGCCCCGCCGCGGGCGCGGTTAAGGCTGCCCTCCTACTCCCGCCGCAGCACCCCATCCACCAGCCGGTCCGCCCAGGGGCGGCTGGTGAAGGACGCACGCAGGGCGGCCTCGTCGTAATCCTCGCGCAGCCAGTCCAGGAACGGCTTCGGCCAGGCCGCGGCATAGGCGCGGAAAAACGCGTCCAGGATGCCGGTGCGGCTGGCCGCGACATGGCCCCAGCGGAGCGACATCTGCGCCAGCGCTTCCTCGGGCGGGCGGCCGTTCAGCAGCAGCCACAGTCCCGCGCCCAGGCCGGTGCGATCCGCGCCTGACTTGCAGTGGATCAGGATCGGTTCCTCGACCCGCGCATAGATGTCGGCAAGCCGCAGGATGCGGTCCTTATGCGGCGCCCCGCGCGATTCGAAGGGGGCGTCGACATGGGCCAACCCCAGGTCCGCCGCCGCCTGGCGCGACAGCGCGTCGGCGCCGCAATCTGGCCGCTGGCCACGCAGGTTGATCACCGTCTTCAGCCCATGCCGGCGCGCCGCCGCCGCGATCTGGAAGGGCAGGGGGTGGTTCGAGCGATACAGCCGCCCCGGCGCCACGACGCCCCAGTTGCGCCAGGGGATCCGCAGCGCCGCATGATCCACGAACAGGGCATTGGGCCAGGAGGTCTTCACGCGCGCCGTGTAGGGCGCGGCGGGCGCGACGGGAAGCCCCGGCCGGTGACGGCACGGCGATTGCCTAAACCGCCAGGACACGATCCACGAGCGAACACCATGCCGCACCACCGCCCGGCCCGGGCATGACCCCCAGCGAAACCCGCTCGATGCGGCTGTCGGATGGCACCCGGCTGGATGCGTCCATCTGGCGCCCCTCCGGCCCCGGCCCGCATCCGGTGCTGCTGATGCGCCAGCCCTATGGGCGGGCCATCGCCAGCACCGTCACCCTGGCCCATCCGGCCTGGTATGCGGCGCAGGGCTTTATCGTCGTGGTGCAGGATGTGCGCGGCGCGGGCAGCAGCGAAGGCCACTTCATCGTCTACGCGAATGAGGCCGAGGACGGCGCCGAAGCCGTCGCCTGGGCCGCCGGCCTGCCGGGCAGCAGCGGCCGGGTCGGGATGTATGGGTTTTCCTACCAGGGGGCGTCGCAATTGCTGGCGGCGTCCCAGGCGCCGGCCGCGCTTGGCGCGATCACGCCATCCATGTCGGTCTGGGATGTGTATGCGGAAAAATCCGCCGATGGCGGGGCCTTCGCCATGGCGGGCTGCGGCGGGTGGGCGGCGCAGATGGGCGCGCTGGAGGCCCGGCGCCGGGGCGATGTCGCGGGCCATGCGGCGCTGACCGCCTGGACGAACGCACCGCGCTACGACGGCACGACCCCTGCCTGCCCGGAGATCCTGGCGCGCACGGCCGACCAGCACCATTACGAGGAATGGCGCAGCCGCCCCCCCGGCGACCCCTATTGGGGCCGCGTGTCGCCATCGCGCCGGATCGACCCCACGCGCTTCGCCGTCCCGGCGCTGCATTCGGGGGGGTGGTTCGACTACAACCTGTCCGGCACCTGGGGCGGCTACCACGCGCTGGCCGGGGTCGCCGCGGCGCCGCAGGCGCTGGTCATCGGGCCCTGGACGCATCTGGCCTGGGCGCCGCGCCAGTCGGGCCAGGATTTCGGCCCGGCCGCGCTGGGCGACATGGATGCGCTGCACATCGCCTGGTTCGACTGGGCGCTGAAGGGGCGCGGCGGGCCGCCGGTTGTTGGCGCGCGGGTGTTCGACCTCGGCACCAAGGCCTGGCGCGACTTCCCGGCCTGGCCCCGGACGCTGCCGCATAGGCTGCACCTGGCCGGGGATGGCCGGGTGGCGGTGCGCGAGGGCGCATTGTCGGGGCAATCGGCGGCGGCCTCGACCGAGCGCTTTGTCCACGACCCCTATCGCCCCGTGCCATCGACCCCGCCGCTGATGGACCGCAGTGAGATCGACCAGCGCACCGATGTGCTGGCGTTCACCGGCACGCCCTTGGCAGCACCCCTGACCATCCTGGGCGTCGTGCGGGTGGAACTGGCCATGGCGGCCGATGCGCCGTCCTTCGACGTATCGGCCGTGTTGTCGGTGGTCCGGCCGGATGGGCGCGCGATGGTGCTGACCAGTGGCTATCGGCACGTGCCGGACGGTGGCAGCGTGGTGGTCGAGATGACGCCCACCTGCATCACCCTGGCCCCCGGCGAACGCCTGCGCCTGTCGATCGCCGGCGCGGCCTTCCCGGCCTATCCGGTCAATCCCGGCACCGGCACGGACCCGCGGGCCGCGACGGCGATGGAGACGGTGCCGATCTTTTACGAATTGCACACCCAGGACTCGGCCCTGGTGCTGCCGAGGCTGCCCGGATGATGGTCCTGTTCGACATGGACGACGTGCTTTGCGACTACCGTCGCGACGTGCGTTGCGCGCATCTGGCGGCCGTCAGCGGGCGCAGGCCACAGGATGTGGAAGCCGCCATCTGGGGTGGCGGGATCGAGGCCGCGGCCGATGCGGGCACCCTGGATGCCGCGGCCTATCTCGCGGCCTGTGGCGACGCGCTGGGCCATCCGTTGACCGAGGAGGAATGGCTGACCGCCCGCGGTGCCGCCATGACCGCGCGGCCGGGCGTGCTGGCGATGGTGGCGGCGCTGCGCACACCGATCGCCGTGCTGACCAACAACACATCGCTGGTCGGCACGCATATCGACCGGCTGTTCCCGGAACTGCGCCCGCTGTTCGGCGAGGCGATCTTCACCTCGGGCGGCCTGGGCCTGGCCAAGCCGGACCCGGCCTGTTTCCTGGCCTGTCTGCACCGCCTGGGCGCCGCGCCCGCCGAGACCCTGTTCATCGACGACCTGGCCGAGAACGTCCGGGGCGCGCAGGCGGCGGGGCTGTCGGCCTGGCAATACACGTCGGAGGCCGGGCTGGCGGATGTGCTACGGGGGCGCGGGCTGCTCTGACGCAGGGCGCGAACGCAGCCAGGCAAAAGCCAGCAGCGACACGATTGCCAGGCCGCAGCACGCCGTTGCCACCTGGATCGGGGCGGCCGGGTCGGCGGTGATGTCCCGCGCCCAGCCGGCGAGTGGGGGCAGGAAAGTCACGCCGAGGTAGTAGACGGTGTAGAAGGCCCCCATGCCAAAAACCCGCGCGGCGGGCGGCAGCACCTGGGCGGCCAGGGCGAAGAGCGGCGCGCCCGCCAGCCCGCCGAACAGGCCGAAACCGATCAGCGCCAGCGTATTGGCGGGACCGGAGGGCAGCACCGCCACAAGCTGGCAGCACAGCGCCCCGACACCGATGCACAGCACCGGCAGCAGGATGGGCCGGCCGACGCGCGCTGCGACCCAGCCGCCCAGCACCACCGTCACCGTCGCCACCCAACTGGCCAGGCTGGCCAGGCGGCCGGCCTCGGCGGGCGGTACATCCTGGGCGGTGAACATGGCCGGCGCGAAGCTGAGCAGCAGGATCAGCGCCGCATTGAACGCCATCCAGCCCGTCGCGATGGCCAGCAGGGCCGGCCAGTTGGGCGGCCTGGCGGAGGACGCCGCCACAGGGGCCGGCCCGCCCGCCTGGATGGCCGGCACCGCCAGCAGCAGAAGGGCGGCCATCGCGGCCAGAAGCGCCATGGCGCCGCGCCAGCCAAGACCCTCGGCCAGCAGCGGCAGCAGGAGCAGCGCCAAGGCGATGCCGGCCGGCCAGGCGGCCAGGATCCAACCCAGCGCCAGCGGCAGGGATACGCCGGCGAAACGGTCCATCACCAGTTTCACCAGGATCAGGTTCAACAGGATGCCGCCGGTGCCGGAGACGACCCGCCCGCCCAGCGCCACCGTCGCCCCCGGCGCCGCCGCCAGGATCACCCCGCCCACTGCCATCAGCCCCAGCCCGGCATAGAGGATGCGCCGGTCGCCAAGCCGCGCCGCCAGCGCCCCCCCTGGCAGCGACACGACGCAGCCCGCCACCTGATAGGCGCCGATCAGTGCGCCGAGGGCCGCGAAATCCGCCACCAGCCCGCCCACCAGCACGGGGCCGAGCGCGCCGACCGACTGGAACTGCATCGCGAACAACGCTCGCGCGCCGACGAGCAGCGCCAGGACCAGCCAGTCGCGGCGCGCGGGCAACCCGCGTCAGCCCTTGCCGCGCCGTGCCTTGCCGCCCTTGGCCTTCTTCGGGTCCCAGCCGCCGCCGCCCGGCCCCATCGGCACCGGGCGGAAGGGGGTGGACTCGCGCAGGGACCGCCCGGCCTCGTTCGGCACCAGGCCGAGGTCCAGGGCCTCCAGCCGCTTGATCTCGTCGCGCAGGCGGGCGGCGGTCTCGAATTCCAGGTCGGCGGCGGCGGCGCGCATCTTCTTTTCCATATCGGCGATGGCGGCGCGCAGGTCCTTCCCGACGAAGTTGGTGGTGCTGTCGCCTTCGTTGGCGGGGACGGTGACGTAATCCTGCTCGTAGACCGATTGCAGCACGTCGGAGATATCGCGCTTGATGCTTTGCGGCGTGATGCCGTGTTCGGTGTTGTAGGCGATCTGCTTGGCGCGGCGGCGGTCGGTTTCCTCCAGCGCCATGCGCAGGCTGTTGGTCATGACGTCGGCATAGAGGATCACCCGCCCATCGGCGTTGCGCGCCGCGCGGCCGATGGTCTGGATGAGGGATGTGACCGACCGCAAAAACCCTTCCTTGTCGGCGTCCAGGATGGCGACGCGCTCGCATTCGGGGATGTCCAGCCCCTCGCGCAACAGGTTGATGCCGACCAGCACATCGAAGACGCCGCGGCGCAGGTCGCGGATGATCTCGATGCGTTCCAGCGTGTCCACGTCCGAATGCAGGTAGCGGACTTTTATGCCCGCCTCGGTCATGTATTCGGTCAGGTCCTCGGCCATGCGCTTGGTCAGGACGGTGACCAGCACGCGCCCGCCACGCGCCGCGACGGTGCGGCATTCGGCCAGCAGGTCATCGACCTGGCCCTCGACGGGGCGGATGTCATAGAGCGGATCGACCAGCCCGGTCGGGCGAATGATCTGTTCCGCAAAAACGCCGCCGGTGCGCTCCATTTCCCAGGGGCCGGGGGTGGCGCTGACGAAGACGGAGTCCGGGCGGAACCGCTCCCATTCCTCGAACTTCAGCGGGCGGTTGTCGATGCAGGAGGGCAGGCGGAACCCAAAGTCGCGCAGGATCGCCTTGCGGGAATAGTCGCCCTTGTACATGCCGCCGACCTGCGGAACCGTGACGTGGCTTTCGTCCACGATCAGCAGCGCATTGTCCGGCAAATATTCGAACAGGGTCGGCGGTGGTTCGCCGGGACGGCGGCCCGACAGGTAGCGGCTGTAGTTCTCGATGCCTTTGCAGGAGCCGGTGGTCTCCATCATTTCGATGTCGAAGGTGGTGCGCTGTTCCAGGCGCTGGGCTTCCAGCAACTTGCCCTCGGCATGCATTTCCGCGAGCCGTTCCTTCAACTCGCGCTTGATGTCGCCGATCGCCTGCAGCAGCGTCGGGCGGGGCGTCACGTAATGGCTGTTGGCGTAGATCGAGACGCGTTCCATCTCGCCCGCGATCTCACCCGTCAGCGGGTCGAATTCGCGGATGCTGTCGACCTCGTCACCGAAGAGCGTGATGCGCCACGCGCGGTCTTCCATATGGCTGGGCCAGAGGTCGATGTTCTCGCCACGCACGCGAAACGTGCCGCGTTCGAATGCGACGTCGTTGCGCCGATACTGCTGTTCGACCATGCCCTTGATCAGCACGTCGCGGTCGATCCGCCCGCCGCGTTCCAATTTGATCGTCATGTTGGAATAGGTTTCGACGGAGCCGATGCCGTAGATGCAGGACACCGAGGCGACGATGATCACGTCGTTGCGTTCCAGCAGCGCCTGGGTGGCGCTGTGCCGCATCCGGTCGATCTGTTCGTTGATCTGGCTGTCTTTTTCTATGTAGGTGTCGGTCCGCGGCACATAGGCCTCGGGCTGGTAGTAGTCGTAGTAGGATACGAAATATTCGACCGAGTTTTCGGGGAAGAAGGACTTCATTTCCCCGTATAATTGCGCCGCCAGGGTCTTGTTCGGCGCCAGCACCAGCGCCGGGCGCTGCACCGCCTCGATCACCTTGGCCATCGTGAACGTCTTGCCCGAGCCTGTGACGCCCAGGAGCACCTGGTCGCGTTCGCCGGCGGCCAGGCCGGCCAGCAGGGTCTTGATCGCCTCCGGCTGGTCGCCGGCGGGTTCGTAGGGGCTGACGACCTTCAGCGCCTTGGTGAAGGGCGGCGCCGGGCGGGGCGGCGGCATGAACAATTCGGCGGGGATGATCTGATCCATGCCGGCAATGTGGGGCCTCCGGGGCGGCTGCGCCACCGGAGCCTGCTCGGAAACGACCTCAGTCGTTCAGGGTGACCCGCGCGGCTGTTACGATATCCCGCCAGCGCTGCTGTTCGCCGGTCATGAAGCGCCCGAAATCGACCCGTCCCATCGGCATCGGCACCGCGCCGATGGCCGCCAGCGCCTGCTGGAAATCCGCCTGGGCCAGCATGCCGTCGATGGCGCTCCAGAGGGCGGCCAGGATCGGATCCGGCGTGCCGCTGCGCGCGGTGACGCCGAACCAGGTGGTGACCGTGAAATCCGGCACGCCGCTTTCGATCATCGTCGGCAGTTCCGGCGCCAGCGGCCAGCGCTCGCCCGAGGTGACGGCCAGCGCCCGCAACGCCCCACCACGCACCGCCCCGATCGAGGAGGGGTAGTTGTCGAAAGCCAGTTGCACCGTGCCGGCCATCAGATCGGTCACCATCGGCCCCGCGCCGCGATAGGGCACATGCACGATATCCACGCCCGTCCGCAGCTTGAACAATTCGCCGGCGAGATGGACCGAGCCGCCCGACCCGGCGGAGCCGTAGTTCAACTTGCCCGGATTGGCGCGGGCATAGGCGATCAGTTCCGCGACCGATTGCACCGGCAGGCTGGGGGTCACGACCAGGATATTCGTGCTGGTGCCGATCGGTGCGACCGGCACACTGTCGCGATCGGCGTCGAAGGTGGAATCCTTGACCAGCACGGCATTGATCGCATGCGTCGCGACATTGGCCAGCAGCAGCACATGGCCATCGGCGGGCTGCTGCGTGACCCATTCCGCGGCGCGCGCGCCGGATGCGCCGGGCCGATTGTCCACGACGAAATTCTGGCCGAAGTGGCGACCAAGCCGTTCGGCCAGCAACCGTGCCACGATGTCATTGCCGCCGCCGGGCGGCGCGCCCACGACCAGCCTGACGGGCCGCGTCGGATAACTGCCCTGCGCCGATGCGCGCGCGGCCACGGCCATCAGGCCGGCCGCGCCGATCAGGTGTCTACGTGTCGGCATCAAAACCCCTTCCGTGCTCCGCGCATGGTTGACAAGCCAGTGCCGCGGGTCCGTTCTTTTGCATCGCAGCACAACGCTACACGGCATGGCGCAGCATGGGGAATTCCGTATGTCGTCCCGTCCGATCAAACTTGGCGCCTTCCTGCACGGCTTTGGTCACCATCAGGCAGGTTGGCGGCATCCGCAGACCGATATCGCCCAGGAATTCAGCTTCGCGCATTACGCGCGCCTGGCGCAGACGGCGGAACGTGGCTTTTTCGACATGGTCTTCCTGGCCGACAGCACCGGCATCCGCGATTGGGACCTGGATGCGCTGAGCCATACCGCCCGCGCCGCGGTGTTCGAACCCGTGACCCTGCTGGCCGCGCTATCGGTGGTGACGAAACACGTCGGCCTCGTGGCGACGGCCTCCACATCCTACAACGAGCCCTATACCATCGCCCGGAAGTTCGCCTCGATTGATATGTTGAGCGAGGGGCGTGCGGGATGGAACCTCGTGACCTCCACGACAGAATCGGAGGCGATGAACTTCCACCTCGATCGCCAGACACCGCATGGCGATCGTTACCAACGTGCCAGCGAATTCGCCGATGTCGTGATGGGTCTGTGGGATTCTTGGGCACCCGATGCCTTTCCCCGCGACAAGGCGAGCGGGCGATACTTCGATCCCAAGGGCTTGCGCTTCCTGCATCACCGCGGCGCGCATTTCGGTGTGCGCGGGCCGCTGAACGCGCCGCGTTCGGTGCAGGGCCGGCCGATCATCGTGCAGGCCGGATCATCCGAGGATGGCAAGGCATTGGCTGCGCGAACCGCCGATGTCGTCTTCACCGCGCAACCGACCCTGGCCGCGGCCAGCACCTTCTACGCCGACCTGAAGTGCCGCATGGCCCAGCATGGCCGCACACCGGATACGTTGAAAATCATGCCCGGCCTGCTGACCATCGTCGGCGCGACCGAGGCCGAGGCGCGACAGAAATTCGCCGACCTGCAAGGGCTGATCCATCCCAGCGTCGGCATCGCGCAATTGTCGGAACTGCTGGGGCGTTTCGACCTGTCGCCCTATCCGGTCGATGGGCCGCTGCCCGAAATTCCCGAGACCACAGGCGGACAAAGCCGCCGCCAGGTGCTGGTCGACATGGCACGGCGCGAAAACCTGAGCATCCGGCAATTGTATGAACGCACGGCCGCCGCGCGCGGCTTCCTGATGGCGATCGGCACCGCCAGCCAGATCGCCGATACGCTGGAACAATGGGTCGATGAGGACGGGGCCGATGGCTTCAACCTGATGCCGCCGGTGATGCCCGGGGACCTCGATGATTTCGTCGACCAGGTGGTGCCGGAACTGCAACGGCGCGGGCGTGTGCGCAGGGAATATGAGGGCACGACCCTGCGGCAGAACCTGGGCCTGGCGCTGCCGGCCAGCGCCCACGACTAGGCCTGTTTGCGCGCGACCTCGGTCAGCCGCGCGATGGCGTCTTCCAGCAGCGCGCGTTCCTCGGGCGGCAGGGCGGCCATGAAGGCCGCGTCGCGCGCGCGGGCGGCGGCCATCAGCCCCTGGTGCAGATCCACGCCGGCCGGCGACAGGCGCAAGGTGATCTCCCGCGCATCGCCGCGCCCGGCCTCCCGCAGCACGAAACCCCGTGCGACCAGCCCCGAGACCGTGCGGCTGGCCTGGCCTTTGTCCAGGCCCGATTGCTTCGCCAGATCCTTCAACGCCATCGGCGCGAAACCGCCAAGCAACGCGATCGTCCGCCATTCCATCAGCGACACGCCGAACTCCCGCCGGTAGCGCGACGCGGCACCGCGCGACAGCGCATTGGCCAGGCGGTGCACGCGGTAGGACAGCAGGTCCTTGATGGTTGCGGCCTCCTTCACGCGGCGGGCGCCTCCGCGCCCATGCGCGCCAGCGCTTCGGTCCGCAACTGGCCTTTCTGCACCTTGCCGGAGGCCGTCATGCCGATGGTCTCGAAATCCTCCACCAGCCAAAGCCGGCGCGGCAGGCGGAAATTGGCGATGCGCGGGCGCAGCCAGTCCAGCACGGCGGCGGGGTCCAGCAGCGCGCCATCCGTCGCGCGGACGAAGGCGACCGGCACTTCCCCCAGCCGCGCATCCGGCACGCCGACGACCTGGGCCATCGCGATCATGGGATGGGCGAGCAGGGCTTCCTCGACCTCGGCCGGCGCCACGTTCTCCCCACCGACGCGCAGGACATCCTTCAACCGGCCCGACAGATGCAGCCGCCCATCAGTGGTCAGGCTGCCGAGGTCACCGGTCCGCAGCCAGCCATCGGCGGTGATGGCGCGGGCCGTCGCCTCGGGGTCGTTCACGTAGCCGAGCATCACCGACCAGCCGCGCACCTGGATTTCGCCGCGCCTCTCCGCTGGCACGGGCGCGAGCGTATCGGGATCGGCGATGCGGATCTCGATCCCCGGATGCGGCAGGGCGAGGCCCGCGATGCGCAGGTCGAGCGGTTCGCGGTAGTCCGACAGCACGACATTGGGCGAGGCCTCGGACAGTCCATAGGCCCAGGCCAGGTCGCGGATGCCCAGGTCATCGACGATGCGGCGCATGGTCTGCGGCCCGGCGGCGGCCCAGCCGGCCCGCAGGTGCAGCCGGTCACGAATGAAATCGGGATGCGTCAGCATCAGTTGGAAAATGCTGTCGTTGCCGCTGGTGACGGTGCATTGCTCGGTCGCCAGCAGGCGCAGCGCCTCGCCGGCTTCGAAGGTCGGGGGGGTGACCAGGCAGGCGCCGGTGACCGCGCAGACCAGCAGCGACAAGGTGCTGCCCGCGACATGGAAGAAGGGGCGGCAATTCAGGTAGCGGTCGGTGTCGCGCACGCCCAGGCGCAGCGCGCAGGCGCTGGCGTTGCGGATCATGTTCTGGTGGCTGAGCAACACGCCTTTGGGAAAGGCGGTGGTGCCGGAGGTGAATTGCACCAGCAGCGCGTCCTGGTCGGTGACCGCGGCGATGGCGGCCTCCAGCTCGGCCTCGGTCGCGGCCGCGGCGCGGAACGCGCCCATCGGCAGCGCGGCTGCGGGCACATCCGTGCCGGTGACGACGACGTGGCGCAGCAGCGGCAGGGCGGTGCCGGGCAGGGCGGTCAGCAGCGCGGGTTCCGCCTCGGCCAGCAAGGCCACGAAATCCTGGCGCAGGAAGCGGTCGGCCATCAACAGCGCGCGGCAATCGGCGCGACGCAGCGCATGGGCGATTTCATTCGCGCGCCAGCGCGTGTTCAGCGGCACCGAGATGCAGCCGATCAACCCCGCCGCGTAGAATCCGACGACCCATTCGGCGGTATTGGCGAACAGCAACCCGACCGCATCGCCGCGCCGCAGCCCCAGCGCCAGCAACGACCGCGCCATCGCGCGTGCCTCATCGCGCAGCCCCGCGTGGCTCAGCCGCACGGGGCCGGCGACAAGGGCTTCGGCGGCCGGAAAATGGGTCGCGTTGCGGTCCAGCAGGTCGGATATGCGCAGCGGCGCCCAGATCTCGGTCATTGGCCGAACCCGGCCATGGCGCGCTTCCAGTCGGCGGCCGCCAGGCTGTCCTCGATCGCCAGCAGCTCGGTCGCCAGCGCGCCGCGCGGGTCGCGCGCCAGGCCTTCCTCGATGCAGCGCTTGGCCATGGCCAGGGATGCGGCGGGGGCCTTCAGCATGGGGGCCAGGATGGCGGCGACCTCGGCCTCCACCGCATCGGGCGCGACCAGGCGGGAGACGAGGCCCTGCGCCAATGCGTCCTCGGCCGACAGGGTGCGGCCGGTCAGCATCATGTCCTTGGCCAGGCGCTTGCCCAGGATGCGCGGCAGGCGCTGGGTCGCGCCGACGGTGCCCCACAGCGCTTCCGGCGTGCGGAAGGATGCGGCGGGGGTGGCCAGGATGAAATCGGCGATGGCGGCGATTTCCACGCCCGATCCGATGGCGGGGCCTTCGACCACGGCGACCACCGGCATCGCCAGGCTCTCCAGCGCGTCATAGGCGGCAAAAGCGCGCAGGCGGCGGGCGCGGATGGCGTCATCGCCCATGCCCTGGCGTTCCTTGATGTCGGCACCGGCGCAGAAGACCGGGCCATTGGCGCGGATCAGCACGGCGCGCACCGCCTGTTCGGTGGCGCCACGGGCGGCGGCATGCAGGGCGGCGCACATGGCCAGGTTCAGGGCATTGCGCGCCTGCGGCCGGTTCAAGGTCAGCGTCATCACGCCGTCGTCGATGGTGATCAGAACGGGTTCGGTCATATGGCCCCCTCGGCCCGCAATGCGGCGATGCGCGCGTGATTATACCCCAACCCACCCAGGATCGCGTCGGTGTGTTCGCCCAGGGATGGCGGGCGGGTCGTCGCCTGCGGGTCGTCGAAGCCATCGAAGCGGAACGGCAGCCGCAGGGATGGGAAACTGCCCAGGACTGGGTCGTCAAAAGCCTGCACCGCGCCGCGCGCGACGACATGGGGGTCGGCCAGGACCTCATCCAGCGCCAGCACCGGCCCGTTCGGCACATCGACCGCATCCAGCGCCGCCACGGCCTGCGCCCGGGTCATGCCCGCAAGCGCGGCGGTCAGCATCGCCATGACGTGTTCCCGCGCGACCAGCCGCGCCGCGTTCGTCGCAAGGCTGGGGTCGTCCGGCAGCCCCAGCGCCCGGCACAGCGGCGCCCAATGCTGGTCGCTGGCGGTGATGTGCAGGAAGCGGCCGTCGGCGCAGCGGAACGACGCGGTCGGCACCCGGCCCGGGTGTTCGGTGCCGAGGCGCGGCGGCACTTCGCCGAGCGCGAAAAACCGCGCGGCGGCGATGGTCAGCAGGGATACCTGGCCCTCCAGCATCGACAGATCGACATGGGCACCCTGGCCGGTCGCATCCCGCCCGCGCAGCGCCGCCAGCAGGGCGATCGCGGCCCACAACCCGCTGGTCAGGTCGGCCACCGGCAAGCCCGGCTTGACCGGCCCGCCACCGCGTTCGCCGGTCAGCGACATCAGGCCGCCCATGGCCTGAAAGACGGTGTCGTAGCCCTTGCGCTTCGCATAAGGCCCCGTCTGGCCGAAGCCCGTGCAGGACAGCATCACCAGCCGCGGCGCGATCGGGTGCAGCGAGGCCCAGTCCAACCCCCGGCGCTTCAGCGTGCCGACCGGGAAATTCTCCACCAGCGCATCGGATTGCTGGGCCAGGGCGCGGATGATCGCGATGCCTTCCGGATGCCGCAGGTTCACCGTGATGCTGCGCTTGGCCCGGTTGCAGGCCATGAAGTAACCCGAGACCGTTTCGCCATCCGCCCCTTGGGCAAAGGGTTCGAAGCCACGGGTTTCGTCGCCGGCGCCGGGTTGTTCGACCTTGATCACCTCGGCCCCCAATTCGGCCAGGATCATCGAGGCAAAGGGGCAGGCCAGCACCCGCGACAAATCCAGGATGCGCAGGCCAGCGAGAGGTGTCATCCGGCGATCATCTTCTTCAGTTCCAGCAATGCCTCGGGCGGCAGCAGGGTGGCGGCCGTGGCCAGGGCGGTGGCCTCGGTCAGCAGGGCTTCGGGCGGCACGACGCGGGCGGCCAGGCCGAAGCGCAGCGCCTCGGGCGCGGGCATGGGGCGGCCGGTGGCCAGCAGGTCGAAGGCGACGCCGGGCGGCACGCGGGCGATCAGCCCAGGCGCCACCACACGCGGCATCATCTTGTGCCGGGCCTCCGGCCAACCCAGGCAGGCATCATCGGTCATCACCACCGCATCGCAGGCCAGCGCCAGCGCCGCCCCGGCGCCCAGGGCCGAACCATGCACCGCGGCGATGATCGGTTTGCCGATGGTGCGGGGTGCATCCATCATCCACCCCGTCATGGCGAAGCGTTCGCGGTCGCCCGGATTGGCGCGCATCTCGGCCAGGTCGGCGCCGGCGCAGAAATGCGGGCCATTGCCGGTGATGACGATGGCGCGCACCGATGCATCGGCCCCGGCCGCCACCAGCGCGTCGCATAGCGCGGCAATGGTCGCGGTATCCAGCGCATTGCGTTTCTGCGGCCGGTCCAGGGCGATGCGGCGCACGCCCTCGGCATGGGTGACGACGACGCTCATCCGATCATCCTTCTGCGCGCGGCCTCGGCTTCTTCGATCAAGCGCTGCATGACCAGGGCGGTGGGGGGGCAGTCGTCGATCAGCCCGGCGGTCTGCCCGGCCTCGACCTTGCCAAGGGCGACGTCGCCATCGAGGGCCGCTTCCTTCAGCGTATGCGACATGTAGAGCGTGGCGAGGTCGTCCTTGCCCATGCCCGCGCGTTCGGCGGCATCCACCGCATCGGTGAAGGCGTTGCGGATCTGCCGCACCGGCAGGCCGCCGCGCCCGACCAGGCGCGTATCGGCGATGCCCGCGCCCAGCACGGCCTGCTTGTAGGCGGCGTGGACCGAGGCTTCCTCGGTCATCAGGAAGCGCGTGCCCAATTGCGCGCCCTCCGCACCCAAGGCGAACATCGCCGCGATCCCGGCGCCATCGGCGACCCCGCCGGCGCCGATCACTGGCAAGGCGGTGGCCCGCACGACGGAGCGCACCAGCACCAGCGCGGAGACCTCATCCGGCGCGGGATGGCCACCGGCCTCGCCACCCACGACGATCAGCGCATCGACCCCGGCGGCCTCGGCCTTGGTCGCGTGGTCCGGGCCGGCGACGACGTGGATCCATTTCACGCCGCGCGCATGGAAGCGCGCCAGATGCGCGCGCGGGCCACCCTGGCTGACGATCAGGATGGGCACCGCCTCGGCTTCCGCAATGTCCAGGAATTCGGCGGAACGCTTGTTGTAGAGCGGGATGTTGACGGCAAACGGCGCATCGGTGCCGGCGCGGATTTCGCGGATGGCATCGACCAGTGCATCGGGGCGCATCGGCCCGGCGGCAATGACGCCAAGCCCCCCCGCCCGCGCCACCGCCAGCGGCAGCGCGGCCGAGGACGACGCCCAGGACATGCCGCCCTGCACGATCGGCACGCGAATGCCGAGCAACGCCGGCAGGCGAGAGGCGAAGCCGAAAGCGCTCAAAGCGTCGTCACCCCCGTCTGTCGTACCAGCGGCGCCCATTTGGCCTGTTCCGATTGGATGAACGCCAAGGTCGCCGCCGGCGTCATCGGTGCCGCGATGGCCTCTACCGAGGCGAAGCGGGCGATCAGGGCGGGGTCGCGCAGGGATTCGACAGCCGCCGTGTGCAACCGGGCCAGGGCATCGGGCGGAACCCCGGCCGGGGCGGCCAGGCCATACCAATTGTCGGACAGCACGCGCGGCAAGCCGACCTCGGCCGTGGTCGGCACGTCGGGCAGGGCGGCGACGCGCGCGCCCGTCGTCACCGCCAGCGGCTTCAGCGTGCCGGCGCGGATGTGGGCGATCAGCACCGGCACATCGGCGATCATATAGGCGAAGCGGCGCCCCAGCAGGTCGGTCACCGCCGGTGCGGCACCACGGTAGGGAATGTGTTCGGCGGTGATGCCGGCTTCCAGCGCGAAGAGCGCCGAGGCGAGATGCGTGATGCTGCCGGCGCCCGCCGAGCCATATTGCAGCGCCCCATCCCGCCCGCGCAGGATCAGGGTCGCGACATCGGGAATGCCATCGCCGGCATGGACCACCAGAACCTCCGGCACCCGCGCTACCAGGGTGAGTTGCGCCAGGTCGCGATCGACCTGGAAGGGCATGGGCTGCGGCAGCGACGGCGCGATCGCCATGGCCGCGGCCCCGGTCAGCGCCAGCACATGCCCATCGGGGGTGGCCTTGACCACGGCATCCACGCCCGTGACCCCACCCGCGCCGGTGCGGTTTTCGACCACGACGGGCTGGCCGAGGCGGGTCGCCATCGCCTCGGCCAGCACCCGGGCAAACAGGTCGGCGGGGCCGCCGGCGGCGAAGGGGACGACCAGGCGGATCGGGCGCGTCGGCTCCCAAGCCGCGGCGCCGCGGCCAAGGGCGGGCAGGCTGAGCCCCGCGAGGATAAGGCTGCGGCGATTTGGCATGTTTGTCTCCCTATCTTGGCGAGGCTAGCAAAATGGTTGATGATGTCAACGGAACCGCCAAATGGAACCGCCAAATGAAATGGGAGAAACAAGAAATGTCCCTGACGCGCCGCGCGATATTGGCCGCCCCGCTCCTCGCAACACCGGCCTTGGGGCAGGGCGCCTGGCCGCAGCGACCCGTGCGCTTCATCGTCCCCTTCGCCCCGGGCGGGCCGGTCGAGGTTCCGGCCCGCGTCGTCGCCGACACCCTGTCGCGCAGCACCGGCCAGCCCTTTGTCGTGGAAACCAGGCCGGGGGCCGGGGGTGCGCTGGGGATCCAGACGGTGGTGCAGGCGAATGACCCGCATACGCTGCTGTTCACGACCTCCTCGGTCGCGATCCTGCCGGCGCTGGTGCGCGATCCGGGGTATGATCCGTTCCGTGACCTGACGCCGATCTCGATGGTGTCGGATGCGCCGATGGCCTTGCTGGCCAAGCCGGATGGGCGGGTGCGGGACCTGGCCGGGCTGCTGGCGCTGGCGCGGCAGAAACCGGGTGAGATCTCCTACGGCTCCTCCGGCAGCGGCAGCACGACGCATCTGGGCGGCGCGCTGCTGGCGCAGCGGGCGGGGATCGACCTGCTGCATGTGCCGTATCGCGGCGCGGGGCAGGCGGTGAATGCGCTCTATGCCGGGGATACCGACCTGTTGGTGACGGGGACCATCGAATCGATGCCGCATGTCCGCGACGGCCGGTTGCGCGCCATCGCGGTGACAGGCCCCGCGCGCATCGCCCCCTGGCCCGACGTGCCCTTCGCCGGGGAGATGGTGCCCGACTACGCCATCACCATCTGGTACGGCATGTTCGGCGGCCGTGGCCTGGCGCCCGAGGTCGCTGCCCGGATCGTCGCCGATTGCGCGCCGCTGGTCGCGGGCAGCCTGTTGAAGGAACGGCTGCAGGAGTCCGGCGCGGAACTGCTGCTGAACGGGCCGGGGCCACTGGCCGCGCGCATGGCGCGGGAGGTCCCGCAGTGGAAAGCCCTGGCGGCGGCGACCGGCATCCGCGCCGAGTGATCGTCTACCGCAGCACGCCGCGCAGGGCCGCGATCACCTCGGCCGGGCCATCGGCGACCAGGGCGCCGGCGGCGGCCAGGGCGGCGATCTTGGCGGCGGCGGTCTCCCGCTCTGCCCCCGCGAGAGCACCCGCATGACCCATGCGCGTGCCCGCCGGCGCGTGGCGGCCGACGATCATCGCGACCAGCGGTTTCTGGGGCATCGCCTCGCACAGGGCGTATTCCTTGGTGCCGCCCAATTCGCCGCAATAGACCACGGCATCGACACCCGGATCGGCCGCGACGGCCGCGACCCATTCATCTGGGTTGCGCCCGATCACCGCGTCGCCGCCGATGTTCACCACGATGCGCTGGCCGATGCCGGCCGTGGTCAGCGCCCGTGCCATGGCCAGGGTCAGCGTGCCGCTGCGCGACAGCAGCGCGACCCGGCCCGGCGCACAGAAATCCGGCGCGATGGAGCCAAGCACGCCGACCCCGGGCACACAGAGCCCCAGGGTATTCGGCCCGACCAGCCAGGACCCGGCGGCCCGCGCCACCTGGGCGGCGGCCAGCCCATCATGCAGCGGGGCGTATTCGGCCGCGGCGACGATGGTCGGGATATGCAGGTCGGCGCAGATGCCGACGGCTTCCAACAGCCCCTCGGGCGGGGTGTAGAGCACCGCCGCATCGGCCGGTTCGGGCATGTCGCGGGCATCGTCGAACAGCGGCACGCCGTCCAGCACGGTGCCGCCGCGACCCGGCGCGATGCCGGCCACGATCTGCGTGCCGGCGGCGCGCATTGCCGCGACTTGGGCCTGGCCATAGCGCCCGGCCGGGTTGAACACGACGACACGGCGTGGAAACGCCTGCAAAAATGCGGTCACTTGAGGGGAATCCAATGCGGTTGACGGAACACGAAGGCAAGGCGCTGCTGCGCCGCCATGGCATCGCAGTGCCGCATGGATCGTTGATAAGCGCAACCGATCCAGCCCCCGATTGGCCGGGCACCGGCGTCGCGAAAGCCCAGGTGCTTGAGGGCGGGCGCGGCAAGCGCGGCCTGGTGCGGGTGTTTGGCGCCGGCGATTGCGCGGACGCGGTGGCCGCCGTCCGGGCGTCCGGGGCGGGCCACGTGCCGCTGCTGATCGAGGAAGCGCTGCCGATCCAGCGCGAGATCTACCTGTCGCTGCGCGTCGACGGCACGGCCCAGACCATCGCGCTGTTGGCTTCGGCCGAAGGCGGGGTGGAGATCGAGCAAGGCCCCCCGCCGCTGGCCATCGGCTTTTCCACCCGCGACCCGCATGCGGCGTCGGTGATCCTCGCTGGGCTGCGTCAGGGCTTCCCCACCGACCTCGCGGTGAAGATCGCACGCCTGGTCCGCCGCCTGGCCACGGTCATGATCGCCGAGGATCTGGAACTGCTGGAGATCAACCCCCTGGCCCTGCTGCCGGACGGGCGCCTGGTCGCGGCCGACGCCCGGATCATGCGCGACGACGCGGCCGGGCTGCGGCACGACGCGGCCGACACCGCGACCTCGGTCGTGCTGGAGGCCGCGGCCCGCACCCCGCTGGAACAACGCGCGGCGGCGATGGGGTTTTCCTTCGTCGAACTGGCGGGGGGCAGCGTGGCGCTGGTCAGTGCCGGCGCCGGCCTGGGCATGATGCTGGTCGATCTGCTGGCCGATGCGGGGGCACCGGCCGCCTGCTTCATGGACAATGCCCATGGCGGGCCGGCGGAAACCTCCGCGGAACGCCTGGCGATCGCCTATGAACTCGCGGCGCGGCCAGAGGTGCGGGCGATCCTGTTCTGCACGGTGCTGGCGTCCCGGCCGTTGCGTGGGCGGGTGGACGCGCTGGCCGAGGCCTTGCGCCTGTCGCCCCCGCCCAAGCCGCTGGTGGTGGCGATCGCCGCCGGACATACGGCGCTGGCAGGGTATTCGATGGCGGAGGCCGCGGCGCGTCTGGCGGCGGTGGGCGTCGTCGCGCTGCATGACGACCCGGTGGCGGCCGTCGCGGCGGTGGCGCGGCTGGCGGCGTAGGGTCGTAGAAAGCCCGAGGGGAAGGACCTGCTTCCCTCGGCCTTTCCGTTTCAGCCTGCCGGGGAGCGGCCCGTGGCCGCGGCCTGGCGCGGCGGCCGGGGGGGCGGCACGACCGCGCGCGCCGTCGGGGCAACGACCGCCCGCGGACGCGTGGCCGCGGCCCGCGCGGCCGGCGCCTGGCGTGCCGGTGCCGCGCGCTGTGGCGCGGCCGCGGCGCGCGTGGCTGCCCGCCGCTGGGCGGCGGTCGGCGCTGCCGCGCGCCGTGCGGCGGCCGACGGGGGCGCCGCGGTGGGGCGGATGGCGACCGTCCGCAGCGCGGGCGCGGCCTCGGCCCGGGCGACGAAGGCTGGGCGTGGGGCAGGGCGCGCCGCCATCACCGCGCTGCGCGGCGCGACGCCGGATGCGGCGAAACCCTGGTCCAGGAGCGCCGCCATGTGCAGGTCGCGCGCGTACCAGGACTCGCCGCCGAACACCGCGCCGACCAGGCGCACATTGTCGCGTTCGGCACTGGTCACGATGTTGAAGCCACTGGCGTTGATGAAGCCCGTCTTGATGCCGTCGGCGCCGGCGTAGCTGTCCAGCATCCGGTTGTGGTTGCGCAACTGCACCCCCGCCATCCTGACATGGACGGTGGCGAAATAGGCGTAGCGCTGCGGGAAATCGATGAACAGCCGGCGACCCAAGGTCGCCATGTCCCGCGCCGAGGTGATCTGGTCGATGTCGGGCAGGCCGGAGGCGTTGCGGAAGGTCGTGCGCGACATGCCGAGCGAACGGGCCCGCGTCGTCATGGCCTGCGCGAATTGATATTCGGAACCGCCCAGGGTTTCGCCGAGCAAGGCCGCGACGTCATTGGCGCTCTTGGTGATCAGGGCCAGGATGGCCTGTTCGACCGTGATCGACACGCCGACCGGCAGGCCGAGCTTGGATGGCGGCATCGCCGCGGCGGAGTCGGTCATGGCGATGCGCTGGTCCAGCCGCAGCCGGCCGTCGCGCAGCGCCTCGAACACCATATATAGGGTCATCATCTTGGTCAGCGACGCCGGATGGCGCGCTTCATCCGGGCTGGCGCTGGTCAGCACCTCTCCGGTGCGGGCATTGAGCACGATCGCGCTGTAGCGCGCGCTGCCGATCTGGGCGGCCGCCGGCTTCGCCCAGAGGGCGGATCCGGCGCCAACCAGAAGGCTGGCGATGAAAAACAAACGTCGCATGGTCATTATAAGCCCGCGAGCCCCCACCCACGGGGGCAGGACATGCCCCCGGTATCCGCCCCCAGCGGACACCTGCAGGTTGCAGCCTAGCCATGCGCCGGCGGCGCGTCATCGGGAACGTGCGGGGAACATCACGAGTCTTCAAGGCTTTGCTGCCCAGGGCTGGTGTCGGTCGGGAGGCGCCTTGGGGTCTGCGCCCCGAGATGTTCATGGTGCAGTGCAAAATAATTCTTGCGCCGCGTCCGAGGGGCAGGCATATCAGGGTCGTGCTGCGGTGCAGCAAAGAACTGGCTGCAGTACGGGTTCGGGCCATTTCGGCCGCGCCCGCAAAGACCAAAGGTGATGGAGAATACCATGGCTGAAACGAAGACGACCCCGACCGAAAAAGTGGCCCGTATCGCGACCGACGCGACCGCCGCTGGCGCCGAGCAGGCGAAGAAGATTGTGCAGGACAGCACTGTCCAGGCGAAGAAGTTTTTTGAAGATGGCGCCAGCAAGGCGCGTGCGGCGATCGAAGATGGCGTGGCGAAGGCCACGAAGTCCTCTGAAGACCTGATGAAGGCGGCCCAGGACGCTGCCGAATTCGGCCGTGGCAACGTGGAAGCCCTGACCAAGGCGACGCAGACCTACATGGCCGGCGTGCAGGACCTGAGCAAGCAGACCCTGGCGCTGGTGCAGGGCCTGGCCGAGCACGCGATGGAGGGTGCCAAGGCGCTCGCCGCCGTGAAGTCGCTGAAGGAAGCCGCCGACGTGCAGTCCGCCTTCGCCAAGGCCGGCTTTGAGAAGGCGATGAGCGAGACCGCCAAGCTGCAGGAAGCGACCCTGAAGCTGGTCGAGACCGCCGCCGCCCCGATCACCGCCCGCGCGACCGCCGCGATGGAAAAGGTGACCAAGCCGCTCGCGGCCTGATCACGCGCTTCATTGCCGAGAGTAAGGCGACGGCCGCTGGGGTGACCCTGCGGCCGTCGCTGCTTTTGTGTTTGACCCGCCGCCGGCATGGCGGATTCACGCGGAAACACGCACAGCCCTTTCCGCGGCCCCTCGCGTCCCGATATGATGCGACGCAAGACGGGCCGCGGGCTGGCAGATACCCGGCGGGTTGGCCGCCGGAAACAGCGTGTGGACCGCGTCCGACAGCAAGGCCGACAGCAAGGCGATGAACGAACACTTCGAAGACCCGATCAGGCACGCCGGACCCGGCGCTGAGCCCGATGAGACACCGCCCGGCATGCGCCCGGGCCTTTCGCGCGCGGCTGGCCAGGACGGCGGCAAGGATGGCGGCGGCAAGGACGGCGGCGGAAAAGACGGCGGCGGAAAAGACGGGGGCAAGGACGGCGGCAAGGATGGCGACGGCCTCGGCACCGGCGTCGTCGTCCGCACGCGGCCCAAGACCCGCAAGCCGGCGATGTACAAGGTGCTGATGCTGAACGACGACTACACGCCGATGGAATTCGTCGTGCATGTCCTCGAACGCTTCTTCCAGAAGAACCGCGACGAGGCGACGCGGATCATGCTGCATGTGCATCGCCGCGGCGTCGGGGTTTGCGGGGTTTTCACCTACGAGGTCGCCGAAACCAAGGTGACGCAGGTGATGGACCTTGCGCGGCAAAACCAGCATCCTCTGCAGTGCACCATCGAAAAAGAGTGAGCTGCTCGATTCGAGGTGGACTACCGGGTGGGGTTCCCAAGGTCGTGATCCGACATTTTACGCATTGAATGGCGTCCATGACGGTTTCAAGGCCTAAAACAGTAAGGGAACCGCGCCAACATGCGTAAGATACGACACTGGGACCATCGCGGCGCGTGATCGCGGTGGGCCCTTCAGGGGAGCCTGCCGATGCTGTCCCGCAACCTCGAACAGACGCTCCACCGGGCGCTTGGCCTGGCCAACGACCGCAAACATGAATACGCGACGCTTGAACACCTGCTGCTTGCCCTGGCCGAGGATACCGACGCCACCACCGTCCTGCGCGCCTGTGGCGTGGATGTGGACCGGCTGAAACGGGACCTGGGCGAATTCCTGGACAAGGATCTCGCGGGGCTCGTCTCCGATCGCGGCGCCGAGCCCAAGCCCACCGCCGGCTTCCAGCGCGTGGTGCAGCGGGCGGCGATCCATGTCCAATCCTCCGGCAAGGATGAGGTGACGGGCGCCAATGTGCTCGTGGCCCTGTTCTCCGAACGGGAGAGCCATGCCGTCTACTTCCTGCAATTGCAGGATATGACGCGGTTGGACGCGGTGAACTTCATCAGCCACGGCATCGCCAAGTCGCCCGGCCGCAGCCAGGCGCGCCCGCCCACCGGCCAGAAGGAAGGTGGCAACGGCCCCGGCGAGGAGCCCGAGGAAAAGGAACGCCCCGCCCGCGGCAAGGCGCAGGACGCGCTGACCAACTACTGCGTGAACCTGAACAAGAAGGCCCAGGCCGGGAAGATCGACCCGCTGATCGGGCGCGATCCCGAAATCGAGCGGACGATCCAGATCCTCTGCCGCCGGACCAAGAACAACCCGCTCTATGTGGGCGACCCCGGCGTCGGCAAGACCGCGATCGCCGAGGGCCTGGCCAAGCGCATCATCGAGGGCGACGTGCCGGAAGTCCTGGCCAAGTCCACGATCTACGCGCTCGACATGGGCAGCCTGCTGGCCGGCACCCGCTACCGCGGCGATTTCGAGGAACGGCTGAAGGCCGTGGTGAATGAGTTGGAAGCCCAGCCGGGCTCCATCCTGTTCATCGACGAGATCCATACGGTGATCGGCGCCGGCGCGACCTCGGGCGGGGCGATGGATGCCTCCAACCTGCTGAAGCCGGCCTTGGCCCAGGGCACGATGCGTTGCATTGGCAGCACCACCTACAAGGAATACCGCCAGCACTTCGAGAAGGACCGCGCTTTGGTCCGGCGGTTCCAGAAGATCGACGTGAACGAGCCCTCGGTCGAGGACGCGGTCAAGATTCTCCAGGGTCTCAAGACCAACTACGAGAAGCACCACAAGGTCCGCTACACGCCGGAAGCCATCCGGGCGGCGGTGGAACTCTCGGCCAAATACATCCACGACCGGAAGCTGCCGGACAAGGCGATCGACGTGATCGACGAAGTGGGTGCCTCCCGGATGCTGGTGCCCGAGAACAAGCGCCGCAAGACCGTGACCTTGAAGGACGTCGAGGACATCGTCGCCAAGATCGCCCGCATCCCCCCCAAGTCGGTGTCGTCCGACGACAAGGAGACGCTGCGGACCTTGGATCGTGACCTGAAGTCCATGGTCTTCGGCCAGGACCGGGCGATCGAGACCCTGTCGGCGGCGATCAAGCTGTCGCGCGCCGGGTTGCGGGACATGGAGAAGCCGATCGGCAACTACCTGTTCAGCGGCCCGACCGGCGTCGGCAAGACCGAAGTCGCCAAGCAACTGGCCAAGGTGCTGGGGATCGAGCTGATCCGCTTCGACATGTCCGAATACATGGAGCGCCACAGCATCAGTCGGCTGATCGGCGCGCCCCCGGGCTATGTCGGCTTCGACCAGGGCGGCTTGCTGACCGACAGCATCGACCAGCATCCCCACGCGGTGCTGCTGCTGGATGAGATCGAGAAGGCCCACCAGGACCTCTACAACATCCTGTTGCAGGTCATGGACCATGGGAAACTGACCGATCACAACGGCAAGACGGTCGATTTCCGCAACGTCGTCCTGATCATGACCACCAACGCGGGCGCGGCCGACATGGCCAAGCCCACCATCGGCTTCGGTCGCGAAACGCGGGTGGGTGAGGATGAGGATGCGATCAAGCGCATGTTCACCCCCGAATTCCGCAACCGCCTGGATGCCGTGGTGCCCTTCGGCGCGCTGACGCAGGAAATCGTCGGCCGGGTTGTGGACAAATTCGTGATGCAGTTGGAAGCGCAACTGGCCGACCGCAACGTCACGATCGAACTCTCCTCGGCCGCCCGGGAATACCTGGCCGAACGTGGCTATGACCCGCTGTATGGCGCTCGCCCCCTGGCGCGGGTCATCCAGGAGACGATCAAGAAGCCGCTGGCCGAGGAACTGCTCTTCGGCCGCCTGGTGAAGGGTGGCTCGGTAAAAGTGCAGTTGAAGGACGGCGCGCTGGCCTTCGACTACACGGAAGCTCCGCCCCCGGCCCTGCCCAAGCCCGAAGCCGGGCCGGATGGCGAGCCGGAGAAGGAACCCGAAGCGGTCGAGTAACCCCGGCCTGGGGCTGCGTCAGCGCAGCCCCAGGACCCCAAGGTCAAACGCATACCCCATGGCGACATAGCCCGCCCGGTTCGGGTGCAGCCTGTCGCCTGGGCCGCCGGTCGTGGACTCCGGCACGAATTCCGCCCGCATGCCCCCCGTTGCCGGGTCCAAGGTCGCGGTATCGAATTCCACCACCGCATCGAAGACGCCGCTGCCACGGATGAAGGCATTCAGCGCCTGTCGCTTGGCATCCTGTTCGGCAAAGCCATGCGCCGCACTGGTGCTGCCCAAGGCCGAGGTGACGGTCGCGCCGATCACCCGGATGCCGGGGATCGCGGCACGCAGCCGGGCGACGCCGGTCCGCATGCCCTCCTGCACCGCTTCGGCCGTCGCATTGCCGTTGCGGCTGAAGTCGTTGGTGCCTTCCAGCCAGATGAAATGGGTGACGCCGGACAGGCTGATCGCATCCCTCTCCAACCGCATCAGCGCCGAAGGCCCGCCGGGGAAGGGGTCCTGCGGCGAATAGACGGCGGGGCCGACGACCTGGTTGCCGCCGATGCCGGCGTTGACGATGGCGACCCGGTTCATCGGCAGCCGCCGCGCCAGCACATCGGGCCAGCGGTCATCGCCATTCATGGTGGATGCCGTGCCGTCGGTGATCGAATCGCCAAAGGCCACGATCACGGGCGTCCCCGCCGGCGCCGTCATGTCCAGCGCATCGAGGAAGAACCAGGAGGCGGTGGGGTGGGGGAAGGAGGCCTCGGCCTCCTCGGCCCCGCGCGAACCGGCACCGGGGGCGGTCGCAAAGGAGGTTTGCAGCGCCTTGGCATGCCAGGTCATCGGCCCGCTGGTGCCCACCACATGCAGGCTGACCGCCAGTTT
The DNA here is from genome assembly GCF_050632385.1 of Humitalea sp. 24SJ18S-53. Lineage (NCBI taxonomy): Bacteria > Pseudomonadati > Pseudomonadota > Alphaproteobacteria > Acetobacterales > Roseomonadaceae > Humitalea > Humitalea sp. 24SJ18S-53. The sequence goes on from NZ_CP192599.1 coordinate 1,634,863, forward strand.
CCGGCCTGACAGCAAGGCATTGTCGGGATCGGCGCGAAGGGCAGGGCCACCGGATCGCTCCAGGCCTGGCCACCCGGCGGGATGGTCACGCGGGCCTCGCCGCCGAAGCGGACCGGCTGGTTGGTGCCGGGCATCACCGTGGCGCCGCCCTGCTGCAAGCCGACGAACACGCCATCCAAGGTCAAGGGCTGGGTGCCGAGGGCATTGGTGAAACGCAACCGCGCCTCGCGCCCCCAGATCGAGGGGCGGATGATCAGCCGCAGGCTCTGGTCATTGGCGCCCGTCGCGGGGGTCGGGAAGGCGAAGCGCTGGTCGGGCTGCGCCGAGGGATTGCCGATGGGGTAGGGGCCCTGGACCGAGGCCGCCCAGCTTGTCACCCAATGCCTGGCCGGTTGCGCCTGCGCGGGCGCGATCATCGCCCCCAACGCCAGCAGAGCCGCGAAGATACGACGCATGCACTGTCCTCCCTGGGCATTGTTTCGCCCTTGGGGGGAAGCATGGCCTTTAATCGCCGGCGCGGTCCAGCACGTGCAGCGAATAGGTGAAGGCCGCCCCGGCATTCAGCGCCACGGCGACGCCAAGCGCCTCGGCCATCTCTCCCTTGGTCGCGCCCGCCGCCTGGGCCTTGCGGACATGCGCATCGATGCAGCCGTCGCAATGGGTGGTGACGGCGACGGCAAGCGCGATCAGTTCGCGCGTCTTGGCATCCAGGAACTGGGTCTTGGCCGCCCCGGCGCTGAGGGCCGAAAACCCCTTCACCAGTTCAGGGTGAAGGGCGGACATCGCCTTGCCCTGTTCGCGCAGGGCGCCGCTATAGGCGGGCCAGTCCTTGATGTCGGTCATGAAAAATCCTTACCGGAACACGAGATGGGGCAGCGTCAGGGTGATCCAGGGCACGTAGGTGATCACCATCAGGCAGGCGAAGATGACGCCGATGAAGATGACCAGGTAGCGCATCATCTCATCGACGCCGCAGCGCGCCACCTGGGCCGCGGCAAACAGGTTCACGCCAAAGGGCGGCGTGATCATGCCCAGCGCCAGGTTCACCACCATGATCGTGCCGAAATGCACCCCGTCGATGCCGAAGCGCTGCGCGGCCTCGGCCAGGATCGGCGCCAACACGATGATGCTGGCGGTGGTTTCGACGAACATGCCGACGACGAAGAGGAACAGGTTCACGCCGAGCAGGAACCACCCCGCGCCGTCAAACGTCGCGACCAGCCAGGCCGCGGCGATGTCCGGCACGCCCTGGCGATTCAGCAGGAAGGAGAAGACCGCGGCACAGGCGATGATGAACATGATGACCGAACTGCTGATCACCGATTTGCGGAAGATCGGGTACAGGTCGCGCGGCTTGATCTCCCGATGCAAAAACACGCCGACCAGGATGGCGTAGAAGACGGCGATGACGCTGGCCTCGGTCGGCGTGGTGATGCCGCCATAGATGCCGCCCAGCACCACGACCGGCATCAGCAGCGCCCAACCCGCCTGGCGCGTCGCGACCCAAAAAGGCAGCCGCCCATCGCCGTCGCGCTTGCCCCAGCCGGCGATGCGGCACCAGACCAGCACGGTCGCGATCAGCGCGCCGCCGATCAGGAACCCCGGGCCGAACCCCGCGATGAACAATTCCGGGATCGAGGTCTGGGTGGTGACGCCATAGAGGATCATCGGGATCGACGGCGGGATGATCACCCCCAGCTCCGCCGCCGTCGCCTGCAAGGCCGCGGCGAAGCCCACGGGATAGCCGTGCCGGATCAGCGCCGGGATCATGATGGTGCCGACGGCAAAGGTGGTCGCGACCGACGATCCGCTGATCGCGGCGAAGATCATGCAGGTGACGACGCAGGTCGCCGGCAACCCACCCTGCACCCCGCCCACGATGGATTGCGCGAATTGCACCAGCCGGCGGGAGATGCCGCCGACATCCATCAGATTCCCCGCCAGGATGAAGAAAGGGATGGCCGCCAGAGGAAACTTGTCCAGCGCCACGTACAATTGCTGGGCCGCGACGATCAGCGGGAAATTGGTCCAGCCCTGGATGCCGATGATCGCCGCCAGCCCGATCGCCACCGCGACCGGCACGCTGGCGGCGAAGAGCACCAGCATCACCGTCAACATCACGCCACTCATACCGCGGCTTCCAATTCTTCCGAGCGACGGTCGAGGAAATGCGCGACGGCGCCGACGATGGCGAAGGCGGCCCCCACCGGCACGGCGGCGTAGCCCCAGGAAATGGAGACCTCCAGCCCCGCCATTTCCTGGAATTTTACGCGCTGGGCCATGGTCCAGCCGAACCAGAACAAGACGCCCATCAGTGATACGCTGGCGGCCAATGCGCCGGCCTCCAGCCCCCGGCGGATCGCGCCACGGCTCAAGCGATGGGCGACGTCGATGGACACGAGCGATCCGGTGCGCAGTGCGACGGACAGTCCCAGGAAGGCCATCCAGATCAAGGCGGTGCGGACCATCGCCTCCGACCAGATCGACGGCGTTTCGGTCGCGAAGCGCGCGATGACCTGCCACATGCCGGCGAAACACGCGACCGCCAGCGCCAGGCAGGCGCCGGTGGCGGCGATGCCGGTCAACCAGCGGTCGGCCGCCAGCACGGCCCCGCGCAGCCGCGCGCCGGCGAATAGCGCCGCCAGCACGAGCAGGACCGTGCCGGCCGCGATGGCCTGCAACGGTCCCGTGTTCATCGCCGATCCCACGGGATCAGTTCGGCGGCTGCCAGTCGCGGATGCGGCGCAGCAGCGCCCCATCCATCTCCCGCTCATAGACTGTGAAGGCCGGGGCCAGCGCGGTCTGGAACGGCGCGCGATCGACTTCGACCGTCACGGTCATGCCGCGGCGGCGCAGTTCCTCGACGCCGGTCGTCTCATCGGCGGTGACGCGGGCCCGGTTGGCATCGCGCCCGGCGACGGCCGCGGCCTGGAAGGCGGCGCGGTCGGCCGGCGTCATGCGCGCCAGGGTGCCAGGATTGCAGATCAGGATGGCCGGGGAATAGACGTGGCCCGTCAGGGTCAGATAGCGCTGCACCTGGTTCAGATTGTTCGCCACGATCACCGGGATCGGGTTTTCCTGGCCATCGACCGTGCCCTGCTGCAGGGCCGGCACGAGTTCGGAAAACGCCATCGGCGTCGGCAGCGCGCCCAGGGTCTGGAAGGCGCGCATATGCACGGGGTTTTCCATGGTGCGGACCTTCAACCCGCGCACATCGCCCGGCGCATTCACTTCGCGGCGCGAATTGGTCAGGTGCCGAAAGCCGTTTTCCATCCAGACCACGCCAACCATGCCGCGCGCGGAAAACCGCGCCAGCACGGATTGGCCGATGTCGCCATCCAGCACGCCACGGGCGTGGACGGTGTTGCGGAACAGGAAGGGGACGTCGAAGACGCGGCTTTCGGGCACGAAATTGCCGACTGGGCCAGTCGAGGTGACGGTGCAGTCCAGCGTGCCGATCTGCACGCTTTCGATCATCTCGCGCTCATTGTCATTGCGCTGGATGGTGACGCGGTAGCGGCCACCGGTCGCGGCTTCCAGGCTGTCCTTCAGCGCGGTGGCGCCGGCGCCGTAGTGGCTGGCCAAGGGCAGCGGATGCTGGATGGTGATCTGGGTCTGGGCCTGGGCGGCGCCCACGAATAGCGGACATGCGGCCAAGGCAAGCGTGGCAAGGCGGATCATCGCAAGGTTTCCTCCGGCGTCGACCGTTGACCGGCCGCTACAGAAACCCCTAGCGAAAGCGTGGCAAAACGACAATCGGGGGGCGGCTGGCGCCACCCCCCGGGCTGATCACGCCTTGTCGACGACCTTCTTCACGGCGTCCTTGGCGTCGGCGACGGCCTGCTGGGCCTCGCCCTTCTTTTCCTGGATGGCGCCTTCGACCTGCAATTTCTCGTTGCCGACTGCTTTGCCGACGCCCTGCTTGATGTTGCCGGCGGCCTCATTGGCCAGGCCCTTGATCTTGTCACCAGTGCTGCCCATCGGGTCTCTCCTGTGCATCCGTCCGGCGATACTGCCGGCGTGGAGGGATAACGCCGCTTGGACGACTGGGTTGCAGGCATCAGGCCTGGGCGGCGAGCGCCTCTTCCCGATAGGCATCCAGCACGCGAAGGCCACCGCCGGCCGTCTCCACATGCCAGAATGTCCAGCCGTTGCAGGATGGGGCTTCCTGCACCGCCGCCCCGACCGCATGGATCGACCCGGTGGCGCGGCCGCAGCGGAGCGTGCCATCGGCCCCGACCTCCGCCGACCAGCGGCGCTGCCGGTCGGTCAGCCGGGCGCCGGGCGGCACCAGCCCGCGTTCGACCAGGTTGCCGAAGGGCAGGCGGGGCTGTTCGCGTTTCGCGGGCAGGGCCAGGGCGGCGGATTCCGGCAGCGGCGTGATGGAAGCGACCCGGGCGCGGGCTGCGGCGGCATAGGCGGGTTCGCGCTCGATCCCGATGAAGCGCCGGCCCAACCGCTTGGCGACCGCGGCCGTGGTGCCGGTGCCCATGAAGGGGTCCAGGATCACCTCGCCGGGCGCGGTGCAGGACACGATCACCCGATGCAGCAGCGCCTCGGGCTTTTGGGTCGGGTGGAGTTTCGCCCCGGCCTCATCGCGCAGTCGTTCGTTGCCTGTGCACAGCGGGATGAACCAGTCGCTGCGCATCTGCGTGTCGTCGTTCAGCGCCTTCATCGCCTGGTAGTTGAAGCGATACTTGCTGGCCTGTTCGCGCGACGCCCAGATCAGCGTCTCATGCGCATTGGTGAAGCGCCGGCCGCGGAAATTCGGCATCGGATTGGCCTTGCGCCAGATCACGTCGTTCAGGATCCAGAAGTCCAGGTCCTGCAACGCCACGCCCAGGCGGAACACGTTGTGATAGGCACCCATCACCCAGATGGTGCCATCGCGCCGCAGCACCCGGCGGCATTCGGTAAGCCAGGCGCGGGTAAAGGCGTCATAGGCGGCGAGATCGTCGAACCGGTCCCAGGCGTCGTCCACGCCATCGACCAGGCTGTCGTCCGGGCGCCGCAAGGTGCCCTTCAGTTGCAGGTTGTAGGGCGGGTCGGCGAAGACCGCATGCACCGATGCGGTCGGCAGGGACCGCAACATGTCCAGGCTGTCGCCACACAAGATCTCGTCCAGCGGTAAATCGCGCGCGATGCCCAAACGTCGAACCCCTTGATTCACCGATGCGAATCGGCCGACCCGACCATGAGTCTCCCGAGTCGCGGCGTCAAGCGGAACCTTGTGCCGCCCAGGCGGCATCCACCGGCGCGAAGCCGCGGCGGTGATGCGCGCAGGGGCCGGTTTGGGCGAGCGCCGCCCGGTGGGCGGCTGTCGGATACCCCTGGTGCCTGGCAAAGCCATAGGCCGGCCAGCGCGCCCCCAGCCGCGCCATGCAGCGGTCCCGCGTCACTTTCGCCAGGATGGAGGCCGCCGCGATCGACAGGCTGATGCCATCGCCGCCGATCACGCAGCGCACCGGCACGGTCAGGGGCGGCGCACGATTGCCATCGACCAGCACCAGGTCGGGCCGCAGCCCAAGCCGCGCCACCGCCCGCGACATCGCCAGATGCGTGGCGCCCAGGATGTTGCGCTGGGCGATCTCGGTGGCCGACGCCGCGCCGACCGCGGCGCGCAACACCCCGGCACGGGCCGCGGCCCAAAGGGCGTCATGCGCGAACTGGCGTTGTGCCGGGCTCAACCGCTTGCTGTCGTCGAGCATGACCGCCAGTTCGGCGTCGGGCGCGGCGAAAAACAACACGCAGCCGGCCATGACCGGTCCGGCCAAAGGTCCGCGCCCGGCTTCGTCCACGCCGGCGACCAGCCCGCCGGCCGCGTGTTCCAGCCCGAAATCCGGCACGGCCGCCTACCCCTGCCGGTAATCCGGCACGAAGCCAAACCGATCCGCGACGTCCTGCACCACGCTGTCGCGCACGACCAGCAGCAGGCGGGGTGCGTATCCGTCGATCCAGCCCGGCAGCCAGGGCGCGAAACCCAGGCCGCGCAGTTCCAGGGGGCCAATCTCATCCAGCACGATGGTGCCGAGGCGTTCGTCGCCGAGCGCATTCTCCATCCGCACCGCCGCCCAGCGGAAGGCGCTGGCGCGGAAGCGGAAGCGGCCGACGATCTGGACCGCCTCCTCCGGCGCCTCGGCGCTGGCATCCATCGGCACGGCCGCGAGGTCCCGCAGGTCGCGGAACCAGCGCGTGGCCCCTTCCTGCGGGCTGACCACGCCGCCGATGCGGCGGTCGCGCGCGGCCAGTTCCAGCAGGCGCGCGGTCCTGCTGGCCCCGATGGGGCCAGAGAACACGCCGATGACCGGCCGCGGATGGGTGGGTTGTGCGATCACCGCTGCATTGTGCGGCGCAGCAGGTGCGGATGCCAGCCCTTCGTGACAGGGGGGTGCCAGCCCCCTGTCACCATGCCGTTCAGCCGCGCGGGGCGGTATCGTAGATGACCTCGACATTCTCGCCGCTGCCGACCAGGCGGGCGGCGCGCGGGGCCTGGCTGAAGGCGCCGGCCATGTAGGTCTGCATCGAGTTCATGCCGTCCTGCGTGCCGCGCAGGATGCCGCCGCCGAACTGGGTCGCGGGCATGCCGGGCGCGTAGACGATGTCGGTGTTGTTGCCGTTCTGAACCAGTGTGGCACTCTGCGCCGAAGCAACGACGCCACTCAGGGCAAGCATCAGGGCGGCGGCAAGCGTCGTGGTGCGGATCATGACTGTATTCCATCTCATCAGCGAGCCCGGCCGGGATGGCGGGGCAATCGGGCTGGGCTTTGCGACCCTGCTGATGATGATTCGTCGTGACGGCGTCTGTGGTTCCGCGGCCACGCAGAAAAATATTCGACGGCCGTTTCAGGCCAGCGAAAGGCGCCCGATCGCAGCCATCGCCGAATACAGCCCGGCGACATGGGTCGCGCTGCCGATGCCGCCGCCCGTCGCCAAAGCCGCCATGACGTCGCGCAGCGGCACGACCTCGACCGTCAGGGTCTCGCCCGGTTCCAGATGCGGTTCGGCGATGCGTTGCGCGCCCAGGACCAGCACGGTGTGGATGCTGTTGCTGAACTTGGAGGGTTCTGGCGCGCGGGCGCCGATGTGGCGGATGTCCTGGCCGGCAAAGCCGGTTTCCTCCAGCAACTCGCGGACGCCGGCGGTGTCGGGCGCCTCGCCCGCATCGATGACGCCGCCGGGCAGTTCGGTCAGCCAGGCACCAAACCCCTGGCGCCACTGGCGCACCAGCACGATCCCATCATCCGGCGTCAGCGCCACGACATGCACCCAGTCGGGGTGCTTCTGGACATAGAAGGGGTCCAGCACCGCGCCATCGGGCGTTTGGCAACGCTGCGCCCGCAGGTCGAGCCAGCGGTCCTGGACGATGCTGCGTTCGGACAGCACCGCCCAGCCGGGCACGCGCTCCGTCACTCGGCGGCCTGGGCGTAGGCTTCCAGGGGCGCGCAGGTGCAGACCAGGTTGCGGTCGCCATAGACGTTGTCGACCCGCTTCACCGGCGGCCAGTATTTGGCCGCGCGGATATAAGGCAGCGGGAAGGCCGCTTCCTCACGGCTGTAGGCGTGCGGCCAGGCGGTGCCGGTTACTTCCTCGGCGGTGTGGGGGGCGTGCTTCAGCGGGTTGTCGGCGCGATCCAGGGTGCCGGCCTCGACGCGGGCGATCTCGGCGCGGATCGCGATCATGGCGTCGCAAAAGCGGTCGATCTCGGCCAGCGGCTCGCTCTCGGTCGGTTCGACCATGAGGGTGCCGGTGACGGGCCAGGACATGGTCGGTGCGTGGAAACCGTAGTCCTGCAAACGCTTGGCGATGTCCTCGACCATCACGCCGGCGCTGGCCTGGAAGCCACGGCAATCCAGGATGCATTCATGCGCCACCATGCCCTGCGCGCCCCGGTAGAGGATCGGGTAATGCGGCGCGAGGCGCTGGGCCATGTAGTTGGCAGACAGGATCGCAACCTGGGTCGCCTGGCGCAGCCCATCCGGCCCCATGAGCCGGATATAGGCGTAGGGGATCGGCAGGATCGCCGCCGACCCGTAAGGCGCCGCCGACACCGGGCCGTAGCCGGTTTCCGGCCCGGCCTCGGCATTCTCCGGATGGTTCGGCAGATACGGCGCCAGATGGGCCGCGACGCCGATGGGGCCCACACCCGGACCGCCGCCCCCATGCGGGATGCAGAAGGTCTTATGCAGGTTCAGGTGGCACACATCGGCGCCGATCGAGGCCGGGCTGGTCAGCCCGACCTGCGCGTTCATGTTGGCGCCATCCATATACACCTGACCGCCATGGCCATGGATGATGGCGCAGGCCTCGCGGATGCCTTCCTCGAACACGCCATGGGTCGAGGGATAGGTGACCATCAGCGCCGCCAGCCGGTCGCCATGCTGCGCCGCCTTGGCCGCCAGATCCTTGAGGTCGACGTTGCCATCGGTATCGCAGCCGACGACCACGACCCGCATCCCCGCCATCACGGCCGAGGCCGGATTGGTGCCATGGGCGCTGGACGGGATCAGGCAGACATCGCGCTGCACGTCGCCGCGCGCGTGGTGATAACCGCGGATCGCGAGCAACCCGGCATATTCGCCCTGGCTACCCGCATTCGGCTGCAACGACACCGCGGCAAACCCCGTCGCGGTGCAGAGCCAGGCCGACAGCCGTTCCACCAGGATGCGATACCCGGCCGCCTGATCCGTCGGCGCAAAGGGATGCATGGTGGCGAAGCCGGGCAGGGTGATCGGCATCATCTGCGCCGTCGCGTTCAGCTTCATCGTGCAGGACCCCAGCGGGATCATGCTGCGGTTCAGCGCGACGTCCTTGTCCTCAAGATGCTTGAGGTAGCGCAGCATCGCGTGTTCCGACCGATGCGCGTGGAACACGGCGGCGGTGCAGAATTCGCTGCTGCGCACCAGCGGGCCGGGGGCCGGCAGGGTCAGCGTGTCCAGCGCCGGCGCTGGCTCGCCGGCAACCTCGGCCATGGCATCGACCAGCTTCGCGACAATCGCCTCGGTCACCGTCTCGTCGGTGCTGATGGCGACGGTCGCGTCATTGACGCGGCGCAGGTTGATGCCGCGCAGCAGGGCCGCGGCGATCAGCGCATCGGCGCGATCGCCGACCACCAGAGTCACGGTATCGAAAATCTCATCATGCAGCGGTTCGAAACCGATGCGTCGCGCTGCCTCCGCCAGCATCGCGGCGGCCAGGCGGGTGCGTTCGGCGATGCGGCGCAGGCCCTCCGGCCCGTGCCAGACGGCATACATCGCCGCCATCACCGCCAGCAGGACCTGGGCGGTGCAGATGTTCGACGTCGCCTTTTCACGGCGGATATGCTGCTCGCGCGTTTGCAAGGCCAGCCGCATCGCGGGCCTGCCGGCGGCATCGACGCTGACGCCGACCAACCGGCCCGGCAGCAACCGCTTCAACCCGTCCTTGACCGCCATGTAGCCGGCATGCGGCCCGCCATAGCCCATCGGCACGCCAAAGCGCTGCGTCGATCCGACCGCGATATCCGCGCCCATCTCACCCGGCGGGGTCAGCAGGCAGAGCGACAGCGGATCGGCCGCGACCACCGCGAGGCCGCCGACCGCCTGCACCGCCGCGATCTCGGCGCGCAGGTCGCGCACCTGACCGGTCGTGCCGGGATATTGTAGCAGCAGCGCAAAGGGTTTTTGGGCGGCACAAGCCGCGACGATGTCATCGGGATCGGCCACAACCACGGTGATACCGACCGGTTCCGCGCGCGTCCGCACCACGGCCAGGGTCTGCGGATGCAGGTCGGATGCGACCAGCAGCGTGTCCGACTTGCCCTTGTACGCGGCATGGGCCAGCGCCACCGCCTCGGCCGCCGCGGTCGCTTCGTCCAGCAGGCTGGCATTCGCGACGGGCAGGCCGGTCAGGTCACCGATCATGGTCTGGAAAGTGACCAGCGCCTCCAGCCGCCCTTGGGCGATTTCGGCCTGGTAGGGCGTATAGGCGGTGTACCAGCCCGGATTCTCCAGCACGTTGCGCAGGATGACGGGGGGCACATGGGTGTTGTGGTAGCCCTGGCCGATCAGCGACAGGATGTCCGATCGGTTGCGCGCGGCAAGGCCCGCGAGTTCCGCCAGCACCTCGGCCTCATTCGCCGCGGCCGGGATCGCCGAAAGATCGGCGCCGGCGATGGCGGCGGGCACGGTGCGGGCGGCCATCTGGTCCAGGCTGTCGCAGCCGATGCTGCGCAGCATCGCCGCCTGGTCGGCCGCACTCGGCGCGATGTGGCGGGCGATGAAGGCGCCATGGTCCGACAGGGCGGAAAAACGCGACAGCGCGGTCGGGGCCAGCGCGTTCATCAGAGCATCTCCACCAGTGCCAGATACGCGGCCTCGTCCATCAGTTCCTCGACCGCGGCGGGATTGGCGAGTTCCATCTTGAAGAACCATCCGGCGCCGGCGGGGTCGCTGTTCACCAGCGACGGGTCATCGGCCAAAGCCGGGTTGTGTTCGGTGATGCGCCCGGCCAGCGGGGCATAGACATCCGACGCCGCCTTGACGCTTTCGACCACGGCGCAGGCCTCGCCCTCGGCGACCTCACGCCCCGGTTCGGGCAGGTCGACGAAGACCACGTCGCCGAGCGCCGTCTGCGCATGGTCGGTGATGCCGACGGTGGCGATCTTCCCGTCCAGGCGAACCCATTCATGATCCTTGGTGAAGCGCAGCATGACGGGGCCTTTCAACGGAGGTAACCATGGGGATGGAAGGGCAGGGGGGCGACAGTCGCCGGCACCGGCTTGCCGCGCACCATCAGGTGCAGCGCGGTGCCATCGACGGCCGCCGAAGGCGGCACGTAGCCCATGGCGATCGGGCGGTTCACCGCGGGGCCGAAGCCGCCGGAGGTGACGACACCGATCTGCGGCCCGTCCGGCAAATGGATCGGCGTGCCGGCGCGGGCCGGCTGGCGTCCGTCGATGGCGATGCCGACGCGGCGGCGGGCCGGGCCATTGGCCATTTCGTCGCGCACCCGCGCCGCACCCGGGAAATCCCAATCGGTGCGGCGGCGCTTGCCGATGGTCCAGACCAACCCGGCCTCGACCGCGCTGGTCGTCTCGTCCAGGTCCTGGCCGTAGAGGCATAGCCCGGCTTCCAGGCGCAGCGAATCGCGCGCGCCAAGCCCGGCCGGCATCACCCCATCCAGGGCCAGCAGGGCGCGCGCCAAATCCTCGGCGCCATCGGCGGCGACGCTGATCTCGTAACCATCCTCGCCGGTGTAGCCGCTGCGGCTGGCGATGACCTCCTGGCCGAACAGCGTGGTCGTGGCGATGCCCATGAAACTCAGTGCCGCCAGCGCCGGCGCATGTGGCGCCAGCAATGCGGCCGCCTTCGGCCCCTGGAACGCCAGCAGCGCACGATCGGGCAGGGGCGTCAGCGACACATCGGGCGGCAGGAAGGATGCGATGCGTGGAATGTCCAGGTGCTTGCGGCTGGCGTTCAGCACCAGGAAGATCAGGTCGGGCGCGACCGTCGCGGCCATCGCATCGTCCAGCACGCCGCCATCATCGGTGGTCAGCAGCAGGTAGCGCTGGCGGCCAGGCTTCAGCCCCTGGATATCGGCCGGCGTCGCGCGTTCCAGGGCCGTGGCGGCGCCGGGACCCGCCAGCATCGCCTGGCCCATGTGCGACACGTCGAACAATGTCGCGCCCGTGCGGGTGGCATTGTGTTCGGCCATGATCCCGGCCGGGTACTGCACCGGCATGGCATAGCCGGCAAAGGGCACCATGCGCGCACCAAGGCTGCGATGCAGGGCATCGAGCGGGGTGTGCAAAAGCGTCTCGTTCGAATCGGCCACGGTTGCTCCATCGCCACCGGCTTGCGCCGGCGTTGGTCCGTGGCCCCCCTCTGTCCGTGTACCTGAGAGATGCGGCCCACCCATGCGGGTGGCACCTTGCTCCGTCGGTGCCATCAGGCTTGCGCCATCCGGGCTTTCCAGAGTCCCCTGTTCCGCGCGGTCCCTTGTGCCTGAGCGTTTCCGGGGGCCGGTTGCGCCTTCGGCGGGGGTGTCGCCACCCCTCTCTCCCGCGCGGTGTCAGCGGGTGAGCCCGGTATGCCGGAGGGGACCCCGTGGCGCAACGCTGATTCGGGCCGTTGGCGACATCGTGCTACCCGCCTTGCCCATGGCCCGACCCGCATTGCCCGATCCCGAGACAACCCGCGCGCTGATCCGCCGCCTTTGGCGGCACTACGTGCGGACCCACCCGCGCGGCATCCTCGCGGCCATCGGCTGCACCATCGCGGTCGCGGTGCTGACCTCGCTCTATCCCTTGGCGATCCAGCAATCCTTCGACCATTTCACCGCCGGGAACCGGGACATCATCTGGCTGATCCCGCCGGCGATCATCGCCCTCACCATGGCCAAGGCCGCGGCCCAATATGGCCAGTCGCTGGCGGTGCAATCGGTGGTGCTGCGGGTGATCGAGGATCTGCAGAACGATCTGTTCCGCGCCCTGACCCGCGCCGATTTCGGCCTGGTCGCGGCCGAGGCCCCGGCCCGCAACGCCGCCCGCTTCACCGCCGACGCCGCCGCGATCCGTGAGGCCCTGGGCAAGACCGTGCAGGGTGTGGCCGATGTGCTGACCGTGATCGGGCTGGTCGCCTCGATGATCTGGCTCGACTGGCAGATGAGCCTGATCGCCGCCGCCCTGTATCCCATCGCGGCGGTGCCGATCATGCGGCTGGGCAAGAAGATCCGCCGCGCCTCCGGCGGCATGCAGGAAAGGGTCGGGGAAACCGCCGCCCTGCTGACCGAATCCTTCGCCGCCGCCCGCGTGGTCCGCGCCTATCGGCTGGAATCCGCCGAGGAAGCCCGCGCCGCCCGTGCCTTCGCCCATCTGCGTGAGGCGCTGTTCACCATCGGCCGCAACCGCGCCAGCCTGGACCCGATCCTGGAGGCGCTGGGCGGCATCGCCGTCGCCGCGGTCCTGGCCTTCGTCGGCTGGCGCGTGTCCACCGGCGTCGGCACGGTCGGCGAGTTCACCGGCTTCGTCGCCGCCCTGCTGATCGCCGCCCGCCCCTTGCGCGCACTGGGCAGCCTGAACGCCGCCTTGCAGGAAGGGCTGGCGGGGCTGGCCCGGGTCTTTGGCGTGATCGACCGGCCTGCCCTGGTGGTGACTGCGCCGGATGCGCAGCCCTTGCCGCCTGGCCCGGGGCGGCTGGTGTTTGACGACGTGGGCTTTGTCTATGCGGGGGGTGAGGCCGCGGCGCTGAACGGCCTGTCCTTCACCGCCGAGCCAGGCCTGACCGTCGCCCTGGTGGGGCCCTCGGGCGGCGGCAAGTCGACCGCGATCCAATTGATCCCGCGATTGTTCGATCCGACCTCCGGCGCCTTGCTGCTGGACGGCGCTGACCTGCGCAACGTCACCATCGAAAGCCTGCGCGACGCCATCGCCTATGTCGGGCAGGAAGCGGTGATCTTTGATGACACGGCCCTGGCCAACATCGCCTGCGGGCGGCCCGGTGCCACGCGTGCGGAGGTCGAGGATGCCGCCCGCGCGGCCCAGGCGCATGGCTTCATCGCCGCACTCCCGCAAGGCTACGACACCCCCCTCGGCACCGGCGGCGGCCGGCTGTCGGGTGGCCAAAAACAGCGCGTGGCCCTGGCCCGCGCCCTTTTGCGGAACCCGCGCGTGCTGTTGCTGGATGAAGCCACCAGCGCGCTCGATGCCGAAAACGAAGCCGCCGTGCAGGCCGCCCTGGCGACCCTGCGCGCCGGCCGCACCACCATCGCCATCGCCCATCGCCTGGCGACGGTGCGCGATGCCGATCTGATCGTGGTGCTGGAGGCTGGGCGCGCCGTGGAACAGGGCACCCATGCGGCGCTTTTGGCCGCCGATGGCCTCTATGCCAGGCTGGTGCGGGCGCAGGCGTTTTCCGGCTGACCCTTTCCCGCGCAAGCCGCCTGGGCGATGTTGCGCCCAACGGAGGAACCACTCATGCCGGCCTATGCCCTCGACGACCTGACCCCGAACCTGCCCGAGGCCTATTGGATCGCGCCCGACGCCCATGTCATCGGCCAGGTCACGCTCGGTAAGGACGTCGGCATCTGGTTCGGCGCGGTGCTGCGCGGCGACAATGAACCGATCGTTCTCGGTGAGGGGACCAATATCCAGGAGGGCGCGATGCTGCACGTCGATGCCGGTTTCCCCATGACCATCGGTGCCCATTGCACCATCGGCCACCACGCCATCCTGCATGGCTGCACGGTGGGTGAGGGGTCGTTGATCGGCATGGGCGCCACCATCCTGAACGGCGCAAAGATCGGCCGCGGCTGCCTGGTCGGCGCCAATGCGCTGGTGACCGAGGGCAAGGAATTCCCCGACGGCAGCCTGATCGTCGGCAGCCCAGCCAAGGCGGTGCGGGAACTCGACGCGACGGCGCGCCAAAGACTGCTGGGATCGGCCGCGGGCTACGTCGCGAATTGGAAGCGCTATGCGGCGGGGCTGCGTCGGCTTTGAGATCGGCGGAGGAGTTCGTCGCCGCGGCCTATGAGGCGCTGCTGGGGCGTGGCCCGGACAAGAGCGGGCTGGCGCATTATGTCCCGGCCATCGCGAGCGGGCAGCTCGATCCCGCCGACCTGCTGCGAATCCTGGCCGGTAGCGGAGAGGCCAAGAGCCGCTTCGTGCCGCCCGCGCCCCCGCCGGGCCCCAGCCTGCCACCTGCGTCGGACGCGCTGGAGCAGGGGCGGCGGGACCCGCTGGCGGCGCTGGACCAGGCCATCGCGGCCCTGCACGCTGCCGGACACTTGCGCCCCGACCAGCGCGCCTATGCCGAGGTGCACCGCCTGCGCTTCGCCGAAAACGCCCATGCCATCGCGTCACTGCTGCGCGACAGCTCCGACTGGCCGGCCTGCCGGGTGCTGGAGGTCGGGTCCAGCGTCACCCCCTTGCTCTATCACCAGATGTTACCCGGCCTACGGCTGCATTCGCTCGACCTGTTCGATCATGCGGAACTGGACGGCATCGTCGACAGCCAGATCAGGCTCGACCTGGAAAAGACCGATGTGCGCGGCGCCGCGACACTGCCCTTCGCCGATATGCACATGGTCCTGTTCTGCGAGGTGCTGGAGCATATGGTGGTCAACCCGGCCAATATGTTCCGGGCCCTGGCCGCGGGGCTGGCGCCGGGCGGGCTGCTCTATGTCACGACGCCGAATTTCTACCGGCGCAACGTGCGGCGCCTGATCGCCGCGGGGCAGAACCCGCAACCGCTCTACCCGGAGGCCTATGGGCCCGAGTCCCGGTTCCACCACCACGTCCGCGAATACACCATGGCCGAATTGCTAGACGCCATGCGCGCCGCGGGGTTGCAGGTGGAGGTGGCGTGGTATTCCGATTGCTGGGATGCGCCCGACCCCGGTCTGCCGGTCGAGGAACGCCAGAATCTAGTGGTTGTCGGCCGCCGTGGCTGACGCCGCCCAAATCCGCCTGGGAGTGACAAGAACATGACCACGATCGCACGCAGAAGCATCCTGGCCGCCACCCTCGCCGCACCCGCGCTGGCCCAGGCCCAGGATAACTGGCCCAACCGTCCTGTCCGCATCATTATCCCCGCCGCCCCCGGTGGCAGCAATGACGCGGTCGGTCGGCCGCTGGCCGAGCGGATGCAGCAGATCCTGGGCCAGCCCGTGGTGATCGATAATCGCGCGGGTGCCGGCGGGGTGATCGGCGCGAACGAAGTCGCCCGGGCGCGGCCCGATGGGCATACGCTGATGATCCATTCCTCGTCCTTCGCCACGGCCTCGGCCGTGCAGCGCACGCCCTATGACGCGACCAAGGATTTCACCGCGGTGGCGCTGCTGGCCGTGGCACCGATGCTGATCGTCGCCGCACCGCAACTGCCGATCACCGACATGAACGGGCTATTGGCCATGGCGCGCGCGGGCGGGCGCACGCTGGACTACGGCAGCAGCGGCCCGGGTGGGATCAACCACATGGCGACGGAATTGCTGGCGCAGACGGCGGGGCTGCAGTTCCAGCACGTGCCCTATCGCGGCATGGGCCCGGCGATGACCGATCTGGTGGCCGGCAATGTGCAGTTCATCGTGACCTCGCTGCCCTCGGCCGGCGGGCTGATCCGCGACAACCGGGTCAAGCTGCTGGCCTGGACACAGGAAGGCCGCCCGCCCGGCACGCCGGATGCGCCGACGGTGAAGCAGGCGACGGGCCTTGATTTCGAAATGGGCATCTGGTGGGGGATGATGGCGCCGGCCGGGCTGCCGCCGGCGGTCCTGGCGCGGCTGTCGGCCGCGGTGAACGAAGGCATGTCCGACACGCGCCTGGTCACCAACCTGGCCGGTGAGGGGGCGGTCGCGCAGACCCGCAGCCCGGAGTATTTCCACGACTACCTGCAGAATGAACTGGCCCGCTGGCGCCGCGTCGCCGCCACCGGCCGGATCAGCGTCGACTGATGCCGCTTCCGCGCAAATCCTTCGACGCCGCCGCGACCGGCGCCCTGGCCGGCGTGCGGGTCATCGACCTGTCGCGCCTGGTCGCCGGCAACATGCTGACCAAGGTGCTGGCCGACCACGGCGCCGAGGTCATCAAGGTCGAACCCCCCGAGGGCGATACCCTGCGCGGCTGGAAGGTGCAGGGGATCGAGACGGCCTGGAAAACCTGGTGCCGCAACAAGAAATCCATCTGCCTGAACCTGCGCAACCCCGAGGCCATCGCCGCCGTCCGCGCGCTGGCGCGGGATGCGGCGATGCTGGTGGAATCCTTCCGTCCCGGCGTGCTTGAGGCGATGGGCCTGGCCCCGGCCGACCTGCTGGCGGAAAACCCGGCCCTGGTCATCGTGCGCGTATCCGGCTGGGGCCAGGATGGCCCGTTCCGCCACAAGCCCGGCTTCGGCACGCTGGTCGAAGGCTATTCCGGCTTTGCCGCGATCAACGGCTTTGCCGACCGCGAGCCGGTGCTGCCGCCGATGTTCATGGGCGATGCCTATGCCGGGCTCTATGGCGCATCCGGCGCCATGATCGCGCTGCGCCATGCGGAAGCGACGGGGCAGGGGCAGGTCGTCGATGTCAGCCTGTTCGACCCGATGCTGGCGGTGCTGGACCCGCAGGCCGCCAATGCGCGCCTGACCGGCAAGGCCAAGCAGCGCACCGGCAGCCGCAGCACCAATACCGCACCCCGCAACGCCTATCGCACGCGCGATGGCGGCTGGGTCTGCCTGTCGGCCTCGACCCAGGGGATGACGGAAAAACTGCTGCGCAGCATCGGTCAGGAAGCGCTGGTCACTGATCCGCGCTACGCCACCAACGCCGACCGCCTGCGCAATATCGATGCGCTGGACGCGATCGTCGCGGGCTTCATCGCCGAACGCGACATCGACGATGTGCTCACGCATTTCGACAAGGCGGGGGTGACCATCGGTCCGATCAAGGATGCGCCCGGGCTGCTGGTCGATGATTTCGTGGCCGGTCGTGAATCCCTGATCGAGGTGCCGGATGCCGACATGGGTTGGCTGCCGATGCACGGGATGGTGCCGCGCCTGTCGGAAACGCCGGGGGCACTGTTCCGCCCCGCGCCACGACTTGGCGAACACGACGAGGACATTTTTGGACATGACGAGGCCGCGCGCCTGCGCGGGCTCGGCGTGCTGCGCTGACTGAATGGAAGACCGCATGACCGACACGCCCACCGTCCTTGCCTGCAGCGTCCTGCAGGGCGTCAGCTACCCGCGCCTGGTGGAGCGTGGCGTCTTTGCCCAGGTCAACGGGCCTGGCGAGATCCCCAAGCTGCCAGAAGCCGCCCGCGCCGGGGTGCGGGTGCTGATCACCAATGCGATGCTGGGCGTGTCCGCCGCGACACTGGACCTGCTGCCCGGGCTGAAGCAGGTTGTTTCCATGGGCGCCGGCACCGACCGGGTGGATTTCGCCGCCCTCGCCGCGCGCGGTGTGCCCTTCCGTTCGGTGGGTGAGGCGCTGACCGAGGACGTGGCCGACCTTGGCATGGCGCTGACCCTGATGGCGGCACGGCGCCTGGTCGCGGCCGATGCCTTCGCCCGCGACGGCACCTGGCTGACCAACCGCTTCGCCCCGGGCCGCAGCCTGAACGGCGCGACCATGGGCATCGCCGGTATCGGCGGGCGCATCGGCCAGGCGCTGGCACGCCGCGCCGTGGCCGCGCGCATGAATGTCGTGGGGCTGCACCGCCCCTCGGCCGAGGTCCTGGGCTTCCCGCTGTTCCATGGGCTCCGCGCCCTGGCCGAGGCCAGCGACGTGCTGATGCTGGTGCTGCCGGGCGACCCCGCGCTGCGCCATGCGATGGGCATGGAGGAGATGAAGGCCCTCGGCGCCGGCGGCATTTTGGTCAACATCGGGCGTGGCGAGTTGATCGATTCCGCCATGCTGGCCAAGGCGCTGCGCGAGGGCGTGATCGCCTCGGCGGGTCTGGACGTGGTCGAAGGCGAGCCGAAGATCCCGGCCGAACTGGCGGCCCTGCCGAACATCACCTTCACCCCGCATATCGGCGGTGCCACCGCCGAAGCGCGGCTGCGCGGGGCCGCGATCGCCGAGGATGTGGCGCTGGCGGCGCTGGCCTGACGCGGGCGTTACGCGGGGGGGTTTTGCGCCACCCCGTGCCAATCGCGTGAAAAGCCCGCAGGTTCCGGCCGCACCGGCTTCGGGCGGTCGGTTGGCGGGGTGCCGACATAGATCCAGCCCAGTAGCGCGTCCCCGGGCGCGAAACCCAGGGCGGCCTTCACGCTGTCGTCCTGCAGCGCCTGCGACGACAACCAGACCGCGCCAAAGCCCAAGGCCTCCAGCGCGTTCAGGAAGTTCATCGTGCCGGCCGCGGCCGTCGCCTCCTGCTCCCAGGGCGGGACGCCGCGCTTGTCGTGGCGGATCACCGCACCCGCGACGACCAGGAGCGGCGCGCGCATCGGCTTCATGCGCTCCATCTCCAGCCGTTCGGGCGGCGTTTCCGGCGCGCGGATGGCGAGGGAGCGGGCCAATACCTCGCCGAAACCCGCGCGCGCCGCCCCGGAAATGAACACGAAGCGCCAGGGCCGCAGCCCGCCATGGTCCGGCGCGCGCAACGCCGCCGCCACCGCGGTGTCCAGGGCATCGGGTCCCGGCGCCGGCTCGCGCAACAGCCTTGGCGGTACGGAGGCGCGCGCCAGCATGGTGGTCAGGGCGAATGGCAGGGTATCGGGCATGAGGATGCTCCAGGGGGATCGCGACACCGTATTGCGAATGCTTCTCAATATCAATAAGAGGAGCTTGCCGCCCGGAGACCCCCCATGCGCATCGCCGCCCACGCCGCCGCCCGATGAGGCCGCCCGGCACCTGCCCCCCACACCACCCGGTCCCGGACAACGAACGCCCGGTGTTGGACCTGGTGGCGTCGGAATTGTTCGTGGTCGGCGCCCTGCGCGCCTGGGTCGCGCCGCTGGTCAGGCCAAAGGGCTTGTATCCAGAATGGCGCGACATCTTCCGCATGGCCCAGGTCGCGCCGCCGGGCGCGGTCGGGTTCGAACTGCTGATGTCGGTCGTCTCCAGCCACGCCCAAAGGTCGATCGAGGTCCGCTGCTGCCATTGCCCCGCCCTGGCGGGGGATGAGGCCGCGATGCTGCGGCTGGTCGCCGGGTTGCAGGCGGGCGATTCCTTCTCGGCGCTGGATGTGCTGTCGGATTGGCTGCCGGTCGCGATGGTCGCCCCAGGCTTCCGCGGCGCCCAGCGTTTCGCCGCCCTGACCGCCGAGGCCGGGCTGCGCCTACCCGCGCAACCGCTGCACCTCGCGCCCCTGCCGGTGGCGCGCGTGCTGCACTGACCCCGCCGCTATTGCGACGCCTCGTCGAACCCGCCCTGGCCCGTCATCGCCGCCCAGGCGGCATAGCGGGGTGAGGCGGTGACGCTGCCCGCGACGATCAACGCGCGCCACACCCCGCAGGCGCGAACGAAATAGGGGATCGAGCCCGGGAACATGGCGAGCGTCATCGCCTCGGCCATCGCATCTTCCGGGATGCTCGCTTCATAACCAGCCTCGATCAGCCAGCCGAGCAACCGTTCCCGCCGCCGGCAGACCATCGCGCCCAGCAGCGCCAGCAGGGTCAGCCGCCAGGGCGCGCCGCCCTGGCAGGCTTCCAGATAGGCCGCGCGCGCGTCGAAGGGCGCCAGTTGCACGCCCCAGTCGCGCGCCGCGAAATCGAAGGCCTGGCCGCCGATCGCCATGGCGGCGGCGGTGAAGGCGGCGCCGATCATCGCATCCGTGCCGCCGGCCGCGCGGAACTTGGCGATGTGATGCGTCGCCAGGCCCTCATCCGTCGTCGCCAGCACCGCCAGCCAGATGAATTCGCGGTCGTGTTCCGACAGGTGGCGGGCGGTCAGTGCGATCTGGGTATAGGCCTGGTCATAGGCCTCCAGCAGCCCCGGTGCCGCGGTCGCCATGAGCCCATGGTGCGGCAGCAGGTAGCCGCGTTTGGCGCGAACCGCGCGCAGGGCGTCGTCGTCTGCCATCAGTCGGCGCGGATATTGGCGCTGGACACGACCGCGGCCCAGCGCGGGACTTCCGATGCGACCAATGCGGTGTATTCGGCCCGCGTCATGCTGTTCGGCTCGGCCCCCAGGTCGCGCAGGCGGTCGGCCATCTCCGGCCGGTTCAGCCCGGCGACCAGGGCGGCGTTGATGCGGTCGGCGATGGCGGGCGGGATGCCGGCGGGGCCGGACAGGCCGAACCAGTTGCTGGCGACCAGCATGGGGAAGCCGGCCTCGGCCGCACTCGGCACCTCCGGCCAGCGGGCGGCGCGGGTTTGCGTGGTGATCATCAGCAGCCGCAGCCGGTCGTTGCGGCCGATGTCGGGCACCGCCGCGATCAGCCCCTCCACCTGGCCACCGATCACATCGGCCGTCGCCGGCGCCGATCCGCGATAGGGCACATGGGTGATATCGACCCCCGCGGCGGCCTTCAGGATCTCCAGCTTCGCCTGGGAGGAGGTGCCATTGCCGTTCGAGCCGAAGCGGATGCGCCCCGCCCCCTGCCGCGCCGCGGCCAGCAGATCGGCCAGCGTCTGGTAGGGGCTGGTGGAGGACACGGCCAATGCCGAGGGCACCGCCGCGATCAGTCCGATATGGGTGAAATCCCGCACCGGGTCATAGGGCAGGTTGCGCGTGACGGCCGGGCCGATGGCCTGGGATGCGATGTTGGACAGCAACAGCGAATAGCCATCCGGGGCCGATCGCGCGACCTGTTCGCTGCCGATCGCGCCACCGGCGCCGGCGCGGTTTTCCACGACGACGGGCTGGCCCAAGCCCGCCTCCATTTCCCGCGCCGCAAGCCGGGCCAGCACATCGGCGGTGCCGCCGGGCGGGAAGGGGACGACGAAGCGCAGCGGCCGGGTCGGAAAGGATTGCGCCAAGGCTGGGGCCGCCAGCGCCGCCCCGGTCAGGGCCAGTGCGGCGCGGCGCGTAACAAGGTCGGTCATCAATGCGATCCCAGTCTGAATTCGGGCTGAGACTCGGGGATCGCGGCGCCCCTGGCAAGCGGGGCGCCCGCGGGTTCAGGCGGCGCGCAACCCGCTCAGGAAGTCGCCGACCTGGCCGCGCAGCCCCTCGGCCCGTTGTGCCAGTTCGGACGACGCTGCCCGCAACTGCGTCGCCGCCGCCCCCGTCTGTTGCGCCCCTTCGGTGACACCGCTCGCGTGCTGGCTGACATCGCGCGTGCCGGCGGCGGCCTCGGCCACGGCGCGGCCGATTTCATGGGTGGCGGCGGATTGCTGCTCGGCGGCGGCGGCGACGCCGGCGGCGATGCCGTTCAGCGATTCGATGGTGCGGCCGATCCCCTGCATCGCCGCGACCGCGTGCCCGGTCTCGGTCTGCATCTGGGCGATCTGCTGGCCGATCTCCTCGGTCGCCTTCGCGGTCTGCTGTGCCAGGGCCTTCACTTCCGATGCGACGACGGCGAAGCCCTTGCCGTGCTCGCCGGCCCGCGCCGCCTCGATCGTCGCGTTCAGCGCCAGCAGGTTGGTCTGCCCGGCGATATCGCCGATCAGCCGCACGACCTGTCCGATGCGGCCCGCCGCCTCGGCAAGGCCGGAGACGGTCGCATCCGTCGCCCGCGCATCTTCCGCCGCGCGCTGCGTGACGGCGGCACTTTCCGCGATCTGGCGCGCCACCTCGGAAATCGAAGCGGCCAGTTCCTCGGTCGAGGCAGCGACCGTCTGCACATTCATGCTGGCCTGTTCGGAGGCCGCGGCCAGCGAGGTCGCGCGTTCCGATCCACCTTGCGCGGTGCTGTTCAACACGCCCGCGGTCGCATCCAACTCGGTCGCGGCGGCGGCGACGATGCGCAGCACGTCGGTCGCCTCGGCCTCGAACGTCTGGACCAGCGCATCGACGCGGCGGGCGCGGTCGGCTTTGGCCTGGGCTTCGACCAGGGCCGCCGCATCGGCGTCGCGCTTGGCCACGAGGGCCGCGTGAAAGGCGCGCAGCGTCACCGCCATGGCGCCGATCTCGGTGTTCTCGGGCACCGACGGGACGGTCACGGACAGGTCGCCCGCGGCCATCGCCTGCATCGGTGTCATGATGCTGGCGATGCCCTGGCCGACGCCGCGGACGATCAGGAAGGCCAGCGCACTGCCGATCACAAGCGCGCCGACCAGCAGCGCGATGACCATGGTGACGGTCGTGTCATAAGCGGCGGCACCCGCCTGGCCCGCGGCGGCGGCACCCGCCGTGTTCAGGCTTGTCAATGCGTCCAGCGTGTCCTGGACTGTCCGGTAGGCCGGCACCAGGCGCTGGGTGATCAGGCTGGTGGCCGCTTCATTCTCGTTCCGGCGGGACAGGGCGAGCACCGCATCGGCCTGTTGCAGATACGCCTGCCAGACCGTGGTGAGCGTCTGGCTCAATTCGCGTTCACGCGGCGAGCTGACCAGGGCGCTGTAGTTGCGTTGTGCCGCCTGGGCGTCGCGCGCGAACTCGGCGACGCGCGTCTCGCGCTCGGCCTTGACCGCCGGGTCGCTGTTCATCGCATGGGTGGCCACGACAAAGCGATGCCGCCCGGCCATGGTTTCGAGGTTGCCGATCGCCTCCACGCTCGCGAGCCAATTCCGCTCAAGGTCCACGGCGACGGCGCGGACCGATTGCACCTGGATCAGCGCGAAGGCGCCGAGCACGCCGGTCAGCACCAGCAGGATGGCGAAGGATGTCACCAACTTGGTCCGGATGGACATCCGCTGCAGCAGGCTCGCGGGCGGGACGGTATGGGCGGGGCTTGTCATGAGGGGGGCTCTCATCATTGCGTGGGCGCAGCAATTGTAACAATGCCGCGCCTAACGCACCGTGAAGGCCCCCCGCGATTCAGTCCGCCCGCATGTTCGTCTTGCGGATCAAGGCACCCCAGCGCGCCATCTCCGCCTGGATGAAGGTGCCGAAGGCCGCTGGCGTCGATGGCGCGGGATCGGCGCCTTCGGGCGACATCCGCCGCAGCAGTTCGGGATCGCGCAGCGCCGCGTTCAGTTCCGTGTTGAACCGCGCGACGATCGGCGCCGGCAGGTTGGCCGGGCCGACCAGCCCATACCATTGCGTCGCCTCGAAGCCGGGCAGGCCCTGTTCGGCGATGGTCGGGATCTCCGGCGCCGCCGCGGAGCGCGTCAGAGAGGACACGCCCAGGGCGACCAGGCGGCGGTCGCGCACCTGCGGCAGCACGGCGGGCCCGCCTGTCATGGTCATGTCCAGCGCCCCGGACAGCAGGTCGTTGATCATCGGCCCGGTGCCGCGATAGGGCACATGCAGGAAGTCGGTCCCCGTCGCATCGGCGAAGGCCGCCATCGCGATATGCGCCGCCGACCCGTTGCCGCCCGAACCGTAGGAAATGCTGCCCGGCGCGCGCTTGGCGGCGGCGATCAGCGCCTGGATGTCGCGCGCCGCGACCTTCGTCGGGTTCACCACCATCACGTTCGGCACCACCGCCATCTGCCCGATCGGCGTCAGCCCGGTCAGCGGATCGTAGCCGAGCCGCGGGTAAAGCCCCGGGTTCACCGCCAGGGTGCCGATGTGGCCCATCATGATCGTCGTGCCGTCAGGTGCCGCGCGGGACACCATCTCCGCACCCACGGTCCCGCCGGCGCCGCCGCGGTTTTCCACCACCACGGTCTGGCCGAGTGCCGTGCCCAGCAAGGGCGACAGCAACCGGGCCAGGATGTCGGTGGTGCCACCGGGGGTGAAGGGCACGACCAGCCGGATCGGCCGGTCCGGCGACCAGGTGGCGCCTTGGGCACGCACCAGCGCCGGCGCGCCGAGGACAGCCGCGACGAGCGGCAGGATCGCACGGCGCGGAAACGCCGGGGTAGTGGCTTGGTTGGACACGCATCATCTCCCGCCGGGCATCCTGTTTGGCCCTGGCAACGACAGCATAGCCTCGTGCAGCGGGTGTGCCGATAGACCGCACTGCGCCGCTCGTCATCGCATCCGGCATAGCCCAGGCGGCGCGCCCTGCTGGCGCGGCCGCGGATTTTGTCGGAACATTCATTTGCCCGCCATCGCGGGCCAACAAGTTCGAGGGATGGTGATGTCGCGTCTGAAGGATTCCATGGGCCATACCGCGCTGTCGCGCCGGGCCATGCTGGCCGCGCCGGCCGTGGCCCTCGCGGTGCCCGCGATGACCCTTACCGTCCCGGCGGCGGCGCAATCCTGGCAGCCGAACCGGCCGCTGCGGATGGTCGTGCCCTTCGTGCCAGGCGGATCCACCGATGTCGGCGCGCGGATCGTGTCCGAACGCATGGCCAGCGTGCTGGGCCGCCCGATCCAGGTCGATAATCGCGGCGGATCCGGCGGCAATCTTGGCGGGGCGGAGGTCGCGCGTTCCGCCCCCGATGGCCATACCATGCTGATGGGCGTGACCGGGCTGCTCTGCACCAACCCCATCCTCTACGCGAACATGGGCTTCGATCCCGGGAAGGACCTGGCGCCGGTCGGGCTGACCTATGTCTCCGACCTTGTGCTCGTCGTCACCAACAGCATGCCGGTGCAGACGCTGGCCGAGTTCGTCGCCCTGGCGAAATCCCAGCCGGGGGCGCTGACCTATGGCTCCTCCGGCCATGGCGCAACGACGCATACCTCGGCCGCGCTGTTCTGCCTGGCCGCCGGCATCGACGCGCAGCACGCGCCCTATCGCGGCAGCGGGGCGGCGATGAACGACCTGCTGTCGGGCACCTTGCCCTTCATGATGGTGCAAGTCGCGGGCGCCGCGCCGCAGATCCTGGACGGGCGGGTGCGTGCGCTGGCGGTCACGGGTTCGCAGCGCCACCCGCTGCTGCCGAATGTGCCGACCCTGGCCGAGGGCGGCGTGGCCGGCGCCGAGGCGACATCCTGGGGCGCGATCATGGTGCCCTCCGCGACCCCGGCCGCCGCCATCGCCACCCTGTCGGGCGCCTTGCGCGAAAGCCTCGCCGATCCCGCGGTGCAGCGCCGCATGGCCGCTGCCGGCGTCGACGCCGCCTGGCTGGACCCGGAGGCCACCGGCGCCTTCATCCGTGACGAAGCAACCAAGTGGCAGCGCGTTGTGCGCGAGGCCCGCATCAAGATCGATTGACGATGAACCCTCTCCCCATCCTCGCCGCCCATGGTGCGTCCTGGGCCACGCGCCCCTTGCCCGACGCGCTCGCGCATCACGCAAGGCGCGCGCTGGTCGATTGGTTCGCGGCCCTGATCCCCGGCTGCGACCGCGCGCCGGCCAGCCTGCTCGCGGCGGCGCTGGCGCCGTCGCGCGGGCCGGGGCGGGCGATCTGCTACGTCGATGGCACCCGTGGCGCGCTGCGCCACGCCGCGCTGCTGAACGCGACCGCGAGTCACATCGTCGAATTCGACGACATCTTCCGCGATGCCGGCTACCACCCGGGCTGCCCCGTGATCGGGGCCGCCGTGGCGGCGGCGCAGGACACGGGCGCCGACATGGACGGCCTGCTGCGCGCGATCATCGCGGGGTATGAGGTGTCCTGCCGCATCGGTCTTGCCGTGGCCCCCAGCCACTACCGGCACTGGCACACCACGGGCACCGTCGGCACCTTTGGCGCGACGGCGGCAGTCGCACTTCTTCTTGGCTGCGACACGGAAAAAATGGGCCATGCCATCGCCACCGCCGCGACCATGGCGGGCGGTCTGCGCGAAGCCTTCGCCGGCAGCGGCATGAGCAAGCCGATGCACCCAGGCCATGCGGCCGATGCCGGTTCATTGGCCGCCATCGCCGCCGCCGCCGGCGTCACCGGCGCGCCCAACGTGCTGCACGGCCCCGCCGGCTTCGCCGCCGCGACATCGGATTCCACCGGAAGGTGGGAGACCGCTTTCGTCGGCCTCGACGACTGGTTCGCGATCGAACGCATGACCATCAAGAACCACGGCTGCTGCGGCCATATTTTTGCTGCACTGGACGCCGTGTCGGTGCTGCGCGACGCGCATGGCTTCGGCCCTGACGACATCCGCAGCATCGAGGTCGCGGGCTATGGCGCGACCAAGGGGCTCTGCGACCGGCCCGAAGCCGCGACCGAGCAGGAAGCGCGCTTTTCCGCGCAATACTGCATCGCCGCCCTGCTTTACCTCGGCGGCGTGCGCCTGGAGGCCTTCACGCCGGAGCGGCTGGCGGACCCCGTCCTGCGCGGCTTCATGCCCCGCGTGTCGGTGGTGCTGGACCCGGAAGCCGAGGCCGCATTCCCCGGCCGACGCAGCGCCACGGTCACGATCACCCTGGCCGATGGCCGCGTGCTGAAGCACTTTCAGCCGACCCGGATCGGCGACCCGGATGCCCCGCTGTCCGATGCGCAACTCGGCCAGAAATTCATGGAACTGACGGTGCCGGTGATCGGGCAGGGGCCGGCGGATGCGCTGTTGCACAACCTGTGGACCGGCCGCGCCGTGCCTGGCGAGATCGCCATGATCCATGCGCGGCGCGCCGCCTGACCGACCTTTCGAAGAAAAAACCCACAGGAAACTTGCTCCATGATCCAACGCCGTAGCCTGGCCGCCCTCGCGGCCCCGCTATTCCTGCCCACCATCGCCCGCGCGCAGGACGGACCTTGGCCGAACCGCCCGGTGACGCTGCTGGTGCCCTGGGCGCCGGGTGGGTCGAATGACGTCGTCGCGCGGCTGATGGCGCCAGGGCTGGCGGAAACCTTCGGCCGGCCCTTCGTGGTGGAAAACCGGCCTGGCGGCGGCGGCTCGCTCGGCATGACGCAGGTCGTGCGGGCGCGGCCGGACGGACACACCTTGCTGATCTCCTCGGCCAGCAACCACGTCATCAACCCCTTCGTCATCCCCGACCAGGGCTACGACGTGCGCGACGCGCTGGCGCCGATCTCGATGCTGGTGGACGTGCCGAATGCGCTGGTGGTGCATCCGTCGCTGAACGTCACCGACGTGCAGGGGCTGATCGCCTTGATCAAGGCGACACCGGGCGGGATGGCCTTCGGTTCCTCCGGCGTCGGCAGCACGAACCACCTGGCTGGGGAGCTATTCCGCCTGCGCACCGGCGTCGAACTTACGCATATTCCGTATCGCGGCGGCGGACCGGCCCTGGCCGATATGCTGTCGGGCACGATCAAGCTGTCGTTCCAGAACCTGCCGACCGTGCTGCCGGCGCATCTGGAAGGGCGCCTGCGCATCATCGCCGTCTGCGGCGACACCCGCGTTTCCATCCGTCCGGAATTGCCGACGGTGCAGGAACAGGGCGTGCCGGATTACGCCGTGCGCTCCTGGACCGGGCTCTTCGCCCCGGCCGGCACGTCCGCCGAGATCCGCGACCGCATCGCCGACACGACGAAGCGGCTGTTGGTCGATGCCAGCCTGAAGACGCGGCTGGATGCACTGGCGTCGGAAGCCCTGTGGCTGAACCCCTCCGACACCGACGCCTTCGTGCGCCGCGAATACGATCGCTGGGGGCCGGTGTTGCGTCAGGCGGGGGTGACGGCGGGGTAGGGGCTTCCGAAAGGGTCATCGTAAGGCAGCGCCGCATGCGCTAGGCTCCGGCATGCAATGGGCTGCATGCGGAGGCAGGCGCCATGAACGACATGTCCAAGCCGACACCGCCCGCCCCGGCGGCCTCCTCCGGCCCGGGCCTCGAGCCGGGCGTCGTCGCGTCCCACGTCTATCTCGGCGGCAAGCGCATCGCGGAGGTCGCGATCGATGAGGCGGGGGTCTGGGCCAGGAAGCCCGGCCACGTCGTCTGGATCGGTTTGCACGAACCCTCGGACGCCTTGCTCGCCCGCGTCGGCACGCAATTCGCCCTGCACGACCTGGCGCTGGAGGATGCCGGGAAGCGCCACCAGCGCCCAAAAATCGAACAATACGGCGACAGCCTTTTCATCATCGCGCGGACCGCGCAGATGCTCGAAGGCCGCGTCGAATTTGGCGAAACGCATTTGTTCGTCGGTCGCGGCTACGTCGTCTCGATCCGTCACGGCGCGTCGGCGACCTACCGCACCGTGCGCGAACGCTGCGAGGCGTGCCCGACCACGCTGTCGCATGGCGAAGACTACATCCTGTATGCCATCCTCGATTTCATCGTGGACAACTACGCCCCGGTGCTCGAGGCAGTGCAGGAAGAGGTCGAGACGATCGAGGATACGGTGCTCGCCTCCCGCCTCGCCAAGGCGGATGTCGAACGCTTGTACCTCCTGCGGCGCGACCTGCTGCGGCTGCGCATGGCGGCATCCCCGCTGGTCGAAGTCTGCCGGCGGCTAGAGCATGCCGAGGCGATGGCGATCGACCCCGCGATGCAGCCGCTGTTCCGCGATGTCGCCGACCACATCACCCGCGTGCAGGATGAAATCGCGGCGCTGCGGGAGGTGCTGGCCTTCGCCTTCGAAGCGAGCCTGCTGACCGGCCAGGCGCAAGCCAACGAGACCATGCGCCAACTGGCCGCCTGGGCGGCAATCCTGGCCGTGCCGACCGCCATCGCCGGTATCTACGGCATGAACTTCGAAGATATGCCCGAGCTGAAAGTGGCCTGGGCCTATCCCGCCCTGCTGGGTGTCATCGCTAGCGTCTGCGGCATGCTGTTCTGGCGGTTTCGCCGGAAGGGCTGGCTTTAGCAGGGTGTTGAAAAACGGGGGGCGCGCCTTGAAAGGGGCTTTGCCCCTCTCAAACTCTCCCCACCAAGGGGCCGTGGCCCCTTGGAACCCACGCGATTTGGCAAAATAAAGAGAGGGGCGTCAATGGCGCGCCTCCGAACAAAGGCGATCGCTGCCCCTCTCTTTATTTTGCCAATACTCCGCCGGTCCAGGGGCGGCGGCCCCTGGTGGGGGAGGTGTGGAGGGGGCGAAGTCCCTTCCACTGGCGCCGGCCCCCGTTTTTCAGCAACCCGCTAGCGCCAGAGCCCTTTCGCCGCGAGCCAGTCCTGCACCAGCGCCG
The DNA here is from genome assembly GCF_050632385.1 of Humitalea sp. 24SJ18S-53. Lineage (NCBI taxonomy): Bacteria > Pseudomonadati > Pseudomonadota > Alphaproteobacteria > Acetobacterales > Roseomonadaceae > Humitalea > Humitalea sp. 24SJ18S-53. Next base: position 1,664,218 of record NZ_CP192599.1, read on the forward strand.
CCACCGCATCGCCGTTGCGGTCCATCATCAGCATGTGGCTATTGCCGCTGATGCCGCGGCTCGGCAGGTCCACGTCATCGACTGTGCCACCGGCCTCCCGCACCGCCGCGGAAAAGCGCCTTGCATTGGTGCGGATCACCGACCAGCGTGGATCGGCGTCCACGTAGTCGCCGTAGACCAGCAGTTGCGGAATGTCTTTCACCCGCGCCGCTTCGGCGACCACGCCGGTGCCGGCGGGTTCGATCAGCACGAGTGCGCGGAACAGATCCGGCCGCTGTTGCGCGACCTGCCAGGCGAAGGCGCCGCCCTGGCTATGCGCGATGACCACGCTCGGCCCCACCCGTTCCAGCAGCGCGATATAGGCCGCGATCACATCGGCATCGGTGTCGAGATACCGCGCCACGACCTGCCGCATGAAGGACATGTAGTTGTCCGGCGTCGCGGGGAACTGGTTGCCCGGCAGCAAGGTGCCGCGTGCGAAGGACCCGGCGCCATCGCCGATGCGAAACCGCTCCCATGGGTTGGAGGTCGGCAAGTGCAGCGGCGCCGCCCAGATCTCGGGCGACATTGCCGCCCCGCTGCGGCCGCGTTCGACGGCATCGGTGACATAGGTCGCCCAACCGCGACGGACAAAGAACTGCTGCCAGCCCTCACGTCCATCGGGCGTGGTTTCCCAGGTGACGCCGGTCAGGTAGGCGCCGTGCCAGAGCATCAGCGGCGCCGTCCCGCGCTGCGGACTCGGCACCATGAATTGCGCATACATCTGGCCGACGACATGGCCGCCATTCGGGTCGATGCGCAGCGGCGCCCCGCCCACGGTCGGCAGATACTCGCGCACCGGCCGACCCGACAATTCCACCACCCGTCCGCCGACATGGAAGGAGCCGAAATTTTCCAAGGTGATCGGGCCCGTGGTCTGGGCCGCGAGCGGTGTGGCGATCAGCAGTGCCGCCAGGATTGTCCTGAACATGTGTGTCTTCCTCCGATTGGCCGCATCTTGTCAGACGTGGCCAATCGGGGAAGCGTCAGTCAGCGCTTTTCCAGCAGGGCCCCCAGGCTGCCCGCCAGCAGCGCCAGCCCCTGCGCGCCGGCGGCGGACAGGATGCTTTCCGGGTGGAACTGCACCGCGGCGACCGGCAGGCTCGCGTGTTCGACCGCCATGGGGATGCCGTCCTCCTCGGTCGCCATGGTGACGGTCAGGCTGTTCGGCATCGCCTCGGGCGCGCCGAACAGGGAATGGTAGCGCCCGACGGTCAGATGGCTCGGCAACCCGCCAAAGAACCGCCCGGGCTGCAGCACGCGGATGGTCGATGGCTTGCCATGCACGGGCGTCGGCAATTGCCCGAGCGTGCCGCCGAAATGCTCCACGATCCCTTGCAGCCCCAGGCAGACGCCAAACACCGCCACGTTCTTGCCCAGCGCCGCATCGATGGTTTCCGACAGGCCGAAATCCGTGGGCTTGCCGGGGCCGGGCGACAGCACGACCAGGTCCGGCGCATGGCCATTGGTCAGCCGCGCCCGCACGGCCGGCGCGCGCAGGACTTCGACGCTGGCGCCGGTCTGGCGCAGGTAGTCGGCCAGGGTATGGACGAAGCTGTCCTCGTGGTCGGCCAGCAGCACGCGCTTGCCGGCCAGGGGCTTCGCGCCACTGCCCGCCGCCGCCTTCTGCGGCGCCGCGGCATTGATGACGGCATCGAGCAGCGCCGAGGCCTTCAGCCCGCATTCCGCATCCTCGGCGGCCGGGTCGCTGTCATGCAGCAGGGTCGCGCCGGCGCGCACTTGCGCGACGCCATCCTTCAGCCGCGCGGTGCGCAGGGTCAGCCCGGTGTTCAGCGCGCCGTCGAAACCCAGCCAGCCGATCGCGCCGCCGTACCAGAGGCGCGGGGTCTTCTCCATCTTCTCGACAAAGCGCATCGCCCAGACCTTGGGCGCCCCGGTGACCGTCACCGCCCAGGCATGGGTCAGGAAGGCATCCAGCGCGTCGAAGCCGTCGCGCAGGGTGCCCTCGACATGATCGACGGTGTGGTAGAGCCGCGGCGTCGCCTCCACCTGGCGCCGCGCGATCACGCGCACGCTGCCGGGTTCGCAGATGCGCGCCTTGTCGTTGCGATCGACGTCGGTGCACATCGTCAACTCGGCTTCGTCCTTGTCCGAGTTCAGCAGCATCTTCAGTCGCGCCGCATCCTCCAGCGCATCGCCGCCGCGCGAGATGGTGCCGGAGATCGGGCAGGTTTCGACCCGCTTGCCCTGGACGCGCACATACATCTCGGGGCTGGCCGACACGAGGAATTCGCCGTCGCCGAGGTTCATCAGCGCGCCATAGGGTGCCGGGTTGCGGGCGCGCAGGCGTCGGAAGACCTCGCCCGGCTGCACGGGGCAGGGGCGGGCAAAGGTCTGGCTCAGCACCGCCTCGAACAGATCGCCGCAGGCAAAGCGTTCCTGCGCCGCGCGGACATTGGCCTGGTAGGCTTCGGGCGAATGGTCGCGAACAGGCGGCAACACGACGGGCGGTGTCGGGTCGTAGGGGGCCGGAACCTGCGGGCGTTCCATGCCGACCGTGCCGCGCGGGCCATACCAGAAGTCGTAGTCGTAGCGGGTCGCTTCCTCCCGCCGGTGGTCCACCACCAGGATGGTGTCGGGCAGATAGAGCACCGCGTCGCGCTGGTCGGGCGCGCGGGGGCGGACCAGGTCGCAGGGTTCGAACTGGAACACCAGATCGTAGCCAAAGGCTCCGTAGAAGCCGAGGTGATGGTCGTCCTGGGCGCCAAAGGCCGCCATGGCGGCGCGCAGCACTGTGAAGGCCGTCGGGCGGCGGGACCGCATTTCCTCGGCATCATCGACCGGGGCAGGGGCGGGGTGGGCGACCAGGCACGCGGCATCGGGGCCGGTCTGGACTGTGACCAGCGGGTCGGCGCGCAGTGCGGCCTCAATCGCCGCGACCAGCACGGCGCCGCGCGGGGTCAGCGCCTCGAACGTGACCTCCAGCCCGCGCACCGTCGCGGCCAGCGGCGGGTCGGAAAAGCCGATGTCCCAGCGGGTGTAACGATCGGGCTGTTCGAAGGAGGAGGCGAAGAGTGCCCCGCGCCGGGCCTCGATCTCACCAATCAGGGGTTCGGCGGCATCGGGATAGGCAACGCGGGTCGCGCGTCGCATCACGGCGATGCCGGCGGCGGTGCGGTAGGTGACGGAGGTTTCAGACATGGGTCGCAGGATCCTGAAGCAGAGGGGGGATCGCGCGGACGGAGAAAACTGACAAGGCCGCCCGCGGAGGGGGCGGCGGGGCTAAACGCTAAACGCGCGTGCCCAGGCCACCCGGAAGGGGCCAACGCCAACGCCAGAGGGTGCGGGGCAGGGTGGTCATGACGACAACCTGCGGCGCTGGCAGGGCGCCTGTCAACCGGGTGACCAGGCGCCGCTTGCACGGGGGGCGCCGGCGCGGCATGTGATGGACGACCCAGCCGGAGACGTTCGCCATGTCGACTGCCACCCGCCGCACGCTGATGGCGACCGCCATCGCCGCCCCCTTCATCGCCCCCCGTGCCGGCTGGACCCAGGCGGGCACCGTAAAAATCGGCATCCTGCAGCCGATGACCGGCGGGCTGTCGCAGGATGGCGAATACGGCAAGATCGGCGCCGAGATCGCGATCCGCGAGATCAATGAGGCCGGCGGCATCCGCGGCTTGCGCATCGACCCCGTCTTCGGCGACGCCCGCAGCACACCCGAGGGCGGCGTGGCCGAGGTGGAGCGCATGCAGGCCGAGGGCGTCGTCGGCGTCGTCGGCGGCTTCGCCAGCCCGATCTGCCTCGCGGCCAGCCAGGCGGCGTCGCGCTACGACCTGCCCTATATCGTCGATGTCGGCGTCGCCGATACCATCGTCACCCGCGGCCTGCGCAATACCTTCCGTTTTGGCCCGGGCTTCGGGATGGTGACCCAGAAGGCGCTGGAAAACCTGGTCGCGCTGAACGATGCCGCCGGCAAGCCCGCCCGCACCGTGGTGCTGGTGCATGAGGACGGGCTTTTTGGGACGGGCCTGGCCCGGTTGATGAACACCGAACTGCCCAAGCTCGGGTTCCAGGTGCTGGAGACGATCCCACATCCATCCCCGTCGCGCGACATGAGCAATGTGGCGCTGCGCATCCGCGCGCTGAACCCGGACCTCGTGATCCCCTCGTCCTACTACGCCGAATTCGTGCTGCTGGCGCAGACCATGCAGCAGCGCCGGATCCGGCCGAAGGGCGTCTATGCTGTGCTGAACGGCGCCGCGTCCAACTTCCGCTTCGTGCGCGAATTCCCCGATGCCGCGCAGGCCGTCATGGACTGCAACCACTGGGCCGACCCCCGCAAGCCGGCGACGGCCCGCGTGCGTGCGGCGGTCGAGGCGATGGGGCGGTTCTGGCTCTACAACGTCGCGCTGAACTATTCCGCCGTGCAGTTGATGGCCGATGCGCTGGAACGCGCCGGCCGCCCCGACCGGAATGCCGTGATCGAGGCGCTGGCCGCGACCGGCCCCGAGTTCACCAAGCACATCATGCCCTATGGCCCGACCCGCTTCGTCAATGGCCAGAACCAGTCGGGCGCACCGGTCAATACCCAGGTGCAGGGTGGCGACATCAAGGTGATCTTCCCCAACGATTTTGCCGACGCCCGGCCGATCTTTCCCGTGACCGGCTGATCCGGCTTGGCCTCCTACCCGCTGGAGATCGTGGCGGAGGTCGTGCTGAACGGCCTGTTGACCGGCAGCGTCTACGGGCTGGTCGCACTCGGCCTGACGCTGGTCTATGGCGTGCTGCACATCATCAACTTCGCCCATGGCGCGCTGCTGACGGCCGCCATGTTCGGCGTCTTCGTGCTGCACGAAGCGTTTGGGATCGATCCCTACTGGGCCCTGCCGGTGCTGGTGCCGGTCTTCTTCGGCTTCGGCTATCTGCTGCAACGGCTGGTGATCGGCCCGGCGGCACGGGGGGATGACAGCAATATCCTGCTGGTGACCCTGGGCCTGTCGATCGTGCTGGAAAACCTGATGCTGGCGGTGTTCCGGTCGGACACGCGCAGCGTCCGCATCCCGCTGGCGAACGAGATGCTGGAATGGGGACCGATGCTGATTCCCGCGCCGCGCGCGATCGGCTTCGTCGTCGCCTGCCTGGTGGCGCTGCTGCTGTTCCTGTTCCTGGCACGTAGTTCCACTGGTCGCGCGATCCGCGCGGTCGCCAAGGAACGCACCGGCGCCACGCTGGTCGGCATCGATGTCGCGCATATCTACGCGATCACCTTTGGCATCGGCACCGCATGCCTTGCGGTCGCCGCCTGCCTGTTGCTGCCGTCTTTCTATGTGAACCCCCGCGTGGGAAATGCCTTCGTGCTGGTGGCCTTCACCATCGTCGTGCTGGGGGGCATGGGCTCGGTGCCGGGGGCCTTGCTGGGCGGCTTGTTCATCGGCGTGGTGGAAAGCCTGTCCGGACTGTATCTCGGCGAATCCCTCGGCCAGATCGGCATTTTTGCCATCTTCATCCTGGTGCTGCTGGTGCGGCCGACCGGGTTGTTCGGCGCGCGCGCATGAAGCCCATCCTGCTCTTCGCTGCCATCGCGGCGCTGCTGCCGGTCTTCGTGACTGCCAACACGGTGCTGAACTTCGCTGTCTTCACCCTGATTGTGGCCTTGGCGGCGCAGGGGTGGAACATCCTGGGCGGCTTTGGCGGGCAGTATTCCTTCGGCCATGCGGCCTTCTTCGGCACTGGCGCCTATGCCGTCGCGATCCTGCAAATCCGCTACGGCGTGAACCCCTATGCCGCCTTCGCCGTAGGCATCGCGCTGGGCGCCATCGTCGGTGCGGCGATCGGGGCGATGGCCTTTCGCGCGGGGTTGCGCGGATCGTATTTTGCCCTGGTGACCCTGGCCTTTGCGGAAGTTTTTCGTGTGCTGGCGAATAGTTCCGCTTTTACGGGCGGCGCAGCGGGATTGCTGATCCCGCTGGATGTGCGGCCCGAGAACTTCCAGTTCGCCTCGCGCGCCGGGTTCTACTGGATCGGGCTGGGGCTGGTGGTCGCGACGCTGCTGTTGTCGCTGTGGTTGTCGCGGTCGCGGCTTGGCGCGCAATTGGTGGCGGTGCGGGAGAATGAATCCGCCGCCCGCGCGCTCGGCGTGAACGTGCTTGCCGTGAAACTCCGCGCCATCGCGCTATCGGCGGCGGTGACCGCGGCGGCGGGCGGGTTCTACGCGCAATACTTCCTCTACATCGACAGCAGCATCGCCTATGGCACCTGGATCTCGGTCGAGGCGTTGCTCGCCCCCATCATCGGCGGCGCCGGCACCGTCTTCGGCCCGGTCATGGGCGCGATCCTGCTGCATGCTCTGGGCGAGGTGACGCGCCACCTCTTCGGCCGCATCCCCGGCGTCGATTTGATGCTGTTCGGCGTCGTGCTGATTCTCGTCGTGCGCTACCCACCCCGCAACCTGTGGCGGCGCACATGATCCTGGATGTGCAGGGGGCGACGAAGCGATTTGGTGGGTTGCTGGCGGTGGATGCCGCGTCCTTTACGGTCGCCAAAAGTTCGATCACCGGGCTGATCGGCCCGAATGGCGCCGGCAAGACCACCTTATTCGCGATGATCGCGGGTTTCGAAACGCCGACCGCCGGGCGCGTGATCTTCGACGGCCGCGACGTGACCGGCCGCACCGCGCATTTGCTGGCACGCGACGGGCTCGCACGGACCTTCCAGATCGTGCAGCCTTTTGCTGGCCTGTCGGTGCGCGAAAACATCGCTGTCGGCGCCTTCCTGCGCCACCCGCGCCGTGCCGATGCGCTGGCTGCCGCCGATGCCGTCGCCACGCGCGTCGGCCTGGCGCCGATGCTGGACAAGCAGGCATCCTCCCTGACCGTCGCCGGGCGCAAGCGGCTGGAACTGGCCCGCGCGCTCGCGACCGAACCACGGCTGATCCTGCTGGACGAAGTCCTCGCCGGGCTGAACCCCTCCGAAATCCGCGACATCATTCCGGTCATCCGCGGCATCCGTGACGGCGGCGTGACGGTGCTGATGATCGAGCATGTGATGCAGGCGGTGATGAACCTCTGCGAAGCCGTGCATGTCCTGGCCCAGGGCCGCATCATCGCCGCAGGCTCCCCGGCCGCTGTCGTGCGCGACCCCGCCGTGATCGAGGCCTACCTCGGCCGCGGTGCCGCCCAGAAGCTGGCCGCGAATGGCTGAGCCCATCCTCTCCGTGCGCGGCATCGTCGCGGGCTACGGCGGCACCTCGGTGCTGGCGGGCGTGGACCTCGACGTCGCGGAGGGCGGGATCGTCGCCGTGCTCGGCAGCAATGGCGCGGGCAAGACCACCTTGAACATGGTGCTGTCCGGCATCGTCCGCGCGCGCGCCGGCACCGTCCATTTCGCGGGCGCGCCCATCACCGGCGCCAGCCCCGCCGCCATCGTCGCCGCCGGCCTGGTGCAGGTGCCGGAGGGTCGAAAGATCTTCCCCAACCTGTCGGTGCGGGAGAACCTGGACCTCGGCTGCTATCGCCGCGCCGGCGCGCGCCGCCGCGAAAACCTGGCCCGCGTGATGGACACCTTTCCCCGCCTGCGCGAACGCGCCGGGCAATCCGCCGGCACGCTATCGGGTGGCGAACAGCAGATGCTCGCGATCGGGCGCGGCATGATGGCCGAACCGCGCCTGATGATCCTCGATGAACCCTCGCTGGGCTTGTCCCCCTTGCTGGTTGAGGAGATGTTCGCCCTGATCCGGCGGCTGAATGGGCAGGGCATGACCATCCTGCTGGTGGAACAGAATGTCGCGCAGTCGCTGGATATCGCCGACGCCGCGCATGTGCTGGAACAGGGGCGCTTCGTGCTGTCAGGTACGGCGGCGGATGTGCGTGCCGATGCGGGCCTGGCCCGCGCGTATTTAGGAATGTGAAATGATCGACGCTGTGACCCTTGCTGTGCTGAAGGGGCGTCTGGAACAGATCGCGGATGAAATGGATGCGACACTGTATCGCTCCGCCTTCAACCCGATCATCGCCGAGGCACGCGACGCCTGCCACGGCCTCTACCACGCGACCACCGGCGACACGCTGGTGCAGGGCACCAAGGGCCTGCCGATCTTCGTCGGCGCGATGTCCTTTGCCGTGCAGGCCGTCATCGAACGCGCCCAGCCGGCGCGGCCGGGTGAGACCTGGGCCTTCAACGACCCCTACCTCGGCGGCACGCATCTGAACGACATGCGCCTGGTGCGCCCGGTGTTCCGGAACGGCAAACTATTCTGCTGGCTGGCCAGTGTCGGGCACTGGCTGGATGTCGGCGGCAATGTGCCCGGCAACTTCAACGCACGCGCGACCGAATCCTTGCAGGAAGGCTTTCGCCTGCCGCCGGTGCGCCTGGTGCGCGACGGCGTGTTGGACCAGGACATCGTCGATATCCTCGCCGCCAATTCGCGCACGCCGCAATCCAACTGGGGCGATCTGAACGGCCAGTTGAATGCGCTGGACCTCGGCGAACGCCGGCTGCACGCGCTGCTGGACGAGCATGGCGAGGCGGTGGTGGACGAAGCCTTCGCGGCCCTCCTCGACCGCGCCGAGGTGCTGATGCGTGCGACGCTGAGCGCATTGCCGGACGGGCGCTACAGTTTCGAGGATTACCTCGACAATGACGGCATCACCGACGAACGCCTGACCATCGCGCTGGACATGACCATTTCCAGCGGCGAGGCGATGCTGGATTTCTCCCGCTCCTCGCCGGCCTGCCAGGGGCCGCTGAACATCGCGCGCTCCACCGCCATCGCCTGCTGCTATGTCGCGCTGAAGCATGCTTTCCCGATGGTGCCGGCGAATGCGGGCGTGTTGCGGCCGATCGGTTTCGACATTCCCGACACGTCACTGCTCGGCGTGTCCGTGCCGCGCCCGGTGGGTGGCTATACCGAGACCATCCTGCGCGTCATCGGGGTGGTCTTCGGCGCCCTGGCCCAGGCCGATCCGTCGCGCGCGACGGCGGCCCCCTTCGGTACGATCAACGCGCTGTCGATGGCCGGGCACCGCGCCGATGGCAGTCGCTTCGTGCTGTTCTCCTTCTTCGGTGGCGGCATGGGCGGCAATCCGCAGAGCGATGGCCTCAACCACGCGAATAACCCGATCAGCACCGCCACCATGCCCCCCGCCGAAATCCTGGAATCGCAATCGCCCGTGATGTTCACTCAATGGGCGCTGCGCCCCGATAGCGCCGGCGCCGGCGAACACCGCGGCGGCTACGGCGCGATCTATGAAATCGAAGCCCTGGCCTCCGGCGTGACCGAAGTTTTTTTGCTTGGCGAACGCGGCCGGCACGCGCCGTTTGGTGTGTTGGGGGGCGGGTCCGCAGCGCTCAACAAGTTTTCCTGGCAGACCGAGGACGGCTGGGCCTCACCCCCCATGGCCAGCAAGATCGTCGGTGTTCGCATTGAAAAGGGCCAGCGCATTCGCCTGGAAACTCCAGGCGGGGGCGGGTGGGGTGATCCTGCGAAACGCGACCCGGAAGCGGCCGCGGCCGACAAGCGCCACGGGTTGCAGTCATGATCGTCGGCGTCGACGTCGGTGGCACCTTCACCGACCTGTTCCGCTTCGATCCCGCGACCGGGCAATTCCAGGTCGCCAAGGTTCCCTCCAATCGCGGTGACGAAGCCGCTGGGTTTTTGGCCGGCCTCGATGCCGTGGGCGGCCCCGCGATCCTGACGGCCATCGTGCATGGCACGACGGTCGGCACCAACGCGCTGCTGGAACGCAAGGGCTGCCGGCTTGGCGTCATCACCACCGATGGCTTTTCCGACGTGCTGGAAATGCGCCGCCGCGATCGCCCGCATACCTGGGGCCTCTGGGGCGATTTCACGCCCATCGCCGAGCGGCACCTCCGCATCGGCGTGCCGGAACGCGTGCTGGCCGATGGCAGCATCCGCACGCCCGTTGACCTCAATGCCGTCCGCGCGGCGGCCCAGAAACTGGTCGCCGAGGGCTGCGAGGCCTGCGCCATCGTCTTCATCAACGCCTATGCCAATGGCGCCAACGAAGCCGCCGCCGCCGCTGTCGTGCGGGACGTCTGGCCCAACCCGCATGTCAGCGTGTCGTCGGAAATCCTCCCGGAAATCCGCGAATTCGAACGCGCCTCGACCACCGCCTTGAACGCCTACCTGCAACCAAAAGTCGCCGACTACATCGCGCGACTGGATGCGGCCCTGGCATCGCGTGCTTTTGCGGGCCGGTTCCATATCGTGCAGTCCAACGGCGGCGTCATGCCGACGGCGGCGGCCCAGAAATTCCCCGCGCGCACGGCCCTGTCCGGCCCCGCTGCCGGGGTCATCGCCGCCGCCGCCATCGCGCGTGCGGCCGGTTTTCCGAACGTCATCACGGGTGACCTCGGCGGCACGTCCTTCGATGTGTCGCTCGTCGTCGATGGCCAGATGGCGCTGGCGGCGCAGGCGACCATCGATTTCGGCCTGGTCATCCGCAACCCGATGATCGAGATCACCACCATCGGCGCCGGCGGCGGTTCCATCGCCTCGGTCGATGCCGGCGGGCTGTTGCAGGTCGGGCCGGAAAGCGCCGGCTCGCGCCCAGGGCCGGTCGCCTATGGCCAGGGCAACACCCGGCCGACCCTGACGGACGCGAATATCGTGCTCGGCCGCATCAACGCCGAACGCCCCATCGGCGGCGCGCTGGCGCGGCTGGATGTCGCCGCCGCGCGTGCCGCCATTGCGGAACACGTGGGCGACCCGCTGGGCCTCGATGCCATGTCGGCGGCCGAGGCGATCGTGCGCGTCGCCGATGCCAAGATGGCCGGCGCCATCCGGCTGGTCTCGATCGAACGCGGCCACGACCCGAATGCCTTTGCCTTGCTGCCCTTCGGCGGTGGCGGCGCGCTGCACGCGGGTGCCCTGATGCTGGAATGCGGCCTGGCGGCGGCGCTGGTGCCGCGCTTCCCCGGCGTCACCTCCGCACTGGGCTGCATCATCGCCGATGTGCGGCATGACCGGGTGCGGACCTTGAACCTGAACCTCGATGGACTGGACGCGGCGGCCCTGTCCGCGCGCCTGGCCGAGGAAGGCCGCTCCGCCCACGCGACCGCCGAGGCCGCGGGCATCCCCGTCACCGGCATCGATGTCGTCTATGAACTCGACATGCACTACGCCGGCCAGACCCATACCGTCGCGGTGCCTCTGCCCGTGGCGCTGGGCGAAGCGGTCACCGAGGCTCAGGTCCGCGCGGCCTTCGAAACCGCCTATGGCCGCGTCTTCTCCCGCCTGCTGCCGGGCATCCCCGTGCGCATCGTCACCCTGCGCACCGCCGCTATCGGCCGCCGCCCGCCCTTCGACCTGACGGCCCTGGCCCCCGCCGGCGGCAGCCTGGACGCAGCCGCCCGCGGCACTCGCCCGGCCTGGTTCGGCGGCCGCTGGCAGGAGACAGCCATCTGGTCGCGGCTGGACCTGCCGGTGGGCGCCGTGGTGCAGGGCCCGGCCATCCTTGAACAGCCGGATGCGACGGTGGTCGTGAATCCCGGCCTTGCCGCCCGCGTCGATGGCCTCGGCAATATCATCCTGGAGCGCGCCGCATGAGCGAAGAGATGTTTCCCCCCAGCCAGACGGCGCTGCTGATCTGCGACCTGCAGAACGATTTCCTGCATCCGGACGGCGCTTATGGCCGCGCCGGCCTGTCCAACAGCTACATCGGCGACCTGCCGGCGCGACTGCTGCCCTATGCCCGCGCGCTGTCGGCGGCGGGGGGCAGCATCATCTCGACGCATTTCACCCTGGTGCCCGACCGCAACGGCGATCCGATGATGGACCCGCATCTGAAGCGCCTGCGACCCTTCCTGACGCGCGGCGATTTCGCGCCGGGATCCTGGGGCCAGGCGCTGGTCGATGAATTGCAGCCGGCGCATTTCATGGTCGAGAAAGTGGCCTATTCGGCCTTCCACATGTCGCGGCTGGAATGGCTGCTGCGCAAGGCCGGCATCCGCCGCGTCGTGGTCAGCGGCATCGTGACCAATGGCGGCGTCTCCTCGACCGTGCGGGACGCGCATGTGCGCGAATTCGCCCCCACGGTGCTGTCGGATGGCTGCGCCGCCTTCAGCGCCGAATTGCACGAAACCGCCATCGCGGCCCTCTGGCCGATCGCGCGGGTGATGACGGTGGCTGAGGCGATGGCCGAACTGAAATGACGGCCCGCCTCCTGCCCGCCGCCGGCTTTTGCCCCACGGCCCATGTCCCGGTGGTGATCATCGGCGCGGGGGCGGCCGGGCTCTGCGCGGCGCTGGCGGCGCAGGAAGCGGGGGCCGAACCCCTCGTGATCGAACGCGACCCTGTCCCGCAAGGGTCCACCAGCCTGTCGGCCGGGCTGATCCCCGCGGCGGGCACGCGGTTCCAGGCGGCCCGAGGCATCGCCGACGCACCGGCGCATTTCGCCGCCGATATCCAGAAGAAGGCGCATGACCGCGCCGACCCGGCCGTGGTCGCCGCCGTGTCCGAGAACGCCGCGCCCGCCATCGAATGGCTGGCCGACCGGCATGGGCTGGCGTTTTCCGTCGTCCATGACTTCGACTACCCGGGCCATTCGGCACGGCGGATGCACGGGCTGCCGTCGCGCTCCGGCGCCGAACTCGTGGACCGGCTGCGCGCCGCCGCCGAACGGGCCGGCGTCGCGATCCTGACCGAGGCCCTGGCCGAAACCCTGGTCGCCGACACCGACGGGCGCATTCGCGGCGTCATCGCCCGCCGCCCCGATGGCTCGGAAGAGGCCATCGGCTGCGACGCCCTTGTCCTGGCCTGCTGCGGCTACGGCGGCGATCCGGCGCTGGTCGCGCGCTATATACCGAGCCTGGCCAAGGCGGTCTACTTCGGCCATCCCGGCAATACCGGCGATGCGGTGCGCTGGGGCGACGCCCTCGGCGCCGGGCTGCGCGACATGACCGGCCACCAGGGCCATGGCTCGGTCGCCCATCCCGCCGCCATCCTCATCACCTGGGCCGTCATCACCGAGGGCGGCTTCCAGGTGAACACCGCCGGCGACCGTTTCTGGGATGAATCCCAGGGCTATTCGGAATCGGCCGAGGCCGTGCTGTCCCAACCCGACGGCATCGCCTTCGACATTTTTGACGCCCGCATCGCCGCCATCGCCCGCCAGTTCGAGGATTTTCGTAGCGCCGAAGCCGCCGGCGCCATCGTCACGGCCGACACGCCCGAAGCCCTGGCGGCCCGCCTGAACCTGCCCGGCCTGCCTGCCACGATGGCCAGCGTCGATGCCGGCAAGGCCCAGGGTGCCACCGACGCCTTCGGCCGCGACTGGTCCGGCCGCGCGCCCCTGGTGCCGCCATTCCACGCGGTCCGCGTCACCGGCACGCTGTTCCACACCCAGGGTGGCCTGGCCGTGGACGCCAGCGCCCGCGTGCTGCGTCCGGATGGCAGCGCCTTCCCCAATCTTTTCGCCGCGGGCGGCGCCGCCTGCGGGGTCAGCGGGCCGGAGGCGGGGGGCTACCTCTCCGGCAACGGCCTCCTGACCGCCGTGGTATTGGGGCGCCTCGCAGGCCAAGGAGCGGCCGGATGATCCTCGGCATCGGCAATGACATGGTGGACATTCGCCGCATCGAACGCGCCCTGCAGCGCCACGGCGAACGCTTCATCGAACGCATCTTCACCCCGCATGAGGTCGCCCGCGCCGAACGCCGCCCGGTCACCCGCCTCGGCACCTACGCCAAGCGTTTTGCTGCCAAGGAAGCCTGTTCCAAGGCGCTCGGCACCGGCTTCCGTGCAGGGGTTTTTTGGCGCGACATGGGGGTGGTCAACCTGCCCTCCGGCCAGCCCACCATGGCGCTGACCGGGGGGGCGGCGCTGCGCCTGGCCGAGATCACGCCGAGGGGCCTGGTGGCCAGCATCGCGGTTACCATCACCGACGAATATCCTTACGCCGAGGCCATCGTCATCATCTCCGCCGACCCGCCTCTGCCGGTGCTTCCTTGACAGGGGCCGGTTCGGGAACCCCTATGCCCCCGAATCACGGAATCCTGGACAATATGGTCAAGAAGAAGCCCGGTGGCTTGCTCGAAAGCATCAAGACGATCGTCTACGCCGCGCTGATCGCGATCGGCATCCGGACCATCGCCTTCGAACCGTTCAACATCCCTTCCGGCTCGATGATCCCGACCCTGTTGGTCGGCGATTACCTGTTCGTTTCGAAGTTTTCCTATGGCTATTCGCGCCATTCGATGCCGTTCAGCCCCAATCTGTTCCAGGGCCGCATCTTCGGCAGCCTGCCGCGGCGGGGCGATGTGGCTGTGTTCAAGCTGCCGCGCGATGGCTCGACCGATTACATCAAGCGCATGATTGGCCTGCCGGGCGACCGCATCCAGGTGCGCCAGGGCGTCCTGCATGTGAACGGCGTCGCCGTGCGGCGCGAAAACCTGGGGCCCTATACGGTCGAGGGCGATGGGCCCCGCATCACCGTGCGCCGCTGGCGGGAAACCATCCCCGCGATCGGCGGCCAACCGGCGGTCGCGCACGATATCCTGGAGGCCACGGACGACGGCCCCTTCGACAATACCCAGGAATTCCTGGTGCCCGAGGGCCATGTCTTCGCCATGGGCGACAATCGCGACAACAGCCTCGATTCCCGGGCGCAGAACATGGTCGGCTTCATCCCCGTCGATAACCTTGTCGGCCGTGCCGAGTTCATCTTCTTCTCGGTGGATGAGGGCGCGGTCTGGTGGCAACCCTGGACCTGGCCCTTCTCGATCCGCTGGAACCGGCTGCTGACAGCGGTGCGCTGAATGGCCCGGCGGCGCGGCGAACAGACCACGGATGACGCGCCCGCCGTCGCCGCCCTGGTCGCGCGCCTCGGCCACGACTTCGCCAATCCGGCACTGCTGCGCCAGGCGCTGACGCATCGCTCGTCGGCCGATGCCACGCGCGGCCAGTTGGATTCCAACGAACGCATGGAGTTCCTGGGCGACCGGGTGCTGGGCCTGGTGATGGCCGAATGGCTGTCCGAACGCTTCCCGCAGGAGCGGGAAGGGGCCCTGGGCAAGCGCCTGTCCCTGCTGGTCTCGGCCGAAACCCTGGCTGAGGTCGGCGACCGCATCGGCCTGGCCGCCGCCCTGCGCATCCCCCCCGCCGAGGGCCGCACCGGGTTGCGGACCCGCGCCACGGTCCTGGCCGATGGCACGGAGGCGCTGATCGGCGCGCTCTACCTGGACGGCGGCCTCGACCCCGCCCGTGCCTTCATCCGCGATGCCTGGGCCGCCATGCTGGCGCCCGACGCGCCACCGCCGCTGAACGCCAAAAGCCGGTTGCAGGAACATCTGCTGGGCCGAGGCCGCCCCTTGCCGGTCTATACGGTGCTCTCCGCCAGCGGCCCGGCCCATGCGCCTGCCTTTGTCGTGGAGGTGTCGGCCGATGGCCGCACCGCCCAGGGCCTGGCCGACACCCGGCGCGGCGCGGAGCAGGCCGCCGCGAATGCCTGGCTGTCGGGCGTGGCATAACCGCGGCCAAGCGCCTAAAGCAGGCGCATGTCTGAACAAACACCCGCTCCCAATCTCCCGACCCGGTGCGGCATCGTCGCCGTCCTCGGCGCGCCGAACGCCGGCAAATCCACCTTGGTCAACCGCATGGCCGGGGCCAAGGTCACCATCGTCAGCCCCAAGCCGCAGACCACGCGCATGCGCATCCGCGCCGTGGTGATGCAGGGGCCGACGCAGGTCGTGCTGACCGACACCCCCGGCATCTTTACCCCCCGCCGCCGCCTGGACCGCGCCATGGTCGCCGCCGCCTGGGGCGGGGCGCAGGATGCCGACCTCGCCCTGCTGATCGTCGACGCCAAGGCCGGGCTGACCGACCCGGTGCGCCGCATCGTCGGCGGCCTGGCCAAGGCCGCGCGATCCCCCTGGCTGGTGCTGAACAAGACCGACACCATCCCGGCCGAAAAGCTTCTGCCGCTGATCGCGGAACTCAATGCGATCCTGCCCTTCACCGAGACCTATATGGTCAGCGCCGCCAAGGGCGATGGCGTGCAGGCGCTGCTCGACGCGGTCGCCGCGACCATGCCGCCCGGCCCCTGGCTCTTCCCCGACGACGACTTGTCCGACCTGCCCGAACGCATGATGGCGGCCGAGGCGGTGCGCGAACAAATCCTGCGCCAGACGCATGAAGAAGTGCCCCACCACGCCACCGTCGAAACCGAATCCTGGGTCGACAAGCCCGATGGCAGCGTCCGCGTCGAATGCACGATCTACGTCGGCCGCGCCGGCCAGAAAGCCATCGTCATCGGCGACGGCGGCGCCCGCATCAAGGAAATCGGCACCCGCGCCCGCGCCGAACTCGAAGCCCTGCTGGAACGCCGCGTCCACCTGTTCCTGAACGTCAAAGAACGCGCCGGCTGGGACGAAGAGAAAGCCCGCATCCGCGCGCTGGGCCTGGAAGACCTCGGTTAGCAGGGGACCGACAATGGGGAAGGTTGCGCCGAGGAAGGGGCTTCGCCCCCTCCACACCTCCCCGACCAAGGGGCCGTGGCCCCTTGGAACCCACGGGATTTGGCAAAAGAAAGGGAGGGGCGAGACCGCGCCTCCCGCGGGGTGCATCAGTGATGCCCCTCCCTTTCTTTTGCCAATACATCGCGCCGGTCCAGGGGCGGCCGCCCCTGGTGGGGAGAGTTTGAGAGGGGCAAAGCCCCTCTCAAAGCGCAACCTCCCAATGCCAGCCCCCTGCCAGACCTGATGGCTTGGGAGGCCCCGGCGATTGTGTTGGAAACGCGCCCCCATGGGGAAAGCGGGGCCGTTGTTTCGGTCATGACCGAGGAACTTGGCCGCCATGCGGGGCTGGTCATGGGCGGTGCCAGCCGTGGCCAGGCGGCCCTGTGGCAGCCTGGGAACCTGATTGAGGCGCGGTGGGTGGGCCGCACGCCGGACAGCCTGGGCGCGCTGTCGGGGGAATTGGTCCATGCCGCGGCGGCCCTGGCCATGGACGACCCGCTGGCCCTGGCCATCCTCGCCTCGGTCTGCGCCATCGCGGCCGAGGCGCTCCCGGAACGCGAGCCGCACCCGGTGCTGTTCCACGACACGGTCGCCCTGGTCGCGACCCTGGCGCGCGATACGGAGGCCGCCGTGGCCGATGCCGTGCGGTGGGAGGTCCAGTTGCTGGCTGAACTCGGCTACGGGCTCGACCTCACCTCCTGTGCCGTGACGGGTGAGGCTGTGGACCTGCCCTATGTCTCCCCCCGCACCGGGCGGGCGGTGTCGGAGGCTGGGGCAGGGGCGTTTCGCGATCGCCTGCTGCCGCTGCCGGCTTTTCTGCGCGATGATGAAGCGGCCTCGACCCCGGCCGATTGGGTGGCCGGCTTCCGCCTGACCGGGCATTTCCTGGAAAAGGACGTGTTTGGCGCCCGCAACCGGCCAGTGCCCGGGGCGCGGCAGAGGCTGGCGGACCGGGTCGCGGGGCTGGTCGGCCCGGCCTGACCCTGCCGGCCTGACCCCTCCCTGGGGCGGGGGGTCATCCAATCGTCTTTTCGGTGCCGACGCCCTGAATGATAGCGTCATCGTATCAGGCAAGCGTCTGGCGATCTTGACGCCCTGGCAAACGGCGACGCGAATATTGCCACGGCGCGCGGAATGATCGAGGCGGGCCGCCAGACAGTGAGAGATGAAGCCATGTCAACGCGTAGGCAGGTACTGACCACGGCGGCGGTGGGGGCGGCGGCGCCGGCCATCCTTCGCCCCGTCACGGCGAGCGCCCAGGCGGGCACGACCTGGCCGAGCCCGGCCGAAACGCGGCGCATCGCCGAGGCGGGCTACATCTTCGGCCTGCCGATCGTGATGAATTACGGCGTCATGTATGAATTCGCGGTGGACCGCTCATCCCCGCAGTTCAAGGCGCCGTTCAACGAGATCAACAACGAAGCCCGCGTTTTCACCTACCGGGATACGGCTGTCGTCACGCCGAACAGCGATACGCCGTATTCTATCGTCTGGGCGGACCTTCGGGCGGAACCGATTGTCCTGTCCGTCCCCGCTGTGGAGCGCTCGCGCTACTACGCCGTGCAGCTCGTCGACGGCAACACCTACAACTACGGCTATATCGGAACGCGGACGACGGGCCCCGAGGCTGGCGACTACATGGTTGTCGGGCCGGCCTGGCAAGGCGAAACACCGCCGGGCATCAAGAAGGTGTTCCGGTCGAGCACGGCATTCTCCCTCCTGCTCTACCGGACCCAGCTCTTCAATCCGGACGACATGCCGAACGTCGTGGCCGTGCAAGCTGGCTACAAGGCGCAGCCGCTTTCGGCCTATCTGCGACGCCCGCCGCCGGCAGCCGCGCCCGCCATCGCCTTCCCGCCGATCAATGCAGCGCTGGCACGCAGCAACTTCTTCGAATTCCTCGACTTCGCCATGCAGTTCGGGCCGCCGGCCGCGAACGAGGCGGCGATCCGCGCCGACCTGGCGCGCATTGGTGTCGGTCCCGGCAAGACCTTCGACTTCAAGGACCTCCCGCGCGAGCATAAGCAGGAGATCGTGGCCGGCCTTGAGGCGGGGCATCGCAAGGTCGAACAGGCGCTTGCGGCGGCCGGCGCCAACGTCAACGGCTGGCGCGTTTCCGGGCTGTTCGGCGATGCCGCCCGCTACAACGGCGACTGGCTGACCCGGGCCACCGCCGCGCAGGGCGGCATCTACGGCAACGATCCGGAGGAGGCGACCTATCCGCTGACTCGCATCGACACCGACGGCCAGACGCTCGATGGCGGCAAGAACAACTACACGCTGACCTTCGCGCCGGGTGCAACCCCGCCCGTCAACGCCTTCTGGTCGGTGACGATGTATGACGGCAGGACGCAGCTCCTGATCCAGAACCCGATCAACCGCTACCTGATCAACGCGCCGATGGTCCCGTCCATGACAAAGGGCGCGGACGGCTCGCTGACCCTCTACATCCAGAACAAGACGCCAGGCGCGGACAAGGAAGCCAACTGGCTGCCGGCGCCCGACGGCCCAATCTACCTGGTCATGCGCCTCTATTGGCCCAAGGAGACGCCGCCCTCGATTCTCCCGGTCGGGCAAGGGACTTGGCGGCCAACCGGCATTCGTCGGTTGCCACTGACGTAGCGGTCCTGCCGCTGCAACCCAGCCCGCAGTGCATTGACTTCTGGCCCCCCGGCCGTCATACGCCCGTCATTCCTGGGAATGTGGACGGACCTTCGGGGTTCGCGCCCGCCCCCCTATGCACCGCAAGGCGTATCAGGGACGGACTACCGGGACACATCTGTCGAAGAGGACCGCGACGGCGAGCCGCGCGGGAAAATGCCTTCATGACCAAGCGTCTTGAGTCAAAGTACAAGATCAATCGCCGCCTCGGCGTCAACCTCTGGGGCCGCGCCAAGTCCCCGATCGGCAAGCGCGCCTATGGCCCCGGCCAGCACGGCCAGCGCCGCAAGCAGAAGCCGACCGACTTCGGCATCCAGCTCATGGCGAAGCAGAAGCTGAAGGGCTACTACGGCAACATCGGCGAGAAGCAGTTCCGCAAGTATTACGAGGAAGCGGTGCGCCGGAAGGGCGACACCAGCGAGACTCTGATCGAGCTGCTGGAACGGCGCCTGGACACGGTGATCTACCGCATGAAGCTGGCGGTCACGCCCTTCGCCGCGCGTCAGTTCGTCAACCACGGCCACATCACCGTGAACGGCAAGCGCCTCAACATTCCGTCCTACATCGTCAAGGACAACGACCAGATCGAGGTCAAGGAAAAGTCCAAGCAGCTGACCGCTGTCCTGGATGCGACCCAGTCCGGCGAGCGGGATGTGCCCGAGTACATCGAGATCGATCACCGCGCGATGCGTGGCCGCTTCCTGCGCGCGCCGAAGCTGAGCGATGTGCCGTATCCGGTGCAGATGGAACCGAACCTGGTGGTCGAGTTCTACTCGCGCTGATTGCTATCGGGGACGGTCGCGCATGGCCGTCTCCTACTGTGTCACGCTCTACGACAAGGGCCCGTTCATCGCCGCTGTCCTCCGGGCCGCGGCGATCGAACGCGACCGGACCGGCGGGGAAATCCTGGTCTGGGACGATGGCTCCCGCGACAGCGGCCCCGATATCGTCCGCGACTTGTCCCAGCGCCTCGGCATCACCCTCATGGGCGGGCCACCCAATCGCGGGCTTTTCGCCGCGACCAATGCGGTGCTGGCCGCCGCGCGTTTCCCCCTGATCAAGCTGCTCGATGCCGATGACGTGCTGGTGCCCGGCGGCACGGCGCGCCTTGCGGCCGAACTCGACCGCTTCGGCCTGGGCTTCGTCCATGGCGGCGCCATCGCCGCCGAAATGCAGGAACGCGAGGCCAGCCGCCTTGGCCCCGTGGCCGAATCCGGCGCCTGCGAGATCCCCAGGAATCCGCTGCGGACGCTGATCCGCAATTTCGGCACCAACCCCTCCGCCAGTCTGTTCCGCGCCAGCGCCTTGCGCGCCGTGCTGCCGCTGCCACGGCAGTGGCGCCAGTGCCAGGACTACGCGCTGGCCCTCGGCCTCGTCGCCGCCGGCCACCCCTGGGGCCGCATCGCCGATACCGTCTGCGTGCTGCCGACGGATCGGGCAGGGCGGCTGTCGTCGAACGAGGCGGATGTGTTCCGCTACCTCGCGGCCGTGCTGGCGCGCCAGGCGGGGCTTGGGCTGCCACTCTCGGCATTGCGCTACGGCACCGGGCGCAACGCGGCGCGGGCGCTGCGCTGGCTGCGCCGCCACCATCCCCTGGCCTTGCCGGCCGCCATGCCGGGCTTGCTCACCTTGCGGCTTGGTGCCTCCCTGGCCAGTGCAGCCGCCTGCCTGGCGGGGCTTGAGCGGATCGAGGCGCTGTACACGCGCCTGGACCAGCTGCCCCCCGTGCCCTCGGCCATTTGAACCGGAGCCCGCCGATGTCAGAGATCCTCCCGCCGCCGCACCCCGCCACCCCCAAGCTGGCCTGGGTCGTGCTGGGGCTGGCGCTGTCGCAGCCGGTCGTTGCCTTGCTGCCGGTGATCGGCATCGGCCATCCGGTCGGCGCCATGTCGGCTGCCAGCCTGACCGCTGTCACCCCGGCCTCCTATGCCTTCACGATCTGGACGCCGATTTTCGTGCTGTCGCTGATCTGGGCGATCCGCCAGGCGATGCCCAGCATGGCGCAGGACCCGGTGACCATGCGCCTGCGCCCGCCGCTGGCCTTGGCCTTCGCGATGAACAGCCTGTGGATGCTGGTCGCGCAATTCAGCAGCAACGGCATTCATCTGGTGCTGATCCTGGCGGTCGGCGTCGGCGCGGCCTTCTGGGCCTTTGTGCCGGAGGCGCGGCGCCTACCCGATGGCGGGTTTTCGCGCTGGGTGCTGCGGCCCTTCCTGGGGCTCTTCGCCGGCTGGGTGACGGCGGCGGTCTTCGTCAATCTGGCGGGGGCGTTCAAGGTGGCTGGGGTGGACCCCGATCCCTGGCTCTCCGCGATCATCATCCTGCTGATCGGTGCCGTGGCCGCCCTGATGCTGCGGACCGGGCGGGGCGATCCCTGGTATCTGCTCGCGGCGGGTTGGGGGCTGACGGCGGTGCTGCTGGCCAATCTGGGCCTGGCCGCGGTCGGAGCGCCCGCGACCGCGGGCTTCGCGCCGGCGCTGCGTTTCGAACTGGTGCCCGCCATCGCCGCCACCCTGGCCCTGGTCGGCGTGGTCGCGGTCGGTTTTGGTATCTGGCGGAAGGGCGGGATGACCGCCTGAGGCAGGGCCGCGTCAGCCCCGCGGCATTGGGTCACCCCGACCATGCGCCGGGTCGGCATCACCCCGCCCATGCGCCGGGTCGGCGCAATGCCCATGCGCCGCATCGGCCAGCACCTCGATCACCCGGCAATCGCCGATCCGCCCGTGGTCGCAGGCCGTCATGCGCACCAACTCCGCCTCCAGCGATCGCAGCCGTGCCAGGCGGTCGCGCACGGCATCCAGGTGCCGCCGCGCGATCGCATCCGCCCCCTCGCAGGGGGCATCCGGCGCGGCATCGGCCAGGCGCAGCAACTCGCGGATATCCTCCATCGCGAAACCCAATTCCCGCGCGTGGCGGATGAAGCCCAGCCGGTCCAGATGCGCCCGCTCATAGACGCGATGCCCCCCCTCGCTGCGCGTCGGTGCCGGCAGCAGCCCCTCGGCCTCGTAGAAGCGGATGGTGGTCTGCTTCACGCCGGTGGCGCGGGCCAGGTCGCCGATCGACAACATCGCGCTCACCGCTCCCGTTCCGCCAGGAAGCGCGCGAAGGCGACCAGGGCCTTCTCGCTCGCATGGTGTTCCAGCCCTTCGGCATCGGCCTCGGCCGTCTCCTGGTCCAGGCCCACGGCCAGCAGGAAGCGCACCACGAGTTCATGCCGCGCCCGCGCGGCTGAAGCGAGCGCCTGGCCGGCCTCGGTCAGGAACAGCCCGCGGTAAGGCTTGGTATCCACCAGCCCATCGCGCTGCAACCGCGCGACCGTCGCCGCGACCGTCGCCTGGGCGACCCCCATGCGCCGGGCGATGTCCACGGCCCGCGCCTCACCGCCCTCGTGAAGCAGGTCGGCGATCAACTCGACATAATCCTCCGCGATCGCCGTCCGGTCGGCCTCGCGCTGCTGCGCGAAGCGGGCGGCATGATCCTCGGGCGGGGGCAGGGGACGACGGGCGGTGCGGGGCATGGGCTGGAGTGTAAGGCCTTTGCTTGACATCAGCGAGGGCGCGCTCACAATGTTATAGTCAAGACTAAGTTTTGGAGGGTATGCGTGACCCCACCATCCGAAGCGGCGGCCCTGCCGCCTCCGGCAGGCATGCCCAGCCTGCCCGAAGTCCATCGTTCGGTTGCCGTCCCCAATGCGGGCGGCTTCCTGCGCAAGCTCTTCGCCTTCATGGGGCCGGGCTACCTGGTCGCGGTCGGCTACATGGACCCGGGCAATTGGGCGACCTCGCTCGCCGGCGGGTCCGCCTTCGGCTACACGCTGCTGGCCGTTGCGCTGACCTCCTCGCTGATGGCCATCCTGCTCCAGGCGCTTTGCGTGCGGATCGGCGTCGCGACCGGGCGCGACCTGGCGCAGCTTTGCCGCGAGCGATTCCCCAAGGTCGTCGCCTATCCGCTGTGGTTCTTTGCCGAGGTCGCGATCTGCGCGACCGACCTGGCCGAGTTGATCGGCACCGCCATCGCGCTCGAACTGCTATTCGGGATACCGCTGCTCTATGGGGTCTTCCTGACCGCCTTCGACGCCTTTCTCATCCTGTGGCTACAGAACAAGGGGATGCGCTGGCTGGAGGCGCTGATCTTCGGCTTCATCATGCTGATCGTCGGCTGTTTCGGCATCCAGATCGTGCTGTCCAATCCGGATTGGGCGGCGGTGTTGAATGGCTACGTCCCCGCCGTGTCGATCGTGACGAACCAGACGCAGCTCTACATCGCCATGGGCATTCTTGGTGCCACCGTGATGCCCCACAACCTGTATCTGCATACGGCGGTCGTGCAGTCGCGGTCCTGGAACCTCGACGATGCCGGCAAGAAGGAGGCGATCAAATTCGCCACCATCGACAGCAGCCTGGCGCTGACGCTGGCCCTACTGATCAATTCCGCGATCCTGATCACCGCGGCCGCCACCTTCCACGCCACCGGCAATACCGAGGTCGCCGAGATCGGCGAGGCCTACCAACTGCTGACGCCCCTGTTGGGCGCCGGCATCGCCGCCACGGCCTTCGGCGTGGCGCTGCTGCTCTGCGGGCTGAACGCCACGGTGACCGCGACGCTTGCGGGGCAGGTGGTCATGGAGGGGTTTCTGCGGTTTCGCTTGCCGCCGGTGCTTCGGCGGTTGGTGACGCGGCTGATCGCCATCATCCCGGCCGTGATCGTCACCTGGATCTACGGCGCCAGCGGAACGGCGCGGTTGCTGATCCTCAGCCAGGTGATCCTGTCGATCCAACTGCCGTTTGCCGTCATTCCGTTGATGCTCTTCGCGCAGGACCGCAAGCGACTGGGAAGTTTCACGGCGCCAGGCTGGCAGATCGCCCTGGGCTGGGCGACCGCGGCGGTGATCGTCGGGTTGAATCTGAAATTGCTGTTCGACGCCGCCTTCGGTGAATAGATCCGCGAAAAACCCCTTGAACCTCCAGCCGCTGGAGGTTCCATACCCTGCCCGGATGATGAGGTAACGGGCATGGGCACGGTGACAAAGCTGTCGTGGCGGGTGGAGGGCATGGATTGCGCCTCCTGCGTTGCCAAGGTGACGCGGGCGATCGAACGCCTGCCAGGGGTGACCGAGGTCGAGGTGAACCTGATGGCCGAACGCCTGTCGGCCTCGCTCGCCACGGGCGGGACGACGGCCGAGGCGGTGGTGAAGCAGGTCGAGATCCTGGGCTACACCGCGACGGCCCTGACCGGCCCGGCGCCGGCGCCAAGCCCGCCCGCGCATGACCATGCGCATCACGACCATGACCATGACCATGACCATGACCATGACCACGCCCCCCATGCCCATGGCCAGCACGACGACTCCCCCGCCGACGCCGAAAAGCCCTGGTGGGCCACCGGCAAGGCCAAGCTGGTCTGGCTGCTCGGCGGGCTGGTGCTCGGCGCCTACGCGCTCTCCCTGCTGCTTCCGAAAAACCTGACCTATCCGCTGTTCCTCGCCGCGACCCTGGTCGCCCTGGTGCCCTTCGGGCGCCGCGCCCTGGCCCTGGCGCGCGTCGGAAGTCCCTTCTCCATCGAAACCTTGATGGTCACCGCCGCCGCCGGCGCCACCGTGATCGGCGCCGCCGAGGAAGCCGCCGTCGTCGTGCTGCTCTTCGCGGTCGGCGAGTTGCTGGAAAACGTCGCGGCCGGCCGGGCCCGCGCCGGGATCCGCGCCCTGGCCAGCCTGATGCCGCGCGTCGCCCTGCGCCTCGGCGCCGATGGCGTTAGCGAAACCATCCCGGCCGACCGGCTCGCGATCGGTGACCTGGTGCTGATCCGCCCCGGCGACCGCGTGCCCTGCGACGGGGTGATCGAGGACGGGACCTCCGCCCTCGACGAAAGCCCCGTCACCGGCGAAAGCATCCCCATCGCCCGCGGCCCTGGCGAGCCGGTGGTCGCGGGCTCCATCAACGCCGATGGCGCCCTGCGCGTTCGCGTCGCCCGCGCCGCGACCGACAACACCATCGCCCGCATCATCCGCATGGTGGAGGACGCGACCGCCTCCCGCGCGCCGACCCAGCGCTTCATCGAACGCTTTTCCGAATACTGGACCCCGGGCGCCATGGTCGTCGCCCTGCTGGTGATCCTGGTCCCGCCCTTCGCATTGGGCTGGGACTGGTGGACCAGCCTCTATCGCGGGCTGGCGGTGCTGCTGATCGCCTGCCCCTGCGCGCTGGTCATCTCGGTCCCGGCCGCCATGGCCTCCGGCCTGTCGGCCGGGGCGCGGCGAGGATTGCTGGTGAAGGGCGGCGCGGCCCTGGAACAACTCGGCGCCGCACGCACCGTCGCCTTCGACAAGACCGGCACCCTGACCGACGGCAAGCCCCGCGTGACCGAGGTCCTGGCCGCCCCGGGGTATTCGGCCGAATCGGTGCTGGCCCTGGCGGCCGGCGTGGAACAGGGGTCCGCCCATCCCCTCGCCAAGGCGATCCTGGCCGAGGTCTTGGCCCGCGGCATCGCCGTGCCGGCAGCCGAGGGCCAGGCCGCCATCCCCGGCCAGGCCGTGCTCGCCACCATCGCCGGCCAGCGCATCAGCATCGGCAGCCCCCGCCATGCCGCCGAGGCCGGCGTGACCCTGGGCAACCTCGCCCCCGACCTCGCGCGGCTGGAGGGGGAGGGCAAGACCGTCGCCATCGCGCTGATCGATGGCGCGCTGCTGGGCCTGATCGCGTTGCGCGACGAACCCCGCGCCGATGCCCGCGACGGGGTCGCGGCGCTGGCGGCGCTCGGCATCCGCTCGGTGATGCTGACCGGCGACAACCAGCGCACCGGCACCGCGATCGCCGAGTCGCTCTGCCTGGAGGTGAAGGCCGAGCTGCGCCCGGACGACAAGCTGCGCGAAATTGCCCGGCTCAGGGCGCAAGGCCCGGTGGTGATGGTGGGCGACGGCATCAACGACGCGCCGGCCCTGGCCGCGGCCTCGGTCGGGGTCGCGATGGGCGGTGGCACGGATGTCGCGCTGGAAACCGCCGATGCCGCGGTGCTGAAGGATCGCGTGACCGGGGTCGCGGACCTCGTGTCGCTCTCACGCGCGACCATGACCAACGTGAAGCAGAATGTCGCGGTCGCGGTCGGGCTGAAGGCGGTGTTCCTGGTCACCACCCTGGCCGGCATCACCGGGCTGTGGCCCGCGATCCTGGCCGATACCGGGGCGACGGTGCTGGTCACGCTGAATGCGCTGCGCCTGCTGCGGTGGGTGCCGCGGTAGGGGGGAAACCCCCGCCACGGCACCGACCCCGCCCGGTCAGGCCCCCGCCCGGTCAGGCCCCCGCCCGATCAGGCCAGGTGCGCTTCCAGCATCCACAGGTTCTTGTCCAACTGCCGGCTGAGCCCGGTCAGCAGGTCGGCGGTATCGGCATCGCCGGCTTCATCCGTCGTGTCGATCCCGGCCCGCACGGTCGCGGCCAGGGCTGCGTAGCGTTCCGCCAGCGCCGCCACATGCGCCAGCCCGTCGGTCAGGTCGGCGGGGTAGGGGGCGATCCTGGTCCCGGCGCCGATCGCCTGGGTGGTGCCCTCCGGCGTGCCGCCCAATTGCACGCAACGTTCGGCGATATCGTCCGTGGTCTTGCCCAGGGCGTCGTAGAAGCCGCCGAACAATTCGTGCAACCCGATGAACTGCGGACCCTTCACCGTCCAATGCGCCATGCGGACGGCGTTGGTCAGGTCGATGGTATCGACCAGGGTCGCGTTCAGCACCTCGACCGAGGCCTTCTTGGCATTGGCGCCAAGGTCGTTGCGGGTCTTGTGAAGCTTGGCCATGGGAACTCCTGTTGAAAGTCCTGAAGGAATGTAGCGCAGCGGCCGCGCGATGCAGCCTCCCCCCACAACGCGCCAGCATGACATTCGTTCGCTTTTGGCGGTGTGGCGATGTCGCGCGTCGCCTCGGCCGGGGCCGGGGCCGCAAGCCTGGAGCGTGATGGCCGCAGGCGCGAATGCGCCGCAGGGCTGAATCACGCGACAAAACAACAAGCTAGACCGCGATGCTTGGGCGAATGCGACCGTATCGCGGTCTAGCCCCCGCCGCCGCCGCGGGCTAAGCCGCGAGGAGAAAAAGCTGGAGGAACGCCCCATGACCGTCACCCTGGTCGCCCCCCGCATCATCCGCATCGGCGGCGGCGCCGTGGCCGAGGTCGCCGCGGTCCTCGCCTCGCTCGGCGTGTCGCGGCCCTTTGTGGTGACCGACCCCTTCATGGTCTCCTCCGGCCTGGCCGAGCGCCTGCTGGCCCCGCTGCGCGCCGCCGGCATCGCCCCCGTGGTGTTCAGCGACACCGTGCCCGACCCGACCGATACCGTGGTGCTGGCCGCGCTGGCGGCCCTGCGCGCGACCGACGCCGACTGCCTGATCGGCTTCGGCGGCGGCAGCCCGATGGACACGGCCAAGGCGATCAACATCCTGGCCGCCGCGCCCGACGGCACCCCGATCGCATCCTTCAAGGCGCCCGCCGTCGCCGATCGCGGCGCGCTGCCGCTGGTCTGCGTGCCGACCACCGCGGGCACCGGCAGCGAGGTCACCCGCTTCACCGTCATCACCGACGTCGCGCGCGACGAAAAGATGCTGATCGCGGGGCTGGGTGCGCTGCCGATGGCAGCGGTCGTCGATCATGAACTGACCATGGGCCTGCCGGCGCGGACCACCGCCGATACCGGCATCGACAGCCTGACCCATGCGCTGGAGGCCTTCGTCTCCCGCCGCGCCAATATCTTCTCCGACGACTACGCCCGCGCCGCGATGCGGCTGATCGCGCCCAACCTGCGCCGCGTCTTCCACCACCCCGCCGATGCGGCGGCGCGTGAGGCGATGATGGCGGGCGCGACCCTGGCGGGCCTGGCCTTCAGCAATGCCTCGGTCGCGCTGGTGCATGGCATGAGCCGTCCGATCGGGGCGCATTTCCATGTGCCGCACGGGTTGTCCAACGCGATGCTGCTGCCGGCCGTCACGGCCTTTGGGTTGGAGGCCGGGCGCGCGCGCTACGCCGATGCCGCCCGCGCCATGGGCGTCGCCACCACGGCCGACGACGATACCTCCGCTGGCGAAAAGCTGCTGGCCGAGTTGCGGGCGCTGAACGAGGAACTGCGGGTGCCGACCCCGGCGGCCTACGGCATTCCGGCCGATCGCTGGGCGGCGCTGCTGCCCACCATGGCGGCGCAGGCACTGGCCAGCGGCAGCCCCGCCAACAACCCCGCGGTGCCGGATGCGGAGGCGATCATCGGGCTCTATCGCCAAGCCTACGGCAACTGAGGGCCGAGGCTACCTCGGCTGCACCATCGCCCAGGACGCGATCCAGGCCCCGAGTGCCGCCGCCGGCAGCGGCCGGGCCACGGCCCAGCCCTGTGCATGATCCACGCCCAGCGCCGCCACCGTCCGCCACAGCCGCGCATCAGCGACGCCTTCGGCCGTCACGGTCATGCCGCGTGCATGCGCCAGCCGCACGATGCGCCGCACCGCGGCGCGGGCGCGGTGGCTATGCGGCAGGGCTTCCGTGAAATCACGATCGATCTTCACCCCATCGAAGGGCAGGCCGATCAGCAGCAGCCGCCCATCATCCAGCGACAGGTCATCCAGCAACACGCGATGCCCGGCATGGCGCAGCCGGGTCAGGGCGCGGCGCAGCGCGCTCAGGTCGCGCACCGGCGTCGTCTCGGTCAATTCCAGGATCAGGTCGGCCGGCGCCATGCCGGTGCCCTTCATGGCATGGCGCAACCAGGCGACGATATCCTGTTCCAGCAGCACGGCCAGCGGCAGGTTGATCGACACGGGCAGCCGCGCGCCCTCCGTCTGGCCCCCCATCTCGGTCGCGGCGCGGCGTGCCACCACGATCGACAGCAGGCGTCCCAGGCCGCTGCGCTCCGCCAAGGGCACGAAGGCATCGGGCGGCAGCGGCACGGTCATGCGTTGCCAGCGGGCCAGCGCCTCCAGCATCAGCGGCCGGCCATCCGACAGGCGGACGATGGGCTGGTAGCGCAGCACGATCTCGCCACGGTGCAGGCCGCGCAGCAATTCGTCGGCGTCCTGGGCGGCGGTCCCGTGGGCGTTTGTCCCGTTGACGCCTGTCCCCTGGGCGCCGGTCTCCTGGGCAGTCGTCGCCGGCAGGCGTTTGGCCAGGGCCGCGATGGCGGCGGCGATCGGGGCTTCCTCGGCCCTGGCGGTGCAGATGCCGTTGTGGCCCGGGGCGTCGTCCGGCTGGACCAGCACCAGGGTGCCCGGCGCGAAGGGGTCCAATGCCAGGGCCAGCAGGGCGGGCCAGGCGTAGCCTGCGTCGCCTTCCTGCATGACGAGTCGCGGCACGCGCCGGCCGGGTGCCATGACGCGGGCCAGCGCCTCGCGGATCGTCGCCATGTCGTGCGGGGCATCGGCTTGCAGCAGGCGCGCCGCGCCGCGCGCGGCATTGCGCACGCGCTGGTCGCGCGCCAGCAGCAGCAGCGTGGCGGCCGGGACCTCGGCACGCGCGTTCCCATGGGCCAGGGGGACTGGCCGCAATTGCGCAGGGGATGGCGCTCCAGGGCCGCGCCTCAGCATGATCAATTCTCCGACAGCGGTTACACGCTACGCCGAACGATCCGGGGCTACCAGCCCTTGTCTCATTACACGCGAAAAACGCAGTAAATTGGTTGCCGGACGCTTATGGTCTTGATTGCGTCATGGTGCGGTGCGGTCGCGGCAGGTGAAGCCGGTCGCCGAAACGATACCCGGCACGACGCGTGGTTGTCCGACGGTCGCTGCTTTCGCGCCGGGCCGGTCAGCGGCTTGTGGCCGAATCCGCGATTTTACCTCTGGAGCGTAATGGCCGTAGGCGCAAATGCGCCGCAGGGCTGAATCACGCGACAAAACAACAAGCTGGACTGTGACGCGTGAGCGAATGCGAGCGTATCACGGTCTAGCGACGCCGCCGATCTAACCCCGCCCGATCGCCCAGGGGGCCTGGGTCCAGCGCCGGCTCAGGCTGGCGGTGGAGGCCTGCACCTCGGCCGGCCAGGTGTCGGGACCACTGAAGCGCGGCATGAAGCCCGCGGCCTGGCCACGGGCAATGAACTCGGGGTCGGCCACGGCCGCCTGCAAGGCCGCGGCAAGTCGTTCGCGTTGCCGTTGCGGGACGCCAAGCGGCAGCACGAAGCCCCGCTGCAATTGCGCGACCAGCGCCACGCCGCGTTCGGTCAGGGTCGGCACATCCGGCAGCAGCGGGCAGCGGTCCCGCGTGGCCAGGGCCAGGGCGACAAGCCGGCCGTCCCGCACAGGGGCCAGGGCTTCCGGCAGGGTCAGGGCGGCGGCGGTGACATGGCCCGCGATGGCGGCCTGCCGCGCCGCGGCGGCGGAGGGAAAGGTCAGCGTGCCGATGGAAAGCTGGTCGCGCAGGGCATCGCCCAGCAGCCCGGGCGCCGTGCCGGATGGCGGCACGCCCAGGGTCGCGTTGGCCCCCAAGGCACGCAGCGCCGCGAAATCCCCGGTCGCGGGGGGGGCGACCAGGATGACCGGTTCCTCGGCGATGCCGGCCAGCCAGTCGAGCCGTTCGAGCAGGGCCGCATCCCCGGCCTCGATCGCACGCGCCAGCAGGACCGGCGCGGACACCGCCCCGATCAACTGCGCATCGGCTGGTGAGGCCGCCAGCATCCGCGCCGCGGTCAGCGGGCCGGTATCTGCTATCGCCTGCACGCCCACGGTCGCGCGCGGCAACTGGCGTTCAAGATAGGGGGCGAAACCGCGCGCCCAAACATCGGCGATGCCGCCCGGGGCGCCGCCGACCAGCAGGGTCAGGCTGCGCGGCGGCCGCGCGCCGCCCTTGGCGGAGGTGGTTGCGGAGGACGACGGTTCCGGCCGGTCGGCCTGTGCCAAGGCCAAGCCCGGCACCAGGCCGAATGCCCCGGCAAGCCAGGCCCGCCGGCCGGATGCGGTCGCCGGGCGCATCAGCCGGGCCGGGCCGGGGCGGTGCCCGGCTTTGGCACGACGGGCGCGTCCGTTCCCCGGCGCAAGCGATTATCGCCCAGGAACAACAAGATAGGCGCCGCAATGAAGATAGAAGATGAAGCCGAGACCACAATCCCGAACAACATCGTCCAGGCAAAACCCGCCAGCGTATCGCCGCCGAACAGCGCCAGCGGCAGCGCCGCCAGCAGCAGGGTCATCGAGGTGCCGAGGGTGCGGTTCAAGGTCTCGTTGATGCTGCGGTCGATCAGTTCGCGCAGCGGCATCGTCTTGAACTTGCGCAGGTTTTCCCGCATCCGGTCATAGACGACGACCTTGTCATTGGCCGAAAAGCCCACGATCGTCAGGATCGCGGCCACCGTGGTCAGGCTGAAGTCGATCCGGGTGACCGCGAGAAAGCCCACGACCTTGGTCGTATCCAGGATCAGGGTCACGACCGCGCCGATGCCGAACTGCCATTCGAAGCGGAACCAGATGTAGAGCAGCATCGCGCCCAGGCTGATCGCCAGGGCGATCATGCCGCCACGGAACAATTCATCGGAAACCCGGTTGCCGACCGCTTCCACCCGCAGGATGCGCACGCCCGGCACGATTTGTTCGATCGCTGTGCGCACGGCGCTGACCGCGGCCTGGGTCTGATCCTCCCGCTCCGGGGCGGCCATGCTCAGCAGCAGGGTCGATGCGTCGCCGAATTGCTGGACCCCGACATCGCCGACCGGCAGGCGGCCCAGCCCGGCGCGCACGGCCGGCAGGTCGGCGGGCCCGGGGGTCCGCACCTCCATCGTGATGCCGCCCTTGAAGTCGATGCCCTTCTCCAGCCCCGGCGTGATCGCCAGGATCACGGAGGCGCTGGACAGCACGGCCGAGACCACGAGCCCCGCGATACGGCCGCGCATGAACTGGATCTTGGTGTTGTCAGGCACCAGGCGGAACAGTGGGCGGGCAAGAAAACCGAACATTCTTGTTCTTTCAGACCGGCAGCACGCGCGGGCGGCGCCAGCGATACCAGAAGGAGACGATCAAACGCACCAATGTCGTGGCAGTCCACATCTGGACCACGGTGCCGATCGCGACGGTGACGGCAAATCCCTTAACCGGCCCGGAACCGAAGGCGTAGAGGCAGGCCATGGCGATCAGGTTGGTCAGGTTGCTGTCCATGATGGTGCCGGAGGCCTTGGTGAACCCCGTCTCCAGCGCATTCAGCGGCGTGCGCCCGGCGGCGACCTCCTCCCGGATGCGTTCGTTGATCAGGATATTGGCGTCCAGCGCCGTGCCCAGGGTCAGCACGATGCCGGCGATCCCAGGCAGGGTCAGCGTCGCCTCAAGCAGGCTGAGGCAGGCGAAGAGCAGGATGATGTTCACGAACAGCGCGACATTCGCGAACCAGCCAAGCAGTCCATAGGCCAGGCCCATGTAGAGGAAGACAAAGATCGTCCCGACGCCGAGCGAGATCATGCCCGCCCGGATCGCATCCGCCCCGAGTTCCGGCCCGACGGTCCGTTCCTCGACCACCGTCAGCGGCGCGGGCAGGGCGCCGGCGCGCAGCAGCACCGACAGGTCATTGGCCGAACGGGCGTTGAACGACCCGCTGATCTGCCCGGATCCACCCGTGATGGGTTCGCGGATGACCGGGGCGGTGATGACCTTGTCGTCCAGCACGATGGCAAACGGCCGGTTCACATTGGCCCGGGTCACCTCGGCGAAGCGCCGCGTGCCGATGCTGTCGAAGGTGAAGTTCACCACCCATTCGCCGGTCTGGCCGTTCTGCCCGGCGCGGGCGTTGGACAGGTTGGCGCCATCGACCTCGACCCGCCGGCGCACCGCATAGCGCTGGCCGTCGCGGTCGCCGGGCAGGAACATCACGCCCGGCGGCGGGGAGGGGGCCGTCAGGTTCGCCGCCTCATCCAGCAAATGGAAGGTCATCCGCGCGGTCTGGCCGAGCAGTTGCTTGATCCGGTTGGGGTCCTCGACCCCCGGCAACTGCACCAGGATCCGGTTCTGGCCCTGGCGGGCGACCAGGGATTCCGACACGCCGGTTTCGTCGATGCGGCGGCGGACGATCTCGATCGACTGTTCGACGGCGCCGGAGGCCTTCGCCCGCAGCGACGCCTCGGTCAGGGTCGCGGTGATCGTGCCGTCGGGGTTGGAGGTCACGTCGATATCCGGCGCCGTGGCGCCACCGCCGAGGTCAACCGGATTGGCCAGTTCGCGCATCGCGGCGATCCCGGCCGGGATCTGCGCGGGGTCGCGCACGCGGAAGGTCAGGCGACGCTGGGCGGGGTCCGACGCCAGGTTCACATAGCCGACATTGGCGGTGCGCAGCCGGGTCCGGGCGCCATCGGCCAGGCCCTCAAGCCGTTCCCGCACCACCGCGTTCACATCGACCTCAAGCAGCAGATACGATCCGCCGCGCAGGTCGAGCCCGAGGTTCACCTGGCGCGCCGGCAGCCACTCCGGCATCGCCGAGCGGGGCACGAGGTTGGGGATACACACCAGCAGTCCGAGGACGCAGACGGAAATGATCGCGGCGATCTTCCACCGCGCGAAGTACATCATGGGTTGGTCAGGCTTTCCCACACGTCAGCATCCGGGCTTGCCCCCGGCGACTTGCAGGCCGGAACATGGCGAAGCAGGTCGTCGGATGCAAGTTCGCAACCCCACGGGGGCTGGCGGCGGCGCGGCGCGGCGCCTATCCCCCGGCGTGGAAATAGGGGTCGGACGGCATGGCGGACAGGCAACTCGGCATCGGGCTTCTGGGTGCTGGGCATTTCGGGCGCTTCCACGCGCTGAAACTCAGCGCCGGCCGGCGCACCCGCCTGGTCGGGCTGCATGACGCCGACCCCGCCCGCGCGGCCGCCGTCGCGGCCGAGGCCGGCTGCCCCGTGCTGGACCAGGCCGCCCTGATCGCGGCGGCCGAGGCGATCGTCATCGCCGCCCCCACCGCCTTTCACTTCGACCTCGCCCGCGCCGCGCTGCTCGCCGGCAAGCCCGTCTTTATCGAAAAGCCGATCGCGGCGACCCTGGAGCAGGCCGATGCGCTGATCGCACTCGCGGCCGAACGCCGGCTGCCGCTGGCGGTCGGTCATATCGAACGGTTCTCCGCCGCGTTCCAGGCCGTGGTCGGCGCCGAAACCGGTGGTCGTGCCCTGTCGTGGGAGGCCGTTCGTGCCGCCCCCTTCCGTCCGCGCAGCCTGGATGTCTCGGTCGTGCTGGACCTGATGATCCACGACATCGACCTCGTCCTGGCCCTGGCGGGCGAATCCCCGACCGATATCCAGGCGGTGGGGGCCGCCGTCGCCTCCGATCGCCCCGACTTCGCCGTCGCCCGGTTGACCTTCCCGGGCGGCCGCGCGGCGACCATCACCGCGTCGCGGGTCTCGCTCGTCTTGGAACGGCGGCTGCGGATCCTGGGTACTGAGGGGGAAACCTCGGTCAACTTCCTCGACCGCACCTTGGCGACCTTGCGGCGCGGCGGTGCCGAGCCGGTCGCGACCATGCCCGGCAGCGGCATCGACCGCGGCGGCTGGACCGACCATGACAGCCTGGAGGCCGAACACGACAGCTTCGCCGCCGCGGTCCTGGATGGCGCGCCGCTGGTCGTCGATGGCGCGACCGGGCGGCGGGCCCTGGCCGTGGCCCTGGCGGTGGAGGCCGCGATCGCGGCGGGCTGAGGCGCCCGTCAGGCCAGCACGTTCACCGCCGCCCCCACGATCGCCGCGTTGAACGCGAAGGACGTCAGGGTCTGCGCCAGCACCAGGCGGCGCATCACGCGGGACGTGTTGTTCACATCCGACACCGCCCCCGTCACCCCGACCGTGAAGCCGAAGTAGAGGAAATCGAACCCGTCGGGCGGCTCGTCACCGGGGAAAGCCAGGCCCCCGCCCAGCGACCAATAGGCATGCGCGTAGTGATACGCGAAGAGCACATGCAGGAAGGCCCAGGACAGCGCGATGGTGACAACGCCGAGCGGCAGGGAGAAGGCCGCGGTCGGCGCCCCGCCGCCGATTTCCCAGACGACGCCGCCCAGCGCCGCCAGCGCCGCGACGACGGCGCCGCCGATCGTGCCCCATGTGTTCTGGAGCACCTGGTGCGCATCGCTGCGCGGCGAGTCCGGCCCAAGCCGCATCAGGCGCCAGACCAGCAGCCCCGCATGCGTCGCGGCCCCCGCGCACCAGCCCATCAGCAGCGCGCCACGCAGGTGGACGGACGGCAAGGACCCGGCCCCGAGGGCGACACCGAGCATGACGGAGGCCGAGATCGCAACCAGCGGAAAGGCATTAGATCCGCGCAACATCAATTCCCCATCACCCGCGCAACCCGAACCTTGGCGCGATATTCCTTCGTGTTCAGCGTAGAACCGGGCGATGTGCGCGACAATCGCGCACCCCGCCATCAGCCGCCCGGAAAAATCCGCAGCCAGTCGTTCTTCATCGAGATCAGCGACCAGTTGTTGCGCGCGGCGAGGCCGAAGCCGCGATCCAGCTTGCCGATGTGCGACTCACGATCATAGGCGTATTCGCGCACCCCATCATCGTGGTGCACGAACAGGCCAAGCCCCGACCCAGGCCCGGCGCGCGGGCCGGTCGTGGTGAATTCCAGCATCTCGATATCGCCGTCCGAATTGCCGAAAGCCATGTGCGGGCGACGGCCGATGAAGCGGCCGATGCCGACCGGCTTGCCCGGGCCATCGTCAATCGCCTCGATCGCCGGCAGGCGGAAGAGTTCGGAGGTGCCGCCGGCTTGCAGGCGGAATTCGGTCTTGCCGATCGAACCGACCACGCGATCCAGCGTCACGCCATAGGTCGGCTCGCTGAAGGCGCGCACGAATTCCTGCCCGCCGCCGGTGACGATCCAGACGGCGAAGCCTTCGCGGCGCAGCAGGCGCATCACCTCCAGCATCGGCTGGTAGATCAACTGCGTGTAGGGCCGGTTGAAGCGCGGGTGGCGCGCGGTCGCGAGCCAGCGCGTGACGATGTCGTTGAAGGCGTCCTGCGACATGCCGGCATGGGTGATGGCGATGATCTCGGCCAGGCCCTTTTCGCCGCTGGCCATCACCCCGCGCATGTCGCCGGCCAGGGCCGCCTTCATCGGTTCGCGTTCGCCCAGCGACGGGTCGCGCCCGGCCATCTCCCGCAGCCGGTCGATGGCGAAGGTGAACTGCGTATACACGGGCTGTTCGACCCAGAGCGTGCCGTCATTGTCGAAGACCGCGACGCGTTGGCCCGGCGGCACGTAGTCGGGCGTGCCCTGGCGCACGGTGCGGCGGATGGCGGTGAAGATGGCGCGCTTGGCGGCGCCGTCGCGCCAGGATGGCAGGGGGTCGTTGACCGGGGCCTGGGCCTCGGCCGCGGTCGCCGCGGCCAGCGTCAACGCTGTGGCGGCCAGCGCGCGCCGCGTCAGGGTGAAGAAGGGTTGGGTCATGGCATTGTCCTCTCCAGGCGGAATGCTGCTGCCCCATGCACTATGCGCGCAACGAAAAACATGGCGCATGCCTCAGGGCAGGGGCCGCCGGCCTGGGTCGGATACGAAGAACATCCGGAACAGGACGCCCTTACCCAGCCGCGCATTCGTCTCGTTGGCGGCCGTGTAGATCAGCAGCAGCACCGTGGTCCAAAGGTGCACGGCGGCGAAGCGGTTCCAGGACACGCCGTCGGTCAGGTGCCGCAATGTCCCCACCAGGTGACCGCCGCCGACCCAGTATTCCACCAGCCGTTCCAGGACCTGCAGGATGAGTGCTGCGATGGAATAGACCACCGTCTTGAACAGCACGGGCATGATCAGCGGCGACGCGTCGAAGCGACGCAGCAGCGGCATCGCATTCGCCAGCAACACCGCCTTGCCGATGATCAGCGCCAGCGTCGTCGCGAACACGAAGTTGAACAACTGCATGGGGTAGTTGGACAACAGCAGGTGCTCGGTGCCCACCATCAGGTTGAACCCGACGGCGAAGAACACCGTCGGCGGGATCAGTTCCCGCAGTTCCTTGAAGATGAAGGCAAACATCGCGGATGCGGCCAAGTTGTTCCGTCCTGTCTAAACCAGAAAAACCCGCCGGCGCATAGGCTGCGCCGGCGGGGTGGCAGGGGTCGCGGCGGCCGCTAGTTGGACCGCGCCCGCGCGGCCGCGATGGCGCCCTCGATCTGCGCCTTCACCGCCTCCATGTTGAACGAAGCCCCGCGCTGCATCGGCGGGAATTCGATGAAGGACTGCGCATACCGCGCCACTTCCTGCTGGACGAAGACGAAGCGCCAGAAATTGTCGAGGAAGAAGCTGTAGAAATTCAACGAACCCTGCGCGCCATTCGGCAGGCCCATCCGTTCGAACGGATCAAGCCGCAGGTTCACGATGATCGGCCAATCCACCCGCACCGTGCCGCCGAGCCAGCCCTGCGGCTGATCGGTGAAGCGATACTTGTAGTCGTTGATCCGCGTGGCCGAGAGCGTGCTTTCGGTGAAGTAGAAAATCTCGTTCCGCGCGGATGCGCCCTGGCCGCGCAGCATCGGCAACTGGTTGTAGCCGTCCAGATAGACGCGATAGTCGCGCCCGCCGATGTTGCGCCCGGCGCGGAATTCGGCCGCGATGTTCGGGTTGCCGGCCGCCGCCACCAAGGTCGGGAACCAGTCCAGCCCGGACATGATGCCATTCTGCACGGTGCCCGGCGCGATCTGCCCCGGCCAGCGCACGATCATCGGCACGCGGAAGCCGCCTTCCAACGCGGTCCCCTTGCCGCCGGCGAAGGGGGTGTTGCCGCCATCGGGCCAGGTGAAGTTCTCGGCGCCATTGTCGGTGGTGAAGACGACGATGGTGTTCTGGTCCAGCCCGCGGCCGCGCAGGTGCTCCATCACGGCACCGATGTTGTCGTCCATCTGGGCCATGCCGGCTTCCTGGATCGACCAGCCGTTCTCACCGGTCCGGCGCGACTGGTATTCCGGCGACAGATGGGTTTCGACATGCATGCGCGTCGGGTTCATCCAGGCGAAGAAGGGCCTGTTGGCCGCGATCGAACGATCGATGAACTGGATCACGTTGTCGCGGATGACCTCGTCGAAGGTCTCCATGTTGTAGGTGATGCCGGGGCGCGGATGCGGCGGCAGCGGCCCTTCGTCCACGATCCGCTGCCGCCCGACGCGGCCCCAGCGCGGCTGTTCGGTCGCGTCATCGGCGGTGGTCGCCGTGCAGCGCACCAGGTTGCGCGGGCCGACCTGGTTGAGCAGCGCCTGCGGATAGTTCGGCGAGAACGGGTCCTGCATCGCGTCGAGGTGGTAAAGGTAGCCGAAGAACTCGTCGAAGCCATGCACGCAGGGCAGGAACTGGTTCAGGTCGCCCAGATGGTTCTTGCCGAACTGGCCGGTGGCATAGCCCTGGGCGCGCAGGGCGGTCGCGATGGTCGGCGCCTCCGCCGGCAGCCCGATGGTCGAACCCGCCTGGCCCACCGTCGTCATGCCGGTGCGGATCGGCAATTGCCCCGTGATGAAGTTGGCGCGGCCGGCGGTGCAGGAGGCTTCGGCATAGTAATCGGTGAACAGCATCCCCTCGGCGGCCAGGCGGTCGAGGTTCGGCGTCCGTCCCGCCATCAGGCCGCGGTGATAGGCACCGATGTTCCACATGCCGACGTCATCGCCCATGATGACCAGGATGTTCGGGCGTTGCTGGGTCGGCGCCGGCGTGGCGGGAGGCTGGGTAGCGGGAGTCTGGGCAGCCAGCGGCCACGACAGCGCCAGCGCGCCGAGTGTTCCGGCCAGCCACCCCTTTCGGGGGAGGGTGGGGTTCATGATCTGGGTTCCTCGTACGTCGTTTGCGGTTCTGCACCGGCTGGCGACGGCGACGGCCGGGCTTCCAACGCGCGATTGTTCGTGACGGAACGAATTGGCGGCTATGCCAAAAACGTAGCTGTCCGATTTGCAACGAATCGGTCAGGCGGCGCCCCGCCGAAAAACACGCCAAAGGCCCCGGCGATGCCGACCGGACGGAGCCGTGGCTAGGCCGGGTCGCGCAGGATGCAGCGGAAGCCGAGGTGGCTCATCCCACTGTCCACCATCTGCGCATGGCGCGCGGCGGGGCGGTAGCGGCGGCAATAGGACGGCGCGCAGAGGAAGGAGCCGCCCTTGACCACCCGGCGCGGGATCGCGATGGCCGGCTGATCGGGATCGAAGGACGCCTCCATCGCCGGGCCGCGCGGATCGGCCGGGGTGCAGCAGGATTTCTGCGGATCGGCGGCGTGGCGTGCCGCGAACCAATCCGTGGTCCACTGCCAGACATTGCCGGCCATGTCATGGAGCCCGTAGCCATTGGGCGGATAGGAGGCGACCGGGGCGGCACCAGTAAAACCATCCTCGGCGGTGTTCTGCCAGGGAAACCCGCCCTGCCAGGTATTGGCCAGATGCACGCCCCCCGGCGCCAATTCGTCGCCCCAGACGAAATCCGCGCCGTCCAGCCCCCCTCGCGCGGCAAATTCCCATTCGGCCTCGGTCGGCAATGCGCGACCGGCCCAGGCGGCATAGGCGGCCGCATCCTCATAGGCGACCTGCACCACCGGGTGATCGGGGCGGCTTTGGATGCCGGTGCCGCGGCCCTCGGGGTGGCGCCAGCAGGCGCCCGGCGTCCAGGCCCACCATTGGCGGTAGTCGTCGGTCGGCACCGGCCCCGCCGTCATGCGGAACACCAGCCCCCCGGGCTTCAGGTCGCGCGCCTTGGCCCCGGGATACATCGCCGGGTCCAGCGGTCGTTCGGCCACGGTCACGTAGCCGGTGGCGGCGACGAAGCGGGCGAACTGGGCATTGGTGACGGTGGTCGCATCCATCCAGAAGCCGCGCAGGCGCACGCGATGGGCGGGCGCTTCCTCGGCGTAGTGCCGGTCGCTGCCCATCAGGAATTCGCCGCCCGGAATGCGGCACATGCCGGCGGGCGCGGTGTCGGGTCCGGTGGTTTGCATGGGGTCCGGCATGGCAGCCCGTCCGGTGGCAGTGGCGACGCCGAGCATAGGCCACCGACGCTGCCCTGGCGCCCCCCGCGTCAGGCCGCGATGCGTAGCCGCAAGCCAAACACCTGGTCCAGCCGGACCGTGTGGTGGTCGTCGATATTGGTGTCGGAGAGTTCCAGGTTGAAGAAATCCGCCTGCGCCGCCTGGAAATACGGCCCCGCGTGCCAGGTGCCGCGATGCAGCGCCAGGCCCACGCCGGGCGGGATGCGGAAACAGGCGATGCTGGCGGGATCGGGCTGCGTCGCGTCACCGGGCGGCGCCAGGCAGATGAACCAGGGCTGCCCATCGGCCGAAGCCAGCACCTGCGTCACCTTCACATGCCGGGTGATGCCGACCACCCCCATCGGGCGATGCGCCAAGCGCATGATGTAGAACCGCGGCGTGCCGGCGCCGAGCGCCAATTGCGCATCCGC
This sequence comes from Humitalea sp. 24SJ18S-53, assembly GCF_050632385.1. Classification (NCBI taxonomy): domain Bacteria; kingdom Pseudomonadati; phylum Pseudomonadota; class Alphaproteobacteria; order Acetobacterales; family Roseomonadaceae; genus Humitalea; species Humitalea sp. 24SJ18S-53. Next base: position 1,704,689 of record NZ_CP192599.1, read on the forward strand.
ATCGCCGAAGGGCGCGCCATCCTCACCCGGCAGGATCAAGGTCCCGAAGGGGGCGATTCCGGCCGTGGTCGCGGTCTGGGGGATCATGTCGATGGTGCGCGGCGCGGGGTCGGACATGCGGGTGGGGTCTCCTGCTGGATGGAACGGCGAGTTGGCAGGCAAATCCCGGGCCATTCGTGCCTTTTTGCGCGCTTTTACCGGCCGTCAAGTTGCTGCAATCGATGCTTGAAACTAAGGACGTCTGGCGGCCGTGCCAAAAAAAGAGTCGCCCGGCGCCACAATTTCCGATTCCGGATTTTGCACCAAGGGTAAGGAAGGAACGCATGAAGCATCGCACCCTCGCCATCGCGGCGATCACGGCCCTGGCCGTCGGCGCCGTGGCCATCGGCCCGGTCGTCGCCCAGAATTTCAATCGCCGGCCCGCCTTTGGCACGGTCAACCTGTCGGCCAATTTCGCGCCCGACCCCACTGTCGTGAACGTCACCGCCGGTGGCAACATCCCGGCCGAACGGCTGGGCGGGTCGGCCTGCCTCGGCACCATCGCCGATGCGCCGGACGTGCGGCTGAACTATCGCGCGGGGCAGGGGCTGCCGTTGTATCTTTCGGCGACGTCGCGGGCGGATGTGACCTTGGTCGTCAACCTGCCGAACGGGCAATGGGCCTGCAACGACGACTTCCGCGGCACCGATCCGGGCCTGATCTTCCGCAACCCGCAGTCGGGCCAGTACGACATCTGGATCGGCCACTACCAGCGCGGGTCCAGCGTGCCGGCGCAACTGCGCATTTCCGAAATCGTGCCGTAGCCTGGCCGGCCGGGGCACGTCGCCCCGGCCCTTGCGCGATCACGGCACCGGGACGGTATCCCCCGCGCGCTGCGGCGGCAGCTTGATCGCCAGCGCGCGGAAGCGGCCGGTGGTGGCGCGCGATCCGGCATGCGCCGTGCCCTTGGGGATGATGATCAGGTCGCCCGCACGCACCTGCACCTCCCGATCGCCCAGCCAGAACGACCCGGCGCCATCCAGGATCAACTGGATCTCATGCGCCTCCGCGTGGAAATGCCGCGCGACATTCCCGCTCTGCACCCCGACCGTGCCGAATTCGGTGACCACCAGCGGGCGGGATCGCAGGTCGGTGCTGCCGATCAGCGGCCCGATCTCCTCATCCGTCATGGTCAGGACGTTGATGATCTGCGGCGCCATCGCCGGCGGCGCGGACTGCGCTTCGGCATGCGGCACGATCTTGGTGACAAGGACACCAGCCACGAAAGCCGCGGCAAAGCCGCCGCAGAGGAGGGGAAGGCGCATGGCGTTTCCTTTTGATGATGCGTTGGCGACGATAGGCGCAATTCGGCGGCGAGCCAGGCCCTCTCTCACCGCCGACGCGGGCGGGGCGTCAGCCCCCGGCGGTGCGTGATCCGGCCGGGGCCACCGGTCCGCCGATGCCATGCGCATCCAGCGCACGCCGCACCGTGCCATCGGCCTTGGCCTGCTCCATCCAGGCCGTCACCAGCGCCAGCGCCTTCGGCCGCCCAGGCGGCACGGCGATCGCGGTACCGAGCGAATGGAAATACCCATCCAGGATGCGCGATCCGGGGTAACGCGGCGCCAGCGTCGCCAGGGATTCCCGCCCCAGCGCCACGGCATCGACCTCACCGGCCGGCACCTTCGCCAGGATCGCATCGACCGAGGCCTCGGCGATCGGCTGCGTGCGGGTCAACGATCGCGCCGCCCCGCGGATGGTGGTGGTGCCGGCGACGCCATAGACCCGCACACCCGGGGCATCGACCTCGGCCAGCGTCTGGATGCGCGATCCCGGTGGCACCCAATAGGTGCTGGTGGTCAGGTAGTAGTCCGGCCCGAAGGCGACGCGCGCGGCACGCTCCGCATCGACCGGCATGAAGCCCACTTCCAGGTTGCCGGACGCGACGGCGTCGGTGACTTCGGAGGAGGAGCGGAACCGCACGATCTCGACCGGCAGGCCGAGTGCGGTCCCAAGTGCCGCGGCCAGTTCCAGCGTCACCCCGCGCGGCGCGCCATCCGGCCCCGGCGTCGCCCAAAACGCCGAGCCGACGGGCGCGATGCCGACCCCGATCCGCAACCGCCCGGCGGGGGCCAGTTCGGCGAGCGCCGCCGGGTCGCGCGGCTGGGCCATCCCGGGCCTGGCCAGCAGTGGCAGCAAACCCGGCACAAGCAGGCTTTGGGCAATCAGGCTGCGTCGTTTCATGACATTGTCCTCCCAATACGGAGGATGGCGATCCGCCACGCCGCGTCCAGCCCGAAGGCGACGGAATGCTTGCGACCTGGCGGCGCCGCCGATACGTAACCTTTGCGCCGTTGCGGGACCGCGCCCGGCCTTCCGCCGGCGCGCGCCGGCGGGGAGGCCGATGCGATGACAAACCGGGGTCCGATCCTTTCCGTGGCAAGCCTGGTCGCCGCGATGCTCGCGCAGCCGGCGGCGTCCCAGACCGCACCCAACATGGTCGCGACACGGGATGTGGCGGTCAGCTACCGCAGCATCGGCGGGGATGCACCGCCCGGGACCCTGCGCATGTCCTGGCTCGCGGCCGCGCGCCAATTGCGCACGGATGTGCCGGGGATCGGCTGGTCGGTCGCCGACCACCGCGCCGGCACCGGCTTCATGGTGGTCGAGGAGGAGCGACGCATCCTGCCGCTGCCGCCGCAGGTCGTGTCGCGCCAGCTTGGCCCCAGCCCCGCCGCGACCTTCACGCGCGAAGGCAATGACCGCGTCGCCGGCCAGGGCTGCACCATCTGGCGCTACCAGGAGGGCGCGGACCAGGGCCGCATCTGCCTGACGGCGGATGGGGTGATGCTGCGCAGCCAGGGCACCACCGGGGGCATCAGCGGCGGGGTGGAGGCGGTGACGGTGACCTACGCGCCGCAGGACCCCGCCCAGTTCCAGCCGCCCGAGGGCTACCAGCGCGTCCAGCCACGGCAGCCCCGCACGCGCTGATCCTCAGCGGCGGGGCAGCCTTGCCGGCGACGGGTGCGCGGCCCAGTTTCGCCGCAGCCGCCGCCAAAGGGATGCCCATGCCGCTCGACGCCCGCCCGCTCGACCCCCTGAAATTCCGCGACCCGGCGGTGACGGCCAGGGGCGAACGGCGGGCCGTCGTGCATCCTGTCGGGCTGCAGACGCTGTGGGTGAACACCGGCACGCTGTGCAACATCACCTGCGCCACCTGCTACATCGAAAGCAGCCCGCGCAACGACCGCCTGGCCTATATCACCGCGGCCGAGGTCGCGGCCTTCCTCGACGAAATCATCCGCGACAGCCACCCGACCCGCCAGATCGGCTTCACGGGCGGCGAGCCCTTCATGAACCGCTGGCTGCCGTCCATGCTGGATGACGCCTTGTCGCGCGGTTTTTCGGCGCTGGTGCTGACCAATGCGATGAAGCCGATGCGCCAGCATGAGGAAGACCTGCGCGGCTTGCGTGACCGCTTCGGCGACCGGCTGACCCTGCGGGTCTCGCTGGACCACCACAGCGCCGCCGGGCACGATTTCGAACGGGGGCAGGGAAGTTTCGCCATCGCCATGGACGGGCTGCGCTGGCTGGCCGCGGAAGGTTTTTGTGTCGATATCGCCGGTCGTGCGGGCTTTGGCGGTGAGACGGAGCAGGCGGCCCGCGCCGGCTACGCCGCGCTTTTCGCGGCCGCCAAGATCCCGGTGGATGCGACCGACCCGGTCGCCCTGATGCTGTTCCCGCCGATGGATGCGACCACCGACGTGCCGGAGATCACCGAGGCCTGCTGGGGCATCCTGCACCGCGCGCCTGAAAGCGTGATGTGCGCCACGACCCGCATGGTCGTGAAGCGGCGGGGCGCGGACAAGCCGGCGGTGCTGGCCTGCACCCTGATCCCCTACGAGCCGCAGTTCGAACTGGGGCAGACCCTGGCCGAGGCCGCGCGGCCGGTGGCGCTGAACCATCCACATTGCGCGTCCTTCTGTGTTCTCGGCGGGGCTGCCTGCTCCCGATAAGGTTTGGGGCGGCGCGATTGCTGCGCGGATGAGCCGCAGGGCGACGGTCGGGAACAGGCCCTTTTTTGTTCACGGCGGATAAAAAAAGATATAAATATCGAAAAACACTATTTTCTGCCGACAGTGCGGCTTTTTGGTGAACAAAAATACGTGAACGATCACTTATGAAACTCGCGTGGCTTCATCATCGATGTTAATCGTCCCGAAATGTAGAAACAGGAAGCGTTTCTGCGAATTTTGGGAGATGGTCGATGCCGTTGCTTTTCATAAATTTCAGGAACGGTGCGCTGGACAACGATGTTGGCACCGCCTCGGCAACCTTCAATTCGTTTGAAATTGGAGACACGCCAACGGCCGCGCTCACGCTGCAGACGTCGCATGACGGCGGCGCGACCTGGACCGACGTGGCGACGACCACGGTCAACCTCCCGAACATCCTCGGGCTGAACCAGCAGGCCTCCTGGACCTACACGCCGCTGCCGAACGACACCTACGAGTTCCGGGTCGTCTCGCAGGGCCAGAACAGCAGTGGCGAACCGGTCGGCAACCCGCTCACCTCCCCGTCGACGCCGGCCAACTTCGTCTGCTTCATGGCCGGCACCCTGGTCGCCACCCCGTCCGGCCAGGCCGCGGTCGAAACCCTCGCCATCGGTGACATGGTCCTGGCGGCCGATGGTCGCGCCGTGCCGGTGATGTGGCTGGGGCGCCAGACCGTCTCGACGATGTTCGGCATGACCGAGACGCGCCACCCCGTGCTGATCCGCGCCGGCGCGCTGGGCAACAACCTGCCCGTCCGCGACCTGGGCGTGACCGCCGATCATGCCATGCTGATCGACGGCGTGCTGGTGCAGGCCGGTGCCCTGGTCAACGGCAGCAGCATCATCCGCATGCCGCTGGCCGATCTGGGCGACCGCTTCACGGTCTTCCACATCGAGACCGAGCACCACGAGATCATCGTCGCCGAGGGCGCCGCCACCGAGACCTTCATCGACAACGTCACGCGCCGCCGGTTCGACAACTTTGCCGAATTCGCAGCGCTCTACGGTGCCGAAGGCCGCCCGATGGACGAACTGCCCCAGCCCCGCGCGATGAGCCTGCGCCAGGTGCCGGCGGTAATCCGCGCCCGCATCGCCGCCCATGCGGTCCTGCTCGCCGGGGATCGTGCCGCTGCTGCGTGAGTGGGGTGTCTAAATAATCGCATAATACCAGAGTTTCATCCCTACCTCAGAATGGCGCCCCGAAAGTGTCGCCATTTTTTATTTGCGATGGTTATTTTTGATCATCACGCGAAAGCAGCGCTCAACCCCGGGCCAGCACCCCAAGCCCGGCGGCCCTGCCGGTCGCCAGGCAGCCCTGCAACAGGAAGCCGCCCGTCGGCGCCTCCCAATCCAGCATCTCCCCCGCGACAAAAACGCCGGGGCGGGCGCGCAACATCAGCGCATCATCCACAGCCCCCCAGCGCAGCCCCCCACCGGAGGAGATCGCCCGCGCGATCGGCATCGGCGCCCCCAAACGCAGCGGCAGCGCCTTCACCAACCCCAGCAGATCGCCCGGCGCCCCGGCCCGCAGCGCCTCCTGCACCAGCCCGACGGCGACCGGCGACAGCCCCGCCGCCTTGCGCAGGAAGGTCGAAAGCGACTGACCCCGGCGGTCCGCCGGCAGGTTCAACCCAGGCAGGTCGGGCCGCAGGTCGATCGACACGACCCCGCCGCCCGCATCGCGGATCGCCGCCGACAGCGCATAGATCGCGCCGCCCTCGATCCCCTCCGCGGTGATCATCGCCTCGCCCCGGATGCTACGGCCGCCAAAGGTCAGCGCGATCCGCTTCAACGGGGAGCCCGCGAATTTCCCGGCGAAATGCGGCGACCAGTCGACGCGGAACCCGCAGTTGCTCGGCACCAAGGGGGCGATGTCCTCCGCCGAAAAGTGCCGCTGCCAGGCCCCATCGCTGCCCAGGCGCGGCCAGGAGGCTCCGCCCAGCGCCAGCACCACGGCCTCGGCCGGGATCGGATCCCGCCCGGCGAAGAGTGCCGCGCCATCGGCGGCAAACCCCTGCCACTCGTGCCGCGTCAGCACCCGCACGCCCAAACCCTCCAGCCGCGCCAGCCAGGCGCGCAGCAGCGGCGATGCCTTCATCGCCTTGGGAAACACCCGCCCGCTGCTGCCGGTGAAAACGGGCTGGCCCAGCCCTTCGCACCAGGCGATCAGGTCGGCCGGGGAAAACGCCGCAATGAAGGGCGCCATCCGTTCACGCGCCGCGCCATAGGCATCCAGGAACCCCGGCATCGGCATGCCATGCGTCAGGTTCAGCCCGCCGCGCCCCGCCATCAGGAACTTGCGCGCGACCGAGGGCATGCGATCCGCCACCACCACCGCACGACCCGCGGCGGCGATGGTTTCTGCCGCCATCAGCCCGGCCGGCCCCGCGCCGATCACCAGCACCGTCATGGCCTTGACGCCACGCGCGCGGCACCCGATCCATCGTGCCGATAGCCAAGGGATTCCATCGCATGAAAGTCCGCGCCGCCATCGCCTGGAAAGCAGGCGCCCCGCTCAGCATCGGCATGGTGGATATCGACGGCCCCAAGCCGGGGGAAGTCCTGGTCGAAGTCATGGCGACCGGCCTCTGCCACACCGACGCCTATACCCTGTCGGGCGCGGACCCCGAGGGCCTGTTCCCCGCCATCCTGGGGCATGAGGGTGCGGGGATCGTGCGCGAGATCGGCGCGGGGGTGACGAGTCTGAAGCCGGGGGATCATGTCATCCCGCTCTACACGCCGGAATGCCGTGGCTGCAAAACCTGCCTGTCGCAGCGGTCGAACCTCTGCACCGCCATCCGCGCCACCCAGGGCAAGGGCGTGATGCCCGATGGCACGTCGCGCTTCCGCTGCGATGGCGAGCCGGTGATGCACTACATGGGCTGCAGCACCTTTGCCAACTTCACGGTGCTGCCGGAAATCGCCCTGGCGAAAGTGCGTGAGGACGCGCCCTTCGAGAAGATTTGCTACATCGGCTGCGGCGTCACCACCGGCATTGGTGCGGTGATCAACACGGCCAAGGTTTGGCCGGGGGCGACCGTCGCGGTTTTCGGCCTGGGCGGCATCGGGCTGAACGTGTTGCAGGGCGCCCGCATGGTCGGCGCCGACAAGATCATCGGCGTGGACCTGAACCCCGCGCGCGAGGAGATGGCCCGCCGCTTCGGCATGACCCATTTCGTCAACCCCGACGTGGTCGGCCGGGACAAGGTCGTGCAGGCGATCCAGGACCTGACCGATGGCGGCGCCGATTTCTCCTTCGAATGCATCGGCAATACGCAGGTGATGCGCCAGGCATTGGAATGCACGCACCGCGGCTGGGGCACCAGCATCATCATCGGCGTCGCCGCGGCGGGGCAGGAGATCAGCACCAGGCCCTTCCAACTCGTCACCGGCCGCAACTGGCGTGGCACGGCCTTTGGCGGCGCGCGCGGTCGCACCGATGTGCCGAAGATCGTCGACTGGTACATGGACGGCAAGATCGAGATCGATCCGCTGATCACCCACGTCATGCCGCTGGATGACATCAACAAGGGTTTTGACCTGATGCACGCCGGCGAAAGCATCCGCAGCGTGGTCGTGTTCTGAGCCCAACGCTTCGCGGCGCGGTCGTCTACATGCTGGCGGCTTTCGCCGCCGGCTTCGTCCTCGGCCCCATCCGCGAGTTTTTGCTGGTGCCCGCGATGGGGCGCATCGGGGCGCTGCTGGTGGAACTGCCGCTGCTGCTGCTGTTCTGCGCCTGGATCGCGCCGCGCATCATCCGGCGTTTCGCCGTGCGCGCCAGGCTGGCGATGGGCCTCTGCGCGCTGGCGCTGCTGCTGGTGCTGGAGTTCCTGGCGGGCGTCGCACTGCGCGGCTGGGATCTGGCCGAATGGCTGGCCGATTTCGCCACACCGCCAGGACTGCTGACCCTGGCGGCCTATGCCGTCTTCGCCTGGTTGCCGGCGCGGGGTTGAAGTAACGGGGGGGCGCGCTTTGAAAGGGGCTTCGCCCCTCTCAAACTCTCCCCACCAAGGGGCCGTGGCCCCTTGGAACCCACGCTGGTTGGTAAAATAAAGAGAGGGGCATCGCGTGACCTCGATCAGTCGAACGCCTGTGATGCCCCTCTCTTTATTTTACCAATACCCCGCCGGTCCAGGGGCGGCGGCCCCTGGTTGGGGGTGGTGTGGAGGGGGCGAATAGCCCCCTCCACGGCGCAACATCCCCGTTACTTCAACCCCCTCAGTCGAACGCCGCCGGTGCCTCGCCGTTCAGCCCCGCCAAGCCCTGCGCCAGATCGGCCATCAGGTCCGCCGGGTCTTCCAGGCCGATGTGCAGGCGCACAGTGAAGCCGCCCAGTTCGGTCGGCGTCGCGGTGCGCGTGACAAACCCCGTCGTCGGGATCGCCAGCGATTCAAACCCGCCCCAGGACGCGCCGATCCCGAACAGCCGCAGGCTGTCGATGAAGGCGACGCCCTGTTCGTCGGTGTAGTCCGGCTTGAGCACCACGCCGAACAGCGACGCGGCACCCGTAAAATCGCGTTTCCAGATAGCGTGGCCGGGGTGGCTCGGCAGGGCGGGGTGCAGCACGCGGGCGACTTGGGGCTGGGATTCCAGCCAGGTCGCGACCTCGATGCCGCTCTGCTCCTGGCGCTTCATGCGCACCGGCATGGTGCGCACGCCGCGCAGCCCCAGCCACACGTCATCGGGGCTGGCGAAATGCCCCATGGCGTTGGCGGCACCGCGCACCGCCTGCCAGTCGTCATCGTTGTTCACGGTCACGCTGCCCAGCAGCGCATCCGAATGGCCGACCAGGTACTTGGTCAGCGCCTGGATCGACACATCGACGCCATGCTTGAACGGCTGGAAGTGATGCAGGCCCCAGGTGTTGTCCATCAACACCTTGGCGCCGGCGGCATGGGCCGCGCGCGCGATGGCGGGGATGTCCTGCATCTCGAAGGTATGGCTGCCGGGGGCTTCGGTGTAGACGACCTTGGTGTTCGGCTGGATCAGCGCGGCGATGCCGGCCTCGTCCAGGGTCGGGTCGTAGAAGGTCGTGCCGATGTGCCAGCCCTTCATCAGCCCTTCGGCCAGGTTGCGCGCCGGGCCATAGACGCTGTCGGGCATCAGGCAGTGATCGCCCGCCTTCAGATAGGCCAGCAACGGCACCGCGACGGCGGCGAGCCCGGTGCCGACGATCAGCGCGCGGGTGCCGCCCTCGATCTCGGCGACCACGTCCTCCAGCATGTAGTGGGTCGGCCCGCCCTGGGTGCCGTAGGTCATCACCTGGTCGAAGCGGTGCTTGGCCGCTTCGCGCCGCGCCGCGACATTCGGGAACAGCACGGTCGAACCGCGATGCACGCCCGGGTTCACAAAACCATAGGCACGCGTGCCCGCGCGCCCGGCATGGCTCATGCGGGTCTCAAACCTGTCCTCGGTCATGCGGATGCAACTTTCTCGGTTTCCGGGCGCGCGGCCCATTCGGTCCAGGAGCCGTCATAGACGGCCGGTTCAGGCAGCCCCGCGACCACCGCCGCGAGTGCGATGGCCGAGGCGGTGACCCCGGTGCCGCAGGTGGTGACGATGGGCTTCTGGCCATCCGCGCCTGCGGCGGCGAAGGCGGCGCGCAGAGTGGCGGCGGGCAGCAGCAGGCCGTCCGGGCCGGTGATCTCGGTCGCCGGCAGATTGCCCGCGCCCCGCATATGCCCCGACGGCAGGCCGGGGCGCGGTTCCGGCGCCGTGCCTTCGAAGCGCCCGCGCGCCCGCGCATCGACGACGGCGGCCGAGCCATCCGCCACAATGCGTTTCACATCGCCGATACCCTTCAACCGTTCGGCACGCAGGTCGGCGACATAGGTCGCGGCCACCGGCGGGGCAGGGGGTGCATCGGTGACCGGCTGCCCGGCCGCCCGCCAGGCCGGCAGGCCGCCATCCAGCACCGCGACCTGCTCATGCCCGAACAGCCGGAACAGCCACCAGCCGCGCGGCGCGCGGGTCATGCCGGTCTGGTCGTAGAAGACGACGCGTGAGGTGTTGGTCACACCCATCGCACCCATCAGCGCGGCAAAGCGCCCGGCCGTGGGGGCCATATGTGGCAGGCTCGTGTCCTGGTCGGCGACGACATTGATGTCGAAGAAGCGCGCGCCCGGGATATGGGCGGCGGCGAATTCGGCCGCGCCATTCTTGCCTTCGGTCGGCAAATACATGGTGGCGTCGAAGATCACGAGGTCAGGCTCTGCGATATGGGCCGCCAGCCAGGCGACCGAGACGGTGGGACCCATCAGATTTCCTCCAGCACAATTGAAACGCGGCGGTTCTGCCGCCCTTTGCTTTCCATTTTGGTCACCCGGATCGTGCCGATCTCGGCGGTATTGGCGACATGGGTGCCGCCGCAGGGCTGCAGGTCGATCGGCGCATCCTCCGGCCCGATCCGCACCAGGCGGATGAAGCCCGCGCCGCGCGGCGGCTGCACCGACAGGGTGCGGACCAGCGACGGCATCGCGTCCAGTTCCTCGGCGGTGATCCAGCGATCGGACACGGCATGCCCGCCGGCGGCCAGCGCGTTCAGTGCCGCCTCCAACGCTTCCTTCGTCGGCGGTTCGGCCATGTCGAAATCCAGGCGCGATTTGTCGGCACCGATCTGGCCGCCAGTGACGCCGACGCCGGGCAGCGCCGCGCACAACAAATGCAACGCGGTGTGCATCCGCATGTACAGGTGGCGCCGCGCCCAGTTGATTTGCGCGGTCACGATGGACCCAACCGGCGGCGGGATGGCGGCTTCCGGCAGGACATGCAGCACCGCATCGCCTTCGCCCTTGCGGGCCTCGACGACCGACGTCTCGCCGCCATCCCAGGCCAGGGTGCCGGCATCGCCCGGCTGGCCGCCGGCACGGGCGTAGTAGGGGGTGCGGTCGAGCACGACGCCCTCCGGCCCCACGGCCAGCACGGTCGCGCTGGCCTCGCGCACATAGGCATCGTCGCGGAACAGCAATTGGGTCACGGGCGGGTCCATTCGGCGCGCAGCACGGGGCGTCGCAGTTGCAGGGCCTGGATGCAGAAGGCCGCGGGCATGTTCAGGATGCGGTTGTCGGCGACCATGGCAAAGGCCTCCTCGGCCTGCACCACGATCACGCGGGTGCTCTCATCCTCGGTCTCCAGCCCGGCATCGGGCAGGCGCCCGAGGTCGGGCAGCCGCACCCGCGCGATGGCGGGGTGGGAGATTTCATCGCAGCCGCCCTGCATCAGCATGAAGCGGCCGAGCGACAGGTAGCGGTCGGGCACCAGGCCGGTTTCCTCGGCGGTTTCGCGGCTGGTGGCCTCGGCCGGGTCTTCGTGGGCTTCCAGCAGCCCGGCGGGGCATTCCAGCATCACCGGGTCCAGCCCCGCGGCCAGCGCCGGCAGGCGGAATTGTTCGATCAGCGCGACGCGATCGGTCCAGGGGTCGTAGGGCAGGGACATCACCCCATCGCCGCGCCGCCACAACTCCCAGGTTTTCGTGCGCGACCAGGCGCCATCGAACTTGCGATAACGGAACTTCACGATCTGCATCGCGAAGCGTCCGGCATAGGCCACCTCGTCGCTTTGCAGGTCGATCAGCGGATGGGCCGGCACGCGGGGCGCCTTGGGGTGTCGGTCGGTCACTGGCGCATGTTTAGCGCCGTTCGGCCGCCGCTGAACATGGGGCCGGGGGCGGTTTCGCGCAGCGCCCAGGGTGCTAAGCTGTGCCGACACGGGGGGCGGCATGGCAGGCGGTGGTGACAGGGCGCGGTCCTCGCGCGCCATCCTCTGCGTGCTGGGTGCTGCCGGCACCTTTGCCCTGGCCGCGGCCTGCGTGAAGGCGATGGACGGCGCGATTCCCGTCGCGCAGGTCATCCTGTTCCGCAATGTCTTCGCCTTGCCCGCCTTGCTGCCCGTGCTGGCGGCCAATGGCGGCCTGTCCGCGCTGCGCACCAAACACCCATGGGGCCATGTGCAGCGCTGCCTGTTCGGGTTGTTCGGCATGCTGGGCGCCTTCTACGGCTATGCCGTGATGCCCTTGGCGACGGTCACCGCGCTGGGTTTCACCATGCCCTTCTTCCTGACCGCGCTGTCGGTGCCGCTGCTGGGGCAGCGGGTCGGCTGGCGGCGCTGGTCCGCCGTCGTCGTCGGGTTTTGTGGCGTGCTGGTGATGCTGCAACCCTGGTCCAGCAGCGGCAGCTACCCCCCCGTCGCGGTCAGCCTCGTGCTGCTGGGCGCGCTGGGCTGGGCCTTGGCCATGATCTCGATCCGCCGCCTGGGTGAGGCCGGGGAGAATAGCGTCGCCATCGTGCTGTGGTTCGCCATCGGCGCCGGCGGAGTCGCGGGGCTGGCCGCGATCCCGGGCTGGATCTGGCCCGATGGCCGGCAATGGCTGCTGCTGTTCGGCCTGGGCGCGGTGTCCGCGGTGGCGCAATTGCTGATGACCGCGGCCTATCGCCGGTCGGACACCACCTTGCTGGCACCCTTCGAGTATTCGGGCATCCTCTGGACCACCTTGCTTGGTGCGTTGCTCTGGGCCGAATGGCCGGATGGCTGGGATCTGGCCGGCATGGCGATCCTGGTCGGATCGGGCCTGTTCATCTGGTGGCGCGAGATGGTGTTGGGCCGGGCGCGATGAGCATGCCAGACTGCATCGCATGATCCATCGACGCGGCCTCGGCCTTGCCATCCCCTGCCTTCTCGCCGCCCCCGCCGTGCGGGCCGCGACCACCTGGAGCATCGTCACCGAATATCCGGCGACCAGCCTGCCCGGCGAAGGCATCGCCCATTTCGCCCAGGCCGCGACCGGCGGCGACCTGACAGTGACCGCGGGGTTCGATGCGCCGGGCGGGTTGCGCTCCGCCAGCATGCCGCGCGCCGTCGCCGATGGCGTGGTGGCGGCGGCCGATGCCTTCGCCGGCGCGATGGCGCCCGCGATGCCCTTGCTGGGTATTTTCGCGCTGCCCTTCCTGACCGCCTCGGCCGAGGATGCGCGCAAGCTATGGGCGCTGACGCGCGTCGCAGTGGTCGAACTGCTGTCCGCGCGGGGCCTGCGGCTGCTGTATGTCACGCCCTGGCCGCCGGCCGGCATCTGGTCGCGCAACCCGGTGACCAGCGCCGCCGACCTGGCCGGGCTGCGGGTGCGGACCTTCGATGCGACCTCGACCGCGACCTTCAGCGCCGCCGGTGCGACGGCCGAGGCGATTTCCTTCGCCGACGCGCTGCCCCGCGTGCGCGCGGGCACCATCGACGCGGTGCTGTCGTCGGGCGATGGCGGGGCAGGGGCCCGGCTTTGGGAAAGCCTGCCGCATTTCACCCGCCTGGACTGGGCCTGGCCGCTGAGCCTGGCCTTCTGCGGCAATGATCCGCTGTCGGCGCTGCCGGCCAGCGCGCAGATCGCGCTCGGCCGCGCCGCGCAGGCGACCGAAACCCGCCAATGGCGCGCGCTGGACACGCGCATAGCCGAAAACGCCACGCGCATGGCCACGGCCGGGGTGCGGCAGATCGAACCCGATGCAAGCCTGGCCGCGGCGCTGCGCGCGGCGGCGGGGCCGGTGACCCAGGCCTGGGCGCGGACGGCCGGGGCCGCCGGCGCGGACCTGCTGGACCAGGCGCAGCGGCGGTAGGGGTGCGGAAAATGGGGGGCGTCGCCTCTCCATCGGCGCGCTGCTGAAGAATGCCTGCCAGGGCCCGTGGACGATGGGCTTCGGGCGCGTTCGGGATTCTTTTGCCGCCAGTGGAAATTCAATAATTCCCGTATTGTAGGATTTCGCCATTCTTGAGCATATGCTGCACCCGCTCCCGGCCGGAACTGGGGGGCGTCAGGCGGCATGAACCGAAGGGATGTCACCGTGGTGGCGAGGCGCCATGGTGAGTCGGCTTTGACATCCATGCCCATCGTGAGGGACAGCACAGCGTGACCAAGCCCATCTTTCGTGTCGGCTACATCGAACGCCCGATGCACCAGAGCTTCATCGACGTCATGGAAGCCGATCCGAACATCGATCTGCTGCGCATCGACCTGGCGGATGGGGATGACCGGGTCCGCGCCGCATTGGCCTCGTGCCACGGCTACTACGCCCGGGCGGCGCGGGATGAATTGCCGCTTGCCTGGCACGTGACGCCGGCGCTGCTCGCCACCATGCCATCCTTGCTCGTCGTCGCCAGCTATGGCGCGGGCTACGACACGATCGACGTGCCGGCCTGCACCGAAGCGGGCGTGATCGTGGTGAACCAGGCCGGCGGCAATGCCGAAGGTGTCGCCGAACACGCCGTGGGCATGATGCTCGGCCTGCTGAAGCGCATGCCGGAAGCCGGGGTGGCGATGCGCGCCGGAACGGTCGTCCGGCGCGAGGCCTTCCTGGGGCGTGAGTTGAGCGGCCGCACGGTGGGGCTGATCGGCCTTGGCCATGTCGGCACAAGGGTGGCCGAGATCCTGCGCGTCGCCTTCGGCTGCCGCATCGTCGTGCACGACCCATACCTGGACGCGGCCACCTGCCAGCAACGCGGCGCCGAGAAGGTGGCGTTCAACGAACTTCTGTCGATCAGCGACATCGTCTCGGCGCATTGCCCGCTGACCGCCGAGACGCGCGGCTTGTTCGACGCAGGGGCCTTCGCCGCGATGCGTCCGGGCGCCATCTTCGTCAGCACCGCCCGCGGAAGCATCCATGACGAAGTGGCGCTGACCGCCGCCCTCGACAGCGGCCATCTTTCCGCCGCAGGACTGGATGTCTGGGAACGTGAGCCCCCGCCGAAGGACCATCCGCTGCTGGCCCATCCCGCGGTGCTGGTCAGCCCGCATACGGCTGGCGTGACGCATGAAAGCCGCGAACGCGTCGCCCGCATGGCGGCCGAGGCTTTTGTCCTGGCCGCGGCCGGCAAGCCGCCCGTCCGGATGATGAACCCCGAGGTCACCGCGGCCTTCGTCGCGCGCCGCGCGACGATCGGCGCCTAGCGCCGCATCAGCCGAAAACGCGTATCCCGCGGCGTTCGACCACCAGCCAGGTGTCACCGTCGCGGCGCATGCGATCCGCATAGGCCGCGATCGACAGCGGCAACCCGATCGGCGCGGGGGTGCCGCCATCGTGTCGGAACGTCAGCGCCATGAAGCGCGCCGTGGCAGCCCTCTCGCCGTCCAGTTCGATGACCAGGTTCTGCACCAGATGCGCGGTGACACGACCCGCCGGCCGGTCGGCCATCGCCGCGCGCACCGCATCCGGCCCGCGCAGCGCCTTGCCCTGGCGATGCCAGACCCCGTCCTCGGCAAGCGAACCCGCCACCTCGTCCCAGCGTCCGCCATCCAGCGCGCTGAAGAAACGCAGCACGGCCTGCTGGCAGGTCGTGACCAGGGCGGCGCGCAACAGGATATCCACGGTCACGTCGCCTCGCCGATGAACGGATTGCGCAGGGTGCCGATGCCGGAAATCTCGACCTCGACCACATCCCCGGGCTTGAGATCGGGCGAGGTGCCGTCGGTCCCCATCCAGATCACATCGCCCGGATGCAAGGTCAGGTAGCGGGTCATCGCGCTGATGAAGGTGGCAATGCCGAACAGCATGTCATTGGTGCGAAACCGGATGGTGACCTCGCCATTCAGCCGCACCGTCGTCTCGGCCGCGTCGAGGTCGAGGTCGGTTTCGATCCACGGCCCCATGGGCTTGAAGGTATCGGTGTTCTTCGCACGCCAGAAGGTGCGGTCGCTGCGTTGCCAGTTCCGCTCGCTGACATCATTGCCGATGGTATAGCCCAGCACGCAGGACAGCGCCTCGGCCTCCGACAGGTGGCGCGCCGTCTTGCCGATGACGACAGCGATCTCGCCCTCGTAGTGGATCCTGGTCGCGTCGGACGGGATGATCACCGGCGCGTCATGGGCGATCAGCGCATTCACCGCGCGATACCCCATGTCGGGCTTGGCGGGCAGGTTCGGCACCTCGCCGCGCCGCTCCGCCGCTTCGCGGATATGCCGGGCGTAGTTCAGGCCCGCCGCGTAGAAGGTGCGGGGCATGAACGGGACCGCGACCGTGACCGCGGCCAGGTCGTGCATGCGCCCGGTCGGCTCCCATTGGTCGAAGGGTGTGCCGCGCACCTCGCGGATACGGTCGCCCTCGACCATGCCATAGGTCTCGTCCACGCCAGGCGCGGAGTAGCGAAGCCATCTCATCGCAGCGGTCCCCTATTCGATCTTGATGCCCGTCGCCTGGATGATCCGGGCCACCACGTCGCGCTCATGCACCAGCATGGCCCGCATCGCCTCGGGCGTATCGGTCGCGACTTCAAGCGCCTGCGCGGCCAGCGTCTCGGCGAAGGCCGGGGTCGCGCCGATCTCCCGTATCGCCTGGTTCAACGCCGTGATGATCGCGGGTGGCGTGCCCACCGGCGCCAGCATGCCCTGCCAGGAGATATGCGTGTAGTCTGGCAGGCCCTGCTCCGCGATCGTCGGCACATTCGGCGTCGCCGGGGATCGCGCCGTGCCGCTGCTGCCGAGCAGCAGCAGGCGGCCATCGGCCACATGGTCGGTCAGGCCAAACAGCGAGGTGAACATCACATCCACCTGACCCGCCAGGAGATCGTTCAACGCCGGGCCCGCACCGCGATACGGCACGTGCACGATGTCGATCTCCGCCTGCTGGCGGAACAACTCGCCGGCGATGTGCTGCCCGGAACCATTGCCGGAGGAGGCGAAGTTCAGCGCGCCAGGCCGGCGCTTCGCCAGCGCGATGAAGTCCCGGATGTTCGACACACCCAACTGCGGCCGCACCATCGCGAACAGCGGCTGGATCGACACCATGCTGATGGGCGCGAAGGACGTCACCGCATCATACGGTCGCCCAGGCAGCATCAGCGAGTTGTTGACGAGCGCATTGGTGCCGAACAGCAAGGTCAGCCCATCGGGCGCCGCGCGCTGCACGTATTGCGTGCCGATCAGCGTCCCGCCGCCAGGACGATTGTCCACGGTGACGGGCTGGTTGAACCGGCGCCCCAGGTCGCGCGCCAGGACGCGGGCGACAAGGTCGGTGGCGCCACCGGGCGCATAGGCCACGACCAGTTGGATGGGCCGCGCGGGAAAGGCCTGGGCCACGGCCGGGGCCGGCAGGATGGCGGCTGCCGCGGCGCTGCCAAGGAACGCACGGCGTCCGATTTTCGCAATGTGTTTCATGGTGTCAGGCGGCATCCGGATCCTCCATCCCTGTCGCACCGTCGTTGGGCGCTTGGAGAAATAGACATATTCCCTATATATAGGAAAGAGTATATTTGCAGCCCTGATCGGTGCCGAACGCATTTGACGCAGGGAGAGCAAGAGCACGATGCCCGCCTACAACGCACATGATGTCCGGCGGAAAGCCCGCCAGCGGCTGCCGCGCGGCCTGTTCGACTTCGTCGATCGGGGCGCGGAGGATGAATTCGCGCTCGATGCGAACAGGCAGGCCTTTCGCGACATCAAGCTGGTGCCGCGCGTCCTCGCCAATGTGTCCGGACGCGATCCGGCGACGAGCTTGTTCGGGCAGGCGGTCAGCGCGCCGATCGTCGTGGCGCCGACCGGCGCCGCCGGGCTTTTGTGGTTCGAGGGGGAGATCGCCCTCGCGCGCGCCGCGGCCAAGGCGGGCCTGCCCTTCACCCTGGCCACCGGATCGCTGACGGCCATGGAACGCGTGGCGGCGGAAGCCGGTGGCAATCTCTGGTTCCAGCTCTACATGTGGCCGGATCGCAGCATGTCGCATGCCTTGGTCGAGCGTGCCCGCAAGGCGGGGTTCAAGGCGCTGGTGGTCACCGTGGATACGGCGGTGCCCTCCAACCGCGAATACAATCTGCGTAGCGGCTTCACCGTGCCTTTCCGCTTCACATCGAAGAACATCGTCGATGTCGCCTTGCATCCACGCTGGCTCTGCGGCGTGCTCGGTCGCTACCTGCTGACGACGGGCATGCCGCGCTATCGCAATTATCCCACGGATATGCAGCAGAAGATGACCGCAGCCCCCATGGGCAAGGCCATGCCCAAGGCGGATTCATTGAGCTGGGATGACCTGCGCGATCTGCGCCGCCTGTGGTCGGGGCAATTGCTCATCAAGGGTGTGCTGCACCCTGCGGATGCCGAAGCCGCGGTCGCATGCGGCGTGGACGGCATCATCGTCAGCAACCATGGCGGCCGTGTGCTCGATGCCGCCATTCCGCCCGTGATGGCGCTACCCGCGATCCTGGAGCGGGTTGCCGGCCGGGTTCCCGTGCTGCTCGACAGCGGGATCACCCGCGGCAGCGACGTGGTCAAGGCGCTGGCGCTGGGCGCCAAGGCCGTCCTGGTGGGGCGTGCGCCGCTCTGGGGCGTCGCGACCGGCGGCCAGGCGGGGGCGGAACAGATCCTGGCCATCCTCAAGGAGGAGACTCGCCGCGTGATGGGGCAGGTCGGGAGCCGCACAGTGGACGCCCTGTCGCGTGACGTGCTGTGTATGCCGCACGCGCCCGGCCCGGCGGCGACCGCGTGACGGACCTGAATGAGGAGCATGGAGTGACAGGAAGCCTTGTCGGCGCCGAAGCCGATCCGCTGCATGCGGAGGACCGGCCTGGCCCGAGGCAGGGTCCGGACGCGCGCACCGATGGCAGCATCGGTCGCGTCTTCGACATTTTCGACCTGTTTTCCACCGATCTGCCGCTCATTCGCGTCGAGGACGTGATGGAGCGACTGGGCTACACCAAATCCACGGCCTATCGCTATCTGAAGGGCCTCTGCGACGTGGGCTTTGTCGCGAATGCCGGCGGGGGGCTCTATTCGCTAGGGCCGCGCATCGTCGAGCTTGAGCGGCTGATGTGCCTCACCGACCCGCTGCTGAGGGTGGGACATGTCGAGATGCCGGCGCTGCTGGCCTCCAACCCGAACAGCGTCGTCCTGTTGTCGAGCCTGTATGGCGACCGGGTCCTGTGCGTCCACAAGGTGGGACCGGAGGTCATCACCGCCGACCACCAGAAAATCCGCCTGCTGCGGTCCCGTGGATTCCCCTTGCCCCTGTTCTACGGCGCGGCGTCGCTGGCCATCCTGGCGTTCCAGCCGGCGCATCGCGTCAGGTCGCTGTACCTGAACCACCAGTCCGAAATCAGCGAGGCTCGCCTGGCCTCGGACTGGAAGACCTATCGAAGCAAGCTGACGGCGATACGGCGCGACGGTCATGTCGTGACCATCGGCCAGTTCAATCCGCTCCTCGCCGCCGTGGCCGTTCCGCTGCCGCCTCGCGGCGAAGGTGAGGTACGCGCCAGCCTGACGCGAATCCTGGCCAGGGAAGATCTCCCGCAAGAGGGACCAGGCGGCCTCATCGAGGAACTCAAGGCCTGTGCCGCGCAGATCGGCGCGCAGTAGCGTTCGGGGCACCCGAGCGAGCCTGCCGGCCGCATTCGCCGCTGGTCACATGCGCGGCCGAGGGGTCTCGCGCCCCCAAATGCCAGCGCGCGTCGTGCTGCCGGCCCGGGCGAGGCGCCGGCTGACCGCGAGCATCAGCGTGATCATGTGCCGGGCCTCGCCGCCGGCGGTGATGGCCGCTTCTACGCGACGATGATCCGCGCCGTACTTCGCACCATGCGGCCGGCTTCATCCGTCCAGGTGAAATCCAGGTCGCTGGTCCGTTCGATCCGCAGGAAGAAGACGTGGTACGGGTTGACCGACGTGCCATTGCGCAATTCGGCGACCAGCGCCGTCTCGCCATTCACCCGGACGGTGACGCGGTTCAGCAGGTCGCGTGGCACGGTGCGACCGCCCTCCTGCCGCAGCCCGGTTTCCATCGGGTGTTCGATCAGGGTGCGGATCTCCACGACCTCGCCGGCCCGCGCGGTGCGGGGCACACGCAGGCGGGGCGTGCCGATGCTGCCGCTCATGACAGGCAACCCCCGGTGGTGACGCGGATTTCGGCCGTGGCGCGCCGCACGGTGCCGTCGTTCATCTGCGCCAGCACGATGATGGCCTGGTGTTCGGCCAGGCGAATGCGCGTCTGCACCTCCGCCCGCGCCAGCAGCGGCGTCAGGCGGAAAGTCGCGACGCCGGGGGTGGGGTTGCGCGTGGCGAAGACGTGGATCGCGGTGACATGCTCGGCCGCGGTCTGCGGGCTGTCCACCAGCACGGTCAGCGGCACCTGGCCGCCGTTCTCGGCGATCGTGGGCGTGCGCAGGGCGATGCCGCCCTCCTCGGGCTCGGCATCGCCGATCTGCGCGCGGATGGCTTCGGCCAGCGGCTCGGCCTCGGCCAGCGCCAGCCACGGCAGCAGCACCAGCGACAGGGTCGCGCGGCGATGGATCACCCGAACATGTCCCGCGTGATGCTGGCGTACCAGCCATCGGCGTATTGCGCCTCCAACCGGCGCTGGTCCGGCAGGTCGCCGCGCGGGGAGACGCCGCCGGAATTCGGCACCTCCACGATCGCGCTGCCCTCGGCATTCGGCCGATAGATGCCCACGACGGAGATCCCGTAATCCTCGCCGACATGCGAATAGCAGGTGTTGTAATAGATCGCGGTCGGCGGTGCCTCGCCGCGCAGGCTGGCGGCGGCGCTGGCGACGGCCTGCTTGGCGGTGCTGTTGGCGACATAGCCGGACTTCGGCATGGGGCCCGGGATATTCGCATCCCCCACCACATGGATGCCCGGGGCGGCGCGGGATTCGAAGGTGACGGGATTCACCGGCACCCAGCCGGAGGCATCGGCCAGCCCCGTGTCGATGGCGATCCGGGCCGCGGATTGCGGCGGGATGACATTGCCCACATCGACCTTGTGCCGGGTGCCGAACTCCGTCTCCAGCACGCGCTCGGCGGCATCGACGCGGGTGACCTTGCCATCGCGATTGGCCGGCACCCATTCGATCAGCCCGGGGTAGAGCGCGTTCCAGCCATCCTGGAACAGCGCCTGCTTGCTGAAGGCATCCTTCGCATCCAGCGCCAGGATTTTCGCCCGCGGCTTATGCCGCTTGAGGTAGGAGGCGATCATGCTGATCCGCTCATACGGGCCGGGCGGGCAGCGGAACGGGTTGGCCGGGATGGCCAGGCCCACGACGCCGCCATCGGGCATCTCCTCCAACTGCCGGCGCAGCAGCAGGGTCTGGGCGCCATCGCCGGGCACCCAGGCATGCGGCAGCCGTTCGGCGGCGGCCTCGTCGTAGCCTGGCAGCGCATCCCAGCGCAGCGCGATGCCGGGCGACAGGATCAGCCGGTCATAGGCCAGCGTCTCGCCACCCCGCAGGCGCACCTGCCTGGCGGCCGGGTCGATGCCGGTGGCCCAGTCGTGCACCACGCGGACACCGCGCGCGCGCAGCCCGTCATAGCCATGGGAGATGTCGCCGATCTGCCTTGTGCCGGCCAGCACCAGGTTGCCATAGGGGCAGGTGACGAAGCGGGTCCTGGGCTCGACCAGCGTCACCTCCAGCCAGGGGAAGCTGCGGCGGGCGAAATTGGCGGCCGAGGCGCCGCCGAAGCCGCCGCCGATGACCAGCAACCGGGCCTGGGTCTGGGCGCGCAAGGGCAGGGGGGCGGCGAGCGCCGCGGCAGCGATCAGGCTGCGTCGGGTAACGCTCATGGCCGTGCCTGCCCGGCGAAATGGGCGGCGGCGGCGGCAATCTCCGGGTCGGTATAGCCGCGCGCGACACGGCCCATGATGGTGGCCGGGCGTTCATTGGCGCGGAAGGCGGTCATCAGCGCCACCAACTCCGCCTGTGGCCGGCCGGCCAGGGCGGGAATGCCGCCGCTGCCGGACCCGTTCGGCCCGTGGCAGCCGACGCATCCTTCCGCGACCAGGGGCTGGGCTTGAGCTGTGAAGGGGGCCAGGGCCATCAGGAGCACCAGGGCATTGCGCGGTGTCGGCATGATCGTCCTCGGCGATGTGGTGTGTGTTTTATTCTTGAGTGGATTTATATAAAACACGAACCCCATCTGTCAAATAGGCGATGAGGTGTCCAGGCCGAAAGCCGGGCGAAGCCGCACCCCCACCCAATTGCCCGCCAAAGCGGGCAGGATCCAGACCCAGCCGTGCAGGCTGCCGGAGGCGATGCCGCCAAAATAAGCGCTGATATTGCAGCCGGAACCGAGCGTCGCGCCAATGCCAAGCAGCAGCCCGCCGACGACCGAGGCCGCGACGGCCCCCGGTCGCGGCAGCCGCCAATCCGCCGGCCGCCGCGCCAGCGCCGCGGCGCAAAAAGCGCCCAGCATCAGCCCCAGATCCATGACCCCGATGCGATCCGCGACCAGTGGACGCAGCAGCGCCTCGGTCCGTGTCGGGTCTTCCCAATAGGTCCAGAAGGCCGGTTCGTCCCAGCCCATGAATTCCACACCGCGCGAGCCCCAAAGCGGAAAGGCCGCCGTGATGGCCCAGGGCCGTCCGGCGATCGCCAGGGTCGCGAAGTTCAGCACCGCGAGCGCCACGGCACCCCAGACCAGCAACCACGGGCCGCGCCAGACCATCCGCCCGGTCCCACGCCACTGCAGCGCTTCCACGCCGCCGTGGCGCCGCTGCTCGACGATGGCCGAAGCGCACCAGACCAGCGCGAATACGGCCAGGCTGAGGGCAATGGCCCGCCCGGCGCCAAGCCGGTCCAGCAGCGAGATCGCGGGCAGGGCGGGCCAATCCAGCCAAAGCTCCCCCTGCCAGGCCGCCAGCGTGGCGCCCGCGATGAAGGCGGCGAGCGTGATCCACATGCGGGACTCCTGCCCACCCCCCGCGGCATAGAGCGTGCCGGACCCGCACCCCCCGCCAAGCTGCATGCCTATGCCAAACAGAAAGGCACCCAGCAGCAGCGCGACGCCGAGCGGAAAGACGAAGCCCCGCACCGGCGTGCCGAACAGGCTGCCGGCCTCCAGCACCGGCAGGAACAGGCAGACGGCCAGGCCCAGCATGACCATCTGCGCCCGCAGCCCAAGCCCGCGCCGGTCCAGGATCAAGCGGCGGAAGGCGCCGGCGAAGCCGAAGCTGGCACGGAACAGCACCAGCCCAAGCCCGGCCCCCAGACACCAGAGCACCGCCATCCGCCAGCCCTGCATGGCACCCAGGGTCCATGCACCGACAAGCAGCATGGCCGCGGCCAGGCCAAGCTTCACCGCGACTGCCATGCCTTGACCTGCCCCCTGGCGTTTCCCCCGGCGCGCCGGCCGGCCGCGTGGTCGCCCATCCGGGCCGGCGCGGTCACAGCACGGCCGGTGCTGGAGGGAAAGACGGGGGCGGGATTCCCGTTCCTCAGCTCACTTCGGCCAGCTTGTCCTGGGTCTTCGTCGCGAAATCGCTGGCCTCATGCCGCTCGTGCAACTGGCTCGACGGATCGCCGCTGACACGGTTGACCATGCGCCCGCGTTGCACGGCCGGCCGGGCGCCGATCGCATCGGCCCAGCGCCGGACGTGGGTATAGTCCTCGACCTTCAGGAACTCCGCGGCACCGTAGAGCCAGCCGTTCACCAACCCGCCATACCAGGGCCAGACGGCGATATCGGCGATCGTGTAGTCGTCGCCGGCCAGGTAGGGGCTTTCGGCCAGGCGGCGGTCCAGCACGTCCAACTGGCGCTTCACCTCCATCGTGAAGCGGTCGATCGGGTATTCCATCTTGGTCGGCGCATAGGCGTAGAAATGGCCGAAGCCCCCGCCCAGGTAGGGCGCGCTGCCCATCTGCCAGAACAGCCACGACAGGCATTCGGCGCGCGCGGCGGGTTCCACCGGCAGGAAGGCGCCGAACTTCTCCGCCAGGTGCATCAGGATCGCGCCGGATTCGAAGACCCGGATCGGCTTCGGCCCGCTGCGGTCCATCAGGGCCGGTATCTTCGAATTGGGATTGATGGCGACGAAGCCGCTGCCGAACTGATCCCCTTCGCCGATCCTGATCAGCCAGGCATCGTATTCGGCGCCCTGGTGGCCGAGGGCCAGAAGCTCCTCCAGCATGATCGTGACCTTCACGCCATTCGGCGTCCCCAGCGAATAGAGCTGCAGGGGATGGCGCCCGACCGGGAGTTCCTTGTCATGCGTCGGCCCGGCGATCGGGCGGTTGATGTTCGCGAAGCGGCCGCCATTGGCCTTGTTCCAGGCCCAGACCTTGTCGGGCGTGTAGTCGGAATTCGTGCTCATGCTTCAGGCTCCGGGTGGTGCGCAGGCATCGGCCATGTCGCGGCGCGATCGCCGCGCGTCACATGTGGGGCGAAAAGTGGCGACCGCCACCGCCCATACGCGCATGGCGCGAATGCCGAGGCCGCAGTTTTGCGGGGGGCACCGGGATCAGCCCCAGCGCTTCGCCATCCAAATCCGGTCATGCCCGGCCGGCCGGCCTTGCAGGCGCCCGATCTCCCGATAGCCCAGCTTTTCGTAGAAGCCCGGCGCCTGGAAGGTGCTGGTGTACAGATGCCCACCGACCGCGCCCAACGCACGTCCCGCGGCTTCGGCCCTGGCCATCAGGGCGGCGCCCTGGCCCCGGCCGCGCCCGGCGGCGGCGATCCAAAGGTTGTCCACGAACAGCCAGCCGTGCACCACCTCGGCCTTCAACCCGCCGATCAGCGCCCCGGCATCATCCCGCAGCGCCAGCAGCAAGGGATGCCGCTGGCCGCTGCCGGTCGCTTCGGCATTGTGCGCGATCAGGCCGGCCAGGATTTCGGCTTCAGCCGGCCCGCCCGGGGTTTCGACGACGATCACCCGCCAAATCGTCCCCAGGCGGCGACGGCCACCGTCAGCAGGCCAAGCGCCATGTTCACCGTGACCATCTGGCGGATGCGGTCGTTGGCGGCGGCGGCATCCGGCAGCACCCCGGCCGCCAGTGCCGTGCGCATCGCCCGCCACGGCCCGAAGAAGATCGCCAGGAATACCCCGGCCATGATCAGCCCGGTCAGGTGCATCAGGTGCACATGCCACGCGGCCCCGGCGAAACCGCCATACCAGGTCAGCATCAGCGCGTAGCCGGAGGCGATGGTGATCGGCATCGCATGCCACACGATCAGGAAGAATTTTTTATGCGTGCGCCCCAGCAGCGCCAGCCGGTCGGCCGGCGCCAGCAGCCCCAAGGCGGGGCGCAGCACGACGATGGCGAAGACCATGCCGCCGACCCAGAGCACCGCCCCCAGGACATGCAGGGCGAAGGCGAGTGGACCCGTGATCATGCGATTTCCTTCATTTCGATTCTCTTGCGATGGCTTCCGCCAGCGCCCGCGCCTCACTCGCCGCCGCCCCCTTGGGCGCGTGTTCCACCGCCCCCAGCCCCAGGGCGAAGGCCGCGGCGAAAGCGGTGCGGTTGCCGAAGGCGCCCGACAGCAGCGGCAGCCCACGACGCGCGACCTCCGCCGCGATCTGGTCGCGCAGCTTGCCCGAGGCCGGCAGGCGATTGAGCATCACGATCACCGGCCGACGCTCCGCGACCGTCACCTCCAAGGTCGCATCCATCGCCCACAGATCGGCGGCGGATGGCTGCAACGGCACCAGCACCAGGTCGGCGGCGCGGATCGCGTTGCGCGCATCCGTGTCCGCATGCGGCGGCGTGTCGATCACGACAAAGCCCGGGCCGCGCTTCTGGCGGTCGATCGCCTGGGCGACGCGCCAGCCGGACAAGGTCTCGAACACCAGCGGCAGGCGGCGGGACGAAGCATTGGCGCTGCGTTCCGCATGCCAGCGGGTCAGCGATGCCTGCGGGTCGGTGTCCAGCAGCGTCACCTTCTCACCTGTCTCGGCGAGCGCGGTGGCGAGGTTGGCCCCGATGGTGGATTTGCCCGCGCCGCCCTTGCGCTGGGCGACGGCGATCACGAAGGCCATGGCTGCGACTCCGGCGGCGAACCGCCATGCTAGGGGCTGCGCCATGCCGGGCGAAGCCCGGAGTGACGCGAACCCCCGCGCGCAGCCTTTATCCCGCCGGCCAGGGCGGCAGATGCGGCGCCAGGTCGCCGTCCGGCACCTTCGTCAGGTCCTTGCGGATGCGATGGGTCACGCGCGTCGACGCCGGTTCGTCGAGTTCGCTGTCCAGCGTGGTCATCGTGCGGATCGGGGCGACCAGCACCAGGCGGCCGAACAGCCCGGCCCCCGCCGCTGCATTCACATGCGCCGCGACCAGGGCGGCGAAGCGATGCTTCTCCCGCAGATGCGGATCCTCACGCGGGGCGATGGCGTGGCGCGCGACATCCCCGCTTTCGAAAGCGCGGCCCGGTTCGTCGCTGGTCAAATCCGATGATCGCAGGCCGGCGGTTTCCGATTCCAGGGTCTTGAAGGTGTGGAACGCCCCATGCGCTGTCCGGGTCAGGAAGCGCGCGTGTTCGCCATCGGCGATGACGATCCATTCCGTGCTTGCGCCCGTCATGCGTGCCGCCCGCCGCGGCGTTGCGCGGCACGGTTCGGGGTGTTCCGGCAAAGGGGCATCTCGAAATCCTCCCTTCGGCCAGGCCGTGCGCCGTCAGGCGGGAACGGCCCAACCCTTGCTGCTGGCATGGTTCACCGCCGCGGCGATCCCGCCGATCCGGACCATGCTCCACGGCCTTTGCCGGGCTGTTCCGGCGTGGACCGACGGCATGATCTGTGGCGCGCCGGCGGGCGGCTGTCCTTGATCCGGATCAGCACGGCCGCTGTTGCACCCGATCCGGATCCAGCCGCACCCGCCTTGACCACCTGGGGCATGGCCGCCAGTTTCGCCGGCTGCTGGAGACCTTGGATTTGCGGATCGGCGTGCTGGGGAATTGTCAGGCGGCCGGCTTCGCCACCAGCTTCGCGGTGCTGGCGCCGCAGGCGGATCGCGTCGTCGTGCGGCTCGACACCAACGACAAGCACGGCGATCTGGCCGGCTTCGCCGATGCCTTGGCGTCCTGCGACGTGCTGTTCACCCAACCGATCGAGAACGGGCCGTTCGGACCGCTCGCGACCGAGCACCTCGCACCACGGGCGCGCCGCGCGATCATCCTGCCGGCCTTTGTGTTTCGCGGCTTCCATCCGGACAGGGTGGTGCTGGTGCCGGAGGGCAGCGGCGCCCCCATCGGCCCGATGGGCCCGTATCACTCCGCGCTGGCGATGGCCGGCTTCATCGAGGGCGTGCCGGTCGCGCGCCTGCTGCGGCTGTTCAACGGCTTCACCTATGCCGCCCTGGGGTATTTCGACACCTTCGCGCATGACCGCGCCTTCGCCAGCAGCTGGCTGGCACCGAAGGGGTATGATTTCGACGAGATCACCGCCGATGCGCCGGCGGAGTTCATGCATTCGCCCAACCACCCGAAGCTGGCGGTGTTGTTCGCGATCGCACGGTCGGCCTTGCTGCGCGCCGGGATCGCGCCGCGCGACGCCCCGGTGCCGCGGGATGATTTCGTCGAATGCTGCCGGTGGCCGGTCTATCCCGAACTCGCGCGGCGGCTGGGCTGCCCGGGCGGGCTGGATTTCTCGGTCTACGGGCGTGACTTCACCCTGCCTGCGATGCTTGAGGCTTCCTACGTCGCCTATGGCCGCGCCGGCCCCGCGGCCTGGGGCGGGGTGGCGCCGCCGGCGGTTGGACGCGCGCGCGCGTTCCTGCGCGAACACGTGCTGGGGCGGCCGCCGCCGCCGGCGCTGACGGCGGAGGACGTGCGGATCGCCTATCGCTTCATCCTGGGCCGCGACTGCGAAAGCGACGCCGTCGCCGAATGGCACGCGGCACAGCACGACGACATGGCGACACTGCGACGGCGCCTGATCGCGTCAGCCGAATTCGGCGCGACCCGTGCAACGATGCGGGCGCGGTCGGGCTGAAGACATGGGGGTGGCGCTTTGAAAGGGGCTTCGCCCCTCTCAAACTCTCCCCACCAAGGGGCAGTGGCCTCTTGGAACCCACGCGATTTGGTAAAATAAAGGGAGGGGCTTCATCGGCAGTTCATTCGCCGATGTTGCGACATGCCCCTCCCTTTATTTTACCAATACATCGTGCCGGTCCAGGGGGGCGGCCCCTGGTGGGGGTGGTGTGGAGGGGGCGAAGCCCTCTCCACGGCGCAACCTCCCCTCTATTCGACAGCCTGCTACTGCGTCGCGAAGGGATTGCCGCGCCCTCGCGGCGCTGAGCGGGGCGGGAAACTGGCCGCCAGGTAGTCCACGATCACGCGGCGCATGTCCGGATCCAGCGGGTTCATCGCCTGCTTCTCCACCATCCAGTCCATCAGCCCATCCCAGGACTCGCGGTTGAAGCCGGAACGCCGGATCAATGCCGTGGAGTGGCAGGCGGTGCAGGCCAAGAAGGTCTCTTCGCGCCCCGGGCCCTCGGGCAGGATATCGACGGTTTCCTCACCGGTGGGGGGGGCGGATGGGGCGGCGGCGGCGACGACCGGGGCGGGCGCGGGTGCGGCCACCGGGACCGGTGCGGGGGCCGCCACTGGCGCAGGCACCGGGGCCGGGGCGGGAACCGCGACCGGCGCAGGCACCGGAGGCGCAACCACCGGCGCCACCGCCACGACCCTGACCGTCGGCCGCCCCCAAAACCCCGCCTTCTGGCCAAAAAGCCCCACCGTGGTGGCGATCAGGAACCCGATCACCACCCCTGTCAGCGTCAATCGCATGCCGGATCAGCCCACCAGCACGGCGGCGCGGCTGATTGGGTTGGCCCCGTAGCCCTGCGGGTTCCAGTTCGCCGCCAGATGCGGCTGCATCCGACCCTGGCTGTCGGTCGCGCGGTACCAGACCTCGAAATACCCATCCGAGGGCAGGGTGACGCGGCCTTCCCAACGCTGCCAGGCGTGGCGGTTGGCCGGGGCCGCGACCGTCATCGGCACCCATGTCGCGCCAAAATCGACCGATGCATGCACCGCCCCCACCGTCAGGTCCCCGGCCCAGGCGGCGCCCCGCAGGTCCAGCGCCCGCGTCCCCGCCGGCAGCCGGCTGCCATGGGCGATGTTGGTCAGCACCGAGCGGACCGGCATCGACGTCATGTCGGCGAAACTCGCGCCATCATTGTTCGACCCCGGCACGATCGGGTTCACCGGAAGCCGATACGACGTCCCGCCCATGCCCTGGCCGGTATGCGGCACCGGCAGCAGCACCATGTGGTTGAACCACTTCGGGCTCAGGCTGGCCGGCCAGCCCGGCGCCACCAGGCGCAAGGGGAAGCCGTGGATATTGGGGATCGCGGCACCGTTCAGGCGGGTGCAGATCAGCGTATCCTCGTCCAGCGCCTTGGCGATCGGCATGCCGCGGCTGATCGACGCGCGGTCCGTCGCCCCCGACAAATGCGGATCGGCGCCGGATTGACCGGTGAAGCGGGCGGTGTCCTTGAGCCCCGCCGCCGCCAGCACATCGCGCAGCCGCACGCCGGTCCAGGCGGCGTTGCTGATCGCGCCATTGCCCCATTGGTTGCCGCGGGTTTCCGGGCTGAACGCCGACCGGCCATTGCCGCCGCATTCCAACTGCAACTGCATGGTGACCAGCGGGAAGCGGGCTTCGAGATCGCCGACCGTGAGGTCCAGCGGGGTGTTCACCTCGCCGTCGATCTTCAGCCGCCAGGTCTTCGGGTCGCCGGCGAAGGGCGTGGGGATCTGGCCGTTGTTGCGGATGAACATCTTGTCGGTCGGGGTGACCGCGTCATCCAGCATGGTCTCCGGCGTTTCCGCGACCAGCGGGCGTTCGCCCAGCACGATCAGCGGCGCCTTGCCATCCATCCGCAGCACGGCCGGGGCCGCCGCCGGCGCCTGGGCCAAGGCCGCCGGGATCACGCCGGTGGGCAGCTTGCCGCCAAAGGGCATGCTGGCGCCGAGCGCCGCACCCATGCTGGCCAGGGCAGCCCCCTTCAACGCACCCCGGCGCCCCCAGGCCAGCGCATCGGCGCGTTCCGGGTCGTCGCGGTACAGCTCGTTCAGGCTGCGTTCCGTCGCGGGGCGTTCTCGTGACATGTCGGATCCTCCAATTCTTCCAAAGAACATTAGGCGCGACCACCCCGCAGCGGGAGGGGCGGCAATCCGATTATGCTGCCCGCATGAAAACGCCACACCCCGACATCGAGTTCCTGGCGACCCCGGCC
The DNA here is from genome assembly GCF_050632385.1 of Humitalea sp. 24SJ18S-53. Taxonomy (NCBI): domain Bacteria; kingdom Pseudomonadati; phylum Pseudomonadota; class Alphaproteobacteria; order Acetobacterales; family Roseomonadaceae; genus Humitalea; species Humitalea sp. 24SJ18S-53. Next base: position 1,734,623 of record NZ_CP192599.1, read on the forward strand.
GAAACCGCCCTGGCCGATGCCGCCGCCGTCCTGGCCGGCGTGCCCATCGAAACCCTGATGGCCGCCGCCGGCCGCGCCGTGGCCCGCGCCATCCGCGCCCGCTTTCGGCCCGCGCCGACGCTGGTGCTCGCCGGGCCCGGCAACAATGGTGGCGATGGCTGGGTCGCGGCGCGGCTTTTGGACCAGGCCGGCTGGCCGGTCGCGGTCGCGGCCCTGGCCCCGCCACGCCCCGGCACCGCCGCCGCCGAGGCCGCCGCCCGCTACCGCGGCCCCATCCTCCCCTTCACCCCCGCCGAGGCCGCCCGCGCCAAAATCCTGGTCGATGCCGTCTTCGGCGCCGGGCTGACCCGCCCCCTGGCGCCGGAGGTCGCCGCCGTCCTGGCCGCCGCCAGCGGGCCGGTGGTGGCGGTGGATGTGCCCTCCGGCCTCTGCGGCCTGACCGGGCGGGCGCTGGGGGCCGTCCGCCCCGCCGCACTGACCGTCACCTTCTGGCGCCGCAAGCCTGGCCACCTGCTGCTGCCAGGACGGGCGCTGTGCGGCGATCTGGTCCTGGCCGATATCGGCATGCCGGCCGTCGGTCCGCCCCCGCGCCTCTGGCGCAACGGTCCCTGGCTCTGGCGCCTGCCGACGCCCGGCCCCGAATCCCACAAATACGCCCGCGGACACGTGACCATCCTCGCCGGCCCCACCATGCCCGGCGCCGCCCGCCTGGCCGCCGCCGCCGCCCGCCGCGCCGGCGCTGGGCTGGTCGCGATCGAGGCCCCCAACCCCACCATCGCCACCCTCCTGCGCGGCTGCGAACCAGGGCTGCTGGTCGCCGATGGTCCGTCCGACGACCCCCGGCACCGCGTCTGGGTGGTCGGGCCCGGCCTGCCGGCGACGCCCGAAACCCTGGCGCGCGCCCAAACCCTGGTCGCGGCCGGGCGCCAGGTCGTCGGCGACGCCTCCCTCTTCGCCGCCGCCTCGGGTCAGCCCGCGACCCTGGCCGGCTTCGCCGTGCTGACGCCCCATGCCGGCGAATTCTTGCGCGTGTTCGGCGACCCGAATGCCGACAAGATCGCCGCCGTCCGCGCCGCCGCCGCCGCGACCGGCGCCGTGGTGCTGCTGAAAGGCGCGGATACCATCATCGCCGCCCCCGACGGGCGCGCCGCGATCAACGACAACGCACCACCCTCCCTCGCCACCGCCGGCGCCGGCGACGTGCTGGCCGGCATCATCGCGGGCTTCCTGGCCCAGGGAATGCCGCCCTTCGAGGCCACCTGCGCCGCGGCCTGGGTCCACGGCGCCGCGGCCCCAACCGGGCCTGGCGTGCTGGCCGAGGACGTGCTGGCCGGGATCGGGGTGGCGATGGGGCAGGGTGCCGAGTATTGGTAAGTTGCGCTTTGAAAGGGGCTTTGCCCCTCTCAAACTCTCCCCGCCAGGGGGCGCCGCCCCCTGGATCGGCGCAATGTATTGGTAAAATAAAGGGAGGGGCATGTCACAACACCGGCGAATGAACCGCCAATGAAGCCCCTCCCTTTGTTTTACCAAATCGCGTGGGTTCCAAGGGGCCACGGCCCCTTGGTGGGGGAGGTATGGAGGGGGCGAAGCCCTCTCCACGGCACAACTTCCCAATACTTCAGAACTTTCCTAACCGGCCGCTCACACGCGGCGGGACCGGACCCAGCCGATGATGGCCCCGACGATCATCCCGATCAGGATGCCCGGAAACACAAAGACGAAGACCACCAGGGCGCTTGCGCCGCCCGCCTGGTTGGCGACCCCGCCGATCACGATCACGGCGAGGCCCACCCCCAGCCCGATGCCGAAGCCGATCACCCCGCCCAGCACCAGCCCGATCAGGCAGCGCACCAGGCGCGGCCCGATGCTGCCGGGGGCGGCCTGGTCGCGGGATGTCAGCCAGCGGCGCAGCAGGAACACGGCGCTGCCGATGACCAGCGGGGCCACGACGCCAAGGGGCGCCAGCCAGAAGACCCTTTCGGCGCCCCGGGGCAGGGTCTCCGCCAGCGACATGACGATATTCGCCCCCGCGATGACCACCGCGCCGAAAATGACGACCCAGAAGCCGCGTGCCAACCAGCCAAGCACGATGGCGGGGATGAAGATCGCCGGCGCGACCAGGCTCCAGAGGATGCTCTCCAGCGCCGCGCCGACGAGGGTCATGCGGCCAGCGCCGCTTCGATGCGGGCCAGGCTTTCCTCCCGCCCCAGCGCGACCAGGGTCGCATCCAGGGGCGGGCTTTGCAGGCTGCCGGTCAAAGCAGCGCGAAGGGGTTGCGCCAGATCCTTCAGCTTGATCCCGAGGATGTCGGCCTGTGCCCGCAGCGTGGTTTCCAGCGCCTCGCGGCTCCAGTCGGTCGCGGCCAGGGCCTCGGCCAAGGCCGGCAGACGGGTGCGGGCGGTCGCATCCAGGGCTGCGGCGGCCTTGGCATCCATCGCGGGCATGTCGACCACAAAACGTGCCTGTTCAGCAAGTTCCACGAGGTTCCTGGCGCGTGGTGCGAGGTCCGGCACCAAGGCCGCGACCCGGGCCGCGGCGGGCGATGCGGTGCCCAGCCCCAGCCTGCCGACCACCTCTGCGGTCAAGCGTTCCGGCGCGGTCTGCCGCATCCACAGCCCGTTCAGGTGGCTGAGCTTGGCATAATCCATCCGCGACGCCGCCCGCCCGACACCCGGCAGGTCGAACAGGTCGATCGCCCGCTCGCGGGTCAGGAACTCCTCATCCCCATGACCCCAGCCGAGGCGCAGCAGGTAGTTGCACACCGCCTCCGGCAGCAGCCCCTGGGTGCGGAAATCCAGCACAGACACCGCGCCGTGCCGCTTGGACAGCTTCGCCCCATCGGCCCCATGGATCAGCGGGATATGCGCGAACTCCGGCCGCTTCCAGCCCATCGCGTCATAGATCAGGCATTGACGGAAGGTATTGGTCAGGTGGTCGTCGCCGCGGATGACATGGGTGATCCCCATGTCGTGGTCGTCCACCACGACCGCATGCAGATAGGTCGGCGACCCGTCGGACCGCAGGATGATCAGGTCGTCCAATTCGGTGTAGCCGACGCGGACATCGCCCTGGACCAGGTCGGGCACATGCATCTCGCCGGTCAGCGGCGCCTTGATGCGGATGACCGGGGCGATGCCGAGGGGCGGCGTCGCGGTGCCATCGCGCCAGCGGCGGCCGTCGTAGCGGAAGGAGCGTTTTTCCGCCTCGGCGGCGGCGCGCATCGCGGCCAGTTCCTCGGCCGTGTCATAGGCTTCGTAGGCGTGGCCGCTGGCCAGCAATTCGCGGGCGACCTCCGCATGGCGGGCTTCGCGGCTCGATTGCAGCACCGGCGGTTCGTCGGGGTTCAGCCCCAGCCAGTCCAGGCTTTCCAGGATCTGCTTGACGGCGGCATCGGTGCTGCGCGCCTTGTCTGTATCCTCGATCCGCAGCAGGAATTGCCCACCGTGGTGGCGGGAAAACAGGTAGTTGAACAAGGCGGTGCGGGCGCCGCCGATGTGCAGGTAGCCGGTGGGCGAGGGGGCAAAGCGGGTGCGGATGGTCATGGCGTGTGTCACGAAAGTCCAGGCATTGTCGCGCGGCCGTAGCACGCGCGATGCCGCGTGGCCTAGCGGGGCGCGCGCCTGAGCCAGGTTTTGGCCGGCCCGGCCGCGCGCTGGCCGGAAGCGGTGCGGTTGGCGCTGGCTGAATCCTGGCGCGACCTGCCGCCATTCCTCGCGGTCGCGATGGGGGCGGGGGTGCTGGCCTACTTCGCCGCGGCCAGCGAACCCGATCCGCGCTGGGTCTGGCTGCCGGTGCCGTTCCTGGCCGCGGCCGTCCTGCTGCTGCGCCGCGCGCCGCTGGCGGCCCTGGGCATCGGGCTGCTCGCTGCCGGGACCTTGGGCTTCGCCGTGGCGCTGTGGCACGCGGGCCGGGCCGCGCCGGTCGTGTCGCTGCCGACGCGGGCCACCCTCGTCACCGGTATCGTGCAGGCGGTCGATCTGCTGCCCGAGGGGCGTCGCGTCACCCTGGCCGAGGCCCGCCTCGATGGCGGCCATCCCATCCCGCGCTCCTTGCGCATCCGCCTGCGCGCCGGCGACGCCGCCCGTCCGGCGCCGGGGGACACGATCACCCTGCGCGCCCTGGTCCGCCCGCCCGCGCCGCCGGCCTTTCCGGGGGCCTGGGATTTCCAGCGCGCCGCCTTCTTCGCCGGGCAGGCGGGGTCGGGCTTCGGCATCGGCCCGGCCGAGGTCACCCCCGGCGATGGCGCCGCCCCACCTCTCGCCGGGCTGCGCGCCAGCATCGAGGCGCGCGTCACCGCCGCCTTGCCCGGCGCCACCGGCGCGATCGCCGGCGCCCTGCTGACGGGCGGGCAGAGCGCCATCCCGGCCGCCGACCTGACCGCCATGCGGGATTCCGGGCTGGCCCATCTGCTGTCCGTCTCCGGCCTGCATATCGGCATCGTGATGGGCCTGTCCTTCTGGCTCGCGCGCTTCGGCATCGCCTCGGTGCCCTGGCTGGCGCTGCGGGTGCCGGGCAAGCCGGTGGCCTCCGTCGTGGCGCTGGCGGCGGGGGCTGGCTACCTGGTCCTGACTGGGTTCCAGGTGCCGATGCTGCGCTCCTTCGCCATGGCGGCGCTGGTGACATTGGGGGTCATGCTGGGGCGCCGGGCGATCTCGCTGCGGGTCCTGGCCGTGGCGGCGGTGGCGGTGATGCTGGTCAATCCGGCGGCGGTGCTGGGCCCGTCCTTCCAGATGAGTTTCGCCGCCGTGCTCGCCCTGATCGCGGGGTATGAGGCCCTGCGCGGGCGGATCGCGCTGTGGCGCGGCGATGGCGCCTGGTGGCGGCGGGGGCTGCTGGTGGTGGCAGGGTTGATGCTGACCTCGGTGCTGGCCGGCGCCGCGACCACCCCCTTCGGCCTGTATCACTTTGGCCGGCTGCAGGTGTTTGGCGTCGCGGCGAATGCGCTGGCGGTGCCGATCACCTCGGTATTGGTGATGCCGGCGGGGATGCTGGCGCTGCTGTTGATGCCCTTCGGATTGGAAGGCATCGCCCTGGTCCCGATGGGCTGGGGGGTGGAGGCGATCCTCTGGGTCGCCCATGGCGTCGCCGCCTGGCCGGGGGCCGCGCTGGTCGCCCAGCCGCCGCCGGTGGCTGGGCTGGCGGTGCTGTCGGCCGGGTTCTGTTGGCTGTGCCTGTGGAAGCGGCCGGCGCGGCTTTGGGGCGTGCCCTTCATCCTGGCCGGGCTGCTGTCCGCCTATGTCGTGCGGCCGCCCGATGTGCTGGTCGCGGCCGATGCCCGCCAAGTGGCCCTGCGCGCCGATGGAGAGGTCTTTGTCTGGCGCGCCGCCGGCGCCAGCCGGATGGTGCGCGACATCTGGCTGCGCGGCTTTGGCGAGGACACCGCCGCCGAACTGCCCGCCAGCGACGCCGCTGGCGGGTTATTGGCCTGCACCACCGATCTGTGCCGGTTGCGCGCGACGCCGGGCGGGGCCGAGGCGGTGTTGGTCCGCCCGGCCCCCCCCGTCCGTGGCGCGGCCCGCGCCGGGGTCTATCCCGACCGGCTACCACCACCCCCCGGCGTCTGCGGCATCGCGGCGGTGGTCATCGCGCCCGAACCGATGCGCGGACGCTGCGACGGCAGCCAGGTGGTGGACCGGTTTTCCGTCTGGCGCGACGGCGCCCATGCCGTGTGGCTGGCGCCGGATGGCGCGCGGGTGGTCAGCGACCGCGATTATCGCGGCGACCGCCCCTGGGTGCCGGGGCGGCCGCTGCCGCGACCGTCCCTGCTGCCGATGGCCGAGGAAGGGTAGCGGTCAGTACGTCCTGACCAACCCCACCAGCCGCCCCTGCACCCGCACCCGATCCGGCCCAAAAATCCGCGTCTCATACCGCGGGTTCGCCGCTTCCAGCGCGATCGAATTGCCGCGCCGGCGCAGGCGCTTCAGGGTCACCTCGTTCTCATCCACCAGCGCCACCACGATGGCGCCGTTCTCTGCCGTATCGCCGCGGCGGATGATCACCTTGTCGCCATCCAGGATGCCGACGTCGATCATCGAATCGCCGGAGACTTCCAGCGCATAGTGTTCGCCGCCCGAGAGCATCGCGCTCGGCACCTCGATCGTGCTGCCGCTGTCGCGCAGCGCCTCGATCGGCTGGCCCGCGGCGATGCGGCCATAGAGCGGCAACGACACCGCCGCCGCGTCATTCGCCGCGCGCGCCGCCCCCGGCAGGTTGGGGGCAAAATTGCCGCGGATGACATTGGGGGTGAAGCCCACGCCATCGGGCGGCACAACCGTCAGGTCGGGCGTGCCGCTCTGCGTCCGGCTTTCCGGCACGCGGATGACCTCCAGCGCCCGGGCGCGATGGGCGCGGCGGCGCAGGAAGCCACGTTCCTCCAGCGCCGTGATCAGGCGATGGATGCCGGACTTGGATTTCAGCGACAGTGCCGCCTTCATCTCCTCGAACGACGGCGAATAGCCGGTCATGGCCAGGTGGCGGTCGATGAAGATCAGCAATTCGTGCTGCTTGCGGGTCAGCATAGGCGCGGACATCTCCCGAAAGGCGAATCGCCGCGAACAAAGCGGCAACCTGTGCCGATGTTCTAGGAAGGTTCCAAATCGCCCGTCAACCGTTTTCCACAGGCCAGGGGCTTGATTCGCAACAGTGAATCAAACGCCAAGGGCGCCCAGGTCGATCACCTCGACCGCGGCCCCCGCCGCCAGCGCCGGCGCCCGCACCGCGCGGCGCAGCAGCCCATCGGCACCGGCCAGGGTGCGCAGCATCGAACTGTCCTGCTTGGCCGCCGGCGTCGCGACCAGGCGGCCCGCGTCGTCGCGCGCCAGGGCGCAGCGCAGGTAGTCTTCCCGCCCGTCATTCTCGGCCAGGTCGACCCCGGCGATGGCGGGCTGGAACACCGGGTCGGTCGCGGCCTCACCACCCATCCGCCGCAGCGCGGGCATCAGGAACAGCACGGCGCAAACCAGGGCCGAGACCGGATTGCCCGGCAGCCCCAGCAGCGGCACGGACCCCAGGCGCCCCCAGATCAGCGGCTTGCCCGGCCGCATGGCGATGCGCCAGAAACCGCGTTCGAAGCCTTCGGGCGCCAGGGCCGATTGCACCAGGTCATGCGCGCCGACGCTCGCCCCCCCGGTGGTCACCAGCAGGTCGTGGCCGCGCACCGTCTCGGCCATGCCGGCAAAGGCGTCGGCGGTGTCGGCGGCGATCGGCAGGATGCTCGGCACCGCCCCCATGGCGCGGCACACCGCCGCCAGCGCATGGGCGTTGGACGACACGATGCCCCCGGGCGGCAGCGGTTCGCCGGGCAGGGCGATCTCATCCCCCGTCGCCAGGATCGCGATTCTGGCCGCGCGACGCACCGCAAGCCAGGGATGGTTGGCCGCGGCCGCCAGACCGATGTCGCGGGCGGTCAGCCGCCGGCCCGGGGCCAGCAAGGTGTCGCCAGCCGAAAAATCCAGCCCCGCGGGCCGCACCCAACGCCCGGCGCGGGGCTGTTCGCGCGCCATGACATGGCCATCGGCCTCCTCGGCATCCTCCTGCAACAGCAGCGCATCGGTGCCTGCCGGGATGAAGCCGCCGGTAAAAATCCGCACGGCCTGACCCGGACCAACCGTGCCCGCAAAAGGATGCCCGGCCGGGGCCGCGCCGATCACCGCCAGCGCCGCGCCAGGCACCGCATCGGCGGCGCGCAGGGCATACCCGTCCATCGCCGAGACATCCGCCGGCGGCTGGGTCAGCCGCGCCACCACGGCGCTGGCCAGCACGCGCCCGGCCGCCTCATGCAGCGCCACGACCTCGGCCGGCAGCGGCGACAGGGCGGCCAGGATTTTCGCCCGCGCTGCCTCGACCGACAGCATGGGCTCAGGCGGCATTGTATTCGCCGGACCGCCCGCCTGCCTTGTGGACCACGCGAACATCCTCGATCCGCATGGCGCGGTCGGCGGCCTTCAGCATGTCATAGACGGTCAGCGCGGCGACGGAGACGGCGGTCAGCGCCTCCATCTCCACGCCCGTCGGGCCGGTGGTCTTTACGGTCGCCTCGATCTCGACCGCATCGGGGGCCACGGTCACCAGGTCCACGGTCACCTTGGACAGCGCCAGCGGGTGGCACAGCGGGATCAAGTCGGCGGTGCGCTTGGCGGCCATGATGCCGGCCAGGCGGGCGACGCCCAGCACATCGCCCTTGCCGGCGCGCCCAGCCTCGACCAACGCCAGGGTGGCGGGCAGCATCACCACCCGGCCGCGGGCCGTGGCGATGCGGGCGGTCGGCGGCTTGTCCGACACATCGACCATCGCCGCCCGGCCGGCGGCGTCGAAATGCGTCAGGGTCACGCTGCCTCGACCATCGCGCGGGCGGCGGCTTCGACATCGGCCTCGCGCAACAGATGTTCGCCGACCAGGATGCAGCGGGCGCCGGCATCGGCCATGCGGCGCACATCGGCCGGGCCGCGCATCCCGGATTCGGCGACCGGCAGGCGTTCGGGCGGCACCAGCGGGGCCAGGCGCTCGGTGGTGGCAAGGTCGGTCACCAGGGTCCGCAGGTTGCGGTTGTTCACCCCGATCAGCCGGGTTTCCAGGCCAAGGGCGCGTTCCAGCTCACGCTCGTCATGCACTTCGGCCAGCACCGCCATGTCCAGGCTGCGGGCGACGGCTTCCAACTCGCGCGCCTGTTCGTCGGTCAGCGCCGCCATGATCAGCAGCACGCAATCGGCCCCCATCGCCCGGGCCTCGAACACCTGCCAGGGCGAGATCATGAAGTCCTTGCGCAGCACGGGCAGGGTGCAGGCGGCGCGGGCGGCGACCAGATCCTCGACCGAGCCTTGGAACCAGGGGCCGTCGGTCAGCACCGACAGGCAGGCGGCCCCACCGGCCTGGTAGGCTTTTGCCAGCGCCGCGGGCTCGAACGGGTCGCGGATCAGCCCGCCGGAGGGCGAGGCCTTCTTGATCTCGGCGATCAGCCCGATCCGCCCATCCGATAGCCGCTCGCACAAGGCGCCGACGAAATCGCGGATCTTCGGCGCGTGGCGCGCAGCGGATTCGACGGCCGACTGCGGCATGGCGGCGGCACGCAGCGCCACCTCCTTCGCCTTGTCGGCCAGGATGCGCTTCAGGACATCCGGGACGTCCGCATGCAGGTCGTAGGTCAAGATGTCGGGCATGGTCAGCCTGCTGGCGCGGTGAGGGGGGCGGTGGCGGTCTTCAATCGGTCGAGCACGTTCATCGCGGCACCGCTGTCCAGGCTCTGCGCCGCCAGCACCGCCCCCTCCCGCAGGTCGGCGGCACGGCCGGCGACGACCAGGGCGGCGGCGGCGTTCAGCACCACGCAGTCACGATAGGGGGTGCGCGCGCCTTCCAACAGGGCGAGCAGAGCCGCGGCATTCTCCGCCGGGTCGCCGCCCTTCAGCGTGCTGGCGGGCGCGCGCGGCAGGCCGGCATCCTCCGGCGAGACGCTGAATTCGTGCAGCAGCCCGTCGCGGATGGCGACCACCTGCGACGGCCCGGCGATGGTCAATTCGTCCAGCCCCTGGCCATGCACCAGCCAGGCCGATGTCGTGCCCAGCCGCAGCAGGGTCTCCGCCATCGGCCGCAGCCATTCCGGGGCAAAGGCGCCGGTCATCTGGCGCGTCACCCGCGCCGGATTGGCCATCGGCCCCAGCAGGTTGAAGATGGTCCGCGTGCCCAGTTCCACCCGTGGCCCGGCCGCATGGCGCAGGGCGGCGTGGTGGCGGGGCGCCATGAGGAAGACCATCCCCGCGCTGGCCAGCACCTGCGGCAGCCGCTCGATCGGCACATCCAGGGTGACGCCAAGGGCGGTCATCGCATCCGCCGCCCCGGATTTGGACGATAGCGCCCGGTTGCCGTGCTTGGCGACCGGCACGCCGGCCCCGGCCACGACCAGGGCCGCGGCGGTGGAGATATTCAGCGTGCCGGCCGAATCCCCCCCGGTGCCGACCACGTCGATGGCGTCCGGCGGCGCCTCGATCCCGGTCATGCGGGCGCGCATCGCGCGGACCGCGCCGGTCATTTCGGCCACCGTCTCACCCCGCACGCGCATGGCCATCAGCAGCCCGGCGATCTGCGCGGGCGTGGCTTCGCCCGCCATGATGATGCCAAAGGCGTGCTCGGCCTCGGACTCGGCCAGGCGCTCGCCGGCGGCCAGGCGCGCCAGGATGGGTTTCAGGGACATGGGCGCGTTTTGCCGGGGACGGGGTGTGTCACGCGCGGAGACGTCGCGCGGCGCGGCGGGCGCGTCAAGGATGCGGGTGGGCGGGATGGCGTCCGGGCGGGTGAAAAAGGCCGATGGGCCGGGCCTATCGTCATCATCGCGCGGCGATGAGGTCGCGCAGGATGAGGTTCAACGGCCCCGGCCGTTCCAACGGCACGTAGTGGCCGCAGTCCTGGACGATATGCAGGCGTCCTTGCGGCGTTGAACGGGCCTGCGCCGCGCTCGCCTCCGGACCTGGCATGCGGTCCTCCGCGCCGGTGACGATGATGACAGGGCGGGGAAAGGCCGCGAGGAACTGGTCTCGGCTCGGCCGGCTGTGAAAGGCGGTCACGCCCCGCGCGACATCCCGCGGCGACTGTCGAAGTGCCGCGCGCCTCGCGTCCCCGATCACCGCGCTGCTGGCGGCGCGGGAGAACAGCGGAGACCAGAAGCGTGCCCAGGCGTGGTCCAGCCCCTGGTCCCGAATGATCCCGAGCGCGGATGCGTGCAAGGCGGGGTCGGGCCGGTGCGCGGCCTTTGTCCCGATGAGCACCAGGGCTGCGATCCGCTCCGGTGCGGCGACCGCGACTTCGATCGCGCAGGACCCGCCCACCGAACAGCCGACCACGATCAGGCGATTGCCTGTCACGAGGCTCAGCGCCGCGGCGGCCCATGCCTGAACGCTGTCGCCGAAAGGGTAGAGGTTCGGCATGTGGGTCGCGCCCGGCAGCAGATCCTTCTGCCCCGCCCACATCGAGCCATCCAGCGGCAGGGCGTGCAGGAACAGCAGTTCCGGTTTCTGCTGCGTCGCCATGGCGGTTTCCTTCGCGATCTGGAGCACGGTCGCGCGCTTCGCGGGCGGGCAGGCTGGCCAGGTGGCGATCCAGCATCGCCTGCGGTGCCCGCCCATTTCGAGGGCGCCGCACAGCACCGCGCCATCCGTGCCGCGGAGTCCCATCATGGCCTGGATCGCATCCAAGCCTACGGTCGGCGCGCTGCCTTAGGCTGTCCACTTCGTGCAGGCCGCCAGGGATTTCATGTCGCCCACGACCCGCAGCGTCATGATCACATGCCCCGTCTTCACGTTGTACTTGCCGCCCGACAGGTACCACATGAACTCCAGCATCTCCTTGCTGGAGGTGAGCATGCCGTTCTCCAGCAGCCCGGGGCCGATGCAGCCCTCCAGGTGGGAGGGATAATTGGCCGGGTGGAAGAGGATGTTCTTGCGCTTGGTCGCCTCGACGGCTTTGCCGAGCCAGGGGTTGATGACATAGGAATCGTAGTGTGCATTCCAGTACATGGTGGAGTTCGGGTAGTCCTTCCCGCCCGCCATGGTCACGTAGCCATCCATCCGTTCGACGGCATCGATCCTGTGCCCGCCGACCGTGATCAGCCCGCAGAGACCATGCGCCGTGGCGGTGGTCGTCTTCGCGCCCGGCGTGTTCTCGATATAGGTATTGCCCCGTGTGTAGGTGATGACGGTGCTGGCCAAGGTCGTCTCCTTCTCGTGCGATACGCATTTCGCCTTGCGCATCCGCCCCGGCAAAACGCATCTGCGTGATCATGGCGGGGCAGGAAAATCGGCCCCGCCGGGCTGACGCGAGGGGCCGGTTCGTGTCTAGGATCGCGCCGAGACACCGAGGAAGTGCACCATGACCCGCAAAGGGCTTTTCGTCGCGGCGTTCGCGCTGCTGTTCCCGCTGATGGCCCAGGCCCAGACTCCCGCCCAACTCCCGGATCGGCCGGTGCGCATCATCGTGCCCTTCCCCCCGGGCGGGACCAGCGACATCGTGGCGCGCGTGATGGCCGAGGCCGCGTCCCCCCGCCTGCCGCGTGGCGCGGTGGTGGAAAACCGCTCCGGCGCCGGCGGCAACATCGGCATGGCCGAGGCCGCCCGCGCCGCCGCCGATGGCACCACCCTGGTGCAATGCGCCTTTGGCCCCTGCGGCGCGAACCCCGCGCTGTACAGCGCGCCAGGCTACGACCTGCTGAACGACTTTACCGGCGTGATCCTGAGCGGCGCCGTCCGCAACGTCATGAGCGTGCGGCGCGACCTGCCGGCGACGACGCTGGCCGAGGTCGTGGCGCTGGAGCGCAGCACGCCGGGCGGGCTGACCTTCGCGTCCTCCGGTGTCGGCGCGTCCAATCATCTCGGGCCCGAGTGGCTGCGGTCCAAGCTTGGCATTTCCTGGACGCATGTGCCGTATCGCGGCAGCGCGCCCGCGATCACCGACCTGGTCGGCGGCCGGGTCGATGTGTTCTTCGACAACCTGCCATCGATCCTGCCGCATCTGCGGGCGGGCACGGTGCGGGCGATCGCGGTGCCGGCGGCGGCGCGGTTGCCGGAACTGCCGGATGTGCCGACCTTTGCCGAGGCCGGGGTGGAGGGCGTGGTCATCGACAGTTGGTTCGGCTTCATGGCCCCGGCCCGCACGCCGGCGCCGGCGATCGCAGCCCTGAACGCGGCCTTCACCGCGGCGCTGGCGGATCCCGCGGTGCTGGAGCGGATGCGGTCGCTGGGCGTCATCCCGCTGGGCGGCACGCCGGCCGAGATGAACCGCTTCGTCGCCGCCGAGGTCGCCCGCTGGGCCGAGGTCGTGCGCACCGCCGGGATCCGCGCGGAATGACCGCCGCCCGGATCACCGCGCTGCGGACCATCCGCATCGCCGAGCGTGGCAACCTGCTGTGGCTGGAAATCACCACCGACGATGGGCTGGTGGGCCTGGGCGAGGCTTTTCGCGGGGCGGCGGCGGTGGAGGCGGTCATTCATGAGAGCGTCGCGCCGTATCTGCTCGGCCGTGACGCGCGGCAGATCGAGCCGGTGTCGCGGGCGTTGCTGCACCCCTATGTCGGGTTTGGCGGGTCGAGTGCCGAGGTGCGGGCGGCCAGTGCCGTGGATTTGGCGCTGTGGGATTTGGCCGGGCAGCGGGCGGGCATTCCGATCCATGAGGCGATGGGGGGCGCGTGCCGGGACAGCGTGCGCGCGTACAACACCTGCGCCGGCTACGACTACAACAGTCGGCAGCACGCGGGCGGTCATGCCGGGCGGCGCGAACGCCAAGCCGATGAGGCGGTGGCGGGGCCGTATGACGACCAGATCGCGTTTTCGCGCGATGCGGGCGGGCTGGCGTTGTCGCTGCTGGGCGAAGGGTTTTCGGCCATGAAGATCTGGCCGTTCGACCCGTTCGCGTCGCGCGATGGCGGGCTGACCATCCGGGCCGAGGAGATCGAGGCGGGGATGGCGCCGTTCCGGGCGATCCGTGCCGCGGTGGGCAAGCGGATGGAGGTGATGGCCGAGCTGCATTCGCTATGGTCCACCGCGGCGGCCGAACGGATTTGCCGGGCGCTGGAAGAGGTGGATGTGTTCTGGGCCGAGGACCCGTTGCACAAGATGGATGACGTGCGGGGGCTGGCGGATTTGCGCAGGCGGACGCGGGTGCCGGTCTGTGCGAGCGAGACTCTGGGGGGCAAGGTGGCGTTCCGCGACCTGCTGGCCGCGGATGCGACGGATATCGTGATGCTGGACCTGACTTGGTGCGGCGGGTTGACCGAGGCGCGGAAAATCGCGGCGCTGGCCGAGGCGTATAACAAGCCGGTGGCGCCGCATGATTGCACCGGGCCGGTGACGTTGATGGCGAGCCTGCACCTGGCGATCCATGCGCCGACGGCGATTTTCCAGGAGGTGGTGCGGGCGACTCTGGCGACCTGGTATCGGGATTTGGTGACGGAACTGCCGCGGATCGCGGGGGGGATGGTGGCGGCCCCGCATGCGCCGGGGTTGGGGACGGTGCTGCGGCCCGAGGTTGCGCATCGCGCGGATGCGACGGTGCGGGTGGCGCGGGCGTAACTGGGTGCATCAGTCAGGCATCAGGCAGGTCGGCAAGCGTTTTCGCCCCCCGGCGATGACCAGGGCGCGGCCGTAGAGGGTCAAAAGGCCCTTTGGGACCTTACGCCAGTCGCTGAGGACCCTTTCGAGGACGCCGTTGATGAGGCGTTGGATCGTTTCGGACAAATCGGGATTGGGCAGCAGCCAGGAGGGGGCGCGGAGGGCGGATAAGAAGCCTAGGCGCCGGGCCGTGGTGATGAGGGCGAGGCCCCTGGAGCGGCAGGCGCGTTGGCAGGCGCGGCAGATGTAGTGTTCGAGCGAGGCGAGGCCCGGGGGGCATGTTTTCGACGCGAGCAGGTGCAGCAGCTTGGCCCAGAGGTGGCGGAGGGTGAGGCGACGGAAATGGCGGGCGACCGTGCCGGGTTTGCCGAATTCTTCGGGCAGGTTTTTCCAGGGGTTGCGGGTGGTGGCGGCCCAGAAGATGCCATCGACCCGGGCGCGCAGGTTTTTGACCGGGCGGCCAGCGCCGAGCCAGAGGATGTGGGGGCGGAGGGCGTCCCATTCGGGATCGGTGAGGGGGGTCCAGGGGCGGGTGGGGGTGTAGTGGCGGTGCATGGTAGAAACCTAGGGGAAAATTCCTCGATTTGTCAAGGAATATAATCCGATTTAGCCAATCCCATCTCAAACCAGCGCTGGCTTGCGGACATTCGTCGGTAGTGTGAGGGTCACGGCAAGGTAGGGATTCATACTTGCCTTCTTGATAGTGATGGGCCGAATGACCGATTCAATCCAATACAGTATATTTTCAGTTTGCGATGAGCCTCACTGTGTTTGGGGTTGGGATTTAGCTGAAAGAAATATACGATTTGTGAATGGTATCGATGACGCTTATTTCGATTATATCGCAGATACCCATCAACAACATCTCAACGGCAAATACGCTCAACAGGCGTCGATTGCGCTAAGGGCCAATTACCATCTTTGCCTCGAGACATTATTTGGACTGATTGGTGCAACACTCCAGGCGCCTGATTGTGTTGTTGGTTGGGTACTTAAAGCAAATACCTATCAGCTTAGAACGTTAGTGTCTAGTCTTTGTAATAATAATATGAATTTTCCTGTAAAATGGGAAATTTCGACGGAATTCAAAGGTATTGGATTCACTGAAGTTGCTAAAATAGTAATGGGAAATACGGTTTGGTCAAATAAAATAGAAGATAATACAGTGGAAAAATTCGCGACTCTTTGGGGTAGATTGGCAGTAGATTTTTTGGATCCTCACGCCATATCGGAATATAACAGTATAAAGCACGGATTTAGGATGCGTTCTGGGGGATTTTCTGTCCGCGTCGGTCGCGAGCACGAATTTGGTGTGCCTCCTCCGGAAGAAGAGATGGAAAGTATTGGAGGGAGTGAATTCGGTACCTCGTTCTATATGGCAGAGGCTGTTTACGGTGCTCCGAAGGTAAAAAGGGATCCACATTTTATGCTAAGGCAGCATTCCTTGAATTGGCTCCCAGACAGCACAGCCGGGCGCATGCTCCTGGCATGCCAATCTATCCACAACTTGAGGGCATGCTTGTCGATCGCAAATGGACGCTCACCTAGTGAAGTCATTTTTCAAAGATGTCGGGATGCCGGAGACTTCGATAAGCCATGGCGGCGATCAACTGGAGTGACACATTCCTCAATGGACTTCACTGTTTGCGAGGCAGATATCCAACGAGCGACTCATAGCGAGCTTCGCAGTTTTCTTATAAGTAATTGTGATGATCGAAAAGACGAAAATGAATAGAAAACGTTCCTCATCTTCACGACGAATAAATTGTTGAAATGTATTTGTGATCAGCGACTGCTCGCTGCCTTGAGCCTGATCAGTGAAGAGAACCCCATCGGCGTCGGGAATGTATGCGACGGCTACGGAAAAGGCCCCGATCCTGTTCCCATCAAACGTGGATCAAACAGCCACTTCCTAACCTTACTCCCAAAAATCCCCACCGCATCCGCATGCGCCGGATTGATCAACACATTCACCTCCTCCGGCACAATCACCGACGGCACCACCAGCACCGCTGACCCCATCCCCCTCAGCCAGTCCGTCCCAAACTCGATGCTGGTCATGCTGGCCGGCTCCGCATCCCACCCCACCGGCAGGCTCGCCGCCGTCTCCCGCCGCGCCGCCGCCCAAACCGCATCGGGAATGCTGATCTCAACCAAATACCGGTTCAGCGGCAGGCCACCCGCGTTCAGGTGGACCACGGTCTCGAGGCAGGCGAGCGCCCGCGACGTAGAAGCATAGACCACCGCATGATCCGGGGCGTTCCATCGCCCCCCCGTCGCCTTGGCGCCGCCCCCCAACAGATCGTCGGCCGGGTAGCGCGTCGTATCCGCAGCGATCCGCCAGACGACCTGGCTCATGCATAGGCGCCGCTGCCGATCTGGGCGAGTTTTTGCGACACCAGCGCCTGGCCTTCCATCGTGTTCATGAAGTCGATGGGCCGGGCATTGCCCAGGGCGGGCAGGGGGGCGCTGAGCCAGTGTGCCAGCCAGGCGCCCGCGTCGAACCCGGCCGGGCCGCCGGCTTCGTCGATCATGGTCTCGATCTGGCCGACCAGCCGCGCGAAACCGATGACCCTTTCGCTTTCCGCCGGGGAGAGCTTGGCATTGGCCTTCACCTTCTTGTTGAAGGTGGCGACCGGCAGGTCCAGGGCCTTGAGGGTGGTGTTCCGCCCCAGCTCGGGGATTTCAAGCCATTGCTTGGCGTCGGTCGCCAGCACGCCCGTGGTGATCAGGCGGATGCGCTCCATGACCGGGGTCCGGTAGAGCGAGGCGTATGGGGCGGTCGATGTGCGGGCGAAGAATGGCCCGGCGGGTCGGGATGAGGTTGGGGCCATTGGGAAAGCTCCTTTGAGCATTTTATACGCTCAAAGGAGCCGTGCTGTCGATGATGGTCTCGTCGGCAGCAGGGCGGACCCTCCGCCAGGGTCGTGGCGGATGCGGCGATTTGGACCGCCGCCGCCAAAACCCTAGCCAATCGCCTGCGGCGGCCGCCCACCCGACAGCGCGGCCTCGATATTCGCCAAAAGGGTGTTCAACTGCCCGCGCTGCGCCGCCGGCGACCGCCCGGCAAAATGCGGTGTCAGCACCAGGTTCTCGACCGTCAGCAGGTCGGGCACCGGCACGGGTTCGCCCTCCATCACATCCAGTGCTGCGCCGGCGATGGTTTTTTCGCGCAGCGCCGTGACCAGGGCCGCGGTATCGACGACCGAACCGCGCGCGACATTGACCAGAAACCCCTGGGGGCCGAGGGCGGCCAGCACATCGGCGTTGACGATGTGGCGGGTCGCCTCGCCACCCGGGCAGGCCAGGACCAGCATGTCGCTATCCGCCGCCATGTCGCGCAGGGAGGCGTTCCAGGCCCAGGCCAGGTCGGGCCGCGGATTGCGGGTGTGGTAGGCGATGATCATGCCGAAGGCGGCCGCCCGGCGGGCGATGGCATGCCCCACCTTGCCCATGCCGACGATGCCCAGGCGCGACCCATGCAGGGTCGGGCGGATGACCGACCGCGCCGCGTTCCATTCGCCGCGGCGGACGGCGCGATCGCCGGGGAGGATGCCGCGCATGGCGGCGATCATCAGCCCCAGGGTGGTATCGGCCACGGTCTCGGCATTCTCGCCGGGGGCGTGGGTGACCCAGATGCCGCGCTGGCGGGCGGCGGCCAGGTCGACGTTCTCGTGGCCGGCGGCGAAGCAGGAGATGATTTTCAGCGCCGGCATCAAATCCATCTGCGCGCCGGTCAGGCCGTTCATGCCGTTGGTGACGACGGCGATGGTGCCGGGTTGGCCGAGGGGCACGTCGGGGCCGTGGACCTGGTCGAAGCGCGCGTGCAGCGCCGCCATCACGGGGGGTTGCAGGACGATGCGGTGATGGACAGTGGTCATGGGGGTCCTGTGGGTCAGCTGGGGATGGCGGCGCGGGCGGCGGCCATTTCGGCCAGGAAGCGGTTTTGGCCACGACGCAGCGTGGTCAGCGCGAAGTTTGCCGCGGCGCCTGGGTAGCGATGCAGCTCCGCCGCGATGGCCAGCAGCGGCAGGGGGGGCGCCGGCAGGCCGATGTCGCGCCGCCAGCGTTCGCCGCGCACGTAGTTCAGCGGCACCAGGTGGCGCGACAGGCCGAGCAGCGCCGCGTTCCGTGCGGCCGGGGGCAGGGCGGGCAGGTGGGCCAGGGCGGCGCGCAGGTCGGCGATGGCATCGGCGGCGGGCGACAGGTCGAAATGGTCGCCGGCGGATTTGGCATAGCCCGCGAGGGTGGTGGCGAATTCGTCGAGCAGGGGGGCGAAGTCGAAGGGCAGGATCTCGGCATTCGCGGCGCGCCAGGCGGCGAGGAGGTAGAGGCGGATGTCGCGCAGCAGCACCTCGGGGTCGGCGACTTCCAATTGGTCGTTGTCGGTGTGCCAGGCGATGTTGCCGCCATTGCCCATGACGAAATACCAGCCGCGGCGGGCGATCTCCTCCGGCGCGATGCGGGAGGAGGCGGAGAAGCAGCCGGAGACGCCCAGGTTGTTGAAGGAGAAGTCGGAGGATTGGGTGGGGCGCTTGCCTTTTGCCGTCTTGCCGGTGGCGTCGGCGACGACGGATTTCACGAAGCCGTAGTTCTCCGCCATCAGCGGGATGGCGTTGTATTCGGTGGCGTCGCGGCAGCCGGGGCTGTCGCAGTTCATGTGCAGCACGCAGCCATCGGCGATCTCACGCGCCGCATGGTCGGCGTACCAGGTGCTGCCGGCGAAGCGGCCGGTGGAATGGCCGGGCCACCAGGCGATGCGGACGCCGCGCTTCAGTTGCGCGCGGTGCTGCCAGAGGGCGCGGGCGACCTCCATCATGCAGGCGTCGCCGGTGGCGTTGTCGCCGACGCCGACATCCCAGGCGTCGTAGTGGCCGTGCAGCAGCACGAATTTGCCGGGGTCCTCGGTGCCGGGGATGTCGACGACGGGCAGGCGGCAGTCGAACCAGCCTTCGTCCATGGCGGTGACGAGGGTGGCTTGGCCGCCGGCCTCGGCCAGGTCGACCAGGGCGTCGCCATCGGGCTTGCCCACGGCGGCGGCGGGGATGGAGGGTTTCCAGGGCAGGTCGTCGGTGTCGGGGCTGCCCCATACGGGGCTGCCGCTGCCCCAATGCGCGGCGTCGCCGGGGTTGATGGCGATGGCGCCGACCGCGCCCAGCCGTTGGAACCCCAGGATGCGTTCGCAGGAGATCATGCCGCGATAGAGCACGATGCAGCCGGCCATCGCCGGCAGCCCGGCGGCGGGGTCGAAGCCCGGGCCGAAATAGGGCTGGGTATGCGGCGCCCAGCCATCGGGCGGGGATTTGGGTTCGGCGACGAAGACCAGGGGGGCGGTGACGCCATCCGGCGCGGGCTTGGCCAGGGGGGCGGGCCTGGCAAAGCAGCGCCGGTCTCCGGCCTGGACATGGGCGCCCTTGGGGATCGACAGGAAGAGCTGCGGTTCGTGCATGGTGACCGGCACGCCATGCGCGCGCAGCCGGTCGGCGATCATGGCGGCGGCGCGGTTGCAGTCTTCGGGCGCTTCGCGGCGCAGGGTCGCGAAGGCTTCGACCAGCGGCCAGGCGTCGGCCAGGGTGGCGCTGTCCAACAGGGCGCGTTCGGGCGGTGTCAGGCCGTCCATGGTTTCGTTTCCCCTCAGTCCAGCGTGACGCCGGTGCGTTTCACAACTTCGTCCCATCGGGCGATTTCGGCCAGGACGAAGGCCTGGGTTTCCGCGGGTGGCATGCCGCCTGGCTCGACCCCGATGCTGGCGAAGCGGTCCTTGACGGCGGTGGTGGCCAGGGCGCGGGAGAGTTCGCGGTAGAGGCCCTGGACGGAGTCCTCCGGCGCGCGGGCGGGGCCGGCCATGCCGAACCAGTTGGTGGTGACGACGGTCGGGAAACCCTGTTCGGCGACGGTCGGGACCGCCGGGAAGGCGGGGCTGCGCGCCGCACCACTGACCGCCAGCGGGATCAGCGTGCCGGCGCGGATGTGGGGGGCGGCCGAGGGCAGGCTGTCCCACATCGCCTGGATCCGCCCGCCGATCAGGTCCTGCGTCGCGGCCTGGGCGCCGCGATAGGGCACGTGGACCACGTCGATGCCGGCCGCGAGTTTCAGCATCTCACCGGTCAAATGATGCAGGGTGCCATTGCCGCCGGTGCCGTAGTTCATCGCGCCGGGCTGCGCGCGGGCCAGGGCGATGAAGCCCGCCAGGTCCCGCGCCGGGATGGTGTTGGGGTTCACCACCAGCACCAGCGGCAGGGTGCCGATGATGGTGACATGGCGGAAATCGGCCCGCGTGTCGTAGGGCAGGGAGGGTTGCAGCGCCCGCACGATCGCCTGCGGCCCGACATTGGTGGTCAGCCAGGTCAGCCCGTCCGGCATCGACTTGGCGACGTAGTCCGAGCCCACGACGCCGCCGGCGCTGGCCCGGTTTTCCACCACCACCGACTGGCCGGTCTGGTCCTGGACAGCCTGGGCCAGGGTGCGGGTCAGGATGTCCGACGCGCCGGCGGGCGGCGAGGAGGAGACGAAACGCAGCGACCGGCTGGGCCAGGGCGCGGCCTGCCCCCATGCGATTCCGGGCGCGACGGCGGGGGCGAGAAGGGCTGCGAGGGCGAGGCGGCGGGTCAGCGGCATGGCGGTCACTCCGGAATGTACTGACAACGCCCAGCAAAGCCGGTGCCACGCGGCCCTAGACCGCGATGCGTTCGCATTCGATCACGCATCGCGGTCTAGCTTGTTGTTTGTCGCGTGATTCAGCCCTGCGGCGCATTCGCGCCTACGGCCATCACGCTCTAGTCGCGCGGCAGGGCGTCCAATGCGGCGGACAGGCCGCGGAAGGAGAAGGGCAGCGCGGCCTCGCCACCGCTGGCCTGCTGGAAGAGCAGGCGGCCGGGCTGTTCGGCGGTGCGGGCGCGCAGGCGGGTCAGCAGGGCGGCGTCACGCAACTCGATCTGGGCGGTGCAGCCGGCCGGGATGCATTGGCGCCAGGCCAGGGCCAGCGGCGAGCCGGTGGTATTGCCGCCGTCCAGCACCAGGCGGGGGGCCGCGGGGAAGGCCACGTTCAGCGGCACCTGCACCACCAGCTTCAGCGGATCGGCGCGGTTGCTGCGGCCGATGGCGAAGAGGGCGACGGGCTGGTTGCGGTCGTTCTGCAGGGTCTGGGTCAATTCGCAGGCGCGGGCGGGGGGGCGGCCCTCGCACCGCATCGCCCAGTCGCCGAAGACGGCGACGCTGCGTTCCGGCTCGGCGCTGGCGTCGGCGGCGGGGGGCGGGGTCGGCGTGGCGCGGGGGGTCTGGGCGGCGGCCGGGCCGGCCAGGAGCGCCAGGACGGCGAGGGGCAGGCGACGGGCAAGGTTCGGCATCGGGTGATCCCCCAGGGGTGCTGGCGGTTGGGATGCCGCGCCCGCGCCGCCTCGGCAAGCCCCCCGGCGCCTGCCGAAAGACTTGCATCGCGGGGGCGATCGGCCCGAAACTGGGCCATGCGTCGTTGTTCTGTCCTTGCCGCCCTGCTGCTTGCCGCCCTTCCGGTCCAGGCCCAGCCAAGCCAGGCCCAGCCAAGCCAGGCCCAGCCATCCCCCGCGCCGCGCGGGGCCGAGGCCCGCGCCGCCGAACTGGACCGGCTGTTCGCCGCCCTGCGCGATGCGCCGGACGAAGCGGGCGCGGCCCTGGTCGAACGCCGCATCCAGGCGCTGTGGGCGCAGAAAGCCAGCCCCGTCGCCGCGCTGTTGCTGCGGCGCGGCCAACGCAACCTGGCCGGCGGCGCGCCGGATGAGGCCGTGGAGGACCTGGACGCGGCGCTGAGCCTGCAGACCGACTACGCCGATGCCTGGCTGCTGCGGGCGCAGGCCCTGGGCGCGGTCGGCGAACCGGCCGCGGCGGCGCGCGACATCCAGCAGGCGCTGCGGATCGAACCGCGCCACTTCATGGCGCTGGAAGCGCTGTCGCAATTGCAGGAAGACCGTGGCGACCTGACCGGGGCATTGCGCAGCTACGAGGCGGCGCTGGCGATCCATCCCCATCTGCGCGGCGGCCAGCAGCGCCTGCGCGAATTGCGCCGACGCGCGATCGGCGACGATACCTGACCGCAGGCGGCGGCTGGAGGAAGTCTTGCTGCGCGTGACGCGCGGCGGCGCCGAGGATCTTCGCCGATGGCTGGCGGCGGAGACCGAGAAATGGGGCAAGCTGATCCGTGATGCCGGGGTCAGGCCGGAATAGAGACGCTCGGCACCGGAAGCCGGTCCGGAGCGGCTGGTCCGGCCGATCGCGGCGCTACGGGCGCTGGTCGACCACGCGCTGGTCGACCCTGGGACCATTCGTCGGCGGAGGCGCTGCACGCCCCGGCCGTCACCGCGATCGCCCGGCTGGTGTGAAAAGAGCGACCGCGGTGCAAGCTTCCCCTTACTTTCCGTCAGGGTCGATCCAGCCGATGTTCCCATCGGCGCGGCGGTAGATCACATTGATCTCCCGCGTCTGCTGGTTGCGGAACATCAGCAGCGGCGCCTGCGCCAGGTCGAGCCGCATCACCGCCTCGCCCACCGACAGCAGGGCGATTTCCGTGGGCTGCTCGGCGACGATCGCGGCGGACTCGCCGGTCAGTTCGGGCTCCTCGACCTCCTCCGCACCCAGCGGGGCTTCGTGGCGCAGGATCATCTGGCGTGCCGCCTGCGGCCTTTCGCGTTCGGCCAGGCTTCGGGCGTGTTCGTTCACGCGTCGTCGGTAGCGTCGCAGCCGTTTGCCCAGGTGCTCGGCCGCGATGTCGAAGGCGCGATGCGCGTCGGTGCCCTCGCCCTCGGCGCGCACATAGAGGCCGCGCCCGGCCTTGAGGTTGATGTCGCAGCCGAAGAAGGCCCGGTCACGCTTGAAGGTGACGTTGGCTTCGAGGGCATGGTCGAAATACTTGGCGGTGACGGCGGCGAGGCCGTCCGTGACATGGGTCTTCAGCGCTTCGCCAGTTTCGACCTGCTTGCCGGCAACGGTGACGTGCATGGTTGGCAACCCTCCTGCGTTATCGCGGATCGGGCCACCCCGGGGGTACTGCGGTCAGGCCGGGACGGCCTTCTCCCTCTTGCGCTGCACCGAACTTGGGATGCGCAGCGCATCCCGGTATTTCGCCACCGTTCGTCGTGCGATGTCCACACCCTCGTCACGCAAACGCAGCACAATCGCATCATCGGAGAGAACGTCCTCCGCTCCCTCGGCCTCGACCATGGTCTTGATGCGGTGGCGAACGGCTTCGGCGCTGTGGGTTTCGCCGCCCATGGTGCCGGCGATGGCGGTCGTGAAGAAGTATTTCAGTTCGAAGGTGCCACGAGGCGTCGCGATGTACTTGTTGGCGGTGACGCGGCTGACGGTGCTTTCGTGCATCGAAACGGCCTCGGCCACATCCCGAAGAATCATCGCGCGCAAAAAGCCGACGCCGTGGCGGAAGAAGCCATCCTGGCGGCGGACGATTTCGGCCGACACCTTCAGGATGGTATTGGCGCGCTGTTCCAGGCTCTTGACCAGCCAATTGGCGCTTTGCGCGTGTTCGGCGAGGTAGGCCTTGGATTCCTTATCGGCGCCCACGAGCGCGCGCCCCAGGAAGCCGCGATTGACCAGCACGCGGGGCAGGGTGTCGGGGTTGAGTTCGATGATCCACGACTGGTCCGGCGCGCGCTTCAGCAGCACGTCGGGCACGATCGGGGGGGCGGGGGCGAGGTCGTAGTCGGCGCCGGGCTTGGGGTTCAGCCGCTTCACCTCGGCGATCATGTCGGCCAAATCCTCGGCATCGACGTCGCAGACGCGCATCAGCCCGCGCATGTCGCGCCGGGCCAACATTTCGAGGTTGTCCAGCAACGCGACCATCGCCGGATCCAGCCGGTTCTTCTCGGCCAATTGCACCGCGAGGCAGTCGCGCAGGTCGAGGCAGAACATCCCCGTGGGATCGAAGCGCTGCAACCGGTCGCGAACCGCAACGACGCGGTCCAGCGTCGTGCCAAGGGCCGCGGCGACCCGGTCGGAG
Source organism: Humitalea sp. 24SJ18S-53 (assembly GCF_050632385.1). Classification (NCBI taxonomy): domain Bacteria; kingdom Pseudomonadati; phylum Pseudomonadota; class Alphaproteobacteria; order Acetobacterales; family Roseomonadaceae; genus Humitalea; species Humitalea sp. 24SJ18S-53. The sequence goes on from NZ_CP192599.1 coordinate 1,758,695, forward strand.
GTGATGGCGCAGCGCCCGGCGGGGTCCAGCATCGACAGGAACTGCGCCGCGATCAGCCGGTCCACGCGGTCGCCGAAAGTCAGGCGCACCTGTTCGGCGAGGTATTCGCGCAGGTTGGCCGGGCGCGCGATGGCCAGGTCGTCGATCCCGCGGTCATCCTCGCCGAAATCGGAGCGGCCGCCGGTGCCGCTGGATTGGCCGGAATATTGCGGCTCACCCGCCTCGGTGCCGCCATCGCTGCAATTGGACCAGTCGCGGGCGTCGAGGGGGGATTCGCCGACCGGTTCCAGGGTGCCGGCGCTGGCGGCGTCGAAGGCATCGGGGACGGAGGGCGCATCCATCCCGTCGCCGGAGGAGGCGGCCAACAACTCGCGCGGGGCGGCGAAGCCGGCGTCCTCGGCAAAGGCATCCGCGCCGGGGGCCAGGGCGCGGTCGTCGCGTTCCAGCAGCGGGTTGCGTTCCAACTCCTCCTCGACGAAGGCGATGACCTCCATGTTGGAGGATTGCAGCAGCTTGATCGCCTGCCGCAATTGCGGCGTCATCACCAGCGATTGCGTGTGACGCAGGTCGAGGCGCGGGCCCATCGCCATGTGCGTCAGCCCTGTCGCGGCAAAGAGGGCAAGCGCATCGCGGTCAGAGGCTGAACCGCTCGCCGAGGTAGACGCGGCGTACTTTTTCGTCGGCGACGATCTCGGCCGGGCTGCCTTCCTTGATCACCTGGCCGTCGTGCAGGATGTAGGCGCGGTCGATGATCTCCAGCGTCTCGCGCACATTGTGGTCGGTGATCAGCACGCCGATGCCGCGATCCTTGAGATGCTTGACCAGATCACGGATTTCGCCGACCGCGATGGGGTCGATGCCGGCCAGTGGTTCGTCCAGCAGGATGTAGGCGGGATGGGTCGCCAGGGCGCGGGCGATTTCGCAGCGCCGCCGTTCGCCACCCGACAGAGCCAGCGCGGGGGCGCGGCGCAGGTGGGAGATGCCGAATTCGGCCAGCAGCGCATCCAGCATCTGGTGGCGGCGGTCGCGGCTGGGTTCGACGACCTCGAGCGCGGCCAGGATATTGTCCTCGACGCTGAGGCCGCGAAAGATCGAGGCCTCCTGCGGCAAGTAGCCGAGGCCGAGGCGCGCGCGTCGATACATCGGCAGGCGCGTGACGTCATGCCCGTCCATCAGGACGCGGCCGGCGTCGGGCATGACGAGGCCCGTCATCATGTAGAAGGTCGTGGTCTTGCCGGCGCCATTGGGGCCGAGCAGGCCGACAGCCTCACCCCGCCGCAGATGCAGCGACACGCCGCGCACGACCGGGCGCTTCTTGTAGCGCTTGCCGAGGCCGATCGCGACGAGGCCGCCGGGGGTGCCATCGGCAAGCCCGCCCTTGACCACGCGCAGGGCCGGATCGCCGCTGAGGGGCGGGCGGCCGTTGGGGGGGGTCACGGGCGGCCGCCCGGGCGCGGCCGCGTGCCGCCGGGCTGGTCGGCGCCGGGCTGTTCGCTGTTCGGCACGATCAGCCCCTGCACCCGTGCGCCGGGGGAGGAGACGAGGCGGGCGGTATTGGCGGTCAGGTCGACGATGGCTTCCTGGCCGTTCAACTGGTTTTCCCCGCGCGTGATGCGGACATTGCCAAGGACGCGGGCGATGCCGGAGACGGGGGAATAGACGGCGCGGTCGCCGCGGACGATCTCGGTCGCGGTGCGGATTTCGATATTGCCGAAGGCTTCGACGCGATCGAGCTTGCTGCCGGCGCCGGGCACCGAGGGCGGGCCACTGGCGGGGGCGCCGGCCAGGGTCGCTGCCTGCTGGCCGGCGGGTGGCTGGCCGGGGCGTGCGGCGGCGGGCCTGGCGCCGCGCACGGGCGGTTCGGGGGCGGCTTCCAGAAAATAGCCCACGATGGTGTCGCCCTGGATGCGGCGGCCGTCCTGGGTCGTCACCACGGCGGCGCCGCGGGCCACGGCCATGCGGCGGGGCGTCCAGTATTCCAGGCTGTCGCGGGCGGTGATGCGGCTGTCCTGCGTCGTCAGCCACAGGTCGCGCCCGGTCAGCACCATCACGGCCTGGTCGATGTCATAGACCGCCCGGTCGCCGGCGGCGCGATCGGTCGCGGTCGAGATCTGCACCTGGCCATCAGCCTCGAACCGCCAGATTTCCGAGGAGGAGGCCGGGCTTTCCCCCGTCGTGGGGGCCGCGGCGGCGCCGCCGCGCGGGCGGTAGCGGGCCATCAGGCGGTCGGCGTCGATGGTCACGCCGTCGCGGATCGCCTTGGCATTGCCATGGGCGATCACGACCTGGTCGGCCTGGCGCCATTCGATGCCATCGGTCGCGGTGACCTCGGTCGGGCCGCCGCGCGACAGGTCGAGCGCCTGGCCGAGGGCGACCCCGGCCCAGATGACGGCGGCCGAGGCGAGCAGGGTTGTGCGCAGGGTCACCGGCCGCCCTCCAGCACCGTGCGGGCGCGGCCGGTGAAGACGACGACGGCGCCGCGTTCGGTCAGGCGAAAGCCCTCCGACACCAGGGTGCCGAAGGGGCCCTGGGCCGCGACGGGGGCATCGCCCTCAGCACTGCCGGCATTGAGTTCGACATGCGCCCGTTCGGTCAGCATCGTGGTCCCATTGTCGTGGAACAGGGTCACCCGCCCCCATAGGTCGAGGATATTGGTATTGCGGTAGAATCGGCCGTCATCGCTTTCCAGCATGATCCATTCGCCGCCGGACAAGGTGATGTCGGCGCGCGGCGCGGTCAGCAGGACGATGTTGGGGTCGGCACCCTGCTGCGCGGCGACCGAGGCGGTGACGGTATAGGGCCGCTGCTGTTCGTCCACGCCATCGTAGCGCGGGCTGACCACGCGCATCGCATCGGGCACGCCGCCGGTCAGGCGGCGGAAGGAGAGGCGGCCCCGATCCTCCGACCGGTCGAATTCCGGCCAGAGCGCGATGGCGGCGAGCAGCACCACCGCGGCCCCCGGCAGCAGCCACTTCAGCGCGCCGACGGTCAGCCGGCGGCGCAGCATCTGGCCCGGGGTCGGCGCGCGGCGTTCGCGCGTCAGCGACGGCATGCCACGCCGGGCGGCCTGGTCCGGCAAGCGGTCCGGCACCGGCAAGGGAATGGGGGGCGGCGTATCCATGGTCAGCCGCGCGATAGGAGAAGGTCGGTCACCGCTTGGATATGCGGCGCCCGACCGCAGGGGTCAACGCCCGACATGCCACACGGCGGCAAGCCGGACAAAAATCGTGCCAGGAATGACGTTTGCGTTATTCGGGGGCTTCGGCCTTGCACGGCCGCCCCCCCGACGCCGTCAGTGATGGAAGATGTCGGGCTCGTCGTAGCCCATCAGGTCCAGCGCGCCGCGCGTGGGCAGGAAGGCGAAGCAGGACTCGGCCAATTCCAGCCGGCCCTCGCGCCGCAACAACCCCTCCAGCTTGGCCCAGAGCGCATGCAGGTGCAGCACGTCGGAGGCGGCATAGGTCAGTTGTTCCGGGCTGAGGTCCGGCGACCCCCAGTCGGAGGTCTGCTGCTGCTTCGACAGATCCACCCCCAGAAGTTCGCGGCACAGGTCCTTCAACCCATGCCGGTCGGTGAAGGTGCGGACCAGCTTGGCGGCGATCTTCGTGCATTTGACCGGGGATACGGTGATGCCGAGGCCCTTTTGCAGCGCCGCCACGTCGAAGCGCGCGAAATGAAAGAGCTTCACGCAGGCCGGATCGGTCAGCAGGCGCTTGAGGTTCGGGCAATCCGCACCCCGGCCGCCCAGCGACTCGGGAATGATCTGCACGCAATGCGCATGGCCGTCGCCGGCCGAAAGCTGCACGAGGCACAGCCGGTCGCGCCGGGGGTCGAGGCCCATGGTCTCGGTGTCGATGGCGACCATGCGGCCGAAGTCGATGTCGGCGGGCAGGTCATGGCGGTGCAGGCGGATCTGGCCGCCGGCGGTGAAGAGCGTTGTCACGGTGATCCTGTCAGGAAAGAAGGTCAGGCGAAGGCTGGGGGCGCGTCACCACGTCTCCCCATCCATCACCCGCGCGTAATACTCCAGGTAGTGCCGCACCATGTGCCGCACATCGAATTGTTCAAGCGCCATCTCCCGGCAGCGCGTGCGGGAGATGTCGTCCACGTCGCGCATGGCGCGCGCCAGGCCCAGGACGTTCTTGGCCAGGAAGCCATTTTCCCCCTGGCGGACCTGTTCGTCCAGCCCGCCGCTGTCCAGCGCCACCACCGGCGTGCCGGCGCAGAGCGCCTGCATCGATACCAGCGGGTAGGTTTCGAACCAGCGCGGCGCGAGCACCAGGGCGCGGGCGCCCATCAGCACGCCCTCGACGTCCTTGGTTTCGCCCAGCAGGCGGACGTTGGGCAGCATCGCGGCCAGGGGGCGCACGAGGTAGCGGCCGTAGCGGCGGCCTTCCTCGTTGCCGACCACGTCCAGCGGGCGCAGGGCCATGGCGGCGGCCAGCATGGCCAGGTGCTGGCCCTTGTACCAGGAGATCTTGGCCAGTTGGACCAGGCGGGTGCCGCCATTCGGCGACCAGGGCACCTTCGCGACATCGATCCCGAAATGGACGAAGGGCGCGGTGCCGCCTTTCAGCGTGGCGGCATGGGCGGCGCTGTCGGCGATGACATTGCGCTGGGCATAGCCCGGCGGCTGCGGCACGCAGGTCGAGACGACGAAGGGCAGGGCGTCTGGGTTGCGGTTGACGAAGATGTTTTCGAGCGACCAGTCGTGCAGCACGTCCAGTTTCTCGCGCGCGACATGGGCCTGCACCGCATCGGCCAGCAGTTCCTCGTCCAGCCGGTGGCGGCCGCCGCTGACCGCCATGGATTGGCCATAGCCCGCGACCTCCACCGTTTCACCGGAGCAATGGCTGCCGGGGCGGCCGAACAGGGTGACGTGGTGGCCCTGGCGGATCAGTTCTTCGACGAAGGCGTGGACGACGCGTTCGATCCCGCCGTAGCCGACCGGCGGGGTCGGCAGGTTGACCGTCGAGATCATGCCGATGCGCAAGCGACGGCTCATTGCGGTGGATCATCCATGTCGGGAGCGCCTAGAGGAGTCGATCGAGGAAGCGGGGCAGGTGGCGCTGGTAGCGGTTCAGCACGGTGCCGCGCAGGGGCGCGCCGCCGGCCTGGAGGATCGCCACCGACTCCCGCATCGCATCCCACCGCGTGTGCTCCGCTCGCAAGACCATGAACGCCGCCCCGGATTGCCCGGCCAGGACCGCCGCCTCGGGGTAGGCCAGCACGGCGGGGCAGTCGACCAGGCAGAACTCGAAACCCTCACGCCGGATCTGCTGGCACAGCCCGACGATGCCGCCCGCGGCGAAGAGCCCGCCCTGGTCGGCCGCGGTGCCCGCGCCGGCGGGCAGCACGGCGAACTGGCCCGAGACCGCGACGTGCAGCGCACGCCGCAGCGGCACGTCGCCGCGCAGGACCTCGAACAATCCGGGCTCCGCCGGCAGGCCGTAGGCGGTGGCGAGGCCGGGGGCGGCGAAATTCGCATCGATGACCGCGACGCTGCGCCGCAGGCCGCTTTCCAGCGTGCGCGCCAGGTTGACGGCGACGGTCGTCGTGCCCTCCCGCGGGTGGCTCGCGACCAGGGCGACAAAGGGGGCGCGGGTATGCGCGCCGGTCGCGATGCCGACGGCCAGCGACATCAGCGCGCTTTCCTCCAGCACCGGCAGCTTGCGCGGGGTCGGGGTCAGGGGCATGGCGCGGGGCCCGGGCGCGTTCAACGCCGCATCTCCGGCACCCGCGCCAGCACGGGCAGGCCGAGGACGCGTTCGGCATCCCGTTCGGTCGAGACGGTGCGGTCGAAGAATTCGGCGAAGACCGCATAGGCGATGGCGAGCAACAGGCCGCAGCCCAGCGCCAGCCCCAGCAGCAGCGTCGCGCGCGGCCAGGAGGGCAGCAAGGGCGGCAGCGCCGGCGACAGGATGCGGACGCTGGTCTGGTCGTCGGAATCCATCGCCCGCAGCATCTGCATGTGGTCGATCTGCTGGCGGTATTCGCGGATGCGTTGCAGCAACTGGTCGCGGCGGCTTTGGGTGGCGATGAAGCGGGCCTCGATCGCCTGGAGCCGGGCCTGGCGGGCATGGGTTTCGACCAGGCGCGTCTGGGCCGCGACCTGCACCTGCTGTTCGGTCGCGATCCTGTCGTCCAGGTAGCCGATCAGCGCCGCGTATTTCTGGCGCCGCAGGTTGGCGATCTGCTGGTCGAGATCCCGCACCTCCCGCGACGTCGGGCGAAGCTGGGTCAGCGCCGCGTTGCGCCGGCCGGAGATTTCCGCGTAGCGCGCGTCGATGTCGGCAAGTTGGGTGAGCTGGACCTGCGGCACGCCGGGGGTCGCGGGCCAGTCCTGCCCGGTTTCGACCTGGGTGCGCAATTCGGCCGCGCGGCGCCGGGTCTGGTCCTCGGAGATGCGGGCCTGGGAGATGTCGCGCTCGAGCGTCGTGATGAGCGAGATGATGACCTGCTTTTCCGCGCCCGGGTCGGCGATGCCGGCGGTGCGGGCGGCGGCCTCGATCCCCGCATCCACCTCGGCCAGTTCGGCGACCGCGCCGGCTTCCCGTTCGCGGTAGAATTCCACGGCCTGGGCGGCCGAGGATTGCACCCGGATGTGTTCCTGGATGAAGGCGTCGAGGATGGTGTTCAGCGCGAAGGCGGCGAAATGCGGTTCGGCCCAGCCGAAGCCGACGCCGAAGACATTGGTCTCCCGCACCGGGGCCGCGACGAGGGAGCGGGAGATGGTTTCGTAGAGCGCTTCCTCCGGCGACAGGTCCCGCCGGCCGGTGATCACGCGCAGCGGCCATTGCGCCAGCTTGGCGGCGTCGCGCGCGATACCCTTGGCCTGGTTGATCAACCGGCGCAGGGGCGAGGGCGGCGGGGCGGCGGCGGCCATTTCCTCCAGCCGCTCGCGCAGCAGCGGATAGGCGCGCTGCATCACCGCGGGGCTGCGCATGATCTCGACCTCGTCATTCACGTTCTCCGGCCGTTCGGAGAACATGAAGTTGCCGGCGCTGATCTGCGGGATGCTGACGGAGGAGAGTTTTTCCCGCCCCACGCGGACCAGCACCCGGGTGCTGGAGACGTAGCTTGGGGATTCCAGGAACAGGTAGACCAGCGAGCAGAGCACCGCGCCCAGCATGATGCCGACCATCGGCCAACGCCGCCGCAGCAGGGTACGCAGGATGTCGTGCAGCGAGACGCCGGGCAGGCCGATGGGCGCGTCGATGTCGATCGTGCGCCGCGTCGGCGCCAGGTCGGACGACGGCGGCGGTTGCTGGCGCAGGCCGCCGCCGCTCATCGGATGCCCGTGACGGAGTTCAGGTTGACGCGGTTGGCTTCGAAGATGATGCCGGCGTTGGTGCCGGTGAAGAGGAAGAGCCGGCGTACGATCTGGTCCACCAGGCGGCCGGCGATGGCAAGCTGGCTGGGCGGCACGTAGATCACCGAGCCCGGCGGCACTGCCATGTCCTCATCCAGCGAGAGGCGTTGCAGCACGTTGTTCAGGTTGGCGACCCGCAGGCGGCCCTGGCCGGCTTCGTCCCAATACAGCACGCGGACCTGGTCCAGTGCGGCGAATTCGGTCGGCCCGCCGGCGGAGGCGACCAGTTGCAGGATGCTGCGCACCGGCGTGCCGGGTTGCGGGCCGGGGCGCTGGACCTCGCCGAAGACGAAGACCTGCTGGCCGGTCGCGGCGGCGAGGCGGACCGATGTGGCCAGGCCGCCGATCCGCTGGCGATAGGCGTCGGAGGTGCGTTCGGCGACTTCGTCCACCGTCATGCCGCTGACGCGGATGGATTGCAGCAGCGGCAGGGCGATGGTGCCGTCCGGGGCGATGACCATGGCTTGCGCGCGCGGGGCCGCGGTGCCGGCGACCATGGTCATGAACATCTCGGCCTCGTCCGAGGCGCGCACGACATGCACCGTGGCCGCGGGGTCGAGGTATTCGTCGTTGTAGCGGGCGGCGATCGCGCGGCCGAGGTCGGTGGGGCGCATGCCGGCGGCGTTGATCTCACCACGCATGTTCAGCGAGATGCGACCGTCGGGCCGGACGGTGTGGATGCGGTTCAAGGCCGGATGGTGCTGGAACACCACGTCGATCTGGTCGCCGATGCCGATGCGGTAGTCGCGCACGGAGGCGCGCCGGTTCATGGCGTACATCACCTCGATCGTGTCGCCGGGTTGCAGGCGCCAGTTGCGGGTGCCGCGCAGCATCGCGGCCGACAGGTCGGCGGCGGCGGCTTCGCGCGCGGCGGGGTCCGCGTCCTCGACATAGGCGGGGGCGCCGCCGCGCACCTGGTCGAAGGATCGGCCGGGAGCGCAGCCAGCCAGGACGAGCAGTCCCAGGCAGCACAGGCGGAGGATGGCGCGCGGGATCATGCCGGTGCCCCTGCGTCGGTCGCGGCTGGCGCCGTGGGCGGTGCCGCGGAAAGCGCCGCGCGGAACAGCATGTGGTGCGCCAGGGCCGGCAGCGCGAAGGCGTAGCGCAAGCCGCCGGGCGTGCTTTCGACCACCAGGGCCGGGCCAAAGGCGGGCCGGGCCAGGGCGGCCAGGATGGGGGCCGCGACGGGCGGCAGGGCCGTTTCGGCGAAGCGGTCGTCGGCATCGCGCGGCGCTTCGGCCGCGGCGCGCAGCACGGCGGCAGCACCTGGCAGCGCCATCGCGCGTTCGTAGACGCCGCCCAGTTCCGGTTCCTGCTTGCGCACCGCTTCGGCGATGGCGGCGGTGACGTCGTTCACCGTGACTTCGCGCGCCTTGCGTGCGCTGGCCGCACGCGCCGCGAACAGGCACAGCAGATGCGCGTAATACGGCATGCCACGCGCAAGGCGCACAACCTGCGCCGCCGCATCCGGCGCGAAGGCCAGGCCCGCGGCGGCCGCACCCGCGGTGACCAGGCGCGCGACCTCCAGGTCACGCATCGGCGGCACGTGGATCGCGACAAGGTTGCGCTGGATCGAGGGCTGGTGGCCCAGGAGATCGTCGAGGCTGCCGGCGACGCCGACCAGCAGCAGCGTGACGGGCAGCGCCTGGTCCGACAGGTTCTTGATCGTCTCGGCCATGGCGTTGCGCAGGGCCGGGCTTTCGGCGCGGTCGAATTCGTCGATCAGGAACAGGACCTGGCCGCCGCGCACGCGCGCCAGCGCGTCGGCGACATCCTCGGGGCCGAAGGGGCCGTCGGGCAGCAGGGTCGCGGCATGGCCGGTGGCGCCGGGATCGAGCAGGCGCGGCGGCACGGCCGACAACAGGCCGCGGAAGAGGCGTTCATAGCCGGTGTCGGCGCCGCAGGCGCGGCGCACGGTCAGCACGCCGGCCTCGGTCGCCAGGTCGGCGAAGGCATTGGCCAGGCTGGTCTTGCCGCGCCCGCGGTCGCCGTAGAGGACGACATGGGCGCGTTCTTCCTCGATCGCGGCGATCAGGCGCTTCAGTTCAACCTCGCGCCCGATGAACAGCGGCCCCAGGGCGCGCGGGCGGGTGGGCGTGAAGATTTCGCGCAGGCCCTCGGCCGCGGTTTCGGGGCCGGTCGCGCGAAAGGCGGGGCCAGCCTCGGCCGCGGGACGCATGGCGTCCAGGACGCGAAAGCCGTTGACCGCGGGGGGCATGGCCGGGCGTGTCGAGGCGATGGTGGAGGCGGCAGCACGCAAGGTCGCGGATCCTGTTGCGGCAGGCACCGATGGCGCGGGGCCTTGTGTGGCGGCATCGGCCGTGGGGGCGCCGTGGGTGGTGGAACCCGCGGATGGTGATCCTGGTGTCAACGATCCTGACGCGATCGGTGCTGCTGTCGGCGGCTTGGATGCTGGCGAAGGTGTTGCTTGTCCGGCGAGGCGTGCCGCGGCGATGGCCGATGCCGCGGCGCGCATCGTGGCCGGTCCGGGGTCGGCCGGGTCCGGCCGGGTCCGGCCGCGGAGGGAGAAGAAACGCATTGCCCGGTCAGGAGCCTTCCAAAAAATCTCGCAAGAACACTGGCATCGCAACAACGTGTCACGTATCACATCCGACGACCATTGTTGACAAGCATTGCCGTCGCTACAAACCAAACACGCAAGCGATTGTGTGTTCAGCCAACGGATCCTGCACAACATGCATGCTGCACCATGTCGAGCCTGATCCGCCGCGAACGGGCCACCACCAGCCTCGATGGCTACGCCGCGATGGTGCCCGCGCAGCAGGAGGTGGTGTACCACGCCCTCATCGACGGCTACGCCGAGGATCAGGAGCGGGAGAACGCCGGCAAGGTCCAGCGCTACCTGCGCCCGATCCTGGACCGCATCGGCGCCAGGCGGCTGCTCGATGCCGGTTGCGGTGTCGGCGCGATGGTGGAAAGCCTGCTTGGCCTTGGCTACGACGCCTATGGCTTCGACCTGATGGAGCAGACGCCGCTATGGGTCGCGGCCGGCCGGTCGACCGACCGCTACCTGGTGACCGATCCGCTGCGGCTGGAATTGCCCTTCGACGACGGTGCCTTTGACTGCGTCTTCAGTTTTGGCGTGCTGGAACACGTCGGCACCGAGGATGGGCACGCGACGCGCCGGCCCGATTACCACGCGATCCGCGAACAATGGACGCGCGAGTTGTTCCGCGTCGTGGCGCCCGGCGGGCATCTGCTGCTGGGGGGGCCGAACAAGGGCTTCCCGGTCGACACCGCCCATGCGCTGGATGCGGCGGCGACGCCGGCGGAACGCTGGCTCAGCCGCAAGGTCGGGGTGTCCATCCACAAGCCGTGGGGCCCCTATTTCCTGTGGGGCTATGATGACGTGCGGCGCTACCTCGACGGGCTGCCCTGCAAGGTCGAGGGACTGTCGGTCGATGGGCTGGCGAATTACACGCGGGTGCCGGCGCCGTTCGGCGCGTTGGCGCGCGGCTATGTGAAGCACCTGCCCAAGCCGCTGCTGGCGACGGCGTTGAACCCCTGGGTGATGGCGCTGGTGCGGAGGGAGGCTTGATCCCGGCCGGGGACATCCCGGCCGTCACTGTCGTCATCGTCACATGGAATTGCCGCGACCTCGCCCTGCGCTGCCTGCGCGAACTGGCGGCCGCCGACCTGCCGGGGGGGCGGGAGGTGATCGTGGTGGACAATGCCTCGGCCGATGGCACGGCCGCGGCGCTGGCGCAGGCCTTTCCCGATGTGCGGGTGATCGCCAATACCGCCAATACGGGCTTCGCCGCCGCCAACAATCAGGCCTTGGCCCTGGCGCGCGGGCGTTATGCGCTGTTGCTGAACCCCGATGCCTTTCCGACCGCGGCGGATAGCCTGGCCAGCCTGGTCGCCTGCCTGGACGCCGATCAGCGGCTGGCCGCCGCCGGCTGTCGCCTGGTGCATGAGGATGGGCGGCACCAGGTCGGCGACGCCGGCTGGCGCCCGGGTTTTTGGTCGCTGTCGCTGCATGCGCTGGGCCTGACGCAGGTGTTGCCGCGCCGGTTGCGTGGCGTGTTCCTGGTGCGGCCCGATGCGCTGGGCCCCGGGCCGGTCGGGGTCGATTGGATCTGCGGCGCCTGCATGCTGGTGCGCATGGACGCGGTGCGGCAGGTCGGTGGGCTGGACGCCGGTTTCTTCATGTATGCCGAGGATGTGGAATGGGGCTGCCGGCTGCGCGCCGCCGGCCTTGGCGTGGCCTATCTGCCGCGGTCGCGCGTGCTGCACCTGCAGGGCGGGACCCAGGGGGGGGTGGCCTCGACGCGCTGGCTCGACAACCTCGTGCGGTTGCATTGCGTGCTGAACGGGCGGGGCAGCCTGCCGTTGCTGCGGCCGGTGCTGGCGACCGGCTTCGCGCTGCGGGCGCTGGCGTATCGCCTTGTGGCGTTGCGACCGGGCGGGGCCGCGGCGCGGGGCAGGGCCCGGGTCATGTGGCAGTTCGCGCGCCATGCCTGGCGGCTGGCGCCGGGCCCTGTGGCATGAACGAGCCCGCGACATGAATGCCGGCCGGGCCGAGGCGCCGCGCCTGCGCGGGGTGCTCGGTTTCGCCATGGCGCTGGCGGCGGGCGCGATCTGCGTGCCGATCGCCGTGATCATCGGCCAGCTCGAATCCCGCTACATGATCGCGGTCCTGGCGGCGCTGGCCGGGCTGGTGGGCCTGGCGCTGCTGGGCAGCCTGGAGCGTGTGCGGATGGCGCTGGTGGCGGCGCTGGCGCTGGGGCTTTCGCTCGGGCTCAGCATTTCCTTCCTGCATCACACGGAACTGCCGGGGCGCTATGCGACCTTCGTCGGCGGTGCCTTGGCGGTGACCGTGGCCCTGGCCCAGCTTGCGGCGGCGGGGTACCTGGCCTGCTGGCTGCTGGAATCGCGCCTGGTGGGGCGGCGGCGGCCGGTGCGGCTGGTGCCGCTGGTGTTCTGGCCGCAGCTTCTGTTCATGGCGGCCGGCGTGCTGTCGCTGGCCAATGCGATGTATCCGGCGCTGATGTGGCTTGAGATGTTGCGCCTGGCGGGGCTGCTGATGATCAGCGTCGTCGTGATGAACCTGACCCGGCGGGAGATGATCGTCTATCTCTGGGTGCTGGCGCTGAGCGTGCTGTTGCAGGCGGGGCTGGCCGGGGTGCAGTTCGTCACCGGGCGCGAACTGGGCCTTGGCGTTTTCGGCGAGGCGAAGTTGCTGAACTACCGGATCGCGGCGGTGCAGGTGGCACGGCCGACCGGCACGATCGGCGATGCCAACATGCTGTCCTATTTCTTCGAGATCACTTTTCCGGTGATGCTGGCGATGTTCTACCTGGCGCGGCATGAACTGGCGCGGCTGGTCGCGGCGCTGGCCACCCTGGGGGCCGCCGCGGGCATGGTCGCGGCCTATTCGCGTGCCGCCTGGATGACGGTGCCGGTCAGCGTGACCTTCGTCACGCTGCGCATCCTGGGGCGGCGGGTGGTGTCGCTGCGGACCGCCATCGTGCTGGTCGTGCTGACGATGGCGCTGGCGGTGGCGATGATCTGGCTCTGGCCGTTGATCGAGCGGCGGATCTTTGGCGATGACGACGGCAGTGTCGCGCATCGCTGGCCGCTGGCGCAGGCGGCGCTCAGCATCTTTGGGCAGTTTCCGGCCCTTGGCGTCGGGCTCAACAACTTCGCGGTCAGCTTCACCACCTATGACGCGACGGGGTATTCCCGCGTGTTTCCGGGTGGCGACCATGTGGTGCACAACCTGCACTTGCTGATCCTGACCGAAACCGGCCTGGTGGGGTTCTGCGCCCATATCATGGTGTTTGCCGGGGCGGGCTGGCTGGCCTTCACGACGAATGGCGACCGCACGGCGCAGGGCCTGGCGGTCGCGGCGTTCGCGGGGCTGCTGGCGCATCTGGGGCACGGCATGGTCGATCCTGGCTTCAAGCTCAGCCTGACCATCTCCCAGCTTGTCGCGGCGCAGCTGGGGTTAATTGGCTGCCTGTGGCTGCATGCCCGCGATGTCGGCGGGGGGCGGGACGTGATGCCAGTTGGGGCGCGGGACGACGGTTAGCCCCTCGGCGATGTCGCGTTCCACGCGGGCCTGCACGCCCACCAGCACGAGGTCGCCCAGGGTCACGGCGCCCACCACCTCCGCCTGCGCGCCGATGCCGACATCGGTGCCGAGCACGGGGGCGTCGGCTGGCAGGTCCGACCGCAGCCCGGGCCAGGTCCCGGGTCCGACGCTGCAGAAGGGGAAGAGCGACAGCAGCGGCCCCGCGCTGCCGCAGAAGCTGACGCCGACCGTGTGGGGGATGAAGATGCCGGGTCCGATCCGGCTGCCGGGGTGGATGGTCAGGCCGTAGACCTTGGTATTGATCCGCGCCAGCAGGGCGGCGGCGCGGCGCCAGCCACGCGCATGCAGCGCATGCGCCAGGCGGAACAGGACGACGCCCTGCACCGCCGGCAGGATCAGGTGGGCCCAGAAGCGGATGGCGCCGACGGCGGCGTGGGTGCCGGCATTCTCCATCACGCTGCGCGCGACATCGGTGCGGATCACGGCGCCCAAGGTGGCGTCGCCCGCGTGGGCGGGGCGGGGGCGGCGGTGCAGGCCCATGCGCATGGTCCGCCATGCGCCCGGGCGGCGTTCGATGGTGCTGCCGGCCGGCAGGTCCTGCAGCACCGTGCAGCCAGCCGTGATGGTGCAGTCATCGCCGATCACGGCGCTGCCGAGGACTAGGGACCGGTCGCCCAGCACGCAACGGGCGCCGACGTCCGGGCGAAGCCCGCGTTCCCCGCGCGGTGCCGGGGCGCCGCGCAACAGCCCGCCGACGCCGCATTGCGTGCCCAGGGTGCAATCGGGCCCGATCGCGCCATACATGATGACGCCGCGTGGCTTGCGCATCACGCAGCCCGGCCCGATGACGACGGCGCATTCCAGGTCGGCCCCGGTCAGCAGCAGGTTGAACGACCACAACAGCCGGGCCGGTGTCTTGTGCCCGCGACGATGCAGCCAGTGGCCGACACGATAGAGCCGCAGCGCCCAGAGCCCGGCATGCAGCCGCGGCGGGCGACCCAGCACCGCGGCCAAGCGATCGTGGTCCGCGGCCATCGCCGCGCGCGTTGTCGTCCAATCGGTCATGCGGCTCCTACCTCGTCTCGTATGCCGTTGGCGCTCCCGCGGGTCAGGCTAGCGCCGGGCGATGCGCCGGATCAACGCGGCAAGTGGGTTGCCCTTGTCGCGGCAATAGGATGATGTCGCTTTGGAAACCCGTAGGCGGGTACAGGAGGGTCCTTAACATGTCGTGGACAGGTCGGGCCTTTCACCGCGCGGCGCCAGTCATCGATGTCATGCTGGCGCCGGCGGTCTGGGTCGCGGCGCAGACCTTGATGATGGTGCGGCGCCTGACGCCACCGCATGCCCCCCGGGCGATGCGGGTGCTGGATCGGATCGGGCTGTATCCGCTGGTGGACCACTACTACGAACCGCTGATCAACATGAACCGGCTGCGCCATCCGCTGGACCAGCCGCGCGACCTTCCGGGGGTCGTGCTCGACGTGCCGGCGGCGATGGCGATGCTGGAGGACCTGGCGCCGATCGCCGAGCTGGACGATGTGCCCGCCACCCGCGTCGCAGGCGACAGGCCCGTCTATCACTGGGACAACACGCTGTTCGGGCCGCTCGATGCCTGGGTCCTGCATGGCATGGTCCGGCGCCACCGGCCGCGGCGCATCCTGGAGGTGGGCTGCGGCATGTCCACGCTGGTGGCCCTGCGCGCGGCCGCCATGAATACCGCCGATGGCGCGCCCCCTTGCGTCCATACCTGCATCGAACCCTATGAGAACCCCTGGCTCGCCGAATTGCCGGTCCGGCTGGTGCGCACCACCGCCGAGACCGCCGACCTGTCGCTGATCGAGGAACTGGAGGCGGGGGACATCCTGTTCATCGACAGTTCGCACATGATCCGCCCGCAGGGCGACGTGCTGACCGAGGTGCTGCACTGGCTCGGGCGGCTGCGTCCGGGCGTGATCGTTCATATTCACGACGTGTTCACGCCGCGCGACTATCCCGATGCGATGGTCCGCACCTATCGGTTCTTCTGGAACGAGCAGTACCTGGTGGAGGCCTTCCTCGCGTTCAACGCGCGGTTCAGCGTGCTGCTGCCGCTGCATCACCTGCACGCGACCCATCCGGAGGAGACGGCACGGCTGTGCCCGCAGCAGCAACGCCCGGGCGTGACGCCGCCGAGCTCCTTCTGGATCGGCTGCACCGGCTGAGGATGCGATGAACTACGGGCGCAGCCTTGGCGCGCAGGCGATCAGCCGGATCGTCTATATATTGGCGGGTGCCGTGGTCTTCGTCGTGCTGGCGCGCATGCTGGGGCCCGAACAGCTGGGCGCCTATGCCTGGGCGGTGACCTTCCTGTCGGTCGCCTGCACCCTGGCGGACCTGGGCATGACGCCGGTGCTGGCGCGGGACCTGGTGCTGACCGGCGAAGGGCGCGGGGCGTATTTCGCCAACTTCCTGACGTTGCGGCTGCTGCTGGGGCTGCTGGCCGGGGCCGTGGCGGCCGTCGTGGCACAGTTGCTGGCGCCGGAGCCGGTGCAGGGCGTGCTGGTGTTCTGCGCGCCCCTGTTGCCGTTGCTCGCGGCACGTTTCTTCGACCCGGTGTTCCAGGTGATCGCGCGCCCGTGGCTGTCGCTGCATGTCGCCGTCACCTTCGCGGTCGTGTCGATCGCGACCTCGGTCGCGGCGGCGCTGGCGGCCGATCCGGTGCCGTGGACGGTGCTGGCCTATGTCGGGGCAGGGGTGCTGTATGGGGTCATGGGCCTTGGCCTGGCGATCCGGCTGGTGCGGCCGCGGTTTGGCGCGGTCAGCGGCGCCGGCATGGCCGAGGTTGGCCGGGCGGTATTGCCGCTGGCGCTGTCGTCGCTGGTGGCGGCGCTGTCGTCGCGCATCGACGTGTTCATCGTGGCGGAGGTCGGCACGCCGGAAATGCTGGGGCTGTATGGTGCCGCGGCGCGCTTCGTGGACCTGGGGGCCGCGGCGGCGATCACGGTGCTGGCGCCGCTGATGGCGGTCTTCGCGTCGCAATCGCGCGACCGGGCGCGGTTGCTCGTCAGCTTCGACATGATGGTGCGGATCATGGCCACGGTGGCGGTGCTGTGCGGGCTGCTTGCGATCGGCTTCGCCGGGCCGGTCCTGCGGGTGGTGTTCGGCCAGGCCTTCGAAGCGGCGTCGAGCACCTTGGCGCTGTTCGGCTGGAGGATCGGCGTCGTCTTCGTCAACCTGACGGTTTTCGCGCTGGTGCTGACCTTGGCGCCGATCGGCTATTCGGTGTGGAACATGCTGCTGGCGCTGCTGGTGACGGCGGGGCTGTCCTGGCTGCTGGTGCCCTGGATCGGCATCGAAGGGGCGGCGATCGCCACCCTGGCGTCGGAATGCGGGCAGCTTTCGGTCAATCTGGTGATGGCGCGGCGGGCGGTCGGGCGGGGGCTGGAACCCGGGTGGTGGGGGCGGTTCCTGCTGGCGGCGGCGCCGGCACTGGCCCTGTGCTTCGCGCCGGTGCCGGGGCCGCTGGCGGCACTGGCCGCGGTCGCGCTGTTCGTGGCGCTGCTAGCACTGCTGCGCGCCCTGCCGGGCAATCCGCTGCCGGCGCTGGCCATGGCGCGGTCGTGAGGCTGGGTGGGTGAAGAAACGGGGAGGTTGCGCCAGTGGAAGGGGCTTCGCCCCCTCCACGCCTCCCCCACCAAGGGGCCGTGGCCCCTTGGAACCCACGGCATTTGGTAAAATAAAGAGAGGGGCATGGCCCGCCCTCGATCAAGAGCGTTCCAGTGGATGCCCCTCTCTTTATTTTACCAATACTCCGCCGGTCCAGGGGCGGCGGCCCCTGGTGGGGAGAGTTTGAGAGGGGCGAAGCCCCTTTCAAGGCGCTACTTCCCCCCGTTCTTCAAACGACCCGGCAGCCAGCCTGCCAGCACTGCCTCATACGCCTCCAGCACGGCGGGCCAGGTGAAGGTTTCGGCGTGGCGGGTGCGCGCGGCCGCGGCCATCTGTGCCAGGTCGGCGCGCGGTGCCAGCAGCCGGTCCAATTCCGCGGCGCAGCCTTGGGTATCGGAGAAATATGCCATCCCAGGCCCGGCCACCCAGCGGTTGAAGGGGTTGTCGTGGGCCAGGATGGGGTTGCCGGCGCCCAGGGCCTCGACCAGGGAGGGGTTGGTGCCGCCTACACGGTGGCCGTGTATGTGCAGCGCAGCATGCACGCGTAGCGCCGCGACGATTGCGGTGTCGTAAATTGCGCCGACAAAGCGGACTTCGGGCGAGGCGGCGGCCCTCACGGCGTCGTGATACCGGCTGTCACCCAGCCGCCCCAGCACGACGAGATCGACGCCGCGGGGGCGTTGCGAAAAAGCCGTCACGACCTCCAGCAGGGAGTTCTCGGGTTCGGGGCGGGCGATGAAGGTGATGTAGCGATGCGGTGTCACCCCCAGGGCGCCGAGGGGCGCGGGGTCGGCCGAAAGCAGCGGATCGGCGCCATAGGGGATGACCGTGATCCGGTCGGCCGGCGTATGCCGGGCCAGGTGGGCGGCGATGGCCGGGTGGTCGGCGATCATGTGGTCGGTGGTGAGGCGGGCCGCGCGTTCATTCAGCCAGAACCAGGCTTTCACGGGCTTTGACCATTTGTCGCGGCGCCATTCGATGCCGTCCATGTTCATGAGGTGTGGCACGCGCGCGGCCCGGACCAGCAGGCCGAAGATCGCGGTATTGTAGCCCAGGGTGAGCACCAGGTCGTTGTGGCGCAGGCTGGCCAGGACGGCCCGCAGATCCGTCTCCATGGTGCCCAGGGCGCCGCCGGTGCGCGGCCTGTGGTGCGTCAGGCGCACGCCGCGCCATTCGGCCGGATGGGGCCCCGGCGTATCCGCCTGGCAGGCCACGCTGACGATCCAGCCCCGCGCGGCGAGGTGCAGGGCGAGGCGTTCGGCGAAGGTTTCGAAGCCGCCGTGCGCGGCGGGAATGCCGCGGGTGCCCAGGATCGCGATCCGCGGCGCGCGGCCTGGCGAGAAAGGCGCGGCCTGTTGCGTTGCAGGAACATCGGGCACCGCTCTTGGCCACATTTTTTCACGTCCTTCGCATCACTCACCATATCGTCACTCCTGAAATGGTGCAGTGCCAAAAAAATATCTTGTGCGATCGGCACGCCAGAGATATTAATGAATTGTGTAAATGAATTCGCATTTGTCTCAAAATTAGACGTCACAGCCTTACGTTGCTGTGCCCGCGGAAATCCGACCAGCAATCGGAGGGCAGTCGCACGTGTCCGAGCCGACCGTCTACAGACCTTGGGCAGGCACGCCGCGCGCCGAGGATGCGGTGGCTCGGCCTGCCTCGCCCCGTCGCCGTCTGCGGGTGAAAGCGCTGTTTCGTTGCAGCGACCTTGTGGCCGTCCTGCTGGCCGGCCTGTTCACCCAGGCGATCGCCGGCGATGCCGCGGTGCTGACGGATGATGTCAGGCTGGCGGTGTTGCTTAGTCTGGCCTGCCTCTTTTCCCTGCTCGCCGATATGCGTGGCTTGTACCAATCCGAGACGGCGTTGATGCACGACCTGCCGATCGGCGGCGTGACGGGAACCTGGTTGCAGGCCTGCGGCCTGATGGCCCTGGTGTCGCTGCTGATCGATGTCGCGTCGCCTGGGGTGGTCGCCAGCATCGTCGATGACATGCGCGCGCTGCTGCGGCAGCGCGATGCGTTGGTCATGTTGCTTTTCGCGGCGCCGGCAGTGGTCTTGGTCTGCCGTGCCGGGCTGATCGCGATCTGCCAGTCCACCGGCCTCTACGCCCGCGCCGCATCCCGCGCCTTGATCTTCGGCAGCGACGCGGAAGCGCGGCGGCTGGCCACATCCATGGCGCAGAACCGGGCATCGGGCATTGCCGTGGTCGGCTTCGTGGCGATGCCAGGGGCGATGCCCGGGGCGATGCCGGGCGGGACCGAGGCCGCTTATCTGGATGGCTTGCCGGTGGTGCCGCTCGACGACCAGGCGGCGTCGCGGGTGGGGGCGCTGCATGCCGATTGTGTCCTGCTGTCCTGCCGGATGTCGGATGGCGCGGTGCTGGAAACGGTCACGCGGTTGCTGGCGCCCTTGCCCGTTGCGCTGAAGCTGGTGCCCGACCTGGTGATGCAGGGCATCCCGATGCAGCAGTTGGAACATCGCAGCGCCGTGCCGCTGGTGGTGATCTGCGAGCCGCCGCCGCCGGCCTTGGCGCGGGCGATCAAGCGGGCCGAGGATTTGCTGCTGGCGCCGCTGCTTCTGCTGTTCCTGATGCCGGTGCTGCTGGCGACGGCGGTGGCGATCAGGCTGGATTCCCCCGGGCCGGTGCTGTTCCGGCAGCGCCGCGTCGGGGCCGGCGAACGGCACTTCACCGTGCTGAAGTTCCGCACGATGCAGCATGCGCTGCGTGATTCGGACGGCCTGCACCAGACGGTGCGCCGCGACCCGCGCGTGACCCGCGTGGGGGTATGGCTGCGCCGGTCCAACATCGACGAACTGCCGCAGTTGGTGAACGTGATCCTGGGCGACATGTCGCTGGTCGGGCCGCGGCCCCATGCGTTGCAGACACGCGCCGCGGGCCTGGCCTTCGAGGATGCGGTCGCGATCTATTCCGCGCGGCACCGCGTGCGCCCCGGCATGACCGGATGGGCCCAGGTGAATGGCTGGCGGGGCGAGACGGATACGCTGGACAAGATCCAGCGCCGGGTGGAGCACGACCTTTGGTACATCAACCACTGGTCGGTGGGGCTGGACCTGATGATCATCCTGCGCACCGTCACGGCGATGATCCGCGGCCGCAACGCCTATTGACGCGGGCTACGGCGCCCAGCCGCGATGGCGTAGCAGGTAGTATTCATTGTAGGGCCGGTCGTCGGTGATCCGCGGCGTGGCCTGCGGATCGGCCAGAATGTCGCGCACCGAGACGCGGCGGGCCAGGATGGCGGCGGTCACCTCCTCGATCGTGCGGCCGGGGAACCATTCCATCAGGTCGGCGCGTGCGGCCTCCGGCATGCGGGCCAGCAGTTCCTCGGGCGTCAGCACGCGGATCGGGCGCATCGATGCCAGCACGTGCAGGCCCCAGTTCTCGACCGACCAGTAGATCTCGACATAGGGGAAGGAGTCCGCGAGGGAGCGCATCGTCGCGCGCAGGATCTGCTGGTTGCCGGTCTGCAGCCATTGATGCATCAGCCCGCCGGGGGCGAGGCGACCCTTCACCGCATCGTAGAATTCGGTCGAATAGAGCAGGCTGGACCCCGCGGCCTCGGGCGGCGGCGGCGGGTCCACGGCGATGACGTCGTAGTCGCGCCCGGCGCGTTGCAGGAAGCGGCGGCCGTCGTCGGCGATCAGGGTCATGCGCGGATCGGCCGCGACCGCGGCGGCATCGGCGTGGAAGAAGCCGAAGGCGTCGATGACCGATTGGGCGAGGTCGACGCCCACCGCCTCGATCCCCCAGCTGCGCATCGAACGCAGCGTGGTGCCCATGCCGAAGCAGATCGCGACGGCCGATCGCGCGGCGCCATGTTCGGCCAGCGACAGATGCGCCATGACCTTGGTGATCGACGTCAGCTTGGCGATGCCGGTGCCGTTCACCAGCAGGCCGCGGTCCATGCCGGTGCCATAGGCGACGACGGTCGCGACATGGTCGCGGTGGACTTCGCGCGGGCCGTCGCGGACCACGCCCTCCTCATAGCTGTGGCTGATCCGCGTGCCGATGAAGAGCAGCGCCAGCACCGGCACGGCCACGGCGACCCGCCGCATGGCGGTGACGGCGCCGCCGGATAGCGACAGCGCTGCCATCACCAGCAGCGGCACGGCCAGCACGATCTGCGCGACGCGCACATCCAGCACCGGCAGCAGCAGATAGCCCGCGACCAGCGGCCCCAAGATGCCGCCCAGGATGTTCAACCCGTAGCAACGGCCGGCGAGATCGGGATTGCCTTGCGCGTATTCATCCACCAGCCGCGGCGTCAGGTAGCCCAGGATGAAGCAGACCGGCAGGATGCTGGCCAGGACGATGGCGGTATTGGCCTGCAACGCCGGGTCGTTCAGCACCACCGGGATCAGCACCGCGATGCCGAGCGCCTGCATCAGCCCCGCGTTGCTGGGTTCGCGCGGGCTGCCGTGCAGCATGCGGTAGGCGAGGGAGCCGAGCCAGGTCGCCAGCAGGTAGGTCGCCAGGATCATGGCGAAGGCATAGATCGTGGTGTGCAGCACGAAGGTGAAGGCGCGGGTCCAGACGACCTCCAGCGCCAGGCTGGTGAAGCCGGTGGCGAAGAGCACCCACAGCCGCCAGCGGCCGGCGGGCGTATGGGCGATCCGCGCGGCGACGACCGTATCGGCCAGCGGCGCGTGCGGCACCCGGCGCGACAGGACCAGGGCCGCCACCGCGATGCACAGGTTGATGCCGGCGGCGATCATCCAGGTGCGGGCGAAGCCGAACAATTCGACCAGCACCACCGCCGTCGCGATGGTGCCCAGCATCGCGCCGATCACATTGGCCAGATACAGGAAGCTGAAGCTGCGGGTGTCGTCGCGCTTGGCCTGGCGCAGGAAATCCATCATCAGCGGGAAGGTCGCACCCATCAGGATGCAGCAGGGCAGCAGCGCGCCGGCGATGATCAGCGCCGAAAACAACAGGTAGCCGGAGGAACTGGACGCGCCCTGGGTCAGCAGCCAGGCGGCCCCGGCGCCGAACATCATCGGCACGGCGAAGGCGCCGATGCCGATCAGCGCTTCGGCCGCGGCATAGATCACGACGGGCGAGATCCCGAAGCGCGCCCCCAGCCGGCGTGCGACCGACCCCCCGAGCCAGGTGCCGATGCCAAGCCCCGCCATGAAGACCGACAGCACGACCGACAGCACCGGGGTGATCACGCCGAATTCGGCGAAGGCCAGCCGCACCCAGACAACCTGGTACAGCAGGCCACAAAAACCGGAGGCGACGAACAATGCGAACAACGCGACATCCAACCCTGACAGACGGATCAGTGCTCGCATCGAAGAATCTCCGTCAGGGTCGCGCTATTTTGTCGCGTCGGTTGCCGCGGCGTCCAGTGCCGACGCGGCGCGGCCCCAGTCGAATTGCGCCAGATGGGCCGCGACGATGGCGGGCGCGGGGGTCAGGTCGCCCGCGACGGCGCGGCGCATCAACGCCGTCAGCGCCGGCGCCGCATCGGGGGCCGAGGGATCGAAGTAATGCGCGGCCGGGCCGCCGGCCTCCATGATCGCGCCGTGGTTGGAGGCGATGACGGCGGTGCCGAGGGCCAGGGCCTCGACCACCGGGATGCCGAAGCCTTCGCCGAGGCTGGGGAAGACCAGCGCCGTGGCTTGCGCATAAAGCGCCGTCAGCAGGCCGGGCGATGCGTCGCGCAGATGCACGACGCCCGGGGCTTCGGCCAGGGCGCGGGGCAGGTCGCCGACATCGTCATCCTCCCGCCCCACCACGACGAGATGGACGCCATCGGCGCGCAGCGCGGCGCTGGCGGTGAGGGCGAGGCCGATGTTCTTGCGCCGGTCCAGCCGGCCGACGCAAAGGAAATACGGGCGCAGGTTCTGGGCGTAGGCGACATCCTCGGGGAAGGGGGTGGTGCCCACGGCGGCGGCGCAGGGGGCCAGGTGGATGCGCGATGCCGGCACGCGGTAGCGGCGCATGATCTCGCCCGCCGTATGGCGGGTGATGGTCAGGACGGCCGAGGCGCGCCAGGCACTGAGCCGGCACAAGAGCCTGAGGCGCCAGCGCATCGCGGTGGGGAAGAAGTCGGGATTGCTTTCGAACAGCAGGTCGTGGAGCACGACCATCTGGCGCGCGGTGCAGAAGGGGGGCGCGACAAAGGTGGTCATCAGCGCGTCCAGCCGGTCGCGCCGCGCGGCGAGTGGCCAGAACAGCAAAAGCCGTGCGAAGCGCCCCGACATGCCGATGCGGCGGTGTTCGAAACAGGGGGCGGGGTAGCGGGCCTGGGTTGCCGCGGGGTTCGCCGAATAGATCACCCAGGTATGCGCGGTGCCGGTGCCGGGAAGGTGGGCGAGCATATTCTCGATCCAGGTGCGGCTGCCCTGGAACTTGCCGTCGAGCACATGGGCATCGACCCCGATCCGCGCCATCCGGGGGTCAGGCGTCCGGCAGCAGCGCGCCGATCGGCAGCGCGGTGAGGGCGGCGCCCAGCAGGTCGCGCGTCGGCGGCATGTCGGCCAGGGCCAGGCCGCTGCGGGTCGCGGCCAGGCGCGGGCGCAGGCCGGTGGCTTCGGGCGGCGCCAGCGCGAGGCGCTGGGGGTCGACGAAGCGCGGGTCGGCCGACAGGTCGGGACGGCCGGGCTTGGCCGCGTTCCAGGCGGCCAAGTTGGCCAGCCTGGTGGCGTTCCAGACGAAGGTCGTGCCGCCGCCGGCATGGTGGAACATGTTGCCGGCCATTTCCCTGGTGCGGGAGGATGCGAAGGGATCGACATAGACGCTGGCGATGTTGCGGCGAAGGGTCACCACCAGGTTGTTGCGCAGCACATTGTCGTAGGTGTGGTTCACATTCTTGGTGAAGTCGGAGGCCAGCACCAGGTCGGCCTTGTAGGCATGCTGGCCGCCGCTGTCGCGCATGTTGTCGAACAGGGTGTTGTTGTCGACGCGGCATTCGGCCGCGTCGAACAGCACGATCCCGGCGCCGTCATTGCCGAAGCAGATGTTGAAATAGACCTGGTTGCGATCGCACCATTGGTCGAGCTGGATGCCGTTGCCGTCCTGCCCGGTGGTTTCCTTCTGCCCCCAGACGATGTTGTAGCGGATAATGTTGTCGCTGCCGGAGGCCTGCGCGGCATCCTTGGAATAGGTGTGGATGCCGGAGGTGCCGGACAGGCCGTGGCCATTGTCCCAGACGATGTTGCCCTCGACGATGTAGCGGTTGCCGTTGATCTCCATGCCATGCATCGCGTTGCGCGCGACGCGGTTGCCGGCGATCAGCGTCTCCTGCCCCAGGGGGGCGTTCACGACATCGACGGCGATGCCATGGGTCTGGGTGTCCTGCAGCGTGTTGTCGATCAGCCGGTGCCCGCCGCCGGCGCCATCGCCGATCCAGATGCCCAGGCCGCAATTCTGGATGGTGCAGCCGGCGACGGTGATGAAGGACGAGGCCCGGCGGATGATCACGCCGGAATGGCGCGTGCGCTCGATGAACAGCGAGTCCAGGCGCACATGCTGGGCACCGTCGAAGACGATGGATTCGCGGATGATGGCGCCGGGCAGGGCACGCACCACGATCGGCTGCGCCGCCGTGCCGCGGGCGGTGATCACGGTGGGCAGGGAATAGGTGCCGGCGCGCAGAACAACCTCGTCACCCGGGCGCAGCGTGGCCCAGGGCACGGTGGCGAGCGAGGCGTAGCGCCCGCCGGTTCCGACATCGATCACGGCGGCTTGCGCATGACGGGCCAGGGTGAGTGCCGGCAGTGCCAGGGCCATGACTTGCAGGCCACGCCGGGAAATCTTCATCATGTCCATGCCTCAGTTCACCGCACGATCCCGTTGTGGGGGCGTGGCTTGGGGGGTAGGTATCGGTTCCATGGCACATGATTCCGTCGAAAACCTGATCCATCCCGAATTGCCTGCCGGTGGCTACCCGCGCGGTGACCACCGTATGGACTACATCGTTAGGGTCAATGCTCTTTTGCATCCGGGAATGGTGGTGCTCGACTACGGCGCGGGGCGCGGGAAATGGGCGCAGGATCCGGTGCCGCTGCGCCGCTGGCTGGGTGATTTCCGCGGGCGCTGCGCGCGCGTGATCGGTGTCGACGTCGATCCCGCCATCGCCGAGAATCCGCAGTTGGACGAGAAGATCCTGATGACGGGGCATGGCGATCCGCTGCCCTTGGCGGATGGGTCGGTGGATCTGGTCTCGGCCTTTTCCGTGCTGGAACATGTCGAGGACGAGGAGTTCTGGGCGCGGGAGTTGGACCGGGTGTTGCGGCCGGGCGGTTGGCTCTGCGCCTGGACGCCGAACAAATGGGGCGCCATCGCGATCGGTGCCCGGATGATCCCGTCGCGGCTGCATGCGGCGGTGCTGCGCCGGCTGGAACCGCGGCGCGAGGAAGAGGACAGTTTCCCGCCCGTCTACCGGATGAACACCCCGGGCGCGCTGCGCCGGCTGTTCCCGACGGACCGGTATGAGCACTGCAACTACCTCTACAACGGCCGCCCCTTCTACCACCTGGACATGCTGCCGGTGGCGCGGGCCTGGCAGGCGATCGGCTGGCTGACGCCGACGCCGTTCAAGCCCTACATGATGGCCTTCGTGCGCAAGCGCGGCGGCACCACGCCGGAGGGGGCGTGGCCGATCGCGACATGAACGAGGCGCCGGGATGGACGTGACGCCCGACATCTCCGTCCTGATCCCGACCTTCAACCGGCGGGAGATCGCGCTGCGCTGTATCGCGGCCCTCGGCGCGCAGGATGTGGCGCCGGCGCGGATGGAGGTCATCATCGTCGATGACGGGTCCAGCGACGGCACGGCCGAGGCGATCCGGGCCGCCGCGCAGGGGATGGCCCTGCGCGTCACCTGCCTGGTGCAGGCCAATGCGGGTGCCAATGCCGCGCGCAACCGCGCCATCGACGCGGCAAGCGCGCCGCTGGTGCTGATCCTGAACGACGACAGCATCGCGACACCGGGGCTGGTCGCCGAACACCTGCGGATGCACGCGGCGCATCCGGCGGAAGCCGATGCCGTGCTGGGCGCGCTGGCGCTGCCGCAGGATCCGCCGCCCGGCTTGTTCGAGTGGCTGCACCATGACGCGGCGCTGGGCCTGCGCCCGGCCGGCGAGGACCTGGGCTGGGGGGCGTTCTTCACCTTCAACCTGTCGGCCAAGACCGCGCTGTTGCGGCGGCATGGCGGCTTCGACACCGGGCTGCGCTGGCATGAGGATGTCGAGCTTGGCCGGCGGCTGAGCGTGGAGGGCCTGCGGGTGCTGCATGCGCCGGCCGCCGTCGTGACCCACCTGCATCCGATGAACGAGGCCGGCTGGCTTGGCATCGCGGAGCGCGAAGGCACCGCCCTGGCGGCCTGGCTGGTGCGCCAGCCGGCGCTGCGGGAGGAGCTGGTCGCACTCGGGCTGCACAGCCGCAGGCTGGGCACGCGCGCGACGCGGCATGCGGTGGCCGATGCGATGCTGAACCCGCTGACGGAACCGGTCGCGCTATGGCTGGCACGGCGGCTGGCGCCCCGGCTGCCCGGGCCGGCCGGGGCGATGTATCGCAAGCTGTTCCAGGCACGGAAGCGGCGCGCGATCGATGCGGCCTTGCCGGCCGGGTTCGGCTGAACGGGCAGGGGGTTCGCCCCCGGCGTCAATCGGACCCGCTGGCTTCCTTCCGGCGGTCGAAGCGCGGCAGCAGCCGCCACAAGCCGCCGAGCCATTCGACCAGGTCGTGCCAGACCTCGGCATGTGGGCGGCCGGTGTTGCTGGCGGCGTCGGAGACGCCCAGGCGGTGCACGCCGCTGGCCAGGCGCGGGTCGGCGAAGGTGCCGAAGAGCCGGTCCCAGATGACCGGAATGCCCAGGTTGCGGCCATGCAGTTCGGCGTCATGGGCATGGTGGATCCAGTGCCCCGCGGGCGGGATCAGGATCCAGCGGCCAAACCAGCCCCAATGCCAGCCGATGTTGGAATGGATCAGGTGCAGATAGGCCAGCAAGGCGAAGCCGATGAGGGTCACGGCCAGGGCCGGCACGTCGAAGAGGGCGAAGGGCCAGACCTTGAAGAAGGCCTCGATCGCCGGGGCCACGGGATGGTTCCGCCAGAGGGTGAGGGAGGTCATCTCGGTCGCCGAATGGTGAATCCGGTGCAGCGGCCAGAAGGTGCGGGTGTGGAAGAAGCGGTGTGACCAGTAGTCGGCGAAGGTGAACAGCACGAAGGCCAGCGCGATATCGACCGGCACGCTGCCGGTGCGGATACGCAGGCCCTGGGCCGTGAAATCCGCGACCAACTGGGCCGTCAGGGCGCTGACCAGGACCATGCCGCCCAGGGTGCAGGCCGCGACGAGAAACTTCCACAGGCCCATCAGGTGCAGCGCGAAGATCAGCAGGTCATAGCCCGCCGAGGTGGAGCGCCCCGGCAGCAGCCGCGCGAAGGAGGAACGGTGCCAGCCGCACAGGGCGGTTTCCAGCAGCATCACCGGCAGGACCGCCAGGCAGAGCAGCATCGCCTTGTTCAACGCCAGGACGAAGGCGGCCTCTCCACTAAGGCCGAAGGGCAGTTCGCCGAGCAGGCCGTCCATCGCGCTGGCGCCGGCGGCGCGCCAATCCGGCAGCAGGGTGAACCCCAGCAGCAGGACCGACCCCGTTGCGGAAAGCAGAAATGCTGCCGCCAACCACAACCCGGGGGCGTGATCCGTGCCGGATGTCTCCCGCGTCAATGAGATTGGAAGGGTCTCCTGCAAGGCGTGAGATTGCCGAGAATAAGAAAAAAAGACTAGGTGATGCTGAAGGTGGAAAATCCACGAACACAAAATGCCGCACAGCGCGAGCTGCGGCGGCATCATGACACGTTGGAGTTGCTGCCGGAAAGAAAGATTTCTGAAATGATTGCATCGGATCGGGCGGGCCGGCCGTGCTGGCTGTGGCCTTGGGTTGCAAGGCCCGCCGGCGGCGTCAGCGCCCGCCGTTCGGCGCCATGGCGGCGCCGGCGCGGCGCAGCGACGGATCGAAGGGATTGAGCGCGCGGCCGATCGCCAGGGCTTCGCGTTTCAGCATCTCGGCGATGATCTCTCGCCGTTCGGGCGTCAGCCGGTCGGTCGTGGTGCCGATGCTCAGCGCCGCCACGGCCCGCCCGTCGCCGTCCAGGATGGGGGCCCCCAGGCCGGCCATGCCGGGGATCAGGCCGCTCGCCCCGCCGCAAAAGCCTTCGCGCCGGATCTGGGCGAGTTCCGCCCGCAGGGAGGCCTCGTCCGGGCCGCCAAAATCATGCATGCGCGGCAGGTTGTGGCGGATGATTTCATCCTGTTCGAGCGGCGGCAGGAAGGCCAGGATCGCGGTCGAGCCCTGGCCGATGCCGAGCGGCACGCGGCCGCCGATATCGCCGGTGAAGGAGCGGATCGGCAGCGGCCCGGCGCTGCGTTCGATGCAGACCGCGTCGTAACTGTTGTGCACCAGCAGGAAGAGCGTCTCGCCGAGGGAGGCGGTCAGGCGCAGCAAGGTGGGGCGGGCCAGGTCGCGCAAGCCCGCGACCCCGCCCGCCCTGGCCGCCAGCAGGAACAGGCCGAGGCCGAGGGTGTAGCGCTTGCTGCGCGGATCGAAGGCGACGGCGCCTTCGGCCGCCAAGGCGCGCAACAACCGGTGCGCGGTGGGGCGCGGCAGGCCGGCCTGGGCGGCGATGTCGGTCAGGCGGATGCCGGCGGGTTCGGTGTTGCCGAGCAGGCGGAGCAGGGTGAAGACGCGGGCGACGCCGCTGATCGTGGAATCCTGCAGTATTTCCGTCATGGCGAATTAAAGGCCTCCACTGAACAGGTTTATTCCATCAGTCGAAAAAAATTCACAAAAACTACCGCTGATGGAAATAGGTGCTTGCGGCGGCGAAGAATGCAAGCGGATAGTCCGCATCGAGGTTATGCAACGCGAAGAGGATTTTTCGGATGGCCCGGTGGCGTGTCGGTGTTGATTCGGGCGGAACCTTCACGGACGTCTGCCTGTTCGACGAAGACGATGGCCGGGTCGAGGTGTGGAAGGTCTCCTCCACGCCGGACGATCCGTCCCGCGGGATCGCCCAGGGCATCGAGGAAGGCATGCGCCGCGTGGCGCCCGAGGCGGCGCAGCCGGGCGCGCCGGTGTCCTATTTCGGCCATGGCACCACGGTCGCGACCAATGCGCTGATCCAGCATCGCGGCGTGCGCACCGGGCTGATCACCACCGACGGGTTCCGCGACCTGCTGGAGATCGGTCGCCAGAAGCGGCCGGATCTTTACGACATGCAGGCGGACAAGCCGCCGACCCTGGTGCCGCGCGACCTGCGCCACCAGGTGCCGGAACGTGTGCGCCACGACGGGCGCATCGACCTGGCGCTGGACGAGGACCGCATGCGGGAGGCCGCGCGCGCGTTGAAGGACGCAGGGGTGAAGGCGGTCGCCGTGTCCTTCCTCTACGGCTTCATCCGGCCGGAACATGAAAAGCGCGCGGTCGCGATCCTGCGTGAGGAGATGCCCGACGCCTTCATCAGCGCCGGCCACGAGATCGCGCCCGAGTTCCGCGAATTCGAACGCCTGTCGACCGTGGTGCTGAACGCCTACCTCGGCCCGGTGATGCGCAATTACATCGAGCGGCTGACGCCGCGGTTGATCGCGCTCGGCATGACGGCGACGCCGCATCTGACGCAGTCCAACGGCGGGGTCATCGGGTTCGAGGCCGCGGCGAACATGCCGGTGCGCGCGGTGCTGTCCGGGCCGTCGACCGGCGTTGTCGGCGCGCAGGTGATCGGCGCGCTGGCGGGTTTTCCCGACCTGATCACGTTTGATATGGGCGGCACCTCGACCGACGTGGCGCTGCTGAATGGCGGGGCCTGCAAGCTGACGTCGGAGGCCACCGTGCATGGCTATCCGATCAAGGCGCCGATGCTGGATATCCACACCGTTGGCGCGGGCGGCGGCTCCATCGCCTATGTCGATGGGGGTGGCTTGCTGAAGGTTGGCCCGCGAAGCTGCGGCGCGCATCCGGGGCCGGTCTGCTACGATTTGGGCAGCACCGAACCCGCGACGACCGATGCCAATGTCGTGCTGCATACGCTGAACCCGGAATATCTGCTGGGTGGCCGCATGAAGGTCGATCACGACCTGGCGAAGCAATCCATCGCGAATCTGGCCGACAGGCTTGGCCTGGGCGTGATGGAAACCGCGCAGGGCATCATATCGGTCGTGACCGCCAATATGGCGCGGGCGATCCGGGTGATCTCGGTCCAGCGCGGCTATGACCCGCGCGATTATACGCTGATGGCCTTTGGTGGCGCGGGGCCGCTGCATGCGGCGCGGCTGGCGATGGAACTCGACATGAAGCGCGTGCTGGTGCCGCGCAACCCGGGCATTCTCTGCGCCATGGGGTTGCTGCTGACCGACCTGCGCGCGGACTTCGCCGCCACAAAACTGTTGCCGGCGACGGCGGCTTCGGTGGGTGAGGTCGCGGCCGCCTTCGACGGGCTGGTGGCGCGGGCCGAGGCATGGTTCGTGGACGAGGAGATCGTCCCCGGCGACAGCAACCTGACCCGCACGGCGGATATGCGCTACGCTGGCCAGAACTACGAATTGGCGGTGCCGCTGCCGGATGGGCCGGTGACGGCCGAGACCATCGTGGCGCTGGCGGCCGGTTTCGCCGACTCCCACAAGCAGCGCTACGGCTTCGTCGCCGAGGATGAGCCGGTGCAACTGGTGACCCTGCGGCTGGAAGCCACGGGCCGGGTGCGCAAGGCCGAGTTGAAATCCTACCCCGATGCCGGGCCGGATTGCGCCGGCGCGATCATCGGCGAACGCGAGGTCTGGTTCCCCGAGGCCGGGGCTTTCGTCCGCACGCCGATCTACAGCCGCGACGTGCTGCTGCCGGGCAATCGCTTCACCGGGCCGGCCATCGTCGAGCAGATGGACACCACCACCGTCGTCCTGCCGGGCATGCATGCCCGGGTGGATTCCTACCTGAACCTGATCCTTGAGGTGGCGGCATGACCGACGCGCCGGTGCTGGACCCGATCACTGTCGAAGTGATCGGCGCCGCCTTGTCCTCGATCGTCGAGGAGACGGGGGAGGCGCTGATCCGCGCCTCCTATTCCACCAACATCAAGGAGCGGCGCGACTGTTCCACCGCGCTGTTCGACATCGCGGGCAATACGTTGTGCCAGGCGGAACATATCCCGATCCACCTCGGCAGCTTCATCGGCATCGTGCCGCATATCCTGAAGCTGCACAGCATGGACGACATGCAGCCGGGCGACGTGTTTGTCGGCAATGACGCCTATGCCGGTGGTGGCACGCATTTGCCGGATATCGTGCTGGCGGAACCGATCTTTGTCGATGGACGCATCGTCGCCTGGACGGTGAACCTGGCGCATCATTCGGATTTCGCGGACCGGGGTCACCAGCACATCTACCAGGAGGGGCTGCGGATTCCGCCGGTGCGGCTGTATCGGGCCGGCACGTTGCAGAAGGACGTGCTGGACCTGATCCTGCTGAACTGCCAGGTGCCGCGCGAACGCCTGTCGGACCTGCGCGCGCAGATGGCGGCGAACCGCGTGGGCGTGCAGCGTTTCCAGGCGCTGTGCGGCAAGTATGGCACCGCGACCGTGCTCGCCGCCGGCGCGGCGCTGCTGGATTATGCCGAGCGCAAGATGCGCGCGGGCATCGCCGCGATGCCGGACGGCACCTGGGTTTTTGAAGACGTCTTCGAAAGCACCGAGGTGACACGCCAATTGCCGCTGAAGGTGTCGATCACCGTGGCGGGCGACAAGATGTCGCTGCATTTCGACAGTCCGGAGCAACTGCGCGCCGGGTTGAACATGACCTACACGGCGTTGCTCGCCACCGCCTATTACGTCGTGAAATCGGTGGTGGACCCGACGATCCTGCCGAATGCCGGCCTGGCGCGGCCGCTGACCATCACCGCACCCGAGGGCACGGTGCTGAACTGCAAGCATCCGGCCGCGGTGAACGGCCGGGTGCAGACCTGCCAGCGGGTCGCCGACCTGATCCTGGGCGCGCTGGCCCAGGCCGTGCCGGTGCGGGTGACGGCTTGTTCCAACTCCGTTTGCACCGTGGCGACCTTCATCGGTCAGCGGCGCGAGGATGGGGCGATCTGGGTCTACCTCGAAACCATGGGCGGCGGCGGCGGTGCCCGGTCGAGCAAGGACGGGCTGGATGGCGTGCATGTGCATGTCACCAATACCTCCAACCTGCCGGTCGAGGCGCTGGAGACGGAGTATCCGATCACCCTGGTGCGCTACGAGATGGTCGAGGAATCCGGCGGTGTCGGAACGTTCCGTGGCGGCATGGGTCTGCGCCGCGTGTATCGCGCCGATGAGGATTGCCGGGTGCGGGTCGATGTCTCGCGCCTGTCCTCGCGGTCCTGGGGCCTGCTGGGTGGCGGGCCGGGTGGTCATGGCGCCGTGGAATGCGGGCCGGGCGTGGTCTTCGACCGTGACAATGCGGAACTGAAGGCGGGACAGTGGTTTGCCATCGTCAGCCCGGGCGCCGGGGGCTACGGTCCACCCGAGCAGCGCCAGGCTGAGGCCGTGGCGCGCGACCTGGCCGAGGGTGTCATCGGTGCCGCGACGGCGCGTGAGGTCTACCACCAACCCGCATAGCCCGCCGTCACGCCTGGGAATGAGAAGGAGCCATCACATGCGTATGTCAGCCTCACGCCGCGCCGTCCTGGCCGGGTCCGCCGCTTCCGCGATGCTGCCCTTCCTGGGCATGCCGCGCGCAAGGGCCGCGACGCCGGGGGTCCTGACCTTCGGCCTGTCGAGCTTCCCGCCCTCGATCCAGCCTTGGCAGAACACTGGCACGGCTGCCGCGACGATCAAGCTGATGATCTATCGCGGGCTGACCTCCTATGGGCCCGATGGCGCGCTGCGCGGCGAGTTGGCTGAATCCTGGCAGGCGATCGGCACGCAGGGCTGGGAGTTCAAGCTGCGCGACGCGCGCTTCCAGAATGGCGAGAAGGTGACCTCGGCCGATGTGAAATGGACCATCGAGCAGATCGCCGCCGAACGCTCCACCGCCTATTTCCGTGCCGAGATGCAGGGCGTCGAGCGGGTCGAGACGCCGGATGACCGCACGGTGCGGATCATGATGAAGCGGCCGGTCGCGACCTTGCCGGTCTGGATGGCGTCCTATCATCTGCCGATCATTTCGCGGAATTCCCCGCGCGGGACCTTCGTCGGCGCCGGGCCGTTCATGATCAAGGCGCAGGAACGCGGCGTCGCCATCGAGTTGGAGCCCTTCCGTGGCTTCTTCCGCACGGGGCTGCCGAAACTGCGCAGCATCCGCGCCGTGGCCTATGCCGATGAGAACCTGCGCGTGACCGCGCTGCGGTCGGGCGATGTCGATCTGATCGAATACGTGCCCTGGCAGTCGATGGATGCGATCGTCGCCGATCCGGCGCTGAAGCTAGACACGGTGGACGGCGCCTTCATGTTCCTGGTGTTCAACGGCAGCCGCGCGCCGTTCAACGACCACCGCGTGCGCCGTGCCGTGGCGCATGCGATCAAGCGTGACGAATTGGTCCGCGCCGCCTTCTTCGGCCGTGGCTCGCCGCTGATGCAATTGCCGGTGCCGGAATCCAGCCCCTTCTACAACGCCGAGTTCAAGGACGGCTGGCGCTACGACCCCGACCTGTCCAAGCGCCTGCTGGCGGAGGCGGGGCATCCGAATGGTGTGTCCTGTTCGCTGCTGTCCACCGCGCAATACGGCATGCACAAGGACACCGCCGAGGTGGTGCAGCAGCATCTGGCCGCGGTCGGCATCCGTGCCGAATTGAACCTGCCCGACTGGGCGACCCGCGTCGCCATCGGCAATCGCGGCCAATACGACATCGCGGTGATGGGCACCGCGGCGGATAGCAACGATCCCGATGGCATCGCGAACTTCGTCGATGGCTCGCTGTCGCCATCCTATGTCCGCAGCTACGGGCTGAAGATCGATCGCATCACCGAATTGCTCGACGCCGGTCGCGCCGAATTCGACGAGACCAAGCGACGCGCCATCTATCGGGAGATGGAAGGCATCGCCATCGACCAGGCGCCGATGGTCGGGCTGACCTGGCGCAGCCAGGGCTATGCGATGCGGCGCCAGGTGACCGGCTTCCGCAACATGCCGGGGGCGCTGACCTTCTATTCGGGCCTGACCTTCGAAACCACGGACGTCGCCTGACCGCATGCTGACCTTCGCCGCCCGACGGGTGCTGGTGTCGCTTGGCCTGGTATGGCTGGTGGCATCGCTGGTCTTCCTGATGATCCATCTGATCCCAGGCGACCCGGCGGAGTTGCTGCTGTCCCAGGGCGGGATCGCGCCCGATCCGGCGTCGGTGCAGGAGTTGCGTGAGCGGCTGGGTTTGAACGAGCCGCTGTTCAGCCAGTACATCACCTATATGTCGGGTCTGCTGCGGGGCGATTTCGGCGTCTCGCTGCAGGATGAACACCCGATCGCCGAGGAGATCGCGCTGCGGCTGCCGCGCACGCTGGAACTGGTGGGCGCGGCCGGGGTGATCTCGCTCGTGTTCGGCATCCCCTTTGGCGTGATGGCGGCGCTCAGGGCGGGTAGCCCGCTGGATCGGGCGCTGTCCACCATCGCCGGGCTGGCGCTGTCGATCCCCGTCTTCGTCGTCGGCACCGTGGCCTTGCTGGTGCTGGCGCAGGAACTGAAATGGGTTTCGGCGGGCGGCTACGTGCCTTTTGCGCGGGATCCGGGACGGCATATCTCGTTGTTGCTGATGCCGGCCTGCACCATCGCGGTCGGCCTGGGCGCCGTGGTGTTTCGGGTGATGCGCAGTTCGGTGCTGGAGGTATTGGAACGCGAGCATGTGCGCGCGGCCCAGGCCCGCGGCGTGTCGCCCGCCGTCATCATCCGTCGCCACGTGGTGCGCAATGCGATGACGCCGGTGGTGACTGTGGTCGGGTTGCATCTTGGCTCGCTGCTCGGCGGCACGGTGCTGGTGGAATATGTCTTCAACTGGCCAGGGCTGTCCGGCTACCTCGTCCGATCGGTCGAGGCGCGTGACTATCCGGAGGTGATGGGCATCGTGCTGGTGGTCTCGGTGCTGTTCGTGTTGCTGAATTTCTGCGTGGACCTGCTCTATGCGGTGATCGACCCGCGGGTGCGGCACGGATGACGCGGCGTTTTTCCCTGAAGTCGCTGGCCTGGCCCGGCGCCGTGGCCGCGGTGATCCTGGTCCTTGCCCTGGCGGCGCCGTGGCTGCCGCTGCCCGACCCGGTGCGGCAGGACATCGCGAACCGCCTGTCGCCGCCGTCGATGGCCCATTGGCTGGGCCAGGACGAATATGGCCGCGACGTGCTGACCCGCCTGTTGTGGGGCGCGCGCGTGTCGCTGTCGGTCGCCTTCGCGGCGGCGGCCTTGGCCGCGATCGGGGGCACGCTGCTGGGCATCCTGGGCGGGTATTTCCGCGGCTTGGTCGAATTGATGACGGTGCGCGTCGCGGAGGTCGTGCTGTGCTTCCCGCCGCTGCTGCTGGCGCTGCTGGTGGTGACCTTGCTGGGGCCGGGTGCGACGACCTTGGTCTTTACCCTGGCGATCCTGTTCGCGCCTGGTTTCGCGCGGGTCGCCTATGGCGAGACCTTGTCGGCGCGGGCGCTGGATTTTGTCACCGCCCAGGTCGCGCTGGGGGCGCGCACGCGGCGCATCCTGCTGCGCACCTTGCTGCCGAATATCGCGGCGCCGCTGATCGTGCAGTTCTCGCTGACCGTCGCGGCCGGGATGGTGCTGGAAAGCGGGCTGTCCTTCCTGGGGCTTGGCGTGGTGCCGCCGTCGCCATCCTGGGGGCTGATGATCCGCGGCGCGCGGGCGACGATGGAACAGGCGCCGATGCTGCTGTTCTGGCCGTGCCTTGCGCTGACCGGCACCGTGGTCGTGCTGAACCTGCTGTGCGACCGGTTGCGCGACGTGCTGGACCCGCGCGGCGCGGCGCAGGGGCGGCCGGGGTTCCTGCGCCGGCTCGTGGGTTTTCCGCCGTCGCGCGATGTCGTGCCGTCCAGCACGCCGGGGCTGCTGACGGTCGAGGGGCTGACGCTTGAGGTCAAGGGCCCGCACGGCCCCGTGCAGGTGGTGCGCGATGTCGGCTTCAGCGTGGCGCCCGGGCAGACCCTGGCGATCGTGGGCGAAAGCGGATCGGGCAAGACGTTGTCGGCGCTGACCGTCATGGGGTTGTTGCCCGCCGCGGTGCGGCCGGTGGCGGGGCGCATCCTGTTCACCGGGCAGGATGGGCAGGTGCGCGACCTGCTGCGCCTGACCGAGCAAGACATGCGCGGCTTGCGCGGGCGCGACCTGGCCATGGTGTTCCAGGACCCGTCCAGCAGCCTGAACCCCATGCTGCGCATCGGCCAGCAGGTGGGGGAAAGCCTGCGCGCGCATGGCATCACCGAGGGTGTGGACGAGCGCATCGTGGCGCTGCTGCGCCGCGTTGGGCTGCCTGATCCGGAGCGCCAGGCGCAGGCCTATCCGCACGAGATTTCCGGCGGCCAGCGGCAGCGCGTGATGATCGCCGCCGCCGTCGCCAACCACCCGCGCCTGTTGCTGGCGGATGAGCCGACCACCGCGCTGGATGTCACGGTCCAGGCGCAGATCCTGTCGCTGCTGACCGCGTTGCGCCGGTCCGAAGGTGCGATGGGCATGGTCTTCGTCACGCATAATCTTGCGGTGGTCTCGGAAATCGCCGACCGCATTGTCGTGATGTACGCCGGCGAAGTCGTCGAGGAAGGCCCCGTCGATGACGTTTTTGCCGCGCCGCGCCATCCCTATACCGCCGCCCTGATCGGCAGCATGCCGGAAGGCGAGGCCGAGCGGCTGACCGCCATTCCGGGCGCCGTGCCGCAGGCCTGGGCGATGCCGGCGGGGTGCCGGTTCGCGCCGCGCTGTTCCTTCGCCATCGACGCCTGCCGCGCCGCGCCGCCGGCCTTGGAGGAAGTCGTGCCCGGTCGCGCGACCCGCTGTATCCGCTGGAGGGAATTGGCATGACTGCGCCCCCTCTCGTGCAGGGCGAGGCCCTGACGCGCGCCTTTCCGCGTCGTGGCGGCTTGTTCGGCGGTGGCGCGCCCGTGGTGGCGCTGCGTGGTGTCGATATCACCATCGCGCGCGGCGAGGCGGTGGGCGTGGTCGGCGAAAGCGGTTGCGGCAAGAGCACGCTGGGCCGGGTGTTGCTGCATTTGTTGCCACCGACGTCGGGCCGCGTGTTGTTCGAAGGCGAGGACCTGGCGGAGCAGCCCGGGGACAAACTTCGCGCGCTGCGGCGGCGGATGCAGATGGTGTTCCAGGACCCCTACGGCAGCCTGGATCCGCGCCGCACGGTGGGGGCGCAGATCGCCGATGGCATCCTGATCCATGGCCTCGCGCAAGGTGCGGAGGCGGAGGAACAGGTCGCGGCGCTGCTGCGCCAGGTGGGGCTGGACCCCGAGCATGCGCAGCGCCTGCCGCATGAATTCTCGGGTGGGCAGCGGCAACGTATCGCGGTGGCGCGGGCGCTGGCGACGCGGCCGGATTTCATCGTGGCGGATGAGCCGGTGTCGGCGCTCGATGTCTCGATCCAGGCGCAGGTGGTGAATTTGCTGGCCGACCTGCGGGCGCAGTTGGGGCTGGCGCTGCTGTTCATCAGCCATGATCTGCATGTGGTGCGGCATCTCTGCGACCGGGTGGTGGTGATGTACCTGGGGCGGGTGATGGAGGAAGGCCCGGCTGAGGCGTTTTTCCGCGCGCCGATGCATCCCTATTCGCGCGCGCTGCTGGCGGCGACGCCGTCGTTGCGCCATCGCGGCCCGGTGGTGGAACCGATCGCGGGGGAGGTGCCGAGCATCGCCTCGCCGCCATCCGGCTGCGTGTTCCGCACGCGTTGCCCGATGGCGCAGCCGGCCTGTGCGGAGGCCGTGCCGCCGCTGGAACCACTGCCCGGCATGGCGGGGCGCATGATCGCCTGCCGGCGCGCCGCGGAACTCGTGTAGAGGAGACGTCCTGATGCTGGACCCGAAGGGTCGCGTGGTGATGGTGTCGGGCGGGACGCGCGGCATCGGTCGCGCCGTGGTGGAACGTCTGCTGGCGGCGGGCTGTATTGTCAGTGCCGGGGTGCGGGATGCGCAGCGCCTGCCGGCGCATCCATCGCTGTTTCCGGTTGCTTATGACGCGGCGCTGCCGGGTGCGGGCAAGGCGTGGGTCGCGGCGACCGTGGCGGCGCATGGGCGGATCGATGCGCTGGTGAATGGCGCCGGCATCAACCCGCGCGGCACGCTGCTTGGCGAGGATGAGAGCGCCTTTGACGCCATGTGGGCGGTCAATAGCAAGGCGCCGATGCGCGTCATCCGCGCGGCCTGGCCGCATCTGGTCGCGTCGGGGCAGGGGCGGGTGGTGAACATCGCATCCCTGTCGGGCAAGCGCGTGCGCAATGAGAACCTTGCCTACGCCATGAGCAAGTTCGCCGTGATGGCGCTGACCCAGGAAGTGCGCCGCCTTGGCTGGGACCATGGCATCCGCGCCACCACCGTCTGCCCCGGCTTCGTCGATACCGACATGACCGCCCATGTGCAGCATGTCCCGCGCGAAAAGATGTCGCGGCCCGAGGATCTGGCCGCGTTGATCGAAGTCGTGCTGCACCTGCCCAATACCGCCAGCGTCGCGGAACTGCTGGTGAACTGGCGGCACGAGGACACGCTGTGAAACTCGCCCGCCTGCGCGACCAGGCGCGCCCTGGCATCGCGCTGACCCTGGAGGGAATGCCGATCGCGGCGCAGCAGGGCGATACCTTGCTGACCGCGCTGCTGGCCGGCGGGGCCGGGTATCTGCGCGACAGCGAATTCGGCGACGGGCCGCGCGCTGGTTTCTGCCTGATGGGTGCCTGCCAGGATTGCTGGGTCGAGGTCGAGGGCATGGGGCGCATCCGCGCCTGCACGACCCTGGCGGAAGCGGGCATGCGGGTGCGACGCGGATGAAGGTCGCGGTTGTCGGCGCGGGCCCGGCCGGTGTGCGCGCGGTCGAGGCGCTGGTCGCGGCGGGCATCCGCCCGGTCTGGATTGACGAGGCGCCCGATGGCGGGGGGCGCATCTACCAGCGCCCGCCGCCGGGGCTGGGGCGCGATCCGCGCGTGCTCTATGGGTTCGAGGCGAAGCGGGCGACGGCGCTGCACGGCGCGCTGGATGCGCTGAAGTCGCAAACCGACTGGCGGCCGGAAACGCTGGTCTGGCACATCCGCCCGGGTGCGCGGGACCTGCGGGTGTTGCATCGCGGGCGGCAGGATACGGTTGGCTATGATGCGGCCATCCTCTGCACGGGGGCGATGGATCGGGTGATCCCGGTGCCGGGCTGGACGCAGCCGGGGGTGACGACCCTGGGGGCGGCGCAGATCGCGCTGAAGACCCAGGGCTGCGGCATCGGGCAGCGCGTCGTGCTGATGGGCACCGGACCGTTGTTGTGGCTGATCGCCTATCAATACGCGCGCGCCGGGGCGACGGTGGCGGCGGTGCTGGATACCACGCCCTTCGCGACCAAGATGCGCGCGGCGCCGGGGTTGCTGCGCGGCGGGGCGACCTTTGCCAAGGGGCTGTATTACACCGCCTGGCTGCGGCTGCATGGCGTGCCGATCGCCGAGGGCGCAACACCCATCGCGATCAAGGATGGCGCCAGCGGCGTCGTCTGGCGCGATGCGGCGAGGCGCGAGCACACCACCGACTGCGACGCGGTCGGCATGGGCTGGGGGCTGAAGCCGGAGGCGCAATTGGCCGATCTCGCCGCCGTGCCGTTCCACTACGACGCATTGCAGCGCAACTGGGTGCCGCAGCGCGACGGGGCGGGGCGGACGGGCGTGCCGGGCATCTACCTGGCCGGCGATGGTGCCGGGATCGGTGGGGCCGAGGTCGCGGAGATCGCCGGCAGGCGCGCGGCCCTGGCGCTGCTGGCCGATGCCGGCCTGCCCGCCGATGCGGCCGAGGCCGCGCGGCTGGACGGGTTGCTGGCCCGGCAGGCGCGCTTTCGCGCGGCGCTGGAGCGGGCGTTTCCCTTTCCCGCTGCCCTGGCCGCCGGCATCGCCGACGACACCATCCTGTGCCGCTGCGAGGGGCTGCGCGCCGGGGAATTGCGCGCCGCCGCGCGGGCCGAGGCGGCGACCGGCCCCGCGCCGGAGGTCAACCGCGCCAAGGCGTTTTCCCGCGTGGGCATGGGCCGCTGCCAGGGCCGGGTCTGCGGTGCGGCGGCGGCGGAGGTGCTGGCCGCCGAACTCGGCTGCGACATCGCGCAGATCGGGCGGCTGCGCGGACAGCCGCCGGTCAAGCCCATCCCGATCCCATCCCTGGGGGATGCCGCATGATCACCGAATGCGATGTGCTGGTGCAGGGTGGCGGCGGGGCGGGGTGTTCGGCGGCGCTGCACCTGGCGCAGCGTGGCGTGCGGGTGGTGCTGCTGGAACGGGGGCTGGTGGGGGGCCAGGCCTCGGGCGTGAATTACGGCGGGGTGCGGCAGCAGGGGCGCAACCCCGCGGAACTGCCGATCGCGCGGCGGTCGCGGGAGATCTGGGGAAGGTTGCCGCAACTGCTCGGGACCGACGCGGAATTCTCTGTGACCGGCCACCTGAAGCTCGCGCGCAGCGATGCGGAGGAGGCGGAGTTGATCGCCTACCTCGACGTCGCCAGGCAGTATGACCTGCCGCTGCGCATGGTCGGGCGCAATGCGATCCATCAGGATTATCCCTGGCTCGGGCCCAAGGTGGTCGCGGGGTCCTTCGCGCCGGAGGATGGGTCGGCCAATCCGCGGCTGCTGGCGCCGGCGCTGGCCAATGCGGCGCGCGCCGCGGGCGCCGACATTCGCGAACATGCGGAGGTCGTGGAACACGCCCATGACGGCGCGCGGTTTTTGCTGCGCACCAAATCCGGCGAGGAATTTTCCGCCCCCGTGCTGCTGAACATGGCGGGATTCTGGGGCGGGCGCGTGGCGGAGGTGTTTGGCGAGGCGGTGCCGATCGTGCCGCTGAGCCCGAACATGGTCGTCACCGAGCCGCTGCGCTACTTCGTCGAACCGAACCTTGGCGTCGTCGGCGGCAATGTCTATCTGCGCCAGATTCCGCGCGGCAACATCATCATCGGCGGCGGCCATGGCGAAGCGGATGCCGCGGTGCCCTGGTCGCGCCCGCTGCCGGAGGTGACGATGCTGGCATTGGAGCGCGCGGTGGAACTGGTGCCGGCGCTGGCCGGGGCACAGGTGATCCGGTCCTGGAGCGGGATCGACGGCCAGATGCCCGACCGCATTCCCGTCATCGGGCCGAGCCGCACCACGCCGGGCCTGTTCCACGCCTTTGGGTTTTCCGGCCATGGCTTCCAACTGGGGCCGGCGATCGGCGCCATCATGGCCGAGTTGGTGGTGGATGGCCGCACCGATATTCCGCTCGACCCGTTTCGGGTGGATCGCTTTGGGACGACGACCGCATGAAGATCACCCGCGCACAAATCTATCTGGCCGAGGTCGATGGCCGGAGGCCGCTGATCCTGCGGCTCTGGACCGATGAGGGCATCCAGGGTGTGGGCGAGGCGGCCCTGGCCTATGGCATCGGCGCCACCGGCGCGGTGGCGATCCTGGAGGAGATGCTGCGCAAGATCGTGCTGGGGCGCGACGCCTCGGCGATCGAACCGATCTGGAGCGATCTCTACGACCACACCTTCTGGGCCAAGGGCGGCGGCCCGGTCATCTTCGCCGCAATCAGTGCCATCGAGACGGCGCTGTGGGACATCAAGGGCCGTGCGCTTGGCGTGCCCGTCTATCAACTGTTGGGCGGGTCCTATCGGAAGGATGTGCGCTGCTACGCCAATGGCTGGTCCTTCCGCGCGGTGACGCCGGATGAGACCGCGAAGGCGGCGGAGATCCCGCTGAAGGCGGGCTACGACGCGATCAAGTTCTACCCGCTTGCCACGCCGATCCGCGACCATCCGAACGGCGTCTTCGCCCATGTGTCGCGCCGCGAATTCGACCGTGATTTCGAGGATTTGGCCGTGGCGCGCGTGCGGGCCGTGCGCGATGCGGTGGGGCCGAAAGTCGACATCATGGTGGATATGAGTGCGGAACTCACCACCGACGCGATCCTGCGGCTGGGCCGTCGGTTGCAGGAATTCGACCTGATGTTCCTGGAGGAACCGGTCGACCCCTTCGATCCGGATGCCATGAAGATGGTCGCCGATGGGTTGCAGGTGCCGATCGCGGCGGGCGAACGGCTCTACACGCGCTATGGGTTTCGCCGCCTGTTCGAATTGCGGGCCTGCGCCATCGTGCAGCCCGATATCGGCACGGTCGGCGGCATCATGGAAACCAAGAAGATCGCGGCCATCGCCGAGATGTACAACATGCGTGTGCAGCCGCACCTCTGCGCCGGGCCGGTGGCGACGGCGGCGGCGTTGCAGCTGGATGCCTGCATTCCGAATTTCCTCATCCAGGAACTCTATCCCTTCCGCATCCCGGATCATTTCAACCTGGTCGATGCGCCGCTGGAACCGCAGGTGCGCAACGGGCGGCTGGCGATCCCGGATCGGCCGGGGCTGGGCGTGGATCTGGTGGAAAAGCGGATCGCGCCGTTTTTGCAGCACGAGCTGACACTTCAAGGAAACTGAATATGCTGATGCACGTCCGGCCTGGCGTTTTCATGCGCCGGGACCCTGTCGCCAATGCGGCGCCCGTGGTCTTCGACATTCCGCGCAGCGGCGCGGAATACCCGCGGAGCTTTCGCACCACGGCACCCTTCGCCGATGTCCACCGCTCCATCTCGATGTATGTCGAGGAGGTGTATGGCGATGTGCCTGTGGCTGGGGCCACTTGGCTCTATGCGTGCTTCCCGAACGTGTTCATCGATGCCAACCGGCATGAGTTGGACATTGACCCCGATGCGATCGAGGGCGACTGGCCCGAGGCGCTGCGCCCGTCGGAAAAGACGCGTGCTGGTATTGGCCTGATCCCGATGGTCTGCGCCGGGACCACGCGGCTTTATGCCGGCAAGCTCGCGGTGGAAGATGTGCGCAGCCGGCTGGATGACTACTACTGGCCCTACCACAATGAACTTGCCCGGCTGCTGGCCTCGTTCCGCGAAAGCCAGGGCATCGCGCTGCATATGAGCTGCCACAGCATGCCGGCGATCGCCGGCG
Organism: Humitalea sp. 24SJ18S-53; assembly: GCF_050632385.1. Taxonomy (NCBI): domain Bacteria; kingdom Pseudomonadati; phylum Pseudomonadota; class Alphaproteobacteria; order Acetobacterales; family Roseomonadaceae; genus Humitalea; species Humitalea sp. 24SJ18S-53. The sequence continues at coordinate 1,801,915 of NZ_CP192599.1, forward strand.
CGGGCACGGCCGATGCCGGTCAGCGCAGGTCGGACTTCGACCTAGGCGACCGCAATGGCACGACCTGCGGGGCGGAGGTCGTCGATCTGGTGGGGTCGGTGCTACGCGGCTTCGGCTACAATGTGACGAACAACCGCCACTTCATCGGCGCCGAGGCCGTTCGCAAGCACGGCGACCCGAAGAATGGCATCCATAGCCTGCAGATCGAGTTGAATCGCGGCCTCTACATGGACGAGACCGCGCGCACGCGCGGCCCCGGCCATGCGCAGGTCAAGGCGCATCTTGGCGAGTTGGCGAAGGCGCTGGTCGCCTTCGCCGCGTCACGCCGATAGGCGCCAGGGGTTCGGCAAGCGGTCGTTGGCGTAGCCGGAGATGAAGGTTTTTGGCGCGCCGGTGACCGGATCGAAGGTATGGCGCGGCACGGCGCCGATATTGGCGCCGTAGACATGGATGCTGACCGATACCGTGTCGGGCAGCGCATTGGCGACACGGTGGATATCACCCAAGGTTGGTGAGACGGCATCGACCATGCCTGCCTCCAGCCGTTCATGCCCGGTCGGGACGGGGGGCGTGCCGGGGGCAAAAAGCTCGGCTTCCTCGGCGCCGCGCAGCACGCCGATCAGGCCCCATACGGTGTGGTCGTGGATCGGCGTCCTCTGGCCCGGACCCCAAACGAAGCTGACGACGGAAAACCGCTCCAGCGGGTCGCAATGCAGCAGGTATTGCACGTAATGCGCTGGATGCGGCTGGGCGAAGTCCGGCGCCAGCCAGTCGTCGGTGGCGATCAATGCGGCCAGCAGCGGGCGGCCGGCGGCGAGCAGCGAGTCTTCCGTGGCGCCGGGTTCGGAGACCAGCCGCGTCATGTCGCGGATGAAGTGGCGCAGCCGATCCTGGCCGGGGGGCGTGGTCATGGCGTCAGCCACGGTAGTTCGGGGCGTCATTCTCGATCATGCGCAGCGAGGCATCCCAGGCCAGTTGGATATGCGGCTTGGTGGGATCGGTCGGGCCTGTCTGGCGTGAGGTCTTCAGCCGCACTTCCTCCGGCGGCAGCACCAGCTTCGCACCGCCGGCCAGGGCCGCGACCTGGGCCTGGCAGGCGCGTTCCAGGAAGTAGATCAGGTGCCAGGCTTCCTGCACCGTCGTGCCCGCGACCAGCAGGCCGTGATTGCGCAGGATCATCGCCTTGTGCGGGCCGAGGTCGGCGACCAGCCGCTCCCGCTCGTCCAGGTCGAGCGCGACACCCTCGTAGCCATGGTAGGCGAGGTGGCCATAGAACTTCAGCGCGTGCTGGCTGATCGGCAGCAAGCCGTGTTCCTGCGCCGAGACCGCGATGCCCGCAGCGGTATGCGTGTGGATCACGTATTTCAGGTCGTCGCGCGCCATGTGGACGGCGGAATGGATGGTGAAGCCCGCGCGGTTCACGACGCGGCCACTCAAACCCTCCTGCTCCACGACATTGCCGTCCAGGTCGATCTTCACGAGGTCGGAGGCGCGCATCTCATGGAACATCACGCCGTAGTGGTTGATCAGGAAATGATGATCCGGCCCCGGCAGGCGTGCGCTGATATGAGTGTAGATCAGGTCGGTCATCTTGTGATGCGCGACCAGGCGATAGAGCGCCGCGAGGTCGCAGCGGATATCCCATTCCTCCGCGCTGATGCCGGCAGGGATGGTGTTCGGGCTGGCGATGTTCATGAAAACCTCCTCAGATCAGCTTCGGTAGGCGATGGGCCTGGACGTCGGGGATCGGACCGGTCGCGGCCGCGACCTGCACCAGGCAGGTCTGCGCGATGCAGCCCTGCGACAGGCCTGATGCCGGGATGTCGAGTGTCAGCACATTCGGATTGCCATGGCGCTCCGGCCCGCCGGTCGGGTCCGGGTCGAACCAGGCGCCGGTCGATAGGCGCACGACGCCGGGCATCACCGCATCGGTGACGCGCAAGCCGACCAGGCAGGCGCCGCGATCGTTGAAGGCGCGAACCACCTGGCCGTCATGCAGCCCGCGCGCCATGGCGTCGTCGGGGTGCATGCAAAGCGGCGCGCGCCCGGCGATCTTGTCGGCCGCGCTATGCGGGCTTGGGTCGAGTTGGCTGTGCAGCCGCGTCGCCGGCTGGTCGGAGATCAGATGCAGCGGATGCCGCGACGCGACCGCCGCGCCGAGCCATTCCGCCGGCTCCCGCCACACCGCATGGCCGGGGCAGTCGGCGATGCCGAAGCCGGCGATGGTGTCGCTGAAGATTTCGATCTTGCCGGTTGGCGTATCGAGCGGATTGGCCGCGGGATCGGCGCGGAATTCCGACAGGAAGACCGGCGCCGCCGCGGGGGGCGGGATTTCGGCCACGCCATCCTGGCGGAAACGGTCCCAGTCGGGCAGCGGCACCCCGGCCTTGGCGGCGCGGGCGCGGCCTTCCTCGTAGATGTGGCGCAGCCACTCGGCGGCGCTGCGGCCTTCGGTGTAGGCGTCCTCGGCGCCCAGGCGTCGGGCGAGATCGGCGAAGATCGCGAAATCATCGCGTGCCTCGCCGGCCGGGCGCTTCACCCGGGCCATCAGGATCATGTGGCTTTCGCGATTGGCGTAGCCGATGTCCTCGCGTTCCAAGGTCGTCGTCGCCGGCAGCACGATGTCCGCCATGCGCGCGGCCGGGGTCCAGAATTGTTCGTGGGCCACGATGGTTTCGGGCCGCGCCCAGGCCTCGGTCAGGCGGTTCAGATCCTGGTGGTGGTGGAAGGGATTGCCGCCCGCCCAATAGACCAGGCGGATGTCGGGATAGGCATGGGTCGCGCCATTATAGGTGAAGGGCGCGCCGGGGTTCAGCAGCATGTCGGCGATGCGCGCGACCGGGATGAAGCCGCGCACGGGGTTACGCCCCTGTGGCAGCGATGGCCCGCTGAAGCGCGATTGCGGGCTGCCCATCAGGTTGGTGGCGCCGTAGCCGAGGCCGAAGCCGCCCCCCGGCAAGCCCACCTGGCCCAGCATCGCCCCGAGCGTCACCAGCCCCCAAAAAGGTTGTTCGCCGTGGTGCGCGCGTTGCAGCGCCCAGGCGATGTTCAGCATGGTGCGGCTGGCGGCCATGTCGCGCGCCAGGGCGGTGATCCGGGCTGCGGGGATGCCGGTGATGGCCTCGGCCCAGGCGGGGTTCTTGGGTTGCCCGTCCTGCGCGCCGGTCAGATAGGGCAGGATTCGGTCGAAACCGATGCAATGGCTCGCGAGGAAACCCGCGTCATGCAGCCCCTCGTCCTGCAACACGAAGCACAGTGCCAGCAGCAGCGCGGTATCGGTGTTCGGGCGGATTGCGATCCATTCCACATCGGCTCCGGTGTCGAGGTCATCCCGCGTCGGGCTGATGTTCACGAAGCGGCAGCCGGCGGCCGCCATGCGGCGCAGCCCGCCGGGGATCCGGTGTTCGCTCGCGCCACCGGCCGAGACCTGCGCGTTCTTCGCCGGCACGCCACCAAAAGTGACGAACAACTGGGTATGCTCCGCCATCACGTCCCAGGCCGTGTGGCGCGCCATCAGATCATCCATCGGCCCGACGATATGCGGCATCAGCACCCGCGCGGCGCCCAGGCTGTAGCTGTCGGCGTGGCGGACGTAGCCACCGATGCTGTTGAGGAAACGATGGATCTGGCTCTGCGCGTGATGGAAACGCCCAGCGCTGGACCAGCCGTAGGACCCGCCAAAAATCGCGCCATTGCCGTGTGCGGCCTTCACCCGGGCCAGTTCGCCGGCCACGAGGTCGAGGGCGGTGTCCCACGAGACCTCGACGAAATCCTCCCGGCCGCGGCCGTTTCGCGCTCGTCCTTCCAGCCAACCCTGCCGCACCGCCGGTCGCCGCACCCGAACCGCGTCGAGTTCCGGCGCCAGCGCATGCAGCCCGATGGGCGAGGGGTCGGGGTCGTGGCGGAAGGGATGCAGGGCGACAGCCTCGCCGCCCTGCATCTCGACCTCATAGACGCCCCAATGCATGGCGGTCAGGGTTGTCATGGTCAGCGGTTCTCGAAGTGCGGGGGGCGCTTTTCGCGGAAGGCGGCCTTGCCCTCGGCAAAGTCTTCGGAGCCGCGCATCACCGCGACGCGGGCCAGGTGCATCGCGGCCTGTTCGGCCGGGCCGCGTGGCAGGATGGCGTCGTTGACCATGCTCTTCAGCGCGCCCAACACCATCGGCGCGAAGCCGGCCAACTCCTTGCCCAGTTCGATCGCGCGTGCGGTGGCTTCACCTTCCGGCACGACCTCATTCACCAGGCCCACGGCGGCGGCGCGCGGTGCCTCGATGGTGCGGCAGAGCAGCATGATCTCCATCGCCACCTTGTGCGGGATGCGTGCGGCCAGGCCCGCGATCATGCCGCCGGTGATGCCGAGTTTCGCCTCGGGGTAATAGAACTTGGCGCCGGCGCCGCAGACGATCAGGTCGCACATGATGGCGGTGACCATGGCCCCGCCGACGCACCAGCCCTCGACCGCCGCGATGACGGGCTTGGTGGTGGTGAAGCCCACGGTCGGCACGGCGCGCCACATGTCCGGCGGTTCGCCGACATCGGCGCCAAAGCTGAAGGCGCGGGTGCCGGTCGCGGTGATCACCGCGACGCGCTGGTCGGAGGCATCGAAATCCTGCATCGCCCGCTGCATGCCCTCGGCCATGCCGCGCGTGATGGCGTGGCCCTTTTCCGGGCGGTCGAAAGCGATGATGCGGACGGGGCCGTCGTCGCGGATGCTGATATTGTCCAAGTCAGTCTACCTTCACTTCGGCGCGGCTCAGCACATCGCCGAACATCGCATGGTCTTTTCGGATCTGTTCGCGAAAGGCTTCGCCCACCATCAGCCGGGGCGTTACGGCGGCACGGTCCAGGGCCTGCAACACCTCTGGCGTCTGCAGCGCCGCGGCGGATTCATCGGCAAGCCGGTTGACCAGGGCATCCGGCATGCCGGCCGGGCCGAGCAGCGCGAACCAGGACAGCCCGCCCATGCCGGGCACGCCGGCTTCGGCCATCATCGGCACATCGGGGATCGCGGCATTGCGGGTGCTGCCGAGCGTGGCCAAGCCGATCGCCCGCCCCTGGGCCACGGCCGGCACCGCCACGGTGTCGAAGATCACGTGGACCCGGCCGGCCAACAGGTCGGTCAGCGCCTGGGCCGAGCCGCGATAGGGCACGTGCACGATATCGATGCCGGTCGCCTGCTTGAACATCTCGCCATACAGATGCGTCAGCGTGCCATTGCCGGCGGAACCGAAGAACAGCGTGCCGGGGCTGGCGCGGGCAAGGGCAATGAACTCCGCCACGTTGCGCGCCGGCAGCGAGGGGGCGCCGGCCATCACGCCGCTCGATTCCCCCCACATCGCGATCGGCGTGAAGGACCGGAACGGGTCGTAGTTCACCCGCATCAGATGCGGGCTGATGGCCAGGATGCCGGTGGTGGTGCTGAGCAAGGTGTAGCCATCGGGGGCGGCACGCGCGACCAGGTCGGCACCGAGGGTGGCGCCCGCGCCAGGGCGGTTGTCGATGACCCAGGGCTGTCCGGTCTGGTCGCCCAGGCGCTTGGCCATCAGCCGCGCGACATTGTCCGACGTGCCGCCGGGCGGGAAAGGCACGATCAGGGAGATCGGCCGCGTCGGCCAGGCCTGGGCCAGGGCGTGGTGGCTCGACAGGACGGTTCCGGCGATGGCCGCCAGGGCCGTGCGGCGGGGCAGAGTGGGTGGCGCCATGGCTCAGTGCCTCCGTAGGCAGGTCATGCGGGCTCGGCCAGCGTGGCCCGGCCATCGACGGCGATGGCCCCTTGCCCGGCGGCCCGCACGATCAGCGGATTGATGTCGAGTTCGACCAGCCGCGATCCCAAATCCTGCGCCAGCCAGGACAGCCGCGCCAGCGCATCGCTCGCCGCCGCGACATCGACGGGCGGCCGCCCGCGCACCCCGGCCAGGACCGGCCACAGCACCAGCCGTCGCAGCATGGCCTCGGCCTGGGCGGGGGAGACGGGAGCGGGGGCGAGTTGCACGTCCTTCAGCACCTCGACCAGCGTGCCACCCAGGCCGACCATGATCATCGGCCCAAAGTCGGGGTCATGCGTGACGCCGAGGATGAGTTCGGCCTCGCCGCGCGCCATTTCCTGCACCAGCACGCCTTCGGCGGTGCCGGGGGCCGCCGCTTCGATGCGCGCCATGATGTCGGTGAAGGCATCGCGCACGGCCTCCGCATCGGTCAGGTTCAGGCGGACCAGGCCGAGGTCGCTCTTGTGGAGGATGGCGCGGCTGGCGCCCTTCATGACCACGGGAAAGCCGATGGCGGTCGCCGCCCGCACGGCGTCATCGGCGGTGGTCGCGGCGGCTTCCCGCGTGACGGGAATGCCATAGGCGGCGACGAGGCGCTTGGTCTCCTGTTCGGTCAGTGGGCCGGAGATGGGCAGGCCGGCGGGCAGGGCGGGGCCGGCGCCGTCCGGGCGCGCGGGCGGCGGGGCCTGTTCGGCGCGGCCCTGGGCGACGGCCTCCATGACCCGCCAGGCCTGCAGCGCATCGGCCATGCGGTCGAACCAGGGGTAATCCGCGTCCAGCATTTTTCCGCGCGCGCCGTCGCCGACGCGGCCGGCGGTCATGGCGTAGAGGATTGGTGTCGCCCCTTCACGCGACAGGCCAGGCAGCCGTGCCGCGTGGTCGGCCATGCGCGGCATCGTCGCCATCGGATAGATCACCGCGCCGATATCCGGATCGGTCATGAAGGCCCGCAGGCAGGCGGTGATGCCGTCGCCGGATGTGCCGCCATGAAAGGCGCCGGTGTCGACCGGCAGGTGCACATCCTTGGCCGGCATCCAGGGCGCCATCGCGGCGCGGGTGGCGTCCGACAGTTCACCGAGGCGCGCGCCGAAGCGCGGCAGCATGTCGGCCGTCACCGCCGTGGCGCCGCCGGAGGAAGCGATGACCGCGACCCCCAACCCCGGTGCCCGCAGCGGCGGCATGCGGACCAGCGCATCCGCGGCAAAGATCATCGCTGCGGGGTCGTCCATCGGCACCGCACCCGCGGCGCGGCAGACCGCGGCGAAACTCTCCCACGACCCCGCCAGCGACGCTGTGTGCGACGCAGCCGCCCGCGCCCCGCCTTCGCTGCGCCCGGCCTTGACGCAGAGCACGGGCTTGCCTGCCTCACGCGCGCGGAACAGCAGGTCGCGGAAGCGTTGCGGGTCGCGGAATCCCTCGGCGTAGAGGCAGATGACGCGCGTCGCGTCGTCGTCGATCAGGAATTCCAGAAAGTCGCAGAGTTCCAGATCAGCCTGGTTGCCGACGGAAATGCAGCGGCTGAAGCCCGCGCCATAGTCCAGCGCCAGGGACAGCAAGGTGCCCATCAGCGCGCCGGACTGGCTGACGATGCCGATGCCGCCCGCGCGCAAGACCGGCCCTTCCAGCGCCAGGGTGGAACTCAGCGCGGCGCGCCCGACCGGGTTGACGATGCCAAGGCAGTTCGGCCCGAGCAGGCGCATCCCGGCGGCACGGGCTGTCGCGACGATGCGGTCCTGCAGCGCGGCGCCCTCGGCCCCCGCATCCGCCAGCTTGCCGGTGATGACGATGCAGGCGCCGATGCCGGCTTCGGCGCAGGCCTCGATCTGCTCCAGCAGCCCTTCCGCCGGCAGGGCCAGGATGGCGACATCGATCGGCCCGGGCGCGGCGCCGACCGAGGCATAGGCCGGCAATTCCATCACCACCGCGCGCCGCGGGTTGATCGGCAGGATCTGGCCCGGGTAGCCGAACTTCTTGAGATAGGCGACGACGCGACCGCCGAATTTTCCCATGTCGTCGGAAGCACCGATCACTGCGACGGACTCAGGCGTCACCAGGCGGGCGAGGGGAATGCGATCGTTCATATCTGCTTTCATTCGAAGACCAGCCCCGCATCGCGCTTGACCCGGGCGAAGCGGTCGAGGTCGGCGGAAATGGCTGTCGCCAGTTCGGCCGGGGTGGAATGGCGCGGCATGACCCCAAGCCGCCCCAGGCGGTCGGCCGAGGCCGGGGCCGCGGCCATGGCGGCGGCGGCGGCATTGAGGCGGTCGACGATATCGCGCGGCATGCCGGCCGGGCCGACGAGCCCCACGGCACCCGAACTCATCAATTCCGGGAAGCCGGATTCCTGCATCGTCGGCACATCCGGCCAGCCCGGCATGCGCATCGCATTGGCAACCCCGATCAGCCGGACGCGGCCGTTGCTGGCCTCGGCGGCGACGGTCGGGTCGATCATGATCTGCACCCGCCCGGCGATCATGTCGTTCATCGCAAGCCCGCTGCCGCGATAGGGCACGTGCACGATGTCGATGCCCGCCTGCACGCGCAGCATCTCGCCCAGGAAATGCCCAAGCGATCCGGTGCCGGCGGTGCCGAAATTCAACCGCCCTGGTTCACGCCGCGCCAGCGCCACCAGTTCCTGCACATTACGCACCGGCAGTTCGATGCCGACGCCGAGCGGTGAAAAGGTCTGGGCCACGATCGAGATCGGGGTGAAGTCGCTGCGCGGATCATAGGGCAGGCGTGGCAGCACCTGGGGCACGGTGCCGAACGTGGCGGCATTGGTGACCAGCAGCAGGTAGCCGTCCGGGGCGGCACGGGCGACCATCTCGACCCCCACCACGCCACCGCCGCCGCCGCGATTCTCGACCACGACCTCTCGGCGCAGCTCGTCCTGCAGCCCCTGGGCCAGGACCCGGCCGATCAGGTCGCTGCTGCCGCCGGGCGGATAACTGACGACGAGGCGGATGGCGCGTGAGGGATAGGCGTCCTGCGCCACGCCCGGATGTGGCGCCGCGGCGACCAGCAGGGCTGTCGCCAAGGCCAGGAGTTTCCCCATGCCTGCCTCCCTTGCCGCGCTGTGCGATGACCGGCGGCTTTTGTTCTGTATCGTAGAACGTCGTTTTACATGCTAACCAGGCCACGCTGAACCTGGAACCGCGACGTGGCAAGCCCCGGACGCCGCGCGGTGCGTGCAAAAAAAGGACAAGGCGATGGCCGAAACCACGGCGCAGCGGCCCGGGCCGGACAAGAGTTTCGCCAAGGGGCTCGCCCTGCTGGAAGCCCTGGCGCGCAGCCCGCGGCCGCGCGGCGTCAGCGACCTGGCGCGCGAATTGGCGATGACCAAGAGCAACGCCTACCGGCTGCTGCAGACCCTGGCGGCCGCGGGCTTCGTGGCCCGCGACGGGGACAGCGCCGCCTATGCGGCCAGCCTGAAGCTATGGGAGCTGGGGGTGGCCGTGGTCGGCCGCATCGATGTGCGCCAGGTCGCGCATCCGCATCTGACGCAACTGGCGGAGGCGACGGGGGAGACGGTGCACCTGTCCATCCTGGACCGGCATGATGTGCTCTATGTCGACAAGGTCGAGAGTTCGCAGCCCGTCCGTGCCTATAGCAGCGTCGGTGGGCGTGCGCCGGCGCATTGCGTGGCGACGGGCAAGGCGTTGCTGGCCCATGCGCCGGCGGCGCAGGTGGCGCAGGTGCTGTCGCGGCTGGAGCCGCACACGCCCAAGACGATCACCGACCCGGCGGTGATGGAGCGGGAGCTCGCGCGGATTCGCGCGGAAGGCTGGGCGGCCAACCTGGGCGAATGGCGCGAGACGGTGTGCGGCATCGCGGCACCGGTGCGCGATTCGCGGGGTGAGGTCGTGGCGGCCGTGGGCATATCCGGGCCGACCGAACGGCTGCGGCCACGCCAGATGAAGGCGATGGCGCCGGTGGTCGTCGCGGCGGCCGCGGCGATCTCACGCCAATTAGGTGCACCAGTCTGAGGGGATTTGTGTGATGCTGGCGCGGGTTTTGCCAACCCGTCCGGGTGCGGTGGCAAACCGCGGGAAAAATGCCCAGGAAAGGACTCGAACCTTCACAACCTTGCGATCGCTGGCACCTGAAGCCAGTGCGTCTACCAATTCCGCCACCTGGGCACGGGGTAGGAGCGCTTCGTATGGTCTGGCGTGGACGCCGTCAAGCGGGGCTATGCTGCTTGGCGGAAGATGGTCGCGGTTCTAGGTGTCGCGCATCAGTATGGGGATCAGGTTCATGCGTCGTATCGCCGCGGTGTTTGGGGGGTCTGGCTTCATCGGCCGCCAGGTCGTGAAGCGCCTGGCTGCGCAGGATTACATCGTGCGAATCGTCACCCGCGATGCGGAGGCGGTGCAGCCGCAGATGACGCAGGGCCGCGTGGGGCAGATCGTCCCGGTCCTGGCCAATATCAGCGATGACGCATCCGTCGGGCGCGCGGTCGCGGGCTGCGATGTGGTGATCAATCTTCTGGGTATCCTGTTCGAGCGCCGCGCCGGCGATTTCACCCGCGTGCAGGCCGAGGCACCGGGGCGTATCGCGCGCGCCGCCAGCGCGGCGGGGGTTTCGCATCTGGTGCATATCTCGGCGATCGGGGCCGATGCGGGCAGCGACAGCCTCTATGCCCGCACCAAGGCGGAAGGGGAGGCGGCGGTGCGCCAGGGCTTCCCGGCGGCGGTGATCCTGCGCCCGTCGGTGGTGTTCGGGCCGGAGGATTCCTTCTTCAACCGCTTCGCCGGGTTGGCGCGGATGCTGCCCTTCATGCCGGTCGTGCATGGCGAGACGAAATTCCAGCCCGTCTATGTCGGCGATGTCGCCGATGCGGTGATGGCGGCGATCGCACGGCCGGATGCGGCGGGGCGGGTGTTCGAACTCGGCGGCCCGCGGGTGGCGAGTTTCCGCGACCTGATGGGCTTCGTGCTGACGACGACGCGCCGGCGCAAGCGGATGATCGACCTGCCGATGGGGCTGGTGCGGTTCCAGGCCCGAATCGGCGACCGCCTGCCCAAGCCGCCGCTGACGACCGACCAGTTGAAACTGCTGGAGCGGGACAATGTGGTGGCGGAAGGGGCGGATGGGCTGGCGGCCCTGGGGATCGCGCCGACGCCGATGGAAGCGGTGGTGCCGGGGTACCTGTCGCGGTTTCGGCGGGGCGGCGATCGGCGGGATACGTCTCCGGCGTGATTATCCCGAACCGGCCCTAAATCGAGTGCGTGGATGAAGGCTGGGCAAGTTTACGAAAAGGCAAACGGCATATTATGACAGAATTGCTGTCCTTTCGGTGTAAATAGCACTTTCGTCCCGGCCCGGACCATGTCATTGCTGCGACAGCGAAGGGGATCCCCTGCGGCAGATGACGCACGGGCGCCGGTAAGGAGTGTCGCGATGGCCGACCGCATGCTGCAATTTGTCTCCACCCCGCAGCGCACGCCCGAAAAGCGCAAGGCCGACCTGCGGCGCGAGGATTTCGACGAGATCTACGCCCGCTTCACGACCGAGCGCGCGGCCGAACAGGCCAGCCGGTGCAGCCAATGCGGCGTGCCCTTCTGCCAGGTGCATTGCCCGCTGAACAACAATATCCCCGACTGGCTGAAGCTGACCGCCGAGGGGCGGTTGGAGGAGGCCTATGAGGTCGTCTCCGCCACCAACACCTTCCCCGAGGTCTGCGGCCGCGTCTGCCCGCAGGATCGCCTGTGCGAAGGCAATTGCGTGATCGAAAAGGGGTTTGACAGCGTCACGATCGGCGCGGTGGAGAAATACATCACCGATACCGCCTGGGAACGCGGCTGGATCAAGCCGCCCAAGCCGCGCCACGAGCGCACGGAAAGCGTCGGCATCATCGGTGCCGGGCCTGCCGGGCTGGCCTGTGCCGAGGTGCTGCGCAAGCGCGGCTGGCAGGTCACGGTCTATGACCGTTACGATCGCGTCGGCGGGCTGATGATCTACGGCATCCCGAACTTCAAGCTGGAGAAGGACGTCGTCCTGCGCCGCCACGCGCAATATGCCGAGGCCGGGATCACCTTCGAACTCGGGGTCGATATCGGCCGCGACATCTCCTTCCAGGCGCTGCGCGACAAGCATGACGCGGTGCTGATCGCGACGGGTGTCTACAAGGCGCGCGACATCCAGGCCCCGGGCAGCGGGCTGGGCGGGATCGTGCCCGCGCTGGACTACCTGACCGCCAGCAACCGCAAGGGGCTGGGCGATGCGGTGGCCGATTTCGACAGCGGCGCATTGGATGCGGCCGGGCGCGACGTGGTGGTGATCGGCGGCGGCGACACGGCGATGGATTGCGTCCGCACCGCGGTGCGCCAGGGCGCCAAGTCCGTGTCCTGCCTGTATCGCCGCGACCGCGCGAACATGCCGGGCAGCATGCGTGAGGTTTCGAACGCCGAGGAGGAGGGCGTGCGCTTCCTCTGGTTGAACTCGCCGGAAGCCTTTGTCGGCGAGGGCCAGGTGACCGGCGTGCGGGCGGCCAGGATGCACCTGGGCTTGCCGGATGCGACCGGCCGCCAGCAGGTGGAACCGATCGCGGGCAGCAGCCACACGATCCCGGCCGGGCTGGTGATCAAGGCGCTGGGCTTCGACCCCGAGGACTTGCCGGCGATGTTCGACGAGCCGGGCCTGGGCGTGTCGCGCTGGGGCACGCTGCGGGTCGACCGCAAGACCATGATGACCAACCTGCCGGGCGTTTTTGCCGCCGGGGACATCGTGCGCGGTGCCTCGCTGGTGGTCTGGGGCATCAAGGACGGCCGCGATGCGGCGACGCAAATCCAATCCTATGTGGCTGCCGCGGCAGCCGTGGCGGCGGAGTGACCGACATGACCGAACAGACCGGTTCCGAGTTTGTCGCGACCTATGAGGCGGACCTCGCGCGACTGACGAACGAGGCGCATATCGACCTGCTGGAGCACGATGCCTGCGGCGTCGGGCTGGTCGCCAGCCTGGACGGGCAGCCGCGGCGTGATGTCGTGGAAGCCGGCATCAATGCGCTGAAGGCGGTGTGGCACCGCGGCGCGGTCGATGCCGATGGCAAGACCGGCGACGGTGCGGGCATCCATATCGAGATCCCGCAGGATTTCTTCGCCGATGCCGTGCGCCTCGGCGGCGACAAGCTGCGCCCGGGCCGCATCGGCGTCGGCATGATCTTCATGCCCAAGACCGATCTGGGCGCGCAGGAGCGCTGCCGGCAGATCGTCGAGACCGAAATCCTGAACGGCGGCTATGCCATCTACGGCTGGCGCCAGGTGCCGATCGACGCCTCGGTGATCGGCGAGAAGGCCAATGCGACGCGGCCGGAGATCGAGCAGATCCTGATCTGGGATCCGCGCGGCGTGACCGAGGATGAGTATGAGCGCGACCTGTATGTGATCCGCCGGCGGATCGAGAAGGAAGCCATCGCGGCCGAGGTGCCGTCCTTCTACGTCTGTTCGCTGTCGGCGCGGTCGCTGATCTACAAGGGCATGTTCCTGGCCGAGAGCCTGACCGCCTTCTACCCCGACCTGGTCGATCCGCGCTTTGTCAGCCGCTTCGCCATCTACCACCAGCGCTATTCGACCAATACCTTCCCGACCTGGAAGCTGGCGCAGCCGTTCCGCATGTTGGCCCACAATGGCGAGATCAACACGCTGCATGGCAACGTCAACTGGATGAAGAGCCACGAGACCAGGCTCTCGCATCCGCTGCTCGACGCCCACATGGCCGACATCAAGCCGGTGGTGCAGGCGGGCAGTTCGGATACCGCCACCCTCGATGCGGTCTTCGAGCTGCTGGTGCGCGGCGGGCGCGATGCGCCCATGGCCAAGGCCATGCTGATCCCCGAAAGCCTGGGCAACAACGCCACCATGTCGCAGGAACACCGCGACCTGTTCCTGTATTGCAACGCGGTGATGGAGCCCTGGGACGGTCCGGCGGCGATCGCCGCGACCGACGGCAAGTGGGTGATCGCGGGGTTGGATCGCAACGGGCTGCGCCCGATGCGCTACACGGTGACAGCGAATGGGCTGCTGATCGTCGGCTCCGAAACCGGGATGGTGAAGGTCGCCGAGGATGCGGTGCTGGAGAAGGGGCGCCTTGGGCCCGGCCAGTGCATCGGCGTGGACCTGACCGATGGCCGCTTCTATGGCGACGAGACGCTGAAGAACGCGCTGGCGGCCCGCAAGCCCTTCGGCAAGTGGATCGAGCGGACCACGCGCATCGACGAGATCGTGCGCGCCGATGCGGATGAATCCGCGACCTACCAGGGCGAGGCGCTGCGCCGCCGCCAACTGGCCGTCGGCATGACGCTGGAGGAGCTGGAGACCATCCTGCACCCGATGGTGGAGGATGGGGCCGAGGCCATCGGCAGCATGGGCGACGACACGCCGATCGCGGTGCTGTCGGAACATTATCGCGGCCTGCACCATTATTTCCGCCAGACCTTCGCCCAGGTGACCAACCCGCCGATCGACAGCCTGCGCGAAACCCGCGTGATGACGTTGAAGACGCGGCTCGGCAACCTCGGCAACATCCTCGATGAGGACCCGACGCAATGCGACATGCTGATGCTGGACAGCCCCGTGCTGTCCAATGCCGAGCATGCGGCGATGCGCGCCTATATGGGCGAATCCGCGGCGGAGGTGGATTGCACCTATGCCGCCGCCGATGGTGCGGTCGGGCTGCGCGCCGGCATCGAACGCATCCGTCGTGAGGCGGAGGAGGGCGTGCGGTCCGGTCGCGCCCACCTGATCCTGACCGACGAACACCAGAATGCCGATCGCGCGCCAATCCCGATGATCCTGGCGGTCGGTGCGGTGCATACGCATCTGGTCAAGCATTCGCTGCGCACCTTCACCAGCGTGAACGTGCGTGCGGCAGAATGCGTCGATACGCATACCTTTGCCGTGCTGATCGGGGCGGGGGCGACGACCGTCAACGCATACCTGGCGCAGGAAAGCATCGCAGACCGGCATCGCCGCGGCTTGTTCGGCAATACCAGCCTGAAGGATTGCGTCGCGAAGTATCGCAAGTCCGTCGACAAGGGCTTGCTGAAGATCATGTCGAAGATCGGGATCTCGGTGATCTCCTCCTATCGCGGCGGCATGAATTTCGAGGCGATTGGCTTGTCGCGCGCCTTGGTCGCGGAATTCTTCCCCGGCACGCCGTCGCGCATTTCCGGCATCGGCTTGCAGGGCATCGCGCGTCGCGTGCTGGCGCTGCACGAACACGCCTGGGCCGAGGATGTCATCACCCTGCCGGTCGGCGGGCTGTACAAGCTGCGCCGGCGTGGCGAGGCGCATGCCTTCGACGGCAACCTGATCCACATGCTGCAATCGGCGGTGGAGAGCGACAGCTACCAGACCTTCAAGCGCTATTCGGAAGCCGTGCGGAAGATGCCGCCGGTGGCGTTGCGCGACCTGCTGGATTTCCGCAGCGAGGGCCGCACGCCCATCGCGATCGAGGAAGTCGAAAGCATCACCGAAATCCGCAAGCGCCTGTTGGCGCCAGGGATTTCGCTGGGTGCGCTGTCGCCGGAAGCGCATGAGACGCTGTCCATCGCGATGAACCGTATCGGTGCGCGCAGCGACAGCGGCGAGGGTGGCGAGGACCCCGCCCGCGCCAAGCCGCGCGCCAATGGCGACAATGCCAATAGCGCGATCAAGCAGATCGCCTCCGGCCGGTTCGGCGTCACCGCCGAATACCTGAACAACTGCCGTGAGATCGAGATCAAGGTCGCCCAGGGCGCCAAGCCGGGTGAGGGTGGGCAGTTGCCCGGCTTCAAGGTGACCGGGCTGATCGCCAAGCTGCGGCATTCGACGCCGGGGGTGATGCTGATCTCCCCGCCGCCGCACCACGACATCTATTCGATCGAGGATCTGGCGCAGCTCATCTACGACCTGAAGCAGATCAACCCCGAGGCTTCGGTCTGCGTGAAGCTGGTGTCGCGTTCGGGCATCGGCACCATCGCGGCCGGTGTCGCCAAGGCCAAGGCCGATGCGATCCTGGTGTCCGGCCATTCCGGTGGCACGGGTGCCTCGCCGCAATCCTCGATCAAGTACGCCGGGCTGCCCTGGGAAATGGGTCTGTCCGAAACCCACCAGGTGCTGCTGCTGAACCGCTTGCGGCATAGCGTGAAGCTGCGCACCGATGGCGGCATCAAGACCGGGCGCGACGTGATGATCGCGGCGATGCTGGGGGCCGAGGAGTTTGGGATCGGCACGGCCTCCCTCGTCGCCATGGGCTGCATCATGGTCCGCCAGTGCCACAGCAACACCTGCCCGGTCGGGGTCTGCACCCAGGATGACGCGCTGCGCCAGAAGTTCGCGGGCAGCCCGGAAAAGGTGATCAACCTCTTCTCCTTCGTGGCGGAGGAGGTGCGGGAGATCATGGCCTCGCTCGGCCTGCGGCGGATGACCGATGTGATCGGGCGGACCGATTTGCTGCGCCAGGTCAGCCGTGGCGCGGACGACCTCGACGACCTCGACCTGAACCCCTTGCTGGTGAAGGCCGATGCCGGGGGCCATCCGTCGCATTGCACGATCGTGGGCCGCAACGAGGTGCCGGAGACGCTGGATGCCGACATGATCCGCGACGCCGCGGCCCTGTTCGAGCGGGGCGAGAAGATGCAACTCGCCTACAACATCCGGAACACCCACCGCGCGATCGGCACCAAGGTGTCGTCCAAGATCGTCCGGCAGTTCGGCATGACCGGGCTGCAGGATGGGCATCTGAGCGTGCGGCTGCGGGGGTCGGCCGGCCAGTCGCTCGGTGCCTTCGGCGTGAAGGGGCTGCGGCTGGAGGTCTTCGGCGATGCCAATGACTATGTCGGCAAGGGGCTGTCGGGGGCGACAATCGTGGTCCGCCCGGCGCCGTCGTCGAACATCGTCTGGAACGAGAACACCATCATCGGCAACACGGTGCTCTATGGCGCGACGGCGGGGTCGCTGTTCGCGGCGGGGCAGGCGGGTGAGCGCTTCGCCGTCCGCAATTCCGGCGCGACCACGGTGGTCGAGGGCACCGGGGCCAATGCCTGCGAATACATGACGGGCGGGACGGTGGTGATCCTGGGGGCGGTCGGCGATAATTTCGGTGCCGGCTTTACCGGGGGCCAGGCCTTCATCTGGGATGCCGATGGCACCTTCGAAAAGCGGGTGAACCCGGAGACGCTGCTGTGGCGCCGCCTGGGGTCCGCGCATTGGGAATCGGTGCTGCGCGACCTGATCGCCCGCCATGTCGCGGAAACGGGCAGTCGCTTCGCGGCGCGGCTGCTGAACGACTGGGAGGCCGAGCGGGGCCGTTTCTGGCATATCGTTCCCAAGGACTATGCCAAATACCTGGAGCGGCCGATGGAGGAGATCGCGGTCGCTGCTGAATAGGGGGCCTGATTAGGGTCCTGCGGGTGGACGCATGTGCCGGGGCGTGGCATCCCGCGCCCTGACATGCGTCTTCTCCATCACCTTCCTCTCTCGCCCTATTGCCGCAAGGTCCGCCTGGCGCTGGCCGAGAAGCACATCCCGTTCGAGACGGTGGTGGAGAAGGTGTGGGACCGGCGGGAAGCCTTCCTGGCCATGAACCCCGCCTGCACCGTGCCGGTGCTGGTGGAGGAGAATGGCCTCGTCATCCCCGATTCCAACGCGATCTGCGAATACCTGGACGAAGCCTATCCCGACCCGCCGCTGATGGGCCGTACCCTGGCCGAGCGCTGCGAGGTGCGGCGCCTGGTCGCCTGGTTCGACCAGAAGTTCGGCAATGAGGTCACGGCCAACCTGCTGACCGAACGCACGATGAAGCGCCTGATGGGCCGTGGCCATCCGGAAGCCGCCTCCCTGCGCGCCGGCTACCAGAACCTGCGGGGGCATCTGGATTACCTCGGCTGGCTGGCCGAGACGCGGCCCTGGCTGGCGGGGCGGGAATTGAGCATCGCCGACCTCGCGGCCGCGGCGCACCTGTCGTCGCTGGACTATATCGGCGATGTCGATTGGGTGGCGCATGACGCGGTCAAGCACTGGTATGCGCGGGTGAAGTCGCGGCCGTCGTTCCGCACGATCCTGGCCGACCGGGTGCCCGACCTGACGCCCGTCGCGCATTACGCGGACCTGGACTTCTGATCCAAACCCGCGGGCGCGGCTGAAGACGCCCCATTGCGCCCGGACCGACGCGGCGGCTAGCCTGCGGCAACGCCCGGTATCAAGGGCGATCTGGGAGTAGGCTTGCCATGCAATTTGCGATCACCTCGCCGATCCTGGCGCGGCACTGAGCCTATGGCCGGTGTTTCCATCCGTCAGGCACGCAAGGCCTATGGCAGCACCAAGGTGCTGCATGGGGTCGATGTCGAAATCGGCGATGGCGAATTCGTCGTGCTGGTCGGCCCCTCCGGCTGCGGCAAATCCACCCTGCTGCGGATGATCGCGGGGCTGGAGAATATCACCGAGGGCGAAATCTCGATCGGCGGGCGGGTGGTGAACAAGCTGCCGCCCAAGGATCGCGACATCGCGATGGTGTTCCAGAACTACGCGCTCTACCCGCACATGACCGTGCGGGAGAACATGGCTTTCTCCATGATGCTGGCCAAGGCGCCAAAGGATGTCATGGAGCGCGAGGTCATGCGCGCCGCAAAAATCCTCGGGCTGGATGTGCTGCTGGACCGCTACCCGCGGCAATTGTCGGGTGGGCAGCGGCAACGTGTCGCGATGGGCCGCGCCATCGTGCGCGATCCGCAGGTCTTCCTATTCGATGAACCGCTGTCCAACCTGGACGCCAAGCTGCGCGTGCAGATGCGGTCGGAGATCAAGGAGCTGCACCAGCGGCTGAAGGTGACGACGGTCTATGTCACCCACGACCAGATCGAGGCCATGACCATGGCCGACCAGATCGTGGTGATGGATGGGGGGCATATCTCCCAGGCGGGGGCGCCGCTCGACCTCTATGACCGCCCGGCCAACCTGTTCGTCGCGGGCTTCATCGGCAGCCCGGCGATGAACCTTCTGCCCGGGGAGACCCGGGACGGCGCCTTTCACGCGGCCGGCGGGGCGGTCTTGCCCTTGCCGCCGGGGCTGGCGGGGACGCCCAAGACCTATGGCGTTCGGCCGGAACATCTGCGGCTGGATCCGGCGGGTATCCCCGCGGTCATCGTGCTGGTCGAACCGACCGGTTCGGAAACCCAGGTCACCCTGCGCATCGCCGATACCCAGTTGATCGGGGCCTTCCGCGAACGCGTGAACGGCCGCCCCGGCGATGCCTTGCGGATCACCCCGGATTTGCACCTGGTCCATCTGTTCGGAGCCGACGGCCAGCGGATTTGAATTGCGACGCCAATCAACACAGGGAGAAAAACAAGAAGATGGCACATCTCATTACCCGCCGCGGCACGGCCGCACTGGCTGGCGCAACCCTGGCCGCGGCCCCCGCGGTCGCGCAGATCGCCACCATGCCGGCCACGGCCCCGACCCTGCCGATCGAGCCGGGCGCCACCCTGCGCATGCTGCGCCCGGTGCGCTTCGTGGCACCGGATGAGGAAGTGTTCCGCGCCAATGCCGCACGCTTCACCGCGCAGACCGGGGTCCAGGTGCGCGTCGATTTCGTCGGCTGGGAAGACATCACGCAGCAGACCGCCGTCACCGCCAATACCGGCGCCGGCCCCGACATCATCATCGGCTTCGACCAGGCGCCGCATATCTACACCGACAAGATCGTCGAACTGACAGATATCGCGACCTATCTCGGCACCAAGTACGGCGGCTGGCGGCCCTTGGCCGAGGCTTACGGCAAGAAGGGCAATGCCTGGATCGGCCTGCCCTTCGGCGCCACCGGCGGGCCGATGGTCTGGCGCACCTCGGCGCTGAAGGAAGCCGGGTTCGACACGGTGCCGGAGGATCATGCGGGCTTCCTGCGCATGTGCCAGGCGCTGCGCCGGATCAACAAGCCGGTCGGCTTCGCGCTGGGCAATGCGGTCGGCGACGGCAATGCCTTCGCCAACTGGCTGGTCTGGTCGCATGGCGGCTACCTGGTCGATGAACAGGGCGCCGTCGCGATCAACAGCCCGCAGACGGTCAATGCGCTGACCTATCTGCGTGAGCTCTACCCGACCTTCATCAATGGCACGCTGTCCTGGGGCGATATCAGCAACAACCGCGCCTATGCGGCGGGCGAAATCTCGGCCACGCAGAACGGCGTGTCGCTGTACTTCGGGTTGAAGGGCGATCCGGCGACGGCCGCCATTGCCGAGGATACGCAGATGACGCCGATGCCGAAGGGCCTGGCGTCCAGCGCCCCGAACGCAGGGCTGACCTTGAACGCCATGGTGTTCAAGCACAGCCGCTTCCCGAACGCGGCCAAGGCCTTCCTCACCTTCATGATGGAGGCCCCGCAGTACGACCCCTGGCTGATCGCCAACCTGGGCTATTGGTCGCAGCCGCTGAACGCCTATGCCGCCAGCGCTGTCTGGGCCAGCGATCCGAAGGTTTCGGTGTTCCGCGACACGATGAACAGCAACTTCTGGCTGGGCTACAAGGGGCCGATCACCGAGGGCTCCGCCGCTGCCACCGCCGACTACGTGATGGTGCAGATGTGCGCCTCGGTCGCTTCCGGCCAGGCGACGCCGCAGGCCGCGGCGGCCGAGGCCGAACGCCGGGCGCGCCGCTTCTTCCGCGCCCGCTGATGTGACCCCGGGGGGCGGTTCGCCGCCCCCCCGGCTGTCCCTGGGGAGACGTCGCCATGTCCGTCACCACCGCACCCGTCTGGACCAAGGCCCGAAGGGAACCCGGCTGGCTGGTCCGGCTGTTCGACTACAAGCCCTTTTTGATCATCGCGTGCCTGCTGCCGGCGCTCGGGCTGCTGGGGGTGTTCCTGACCTACCCGCTGGGGCTCGGCATCTTCCTGGCCTTCACCGACACCACGATCGGCCGGCGCGGCATCTGGGTGGGGTTGGAGAACTTCGAGTATCTGTTCAGCGACCCGATCTTCTGGAACGCGGTCTTCTACAGCGTGTTCTACACGGGCGTCGCGACCATCGGGAAATTCGCGCTGGGGCTATGGCTGGCGCTGCTGCTGAACAACCACCTGCCGCTGAAGAGCCTGCTGCGCGCGATCATCCTGCTGCCCTGGATCGTGCCGACGGTGCTCTCCGCCATCGCCTTCTGGTGGATCTACGATCCGCAGTTCTCGATCATCTCCTACCTGCTGGTCGAAGTGCTGGGTTGGCGCACCACGAACATCGACTTCCTGGGCAGCGCCTGGCCGGCGCGCTGGTCGCTGATCGCGGCGAATATCTGGCGCGGGATCCCCTTTGTCGCCATCAGCCTGCTGGCCGGGCTGCAGACGATCTCGCCGTCGCTGTATGAGGCCGCCCTGCTGGACGGCTCGACCGCATGGCAGCGCTTCCGCTTCATCACCTTCCCGATGCTGATGCCGATCCTGGCGATCGTGATGACCTTTTCCATCATCTTCACCTTCACCGATTTCCAGCTCGTCTACGCGATCACGCGCGGCGGGCCGGTGAATTCGACGCATCTGCTGGCGACGCTGGCCTTCCAGCGCGGCATCCCCGGTGGGCAATTGGGGGAGGGGGCGGCGATCGCCGTCTCGATGATCCCCTTCCTCGTTTTCGCGACACTGTTCAGCTACTTCGGCCTGTCGCGCCGCAAGTGGCAGCAGGGAGAAGGCAATGACTGAGGCCGCCCCCACCACCGCCAACAACGCGGCACCCCCACCGGAAAGCATGGCCTGGGAAAGCCGGTCCCGGCGCGTGGTGATGCTCTATGTGCCGCTGGCATGCTTTGTGCTGATCCTGTTGTTTCCCTTCTACTGGATGACGGTGACGGCGTTCAAACCGAATGCGGAGCTGTACAACTACGGGCTGCACAACCCGTTCTGGATCACCTCGCCGACGCTCGACCACCTGTATCTGCTGCTGTTCCAGACGGCCTATCCGCGATGGCTGATGACGACGATGCTGGTGGCGGTCTGCGCGACGGTGCTGTCGCTGTTTGCCAGCACCTTGGCCGCCTATGCGATCCAGCGGCTGCGCTTCCAAGGTTCGGGCTACGTCGGGCTGGCGATCTACCTGGCCTACCTGGTGCCGCCGTCGATCCTGTTCATCCCGCTGGCGACGATGGTCTATCAACTCGGGCTGTTCGACACGCCTTTCGCGCTGATCCTGACCTACCCGACCTTCCTGATCCCCTTCTGCACCTGGCTGTTGATCGGCTACTTCAAATCCATTCCCTATGAACTGGAAGAATGCGCCCTGATGGATGGCGCGACGCGGTTGCAGATCTTGCGGCGCATCACGCTGCCGCTGGCGGTGCCGGGGCTGATCAGCGCGGGCATTTTTTCGTTCACCTTGTCCTGGAACGAATTCATCTACGCGCTCGCCTTCATCCAATCATCCGAACGCAAGACGGTGCCGGTCGCGATCCTGACGGAACTGGTGACCGGCGACGTCTACCAATGGGGCGCGCTGATGGCGGGTAGCCTGCTGGGCTCGTTGCCGGTGGCGATTTTCTATTCCTTCTTCGTGGACTATTATGTCTCGTCACTGACGGGCGCTGTGAAGGAATGATCGTGCACCACTGGCGTTCGCTGCTCTATGTCCCCGCCCATGTCGAAAAATTCGTTGGACGCGCGCATGAACGGGGCGCGGATGCCATCATCCTCGACCTGGAGGATTCGGTCCCCGAAGCCCAGAAGCCCGCCGCCCGCGCCGCCCTGGCCGGCGCCGTCCCGCTGGTGCGCCAACGCGGCGCCGGGGTCATCGTGCGCATCAACCGCCCCCTCGACCTCGCGGTCCGCGATGTGGAGGCGGCGGTCATCCCCGGCGTCGATGTGCTGGCCGTCACCAAGACCGAGGGCCCCGAACACCTGCGCCTGATGAACGAACTCATCGGCCGGATCGAAGCCGCGCGCGGCATGCCCGTCGGCGGCATCGGCATCCTGGCCGTGGTCGAGGATCCCGGCGCCTTGTCCCGTGCCCATGCCATCGCGGCCAGCCCGCGCGTCGTGATGATGACCCTGGGGGGCGAGGATTACGCGACGGCCCTGCGCGGCGAACCGACCGAAGATGTGCTGCTGTTGCCAAAGCAGCAGATCATCCAGGCGGCCCGCGCCCACGACGTCGCGCCCTATGGCGTGATCGGCACGCTCGCGGCGTTTGGCGACCTGCCGGCCTATGCCGCCATGGTCCGGCGCAGCGTGGCCTTCGGCTTCGCCGGCGCATCCTGCGTGCATCCGGCGCAGGTGCCGGTGCTGAACGACGCCTTCTCCCCCAGCAGCGACCAGGTGGCCGAGGCGCGGCGCATCGTCGCGGCGGCGCGGGACGCTGCCGTGAAGGGATTGGGCGCCGTCGCGGTCGATGGCCGCATGGTGGACAAGCCCATCGTCGAACGCGCCGAGGCACTTCTGGAACGCGCGGCGCGATACCAGACCGGTTGATCGCTTGACCCGCCCCCCGCGAGGGGGCGAGGCTCCCGTCAATGGCAAGCCCCGATAGAGGGCGCCGACAACGGGAGACGTCACCATGATCCTTACCCGCCGCGCCGCCTTGGCCGCGCCTGCGATCCTCGTCGCGGCGCCGGCCTTGGCCCAGGCGCCGTTCCCCAACCGCCCGGTGCGCTTCGTCGTGCCCTATACGCCCGGCGGCGTGTCGGACATCACCGCGCGGCTGATGGCCGAACCACTGGCCGCCGCCTGGGGCCAGGCCGTGCCGGTCGAAAACCGCGCCGGCGCGGATGGCATCATCGGCACCGACCTGGTCGCCAAGGCGGCGCCGGATGGGCATGTGCTGGGGCTGGTGTCGGTGGCGCATCCGGTCAACGCCGCGTTTTACCGCCTCCCGTTCGACACGATGCGCGATTTTTCCTTCGTGACCATGACGACCAAGACGCCGCTGGTGCTTTGCGCCGCGCGCAACTTTGTCGCCAATACGCCGGCCGAGTTGGTGGCGCATGCCAGGCGCAACCCGGCGGGGCATGTCACCTTCGCCGGCACGGGCGGCGTGGTGCGCCTGGCCCCCGTGATCTTTGCCCAGGCGGCCGGGATTGAGATGACCTACGTGCCCTATCGCGGTAGCACCCAGGCGCATCCGGACCTGATGGCCGGCCGGGTGGACATCATGTTCGACACGGTGCCCGCCGCCCTGACCCATATCCAGTCGGGCAGCCTGAAGGCGCTGGCGACCACCGGCAGCGTCCGCGCGCCGCAACTGCCGGATGTGCCGACCCTGGCCGAGGCGCTGTTGCCTGGCTACGAGGCCACCACCTGGGGCATGGTCATCGCCCCGGCCAACCTGCCGCCGGCGCTGCTGGCACGGCTGTCGACCGATTGCGCCGCCGCGGTGCGTCGCCCCGACGTGGTCGCCCGCCACGCGACCCTGGGGGCCGAGGTGGTGACCGCGAGCCCGGAGGAGACCCGGGCCTTCGTGCAGGCCGAACTCACCAAATGGGGCGAGGCCGCGCGCCGTGCGGGGATCCAGCCGCAGAACGTGGGCGGGTAGCCTCAGTCGGGGGTGATGCCGCCCTGGCGGACGATCTGCTCCCAGCGCGGGATATCGGCGGCGAAGCCCTGGCCCAGCTCCTGCGGGCTGCTGCCCACCGGATCGAAGCCGAGTTCCGCGAGGCGGGAGCGCATCGCCTGCCCGCCGACCACCGCGCGTGACGCCTGGGCCAGCGGGTCCACGACGGTGGCGGGCAGGCCGGCGGGGCCGATCAGGGCGTTGATCAGGGCGGCATCCACCTGGGGGAAGCCGGCCTCCGCCATGCTCGGCACATCGGGCAGCAGCGACGAGCGCGCAGCACCGGTGATCGCCAGCGCGCGCAGGCGCCCGGCGCGCACATGTTCGGCGATGGCAGGCACGGTGCCGAAGGCCATCTGCACGCGCCCCGCCAGCAGATCCGTGATCATCGGCCCGCCGCCGCGATAGGGCACGTGCAGATATGCGAAATCCGCCGCCTGGCGGAATTGTTCGCCCGCCATGTGGACGGCGGTGCCATTGCCGGCGGAGCCGAAGGGGATGTCGCCGGGCCGCGCCCGCGCATCGGCGACGAGTTGCGCGATGGTCTGCCAGGGCGCCTGCGGTGGGACGACCAGGGCCAGCGGCGCGCGGACCAGCAGCGAGATCGGGGTGAAATCCCGTCGCGTGTCATAGGGCAGGCGGCTGCCGAACAGCGCCGGGTTGACGACGAAGGCGGTGTCCACGACGCCGAGCGTGTAGCCATCGGGGGCCGCGGTCGCGATCGCCTGGGTGCCGGTGATGCTGGCGGCACCGCCACGATTCTCGACGACGAAGGATTGGCCGAGCGTGGTCGAAAGCTCCTGCGCCAGCAGCCGCGCGGTGATGTCGGTCGCGCCGCCCGGCGGATAGGGCACGATCACCCGCACGCTGTGCGTCGGATAGGCCTGCGCCCGTGCAAGGCGCGGTGCCGCGAGGAGCAAGCCTGCGGCCAGCAGGGACCGGCGCTGCGTTGGTGTGGTGTTCATTGTTTTTCTTCTCCCTCGCCTGTGGCTAATCCGCGGCCACGCGCCAATGCTCGGTCATCCAGGGTTCCAGCCGCGCCGGATCGAGGTCGAGGCCGATGCCTGGCGCATCCGGCACGGCGATGGTGCCGTCCGGGCCTGGGTCCATCGGGCCCAGAAGGGTCAGCAGCGGGTTGGGCGTGACGTCGATCTCGATGAAGGGATAGGGCATTGGCCCGCCGCCCCGGCGCGGCGTCAGCAAGGCGCCCATCTGCAAGGCGGCATGGGCGTTCACCAAGGTGCCGAAGACATGCGGCATGGCTGGCACGTCAAACGCATCGGCCAGGGCGGCGATGCGCCGGAACCCCGAGAAGCCGCCGCAGACCGTCAGGTCGGGTTGCAGGACGGAGAAGGTGCGGGCCTGCAAGAAGTCGCGGAAGGCGGCGGGGCTGGCCAGGGCCTCGCCCCCCGCGATGGCGCAGCGCGTGGCCTGGGCGACGGCCTGGTAGCCGCCGATGTCCTCGGGCTGGAGCGGTTCCTCGATCCAGAGGAGGTCCGCTTCCTCCATGTGTTTCGCGCTTTGGATCGCGGAACCGACCGTGTAGCCCTGGTTAATGTCCACCATCAGCGCGACATCCGGGCCGGATTGCTGGCGCATCGCGCGCATGGCGATGCCATCCAGGCGCGGGGCGACGCCGACGCGCGGCTTGATGGCGCGGAAGCCGCGTTGCAGCAGCCCCTCGATCTGGGCGGGATAGGCGCCGTAGGGATCCGTGCCCTCGGCGATGAAGGGGCCGCTGGCATAGGCCAGCATGCGGTCGCGTAGGGCACCGCCCAGCATCCGCGCCACGCTGATGCCCTGGCTGCGTGCCGCCAGGTCGTGCAGCGCCATGTCCACGGCGGAAATCGCCATCATCGCCGCACCCCGGCGGTCGTAGCCGAGGGTGCCCAGCATGGCGTGGTAGAGGCGGCCGACATCCCGCGCCGGTTGGCCGAGCACGAGCGGCGCGAGTTTCGCCCTGATGAAGGCAGCGGCCGCGAAGGGCGAGGAGAAGACCTCACCCCAGCCGCAACTCCCATCCTCGCCGATCAGTTGCAGCAGCAGGAAGTCGCGGCGGCGGATGAAGGTGGAGGCGTTGCCGAGTGCGGGCGTAGGCGCGAAGCCGACATGATAGCCCCTGATGGCGACAACCTTCACGTTTTCCTCCGCAATCATTTCGTTGCGGCGGAAAATGCAGGGCCAAGAATATGCTGTCAAATAGACAGAACTGCTCGATCCATACATAAACGGTTATGGAATTGAACCTGCGCGAGCTTGAGGTCTTCCGGGCGGTGATGGAGGCCGGCAGCGTCACCGCCGCCGCCGCCGAACTCGGCATGACCCAGCCCGCGGCCAGCAAGATGCTGCGCCAGGCGGAGGAACGCCTGGGCTTCAGCCTGTTCCGCCGTGACCGCAAGCAGATGGTCGCGACGCCGGAGGCGCATGCGCTGCTGCCGGAATTGCTTGGCGCTTTCGCGGCATTGGGGGGCGTGCGGCGGCTGGCCGATGCGCTGCGCGCGGGGCGCAGCGGCCAGTTGTCGGTCGCCGCGGTGCCGGTGCTGGCGACCGCGCTGCTGCCCCGGGCGGTGCAGGCCTTTCGCCTGGAACGCCCGGGGGTGCTGCTGCGGCTGCGTGCGATGACGGCGCTGGAGGTGGTGAACCAGGTCGCCGACCACCAGGCGGATCTGGGGGTCATCCTCGGCGGTTGCGGCGATGCGCGGGTGGCGGCGCAGCTGCTCTGCACCTCCGACATCGGCGTGGCGCTGCCGCGGGATCATCCGCTCGCCGCGCGGGCCAGCCTGTCGCTGGTGGACCTGGAGGGGGATGCGGTGATCACGCTGGGCGCGCGGCAGCCGGTCGGGCAGTTGATCCAGGCGGGGTATGCGGAGGCGGGGCTGCCGGGGCGGATCTCGATCGAGGTGTCGCAATCCAGCATCGCCTGCGCCCTGGTGCGATCGGGCGCCGGGGTCGCGATCCTGGACGGTTTCGGGCTGGAGGAAGGCGAGGCGCAGGGGCTGGTCGTGCGGCCGCTGCTGCCGCGCATCCCGCTGGATGTCACGCTGGTCGTGGCCAGGAACCGCCTGCCGTCGCGGCTGGCGCTGGCGCTGCGCCAGGCGCTGGTCGCTTGCGCTACTGCAGCGCGAACTTCAACGCCGACAGCCCCGCCAGCAGCCAGACCGCGCCCTGCACCTCGGCCGCGCGGCCGGCCAGGGTCTTGATGGCGGCATGGGCCAGGAAGGCGATGCCGATGCCGGTCGCGATCGAGAAGGTGAAGGGCATCGCCAGCGCGCCGAGGATCGCCGGGACGTAATCCGTCTCATCGCCCCAGTTCAGCGATTTCAGCGCCTGGGCCATCAGGCAGGCGACGTAAATCAGCGCCGGCGCGGTGGCGAAGCTGGGGATGGCGACGGCCAGAGGGGCCAGGAACAGGCACAGCAGGAACAGAAACGCGACGGTCAGCGCGGTCAGCCCGCTGCGGCCACCGGCCTGGATGCCCGCGGCGCTCTCGATATAGGACACGGTGGTGGAGGTGCCGAGCACCGCGCCGATCATCGCCCCCCCGCTGTCGGCCACCAGCGCCCGGCCGAGGCGCGGCACCGATCCGTCCGGCCGCATCAGCCCCGCGCGATGCGTGGTCGCGATCAGGGTGCCGGCGTTGTCGAGCAGATCGACCAGGAAGAAGGTGAAGACGATGGCGGCGATGCCAAGCGTCACCGCCCCCGCCACATCCATCGCAAGGAAGGTCGGCGCCAGCGACGGCGGCATGGCGACGATGCCGTCGAAATGCGTCAGCCCGAAGGGCACGCCCGCCAAGGCCGTCGCGACGATGCCGGTCACGATCGCCCCGGGCACGCGCCTGGCCGCCAGGGCCGCGATCAGCACGAAGCCGGCCGCCCCCAGCAGCACCGGGGCGGAAACGACATCCCCCATGCCGACCAGCGTCGCCGGATGCGCCACGACGAGCCCCAGGTTCTTCAACCCGATCAGGCCGAGGAAAAACCCGATCCCCGCCGCGATGCCGAGTTTCAGCGACAAGGGAATCCCGTTGATCAGCCATTCCCGCAAACCGCCGAGGGACACGGCAAAGAACAGCAGCCCCGACATGAACACCGCCCCCAGTGCCACCTGCCATGGCACGCCCATGCCGCCGACCACGCTGAAGGCGAAATAGGCGTTCAGCCCCATGCCAGGCGCCAGCGCGATCGGGTAGTTCGCCAACACTCCCATCAGTGCCGAACCAATGGCGGCCGCGAGGCAGGTGGCGACGAAGGCCGCCCCCGGCGGGATGCCGGCCGCGGCCAGGATCTGTGGGTTCACCACGATGATATAGGCCATGGTCAGGAAGGTGGTCAGCCCGGCCATCGCCTCGGTGCGGGGCGTGGTGCCGAGTTCGGTCAGGCGGAAGAAGCGGTCCACGACAGGCGTTTCCCTTCGAAGCAGGTCAGGCGATCAGCGTCTCGGTCTCGGCCCAGATGCGGCGGACGACGTCGGCGGCGGGCTCGGCCCGGGCCTGGGCCGCACCCTGGCCGGCCCAGGCCAGCATCCGGCCGATATCGCTGGCGGCCGCCGCGGCCTCACGCACCCCGACGGACAGGGCGCCTTGGATCGGGTAGGGCGCGGTGGGCGATTGGGTGAAAGCGTCGGTGACCGGATTGCGGAGGGAACGGCCCAGGCGGCCGGACCAGGCGCGGGTCAGCACCGTGTCCTCCGGGCGGGAGTTGGCCAACGCCGCCGCCCAGGCGGGGTGCGTGCCGGTCTCCGGGCAGCGCAGGAAGGCGGTGCCCATCTGCGCGGCGCTCGCCCCCAGCGCCAGCGCGGCGGCCACCCCACGCCCGTCCATGATGCCGCCCGCGGCGATGACGGGCACGCGCACGGCGTCGGCGATCTGCGGCAGCAGGACGAAAAGGCCGATGGATTGCGCCTCGGCCGTCGCTGCGACGAAGGCGCCGCGATGCCCGCCGGCTTCGACCCCCTGGGCGACGACGGCATCGGCACCCGCGGCCTCGGCCGCCAGGGCCTCCGCGACGGTGGTCGCATTGGCGAACCAGGCGATCCCGCGCGCCTTCAGCGCCGCGACAAACCCGGATGGATAGACGCCCATCATGGAGGAGACGACGGCAGGCCCCGCGGCCAGCAGCGCATCGCATTGCGCCGCGAAATCCGGCATCGGCGGGGCGGTCGGCGAAACGGCCACGGGGCCGAACTGGGCCATGGTCGCGGCGGCCCGCGCCTCGACCTCCGGGTCGCGCGATGGCGGCGGATCGGGGATCCAGAGGTTGAGTTGAAAGGCGCCGTTCGACGCGCTGCGCACCGCCCGCGCCCAATCCAGGATCGCCGCCGGTTCCAGCCGCAACGCCCCGCCGCCGCCAAGCCCGCCGGCATTGGCGACCGCCGCGGCAAGCGCGGGCGGCGAGGAACTGGCCATGGGGGCCTGCAAGATCGGGACGCGTAGCCCGAAGCGGTCGCAGAAGGTCTTGGCACGGGCGCGAGGTGTCATGCGCGCAGGCTCGTTGCCTGCGCGTTCGCGGTCAATCAGGCCGCTTGCATTGGTCGCGCCGGCACCACCCGCCGACCCACCGCGGCGCCGACCAGCAGCAGCGCCGGGCCGCCATCGTTCCAGGCCGCGCCCTCGGCCGCCACGCTGGCCAGGCTGCCATCCAGCACGCGCTGCGCCGCGGTGCCGCCGCGTTCGATCAGCGCCGCGGGGGTGCTGCCGGGCATCCCCGCCGCGGTCAGCCCCGCCGCGATTTTTTGCAGCGTCGACACGCCCATGTAGATCGCCAAGGTATGCCCCGGCCGCGCGAGGGCGAGGAAATCCAGGTCCACCTCGCCATCCTTGGTATGGCCGGTCGCCAGCACCAGGGCACGGGCGGCCCCGCGATGCGTCAGCGGAATGCCCGCGCCGGCGGCACAGGCGAGGGCCGCGGTGACGCCGGGCACGACCTCGAACGGGATGCCCGCGTCGCGCAGCGCCTCGGCTTCCTCGCCGCCGCGACCGAAGACGAAGGGGTCGCCGCCCTTGAGGCGGATGACGCGGCGGCCTTCGCGCGCCAGGCGGATCAGCAGGTCGTTGATACCCTCCTGCGGCAGGCAGTGGTTGGCGCGCGATTTCCCGACAAAGATGCGCTCGGCGTCGCGGCGGGCCATGTCGAGCACGGCCTCGGCCCCCAGGCGGTCGTGGACGATGACATCCGCTTCGCCGAGCAGCCGCAGCGCGCGCAGGGTCAGCAGGTCGGGCGCGCCGGGGCCTGCGCCGACCAGCCAGACGAACCCCTGTGGGGCTGGATCGGCGGCTGCCAGTGCGGCGCCGAACGCGGCATCGGCGCCGGCATCATCGCCCGCCAGGGCCAGGGAGGCGGGCGTGCCGGTCAGCGCTGCGTCCAGAAACTTTCGCCGCGCCGGCAGGTCCGGCAGGCGGGCGCGCAAGGCCTTTTGGAACCGCGCCACCATGGCGGCAACGGCGCCGAGGCGCGGATGCAGCGCGGCCTCGATCGTCTGCCGCACCATGCGCGCCAGGGCCGGGGCCGCGCCGCCGGTGCCGATGGCGATGGTCACCGGGTCCCGGTCCACGACCGCGGGCATCAGGCAGGTGCAGAGGGCAGGGCGGTCCACGACATTGACCGGGATGCCACGCGCCAGGGCCGCGGCGTGCAGGGCGACCAGATCGGCCTCGGTGCCACCCGCGCCGACCGCCAGGGCGCAGCCGTCCAGGTCGGCGGGGTCGAAGGCGTCGCGGTGGCGGATCGTGGCGCCGGCGGCTTGCAGGGGCACGGCCTTGCGTTCGGCGACCTCTCCGCTGCCCAGCAGAAGGACGGCGCGGCCGCGTAGGTCGAGGAAGACGGGGAAGCTGTGCATGGCGTCTAGATAGCCGGTGCGGGGGCCAGCAGCATCCCGATCTCGGGCCGGCAGGCGCCGCAGCCTGTCCCGGCGGCGCAGGCCGCGCCGACCGCGGCGATGTTTTGGGCACCCGCGGCGATGGCGGCCTGCACCTGGGCGCGGGTGACGCCGTGGCAGGCGCAGAGGGTGGGTGAGGGTGGCGGCCCATCGGCGGCGCGCCCGGCCAGCAGGGCACGGCGCAGGGCGGCATCGGCGGGGGCGGTGAAGGCCGTGGCCAGCCAGGCGAAGTCGGGCATGGGCCAGGTGGGGCCAAGGGCGATCCAGGCCTCGGGGCGGCCCGCGGCGTCGAAGGCGACGGCGCGGAACAGCCCGGCCTCGGGGGCTGCCAGCCGGCGCCAGGCCAGGTCGGGGAAAGCGGCCTGCAGGGCGTCGAAGGCGGCCTCGGGCGCATCCTGCCCGCCCAAATCGTGCCGCCAGACACCATCGGCCAGGGGCGCGCGGGACAGCAGCGGTGCCGCATCGCCGGGCAGCGGCCGGCGCGCCACCACGGCGCCGAGCCAACGCGCCGGCCAGGGCGTGACGGTGACGGGTGCGTGTTTCAGTTCCGGCTGGCCGCTGACCGGGTCGATCGCGACCGGCACCAGCGCATTGACGCGCCCGGCAGGCGAAAAGGCGTCGGTCCAGTGCATGGGCACAAAGCCCTCGCCGCGCCGCAGCCCGGGGTCGGGGGCGACCGCCAGAATCGAGGCCCCGGCCGCCCCCGTGACGGTCGCGACCGGCCCGAAACCCGCCGCATCATCGGGGTGCAGCGCCAGGCTGGGGGCGGGGTGCTGGGCCATCAGGCGCGGCACCATTCCGGTGCGGGTCATGGTGTGCCATTGGTCGCGGAAGCGGCCGGTCATCACGGTCAACTGACCTGGGTCGGCCTGATGCGCCGGGGCGCGGAACGGCGTTGGCACGAAGCGCGGCGTTTTGGGGACATAGCGTTCCGGCCCCCAACGGCGCGGCACCATCGTGTCGTATTCAGCATCGGTCAGCCGCGCCAGCGCCGAGATGTCGAAGACCCGCCCGCTTTCCGGCACCAACCCCGTCAGCGCCGCATGTTCGCGGAAAATCGCCGCCGGGCCGTCCCAGCCAAAGGCATCGGCGCGGCCGAGGCGGGCGGCCACCTGGGCGATCATCCACCAGTCCGGCCGAGCCTCACCGGGGGCGGCGCGGAACCCGCGCTGGCGGGTGATGACACGCTCGCTGTTGGTGACGGTGCCGGATTTTTCGCCCCAGGCCAGCGCCGGCAGGCGGATGCGGGCGCGCTGCACGGTGTCCGAAGCGCGGGTCACATCGGAGGCAACCAGCAACGGCGCGCGCCGCATCCCGTCGCGCACCGCCTCGCTGCCCGGCAGCGACACGGCCGGATTGGTCGCCATGATCCAAAGCGCGCCGATCTTGCCAGCCCCCAGGGCGGCGAAGAGATCGGTCGCCTTCAGGCCCGGTTTCGTCGGCAAATGCGGCGCACCCCAGGCCGCGGCGACGGCGGCATGTTCGGCCGGCACGTCAAACCGCAAATGCCCCGCCAACATGGTGGACAGCGCGCCCACCTCTCGCCCGCCCATCGCATTGGGCTGGCCGGTCAGGCTGAAGGGCGAGGCCCCCGGCCGCCCGACGCGATCGGTCAGCAGGTGACAGTTGATGATCGCATTCGCCTTGTCGGTGCCGGCGATGGACTGGTTCACCCCCATGCTGAACAGGGTGACGGTGCGCGGGGTCGCTGCAAACAGCGCGAAGAAGCGCGCGATCAGCGCGGGGTCCAGCCCCGTCAGCGCCGCCACATCCATGCCGCGCGCGACGGCGATGGCAGCCTCGGCGCCCGGCGCGTGATGGCCGGCGTCGGCGAGATGCGCCAACAACCCGGAAAACAGCGCGACGTCGCTGCCGGGGCGCAGCGGCAGATGCAGGTCGCTGCCCTCGGCCGTCGCGGTGCGGCGCGGATCGATCACCACGACCTGCATCGACGGGCGCAGCGCGCGCGCCGCCAGCAGCCGCTGGTGCAGCACGGGATGGCACCAGGCCAGGTTGCTGCCGACCAGCACGATCAGGTCGGCGAGTTCGATGTCCTCATAACAGGCGGGGACGATGTCCTCGCCCCAGGCACGGGTGTGCGCGGCGACGGCCGAGGCCATGCAGAGTCGCGAATTGCTGTCGATATTGGCCGTACCCAACACGCCCTTGGCGAACTTGTTGGCGGCATAATAATCCTCGGTCAGCAATTGGCCCGAGACGTAGAGCGCAACACCTTCCGGACCGCGTTCGGCCAGTGCCGTCGAAAACCCCTCGGCCACAGCATCCAGCGCCGCGTCCCACGACGCGCGCTTGCCGTCGATTTCCGGATGCAACAGCCGGTCCGGCAGGTCGAGCGTTTCCCCCAGGGCCGCGCCCTTGCTGCACAGGCGCCCCTGATTCGCGGGATGGGCGGGATCGCCGGCGACAGGGCCGCTCGGCCGCGCCAGGACGCCACAACCGACCCCGCAATACGGGCAGGCCGTGCGCGTGGCGGGGAAGGCGGAACCGTCCATCAGTAGACGTCGCGCTGGTAGCGGTTTTGCCGCGCCAGGCCGACGATCCAGTTGCGCGCGGCATCCTGGTCCATGCCACCCTGCGTCATCGCGATCTGGCGCAGCGCGGTATCGACATCCTTGGCCATGCGGCTGGCATCGCCGCAGACATAGAAATGCGCGCCATCCTGCAACCAGCGCCACAGATCGACGGCCTCCTCCGCCATGCGGTGCTGCACATAGGTTTTCTGGGCGCCATCGCGGCTCCAGGCCAGCGACAGGCGGGACAGGGTGCCGTCCTTCTGCCAGGCGGCGATCTCGTCACCGAACAGAAAGTCGGTGGCGCTGCGCTGGTCGCCGAAGAACAGCCAGGACCGGCCCTTGGCCGCGACCGCGGCGCGATGCTGCAAAAAGGCGCGAAACGGTGCGATGCCGGTGCCGGGGCCGACCATGATGATCGGCGTCGCGGGATCGGCCGGCAGGCGGAAATGGCTGGTGGTGACGGTCGTCGGCAGCACATCGCCGGCCGCCATGCGATGCGACAGATGGCAGGAAGCCACACCTTGCCGCGCGCGCCCGCGCCGCGTCGCCTCGACCACGCCGACGCATAGATGCACCCGCCCGGGGTCGGCCAGGGGCGAGGACGCGATGGAATAGAGCCGCGGCTTCAGCGCGGGCAGCGAGGAAATGAGATCGGCCAGGGGGGGGCGTGCGGAGGGAAACGCCTCCAGCAAATCCAGCAAATCGGCGTCGGCGGGTTCGGCACCATCCTCGCCATCCGACAGGCGGCGCAGCATCGCCGCTTCCTTCTGGTCGCGCGCGGCACCCGCCAGCAGGTCGAGCGTGCGGTCGAGCGGGCGGGCGATGTCGCGCGTTTCGGCGAAGTCGGAGCGATACGCCTCGGCGCCCAGCAGGGCGACGATGGCATCGACCAGCGACGGGTCATTGCGCGCCGTGACACCCAGGCTGTCGCCGGGCTCGTAGGTCAGGCCGGTGCCGTCCAGGTCGATCACGATGTGGCGCACGTCCTTGGCCGAAGCCTGGCCGGTCAGTCGCGCCGCGCTGACGAAGCGGGCGGGCAGGGCGCGGGGAGCCTCGACGACCACGGGGGCCGCGACGGTGGGCTTGGGGGCTTCGGTCAGCAGCGCCTTCAGCGCGCGCTGCGTCGGCTTGCCGCCGGGGACGCAGAGGCCCGCGGAGGTCTCGCGCCCCTCGGCCAGGGCTTCGGCGTAGGTCTTGCAGACATAGCCGCACTGGCCGCAGTCCAACTGCGCCATCGCCGCCATCATCCGCCGCGCGGGCGCGCGCCCTTCGGCCAGCGTCAGTCGTTCATCCAGTTCAAGCGCCGGGTCGTGCCAGGGGAAGTCCTCCGGCGGCGCGGCCGGCGCGGCGGGGGTGGCCGGTGCCGCATTGGCATAGAGCCCCGCCAGAAACCCGTTCAGCCAGGCGCGCTGCGCGGCTGTGAAGGGCGCGTTGTCCGGGATGACCGGGCCAGAGGGGATGCGGCTGATCGCGTTCATGCTGTCATCGCCAGGAGCGCCGCGTCGTCATGCGCCGCGCAGAAGGATTGGAAGGTCTTTTCGGGCGCATTGCCGGCCCAGGCGGCCAGCAAGCCGGCCACGGCGGGGCCCAGGTCCTCGGCCGCGATCTGCGGGCGGATCAGGCGGCCGATCTTCTGTTCCGGCCCGGCGCCGCCGCCGACATGCAGGTCGTAGCCTTCGATCATCTCCTCGCCACGCTCGACCTTGGCCCCCAAAAGGCCGATGTCGGCGACGAGGTGCTGGGCGCAGGAATGGTGGCAGCCGGTCAGATGGATGTTGACCGGGCCGGGCGCTGACATGCGCGCATCCAGCCAATCCGCCAGTTCCGCCGCATGGCGCTTGGTGTTGCTGGCGGCGAATTTGCAGCCCGCGCTGCCGGTGCAGGCGACCAACCCACCGCGCACGGCGCTCGCCTGGGTCATGCAGCCGATGGCGGCCAGTGCGGCGACGGCACCATCGGTGTCGCGGATGCCTGAGAGCAAGAACGTCTGCCAAACGGTCAGCCGGATATCGCCATCGCCAAACGTATCGGCGATGCGCGCGACTTCACGCCAGGCATCGCTGGACAGCCGACCGACCGGCGTGGTCGCGCCGATCCAATGCAGCCCCGGCTGGCGCTGCGCGCCGATGCCGAGATGCGCGTGTTTCTGCGCGGGCGGCGGGAAGGTCAGGGCGTCATCGGCGACGCGCGGCAGGGGGCGGCCGAGCAGCGCC
This sequence comes from Humitalea sp. 24SJ18S-53, assembly GCF_050632385.1. NCBI lineage: Bacteria > Pseudomonadati > Pseudomonadota > Alphaproteobacteria > Acetobacterales > Roseomonadaceae > Humitalea > Humitalea sp. 24SJ18S-53. Next base: position 1,837,801 of record NZ_CP192599.1, read on the forward strand.
TCGGTCTCCTCCAGGAATTTTGGCACGCCCCAGCGATCCAGCAGGTATTTGAGCCGCGCCTTCTTGCGATCGGTGCGGTCGCCATTGGCGATGAAGACACGCAGCATGGCATCGGCCACGGGCACGCAATCATCCAGCGCGATCACCACCCCGGCCGATTTGGCAAAATCCCGATGCCCGGTGATACCGCCCAGCGCCACGCGCCAGGCCAAAGCGCCATCGGCGGTCTTGCAGGCGGTGAAGGCGATGTCGTTGGTGTCTTCCAGCACCGCCACGGCGCCACCGCCCTCAAAGGCGATGTTGAACTTCCGGGGCAGGGCATAGAGGTCGCGGTTGCTCAGGATGTGGTGGTGCAGCGCGCGCACATGCGGGCGCGGATCGACCCATTCATTCGGATCGATGCCAGCCGTCGGGCCGGCGGTGATGTTGCGGATATTGTCGGCGCCCGTACCGCGCGGCAGCAGCCCGATCTCACCCAGGCGCATCACCACCATCGGGCCCTGGGCGGCCGGGATCTCGCGGATCTGCAAATTCGCCCGCGTGGTCACGTCGGCATAGCCGCCGCCGCAGTCATCGGCGATGGAGGCCACACCACGCAGTTGGTGGCTGGACATGATGCCGCCGGGAATCCGCAGCCGGCACATGAAACTGTCCTGCGCGGGCGCCACGTAGAACAGCCCGTGGAACTTGGTCATCAGGATGTCGGTGCCCTTCGGAAAGGCCCCCTTCGACGCGCGCGCCGTCAATTCGTCCCAACGATCCAGCGGATGTTTTTGGCGCTTGGCCTCTTCCTCCGGCGTCAGCGTGCCGCCCTGGGCGACGGTCGCGTCCTGGGCCGCGCGCAACGCATCGGGCGGCGCGCCGCCGGCGGGGGCATCGGGCAGCAGGGTGCCGCGTCGCGCTTCCACACCGGCAAAAAACCCCTTGAGATATTCCGCCTGTTCCGGGCTGAAGGCCTGGTCATCCATCATGCCGCTGCCTTGAAGAATGCGGGGCCGAGGGCGAAGGCGGCGCGATCGCCCACCTCAGCCCCCAAGAACCCCTGGTAGAAACCACTATCGGCCGCATCACCGCAGAGCACCGCGCCGACCAGCCGACCCTCACGCAGCCAAAAACCGCGATATTCGCCAAAAGCCGCGTCATCGATGCTGATTGGCTCGGCCCCTTCGGGCGCGATTTCGCCCAGGCTCCAGACCGGCAAGCCCGCGATCTTCAGGGTCGCGGACAGGGTCGGCACCTGGTAGCGCGTCGGCCGGCCGGCGATGGTCGCGGCGGCGGCCTCGGCCATCGCCAGCGCCGGGGCGACAAGACCGCAGACCTGGCCGCGATGTTCGGCGCATTCGCCGATGGCAAAGACATGCGTGTCGCTGGTGCGCAGATGATCGTCTACGACGATGGCGCGCTTGGTCACCAGCCCCTCGGCCAGGGCGATGTTGGGGCGAACGCCGACAGCGAGCACGGTCAGGCGGGCGGGGATGCGGGTGCCATCTTTCAGCACCACGGCACCGGGTTCGATCGCGGCGGTCGCGGCGGGCATGACGAAGCGCAGGCGACGCGCTTCCAGATGCCGGCGCAGGGTCGCGGCGGCGGGGGCGTCCAACTGGCGTTCCATCAGCCAGGGCATGGCGTGCAGCACGGTGACGTCGCAGCCGAGGTCGGCCAGGCCGGCGGCCGCTTCCAGCCCCAGCAGCCCGCCGCCGATCACCACGGCGGGTTCGCCCGGGATGGCGGCGGCGCGCATGGCGGCGACATCCTCCAAGGTGCGATACATCAGCGCATGTTCCGCTCCCGGCAGCGGCAGGCGCCAGGCGTCGGATCCGGTCGCCAGCACGGCGTGGTCATAGGCGATGGCCTGGCCATCCGCGGTCATCGCGCGCCGCGCCAACCGGTCCAGCCGCGTGACGCGGGTCGCGGGCAGGTGGTGGATGCCCAGCCGCGCGGGATCGGGCATCGCCAGGACCGACGGTTCGGCTCCGCCCAACACCTTGCCCAGCGCCACGCGGTCATAGGGCAGCCCCGGCTCGGCGCCGACCAGCGTCACGCGCAGCCCCTGCTCGGCGCAGGCCTCGGCGCAGCGCGTGCCGGCGGGGCCAGCGCCAATGACCAGGACGTGTGTCACGCTGCGGTCAGTGCCGGCGAGGCATGGCGCTCGTGCAGGAAGGTCAGCACGGCCGCCCGCGCCGCGAGGAAGCGCGGATCGGCCCCCAGTGCGATACGGTCGCGCGGGCGCGGCAGGGTGACTTCCAACACCTCACCCACGCGCGCATTCGGCCCGTTGGTCAGCATCACGATCTGGTCGGAGAGCAGCACCGCTTCCTCCACATCATGCGTGATCATGATGATGGTGCAGCCGAGGTCGGCGTGGATGCGCATCACCTCATCCTGCAGATGTGCGCGGGTCAGTGCGTCGAGCGCACCAAAGGGTTCGTCCAGCAGCAGCACTTTCGGCCGCATCGCCAGCGCCCGGGCGATGCCGACACGCTGCTTCATGCCGCCGGAGATTTCGCCCGGGCGCTTGTCCTTGGCGTGCATCATCTTCACCAGGGCCAGGGTCTCGTAGGTCCAGTCCAGGCGCTGCTTGCGGCTCATGCCGCGGCCGACGGTACGTTCGACCGCGAGCATCACGTTCTCGGTCACGGTCAGCCAGGGCAGCAGGGAATGATTCTGGAAGACCACGGCACGATCGGGGCCGGGCTCGGTGACTTCCTTGCCTTCCAACAGGACCCCGCCCGCCGTCGCCGGCAGCAGCCCGGCCACGACATTCAGCAAGGTGGATTTACCGCAGCCTGAATGCCCGATGACGGAGACATACTGTCCCTTGGCGATGCGCAAGGTCACGTCGCGCAACACCGGCACCGGCGATTTCGGGAATTGGATCGAGAGGTTGGAGATCTCGAGATAGGTCTGTTCGGTCATGATCGTCCCCCCCTTCACGATGCCTGCACGCCGCGGGTCGCCATGCGCGCCATCACGGCCACGATGCGATCCAGCACGAAACCCGTGAGCCCGACGTAGAACAACGCGACCATGATGTCGGACAGGTTGCTGCCGTTCCACGCGTCCCAGATGAAGAAGCCGATGCCGACGCCGCCGATCAGCATCTCCGCCGCGACGATGGCGAGCCAGGCGAGGCCCATGCCGATCCGCAACCCCGTGAAGATGTAGGGCGCGGCCGCCGGCAGCACGATGCGCCAGAAGAACGCCGGGCCGCGCAGCCGGATCACCGCCGCGACGTTGCGGTAGTCCTGCGGGACATTCCTGACGCCGACAGCGGTGTTGATGATGATCGGCCAGATCGCGGTGATGAAGATGACGAAGATCGCCGAGGGCTGTGCCTCACGAAACGCCGCCAGCGACAGCGGCAGCCAGGCCAGCGGCGGCACGGTGCGCAGCACCTGGAAAATCGGGTCCAGACCGCGCATCGCGAAATCCGACGTTCCGACCAGCAGCCCCAGGCCGATGCCAACGATGGCCGCGAGCACAAACCCCAGCGCCACCCGCGACAACGATGCCGCCAGATGCAGGCCCAGCCCCTTGTCCAACCCGCCACGATCATAGAACGGGTGCAGGATCAGTTCCGCACTATCGGCCCAGACTTTGGATGGCGGCGGCAAGGTCGCGCCCGGCCCGCTGAACGCGGCTTCCCAGGCCACGAACAGCAACAGGGTCAGCAACACCGGCGGCAGGATCGCCGAGAGGTAAGGCCGCAGTTTCTGCACCCGCGTCGGCGGCGGCAAAGGCGCCGAGGCCAGGATCGGCGCAGCCTCCGGCTTGGTCGTAATGGCATTCATCGGCTCAGACCCCCGCGAGACGCTTGATCGGCTGGCTTTCCAGCCAAGCCGCGGGGTTGGCGGGGTCGAAGACCTTGCCGTCGAAGAAGGTTTCCAGCCCGCGGCTATTGGTCGCGGGGGTTTCGCCATTGGGCACGCCGGCGCGGGCTGCCGCGGCGCGCCAGATGTCCTGCTTGTTCACCTGCGCCACCAGCGCGGCCGTATCGGTGTTCGGCGTCAGCACGCCCCAGCGGATGTTCTCGGTCAGGAACCAGAGGTCATGCGTCGGGAAGGGATAGGAGGCGTGGTCACGGAAATACTTCATCAGTAGCGGCGAGTTTTCCACCGTGCGGCCATCGCCATAGACGATCGTGCCCTGCGAGCGGCCGATGATGTCGGCGGGCGGCACGTTGAACCAGGCGCGGCGGCCCAGGATGTTGCACATCTCGACCTTGTTGCCGGGCTCGTCGCACCAGCGCGCGGCCTCGATCGTGGCGGCGGTGATGGCTTCGGCGGCGCGCGGATTGGTCGCGACCCAGTCGCCGCGCATCGCCAGCGATTTTTCGGGGTGGTCGCGCCAGATCTCGCCGGTGACGCAGGCCGTGTAGCCCAGGTTCTGATTCACCAGTTGCGCGTTCCAGGGCTCGCCGACGCAGAAGGCGTCCATGGTGCCGACGCGCATATTGGCGACCATCTGCGGCGGCGGCACGACGATGGTCTGCACATCGGTATCGGGGTTGATGCCGCCGGCGGCGAGCCAGTAGCGGATCCACAGATCATGCGTGCCACCGCGGAAGGTCATCGCGATCTTGGTGTCGCTGTTGAACACGCGCTTCAGCGCGCTGGCATCCAGCGTGGCACCGGCCGGCTTGTGCTTGTTGGCGACGCTGATCGCCTGGCCATTGGTGTTCAGCCGCGCCAGCAGCGCCATCGGCACCGCCTGGTTGTTCTGGGTGATGCGTCCCGTGTGGATCAGGTAGGGCATCGGCGTCAGGATATGCGCGCCATCGATGCCGCCCGACCCGCCGCCCAGCACCAGGTTGTCGCGCACGGCACCCCAGGATGCCTGCTTGTCCACCTCCACGTCCGGCATGCCGTGCTTGGCGAAGAAGCCCTTTTCCTTGGCGATGATCAGCGGCGCGCTATCGGTCAGCGCGATGTAGCCGAGCTTGGCGCGCCGCACCTCCGGCGTGGTCGCCCCCTGCGCGAAGGCGCCCCGGGGGGCGGCGGCACGCGCGGCGGCGAACAAGGCGGTGGTGGCAAGAATGGCCTGGCGGCGGCTGGTCATGCGGCGAACTCCGTGGGGATGGGGGAAGGGGGGTGCATCGGCTCGCCCAGTGCCTGGGCGGCGCGGGCGAACAGGTCGTGGCGGAAGGGGGCCAGGGCGGCGGCCTGGTCGAAGCCGGCCGGCACATGGCCGCAACGCCGCATGCAGCCCAGCCAGAAGGCCGCATGCGCCGGATGCGGCGCCAAGGCCGCGCGGAAGTTCAGGGGATGGGCCAGGGCCCTGACCGTGCCATCCGGCTCGGGCACGCGCCCGGCCAGGCCATGCGCGATGATATGGGGCGCCACGGCCGGGATCGCGTCCTGCGCCAGGATGGCGGCGGCTTCCTCCCGGTTCGCGGGTTCGTCCAGCCAGCGGGCCGCGGCGATCACGGCGGCGGTGGCGGCGATGGCGGCGGCGGGTTCGGCCTCCACGACCGAGGCGCGGAAGGCAAAAACCTTCTCCGGGTGGTCGGGCCAGATGTCGCCGGTCGCGAGCATGATCCGCCCCGCGCCGCAGGCGACCGCGGCACTGCCCCAGGGTTCGCCGGCGCAGAACCCATCCAGCGCGCCCGTGCCCAATGCCACCGGCATCGCGGGCGGCGGCAGCACGCTCATGGCCAGGTCCACATCCGGGTTCAGCCCGCCGGACACCAGCCATTCCCGCAGCAGGTAGTTGTGCGACGACACCGGATGCACGACGCCCAATCGCAACGGCGGCAGGCCCTTTGCGGCCCGCGCCCGGACCAGGGCGGCGAAGGCGGCGGCAGCCAGCGGCAGGGGCTCCTCCGCCAGCGCCCCGGAAATCGCCCGCGACAGCACCAGCGTATTGCCGTTCCGGCCAAGCCCCGCCGCGACCGCCAGCGCCGCCGGCGGGCCGGCCAGGCCGAGCGCCGCGGCAATCGGCATCGGGTAAAGCATATGCGCCGCATCCAGCGCGCCAAAAGCGACCTTGTCGCGCAACCCGGCCCAGGATGCCGCCGGCGACAGCGCCACGCGCACCCCATGTCGCGCGAAAAGCCCCAAGGCCCCGGCCACGATCAACGGCGCCGCGTCGGTCAGCGCGACGAAGCCGAGCGACAAGGCGCGGGACGAAAGGGCAGGCGCTTGCAAGGTGGCCATCGGTCGCATCCGGCACCTGCCCCTCTGGGGGCCTGGGCACCATGCCGTCCCGTCATTGGGCCGGCGCGTGGGAGCGTTGTGCAGCCTTGCCCGACGTCAGTGCCGGGGGCTGCGACCGAGGTCGCGGGTTTCGATAAGCAATGGCCGTGCCACGAAGGCTTGTCGCCGTATATAAAGGCATTTTAGAAAATGCCTGACAAGTCCGGCTAATTTTCGGGCGGCGTTGCTTTTTCCTTGGGCAAAACATCGCGCGCGGCGATCACCAGGCGCACGCCCCGGTCCATCGCCATCCGCCGCAACGCCGCATGGGCCTCGGCCTCACTGATCCGCCGTGCCCGCATCAAATGCCCCTTGGCGCGTTCGATGATGCGGCGTTCGGCCAGGGTGGCGCGGGTTTCCGTCAATTCCCGCTTCAGCGCCTCATGCGCACGGAAGCGGCGGATGGCGACTTCCATCACGGGCCGCACCCGGGCGGGGGCCAGGCCTTCGATGACATAGGCCGCGACGCCCGCTTCCAGGGCTGCCTCGATCTGCGTGTCCTCGCCGGTCTGAGCGAAGAGCACCACGGGCCGGGGTTCGTCGCGGTTCAGCAGGCGCATCGCCTCGATCGCGTCGCGGGAGGGGTCGTCGAGGTCGCAGACGATCACCTCCGCGCCGCTTTCGCGCACGCGGGCGATCAGGTCCAGCGGTTCGGCAAGCACGGCCACGACCTCACAGCCGCTCGCCTCCAGCCCTTCCCTGACGGCGGCCGCACGATCGGCGTCGCCATCCACCAGCAGCACACGCAACCCCGTCCCAACTCCTTATGGCCGTTTGGCCCGAAGCCGGCGTCTTCCCTGGTGCCATTGTGCAGTGCAGCGCGGCTTAGGGCAAAGGCGAAGATGCGCCGATCTGGCGCGACATCAGCGTGACGGCCTCGCCATGCCAGTTTTCCGGGCCTTCGTGCCGCCAGCCGAGGCGGTTGTAGAAGGCCGACTTGTCGGGGGTAAACAGCCAGATGCGGTCGAAGCCCGCCGCGGCCGCGTGCTGCTCCACATGCCGGACCAGGGCCGCGCCGATGCCGCCGCCGCGGGCATCGGGGGTGACATAGAGGCTGGCGAGCCAGGGGTTCAGTTCCGGTCGCTGGAACAGATCGTCCAGGTCCAGCGCCACGGTGCCCATCGGCCGCCCGCCGACGGTCGCGACCCAGACGGTCGGGGCGGCCGGACCACGGGCGCGGGCGCAATAGTCGATGGTCTCGGACAGGCTCCAGCCATCGATGGCCCACCAGGTCCGGTGCAGCCAGCCGCCGACCTCCGCCTCATGCCCGCTGCCGCCGAGGATGCTGATCCTCATCCGAGATCCTCCCACCTCAGATCCTGCCAGGACAAATATCCGCCCTTGCCGGCGCCGGTGTCGAGGAAGCGCACCTGGCCACCGGCCTCGCCCGGCCAGGTGGTCGGCAGGTCGCGGCGTTCGTGGCCGCAGAAGACGGTCAGTCCGGGGGGCAGCAGGTCGATCCAGCCATGCAGCCGTTCCGGAAAGCCATTGGCCAGGCTGCGGCCCGAGATTTCACCATAGATGGCGCGGGCGACCGGGGGCGTGGTGCGGGCGGCGCCGGCATCGGGGGGCGGCAGGCCGTGTTCCATCGCCGGATGCCAGGCGGCATGCACGAAGCGCGTCGCGCGCAGCCCGGCCCAGGCCGGGGCGCGGGCGATTTCGTCCAGCGTGCGCGCGGTCAGCGCCGCGCCATCGGGGTCCGCGGCGATCTGGTCCAGGGTGGTTTGCAGCCCATGGGTGCGGTCGGTCTGCCGCCCGGTCAGCGCGCGGCGCAGGCGGTGGTCGTGATTGCCGAGCAGGAACATGCCCGCGGCGCTGTCGATCAGCCCGAATGCCAGGCGCAGCGCCCCGGGGCTGTCCGGCCCGTGGTCGGTCAGGTCGCCCAATTGCACGACGAAGAGCCCGAGTGCGGCGGCACCCTCGATCGCCGCACCAAAGGCCGCGGCATCGCCATGCACGTCGCCGACCACGCGCAGGCCGGCGAAACGGCGGCGGTCCGGCGGCCAGGCGGTCAGGCGGTCTCTCCCTTGATGGCGGCATAGGCGGCCAGCGCACGGGCGCGGCCGAAGGCGTGGTCGATGATCGGCGGCGGGTAGTCGCGGACCAGGCCGGGCGGCGCCTCCCACGGCTGGTGGATCAGGTTTTTCGGCAGGCGCGCGAGTTCCGGCACCCAGCGCGTGACATAGGTGCCCTCGGGGTCGAATTTCGCCCCCTGGAGCATCGGATTGAATACCCGGAAATACGGCGCCGCATCCGCGCCGCAGCCCGCGACCCATTGCCAGGAGGCGCTGTTGGAGGCGAGGTCGCCATCCACCAGCGTGTCCCAGAACCAGTCCTGCCCGTCCTGCCAGGGCTGCAACAGGTGCTTGACCAGCAGCGAGGCCACGATCATCCGCACCCGGTTGTGCATCCAACCCGTGGCCCAAAGCTGGCGCATGCCGGCATCGACGATGGGATAGCCGGTCATCCCGCGCTGCCAGGCCGCCAGGTATTTTGGGTTGGGCTGCCAGGGGAAGGCGGCGAATTTTTCGGCCAGTGGTGCTTCCGGCATCTCGGGCCGGTTGAACAGCAGGTGGTAGGCGAAGTCGCGCCACAACACTTCCTTCAGGAAGGTGTGCGACCCGGTGGCCCCGGCCTCGCGGGCGGCATGCCAGACCTGGCGGGGCGAGATTTCGCCAAAGCGCAGATGCGGCGACAGGCCGGAGGTGCCGGGGATCGCCGGGATGTTCCGCGCCCCATCGTACGCCGCCAGCGCGCGGGTTCCGAAGGCGGCCAGGCGTTTTGCCGCGCCGGCTTCACCGGGCTGCCAGTGTTTCGGAAAGTCCTTCGCCCAGTCGCGCTTGGGCAGCAGGTCCAGGGTGGCGCCTGCGGGCGGGTTCGCAACGGGGTGCAGCCGCGCGGGGGCGTCCATCGGCGGGGCTGGTTCGCCGGCGGCGAAGATCGCGCGGGAAAAGGGCGTATAGACCTGATACGGCTTGCCCTGGCCGGTGCGCAGCGCGTGCGGGTCGTGCAGCAAGGTGCCGCGATGGCGCACCAGGCGGCGGCCGGTGGATTTCAGCGCGGTTGCGATCGCCTCATCCTGGCGCCGGCCCCAGGGTTCGAAGCGTTGCGCGACATGGATGTCTTCCGCACCCACGGCCGCGGCCAGGGCCGGGATGATGATGGCCGCATCGCCCTGTGCCAGGTGAAGGTCGACGCCACGCCGGGACAGGTCGGCGCCCAGCGACGCCAGCGCGTGATGCAGCCACCAGCGCTGCGCCCCGCCGTGTTTCCAGGCCCCCGCCGCGTCGTCGTCGAGCACGAAGACCGGCAGGATCGGCCGGTCCGCCACCGCCATCAGCGCGGGATTGTCGGCAAGCCGCAGGTCGTTGCGAAACCACAGAAGGGCAGGGCGCGTCATGGCCCGGATATGGGGCCGTTGTGCGCGGCGGTAAGCGCGGGCCGCGCCAATGCGCGCAGCGGACCCGTCGCGAAGGAATGCAGCCGGTCGCGCCCCAGCAGGAAGGCCCGCCCGCCGCGCGGGAACAGCGCCCCCAGGGCCGGGTCGCGAATGTCCAGCCCGCCGCAGAAACTGCCGAAGGCGGGCAGCACCACGCGCCGCCCATCGGTCAGGAAACAGGGGCGGGTGATGGCGCCGGCGCGGGTCTCCAGGCTCGCCTTGGGGTGGAAATGCCCGCTGATCTCGGCACTGGCGCCGGCCTGTGCGATGTGGCGGAACACCAGCGGCCCGTCGCGGTGTTCGGGGACCGATACCCCCGGCAGGTCATGCGGCGCCGCCGGATCGTGGTTGCCCAGGACCCAGATGACATCGATGCCGGCCAGCATCGCGACCAGCGCCGCGCGATCCGCCGGCGCCATGCGGGCCGAGCCATCGCTGTCGTGAAAGGAATCGCCGAGCAGCACCAATGTCTGCGGTTTCCATCGGCGCAGCAGCGGCGTCAGCCGTGCCAGCGTATCGCGCGTGTCATAGGGCGGCAGCAGGCGCCCGCGCGCGGCGAAGGCGCTGCCTTTTTCCAGGTGCAGATCGGCGACGGCCAGCAGCCGTCGCGCAGGCCAGGCCAGCGCCCCGCCGTGGTCGAGGGCCAGCCGTTCACCGGCGATATGCAGGGGCGCGGGGATCATCCGGTCACGGCTTTCGGCGCATGGCGGATGAAGCGGTTGCGGCGCTTCTTCTCGGCGGGCTTGTTCCGCGGGCGGGACTCAGGGCGGATGGTTTCGGTCGCCTCGGCCAGGGTTTCGTCAAAATAATCGGCGCCATCGGTCGCGTCATGCACCAGGGCGGCGGCTTCCGCCAGCAGGGCATCCTCGGCCCCGCCGGTGATCCATTCGCGCCCTTCCTCGATCAGCGCCGGCACGGCAAGGGGCGAGACGCGGTCCAGCACCCGATGCCGGATGCCGCCTTTCCGGGCGCGGGCGAGAAGCGCAGCGATGCGGGCGATGTCGGTCAGCCCCCCCGCGGCCTCGGCCCGCGTCGCGCGCAGCAGGATGTGGTCGGGTTCGTGCCGGCGCAGCACGTCGTAGATCAGGTCCGCATTCATCGTCATGTTTCTGGTCGATTTCTCGGCACCGGGCTGATGCTTTTCGATCAGTCCGGCGATGGTGGCGATGTTGCGGAAGGTGCGCCGGAGCATGGAGGATTCGGCGATCCACTCCTCCAACTCGTCGCCCAGAATATCTTCCGCAAACAGGTCGGCGACGTCGGTGGGTTCGAAGGCGCTCCACAGCGCCAGCACGTAGTCGGTGCCCATGAACCCGAGTGGCCCAAAGCCCGCGCGCTCCATACGCTTGCTGACCAGCATCCCGAGGGTCTGGTGCGCCAGCCGGCCCTCAAAGGTGTAGGCGACGAGGAACCAGCGCCCGCCGCGCGGAAAGGTCTCGATCAACAGCCCGTCGCGCGGCGGCAATTCGCTGCGCAGCTTTTGCATCCGCAGCCATTCGCGCACGGGTTCGGGCAGCGTCTTCCAGCGCTTGGGGTCGTGCAGGATCCCGCGCACCCGTTCGGCCAGGTAGGTCGTCAGCGGCATGCGACTGCCGGCATAGGTCGGCACGCGCGGCTCGCCCTCTCCGCCGCGCGAGACGATGCAGGCGGTGGGGTCCAGCCTTTCGTATTTCAGCACCTGGCCGGCAAAGATGAAGCAATCGCCGGGGGTCAGGGTGGAGATGAACCATTCCTCGACCTCGCCCAGCATCGGCCCGCCGCGCAGCCGCACTTTCAGCAGCGGGGTTTCCACGATGGTGCCGAGGTTCATGCGCAACTGGCGCGCGACGGCGGTGCCTTGGACATGCATCCGGCCCTCGGCATCGCGGAAGAGTTTGCGGAAGCGGTCGTAGGCGCGCAGCGCGTAGCCGCCATCCTCGACGAAGCGCAGCGTGTCGTCGAAATCGCGGCGGGTCAGCGCGGCATAGGGCGCGGCGCGCAGGATCTCGGCATAGAGGTCGTCGGGGAAGAAGGGCGCGGAACAGGCCATCGCCAGGATGTGCTGCGCCAGGACGTCCAGGCCGCCGGGACGCGGTGCATCGCCGTCCAACTCGCCGGCGGCGATGGCCTCGATCGCCGCGGTGCATTCGATGACCTCGAAGCGGTTGGCGGGAACCAGGACCGCCTGGGAGGGTTCGTCCATCCGGTGGTTGGCGCGGCCGACCCGCTGCAACAGCCGCGACACGCCTTTTGGCGCGCCGACCTGGATCACCTGGTCCACGGCGCCCCAGTCGATGCCGAGGTCCAGGCTCGCGGTCGCCACCACGGCGCGCAGCCGGCCGGCGGACATGGCGGCTTCGACCTTGCGGCGCTGTTCGACCGTCAGGCTGCCGTGATGCAGCCCGATCGGCAGCGTGTCCTCGTTCAGCCGCCACAGCGCCTGGAACACGAGTTCGGCTTGCGCGCGGGTATTGACGAAGACGATGGTGACACCGGCCGCCTGCACGCGCCGGAAAATCTCGGGCGCGCTGGCCAGGCCCATGTGGCCGCCCCAGGGCAGGTGACCTTCGGGCAGGATGATGTCGAGCCGCGGCTTGGCGCCCTCGGCGCCGGTCACCAGCACGGCGGTCTCGGGGTTTGCGTCGGGGGCGACAAAAGCGCGCAGCGGGTCGGGGTGCGCGACGGTCGCCGACAAACCGACCCGGCGCGCGGCGGGTGCCAGGGTCGATAGCCGCGACAGGCACAGCGCCAACTGGTCGCCACGCTTGGTTCCGGCCAGGGCGTGGATCTCGTCGATCACCACCGCCGATAGCCCGGCGAACATCGCGGCCGCGTCGGGCGAGGCCAGCAGCAGGGTCAGGCTTTCCGGCGTGGTCAGCAGGATGTGCGGGGGGTCGGTGCGTTGGCGCTGGCGGCGGTTGACGGGGGTGTCGCCGGTGCGGGTTTCGATGCGGATGGGCAGGGCCATGTCATCGACGGGCGCGGTCAGGTTGCGGGCGATATCGACCGCCAGGGCCTTGAGCGGCGAGACATAGAGCGTGTGCAGCCCCGGGCGGGGGGTTTCCGCAAGCTCGATCAGCGATGGCAGGAACCCCGCCAGGGTCTTGCCGCCACCGGTCGGCGCGACCAGCAGCGCCGATCGCCCGGCGCGGGCCGCATCCAGCAGCGCCAGTTGGTGCGCGCGCGGCGTCCAGCCGCGCGCGGCGAACCAGGTGGCGAAAAGTTCTGGCAATGTTCCCATTGGCAATGCAGGTATGCCAGCCCGCCGCATCGCCGGGAAGGGGTCTTACCCCGCAGCGCAGGTGGCGCAGACGCCCTCGATCTCGACCGTCGCGCGCGTCGCCATGAAACCCTGGGCGCGTGCTGCCGCGGCCAAGGCCTCGGTCACCGCGGGATCGGCGATTTCCGCGGTCACGCCGCAGCGGCCGCAGATCAGGAACTGGTGCGGGTGGCTATGGCCGGGCGCATGGTCGTGGCCATGTTCGGTGCAGGCGATGAAGGCGTTCAGCCGCTCGACCTTGTGGATCAGCCCCTGTTCCAGCAGGAAATCCAGCGCGCGATAGACGGTGGGCGGGGCGGCGCCGCTGCGGTCGGCCTTCAGCCGGTCCAGCAAGGCATAGGCGCCGATCGGCTGCCCGGCCTCCAGCACCAGGCGCAGCACGTCGCGGCGCAGGTCGGTCAGCCTGGCCCCACGCGCGGCGCAGGCGGCGGCGGCCGCGTCCAACTCGCTGCTGTGTTCCTGCACCGCTGCCATGTGTCCTTCCGCTCTCCAGCCCATCCGGCCTGGCTGTTATATGGTAACACCCAGGCCGAGAAGGAACCCACCCGATGGATACAACCGATCCCGCCGGCTGCGAACGCCTCTTGGCGGCGCTGCGCTTCGATGCCCAGGGCCTGGTCGCCGCCGTCGCGCAGCAGCACGACACTGGTGAGGTCCTGATGCTGGCCTGGATGAACCGCGATGCGGTCGCCGAATCCCTGGCGACGGGGCGCGCGGTGTATTTCAGCCGGTCGCGCCAGGCGTTGTGGCGCAAGGGCGAAACCTCCGGCCAGACGCAGCGGCTGGTGGATTTGCGGCTGGATTGCGATGGCGACGCGGTGCTGCTGCTGGTCGACCAGACCGGCGTCGCCTGCCACACCGGGCGGCGGTCGTGCTTTTCCTGGGCGCTGCGCGATGGCGACGTGGCGGCGATCGCCCCGCCGCTGGCGGACCCGGCGGCTCTCTACGGCGCATGATCCCGGTCACCCTGCTGACGGGTTTCTTGGGCGCCGGGAAAACCACCCTGTTGAACGCGCTGCTGAAGCAGCCCGCGATGGCCGGCACCGCCGTGCTGGTGAACGAGTTCGGGGAGATCGGGCTGGACCACCTGCTGGTCGAGACGCTGGCCGAGGATGCCGTGCTGCTGAACGCCGGCTGCCTGTGCTGCACCGTGCGCGGCGACCTGGTGACCGCCCTGTCGGCCCTGGCGGCGCGGATCGATGGCGGGCAGGCGGTGTCGCGCGTGGTGGTCGAAACCACGGGGCTGGCCGATCCGGCGCCGATCCTGCACACGCTGATGGCCGACCCCACGATCGGGCGGCGTTTTGTGCTGGACGGCGTGGTCACGCTGGTCGATGCGGTGAACGGCATGGCGACCCTGGACAGCCAGCCCGAGGCCGTCAAACAGGCCGCCGTCGCCGACCGCATCCTGGTGACCAAGACCGATCTTGCGACCGACATCGCGCCGCTGGTCGCGCGCCTGGCGGCGCTGAACCCCGGCGCGCCCGCCCTGGCCGTGGTGATGGGCGATGTCCCGGCCGAGGCGATCCTGGCCGCCGGCCCCTTCGACCCCGCCGCCAAGACCGCCGATGTCGCGCGCTGGCTGGCGGCGGAGGCCCATGCGCACCACCACCCTCATCACCACCACCACGACCCCAATCGCCACGACGCGCGCATCAAGGCCTTCTGCCTGACCTGGGACCGGCCGCTGCCCTGGCAGGGGGTGGCGGGGTTCCTGGAAATGCTGACCGCGACGCGCGGCGACAGCCTGCTGCGGGTCAAGGGCATGCTGGATCTGGAGGGCGAGGCGGGGCCCGTCGTCGTGCATGGCGTCCAGCACCTGTGGCACCCGCCGCGCCGCATGGCGGCCTGGCCCGAGGGCACGCCACCTGCCTCGACCCTGGTGTTCATCCTGCGCGACCTGGATCGCGCGATTGTGGAGCAGGGGCTGGCAGCCTTCATCGACGCGGCGCGTTGACAGTCCGGATGCGCCGGGCGGACCCTGCGCCGAGCCATGGAGACCCGCCTATGCCGCTGACGATACCCGAGGAACTGCTGCTGCTGATGCTGGATGACAGCACCGGCCGAGTGCACGACCGCGCGGCACCCTCCGGGGATTTCGCGCTGGCGGGCGCCGTCCTGGCCGAACTGGCGATGCGGAACCGCATCGACACCGACCCGAAGCACCTGTTCGTCGCGGATTCGACCCCCCTTGGCGACCCGATGCTGGATGGCGTGCTGGCCCGCATCGCCGCCGCCGGCCGCCAGGAGGACAGCCGCTGGTGGATCGAAACCCTGTCGCGCGAGGCCCCCGATTTCCGCGAGGCGCTGTTCGCCCGCCTGGTCGCCCGCGGCATCCTGCGCGTCGAGGATGGCAAGTTCCTGTGGCTGTTCAGCGAACGCCGCTATCCGGTCGTGTCGGACAAGGAGGAGCGGGAGGTGAAGGCCCGCCTGCTGGGCGTCATCTTCGACGATGAGATTCCTGAGCCGCATGACGCGCTGCTGCTGGGCTTGGCCCGCGCGGCGGGGCTGTTCGGGCTGATCCTGTCGGCGGAAGAACTGGACAGCGCCCAGCCGCGCATCGACCAGGTGGCGGGGCTGGAGGACATCAGCCGCGCCGTTTCGGCGGCCGTGCGCGACATCTACCTGGAGATCGCGCGCTGGGCGCCGATGATGTGAGGCTCAGCCGCGCCGCAGCTTGATCCACAACAGGTAGAGCGACAGCGGCGCGGTGATGGCATTGGCGATCCAGACGCTGGGTGCCGCGATGACCATTCCATAGACCAGCCAGAGCATGACCCCGGACACGAACATCAGCAGCATCGGCAGGCTGAAGTCGCTGGCCGATCCGGTTCTCCAGGTTTTCACCACCTGGGGGACGAAGGCCGCTGTCGTCAGCGTGCCGGCGACCAGCCCAATGCCCTCCGGGCCCGCCAGATCCAGACCCATCGATACCCCCGGCCTGCCAATCAGGCGCGATCGGGTCTATGCAACCCGTCGATGCACCCGTCCAGCCAAGCCGCCGCATGAGTGACGATCCGGATTGGTCGCTGGTGCCCGAGGCGCCAGCTCCGGTGGCGGCGGCGCCCCAGGTCCTCGACTGCGGTCATCCGCTGCGGGCGGATGCCTTGGGCCATGGCCATGTGCGCCTGGCGGTGGCGCAATTCCCGGCCGGGCCGATCGCGGGGGTGGCGGGGCTTGCGGCGCTGCTGATCAACTGGGTCGCCCGCGCGGCGGCGGGTGGCGCCCAACTGGCCGTCCTGCCGGCGCGGACGGCCATGATCTGTGCCGAGTCCATCGCCGTGCCCGGCGTCACGCCGGCCGAGGCACTCGCCGACGTGTCGCCGATGGTGCAGGCGGCGTTGCGCGACGCGGCGCGGCTGTCGGGGCTTTGGTTGCTTGGCGGCACGCTGCCGCTGCGCGCGGCGGATGGCACGATCGGGGATTGGGCGCCTCTGGTGGCGCCTGACGGCCGGATCGCGTGGCAGGGCGCGGGCCCGGATGCGCCGCCCGCCGTGTTCGACACGCCCTTCGGCCGCCTGGGTATTTCCATCGGCACCGACATCGGCTTCCCGAAGCACGTCCGTGCCCAGGTCGAGGCCGGGGCCTGGCTGGTCCTGGCCCCGGCGCGGGCGACCGACGCGCATGGCGCGCACCGGCTGCACCTGGCGGGCGCGGCGCGGGCGATGGAAAACCAATGCCATGTCGCGCTGGCGATGATGGTCGGCGGGGAATGCCGTGGCCATGCCGCGGTCTTCGGCCCGGTCGATGCGGGGTTTCCGCAGGATGGCGTCCTGGCGCGCGGGGCGATGGACCGGGCGGAATGGGTGTTCTGCGACCTTGATACCCATGGACTCGACGCGGTGCGGGCCCGGGGTGGGCCGGGCTGGCCACGGACGCCGTTCCCCGCCTGCGTGCCGGCCGATTTCGCATGACCCTGGTCTATCTGATCGCCGGCGAATCCTCGGGCGATGTGCTGGGGGCGCGGCTGTTGGCGGCGATGCGCGCCAAGGCACCGGGTATCCGTGCGGCCGGCATCGGCGGCGACCGCCTGGCCGAACAGGGCATGGCCAGCCTGTTCCCGATGCGGGACCTGGCGCTGATGGGGCTGATGGAAGTGCTGCCCAATATCCGCCGCCTGGCGCGCCGGTTGGACGAGACGGTGGCCGATATCACCGCCCGGCGGCCGGATGTGGTGGTGACGATCGACAGCCCGGGCTTCACCTCCCGCATCGCCAAGCGCATCCGCCCCTTGGGTATTCCGATCGTGCACTACGTCGCGCCGCAGATCTGGGGCTGGCGCGCCTGGCGGGTGAAGGAGATCGCACAGCAGATGGACCGGCTGCTGTGCCTGCTGCCCTTCGAACCGCCGATGTTCCTGGCGGCGGGGCTGGATGCGCGCTTCGTCGGCCATCCGGTGCTGGAAAGCGGTGCGGAGACCGGCGATGCCGCGCGCTTCCGCGCGCAGCATGGCATCGGCCCCGATGAACGGGTGGTGCTGGTGATGCCCGGCAGCCGCCGCACCGAGATCACCCGCATGCTGCCGGTTTTTGCCGAGGCCCTGCGGCTGGCCGAAACACGCGTCCCGGGCCTGCGCCCCGTCGTGCCCCTGGCCGGGCCGGTCGAGGCCGCGGTGC
Organism: Humitalea sp. 24SJ18S-53; assembly: GCF_050632385.1. NCBI lineage: Bacteria > Pseudomonadati > Pseudomonadota > Alphaproteobacteria > Acetobacterales > Roseomonadaceae > Humitalea > Humitalea sp. 24SJ18S-53. The sequence goes on from NZ_CP192599.1 coordinate 1,855,309, forward strand.
GCGCTGCCACGGCGTCCTGGTCCCCCGCGCCCATCCTGGTCACGACCCTGGCCGACAAGCATGACGCCTTCGCCGCGGCCTCGGCCGGGCTGATCAAGTCCGGCACCTCCTCGCTAGAGGTCGCGATGGCCGGGGTGCCGATGCTGATTGGCTACAAGGTGAATTGGCTGACCGGCGAAATCCTGCGGCGGATCGCCACCGCGAAATACGCGGCCATCGTGAACCTGCTGGCGGATGCGCCGATCATCCCCGAATTCCTGCAGGAACGCTGCACGCCGGCACTGCTGGCCGATGCGCTGGTCGAATTGCTGACCGATCCGGCGATTGGTGCGGTCCAGGTGGCGGGGGCGCGGGACCTGCTGGACCGGCTGCGCCCGCCGGGTGGCGGCAGCCCGAGCGAGGCCGCCGCCGATGCGGTGCTGGGTGTGTTGGCTAAGCCATGACGATCTTCGGTCCCGACGCGCGGGGGACCGAGGCTTTTTCCCATACCCGCGCGGCCATGGCGCGGTAGGTCGCGGCTTCTTCCGACTCGGGGCGCGCCATCACGATCGGCGTGCCGGCGTCGGCCAGTTCGCGGATGGCGAGTTTCAGCGGCAGCTCCCCCAGGAATTCGACGCCCAGCCGCGTCGCTTCGGCCTTGGCCCCGCCATGGCCGAAGATATCGGTCGTGTGGCCGCAGTTCGGGCAGCAGAAGACCGACATGTTCTCGATCAACCCCAGCACGGGCACGCCGACCTTCTCGAACATCCGAACGCCGCGGCGGGCGTCGATCAGGGCGACGTCCTGGGGGGTGGAGACGATCACGGCCCCGGCCAGGGGCACGCGCTGGCTCATGGTCAGCTGGGCGTCGCCGGTGCCGGGCGGCATGTCGACGATCATGATGTCGAGGGGCCCCCAATCGACCTGGCCCAGCATTTGTTCCAGCGCGCCCATCACCATCGGGCCGCGCCAGACCATCGGGGTTTCCTCATCCACCAGGAAGCCGATGGACATCGCCTTCAGCCCCCAGCGCGACAGTGGCTGGATGCGCCCGTTCACCGCGCGCGGCTTGTCCCGCGTGCCCAGCATCTGCGGCAGGGACGGGCCGTAGATATCGGCATCCAGCAGCCCGACGGTCAGCCCCTGTGCGGCCAGGGCGACGGCCAGGTTCACCGCGGTGGTGGATTTGCCGACGCCGCCCTTGCCCGAGGCGACGGCGACGATCGCCCGGACATCCGGCAGCAGCATCGCCCCCTGGCCGGCCGGCGGCTTGCGCCCGGGCGCGGCGGGCGGGGGGGCAGCGGGCGCCTCGGCCCGGTGCGCGGTCAGCACGACGGTCGCCGAGATCACCCCCGGCACCGCAGCCACCGCCCGTTCGGCCGATGCCCGCAGCGGTTCCAGCGCCCGGGCCCGGTCCCGCGGCACCGCCAAGGTCACCTGGACCAGCCCATCGCGGGCCACCACGGCGTCCACCCAGCCGAGCGCCGCGACGTCGCGCCCCGATTCGGGTTCGATGACCTTGCGCAACGCCAGCCGCACCGCATCCGCCAGGGCTTCGCCCATAACTTGAAAATCCTTCATGTCTGGCCGATATGCGCAGGACGCAGGCCGGGTTACGGCCGTGATATGGCGCGGCCGGCGCCCGGCCGTAAGCCCGGGTGCCTGTCGCCACGCATCGAATGCCCCCCGCGTGGGGCGATTTGCCCGCAAGGGCATTGCCCTTTGGGGCGTTGAGGGAGGCCGGCCGCTTTCATGGCGTGGAACAATAGTGGCGGGCCCAGCCCGTGGGGTAATCCTCGCCCCGGCGGCAGTGGCGGCGGCGGCGGTGGCCAACCCGGTGGTCCTTGGGGGACCCCGCCCCAGGGCGGCGGCGGCGGCGGTGGCAATCGCGGTGGCGGCGGCGCGCCCGACCTCGATGACATGATCCGCCAGGCACAGGACGCCGTGCGGCGGTTCCTGCCGCGCGGCAGCGGTGGCTTTGGCGGCAAGGGGCTGGCGCTGATCGGCCTGGTGCTGGTCGCGATCTGGGCCGGCAGCGGCTTCTACCGCGTGCAGCCTGACGAACAGGGCGTGGTGATGCGCTTCGGCGCCTTTGACCGCACCGCCCCCCCGGGCCTGAATTATCATATTCCCTGGCCGGTCGAGACTGTGACCACGCCACGCGTGACGCGCATCAACCGCGTCGATGTCGGCTTCCGCGCCAATCCCGACCAGACCACGGGGCGGCCCGTACCCTCCCGCGACGTCGGTGAGGAATCGATGATGCTGACGGGTGACGAGAATATCATCGACATCGATTTCGCCGTCTTCTGGCGCATCCGCGATGCGTCGGAATTCCTGTTCAACACGCGCAACCCGGAGCAGACGGTGAAATCCGTCGCCGAGAGCACGATGCGCGAGATGATCGGCCGTACGCCGATCCAATCCGCCCTGACCGAGGCGCGCGCCCAGATCGAGACCCAGGTCCGCGCCGCCACCCAGGCCGTGCTGGACCAGTATCGGTCTGGCATCGAGATCACCCAGGTGCAGTTGCAGAAGGTCGATCCCCCGGCCAGCGTCGTCGATGCCTTCCGCGACGTGCAGCGCGCCAATGCCGACCGCGAACGCGCCCGCAACGAAGCCGAATCCTACCGCAACGACATCATCCCGCGGGCGCGTGGTGAGGCGGAGCGCGTGGTGCAGGAAGCCCAGGGCGCCCGCGAAAGCCAGATCGCCCGCGCGGGTGGCGAGGCGCAGCGCTTCCTGTCGGTTCTGGGTGCCTACCAGGTGGCGCGGGATGTGACCGTGCGCCGCATGTACCTTGAGACCATGGAGGAGATCCTGCGCCGCAACCCGAAGATCATCGTGGACGACCGGTTGCAGGGCGTCATGCCCTTGCTGCCGCTCGGCGCCGATCAGACGCGGCCGCAGCCCGCCCCGATGACCCCGCCGGGGCCGCCGGCCTTGCAGCGCCAACTGGCGCCGGCCGCGGCGCCGGGCATCTTCCCCAACCGCCAGCCGCAGGGGATCGCCCGATGACCCGCCTGACTGTTCTCATCGGCGTCCTGGTCGTTGGGTTCATCACCCTCACCTCGACCCTGTTCACTGTGCAGGAGACCCAGCAGGTCCTGATCACCCAGTTCGGCCAGCCGATCCGGGTCATCACCAAGCCTGGGCTGCAGGCCAAGATCCCGTTCATCCAGAACGTGATCGCCTTCGACCGCCGGTTGCTCGACTACGACAGCCCTGGCGAGGAGGTGATCCTGGGCGACCAGCGCCGCCTGGTCGTGGACAGTTTCACCCGCTATCGCGTCGTCGATCCGCTGCTGTTCTTCCAGACGGCGGGGGCGGCCGAAAGCGGCATCCGCGGGCGACTGGGGTCCATCGTCTCCTCCGCGCTGCGGCGGGTGCTCGGCAACGAGACCCTGTTGGCCGTGCTGTCGGCCGAACGCACCCGGGTCATGGCCGACATTCTCCGCGAGGTGAACGGCGAAGCCCGCCGCTTCGGCATCGAGGTGACGGATGTCCGCATCCGCCGCGCCGACCTGCCGGAGGAAAATACCCAGGCGGTCCTGACCCGGATGCAATCCGAACGCGAACGCGTGGCGCGTGAAGCCCGCGCCGAGGGCGCCGAAGTCGCCGCCCGCGTCCGTGCCGGCGCCGATCGTGAACGCACGGTGATCCTGGCGGAAGCCCAGGCGCAATCGGACGTGCTGCGCGGCCAGGGTGAGGAGGGGGCGATCAAGCTCTTCGCCGATGCCTTCCAGCGCGATCCGCAGTTCTACCAGTTCTACCGGACCATGCAGGCCTATCGGGAAGCCTTCGGTGAGGGCGAGTCGCGGTTCGTGCTGTCGCCCGACAGCGAGTTCTTCCGTTACTTCCGCGACAGCACACCGGTGCCGTTGACGCCGAACCCGGTGTTGCCGAACCCGGCGCAGGCGCCCGCGGCCGCCCCGAACCCGGCCGTGACGCCGGGCTGAAACCTGGCCCCCGCGCTTCGGCGCGGGGGCCAGTTACGTGTTGCAACCAAGCAGGGGCTTGGCGGCGCCTTGCGCCGAGGCGCATCCTGCTTGCAACTGACGGATGACCAATCCCATGCGCCTTGCAGCCCTGCTTCTTTCCGGCGCGATCGTCGCCGGCCCCGCCTTCGCCCAAACGGCCGCGCCCGCGGCGCCAGAGGCGATGTCCAGCCAGACCGCCCCGACCACCTTTGCTCCCCTGGCCCGACGGCTGCTGCCGGCCGTGGTGAACATCCAGACCACCCAGACGGTCCAGGCCCGGCCCGGCGCCCGGCCGGATGCGCCCGAAGTGCCGCAAGCCCCGCCCGGCAGCCCGTTCGAGGAGTTTTTCCGCGACTTCCTGGAACGCAACCGCCCCGGCGGCCCCCCGGCACGCCCCGGCCAGCCGGCACCGACGCCGCGCCGCGCGCAGTCGCTGGGCTCGGGCTTCATCATCGACGCCTCCGGCATCGTGATCACGAACAACCACGTCATCGACGGCGCGGATGAGATCAACGTCGTGTTGCAGGACAACACGACCCTGCGCGCCGAGCTGGTCGGCACCGACCCGCGCACCGATGTCGCGGTGCTGCGCGTGCGGCCGGAACGCCCGCTGCCGGCCGTGTCCTTCGGCGATTCCGATACGGCTCAGGTCGGTGACTGGGTGGTCGCGATCGGCAATCCCTTCGGCCTCGGCGGTTCCGTCACGGCCGGCATCGTCTCGGCCCGTGGCCGCGACATCCGCCAGGGGCTCTACGACGACTTCATCCAGACCGATGCCGCGATCAACCGCGGCAACTCGGGCGGCCCGCTGTTCAACCTGGCCGGCGAGGTCATCGGCATCAACACCGCGATCTACTCGCCCTCCGGCGGGTCGATCGGCATCGGCTTCTCCATCCCCTCCAACCTGGCACGCAACATCGCCGCGCAGTTGCGCGACGGCGGCCGGGTGCGGCGCGGCTGGCTGGGCGTGAACATCCAGCAGGTGACGGATGAGATCGCGGAATCCCTGGGCCTGCAGGGCGGTGCGCGTGGCGCGCTGGTCGCGCGGGCGCAGGAAGGTGGCCCCGCGGCCGCCGGCGGCATCCAGAACGGCGACGTGGTGCTGAAGTTCAACAACCAGGACGTCCGCGAAATGCGGAACCTGCCGCGCATCGTCGCCGAAACCCCGGTCGGCACGGTCGCCCCGGTCGTTGTCTGGCGCAACGGCAAGGAGGAGACGGTGAACGTCACCGTCGCCGAGTTGCCGGCCGATGTGCAGGCCGCGGCAACCGCCCCGGCCCAGCCGCGCCCGCAGGCAACCGTCGAGCTGACGGGGCTCGGCATGAAGGTCTCCGGCATGACGCCGGAACTGCGCGAGCGCTTCAGCATCCGCCCCGAGCGTAACGGCGTGGTCATCACCGAGGTGACGCCGGGCAGCCCCGCCGCCGAACGCGAACTGCGCCCGGGCGACGTCATCGTCGAAGTGCAGCAGGAACGCGTCACGACGCCGCAGGAACTGTCCGAGCGTGTCGAACGCCTGCGCCGCCAGAACCGCGCCAGCGCGCTGTTCCTGATCGAAGGCGCACAAGGCCAGCGTTGGGTTCCGCTGCGACTGCGCGCGGCGACGCCTGGTTCGCCGGGGTGACCCGGCCGTGGAGGGGGCGTCGCCCCCTCCACACCTCCCCCACCAAGGGGCCGTGGCCCCTTGGAACCCACGGGATTTGGCGACATCAAGCGAGGGGCGTGGAACGCCTTACGGCGACGGAACCGCCTTTGACGCCCCTCGCTTGATGTTGCCAATACGTCGCCGGTCCAGGGGCGGCCGCCCCTGGTGGGGGGAGTTTGAGGCGGGGCGAAGCCCCCCTCAAGGCGCCACCTTACCCCGCCTGGATCTCGCCCGCGGAAAATCCCATCGCGAACAGGACGCCACGCAGCCCGGCATGGTCCAGCCGGGCGCGGGCGGCGGCGGCGACCACGGGCTTCGCGCGATAGGCGATGCCCAGGCCCGCGGCGCCGATCATCGCCAGGTCGTTCGCCCCATCGCCGATCGCGGCCGTTGCCGTCAGCGGCAGGCCGTTCTCCGCGGCCAGACGTTTCAGTGTCGCGAGTTTCGCATCCCGGTCCAGGATCGGCTCACCGACGCGGCCGGTCAGCACCCGGCCGTCATCCTCCAGCGTATTGGCGAAGTGATGCGTAAACCCCAGCCGCTGCGCGACGCGCCCGGTGAAGAAGGTGAAGCCGCCCGACACCAGCGCCGTCACCGCGCCATGGGCGCGCAGCGTCGCGATGAGTTCGACGGCGCCCGGCGTCATTTCGGTCGCGGTCCAGGTCGCGTCCAGCGCCGACACGTCCAGCCCCTTCAGCATGGCGACGCGTTCGCGCAGCGCGGTCGAAAAATCCAACTCGCCGTTCATGCTGCGCTTGGTGATGGCGGCGATCTTTTCCTTCAGCCCGGCGAAGGCGGCGATTTCGTCCAGCGTCTCGCTGGTCACGATGGTGCTGTCCATGTCGGCCAGCAGCAGTTGCTTCCGGCGGCCAGTCGTTTCCTGGCTGATCGCATCGACCGGCGCATCGCCCAGCGCCTGGCGCGCGATGGCGGTCGCCTGGTCGGTCGCGAGGTCACGAAACGGCAGGTCGCAGGCCTCGCCCGGCGACAACCACTCGGTCGCGCCGGGATCCGCCCCCAGATCGCCGAGGGCAGCGCGCACGCGCTGCGTGAGGGCAGGGGTCAGGGCGCCGGCGGGGGCGCAAAGGGTCAGGACATGCGGCATGGCGGCCGGTTTTTGGCCCTGCCACGCCGGGGCCGCAAGGTATGATCCCGCATGCGCTGCTGATCGCGGGGCCGACCGCGTCGGGCAAGTCGGCTCTGGCGCTGGATCTGGCGCGGGCCTTGGACGGTGAGATCATCAACACCGACTCCATGCAGGTCTATGCGGGGCTGCGGGTGCTGACGGCGGGGCCATCCGAGGCCGAGGAAGCGCTGGTGCCGCATCGCCTCTATGGCATCCGCGCCCCGGCCGAAGCGGGCAGCGTCGCCTGGTGGCGCGATGCGGCGCTTGCGGCGATGCAGGCGGCGCGGGATGCCGGGCGGCTGCCGATCCTGTGCGGCGGCACGGGCATGTATTTTTCCGCGCTGACCCAGGGGCTGTCGCCGATGCCGCCGGTCACCGAAGCCGACCGCGCCGCCGCACGCGCGCTGCTGGCCGACATCGGCCCCGCCGCCTTGCATCAACGACTGGCCCAGGCCGATCCGGACACGGCCGCGCGCCTGCGCCCGACCGACCCGCAACGCCTGGCCCGCGCCTGGGAGGTTTTTGCGGGAACCGGGCGGGGGCTGGCGTCCTGGCAGTCCGAACCCGGCACAGGACCTGCCCCCTGGCGTTTCGCCGCCATCCTGCTGGACCCGTCGCGCGACACGTTGCGCGCCGCGATCGCCGCACGCTGGGCCGCGATGCTGAAGGGGGGTGCGATGGAGGAGGTGACGGCGTTGCTCGCGCAAAACCTCGACCCGTCGCTGCCCGCCATGCGCGCCCATGGCGTGCCCGAACTCGCCGCCGTCGCGGCGGGGAGCATCACCCTCGAAGAGGCCGGGCGCCGTGCCTGCCTCGCCATGGGGCAATACACCAAGCGGCAGGCGACCTGGTTCCGGCACCATGATCTCGGGCCCACGCATAGGATATATGCGCGAACCACGGGTCTGGCGCAATTTTCTGAAAGTGAACGGGCGGAAATCTTCGCATTTGTTGATGGAGTGCGTTGACGCGCCGCAGCAGCGGGGGTAACGCTGCGCCGCCGAAGCCCAAAGGAAAGCCCCATCCCCATGTCCGCCATCGCAACGCCCAGCCCCGAAACCCGGATCATGACCGGGGCGGAGGTCGTCCTTCAGGCGCTGAAGGATCAGGGCGTCGAGGTTATTTTTGGTTATCCCGGCGGCGCCGTGCTTCCCATCTATGACGCGCTGTTCCAGCAGAACGCGATCCGCCACATCCTGGTGCGGCACGAACAGGCCGCGGTGCATGCGGCCGAGGGCTATGCCCGTTCGACCGGCAAGGTCGGCTGCGTGCTCGTCACCTCCGGCCCCGGCGCGACCAATGCCGTGACCGGCCTGGTGGATGCGCTGATGGACAGCATTCCGGTGGTCTGCCTGACCGGCCAGGTGCCGACGCATCTGATCGGCAATGATGCCTTCCAGGAAGCCGACACCACCGGCATCACCCGCCCCGCGACCAAGCACAACTACCTGGTCAAGCGCCCCGGCGACCTGGCGCGCGTGATGCATGAGGCGTTTTACGTCGCCCGCAGCGGCCGCCCGGGCCCGGTGGTGGTGGATCTGCCCAAGGACATCCTGATCGGCCGCGCGCCCTATCATGACGCCGAGCGCGAGGAACACCGTTCCTACCGCCCCGTCACCGAACCCGATGCGCGCCGCATCGGGGAAGCCATTGCCGCGATGAAGCGCAGCCATCGCCCGATCGTCTATGCCGGCGGCGGCGTGATCAACGCGGGGCCGGAGGCGTCGCGCCTGCTGGGTGAATTCGTGCGGATGACGGGTTTTCCCTGCACCAATACGCTGATGGGCCTGGGCTCTTATCCGGCCAGCGATCCGCAGTTCCTGGGCATGCTCGGCATGCACGGGACCTACGAAGCGAACATGGCGATGCATGGCTGCGACGTGATGTTCAACATCGGCGCGCGCTTCGACGACCGCGTGACGGGGCGGCTGAACGCCTTCTCGCCCGGCTCGACCAAGATCCACGCCGATATCGATCCGTCCAGCATCAACAAGAACGTGCGCGTGGACGTGGCGATCGTCGGCGATGCCGCGGCCGTGCTGCGCGCGATGATCGCCGCCTGGAAGGCCGATGACACGGAACAGGACCGCAAGGCGCTGGCCGGCTGGTGGCGCCAGATCGAGACCTGGCGCGGCAAACACTGCCTGTCCTACGTGCAGCAGGGCAAGATCATCAAGCCGCAGCACGCGGTGAAGCGCCTGTTCGAGATCACCCAGGAGTTGAAGGGCAAGTCGGGCAAGGAGACCTTCATCACCACGGAGGTCGGCCAGCACCAGATGTGGGCCGCGCAGTATTTCGGCTTCGATCAGCCGAACCGCTGGATGACCTCGGGCGGGCTCGGCACCATGGGCTACGGCCTGCCGGCCGCGATGGGCGTGCAGATCGCGCATCCCGATGCGCTGGTCATCGACATCGCCGGTGAGGCCAGCATCCTGATGAACATTCAGGAGATGGGGACGCTCGCCCAGTACCGCCTGCCGGTCAAAGTCTTCATCCTGAACAATGAATACATGGGCATGGTGCGCCAGTGGCAGGAATTGCTGCATGGCGGGCGCTATTCGGAATCCTATTCTGAAGCCTTGCCCGATTTCGTGAAGCTGGCGGAAAGCTTCCACGCCGTCGGCATGCGCGCGACCGACGCCGACCAGTTGGACGATGTGATCCACGCGATGATCGCCAGCCCCAAGGCGGTGATCGCCGACATCAGCGTGGCCAAGGACGAGAACTGCTTCCCGATGATCCCCTCCGGTGCCGCGCATAACGAGATGATCCTGAGCCCAGGCCAGACCGGGGGCGTCGCCGGCGTCACCGATGAAGGCAAGGTGCTGGTCTGATCCGATGTCGCAAAGCATGGAACAACGCGCCGCGACCATCGCGGTGCTGGTGGAAAATGAGGCCGGCGTGCTGGCCCGGGTGATCGGTCTGTTTTCCGGTCGTGGCTACAACATCGAAAGCCTGACGGTGGCCCCCGTCGATGCCGACCGGCGGATCAGCCGCATCACGGTCGTCACATCGGGCACCGAGATGGTGATCGAACAGATCAAGGCGCAGCTCGACCGGCTGGTGCCGGTCCACAAGGTCAGCGACCTGACCATGGAGGGGCCGCACCTGACCCGCGAACTCGCCCTGATCAAGGTCGTCGGCCGTGGCGAGCCGCGGATGGAAGCGTTGCGCCTGGCCGATGCGTTTCGTGCCCGCGTGGTCGATGCGACGCCCGAAAGCGCTGTGTTCGAAATGACCGGCAGCAGCGACAAGATCGAGGCGTTCTGCGCGTTGATGCGGCCGTTGGGCCTGTCCGAAGTCTCGCGGACGGGGGCTGTGGCCATCGCCCGTGGCACCGGCAGCCTGACCGTCTGAGTATTTTTTTCCGACCCTAAAAGGAGTGCGCCAAAGATGCGCGTTTACTACGACCGCGACGCCGATGTGAATCTGATCAAGGCCAAGAAGGTCGCGATCATCGGCTTCGGCAGCCAGGGCCATGCCCATGCCATGAACCTGCGCGACAGCGGCTGCACCAACCTCGCGATCGGCCTGCGCGCCGGTCCCAGCGCCGACAAGGCCAAGGCCGCCGGCTTCAACGTGATGTCGCCCGCCGACGCCGCGAAGTGGGCCGATGTCGTGATGGTGCTGACGCCGGACGAAGGCCAGGGCGACCTGTACCGCGACCACCTGCACGCCAACCTCAAGGAAGGCGCGGCACTTGCCTTCGCCCATGGCTTGAACGTGCACTTCAACTTGCTCGACCCGCGCCCGGACCTGGACGTGTTCATGATCGCGCCCAAGGGCCCCGGCCACACGGTGCGGTCCGAATACCAGAAGGGCGGCGGCGTGCCGTGCCTGGTGGCGCTGGCGCAGAACCCCTCGGGCAACGGCCTCGAAATCGCGCTCTCCTACGCCTCCGCCATCGGCGGCGGTCGTTCGGGCGTGATCGAGACCAGCTTCAAGGAAGAATGCGAGACCGACCTGTTCGGCGAGCAGGTTGTCCTCTGTGGCGGCCTGGTCGAACTGATCAAGGCTGGCTTCGAGACGCTGGTGGAAGCCGGCTACGCGCCGGAAATGGCGTATTTCGAGTGCCTGCATGAAGTGAAGCTGATCGTGGACCTGATCTACGAAGGCGGCATCGCCAACATGAACTACTCGATCAGCAACACGGCCGAATACGGCGAATACGTCACCGGCCCCCGCATCATCACCTCGGAGACCAAGGCCGAGATGAAGCGCGTGCTGAACGACATTCAGAGCGGCAAGTTCGCCCGCGACTGGATGCTGGAAAACAAGGTCAACCAGGCCTCGTTCAAGGCGACCCGTCGCCGCCTGGCCGAACACCAGATCGAGGATGTCGGCGAGAAGCTGCGCGGCATGATGCCCTGGATCAAGAAGAACGCCCTGGTCGACAAGGCGAAGAACTGAGTTTGGACCCCCTCCTGCCGCCCCGCGCGGCAGGGGGGATGTTCAATTCCAGCGACCATTCCAGGCCATCATGTAGACGGCCAAGAGGGCCACAAGCGCCACCGGCACGGCCAGCACCATGACCACGATGGCCAAGCCGGTGCGGCCCTTCTTTTGCAGCGAAAGCCCCCCGGCGATTGTCATGACGGGGACGGCCAGGACCAGGAACCAGCTATCGACCGTGCTGGAATTCAGCGTGCGATTGCCGAGGCCGTAGATGAACATCGCGACGATCATCGCCGTGATGATGCTGGCCGTGACGAGAAACACCCGGAATGTGGTCATGCGCGATGGAACATTGATTGCGTTGTCGTGACAAGGTGCCACCGTTGACCGGACCCGCCGCCGCCGTCACGTTTCCGGCATGACCAAGCTCGCGACCGACAGCCCCTATCCCCGCGATTTCGTCGGCTATGGCCCGACACCGCCCGATCCCCTCTGGCCGAACGCGGCCAAGGTCGCGCTCTCCTTCGTGCTGAATTACGAGGAAGGCGCCGAGAACACCGTGCTGAACGGCGATGCCGGCAGCGAGCAATACCTGCATGAGGTCCCCGGCGGCGCTTCGATCCTGGGCGAACGTTCTGTCACCATCGAAAGCCAGTTCGGCTATGGCGCGCGGTCGGGCGTCTGGCGCGTGCTGCGGCTTTTTGCCGAGCGCGGATTGCCGCTGACCATTTATGCCTGCGGCCGGGCGTTGGAACTCAACCCCGCCGTCGCCCGTGCCTTCATCGACCAGGGGCATGAGGTCGCCTGCCACGGCTGGCGCTGGATCGACTACCACGACGTCGATGCCGCCACCGAACGTGCCCATATCGCGCAGAATATCGAGGCGGTGACCCGGCTTTGCGGCGTCGCCCCGGTCGGCTGGTACACCGGTCGTGTCTCGCCCCAGACCCGCGCCCTGGTCGCGGAACGCGAGGGCTTTCTCTACGACAGCGATTCCTACGAGGATGACCTGCCTTACTACGTGCCGGTCGGCGGCAAGCCGCGGCTGATCATCCCCTATACGCTCGACGCCAACGACATGAAGTTCGCGGTGGCACCCGGCTTTGCCAGCGCCGATGGCTTCGGCGCCTATCTGCGCGACGGATTGGACCTGTTGCGGGGTGAGGGGGGGCGGATGATGTCGGTCGGCCTGCACGGCCGCATCGTCGGTCGCCCCGCACGCGCCGCGGCACTGGCGCGGTTCTTGGACCACGTGGTGGCCTGCCGCGACATCTGGGTCGCGCGCCGGGCCGATATCGCCCGCCATTGGTGGGCGACGCATCCGCCAGCGCCATGAAGCGCGCCCTCCTCGCCCTGCTGCTGGCTTGGCCGGCCCAGGCGCAACAGCCCCTTTGCACGGACCACCAGGACCTGTTCCCCGCCCTGATCGGCGGGCCGCCGGAGGCTGCATTGACCGCCCTCAGCGGCCTGCCGGGCATCCGCAGTGTCCGCATTACCGGGCCGAACACGCCGATGACGCGGGATTTCCGCCCGGACAGGGCAACGATCATCCTCGAAGACGGGGTGGTCCGCAGCATCACCTGCGGCTGAAAACGACCTTGCCGCTTGCGGCCGGCGGAAAGCCGGGGCTATGGTCGCGGCGATGACGACGCGCGCCACCACTGCCGGCCTGGTCCGGGGGCATTTCGCCCCGACCGCCGCGCGCGCGCCGATCTCCCTCCTCCTTCTTCTTCGACTTACCCGCCCCTGAGCGCTCGGGCCGTCGCGGCCCATGCTGTTCGGGGGAAGCGAGAGGGGCGCCGGCCGCCCCCAATCAACGCCACATAAAGTCACGGACACATCCGATGCCCATCTCGCACCCGTCCTTCGGCACCCTGGCCGACGACCGCATCATCATCTTCGACACGACCCTGCGCGACGGCGAGCAATCGCCCGGCTTCTCGATGAACCTCGAAGAAAAGCTGCGCATGGCGGAGGCGCTGGCCGAACTCGGCATCGACGTGATGGAGGCGGGCTTCCCGATCGCCAGCCCCGGCGATTTCGAAAGCGTCCGCGCCATCGCCCAGAAATTCAGCAAGGACGGCCCGGTCGTCACCGGCCTGGCCCGCACCTCGGCCGCCGATATTTTGCGCGCCGCGGAAGCCATTGCGCCCGCGGCCCGCAAGCGCATCCACACCTTCGTCTCAACCTCCCCCCTGCACATGCGCGTAAAACTGCGGATGGAACCGGATGCGGTGCTGGCCATGGTCACCGAAAGCGTGACCCTGGCCCGCAACCACACGGATGACGTCGAATGGTCGGCCGAAGACGGCAGCCGCACCGAGGATGATTTCATGTGCCGCTGCGTCGAGGCCGCGATCAAGGCCGGCGCCACCACCATCAACATCCCCGACACCGTCGGCTATGCGCTGCCGGAGGACATGTACCGCATTTTTGCCATGCTGCGCGAACGCGTGCCGGGCGCCGATGGCGTGGTCTTCAGCACGCATAACCACAATGACCTGGGCCTGGCCGTCGCGAATACGCTGGCCGCGATCCGGGCCGGCGCGCGCCAGGTGGAATGCACGATCAACGGCATCGGCGAACGGGCAGGCAATGCCAGCCTGGAGGAGGTTGCCATGGCCGTCCGCACCCGCGCGGATGCCATCCGCCAGCGGACCGGCATCGTGACGGAGAATATCCTCAAGACGTCCAAGCTGCTGGCCGCCATCACCAGCTTCGATGTGCAGCCGAACAAGGCCATCGTCGGCCGCAACGCCTTTGCCCATGAATCCGGCATCCACCAGGACGGCATGCTGAAGGATGCCGGCACCTATGAGATCATGACCCCGGAATCCGTCGGCTGGGCCAAGACGTCACTGGTGCTGGGCAAGCATTCGGGCCGGGCGGCGTTCCGCGACAAGCTGAAGACCCTGGGCTACGAGCTGGGCGACAATGCGCTGAACGATGCCTTCCGCCGGTTCAAGGATTTGGCCGACCGCAAGAAGACCGTCTTCGACGAGGACGTGACCGCCCTGGTCGATGATGAGGTCGTGCGTGGCCATGACCGGATCCGCCTGACGGGCCTGTCGGTCTCGACCGGCCTGGGCATGATTCCGACGGCGACGATCGGGCTGGATGTGGACGGTGTGCACAAGACCGGCACGGCGACCGGCGATGGCGCGGTGGATGCGACCTTCGCCGCCCTGCGCCAGGTCTTCCCGCATGAGGTCGAATTGCAGCTTTATGCCGTGCAGAGCGTCACCGGCGGCACCGACGCCCAGGCGCGCGTGACCGTGCGCCTGGCCGAGGATGGCAAGCATGTGGACGGGCAGGGGGCGGATACCGACACGATCGTCGCCTCCGCCCGCGCTTACGTCCACGCGCTGAACAAGCTGATGGCCAAGCGGGAGCGGACGGCGCCGCCGGACCTGGCGCTGCGGGCGGGGTAACCCCCGCCCGAACGCGCGGTTAGCGCCAGGCGGGCCGGCCGAGGTCGACCGTGCCCGGGCTGGTCAATGCGCCGCCGGCGGCACCGGCGGCGCCGCCGATCAGCGCACCCGTGCCCAGGCTGCCACCGGTGATCGCGGCGACGCCGGCACCGGCACCCGCGCCCAGCAAGCCGCCCGATACCGCGCGATCGCCCGTCGTCTGGCCGCAACCGGCGAGGGCGAGGGCGGCGATGGCGGCGAGGCTGAGGATCTTCGTGCGCATGGGATGCTCCTTGATCTTGTTGGACATGCTGCCTTCAACGCAGGCGGCGGGGTCAGGTTGCCTCGGTCCGATCGGCGGCATGGACGAGATAGCGGCTTGAGCCTGACGGCCCGGGGGGCTAACCACCACGCGCCTTCCGTCGCGGCCCCCCGCCCGACGAACCCTCCTTCACGTCTGCAAGGATTTTTTGCATGTTCGCACGCCTGTTCGGCTTCCTCTCCGCCGACATGGCCATCGATCTCGGCACCGCGAACACGCTGGTCTACGTGAAGGGTCGTGGGATCGTGCTCAATGAGCCGAGCGTCGTTGCCATTTCCGATGTGCGCGGCCGCAAGCAGGTGTTGGCTGTGGGGGAGGAAGCCAAGCTCATGCTCGGCCGTACCCCCGGCAACATCGCCGCCATCCGTCCCTTGCGGGACGGGGTGATCGCCGATTTCGAGGTCGCGGAGGAAATGATCAAGCATTTCATCCGCAAGGTTCATAACAGGCGTTCCTTTGCCTCGCCGATGATCATCGTCTGCGTGCCGTCGGGCTCCACCGCCGTCGAACGCCGCGCCATCCAGGAATCGGCCGAAAGCGCCGGCGCCCGGAAGGTGCTGCTGATCGAGGAACCGATGGCCGCCGCGATCGGCGCCGGGCTGCCGGTGACCGAGCCGTCCGGCTCCATGGTCGTCGATATCGGCGGTGGGACGACCGAGGTCGCGGTGATCAGCCTGGGCGGCATCGTCTATGCCCGCAGCGTGCGGGTCGGCGGCGACAAGCTGGATGAGGCGATCATCAGTTACATTCGCCGCCAGTTCAACCTGCTGATCGGCGAAAGCACGGCCGAGCGCATCAAGATGACCATCGGTTCCGCCGCCCCCCCGCCGGAGGGCGAGGAAGGCCCGATGACCGAGGTCAAGGGTCGCGACCTGATGAACGGCGTCCCGCGGGAAGTGGTGGTCAGCCAGCGCCAGATCGCTGAATCGCTGGCCGAGCCGATCAACCAGATCATCGAGGCGGTGAAGGTCGCGCTGGAAAACACCCCGCCGGAACTGGCCGCCGATATCGTCGACAAGGGCATCGTCCTGACCGGCGGCGGCGCGCTGTTGCAGCGCCTGGACCAGGTGCTGCGGGACGCGACCGGACTGCCCGTTTCGGTGGCCGAGGATGCCTTGTCCTGCGTCGCCCTGGGCACCGGCAGGGCGCTGGAGGAAATCAAGCGGCTTCGCGGCGTGCTGTCCTCGATGTATTGAGGATCGGTGACGTAGAGGGGGCTTTCGGTGATCCGACTCAGCATTCCGCTGCGGCAGGCGCTCGCCCGGCTTTCCCTGCCGGTGCTGATCGCCATTGCCTTCGGCACCATGTTGCTGGGCAAGGCCGATACCCTGCTGGTCGAACGCGCCCGCATGGCGCTGTCCGATTCGCTCAGCCCGATCTACGCCGCCATGGCCGAACCCATCGGCGCCGCGCGCGGGATGGTGCAGGAGGGGCGGTCGCTGCTGGCCATGCGGACCGAGAATGCAGCCCTGCGCGAGGAGAATGAGCGCCTGCGCCGCTGGCAGGCCGCGGCCCTGGCGCTGGAGGGGGAGGTGACCTTGCTGCGCCGCCAACTCGCCTACACCCCCGAAGGGACGACCAGTTTCCGCACCGCCCGGGTCGTGGCCGATGGCGGCGGCACCTATGCCCGCGCCGTGCTGCTGGCGACCGGCCCCGATCTGCAGGTCCGCAAGGGCCAGGTGGCATTGGATGAGCGGGGCCTGGCCGGGCGCGTGACCGAGGTCGGCAGCCGTTCCGCGCGGGTCCTGCTGGTGACCGACATCAACAGCCGCATGCCGGTCACGCTTGAGACCAGCCGGGCGCGCGCCATCATGGCGGGCAGCAACGGCGCCCGGCCGCGCTTGCAGCATTGGCCGGAGGGCGTGCTGCCGGCCGAGGGGGAGCGGGTCGTCACCTCCTCGGACCAGAACCTGCTGCCGGCGGGGTTGCCGGTGGGCGAGATCCGCTGGAGCGCCTCGGGTGCTGCGGAGATCGAGCTTTACGCCCGGCTGGACCGCATGGACCTGCTGCGCATCTTCGATGTCGGCTTGGCCGGCATCCTGCCGCCCGAGGCCGTGGCGCGCCCCGAACCCCGGCGCGGTCGCTAGGCCATGCGGCCGATTCACCGCTTCGGCTGCCAGCCGCCTCACCGGATCGGGCGCTAGGCCATGGTCGGTCGCCGGGAGCCGGCGCCGGGGTTGTTCCGCCGGTTGGATGGTTGGGCGCGCGCGGCCCTTCCGACCGTGGTCGCGGCCTTGCTGATGATCCTGGCGGCGGCGCCGGTCGGGCTGCCTTCGGCGGTGCCGGCCATCGCCCTGGCCTGTGTCTTCTTCTGGAGCGTGTTCCGCCCTGCCGCCATGCCGCCGCCGGCGGTGTTCGGCCTGGGCCTGTTGCAGGACATGCTGACCTTCGCCCCGCTTGGGGTCGGGGTCTTCATCCTGCTAGTGGTGCATGGGCTGGCGATGCGCTGGCGCCGGCACCTGGCACGGCAGTCCTTCCTTGTGGTCTGGCTGGCCTTCTGCGGGTTCGCCACCGGGGCCGCGGCCTTGGGCTATGCCCTGACGGCGCTGCTCGGCTGGTCTTTGCCGCCGCCGGTGTCGGGGCTGCATCTGCTGGGGCTTTCGACGGGGCTGTATCCGGCGCTGTCCTTTCTGCTGACCCGAGCGCATGCGGCGATCCGCGCGGTCGAGGAATTGCCGTGAGTAAAAAGGAAGAGGAACGCCGCCGCGGCGTCTTCACCCGCCGGGCGCTGGCGCTTGGCGCCGGCCAAGTCGGGTTGCTCGGCTTCCTGGGCACCCGCCTCTATGGCTTGCAGGTGGAGGATGGCGCCCGCTACGCCACGCTGGCGGAGGAAAACCGCCTCTCCGCCCGGCTGATCGCCCCGCCGCGCGGCCGTGTGATGGACCGGGAGGGCCGGGTGATCGCCGGCAACCGGCTGAACTGGCGCGCGCTGCTGGTGGCCGAATACACCACCGACGTCACGGCAACGCTCGAAACCTTCTCCCGCATCGTGCCCTTGACGGACCAGGAGCGCAGCCGGATCGAGCGCGAGGTCCGCCGCCGGCGGCGCTTCGTGCCCGCCACGGTGCGCGAATTCCTCACCTGGGAGGAAATGGCCCGGATCGAGATCAACGCCCCCGACCTGCCCGGCATCAGCGTCGATGTCGGCACCACCCGGCTGTATCCGGAGGGCGAGCACCTGGCCCATATGGTCGGCTATGTCGCCCCCCCGGCCGAGGCCGATATCGATGGCGACCCGCTGCTGCAATTGCCGGGCATCCGCGTCGGCCGTTCGGGGATCGAGCGCCACCACGACCTGACCCTGCGCGGCCGCGCGGGGGCTGTGCAGTTGGAGGTCAATGCCGTCGGCCGGGTGATCCGCGAGTTGGACCGCCGCGAAGGCGTGCAGGGGCAGGATGTCCAGCTCAGCGTCGATGCCGAATTGCAGAAGGCGGTCCGCGGCAAGATCGAGGAAGGCACTAGCGTCGTCGTCATGGATTGCCGCAATGGCGAAGTCGTGGCGATGGCGAGCCAGCCCTCCTTCGACCCCAATGTGTTCAATTCCGGCGTGTCGGCCGCGCAATGGCGGCAATGGACGGCCAATCGCGCCACGCCGCTGATCAACAAGGCGACCAACGGGCTCTACGCGCCGGGCAGCACGTTCAAGATGATGGTGGCGCTGGCGGCGTTGGAGGCCCGTGTCTGCACGCCTGGCGAACGGGTGACCTGCCCGGGCTTCTACGACCTGGGCGACACGCGCTTTCACTGCCACGCGCGCTACGGCCACGGCGGGATGGATATGCGGTCGGGGCTGAAATACTCCTGCGACGTGTATTTCTACGAGATGGCCAAGCGCACTGGCATCGACCGGATCGCCGCCATGGCCAACCGATTCGGCCTGGGTGTGGACCTGGACATCGAATTGCCCGGCACGCGGCGCGGCGTGGTGCCGACGCGGGGCTGGCGCATGGCCCAGGGCAAGCCATGGAACCTCGGTGATACCGTCGTGCACGGGATCGGGCAGGGGTTCTACCAGCTGACCCCGCTCAGTCTTTGCACCATGGTCGCGCGGATCGCCTCCGGCCGGGCCTTGCAGCCGCATCTGACGCGTTCGGTCGGTGGCCGCCCGGTGCGCGGTGGGCGGCCCGACGACTGGCCCAGCCTCGGCATCCCCGACCGCGACATCCGCCTGATGCGGGAGGCGATGTGGTCGGTGATCAACGAGGAGGGCGGCACGGCCCGGCTGTCCCGCCTGCCGGCCGGCTATGGCCAGATGGCCGGCAAGACCGGCACGACCCAGGTCCGCCGCGTCAGCCGCGAGCAGCGTGAGCGCGGCTTCCGGGTCGAGACGATGCCGCGCGAATGGCGTCCGCACGCGCTGTTCGTCGGCTACGCGCCGCACGACAATCCGCAATATGCGATCAGCGTGGTGGTCGAACACGGCACCAGCGGTTCCGGCGCCGCGGCGCCGCTGGCGCGGGATATCCTGGTCGAGACATTCAATCGCCTGCGCGGGCCGAACCCGGCGCCGAGCCCGCGCGTGTCGGAGGTGCGGCCCCGCGCGGCGCCAGCCCCCGCCGCACCCACGCCCGTGATCGCCGCCCCTGCACCCGCGCCGGCGCCCGCCGCCCCCGCGCCGCCCGCCCCGGTGGCCGAGGCGCCGGCGCCCCCCCGCGGCATCTGGCCTGCCTCCTGGTTCGGCGGTGGCCGCTGATGCGCTTCGAACGCCGCTTGCTGATGCGCGAACGCGGCACCGGCATCCTGGAAAAGCTGTGGCTGATCCCCTGGTCCTTCGTGCTGCTGCTGTCGGCCGTCGCGGCGGTCGGCTATGTCGCGCTGTATTCTGCCGGGGGCGGGGCGGCCGAGCCCTATGCCAGCAAGCACATCCTGCGCTTCGGTTTTGGCGTGGTGCTGATGCTGTCGCTGGCGCTGGTCGATATTCGATTGATCGCCCGCTTCGCCTGGGTCGGCTGGCTGGGCGCGGTCGGCCTGCTGGTGCTGGTCGCGCTGCATGGCAATGTCGGCAAGGGCGCGCAGCGCTGGATCGACATCGGCCCGATCCAGTTGCAGCCGTCGGAGCTGGCCAAGATCATGCTGGTCGCGGGGCTGGCCTGGTGGTTTCACCGCGCGTCCTATGAACGGGTCGGCAATCCGCTGTTCCTGATCCCGCCGGCGATCATGGTGCTGATCCCGGTCGGGCTGATCCTGAAGCAGCCGAACCTCGGCACCGGGTTGATCACGGCGATGGTGGGGGGGGCCGTGTTCTTCGCCGCCGGCGTGCGCTTGTGGAAATTCGCGGTCATCGCCGGGATCGCCGCGGTCGCGGCGCCGATCGCCTATGACCGGCTGCACGACTACCAGCGGGCGCGGATCACCACCTTCCTGGACCCGGAAAGCGACCCGCTGGGCGCTGGCTACAACATCATCCAGAGCAAGATCGCCCTTGGCTCCGGCGGCATGTGGGGCAAGGGCTTCTTGCAGGGCACGCAGGGGCACCTGAACTTCCTGCCGGAAAAGCAGACCGATTTCATCTTCACCATGATCGCCGAGGAATTCGGTTTCGTCGGTGCCATGTCGGTTCTGGCGCTGTTGTCGCTGGTGGTGGTCTTTGCCTTCATGGTGGCGCTGCGCTGCCGGCACCAGTTCGGACGGTTGTTGGCGGTGGGGCTGGCGACCAACTACTTCCTCTATGTCTTCGTGAACGTCGCGATGGTCACGGGGGCGATTCCGGTCGGCGGTGTGCCGCTGCCGCTGATCAGCCACGGGGGGTCGGCGATGCTGACCGTGATGCTGGGATTCGGGCTGTTGATGTCGGCGCATGTGCACCGCGATGTGGAGTTCGGGGCGACGCGGGACTGAGCCATGCAACGAGTGGGGCCAAATGTCGGGGCTGGGGGGCTGGACAATGCCGCCGATGCAGGTAGAACGCCCCCTCGGTGGGGCGCTTAGCTCAGTCGGTAGAGCAGCTGACTCTTAATCAGCGGGTCCACGGTTCGAGCCCGTGAGCGCCCACCACCTTTTCAAGGCTTTACGCCTCATTGGGGTCCCCAGATTTGGCGGACCCCAATCCTGCGGACTCTTAGCGGACTCTTCGGGATGGGCGTCCCTGGGCAGAACTCTGCTGGGGCGTTGCGTTGCACCCTTTGGCAACTTGATCACTAGCGAGCTCGTACGACTTTGTGTGCCGTATATGGGCGGGCGGCAGAGGGACCCATTCACTCACCGGCAACCCTGAGCCAGCCATGCCGATCAGGTAGCGTATGATTTCTCCCAAGGTTGCTCAGCTCGGCCCGTGGCCAGACGCGATGTACTGCGTCTCCGCTTTTGCCGACCACTCCGGCGGGCGGCTTAACCTGATCACCCGTGCTGAACCTCGATTAACCCTTTTCTTGAACCCGCCACTAACAAACCCGCACGCCTTTGGCCGCCGTATAGGGCCAGGCGCCAGAGGGACCCATTCACGCGCCGCCGGCGGCGGCGTCGTCGGCCCGACGATCCAGCGTGACGTTGGCCATGCCGAGCATGCCCCATCAGCTATGGGACGCCACCCCGGTGGAACTACCCACAACCCGACAGTTTCCCCAGTCGCGACGCCGTGGCCCTCATCGCCCGCGCTCAGCCGCCGCAAGCGCTGGTTGTGGTGACATTCGATCGGTAGGGAGGCGTCATGCGGGCGCGCCGATCCTGCTCGCCCCACTTTGACCACGCGCCCATATCGCCCCGCCCCGCCATAGCCAGCAAAACAGCGCCATTCATGGCCTGAGATACTGGAGAGCCGCCCCCCTCTCCGGGGTATCTAGGGAAAATGTGTATCCCCGTCTCACCGTCTCCCCTTGCCCATCAAGCCTAGGAAATCATTGAACAAATGGGGCATCGGAGCGTCTCCCCTATGGTTCTCCCCCTCGCATATTTCTCCCCGCAAGGGTGCCCGGGCGGACAACCTGCGGTGGTGAAACGCCGAAGGTCCTGAGAGGGACACGGCGTCGCGCGAGACCGCCTTGGGTTCCCTAACTCGGCCGATGCGATGACGAAGCACTGCAAGGGGGTAGCGAACGCTACCCCCTTCAGACGGCGCCAGGCACCATGTCGGTGCATGAATAGGTTGCCGGCCACGTGGCGAAGGAAAGCGAGCCACTGCCGGCAGTGCTGGTTGTTTCGGACACTCGTGCACTTGTCCGCTGCGGCGGGGTGTCCCAGCCCCTAAGCGCCCGCAGCCGCGCAGCTGGTCAACCGCCTGGGTAACCTCACCCAGGCGGCCTGTCCTTCACACCGCGTCGCGCGGGATGCGGGCGCGGATGACTTCGGCCTGGAACACATCGAGCGTTGGCGACGGGCTGCGCGGTCCGGGCAGTGCAAGGTGGCGCCCGAGGTTACTCACCTCGGCCCGCGGCCAGATGCGATGAAGCGGCAGCGTGATCTTGCTGCGCCCGTGTTCGCGCATCTTGCGGTTGATCGTCTGCACTGCCTCATTGTGTTCGTCGTGTTCGGCCACCAGGCGGGCCAGCGTTGCCACTGCCTCCTCAATTGGGCCCACCAGTGCCGCCCCCGCCTCGGCCCGCGCCTCTGCTTCCATGGCCGCGGTGTCGAGATCCGCGCAAAGCTCGCGCGCTGATGCCGCAGCGATCCGCTCCGGCATCGCCGCCGCCATGGCGCTCAGCCGCTCCGCCTCTTCCGCGACGGCCCGCAGCTCGGTCTCGTGATGCTCGGCGGCTTCGCGCGATGCATCGAGCAACACGGCGCCACGTTCCGCGCGCAGGCTCGCGAGGCGCGCAAGCGCCGCATCACGCTGCACGGTCATCTGTTCCAGCGCATCGCGAAGTGCGGCCGCCGTCTCGGCTTTCGGCTTCAGGCCGAGAATGTCTCGAAGGTTCATCGTCATGCCCTCCCGTTCAGGCCACGGCCGCGGTGGCGGCGGACGCAGGGGCAGGGGTGGGGACAGTGACCGGGACAGGGGCGGCGGCTGCGATAATGCGCCAGCCCGCGCGGCGGGGGAGGGCTTCCACCGTCACCCCGGCGAATTTGTCGCCTCGGCCGGCGCTCTCTCGCAGCAGGTGCTCCATATGCGCAGCGCAGGTCGGCATCGCGGGATCATCGCGGTTGGTCTTCCCCAGCGCGGCGAAAAGCCATTCGCCGGTCCCGATCGCGGTTCCGCCTTGCGCCATGGCAACAGCGCGCAGCGCCACCGCGAACACAGACCGATCGATCAGCGCGAAGATTTGTGGCGTCATCATTTCATTCCCCTTGGCTTTCATCGTCTCAGCCTCCCGCTTCCGCCAGGATGGCAGCACCAGGCGCAGCTGCGCTTTCGTCCGGCAGGGTTTCGAGGTCGGTCATGGGTGGTGTTCCTTGCGTCCCAGGGCGGGGTGATTCTCGCCTTGGTGCGGCAGGGATGGCAGGACGCCGTCCGGGATTGTGTGATCGGATTTCGCGGATCTAATCCGATCCTACCCGCTCAAAGAAGCTGGCGTATTCCGCTGAGTGCTCGCGGTTCATCTGTTCGCCAAAGCCCCAGCGCGAGCCATCTGACTTCAGCTCCAGATCCGTGCAAACGAACCGAGCGCGCTTCACCTAAATATCTCGGTCGACTGTTCGGAGATGGCCGCAGCGCGGGCACCTATCGCTGCAGGCATGGGCGTAGAGGCGTCGCGTCCGTCATGACCGTAACCTTGTTTCGTGACGGCCCGACTAGAAAACTCGGACGCCTTTGGCCGCCGTATAGGGCCAGGCGCCAGAGGGACCCATTCACTCGGCGGTGACCATCAGGCCGTAGAATACGCCGACCAAGGAGGCCGGCCCACGCTCGGCCGGCGTGCGCGGCGTTGCGCGCGATTCGATAGGTGACGACGTGCCATGCGGGCGCGCCGAACCTGCCCGCCCCGCCTTGACCACGCGCCCATATCGCATCGCCGCGCCAGCGCCAGCCATGCCGCGCCATTCATGGCCAGCGATACCGCAAGGACACCCCTCTCTGGCGTGATTTCCACCTTGCGCATCCATGACGGACCACCCTCAGTTGAACTGAGGGTGCACGATGGCCCTGCGCCATCGTGGCGCGGGTCAATCGTCGTCCGGCGGGTCCTGAGGTCCGGCCATAATCACGCCATGCACCCAGAAACAGGCGACGCCATCCGGGTGGCCGGGCGGTTTGGCCGTCTTCGTCCAGACCGCCCGACCGTCCTTCTTTGGGGCGCCAGGCGTGAGGTAGCCGGCGGCATGCAGCGCCTTCGCTGCGGCACTGCGGTTGAGCGTGCCCAGGCACTCAATGAAGCCCTCGCGAGTGAAGTAGAAGCGCCAGAACCCGCCGCCGGTCACCGCTTCATCGCCAATCCAGCGGCGCCAGCCGGCGCGGTTTGGCACGGCGCGGGATTCGTGGGGCGCCTCGCTCCTTTCGGCCTGTTCAGAATCCGGTCGCCGATCCTTCCACACCTCGAAGCGGGACTGTCCGTGCCGCTCGAGAAAGGCCCGGGCGAGGTCAACCGCCGCCATATCCTCCCGCGCGCCCGTCCCGCCGCGCTGCTCAAGCCAAGCCCTGAAGCAGGCGCCCGCGGCTTCCCATGCGGCGTCCTTCGGCCAGCCTGTCACTCCGGCCTTGGTCGCCAGCTCGCCACCAATGGCGATGATCGCAAAGCGCCTGGCCACGGTGCGGCATTGTCCATCCGCCGCGGGTGGCAGGAAGGCGGCCAGGAAATCGATGATGCGCAGCGCTGCAGCCTCGGCCGCCCAGTCCCGTCGCGTAGCCACCATCGGCACCAACCAAGCCAGGAAGGCGCGGCCGGCGGTGCCGTGCTGGGCGGCGGCGGCGGCATTCAACGCCTCGGCCAGCGTCGCGGCCCGATCATAGCCGTGCAGAACCTCGAAGGCGCCCATGTCGGCCCCCGCGTCCGCATCCAAATCGATCAGCCGGACTTCCTGCCCCGCCGCCTGGCGGCCGCCGGCCGCGGCAATCGCATCGGCGATGCGCAGCTCGCCCGTCGATAGCAGCAGCACGCGCCAGGTCAGGGGCGGCTTCGCCATTCCATTGCGCTGGGCGCGGGCCTTACCCGTGCCATTGGCCAGGGCATAGGCGGTGGGTCCGACTTCGCGGGCCTCCATCTCGCCGATTTCGTCCAGGGGCAGCAGCCCATCGTTGTGCTCGGCTGCCACGGCTTCCATGGCGTTGCCGGTGGCGCGCCAGCTTCGGGCAAAGGCGTTCGGCCCGGCCGGCGGGCCCCACACGCTCGCCGCGATGCGCAGCAAGGTGGATTTGCCCGCGCGGCTTTTGCCGACCAGGTGCACGCCGCCGCCAGGCTCGCCAAGCAGCGTCAGAAGGGGGGCGGCGAATGCCGTGGAGGCCGCCAGCAGTAAGAGACGGTTGCCGAGGCAGGGAGCGGCCACGGCCGCACGCCACGCCTCGAGCGTGCCGACATGACGATAGACTGGGGCCGTGGCCGTGTCCGGCCGCTCCTGCATCACTTCCTCTTTCGGCAGCTGCCCCACCACAGCATTGGGCAGCGCGAAGACGGCGCCGCCGCTGGTGCCGAAGTACCAGCCGCTGCGCGGGGTGGTACGCACCCGTCTGGGCGGCTGTTGGCGGGCCAGGAATTCGGCAAGCGCAGCTTTGGCCGCAGGCTGCGGGGAGACGAAGAGGCCGCCTGCGGACAGGCGACTGCGCAGCTCGCTGCCCTCGCCGTTGATCGTCGCCATAGGGCATATCCATCGGTGGGGTGTGCCGTCACGGTCGGCCCAATCCAGCAGCAGCCCCCAGCCTTCGTTGTCCTCGTCGCGGGTGGAGGCGCGGACTCCGAAGGGACCGGACACCATCTGCTCGCCCTTCGGCTTGCCGTTGCCGTCAAAGGTTGTGCGGAACAGCCCATCGGCCCGCATCTCGAAGGCGGGCACCTCGGTATGCGATGGCGGGTTATCATCGCCCGGGGGCGGTGCGGCGGGGGCGCCGATGATGGCGAGGCGCGCCGGCGTTGGTTTGGGCGGAGGCTTGTCCGTCATTTCGGAATTCCGCTGGCCAGCAAGGCATCGTTGAAGTCCCCGCCATCCGGCGCGCGGGCGATGAACACGGCCCGGCCTTCGGCCTGGAAGCGTGCGACTGCGCGCGCCAGCGCGGCGGCAGCGGGTGAATCCGGCGCGTCGTCATCGGCGGCCAGGGTGACGCGAGCTAAGCTAGCGGGGAGCACAAGCCGCGCGATATTGGAGACGGAGACGGCTGCGATGGTCCGCAGCTCGGGCGCCAGCACCGCGCAGCTCAGGGCGCTTTCAATGCCTTCGGCAATGACCACGGCATCGCCGATCGGGGCCTGGTGCAGCGGCAGACCCGACGCGCCGCGATTCAGCGGCACCATGCCGCCGGCATAGCCGCCCAGCACCATCTTGGCGCGCGCCAGCGGCGCCTTGCGCCAGGTGCCGGCCTGTTCGGCGAGATAGGTCCGGTGCGTCGCGAGGAAGCCGCCATCGGCCCCGACAATGCAGGCGACCATGGCGGGCAGGGGCCCGCCAGCCTCGGCACACCAGCACTCGGGATGGAAGCGCAGGGCACGGGGCAGGCGAGGCAGGTCGCCCAGCACAATCCCGCGCCCGGAAAGATAGGCTTCGACTGGCGTGCCAAGGATGCCGCGCTGGGCGTCGAGGAAAAGCGCCTGCGCCTTGCGGCGGCGTTGGGCACCCTCAGCATCATCGCGGGGCGCCGGTGGTGCTGCCGGTGCTGGCGGGCGCGGGGAGCTGGTGCTGGCCGCGTCATCCCCGAGGCCCAACCACCCCCGCGCCCAGCCCATCGCATCCGCTTTGCTATGCCCCATGACATGGGCCACGAGGTCCAGCGCATCGCCGGCATGGCCCGCGGCGAAGTCCGACCACACCCCGGCGCGATCGCCCTGGATGCGGACGGACAGGCTGCGGCGCGATCGACCGACGCGGGAGGCAGCCACCCATTCGGCGGCCTCCCGGTGGCCATCTGGCAGCAGCTCGCGCGCCAGCGATTCCGCGCGGCCGGCCAACATGCGGGCGATCTGGCCGGCATCATGTCGAAACCGGGTCATGCGGCGGCCGGCCGCCCATCCTGGCCGGCATCGGCGCCGATCGGGGGCGGCGGCACGCTGAGGGACAGCAGCCGTTCGCACCGCCAAAAAGCGGCCAATGCCAGCCTGCGCGTTCGCTGGTGCGGCGTTAGGCCATGGCTGTCGCGCAAGACGTCAGCATGGACGCGCAGCGCCGTCATCGCCGCGCACACATCGGGCCCTTTGGCCCCGGCGCCCTGGAATTGCAGATGCGGCACCAGCAACCCCGCCAGGTGCAGAGACCCCCAGGCTTCAGGCACGGCCCAAAGCTGGTGCGGGTGCTCCATGGGCCAGGCGCCAGGCGCGCAGCGTTCGATATGCGCGTGTGCCACCTCGGCCGGGCAATCTTCGCGGAAGATCCGCCACCACATGCACCAGCCCAGGTCGGCCAGCGCACGACGCGCCGGACTGTCCATACGGTCCAGCACATCGGCCGGCGGATAGAAGCAGCCGACGGCGCCGATGCGCCATTCGTCGAGGCGCAAGAATCCGCCGACCACGCTAGGCGCGATGACCGACTGGCGGTGCGTCATGGCATAGTCCCATCCGCTCATGCCGTCCCCCGGGCCGCCGGCTTCCCAGCGGTTTCGGCGCTGGTGGAAGCGAAACGACGCGCGGCCACCCATGCCACCAGATCGGCGTGACGATAGGCCACACGGCGCTCGCCCAGGCGCGTGAAGACGGGGCCGCCGCCTTCGACGCGCATACGCTGAAGGCTTCGAGGTGAGAGGCTGAGGAAGCGCGCGGTGGCGTCTTCGTCCAGCAGGGTTTCGGGGTCGGTCATGGGCGGTGTTCCGTGCTCTCCAAGGCGAGGGGAGTCTCGCCTTGGTGCGGCAGGGATGGCGCAGCGCCGTCCGGGATTGTGTGATCGGATTTCGCCGGTCTAATCCGATCCTATGAGCCTCTCCGGTTTTTGAATGCGGCGTACTGCACCGGATCCTCGCGCATCATCTGTTCGCGGAAGGGCCTGATCACGCTGTCCGGGTCCTGGTCCTTGCGCGGCCCTGCAACCGCGATCAGCGCGGCCCGCAGTGACAGCTTGGGATCAGCGTTCAGTCGCGCCACGGCCTCGGATATAAGGGGCGCGCGCCGCTCGGATCCGTTCGCGGGGTGCTCGCCTGGCTTCGACCCTCGGGGCTGTCGATCCCTCGTGATCGCTACGCAAGGGCGATCACCGTCTATCTGTGCCTGGTCCGTCTGCGGAGGCGCAGGCTGTATCAGCAACGCCACCACCTTGCCGCCGTTTATGGTCGCTGAACCCCCAGCCCAGTCTGTGATGCCGCCATGCTGCCAAACGTCGAGCGGGAAATTGCACCGCGTCGCGAATGGGTCCCCGTACAGCTTCCCAGAAGCGATCAAACGGCCATCGCGTAGGCGCACAAGAACGTCTTCACACAAAGCCCAGCCTGCGAGATTCACCATTTTCTCGCGCACTTTGCGCCTGACCCACTCTTCAAGTGATTCGCCGGGTCTGACATCGCGGCGAAAAACAACGTTCTGTTGAGTAGCCTCAGCGAACCGCAGTTCCACCAGTTCTTGGGGGATCGGCCCAACCTCCGCCGCATGGAACGCGGCGAGCAGTGCCGGATCGCAGAGCGTCAACGCAGCGACACGGGGCGACACGCCTTCCGGCGTGAGATAGGGGGCTACATCATCCATAATCCGCGCCTCGCGTCGCGGCAGCACCCTCACAGTGGCGGTCGGCGCGGCCGGCGGGGCGTGAGGTCCCCGCGCTCGGTGGCCACCGTGGCCGCGCCGAATCGGAAGGTATCCTGCTACGGCAGGGAAGCCCACCATGGTCTTGGCGGCCTCCTGCGACGCCAATGCGCTGCGACGGGTGGCGGCCATCAGCCAGCGCTCCCGCCCGGCTGGCCGTGGATGCGCAGCAAGTCGTTCACCAGGTCCCACGCCCAAATGGCCGCCGGCGAGTTCGCCGGTGCATCCTTGCCATTGGGGGCCTTCGCTTCGGCCTTGGCCGCCATGGCTTTTGCCAGGATGCCCGCCATGGTCTGCGGCACAGCGGCGTACATGGCGTCCAGCGTCGTCACGTAAGCGGCCCAAAGCGGGTCATCATCGTACTCAAGAACGCCGCCATCGATGTTGTAGGCGGCGATATTGGTGACGTGCTGCGCGCAGAACCGAATTATGGCGGCATCGGGGTTCGTGGCCGCGCCAGCCGGGGCAACCCCGACCGAAGCGACGGCAAGCGCCGCCAGGGCGCGGCGGCGGGTGGCGGCCATCACGTGGCCCTCCCGCCCGCCACAATCGGTCGCCGGACAGCTCTCGATGGAGTTTCTGCCCAGTCGAACGCGAGGCCCTTGAGCTTGAACGTCCGGGCGGCGAAGCCAGACCCGCCGGGCGGAACCGCTAGGTAGCCGCACCC
Organism: Humitalea sp. 24SJ18S-53; assembly: GCF_050632385.1. Taxonomy (NCBI): domain Bacteria; kingdom Pseudomonadati; phylum Pseudomonadota; class Alphaproteobacteria; order Acetobacterales; family Roseomonadaceae; genus Humitalea; species Humitalea sp. 24SJ18S-53. The sequence goes on from NZ_CP192599.1 coordinate 1,884,572, forward strand.
TTTCCATTCGAGGGAAAGACAACGACTGACACTGTTTCGGACCAGCTTGGGAGCGGCGATGAACGTCCAGCCGAGGCGACGAAGGTCCTTTTCGCGGGCGGACAGGATGCGCGGCGGATCGACCGGAGAGACACAATACTGCTCAAGCTCGAATGCCGAGCAGTTGACTGCGTCGCCGTAGGACAATCGCCGGACGCCACGCTTCCGGCTGTGAGTCTCAACTGCCGCACTTGCGGCCGCGCAGAGCTCCAGCACGGTCAAATGCGCTGACGAGGGAGAGCCGATTGAGGGCTGGGTCATCACGCGGCCACCTCACCAGGCTCGCCAGCGAGGCGAATCAGGTCATTCACGATCTTCCACCCCCAGTCTGCGGCCGGGCAGTTTGCTGGGTCCTCATCGTCGCCCAGGCCCAGCGCCTCGAGCTTGGCGGCCCGGGCAATGGCGAGGATCCCCGTCATGCTTTGGGGGCGGGCTGCATCAATGGCATCGATCGATTCTTGGTATGCGGCCCAGAGCGGACACTCTTCGGCTTCCAGCTTCCCGCCGTCGCGCTGATAGGCCGACAGGGTGACTGCATGCCGCGCGCAAATGCGCAGGATATCAGCATCGGTAACTGGCGTTGCTAAGCCAGGAGCGACGCCAACAGAGGCGAACGCCAGCGCCGCCAGGGCGCCGCGACGGGTCGTTTGGGTTCTGGTATCCTGGTCCTCAGCCATTGCCTGCTCTCCATAGCGGGTGTGGTCAGACCGGGTGCGCGGTTGCTGCCGCGTGCCCGGTCGCTCGTTCCTTGCGGAACGGCATTTTTAATGACATGCTCTCACAATGAGTTCAACCATAAACGGCAATTTTGATGCCATTATCCCTGCGCAGCTGAGAGCAGCACGGGGACTTCTTGGCTGGTCACAAGATCAGCTTGCGGCAGCCAGCGCTGTTCCCAAGCGAACAGTTGCCCGATTTGAGCTGGGCGAAGGCGCTCCACAACAACGAACCATTGCTGCGATCCGCGGCGCCCTAGAAGCCGCCGGGGTCGAATTCATCAAAGAGAATGGCGGCGGGCCAGGTGTGCGGCTTCTAAAGGCCGGCGCTGTTCCTGCGGAGGCGGCTTCAACCCCTGCCGCGCCCTCGGCCGCCGACCTTGAGAAGCGTAGGGTCCGCCCCGAAGACGAGGCGCGCAGCGGGCCGGAGGTAAAGGAGAAGCCGCTTCGGCAGATCGACGACTGAGGGCGGCCGGGCCGGCATCATGCCGCGCCGTTCTACCCTGCGACGCGGCTTGCCGATGCTCGTTGCCGCCCATAGCCTCGGCCTATGTCAGCAGCTCCCGTCTTCATTCAGCCCGCCGGCCATGTGCTCGACATTAGCGACTGGGATGAAGACGAAGATTACCCAATCAATCCGATTGGGCAAAAACCTAAACAACATTTCATATGCCCTATTGTTCCTCCCAAAAATTACTTAATTGGAGGAAGGAGATACATGTTCAAAACGCCCGTTGGGCGTTCTGTGCAGCAAGTATGGTCAGAAGTGATTGCGTATCAATTGGCGCAGCATGCGGGAATAGTTGTTCCTCCAGCATATATTGCGAAGCACAATTTTCGAAAGCATGGATGCGGAGTACTAATCGAGTTTTTTTTGGGCCCGACCCATGATCCTGGTGTTAGTTTGTTGCATGCATCAGACCGTTTCCAAGCGCGAAATATCACCTTTGACGAAAAGCAGGGTTCGCTTCGTGAGAACGTAATTCTTACGAAACAGCACGGTATTGTGAGTGGCGCAACTTGGTGGGCGCGTACGATCGTATTCGACGCTCTTATCGGAAACACAGACAGACATTCACAAAATTGGGGGTTTTTGAAACGCCGGTCAGTCGGATCGCAGGTCGTGTACGAGATGGCGCCCGTTTTTGACAACGGCAGTAGCCTCGGAAGCGTCGTGCGCGATTCGGATCTTGAAAGCCACATGCGCCCCGAGCGCTTTCAGAAGTTCGTAGATAAAGGGCGGCACCATTTCAGCTGGCTGCAAATGGATGGCGCTAGCAGGCAGTTTGCCCGGCTGCCAGGCTTCTATGCGACGAAATTCCCGTCGCTACGCCCGGCGATGTTGGAGGTCGCGCGAATCAGCGACGATCAAATCGATACCATCTTGCGTTGGTGCGTTGAATTCACATTCCCTATATCATTTACGCCGGCGCGCGCCGAGTTTGTGTCTCGCCTGTTGAGGGCGCGGCGGGATTCGCTGCTGACGGAGCTAAGGTGCTGACATGGATCAATGGCTTGATGAGATCCGCGAGCCAGCGCGGCTGATTCTCGCGTGGCAGGCGCCTCCCGACGTCGCTGATCGTACGCGATGGGCGGTCGGTGAGCTGGTGAAACGTGGCGAGTCGACTGAGTTTCGCTATTTTGATGATGCGGAGTTTGATTCTTTCAACGTTGGCCGAACGCTAGCGTCGCTCCGGGATGCCGGGTATCGCGGATATCCCGCATTTGAAATGACTAGTGCGCAGACATTTCCTGTCGGCGCGCTCGACGCTTTCATGCGGAGGCTGCCGTCGCCGCGGCGCGAGGATTTCGACGTTTATCTGCAGCGGTTTCGAATTCGGCCCAACCGTGCTGTCAGTCCTCTGAGCTTGTTAGCTGTAACTGGTGCATCGCTCGCTACGGACGGGTTCTCCTTAATTGATCCGCTGGATCGTGGTGCTAAGCGGCAGGACGTTATCCTGGAGGTGGTCGGAACCCGGTACTATTCGACGGCGAACGCTGCCCTGGCAGCCGGCGTATGCGTGGATTTAGTGCCTGATCCTTCTAACGATCACGATCGTCACGCGGTGAAAGTTGTCGGGCCAGCCGGTTGCATTGGATATGTGAACCGCCTGCAGTCAGAGAGTGTCGCCGGATGGCTCGCCTCCCGATCCGTAGAAGCAAACATATTGCGCCTGAATGGATCCAAGCAAAGTCCACGAGTTTTTCTATTCGTGGCAGTCCGCCCCACTGATTGGTCCGTTGCAGCCTAACGAGATCGCGGGCGACTGTGGCAAGCAGCCACCAGTTCTTGCGTGTTGCCTTAGGATGGCCGAGCGCTAACGCTCGGGTCGGCAGCTCCAACGTTTCAATTCATTGATCCCTCATCACGATAGGCGCGGCTGCATTAGTATCGGCCCCTCGGCGCCAGCCCAAACTCGATCGCGCAGGCCAGCGCTGGATCGATGAGCCTGCAGCCTCTAGCGGCTGAGCTTCGACGCAGCACAGAGATCCGGCTCAGTTTCAGGCTGGCAACTCGTGACTGAAAGCGGAAAGCGTGAGCTGGCGTTGCGGCCAGGCTGATATGCGGAAATGACCACCTACGCCGCTTAGTTGGGCGTCTAATCGGCACCGAAAAAATGCGCCATACAGCTCACGCCGCAGCGAGTTCCAGTTCTTCGAGGTCCAGCATGAAGTCGAAGACGATCTGGATGGGGGCGCCAGTGTTCAGCGCCTCATTGTAGCTATCCACATCGGTCTTCAACTGGCGGCAGTCGCCAAGGATCTGCTGGCGGCGCTGTCGAAACGCAAGTTCCATATGCTGCCGAGGCGCAGTGCGCATGTCAGCCCAGAATGTGAGCTGCTTTCCGTCGCGCGTGCATGTCACCGCGTGCTTGGTGCGGACCTTCCGACCCTTAGCGTCGGTGACATACTCCTCCCGCATGGCGCGCGAGATCTCTTCGGCGCAGCGGATCAGAACAGCAGACGGGTGTTCCTGCCATAGACCCTGCGAGATGGCCCACTCGGCCACGTCACGCGCCAAGAACTCGCTCTTGCCGTTCAGCTTCTGATATCGGCCGACGATGGTCTGCAGTTGCTGTGCTCGAGTGCTCATTGCACCGAACTCCTCTAACCCGAGATTTGTGGGGACACGCCCCAGCCGTCGCAGACCGCCGCGCCGGCAATGACGCTTCGAACTTTTTCAAGAGACTTGCGCAGGTGTGACGGGGGCAGCACGCCGCGATTGTGAAGCTGTCCTACAATCAAGCCTGGATGCACGCCGATGCGCCTGGCGAACCCTACTACCCGTTCCTCCGAGAAGTAGGGCTGCACGCGAGCAATGAAACCGTCCAACTCAGCGGGAGGCACGAGGAATGCACCAGCATTCCGGTTCGCCCGCTGCTCTTCAGGGGAATCGCGATGTTCCTGATCCTTGGAACCAGGGCCCGTGTCCTCGTCGACGATATAGCCTTCCTTGCCTTCGCCATGCTCGACATGGTCAAGCTCGTGGCGCAGCGTGAACCAGAAGGAGTCCAGCCGGTCGAAGCGGAGGGACAGCACTATCACGGGCGATCGAGCATCTAGCCAGAAGCAAGCCCCATCCATCTTCGCGCCAGGAATGGGCTCAACAACAACCATCCTGATACCAAACTGGCTTAGCACCCGCGGTACATGCCGGACCTCAGGCGCCGCACTGAGCAAAGGCTTCAGCTGCTCGTAGATCGAGGGAAACGCCTTGGTGGTGAACTTGCAAGCCACAGGAACGTTCGCGAGCTGCCGAGCTCGGAGCAGCCACGCGCGCTGCAAAGGCGAAAGCGACGCATCTCCCGACTTGCGAGCGGCGTGCGGCAGGCATCCTTCGAGTTCAGCTAAGTCATTGCAATTGGCAAACTTACAAACTTCAGCTTCCAGCGCGGCAACGTCCTTAGCTTCGGCGATCCAGCCACGCCGGGTCATATCCCGAATCGGAAGCAGGCCGAACAGCCGCGCACGACGGGCGACAGCAATCTCTTCAGCCTTCTCCTCCGGCTCACGTGGACGACTGCGTGCCACCTCATAGTCACGCTGCAGGTTGAGCCAGAGCTCAACACTGGTATCGAACGCCCTTGCAAGACCGCGGGCGGTCTCGACCGTGATGGCGCGCTTACCGTTCACCAATTCGCTAACGAGGCGGGCAGGGCGCTTTAGAATGTCGGCCAGATCCTGCTGGCTCCAGCCCCTCTCCTCCAGCTCCTCTTCGATAAAGGCGCCGGGGTGGAGCAGCTCGACAGGCTCCATCGTCTCCATCTTTCCCTCCTTTCGCCTGTTAGTGAGGGTCAACAATCTCAATGACGACCAAAATCTTGTCCGCGTAATCCTCCTCGAACCGGAAGACGAGGCGGAACTGATCATTCAATCTCACTGAGTGCTGCCCTTCACGGTCACCCTGCATTTTCTCATAATGGTTCGCCTTCGCCGCGCGCAGATCCCGCTCATCCGGCATTGCTCGGATGAACTGCATGCGTCGTCGGAAGGCTTTGACGACCCCAGCCGGCCATTTCTCCTGGCCTTGGGTGGACGTCTCGAGCTTGCCGAGAGCGGAGTCTTCGAAGCGCACTTTCATTGGCGCTGAAACCCATATGCGCCCGAATCGATCGTCGTCAAGGACCATAATTACACTTTGTGTAATTCAGTAGTTCGACCGATCAGGCTCGGAGCGGTCCTCTATGCTCAAGCCCAACGGGCACACGCGTGGGGAGGGGGCTGGCAGGGCCGATCTTCCGCGAGCCAAGCCCTGCCACACGTCGCCACACAGCCTGGTGCGGCGGACGGACGCGGCGTCTAGGACTCTTTGCCGCGAGACCGACGCCGTGTTGCGAGTTGCACCACGTTGCCCGCGGTCGGTTTCGTCTCGGCAAGACCGTCCGGGGCCGGCGGGTCCACGCCGGCCACCGCCAGGACATGATCGGCCCACCGCTCCATGGCCTCGGCCCGCTCGGCCCCGAAAGAATGCACCTGGTAGACGGCCTTTACTCCGCTGGAGGTGCTGCTGGCCTGGTGGTTTAGGATGCGGTCCGCCACGTCCGGCAGGATGCCCATCGCCGCCATGGCGGTGGCGCCGGTCCGCCGCAGGTCATGCAGATGCCACGCGGCGAGCTTTGCAGGCCGGATCTTCGCTTTCTTCCGATCGGCCTCCACCAGCTCATCCAGGCGCCGCTTAGCCTTGGAAAAGCCTGTTGCCGGACCCGACCCGGCGGCGCTGAACACCTGTAGGCAATCGGCGAAACGCGGCTGCACGCCGATGATGGCACGGGCCGCTGGCGCCAGATGCACCACATGCCGGGCGCTGTTCTTCGTCCTGGCGCCCGGCATCGTCCAAGTCTCGAGCGTCGGGGCGAGTTCATCCCATAGCATACCGGACACCTCGCCCCGCCGCTGCAGGGTCAGGATCATCGTGCGAAACAGAGCCGCGAAGGGGTGGCCGAGAGCCCCACAGGCACGCCAGACAGCACCCAGCTCGGCATCGGTCAGGGCGCGATCCCGATGCTTCGGCTTGTTCGGTGTCACCGCGGTGCGAAGGGGATTGGCCGGGACAAGCTGGCGCTTCACCGCCCAGGCAAAGGCCGCGTGCGCGTAGCGAAAGGTATGCAGGGCGGCCGCCGGCTTAGTGGTGGCGATCCGCTGGAAGCGCTCGCTTGCTTCGGCCGATTCAATGCTGGCCGCGGGTCGCGCCTGCCAGTCCGGCAGGGAGCGGCTGAAACTTCGCATCGCTTCGGCGGCGTGGGCCGGGGACCGGTTCGGCACCAGGTGTTCATCGTGCCACTGCTGCGTCATCGCGGCGAAGGTGAAGGCGTCGGCCTCCGCCTGACGATCGGCGGCTTCGCGCGAAGCACGGCGCGCTCGAGCTGCGGCCAGTTGATCCTCGCGCGGATCTCGCTGCGCCTTCACGGCCCCGCGTTGCACTTCGGCCAGGCCGCGCGCCTGCTCCACGGTAATGCTGCCATACTCGCCCAGCACCAGGCGGCGCACCTTCCCGTCGCGCTTGTATTGCAGGATGAACACCTTGTTGCCGGCAGCCGTCGCGCGTATCGCGAAGCCGGTCAATCGTCCATCGAACAGCAGCGCATCCTTCCGGCCAGGGGGGCAGGTGAAAGCATCAACGGTGCGCTTGGACAGCACCACCTTGTCTGCGCCGCCGGTCACGCCCCCACCTCGAGCAAGGGGAGACGGTGAGACAAGGTGAGACACGGTTTCTCCCCTCGCATCCCGACAAAAATGAGGCAAAAACAGTACTTTATTTGTAGGGGAGAAAGTGAGAACACATTGAACCCCATTTCTAGCGTCCTCCCCAACGGTCGATCACATGATTTTCAGGAGTCCGCAGCGGACTCTCTGCGGACTCTTTGGCGCGAGTAATGGGGGCACGGCGTGGCGGTGCGTGGCAAGTCGGACCCGCGCCGCGCCAAAGGGTTAGCGGCTTCTGGCGGTTGCTGACAGTCGGAAGCGGCGCAATCTGCGGGACTCTTAATCAGCGGGTCCACGGTTCGAGCCCGTGAGCGCCCACCACCGACCATTCCCCTTGCTCACCGTCAGGTGCCAGCGTCCAGGTGTCGCGCCGCCGCGGCCAGATTGAGCACCCCGAACCCCAAACGATCGTTCCAGCCGCTGGTAGGGCCGGGCATCCAGGCCGTGCCGCATAGCACGCCGCGCAGCGTGCCGGGCGGCACCTGGGATGCTCCCCATCGGGTCCGCAACAGCGCGACCGCGCCCGCCGCCAGGCCGCAGGCGGCGGAGGTCCCGGTATTGGCGTTGAACGCATTGCCGACATCGGCGAACTGGCTCGGCGCGCAAAGGTTCGGCTTGGCGTAGCCGAGTGTCGCAGGCCCCGGCCCCTGGCCGGAATAACCGAGCCAGAGCGCGTCGTTGCGCACAGCACCCACGGTCAGCACATCGGGATGTGCATTGGCGCCATGGACGCTTCTGCCTGGCCCGGTATGGTCGCTATCGCAGCGCGGGTTCGGGCAGAATCGCCCGCAGTTGCCGGCGGCGAAGACCACGTCCACGCCCATGGCATTCGCCAGCACCAGTTCATGCGCAAGCGGATGCAGCGGATCCTTCGAATAGCTGCCTGCTGGAAACTCCTCGGAGGGGTTGAAGACGCCCCAGGCGTTGCAGAGCACCCAGGCCTCGTCAGCCTTACCCTCCTGCTCGATGGTGTACAGAATCGCGATGAAGGCCGCCACCGCGGTGCTCATGAACCGTGTGAGGTTGGTGATGCCGTCCGGCACCAGGGGGCAGTCCAGCACCCGCACGCCAGGGGTGTTTTGGCCGGTCTTCGCCACGCTGCTCGCGTTGCGTGCCACCATGTTGCCATGTGGGGTCAGTGGCATCCCGGGGATGCGCAGCGCCAGGCCCGCGTTCGCCCCGTTCGGGTCGATCTGCCACCCACGCAACGTGCCGACGGGCGGCAGCAAGGCGTGCGGGATGCCGGTATCCACGAAGACCAGGGTGACGCGACGCTCCCCCGGCAGTTCGAGCGCGCCCAGGTCGTCGGCCTGCATCAGCCTGAACGCCGCGTCCCGATCGCCGAACAGGGGATACGACGCCTCGCCCGGGCACCAGTGTTCCGCGGGGTCGATCGCGACGTCGGCGCCGACCGTCGCGCCGCGGCCGAGGCGGCCGCCCCGCACCGCCGCGTACAGGTTCAGGATTAACCTGCGCGTCTCCTCGAGCGGGCGTGCGTCCGAGGGCTGAAGATCCAACGCGATGACCAGCCGTGGATACTCCGGAAGCACATGGTCTTCGGGCAAATGGCCGAGGCTTGGCTTGATGCCGTTCGACGGCAGGCCGACCACGTGAAACGGGTCGAGGAACGATCGTTCGATCTGCGAGTCGGGTGGACCCTTTTGCAACGCCTTCTCGACCTCGAGGAACTCGCCCGTCCGGTAGGCTTCGCGCAGTTTATCCCACGGCGCGAGCGCCAAGACCTGCCTGGGGTTGATCGGCCTTTCCATCGCCCAATCCTCCGCACACATGCAGCGACCAACCGCCACCGTCGCATGTGGCCACCGCCGAGAGTATCGTCTTGCAGGCGCAGATACCAGAATGATAGCGTACCAAAATGCGCGTTCATGGAGACATGATCAGCAATGATCGCTGCCGCGACCACCCGTCTGGCATCGTCCGATACCCCCGTCATCGACGGGCGGCGGCGTGTCGCGGTCGCCTTCGCCGATGTGGTCGGCTACTCGACATTGATGGCCGTCGATGAAAACGGCACCTACGCGCGCTGGATGGAATTGCTTTCCGCCCTCGTGGAACCGCAGACCCGCCGCCACCACGGCCGCATCGTCGACCTGGCGGGCGATGGCGTGCTTGCCGTCTTTGCCGCCGCATCGGATGCCGTGGGCTGGGCGCGCGCCGTGCAGTCCGGCGTGCGCGCCGGGCGTCCGGGCGGCGTCGGGACCGACCCGGTGCCGATCGCCCTGCGCATCGGCATCCATGTCGGCGAGGTCTTCGCCAATGGCGATCGTATTTTTGGCGATACGGTGAACGTCGCGGCGAGGTTGCAGACCCATGCCTCGCCAGGCGGGATCGTGCTCTCGGCGGCCGTGCGCGCCGAACTGGACGGCGCGCTGGATGCCGAGTTGCGCGACATCGGCCATTTGGAACTCAAGGGCTTCGAACGCTCGGCGCGACTCTACTCGATCGAGGCCGATCGGGTGCAGGCGGCGATCCCGCTGCATACCGCCGGCGGTCTGCCCTCCATTGCGGTGCTGCCGCTGCAGGACCACGACGGCGATCCCGAAAGTGGCTACTTCGCTGATGGCATCGTGGCCGATGTGGTCACGTCACTGGCCGGGCTGCACGAGTTGTTCGTGGTCTCCAGCGCCTCGGCCGCGGCCTTTCGCGGGCGTGAGCCCGACCCGCGCGAGGCGGGGCGCATCCTCGGCGTGCGCTACCTGCTGCAGGGCAGCCTGCGCCGCACGCCCCAGGGGCTGTCGATTTCGGTGCAGCTTTGCGATGTGCAGACCGGCGGCGTGCTGTGGGGCGACCGGATGCAGGTGCCGCACGGCGGCCTGTTCGCCGTGCAGGAAGACATCGTCCGCAAGGTCGTGTCCGGACTCGCCCCCAATGTGCGTTCGGCCGAACTGCGCCGGGCGATGCGCAAGCGGCCGGAGAGCATGACGGCCTACGACCGGACCCTGCGCGGCCTGCATGTGATCGGCAGCGCGAACCGCGACGTCTTCGAGAGCGGGCGCGTTTTCCTGGCCGAGGCGATGGCCGAGGAGCCGGGATTCGCGCTGCCGATCGCCTGGGCCGCGCGCTGGCACAGCGTGCGCGTCGGCCGCGGTTGGTCGGCGGAGCCGGGGCGCGACGGCGCCGAGGCGATGGCGCTTGCCGGCCGCGCCGTCGACCTGGATCGGGGCAATTCACTCGCGCTCGCGACGCTGGGCCATCTGAAATCGATCCTGCTGCACGATTGCGACGCGGCGATGGAATGCTTCGATGAGGCATTGGCGTCCTGCCCCAATGATGCGGTCGCCTGGACCTTGTCGAGCGGCACGCTGAGCTACCTCGGACGCGGTCCTGATGCGGTGCGCCATGCCGAGCAGGGGCTGCGCCTGTCGCCGCGGGATCCCATGCGCTACGCGCAGTTGATGTTCCTCGGCATCGCGCATTACGCGAAGGGTGGTTTCGAGGACGCGGTCAGGTTCACCCGCCAGTCGGCCGCCGAGAACCCGTTGCACGGCGCGACCCTCATGGTGTTGGCCGCGGCCCTGACCGCCGCCGGGCGGCAGGCCGATGCGCGTGAGGTCGCTCACCGCTACCTCGCCCTCAATCCGCGATTTTCCGTCGCCGACTATGCCGAGACGCGCCAGCCGTTCTGCGATCTCGCCTTGCGCGCGATGTTCCTCGGCCATCTGCGCCAGGCCGGTTTGCCGAACTGAATCGGGCGTGCCGTCGCGGCCGCCGTAGCGTCTGGAAGCGGGAGGGTGTCATGAGCCGGGGCGGGACGATCGGGCCGATGGATGGCGTTGATGGCGTCGATGGTGTGGACGGGGTCGAAGCGCTTGACCTGCTCAGCGGTGGGCGGAAACCCGGCGGCGTGCTGCGGCCGATCGGTGTCGCGCCGGAATACGAGAAGCGCGGCGTCGAGACCTTCTATCGCGGCCACCGCTGGCCACCCGAGCTGGCTGCGCCCTGGCCCAGCACGCCCGCGGACGTCGCGCCGAAGCTGACGGATTTCACCCCCGACAATGCATCGTTGCTGGTGCTGGCCGAATTCGTGAAGCAGCCGACCGACATGTCGATACCGGCCTGGGACCAGATCCTGACGACAGCGAAGGACACGCCCCCCATGTCCGGCCAGGAGTTGGCCGACGAGTTGGCCGACCTCGTGGCGCTGGTCGAGTATCGCGCGGGCGTGATGGCCGAAGCACTCGCCCAGCGCAGCGGAATCATCGGCTACTTTCGCGGCGTGCTGAGCTTCAATATCTCAACGCATCCCTACACGTATTACCTGGCCGCCGCGGCGCTGCGGATCGGCCAGTTCGAGTCGATGTACTACAAGAACGTCTTCAAGCGGCCACGCCCGTCGCGGCTTTGTCCCGGGCTGATGCCGCCGATCGACCATCCGGGGCACCTGGCCTTCCCCAGCGGTCACGCGACCGAGGCCTTCCTGGTCGCGCGCTGCCTGGAAGAGGTGGTGCCGAAACTCGTCGGAACTGGTCTGGCCCAAGCGAAGAGTCCGTTCCGGTACCTGGCCGAACGCATCGCCAAGATCCGCGAGGTGATGGGCATGCACTACCATTCCGACACGACGGGGGGGGAGAAGCTGGCGGCGGGCTGCTTCCTGCTGCTGCTGCGGTGCCCGATCATTTGCGGTGAGGCCGCGTCGGGGAGTCCCGTCGCCAAGATCAAAAACGTGGACATCTTCCCAGGCGGCTGGCTTGCCCGGGCGATGGCCGAATGGGAGCCGCGCTGAGCGCGCCCCGCGGCCGAAATCGCCGGCGCCCTACGCCCCCGCGGCGGCGCGCAGCAGCGCGTCGATCTCGGCGCCGATCTCCTCCGGGCGGTGCAGGATGATCGCGCCCCGGCCGACCGTCAGGACGCCGGCGCGCGCCAGCCTGGCGATTTCGCGCGAAACCGTCTCGCGCCGCAGTACCAGCCGGGCGGCGAGGACATGCTGCGGCGGCGGCGGGCTGATCATGCGCTCCCCACCCGCGCGCGGCCGCGACAGCCGCAAAAGCTCGGCCAGCACGCGCTGGCGCAGCGGAAGGGCCGCGGCTTCAAGATTGCGCTCATCCTTCAGCCGCAGCCGTTCAGCCAGCATCCGCAGCAGCCGCTGACCGGCGGGTGGCGCATGCAGGACCAGGTCCAGGAAGGCCGGCCCAGGCACGACGCATAGCCGGCTGCGCAGCAGTGCGGAGACATTGGCCGAGCGGCGGATGCCGTCGATCGCCGCCAATTCGCCGAAGATGGCGCCGGGGCCGAGGTCGTTCAGGATGATCTCCTCGCCGGCGGCGCTGCGCAGCAGGACGCGCAACGCGCCCTCCGCGATGAAGAACACGTCGTCGCTGGTGTCGCCGGCATCCATCACCATCTCGCCGGCTGCCAGCACCCGCCAGCGGGCCTGCGTGGCAAGCCGCCGCAGCGCGTCCTCGGCGACATCGGCCAGGAAGGGCAGCCGGCGCAGCGCATCGATGCCGGACGCGGCGGGGGCGGCGCCGGGAACACGATCGGGCTGGTCGCTGGCCGTGCCTGGCATCGGATGATCCAGTCTGCTTGCCGCCACGGGCGCTTCTGGGACGCCCAAAGGGTATGGCCCCGCGGGCCGCCGTGGAAGGGCGTCCGGCAGGGCCGGGATGGGGCCGCCCCCGGCCGCGCCAGGGGCGCGACCGGGTCATCGATGGCGATGGGTCAATTGCGGGCCGCGCCGAAGCCGCGACTGGCCAGCATCGTCTCGCCGGCGGAGTTGGGCACCCAGACGATCTCCATGTTCTCGTTGTTGTCGCGCGTGGTCGGCACCGCGCCAAACGGCGGCAGCTGGGCGCGGCCGGCCTCAAGGTAGCTGGCCTCACCGCTGTAGCCCGTCGCGCTCGGCCCCATTTGGCCGCCGCCGACGATGTTCTCGCGCTCGGCCGGGCCGTACTCGACCTCGATGTTCTCACCCGAACCGACGACGCGGGGATAGGTGACGCCGTCGGCGGCGATGGCGCCGAGGCTGAAGGCCGGCACCAACAGGGCGGCGGCGAGGATGGAGTTGAGATGGTTGCGCATGACGCTGTCTCCTTCTGTCCGCCCGAAGCCCGATGCTCCGGCCGTGTCAGAAGGGGTAGTCCAGCGCCCCGCGGCGCGATGTGATCGGACTCACACATCGACGTGCCTGATGTGCGTGGCGAAGGTCCGGCGTGGCTATTCCAGTTCGCGCAGGAAGGCCCGCAGCCCCTCGGCCCAGAAGCGGGCGTTGCCGGTCGTGCCATGGCCGAAGGTGTCCGCACTCGCCGGGATCAGCAGCACGCGGCCGTGGCTCACGCGCTGCATCGCCGCCTGCATCACGCCGGTCTCGGGTGGGTTGCGTTCGTCATCGGCCGCATTGATCGCCAGCACCCGCGCCTTGATCCGTTCCAGCAGCGGAGAGGGATTGTAGTCGCGCGACGAATCCCATTGCCAGATGAAGTCATTGGCATCGGCGGTCATCGGCGCGGCCAGGCGCTGCTCCACCAGGCGGTCCGCCGCGGCGGCGGTCGGGGCAGCCGCCTGGGTGCGCAACGTGCCGCCATTGGTCGCCGTGCCGTAGAACACATTGGCGATCACCAGCGACGCCGGCTGCTGGGTATAGGCGCCGTTGTTGTAGCCGGGGTCGCGGCGAACCATCTCGATCATCAAGCGTCGCAGCATCCAGTTGCGGCTGGCCATTTCGGTCGGCTGCGATGCCATCGGCACCAGCGCATCCATCGCATCCGGATAGGTCACGCCCCAGACCCAGGCATGCATGCCGCCCATGGAATTGCCGAGCACGAGGCGCAGCCGCGGCACGCCCAGCCCCTCGGTCACCAGGCGGTGCTGTGCCTGCACCATGTCGGCGTAGTTATAGCGCGGAAAGGCGGCGCGGCGGCCGTCCGATGGCTTGGCCGACTGCCCGGCGCCGAGCGCATCGGGGATGATGATGAAGTAGCGGCTGGCATCGAGCGGCTGGCCCGCGCCGAACAACTCACCGGCGAAGGCGGGTGTCAGCATGCTGCGCGCCGAACCCGCCGTGCCGTGCAGGATCAGCACCGGCACGCCGCCGGGTTCGCCAATGGTCGTGTAGGCCAATGGCAACTCGGCCACCGTCTCCCCGGTATGGAAGCGGAAATCGCGCGCGACCCAACGGCCTTCACGCGGGGCCGGATATTCGGCGGCCTGGGCAGGCAGGGTCATGACGGCAAGCCCCAGAAACAGCGCGGCACGCCGCAGGACGGTCAGGCTTTTCATGGTGTTTTCTCCGGGGGTTTTTATCTTGCGGCCAGCCTATCGGCTGGTGGCGGCGCCCGCCAGCAAAAGCCTGCGCCGCCGTTCAAGCGGGTCAGTCGATCTGAACCCGCGATTCCCGGGCGACGCGGGTCAGGACCTCGGTCTCCCGCGCCACACGGGCGGCGCGTTCGGCGGCATTCATCGGCGGCAGCGCCTCGACCCCGTTCTCCCGCAGCGGTGCCAGGGCGACCGGGTCGCGCATGATCTTGACGCATTCCGCGGCGACGCGATCCACGATCGCGTCCGGTGTCCCGGCCGGTGCCCAGACGGCGTAGGTGACGCCCATGTCGAAGCCCGTCAGCCCGGCTGCTTCATCGACCGTCGGCACATCCGGCAGGATCGAGGACCGGCGCGACCCGGTCACCGCCAGCGCCACCACCAGCCCGCCGCGCAGCGCCGAGGCCGAGGTATTGGTGCCCGCGAAATTCATCGGAATGGCGCCGGAGATCGTGTCGGTCAGCGCCGGCCCGCCGCCGCGATACGGCACGTGCACGATGTCCAGCCCTAGCCGCTGCTTGAACAATTCGCCAGCCAGATGCCCCGCCGAGCCATTGCCGAAGGACGCGTAGTTGAACGTCCCGGGCGCTTCCCGGATACGGGAAATCAGTTCGGCCAGGCTGCGTATGCCCAAGGCGGGATTCACGATGATCGCGAGCGGTGAATAGCCGAGGATCGCGGCCGGGATGAAATCGCGCTGCGTGTCATAGGGCAGGCGCGGAAACACCACCGGGTTCACCACGTGCGAGGTGACGGAGTGGAACATCAGCGTATAGCCATCGGGGCGCGATTTCGCCACGACCTCGGCCCCGATCACGCCATTGGATCCACCACGGTTCTCCACCACCACGGTGCGGCCGAGCGTCTGGCCAAGCCGTTCCGCGACGATGCGCCCGACGATGTCATTGCCGCCGCCGGGTGGCCAGGGAATGACCAGCCGCACCGGCCGATCGGGCCAGGTATCGGCGATGGCCGGGGCCGATAGGGCGGCGGCGAAACCCGCCGACAGCAACACATCCCTGCGTTTCATCTTTGGCGTGTCCCTCTGGCGCGGTTGATCCGCGCTCTTGATGGTTTGGCGGGGTTACTCCGCGGCGATCGGTTGGCGATAGCGGGCCGGGATATCCAGGTTGAACAGGCGTGCCGCGTTCAGCCCCAGGATGTTGCGCCGACCCGTATCGGTCAGGAACGGCAGGTCGTGGATCGCCGAAGGCACGTCGAAATCCCAGTGCGGCCAGTCGGAGGCGTAGAGCAGTTGGGTTTCCGCATTGATCGCCTCGAAGGTGCCTTCCAGCAACTTGAGGTTCTGGGCCTCCATCGGCTGCGACGTGTAGAACATCTCGCGCATGTATTCGCTCGGCAGGCGCTTCAGCAGCGGCGCCTCGCTGCGCCGCATCAGGTATTCATGGTCCAGCCGCTGCATGAGGAACGGCACCCAGGCGAGGCCGCTTTCGATCCAGATCGTCTTCAGCCGCGGGAAGCGTTCCGGCAGCCCGTTGATGACCCAGTTGGTCAGATGCACCATGTTCGACAGCACGAAGGACAGTGCGTGCATCGAGATGAAGCGGTTGAGCTGCTTGGTATATTCATTGTGCCAGTTGTGGTGGGCGTGGAAGCCGATCGGGATCCCCGCTTCCTCCAGCATCGCGTAGGTGCGCATGTATTCGTTCGAGTGCACGGCCTGGTAGCGCGTGCTGGTCACCAGGAAGCCGACGACGCCCTTGGCGCCGATGAAGCGCTTCACCGTCGCCTCCGCGGCTTCGGGCGAATTGAACGGCAGGTAGAGCATCGCCTTCATGCGCGGCTCGTGCGGCAGCACATGTTCGACCAGCCAGCGATTATAGGCGGTGGCGAGTTCCGCCTCCATTTCCTTCACCGGATGCATGCCGAGGAACAGCAGGCCCGACGGGAAGAAGACCTGGTAGTCCAGCCCGAGCGCGTCGATCGCGCGGCGGCACAGCGTCACTTCGCGTGGCACCGAGGTATCCTCGACCGGCTCCTTCAACCCCGCGCCATGGGGGATGCGGCCGTGGACGCTTTGCCATTGCAGGCCGGGGATGTCGTTGAGGAAAGCGTTCTGCCCGGTGCCCCCTCCGAAGGTGAAGGCGGCTTCGCGCGTCGCATCATTCTCGATGAACTTCAGCACTTCGGGCCAGGCCGCCGTCTCGCCGATATGGCTGTCGACATCAACGATGAAGGTGCGATCCAGGCCGCGCTTGATCGCCTGGCTGCGGCCATGCGCCAGGATATCGGCGGAATGGGTGCGGGCGCCGATGATCGGCAGTTCAACCGGGGCCTGGCGCGGGGTTTCGGTCATGGCGTGCCTCCGTCTTCTTTTTTCTAGAGCAGACCGGTCTCGTCGGCGCCGAAGCGCGGCCGGCCGGCCCACATCGACAGGTCGAAGAGATTCAAATCCACGGCGCGCAGCAGTTCCGTCACCGTCACCGCGACCTCGGTCGGCGTCACCGCGTCGCGCCCGCCGACGGGCAGGAAGTGACGCTGCTCCAATTCCACCTTGGCCGCGAAAAGCTTCAGCCCGGCGGCGATCAACTGCTGCACGGCTTCGTCGGGGATGGCCCGCGTGGCCTCGGCGGTCAGCGCGGCCTCGGCCAAGGCCAGCGCCTGTTCGGCGACGCGGGCGATGTCGGGTGCGTCAGGCATTGACCGACACAAAAACCGCACCCTGCCGCACCGTCACCTTGTGTGCGGCCAGGCGGATGCGATCCAACCCCGCGTGGCGACCGGTGCGCAGGTCGAATTCATAGCCATGCCAGGGGCAGACCACGTGCAGCGAGCCTTCCTTGTAGTGGATGCCCAGGCTGCGGCGGTCGGCGTCGAGCCGTTCCTCGACGCCCTTCATCATCTTGCCCTGGCAAACCGGGCCGCCCTGGTGCGGACATTCGTTGCGCCAGGCCTGAAGCTGGCCGTCGACGCGAAACACGCCGATCTCGATGCCACCCGCCACGACGACCTTGCGGCCGCCTTCGGGGATTTCGTCTTCCTGTCCGACGAAGACTTCCTGCACGTCGATCCTCCAGTCACGTCTCTACCGGACGTATTAGGACAAATGGGCCAAAGCGGGCGCGGTGTGTCAAGTCGGGTTTCGCAAGATTGGCGCGCATAGCCCCGTGCGCTCCGGCCGCATCCTTGGCAGGATGTCGCGTCTCACTGGAGCCGCCATGACGCTCGACCCGCTGCAGACCCTGACGCTCGCCGCGGCGATCCTGTTGCTGGGCCGCTTCCTGAACGGGCGGATCGGCGTGCTGACGCGCTACAACATCCCGCAGCCGATCACCGGCGGGCTGGCTTTCGCCGTGCTGACCACGGTGCTGCACCTGGGGTTCGGCTTCGATATCGATGTTTCGGGCGGCTTGCGGGGGCCGCTGCTGCTGGCGTTCTTCGCGACGGTCGGGCTGTCGGCGGATCTTGGGCGTTTGCGGGCAGGCGGGCCGCGGCTGGTGTTGTTCCTGGCCTGCGTCGTGCCCTTCCTGGTGGTGCAGAACGTGGCCGGGGTCGGCATGGCGCTGATGTTGGACCAGCATCCGCTGATCGGGCTGCTCGCCGGCACGATCACCCTGGTCGGTGGCCATGGCACCGGGGCCGCCTATGCGCAGATTTTCTCCGATACCCATGCCTTGTCCGGCGTGGCGGGCATGGCGATGGCGGCGGCGACCTGCGGGCTGATCCTGGGCGGCGTGGTCGGCGGGCCTGTCGCGCAATACCTGCTGCGTGGGCGGCCGACCCTGGCTGAGGGCGGCGCGCAAACCAGCGCCGCTGGCCCTGGCGAAGCCGCCGAGGTCACCACCGAAAGCACCATCGTCACCGTCGCCCTGGTCATGTTCTGCCTGCTGGCGGGTGGCTGGCTCGCGGCGATGATGGCCGATGCGCCGGTGGCCCTGCCGGATTTCCTGTGGTGCCTGTTCTGCGGCGTGCTGCTGCGCAACCTGCTGGCCCCGGCGGTGCGGCTGCCGGTGAATGACGCGGCCGTCGACCTGGTCGGCGGGATCGCGCTGGCGCTGTTCCTGTCGATGACCATGACGACCTTGCGGCTGTGGGAACTGGCCGCACTGGCCGGGCCCTTGCTGGTGATCGTGGCGGTGCAGGCCGTGGTGGCGGTGCTCTATGCCGTGCTGGTCGTCTATCGCGTCATGGGCCGGAACTATGAAGCGGCGGTGATGTCTGCGGGGTTCCTCGGGTTCTCGATGGGCGCCACCGCGACGGCCATCGCCAATATGCAGGCGGTGGCGGGGCGTTATGGCGCAGCCCCCGTCGCCTTCCTGGTGGTGCCGCTGACCGGTGCCTTCTTCATCGACCTGGCCAATGCGCTGGTGCTGACCGGCGCGCTGGCGTTGCCGGTCTTTGGCGAATAGCGCGATGCGGCACATCCTCCTCCTGCTGCTGGTCCTGCTGGGGGCGGTGCCGGCGGTGGCGCAGCCCGATGCGGTGGCGCTGTCCCGGATCCTGGCCAGCCGGATCGATGCCGCCGCCGGCCCCGGCCTGCTGGAGCTGAAGGATTTCCGCCGCATGGGGGACGCGCCCGATCCCGAGACGGGTGGCCGCATCATCTATGTCGCGACGCGCCTGCGGCTGGCCCGGGCGCATGATTTCGGCGGCTGGTCGGGCGGGACGTTGCAGGCACTGTCGGCCGCCCTGGGCGCCGGGCCGCGCGGCATCCGCGGGGTGGCGCGCGGCGGCAATGCGGCCGGCGATCTGCTGCGCGCCAATGGCAGTATCCGCGTGAAGCGGAACGGCGATGTCTGGGTCGCGCTGGCCGGCGGTGCCGCCGCCGGCCGTCCGGCCGCGATGGAAGGGCCCGGTGGCCGTGCCGAACAATTGCTGACCGCGATCCAGACGGCCTTGACCGCGATTCCGCGCGCGACCGGCGGCCCGGCCTCGGTCGCGATCGAACAGGAACTGGCCCAGGCGTGGCGCAATATCGAGGGCCGCCTGGCCCGCATCGAACGCGGCCTGCCGCTGGCCGGTGGTGCCGCGGGGTCGGAATACGCGCGGCTGGCGGCGGCGCTGGCCGGCCTGCCGGCAACCCCCGACCGCCCGGCGATGACCGCCCTGCCGAGTGCCGGCAGCGTCGAGAACCTGCGGCTTTTGGCCGATGGCACCGCGCTGCTGGCGCTGGCCCAGGCCGATGTCGCGGGCCAGGCCTTTCGCGGTGAGGCAGGGGCCGCGATGCCGGGCCTGCGCGCCTTGGCCAGCCTCTTCCCCGAGGCCGTGCACGTCATCGTTCCCGCCGCATCGCCGCTGCGCCAGATGGCGGATCTGGCAGGCAGGCGCATCGGCGTCGGCATCGCGGGGTCGGGTGCGCGGGTGACGGCGGAAGCGGTGCTGGCAGCCTACGGCCTGACCGACGCCACACGCGTGCCGCTGGCGCCCGATGCGGTGGCGGCGGCCCTGGCCTCGGGCCAGGTCGCGGCGCATATCGCCGTCAGCCTGGCCCCCGCGCAGGCGGTGCTGCGGATCGCCGACACGGTGCCGCTGCGCCTGCTGCCGTTGGACCCCGACGCCGTCACACGTCTGGCGCCGCTGCTGCCCTTCAGCATTCCGGCCGGGGCCTATCCGGGGCTGGATGCGCCGCTGATGACCGCGGCGACCCCGGCGCTGCTGGTCGGCGATGCGGCCCTGACCACGGCCGAGGTCGGGGCGATCCTGACCGCCCTGTTCCGTGCCCCATCGCTGGCCGCGTTGGGCGGGCCGGCCGCGCTGCAGATCACCCCGGCCACGGCGCGCCAGGGGCTGACCCTGCCGCTGCATCCGGGGGCGGAGGCGTTTTTCGCGACGAATCGATAGCCGCGGAAACCGGCGTTTAACCGAAACGGCCTGATGGTCGCCCCTGCAAACCATGCAGGAGACCTACCGATGCGTCCCTCTCGGCACTCCGGCGCCCGGCCCCTCGGCGCTTTCGCGCTGCTTTTCGTGCTGAGCGGTTGCGCGGCACCGCCCGACGGCCGCATGGCCGCCAATGATTGCCTGCTCGGCGCGCTGGATGACTGGCAGGTCGCCAGCCGGCTGATGCAGGGGGAGGAGACGGATGTCCCGGTCTTCAGCCGCCCCGGTCGCCCGCCCTTCATGGCGCAGACGATGTGCGGCCCCGGCACGATCCGGGTGGCCAGCACCACGCGCTCCGGCCGGGGCCGGATGGCGTCGATGGAAGGGCGCGGCCCCTTCTTCGCGTCGCCGGTGTCCCTGACGACGCGCTCCATGATTATCGATCCCAGCGTCGTGGAACCGCCCACGCTGCCGACGACAATGGTGGAACTGGCCAGTTACTGAACATCATCTGATATGTATTGAAAACCTATCAGTCGAGATCACTCAATCGTGCGTTGTTGTTTGTTGTTCCCGCCAAACCGGCGGCGTTAGCGTCCCGCGCGCGAAACGAGAAAGCGATTTTGCCGCGCAACTCGTTGAGCGAAAACGGGAGGACGCAGATGACGTTGCCACCCAACGGGCCTCGCACACCCGCGCCGAAAACCCCGAAAGCCGCCAAGGAAGACCTGCTGCCCAATGCCGCGGCGGGACTGGATCCGGACCGGACGCCGCTGGGCGAGATGGCCGCGGGCCGCCTGGCGCGGCTGAGCGGCCTGGCGGTGGAAGACCTGGTCAAGCACCCGATCGCCGAACTCGCCGAGCGGCATCGCTTCCGCATCGACCCCGCGCTGTTCCTGTTTCGCCGGATCTGTGGCCGGGTGGTCAAGCGGGATCCGGCCAGCGGCGCCCTGCTGCCCGTGCCCTTCGCGACCGTGCATGTCGAGGACACCGATTGTCAGTTGCTCGGCTGGTTCCCGCCCGGCTGGCCCTATGGCTGGTACTTCCCGCTGAACTGCAAGCGGGAGGTGATCGCCACCACCAAGACCGACGCCTGCGGCCGGTTCTGCGTCTGGGTGCCGCGCTTCGATATCGACTGGGTGCTGCGTTGGCGGGCGCAACGCATCTGCTTCGACGTGATCTTCCGTCGCCCCAGCCTGGCCGACCTGCTGGACGATCTGGACGGCATCCGCGTGCCGGAACTGATCCGCTGGCCGGAACCGCCGATCCCCAGGCCCGATCCGCCGCCGCTGCTGCGCGACGGCGGCTTCACCCTGCGCCGCGCCGCCGAGGTGATCGGGCGGGAGGCCGCCGACCTCCTGGCGCGCGCGGAATCCGCCAAGAGCTTTGGCGGGCCCTCCGGCGGCCTCGCGGCGCGCCTGGCCGCCACGCCGCTGCGCGCCTCGCCGCCGCCGCTGCCACAGGGGCTGGGCGATGTGGAGAAGGAGCAGGCGCCACGCCTGGCGCAGCGCCTGCCGGCCGAGTTGCTCAAGCAATTCCGCCCTGATCGCTGGATCGGCCCGTTCCGCCGCTGCACCACCGTGCTGCTGCCCGAATGGGTGCCGCTGCTGGACGTGCCGGACATCACCTTCCGCGTGACGCAGGATGTGAACGGCGATGGCACCGAGGATGTGATCTACAGCGAAGGCTACTTCGACGTCCGCTGGAATGCCGGCGCCATTCCCGATGTCACGCTGGAAGCCAGCCAGATCGCCATCGCCGGCGTGGCCTGCGACGTGCCGGCCGTCGCCTGCGGCAACGTGCCCGCGCTGACCTTCGCGGGGCTGATGCCGCTGATCAACCCGGCGGCGCCGGCCGTGCCCTACCACGACGGTGCGACCGGATATGGCAAGCGGGCGAACCGGCCACGCGCCTCGGGGCTGGATCCGGCGCGCCCGGCCGACTTTCCGCTGGCGCCGGCGACCGCACCCTATTGCGGCACCTTGCAGATCTATGGCTGCGCCGAGGTTGGCAACGCCGCCTTCTACAAGTTGCGCTACCGGCAGAACGCCGGGCCGCAGGTGGCCTTCACCGGGCTGACCTGGCCGCTGCACCGTATCGTCGGCGGCGCGCTGCAAACCGTGTGGCAAGCGCCGGACGCGGCCGGCTGGTATCCGGTCCGCCCGCAGGCGGAGGGATGGCATCCATCGCGCCTGTTGTTGAACTGGCCGACCGGCAGTTTCGTCGACGGGCACTACGAGGTGACGATGGAGACCGGCAACGCCGCCAAGGCGGTGTTGCAAACGGCGGCACCGGTCGCCTTCCGGCTCGACAATTCGGCGCCGACCACGCAGTTCCTCGGGCTGCGCTGGCGGGTGGCGGGTGGGGCCTGGAGCCTGCCGCTCGAACTGATCTGCCCGGTCATCCGTCGCCCGGCGGGGGCCGATATCGAGATCGAGGTCCGCTGGCTGGCCTCGGCCACGCATATGCGTTCGGCCTTCCTGCGCGGCGGCGGCTGCGGCGGCAGCGCGCCGGTCCTGGCCTCCTCCGAGGCCAGCGCCGAGCATTGGCACACCTCGGCCGGCGACAATGCCGTCAGCCGCACGGCTGTCTTTGTTCTGCCGGGGTCGGCCTTGCAGGGGGCCTATTCCTTCTCGCTCGACGTCGCCTCGCGCGCCTTCAACCCGGCGGGTGGGGATGGTGGGTTCGAGGCGGATTGGTTCTACGACCCGGTGTATATCCACGTCGTGCCGTGGCTGCCGGTGGCGGTGGTGAACCTGTAGCGGCGAGGGGCCGGTGGCGCGCGTTACCCGCGCTTGCGCGCCACCAGCATCACATCCATCGGCGATGCGCTTGCCGGCATCGGCTTGAACCAAACCGCGACCCGTCCGGCCAGATAGGCCAGGACCAGGCCGAAATGCCAGGACCAGCGGGACTGGAACCAGGGTCCGTGCTCGCCCGGCTTCACCGGCGACAGCCGCGCCATCCAATGGATGATGCCCTGGTGGATCGTCGGCGGCAGCGGCCGGGCCTGGACGACATCGGCCCCGATCGCCCCGGCCAGCGCCGCCATGGCGGGTTCGGACCACCAGGTGACGTGGTGCGGCGGCGCGTTCAGCGCGAAATTCGGCACCCGTGTCAGGGTCGAGGGCCAGAGGGGCGCGACCAGGATCAGCAGTCCCCCCGGCTTCAGGCAGGCCAGCATCTGCGCGGCCATGGCGCGCGGGTCGGTGACATGTTCGATCACCTGGAAGGCGCAGACCACGTCATACCGCCCGGCCGCCGTCACGGCGTGGTCCGGCAGCGTGTCGGTGCAGATCTCCACCCCCTGGGGCAGGTCGTAGTGGCTGGCATAGGGTTCGAGGCCGATGTAGCGCGCATGCCCCACATGGCGTGAGAAACTGGCCGTCCCGGCGCCGACATCCAGCACCAGGGCGCCGGGCGGGACCAGGGTCGCTGCCTCAAGGAATTCCACGCGGGCGGCCGAATCATGCGCCAGGGTCTCGTGGAAGGCCCAGCGCTTGTAGAGCGAGCCGTAGAACGCCTGGTCGCCCACCATCGGGGGCGAGAAGAACACCAGCCCGCAGGGCGCGCGCCACAGCCCGTAGCGGGTGCCATCGCGCGGAATGGGGCTGGCGGTGACACCGAAGGTCAGCCGCCACAGATCGTTCAGGAAGCGCCCGGTGACCGATTGGACGAAGACCGCGCCGGCGTCACCGGTCACGGGGCAGGGGGGCGCCGGGGGCGCCGTGTCGCGGCGGATGACGCGCACCTTGTCGGGCCCATCGAGCGCATAGGTCACATGGCGCCAGGCAATACGGCGGCGTGGCCAGGCCCCCAGCATCAGCGCCAGGATGAGCCAGATGCAGACGGGCGCCGCCAGGGCGACCCAAAGCTGTGCCGAGCGATTGGCCGGGCTGTCGGGGGCCTCGATCACGCGGGCGAGGCGGTCGTTCAACCACCAGCGCAGCAGGCGGAAGCCCAGCAGCAGGACCAGCAGCCCGAGAGCGAGGGGCGAGGACACGGCCAGGATCAGCAGCGCGGCCCAACCCAGCGCGTCCAGCAGATTCACCGCCAGGGCCGTGCGCCACAGCCAGGGGCGGCACAAATGGATGATCTGCATCTGCCGCCGCATGAAGCCGGGCGTATCGGCCTCATAAGGCGTGGGCAGTTGCAGCACGAGGCGCGTCAGCACATGGATGCCCGCCCGCCGCGCCGCCGAGGCGATGGCCAGATCGTCCGACAAGGCGCCGTCGAGCACGTTGGGCAGGTCGAGCACGGCCAGCGCCTGGCGCGAAAACCCGAGCGACCCGCCCCAGACCAGCGCCAGCCGCTGCAACCGCGGCAGGGTCGCCATGCAGCGGTCGAACCAGACGACGATCTGGGTCAGCGCCCCGGGGGCGACCGGGCAGGGCCAGCGATAGCCGGTGACGATGTGGTGGCGGCCACTCAGCAATGGCCCGGCCAGGGTCGAAAGCCACCAGGGCTGCGGCAGGATGTCACCGTCGAGCATCACCACCGCATCGTCCAGCGCATCGACCTGGCGGAAGCCCGCGATCAGGTTCGTGCATTTCTGGCCACGCGTGTCGCTGGTTTCCGCCACCACCAGCCGCATCGGGAATGGCAGCAGCGCCGCGGCCGCGCTGGCCCTGGCGGCGGCCGGGTCATCGAGCGATTCCACCGCGACGATCAGCCGGCGCGGGCGCAACCGCTGTGCCGCGAGCGCCTGGAACAGGGCCTCCAGGCGCGGCACCGGCCCGGTCAGCGGCAGGATCAGCGTGACCTGGCCGGCAACGTCGCGCGTGTCCTGGCGCACGCGCAGCGCATGCAGCAGGCCGGCGGCCGCCATCAATGTGCCAAAAAGACCGGTCGCCGCCGCGGCGGCCCAGAGGAACAGCATCCCCGGTGCTACATCCGGCCCTGGGCGACCCAGCGCGCGCCTTCGGCATCGGCCCCCGATGGCAAGGCCGCGCGCGGGTTGCGGGTGAAGGCCAGGATATCGTCGGTCACGACCTGCCGCTGGCGGTCACGCAGCAGGATGTGCCAGCCCTCGCGATACAGCCCCACCCGGCCGCCGCCCTCGGCCGGCAGGCTGCGCAGGGTCGCGACCGTCGGCACCGGTTCGAAGACGCTGTCCCGCGCGCCGTATAGGAACAGGCTGGGCGCCGTGCAGCAGGTCGCGACCAGCGGCTTGGCGGCGCCATTCAGGTCCAGCAGGCCGGCCACGACATCGACACGGGTGGTTTTCAAGGTCAGCGGGTCGGCGTTGAAGCGTTCCAGCGTGTCGCTGTTGTCGGTCGCGATCATGGCTGGTGAGCCGGAGGACACGCCCAGGCGCGGGAACTGGAACATCGCCAGGCGGAAGGATGCGGCGGTCACCGGGTTCATGTCATCCAGCACCCAAAGCCCCGGCACCAGGAAGATCCAGCCATCGACCAGGCTGGACTCCCCGGCGGCGCGCAATTGCTCGGCGGCCAGCAGCGCGACATTGGCGCCCATGCTTTCGCCCAGAACGAACAGCGGCAGGTCGCTGTGCCGGGCACGGATCAGGCGGATGGCGGCGACCGCGTCGCTGACCAGCGCATCCTGCCCGGGCCAGATGCCGGGGCGCGGGTTGCGCGCATGGCCGCGCTGGTCGAAGGCGAAGATGTGCAGCCCGCCCTCGACCAGCGGCGGCGCGCTTTCGGCCATGAAGTTCGCGCCATGGTCGTTCAACCCGTGCAGCGCCAGCATGCGGGCCGTGGCGGGGCCTGTCGGCCGCCATTCATGGAAGGCGAGGTTCAACCCATCCGCGGTGCGCATCCGGTTCGCTTCCAGCGCCGGGGTGGTGACGGTGGGGCCCAGGCTGCCCGATTGCGGCGAACAGGCCGCGGCCAGCAACCCCAAACCCAGCAGCCCCAAACACAGCGCGCCGCGCCCGTTGCGGAGCGCTCGGCATGCACCGGTTATCAGGGCGCCGAGTGCGCGATTGATACGGAGCATCTGGAAATCCCGTTTTTTTGTGCAGTGCACAGTCTGACGCATATGCATCATCTGATCCATGCACAAAGTCGGGGGCACAAACCCGGGGGCACAAACCCGCGCGCTTTACGCCGCCAGAGGCGCCGCCACCCGCCCGGCCCCGCGCGACCGCCACAGCAGCCAGGCCGCGATGCTGACGTTCAGCGCATTCCACCCCAGCCCGTTGAGGATCGCCGCCTGGTAGGATCCGGTCGCATCGAAGATCGCACCCGACATCCAGCCGCCCAGCGCCATCCCCGCCAGGGTCGCCGACAGCACCAGCCCGACCCGGGTGCCGGCCTCCATGGGCGGGAAGAAACGGCGCACGATGATCGCGTAGCTCGGCACGATGCCGCCCTGGAACAGGCCGAACAGCGCCGAAAGCAGATAGAGCGACACCAGCCCGTCGAAGGGCAGGAACAGCGCCAGGGCCAGGCCCTGCAGCACCGATCCCAGCAGCAGGGTCGCCACCCCGCCGATCCGGTCCATGATCCAGCCCGATGCCAGGCGGCTGACGATGCCCATGGTCAGCATCAGCGAGAGCATTTCCGCCCCCCGCCCGGCGCCATACCCCAGGTCGACGCAATAGGCGACGATATGGACCTGCGGCATGGCCATGGCGACGCAGCAGGCGATGCCGGCCAGGATCAGCAAGGCCTGCAAGGCGTTGGGCGGCATGCCCAGGGGGGCGGATTTGGGTGCGTCGACGGCGCGCGCCGGTTCGGCGGCCATCGGCGTCGGCCGCCGCAGCAGCAGTGCCAGCGGCAGCATGGTAACCAGGCAGAACAATCCGATACAGATATGAGTCTGCCGCCAGCCGACCGTATCGATGAAATGCTGCAGCACCGGCGGCCAGGCTGCGCCGGCCAGGTAATTGCCGCTGGCGCACAAGGCGACGGCGATGCCCCGCCTGCGGTCGAACCAGTGCGAGGTATCGGCGACCAGCGGCACGAAGACCGCCGAACTGCCCAGCAACCCGATCACGCCGCCGTAGATCAGGGCAAACACCCACAGGCTGGGGGCCAGCGCGACCCCGACGTAGCCGACCGCCAGCGCCAGCGTGCCGATCACCACCGGCACCACCACGCCAAAGCGATCGGCGAGCCAGCCCATCAACACCCCGCCCAGCACCAGCCCGCACATGGCGGCGGAATAGGGCAGGGTCGCGGCCCCGCGTGCCACGCCGAATTCGGCCTGCACCGAGGGCAGCGACACCACGATCGACCACAGCCCGACGCCGCCGATGGTGCCAATTGCCACGGCGGCGGCCAATCGCCGCCAGGCCAGCGGCGAATCCACATCCGCCGCACAGCCCTGTCCGACCCCAGCCTTTGCCCGCACCGTGACGCCCCCCCGACCCTTGGGCGTATCATGGGCGCGTCGCGCGGCGGGCGCACCCCGGGGGTGGGCGATCAATTGTCGAAGAAGCGCTCCATCAGGATGCGTGCGGCCGGCACCCCCAGGCCGCGTAGGGCTTGGCGCACGGTCGCCAGCATCGGGGCCGGGCCGCATAGCACGAACAGCCAGCCCGCCGCCGCGGCCGGGGCACAGCGGCGGGCGACCAGCGCCGCGTCCAGCCGCCCGGCCTCACCCGTCCAGCCGGGGGGCGGTTCGCCGAGCACATGCACCACGGTCAGCCAGTCCAGTGCGGCCAGTTCCTCGGCGGCCAGGATCTGGTCCGCCAGGCGGTTGCCGTAGAGCAGCAGCATCGGCCGCAGGTCCCCGCGGGCCGCGGCGTGGCGGATCATGCCGAGGGCTGGCGCCACGCCGACCCCGCCGCAGATGAAGGCGATGCCCGGTTCGGAATGCCCCTCAAGGCACAGGTTTCCGTGCGGCCCGTCCACGAATGCGCGCGCGCCCGTCGGCAGGCCGCCGATGGTGCGGGTGAAATCGCCGGCTTCCTTGATCAGGAACCGTAGCCGCCCCGCCTCGGCCGGGGCCGAGGCGATGGAAAACGGGTGTTCGCGCCGTGAAAACGGGCCGCGGTCCAGTTTCAGCCAGGCGAATTGCCCGGCGCGATAGGCCAGGCCGGCATGCCCGACCGGTTCCAGCACGACCTCCCAGATTTTCCGCGCGGCGGGTCGCACCATGGCGATGCGCCAGGGCCGCCGCGTCAGCGGTCGTACCAGCGCCACCCAGGCCATCGTCAGCACGGCCAGGCCCGACAGTGCCCAAAGGGTGCCAGCCACCGCCGGATGCGCGGCATAGCGCCCGGCGGCCAGCGCATGGTGCAGCCCCAGCCCGACCAGCAGCAGCGCGCCCAGTCCGTGCATGCTGCGCCAGGTCTCGTAGCGATAGGGCAGGGCGTCGCGCCAGATCGCGGTCAGGGTCAGCAGGGCCAGCAGCAGCCAAGCCAGCAGCCCGGATACGATCGCCGCCCGGCCAAGCCCCAGCGCATGCACCCGCGTCACATCATCCGGCCGCCAGAAAGCCGCGCCATCCGGCAGGGTGTAGAGGAAGGGGTGCAACAGCAGCGCCACCGTCAGCACCCGCCCGATGCGTTGGTGCCAGCGCATCGTCCGGTCCACGCCGACCCCGCCCGACACCGCGCGGAACCGCCCGGACAGCACGAATTCCACCAGCAGTGCGGCAAAGCCGACCAGGGCCAGCGCCGTCGCCGCCTCGTCCAACCAGGGCCGGGCCGGGCCGAGCAGCGCCCAGCCAAGCCCCGCCGGCGCCAGGATGGCCAGGGCGAGCAGGGTCAGGATGAGCGGGGCGGGCATCGTGTTCCAGAGGTGACGCAATGGCGCCGGCGGCGCCTTGCGTCAGGTCAATGCGGGCGCCGCACGGGGGGGGCGCTGGCCTTACCCCGCCTCGCAATCCAGCCAGAAATCGCGCAGCGGTGCGGGCAAGGCCGCGACCACCTTGCGGATCTGGCCGCGGTCGACGTGGTTGGACAGGGTGCGAAAGACCGCGGCGGTCGCCTCGGCGCTCGACATCGGCCGCGTATTGCCAAGGTTGAGTTCGACCACGGCAAAGAAATCATCGAGCGTGCGCGGCAAGCCCGTCTGCCCGCCGACATGCCACTGGTCGTAATAGGTGCCGCGCACCAGCAGGGGCAGTTGCGCGCCAAGATGCGCCGCAAGTTCCAGCGGCAGGCGGTCGCGCAGCGCGCGCAGCACGGCGCCCAGCGCATGCCAGGCGGTGTGGCGATCGGGGCCCATGCGCTCCATGATTTCGTCGAGCCAGATGTTGGTCGTCTGCAGGGTCTTGTCCCAGACATCAACGCCGGTGGCGGGCATCGTGGTTTCTCCTGTTATCGTTGACGAGAACGTGCCGGGCGAGACGCTACTCCCAATCGATGCTCGGTGAGTCGGGCGGCACGGAGGCCGCCGGGCTGCCCTGGCGGCGGGTCATGCTTTCGGCGGCCGCGACCGCGATGGCGGCGACCTGGATCAGCCGCTGCCGTGCTTCCAGCGTCGAACCCTCACGCGCCTTGGCGCGGGCCCAGCCGGCATAATCCGTGATCAGTTGGATGAAGGCGTTGAAGGGCAGCGTATCATCATGGGCCGGTCCGCCCCATTGCGCATCCTGGCGCGTGCGTTCGGCGGCGACCTCGGCCAATACGGTTGTTCCGCTCATGGCACAGCGTTCCTCCCTGCTGGGAAGCCCAATACGATGCCGCGCCGTCGCCTGCCTTGCGCCGGATCAACGCGGCGCCGGATCGGCCCCGCCTGTCAGGGTCGCCCATCGGCGAAGAACCGGCTCGCCGGCCGCGCCAGCCCCAGGTGATCACGCAGCGTGGTGCCGCTGTAGTCGCGGCGGAACAGCCCGCGCGCCTGCAGGATCGGCACCACCTGGTCGACGAAATCATCGAAGCCGCCGGGGAAGTAAGGTGGCAGGATGTTGAAGCCATCCGCGGCACCGCCACGGAACCAGGCCTCCAGCGTGTCGGCGATCTGGACCGGTGTTCCCGCCAGCACCCAATGTCCGCGCGCCGCCCCGGTCAGGTTATGCAGGTCGCGCCAGGTCATGGCCTCGCGCCGGGCCTTGGCCAGCATCGTGCGGGCGAAACCATGCGAGGTATCGGGCAGCGGCAGGTCCGGCACCAGGTCATCGGGCGCGAAGCCCGAGACATCGATGCCCAGCCGAAGCGACAGCAGCGACGCCGCGTTGCTGCCGGTCACGAAGCTTTGCAGCAGGTTCAGCTTTTCGCGCGCCTCGGCCTCGGTCGCGCCGAGGATGGGCATGACGCCGGGCAGCACCGCGACGTCGCTGTCCTGGCGGCCGAAGGCGGGCAGCCGATCCTTCAGCGCGCGATAGGCGAGGCAGGCCTCGTCAAAATCCTGCACGACGGAAAAGACGACATCGGCGGTGCGGGCGGCGAGCGCCAGGCCCGGATCGGAACTGCCGGCCTGCAGGATGACCGGCTGGCCCTGCGGCGTGCGGCCGATGTTCAGCGGACCCTTCACGCGGAAAAAGCGGCCCTCGTGATCCAGGGGGCGCACTTTGTCCGGGTCGATGTATTGCCCGGTCTGGCGATCGGCGACGATCGCGCCATCATCCCAGCAATCCCACAAACCCCTGACCACATCGACGAACTCCTCGGCGACCTCATACCGCGCATCGTGGCGCGGATGCTCCCGACCAAAATTCGCCGCGGCCTTGGGGCCGGAACTGGTGACGGCATTCCACGCCGCGCGCCCGCCGCTGAGATGATCGAGCGAAGCGAAGGCCCGCGCCACCAGCAGCGGTTCACCATAGGTGGTGGAGGAGGTCGCGCCCAGCCCCACATGCGTCGTGGTCGCGGCCAGCGCCGCCAGCATGGTCAGCGGTTCGAACCGCGCGGTGAAGGACGGGTGGTCGTTCACCCCCGCGACCAGGCTGTCGCCCAGGAACAGCAGGTCGAATTTCCCGCGTTCGGCGATGCGCGCGATCTCCTGGATCACCGGCAGGCTTTGGAAACTGTCGGCGGCGCCGGGATAGCGCCAGCCCGCGATGTGGTTGCCGGTGCCGAGGACGAAGACGCCCAAATGCATTTGCCTGTCGTGCAACCCGCTCTCCCGCCTAAAATCTGGGCATGCCGGCACGCATGCCGCCGAATCCCAGGGATGCGCCCGTTGTTGCACCCGTGTCATGCTGGTTCAATGGTGCCGACCAGGGAGGATCCAGATGCAAGCCCGCCAGATCCGACTTGGCGTTTCCATGATCGGCATGGGGTATCACCTGGCTGCCTGGCGCCATCCGGAGGCCTCGGCCGGCGGCAATATGGAATTGGCGCATTTCGTGCGTGTCGCGCAGGCGGCCGAACGTGGCTTGCTCGACATGGCCTTCCTGGCCGATGGCGTCGGCATCCGCTTCCATGATGAGCCGAAGGGCGCGCTGTGCCGCACATCGAAGAATGTGCAGTTCGAGCCGCTGACCCTGCTCTCGGCACTGGCGATGGTCACGCAGCGGGTCGGCCTCGTGGCCACGGCCTCCACCACCTACAACGAGCCCTATCACGTCGCGCGGAAATTCGCCTCGCTGGATCACATCAGCGGCGGGCGGGCCGGGTGGAACGTGGTGACCTCGGTCACCCAGATGGAGGCCGCGAATTTCAACCTCGACGCCGCGCCCAGCTATGCCAATCGCTACGACCGCGCGGCGGAATTCGTCGAGGTGGTGCGCGGCCTGTGGGAAAGCTGGGACGACGATGCCTTCATTCGTGACAAGGACAGCGGCATCAATTTCGATCCCGCGCGGATGCATGTGCTGGACCATAAGGGGAAGCATTTTTCCGTCCGCGGTCCGCTGAACGTCGCGCGCACGCCACAGGGGTCGCCCGTGATCGTGCAGGCGGGTGCCAGCGAGGAGGGTCGCGAACTCGCCGCCGCCACCGCCGATGTCGTCTACGCCGCGGCGCAGACCCTGGCGGAGGCACAGGCCTACTACGCCTCGGTCAAGGGCCGGATGGCGCGCTACGGCCGCGATCCGGATGCGCTGAAGATCATGCCCGGGATCATGGCCATCCCCGGCCGGACGCGGCAGGAGGCGCAGGACCGCTACGATATTCTGCAGGAACTGGTGGAGCCGGTGGTGGGGCTCGGCGCGCTGGCGGGCTCGCTTGGTGATTTGTCGGGCTTCGACCTCGATGGGCCGGTGCCCGCGCCTGTCAGCCAAAGGATGTTGAGCCGAGCAAAAATTTTTCTCGGCATGGCGGAACGCGGCAATCTGTCGATCCGGCAACTCTACCTGGCCATCGCCGGCGGCAATGGGCACCGCATGGTGATCGGCACCCCCGGCGACATCGCGGATGCGATGGAGGAATGGTTTCACCAGGGCGCCGCCGATGGCTTCAACATCCTGCCGCCCTGGCTGCCGGGGGGGCTCGACGATGTCGTCGACCAGGTGATCCCCGAATTGCAGCGCCGCGGCGTGTATCGCACGGCCTATAGCGGCACGACCCTGCGCGACCACCTGGGCATCGCGGCCCCCAGCCTTCGCCGCGCGACGCTCGCCACACTTTCCCCATGAGGATTCCCGAGATGCGTTCACTGCTGTTGGCCGCCTGCCTTTTGGCCTTGCCGGCCCAGGCCCAGGTTCAACCCCAGAACCTGCGGATCGCGATGAAGGCGGCGGTGGACAGTTCGGACCCGCACCTGACCTTCACGCCGAACCGCAATGTGCAGTTGCATGTCTGGGAAACACTGTTGACGCAGGATGAACGCCTGATCGCGCGGCCGGCCCTGGCGGAATCCTGGCGTGCCATCGATCCGCTGACCTGGGAGTTCAAACTGCGACCTGGTGTGCGCTTTCATGACGGATCACCGCTGACCGCCGCCGATGTGGCCTTTTCCATTCGCCGCGCGCTGGCGGCGCCAGGGGCGCGCACCTATGCCGCCGCGGTCCGCAATGTGACCGAGATGACAGTGGTCGACGATCTGACCCTGATCGTGAAGACCCGTGTGCCCACGCCATTGCAGCCGCATTTCATGGTGGCGATCGCCATCCTGTCCGAACGCGGCGCGACCGATGCGTCCGAGGCTGATTTCAACGGCGGTCGCGCCGCCATCGGCACCGGCCCCTATCGCTGGATCCGCTGGAGCCCGGCGCAGAATGTGGTGATCGAACGCAGCGCGAACTGGCGCGGCACGCCCGAGCCCTGGGCGCGCGTGACCTATTCCTTCATCCCCAACGACAGCGCGCGTGTCGCGGCCTTGCTCGCGGGGGATGTGGATGTGATCGACAGCGTGCCGGCGGGGCTGCACGACCGGATACGGGCCAATCCGCAGACGGCGCTGTTTTCGGGCGATTCCATTTTCACCTACTACTTCTACCTCGACAGCATGAGCGCGCAGATCCCCAACGCCACCAATGCCGAGGGCCAGGTTTTGGCGCAGAATCCCTTGCGGGACCTGCGGGTACGGCAGGCGATGAACCATGCGATCAACCGCGTCGCGCTGGCGGAACGCGCGATGGAGGGCGCGGCCTCCCCAGCCGGGCAGATCGCCGCCGATGGATTTTCCGGCAATGATCCCGCACTGCCCGTTCCGGCCTTCGACCCCGCCCTGTCACGCCGGTTGCTGGCCGAGGCGGGGTATCCGCAGGGCTTCAACCTGACCATCCATTGCACGCTGGACCGTTTTGCCGGCGACGCCCGATCCTGCCAGGCGATCGCGCAGATGCTGACCGTGGCCGGCATCCGCACCACGATCGAGGCGCTGCCCATGCCGGTCTACCTGCGCCGCAGCGCCAATCTCCTGCCCAGCGGCGTGCCGGAACTCAGTGCGCACCTGGCGATGTTCGGTTCCTCCAGCGGCTTGGCGAGCGAGGCGATGACCGCGCTGGTCCGTACCCCGAACGCGGCCCTGGCGCATGGCGGCTGGAACCGCACGCGCTATTCCAACCCGGAATTGGACCGGATGCTCGCGGATGCCGATGCGACCTTCGACGAGAATGACCGCGATGCCGCGACCCGCCGCGCCGTCCGCTTCACGGTGGACAACGGGGCGCTGCTGCCGGTGTTTTTCATGCGGTCCACCTGGGGGGTGCGCAAGCCGCTGACACTGACCCCGCGCGGTGACCAATACACGATGGCGACGGATGTGCGGTTGGCACCATGATGCATCTCGCGGCCTTCTTCTTCACGCCGGGCAGCCATTCGGCCGGCTGGCGGCACCCCGATGCCATCCCCGAATGCGACATGGATTTCGCCCAGTATGTGCGGATCGCCCAGGCCGCGGAGCGGGGGAAGATGGACACCATCTTCTTCCAGGACACGGTGGCGCTGAACGGCAGCGCCGCGTTGGATGGGGTCAGCCCGTTTCGCCCGACGCAGGGGCGCCAGGCCTATCTGGAACCGACCACACTGCTGGCGGCGCTGGCGGTGGTCACACAGCGCATCGGGCTGATCGCGACGGCGACCACCACTTACAACGAGCCCTACAACATCGCCCGCCGCTTCGCCTCGATCGACCATATCAGCGGCGGCAGGGCGGGGTGGAACCTCGTCACATCGCAGGTGGAGGACGAGGCCGGCAATTTCGGCGCCGACCACCACATGAAGCATGCCGAACGCTATGAACGCGCCGAGGAATTCTATGACGTCGTCGCCTCGCTCTGGGACAGCTTTTCCGAGGGCGCGCTGATCCGGGACAAGGCGACGGGCAACTTCATCGACCCCGACAAAATCCATTTCCAGAATCATCGCGGCAAGCATTTCTCGGTGCGCGGCCCGCTGAACATGGGTCGTTGCCCACAGGGGCGCCCAATCGTGACCCAGGCCGGATCATCGGGGCCCGGCATGGCGCTGGCGGCACGGACGGCCGACCTGGTCTTCACCGCGCAGAGCGACCTGGCCGAAGCCCAGGGCTTCTACCGCGACCTGAAATCCCAGGCTGCCGGTTTTGGGCGCAATCCCGCGCATATCAAGATCATGCCGGGGCTGATGACCATCATCGGCCGCACGGAGGCGGAGGCCCAGGCGAAGTACCGAACCCTGCAGGGGCTGATGTCGGACGAAAACGCGATGCGCCTGCTGGCCAGGCTCTGCGGCGATCTCGACATCCACGCCTTTCCGCGCGACGCGCCGCTGCCCCCGCTACCGCTGAGCAATGCGGCCCAGGCCCGCCAGCGGCATCTGGTGGAAAAGGCCGCGCGCGAAAACCTCTCGATCATCGAGGTCGCGCGTTATCTCGGCACTTCGCTCGGCCATCATCTGCTGGTGGGAACACCGGCCAGCATCGCCGACACCATGCAGCAATGGGTGGAACAGGGCGCCTGCGACGGCTTCACCCTGCTGTCGCCGCATTACCCCGTGCCGCTGGAGGATTTCGTCGCGCTGGTCGTGCCGGAACTGCAGGCCCGCGGGCTGTTCCGCCACGACTACACGGGCCGCACGCTGCGCGACCACCTGGGGCTGCCGGTGCCCGCGAACCGCTACGAGACCTGACGGCGGGCTCAGGTCCCGAGGGTGGTGCGGAAGAACAGGTCCTCCACCTTCAGCGGATGCGGCGACAGGCCTTGCGCGTGATGCCAGCGCGCGAGCGCCTCCAGCGGCTTGCGGTTGCGGGCGATGCCATAGGGCCAGTAGTCGTCGCCAAGGGCGGCGCGGGTGCGGGCGAATTCGCCGGCGGTCCAGGGTAGCGCCACCTTCAGCGCCTGCACGATGGACAGGTCGGCGATGGCGCTGTCCTTCGCCGCGGTGAAGGCGGCCATCAGCGACATCGGCAACCATGGCTCGGCTTCCGCCAGGCTGCGCCGGATGCCCATCAGGTGCATCACCGGGAAGATGCCGGTGCGCGTGGCGTAGTCGCGCTCGCGTTCCTCGTAGTCATCGAACAGGCGGGCGATGCCGGGCGTGCCCTTCACAAAGGCCTTTGGCGGCTTGTAGGCCAGCAGCGCGTCGATCTCACCCGCCAGCAGCATGTCCGCGAGCAGCCGGCCATCGGGCGCGCGTTCGACGGTGATGCCGGGCGGCAGCGCCGGCAGCGGGATATGGCTGCGCTCCACCTCGTCCACGTCGCCCATCACCCAGGTCACGTCCCCAGCCTGGACGCCGTATTCATCCGCCAGGATACCGCGGGCGACGACGGCCGCGGTCATCGAGTATTCGCGCACGCCGATGCGCCGGCCCTTGAGATCCTCGGGCCGCGTGATGCCGGCGGCGGGGTTCACGAACCAGGCGCCGTGCCGGAAGCTGCGGCTGGGGAAGATCGGCAGGCCGACATAGTCGCAGGCGCCGCGCGAGGTCAGCGCCATGAAGTTGCTGAAGGAGAGTTCGGAGACGTCGAACTCCGACTGGCCCAGGGCACGGGAGAACATCGTCTCGATCGGCATGTCGTGCAGCCAGACCGGGTCGCAGCCCTCCACCTTGATGCGGCCATCCAGCAGCGGGCGGGTGCGGTCGTAGTCCCAGACGGCGATCGACGGACGTAGCATATGCAGGCTCCAAGACAGGATTGGCATGGTGCAGCACCGCGATGCCGCCGTCCACGCGGTTGCCCGAGGCTTATGCATCGGCTTCAATCGCCATACGCCATTTTGAGGAACCTGCCGGACATGTCAGCGACGATCGATGTGACGGAGGCCGGCTTTCGCTTCGTGCCTGGCGTGTTCCAGTATTCCTGCGGCGTCGCGGCGCTGCCCGGCTACCGCCTGGTGCGCGCGCGCTTCGCCGAGCCGGTGCCGATGGCGGAAGGCTGGCTGCGCATAGCCGCACATCTGGATGCGCTCGGCCGTCCACGAAACGCCTTCTGCGCCTGTGAACTGCGGTCCCCGGCACCCTTCACCGAAGCGGGCTTCCTCGCATTCAACCAGGCCTATGCGGCGGTGCTGGCGGAATGGGGCATCCTGCACGATGGGCAGAACCCGGTCGCCCGCAGCAATGTCTGCCCCGACATCGCGCCGCCGGCCGAGCCTGGCTTCCACGCCTTCACCTACACCATGCCCGACACTGCCGCGGCGCCGTCCTTCGTCGTCGCCGGCAGTGGTGAGGCCGCGGAAGGCCGCGGCAATTATCGCGATCACATCGTGGCCCTCGGCGACACCTCGCCCGAGGGCATGTTGAAAAAAGCGCGCTGGGTGCTGGGTGAGATGGAGCGCCGCATGGCCGCGATGGGCTTCGGCTGGGCGGCGACCACCGGCGTGCAGGTCTATACCGTCTACGACATCCATCCCTTCCTGGCGCAGGACCTGGTCGCTCGTGGTGCCGCGCGGCACGGCGCCACCTGGCAGTTCTGCCGGCCGCCTGTGGAGGGGCTGGACTACGAGATGGATTGCCGTGGCGTGGCGACAGAACTTGTGCTGCCGGGCTGAAGCACGGCGGCGGCCGCCTGCACCGCGTCGATGATCGGCTGGTAGCCGGTGCAGCGGCAGTAGTTGCCGGACAGCGCCTCGCGAATCGCCTCGCGCGTCGGGGTGCTGTCCTGGCGCAGCAATTCGGCGGCCTGCAGCAGCATCCCCGGCGTGCAGAAGCCGCATTGCAATGCGGCGTGGCGCACGAATTCGGCTTGCAGGGCGGTGATCTCGGGGCCGGTGGCGGCTTCGATGGTTTCGACGGCCGCGCCATCCGCCTGCACCGCCAGCACCAGGCAGCCGCGGACCACGGCGCCATCCAGCCGCACATGGCAGGCGCCGCAGACGCCATGGGCGCAGCCGACATGGCTGCCGGTCAGGCCGAGATCGGCACGCAGCCATTCCACCAGCGTCTGGCGTAGCGGCGCACGGCCGGAGACGGCGCGGCCGTTCACGGTGCAGGCGACGGTCCCCATGGGTTCGTCAGGCGGCAGCATGGGGTGCGATCTCCTTCGCGGCGCGGCGCAGCAGGCCCTGCGCGAGATGCAGGCGATAGGCGGCGGATGCCTCCGGCGAGGCCAGCGGGTCCAGCAGGGCGGGCAGCAGGGCCGCGGCATCGGCGCCGGCGGCCACCGCCGCTTCCAGGGCCGGCAGGCGGCGCGGATGCGCCTCGACGCCGAAAAACGCCAGGCGCGCGGCGCCCGGACGCCGCATCATGGCAAGGCCGGCCATGGCGAAATCGCCATGCCGCCGCGAAATTTCGGCGAACCAGGGGGTCCATCCGGCGGCGATCGGGATTTCCACCCGCAGCAGCATTTCCTCCGCGCGGCGCGCCGTGGCGTAGAGGCCCTGGAAGAAGTCCGGCGCCGCCACCCGTCGTTCACCCGCCGCCGATGCCAGCACCAGCACGGCGTCCAGCGCCAGCATGCAGGCGGGAAGTTCCGCCGCCGGATCGGCCAGGCACAGGCTGCCGCCCAGGGTGCCGCGATTGCGAATGGCGGGGTGCGCGACGTGGCGCAGGGCCAGCGGCAGCAATGGTGCCTGCGCCGCCACCAGCGGATGCGCCAGCACCGCCGCGTGGCGTGCCATGGCGCCAATGCGCAGCAGCTCGCCATGCCGCTCGATGCCATCCAGGCCCGGCAGGCGATTGAGGTCCAGCAGCAGCGCCGGGCGAGCCACGCGCAGCGCCAGCATCGGCATCAGGCTCTGCCCGCCGGCCAGGGGGGCCGCATCCTCGCCATGCCGGGCGAGCAGGGCCAGCGCCTCCGCCAGCGTCGCCGGGCGGGCGTAGTCGAAGCGGTTGGGCGTCATGCCAGGCGCCCCAGCGCGCGCAGCACGTCCATCGGCTGGATCGGCATCTGCGTCACCACCCCGCCACCGGCCGCGGCCAGCGCGTCGTTCACCGCGTTCAGGATCGCCGCCGGCACGCCGCCGGTGCCGGATTCGCCCGCCCCCTTGGCGCCGAGCACGCTGCCGGCATAGGGCGTCTCGACATGGCCGAGTGCGATGTCCGGCACATCCATGGCCATCGGCA
Organism: Humitalea sp. 24SJ18S-53; assembly: GCF_050632385.1. Classification (NCBI taxonomy): domain Bacteria; kingdom Pseudomonadati; phylum Pseudomonadota; class Alphaproteobacteria; order Acetobacterales; family Roseomonadaceae; genus Humitalea; species Humitalea sp. 24SJ18S-53. Next base: position 1,923,314 of record NZ_CP192599.1, read on the forward strand.
ACAGGTAGTCGGCCAGCGTGCCGGACTGGAACTGGCCGTTTTCGGCGTCGTAGCGACAGGCCTCCAGCAGCGCCTCGCCAAGCCCCGTGGCGATGCCGCCGCGATATTGGCCATCGACCAGCAGCGGGTTCAGCAGGCGGCCGCAATCGCCGACCATCCAGTACCGCAGCACGCGCACCAGCCCGGTCTCGCCATCCAGTTCGACCAGCGCCGCCTGCATGCCGTTGTTGGCCAGCGTCGCATCCTGTTCGCGCCGGTAGTGGTGGGCGGCGGTCAGGCTAGGGCTGACACCGCCGGGCATCTCATGGCCACGGAACAGCATGGTGCGCGCCAGGTCGGACAGCGGCATGCGGGGCGTGCCGGTCGCATCCACCACCTGGCCGTCCTGGATGTCGAGCGCATCCGGCGCCGCCTGCAACAGCGCGCCTGCCGCTTGCAGAAGCTGTGCCCGCAGGGCGCGGCCGGCGCCCCAGGCGGCCTCGCCACCGATCGCGGCGCCGCGGCTGGACCAGGCGCCGCCGCCATGGGGCGCGGCCTGCGTATCGCCGGCCTGCACGCGCACCGCTGCGGCCGGGACGCCGATGGCATCGGCCAGCACCTGCGCCAGGCCCTGGGCGATGCCCTGGCCGATCTCGGTGATGCTGGCCTGGGCGCTGATCGCGCCATCGGGTTCCAGCGTGACGACCACCGTGTCGGTCGCCGCGACGTTCACCCGCCCCGAGCCATAGACGACGGCACCGGCCGCGGTGAATTCCACCGTCATCGCCACGCCCAGCCCGAGCAGCCGGCCAGCGGCGCGTCCCGCGGCGATGTCGGCATGCAGCGACGGCAGGTCCATCAGCGCCTGCATCTTTGCGGCCACCGCATCGTGCCGCATGCCGTGCAGGGCGGCGCCGAAGCCGTTGGTGCAGGGCATTTCCTCGGCCGGCATCAGGTTGCGGGCGCGGAAGGCCCAGCCATCCTCGCCGCGCGCGCGCGCGGCCTTCTCCACGAGCCTTTCGGTGACGGCGCAGCCGACCGGGGCGCCGACGGCACGGTATTGCCCCGTCGGCACCTTGTTCTGCAGCACGCAATCGATGCGTGCCCTGGCATGGGCGAAGCGGTAGGGCGCGCCGATGACGCGCATCACGCTGATCGCCTCCACCGTGCTGCTGCGCGGGAAGACGGAGACGGCGCCGAGGCCCTGCAGGTCGTGCACGTCGAACCCAAGGATATGTCCTTGCGCATCCACCGCCATGCGCGCGGCGACGATATGTTCGCGCGCATGGATGTCGGCCAGCAGGCTTTCCATGCGGTCGGCGATCCAGCGCACCGGGCGGCGCGCCAGGCGGGCGGCGGCGATGATCGCCATCTCGTCCTGGTAGACATGCATCTTGATGCCGAAGCCGCCGCCGACGTCGCCGCAGATGACGCGCACGCGGCTGGTCGGCACGCCGAACTGTTCCGCGATGTGCAGGCGCATCTGGTGCGGCATCTGGTGCGACAGGCGCACCGTCACCTCGTCATCCTGCCATTCCGCCAGCGCGCCGCGCGGTTCCAGCGCCACGCCGGTGTGGCGGGTGAAGGACAGGGTTTCCCCCACCACCAGGGCGGCGGTGGCGAAGGCGGCCTCCGGATCGCCGTTGCGCAGGTCGAGCGACCAGGCGCGGTTGTTGGCAAGCTCCGGATGGGTGCGCGCCGCTTCGGCGGCCAGCGCGGTGTCGAGGCGGGTGACGGCGGGCAGTTCCCGCCAGTCGGCCAGGATCGCCTCCGCCGCATCCTCGGCGATGGCACGGGAGGCGGCGAGGATGATCGCCACCGGTTCACCCTGCCAGGTAGCGCGGCCCTCTGCCAACGGCCCCTGCGGCGGCGAGACCAGGCCCGGGAAGCTGGCTGAGACCGTCTGCCAGGGCTGGCAGGCGGTGGCGAGGTCGGCGGCCGTGTAGATGGCGCCGACCCCGGGCAGTGCCGCCGCCGCGGCGCAGTCCAGCGTGAAGCCGGCATGGGGCAGGGGGCTGCGCAGGAAGGCTGCGTGCCATTCGCCGCGTGTCGCGTGATCGTCCAGGTAACGACCGCCGCCGGCCGCCAGCCGCCGCGACTCCGCCCGCGGAAGGGGCTGCCCGATCGAACCGGATCGGGGCGGAAGCTGGTCGGGCATGCAGTGCGAGGTCCCCGTGACGCCGTGGCACTCAAGCGGAGCGCGGCATTGGCCGCAACCGGGGTGGAGCCAGTGCTGTTCCAGGAGACGTGATTTGCTGGTGCCGACGCCCGGGATTGAACCGGGGACCTACTGATTACGAATCAGTTGCTCTACCGCTGAGCTACGTCGGCGCACCAAGCGGGCCGCGCAATACCCCATGCCCGGCCGCGCCGCAACCGGGCCTGCTGAAATGCTTCAGCCGCGCGCGCCTTCCCAGGCGATCCGCCCGACTTCGCCACAGGCGCTGCACTCCGTCGCCCAGGCGTCGTGCCGGGCGCCACAGGCCTCGCAGCGCCAGCGCGGCGCCGGCGGGGCCGCGGCGGCCAGGCGCAGCCACTTGGCCTCTGCCGCCCGTGCCACGGGGCTTTCGCCGTGCTCCACCTGCTCCAGGTCCACCAGCAGCAGATAGGCGCGGCGGTCGGCCGGCCCGGCCGCCAGCAGCGCGTCCAGGATCGACCGCGCGCGGCCGGTCAGCCCGGCGTCCAACGCGGTGCGCGCCAGGACCAGCCGGGCCTCGGGGTGGGTGGGGGCGCGATGGGTCAGTTGCTCGGCGGCCTTGACCCGGGCCAGGGCATCCGGCTCGCCCTCCATGTACAGCAACGCGATATCGGGGTGTGGCGTCTTGGCCCAGGCGGTAGCCAGGACGGAGCGTGCCCGCCGGGTGTCGCCGGCGGCGCGCAGCCGTGCCGCCTGCGCCAGGGCTGCGGGCACAAAGCCCGGATCGGCGGCCAGCGCCTCGGCCTCCAGCGCGCCGGCGCGGGTGGGGTCGGGTTCGGCGGCGGCGGCCGCCATGGCCAGGGCGGCGCGGGGGGCTTCCGGCGGGGCCAAGGCCAGGGCCTCGGCCCAGTCGCGGCTGCGCAGGGCCAGATCCGCGCGTTCGGCGCGCAGCCAGGATGCGCCGGGCATCGCCTGTTCGGCGTCACGCGCGATTCGCTGCGCCTCGGCCCAGTCGCCGCGCGCCATCGCCTGGCGCAGCAGCCCGCGCAGGCCCAGGAACTTGGCGTCGTCGCGTTCGGCCAGGGCGCGGAAGGCCAGGGTCGCCTCGGCATCCTGCCCGTCCAGCCGGGCGGCCTCGGCGGCCAGCAGCAGGGTTTGGGGCGTGTCGCCCAGGGCCAGCCGGGCGCGCCGTGCCTCCGCCCGGGCCACGTCGCCGGTGCCGGCGGCAAGGGCCAGCAGTGTACGCGTCACGGCCAGGTCGCCACGGTCGCGCGCGACCAGCGCCACCTTGGCCCGCCGCCGCGCCGGCCAGGCACGCAACGCGGCGATCGCGGCCAGGATGCCGTGCAAGACCAGGAAGGCGATCACCAGCCCGACCAGCAGCACCGGCAGCCCCACGCCGATCCAGACATCCCCGACCCGGACCTCCACGGTCCCGCCCAGGCCAGCCAGGGCCCAAGCGGCGGCGACCGCCAGGGCCAGGACGATCAGCAGCCCAATGGCGCGGCGCATGGCTCAGCCCCCCGTCAGGGCGGCGACGGCGGCGCGGGCGGCGCGCAGTGCCTCGGCCTGGGCCGCCCAATCGGCCATGGCCGCCTGGGCCGGTGGCGGCAGGGCTGACAAGCGGGCAACCGCACCGCCCAGGTCGCCGGCGGCCAATGCCGTGCGCGCACGTTCCAATTCGGCCGCCGCGACATCGCCCCAGATCACCTGTTCGCCGCGCCGGATGGTGACCAGCCCGGCCAGGCGGTTGGTCGCGGCCTCCAGCGCCGTGTTGCCGCCGCCGGGTTCGACCGCCGCGCGGGCGGCACGGGCCGCATCCTCGAACGACATGCGCAGGCCGGCTTCGGTCGGCGGGGCGGTGGTGGCAAAGCGGGTCAGGGCCGGGGCGGGGTCGGACAGGGTGCGCAGCGCGGTGCCGAGCGGCCGGCCCTCGGACAGCGCCAGGCGCAGCGCCTCGATGGCGCCCAGGCGCACGGCCCGTGCCTCGATCGTCGCCAGGCGGGCGGTGACCCGGTCGGCTTCGGCACTGCGGGCGGCCAGGGCGGCTTCCAGCGCGGCCAGCCGTGCCTGGGCCGCGGCCTCGGCGGTCGCGGCGCGCTGGTTCAGTGCGGCCTCCGCGGCGCCGACCCGGGCGCCGAGGGCGCCTTCCATCAAGGTCGCGCGCTGGGTCAATTGCGCCTCGGCCGCCGCGATCCGCTGCGGCAGCGCCGCCTCGGCCGAGGACAGCCGCTGGTCGAGGGCCGCGGCGCGGGTCTCAGCGGCCGAGATGCGCTGCAAGGCGGAGCGTTCCAGGGCTTCGGCCCGGCTGCTCGCTTCGGCATTGGTGGCCTCGGCCGCCCGCTGGCGTTCGGACAGCGCCGCCAGGCGGTCGCCCAGGGCGGCAAGCGTCGCGGCATCGGGGATTGGCCGGCCGGCGGCGGCGCGGGCCTCGGCCAGGGCGGTGTCGGCGGCGCGCTGGGCCGCGCCGATCGCCGTCGTCTGGGCCGCGTCGAGCGCGTTGGAGGTGGCCTCGGCCGCGGCGATGCGGGTGTCGAGCGCGGTCATGCGCTCGGCCAGGCGTGGGTCACCGGCCGGGCGGGCCTCGACACCGGCCAGCCGGCCTTCGATCGCGCTCAGCCGGCCATCATCCTGGGCTGCGACCCGGGGGCGGGGGGTGAAGGCCAGCCAGGCGATCGCCACCGCCAGCACGACGGCGGCGGCCAGGATCGGCAATACGGCCGGGTCCCACCGGCGCGTCATGATCGCGGGGGCAGGCGGCGCGGGTGTGGCGGGCGGGGCGGGCAGGGGGGCGGGGTCGGTCATGGTGGCGTCTGCTCCATCCGCGGCTTGGCCGCCCTTGGGGCGGAAATGTCTGGCGTATTGCCGATGTCATGGCTGGCCGGCGCCGGTTGTCCCAGCACATCCAACAACGCTTCCTCGCTGGGTATCGTTGCCACATGCAGGGCCTTCCACGCCACCCCGCCGAGCGCATCTGCCACGCGCTGGCTGATCGCCACGGCGGCGATACCGCGCGCGGCCTGGGCCAGCCCCGCGGCGCGCAGCAGGCGCACCATGCTGTGGGCGCCGCGCGGTGACGTGAACAGGGCGGCGGCGACCTGGCCCGCCGCCAGCGCGTCGCGTGCGGCCGGCGGCAGGGCGCGCGCCGGCCGGGCCGCATAGACCACGCGCCGCGCGACGCGGAACCCCCGGCCCCGCAGGACCGCCGCCAGATCGGTGGCATAGCCGCGCCCGACCGCCAGCCACAGCGGCCCGCGCGCGGGGTCGCATTGCGCCGCGACCAACGCCGACAGGCTTTCGGCATCGCCCGACGCCGCCTGCACCGCGGCAAAGCCCATCGCGCGGGCGGCCGCCGCCGTCGCCGCGCCGACTGCGAAGACGGGCAGGTCGGATGGCGCCAAGGACCGGTCCAGCGCCCGGACCGCCGCGGCGGACGTCAGCAGCAGCGCCTGCGCCCCGCGCGGCGGCGCAGCGCCCGGCAGCGCCGCCAGCACCAGCGAGGGTGCGGCGATGGGCCGCCAGCCGCGCCGGGCCACCGCTTCGGCGGTCGCCGCATCGCCCGGGGACGGGCGGGTGATCAGCACGCCCAGGGGGTCGGCGGCCGGCATCCCCAAAACCTCCCCTCCCGAAAAACCACAGTGGCGGAGAAACCATCTGCAAGGTGCTGGCCTCCGTGGTCAATCATCGGCACAGTTTCGCCCGATGTCCGGACACCGTGTCGCAGGGAGGCATTCCAGGGCCCATGGCCGACTTCACCGCGACGACCGAAGGCGTGCGCATCACGGTCAGCCCCGTCTTCCTCGACGAACGCTCCGATCCGGACGAGGGCCAATGGGTCTGGGCCTATCACGTGGTGATCGAGAACGTCTCGGAACGTACTGTCCAGCTCCGCCGCCGCACTTGGCTGATCACCGATGCCCTGGGCCGCACGCTGCGGGTCGAGGGTGAAGGCGTTGTCGGCGAACAGCCTGTGTTGGCGCCGGGCGGGCGCTTTGAATACACCTCGGGCACGCCACTGCCGACCTCCTCCGGCTTCATGCGCGGGAGCTACCGGATGAAGGACATGGCCTCCGGCGAGGCGTTTGACGCGCAGGTGCCGCCGTTCAGCCTGGACAGCCCATTTTCGGGCGGTGCCGTGCATTAGGCATCACGGTTCCTTGTAGCGGTAGCCGATGCCGTAGAGCGTCTCGATCTGGGCGAAATCATCATCCACCGCGCGGAATTTTTTGCGCACGCGTTTGACGTGGCTGTCGATGGTGCGGTCGTCCACGTAGATGTTCTCGCCATAGGCGGCGTCGATCAACTGGTCGCGGTTCTTCACCATGCCGGGGCGCTGCCCGAGCGCCTTCACCAGCAGGAATTCGGTGACGGTCAACTGCACTTGGCGGCCCTTCCAGGTGCAGGTGTGTTTCGTCTCGTCCAGCACCAGGTCGCCGCGCACGATGACGCCGCCGGCCGGCTGGCCGCTGGCTTCCGCGCGCCCGGCCTCATTCCGGCGCAACAGCGCGCGGATGCGTTCCAGCAGCAGGCGCTGGCTGAACGGCTTTGTGATGTAGTCATCGGCACCGAGGCGCAGGCCCATCAATTCGTCCAGCTCGTCATCCTTGCTGGTCAGGAAGATGACCGGGATCGCGCTGCGCTGGCGCAGCTTCTGCAATACCTCCATCCCGTCCATCCGCGGCATCTTGATGTCGAGCACGGCCAGGTCGACCGGGCGGGCCAGCAGGCCCTGCAAGGCGCTTTCGCCGTCGGTATACGTGCGGACGACAAAACCCTCCTGCTCCAGCGTCATCGACACGCTGGTCAGGATGTTCCGATCGTCATCGACGAGCGCGATGGTATGCGGCACCGGGGTGCTCCGAATCTCTTGGCTGGCCATGTGGCTAGCCTCTGCCCCAATTGTGGCGCAACGGCGGTGGTCGCGCGACCCATTCCCCGAAAGGATACGTCCATGGCCGACGAACCCCCGAGCCCGCCGCCACGGCCCGATCCGGTGGCCGCCGGTGCCGAGGCGCGCCGCCTGCTGCGTGGCGCCACCGCCGCCACCCTGGCGACCCAGGCCGATGGCCAGCCCTTCGCCAGCCTGGTGACGCCGGCCATGACGGGGGACCTGACGCCGCTGCTGCTGCTTTCGACCCTGTCGGAACACACGCGCCACCTGATGCGCGATCCGCGCTGCGCCCTGTTGGTGACGGGCCTGGCCGATGGCCCGAACCCGCAGACCGCCCCCCGCGTCACGCTGACCGCGCTGGCCGAACAGGTGCCGCCGGCCGAGGCCGCGGCGCTGAAGGACCGTTGGCTGACACGCCACCCCTATGCCGCCTTCTACGCCGATTTTGGCGATTTCGGGTTGTGGCGGCTGCGGCCCGGCGGCGCGTTGCTGGTCGGCGGCTTTGCCCGCGCGGTCCGGTTGCCGCTGGCCGCCCTGTTGCCCGACGCACAGGCGGTCGCGGCCCTGGAGGCGGCCGAGGCCGATATCATCGGCCATGTGAATGCCGACCACGCCGATGCCCTGGCTGCGATCGCGACGGGGTTGCTGGGGCGTGCGCCCGGCGCCTGGCGCCTGACCGGCGTGGATGTGGACGGCTGCGACCTGATGGGCCCCGATGAAGCCGTGGCGCGCCTGGACTTCGAAGCCCCGGTCGCGGATGCGGATGGTGTGCGCCGCGGGCTGGTCCTGGCAGCACGGGCGGGACGGGGCGCCGCATGATGTGATGTGATCCGCGAGGGGCGCAACCCTGCCCATCCATGGACGCGCATGGCTTACCTGGGGTAATCTCACGGCACGACACATACGACGCAATCGGAGCGCATCCCCGCAATGGCCACGACCCAGACCCTCCTTGCCGGTACCGGCGTCCATGCAACCGGTGCCGTGCATGCCAACCTGACCGCGGCGCCGCTGATCGCGGCCGCGATGCGGCGGGGTGAGGGGCGGCTGTCGGCGGATGGCGCCTTCATCGGCGTGACCGGCATCCACACCGGCCGCTCGGTGGCCGACAAATTCGTCGTGCAGGACCCGGAGGTGATGAACGACGTCGCCTGGGGGAAGATCAACCAGCCGATGAGCCGGGCGCATTTCGACACCTTCGTCGGCCGCGTGCGTGGCTACCTCGGCGCGCAGCCGGAACTCTACACCGAGGATCTGTATGCCGGCGCCGATCCCGCGCATCGCATCCGCGTCCGCGTGGTCACCACCAACGCCTGGCACGCGCTGTTCGCGCGCAACATGTTCTTGCGCCCGCCCGCGGCGGAGCTTGAGGGCTTCACCCCCGACTACACCATCCTGCACGCGCCGGAACTGGACGCCGTGCCGGCCGAGGATGGCTGCAAATCCACCACCTGCATCGCGCTGTCCTTCAAGGATCGCATCATCGCCATCGCCGGCACCTCCTATGCCGGCGAAATCAAGAAAAGCATCTTCACGGTGATGAACTGGCTGCTGCCGGCCAGGGGCGTCTTGCCGATGCATTGCTCGGCGAATCTGGGGCCGAATGGCGATTCGGCGCTGTTCTTCGGCCTGTCCGGCACCGGCAAGACCACGCTGTCGTCGGATCCGGAGCGCCAGTTGATCGGCGATGACGAGCACGGCTGGTCGGATACCGGCATCTTCAACTTCGAGGGCGGCTGCTACGCCAAGGTCATCAACCTGTCCCGTTCGGCCGAGCCGCAGATCTGGGATGCGTCACACCGCTTTGGCGTGGTGCTGGAGAATGTGGTGGCCAATGAACACGGCCACCTCGACCTCGACGACGGGACGCTGACGCAGAACACGCGGTCCTGCTACCCGATCGACTTCATCCCCAACACGGTGCCGGGTGGCCAGGCGGGCTTGCCGAAGAATGTGGTGATGCTGACGGCCGACGCTTTTGGTGTGCTGCCGCCGATCTCCCGGCTGACGCCGGCGCAGGCGATGTACCATTTCCTGTCGGGCTATACCGCGCGCGTGGCGGGGACCGAAAAGGGCCTGGGCAAGGAACCGCAGGCGACGTTCAGCACCTGCTTCGGCGCGCCCTTCCTGCCGCGCCCGCCGGAAGTGTACGGGCGCATGCTGGCCGACCTGATGGGGCGCCACGGCACCGATTGCTGGCTGGTGAACACCGGCTGGAGCGGCGGCGCCTATGGCACCGGCAGCCGGATGAGCATCAAGGTGACGCGCGCACTGCTGCGCGCGGCGCTGGATGGCTCGCTGGCCAAGGCCGATTTCGTGCGTGACCCGTTCTTCGGGCTGATGATCCCGACCGCCGTCCCCGGCGTGCCGACCGAGGTGCTGAACCCGCGCGGCGCCTGGGCCGACAAAGCCGCCTACGACCGCACCGCGACCCAGTTGGTCGGGTTGTTCGAAAAGAACTTCGGCGCCTTCGAGGCCGGTGTCGGCGACGACGTCCGGGCCGTCGCGATCAAGGCGGCCGCGTGAACCAGGCGCCCGTCCTCAATATCCTGGGCGGGCCCCTGCTTCCTTGTTCCGTCGCGCCCATCACGGGGTTTTTTCGCGACGGTTGTTGCCGCACGGGGCCGGAGGATTCCGGCCGCCACTTGGTCTGTGCCGAGATGACGGCCGAATTCCTGGCCTTCAGCGCGGCGCGGGGCAATGACCTGTCGACGCCGCGCCCGGAATACGGATTCTCCGGACTGCTGCCCGGCGACCGCTGGTGCCTATGCGCCCTGCGGTGGGAGGAGGCGCGCCTGGCTGGCGTCGCCCCACCCGTGCTGGCCGAGGCGACGCATGAGGCCGCATCCCGCCTGGTCCCGCGCGCCGAACTTTTGGCGCGCGCGATCGCCTGATCAGGTGGCGCGCAGCCCATTGGGGGTGACGGTGATCACGGCCGCGCGGCAAATGTCGATCTGGCGCAGTTCGGACGCCCGCCCATTGGCCCAGACCACGCGGAAATCATAACGGCCGGTATTCGCGGCGCGGAAGGCGAGGCTCTGGCCCGGCTGCAGCACGCGTTCGCCCAGTTGGTCGACGCCCCAGCCGTTGAGCGAGGCGTGGCTGAAATAAACCTCGCGAACGGTTGAATTGCTCTGATTGACCACGCGGAACGACGTATCGCAGCTGCGCGTCGATATCTGGTTACCGCCACCACCCGTCGTGGTGCAGCCGCCGAGCGCCAGCATGCCGCCAAAACCCAGGAGCAGAAGGGAACGTCGCAAGGGAATCCTCCGATTTTTTTATATCGGACGTCACGATGCCAAGCGGGCACGTGGGTGTCGAGACACAGGCGCGGCATCGAGAAGTTTACCGAAGAACAGAAAACGAGACGTTGACGCCCTTCCCACGGACCGCCATCGTAATTATCATTTCATTCAGGCGACAATTGATATCCTTAGGCCATATCGTCTGGGCGAGAGGCAGTCGTGAGATAGGCGGCGGTACGAAACGGATAATACCATTCCAGTCGATGGGATGCATCTTGTGTATGGAGTTCCGCATGGACGGGCACGGTTATGATTGGCTTCAGGTCGATATCTACGTTGATCACCTGGTCATTCAGGCGCCGACTGGCCCTGTAAAGATTTCCGATCGGCGTGGTCATGTCATTGGATCGCAGGATGTGGATTTGGCATCGGTCGGCGTGCTCGCCGTCCAGGACTGGTTTCTGATCCAGGTCAGGGATTCGAAGAAAGCGAATTTGCTGTGGTTGGCGAATGCCGATGGCGTCATTCAAATAAATGATATGAATGCTGCCGTAAATCACCCTCAAACGGATGATGTTCAAGAGATATTGAAAGATTTTAATCGGAAGATTGCACCTTTTGTCGTGGATGTGCTTGCCGACTTCGACATTGCACATTCAAGGGCGCATCAGATTCTGAATTGTTTTTCATGGACGGCCGCGAAGGTTGTTTCAAAATTGCTCGAATTGGATCGAGAAACGCCGAAAAATAAAATAAATCATGATAATGTTCAGGAATTTTCTCGCGATGATTTTGATCCGGTGGCGGCTTTGGCCTCTCTGGACACGGGCTGGACTGATTTCGCGCTGAGCTGGATGGCAGATGATCTGCAGAAACGCCCGCGCTTGTCGGCAGATATCCAGGCTGAAAATATCATACCGATCGTCGCGAACAATCAAATCGTGATGCTTCGGTGTACGCATTCGAATACCAAATCCGTTTGGTATGCTTTGGTTACAATTGTAAATAAAAATCAAATGTCGCCGGTTTGTTTATTTTCGCCACGCGATGATTCAATCATATCAAATGAATGGAAAGAAAAACGAAAGAACGTTCACGATATCATTGAACGTTTCCGTTCCGTCTTGTTTTTTCGGCTGTGGGAGGCCCGTCATGGGGTGCGAGGGATCTCCGGCAAGGCCAAGCCTGGCTTCGCGCTCATTCTTCAGCCCCCCGAAAGCGCTGATCTGGGCAATCACATCAGCAAAGACATGGAAGCCATGTCCCGGACAGTACCTGTCGTCCGTCGCCTGCCACCGGAATTGTTGAAATTATACGCCCTCGGCAGCGAAAAGAACGTGGAGTTCTACGCGCCGCTCGAAGACATATTCCCGGAGTTCCGCGGGCGTGTCCTGCGCACCCAATCGACGACCATCGGCGCTGCGATCGATGCCTTGAACAACAATCTCCTCCCGATCGTCCTGCAGGACATGTTTGTCCGGAGCGACACGCGCAATCGCATTGTCCGGGCCGTTCGCGCCAACCGCGCGGTCGAGTTGGTCGCGAGCGCCGAACGGCTGCGGTCCCTGACCTTGGCCGGCGGCGAGGGGGCCTCGGGGGCGAGATTCATTGTCCTGGGACTTCGTCTCCAGGATCGGACCATGCCGACCCTCGCACAGTTCTACTGCAGTTTGATCGACCGCCTGCTTGATCTGGATCCGGGCCTGGCATTCATCATCGACGGCATGAACACCCCGGATGGCGATCGCAGCCGTGGCACCTATCGGACCCACACGTGTTCGGACCCCTCCGAACTGATGCTGGCAAGGGAGGATGCGGTCGTTCAAACCATCAGGGATCATGTCGCGTCGCGCCGTGTGCGCATCGTCGACTGCATCGGTTCATCGATGGCCGTGAACGTATTCTGGGCGTCCCAGGCCGTTATGTTCGTGGCACCGCATGGCGGCGGCCTGGCAAAATATCGCTGGGCCGCGAATATTCCGGGCTTCGTCCTGGCGTCGAAGATGAACCTGAAGCACGCCCAGCCATTGCGGCTCTACGAAGATAAGCGCGTGCAGGAAGACCCTGCGGCCATCGCCTATACGGATGCGGCAGATGTCACCGATCTTTTCGGCGAAGACATGCAATTCGATGCCTTGGGACGAAGCATGGAGCCCTGGGCGCGCGGCTTCAGCAGCGTGAATTTTCAGGTGAACCAGGACGTGGTCCTGATGAAGATCCTCCAGTTCTTCCAAAGGTTGGAACGACCGAGTGCGGGCGCGGTGCAGTCCCCGCCGCATGTCGTCCTGACGGCCGCGGAGGAATAGGCGGGGGATTGCTCGGAGGACGTCCCTTCACCACCTGTGGCTGGAATGCCACGCCCTGTGTCTAATCTGTCGCGACCATGGCGTGGCACCGCAGGGGACGTTACGATGCACCCCATGACGCATGTGTCCGCTCCGCGCCGTCTCGCCCTGCTTGCCCTGACACTGCTCGCCGGCTGCGCCGCTGCGGGGCCGGACGGCACGACCGCTGTCACGGCCACGCCCGCGCCCCCGAGCGGTGCCTTCGGGCCGTATCTCGCCGGCCGCTTCGCGAGCAGTGAGACCGATACGCGCACCGCCGCCGACCAGTTGATGGCCGCCCTGCGGGTCGAGCCGAACGAGGCCGAAATCCTGACCCGCGCCTTCCTCGCGACCGTCATGGACGGGCGGATGGATGCGACCCGCCTGGCCCGCCGCCTGCCGGACAACCAGGTCGCCGTGTTGCTGCTGATCGGTGCCGATGCACAGGCCGGGCGTTGGGACCGCGCGGAGCAGCGGTTGCGTGGCATGCCGCGCCAGGGGGCGACCGGGCTGCTGACCCCGCTCTGGACCGCCTGGGTGCAGCAGGGGCGGGGCAACACCGACCAGGCCCTGGCGACCCTGCGGCCGCATATCGAACAGGGGCGCCTGCGCGGCACCCATGCCCTGCATGCGGCGATGATCGCCGATATCGCTGGCCGACAGCGCGATGCCGAACGGTTCATCCGTACGGCGCTTGCCGAATCGCCCGAAGCAAACCTGCGCCTGCTGACCATTGCCGCCGGCATCCTGGTCCGCTCGGGGCGGGAGGCCGAGGCGACGCGGCTGCTTGAAGCCGCCGCCCGCGGCAATGACGATCTGGCCCTGGCCTATACACCCGCCGCGCGCCGCCAGATCCTGACCACCCGCGCCGTCGCCACCCCCGTCGAGGGCATGGCCGAGGCGCAGCTTGCGCTGGCGGCAGCCCTGCGTGGCCAGGGCGCCGGCGAGATCGGCCTGTTGCTAACCCGCATGGCCTTGCGCCTGCGTCCTGATTTTTCGGCGGCCCTGCTGCTGACCTCCGACATGCTGGCCGATGAACGCCACCCGGATACGGCGCTGGCGACGCTCGACCAGATCCCGGCCGGCGATCCGCTGGCCGCCGTCGTCGCCTTGCGCCGCGCCATTCTGCTCGACCGGTTGGACCGCACGGCGCAGGCCGAGGCCGCGCTTCTCGTGCTGTCCACGGCGCTGCCGGAAAACCCGCAGCCGAGCGCCCGGCTGGGCGATATCCTGCGCGCCCGCAACCGCTTTCCCGAAGCGGTGGTCGCCTATGACGTCGCGCTGTCGCGTATTCCGAACCCTGGCCCGGCCGACTGGCCGCTGTTCTACGCCCGCGGCATCGCGCAGGAACGTTCCGGCCGCTGGCAGCGCGCCGAGGCGGATTTCCAGCGCGCGCTGCAACTTGCCCCGGAACAGCCCTATGTCCTGAACTACCTGGGCTACACCTGGGTCGAGCAGGGCCAGAACCTGCTGGAAGCGCGGCGCATGCTGGAACGCGCCGCCGAATTGCGCCCGCAGGACGGCAATATCGCCGACAGCCTGGGCTGGGCGTTGTTCAAGATCGGCGATTTGCCGGGCGCGATTCGCTGGATGGAAAAGGCGGTCGAGCTGGAATCCCGCAACAGCGTGGTCAACGACCATTTGGGCGATGTCTATTGGACGGCCGGCCGCCGGGCGGAGGCGCAGTTCCAATGGCGCCGTGCCCTGAACACCGACCCCGAACCCGGTGATGTCGCCCGCATCGAGGTCAAGCTGCGCGACGGGCTGGCCGGGCCCTCCGTGCCGACTGCCCAGGCCGGAGGGGAGCCGCGCCCGGCGCCGTGACCGGCCTCGCGGAAGCCGCGCCGGCGAAGGTCAACCTCTTCCTGCATGTCCTCGGCCGGCGCGCGGATGGGCTGCATCTGCTTGACAGCTTGGTGGTCTTTGCCGGCATCGGCGATTGGGTCGCGCTGGATGATGGGCCCGGGCTGGCGCTCGATGGCCCCGAAGCGGCTGGGCTCGTGGCCGAACCCGACAATCTGGTCCTGCGCGCGGCGCGGGGGATGGGGTTTTCCGGCGGGTTGCGGCTGACCAAGAACCTGCCCATCGCCTCCGGCATCGGCGGCGGTTCTGCCGATGCGGCGGCGACCCTGCGGCTGGTCGCCCGCACCACTTGTGCCGCTGTGCCGCCGGGGCTGGCGGCGCGCCTTGGGGCGGATGTGCCGGTCTGCGTGGACTCGGTGCCGGCCCGTTTTGGTGGCATCGGCGATATCTTGGCCGCGGCCCCCAGCCTGCCGCGATTCGGCCTGGTGCTGGCCAATCCCCGCGTCACCCTGGCGACGCCCGAGGTGTTTGCCGCCCGGATCGGCGCATTTTCTGCCCCTGCCACGCTGCCGGAGTCCTGGCCGGATGCTGCGGCGATGGCGGCGGGATTGGCGGCCACGAGCAACGGCCTGCAAGCGGCGGCCATCGCCTGCCGACCGGTGATCGCCGACGTGCTGGCGGCGCTGGAACGCCTGCCTGGCTGCCTGCTGGCCCGCATGTCGGGGTCGGGTGCGACCTGCTTCGGGGTCTTCGCCGACCCGGCTGCGGCGCGGGACGCGGCGGGACTTTTGCCCAAAAACTGGTGGAGCTGGGGCGGCGGGCTTCACGAAGCGGGCAGGGCGGGTTAAACGCTGCCGGCCTGCTGGGGCGTCGCCAAGCGGTAAGGCAGCGGCCTTTGATGCCGCCATTCCCAGGTTCGAATCCTGGCGCCCCAACCAGGCAGTCTGGGGGTTTCCACCGTTTGCTGGGTCGTGCCGTGGATCGCTGAAAAACTGGCGGTTGTCCGGGGGTTTGCCGGTGCGGCTCGGTGCGTTCGGGTTATGAGAGACGCGGGAATCGGAGACTTGTCCGGGATTTCGCGGCGGTGTCTCTGAGGGGCCTTTTGGCAGTACCCGGGCACGACGATGCGAATTCCGGCCGTAACGTGCAGTGCCGCCTGACGCATCATTCGTGCAGACGGCATCGATGGGGAAGGCGAGATGTTCGCCATGCTTACAAACTGCGGCTGGTGCAGAGAGCCGTTACGAACTCGACATGCTCAAGGTTAGCGAAAGCCGAGCGTCTGCTCCTGCTGCTGCCAGTCGAGCGGCAGGCGGGTATCCAGCATCAGGGCCTGCGCCGTGAGGCCGGGGGGCTGCTGACCTTCGAGGATCTGGCGGACGATTCGCGGGGAGAGGTAGGCGATCCGCGCCAGGCGGGTGACGTAGGATTTGCTCAACCCTTCGCGTTCGGCGAATTCGGTCAGGCTGGTGCTGTCGTCGGCGATCAGCCGGTTGCGCAGGCCCTGTGCCTTGAGCACCAGCTTCACCAGCGCATCGTCCGTTCTGACAGTCGAGCCGGCTTGATCCACCACCAGCGCCATCTCCTGACCGGCACGGCGCAGCGCTGCACTGACCGAGAGGATGACCGGCTGCTCCACCTGCGCGGAATCGGATGATTCTAACTGGGGAGGGTTCAGCTGCTGGCCGAGCAAATGCTGCAGCAGTGTGGTGGCCCGCAGATGCAGGGCGACCCTATCGGCCAGGACCTCGACCCGGCCGAGCAGCGCCTGCAACAGGCCACGCAGCTCGACGGGGCGCATCTCCGCCAGCGACTGCCCCAGCTCCGCAGCCTTTGCGATCAGCCGTTGCTCCGACGTGCAAGCGGAATGTGAAATGCCAGTCAGGGCATCGATGATCTCGGCCGGGCTGAGGAGGAAGGTGCGCAGCCGATGCACCGCCACCTGCTCCAGATCGCCGGCCGGCACGCGGATCCCCTGAGGTGTCGCCTGCTTGCTACCGATGATCAGCGGCTGCGAGACGTAGTAGCGATAGCGCTTGCCGTCCTTGTTGGCGTGGCTCGGCACCAGACGGTCACCGGCGGCGTCGTAGACGAGGCCAGCCAATAGGCTGGGATTGCGGCTCCGCTCGCCGGAGCTCTGCTCGGTCCGGTTGCTTGCCAGCCGGTCTTGCACTGCTGCCCAAAGCTCCGGATCGATGAGGGGCTGCTGTTCGCCGGCATAGATGACCCCCTTGTGAACCACCTCGCCGCAGTAGACCCGGTTCTGCAGCAGCAGATACAGCGCGCCGCGGGAGAGCGGATGCCGGCCGACCGGTGCCGGGCCGCCATTCAGCTTACCCGCACGGACCTTGTTGCCGATGCCCTCGACGGCCAGCTGGGCCGCCAGCAGCCGTACTGAACCGAGCGCCAGGTAGCTGCGAAAGATGTGGCGGACGGTCTCCGCCTCATTTGGGTTGATGACCAGCTTGCGATCCTGCACGTCGTAGCCGAGCGGCACGGTGCCGCCCATCCAAATGCCTTTGCGCTTGGAGGCGGCGATCTTGTCGCGGATCCGCTCGCCGGTAACCTCGCGCTCGAACTGAGCAAAGGATAGCAGCATGTTCAGCGTCAGCCGGCCCATGCTGGTGGTGGTGTTGAACTGCTGGGTCACCGAGACGAAGGAGACGCCATGCGCGTCAAACACATCAACGATCTTGGCGAAATCGGCCAGCGAGCGGGTGAGCCGGTCGACCTTGTAGACCAGGATGAGATCGACGCGACGGGCCTGAATATCGGCCAGCAGCTGCTGCAGGGCAGGCCGCTCCAGCGTGCCGCCGGACAGCCCGCCATCGTCATAGAGTTTGGGCAGCACGATCCAGCCCTCATGCCGCTGACTGCGGATGTAAGCTTCGCAGGCTTCGCGCTGGGCATCGAGCGAGTTGAAGGCCTGCTCCAGCCCCTCCTCGGAGGATTTGCGGGTGTAGATGGCGCAGCGGCGGACGTCCGATGCATGCGGCGAAGGCTTGGCCAGCGCGCGGGGCCGCGTGACCGCCCTAGGCATCGGCGCCATGCTGGCTCTTGCCCGCGCCCGGCGCTGCGCGGGTCAGGCCAAAGAAGCGTGGCCCGGACCAATGCGCCTGGGTGATGTGCCGGGCGATCTGGGTCAGCGAGGCAAAGCGCTGCCCATCATAGTCGAAGCCGTCTTGCAGCACTCGGACAGTATGGGTGCGGCCATGCCATTCGCGGATCAAGGTGACCCCCGGTTTGATACGCAGAGCCGCTGCCTTGCTCGGAGCCGTGCCGGTGGCCAGGGCTTTGGTCAGGCTGGCGAGCTTGCGCCCGACCGCCGGAGAGAGGCCGCCCGAGGCGGCCTCCTGCAGCTTGTAAGCGACACCGCGGCCCAGCAGGTCGCGGCTGAGCCGGTCTGGTGGCGCCGCCCGATGCAGGCGCTGCCATGCGGACCGCAGCTGGTCCAGAGACAGGCCGGCGAGAGCATCGAGCTCGCCTCGCAGCTTGAGCGAGGTCGGCTCCGTCGGTCGGCCGCGCGCCGTCTCGCTCATGCGCCAGCGCCCGCGCTCAAGCGGTAGGCTTTGCGGCCGGCGATGTCCCTGAGCTCGAAGGCGAAGCCACGCTGGCGCAGCCGCGTCAGTGCGGCCCGTGTGGTGTGCGGCAGCCATCCGGTGAGGAGGATGAGCTCGCCGAGGGTGGCGCCATCCTCTGCCTGCGCGGCCTCCAGCACACGGCCTAGCTTGCCGCCTGGGGCTACAGCCTGCGGCGCAGCGGGCGCGTGGGGGACCGGCGCCGCGATGGGAGCGATCGGCGCCAGTTCCACTTCGGCCATAGCGGCCACAAGCGGTTGCGCGTCGATGCCGACCGCCGCGAGGCCGGCGGCGGTGATGCGCAGGGCGTGCAGGAGACCCTGCTCATCTTGCCGCCAGCTCAAGGCGGGCAGCAGCGTGAGGACCTCCTCGATGAAGCTGAGCTTGATCAGGGAAGTGACGAGATGGTGCTGGCTGGCGCCGCGGGCCCGCAGGCTCGACGGGAAGGGCAGGACCATGTGATCGGGTCGTTGCGCGGCGGTGCTCAGGATCAGAACCTGGGCGACGGAGAGCGAAAGTTGCTTGGTCATGGGTCAGTCCTCGTGCTGGGCTGCGGAATGCAGCGCCTGCACAAGCCCGAGCCCGAGATGACCCGGGCTGGCGGGGCAGGTTCACCTGCTTGCCCCGTCCTCCACAGCAATGCTTCCGGGGGAGGGGAAGTCCACTGCTTTGTCGTCGCCGCCAACTATAGTGCCTGGGCTCGGGGTCGAGGGTTCGAATCCCTTTGCCAGCTCCAGTAGGCGTCCTTCCAACCATTCTCCGTCCCGATGACCGACGCCGTGAGGCGCAGGTTTCCTGAGGTTTCCCGCGTGAACCTTGATGGTGCGATAGCGGAATGAAGCCGAAATTCCCTCTCTGAAGGGCGGATTCTCTCCAGCGCTTGGGGGTAGAACGATTCAACCCACAAGCTTTAACATATTGAAATCGCTGAGTATTACTTGGCGCGTGGCAGCTACAAGTTGAGATTTCGATCGCCTGTCGGTCGAGTCTGGGAGCGCGAATCTTCATGCCAACCGGTGGCAGAGAGGCCAGTTACACTGCGGCGGCTTACCGGTTCGCATGGCGTCATGGCGACCTTCTATCCGGCGGGCGTGCCTTGAATCACCGGTCCGTCGCGCAATAAGCGGCAACGACACGCCTCTTCGTGGATCCGTCTCAGGTAGACGGTGAGCTGGCCGCGGTTCGGCGCGATACGGCCTTCGTGCTCCGAGATGATCGCCGACACGTCGCCATCCGTCAGCTCCCCCTCGTAGAGGAGCCAGCCGAGCAGGTGCGGCGTCGTCTGCGCGGGCTCCACGCCCACCCTCGGCGCGGCCCGCCGCGCACCTCGGTCCTCGGTCAGCACGGCAGACCGCAGTTTGCGGGCGAGTGCGAGCGCGGCGACCTCGCCGCGGCCGAGCTTCCGCACCTCTGGCTGGGCGGTCACGGCCTGGAGGTCCTGCAGCGTCATCGGCTCAGGGGACGCGCGCCATGCGGTGGAGGCGCGCTCTGGAGAAGCTGGAAGCGGATCCCATCTTCCACGATGCGGCCGTGACCGACCTGGCGGGTGGTGGCGAGTCAGATGACGGCCTGCGCGAGAAGGCCACAGCGATCTTCGCGAAGCTCAGCTCAGGCCATAAGATCGTCTTGCTGACAATCACCCGCCTTGTCGAAACCGTAGGTGAGCGAACGCTCGTACTCCTTGACGAGCCGGAGGGGCACCTGCACCCGCCGCTACTATCGGCCTTCATCCGCGCGCTTTCGGATCTTCTGGTTGACAGAAACGGGGTTGCGATCGTCGCGACGCACTCCCCCGTGGTCTTGCAGGAGATCCCGCGAAGCTGCGTCTGGAAAGTCCGCCGAACGGGCGCGCATGTGGAGGCCGAGCGTCCAGAGGTGGAGACGTTCGGCGAGAACGTCGGCGTCCTGACGCGTGAAATTTTCGGCCTGGAGGTCACTGAGGCGGGTTTCCACCGCATGCTGCGCGATGCGGTCCGCGAGGCTCCTGACTTCGACCGCGTCGTTGAGCAGTTTAACGGCGAGCTCGGCGGCGAGGCCAGAGCGCTGCTCCGGGCCATGATCGCCTCGAGGCAGGCGGAGGCGGACGGGGTCGACGACGCATGATGTCGCTGCCCAGGCCGGGGCACGGCGCGCGTGAGGTTTTCCGTCTCTGCGTCAGCCGGGTGTCCGATCCCGATCTCAAGGCGCGGCTCACAGGCGCTGCAGACAGCGTTGACGCCGCGTCCGGCCGCTTCGACCAGGCCACGACGCACGGCAAGTTACACGAAGTCGCGGTTGATGAGGCCGTACCGACCCTTTCCGCGGCGGAGATGGGGAAAGTGTATACTCAACGGATGGCGCGCAGGGGGGCGCCAGGGCGGGAGGTCTACGACACTATTCTGGGCGCCGCACCTAATGGCGTCTGCCCCCTCTGCCAGCAGCGTGTGGCGAGCACGCTCGACCATCACCTCCCGAAGGCGTGGTTCCCTACGCTCGTCGTGGCCCCGCTGAATCTGGTTCCAGCCTGCTCGGACTGCAACAAGGCAAAGCTAGATACATTGCCTCGGAGGGCCGAAGAGGTCGCGTTGCATCCCTACTACGATGATATCGACGGTGTGGTTTGGCTGGCCGCGAAGGTAATTGAGAGCGCCCCATCGGCTGTCGTTTACCGGGTGGCGGCGCCGAGCGACTGGGATCCTGTGCTTGCCCACCGTGTGCGGCGCCACTTTGCAATACTACGTCTCGGGGAGCTCTACGCGGCCCAAGGTGCGGAGAAATTGCTCAACCTAAGGCATCAGCTAGACCTGGTCCACGCAGCGTCGGGCGAACACGGCGTGCGCGCCGAACTCCTCGCACGATACCGCAGCTGCCTCGAAGCCCGGAGAAACGGTTGGAGGACGGCGGCCTACCGCGCCTGGGCCGGGAGCGTTTGGTTCTGCTGCGGGGGCTTTGCCGAAGGGCTCTGACCAGTGGAGGGTCGCCGCACAGGTGTAAACCGTCGAGAGCCACTGCCCGCCCTTCGCATTCGGGCGACGCCCCAGCGACCCTAGGCCAAGCTGGGCACCAGAGACTTGCGCTGTGCCGCCCAGCATGTCGGAAAAGGCTCCAACAGCATCGGCAGGCTGCACCCGTCCAACGCCCGTCCATCCAGGATCGATTCCACGATATCAGGCGCCAGCAGCGTCAGCCGCAGCAGCGACCCGAGATAGCCCCTCTCGATCTTCTCCGCCTCTGCCATCTCGCTGATGGAGGCGTAGCGCCCTTCGTCGAGCAGGCGCTGGTACCGGAACGCCCGTGCCAGTGCCTTCACCAGCGCCGGATCGGCGCGCGTCGTGACCGGCGCTACGCCATCGGCCACCCGAGACCGTGTCGCTGGTAACCTGGCCGGCGTCCTCGGCCCCCTGGGCGGGTGTGTGCCGGCGGAGGCAGCCGGGGCCAGCGTGTTCCTGACCCTGGAGGACGACAGGGCCGAGGTGCATCGTCGCACCTCAGCCCCACCCAGCGCCGGGCCTATGTCCTGGCCGACAACAAGCTCGCGCTGAACGCCGGCTGGGACGACGGTCTGTTGCGGATCGAGCTGGCCGATCTGCAGGCCGATGGCTTTGACCTCGGCCTGACCGGCTTTGACCTCGACGAAATTGGCACGCTCCTGGCCGATCCCAGCGACGGGCTGACCGACCCCGACGAGATCCCCGAGGTTCCGGCCCAGCCTGTGGCCCGCCTGGGCGATGTCTGGCGCCTGGGGCGCCACCGTCTGGCCTGCGGCGACAGCACCGACCCGGAGGTGGTGGCCGCCGTCCTGGCCGGCGTCCGACCGCAGCTTATGGTCACCGACCCGCCCTATGGCGTGAACTACGACCCCGCCTGGCGCAACGCCGCCCTCACCGGCAGCCAGACCCAGCGCACGGGTAAGGTCTTGAATGACCACAGGGCCGATTGGCGGGAGGCCTGGGCGCTGTTCCCGGGCGACGTCGCCTATGTCTGGCACGGCGCCCTGCACGCCACCACCGTGGCCGAGAGCCTGACTGCCTGCGGCTTTGACATCCGGGCCCAGATCATCTGGGCCAAGGACCGGCTGGTGCTCGGGCGCGGGCACTACCACTGGCAACACGAACCCGCCTGGTATGCCGTCCGCAGCGGCGGGACCGGCCATTGGTCGGGCGATCGCAAGCAAACCAGCCTGTGGTCGATCCCCTCGCGCGACCAGGATGCCGCGACCAGCCATGGCACCCAAAAGCCGGTGGAGTGCATGCGCCGGCCGATCGAGAACAATTCCTCCCCCGGCCAGGCGGTCTACGAGCCCTTCTCGGGCTCGGGCACCACCCTGATCGCCGCCGAGATGAACCGGAACCTCGGCGAAGTCCACGATCTCATGGTGGACACAGCCGGTGGCGCGACAATTGCTGTGCTTTCCGTCGGCGGGTTTTTAGGCATGGGGGAGCGATACATCGCGATCCCGCTGAGTGGTCTGCGTTGGAATGCCGATCGGGAACGCTGGATGCTTCCAGGTGCCACAGTCGACAACCTGAAGGCGCGTCCCGCCTTCACTTATCCCGAGCGACGGTAGGCACGTTTTCATGTCGGCCGGGGTCTGTCCCTGGTTGGACTGTCTAGTGAGTGGCCCGGGCCCACAGGGTGCCGGGCCAGCAGTGCAGATGCAGTACGTGGCTGGGATGGCGGCGCAGTGGATGAAGCTCCTGCGGTTGTAGGAGCTGATTGCACCGGGCCTCAGTGCGGCATGCCCGAACACACTTGTTTGGCAAACGCAACCGATCTGCTGCTCCTTTTGAGCAGGCTGGCGGCGGTTTGGTGGGCTTTGAGGTGCGTGCTGTCAATTATCAGCCGATCCGGGTCACCAGCTCGGCCTGTCAATCCTCGAAAATGCGGTCGAAAACGCCCAGTCGGCTCCGCCGAATGAAGCGGTCGTCGAGGCTGTTGTGCAGGCTGTAGGTGGATGGCGCGTCGCACCATCTCAGAGTCAATGCGGGATCAAGGACTGGCGCCGCGTCGCCATGCGCTACGACCGTTGCGCACACACCTTCTTGCGCCATGACTCTCGCCGCCACCGTCATCTTTTGGCTCGATCGCCCAGATCAACCAAACTAACGTCCATAACCTCTCAAATCATGGCCACCCGGTGATTCAGAAAATCCCAAAATGAGCCGTTGTCGTGTTAGCCCCTCCTACCGGCCAAGTCAGCCCACGAGTAGGCGATCGGATAAGGTGCAATAATATCACACAAAAAATATACGTAAAACATCCATCGTTTTTTTTCCTAATCTTCGAAGTCCAGATTGAGCTCGAATACAAATGCGACTACCTATTTGCAAACTGAAAACCACCGCAAAAGCAACAAGGCCACTACGGATGGTTTTCTGTCTATTTTTCTGAAAATAGGACGGCAAATGCTTTTTTATTACTCTTTTTTTGTTGGGGATACGGATTCATGAGACGCATCAGCTTCCTGCCGGCGCTGATCGGCGCGATCGGCACCTTTGCACCCGATGCCTTCGCGCAACGACAGACCGCGGTCGGTCCGGGCGTGACCCCGCTGAATGCGACCGGCATCCTGGGTGGCGTGGACATGTCGGCCTCTGGCACGACGGGCGCCCTGGCGGTTGGCGTCGTCGGCGGGCCGCGCACCGACATCTACACCCTGAACACCGCGCTGACCCCGGGCCTGGTCGCCATCGGCACCGCGGCGTCCAGCCAGGGCAATGTCGTCTTCAACAGCAGTTCGACGGTCAATGGCGCCATCGGGCAGACCCAGCCGGGCGGCCCCTTCCTCTTGGGCATCGCCGCCGGCAATGACGGCACCACGACGAATTTCCGCGGCAATGTCTTCGCCACGACGCTGAACGTGGTCGGCACCGGCACGGTGAACTTCGACAGCGGGGCGACCAACATCACCGCCACCAACTTCGCCGGCGATGGCATCATCGGGCTGGGGCTGAATTCGACGCTGATCGGCGCCCTGACCACCACGGCGGGCGCCCAGACCGGCACCCTGTCGATGGCCGGCGGCAGCGTGCTGGATGGCGCGGTCGGTGGCGCCGTCGGGCTGCGATCGATCAATGTCGTCGGCGGCAGCAACCTGGCCGGCGTGACCGCGACGATCAGCGGGGCGGCGAACGCCTATGCCTTCTCGCTCGGCACCAACACGCTGAACGTGGGCGGCGCGCTGACCATCGCCAATGGCGGGCCGGGCGGCGTCATCAACACGACGCTGGCGGGGCCTACAGTATTCGGCAACATCCGCCCGGTCGGCAGCACCAACCTCGGCTCCACCTTGCTGATCAATGTGACCGTGCCCTCGACCGCGCTGATCCCGGTCGGCACGCAGTTCAACATCGTGCAGACGCGCGCCGGCACGGTGCAGAGCGGCACCGACGGCAGCGTCGTCCAGGTCGCGGTGCGCAACCCGACCAACCCACTCTACACTTTCTCAGCCGTGCCCCTGGCCGGGACGAATGCCGGGCTGGTGACGATCCGCACCACCGGCATCCCGCTGTTGGTCCCGATCACGCCCCCGGTCGTACCGCCGGTCGTGGTGCCGGGCGAGCCAGCCGATGTGACGCCCGTAGCGCCCATCGTTGTCCCCGTCACGCCGCTCCTGCCGGTCGCGCAGGCGATCGTGCCGGTGCTGGTGCCCTTCGTGACCACCGTCACGCCCTCGGCCGACCTGACCACGGTCCTGGCCGCGGTCAACGACCTGTCCGACGCGGGGGCGGTGGTCAATGCGGTGGCCAGTTTCTCACCGGCCGGAACCGATCTGGTGGCGCCGCTGGTGACCTATGAACGCACCAGGCAGTTCCAGGCGCTGTGGTTGCCGCGGCTGGATACCTTCCTGTGCGGCTTTGCCAACCAGCCCGGCGCCGACCAGCCGGGTGAACGCCGCGATGAGCGTGACAGCGCGGCCTGTACCGACAACAACCAACGCAGCGGCGCCTGGATGAACGGCTTCGGCTATGCCGGCAGCCAGAATACCGAGGGCTCCGTCACGGGTTACAAGGACCAGATCATCGGCACGATGATCGGTTACGACATGGCGCTTGGGCCGAACACCCGCGCGGGCGTCAGCATCGGCCGCGCGCGCAGCACGATCGACGGCAACGCGTTCGACTCCCGCACGGTCTTCGACTCCTATGTCGCGACCGCCTATGTCGGTCACGAACGCGGGGCCTGGTTCGTGAATGGCGCGCTGTCGGTCGGCTGGAACGACTATACCAGCTCTCGCCAGATGTCGTTTCCGGGTGTCTACCGCGCGGCACAGGGCAGCTACGGCGGCCAGGACTACACGGCCTATGGCACCACCGGGTACAACTTCGTGGCCAATGGCGTTCGGCTGACGCCGCTTGCGTCGCTGCAATACACCCGGGTGGACATCGACGCCTACAATGAGACAGGCGCCGGCGACCTCAACCTGAATGTGCAATCGCGCAGCTACGACTTCCTGGAATCCGGCCTTGGCGGGCGGGCCGCCTATCCCTTCGTGCGCAGCGGGATCACCTTCGTGCCCGAACTGCATGCGCGGTGGCTGCACCAGTTCTCCAACCCGACGATGACGCAGACGGCCTCCTTCGGCGCGGTCGGGTCGTCGTCCTTCGTGGTCCCGGGGCAACGGACGTCGGACAATACGTTCAACGTCGGCGCGGGCCTTACCCTGCTGTCGTGCAACTGCACGACGCGGGCCTGGTCGCTGGAGGCGGTCTACGACTACTTCCGCCGTGACGACGGGTATGAGGCCAACCAGGGCATGCTGCGCTTCGCCAGCCGATTCTGAAGCCTGAGCGCCGGGCGCGATTACCCGCCCGGCCTCTGCTCCGCCAAAGGATCCAACCTTTGCCAGGCATGGATGAGGATCGTGCGCTGCGTATCGGACAGCGTCATCGTCAGCCTCCTGGTGTTGCACCTGTTCATGCGGGTGCTTCGCACCCGGGGGGCCAGCCGGGGAGTCACCGGTCAGTGCCTTTACGACACACTGAGGGTCACACATTCAGGTCCGCGATCTCGGCCGAACGCGCCTCGACATGGCCGAGTGTGCCCTCGTCGGCCCAGGTCTCCCCTGCAGCGCGTCCACCACCACGAGGACCGGCAGCGTGGCGAGGTCCTGGAACAGCAGGATTCCGAGCGCGATTCGGCCGTGCCGGCTATTCAGTTCACCCTGGTCAGAGAGCTGCTTGGCGGCGATGGCGGTCGAGGACATCGCGGCCGCGGCGCCGAGTACGAGGGCTGCGACCCAGCCGGCGCCCGCAAGCCAGGCCACCGTCGCGGCAAGCGCGGTGGTCGCGACGACCTGGAGGCCTCCCAGGCCGAACACCACGGAGCGCGCCGCGATCATGCGCGGCAGCGAGAACTCCAGCCCGACGATGAACATCAGCAGGGCAACACCCAGCTCGCCGAGAAAGCGGATGCCCTCGGTGGCGCCGAGGAGGTTGAAGCCATGCGGACCGACCAGGAGACCCGCTGCCAGGTAGCCGATGATCGGCGAGAAGCTCAGCCGCACGAGCGCGGCGACGGCCACGAACGAGGCGGCGGCGATGACGAGCATCTCGAGGATAAGGTGGTCGGCCATGGCAGGCTGCCCCCGGGTTCACCGCGCAAGGTGCACCTTATCAGATGTTCCAGGCGCTGCTTTCGGGACTGCGTAACGTCAGCTCCGGCGCCTCCGGGGCGTCACGATGGCCAGGCTGCCGGCATGTCCCGGGCGCGTCCCCGTTCAACCTTGCTTCCAGGGCAGGCTTGGTCGCCGTAGCTTTGCACGATGGACCGACTGACCGCGCTCCGGCTTTTCCTGCGCACGCTCGATCGGGGCGGCATCGCCGCGGCGGGGCGCTCGCTCGGGCTGTCGGCAACGGCTGCATCGCGGGCGCTGCGCGAGTTGGAGGACGACCTCGCGCTGCGGCTGTTCGACCGCACAACGCGCCATGTCGCGCCGACCGAGGCGGGGCGCCGCCTGGCGGCCCGCATCATGCCCCTGCTCGAGAGCCTCGACGCCGCCCTGGTCGAGGCGAGCGAGATGCACAAGGAAGCAACCGGCACGTTGCGCATCGTCGCCAGGCGCTCCTACGCGCTTCGTCATGTGGTGCCGCATCTCGCCGGCTTCCGCGCCGCGCACCCGCGGGTGGAGATCGACCTGGAGCTGACCGAGCAGACCGGGTTGGTGCCCGCGCATGGGGTGGACCTGGTGATCCGCCTCGGCCTGCCGGTGGGGAAATCGTTCACTGGGCACCGGCTGGCATCGGGCCGGCGCATCCTGTGTGCCAGCCCAGGCTACATCGCACGCCACGGTGCTCCGGCCTCGCCCGACGCCGTACTGCAGCACCCATGCCTGACCTATCGCGAGGCCGACGAGGCGCCGATCTGGGTCTTCACCACCGGCGACGGCACGCGGCAGGATGTCGCGGTGTCCGGTCCGTTCCGCTCCAACAGTGGGGAGGCGCTGCGCCAGGCCGCGCTGGACGGCATGGGCCTGGTGCTGCTGCCCGAATGGATGCTCGGCGAGGACGTCGCCACCGGTCGCCTGACGCCGCTGCTGCCCAGCCTGCCGGCCTGGCCCGGCCGCTACCAGGCCGAGATCCACGCCGTGCACCTCCGCGCCGATCGCCTGCCGGCCAAGATCGGTGCCTTCGTCGCGCATCTGCTTGCCGTCGCGGACCCTGCCGCCTGACGGCAGAGTGTTTTGCGAAGATGCCGGCTGGCGCCGCAACACGATGCGCCGCCAAGGTGGGGCAGGAGGAAACGCCCCCATGATCGAGACAACCCCGCTCACCCCCGTTCTCGGCGCCCGCATCACGGGCCTCGACATCGCCCGCGGCGTGGACGCGACGATGATGGCCGCGCTGCGCGATACGCTCGACCGCTTCTCGGTGCTGGTCTTCCCCGACCAGCGCATCGACGACGCGGCGCAGATCGCCTTCAGCGAAGGCTTCGGGCCGCTGGAACGCACCCGCGCCGGCGCGCCAGGGGCGGGCAGCCCGGTGATCATCCTGTCCAACGTCGGCCCGGCCGGCGAGATCGCGCCGCCAACCGACAAGCAGGTGCTGAACAACAAGGCCAACCGCGTCTGGCATCATGATTCGTCGTTCAAGCCGGTGCCGGCCCGCGCCTCGCTGCTATCGGCGCGGGAAATCCCCTCGGCCGGCGGCGACACCGAATTCGCCTCGATGCGGGCCGCCTTCGCTGCGCTCGATCCGGCCGAGCAGGCGGCGCTGCGGGGGCGCGTCGCCACCCATGATTTCGGCTGGTCCCGCGCGCGGGTCGATGCGGCGTTGGTGAGCGAGGCCGAGCGCAACCAGCACCCGCCGGTGCGCCAGGCGCTCGTGCTGGAGGAGAATCCGCACGGCCCGGCGCTGTATCTCGGCGCCCATGCGCGCAGCATCGAGGGCATGGACGAGGCGCAGTCCCGCCTGCTCATCGACCGGCTCATGGCGCTGGCGACGCAGCCCGCCTTCACCTACGCGCATCGCTGGCGGCCGCATGACCTGGTGATGTGGGACAATCGCGCCGTGCTGCATCGCGCGACGCCCTTCGCGACGACGACGGAACGCCGCCACATGGTGCGCACCTGCGTCGCCGGCGCCGCGCCGACGCTCGCCGCCGCCGCGTGAACGCCGAGCGCTTCGAGGGCGATTGGGACCACATTATCGTCGGCGCGGGCAGCGCCGGCTGCGTGCTCGCCAACCGCCTCTCCGCCGATCCGCGCCGCCGCGTGCTGCTGCTGGAAGCCGGCGGGGAGGCGCTTCACCCCTACCTCCAGGTCCCGGCCGGCTTCCTCAAGACCTTCCGCGATCCGCGCTTCAACTGGAACTTCACCACCGAACCCGGCCCCGGCGTGGACGACAGGGTGATGCACACGCCGCGCGGGCGGGTGCTCGGCGGCTCGTCGGCGATCAACGGGCATCTGTGGGTGCGCGGATCGGCGCGGGATTTCGACGACTGGGCGCAGTCCGGCTGCCGCGGCTGGTCGCATGAGGAGGTGCTGCCGCATTTCCGCGCCCTTGAGGACTACCGCGACGACGTGCATCGCGGCGCCGGCGGGCCGCAGCATGTCTCGGACATCCCGGCGCTGCATCCGATCGTCGCCGCCTTCCTCGATGGCGGGGCGGAGTGCGGGTTGGCGCGCAACGCGGATTACAATGGCGCGGCGCAGGAGGGCGTCTTCACCTACCAACGCAGCATCCGCCGCGGCAGCCGCTTCAGCGCGGCGAGCGCCTTTCTGGCGCCGGCGCGTCGCCGTGCCAATCTGCGCATCGTCACCGGCGCGATGGTGCTGCGCATCGAGACAGCGTCGGGGCGCGCCACCGGCATCACCTTCGCCCGCGACGGCCGTACGCTGACGGCACACGCGCGGGGCGAGATCGTGCTTGCCGGTGGCGCGATCGGGACACCGCATCTGCTGCAAGTCTCGGGCCTTGGGCCAGCGGTGCTGTCGCGGGCGCTCGGCCTGCCGGTCATCGCCGACAATCCCGGCGTCGGCGAGAATTTGCAGGACCATTACGCCACGCGCGTGGTGCATCGCGTCACCCGCCCGGTCACGCTGAACGAACAGGCGCGCCCGCCGCGCCTGTGGTGGGAGATGGCGCGCTGGCTGCTGACGCGGCGCGGCCTGCTGGCCTACAGCCCGGCCCATGCCGGAGCCTTCGCGCGATCGCGCGACACGCTCGACGAGCCGGATCTGCAATTCGTCTTCACCCCGGCGTCCTATTCCGAGGAAGGCGTGACGGGTCAATTGCAGGACGTTCCGGGGATGACCATCGGCGTCTGGCAATGCCGGCCGGAAAGCCGTGGTTCCGTGCGCGCCACCAGCGCCGATCCGCGCCAGCCGCCCGCCATCCAGCCGAACTACCTGACGGCCGCCGAGGACCGCGAGGCCGCCATCACCGGCCTGCGCGTCGCGCGGCGTCTGCTGGGCACGCGCGCCCTCGCGCCCTGGTCGGCGGCGGAGACCGCGCCCGGTGCACCGCATCAGGACGACGATGCGCTGCTCGCCTATGCGCGGGCGAAGGGGGCGACCGTCTATCACCTGTGCGGCAGTTGCCGGATGGGAGCCGAAGGGGCCCCGGTGACGCCGGAGCTGCGGTTGCGCGGCATCGACGCACTGCGCGTGGCGGATGCCTCGGTCATGCCGCGGATCGTCTCGGCCAATACGAATGCGACGACGATGATGATCGCAGCGAAGGCTGCGGCGATGATGCTTGGTCAGTCCGCCACGAAGCCGTAGGTCAGGTAGACGCCGCAGGTGCTGCGCAAGCGGGCCTGGGTGTGCGGCCTGGCCGTGCTCTGCTTGATCAGGGCGTCCGAATCCCGCTGGCCGGGTCGGGCAAAGCCATCACCAGAGCAACGCCCAGAGAATTTTGGATCCCGGTTCCTACCGCTGCTCCAGTCGGCCTCTGTCCAACCATTCTCCGTCCCGATGACCGGCGCTATCAGGCGCAGGTTTCCTGCGGTTTTCCGCGTGGATCTTGATAGTCCGACAGCGGAATGAGTCCGGAATTCTCTCTCCGAAAGGCGCAACCTCTCCGGAGCTTGGGGGGAGAGCGATCTTACTCTCAAGCTTAGGACATTGAAATCACAGTTTATTTTTCGGCCCCTGCTACCGAAATTCGGTTATGCGATTGCCTCAGCAATCTTCAATTTCGGCGAATCGTTGATTGATCACCAAGGTTCTCTGCGGCGCCGAAGTGCCGCCTCCCGCCTGAAAGGCGGTTCTGAGAAGGGGGAGGCGAGCGCTCAACAACACACACGGAATTCGTGTCGTTGCCGGATGGTGTGACCCGTGCGACTCTGGATTCTGGCCGGGCGAGCATGAAGCCACTGGTGCCCCCGAGCCTCCAGGCTTCGGTCCGCTGTGCCAACGTACTGAAAA
Organism: Humitalea sp. 24SJ18S-53; assembly: GCF_050632385.1. Classification (NCBI taxonomy): domain Bacteria; kingdom Pseudomonadati; phylum Pseudomonadota; class Alphaproteobacteria; order Acetobacterales; family Roseomonadaceae; genus Humitalea; species Humitalea sp. 24SJ18S-53. The sequence continues at coordinate 1,954,121 of NZ_CP192599.1, forward strand.
CCTCCCGGCCCGAGGCCTATGGGGACAAGAGCATGGAATTGGCGGAGTTCGTCCGAGACGTCAGCCCCGAGCGGACGATCCTTCTCTTCGGTGCAGGGTCCTCTTTCCCCTCCAACGCTCCCACACCGCAGGCCATCATTGACCACCTTGCGAAGCGGTTTTCCCTCCCTTCGGCAGGGTTCAACCTCGCGGAGTTCACGGAGCTGGTCGAGCAGCGATCCAAGGATCGCAGGCGGATGATCACGGACCTCCGCACCCTATTCAAAGGGCTACGTCCTACGGCTGGGCTGCTCAACCTGCCCCTCTACGACTGGAAGTCGATCTACACCACCAATTACGACGACCTCGTCGAGCAGGCCTACCATCGTAAGGGGAAGGCGCTCGGTGTCGTGAACTCAAACTTCGACTTCGGAAATGCTCCCAAGTCGGCCGGGGCACGCCTCTACAAGCTCCATGGAACGATCGAGAAGGACGTGTCGTTCGGTGATGCTGCCCGCCTGATCATCACTCAGGGAGACTACACTGTCGCCCTGGACTACCGGGAGCACCTCTTCAATTCCCTGCAATCCAATCTGTCGGAGTCCCACCTGATCATCATCGGGAGTTCGCTCTCCGACGAAGATGTGAAGCCTCTGATCACGAAGGCGATCCAGCTCAACAGCAAGGCCATGGTCGGAGGCCGGATCACCCTGCTGATGTATCAGCGGGACGAGGGACGCGCCGACCTCTACCGGGGGCAGGGCCTTAACGTTGTGTTCGGGGGCATTGACGACTTCTTCGCCCATCTCGCCAAGAAGTCTTCTGGCCCCCTTTTCGACTACCAGCCGACCGACACGGTTCTCGAGGGCCATCCGACACTCGTGGCGACGGTGCTCGACGTGAAACACCAGGTCGAGACCGGCACGGCGGACGTCAGCCGCATGTTCAACGGGTGGCCTGCCAACTATGTGGACATCGCGAAGGGGCTGACATTCGAGAGAACGCTCGCGAACACCATCGCTGCCTACGTATCGTCCGGAGAGGGCATCTGCGTCGCGCTCGTCGGGGCGAGCGGCGTGGGAAAGACCACGGCCGTCAGGCAGGCGATCGTCTCCCTCTTGAAGGGGGGATACATCTGTTGGGAGCACCAGGAGGATTTCACCCTGGATCCCGAGGAGTGGGCAGAGGTCGCGCGCAGGCTCGACAAGACGGGCCGAAAGGGCGTCCTCTTCGTCGACGAGGCACATCACCACATCCGAGAAATCAACGAACTGGTGGACAGGCTCGCGGCCTCCAACCTCTCCTCCCTGACTCTCATGCTGGCGTCCACCCGGAACCACTGGAAGCCCCGAATCAAGTCACCGAACATCTACAAGCGCGGCAAGCTCTTCGTCCTGTCCAAGGTCGGGCCCGAGGAGATCGAGCGCCTAGTGTCCCTGGTGGACAGTAACCAAGATCTGGCAAAGGTCGTCGAGACGAGCTTCTCGGGGTTCAACCGGGCCGAGAAGCGGCGCCGCCTGACCGACCGATGCGAGTCGGACATGTTCGTCTGTATGCGCAACATATTTGCGTCGGAGAGCTTCGACGACATCATCCTACGGGAGTTCGCCGACCTCGCCGAGATCCATCAGGACATCTACCGCCTTGTGGCGGCGCTCGAGAACGCTGGCATCAAGGTTCATAGGCAGCTAGTCATCCGCCTCCTTAGCATCCCGATGAACTCCATCGTGGCGGTGCTCGAAAGCATGACGGACATCATCAACGAATACACGCTCAACGAGAAGCAACAGCACATCTATGCCTGGCGGGGCAGGCATCCCGTAATCAGCTCCATCGTGGCCCAATACAAGTACAACGAGGTCGACAAGTTGGTGGCGCTCTTCGAGAAGGTGATCGACACCGCGTCGCCGACCTATGACGTCGAAGTCCGCTCCATGATCGAGCTTTGTAACATCCAAACGGGGATCCCGCGTATCCCGGACAAGGATACCCAAAACCGTCTTCTCCGGAAGATGATCTCCCTCCTCCCCGGCCAGCGTGTCCCGCGCCACCGCCTCATCCGGAATCTCACTAGCATGGGGCAGTTCGATCAGGCCCAGACGGAGATCAGGATCTTCGAGAAGGATTTCAGGACGGACGCCCCCGTCGCCAGGCTCAAGATCGAGTTGCTCATCGCCAGAGCCACGGAGACGGACGGCATCCTCCTGGAAGACAGGATGACCATTCTGGGCCAGGCGCGGGAAGCCGCGATCCGTGCCACGCAACGGCATGCGAACTCCAGCGCAGTATTCGGAGCCTACTGCAACGTCGGTCTAAACATCCTGAGGTACAGCGGTGCGCACGAGACCTTCGACGACGCCATGGCGAAGCTTAGGAAAGCGCAGGAGCGCCTTGCGGACCCTGATATCGGCCTCATCGTGAGGCGCTACGAACGGCTGGAGGCGAATGTCATGAGCATGCGCCCAGAGAGGGATGTCGAAGCCGAGCTCGTTGGCGACGTCGACTGAAGGGCTTGTCCGGTAGGCGGCTCAGCTGGCCCAACGATCGTGTGTCCACGCCGTCCCGGTTAGGACCGCGCTCATCGCGGCGGCATCGTCCTGCGGTTCGAGCGTGGTGGTCAGCAGCGCGGTGCGGACGAAACCGCCGGCGCGCCCATGGATGGTGTCCACCTGCACCGACATCCAGCCGGGGTCGGCGGTCGGGCTGGCGCGCACGATCTCGCCCGCGAGAATATCCGTGGCGGCGCGGCTATTCTCAGTAAGCATCCGCCGAGTGCCGCGGCGCGGTGAGGGTTGAGCGGCAGCGGCGTCTTTGGCCTGATCGCCCTTCCAGTTCCAGGGCAGCAATTCGACCAACCGCGAGGCCGGGTGGTCTGCAATCCTGGCCAACACGTCGGCGAGCCACGCGCGCGGATCCACGTCGTTGAGCTTGGCAGTGACGATGAGCGAGTACATCGCCGCGGCCCGTTCGCCGCCGCGATCGGAGCCCGCGAACAGCCATGATTTTCTGCCCAGGGCGATGCCACGCAGGGCGCGCTCGGCGGCGTTGTTGGTCAGGCAAATCCGGCCATCACTGAGGAACCGCGTGAATGCGTCCCAGCGCTTCAGCATGTAGTCCATCGCCTTGGCCAGATCATTGTGCCGCGACAGCCTGGCGCGGATCTGGCGCATCCAGCCTTCGAGGTCCGCGACCAGTGGCGCCACGTGCTGCAGCCGGACGGCCAGGCGCTCCTTGGCCGGTAGACCGTTGATCGCGCGCTCGGAATCAAAGATCAGATCGATCCGTCGCACCGCCTCGGCGGCCAGCGGCGCCCGGGCGACCTCGGCCAGATTGAACAGCTTGCGCCGGCCATGCGCCCAGCAGGCGGCCTCGGTGATCTGGCCAGGCGCTCGCCCCGCCACATAGAGGGCGTTGAACCCGGCATAGGCATCCGCCTGCAGGATCCCGGCGTAGTCTGCCAGGTGTCGGTTCGGGTGCTCCGCCGTGCGGTCGCGCGAATAGCGAAACATCGCCGCCGGCGGGGCCGGGCCGGCAAAAGGCCGGTCGTCGCGCACATAGGTCCAGAGCCGCGCCGTGACGGTCCTGCCCTTGGCCAGCAGCGGCACCGTGGTGTCATCGCCATGCAATCGCGACCCCGCCAGGACATGAGCGTCGATCAGCGTCACCAGGGGCGCCAGCATGGCGGTGCAGGTGCCAACCCAGTCGGCAAGGGTCGAGACGCTGAGCTCGATGCCCTCGCGGCCATAGACCTCGCTCTGGCGGTTCAGCGGCAGGTGCTGGCCGAACTTGGCCTCCATAATCATGGCCAGCAGGTTCGGCCCGGCACGACCGCGGGCGATCGGGTGGAACGGCGTCGGCGGCTGGGTGATGGCCTCGCAGGATCGGCAGGAGAACTTCTCCCGCACCGTCTGGATCACCTTCCACTGGCGCGGCACCACCTCCAGCGTCTCGGTGATGTCCTCGCCCAGCCTGGCCAGCCGGCCGCCGCAGCAGGGACAGACCGACGGGGCCGCGATCACCACCCGCTCGCGCGGCAGATGCGCCGGCAGCGGGCCCCGCACGGGCTTGCGGCCGGATGGGCTGGACCGTTGGCCGGGGGCGGTCTCGGCCTTTGTAGCCTCCTCGCTGGCGGCCGTGACCACCTCGTCGAGTTCCAGTTCCAACTGGTCGAGCAGCTTGCGGCCGCGCTCGGAGGAGGCGCCGAACCTGTCATGCCTGAGCTTGGCGATCAGCAGCTTCAGGTGGGCCACCATCGTCTCGGCGCCGCAGGCGCGCGCCTCGGCCTCGCGCCGGGCCAATTGCTCTGCCGCCAGCGCTGCGCGCAGGGCTTCGAGATCGTCGGGCTGGCTGTCCGGCGGCGGCGTCATGCCGATGATGGAATCACAGACTGCGTGCGGCAGGTAGGCGGAATTCGTCGCGGCGTTGATCTATCCTGCGGCCTCCGGCCGCCATGTCCGTTGCGGATTTCGCCAGTCGATCCCGTCGAGCATATAGGCCAGCTGCGCGCCCGAGATCGCGACCGATCCGTCCGCCGTCGAGGGCCAGATGAACCGCCCGCGTTCCAGGCGTTTCGCGTAGAGCGACATGCCGAGCCCGTCATGCCAGACGATTTTCACCAGGTCGCCGCGGCGTCCGCGAAACACGTAGAGATCACCGGCATGGGGATCGCGCCCAAGGGCCTGCTGCACCTGTAGCGCCAGGCCGTTCATGCCTCGGCGCATGTCGGTATGGCGTAAGCATCCGCCGAAGGCCGCGGCGCGGTGAGGATCAGGCGGCAGCGGCGTCTTTGGCTTGGTCGCCCTTCCAGTTCCAGGGCAGCAATTCGTCCAGGCGGGAGGCCGGGTGGTCGGCGATCCGGGCGAGCACGTCGGCCAGCCAGGCCCGCGGATCCACATCGTTGAGCTTGGCGGTGACGATGAGCGAGTAGATCGCCGCGGCGCGCTCCCCGCCGCGATCCGAGCCCGCGAACAGCCATGATTTTCTGCCCAGGGCGATGCCACGCAAGGCGCGCTCGGCGGCGTTGTTGGTCAGGCAAATCTGGCCATCACTGAGGAACCGCGTGAATGCGTCCCAGCGCTTCAGCATGTAGTCCATCGCCTTGGCCAGATCATTGTGCCGCGACAGCCTGGCGCGGATCTGGCGCATCCAGCCTTCGAGGTCCGCGACCAGTGGCGCCACGTGCTGCAGCCGGACGGCCAGGCGCTCCTTGGCCGGTAGACCGTTGATCGCGCGCTCGGAATCAAAGATCAGATCGATCCGTCGCACCGCCTCGGCGGCCAGCGGCGCCCGGGCGACCTCGGCCAGATTGAACAGCTTGCGCCGGCCATGCGCCCAGCAGGCGGCCTCGGTGATCTGGCCAGGCGCTCGCCCCGCCACATAGAGGGCGTTGAACCCGGCATAGGCATCCGCCTGCAGGATCCCGGCGTAGTCTGCCAGGTGTCGGTTCGGGTGCTCCGCCGTGCGGTCGCGCGAATAGCGAAACATCGCCGCCGGCGGGGCCGGGCCGGCAAAAGGCCGGTCGTCGCGCACATAGGTCCAGAGCCGCGCCGTGACGGTCCTGCCCTTGGCCAGCAGCGGCACCGTGGTGTCATCGCCATGCAATCGCCCGGCCGCCAGCACGTGGGCGTCGATCAGCGTCACCAGGGGCGCCAGCATGGCGGTGCAGGTGCCAACCCAGTCGGCAAGGGTCGAGACGCTGAGCTCGATGCCCTCGCGGCCATAGACCTCGCTCTGGCGGTTCAGCGGCAGGTGCTGGCCGAATTTCGCCTCCATAATCATGGCCAGCAGGTTCGGCCCGGCACGGCCGCGGGCGATCGGGTGGAACGGCGCCGGCGGCTGGGTGATGGCCTCGCAGGATCGGCAGGAGAACTTCTCCCGCACCGTCTGGATCACCTTCCACTGGCGCGGCACCACCTCCAGCGTCTCGGTGATGTCCTCGCCCAGCCTGGCCAGCCGGCCGCCGCAGCAGGGACAGACCGACGGGGCCGCGATCACCACCCGCTCGCGCGGCAGATGCGCCGGCAGCGGGCCCCGCACGGGCTTGCGGCCGGATGGGCTGGACCGTTGGCCGGGGGCGGTCTCGGCCTTTGTAGCCTCCTCGCTGGCGGCCGTGACCACCTCGTCGAGTTCCAGTTCCAACTGGTCGAGCAGCTTGCGGCCGCGCTCGGAGGAGGCGCCGAACCTGTCATGCCTGAGCTTGGCGATCAGCAGCTTCAGGTGGGCCACCATCGTCTCGGCCCCGCAGGCACGTGCCTCGGCCTCGCGCCGCGCCAGTTGCTCTGCCGCCAGCGCTGCGCGCAGGGCGTCGACATCATCGGGCAGTCTGTCCGGCGGCGGCGTCATGCCGATGATGGAATCACAGACCGCGTGCGGCAGGTAGTCGAAATTCGTCGCGGCGCTGATCTATCCTGCGGCCTCCGGCCGCCATGTCCGTTGCGGATTTCGCCAGTCGATTCCGTCCAGCATATAGGCCAGCTGCGCGCCAGAAATCGCGACTGACCCATCCGCCGGCGAAGGCCAGATGAACCGGCCGCGTTCCAGGCGTTTCGCGTAGAGCGACATGCCGAGCCCGTCATGCCAGACGATTTTCACCAGGTCGCCGCGGCGTCCGCGAAACACGTAGAGATCACCGGCATGGGGATCGCGCCCAAGGGCCTGCTGCACCTGTAGCGCCAGGCCGTTCATGCCTCGGCGCATGTCGGTATGGCCAACTGCCAGCCAGACCCGCACGCCGGAGGGAACCGGGATCATCCGCGCAGCGCCGCCAGGATGCGACGCAGCGCTGTGGTGCTGATCCGGTCGGTCACGCGCAGCGCGGTGCCGTCGGACAGCACGATCTCGATGCGGTCGTCCGTCTCGCCGTCAGCATGCGGGCAAGCCGTCGGTGATGCCGGTTCCGCCAACTCGGGCACAACGCGCAGCGGGACGAACGCCGCGACATTTCCCGCAAGCCTGCCGCGCCGCCGCGCGTCGCGCCACTGCCACAGCAAGCCACGGCTGACATCGTTCCGACGCGCCACCTCGTTGAACATGGCACCGGGTTCGTCCAACTCGGCCAGGATCCGCAGTTTCTCCTCAGCCCGCCAGCGGCGCCGTCGCTCGACGCCCGTGATGATCTCCATCCCGAAACCCAGCCTCCGCCCTTAACGGCGCTCGAAAGAACGCCCGTAAGAGCAAAAGACAGGCTCAGCCAAATCGCGGTAGGCGGCCCTCGCCGGATGGGTACGGTAAAGCCGATCCTGTGGCGTCCGCAGTACGACAAGGAGGCACGGTTGCTGGCGCAGGCACCAAAATTCGAAGCGGGGCAGGTGCTGCTGCCGCGTGAGGCGTCGTGGCTGGCGACGTATCTGGCGGAACTGCTGGCCTTTCCGAATGGCACGCACGACGACCAGGTCGACAGCACCTCGCAGGCGCTCAACTGGCTGTCGCGGAAGATTGCCGCGGGCACGCCACGTCGTCGGCCGAACCCACCGCGACCGCCGGGATGACGGCGGCCGGCTTGCCAGGCCGAGCAACTCGCCGAGGATCTTCGATCCTACAGCGCGTGTCGTCGCCCTCGACCAGCCGGATCTCAGGGACAGGCTGGCGAGGCGCCAGTGAATGCCGATGGTCGTTTGGCATTCACTGACTGACGTCAGGTCACTTGGCGGCTTCGTTGTACATCATACGCAGCATTCCATCCGCAGCACAGTTGGCGCGGTCCGACCGTAGGTCGGCAGAGGTGCACGTCACAGGCAGAGGCCCGGATGGCAAGCTTCAGCACCATCGAGGACTGGCAAAACCCGGTGCGCCTGCAGTCAGGCCTGGGCTATCGATCCCCATGACAGACGAGGTAGTATGGAAGGCTGCCCTGATAGAGATCTAGCCCAAAAGCCCGAAAATCGTCCACCGAAGCCGAGCAACGTCAGTCACCAGCATCCCTCCCTTACGGCCGGACCGCCGGCGTCTCCAGCGGCATGCCGGCGGCGCGCGACATCAGGAACAGTTCGATCGCGATATAGCCTGCAGACCCATAGGCAAAGGGCTCCGCCCGCACGCCGGTCATGCAGCCGCGCAGGCGCCGCTGCAGCGAGCCGACAGCCTGCCATTCCAGCCGATACAACGGGTACCCGGTCGGATGCGCCTGCGGGATGACGCTGCCGGCCAGGCGCCTGCCGGCATTGTTGTCGTGGCACTGCGCGCAAGATAGGTCGAGTTGGCCACGACGTTTGGTATAGAGGGCAGCCCCCTCCATGCGCGCCGCGTCCAGCCGCGGATCGGCGGGCGGGCTGATCGGCAGTCCGCGCGATTGTTGGCCGACAAAGGCGCCGAGCGACAGCAGCCCCTGGCTTTCGCGCGCCAAGGGCGGCGCCCCCTGGCGCCGCTCCCGGCATTGCGCGATGCGACCGGCCAGGTCGATCGGCGCTCCGGTCGCCGCATCCCAGGCCGGGTATCGGGCCGCGACGCCGCGCATCGAGACAGCGGCGTCACCGTGGCACGTCGCGCACCTATTCCCTGCGGGACCGGCCGCGGCCTGCCACAATGCCTCGCCATCCAGCACCCAAAGCATGCCGGGGTTTCTGCTGTCGTCCTGCTGCATCGCCTGCGTCTCGCGTGCCATGTCGTGCAAGCCAGATCGACGCTCCTGCGCCAGCGCCGGCAGCGCCAGTAGCAGGACGATGGGCGGCAGGACGAGGGGCAGCAGCCTCATGTCACTGCGATATGCCGTGTCTCGGTCTGCGCGAAACCGTTGTCGCCCTCCCACGTCAGCAGCATCGCGCCGCTATTGGTTGCAATGGTGGTGAAGGACAGGAACGGGTTGGCCGCGATCGCCGGCGACAGCTCCGCCGAAAACACCACCGCGCCGTCGTAGGTGCAGGTGAAGCGGCGGATGATGTCGCGCGGCATCACCTCGCCATCGGCACCAGGGCGATAGCCGCTTTCCATCGGGTGCTGGATCAGGGTGCGGATGGCGATGACCTCGCCACGCTGGGCGGTGGCGGGGATGTTGATCAAGACGCGTGCCATGGCTCAGCCCTCCACACAGGCGGCAAGGGTAACCACGACCATCGCGCTGTCCGACCAGAAACTGCCGTCGGAACAGGCGGCCACGGCCAACAGGGTTTGCGACGTGGCCAACCGGATATGGGTCGCCAGCAACGCCCGCCCGGCGCGCGGCCCGAAGCGCACGGTGATGACATGCGGCTGCGGGTTGCGTTCGTTGAACACCGCGACGGCGCGCACGTGGTCCTGTTCCGTCATCGGGCTGTCGACGATGACCGATAGCGGCACAGTATTGCCGTTCTCCACCAGCGGCGAGATATCCATCGCGACCCGCCCCGTCCGCACCGTGGCCCCGCCGGTGAAATCGCGCACCGCAGCCGCCATCGCCTCCGGCGTCGCCCAGGCCCCGCGGGGCAGCAGCAGCAGGGCAGGGGCCGCCACAAGCAAGCGTCGGGGGGTGATCATCGTGCAGCCTCGTCGCGCAATGTCAGCAGGAAGGCGATGATGTCCTCGATCTCCGCTGCGGTCAGGATGGTCCGGTCACGGAAGGCCGGGCTGACCCGCGTCAGCCCCTCGGTGCGGTAGTAGGATGGCATGATGCTGTCCGGATTCAACCGCTTGGCATCGACCAGGCGTAGGCGAAGTTGCCCCTCGGTCCAACGGCTGCCGGCGCCGTCCAGCGGCGGGGCCAGGTTTCCCTGGAAACGCTCCTCTGGGAAGGGCCCTGTGTGACACAGCAGGCAAAGCCCCTGCTGCCGGTCGGCGACCAGGGTGCGGCCGCGCAGCGGATCGCCGGGCTGGCCTGTCAACGACGCCGGGATGGCATCGACCAGCGGCTGCGCGCCGCAGGGCAGGGCGGCCATGCACCAGGCCAGCACGGCGCCGTCAGCCAAACGCATCGGCGGTGATCGTCTCGAACCAATCCTCGGCATAGGCGGCCTCGGCCGCGCGCACGGCGGCGGGCGCATCGATCGGGCTGGTGCCGCCGGCACCCGCGATATCGGCCAGCAGGCCGTTGCTGGGCTGATAGGCGCCCGCGACCGAAATGCCATAGCTCGGCGCCACCAGACTGTAGCAGGTGTTCAGCAGTTTTGGCGTTTGCACCGCGGTCCCGCGCAGCAGCGCCGCCATGGCCGCGGCGCAGACCCGGGCCTGTGCATTGGCGGCAAAGGCCGATTTCGGCATGGCCCCCGCGATCGCCGCATCGCCGATCACATGCACGCGCGGCAGCAGGCGCGATTCAAAACTGGCGGGATCGATCGGGCACCAGCCGGAGCGGTCCGTGGCGCCGGCGATGCGGGCGATGTCGCCGGCCCGCTGCGGCGGGATGACATTCACCACATCCCCGTGATGCGTGGTGAAATCGGTGACCACCGCGCGCCCTTCCGCCTCCACCCCCGTGACCCGGCCGCCGGCCGACAAGGGCACGTATTCCAGCAGCCCAGGATAGAGCGCCGCCCAGGCGGATTCGAACAGCCGCTGCTTGGAGAAGGCATCCTTGGCATCCAGCACCAGCAGCTTGGACCGCGGCTTGCGCGTCCTCAGCACATGCGCGATCAGGCTCGCCCGTTCATACGGTCCCGGCGGGCAGCGATAGGGATTGGCCGGGATCGCCATGACGATGGTGCCGCCATCCTCCATCGCCTCGATCTGGCGCGCCAGCAATTCGGTCTGTGCACCAGCCTGCCAGGCATGCGGCAGGAGCGCCGATGCGGCCTCGTCATAGCCGGGCAGCGCATCGAAGCGCAGCGCGATGCCGGGCGCCAGCAGCAGCCGGTCGTAGCCCAGCACGCTGCCATCGCCGAGCGTGACGCGCCGCGCCACCGCATCGATACCGGTCGCGGCCGCATGCAGCACCGTGATGCCCTGCGTGCGCAGACCCGCGTAGCCGAAGCGCTGCTGCTGCATCGGCCGCAGCCCGGCGATGACGGCATTGCTGAAGGGGCAGGCGGTATAGGTCGGGTTGGGTTCGACCAGCGTGACCCCCAGCCCGTGCCCCCGCAGCGCACGGGCGCCGCTGGCGCCGCCAAAGCCACCGCCGATGACGACGACATGCGGCGGCGCCTGGGCAAGTGCGGGCGCCGGCAGCAGCGCCAGGGCCAGCGACCGGCGGCGGACGGTCACCGAACCACCCAGGCCGCGATGGCCTGGCTCTCCGGTTCGGAAAAGCCTCGGGCCAGGCGGTCCATCACCGTCGCCGGGCGGGAGTTGTCGCGAAACCCGCGCAGCGCCGCCGCGACCTCGGCAGGGTCGCGTCCGCGCAGGGATGGGATGGCGGCCCCCATCCGCGCCGGCCCGTGGCAGCCGAGGCAGGAGGAAGCGCCCGGCGGCGCCGCTTCCTCGGCCGCGGCAGGCCAGGCAAGCAGGCAGAACAGCACTGCCCGCCGCATCGCCATCACCCCCGGCGCAGGTCGGTGTTCTGCAGCGGCAGTTCCCGCACCCGCTTGCCGGTCGCGGCGAAGATGGCGTTGAGCACGGCCGGGGCCGCGACGGCGATCGTCGGCTCCCCGACGCCCCCCCAAAAACCGCCGGAGCCCATCACGATGCTCTCGACCTTCGGCATCTCGTCCATCCGCATGACGCGATAGGTGTCGAAATTCTCCTGCTCCATGCGCCCGTTCTTGACCGTGCAGGCCCCGTACAGCGCGGCCGACAGGCCATAGACGAAGGACCCTTCGATCTGCGCTGCGATCTGTTGTGGGTTCACGGCATAGCCCGGGTCGGTGGCGGCGACGATGCGATGTACCTTCAGTACCCCGGCGTCGCTGACCGACACCTCGGCGCAGGCGGCGACGTAGGAGCCAAAGCCATGGGTCTGCGCCAGGCCCCGGAAGACCGGCTGCCCGCCCACGGCCGGGGCTGGCGTGCCCCATCCGGCGCGTTCGGCGACGGCGTTCAGCACCGCCAGGTGCTTCGGGTAGTCGCCCATCAGCGCGCGGCGGAAGTCCAGCGGATCGCGGCCGGCGGCATGCGCCAACTCGTCCATGAAGCATTCCAGGTAGATCGCATTCTGGTTCAGGTTCACCCCGCGCCAGAAGCCCGGCGGCACATGCGGGTTGCGCATGGCGTGATCGATCAGCAGGTGCGGAATGCCATACCCGATATCGGCCTCGCCACCGCCGGCGTTCAGCCCCTGGAATACCACGGGGTCGCGGCCGTCGCGGATGTTCTGCGGGAAGATGCCGGCGACGATGGATTGGCCGCTGATGCGCATGGCCAGACCGGCCAGGTTGCCCTGCGCGTCAAGCCCCGCGGTCAGCTTGCACATGGTGACCGGGTGGAAGCGGCCCTGGAGCATATCCTCCTCCCGCGACCACAGCAGTTTTACGGGCGTGCCGGGCATTTGCTTGGCGATATCCACCACCTGGCGGACCCAGTCGTGCACGGCGCCTCGCCGGCCGAAGCCACCGCCGAGGTGGATCTTGTGGATTTCGCAGGCGGAGGGGGGCAGCCCGGCCGCCTCGGCCGCCGCGGCGTGGGCGGCCTCGCCATTCTGGGTCGGGGTCCAGACCTCGCAACGCGTCGGCGTCCAGATGGCGGTGGCGTTCATCACCTCCATGCAGGCGTGGTTCTGGTGCGGGTAGCCATAGATGGCCTCGACCCGCTTCGCCGCCCCGGCGATCGCGGCACGGGCATCGCCGGCGCGATTGCCGACGGCGGCCTGCGGCGCATCCAGCCCTGCCCGCAGCACCTCGGCGAAAGCGGCCGAGGAGGCATTGCCATTCTCACCATTGTTCCAGGTGATCTTCACCGCCTCCAGCGCGGTCTTGGCGCGCCACCAGGTGTCGGCCACTACGGCGACGGCATAATCACCGACGCGCAGCACGCGCTTCACCCCGGGCATGGCCTCGGCCGCGGTGCTGTCCACCGCGGCGACCGTGCCGCCGAACACCGGGCAGGCCTGTATCGCGGCGTTCAGCAGGCCCGGCATGGTCAGGTCCATGCCATAGACTTGGCTGCCGTTCAGCTTGGCGGCGGTATCGAGCCGCGCCACCGGCCGGCCGATCAGCTTCCAGTCGCGCGGGTCCTTCAGCGGCACATCGGCCACAGCCGGCGCTGCCAGCAGCGCCGCCGCCGCGGCGACCGTGCCATAGGTGGTGGTGCGGCCGGTCGGGCCATGGGTGATGACGCTGGCCGCGGCGGTGCATTCGGCGGCGGGCACGCGCCAGGCATTGGCGGCGGCCTGCACCAGCATCATGCGCGCCGCCGCGCCGCCCTTGCGGACGTATTCATTGCTTTCGCGAATGCCGCGGCTGCCGCCAGTCGACATGCTGCCCCAGACGCGGTTGCGCGCCAGGTTCTGGCCCGGGGTCGGGTATTCTGTGGTGACCTTGGCCCAGTCGCATTCCAGCTCCTCGGCGACCATCTGCGCCAGGCCCGTCAGGGTTCCTTGCCCCATTTCCGATCGCGCGATGCGGATGACGACGGTGTCGTCGGGCTTGACGACGACCCAGGCATTGACCTCGGGCTGGGTTGCAACCTGGGCCGCGGCATCGCCGGGCAGGCCGACATGGAAGCCGAAGGTGAAGGCGCCGAGGGCGGCGGTGGCGCTGCCCAGGACGCCGCGGCGGGTGGCTGTGCGGATGGCGTTCATCTGCGTCTCTCCCGCTAACCTGCCGCGCCGGGATTGGCCGCGCGCTGGATGCCCGCGATCACGCGGTTGTAGGTGCCGCAACGGCAGATATTGGTGATCTCGTCACGGATTTGCGCCTCGGTCGGGCGCGGCGTCGCCTCCAGCAGGGCTGCGGCGGCCATGATCATGCCGGGTTGGCAGAAGCCGCATTGCGGCACGTCCAGCGCCAGCCACGCCTGCTGGATCGGGTGGCTGCTGTTCGGCGACAGGCCCTCGATGGTGACGATCTTCTGTGCGTCGGTGACGGCCGAGACCGGCATCGCGCAACTGCGGATCGCGTTGCCATCGATATGCACGGTGCAGGCGCCGCATTGGGCGATGCCGCAGCCGTACTTGGTCCCGGTCAGGCCCAGTTGCTCGCGCAGGACCCAGAGCAGGGGAGTATCGTCCTCGACCTGCACGTCGATCTCGCGACCGTTCACGTTGAGCTTCGCCATCATTCCTCTCCGTCGCCGCGGTTGTTCGCGGTCTTATGCCGCGCCGAAGCGCGACCTTGTTCCGTTGACCCTGGATCCGCCTGCCGCAGCGATGATGTTGCCGTCACATCAGTGCCGCCCGCCTTTGTCGTCAGTGGCCTACTGGCCCCCACCTCCAACCCGAACGGCCCGGCTGGATACCAGCGCCCTGACGAGGTTCGGAGCACCGATGCAAAGGCTAACAGCGACGCCGCTCCGGCGGCAACAAGAACTCTCGCCCGGGCAAGGCAATCGGGTGAAGGACGTGCGTGACAAAGCGATCTGGTATCGCGAAGAAGAATGACGTTCGGCTACGCAAGTCGGTGTGCGCCGCCGACCTCGGCGCCTTGATACAGCGGCTATTGTCCGGAGAATCGTCCGCGCCGGGCACTACCCTTGGTGGCCGGCGCGCCGAGGAGGAGTTGGTTGATGTCGACCGGCTCGCTGTGCATGGCTTGCAGATCGGCCTGAGGGTCAATCGGCCGTCCCCGGCCAGCCCGACCTGGGACGTCCTCGTCGGTCGGTCATCCATCGTCAGTTCAGGCGCAGATCCAGGATGTGCCGCGCATCGGCCTGGAGCTCGCCATTCTCAACCCGTTTGACAATGCTGGTCAGGGCCGCGTTCGCGGGCGCGGCGAGGCCGAGTTCCTGGCCGCGCCCCACAATGAAACCATTGAGGAACCCGATCTCGGTGCGGCGGCCCTTCACCATGTCCTGGCCCATGGAGGGACGGTGCGCGCCGCCGCCTTTGGTCGCCTCGTCCAGCCGGCGCTCGTCGTAAACGCGGCGCGCCGCGGCGTCGCCCTCACCGGCACGGGCGATGGTCTCAGGGGCGAGGTGGTGGATCTCCTCGAGCTGGTAGCCAAGCGCCTGGCCGATCCTGATCGCCTCGCTGCCGAGGCGTGCGGTGAAGGCGCGTAGGGTGTCATCCAGCAAGATATCGCGGCTGATCAGGCCGGTGCAGGCGGAGACGCCGTTGCCCATGGCATTGGTCACCAGCTTCGACCAGCGCTCGCCCCAGAGGTTGGCGGTGACCTGGGTGCTGTCGGCGAGCGCGACCAGGCGCCCGACCTCCCGGGCGCGGTCGGTGATCCGACCGTGCACCTCGCCCACGCGGAACACGGTATGCGCGGCGCCGGACTTGCCGGCGGCTCGGCGGACATGCCCGGGTTCGCAGAGGTCGACGGTGATGGAACTGGCGATTGCACCGAGCGTGCGGCCCCAACCCACGATGCCAGCGATGGTCTCCTCGTTCATGCAGTTCTGCAGTGAGACCACGTAGCCACTGGGGGCCAGGTACTGCTTCACCATCATGGTCGCCCAGGCGGTATCGTAGGACTTCACGCAGATGAAGGCGATGTCGATCGGGGCTTCCTTGCTGAGGCCCTGCATCTCCGTCAGGTGCAGCACGCGGACGGGAACGGAGAATTCCGGCACATCGCGCAAATGGCTGATGCGGAGGCCTTTGTTGCGGATCGCCTGGACGTTCTCTGGCCAGAAATCGACAAAGGTCACGTCCTCCCCCGCTCGCGCCATGTGCGCGCCGGCGTATCCGCCGACCGCCCCGGTTCCGATGATCGCGATGCGTGCACTCATGGATCGTCCCATTTCTTCAGCCGCGCTTAAGTGCGCGTTGTATACGAGAGGCGCCTGTTCGAGACCGCGCATGCGCTCCTGCAGGAACACCAGAGACGCGTCTGAGCAGCCGTTGAGAGCCGTCAGAAACGTAGGATTCGACCGTTCACGACGACATTACCGATCTTACCCAAAGGTACCCCTGTGGCGCAGGTTCGCCGCAATCGGCGTATCCTTCAAGATGGCGCCCAGGACTCGAGCATATTTGCATAATCTTGGGATTGAGGCGGTGCGTCGCAATCGACGGCGATGCTTCGTCATCATTGCAGTTACGCGTTCTTGGGCCTTCGGAATCAATGGGTGGAGCGGCCCCCATTTCGACCGGACAGCGGCGCTACCCTGAGGGCCTAGGTGGAAGCCTAAGCGTACGCCCATGTCCAAACCCGTCGAGCGTGTATAAGTCTTGACATGATCTGACGGTCACATGGAATCGGTGCGGTCAGAGGCCGGGGCGCGGAGCCAAAGGCGAAGCGCAGCGCCCCGGCTGGTTCGCCGCAGATCACTACATCGCTCACGACGGCCGAAACAGGCGCTGTTGGGCTCCAACCTAATTCAGCGATCCGACGCTCGACTTGCAATCCGGAAGCGTTGAGATGACCTCTCAGCCCTTCTCCATCTCCAACTTGTCTAGATACCGATCGCCGATCCGGTGATGCGGCCGCCCCCCATCCGCGACGGCTAGCACGACAACAATCTCGTCCGGCGCAGGCGCATCCGACAGAGAGATCTCCGCCGTCAGAAAATGCGCTCGGGACCCTTCATTCTCCTTCAGCTTGTTCTTCATCGGCACATCGATCCGGCAGCCAGGTCCCGTCCGCTTTTGCACGAACGGCATGAAGGAGCTGCCGCCCAGGAGGTCGCGGCACACATTGCCGAAGTGCAGCGAGTGGATCAGGGCCGCCGCGTGCTCGATTTCGCCGGCCGTCCCGACCACGGCGCCCTTCCCGAACGCCTTCACGTCGCCGGCTTCCACCTGCCTCAGAACCGCGTCGGTCAGCAGGTTGGCGAGGGCCGGGCCGCAGCGACCACCGCCGGGTCTACAGCGATACCGATTGCTGCGAGGCCAGCGTCGGTAATGCGCAGGGCGTGCAGGAGACCCTGCTCATCCTGGCGCCAGCTCAAGGCGGGCAGCAGCGTGAGAACCTCCTCGATGAAGCTGAGCTTGATCAGGGAAGTGACGAGGTGGCGCTGGGCAGCGCCGCGGGCGCGCAGGCTCGACGGGAAGGGCAAGACCATGTGATCGGGTCGTTGCGCGGCGGTGCTCAGGATCAGAGCCTGGGCGACGGAAAGTGGCGTTGGCTTGGTCATGGGTCAGTCCTCGTGCTGCGCCGCGGAATGCAGCGCTTGCACAAGGACGAGCCCGGGATGGCCCGGGCGGCCGGGTCGGGCTCGCCTGCTCGCCCCGTCCTCCACAGCAATGCTTCCGGGGGAGGGGAAGTCCACTGCTTTGTCGCAGTACGCCAGTGATGGCGCCAGGCGCGGGGTAGAGGGTTCGAATCTCTTCGCCGGCGGCGATGGCGATGCCCAACTCGAAGAGGATGGCACTCTCACCGGCGAGATCCGCTTCCACCGCGGCGACGAAAGCGCCTTCACCGCCCGACGGTGGTAGCTTTTCAGCAGCCTGCTAGATACTAGGCTCAGGAGCCAGTAATTTGCTTGCATAGGCGCGGGCGGTTGTGATTCTGGGGGTGGCGGAGGTACCGCCATGACCGATGTCTTCCTGCTCTCGCCCGCGCAGATGCGGCGGATAGAGCCCTTCTTCCCGCTCTCGCACGGCGTGCCGCGGGTCGATGACCGGCGCGTCCTCAGCGGCATCGTTTTCGTCATCCGTGCCGGCCTGCGCTGGCGCGACGCACCGCCCGCTTACGGCCCGCACAAGACCCTCTACAACCGCTTCATCCGCCGGAGCCGCCTGGGCGTCTTCGACCGCATCTTCGCAGGGCTGGCCGGCCAGGCGGGCGAGCCCGACCGGCTGATGATCGACAGCACCCATCTCAAGGCCCATCGCACCTCCGCCAGCATGCTCAAAAAGGGGCTGTTCCCCGCCGCATCGGGCGCACCAGGGGCGGATTGAATTCCAAGCTCCACGCCGTCTGCGATGGCCAGGGAGGGCCTATCGTCATGCTGCTCTCCGAAGGCCAGATGAGTGACCAAGGGAGCGGGGCTGCTGATCGATGCCTTGCCGCCAGCCCGCCACCTCATCGCCGACCGGGGCTATGACAGCAACCGCTATCGCACAGCCCTCTTTGCCCGCGGCATCACGCCCTGCATCCCATCAAACAAAACCCGCAAGTTCGAACTGCCCTACGACCGCCTGCTCTACCGCCAACGACACCGCATCGAGATCATGTTCGGCCGTCTCAAGGACTGGCGACGCATCGCAACACGCTACGACCGATGCGCACACACCTGCTTCTCCGCAATCTGCATCGCAGCAACCGTCATCTTCTGGATCGGACAATGAGTCCTGAGCCTAGGCCGACCCGCCAGCGCATAACGTCTGCGCAGGTCGTAAGGGCTCCACCTCGTCCCATTTCGCCTTATCCCGAGTATTATTTTTCTGGCTGCAGATAATCATCTGCAAAAAGACGATCACCAATGCCGTCTGTCGAGATCGCCCGACGTCTTACCGAAAATCCCGGCTGGGCAGTTTGATCTTCACACTTCGCGATCCGGGATCGGGCCGCTTCACCTCATCCGCCCGCGCCAAGCCGGGGTCCACCCAGCCGGCGCTGGCGATATCAGCCCCCGCAAAAGCCCATCGAGCAGGTCCGACCGATCAGGAGCCGTCGCACGATCAGGTGCACAATTGGCACCTCGGTGTGCTCATCCACCCGTTCCACATGGCCCTCGGCGACCATCAGCCTGGACCCCAGCAGCGCCTGGCGATCGCGCGCACCGATCTTAGCGTAGACGAGCAGATTGGCTTCTCCGAATTCATCCTCCAGCGTGACGAACACCACCCCCTTCGCGGTGCCGGGCTTCTGTCGCATCAGCACCAGCCCCGGCAGCCTCCATGCCCAGCAGGCAGGGCGAATCAGATTTCGACCGCCCAGGGAATTCCTAACGAGTCCAAACGTTCCGATGTTGCCCTATCTTGTCGCCTCGTTCGCCCGTCGACAGTTGACTTCTGCCCGCGGGGGTCCTGCGCGAGGTGCGGAGTCACGTCGATCTCGTGCAGTTCGACAACGAAATCGCGGGCATCGAAGCACTTGTCCACGACCGAGGATGCTCGTGCTGCAGCGCAGCTAAAATCAATCACGGCTTAACAAGCTGATATCCTTTTTGGGAGAGATTCCCGCTGTCAATGCGGGATTCTCTGATGCGGAATTTTTTCGGTGCAGCGGCAGCATTTCTCGGTGGAGCAACTCTGTGGAGCGGTGAAGCTAGCGCACACATTAAATGGTTTTCTTCCTATGATTTAAATAATATTCCTAATCCACCAACGATCTTCGCGAACAATCCAGCCTGGATCTGGGGGATGGTAGTTTCCACCTTCATCATAGTCGTCTGCGTCGGCATCGATCGTTTCGGGATTTCTCAATCCTCAATCGCTAGACGATTTTCTTTTACTCAAATTAGCGAATTGAACACCGATCATTTGCTGCGTCTCTCGACAGGCATCTGGCTCGTCTTCGTTAGCCAACTCCCTGATCCCGTCTTCCTAACCCCTGAGACCTATTCCGGCAATTCGGCGACGCAAAATCTTCAATTAATCCTCGCAGCCTTCTGCCTCTCACGCCATGTCTGCTGGGTAGCTGGACTTGGCGTCGCGTTCCTTTGGTTTCTCGCTTGCGAGAAATTCGGCATCTTTCATATACTTGATTATCCCATTTTTCTAGGAATTTCGGTATATTTAATCTCAATTTCTATCTCCGACTGGCGTAATGTTAATTTTCAGTGGATATTTCACCATCGTGTCTTCATTCTAACAATAAGTTTGGCGCTAACCCTCGCCTGGGGCGCCATTGAGAAGTGGAGTTATCCGCAGTGGACTTATCCTTTACTAGAAGCACGCCCGTATCTGACGTTCGGTTTTTCATCAATATCCTTCATGGCATTGGCCGGATGGGTTGAGTGGGTTGCCGCCTTCACATTGATATTTGGTGGGGTCTGGACCAGGAAGATGTCCGCGATCGCTCTGCTGGCTATTATGCTGGCGGCGGTGCTCGACTTTGGATTCGTCGACTTGATAGGGCACTTTCCTATCATCATCTGCTTGTTGATCGCGACCTTTCACCGAAGCGCAAATATGCTGGACCATGCTAAGCTGCGACGCAATCTCCAAATCACCCCAGCGGCGATCAGAAAAATCTCGATTTGCTTCGGATCGATGGCCATGATGTCCATTGCATATTTTTTCTTCTGGGATTTGGGTTACGGAAACTATTTCTGTGTCGATTGGATTAACGGCATAACTTATTCATCTATTGGTGTGCTTATTTTTATTGTTCCCATACTGTGCGCCTTGTCGTTGGTGGCGTACCTCTGCGTGGAATTTTGCGCGCGTGTCAGGCGTCTCGCCTAGGCGCTGTCTGCATTTATCGTAGCCAGATCATCGCGCATGCGAGATGGACGAAGCCCGTGAAGGCGGGGAGGGTCTTCTCGCAGCGCATGGCGATCCGGCGGAACCGCTTGAGCTTGTTGAAGAAGCACTCGACCTGATGGCGTTTCTTGTAGAGCCTCCAGTTGATCGGAGGCGCGATGGCGCGGCTGGGATTGGCTTTGATCGGCGCGCACCGCTGACGTCGACATGTCCTCTCTGTACGATCGCTTTCTTGCGCATGTGCCGTCGGCTGGGAGCATCCTGGATGCCGGATGCGGCATCGGGCGGGATGCAGGTGCCTTCGCGGACCGAGGCTTCAAGGTCGTTGGCTTTGACGCCTCGCCGGAGATGGTCCGGCTGGCCCGCGGCCGTGCTGGCGCCCAGGTCGAGATCCACCTTATGCGGTTCGAAGACGTTGCGTGGAAGGATGCGTTCGACGGCATCTTGGCCTGTGCATCGCTCTTGCATGTCACGGCTGCGGACTTTCCTTCTGTCGCCACCCGCCTCGCCTGCGCCCTTCGCGGCGGCGGAGCAATGTACATGTCCTTCAAACTTGGCGCCGGGGAACGCATGGCCGGTGGCCGACGCTTCACTGACCACACGGCCGAGACGCTGGGCGTCGCGCTAAGGGGAACAGGGCTCGTCCTTGTCGAAGCTTGGATTACGGCTGACGTGCGTATCGGCCGCGACGGTGAACGCTGGCTCAACGCGATCGTGACAAAACCGGAGACTTAGCGACCGATCGCAATGCTCTGACGCGAGTTCGACGGTGGGGGTGGGCTAATGCCCAGACCCGTGCAGACGAAGCGGGTGCTGTCCTTCGCTCGGAACCGTCCGAAGAAACATGCATCGCAACAGATGCCATTCTCGTCCTGCTTGACACGCTTTGAAAAAGCCCAATCGAGGATGCGCAGCGGCAGCGGCCGGTGGCGCTTCTTTAGGGAGACGCCAAAGTAAGAGAGAAGCGCGGGTGGATGATCGCCGTGTTCTGAACGGCATCTTCTGGCGGTTACGGACTGGCGCGCCGTGGGCCGATATTCCGCAGCGCTATGGGCCGTATACGACATGCGTAAACCGCTTCAAGCGAGGTTCGAACCACGGCAAGTGCCGACCGCGCTGAAACCCGCCATTTACCTGGAATTCTGCGTTCCGTACTAAATCGGCCAAGTCAGGAGGTCCGGAGAGCAAGGGCCCTCGGAGCGCGATTTTCGCCCGTCTCCGCGTCCGGCCAGTCAACAGGTCTGCCCCGATAACCCCAGGAAACCTGCCACTCAGCGTGGCGGTCGGTCTGGCGGAGAGCGCGACTCGCTTGTGAGTTGGCGGAGGGAGTGCGACCGGATGCGAACGGTCTCTCGTAGCTTTTTGCGCAGCTTCTATGGCTCCCTCGTGCCTTTGCGAGCGAAAGTGAAAACTCGAGCATGGTCGAAACATGGCGCAACAGTATCCCGCTGCTCTGATCGTGCCGTGCGGGGAAGGCCGTTTCGGCAAGATAATGTCGAGTGCCGCGCCTTCGTCAGCGCACCAGAGAAAATGCACCCGACGACGTGGCTGGAGCGATTCATCAAGTCGCTTGTAGCACCGATGGAGAATGCTCGCGGCCAGCTGTGAATGGACAACTACCGGCTTCCTCTGCCTTGCGCCTTTTTCGAACTGCAACAGCATAGTGGCCCGGACGATAAGCGCCATCACGGATGGGCGCCGCAACCGCCGAATCGTAGCCAGCCCATTCGGCATCGCCCATGGTTTCGAAGCCGCGTGAAATCTCTGCACCGTTCAGCCAAGCGTCGGCATAGGCAGGGCGCGGTACGGGTTGCGCAAGGACCAGCGGCCATTCCGGCCGTAAGGTGATCGGTTCGTCCGTGCGCGTGATTCGGACATTCGTGAAAATCGGACCGAACCAAGCATCGGTCTCGACCAAGCCCTCATAAACTTCGATGCCCGGCATCTGAGGCACGTTCGGCGGACTACGCACCAGAAGGCTCCAGCCTGGTGCGCTACGGGCCAGCAGCCCGGTCCATATTTGCACAACGCCCGGTTCCGGCAACGCCGTCAGAAAAGGTGGCGAAAACCCGCGTATCGCTTCAGGCGCGGCTGCGTCAAAGGTTGCAGAAAAGCATGGAAACTGCGCCGCATCATCCAAAAGCATCCAGTCCTCACCGACATCGTTGCACTGCCACCAAATGCGCTGGCCGTCGAAAAGCAATCGTAGATCTGTTGGCGGGAACATGTGCCAGCCGAAGCCGGCGGCCGTCGTCACAGCCTCGCAGTAACGCCAGGCGCGAATGGGCAGCGTTCCCAACGCGCTGCGGTCGGCACGCGCCGGCGGTCGCTGTCCAGGGATCAAAGCATGAAAGCGAACCGGTGGTACTGCCTTGGACATCTGCGTCTCATCCCCAACAACGTCGGCTTGTCGCCGTAGACGGCCAGCCTCGCGGAAGAGGCTGGCCGTCTACGCTCAAGTTCAGAGGTGGCGGAGGCCCGCACCAACGCGCACGCGGCCGTTGTCCCGAACGCTTTCGGGGGCCGACTTCGGTGCGATGCGACGCAGACCAGCGCCGATGCGCACGACGTTCGCATCGGCGACGGTGTCGATCTTGGGGGGAGTGGGAGTGGTGACGGGGACAGTGATGGGAGTCATTTTGTCTCTCTTGTACATCGGCAACGGGATGAATTCCCCTCCGATCACTTTAAAGTGAGCGTCGAGTGGTTAAGGATTTCCTTCAGGAAGCATCATTTCTCGAAGCCTGCCGCTTAGGAATTGAGGGCCTAGCGAGGTTCAGACGGCTGGATCGCTGGTTGTTCGATGCCAGGCCGTGAAGCTGCTGCCGTATGCCATCCACACCGTGCTGACCGACAACGGCATGGCTTTCGCCGATCTGCCAAAGAACCGCGCCGGGCCAACCAGGCGATCTCTCGGCGACCACATCTTCGACCGCGTCTGCAACGAGCACGGCATCGAGCATAAGCTCACCAAACCATACCATCCCTGGACCAACGGCCAGGCCGAACGCATGAACCGGACCGTCAAGGACGCTACCATCAAGGCGTTCCACTATCCCGACTTCGAAAGCCTCAAAGCCCACGTCCTTGCTTTCGTGTCGGCATACAATTTTGCCAAGCACCTCAAAGCCATACGGTGGAAGACCCCATTCGAAGCGGTCTGCCACGCATGGACGACATCACCCGAAATCTTCAATCTCAATCCGCGTCACCTCATCCCGGGACCAAACACCTAGACGCTGCGCAGCCGCGGATGGCAGCTCCAGCCATGTCGAGCTCTACGCCCCGCAACTCTCCGGCGGTGGCAGCGACATCGGCCGACGCCTTGAGCGTGTCGTCTTCGACGATGGGACCATCTGGGACCTGAACACGGGCCTGCTCGCGACCGGCGCGGCCCAGGACGAGCAGATCGGCGGCACGACGCAGTCCGACACGCTCACCGGCCTGGCCGGCGACGATCTGTTCTACGGCTATGCTGGCGACGACATCCTCGATGGTGGATCGGGCACCGACCAGCTCATCGGCGGCGCCGGTGACGACACCTATATCCTGCACGCAGGCGACGGTGGCGCCTGGGATGCCCCCGAACACATCTCCGAGAACCTTGGCGAAGGCATCGACACTCCCATTGATCAGAACCGATGTGCCCACTCACGCAGACCGATGGACATGATGCGCCCTGGCTGGTCGATGAGGCGGTTCCAGTGGTGGCAGCAGTGAGCGACGATGTCGTCGTGGTTCTGGAAGACCCCGTTGGAAAGCCAGTTGTTGCGCATGAACAGCCAGACGTTCTCCATTACGTTCAGTTCCGGACATTTCGGCGGCAACGGCAGCAGAGTGATGTTGTCCGGCACGGCTACGTCGCCCGCGAGGTGCCAGCCGGCCTGGTCGAGCAGCAGCACGGCGTGCTTGCCCGCGGTGACATTGGTGCTGATCTCGGTCAGATGCAGGTTCATCGCCGCGGTGTTGCGGAAGGGCAGGACCAGGGCAGCGCCAGACCCCTCGCGCGGGCAGACGGCGCCGAAGATATAGGTCGAAGCATAGCGCTGGACCTGCGGCGCAGGGCCTGGTTCCGCGCCGCGCCCATCGGCGGGTGATGCTGTTCTTTTGGCCGATGCGCGCCTCGTCGGCGAACCAGATTTCTACCGCGTCGAGGCTGATGTCCTGCTCACGCGCGATGCCCGCCAGCGTGGCGGGGAGGTTTTTTTAAATGTCTCGATGGCGCCGACCGCCTGGGCGTGATGCTTCGGCCGGGCCGAGAGCTTGCGATAGCCCAGGGCGCGCAGTTCCCGGCTCAGCGTCTGCATCGAGACTGAGACGCGGAACTCCTCCCATAGCCATTGGCCGAGATCGCACAGCCGCCAGCGCACTACGTCGTGGATCGCAGGGATCGGGCCGCGGTCGATCTGGGCTGCCAGGGCCTGGCGGTGTGTGTCGGTCAACAGCGGCGTCGGGCCCGGCGCGCGGCGGCCGATTAGCCCCGCCGCCCCTTCGGCGTTGAACCGTACCACCCAGTCCCTGACGATTTGCAGGGTGACGTTTCCGATCAGCGCCGCCTCAGATCGAGGGCCGCCGTCATAGATCGCCGCCAGGGCCAGCAGGCGGCGGGCCTGGGCCGCGTCCTTGCTACGCCGCGCCAAGCGGCGAAGCTCGGCGGCGTTAAAGTCGGTACGAGGGGCAATGGGGGGCGGCATGGCGAGCCTCCAAGGATCACCAGCTTGAATCACATCAGCCCCGCGTCGGGGAATCCCCATTGTGAGTCACGGGCCGGGGGAGTTGGTATTAGGGCTGCCCCTTGGGTGTTGGGCGGGACATTGGCTTTTGCTTCCTGTCCGCGGCCTGGGTAGGCGTGATGTCCGTTCAGCCGACGTTGGCGGTTACCCGTGCGACGGCAGCTATCAGCGCGGCGCGAACTGCCACGTCTTGCACGGCCAATCCACATACCGGGGCATTTTCGAAAACTATCTTTATCTCATCAAATAAAACGGCAGCAACGTTCGGCCGATTTTCCATCGGAATGTCGGCAAGAATTGATTGAACGATCCGCTCCAATGCGTCAGCGACCGTTTCTGGATCATCTGGCAGCAATATCCCGCAAACCTTTCTTGAAATACTTCAACGCGCAATCTGAGACTCGGGATGAGCTCCGATGGCTCGATCGAGCGCACAATTTTTTTTACATCTTGAAGCGTCGCGCGCCCAGGGTATTCGACTCGAATTGCGTTCACGTATTTCGTGAGCGGCGGATCATCTGGCGATGGAAGCACAAGATAGAATCGCCATTTGAAATATATCGTGATTGAAATCTTTCGACCGCGTGTTTCGATTGGTGCCTACAATTCAACAGGTTAATGAGCACTTCGATGCGCACGCATTAGGTGTGTAAGTTTGCGTTACACAACCTGTTAATGGTTACACTCATATTGTCAAAAGGGCTTACAAACTTCCCCAAAAATCGCTGTCGCGGAGCGTAAATATGTTGAGCGTTGAGCGCCAAAAAGGCCCATCCAACCAAATCGTTGACCTCATAGAGAATTTGGCAAATTACGCGCGTGAAAAAGACCTGCCTTTGGCAGATGAGGCACTTGCCTCGCTCCTTGCGGTTCTTATGGGTCCACACCCATCATCCAATGGCTCGGATTTTTCTGGATCGAATGGATTTCTGATAGAATAGGATTTGAAAAATATTTATCATATTTCCAAGATACTTGTGGTGATGATGACATGAATTTTGAATTGGCCATGCAAATTCAATAGACCGCGGACGTACACAGATAAACTGACTGGAGCAAAAGTCGAACGTTCTTGCTCTTTGGGCTTCCCTGCTCGGGCGAAATCTGATTCACCCCGCCTGCTGGGCATGGAGGCCAGCAGGCAGGACCAAATCCCTGTCCGGGGATCTTCGTTCCTGACTGATCGCCGCAGTCGACGGCGGCATGTCACGGCCCGGTGCCGCCGGGCGCTTCGGTGTCTTGGTGGCCAGCGCCAGTCGTTGGCTGCGCGAATGGCACGCCACCGGAGCAACGCGCGCCAAGCCCCGTGGTGGCGACCTGCGCTACCACCGCATCGAGGCGTATCGCGTCATCACCCTGGTCGCGGTCGAGGTCCAGGTGGACATCACCCTGGTCGAGCTGTCGCAGCTGCTGCATGACCGCCACGGTGCAGCCTCCACGGTGCAGCCTTCGCGCCCTGTACGATCTGGCGCTTCCTCGACCGCCGCGCCATGACCCTTAAAAAACCGACGTACGCCAGCGAGCAGGCACGGCCCGACGTCGCAGCGCTGCGACACGCTTGGTTCGACGCGCAGCCCGACCTTGATCCCGAACGCCTGGTCTTCATCGACGAGACCGGTGCCTCGACCAAGATAGCGCATCTGCGTGGACGCGCCCGGCCTCGCCCAGGTGGACCGGAACTTCATGGCCTCGGGTCCGGACCAGCTTTGGGTGGCGGACATCACCTATGTGTCGACGGCGGCGGGATTCCTGTATCTCGCCGTCGAGCTGGATGCGTGGAGCCGCAAGATTGTCGGCTGGTCGATGGCCAATCACCTGCGGACGGAGCTGGTGCTCGACGCGATGGAGGCGGCCGTCGGCCAGCGCCGCCCCAGCAACGTCATCCACCACAGCGACCAGGGCAGCCAATACACCTCCGTCGCCTTCGGCAAGCGCTGCGGAGAGGCTGGAGTGCGGCCGTCGATGGGTTAGGCGGGCGACGCCTATGACAACGCTATGGCCGAAAGCTTCTTCTCGACGCTGGAGGCGGAACTGCCGAGCCGCCGACGCTTCGCCTCCCAGGCGGAGGCACGGATGGCGTGTTTCAGCTAGATCGAGGGCTGGTACAACCCGGTGCGACTGCATTCAGGCCTGGGCTATCGATCCCCCATGACCTACGAAGCTGAGCAGGAGGCAGTCCTGATCGAGACGTAGCCCGCAAGCCCGAAAACCGTCCACTGAAACGAGGCAACCTCAACCTCACGACATAGGCGTGCGCCTAGGCTTGAACCTAGGCCCTCCAGGCTATGCCGCCTGTCCGGTCGAATTGGGGGCCGCTCCAGAGGCAGGCTAAACTCGGTGTCCACCAAACCGGCAGCAGGCTATCTTTTCGTCGCTCAAGGCCGAACGTGTCAGGGTCCGCGTCTATCGCAACCGCGACCAAGCTCGGGCCGACGTGTTCGATTACATCGAACGCTTCGACAGCCCCAGGCGACGACACTCGACCATCGGATATCTCAGCCCTATGCAGTTCGAGCGCTTGGCCAGTTCAGGCTAAACTCGGTGTCCATCTAACCGGCAGCAGGTCAAGACGAAGGGAATTGCGATGAAGGTTTACGCGGACTCGGACGGTGCGCGACGTCTGGTTGGTCGGGCTAATGTGTCGACCGATGCAGGACCTTACGTCGATGTCCCACTGTTTGGCGTAACTTCTATTATCGTTGAGCGGTTCGTCATCGGCGCGGTTACGCATTTGCCTGCGGACTTAACAGTTCAGGTGGAGCGGGCGGTCCTGCTCGCGCCGGGGCAACCGCCAGACTTGCTGCCCGGCTGGCAACCTCTTGCATCCTAGTCGTCTGTCAGCAAGGCAAGCGCTATGTGCCCATTTAGACTGACGCTGCAGGCAGCAATAGCCGGCACGATACTGCTGCTGGTATCGGCTTCGTCGGCCGAACAAGCGCCTCGTCTCACGATGATCGGCATGGGCGCTGGCGTCACGTGTGCCGAATGGATGGAGACGGCGCGATATGACGGCGGCCTGGAGCAATGGGCGTTCGGCTTCGCGAGCGCGATGGCGGCCAGCACGCAGGTGCAAATCGGCACCGACCCGCTGGCCGCATTTGATCGTCCTGGCATACACGCGTGGTTGGCAGTCTACTGCAGTGACCGGCCGACCGACGCACTGACTGTGGCACTGATTCGGATGGTGTTCTCTACGATGCGGTAGCGTCTAAACTCCCTATGCCTCCATCTGCCTCCAGCTAGAATCATGCCTTGCGAGAGAACCGAACGGCGCGACGGGTTATCGCCTGCTCAAGGCGCATGACCTGCTCACTAGCTGTTTGATCCCGGCCTTCATCGTGGGCAAGGCGGCCGATGAATTCTACAGCAACACCACCGCGCCGAGCCAGCTCTGGCAGACGGATTTCACTTACCTCAAGGTCATACGCTGGGGATGGTTATACCTGTCCACCGTGCTCGATGATTTCTCGCGCTATGTGATCGCCTGGAAGCTCTGCGTCAGCATGGCCGCCTGTGATGTCACCGAGAAACTGGAACTGACGCTCACCGCCTCCGGCTGCGACCAGGCCCGTGTGCGGTACCGGCCGCGCATGCTGTCCGACAGAAGGCGCTGCTACATCGTCGGCGAGTTGGCCGAATGGTTGGCCGACACCGTCATGTGCCCAGCACGTGACGTGGAGGACTTGCGGCGGGCGGTTACCGCGCGGCAGGGTCAGCGCATCGTAGCCCGTGTAGCCATCCGCATGTAGCCAGCCCTCAAAATCCTGTAGGTGCTCGCGTGGTCGTTCGCCTTTGCTGTCAGGCGAGTAGCGGTAGAGTGCCACAGGCGGCCCCTGGCCCTTCCAGGGCCGCGGGTCGATGGGATAGACCCAGAACCGCCCCTCGCGCGTCCGGCAGCGCCCCGGTGCGAGCACGGCGAGCGGTGTGTCGTCGGTCCAGATGATGCCGTGCCGCAGTGCATAGTCGCCGATCGCCTCGGCCAGGCGGCTCAGCCACCAGGCGCCGCGGCCAGCACCGTATCGCGTTCCGACAGTAGCGCGCGGAGCGCTGCGATCTCGGTGTCCGGCGTGTCGAACGACGCGGCTTGCACATCGCGATTCTACGCAACGCAACGGGCGCTGCAATGACCGATCAGCTACACCGTCGCCTGCAGCCGCCCGGTCCAGGCGGGCATGCGCCAGTCGAGGCCTTCGAGCAGCATCGAGAGCTGCGTCGCGGTCATTCAACCTTGATTAAGTATGTCTATGTGAGTGTACCGAACGGCTTGGCTGATCCCGCCACGCCACAGTCGCCCCAAAAACTTGGGGCAGGAGGACAGGCAAAATGCTAACGGAAATCCAAGATCACGTCGGCGGCTCTTACTCCGACGTTTCTGATCCCTACGGCGGACTCGCCTGGAGCGGTTCCGATGCGGCTTGGCTGGCGGTGCTGCGGGCGGATTGGGCCATCCCCGCGGACTTCGAGTTGCCCTGGAGGTTGGCCCAAGGTCTGTCGCCGATGACCCGCGGTGGGGTCGACCCCGGCGCGTCGTCAACCGCAGCCGACCTTGCCGCCGCGGCCTGACTGCGAGGTGACCCGCGGCCCCGCACGGTCGGGCCGACAGCCGGGCGGTTAGGGCACAGGAGACGGGTGCGCCCGTGCCACCGGTAGATTAATCTCGAAACGAAGAAGCGCCCCGCCGTTGCTGGCGGGGCGTTTCCTTGGCGCCGACGGTGTTAGGCAGCGGATCTTGGCCGAACTCGACGAGCCCGGTGCAAGGTTCAACGAGGTGGCGCGTCGGCAAGATGTCAGCCGTGGCTTGCTGTGGCAGTGGCGGGATGCGCGGCTGCGCGGCAGGCTTGCGGCAGATGTAACGGCCTTCTTTCCGCTGCGCGTCATATCCGAGTTGGCGGAACCGACGCCACAGACGGCTTGCCCGGATGCTGACGGCGAGACGGACGAGCGCATCGAGATCGTGCTGGCTGACGGCACCGCGCTGCGCGTGACCGACCGGATCAGCACCACGGCCCTGCGTCGCATCCTGGCGGCGCTGCGCGGATGATCCTGGTTCCGTCCGGCGTGCGGGTCTGCTTGGCGGTCGGCCACACCGGCATGCGCCGCGGCATGAACGGCCTGGCGCTACAGGTGCAGCAGGCCCGGTGGCGTGATCCCCATATCGGCAATCTCTACATGTTCCGCGGACGCCGCGGCGACCTGGTCAAAATCGTTTAGAATGACGGGCTCGGCAAATCGCTCTATGCGAAACGCTTGGAGCGCGGCCGGTTCATCTGGCCCTCGGCCGCCGACGGATCGGTGTCGATATCCGGCTCGCAGCTGGCCGATATGCTCGATGGAGTTGACTGGCGGAACCCGCAGCGGAACTGGCGGCCGGAGGTCGCAGGATAGATCAACGCCGCGGCGACTTGCGACTACCTGCCGCAGGCGGTCTGTGATTCCATCATCGGCATGACGCCGCCGGACAGCCTGTCCCACGATATCGAAGCCCTGCGCGCAGGGCTGGCGGCAGAGAAACCGGCTCGGCGCGAGGCCGAACTGGAGGGGTGATCAGGCCAAAGACGCCGCTGCCGCCTGATCCGCACCGCGCCGCCGCCCTCGGCGGATGCTTACGGCACACAGCGATCACGGCGGTCGTCAGCATCTCGTTGACGATGCGTCAGTCGGCGACGTCCATCCACGAAGCGGTCTCGGCGCAAAAGACGACGTTAGCCGCTAATGTAGGCCGCGCCCCGCCCGCAGGACGCTCTGGGATGCCGCGATTGCGGCGAGGTAGGAGGGGCCCGCGGCCGCCCACAGGGCGCTCACCCGCGACGCGGCGTCCTCCACGGCCCAGGTGAGGATCGCGCTGGAGATGACCTCCGTTCCGCCGTCAATCACGATCCGACCAGCTTGCCGCGCCGAGTTTTGCTCTCGCGCCAGTCGCACATCGAACGATTGATCGCCAGATTGATCCTTTGGCAACCCCTGCGCGTGCATTGTTTGGAGCGTCGTAATGAACGGGGAAGGAGCGCCCAGTGAGCAGCTAAGATGTTGAGATTCTGGCAGTCAGGATGTGGATATCGAGGACGGCGCCTACTGATGGGCTGCCAGTGATGGTTGCCGAGCTCGTCGACCCGGCCAAACGCTTCGATAGGGCCGGATTTGAGCGCATAGCTGGCCTTCTTGTTGGTGCCACCTCAGGTATTGTCGAATCTCAGATCAGCATTGGAAACTTTATTTACGTCTCGTCCAGCTGGCCCGAGGCAAACGTCCTTTAGGACGCTTCCCAAGTTATGTGTCAAGTGGATGTTCAGATCCACGCTTGAAAGATATTTAAAATATCAAAAATAGACCCCATTACAAAAGATGTTCTTTGATCATAGTTATTTAATATTTTCGATCAAAAATATCAAATCAACAATATTGTGGTGTTTTTTAATTTAAAAAAATTTTACATTCACAATATTAATATATTTATATTACTCAGAAAATTAAAATAATAATCAATTACGCGCGTTAAGTCAAAATACATATCGCTGACTTCAGAAAATTTCTCTTGGAGGACATGATGCAAGCGTTATTAGGGCAGGTTCAGCCCGCCAGCACCCGTTGCCCCCAGGGCGGCGTCTGATGGCGCTGGCCGCACGCGCAGAGCCGATGGGCCAGGCGCCGATGATGCCGCTGAGCCGGGCCGTGGCGTCCTGTCGCCGGCAATTGTTCTCGGTGGGGCTGTTCAGCGGCATCGTGAACCTGCTGCAGCTGACCGTCAGCCTCTACATGATGCAGGTGTTCGACCGCGTGCTGGCGACCCGCAGCATGGACACGCTGTACTTCCTGACGCTGATCGCGATCCTGGCGATCCTGGTGCTGGCGCTGCTGGAGGCCGTGCGGTCGCTGATCATGCAGCGGGTCGCCGCCTGGATCGAACAGCGCGTGGCCCCCGAAAGCTTTTCCCGCGCGATCGAGGCGCAGTTGCGCGGCCGGCCCTACCGGATGGAGGCGCTGCGCGACCTTGCGATCTGCCGCGGCTGGCTTGGGTCGCCGGGGGCGCTGGCGCTGTATGACGTGCCCTGGGTGCCGGTCTACCTCGCGGTGATCTTCCTGCTGCATCCGGTGATGGGCTGGATCGCGCTGGCCGGTGCGGCGCTGTTGTTCGCGCTGACCATGGTGAACGAGATGGTCACCTCCCACCTGTTGCGGCAGGCGAATACGGCCGGCATCGCCAGCCAGCGCCGCGCCGATGCGATCGGGCGCAATGCCGAGGTGATCGACAGCATGGGCATGGGCCCGGCCGTGATGCGCCGTTGGCGCGAGGCGGTGGCCGAGGCGGTGCCGCCGCAGACCCTGGCGGCCGATCGCGGCGCGATGATGACGGCGACGACGAAGTTCATTCGGCTCGCGGTGCAGATCGGCATCCTGGGGGTCGGCGCGTATCTGGTGCTGATGCAGGAACTGACCTCCGGCGCCTCGATCGCGGGGTCGATCATCATGGGCCGGGCGCTGGCCCCGGTGGAGCAGTTGATCGGTGGCTGGAAGGGGCTGGTGTCGGCCCGCCAATCCTATCGCCGGCTGTCCGGCTTCATGGCGATGCCGCGGCTGCGCCCGCCGGGGATGCCGCTGCCGGAACCAAAAGGCGCGCTGAGCGTCGAACGGGTGACCTTCGGGCTGCCGGGCATGGCCATGCCGATCGTCAAGGGCGTCGCCTTCGCGTTGGAGCCTGGGCAGTCGCTGGCCATCATCGGGCCGTCGGCGGCGGGCAAGACCACGCTGATCCGGCTGCTGATCGGCGTGACCGCGCCGACGAGCGGCGCCGTGCGCCTGGATGGCGCCGATGTGCATACCTGGATGCGTGAGGATTTCGGCCGCCACATCGGCTACCTGCCGCAGGATGTGGAATTGTTCGACGGCACGGTGTTCCGCAACATCGCCCGCATGGCGGAATCCGAGCCCGAGCCCGTCTTCGCCGCCGCCATGCTGGCCGGTTGCCATGAGATGATCCTGCGCCTGCCCGATGGCTACGACACCGAGATCGGGGAGGGCGGGCAGCATCTGTCCGGCGGCCAGCGCCAGTTGATCGGCCTGGCGCGCGCCTTGTTCGGTGCGCCCAAGTTCGTCGTGCTGGACGAGCCCAACAGCAACCTGGACGGTGACGCCGAGGCGCGGCTGGTGGGCGCGTTGGAGAAGCTGAAGGACCAGGGCACCACGGTCGTGCTGGTCAGCCACCGCCCGATTCTGGTGCAGGGTGTCGACCGTGTATTGCTGATGAAGGATGGCGCGGTCGAGATGTTTGGGCCGCGCGCCGATGTGCTAAGGCAATTGATGGGCGCGCCGCGCCCGACCTCGGCGATCGCCGCCGTGCCCTCCGCGGGCCGGCCTCCCGCCACACCCCCCGCCAGCAAGGAGGGCGTGGCATGAGCACCGCCGAGATCGTGGCCCAGCGCGCCGCCCGGCTGCCCGCGCTGTCCCGCCCGCTGCCGCCGGATATCGTGCTCGACACGCCGGGGCCGCGCACGCGCGGGGCCAGCCTGTTCGGCCTGGCCGTGGTGGTGCTGTTCTTCGGTGGCTTCGCCGCCTGGTCGGTGATGGCGCCGCTGGCCGAGGCCGCGATCGCCGCGGGCTCCATCCGCAGCGAATTCAGCCGCCGCACCATCCAGCACCTGGAAGGCGGCATCGTGCGCGAGATCCTGGTGCATGACGGCGACCGGGTGACGGAGGGCCAGGTGCTGGTCCGGCTGGATGACGCGCAATCGGCCGCCAACCTGGAAACCATGCGCGCCAGCCGCTGGTCGCTGCTGGCGCAGGATGCGCGGGCGCGGGCGGAACTGGCCGGCGTCAACGCCATCGCCTTCCCGGACGAGTTGTCCGCCAGCACCGATGTCCGCGCGATGGAGGCCGTGGCCGGCCAGCGCGCGCTGTTCGAGGCACGGCGGGCGTCCCTGCTCAGCCAGTTGCAGGTGCTGGAATCGCGTGCGGCGCAGCA
The DNA here is from genome assembly GCF_050632385.1 of Humitalea sp. 24SJ18S-53. NCBI lineage: Bacteria > Pseudomonadati > Pseudomonadota > Alphaproteobacteria > Acetobacterales > Roseomonadaceae > Humitalea > Humitalea sp. 24SJ18S-53. The sequence continues at coordinate 1,988,040 of NZ_CP192599.1, forward strand.
GAATTCGGTGCGTGCCGGCGCCGCCAGCCAGGTGCTGTCGGCGGAAACCCAGTTGCGCTCCTTCCGCCAGGAAGAACGCGATATCGCGCCCTTGGTGGGCCAGGGGCTGATCCAGCGGCCGCGCCTGCTGCAATTGCAGCGCAGTGCGACCGAACAGGAACAGCGCATCTCCGCGGGCCAGGCCGATATCGAGCGCGCCGCCGGCGCCATCGAGGAGGCGCGCAACCAGGCGCGCCAGATCGAGGACCAGCGGTTGCAGGAAACCGCGACCGAATTGCGCGACGTGCGCACGCGGCTGAACGAGGCCGAGGAACGGCTGCGCATGGCGCAGGATGTCTCGACCCGGCGCGACATCCTGGCGCCTGAGGCCGGCACCATCATCGGGCTGAAGGTCTTCAACATCGGCGCCGTGGTTCGCGCCGGTGAGCCGCTGATGGAACTGGTGCCGGCGCGCGACCGCCTGGTGGCGGAGGTGCAGTTGCAACCGACCGATATCGACGTGGTCTATCCCGGGCTGCAGGCGGAGGTGCGGCTGCCTGGCTTCAAGCAGCGGCTGGTGCCCTTCCTGCATGGCCATGTGACCCATGTGGCGCCCGACGCGACCTTTGACGAACGCAGCAGGGCCTTCCACTACCGCGTGCTGGTCAGCATCGACCCGAGCCAGTTGGCCGGCCTGCCCGGTGTCACCCTGGTGCCGGGCATGCCGGTCGAGGCGCAGATCCAGACGGGCGAGCGGTCGTTCCTGCGCTACATGATCCAGCCGGTGCTCGACAGTTTCCACCGCGCGTTCCGTGAACAGTAATCCGATCTCTGCGGGTAACCCGGGCAAAACCCTGGGCGTTCAGGCGGAGGCGCGCAGCCTGACGAGGTCTGGCAGGGCGGGGACGATGGCGGTGCCGGCAACGCTGAGCCGGTGTCCCAGAAGTCCCAGAAGCTGACGCCAAGCTTGGCGCAGGTCTTGGCCAGCCTCAGGAAGGCATCGCGGCAGTCGCGGCCGGCGGCGCTGTGCGTGCCGCCGCTGATCTTGCGCTTGGTGACCTGGCAGCGGATGTCGGTCTTCGAGCCGTTGGTGTGGAGCGGGATTTCCGGTCGGGCCCTGCGCCCGACCCCGTCCATGACACCATCACACTGAGGGACGACCGCCCCCGCCAGCTACTCTGGCGACCTGCCCGTTACCCCATCTGAGCAACGTTCATCTTGTTGTTCTTGGCGTGTCGGCTTCGGCTGAAATGGGCTTCGGCTGCGCCTTGTGGGGAAGGGAATTCGTGCTGTCCGTCGCCACCGCGGCGGTTCTGACGTGTAGGAGTCTTGACGTGATCTGACGGTCGGACGGAATCGGTGGGGTCGGAGGCCGGGGCGCGAAGCCCAAGGCGTAGCGCAGCGCCCCGGCCGGTTCACCGGAGAGACCGCCATGACGATGACCGAGCGAAGGTGATCAAGGCCAAGGTTGGCCTGCTGGAACTGGCGAAACAACTGGGTAGCGTGACCCAGGCCTGCCGGGTGATGGGCTATTCCCGCGACAGTTTTTATCGCTTCCGCGATCTTTACGAGAAGGGCGGTGACCTTGCCCTGGCCGAGATCACCAAGTCCAAGCCGAACCTGAAGAACCGGGTCGCCCCCGAGGTGGAAGCAGCCGTGGTGGCGATGGCCATCGACGAGCCTGCCTGGGGCCAGGCCCGCGCCGCGAATGAGTTGAAGAAGCGTGGCACGGATGTCTCGCCCTTCGGGATCCGCAGCATCTGGCTGCGGCACGACCTGGAGACCGTGAAGAAGCGGCTGCGCGCCCTGGAGGCCGGGATGGCCCAGGACGGCGGCGTGCTGATCGAAAGCCAGTTGGTGGCGCTGGAGAAGGCCAAGGCCGACAAAGAGACCAATGGCCGGTCCGCTGTCGTAATGGCTCCATGCGGCGCTGCGGACGGCCGGCTTGCCGGTCGAACTTCTGGAAACCCGTCACGTGCGCAGCGTCGTCAAGATCATGCCGGTCATGCGCAAGGCCAAGGTGGCGCTGGCCAGGAAGCTCGCCGTCGTGCTGCACCGCATGTTGGCGGATGGCACCCACCAGGGGCGCTGGTGCTCTGGCAAGACCCCGATGCAGACTTTCTCGACAGCGCCGACATGGCACACGAAAAGCAGAACCTGGCGAGGGTCGCATAGCGGTCCCAGCCGACAGTTGCGATCCGGCGGACCTCTACCACGCCTGATCGAACCGATCTATCAGATCAAGTCGCTACTTCTACAATTCACACCTCCCCAACCAAAGGCCAGAGACAGTGAATCACTTCAGCGCACACACGGCGAGGGGATTGTCAGCAGCCTGCCAACCGACCGTCAGATCAATTCGCGAATTCTACACTTAATGTTTCTACTGCGAAGAAATCATTGCGCTTCGCGCGGTGGTCGCCAACATCTCCGCAAGTTTGGCGGCCTGTTGAGGTGAAAGTAAAAATTGGTCAAATTTACTTTTTGCGGCCAAGTCGTTCATGAGAACGCTCTCTACCCGAAGCATCACCAATGGCCCCTGTGAGTAGCCCGACGCGACGCCCGCAGCAAAACTAACAACCGGATCGAGCTGGATTAGTCCGTCTGCGCCAAGATCCCAATCGCTCACTTTTGTGCTCTCCTACTTTGCCGAAACTGAGAATGATTGCTGCGCATGCTCATGTGCAAGTCCCCATTTGGTAGAATCGCACAGCTAAAGCACCGCGCCCAAGCGCTCGCACCATAGACCGTGCGCGATATCTGCCCAAGGCCTGAACAGACGACAATGCTCGGCTGGCGGCGGCCTAAGTGCCGGAGGCCCCGGGTTTCGCCACCAAACCGGGGCTGGCTGTCGGCATGATCAAACGAGCGATTGTGGCAAAAGCGTGAGGTTCGCCTGGGTCGTGGCCGTCAGCGTCTGTGGTGTGGGCGATGTAGAGATGGCTTTACGTCGTGCGGGAATTCGCCGCTCTGCCCGGCCCGATGCGGACGAGGGGCGCCAGAGGGTGTCGGCATCCCTGGTGACTGTGGCGCACGAGGGGATGGGCGGCGGGCGCTTGGCGGAAAATATTGACTCCTTAGCGGCCGCGTTGACAGCGAGGTGGAAGGACAGATTCTTGCCCGATCAGGCGCATCGGCTGGGGTACTGCGCCAGCCACGCTGCGGCTGGCGCAGTTGGTGGGCGCGCCACGTCCGACACCGGCGATCGCCGCCGTATCGGACCAGTCGACCTTGGCGATCAGATGGTGCAGCGACTAGTGGGTCGCCTGGGCCCGTCCGAGCTCGAGTCTGGCTGCCGTCGGCTCGATGCTTTTGCGATCGCCCTGCAGCAGCAGTCCGGCGCAGTAGCGCCGAATCGGTGATACGCGGTCGGCATGGCCAAGGGCTGCGCCAAGTGCCTCGATATAGGCCGTAAACCGCGATTCACTGTCGCCCAGTGAGAAGGAGAGAGTCACGCGCCGTCTATACGCGTGAGAAACTCTACGCATACGAAAGCAGCAAAGAATTGGGCAAGCTTTTTATGACGCAGTAGTATTTAGGGTGAAACACGAATCTTCTGACTCTCTATCCAGATTCTCAGCTTGGGCGGCTGCTTCGTGTTAAGGTTCCAATCTCTATGCGATGGCATGCGGGCATGCGACCCGAGGCCACGTCGTCACGCATAGCCAAGCGCTCACAGACGCCGACCGACCGGGGCCGACGCGGGCGGTGATTCGCCCACCCGCCATCGCCTGGGACCGGCCGGGCCTTGGCACCACACGCAAGGGGTGGTTATCAACACGCAGAACCTGTGGCCCAGCGTCTTGCCCCGCGGGCCGGTGCCCTGGACCGCTTTCCGCGACGGCGAGCCTTAATGGATATGCATATGACCTCGCTTCATTGGCAGACGACGCAAGCCCCGAACGGGCCGTCTCTGTCCTGCCCGAATTGCGGCACCAAGATCGCCCGGCGGCCGGTCTTGCGGGCCGCTGCGCCGCGCGGCGGGTCCTTTGTGCTGCTGGCCTGCGATGCCTGCACCGCGCGTTTCTTCGAGGATCTACCGGTCGGCGACTATGGTAATGATCCGCCGGGTGGCGGCGCGGCGCTCGCCTTCTATCTGCAGCAGGGCGCCAACATGGGCGGGATGGCTGTGCGCTTGGCCGCGCTGGGCCGCCCGCCAGGCACGCGCTACCTGGAAATCGGCTGCGGTTTTGGCATCGGCCTGGACGTCGCGCGCCGCGCGCTCGGCTGGGACGTGCTGGGCCTGGACCCATCACCTTTCGCCGCGGTGGGGCGCGACCTGCTCAGCTTGCCGATTGAGCCACGCTACCTGCTGCCCGACGATCCGCTTACCGAGCAGTTCGACGTAGTGTATGCCTCCGAAGTGCTTGAGCATGTCGCCGAACCGCTCGCCTTACTGAACACGCTGCACCGCGCGCTGCGCCCCGGGGGCACGCTGGTGCTGACCACGCCGGCGGCGGAGTGCATCACCCCCGGGACCAGCGAGGGCCTGCTGGTCCCGCTGCTTTCGGCGGGCTGGCACGTGGTGCTCCAGACTGCCGAAAGCCTTGCGATGCTGCTGCGTCGCGCCGGTTTTGTCACACTGCGCGTTTGGCGGGAGGGGGCTCAGCTTGTCGCCATCGTCGGTGCCCCGCCGCGTGGTATCGAGGGCGACCGCAGGCCTTATCTAACTTGGCTCAGGGCTGCCTCGGCGGCGGTGCCAGCAGGCTCCGATCTTGGCCTCGGCCTGGGGGCGCGGCTCTATCGGGAATGCGCGAGCGCGGGTGATACGACCGGCGCCGCCTCCGCCTGGGCCGTGCTGGATGCGGCGGTGACCGCGCGCTTTGGACGCGGTCTCGAAAGCCTGGCCCACGATGGGGCGCCCTGCGCGCCGACGCTCGAGGAGCTCGTGCTGCGGGAGCCGGTCTGCATGGGCGGGATCTTGCTGCACCGGGGGCTGGATGCCTTGCAGCGCGGAGAGCCGGCCGAGGCCCTCCTTTCTAGCGCCGCCACCGCTGCCCTGCGGTTGCGCACGGCGCTGCGCGCCATCGGGTCTGACGATGGCGATGCCGAGGAGGTGGGCTTCGCCGCGGAGAAGGCGCTGATCATCTTGGCCGCCTTGCGCGGCGAGGCCGGGATCGCGGAGCGCATCACGGCGCTGGTCGCGACCGGCGGCCAGCGCCATGCCGTGCTGGCCGCCCGGGGATGCTTCGTCCCGCTGGTGAACGGCGGCGCGCTGAATGAGGCACGGCGCATTGACGCGGCCCTGGGGCGGGACTGGCACAACATCGACGATGCGGCGCCGATCTCACAGGCCGACGCATCGATCGCCTATTGCCGCGCGGTGCTGGAACTGCAGACCCCCGATGGCCGCTGGGATGCGGCGCGCGACGGGTTGCGGGCGCTGCGTGACGCGCTGCTGCGTGGCTTCGCCGCCGGTCAGAAAAGCCCCGCCACGGTCCTGTACTGGCCGGCGACGGAGGCCGAGGCGCTAGCCCTGCGGCTGACGGGGGACGATACGCAGGCTGAGGCGCTGCGCGATTCGGCGCAAGCGGCGGTGGCCGAAATCGCGGGGTTTCCGTGCAGGCCCTTATCGTGAGTGTGTTCCGGCACCAGATGCGGCGGGCCAGCGCGCTCTCGAATAGGCTGTGGCGTGGCGTCTCCGCCGATGTCGCGTTCTGGCTGGCGAAGGGCGATACCGTGCCCTGCATCCGCGAGACCATCGCGGGCCGGGGACCGTTGAGCGACAAGGTCTGCGTCTTCGTGCATTATGATGGCGGCGGCGTGCTCCGCGCCCATGCCCGCCGCTACCTCGACGCGCTGACCGCCGAAGGATTCTGCATCGTCTTCGTCAGCAATTCGCCGCTCTGCGCCGAAAGCCTGGCGCATTTGACCGGCCGCTGCGTCCGCATCCTGCTGCGCGACAATCGCGGCTATGATTTCGCCGCCTATCGCGATGGCATCTTCAGCCTGGACATGGGCGCCGACCGCCCCGCCATAGTCGTACTGGCCAATGACAGCGTCTATGGCCCGGTATCGCCGCTGTCCGCGCTTTTCGATGGCATGGACTTTGCCGCCGCCGATGTCTGGGGTGTGACCGACAGCTGGCAGACTCGCTACCATCTGCAAAGCTACTTGGTCGCCTTCGGCCCCACCGCGCTAGCCAATCCGCGCTTCGCCGCGTTCTGGCGCCAGGTGCGCAACGTGCGTTCGAAATGGGCCGTGGTGCGCCACTACGAAATCGGGATGACGCAGGCGATGCAGGCGGGCGGCCTGCGCTGCGCCGCGGTATTCGATTACCAGAACCTGATGCGGCGCGCGGAGGCGATCCTCGATGCCGCCGCGGAAGAGGACGCGCCACCGCGGCACTCGCTCGGCGCGCTGATGTTGCACGCGGCGGAGCGCGCCGAGCATGCCGCCCGGATGCGCATCGCGATGAATCCCGTGATCGATATGTGGCTGATGCTGGCCGAAGCCGGCGGACCCTTCATCAAGCGCGAACTGCTACGCGACGATCCGACCCGACTGCACGATCTGGTTGCTTGGCATCGCATCGTGCAGTCGCGCGCCCCAGCGCTATACCGAGAAATGATCGAGGACCTGAAGCGCGTCATGCGCCGTGCGGCGCCATGAGCGTCCTCGCGTTGCAGGATCTCGGGGCGCTCCGCAGCGGGGCGCCGCGGGCGATGCCGCGGGCGCTGCACGGCCTCGCGGTGCACTCGCCCTTGGCCTACCTGCATCGCGCGTCGCAGGTCGCCTTCGAACTCGGCAGTGCCTGCGTGCTGGACCGCCTGGCACCGTTGCGTGGCGGGGTGGAGGAGGTCGCCGAAGGGCACCGCCCGTCGCGTGGCGGCTCCCTGGCGCTCTATCTGCACTGGTCAGCCAGCGGGCGGATTTCGGAGATGGTGCGGCGCCAGGTCGCGATCTGGCACGGTTGCGGCTTTGACGTGGTCTTCATCAGCAATGCCGATCCGCCGGACGAGGACTGGGCCGCGATCGCCGCGAATACGGTGCTGCGAGTCCGCCGCCGCAACACTGGCCGCGATTTTGGCGCCTGGCGCGATGGGGCCGCCGTGGCGCTCGCCCGGCTGCCGCGGCCTACCGAACTGCTGCTGGCCAATGACAGTGTGTTGGGACCGTTTCGTCCGCTGGCCCCGCTGGTCGCGGCCTGGCGCGCCGGCGGGGAGGGGTTGTTCGGCATGACCGGCAGCCTGGGTGGCGGCGCGCACCTGCAATCCTATGCGCTGCTTGCGCGGGGCGATGGGGCGGTGACCTGCATGCTGGATCACCTGGCCGGGTTGCGCGACAGCCGCAGCAAATGGCGAACCGTGCAGCGCGGCGAAATCGGTTTGACCCGGCGCATGCTGCGCGACGGGCATCGCTGCGCTGCCCTGTTCGGCTATGACGCGGTCTGCGCCGCGGTCGATGACACGGCGCGCATCGCCTTAGGCCCTCGCTTCGCCGGAGGCCCACCTTGGCGCTACCCGCTGAACCCCACGCATCATCTGTGGCGTGTCCTGGTCGAGAAGATGGGCTTTCCCTACCTGAAGACCGAGCTGGTCCGGCGCAACCCGGGTCGGCTGCGCGAGGTCGCGTCATGGGCCGAACTGATGCCGCCGGCCGAGGCGGCGCTGATCCGTGACCACCTGGCGGTGATCGCGGTACCGTAGGGGCAGCGGGCCTCGCGCCGCGTCGCATCCCGCAAGGCTTGTCGGAACAGCCTGCCGAACTGCGCCGGAAGGACCGCCACTCGCGCTGGACGGTGAAGTTCAGCAAGGCCAAACCGCGCGAGGAAGGGGCGCGGCAGGTCGATCTCGCGGTGCCGACCTTTGTCACAAGTACGTATGTCCTACCCCGTCGTACCCATCCGGCGAGGGCCGCCTACCGCGATAGCGCTGAGCCTGTCTTTTGATCTTACGGGCGTTCTTTCGAGCGCCGTTAAGGGCAGAGGGTAGTTGCGGGATGGAGATCATCACTGGCGTCGAGCGGCGCCGTCGCTGGCGGCCTGAGGAGAAGCTGCGGATCCTGGCCGAACTCGACGAGCCCGGTGCCAGGTTCAACGAGGTGGCGCGTCGGCACGATGTCAGCCGTGGCTTGCTGTGGCAGTGGCGGGACGCGCTGCGGCGCGGCAGGCTTGCGGCAGATGTAGCGGCCTTCGTCCCGCTGCGCATTGTGCCTGAGTTGGTCGGCCTGGCGGACCCGGCCTCAGCAGCGACTTGCACGGACCCTGACAGCGAGGCAGATGCCCGCATCGAGATCGTGCTGGCTGACGGCACCGTGGTTCGGGTGACCGATCGGATCAGCACCGTGGCCCTGCGTCGCGTTCTGGCAGCGCTGCGCGGATGATCCCGGTCCCCTCTGGCGTGCGGGTCTGGCTGGCGGTCGGCCACACGGATATGCGGCGCGGCATGAGCGGCCTGGCGCTGCAGGTGCAGCAGGCGCTGGGCCGCGAACCCCATGCCGGCGATCTCTACGTATTCCGCGGACGCCGCGGCGACCTGGTGAAAATCGTCTGGCATGAGGGGCGCATCCGCATGGTGAAGGTCGCTACGGGCGATGTCCGGGCGTGACTGCTCGGCCAGCAGCACAATTTTTTTTTTTTGAAGCTCAGCCCTTCGGCGTGCAGAAACACCCACACGGCGCGGCGGTCCGTCTTGATGCCGCGCGCCGCCAGTTCCGCCGTCAGGCCGCGGGTGGTGAACGGACCCGCGGCGACACGCGCCTGCAGCCAATCCGCACAAGCGTCCACCAAGGTCCGGGGCTTGTGGCCGCCCATCTGGTCAGGTGTCGGCGCCCCGGTCTCACGCAGCCGCTTGCGCCATTTCGACACGCAGGATGGGCTGATCTGGAGCGCCTCGGCGATCGCGCGGGTCGTCTCGCCAGCCTGGGCGCGCTACACAGCACGTTCTCGAAGATCTTCGGAATAGCGGCGCATCCGTGCTGGCCTCCGCCCAGCACAGACGTTGAATCAGAGTTCGCCCCGTTTCGGAAACCCGATTCCGCAGAAAAGCACCACGCTCTAAATTGGGCTTATCCGATAAACCAAAGCAGCCCGTCGAATTCAAACGGCGCCGGTACATCGGCCGCACTCTTGCCGGACCAAGTAACGCTAGTTTCGATCTCGCCATCGCCGTTCAGGTCAGCACGCATCGTAACCCCTTTGAAGTCGCCCACCCCATCGGAATCAACCCATGTTATGCGGGAGGCGCCGGGCTGCCATCCCCAGATCGAAAGCTGCTCCCCCACCTCCCAATCGGCGATGGTGGTCCAGGTCACGCCGCCCCCTCGGCCGTCAGCGAAGAAAGTGTCTTGGCCCGCACCGCCGCTGAGGAAGTTGGAGCCCAGGCCGCCGTCGATCACGTCATTGCCGGCGCCACCATTGGCTGCGTCATCGCCGCTGCCCAAATTCATGAAATCATTGCCGCTAGTACCGGCGAACACGTCGCTGGCATCACTGCCGAGCAACTGGCGTTCCAGGCCGGCGACAGGTCCGACATAACTGCTGCCCAGCAAAAAATAGTTGTCATCGACCGTGGAGGCGCGGAACAAACCGCCCAGATCGGGAAGCAGTTGTACTGTACCGTCCTGGGTTGTGATGCTTTCGCGGCCGATCAGGGTGCGGTTGTCGAACGATTCTGCCTGAACCGACAGGAAGCCATGGCCCAAGTCGCGGATTTTCAGCATCCACGGGGCTATGTTGAAGTAGGGCGCGTCGAAACTTGTCCCGCCATTCGGTTCATCACCGCCACTGTGCGGCACCGGAGCTGGCGCCGCCACGTCATCGTTAATGATCGTCCCGGTCGCCCTATTGATGCTAAGCACTGTCCCGACCGTCGGCGATGACAAGGTGAAGTTGAAGCTTTCGTCGGCCTCGACTGCGGCGTCACCGACCACATTAACGGAGACGGTTTTGATCGTCTCCCCTGCCGCAAAGGTGACCGTACCCGTTGGTAGCACGGCATCGACAAAGTCCGCCGCGACCAGCGTACTGCCGGATGTCGGCGAGACCGTCCAGTTCGCACTGGCTGTGCCTGAGGTATTGCCTCCGCGCGTCACGGTGAAGTTGAACAGCGTGCTGCCAGAGTTACCCTCGGCCGCGTCGACCGTGCTGCTGCTGCTGAGGATCGCCAAGTCATCGTTGATGATTGTGGCATTGGAGCTGGCGGTACCGATGCGCACTCCGCTAGATGGCGCGGTGAGAGTGATATTGAAGCCTTCGTTCGCTTCAACATGAGTGTCACCGACGACATTTACTGTGATTGTCTTACTGGATTCACCGACTTTAAAAGTAACGAGGCCTCGTGGGAGATCCCCTCCCAGAAAATCGGACGCGTTAGCTGCGTTGGTGCCGCTGCCTATGACGAACCAAGTGGCGTGGTGCTCCACCGACAGATCGCCCGCTCGATTCACTACAAAGGTAAAGGGGGTGATGCCACTCTGGCCTTCGGAGTTGCTTGCGCTGCTCGTCGCCATGGACAGCGTTGCATCATCATTCAAGATGCTCCCCGCTGCTGCTGCTTTGGTGATACTAGCCCAGATGGATGGGTTGGACAGAAGAAGTTCAAAATCTTCGTTCGCTTCAACGAGCGTGTCTCCGACGAGGTTGACTGTGATGGTCTTGCTGGTCTCACCGACGGCAAAACTCACAAGCCCGCTGGGGAGAACTCCTTCCAGGAAGTCGGAGGCGCTGGCCGGGTTGGCACCGATCCCCGCGACCGACCAGGTCGCGCTATGATCTGCCGATAGATCGCCGATGCGGTTCACAGTGAACGTGAAAGGCGTGCTGCCGCTCTGGCCTTCGGAGGTTGTTGAGTTGGCCACTGCGACAGAAAGTTGAGCTAGTTGCCCCTTCTTGAAGGTATTATTTGATAGGTCCAAAATGCCATCGGAAAATCTAATGAACTCGACCCCATCGACTACGTCCTTCCAAGATCCCTTCGTGATTTCATAGTGTCCGTCAGGAAATTTAATCCACGATGATGATGTTGAGGCAAAATTATAGACGATCGTATCGATACCGGCGCCACCATCTATCGTGTCATTGCCAGAACTGCCAATAATGGTGTCATCTCCAGAGTCACTATAAATATAATCGTTCCCATCTCCGCCATCTATGACTTCGCTGCGGGTGGCCCCGAAGATGTTGTCATTGAACCGTGATCCGCGTACGTTCTCGATAGACGCGTAGACATCGCCAGCTGCATCTCCCGTATTGATGCTACTTTTTGCTAGCGAAACGGTGATGCCTTCGCTTGCTGTCTCATAGGAAACCGTATCAATACCTCCGCCACCACTTAGCTGATCTGCACCTGCCCCCCCAATCAGTAGGTCGTCGCCGTTGCCACCTTCGAGACGATCAGCGGCAGCCGATCCAACGAGCGTGTCCGCAAAACGAGAGCCCCGCAGAATTTCGATGCCAATGTAGACATCGCCTGCAGCATCTCCGGTGTTGTCGGAGGGCTTCGCAAGCGAAGCGAAGATGCCAAGCTCGGATGTCTCATACGAGGCGACATCACGCCCGCTTCCACCATCCAGCTTGTCTGCCCCGGCGCCACCGTAGAGTGTGTCGTCTCCGGCACCCCCTTCAAGCCGGTCATCTCCGGAGAGGCCATACAGGTTGTTGTTCTGGCCATCACCAGTAAGCCAGTCGTTGAACGATGAGCCTTCGAGGTTCTCGATGGAGATATACTTATCTCCAGCGGCATCACCTGTATCGCCTGCAAGCGCGCTCAAACTTGCTTTAACACCGGTCGCGGAGTCGACATACGAGGCGATGTCGGAGCCAGCACCGCCGTCCAATACGTCTCCGCCAGCACCCCCGGTCAGCGTGTCGTCACCGTAGCCCCCCTCTAGGCGATTGTCTAAGCGGTCGCCGCCAAGCCAGTCACCATAAAGCGAGCCGCGCAAGTTTTCGATCGAGACATAGCTATCGCCCGATGCATCTCCAGTGTTGATCGACGCATCCCCGAGCGAGGCTTTAATAGAACTGTTCGATGTTTCGTAAGATGCCCAGTCTACATTCGATCCCCCGTCCAATGTATCGGCTCCCGCCCCGCCAATGAGCACGTCATCTCCAGCGTAGCCCTGGATGTAGTCGTCCAACCGGCCGCCGACCACTAGATCGGAAGCGCTCGACCCCGACATGGTTCCCGCAAATCCGAGGGTCTGGTAGGATAAAGATGAAATGAACTCGGCCTTGGTCAGGCTCCCATCATCCAACCATCCAGCCAGGTTCGTCAGCGCATCTCCGCTTAGCGAGGCGCCGTAGATCCGCGCGGTCACCGCCGCTACGAAGGAGGCGTTGTCGATGCCGTAAGCAATCGATCCGGGCTGGATCAACAGCCCTGCGGTCAGATCAGCAAGGCTCTCTCCACCGAAGCGGACGCGAGCAGTCATCTCGGCAAGGTCGTCCCGGTTTGCCGAGATTCCAAAGATGATCTGGTAGAGCCCATTGATTTTCGAAGCCGTCTCATCGAGCACGAAGACGCCGAGGTCCGTGATCGGCGCCCATTTTGCACGACCGGCTTCGCTGCTTGCGAGATAGTCCACCAGCCAACCGGTCAGCCCATTCCCATGCACCTTGAGGATGGCAACCCATTCGGAGAGGGCGGGTTGCGTCCCTGTTGCGGACTTCCAAAGATTTTCGATTAGCACTGGACGTCGGGATGCGGCATCCGCTTCCGTTATGCCGACAATGTCGCCAATAAATGACTTGAAGGCATTTGATTGGACCAGGTCCTGCGCCAGTTCCAAAGTGCTATAGGTGCCTGTATTGATCTGTTTGATGACCTGGGACAGAACAAAGGTGTCTGGGGCTTTTCCTGTGGTCGTCAAGTAAATTCTGGTGACTTGAGCCGCCAGTTCGGAGCGGCCGAACACGAGATCGCCGTCGAGATAAGCGATCTTCTCGATCTCTTTGAATGTCAACTCGCCAGTTGACGTCCGAACCGTCCCGCTGCGGCCACCTGTCGACGTGGCGGATTCCAGCGCCAGGGCCGCGTCGGCGCCCTGCCACCACGCTGACAGACCCAAAGTGTCAGATCCTGCGCCCGCTTGAATCTTATCGCCGCCGCGCGCCAAAAAATAGTCGTCGAGGGCGGTGCCAACCATGGTCTGCGGCGTCTGGTGCCCCAGGAAAACGTGGCCGGAAGACGGCGTGTGGTCCACATTCAAGGCGATGATCGGCTTCAGTCCGAGAGAGGCTCGCCAGACCATGGATTCGTTCAACGTGTTCAGGACAGCCGCGATGCCGTCTACGCTTGTAAGGAAGGGCTTATAGGAATCAGCAGACGAGGACGGCGAATTGTGCCCGTACACGATCTGGAACAGGCGATCTCCAAGCTCGCCAGGGGTCAGACTAGCGTTCCTGGCCGCCCATTCGTCCGACTTGACGATATCCGCAAACACGGCTTTTGCAGAGATCCCTTCAAGATCCATGGCTTCGCCAAATCGCTTAAGTTCCTGATCGGTCGCAGCACGCCCTAGCGCAAGACGGAACATGCCATCAATCTGCGTAGTGATGTCACTACGGGTGAAGGTGTTGGTCTGTAGATCAAGCACACCATCCAAGAATCTGACTTTCTCGACCCCTGTGAAATGGATGAATGTATCATCGCTCTGGAGCATGCCCTCCTGACCGCCATCATCATTCAACTGAATCGTGTTTGGGCGGTAGTTCAGGGAATACCCACCAGAAGTGAACTTGTGGTCGAAGACGATTGTATCGACTCCTTGGCCGCCCAGTACGATGTTCTGGCCTGTACCGGCATCCAGTATATCGTTGCCCTGACCGCCGCTCAGGGTGTCGTCACCTGCTCCAGCGATCTGCCAGTCACGGCCACCGATGCCGACAATGCGCTCGTCCCCATCGCCACCAGTACTGACCAGCCCCCCTTCGGAGCCTGCCATCTGCCGCCATTTCACTGGTGCGCTATCTTGCTCTTCTTGAGTTCCGTAAATGTACCCCAGAGCGTTGATATCGAGCGGCCTCAGACCCGCGATACTGATCGCCCCCAACGGATCAAGAGTGTGGCTCATCACCGTGTAGGCGCGATTTTCCTGATAGGCAGGAAGTAAGAATTTTCCTGCGAAGGGATGATTCATCCCGATCGCATGGCCGAACTCGTGAAGGAGAAACTGAAAGCCTTCGTTGCCGGGCCGGAAGTCCATTTTTTTGTAAAAATCGAAAAATTTTCCGTTAATCCAGATGTCGCCTGACAAATCCGTGGGCCCGGGAGCCCACACTGCGCCAGGCTGTTCGGTCGTAGCTGTTTCAAAGCGCCAGTTGATGTCTGCCTTTGTCGGGTCGTCTACATACACAAGCTCGATGCCCGTAGCTGCGCTATGGGTGGCGGCTGCGGCGTCAATAGCAATTTTGATGCTTTGCCAATATTCGAACATCTCCCCGGTCGTATTCCACGACGCTCCAGTGACTAGTCCCTGGTAATTCGAAGCCGTCGTCGCAAAGGAATATGTTACAACAGTCGGTGTCGCAAGCTTTCCGCCGGTCCAATAGGCCGCTGCCCAGCCCTCATAAAGAAGACTTGCCACCTCATGCGGCGCAGTTGTCGGATTATATTCAGAATTCTTGATGGCTGGATCATTTTTGTAGGCGTCGGATTTTTCTATGTAATCTCTCATCTGCGTACTACAGCCGCCACACCCAACGCACCCGCCATCTGGGCAGAAAGCCATCTCGAAACCAGCGAAATCTGACATGTGTGCTGCCTTTTATGCATAACTCGACGAATCGAGTTCACCCAAGGCGGACAATTTCATGAAAATACTTACCGTATGGTTTACTCTAACAGGCTGCTGAAATTCGTTCTGCCTGCTCGGCTATGGACTTGATTCGCTGTTTTTGCTGATCGGCAGGGGGCAGATGCGGGGCAAGGACGAAGTCAGGGGATCGCTGCTCAGCTACGTCGATCTTGAGCTGCGGATCCGCCCCGACCACCCGCTGCGGACGATCAGCGGCATCGTGAACGCGGCGCTGGTCGAGATGTCGGGCGAGTTCGACGTGCTCTATCCGCCGACGGGGCGGGATTCCATTCCACCGGAGCGGTTGCTGCGGGCGTTGCTGCTGCAGGCCTTCTTTTCGATCCGCTCGGAGCGCCAACTGGTCGAGCAGATCGAATTCGACCTGCTGTTCCGCTGGTTCGTCGGCCTCGACGGCCGCACCACCCGCCATCCCGGCTATGCCGTCAGCCAGCGGATCAGGAAGCGCATCGAGGAGGCCTTCGGCTGGGCCAAGACCGTGGCCGGGTTGCGCAAGGCCCGCCACCGCGGCCTACCCAAGATCGACTGGCAGTTCACCTTCGCTATGGCGGCCTACAACCTCGTTCGGCTGCCCAAGCTCCTCGGGGCCGCTCCGTCGAGAGCACCGAGGGACACCCGCTGCTCGGCAAGTGGCGGATCACCAGCATGGAACTCTGGGACGCCGCATTCATCGACCTCCTCGGACCCGGCGACATTCAATTCGATGCAGACGGCGGCGGCGAGTTCACCTTCGGCGCCGTCCAGGGCGGGATCGACGGCCACGGCGGCAGCCAGAGTATTCACTTCACCTGGGAGGGAAGCGACGAGATGGACCACGCCTGCGGCGACGGTGACGCCCAACTCGAAGACGATGGCACGCTCACCGGCGAGATCCGCTTCCATCGCGGCGATGAATCCACCTTCACCGCACAGCGACGGTAGCTTTTCAGATGGGGTAACGGGCCGGCCGTCGGCGTAGCTGGCGGAGGCGGTCGTCCCTCAGTGTGATGGTGTCATGGACGGGGTCGGGCGCAGGGCCCGCCCCATGCATCATCGAGGAACGACCATGGATCACTATCCCGGGATCGACGTTTCGCTGGAACTTAGCAGCCTGTGCGTGGTGGATGCCACCGGGCAAGTGGTGCGCGAGGCCAAGGTCGCGAGCGAGCCGGAGGCGCTGGCCGCCTGGCTGAGCGGCGTGGGCGTCGAGCTGACACAGATCGGGCTGGAGGCCGGTCCGCTGTCGCAATGGCTGCATGCGGGGCTGCGGATGGCGGGCTTGCCGGTCGAGCTTTTGGAAACCCGTCACGTGCGCAGCGCCTTTAAGATCATGCCGGTCATGCGCAAGGCCAAGGAGGCACTGGCCAGGAAGCTCGCCGTCGTGCTGCACCGCATGTTGACGGATGGCACGCCCTTCAGAGGTGGTTCGGTTTCTCGCTACAGCGTTTCGGTTCCGATAAGTGGATCTCCTGCCGGTTGATAAGCACGTCTTGCCGATGCCGTGGTGTCGCGCAGGGCGGGCGTAGCCCGACCGGAGTGACGCTACGGCGTCGGCGGCTCCCTCATGCTGCCATCCGCTGCGGCAGATGGTAGAGATAGGCCTGCTCCGGCGTCCGCGAGCCGAGGCTCGAATGCGGCCGTCGGCGATTATAGAACTCCAAATACCGCCCGAGCGAGGCGCGCGCCTCGCTCACGCTGTCATAGGCCTGCAGATAGACCTCCTCGTATTTCACCGAGCGCCACAGCCGCTCGACCAACACGTTGTCGCGCCAGGCGCCGCGGCCGTCCATGCTGATGGCGATCGCGCGGTCCAGCAGCAGGCCGGTGAACGCCGTGCTGGTGAACTGGCTGCCCTGGTCCGTGTTAAAAATCTCCGACTTGCCATGGCGGGCCAGCGCGTCACCGACCGCGTCCAGGCAGAATTCCGCCTCCAGCGTGATCGACAGCCGCCAGGCCAGAACCCGCCGGCTGAACCAATCCACCACCGCCGCCAGATAGACAAAGCCGTGCGCCATCGGAATGTAGGTAACGTCCATCGCCCAGACTTGGTTGGGACGATCCACCAGCAGGTTACGCAGCAAATACGGGTAGATCTTGTGCCCAGGCGCGGGTTTGGACGTGTTCGGCCGGCGGTACAGCGCCTCGATGCCCATCCGCCGCATCAGCGTCGCCACGGCCATGCGGCCGATCGAGATACCCTCGGCGCGCAGCAGGTCTCGCAGCATCCGACCGCCCGCGAAGGGGTGCTCGAGATGCAGCGCATCGATCCGATGCATGATCGCCAGCCGGGCCGCCGTCACCGGGCGGGCCGCGTAGTAGAGGCTGCTCCGGCTCAGGCGCAGCAGGGACGCCTGCCGCGTCAGGGGCAGAATATGTCCGCGGTCGATCATCGCTTTGCGCTCAGCAGGCCGGCCTTGCTGAGCGCGCCGGATAAAAAATCCTTTTCCAGCGTCAGCTCCCCAATCTTGGCATGCAGCAGCTTGAGATCGACCACAGGCGCCACGTCGGTCGCCGCGGCGCCAGGGCCGAACACCCCGGCTGCCCCCTCCTGCAACTGCGCCTTCCAGGCCGTGATCTGGTGCGGGTGCACGTCGAAGAGCTTCGCCAATTCGGCCAGCGTCTTCTCACCCTTCAGCGCCGCCAGCGCCACCTTCGCCTTGAAGCCGGCACTGTGCGTCCGGCGTGTTCGTTTCGTCATTATCGCTCCTGATTCGCGGCACACTCGCCGCTGTCAGGCAGAATTTCCACTTATCGGGCTGTCCGAATTTCCCGAGCCACCTCTCATGTCAAAACTCATAATATTCAGGCATGTTGGAGAATAGCCGCCAGGGCCTTCTCGAGGTCTTGCGCGCCTTACGCCGCTCACAGCCAAATGTTCGAGTACGTGAGCGACGCCACTCCCGTGACCTCTAGCGGGCCGCACGACAGCCCCAAGCGGGGCGCGCCAGAAATCGAGGCGCAGATCCTTGCCCTACGCCTGGTTCATCCGCGCTGGCGCGACGGCTGCGCGAACTCGGCGTCCAATCCGTGTCCGCCCCTTCCGCGGTGACCCAGCTGCTGTGCCGCGCTGGCCTGATCGACCCGTCCGAGACCGACCGGTACCGCGCCGGCACCCGCCACTGCCATCCGCTGACCGTGCTGGGCGACCATTCTCCCTATGCCCTGGGCATCGCCGCCAGGACTTGGGGTTAACCCGTTTTCATGGAGACCGCGGGTGCATGCTGAGCTGCAGGTCGACGACACGGCGGTCGCCCGCAAGCGTGTGGTGCAGCTGATGCGCCACGCCGGGCTGCGAGGTGTCTCCCGCCGTCGATTTCCGACCACGACACGTCGCGAGTTGACGCACACGCCGGCCAACGACCTCGTCGGCCGGGGTCTTCAAGGCGTCAGGGCCGAACCTGCTGTGGGTGGCCGACATCACCTACGTGCCGACGGCGGCAGGCTTCCTGTTCCTGGCCGTTGTGCTCGATGCCTGGTCCCGACGCATTGTCGGCTGGGCGATGGCAACGGACCTGCGAACGCGCCCTGTCCTCGACGCCCTCGACATGGCCGTGACCACCAGGAGTACGACAAGGAGGCCCTGCTGCTGGCGCAGGCGCCGAAGTTCGAAGCGGGGCAGGTGCTGCTGCCGCGCGAGGCGTCGTGGCTTGCGACGTATCTGTCGGAATTGCTGGCCGTTTCCGAACGGCGCGCACGACGACCCGGTCGATAGCACGTCGCAAGCGTTGAACTGGTTGTCGCGGAAGATCGCTGCAGGCACATCATGCCGTCGGCCGGACCCTAGGCGGCCGTCCGGGTGAGGGGCGACGGCAGCGTGGATGGCGTCAAGAATGAGGAGGTCCTCGGCGTTGCTGCAGCCTGCTCCTGCGGCTTTGTGTTCCGGCCGGTGAGGAGCAGCCCAGATGCTCCCTGAAGAAACGCCGCGTCGTCTGGGATTGGCTTCTCAGTCAACGCGACTTCAAGCGCCTAGTTAGGGCTGCCCCTTGGGTGTTGGGCGGGACATTGGCTTTTGCTTCCTGTCCGCGGCCTGGGTAGGCGTGATGTCCGTTCAGCCGACGTTGGCGGTTACCCGTGCGACGGCAGCTATCAGCGCGGCGCGAACTGCCACGTCTTGCACGGCCAATCCACATACCGGGGCATTTTCGAAAACTATCTTTATCTCATCAAATAAAACGGCAGCAACGTTCGGCCGATTTTCCATCGGAATGTCGGCAAGAATTGATTGAACGATCCGCTCCAATGCGTCAGCGACCGTTTCTGGATCATCTGGCAGCAATATCCCGCAAACCTTTCTTGAAATACTTCAACGCGCAATCTGAGACTCGGGATGAGCTCCGATGGCTCGATCGAGCGCACAATTTTTTTACATCTTGAAGCGTCGCGCGCCCAGGGTATTCGACTCGAATTGCGTTCACGCATTTCGTGAGCGGCGGATCATCTGGCGATGGAAGCACAAGATAGAATCGCCATTTGAAATATATCGTGATTGAAATCTTTCGACCGCGTGTTTCGATTGGTGCCTACAATTCAACAGGTTAATGAGCACTTCGATGCGCACGCATTAGGTGTGTAAGTTTGCGTTACACAACCTGTTAATGGTTACACTCATATTGTCAAAAGGGCTTACAAACTTCCCCAAAAATCGCTGTCGCGGAGCGTAAATATGTTGAGCGTTGAGCGCCAAAAAGGCCCATCCAACCAAATCGTTGACCTCATAGAGAATTTGGCAAATTACGCGCGTGAAAAAGACCTGCCTTTGGCAGATGAGGCACTTGCCTCGCTCCTTGCGGTTCTTATGGGTCCACACCCATCGTCCAATCGCTCGGATTTTTCTGGATCGAATGGATTTCTGATAGAATAGGATTTGAAAAATATTTATCATATTTCCAAGATATTTGTGATGACGATGACATGAATTTTGAATTGGCCGTGCAGAATCAATAGACCGCGGACGTACTCAGATCAACTGACTAGGCTCAGGACCCATTGTCCGACCCAGAAAATGACGGTGACGGCGATGAGGATGGCATAGAAGAAAGTGTGGGCGCAGCGGTCGTATCGGATGGCGATGCGGCGCTAATCCTTGATGCGGCCGAAGGCGTTCTCGATCCTGTGGCGCTTGCGATAGAGCATGGCGTCATAGGCGATGGCCACCTTGCAGTGCCTGCGCGGAGGGATGGATTGCGTGATGCCGCGGGCGAAGAGGGCTGTGCGATAACGGTTGCTGTCATAGCCCCGGTCGGCGATGGGATCGCGGGCTGGCGGCAAGGCAGCGATCAGCAGCCCAGCTCCCTTGTGGTCACTCATCTGGCCTTCGGAGAGCAGCATGACGATAGGCCGTCCCTGGCCATCGCAGACGGCGTGGAGCTTGGAATTCAACCCGCCCCTGGTGCGCCCGATGCGGCGGGGAACAGCCCCTTTTTGAGCAGGCTGGCGGCGGTGCGATGGGCCTTGAGATGGGTGCTGTCGATCATCAGCCGGTCGGGCTCGCCCGCATGGCCGGCCAGCCCTGCGAAGATGCGGTCGAAGACGCCCAGGCGGCTCCATCGGATGAAGCGGTTGTAGAGGGTCTTATGCGGGCCGTAAGCGGGCGGTGCGTCGCGCCAGCGCAGGCCGGCACGGATGACGAAAACGATGCCGCTGAGGACGCGCCGGTCATCGACCCGCGGCACGCCGTGCGAGAGCGGGAAGAAGGGCTCTATCCGCCGCATCTGCGCGGGCGAGAGCAGGAAGACATCGGCCATGGCGGCACCTCCGCCACCCCCAGAATCACAACCGCCCGCGCCTATGCAAGCAAATTAATGGGTCCTGAGCCTAGGCTTCCACCTAGGCCCTCACGGTTACGCCGACTGTCCGGTCGAAATGGGGGCCGCTCCATCCGCATCCCGGCGGCCGCGGCCCAGGACGGCCTGCTGGCGCCATGGGCCAGGATCGCCCGCAGCCTCGGCGCGCATCCAGCCGGTCTTGCGCCGCTCGTCGCCCAGCAGCCCGTCCAGGAACAGGCCCGCCGAGGCCGCTACCCGAGTTTGCGTGAACAAGGGCCGCATCCGCGCCTTGATGTCACGCAGCGAGGCCGCCCAAAGCTCCAGCGTCGTCTCGATCGATGCGCCAGACATCCATGACCTCCCGAATCATGGTTGCCCATTGATTCAGAAGGTCCAAGAATACGCAACTGTAATGCTAAACATTTGACCCTGTACCTGCGGCAAACATTCGCCCTCGCCGCCCCAGCTTCCTGATCCTTGGAGATCCCGATGATCTGCTCATCACTGAACCTGCTGCGCTTCGTTCGTCCGTTCCCTTACGCAACGGACTCTACCTAAACGTGGCTCCAGTTGAGGATGCCAGTCACCAACTGAAATGTTATGTTATGCTATGTTATGCTATGCTATGCTATGCTATGCTATGCTATGCTATGCTATGCTATGCTATGCTATGCTATGCTATGCTATGCTATGCTATGCTATGCTATGCTATGCTATGCTATGCTATGCTATGCTATGCTATGCTATGCTATGCTATGCTATGCTATGCTATGCTATGCTATGCTATGCTATGCTATGCTATGCTATGCTATGCTATGCTATGCTATGCTATGCTATGCTATGCTATGCTATGCTATGCTATGCTATGCTATGCTATGCTATGCTATGCTATGCTATGCTATGCTATGCTATGCTATGCTATGCTATGCTATGCTATGCTATGCTATGCTATGCTATGCTATGCTATGCTATGCTATGCTATGCTATGCTATGCTATGCTATGCTATGCTATGCTATGCTATGCTATGCTATGCTATGCTATGCTATGCTATGCTATGCTATGCTATGCTATGCTATGCTATGCTATGCTATGCTATGCTATGCTATGCTATGCTATGCTATGCTATGCGGCAAAGGCCTCAGGCGCAGTTGTGGCTGCAGCAAAGGAAATGCGGGCCTGCAAGCCTGCCGGCGCGAAGACCAGGCGAACCTCGGTACCGGCGCCGAGGTCCGAGGCCAGGGCCCGTTCCAGCAGGCGCGTCCCGAAGCCTCGTTTCTCAATGGGCGGCTCTACAACGGAGGGGCCGCCGGTCTCGACCCATTCCATCGTCGTCAGACCGCTGGCCTCAGTGCGCCACCTGAGGGTGACACGTCCCTCATCATTAGACAGCGCGCCGTGCTTCATCGCATTGGTGGCAAGCTCGTGTAGCGCGAGAACCACCGCTTGTGCCTGGGTGGGCCGCAGCAAGACGTCTGATGAATCAGGGATGGTGACACGTGACGTCATGCCGTCCACCCAGGGTCTCAGGGCAGTGCGGGAGACCTCGCCGAGATCCGTGACACCCCAGGCGTGGGCAGTGAGCAAATCGTGCGCGGATGCAAGCGCACACAAGCGGGCACTCAGCTCGCTATTGAGCTGTTGGGGATTGGCGACTGCCCGCCGGAGAGTGATGCTGACAATGGATTGCACCGTTGCCAGCGTGTTCTTCACTCGATGATTGAGTTCCCGAACCAGGAGCTCGCGCCCTTTCTCCGCCCGGATGCGCTCAGTCACATCCTGTAGGACCATGCATACGCTCGCGATGCGGCCTTCGCCGTCGCGGACGGGATGGCAGCTTGCAAGGAGGTGCCGGGTATTGCGTACCGTCCCCGGCGCATCGCCGGACACGGGGACCTCTAGTACGGGCCGTCCAGTGGCGAGCACACGGCCGTGCGCGTCCTCAATACGGTCGGCAATACTTGAAGGAAGAATTTCCGACGGGCGGCGTCCAATATGGTCCGCCCCTGAAACTCCGGCTACTCCAGCAAGCTTTGCATTAACGGAGAGGAACTGGAGATCCCGGTCGAGCAGGGCCAAGCCGACGGGAATGGTATCGTGCAGTCCCCTGAGTTCGGAAAGGGTGCGCAGCGCCTCAGCCTCGCTCTCCAAAGCCGTCCGGCGAGCCTTTTCCACCACAGTCAGAATTTCCTCGCCGCTTCGGTCCCGGCCCCCATGCCGCAGGGCGAAGCCGGTCGCTAGCATGGCAACCAAGGCAGCAAGCGCGGCTCCAACAAAGCTGGGTGTCTCCGCTGACCAAGCGGGCCCTGCCGGTGATGACATGGCGGCAACGATGAACCAGTCCGGAATGGTTTGAAGCTGACGGACTGCGTAATGCATGGTGGTCCCATCCGCTGCCGGTCCACTCCCTGATCCAGCCGGATGTAGCGTTACGCCGTCGGGGGCCAGGCCGGAGAGAATTTCGAGATCGCGCAGCTGGGCTGAGGAGACGATTGCATGCCCACTCCGCTCGGCCAACTCAGCTGACGTTCCCTCCCGGACCATGCCAACAAGTATGCGTCTCAGATCCCCCGCTGCAATCCGGGTGGCCACTACAGCAACGCTCTCGCCTCCGCGCTTGACCGGGACGGCGATCATGACAGTGGGATGCTCGATGTCCGCCCCGGAGGCCAGCCCGCTGACTGCGACTGTGCCGGACTCAAGCGCTCGCAGCGCGGTCAACGTATCGTCGAGGCCCGGAAGGGGGGTCCCAAATGCGACGGCCGTATTGGCGAGTTGCGCAAGGGAAGTATCGGCGACCGCCACAGGCGTGCCCAGGACCCCGGCCATCGCCCTCACACTGGCATCCAGTTCAGACAGATCCAACGAAGGTCGATCGAGAACGGGAGAGACGGCTATGGCTTCTACTACAATCGCGTGCCGCGCGATCTCTGTATCGACCGCCGCAGCCAGGGCCCGGGCGTAGGTATCGAGTGCCTGGATACGTCCGAGTATGCCCGGATCACCCTGAAACAGTGGCAGCCGGGCCAGGAGTGGTCCCGCGGCTGTCGCGGCCGCCACGGCGAGAAGAATTGCTGTCAGCCGGATCGCTGCACCTCCGCGCAAGCGAATAGGCTTGCCCAGAGGTCTGGTGCTGCGCATAGCCCACTGCAGGTTTTCGTCTCTTGCAAGCATCGCGCACTGGTAGGCACATTGAGTTTAATTTTCAATCGGAAGCTATGAATGCGCGTCGGATTAATCGCAGTGGTTGCGGCTCTGCTGTGTGCCTGTGCAGTGGTGCCGGAGTCGCAGATCCCAGGGCCGCCTCAGATCACAGGGCCGTCGCAGACCAGAGTGCCAAGGCCGACCCGTTCAACCGTCTTGCGGCAGCAGGCGCCTGGCCGTGGAACGCTCCAGCCGGGTCCCGGCCAGCGCGGGACCGGCGCCGATTCAACGCAGGCTCTTCCCACTGCCGCGGAAACGGAGACGTCCGGCGTGGCCGTCGCAGTCACCCCTCAGACGTCACCGATCTACAGCGTCACGGCTGACGGCGCCGTCGGCTGCGAGGATCCCGCAGCACTTAGCATTCTCCGCGGATTGCGCGAGTCTGGTGGAGCTGGTCCTCGACTGTTGGCGCAAGCACATCGGGATGGCCGGTGCATGACGGTCTTCCGCCTGAATCTATGGTCCCTTGAACGCATGGAGGGGGATTTGGCCAAGCTCCGTCTGATCGGCGGCGGGGAACAGGGGGGAACGTTATCGCTTTTCTTCCTGCGTAGTCAGGTTATACGCGTCTCGTGAACTGCTGACTCACCTGTGTGAGGTTTTGTCTTTGGCGGCGCGATTCTGGCCGGGGTGGTCGGCCCTGAAGACTTGGGCGCAGCGCCTCGCCACCCGCTCCGGTATGCGCAAAGCCGAAGTGGCACTGGCCGAGAAGCTCGCCGTCGTGCTGCACCGCATGTTGGCGGATGGCACGCCCTTCCTTGCCCACCACGCAGCCGCGGCCTGACGTCGCCAAGAAGCATCACAAGGTTCGGGCGGCCAGGGACACCAGCCGACCGGAGCAAAGGTCCCGTCGCCGGGACGATGGATCAGGACAGGTCGCGGCAGGCTCAGCGGCGCCGCAAGGATGACCGCGTTTCTTCAGATCGGCCGACCTGCTCCTCATCAGACCCCATCAGGTGGCGGCCCAGTGCCGACCCCGGACAGAAGCAAGACAGCGGCGACAGGACCCACGCTCAATAGGGTTGACTTCAATAGGCCCATTACGGAACCAGCCTGCTAGCGGCAGCATGGAACAGGCAGCCCTGGACGTGCGCCAGAGACAGCGCTGCCCTGTATTGGAACCACCGGCGCGTAAGATTGCTCGGGCGGCATAACGCCGCCTCCAGGGCCCAGCCCTCGAGGGCCACGCCGAGCCGTCGCTGGTCCTCGCCCACAACTTCCGAGGCGACCTTCGCGGTCGCGCAATGCAGCGCGATGCGGCAGGTCTACCCGCGGAAGGCTTCGAACGGTACTGGCAGGACGACCTTGCCCGCCTGGTGCACCTCGGCGAAGCTGACCCGTAGCCCGTTCACGAAGGCTTTCACCGTCTGCACCAGTCTGACATGGGGGAAGGGCACAAGGTCCAGCACCAAGCGCAGCGGGCGGTCCGGCACGCGCATCAGAAATGCGAGTTCGGCCTCTCGCCGGTCCATCCAGACAAAATCCTGTTCGCCCGGGTGCCAGCCCGCGCTGAGGTAAGGCACCGGCGGCTGGGTGATGGCCTCGCAGGATTGGCAGGAGAACCGCTCGCGGACGGTCCGGATCACCCTCCACTGGCGCGGCACCACCTCCAGCGTCTCGGTGATGTCCTGCTGGCAGGCGCGCCGGCAAGCCGCTGCACGCAATGCTCGGCAGCGGCCGGCCGAGGGGCCGCCCGGCCCCGCGTGCCGGCCTATGCCAGTCTGCTGTGCTATGGCGAGGCGACCGCGGTGGCGCACAACGCTGCCGAGGCAGTCCGCGAGGGCTACAGCCAGATCAAGCTGCATGAGGTGGATCTCGCCTGCATCCGCGCGGCGCGTGACGCGCCGCCGCCCGAGGTGCCGCTGATGCTCGACATCAACTGCGCCTGGGAGAGCGGGCAGGATGCCATCGGCTTCTGCCGCGCAGTGGCGGGGATGAACAGCCGCGGGTGGCGGCGCTGATGTCGGACGAGCATTTTTCGGCCGATGGCACGCTGATCCGGGCTAGGGTCAGCCACAAATCCTTCAAACCCAAGGACACGCCCAGGCAGGGGGCGGCGGCGATAATCCGCCCAGCGGACGCAACGCCGAGCTCGACTTTCGGGACGAGACGCGCAGCAACGAGACCCACGCCAGCACCACCGACCCCGACGCGCGGCTGGCCTGCAAGTCCGACAATACTACCGCCATCCTGGCCTATGCCGGGCATGTCCTGATGGAGAACCGCCACGGCCTGGTGGCCCAGGAACAGCTGAGCCATGCGACCGGCAGGGCTGAACGTGAGGCAGCGCTGGTGCTGCTCGATCGGCAGCCGGGTGGGGCGGAAGTCGTGGCTGTTCGCCGGCTCCGACCGCGGCGGGGAGCGCGCCGCGGCGATGTACTCGCTCATCGTCACCGCCAAGCTGAACAATGTGGATCCCCGCGCCTGGGTGGCCGACGTGCTCGCCAGGATCGCCGACCACCCGGCCTTCTGGCTGGACGAATTGCTGCCCTGGAACTGGAAGGGCGACCAGCCCAAAGACGTCGCTGCCGCCTAACCCTCACCGTGCCGCGGCCCTCGGCGGATTCTTACAGTTTTGCGGCGGTAGCAACACAGCACTCTTCAAGGCTGCGCTGCCGCATGATGGCGGCCGTCCGGGAAGAGACGCCGTAGTTGTCGGCGCCAGCGGAGAGTGGGTAGGCTTGCGCTGAGGTGTTCTGGAGCCTCCAGGGGCGGGCGCCCGGGAGCGGCTTGGTTGGCCGATGCCATGGTGAGCGGGGCAGGAGAGCCGCTGCGCTGGAGACGTCCGACGCGCATGTGCCTACGCTGCCCCATCAGGCTTTCTCGCTGGCCACGCGGTCATTGAAAAGTTCTGTCCCCGCCATGGGCATCGCTGTTCCGTCAGGACCAATCCCTGTTCTATGTGTCAGGGTGATCAACACATGTCTTTGACATTTCGAAGATACGGCCGGCCGAGCAAAGGCTGAAGATTATTTGCCGCGCGGTCTGGCCCTTAGTACACGCTGAGGAACCCAGCTTCAAAAAAATCCTGCACGCCAGCGAGCAGGATCGGCCGACCGTCGCCCGCAGGCTGGCGCAATGGCGACGGTATCAGGGGCGGATTGATGCCTCTTGGATGGTCTTCATCGATGAGACCTGGAGAAAGCGAAGCGCCCGTAATCTCATTCAACGTCCGGTTTTGCTCTGAGGTCTTCCACGAGCGTGACGCCGTGATGGTACTTGAGCTCCTCCCACTCCTGCGGGGTTACCTGATAAAAGCCATCGGATGCGCGAACGATCTGGCGTCCGCTACGCACCGTGAATTGAGTCGATTGGGATTGGTGATCGAAAACAATTGTCAGATCGTCTGGACTCAGGTTGTAGGCCCTCAACAATTCCCCACGCATATAGTCGAGAAGTCCCTCTGCGCCAGTCGGCTGGCTGATGTAGGCCAAGGCCTGGGCTGTCGAGTCGACCTGATCGTCACGTCTGCCCTTGGGAAACATAGCCAGCTCGTGGACATAGTCTGGCAACCAGGAGGCCTCCTGCGGAAGATATACTCGCCCCGCCTCAATCCTCGGCGTTTGCGCTGCCATCCGGGTAGTGTCTCAGTTTGAAATAACCGGCGCCGGCAGGGCGCGAGGCTTGTAAGGACCGCGCTTCTTCGCGGGAGCCTCGCGCGCATCGATCAGCGCCACAACATCTTCCATGGACCAGAGCCGATCCGACACGCCAGCGGCCATCGCGGGCGAGCAGCGCAGCGTCTTGTGGATGCGAACGAAGTTATACCAGACGGTGTAGAGCGCGACCATGTGAGCGTGGTTCTCGGCCTTCTTGGAGAAGCCGTTGGTCAGCCGCGTGAACCGGCGCATGGACATGCGCATGGTCAGGTTCTGGCGCTCAACATACGACGTGCTGACGTGGCGCTTGTCGGGGTTGCCTTCGATCCGGACCTTGCGAATGCCGGTGCAGTCAGCCGGGCTGTAGCGCCCCGCCGGGCCGGGCGCGTCGCCATACAGCTTGATTAGTTGCGAGTAATCCACATCGGCGCCGAAGGCGCCTTCCACGGCTTCCAGATACGCCTTGTGGCCATCAGTGGTGAGCTGCACCCGGTTCGCCAGCCGATCCGCCACGTCCTGCATGAACTCGGTTGCGTAACCGGCATCCCGGCCGCCAACCAGCCACGACAGGATCAGCTTGCTGTCAGCATCCAAGGCGGTCCACGTCCACACGTCGCCAGCTTCTTCCGGAGCCGACTTGGCAGTCGCGACGTTCTTGGCCTTTGCGTAGCAGAAGGACCAAATCTCATCGCACTGAACGCGCTTCGACTTCACGTTGCGAACCGCATTGTGGTGATGCTCGGCGCAGGCCGCGCCCGCCTTCTCAAGCAGGCCCGTCACGGTGTTGATGCTCACATCCACAACGCGGCTGATCGACCGCATTGATGAACCCTCGCAGAGCATCGAGAGGATTTGGGCGCGCTTTGCGAGGGGGAGCTTGTTCATAAGCAGCATGATGTGAACTTTTATGCTTACCGTCAAGTACAAAGTTCACATGAAAACAGGGGATTCCCTAGTCGGAGAATCCGTCCTACCTTCCTGCCGCCTGTGCTCGGGGAAGATAAAGCACCCGGAGGGAATCGAACCCCCGGCCGACCGCTACGAGACGGTTGCTCTATCCAACTGAGCTACGGGTGCACCGTAGGGCGGCCAGAGCTTAATCGAGCCGCCCCACACTGTTGTCGCCTACTAGACCCGCCACGTTCCTTCTCAGGGGAGCGCGTGGCGGGTCTTTCCTTTTTCGGCCCCCAGCGCCAGCAGGCGCAGCGTGGGGGCTAACACTCTCCTGGTCATGAGCCGCTCCTTGTCACGCCATTCTACGGGCGCAAAAGGCGCCGTCAAGGATCTTCTGCGGATTTTCTCGTTTCTCCTTGTTTGGCGCCCGTGATCGCGGTAGGGTGGCAGCACAAACCAACTTCTGATGGGAGCATGGAGCCCTAAAATGGTCGAACAAGTAGAGAACGCGCCCACCCCTAACGGGGGCGCTAACGCAATTAAGGACGCGCCGCAGAAGCGCGTTTTGTCGGAAATCGAGTTCCCCTATGCCGATCTTGAAGCGGCCGGTGAGCTTGCTTCGGTACTTCAGCAGCGAGCGGGCGGCGAGAGCGAGGACGCAGAGCTAGCCGCGTGGTTAAACCAGAGCGTCAACGGAGGAACCTACCGTTCGCGGCGGTCTGCCGCCCGGATGTTCGGGTTGATCGACCTGTCTCAAGGCCGCGTAACGCTTACGCCGCTCGGCCGCGATTTGGTGGATGACGTGAAGTCGCGCGCAGCGCGAGCAGAAGCGTTTTTGAAGCCCGAGCTTCACCTAGCGATGTACGAAAAGCTTCGCGGAACCGTGCTGCCTCCGGCGGCAGCTATCGAGCGGATGATGGGTGGCCTGGGCGTCTCTCCGAAGCAAGTCGAGCGCGCGCGACAAGTGTTCCAAAAATCCGCGACGCATGCGTCGTTCATTGATCCGACGAATGGGCGCTTCATCAAGCCTGCCAGCACCCCGGGCTCGATCAATGATCCTCCGAGCGAAAAGCCCGAAGATAAAGGCGGTAACGGCGGTAGTGGCGGAGGGGATGATGCGTTGCAGCTTGACCCGCTGTTGATGGCGCTGCTTCACAAAATCCCCCCAAAGGGAAGTGAGTGGGGTGCGGCCAAGCGTGTCCGTTGGTTCCGCACATTCGCCATGAATGTGTCGCAGATTTACGATACCGACGACGAAGTCATCGAGCTAAAAATTGAACCTATCCCCGGCACCTAGGTTGGTTTAGCCCACCGCTTTGCCGCTGCTGCCCTGGCCACAGCCGCTCGACGCTCAGGCGTCATGGCCTCTGCCCGCGCCTTCCCGCCCTTCCGCCCCATTTCGGCGGCGGGGCTGGCTGGCGGCGCAGTCTCGTCCATCTCGCCTGTCGCAATGCGCATGACATGCACAGCGTTGCCGATCACGTCGGCCGGGCGCTTCTCGCCCTTCGGTCCTTTGGGCATCCTGTTCGCTCCATGCTTGCCGGCAAGCATATAGGCGGCCGGCGCCCGGAGCGATGGGGCGGTTTAGCAGCACCCGATTTCAAACTGAGACACTACCGCCATCCGCATCACCTTGTCCTTGATGGCTTTGACTGGCACGATCCGCGCGAAGCCCTCCCCGGTCAGCTCCTGGATCAACTGTATTCCCGCCGCCGAGTCCTCGATCACGACCGTTCCTGCCCGGTGCTGCTCCGCCATGAGGCCCACCTTGCGCTTTAGCTCCGGGTATTCCAGTCGCTCGCGTAGGACATGGATCAGATAAAGGTCGCCCCGCCCCGTTACGCCCCAGGTGGTGCAAACACTGTAGTCAGCCAACTCGCTGGCCTTCGAGGCGCAATCCCAGCTCTGGATCACCCGGTCAAACCGCGGCGGATGCGAAAGTGCGTAGCGTTGAAACCAAGCGATCTTGACGAGACCGCCGCCCGGCGGGGTCGGCGACTGTTGATACTGCGCGGCGAAGAAATCCGACCCGAGCAGCCTCCGTTGCTTCTCCAGCACCGCTACCGGTTCTCGCTCGGGATGTAGAGCTTCCCCGGCCTTGCGGTGATGCCGCAGCGTCCCAAACGGGGTTCGGATAACGTGCAGTTCATCGTCTTCCGCAATGGCAGGAAAAGCCAGGAGCTCGAAATCCGCGAGCTCCATGACGTGACCGATCATGTCGTCCTCATGCAGGCGCTGCATCACGATGATGATGCGGTCATCCTTCTTGTTGTTGATGCGCGTGAACAAGGTGTGCCTTGTCCATTCATTGGCACGTGTCCGCTCGGCGTCCGACAGTGCCTGGTCCGGCTTCATGGGGTCATCGACGATGATCACATCAGCGCCCATGCCGGTCAGCGTGCCGCCCACCGAGGTCGCATAGCGCTTGCCACTGGCGCTCGTAGCCAGATGGCTTATCGCGTGGCGGTCCAGCACCGTCGCGGGAAACAGGCGGCGATACCAAGGCGAAAGCATAATGCGCCGGCAGTCAGCCGAGAGTTTGTCCGACAACTCCTGGCCGTAACTGACACAAACGATCTCGCGCCCCGGATCATGCCCTAACAACCAGGCGGGCAGGGCCACAGAGACGATAATTGATTTGAGGCTTCGTGGCGGAAGCGCGACCGCCAGCCGTACGTTGGTCTCGGTGCGAATACGATCGACCTCGCCGCAGAGCTTCTGAATGTGAAAGTTGTCCGCAAAAGGTTCTCCGGTCAGCTCTACGAAGACGCGCTGAACGAAGACCGAAAAGTCCAACCGGGTCATGGCATCGAACTCTTGAGGCGTCAGCTTCATTCTAATCTTCCTGCTCGCGTATGATCCGGGTCAGGCGGGCAATCAGTCGGTCGGCGATCTCCCAGTCGGACTGAGTCATCACCGGAGCGCGGGCCGCCTCGGCCCGAGTATTTTCCTCAGCCGTACGGGCAAAATCGAGCGCAAGCTTCATGGAGCGGGGATTCCCGCTGGCGCCCTGATTGGCCACCTGCTTGGCGGTGATATCGAGCTTCGTTAGACGCCTGCTGCGTCCCTTCTCGGTGACGGTCACGACTTCCTGGACCGCGCGGGTTATGGCGGCGTCGACGCCACGGCCCTTCTTGGGGCGACCGTTCGGGTTGCCGGAACGGCCGGCGGGGAACCGGCCGGCTTGATCGCGGTTGCTACTCATGCTGGATCTCCCCAGCTTCCGCTTCGAGCGCGGTGAAGGACGCGCCGTCACGCTGGCGGATGGGTTCGTCACCGCTCCACTTGCGCCAGCGCCGCAGGATGGTGTCGCAATGGAGCGGATCGAGTTCCATCGCGCGCGCCCGCCGGCCGAGCTTATCCGCGGCGATGACACTGGTACCGGAGCCGGCGAACGGGTCTAGGATGATGTCGCCGCGCACGCTGGCATCGAGCAGGATGTCGCTGACGAGGGCTAGCGGCTTGACCGTTGGGTGCATCGCGAGCGGGTTACCCTCCTCAGCCGTGCGGGCGAGGCTGGCAGCGCTGGGGTAAGTCCAAACGTTGCTGCGCGAGCGGCCAAATCGCCCCAGCTGGACGTTGTTGCGGGATGCGGCACCCCCCTTGGAAAAGACAAAGAGAAGCTCGTGCTGCGACCGGTAAAAGCTGCCCATGCCAGCCTGATTCTTCTGCCAGACGCAGAGGTTCAGGAAGCGGTCGTACACGGCCTGGCCAGCGCGGCCGATTTCCACGACGTGGCGCCAGTCCATAGCCCAGTAGTGCACCGAGCCCGGCGCAGCATGGTGATAGGCCAGGCGCATGGCACCTTCGAGGAATGCCGTGAAGCCGGCACTGTCCATCTCACCCACCGCCATGGCGAACTCGCGATGCTGAAACCGACCGAGGCCCGAGACATGGCCGGCGATCGGCACATTGTAGGGCGGGTCAGTCAATACCAAGGCAGCGCTGTCTTGACCCATCAACTTTGCGTAGTCGGCGTCCGAAAGGGAGTTACCGCACATCAGGATGTGCTGGCCGAGCCGCCAGACGTCGCCAACGTGGGTGATCGGACTGTCGGTCGCGACATCAACCGGCGGGGTCTCTTCCTCGGCACCCTCGACGAGGCTCTCGATGCGCAGCTCGATCTCGGCCATCGCAAACCCCGTTGCCTCGAGATCGAAGTCGAGATCCAGGCCGCTGAGATCGAGCAAAATCGCGCCTAACGCCTGCTCGTCCCAGGTCGAGAGTTCGGCGAGGCGGTTGTCCGCGATGATAAAGGCCTTGACCTGACCTTCGCTCAAATGCTCGACGCGGATGACCGGCACGGCGTCCATACCGAACTTCTTGGCCGCCTCCACCCGGGCGTGGCCGGCGATGATGCGCTGGTCGCCATCGATCAGAATGGGCACGTTGAAGCCAAATGCCTTGATCGATTTGACTAGGCTGCGGATCTGCGACGCCGGATGCTTACGCGGGGCGCCGGGCATCGGATTGATGCTACCGGGCGGGACATACTCGATCTGCAGCGTCGCGTTACAACGCGGCGGTTTGATCGGCCGGGACATCGAGGGCTCCTCTCCAATCGGTGGGAGCTCCTAATGATGCGGATCGGTCTTAGAAAAATAGGGTCAAAATTCGAAAGCGCGTCATTTGATCCATACCAGATGCAAGAAATCTTGCTCGCAAACTTTGAAGCACGTCGTGGCGCACATGTACGCCTTCAACATGTTGCTTAGAGGTACCAACCTGGCAATCCGATCGATATCATCCAAAATAATCCCGCAATCCTGCTCAATGTGGCCCGAAGCCAAATCGTGAATATCGATCGCGACGGCGAGGTGGAGGACTGGCCTACTGGGCCGCAGCACGCGTTTCTGGAAATTGTCCGCCTTTTCTTTGTCGCCACCCGAAAGATAGTGGGCGACTTGGCGCTGGGAGAATTTCTTGAGGCCCGTGGGGAGAGGCTGTGGACCTGCAAGCCAATCGCGCATCCATGGGCGCACCGACCTCGCCGCTGCCATTCTATCGTCCAACCGACGCCTCGATGTCCGCAACGCTGCCCTACACCAGGTGGGGTCCGCATTCACGAGCTCATTCAAGCGCGGATCGGCGAACGGTATAGAACTCTCATCGATCCGATTGGCTTCGTGAAGGAACTGTGCAGCCCAGGCCACCTCTGCCTTCTTACGGGCGACCTCCTCATTGGTTCCCGGAAAGGCCAGGGCGGCGAAGAATCGGGCGCCCGTTTCTAGATCTGAACATTCTCCCGGCCCGAGCCGCCGCTCCTGCAGAACCATCCTGACCTTCCGATCTGGTGCGGGGATAAACGGGCCAATGCTGCCTGTTACCCGCCTGATATCACCAGATTAATACCTGATAAGTGAGTCGGGAAGCGAGAGCGTTAACCCTTTGAACAGGCGATGTTTTCCAGTATTTCCAGTGTGTCAAACGCGTGCTTTCCTTTACGATCCACCAGAAACAGGATGGGAACAGGGATAACAGAGCCGAGACGGGTTCGCAGCTGACTGCGTCCACAACTAGCCAGTCAGGGGACTTCCGCGGTTTGCTGGGTGGTGTCGTGGATCGCTGAAAAACTGGCGGTTGTCCGGGGGTTTGCCGGTGAGGCTCGGTGCTCTCAGGTCATGAGAGACGCGGGAATCGGAGACTTGTCGGGGATTTCGCGACGGTGTCTCTGAAGGGACTTCTGGCAGCACCCGGGCAGGACGATGCGAGTGCCAGCCCTGGCGCGTAACGCAGTTCGAGCATCGATCGTTCAGACGGGTTGATTAAGGAGAGGCGAGAGCTTCGCCTGGTTTGCGATTGTGCCTGGTGCAGCGAGTGGTCACAAACGGGACATGCTCAAGGCTAGCGAAAGCCGAGCGTCTGCTCCTGCTGCTGCCAGTCGAGCGGCAGGCGTGTGTCGAGCATCAGGGCCTGCGCGGTGAGGCCGGGCGGCTGCTGCCCTTCAAGGATCTGGCTGACGATTCGCGGGGAGAGGTAGGCGATCCGCGCCAGACGCGTGATGTAGGATTTGCTCAACTCTTCGCGTTCGGCAAATTCCGTCAGACTGGCGCTGTCGTCGGCGATCAACCGGTTGCGCAGGCTCTGGGCCTTGAGCACCAGCTGCACCAGCGCCTCGTCCGTTCCGACGGCCGAGCCGGCTTGATCCACCACCAGCGCCATCTCCTGACCGGCACGGCGCAGCGCTGCACTGACCGAGAGGATAACTGGCTGCTCCCCCGGCGCGGAGTCGGATGGTACTTGCGGGGGGGAGGTCAGCTTCTGGCCAAGCAGATGCTGCAGCAGTGGGAACCGGATTCCAACCTTCTCTGGGCGAAAGCCATGTCTCCGGTGGGTAGGCAGACGTACGCATCGCGACCGTCCCCACCGGCCGCCGCCCTACGCCTCCTTTCAGAAACGCACGTCCAATTCAGTCTTCCGTCGAGCGATTGACGAAAGCCAACACCACCGCGGTGTCACGGATACTTGCCTGGTTACCTGTCACCTCGACGCCCAGGTCTCTGATCCGCGCGATGGCGCGCGAGAAGGTCGCGGGCTTCATGCCCAGGCGGTTGGCGATCAGGCTCTTCTCATGCGGTAAGCTCAGCGTGACGGCACCTGTCTTCTCGCCACAGAGGCCGAGCAGAAACTCGGCCACGCGTTGGTCGGCGGAAAGCAGCTTCATCTTCTCAATCTGATCAACCAGCACCTTCAGGTGCCGGGACATCGAGGCCATCATCGCGAAGGCGATCTCCGGTCGCTCGGCCACCTTGCGGCGCAAGGCATCGCTTTCGACGTGCATGACGCGCGAGGGCACCACCGCCTCGGCCGCGACCGGATAGCGGCCGCCCAGGAACATCGCCGCTTCGGCGAAGCTCTCCCCCGCGCCATAAATGTGGACGACCGCCTCATCGCCCCCAGGGTTCACGCGGCTCAGCTTGACCTGGCCGCCCAGCACCAGAAAGAACGCGCGGGCCGGATCGCCTTGCTGAAACAGAACCTGGCCGCGCTCGATCGATCGTACCGAGCGTTCATCCACCAGGGCCGCCAGATCTGCCGGAGGCAGATCGCGCAGGATCGCACTCCTTCGCAGGATCGCCCAATCTTCTGACGTCAGCATCGGCGATGCATCACAGGCTTGTCCCGTCGATGGTGGAGCAGGGATGGGCCAGCTTGTGCAGCGCGGCCACGTCCTGGATGACGACCGAGGGACCGTGCACCACGACGTGGTAGGCACCAAGCGCCGCGAAGGACCGCGACAGGACTTCAGGCGCCATGCCCAGGCGTGCCGCGAGCACCTTCTTGTCGAAGGGGAAGTCGAAGTGCCCGGTAGAGCCATTCTCCGCGTCATGCGTGAGCAACCAGTTGGCCAACCGCTCCAAACCGGACCGCAACTTCTGGTTTTTCAATTCCTTGATGACGCCGCGGTAGGCCAGGGCCAGGTTTTCGGCCACCGCCCGCGCAAAGCCGCCATCGGCGGCAAAAGCCTGGCGCACGGCGTCCGCCGGCACCATCAGAATCCGCGACGCCACCAGGGCCCTCGCGGATTGGAGATAAGGGCGGTCGAACAGTACGGCGGCGAGAATGAAGCTGTCTCCTGGTCCTGAAACCCCCAGCGTCGTTTCCCTGTCGCGGTGAACCGAGAACATCTCGACCGTCCCCTCAACGACAACGTGCAGGAAGTCGGCCGGCTCCCCGGTATGGATGAGTTCTACATGGGCAGGGAACCGCTGCAGGAAGGCGCCGCGCAGCATGGCCTCGACCTGGCCAGGCTCGACACTCCGGAGAAAGGGGATGCGCCGCATCTCCTCCAAATCTTGGCTTCGCATGGCTCGCCTCCCGCACCGTACCTTACTCCGCCAGCGCGCCGTCTGCTTGACTATTGTCAAGTGAGGACCAGCCGGACGTCGTCCTAGCGCTTGATTCTTGCCTCCATCCCCCATGCCCTGCGTTGGCAGTCGTCTTGAATCGCTCCCGGACTAACCTGAGCTTGACTTAAATCAAGCAGAATTCCCCGGCCCCTACGTTCAGTTCGCCCCGACCGGACGCCGCGCGTCGCGAGGAAGGGGGCATGAATGTCCAGCGCCACTGCACCATCCGCCATAGACGGCGGGCCCGAACAGGGCCGCGCCCTTTGGCTGTCGACCATTGCCTTTACGGTGTGCTTCGCGGTCTGGACGATCTTCGCCATCATCGGCGTCCAGATCAAACGCGACCTGGGCCTGAGCGAAACGCAGTTCGGCCTCCTAGTCGGCACGCCAATCCTCACCGGCTCACTGATCCGGCTGATGCTCGGCATCTGGTCGGACCAGTACGGCGGGCGGATGGTGTTCACCTTCACCATGCTGTCGGCCGCGGTGATGACCGCCTTGCTGACGCTTGCCTATGACTACCCGACCTTCCTGCTCGCGGCTCTGGGTGTCGGCATCGCCGGTGGCTCTTTCTCGGTCGGCGTCGCCTATGTCGCCAAGTGGTTTCCGAAGGAGAAGCAGGGCACCGCACTGGGCATTTTCGGCGCGGGTAACGTGGGCGCCGCGGTCACCAAGTTCGCCGCACCCGTCATCATGGTCGCCTATGGCTGGAAGACCGTCGCGCTGATCTGGGCGGCGGCGCTGCTGGTCACGGCGATCGTCTTCTTCCTGATGACCAAGGACGATCCCGACCTGGCCCGCCGCCGGGCCACCGGCGCGAAGCCCGAGCCGCTCTCGGCCATGATGGAGCCGCTGAAGAACATCCAGGTCTGGCGGTTCTCGCTCTACTACTTCTTCGTCTTTGGTGCCTTCGTGGCGCTGGCGCTTTGGCTGCCGCGCTACCTGATCGGGGTCTACGGGCTCGATATCGTCACCGCGGGCATGGTGGGCGCGGCCTATTCCATCCCGGCTTCGATCTTCCGCGCCTATGGCGGCCACCTGTCCGACAAGTTCGGCGCGCGCCGCATCATGTACTGGACCTTCCTGGTCTCGGTGGTGTGCACCTTCATCCTCTCCTACCCGCCGACCGAATACGTCGTGCAGGGCATTCGCGGGCCAGTGAGCTTCAGCATGTCCATGGGCCTGATCGGCTTTATGGTCACGACCTTCACGCTTGGCTTCTTCATGAGCCTCGGCAAGGCCGCGGTCTTCAAGCACATCCCGGTGTACTACCCCGACCGCGTCGGCGCCGTGGGCGGCATCGTCGGGCTGGTCGGTGGCCTCGGCGGCTTCGTGCTGCCGATCGCCTTCGGCGCGCTGAACGACCTGACCGGCGTGTGGCAGAGCTGCTTCTGGCTGCTGTTCGTGCTGGTGTCCGTCTCCCTAATGTGGATGCATATCGCCATCCGCCAGATGGAACGCGAAGCCGCCGAGCAGGGCGTGGCCATCCGCAGCCTGCCCGAACTGCCGGAGATGCAGCCGATCCACGGCGCGGCCCAGCAGGGCGCGCTGGCCGCCACCGGCCCGATCCAGGATTGGCGGCCCGAGGACCCGGCATTCTGGGAAGGCGGCGGCAGCCGGATCGCGCGCCGCAACCTGTGGATCTCCGTGCCCTGCCTGCTGCTGTCCTTCTCGGTCTGGATGGTGTGGTCCGTCGTGGTGGCGAAGCTGCCAAGCGTGGGCTTCGCCTTCACCAACGAACAGCTGTTCTGGCTGGCATCGCTGCCCGGGCTTTCGGGTGCGACGCTGCGCATCGCCTACAGCTTCATGCCGGCGATCTTCGGCGGCCGGCTCTGGACGACGCTGGCCACCTGGTCGCTGCTGATCCCGGCGCTGGGCATGGGCTTCGCCGTGCAGGACCCGGCGACCCCGTATTGGATCTTCCTGATGCTGGCGCTGCTGTGCGGCTTCGGCGGCGGCAACTTCGCGTCCTCGATGGCCAACATCTCTTTCTTCTTTCCCAAGAGCGAAAAGGGCAACGCGCTGGCGATCAACGCCGGCCTGGGCAACCTGGGTGTCAGCGTGGTGCAGTTCGTCGTGCCGCTGGCCATCACGGCGGGCGTCTTTGGCTGGTTGGGTGGTGCGCCGCAGACCGCGACCGTTGCCGGTGTCACCACCACACTGTGGTTGCAGAATGCGGGCTTCGTCTTCGTGCCCTTCATCATCGCCTCGGCCTTCGCGGCCTGGTTCGGGATGAACGACATCGCGACCATGAAGGCCTCCTTCGCCGACCAGGCGGTGATCTTCCGCCGCACGCACAACTGGATCATGTGCTGGCTCTACACCGGCACCTTCGGCTCCTTCATCGGCTTCTCTGCGGCTTTCCCGCTGCTCTCGCGGATCCTCTACCCTGAGGTCAACGCGCTGAAGTACGCCTTCCTTGGCCCGCTGGTCGGCGCCCTGTCGCGCGCCGTGGCCGGGAAGGCGTGTGACCGGATCGGCGGCGGGCGGATCACCTTCTGGGTCTTCATCGCCATGTCGGCCGGCGTGATGGGCATTCTCTATGCCATCGGTAGCAAGGCGGATCCCACATCCTTCCCTGTATTCTTCGCGAGCTTCCTGTTCCTGTTCGCGGCAACCGGCGTCGGCAATGCCTCCACCTTCCAGATGATCCCCGCGATCATGCGCAAGGAAGTGGCGCGGCTGGAGCCCGTACTGAATGCCGCGGAGCGCGTGAAGCAGTCGGACAAGGAGGCCGCGGCCATTATCGGCTTCACCTCCGCCATTGCCGCCTATGGCGCCTTCTTCATCCCCAAGAGCTTCGGCACCTCCATCGCCATGACCGGCGGTGCCGAGGCCGCGCTCTATGGCTTCCTGGCCTTCTACGTCAGCTGCGTGGCGGCGACCTGGTGGTTCTACACGCGCCGCGGCGGGCTTCTCTACGACATCGAGCATGGCGGCCGCGCCGGCCCCGCCATCACCCCCGTCCAATGATCCCGATCGACAGCCGAGGCATCAGCGCATGAGCCATTTTCTTGACCGCCTGACCTTCTTCAAGAAGGTCCAGGAGCCCTTCTCGAACGGCCACGGCATCACCACGAACGAGGATCGTCGCTGGGAGGATGGCTACCGGAAGCGCTGGCAGCACGACAAGATCGTGCGCTCCACGCATGGCGCGAACTGCACCGGTTCCTGTTCGTGGAAGATCTATGTGAAGGGCGGCATCGTCACCTGGGAAACCCAGCAGACGGATTACCCGCGCACCCGGCCGGACCTGCCCAACCATGAACCGCGCGGCTGTTCGCGCGGCGCCTCCTACAGCTGGTATCTCTACTCCGGCAACCGCGTGAAATACCCGCTGGTGCGCTCGCGCCTGATCAAGCTGTGGCGCGAGGCGAGGGCGGTGATGACGCCGGTGGCCGCCTGGGCCTCCATCGTCGAGAACCCGGAGAAGCGCGCATCCTACGTCACCAAGCGCGGCCATGGCGGCTTCGTGCGCGCGCCTTGGGACGAGGTGCAAGAGATCATCGCGGCCGCCAATGCCTATACGGCCAAGACCTATGGCCCGGACCGCATCTTCGGCTTTTCGCCGATCCCTGCCATGTCGATGGTCTCCTACGCCGCGGGGTCGCGCTACCTGTCGCTGATCGGCGGCGTCTGCATGTCCTTCTATGACTGGTACTGCGACCTGCCGCCGGCCTCGCCACAAACCTGGGGCGAGCAGACCGACGTGCCGGAATCGGCCGATTGGTACAATGCCGGCTTCATCATTTTGTGGGGCTCCAACGTGCCACAGACGCGCACGCCGGACGCGCATTTCTATACCGAGGCGCGCTATCGCGGCATGAAGAGCGCGGTGATTTGCCCCGACTACTCGGAAGCAGCAAAGTTCGGCGACATCTGGCTCTCGGTGAAGCAGGGCACGGATTCAGCCCTGGCGATGGCGATGGGCCACGTGATCCTGAAGGAGTATCACGTCGCGCGGCAGGTGCCGTATTTCCGCGACTATCTGCGCCAGTACACCGATATGCCGATGCTGGTGAAGCTGGTGCAGCAGGGTGACCAGTTGGTGCCCGAGCGCTTCCTGCGCGCGAGCGACTTCGACCAGTCGCTGGGCGAAGCCAACAATCCCGAATGGAAGACAGTCGCCTTCGACGAGACCACCGGGAACATTGTCGCACCACGTGGCACCATCGGCTTCCGCTGGGGTGAGAGCGGCAAGTGGAACCTGGAAGAGAAGGCTTCAGGCGGCGAGGCCATGAAGCTGCGCCTCTCGCTCGACGGCATCCAGGACGAGATGGCGGAGGTCGCCTTCCCCTATTTCGGCAATATCGAGCATGAGCATTTCACCTCGACCACGCATGCGAGCGTGCTGAACCGTCGAATACCGGTGAAGCGCCTGGCGTTGGCCGATGGCGAGACGTTGGTAGCATCCGTGCACGACCTTTTCCTCGCCAACTACAGCGTTGACCGCGGCTTCGGTGGCGACAACATCGCGGCGGGCTATGACGAGATCGCACCCTACACGCCGGCCTGGGCCGAGAAGATCACCGGCGTCTCGCGGGACAAGATCATCCATGTGGCGCGCGAATTCGCGACCAATGCGGAGAAGACCAAGGGCCGGTCGATGATCATCATCGGCGCGGCGATGAACCATTGGTTCCACGCCGACATGAACTACCGCGGCGTCATCAACATGCTCGTGCTGTGCGGCTGCGTGGGCCAATCGGGCGGCGGCTGGGCGCACTATGTGGGCCAGGAGAAGCTGCGCCCGCAGGCTGGCTGGGCGCCGCTCGCCTTCGCGCTGGATTGGGGCCGCCCGCCGCGCCAGCAGAACTCCACCTCGGCCTTCTACGCGCACACCGACCAGTGGCGGTATGAGACGATGAATGTGGGCGATATCGTCTCTCCCACCGCGCCGAAAGGCCCGTGGGACGGCACCATCATCGACTACAACATCCGCGCCGAGCGGATGGGCTGGCTGCCCTCCGCGCCGCAGCTCGAGACCAATCCGCTGCAGGTCGCGAAGGACGCGGCGGCGGCCGGCATGCCGGCGAAGGAGTACGTGGCGAAGGGGCTGAAGGACGGCACGCTGAAGCTGTCCTGCGAAGACCCGGATAATCCGAGAAACTGGCCGCGCAACATGTTCGTCTGGCGGTCCAACCTGCTCGGCTCCTCGGGCAAGGGGCACGAGTATTTCCTCAAGCACCTGCTGGGCACGACGCATGGCGTGCTGGGCAAAGACCTTGGCCCCGAGGGGCGCGCGAAAGCCACCGAGGCCGTCTGGCATGAGCATGCGCCGGAGGGAAAGCTGGACCTGCTGGTGACGCTGGATTTCCGCATGTCCACCACCTGCGTCTATTCGGACATCGTGCTGCCGACGGCCACCTGGTACGAGAAGAACGACCTCAATACCTCCGACATGCACCCCTTCATCCATCCGCTGACCAGCGCGGTGGACCCTGCCTGGGAGGCTCGCAGCGACTGGGAAATCTATAAGGGCATCGCCAAGGCATTCTCCCGCGTCGCCCCCGAGGTTCTGGGCGTCGAGAAGGATGTGGTGCTCAACCCCATCAAGCACGACAGCGCCCTCGAGATCGCGCAGCCCTTCGATCCGCGTGACTGGAAGCGCGGCGAATGCGAGCCCATCCCCGGCAAGACCATGCCAATGGTCTTCGAGGTGGAACGTGACTACCCCGCGACCTATGCGCGCTTCACCGCGCTCGGCCCGCTGATGGAGACGATCGGCAATGGCATCAAGGGCATGGCCTGGAAGACTGGCCATGAAGTCCATCACCTCAAAGCGCTGAACGGGGTGCATGCCGAAGGTGCGAACAAGGGTCTCGCGCGGGTCGTCAGCGACATCGACGCGACCGAGGTAATCCTCATGCTTGCGCCCGAGACGAATGGCGAAGTTGCCGTCCATGCCTGGCAGGCATTGGGCAAGGCGACGGGCCTGGACCACACGCATCTCGCGCTGCCGAAGGAAGACGAGAAGATCCGCTTCCGCGACGTTGTGGCTCAGCCGCGCAAGATCATCTCCGCTCCCACCTGGTCCGGGCTGGAGAGTGAGAAGGTCTGCTACAATGCGGGCTACACGAATGTGCATGAGCTGATCCCCTGGCGCACGCTGACGGGGCGCCAGCAGCTTTATCAGGATCACCTGTGGATGCGGGCCTTTGGTGCGGCGCTGTGCGTCTATCGCCCGCCGGTGGATCTGCGCGCCATCAAGCCGGTCATCGACATGAAGCCAAATGGCGAGAAGCAGATCGTGTTGAATTTCATTACGCCACACCAAAAATGGGGCATCCACTCCACCTATACCGACAACCTCCTGATGCTCACCCTGTCGCGCGGCGGGCCCTGCATCTGGATCAGCGAGCCTGACGCGAAGCGCGCCGGCATCGTCGACAATGATTGGGTGGAGGCCTTCAACAGTAACGGCGCGCTGGTCGCCCGCGCCGTCGTCTCCCAGCGCGTCAAGGACGGCATGGTCATGATGTACCATGCGCAGGAGAAGAT
Organism: Humitalea sp. 24SJ18S-53; assembly: GCF_050632385.1. Taxonomy (NCBI): domain Bacteria; kingdom Pseudomonadati; phylum Pseudomonadota; class Alphaproteobacteria; order Acetobacterales; family Roseomonadaceae; genus Humitalea; species Humitalea sp. 24SJ18S-53. The sequence goes on from NZ_CP192599.1 coordinate 2,030,566, forward strand.
CGTGAACATGCCCGGATCGCAGATGACGGGCAACCGCGGCGGGATCCACAACTCCGTCACCCGCATCGTGCTGAATCCGACGCACATGATCGGCGGCTACGCGCAGCAGTCTTACGACTTCAACTACTACGGCACGATCGGCACCAACCGCGATGAGTTCGTCATTGTCCGCAGGATGACGACGATCGATTGGCTCGAACGCCCGCATGTCGACGCAACGCTGGTCACGGGAGAAGTGGCATGAAGATCCGCGCGCAGATCGCCATGGTGCTCAACCTGGACAAGTGCATCGGCTGCCACACCTGCTCCGTCACCTGCAAGAACGTCTGGACCAATCGCGAGGGCATGGAATACGCCTGGTTCAACAACGTCGAGACCAAGCCCGGCATTGGCTACCCCAAGGACTGGGAGAACCAGGACAAATGGAAGGGTGGCTGGAAGCGCCTTCGCAGCGGCAAGATCCAGCCGCGCATCGGTGGCAAGTGGCGCGTGCTGGCGAGCATCTTCGCCAACCCGAACATGCCCGAGATCGACGATTACTACGAACCCTTCACCTTCGACTACGAGCACCTGCAGAAGGCGCCCGAGATGGAGGCCTTCCCCACCGCCCGCCCGCGTTCACTCGTCACCGGCGAGCGGATGGAGAAGATCGAGTGGGGGCCGAACTGGGAGGAAATCCTGGGCGGCGAATTCGCCAAGCGCTCGAAGGACGCCAACTTCGAAGGCATCCAGAAGGAGATGTACGGGCAGTTCGAGAATACGTTCATGATGTACCTGCCGCGGCTGTGCGAACACTGCCTCAACCCGGCCTGTGCGGCGGCCTGCCCCTCAGGGGCGATCTATAAGCGCGAGGAAGACGGCATCGTCCTGATCGACCAGGATAAGTGCCGCGGCTGGCGCATGTGCGTCTCGGGCTGCCCCTACAAGAAAATCTACTTCAACTGGTCCTCGGGCAAATCCGAGAAGTGCATCTTCTGCTACCCGCGCATCGAGGCGGGTCAGCCCACGGTGTGCTCCGAGACCTGCGTCGGCCGCATCCGCTACCTGGGCGTGGTGCTCTACGACGCCGACCGCATCGAGGCGGCTGCAAGTGTTCCCGATGAGAAGGATCTGTACCAGTCGCAGATGGACATCTTCTGCGACCCAAACGACCCCGCGGTCATCGCGCGGGCGCGCGCGGATGGCATCAGCGACTCCTGGCTGGAAGCCGCGCGCCAATCGCCGGTGTGGAAGATGGCGATGGAGTGGAAGGTCGCCTTTCCGCTGCACCCGGAATACCGCACGCTGCCGATGGTCTGGTACGTGCCGCCGCTCTCGCCCATCACCGCCGCGGCGGAAGCCGGCAAGATGGGCATCGATGGTGGGATGCCGGATGTGCGCTCGCTCCGCATTCCGCTGAAGTACCTGGCCAACCTGCTGACGGCTGGCGATGAGGCGCCGGTGGCCAGCGGGCTCGAGCGCATGCTCGCCATGCGCGCCTATATGCGGGCCAAGACCGTTGACGGCGTCATCGACGAGACGATCCCCCAGCGTGTCGGCATGACGGCGGCACAGATCGAGGACATGTACCACATCATGGCGATCGCGAATTACGAAGACCGCTTCGTGATCCCGACCGCACATCGCGAGGTCACCGAGGACGCCTATGAGATGCGCGGCCATTGCGGCTTTTCCTTCGGCGATGGCTGCGCGCCGAGCGAGCAGTCAGGCAACCTGTTCGGCGGCATGAAGCTGAAGAACGAAAAGCCGAAGATGGGAGTGCTGTGATGCGCACGCTCAAGGTTCTCTCGGCCCTGCTCACCTACCCGACCCCCGAACTCGTCGCCGCCGGCGCGGAGCTTCGCACCGTGCTCGACCGGGAGGCCGTGCTGCCAAAGCGGGAGCGCGCGGCGGTGGACGCACTGATCGCGGATATCGCAACGCAAGACCTCTATGATGCGCAGGAGCGATACATCCTGCTGTTTGACCGCACGCGCTCGCTCTCGCTGCATCTGTTCGAACATGTACATGGCGAAAGCCGCGATCGGGGCCAGGCCATGGTGGACCTCATCAAGGTCTATGAGGATGGCGGCTTCACGCCCACCACAGCGGAACTGCCGGATTTCCTGCCGCTGTTCCTGGAATATGCGGCCACCCGCGCACCGGCCGAGGCGATCGAGCTGATTGGCCAGCCCGGCCATGTCTTCGCGGCGCTGCGGGAGCGCCTGGCCAAGCGGTCTTCGCCCTATGAGGCCATCTTCGCGGCCCTCACCGCGCTGTCGCGCGCAAAGCTCGATGCCGGAGCACTTGCGGCGCTACGCGCCGAGCCGGATCCGGAGCCCGACGACCTGGAAGCGCTGGATGCCGCCTGGGAAGAGGAAGAAGTGACCTTCGGCCCCGGCTCAGCTGCTGCGGCCTGCGGCACCGATACCCTTGCCGCCAAGCTGCGCCAGGCCGGGCGCCCCGCACCGGGGCTGGCGCCGCCACCGGGCCAGCGTCCGCGCACTGTTGTCACCCATCGTACCGCCGGCTGAGGAGTAACCATCATGCGCGACGCCATCTTCCACCTCCTCTTCGTCTGGTACCCCTATGTGGCGCTGACGGCCTTCCTGCTCGGCAGCCTCATCCGCTTCGACCGCGAGCAGTACAGCTGGCGCGCGAGTTCCAGCCAGATGCTGCGCAAGAAGCAGCTTACCTGGGGCTCGAACCTGTTCCATGGTGGCATCCTGTTCCTGTTCCTAGGCCATGCGGCGGGGCTGCTGACTCCGAAGTTCATCTACACGTTGTTCATCACGGTCGAGCAGAAGCAGCTCATTGCCGTCATCGCCGGCGGTATCGCGGGGTTCATCTGCTTCATCGGGCTGTCGCTGCTGCTGCATCGCCGGCTGTATGATGCGCGCGTCCGCGTCACCTCTACCTACATGGACCTCGCGGTGCTGATCATTCTTTGGGTCCAGCTTTCGCTTGGCCTGATCACGCTGCCCTTCTCGCTCGCGCACTCCGATGGGTCTGCGATGCTGACCTTGGCGCACTGGGCGCAGGGTATCCTCACGCTGCAGCCGGTGGATGCAAGAACGTTGCAGGGGCTGGCCTTTCCTTACCTCGCGCATCTCGTGCTGGGCATGACGATCTTTCTCGTCTTCCCCTTCTCGCGCCTGGTGCATGTCTGGTCGGCGCCGATCTGGTATCTCGGGCGGCGTGGCTACCAGGTGGTGCGCAGCCGCCGGCCGCTCGGCGCCCCGGGCGTGAAGCCCACCCCGACGCAGGCAGCGGAGTGAAGGCGATGAGCATCACCTCAGCCTGCGCAGTAAAGCCCGCGCTGCCTGCCACCCGCAAGACGATCAGCGTGAACGGCGTGGTGATCTCACGCGCGGCCATCGCGCAGGAGACGCAAAATCACCCAGCCAGCAAGCCGCTCGACGCCATGAAGGCCGCCTCCGCCGCGTTGGTGGTGCGTGAGCTTCTACTGCAGGAGGCGCGTCGCCTTGCCATTCCGGTGGAGCCCGCCAGTGATGGCGAGGGCCGTCGTGAGACCGATGAGGAAGCACTGGTCCGCGGCCTGATCGAGCGCGAGGTCCGCACGCCCGAGGCCGACGAAGCGGCCTGCCGGCGCTTCCATGAGCAGAACCGGCGCCGGTTCCGCACGCCTGATCTTTACGAAGCGCGTCATATTCTGCTGCCTGCGAACCAGCCCGAGAGTCCTGTTCTGGCGGTGGCGATCCTGGCGCGGCTGGCGCTCGAACCGAGCGAGTTTGCAGCCCTCGCGCTCGCCCACTCCGCCTGTCCATCGGGCAAGACCTCCGGCAACCTTGGCCAGATTGGACCTCGGCAAACGGTTCCTGAGTTTGAGGAAGCCTTGGCGCGCATTACCGTCGGCTCCATTCATCCGGAGCCGGTAGAGACGCGCTACGGGCTGCATATCGTGGCGCTCGACCGGCGCATCGAAGGGCGTGACCTACCCTTCGACATGGTGCGGGGGCGTATCGCCGAATGGATGGGTGAGAAGGTCCGTCGCGCGGCGATCCGGCAATATGTCTCAATCCTGGCCGGCCAGGCTGACATCCAGGGCATCGACCTGGACGCGTCAACCTCGCCGCTGGTTCAGTGAGGGGGAGGCCATGCTGCTCGGCACCATCTTGAAGCGCCTCGGCAATGAGGCCGACGCGGCCGAAGCTCTCGAAGCAATGGGCGATATCATCCTTCTCACCGAGGTCCAGGCCATGGGTGAGCTGCACGACGAAAGCCCGGCCGATTACGTCTGTGGCGCCACCAGGCGGTTCGCCGCGTACGCTTCGAGCGAGGACTGGCTTGCACTGATGACGGCGATTGAGCGCAGTGACGATCCAGCGCGCACCACGCTCGACAAGATGCTCCGGTGGTCGCTCGCCCGCGATACTGCGGGGCCAGCCGCTACGGGCTGCGGCTGCGGCAAGGGCGGGCCGGGCGATGCCCGGCTATGATACGGCGCCACCGCCCTTCACCCTGCTGGATGACCCGCTGGCCTATATTCTTGCGGCTCATCTCCGGCAGCGTGCCGTCTGCGCGGTGCTGCGGCGCTTCGCGACGGATTGCGTGGCGAGCCGCGCAGAAGCCGACAGAGTGACCGCCTATCTGACAGGTGATCTTCGCCTGCATCATGAGGATGAGGATCTCGACCTGTACCCGGTGCTCCGACGCCGGGCGCTGCCGGCGGATGGGCTGGGCATCACCCTGGCGCGGCTCGTGGAGGAACATCGTCAAGGTGCGGCGATGGCCGACATCATCGTGGAGGCCCTTTCCGCAAAGCCAGCTGACGACACAGTGCACATCGACCTCGCGGCAGGGGAGGCGATGCAAGCCTATGCGGCAAGTGAGATGCGGCACTTGGCACTTGAGAATGGCGTGGTGCTGGCACTGGCACGCATTCGCCTGACGCGGCCTGACCTGAAGGCGATCAGCCGCGGTATGAAGCAGCGGCGAGGGGTGGTGGCGCATGACCAGCCTTGATCACCTGTTTGACCGCAACGTCGCCTGGGCAAACAGCAAGACGGAGCAGGATCCCACTTTCTTCCGGCGGCTGTCGGAGCAGCAGGCGCCCAAGTATTTATGGATCGGTTGTTCGGATAGCCGCATCACCGCGAATGACGTGTTGGGTCTCGATCCTGGTGAGGTCTTCGTGCACCGGAACATCGCCAACATCGTCCATACCAGTGACATGAATATCCTCGCGGTGCTGGAATACGCCATCGATGTCCTGCAGGTGCAGCATATCATCGTCTCTGGCCACTACGGTTGCGGCGGGGTGCAGCGCGCGATGGCGGATAAGCGCGGCGCGCTGGTGGACCACTGGCTACAGCCGCTTTCGATGTTTTATCGCAAGCATCGCCGCTTGTTCGATGAGATGGGCGACGCGGAACGCCAGCTCAACCGGCTCTGCGAACTCAATGTCGAAATGCAGATCAGGCGTGTTGCCGCGACGCCCATCGTCGAGGGCGCCTGGGCTCGCAGTGTTGATCTGCATCTGCATGGCTGGATCTACGGCATGCATGACGGGCTGCTGCGCGACCTCGGCGCCACGGTAGCGACCATCGCGGAGCGAGACGCGCTGCCTTCAATTGATCATCGCGTGACGGTGCGAACCGAACCCCTGAGCCCCCGGCGGCGCCATGCGCTGGAAGCCTTCTCGGCCATCGGGCTGGAGGACATGGCCTCACCACCCTGCTGCATGCCTCCCATGGAGAATTTCCCGCAATGACCAATGATGTTCCCCTCGTCACGGCGTTGGTTTATGCTGACAGCGCGCTGGCGGACCAGGCGCTGCGCCAAGCCGTACGACAATTCGAAGCCGCCGGTCGCCGACTGGCGGGTGTCGTTCAACGCGATACGCCGCGTGCCGGCCGGACCGGCTGTGACATGACGCTGGAAGAACTCTCGACCGGCACCGCCATCGAAATCTCGCAGGATCGCGGGCCGCACGCGCGCGGCTGCCGTCTCGACCTGGGCGAGATGACGCGGGCAATCCAACTGGCGTCTATGGCATTCCGGGGGTCACCCGACCTGCTGGTCCTGAACAAATTTGGCAAGACGGAAGTCGAGGGCGGCGGCTTTCGTGCGCTGATCGCGGAGGCCATCGACCAAGGAGTGCCCGTGCTGATCGCAGTGCCCTACCGCAACATCGATCCGTGGCGGGCCTTCGTCGGCGACCTGGCGCGTGAGATTCACCTGACCAGCACGGATAACGGCTTGGCATTGGACCGCCTTTGTCCGGCGGGGGTGGCACCTGCGCCAAGCCAACCCGGGCCGCGCAGCGCATGATATCGGCCGAGCCGGAACATGCCGGCGCGGCGGTCCGGATTGGCGTGGTTACTGTCTCCGACCGCGCTTCTCGAGGGATCTACGCTGACCAGGGCGGACCGGGGATAGAGGCGGCACTCACGCGCATCATGGCCTCCCCCCGGCAGGCGGCGCGGCGTCTGGTGCCGGACGAACGCCCGGCCATCGAGGCCGTGCTGTGCAAGCTGGCGGATGTTGAGGCCTGCCCGCTGATCGTTACCACCGGTAGCACTGGCCCTTCGCTGCGCGATGTGACGCCGGAAGCGACGGAGGCGGTCTGCGACCGTGTTTTGTCAGGCTTCGGCGAATTGATGCGCGCCGTCTCGTTGAACGCCGTGCCGACGGCGATCCTCTCCCGCCAGCTGGCCGGTACACGTGGGCGAAGCTTGATCGTCAACCTGCCGGGCAAGCCCTCGGCCATCACCGAATGCTTGGCTGCGGTCTTCCCGGCGATTCCCTATTGCATTGACCTGATCGGAGGGCTGCGGATCGAGACGGATCCTGCCGTCTGCGTCGCTTTTCGACCCAAGGGGGCATGATGGCGCTGTTCGCGCATGGCTTCCGGCCCTTCTTTCTGATGGCCGCTTTGGTGGCGCCAGCTGCCATCGGCGTTTGGGTATTGACGCTGGCCGGCTTTGCACTGCCGGAGGGTCCGCTGCCACCGATGCGATGGCACGCGCATGAGGCGCTGGGCGGCTTCGTCGCGGCCGCCATGATCGGCTTTCTGATGACGGCGATCCCCAATTGGACAGGTCGGCGCGGTTACTCCGGCGCGCCGCTGGTCGTTCTGGCTACCCTGTTCCTGGCGGCGCGCTTTGCGATGCTGCCGGGCTCCCCGGTGCCCATCGAGATTGCGGCGCTGTTCGCCCTTGCACCGCTGCCTGCGACGCTCTTGCTGGTGCTGCCTGCTTTGTTGAAGGCGAAGGCGCCCCGGCTGTTCGGCCCGCCTGCGCTGGTGCTGGTGTTCTGGTCCGGGCAGGTGATGATGCTGGCTGAGGAAGCTGGATGGTGGACCTCGCCGGGCTGGGCGGTCGGGCAGTTGCTGATGGCGGACATGGCTCTGTTGCTAGTCGTCCTGATCGGCGGGCGGATCGTGCCGTCCTTCACGCTGAATGCACTGCGCAAGACACGGTGGCCGGCCGAAGCCCAGCCACTGCCGGGAGTGGACCGCGCTGCGATCCTTGCCGTGGCAGCGGTTGCGGTGGTGGACCTTGCCGCACCTGGCAGCCTTCCGGCCGGGTTGGTGGCCGCCATCGCAGCGGTGCTGGTGGCGCTGCGCCTGTCACGTTGGCACGGGCTGCGAACGCTCCGCTGGCCGATCCTGTGGGTACTGCACCTGGCTTACGCGCTGATCCCGGTGGCGCTCGCCGTGAAGGCCGTCTCGCTCCTCTCCGAGGCGCCGTGGGCATCTGCCTGGCTGCACCTGCAAATGGCAGGCGCGGTTTCGCTGATGATCGTCGCGGTAATGACACGCGCGACGCTCGGGCACACTGGGAACGCGCTGGTCGCGGCACCCGCGGCGGTTGCGGCGTATGTGCTGCTGTTGGCCGCGGCGCTGCTACGCGTCTTCAGCAGCGTGGCGGGGGTGGATGCGCTGACCGTGCTGATTGTCGCTGCACTGTGCTGGGTGACGGCGTTTTTGTTGATCCTGATGGTCTACGCGCCAATGCTTCTGGGCCCGCGCGCGGATGGGAAGCCAGGGTGATGGGTGGCTGGGGGGATTATACGGCCGCCTGGGCCGTGTTTCTGCTCAGCCACTTGCTTCCGCCACGGCCCGGGCTCGCTATGTGCTTGTCGCGTACCTTGGCCAGCGTGGCCACCTCGTTGGCTACAGTGTGGCGCCCGTGCGGATGCCGGCCCGGCTGATCGGAATGGTGGGGCGCGCACCGCACGTGCCGCTCCGGGACTGGGCGCCGTGGCGGGAAGCCGATGGCATCCTGCGCGCTCTCCCAGGCGCAGTTGATGTCGAGCATCAGCGGCACCTCGGGCGGCGCCGCGTCACGCGCCGCGCGGATGCAGGCGAGATCCACCTCATGCAGCTTGATCTGGCGGTAGCCCTGGCGGATCGCCTCGGCAACGTTGTGCGCCACCGCCGTCGCCTCGCCATAGCGCAGCAGGCAGGCATCGGCCGGCACGCGGGACCGGGCGGCCCCTCGGCCGGCGCTGCCGAGCAGCGCGTGCAGCGGCTTGCCGGCGCGCCTGCCAGCAATGTCCCACAGCGCGATGTCGATGGCAGAGATACCGTAGCGCACCGGCCCATTGCGGCCGAAATTGTGGAACCGCCGCAGCAGCAGGCGCTGCAGGCCGGCGATGTCGCCGACATCATGGCCGATGCAGGCCGGGCCGATCAGCCGGTCCACCGCATCCTTCGTCGTCGCGACCAAGTTGAAGCCGAAGCCTTCGCCCCAGCCATGCAAGCCGTCCTCGGTCTCGACCCGCACCAGCAGCGTTTCGATGTCGCGCAGACGAAGGTTGCCGCCGAAGCCTGCGCTGCCCGCATCATAGGTGAATGCGCTACGCTTTTATGAGGCTCTCGACCCGGGCGATCTTCATGCGTGTCTCCCATAGCTTCCGGCATGAGCCGGCAGTCTCGACTGTTTCACCCATGGCCGGCCTACAGAAGCCGGCAAGGAGGAACTTCATGAGAATAGGTAGGATGCTGGCCACCCCTTTTGGCGCCCTGCTGGGCGCGCTGCAGGTGCTGCCCGCGGCGGCGCAGAAGGCGTATCCGACCCAGGCAATCCGCTTCATCGTGACCTTCACGGTAAGCGGGCCGAGCGAGATCGTGGCACGCACCATCGCGCCGCCGATGTCGGCGACGCTCGGCCAGCGCGTGCCGGTGGAGAACCGGGTCGGCGCCGGCGGCGTGACCGGCGTCGACATCACGGCCAAGTCGACGCCCGATGGCTACACCTTTGCCATCGGTAGTGCCGGCGCGCTAGCGATCTCACCCAATCTCGACCGCGGCACGCCGTATGATCCGCTGTGCGACCTAGCGCCGATCACTCTGGCGGTGCTCGCGCCAGAGCGGTTAGCGGTGCCCGGGGTCTCGCCCTTCCAAACCATGCAGGAGGTAGTCGCCGCGGCGCGGGCGCGGCCAGGCGCAGCGAATTTCGGTTCCACCGGCTCGGGCAGCATGCCGCATCTCGCGGCGGAGCAGCTTCGCGCCGCCGCCGGGATCGACATCGTGCACATCTCTTACAACAGCGGCGGATAGCTCGCCACGGCGATCCTGAGGAACGAGCTCCAGCTTGGCTTTGCCCATGGCCCTCGCGTTTCAGCTGCCGCCAGACCTTGTGCACGCCGTAGACGCGGAAGTTCTCCTCGAACACGCGCGCGATCTCGGGCATCAGCGCGGCATCGCGCTGCGTCCGGGCCGGAAGCTTGGCCGGATCCCGCCGCCGGGCCACCTGCGCACGATAGGTCGACGGGGCGATCGGCAGGATCTTGCAGATCGGCTCGACCCCATAGACCTCGCGATGATCATCGATAAAGCCGATCATGGCTTGAACCGGCGGTCGAGCTCCGCCTGGGCAAAATACGCCGACGCCTTGCGCAGGATCTCATTCGCCTGCCGCAGCTCCCGGTTCTCGCGCTCTAGGGCCTTGAGCCGGGTCGCCATCTCCGTCGTTGGGCCGGGCCTGCGGCCCGTGTCCCGCTCCGCCTGTTTCACCCACTCGTTCAGCGTCTGGCCCGTGCAGCCGATCTTGGCCGCGATCGATAGGATCGTCGCCCAGCGCGACGGGTGCTGGGTCTCATGCGCCAGCACCATCCGCAACGCCCGCTCGCGAACCTCAGGCGAAAACTTGTTCGTCGTCTTGCTCTTCATCGCTCCAGCCTCTCAAGAGTTGGAGCCTCCGACAAACCCGGCGCGGTTCAAGCCCGCGTGCGGCACCGGCCGCGCCTGCTGTCCGACAACGGGCCCTGCTACATCGCCGGCGAGTTGGCGCAGTGGCTGACCAAGTACACCATGGAGCATGTCCTGCTGAGCGAAGGCTTTGCCAAGCGCGGGTTGAGCCTTGCGCGCATCGCGGCGCTGACGGCCGGCAATCCGGCGCGCGCCATGGGGCTCGACCACGCCAAGGGCGTCATCGCACCGGGCATGGATGCGGATTTCGCCATCGTGGACCCCGCCGCGCGCTGGACGGTCACACGGGATTCGGTTGTGAGTTCGGCCGGATACTCGATCTACGAAGGTTGGGAGTTGACCGGGCGCGTGATCCACACACTTGTGCGCGGCCGCTTCGTCCTGCGTGACGGCGCGTTCGACGATGCCGCCGTGGGGACAGGCCAATATGTGCGACGTAGACTGACCCATGGCACGCACGCGTAAGCCGGCCGGCAACCTGCGGGAGCAGGCGCTCCACACGATCCGGGAGCGCATCCTCGATCTACGCTATCCACCCGGCAGCCTGCTTTCGGAGAACCAGATCGCCGAGGAGCTTGGAATCAGCCGGACGCCGATCCGCGAGGCCCTGCGCGAGCTTGCGGCGGGCGGGCTGGTCCGCATCCTGCCGCAGCGGGGCGTCGTGGTGTCGGAACCGTCGGTGCAGGACATCATCGAGGTGTACCAGTTGCGCGAGCAGCTCGAATGCTTCGCCGCGCGCCTCGCGGCCGAGCATGTGACCGCGGCGGAGGCGCAGACCCTTTCGGCCGACCACGCCGTGGCGCTGGCCCATTTCGCCGCCGGGCGCCTTCAGGCGGCCTATGAGGCCTCCGTCGTGCTGCACGCCCAGATCATCGCGCTGACGCGCAACGCGCGGCTTGTGACGTTCATGAACCAACTTGGTGATCAGGTGCACCGGTTCGGCCTGATGACCCTGCGCCACGGCCGCGCGCCGCGCGCGTTGGAGGAACATGGCGGGATCATCGCGGCGATCCTGGCGCGGGATGGCGCAAAGGCCGAGGCGCTGATGCGCGAACACCTGCGTGCCGACCGCGACATGGCGTTGGAGACCGTCTGCCGACCTGCTTGAGCGCGTAGCACCGTGAGGAAGTAGGATCTGCCGTTCAGCTCGAGCAGGACACGCATTGCTCCATGGCGGAACGTGATGGAGGTGCAACTACAGCCAAGTGAACGCTGTGACCGGTGTTGACTGCGTTACTCCCTACCGTGTGGTAAACTGTTGACAAAGTTTCGCCTGCCTGCCCTCCTGCTGTCACATAGCTTAAGGAGAAGGGCGTGGCTGCTTTCACGAAATTCGTCCGGCTTTCGCGACGCCTTCTTGTGCCTTTGCTGGTTTCAACCGTGCTCACGCCTGCGCCATCCCAAGCCGCATTCCCGGACAGGCTCCTCACCATCGTGGTTGGATTCCCACCGGGCTCGCCGAACGATGTCCTGGCTCGCTCCGTGGCCGATCGTCTCCGACGGCGCACTGGCCAGCCCGTCATCGTCGAAAACAGGCCAGGTGCCGCCGGCATGACCGCGACTCTGGACTTCGTGAACAGGGCGCCCAGGGACGGCTACCGGCTACTCGTCGGTAGCGTTACGCTCGGCACAGCACTCGCCATCCGCAAGAATCATCCGGGTTTTGACGCGCGTGAGGATCTGACGCCGCTCGTCATGATCAACATGTCGCCAATGGCGATTACCATCCCCAGCGCGCTGCCGGTCCAGAATCTTGCGGAATTCATCAGCTACGTCCGGGCGCGGCCCGGTCAACTGAACTACGCCTCGGCGGGCGGCGTCGGCGGCGCGGTGCACCTACTGTCCGCGCTGTTCCTGCAGACCGCCGGGCTCGACATGGTGCATATCCCGTATCCCGGCAGCCCGGCCGCCGTGCCAGCGGTGATGAGCAACGACGTCCAGTTGTTCATTGTGGATAATTCTAGTGTGTTGGGCGGCCTGCAAACCGGCAACATGCGGGCCCTGGCCGTGGCGTCCACGTCCCGTATCGATACGCTGCCTGATGTGCCCACCGCGGCAGAAGCCGGCCTGCCGTTCGAGGCGGCCGCCTGGTACGGCTTGTTCGCCCCCAGGGGCATTCCCGACGACATCCGCGCGGCACTGGAGGCGCAACTCTCGGCCGTGGTGCAGGATCCGTCGTTCCAAGCCGAAATCCGTGCCCGCGGCGGCATCCCCGGTACGCTTACCGGCGAAGCCTTCCGGCAGTTGATCCGTGATGAAGTGGTGAAGTGGGAGAACGTGGTTCGCCAGGCGAACATCCCGCAGGAATAGCTTGCGCGCGGCGGGCATGTCCCGCCGCGCGAGGCCGTCACATCCGCCGATTGCCGCGGAGTGCCGCACTGACGCGCGCCATATCATCGCTCATCAACGCCGCTTCAAGATCCGCTACCGCGTCGGGCGAGAGGCTCAACGCGGCATTGACCCGGAACTTGCCCAAAACCTCCTCGACGGCAGGCGGGCGGCTGCGATTGCCATAGGCGTCGTCGATGCGCACCTGGTGTCGCGCGCCATCGCGCGTGACGCAGGTCACCACCGCCTCGAACCGGCTTGGGAAGTTGGCACCGGCCAGTGGCTGCCAGGAGATGCGCTGTGCCAGGGCCCGGACGGCGGCGGAGGCCGGTTGCTCGAAGGTGGCAAGATCCACGCGGCCCTCCACGATACGCGCGGCGACCACGATGGGCAGGCTCCAGCGGCCGGAATGCCCCGTGGGCGCCGCCAGCTTGTCGGCCCAGGGTTCGCAGATGACGGCGTCGGCCCCCAGAGGCACTTCGCAGACGATTTCGGCGATCGCCTCCGGCCGCACGCCGCGCGCAACGAGGAGGCCCGCGGCCTCGACGAAAGGATGCAGGTAGTGGCAGCAGGGCGAGAACTTGAAGGCCGCGTCCAGCACGTGCCAGACATATCCGATATCGTCGCTCTCCACGGCAAAGCGCGCAGCGGCGTCAGGGTCGCGGGTGAAAGCCTGGAACAAACCTCGTTTGCCCTCGATTGCCGTCTCGGGTCCGGTCATGCCGGCTTGAGCGAGCTGTGCCGCGATCACGCCGCCATGCGCCGCCCAGCCGGGATGCAAGGACTTCACGGTCGATCCGTTCGACAGGAATTCGAAGACGCCGGAACTCTGACTGAGCGCGATGCCGAGCGCCGCGACTGTGCTGTCCTCGCCAAGCCCGTAAAGCTCGGCCGCTATTATGGCGGCGGCTAGCGTGCCCGCCACCGACGTCACCTGGAAGGCCTGCGCCTGGAATCCGCCGGGCGCTGCGCGACCGATCCGCACCAGCAACTCATAGCCCAGGACATAGGCGCCGAGCATGCGGTGGGAGCTTGCTCCCACCTGCTCCGCCACGGCGAGCGCCGCCGGCATCAGCACGGCGCTGGGGTGCACGATGGAGCCCGTATGGGTGTCGTCGTATTCCAGCGAATGGACCAACCCGCCGTTCACCAGGGCGGCCGAGGCGGCGCTGGCGCCGCCACCGCCGCCTAGCAGGCTCGCCACGCCAGCCTCCCGCAGGTTCGACGCGAATGCACGGTAGGGCGCCCCAACGGGGCTTCCCGCCGCCGCCAGCCCCACGCCGATGGCGTCGAGCAGGTGCAGCCGGCCCGCCGCCATGACCGGCGCGGGCAGGTCGCCACGGGCCAGTTCGGCCAAGCTACGGACGATACGCCGCGCCAGCGTCATGCGCTGGCCCGGATCTCGCACGCCGCCGCGAGCGCGGCCAAGCGCCCCAGCGCAATGGCCGTCAGCAGCCCGTTGCCAGAGGCATAGCCCAGCGCCCCCGCCCGGCCACTGATACCGGCCGCGGCGCCACCGCCAGCAAAAAGGTTCGGAACCGTCCCGCCGTCCTTGCGCAGCACGCGGGCGTCGCCATCGATGCGCAGGCCGCCCTGTGTGTGAAACAGGCCGGGCACGACGCGACAAATGTAGAACGGGGCCCGCAAGGCGCCGAGGCCGAAGTCGGACCGGCCGAACCGGTCGCGGCCGTTGGCCGCCGCGGCGGCGTTGCGGGCCGCGATCTCCTCCGCCACCGCCGCTGCACCGAGGCCAAAGGGGGTGGCGATGTCGGCGGGCGTATCGCCCATCTTGACGCCGCCATGGTTGACCAGCTCGAGAAACTCTTCTTCCTGGGCAGCGATGTCGAAGATCGCCTGGTCGAAGATCGCATAGGCATAGTCGCCCTGGCCCCGCACGACCCGGGCGAAGCCGGAATAGCCGACGCTCTCATCGCCGAAGCGTCGCCCGTCGGCGCCGACGATGATCCCGCCCTTCTCGATCGTGGTCCAGGACAGGAGACTGCCATGTGGATACGCGACCGCCCCATAGCCCTGATAGGCGGCCATGTTGGCAAGATCCGCACCGACCGCCTCGCCCCAGATGATCGCTTCGCCCGTTGAGCCTCGGGCGCCGAAATACTCGGTGCCGGCAATTTCCGGGCAGTAGCGCTTCACCAGATCAGGATTGCCGGCGAAGCCGTTCACGGCGAGGATCGTCTTGCGCGCGCGGATCGCATGCTGCGCGCCATCGGTTTCGACGATCGCGCCCTGGATCGCGCCATTCTCGATGATCAGGGATCGCGCGGCGTTGCCGACCGCCAGCGGAATGTTGCGTGCGGCAACGGCTGCAAGCAGATCGTCGACCAGGTCCTGGCCACGCCGCGACACCGGCGCGTGCAGCCGTGGCACGGTGTGGCCGATGTGCTTGTAGGCGGTCACCAGCGCCAACCGGGCGCCGACCGTATCCACCAGCCATTCAACGGTTTCCGCTGATACGTCGGCCATCCGGCGCACCAGCGCGGTATCGTCGGATTGACCCGCGATCCGCATCAGGTCCTCAAACATCCGCGCCGGGCTGTCGTCGGTGATCCCGGCAGCGCGCTGAAAGCAGCTGTTGGCGGCCGGAACCGAGCCAGTGGAGAGCGACGAGTTGCCGCCGGGCCTGTCATGCTTCTCGATGATCGCCGCGGAGGCACCGGCGTCATGCGCCGCGATGGCGGCGGCAAGGCCGCACGCACCTGCACCGATGACCAGGACGTCGACGTCGACCATGTCGTTCACTTGGCAGTCTCCGCTGTTATTCTCGATACCATGTCGCGCCAGGGCATGTTGTCATGCCCGGTGCCTTCCACGACTTCCCACAGCCTATCGGCCATGGCGGGGAAGTCGCTGCCTGTGTTCTCCCGCAGCTTGGTCAGCAGCGTCGCCTCGTCGAACGGCCGGTCGGCGCCGCCTTGCGCGCTACTGCAGTCGGCGGCCCATTCCCGGCCATCGCGCAGGCGCCAGAGCACGCGCGCGGGCCGGTCGTTCGGGGAAGGCTGGATATTGGGATGCGGGACGAGGCTGACACGCCGGCGAAGGTTGGCGATGCGTGGGTCGGCCATCGCCTGGGCGGAGAAGGCTGCCTGCCCGCCAGTGCCCAGCACGGCCGAGGCCGAGGTCGCATGCGGCATGGAGAAGCGTGCGGCGAGATCCGTCGCAGGTTCGACGGTCGTCAGCAGCAGCCCGCGGGGGTGAGTCGCAACGACGACCTCATGTATCGCATCGGGGTCTAGCCCTTCGCTGCGGAGCCGTTGGTGCAACACCAGGCTCGCCTCGACCGCGCTGTGGGCATATTGGCAGCAGGCAAAAATCTTGTGGTAGCCGTCGGCGACCGCCCAGGCTTCTCCCAGGCCCTCCGTCAGGGCACCAGGCGCGACGTCGGTTCCGAAGGCGCCGACGAACACATCGTAGAACGTCTCCGGAATGCCGCTGATCCCGCGCATCGCCCAGTCGACCGCCTGCATCCCCACCCAGGCGCCGGCCGATGTCCAGGCGTTGCGCACCATCACGCCGTCGACGGCATGGTTGAACGGGCCGGCGAAACTCATGCTGGCAGCCCCGGTGACCCCGCCCAGCAGCGTGGCGGCATCGCAGCCGCGCACCAGCGCCGATGCGGCGGCCGCGCCGATCGTGACGAAGCCCGCATGCGGATGCACGGTCATGACAGGGTAGGGGAAGGCCCGCGCCGCCCGCGCGGTGATCTCGTAGGCCAGCGCGAGGCAGACCAGCATCCGGGACAGCGGCAGGCCGGACGCTTCCGCCTCGGCCAGCAAGGCCGGGATGACATAGGCGCCGGCGTGGCAGGGGGCGCTGCGAAAGCCTTCGTCGAGTTCGCACCAGGTCGCCGCCATGCCGTTGACGGCCGCGGCGGCACTTCGATCGCCGCGTGGCGCGCCGCGCGCGAAGATGGTGGCTTCTGCGTGGCACGAGCGGCGGAGGAGGTCCTGCTGGGCCGCCTGCACCATGGGCTCGCTCGTTGCTGCGACCATCGCACCCAGATTGTCTGCCAGGATGAGGGCGGCGCGCCGGCGAATGGGGGCTGGCAGATCGCGAACGGACGCCCCGGCGGCCCAGGTCATGAGCTGCGTCACGCCGCGCCCGGCCGTGGCGCGCATCAGTGGGTCCCGTGCGCTCGCGCTCATGCGGGTGCCATCTTCCGTGTGGCTTCTGGACGCGTCGTCATCGGGGCAACATTCCTTGTCGCGAGAATCCTGGGAAAATGACTGTGGTCAGGTCGAAGCGATGTCGCCCGCCAGGCGGCCGCGCAGGATCTTGCCCATCGGATTCCGCGGTAGATCGGCGACAAAGCGAATGTCCTTCGGCGATTTGTACCGAGACAGACTGGCGCGACAGAGGTTGATCAACGTGTCGGCATCGACGGTTCTACCTTCGCGCAGGACAACGAAGGCGGTCACGGCCTCGCCCCAGTAAGGATGCGGCACCCCCGCCACGGCGCAGGCCGCGACGGCGTCATGCGAGGCGATGATATCCTCGATTTCCGTCGGATAGATGTTCTCGCCGCCCGAGATGATCATGTCGTTCTTGCGCGCGAGCAGGTAGAGGTAGCCCTCCTCGTCAATGCGGCCGATGTCGCCGGTGATGTACCAACCGTCCTTCATCACCCGCTGCGTTTGCTCCGGCAGATTGAGGTATCCGGCGAACAAGTACGGCGAGGAGACCGCGATCTCGCCGGCTTCGCCAGGTTGCACGGGCAGGCCCTCCGGCGTCATGGGCTGGATGCGGGTCAGGGGCATGGGCTGGCCGGCGCAGGCGATCTTGCGCCTCTGGTCCTTCGGCCGCAGGCAGGAGACGATGCCGCCCTCGGTCGAACCGTAGCGGTCGTAGAGCTTCCCCTCGCCGAAGTAGCCGATGATCCGCTCCTTCACCGACTGGCTGAGGGGCGAGGTGCCCGACATCACCGCCTTCAGGGAGTCTGTGCGGTATCGGCCTGCGCGATCGCCAAGGTCCAGGATCGCGGAGAAATGCGACGGGATCATGTAGGTGCTGGTGGCGGCGAAGGTTTCGATCGTCTGCAGTAGCTCCTCGACGGAAAACTTCTGCATGAGCCTGACGCTGGCGCCGAAGAACAGCGGCGTCAGGGTCGCCAGCAGGCCGGCGCCGTGAAACAGCGGCGTGATGGCGATCGCGCGATCATCCGGCGAATAGCACCCGTGTTCCGCCGCGGTGGCAAAGGCTGCCAGCACGCGCCCGCGATGCGTCAGCTGAACGCCTTTGGGGCGTCCTGTCGAGCCTGATGTGTAGGGGATGCAGAATACATCTGTCTCGTCCACGTCGACGGGGCAGGGCGCATCGGCCGCGGAGAGCAACAGATCTTCATAAGCCGGGCCGAACGGGATGATGTGCTTTACCCGGTCACCGGCATGGGCCCGAACCATCTCCTCTAGCCCTGGGTCGACGAACAGCGCCTGCGGTGCCGCGTCCTGCGCGATGAAGGCAATCTCGATCCCCGATGCAGCGGGCCCCACTGTGGTCACTGCGACGCCAGCGGCCGCGGCGCCGCAGACCACCTCCACATACTCCATGCGGTTGATGGCCACGATGCCGATGCGCAGTCCCGGCGCAATCCCCAGGCCTGCGTGGATAAGGTTGGAGAAGCGATCGATGCGGCCCGACAGGGTGGCGAAGCTCATCGCCTGTGTTCCGACCTGAAGCGCCGTCTTGCCTGGCGTTCTGTAGGCGGCCGCCCGGATGCCGTGCGCGAAGGTGACACTGCCGGACATGCGCTGCTGCGCCGGTGCCGAATGGGACATCGCTTCGCCCTCTCCTCAAACGCAGGCCGAACGTGATCCGATTAACGTCTCCGGTTGCCGTGGGCGGAGGTGAAGGTCACGGGATTGGGTGGTGGCAGCTATTCTGGCAATATGTCAACTGTCGTCATCCTTGTGTAAACTACGAAATAATCCCGTCTAGGCATACAAAATCGATTGTTGACAATCAGCCAGTCAAGGCTAGGGTCCGCTGCGTGACGCCGCTCTAGCCTGGGTCGGTGTGTGTGGGGTGGAGCCATGACCGCGAAACAATTTAACTTCGACGCGTCCAGGACGAAGCTCGGCTACGGGGCAATCGATATCGTCGTGAATATGTACACACCCGAGGTCATCGCCCAGAATAGGGTACCGACCGACGATCGCTTTCGCGACAAGGTCCGGTTGGAAGGCGGCTATCGCGCCGGCCTGACGCACGAACAGTACATCGAGAAGATGGACCGGGCCGGTATCGAGCGGTCATTGCTCATCGCGTTCCGATGCGGTGACCCGCGCATGAGCACCTCCGTCGAAATTCCCTACGAGATGGTGCACGAGGCCTGCCAGAAATACCCGCACCGGTATTCCGGCTTGGCCGGCATCGACCCGCTCCGTGGCATCGCAGGGCTGAAGGAACTCGACTATGCGGTGAAGGAACTGGGGTTCGTCGGTGCCCATCTCTATCCGCACTGGTTCGGGCAGGCGCCGGACGCGGCAATCTACTATCCCTATTACGCTCGATGCGCGGAGCTTGGGATTCCGATCATGATGCAGGTCGGGCATTGCCTGCTGTATCGTTCGGATAATCGGCTGGCGACAGTGGCCAAGCCGATCACGCTCGATCGTGTCGCCATCGACTTCCCCGAGCTGACCATCATCGGCATCCATCTTGGGTATCCCTGGACCGAGGAGATGATCGCGGTCTGCCAGAAGCACCCGAATGTCTTCATGGCTGGCGATGCCTACGCGCCCAAGCACTGGGGTGCCAACGTGAATCACTACATCAACACATACGGCCAGGATAAGTTCTTATTCGGCACGGACTGGTGGGTTATCGATCCGGAGCGTGCGATGAATGACATCTCCGACCTGAAATTCCGGCCGGTCCCCGAGAGGAAGATGCTTAGGGATAACGCTTTGCGCGTCTTCAATCTTCCGAGCTGAGAGACCGACGGCCGCCTGCGTTCAGTCAGGCGCCTTTTCGGCGGCAGTCGGGCGCGTGCCAAGTGCTGACCGAACAGCGGCATGGCTGGCCTCGACGATGTGCCATGCGATCGCCGACGCCGCGGCGGCATCACGCTGCTTCATCTGTTCAAGCATGCGCGCACCCGAAGATGCGGTTTCGCGCCGCCGTTCTGTCGTCAGATGGGCGAGTGCAGCATAGTGCTGGAATGCCTGCCGCGTCATGCGGCCCATGGTGTCGAGCAGCCGCTGGTTGCCGGCGTGGCTGACGATGAAAAGGCTCTTGGCCTGATTCGCGCGGGCGAAGTCTTGCGGCAGGGCGGCCGGATTTTCGGCGAGCTTCAGCACCGCTTCGGTGTGCCGGGTGCATTCGGCCAGCTGCTCCTGGGTTGCGCGGCTCGTGAAGAGGCGCACAGCCAGCGCGTAGAGGGCGCCACGAAGTTCAAACATCTCGTCCAACTGATCAGCAGACAGCGCCAGGATGAAGGCGCCATGCCGTGGCCGCAACTCGACCAGTTCATCGCGGGCCAGCAGGGCCAGCGCCTCGCGTACCGGGCCGCGGCTGGTGCCGAAGCGCAGGGCGATGGCAGCCTCGCTCAGCCGCGTCCCCGGGGGGAACTCGCCACGCTCGATGTCGAGGGCGAGCTGGTCTGCCAGGTGTCGAGGCAGGGTTGCAGGAAGGAGGGAGGCGCGCTTGGTCATGCCGAGTTCGTTGCACGTAGCTCGGATGACAGTCAACAAATAGCGCGACAGGCGGAAGGGCGCTTCACCACATGAATGCCGCCGTCTCGATGCCTGCCCTGCATAGCGCGTTTCTAGCGGTCCATTGGATGCGTTCAGGCCACGCGACCTAAGGCCCGCAAGGCCGCCAGCGACGGTTTTGGCCGACCCCTCTGCCGGAGCAGCTGCGTCGCTTGCTGCCGTGGGACCAAGGGGCGAGAATGGCGCAGCATGCACGACTGCGGGTCGATGGGCCAGAGCCTCCGTTAGCCAACCGATCCCGCTGTCTCAAAGCATTCGACGACGGACAGTGGCAGCGCTCACCCGGCACGTCTGGATGAACAAACCCGGTGATGTCGAGATCGATTGCTCGCGCGGGGGAAGCAAGTCGCCACCGCCCCAGCTCGGGGCTGTGATCTTCGAACGCATGGCCGGGGACGAAACACTCACCGCCATCGACTGGGATGCCGTCGTCCAGCACGGGCAGGCATTGGGCGGTCGAGGGTCGTGGTTGCCTTTCGGCGCAGTTTGCGCGCGCCCGGGAGGCTCAGGCGCATGTCATAGCGGAAATGGGGATGGATGAAGCGTTGAATGCCAAGGTCGCTTCCCTGGCCTGGTTAGCCTTTGGCGCGCGGCGGCGGTTCATCGGCATGAAGATGCCGCGCACCTAAGGCGAGCGACCGGAGCGGCTGACAAACCTATGGTGCTGGTTCTTCGGCAGCTGTAGGCCAACACCATTGTGCCGGTACACTTCGTTGACGGTCGCGCCGCGAATTTAGAGGGCGATGAATTACGACTAATTTTCCCAACGTACCGGCCGGGTTCAAGCTCCTCGTCGCCGAATCGGGCGACTGAACGGTGAGGATGGCCAGCGCGACGGAGTGATGATCGATGCGGCCCACCTCAAGGCCTTCCGGACCGCGGCCAGCCTACTCAAAGAGGACGTGTTCCCCACCGCATCGGACGCACCAAGGCAGGGCTGAATTCCAGGCTCTATGCCGCTTGCGACGGAAAGGGACGGCCGATCATCCTGCACCTCTCCGAAAGGCAACCGCCACAACCGGTTCCTCCGTCACGACCAGCTCAACCTTCAGCAAGATGCTGGCCTGCGCTTCATCAGATAGCGTGGACGGAAGGCGATCGCGACGCTGCCGTCCTGCTTCAGCACCTGGTCATCGAAAACCAGCATACCTGTGTCTGCATCGCGAACCTCCAACGCCATCACGCGGCGTTCCAGCCGAATGGTGTCGCCGATAAAAACCGGACGCACGAAGCGCAAACGGTCCACACCCGCGAATGCCACGACACTGCTGTGGAACAAAGGCGCTATCACGCGCTCCGCTAGGCCCAGAGCAAGCACGAACAGCAACTGCCCGTGCGGCAACCGCTGGCCGAAGCGTGTGCTGGCCGCATAGACCGCATCCATATGCAGTGGATTGATGTCGCCCGTCAGGCCGGCAAAATTGGCGACATCCGCCTCGGTCACCGTGCGGCCATGCGTGGCCAGGGTTTCCTCCAGTCGCCAATCCTCGAAGAAGCGCGATGCGTCGGCGATCACAGCCAGACACCGCGGGTTGAATTGCCATCGACTGTGACACATGCGCCCGAAACGAAGGACGCGCGCGCGGAAGCCAGGAAGGCGACCATATCTGCGATATCCTCGGGCGACGCCATCCGGCCCAATGGCTGGCGTTGCATCCGCTCGGCGCGCACCGCCGCAACCGTCTGGCCCGTCGCGGCGGCGATCTGCACGAACTGCTCTTCAATCCGATCCGTCGCGGTGGCGGCCGGCGACACACCAGTCACCAGGATATTATGCGCGGCGCCGATATCGGCGAGACCCTTGGTGAAATTCACCAGCCCAGCATTGGCGACACCCCCCGCCAGATAGGTCGGCAGTGGGTTGCGCGCCGTAGCACCGATGACGTTCACGATACGCCCTCCATTCTGGCGCTGCATGATCGGCAGAACCGCCCGCGCGGCGCGAATGTAGCCGTGCAGTTTCAGGGAATACGCATCGATCCAGGCCTCGTCGGGCATTGTCAGGAAATCGCCGGCCGGGATGGCGCCGGCGTTGTTCACCAGGATGTCAATCCGCCCGAAACGGGCCAGCACAGCCGCGACCGCGGCCTCAACGCCAGCGAGCGACGAGAGGTCGGCCCCAAGCGTGAAGACATCGCCAGGCATTGTCGCAGCCACCGAGGCAAGCGCATCAGCCGATCGGGCCACCAGCGCAACCGTCGCGCCTTCGGTCGCCAGACGCTGCGCGATCGCGCGCCCGATCCCGCGGCTGGCGCCGGTGACCAGCGCAACCTTGCCGACAAGTTCCAGATCCATTTGCTTTTTCCTGCCGCCCCAAACTGCGCGCCTTTAATCTCCATGGGCCGGCAATGGCGTCAAGCTCGCCGTATGCGGCTTGTGGCCCTCTGCCATACAGGTTTAGCGTCGCGATCTCGGCAGGAGATCATCATCGCAGTGCTTTCCACACCGCTCTGTGCGCGGCTGTCTGTGCGATACCCCATCGTACAGGCAGGCATGGGGATCTATCGCGGCCTGCTGACGACGCCCCCATTGGTTGCCGCCGTCAGCAATGCTGGCGGCATGGGGTGCCTCGGAGGCTCCGGCCTCACGCCTGAAGAATTGCGCGATGCCATTCGCGCCGTACGTGCGCTTACACCGCATCCCTTCGGCGTCGATCTGATTTTGCCTGCCAGGCTTTCGACGCGCGACGGCACGCGCGAGGAAATCCGTGCCGAGATACGCAAGGATCACCCCAGGCATTGGGCCTTCGTCGACGCCCTACATGAACGCCACGGTGTGCCACGCCTTCCGATCGACCTCGACCTGACCTGGACGCCGGCGTTGACCGGCGCGCAGACACAGGTTGTACTTGAGGAACGGGTCCCGCTGTTTGTCGTGGCACTCGGTGACCCCACCGAACTGATGCCGCGTGCGCGCGCGGTGGGCACGCTCGTCGCGGGGCTCGTCGGTAGCCTCGGCAACCTCCGACGCCAGATCGCCGCCGGCGTGGACCTGATCGTCTGCCAGGGCGCGGAGGCCGGCGGCCACGTCGGCACCATTTCAACCTTTCCCCTGTTGCCGCAAGTCGTCGATGCCGCCGGTGACATTCCCGTGCTCGCCGGCGGCGGTATCGCCGATGGGCGCGGCGTGGCGGCGGCGCTGGCGCTTGGCGCGCAAGGCGTGTGGTGCGGCACCGCCTTCCTGTTCGCCGAGGAAGCCTATCTGCATCCTGACCATCGCGCGCAGATCGTCGATGGGCGCTCGGAGGATTTCCTGGCGACCCGCATCTACACCGGCAAAACCGCCCGGACCTTCCGCAATGTCATCCATGCGGAATGGGCCGCGACGGGGCTGGAGCCACTGGGCATGCCGCACCAGAAGGTCTTGCTCGAGGATTTTCTCCATTCCGCACGCCAGGCGGGCCGTCTCGACCTGGTGAGCAACCCCGCCGGCCAGGTCGCCGGGATGCTGCGTGACATCCGCCCGGCGGCCGCAATCCTGCGGGATCTGGTGACGGGGGCAGCGGCCACGATCGGCCGGCTCGGCGGCTTTGCGGTCGAACCTTCCCCTTCAACAAACGGAGACACACAGCCATGCTGACACGCGCATTGCCCTTGCTGTTGGGCGCTGTCCTGGCCTTGCCCGCCGCGGCCCAGGAATTGCCGAACCGTCCGCTGCGCTGGCTGGTGCCCTACGCGGCAGGTGGCACAGGCGACATCGTGGTCCGCAGCGTGGCCCCGGGTGTCGCCGAACGGCTCGGTCGGGCCATCGTCGTGGAAAACCGCCCGGGCGCGAACGGCATTCCCGGCACCGAGGCCGCGGCACGGGCGCCCGGCGATGGCACCACGCTCGTTCTTGGCGTCTTTGGGCCGTTGACGGTGCTGCCGCACATGATGCGCATGCCCTTCGATCCCCAGCGCGACCTGGCCCCGGTCAGCCTGATGGTGTCGGTGCCGAACATCGTGGTCGTACCGCCCAGCTCCGCGATTCAGGCATTTCCGGACCTGATTGCCGCGGCGCGCGCCCGGCCGAATCAAATCACCAACGGCGCGGTCGGTGTCGGCTCCTCCGGGCAGCTTTCGGGCGGGTTGCTGGGCACGATGGCGGGGATTCGGCTGGTCACCGTGGGCTACAGCGGCGGGGCCCCGGCACAGGTGGATCTGATGGCGGGACGCATCGACGTGATGTTCGACAACGCGCCGGGGGCGCTGCCGCGCGTGCGCGCCGGCCAATTGCGCGCGATTGGCATCACCAGCCTGCGGCGGTCGCCCGTTACGCCGGAAATCCCCACCGTCGCGGAGATGGGCTACCCTGGCTATGAGGTCACGACCTGGATGGGGGCGCTGGTCCCGGGCACCACGCCGCCCGCGCTGGTGGCCATCCTGAACCGCGCTATCGTGGACACGCTGAACGACCCGCCGCTGCGCGAGCGCCTGACGAGCCAGATGTATGACGTGATCCCTTCGACACCCGAAGCCTTCGCCCGCCACATCGTCGCCGAGACGGAAAAATGGGGCCAGGTGGTTCGCGACAACAACATCCGCGTGGATTGAAGAGAAATGCAGGACACCTTGCGCTTGTCTGCGGCTGAGATCCGGGGCATCCAAGATTCGAAGCTGCGGCATATGCTGGCGCTGTGCCGGCGCGGCCATGCCTATTACCAGCAGGCCTGGGCGGGCGTCGATCTGGATGCGATCCGGGGTATCGACGACCTGTGGCGCCTGCCGCTGACGCCGAAGAAGGCGTTGATGGACCAGCCGCTCGCCTTCCGTCTCGACTGCCCCGACCTGCCGGTGGCCGAGCGGGCGCTGTGGGAGGTCGTGCATACCACCGGCAGTTCCGGCGACCCGACGCCCATCTACAACACGACGCTGGACTATCACGGCTACCTGCTGCTGAACCGGCGCGTCGCCGAGATCGCGGGCATCAACGACCGTGACGTGATCGCCAACCTGTTTCCGCTGACCGCCGCGTCGATGGGGGCGTTCATGCGCTCCTCGACCCTGGCCTATGCCGCCGGTGCTTCCGTCGCGGCCGCATTGGGTGGGGCGCCCGTTGGGCCCTTTGGCGTGCAGAAGCCGATGGAGGAGGCCGTTCGCCTGGTCGAGCGGCATCGCGCGACCGTGCTCTGGGGGGTGACGAGCTTTATCCGCCGCGTGCTGATCCGCGCGCAGGATATCGGCGCTGATTTCCGGTCGGTCCGCATGTGCGCGGTGACGGGTGAGGCGAGCTCCCCCGCCTTGCGCGAGGATCTGCGCCGACTGATGCGGGAACTGGGTGCCGCCGGCAGTATTGTCTTCGACCGCTACGGTTCCACCGAATCCGGTGGCCTGGCGCAATGCCACGAGGAAGCGGATTGGCACAATCCCGCCCCCGAACTGCTGCACCATGAGGTCGTGGACCCCGATACGGGACGCCCCCTGCCAGATGGCGAACGCGGGCCGCTGGCGATCACGCATCTTGACCGGCGTGGCACCGTGCTGATGCGCTACCTGGTCGGTGACATCGTCTCGCTCGACCGGCGCACATGCCCGCATTGCGGCCGAAGTGGCGAGCGGGTCGTGGGGCCCATCGTGCGCACCAAGGATCTGCTGAAGGTGAAGGGGATGCTGATCAACCCCGCCGCACTTCTGGGCAGCATGCAGTCCGTTGAAGGGCTGGATGAGTTTCAGGTCGTGGTCGACCGGATGGACCCGGCCGACCCCTTCTCGATGGACGAGTTGATCCTGCGCATCGCACCGCGCGGTGAACCCATCGCTGCTTCCGCGGCGGTGCTTGCCGCCGTGCAGGCGACCATCGGCGTGCGGCCACGCGTCGTGGTGGAGGAGCGTCTTGCCATCTACGATCCGTCACGTGAAACCAAGGCGGTGCGCTTCGTGGATCGGCGCCAACACTAAAATGAAAGGAATTTCAATGCCGGACGAGGCAGCCCCGGAAGGGCGGATCACGGGTGGCAAGCCCTGGTCGGATCGCTACACCTACTGGCCGGCGCGGCGCGCCGGAAACCTGCTCTTCATCTCGGGCACCACGGGCACGGATGACGCGGGCAATATCACTGCCCCCGGCGACATCGTGGAACAGACGCGCCAGGTCTTCCGCAAATGGGCGCCGCTGCTGGAGGAAGCCGGCTGCACCTTCGACGATATCGTCCAGACCGTCGATCACTTCACCACCACCGAGAATTACCGCGGCACGGCGGCCGTGCGTCGGGAGTTTTTCAAGCGCGGCATGCCGACGTCGACCGGTGTGCTCGTCTCGGGACTGCTGCGGCCGGATGCCTTGATCGAGATCCATGCGATCGCGGTGATCCCGGACGCGGCGCGATGAGCCTCTATTGGGAGGACTTCGAGCCGGGGCGGCGCTTCCCCACCTATGGCCGCACCATCACCGATGGCGACCTCTCCTTCTTCTGTGCCTATGTCGGTTATCACGTGCCGCTTTTCATCGACGAGCATGCGGCACGCAAAACCCGTTTCGGGGGC
Organism: Humitalea sp. 24SJ18S-53; assembly: GCF_050632385.1. Taxonomy (NCBI): domain Bacteria; kingdom Pseudomonadati; phylum Pseudomonadota; class Alphaproteobacteria; order Acetobacterales; family Roseomonadaceae; genus Humitalea; species Humitalea sp. 24SJ18S-53. The sequence continues at coordinate 2,057,244 of NZ_CP192599.1, forward strand.
CGCATCGTGCCGAGCGGCATGATCATGGCGATTTCCACCGCCATGACGGAGAGCCTGTTCCGGGAGACGATGGTGGGCCAGCTCGCCATCGAGAACGGCCGCTTCCTCGTCCCCGTACGGCCAGGCGACAGCATCCGCACGGAGGTGGAGGTCGTTTCCCGCAAGGAGTCCCGCAATCCTGAACATGGCGTCGTCACCTTCCGTGACCATGTCACCAACCAGGATGGCGTGGAGGTCTTTCACGTGGACAAGGTCACGCTGGTGTTGCGGCGCCCCGTCGATGGCTGAGGAAGAGGTGGTCCTGTTCGCTGTGTCGGGCGGCATCGCATGGGTCACGCTGAACCGCCCCGCCAAGCTGAACGCGGTCAACGCCGCCATGCGGGCCGCTCTCGGTCGCGCGGCCCGTATGGCTGCCGAGGATGCACAGGTGCGCGTCGTCGTCCTGCGGGGCGCAGGTCCGCGCGCCTTCTGCGCCGGCGCGGATATTCACGAATTCGACGAGGTGCCCTCCGCGGCCGAAGCGCGACAGTCCCGCATGACGGCGCGCTGGCTTCAGCCGTTGGAGGAATTGCGCAAGCCTGTCCTCGCCAGCATCCACGGCTATTGCCTGGGCGGCGGGTTGGAAATGGCGCTGGCCTGCGACATCAGGATCTGCGCGGAGGACGCAAGTTTCGGTTTCCCGGAAACGGGGCTTGGTATGCTGACCGGCGTCGGCGGCTCGCAGCGCTTGCCTCGCGCGGTGGGGACCGCCCTGGCCATGGACATGATGCTGACCGGCGATCGTATTTCGGCCGGGCGCGCACTGACCGCCGGGCTTGTTACGCGCATCGTGCCGCCGGCCGCGCTGGCAGCCGAGACCGAGGCGCTGGCGCGGCAATTGGCGGCGCGGTCGCCACTGGCCCTGGCCTTCGCCAAGGAGGCCATACACGCCGCCCAGGACCTGCCATTGCAGGACGGACTGCGGCTGGAGACAGACCTGCTCAGCCTGTTGTTGAACACGCCCGAACGCATCACGGCCGTGCGCGCCTTTGGACAAATGCCAGGGTTGGAAGGCGGCAGCGGGAACCCGGAAGCGGATCATTCCTAAGTGTTTGGTCCCGGAGAGTCGTGACGCAACTTTGACCCGTGAGGGGGAGGAAGCGCTATGGCAGGCAGTCTTCATGGTTCAGCCCGAACAACGCCGCGAATTCGAGCCGAGCTCTAAGCGTCGCAAGAAAAGACCAGCTGCATGGCCCGGCGCCGCGGTCTGAGTTGCACCACGGTGGCCAAGTGGCGCGCGCGGGCCACGACCGATGATGCGCCCATGGGGCCGAACTCGCCGCACAGCACCGTGAGACCGACATAGGCCGGGCCGTGGTGCAGGAGATGCGGCTGCACAGGGCGGTGAAGCCGATCCTGTGGCGTCCGCAGTACGACAAGGAGGCGCGGCTGCTGGCCCAGGCGCCGATGTTCGAAGCCGGGCAGGTGCTGCTGCCGCGAGAGGCGTCGTGGCTGGCGACGTATCTATCGGAGTTGCTAGCCTTTCCGAATGGCACGCACGACGATCAGGTCGACAGCACGTCACAGGCGCTCAACTGGCTGTCGCGCAAGATTGCCGCAGGCACGCCACGACGACGGCCGAACCCATCGCGACCGCGCGGATGACGGCGGCCGGCTTACCCGGCCGAGCAACTCGCCGAGGATCTTTGATCCTACACCGCGTGTCGTCGCCCTGGACCAGCCGGATCTCAGGGACAGGCTGGCGAGGCGCCAGTGAATGCCGATGGTCGTTAGCTATTCACTGACTGACGTCAGGTCACTTGACGGCTTCGTTGTACATCATACGCAGCATTCCATCCGCAGCGCAGTTGGCGCGGTCCGACCGTAGGTCGGCCTCGGCGGCGCGCATCAGATTGGTCCGCTGGGCTGCGGTCACGCCGAGGGCACGCTCCTGACCGGCAATCGCAGCGGTGATCTTGGCCGGGCTAGCAGCGTCGCTCCATGCACACACCCGCGGAGCCATCTCCATCTGGTAGAACATGGCCATGGCTTCCTGCTGGGCCCAGGCCCGAGGGGCGAGGACCAAACCGGATACCATCACAGCCGAGGCGAGCAGAATATTCTTCATCAATGATCTCCAGGTGGACCTAGTTTGCGTCCCCGCGAGATCATATCCGTAAGGAGTGAACGAAATAACTATATCCACATGATAACCGTGCGGATGGTGGCGTCCCTTGTCGTGGAGTAGGAGAGGCGATCGCGCCTCAGGTCACCACGGTCACTCGCAGGCAATGCGATGGGCCGTGGATACCCCGCAGATCCAGCCGGTAGGTATCGATCATCCGGCGCGGCTACGCGCTACGTGGCGACGGCCTTCCCCAGCGCCAGCCGAAGGGCATGGAGACGCTGATCTAACGCGGGTTCACCCCGGCCGCACAGGCGCGCCACGACCTCGATATTGCCGAGCAGACGGGTTCTCCGCCATCCCCACCACCGCCCTCGATCTGCCCCTCGTGCAGCGTCTACGGCGGTCCCCACGCTTTCGGGTCCGTGTCCCCATCGCAATAGCCGGCCCTTTGGGTGTCCGATACTAGCCGAAAGGGGAACGTCCGCTCTCCGGTAAGCCTTCCCGAGAAACGGCCGTTGCTAGCTTGGTCGGGTGCTTTGCATGATCGCCGTCCGATCCCGCGAGCGCGACCGGGGTCTCGCCTCGCTTCTTCCGCAATGACGCAGGCCAACGATCTCCGTCGCGCGAAAGGCGTATTCACGCTTCACGGAACATCGCCTCACGCGCATTCTCTACCTAAGCCCGCCCCGCGGACCCTCGGATGCAGGCAAGGAGAGAACCGTGCCATGGCGTTGCTCGGCAGCATCCTCGAGGGCTCGCCCATGTTGGCCCTCTTCATGGCTATTGGCCTTGGCTACGCCCTTGGCCAGATTCCGGTCCTTGGCGTCACATTCGGTGCGGGCGCCGTCCTCTTCTCCGGCCTTGCCATCGGGGCGATCGCACCGCGCGCCGCGCCGCCCGGGCTAGTCGGTACGTTGGGTCTGCTGATGTTCCTCTATGGCACGGGTATTCAGTATGGGGCGCAATGCGTCGCCGGGCTGAAGGGGCCGGGCCTGCGCTGGATCCTCCTCGCGCTCGTGGCCGTAGTGGCCGCTCTTTTCGCGGCTCAGGCGGTCGGCGGCGTGCTCGGACTGTCGCCCGCGATCCAGGCCGGCATGTTCGCCGGCGCGGGCACGAGCACCTCGGCCCTCCAGGCCGCGATCACCGCTGCTGGCGGGGGCCCTGAACCGACCATCGGCTATGCCGTCGCCTATCCGATCGGCGTAATCGGCCCGATCCTTCTGATGAGCTTCATGCTGCGGCTGTTCCACCTGCAGATCCCCGCCCCCAGCCCGACGCTGCGGCATGCGGAGATCACGGTGCGTCCCGATGCAGCCAGCCGCACCGTGGCCGAAATCAGCGCCAGCCTGCCCGAGGGCGTCACCGTCCTAGCCATGCGGCACAACCATCAGAACGCTCCGGCCGAGCCGGGCGCACGACTCGCCGCGGGCGACGGGCTGCTCATCTTCGGTCCGCCCGCTGCGGTGGACAAAGCCGTGGTCGCTTTGGGGGAGGAGGAGGAGGGTCGCTTGGCGAAGGACCGCGCTGACCTAGACGTGGTCCGCGTCATGATCTCGAAGCCGGCGTTCCGGGGCTGCACCCTGGCCACTATGCCGAAGCCGAGCTTTCCGGTGCGGGTGGCCCAGGTCCGTCGCGGCGATTCCCTCATGCCAGCGGGCCCGGATCTCGAACTCGAATACGGCGACGTTCTCGTCTTACTTGCCGAAGCGGGGCGCCGCCCAGACCTCGTCGCGCATTTCGGGGACAGCGTGAAAGGCAACGCCGAGCTGTCCTTCGTTTCCATGGGCATCGGCATGGCGCTCGGGCTACTGGTGGGGCTGGTCACGATCCCCCTGCCGGGCAGTGGGAGTTTCAGCCTCGGCGTCGCGGGCGGACCGTTGGTCGTCGCCCTGTTCCTCGGCTGGCGGGGGAGCACCTTCGGGATAGGCTGGCGTATGCCGGTGGCCGCCAACATGGTGCTGCGCAATTTCGGCCTCTCGATCTTCCTGGGCCAAGTCGCCATCGCCTCCGGCCGGCCCTTCGTCGATACCGTTGCCGCACAAGGCCTCGCTGTCCTTCTCGGCGCCGCCCTGGTTCTCGCGACCATCGTGCTGACAGTGCTCCTGGTTGGCCACCTGCTTCTACGTATCCGCATCGACGACCTGTTCGGCGTCTGCTCAGGGGCCACAGGCAACCCGGCCATTCTCGCGGGCGCCAACCGCATGTTGGGCTCCGACCGCGCCGATGTCGGCTACGCGATCGTCTTCCCCACCATGACTATCGCCAAGATCATCGCCGTCCAGCTCATGCTCGGCTAGAGGCACTGTAGGTTGGCTGCAGAGCGCGAGAGTCGGGAGGAGAAGTCCATGCGCATCGCAATGTTCAGCACCAAACCCTACGACCGCCGCAGCTTCGATGCAGTGAACGAGGGCACGCGGCACGAGATCCTGTACCTCGAGCCACGCCTCGCGCCGCTCACGGCGCCGCTCGCGGCCGGAGCCGAAGCGGTCTGCGTGTTCGTCAACGACGATCTTGGTGCCGCCGTTCTGGAGCGCCTCGCCGCGGATGGCACACGCGTAGTGCTGCTGCGCTGCGCGGGGTTCAACAATGTTGACCTCGCCGCTGCTGAGCGGCTGGGGATGAAGGTCGCCCGGGTGCCTGCCTATTCGCCGCATGCGGTGGCTGAGTTCACCGTCGGACTGATCCTCAGCCTCGTGCGCGGCATCCACCGGGCCTATCAGCGCACACGGGATGGAAACTTTGCGCTCGAAGGCCTTCTCGGTTTCGACTTGCACGGCAAGACGGTGGGCGTCCTCGGCACCGGCAAGATCGGCGCTATCGTCGCGCGCATTTTGGCCGCCGGCTTCGGTTGCCGCGTCCTGGCCCATGACGTCCGCCCCGACCCGGCACTGGTAGGGATCGGCGTCACCTACGCTGCGCCTCGCGAGATCGCCGCCCAAGCCGATATACTGACGCTGCATTGTCCCCTGACAACCGAAACCCATCACGTGGTCCGGGCGGATACACTCGCCCTCGCGAAGCCGGGGATGGTGCTGGTGAACACCAGCCGTGGCGGGTTGATCGACACCGACGCCGTGATCGACGCGCTCAAGTCCGGGCAGCTCGGCGGCCTTGCAATCGACGTCTACGAGCAGGAGGCCGACCTTTTCTTCGAGGACCTTTCGAACGAGATTCTGAATGACGACGTCATCGCCCGCTTGCTGACCTTCCCCAATGTGCTGGTGACCGGCCATCAGGCCTTCTTCACTGCCGAGGCGATGGGCGCGATCGCCGAGGTGACGCTGGGAAACGCGAGCACCATCGCGGCGGGCAGAGCACTCGGGCCGGCGGAAGTCACGCTACCCGGGCGGGCCGTGAAAGGCGGGTAGCGCCTCCTTTGACTTTGCGCTTGTTCCAGCGGCAGCGTGACCGCCATCGGTCGTTCAGGCGGCTCGTTTTACGGAGGCGCCGGTCAGAGCAGACCAAAACGACCGCGTCTGCGATCTTCTCCGCCCGGCCATGGGGGGCAGCTCGCAGGGTTTTCGTCTGCCACGAAAACTGGCGGAGGGTTTTGGGAACCACTTTATCAGTACGGAACTGCCATAATGCGCTGATCGAGGAGGCGCTGGCGGAGATCCAGGCGACGCAGGCGGCCTGACCGGCCACTCAGCCGCCGTCCTTCTTCTTCTTCTTCTTGCGCCATTCGGGCGGCACCGCGGCCTGGTCCTCCTGGATGGCGCGCGCCAGCGCCATCGCACCCCCCGCCAGAGCCGCGCCGGCGGCATCGAGCGGCGCGCCGAGCGCGATCTCGTCGAGGATCGCTGCCACCGCACCGGCGGTCGCGGCATGCACGCCGGCGATGTCGCGTCCCATGGCGCGCAGCATGTCCGCCGAGAGCAGCAACTCGGGATGCTCGTCCACCTCGAACTTCGCATTGTTGGGCGACAGGCGCCGCACCGCCACGCCGTCGCGGAAGGCGAGGCAGGGGTCGGTAGCCCGGTGGGCGCCGCGCGCCGCCTCCACCGCGCGGCACACCAGTGGCGTGCCCGCATGCGCGGCCGCCCAGGCCGAGGGCAGCATCGCCTTGGCCTCGCGCAGCACCGGCCCGCCGTGCCAGGTCGCGCGCATCACCCAGCGCGGGCGGCCGAGGCTGCCCGCCCCCGCGCTGCGGGGCCACAGGCCCACCGACACCGCGCCCGCCGGCATCGCCGCCTCGAGCGCCGCGCGCAGGCGCGACGGGGGCGCGCCGAAGTCCCCCGCGGGCGCGGACATCTTGTGCCAGAATGCGCTGCGCGTGTCCTCGGCTAGGCGCCAGGCCTTTTCGCTGCGCTCGGCCATGACCGCCGCTCGCAGCCAGGCGAAGTCGAGGTCGAGCACGATCGGCGCGGGCGCCTTCAGCCCATCGACATAGCCGGCCATGATCGCGGCGGCCCGCGCCGGGGCGCCAGCTTCGGCGGCGGCCGCGTCCGGCACGGCGAGGTGCGCACTGGTCGCGAGGCGCAGCAGGTCGAGCGGCCACGGCATCTCGGCCGCCTCGTCGAAATCGTTCACACCCCAAGCCAGCCGCCCTTCGGCGTCGCGCCAGGTGCCGAAATTTTCGAGATGAATGTCGCCGACGGCGAGCACGACGGTCCCAGGGACCGCTGGCCGCCAGACCGCCGGCAGCACCTGCACCCAGCGCCAGTAGGCGGCGCGCAGGAAGGTGAAGGGATCCTTCGCCATCTTGCGCCGACGCTCACGCAGGTCGGCCTCGACGGTCTCCGCGCCGAGTTGACCCCGCAGCCAGGCCTCGTTCGCCTCTGTGGCGGCGACGATGCCGGTCACAGCGGGCGCTTCCCGACCTTGGCCTGTGCGATCGTGATGCCGGTCGGCTCGACATGGCACGGGTCACAGCCGACCTTGACCGGCGCATCGAAGTCGCCGGCCGCGATCGCGGCTGCGGTGCCCGACTTGAGCTTCGTCGGCAGTCCCCACAGCGCCCCGGTGGCCAGGCCCTCCGCCGCCGCGGCCAGGCGCAGCACATAAGGCGCGCCGGGAGCCAGCGGCGGATCGTCGTCGAGCAGGTCGACGGCCAGCGACTCCTTCCGGCCGTCGGCGCCCGTCACGTTGTGGAAGCCGAACTTCACCTTGGTGCTGCCGTTCAGGAGCCCCGTCAGCTGGTCCTGCGGCGATCGCCAGACGTCCTGGATGCGCGGCCGTATCTCGACGCCCTCAAGCCGCGTGATGACGCGCGTGAGGCTCGCGGCGAGGGTCGGGTGGCACTCCGTCAGCCGCTGCGCGTTGCGCGCTTTGGGGTCGGCTTCCTTCATTGCATGCACCGACATTCCCCAGATGGTCAGCCGATCCGGCCATCCAGCGATGAGCGTATCGGTGGTTTGACGGCGATTGCAACGCTGACAGCGCCTCGCTCAACCGCCCTGGAGCGCTGCTATGATGCCGCCGCCATGGGATGAATCACATGCCGCCGCGTCGCAGCACGAAGTTTAACAGGTCCTGAACCTAGGTGTTTAGTCCCGGCATTTCCTGGTGCGGATTTTTGCTGAAGCGTTCGGGCGTTTCGGCCCATGCCTTGCAGATGAATTCGTAGGGTGTGAGGCCGCGTAGCCGCTTGAGGCGGCGGGCGAAGTTGTAGGCGGCGCGGCCTTGTCGTCGCGGTGGGCGGGGCGGGGCGGAAGCGATCGGCGGCGAAGCGGGAGGCGAGCGGCGTATTCGTGCCCTGCAGCTAGGTCACCCGACGCCAGGCGGTGTAGCGGAGCGCCGCCGCAAGCTCCTTATGACACAGTACTAGGCAGTCCCGACGCGTTCACGTTCCATCCACTGCACGAAGCGCGTGGCCGGGAAAAGCATGATGAAATAGGCGAGCGCGATGACGGTGTAGACCTCCAGCGGCCGATAGGTCTCGGTGGTGATCAGCGACCCGTTGTAGAGCAGGTCCGGCACAGCGATGGTGAAGACCAGCGAGGTCGTCTTGAGCTGCACGACCGACTGATTCATGAAAGGCGCCAGCATGCGGCGGACCGCCTGCGGCAGGATCACCTTGCGCATCATCGGCCAGAAGCGCAGACCGAGCGCGCGTGCTGCTTCCCACTGGCCCTTCTCGATCGAGACGATGCCGCCGCGGAAGATCTCCGCATAGAAGCAGCCGACATAGCAGGCGAGTACTCTTACTGCCGCGACAACGCCGGGGATCTGCACGCCCAGCAGCACCGGTAGTGCGTAGTAGCACCAGACGAGCTGCACAAGCGGTGGCGTGCAGCGGAAGATCTCGACGAAGAGCATCAGCGGCGCGTTGACGATCCACAGGGATGAAAGCCGCGCCATCCCGATGAGCATGCCCAGGATCAGGCCGAGGAAGACCGTGCCGAAGGTGAAGAGCAGGGTCATCACGATGCCGTCCCGGAGGAGCGGCAGGTAACGTAGCAGGATGGCGAAGTTCCATTCGTAGTCCATGATCTGCGATCTCCTTCAGAGCCTGACGCGGAACAACTCGACTATGGATTGGCCACGATCGGGGCGCGCGACGATGCGCGACGCCTGGATGATCCGGTCCGACCGGTCGAAGTGGCAGCGTTGCAGGACAAGCAACGCCGCGCCGGGCTTCACGTTCAGTAGCCTGGCCGATGCCGCATTGGCGTTCAGCGCGGTGGCGGTTTGCTGCACGCGCTGTGCCTCCACGCCGCCGGCGGCCGCGACCATGTGCAGCATCCGCCAGTGCGGCAGCTGCGCCGCCCAGTCTGCGGGCAACGCATGACCGCCCTAGGCATCGCGGGCCTGCTGGCTCTTGCTCGCTCGTGCCGCAGCCGCTGCTTGCGTCGCGGCGATCGCGTCAGGCACCAACTCCTCGATGGGAGTGGTCCGCGCCACTTCCACTCCGGTCACCTGCGCTTCAACGGCCACTGGCGGTTCTGCATAGATGCCGATTGCTGCGTGCTGTTGCGCCATGCCATCCTCTCGGGCCACCATCGCCCTGCAGGGGGATCGGTGCATGGCGGAAATCGGGATCGTCGGCCTGGGGCGCATGGGCGCGAATATCGCGCGGCGGTTGATGCGCGCCGGGCATCGCTGCGTGGTGTGGGACCGCGACTCGTCGGCGGTCGCCGCAGTGGCGGCTGAGGGCGCCATCCCGGCTGAAGATCTTGCGGGCGTGGTCGCCGGCCTTGATGCGCCGCGCGCCGTCTGGGTCATGCTGCCACATGGCGAGCCGACGGAGCAGGCAATCGACGCCCTGGGCGACATGCTTTCGCCTGGCGACGTCGCCATCGATGGTGGCAACACGCAGTGGAAGGACGATGTCCGCCGGGCCGCCGAATTGCGGCCCCATGGCATCCATTACCTCGATATCGGCACCTCGGGCGGCGTCTGGGGGCTGGAGCGCGGCTTTTGCCTGATGATCGGCGGGGATCCCGAGCCTGTCGCGCGGTTGGCGCCGATCTTCGATGCGCTGGCGCCAGGGTCCGGCAACATTCCCGCTACGCCGCGACGCGATGGTCGCGCGCCGAATGTCGAACAGGGCTGGCTGCATTGTGGCGGCCACGGCGCCGGGCATTTGGTAAAGATGGTCCATAACGGTATCGAATACGGGATGATGCAGGCGCTGGCCGAGGGCCTCGACCTGTTGCGCGCCGCCGACAGCCCCGCGCTGCCAGTGGACCACCGCATCACCGTCGATCTCGCCGATGTCACGGAGGTCTGGCGGCGCGGGTCGGTCATCACGTCATGGCTGCTCGACCTGACGGCGTCGGCCTTGGCGCAGGACCCGGCGCTGGCGCAATACGCTGGTACGGTCGGCGATTCAGGGGAAGGCCGCTGGACCGTGCAGCAGGCCGTGGAGACGGCGGTGCCGACGCCGGTGCTGACTGCGGCGCTGTACGCCCGCTTCGCCTCGCGCGATGAAACCCGCTTCGCGGGCAAGGCGCTGTCAGCCATGCGTGCCGGCTTCGGCGGGCATCTCGAACCCAAATGACCTTCGCCGCCATCGTGGTTATGGGCGTGTCCGGTTGCGGCAAATCCACCATCGGCCGCCTGCTGGCCGAACGCCTCGGCTGGCCGTTTGAGGATGGCGACGCCTTTCACCCGCCTGCCAACGTCGCGAAGATGTCCACCGGCACGCCGCTGACCGATGACGACCGCGGGCCCTGGCTGCGGGCGATTGCCGCACGGATCGCATGCGCGCGAGCGGCGGGCACGCCGGTGATCATCGGCTGCTCGGCACTGAAGCGCGCCTATCGTGACGTGCTGCGCGATGGTCACGCCGATATCCGCTTTCTGCATCTGACCGGCTCGGCGGAACTGATCATCGCCCGCCAGGCCGCTCGGACCGGGCATTTCATGCCGGCCTCCCTGATCGCCAGCCAGTTCGCCACGCTTGAACAGCCGGAGACCGAGGTGGACGTGATCAACCTCGACGTCGGTTCCGAACCGCCCGCCATCATCGCCAATGCCATTTCCGCATTGCGTCGTCGCGGCGACCTCGCGTGATCTGTGACTTAGCGGGTGCCGGTGTGGGCGGGCTTGCCGTCGTGACGCTGCTCGGTCGTGCGGGGCATCGCGTGACGGCGCTGGAACGCTTCGCCGAACCGAAGCCGGTCGGATCGGGGCCCATGCTGCGACCGACCGGCCTCGCCGCGCCGAGACGGCTCGGGTTGCGGGGGGAAATTGCGGATCTTGGCGCGCGCATCACGCGGCTGTACGCCGTTTTTCCTGGCGGACTGGATAATGCCGTCGTTCATGGTCATGCGCCGTCTCCGGCATAGGGGTTGGTGCGCCGCTCGGCGCCGAAGGTCGAACCGGGCCCGTGCCCGCAGATGAACTGGATGTCGTCGCCAAGCGGGAACAGCTTCCCTCGGATCGCCGCGATCAGCGCCGCCGTGTCGCCATACGGGAAATCTGTCCGCCCGACCGAGCCCTGGAACAGCACATCCCCCACCAACGCGAAGCCGAGTGCGGTGGAGACAAACACCACATGCCCCGGTGTATGCCCCGGGCAGTGCAACACCACGAAATCCTGCCCGGCGATATCGACAGTCTCGCCTTCGTCCAACCAGCGATCCGGCGCGACCGGGCGGCATGCCATCCCATATTTCGCACCTTGTGCCGGGAGGCCTTCGAGCAGGAAGGCATCGGCGCGGTGCGGCCCCTCGATGGGCACGCCGAGCGTCGCGGCGAGTTCGGCCGCCGCACCGGCATGATCCAGATGCCCATGCGTCAGCAGGATGCGCTGTACGGCGATGCCGGACTGCTGGATCGCCTCCTGGATGCGCTCGGCATCGCCGCCCGGATCGATGACCACGCCCTCCTTTGTCTCATCGTCCCAGACCAGGGTGCAGTTCTGCTGGAAGGGGGTCACGGGAATGATGGAGGCGGCAATGCTCATGGCGCGACCTTGGCGTGGCGGCGCCGGTGCGGCAAGGTGGAGTGACCTGTTGCGCCTGCTGGAACGGCATGGCGGCATGGCGGACCGGAACGACCCTTGCTTCTCCCGCACCATCCGCGGCTGATCCGTGAGTACCGGGGCGTCGAGCACCACGTGATCGTGCCGCATGCCGGGTACGGAATATCAGGGTCGCCCGTACCAGTCGCTGTCTTCCATCGCGCGTGGTGTCGCCTTCGGCGAAGCCGGTGCCGATCCCGGCGGTACGGCGCTGCGCCTCGCTCGCCTGCCCGAGATGGCTCCAGGGTCGAAGGTCGGTGGCGCACCATGGCTTGCGAACGGAATGCGCTCGAGCGCGTTCCATGGTCACCAAACGCGCATGTTCTGGGCAGCGAAGAAACGGGGCAGGGGAGGTGTCGGTAGCTCCTGCTCCGTGGGCGCGCCGCGCACGTCAGGCCTTCTTTGGATGGGCGGCGAGGGATTTAACGCCCTTGCTGATGAGTGTCGACACAATGGCCGCGGTAACCGGCTTGCTCGCCTTCGGCTTTTTGATTTCGCGAGTGCTGCGCATCTGACCTTTGGCCATGTCGAGTTCCCAAAAAGTAGAGAATGTGGGCGGCGAGTGGCGAGCAATGCAATCGCAAAAAATAATAAGATGAGATGGTTTGGCTAGTTCGTTAATATCTGTTTCAATAAAGACGGTAATTTTAATGAAATGATTGGGGGCAGACAAAAACTCTCGCGCGAAGAGATAAAATATTAAATACGTTAATATTATCTCATATCTTATTGTATATAGAATTGTACAGCGCGACGGTCCTCTTAATGCCCGTTCAGATATGTGATCAATGGCCACCATATACAAGAAGGCGTTCCCGCCTGCGATTTTTGAACGCCAGAAGAAGTGCTCCCGTTCCGAAGACCTAAGTGTTTGATCGCGGGGATTGATGGTGCAGTCTTCTCGCGGGTGACCTGCCCCCGGTTTCCTGGACGGCCCTGAGCTGGAAGGTCCCAGTTTCGGGTCGGGCAGGGGACGAGCGGGCTCCCCGTCCAGCTTCCTCACATCAACTCGGATAGCGACGTTGCTCCTCCGGTGGGCGCAGGTGCCGGAAGCCGCGCAACAGGAAGATGTCGTAGCTGATCTTCAGCACGCCGCAGATGATGAACGGCCAGGCATCGTAGCCTGCCGTGTAGAGCGCCCCGGCCAGAACCGGGCTGGCGGCGGCGGCCAGGCTCCTCGGCACCGCGGTGAAACTCGCGGCGGCCGTGCGTTCGCCTGGCGTGACCACCGCCATGACGTAGGAGGTGCGCGTCGGCACATCCATCTGCGAAAGCGTCGCGCGCAGCAGCAGCAGGACCAGCACAGCCTCGAGGTTCGGCACCAGTGCCGCCGCGATCAGGCAGAGGCTGGAGGGGATGTGCGTGAACACCATGGTGTTGACCAACCCGATATGGCGCGACAGCCAGGCCGCGACGGGAAACGAGAAGGCCTAGAGCACGCCCGACCAGAAGAAGAACAGCCCGGCCGAGGTCAGCGAGAAGTCGAAGCGATCGAACAGCCACAGCGCGAGCAGCGACTGCACCGCGAAGCCACCGGCGAAGCTGTCCACGCTGAACAGCGCGGCCAGCCGATAGACGATCCCGCGGGAGGGCCCGAGCGCCGAGACCGGCCCGGCCGCGCTGGCCGGCGCCTCCGGCTCGAGCGCGGAATAGATTAGCCCCGCCGCGACGCCGAGTGCCGCATAGCCCAGGAACATCGCGCGCAAGGCGGCCAGCGGTTGAAGCCCCAGGCGTTCCATCAGTTCGGGGCTCGCTGCGGCCAGAGCGCCGGCGGCCGCGGCGAGCGCGCCGACCAGGCTGTACCGGGCGAAGATGCCGGTGCGCTCCGCGTCCGGCGCGGTATGCGCCAGGACCGCCTGTTCGAGGGGCGTGAAGACGCTGACGCTGCCAGCGGAGGGGTTTATGGTGCCGAGCAGCGCCACCACCAGCACCATGGCGAGATCATCGGTCGCGGCGAAGGCCAGCCCCGTCATCGCCATCAATGCAGAGGCCGCGAGGAGCAGGAGGCGCTGGCCGATGCGCGCGCCGATCAGGCCGATGCCGAGCGTCATCATCGCGGAGCCGAACAGCGCGACCGTGGCCACCAGCCCGATGGCGAAGGGATCGAGCCCGAGCATGATGAGATAGGCCGGCAGCAGGACGGCGCTGAAGCCGTCGCCGAAATCCCGCAGGCCGCGCGCGATCAGGATGCGGCGAAGCGGATCGGCGGGTGGGGCTGCGCCGGTCACCCGGCCGGGACCAGCGTCCAGAAGCCGCTCTTGCGGGGGTGCTCGCGCCGCAGGCGCGCCACAAAGGCGGCATGGCTTTCGAAACTTTCTTCGTCCGGCAGGCGGTCCGCCAGGCGCGCGCAACTCTGCACATCGCGCGCGGCGTAGGGGTAGTTCTTCGATGCGGCCCGCCGAAGCACATCCTCGGCCAGCGCGCGATGCAGCAAGGCCGCGGCAGCGGGGTAGCGTTCGGCCAGCGCTTCGGCGGCAGGACGGAGACGGTGGTAATCGCGCGGATCCATGGCGCCTACCTGCGCCTGAACCAGCCGGTTCGCCGCAGTCAGATCCGGCCAGGCCACGAGGAAAGCCAGCGCCAGGTTCCGGTCGGCATGGCCGAGCGCGTGGTCCAAGGCGCGCTGCTCCGCCTCGACATCGTCGAACCCGGTCAAGGTGCGCAGGTGTGCCTTCAGATGGGGTGCGCTGAGCCAGCGGCAGAACGTCGCCCAGCGGAGCGTGTGGGCCTCCTCCTTCCGTCCGAGCGTATCGAGCGCCGCGATCCGCAGATCGGCGAGGCGTAGGGCCTTGTCGGCCAGGCGGTCGGGTGCGCGGTCCAACCATGCCAGCGCTTCGGCCGGGCGCTGGTGCTTCAGCAGCCGCTCGGCCACCTCCCCGGCGAAGAACTCCGGGTGGTCCAGGGCTTCGATGGCGACGATGAAGGCATCCACATCGCCGTCGAGATCGGCGAGGTCCCGTAGGTGCCGCAGCGCCTCACGGCGATCGGGGCTGGTGTCATAGCCGCTCGCACTGCGCATCGGCGGCGACGCCGCCAGCCGTATCAGAAGCAACCGGCGCAACTCCGAGCGCCCGTCGGGTCCCAGTGCCGGACTGGCCGCCTCCAGCAGGCGATCTGCGGCGCCATAGCCATCCGCGTCGAGGATGGCGAGCAATTCTCGGGCGAGGTCCGCCGGCTTGCGATCCGGCAGTTGGCTCCAGACCTGCCCCAGCGCTGCGCCGACCGTCCGGAATGCCTCGCCCAGGGTGCCGCTGCCGTCATCACTGCGTTCGAAGATGCCCCCGGCCAACTCCAGCAGGCGGCGCATCTGCTCGGCTGCCATGCGTGGGCTGGCGGCTGCGAGCGGCCCGGCGACGGCCTCTCGCAGGCTGTCGATCTCCCGCGCGAGGGGGCGAACCTTGGCCCAGTCGACCAAGCTGCGTGAACGCTGGATCGTCCGCAGGCGCTTGTCGACCTCGGCGGCCAGGCGCGTCGTGCTATCGGCGCCCGCGAGTTCAAGGCGAAGGCTGCGCGCCAGCACCGGATCACCTTCGGCTTGCGCGATCAGGAACGCGGCAAGGCGCGCCGCACCGAGCTGCTCCAGCGCAGATGCAGTCAGTCTGGGCGATGCGCGCGAGGGTGCCTTTGTGGGCGGGGCGGAGGGCGCCATCGTGTTCTGTTTTCGGCGCGATTGAGGTTTGGCCGGCATGGAGAGGATCATGGCGGTCGCTCGCGCGCAGGCGCAAGCGCACACCATCCGTGCGGATGGCTCTGTCGTCGATGTCGTCTTCGCCGATCAGGACATGCTTTGGATGGAGCGCTAGCTATGCATGCCGCGGCGCGCGATGGCCTCGGCCACGGCGTCGTGGATCACGGCCGGGTCGTTGGGGTCCGGTTCGGGTGGAGACGCCGTAGTTGTCGGCGCCGGCGGAGAGTGGATAGGCTTGCGCCGAGGTGCACTGGAGGCGCCAGGGGCGGGCGCCGGGGACGACGTCGTTGGTCGATGTCATGGTGAGCGGGGCAGGGGGGCCGATGTCCCGGAGACGACCGACGCGCGTGGTCCTACGCGCCCTATCAGGTTTCCTTGCCTGCCAAGCGGTCTTTGCAAGGCGCCGCTTCGGCCAGACGCGTCCCTGTTCTGTAAGGATCATTCCCTGGTCGATGCGCCGGTGGGCGAACCACAAGTCTTTGATATTCTAAAGAAGCTGCCAGAGTGTGCCTTGGCCGAAAGCACGTTTGGCCTACTTTCCCTGATTTTTTCCCTGAAAGCAGGGAACTGAAGCCAGAGACGGGTTCGCAGCAGACTGCGTCCACAATCAGGCAGTCTGGAGATTTCCGCAGTTTGCTGGATCGTGCGGTGAATCGCCGAAAAGCTGACGGTTGTTGGCCTGATCAATAAGCTGGTGAAGCCGGAGGAGTTGGGAGCCGCCGTTGCGGAAACCGTCGGCATGATCCTCAAGGCGTTCCCGCCATTGGTTCAGTTGGCGAAGCGGTGCATCGATGTCGGCATGGAACGTGCCCTACCCACCGGCATGAATGACGACCTGGTGGCGATCGATCGTTGCCTCGCCGATGCCGGTTGTCGCGGCCGCGCACATCGACCCGCGGCAAGTCAGGCTCCCGGACTGACAGCCGGAAAACGCGGAGTGCGATGCATCCACTATGTCTCTTGCTCGAAGAGGCATGCCAGCAACTCGCGGACAGGTGGAACTGCCGCATTGCCATTGTCCCGCCGCCAGACCGCATGGAGCCTGACGCGCAGGTTCGGTGGCAGCGGCAGCGGGCGGAGCACGACATTCGCGAAGCACGCGTTCTGCGCACTGGACGGCACGAGCGCTGCACCAACGCCGGCGCTGACCATCGAAAGGATGGCATGTGTCTGACTCGCGTGCAGCACATAGTCCGGCAGAATGCCTGCCTCACGGAAGAGCAGCGTCAGCATCTCGTGCAGGTACCAGCCGTCATGTGGCGAATACATGACGTAGGGCTGCCGATCGAGGTCGGCGAGGCGCAATGCGCGTTTGGTCGCCAGACGCTCGCCCCGTCGAACGGCAAGCATCAATGGTTCGCTCTGCACGAGCAGCTTGTCGAGACCTCGATGCTCGAGCGGCAGTCGGACGAGACCGATGTCGATCCTACGTGAGGCAAGAGCATCGATCTGATCGACAGTGAGAAGCTCCTTTATCACCAGATCGACCTTGGGAAGCTGATCCCGCGCTCGCGCAATGAGCCGAGGCACGGCGCTGTAGGTTGCCGCGCCGATAAAGCCGATGGCGACGGAACCGCTCTGTATTCCAACGGCGCGCCGCGCTGCGTGGCCGGCAGCCTCGGCCTGCAGCATCAAGGCCCTTGCCTCGGCGAGGAATGCACGGCCGGCCGAGGTCAACTGCACGGTCCGGCTGCTGCGTTTCAGCAGTTCGACACCGATTTCCCGCTCTAGCGCCTGGATCTGCCGGCTGAGGGGAGGCTGCGAAATGTTCAGCCTCTCGGCCGCACGGCCAAAGTGGAGCTCGGTCGCCACGGCGATGAAGGAACGGAGTTGCCCGATCTCGAACATTGATGCGTCTCCAGTATCGATCAGATACCAAACTAGTCTTGGACGAGGAACGATAGCCAGCGCTATCCCAGGAGGAGAAGACGCGGCTCGGACCGGCGTCCAATTCTTGGGGGAAGTGAGCGGGACATGGCTCCAGATACGCGCCTTGCCGAAGCCCTGACCGGTGTGTCCGGCATCCTGGTCACGCCCTTCGATGCTGACGATCGCCTTGCCCCGGAGAAGCTGAAGCCGGTGGTGGACCGGGCGGTCGCGGCCGGTGTCCAGCTTCTCGTCGCGAACGGCAACACCGGAGAGTTCTACAGCCTGACCACGGCCGAGGCCGAGGCGATGGTGCACGCCGCGTCGGAGCAGGTTGGCGGGCGCATACCGCTGGTTGGCGGCGTCGGCCGCAGCGTGGGTGACGCCTGTGCGCTGGCGCGCGCCTCGCGGGCGGCCGGCGCCTCGGCCCTGATGGTCCATCAGCCGCCGGACCCGTTCGTCTCGCCGCGCGGCGTCGTGCGCTACGTGGAGCGGGTGGCCGAAGCCGGCGGCGGCCTGCCTCTCCTGCTCTATCTGCGGAACGACGGCATCGGCCTCGACGCTATCGAGGCGCTGTGCAACGTGCCTGGCGTTGTCGGCGTGAAATGGGCGGCGCCGACGCCATTGCGGCTCGCCGAGGCCATGCGCCGCGCTGATCCAACCATCATCTGGGTCGGCGGACTGGCGGAGGTCTGGGCGCCCGCCTTCTACGCGGTGGGTGCGCGCGGCTTCACCTCCGGCCTCATCAACGTATGGCCGGAGCATTCGGTCGCGATCAACGCCGCGCTGGAAGCTGGTGACTACCGCCGGGCGAATGCCCTCATCGACGCGATGTCCGGTTTCGAGGCGCTGAGGGCCGAGGAGCAGAACGGGACCAATGTCTCGGTCGTCAAGGCGGCGCTGATCGCCCTGGGCGACGACTGTGGCGCACCGCGTCCACCCGCCGGCTGGCCCCTGACAGATCAGGCGCAGGCAAGGATCCGCGCCCTTCTCAGGGACTGGGGGCTGCCCGAGGGCACCGACCGCCTGCGCACCTGACACAGCAACGCAAGGAACGTGAGAACATCATGGGTCTGATCGAGAAGATCGAGGTGACGACCTTCACCAATGACGTGAAGGATTTCGCACGGAATTTTGGCGACAACGTCGTCGGCGGCTCCCTGGTCTATGACCCAGGCAAGGTGACGAAGCGGCCGGTCCTGATGATCCGGATCGTCACCGATGACGGGCTCACCGGCGAATATGCCTTCTGGACGCTGCCAGGCGCGGCCGAACAGGCTGTCGTCGCGGCGCGCACGGCGGTGGGTCGGCCCTGGCATGCACGGGAACTGATCTGGCGCACGGCGCGCCGGGCTTCGCGGCCCGCGCATTCCTATGGTCTCTGCTTCCTCGACTGCGCGCTGTGGGACCTCGCGGGCAAGGCGCAGGGCGTCTCGCTCACGAAGATGCTCGGCGGCTGGCGCAGCGAAGTGCCCGCCTATGCCTCCTGCCACAATGGCGATCGCAAGGGGAATCTCTCGAGCAAGGAGGCTGTCGCCGACTTCTTCCTGGGCCTGAAGGAGAAGGGCTTCGCAGGCTTCAAGATGCACTCCTGGCACGAGGGCGACAAATGGGAGGAAGCCGCCAACGTCGCGCATATGCGTGAGAAGCTTGGCGAGCGGGCGGAGCTCATGCTCGATCCGGCCTGCGTCTTCAACAACATCTCCGACGCGATCTTTGTCGGCAAGGCCGCGCAGGACGCCGGTTTCCGTTGGTTCGAGGATCCGCTGCGCCCGACCGGCCTCGGGATCTACGCGCACAAGCAGCTGCGCGAGGCGCTCGACATCCCGATCCTGCAAACCGAGCATGTCGCAGGGCCCGAGGCGAAAGCGGATTTTCTGCTCAATGGTGGCACCGACCTGCTGCGGGTCGACGCCCATTATGATCTCGGCGTGACGGGCTGCCTCAAGACGATCCACTTCGGAGAGTCGCTCGGCGTCAGCACCGAGATCCATCAGCCCAGCCCTGTGCACCGGCACCTTGTCGCCGCCATGCAGTCGACGGGCATGTACGAGGTGGCGAACGTCTCCCCGGCCTGGCTGAACCCGTCGCCCGAGATCTACACCTGCGGCTACAGCGACCATGTCGACGGCATCAGCGCCCGCGGCACCCTGCCCGTGCCGGCAGGACCTGGCATCGGCGTGTCCTACGATTTCGACCTCATCGCGCGGTCGAACCCGACGACGGTGACGATCGACGCCCCCTGAACGACGCCTCGGCCGCGCAAAAACAATAAAGGAGGAAACGATCATGGACCGTCGCGAGGCCCTCAAGGGCCTTCTCGGGTTCGGTGGCCTGGCCACCTTGCCGCCATCCGCCCGCGCCCAGGAGGCATGGCCCTCGCGGCCGGTCACCATCATCGCCCCCTTCGTGCCGGGCGGTTCATCCGATCTCATCGCGCGGGCCATCTCCGGACCGATGCAGCGCGCCATCGGCAAGCCGGTGTTGGTGGAGAACCGCCCCGGCGCCAATGGCGAGGTGGCGGCGCGCGCCGTGAACCGCAGCGCGCCCGACGGGCACATCCTCATGATCGGTTCGATCGGCACCTGGTCCATCAACACGGCACTGCGTCCGAACCTCGGCTACGATGCCGAACGCGGCTTCACGCATGTAACCCTGGCCGCGACGACGCCGAACGTGCTCGTCGTCAATCCGGAACGCGTTCCCGCCCGCGACGTGACGGGCCTCGTTGCCTGGTTGAAGGAAAACCGCGGCCGAACCTCCTACGGAACCTCGGGCGTCGGCTCCTCGGATCAGGTGACGATGGAGCTGTTCAAGCAGGTAACGGGGACGGACCCCACGCACGTGCCCTATCCGGGCGGCGGTGCCGCGCTGACGGACCTCTTCGCTGGAAACGTGCAGATGATGGTGACGAACCTCAGCATCCTGACGCCGCACATCCAGTCCGGGCGTCTGCGCGCCATCTTCATCACGTCGCGCGAACGGTCGCCCCTGTTGCCGGACGTCGCCACGGCGACCGAAGCCGGCATCCCCGACCTGGTCGTCTCGTCCTGGCAGGGCGTGATGGCGCCGCCGGGGATGGCGCCGTCACTCCTCCGCCAGGTGCACGCGGAAATCGCCAAGGCGCTGCGCGATGAAGCCACGGTGCAGCGGCTGGATCAGATCGGCTTCCAGGTCGTGGCCAGCACGCCGGAGGAGTTCGCCACGTTCCAGGCCGACGAGATCACGCGCTGGCGTCGCGTGATCCAGGCGGCTGGCATCACCCCGGAGTAGGGCGCCGCGAGGCACCTCGGCCATGCCTGCCTGGCATTTCCGGCGCGGCCGACCCGGCTTGGCCGCCGCAACCTTGAAGAGGAGGAAAAAAGGCATGTGAATCGGCGCTTTGCCCTTGCTGCGCCGGCCCTGCTTTTCGCGGTACGCAGCGGCCGCGCCTGGGGCCAAGGTGCGCGTTTCCCGAGCAAGCCAGTACCGGTCGGGAACCGGACGGGCGCGGATGGCGTCAGAGGCACCGAGCTCGTCACCCGAAGCGCGCCGGATGGGCACACCATCGCCCTCGTAATGCCGCCTTCTATCAACGGCCCTACGACACGATCCGCGACGTCACCTTCGTCACCCAGACCACGGCGATGCCGCTCGTGCTCTGCGCCTCTCCCCCAATACGCCGGCGGAACTGGTGGAGCATGCGAAGCGCAATCCTGGCGTCACCTTTCCCGGAACCGGCGGCGCGGTGCGCCTGGCGCCGCTTCTGTTCGCCCCGCGAGCGGGAAACCAGCTGGAACACGTCCCCTCTGGTGCGGTTGCCGAAGTTGCTGGGGGCCGCGGCATGACCACGCTCGAGTTGCGTCGGGTGCGGGCAAAAACCCAGGCAGTGGCGGCACAAAAAACAAGGAAAGCGGCCGATCTCAAGGCGAACGTCCGTTGCCTGCTAAGGGGCCGCAACCTCGGGCGGCGAGATAACCACCAACCAGTCCTTCAGGAGCCGGTGGGGGCGGGCCGATCCGATGCCAGCACGCCACCGGTCGCCCAATCCGACTTCTCCACGTCCTGTAGGATGATCTGCACCGACTGTGGCGCGCCGCCGACAGCCGCGACGAAGGCTTCGGTCAGTGCCTTCGCTAGCGCCCGCTTCTGGTCAGGCGTGCGACCGGCGAACATTTCGACGCGAATGACGGGCACGGGCGATTTCTCCTGGACGTCGGGTTGGGAAGCGGCTGGCCGAAGGCCAACACGATGAAATCACTAAAGATATTTTGCCCCCTCGCAAGTGGGCGCGGGAGAGCCGCCTGCTAGGTGGTGTGGACACTCACCTCAACCACAGGATGGTCGCGGCGAGAGTGACGACGCTGAGGTAGTGCCGTGCGGTCTTCTCGAAGCGAGTTGCGACGCGGCGGAACTGCTTGAGCTTGCTGAAGCAGCATTCGACCAGGTGGCGCTGGGCGTAGAGGTGCTTGTCGAGTGGGTTGCTTGCGCGCGCGTGACGGGTTGTTCGGGATGACGGCGATCGCGCCTTTGGCGGCGATTTCCTTGCGCAGGGGATCGGCGTCGTAGGCGGCATCGGCCATGACGACATCGGCGGGAAGCCCGTCGATCAGCGCGTAGGCTTGCGGGCAATCGCCGCGCTGGCCGCCGGTCAGGGCAAGGCGCACCGGGGCGCCAAGACCGCGCACCGCCAGATGGATCTTGGTGCTCAGCCCACCGCGGGAACGGCCGAGGGCCTGATCTTCAGACCCCCTTTTTTTGCGCCGGCGGCGTGCTGGTGGGCGCGGATGATGGTGCTGTCGACGATCAGGTACTCGAAGTCCGGATCATCCGACATCGCCTCGAAGATGCGCCGCCATACCCCTTTGTCGCTCCAGCGGCTGAAGCGACGGAAGACACTGTTCCACTCGCCAAACACCTCCGGCAGATCGCGCCACGGAGAGCCCGTGCGCACAATCCACAGCACCCCCTCGACGAACATCCGATTGTCGCGGCCGGTCGAGCCCTTCTGGTCAGGCCGGCCAATGATCAACGGCGCCATCCGCTCCCACGCAGCATCGCTCAACACCAGACGATCCAGAACGCCCAAGGCCGCCTCCCCAAAGGCAGCCTTGAATCACACCTCACACAGTTCAGGAATCCCTAGAGTCCACACCACCTAGGGCTCCTCGGCCCCACGCACGAACAGCTCCTCGATACCGACGCGGCGGGCCGACACGCCCTGCTCCGCGCAATAGTCCAGAAAGGCTTCCAGCGTCGTCCGGTTGCGGTCCACGCCGTAGGGCCAGGGGTCGGGGCCGAACAGCGCCTCGGCTTTCGCCGCCGTCGTCCAGTTCCACGGATAGGGGAAGCGGGAGGCGAGGCTGTCGCGTAGCCGCGCCAGGCTGCGCTGCTTCGCGGCCTCGAAGCCCGCCAGCAGGGCCGCGGCGACGCCGGGCTCCTCCGCCACCTCACGCCGCAGCGCGATGACATGCATGATCGGGAAGATGCCGGTGCGGCGCGCATAGTCGCGTTCCTGCGTGGCCACATCATCGACCAGCCGCTTCACCAGCCCACCGGGCGCGTTGAAACTCGCCGGCGGCTGCGGGCCCATCACGGCATCGAGTTCGCCCGACAGCAGCATCGCATCGAGCGAAGAATCCGGCCGCGCCGTGCGCCGCAATCCCGGCGGGTAGTGGAAGGTCAGGTTCTCCTTCCGCCCAGCAGTGTCGAGCCCGGCCTGCACCCATTCGATCTGGGTCAGCGGGATGCCGACCTCATGCTGCAACCAGCCGCGCGCGTAGATGCCGGCGGTGGTGGCCCAGTCGGGATCGCCGATGCGGCAGCCGCGCAGATCCTCCGGCCGCTTCACCTTCCCATCCGCGCGGATGTACCAGGACGACAGGCGGAACATGCGGGAGGGGAAGACCGGGATCGCCGTCAGGCTGCGATCCCCCTGGCCCAGCCGCGCGACATACATGCCGAGCGACATTTCGTGCACGTCCCACGGCTGGCCGCGCATGGCGCGCTGGAAGATCTCGCCGACCGGTTGCTGATCGACATCCAGCGCGATGCCGGGCGCCGAGACGACGCCGGCGATCAGGTCCCGCACATGATCATAGTCAGAAATGGCGAGGCTGAGCCGCCGTGCGTCTGCCACGATCAGCTATCCTGCACGCCGGGGCTCTGTGCCGCGTCGCGCAGCACCGGCGCTTCGGCCTGCATGACCGCCGCCATTTCGGCGGGCGAATTGCCGACGGGCGTGTTGCCCAACATGACCAGGCGCTGCGCCACATCCGGCATGCGCACGATCTCGCCAATCTCACGCGCCAGGCGGTCGATGATCGGCTGCGGCGTGCCGGTCGGCGCGACATAGCCATTCCAGTTGAGCACCACGAAGCCCGGCATGCTCTCGGACACGGTCGGCACATTCGGCAACTGCGGCATGCGCTCGGCGGAGGCGACGGCAAGCGGGCGAAGCTGCCCGGCGAGCGAGGCCGGCAACAGGTCGCCCGGCACGCCGGTCAACATCTGCACGCGACCGGAAATGGCCTCGGTCAGGCTCTGCGCGCCGCCACGGAAGGGCACATGCTCGATATTGAGGCCGAGGCGGTGGAGCCAGAGCGCAGCGGTCAGTTGCGTGATCGTGCCGCGACCTGGCGAGCCGTAGTTGTACTTGCCCGGCTCCGCGCGGATCAGCGCCACCAGTTCTTCCAGCGTATTCGCCGGCACGGAGGGATGTACGGCGAAGATCGCGGAATTCATGCCGAC
This sequence comes from Humitalea sp. 24SJ18S-53, assembly GCF_050632385.1. Taxonomy (NCBI): domain Bacteria; kingdom Pseudomonadati; phylum Pseudomonadota; class Alphaproteobacteria; order Acetobacterales; family Roseomonadaceae; genus Humitalea; species Humitalea sp. 24SJ18S-53. Next base: position 2,081,043 of record NZ_CP192599.1, read on the forward strand.
GATGCTGACCGGCACGAAGTCCTTCGCGGGATCGTACTGGACCGGCTGCAGGTGCGGCAGGATCGCGGTCTGCGTATTGCCGCAGAACAGCAGCGTGTAGCCATCGGGCGCCGTGCGCGCGACGTATTCGGCGGCCAACTGGCCATTCGCACCCGCGCGATTGTCGGCGACGAAGGGCTGGCCGAGCCGCTGGGTCAGGTGCTGGGCCGTGATACGCGCCATCGCGTCGGTGCCGCCGCCGGGTGGATAGGGAATGACGACGCGGACAGGGCGGGTCGGCCAGGCCTGGGCATGCCCCGCCTGCGACAGAAGCGGCAGGGCGGCGGCGCCCAACAGGCTACGGCGGCCGAGCATAGGAAGACGAAGGGTCATGCTTGGTACTCCAGGGAAACAGGGGAGGACGTGGAACGCGTGGCGTGCAGGGCGCGCCAGATGCGCTCCGGCGTGGCGGGCATGTCGATGTGCGTGATGCCGAAGGGCGCCAGCGCATCCAGGATGGCGCAGATCACCGTGGGCGGCGCGCCGATCGTCCCGGCCTCACCGCCGCCTTTCGCGCCAAGCGGATTGACCGGCGTCGGCTGCGGATTGTCGAGCAGCGTCACCGGAGGAATGTCGGCCGCGCGCGGCATCGCATAATCCATGAAGGACGCGGTCAGGAGTTGGCCGCTTACGGGGTCATGCAGGATCTGTTCCATCAACGCCTGGCCAATGCCCTGCGCCACGCCGCCCTGCACCTGGCCTTCCAGCATCGCATGGTCGACCACCGTTCCGACATCGTCGGCGACGATGTAGCGCTGGATGGCGAGCATGCCGGTCTCCGGGTCGATCTCCACCTCGCAGACATGGCAGCCATTGGGATACGTGGGTGCGCTGGCGGCGAAGATCGCCGCCTGGTCGAGGCCAGGCTCCAGCCCTTGCGGCAGGCGGGTTGGTGCGAAGGCGGTCCGCAGCACCTCGGCGAAGGTGACCTGCAGGTCCGTGCCCTCCACCGCGAAGGCGCCGTCCTGGAAAACCAGGTCGGCTTCGGCGGCTTCCAGCAGATGCGCCGCGATCAGGCGCCCTTTCGCGACGACCTTGTCCGCCGCCTGCGCCAGCGCCGACCCGGCGGCGGCGACGGAGCGGGAGCCAAAAGTCCCGCGACCGAAGGCAACGAGGTCGGTGTCGCCCTGCACGACACGAATGCTGTCCTCCGCCACGCCCAGATGCTCGGCGAGCATGCGCGCGAAGACCGTCTCATGTCCCTGGCCCGCGGCGGCGGTGCCGAGGGTCAGGAGGATGCCGCCATCGGGTTCGAAGCGGATGTCGGCGCGTTCCTCGGCCGGGCTGCCAAAGGGGCCGCCCGCCTGTTCGATGGCGTTGATGAGGCCTAGGCCGCGCAGCTTGCCTTGCGCCTCGGACGCCGCCCGTCGCGCCGGGAAGCCGGCCAGATCGGCGGCGCTTTCGGCCAAGGCCATGCCGCGGGCGAAATCGCCGCTGTCGTAGTTGAACAGCAGTGCCGTCTGAAACGGAATTGCCGCCTTGGGGATCAGGTTCTGGTGGCGCAGCGCGATGCGGTCGAGCCCCATCTCGGCGGCGGCGGCATCGATCAACCGTTCCACGACATAGGTCGCCTCGGGCCGCCCGGCGCCGCGATAGGGCGCGGTCGGCGCGGTATTGCTGAACAGCCCGCGCACCCGCGCATGGATCACCGGCGTCGCATAGACGCCAGCGAGGGAGCCGAGGTTGTTCGTCATCGAATGCGCGCCGCGCAGCGCCACCATGGCGCCGATGGCCGCATCCGTTTCGACCGTGATGGCGAGGAAGCGGCCCTGTTCATCCAACGCCAGCGCGGCTTCGGTGACGTTGTCGCGCGCATGGTCGTCGGCGACGAAGCTTTCGCTGCGGTCACCGATCCAGGCGATGGTGCGGCGAAGCCGCCGCGCCAGCCACAGCACCAAGGCGTATTCGCGGAACAGCCCGCCCTTCAGCCCGAAGCCGCCCCCGACATCCGGCGGCGAGGTGACGCGAAGCTGGCGTTCCGGCACTTTCAGCACGGTATTGGCAAGCACGCTGCGCACCTGGTGCGGCATCTGCGATGGCACGGTCAGGTGCCAGCGCTTTGCGCCCTCGTCCCAGGCGCCGATCGCCACGCGCGGCTCGATCGGGCTGGCATGGACGCGCTGGTTCACCAGCCGCAGCCGCGTGACGTGATGCGCGCTCGCCATCGCCTGCCGCGCCGCCGCCGCGTCGCCGATGTCGTAGATGAAGCTGCAATTATCCGGCACGTCGGGCCAAAGACGCGGCGCATCGGGGCTGCCTGCCAAGGCCGTATCCGTCACGGCATCCAGCGGTTCGTAATCCACCTCCACGGCCTCTGCGGCATCCAGCGCGGCGATGCGGCTGGTGGCGACGATGGCCACGACGGCGTCGCCGACATGACGCACGCGGTCCGTCGCGAGGATGCGATGCGGCGGTTCCAGGATGTCTCGCGGGCGGCCGGTCGCATCGCGCGGACGGCTGACGCAGGGAATGGTGCCGAGGCCAGCGGCTTCGAGATCCGCGCCCGTGACGATGGCCAGCACGCCGGGCATGGCGCGCGCTTGCGAAATATCGATCGCGGCGATGCGCGCATGCGCATGTGGGGAGCGCAGCACATGAAGGCGAAGTGCATCGGACGGCACGAGGTCGGCGGTGAAATGGCCGAGGCCGCGCAGCAGGCGGTCATCTTCCCGCCGAGGCCGGCGAGCGGGGTGTCCAAAGCGATCAGCCATCGTAATTCACAACTGCCTTGGGTTGGAGAATGGATCGTGGCGCAGGGAACACTTCTTCCAGGCGCGGCGCCGGCTGGCAACCGTGTGGCATGCTGCGGCAGGGTCGCTAGGCCGGCGGGAAGGGAGCAGGTTATTGAGCCTCAGGTCCATGGACCAATGTGGCATGCGAAGAGGATGGACGATGGCCATGACCTGCGCCAGGCCCTGGATCATCGCCGTATATGCTGCGCCGCGCGCGGCCGTGGAAAGGGCTCAGCGCAAGATGAGGTGAGCGAGGGAGTTGGAACTGCTGTGCCGCGAACATCCGCTATTGGGTGATCTGTGCGGAGGGTGGCGTGGCGGTGCACTCCACCGCAGCCTCGCCCCTCGTCGTGGCCGAGGCCGATGTCTTGTTTCAGTCCCTGATCGTCGCGCGCGATCCGCCAGCGCAGCATGGCGTGGCCGCGCAGCCTGGCGCGGCTGATGCCGGCGGGTATCGACTATTTCAGTGCCATCACCACGGGCCCTGATACGGCGTCGGTGACCCCAAGACCGCCCCCGAGATCCTCAAGCGTGTCGCGGAAGGAGTTGAGTGTCGCGATCATATGGGGCCGCGCCCCTGCAAGGGCCTCCGCGTCGGTCCATTCGGCGATGATGCAGTAGCTGTGATCGCCCGTCTTGATGATGTTGGCGTGCACGAGGCCCGGCCATTCCGGACGGACGTTCCTGTGCGCGTCGAGGAAATCCTGATCGCGGCCGGGCTTGACTCGGAACCGGACGGTGTTGAATGCGGTCATCGCTTTCTCAGTCCTTCTTGCCGAAACTGGAACCTCTCCTCCGCCGCGCCTGGCTCGGCGGGCCGGTCCACAGCTTCGGTGTCTCCGGCGGGCGCGGCCAAACGGCTGTGGTGGAAGGCGGCCGCCATTCGAGAGCGCCATGCGACATCGGAAGCTGTTGACCACCCAGAGATTACCGCGCTTTTGGCTGCCGCTACAAAACATTCCGCACTCGCGCGAGACCGGACCCAGCGCCCTCGCGCCCTGAGAGGGCATACGCCGATTCCGGTCACCCGAAGGCGCCGGCCTGTTCGAGCAGCGCGATCGCCGCGGCATCGAACCCCGCCTCGTCCAGGATGCTCGCCCGGTCCTGGTCCAACCCCGGGGGCGGAACGTCCAACGCGGGTCCGTCCTCGGCGGCGGCAAAGGCCGCGACTGGGACGGCCAGGCCCTGGTCCATCCCCGGCCAGGGCACGCGCGCCACCACGCCGCGACCGGCGGCATCGCTGTCGGAAAGCGCCTCGGCCAGGGTCCGCACGCGGGCGGCCGGCACAACCCCGGCCAGGATCGCCTCCCAGGCATGGGCGGGGCGTTGGCGCAGGGTTTCGGCCAGTTCGGCGCGCAGGGCGGCGCGATGCGGGTCCTGCCGCCGCACGTCGGCGAAGCGCGGGTCCTCCAGCAGGTCCGGCCGGCCGATCAGGCGGCATAGCGCGTCGAACTGCCGCTGGTTGCAGGCGCCCAGCATGATCTGCGCGCCATCCGATGCCGCGTAGCAACTGGCCCCGGCCAGCGCGTGTTCATTCGCATGCGGCACGGGATGCTTGCCGCCATTGAGCAGGCCGGAGATCGTCGGGCCCATCAGCATGAAGGCGGTGTCGAGCATCGACACGTCCACATGTTGGCCAAGCCCGGTCCGTTCCCGCCGCAGCAGAGCGGCCGTCAGGGCAAAGGCGGCCATGGTGCCGGAGGCATAGTCCAGCACCGGGGCGCCCGCCTTCAACGGGCCGGAATCGGCCGTGCCCGTCATCGCCATCAGCCCGCTGAAGGCCTGCACGACATTGTCGTAGACCGGCCGCTCCGCGAGGTCGCCCCGCTGGCCAAATCCGCTCAGCGAACAGGTGACCAGGCGCGGGTTGCGTGCCGACAGGCTGGGATGGTCCAGCCCCAACCGCGCCATGACGCCGGGGCGGAAATTCTCCACCACGACGTCCGCCGTGTCGGCCAGGCGAAGCGCCACGTCGCGCCCCGCCGGGGTGGCAAGGTCGATCACGATGGAGCGCTTGTTGCCGTTCTGCACGGCGTAGTGGTCGCCCATCAGCGCCTGGCGCAGCGGCTCAAGGCTGCCGCGCCCGCGCATGTAATCGCCGACGCCGGGCTCCTCCACCTTGATGATGTCGGCGCCCAGCAGCCCGAGTTGGTAGGTGCAGAACGGACCCGCGATGACGTGGCTGAAATCCAGCACGCGGATACCGTCGAAGGCTCTCATGCCGGTTGGATATTCGCGCGGCGGGCGACTTCCGCCCAGCGCGCGGATTCGGCTGTGATGAAGGTACGGAAGGCGGCGGCGTCGCTTGCGACCGGTTCGAAGCCGCGCTGCTCCAACTCGGTCGCGATGCCCTGGCGCATCGCGGCGATCATGTCCTGGCCGATTTTCTGCGTCACCTCCGGCGGCGTCTGGCGCGGTGCCAGGGCGCCAACCCAACCGCCGGCGGTGAAGCCCTCAAGCCCCTGTTCGCTCAGCGTCGGGATTTCGGGTGCGAGGATGCTGCGGTTCAGGGTCGCGACGCCGATGGGCTGCAATTGGCCCGACCTGATGAAGGGCAGCACGGCCGGGATGGCGTCGAGCGACATCTGGATGCGCCCGGCCAGAAGGTCGGCCATCAGTGCGGCGCTGCCGCGATAGGGCACATGTTCCAGGTCCAGCCCGGTGCGCTGCCTGAACAGCTCCGACCCGAAATGCGTCGTCGTCCCGACGCCCGAGCTGCCGTAGGACAATTGCCGGCCGCGCGCATAGGCCAGGAACTCCGGCAGGGTCTTTGCCGGCACCGTCGGGGACACGACCAGGGCAAATGGGTTGCGCGCGATCAGGGTGATCGGCACCAGGTCGGTCTCGGGGTCATAGGGCAGGCTGCGCTGCGTCAGCTTGGCCACGACGATCTCGGCGGCCGAGGCGATCAGCAAAGTGTGGCCGTCCGGCGGGGAGCGGACGACGAAATTGGCACCCAGGGTGCCGGCGGCGCCGGTGCGGTTTTCCACGACGATCGGCTGGCCCCAGACCGGGGAAAGCTTGTCGGCCATCAGCCGCGCCGTGACGTCGATCGTGCCACCGGCGGTATAGGCCACGATGAAGCGGAGCGGCTGGGTCGGCCAGGCCGGTGTCTGAGCTTGGGCCTTGAGCAAAGGCAGCGCGGCGAGGGCGGGCAGCAGGCTGCGTCGGGCGATACTCATCACGGATGCTCCTTGTTGGATCGGACGATGGACGCCGACCGCATTTGTCTTGCGGCGGCGGCGTGGCTAAGCAGAAGGGCGCGCGCCCGATCATGGGCGCGCGGGAAGGCGTGGCGGCGTGGACCGGCCGTGCCCGTCATCCGGCGGGCACCACGTGGCGGCCGCCCAGCCATACAGGACCCCAAACAGGGACCATGACCGCACCTATCGACCGCCAAAAATTGATCCCCGGCGTCCCGGCCGAAAACCACGAGAGCTACCTCGTGCCGGGGCTGGAGCGTGGGCTGCGGGTGCTGGAAGTGCTGGCCGCGGCCGAGCGTGGGCTGACGGTCCGCGAATTGGCGCAGCGCATCGGCATTGGCCGGTCGTCCGCCTTCCGCCTGGTCTATACGTTGCGCTTCATGGGCTTCCTGGAAGGCAGCCCGGATGAACGCGTCTATCGGCTTGGCCCGCGCGTGTTGAACCTGGGCTTCGCGTATCTGAACGGGCAGAGCCTGATCCAGGTGGCGCAGGGCGTGCTGGAGGCGTTGCGCGATGCCACGGGCGTATCCGCGCACCTGGCCATCCGCGACCGGCGCGACGTGCTGTTCCTGGATTGCGTGCAGTCGCGCAGTGGCTACCTGACGACCTTCAACACCGGCACGCGTTTGCCGGCGTCGGTCATGCCCATGGGTTGGCTGCTGCTTTCCGACATGTCGGCGCGGGAGATGGCCGACCTGTATCGCGATGGCGCCCTGCCGGCGCGCACGCCGGATTCGCCGGCCGACCTGGCCACGCTGATGCGCAACGTCGCGCAGGCAGCGGCCCTGGGGCATGTCGTCAGCCGTGGCATGGTGGACCGCGGCGGCAGTTCCGTCGCGGCGCCCGTCTTCGACCAGTCGGGCCATGTGGTCGCGGCCATCGATATCTCCGGCCCCGATGTCGCGTTCCGGTTCGACGAGATGGACAGTTTCTACGTGCCGGAAGTGTTGAAGGCGGCGCGCGCCATTTCCGAACGCCTGGGTTACTTCCCCGCGGCCTGACATCGTCAGGGCGCCGGGTCGGCGGTCAGCTTGGCTTGGCGCACCAGCGCGGCCCAGGTGCGTGTCTCCTCGGCCAGGAAGCGCTCCAACCCCTGCGGATCGCTGGCGCGGATTTCACTGCCATCCGCGACCGCGCGCGCCTGCAGCGCGCTGTCCGATGTCGCAGCGATCAGCGCCGCGTGCAGCCGATCGATGATCGGCTGCGGCGTTCCGGCTGGGGCGAACAAGCCCTGCCAGAACACGGCATCGAATCCCGGCAGCGTGTCGGCGACCGGCGGCAAGTCTGGCAGCGCCGCCATGCGTTCGGCCGAGGATACCGCGATCGCCCGCGCCACGCCGCGATCAAGCAAGGGCCTGGCAAGCAGGGCTGAGCAAAAAATTGCCTGCACGCGATTGGCCGAAAGGTCGAGCAGCGCGGGCGCGAGGCCGCGATAGGGTACGTGTTCGGCCTCCACCCCCGCGCGCTCGGCCAACAGGGCGAAGACCAGATGGTTGGCGGAGCCGTTGCCCGAACTGGCGTAGTTGATGCGCCCGGGATTGGCCCGCATGTAGGCGATGAACTCGGCCAGGGTGCGGGCCGGCACGGCATCCTGCACCAGCAACAGGAAGGGGCTGCGATAGACCAGCCCGACGGGGGACAACTCCCGCATGGGGTCCCGCGGCGTCAGGCTGGGGTCCAGCGCCGGATTGATCGCCAGCGAATTCGACCCCAGCAGCAGCGTGTACCCATCCGGCCGCGCCCGCGCGACATAGGTCGATCCGATGGAAGTGGCGCCCCCGCCGCGATTTTCCACGACGACGGACTGGCCCAACGCCTGCCCCAACAACTGCGACACCGGCCGGCCGAAGGAATCGGTACCCCCGCCGGGGGGATAGGGGATGACGACAGTGATCGGGCGATCGGGATAGGCCGGTTGGGCCTGGACGCCCCGGCCCATCGCCAGCAGCGGCGCCGCCAACAAGGCGCGGCGGGGGATGATGCTGCTCTGGGCCATCGGGCTGTCTCCTCGCGTCACGTTAGGCCGCCAACGGCCGGGCGCCGAGCGCCTGTTTCAGGGAGACGTCCAGCTTGTCCACGATCTCGTCGATCTGCGGCGCGCTGAGGATAAAGGGCGGCGCCAGCAGGACGTGGTCGCCATTCTCGCCATCGGCCGTGCCGCCGGAGGGGTAGCAGATCAGCCCATTCGCCAGCGCCACCCGCTTGATCTGCGCGGCGAGGCCCAGGGATTTGGGGAAGGGCGCCTTGGTGGCCCGGTCGGCCACGAGTTCCATCGCCCAGAACAAGCCGCGCCCGCGAATATCGCCGACATGCGGATGGTCGCCGAAACGCGCGCGCAAGGCCGCTTCCAGGTCGCGCCCACGTTGCTGGACGGCGCCGAGCAGTTGTTCTTCCTCCAGCGCCCGCATCACCGCCAGCGATCCGGCGCAGGCGATGGCGTGGCTCATGTAGGTATGGCCGTGCTGCAACGTGCCGCTGCCGGCGGCGAGGGGGGCGATCACCGTTTCGCTGGCCAACAACGCGCCGATCGGCTGGTAGCCGGCGCCCAGGCCCTTGGCGATGGTGATGATGTCCGGGCAGACATCCTCCTGCGCGATGGCAAAAAGGCTACCGGTGCGGCCCATGCCGCACATCACCTCATCGGCGATCAGCAGAACGCCGTAGCGGTCGCAGACCTCGCGGATACGCCGGAAATAGCCGGGCACCGGCGGCACGCAGCCGATGGTGGCGCCGACGACGGGTTCGGCGATGAAGGCGGCCACGGTCTCTGGCCCCTGGCGTTCGATCTCGACGGCCAGTTCATCGGCCAGACGAGTGGCATAGGCGTCGTCACTCTCGCCCGGCGCCTGGAAACGGTAGGCGAAGCAGGGCGAGACATGCGCCACGTCCATCAGCATCGGCGCATAGGGCGCGCGCCGCCCGGCATGGCCGCCGATGGCCAGCGCGCCCAGGGTATTGCCGTGATAGCTCATGCGCCGGGCGATGAAGCGGGCGCGCTTGGGTTCGCCCTTTTCCCAAAAATGCTGGCGCGCGAGTTTCAGCGCCGCCTCCATCGCCTCCGACCCGCTGCCGAGGAAGGCGACCCGTCCGGCGCCGAAGCCCGCGGGGGCGCGGTCGATCAGCAGCGCCGCCAGGTCTTCCGCCGGCTGGTTCGTGAAGAACGAGGTGTGGCTGAACGGCATGCGGCGCAGTTGCGCCTCGATCGCCGCGATCACGCGCGGGTGGCTGTGCCCCAGGCAGGACACGGCGGCGCCGCCGGAGGCGTCGAGGTAGCGCTTGCCTGTGGTGTCGAAAAGATACGCACCCTCACCCCGCTCGACGAGCGGGGGCGTGGTGCGAAGGTCGCGGTGAAGGATGGCGCTCGGCATGAAGATATCCGGAAGATCGGTGTCTTGTGGTTGATATGCTAAACACTAGACCGTATAGGAAACAAGAGCCGAGGCGAGACGGCTTCCGGAATGGGCTTGGGAGGCAGATGCTCACCCGCATGCGAACCCTGCTGGCGACCCCTGTGACCCGTTTACCGGAGGCCCTGCATTGGAAAGGCGAGCCGACCGCCTGGGTGCGCACGACGCGCCCCGGGCAGCGGCTGCATTCCTTCCTGGAGGGGTTGAGCGTCGACGCCGATGGCACGGCCTGGATGGTCGATGTGCCGCATGGCCGCATCCTGCGTGTCACCCCTGATGGGCAATGGGATGTCGCCTTTGCCTATGATGGCGAACCGCATGGGTTGTGCCGCCTGACGGACGATGCCTGGGTGATTGCCGATTACCGCCGCGGCCTGCTGCGGCTGGATTTGGCGGAGGGGCGGCTGAGCACGCTCTGCGCCGGCGTGAATACCGAGAATTTTCGCGGCCTGAGCGACCTGTGCCGCGGGCCGGACGGGTCGATCTGGTTCACCGATTCCGGGCGATCCAGCCTGTCGGACCCAACCGGCCGGCTGTTCCGGCGGTGGCCCGATGGGCGACTGGACCTGGTCTTGCCGAATGTGCCCTATCCGAACGGCGTCGTGGTCGGTGGCAGCTTTGTTTATCTGGCGGCGACGCGGGCCAACGCGGTCTGGCGCCTGCTGGCCGACGCGCCGGATCCGCTGCTGCCGATGGTCGGCACCTATGTGCAACTTTCGGGCGGGCTGGGGCCGGATGGTCTGGCCATGGATGCGCAGGGCCGCCTGGCCGTGGCGCATGCCCAGGCCGGGACGGTCTGGCTGTTCGACGCCATCGGCTTTCCTCTGCTGCGTATCCGCACGCCGGGGGGGCTCTGGACAACCAGCGTCGCCTTCAGCCCGGATGGGCGGTTCCTGATGATCGTGGAGGCGCAGGCCGGCGCACTCCATCGCGTGGATCTTGAACAGGCCCAACTTGAGCTAGCCCTGGCTGAGGAGCCCATCGCGTGACCGCATTCCCCCTCGATCGCACCACCCTTGGCGGCTACGTCCCCGCCGTCGTCACCCCCTTCACGCCCACCGGCGAGATCATGGAGGATGGCTTTGCCGAAATCGTCGGCTGGCTGATCGACCATGGCGCACGCGGCATCTGCGTCGCCGGCGACAATGGCGAGAGCTGGACACTGAGCGCCGCCGAACGCGCGCGCCTGACCGTCATCGCGCTGAAGGTCGCGGCGGGCCGCGTGCCTGTCATGACCGGCTGCACCGCGCCATCGGCCGCCCAATCGGTCGCCTATGCGCGCGCGGCGATGGAGGCCGGCGCCGATGGCCTGCTGATGATGCCGCAGACCTATGTGCTGAAGGCCACGAGCACGGAACTGCTGCGGCGGTTCGAGGCTGTGGCCAAGGCCGTGCCGCTGCCGATCGTCGCCTATAATTCCCCGCGCCGCACCGGTGGCGTCGAATTGTCGCTGGATGACCTGGAAAGCCTGACCGGGATCGCGCCGATCATCGGCATCAAGGAAAGCAACCGCGACTTCTTCCATCACAGCCACCTGCTGCACCGCTTCCGCGACCGGCTGGCGGTGATGGTCGGGCCTTGTCACTTCATTTTCCCTGGCGTGGCGCTGGGGGCGGCCGGGTTCATCGCCACGGGGCCGGAACTGCTGGGGCATGATGCCGGGCGCATCATGCAGGTGGGTGCCCAGGCGCCCGGGCCGGAACTGGCGGCGCTGCATCACAAGCTGACGGTGGCCTACCAGGTATTGATGGGCATCGGCACCTGGCCGGCGGCCTTCAAGGCCGCGCTCAACCTGATGGGCCTGCCGGCCGGCGTGCCGCGTGACCCTGTGCTGCCGCTGGAAGCCGATGCGCTGGAGACCCTGAAGCGCCGCCTGTCCGAGGTCGGGCTGCTGGGCTGATGGGCCTGCGCATCACGACCGGCATCGCGCGGGCCGCACCGGTGCGCTTCCGCTTCGATGGCGTCGAGATCGAGGGCATTGCCGGTGAAAGCGTCGCGGTGGCCTTGCTGGCGGCGGGCATCCGCGCCTTGCGGACCGCCCCCGGCGATGGCGGTCCGCGCGGCATGTTCTGCGCCATGGGCGCTTGCCAGGAATGCGTGGTGCTGATCGACGACCACTTGGCCGAAGCCTGCCGCGTGCCGGTGCGCGCGGGGCTGGATGTCCGCCGGCAAACGCCGCCGTGACTCGCCACGACGTCATCGTGCTGGGGGCGGGGCCGGCCGGCGTGGCTGCGGCGATCGAGGCCGCGTCGCGTGGCCGGTCCACCCTGCTGATCGACGAGGCGCCCGCCGCGGGCGGCCAGGTTTTTCGTGCTCCCGCAGCGTCCATCCTGCGCGGCCCGCCGGAACCAGGGGCCGCGTTGCGCGCCACCCTGGCTGCCAGTGGCGTGCGCTGCCTGTTCGACCGCCGCGTCTGGTTCCTTGCCCCCGGTTTCCGTGTCGCCTGCGTCGGGCCAGAGGGGCAGGAGGAACACACGGCCGGGACGCTGATCCTGGCCAGCGGCGCGCAGGAACGCGTGCTGCCCGTGCCGGGTTGGACGCTGCCTGGCGTCATTGGCCTGGCCGCGGCGACGGTCCTGTTGAAATCCCAAAAAATCCTGCCTGGCCGGCGCGTGGTCGTCGCGGGCACCGGGCCGCTGTTGTTGCTGGTTGCCGCCACCATCCTGGCCGGTGGCGGCCAGGTGGCGGCGATGGTGGATGCCGCCGACACAAGCGACTGGCTGCGGCTGGCACCACACCTTGCCGCGCGACCTGACCTGCTGGCGCGGGGCCTGGGCTGGGCCGCGCGGGTGAAGCGCGCGGGCGTGCCGGTGCTGCGCGGCCATGCCGTCGCCCGCGTGCTTGGCGACGACGGTGTGACGGCGGTGGAGGTCGTGCCGTTGCACGGCGGCCCCGCGCGGCGCTTTGACGCCGATGCGCTGTGCCTGGGGCACGGACTGTTGCCGGCGACCGAGGCCACGCGGTTGCTGCGTGCCGAGCACCGCCACGATCCGGCGCTGGGGGGCTGGGTGCCGGTCATCGACGCGCTGGGCCGGACCTCGGTGCCCGGCTTGTTTGCCTGCGGCGATGGCGCCGGGGTGCTGGGCGCCGATGCCGCGCCGCTGACCGGGCGGCTGGCGGCGCTGGGCGCCTGCGGGCTTGGCGTGGCCGATGCCGAGGTGATCGCGCTGACCGCGCGGCTGGCACGCACCCGCCGCTTCGGTGCGGCGATGACGCGCATCGCGACGCCGCCCGCGGCGCTGCTGGACCTGGCGACGCCCGACACCATCCTGTGCCGCTGCGAGGGGCTGCGCCGGGCCGAACTGGAGCCGGAGATCGATGCCGGCGCCGTCACCCTCACGGCGCTGAAGGCCGCGACCCGTTGCGGCATGGGCCCCTGCGGCGGGCGCTATTGCGCCGAGGCCGCCGCGATGCTGATCGCCGCCCGCACCGGCCGGTCGCGGGAGGCCATTGGCCCCGGCACCGGCCGGCCGCCGCTGCGCCCCGTGCCGATCGATCTGCTGGCGGGGGATTTCGACTACGACAGCCTGCCGATCCCGGCCCCGGCGCCGCTGTGACCTACGACCTGGTCGTCATAGGCGGTGGCATCATGGGCTGCGGCGCCGCGATCCGCGCGGCCGAGGGCGGCATGCGCGTGCTTGTGCTGGAACAGGGGGACATCGGCAGCGGGGCGTCGGGCGTGAATGCCGGCACGCTGTCCCTGCAAATCAAGCGCGTGAAACTGATGCCCTATGCGTTGCGGGGCCATGCCTTGTGGAAGCAGGCGGGCGCGGCGGTGGGGTTTCATGAGACCGGCGGCTTCACCCTGGCCTTCAACGCGCGCGAGGCGGCGTTGCTGGAAGAGCGCATGGCGATGAAGGCCGCCGCCGGCGCGCCGATCGAGATGGTGTCGCCGGCACGCGTCGCCGAGGCCGAGCCGCATGTCACTCGGCGCATCGTCGCGGCCAGTTGGTGCGCGGCGGATGGCTACGCCAATTCCAGTCTGACGGGGCGCTTCTACCGCTTGGGGTTGGCGGCGGCCGGGGTGGTTATGCGTGAACAAACGCGCGTCACCGCCATCGACCGCGATGCGGCGGGATTCACCATCCGCGTGGGTGAGGAGCGTATCTCCGCCAAACGGCTGTTGCTGGCCTGCGGCGGCTGGTTGCGGGCCGCGGGCGCGATGATCGGCCTGGACCTGCCTGTGCGGGCGCGGGTCAATACCGTGTCGGTCACCGAACGTGCGCCGCCGCTGATGCATGGCGTCATCGGCCATGCGACCGGGCTGCTGACCATGAAGCAGAAGCCGAATGGCACGGTGCTGATCGGTGGTGGCTGGCAGGGGCTTGGCAGCCCGGACGATGGCCACACCGTTGCCGACCTGGACACGCTTCTGCCCAATCTGCGCCTGGCGCAATACGCCGTGCCGGGCCTGGCTGTCTGCCGCGTGGTGCGGACATGGACGGGGTTCGAGGCGAATGTGCCCGACTTCTACCCACTGGCCGGTGAGGCGCCCGGGGTGCCCGGCGCTTTCATCCTGGGCTGCGTCCGCGGCGGCTATACCATTGGCCCCTACATCAGCCGGCTGATGGGGGACCTGATCCTGCAACGCCAGACCGAACTGCCGCTGTTCGATCCCGGCCGCCAATTTGATGGAACATGACATGACGACAGCCTCGCTTGATCCCATCCTGCGCCTCGACGGCAAGGTCGCCATCGTGACCGGTGCCGGCAGCGGCATTGGCCAGGCCTGTGCCGAGTTCTTCGCCCGTGCCGGGGCCAAGGTGGTGCTGGCGGGGCGGACGCAGGCCAGCCTGGAGGCCGTGGCGGGGCCGATACAGGGCACGGCGGTGGTAACGGATGTCTGCGACATCGACGATGTCGAAAGGCTTTTTGCCAAGGCCATCGCGCTGCACGGCCGCGTCGATGTCGTGGTAAACAATGCGGGCATGAGCGGGCCGGTGGCGCCGATCGCGGAGGTGGACCTCGTTGCCTGGCGCGCCTGCGTCGAGGTCAACCTGTTTGGCGCGATGCATGTGCTGAGCGTCGCTGCCCGCGTGCTGTCGGCGCAGGGCAGCGGATCCATCATCAACATGTCGTCGTTGATGGGGCTGAAGGGCTACCCGATGCGCAGCGCCTATTCGGCGACGAAATTCGCGTTGATCGGCATGACCGAAGCCGTGGCGCGCGAAGTCGGTCCGTTTGGCGTGCGCGTGAACGCGCTATGCCCCGGTGCCGTCAGTGGTGAATTGATGGACCGCGTCATCGCCCGCCGCGCGGAGGCCGAAGGCCGGCCGGCGGAACAGATCATCCGCGAGAATTACACCGATGTCGCGGCGCTGCGCCGCTGGGTTGACCCGGAGGAGGTGGCGCGCGCCGCACTCTTCCTCGCCAGCGACGCGTCGTCCTCCGTCACCGGGGATCGCATCAAGGTCGATGCCGGCCGTTTTTGAAGGGATACCGCACCATGTTCGTGCCACGCCGCGCCTTCCTCGCCACGCCGCTGCTGGCGGCTGGCACCGCCATGGCCCAGCCGGGCTTTCCCAATCGCCCGATCAGCGTCGTCGTGCCCTTCGCACCTGGCGGTGGGACCGACGTGGTCGGCCGCGCCGTTGCGGCCATTATGGAGCGGGATCTGGGCCGCCCCCTGGTGGTGGAGAACCGTGCGGGGGCCGCGACCTCCATCGGGTCCACCTATGTCGCGCAGGCGCGGCCGGATGGGTACACGCTGTTGCTCGGGGCCAGTTCGCTTGCCATCAATCCGGCCTTGCAGCCGAACCTGACGCCGCGCGATCCGTTGCGAGAATTGATCGCGATCGGCCCGGTCTACAGCAATCCGCTGGTGTTGCAGGTGCATGCGTCCGTGCCAGCGACGACAGTCGCGGAGTTCATCGCCTATGCGCGAGCCAATCCCAGCAAGATCAACTACGGCAGCGCCGGTATCGGTGCGGTCAATCACCTGATGTTCGCGATGTTGCTGCGCCAGGCGGGGATCGAGGCGGAGCATGTGCCCTATCGCGGCGGCGCGCCGGCGATGCTGGATCTTCAGTCGAACCGCATCCAGGCGATGTTCAATTCGCCGTTGGAGGCGCAGTCGTTGCTGGCTGGGGGTGTCACCCGGGCGCTTGGCGTGTCGTCGCTGAATCGGCTGGCGCTGCTGCCGGATGTGCCCGCGATTTCGGAGACCTTGCCAGGCTTCGATGCGGTATTCTGGATGGGGCTTTTCGCACCGGCCGGTACGCCCGAGGCCATCACGGCGCGGCTATCAGCGGCGCTGCGTAGTGCGACGCAGGATACGGCGCTGAAGGAACGGCTTGCGGCGCAGGGCGTGAGTTTGCTCGGCGGCGACGGTGCGGCGATGCAGGCCCTGTTGGCGCGCGATACCGAGGCCTGGGGCAAGGTCATCAGGGAAGCGGGCATCACGGTTGACTAGGTGCCTAGGCCCAGCATGTCCTGGTACGATTTTTTGATGAAGCGTGGTGGCACGTCTGTCCATGTGCTGCAGATGAATGCGTAGCATGTGAGGCCGCGCCGCCGTTTCAGGCGGCACGGCAAAACGCCGCGCGACCGACGCTGGAAGCGCGTTTGGGCTTTCCGCGATGCGGACCATTCACGCCGGCCGGCGCAGCCGTCGTGATGTGAGCGCAAGGTCCAGGACAATGCCGGGCAAGGTGCTGCGGGCGACGCATTCCAGGATGATCTCCTGCAACGCCAGGATGCCGTCGGTCGGCGCGGCGGCGGCGGCCCGCAGGATGCCGACTTCGCGCTCCACCACCGGATCGGTCAGCGGCCGCACGGCGAGGCCCTTGTGATCCGCCGGGGGGCAGCCGAGGGCCGGCAGCGCGGTCACGCCCACCCCTGCCTCGACCATGCTCATCACCGTGTGCGACTGCGCCAGTGTCATCACCGGATGCAGCGCGAGCCCCGCGCGTTCCAGCGCGTCGTGGATCGCCGCATCGCCGCCGCTGCCGGGCGGAAAGGCGATGAAGTCGTGCAGCAGGGCCTCGTTCCAGGGCACCGACTGCCGCCGCGACAGCGGGTGGTCGCGGCGCAGCACCAGCGCGAAACGCTCGTGCAGCAGCGGCAGGAAGGTCACCCCGGCATGCCCACGCAGGCGGCTGCCGATGGCCAGGTCGAGCTGCCCCGACGCGATCCCCGCATAAAGCGCATCCGACGTGCCATCCGTGACGGCGACCTGCGCCGCCGGGAAGCGTTCGCGGTACAGGCGCAGGATCTCCGGCAGGAAGCCATTGGCGATGGATGGCAGGGAGCCGACGGCGATGCGGGTGCGCCGCAGGCGGGACTGTTCCTGCACGGCGGACACCGCGTCGTCCACGCTGGCCAGGATGGCCTCGGCGCGCGGTAGCAGCAGCTCGCCCTCCACGGTCAGCCGAACCGCGCGCGTGGTGCGCTGGAACAGTTTCAGGTCGAGCAGCAGTTCCATCTGCGCGATGGCCTGGCTCAAGGCGGGTTGCGACATGCCGAGCGCCTCCGCCGCGCGCGCGAAGGAGCCGAGGCGCGCGATGCGCGTGAAGGCGGCGAATTGGCGGAGTGTCGGGCTCATAAGAATAACCAATTAAACCTTTGAATAATTCGATTTGTCAATCAGTTGAACCGCGCCTTAGATCCGCCCGGATACGGAGGAAACGAACATGCACAGCACCCGCAGGTCCCTGCTGGGCGGCAGCCTGTTGCTTGCGACGGCCAGCGGCGCCCGTGCGCAAACCTATCCCAATCGTCCCATCACCATCATCGTGCCCTTCGCCGCTGGCAGTTCCACGGATGTGGTCGGCCGCCAGGCGGCGCGCGCGATCGGGGAGGCTCTTGGCGCCCAGGTCGTGGTGGAAAATCGCACCGGCGCCGGCGGCATCATCGGCACCCAGGCGGTCGCGCGGGCGCGGCCGGATGGGCACACGCTGCTGATCGTCACCAATTCCACGCATGCCGCCAACAAGGCGCTGTTCAACAACCTGCCGTATGATCCGGTAGCGGATTTCGTGCCGATCTCGAACCTCGCGACCGGGCCGCTGATCCTGCTGAGCCATCCCGCGCTGCCGGTGCGCAACCTGCAGCAACTCGTGGACTACGGCCGTGCGAATCCGGGACGGCTGACCTACGGCTATTCCGGCAGTTCGTCGCAGATCGCTGCCGTGATGCTGACGAACGACGGCAAGTTCGATGCGGTGGGGGTGCAGTATCGCAGCATCCCGCCGGCGGTGACCGATCTGCTGGGTGGGCAGATCTCCTTCACCTTCGCCGACCCCAGCAATGCGTTGCAGCACATACGTTCCGGCCAAGCGATCGGGCTTGGCGTGACGGCGCCGCAGCGCACGCCGCTGGCGCCGGATGTGCCGACCTTGACGGAGGCGGGATTGCCCGGCTTCCAGTTGGTGCCGTGGCAGGGCATCGCGGCGCCAGCCGGCACCGACCCCGCCATCATCCAGCGCATCTTCGACGCGCTGCGCAGCCGCTACGACACGCCCGACGTGCGGCGGACCTACGCGGCGCTGGGCTTCGAGGTCGATCTGTCGCCGACACCAGAAGCCTATGGCGCCTTCATCCGCAGCGAGACCACGCGCTGGGGCGACCTGGTGCGCCTGGCGCGGATCGAACCGCAATGACGACCGCATTTTTCACAAGCGAGGAACCGGCATGACTGACAATGAACTGACCGCCATCTGCGCCCGCCTGCGTGAGATCGGACCCAGCACCGTGGGCGGTGCGCTGGATGCGCTCGGCATCGATGGGCTGGTGGTGCCGCCGATCCGCCCCGTCGCTGCCGATCGCAAGTTCGCCGGCCCGGCCTTCACCGTGAATGTCGCGGTTGGCGCGCTCGGCACCTTCGCGCCGGAGGAATTCGACATTCCCGCGTACGTCGACAACGCGGCCCCGGGCGATGTCATCGCGATCGATGCGGGTGGGGCGATGGTCTCCATGATGGGCGGCGCCGCGGCGACAGCCGCAAAACTGCGCGGCGTCGCGGGCATCGTCGTCGATGGCGGCGTGCGCGACCTGGCCGAGATCGTGGACAGCGGCATGGACCTGTTCGTGAAGCATGCCGTGCCGGTCAGCGGCCGCACCCGCGTCCGCACCGCGGCGACGCAGGTTCCGATCACGCTGGAGAAGGTCACGGTCAATCCGGGCGACATCCTGGTCGGCGACAGCACCGGCGTGGTCTGCATCCCCCGCGCCCGCCTGATGGACGTCTTCACCCGCGCCGAGAAGGCCGAGGCGATGGACCAGGTGATCTTCGAACATGTGCGTTCCGGCAAGGGGCTGCGCGAAGCCGCGCGGCTCGCCAAGGCCGTCTGACACCACCGCCGCAGGAACCGCGCGACACGACGCGGGGCGGCATCACGGGAGTGAGGATCATGATGTTCGAACGACGCGGGCTCCTGGCCGCACCAGCCTTGCTGCTGGGGGCCGGGACGGCATTCGGCCAGGGCGCGCGGTATCCGACGCGTCCGGTGCGGATCATCGTGCCCTATCCGGCGGGTGGCGTGTCGGACATCACGGCGCGGCTGCTGGCGGAGAACCTGACCCCGCTTTGGGGTCAGGCGGTGACGGTGGAAAACCGCGCCGGCGCCAATGGCATGATCGGCGCGGAAGCGACCGCGCGCGCCACGCCCGATGGCACGACGCTATGCCTGGCAGGCACCGCGCATACGATCAGCCCGGCGCTGTATCGCACGCCCTATGACACGATGCGGGACCTGACCTACATCACCACGACGTCGCAGACGCCGCAGGCGCTGATCGTGGCGCCGGATTTTCCGCCGAATACCGCGGAAGAATTCGTGGCCTATGTGAAGGCCCGGCCCGACCAGACGAGCTACGCGACCTTCGGCGCGCTTGGCATGGAATTGCTGTGCCAGCAGGCCGGGCTGCGGATGACGCGCGTGCCTTATCGCGGATCGACCCAGGGGCATCCCGACCTGATGTCCGGCCGGGTGAATGCGATGCTGGATACGGTGACACCGACGCTGCCGCATGTGCGCGCCGGGCGGATGAAGATGCTGGCCACCTGCGGCGCCGAGCGCGCACCGCAGATCCCCGAGGTCCCCACGGTCGGCGAGACCATCATCCCCGGCTTCACCAGCACCGTCTGGGGCATCCTGATGGGACCGGCCGGCTTGCCGCCGGAGGTACTGGCAAAAATCCACACCGACGTCGTCGCGATCCTGCAGCGCCCTGACATCGTGCAGCGCCACGCGACCTTGGGCACGGCGATCTGGACCATGACGCCCGAGCAGGCCACCCGCTTCGTCGGCACCGAGGCGGAGAAATGGGCCGATACGGCACGCGCCGTCGGGCTGGAACGCGAAGAAGCCGCGCGCTGAACAAGAACGCCCGCAAAGGGCGCCACGCAGGGAGGACACCATGTTCCGTCGCAGTTTTGCCGCCATCTTGGCCTGTTGCCTGATCGCATTGCCGGTCGGCGCGCAGGAGGCGTCCTGGCCGAGCCGCCCGATCCGCGTGATCGTTCCCTTCGGCGCCGGCGGCACGACCGACCTGACCGCGCGGCTGATCGGCGCGCAGATGTCGCAGCGCCTGGGCCAGCCCTGGGTGGTGGAAAACAGGGCCGGTGCCGGCGGCAATGTCGGCAGCGAGGCCTGCGCCAAGGCGCCGGCCGATGGCTATACGCTGTGCATCGGCACGATCAGCAGCCATGCCATCAACAACGCCGTCTATCCGCGCATGCCCTATGACAATCTGCGCGATTTCTCGCCGATCGCGATGATCAGCGTGCAGCCGAACGCGCTGTTCGTGCCGGCGAGTTCGCCCGCGAATAACGTGGCGGAGCTGGTCGCGCTGATGCGGGCGCAGCCGGGGCGGTTCAACTACGCCTCCTCCGGTGTCGGCACCTCCATCCATTTGGCGGGCGCCCTGTTCACCCAGATGACAGGCACCACGGCGGAGCACGTTCCTTACCGTTCCTCCGGCCAACTCATGACGGAGTTGATGGCGGGGAATGTGCAGATGGCCTTCGACAACATCTCCTCCGGCCTGCCGCATGTGCGGGATGGCAAGATGAAACTTCTGGGTGTCGCCAGCCCCACCCGCGTCGCCATCGCACCGGATGCGCCGACCATCGCCGAGACCTTGCCTGGTTTCGAATCCCTGACCTGGGGCGTGCTCTTCGCGCCGGCGGGAACGCCGGCCGCGATTATTCAGCGCCTGAATCGCGATGTGACCGCGGCGCTGCAATCGCCGGAGGTGGCGACGCGCTTCGCCGAACTCGGCATCACGACCCCGGTCCTTTCGCCCGATGCGGTGCGGGATTTCGTCGTGGCGGAAACCACCCGCTGGGGTGCCGTCGCACGGCAGGCCCAGATTCGGGCTGAGTAGAACGAGAAACTGGGAGAGCAAGTGATGCAGGTCAACAGGATGCGTGCCGGGATCGAGCGCGGCGAAGTGCAGATCGGCACCTGGGTCACCATGGTGCAGAACCCCGCGATCCTGATGCTGCTGAAGGCGGCTGGCGTCGATTTCGCGCGGATCGACATGGAACACACCGCGACCACGATGGACACCATCGGCGACATGGCGACCATGGCGCGGGCGATGGACTACCCGATCGCCGTGCGCCCGCCCAAGGCGAACCGCGAATGGATCACGCGGCTGCTGGATGTCGGCGTCTGGAACATCCATTGCCCGCAGGTGGAATCCGCCGAACACGCGGCCGAGATCGTCGCGGCGTCGCGCTACGCCCCGCGCGGGCTGCGCGGCAATGGCGGGCTGAGTGCGGCGACGAACTTCGACACCAGCGGCACGGTGGCGGAACGCCGCGCCCACGCCAATTGCCAAGTCTTCGTCACGGTGATGATCGAGACGGCCGATGCCTTCAAGGACCTGGACAAGATCGCCGCGATGGATGGCATCGACGCGCTGACCTTGGGTCCGGCCGACCTGGCGCAGGATCTGGGCGTCTTCGGCGCGCCGGACCAGGCGAAGGTGATGGATGAGAAGCGCAACCTGATCCTCGACGCGGCGCGGCGGCATGGGAAGACCTGCGCCATGCTCTGCTTCAGCCCGGAACAGGTGAAGCAGTGGAAGGACGCGGGGGCCCTGCTGCTCGCCTATTCCAGCGACGTGGACATGCTGCACGACGGCTTCACCAAGGCGATGAAGCACCTCAAGGCCTGAAGGAAGGGAGACACGTCACAAGTCTTTGATATTCTGAAACAATCGACGAGGCATGCCTTGGCCGATAGCGCCGGTCGGTAGGGCGCTGAGCGAATTGGACATGTCCGCCTGCTTAGCGCAGGACGGTCGTCGTCTTCGCCTTGATCAAATCCATGTCCGGCTCCGCCCCGACGCCGGGTGCGTCCCAGGCATGAACAAAACCCTCCGAATCCACCTCGATATCGCGGAGCAGGCCGTATTTCTGCGCGGCTTCCGGCAGCAGGACCTCGAAATACTCGGTGTTGCGGATCGCCATGATGAGGTGGAGCTGCGCCACGTTGTTCCAGCTATTGCCGCCGTGGTGGACCTCGAAGTTCATCGCGAAGGCTTCGGCCAGGTGCGCGGCCTTCAGGCAGGGGGTGAGGCCGCCTTTCACCGCGACGTCGCCGCGCAGGTAATCCGTCGCCCCGCGTTCGATCCATGTGCCCATGATCTCGAAGCCACCGGAGGCGTATTCGGTTGCGAGGATCGGCACATCCAGCTTCGCGCGAAGCGCCGGGTAATTGTGCAGGTCGTCTTCGCCGAGGGGGTCCTCGTACCAGTGGAAGCGTAGCTCCTCCAGCACGCGGCCGAGGCGGACGGCATCCGGCAACCGGAACGCGCCAGCCGGGTCGATCATCAGCACCATCTCCGGCCCCACCGCGTCGCGCACCGCGCGGCAGACGCGGATCGCCGCTTCGACGCCGCCTTTCGGCGGGTGGATCTTGTAGGCCGTGTAGCCCTTGGCCTTCAGCATCAACGCCTGTTCGGGATAGGCGCCCTCGCTGCTCAAGGTGGAGGAGGACGCATAGGCGGCGATCTTGCGGCGCGACGTGCCCATGATCGCGTGCAGCGGCAGCCCGGCCGCCTGGCCCAAAATGTCCCACAGCGCGACATCCACCGCGCCGATCGCACGCAAGGTCGCGGCCCGCCGCATCCCATAGAGCCGCGCGAAAAGACGCTCGCGCTCCAGCGGGTTCTCACCCTGCAACATCGGCAGCAGGTGCCGCACGAGGCCCTCGACATCGAGCCGGGCCGAGCGGAACGAGGCGCCAAGAAACGCGCGTCCGACGATGCCCTGGTCGGTCCGCAGTTCCAGCAACCCAAGTTCGGATCCGCCGGCTGACGGGTTCAGATGGCCGTATTGTGCCGGCGGGATGTCGTCCCAGCGAAACATGGTCACGCTGGCGTCGTCGATGCGCATTTTCGTTTCCCCCGCATCGATGCTGCGACGGGTCGTAACAGCGGTCAACGTGTGGCTTGACGCCTTCCTGCGTCTTCAGCGACGCTCGGAAAAAAGATCTGGAGGACATCATGTTCCAGCGTCGCGCAGTGCTTGCCGCGCCCCTTATTCTCATCGCCGGGCAAGCCTGCGCCGCCTGGCCGGACCGGCCGCTGCGCCTGATCGTGCCGGTCGCGCCGGCGGGCCCCACCGACATCGCAGCGCGTATCATCGCGGCCCCTCTGGGGCCGGCACTGGGTCAGAATGTCGTCGTCGAGAACCGCCCGGGCGGTGGCGGCAACATCGGCACCGCCGCCGTGGCGAACGGCCCCGCGGATGGCTACACCATTTTGATGGGCAGCTTTTCCAATGCGGCCAACCCGGCAATGTTCAACGACCTGCCTTTCGACACCCAACGCGACCTGACGGCCGTGGCGCAGGTGACGCGGGTGCCGCTGATCCTGACGGTCAACCCAGGCCTGCCAGTGCAGACTCTGCAGGAACTGATCGCCTTGGCGAAGCAGCGGCCGCTGACATACGGGACCGGCGGCGTCGGCACCTCGTCGCATCTGGCCGGCGAGATGTTCATTCGCTTCGCCGGGATCCCGGTTCCGGCGGCGCATTATCGCGGCGCGGCGCCGGCCAATGCCGATCTGGTCGCCGGCCAGATCGCCTTCATGTTCGACAATCCGCAGACGGCACTTCCGCTGATCGCCGCCGGCCGCGTTCGGCCGATCGCCGTCACCACGGGCGAACGGATTCCGGAACTGCCGCAAGTGCCGACGGCGCGGGAGAGCGGCCTGCGCGATCTGGTCGTCACATCCTGGCACGGCCTGTTCATGCGAACCGGCACGCCACCGGAGATCATCGCGCGTATCAACCGCGAAGTGAACGCGGCGCTGCAGACGCCCGATCTGCAAGAGCGCTTCAAAGCGCTCGGCGTCCAGCCAGGCAGTGGCTCGCCGGAAGACTTCGCGGCCTTCTTCAACAGCGAGATCGAGCGCTGGGGACAGGTCATCCGTGAAGCCGGCATCAAGCCGGAGTAGGTCCAGGATGCCGCGGCCTGGCCCGGCCTTCCGAAGACCGCGGCGTAGGCCATAGGGGGCACCCGATGAGCATGCCCCTTGATCCGCCAGTTCAAGAGAAAGTGGTGCGGGCGGTCGGAATCGAACCGACACTCCTTGCGGAACCGGATTTTGAGTCCGGCGCGTCTACCAGTTCCACCACGCCCGCAGTTCCGCCCAAATAGCCGTGCCCGGGCCGGAAGGGAAGGGCGGCCCTGTCAGTCCGCGTCCGCCTTGGTCACGAACTCCGCCGGGCTGACGATCTCCAGCAGTTCCAGGTCCTCCGAATGGCCCAGTTCCCGGTGCCGCACCATCGGGGGCTGGTAGACGGAATCGCCCTGGCGGAAGGTGACTTCGCCGATATCCTCGTATTCGAAGCGTACCCAGCCCTTCAGCACGATGGTGAACTGGAAGCCGAGGTCATGGGTATGCCATTGCGCGACCGAATGGCGGCCGGGGATGGCGCGGATCACATGGGCAGCGAAGGCGCCGCCCGTCGCCGCCTTCACCCCCAGGTCGCGATAGGCGAAGAAGGCGCGCAGCCCTTCCTCGAAATGGGCGCCTTCGGCCCGGCTGACGGTGGTGCCGGTCATACCAGCGGCGCCAGGCAGTTGTCGGCATAGCCCTTGTGGGTCTTCAGACGGGCATACCAGGCGGCCAGGTGCGGCAAGTCGGGGCGTGCGATCGGCAGCACGAACCAGCGATGGACAAAAATGCCCAGCGCGATATCGGCCAGGGTCAGGTTGTCGCCGCAGAGATAGGGGTGGGCGGCCAGTTGTGCCTCCACGATGCGCCACAGCGCCTCGGCCTCGTCACGCGCGCGGGCGACGGCGGTCATGTTGCGCTCGGCTTCCGGCGTGCGGATCAGGGTCAGGAACATCACCGTCATCGGCCGGTTGTTGGTGCCCAACTGCCAGTCCAGCCACTGGTCCACCTTGGCGCGCTTGCGGGCATCGGTCGGATACAGCGCTTCCCCCCCGCGGGTGCTGGCGAGGTAGCGCAGGATGGCGTTGCTCTCGTACAGGGTGAAGCCGTCGTCCTCCTCGATCGTCGGGACCAGGGCGTTGGGGTTCTTGGCCAGGTAGTCCGGTTCGTGGGTCCGGCCGAAGGGGCCGCCGAAATCCTCCCGCGTGTAGGGGATGGCGAGGTCCTCGCAGAGCCAGAGCAGCTTCATCACGTTGCTGCTGGTCTTGCGGCCCAGGATCTTGAGCATTGGCTGGCGTTCCCCCGATGGATGGCGCCAAAGCTAGGAGCGGCCGGCGATGCGGTCCAGACCGCTTGCCGGCGCGGCGCGCGGGCGGCACAACGGCGGCCATGAACCGAGCCCTTGTCGCCGGCCTTGTCGCCGTCCTGGCCGCGGCCGCCCCCCTGATGGCGATGGCCTCGGAGCGCTTTGCCGGGCTTGCGCCCTGTGCCCTGTGCCTGTGGCAGCGTTGGCCATACTGGGTGGCGGCGGCGCTGGCGGCGCTGGCGGTGGCCTGGCCGGGCGGGCGGCGCTGGCTGCTGGTGCTGGCGGGGCTGGCCGTGCTGGCATCGGCTGGCGTCGCGGTGATGCATGTGGGGGTGGAACAGGGGCTCTGGCCTTCGCCATTGGCGGCGTGCCAGGCCGCCACCTCCGGCGGCGCGATGAGCATCGACGACATGCTGGCCGCCATGGCGCCGCGCCCGGCAAAACCCTGCGACGAGCCGGCTTACCTCATTCCCGGCCTGCCGGTATCGATGGCCGCCATGAACCTTATCTACGCGCTGGCGCTGGCCGGCTTCGCCTTCACCGGCGCCCGACGGAGGATTTCATGAGCCAGACGCCACGCGCCCTTCCGGGCGACCTGACCCCACGTGAGATGGTCGAACGCACGATCCGGGTGGATCACGCCGGGGAATACGGCGCCCAGCGCATCTATGCAGGCCAATTGGCCATCCTGAAGGGCGGCCGCCACGATGCGACGCTGCGCCATATGCAGGCGCAGGAGCAGGAACACCTGGACACCTTCTCCCGCCTGATCGCGCAGCGCCGCGTGCGCCCGACGGCGCTGCTGCCCTTCTGGCATGTCGCCGGTTTCGCGCTGGGGGCGGCGACCGCGCTGCTGGGCGAACGCGCCGCCATGGCCTGCACCGTCGCGGTCGAGGAAGCGATCGACGAACACTACGCGACCCAGGAAGCGGCGCTGGGCGAGGATGAGGCGGTACTCCGCGCCCACATCACCCAGTTCCGCGCCGAGGAGCAGGAACACCGCGATATCGGCCTGGCCAATGAAGCCGAGCTGGCGCCGGCCTATCGCCTGTTGTCGGCGGCCATCAAGGCGGGGTGCAAGGTCGCGATCAAGGTCAGCGAAAGGGTGTAGTGCGTCCGCCCGGTCAGGCCAGCGCTCCCTCCCGCTCCGGCCGCGCCGCGCCAAAAATGCGGTCCGCGAAGTTGTCCAGGAAGCGGAACACATGGGCGACCGAGTAGCCGGCGAGCAGGGCGATCACGCTGACACCCAGCACCACCTCATCCCCCGCGGCCCCGCTGATTGGTGGCGCCCGCAGCATATCGGCGAGAATGCCCACCAGCGCCCCGAACACCACCCCATATAACAGCGTCGCCATCGCCTGGTCGCGTTCCGAACGTTCCAGCGTGAAGCTGGCGGCGCGCCGCTTCAGCCCCTGGAAGACCGCGACGAAAGCGCCGAGCAGCGCGTAGAAGCACGGCATGACATAGAGGCTCAGCGCCTCGATCATCGCCTTGGCCTGGGTCGGGCTGGTGCCGCCGGCGACGCGATGCTGTTCGCTCAGATACTTCAGCAGATCGAACCTTTCCTGGCTGCGGGCGGCAAGGCCCAGCGCCTGGGCGCGCATCTCCTCCGGCACCGGCGTGCCGGGCGTCCAGCCCAGGGTCACCAGGGCGTCGCGCAGGCTCGCGGGGCGCGCGGCCTCGGCATAGACGCGCACACGCCCCTCTCTGCCGCTGGATGACAGCCCCGTCAGCCACATGAACGGGGTCGCGATCCAGGTATCGCCCCAGGCTTCGAGGTGGCCGTTCAACTGGTTGACGGTGCGGTTGATGCCCCAGAGGCGGTTGCACAGCACATCCTGCCGCGCCGTGCGGTAGAGCACGGCCCCCCCGGCATCCAGGAAGGGTTCGTCGCAATAGGCGAGTTCCGGAATGCGCGATGCGGTGGAAGCATCGGGGGCCGGGGTGGTGGCGCGCATGGGGGCGGATTGTTCGGTCGCGATTTCACTGGTGACGGTGCCGAGGAAGGTGAGCCAACGGTCCTGCTCCTCCAGCAGGCGCTTGCCGCCGAAGGTCATCAGCGACACCAGCAGCGTGAGGATCACGGTGAACAGGCAGATCCAGCGAAACACGGTGGCGGTGGTGGCGAGCCGGTAGCCCAGCGCCTCGTCGGAGCGCAGGTCGACACTGCTGGCGGCCTGGGCGGCCTTGCGCGCCGCGCGGGACAGGGCCCCCTGTGCGCAGCGCCGGACATAGGCATTGGTCAGGCGGATCATGCTGACGGTCGCGGGCAGGGCCAGGGCCGCGAGGAAGTCGCGCGCGGCGACCAGGAAGACCATGTCGTCGACCTGACCGTCCCAGCCTGCCGGGGGGACGGCCTTGGACACGTCGGCGCGGGTGCTGATGTCCGCCCAGCGGCGCAGGAACTCGGCCTTCGACGGCACGGTGCCCGGCCGCAGTTGCGGCGGGAAGGGGACGTTGGCCGGGCGGGGCAGGTCGCCACGGCTGTCCTCGAAGCAGGCGTCCAATCGGCCGGGGCGATGGCGGCCGAGGTGATCGATCAGCAGGTCGACATCATCCACCAGCAGCAGCATGCGGTGCGTCGTGCTGTGTGGATCGGGGGCCGGATCGAGGGATTTCGCGCCCCGGGCATTGGCATCGGGAGGCTGGGCATGGGGGACCGGTGGCGTCTCGACAGCGATCGCCAAGGACGTGTCTGTCGACGGTTTGGACGTCCCGTCCACCGCACCCTCCCACAGGTGATTAATGTGATAATAATCGTGTCACCGAGATGGTTCAACCAAAAGTCGTGATCTTGGTCCTGGGTTCGCGGCGTCAGTAAAGTCGGGCGGTGCGATTGCCGTCCGGGAAATTTTTTGACGCGACATGCAACCCGTGGCGGGGCGGCGGCATTCAGACCGGCATGTCCGCGCGCGCGGCGTTTTCCCATGAGGTCCGGCGTGGTGCCGGAACCGGCGCGCCGGCTGTCGAGGTCGAAGCCCATGATGAACCGCAACATGCTTTACGTGGCCATCGGGGCGCTGTGCGTGCTCGTGATCGGTGGCGGCTACGCGCTGTACCAGGAACGCCAGAAGCCGGCGCTGGAGATTTCCATCGGCGGCCACGGCGTTACCGTCCAGGGGCGATAGTCAGCTTTCCAACTCGCTGTCCCAGTACAGGTAGTCGCGCCAGGACTGGTGCAGGTAATTGGGCGGGAAGGACCGCCCATTGTCCTGCAATTCCCAGGAGGTGGGCTGCCGCGGCGACTGGCGCGGGTGCATGCGGCATTCTTTCGGCAGCATCGACCCCTTGCGCAGGTTGCAGGGTCCGCAGGCGGTCACGACGTTTTCCCACGTCGTGCGCCCGCCGCGGCTGCGCGGGATCACATGGTCGAAGGTCAGATCGGGCGCCGCACGTTCGTCGCCGCAATACTGGCAGGCGAATTCATCCCGCAGGAACACGTTGAACCGCGTAAACGCCGGGCGCCGGGCCGAAGGGATATAATCCTTCAGCGCGATAACGCTGGGTAGTCGCATCGTCATGCGCGGCGAATGCACCGCCGTATCGTATTCGTTCAGCACCGACACACGGTCGAGCCAGACCGCCTTGACCGCGTCCTGCCAGGACCAGACCGACAGCGGGAAATACGAGAGTGGCCGAAAATCCGCGTTCAGCACCAAGGCCGGATAGGCCTGGCCACCAAAGGCTTGCACGCCAAGAGCTGTTCCGCCGTCGGGCAAGGGTTGCTCCATCCACCGCAGTGAAGCGGCAGCGAACCACACGCCGTGGGGCCTGACCGGCGGAAAGGCCCCAAGAATGGTGGTGCCGCCGTGATCTGGAGACTACATGCCAGCGCCCGCGCGCCGTGGTCAACCGGGCGTATGCGGGGTTTCACTAGGCCGTCACGGAGCGGCCGATTCCAGCAGGGGAAAGCCACGCCTTGGGAACATTCCGCCGGGCGGCATTCCGGGTGGTTGTTGTCATGGACAAGTCGGGCGCGTGCTGGCCGATTCGGCTCGTTCGTCCTGGCTACATTCCACCAGGGCGCGCACCGCGATCTACGCCGCTCATGCCCATGGCAGTCTGGGGAAGGAAGCGGGACGAGGTCAGGAGATACGGGTGCCGGCGCCAGCGGCCTGGTGCCACCAGGACGAAGCGCGCAGCAGCGGCGGCAGGCCGCAAGCCCAACATCCTCGTTGTCTTCGGCGACGATATCGGGGTTTCCAACATCAGCGCCTATGCGAACGGGCTGATGGGGCATGGGCGACGACACATACGTCAACGCCGGGCAGCGCGCGCAAGGGACGATGCAGGTCTGGGCGGAGCCGTGGGGGCCTTGGTCAGGCCCTCACGCTTCTGCGGCGTCCAGCAACGCAAAGGCACGCTGCAGGAACAGCCCGCCGCGCGAGATCCCGGCCTGGTCGATGCCATGGCCGAGTCGCGGGCAGAACATCGCCTCGACTGGTACGCCCGCCGCGCGCAGCGCCGCCTCGGCGGCGCGGGAGGCGGCCGCGGGCACCACCTCGTCATCCTCGCCATGCACCAGCAGCACGGGGGGGCGGGCGCGGATCGTGGTCGCCAGCGTGCCCGCATCGCGCAGGGCGCCGGAATAGGCCAGGATCGCCGCCGGCGGGATCGCGCGGCGCAGGCCGCAGGACAGCGCCGTCATCGCGCCCTGGCTGAAGCCGAACAGTGCCACATGGGTTTCCGGGATGCCCATGGCGGCGCATTCCTCGGCGATGGCCGCATCGATCACGGGGGCGATGGCGGCCAGCCCCGCGGCCATCATCGCCGGGCTGCGATCGGCCAGGCTGAACCATTGCCGGCCGAAGCCGCCGCCGCCCATGTCGTAGGGCGCGGGGGCGTGCGGTGACCAGAAACGCGCCTTGGGCGCGGCCGCGGCCCAGCCCGGGGCCAGGTCAATCAGGTCGTTCCCGTCGGCGCCCACCCCATGCAGCAAAAGCACGAGATGTTCGGCGGCGCCCTCCTTGGGGCCCCAGCGTGGTCCGTCGAGTGTCGGCATCGGTCCAAAAATCCCCTCTGGTGCTGTTCCGCTAACGCGGGTCAGGCTGTCCCGCAACATGACCCTTTGCACCCGCTTCGCCCCGAGCCCGACCGGGCTGCTGCATCTGGGCCATGCCCATGCGGCATTGCATGCCTGGACGGCGGCGCGCGCCGCCGGCGGGCGCTTCCTGCTGCGGATCGAGGATATCGACACGCAACGCTGTCGCCCCGCCTTTACCGTGGCGATCCTGCGCGACCTGGCCTGGCTGGGCCTGGACTGGGATGGCGAGGTCCGGGTGCAGTCGGAACACCTGGCCGAGTACCAGGCGGTGCTGGACCGGCTGATCGACCGCGGCCTCGCCTATCCCTGCACCTGCACCCGTGCGGACATCGCCCAGGCGGCCGGCGCGCCGCAGGGGGGCGAGGGGCCGCTCTACCCCGGAACCTGCCGCAACCCGACGACCGCCGAGCGCGCGGCGCGGCTGGCCCTGCCGCATGCCTGGCGGCTGGATGTGGCGCGCGCGATGGCCGGGGTGCCGGGGCCGCTCTGCTTCAACGAAGCGGGGCGCGGCCGGCTGCGCTGCGACCCCGCGCGCTTTGGCGACGTGGTGCTGGCGCGGAAGGGGTTGGGGGCGTCCTACCACCTTTGCGTGACGCATGATGACGCGCTGCAGGGCGTGACGCTGGTCACGCGGGCCGAGGACCTGTTGCCCGCGACCGACCTGCACCGGCTGTTGCAGGCGCTGATGGGCTGGCCTGTGCCGGATTACGCGCATCACGGCCTGCTGGCCGACGCGACGGGGCGGCGCCTGGCCAAGCGCGACGGGGCGCTGAGCCTGGCGGCGCTGCGCGAGGCGGGGCATAGCCCGGCCGAGGTGCGGGCGATGGCGGGGTGGCCGGAGACGCCTACTTGAGCTGGCTATCCTTGCTGCCCCGCCGGTTGAACCCGAAATTCGCCGGGCGACGGTCGCGCGCGGACTGACAGGTGACGCAGGTCCGGACGCCGGGCAGGGCACGGCGACGGGCTTCGGGGATTTCTTCGCCGCATTCCGTGCAATGGGTCTCGCCCTCACCGGTCGGCATCCGGGCGCGGGCGCGCAGGACGCCGTCCATGACGGTATCGTGGATCTGGTCCTGTACCGCCCCGTCCGGGGCCCAGCCGCTTGCCATTGTCGCGTTCCGATTCACCCGGCTTCCGAACGACCTGACATGGGAATGAGCGCGGCGGCTTCCAAGGCAGGCGACACCGGCCGCGTCAGGTTTCGATCGGCTGCCATGCCGACAGAACCAGCCGCCCCGGGTCGGTGAACACGAAGCGATTGCCGCCGCCGGTGCCCGGCTGGTCCAGGGCGCGGCTGATCGCGACCCCACGCAGGTGGCACAGCAACAGGGTTCCGACCCCGCCATGGGCGATGATCGCGACATCGCCACCGGGCGGCACCGCCAGCAGCACGCGGTCCACCGCCGCCAGCATCCGTGCCTGCGCGGCCAGGGCCGCTTCCCAGCCGCTGACCTGTTCCCCGGGGCGGGCGAAGAAGGCATCGGCCATCGCCTCGAACTCGACCTTGGGCAGGTAGCCCGTGGCGGAGCGGTCGTTTTCGCCGAGGCCCGCGTCGATCCCGACCGGCAGGCCGAGGTGCATCGCGAGGATCCCGGCGGTCTGTGTCGCCTTGCGTTCCGCGCTGCTGAAGACAGCGCCGATGCCCTCGACCCAGGGTCTGGCCAGCATGGCCTGCGTGCGCAGAACGCCGCGTGGCGACAGGCCCCAGTCCGGCACCGGCACGGCGGGGTCGATCAGCACGTCGGGATGGGTGATGAGATGAACCCGTCGGCTCACGCGGCCGAAATCCGGTCGATCGCCTCGGCCAGGCGCAGATCCCGGGCCGACAGCCCGCCGGCGTCATGCGTGGTCAGGGTGATCTCCACCCGGTTGTACACGTTCGACCAGTCCGGATGGTGGTCCTGCGCCTCGGCCAACAGGGCGACGCGCGCCATGAAGCCAAAAGCCTCGGAGAAATCGGCGAAGCGCCAGGAGCGGTGGATCGCGTCCTTGTTGTCCAGAAGGCGCCACTGCGGCAGGCGGGTCGCCAGGGTTGCACGGTCGGCCGGGGAGAGTTTTTCGAGCATGGAAGCCTCCGTCACGCAGTTGCCCATTGACCCGGCGGCCCCCATCGGGGCCGATGCGGGCATGCAGTACACAACCCCCCCCTCGCTCGACGACCTCCTGGAACTGGCCGAGCGCGCGCTTGGCGCCATTCCGGCGGAATTGCGCCACCACGTGCGCGGCACCGCGATCCTGGTCGAGGAGGTGCCGGACGACGAGACCCTGGTCGAGATGGGGCTGGAACACCCCTGGGAATTGACCGGGCTGTATCGCGGCACGCCGCTGACCGAAAAATCCTTCGGCGACGTACCGATGCAGCCGGATGCGATCATTCTGTATCGCGAGCCGATCCTGGTCGAGTGGGTCGAAACCGGCGAGGATCTGTTCCGCCTGGTCCGCAACGTGCTGATCCATGAGATCGGCCACCATTTCGGCTTTTCCGATGAGGAAATCGGCCGGCTCGAAAGCGGCGAATAGCGCCGCCCGACGGCATGCGGGGCCTGACGCGCGCCATCGCGGCCCATCGCCAGGGGCGCCTGGCCGAGGCGGCGGCGCTGTACCGCGATGTCCTGGCGCGCGATCCGGGTCATGCGCGCGCGATGGCCTTGCTGGGTGCGCTGGAACTCCAGCGCGGGCGTGTGGCTGAGGCCGAGGCCCTGCTGGCCGATGCGCTGCGGCGCGACCCCGCGGATGCGGAAGCACGGGCCAACCACGCGACCGCGCTCGGGCTCCTGGGCCGCCCGGCGGAGGCGCTGGCGGCGCTGGAGGCCGTGCCGGGGGAGGCACTGCTGGCCGAACAGGGTCGGCTGCTGGCCGAACTCGGACGCTTCGCCGAGGCCCTGACGATCCTGGACCGCGCCACGCCCACCGCCGAGGCGCTGGCCAGCCGCGGCCTGGCGCTGGCGGGACTGGCCCGCCCCGCCGATGCGCTGGCGGCTTTCGACGCCGCCCTGGCGCTGCGCCCCGGGCATGCGCGCACCCTCTACAACCGCGCCAATGCCCTGGCCGATCTGGGCCAGGCCGATGCGGCCCTGGCCGGCTACGACCAGGCCATCGCCCATAAGCCCGACTACGCCCAGGCGTTGAACAACCGCGGCAGCCTGCTGGTCGACATGCAGCGCCTTCCCGAAGCCGCCATCAGTTTCGCCCGTTCGCTGGCGATCCGCCCCAACGACGGTGAAACCCGCTTCAACGACGGCCTGCTGCGCCTCATGCGGGGCGACTGGCAGCGCGGCTGGGAGGGGTTTGAGGCGCGCTGGCGCAGCGGTGCCCATAAGGGCCTGGCCCGCGACACGCCGCCCTGGCGTGGCGAGGATATCGCCGGCCGTACCATCCTGCTGAATGCCGAACAGGGGTTTGGCGACACGCTGCAATTCTGCCGCTACGTGCCCCTGGTCGCGGCCCGTGGGGCGCGGGTGGTGCTGGAGGTGCAGCCGCCCCTTGTCCGCCTGCTGTCCGGGCTTGGGACGGTGGTGGCGCGGGGCGATCCCCTACCTCCCTTCGATGTGCAGTGCCCTTTGATGAGCCTGCCGCGCGCCTTTGGCACCACCGAGGCCACTATTCCGGCCGCCGTGCCCTACCTGACCGCCGCGCCCCGGCCGGTTGCTGGTGGGCGGCCGCGCATCGGGCTGGCCTGGTCGGGCAATGCGGCGCATCGCAACGATTCGCGGAGGTCGCTACCGGCGGCGATGCTGGCGCCTCTGCTGGGGGTGGCGGGCACGGTCTTCAGCCTGCAACGCGACCTGCGGCCCGACGACGCGGCTTGGGTCGCAGCGCATCTGGCGGACCGGCATTTTGGCGAGGAACTGCGCGATTTCGCCGATACCGCCAGCCTTGTCGCGGCGATGGACCTAGTCATCACCGTGGATACCGCCATTGCCCATCTGGCCGGCGCGATGGGCAAACCGGTGTGGATCCTGCTGCCGTTCAGGGGTGTGGACTGGCGTTGGCAGTTGGAACGCCGGGACAGCCCCTGGTACCCGACCGCGCGGCTGTTCCGCCAACCGGCACCGGACGACTGGGCCAGTGTGATCGCGGCCCTAGCCGAGGATCTGTGCCACTTCGGCGCGTAGCGCGGGCAGGACCTCGGCCTCGAACCACGGGTTGCGCTGGGCCCAGCCGATGGTGCGCCAGGAGGGGTGCGGCAGGGGAAACAGGCCTTCTTCCCGATAGGCGGCATGGTTGCGCACGGCGTCTTCCAGCCGCGTGCGAGGGCCAAGCACCAGGCGGATCGCATAGCCGCCGACCAACAGGCGCAGCCGCACCGAGTCCAGCAAGGGCATGATCACAGGGTGCCAGGTCGGGGCGCATTCCGGCCGCGGCGGTGCATCGCCCCCCTTCGGCAGTCGCCCAGGATAGCACATCCCGGTCGGCAGGATCGCGACGCGGCTGGTGTCGTAGAATACCGACCGATCCAGCCCGAGCCAGTCGCGCAGCCGTTCGCCCGAAGGATCCTCGAAGGGGATGCCGGAGATATGCGCCTTGGTGCCCGGCGCCTGGGAGGTGATCAGCAGCCGCGCCCCGGCGCCGACCTGCAAGATGGGCCGCGGGCCGAGCGGCAGATGCGCGGCACAGATCGCGCAGGCGCGCGCGGCGGCGGCCGCTTCGTCCAGCGTCACCCCGCCAGCACCTCGGCGACCCAGGCCGGGACCAGCGATGTGGCCGGGCCGTGGCGCGCCTCGTCGAACAGCCGGGTGCCGGCCGAGCGTTCCAGGTTCAATTCCAGGGTACGGGCACGGCCGCGCACGCCGGCGACGAAGCCCGCGGCGGGATAGACATTGCCCGAGGTGCCGATCGAGACGAAGAGGTCGCAGGCCGCCAGCGCCGTCTCGATCTGGTCCATGCCCATCGGCATTTCGCCGAACCAGACGATGTGCGGCCGCATCCCGCCGACGGCGCCGCAGGCGGGGCAGGGGGTGGCGGTGGACAGGTCGGCGTCCCAGTCCTGCACGGCGTCGCAAGCCTGGCAGCGGGCGCGGCGCAGCGCGCCATGCATCGCCACCATGCGGCGGCTGCCGGCGCGGGCGTGCAGATCATCCACGTTCTGCGTGACCAGCAGCAGCCCACCTTGCCAGCGGGCATCGAGGTCGGCCAGGGCCAGATGCGCGGCATTGGGCATGACGCTGGGCAGTTGGGCGCGGCGGGCGTTGTAGAAGCCATGCACCAGTGCCGGGTCGCGGGCAAAGGCCTCCGGCGTCGCCACATCCTCGACCCGCATCTTGTTCCACAGCCCATCGGCGTCACGGAAGGTGGCAATGCCGGATTCCTGGCTGATGCCGGCGCCGGTCAGGATGACGATGTTCATCCGGGCAGAACGCCACGCACCACCACCCCTGGTCAACAGCAGCCGTTGCGGTTGGCGCATGGCAGCCCCATCATGGCGGCGGGAGAACAATCCGAGGGAGCGCAGCGTGGCGCAGGACGAGCCGATACTGGCCGCCGAAAACGTGTCGCTCCGCTTCGGCGGGGTGCGGGCGCTGAGCGATGTGTCCTTCTCGGTAAAGCGCGGCGAGATCTTTTCCATCATCGGGCCGAATGGCGCGGGTAAGACCTCGATGGTGAACTGCGTCTCCGGCCGCTATCGCCCGACGGAGGGGCGGGTGATCTGGCAGGGCCAGGACATCACCCGTGTGCCGACCAACAAGCGCGCGGCGCTCGGCATCGGCCGCACTTTCCAGAACCTGGCGCTGTTCGGGCACATGAGCGTGTTGGACAACATCATGGTCGGCCGCCACCACCTGCTGAAATCTGGCGTGTTGCAGGGCATGCTGTGGTGGATCGGCGGCGCCCAGAAGGAAGAGATCGCGCATCGGCGCCATGTGGAGGAGATCATTGATTTCCTGGAGATCCAGCACGTGCGCAAGGCGCCCGCCGGCACGCTGTCCTACGGTTTGCGCAAGCGGGTGGAACTGGCACGCGCCATGGCGCTGCAGCCCAAGCTGATCCTTCTGGATGAACCCATGGCCGGGATGAACCTGGAAGAAAAGGAGGACATGGCCCGCTTCATCGTCGACCTAAACGAGGAATGGGGCATGACCGTGCTGATGATCGAGCACGACATGGGCGTGGTGATGGATATTTCCACGCGGGTGATGGTGCTGGATTTCGGCAGGAAGATCGCCGAAGGCACGCCCGACGAGGTAATGGCCCATCCGCGCGTGCGCAGCGCCTATCTGGGCGAGGAGGTGGAGGCGTGATCGCCGACACCCTGCCAAAGATCCTCGCGCGCAACGCGAAGGAGCATGGCGCCGAAACGGCGATGCGCGAAAAGCGCTTCGGCATCTGGACGGCGATGACCTGGAGCCAGGTGCAGGACCGCACGCGGAACATGGCGCTCGGGCTGCACGCGATGGGCGTGGGCGATGGCGATGTCGTCGGGCTGATCGGCGACAACCGGCCGGATTGGGTGATGGGAGAGGTCGCGGCCAATGCCGTCGGCGCACGATCGCTCGGCCTGTATCGCGACGTGTTGGAGGATGAGGTCCATTACCTGCTGGAATTCGCCAAGGCCACGATCGTGCTGGCCGAGGACGAGGAGCAGGTCGACAAGCTTCTGAACGTGGCCGACCGCCTGCCGCTGCTGCGCCACATCATCTACGGCGATTCGCGTGGCATGCGGAAATACGAGGACAGGCGGCTACGCCCACTGGCGGAGATGCTGGAGGAGGGCGAGGCGCTCCACGCCGCCGATACCGGCCTCTACCAGCAGTTGCTGGAAGCCGGCGACGGCGAGGAGACCGCGATCCTCTGCACGACATCCGGCACCACGGCGCGCCCAAAATTGGCGATGCTGCCGGCGGCCAGCCTGATCCGGCATGTGGAGATGTACCTGCGCTTCGACCCGCGGGGGCCGAGCGAGGATTACGTCTCGGTCCTGCCGCTGCCCTGGATCATGGAGCAGATCTACGTTCTGGGCTTTGGCCTGGTCGCGCGCATGCGGGTCAATTTCGTCGAGGAGCCCGAGACGATGATGGCCGATTTCCGCGAGATCGGGCCGCATTTCGTGCTCTTCGCCCCGCGCGTCTGGGAAAGCCTGGCCGCCGAGGTGCGGGCCAAGGTCATGGATGCCAGCCCGTTGAAGCGGCGGATGTTCGACTGGGGCATGAAGCTCGGCCTGGCGGCGCTGGCGCAGGGCAAGCGGTCGTGGTTGGCGGATGTGCTGCTGTTCCGCGCGCTGCGTGATCGGCTGGGGTTTTCACGCCTGGTGTCGGCCGCGACAGGCGGCGCTGCTTTGGGGCCGGACACCTTCCGCTTTTTCCAGGCGATGGGCGTGCCGCTGCGGCAGCTCTACGGCCAGACCGAATTGCTGGGGGCCTATACCCTGCATCGCGCCGGTGCGGTGAATTTCGACACGGTCGGCGTGCCGATGGGGCCGGAAGTCGAATTGCGCATCGACGATCCCGACCGCCACGGCGTGGGAGAGATCGTAACCCGCCATCCCAATATGTTCCGCGGCTACCTCAACGTCGCGGAGACGCCGGACCTGCGGGACGGCTGGCTGCATACCGGGGATGCCGGGTACTTCGACAAGGACAGCCAGTTGGTCGTCATCGACCGCATCAAGGATATCGCGACCACCAGCGGCGGCGAGCGCTTCAGCCCGCAGTTCATCGAGAACAAGCTGAAGTTCAGCCCCTTCGTCGCCGAGGCGGTGGTGCTGGGCGATGCGCGCCCCTACCTGACCGCGCTGGTCTGCATTCGCTTCCAGATCGTCGGCAAATGGGCCGAACGCAACCGGATCGCCTTCACCACCTACAGCGACCTGGCATCCCGGCCGCAGGTGCTGGAATTGTTGAAGGAGGAGGTGGTGAAGGTGAACGCGACCCTGCCGGAACCACAGCGCATCCGTGATTTCGTCCTGCTCTATAAGGAGTTGGACGCCGACGATGACGAATTGACCCGCACGCGAAAAGTCCGCCGCGGCGTCATCAATCAGAAGTATGGCGAGATCATCGATGCGATCTATCGCGGCGATGCGTCGATCCCCGTGGACACGGTGATCCAATTCCAGGACGGCACGAAGCAACGGGTACGGACGAGCCTGACCGTCGCCTCACCCCTGGCGGCCTGAGGAGGCGTCGATGGATTTCACCCTGGTCTTCCCGCTGCTGCTGAACGGCCTGATCGTCGGCGCGCTCTATGGCGTGGTCGCGATGAGTTTCGTGCTGATCTACAAGGCGTCGCAGGTGGTGAACTTTGCCCAGGGCGAGTTTCTGCTCGTCGGCGCCTGGGTGTGCTGGTGGCTGCTGACGGAATATCCGATCCCCTTCTGGGCGGGGTTCCTGGTCACCATGGCCTTCATGACCCTGTTCGGCATCATCCTGCAGGTTGTCGTGCTGCGGCCGCTGATCGGGGAGCCGGTCATCAGCGTCATCATGGCCACGGTCGGGCTGTCGATCTTCTTCCAGGCGCTGATGAAGTGGATCTTTGGGGTTTTTGCTAAACCCTTTCCGCCGATCTTCGAGGCGGAGCGGATCGATGTGATGGGGCTGCACGTGCAGCCGGTCTACCTGCTGTCGCTCGCTGTTTCGCTGTTCATCATGGCCGGGTTCTGGTGGTTCTTCACCTATAGCAAGCACGGGCTGGCGATGCGGGCGACGGCGTTTGACCAGCAGGTGGCGCAGTCGCTTGGCGTATCCGTACCAAAAGTCTTCGCCATGTCCTGGGCGATTTCGGCCGTGGTGTCCTCGGTCGCGGGGGTGGTGGTGGGGGTGGTGAACGGGGTGTCCTCGGCGCTGTCCTTCTACGGGATCAAGGTTTTTCCGGCGGTCATCCTGGGCGGGCTGGATTCCATCGTGGGCGCTGTACTGGGCGGGCTGATCGTCGGCGTGCTGGAAAACCTGGCGCAATGGGTGGACAGCGAATTCCTGCACTGGGGCAACATGACCCAGATCGCGCCCTTCTACGCGCTGGTGCTGATCCTGCTGATCAAGCCCTATGGCCTGTTCGGCACGAAGAACATCGAACGTGTCTGAACTTCGGCCGGCGGGCGACTACCGCACCTCCTACGCCGCCGACATGACGGTATTCCCCACGCGGAACAGCCGTCTCGCGATGCTGGCCGGCATTGCGCTGGCCTGCGCCGCACCGCTGGCGTTTGGGCGGTATGAGTTGGGGCTGATGATCAACATCGGCTTCCTGGGGATCGCGGCGCTGGGGCTGAACATCCTGGTGGGCTTTACGGGACAGATCAGCATCGGCCACGCGGCCTTCTTCGGTTTTGGTGCGTTTCTGTCGGCCTGGCTGCATGAATCCCTGCACGTGCCGATCATCATGTGCATCCCCTTGGCGGGGCTGGGGACGGCTGTCGTGGGGCTGGTCTTTGGCCTGCCGGCCGCGAGGTTGAAGGGGCTGTATCTCGCCATCGCCACCCTGGCGGCCCAGTTCATCCTGGAGGACTTTTTTGCACGTGCCCGCTGGTTCACCGGCGGTGTCGCCGGGCGCATGACCGAAAGCGTCACCATCGCCGGCTTCGTCTTCGATCGGGAGGAGACGTATTTCTACATCGTGCTCGCCTTCGTCGTGGTGATGTTCCTCGGTGCCGCAAACCTCATGCGCACGCGCGATGGGCGGGCGCTGGTGGCGGTGCGGGACCACTACCTGTCGGCGGAGGTCATGGGCATCAACCTCGCCTATTACCGCACCCTGTCCTTCGCGATCTCCTCCTTCTACGCCGGCATTGGCGGTGCACTTTACGCGCATTACCTGTTGTTCGTGTCGGTCGAGGCTTTCAACATCCTCTTCTCCATCCAGTTCTTGGGGATGGTCATCATCGGGGGCCTCGGCAGCGTGATGGGCAGCCTGATGGGGGCCGCCTTCATGGTGCTGTTGCCGGAGGTGGTGCAGGCGCTGGCCGATCAACTCGCCGGCAGTTCCCTCGATCGCGCGATCAAGCTCGGCGCGAACATCTCCTTCCTGCGGGAAATGGCCGTGGGCGCGGCGATCATCCTGTTCCTGGTGTTCGAACCCAATGGGCTCGCGCATCGATGGCGCCTGATCAAGGCGTATTGGAAACTCTATCCCTATTCGCACTGAGACGACGAAGGAGGAAACCAAGAATGAAAAAGACCTTCCTGCTGGCCGCCATGGTGGCATGTGTCGCCGGGCCATTGGCGGCCCAGCCGATCCCGGTCGGGCACCTGATGGACAATTCCGGCGCCACATCGGATGTCGGCCTGCCCTATGGCCAGGGCGTGCAGGACACGCTCGCCTGGGTGAATGCGACCCGGCGTGGCGTTGCCGGGCGTCCGCTGAACGTGTTGGGCTTCGACTACGGCTACGCCGCGCCGCGCGCGGTCAGCCAGTATCAGGCCTGGTCGCGCGATCGCGTCGTCGCGATCCAGGGCTGGGGCACTGCGGATACCGAAGCGCTGACCCGCTTCGTCACGCGCGATCGCATCCCATATATTTCCGGCTCCTACTCCGCCGCGCTGACCGATGCGGCCGGGCGCAGC
This sequence comes from Humitalea sp. 24SJ18S-53, assembly GCF_050632385.1. NCBI lineage: Bacteria > Pseudomonadati > Pseudomonadota > Alphaproteobacteria > Acetobacterales > Roseomonadaceae > Humitalea > Humitalea sp. 24SJ18S-53. The sequence goes on from NZ_CP192599.1 coordinate 2,121,625, forward strand.
GGGCGGCAGGGTGTCGAGGCGACGCCGTACAACTTCTTCTACGGCCCATCCTACAGCGACGCGCTGCGCGGGATGCTGCAATGGGCCAAGCAGGATTGGGACCGCAGCGGCCGTGGCGGGCGGCCGAAATACGTCCATATGGGTGCCAACCACCCCTATCCGAATTCGCCCAAGGAAGCCGGTGAAAGCCTGGCGCGAGACCTCGGCTTCGACGTGCTGCCCGCCATCCAGTTCGCGCTGACGCCGGGCGACTACACCGCGCAATGCCTGACCCTGCGCAACCAGGGGGCCAACTACGCCTACCTCGGCAATACGGCGGGATCGAACCTGTCGGTGCTGCGATCCTGCCAGACGGCCGGCGTGCAGGTGCAGTTCCTGGGCAATGTCTGGGGCATGGACGAGAACGCGATGAAGGCCGCGGGCACCGCGGCGAATGGCGTGGTCTTCCCGGTCCGCACCGGCGTCGTCTGGGGCCAGGCGGCGCCAGGCATGGTGACGGCGCAGGCAATCAGCCGCACGACCGATCCGAACGCCTATCGCACGGTGCACTACCTGTCCGGCATGTGCGCGGCGATGCTGATGGTGGAGGCGATGGAGACCGCGGCCCAGAATCGCGGGGCGATCACCGGCGAACGTATCCGCGACGGCTTCTACGCTCGTCAGAACTGGGTGCCCGAGGGATTTGCCGGCTTGTGCAACCCATCGACCTTCACGGCCGAGGATCATCGCGGCACGATGCGGGTGGCGCTCTATCGTGCGGTCGTCAACGGCAATACCTCGCAGGGGTCTGTCGGCGAGCTGATGGACAATGGCACGATGAAACTGGAGCCGGTCACAGTCATCGAACTCGACCGGCGCCGCGACTGGCTCGGCTGGTGATGTGATGAGTGCCGCGCAGCCCCTGCTTGAGGTGAACAACATCGAGGTGGTCTACAGCGATGTCATCCTGGTGCTGCGCGGCTTGTCGCTGAACGTGCCGCAGGGCGAGATCGTCGCCCTGCTCGGCGCAAATGGCGCGGGGAAATCGACCACGCTCAAAGCCATCTCCGGCCTGTTGAAGACCGAGGATGGCGAGGTCACGCGCGGCGAAGTCCGCTTTGCCGGCGAACGCATCGACGGCATCGATCCCCATCGGATCGTGCGTCGCGGCATCTTCCAGGTGATGGAGGGCCGCCGCATCATCGCCGATATGACGGCGCTGGAAAACCTGCGCCTCGGCGCCTTCACCCGCAGCGATCGGGAGGTCGGGTCGGACATCGATCGCGTCTACGACTATTTCCCTCGCCTGAAGGAACGCACGGGCCTGGCGGGCTATTTGTCCGGCGGCGAACAGCAGATGCTCGCCATCGGGCGCGCGCTGATGGCACGGCCCAAGCTGATCCTGATGGACGAACCCTCGATGGGCCTGTCGCCGCTGCTGGTGAAGGAGGTTTTTGGCATCATCAAGAAGATCAACCAGGACCTGGGCGTCACCATCCTGCTGGTCGAACAGAATGCCCGCATGGCATTGTCCGTCGCGTCCTATGGCTATGTGATGGAGCAAGGCAAGGTGGTGCTGGATGGACCCGCGGCGGCGCTGGCCGACAATGAGGACGTGAAGGAATTCTACCTCGGCGGCCATGGCGCGGAGCGCAAATCCTTCCGCAACCTGAAATCCTTCAAGCGCCGGAAGCGTTGGCTGTGAGCGCGGAGTTCCGCAGCGCCGATCAACGCGCCACCGACATTTTCCGCGAACTGCCGCTCGCATTGGCGCATGCGCGGCGGGCAGCGGCGTATCGCGATCTGCCGGATGGCCCGCTTGCCAGCCTGCCTGTCAGCCGCAAGGCCGACCTGATCGCGGCCCAGGCCGCCGCGCCGCCCTTTGGCGGCATGAACCCTGTGCCGATGGGTGGTTACGCGCGGGTCTTTGTCTCGCCGGGCCCGATTGTCGAGGGCAGTGGTTTTGGCCCGGACCCCTTCCGCTTCGCCCGCGCGCTGCACGCGACGGGGCTGCGGGCAGGGGATCTGCTGCACAACTGCTTCGCCTACCATTTTACGCCGGCGGGTTTCATGCTGGAGGGTGGGGCCCATGCGCTCGGCTGCCCGGTGTTTCCGGCCGGCACGGGCAATACGGACCAGCAGGCGCGGGCGATGGCCGCACTTCGTCCTGTGGCCTATTCTGGGACGCCGGATTTCCTCAAGGCCATTCTGGAAAAGGCCGATGAACTCGGGCTGGACGTGTCGTCGCTACGCCTGGGCCATGTCTCCGGCGGTGCCTATCTGCCGGCTTTGCGCGCCTTCTACGCCGCGCGCGGTCTGACCGTGCGACAATCCTACGCCAGTGCCGATGCCGGCGTGATCGCCTATGAAACCGAGGCCAATGACGGCCTGGTGGTCGATGACGGCGTGATCGTCGAGATCGTGCGTCCCGGGACCGGCGATGTGGTGCCGGATGGCGAAGTCGGGGAAGTGTTGGTCACCACCTTGTCCGCCACCACCGCCTGGCCTTTGGTGCGCTTTGCCACTGGCGACCTCTCAGCCGTCCTGCCGGGCCAATCGCCTTGCGGCCGCACCAACATGCGGCTGCGCGGCTGGATGGGACGCGCCGACCAAGCGGCCAAGGTACGCGGCATGTTCGTGCGGCCGGAACAGGTCGCCGCCGCGCTGCGCGCCGTGCCCAGCGTCGCCCGCGCCCGGCTGATCATCAGTCTGGACGGGACGCGGGACGTGATGTTGCTGCGTGCCGAAGCCACCGACACAACCGTGGCCGACGCGCTGGCCGCCGCCCTGGCCGATGCCACCAAGCTGCGCGGCACCGTCGAAATCGTGCCCCCCGGCAGCCTGCCGAACGACGGCCGCGTCATCGAGGACCAGCGGCCCGCGCCATGACGTGGGACATCCCCGCCCGTTGCAACATGGCCGAGGAAGCCTGCGACCGCTGGGCCGATGGCTCCGGCCGCGCCGCCATCCACCATCTGCACGCCGATGGCCGGGTCGAGACCTGGTCCTTCGACCGCCTGCGCGCCGCCTCGGCCCGCCTGGCCAATACCTTACTGGCATATGGCGTCGTCGCCGGCGACCGCGTGGCGGTGCTGCTGCCGCAGGGCCCTGAAACCGCCGTGGCACACTTGGCGGCGTATCGCATGGGCGCGATCGCCGTGCCGCTTTTCGTGCTGTTCGGCCCGGATGCCTTGGCTTTTCGCTTGCGCGACAGTGGGGCTGTGGCACTGATCACGGATACGGAAGGGGCAGAGAAGACCGCCGGCCTCGGGCTGCGCTGCGTGCTGGCGCTGGGCGGCGGGGCAGGGGCGCTCGACCTCGCCGCCGAAACCGCACGCGCCAGCGACAGCCATGCGATGGCCGCGACCGGTCCGGACGACCCGGCGCTGATCATCTACACCAGTGGCACCACCGGGAACCCCAAGGGCGCGCTGCACGGGCACCGGGTCCTGCGCGGGCACCTGCCGGGTGTCGCCTGGCCGCATGATTTCTTCCCCAAGCCGGGCGACCTGATGTGGACCCCGGCCGATTGGGCCTGGATCGGCGGGCTGTTGGACGTGCTGCTGCCGTCGCTGTTCCACGGCGTGCCGGTGCTGGCGCATCGGATGCAAAAGTTCGATCCGGAATCCGCCCTGACCCTGATGGCGAGGCACGGCGTGCGCAACACCTTCCTGCCGCCGACGGCGCTGAAGATGCTGGCGACGGTCCCGGATGCCGCCCGCTTCGGCGCCCGGCCGCGCAGCATCGGCTCAGGCGGGGAATCCTTGGGCACGGCGATGCTGGACTGGGGCCGCGCGACCTTTGGCGTGCCGATCAACGAATTCTATGGGCAGACCGAATGCAATTTGGTGGTCAGCGGCTGCGCCTCACTGTTCCCGCCCGTGCCGGGCAGCATGGGCCGCGCGGTGCCGGGGCATACCGTGGCGATCCTGGACCCCGCCGGCCAGCCGGTCACCGACACCGAGGGCGCCATCGCCGTGCGCGCGCCCGATCCGGTCATGTTCCTCGGCTACTGGAACAATCCGGCCGCGACCGCGGCAAAATACCAGGGCGATTGGCTGCTGACCGGCGATCGCGGGCGGATGGACGCGCAGGGCAACATCTTCTTCATCGGCCGCGACGATGATGTGATCACCTCGGCCGGCTACCGCATCGGGCCAGGCGAGATCGAGGACAGCCTGCTGCGCCATCCCGCCGTCGCCATGGCCGCCGTGGTCGGCGTGCCGGACCCGCTGCGGACGGAAAGGGTCACCGCCGTCATCGTGCCAAAGCCGGGTTTTTCGCCCGACCCCGCCCTGGCCGCCGCGATCCAGGACCACGTCCGCCGCCGCGTCGCGGCCCATGCCTACCCGCGGGAGGTGGTTTTTGTCACCGACCTGCCGATGACCGCGACGGGCAAGGTGATGCGTGGCGTCTTGCGCGCCACCCTGGCCGCGCGCGACAACACAGGGCCGGGAGGCGCCTGACCATGCTGCAGAATTCCACCTTCCCACAACTCGACCACATGCTGGGCGAGGATGTGGACATGCTGCGCGAAACGGTGCGCGGCTTCTCCGCCACGCGCGTCGCGCCCATCGCGGCCGAAATCGACCGGTCGGATGAATTCCCACGCTACCTCTGGCCCGAAATGGGCGCCCTTGGCCTGCACGGGATCACCGTCGCCGAGGATCGCGGCGGCAGCGGCATGGGATATTTGGCGCATTGCGTGGCGATGGAGGAGGTCAGCCGGGCCTCGGCCTCGGTCGGCCTGTCCTATGGCGCGCATAGCAACCTCTGCGTCAACCAGATCGAGCGCAACGGCACCCCCGCGCAGCGCGCGCGCTACCTGCCGAAACTCATCAGCGGCGAACATCTGGGGGCGCTTGCGATGAGCGAACCCGGCGCCGGCAGCGATGTCGTGTCGATGAAACTGCGGGCCGAGAAGCGTGGCGACCGCTGGGTACTGAATGGCACAAAGATGTGGATCACCAACGCGCATTACGCCGAGACGATCATCGTCTATGCTAAGACCGATCCCGCCGAAGGCCCCAAGGGCATCACGGCCTTCATCGTCGAACGCGACTTCCCGGGTTTTTCCGCCGCCCAGAAGCTCGACAAGATGGGGATGCGCGGATCGCCGACCAGTGAGTTGGTTTTCACGGATTGCGAGGTGCCGGAGGAGAACATCCTCGGCGCGCTGAACGGTGGCGTGCGGGTGCTGATGTCGGGGCTGGACTATGAACGCGCGGTGCTGGCGGCCGGACCGCTCGGCATCCTGCAGGCCTGCCTCGACGTGGTCATGCCCTACATCCACGAACGCAAGCAATTCGGTCAGGCGATCGGGGAGTTCCAATTCATCCAGGGCAAGGTCGCGGATATGTACACCGCGTTGAACGCAGCGCGCGCTTACGTCTATGCCGTGGCGCGGGCCTGCGATGCGGGCAAGACCACGCGCAAGGATGCGGCGGGCGCGATCCTCTTTGCTGCCGAGGCCGCGACGAAAGCCTCGCTCGACGCGATCCAGATTCTAGGGGGGAATGGCTACATCAACGACTATCCCACCAGTCGCCTGCTGCGCGACGCGAAGTTGTATGAGATCGGCGCTGGCACCAGCGAAATCCGCCGCCTGCTGATCGGTCGCGAATTGTTCCGCGAATCCGCATGACCGATACGCGCGCCCCGGAATTTTTGGCACGCGCCGCGCATATGCGGGCGCTGGTCGCGACCTTGCGCGAACGCGCCGCCACCGCCGCCTTGGGCGGGCCGGCGTCGTCACGCGATCGCCATGTCGCGCGGAAAAAACTGCTGCCGCGCGATCGCGTGGAATCGCTGCTCGATCCGGGCGCGCCCTTTCTCGAACTTTCACCACTCGCCGCTTACGGGATGTATGGCAATGAGGTCCCGGGTGCGGGGATGATCACCGGCCTGGGGCGCGTCGCCGGCCGCGTCTGCGTCATCGTCGCCAATGATGCGACGGTGAAGGGTGGGTCCTACTACCCGCTGACCGTGAAAAAGCACCTGCGGGCGCAGGAGATCGCCGCGCAAAACCGGCTACCCTGCATCTATCTCGTGGACAGCGGCGGCGCCAACCTGCCGAACCAGGACGAGATTTTTCCCGACCGCGACCATTTCGGCCGTATCTTCTTCAACCAGGCGAATATGTCGGCCGCGGGCATCCCGCAGGTCGCGGCCGTGCTCGGTTCCTGCACCGCAGGCGGCGCCTATGTGCCGGCGATGTGTGACGAGGCGGTCATCGTCAAAGACCAGGGCACGATCTTCCTGGCCGGCCCGCCGCTGGTGAAGGCCGCGACGGGGGAGATCGTGACGGCCGAGGACCTCGGCGGCGCCGATGTCCACACCCGCCTGTCCGGCGTCGCCGATCATTTTGCGCTCGATGATTTGGACGCCCTCGGCCGCGTCCGCCGCATCGTCGCGACCTTTCCGCCGCAGCCTGCTGTCGAACGCATCGCCTCGCGCCCGCCGTTGTATGACCCGGCCGAACTCGACGGCCTGATCCCCGAAGATGTCCGCACCCCCTATGACGTACGCGACGTCATCGCCCGCATCGTGGACGGCAGCGACTTCGACGAATTCAAGCAGCGCTACGGCACCACCCTGGTCTGCGGTTTCGCGCATATCCACGGCATCCGCGTCGGCATCATCGCCAATAACGGAATCCTGTTTTCGGAATCGGCCGAAAAGGGCGCACATTTCGTTGAATTGTGCAGCCAACGGCGCGTGCCCTTGCTGTTCCTGCAAAACATCTCGGGCTTCATGGTCGGGCGCAAATACGAAACCGGCGGCATCGCCAAGGATGGCGCGAAACTCGTCACCGCCGTCGCCACCACAGCCGTGCCAAAGATCACCGTACTGATCGGCGGCAGTTTCGGGGCGGGCAACTATGGCATGTGCGGCCGCGCCTATTCGCCGCGCTTCCTCTTCACCTGGCCGAACAGCCGGATCAGCGTCATGGGCGGCGAACAGGCCGCCGCCGTCATGGCGACCCTGCGGCGCGACAATATCGAAGCCAAGGGCGGCACCTGGGCGCCCGAGGAAGAAGCCGCCTTCAAGGCCCCGATCGCCCGCAAATACGAAACCGAGGGCGATCCCTACCACGCGACCGCGCGCCTTTGGGATGACGGCATCATCGCGCCCGCCGATACGCGCGACGTGCTGGGCCTGGCCTTTGCCGCGGCCTTGCAGGCGCCGATCCCCGAAACGCGCTTTGGACTGTTCCGGATGTGATCGCTTCCTTGCTGATCGCCAACCGCGGCGAAATCGCCTGCCGCATCATCCGCACCGCGCGCCGCATGGGCATCCGCAGCATCGCGGTGTTCAGCGATGCCGACCGCAACGCGCTACATGTGGCGATGGCGGATGAGGCTGTGCCGATCGGCGCCTCGCCCGCCCGGGAGTCCTACCTGCGCGGCGACGTCATCCTGGATGCCGCGCGCCGCACCGGCGCCCAGGCGATCCACCCCGGCTACGGCTTCCTGTCGGAAAACGCCGATTTCGCCGAAGCCTGCGCCGCCGCCGGCATCCTGTTCGTCGGCCCCCCGGCCTCCGCCATCCGCGCCATGGGCAGCAAGGCGGCGGCCAAAACCCTGGCGGCCCTGGCCGGGGCACCGATCCTGCCTGGCTACCATGGCGAGGATCAGACCGACGCGCGCCTGGTCGACGAAGCGGCCCGCATCGGCTTTCCGCTGCTGATCAAGGCCACCGCCGGCGGCGGCGGGCGGGGCATGCGCGGCGTGACGGAAGCCGGCGAATTCGTAACGGCGCTCGCCGCCGCCCGACGTGAATCCGCCGCCGCCTTTGGCGACGACCGCGTGCTGCTGGAACGCTGGCTGCAACGCCCACGCCACGTCGAGGTGCAGGTGTTTGGCGACACGCAGGGCAGGGTGGTCGCCCTCTCCACCCGCGACTGTTCGATCCAACGCCGCCATCAGAAGGTGCTGGAAGAAGCCCCCGCGCCCAGCCTGCCACCCGGCATGATTCTTCGTCTGGAGGCCAGCGCCGTCGCCGCCGCTCAGGCTGCGGGCTACATCAACGCCGGCACGGTGGAATTCGTGGTGGAGGGGGAGGAGGCCTCCTTCCTCGAAATGAACACCCGCCTTCAGGTCGAACACCCGGTCACGGAAATGGTCCTCGGCCTGGATCTGGTCGAATGGCAGTTGCGTGTCGCCGCTGGGGAACCGCTGCCCGTGTCCTGGCCCCCGGCGCCCCAGGGCCATGCCATCGAGGTGCGCCTCTGCGCCGAAGATCCGACCGAGGACTGGCGTCCCTCGACCGGCCGCCTGACCCGCTTCGCCATGCCTGACGCTGCCGTCGATCTGCGGATCGAAACGGGCGTGCGCGAAGGCGACGCGGTCACCCCCTTCTACGACAGCATGATCGCCAAGATCGTCGCCTACGGCCCGACGCGGGACGCTGCCCTGGCGCGGCTGCACGCGGCACTGGCCGAGGCGCGCGTGGCCGGGCCGGCGACCAACCTCGATTTCCTCCGCCGACTGGTGGCCGAACCCGCCCTGGCGGCGGCCGACCTGGATACCGGCTTCATCGCCCGCCACGCGGAAAAACTTCTGCCGGCGCCCTTCACCCCACCCCGCGCGCTGGCCGCCGCCATCGCGGCCCGGCTGCCGCGCGCGGCGGGCGATGACCCCTGGTCCCGTGCCGATGGTTTTCGCCTGCACGCCCCCGCCAGCCTGCGCATGGTCGTGGACCGCCATCCCGTTTCCCTGACCCGCGCGCATGGCGCCGCCTGGACCTATGCCGGCGCCCCGCTATCGGCCCGCCGGCTGGATGACGGCGCGCTGCTGGTCACGTGGGGGGACGCAATGTTCCGCGCCTTTGTCGAGGCCGACAGGGTCTTGCTGGATGGCGTGACCCATGCCTTCGCCTTCACCGACCCGACCGCGCCCCCACCGGCCGCCGCCGCCGCCGGGGGCCGCCTGTCCGCGCCCATCCCCGGCCGCGTCGCCGCGATCAACGTCGGGGTCGGCGATACCGTCACCCGTGGCCAAGTCCTGGCTGTCATCGAGGCGATGAAGACCGAACTGCGCATCACCGCCCCCGTCGATGGCACTGTCACGCACATCGGCTGCGTCGCCGGCGACAGCGTGGAGGAAGGGACGGAGATCGTGACCCTCGAAGCGGCTACTTCATGACGTTCAGGTAGCGCGCGGCCTCGGGGGGGCCGTCGCCGGTTTGGAACGCGGCGGCGCGCACCAGGGCGGCATTGTCCTCGGTCGTCATGCGGCCGGTTTCGCGCAGGTGGTCGACCCAGTTTTCCATCGCCCACAACTCGACCCAGCGTTCGGGGTGGGCCACGTCCTCATACAGTCGCCAGGTGATGGCGCCGCCGCGCAGGCGCACCCGGCGGCAATCCTTCATCGCGGCCAGGAAACGGCCCCGATCGGCGGGGGCGACGGTGTAGCGCACGACCTCCAGTACCCGGCCGGAATCGCCGTGCAGCAGGGACGCCAGTTCAGGCGCCGGCGCATCGGGGCGAGGTTGTTCGGGGCTGGACGCGGGGGCGGCAATGGCCGCGGCCTCCAGCGGTGCCTTCCGCACGGCCCAAGATGCGATGGCGCTGAAAGCCCCTGCCGCGCAGAGCGTCGCAGTCAGCCCGAACTCCCGTCCCGCCCAGCCGGCCAGGGTGGACCCCGCCGCCATCGCGCCGAAGAAGGACAATTGATAGATGCCGATCGCCCGCGCCCGCACCCAGCCAGGCGAGGCGAATTGCGCCGAGGCCTGCAAGGTGCTGGCGACCACGATCCAGGCCACGCCATAGCCGAACATGCCGACAGCGGCCGGCACCCAATGGAACGACAGCCCCAGCAGCGCCAGCGACACGCTGGACACCATCGCCCCGATCACCACGATCTGGCTGCGATTGGCCTTGGTCCGCATCCAGGGCATGGCGAAGCCACCGCCGACCGCACCGACCCCCATTGCCGTCAGCATCAAGCCGAAGGATTCCGGGCCCAGCTTCAGTTGCTCTCGCACGAGCAGTGGCAAGAGCCCCCACATCGCCGCGCCGAAGAAGAAGAACGCGACGGCACGCAGGATGGTCGCCTTCAGCAGCGGCGATGCCGCGACAAAGCGCACACCGGCGCGCATCGCCGACAGGAAGTGTTCGGAGGGCAGGGTGCGCGCGGCTTCCTCCGGCTCGCGCCGCCAGAACAGCAGGGCGATCAGCAGAAGCGCCGCGCAGACCGCATTGACCGCGAAGGACGCGGCGGTGCCAAACCAGCCGATGACAAAGCCGCCCAGCGCCGGCCCGATCGACCGCGCCATGTTGAAGCCCATGCCGTTCAGCGCGATCGCCTGCACCAGGTCGTGCCGCGGCACCAGTTCGGGCGTGGTCGCGGCCCAGCCCGGAAAGGTCATCGCCGTGCCCGCGCCGACCGCAAAGGTCAGCGCCAGCAACCCCCAGGGGCCGAGCACCCCCGCCCAGGTCATGGCGCAGAGGATCAGCGACACCAGCAGCATCCAGGCCTGCGCCGCGATCAGGAATTTCCGCCGGTCCAGGATATCGGCCAGCGCCCCGGCCGGCAGCGCCAGCAGGAACACAGGCAGCAGCGACGACGCCTGGACCAGCGATACCATCAGCGGCGACGGGTCGATCGAGGTCATCATCCAGCCGGCACCGGTGTTTTGTACCCAGGCGCCGGTATTGGCCGCGAGATTCGCCCACCAGAGCATGCGGAACGCGGGGTGCCGGAGCGGCGCGAAAGCAGAAGCCATGTGTGACCCTAACCCATCCCGCCGTAGCGGGCGCCCGACAAGACGCTGGAAACCGCCACTCGGCGTGGTTAAATGCGCGTCATGGGCGAACGTATCCGAACCTATGCCGAATTCTGGCCGCATTACCTGCGCGAACATGCCAATCCGACGACGCGGCTGATCCATGCCGTGGGCACGGTGATCGGTGTGGCGCTGGTGCTGTGGGGGCTGCTGTTCGGCCCCTGGTGGCTGCTGCCGGCGGGGGTGGTCGCGGGTTATGCCGGGGCCTGGGGGTCGCATATGCTGGTGGAACACAACCGCCCGGCGACCTTCACCTATCCGTTCTGGTCACTGGGGTCGGATCTGCGGCTGGTCGCGCTGATGCTGACCGGCCGGCTTGCGCCACATCTTCGGGCGGCGGGGCTGTAGGGGCGGGCAAAGCCGGGTTAGCCTCGGGATCCGAACGTCCCGAGGATCCCGCCCGTGTCCCATCGCGCCCGCATTGCACTGCCGCCGGAGGCCGCCCTCAGCGATGCCCAGCGCCTGGCCGTCGCCGAAGTCACCGCCGGCAAGCGGGGCCGCGTCCCGGGGCCGATGATCGCCTGGCTGGCCAGCCCGGAACTGGCGCGCCGTGCGCAGGCGCTGGGCGAATACGTCCGCTACGAGACGACCCTGGGGCCGGCGCTGTCGGAACTGGCCATCCTGCTGACGGCGCGGCACTGGACCAGCCATTACGAATGGATCGCCCATAAGAAGGAGGCGCTGAAGGCCGGCGTCCCCCCCGACGTGATCGCCGATATCGCGGCGCATCGCATGCCCCCCTTGGCGACCCCGGCGCAGCGGGCGGTCTACGACATCAGCCGCAGCCTGCTCGATACGCGCGGCGTGCCGGACGAACTCTATGCCCGCGGGGTGCAGGACCTCGGCGAAAGGGGCGTGGTCGAACTGGTCAGCGTGCTGGGTTACTACGCCTTTGTCTCGATGACCCTGAACACCTTCCACATCGGCGCGCCGGACTCGGTCGCGGAGGAATTGCTGTGATCGACGAACGCCGTATCGACCACGCCGGCGCAAGGATTTTTGCTCGCGCCGAGGGGCCGGAGGGTGCGCCTTGGGTGGTCTTCTCCAATTCGCTGTTCACCGACCATCGGCTGTGGGATTCGCAGGTGGCCTGGCTCGCCGAGACCCACCGTGTCCTGCGCTACGATCATCGCGGCCATGGGGCGAGCACGGCATCCTTCGGCGCCTATGATTTCACCCTGCTGACGGGCGACCTGGATGCGGTGATCACGGCGTTTGGCGCGCAAAAGCCGGCGTTGGTCGGCCTGTCCATCGGGGCGGCCACGGTTCTGCGCCATGCCGCGACCCGCCCCGGCGTCGCCTCCCGCGTGCTGGCCAGCGACGGGCAGTGGGGCACGGCCCCCGGTGGCCGCGACGCCTGGCTCGCCCGCGTCGCGCAGGCGGAGGCCGGGGGGCTGGAACCGCTGGTCGAACCCACCATCGACCGCTGGTTCACACCGCCCACCCTGGCCGCCGCGCCCCCGGTGCTGGACCACGCGCGGGCAATGATGCGGGCGACCTCGGTCGAGGGGTATTGCGGCTGCGGCCGGGCACTCGCCGATTTCGACCATCGCGCCGATTTCCCCGGGTTGGCGCTGCCGGTGACCTTCCTGGCGGGTGCCGCCGATGTCGGGCTGATCCCGGCGCTGAAGGCGATGCAGGCGGCGACGCCGGGGTCGCGGTATGTCGAGGTGCCGGCGGCGGGGCATTTGCCGAACCTCGAAAACCCCGCTGGCTTCGCTGCGGAACTGCGGGTGTTCCTCGGGGTCTAGTTCATGGGCCCATGCGCTGGAGACGACCAATGCGGTATGTCCTGACGGCCGAAGTCGGCGCGCGTTTCGCCGTCATCACCTTGGGCCACGTCACCCGCGAGTACCCGAACAAGCCGGAACACGTGCTGGAGGGGCCGCAGGATGCGGCAACACCTTCGGCCCTGCACCCCGTCTTCCACGGCAGTTTCGATTGGCATTCCTGTGTCCATGGCTACTGGCTGCTGGCGCGCGTGCTGCGGCGCTTTCCGGATGGGCCGCAGGCCCCGGCGATCCGGGACTTGTTCGATCGGCAATTGGTGCCCGACAAGATCGCCGGTGAATGCGCCTATCTGGCCAGGCCCTCGGCGCGCGGTTTCAAGCGGCCCTATGGCTGGGCCTGGCTGTTGAAACTCGCCGATGAACTGTCGCACCTGCCGGAACCCCGATGGTCCCGGACCATCGCCCCCTTGGCCGAGACGTTCGCCCAGCGCTTCCGCGACTTCCTGCCTATCGCGCCCTATCCGGTCCGCGTCGGCACCCATTTCAACACCGCCTTCGGCCTGCGCATGGCAGCCGACTACGCGGAAGGCACGGGCGACGCCGCGCTGTCCGCGCTTCTGCTCAACACGGCCGAGGCCTGGTACGGCAAAGACAGGGATTGCCCGGCCTGGGGCGAGCCGGGCGGGGATGATTTCCAATCCTCGGCCCTGATCGAGGCCGAGTGCATGCGCCGCCTGCTGCCGCCGGAACGCTTCCTGCCCTGGTTTGACGACTTCCTGCCGCGCCTCGCGGCGCGCGAACCCGCCACGCTGTTCCGGCCCGCCGCGGCGACCGACCGCAGCGATGGCAAGATCGCCCACCTGGATGGGCTGAACCTCAGCCGCGCCTGGTGCTTCCGGGCGCTGGCCTCGGCGCTTCCGCCCGTGGATCCGCGGGGGGCGGTGATGATGCAGGCCGCCGACGCGCATCTGGATGCCAGCCTGTCGCATCTGATCGACGACTACATGGGCGAACACTGGCTCGCGACCTTCGCGTTGTTGGCGTTGGAAGCCTAGGCCCCCGCCTCCAGCACCAGCATCGTGTCCTCGCGATTGCCCAGCAGCACCGCGACGTCGGCCGGCTTGGTCAGCGAATCAAAGTCCAGGAACCGCAGCGTGAAGCGCCCGGCCATGTCGCGCAGCAGGGCTGCCGGGTCATGGCAGCGGCCGGCGTTAAATTCGAACAGGATGCGCGCGCGCGGCGACCGGCCGAGCAGGCGCTGCATCCCCGCCCAGACCTGTTCCTCGGCACCCTCAACATCGATCTTCATGATGTCGACCACGTCCATCAGGTCGTCCAGGGGGGCCGTCTTCACCTGCTCCTCGATCACCCCGCGCGGGGCCGGGTAGCCGGGCGGCACGGTATAGGCGTTCTTCGGCTCGGCCAGAGTGCTGCGCAGGATGGCGATCCCGGCCTCCGCCCCCACCGCCAGGGGGTGGATCGTCGTATGGCCGCCAAAACCGTTGACCGCGACGTTGCGCTCCAGCAACCGCACCGAACGCGCACCGGGTTCGACCGAGTGCACGCGGCCATTGGCGCCTACGAGGTCACCCATCAGCACGGTGAAATAGCCGGCATTGGCGCCGACATCCGCCGCCACCATGCCTGGTTCGGTGTTACGGCAGATGTATTCGGTAACCCAGTATTCCCAATAGCCGTCCAGCAGCAGGTGGGGCGCCAGGCCCTCATCCTTCGCATCGACATGGAACTTGAAGCGGCCAAGGATGCGGCACAGCAGCAGGTCGTCGCCCAGCGGGATCGCGCTGCAGCGCGCCCGGATCGCCGCCTCCAGCCAGGTCCGGTGCGGCGGGTTGCGCAGCATTTCCATCGAAAGCAGAGGCATCAAGGGGGTCTCGGGGGCCGAATCGGCGGCCGACGGGATCAGCGGCGTCAGCGGCTCCGCCCGTCCGAGCATCCGTGACAGCGGGCCCATGCTCACGCCTGCATTCCGATCGTCACAGCCAAACCTCTCTCAATGCCGGCGGAAACTGCGTCGCCGTCGCCCCCGGCGTCAACCTGGACGGCTGGCCGGTTGACCGGGCCGGGGCTGCGCCGCATGGATTGCTGTCAGGAACGTCCGATCATATTGCCCCAACGGAGGCCCCATCATGCGCCGTCGCAGCCTGCTCCTCGCCATCCCGCCAGCCGCCTTCGCGGCCGGGCAGGCCCATGCCCAAGCGCCCGCGCCGGGCGTCGCGACCATGCGCCTGTCGCACCAATATCCCCCGTCGCATCACATCTCCCGCCTGTTGGAGGCCTTTGCCGCCGACGTCGGGATCCGCAGCAACGGCAGTGTGGTGGTCCAAATCTTTCCGGCCGAACAATTGGCCCGGGTCAGCGAGAATTTCCCCGGCGTCGCCCGTGGCGCCTTCGAGGCCGCGGTCGCCACCAACTTCACCTGGGGCAATACGATCCCGGAGATGTCGGCACCGACCATCCCCTATCTGTTCACCAGCCTGGACCGTATCCAGAAATTCGCCGGCAGCGATGCGCGGCGCTTCCTCGATGCCGCGACATCGCGGCGCGCGGTGCGCAGCCTGGGCTGGCTGTTCACCACGCGGTCCAGCATCTTCACCAGCCAGAGGCGCCCGATCCTCGAACTGGCCGATTTCCGTGGCTTGAAGATCCGCGGCCTGAACGCCCTGATCGACAGCGGGCTGTCCGCCGCCGGCGCCGCCCCGGCCGCGACCCCAGCCCCGGAAGTCACCGCCGCCCTGCAATCGGGCGTGCTGGACGCCGGGCTGACCGACGTGTCCGCCGCCGTGTCGCGCCGCTTTTACGAGGTGCAGCGTTTCGGCACCGTCGCCCCCTTCTTCGCGGTCTTCACCCAGGTCTACGTCAATCCGCGCTGGTGGGACGGGTTGCGCACCGAACAGCGCAGCGCGATCGAGGCCGCCATGGGCAAGTCCGAGACCGATGCCATCGGCGTGACCGAGGCCACGGCCGCCGCGGCCCTGGTGGAACTTCGGGCCAAGGGCATGACCGTGCATGAACAGACCGACGCCGAGGCCGCCGCCTGGCGCGATGTGATGCAGCCGCCCGTGCTGGCGAACTTCCTGCGCCAGGCGCCGGATGGCGGGCCGCGCATCCTCGAACTGCTGCGCGCGTTGTGAAGCCGCTGGCATCCGCCGTCGCGGCGCTGTCGCGGCTGGCGGGCGCCATCGGCAGCGTCGCGACCGTGACCTGCCTGCTGTTGATCGGCTGGTCGGTCGTCGCGCGCTATGTCTTCGGCCAGCCGCAGGGCTGGATCGACAAGGTCGCGGGCTGGCTGGTCGTGGCCCTGGTGCTGCTGGCGGCGCCGGAGGCGCAGCGGCGCTTCGAACACATCGGCGTCGATATCGCCGTGGGTCGCATCGGCCCGGCCTGGGCACGCGCCGCCCGGATCGCGGGCGCGGTCTCGGTCGCCGTGGTGGCCGCCATCCTGTTCTTCGCGGGGCTGGAGGCGGTGGAATTCTCCCGCATGGTCGGGCTGATGACCGATATCGAGGGCGTGCCGGAATGGTGGATCCAGGTGATCCTGCCGGTCGGGGCCGCCGTGCTCTTCCTGGTGGCGGTGGTGCAGGCGATTGTCCTCGTGACCGGCGGCACACCCGATTTCCAGCCGGATGACGAGCCGGATTTCACCCATGATTCGCTGACCAGCCGGGAGTAGTCGGGTGCTTTTCCTGGGTTTGATGGTCGCGCTGATCGGCCTGCTCTACCTCGGCCTGCCGATGTTCGCGGCCCTGTTCCTGTTGCCGCTCGGCGTGCTGCTGGCCGTCGAGGGTGGCGTGCCGGCGCTTGGCGAAATGGTCATCGGCAAGCTCGATGGCTATCTGCTGGTGGCGATCCCGCTGTTCATGCTGATGGCGCATGTGATGGTGCGCGGGCGGGTGGTGGATGACCTGTATGGCGCGGCCTTCGCGCTGTTCCGCCGCGTGCGGGGTGGCGTCGGCATCGCCACGGTCCTTGCCTGCACGATCTTCGCGGCGATCAGCGGGTCCTCGGTCGCGACGGCGCTGACGGTCGGCAAGATCGCGATCCCGCAGATGCTGCGCTACGGCATGTCGCGCAAGGGCGCCTTCGGCGTGGTCGCCGGGGGCGGGACGCTCGGCATCCTGATCCCGCCATCGGCGCCGATGGTGCTCTACGCCTATGTCACGGAAACCAGTGTCGGCGCGCTGTTCCTGGCCGGGTTGGTGCCGGGGCTGATGATGGCGGCGATGTTCGCGGCCTATGTGATGATCACCGAAAGCCGCGCCGTGGTGCCCGAGGGCGATCCGCCGCCCGAGGCGATCGGCCCCGTCATGGCCCGCGCCGGCTGGTCGATGTCGCTGCCGGTCTTCGTGCTGGGCGGCATCTACATGGGCGTCTTCACGGCGACCGAGGCCGCCGGCACCGGCACGCTCTACGCCCTGTTCATCGCCGCCGTGATCTATCGCACCCTGACCTGGCGCGACCTGATCGCGGGGGTGCAGGAGGCGACGCGGACCTCATCCATGCTGCTGCTGATCATCGCGGGGGCGGCGATCTACGGCTACATGCTGACCAAACTGGGCGTGCCGCAAAAACTGACGGGGGAGATCGCGGCCCTCGGCCTCGACCGCACCGGCTTCCTCATCGCCATGATGGTGCTGCTGTTCATCCTGGGGCTGGTGCTGGAATCCTTCAGCATCATCCTGCTGACCATGCCGGCGATCCTTCCGGCCATGGAGGTGCTTGGCATCGACAAGGTCTGGTACGGCGTGCTGCTGACCTTGTCGCTGGAGATGGCGCTGATCTCGCCGCCGGTCGCGATGAACCTGGTGGTCATCAAGGCGATCACCGGTGCACCGCTTTCGGAGGTGAACCGGTCGATCATGCCCTACATGATCATGCTGGCGATCGGCACCGGGCTGCTGATCGCCTTTCCGGGCATCGCCCTCTGGCTGCCGCGCCAGGCGGGCTACGCGGGATAGTTATTCCAGGATCACGGAATCCGGGTCCAGGCAGCCGTTGAAGTAGTCGATCACATTCGTCGCGGCCGAAAGCGACATGCGCCGCAGGCTCTGCGCCGTGCTGGCGGCGACATGCGGCGTCGCCACGACATTCGGCAGGGAGAGCAGGGGGATCGGTGTCGTCATCGGTTCCGTATGGATCACGTCGATGCCCGCCGCGGCGATGTGGCCGGAACGCAGCGCCGCTTCCAGCGCCGCCTCATCCACCAGCGTCCCCCGCGCGGTGTTGATCAGCACGGATCCCGGCTTCATCGCCGCCAGGAAACCCGCATCCACCAACCCGCGCGTGTGCTTGTTGGACGGCAGGTGCAGGCTGACGATATCGGCCTCCGCCATTGCCGCCGCACGATCCGGCGCGGGGACGAAGCCCAGGCCCCGGATGGTATTGGCCGGGATGGCGGGGTCATGCACCAGCACGCGCAAGCCAAAAGCGGCGCAGAGTTTCGCGACGCGCGTGCCGATGCGGCCGAAGCCGATCAGCAGCACGGTGCGGCCCGCGAGGTCGAAGGTCGGCGAGTCCGACTGCACCCGCCATTCGCCGCGGCGCAGCCCGGCATTGTAGTCCACCAGCCGGCGGGCGAGGGTGAGCATCAGCATCAGCGCATGTTCGGCGACCGACAGCGCATTGGCCTCCGGCGTGATCGCCAGCGTGCCGCCATGGGCCAGCAGCGCCGGCACATCCACCGTGTCGTAGCCAACGCCATGGCGACAGACGAAGCGCAGCAGCGGTGCGTTGTCGAGCAGCGCCTGGTTCACCGGCATGCCGCGCACGATCATCGCCTCGGCCCCGGCCAAAGCGGCGGTGCGGGCGGCGGGATCGGCCAGGGCTTCCTGCGTCAGCACGTCGAAGCCGCCATGGTCGCGCAGCAGGGCGATGCCATCCGGATGGATGGCATCGGGGATCAGGACACGGCGCATGGTCAGTTGTTGCTCCAGGGACGCTCGCGATAGAGCTGCTGAACGAGTTCGGCCTCGCGCAGCACCGATTGGCGATACTCGTCGGCGTAGAGGATGCTCAGCGGCAAGGTCAGCCTTGTGGCTTCCTCGGTGAAACTCGGGTCGGCCAGCATGGTGCGGAAGGCGGCGACCAGGGGCTGGGCGATCTCGGGCGGCAGATCCGGCGGGGCGACAAAGCCGCGCGCCGAGCCGCCGATCACGTCAAACCCCTGTTCGCGGAAGGTCGGCACATCGGACATCGCCGACCAACGCTCGGCGGAGGCCGAGCCAAGGCAGCGCGTCGTGCCCTGGCGCAGCAGCGCCACGCCCTCGCTGTTGTTGTAGGAGGCGACGTCGATGGTCCCGCCCAGCAGGTCGCGGATGACGATGGCCGTGCCGTTATAGGGGGCGTTGAGCGCGCGCACCCCCGCCTTCTGCTCGAAGGCCAGCAGCAGGATATGGTCGTCCGACCCGATGCCGGCGGCGCAGCCGACCGAGACGGACTCCGCCCCACGCCGGCAGGCGGCCTGGAGATCGGCCAGGTTCTGCAGCGGCGAGTCCTTCTTGACCCAGAAAGCGCCCGCGTCATCGACGACCTGGGCGATGTAGGTGAAGCGTTCGGTCGACCAACGCGCCGGCCGATCCAGCAGACGCGTCGCGAAGGACAGGGTGGCGACCGCGCCGAGCGTGTAGCCATCGGGCCGGGCGGCGAAGATGGCCTCGCCACCCATCTGCCCGCCGGCGCCGACGCGGTTGTTCACCACGAAGCGCGCACCGGGCAGGTGGTTCGGCAGATGCTTGGCGACCAGGCGGCCCATGATGTCGATGCCGCCGGCAGGCGGGTAGGGCACGATCATCTCGATCGGCCGGGCGTGCGGCCAGCCGGCCTGGGCCAGGGCAGGGGTGGCGAGGGTGGCCGAGCCGAGCACGGCTCCGGCCATTTGTCGGCGGGAAAACATGGGCGTTCACTCCGGCAGAGATTTTGGGCCCTTATGCCGTCGTTCCCGCGGTGCGTCATCCCTTGGGGCGCGTCAGTGGATCTCGCTCCGGCCGCTACGACCAGGTCTCCGTGGCGCTGCCGCGACGGCGGCCACTGGGCATCGGGCCTGGCCGGCCAAACAGCCATCCCTGGCCGTAGTCCACGCCCAGCTTGATCATGCGGGCCACGTCATCTTCCGTCTCCACCCGTTCGGCCACCGTCTTGGCGCCGACCGCGCGGGCCAGGTCGATCATCGAGGCGATGAAACTGCGCTCCCGCTCCTGCGTCGCCGCCGCCTGCACGTAGGAACCGTCGAGTTTCACGTAATCGACGCGGAAGGCGCGCAGGTAGCGGAAGGATGCGGCCCCCGCGCCGAAATCATCGATGCAAGCGGCGATGCCCCGTTCCCGCAGGGCGGCGATGGTGGTCGCGGCCTGTTGTTCGTCCTCGATCTCCGCACTTTCGGTCAATTCGATCAGCAGCCGACCGGGCGGCACCCGTGCCAGA
Source organism: Humitalea sp. 24SJ18S-53 (assembly GCF_050632385.1). Taxonomy (NCBI): domain Bacteria; kingdom Pseudomonadati; phylum Pseudomonadota; class Alphaproteobacteria; order Acetobacterales; family Roseomonadaceae; genus Humitalea; species Humitalea sp. 24SJ18S-53. The sequence goes on from NZ_CP192599.1 coordinate 2,141,559, forward strand.
TCCACCAGGTCGAGCAGGCTGGCGCGGAAGCGCGGGCTCTGGGCCGAATGGCCGGAGATGTTGAAGGCGATGGAGGGACCGGCCTTGCAGGCTTCGATCGCCACGCCGGCGACGGCCAGGTCCAATTCCTCCGACAGCCCGGCGCCCTCGACGATGGAGACGAATTCCTCGACCCCCGGCAGCCCGGGCTCGGGCCGCAGCAGGGCTTCGTAGTGGTGCGGTTGGCGGTCCGCCAGGCCGCAGATCGGCTGGTAGTCCATGCGGAAGCGGCGTTCGGCGATGGCGCGGCGATAGCCGGCGCGACGTTGCGCCACGACGCCGAGGAAAGCCTGCAACCCGCCGCACATCCCGGCGGCCGCCAGCCCCGCGCCACCCCCGCGGGTAAAGGCGCTGAGCGCGTGGCGCAGCGCGCGAGCGGCTTCCGTCTCGTTCATGCCCTCGCTCGCCAGCGGCAGTTCCAGCGTGGTGATGCCGCCGGCGACGCCGCGTTCGGCCAGCAGGCGCGACATGGCGCTGGCGGCGGCATCAAGGGCCAGGGTCCCTTCGCCGGTCTGCATCACACCAAAGCGCCCGGGGGCCATGCTGCCGGCGAGCGCCCCGGGACTTGCGTGTTCGGCCAGGGCCGAGGCGAGCGCGCCACCAAGCGCCGCGTCGCCGGCGGCGATCCGCGCGGCGGCCGGGCCTGTGATTTCCAGCAGACCAAGCCTGCTTGGCGATTCCAGCATTCGCGCCTCGGCCGCGCGCAGGAACCCGGCCCCGGTCGGGGCGTCGTTGCCGGGCAGGGCGGCGGCGGAGAGTCCGGTCGGCGCGGGGCCGATGGTCAGGCACAGCCGCAACTGGCCATCGACCCCTGGCATCGCCAGGCCGGACAGCACCGCATGCCCACCCAGCCGGATCAGGCAGGGGGCCAGGCGCCCGCGGGAGGCCAGGGTGGAAATGGCGGCCTCAAGCAGGGCGCGGTCCTCGGCGGCGGCCAGGGCGGCGATGGGCTGGCCGATCAGGCTGTCGGCCTCGCGCCCGAAGCGTGAGCGAAAGGCGCCGACGGCAAAGCCGATCACGCCCCGGCTGTCGGTTTCCAGCAGGCATTCGGCCGCGGCGAAGGCGAAGGCGACGAAGCGCTCCCGCCCGCCGAGGGCGGAGAGCGCGGCCTCGCCTCCGCCGCGCGCCGCGGGCATGGGGGCGTCCGACATCGTCCTGTCAGACACGATCACGATGTCATCTCCACGCCATGGCGCAGGATGGCGTGACCGGCCTTGCCAAGCCGTGAAGGGTTTTTCGCGGTCGGGCGGTTCAGCCCGCCAGCGCGTCCTCACCATCCAGCACGGCGGCGACCGCATGCACGGTCGCGGCGATGCGGACGGCGGCCTGCACCTGTTCCTTGGACAGCCCACCGTGCAGCACGATCTTCTCGTGGCTTTCCATGCACATGCCGCAGCCGTTGATGGCGGAGACGGCGAGCGCCCAGAGTTCGAAGTCAGCCTTCTCGACGCCCGGCTTGGCCATGACGTTCATCCGCAGCTTGGCGGGCATGTTCGGGTAATCGCCGCCGACCAGATGCGTGAAGCGGTAATAGACATTGTTCATGCCCATGATCGCGGCGGCCGCCTTGGCGGCGGTCAGCGCCTCGGCCGAGAGTTTCGGGCCGAATTCGGCGACGATCGCCTGGGTGGTCGCGGCATGGCGGCTGGCCAGGGCCGAGGCGATGAAGGTGCCGGCAAGCTGCTGCTGGTTCAGCAAGGGCTCCGTGGCCAGGCTGCCGAGGTTGAGCTTCAGGTCCTTGGCATATTCGGGCAAGCGCGCGCGCAGGGCTTCCAGCGACATGGCCGGGCTCCTCTTGAATTTTCGGGATTATAAGGTGGTGCGGGGAAACGGCACGCACTTTCGTGCGTGCCGCAAGCCCGAATGGGCGCTGCCGCCTATGTGGCGAGCAAAGCGCGCGCCCGGCGCCTGAGGGCGTGTCTTACGCCGCTTTGTCGAACAGGGCCTGCGGGGCCAGGGTCTCGGTGCCCTTGGTCCAGTTGCAGGGGCAGAGTTCGTCGGTCTGCAACGCGTCAAGCACGCGCACGACTTCCTGCGGGTTGCGGCCGACGTTCAAGCCGTTGGCCGAGGCCCACTGGATGGTGCCGTTCGGGTCGACGATGAAGGTCGCGCGCAGCGCCACGCCCGCGTCCTTGTCGAGGATGCCGAGGGCATCGCACAACTCGCGCTTGGTGTCGGCCAGCATCGGGAACGGCAGGTCGCGGATGTCGTCGTTGTACTTGCGCCAGTTGAGATGGACGAACTCACCATCCGTGCTGCCGCCGTAGACCACCGCATCGCGGTCGGAGAACTCGCCGTTCAGCTTGCCGAAGGCGGCGATTTCGGTCGGGCAGATGAAGGTGAAGTCCTTCGGCCAGAAGAAGAAGATCTTCCACTTGCCTTCGTCGGTGGCGTTGGAGATCTCGGTGAAGGACACGCCGGGGCCGCCCAGGCCATCGGGACCGCCCTTGACGGCGCTCAGGTTGAAAGCGGGGAAGGTGTCGCCAACGGTCAGCATGATGCGGTCTCTCCGTGAATGGGGCGCCGTGGTGCGCCTGGGCAGGGATATGGCGCAGTGCAGCAATTCATGCCAATGAATAGTTTAACACAGGATAATCGACTGGATCGATGAGCCCGCTGCCGACCCCGCAACAATTGCGCTACCTGACGGCCTTGGCCGAGCACGGGCATTTCGGCCGCGCCGCATCGGCCTGCGCGGTCACGCAATCGACCCTGTCGGCCGGGATCATGGCGCTGGAACGGCTGCTGGACGCGCAGGTGCTGGACCGCGCCGGCGGCAAGCGGCCGGTGTTCACGCCGCTGGGGTTGGAGGTCCTGGGCCGGGCGCGGACGGCGCTGACCGCATTGGGGGCGGTGACCGAACTGGCAGATGCGTCGCGCGAGCCTTTATCGGGGCCACTGCGGCTGGGGCTGATCCCGACCATCGGCCCCTTCCTGCTGCCGCGCCTGATGCCGCGGCTGCGAACCGCCTTTCCCCGGCTGCGGCTGTGGTTGCGTGAGGATCAGACCGATCGGCTGATGGACGAGCTGACCGCCGGGCGACTCGATCTGCTGCTGCTGGCCTTGCCGGTGGCGGGTGAGGGAATCGAGACCCTGACCCTGGCGACCGACCCCTTCCTGGCCGCCTTGCCGCAGGGCCATCGCCTGGCGGCACAGGACCCGTTGCCGGTCGCGGCGCTGGGATCGGAACGGCTGCTGCTGCTGGAAGACGGTCACTGCCTGCGCGCCCAGGCGCTGGCTGCCTGCGGCCTGCCGGGGGCGGCGTCGGGCGATGGCTTTGCCGCGACCAGCCTGCATACGCTGGTGCAGATGGTGGCGGGCGGGCTGGGGTTGACCCTGCTGCCGCGCCTGGCCGTGCAGGGCGGCGTGCTCGCCGGGGCGGAGATCGCCCTGCGGCCGCTGGACCCGCCGCAGGGCCGCAGCATCGGCCTGGCGTGGCGGGGGCGGGGGGCCAGGGCCGCGGAATTCCGTGGGCTGGCGCCGGTGATCGCGGATGCTTTGGCACTGTAGACGGCCGAAGGCCTTGGCTCTGGCCACCGAAAAAGCGGTTCGATGTCGCGGCGCTTTGAGTATTTTCAGCTCAGGTGGCCTCACCTGGCGACTTGGAAAATGCGCCAAAACAACAGGCTAGACCAGATGACGTGAGCCCCTGCGAACGGAAAATGGTCTAGTCGCGCAGCCCCTGCATCTGCGAAATCGCCGCCGCGGCACCGGTGATCAGCGGCGCGTAACGCGCCTCTGCCTCCTCCATTGGGCAACGCAGCTTGTCCACGGCGATGTTGATCGCGGCGACCGGCGCGCCTTGCGTGTTGAGCACGGGGGCGGCGATGGAAATGTCATTGATGAACAGTTCCTCCGCCGTGACCGCATAGCCGCGCCGCAAGGCCAGATCGAGACTGCCGAGAATCTCGCCCATATCGGTCTTGGTGTAGGGCGTATGGGCCCTGATGCTTGACGCCCCGAGGATACGCTCCGCCTCCACCCGCGGCAGGCGCGACATCGCGGCGATGCCAGGGGCCGTGCAATAGGCCGGTAGCCGGCTGCCGACGATGATGTTCGCGTGCAGCGTGGCGCGGCTGAGCAGCCGCGCGACATAAACGATGTCGGTGCCGTCGAGGATGGTCAGGTTGACCGCCTCCTGCGTGCTGCGGTTCAGCTCCATCAGGTATGGCAGCGCACGGTCCACCAGCGGGCTGTTGCGCAGGTAGGCGGCGCCAAGGTCCAGGTTCCGCACGGTCAGTTCGAATCGCCGCGTCGCCGGATCCTTCGCCAGGTAGCCGAGGCCCTCCAGCGTATGCAGGAACCTTTGCGCCGCGCTGCGGTCGAGCCCGGTCAGCGCCGCGACCTCGGTCAGCCCCAGGCTGCGCCGCCCGCCGCCGAAGGCGCCGAGCACGCGGAAGGCCTTTTCCACCGACTGGACATAGAGCCTGTCCTCCGGCGCGGAATCGGGTTGCGGGGCTTTGGTCACGGGGTGACTCCGGGCTCGGTGAATCGTCGTTGACAAGCGCGTGGCACTCGCGTGATGATAATAGCAATACTAGTTATCGCATTGCAATACATTGCCGTCGCAAACCTGGGCGGCCAGGAGCAGCCATGAGCAACGATTTCGTCCTGCGTTCCACGGAAGGGGCCGTCGCGGTCCTGACGCTGAACCGCCCTGAGGTCCTGAACGCCTGGCACATGGCGATGCGCGACCAGTTGCGCGCCCGCCTGGATGACGCCGAGGCCGAGGCGGGCATCGGCAGCATCGTGCTGACCGGCGCCGGCGACCGCGCCTTCGGTGCCGGCCAGGACCTGAACGAGACAAAAACCTTCGACGCCGACCGCGCCGAACTCTGGATCGGCGAGTGGGAGCGCCTCTACGACCGCATCCGTTCGCTCAGCAAGCCGATCGTGGTCGCGCTGAACGGCGTGGCCGCGGGCTCGGCCTTCCAGGTGGCGCTGCTGGGCGACATCCGCATCGGCCACCCCGGCGTCACCATGGGCCAGCCGGAGATCAACTCCGGCATCGCCAGCACCACCGGCCCCTGGATCATGCGGGAGATGATCGGCATCGCCCGCACCATCGACCTGACCCTGACCGGGCGGATGATGGACGCGGCCGAGGCGCATGCGATCGGGCTGATCAACCGCCTGGTCCCGCAGGACCAGGTGATGCCCGCGGCGCTGGCGCTGGCGGCCGACCTGGCCGCCAAGCCGCCGAACGCGATGCGGCTCAACAAGGCCCGCTTCCGCGAGGTGACCGAGGCCGGCTTCCGCGACTGCCTGGCCGCCGGCGTCCGCAACCAGCGGGAAGCCTATGCCACCGGCGAACCGGCGCGGATGATGGAAGCCTTCCTGGCCGCCCGCGCCCAGCGCAAGCAGCCCGCCTGACCTGATGCAGCCAGAGGGCTTCATCGGTCGCTTCGCCGACATGGCGCGCGCCGAGCCGGACCGGGTTTTTGCCCGCTTCGACGGCGCGGTGCTGACCTTCGGCGCGCTGCACCAGGCCTCGGACGCGCTGGCCTCCGGCTTGCGCAGCGCCGGGGTCGCGCGGGGCGACCGGGTCGCGGTGATGCTGCGCAACAGCCCGACCGCCCTGTCGTTGCTGCTCGCCCTGGCCAAGGCCGGCATCGTCTGGGTGCCGGTGAACGTGCAATTGCGCGGCGCCGGCCTGCGCTACATTCTGGACCACGCGGCACCCGTCGCCCTGATCGCCGACGACGACCTGATGGCCCTGGCACAGGACTGCGGCGCCACCCTGCCGGCATTGCTGTGGACCGAGGCTGAGGTGACCCACCTGCCGCACAGCGCGCCCTGGGCCGAAGCGCCGCCCTGGGCGGCCGATCTTTTCTCCATCAGCTACACCTCCGGCACCACGGGCCCGCCGAAGGGCGTGCTGGTCACGCACCGGATGCTGCGCCTGGCGGGGGAGGGTGCCCGTCTCGTCTCCGATGCGCAGGACGGCGACGTCTTCTTCATGTGGGAACCGCTGTATCACATCGGCGGATCGCAACTGATGGTGCTGCCGCTGCTGCGCCGCGTCGTGCTGCACATGGTCTCGCGCTTCAGCGCCAGCCGCTTCTGGCCGGACGTCATCGCTAGCGGCGCCACGCAGATTCATTTCCTGGGCGGCATCCTGCAGATCCTGATGAAGCAACCCGCGTCGCCGCAGGACCGCGCCCATGCCGTCCGCATCGCCTGGGGCGGTGGCTGCCCGCCGGAGATCTGGACCGCGTTCGAACAGCGCTTTGGCCTGCGCATCCGCGAATGCTACGGCATGACGGAGGCTTCCTCCTTCACCACCTTCAACGATCGCGGCGTGATCGGCTCGGTCGGGCGCGCGATGCCCTGGTTCGATGTCGCGGTGCTGGCGCCGCCGGGTGAGCGGGGCGAGATCATCGTCTCCAGCCCGCATCCGCTCGCCCTGACCCCCGGCTACTTCCGCAACCCCGAAGCGACGTCCATGACCTTGCGCGAGGGGCGGCTGCATACCGGCGACCTCGGCGCTTGGGATGCCGATGGCAACCTCATCTTCCACGGCCGCATCACCGACAGCGTGCGGGTGAAGGGCGAGAACGTCTCGGCCTGGGAAGTCGAGCACGTTGCCGCCGCCCATCCCGCCGTCGAGGATTGCGCCATGATCGGCGTCGCGAGCGACGTGGGCGAACACGATATCAAGCTCTTCGTCCAGCCGCGCCCTGGCGCCACGCTGGACCCGGAGGGACTTTGGGACTGGCTGGCCACGCGCCTCGCGACCTACCAGCGGCCCCGCTACATCGCCTTTGTCGATGCCTTCGAACGCACGCCCAGCCAGCGCATCACCAAGCACAGCTTGCCCAAGGATGCCGCCTGCTGGGACCGACTTTCCCTTGCCAAGGAACCTGCCCGATGATCCCCCTGGTCGATGATGCCGCGGCGCTGCTCGCGCGCCTGGGCGTGCCCGCAGCCGCGCTCACGGGCGGAAGCCTCGCCGCGCGCACGCCGATCAGCGGCGAAATCCTGGCGATGGTGCCGGAAAGCACTGATGCGCGCGGCACCATCGCCGGCGCGGATGCCGCGTACCGCGAGTGGCGCGACGTCCCGGCGCCACTGCGCGGCGAGTTGATCCGCCTGCTCGGCGAGGAATTGCGCGCCGCCAAGTCCGACCTCGGCCGCCTGGTCACGCTGGAAGCCGGAAAAATCCTGTCGGAGGGGTTGGGCGAGGTGCAGGAGATGATCGACATCTGCGACTTCGCCGTCGGGCTGTCGCGCCAGTTGCACGGGCTGACCATCGCGACCGAGCGCCGCCATCACCGCATGATGGAAACCTGGCATCCCTGCGGCGTGGTCGGCGTCATCACCGCCTTCAACTTCCCGGTCGCGGTCTGGGCCTGGAACGCGGCACTGGCGTTGGTCTGCGGCAATGCCGTGGTGTGGAAGCCGTCGGAGAAGACACCGCTCTGCGCCCTGGCGGTGCAGGCGTTGTTCGAACGCGCCGCGGCCCGGTACGGCGGCGTGCCGGCCGGGCTTTCCACCCTGCTCATCGGCGGGCGGGAGTTGGGCGAGGCGCTGGTGGACAGCCCGCTCGTCGCCGTGCTGTCGGCGACGGGATCCACCGCCATGGGGCGTGCCGTGGCGCCCCGCGTCGCGGCCCGGTTCGGCCGATCCATCCTGGAACTCGGCGGCAACAACGCCGCCATCGTGACGCCCTCGGCCGACCTGGACTTGGTGGTCCGCGCCGTCGCCTTCGCCGCGATGGGCACGGCCGGGCAGCGCTGCACCACCCTGCGCCGGTTGATCGTGCAGGAGGATCTGCGCGACACGCTGCTGGAACGGCTGCGCCGCGCCTATGGCACGGTGTCGATCGGCGATCCACGCGCGGCGGGCACGCTGATCGGCCCCTTGATCGATTCCGCCGCCGGCGCGGCGATGGAGCAGGCGCTCGACACCGCCCGCGCCGATGGCGGCACGGTCTGGGGGGGCGAGGCCATCGATGGCCCCGGCGGCACCTATCGCCGCCCCGCACTGGTCGCGATGCCCGCGCAGACCGCGATCGTGCGGCACGAGACCTTCGCACCGATCCTGTATGTGCTGTCCTACAACGATCTCGCGCAGGCCATCGTCCTGCACAATGACGTGCCGCAGGGCCTCTCCTCCTCGATCTTCACCAATGACCTGCGGGAGGCGGAAGGTTTCCTCGCGGCCTCCGACTGCGGCATCGCCAACGTCAACATCGGCCCGTCCGGCGCCGAGATCGGCGGTGCCTTCGGTGGTGAGAAGGAAACCGGCGGCGGCCGTGAATCCGGCTCCGACGCGTGGAAAGGCTACATGCGGCGCGCCACGAACACCATCAACTACGGCCGCGACCTGCCGCTCGCGCAGGGGGTCACCTTCGATGTCGGCTGAGGTGCTGCTGGTCACGCGCCCTGATCCGCGCATTGCCATCGTCACCATCAACCGCCCCAGCAAGCGCAACGCCTGCGACCGCGTCGTCTGGACGGGGCTCGGCACCACGTTCCGTGCGCTCGCGAAGGACGGCGTGCGCGGCGCCGTGCTGACCGGCGCGGGTGGGCATTTTTCCGCGGGCGACGACATCCTGGATGCCACGCTTGCCCGCGAAACGCCGGAGACCACTGCCAGCTACGCGGCGGCCATCGCCGGGGCCTTCGACGCGATCACCGAAGTGCCGTTCCCCATCGTCGCCGCCATTCCCGGCTTCTGCATCGGCGGGGCGCTCAGCCTGGCGCTGTGCTGCGATTTCCGTGTCGGGACGCCGGCCGCGTCGCTCGGCATCCCCGCGGCGAAACTCGGCTTCGTCTATCCGCTGGTGCAATGCGCCCGGTTGCAGGCGCTGGTGGGGCTGAGCTGGGCGCGCCGCATCCTGTTCACCGGCGACCGCATCGATGGCGCCACCGCCGCGGAGATCGGGCTGCTGGACACGCTGACCGAGGGCGATAGCGTCGCCGCGGCCCTGGATGTGCTGGCACCGATGCTGGACAGCGCGCCGCTGACCATCGCCGCCACCAAGCGCATCTTCACGGCCCTGGCGACCGCCGAACCCGCGCGCCACGCGCCGGCGATCGAGGCGCTGCTCGCGCGGATCGAAGCCAGCGACGATCTGCGCGAAGGGGCGCTGGCTTTCGCCGAAAAACGCCGCCCGCGTTTCCAGGGACAATGAGGGACTGCACGACATGGTGACGATGCCCCCCGTCGGCGATACCACGCTGCGCCAGGTCATGGACGCGCAGGCGCTGACCGATCCCGACCGCGTCTATTGCACCTTTGGCGGCCGGGCCTGGCTGTTCGGTGAATTGAACAGCGCGGTGAACCGTGTGGCGAATGGGCTGCTGGCCCAGGGGCTGCGGCCCGGCGATCGTGTGGCACTGATGCTGCCGGGCCATCCCGATCACATCATCTGCATCCTGGCATTGGCGAAAATCGGCCTGGTCCGGGTGCCGATCAACACCAGCCTCAAGGGCGCGGCCCTCGACTACCCGTTCGAGGCCTTTGCGGCTGACGCGCTGATCGCCGATGCGCCCTATGCCGAAACGCTGGCACCCGTGCTGGCCAAGGGCGCGCTGCGCCGTGTCTTCTGGCGCGGCACGCCGCCGTCCGGCGGGCAGGGTTTCGACCTGCTGGCCGAACACCCCGACGCATCGCCCCCGGCTGTGCAGCCAACAGCCGACGACATCATCGCCATCACCCCCAGTTCCGGCACCACCGGCGCGCCCAAGGGCGTGCTGAAATCCGACCGCACGCTGCGCGCCGGACCCATGGCCATCCTGCGCCTGACCGAGGCGCAGCCTGGCGAGACCTTCCTGTTCTGGGAGGCGCTGCATCACGGCGCCGGCGTCGCCGTCTGCATCGCCGCGGTCCTCGGCAAGGTCACGCTCGGCATGGTGGACCGTTTCAGCGCCAGCCGCTTCTGGAGCCAGGCGAAGCAGATGGGTGCGGCCCGCGTGCATTACCTCGGCAGCGTCCTGCCCATGGTGCTGAAGCAGCCGGAAGGCCCCGACGACCGCGACCATGGCGTGGCCATCGCCTGGGGCGGCGGCTGCCCGGCCGAGATCTGGCGCCCGGTCGAGGAACGTTTTGGTGTGCAGATCCGCGAAGGCTATGGGCTGTCGGAGCTGATCACCTTCTGCACCCTCAACCTTGAAGGCCGCGTCGGTTCGGTTGGCCAGGCACTGTCCTGGTACGACGCCGCCGTCATGGATTCCGATGGCAAGCCCTGCGCGACCGGTGAGACCGGCGAATTGTGCTTCCGCGCGCAACACGCGGGCCTCGGCTTCCTCGGCTATTTCCGCAACGAGGCTGCGACGGCCGACGCGATGCGCGGCGACTGGTTTCGCAGCGGCGACCTGGCGCGCGCGGATGCCGATGGCTTTCTGTATTTCGCCGGCCGCGCCAAGGATTCCATCCGTCGGCGCGGCATCAATATCTCGGCCTGGGAGGTGGAGCGCGTGCTGCTTGATCATCCCGCGATCGAGGAAGTGGCGCTGATCGGCGTGCCGAGCGCCTTGGGCGAGGATGAGATCAAGATCTTCATCCGCATCGCCTCCGGCGCGACCTTGGATGCCGCCGACCTCCTGCTCTGGTGCGAACCGCGCCTGCCGGCCTTCCAACTGCCGCGCTATGTCGCCTTCGTCGATGATTTTCCGCGCACGCCCACGCAGCGGATCCGCAAACTCGAACTGCCGCGCACGACGGCAGGCTGTTGGGACCTGGAGACGTCTGGCCTCGCGCTTGGTCGCCGCAGGAGCGGTTGAGCACCCATCATCCTTGGAGACATCACGATGGCACATCAGGACAGTCGGACGATCGGCACCTTCGGTCGCCGGGGATTGCTTGGAACCGCGATGGCGGCGGGGCTGTTGCCGCTCGCTTCGGCCCGGGCGCAGGCATGGCCCACCCAGTCGCTGCGAATCGTGGTGCCCTTCGCTGCCGGCGGTGCCGTGGATTTCGTCGGCCGGCTGGTCGCGCAAGGCCTTGGTGAGCGGATTGGCCAGTCGGTGGTGGTGGAAAACCGCACCGGCGCGGGTGGCGCCATTGGTGCCCAATTCGTCGCCCGCTCGGCGCCGGACGGCTACACGCTGATGATGACGCCGGTGACCAGCTTCGCGATGCTGGCCGGCCTGCCGAACAACAACCTCAACCTCGATATGGACAAGGATTTTTCCGCCGTCGCCACGATCGGCGCGGTGCCGATCGTCGTGGCCGTGCATGGTTCGGTGCCGGCGGCGAATCTCGCGGAACTCGTCGCCTATGCCAAGGCGAACCCGGGCCGGCTGTCCTATGCCTCGGCGGGGAATGGCTCGACCGAACATCTCGCGGCCGAGCTTTTCGCGCTGCGTGCCGGGATCGAGATGCTGCACGTGCCCTATCGCGGCGGTGCGCCGGCGATGACCGACCTGATCGCGGGTCAGGTCCAGGTCATGTTCGCGACCTTGCCGAATGTCATGCAGAACGGCAGCGGGGTGAAGGTCCTCGCCATCGCCATGCCGGCACGTAGCCCCGTCCTGCAGGATGTGCCGACCGCGACGGAAGCCGGCGTCGTCGGGTTCGACGTCGCCTCCGTCTACGGCATCCTGGCCCCGGCAGCACTGCCCGCCGCGATCCGCACGCGGTTGAGCACCGAGATCGTGGCGCTGGTCGAAACCCCGGCGGTGTCGGTGCGGCTGAGCCAACAGGGGATCATTCCAACGCCATTGCCGGCGGCGGAGTCACAGGCCCTGTTGCGGGACGAAGTGGTGCGTTGGCGCGAGGTCATCGAGCGCGCACGGATCACGCTTTAGCGGATCGGCTGCCGCCGGGGATTCGTGGCGCCTCGGCGGTCAGGCCGAGTCTGGGCCACCGACGCAACCGTCGGCGTCGCATCCAGGTCTCGAATCGTGCCGATTCGATGGCCGTTCATGTTCCCATAACGTTTGCCGGGCTGAGCCGCCCGATCTGATCCGGCGGCCCGCCCGCGTTTGGCCTGTCTCGACCCTCCGCGCACCGCAGGACGGGCAAGTGTCGTTTCCCTGAAGAGTCACGCCGAACTTTACACTCTTTGTTAGTCGCGGCCGACCACAGTGCCTCCCGTGCCAATCAAACCGCTCGGTGAAGACCTGTGACCGTTCCGACCGACAACCCGCCCGTGACCGAATGGCCTGCCGTGCCGCTGTGGCGGCGCATGGCCCTTCCCGGAGCCTGCCTCCTGATCGGGATGGCGATCGGCTCGACCGTGCTGCTCGGCCGGCATCAGACCGCCGATGCCGCGGCCGCGATGCCGTCCCGGCCCACCAGTATCGAGGTGGCGCTGGAAGACCGCCTCCTGGCGCTGGAAGCACGCCATCAGGCCCAGGCCGCCGCTGCCACGCGCAGCGACATCCAGCGCGCCCCGCAGGCCGACCGCTTCTTCGCGGCCGCTCTTCACCTGCAGGCCGCCATCGCCTCGCCGCGCCCCTGGCTGCGCGAATATGAACTGGTCGTGGCACTCGCCCCGCCCGGCGCCTTGGCGCGCCCGCTGGGGGAGGTCTTGGCCAGCCACGCCGCGCGCGGCATCCCGACCGAGGCCGATCTGCGCGAACGCTTCATGACCCTGACGCCCGTGCTCGCGGCCCGGGTGCCGGCCGGCGGCGGGTTGCTGGAGCGGGCAGGCTCGACCGTGCGCGGCGGCTTTGCGAATGTCGGGCTGGTCAGCCCGCCGGCGCCGTCGCCGACCGACGCGACGCTGGCCGGCATCGCCAACCAGTTGCGGCGCGGCAGCCTGGCCGCGGCCGTGGCCGATGCCGCGACCCTGGACGCTTCGGTGCAGCCCCTCATCGCCGGCTGGCTCGCCCAGGCGCGCGCGCGGCTGGCGGTCGAACAGGCCATTCAGGAAACCTTGCTGCACGCCTTGTCCCCGGTCGCGCGGCCCGCTTAGCGCGGCGCCGCTGCCCCGGACACGTCATGTCATCCCAAAACAGGAGACTCCGTTGCGCCATCTCACACTGACCCTTGCCGCCCTCGGCGCCATGATCGCGCCGATCATGTCGACGCCGGCCCAGGCGCAACTGACCGCGCCGATGACGCTGCGCGACCGGCTGGTCGTCGTCAGCTCGATCTCTGCGGCCGCATTGGCGGAGGGGCTGACGCGCGGCTTCGCCGAACGCTATGGCGAAACCGCCGCGCCGATCCTGCACAGCCTTCCGACCGCCCGCGCTGTCGAAGTCTTTTGCGCCGGTACCGGGCCGCAAACGCCGGACATGCTTGTGGCCCTGCGCCGCATGCCACGGGCGATGATCGAAACCTGCAACACAAACGGTGTGCGCGATATTATCGAGATGGACCTCGGCCTTGGCGCCGTGGTGCTCGCGGTACGCCGTGGCGAAGCGACCCCGGCACTGACCTCCCGCCAGGTGTGGGAGGCGCTGGCGGCCGAACGCCATGTCGAGGAGGAGTTCGTGCCGAACCGGGTGCGCGCCTGGTCCGACATCAGCCCCACGCTGCCGCGTGCCGAGATCCGAATGATGGTCCCGGACGACGCCAGCGGCAACCGCGCCTTGTTCGACGACCTGGTGATGGAGGCCGGCTGCCGCAACGTCCGGCCGATCCGCCTGTTGTTCGAGGCGACCTACCGCCGCGCAAAATGCATCACGCAGCGCACCGATGGGCGGGCGACGTCGGTCAGCATGGTGAACGCGCCCTCCGCGTTGCTCACCGCACCGCCCGGCACCATCGGCGTGCTGACCTATGAGCAGGTTTCCAACAGCGGCGGCAATTTCGTGGCGCTTTCACTCGACGGGGTCGTGCCGACGGCGGCCTCGATCGCGAACTTCGACTACGAGCAGACCCGCACCGTCTACCTCTACGCCAAGCGTCAGCATGCGCGGAACCAGCAGGGCGTGGGCGTGGTGCGCGGGATCCAGGAATTCCTGAATGAGGCCGCGAGCGAAGGCACCACCGGCCCAGGCGGCTACCTGACATCCGCGGGTCTGGTGCCGCTTGGCCCCGCCGAACGGGCTGCGCAACGCCGCGTCGCCGAAACCCAGACACTGATGTCCCGCTGATCGCGCCATAGGGAGGCCGCAACCATGACCCGCAAGCCCAAGATCGCCTCTGCCACATCCCTGGCACTGGTGGCCATGCTCGCACTGCCAGGCATCGGGACCGCACAGACGGCGCCCTCCGGCAGAACCGTCGTCACGGCGCCGCTGCAGGATCTGGCGGCATCCGATACCTTTGGTGAGCGGGTGCAACAGCTCTGGACCGACATGCTCGGCCTGTTCGGCATGGGGCTCGGTTCGTCTGGCTTCATGCGCAGCCACAATGCGGCGGCCCAGCGCCAGGCGCAGATGCGCGACGACTTCGCCTGGCTGATGGACATCGCCGGTTTCAAGCTGAAGGAAATCGAGTCCTCCGTCGGCATCATCCCGACCCTCGGCCTCACCTTCGGCCAGGCCCGCGAACTGACCGAGGCTGATCGCGATTATGTGGAGCGGCAGTTGGAACGCCACGCGCGGCTGCATGGCGGGCCGCTGGCGGTGGTGCAGCGGACGATCGTCCGCGCCGTGCTCGACGCATCGGAGCTGGGCAGTTTCTCGGTCGACAAGGTGGAGGTCGATTTCTTCCCCCTGCCCAGCGTGAAATTCGTGCTGGCCCCCAGCGATGCACCGCTTGGTATCGAATCCGCGCGGATCATGCGCGCGATCGACCGGCTGAATGCCCGCATCCAGACCATGTCGCCAAGCCAGCAGGGGTTTGGCATCACGCCGCCCCTCAGCCCGCCCAGGGTGCGCCCCGCCTCGCTCTGACAGGTCGCCCACATCCGACAGGCCTCCAGAAAGGAAAGCCTTTGCCATGATGGCTCGAGAAACGCCGACCCGCGGCCAGTTCGAGGAACTTGTGAAGCTCCATATGCAGGGGCGGCGCTTCCTCGACCGCGATCAGGAAACGCGGCTGCTTGAGGAAGGGGTCACACGCTACGCCCTGACGCTCGACCAGGCGGCAGGGGCGGTGCGTGTCGCCGCGGAACAGGATGAGGTGGCGACGGAGCGCGAACTCTCCCGCTCCGCCGCGCAGCTTCTACGCACGCTCGCCGACAGCCGCTCCCGCGTCACGCGCGAGGATTTCCGCAAGGCCGCGGCCTTCTACCGCGCCCGCGCCGGCGCGGGCCTTTCCCAGATTGAGGCGGAGCGTCGGGTCAAGCGCCTGATGGAGCAATCCGACCTGACGCCCCGCCGAGCAGGCCGGCTGGTGCCGACCAGGCGCTGGTATCGCGCGATCGAAGCCTGAGGAAAGGACACCCAACCATGCGACGCATTCCCTGCCTTATGATGATGCTGGCCGTCTCCACGCCCATGATCGTCCAGCCGGCCATGGCCCAGACTACGGCCCAGACTACAGCCCAGACCACGGCCCGGCCGCCGGTGGCGCGTCAGGCCGCGGCCACGCAGCCGGTCGGCAACCAGGTCGCGGCCAGCCAACCCGCCACCAGCCAGGCGGCGTCATCGGCCGTGACGGTGCAATTGCCGTCGGTGCCGAACCTTTCGCCGGGGCACGCGGTGGCTTTGGGGGCGGGGCTGTTCATCGGCGCCGTGCTCGGGTCGGCCATGATCCACGGTGGCGGCCTGGCGACGGTGATCGGCGGTGTCGCGGGGCTGGTCACAGGGAACTGGGTCTGGGTGCAGCACCACGACGCATTGGACTGAGCCCCATGCCCTTCGACCTGCTGTCGGCCCATGGTATCGCGGCACTGCCCAACAGTGTCGCCGCCATCCTGACGATCGGCGTGCCCGTGCTGCTGGCGCTGGGCTTCGGCCATCTGATGTTCGCGCTGTTCACGCCGCTGGAATTCACGGCCAACGCCTTCGTCGGATCGGTCAAGTATAGCTTCGTGGTCGAGGTCTATGCCGTCGTCGCGGCGCTGACCCTGGTTGGATCGTGGGAGATCTACCAGACCGCGCGCGATACCCTGCAGAAGGAGGTCGGGGCGGTCTACATGCTCGCGCTGACCGTCGACGCCTACAACCTTCCGCAGCAGCAGGACACGCGGACGGAAATGCGGGCGGCCATCCGGGGCTATGCGGCCTCGGTCGTGTCGGATGACTGGCCGGCGATGCAGGCGGGTGCGCCCGTGGCGCTCGGTTCCGAACGCGCGTTCCAGCGCCTGGCGCGTGCCTTCCTCGACGCCGATCCGGCCACGGCATCGCAGCAGGCGGTGGCGCAGAATGCGGTGCAGTGGGTGGCGAATGTTTCGGACGCGCGGATCGCGCGGCTGTCGGTGATGTCGCGCACCTTGTCGGGCTTGATCTGGTTCCTGGTGCTGACCGTGTCGGTCGCGGTGATCGCCTTCCAATGGTTTTTTGGCGGCGGCAGCCAGGGCATGCACTACGCCATGGGGGCGGTGATCGCGATCATCGTGGGCGCGGTGCTGCTGGTCGCGCTGAAATTGGCTTTTCCGTTTGTGGGCGATCCGGCGCTGCTCAGCCCGCGCGCCTATTACGAACTCATGCAGGTGTCGTGATGCAGGATCTAGTGTCCCGAGCTGGGCGCGCGATAGCGCCAGTGCTGGAACAGCACCAGCGCCACGGCGAAGAGCCAAAAATTCAACTGGGTCATCATCCAGACCGCCAAGTGTGCCGCGTAGTGCAGGATCAGCGCGGTCCAGACAGCCAGCAACACGAAGGCCGCGATGGCCCGCACCCGATCGCGCCCGTGCCACAGGCGCGTTGCAAGGACGGCCCCGGCAAGCAGCCCAGCCACCGCGATCCAGCCGGCCGCGACCTGGGCCAGGCCGCCGTCACCGCCGAGGGCGGCGACCAGCGAGCGCAGCGTCACCAGCCGTGGCAGCGCATAGCCGCCCAGGATCCCGCCAAGCGTCACCGACCAGGGCGAGTCGTTGGTGAAGATCCGCGTCGGCAGGAAGGCGGTCAGGTCGGGCATGGACAGCAGCAGCGCGATGCCGCCGGCAAGCCCGGTGCCGGCGGCCAGCACATGCAGCAGCGGCACGGCCTCCGCATCATGCGGCGCCACCAGCCCGTATTGCAGAGCGCCCAGCCGCACCATCCCCAGCGCGAGCAGTCCTGCGAGCAGCAGCGCCAGGGGTTCCAGCATCGTCGCCATGTCCATGCCGCACACTCCCCGCAGCACCTGCTGCTGGCAAGCCTGACGCTGATCGCCTGCATGCGGGCTTTTGCGGCCGACGCCCAACCGGTGCCGGTCGCGCTCCGCCTTGGCGACGGCACCTGCACGATCCGAGCGGTCGATCCGGTCCGTTTGGCGCGCACCCAGGCGGCGCTGGAGGCCGAGGCCGCGCGCCTGCCGGGTGTCGCCGCCCGGCTGATGCAGGACGCGGCTTCCGCCCGTTTCGCCGTCGCGCGTGAACAGGTGCCGGCCTATTCGGCCTGGGCCTATGACTGGGTGCAGAGCTACGTCACCTCCTACCGCGTGCTCTGGCGGCTGGGCAAAGGCCTGGCCGGGTCGGTTGCCGATGAGGCGCCGGTGCTGGAGCGGATCGGCCAGGAAATCTCCGAACCCATGCGCCAGGCGTTCCGCGAACGGGTCCTGGCACCGACCGAGGTCGATGGCCGGCTGGCCGATGACCTGGAGCATGCGGGACATATCGTGGACGCCGCCTGGGCCGCAGCCTTGGCGGGCGCGGGCGTGCTCCTGGCGACCGGCAGCCCGGTTTTGGCCAGCCCCGTCGTGCCTGGGCTGGCCATGGCGGTGACCGCCCGCTTCGACCTGGCGGCCGCCGGCGTGCCGATGACTCCCGCGCTGGTCGCCCTGGCCCCCGACGATCCGCTCGACCTTGTGATCGGCGACGGCAGCGAGCCGCCCGCGATCTTCCTGCGCTCCATGCGCCCCATGGCGGCGCGCATGGGCGCGGTCGCGGTCCGTGCGAGCGAAGCCGGATCATTGATCGCGGCCGGCGGCACCTTTGGCTTCGCGGTCGGCGGCGCGCCTGGCGTGGCTGTTGGCGTGGCCGGTGGTGTCGGCCTGTCCTGGGGTATCGATTGGCTGCTGAACCGTATCGATGCCGCGTTGAACCGGACGGAGTTCGAGGCGCAGGCCCTGGCCGCGATCGCCACGGCCGAGACGCGGATCGCCGGGCAATCGGGGATCGCGACGGCCACGGCGCTGTCCGCGCGACTGGTGGCGATGCGGGCGGGGGCGGGGCCATGCGGCTGACCGCGCGGCTGCGGCGGATCACCGCACGCCTGCGCCGGGAGGCGCTGCTGCTGCCGCTCGCGCTGCTCGCCTGCCTGCTGTCGGCGGCGGCGCTGGTTTCGGCCGTGGCGCGCGGCGTGCCGCAGCCCGCGCTGATCGCGCCGCAGGACCGGCTGGCGATGGTCGGTGTCGAACTGCTGCTGCCGCATCTGTCGCGCAGCGCGCCCTTTCCGCGCCCTTACGCCCTGGCGCTGTCGCTGGCCGAGGGCGATGCCGAACTGACACTGCTGCTGCGCGGGATCGCGCCCCTGGCCGCTTCCGGCGCACCGATGCCGCGCGCCTTGGCCGAGGCCTTCCCCCCGGTGGCCGAGGCGACGATCGCCTACGAGGCCGGTTTCCATCCGAATGGCGATTTCGCCGTGCTGGCGGCCCGGGCGATGCGCCTGGGCGCCGCCATCGGCATGGGCGGCAGCCCGGCGCTGGAGGCCGCGCGGCAGGCCGAAGCCGCACTCGCCCGCGGTGACATCCTGGCCGCCGATGCCGCGATGGACGGGTTGAACGCCCCGCCGGTCCTGGTCGCCTGGCGGGCCCAGGTCGCCATGCGGCTGCGCGCCGATACCGCGGCGACAAGGCTGATCCAACTGGCCACCGCGCGGGCGGGTGTGCCGTGACGACTCGGTTCGACTGGCAGGGCGTGGTCGCACGGGTGCTGTTCAGCTTCTTCGCCGTCTTCGCCGTCTACAACCCCAGCGGTCATTCCTGGTGGCACTGGTTCTGGTTGGGGGCGGGGGGGTTCTGGGCCAAGCTGGCGGTCACGCTGATGCTGGTGCTGCTGCATGGCCTCATCTGGGGCACGGTCATCGGCGTGCTGAAGCGGCGCGGCGTGTTGCTGGTCACGGGCGCGATCTTTGCCGGTTTCATGGCGATTTCGCCGCTGCTGCCGGACGGCCCGGACATGGGCGGGACCCGGTTGCTGCTGCTGTCCGTGCTGGCGCTGCTTTACGCCGCCGGGCTGTCGTATTCCCACATCCACCACCGCCTAGCCGGGGTGTCGCATGTGGAGCAGGTGTATTGATCCCCGTCCAAAAAGGACCGACCGATGATCGCTTCCAGCGCGCTTCCGACCAAGGCGGACACCTTCCTCGTCAGTTGCATCGACCCGCGGCTGACCGATGACACCACGCATTACTTCAACGCGCTGGGACGCACCGATCGCTACAGCGAAATGCGTATCGCCGGTGCCGCGCTGGCGGCGATCGACACCAATCGCCCGGCCTGGAATGCGGCCTTCTGGGACAATCTGGCCGCGTCGCGCCAGATGCACGGCATCCGCAAGGTCACCTTCCTGAACCATCGCGATTGCGGTGCGATGACGCTATGGGCCGGGCGCAGCCTGGCCGCTGATCCGGCGGAGGAATTTCGCCAACACACCGAGGTACTGAACCAGGCCGCCGAGGCCGTGCGGGCGCGGCATCCCGATCTGCTGGTCGAGATCAAGCTCATGGACCTCGACGGATCTGTCCGTGTGCTGCCTTGCGCCGCTTGCGTGCCGCAAGGCTTTCGCGCTGAAGGCTTCGGCCCCGCCGCCGTCAGCATCGCCGCGGCATCGCGCGGCCAGGGGGCGGAGATCGCGCCGGTGGCACGCGACATGGCCCAGGCCGATGCGGCGGGGTTTGCGGAGCTCGCGCGGGTCAGGGCCGGCGCGCCGCTCGATCCTTCGGCGGAACTGGCGCTGCTGAGCGAGGGCGTCACGCGCTACGGCCTGACGGCCCAGGCTGCGCGCGAGGCGCTGGAGGCGGCGGGCGCGAGGCGGGGCGTTGCCGGCGGCCGGGCGGGCGCGCGGGATGTCGCGGCCTTCCTCACCTCTCGCAAGGATCGTGCGGGGAAGATCGGCAGCCAGGACGTAACGCAGGCGGCGACACTCTATCGCCGCCTGGCCGGCCCCGACGTGACCATGGCCGAAGCACGCCGCCGTGCCACGGCGATGGCGGAGTCGGAATCCCTCGCCCCCCGCGCCGAGGGATTCTGGCCCTTCCGTTCCACCCGCTGGTTTCGCCCATCAGCCCAACCTGGGGCCTGATCAGGCGCGTTCGGCCGCCGCCGTCACCGCATGCTGCAAGGCCAGGAGCGGCCGGTTGTCGACGAAGCTGGCGAGGAAGGCGTTTTCCGCGAAGGCATCGCGCAGGTAATGCCCGCTGGGATGCGGGCAGCCCGCATAGGTGAAGCGCAGGAACTGCACCAGCAGCAGCGATCGGACCACATGCACCCCGGTCAGGCGCCGCAACAGGATGGTCGTCTCCATCTCACGTTCCAGATGGAAGACCAGGTTGATCGCGGTGAACCAGGGGCCGTGCCGCACCATGTGCAGGCGATCAGGGTAGAGCATCAGGCAACCGCCCGGGCCATGGATTTGTGCCAGCAGCCCGGCATGGCCAGCGGTCGTCATTGCAGCCGCGTGAGGCGCATCATGGTCGGCTGCCCTTTTTTCGCGCGGGGCGAGGCGAGCCGGCGCGTATCCGGGACAGTGTGGCGCAGGCGTTTGAACAGCCGGTTAAAGCGCGGGCGTGTCAGCGCCAGCCGGGGGCGGGGGCCTTGCGCACGCGACGGTTAATCTCCTCGAAGGTGGTGATACCGCCCTCCCAGAATTCATCGATCAGGTCGCGGTTCGCCATCACCCAGGCGGAAACGCGGTCGAAATCCTGCTGGTACAGGCCGCCGCTGACCTGCAGGACCATCGGCTCCATCGCCAGGACGGTCAGCTTTTCGGGTTCGAAACGTGCGCCGGGCGTGACGCCGATCAGGACGCTGGGATCGCCATATCCGCGCCGCAGCCAGATGCCCTGCGGTAGGCCGGTGAGGTGGCGGGCCAGGCAGATGCTGTCCTGGGTGATTTCGTCGGATGGCGCCGGGGCGGTGGGCGCCGGGTGGTTGCGGGCGGGCCTGGGATGTGGGCGTTCGGGCGGTGCTGGCGGGGGGGCGATGCTGACGGGGGCGACGACCTCCGCCACGGGCTCTGGTGCCGGCGGCGCGGGCGCTGGCGCCGGGGGGACATCGGCCGCGGCCTCGGCCTGCTCCTCGGCGGCCTGTCGCACGCTCACGCCCTCATCATCGACCGCGAGTTCGATGGAATGATCCGCATCGAAGACCAGGCGCAAGGCCAATTCAAAGGCGGTCCTGAAGGAGGCGACGGTCTGCGAGGCGGTGCCGAACCGTTTCAGCAATTCATCCCACGACGTGGTCAGGGTGCTGTCCGGCGTTTCGCCATGCAGCGAGAAGCGGATCCACGCATAGGCATCCAGCGCGAGCGGGGAGTCGGACAGTTCGTTCACCACGCGGCGGTCAAGGGCGATCGCGTGATCGGCCAGGCTCGTCAGGAACCGGCTGGTCAGGCGGATGCTGGACCGCCATTCCGGATTGTCCACGCGCGAGCGGCTGCGCGCATCGAACATGGTGTATTCCGGGCCACCACCCACCGCGACCGAGATCTTCGCCGCCAGCATGCGCTGCGTCTGGTCGGCCAGGTCGCGCGCCTTCGCATCGCCGCCGATCCGATCCGCGAAGGCGGCGGCCGTGTCCCCAAGCGCCACCACGACGCTGTTCGCGCGCATGGCGGCATCGCAGATATGCATCAGCACCAGCCGGAGGGTCCGCCCACTCGGCGGGGCCTCTTCGGGCGTTCCTGGTTCGATGCGAAGCGACCCGGTGCCGATATCGCGGCGCCAGTTCCCCCGGGCGGCCCGGATCGGCAGCCCCATTTCGCAGAATGCGGCATGAAGCCACAGGACGGTGTCGTCCGTCTGCGTGGTGACGGCATCGGCCGCGGGAGGGGTCGGAGCGTGAATCAGGCTCATGGTTACCGAGGTTCAGGTTGCATCGAGATATTGGCGCGCAGGTCCGGTCGCGCAGCAGCAGTCTGCCCGCAGGTAGCGGTGAAAAGGCTCCGAGGGAAGGCCGGTCGTGATTCTGATGATCTGGTTACACTGTCCTAGGTGCTGAGCAAGCGGCGCAGGATGCCCGCCCGGGTGCTGTCCACATGGGCCGCCATCGCCGCCTTGGCCGCCTGCGCGTCGCCCGCCGCCAGGGCATCCAGGATCGCGAGGTGCTCGGCGCACACGGGCTCCAGCCGCTCCGGCGTGCGGCGGGTCGCCAGCAACTGGGTGCGCCGTCGCAGGTCGGTAATCAGTCCGGCCAGCGTCCGGTTGCCGCAAGCCTCGCCAATCGCCTGGTGGATCGCGAGGTCGAGCGCCAGGCGTTCCGGGCTTTCGGGGTCGCCTTCCTCCAGCAGCCGCAGCACACGGGCGCGCAAGGCCTCCAGCCGTGTGCGTGGGATGGCGCCGGCCGCGGCACCGGTTGCCTCCACTTCCAGCAGGCGCCGGACGTTCAGGACTTCCAGCAGTTCCTCGATGTCCAGGCGCCGCACGGTCAGCGTGCCGTCGCTGCGCCGGAGCAGCAGGCCTTCGCCCTCCATCCGGTGCAGCGCCTCACGCAGCGGCGTGCGCGAGACGCCGAGTTCGATCGCAAGCCGGCGTTCCGCCACCGGCGTGTCGGCGCTGAGGCGGCGGCTCAGCAGCATTTCGACAAGTTTTTCATAGGCCAGGCTGCCGGCACCCCGGGCAGGGGCGGCCAGGACGCCGTCAAACTCGTCAGACACAGAAAAAGCCCTCCAATGCCCACTTGCCGGTCGCGGTCGCTGGCCGGTATACCATGCGTCGACCATCGCCGGGCAAGCCCGGACGATCTCCAGCCAATCCGTTCACGGCCGGCATGAGGGAGGGTGGCGTGAGGTGGACGCTGGACGACAACACGGCCCGGACTCTTGGGGGCCCCATGTCGATCAGATTGCTGGTGTTGTTCCTGTTCGTGGCGCTGCCTCTGGCAACGGCCAATGCTGCCTGGCCGGAACGGCCGGTGCAGATCATCGTGCCCTTCGCCGCCGGCGGGGGCACGGATGTGACCGCGCGCCTGCTGGCCCGCTTCCTGGACAAGCACACGGGCGGGCGCGGCGTGGTGGTGGTGAACCGCCCTGGCGCGGGTGGCGAGATCGGCATGGCCGCGGGGGCCGATGCGGCCCCGGATGGGACGGTCCTGACCATCCTGAATACCCCCAACGTGCTGACGATTCCGATCGAACGCGCCGCGCGCTTCCGCCTGGACAGGTTCGTGCCGCTGGCGAATCTTGTCGATGACCCGGGCACGCTGTCGGTGCGATCCGACAGCCCGATCGGTTCCGTGCAGGCGCTGGTGGAGGCCATGCGGGCGCGGCCCGGCATGGTCACCTACGGCACCGCGGGCGTGGGGTCCGCGGGGCATATCGCGATGCTGCTGCTGGGCAGCGTTGCCGGCGTCACGGCGGAGCACATTCCCTACAACGGCTCCTCCGCGGTCGCGACCGCGCTGCTGGGCGGGCATATCACCGTCGCCACGGCGAATTTCGGGGAGGCCATCGGCTTTGCCCAAGGTGGCACCGATGCCTCCGGGGCGCGTTGGCGCATCCTGGGCGTGATGGCCCCCGAACGGATGGCGAGCCACCCCGACATCCCGACCTTCGCCGAGGCCGGCTTCCCGGTGCAGACCGGTTCGCTGCGCGGCTTGGGCGCGCCGCGCGCGACGCCGCCGGAGATCGTGGCCGAAATCATGCATGCGCTGGATGCCGTGATGGCCGACCCCGAATACCGCGCGGCCATGGAGGCCGCGACCCAGGCCATCCGCTACGTGAAGGGCGATGAGTACGCTCAATTGTTGGGGGGCATGGACGCGCAGCTGCGCGCGCTCTGGGCCACGACCCCCTGGAACCGATGAAGGACATGACCGCGATGACGACAACCCGCCGCGCGCTGCTTGGCGCGACCGCCGCCTTGCTTGCGGCACCCCGCCTGGCCCGCGCGGCCTGGCCCGACCGGTCGATCCAATTGGTGGTGCCCTTCGCCGCCGGCGGCGGGACCGACGTATCGGCCCGGACCATGGCGCAGTTCCTGGAACGGGACCTCGGCCAGCCCGTCGTTGCGCAGAACCGTGCCGGCGCGGGTGGCGAGATCGGGCTGACCGCGATTTCCAGCGCACGACCGGATGGCTACACCATCGGCATCATCAACACGCCGGGCATCGTAACCATCCCGATCGAGCGTTCGCCACGCTGGACGATGGATAGCTTCACCTTCATCGCGGGCGTGGTCGAGGACCCGGCGACCTTCGCCGTGCATCCCGACAGCCCGATCCGCAGCATCGCCGACCTGGTGGCGGCGGCGAAGGCCAGGCCGGGTGAAGTCACGGTCGGCACCCAGGGCGTCGGTTCGGCGGGGCATATCAGCATGCTGCTGCTGGAACAGGCGGCCGGCATCCGCTTCGAACCGGTCAGCTACGCCGGTGCGGCCCCGGCCGCGCTGGCGCTGCTGCGGCGCGACCTTCAGGTGACCACGGCGAACCTGGGCGAAAGCCTGACCTTTGCCCAGGCGCAACCCTGGCGGACCCTGGGCGTCATGTCGGAAAATCGTTCCGCCATGGCGGCCGACGTGCCGACCTTCAAGGAAGCGGGCTACGACCTGCGCGGCGGGTCGCTGCGCGGCATCGGCGCACCGAGCGGCCTGCCGCCCGAAGTGACCGAACGCCTGTCGGCCGCGGTCGGCCGGGTGCTCCAAAACCCCGAATTCCGTGCGGTCAGCGAGCGGACCTTCCAGCCGCTGCGCTTCCTGCCCTCCACCGAATACGTCGCCTACCTGCAAGAGGCGAATGCCACCCACCGCGCCCTTTGGGCGACGCGGCCCTGGAACCAGTAAGGACCTGTCATGCGCATCGACCACGTTCCGACGACCCACGTCACCGAATACCTGACCAGGCATGACACCGTGCTGGTGCCGATCGGCGCCACGGAATGCTATGGCCCGCATCTCGCGATGGGGACCGAGCTACGCCTCTGCGAAGCCTATGCGACGCAGATCGGCGAGAAGACCGGCTTCGCCGTGACGCCGATCATTCCGTTCAACTATTCGCACATGTTCCTCGACTACGCCGGCACCTGTTCGGCCAACATGGAAACGATCGAGTCCTATGTCGCGCAGGTCTGCGACGGGTTGGCGGGGCAGGGGTTCCGGCACTTCTTCTTCATCAACATCCACGCCGGATCGCTGGGGCCGTTGGAAAGCGTGTGCCGCCGCTTGCGTAAGGACCATGGCGCGGTGGGCGGGTTGATCGACGTGTTCTCGATCATGCGCGACGTCGCGGGCGTGACCTACGAGTCCAAGCAGGCGCCGACCGGCCATGGTGGTGAGATGGTCACCTCCGCCGCGATGCATGTCTGCCCGGAACTCGTGTTCATGGACCAGGCCAAGGCCCCCGCCGCGCTGCGCGCCTTCACCGATGGCGTGAAGACGGTGTCCTCGGGCAAGGTCGCGCTGGGCAAGTCCAGCTTCATGGTCTTCTCGGATATCTCCGACTACTCGCCGCTCGGCATCCAGGGCGATCCGACCTTCGCCTCCGCCGCCAAGGGCGCGCAGATCTGGGACGCCTCCCTCGCCTATGGCGTCGAGGCGGCGGAACGGTTTTCGACGATGGTGCTGAAGGCCTGAGCGCGAAAGGAAGCGACCATGAAGGCGGTTTCGAACTACTCCCCCTATGGCTGGCGCGGGAAGATCGGGTTGATCGTGCCCTCGACCAACACGATCAACGAGCCTGAGTTCTACCGCCTCGCCCCCAAGGGCGTGACGATCCACACGGCGCGCGCGACGGCCTTGGGCAAGGCCACGCGCGAAAGCTACTTCAGCATGGCGGAGGCGGTGAAAGCCGCCGCCGACGACCTGGCGACGGCCGAAGTCGATGTCATCGCCTATGGCTGCACCTCCGGCTCCATCGTCTGTTCGCTGCAGGATATCGTGCAGGACCTGACGGAGCGGGCGAAGGCGCCGGCATTGGCGACGGCGGGGGCCGTGGTCGCGGCCCTGCGTGCGCTGGGCGCGCGGCGCGTGGCGGTGGCCACGCCCTATGTCGATTTCGTCAATGAGAGCGAGCGCAGCTTCCTGCAGGACTACGGGTTCGAAGTCGCCTCGCTGCACGGGCTGAACCTGGGTGAGACGCAGGAAGAACGCCGCGGTATCGGCCGCGTGCCGCCGGAACACGTCTATCGCATGGCGCGCACCTGCGACCGGCCCGATGCGGATGCGATCTTCATCTCCTGCACCAACCTGCCGACCCTGGACGTGATTGCCCAGATCGAGGCCGACCTGGGCAAGCCGGTGGTGACCAGCAACCAGTCCTGCTTCTGGGCCTGCCTGCGGATGCTGGGCCTGCCAGACAGGATCGAAGGCTATGGCCGGTTGCTGAGCGACTGCACCGCGCCCATCACGATGCAGTCCTTCGCGCTGCCTTCGGCCGCCGCGCGGGCGGCCTAGATGCCGCGCAGACGGCCGGCGCGTGCCGTGGCGGCCGTCTGCAACAGGCTCGCGTCATGCGCGGCCGAGATGTATCGCATGCCCAAGCCGATCGCGCGGGCGAGTTGGGCTTCCTCGGTCAGCCCGCCCATGCCGGCCGTCTTGCCGTGGCGGCGGCAGGCGGCTTCGACGGTCGCGGCGGCATCCCACAAGGCCGGATCATCCTTGGCGCCGGGCCGGCCGATGTCGGTCATCAGGTCGGACGCGCCCAGGAACAGAACATCCACACCGGGGATGGCCGCGATGGCATCGGCCGCGGCGACGCCGGCCAGGGTTTCGATGATGACGACGACCATCGATTCCGACGCCAATTGGGCCACCGCATCGGCCTGGCCGATCGGGTTGCGCAGGAAATGCGGGAAGTTCGGCGGCACCGGGCGGCGTCCGGCGGGTGGAAAGGTCGCGGCGCGGACGATGGTGGCGGCGGTTTCGGCGTCCTCAACGCGTGGGATCACGACGCCGAGGGCGCCGGCCGAAAGCGCCTGGCCGATCGGGCCGGGGGCCGCATCCGGCAGCCGCACCAGCGGGGCGATGCCGGCGGAAAGCGCGGTGATCAGGATGTCGGCGACCGCATCCTCGGGGATCAGATTGTGTTCGCGGTCCAGCACCAGCGCGTCATACCCGCTGGCCGCGAAGATGCGCGCGGTGTCGCCATTGCGCGCGAGTTGCAAGGTGGCGATCAACGCCACCTTTCCGTCGGCCAGCTTGGCCTTCAGCGTATTCGTCAACTTTGTCATGGTGCAATCATCCTGATGCCGACCTGCTTCATCGTTCAGCCTGTTCATCCCGCCGGGTTGGAACGCCTTCGCGACGGGGGTGTCATAGCCCGCATCGCGACCGCTGCCGACATGGCAACCATCGCACGCGAAATCATCGGCTGCGATGCCGTCATCACGCGCAACGCCGGGCTGGATGCCACGGCGATGGATGCGGCGACCGCATTGAAGGTCATCGCCAATCATGGCGTCGGCACCAACAAGATCGACCTGACGCACGCGGCTGTTCTGGGCATTCCCACGATCTTCACGCCGACCGCCAATGCGCGTTCGGTCGCCGAACATGCCATCGCGCTGATGCTGGCCGTCGCGCGCCGCGTGCCGGAAGCCGATGCCGCCGTGCGCGCCGGGAACTGGGACCTGCGCTATGCGCCCGGGATGTTGGAATTGCACGGCAAGACCATGGGCCTGGTCGGCTTCGGCACCATCGGCCGTATGACCGCGCAGATCGCCCGCGCCGGATTTGGCATGCGGCTGCTGGTCTGGTCGCCGGGCGCCCCCGATGCCGCGCTGGCCGAGGCCGGCGCCGAGCGTGCGACCAGCCTGGACGCGCTGCTGCGCCAGGCCGACGTGGTGTCCCTGCATCGCCCGCTGCGGCCGGATACGCGCAACACCATCGGGGCGGCGGAACTGGCGGCCATGAAGCCGACCGCGATCCTGGTGAACACGGCGCGCGGCGAATTGGTCGATGGCGCGGCGCTGGCGCTGGCCTTGCGTGAGGGGCGTATCGCCGGCGCGGGGCTGGATGTCTTTGCCGTCGAACCCGCCCCTGTCGATGACGCCTTGCTGGCCGAACCCCGCGCGGTGCTGGCGCCGCATCTGGGCGGTGCGACCGATGACGCGCTGCGCGAGACGGCGCTGCAATGCGCCGACCAGATCCTGGACGTGCTGGCCGGCCGCCGGCCGCCGCATCTGGTGCAGCCAGATGTCTGGGATCGCCGTCGCTGATGCGATGATTGCGCAGCCAGGCTTGCCTGGCATATGCGCTGTCTCAACATCTTGGGAATTGCCACCATGCGCCTCGGCGTCGTCACCACGGGCCATGGGCCGCGTATCGAATACCCTGCCTATCACAAGGGCCTGGCCGCCACGCTCGGGGTCGATCTGGATGTGATCGACGAGCATATCCTGGAAGGGCTGGAATGGCCCGAGATCAGCCAGCACCTGGGCGGCGAAACGGAGGCGCGGCTTGGCGCGCATGTCCGCGTGCCGGGCGCCACAGGCAACCGGTTGGGTGATGGCTGGGCGCATGTCTATGTCCGGCTGGACTGGGCCTTGGCCTATTTCCAGGCGGCGATCGACCGGCTGGTTGCGCGCGGTGCGCATGCGGTCCTGCTGTGCTGCGCGACCGATTTCGCCGAGGACGCCTTCCGCTGCCCGGTGCCGCTGGTGAAGCCCGCGTCGCTGATGCGCGCCGCCGTCGCGGATCGCGTGCATGCGGCGGCGGGGCCGCTTCGTTTCGGCCTGACCAGTTCCGTCGGCCACGCGCGGCAGGATGTGGACCTCTGGCGGCAGCAGTCCTTCGCCGATCGCCTGGAGATCGACTACGCGTCCTTCGAGGGCGATATCATGCCCGCCGCCGAGGAATTGTCGCGCAAGCCGCATGATCTGGTCGTGGTCTGGAGCTACGGCCTGGGCATGGCCGACCGCGACCCGCCAGGCCTGGCCGCGCGGTTGGAGGCGATGCTGGGTTGCCCCGTGCTGATGCCGCATCGCGTCGCCGCCCTCGCGGCGCTCGGCGTCATGCCCGTCGGCTTCGACGACCGCCGCTTTGTGCTGGCCGGCCGGGGCTGACCATGCGGGTCGTGGTCGTGGGGGCTGGCGCGGTTGGGTTGTGTTGCGCGCTGACGCTGCAAATGCAGGGCCATGACGTGACAATCCTAGACCCGGCGGGCCCGGGGGAGGGTGCCACGATGGGCAATCCCGGCGGCATCAGCGTCAGTTCGATCTTTCCGACCGCCGTGCCCGGCATCCATCGCAAGGTGCCGGGCTGGTTGCTCGATCCGCTGGGGCCTCTGGCGATCCATTGGCGCCATCTGCCGGCGCTCGCACCCTGGCTGTGGCGGTTTTTGCGCAGCGCGACGCCGGCGCGGGCGGAGGCCGCGACGCTCGCCCTGCGCGCGCTGACCGCCGATGCGCCAGCCGTCTATGCGCCGCTGCTAGCCTATGCCGATGCGGCGGATCTGATGCGCCAGGACGGTCACCTGATCGTCTATCGATCGATCGCCACCATGGAGGCCGAGGCGGCATCCTGGCGCCGGCGGGCGGCGCTCGGCATCGAGGCGACGCCGCTCGGGCCCGAGGTCCTTGATCTGGAGCCGGCGCTGGACCCCGCCTTCCGTTGCGGACGGCTGGTGCCCGGCAATGCGCATTGCCCGGACCCGCGGCGGCTCATGCAACGGTTTGCTGCCACGTTGGAACGGCAGGGTGGGCGGTTGCTGCGGCAGGCGGCGCATGACGTCGCAATCACCGACGGTCGGGTGGCGGCGGTGCGAACCGAAGCGGGGGACATCCAGGCCGACGCCGTCATCCTTGCGGCGGGCGCGCATTCGCGACGCCTGGCGGCGCGGCTGGGTGACCGCGTGCCGCTCGAAGCGGAGCGCGGCTACCATGCGGAGGTGCAGAATTGCGGCATCCGCCTGCGCCGGCCGGTGTTTTCGACCGCCGACAAGGTCTTTGCCGCGTCGATGGACACCGGGCTGCGCTTCGCCGGCACGGCGGAATTCGCGGGCGCCGATACAGCACCGGATTGGCGGCGGGCGGATGGACTGTTTGCGCTTGGCCGCAGCCTGTTTCCCGCGCTGCGCCAGGACGAGACGATCACCCGATGGATGGGGCTGCGGCCGAGCACGCCGGATTCCCTGCCGGTGATCGGCCGCAGCCGCCGCGCGGCGAATGCCTTCCATGCCTTTGGTCATGGCCATGTCGGGCTGACGGGCGCCGCGATGACCGGGCGTATCGTCGCGGCGCTTGTGGCCGATGCGCCATCGCCGGTGCCGCTCGCTCCCTACGCCCCCGACCGCTTCGCGTAGTGCGACAGCTTCGCGCGATCCACCGCAAAGCCGAGGCCGGGTGCCGCAGGCACGGGCATGCGCCCGCCATGCGCCAGCAACGGCGCGCGTGTGACGACCGGCAGGGTGATGTCGTCGGTCAGCGACTGGGACGCCGGGCCCGGCCCTTCATGGCAGACGCCGCAGGCGGCGGTGCTGCTGACCGCCAGATGCTGGCTGGCAAAACGCGAAATACCGTAGCTGAGCCCGCCGCCCACGACGAGCGGCAGCCCCGCCGCCGCGGCGATGGCGGCGACGCGCTTGGATTGCAGCAAGCCGCCCGCCTTGGGCACCTTCACGTTCAGCACGTCGCAGGCACCGGCCGCCACCAGGCGCAGCGCGTCCGCGGGGGTATTGAGGCTTTCATCCGCTGCGATCCGCATCCCGTGGCCACGGCACAACGCCAGGCCCTCAATATCCGCGGCGGCGACCGGCTGTTCGACAAATTCCACATCGATGCCGTCGAGCGCGCGGATGAAAGCCAGCGCCCCGTCGCGGTCATGGCCGCCGTTGCAATCCACGCGCAAGGTGGCGCTATCCGGCAATACGGCGCGGACCGCGCGCGTGCAGGCAACGTCGGTTGCGATGTCGCGGCAGGCAACCTTGACGACGACGCCGGTGAAGCCGGCCATCGACGCATCCCGCGCGGCATCGGCCATCACGGCGGGGTGGGCCACGCTGATCGTGTAGTCCACCAACGCGCCATCCTGGCACAGGCCGCCGAGCAGCGCATAGGCGGGTACATCCAGGCGCTTGCCCAGGATATCCCACAGCGCCAGGTCCACGCCGGCCGCGGCGGCGGTGATGCCCTCGCCCTCCATCTGCAGCAGCCGGTCCATGATTGCCTCGATATCACCGGGATCGCGGCCGAGCAGACGTGGGGCGAAGTCCTGCTCCACCGCGCGCAGATAGCGCATCGGGTCGCCGCGGAGCGACACCGGGACGGCTTCACCATAGCCCAGGATGCCGTCGTCGGTCTCGATCTCCACCACCAAGTTCCGAAAGCTGTGGACGGCACCACGGGAAATGACGAAGGGTGTGGCGAGGGGAATATCGAGCAGCCATGCCCGTACCGCCGTTATGCGCATGCTTCAAAGCCTCTGTGCCGGATCGGGTTCACACCCCGCGCCGCAGCATGATCGCGTGGCCGCCGATCAGCAACGCCGGGGCACGCTGCACGGCATGACATTCGACGTCATCATCGTCGGCGGCGGCGCGGCCGGCTGCGTGATCGCGGCGCGGCTGTCGGAGGATCCGGACTGCCGCGTGGCGCTCATCGAGGCAGGCAGTGCAAGCCGCAGCCCCTTGCTGACCATTCCTGGTCTGGGCGCCTTCGCGGCCCGTGGCGCCTGGCACATGTGGCGGCACCCGTCGGAGCCGGAGACTGGTCTCGATGGACGGCCGCCGGTGCTGTTGCAGGGGCGTGTGCTGGGGGGCGGCAGCAGCGTGAACGGCATGGTCTACACGCGCGGCCATGCATATGACTACGACGCCTGGGCAGAGCCCGGCTGGCGTTTTGCCGATGTGCTGCCGTTCTTCCGGCGGGCGGAGACGAATGAGCGTGGTGCTTCGGACTGGCATGGCGGCGACGGGCCGCTGCGTGTGCGCCGTTCGATGCCCGCATCGCCCTTGCCGGCACGTTTCCTTGAGGCGGCGGCGAGTGCCGGCTTCGCGATCCTGGATGATCTCAACACGAATGCGGTCGATGCCTTTGGCCTGACGGATGTGACGATCGACGGCGGCCGCCGCTCCAGCACGCGGGCGGCGTATCTGGAGCCGGCGTTGCACCGCCCGAACCTGACCGTGCTGACGGGCCGCAGTGTCCTGCGCATCCGTTGCGAAGGCGGTCGCGCCATCGGGGTGGAGGTGACGGGGCAGGGGGGTGTGGTGCTGCTCCGTGCCGAACGGGAGATCATCCTGACGGCGGGTGGGTTGAAGACGCCGCATCTGCTGCTGCTGTCGGGAATCGGTCCGGCGGCCCAACTGGCCGCATGCGGCATTCCGGTGCAGGTCGATGCGCCGGAGGTTGGGCGGAACCTGCAGAACCATCCGTCGTTCCCGCTGCGCTACCGTGGGGGTGCGCCGGACTCCCTCGCGCGCTACGTGACGCCGCTCGGCGCGCTGCGTGCGGCGGTGGATTATGCGACCGCAAGGCGCGGGATTCTCGCGGAGGGGCTTTTTGCCGCGGCAGGATTCTTTCGCACCGACCCGGCGCTGCTTGCACCGGATGCGCAGGTGGTGATGAGCCCGGCCCTGATGCCGGCGGGCGATGCGCGCGGCCTCGGCCTGCTGCCGCGCGAGCATGGCGTGACGCTTGCGGTGCAGCAGGGCACGCCGTTCAGCCGCGGCGATGTCACCTTGCGTTCGGCGGATCCGCTGGCACCGCCGCGCATCCGGACCGGCGCCTTCAGCGATCCGCGCGACATCGCCATCCTGTCGCGTGCCATTGCCGTCACGCGTGAGATCATGTCGCAATCCGCCATGCGTGGCCTGGTGCCGGAACGTGGTGCGCCGGCGTCGCCGGAGGCCGAGATACGCGCGCTTTCCGGCACGGCGTACCATTACTGCGGCACCTGCCGCATGGGCAGCGACGCGACGGCGGTCGTGGATGCGGCGTTGCGCGTGCGCGGCATCCAGGGGCTGCGCGTCGCCGATGCCTCCATCATCCCGCGCATCCCGAATGCGGCGCTGCATGCACCGACCGTGATGATCGCGGAACGTGCCGCCGCGTTGATCTCCGCCATGGATTGACGTGCGATTGCGCTTACCGTTCGGCACGACACTTGCTAGTTTTTCCTATTGTCACGGCGCGATGTTCCATCGTCCCAAGGAGCCACCGACATGTTGCGACGAAGCCTTTTCACCGCGCTGCCCGCCATGGCGGCGATCTGCCTGTCGATGCTGCAGGCGACGCCAGCGATGGCGCAGGATGCGACATCCGGGCTGGTCCGCCCCGGTGTGCTCACGGTTGGGACGACCGGCTCCTCCTCACCCTCCACGATGATCGATACGGGCGGTAATCTTATCGGTTACGACATCGATTTCGCACGCCGTGTCGGTGCGTCGCTCGGCGTGCCGGTGGAATTCGTGCGGCTGGATTTTTCCGCCATGCTGCCGGGGCTGATCGCCAACCGGTTCGATATGGTCGCCTCTTCCGTCTCGCGCTCGCCGCAGCGGATCGCGGCGACCGACTTCATCATGTCGGCGCCCTACCTGGTGAATGGTATCGCGTTGACCAAGCGTCGCGGCGACACGCGCATCAACGGCTGGCGGGACATCTGCGGCCTGCGTGCGGGCGCGGTGCGTGGCGCGGTGGAGATCGGCGCGGCGCGCCAGCAACTTGGCGAGGCCTGCGTGCTGCCGGCGCGTGAATACCCCGGCTGGACGGAGCTTCTGCTCGACCTGGAAAATCGCCGGATCGACTATCTGATCGGCAACTTCCTCACGCCCACCTACCTGGTGTCGCAGGGCCGCACGGGCATCGAGGTGCTGTCGGAGCCCCTGAGCATCACCACCTCCGGCGTCGTCATCAACCGCAACGAGCGCGCGCTGGCCGACCGCGTGAATGCGCTGATCGCCGAATGGCGCGCCGATGGCTCGTTGAAGGAGATGACCGACAAGTGGTTCGGCGCCAGCCTTGATTGGAGCCTGGTGCGCGAATGATGCAGCCCGATGCCGAACGGCCGATCGTGCTGGCCGCGCGTGGCATCACCAAGCGTTTCGGCGCGACGGACGTGCTGGCCGGCGTGGACCTCGACATCCATGCCGGTGAGGTTGTCGCGCTGATTGGCGCCAGCGGCAGCGGCAAGAGCACGCTGCTGCGCTGCCTGAATCTGCTGGTGCGCGCCGATGCCGGGGAGATTCTGCTGGACGGCGTGCCGGTCGGTGTGCGGCAAGGCCCCGGTGGGCCGCGCCCGGCACCGGAGTCGGAGGTTCTGCGCTACCGCGCCAGCGTCGGCATGGTGTTCCAGTCCTTCAACCTGTTCCCGCACATGACCGCGCTGGAGAACATCATCGAGGCACCGATGGCGGTGCGCGGCCTGTCGCGTGACGCGGCGGTGGCCCTGGCGCGTGATCTTCTGGCCAAGGTGCGGCTGGAGAACCGGGAACAGCACTATCCCGCGCAACTCTCGGGCGGCCAGCAGCAACGTGTCGCGATCGCGCGCGCGCTGGCGATGGAACCGCGCGTCATGTTGTTCGACGAGGTCACCTCCGCCCTCGACCCCGAACTGGTCGAGGAAGTGCTGCGCACCGTCCGCGCCCTGGCGCAGGAGGGTATGACCATGGTGATCGTGTCGCATGAAATGGGCTTTGTCCGCAGCGTGGCCGACCGAGTCGTGTTCATGGCCGGCGGGCGCATCGTGGAATCCGGTCCGCCCGCGGTGATCCTGGAACGCCCGACGCAGCCCGAGACCGCGCGCTTCATCCGTTCCTTCCGGGAGCGCGAGGGCGCCTGGACGGGCTGAACGACACATGGACGGTCTCGCATTCGATCCCTCCCGGTTGCTCGGGATGCTGCCGCTGTTCGGCGGCGCCTTGTTGACGACGCTCGGCGTGTTCCTGGCCAGCACGGGTATCGGCACGGTCGTCGGCCTGGGTTTTGCGTTGCTGGAAAAGGTCGGGCCGCGGCCCGTGGCCTTCGCGCTTGGCGCCTATAGCTGGTTTTTCCGGTCGCTGCCGGAACTGATCGTGCTGCTGTTCTGCTACCTCGTCCTGCCGCAATTGGGACTGGACTGGCCGGCGACGGCGATCGCGATCCTGGGTCTCGCCTGCATCGGCACGGCCTACGACTACGAGATCTTCCGTGGCGGCTTCGCCGCGGTCGGCGCACCGCAGTATGAGGCAGCGCGCGCGTTGGGCCTGCCGCGCACGCACATGTATCGCCGCATCATCCTGCCGCAGATGCTGCGCGTGGTGCTGCCGTCCTACGTCACCTATGCCTGCGGTGCGTTAAAGCGGACGGCCATCGTGTCGGCCATTTCGGTCACCGACATCATGGGGATGGCGCGGCTGGTGATGGAATCCACACAGCGTGCCTTCGAGCCGATGGTGATCGCGCTGCTGGTCTACATCCTGCTCAGCAGCATCCTGATGGCGGTCGAGGTCATGGTAACGCGGCGCTATGGCATGCAGCTTGGCCGGCGGGTGACCTGAGCATGGATATGATCCTCGCCCATGCTCCCGCGCTGCTGTGGGGGGCCTGGAACACGGTCGCGATCTTCGCCGCCACGGCCGGCATTTCGTTGGCGCTCGCGGTGCCGCTCGCGGTGATCTACGAATTCGGTCCGCGCCCGGCGGCGCTGGCCGTTGCCACATTCAGTTGGACGATGCGCGCCTGCCCGACCTTGGTCCTGTTGTTCTTCGCGTATTATGCCTTGCCTGCACTGGGTATTTTTCTCGACCCGGTGCCCTCGGCGATCCTGGCGCTCAGCGCATCCGGCACCGGATACAACCTGACCTTCATCGCGGCGGGGCTGCGCGCGGTGCCGCCCGAACAATTCGCAGCGGCCCGGGCGCTTGGCATCCCGTCGCGGCGGATGTATCGCCGGATCGTCTTCCCGCAGGCGATGCGCGCAAGCCTGCCGCCGTTGATGTCGAACTTGACGTTGATGCTGAAGGGCACGTCGCTCGCGGCGCTCGTCTCGGTGCCGGAGTTGACGGCCGAGGCCTATAGCATCGTGTCGCTGACCTACCGCCCCTTTGAAATCCTGGGGGCGGCGGCCGTCCTCTACCTGATCCTGAACTCGCTGCTCATCGCCGTGCAACGTGCGTTGGAACGGCGGTTGTCGCCCCGTGGAAGCGCTGCCTGACCCGTCAGTCGGCGGTGATGCCCGCCGCGCGGACCACGCCCACCCAGCGGTCGATCTCGGACCGCACATAGGCCGCGAAGTCATCCGGCCCGGCGACCATGGGCTGCATGCCAAGTTCGGTCAGGCGGCCCCGCATG
This sequence comes from Humitalea sp. 24SJ18S-53, assembly GCF_050632385.1. Taxonomy (NCBI): domain Bacteria; kingdom Pseudomonadati; phylum Pseudomonadota; class Alphaproteobacteria; order Acetobacterales; family Roseomonadaceae; genus Humitalea; species Humitalea sp. 24SJ18S-53. The sequence continues at coordinate 2,177,887 of NZ_CP192599.1, forward strand.
TCGGGGCTGGTCAGCGCGCGCCGGGTCGCGGTGTCGATCCGCGCCACGATCGCGGCCGGCGTGCCGGCTGGGGCGAAGAGCCCCACCCAGGTGCCTGTGTCGAAGCCTGGCAGGGTCTCGGCCACCGCTGGAACGGCAGGCAGTTCGGGCACGCGTTCGCGCGAACTGACGCCCAGCGCGCGCAGCTTCTCGCCGCGCACCTGCGGCAGTGCCGTGGGCACGGTATCGAACATCAAATCCACCTGGCCCGCCAGAAGCGCCGAGGCCGCCGGCGCAGGGCTGCGGAACGGGACATGCAGCAGGTCGATCCCAGCCATGGATTTGAACAATTCGCCGGCCAGGTGGCTGGTGGTGCCATTGCCACCGGAGCCATAGGTCAGGCGGCCTGGCTGCGCCTTGGCCTGGGCGATCAATTCGGCCACGTTGGTCGCCCTGACCGAAGGATGCGCGACCAGCACAAGCTGCCCCGCGGCCACGCCGGATACGGCGACAAAGCTGCGCTGCGGATCGTAGGGAAGCTGGCGATACAGCCCCATGTTGATCGCATGGGTGCTGATGGTGCCAAGCAGCAGGGTATAGCCATCCGGCGGCGCCTGGGCGGCGGCTTCCGTGCCGATCAGCCCGGCCGCACCCGCGCGGTTCTCCACCACCACGGGCTGGCCCAAATCCACCGACAGGGCCTGGGCGAGCAAGCGGCCGGCGATGTCGGTGAAGCCGCCTGGCGCGAAGGCGACGATCAGGCGGATCGGGCGCGTCGGCCAGCGGTCGGCGGTCTGCGCACTGGCGCCGGCCAGGGGCAACGCGGCCATGGTCAGCGACAGGTGCAGCAGGTCGCGACGCGATGGTGGTCTGGTCATCGGTTCCGTTTCCCTATTTTGTTTTACTTTATTTTGGGCCTGCTCAGGCGATGCGCCGCATCGGCGTTCACCGCGTTCTCGGGCATGCGCCCCTGCGCGAGGGCCGCCACCTGGCGCACGGTGTCCATGGTCTGGTGTTCGCGTGCCTCAGCCGTCAGCCCGCCGATATGCGGCGTGACGACCACGTCGGACCGACCGGTGAAGCGGGGCGATGGCATCTGGTCGGGCGCGCGGCCGACATCCAGTCCCGCGCCGCGCAGGTGGCCGCTGTCCAGCGCCGCCTCCAGCGCCCCATCATCGACCAACTGGCCGCGCGACAGGTTGATGAAGCTGGTGCCGGGCCGCATCGCGGCAAAAGCCTCGGCATTGAACAGATTGGCTGTTTCGGGTGTCGAAAGGGCGAGGCAGACGACGAAATCCGACGTCGCGAGGACCTCGCGGAACGGGCTGAGGACGACACCCGGTTCGGCCGAGGTCACATAGGGATCGTAGACCTGCACCCGCATCCCGATGCCGAGCGCCAGGGCCGCGAGCCGGCGCGCGATGGCGCCATATCCGACCAGCCCCAGGATCGCGCTGGAAAGCTGGATGCCCTTGAACGGTGCCGGCATGCGGCCGGCGCGATACTCGGCCCCCGCGCGCGACACGCCGCGCGCCAGGTCGATCATCATGCCGAGCCCGAGTTCGGCCACCGCCACGGAAAAGCCGGCGGTCGCATGCGTCACCAGGATGCCTTGCGCCGAAGCGGCGGCGACATCGATCGTGCTGATGTCCACCGCGCCGCGCAGGAAGGCGACCAGGTCGGGTGCCGCGGCAAAGGTCGCGGCGGTGCCGGGGGCGGAGCGATGGGCGACGATGACCTGGCAGCCCGCTGCGGCCTCGGCCAGTTCCGCATCGCGCAGGACGCGGCCGGTCGTGTTGCGCACGACATTGGCATGTTGTTGCAGCGCGGCGAGGCCCGTCGCGCTGTAGTAATTGGCGAATTCCTCGTCGGTGTAGGTGAGAAAGACCTTGAGCATTCAATCGCTCTCCGCAAAGCCGTAGAGCAGGGCAGGGTTCTCGACGAGGATGCGCTGCCGCAGTGCCTCGGATGGTGCCCAGGATTCCAACAGGTCGAACATCACCGCGTCGTCGGGCAGCGGTTTTTCGCCGGCGGTCGCTGAGGGATGCGGCCAGTCGGTGCCCCAGACCAGCCGCTCGGGGGCGGCGTCGATCCAGGCGCGGGCGACGGCGCTTGTGTCGGCATAGGCGGGCGCACCGGTGCGGCTGTCGTGGTAGGCGCCGGAAATCTTCACCCAGCAGCGCCCGGTATCGACCAGCGCGCGCAGTGCGGGCCAGGCGGCGTGGCCGAGCCCCTCGGGCTGCGGCAGGCGCCCCAGGTGGTCGATGACGACCTGCACGGGCAGGCCGGCCAGGACGGGGGCGAGTGCGGGGTAGGCATCGGCCAGGGTATGGATCTGCACATGCCAGCCGAGCGGCGCGACCCGCCGGGCCAGCGCCTCGATACTGGCGACCGATGGGCCGCCCGCACGGGCGATGTTGACGCGGACGCCGCGCACGCCGGCCGCGTCCATGGCACGCAGTTCCGCGTCCGTGACTGATTCATCGACGACCGCGACGCCGCGTGCGGCCGTGCCGAAGCCGGCCAGCGCATCGAGCAAACAACGATTGTCGGTGCCATAGCTGGAAGGCTGCACGACCACGTTGCGCGTGGTGCCGATCTGCGCTTGCAGCAGGCGGTAGTCGGCGACCGTCGCATTCCCCGGCTTCAGGGCAGCCGCCGGATCGTAGGCGAAGCGGTCGTCGTAGATGTGGTGGTGGCTGTCGGTGGCGCCGGGCGGTGCGCGCAGTCGGGCCGGCGCGCTGCCGGCCGACCAGGGCACGCTGCCGGTCACGGTTTCACGCCGGCGATGTCGGCAGCGCGGCGCGATTCATCCAATTCCTGTCGCAGGATCGTGGCGAGGCCCGCTGGGGTGACCTCATCGCCCGTCGCGGCGTCGATGCCCATTTCGCGGAAGCGGGTCAGGAGCGCGGGGTCGGTCAGCGCGCCGGCCAGGGCGGCACGGAGCGTTTCGACCACATCGGCGGGGGTGCCGGTCGGCACGACCAGGGCGGCGTAGCTGCCGGCGGTGTAGCCGGGCAGGCCGGCCTGGATGAAGGTCGGGATACCCGGCGCCATGGCGGAGGGCTGGGTCGAGCCGACCGCCAGCACGCGGATGCGCTGTTCGCGGTGCAGCGGCATGGCGGTGGAGATCTCGGTCATCGTGGAGGCGACATTGCCGGCCATCAGGTCGGGGATCAGGTCGCCGCCGCTGCGATAGGGCACATGCACCAGGCCGGCGCCGGAGGCCGCGTTGAACAACTCGATCGCCAGATGCGTGGAACTGCCGGTGCCGGCGGAGGCGACGGTGACGCGCCCGGGGTTTTCCTTGGAATAGGCGATCAGCTCCTGCAGCGTCCGGGGCGGCAAGGACGCGGTGACGGCAAGCGCCAGCGGCGTGCGGGACACGAGGCCGACCGGCGCGAAATCGCGCACCGCATCATAGGGCAGGTTCGCCTGCACGGCGGGATTGACCGATAGCGGGCCGGACGACCCGAACAACACCGTGTAGCCATCGGGCCTGGAGCGCGCGACGGCGGAGGCGCCGATGCTGCCGCCGGCCCCGGCGCGGTTGTCCACCACCACGGCCTGGCCGAGCCGTTGCGCCATCTGCGGGGCGACCAGCCGCGCGACGATGTCGGAATTTCCGCCGGGGGCGAAGGGCAGGACGATACGGATGGTGCGGTCCGGGAAGCCCGCGGCGCGGGCGCGCAGCGGCAGGACGGCGCCGGCGGCCGAAGCCAGCAGAATGGCACGACGTGCGAACACGGACATCTTCCTCTCCCTGGCCGCTCAGGATGGCGGCCTGTGTGCAGTTGGCCGGTCGCGCCTCATGCGGCGAACGGATGTTTGCGTTGCCGGGACGCTAGGGGCTATTTTGTGATTTGTCGACAATCCCCGGGCGAAAAGAGTCGGGAGGGAGCCAGCCATGGGTAGCCACGCCAGCAGGACCAGCACGCTCCCGCCGGATAACGGCCAGGCCCGGCTATTGCCGCAGCCGATCCCCTATCACCTGATGGAACAGATTCGGCGCGCCATCATCCTGGGCCAGCACCCGCCCGGCGGCGCGCTGCGCGAACAGGCGCTGCAGGCCGAATACGGGTGTTCGCGCGGCCCGATCCGGGAGGCGCTGCATCTGCTGGAACGCCGTGGGTTGGTGACCCATGCGCCGCGCCACGGCTTTCGCGTGCGCCAGGTGGATGCCGCGGAGGTGCGGCAGCTCTACGAACTCCGCGCCCTGTTGGAACGACATGTGGTCGAGGGGCTGGTCGGCCGCATCACACCCGCGCTGCTGTCCGAACTGCGCGCGGTCAATGCGCTGATGGGCCGGCACCGGGATGCCGGCGATGTCGAGCGCTATATCGAAGCCAACATCGCCTTTCACGCGACCTTGCGGGCGCATGCGCCGAATGATCCGCTCGAACGGGCGATGCAGGTGATCTACGAGGTGGGGGAGCCGCTGCGCCATGCGTTGCTGGTCCGCAGCCTGCGCACCAGCCGCGCGACGGAGGAGCACGAGGCCATCATCGCCCTGCTGGCCGAGGGGCGGGTTGCGGATGCCGCGGCGGCCATGCATGCGCATGTCTTTACGGGCATGCCGGCGGCACTGGAGACGGTGGCCGAAGCGGCGGGTCGCGACCCCGCCTAAACATGCGCTTGCGATATATGATGGGTTCACTCATACATATATCGCATGACCGACGCACTCGACCTCCGCCAGTTGGAAGCCTTCGGCGCAGTCATGGCGTCGGGCAGCATCACGGCCGCGGCCCAGTTGCTGGGCCGGTCGCAGCCGGGCGTGACGCGGCAGATCCAGGAATTGGAAACCGCCCTTGGCTTCGGCCTGCTTGATCGCAGCGGCCGTGGGGTGGTGCCGACCGAACGGGGCCGCCTGTTCCATGTCGAGGTCGACCGCCATTTGGCCGGGCTGCAACAGTTGCGCGACCGCGCCGGCGCCATCCGCCGGGGCGAGACGCCGCCGCTCGAAATCGCCGCCATCCCGGCCTTTGCCACGGGGCTGCTGACCCAGGCGATCGCGGCCCTGCCAGGGATCGAGGACACCGCCATCAACCTGCGCGCCGTGGGGGGCGAGGAGGTGGTGGCCCTGCTGCTGAGCCGTATCAGCGACCTGGGCCTGTGCAGCCTGCCACTGCGCAGCCCGGGGTTCGACATCCATTGGGTGGCGGAGGTCGATTGCGTCGCCGTGCTGCGTGCGGATGACCCCTTGGCCGAGCATGCGGTGCTGCCGCTGCGGGGGCTGGATGGGCGGCGCCTGATCACCACCGCCAACCCCTACCGCCAGCGTCGGCATGTGGACGAGGCGCTGCGCGCGGCCGGGCTGTCGCGGCAGGTGCCGCTCGACACCAATACCTCCTTCAGCGCGCTCGGCGCGGTTCGCGCGGGGCTGGGCATCGCGCTGATCGAGCCGCTGACCCCCACCGGTGCGCCGCTGGAGGGGCTGGTCATGCGGCCGATCGATGTCGCCCTGCCGTTCCGCTACGGCGCGGTCACCACGACCGGGCGGACCCTGCCGCCGCTGCTGCGCGACTTGATCGCGCTGATGCCGGGGCTGCTGATGGGCCTGGTGCCGGGGCTGCGGATGTGTGAGCCCAATGGCGCGGAAACCCTGGCCACGGAACTGGAACCCGCATCATGACCGGCCTGGCGGCGCTTGAAGCGGAACTGGCCCATCAGCTCGACCTGCTGAACCTGCCGGCGAAGGCGTGGCTGACGCCGAAGCCCGGGGTGGTCGATGTCGCCATCATCGGTGGCGGGCTTTCGGGCCTTTGCGCCGCCGCCGCGCTGCGGTTCATCGGCCTGGGCAATATCGTGCTGCTCGACCGAGCGCCGGCGGGACGGGAAGGGCCCTGGGTGACCTATGCCCGCATGCGGACCTTGCGCACGGCCAAGGAAATCACGGGCCCCGCCCTAGGCGTTCCCGCCCTGACCCCGCGTGCCTGGTTCGAGGCGCAGTTCGGCGCCAGGGCCTGGACCGCGCTGGACCGCATCCCGCGCGCGATGTGGATGGAATACCTTGTCTGGTATCGCCGCGTGCTGGACCTGCCGGTGCGGAACGACACCGAGGTAACGGCGATCACGCCCCAACCGGACGGGTTATTGGCCTTGGGCATCGCCGGCCAGGCGGCGCCGGTGCTGGCGCGCCGGGTGGTGCTGGCGACCGGGCTGGACGGGTTGGGCGCGCCCTATGTGCCGCCGGTGGTGAAGGGGATCGACCGGCGGTTCTGGGCGCATTCGGCCGATGACATCGACATGACGGCGCTGGTCGGCAAGCGCGTCGGCGTGGTCGGGGCAGGGGCCTCGGCGATGGACAATGCGGCGGCGGCACTGGAGGCCGGGGCCGCCTCGGTCGACCTGCTGATCCGGCGCGATGCGATCCCGCGCATGGACAGGCTGGGCGCCATCGCCGGGCGCGGCACGGCCTATGGCTTCCAGGACCTGCCGGCGGAGGTGAAGTGGTCGCTGTTCCGCCAGGCGCAGCAGGCCCAACTGCCACCGCCACGGCATAGCGTGCTGCGTGTCTCCAGCCACGCCAATGCCCGCTTCCACGTCGGCAGCCCGATCGAGGCCCTGTCGGTGCGGGCCGGTGCGTTGCTGGCGCGAACGCCGAAGGGCGATGTCGCGCTGGATTTCCTGATCTTCGCCACCGGCTTCGCGATCGACATCGACGCCCGGCCGGAACTGGCGGTGATCGGGCCGCACATCCGTCGCTGGGCGGATACCCACAGGCCGGAAGCGGGGCGGGAGGATGCGGGCCTGGCGGCCCACCCCGACCTCGGCCCCGGCTTTGAATTGCAGGAACGCGTGCCCGGGGCATGCCCGGCGCTGCAGCACATCAGCGCCTTCAACTACCCCGCGGTGCTGACCCACGGGAAGCTGACCAGCGGCATCCCTTCCGTCGCCATTGGCGCGCAACGCCTGGCCGAAGGCCTGGCCCGCAGCCTGTATGTCGAGGACGTCGACGATCTGCAGGCGCGCTTCGCGGCCTATGACAAAGCCGAGTTGAACGGCGACGAATGGATGCCCGCCCCCAACCCCAGCGACAGCGAGCCCGCACATGCCTGACGGCAAACTTCTCCAGATCTTCTACGGCATCTCCAGCCCCTGGGCCTATTTCGGTGCGGAGCGGGCCTATGGCTTGGCGAAGAAGCATGGCGCGCGGCTGGAACTGCGGCCGATCCGCGTGATCGAGGCCAATGGCGGGATCCCGCTGCGCACCCGCGAACAGCCGCGACAGGATTACCACGCACTGGAACTGGATCGCTGGCGCAAGTTCCTCAACATGCCGCTGCAACTGGTGCCGCGCTTCTATCCCTGCCGCACCATCGAGATCGCGGCGAAGAGCGTGATCGCCGTGCAGCGCGCCGGGCTGGATGCACCGGCGTTTTCCTTCGCCGTGCAGCGGGCGCTCTGGGCCGAGGATCGCGATATCGCCGATGTGCCGACCCTGCACGCGATCGCCCGCGCCACGGTCGGCGAGGCTGGCGTGCCGCTGATCGTCGAGGAGCATCCGCCGGAGATCACCGCCGAGTGGCGCGGCAACCTGGCCGAGGCCGAGCGCATCGGCATTTTCGGCACCCCGAACTACGTGGTGAATGGCGAGATTTTCTGGGGGCAGGACAGGCTCGATTTCGTCGACCGCGCCTTGGCGGCGGCCTGAGCCATGGACATTATCATGACCCCCGAGGCCCGCGCGCTGCATGCCCAGTCGGTCGTCGTCGATGCGCTGCATACCTGCAACTGGGACCGTTCGATCTTCGAGGAACTCCGCACCGGCGGCTATACGGCCGTCAATGCCAGCAACGTGCTGTGGGAGAATTTTCGCGACGGCATCGACGAAGTCACCAACTGGAAGCGGCGCTTCGCCGAAAACGCCGACCTGATCCGGCCGGTCAAGACCGTCGCCGACATCCATGCCGCCAAGACCGAAGGCCGCACGGGCATCATCATGGGCTGGCAGAACACGTCCTGCATCGAGGACCGGCTCGACTACCTTGAGATCTTCAAGGACCTGGGGGTCGGCATCATGCAACTGACCTACAATACCCAGAACCTGTCGGGCGCCGGCTACCTGGAGGAGCATGACAGCGGCCTGACCGGCTTCGGGCGGGAGGTCGTGGACGAGATGACGCGGGTGGGCGTGCTCTGCGACCTGAGCCATGTCGGCGACAAGACCAGCGCCGATACCATCGCTTACTCGAAGAATCCGGTCTGCATGACCCATGTCCTGCCGCGGTCGCTGCGCGATGTGAAGCGCAACAAGCCGGATGAGCTCTTCGTCGAATGCGCCCGTCGTGGCGGCATCATCGGCACCAGCTTCTTCTCGCCCGGGTTGAAGGCGGGCAATGAGTCCACGGTGCATGACGTGCTGGACGCGATGGAGCATGTGATCACGCTGGTTGGCGAAGATCATGTCGCAGTCGGAACGGACTATAGCCAGGGCCACGCCCGGCCCGGCCCCTGGCTGCTTTGGGCGAACAAGGATAAGGGCACGGCACGCACCCTGACGGAATTCGGTTCGGTGAAGATCAACAAGCCGGCCGGTGTCGACAAGGTGTACAAGCTGCCAAACCTGACCGCCGCCATGCTGGCCCGTGGCTGGAGCCCGGCGCTTGTGACAAAGATCCTTGGCCAGAACTGGCTACGCCTGCTGCATCAAGTCTGGGGACATTGAAGATGACCGATCTCGCCATTCCGCGCCGCGCCTTGCTGGCCGGCGCCGCCATCCTGGCGGCACCCCGCCTCGGCCGCGCCGCCGACCCGACCGGTGACATCACCGTCGTCGGCTATTTCGGCATTTTCGAGGATCACTACACCCGGACGGTCATCAACCCGTTCATGCAGCGGAACCCCGGCATCAAGGTGACGTTCCGTCCCGTCCGCGGTTCGGCCGATGTCACGGCGCTGCTGCGGACCGGCCGCAACCGGCCGACCTTCGACATCGCCATCATGGATCTGGCCATCGCCGCGGCCAATAACCGCGACGGGCTTTTCGCGGCGCTGGATCCCGCCGTGGTGACCAACCTGGCCGATCTGCCGGACTGGGGCCGGCCCGAGGGCAACCTGGGCGCGGCGCTGACGCAGGACGTGCTGGTCATGCTCTACGCGCCGAAGCGGGTGACCAAGGTGCCGGCAAGCTGGGCGGATCTGGCCGATCCGGCCTATCGCGGCCGCGCTGGCATGCCGATCGGCGATGTGCGTGGCACGGTGTTGCTGGCGCTGCTGAACCGCATGGCGAACACCGACTACCGCACCTCGGTCGATCCGGGGCTGGCGATGCTGAAGCGCATTGCCGCCAATGTGCAGACCTATGAGCCGCAGCCCGACATCTACACGGCCATCCGTTCCGGCCTGATCGATATCGGCATCGGCTGGAACGCGCGCGGCCAGGCCAATCAGGACGACAGCAACGGCGAATTCGCCTGCATCGTCCCGATCGAGGGGACGGCGCCGCAGGTCAACACGATCAACCTGGTCAACCGGGCGCCGAACCCCGACGCTGCACAGGCCTTCATCAACCATGCGCTGAGCGCGGAGGCCCAGAAAGCCTTTGCCGCATCGCTGTTCTACGGCCCGACCAACAGCAAGGCGGAACTGGCGCCGCCCCTGGCGGCCCGCATCTTCGGATCGCCCGAGGTGCGCGCCAAGCAGATGGACCTGGACTGGCCCTGGTTCACCCGCAACAACAACGCGCTGATCCAGCGCATCCGGCGTGAGGTCATCGCGGGCTGATGGGTGAGTCCTACGTCGTCGCCAGTGGCCTGACCAAGGCCTATGGCGACCACCCGCCGGCGGTGGACCGGGTCGGCTTCACGCTGGAAAAGGGCGAGATGCTGGCGCTGCTCGGCCCATCCGGCTGCGGCAAGACCACGATCCTGCGCATGATCGCCGGGTTGATCGAACCGACCGCCGGTTCCATCCGCGTCGGCGGGCGGGAGATCGCCGCCCTGCCGGTGCACAAGCGCAACATGGGCATGGTATTCCAATCCTATGCGCTGCTGCCGCATCTGACCGTGGCCGAGAATGTCGGCTTCGGGCTGGAAATGCGCGGCGTGCCGAAGGCTGCGCGCGCGGCCCGCGTGCAGGCGGCGCTGGATCTGGTGAAGCTGAGCGACAAGGGCGCGCGGCGCATCAACCAATTGTCGGGCGGCCAGCAGCAACGTGCCGCCATCGCGCGATCGCTGGTGATCGAGCCGAGCCTGCTGCTGCTGGACGAACCGCTGTCCAACCTCGACGCCAAGTTGCGTGACGAACTACGCGGGGAAATCCGCGACCTGCAGCGCCGCACCGGCACCACCGCGATCTTCGTCACCCACGACCAGACCGAGGCGCTGGCCGCCGCCGACCGCATCGCGGTGATGTCGGCCGGGCATATCGAGCAGATCGGCGCACCCGCCGACATCTTCGACCGCCCGGCGACCCGCTTCGTTGCGGGCTTCATCGGCGATGGCACATTCTTGACGGGTGAGACGCAGGACGGCGCCATGATGGTGGAGGGCATCGGCCCCCTGCGCATCGAAGGCTCCGCCCGCGGTCCCGCCACGCTGATGCTGCGGCCGCATCGTGTGTCCCTGGTCGGCCCTGACGACAGGATGACCAACCAGGTGACCGGCGTTGTCGAGAGCGCCGTCTATACCGGCGAACTCGTCAGCTCGACCGTGCGCGTCGGGCCGCATCTGATCGCGCTCAATCGCTTCGCCCGTGGTGCCTCGATCGCGCCGGGCGACACGGTGACCCTGGGCTGGCAGCCGGAGGATGCGGTGCTGATCCCGGAACCCGCGGCGTGAGTGCGCTGGCGCTGCGCTTTGGGTTGCTGGTGCCGGGGCTGGCCTTCATCGGGGTGAGTTTCCTGCTGCCGCTGGCCTGGCTGGTGGGGATTTCCTTCTCGACGCAGGAAGAGCCTGGCTTCACCACCGAAACCTACGCGTTGGTGCTGACCGACCCGTTCTATTGGAAGCTGGCTGGCAATACGCTGATGCTGGCGGCGATGGTCGCGGTGCTCGCGACCTTGCTGTCCTATCCGCTCGGCCTGTTCCTGGCGCGCACGCAAAGCCGTTGGCGCGGCGTGCTGGTGACGCTCGCCATCGCGCCGCTGCTGACATCGACGGTCGTGCGCACCTATGGCTGGATGATCATCCTGTCCGACCAAGGGTTGGTGAACGGCACGCTGCGGGCGGCGGGGCTGATTTGGCGCCCGTTGGCGTTGGCGAACAACACGACGGGTGCGGTGATCGCATTGGTCGAAATCCTGATGCCCTATGCGGTCTTGTCGATCCTGTCCGGGCTAGGCCGGTTGAAGCCGGAGCATGAGGAAGCGGCGGCCCTGCACGGTGCCAGCCGGTTGCGGGTGTTCCTGCGCGTGATCCTGCCGCTGTCGCTGCCGGGTATCATGACGGCGATGCTGCTGGTCTTCGTGCTGGCGATCAGTTCCTTCGTGACGCCCCGCTTGATGGGTGGCGGCCGGGTGCTCGTGTTCGGCACCGAGATCTTCAACGAATCAACGGTCACGCTGAACTGGCCGGTGGCGGCGGTGCTGTCGATGCTGCTGCTGGTGATCTTTGGGCTGATCATGTTCGTCTACAGCCGGTTGATGCGCCGGATGGAGGAGGTGGCATGAAAGCCTCCCTCCTCACGCGCGTATCCTGGGGCGCGCTGATCACGGCGATCTATATCTTCCTGCTGGCGCCGCTGCTGGTGGTCTTCGTGATTTCCTTCGACACGCGGCCCTACCTGTCGTTTCCGCCGGCTGGTTTCTCCTTCGGCTCCTACATTGCGGTGGCGAAGAACGAGGGTTTTGTGCGCGCCTTCGGCGTCAGCCTTCTGGTCGGGGTGGTGTCCGCGCTGCTGGCGCTGGCGGCGGGGGTTCCGGCGGCGCTGCTGCTGACGCGCCAGAAATTCGCGGGGCGCGGCGCCTTGTCGGCGCTGTTCCTGTCGCCGCTGCTGGTGCCGCATATCGTGTTGGCCGTCGGCATCTTGCTGGTGCTGGCGCCGGTCGATTTGCTGGACAGCTATACCGGCCTGATCATGGCGCATGTCGGCATCACCATCCCCTATGTCATCCGCACCGTGTCGCTGAGCCTGGCCTCGATCGACCCGGCCAGCGAGGAATCGGCGCGGGTGCATGGGGCCTCCGCCATCACCGTGTTCCGCCGTGTCACGCTTCCGCTAGCGGCACCCGGCCTGCTGGCGGGTGGGGTCATCGCCTTCCTGGTGTCCTTCGATGAGGCGGTGATCGCCCTGTTCATCGCCACCAACCGGGTCAGCACGCTGCCGCTCGCGATCTACCACTACATCGAATTCCGCACCGATCCGCAGATCGCGGCGCTGTCCGTGATCCTGATAATGGTGTCGATGTTGCTGATGGTGCTGGTGGAGCGTGTGGTTGGGTTGCGCCGCGCCCTGAAAGGCTGATGTCGATGCGCGTCGCGCTGCTGCAACTCAACCACGAGGCGAATGGTTTTTCGCCGCTGCCCATCGCGGTGCGGGATTTCAAGGCGCGGCATTGGTGCGAGGGCGAGGAGGTGCGCCGCCGCTTCGGCGCCACCCGCAACTGGCTGGGTGGCGCCATCGCGGGCTGCGACGCGGCGGGGGCCGATCTCGCCATCGGCCTGTGCATGTCCAGCCACCCTGGCGGGGCGGTGCTGGCCGATGCGTTTGCTGAGATGCGCGCGGCGCTGCTCGCCTCGCTACGCGCCATCTGCGCAGAGGGGCAGCCGGATGTCGTGCTGCTGCTGCTGCACGGCGCGCTGGTGGTCGAGGGCTGCGCGATGCCAGAGGGCGATGTCGCCGCGGATGTCCGGGCCATTGTCGGCCCCGACTGCATCATCGGCAGCACGCTGGACTTCCACGCCAATATCGACCCGCTGCTGGTCGACAGCGTGGACCTGCTGATCGGCGGGCAACTGTATCCGCACACCGATACCTTCGACCGCGGCCGCCGCCTGGCCGAACTGGCCATCGCCAGCCGTGTGGCGCGCCGCAAGACCCGGCGCGTGCTGCTGCCGATCGCGAGCGGCCTGCCGCGGCAGGAAACCAATACGCCCGGCAGCGCCGTCGGCGACCTGGTGGTGTTGGGCAATGCGCTTGCTGCCCAATACGGGCTGGATGACCTGACCCTGATGGGCGGCTTCCACTTCGCCGACAATGACTGGACGGGCATGAGCATCCTGGCCACCGGCGGCGCGCCCGCCGCGCAGGATGCCGCGATCCTGGCGCTGGCCGATGCGGTCTGGGACCGGCGCGCGGCTCTGCTGGAGCCGGTGCCGGACCTTGCGGCGGTAACGGGGCCGATCCTCTCCGGCATGGGGCGCGGCATGCTGCTGGTGGTCGATACCGGCGACAATCCGGGCGGTGGCGGCACCGGCGAAACTGCCAGCCTGCTGCCCTGGCTGGTCGGGCAGGGGCTGGACTATGCCGCCGGCTTCTTCGTGGACGGCGCCTTGGCGCGCGAAGCAGCGCGTGCCGGCCTCGGCGGGCAGTTCGACGCGACGGTCGGCGGCAGTTTCACCGCGCCCGCCACCGTGGAATGGCTGGGCGACATCACCTATCGCAACATCGGCCCGATGATGACCGGGGAGTTGCTGGAGGGCGGGCCGGGCGCCGTGCTGCGCATAGGGAACGGCCGCATCATCGTCACGACCGAACGCATCCAGGCCTATGACATCCAGGCCTTCCTTGGCCTCGGCATCGACCTGGCGGCGCGGCAGGTGGTGCTGGTGAAGTCATCGGCGCATTTCCGCGCCTCCTACACGGGTTTGGCGGCGGGGGGCATCCTGCTGTGCGACGGTGGCGGTTGCTCGTCCTCGGATCTGACGCGGTTTCCGTTCGTGGGGCGCATGCGCGACATCCTGCCGTTGCGGCCATTGGACAAGGCCGCCTGGGATGCGCGCATCAGGGCTGACGGGTCAGGTCCATCGCCTCCAGCTCCCGCCGCGCGGCCTCGACATGGCGCCGCATAAGCAGTTCGGCCAGTTCGCCATCGCGGTTCCGCAGCGCGTCGCAGATCTGCAGATGATCCTTGTAGGCACGTAGCGGCCGGCCGCGCTTGTTCCCGGTATGGAAGCGAAACAGCCGCGTCAGTGAATAGTGGTCGTGGCAGAGCAACTGTTCCAGCCGCCTGGATTTCGACAGCGCCGCGATGGCGAAGTGGAAATCGAAGGCGCCGTGGTCCTGGAAATAGGATTCACCGGAACGCAGTTTCTCGTCCTCGATGTGCTGGTGCAGCAGCGCCTCCAGCCTATCCATCTCGGCATCGGTCATGCGCTGCGCGGCCAGGCGGCAGGCAAGGCCCTCAAGGTTGGCCCGGATCTCATACAACTCCCCCAGGTCGACCGAGGTGAGCGAGACCACGCGCACGCCGCTATGCGGCAGGCGCACGACCAGGCCGCGTCCTTCAAGCCGTCGTAGCGCCTCCCGCAAGGGGCCACGGCTGACGCCGAAGCGGTCCGCCAGGGCCTCCTCGCCCAGGCGGCCGCCGCCGGGGAACCGGCCTGTGACGATGTCGCGTTCGATCGCCTCGAACACGCGATCGGCGTGGGTCTGCGGCGTCGCCGTGCGCGGGGGCGGGTCGGCGATGTCGGACACGCCCTGCGACGATCAGCTCGCCGTGGCGCCGGAGGCGCGGATGATCGGCGTCCACTTGTCCGTCTCCGCCTTGATGAAGGCGGCGAGTTCCTCCGGCGACGTGGGCACCGTGTCGATCTTGCGCTGGGCGAGCTGGCCGACCAGGTCCGGATCGGTCAGCGCCGCGCGTGTGGCGCGGATGAGCGTTTCCATGATCGGCGCCGGCACGCCGCGGGGCGCCATCAGCGCGCTCCAATCCGTCATGTCGAAGCCTGGCAGCCCGGCCTCGGCGACGGTGGGCAGCTCGGGCATCAAGCGGCTGCGCGTCGCGGTCGGGACCGCGATCAGCCGCAGCCGCCCGGTCTCCGCCTGGGGCTGCGCGCCGGAGGCTGGGGTGAAGGCGAAATCCACCTGGCCGGTCATCAGGTCGGTGATCAACGGCGCGCCACCGCGATACGGCACGTGGATATTCTGCACCCCGGCCATCACGTTCAGCTGCTCGCCCGCCAGGTGCCCCGCCCCGCCGGCGCCGGAGGAGGCGAAGGTCAGTGGTGCGGCCTTGGACGCCGCGATCAGTTGCGCGGCATCGCGCCAGGGCTTTTGCGCCTGGATCGCCAGGACATTGAGAATCATCGCGACGCGCGAGATCGGCGCGAGGTCGGCCTGCGGGTCGAAACTCATGTTGCTGTAGAGCGAGGGATTGATCGACAGCCCGGCGATCGTGCCCAGCAGCACGGTGTAGCCGTCCGGTGCGGCTCGCACGACATATTCCGATCCGATATTACCGCCGGCGCCGGTGCGATTTTCGACAATGACCGGCTGGCCCAGGATCGGCTGCATCTTCTGCGCCATCAGCCGCGCCGCGATGTCGGTCGTTCCGCCGGGCGGAAAGCCGACGATCATGCGCACGGGCCGGCTGGGGAAACTGCCCTGCGCATAGACGGCGGGGGCGGCAAGCAGGGCGGGCGCTGTGGCCAGCAGGGTACGACGACGCATCATCGGCAGGGCTCCTGGAAAGGTGTCGGACGTCTAGGCATCGGTGGAAAGCAAGGTGTCGCGGACCCAGGCGGCGATGCCGCAGGCCGCGGCATCCTGGTCGGCGAAACCCGCGACCTGCACGCCAAGCGGCATGCCCTCGTCCACCAGCAGCGGCAGGGCAAAGGCGGGCGCGCCCACCAGGGTCCAGGGCAGGGCGAAATTGCGTGACCCGGTGAAGGCATGGTCGCGAATGGCGGGTCCGCTGGAGGCCAGCATGACGAAGCCATCGGTCCGGCCCACGAAATCCGCGACCATGGCGCGCAGCCGCGCGCGTTCTTTCAGCGCGCTGGCATACCCCGCGGCATCGAGGCGCCCGGCGCGCGCCAGCAGGTCATGGATGCGACCACCGACCTGGTCTGCGCCGTGCGCGCGGTAGGAGGAGAGGGGCCAGCGTGCTTCCCAGGCCAGCAGGTCGTTGGCGTAGTCGTTGATGCCGCGCAACGTGGCTTCCAGCGCCGCCGTGGCGGGGTCGTTGCCGGCATCCAGGATCCGCACGCCGCCGCGTGCCAGGCGCGCCACGGCATCTTCGAACGCCGCCTGCGAACTGGCCGGGGTTTCCGCCCAGCCCAGCGTGTCCAGCCGCACCAGAGTGGTGGGTCGATGCGCGGGCGGTGCCTCCAGCGGCCCCACCAGCCCAGGATGCGGCGGCATGCCGCCGATCCGGACGGAGATCGCCATGGCGGCGGCCCAGACGTCCTCCAGGCTCGCGCCGATCAAGCCCAGATGGTCCAGCGTCGGCGCCAGGGGGGCGAGACCGCCGACGTGCAGCGCGCCATGCGTCGCCTTCAGCGCATAGGCACCGCAATAGCCCGCGGGGCGGATGGTGGAGCCATGGGTCTGCGTCCCGAGGCCAAGGCTCGCCATGCCGGCCCCGACAGCGGCGGCGGACCCTGACGATGATCCACCAGGCGTGCGGCTGGTGTCATAGGGGTTCCGCGTCGGCCCGGAATTGCCGCAGGCGAATTCGGTGGTGACGGTCTTGCCGACGACCACCGCGCCGGCCTGTCGCAGCGCCAATACGCACGCCGCATCCCGTCGCGCGTCAAAACCCTGGAAGATGGGGCTGTTCATCTGGGTCGGCAGGTCGGCTGTCTCGATCATGTCCTTGACCACGATCGGCATGCCATCGATCGGCGACAGCGGCTGTCCCGCCTTCCACCGCGCACTGGCCGCATCGGCGGCGCTGCGCGCGGCATCGAGCCCGAGGGTGACGAAGGCCGCGATGGCCGGTTCATCGGCTTCCAAGGTCGCGATGCGCGCTTCGAGGAATGCGCGTGGTGTCAGCGCCCCGCTGGCGAAGGCCGCGGCCTGCGGCACATAGGGGCGTGTGAGCGGATGCCGCGGGTCATGGACGCGGCTGAACTGGGGCGCGTCTGGCGATAGTGGCTGGACGGGATGGGGGGTCACGCGAATCTCCGGTGGCGGCAGGCCGCATGGCACCGTCGGCACGGGGCGTTGTCCACAATCTGATCGCCACGCCGTGTCGCTTTATCGGGCTGATGGGCGGGATCGCGGGTGAAGCCAGCCTAAAACATCACCAGCCTGACCCGCCGCTAAGCACCTCTCGTCGCCCGTGTGGGATATCGTCGACAATTCGGCGCGGCGTCGTGGCCAGCAGCGGCGAGGGTGCGGCGCATTTCTGCCCGCTGTTCCGGCAGATCGGCGCAGCCGATGGGCAGTCTGCACAAAGCGCGTCTGCATACGGCGTTCGGCAGGCCCTGCGATGGCTCACGAGGGCCTGTGGCCCCGGGGAGGGGCGACTATCCTGGCGCGACATGCCGCGGCGCGAAGCCTGCCCGCCACGAACCAGGACACCATCGCGATGACCCTGATGCGACGACTCCTCCTTGCCTGCGCGCTCCTGTCCGGGATCGGCCTCCAGGACGCCGCGGCGCAACCGAACCTGCGCATCGCCGTGGAGGCCGAGATCACCTCGGTCGATCCCCACTTCCACAACCTGGCGCCCAACAAGGCGGTCTCGGCGCATTTCTTCGACGCGCTGATCCTGCAGGACCCCGAACAGCGCCTGCTGCCGGGACTGGCGGTGTCCTGGCGCGCGATCGACGACACGACCTGGGAATTCAAGCTGCGCGAAGGCGTCACCTGGCACGACGGGTCGCCGTTCACGGCCGATGACGTGGCCTTCACCATCGGCCGCGCGCCCAGCGTGCCGAACAGCCCATCGTCCTTCGGCCTGTATATCCGCCAGATCGCCGAAACCACGGTGGTCGATGCGCATACCATCCGCTTCCGCTCGGCCAGCGCGTTTCCCTTGATGCCGGTCTACCTCAGCACCTTTGGCATCGTGTCGCGCAAGCATGGCGCGAGTGCGACAACGGCCGACTACAACGAAGGCCGTGCGATGATCGGCACCGGGCCGTATCGCTTCGTCTCCTGGACCCGGGGCGACAACATCGTGATGACGCGCAACCCGACCTATTGGGGCGGCGTGCAGCCCTGGGGCACGGTGACGATGCGCTTCGTCCGCAGCCCGGCCTCCCGCGTCGCGGCGCTGCTGGCGGGCGACGTGGATGTAATCGACGCCCTGCCGACGGCCGATATCCAACGGATCGAACGCAACACGCGGTTTCAGGTCAGCCGCGCGATCTCCAACCGCAACATGTATGTCTTCGTCGACCATCTTGAGCGCCAGTCGCCCTTTGTCGCCGACCGGCAGGGCCGGCCGCTGCCGGTGAACCCGTTCCGCGACCTGCGCGTGCGTCGCGCCGTCAGCATGGCGATCAACCGCGACGCCATGGTGTCACGCGTCATGGATGGCGCGGCCGAGGCCACCGGCCAGGTGATGCCGCGCAACTGGTTCGGCTGGACGCCGACCTTGCCGCCGCCGACCTTCGACGTGGATGGCGCCAAGCGGTTGCTGGCCGAGGCCGGCTACCCCGACGGTTTCAACCTGACCATCCATTGCAGCAACAATCGCTACGTGAATGATGAGCGCATCTGCCAGGCACTCGGCCAGATGCTGACCCGTGCCGGCATCCAGACCCAGGTGCAGGCGCTACCTTTTGCCGTCTGGATCACCGGGGCGAGCCGGCAGGACTACAGCATGATTTTTGGTGGCTGGGGGATCGACACCGCGGAACCCTCCTCACCCCTGGGATCGCTGTTGGCGACCTATGACCGTGCGACGGGGCAGGGCGCGTCGAACCGGTCGCGCTACAGCAACCCGGCCCTCGACCGCATGGTGGCTGAAGGATTGGCCACGATGGATGACGCCGCGCGCCAGCAGGTTTTTATCCGCGCGACGGAGTTGGCGATGAATGACGTCGGGCTGGTGCCGCTGCACCACCAGGTGAATCTCTGGGCGGTGCGCCGTGGCGTGACCCATGCGGCGAGGGCCGATGAATGGACCCTGGCGATGAGCGTGACCCCGGCGAACTGAGTTTCAGATCGACAAAAGCCCTGCGCAGCCCGGCGCATCCGCAAGCCGGTACACGCGCAGGGCCGTGCCGGAAAACAGCGCGCGCGTTTCGGCCGCACCCGCGCCATGGGCCAGGCGCTTGAAGGCGTTCCAAAGCACGGCATAGCCGCACATGCCCTTGTCCACCGGAAAATTGCTTTCGAACATGCAGCGCTCGGCGCCGAAGGCCTCGATCAAGGGTTCGATCACCGGCCGCCAGGCATCGGCGAGGTCCATCGACGTGGGCGGCCGTTCGCGAAGATGGAAGTCGTATCCGCCGACCCCCATGGCCAGGCCGCCGAGTTTCATGACCGTGTTCGGCAGGGCTGCCAGGGCAAGCACCTCCTGTCGCCATTCGACAAAGCCCTCCATCCGGCGCCCGGCGTAGGGACCCGCCCCGAGCGGCCCGCCGCAGTGGTTCACCACGACGGTCAGCTCAGGCAAGGCCCGCGCCAGCGCGGCCACATGCCGCAACTGCGTCTGGTAGGCCCAGATATCGAGGACCAGGCCGTGTCCCGCCAAATGCCGGGCGCCCTGCACAAAGCGGGGATCTTCCAGCGGGCCCGGCGGCGGGCCGATCAGGTTCGACCGGATTTCGGCGGATGGATGCCAGGCGGTGCGGTTGCGTATGCCGCGGAAGCGGCGACCGGCTGTGGCCTGGTGCGCCTCCAACAGCGGCGCCACCTGGTCGCCGAGCGTGAGGTCGACGAAGCCGATGATGCCCGCGCAGGCCCGCATCGGGCCATGGGCGCCGCTGGCGCTGACCGCGGCGATGCCGTTGACGAACTCCGTCTCGCCGAGCGAACGCTCCGCTTCCGGCCCGTCGGCGCGGTACATCGCGGCGCATTGCACGAAGACCGTCGCGCGGATGTCGTGCCCGCTGCCTGTGTCGCGCAGCAGGTCGTCGAGGAGGTAGCGCTCAGCGTTCCGGTCCCACAGGTGGTGGTGCGGGTCGATGATCGGCAGCGCGGGGTCGATCGCCGCCTCCTGCACCTGGGCGAGCCAGTGTTCGCGGATGGCGATCTGTCCCTGGGGCGTCGAATGGTGTGTTTGCATGATGGGCAGGCTGCCCGGCGCGCTGGGGTGGGCGCAAGGCCGAGGGGCGTGGCGCCCTCATATCCCGGGTCGAAGGCCTATGATTCCGCCGCAGGGGCACCCGCGGTCCTGTGGCGACGGGCGCATCAAATCGCAGCGCGAACCTGCCACCCCAAGCAAGACGGATCACGGCAATGCCAGGCCGCATGGTGGCGTCGCATATCCGGTCAAATAGTATGTGCCACGGCGCAACGATACATCTGAGTGGTCGTAGAAGATGGAAATACACAACCACACATTGTCATCGCGTTAACTTGTGGTTGAGATGCTGAACACGATTCTCGAGGTTTTCAGCGCATGTTCAAAGACCGCCGCCTTTTCACGCCTGCGGGTCATGTGTACGATAGGTTCGAATTTTCGCCCGATTCTTCGTTGTATGAGACAGTTAACTTAACATTCGGTACCGGTATCAGTAGTTCGCCATCCACCGATAGTTTGGCCAGCACGGCGAACAATCCCAATCTCAATATCAACCCAATGCTATGGGGAATGGACGTCGACCCGACGGTGGGTTTCGTCCAGGACGTTCCGGAAACGCTCATGCTGGGCGATTCCACGCCGGCCGAGAGCAGGGCAGCGGCGTCGGCCATGCCTGACGCCGCGGATTCGGCGTCGGCGGAGGCCGTCATGCTCGCCGCCCCGGCGACGTCGACAACAACAGCCGACATCGCAATGACAATGTCGCTCGCACCCGCTTCGGCCGCCGGCGACGGGTCATCCATTGGCAGCGATAGCCCGGCGCAGGATAGCGCCGTGTCCCTAGCCCCGGCGACGATCGCCGCGGATGCCGCACCCAGCATCACCTCGGATGCGCCAGCCACCCAACAGGTCGTCTTCATTGATCCGTCGGCGGCCGAACCAGGCGATGGCAGCGCGGCGCACCCATTCTCCTCCTGGATTTTCGTATCGCTCGTCGCGGGCAACATCTACCTGCAGAAGGCGGGCACGGTGCTGGACGGTCCGCTCGTCCTGCATGGCGAGGGCACCGAAGCGGCGCCCATCCTCATCGGCGCCTACGGGACAGGCGCGGCGCCGGTCGTGCGCGGATCCATCATGATCGAGAATTCGGCCCACCTGACGCTTTCGGGCTTCGACGTGCAGGGCAGCCAGCTTGCCGGCATTGCCGTGCAACACGGTTCGCACAACATCATAATCGTGGGCAACAACATCCACGACAACAGTGTCGGGGTCTGGTTCAGTTCTGATTCCGGCGGCGGCAACCTGCTGATCAACAATACGATCAGCGGCAATGCCATCCATGGCATCGCCTTCAACAAGACCGATCATCGCGCCAATCCGACGCTGGTCGCCGACAATGTCGTCACGGACAACGGCAGCCACGGTATCGAGATCAATGCCAACGGCATCGTCGTTCTGGGCAATGCCTTCAGCGGCAATGGGCATTCGATTTCGGGCAGCTCCGGGATCCACGTCTACGGTGGGGTCGGGCAGGCCGATGGGTTCGGCAATGACAACATCATCGTGAGCAACACGATCACGGACACGCACGAGGCCGGCCAGGGCTATGACGGCAATGGCATCCAGCTTGACCAGTTCACGGCGCGGAACATCGTCGTCAGCAACACGGCGTCGGGCAATGACGGCGCCGGCATCATCCTGTTCGACTCTGCGATGAACATCGTCATCGAGAATACGCTGACGGGCAACGCGCTGGACCGAACCGACAGCCGTCACTGGCAAGCCGAACTCATTTTGGCCAGCGACGATCGTGCCGCGCCGGATCTGACCGCCAGCAACCTGATCATGGGCAACATCATTACGCCGCGGGATGCCGACGTGCTGGGCATCTGGGTGGACACCCTGACGGCGGATAATGCGAACCAGATCAGCAGCAATTCCATCGCTGCGATGAGCGGGGACGTCGGGTTGAATATGGCGTTCCTGAGCACGAGCCCCGTCGCCGGCGGCGGCGATGACATCTGGGGCGGCTGACGGCAGGCGATCGATCCGTGCCGATCAGGGCACCGTCATCGCCCAGGCGACCCACCAGCGCTCTGCCGCCGAGGGGGTCCGGATCCCAGGAAGGGCCGTGGGGTTTCACCTGCGATCCAGGCGACCCCGCGTGCTCGCATCGACGCATACGATGAGGACCCGCTGCCGCAGACGATCGGTGCCATCGGCTGGGCGCCGATGCGGAACGGCAGGGGGGGTGACACGCCAAGATCCGCGGACATCCGAACCGTCACCCCATCCGTACAGGCGCCTCAGCCGTGCGCGGGCCTTTGGCGAGGGACGGCCAACCCGGTGCGGACGCGCACCTACCGCCCAAGCAACCGCCGTATCTTCCTGACCGCACTATCCGGCGTCGTCAGCACCGGCAACCCTGTCGCCGCCGCCACCCCATCGGCGGCCCGCGCCAGGCTGAACTGCGCCAGCGCGATCACGTCGCAGCCGGCCAACCCGCGCGCCGCCTCGGCCGCCAGGCGGTCGTGCAGGGCGCCATCGCCCGCGTCCAGTGCCGCCATGGCGCCAGGGATCAGGCAGGGCACGACCTCGACCCCCGTTGGGAACTCGGCCGGCATGCTGTCCAAGGTCGGCTGAAAACTGGCCAGCAGGCCGATGCGGCGGTACTTCGCCGCGTCCTCGATCATCGCCTCATTCGGCTTCAGCACGGGGATCGGGGCGAAAGCCTCGGCGCAGGCCTCGATGCAAGGGCCGAAGGCGGAGCAGGTGAACAGCACCCCATCCGCCC
This sequence comes from Humitalea sp. 24SJ18S-53, assembly GCF_050632385.1. Taxonomy (NCBI): domain Bacteria; kingdom Pseudomonadati; phylum Pseudomonadota; class Alphaproteobacteria; order Acetobacterales; family Roseomonadaceae; genus Humitalea; species Humitalea sp. 24SJ18S-53. The sequence goes on from NZ_CP192599.1 coordinate 2,200,689, forward strand.
CGGTGCCGATGGCGTAGCGGGTCAGCGCCAGGAACCGTTCGGTCATGCGCGGGGTCAGGTGGCCGACCGCGGCCAGATCCTCGGACAGCGAGGTGTCGAGCAGGCTCATCACCCGCGCCTCGGGCCAGAGCCTGGCCATTGCCGCTTCGATCGAGGGGGGCGAATGCCGCAGGGCGTGGATCAGCGCGATACGCACAGCGAACAGCCTAGTTGCAGCGCTTCAGCGGCGAGGGAAATTCCGAGCAGTTCGGAAAGACGATCTCATCCTCGCCACGCCGTTCGACGCGCAGCGCATTGGGATTGGCGCAGCCGAAGGCGGAGTCGCGCCCCGGCGGCTGGGCACCGAAGGCGCTGATCGTCGGCGCGGCCGGCGCAAACCGGAACTCCAGCCCGTTCTGTTGCTGCGACACGGTTTCGATCAACCGCTGGCGATAGGCGACGTCGAGCGGCGAGGAGCGCATGACCACGTCGCGGGTGAAGATGACGGTGGCCGATCCGGCGCAGGACGGGCTGTCCACATCGCCCGGCGGAAAAATGCCGCCGGTCCACATGCCGAAGAGCCAGCCATGCGGCGGGCCGGCCGGGGCCGGGTCGGGCGTCGCGGCGGGTGTCGCCGGGGCAGGGGTCGCGGCGGGCGCCGGAGTCCGGGCTGCGGGGGCCGTGGCGGCCGGGGGCCGGGTCTGCGCATCGCCGGCCAGCGGCGCGCCCAGCATCGGCAGCAGGACCAGCGAGGCCAGGAGCCACGGGCGACGCGGAGAGGTCTTGTCGGATGTCATGCCTAGCGGTGTAGCCCGGTCCGCGGGCGGGGCCAAACCCCCCTGGCGTCGGTGCGGCCAAGTTTCGGTCCGCTTCCAGTCGGGCCGGTCATACTTGGCTGTCGGTCTTTTCGCGGCGCGGCCCACGCCTCGGCACCATCGGGAGCGCCCCTGCATGCCCAATCCCTCGCCGGGCGACGCCGTGGCGCTGGCGGAACGGGTGCTGGGGCGGTGGCACGACAAAATTTCCAGGTGCTGGGGCGCGCGACCGTCTCGATCGGCGGCGCCGAGTATGTGGCAGGGGGAGGAGGTGGAGAGCCTGCTGGCCCAGGCCGCCACATTGACGCCGGCGGGCTACGCCCGCGCCGCCAACCCCGCCGCCGGCCCGTCGCGCACCGGCAGGTGCACCACCGCCGCGAAAGCCGCCATCAGGATCCCAAAGATCCACATCAAATCGTAGGATCCGGTGCGGTCGAACACCAAGCCGCCCAGGAAGGCCCCCGTGAAACCCCCGATCTGGTGGCCCAGGAAGACGATCCCGAACAGGGTCGCCAGCCAGCGCGTGCCAAAGTTGCGCGCGACCAGCGCCACCGTCGGCGGCACGGTCGACAGCCACAGCACGCCCATCACGGCGGAAAAGGCCAGGACCGTCTCGGTGGTCTTTGGCGCCAGCAGGAAGACGGTCATCACCACGCCGCGCGCGGCGTAGATGCAGACCAGCAATTCCCGCCGCTTCCAGCGCTGCGCCAATTCGCCGGCCGCCAGGCTGCCGAAGACATTGAACAGCCCGATCAGCGAAATCGCCCCGGCCCCGACCCAGAGCGGCAGGTGGCAGGTCGCCACGAACCCCGGCAGGTGCACCGACAGGAAGGACACATGCACCCCGCAGACGAAAAACCCGAAGAACAGGTACCAGAAGGTCGGCGTGCGGAAAGCCAGGTCCAACGCCTGCCGCGCGGTCTGTTCCGGCACGGCCAGGTTCGGCGGCGGCCGAGGCGCCTCCTTCAGCGCCAGCGCCAGCGGGATCATCAGCAGCGCCGCGGCGGCCATGGCAAACAGCGCGCCCTGCCAGCCAAAGGTCGCCAGGCCGACCCCGGACAAGGGCACCACCAGGAACTGGCCGAAGGACGACCCGGCGGTGCCGAGCCCCACGGCGCGGCCGCGCAATTCGCCCGGCAGCATCCGCGTCAGGGTCGCCACGATCACCGGCATGCCGGCGGCCGACACGGCCACCCCCATCACGAAGCCGGCAAAGGCGGTGAAGGCGCCGAGCCCATCCGACAGCGCCATGCCCAGGATGCCCAGGGCATAGAGCACCGCCCCCCCGATCAGCACGACCCGGCCGCCGTAGCGATCGGCCAATTGCCCGCAGAACGGCTGGGCGACCCCGTTCAGCAGCACCTGCAGCGCGATGGCCAGGGCAAACCCCGCCGCGGGCCAGCCGCGTTCGGCCGTCATGGGGGCAAGGAAAAGCCCAAAGGATTGTCGCAGCCCCATGGCCAGTGCCGCCGCCATCACGGCGCAGGCGATGATCAGGGTCCAGTTCCGGGAGGATGGCAGATTCATGCCGTCACTGTCCCCCATCGGCTTCCCGGGCGATACCGGCGGGCGCGGGGGGACCTGACGGGGGCCCATGCGCGCCAAGCATTGCTGCGGGGGTTGGACGGAAGCGGCGCGGTATGGGAAGGGCGGTCATGATCAGAAAACTCTATGACCGCATCATCGCCCTGGCCGCCCACGAGCGGGCCGGGTGGTGGCTGTTCGGTGTTTCCTTCGCGGAGAGCAGCTTCTTCCCCATCCCGCCCGATGCGATGCTGATCCCGATGTGCCTGGCGCGGCCGGAGCGGGCCTGGCGCTATGCCGCGCTCTGCACCATCGCCTCGGTGCTGGGCGGGATCCTGGGCTATGCCATCGGCTATTGGCTGTTCGACGCGGTCGCGATGCCGGTCCTGGCGGCCTATGGGCACCCGGACGCGATGGTGAAGTTCCAGGGCTGGTTCGATGCCTGGGGGCTCTGGGTCATCCTGATCAAGGGCTTCACGCCCATCCCCTACAAGCTGGTGACGATCGCCTCGGGGGCGGCGCATTTCAGCTTCGTCGTGTTCATCATGGCCAGCGTGGCGACGCGGGGGGCGCGGTTCTTCCTGCTGGCCGGGCTGCTGCGGGCGTATGGCCCCCCGATCCGCGAGTTTATCGAGACGCGGCTGACCGCGGTCACGACGGTGGCCGTGGTCGCGGTCGTCGCGGGACTTCTGGTGGTGCGGCTGCTGTAATCGCTTGCATCCGGCGGGCGGCGTCGCACGTATAGGCGCAGAAAGGGGAACCCCATGGCCGAAGATGACGTCACCCTGACCGGCGCCGTGAAGCCCAAGCTGGTCGCGGCCAAGCAGGCCTGGGCGCGCGATGGACGGCTGTTGACCGGCGATACCTCCGGCCACAATCGCCTGCCGCCTGGCCAGACGCTGGTGCAGGACTGGCCGGTGCTGGACCTTGGGGTGCAGCCGACGGTGCCGGTCGCGGCGGCCACGCTGGCGATCGACGGATTGGTCGGAATGCCCCGGACGCTCGACTGGGCGACGTTGCAGGCGATGCCGCGCCAAGCCTGGGTCAACGACATCCACTGCGTCACCCAATGGTCGCGCTACGACAACACCTGGGAGGGCGTGCCCCTGCCGGCGCTGCTGGCCCTGGCCCAGCCCGGTCCCGAGGCGCGTTTCGTCGCCATGGAATCGCACGACGGCTACACCACCAACCTGCCGCTGGCCGATCTGGACCGCGACGACGCCTTCCTGGCGTTCTCCTGGGACGGCAAGCCGCTGGAGCGCCAGCATGGCGGCCCGATGCGCCTGGTGGTGCCGCACCTCTACCTGTGGAAATCCCCCAAGTGGATCAAGCGCCTGACCCTGACAGCCGAGGATCGGCCGGGGTTCTGGGAAGTCCGCGGCTATCATCATCGCGGCGATCCCTGGGCGGAGGAACGCTATGGCTGACCTCCGTCGCCGCGCCGTGCTGGGCGGGCTGGGGGCGGCGATGGCCAGGGCGGCCCAGGCGCAACCCGGGTCCTTCTACGAATTCACGCTGACCTCGCTGGAGGGCGAGGCGCTGCCGCTCGCCGCCTGGCGCGGGCGGCCCGTGCTGGTGGTGAACACCGCCTCCTTCTGCGGCTACACGCCGCAATTCGCCGGGTTGCAGGTGCTGGCGGACCGCTTCGCGGCGCGGGGGCTGGTGGTGCTGGGCGTGCCGTCCAACGACTTCAACCAGGAAGCGGGTGATGCCAGCCGGGTGCGGGCGATCTGCGACACGCATTTCGGCATCACCTTCCCGATGGCGGCGATCGGGCATGTGCGCGGGCCACGGGCGATGCCGCTGTTCCGCTGGCTGGCCGAACGTGGCGGTGGTGCGCCGCGGTGGAATTTCCACAAATTCCTGGTGGCGCGGGATGGGCTGGCGGTGCGGGGGTTTGTCACCAACGTCGAACCCGGGTCGCCCGGGATGCTGCGTGCCGTGGACGCGGCCTTGGGCTAGCCTGCGCCCATGCGCAAAATTCCCTTCGTCACCGTCGATGTCTTCACCGACCGCCGTTTTGGCGGCAATCCGCTGGCGGTCTTCCCCGACGCACGTGGGCTGTCGGATGCCGAGATGCAGTCGCTCGCCGCCGAATTCAACCTGAGCGAGACGACCTTCGTCCTGCCGCCCGGGGACCCGGCCAATACCGCCCGCGTCCGCATCTTCAACCGCACCGCCGAAATGCCCTTTGCCGGCCATCCCAATGTCGGCACCGGCTTCGTCCTGGGCCAGCAGGGCCGCGCCCGCGACGGCGTGCTGCGGTTCGAGGAATTGGCCGGGCTGGTCGAGGTCGTGCTCGACCAGGACGGCGCCACCATCGCCGCCCCGCAACCCCTGACCCTGGGCGCGACGTTCCCGGCAGCCCCGATCGCCGCCTGCGCCAGCATCGCCGCCGTCGAGGTGCTGCTTGGCGCCCACCCGCCCATCCTGGCCGGGATGGGCAATGACTTCATCATCGCCGAGGTGACGCCCAGCGCCCTGACCCGCGCGGCACCCGATATCGCGGCCTTCCGCCAGGCGCGCGACGCCACCGGCCATGGCGGCCGCATGGCCCTGCTGCTCTATGCCCGCGACGGCGACGACCTGCGGGCACGCATGTTCGCCCCCCTGTCCGGCACGCCGGAGGACCCGGCGACCGGCAGCGCCAATGTGGCGCTGGGCGCGCTGCTGCTGTCGCTGTCCGACGCGCCCACCCTGCGCATCGACGTGATCCAGGGGGTCGAGATGGGCCGGCCCAGCCTGCTGCGCATTGCCGCACAACGTGCGCCCGATGGCATCCGCGCGACCGTGGGCGGCGGCTGCATCGAGGTCTTGCGCGGAGAGGCGTTGGTCTGACGCCCAGGCGACGCTAAGCTCCCGCAACGAAGGCAAGCGGGACTAAAAAATCCGCGCCAGAAAGGGAGGGTTTTTCGTCTATGACCGTCACCATCACCCGCCGCGGCTTCGCGGCCTTCGCGACGCTTGCCGCCGCACCCAGCCTGGCCCTCGCACAGGCCAACAGCGACTGGCCGTCGCGTGCCGTGACCCTGGTGGTGCCATGGGCGGCTGGCGGGTCGACCGATGCGGTCGCCCGCATCCTGGCCAACCGGCTGACGCAGGACACCGGCCGCGGCTTCGTCGTGGACAACCGCACCGGGGCGAATGGCACCATCGGCTTCGGCACCGTCGCCCGCGCCCGGCCGGATGGCTACACCATGCTGGTTAGCACGGTCAGCACCTATGCCATGGCGCCGCACCTGATGCAGGTGCCCTACGACAATGAACGCGCCTTTGTCGGCATCGGGCTGATCGCGGCGATGCCGATGATTTTGGTGGTGCCCAAGGCCTCGCCCTACCAGACCCTCGCCCAGTTCATCGCGGCGGCGAAATCCTCGGGCTCGCGCATGGTCTATGCCAATTCCGGCACCGGCAGCAGCACACACCTCGCGACCGAATTGTTCCTGCAATCGGCGGGGATCGAGATGCCCGACGTCGGCTATCGCGGCGGCGCCCCCGCCGTGCAGGGCGTGCTGGCGAATGAGGCGCAGATGATCATGCAGGCGGCGTCCGGCGTGATCCCGCTGATCCAGTCGGGCGACCTGCGGGCACTCGCCATCTCCAGCCGCGACCGCAGCCCCGTCGCGCCGGAGGTGCCGACCTTCCGCGAACAGGGTTTCCCGGAGTATGAGGTCTACGAGCACATCGCCGTGCAGGCGCCGGCCGGCACGCCGGAGGCCATCGTGCGGCGCATGAACGCCCTGACCAAGGCGGCGATGGAAAACCCCGACACGGTGCAGCGCCTGGCGGCCCTGGCCGTGGTGCCCACGGTCGGCAGCGTGGAAGACTGGGGTCCCTATTTCACCGCCGAGAACGCCAAGTGGCGCGAAGTCATCCGCAGCCGCAACATCCGCCTGCAATAGAGAAGGAACTCGCATGCCCCGGCAGCGCTGCATCGCCACGGTCTGCCTGTCGGGCACGCTGCCGGACAAGCTGGAATCCATCGCCGCCGCCGGCTTCGATTCGGTGGAGATCTTCGAGAACGACCTGCTGGGTTTCGACGGCACGGCGCGCGATGCCGGGCGCATGGCCACCGACCTTGGGCTGAAGGTCGCGCTGTTCCAGCCGTTCCGGGATTTCGAGGCGATGCCCGGTCCGCAGCGCGCCCGCAACCTGGATCGTGCCGAGAAGAAATTCGACACGATGCAGGCGCTGGGCGCGCCGCAGGTGCTGGTCTGCAGCAACACCCAGGCGGCGTGCCTGCCCGAACCCGAACGGGCGGCGGCGGACCTGCGCGACATGGCGGAGCGCGCGCATAAGCGCGGGCTGACCGTCGGCTATGAAGCCCTGGCCTGGGGCCGCCACACCAACCGTTGGCGCCAGGCCTGGGATATCGTGAAGGCGGCGGACCACCCGGCGCTGGGGCTGATCCTGGACAGTTTCCACACGCTCTGCCTGGGCGACGATCTGGCCGGCCTGAAGGACACCGTGCCGGCGCACAAGCTGTTCTTCCTGCAACTGGCCGACGCGCCGGTGCTGTCGATGGACCCGCTGTCCTGGAGCCGCCATCACCGCAACTTCCCGGGCCAGGGCGAATTGCCGGTCGCGGCCTTCCTGCGCGACGTGTTGGCCGCCGGCTACGCCGGGCCGCTGTCGCTGGAAATCTTCAACGATGAATTTCGCGCGGCCCCGTCGCGCCGCATCGCGCGCGACGGGTTGCGCAGCCTGATCTGGGCCGAGGAACAGGCCGGCGGCATCACCCTGCCGGCCGTCCCGCGCCTGGACTGCATCGAATTCCTGGAATTCTGCGTCGACGCCACGGCCGCCGAGGAATTGGGCGAGTTCCTCAGCCCGCTCGGTTTCCATCGCGCCGGGCAGCATCGCTCCAAGCACGTCAGCCTGTGGCGCAATGGCGCGGCCAACCTGATCCTGAACGCCGAGCCCGACAGTGCCGCGGCCGAGCGTTTCCAGATGTCGGGCATCGGCGTCTGCGCGATGGCGCTGCGCGTCGATGACCCCGATCGCGCAGCAGCCCGCGCCGAGGCGCTGCTGGTCCCCGTCTTCGGCGAACGCATCGGTGAGGGCGAGGCGCGTATCCCCGCCATCCGCGCCCCCGACGGCGCGCTGGTCTACTTCGTCGAAGCGCCCGAGCCTGGCGCCCATCCGCTGTGGGAGGATGATTTTGTCATGGAGCCGGTGCCCCCGGGCACCTGCCTCGGCATCGACCACGTCGCGGAGGCGCTGACACCGGGGATGCTGGACAGTTTCGCGCTGTTCTACCGATCGGTGCTGGGGCTGGCGCCCGAGCTGCTGTGGGAATTGCCCGATCCCTATGGGCTGGTCCGCAGCCGGGCGTTTTCGGCGGGGGGCGTGCGGCTGCCGCTGAATGTCTCGGAGTCCGGGCGGACCGGGACGGGGCGCTTCGTCTCGGCGCTGGCGGGGGCGGGGGTGCATCACATCGCCTTCGCGGTCGCCGATGCGGCGGCGGCAGTGGGGCAGGGGATGCTGGAGATCCCGGCGACCTACTACGAAGACCTGGCCGCGCGCTTCGGGCTGGATGACGAGGCCCTGGCGGCCTTGCAGGCATCCCACCTGTTGTATGACGAGGATACGGCGGGGCATCGCTTCCGCCACGCCTATACGCAGCCCTTCCACGACCGCTTCTTCCTGGAAGTCGCCGAGCGCGGCGAAGGCTACGCCGGCTACGGCGCGGCGAACGCCGGCGCGCGGATGGCGGCACAGCGGCGCGCCCGCGCCGGCGGCTGAGGCTTGGCAGCGAAGGCTGCCTCGGTTAGCAGGCTGGTGAGACGCGGGGGGGCGGCGCTTTGAGAGGGGCTTTGCCCCTCTCAAACTCTCCCCACCAAGGGGCCGTGGCCCCTTGGAACCCACGCTGTTGGTAAAATAAAGAGAGGGGCATGGTCCGCCCATTGGTCAATGGCGAACCCGTGACGCCCCTCTCTTTATTTTACCAATACTCCGCCGGTCCAGGGGCGGCGGCCCCTGGTGGGGGAGGTGTGGAGGGGGCGAAGCCCCTTCCACGGCGCTGTCCTCCCCATGTCTCAACCCTGCTCCAGCACAAGGAACGCCGCGTGGCCGACATCATCATCGAGATTGCCGGCGAGGCCTTCGAAGCCCGCTTCGAGACCGCCGACGCGCCCAAGACCGTGGCGCGCTTCCGCGAATTGCTGCCGTTCAGCGACCGCATCATCCATGTCCGCTGGTCGGGCGAGGCCTGCTGGATCCCGATGGGCGAACGCGACCTGGGCATCGGGTTCGAGAATGCGACCAGCCACCCGGCCCCCGGCCATGTCATCGTCTATCCGGGCGGCGTATCGGAAACGGAGATCCTGGTCGCCTACGGCCCCTGCTGTTTTTCCAGCAAGGCCGGGCAATTGGCAGGCAATCATTTCCTGACCATCACCAACAAGCTGGACCGCCTGGCCGAGTTGGGCCGTGCGGTGCTGTGGGAAGGCGCCAAGCCGATCACCTTCCGCAAGGGCTGATCCTTGCTGGCATGAGGTTTGCGTAACCTTCGGGGCCATATTTGCCCCGGAGACCCCCATGCGTCGTCGCCCACTGCTCGCCGCCAGCCTGCTCGCGCCCCTGGCCGCGCCCCGCCTGTTGTCGGCGCAGGGCGCCTGGCCGCAGCGGCCGGTGCGGATCGTCAACCCCTATGCGCCCGGCGGCACGTCGGATCTGGTGGTGCGGCTGCTGGCGCCGATGATGGAACGCGCCTTTGGCCAGCCTTTCATCATCGACAACCGGCCGGGCGCCGGTGGTGCGGTGGGCACCGCGCTGGTCGCGGCGGCGCCGGCCGATGGCTATACCTTGCTGGTGACGAATACGGGGCCGCTGGCGGTGTCGCCATTTCTGTCGCCGGCGCCGAACTACGATGCGCAGCGCAGTTTCAGCTACATCACCATGTTCGGCGGCGCACCGATCCTTTGCGCGGTCAGCGGCAATGGGCCGCTGCGCAACATGGCCGACTACAAGGCCGCGGCGGCGGTGCGGCCGGAAGCGGTGAGCTTTGGCTCATCCGGCGTCGGCTCGGTCGGGCACCTGGCGGGGATGCTCTGGGCGCAGGAAGCCGGGGTGGAATTGCTGCATGCGCCGTTCCGTGGGGCGGCCGATGCCGAACAGGCGATCCTGAGCGGCAGCACGACATCCCTGTGGAACACCGTGGGCGCCCATGTCGGCGGCATCCGCGGCAACAGCATCCGCGGCCTGGCGGTGACCAGCGCCGAGCGCGTCGGCGCCACGCCGGACGTGCCGACGGTGATCGAGGCGGGGTTCCCCGGCTCGGTCGCGTCCAACTGGTTCCTGCTGGCCGGGCCGGCGAACATGTCGCCGGAGATCGTCACGCGCCTGCGGACCATGCTGGCCGCGGCGATGGCCGAGGCGCTGGTGAAGGAGCGTTTCGTGGGCATCGGCCTGGTCTCGCTGGGCGACCCGGCGCCGGCCGAGATCGCGGGTTTCGTTGCGACCGAGGCGGCGCGCTGGGCGCCGGTGGTGCGCAAGTCGGGCGCGACCGGGTAGGCGCATCCGGCGGCGGCTAACCATGGGGTAACTTGCGACGTAGTCGCAGTTGCAGGTATTTCCAGGCCAGCCCTGGAGACTGCCCTGATGCACCTAAGCCGCCGCGCCCTGTTCCTGACCGCCGGCGCCGCCGGCCTGTCGGCCCCGGGCTTCGCCCTGGCGCAAGGCGCGCGCGCCCTGACCGTCAGCCAGTTCTCGGAAACCCGCGACCTGGCCTCGATCGACCCGATGCGCAGCCTGGATTTCACCATCCCGACCAGCCTGATCTTCGACACACTGCTGGAACGCGATGCCGCGGGGCATCTGGTGCCGAGCCTCGCCACCGCCTGGGCGCGCATCGCACCGACCGTTTGGCGCTTCACCCTGCGCGGGGATGCGCGCTTCCACGACGGCAGCCCGCTGACCGCGGCCGATGCCGCCGCGACCGTGAACTTCGCGATGGAACCCGCCAACCGATCGGGCCTGCGGCTGCAGATCCAGCCCGTGGCCCGGGCCGAGGCGCCGGATGCGACGACCTTGTTGCTGCATACCTCGCTGCCGACCGGCCTGCTGCCGCAGATCGTCGGCGCGCTGCCCGTGATGCAGGCGGCGCAACTGGCCGCCGCCGATGCCCCGTTCCGTAACCGCCCGGTCGGCAGCGGCCCCTGGCGGCTCGCCGGCTGGCAGCCGGGCGAGAGGGTGGAGATGGAGGCGACCGGCACGCATTGGCGCCAGCCGCAGCCGGCCTTTGCCCGCATCACCGTGCGCGCCGTGCCGGAAGCATCGACACGGGTCGCGGACCTGCTTTCGGGGGGCGCGCAGATCGCCGCCGACATCCCGCCGGGTCTCGCCGGCCGCATCGCCCGCGGCGGCGCGCGGGTCGTGGCGCAGCCCGGGGCGCGCACGCAGTACCTGTCCTTCTGGTTCCGCCCGCCCTTCGACGATGCCCGGGTCCGCCGCGCGGTGTACCACGCCATCGACCGCCAGGCGCTGGCCGACGCCGTCTGGGGCGACCTGGCCGAGGTCGCGACCGGCGCCGTGGCGCGCGGCGCGGGGGGCTATGTCGCGGCCTATCCTTTCGCCGACCACGACCCCGACCGCGCCCGTGCGCTGCTGCGCGAAGCTGGCATCGCAGCACCCCTGGCCGTGGACCTCGATACCCCGCCGGCCGAGATGCAGGCGGCCCAGGTGCTGCAATCGCAGATGGCGCGGGCCGGTTTCACCGTGCGGATCAATCCGCTGGACAGCATCGGCGCCGTCTTCGACACGCGCCGCCTGGCCGGGCAGGCGGCGGGGCGCATCTTCATCGCGACCGCGCTGGACAATCACGTGCACGACGCCGTGCGCCCCTATACCGCCTTCTATGCCCAGGCCGGGTTCTTGAAGGCCGCGCTGGGCTACAGCCCGGACGCGCGGCTCGCGGGGCTGCTCGCGGCGTATATGGCCGAGGAGAACGAGGCGGCGCGCGATGTCGCCTCCGCCGCGCTCATGGCGGTCGCGCGCGAGGATGCCGCCGCGATCTACCTGGCCTATCCCAAGGCGGTCTACGGCGTCGCCAACGCGGTCGAGATGCCGCCGAACACCCATGGCCGGCTGGACTTCCCGACCCTTCGCCCGCGCGCCGCGTGAGGGTGCGGCAAGGCCGCGCGGCGTGAGCATGGCCACCGCGGCCTGGCGTTTCGGCATGGGCGTGCTCGCCCTGCTGGTGGCCTTGCTGCTGCTCGGCCTGGCGGCGGATCTGCTGGGCGATCCGGTCAGCCGCCAACTGGGTCCGGAGGGCATGGACGCGGCCGGGCTGGCGGCGGCGCGCGGGGCATTCGGGCTGGACGCGCCGGCGCTGACGCGGCTGTTCGCGCCGCTGCTGGACCTGGCGCGCGGCGACCTGGGCACCTCGACCTGGCTGCGGCGCCCGGCGGGGGAGGCGGTGGGCCAGGCGCTGGGCATCACCCTGCGCCTCGCGGCCCTGGCCTGGCCGCTTGGGCTGGCCGGGGGGGCCTTGCTGGGGCTGGTGCTGGCGGCGCTGCCGCCGGGGTTGGCGCGGGTGCCGTTGTTGCTGCTGTCGGTGCCCGGCTTCGTCGTCGCCGTGCTGGCGGTGGAGGTCTTCGCCGTGCAACTCGGCTGGGTGCCGGCGGCCGGTTACAGCGGGTTGGTGTCGCTGCTGCTGCCGGCCCTGCTTCTGGCCGCGGCACTGGCGGTGAAACTCGGGCTGCTGTTGCAGGACCGGCTGCGTGGCATGCGGCGGGAGCCCTTCATCGCCTTCGCCGAGGCGCGTGGCCTGCCCGTCATGCGGTTGCTGCTGGTCTATCGCCTGCTGCCGGCCTCGACCCTGCTCGCCCGCTACGGCGCCTTGCAGGCGGGCTATCTGCTCGGTGGGGCCTTGGTGGTGGAGACGGTCTTTGCCCTGCCGGGGCTGGGGCGGCTGGCGGTGCTGGCGTTGCAGCACGCCGATTTGCCGCTGCTGCGGGCGGCGATGCTGGCGGCGGGGATCGGCTTCCTGCTGGCGCGCTTTGCCGCCGAGCTCGCGCAGGCCGCACTCGATCCCCGCCCCTCGGCGGCGGTGCTGGCGTGAAGCGGGCGCTCGGGATCTCCCTGCTGGCCGCGGGCGCCATCGTGGGGGTGGCGGCGCTGCTGCCGGATCCGCTGGCGCTGTCGGGCGCGCGGCTGGCGCCGCCGTCGGCCCAGCATCCCTTCGGCACCGATCCCCTGGGGCGCGATGTCGCCGCGCGCGTGGTGGCGGCACTTCCGGGCAGCCTCGGGCTCGCGGTCGCGGGGCTTGGCCTGGGGCTGGCCGCCGCCCTGGCGACCGCCCTGCCGGCCGCGTGGCTGGAACGCCGCCCGGTCGGGGCGGCGATCGATGGCGCTGCGCAGGCGCTGCTGTCCTTCCCGCCGCTCTGGCTGCCGCTGGTCGTGCTGGCCCTGGCCGGTCGCGGGGCGGGGGCGCAGATGCTGTGCGTGGCACTGGTGCTTTGGGCCGACCTGCATTGGGTGCTGCGCGGCGAGGCCCGGCGCATCCTGGCGGAACCCTTTGTCGAGGGCGCCCGCGCGATCGGCTTCGCCCCCGCGACGATCCTGCTGCGCGATGTCGTGCCGAACCTGGCCGGCGCCTGCGTCTGGCTCGGGCTGGTCAAGCTGCGCGCCGCGGTGGTGCTGCTGGCGACCTTGGCCTTCCTGGGGCTCGGCACGCCGCCGCCGGCGCCGTCCTGGGGCGCGATGGTCGCCGAATCGCGCGACTGGTTCCTGGATGCGCCCTGGCTGCTGGCCGCCCCCGCCGGGGCCATCGCGCTGAGCCTGCTGGTCGCCGCCATCCTGGCGGGGCGGCTGCGCATACAGACACTCGTTTCCACAGCGTGACAGGACTGGAACCCCCGATGGCCCTCTCGACCGACGATGTGAAGGCGGCTGTCACCGCCCATTGGAACCGCCGCGCCCCGGCGTTCGACGCGGGGCATACGCATGGGTTGCTGAACCCGGCGCAGGAATTGGCCTGGCGCGGGCTGATGGCGCGGCTGGCACCGCCGGTGCCGGCCCTGGATGTGCTGGATGTCGGCTGCGGCACGGGCTTCCTGGCGCTGATGCTGGCCAGTTCCGGGCACCGGGCCAGCGGCATCGACCTGGCGGAGGACATGCTGGCGATCGCGCGCGAAAAATCGGCCACGCAGCGCCTGCCGGTGCGCTTCCTGGCGGCGGATGCGGAAGCGCCGCCGTTCCCCGCCGGGTCCTTCGATCTCATTGTCGGGCGCCACGTGCTCTGGACCTTGCCCGATCCGGCGCGGGCGCTGGCCGCCTGGCATCGGCTGCTGGCCCCGGGCGGGCGCCTGGCGCTGGTCGAGGGCGCCTGGTGGGACATGACGGCAAAGGAAGAATACGAGGATATCGCGGCCCGGCTGCCTCTCTTCGGTGGCCGCCCCGCCGCCGACCTGGCCACACCCCTGCGCGCGGCCGGCTTCGCCGAACCCGAGGTCGTGCCGCTGAACGACGCCGCCTATTGGGTCGAAGCGCCGCGGCACGAGCGTTACCTGATCCTGGCCGGGCGGGACGCCGCATGATCCTGCAGGCGGTCGGCCTGCATGCCAGCCACCCGGCGCGTTACGCCACGGTCGTCGCCTTGCGCGGTGTCGGCCTGACGATCGGGCGCGGCGAAAGCGTCGCGGTGGTCGGGCGGTCGGGCTGCGGCAAGACAACCCTGGCGCGGCTGCTGGCCGGGCTGGTCCCGCCCGGGGCCACCGTCTCCGGCACCTTGCGCTGGCCCGGCGGCGAGGCGCCCGTCGCCCGCGCCCGCCGTGCGGGGCTCGGCCGGCATGTCGCCTGGCTGCCGCAGGAGGCCGGGGCCGCGCTGCATCCGCAGATCAGCATCGGGGCGCAGGTGGCGGAAACGCTACGCGCCGCCGGTGCCGTCGGCGATGCCGTCGCGGTCGCCGCCTGCCTGGCCGATGTTGGCCTGGATGCCGGCCTGGCCCGGCGCTATCCGCACCAATTGTCGGGCGGCCAGGCGCAGCGCGCCACCCTGGCCTGTGCCCTGGCGCAGGCGCCGGCCGTGCTGGTGGCGGATGAACCGACCAGTTCGCTCGACCCGGAGTCCGGCGCGCTGGTGCTGCGGCTGCTGGCCGCGCGCAGCCAGGCGCGGGGCATGGCGCTGGTGCTGGTGACGCATGACCTGGCCGCCGCCGCGCGCTGCGAGCGGATCGTGGTGCTGGATGCGGGGCGCGTGGTGGAGGAGGGGCCGGCCCGGAGCGTTTCCGACGCCCCCCGTTCGGCAGCGGCGCGCGACCTGCTCGCGGCCCAGCAGGCCTTTGGGGGGATGGCTGGATGCTGCGCGGCCGCGGCCTGACGCTGCGTTACCGCGGTGCGGCCGCGCCGGCTGTGCGGGACGCGAGTCTGGTACTCGGCCCGCAGGCCTGGCTGGCGGTGTCCGGTCCGTCCGGCTGCGGCAAGTCCAGCCTGTTGCGGCTGCTGGCGGGCTTGCGTGAGCCGGATTCCGGCAGCATCGCCCTGGATGGCGCGCCGATGCCGCGTGGGGGCGCGCCGCGCCGGGCCTGGCATCGCCAGGTACTGCTGCTGCCGCAGGATACCTCCCGCGCCTTCAACCCCGCGTTGACCCTGGGCCGCCAGTTCCGCGCCGCGATGGGGCTGCACGGGATCGGCGCGGATGCGGCGGCGCGCGATGCCATCGCGGCGGAATGCCTTGTGGCCTGCGGCGTGCCGCCGGGGGTTCTGCACCGCCATGCCGATGGCCTGTCCGGCGGGCAACGCCAGCGGGCGGCGCTGGCGCGGCTGCTGTGCCTGCGGCCGCGCGTGTTGTTGCTGGACGAACCGACGGCGGCGCTGGACCCCGCGACGGCGCTGGAGACCTGCCGCCTGCTGGACAGCCTGCGTCGCGCGCGCGGCGGGCCCAGCATCCTGGCGGCGACGCATGAGGCCTGTGCGCGGGCCCATGCCGACCAGGTGCTGACGATGCGGGACGGGAGGCTGGAGGCGCAGGTCGCTGAACTTGGAGGGTTCAGGCCTTCTTCAGGAACTCCGTGCGCAGCACCAGGTCCTTGATCTTCTCGGCGCGGCATTCGACCTCGGCCTCGTTGTCGGTCAGGTGGATGCCACGGATCAGCGTGCCGCGCTTGAGCGTGACCGTGGTGCCCTTGACCTTCAGATCCTTGATGAGGGTGACGTTGTCGCCCTCGGCGAGGGCGGTGCCGTTGCTGTCGCGGACGGTCATTGGGCGAGGCGCGCCTGCAGCGCGGTGACGGCGCTTTCGAACATCGCCTCGGTCAGGCGGCCGGTCTGCGTGTTGTAGCGGCTCACATGGTAGGAATCGGCCAGGATCAGGCCGCTGGGCAGCGTGTGCTGGGCGCCATGGGCGAAACGATAGCGCGCGGCGACCAGGTTCTGGGCGCGCAGCACGGCGGTATGCGCGATGCCGCCCAGGGCCAGGACCGCGCGCAGCCGGGGCATGGCGGTGACCTCGCCGGCCAGGTAGCGATTGCAGGTCGGCACTTCCAACCCCTCCGGCTTGTTCAGCGGGGGCAGGCAGCGGACGGCGTTGGTGATGCGGACGCCGATGAGTTCCATGCCGTCCATCGGGTCCTCGGCATAGGCGCCGCGGGCCAGGCCGAATTTCAGCAGCGTCGCGTAGAGCAGCTTGCCGGCGAAATCGCCCGTGAACGGGCGGCCGGTGCGGTTGGCGCCGCGCAGCCCGGGCGCCAGGCCCAGGATCAGCAACGGCGCGTCGACAGGTCCCCAGGAGGGCACGGGGGCGTTGTGCCAGCCCGGAAAAGCCTCGCGGTTGCGTTGTCGAAACGACGCCAGGCGCGGACAGAGCGGGCAATCGCGGTCGGGAGCGGGGGGCAACATGGCGGTGCGGGTGGGGCAGGCGGGGCCGCGCGTCAAGACTTGCGGTGGGGCGCGGGGCGGGGCAGGGCACCGGCATGCAGACCGACATGATCCTGGTGGCGCTGGGCGCCAACCTGCCGGGCCCGGATGGGGCGACGCCCGAGGCGACCCTGGCCGCCGCCGTCGGCGCGCTGGGGCGGTTGCCGGGGCTGCGGCTGGTGGGCGTATCACAGTTCTGGCGCACGCCGTCCGAGCCGCCGGGCAGCCCGGACTACGTGAATGCCGTGGCGCGCCTGGCGGGGGATGCCGTGCCCGAGGCACTGTTGGCGGCGTTGCAAGCGATCGAGGCCGCCGCCGGCAGGGTGCGCCACCACATCAACGCCCCGCGCACGCTGGACCTGGATATCATCGGCATGGGCGGGTTGGTCCGGGACCTGCCCGACCCGGTCATCCCGCATCCGCGCGCCCATCTGCGCCGCTTCGTCCTGGTGCCGCTGGCCGAGGTCGCGCCCGATTGGGTGCATCCCCAGACCGGGCTGACGGCCGCGGCGATGACCGAGGCACTTCCCCCGGTCGCCATGTCGCCCGTGGTGGTGTAGCAGGGTCCCGTGAACAAAACGCGATTCCATCATGCCCGATGATTTGATCCCCCGCGCCGATGCCGTGCGCGAGACGCCGCTCGCCGAGGCGCTGAGCGAGCGCTACCTGGCCTATGCGCTGTCCACCATCACCGCGCGGTCGCTGCCGGATGTGCGCGATGGGCTGAAGCCGGTGCACCGGCGGCTGCTCTGGGCGATGCACCAGTTGAAACTGGACCCGGCGTCGGGCTTCAAGAAATGCGCCCGCATCGTCGGCGACGTGATGGGCAAGTATCATCCGCACGGCGATTCCTCGATCTACGACGCGATGGTGCGGCTGGCGCAGGATTTCGCCTCGCGCTTCATGTTGGTCGAGGGTCAGGGGAACTTCGGCAATATCGACGGCGATAACCCGGCGGCGATGCGCTACACGGAGGCGAAGCTTACCGCCATCGCCCAGGCGATGCTGGAAGGCATCGAGGAAGACGCGGTCGATTTCCGCGCGACCTATGATGGCGAGGAACAGGAACCGCTGGTGCTGCCGGCAGGGTTTCCGAACCTGCTGGCCAATGGCGCGAATGGCATCGCGGTGGGCATGGCGACATCGATCCCGCCGCATAACGCGGGCGAGTTGTGCGCCGCCGCGCTGGAGATGGTGCGCGACCCGAACGCGTCGCTGGATACCTTGCTGACGCATATCCAGGGCCCCGATTTTCCGACCGGTGGCATCCTGGTCGAGAGCCGCGAGTCGATGCGCGAGGCCTATGCGACAGGTCGTGGCGGATTCCGGCTGCGGGCGCGCTGGGATGTGGAGAAGGGCAAGAACGGGCTCTGGTCCATCGTCGTCACCGAGATCCCTTATCAGGTGCAGAAATCGCGGCTGGTCGAACAGATCGCGCAATTGCTGGAGGAGAAGAAACTCCCGCTGCTGGCCGATTTGCGGGACGAGAGCACGGACAAGGTGCGGCTGGTGTTCGAGCCGCGGGCGCGTACCGTCGAACCCGCGCATCTCATGGAAAGCCTGTTCCGCGCGACGGCGTTGGAACAGCGGCTGTCGCTGAACATGAACGTGCTGGATGCGAACCGCACGCCGCGCGTCATGGGGTTGAAGGAAGTCCTGCGGTCCTGGCTGGATCACCGGCAGGTCGTGCTGGTGCGGCGCAGCCAGCATCGGCTGTCGGCGATCGAGCGGCGGCTGGAAATCCTGGCCGGCTATCTGATCGTCTATCTCAACATCGATGAAGTCATCCGCATCATCCGCGAGGAGGATGAGCCCAAGCCCGCGCTGATCAAGCGCTTCGGGCTGACGGATACGCAGGCGGAAGCCGTGCTGAACATGCGGCTGCGGTCGCTGCGCAAGCTGGAAGAAATCGAGATCCGGCGCGAGCACGACAAGCTTTCCAAGGAAGGCGAAAGCCTGCGCGGCCTGCTGGCCGACCCGAAGAAGCAGTGGAAGCGCATCGGCCAGGACATCGAAGCCACGCGCAAAAAATTCGGCGAGGAGAGCGAGATCGGCCGCCGCCGCACCGCGACCGGCGTGGTGCCGGAACCCGTGGTGCTGGACGAAAACGCCTTCGTCGAACGCGAATCCATCACCGTCATCCTGACGGAAATGGGTTGGATCCGCGCACAGAAAGGCACGCTGGCGCCGGATGCCGAGGTGAAGGTCAAGGAAGGCGATCGCGTCCAGGCGCTGATCCCTTGCGAGACGACCGACCGCCTCACGCTCTTCGCCACGAATGGTCGTGCCTATACGATCAAGGCCGATACCATCCCGCGTGGGCGCGGCGATGGGCAGCCGGTGCGGCTGTTGCTCGACATGGGGCAGGAGGATGCGGTCGTCACGCTCTTCGTCTGGAAGGCGGGGGAATCCTTCCTGCTGGCGCGGCGCGACGGGAAGGGATTTGTCGTCGGCGCCGACGATCTGCTGGCCGAAAAGCGCACGGGTCGCACGTTGCTGAACCTGGACCCTGGTGTGGAAGCGATGTCCTGCCTGCCGCTAGGCGATGCCGACCACCTGGCCGTCATCGGCGAGAACCGCAAGCTGCTGGTCTTCCCGTTGGACCAGGTGCCAAAGATGCAGCGCGGCGCCGGCGTGCGGCTGCAGGCCTACAAGGATGGCGGCATGGCCGATGTGAAGGCGTTCCGCATCGCCGATGGCCTGTCGTGGCGCCTGGGCGAACGGGTGCGCGTGGAGACGAACCTGAAGGAATGGCAGGGCGCACGCGGCGGTGCGGGACGCATGCCACCGAATGGCTTCCCGAAGAGCGGGGTCTTCGGCGGGTAGGCGGGCTACTCCGGCGAAGGGCACTGGCTGGCGGTGCTTTTCAGCCGCTCGATCAGCCAGCGCCCCGCCGGCCCCGGAGGGACATCGGCGCGATGCGCGGCGTACCAGGGCATGACGAAGCCGCCGACAGGCGCGTCGATCAAGCGAAGTTCGACCAGGGTTCCCGCCGCCAGGTCCGCTTCGACGCGATCGGCGGGCATGCCGCCCCAACCCAGCCCCGCCAGCAGGAAGGCATGCTTGGCGCCGAGATCGGCCAGCCGCCAGGTGCGGGGCGAAAACACCCCGAACTCGCGGCCCGCCGTCAGGCTGGAGCGGTCGGTCAGCACCAGTTGGACATGCCGGGCCAGTTCCTCGGTCGGCACCGGCCCGCTGATTGCCGCGAGCGGGTGATGGGCCGCGGCCACATGGATCAGGCGAAACATCTGTAGCTGCTCCCGCACCAGGGAGACGGGCATGTCCGGAAGCGCGCTCATCACCGCGAAGGCGCAGCGACCGTCCACCACCGGCTGGGTCACCGCGCCCAGGGACTCGACATAGACGCGCAGCGCGGTGTCGGGGAAATGCGCCTGGAAGTCGCCGATGGCGTGCGTCAGGACGAACATCGGGAACATCACGTCGACGACGATGGAGACCTCGGCCTCCAGCCCCCCGGCCAGGCTGGCGGCGCGGGCCTTGAAGGCGTCCATGCGGCCCGTCACCGCGCGTGCCTCCACGACCAGGGCGCGACCTTCGTCGGTCAGCACGGGCCGACGCGCGGCGCGGTCGAACAGGCGCACGCCGATCTGCCCCTCCAGATTGGCCAGGGTCTGGCTCACCACCGATTGCGCCCGCCCAAGCTTGCGCCCGGCCGCGGAAAAGCTGCCCTCGTCGACGGCGGCGAGGAAGGTGCGCATCTGGTCGAGGGTGACGTTGTCCAGCATCTATCGCTCCTGACGATGGATCTCATCCAATCATATAGGCTGTCGCGTTGGATGGGCCAGTCCTAGATCTCCGGCCACGCAGAGTTCGCGCTATGGAGTTCGACAGTCATGAAGCTTCTTCACATTGATTCCAGCATCTTGGGCGCCGGTTCGGTCAGCCGCGGCCTGACCGCATCCATCGTTGCCGCCCAGCAGGCGCAGCACCCGGGGCTGGAAGTCAGCTACCGCGACCTGGCCGCGCAGCCGGTCGGGCACTTGTCGGGTGCGCATCTGGCCGCCGGCCAGGGGGTCGCGCCGGATAACGTCGCGCTGTCCACCGATATCGCCGACGGCGCGGCCGTCCTTGATGCCTTCCTGGCCGCCGATATCGTTGTGGTCGGTGCGCCGATGTATAATTTCTCGATCCCGACGCAGTTGAAGGCCTGGGTCGATCGTCTGGCCGTGGCTGGGCGCACGTTCCGCTACTCGGCGTCGGGCGTCGAAGGGCTGGCCGGTGGCAAGACGGTGATCATCGCGTCGTCGCGCGGTGGCTTCTATGGCGAAGGCACGCCGATCGCCGCCCTGGACCACCAGGAGACCTATCTGAGGGGCGTCTTCGGCTTCTTCGGCATCACCGACATCCGCTTCATCCGCGCGGAGGGTGTTGCGATGGGCGAGGCGCAGCGCGGCAAGGCCGTGCTGGGGGCGCAGGCCGATATCGAGCGTCTGGCAGCCTAGGCGGGTTGGGGCCTGCGCGGATCGCGCAGGCCCCCGGCCCGAGCCGGTTTTTCCCCGACCCGGCATTCTGACTGCAACCTGCCCTGGAGCGCTACGGCCCCTGGTCTACGTCCCATACAGCCCGCCGACTTCCCAGCCGCGGGAGGCCAGGTAGTCCAGGCTGGTGCTGTCCAGGAACACCCGGAAGGCGTTGTGGCCGCCCCATTTGGTTTGGTAGGCGAGGGTATCCTTGCCGGGGATCATGGTCTCCGGGATGCCGTCGAGTTTCTTCGCCGTGGTCAGGGCGAAGGTGGCGGTGGCCTTATGTGCCTCGAACCCGCCGGCGCCACCCCATTCGCAGAGTTCGGCCTTGTACTTGCCGCCGGCGACCGGCACGCAGGATTGCACCAGGGCGATGTGGCGGTAGTTGCTGCTGCCGGTGCCGCCCAGTTTGCTGAAGGTCGCGAGCACCGTGCCCTGCTGGATTTTTGCCGGATCGGTGACCGGGGGCAGGTGGATGATGTCCTTGGTGACGAGCACATCGGCCGTCGCACCCTTCGGCGTTTTCTTGCCGTAGCCATGGGCATAGGCCGCGATCGAGGTCGACGGCGACACGCCCAGCCAGTTGCCGACGAAGGCGTTGCAATCCAGGCCCATGTGCTTGGCGCCATAGGTTGCGACCTCCGACGCCTTGCACCGCCCGGTCAGCACGGCCAGGCGCAGCCCGTCCATCATCTCCTCCGGCGAGGCGCGGCCGCCAAAGGCGCGGCGGATGGAACCGATGGTCCATTGCTCGGTCGGGTCTATCCCCTCGGCGCCCTTGATGCAGAAGGGCTGGGTCTGCTTGATCAGGTCGGAGACCGACCAGTGTTTGCTGCCGAAGTAGCGCCCGGCGATGAGGCCGCTGATCTTGTTGTATTCGGTCTGCCCGCTGTCGGGCATGCCGCTGATGTAGTTCTTCACGTCGATCGACGCGCTGATGCCGAGTTTGGCGTCGAAGACTTTCAGCGGGTGGAACTGGCGCAGGTAGTCTTCGGGGCTCATGGCGGGGGTCTCCGCGGGTGTCGCTTTGGCCCAGGCGAGATTAACAAATCGCCAGGCGTCCGGCGATCACGGTTGCGTGCCAGGACGCCGGTTCACCGCCTGTCAGGTGCCGTAGTGACCGCCGACGTCCCAGCCGCGTGACTGAAGATACGCAAGCTTGGTGTCATCCAGGAACACGCGAAACGCCGGGCTGCCACCGCGCGTTGTCTCGAAGGCCAGGGTCGGGGTTCCGGGCAGCATGGCTTCCGGAATGCCGCTCAGGCTTTTGTTGCCCGTCAGGGTGACCGTCATGCTGGCCCGGTGCTGCTGGAACCCACCGGCCTCGCCCCATTCGCACAGGTCCAGGCGGTATTTGCCGCCCGCCAGCGGTTCCCAGTTCTGCACCAGGGCGATGTGGCGCCAGTTGGTCTTGGCCGAGCCGCCCAGTTTGCTGAACGTCGCAAGCACATTGCCTGGGGTGATCTTCGCCGGATCGGTGATAGGCGGCAGTTTGACGATGCCCTTGGTGACCAGCACGTCGGGTGTGGAACCGGGCGGTACCGTGTTGCCATAGCCACGCGCATACCCCTCGATCGAGGTTGATGGCGAAACGCCCAGCCAATTGCCGACGAAGGCGTTGCAGTCCAACCCAAGGTGCATCGCACCATAGGCCCCGACCTCGGCGGGTTTGCACCGCCCGGTCAGCACCGCGAGGCGCAGCCCGTCCACCATCTCCTCCGGCGAGGCGCGACCGCCGAAGGCGCGACGGATGGAGCCGATGGTCCATTGTTCCTTGGGGTCGATGCCCGACGCCCCCTTGATCGAGAAGGGCTGCGGCATCCCGTTCAGGTCGGACACCGACCAGTTCTTCCCGCCCAGGTAACGCCCGGCGATGATGCCGCTGATCTTGTTGTATTCGGTCCGGCCCGCCGCAGTCATGCCGCTGACGTAGTTCCGCACATCGATCGAGGCACTGATCCCGAGCGCGGGGTCCACCACCTTCAGCGGGTGGAATTGGCGGAGGTAATCCTCGGGCAACATGATGGGGAACTCCGCGACCGCGGCAGGTTACCGTGCCCGCAATATTTGCGTCATCACGATCGCGTTGCGAAAATTCAATCCCCCGGGACGGTCGCCAGGCTGGCCAGGGCGCCCACATCGGCGCCGGCGTTCAACGTCGCCCGCGGCCGCCATTCGCCGGCGACCAGCACCTCCGATGGTGCAAAACCGGCCTTGTAGGCCATCTTCTGGCTCTGCGGGACCCAGTAGCCCAGGTAGACGTAGGGCAGGCGCGCGACACGGGCGCGGTCCACCAGCCACAGCACCGCGCGGGTGCCGAGGGACCGTCGCGCCAGATCCGGATCGAAGAAGGAATAGACCGCCGACAGCCCATCCGACAGCCAATCGGTCAGGCAAGCGCAGACCAGCCGGCCCTGGGGGTCGCGCCATTCCACCATGCCGGTGGTGATCGGCGTATCCTCGACCATCGCGCGGTAGTCGTAGAAACCCATCGAGGCCATGTCGCCTTCTTCGTGCCGCGCCAGTTGGTAGCGCTGGAACAGGGCGAATTGTTCGGCGGTGGCGCGGGCGGGGCGTTCTTCCACCGTCAGGTCGGCATTGGCGGCCTGGATGCGGCGCTGGGTGCGGCTGGGGCCGAAGCGGTCGACCACAATGCGAATCGGCACGCAGGCCTGGCAGCCGGGGCAGACGGGGGCATAGGCGATGTTGTGGCTGCGCCGGAAACCGGCGCGCGACAGGCGGTCGTGCAGCGCCTCGCCATCCGGCCCGGCCAGTTCGGTCACGATCTTGCGCTCCGTCCGGCCCGGCAGGTAGGGGCAGGGCAGCGGTGCCGTCGTGTAGAAGAACTGCGGGCGGCGAGGGGGGCGAGGCAGCATGGGCCGTGAGTGTCGGGTGCGCCGGGCTTGCGATCAAGCCATGCCGTGGCGGGATTTGTGCAAGGCCGGTGACCGGGGGAAGAATTCCGCCGCACCGGCTGCTACCGCACGCCCAGGCCGTTGACCGGCCACGGCAACCGCTGGTAGCGCCAAAGCCATGACCGACAGCGCACCAACAGGGAACACCCCGCAATCCGTTTACGTGCCGGGGCTGCGCATCGCCTGCCGTGCCGACCAGGCGCCGGTGCCATACCTCGGTGCTGGTTGGCATGCGATCGAGCAGGACTTCGTCTGGATGGACGGGCGGGAGGCCGAACTGGTCTTCCTGATGCGCCTGCCGGACCGCCCGCTGCGCCTGGTGCTGGACCTGGTGCCGTTCCGCCACGGCGGGTTGGTGCAGACGCTTGAGGTCTTCGTGAATGGGCTGCGGATCGGCTTCGCCGAGGTGCCGCACGCGGGCGCCGTCACCTTGCCGGTGCCGGTCGAGGCATTCCGTGGCCGCGACTGCCGTATCGCGCTGCATTGCGCGACGGCGACGATCGGGACCGATGTGGGGCTGGAAGACAAGCGGCGGCTTGGCCTGGCGTTGGCGGGCTGGGCCCTGGAACCGGCGTGACGCCGCCGGAGGAGGAGCAGGCCGGCGCGGGCCAGGAGGTTCCGGAATCGGATAGCCCGCCGCCTGCCGCGGACACGCCGCCGGAAACGCCGGTCTTCGAACCCTGGCCGGCGCCCAGCTCGGCGCTCGTCTTCGGCCTCGCGGGGGAATGGGCCGGTGCCGATGGGCGGCCCCGGGTCGCGCCGCCGGTCACACGGATCGGCGTCGTCCTGCCCGGACCAGCCGCCGCCGCCCTGGCCGTCGAACCCGCCATGGCCATCCTGCGCGCGGGTTTTCCGGAGGCGCGGATCGTGGTTCTGGGCGACCCGGCGATGGGCGCCCTCGCGGTGGCACTCGGTATCGCCGATGACGCCTTGCCGCCCGACGGGCTGCCGCCCGCGCCCTTCGACCTGCTGCTCGACCTGGGGGCGGGGGCCGAGCCGCTGCCGGATGCGCCGCTGATCGCGGGGCTGGGGGCGGCGCCGCACCTGGCGATCGCCGTCCCCGCACCGCCCGGCACCTTGGCGCCGGTGGATGTTGCCGGGCTGCGCGGGCAATGGCTTGGCGCCACCGCGCGACGCCAGGCCCTGGCGATCACGCTGGAGGCGGAGGGCGCGCATAGCCCGGCCTCGGCCGGGCTCGGCACGGATCAACGGCTGCTCGGTTTCGCCCTGCTTGCGGTCACGCTGGAGGATCTGGGGGCCGCCCCGCCCCAGCCGCGCGGCTGGCAAGGCGATGCGATCGCGCCGATGCTGGCCCGGGGCTGGCACCCGGTGGAATCGACCGGCGCCTGGAGTGCCGGGGAACTGGCCGGCCTGTCCGTGCCACTGGACGATGCCGCGATCGGCCCGTTCCGCGTGATGCTGCGGCTGCGCGGCCATATCCATGCAGCGGCCCCCGAGGCGGTTGGCATCCTGCGGGCGGATGGTGCGCGACCCGCGTTGCTGCTGTCGGCCGACCCCGCACCGGAGGTCTGGGCGACGCTGGACATCCCCGCGACGACGCCGGTGCTGGAGGCCTCGGCCGAGGTCGCGGTGCCGGCGACCGCGGGACTGTCCGGGCCGCTGGCGCGCTTGACCCTGGTCCTGGATGGCACGGAGGACGCGCCGGTCGGGCTGCATGTGCGGCTGCGGGTGGCCGAGGGCCGCGCGATCCTGGGTGAGGCACGCTGGTCCGGCGTCATCGCCGGGCGGCGGAGTGTGGCGCTCGACCTGCCGCTGGATGCGTCGCTGGCGATGCTGGCGGTGTCGGCGCTGGTGGTGGATGTCGGGCTGGAGGCGGCGCCGGTGCGACCGGTGCGGCTGGAACGGGCCTGGCTGGGGCTGCCCGCGGCGACGGCGGCCCGGGGCGATCCGGCGCGGGCGGCGGCCTGGGCCGGGCTTGCGCAGCGTTGCGTGGCGTTGCTGGGGCGGCGGTCGCCGGCGGTACCGGCCGGGCTGCGTGGCCTGGCGCCGCGCCAGAGCCCGGCGGGCCAGGCCCTGCGTGCCGGGCTTGTGGCCGCCCGGGATGCCGGGGGGGTCGTGGTCGCGGTGCTGGCGGGGGAAGATCGCGGCGCGGTCGGGAATGGCGGCTGGGGCCGGGTGGCGACGGCGCTGGCGGCGCGGAAGGGTGTCCATCTGCTGCGGCCGAAGCCGGGCCTGCCGGCAGCCGACCTGGCGGCGCTGTTGGGGGCTGTCGATATCGTGGTGGGGCCTTTGGGGCTGGCCATGGCGCTGGCTGGCCGACTCGGCCTGACCGGCCTTGTGGTGCTGGCCCCCGGAGAGGCCGCGCCGGACCCGTCGAGCCTGGGCTGGATCCGCCATGGTGGCGGCGATGCCCTGGTGCCGGCGGCGGATGTGGTGGCCCTGCTGGCGCCCGAGATCGAAGCCAGGCGCCAGCGCCGGGCCTGAGGCGCCACGAAAACAAAAAAACGCCATCCAGCCCGCCGCGCTTCGGAGGTGTTTCAGTTGTTTCCGGGGCAGGCGCTTTTCCTGGTGGCGGCGCCTTGGGTGTCTCATTATTTCAACGTTTGCCGTGATTCTCCGCGATGGGGCCACGGCCTGGACGTGTTCCTTCGGTCAGCAAATCATCGTAACCTTGGCGTCTCCAGACCTGCGGGACCAAGGATTCGGGAAGTCGGTCATTTCGTTTTCGACTCTGAGTGTGATCAACCAAGCCATGCCAGCGCTGAAAGCGAAGCCGATTGACATTTCTTCCCGTGGAAGTTGTAATGGTGTAAGGCCGCCCGTTTTCCGAGTGGCGGTGGCGAATTGTCACGACGAGTGAGGACGGAGTGCGTTTGGCGTGATCGAAATGTTCCAGGAATTCGCTTTCGAGGCTGCGCACAAGACCACGCCCGACACCCCGCTGCATGGCCATACCTTCAAGGTCAAGGTGGTGCTGACCGGAGAGCCGGTTCCCGTCTTCGGCTGGTCCCACGACCTGCTGGTGGTGGAACCCATCATCTCGGCGCTCCGCAAGCAACTCGACCACCGCTACCTGAACGACATCGAAGGCCTGGAGACCCCCAGCCTCGAAAACGTCGCCCAGTGGATCTTCCGGCGCCTGGACAAGGAAATTCCGGGGGTCGATCGGGTCGAGGTGCGTCGCGGCCTGGAAGGCGCCTGCGACGGTGTCGTGTACCGCGAGGCGAGCCGCGTTCACGCATGACGCTCTCTTGCCAATGAGCGGAAGAGCACCCACCGCCCCCGTCATCAGCCGACCAGTTCTTCAGGAGACCTGACGTGAGCATCACGGTTCGGCGTCTACAGTCCCGTGCTGCCCTGTCGAATGAGTCCCTCGACGCGGTCCTCTCGCCGATCGAGCGGGAGGCGATGATCAGTGCCGCCAGCGAGAAGCTGGAGGAGTTTCTCGAAATCCTGCGGATCGACCACCAGAACGACCCCAACACCCGCGGCACGCCCGGGCGGGTCGCGCGGATGTTCGTCGATGAACTGGTTCGCGGCCGGACCGTGGCCCCCCCGTCGCTGACGGATTTCGAGAACCGGCATGCCTATGAAGGCATGATCATCACGGGGCCGATCGACGTCCGCTCCACCTGTGCACATCACCTGATGCCTATCCGGGGTGAGGCCTACGTCGCCGTTTTGCCCTCGCCCAACGGCAAGGTCCTCGGCCTCTCGAAGTATGACCGCGTGGTCGATCACTTCGCCGCGCGTCTCCAGACCCAGGAAGAACTCGTCCAGCAGATCGGTAACCACCTGTGGGAGAACACCGCCCCGACCGGCCTGGCGGTCCGCATCAGTGCCGTCCACATGTGCCGGACCCACCGCGGTGTCCGTGCCGCCAATGGCCGCATGGTGACGAGCGCCTACTTCGGGGCCTTCCTGGAGGACGCCTCCCTTAAAAACGAGTTCCTGCGCGAATGCGCCTCGCTTGAGGTGTCGCGTTGACCACGCGCCCAGACCCTCTGACAAGGAATGGATCGGATATGCGGATCATCCCCCGGCGCACGCTCATGACCACCTTCGGCGCGGCAACGCTCGGCCTTGCGACGGCCGCGGCGACGAGCGGCGGCGCCGTGGCGCAGGGCACGCTCCAACGTCCGACGGGGCGCGCGATCCTGCGGGTCAGGGGCGATATCGCCAACACCAACGATGGTGATGTCGCCGTCTTTGACCGCGCCATGCTCGCGGCGATCGGCTCGGCCACCATCACCACCAGCACGCCCTGGTACGACACCCCGGTCAGGTTCGACGGCGTCCCCATGGCGAAGCTGATGGAGGCCGTTGGCGCCAGGGGTCAGACCCTGACGGCGATCGCGCTCAACGACTATTCGACCGACATTCCGATTGCCGACTTCAGCCGCTTTGGCGTGATCCTGGCAACGCACCGCAATGGCGCCGAAATGCCGGTGAGCGACCGTGGCCCCCTCTTCATTGTCTATCCCTATGATTCCGACGCCGAACTCCGCAATCGGCTCTATTACAGCCGATCGGCCTGGTCGGTCGCACAGCTCATTGTGCGGTGACCGGTACCGGGGTGCCCGGGCGAGAGGATGCCCGGGCGAAGGCTGCTGCCGGCCCCAGAATGTCTAAGGCCTGGTGGCGGCCGCAGGCCGTTTCGGGCGCGCGCGTTCGCATGTTCTTCGTGGCGCTGGCCGTCCTGCTCACGGCAGGGGCAGTCTATGCGTCGGCGCTCATCTTCGAGCGCCAGAGCGCGGTCGGACGCATCTCCGGCTACAATATCGCCTTCACGGTCGGCCAGGCGGCGCAAGAGGTCTCAAGGCTCCAGGCCGCCATCGGGGCCTTCGTCCTCAAACCGGATGATACCACCCGCGAAGGGGTGGAGATGTGGCTCGACATCGTCGCGGCCCGCCAGGTGGTCCTGCGCAGCGGCGAATCCGGCGTCTTCATCCGCTCGCACACCGAACTCACGAGCATAACCGAGCTGATGGGCAGGACGATCGAATCGTCCCGCCCCCTGCTGGCTGGCTTGGACGATCGCGCCCAGCTGCTACAATTTCTGGAGGGCTTTCAGCGCCTGAACGGGGCGATGGCGCGGATGGCGTCGATCGCGCATGCCTATGCCGCGGAGCTGGCGGCGCGAAACGCCCAGGAACTGGATCGCCTCCAGTGGTTGTTCTCGGGCCTGCTCGTTGGTCTCATCGCCTGCTGTGCGGTCCTTGCCGTCATCGCCTCCTGGCACAACCGCCTGCTCGTCAGGTCGAATGCCGACGTGCAGTCGCTGGTCAAGGACCTGACCAGCACCGGAGAGAGACTGACCGCCGCCAATGTGCGCGTGCAGGAAGCGATGGCGGCCCTGACCTTGCAGAATGAACGGCTGCAGGTGCGGGACGCCGAGCTTTTCCGGCAGAACCAGCTTTTCGATGCGGCGTTGAACAACATGTCGCAGGGGCTGGGCATGTTCGACACCGAGCACCGGCTGATCGTGAGCAATCGGCGCTTCAGCGAGATCTTCCGACTTCCCGCCGGGGTGGCGGAGGCGGGCGCCCATGCCCGCGACCTGCTGAAGCTGGCTGGGGCATCCGGCGGCTTCGGCCGCGACGCGGCCCATGCGGTGTGGGTCGAGCATCAGGAACTGGCGTCGCGCTCGCGCGCGTCCACCTTTGTGAAAGAGGATGAGGAGCGGCGGTCGCTGTCGATCTCGCACCAGCCACTGGCGGACGGCGGTTGGGTGGCGACCTACGAGGATGTGACCGAAAGCCGCCAGGCCGAAGCGCGCATTCGCCACATCGCGAACCACGACGCACTCACAGGCCTGCCCAATCGGCGCCAGTTCAACGAACGGCTGGGCGATGCGCTCATCGCCGGGACGCACGAGGTCGCGGTCCTGTTCCTCGACCTGGACCAGTTCAAGAATGTGAACGACACACTTGGGCACCAGGCCGGCGACGAACTGCTGCGATCGGCGGCCAGCCGCATCCGTGCCTGCGTGCGCGAAGGCGACCTCGTGGCCCGGCAGGGCGGGGACGAATTCGCCGTCCTGGTGCAGGGCAACGGCTCGCTGCGCGAGGATGTCGAGCCCCTGGCGGCCCGCATCATCCAGGCCCTCGCAGCGCCCTTCGACCTCGGGCAGTACCAGGCTTCGGTCGGGGTGAGTGTCGGCATCGCGAGCGCCAGCACGCCGATCATCACGGCGGACGCCATTCTCAAATACGCCGACATGGCGCTGTACAAGGCCAAGGCGGCGGGCCGCGGAACCTATCGGGTCTTCGAGGCATCGATGGCGGCCGAGTTGCAGGCGCGGATGGACCTGGAAGCCGACCTGCGCGCCGCCCTGGAGCTTGGCGAGCTGGAGGTGCAGTACCAGCCCCTGTTCGACCTGCGCCGCGGGCAGTTGAGCGGCTTCGAGGCGCTGCTGCGCTGGTGGCATCCGAAACGGGGCATGGTCTCGCCCGGTGACTTCATCCCCATTGCCGAGGAAACCGGCCTGATCGTGCCGATCGGCGAATGGGTGTTGCGCAAGGTCTGCGCCGACGCGGCAACCTTTCCGCAAGGCACCAAGGTCGCGGTGAATATTTCGCCGGTTCAGTTCGCCGGCTGCGATCTTGTGGAACTGGTCCGCGACGCATTGCACCAGTCGGGCTTTGCCGCCAGTTGCCTTGAACTGGAGATCACCGAGTCAGCGCTTCTGCAGGACAGCGATGGGGTCGCGGCAACGCTTGGCCGCCTGCGTGCGCTGGGGCTGCGCATCGCCCTCGATGATTTCGGCACCAAGTATTCGTCGCTCACCTACCTGCGCAAATTCCCCTTCGACAAGATCAAGATCGACCAGTCCTTCGTGCGCGACATGGCGACGCGGGAGGATTGCCTGGAGATCGTGCGCTCCGTCGCGCGCCTGGCGACGCAACTCGGCATGACGACGACGGCCGAGGGCGTTGAGACGAGTGCGCAGCTCAACCAGGTCCGTGACGCCGGCTGCACCGAGGCGCAGGGCTACTTCTTCGGCAAGGCAGAGCCCTACGAAAGCCTGTGGCACTGGTTTGAGGTGCGGCCGCCTCTGCTCGTCGCGAACGACTGACGGCGCGACCCGCGCGGGATCAGACCCCCGCGCCGCCATCCAGCGCGATGGCCTGCCCGGTGATGTTCCGACCCGCCGGGGAGAGGAGGAACGCCGCCATCTCCGCCACCTCCTCGGCGGTGGTGATGCGGCGGGTGGGCGTGCCGGCGGCGGCTTCTTCCGCCGTCATGCGCAGTTCCGCCCAGCGCGCGCGCGCCATCTCCGTGTCCACCCAGCCCGGGCAAAGCGCGTTCACGGTGATGCCGCGCGGGGCCAGGCGCAGGGCCAGCGCCTTCATCAGGCCGATCACGCCATGCTTGGCGGCCGAATAGGCCACCTGGTCCGGCACGGCGCGTAGCCCGAGGACGGAGGCGAGGAAGATGATGCGCCCCTCGTGGTCCGGCAGGCGCGGTGCGGCGGCCTCGGCGCAGCGCCAGGCACCGTCCAGGTTGGTGGCCATGATGCCGCGCCAGAAGGCCTCGTCCGGGATGGCCGGATCGCCGCCCGCGCTGCCGGCGGCCAACACCACGGCCCGCAGCGGGCCAACGGCGTCGAACAGGGCGCGGACGGAGGCGGGGTCGGCCACGTCGCAGGGCAGGTGCCGGATACCGTCCGGCAGGGGGCCATCGGGGGCACGGCGGGCGGCGGCGATCACCCGATGGCCCTGCTGCGCCAGGAGCCGGGCGCAGGCGAGGCCGATCCCGCGGGTGCCGCCGGTGACGACGACGGCACTCATGCGGCGGTCGTCCCGCCGTCGACGGGCATGACGATGCCGGTGACGAAGCTCGCATGGTCGGAGAGGAGGAAGGCGACCACGGCGGCGATCTCGGCGGGGTCGGCGAAGCGGCCCTGCGGCACGGCGGCGGTATAGGCGGCATCGCTGGAGGGGCGGGAGGGATCGCGGGCGGCGAGGTCGGCCAGGACGGCGCGCAGCATGGGCGTGTCGGTGCTGCCGGGTGCGATGGCGTTGAAGCGCACGCCCCGGGCTGCGAAGTCCAGTGCCGCCGAGCGTGTCATCTGCGCGAGTGCCGCCTTGGAGGCGCCATAGGCGGCGCTGGCGGGCTTGCCGACCAGCGCCTGGTCCGACGCGACGTTCACCACCGCCCCGCCCTGGCGCAGCAGATGCGGCAAGGCGGCCTGCAGGACGGCGAAGGGGGCGAGCCAGTTGATCCGCATGATCCTCTCGGCCTCGGCCAGCGGCGTGTCGAGCAGGGTGCCGATCATCGTGTCGCCCGCATTGTTGACCACCAGGTCCAGGCCCCCCATGCGCGCGGCGGCGGCCTCCACCGCTGCGGCGATGGCGCTGATGTCGTGCAGGTCGTGCTCGGGCCGGTCGAGGCCATGGACGGTCGCGCCGGAGGCTTCCAGCACCGCGACGATCGCCCGGCCGATGCCGCCGAGATGGCCCGTGACCAGGGCGCGCTTGCCGGCAAGGCCGGTTTGGAAAGGGCTTTTGGGGGCGGGGAATTGATGCGCGATCATTCGAATTCGATGCCACCGAACCCGGCGCTTAGCAATCGAGACGCCGTTACAGTCTGGGCCGGGCGCGGCATTGTTCTGCCCGTTACCGCCCGATCCGCTCCATCCGCCCCGCCGCCCATCCCGCCGTCCGGTCCGACCAGTGCCGCGACAGCGGGTGCCCCGACTGTCCGGTCGCGATGGCGGCCCAGGCGCCGTCCGGCGTGGACAAATCCGCGACAAAGCGCAGCCCGGCGCCCTGCACATGGGCGAAGCCCGCCCCCACGCCGCCACGGTTGACGGTTTCGCCATCGCCGGGCGTCGTCGCCTCGATCCGCACCAGCGGGCCGATCACGGGCACGAAGCGCAGCAGCGGGTGGTCAAAGCGCGCGACATGCACGGCGCCCCAGCGCCAGGTGGCGGGGTCTGGGCCATGGCGTTCGGCCAGGGCGGCGATGGTCTGTTGGAAGACAAGGCCGGCCATGGCGGCGCAGCCGTCCGCGCCACACCAGGCCGCGGCGCGGGTATCGGCGCGCAGCAGCACACGGGCGAATTCGGGCGTCGGGTCGATGCTGCCCTCGGGCGCCCCCTGGGCGGCCAGGGCGGCGGCGGCGAAGCGGCGCCAGAAGGCATTGGCGATCAGCGGCTGTGGCCGGTCCACGGCCGCGGTGCCGTCCCAACCGGTCAACAGGTCGCGCGCGGCGCCGGCCAGGCCATCGGGGCGGGGCAGGGACAGCAGCAGGGCCGCCGACTCGCGCCCCATCAGGCTGACGGCATCGACCTGCATGGCCGCGAAATCGCCCGGCGCGTGGCGCTGGCGTTCTGCCAGCAATTCGCGGATGCGCCGCGCCCGCCAGTCGCCCGGCCAATCGGCGCCGAGGAAGGCCGCATCGCCCGGCGGCGACACCCGGTCATTGGCATTGACCAACTGGCCGGAGGCCGGGCGTTCGACATGCGGCAGGTCGTCGAAATCGATCCAGCCGATCCAGTCCCGCGCGCCGTCGGCGCCATCCGCCGGCACCCGCCCATCGCCCGACCGCCGCACCGGATAGCGCCCGGTCAGGTACAGCGCGATCTCACCGGTCGCATCGGCGACCATCAAATTCTGCGGCGGGCTGCTGATCAGCGCCGCCGCAGCCCGCGCCGATGGCAGGTCCCGCGCGCGGTTCAGCGCATGCAGCCCCGCGGCCGAGGTATCGGCCGGCGCCAGATTGGCCATCGCCACGGCGATGACGGTGGTTTCGGCGGGCACCTGGTCCAGGTCGCTGACGACGGGACCGTGGCGGGTTTCGCGCACGCGCAGGACTTCGGGCGCGCGGCCCCGGGTGCGGATGGTTTCCTCCCGCACCTCGAACGGCATGGGGCCATCGGGCGTCATGTAGGCGTCGGTGCCGACCAGGGTTTCGACAAAGACGTCCTGCACATCGCCATGTGTGGTCGTGAAACCCCAGGCCAGCCGGTCATTGCGGCCGATCACCATGAAGGGCACGCCGGGCGCGGTCGCCCCGGTCAGCACCCGCCCGCCCGGCAGGTCGCCCGGCAGCGCGATCTTGGCCAAATACCACAGGATCGGCGCCTGGAAGCCCAGATGCGGGTCCGATGCCAGCAACGCGCCGCCGGTCGTGCTGCGCCCGGGCACAACGGCCCAGGCGTTGGAAGCGGTGGCGGGCAGGGGGGCTTCCGGCAGGCGCTGCTCCGGCAGGGTGGCATGCAGCCTGGCCAGGCGGGCGGCGCCCAGCGCCGGCAGGCCGGCCAGGTCGGCCCGCCCGGCGCCATCATCATCGGGCCAAAGATCGGCCAGCAGCGGCGCCCGCAGCACCGTCGCGGCCCGCGCCCGCGCCAGGTCGCCGCGCCAGGATCCGGACAGCCACAGCCCCATCACCTTGCCCCACAACAGGCTGTCGCTCGGCACCCAGGGCTCGGGGCTGCCCAGCAGGATGAATTCCGGCGCCGAAAACCGGCCCCGCGCACCGATCCAGGCATTCACCCCGGCGGCATAGGCATCGAGCAGGTCGCGGGTTTCGGCGGGCAGCACGGCCAGGTCCGCCTCCGCCCGCAGCCGCAGGCCGAGGGTGCGCGACAGCCGGTCCAGCCGCAGGGCGGGCGGGCCGACCAGTTCGGCCAGCCGGCCGGAGGCGCCGCGGCGCATCATCTCCATCTGGAACATGCGGTCGCGGGCATGCAGCCAGCCCAGCGCCATTGCCGCATCGCGTTCGCCCGCCGCCGTGATGGTCGGGATGCCACGATCGTCGAAGGCCAGGGCCACGGGCGCGGACAGGCCGGGCAGGGCCAGCCTGTCGGGCGTGCCCGGAAGGGTCAGCCACAACAGACCGCCCACCAGGGCGGCCAGCAGGAGCAGGAGGACGAACCCGCCGCGAAGGATCGCGCCGAGAAAGCGGAAGAGGATGCGCACGCGCCTTTTTCGCGGTCCGCGCGGCGCGGCGCAATCGGGGGCTGCGTAACAGTCTCAGGTCAGGCGGCGGCCTCGACCGGCCGGCGGTCGCCATAGCCGCGCGGATGCGCGACACGCCAGGCCCAGGCGGTCGCGACGATGTCGTCCAGCGCGGCGAAACGCGGCGTCCAGCCGGTATCGGCGGCAAGTTTGGCCGAGGAAGCGACCAGCGCCGCGGGATCACCATCCCGCCGCGGCCCGATACGATGCGGCACCGGGCGGCCGCCGATACGCTCGACCGCGGCGATCACCTCCTTGACCGAATAGCCCCGCCCATTGCCGATATTCCAACGCCCCGAACGGCCGCTGGCGAGCACATCCAGCACCCGCAGATGCGCGTCGGCCAGGTCCGTCACATGCACATAGTCGCGCAGGCAGGTGCCATCCGGCGTCGGGTAGTCGGTGCCAAACACGGTCAGTTCCGGCCCAAGGCCCAGTGCGGCATTGATCGCCAGCGGGATCAGGTGGGTCTCGGGGTCGTGGTCCTCGCCCAACCGCCCGGCGGGATCGGCGCCGGCGGCGTTGAAATAGCGCAGCGCCGCGGAATTCAGGCCGTGGACGCGCTCGGCCCAGTCCAGCCCGCGTTCGGCCATCAGCTTGCTTTCGCCATAGGCCGAGGCGGGGCGGAGGGGCTGGCCCTCATCGATCGGGATGGTATCCGGCGTGCCGAAGAGCGCGGCGGTGGAGGACATGACGAAGCTGCGGCAGCCCGCCCGCACGGCCGCATCAGCCAGCCAGAGGGTGTTGCCCACGTTCTCGGCCATGTAGCGCAGCGGTTCGCGCATGCTTTCGCCGACCAGCGAGAGAGCTGCGAAATGCAGCACGCCGTCGAAGCGCGGGCCGGCGAAGACCGAGGCGACGGCGGCGCGGTCGGCCAGGTCGGCCTCTATCAGCGGCACCCCGGCGGGAACGGCGGCGCGGTGGCCCTGGCGGAGGTTGTCGATCACCACGACATCATCGCCGCGTTCGACCAGGGCGAGCACGCAATGGCTGCCGACATAGCCGGCCCCGCCGGTCACCAGAAAACGCGCCATGCCCATACTCTGTCAGTGAGGGCGCAGGATGCCGCAGATGGGGGGCGAAAAAAAGGCGCGGGGGGCGCCGCCCGAAGCGGCGGGTTTGCGGCACGATGGGCGGATGAACGCCAAGCCGGATTCGGACCAGACCCTCGCCGCCCGGCTATTGCCCGCGCTGGAACGCATCGCTGTCGCGGCCGGGCGGCGGATCATGCAGGTCTATGCCCAGGGGGCAGCGGCGCAGGACCGAAAAGCCGATGGCAGCCCGGTGACCGAAGCCGACCTGGCCGCCGAGGCGATCATCCTGGCCGGGCTGGCCGAGGCCGCCCCCGGCATCCCGGTGGTGTCGGAGGAAGATGGCGGCGGCACCGCGCCGCGGCCGGCGCCGGAGGCCACCTTCTTCATGGTGGACCCGCTGGACGGCACGCGTGAGTTTCTGGGCCGCACCGACGAATTCACCGTGAACATCGCCCTGATCGCCGCCGGGCGCCCGGTCGCGGGGGTCGTATTCGCCCCGGCCCTGGGGCTGCTGTGGAGCGGCGCCCTGGGCCATGGCGCGACCTTGCGGGCGGATGGGCAGGCGCCCAGGCCCATTGCCGCGCGGCCAAGGCCCACGGGCGGCCTGGTCGCCGTGGTCAGCCGGTCTCACCACGACGCGCAGACCGAGGCCTTCCTGGCCAGGCTGCCGGTGATCGCACGCCGCGCGATCGGATCGTCGTTGAAATTCTGCCTGGTCGCGCAGGGGGAGGCGGATGTCTATCCGCGCTTCGGCCCCACCATGGAATGGGACACCGCAGCCGGCCAGGCGGTGCTGGAGGCGGCCGGCGGGCGGGTCACCGACCCGGACGGCGCGCCGTTCCGCTGCGGCAAACGCGATGCCGGCTACCGCAACCGCGCCTTCGTCGCCTGGGGGGCCTGACCTTTGGGGGCTGAACTTGGGGGGCGTGAGTCAGGCCCCCTTGATCAACCCCTGCATCGGGCGGACGGCGGCAGAGCCCGGAAACACCGCATCGGCCAGCACCCCTTCGCTGACGCCGAACTGCCCGGCCAAAATACCCTTGATGACGGCGCGCAGGTCGGTGGTCGGGCGCAGGTCGCGCCCGAGGTAGAGCGAGGCCTCCGCCAGCCCCGGCCAATCGGCGACGACCCGGCCGCCCTTCACGGCGCCCCCCACCAGGATGGCGATGGTGCCGGTGCCGTGGTCGGTGCCGGCCGTGCCGTTGATCCTCACGGTGCGGCCGAATTCGGTGATCAGCAACACGCAGGTCTGGTCCCAGACCGGGCCCAGCCCCGCCTGCAACGCGCCGATGCCGTCGTCGAGGAAGCCCAGCAGATTGCCCAGCCGCCCCGTGGTCGGGCCCTGGGCGGCATGGGTGTCCCAGCCGTCGACGTTCAGCACCGCGACGCGCGGCCCGTCCGGACGGGCGACGCGTTCCGCGGCGAACCGCGCCAGTTCCGGAAAGCGGCCGGCGGCACCGGCCCCGCCGGCGTTGCGGACCGGGCGGGCATCGGCCTCCATATCCATCCGCGCCCCGGCGCGCAGGGCGGCGGCCAGGACCGGGTCGCGTGCGTCATAGATCGACAGCACCCGGTCGATGGTGTCGGCATCCGCGCTGACCGAAAACTGCGGCGCCCAGGACAGGACCGGCGCCCGGCCGCGGATGATCAACGGCACGGACGGGGTGAGGGCGAGACCCTGCGCCCTGTCCGGGCGAACGCCCTCCCGCCCCGGCATGGCGACCAGGGCGCGGTTCAGCCAGCCATCCTGGCCGCCGGCCCGCTCCATCCCCGATTCCAGGACGTTCTGGCCATCGAAGTGCGAGCGCTCGCGATAGGGGGTGGCGACGGCCTGGACCACCAGTGCATCGCCCGTGCCCAGCATGGCGTGCAGCCGCGGCATCCGGGGGTTGATGCCGAAGAAGCCGCCGGCGGGCAGCACCGCCTGCGGGCCGTCGGTCGCCATCGCCAACCCGCCGCGCATGGCGAGGTAATCGGGGTCGCCGATCGGCGGCACGGCCGAAAGCCCGTCCAGCGCGCCGCGCAGGAGGACGGTCAGGAAACGCGGATCGGCCCCGCCCGCGGCATGGCCGACGCGGGGCAGGAAGGCGCCGCCGAACAATGCGGCGGCGCCACCGAACAGGGCACGCCGATGAAGCGTCATCGGGATCACCTTCTCTGGAATTCGGGCGACATCAGCAGCAGCGCCAGGCCCTGGGGGCTGGACTCCGCGCGCCGGATGGCGGTCAGCGTTTCATCGGTCAAGGCGGGGCCCAGCGTGTCGCGCGCCAGGGCCGCCGCATCGCCATTGTAGCGGGCGGCCAGTTCCATCGCGAAATCGGCCCGCGTCTTGATCGCATCCGGCGCCAGCCAATCGGCGCTGGCATCGGAATACCCGGCCGGGGAGGGTGGTCGCAGCACCGGCTGCCCCAGGTTGTCCAGCATGCCGAACATCCGGTTGCGCACCACCTGCACGCCCACCGTGCGATGCAGGGCGACGACGAACTCATACGGGCTGCGCAGTTTCGTAAGCGCCGGCGCCCAGGCCTCGTCCGAGGCGACCAGCGCGCGGCAGACGGCGCCAAGGTCGCCATCGGTGCGCGTGTAGGTCGTGGCCAGACGCGCGACCAGGGCGGGCGGCGGCTCATCGGCGACGAAATGGGCCGCGAGCTTCTTCGCGATGAAGCGGGCGGTGGACGGGTGGCGGGCGAGATCCGCCAGGATGGCCTCGGCCTGCGCCTCGCCCTCCTGCGGGTAGACCTTTCCAAGCACGGTCTGCGGCCCCGGTTCATGGGCGCCGGGGATGAAGAGGAAGCGGCCCGGTTCGGCGGCGTTCTGGGGCGTGAAGCTCCAGCCCGACAGGGCCATGGCGAAGCTCGTCACATCCGCCTGGGTATAGCCGCCATCGACGCCGAGCGTGTGCAGTTCCAGAATCTCGCGCGCCAGGTTTTCGTTGATGCCGCGGTTCTGCCGCCGCCCGCGCGCCGAGTTCGGCCCGATCGAGCCCTGGTTGTCGAGGTAGAAGAGCATCGCCGGATGCCGGGTCACGGCCAGCAGCAAATCGGCGAAGCGCCCGGTGATGCCGGGGCGGATGACGCTGCGTTCGTAGGGGCCGAAGGCGGCGGCCACAGGGCCGCCCTTGCTGATCGAGACGGCAAAGTGATTCGACCAGAAGACCACCAGCCGTTCCAGGAAATCGGCCTCGCCGGACAGGGCGCGGCCGAGGCGGGCGGTGAATTCGGGCAGGATGATCGCGGTATTGACGTTGACGACCGGGGCGCGCGGCTGGGGCGCTTCGCCGGCCGGGCGCGGCGCGGCCATCTCCGCGGGCTGTTCCATGGCGGCTTGGCGCTGCGCCGCGGCGGTCGCGGCGTTGATCTGGACCAGGGTGCGGATATTGGCCTCGATCGTCGGCAGTGGCGTGTCGATCAACGCGGCCTCGGGGTGTGCCAACTGGTGTTCCAGCGCATCCCGCCCGGTGCTGCCGGGCGCCTTGGTGCCGGCCAGCCCGAAGCCGAAGCGGTGGGCGGCGAGGAAGGCGGTCGGCGTATTGGTCAAATCGGCGCCCTGTGATGGTGGTTGCTGCCAGGGGGATACCCCCAACCCAAGGTAGGCCTCCCCTCCATGGAGGCAAAGCAACAAATCGTAGCATTCCAGCACCACCGCTTGATCCCGCGCATGGTTATGATGCGACACGGCGTGACGTCGTCTCGCACCCCACGTCCGGGCAGGACGCACGCCGGAAAGGGAATCAGCGCCGACCATGCGGATCGCCTTGCTCGCCGATGTCCATGCCAACCTGGAGGCGCTGGAGGCATGCCTCGCCGATGCCGCCGCGCGTGGCGTGACGCGGCTGGTCTTCCTGGGCGACCTGGTCGGCTATGGCGCCGATCCGCTGGCGGTGCTGGAGCGCGTGCGCGGGCTGATGGAGCAAGGCGCGCTGGCCCTGCGCGGCAATCATGACGAAGGCGCACTCCGCGGGCCGGAGGGCTTTTCGGCCGATGCCGCCGATGCCATCCGCTGGACCGCCGCCCGCCTGAAGACGCTGGACCGCGCGCTGCTCGAGGCCCTGCCGCTGACCCTGGCGGAGGAGGACCGGCTCTATACCCACGCCGATGCCTCGGCCCCCGCCGCTTGGCGCTATGTGCTCGACGCGCGCGCGGCGCGGCGCAGCCTGGAGGCCTGCGACGCGCGGCTGGTGTTCTGCGGCCATACGCACAGCCCCATGCTGTTCGGGCTGCATGCCAATGGGCTGCAGGCGTGCCACAAGCCGCCGGCCGATGTGCCGATGCCGTTGCTGGCCTCGCGCCGCTGGCTTGGCGTGATCGGGTCGGTCGGCCAGCCGCGCGATGGCAATCCCGCCGCCTGCTACGGGCTGCTGGACACGGTGCGGTCAAGCTGCGCCTGGGTGCGCGTGCCCTATGACATCGGCACCGCGGCCGCCAAGATCAAGGCGGCCGGCCTGCCGCCACGCCTGGCCGCCCGGCTGTTCGAGGGGCTGTGATGGTCCCCGACACGATCGGCGGCTTCACCCCCGGCGACGTCCTGCATCGCGGCGGCATGGCCGTGCTGCGGGAAGCGACCCACCCCGATCATCCCGGCCCGCTGCTGCTGAAGCTTCCCCTGGTGGCCGAGGGCGACGACCCC
Source organism: Humitalea sp. 24SJ18S-53 (assembly GCF_050632385.1). Taxonomy (NCBI): domain Bacteria; kingdom Pseudomonadati; phylum Pseudomonadota; class Alphaproteobacteria; order Acetobacterales; family Roseomonadaceae; genus Humitalea; species Humitalea sp. 24SJ18S-53. The sequence continues at coordinate 2,240,851 of NZ_CP192599.1, forward strand.
GCCGCCATCGTCGGCTTCGAGATGGAGCAGATGATCATGCCCCGGCTATCCGGCCCGCATGTGCCGCATTGCTTCGGCGTCGGCTACGAACCGCTGCCCTGGATCGCGATGGAGCGCATCGAGGGCGCGTCGCTGCTGCCGCTGCTCGACACCCTGCCGCGCCCGGCGGGGGAGGTGGCGGAGATCGGCGCGGCCATCGCCGATGCGCTGGACAGCCTGCATCGCCAGGGGGTGGTGCATCTGGACATCAAGCCGGCGAACATCGTGCGCCGGCCGGATGGCGCGGTCGTGCTGGTCGATTTCGGCGTGTCGCACCACGCCCAATTGCCCGACCTGCTGGCCGAGGAATTCCACCTGCCCTACGGCAGCGCGCCCTACATGGCGCCGGAGCAGGTGATCGGCGTGCGCGGCGACCCGGCGTCGGATGTCTTCGCGCTTGGCGCGATCATGTATCACCTTGCCACCGGCCGGACGCCCTTCGGCGATCCGCAGCATCTGCGGGCGATGAAGCGGCGGCTGTGGTGGGACCCGCCGCCGCCGCGTGCGCGCCAGCCCGACTGCCCGCCCTGGCTGCAGGAGGTGATCCTGCGCTGCATGGAGGTGGCGCCCCAGCGCCGCTACGGCAGCGCCGCGCACCTCGCCTTCGACCTGCGCCACGCGGATCATGTCGCGCTGACGGCGCGGGCGGGCAGGACGCGGCGCGATCCCTGGACCGCGCGGATCCGTCGGCGCTTCCACCCCGACCACCAGCAAAGCCTGGTGCGCGCGGTCGCGGCGCCGCATGAGAACGCGCCGATCGTGGTCGTGGCGCTCGACCTCGACACCATGTCGGAGGGGCTGACCACCAGCCTGCGCCGCGTGGTGCGCAATGTGCTGGCGACCATCCCGGGCGCGCGCGTCGCCTGCGTGAACGTGCTGCGCACGCGGCGGGTGCTGCCGGATGCGGGGCTGGACGACGCCGGGCGCAACAAGCACGTCCAGTTGCTCATCGCGCTGCGGCACTGGTCGGCGTCGCTGAACCTTCCGGAGCAACGGCTGACGCACCATGTGCTGGAGGCGCTGAACCCGGCCGAGGCGCTGCTGGACTACGCGTCGCACAACCGGGTGGACCATATCATCCTGGGTGCCCGCGCCGATGGCATCGGGCGGCGCCTGCTGGGCAGCGTGGCGGCCGAGGTCGCGCGGGACGCGCCCTGTTCGGTCACCGTGGTGCGCCAGCGCGGCCATGGGTCGGATCGTCGGGCGGCGGAGGCAAACTGATGGGAGGCACGGGATCATGATCGTCTTTCGGCGCGCGCTGCTGGCGGCGCCCTTCATCGCAACCGCCGCCCAGGCGCAGCCTGGCGTCACCGCACCGACCCCGCGCCAGACCACCGGCCCCTTCTATCCGGTGGACTGGTCGGGCGACATCGATGGCGACCTGGTGCGCGTGACCGGTGCCGCGGCGCAGGCGCAGGGCATCGTGACCCATTTGCGCGGCCAGTTGCGGGATACGGCGGGCGCTCCGCTGCGCGGGGCGATGGTCGAAATCTGGCAATGCGACGCCTTTGGCCGCTACCTGCATCCGCGCGACCGCCAGGACGGGCGCGATGCGGGTTTCCAGGGGCGGGGGCGTGTGGTGACGGCCGCCGATGGCAGCTTCGCCTTCCGCACCATCCGCCCGGTACCCTACCCGGGGCGCACGCCGCATATCCATGTCGCGGTGGCGCGGCCCGGCGCGCCCCCCGCGCTGATCACCCAGTTCTATGTGGAGGGCGACCCCGGCAATGAACGCGACGGTCTGTTCAGGGGCTTGCGCGATCCGGCCCAGCGCGCCGCCCTGCTGCTGCGGCTGGAACCGGCCGATGGAATCGAGCCCGGGGCGCTGCTGGCGGTGCGTGACATCGTGATCGGCTGATGCCTGTTGTTTACCCGCCGGTCTGCCGCCCGATTGGGCGGTCCGGCGGTCACCCGTAGCAAGACCACGCCTCCAGGCCAGGGGTTTCCCTTGTCAGCCGATTTTTTCCTGGGCATGAGCGCAGGTCATCTTATGTCAGGCTTATCATGCGCGCTTGGATACAACTCGGCATCCTCGCCCTGCTCGGGGGCGCCGCCTATGCTTGGCACGACCAGGCCGATGCCTGGGGGGTGCCACGCCCCCTGGCACTGATGGGGCTTGAGAAGGCGGCACCCGCGGCGGCGCGCGCCACCCCGGCGGGTGGCCAGGTCCCGGTGGTGGTCGCCCCGGTGCGGACCGGCCAGATCGTCGAGAAGGTGGAAAGCGTCGGCACGGTGCGTGCGCGGGAGGCGGTGACGATCACCACCAAGATCGCCGGCATGGTCACCTCGATCGGCTTCACCGAGGGCCAGCGCGTGCGCGAGGGCGATGTGCTGATGGAGTTGGACGCCGCCGCCCTGCGGGCAGAGGCCGACCAGGCGCGCGCGCTGCTCGACAACGCCCGCAGCATGCTGTCCCGCGCCCGCGCCCTGCCGGCCGGCCAGGCGGTCTCCCAGGCGCGGGTGGATGAGTTGGAAACCCTGTCGCGCGGCGCCGAGGGCCGGCTGCGCCAGACCCAGGCGCGCATCGAGGAATTGCGCCTGACCGCCCCCTTCAGCGGCCGCGTCGGCCTGCGCCAGGTCAGCCCTGGCGCGCTGATCCAGCCGGGCACCCCCGTCACGACCCTGGACGACATCAGCCGCGTGCGGGTGGAATTCGCGGTGCCGGAGGTCAACCTGGCCAGCATGCGGGTCGGCGCCTCGGTCTATGCCCGCAGTGCCGCCTATGGCCACCGGCGCTTCGATGGCCGCGTCGCCATCATCGACACCCGCATCGACCCCGGCACCCGCACGATCCGCCTGATCAGCGAATTCGACAACACGGATGAGGCGCTGCGCCCCGGGCTGTTCCTGACCGTCGAACTGACCCTGCAAACCCGTGACGAGGCGATGATCGTGCCGGAGGAAGCGCTGGACCAGGTGGGCGAGCGCGCCTTCGTCTATGCCGTGCGCGACGGCCGCGCGCGGCGGCTGGAGGTGAAGCTCGGCCTGCGCCTGCCGGGCGAAGTCGAGATCCGCGAGGGCCTGTTGCCGCAGGACGTGGTGGTGGTGCGCGGGCTGCAACGGCTGCGTCCCGATGCCCCGGTGCGCGTGACCGACACCATGACCCGCCCGACGAGCTGAGGCCAAAGCGATGTCCCTGACCGATATCTCGATCAAGCGGCCTGTCTTCGCCACCGTCGTCAGCCTGATGATGATCGTGCTGGGCATCGCCTCGCTGATGAGCCTGCCGATCCGCGAATTGCCGCAGATCGACCCGCCGATCGTGCAGATCACCACGACCTATCGCGGCGCTTCGGCGGCCATCGTCGATACCCAGATCACCGAACTGGTCGAAGGGGCCGTCGCGGGGATCGAGGGGATCAAGATCATTTCCAGCCAGTCGCGCGACGAGCGCAGCCAGGTGGTGCTGGAATTCAAGCTGAACCGCGACGTGGATTCCGCGGCCAATGACGTGCGCGACCGCGTGGCGCGCATCCTGGCGCGCCTGCCGGAGGCCGCGGACCAGCCCATCGTCGCCAAGGTCGATGGCGACACCCGCCCGATCCTGTGGATCGCGCTGTCGTCGGAGGTCTATTCCGGCATGGAGGTCACCGATATCGCCCGCCGGCGCTTCGTCGACCGCCTGGCGATCGTCGAGGGCGTGGCGCAGGTGCTGCTGCAGGGGGAACGGCGCTTCTCCATGCGGGTCTGGCTGGACCGGCAGTCCCTGGCGGCGCGCGGGCTGACGGTACAGGACGTCGAGGACGCGATCCGGCGGGAGAACATCGAACTGCCCGGCGGCCGCCTGGACAGCACGCAGCGCGAATTGACCGTGCGCACCGACAGCCGGCTCAGCCGGCCCGACCAGTTCCGCGCCGTCGTCGTCTCCCGTCCCGGCGCCGTGGCCGGGGGCGCCCAGGTGCTGCTGGGCGATGTCGCGACGGTGGAGGTCGCCCCCGACGACGCGCGCGGCGAATACCGCATCAACGGACGGCCAGGCATCGGCATCGGCATCCTGCGCCAGGGCACGGCCAATACGCTCTCCGTCGCGCAGGGCGTGAAGGAGGAGGTGGAGCGCATCCGCGTCAGCCTGCCGCCTGGGCTGATCGTGGACATCGGCTATGACGAAAGCCTGTTCATCAGCCAATCGATCTATGAGGTCGAACACGCGCTGATCACGGCCCTGGTGCTGGTGGTCGGCGTCATCTTCTTCTTCCTGCGCAGTTTCCGCGCGACCATCATCCCCGCCGTCGCCATCCCGGTGTCGCTGGTCGCGAGTTTCGTCGCCATGGCGGCGCTGGGGTTTTCCATCAACATCCTGACCCTGCTGGGGCTGGTGCTGGCCATCGGTCTTGTCGTCGACGACGCCATCGTGGTGCTGGAAAACGTGCACCGGCGGATCGAGGAGGGCGAGGACCCCTTGCTCGCGTCGCTGCGCGGATCGCGGGAAATCGCCTTCGCCGTGATCGCGACGACCCTGGTGCTGATCGCGGTCTTCCTGCCGCTGTCCTTCATGCAGGGCAACGTCGGCCGGCTGTTCACCGAATTCGGCATGGCGCTGGCGGCGTCGGTGATGTTCTCGGGGCTGGTCGCGCTGACCCTGACGCCGATGATGTGCAGCAAATTGCTGAAGCCGCATGGCAGCGAAGGCCGCTTCGTGCGGATGACCGAGCCGGTGTTCCACTACATGAACAGCGGCTTCCGCTGGATGCTGCGCGGTGCGCTGGCGGCTCCCATCCTGACCTTGGGGATTTCGGCCGCGCTGTCGGGGCTGGCACTGATCCTCTTCACCATCATCCCCAAGGAATTCACCCCGATCGAGGACCGCGGCGTGGTGATCATGCCGATGACCGGGCCGGAGGGCGCCAGTTTCAACTACATGCGCGAACACGTGGAACGGCTGGAACGCCTGTCCGCGCGCTATATGGAGAATGGCGAGGCGGCCAGCGTCTTCGCCGTCATGGGCGGGCAGCAGCGGCCGTCGGTCGGCAATATCGCCAATGTCTTCATCCGGCTCGCGCCTTGGAAGGACCGGGCGCGCAACGCGCAGACCATCGCCGCCGAATTGTTCCCGCCGGTCGCGGCGATGACAGGGGTGCGCGGCTTCACCCTGATCCCGCCAAGCCTGGGCCAGTCCGGCTTCCAGCCGCCGGTGCAGTTCATCATCGGCGGCCCCGACTACGACACGCTGGTGCAGTGGCGCGACATCTTCATGGACCGCGCGCGGGGCAACAACCGGCTGCTGAACCTGGACAACAACTACCGCGAGACCAAGCCGGAACTGCGCGTGGACATCGATCGCCGCAAGGCTGCCGACCTGGGCGTGTCGATCCAGTCGATCGGCCGCACGATCGAGACGATGCTGGGTTCGCGCGAAGTCGGCACCTACGTCGATGGCGGGCAGGAATACCGCGTGCTGATCCAGGCGCATGATCGCGACCGGGTGACGCCCTATGATCTCCAGAACATCTTTGTCCGCTCCAACGGCGGCCTGATCCCGCTGTCCAACCTGGTCACCCTGACCGAACGGGCACGGGCGCAGACATTGGCGCGCGCCGACCGGGTGCGGGCGATCACCATCACCGCATCGCTGGCGCCCGGCTATTCGCTGGGTGAGGCGCTGGACTTCATGGATGGCGTCGCGCGCGAGGTGCTGCCGCCGGACGCGCGGATTTCCTATCGCGGTCAGTCGCTGGAATTCCGCGAGAGTTCCTCGGCGCTCTACGTCACCTTCCTGATGGCGCTGCTGGTCGTCTATCTCGTGCTGGCAGCGCAGTTCGAAAGCTTCATCCACCCGCTGATCATCCTGCTGTCCACGCCACTGGCGCTGACCGGCGGGTTGCTGGCGCTGCATGTGACCGGGCAGACGCTGAACATCTTCAGCCAGATCGGCATGATCCTGCTGATCGGGCTGATGGCGAAGAACGGCATCCTGGTCGTTGAATTCGCCAACCAGTTGCGCGACCGCGGGCTGACGGTGATGGAGGCGGCGCTGGAGGCATCGGTGGTGCGGTTGCGGCCGATCCTGATGACCTCGATCGCGACGGTGCTGGGCGCGGTGCCGCTGGCCATCGCGACCGGGGCGGGGGCGGAAAGCCGCACGGCGCTGGGGGTGGTGATCGTCGGCGGGATCACCGTTTCGACCATCGTGACCTTGTTCGCGATCCCCGCGCTGTATCTGCTGCTGGCGCCCTATACCCGTCCGGCCGGGGCGATCGAACGCCAGTTGGCGGATATGGAGGCCAGCGCGCCGGAGGTGATGGATGAGGCGGCCAAGCTGGCGGCCAAGTCGCACCAGGGGCCGGCGGCGGCGGAGTAGTATGCCGAACGCCCATGGCCGCCGCGTAAGAAGCGATAGGACAAGGGCGCCCGGTCACGGCTAGCGTCTCGCCCATTGGGGGAAGAGACGATGCACGCGCCCGAACCGGTCCCCGAACCAAATATGGACATTGCCCACCTGGGCCATGTCGAACTTTTGACGCCCAAGCTCGAGGAATCGCTGCGTTTCTTCGTCGATGTGATGGGCATGACCGAGGCCGGGCGGCAGGGTGACAGTGTGTTCCTGCGCGGATGGGATGATTACGAGCGCTACAGCCTGCAACTCACGGCGTCCCATACCTCGGGCATGGGCCATGCCGCGTTCCGCACCCGCAGCGCCCAGGCGCTGGAGCGACGGATCGCGGCGCTTCGCGCGGCGGGGACGGAGGTGGTCCCGCATGAGAAGAATTTCGGCCATGGCACGGGATGGCGGTTCCGCGATCCGGACGGGCATGTGTTCGAGATCTACTGGGAGACGGAATGGTACGATGCGCCGCAGGAACTGCGCCCGGCGCTGAAGAACCAGGCGCAGCGGTTTCCCGCGCGGGGCGTGAGCGTGCGGCGGCTGGACCACTTCAATTGCCTGGCGGTGGATGTCGGCGCCTGTCGTGCGTTTTTCGAAGCCACGCTTGGCCTGCGCCTGACCGAGCGCATCGTGCTGGACACCGGCGAGGAAGTCGGGATGTGGCTGACCGCCACCAACAAATCCTATGACTTCGCTTTCACCAAGGAGGCCCATGGCGTCGGTGGCCGTTTCCACCATGTGACCTTCGCGCTCGATAGCCGCGAGGCGATCCTGCAAGCGGCGGATGTCTTCCTTGAAAACGGCGTCTTCATCGAGACGGGGCCGCACAAGCATGCGGTGCAGCAGACCTTCTTCCTCTATGTCTGGGAGCCTGGCGGCAACCGGGTGGAGGTCGCCAATGCCGGGGCGCGGCTGGTGCTGGCGCCGGATTGGAAGCCGATCACCTGGACCGAGGCGGAACGCCGCAAGGGCCAGGCCTGGGGGCTGAAGACCATCGAGAGTTTTCATACGCACGGCACGCCGCCGCTGCCGGGGGAGAGTGCATGACCACGATTTGGACCGCTGCCCTTGGCCGCTATCCGCATACCGCCGCGTTGTTGGACGGGACGGTGACATCGCCTCTGCTGGCGCTGGATTTTGTCCCGGTCGCGCCCATCAGCCGCGCCTTCGCGCCGATGGTGCGCGATGGCGCCTATGACGTCAGCGAGATGGCGATCGCGACTTTTTTGCAAGCGCGCGCCTGGAACAAGCCGGTGGTGTTGTTGCCGGTCGCCGTCGCGGCGCGGTTCCAGGAGGGTGCGCTGCTGTGCCGCGTCGATAGCGACATCCGCGGCCCGGCCGACCTGCGCGGCCGGCGGATCGGGGTGCGCGCCTATAGCCAGACCACCGGCATGTGGCTGCGCGGCATCCTGGCCGATGATTTCGGGATCGCCGCCGAGGAGATGGGCTGGACCACCTTCGAGGGCGCGCATGTCCCGGAATACGCCGATCCGGCTTTCGTGCAGCGGGCGCCGGCCGGCAAGGACCTGCTGGGGATGCTGCGGTCGGGGGAGATCGATGCGGCCATCCTGGGCAATGACATGCCCGATGACCCGGGGCTGCGGACGGTGTTTCCCGATCCTGTGGCGGCCGGGGGCAGCTTTTTCGCGCGGCACGGATTCGTGCCGGTGAACCACCTGGTGGTGGTGCGGGCGCCCTTGGCCGCGACATCCCCGGCGCTGGTCGCCGAGCTGGTCCGCATGTTCGGGGCCGCGCGGGGCGCTGCGTTGCTGCCGGCGGGACGCGAGGCGCTGAGCCAGGCGATCGCGCTTGCGCTGCGCTACATGGCCGCGCAACAAATGCTGCCGCGGGCGATGGTGGCCGAGGAATCCTGGTCCGGGTTGCCCCAAGACATCCGCTGAAGGAGCCCAGCATGACCAGCCCAGCCCATCGGCCCGCCCCATGAGCGGGATGATCGACCGCCTCTGCGCGACGCTTGAACCGGTGGGCTACCTGCTGCTGCGGATCGTCGTGGGCGCCAATCTGGTCGCCCATGGCTGGCCGAAGTGGGAAGCGGGGGTGGCGCGCTTCGCCACCGGCCTGGCCCAACGCGGCATCGAACCGTCGATGCCCTTCGCCTACCTCGTGGTCGCGCTGGAGGTGATCGGCGGGGCGCTGATCGTCCTCGGGCTGTTCACCCGCCCGGTGGCGGCGGTGGCGACGTTCCACCTGGCCTTCATCGCCTATTGGATCCTCGGGTCGATGGGATATGCCCGTTGGGAATATCCCGCGATGTGGGCGGTGGCGCTGTTCTTCGTGACCCTGCGCGGCAGCGGCCCGATGTCGTTGGACGCGCTGCTGTTCCGCCGCGGGCGCTGACGCGGACACTCCCCCCTGTCTGGTCGGGCGTCGCATTTCGTGCGACTGCGGAGGCACGACCAAGACAAGGATAAGACATGCAGATCATCGTGCTTCCGGGCGATGGAATCGGCCCGGAAATCACCACGGCCACGCTGGCCGTGCTGCGCGCCACGGAAAAGGCCTTTGGGCTGAAGCTGGACCTGGTGGAGGAGGTGATCGGCCTTGAAAGCCACCGCCTGCATGGCACCACCGTGCGGCCGCATCTGCTGGACCAGGTCCGGGCGGCGGATGGCATGATCCTGGGGCCGACCTCGACCTTCGACTACGCCGAGGGCACGAGCGGCCAGTATAACCCGTCCAGGTTCTTCCGCAGGGGGCTCGACCTCTTCGCCAATATCCGTCCGGCGCGGACGTTTCCGGGCATGCCGGCACGGCTTGGCGCCTTCGACCTGGTGGTGGTGCGCGAGAACACCGAGGGCTTCTACGCCGACCGGAACATGGAGGCCGGCAACGCCGAAATCCTGGTGACGCCGGATGTGGTGGTGTCGCTGCGCAGGATCACGCGGTCCTGCTGCATGCGGATCGCGCAGGCGGCCTTCGAGCTGGCGCAGCGTCGCCAGAAGCGCGTGACGGCGGTGCACAAGGCGAATGTGCTGCGCGTCGGCGATGGCATGTTCCTGGAATGCTGCCGCCTGGTCGCGCAAGACTTCCCCGATGTCGTGCTGGATGAGGTGATCGTGGATGCGATGATGGCGCATGTCGTGCGTGCGCCGCAGCGCTTCGACGTCATCGTCACCACCAACATGTTCGGCGATATCCTGTCGGACCTGACGGCGGAGATGTCGGGCAGCCTGGGTCTCGGCGGGTCGTTGAACGCCGGCACGGATTGCGCGATGGCGCAGGCGGCGCATGGATCGGCGCCCGATATCGCGGGGCGCGACATCGCCAATCCGATTTCGCTGATCTTGTCGGCGGCGCTGCTGCTGTCCTGGCATGGGCGGCGTGGTGGCGGGGCGGAATTCGTCGCGGCCGGGGCGGCGATCGAGGCAGCGGTGGCCGAGAGCATCGCCGCCGGCGCCAGCACCAAGGACCTCGGTGGCAGCCTGGGCACCCAGGCCGCGGGGGCCGCGATCGCGGAACGCGTGCGGCGCGGCTGAGCGCCATGCCGACCGCCGCCGAACGGATCGTCGACTTCCTGGCCGCACAGGGCGTCGACCGCGCCTTTTGCGTGCCGGGGGAGAGTTATCTTGGGCTGCTGGATGCGCTGCATGCGCATCCGGCGGTCGATCTGGTGGTCGCGCGCCAGGAAGGTGGCGCGGGCTTCATGGCGGTCGCGGATGCGCGGCTGACGGGGCGGCCTGGGATCGTGCTGGTGTCGCGCGGGCCTGGCGCCTGCAACGCGGCGATCGCGGTGCATACGGCGGAACAGGATGCGGTGCCGCTGATCCTGCTGGTGGGGCAGGTGGACCGCGCGTCGCTGCGGCGGAACGCGTTCCAGGAGATCGACTACACATCGATGTTCCGCGGCGTCGCCAAATGGATCGGCGAGGCGACCGAGGCCGACCAGGTGCCGGAACTCATCGCCCGGGCCTATGCGATGGCCATGGGCGGCGTGCCGGGGCCGGTGGTGCTGAGCCTGCCGGAGGATGTGCTGACCGCGCAATGCGCGGCGCCGCCTGTGCCTGCGACGGTCTTGCGGGCGGTCGCGCCGGGCGATGTGTCGGCGTTGGCAGCGATGATCCGGGGGGCGGAGCGGCCGATCCTGCTGGCAGGCCATGGGTTTGAGGGCGAGGGCGGGCGCGAGGAGCTTTTGGCCTTTGCCGAGGCCTGGCGGCTGCCGGTCGCCGTCAGTTTTCGGCGGCAAAGCCTGTTTCCGAATGATCACGCGCTCTACGCGGGCGACATGGGGTTGCGGAACCCGGATGCGCAGCGTGCGGCCTTCGCCGATGCTGACCTGGTCTTGGCGCTGGGCACGCGGCTGACCGACATCACGACCCAGAACTGGATCTGGCCGGCGCCGGGGCAGCGGCTGGTGCATGTCTGCGCCGATCCGCGATTTTTGGGGTGGCAGTTTCCGGCCGAGATGGCGTTTGCCGCCGATGCGCGGGCGGTCGTCGCTGCCCTGGCCGACCCCGCCGCGCCGCCGGCGCGGGAGGCCTGGATCGCGCGACTGCGCGCCTTGCAGGTGGCGCAGACCCAGGTGGTCGCGCGCGACTGGCCGGATGGCGTGGGCTTTGCCGAGGTCGCGGCGCTGGTGGGGGAGGTCGCCGACCCCGATGCAATCGTGACTCTGGATGCCGGGACCTTTGGTGCGCCCTTCTACCGCAAGGTGATGTGGCAGCCGGGGCAGCGGTTGCTCGCGCCGATTTCGGGGGCCATGGGGTTTGGCATGCCGGCTGCTGTCGCGGCAGCTTTTCGCTACCCGGGGCGGCAGGTGATCTGCGCGCTGGGCGATGGCGGGGCGCTGATGACGGGCGGGGAATTGGCGGTGGCGATGGCGCGGAAGGCGCCGGTCAAGGTCTTGCTGTCGGACAACGGCAGCTACGGGTCGATCCGGATTCACCAGGAGAACGAGTACCCGGGGCGGGTGAGTGGGACCGACCTTGGGAACCCGGATTTCGGGGTCTGGGCGTCGGCGTTCGGGGTGCCGGTGTTGCGGGTGGAGACGCGGGCGGATTTCCCCGCCTTGGCGGCGGGCCTGAAGGCGCCGGGGCCGTTGGTGGCGGTGGTCAGGACGTCGTTGAGGGCGGTGTTGCCGGGGTGATGTCGGGTATCCCCTACCCGACCAACGCGGCGTCGGGCCCGCCCAGGGCCAGTTCGAGCAGCGTTTCCAGCGCAAGGCGCAGATCAGCCGCCGGCGGCGCCGCCAGGGCCAGCCGCACGGCATCCGGCGCATGTCCCGGCCCCGCCGCGAATTCCGCGGCGGGCGAGACCGCGATGCCGCGCCGGGCCGCGGCGGCCACGAAGGTATCGGCCCGCCAGGGGTCGGGCAGTTCCAGCCAGAGATGATAGGCGCGCGGGTCGCCGCGCACCGTCAGGCCGCCATCGCCCAGCACCTGCCGCGCCAGGGCGTTGCGGTGCCGCGCATCCTGCCGCTTGCGCAGCATCAGGGCATCGATGCTGCCGTCCTCGATCCAGGCCGTCGCTGCCGCGAGGCCAAAGCCCTGGGCCGTCCATCCACCAAGGCGGAGAGCCGACGCCAGCCGTTGCCGCAGCGCCGGTGGGGCGGAGAGGAAGCCTAGCGTCAGGCCCGGCGCCACGCGCTTGGACAGGCTGTCCACGACCACCACCCGCTCCGGCGCATGCGCGGCCAGGGGCGGCAGCGGGTCTTCGACCAGGAAGGCATAGACCGAGTCTTCCACGATGGTGATGTCCAACGCCCGGCAGAGCTCCGCGACCTCCTGCCGTCGCGCCGTCGGCATGGTGGTGCCGAGGGGGTTGTGCAGGTCCGGCTGCAGGTAGAGCAGCTTCAGCGAATGCGCGGCATGGGCGGCCGCGATGGCATCGGGGCGAACGCCGTGTTCGTCCATCGCCAGGGGCGCGGCCTGTAGGCCGAGGCGCAGCGCGATTCCCTTGCCGAGCGAATAGGTCATCGCCTCCAGCCCCAGCCGTTCGCCGGGGGCGATCAACGCCGTGAAGCAGGCCGAGAGCGCTTGTTGCCCGCGCCCGGCGAAGAGTAGGCTGCCCGGTTCCGGCGCCCAGCCGCCCCGGGCCATGAGCCGCGCGATCGCCTCGCGGGCGGCGGCATCCCCGATCACCCCGGCGCGCGACAGCAGCGGTTGCAGCGCGCCGGGTGACGCGAGCCGGGCCAGGGCAGGGGCCAGCAGCGCACCCTGATCCGGCAGGACACTGAAGTTCAGCTCCAGGTCCACGATATTGCCGCGCTCCGACTCCCGCGCCGGGGTAGGCGGCGCTGCCTCGGCGGCGCGCAGGAAGGTGCCGCGCCCGACCTCCCCCAGGGCCACGCCCCGCCGCACAAGCTCGGCATAGACCCGGCTGGCGGTCGAGGGCGCGATGCCCTGGCGATGCGCGTATTCGCGGCTCGGGACGAGCCGGTCGCCCGGTTTGCGACGCCCGGCGGCGAGGTCGTTGGCGAGGCTGCCGGCCAGGGTGTCGGCCAGGATGCGGAAGTCGGTCATGGAAATATTGTACTCGGATCAATCGCGGAGTTGAAGTGCAATTCCGCAATGTGGCAAACAATGATGCGGAGCAATTCGGAGCAATATAATGCGTGTCGGAGCAATTTCGTCGCCAAGGCCTTTCGCCAGCGTCGCGGCACCGCGCGGTCCTGGCTTGCTGGACCTTCTGGCCCTGTGGCATCGGCGTGCCACCAGCCGTGCCATGCTGCGCGAGCTGCCGCCGGACCGCCTGCGCGACATCGGCATGACCCCGATGAACGCGGCCATCGAGGCCGCGCGCCCGTTCTGGAAGGGGTGACCATGACTGGTCGACACTACCGCTACGTCACCGTGGACGTGTTCACCGCGGAACGCTTCGGGGGCAATCCGCTGGCGGTCTTGCCGGAGGCGGAGGGGCTGGACGGTGCGCAGATGCAGGCCATCGCCCGGGAGTTCAACTTCTCCGAGACCAGTTTTGTGCTGCCGCCTCGCGACCCCGCGCATAGCGCCCACGTCCGCATCTTCACCCCGCAGCGGGAAATGCCCTTCGCCGGGCACCCGAATATCGGCACCGCCATGGTGCTGGCCTGGGAGCGGTTGGCCCGCGGCGAGGCGGTGCCGGACCCTTTCCTGTTCGAGGAAGTGGCCGGCCTGGTGCCGGTGACCGTGCGGCTGGAGCAAGGTGCGGCGGTGGAGGCCAGACTGCGGGCGCCGCTGCCCCTGTCGCGCCACGCCGTTCTGGACGCGGCGGGCGTCGCGGCCTGCCTGTCGCTGCATGCGGGGGATGTCGTGACCGCGGCGCATGCGCCGCAGGTTGTCTCGGTGGGGGCGGCCTTCCTGGTCGTGGAACTGGCGGGGCTCGATGCGCTCGGGCGCATCAAGCCCAATCCCCTGGCCTGGGACGCGACGCTGCCGCGCGATGGCGCGACATCGATCTACGCCTATGTGCGCCTGCCGGGGGATGCGCTGCGGTCGCGGATGTTCACGCGCAGCCTTTACGAGGACCCCGCGACGGGCAGCGCCACGGCGGCGGTGGCGGCCCTGTTGCTGGACCTGTCGGGGCGGGAGGCGCTGGCGCTGACGGTGCGCCAGGGCGTCGAGATGGGGCGGCCGAGCCTGCTGCACGCGACGGCCTGGCGGGAAGCGGGCGGCGTCGCCGCCGGGGTTGCCGGGGGCAGCGTGCCGGTGATGGAGGGGCGCCTGCGCCTATAGGGTGGCTACCCGCCTTTCCCCTCGCGCGCCTGCGTCGCCAGCACATCCGCCCGCTCGTTCATCACATCGCCCGAATGGCCCTTCACCCAGCGCCATTCGATCGCATGCGGCTTGGCCGCGGCCAGCAGCCGCTGCCACAGCAGGTAATTCGCCACCGGGTCCTTGGCCGCGTTCCGCCAGTTGTTCCGCACCCAGCCATGCACCCATTTGGTGATGCCGTTGCGCACGTATTCGCTGTCGGTGTGCAGGATGACCTTGGACGGGCGCTTCAACGCCTCCAGCGCCTCGGCCGCCGCGGTCAGTTCCATGCGGTTGTTGGTGGTGGCGGCGTCGTAGCCGGATAGTTCCTTGACCTTGTCGCCATAGCGCAAAATCGCCGCCCAGCCGCCCGGTCCCGGGTTCGGCTTGCAGCCGCCATCGGTCCAGATTTCCACGGCCCCATCGGTATCAGAGTCCAAGCGCCTGCTCCCCATCCGCCGCGGCAAAGAAGCGCAGCCGGCGCAGGTAATCCAACGGATCCTTGCGCGTGACCAGGGCGCCTGGGGGCGTATGTGTCCAGTCGAACAAGCGGGTCAGCAGGAAGCGGATCGCGGCCCCCCGGCACAGGACAGGCAGGGCCGCGCGTTCCGCCGCCGTCAGCGGCCGCACCGCCGCATAGGCCCCCAGGATCGCCCGCGCCTTGGTGGCATTGAACGAAAAATCCGCCTCGAAACACCAGGCGTTCAGGCAGACCGCGATGTCGTAGGCCAAAAGGTCCGTGCAGGCGAAATAGAAATCGATCACCCCCGACACGCGCGGCTGTCCGTCCGGACCGTCCAGGAAGAACACGTTGTCGGGGAACAGATCGGCATGGATATGGCCGCGCGGCAGCGTGCCAGGCGCGGGCCATCCGGCCAGGATGCCCGACAGATGGGTGTCCAACTCCGCGATCAACCCCGGCCGCACGCTGTCGCCGCTCGCACGGCAGCCATCCAGCAGCGGCGCCCAGCCGGCGGGGCCGAGCGCGTTCGGCCGTTCGGCGAAAAAGCCCTCACCGGCCACATGCAGGGCCGCCAGTGCCGACCCCAGCGGCGCGCAATGCGCGGGCCGCACCCGGCGTGGCCAGACACCGGGCAAGAACGTGCAAATCGCCGCGGGCCGTCCGGCCAATTCGCGCAAGGCCTCGCCATCGCGCCCAGCAACGGGTTCCGGGCAGTCGAGCCCGCTCCCCGCCAGGTGCCGCATCAGCCCCAGGAACCAGGGCAGCTCGGCCGGGTCCACGCGCTTTTCATACAGCGTCAGGATCCAGTCGCCGCGCGTGGTCTTCAGCGCGTAGTTGCTGTTCTCCACGCCCTCGGCGATGCCGCGGAATGCCATGAGTTCGCCAAGGTCGTAGTCGGCAAGGAAGGCGCGCAGGGCTTCATCCTGCACATCGGTATAGACGGCCATGCGCGGGGCAGAATCCTGTTGGGGAAAAAGGGGAAGGTCAGCCGACCGCGGCGCGGCGGCGCAGGGCAGCGGGCAGGTGGAAGACGACATCCTCGGTCGCGACGGTCACTTCCTCGATCGTGACGGAAAACCGTTCGCGCAGGCGGGCGATCACTTCCTCGACCAGCACTTCCGGGGCGCTGGCGCCGGCGGTGATGCCGATGGTGTGGCAGCCATCGGCCAGCGACGGGTCCAGGTCCCGGCCGCGCTGGACCAGCACGGCGCGGGCGGCGCCGCCACGTTCGGCGACCTCCCGCAGGCGCAGGCTGTTCGACGAATTGGGCGCGCCGACCACGACGACGAATTCCGCGCGCTCGGCGACCGCCTTGACCGCCGCCTGGCGGTTGGTGGTCGCGTAGCAGATGTCCTCCTTCTGCGGCACCTCGATGTCGGGGAAGCGTTCGCGCAGGATCGCCACGATTTCGGCCGTGTCATCGACCGAAAGGGTGGTCTGGGTGGTATAGGCGAGTTTCTGCGACACCGGTTCCACGGCCCGGGCGGCGGCGGCATCCTCGATCAGGGTGACCGAGCCTGGGGGCAGTTGCCCCATGGTGCCGACAACCTCCGGGTGGCCGGCGTGCCCGATCATCAGGATGTGCAACCCACGGGCATAGTGGCGTTCGGTTTCGCGATGGACCTTGCTG
Source organism: Humitalea sp. 24SJ18S-53 (assembly GCF_050632385.1). Taxonomy (NCBI): domain Bacteria; kingdom Pseudomonadati; phylum Pseudomonadota; class Alphaproteobacteria; order Acetobacterales; family Roseomonadaceae; genus Humitalea; species Humitalea sp. 24SJ18S-53. The sequence goes on from NZ_CP192599.1 coordinate 2,256,993, forward strand.
ACCAGCGGGCAGGTGGCGTCGAGGAAGGTGAGCGCCCGCGCCCGCGCCGCGGCCGGCACGCTCTTGGGCACGCCATGGGCCGAGAAGATGACCGGCTGGCCGTCATCCGGGATCTCGTCCAACTCCTCGACAAACACGGCCCCCAGGCTCTCCAGCCGTTCGACGACGAAGCGGTTGTGGACGATTTCGTGGCGCACGTAGACCGGGCGGCCGTGCTGGGCCAGGGCCTCCTCCACGATCTTGATGGCGCGATCGACCCCGGCGCAGAAGCCGCGCGGGCCGGCGAGCAGGACGGTCAGAGGCGGCAGGTCCAAGGCAGCGGTTCCCCAAAGCGGCACCACCTTACCCCGAGGCGGTGGGGCTTAGCCATGCACCCCGTGGCTGGTGCCGGGCCGGGGCCTTGCCGAGGCGGGGCTTGGCTGCGATGACGACCGCCCGGCACCGGGCACCTTACGGCGCGGTTCCACCCGGGGGTATCGAAGGGAAGCAGCATGCGGGAATCGTCTGGCCAGATCGTTCGGCAGCCGCGCGCCCGGCGCGCGACCATGGCCACCTTGGCGGCCGCGGCCCTGGCCCTGGCCGGCTGCGGCGGCGGCGATGCCTCGGGCAATCCCTTCGGGATGACCGCGCCATGCCCGCGCGTCGGCATCATCGCCGATGCGGCCGACCTGTCGCGCTATGCCGGCGGGTCGCAGGACCTGTCGGCGCTGGTGCTCGATGCGCGGATCGCGGGGTTTTCGGCGCGCTGCGACTATGCCTCGCGCGGCGGCGGGCTGAACGTGGAACTGACCGTGACGCTCGACATCGAACGCGGCCCCGCGGCGCAAAGCCGCAATGCGGAGGTGACCTACCTCGTCGCGGTGGTCGATACGAATGGCGAGACCATCCTGCAGCGCCAGGCCTTTCCGGTGCGCGTCACCTTCCCGTCCAACGTCACGCGGGTGCGGGATGATGGCGAGAAACTGACGATCCGGATGCCGGGCAATACCTCGGCCTCGGCGGCGCGCCAGGTGCTGATCGGGCTGCAACTGACCGAGGCGGAACTGGCGCTGAACCGCAGGCGGGGGGCGCGGTAGCGCCTGGCGGTTAAAACCCGCCGCCCTTCTGGAAGCCGCCGCCACCCATCCCGCCGCCGGTGGAAAATCCGCCACCGCCAAAGCCGCCGCTGCCCTTGCCGCCCCCGCCGAAGCCGCCCCCGCCCCAGGGGCTGTCGCCGCTGGGCTTGCGGCGCTTGCCGCGACTTTGGCTCCAGGGGCCGTCTTGGCTGGGCTGGCCCCATGGCCCGGGCGGGAGTTGCCTTTCCCCCAGCCGGTCGAAAAACCCGCCCCGGCTCAGCGCGCCGGTCAGCACCTGGGTCAACAGCCCGCCGATCACGGCACCGGTCGCCATGTCGAAGCCGCCGCCCTGCACCCCGCGCTGCCGGGCTTCCTGGCGCAGCGCACGCAAATCCTCCAGCCGCCGCCAGGCCTCGTCGGCCTCGGCGCGTTCCTGCGGCAGGCGGTGCTCCACCTCCCGGCGTTCGGCATGGACACGGTCCAGCCGTTCGATGATCGCGTCGTCATCCCGCGTCGGGGTGCGCAACGCGGCCTCGCGCAGCGCGCGCAGCGGTTCCTGCGCCAGGGCGGAGGTCAGGGCGGCGGTGGCGTTGCGGGTCGCGTCGTCATCGCCCCCGGCCAGGGCGCGGTGGGCGGCTTCCGCCAGGTCAAAGGCAGTTTGCGCCCGCTCCACCTCGGCCTGCAGGGCGCTGTCCGTGGTGGGGGCTGGTGCTGCGTCCGGCAGTCCGGCGACGCGGCGTTCATAGGCGTCCAGGCTGGTATCGGCCACATCGGCGGCGGCCTCCATGCGCTCGGCATGGGCCTCCAACTGCACCGGCAGGTCGGTCAGCATGGCGTAGTCGCGGCGCGCGGGTTCGAACTTCGCGATCTTCGCCACCCAGCCATCGATCATGCGCACCAGCGGAAAGGCGCTGTAGCGCGTGGTGCCGTAGCCGCGGTTCCACAGATAGGCGAACAGCGGATCGGCCAGGTAGGGCTCGCCCTTCGTCGCCAGGTCCTGCTTGGCGAAACCGGCCTTTTGGCGGGCGCGTTCGGCGACGGCGTCGGCGGCCTTGGCGGCATCGCGCAAGCGCACCCATTCGGGGTCGCTCGCCAGGGCGGCGCGGGCGGCAGCACGCGCGGCCTGGTCGCGCGCCGCGGCTTTTTGCCCGCGATCCTCCGCTTCGTCGCGCGCGGCGATGGCGGCGTCGCGATCGGCGCGCACGCCAGACAGGGCGGCCTCGGACTCGGCCAGGCGGGATTTTCTGGCCGCCAGGATCTTCGCCGCCTGGGCCTCAGCCGCGTCCAACCGCTGGATCGCGCCGCCGCTGTCCTGCAACTGGGCGACGCGCAGGCCCGCGAGCGCCCGCAGTGCGTCGGCCTCCTCGATCCGCAGGGTGTCGAGCCGGGTGGTCAGCGCATCGGCCTCGGCCTGCTGGCCGCGGGCTTCGCGTTCGGCGGCGGCCAGGCGTTCATCGACGCTGGCCAGCACCTGGGATCCGTTCAACATGGGCGGGTCACCATGACAGGATATTCCCGCCCTGGGTCGGGATGATGAAGCGCGGGGTCAGTTCGCCGGCGCGCTTTTCGCCGATCACGGGCTGGTCGATCACGCCATCCGCCAGCTTGTCCTTGCGGACCTGTTCGAACACGTCGGATGACACGCGCATGCCCCATTTCGATGTACGGACGGTGCGGCCGTCCTCCTCGCTGGTGATCGGCACCTCGACTGGGCGGCCGGCGGAATCCACGGCCTCCACGATCAGGTAGAAGTTGCGGGCGCGCGGGTTCGCGGCGGGCACGCGCCAGACGCCGGATTGCTCGTTCGGGCGATTGACGATGCGGATGCTGTAGGATGTGGACAGCGCCGCCTGCAGGTCGCGCAGCGATGCAAGCCGCGCGCGGCCATCGGCGACATTGCCGGCACGCGCCGCGGCCAGGCCTTCGGCCAGCAGCCGTTCGGCGGTCGCCCGCGGTTCGGCCAGTTGGGTCGCGGCCAGCACCCGGTCGCGTTCGGCCGCCAAGGCCCTCGGCAGCCCCTCGCCAAGCTCGCTGGCGACGGCCGCCGCCGCATTCTGGCGTGGGACGGTGACGGCGACATGGAACACGCCAAGCCCCAGCACCAGCGCGCCAAACCCGATGCCGACGGCCAGCCCCCAACGCGCCCGCGTGGTCCAGAGCGTGGCCAGGCTGCGCTGCCAGCCCGGCGGCGTCGGCGTGTAGCGGAAGCGCTGCTGTTCCAGCGCCGCCACGCCTTCGTCCAGGATATGGTCCGCGACCTCGATGCCCTGGGTCGCGTAGATCTCGCGCAGCCGCTTCTTCAGCGCCTCGGCCTTGGCCGGTCCGTCCAGCTCGCGCGCTACCAGGCGGTCGGAGTGGCGGAGCATGTCCACCACATCCATCGCCATCATGGTCTCGTCCAGCGCCGCCGGCGCTGGCGCTGTCGCGACCTCAGCCAAGCGGGGCACCGATCGCATTGCCGGCACGCGCGAGGTCGGCGAGGCGGCGCTTGCTATCCTCGACCGCGCGGCGGATTTCCTCGGAATTCTCGGTCGCCTGCTGGCGCATCTCGGCGATGATCTGGGTCGATTTTTCCTGGTAGTTCACGACGCTGTCGACCAGCTTCTTCACGCTGTCGGCGGCGATGGTCGGGCCGTAGCCGGCGCGCAGGGCGGCTTCCTGCACCTTGCCGCCGATCTCGGCCAGGACTTCCAGCGACTGGTTCACGCCCTGCTTCATGCTCTCCAGCGTCTTGGTGCTTTCATGCAGGCCGGCGAGGCCGGTGAAGCTCGCGGTCAGCGCGGTCAGCACGGATTCATTGGTCGAGAAGAAGCTGACCGACTGCTGGTAGACGCGCTCCTTGGCGGTCGTGGTCTGCACCAGACGCGCCATCACCACTTCGGATGTGTTGTAGGACACGGTCATGTTGTCCGACAGATCCTTGCAGATCTGGTAGCGCGCATCCTCGTTCTGCAACACGCGCACCGCCTCGTCGCGCGCCAGTTCCAGGCGGGCGCGGGCGGCGGGTTCCAGGCTGGCGGCGGCTTCCACGGCCTTCGATGCTTCGTCGGTCGCGGCCTTGGCATCGGCCAGCCGTCCCTCGGCCAGCTTTAGCAGTTCCAGCGCCATCACCTCGGCTTCCTTCATCGCGCCGCGGAAGTCGCGATAGGCTTCCAGGATCGCGTGTTCGCGGTCGATCTGTTCGCGCGTGTCCTTCGACACATCGACGTAGGTCACCTTGATCTTGGCGAAGCGGCTGGCGATGTCGCCGCGCGTGGCGCTTTGCCACATGTTCGACAGCTTCTCCATCGTGCTGATCTTGCCATCGGCCAGTTGCTCGACCATCGACTTGGCGTCGTCGCGAATGCTGTTGAACGAGTTGGTGATGATTTCGTAGCGCTGGCCGATCTCCATCGCCTTGATCTGCTCGCGCACCACCTCGTTGAAGGTCGATGCCTGGTTCAGCACCCGCGCGATCAGCGTCACCCGGTCGGGGTCCAGGTCGCCGATCTTGTGCAGCAGCCCGGTGATCGGACTCTCCGCGGCCTCGCCCACCGGGATCGGCAATCCCATATCGCGCAGCGCACCCATGGCCTTGTCGAGGTAGCGCATCGGCTGCCCAACCGGCGTGGTGATGGCCGACGTCGTGGTGGCGGGTGTGGTCATCGGACGTGTTTCCCCAAAAATGGTTGGTTCGCATGCGACCCGTGCGGATCATTTTCGCCGATCGTGGCGCGACAGGGGTCCGTTTCGCAACCGCGTTGGCAACCAACCCCCTATCGTCCTGAAAATCAAGGCATCCGCCGATGACGGGTTCAGTTCCGCCGCGGCCCCGCCTGGATCAGCAGCAGGTTCTGCGCCGCCAGATCGGCCGTGGGCGTATCCGGCCCGAGTTCGATCACCCGCTCCCAATCCGCCTGCGCGCCGCCGAGGTCGCCCCGCACCTGGCGCAGGATGCCGCGTTCCAGCAGCGCCTCGGCATTGTCCGCATCCAGCGACAGCGCACGCGCGATATCGGCCTGGGCATTGTCGATCCGGTCCATCTGGCGCCACTCGGCGGCGCGCAGGACCAGCGCGTCGACCCGGTCGGCATCCATGGACAGCGCCTGGTTCAGGTCGGCGATCGCCTCCATGTGACGGCCCAGCACGCCCGAGGCCACCGCCCGGTCCAGCAGCAGGTCGGCGTCGTCGGGCGACAGGCTGAGCGCGATGGTGACGGCGCCATAGGCCCGCTGCGGCGCGCCCGCGATCATCCAGGCCTGCGCCGCCTGGCCGAAGACCGCGGCGCGGGCAAAGGCGCCGGCCTGGCTGCGGCGGCCGACCTCCTCCAGCCGGGGTGCCGCGCGCTCGGCCTCACCCAGCGCCAGCAGGGCCAGTGCGCCGCAATGCCGCGCGGGTTCGCCACCACCGGCCCAGGCTTCGGACATCGCGAAGGCGCCTTGCGGGTCGTTGGCCAGCATCGCCAGGCAGCGGTCGTATTCGGGATCGTCCGACAAGCGGACCGGCGGCGGCGGCAGCGGCAGCGCGTCGTTGGAGGCGAATTGCGCGGTGGAGGCAGGGGCTTGGATGGGCGCCGGTGCCGAGACCGGCATCGGCTCGGGCGGGGGCGCCGCGGGGGAGCCGTCGGCGGTGCCCCAGCCGAGCCAGACGCCGCCGCCGACCGCCAGCAGCAACGCCGCGGCACAGGCTCCGAACAGGAAAGGGCGGGTGGGGCTGCGCATCTTGCGGTTTCATAGCGGAATCGCCCCCGCGCCGCACCCCCCTCGCGGGGGCGGGTGGGCTGCGGCATGTTAAGGCGATGACACACACGCTGCTCATCATCGGTCTCGGCGCCTCCGGCAGCGCCGCCGCGCAGGCGGCATTGGGCGCGGGGTTCACCGTCAGTGCCACGGCACGCGACCCGTCGCGGGCAGCGATGCCCGGTGTCACGATCGTGCCCTTCGACGATGCCGCCCCGGCCATCGCCGCCGCGACGCACCTGCTGATGACCGCGCCGCCGGATGAAGCCTTGGGCGACCCGGCGCTGGCACGCCATGCCGCGGCCATCGCGGCGGCGCCGCGCCTACGCTGGATCGGCTATATCAGCACCACGGGCGTCTACGGCGATCGTGGCGGGGCCTGGGTCGATGAAACAACGCCGCCCGCCCCCGGCCAGCCCCGCAGCCAGCGCCGCCTTGCGGCCGAACAGGCCTGGGCCGCGGTCGCGCGGGGGCGGGCGCTGGACCTGTTCCGCACCGCCGGCATCTATGGCGCCGGCCGCAGCGTCTTCGACGACCTGCGCGCCGGCACCGCGCAGCGCAGGCTCGCCCCCGGCCATGCCTTCGGCCGCATCCATGTGGAGGATATCGGCCGCGCCATCATCGCCGCCGCCGCGCAAATGCCGCCGCCGGGCGTGCGGGTGCTGCATTTGACCGACGACCTGCCCGCGGCCTCGGCCGATGTGGTGACCGAGGCGGCGCGGCTGCTCGGCGTGCCACCGCCGCCGGAGGAATCCCTGGCCGATGCCTGGCCGCGCATGAGCCCGATGGCGCGATCCTTCTGGTCGGAAAACCGCCGCCTGCGCAACGACATCACCAAGGCGGCGCTGGGGATTGCCTGGCGCTACCCGACCTATCGCGAGGGCCTGGCCGCCATCCTTCAGTCCGAGACGATCTGACCGATCAGCGCCAGGTCCTGCGGCCGCGACAGACGATGGTCGCCGTCGCGCACCAGGGTCAGCCGGGTGTCATCGCGGCGGCAGGCATCCAGCGTGCGCAGGGCATGGCGCCAGGGCACGTCCGGGTCGGCCATGCCCTGGACCAGATGGAGCGGGCAGGGCAGGTCGAAGCCATCTTCGAGCAACAGGTTTTTCCGCGACTCCTCCAGCAGCAGCCGGGTGATGGGGTAGGGGGCGCCGTAGTCCGAAGGGATATGCGCCACGCCGTCCCGCGCGATGGCCGCCATCACCGCCGGCGGCAGGGTGGGTTCCATCAGGGCGGTGGTGAAATCCGCCGCCGCCGCCAGGCCGATGATGCGCACGACTCGATCCGGGTGCCGGCGCGCCAGAAGCAGTGCGATCCAGCCACCCATGGACGAGCCGACCACCACCTGCGGCCCCTCCGTCAGCGCCAGGACGGCCGCTTCGGCATCGCCGGTCCAGCGGCCGATGGACCCGTCCTCGAAAGCTCCGCCGCTTTGGCCGTGGCCGCTGTAGTCCAGCCGCAGGAAGGCGCGGCCTTGCGCCGCACAGAGGTCGCGCAAAAAAATCGCCTTGGTGCCCTGCATGTCGCTGCGGAAGCCGCCCAGGAAGACCACCCCCGGCTGCGTGCCGGGGGTCAACCCATAGGCGATGGACGTGCCGTCCGGCGCGGCGATGCGCCCTGTGGTTTCCATCACCTGCGCGGATACCCGCGACGCATCAGCGACGCCATCAAGGCCCCGGTGCCAAACACCCAGGGCGGGCAGGCATCGGTCGGCTGCACTGTATTGCGCAGGGTGCCCAGCCTTTCGCTGCTGATCGTCACCACATCCCCGGTCTTGTGGGTAAAACCCTCACCCGGCGCGCCGCGATCTTTTGACGGGCTGAAGGGTGTGCCGAGGAACAGCATCGCGCCATCCGGGTATTGGTGATGCGGGCCGATCAACTGCCGCACGATATCGGCCGGATCGCGCGCGATGGCGGCGACCGCGCCGGTTTCGTCCAGCACAAACCCGTCCTCGCCGGTGATGGTCAAATGGGTGGTGCCGCCGACCACATCGGCCAGGCCGAATCCATCGTCGAACAGCCGGATCGCGGGACCGATGGCGCTGGCCGCGTTGTTGTCCTTGGCGCGGCCGAGCAGCAGCGCGCTGCGCCCCTCCACATCGCGCAGGTTCACGTCATTGCCGAGCGTGGCCCCCACAACGCGACCCGCCGCCGAGATGGCCAGCACCGCCTCCGGCTCCGGATTGTTCCACCCGGACATCGGGTGGATGCCGATGGCCGCGCCATGCCCGACCGAGGCCATGGGCTGGGCCTTGGAGAAAATCTCCACATCCGGGCCGATCCCGACCTCCAGGTACTGGCTCCACCAGCCCATCGCGATCAGCCGGGCCTTGACCGCCATGGCCTCCGGGCTGCCGGGCACCAGGGCGGCCAGGTTGTCGCCGATGACGCCGCGCAATTCGGCGCGCACCGCCTCCGCCCGCGCCGCATCGCCACGGCAGCGCTCCTCGATCACCCGTTCCAGCATGGACCGCACATAGGTCACGCCACAGGCCTTCACCGCCTGCAGGTCGCAGGGCGCCAGCAGCGGCCCCAAGGCCGGCAGCGCGATCGGCACCCCGGCCCCGATCGCCGCGACCGGATCCGGCTCGTTCAACCAGGCCGAGACGGTGCCGAAGGCCGGCGTCATGTCGAAGGCGGCCCCGTGCCAAAGCGCGATGGCCAGCGGCCCATCCGGCGTATCGGTCCGCAGCGCGAAATGCCCGGCCGTCCAATCGGCCGGCAGTGCGGTCAGGTCCATGGTGGCGTCTCCCCAAACGTGGCGGAGCCTGATCGACCTGCGGACGCTGGACAAGCCCGCCCTGGACAAGCCGACCTCGGGGGCCGCAGCATCACTCCAATGCCCGGAACCGGGCGCCTGGGAGAGGAAACCCCGCCGATGACCGAGTTCAGCCGCCGCCACATCCTGGCCGGCAGCGCCGCCGTCCTGGCCGCGCCCCCCCTCGTCGAAAAGGCCAATGCCCAATCCGCCTTCGACTGGCGCCGCTATCGTGGCGAACGCATCGAGGTCAGCCTGACCGCCAATCCGCGCAGCCAGATCCTGATCCAGAACCAGCGCGAGTTCCAGGACCTGACCGGCATCACCGTCGGCGCCGAAGCGATTCCCGAACAGCAGAGCCGCCAGCGCTTCGCCATCGAATTCACCTCCGGCCGCCCGTCCTTCGACATCATCGGCGTGTCGCTGCATGTGTCCAAATTGCAGATCGGCCGGGCCAAGTGGTGCGCCGACCTGCGGCCGATGATCGCCGACGCCAGCATGACCGCGCCGGATTTCGATTTCGCCGATTTCGGCAGCGGAATCGTCGAATATGCGACCCAGTCGGACGGACGTCTGGATACGCTGCCGGAGTTCTCCGACTACTTCATCCTCTACTACAACAAGGAGTTGCTGGCGGCGAAGAACGTCGCTGTGCCGCGCACCTTCGATGAGATGATTGAGGCCGCGCGCCGGCTGAACGATCCCTCGCGGCAAATCTACGGCCATGTCGGCCGCGGGCTGCGCAATGCGAATGTGGTGCTCTGGACCCAGTTCCTGCTCGGCACCGCGCAGAAGGATACGCTGAACGCGCAGCGCCAGTTGATCACCGATACGCCGGACGCGATCTGGGCCGGGCGCGCCTACCAGACGCTGATGAAGGATTTCTCGCCCCCGGGCACGGTCGGCTTCAACTGGAACGAATGCCAGACGACCTTCATGCAGGGGCGCGCGGCCATGTGGATCGACGGCGTCGGCTTCGCCGCCCCGCTGGAGGACCCGACGCGGTCCCGCGTCGCCGGCAAGGTCGGCTATACCACCGCCCCCGCCGGGCCTGGCGGGCATCACTGCTGCATGTTCGGCACCAGCCTCGGCATCGCCGAGGCCTCGCGCAAGAAGGGGGCGGCCTGGCTCTACCTGCAATGGGCGCTGGGCAAGACCAACCAGCTACGCTTCCTGACCAGCGGCGCCGGCGCGCCGGCCCGCACCAGCCCCTTCCGCAATGAGGAAGCGATCCGCACCAGCCGCTTCAAGCAGGATTTCTTCGACACGCTGGTCGAATCGGCGCGCATCAGCCGACCGGGCCTGCCGATCATCCTGCCGGTCACGGAATTCCGCGACACCATCGGCACGGCGCTGACCAACATGATCGGCGGCGCCGATGTGGCGACGGAGCTCAAGCGCGCGACGGATGCCTTCCGTCCCGTGCTGGAGGCCTCCGAGCGGGCCTCGTGAGCACCACCACCGCCCCTGTCGCCGCGGCGCTGCCCAAGGGGCAGCGCCGCAACTACGCCCGCCACTACTGGTGGTTCGTCGCTCCCTGTGGCGTCGTCGTGCTGGCGACGATCCTGTTTCCCTGGAGCTTCACGCTCTACATGGCGATGCACGAATGGAAGCTCGGCGGCGGGCGCACCTTCGTCGGCATGGCGAATTACGTGCGCCTGTTCACCGATGACCGCTTCCACCTCTCGGTGCTGCGCACGCTCTACTACACCGCGCTGGCGGTCATCTTCCCGATGATCCTGGGCTTGCTCGCGGCGCTCGCCTTCAACCAGAAATTCCCGCTTCGGGGCCTGGCGCGGACCATCTTCATCCTGCCGATGATGGCGACGCCGGTCGCGGTGGCGCTGGTCTGGACGATGATGTTCCACCCGCAGCTTGGCGTGCTGAACTGGCTGCTAACGAGCGTCGGCCTGCCGCCGTCGATGTGGATCTACGATGCCTCGACGGTCATCCCGACCCTGGTGCTGGTCGAGGTCTGGCACTGGACGCCGCTGGTGATGCTGATCGTGCTGGGCGGGCTCGCCAGCCTGCCGCAGGATCCCTATGAGGCCGCCAAGATCGATGGTGCGACCGCTTGGCAGGCGTTCCGCCACATCACCCTGCCGCTGCTGTCGCCCTTCCTGATCGTGGCGCTGATCATCCGTACCATCGATGCGCTGAAGGCCTTCGACACGATCTACGTCATCACCCAGGGCGGGCCGGGCACGGCGTCGGAAACCATCAACATCTTCCTGTATCTCAACGCTTTTGCCTATTACAACATGGGGTATGCCAGCGCCGTGGTGGTGGTGTTCTTCCTGATCATCGTCGCCCTTGCGATGTTGATGTTGTGGGCAAGGCAACGCTTCAAGGATGCCATCTGATGCGCCGGCTCCTCGGGCGTATCGCCTTCGGATTCTCCATCCTGGTGTTGATCGCGCCGGCGGCGATGGTCTTTCTCTGGATGCTGTCGCTGTCGTTGAAGACCGAACTCGACAACACCGCCTATCCGCCGATCTTCATCCCCAGCCCGCCGGTCCTCTCCAATTTCGTCGCGGTCTTCGAACGCAACGATTTCCTGGGGCAGGCGTGGAACAGCATCGTGGTCTCTTTCTCGGCCACCGGGCTCGCGGTGCTGTTCGGCGTGCCGGCCGGCTATGGTATCGCGCGGATGCAGGCGACGCGGGCGGCCGTGGTCATCCTGATCGCGCGAATCACGCCCGGTCTGTCCTACCTGATCCCGCTCTTCCTGCTGTTCCAGTGGATCGGGCTGACCGGCAGCGTCGTGCCGATCATCATCATCCACCTGGTGATCACCGTGCCGATCGTGGTCTGGGTGATGATGGGTTTTTTCGAAGGGCTTCCGGCTGAACTGGAGGAAGCGGCCCTGGTCGATGGCGCGACCATCTGGCAGGCCTTCTACCACGTGGCGATGCCGCTATGCCGTCCGGGGGTGACCGTCGCGGTGATCCTGTCGTTCATCTTCTCCTGGAACAACTTCATCTTCGCCATGGTGCTGGCCGGGCGCAATTCGCGCACGCTGCCGGTCGCCGTGAACAACATGCTGACCTTCGAGCAGATTTCCTGGGGCCCGCTTGCCGCGGCCGCATTGCTCGTTACCCTACCGGTGCTGTTGCTGACCCTGCTCGCGCAAAAGCAGATCATCGAGGGCCTGACGACCGGGGGCGTGAAGGGTGGATGATGCGGTATGATACCAAGGCGCTGACCGACACGGTCACCGCCCTGTTCCGCCAAGCGGGCCTGGTCGAGGACCGCGCCCGCACCATGGCCGAGGTCCTGGTCGAGGGCGATTTGCTGGGCCATGACACCCATGGGCTGGCGCTGCTGGGGCCGTATCTGGACGCGCTGGCCTCCGGCGACATGGCGGCCGATGGCTTGCCGGGGCTGGTCGCCAGCACGCCGGTCACGGAAACCTGGGACGGCAAGAAACTGCCCGGCCCTTGGCTGGTGCGCCGGGCGATCGCGGTGGCCCAGGCGCGTGCGACGATCTTTGGGCTTTCGGCGGTGGTGATCCGCCGCAGCCACCACATTGCCTGCCTCGCGGCCTATCCCGAAGCCGTGGCGCGTGCGGGGCAGGTGCTGGTGCTGGCGTCCTCCGACCCCGGCACCGCCTCGGTCGCGCCGACCGGGGGGCTGACCTCGGTGATGACACCCAATCCGCTGGCGGCCGGGTGGCCGACGGCGGGCGGGCCGCCGGTGATCATGGACGTGTCGATGTCCTACACCACCAACGGCATGACCAACCGGCTGAAGGCGGCCGGCAGCCGCTTTCCCCATGCCTTCCTGCAGGATGCCCAAGGCAATCCGACCGACGATGCCGCCGTGTTCGGCGCGGGCGGCACGCTGCTGCCGCTTGGCGCGCCGGGGGCGGGGCACAAGGGCTTTGCCCTCGGGCTGTTGGTGGAAATGCTGACCTCCGCCCTGGGCGGGCAGGGGCGGGCGGATGCGCCGACCGGCTGGGGGGCTGCGGTGTTTGTCCTGGTGCTGGACCCGGCGCGGTTTGGTGGCGTCGATGCCTTCAGCCGTGAAGCCGGCTGGCTGGCCGATACCGTGCGCGCCAACCCCGCCCCGGAGGGCCAGCCCCCGCCGCGCCTGCCGGGCGAACGCGGCCTGGCCCGCAAGGCCGCGGCGCTGGCGGGCGGCCTGACCTTGCATGCCTCGCTGCCGGCCATGCTGGCGGCGCGCTGTGCCGCCGCCAAGATCGCAGCCCCGATCCCGCTGTGAGCGAAGCGGTCCCGGTGCTGGAACATTGTCCCGCGGCCAGCCGGGGGTGACGCCGGCCCGAAGCCCGCTTATCCCACCGCGATGCCCAAAAACCTGACCGTGCTGCAAATCCTGCCCGCCCTGGTCGCGGGCGGGGTGGAACGTGGCACCGTCGAAATCGCCGCCGCCATCGTCGCGGCCGGGGGGCGGGCGCTGGTCGCCTCCGCCGGCGGGCCGCTTGTCGCCGAGGTCATCGCCGCGGGGGGCGAGCACACCACCCTGCCTATGGGCGCCAAGGCGCCCTGGGCGATCGCCAGCAATGCCGCCGCCCTCGCGCGGATCATCCGCGAAAAGGGGGTCGGCATCGTCCACGCCCGGTCCCGTGCCCCCGCCTGGGCGGGCTTTTTTGCCGCGCGCCGCACGGGGGCGCATTTCGTCACGACCTACCACGGCGCCTATAACGAAGGCTTTTTGGGCAAGCGCTTATACAATTCTGTTATGGCACGAGGTGAGCGGGTGATCGCGATCAGCGGTTTCATTCGTGACCTGATCATCGCCAGACATGACATTGATCCACAACGTATTTGTCTGATCCCGCGCGGCGTCGACACCATCGCCTTCGACCCCGCCGCCGTCACCCCCGCGCGGGCCGCCGCCTTTCGCGCCAAGGTCGGGCTGGATGCCGCGACCCCCATGATCCTGCTGCCGGCGCGGCTGACGCGGTGGAAAGGCCAAGTCGTGGCGGTACGGGCCTTGGCTGCGCTGCCAGGGCCGGCCGTGCTGGTCCTGGCCGGCGGCGATGCTGCGGGCACCTTTGCCAATGAATTGCGTGCGTTGGCGGGCAGTTTTGGCATCGCGGATCGCCTGCGCTTCGCCGGCCACGTGACCGACTTGCCCGCCGCACTCTCCACCGCCGACCTCGTGCTGCATACGAGCACTGACCCGGAAGCCTTTGGTCGGACTGTGATCGAGGCCCAGGCGATGGCCCGCGTCATCATCGCCTCCGACCTCGGCGCCCCGCGCGAAACCGTGGCCGAGGGCATCACCGGCTTCCGCAGCCCGCCCGGCGATCCTGCGGCGCTGTCCGCCGCCATGGCCCGCGTGCTGGCGATGACGCCGGAAATCCGGGCCGAAATCGGCGCCCGCGCCCGCGCCGCGGTGCTACGCGACTACACGCGGGAAGCGATGCAGGCGGCGACGCTCGCGGTCTATCGGGATCTTTCGTGACCCAGCGCATCCTGGTCATCAAGCTCGCCGCCCTGGGCGACGTGGTGCAGGCCTTCGGGCCCTTCGCCGCGATCCGGGCGCATCACCCGGGTGCCCATATCATCCTGCTGACGACGCCGCCCTATGCCGCGCTGCTGGCCGGCTCGCCCTGGTTCGATGCGATCCGCGACGATGGGCGCCCCGCCTGGACCGATTTTCCCGCCGTGGCGCGGCTGGCCGCCTGGTTGCGCGGGCAGCGCTTCGACCGGGTCTATGATTTGCAAACCTCCGGCCGGTCCTCTCGCTACCGGTTGATGACCGGCGGGGCCGAATGGTCGGGCATCGCCCGCGGCGCCAGCCACCGCCACGCCAACCCCGCCCGCGACCTGATGCACACGGCCGAACGCCAGCGCGAGCAATTGTCGATGGCCGGCATCCAGGTCTTCCCCGAACCCGATACCTCCTGGCTGACCGCCGACCTGACCCACCTGGACCTGCCGCCCCGCTTCGTTCTGCTTGTGCCGGGCGCCTCGGCCGGGCGGCCGGGCAAGCGCTGGCCGGTCCAGAACTTCGCCGACCTGGCCCGGGCCCTGCCGCTGCCGGTCGTGGTCATCGGCAGCAAGGCCGAAGCGCCACTGGCCCGCGCCATCGGCGGGATCGACCTCTGCGGCCGCACGTCCCTGCGCGAACTGGCCGCCATCGCCCGCCAGGCAACGGTGTGCATCGGCAACGACACCGGGCCGGTGCACCTGGCCGCGGCCATGGGCACGCCGACCGTGGCGCTGTTCGGCGCCGACAGCGACCCCGCACTCTGCGCACCGCGCGGCCGGTCGGTCGCCGTGCTGCGGCGAGTGCCGATCAGCGGGACCACGGTTGCCGAAGTGATCGCGGCGGCGGGGTGTGAATAACGGGGAGGGTGCGCCGTGGAGAGGGCTTCGCCCCCTCCACACCTCCCCCACCAGGGGCCGCCGCCCCTGGACCGGCGCGATGTATTGGTAAAATAAAGGGAGGGGCATGGAGCGCGTTGTACCAATGGCGCAACCTTGATGCCCCTCCCTTTATTTTGCCAAACGCCGTGGGTTCCAAGGGGCCACGGCCCCTTGGTGGGGAGAGTTTGAGAGGGGCAAAGCCCCTTTCAAAGCGCAACTCCCCCGTTATTCACTCGCCCGCCTACGCGTCCTCCGCCACCTCGACCCAACCGCCGCCGTCGCCGGGGATGCGGCGCAGGCCGGCGGCGGACAGCAGGGCTTCCAGCGAGCCGGTCCCGTAGTAGTCGCTGTCGCGCAGCGGCACGCCCAGGCGTTCGGCCGATAGCTTGCCCAGCAGTGGCAGGTGGATGCGGCCCGATGACGCCACGATGTCGCGCAGGGCGGCGATCGGCATGCCATCCGCCTCAGGGATCGGGTCGAAGGATGCCGCGGTGACCTGGGGCTTGCCAAAGGCGCCGGCGGCAAAGGCGTCCAGCCCGATCACCTGGTCGGCCGTGGCCCGCATCGCCGGGGCCAGGTCCGGATGGGCCAGCAGCACCGACCGCCGGTCCAGCGTCCGCAGCCTGTGCAACAGAGGCAGGAAATCGCTGTCGGATGTCGCCAGGATCACCTCATCCGGCGGCACCGCGCCGCCGACCGCGTCCAGCACGTCGATCACCATCCGCACATCGGCGGCATTCTTGGCGCGGCCGATGCGGGGGCAGTCCACCACCTCGAACCCCGCATCGGTGAAGGCGCTGCGGAAGCGGCTGAAATAGACCCGCGGATGCTGGCCCATATCGGCAAAGGGGCCGTCGGCGCGGGTATCGACCCAGCCGCCGGGGTTCATGTAGCAGCGCAGCGACAGCATCCGCCGTCGCCCCGGCCCGCCGCAGAGCCAGTCGCGCCAACGCAGCGGCGTGGTGGCGAAGGCCAGGGACAGCGCCTCGTCCTGATGGTGCAGGATGGAAAAAACATTGTCGAAATCAAGATACAGCGCCGCGCGGGCGAGGTCTGGGTCGGGCATGGCCCAATGTGCCGGTCGCGGGCCATTGTTACAATACTGCCAGGGCCGCGGTCACGCCGGGTTGACCGCGGGGCCATCGCTGCTCAAACACGGCACCCCACGTTTCACCCAACCCAAGGGTCCGCCACGCCATGCCCGCGATCACTCTGCCCGACGGTGCTGTCCGCCAGTTCGACGGGCCCGTGACGGGCACGGCGATCGCCGCCTCGATCGGGCCGGGCCTGGCCAAGGCCGCGCTCGCCATGGCCGTCGATGGCACGATCCGCGACCTGTCCCATCCGATCGCCGAGGATGCCGCCGTCCGCTTCATCACCCGCCGCGACCCCGAGGCGCTGGAGATGATCCGCCACGACACGGCCCATGTGCTGGCCGAGGCGGTGCAGGCGCTCTACCCCGGCACGCAGGTCACCATCGGCCCGTCGATCGAGAACGGCTTCTACTACGACTTTGCCCGGAACGAGCCCTTCACCCCGGCCGACTTCCCGGCAATCGAGGCGAAGATGCGCGAGATCATCGCGCGCAACGACGCTTTTGTGCGCGAGGAATGGCCGCGCCACGATGCCATCGCCTACTTCCGCGAACGCGGCGAACGCTACAAGGCGGAGCTGATCCAAGACCTGCCGTCGGGCGTGCCGATCAGCATCTATCGCCAGGGCGAATGGCTGGACCTGTGCCGCGGCCCGCATATGCGCGGCACCGGCGACATCGGCTCGGCCTTCAAGTTGATGAAGGTGGCGGGTGCCTATTGGCGGGGCGATCATCGCAACGCGATGCTGTCGCGCATCTACGGCACCGCCTGGCGCGACCAGAAGGAACTCGACGCCCACCTGCTCCAGTTGGAAGAGGCGGAGAAGCGCGACCACCGCAAGATCGGCCTGCACACCGGCCTGTTCCATCTGCAGGACGAGGCCGTCGGCAGCGTCTTCTGGCACCCCAAGGGCTGGCGCCTGTACCGCAAGGTCGAGGACTACATGCGCCGCCGCCTCGACGCGACCGGCTATGACGAGGTCAAGACCCCCCAACTGGTCGACCGCCGCCTGTGGGAAGAATCCGGCCACTGGGAAAAATACCGCGAGCACATGTTCCTGGCGCGCGTCGACGACGAGTCCGAGAAGGACCGTCTGCTGGCGCTGAAGCCGATGAACTGCCCGTGCCACGTGCAGATCTTCAACCAGGGCATCCGGTCCTATCGCGACTTGCCGATGCGCATGGCCGAGTTCGGCGCCTGCCACCGCTTCGAGCCTTCGGGCGCGCTGCATGGCATCATGCGGGTGCGCGCGTTCACCCAGGACGACGCGCACATCTTCTGTACCGAGGACCAGGTGGCCTCGGAAACCGCGCGCTTCGTGTCCCTGCTGGCCGATATCTACCGCGACTTCGGGTTCGAGAGCTTCCGGGTGAAGTTCTCCGACCGGCCGGAGAAGCGCGCCGGTAGCGAGGAATCCTGGGACAAGGCGGAACAAGGGCTGAAGGACGCCTGCGTCCTGGCCGGCGTCGAATACGAGTGGAACCCGGGTGAGGGGGCTTTCTACGGCCCCAAGCTGGAATTCGTGCTGCGCGACGCCATCGGCCGCGACTGGCAATGCGGCACCTTGCAGGTGGACTACGTCCTGCCGGAACGGCTGGACGCGATGTACACCGCCGAGGATGGCAGCCGCCGCCGCCCGGTCATGCTGCACCGCGCGATCCTGGGGTCCTTCGAACGCTTCCTCGGCATCCTGATCGAGCAATATTCCGGACGCTTCCCGCTCTGGCTCGCCCCGGTGCCGGTCGTCGTCGCGACCATCACAGAGGATGCGGCGGATTACGCGCGTGAGGTCGTGGCGGCCCTGCGCGCGGCCGGCGTGCATGCCGAGGCCGATGTCCGCAACGAGAAGATCAACCGCAAGGTCGTCGACCACATCGAACAGCGCATTCCCGTGCTGGGCGTGATCGGCCGGCGAGAGGCGGAGGAGCGCAAGCTCGTCCTGCGCCGCCTGCCCGGGCGGGAGCAGGAGACGCTGAGCCTGGACGACGCCGTGGCGCTGCTGGCCGCCGAGGCGACACCGCCCGATTTACGTCTTTCGGACAAATAGACCGCGACACCTTGTTTGTGTGCTGCGCCGCAGCACATAGATATGTTGCGCTTCAAGGCCTTTTGGGTCTATCGCGCGACAAGATTTCACCACGATAGGAGACCACCCTGGCCCGAGGCCCCGCACCCGCCCAAATGCCGACCCGCGATGGACCGCGCGTCAACGAGGATATCCGTGTTCCGCAAGTGCGTCTGATCGACGAAGCCGGCGAAATGCTCGGCGTCATGAGCGCGCATGATGCGCTCCGCCGCGCCTATGATGTCGGCCTCGACCTGCTGGAAATCTCGCCGAACGCCGTCCCGCCGGTGTGCAAGATCACCGACTACGGCAAGTTCAAGTACGAGCAGCAGAAGAAGGCCAACGAGGCCCGCAAGAAGCAGAAGGTCGTCGAGATCAAGGAGATCAAGGTCCGGCCGAACATCGACGACCACGACTACGAGGTGAAGATGCGCTCGGCGCGGTCCTTCATCGACGAGGGCGACAAGGTCAAGGTGACGCTGCGGTTCCGTGGTCGCGAAATGGCGCACCAGGATCTGGGTGTGAAGGTGCTGGAGCGGATCCGCGTCGAACTCGGCGAATTGGTCAAGGTCGAGCAGATGCCGCGCCTGGAAAACCGCCAGATGATTATGGTGCTGGCGCCGAAGTAAGGCTTTGCGCACGGTGGAAGGGGCAACCGGTCGCCTCTTCCCCCTTGCGGCGCTTGCGGGCGGCGACCGCGTAATTGCCGGGGCGATGCACCGCCCGGGCGGGAGCCACCACGGCGGCGTCATAGCCTGACCATTCATCGGCCCCCATGGCCGAAAGACCTTCCACCATTTCCGCGCCGTTCAACCAGGCTTCGGCATAGGCCGGGCGGGGGACGGGCTGCGCCAGCAGCAGCGGCCATTCCGGACGCAGGGTGATCGGCTCATCCGTCCGCGTGATGCGGATATTGGTGAAGAGTGGGCCAAACCAGGCGTCGGTTTCGACCAGGCCCTCATAGATCTCGATCCCCGGCACCGGCGGCAGGTTCGGCGGGCGGCGCAGCAGCAGGCTCCAACCCGGGGCGCTGCGGGCCAGAAGACCGGTCCAGATCTGCACCACGCCAGGTTCCGGCAGGGCGGTCAGGAAGGGGGGCGAGAACCCGCGCATCTCTTCCGGTGCCGCGGCGTCGAAGGTCTGGGCAAAGCCCGGGAACTGGGCGGCATCGTCCAGCGGCATCCAGTCTTCCGCGACATCGTCGCACTGCCACCAGATGCGCTGCCCGTCGAACAGCAGCCGGAAGGCCGCCGGCGGGAAGATGTGCCAGCCGAGGCCGGCCGCGGTGGTGACCGCCTCGCAATACCGCCAGGCCCGGATCGGCAGGGTGCCGAGGCCACTGCGATCGGCGCGGGCCGGGGGGCGCTGGCCGGGGATCAGGGCGTGAAAGCGGATCGGAGGGGGAGATTGGGACATTGTTCCGGTATCCTGGGAAGGCTGGCTTGGGTCGGACACGACGGCCGGCACCACCGGGGAGGAATGGTGCCGGCCGCCCCTGCGTCAGATGCGGCGGAGACCGGCGCCGACCCGGACGCGACCGCTGTCACGGATCGCCGCCGGCAGCGGGGCGGGGCTCATGCGGCGCAGGCCGGCGCCGACGCGGACCTGACCGTTGTCGCGCACGGCCGCCGCGACGTGGCGGAGGCCGGCGCCGACGCGGACGAGGCCGCTGTCCTTCACCGCGGCGGGGGCCGCCATGCGGCGCAGGCCGGCACCGACGCGGACCTGGCCGTTGTCGCGCACCGCGGCGGGGGCCGCGATGTGGCGCAGGCCGGCGCCGACGCGGACGAGGCCGCTGTCCTTCACCGCGGCGGGGGCCGTCATGCGGCGCAGGCCGGCACCGACGCGAACCTGGCCATTGTCGCGCACCGCCGTGAAGCGGCGAAGACCGGCGCCGACGCGCACCGTGTTGGAATCGGACACGGCCTGGATCTGGGCGGGGAGGATGCTCGGGGTCTGGTTGGTGATGATGGCCATGGGGGTGTCTCCGTCGAACCGGGGCAGGACTGCCTGCCGGTGAAGGGAACATATGCAGAACCGGAAACCATGGCAAGGAAAAAAATCACTTAGAGGGAAAAAAGCCGTTTCACCGGCTTTCAGTCCTTCACGACGCATTCACGCAGGCGCCACCCCTTCTCACGCGCAACCCGCATCGATCCTTGCCAATCTCTGAACGTGGACAAGGGGTTGGGCAGATGGGGTTGCGCAAGATGGACCAGTTCGAACCTTGTCACCGCAAGGCGCCCATGGTCCCGAAATCCGTCGCCGCGGAACTCGTGCTGATGGAAGTGCTGCGGGCGGCGCGGGCGCTGCTCGCGCTGCAGGAACGCAGCAACGCCTTGTCCCGCGCGGCGCAGGCCTCGCCGCCCAGCCTGACCGATGCCATCGAGCGGGACTTCCTGGCCTTCGACGTTCAGGATGCCTTCGGGGTCCTGCGTGATGCCGTCGCCGCCGCCGATGCGCTGGGGGTGCCGCGCGGCTGATCCCACTCCGAACCGGGCAGCGCCCGGCGGCCGCCTTCGCGGCCAAAGCGACACTGAATTTTCCAAACCGCCATGGACAGCGGAAGGGCGAACTGTAACTTGCCGCCATGGCGGTTGCGTTGCCCGATTCAAATACAACTTGTCGTCTGCGTCTGGTCCTGATTGGACCCATGGAGGCGTGGGGCCCCGGCGCGGCCACCGTCCTGCCACGCGGGCGCAAGGCGCAGGCGCTGCTGGCGATCCTGGCCCTGGCCGATGGCCCGACGTCGCGGCGCGACTTGGCGGGGCTACTGTGGAGTCGCGCCGCCGACGAACAGGCCCGTGGCAGCCTGCGCCAGGCCTTGCTCGACATCCAATCCGCCCTGGGCCGGATCCCGGGGCCGCCCATGCTGCTGGCGGGGCGGGAAGATGTCGCCTTGCCCTCCGCCGTGCGCTGGGTCGATGCGGAGCAGGTGCAGGCGGCGGATGCCGCCAACCCCAGTGCCCTTGACCTGCTGCGGGCGCCCTTGCTGGAGGGCATGGAGGGCATCGACCCCGCCTTCGATCGATGGCTGCTGGCCCGGCGTGCCGCACTCAGCCAGGCCGCGACCGACCTGGCGCGGCTGCTGTTCTCTCATGCGCCGAGCGAGGCGGCGGCGATTCGGCTGCTCGGCTTCGATGCGGCCGATGAGCCGGCGGCCGCGGCGCTGATCCTGGCCCGCGCCCGGGCCGGCGATCCCGCATCGGCACGCGCCGCCC
Organism: Humitalea sp. 24SJ18S-53; assembly: GCF_050632385.1. Lineage (NCBI taxonomy): Bacteria > Pseudomonadati > Pseudomonadota > Alphaproteobacteria > Acetobacterales > Roseomonadaceae > Humitalea > Humitalea sp. 24SJ18S-53. Next base: position 2,278,247 of record NZ_CP192599.1, read on the forward strand.
TGGTCCGCCTGCGCCTGGCCATGGCCGCACAGGGCCGCGCCCCGGCGGCGGCGACCGAGGCATTGCTGCTCGCCGGCCCGGCCACGATGCCAGAGGTCGTGGCGCCCGCACGCGCAGTCGTCGCGCCCGCGCCAAAAGCCGCGCCGCGCCGTGGTGCCCGGCTCGGCGTGCTGCCGCTCGCGGCCCTGCCGGATGCCGCCTGGATGGCCGATGCCCTGGCCGAGAGCCTGACCGCGGCGCTGTCGCGCTTTCGCTGGCTCTTCGTCGCCGACCCGCAGTCGCTGGGTGTCGCGGTGCGGCGGGAACCGGCCGATCCCTGCCTGGTCGCCCGCACGGCGGGGCTGGACCTGGCGCTGTCGGGACAGATCCAGCTGGGCGGCGGCATCCTGCGCGTGGCGCTGCGGCTGACCGATCTGCGGCCGCCGCAGACCGTGGTCTGGGCCGAACGCTTCCAGGTCTCCTCCGACAAGCTGGCGGGGTTCGAGGAGGAGATCGCCGCCGCCGTCGTCGCCCGCGTCGATCCTGAACTGCTGCTGCTGGAGGCGCGGCGCGCGCAGGCCGCCCCGCCGACCGACCCCTCGGCCTACGAACTTCTGCTGCGGGCCATTCCGGGGCTGACCGCGCTGGACCGCGACGGTTTCGATGCCGCCGGCGTATTGCTGGAACAGGCCTGCGCCGCCGACCCGGGCTTTGCCGCGGCCCAGGCCTGGTATGCCGCCTGGTTCCTGTTCCAGGTCGGCCAGGGCTGGGCGCCCGACCAGGCCAGCGCGATGCTGCGGGCCGAGGCGCTGGCCCGCCGCGCCATCGCCCTCGACCCCGCCGATGCGCAGGCGCTGACCATCTGCGGCCATGTCCGCGCCTATCTGCACCACCGGCCGGAGGAGGGGGCGGCGCTGCACGACCGGGCGCTGGCGATGAACCCGAACCTGGCCATGGCCTGGGTGTTTTCCGGCCTGGCCGAATGCTACGCCGGGCGGCACGAGGAAGCGCTGCGGCGCATGGCGCGCTACAAGGAACTGGCGCCGCTCCATCCCTTCGGCTTCTTCTTCGACGGGGCGCTGCTGGTGCCGCTGATGCTGCTGCGGCGCCACGCCGAAGCGGCCGCCGCCGCACGCGACGTGGCGGAGTTGAACCCCGCGTTTTCCTTTCCGCTACGCCCCTGGCTCGCCTGCCTGGGCCATCTGGGGGACAAGGCTGAGGCCCGGTCGGTGCTGGCACGGTTGCTCGCGCTTGAACCCGGGCTGACGGTCACGGCGGCCCTGCGCCGGGCGCCGCTGCGCGCAGCCGATGTGGCACATTATGCCGAAGGGCTGCGGCTGGGTGGGCTGGAGATGGGCCAGGACGAACAGAACGTGGCCTAGCGGGCGGCGGAAGAAATGGGGCTGTTGCGCTTGAGAGGGGCGTTGCCCCTCTCAAACTCTCCCCACCAAGGGGCCGTGGCCCCTTGGAACCCACGCGATTTGGTAAAATAAAGAGAGGGGCGTCACTGATGCGCCTTTGATCGAGGGCGCGGCATGCCCCTCTCTTTATTTTACCAATACTCCGCCGGTCCAGGGGCGGCGGCCCCTGGTGGGGGAGGTGTGGAGGGGGCGAAGCCCCTTCCACTGGCGCAACCACACCCATTTCTTCCGCCGCCCGCTACCCCTTGTTCCATCCGCGGTACCACTCGACGAAATCCGCCACCCCATCGGCCATCCGGATCCCGGGCGACCAGCCGACCAGGTCGCGCAGCGCCGACATGTCGGCCCAGGTGCGCTCCACGTCGCCGGGCTGCATGCCCTTGAACACGCGCTCGGCCGGGCGGCCGCAGGCGGTCTCGATCGCGGCGATCAGGTCGCCCAGGCTTTCCGGCCGGTCGCCGCCCAGGTTCAGCACCCGGTGCGGCACGCTGCCATCCGGCTGGCCCGGCCCCGGCGCCCCCGCGACCGGCGCCAGCGGCAACAGCCGCACGATGCCGCCGACGATGTCATCCACATGGGTCATGTCACGCGCCATGCGGCCGTGGTTGAACACCTCGATCGGGCGCCCGGCCAGGATCGCGTCGGTGAACAGCCAATAGGCCATGTCGGGCCGGCCCCAGCGGCCATAGACGGTGAAGAAGCGCAGCCCGGTGGAAGCGACGCCGTAGAGATGCGCATAGGTCCGCGCCATCAATTCGCAGGACCGCTTGGTGGCGGCGTAGAGCGAGACCGGCCGTTCCACCGGGTGCGTCTCGGCGAAGGGCACCTTGTCATTGCCGCCATAGACCGAGGAGGAGGAGGCATAGAGCAGATGCGCCACGGGATTTTTGCGCGCGGCTTCCAGCACGCAGAGCGTGCCTTCGACATTGGCGTGCGTATAGGCGTGCGGGTGCGACAGGCTCCAGCGCACCCCGGCCTGGGCCGCCAGGTGCACGGCGGCATCGGGCCGAAACCCGGACCAGGCCTCCATCAGCGCGCCGGGGGCGGCGATATCGACTTCGCAAAAGGTGAAGCCCGGGCTGGCGAGCAGCCGGTCCAAGCGCGCCTGCTTCAGCGCGGGGTTGTAATACGGGGTCAGGTTGTCGATCCCGAGCACGCGATGCCCGGCCGCCAGCAAAGCCTGCGACAAGGCGGCGCCGATGAAGCCGGCAGCGCCTGTCACCAGGACGCGGCCCCCCGGCGATCGCCCGGTCGTCATGCCGGCTGGACCTCAGCCTCTGCTTGCGGGAAGCGTGCCGCCTCGACATAGCCCAGGCGGGACAGCAGGTCGTCCGCCCGGCACAGCATCACCCCGCGTATCCCGATGCCGATGGTGCGCGGGTCGTCCACGCCAAGATCGGCCAGGCGCACGCCGGGGCCGGTGTCCAGGTCGATCTCCAGCACGCTGGAGTCCGGCATCGGCGGAATATCGATGGCCGCGATGAAATCCGGGCCCGGCTTCATCGGCAGCACGGCGACGGTCTCCTCCTCGCCAGCCCGGGCCATGATGCGCAAATCCAGCGGGCGCGGCGGCGCGCGCAGGTCGAGGTAGAGCCGCAGCGCCTGGCCCGCGAAGCCCGGCGCAAGCGGCAGCCCGAGCGCCACCGGCCCCTGCTTCGACCAGACGCCCCAGGCCTCGGCGGGGTGCCAGCCATTGCCGTCGCGCAGCCGGTCGGTGACGGCCATCGCCGCGTCCGGACGGGTCAGGCGGTTGCGGCCCGTGGGGTAGCGGCGGCCGGGCTGCATCGCCACGACGGGCAGGGCATCGGCCTCGGGCAGGGCGCGGACGGCGGCCAGCACGTCCATCGTCAAGGCAGACCATGGCCGCAGCGGGGCGACGGCCAGCCGCGCCTCGGCGATCGCCATGGCCTCGGGGTCCAGCATCAGCGGTTCCAGGGCGGCGACCAGGTCGGGCTCGCTGCGCGGGGTGAAATACACGGCGGCCGAGCCGCCGGCCTCCGGCAGCGACGAATGGCGCGGGACCACCGGCACCCGGCCATGCGCCAGGCTCTCGGTGATCGGCAGGCCCCAGCCTTCGTAATGGCTGTTGTACACGGTGAAGGCGCAGGCGTCGTAGAGCAGGTCCAGCGCTTCGTCCGAGACCTCCCCGGTCAGCACCACATGGCGCCGCAGCAGCGGCGATTGCGCCAGCAGGTCGAGCGCCGCCTGCGCGTGCCAGCCCTGGCGGCCGGCGCAGACCAGCCGGGGGATTTTTGCCGCGCCATGGCGGCGCAGCAGCGCGAGCCAAGCGGAAAAGACCAGATGGTGGTCCTTGCGGCTTTCGATGGTGGAACAGAACAACACGAAGCGTTCGCCCGGGCGCAGGGCCGGGATTTCCGCCAGCGCGCCGGGTGAGGGGGCCAGGCCCGATCGCGGATCGCCGTCGAGCCGCACCACGCTGGCGGGCGGGCGCCGCCCTGGCAGAAGGGCCGCCATGTGCCGCAGCACGTCGCGCCGCGTGTTCTCCGAATTGCACAGGAAGCCCGCGGCATGGGTCGCGAAGCAGGCGAACCACTGGGCGTAGTCGCCGAGCATGGTCTCCAGGCAATGCTCCGGCACTTCCAGCGGCACGCAATCATGCACGAAGGGCAGCCAGCGGATGCCGGATTGCGCCTGGGCGCGGCGCAGCCCGCGGAAGTAATCCGGGATGCCGAAGGCATTGCCCAGGTTCACCAGCACAGCCCCTTGGGCGAAGCGCACCGGCGGGGCCAGTTTGCGCGCCTCCTTGATGGCATCGACCGCCGCGACCCAATCGGGGTCGGTGATCGACGTCCCCGTGCGCGACAGGCGCACGATGGCGGCGAAGGGCGCGCGGTCGAGCCGCCGCCACACCCCCGGCACGGAATCGAAGACCGCGAAGGCGGTGCCGAGGCCGGTCAGCGCGCCGGCGGGCAAGCCGCCCTCCAGGATCGGCGACAGCACGCCGATCGCCACGCGCTGGATGCCCGTCGGCGTGCGCCGGACGGAAAAATGGTCGAGCAGGTCGGTCACGTCGAAGACCAGCCGGGGGTCGGCGCCCTGGGCGCGCGGGGGCGCGGCCTCGGCGCCGCGCGGGCGCATCCGTTCGGTGCCCGCGGCCTCGATCGCCGCTATCGGATTGGCGGGGTCCAGGGTCGCGGCGCGGGCATAGCGCATGGCGGCCGCTTCCCAACGGCCCTGCTGCTTCAGCAGATGGCCGATCTGGAGTTGCAGGTCGGCATCCTCGGGCGCCAGTGCCTCGGCCGCGAGGTAGGCGTCCAATGCCGCCTCCGCCTCACCGGCTTCCTTCAGCGCATGGCCGTGCTGCACCATCGCCGGCCAGTCGGTGGTGGCCGTCGCCAGGTGTTCGGCAAAGAGCCTTGCCGCGGCCGCCCATTCGCCGCGGTCACGCGCCTGGTTGGCACGGTCGATCGGCGGGGTGCTGGCGGTGGATCCGGACATGGGGCTCTTTCTCGGTAACGGCCGGGCAGGGTTCGTGAGGGTGCTGATACCGCAGAAGCCCGCACGGCTGAACAGGCCGGAGCCGGTCGTTACAGCCCGGCGAACAGCGCCGTCGAAAGATACCGTTCGGCGCCGGATGCCGCGATGCCGACCACCAGCCCACCGGCCAGCCCCGGTTCCCGCCCGATCACCCCGGCCGCATGCAGCACGGCGCCGGAGGAGATGCCGACCGCCAGCCCATCCAACCGGGCGACGCGGCGCGCGGCGGCCAGCGCATCGGCTTCGGCCACCCGCATCACCCCGTCCAGCAGGCCGAGTTCCAGGATCGAGGGCCGGAACCCGGCGCCGATGCCCTGGATGCCGTGCGGCCCGGCCTCATCGCCCGACAGCACGGCGGATTCGGCCGGCTCGACGCCCACGACCCGCAGGCCGGGGCGGCGCGGTTTCAGCGCGCGGGCGATGCCGGTCGCGGTGCCGCCGGTGCCGATGCCGCAGATGATGACATCGACCTCACCGGCGGTATCGGCCCAGATCTCCTCGGCGGTGGTGGCGGCATGGGCGGCGGGGTTGGCCGGGTTGTCGAACTGGCGCGGCATCCAGGCATCGGGGGTTTCGGCCAGGATCGCCTCGGCCCGGGCGATGGCGCCGGCCATGCCCTGGTCGGATGGCGTCAGGTCCAGCTCCGCGCCCAGCAGGCGCAGCATGCGGCGGCGTTCGATGCTGGCCCCTTCGGGCATGATCACGATCAGGCGATAGCCGCGGGCGGCCGCGACCGTCGCGAGCGCGATGCCGGTATTGCCGGAGGTCGGTTCGACAAGCGTCGTGCGGCCGGGCGCGATCAGGCCCTCGGCCTCCGCAGCCATGACCATGGCCAGGCCGATTCGGTCCTTCACGCTGCCGCCAGGGTTGAAGAATTCGCATTTCATCGCGACCCGGGCGACGAGGCCCCATTCGGCCGCGAGCCTGGGTAAAAGCACCAAAGGGGTGGCCCCGATGGTGTCCAACACGGACGTGCGCAGACGGGGGGTGAGGGGCGGTCGCGGGATGGCGTCTGGCATGATCGTCATGATACCACGTATCGAAGCGGTGAAAACAATGGGAAGGCCAGATATGCTGAAGCGCGAACGAGCCTGGCTGGCGATCTGCATCATGCTGGACGTGGCTTTCTTCGCCGGCCGCGGCCGCACCGTACCGGGGGCGGACATCGCCGACCGCCTGGGTGAGGCGCGACGCGGCATCGAACCCGTCTTGCAGGCGCTGGCCCGCGCCGGCCTGCTGGCCAGCACGCGCGGCCCGAAGGGCGGCTATCGCCTGGCACGCCCAGCGCGGGATATCCCCCTGGACACGATCGTCGCCTGCATCACGGAGGAGGCCGGCGAGCAGGAACCGGAGGAGGTCACGGGTGGCGGCTTGCGCGGCCTGGTCGCCGAGCCATTCTGGGAGGAGTTGGAAGCGGGCCTCCGCGCCAGCCTGGCGCGGCAGACCCTGGCCGATCTTTTGTCGCGTGCCGCCGCCGCTGGCTTGCAGCGCCCGGCGGCGGGGCCATTGAATTTCGCCATCTGACGAGGTGCCGTCTGGACCGCATGGCGCGACTGTGGTTTTAGGGAATTTCGGCCGACTAAAACGCCTGGATTTCGTGAAATCTGAAAACCCTGAGGAACCACAGCGCATGACCATCCAGCTTGGCACCATCGCCCCGGATTTCACGGCGGAGACCACCGCCGGCAAAATTGCCTTCCACGACTGGGCCGCGGGCCAGTGGGTCGTGTTGTTCAGCCACCCCAAGGATTTCACCCCGGTCTGCACGACGGAACTGGGTGAAGCCGCGCGCCTGAAGCCCGAATTCGACAAGCGCGGCGTCAAGGTGATCGGGCTTTCGGTCGATACCCTGGACCGGCACGAGGGCTGGGCCGCCGACATCGCCGAAACCACGGGATCGACCCTGAACTTCCCGATGATCGCCGATACCGACAAGGCTGTCTCGACGCTCTATGGCATGATCCACCCGGCGGCCGACGCGGCGCTGACCGTGCGGACCGTCTATGTCATCGACCCCGCGCACAAGGTGCGCCTGACCCTGACCTATCCGCCCAGCACCGGCCGCAACTTCCTGGAAGTGCTGCGGGTCATCGACAGCCTGCAACTAACCGACCGTTCCAAGGTCGCGACCCCGGTGAACTGGCAGCCGGGCGAGAAGGCGATCATCGTGCCGAGCCTGTCGGATGCCGATGCCAAGGAACGCTTCCCCCAGGGCTGGAACGCCCAGAAGCCTTACCTGCGTTGGGTGGACGTGGCCTGATGGGGACCGGGCCGGTTGATGGTTTTTGGGGGGCAGTGGGCAACACGCCGCTCATTCGCCTGGCCGGCCCTTCGGCCGCCACGGGATGCGACATCCTGGGCAAGGCCGAATTCATGAACCCAGGCGGCTCGGTCAAGGACCGGGCCGCCTTGGGCATTTTGCGCGACGCCATGGCCCGCGGCCAGTTGGTCGAGGGCGAGCCGGGCACGGTGGTCGAGGGCACGGCCGGCAATACCGGCATCGGCCTGGCCCTGGCCGCCAATGCGCGCGGCTGGAAAAGCGTGATCGTGGTGCCGGAAACGCAAAGCCGGGAAAAACTGGATTTCCTGCGCATGATCGGCGCGGACCTGCGCCTGGTCTCGCCAAAACCACTGGCCGACCCCGGGCATTACGTGAACACCAGCCGCCGCATCGCCGAGGAAATGGCCGCCGCCGGCGAACGGGTCATCTGGGCCAACCAATTCGGCAATCTGGCCAATCGCCAGGCGCATGAGGACACCACCGGCCCCGAGATCTGGGAACAGACCGGCGGTCGCATCGATGCCTTCACCTGTTCCTGCGGCACCGGCGGCACCCTGGCCGGGGTCGGCCGTGCGCTGAAGGCGCGCGACCCGAACGTCCGCATCGTGCTGGCCGACCCCGCCGGATCGGGCCTGTATTCCTGGGTGAAGACCGGTGAGGTGAAAGCCGAAGGCACCTCCATCACCGAGGGCATCGGCCAGGCCAGCAAGGTGCCCGGCAACCTGGAAGGTGCCCCGATCGACGATGCCCTGCGCATCGAGGATCCGGAGGCGCTGGAGATCTGCTTCGACCTGCTGCTGCGCGAGGGCATCGGCCTCGGCGGCAGTGCCGCGCTGAACGTCGCCGCGGCCATGCGCCTGGCAAAGGCGATGGGGCCCGGCCATGTGATCGTGACGATTCTCTGCGATGGTGCAGCGCGCTACCAATCCAAGCTGTTCAACCCCATCTTCCTGCGGGAACGCGGTTTGCCCGTGCCGTCCTGGCTGGCCTGAAGGGTCGGCCAGCGGGCGGGCAGGGGCGGCAACACTCTGGCGGCAACACTCTGACCGGGCGGGAGTAGCCTTTGGAAATCCTGGAACTCGCCCGCAGCATCCGCGCCCGCGATCCCGCCCGGCCGTCCTGGCCCGAGGTGATCCTGGCCTATGCCGGGCTGCACGCCGTGCTGTGGCACCGGCTGTCCCATCGCGTCTGGACCTGGGGCCTGCGCGGCACGGCGCGGGTCTTGAGCCATCTGGGCCGTTTCCTGACCGGCATCGAAATCCATCCGGGTGCGACCATCGGCCGGCGCTTCTTCATCGACCACGGCATGGGCGTCGTGATCGGTGAGACGGCGGAAATCGGCGACGATGTGTTGATCTACCACGGCGTGACCCTGGGCGGGTTGTCCGGCAGCCCCGGCAAGCGGCACCCGACCGTGGGCGATGGCGTCGTGATCGGCGCCGGGGCGCAGGTGCTGGGCCCGATCACCCTGGGCAATGGCGCCCGCATCGGCGCCAATGCGGTGGTGGTTAGTCCGGTGCCGGCCGGGGCCACGGTCGTCGGCATTCCGGGCCGCGCGCCGCGCAAGGGCGGGGCGGATTGCGCGACGGCGGGCTATGGCATGCCGGAAGGCGGGGCGGACCCGGTCGGCGAGGATATGGCCAGCCTGCGGGCCGAGGTCCGTGCGCTGCGGGCCGAGGTCGTGGCGCTGCGCGAGGCGGAGCGGGATCGGGAGCGGGCGTAACGCCGCAAGGTCAGCGCCGAGGGGCCAGCCCCTCGGCCTTTTTCGTCACGCCGCCCCAAACACCCCCAGCAGCACCAGCGCGGCCAGTGCCGCCAGGGTTGCGACCACCACCCGCGCCGCCGAATCCCGTGGCGCATCCTCCCGCCATGGGCAGGTCTCGTCCTCGATGACCGGCGGCGGCGGGGCCGGCGGCAGCACCCGGGTCGCGAAGGTGGCGATCATCGTGCGGCCCTCCGCGCCGGTTCGGCGCCTATGGTGTCCGGCAGGCCGATCGCCTGGCCGACGGTGGCGCCGATCAGCACCATCGCGGGGCTGGGCAGGGCGGCGTTGCGGCGCACCGCCAGCATCGCGGTGCCGAGCGTGGCGGTCAGGCTCGCTTCACCCGGCAGGCTGGCCTGGGCGACGATGGCCAGGGGCGTCCCGGCGGGCATGCCGGCGCCGAGTAGTGCCAGGACCAGCGAATCCAGCCTGGTCATGGCCATGAACACGACCAAGGTGCCGCCGGCGCGGGCCAGGGCGTCCCAGTCATGCGGCGGCATCTGGCCGGTTTCGTCATGGCCGGACAGGAAGGTCACCGCGCCCGCGACGCCGCGCCGGGTCAGCGCGATGCCCGCGGCGGCGGGGGCCGCCAGCCCGGCCGACACGCCCGGCACCACGCGCCAGGGGATGCCGGCCGCGGCCAGGGCGGCGGCTTCCTCGGCGCCACGGGCAAAGAGGAACGGGTCGCCCGCCTTCAGCCGCACCACGCGCTGACCGGCGCGGGCCGCATCCAGCATGCGCGCGATGATCTTGGCCTGCGGCACGGGGGCCGCGCCCTTGCGCTTGCCGACGTCGATCAGAACGGCGCCCGGCCGCGCATGGGCACGGGCGATGCGGGCGGGGACGTGGTCGTGCAGCACCAGGTCGGCCGCACGGATGGCGGTCGCGGCGCGCAGGGTCAGCAGCCCCGGGTCGCCCGGGCCGGCGCCGACCAGCCAGACCTCACCGGGGGCGGGGGCGTCGCACATCGCCAGACGGGTGCCGCCATCCGAAGCCTGCGAACCATCTGTGAAATACATGACGACCATCCGTATTCAACGTTGTCTGAACGCTAAACTGTGGTATCCCATCCTGCAAGTGATTTCGGGGGCTTTTGCCATGTCGTCCAAACCCAGCGCTGTCGAAGGCCAGAAGCAGGAAAGCCTGGCCCTGCGCGGCACCATCGGCGCCGAACTGGCGGCCGAGGCCGCCGTCGGCGGCGTGTCCGAGGCGACCTATACGCTTTTGAAATTCCACGGCACCTATGAGCAGTTCGACCGCGATACCGCGACCGAGCGCAAGCAGGCGAAGCTGGACAAGGACTGGTCCTTCATGGTCCGCGTCCGCTGCCCCGGCGGGCGGATGACGGCGGCACAGTGGCTGCACCTGGACGACCTGGCCGGCAACCTGGCCGATGGAAGCCTGCGGCTGACCTCCCGTCAGGGGGTGCAATTCCACGGGGTGTTGCGCGGGAATGTGAAGCCGGTGATCGCCGGCATCGACGCGGCGCTGCTGACCAGCTTTGCCGCCTGCGGCGACGTGGTTCGCAACGTCACCACCACGGCCGCCCCCCGGCGCACCGCCGTGCATGCGGCGTTGCAGGGCTGGGCCGCGCGGCTTTCCACAGCGCTGCTGCCAAAAACCCGCGCGCACCACGATATCTTCCTGGCGGAAGGGGCCGATACCCCGGCGAAGGCCGAGGAGGAACCGCTCTACGGCCCGACCTATCTGCCCCGGAAATTCAAGATCGCCCTGGTCGATCCGTCGGACAACACGCCCGATGTGCTGACCAACGACCTGGGCTTCATCGCCCGCGTGCAGGGCGGGCGCATCGTCGGCTGGATCGTCACCATCGGTGGCGGCCTGGGGATGACCCACAACAAGCCCAGCACCTTTCCCCGCCTGGCCGATCCCGTCGCGCTGATCGGCCCGGACGAGGTGCTGGAGGTCGCTGAAGCCGTCGTCCGCCTGTCCCGCGACCACGGCGACCGCACCGACCGCAAGCATGCCCGGCTGAAGTACGTGTTGGAGGAACAGGGCCCGGATTGGGCGCGGGCGCAGCTTTCGGCCGATCTGGGCCGCGAATTGTTGCCACCCGGACCCCTGCCCACGCTGCGCATGCCCGAATTGCTGGGGTGGCAGATCCAGGGGGATGGGCGGCTCTGGCTGGGCCTGTCCATTCCATCGGGGCGAATCGCAGGACCGATGCGCGCGGGACTGCGCGAGATCGTGTCGCGCTTCGGCGCCGATCCCGTGGCGACGCCGCAGCAGGATCTGATCCTGTCGAACATCGCGCCCGAGGATCGCCCCGCGATCGAGGCCATCCTGGCCGAGCACGGCATACGCCTGCCCGAAACCATGACTCCGATGGCGCGCTGGTCGCTGGCCTGCGTCGCCCTGCCGACCTGTGGCCAGTCGCTGGCGGAGGGCGAGCGCGTGCATGCGCCGATGCTGGCCTCGATCGAGGCGGCGCTGGGCCGCCACGGCCTAGCGCAGGAACGCATTTCCTTCCGCCTGACCGGCTGCCCAAACGGCTGCGCCCGGCCCTATGCGGGGGATATCGGCGTCGTCGGCCGCGCGCCGGGGCTCTACACGCTCTTCGTCGGCGGCGATTTCGCCGGCACGCGGCTGTCCTTCCAACTGGCCGACAAGGTGCCGGAGGCCGCGATCGCCACGACCCTGGAACCGCTGTTCGCCGCCTTCGCCGCGCATCGCGTGCTGCGTGAGGGGTTTGGCGATTTCTGTACCCGCCAGGGCGCCGAGGCCCTCCGCGCCCTGACCCAAGACGCCCTGGCCGCCTGACGGCCACTCCCTTCTCGCATTGGAAGCCTGAGATGATTCTTTCCCGTCGTAGCGCCCTGCTTGGCCTGGGTGCCGCAGCCCTCGCGCGCCCCGCCCTGGCGCAATCCGCCTGGCCCGACCGTCCCATCCGCCTGATCGTCCCGGTCGCACCGGGCGGCAGCCAGGACATCGTCGCCCGCCATTCCGCCCGTGCGTTGTCCGAGGCATTGGGCCAGCCGGTGCAGGTGGAAAACCTGCCCGGTGGTGGGTCCAACATCGGCTATGACGCCGCTGCGCGGGCGCGGCCGGATGGCTATACTTGGCTGGCGGGGTCCGACACGCTGTCGATCACGGGGGCGCTGACGCCGCGCCTGCCCTTCGATCCGCTGGGCTTCGCGCCGATCCACCGCACGGTGCTGGTGCCGCAGATTCTGGTGGTGAAGGCCGACAGCCCGCATGCCGATCTTGCGTCCTTCATCGCCGCCGCGCGTGGCGCACCGCCCGCGGTCGGCACGCCGGGCAGCGGCAGCCTCGCGCATCTGCTGATCGAACTGGCGCAGCAGAGCAGCGAAACCACCTGGACCCATGTGCCCTATCGCGGCGGCGCCCTGGCTGTGAACGACCTGCTGGCCGGGCATCTGCAGGGCGTGATGATCAACATCGGCGCCGTGACCGACCATGTGCGCGACGGCCGGTTGCGCGGGCTGGCGGTGTCGTCCCAGGCCCCGACGGGCGCCCTGCCGCAAGTCCCGACTTTGGCGAGCCAGGGCTTTGCCGGGCTGACCGCCGTTGGCTGGCATGGGCTGGTGGCGCCCCCCGGCACCGATCCGGCAATCCTGGCGCGGGTGAATGCCGCCAGCCGCGCGGTGGTGAAGCGCCCGGAACTGGCCCAGCGCCTGGCCGCCCTGGGTGTCGAAGCCACCGACGAATCGCCCGAGGCACTGGCCGAGGTGATCCGCGACGACGCCGCCCGCTGGGGCGCCGTGGTGCGCCGGGTGGGGATTACGGCGGGCTGATCCGCAGCCCGGTTCCCGCGTCGAAGACATGGAGCCATTCTGTCGGCACCCGGACCGCGAGCGGCCCGGGCGGCGGCGCGGGACCGGCGATTTTGACGGTCAGCGGCGTGCCATCAACCAGGCGGCCGTGGATGACGGTTTCCGACCCCAAGGGTTCCACGAGGTCCGGCGCCAGGGCCACGGCATCGGGGCCGGCGCCGACCAGGACATGTTCGGGGCGGATGCCCAGGGTCAGGGCACGGCCGGGGGCAATGGGGAAGGGCAGGGCGACCAGCGGCCCCGCCGCCAGCCGTGCGCCAGCGCCTTCGACCACGGCGGGTAGAAAATTCATCGCGGGGCTGCCGATGAAGCCCGCGACATAGGTATCGGCGGGACGGCCCCAGACCTCCATCGGCGGGGCGATCTGCGCGGCGCGGCCTTCGTGCATGACGACGAGGCGGTCGCCGAGGGTCATCGCCTCCACTTGGTCATGCGTCACGAACAGGGATGTGACGCCCAGGCGCTGTTGCAGGCGCCGGATCTCCGCACGCATCTGCACGCGTAGCTTGGCGTCCAGGTTGGAGAGCGGTTCGTCGAAGAGGAACAGCAGCGGCTTGCGCACGATGGCGCGGCCCATCGCGACGCGCTGGCGCTGGCCGCCCGAGAGTTGCCGGGGGCGGCGGTCGAGCAGCGCGGAGAGTCCCAGCATCTCCGCGGCCTCGCCGACGCGGCGCTTGATCTCATCGGCGGGCATCCGGCGAATCTTCAGTCCATAGGCCATGTTCTGGAACACGCTCATATGCGGGTAGAGCGCGTAGGTCTGGAACACCATGGCCACATCGCGGTCGGCGGGCTCCAGGGCGGAGACATCGCGGCCGGCGATCTCCACCTTCCCCGAGGTCGCGGTTTCCAGGCCCGCGACGATGCGCAGAAGGGTCGATTTGCCGCAGCCGGAGGCGCCGACGATGACGACCATCTCGCCCTCGGCGACGGTCAGGTCCACGCCATGCAGCACCTGCGTGGCGGCGAAGGATTTGGTGATGCCCGTAAGGGTGAGGGTGGCCATCTATTTTTCGGTTTCCGTCAGGCCGCGCACGAACCAGCGCTGCATCAGCACCACCACGATCACCGGCGGCGCCAATGCCAGCACCGCCGTCGCCATGATGGTGTTCCATTCATTCTGGCTGTCACCGGTGCCGATCATCTTCGACAGGCCAACGACGATGGTTTCCAGCGATCGGTCGCTGATGATCAGCAACGGCCACAGATACTGGTTCCAGCCATACAGGAACAGGATCACGAAGAGCGCAGCGATCGAGGTGCGTGACAGCGGCAGAACCACATCGATGAAGAACCGCACCGGGCCGGCGCCGTCGATCTTTGCTGCCTCGACGAACTCATCGGGGATGGTCAGGAAGAACTGGCGGAACAGCAGGGTCGCGGTGGCGGAAGCGATCAACGGCAGCACCAGCCCCGTCATGGAATTGGTCAGGTCGAGCGAAACCATGACCTGAAAGGTCGGGATGATCCGCACCTCCACCGGCAGCATCAGCGTGATGAAGATCGCCCAGAACGCCGCCATGCGAAACGGGAAGCGGAAGAACACCACGGCATAGGCTGAGATCAGCGACACCGCGATCTTTCCGCCCGCGATCAGCATCGCCATCACCGCGCTGTTCCACAGCATGACCGATGCCGGAACCGAGCGCATGCGCCCGCCGCCCTGGTTCCAGGCGGTCGCGAAGTTTTCGCTGGCATGCGGGCCGAACCACAGCGGCACCTCGCCCCGCCCCAGGCTGCCCGCATCCTGCGTGCTGCCGACGACGGTGATCCAGATCGGAAACGCGAAGACCAGCACGCCGAGCGCCAGGATCGCATAGGGCCGCCACCGATCCAGCATCAGTAGTGCACGCGGCGTTCGATGAAGCGGAACTGGAACGCGGTCAGCGCGATCACCAGGACCATCAGGATCACCGACTGCGCCGCCGACGACCCCAGGTTCAAATTCTGCACCCCATCGGCATAGGCCTTGTAGATCAGCGTCTCCGTCGCCCGCGCGGGCCCGCCCTGGGTCAGCGCATGGATCACGCCAAAGGTGTCGAAGAAGGCATAGGTCAGGTTCACCACCAGCAGGAAGAACGCGGTCGGCGTCAGCAGCGGGAAGGTGATGGTCCAGAAGCGCCGCATCGGCTTGGCGCCGTCGATGGCCGCGGCTTCCAGCACCGATTTCGGGATGGATTGCAGCCCGGCCAGGAAGAAGATGAAGTTGTAGGCGACCTGTTTCCACGCACTGGCGATGATCACCAGGAACATCGCCTGGTTGCCGTTCAGCTTGTAGTCCCAGGGCACGCCGATCCCGTTCAGCCAGCGCCCGATCAAGCCGATGCTGGGATGGAACAGGAACAGCCACAGGATCGCGGCAACAGCCGGCGCCACCGCGTAGGGCCAGATCAGCAAGGTGCGGAACACCTGCGCGCCACGCACCTGCTTGTCCGCCTGGACCGCGAGATACAGCGCGGAGGACAGCGACAGCACCGCGACGGCGGAAGAAAACACCACCGTGTTCCAGGCCGCGCCCCGCCAATAGGGATCGGCCAGGACCTCGGAGAAATTGCGCAACCCGACGAATTCGGAGGACAGCCCGAAGGCGTCCTCCTGCAACAGCGACTGCCACACCGCCATGCCCGCCGGCCAGAAGAAGAAGACGCCGGTAATCAGCAGTTGCGGTGCGAGCAGGACCAGCGGCAAGGCCGTCCCGGAAAAGACGACCTTACGCATGTTGTCGGATCACGAAGGCCGGTTCTGCCGTTCGAAGTTGCGCAGCACCACATTGCCACGGGTCTGCGCGGCTTCCAGCGCCTGCGCCGCGGTCTGCTGGCCCTGGAAGGCCTTTTCCATCTCTTCCTGGATGATGTTGCGGATCTCGGGGAAGCCGCCCAGGCGGATGCCGCGGCTGGCATCGGTGGTGACGCCGCCGCCACGCAGCAGTTGCTCGATGGGGATTTCGGCGCCGGGGTTCTGGCGGTAGTAGCCTTCGCCTTCCAGCGCGCGGAACACCGACTGCCGCACCGGCAGGAAGCCCGTCTCGACATGCCACTTGCGGATCACCTCCGGCCGCGCGAGCCAGGCGTAGAATTCGGCGATGCCACGGTTTTCGGCCGCCGAGCGCACCGCGTTCGGGCCACGGTTCAGCGCCCAGAAGGACGCACCGCCGATGATCGAATTGATCGGCGCGGTGCCTTCATAAAAGGGCAGCATGCCGACGCCCCATTGGAACTGCGCTTCGCGCACGATGCGCGCCCGCAGGCCGGAGGAGGCGAAGATGATCGCGCATTCGCCCGACGGGAACAGCGCATCTGCCGCCGCATCGCGCCCGCCGTAGCGGAACAGTCCGTCACGCTGCCAGTTGATCAGGTTGGTCAAGTGCCGCTGCATGAGCGGGTTGTTGATTTCAAGCGTGGCATTCAGCCCGCCGAACCCATTGGCCAGCGACGCGAGCGGCACGTTGCCGATGGCGCTGACCTGTTCGACCATCAGCCAGGTCGGCCAGGCGGTGGTCATCGGGCAGGCGACGCCGGCGGCCTTCAGCGCGGTCGCGGCCTGGGCGACGCCGTCCCAGGTCTGCGGGAAGACGTCGGGGTTCAGCCCGGCGCGGCGAAACGCGTCCTTGTTGTAGAAGGCGACGGCCGTGCTGCTGTTGAACGGCATCGACATCATCCGCCCATCGGGCAGGCTGTAGTAGCCACGCACCGCCGGCAGGAAGTCATCGAAGGGGATCTGCACGCCGGTTTCGGCCAGCAGTTCATGCAGCGGCTTCACCGCGCGCCCGGCGGCCATCATGGTGCCGGTGCCGACTTCGAACATCTGCACGATGTGCGGCGCCTGGCCGGCGCGGAAGGCGGCGATCGCGGCGACCATGGTTTCCGGATAGGACCCACGGAAGGTCGCGTTGACGCGATAGGTCGGCTGGCTCGCGTTGAAGTCGGCGGCGATCTGTTCAAGCATGCCGCCGAGCGGTTGGGTGAGGCCATGCCAGAACTGGATTTCGGTGGGGGCGGCCGTTTGGGCCTGGCTGGGCGGCGCGACGAGCGCTGCCGCTGCCAGCGCGCCGGCGGCAAGGATGCGACGGAGCATGGTTAGGATTCTCCCGGTTCGTGAGGACGGGTGCGTATGCCCGGCCTTCGTTGCAGTCTCTTTACGGGATGATGACACACGGATGATGGGCGCGGGGCAAGGGCGATGACGACACCGCCCACGGGGGGGTCTCCGGCGACCCGCGTCGTCCTGGCGCTCGGCACCGGGCAGACTCTCGCCTGGGCCTCCTCCTACTACCTGCCGGCGATCCTGGCCGAGCCGATGGCGCGCGACCTCGGGGTATCGGCATCGGTCGTGTTCGGGGCGTTTTCCGGGGCCTTGCTGCTGGGGGCGGCGGCGGGGCCACCGGTCGGACGCGCGATCGACCGGCACGGCGGGCGCGGCGTGCTGGCGGTGTCGAGCCTGGTGCTCGCGGCCGGGCTGCTGCTGCTGGCGATGGCGCAGGGGGTGGTCAGCCTGGTGCTCGGCTGGGGGGTGATGGGGCTGGGCATGGCGATGGGATTGTACGATCCCGCCTTCGCCACGCTGGCGCGGCTGTATGGCAAGGACGCCCGCAGCAAGATCACCGGCATCACCCTGATCGCAGGCTTCGCCAGTACCATCGGCTGGCCCGCGACCGCGCTGATGGCCGATGCCTGGGGCTGGCGCGGCGCCTGCGCCGGCTGGGCCGTCGCGCAAATTGTCATCTGCCTGCCGCTGTACCTGTCGCTGCCAAAGGCGCCGGCCGAGCCTGCCCCCGCGCCGGCCGCCCAGGACGGATCGGGTGCCACGGCGGCGGCGCCGGCACCGGCCGTGCCATCCGCCTGGGCGATGCCGCTGCTGGCCTTCGTCTTCGCGGCGGTCGCGTTCAATGCCGGCGCGATCGGGGCGCATCTGCCCGGGCTGCTGCTGGCGGCCGGTGCCACGCCGACCGCGGCCATCGCCGCTGCCGCCCTGATCGGCCCGGCGCAGGTGGGCGCGCGCATGGTCGAATTCGGGCTGATGCGGCGCTTCCACCCGCTGGTCGCGGCGCGCATCGCCTGCCTGACCCATCCGGCCGGGGCGCTGGCCCTGGGCGTGCTGGGCGCCCCGGGGGCGGCGGCGTTCGCGCTGTTGCATGGCGCGGGCAATGGCATGCTGACCATCGCCAAGGGGACGCTGCCGCTGGCGATCTTCGGCGCCGCCGGCTACGGCGCGCGGACGGGGCTGCTGTCGATCCCGGCGCGGCTGGCGCAGTCCACGGCGCCGCTGCTGTTCGGGCTGCTGATCGCCGGCTTCGGCACCGGCGCGCTGTGGTTGTCGGCCGGGCTGTCGCTCGCGTCCTGTGCGGCGCTGTTGGTGCTGCGGGCGCGGTGACTACCCCAGGTTTTCCAGCAGCGGCCGCCAGCGCGTGCGCTCCGACGCCAGCAGGGCGTCGTAGGCGGCGGCATCGCCCGGCATCGGCAGCGTGCCCTGCTGCGCCAGGCGGGCCTGCAACGCGGGGCTGGCCAGGGCGGCGCTGAAGGCCGCCGCCAACTGCGCCAGGACCGGCGCCGGGGTGCCGCGCGGCGCCATCAGCCCCGCGACCGAGCCATTGGTCAGCCCCGCAAAACCCAGCTCCGTCGTGGTCGGCACATCCGGCAGCAGGGCCAGGCGCTCCGGGCTGGCGGCGGCCAGTGCGCGCAGCGTGCCGGCGCGGACGTGTTCGGCGACGACGGCGGTCGCCTCGGCGGTCACCGCGACCTCACCCGACAGCACCGCCTGCACGCCGGCCGCACCCGACCGGTAATGCACCGGGGTGAAGCGCGCACCCGTCATCGCCTGGGTCAGCAGCATGGTCTGGTGGGGGGATGTGCCGACGCCCGCGGTGCTCCAGGTCATGTTGCCCTGTTCGGCCCGCGCCAGGGCCAGGAAACCGGCCAGGTCCGTGGCCGGGGTATTGGGCCGCACCACCAGCACATGCGGCGTGCTGGCCAACGGCCCGATGGTCACGAAGTCCCGGGTCGCGTCAAAACTGGTGGTGGGGATCAGGATGGGGTTCACCACCAGGGCGCCGACCGTGGCGAACAGCAGAGTGGTGCCGTCCGGCGCCGCGCGGGCAACGAATTCCGTCGCGATATTGCCCCCGGCGCCGGTGCGGTTCTCGATCACGATGGGTTGGCCCAGGGCGCCGCTGGCGGCCTCGGCCACCACGCGGGCCACCAGGTCGCTGATGCCGCCGGCGCCGAATCCCACGACCAGCCGGACCGGGCGGGCCGGCTGCGCCAGCGCCCGGCGCCCCGCGAGCAAGGCCGCGCCAAGGGCGACCAGGCGCCGGGACAGGACGGGAATGCGGTCAGACATGGGGCTTGCTTTCCTGATGCGCGGTCGATCTCCCCGCAGGCAGCAATCCCCATGCCATCAGGCGCCGATGGCGGCCGGCCGTGCGGCCGGCGGCTTCGCAACGCGCGCGGGGCGGTCCAGCCACAGCGACAGCGCCCAGAGCATCACCACACCACCCCCGACCAGCCCGATGTCGAGCAGGAAGGGCGCGGTCGGCACGCGGGCGCCCTCGGCCAGCCGGATCACGGTCGCGGCGCCATAGGCCAGGAACAGCCCGACGCAGAACACCGTCAGGCTGTGCCGCCCGATGCGGCCGAGCTGCCGGCTCCAGCCCGCGCTCCAGATCATGGCCCCGGCCGCCGGGAGCAGCCGCACCGCCAGCCAGGCGCAGGCAAAGCTGTGCAGCAGGGTCGGCAGGCCCAGGTTGCGCTTGTCCCGCCAGATGCCGTCGTCGGGCGCCGCGCCGGCCAGGACGCCATAGTGCAGTAGCATCACCACGACGCCCGCCGCGAGCATCGCCAGGCTGCCCCAGGTCAACCAGGACGCGACGCGCGGGGCACCGCTGGCGAGCGGCCCGCCGCCCAACAACATCCGCCGCCCGAGCCAGGCACCGCCCAGGAACAGGATCTGCCAGGCAAATGGGTTGAAGGCGATGTGGCTGTCGCCCAGCGCCGGCGGCGCCCAGCCCCAGGCCTGCACCCCCGCCCAAAGCCCGACCGGCGCTAGCAAGGCCCCGTCGCCGACCCGCCCCAGCAGCCACATGAACCCGGGCAGCAGCAGCATGCACCAGACGAAGACCGGCAGGATGCCCATGAATTCCGGCTGGTAGAGCATCGCCGCCGCCCCGGCCGCGGCCCGCCAGGGCGATGCCATCAGATGGGCGAAGCCCTGGCGCATCAACTCGCCCCGGTCGCCGGTCGCCAGCGCCACGCCCAGCACCATCAGCGCGAAGAGCCCAAACACCACCAGATGCGTCCGCCACAGCCGCACCGCGCGCCGCAGCAGATCCAGGCTCGCGGCCCAAAAACCCGTCCGCAAGCGCTTGCGGGCAAAGACGCTGCCGAGGGCCAGGCCCGACAGGAAGACGAATTGCTGGCTGCTGTCCGACAGGCCCCAGGCCGCCGGGATCAGCCAGGCGCCGATGAAGGAGCCGTGGCTGTGCGAGGCGAAGATGATGAGCTGCAAGGCACCGCGCAGCGCATCCAGCCGCGAATCACGCCCCGGCGGCGGCGGGACCCCGATCGCGTCACGCATGGCGGCGCATCGGCGCGAGCGACCAGGCCCGGTCGATCCAGACCGGGATCTCGGCCCGCAGCAGCCAGATGATCAGCAGGGACGCGGCCCAGGTGACGCAGGCTTCCTTGAACAGCACGCCGCCATCCTCATACGGGTCGATGCCCAGGGGGCTGACCACGTGGAAGAAGATCGCCCCGCTCATGATGCCGAGCGAGAAGAGCGCCCCCGGCAACCGGGTCCGCGGGATCAGCACCAGGACCGAGGCGATGATCTCGATGATCGCGACGAAGAGGCGGAAGGGCTTTTCGCCGCCGGGGGTGCCGAGCCAATCGGCCAGGATGGTGAACAGGTGCACCGAGCCCGGATGCCCCGTCAGCTTGAACTGTTCATAGTAGAGCAATTCCCAGGCGATCCAGATCGCCGGGAACCAGGACAGGCGGCGCGGCCAGGGATAGGGCGGCCAGGAGTCGCGCGGTGCTGCGGGGGAGGCGGTCATGGCGGGCTCCTCGATCTGGGCTGGCTGGTCGGATGCAGGTGTTTCGTCCGGAACCCCGTCGCGGTTACGCCGTAACCTTTCGCCTTTTCCGGTCGAAACATGGCTATCCGGCAAACGCGGTGGCCACGAACATGATGATGATGCGGGACCTGCAATTCGACGGCCCGGCCGCATGCACGGCAGGGGTGTCCCGGCCCGCCGCGCGGGCTAGGGTGCGCGCCATGCAGGATGACGTCGGCACCTGGGAAGTGTGGATGGTGGCGGCCCAGGCGGGTGACGGCACGGCCTACAACGCCGTGCTCAAGGCCTGCGCGCCCTATCTGCGCGGCGTCGCCCGGCGGCGGCTGCGCGAACCCGCCTCGATCGAGGATGCGGTGCAGGACGCGCTGCTGACCATCCACGCGCTGCGCCACACCTGGGATCCGGCGCGCCCGCTGCGCCCCTGGCTGGCGGCCATCGCCGACCGGCGCGCGATCGACGTCGCCCGCCGCGAATTGCGCCGCAACGGGCGCGAGGTCGCGGTCGAGGCCGCCGACGACCTGGCCGACAGCCGGGCCACCGATTCCGAGGAACGCGCCGCCGCGACGCAACTGCGCCGTGCCATCGCCGACCTGCCGGCCAGCCAGCGCACCGCGCTGCGCCTGGCCAAGATCGAGGACCTGCCGCTGGCCGAGGCCGCGGCCCGGTCCGGGCTTTCGATCGGCGCGCTGAAGGTTGCGACACATCGCGCCATGGCGACATTGCGCAAGCGTTTGGGGGGCGAGCCATGAACACCGATGACCTGATCGCCCGCCTTGCCGCCAATGCGAAGCCGGTGAAGCCGGTCGTGGCGGGCAGGCGGGCGATGCTGTGGCTGGCCTTTGCCATCGCGCTGCTGACGGCGGTTGTGCTGTGGCACGGCTTGCGGCCCGACCTGCCGCTGCGGCTGGACCTGCCGGCCGAACAGATCCAGTGGCTGGCCTCGGTCGCGACCGGGGTGCTGGCCGCCATCGCGGCGGCCAGGCTGGCCGAACCGGGGCGCCCCACGGCCTGGGCGCTGCTGCCGGTGCCGGCGATGGTGGTCTGGGTCGCGGGCATGGGCTGGGGGTGCCTGGCCGATTTCGCGCGGATGGGGGCTGATGCCCTGGTGCTCGGCACGTCCTGGAGCTGCCTTGGCTTCATCTTCGGCGTCGGCACGCCGCTGCTCGCGGTCTTGCTCTACCTGCTGAAGGATGGCGCCAGCCTGCGGCCGGGGCGGGTCTCGGCGATGGCGGGGCTGGCCGCGGCGGCGCTGTGCTCGGCCGGACTGTCGCTGTTCCACCACCTGGACGCGGCGCTGATGATCCTGGTCTGGCACGGCATGGCGGTGGCGCTGGTGTGCTGCGTCGGGGCGGTGACGGGGCGGTTGGCCCTGGCGCGTTGAGGATGCGCCGTGGAGGGGGCTGTTCGCCCCCTCCACACCTCCCCCAACCAGGGGCCGCCGCCCCTTGGTTGGGGGAGTGTGAGGGGGACAAAGTCCCTCTCACGGCACCGCCCTCACCGTCATGGCCCTTGGCGCCGCCCCGCATCGGGCTTAACCCGGCCTGCGAATAAGGGAGCGCCAATGCCATGACCGACGCCTTCATCTGCGACGCCGTCCGCACGCCCATCGGCCGCTTCGGCGGCAGCCTCGCCATGGTCCGCCCGGACGATCTGGGTGCGACCCCGCTGCGTGCGCTGATGGCGCGCAATCCCGCCGTGGACTGGGCCGCGGTCGAGGATGTCATCTTCGGCTGCGCCAACCAGGCGGGTGAAGACAATCGCAACGTCGCCCGCATGTCGCTGCTGCTGGCCGGGCTGCCGGACAGCATCGGCGGCAGCACGGTGAACCGGCTGTGCGGGTCGGGCATGGACGCGGTCGGCATCGCCGCGCGCGCGATCAGGGCCGGGGACACCGAATTCATGATCGCCGGCGGCGTCGAAAGCATGACACGCGCGCCGTTCGTGATGGGCAAGGCGCAGGAAGCCTTCAGCCGCCAGGCCGAGATTTTTGATACCACCATCGGCTGGCGCTTCGTGAACCCGGCGATGAAATCCGCCCATGGCGTGGATTCGATGCCGGAGACGGCGGAGAACGTCGCCCAGCAGTTCAACATCAACCGCGCCGACCAGGATGCCTTTGCCTGGCGTTCGCAGCAGCGCGCCGGCGCCGCCATCGCCGCCGGGATTTTCGCCGAGGAAATCGTCCCGGTCAGCATCGCCCGCCGCAAGGGCGACCCCATCATCGTCGACCGCGACGAACACCCGCGCCCCGACACCACCATGGAAGCCCTCGGCAAGCTCGGCACGCCCTTCCGGCGTGAGGGCGGCAGCGTCACCGCCGGCAATGCCAGCGGCGTGAACGACGGCGCCTGCGCGATGCTGGTCGCCAGTGCCGCCGCCGCCGCGCGCCACGGGCTGGCGCCGCGCGCCCGCGTCGTGGCGATGGCGACCGCCGGCGTCGCCCCGCGCATCATGGGCTTCGGCCCCGCGCCCGCGACGCGCCGGGTGCTGGAAAAGGCCGGGCTGACCCTGGCGCAGATGGATGTGATCGAGCTGAACGAGGCCTTCGCCGCCCAGGCGCTGGCGGTGACGCGCGACCTCGGCCTGCCGGATGACGCGGCGCATGTGAACCCGAATGGCGGTGCCATCGCGCTCGGCCATCCCTTGGGCATGAGCGGTGCGCGCCTGGTGCAGACCGCGATCGCCGAACTGCATCGCCGCCAGGGGCGCTATGCGCTGGCGACGATGTGCATCGGCGTGGGGCAGGGCATCGCGATGGTGCTCGAAAGGGTCTGATAAGCCGGCACTGGTAGGGTGGCGCCGGCGCGCTGATACTGCGCCGCCGCCATGGCCAGGGAGCAGCCCATGCAGATCGCCGAATCCACCTCCGGCGCCGTCACCATCGCCGCCATTGAGGGCCGGCTGGACACCGCCACGGCGGCCGCGGCCGAGGAACGCTTGGCGGCCCTGGTCGCGGCAGGGCCGTTGGTCGTGGACCTGGCGGCGGTGCGCTACGTCTCCTCGGCCGGGCTGCGCGTGTTGTTGAAGACCGCCAAGCAGGCCCAGGCCGCCGGCACCCGCTTTGCCGTCTGCGCCCTGCAGCCGGCGGTGCTGGAGGTGTTCGAGATCAGCGGCTTCGACCGCATCATCGACGCCTTCCCGACCCAGGCCGAAGCCGTCGCGGCCAGTTAGCGGCGGGTCATCCCGCATGGCCACGCAGCCGGGCCTGGCATGAAGGCGCTGCTGGCCGGGGGGCGCGCCTGGCTGTTGCCATCCGGCTGTGCGCCGCTGTCGGCGGTGGCGACCCGCGCGCTTCCGGGCGGGGCCGGCTGGCTGGGCATGCTCGGCGGCCGTGCGGTGCCGGTGCTCGCGCCCGGCGGGGTTTTGGGCGCGGCCTGGCTCAGCATGCCCGGCCCCGGCGGCGCGTTCCTGGTCACCGGGGATGCGGTGCTGGAGGAGGTGCCGGAGGGCGCGTCGCCGCTGATTCTGGCCCCCCTGCCAGCGCCACCGCCGGCGGCGCCAGCGGTGGTGCCGCCGCCCGAGCCCGCCGCGCCACGACCGGACGCGGGCCCCGCCATGCTGGAACTCTCCTCACCCGGCGGGCGCTTCGTGGTCCCGCTGCCGGGCGTGGTGCGCGTCGTCCCGCTGCCCGGCTGCCGCGCCATTGTCGCGGCCCCCCCCGCCGTGCTGGGCTGGGCGCAGGTCGAGGACGCCCCAGTGCTGATCGCCGACCCGGGCGGCATGGCCGGTGGCGCGCAGCATCTGGTGCTGCTGGATATCGACGGCCGGCTATTGGGCGTGCCCTGCGCCCGGCTGGCACCGGTCGCCGCGGGCACGCCGGGGTCGGATCTGCGGGGCCTGGCGGGCCTGCTCGGCTGGGCCCCGCCGCATCGCGTGGCGACACCAGTTCCACCCGTGCCGACGCGCGGCCTGTTGATCGCCCAGGCCGCCGGGCAGCGCTTTGCCCTGGCCGCCGCCGAGGTCGAGGCCGCCATCGCGCCGCTGCACCCGACCGCCTTTCCCGGTGGACGGCGCGCCATCGTGCATCGCGGCCTGGTGCTGCCGGTGCTGGACGCCGGGCCGGCGCTGGGTGGCGGCGCCGCATGCTGGCCGGCGCCGTTCCTGCGGCTGCGGCTGCCCGCGCCCATCGCCCTGGCCATCACCGCCGTCGAGGGGCTGCGCCAATTGCCCGAAACCGCCATCGCGCCGCTGGACGGCGATGCGGCGGGGCCGGTCATCGCCATCGTCACCTTGCCCGGCGGCACCGCGCCGGTGCCGCTGCTCAGCGCCTGGCGCCTCGCCGGATGATCCGCGTGCTGATCGCCGACGACAGTGGTTTCATGCGCCTGGCGCTGCGCCGGATCATCGAGGCCGATGGCGACCTGTCCGTGGTGGCCGAGGCCGCGGACGGAGAGGCCGCCGTCGAACAGGCCATGCTGCACCACCCCGACGTGGTCGCCATGGACATGGAGATGCCGCGCCTGGACGGGATCGAGGCGACCCGCCGGCTGATGCGGCTGCCCGACCCGCCGGCCGTCGTCATGGTCAGCCAGCATACGAGCGATGGCAGTGCCGCGGCCCTGGCGGCGCTGGCGGCGGGTGCGTCGGACACCGTGTGGAAAGGCTCGGGCCTGGCGGGGCTCGGGGCCGGTTCCTTCGATCTGGGCGCGCTGGACGCGAGTCTGCGCGGGCGGCTGCGGCACTGGGCGGCGGCGCGCGCGGCGGGCCGGATGCGGGGGGCGGCCGCGCCGCCGGTGCCGGGTCCATCCGCCGGGGTGGCGATCATCCTGGTTGGTGCGTCCACCGGCGGGCCCGATGCGGTCGTGGCGCTGCTGGCCGCCGCCGGTCGCCTGGCGGTGCCGGTGGTGGTGGCGCAGCACATGCCAGCCGACCTGGGGCCGCATTTTGCGCAGTCCGTCGCGGAGCGGACCGGCCTCGACGCGATGCTGGCGGTGGATGGCGCGCGATTGGCGCCCGGGCGGGTGGTGCTGCTGCCCGGGGGCATGGATGGCAGCCTGCTGCGCGCCCCGGATGGAGGGTTCCTGCTGCGCTTGGCGCCGGGCGCGGGGGCGGTGCATCCTTCGGTGGATGTGCTGTTCCGCTCGGCCGCCCTGGCCGCCGATCGCGCGTTGGGGGTGGTGCTGACCGGCATGGGGCGCGATGGCACCGAGGGTGCGGCCGCCATGGTCCGTCGCGGCATGTCCGTGCTGGCGCAATCCCCCGAAAGCTGCGTGGTCGCGGGCATGCCCGGCGCGCTGATCGCGGCCGGGCTGGCGGCGGGGACCGGCACGCCGGACGACCTTGGCCGCCGCATGGCGGCGCTGGTATGACGCGCCTGGATCCTTCATTGCTGGCGGCCTTCGCACCCGAATTCGCGACCGGCTGCGACCGCCTGGCCACGGCCGCCGATGCCGCCGGGGCGGCGCGCGCGCTGGATGCACTGCGCGGCATGGCCGGCGCCTTCGGCATCGCCTCGCTGGTCGCGCTGATCAAAGCGGCGACCACGGCACTGGACCCGTTCGATGCCACGGTCACGGCGGTGCATGCCGCCACCCTGCGGGCACGGTCGGCGGCCATCGTCGCGGCGGGGCGGGATGTCGCGGCGATCCGAATCCTGATTGTGGACGACAGCGCCCTGATGCGCCGGCTGCTGCGGGAGATCCTGGCCGTGGAGCCTAGCCTGCACGTCGTGGCCGAAGCCGCCGATGGCGCCGCCGCCCTGGCGCTGATGGCGGAACACACGCCGGACGTGACCCTGCTCGACATCGAGATGCCGGTGCTGGACGGTTTCGGCGTGCTGCGCCAACGGGCGCTGGCGGGGGGTGGGGGTGCTGTCGTCGTGGTCAGCAGCGCGGCGCCGCCCGGTTCGCCCGCGGCGATCCTGGCGCGACGGCTTGGCGCGCGCGCCGTGGTCGGCAAGCCCTCCGGCGCGGTGTCGCCCGACCTGGCGCGGCGCAGCGGCGCCGCGATCCGCCAGGCCGTGCGGGACGCCGTGGCATGATCCCGCCCGATGATCCGCTCTGGGCCGAATTCGCCGCCGAGAGCGAGGAGCACCTGGACACGCTGGACCGGCTGTTGTCGGCCGGGGGGGCGCCCGATGACGTGAACCGGCTGTTCCGCGCGATGCACAGCCTGAAGGGCATGTCGGCGGCCCTTCGTGCCGGTGGCATGCTGCGCCTGGCCCATGCCGCCGAGGATGTGCTGGGGCTGGTGCGTGCCGGGCGCCTGGCGCTCGACCCCGCCGCCGGGGATGCGCTGCGGGCGGCGGTCGATGCGCTGCGGCGGCAGCGCGCGGTCCTGGTCGGGGGGGCAGGCGACCCGCCCGCGCCCGTGGCGGTGCTCGACCGGCTGGCAGGGCTGGTCGCGTCGCCGACGGCCATCGCCGATCCGCCGGCCCTGGCCTTTGCCCGCCGCATGGCCGAGGCCGCACCCGGCCTGTCAGGCGATTCCGCTGTCGCGCTGGCCGATCTGGCGCGGACCGCCGGCCTGGGCGGCATCGCCACCCGGCTGGCCGATTTTGCCGCGGCGGCCGGAACGCCCGGGGCGCTGCCGGCGCTCGGCCTGCTGCGGCGGGCCCTGTCGGTGCTGGAGGAGACCTGCGGCGCCCCCGCCGGGCTGGCCGAAACCGCGGCCGACCCTGGCCTGCTGCCGGCCCGCCTGGCGCCGGTCTTGACGCTGCTGCCCGCCGCCCTGGCCGATCCGCCGGCCCAGGCCGCCGCGATCCTGCCACTGCTGCACGAGGCCGCGGCCTGCGCCGCCGCCTGCGCCGATGACCCGGCCGAAACCACGCTGCTGGGTTTGCTGGACCTTTTCGCCCGGAATGGCGAAGCCGATGTGGTGGCCGAGGGCGCTGTCCTGGCCGCGCGACTGGGCGCCCAAGGCCCGGTCGCGCCCGTCGCCACCATGCGCGTGCGCCAGGACACCATCGACGGCATCATCGCGCTGGAGGCCGAGGTCCGCGCCGGCGCCCTGGCCGTCGCCGAGGCCATCGGCGATGCCGGCGCGCGCAGCGACCTCGCGCGCCTGGGCGTGCTGGGCCAGCGCCTGCCTGCCGGCCCGGCGCGTGAGGCGGCGGCGGCGACCGATCGGCTGCGGCGCTTCCTGGATGCGCTGGAAGGCGCCGAACAGCGCCTGGGCCTGGCGCTGCGCCGGCTGGATGATGCGGTGCTGGACCTGCGGGTGGTGCCGATCGGGACACTCTATGCCCGGCTGCCACGCGCGATCCGTGCCCTGGCCGATGCCGGCGGCAAGCAGGTCGACCTGGCGATGGAGGGCGAGGAGGTGGCACTGGACCGCAGCCTGGTCGAATTGCTGGCCGACCCGCTGCTGCACCTGGCGCGCAACGCGGTCGATCACGGGGTGGAACCGGCCGCCGCGCGCCTGGCCGCCGGCAAGCCAGCCCGGGCCACTCTGCGCATCGCCGCCACCCGCCACGCCGGGCAGGTCCGGCTGCGGGTATCCGATGACGGGCGCGGCATCGACGTCGGCCGGGTGCTGGCGCGCGGTGTCGAACAGGGGCTGATGACCGCCGCCGAGGCCGCCGTGGCGTCGGATGACGATGCCCATGCCCTGCTGTTCAACCCCGGCTTCAGCACGGCGGGGGTGGTGACCGAGACCTCCGGCCGCGGGGTTGGGCTGGATGTGGTGCGCGACGCCGTGCGCCGTGCCGGCGGCAGCCTGGAGGTGTCGAGCACGCCGGGGCAGGGGGCGGCCTTCACCCTGCGGCTGCCGCTGACCGCGGCGCTGGCACCGGTGCTGCTGGTGATGGCCGGCGGCCAGCCCTGCGCGCTGCCGGAAGGGCGCGTGGATGGCGTGGCCACGCCCGAGGCTTGCCCTGTCCCGGTCATCGACCTGGCCGCCGCCCTGGGCCTGGCGCCGCAGGGGCCGGGCGGGATTGTGCTGGCCACGGTGCGCGGGCGGCGGATCGGGCTGCGTGTCGATCGGGTGCTGCGCCGCACCGACCTGCTGCTGCGGCCGCTGCATCCGATGTTGGCGGCGCTGCCCGGCGTCGCGGGGGTGGGTTTGCTGGGCAATGGCGAGCCGGTTCTGGTGATCGACCCGGATGGGATTACCCCCGCCTGAAGGCCAGCACGGTGATGTCGTCGTTTTGCGGCGCCCCATCGGCGAATGTCACGATGGCGGCCAGGACGGCGGCCACCACCGCATCCGGCGATGCCCCGCGCAGCGGCGCCAGGGTCGCCCGCAGGCGGTCGCGCCCGAAGAAATCCTGGGCGGCGTTCTCCGCCTCCGTCACCCCATCGCTGTAGAGGAACAACCCCTGGCCCGCGGCGACATGGATGGCTGTGGAGGCATAGGCAAATCCCTCCCACGCGCCCAGCGGCGGCTGGCGGGCGAAGCCGGTCAATGGCCGCGCTTCGTGCTCATCCAGCAGGTACGGCGCCTCATGCCCCGCCACGCAGATGCGGCCATCGCCGGTCGCGGCATCCAGCACGATCAGCAGGGCGGTGACAAACGTCTGGCTGTCGTTCTCGGCGGCAAGATCGGCGTTGGCGTAGGCCAGGATGGTCGCGGGGTCGGGCAGCGGCCCCGGCACCAGGCGCGCGGCCGCCCGGATCGCCCCCAGGGTCCGCGCCATGGTCAGCCCCGCGGGCGCGCCCTTGCCCGAGACATCCGCGACGCAGAGCAGCACCCCGCCGCAGGGCAACCGCATCGCGTCATACAGGTCGCCACCCACTTCCCGCGCCGGGATCATGGCGGCGGCGATGGTGAGTCCAGGCTGCGCGATGGCGGCGAAATCGCGCCGCATCAGGGCGAGTTGCGCGGCGCGCGCGCTTTCCAACTCCGCTTCGATGACGTGCCGCCTGCCGTCGGCCAAGTCCCGCAGGTGCTTCTTTTCCAGCACCGCGCCAAGCCGCGCACGCAACAGCGGCAGGTCGAAGGTCTTTGGCAGGTAGTCCTCGGCACCCAATGCGATGCAGCGGACGATGGTATCCATCTCGGTCAGCGCCGAGATGACGATCACCGGCGGCGCCGTGCCCTGATGTTCGCGCAGGCGTTCCAGGACGGCGATGCCGTCCATCTGGGGCATTTCGAGGTCGAGCAGCACGCAATCGAAATGCCGCGCCGCGATCGCGGCCAGCCCCTCGATCCCGTCGTTGGCCAGGGTGACGTCGGTGTAACCAAGTTCCGCCAGGCGTCGCGTCAGCATCAGCCGGTTGAAGGCGCTGTCATCCACCACCAGCAGCGCGAAGGTGCTCACGCCTGGGGGCGTCCGGCCATGCTTTCGACGGCGCCGCGCGTTTCGGTGGCAAGGCGCGACAGGTCGATCATCGTCACGGTGATTTGTTCGGCGGCTGTGGCGTTGGACTGGCCGATGCGGGACAGGGTTGTGACCCTCTCCTCGATTCCCGCCACGGTCGCCTGTTGCTGTGCCATCGCGACGGCGATCTGCGCGGCCAGGCGCGCGCTTTCCGATACCAGATGGGTCAGGTCGTCCATCGCATTGCCGACCGCGGCGGCGGTGCCGCTGCCCTGGCGGGTGCGGCGGCCCGCGACCTCGACCACATCGGCGATTTCCTGGGCGAGTTGTTCGGAGGAGGCGGCCAGGGCGCGGACTTCCTCCGCCACCACGGCAAGGCCGCGGCCGTGTTCGCCGGCGCGCGCGGCCTCGATCGCGGCATTGATCGCCAGGATATTGGTCTGGGTCGCGATTTTCGCGATATTGCCGGCGATGCGCGTGACGCGTTCGGTGTCGTCGCCGACGGCATCGACCAGTTCGATCAAGCGGCCGATTTTTTCCACGCTGCCGCCCAGCAGGCTGCGGGCCTCGGCGGCGCGGTCACGGGCATCCTGGGTGCTGCGGCCGACGTCGCGGATGGCATCGCCCGATTCCGACAGGGCCTCGGCCACCTGGCGCAGTTCGGAGAGCTGCGTCATGGCGCCATCGCTGACCTGGCCAATCGCCTCCGACGCCTGGTTGGTGGCGATGGCGGTGCGGCGGGCGTTTTCGATCGCGCTGCCGGTCAATTGGCGTTGCGCGCGCGCGGTGTCGCGGAACACCGATACGGCGCGGGCCATCTCACCGACCTGGTCGGCGCGATCGGTGCCGGGGATGTCGGCCGCGATATCGCCCTGGGACAGATTGTCCATGCTCCGCGCCAGACGGCTGACCGGGCGCGCGATCAGGCCGACCAGCACGACCCAGATCAGCCCCGATCCGACCAGGCCGACCAGCCCGGCACCGATCACCACGCGCAACGCCCGGTCCGACAGGGCATGGGCCTGCGCGAGTGTCGCATCGGTACGGGCCTTGACCACGCCGCGCGCATCGGACGCGACCCGGTTGAAGGCGGTGGCGAAATCCAGCCAATCCTCGTGCAGGGCGGGAAAATCCTCGACACGCCGGGCGGTGAAGGCGGCGGCGACGTTTTCGATGAAGGCGGGCAGGCGGGCCATCATGTCGCGGCCGCCGCCGATGACCAGCGGGTTCATCTCCGCCCCCAACTGCTGCGCCAGTTGCGCAAAGGCGTCCTGCAACAGCCCGGCGCTGCGCGTCATGCGCCCGGCGGCGGGGGCGGGCTGCAACACCCCCGCGATCACGCTGGCGAAGGCGGAGGAGACGGCCGCGATCTGCGTCGCGAAATCATCGGCCGCCGTATCGGCCCGCCGGTCGGCCGTGCCCAGGCGTTCGATGATCGCGGCCTGCTGGCGGTCCACCACCAGGGCGGTGCCGGTCAGCAGCCCGATCGTGGCCAGCATCAGCGCCGCGATCAGTACGGCCCGCGTGCCGATCCGCCCAAACCAGACGCGCAGCCCCGCGGCCGGGGCGGCGCCTGCGCGGCGCGGGATGGGGGAGGGGGTTTGGTTCATGGCTCGGCCGGGACGCTACCCGCCACCAGGTTAAGGCGCCAGTTACGGCGGGGCGGTTTGACCGCGTCGGCGCCACGTCCGATCCTTCGGCGAACAAAGGAGGACGCCATGACAACCCGACCCTTCACCGCCGCCGACCTTGAAGCGCTGCGCGCCTGGGACACGCCGACGATCTGCAACGCGCTGGAGGTCATCGTGCCGGCCCGCCGCGGCCATGGCTTCACGGTGCGGCCGTTCCAGGTCGCGGATGTCGCGCTGAAGCCGATCTGCGGCCTGGCCCGCACCGGCACGATCCGCGCCGCACACCCGGCCGCGCGCGACAAGGCGGCCGACCGCGCGTCGCGCCTGGGCTGGTACGAATACGTGGCCGACGCCACCCTGCCGACGATCATCGTGCTGCAGGACCTGGACGACACCCCAGGCACCGGCGCCTTCTGGGGTGAGGTGAACAGCAATGTGCACAAGTCGCTGGGTTCGCAGGGCTGCGTGACCAACGGGTCGTTCCGCGACATCGACATGCTGGCGCCGGAGTTTCAGATCCTGGGGGTGGTCAACCCATCCCACGCGCATGTGCATGTCGTCGCGCGCGGGTTGGAGGTGACCATCCATGGCATGGCGGTGTCATCGGATGCGGTGGTGCATGCCGATCGACACGGTGCCGTGTTGATCCCGGATGAAGCGGTCACAAAAATCCCCGCGGTCATCGACCTGTTGACGCGCAAGGAAGCCGTGATCCTGGACCTGTGCCGCGACGGCAAACTGACCATCGCGAGCCTGCGGGACGCCTTTTCGCGGATGGACGACATCCACTAGAAGGTGGTCAGCCCGCTTCCATCGGCGACGACGTCGACGAGCCATCGGACAGATTGCCCCAGGCCATCACGACGCTGTTGCCGTAGTTGAAGTGATCGAAGCCACGTTCGACGAAACGCCCGGTGCGCTTGTTGTCGACGCCGGGCATCGGCCAGAATGGTTCCATGCACATCACCGTGCCGGTACGGCACGCCCAGATGACGTTCATATGGGCGAAGCCGGTGATGTGCTTGAAGGCGATGACGACAGGCTTGGAGCCAAGCGGCAGGCCGGTCAGGATCTCGTCGGGCGTTTCGAATTCGGCCGCGGACATCTTCATCCGCGTATCGTCGGTCAGCCCGTTGATCATGGAATCCGCGCTCATCGCACCATTGGTGTCGGTGCAGCGTTTGAATTCCTGCATCACCCTGGACTGGGTCCATGACGGGCGGCCGCCCTGGACGGCCTTCAACCACCAGGCCAGGCAGGCGGCCCAGCAAGAATTGTCGTAGATCTGCCCAATGCTGGGCACCTTGGTATAATTCGTCATGAGGACGTCCTCCCGAACCGATCCCCGATGGTCGTTTCGCTGGGCGCCGTAAGGGCGCGCGCCGTGCAGGCGTGTCCAATGACGTTTTTGGGAGAGACCGCGCCGCGATGACCGCACCCTTGCTTGCGACGGTTCGCCCCGAATGGGTGGATCATTACGGCCACATGAACCTGGCGTATTATCTCGTGGTTTTCGACATCGCGACCGATGTGCAGTGGCCGGTTCTTGGCCTCGGGGCCGGGTTGCGTGCGCGTAACCTTGGCACCTTCGCCGCGGAAACCTGGGTCGGCTACACGCGGGAAGTCACGCTCGGCATGCCGCTCGCGTGCGACAGCGCGGTATTGGCGCATGATGGCAAGCGGTTGTTGGTGCGGCATCGCATGCGCCATGCCGAGGAAGGCTGGCTGGCGGCGGAGAACGAGGTGCTGTTCCTCTGCGTCGACCTTGTCGCGCGCAAGGTGTCCGGCTGGCCGCCCGAATGCCTGGCGCTGTTCAGCGCGGCGACGGTGGACGAACAGCCGAAACGCCTGGCGCTCAAGCGGACCGGTTGACGCGCCTGTTCCCGGAGCGGATCAGCGTCACGCCACCAGCCGGTCCAGACGGTCGCGCAGCCGGTACCAGCCACCGACCATCGGCAGGAACCACGGGTCGCCCTTGTAGCCAGGCAGGGTCGGGAATGTCAGCCCGTCCAGCGCGAAAGGCTCATTCGCCGCGCCCGCGATCTTCAGCCCCGCCTGATGCCCGAGCCAGGTCGCCATCGCGACGCCCGACCCCTGGCATCCGGCCGCATAATGCAGCCCATCCTGCACGCCGATATGCGGCAGGAAGTCGAAGGTGAAGGCGACATTGCCGGTCCAGGAATGGGTGATTTTCGTCTCGCGCAGTTCCGGGAACACATCGGTCATGAAGCCATGCAGCACCGGCGCCGCGGCCTCCGGCGACGTCGGGCCGAAACTCGCCCGCCCACCCCAGAGCACGCGCGTGCCATCCGGCGAGGGACGGAAATAGTTCAGCACCCGCTTGGTATCGCTGATCATGCGGCGCCCGGGGAAAAGCCGATCGATCACTTCGGTGCCGACCGGTTCGGTCGCGATGAGGTAGGATCCGACCGGGATCATGCGCCTGGCCAGCCAGGGCATCGCGGACCCGCCATCCGGCTGGCGCGAATAACCGTTGGTCGCGACCAGCACGGCATCGGCGCGCAATTCGCCGGCGCTGGTCGCCAGGCGGAAGCCGTCCCCCTCACGCGTGATGCCGCCGACGCGCACCCCATCCATCAGCACCGCCCCGGCACCCTCGGCGGCACGGGCCAGGCCGCGCGCATATTTGCCGGGGTGCAGGCTGCCGGAGGCCTCGGCCACCATGCCGCCGTGGTAGTGGTCGCTGCCCAGCGCCTCATGCTGCCGCGCCCGGGGCAGCATGCGGGTCGGCATGCCGGTGACCTCGGCCAGGAAATCGGCGCGCGCGGCCAGGCCGTCGTAGTGCTTTTGCGTCCAGGCCGGCACGAAGCGGCCGCAGCGGACGTAGTCGCAGTCGATTTTTTCCCGCGCGATGGTGTCCTCGATGAAGGGGAAGGAGGCCGCCGCCGCCGCCGCGATTCGCCGCGCGCCAACGGGCCCATGGGTCGATTCCAGCGCGCCGGCGGCGACCTTCAGCCCGCCCGAGACCATGCCGCCATTGCGGCTGCTGGCCCCCCAGCCGATCCGTTCGGCATCCAGCACCAGCACCTCGTGGCCCAGGCGCCGCAGGGTCAGCGCCGCCGACAGCCCGGCATAGCCACCCCCCACCACGGCGACCGCGGTGCGGGCCGGCAGAGTGGCGCCACGTTGGGCAGGTTCGGCCACATCCCACCAATATGGGGCAGAGCGAAAGTTTTCGGCGAAAATCGGGTGTAATGTGGTCATTGCAGCGCGGGCTTGCTTCCGTTTGACTGCGAAGGGTCGCCCCAGTCGGGCAGGGCGGCAAGAGCGGAGCGATGGCATTGCAGACATTCCAGCAGGATTGCGTGGCGCTGGCGGAGGAAAAGCTGCGGGACGGCCGGATCGACCGCCGCGCCTTCCTGGGCGCGCTGGCGGCCCTGGGCGCCGCACCGGTGACAGCGCACGCGCAGGCCGTGCGCGAACTGGTGATGGTGAACTGGGGCGGCATCGCCAATGAGGGTTTTGGCCGCTTCTATGGCGCGCCCTTTGTCGCCGCGAACCCGGGCTGGACCGTCGCGCAGGACAGCACCGGGCCTTCCGCCGGGCGCATCCGCAGCATGGTCGAAAGCGGCCGTACCACCTGGGACCTGTGCGACAGTTCCTCCTCCTCCTCGATCGTGCTGGGGCGGGCCAATCTTGCGACCGCCATCGACTATTCGATCGTCGACCGCACCAACGTGATCGACCCGGCCTTCGCCATGGAACATGGCGCGGCGCCGTATTCCTTCAGCAGCGTGCTGGCCTATGACAGCGCCAAGTTCCCCAATGGCGGCCCGACATCCTGGGCGGATTTCTACGACCTGCGGCGCTTCCCCGGGATGCGGCTGCTGCGGCGCGATGCGCTGGCGGTGCTGGACGGGGTGCAGATGGCGCTGGGGAAGGACAAGGCGGCGCTTTATCCGCTGGATGTCCCCGCGTGCCTGGCCAAGATCCGCGAGATCCGCCGCAATGCCGTATTCTGGAACAATGGCAGCGAGAGCGAGCAATTCCTGCGCACGGGTGAGGCGGTGATGGGCCAAATCTGGCACACCCGCGCCAAGGTGCTGGAAGAGGAAACCCGTGGCCGTATCAAGTTCATCTGGAACCAGGGCGTGTTGCAGGCCGGCATCTTCGTGATCCCGCGCGGCAATCCGGGCGGGGCCATGGCGCAGCGTCTGCTGGCCTCGATGCTGGCCAATCCGGCGCCGCAGGTCGGGCTGCTGCAACTGCTCGGCAACGGGCCGACCAACCCGGCCGCCGCGGCGCAGGTGCCGGAGGCGTTCAAGCGCTTCAACCCGACGGACCCGGCGAACGTGCCGCTGCAACTGACCCTGGGCGGCGAATGGTGGGGCGTGAACTACCCCGAGGTGAACCAGCAATACCTCGACGTGATCACGGGCTGACCATGTCTGTTCTATTGGTGAAGTCGGGCGGGGCCGCGGGCTTCGAAGGCTGGCGTTCGGCCTTTGCCGAAGCGATGCCCGAGTTGGAACTGCGTTTCTGGGACGACCCGATCGCGCCCGAGGCGGTCGATTACGTCATGGTCTGGGACCCGGAGCCGGGCCGCCTGGCGGAATTCCCGAACCTGCGGATCGTGTTTTCCAGCGCCGCGGGGGTGGACAATATCACCCGCGACCCGATCTGGCCGCGCCATTTGCCGCTGGTCCGCATGGGCGGCGCCGAGACGTCGCAGCGCATGGGCGAATTCATCGCCTGGGCCTGCCTGTCGCTGCTGCGCAGCGGGCGGCGCATGGCGCTGGCCCAGGCGCGCGCCGAGTGGAACAATTTCGACGTCCCCTTCTGCGCACCACAGCGCCGGGTCGGCATCATGGGCATGGGCAACCTCGGCGCCCATGCAGCCCGCGTGCTGGAGGCGATCGGCTTTCCCGTGGCCGGCTGGTCGCGCAGCCGCAAGGCGGAGATCGAATCCTACGCCGGGGCCGAGGAATTGCCCGCCTTCCTGGCGCGCACCGATATCCTGGTCTGCCTGCTGCCTTCGACGCCGGAGACGGCGGGGCTGATCTCGGCATCGCTGTTCGCGCAACTGCCGCCCGGCGCCGCGTTGGTGAATGCGGGCCGTGGCAGCCATGTCGTGCTGCCCGATCTGCTGGCGGCGCTGGATAGCGAGCATCTGTCGGGCGCGGTGCTGGATGTGTTCGACACCGAACCCCTGCCGCCCGAAGCCCCGGTCTGGGCGCATCCCAAGGTGATCGTGACGCCACATATCGCCTCGCTCGCCGCGCGCGGCGAACGGGCACGCTATGTCGCCCAGGCGATCCGCGACCACGCCGCGGGGCTGCCGCTGCCAAACCTGTTCGACCCCGAAAAAGGCTACTGATCCCTTGAGCCACGCGCTTGCCATCCAGGGACTGACCAAGCGCTACGGCAGCTTCTTCGCGGTGCGGGAGGTGTCGCTGGACGTTCCGGCCGGCGCCTTCCTGACGCTGCTGGGGCCGAGCGGATCGGGCAAGACAACCATCCTGATGGCCATCGCGGGGTTTTCCACGCCGGATGCGGGGGCGATCCTGCTGGATGGGCGCGACATCACGCCGCTGCCTCCTGAACGCCGCGATTTTGGGATGGTGTTCCAGGGCTATGCGCTGTTCCCGCACATGACCGTGGCGGAAAACATCGCCTTCCCGTTGCGCGTGCGGAAGATGGGCAAGGCGGAGCGGGATGAGAAAACCCGCGCCGCGCTGGACCTGGTGCAACTGACCGGGCTGGCCGACCGTCGCCCATCGCAATTGTCGGGCGGCCAGCAGCAACGTGTGGCCCTGGCGCGGGCGCTGGTCTTCGACCCGGCGCTGCTGCTGCTGGATGAACCGCTGTCCGCGCTGGACAAGAAACTGCGCGCTGAGTTGCAGGAGGAATTGCGCGCCCTGCATCGCCGCGTCGGCCGCACCTTCGTCAACGTGACGCATGACCAGGATGAGGCGCTGTCGCTATCCGACCAGGTCGCGATCCTCAACCACGGCCGGCTGATCCAGACGGGTGCGCCGGCCGAACTCTACGAACGCCCGGCGACCCGTTTCGTCGCCGATTTCTTGGGGAAATCCAACTTCTTCACCGCGATCGCGGAAGGTGGCCGGCTGCATGTCGGCGGCATCGACCTCGTGCAGGATGGCGCCCCCGCTTCCGGCCCCGTGCTGCTGTCGCTGCGCCCGGAGAAGATCGCGCTGCTGATGGCCGGCGAAACGGCGGCGAATGTCGCGGTGGGAAAAATCCGATCCTGGTCCTACCTCGGCGCCGGGTTTGGCATGGTGGTGGATACGCCGCTCGGCCCGCTGCGTGCGTCGCTGCCATCCTGGCGCGCGCCTATCGCGCCGGCCGAGGGGTTGGAGGTGCGCCTGGGCTGGCCCGCCGATGCCGCCGTCGCGGTGATCGAGGACGCGGCATGAAGCGAGACGCCGGCTGGTGGGCGCTGATCGCGCCGGCCTTCCTGCTGCTGACCATCTGCTACATCGCCCCGATCGTGCAGATCCTGGCGATCAGCTTCCTGGAACCCTCGCCGGGCCTGTCCAACTACGAACGCCTGTTGACCAGCGAAAGCGTGCAGCGGGTCATCGTCACGACCCTGCGTATCTGCACCATCACCACGGTGATCGCGCTTCTGCTGGGCTACGCGCTATCCTACGTCATCGCCATGGCGACCGACCGCGCGCGCCGCTGGTGGCTGCTGGCGGTGCTGGTGCCCTTGTGGATCTCGGTGCTGGTGCGGGCCTTTGCCTGGGTCACGCTGCTGCGGCGGCAGGGGGTGATCAACCAGGGGCTGATGGGGGCAGGGGTCATCGATGAACCCCTGGCCCTGGTCTGGAACGAGACGGGCATCATCATCGGCATGGTGCATTACATGGTGCCCTATGCCGTGCTGCCGATGCTGGCCGCGATGCGAGAGGTCGACCCGCGCCTGCTGACCGCCGCGCGCGGCATGGGCGCATCCCGCGGGCTCGTCTTCGCGCGCGTCTTCCTGCCGCTGTCGATGCCCGGGGTGATCGCCGGGGGCGTGCTGGTCTTCATCTTCTCGCTCGGCTTCTACATCACCCCGGCGATCCTGGGCGGCGGGCGCACCTTGATGGTCGCGGAGTGGATCAAGTTGCAGATCCTGGACCTGATCCGCTGGGGCCTGGGTGCCATGATGGCGACGGTGCTGGTGGTGGCGATCCTGGCGACGCTCGCGATTTTCTCGCGCGTCGTGAACCTGCGGCGCCTGTTCGGGGGCGGGGCATGAACGGCGCGCATCCACCCGGCTGGTTCGCCCGGGGCCTCGCCTGGACCACGGTCATCTATTTGGTGCTGCCGCTGACCATTGTGTTGCCGGTGTCGCTGACCGACCGGCGCTTCCTGTCGCTGCCGGAACACGGCGCGTCGTTGCAGCACTACCGCGCCTTCTTCAGCTCGCCACTGTGGCTGGATGCGATGGGGCAATCGCTGTGGATCGCGGTGTGTTCCACGGCGCTGGCGGTGGTGGCCGGCACGCTTTGCGCGATCGGGTGCTGGCGGCTGTCGCGGCGGTCCACCGACCTGGTGCGCGCGCTGATGCTGCTGCCGCTGATCATCCCGTCGATCGTCTATGCTATCGGACTGTATCGGTATTTTGGTCGCTTCGGCCTGCTGGATAGCTTTATGGGCGTGATCCTGGCGCATGGGGTCACCGGCATTCCCTATGTCGTCGTCACCGTTTCGACCGCGCTTGCAGCCTTCGACCCGCGGCTGGAGCAGGCGGCGCGCGGCATGGGCGCATCGCTGCGCCAGACGGTCGCCTGGGTCATCCTGCCGCGCATCGCGCCGGGCATCATCTCCGGCGCCATCTTCGCCTTCATCCATTCATGGGATGAATTGGTGATCGTGCTGTTCATCGCATCCCGCCGCGTGATCACGCTGCCGCGCCGGATCTGGAACGGCATCAACGAAAACCTGGATCCCACCATGGCCGCCGTGGCGATGCTGTTGATCGTGATGACCCTGGGGCTGTTGCTGCTGGATATGGCGCTGCGTCGGCGGCAGCGGTAGCGGGGTGGGAAGGGTGGCGCTGGTTCGATCACCAAGCGATGCAGCCCCCCAGACCACGAGCCGGATGGGATGGAACAGGAGCCCAAGGACCATACCGAGTGAGAGCGTCGGTATCTCACCGCGCTGGAAGCCGGACGCCCAATATCTAATGGCGGTTCAGCACCCATTGCTCGGCTGCTTCAACGTCGCGCGAGTCGAATTTCTTGATTTCCGCGGAGACGAAATGTGACGCGAAGGATTCCGCCACCGTTCCAAGTGCAGAATCAGTGACGATGGCGACGCGCCTGACATGCCTGTGATGGTCCCGGACGAAACGGAAATGGGCCGCCATGGCGCCCAGGCTCTCCCATCCTGGGAACTTGGGCACTTCGATGATGATCCCGGCAAGCGTGCCGCCGGCTTCCAAATACGGATCGACTGTCTGCGTGAGCCGCATGAAATCGCCTTCGGATAGAGAGGACTTGGGCCGGATGAACAAAATGGAACTCTCGGTATCCAGGCTGTGATCAAGCATTGTCGTCTCTCTCCTGCGTTCACTCGCCACCGCCGTCCGAATCCTCAACTCTGTCAGCGCTTCTCCACGCCCCAGAACACCGGCACGATGGTCGGCCGCAGCCCGACAACGTTGGCGCGATAGGCGGCCAGCGCGCGGAATTGCCCCGCGTTGACATAAGGCAGCACCGCATAGGCACGCGCATGCACCCGTTGCAGGATCTCGGTGCGTTTCGCGGCGTCGTTCTCTTCCCACCAGGACCGGCGCAGGGCTTCCAACTCCGTATCGCAGGGCCAGCCGGTCAGCCCGCCCTCGCAAGGGCTGGCGAGATACAGGTTGGTCAGCGGGTTCTGGCCGTCGAGCACGTTGGCGACGGTGACGAACATGTTCCAGCCGCCGGCATCCTGCGCCTCACGCCGGTTGCGGCGCTGGGTGACGGTGGCCCAATCCATCGCCGGCACGTCCATGTTCAGGCCGCCGGCGCGGAAGGCTTCGGCCATGGTCAAGGTGGCGGCGTTGTTGATGGGGTTGTCGGTGGCGTTCAGGAACACGATGCGCCGGCCGTCATACCCGGCATCGCGCAGCAGCGCCCGGGCGCGTTCGACGTTCGCCGCCCGCAGCCCAACCGCGCCCGCCGAGGATTCCAGCGGCGTGCCGCAGAAGAAATAGGCGGGGCAATACGGCACCTGTTCGCTCGGCCGCACGCCGATGGCGTTCAGCACGTCCTGCTGGTTGATCAGGTGCAGCAGCGCCTGCCGCGCCTCCGGTCGGTCGAAGGGCGGCTGGGTGTGGTTGATCCGCAGCCAGACCATGAAGCCCACCGGGTTGATCGCCATGGTCCGCACATCGCGCGCGCGTTCCAACGTCGGGATCAGGTCGGGGGAGGGCTGTTCGATCAGGTCGATCTCACCCCGTTGCAGGGCCGCCGCCGCGGTCGCGGGGTCGGGCAGGGCGAGCCATTCCACCCGTTCCAGCAGCACACGCTTGCCGCCGGCCAGCCCATCGGCGGGCTCGGCGCGGGGGCGATAGGCGGCGTTGCGCGTATAGACGGCGCGTTCCCCCGCGCGCCACTGGCTGGGCTGGAAGACGAACGGCCCGCTGCCGGTCGCATCGGTGATGGCGGTGCTGGCGGGCGTGCGCGCGATGCGTTCGGGCATCACGAACAGGGCGCTCGCCGTCGGCCGCGCCAGGGCCTCGGTCACCAGGGCAAAGGGGCGGGACAGGCGGATGACAAAAGTCTTGTCGTCCACGACCTCCAGCGCCGCCGTCGCGGCCAGGAGTGCGCGCCCGACCACATCGCGTTCGCCCCATCGGCGGATGGATTGCACCGCATCGGCCGCCCGCACCGGCTGGCCGTCGTGGAAGGCCAGGCCATCGCGCAGGGTGAACCGGTGGCTCATCCCATCGGCCGAAGCCTCATGCACATCGACCATCTGCGGTCGCGCGACACCCTGGCTGTCGAGCGCGAACAACTGGTCATAGACCATGAAGCCATGGTTGCGGACGAAGGCCGCCGTCGACTGCACGGGGTCGAGGCTGGACAGATCGTTGATCAACACGATCCGCAAGGTGCCCGATGGCGCGGGCTGCGCCTGGGCGGCAAGCGGCAGAAGCAAGGCCAGGAGGAGGGCGAGGGCGCGCATCATGGGCTTTCTCCGTCGGCCCCTGGATATGACCGCCGATTGC
Organism: Humitalea sp. 24SJ18S-53; assembly: GCF_050632385.1. Lineage (NCBI taxonomy): Bacteria > Pseudomonadati > Pseudomonadota > Alphaproteobacteria > Acetobacterales > Roseomonadaceae > Humitalea > Humitalea sp. 24SJ18S-53. Next base: position 2,320,090 of record NZ_CP192599.1, read on the forward strand.
GGCCCCCGCGCAACCGTTGATGCACAAGGCGCGGGCAGGAACTGTGCCGGCAGGCGAAGGAACGCCTCGTCAAGCGGTTGACGCGCGGGCCCCACGGCGTGACTTTGCCGCAATCTTGCCCCGGAGCATGCCATGACCTTCGCCAGCCCCCCAGCCTCCCTGCGCGGCGTTTCCGCCGAGGAATGGCGTATCCGATGCGACCTCGCGGCCCTTTACCGGCTGGTCGCGCATTTCCGCATGACCGACTTCATCTACACCCACATCAGCGCCCGCGTGCCGGGGCCCGAGCACCACTTCCTGATCAACAAGTATGGCGTGCTGTTCCACGAGATGCGCGCGTCGGACCTCGTGAAGATCGACCTGCACGGCAACGTCATCGAGGATGGGCCGGAATCCAAGCGCGTCAACGCCGCGGGCTTCACCATCCATTCCGCGATCCACATGGCGCGTGAGGACCTGTCCTGCGTCGTCCATACCCACACCGCCGCCGGCATCGCCGTCAGCGCGCAGAAGCAGGGGCTGCTGCCGATCAGCCAGCACGCGCTGAAGTTCTACGGCCACCTGGCGTATCATGGGTATGAGGGCGTGGCGCTCGACCTCGACGAACGCGACCGGTTGGTGCACGACCTCGGCGAACACCGCGCGATGATCCTCGTCAACCACGGGCTTCTTTGCGCCGGGCGCACGATCCCCGAGGCATTCAACAACATCTACTACCTGGAACGCGCCTGCCAGGCGCAGATCGCGGCCCAGTCCGGTGGCGCCGAGCTGGTGCTGCCGCCTGAGGAGGTCCGGGTGCGCACCGCGGGCCAGTTCAACCGCGAGACGGTGCTCGACCACTACGAATGGGCCTGGGAAAGCGCGTTGCGCCTGATCGAGGGCCAGGGGACCGACTGGCGCGCATGACAACAGGTTTGCTGCTGCACGGCGGTAAGGTCTTTGCCGGGCGCGGCTTGCCTCTGACCGATGCGATCCTTGTGCGTGACGGCCGCATCGCCGCCCTTGGCGATGCGGCGCGCGATGCCGCCGGTGCGGATGACCGGCGCGTCGATCTGGCGGGGCGTCTGGCGACGCCCGCGCTGGATGAGGCGCATATGCACCTGCTGCCCTATGGGCTGGCGCTGAGCCAAGTAAACCTGCGCGCCGAACAGGTGCGCACCTTGGATGAAGTCCTGGCCCGCATCGCCGCCGCCGCAAAAGCCGCGGCACCCGGCGCCTGGGTTTTGGGGCGCGGCTATGACCACGCCGCCCTCGACATCGGCCGCCACCCCACTGCCGAGGAGTTGGACCAGGCCGCCCCCAACAACCCCGTCTTCATCAAGCGCACATGCGGTCACATGGGCGTCGCCAATACCGCCGCGATGCGCGCGGCCGGCGTCGGCCACAACACGCCGGACCCCGAGGGCGGTGTCATCGAACGCGCCCCCGGCCGCCTGACCGGGTTGTTCCAGGAACGCGCCATGCGCCTGATCCTGGACAGCGCCCCGGTGCCGGATGAGGCGACGATGGTCGCGGCGATCGAGGCCGCGGGCCGCAACCTCGCGCGCTACGGCTTCGCCTCGGCCTCCGACATGAATGTCGGGATGATCGCGGGCATCTCCGAGATCGCCGCCTATCGCCGCGCCCTGGCCGAGGACCGGCTGGTGCAGCGCATGTGGATGGTCCTGGCCGCGAACCCCGAAGGCATCGGCGATGCCGCCTGGGATGCCGGGCTGCGCGCCGATGTCGCCGACCCGATGCTGGCCTTTGGCGGCGCCAAGATCTTTGCCGACGGCAGCGCGGGCGGGCTGACAGCGGCCTTCTTCGATCCCTATCTCCCCGGCGGCCATGGCGTCTTCTGTTTCCCCGACGCCACCATGCACGGGTTGCTGGCGCGCTGGCACGATCGCGGTTTTGCCTTGAACATCCACGCCATCGGCGATGCCGCGATCGAACAGGTCCTGGTGGGGATGGAGGCGCTGACCGCCCCCCGCCCGCGCCATCGCATCGAACACTGCGGCTTCGTCACCCCCGGCCAGCGCGCCCGAATGCTGGCGGCCAAGATCCTGCCGCTGCCGCAGCCGGTGTTCCTGTACGAGTTCGGCGACCTCTACCTGAAGACCGTGGGGTCGGAGCGCAGCGCCGCCTCCTACCCGATGAAGACCTGGCTGGATGAAGGCCACCACCCCGCGGCTTCCTCCGACTGCCCGGTCTCGACCGTCGATCCCTTCATCAACCTCTTCACCATGCTGACCCGCCAGACCAATCGCGGCACGGTCATCGGGGCCGAGGAGGCGCTGACGGCCGAGGAAGCTCTGCATTGCTACACCTGGTGCGGCGCCCATGCGCGCTTCGCCGAACACCGGCGCGGCACCCTGGCCCCCGGCATGGATGCCGACATCGCCGTCTTCGACACCGACCTCCTGACCGCCGAGCCCGACGCGATCCTGGCGGCCGGCTGCGACCTGACCCTGCGCGGCGGCATCGTGCTGCACGACCGCCACGGGGCCTTCGTCTGATGCTGCGCCATGCGGCTGGGCGTATCGCACTCGCATTGCCGGTGCTGCTGGGTGTCGTGCTGGTCGGCTTCCTGCTGATGCAGGTGGTGCCGACCGACCCGGCCATCGTGCGTGCCGGCCCGATGGCGTCGATGGAGGTGGTGGAGGCCATCCGCCGCGACCTCGGGCTCGACCAACCGCTGCATGTGCAGTTCGGGCTCTACATGTGGCGGCTGGTCCAGGGCGACCTGGGCGTGTCGATCATCAACAATGTCTCGGTCGCACAGGAACTCGGCAATACCATCGGGCCGACCTTGGAACTGATGGCGGCCTCGTTGATCTGGTCGATCCCGCTGGGCATCGGCATGGGCACGGTCGCGGCCTATCTGCGCGGCACCTGGACCGACCGCGCGATCATGGCGCTGTCGGTGGCCGGCGTGTCGGTGCCGGTCTTCTTCCTGGGGTTGGTGCTGATCTGGTACGTCGGCTTCCAGTGGCAGTTGCTGCCCTTCACCGGCCGCCAGGGGCCGTTGTGGACGATCGAGGGTCTGCGCGGCGTGGCACTGCCCGCCATCACCCTGGGCGGCGTCTTCGTCGGCCCCGTCGCGCGCATGACCCGCACGGCGGTGCTGGAAACCCTGTCGGCCGACCACGTCCGCACCGCGCGGGCCAAGGGGCTGACCGAAACCGCCGTCGTGCTGCACCATGCGCTGCGCAACGCGCTGATCCCCGTGGTCACGCTTATCGGCTTGCAGATCGGCTTTCTGCTCGGCGGCGCGGTGGTGACGGAGACGGTGTTCTCCTGGCCCGGGGTCGGGCGGCTGGCGGTCGGGGCGATCACGTCGTCTGACTTCCCGATGGCGCAGGGCACCATCATCGTGCTGTCCGCCGGGTTCATCCTGGTGAACCTGACGGTGGATTTGCTGTACGGTATCCTCGACCCACGGGTGCGCGGCGCATGAGCGCCGCCCTTGTCGCACGGCCGACCGTGCTGCGCTTGGTGCTGCGTGACGCCGCGGCGGCGGTCAGTGCGGCTTTCCTGCTGCTGGTCGTACTGGCCGCGCTCTTCGCGCCCTGGCTCGCGCCGGTCGACCCTTATGAAACCGACCTGATGGCGGTGATGCAGCCGCCCGGCGGAGACGATTACCTGCTGGGCACGGACGGGCAGGGGCGGGACATGCTCTCGCGGCTGCTCTACGGCTTGCGGGTGACCTTGGCGATGGGGCTGACGGCCCTGACCTTCGGTGGCGTGATCGGCGTCGCGGTGGGCTTCGTCGCCGCCTATTGGCCGCGCGTGGACGGGCTGCTGATGCGGCTGATGGATGTGATGCTGTCCTTCCCGGCGATCCTGTTCGGCCTGGCGCTGGCGGCGATCTTTGGGCCGGGGCTGGTCGCGGTCGTCATCGCGCTGTCGGTCGCGACTGTGCCGCTGATGGCACGCATCGCGCGCAGCACCGCGCTGGTCGTGATGGCGCAGGATTATATCGAGGCCGCCCGCGCCACCGGCATGGGCGACTGGCGGCTGATCCGCCGGCATCTCGCGCCCAATTGCATCGCGCCCCTGATGGTCTTCGCCACCCTGCGGCTGGGGCAGGTGATCCTGCTTGGCTCGGCACTGTCCTTCCTCGGCCTGGGGGCGCAGGCGCCGACTGCGGAACTCGGTGCCATGGCGGCGCAGGGCCGCACCTTCCTGTTCTTCGCGCCGCATATCAGCGTGATTCCCTCCTTCGCCATCTTCGCCATCGTGCTTGCCTGCAATCTGCTGGGCGATGCGCTGCGCGACGCGCTTGATCCGAAACTTCGTTCCTGACCATGGAGACGCCTTCGATGCGACGCCTTCTCACTGCCTTGTGCCTTGCGGCCGTCGCCTTGCCCGCGGTCGCGCAAACCCCGCGCAACACCGCCGTGCTGATGCGCGAATATGATGCCGATCGCTACGACCCCGCGCGCAGCACCGCCCGCAGCGCCGGCGAAGTCATCTACATGCTGTCGGACACGCTGGTGTCGATGGACTACGACATGCGCACCATCCGCCCGGGCCTGGCGGAGCGGTGGGAGGTTTCGCCCGACGGCAAGACCTACACCTTCCACCTGCGCACCGACGTCACCTTCTGCGACGGCCGGGCGATGACCGCGGAAGACGTGGTCTACACCATCAACCGCTGGATCGCGCCGGCAACCCGCAGCCCCGTCGCCTGGCGCGCCGGGCCGGTGAAGGAAATCCGTGCGACCGGCCCGCATACCGTCGAATACGAGTTGAACGAACCCTTCTCCGAACTCCTGTCGCAATTGACCTTGTTCTTCGCCTCCATCGTCGATCGCGCGACGGTGGAACGCCTGGGCGACAATTTTGGTGTGCAGGGCTTCAACGGCACCGGGCCGTATTGCTGGGTCTCCTGGACGCCGCGCCAGGATGTCGTGCTGCAGCGCCACCCGACCTATCGCTGGGGTCCGCCGATCTACGAGAACCGGGGTCCCGCGCAGGTCGAGCGCGTCATCTGGCGCGTGATCCCCGAGCCGACGGCGCGCCTCGCCGCGCTGCAGACGGGCGCCGGCGACGCCACGCAATACATCCCGACCGTGGCGATCGACCAATTGCGCCGGGTGCCCAGCGTGTCGGTCACGACCCAGCCGAACTACCTCTGGGATTTCTACATGGCCTTCAAGGTCGACAAGCCCTTCGTCAGCGACCCGCAGGCGCGGCGCGCGATGGCCATGGCGATCAACAAGCCGGCGATGGTCCGCGCGATCTGGTCGGGCCATGCGACGGCGGCGGTCAATATCATCAACCCCGTGGCGCTGGATTATGACGCGGCCTCCGATGCGCTGGTGCCGGGCTTCGACCCGCCGGGCGCGATGCGCCTGCTCGACGAAGCCGGCTGGCGCATGGGCCCCGATGGCGTGCGGGTGAAGGATGGCGTGCGCGCGTCCTTCCTCGTCTATGGCATCAACAACCTCGACAACCAGCGCCAGTCCGAGATCATGCAGCAGGCGCTGCGCCGCGTCGGCGTCGAGATGCAGATCCAGTTGTTCGACGCGACCGTGGCCTGGGGCCGCATGTCCACGCAGGAATTCGGCGCGGTCTTCCTGTCCTATCCGTATTTCTCGGCGGGCGATGCGCTGAACCTGTATTTCCAGTCCACGCAGCGGCCTTCGCCCAACCGGATGAACTGGAACAGCCGCGAGACCGATGCCTGGCTCGCGACGTCGCGCAGCGCCACCGATCCCGCCCAGCGCGCGACCGCCCTGGCCAATGTGCAGCGCCAACTGGCCGAGGCGAATGTCTGGATCACCACGGCGCGTGAGCAATTGTATATCGGCGCCAGCAACCGGGTGACCGGGGCGCGTGCTCATGGCTTGTACGGCGTCGGCATGTACAAGCTGCTCGACCTGCGGGTGGTGCGCTGACCATGGCGACGACCCTCATCAAGAATGCCGAGATGGTCGTCGCGTGGGATTCCTCGACGGGATCCCACGCCTACATGCGCGACGCGGATGTGGCCTTCACCGACGGCACGCTGACGTTTGTGGGCCGTGGCTATGAAGGCACGGCCGACACCATCATCCCCGGCGCGGGGCGGATGGTCATGCCGGGGCTGGTGAATATCCATTCCCACCCGTCCAGCGAACCGCTGAACAAGGGGCTGATCGATGAGATCGGCAGTCCCGGCCTGTATAATTCCTCGCTCTACGAATACATGCCGATCTTCCGCGCCGATGCGGAGGCTGTGCCGCATTGCGTCCGCGTCGCGCTGTCGGAACTGCTGCTGTCGGGCGTGACCACCCTGGCCGACCTGTCGATGGCGCATCCCGGCTGGCTCGACCTGCTGGGCGAATCCGGGATGCGCGTCTGCATCGCGCCGATGTTCAAGTCGGCGCGCTGGTTCACCAAGAATGGCCATGTCGTCGAATACGAATGGGATGAGGCCGCCGGCGAAAAGGCGATGGCCGAGGCCCTGTCGCTGATCGAACGCGCCCAGCAGCATGAAAGCGGCCGGTTGTTCGGCATGGTCGTGCCGGCGCAGATCGACACCTGCGCGCCGCAACTGCTGAAGGAAAGCCACCAGGAAGCGACCCGTCGCAATATCTCCTGGCAGATCCATGCCGCGCAGTCGGTGGTCGAGTTCCACGAGATCACCCGCCGCCACGGGATGACCCCGATCGGCTGGCTCGACAGCATGGGCCTGCTGACGGACCGCAGCATCATCGGGCATGGCATCTTCCTCGACGACCATCCCTCGACCCGCTGGCACACCACGACCGACCTGTCGCGCCTGGCTGCGACCGGCACGACGGTCGCGCATTGCCCGACGGTGTTTGCCCGGCGCGGCATCACGCTGAAGGATTTTGGCCGCTACAAGCGTGCTGGCGTGAACATGGGCATCGGCACCGATACCTATCCGCACAACATGCTGGATGAGATGCGCCTGGTCGCCTACCTCGCCCGCACCCAGGCCAGCGATCCCCGCACCCTGACCGCGACCGATTTGTTCGAGGCCGCGACCATCGGCGGTGCCAAGGCCCTGGGCCGCGACGACATCGGCCGCCTGGCCCCGGGTTGCCGCGCCGACCTCGTGCTGGTCGACACCACCCATCCGCAGATGCGCCCGGCGCGGGACCCGATGCGCAGCCTGATCTACGCCGCCGGCGAAAGGGCGCTGACGAACGTCTACGTCGATGGCCGCGAAGTCGTCCGCAATGGCGAAGTCCTCACCATGGATTACCGCCAGGCGGCCGAACACCTTCACGAGGCCCAGAAGCGCGTGCTGGGCAAGGCGCCGCAGCAGGACTGGGCGCATCGCCCGGTGGACAAGGTCAGCCCACCGACCTTCCGCAGCCTGTGACACTGCTGCGCGTCGAGGGTCTGCGCAGCGTCTTCGACACCCGCCAGGGTGCCGTGCCCGCTGTGGATGGCGTTGATCTGTCGGTCGAAGCGGGGAAGACCCTCGCCGTCGTCGGCGAAAGCGGCTGTGGCAAGTCGGCGCTGGCCCTGTCGCTGATGCGCCTGCTGCCGCGCCCGGGCCGCATCGCCGCGGGACGCGTGCTGCTGGAGGGCGAGGACCTGCTCACCCTCTCGCCCGCGAAGATGCGGGCGGTGCGTGGGTCGCGACTGGCGATGGTTTTTCAGGAACCCATGACCAGCCTGAACCCCGTCCACACCATCGGCGACCAGATCATGGAGGCGATGCGCGCCCATGACCGCAGCCTGTCGGCCCGCGACCTGCGCGATGCCGCCATCGCGGCCCTGGCGCGCGTGCGCATCCCCAGCCCGGAACGGCGGTTCGAGGATCATCCTCACCGCCTGTCCGGCGGCATGCGCCAGCGCGTGATGATCGCCATGGCCCTGGCCTGCCGCCCGCGCCTGCTGATCGCCGACGAACCCACCACCGCGCTGGACGTGACGGTGCAGGCCCAGATCCTCGACCTCCTGCGCGACATCCAGGCCGAGACGGGGATGGGCATGATCCTGATCACCCACGACCTCGGCGTGGTCGCGGAAACCGCCGATGAGGTCGCGGTGATGTATGCCGGGCGCGTGGTGGAACGGACCACCGCCACCGAACTTTTCGCTGACCCGCAGCACCCGTATACGATCGGCTTGCTCGGCAGCATCCCGCGCATGGACCTGGAAGTCGCCCGCCTGCCGACCATCGAGGGCAGCGTGCCGCCCGCCTTCGCCTGGCCGCGCGGCTGCCGCTTTGCGCCGCGCTGCGCCTTCGCCGAAGCCGCCTGCGAGACCGCGCCACCTCCGCTGGCGATGCTGGCGCCGGGGCATGAGGCTGCGTGCCTCTTGGCGCCGCTATGACGATCCTGGAACTGAACGGCATCGCCAAGCATTTTTCCACGCGGGGCGGCGTTGTGCGCGCCGTCGATGGTGTCTCCTTCCGGCTGGCACGTGGCGAGACCCTGGCCCTGGTCGGCGAAAGCGGCTGCGGCAAATCCACTACGGCGCGGCTGGCCTTGCGGCTGATCGAACCCAGTGCCGGCACCCTGCATTTCGATGGCGCCGATATCACCAAGGCCCCCGCCAAGACGCTGCGGGCCATGCGGCGCCGGGCGCAGATCGTGTTCCAGGACCCCTATGCCAGCCTGAACCCGCGCCACAGCATCGCCGAGACGCTGGAAGAACCGTTGCTCGTCCATGGCATCGGCGATGCCGCGTCGCGGCGCGCCCGGGTCGCGGAACTGCTGTCGCTGGTGGGGTTGTCGCCCTTCCACGCCGAACGCTTCCCGCACGAGTTCAGCGGCGGCCAGCGCCAGCGCATCGGCATCGCCCGCGCGCTGGCGGCGGGTCCCGACCTGGTGGTCTGCGACGAGCCGGTGAGCGCGCTGGATGTCTCGATCCAGGCGCAGGTGGTGAACCTGCTGAAGGACCTGCAGGCGCGGTTTGGCCTGGCCTATCTGTTCATCGCGCATGACCTGGCCGTGGTGCGGCACATGGCCGACCGGGTGGCGGTGATGTACCTCGGCCGGATCGTGGAGCAGGCCGACAAGCGCTCGCTCTTCGCGGCACCCAGCCATCCCTATACGCGCGCCCTGCTGGCCGCGATCCCACGGCCGGACCCGGCAGGGCGCGGTCGGTTGTCGCCGCCGCCGGGCGATCCGCCCAGCCCGATCAACCCGCCCGCCGGCTGCCCCTTTCACCCGCGCTGCGGTTTTGCCGAGGCGCGCTGCGCCACCGACGTGCCGCCGCTGCGGGCGATCGCGCCGGGGCATGTGGTCGCCTGCCATCTGGCCGAGAGCCTGCCGCCGCAACCCGCCGCCGTGGATGATCGGCCCTCGGAAAACGCCATGCGACGGATCGCGCTGTCGGCATCGCGTATGGCGGCCAAGGCGATGTAGCGTTCCTCCTTGGAGGAACCGCCCATGTTCAAGAGAAGCCTTGTCGCCCTGTGCCTGCTCGCCGGCCCGGCCCTGGCCCAGACTTGGCCAAGCCAGCCGGTCCGGCTGGTGGTGCCCTATGCCGCCGGGGGCGCGACCGATGTCATCGCCCGCGTGCTGGCAGAGGGCATGTCGGCCCGGCTGCCGCATCGCATCCTGGTCGAGAACCGTACCGGCGCCGGCGGCAATATCGGCGCCGAGGCCGTGGCGCGTGCCGCCCCCGATGGGCAGACCTTGCTCTTCACCAACATCGGCCATGCCGTGCTGCGGGCGATCTACCCGCGGCTGACCTATGACCCAGTGCAAGACCTGGCTCCCATTTCCATCGTCGCGGAAAGCCCGATGGTGCTGTTGGCCGCGAACCGGATGCCCGACACCATCCAGGGTTTCGTGGCCGCGCTGCGGGCGGAGCCGGGCAAGTTCGAATACGGCACCACGGGTGGTGGTGGCGCGCTGCAACTGGCGGCGCTGCTGTTCCTGCGTGCGTCGAACACGCAGATGATCGAGGTGCCGTATCGTGGTGGCTCGCCCGCGACCTTGGACCTCGCGGCCGGGCGGATCGCGATGCTGTATGACGCCGGCCTGACCGCCTTCGCCACGGCGCGGGGCGGGCAGGCGCGGGCGCTGGCAGTCAGCAGCCCCCGGCGTAGCGCCGTGGCGCCCGATGTGCCGACCGTGGCCGAGGCCGGATTCCCCGATGCGACCATGGTGGTCTGGCAGGCGGTGATGGCGCCCGCCGCGACACCCACGCCGATCCAGGACCGCATCGCCGCCAGCATCGCCACGACCCTGGCCGATACCGAATTGGCGGCGCGGCTGGCGGGGCTTGGTGCCGAACGCCTCGTCGGTGGCACGCCGGCCGAGGCGCGGGTGTATGTCGCGACGGAGACGGCCCGGTGGGAGCCGATCATGCGGGCGGCTGGCGTCACCGCCCAATAAGCACGGAGGCACAGGCCGCCGGCAGTCGTGGCGGCGGGCCGGGCGGGCGGGGCGCGGGACGACGCGCCTCGGCCGAGAACCACCAGTCCAGCCCCGCATCGCAGCCGTCGCCGGCGGGGACGGGGGATTGCGCGATGCAGTCGGGCGATCCGGCGGGGCAGCCGAGGCGCACATGCATATGGCTGTCGTGGCCATACCAGGGGCGGACTCGGCGCATCCAGGCCTCGCCACGGTGGGGGCCGCAGAGGGCGCGTTTGATGGTGAAGTTGACGAAGATGCGCTCGACGCCGGGGCTTTCGGCGGCCAGGCGGATCAGGGCGGCGTGGCGCGGGGTGAAGCGGTCGGGATCGACGGCGGTCTCGCCCGGCAGGACGAGGGAGGGGGTGTCGATCCGTTCCCGCTCGGCGGATTTGGGGCCGAGGTCGAGCCAGATATCGGCGTCGAGCCCGATCTGGTGGCTGGAATGGCCGAAGGGCAGGGGCCCGCCGCGGGGTTGGCCGAGGTCGCCGATCCACAGCGGCTGAAACCCCGCCGCCTGGGCGCGGCCGGCAAAGCCGGTGACGAAGGCGGTCAGGGTCGGGTGGCCGTAGTAGCGGTTGCGGGAAGGGCGGACGACGAGGAAGCCCGGGCCTTCCTGCGGTAGCGCCACCGCGCCCGCGATGCAGCCGTTGGTATGCGATCCGATGATTCTTGACGGCGGGGCGGAGGGGCTGCGGGCGGCGGCCCAGTCGCGTGATGGCTGCGCCCAGGCGAGCCCGGGCAGCAGCAAAAAAGCGAGGAAAAACCTGGAGAATGCGGCTTTCGGACAAATAGCCGCCACCCCATCCGCAAGCCCCCGAAAAACCACGCGGATGCCGCTTTCGGACAAATCCCGCGCGCCTCTCCGCTTGGCATTCCGGGGCGGATCGGAAGGGGGAGAGACGGTCGAAATGGGGCGGCTCCTCATATCTCGGCGGATGATGGAAACATAACGGGAACACTTGTTAAAATGCAAGTATTTTCCGTGCGATAGGTCCGATGACAGGTGCCGGGATGGGCGGGCGCTCCCTGCGAGCTGGTCTGTTTTGTATCGTATGTCATCGTGTTTGATGTTGTTCAGGCGTCGGCCAGACCTGCCCCGGCGCGCCGCCTGGGCCGAGCGCGCAGCGCATGATCCCGGCAAGTGCCGCGTCGAGCGCCGGGTCGTCGGCGATGAACGGCTTGGCGAAGTCCATCTCGATGCGAAGTGGCCCCCCAATCCAGCGGCGCGCTGTACAGTTCGGTACGGGACGCTGCCGTCGAGGTCGCAGTGAAACACGTTTTCCGCCCCCTCGGGAGAGACGTGGATTTCTCCCCCGCGCGATGCCCCAACCGTCGCCTGCGCGCGAAGAATGGTGAACCCCACGGCGTCGCGCTCGCCGTCCCGGGTCTCATGGAAGCCCTGCTTCAGCAAGACGCTCTACCGCGAGCGCAATCAGGTCGAACGCTTCTTCAGCAAGCTCAAACAGGTCCGACGCATCGCAACCCGCCACGGTCAAACTCGCCTCATTGCGACTGAGGTTGCGCGCTGCGACCCGATGGCGTCAGAACCTACGGGCTAGGCAGTCCTCGTGCGCAATCGGCCCTCGTAGTCACCCTTTCCGATCGGCACGCCCCGTGTGCGCAGGATGTCGTAGGCCGTGACGGCGTGGAAATAGAAGTTGGGCAGCGAGTACGAGAGGAGGAAGGTCTCGGGCGTGAAAGCCAGGGTCCGAGGGCCCCAAGCCGAACTGGAGGCGTTTTCCTCGTCAACCGGTCGGAAGACATCAATATCCAGGTCCTTGCCGGACCAGCTATTGACCTCTTCGGGGGTTAACGCCTCCAGCGTCGTTACCGCCTGGCTGACCATGGCCCGTAGGTCGGTGAATGGTATCGCTCCCGCCAGGGGCGGTGGAGCGAATACGCCCGTCCTCACCGCCTCCAGCCCCCACACGGCATGATTCCTCAGGGTTTCGATCTGGAAATGGAAAGGCGCCATGTCGGGATGGAGGCGGGCGTGGACGAAATCGTCCGGATCGACACCGGTCTCGGCGCAATGCTTCGCGGCGCGGTTGAGGAAACCTGATACCGCTCGGATGGTTTGCAGAAACGTGGGCACACTAAGGTCATAGAGCGTTATGGTCATGACCCAGTTTAACCGTCTGGAACTCCCCCGCCACACGTTATCTGATTGTGAGTCTACAACCTGGCAACGCCTGCCCGTGCAGGAATTGCGGGTGGCCGAAGACCGAAATGCGCACGCCCGGGGAGAGCGGGATCCAGAATGCCGTGGCCTGCCCGGCAGGAAGCCCCTCGCTTCATCCTGCCAAAAACCCCGGCGGGTCCAGGGGCCCCGGGCTCCTGGTGGGTGGGGGCTGAGGAGGGCGAAGCCCTCCCCAGGGAGCCGCCCCTCACACCTGGCGGATGTTCCAGAACACCGGCGGGCCTTTCAGCACCCCCGTCATGCTGCGGCGATAGGCCGTCGGCTGGAAATACTGCCCGGTCGGCACATAGGGCACCTGGTCGAAGGCGACGCGCTGCATCTCCCGCGTCGCGGCCTGTTGGGTCGCCAGGTTGGGGGCGTCGAACCAGGCATCGCGGGCGGTTTCGATGGCGGGGATGTCAGGCCAGCCGAACCAAGCCTGGTTGCCATTGCCGCGGATGGCGTTGTGGCCGGCCGGGGTCCAGTGGTCGATGCCGGACCAGAAGGTGAAGAAGCCCGACCAGCCGCCTCGATCGATCGGTTCCCGCGACGCGCGGCGCTGCACCACGGTGCCCCAGTCGGTCGCGACGTATTCGACGTCAAAACCCATGCGGCGGAACAGATCGCCGCCGACCAGCGAACAGGCGTTGATCGAGGCCAGGTCCGTCGCCGCCAGCAGGGTCAGTTTCGACCCCATGGCGCCGGCCGCCTGCAATTCGGTGCGGGCGGCGGCGATGTTCTTCTGCAACCGGTCCAGCCCGATGTCGGAGGCAAGCGGGCTGCGGGGTGCGAAGAATCCCACGCCCTCACGGATCAGCGCTGGGTCGGTGCCGATGACGGCCGTCATCATGTCGGCCTGGTTCACCGCGGTCAGCACGGCGCGGCGCACCGCCGGGTTGTTGAAGGGGGCGGTGGTATGGTTGGGGCGGAAGGTGCCGATCAGCCCCATGGGGTCCGCGACCTCCACCATCACGTTGCGGTTGCGGGCGAGCGCGGGGAAGAGGTCGGCCGTCGGCTGTTCCCACCAGTCCATCTCGCCCGATTGGATGGCGGCGGCGGCGGTCGCGGCATCGGGGATTATGTGCCATTCGACCCGTTCGAAATGCGCGACCTTTATGCCCGCGGTGTTGCGGGCGGGGCCGGCATTGGGGTTGGGCGTGTAATTGGGGTTGCGGACCCAGATGGCCTTGACCCCGGGCACCCATTCCTCGCGCACGAAGCGATAGGGGCCGCTGCCGGTCGCGTCGGTGATCTGGGTGAAGGGATCGGTACGGGCGACACGCTCGGGCATGATGAACAGGCAGGGCGTGGTCACCTTGGCGAAGGCGTCCAGCATCATCGGGAAGGGTTTTTTCAGCCGGATCTCGAAGCGCAGGTCGTCCAGCGCCGACATGGATTCGGTCTGGCTTTCCAGCCGCTGGCCAAAGGCGTCGCGCTTGGCCCAGCGGGCGATGCTGGCGACCGCATCGGCGGCGCGGACGGGTTCGCCATCGGTGAACTTCATGCCGGAGCGCAGGGTGAAGACCCAGCGCAGGCCGTCATTCTCGACCACATGCCCGGCCACCGCCTGCGGATGGACGTTGTAGTCGTCGTCCACGCCGTAGAGTTGCTCGTAGACCATGTAGGCGTGGTTGCGGGCGATGTAGGCGGTGGTCCAGAACGGATCGATCGTCGACAGATTGGCCTGGGGGACGAACTTGATCACCCGCGCATTGGCGGCCTGCCCCAAGGCGGGGGCGGAAAGAATGGCCGGCGCGCCGAGCATGGCGGCCCCGAGCATCAGGTCGCGTCGCAGCATGGTCATAGGGGTCTCCTCAGGCGGAACGGCAGACTAGGGCGCGCCGCGGCGCGGTGAAAAGCGGCTTGATGGCGGGTGGCCGTGGGTTCCTGGCTTCACCCCCTGGCTTCACCCCCTGGCTTCCCTGGCCGGCCGTAGCGTGCGATGGCCCCCGCACCATGCCCGTTGCCACCCTGATCACCCGCCTGTCGCCGCGCCATGCGCCCATGCTGATCGAGGCGTTTCGCTTCGGCGTCGTGGGGGCCTTGGGCTTCCTGGTCGATACGGCGGTGCTCTATGGGGCGCTGGCGCTGGGGGCGGGGCTGTATGGCGGGCGGGTGCTGTCGTACCTGGCGGCCGCGAGCTTCACCTGGGCGGTGAACCGGGCCTGGACCTTTGCGGGGCGCGCCGCGGGGGCGAAGGCCGGGCGGCAATGGGCGCTGTTCGTGCTGGTGAACCTGGGCGGTTTCGTTTTGAACTACGGCACCTATGCCGCGATGGTCGCCTGGTGGCCGCTGGCGGCGCTGCATCCGGTGCTGGGCGTGGCCGGGGGGGCGATCGCCGGCATGGGGTGCAATTTCGTGCTGTCCCGCGCCGTGGTGTTCCGCCCCCCTCAAGCCTAGATCCGGCCCGCCATGATGCCGCCATCCCAAAGGACGATGACCCCCGCCATGTCGGATTCCCAATCCCCGCCCCGCGTCGCCGTGCTGGTGCCTTGCTATAACGAAGAAGTGGCGATCCCGCTGGTGGTCGCGGCCTTTCGCGCCGCGCTGCCGGATGCGGTGATCTACGTCTACGACAACAACAGCACCGATGGCACGATGGCCGCGGCCCGCGCCGCCGGCGCGGTGGTGCGCAGCGAGACCTTGCAGGGCAAGGGCAATGTCATCCGCCGCATGTTCGCGGATATCGAGGCCGATGCCTACGTGCTGGTGGATGGCGACGACACCTACGACGCGACGCGCGCGCCGGAGATGGTGCGCCGTATGGTCGAGGAGCGGCTGGACATGGTGACCGGCGTGCGCATCACCGCCGTGGAGAAACAGGGCGCGGCGTATCGACCCGGGCATGTGCTGGGCAACCTGGTGCTGACCGGGATGGTGCGGGCGGTGTTCGGCGACCGGATTTCCGACATGCTGTCGGGGTATCGGGCCTTCTCGCGCCGCTTCGTGAAATCCTTCCCGGCGCTGGCCGAGGGGTTCGAGACGGAGACGGAATTCACCGTCCATGCGCTGGAACTGCGCATGCCGGTGGGCGAGGTCCCCGGCGCCTATCGCGAGCGTCCGCCGGGGTCGGTGTCGAAGCTGTCGACCTTCCGCGACGGCTGGCGGATCCTGCGGACCATCCTGGGGCTGGTGAAGCGGGAACGGCCGATGGCGTTTTTCGGCGCCGGGGCAGGGGTATTGGCGGTGCTCAGCCTGGCGCTGTTCCTGCCGGTCCTGGCGACCTACCTGAACACCGGCCTGGTGCCGCGGGTGCCGACCTTGATCGCAGTGATCGGGATGTGGATCGTGGCCAGCCTGTTCATGGTCTGCGGGTTGATCCTGGGCACGGTCACGCGCGGGCGGCGGGAATTGAAGCGCCTGGCGTATCTGGCGGTACCGACGCGGGGGGGCGAAGGTCGTCCTTCCTAATTCGAGAAGCTGCATGGCCAGTCACGAGAAATCAGGGCTGCGAGACTGTCCGTGTCGCATGACGGTTCCGTCATATCGGTCGATATGACATCCTTGGCGCCGCGCGTCGCGGCGTGCCGGGCCATGCCTGTTGGTGGTTATGGAAAAATCCGCCCCCCCGCCACGCCGAAAGACGGGCCGAACCCGGTCCCTTGATCGAGAGGCCATGCCGCTGGTCTGGCGGCGCGTGTCCAGGGCAGGGGGGGCGGCGCCGGCCGCCTTGACGCAGCATTCGGCGGTCAGGTGAGGGCATGTCCACCCTGGCCCGCGACGGTGCCCCATGTGGCAAGATGCCGCGCGTGGCGGCCGGCTCGGCCCAGGTGAAAACCCCCGCCCAACCGGTCAGGATGCCCGGAAAGGGCAAAAACCTTGGTAACAACCGTTGTATGCAGTCGATGACTCGACTGTCATGCAAAGCTGCCATTGTGCTTTCAGCGACATTTGCGCTGCGATATAGAGCGGCCGTCGTCCTGGCCCGCCGCCGGACATGCAAATGGACAAAACGCCCCATATGATTTTCTCGCCGAGCAAGCCTGCCACGACCGCAACCCGCCTGGTTCGGGCCGACTGATGGCGATGCCGCCGCGCGGATCCGCGCCGGTCACGGATACGCCACTGTCGCGGGCCGTGGCGTCCTGTCGCCGGCAATTGTTCTCGGTGGGGCTGTTCAGCGGCATCGTGAACCTGCTGCAGCTAACCGTCAGCCTCTACATGATGCAGGTGTTCGACCGCGTGCTGGCGACCCGCAGCATGGATACGCTGTACTTCCTGACGCTGATCGCGATCCTGGCGATCCTGGTGCTGGCGCTGCTGGAGGCCGTGCGGTCGCTGATCATGCAGCGGGTCGCCGCCTGGATCGAACAGCGCGTGGCCCCCGAAAGCTTTTCCCGCGCGATCGAGGCGCAGTTGCGCGGCCGGCCCTACCGGATGGAGGCGCTGCGCGACCTTGCGATCTGCCGCGGCTGGCTTGGGTCGCCGGGGGCGCTGGCGCTGTATGACGTGCCCTGGGTGCCGGTCTACCTGGCGGTGATCTTCCTGCTGCATCCGGTGATGGGCTGGATCGCGCTGGCCGGTGCGGCGCTGTTGTTCGCGCTGACCATGGTGAACGAGATGGTCACCTCCCACCTGTTGCGGCAGGCGAATACGGCCGGCATCGCCAGCCAGCGCCGCGCCGATGCGATCGGCCGCAATGCCGAGGTCATCGACAGCATGGGCATGGGCCCGGCCGTGATGCGCCGTTGGCGCGAGGCGGTGGCCGAGGCGGTGCCGCCGCAGACCCTGGCGGCCGATCGCGGCGCGATGATGACGGCGACGACGAAGTTCATCCGGCTCGCGGTGCAGATCGGCATCCTGGGGGTCGGGGCCTATCTGGTGCTGATGCAGGAATTGACCTCCGGCGCCTCGATCGCGGGGTCGATCATCATGGGCCGGGCGCTGGCCCCGGTGGAGCAGTTGATCGGCGGCTGGAAGGGGCTGGTGTCGGCCCGCCAATCCTATCGCCGGCTGTCCGGCTTCATGGCGATGCCGCGGCTGCGCCCGCCGGGGATGCCGCTGCCGGAACCGAAGGGCGCGCTGAGCGTCGAACGGGTGACCTTCGGGCTGCCGGGCATGGCCATGCCGATCGTCAAGGGCGTCGCCTTCGCGTTGGAGCCTGGGCAGTCGCTGGCCATCATCGGGCCGTCGGCGGCGGGCAAGACCACGCTGATCCGGCTGCTGATCGGCGTGACCGCGCCGACCAGCGGCGCCGTGCGCCTGGATGGCGCCGATGTGCATACCTGGATGCGTGAGGATTTCGGCCGCCACATCGGCTACCTGCCGCAGGACGTGGAATTGTTCGACGGCACGGTGTTCCGCAACATCGCCCGCATGGCGGAATCCGAGCCCGAGCCCGTCTTCGCCGCCGCCATGCTGGCCGGCTGCCATGAGATGATCCTGCGCCTGCCCGATGGCTACGACACCGAGATCGGGGAGGGCGGGCAGCATCTGTCCGGCGGCCAGCGCCAGTTGATCGGCCTGGCGCGCGCCTTGTTCGGATCGCCCAAGTTCGTCGTGCTGGACGAGCCCAACAGCAACCTGGACGGTGACGCCGAGGCGCGGCTGGTGGGCGCGTTGGAGAAGCTGAAGGACCAGGGCACCACGGTCGTGCTGGTCAGCCACCGCCCGACCCTGGTGCAGGGTGTGGACCGCGTGTTGCTGATGAAGGATGGCGCGGTCGAGATGTTTGGGCCAAGGGCCGATGTGTTGAAGCAGTTGATGGGCGCGCCGCGCCCGGCGGCGGCGGCGATCGCCGCCGTGCCCTCCACGGGCCGCCTGCCGCCGCCCGCCCCCAAGCAGGAGGGCGTGGCATGAGCACCGCCGAGATCGTCGCCCAGCGCGCCGCCCGGCTGCCCGCGCTGTCCCGCCCGCTGCCGCCGGATATCGTGCTCGACACGCCGGGGCCGCGCACGCGCGGGGCCAGCCTGTTCGGCCTGGCCGTGGTGGTGCTGTTCTTCGGTGGCTTCGCCGCCTGGTCGGTGATGGCGCCGCTGGCCGAGGCCGCGATCGCCGCGGGCTCCATCCGCAGCGAATTCAGCCGCCGCACCATCCAGCACCTGGAAGGCGGCATCGTGCGCGAGATACTGGTGCATGACGGCGACCGGGTGACGGAGGGCCAGGTGCTGGTCCGGCTGGATGACGCGCAATCGGCCGCCAACCTGGAAACCATGCGCGCCAGCCGCTGGTCGCTGCTGGCGCAGGATGCGCGGGCGCGGGCGGAACTGGCCGGCGTCAACGCCATCGCCTTCCCGGACGAGTTGTCCGCCAGCACCGATGTCCGCGCGATGGAGGCCGTGGCCGGCCAGCGCGCGCTGTTCGAGGCACGGCGGGCGTCTCTGCTCAGCCAGTTGCAGGTGCTGGAATCGCGCGCGGCGCAGCAGAATTCGGTGCGCGCCGGCGCCGCCAGCCAGGTGCTGTCGGCGGAAACCCAGTTGCGGTCCTTCCGCCAGGAGGAACGTGATATCGCGCCCCTGGTGGGCCAGGGGCTGATCCAGCGGCCGCGCCTGCTGCAATTGCAGCGCAGCGCGACCGAACAGGAACAGCGCATCTCCGCGGGCCAGGCCGATATCGAGCGCGCCGCCGGCGCCATCGAGGAGGCGCGCAACCAGGCACGCCAGATCGAGGACCAGCGGTTGCAGGAAACTGCGACCGAATTGCGCGACGTGCGCACCCGGCTGAACGAGGCCGAGGAACGGCTGCGCATGGCGCAGGATGTCTCGACCCGGCGCGACATCCTGGCGCCCGAGGCGGGCACGATCATCGGGCTGAAGGTGTTCAACATCGGCGCCGTGGTCCGTGCCGGTGAGCCGCTGATGGAGCTGGTGCCGGCGCGCGACCGCCTGGTGGCGGAGGTGCAGTTGCAGCCGACCGATATCGACGTGGTCTATCCCGGGCTGCAGGCGGAGGTGCGGCTGCCTGGCTTCAAGCAGCGGCTGGTGCCCTTCCTGCATGGCCACGTGACCCATGTGGCGCCCGACGCGACCTTTGACGAACGCAGCAGGGCCTTCCACTATCGGGTGCTGGTCAGCATCGACCCGAGCCAGTTGGCCGGCCTGCCCGGTGTCACGCTGGTGCCGGGCATGCCGGTCGAGGCGCAGATCCAGACGGGCGAGCGTTCGTTCCTGCGCTACATGATCCAGCCGGTGCTCGACAGCTTCCACCGCGCGTTCCGTGAACAGTAAGGCGCCCAGTATGATGAATCCGGTTCTGCCGATGCTGTTTACCGACGGGGTGATCGACGCGCAGGTGATGCATGGGGTGGCGCGGATCACGCTCGGCCAGGCGGGCGGGGATGGGAAACCGCAGCCGGTCGGGCAATTGATCGTCCCGCTGGGGCAATTGCCGGTGCTGGCGAATGGGCTGATCGCGCTGCTCAAGCAGATCGAGGCGAAGGTCAAGGAAGCCCAGCCCCCGGCGCCGGCCGCCAGCGAAGGATCGTTCCGCTTCACCGGCTGAGGAGAAAGGGGCAGGGCGGGGCAACACCCCGTTTCGCTGTCACCCAATGAAACGTGTTTCACGCCTTGCCAGCCGGCTGGCCATGGGCAGGATGCGTCCGTAATTCACCGGAGAAACGTCATGCACCGTCGCAGCCTTGTCACCGGCACCGCCGCGGTGGCGGCAGCCGCCAGCCTGCCGCGCGTGGCGGCCGCGCAGACACAACCGGCACGGGTGCTGAAGTTCATCCCCCAGTCGGACCTGGCCGTGCTCGACCCCATCGTGACCACCGCCTATGTCACGCGGCACCACGCCTACATGGTCTATGACACGCTCTACGGCATCGACGCCGACTACATGCCGCAGCCGCAGATGGCCGAGGGCCATACGGTCGAGGATGAGGGCAAGCGCGTCACCATCAAGCTGCGCGAGGGCTTGCTGTTCCACGATGGCGAACCCGTGCGGGCGCGCGACTGCGTCGCCTCGATCCGTCGCTGGGCCGCGCGCGACGGCTTGGGGCAGGTGCTGCTGACCCTGACGGACGAGATGGTGGCGACAGATGACCGCACCATCACGATCCGGCTGAAGCGGCCCTTCCCGCTGTTGTTCGACGCGCTGGCCAAGCCCTCCACGCCGGTCTGCTTCATCATGCCCGAGCGCCTGGCCAGCACCGATGCCGCGACCCCGCTGCGCGAGGTGATGGGCAGCGGCCCGTTCCGCTTCGTCGCCAGCGAACGCGTGCCGGGCAGCCGCGTGGTCTATGAACGCTTCGCCCGCTACGTGCCGCGGCCCGAGGGCACGGCGGCCTGGACATCCGGCCCCAAGCGCACCTTCTTCGACCGCGTCGAATGGCATGTGATCCCGGATGCGGCGACCGCGGCCAATGCGTTGCAGAATGGCGAGATGGATTGGTGGGAACAGCCCACCGCCGATCTGCAGCCCGTGCTGCGGCGCAACCGCAATGTGGTCATGGAGATCCCCGACCCGACCGGGCTGATGGCGCTGTGCCGCTTCAACCAGTTGCATCCGCCCTTCGACAAGCCGGAGGTGCGCCGGGCGCTGCTGGGGGCGGTGAACCAGTCCGATTTCATGACCGCCGTGATCGGCACCGATCGCAGCCTGTTCCGCGACGGCGTCGGCTATTTCCCGCCCGGGACGCCGATGGCATCGGATGCGGGGATGGAGGCGCTGACGTCACCGCGCGACATGGACAAGGTGAAGCGGGACCTGGCGGCCGCCGGGTACAATGGTGAGCGGATCACGCTGATCGCGGCATCGGATTTCCCGTCGCTGTCGGCGCTGGCGCAGGTCGGCAACGACATGTTCACCAAGGCGGGGATGAATGTGGAATTCGTCTCGACCGACTGGGGCACGGTGGTGCAGCGGCGGGCGAGCCAGGAACCTGCCTCGCGCGGCGGCTGGAGCGTGTTCTTCACCTTCTTCGCCGGCGTCGACATGTTCAACCCGGCGGTCCACCAGTCGCTGCGCGGCACCGGCCGCCAGGCCTGGTTCGGCTGGCCGACGGCGCCGGAATTGGAGCGGCTGCGCGGGCTGTGGCTGGAGGCGCCGGATCTGGCGGCCCAGCAGGCCGTCGCCCGCCAGGTGCAGACCCAGGCTTTTGCGGACGTGCCTTACCTTCCGCTTGGGCAATATTTCCAGGCAACCGCCTATCGGCGCGGCATCACCGGCGTGCTGAAGGGGCTGCCGCTGTTCTGGAACGTGCAGCGGGGCGCATGAGGCGGCTTGCGGCGGCGGGCCGCACCTGATCTGCTCCCCGGGACGTGTTCCTGGGAGCGATCATGAAGCGCAGAGATGTTTTCAAGGCGGCCGCTGCGGCGACTGCCGCGCCGGGCTTTGCCATCGCCCAGCCGGTCGGCAGCCGCGTGCTGAAGATGGTGCCGCAGGCGAACCTGACCAGCCTGGACCCGATCTGGACCACGGCGAACATCACCCGAAACCATGGCTACATGGTGTTCGACACGCTCTATGGGATGGATTCCCAGTTCCAGCCGCAGCCGCAGATGGCGGCGGGCGCGGTGGTCGAGAATGGCGGGCTGTCGGTCACCATCACCCTGCGCGACGGGTTGCGGTTCCACGATGGCGAACCGGTGCGCGCCATCGACTGCACCACCAGCCTCGCACGCTGGATGAAGCGCAGCCCCTCCGGCCAGAAACTGGAAACCTTCGTCGATGCGCTGGAGGCGCTGGACGACAAGCGGCTGCGCTTCACGCTGAAGCGGCCGTTTCCGCTGCTGCTGTCGTCGCTGGCGCAGGTGTCGAACAGCCCGGCCTTCATCATGCCCGAGCGGCTGGCGCGGACCGATCCGTTCCAGCAGGTGCGCGAGGTCGTGGGCAGCGGCCCGTTCCGCTTCGTCCCCGGCGAGTTCAATTCGGGCAGCAAGGTCGTCTATGCCCGCAATGACGCCTATGTGCCGGTGTCGACCGGAACGCCCAGCCTGACGGCGGGGCCGAAGGTCGCGCATTTCGACCGGGTCGAGTGGCACATCATCGTCGATGCCGCGACGGCATCGGCGGCCCTCCAGACGGGTGAGGTGGATTGGTACGAGCAGCCGCCGCCGGAGATTCAAACCCTGCTGCGGCGCAACCGCAATGTCCGCATCGATGCGATCGACCCGCTGCCGCTGATTGGCATCATGCGCTTCAACCATCTGCATGCGCCGTTCAACGACAAGCGCGTGCGACAGGCGCTGCTGCCGGCGATCGACCAGGCCGATTTCATGAGCGCGATCGTCGGCCCCGATCCCAGCGTCTACAAGACCGGCGTCGGCATGTTCACGCCGGGCACGCCGCTGGCCAATGATGCGGGGCTGGCACCACTGTTGGGGCCGCGCAGCGTGGATCGCGCCAAGGCGCTTTTGCGTGAGGCGGGCTACACCGACGCGCCGATGCGGCTGATCGGGCCGACGGATATCCTGGCGCCATCGGCGATGTCGCAGGTCGGTGCGGATCTGATGAAGCGCGTCGGCATGAATGTCGATGCGTCCTTCTCCGACTGGGGCACGGTCGTGCAACGGCGCACGTCGCGTGAGCCGGTGTCGGCGGGGGGATGGAGCATGTTGTTCACCTCCTTCTCCTCCTTCGACTTCGTCGACCTGTCGGCGCATTTCCCGCTGCGTGGCAATGGGCTTGCGTCCTGGCCGGGCTGGCCGACGATGCCGCGGCTGGAGGAATTGCGCGACGCCTGGTTCGTGGCGCCCGATCTTGACGCGCAGAAGGCGATCGCGCGGGAAATCCAGACGGTCGCGATGGATGAACTGCCGTATATCCCGGTCGGGGCCTATACCTCGCTGACCGCGCATCGCAGCAACCTTGTCGACCGCGTCAGCGGAATGGCGCTCTTTTGGGGGATTCGCCGCACATGATCGGTCGTCGCCAAATCCCCGCGCTGGCGGGGCTTGCCATGGCTTCGCCGGCGCTGTCGCAAGGCAGCGTCGCGCGGACGCTTCGTGTGATCCCGCAGGCGAACTTGACCAGCCTGGATCCGGTCTGGACGACGGCGGTGGTCACCCGCAACCACGCCTTCATGATCTACGACCAGCTTTGCGCGCAGGATGCCGCGGGCAATATCCAGCCGCAGATGGGGGAGGGCTGGGTCACCGAACCCGATGGCCTGGCCTGGACTTTTACGCTGCGCCCGGGGCTGTTGTTCCACGACAACGTGCCCGTGCGCGCGCAGGATGCGGTTGCGTCGATCAAGCGTTGGGCGCGGCGCGACCCGTTCATGCAGGTGCTGGCGCCGAATATCGCCGAGGTCGAGGCGCTGGACGACCGGCGTTTCCGCTTCCGGCTGCACAAGCCGGTGCCCTTGCTGGTGCAGGCGCTGGGGCAGACGCAGTTTCCCTGCTTCATCATGCCGGAGCGCATCGCGCAGACCGATGCCTTCCAGCAGATCCGCGACACCGTGGGGTCCGGTCCGTTCCGCTTCATCGCCGGGGAATGGAACCCGGGCCAGAAGGCGGTCTGGGCGAAGCATGATGGCTATGTGCCCCGCAACGGGGCGGTGGATGGGCTGGCCGGCGGGCGTGCGCCAAAGATCGACCGGGTCGAATGGACGGTGATCTCCGACAGCGCCACCGCGGGCAATGCGATGGTGCAGGGCGAGCAGGATTACTGGGAATACCCGCTGCACGACCTGGTGCCGATGATGCGCCGGTCGCGCGACCTGGTGGTGGAACAGCGGTTGCTGGACGGCACCTATGGCGTCTGCCGCTTCAACACGCTGCATCCGCCGTTCAACAACCCCGCGATCCGCCGCGCTGTCGCGATGGCGGTGGACCAGCGCGACTACCTGACGGCCGTGGCCGGCGACGATACCGCCGGCTGGGGTGTATGCGAGGGCGTCTTCACCTGCGGCACGCCGATGGCCAATGAGGTCGGCAGCGAGATCCTGAAGACCCGCAGCATCGACCGTGCGCGCGCGGCGTTGCGGGCCGCCGGCTACAACAACGAGAAGGTCGTGCTGATCGCGCCGGGCGACTATCCGCAGATCAACGCGCTGTCGCTGGTCACCGCCGATCTGCTGACGCGGATGGGGATGAATGTCGAACTGATCTCGGCCGACTGGGGCACCTTGATCCAGCGCCGTGCCAGCAAGGAACCGGTGGAACGTGGTGGCTGGAGCGTGATCCACACCACCTCCTCCGGCCAATCGCTGGCGATGCCGGTGTTCCATTTGTTCCTGCGCACCAACGGCCCCAATGCCTGGTTCGGCTGGCCGGAGGATGCGGAGATCGAGCGGCTGCGCGCGGAATGGGTGGATAGCGCGGACCCCGCCCAAAGCCGCCGCATCGCCGAGGCGCTGAACCGGCGCGCGATGGAGGTCATGGCCTATGTGCCCTTGGGCTTCTACTGGCAGCCATCGGCTTGGCGGCGGAACGTGACGGGGGTGTTCCGCTCACCGGTCACGGCCTTCTGGAACATCGGCAAGGCCTGAACGCGGCACGTAACGTGCATTGTTGCTGAAGTGGCGCCATGACAGGCATCCGGGATGCTGTCATGCGTCTGGCGCGTAGCATAAAGTTCAGGCAGGCTGCCCAAACACGGGGCGTCTTAAAGAAGGAAAGAAGTCGATGGATCGCAGGTCATTCCTGAAGACGGGCGTTGCCGCCGGTGCCGTGGCGGCGTCGGGCGGGATGTCCGCGCCGGCCTTCAGCCAGAACGCGGCCCGCACCCTGCGCTTCGTGCCGCAGGCGAACCTTGCGAACTTCGATCCGATCTGGGGCACGCAATACGTCGTGCGCAACGCGGCGGCGGCGGTCTGGGACACGCTGTATGGCGTCGATGACAAGCTTGAACCGAAGATGCAGATGGTCGAGGCCGACCAGGTTTCGGCCGATGGCCTCGTCTGGGAATTCCGCCTGCGCCCGGGGCTGAAGTTCCACGACAATACGCCCGTGCTGGCCAAGGACGTCGTGGCCTCGCTGACCCGCTGGGCGCCGCGCGACCCGATGGGGCAGATGATCGCGGCGATCCAGAATGAGCTCGTCGCGGTGGATGACCGCACGATTCGCTGGTCGTTGAAGACGCCGTATCCGAAGATGCGTTTCGCGCTCGGCAAGAACAGCACGCCGATGCCCTTCATCATGCCGGAGCGGATCGCGGCGACCAACGCGTTTTCGCAGATCACCGAATACGTGGGTTCCGGCCCGATGCGCTTCCTGCGCGACGAATGGGTGCCGGGCGCCAAGGCGGTGTTCCAGAAATTCGATGGCTATGTGCCTCGGCAGGAGCCAAGTTCCTGGCTCGCCGGCGGCAAGAACATCCTGGTCGATCGCGTCGAATGGATCGTGATGCCCGATCCGGCGACCGCTTCGGCCGCGTTGCAGAATGGCGAGGTCGACTGGTGGGAAAACCCCATTCCCGACCTGGTGCCGGTGCTGCGGCGCAACCGCAACCTGCTGGTCGATATCGCCGATCCGCTGGGCAACATCGGTTCGTTCCGCATGAACCACCTGCATGCGCCGTTCAACGACGTGCGCATCCGTCGCGCGGTGATGATGGCGTTGAGCCAGGAAGACTACATGCGCGCCCTGGTGGGTGACGACACCAACCTGTGGAAGGCGCTGCCGTCCTACTTCACCCCCGGCACGTCGTCCTACACGGAGGTCGGTGGCGACATCCTGAAGGGGCCGCGCAACATGGATGCGGCCAAGCGCCTGCTGGCCGAAGCCGGCTACGCGAACCAGCCGGTGACCTGCATCGTCGCGCAGGACCAGTCCATCACCAAGTCGATGGGCGATGTCACGGCCGACCTGCTGAAGCGGATGGGCATGAACGTCGATTTCGTCGCGACCGACTGGGGCACCACGGGTCAGCGCCGCGCGCTGAAGAACCCGCCGGGGCAGGGTGGCTGGAGCATGTTCCACACCTGGCATGCCGGTGCGGATTGCGTGAACCCGGCCGGGTACAACGCGCTGCGCGGCAACGGCGACAATGCCTGGTTCGGCTGGCCGACCTCCGCCCCGACCGAGGCGGCGATCACCGAATGGTACGGCGCCCCGGATGCGGCTGCCGAAAAAGCCGCTATGGAGAAG
Source organism: Humitalea sp. 24SJ18S-53 (assembly GCF_050632385.1). Taxonomy (NCBI): domain Bacteria; kingdom Pseudomonadati; phylum Pseudomonadota; class Alphaproteobacteria; order Acetobacterales; family Roseomonadaceae; genus Humitalea; species Humitalea sp. 24SJ18S-53. Next base: position 2,346,561 of record NZ_CP192599.1, read on the forward strand.
ATCAACACCGCCGCCATGACCGACGTGGTCTATGCGCCGACCGGCTTCTTCCTGTCGTACACATCGTGGCGTCGCAATGTCTCGGGCATCCAGAAGGGGCCGCTGCCTTTCTTCTGGGGCGTCAGCAAGACCTGATAGGCTAGATAAGATCCATGTGGGCCTATGTCCTCCGGCGCGTGCTCGCCACCATCCCCGTCATGGCGGTGGTGGCGTTGTTCGTCTTCTCACTTCTCTACATCGCGCCGGGGGACCCCGCGGCCATCATCGCCGGTGACCAGGCGACACCGCAGGATGTCGAACGCATCCGGGCGTCGCTGGGGCTCGACCGGCCCTACCTGGTGCGCTTCGGCGTCTGGTTGTGGGACATCCTGCGGGGTGACCTCGGGACGTCGATCTTCACCAACCTGCCCGTCGCCCACATGATCAAGCAGCGGATCGAGCCGACCTTGTCGCTGATGGTCGTGACCTTGATCCTGGCGGTGTCCATCGCGGTGCCGATGGGGGTGGTGGCGGCCTGGAAGCAGGGCACCTTCATCGACCGGCTGGTGATGGGGTTTGCCGTGCTGGGGTTCTCGGTGCCGGTCTTCGTCGTCGGCTACCTGCTGGCCTATGTCTTCGCGCTGGAACTCGATTGGTTGCCGGTGCAGGGCTATACGCCGATCGCGCGGGGGATCGGGCCCTGGATGGAAAACCTGGTGCTGCCGGCGATCGCGCTGGGGGGTGTCTATATCGCGCTGATCGCGCGCATCACCCGGGCGACGATGCTGGAGGTCTTGAGCCAGGACTATATCCGCACCGCGCGCGCCAAGGGGGCAGGGCAGGCGAATATCCTGTTCCTGCATGCGCTGAAGAACGCGGCTGTGCCGATCGTGACCGTCATCGGCATCGGCATCGCGCTGCTGATCGGCGGCGCCGTCGTGACCGAAAGCGTCTTCGCCATTCCGGGGCTGGGGCGGCTGACGGTGGATGCCATCCTGCGGCGTGACTACCCTGTGATTCAGGGCGTCGTGCTGTTGTTCTCCTTCATCTACGTGCTGGTGAATCTGGTGATCGACCTCGCCTACACATTGTTCGACCCGAGGATCAGGTATTGAGCGCCTTTATTGCCGACCGTGGCGCGATCAACGCCCAGACGGTCCGTGCCGCCGAACCGATGCCGGATATCCTGCCGGCGGTGTCGCCACGCAGGGGGCTGATCGGTTTCTGCCGGCGCAACCCGACCATCGCGGTCGGTGGGGCGCTGCTGATCATCATGCTCTGCATCGCGGTCTTCGCGCCGTTGTTGTGGACCCGCGATCCGACGGCGCTGGCGCCGGCGCTGCGGACCCGCGAACCGGGGGCGCGCTGGTGGTTCGGCACGGACATGCTGGGGCGCGACGTGTATTCGCGTGTGCTCTATGGCGCGCGCGTGTCGCTGCTGGTGGGGTTTTCGGTGGCCTTGCTGGCCTCGGCCGCCGGGTTGTTCATCGGGCTGATCTCGGGCTTCATCCGCGGCATCGATGCCGTGGTGATGCGCGTGATGGACGGCATGATGTCGATCCCGCCGATCCTGCTGGCCATCGCGCTGATGGCGCTGACCCGTGGGTCCGTCCAGAACGTCATCATCGCCATCACCATCGCCGAGATCCCGCGCGTGTCGCGGCTGGTGCGCGGCGTGGTGCTCTCCTTGCGCGAACAACCCTATGTGGAGGCCGCCATCGCATCCGGCACGCGCACACCGCGCATCATCATCCGTCACATCCTGCCGAATACGCTGGCCCCGCTGACGGTGCAGGCGACCTACATCTGTGCCGCGGCGATGATCACAGAGGCGATCCTGTCCTTCATCGGCGCCGGCACGCCGCCGACCATTCCCTCCTGGGGCAACATCATGGCCGAGGGCCGGGCGCTGTGGCAGGTCAAACCCTATATCGTCTTCTTCCCGGCGATCTTCCTGTCGGTCACCGTTTTGGCCGTGAACCTCTTGGGCGACGGGCTGCGCGATGCGCTTGACCCGCGGATGGCGAAGCGTCTGTGAGCACTTCTGAAGGCGCATTGCTCAGCGTTGAGCAGTTGCAGACCCATTTCCGTACCCCCGATGGCGTGAACCGCGCCGTCGACGGGGTGTCCTTCCACGTCCATGCCGGGGAAACCCTGGCCATCGTCGGCGAAAGCGGCTGCGGGAAATCCGTGACCGCCATGTCGATCCTGCGGCTGATCCCCGAACCGCCGGGGAAGATCGCCGGCAAGATCAAGTTCCTGGGGCGTGACCTGTTGACCTTGAGCGACCGCGAGATGCGGAAGATCCGGGGCAATGAGATCAGCATGATCTTTCAGGAACCGATGACCAGCCTGAACCCGGTGCTGACCGTGGGGCGCCAGATCGGCGAGACCCTGCGCCTGCACCAGGGGCTGTCGTCGGATGCCGCGGAAAAGAAGGCGGTCGAGATGCTGACCCTGGTCGGCATCCCGTCCCCGGAAACCCGCGTGAAGGACTACCCACACCAATTGTCGGGCGGCATGCGCCAGCGGGTGATGATCGCCATCGCCCTGGCCTGCAACCCAAAACTGTTGATCGCGGACGAACCCACGACGGCGCTGGATGTCACCATCCAGGCGCAGATCCTGGACCTGATGCGCAACCTGAAGCATCGGGTGGGGGCGGCGATCGTGCTGATCACCCATGACCTTGGCGTGGTGGCCGAGGTCGCGGAGCGGGTCGTCGTGATGTACGCCGGCCGCAAGGTGGAGGAAGCGCGTGTCGCCGACCTCTTCGCCAATCCGCGCCACCCCTATACGCAGGGGTTGCTGGGGGCGATGCCGAAACTGGGGTCGTCGCTGTCGGGCGAGACCACGCGCCTGGCGGAAATCCCCGGGCTGGTGCCGAGCCTGAAGAAAAAGATCCCGGGCTGCGTCTTCGCCGGCCGCTGCTTCAAGGCGACGGAGGTTTGCGAGATCGTGGCACCCGCGTTGGAAATGAAGGCGCCGAACCACGTCGCGGCCTGCCATTACGCCGAAGTCGAAGCGGTGGCGGCATGAGCACGCCCCTGCTGGAGGTCAATGACCTCAAGAAGCACTTCCCGATCCGGGGCGGCTTGCTGGGCAATACCACGGGCTATGTCTATGCCGTGGATGGCGTGTCCTTCTCGATCGAGAAGGGGGAGACGCTGTCGCTGGTGGGTGAATCCGGCTGCGGCAAATCCACCGTCGGCCGTGCCGTGCTGCAATTGTTCGGGATCACCGATGGGCAGGTGGTGCTGGATGGGCAGCGCGTGGACACGATGTCGCCCAGCACGTTCCGTCCGCTCAGGCGGCGGATGCAGGTGGTGTTCCAGGACCCGTTCAGCAGCCTGAACCCCCGCATGCGGGTGCGCGACATCCTGGCCGAGCCGATCCGCAATTTCGGCCTGGCCAAGGACGCGGTCGACCTGGATGACCGCCTGGCGCGGTTGATGGACACGGTGCGCCTGCCGCGGGATGCGATCGGGCGCTGGCCGCATGAATTCAGCGGCGGGCAGCGCCAGCGCATCGGCATCGCCCGGGCCTTGGCAGCCGAACCCGATTTGATCGTCTGCGACGAGGCGGTGTCGGCGCTGGACGTGTCGGTGAAGGCGCAGATCGTGAACCTGCTGCAGGATCTGCAGAAGGAACTCGGCCTGGCGATGCTGTTCATCAGCCATGATTTGGCGATCGTGGAACACATGACGCACCGTGTCGCGGTCATGTATTTGGGCAAGATCGTGGAGGTCGCGGACAAGCGCAGCCTCTTCTCCAAGCCCATGCACCCCTATACGGAGGCGCTGCTGTCGGCCGTGCCCGTGCCGATCCCTGGCATGGCGCGGACGCGGAAGATCCTGGTCGGCGATGTGCCCAGCCCGATCAACCCGCCCAAGGGCTGCCGCTTCCACACGCGCTGCCCCTATGCCTTCGACCGCTGCCGGGTGGATGAGCCGGAGTTGCGGGCGCCGGCGATGCATGGTGTCGCGGCGGGGCATGTGGCGGCCTGCCATCTGCATGATTTGCCGGCGGCCGAGAATCCGCTTTTGAAGGCGGCCTGACGGGGCGGCTTTCACGGGCTGAGGCCAAGTCGGCAAGTTTTCAGTCACGCTGATGGCATGGTGGCCAGGCGCTGTAGCGTGATGCGATCATCACGCTACAGCACAGTGACAAATTCATGCTTCAACGAACATGAGGCTTGGCTGATCGCGGGGCGGCGTGTTGCGCGACAGGGTACCGCGTCAAGGCAACGAGTTCGGGCCCTCAGCGGCGAAGGCCGGTAGACTTGCAACGGGTCGCTCCTGTGAGACGTACATCCGGTCGATGCATCCGGGGGGGCGGAACCAACCGGGCGATAAGCGGAGTTGGGCGCTGTCACCCTGCCTTACTCCTCGCAACGGGCGATAGAAGGTCCCCGCTCCTCCGCCTGTTGGGGGAGGGCCGTATTGCCCTCGATCGAACTCAGCGCTCAATGCATCAAGTATTCTGCAGGGTATCTGTAACGGTCCGCTTCCGGTTAGAGAAACTGCTCGTGTTAGACCTGCCCTACAATCTACTCTGAAAGAAAACTCCAGAGTGAACGTGCTCCATACTCCCCTTTCGGCGCCTGACGCCTCGTATATTTCCCTTGCCCATGGAAAAGAGGTGACCTCCGCCCCCGGCCTACATTCGTCGGGCGTTCCGGGTCTCCGCGTCGTTAGGGGTCCCAGCGCATAGGCTCGTCTGACTAGCCGAAAGTTGACGCCAAGAACGCGTTGTACGGTCTCAATGTCAGATATGTCGGTGTAGCGAGACAAGACAATCACCGGCCCTTCCACCTTGTCCAAAGAGGCAAGCATTGTGCAGCCGTTCAGCAGCAACGGGGCAAGGATCAGTACGACGAAGGCTGGCGCATTTATGTTGTTCATCTTCATCAGCCATTCGAAATTGAATTCGATACTAGGCAGGAGAAGGAAAATATCAACACTCTGAACTTATAATTTCGGTTGAAGGCGGCCTGACCAGTCGGCGGTCGGGCCTTCCGCCCGGCCGCCGATCTCCGCTAGCATTTCTCCCAAGCGCCGCGGCTGCAGACCGACGGTAAAGGGGGGAACATGTTCATCGCACGACGCAGCCTGGTGGCCGCGACGGCCCTGCCGTCCGTCTCCTTCGCGCAATCCGTCTGGCCGGCGCAGCCCGTCCGCTTCATCACGCCCTTCGCCCCCGGCGGGGGCGTCGATACGCTGGTCCGGCTTTACTGCGCCAAGCTCGCTTCCCTGACCGGGCAATCCTTCGTCGTGGAGAACCGCCCCGGTGCGGGCGGCAATATCGGCATGCTCGCGATCGCGCGCGCGCCGGCGGATGGCACGGTGATCGGCCTGGGCTCGGTTTCCTCGCTGGCGATCTCACCGACCTTGCGTGCCGATATCCCCTTCGATGTCGAGAATGACTTCACCTATATCGCCGGGCTCTGGCAGTTGCCGAACCTGCTGATCATCAACAATGACATCCCGGCCCGCACCATGCCGGAGCTGATCGCGCTGATCCGCGGCAATCCGGGCAAGTATACCTTTGCCAGCCCGGGTTCCGGCACGACGGTCCATCTGTCGGGCGAGATGTTCAAGCAAAGCGCCGGGCTGGACATGCTGCACGTGCCCTATCGCGGCGGGGCCGCGGCGCAGATCGATGTCATGGCCGGGCGCGTCCATATGATCTTCGACAATATCCCGCAGAGCCTGGCCACCGCCCGCGACGGCAAGGCGCGGGCGATGGCGGTGACCAGCCTGGCGCGCAGCCCCCATGCGCCGGAGATCCCGGCGATGTCGGAGTTCCTGCCGGGGTTCGACATCACCTCCTGGGGCAGTGTGATCGGCCCGGCCGGGTTGCCGGCGCCGGTCGTCGCGCGGCTGGCCGCCTTGACCCGCGCCGTGCTGGAAAGCCCCGACTTCGTCGCCCGCCTGGCCGAGAATGGCGCCAGCGCCTGGGTGAAATCACCGGAGGACCTCGTGGCCTTCCGCCGCGCCAATGAGGCGCAGTTGGCGCCGGTGATCCGCGCCTCGGGCGCCCGCATCGAATAGGGCAGGGCCGCGTCGGCAGGGTACGATACGATACCAAAAAGATATGTTGTCGTCGTCCCGGCGGCGCGCCTAACCTTTCCCCTGTCCGTGGCTGGCGCCGCCGGCCCCGCTCGCGTTTCGTTCAACGAATGCGATCAGGAGAGACAAATGAAGGCCAAGTTCATCGCCGCGGCGACGCTGCTCGCCCTCGGCTCCGGCGCCGCCCAGGCGGCGCCCATCGCCTATGCCGCCACCCTCGCACCGGAGGTCGCGGGTGCGACCGGCACGGGCAGCGCCTCGGTCATCATCGACCCGGTCGCGCAAACGCTGGCGGTCAGTTTCACCTTCTCGGGCCTGTCGGGTGAGACGTCGGTGGCGCATGTCCATTGCTGCACCGCTGTTCCCGGCAGCGGGACCATCGGCGTGGCCGCGACCCCCACGACCTTCCCCGGCTTCCCGGCGGGGCTGCATGCGGGATCCTACGCCGGCATGTTCGACACGGGCTCGCCCACCACCTGGACCGCCGCCTTCGTGACCGCCTTTGGCGGCGGCACGCTTGCGGGGGCGGAGCAGGCGCTGATTGCCGGGCTGAACAGCGGCAGCGCCTACCTGAACGTGCACACCAACCTGTTCCCTGCCGGCGAGATCCGTGGCTTCCTGCTCCGGGTGCCGGAGCCGGCCTCGCTCGGGCTGGTCGCGGTCGGGCTCCTGGGCCTTGCCGCCGTCCGGCGCGGCAAGCGCGGGCGGTGACCGCCGCCGATTGATTCAGTGCCCGCTTGACGCGACGCGCCGGGCGGGGTGACTCTGCCCCCTACGGATGGCTATTCGGCTGTCCCTTGCAAAATTTCTGGGGGAGATGCGCGATGCCGCAGGTCACGCTGACCGTTAACGGCTCGACGAACACCGTCGAGGTCGAGAACCGCACGCTGCTGGTCGAGCTGCTGCGCGAATCACTCCGCCTGACCGGCACCCATGTCGGCTGCGACACCAGCCAGTGCGGCGCCTGCGTCGTGCATATCGATGGAAATAGCGTGAAGTCCTGCACCACCCTGGCGGTGCAATGCGATGGCGCATCGGTCACCACGATCGAGGGCCTGGCCGCGGCCGATGGCACGCTGCACCCGATGCAGGAAGCCTTCCGCGAATACCATGCGCTGCAATGCGGCTTCTGCACGCCGGGCATGGTCATGAGCGCCATCGACCTGGTGCAGAAGAACCCCCAGGGGCTGACCGAGCACGAGATCCGCGAGGGGCTGGAAGGCAACCTCTGCCGCTGCACGGGCTACCACAACATCGTCAAGGCGATCGCGGCCGCGGCCGATGTGATGCACGGCAAGCGTTCGGAGATTGCCCGCGCCGCCTAGGGCCCTGTCGGGTTGCCAAGTTGGAGCGTCATCGTGCTGCGATGACGCTCAGCACCACGCCTGCCCAAGAAAAATAACAAATCGGGGGAGACGTCGCCATGAACGCGATTGCGGGATTCGAGGGGATCGGGGCCAGCGTCAAGCGCAAGGAGGATCTGCGCTTCCTGTCCGGCCGGGGCCGCTATACCGACGACATGAATGTGCGGGGCCAGACCCACGCGTATTTCCTGCGCAGCCCGCACCCGCATGCGAGTATCGTGTCGGTCGACACGGCGGCCGCGCGGGCGATGCCGGGGGTGGTCGCGATCTTCACGGGGGCGGATATCAAGGCATCGGGCATCGGTGGGCTGCCCTGCGGCTGGGCGGTGAAGAACAAGGACGGCTCGCCCCAGGCGGAACCGCCGCATCCGGTGCTGGCGCATGAACGGGTGCGCCATGTCGGCGATCCCGTCGCCATGGTCATCGCCGAAAGCCACGAACAGGCGCGCGACGCCGCCGAGGCGATCGGCGTGACCTATGCCACCCTGCCGGCCACCGCGACCGTGACCGATGCCGTGGCGGCTGGGGCGACTCCGGTGCATGCGGATGTGCCGGGCAATATCTGCTTCGACTGGCATATCGGCGACAAGGCGATCACCGATGCCGCCTTTGCCCAGGCCGACCATGTCGTGAAATTCGACCTGGAGAACAGCCGCCTGGTGCCGAACGCGATGGAGCCGCGTTGCGCCATCGGCGACTACGACACCAGCAGCGACGAGCACACGCTCTATACCACCAGCCAGAATCCGCATGTGATCCGGCTGCTGATGGGCGCGTTCGTGCTGAACATCCCCGAGAGCAAACTGCGGGTCGTGGCGCCCGATGTCGGCGGCGGGTTCGGGTCGAAGATTTTTCATTATGCCGAGGAGGCCGCGGTCACCTGGGCCGCGGCCCGCGTCAGGCGGCCGGTGAAGTGGACGTCGGATCGGACAGAGGCCTTCATCTCCGACGCGCATGGGCGTGACCATGTGAGCCACGCGGAACTGGCGTTGGACAAGACCGGCAAGTTTTTGGGGTTGCGGGTGCAGACCCTGGCGAATCTGGGGGCCTACCTGTCCACCTTCGCGCCGGCCGTGCCGACGTATCTGTATGCGACCTTGCTCGCCGGCTGCTACGCGACGCCGACGATCTACGCCGAGGTGAAGGGCGTCTTCACCAATACGGTCGCGGTGGATGCCTATCGCGGGGCGGGGCGGCCGGAGGCGACCTTCCTGCTGGAACGGCTGGTGGATGTCGCGGCCAAGGCCACGGGGATCGACCGGATCGCGCTGCGCCGGATGAATTTTGTCCCCGCCGATGCCTTCCCCTACCAGACGCCGGTGGCGCTGCAATACGACAGCGGCAATTACCAGGCGACCCTGGACATGGGGCTGAAGGCGGCGGACTGGGCCGGGTTCGAGACGCGCCGGGCCGAGGCTGCGAGCCGTGGCAAACTGCGCGGCATCGGCATCAGCACCTATGTCGAGGCTTGCGGCATCGCGCCATCGCACCTCGTCGGGCAATTGGGCGCCCGCGCGGGGCTCTATGAGGTCGCGAATATCCGCGTCCATCCGACCGGCAGCATCACCGTCTTCACCGGCACCCATAGCCACGGCCAGGGGCATGAGACGACGTTTGCCCAGTTGATCTCCGACCGGATGGGCGTGCCGGTCAGCCAGATCGACGTGGTGCATGGCGATACGTCGAAAATCCCCTTTGGCATGGGGACCTATGGCAGCCGCTCGTTGGCGGTCGGCGGGTCGGCCATGGTCAAGGCGATGGACAAGATCGTTCTGAAGGGCCGCAAGATCGCCGCCCATCTGATGGAAGCCAGCCTGGACGACATCGAGTTCGAGGGCGGCAAGTTCCGCGTCACCGGCACCGACCGGGAAAAGACTCTGACCGAAATCAGCCTCGCGGCCTATGTCCCGCACAACTACCCGATCGAGGAGTTGGAGCCTGGGTTGGAGGAGACCGCCTTCTACGACCCGAAGAACTTCACCTACCCGGCCGGGGCGCATGTCTGCGAGGTCGAGATCGACCCCGATACCGGCCATGTCACGGTGATCAACTTCGTCGCTGTCGATGACGTGGGCCGGGTCATCAACCCGATGATCGTGGAGGGCCAGGTGCAGGGCGGTGTCGCCCAGGGCGTCGGCCAGGCGCTGCTGGAACACGCGGTCTATGATGCCGAGGGGCAACTGCTCTCGGGGTCGCTGATGGACTATACCATGCCGCGGGCCGCCGACATGCCGGGCTGCGACGTCTCGACGCACACCACGCTTTGCACGCATAATCCCCTGGGTGTGAAGGGCTGCGGCGAGGTCGGTGCGATCGGATCTCCGCCGGCGGTGATCAACGCGGTGGTGGATGCGCTGCGCGATTATGGGGTGACGCATATGAACATGCCGGCCAGCCCGCAAAAGATCTGGGCCATCGTCAATGCCGGGCGCCCCGCGCGCGCCGCCGAATAGGAGACGACACGATGTATGACTTCACCTACCACAAGCCGACCAGTGTCGCGGATGCCGTGAAGATCCTGGCGGCGGACCCGGATGCCAAGCCGGTCAGCGGCGGGCACACGCTGCTGCCGGCGCTGAAGCACCGGTTGAACAAGCCCTCCGCCCTTGTCGACCTGTCCGGCATCGCCGAACTGCGTGGCATCAAGCGGGAAGGGGACACCATCATCATCGGCGCGATGACCAAGCATGTTGAGGTCGCCAATAGCGACATCATCAAGTCCGGCATCCCCGCCCTGGCCCGCATGGCCGGCACGATCGGCGACAACCAGGTCCGCAATCGCGGCACCATGGGCGGGTCGCTGGCCAACAACGACCCCGCGGCCGACTACCCGGCGGCGGCGCTGGCACTGGGGGCGAAGTTCCAGACCGACCGCCGCGTGATCGCGGCCGACGATTATTTCCAGGGCATGTTCGCGACGGCGCTGGAGCCCGACGAACTGCTGATCGCCGTGCATTGGCCGGTGCCGAAGAAGGCCGGCTACGCCAAGCTGAAGAACCCGGCCAGCCGTTACTCCATGGCCGGCGTCTTCGTGGCCGATGGCCAGGCTGGCATTCGCGTCGCGGTGAATGGTGCGGGCCCCGGCGTGTTCCGCCAGGAAGCGGCCGAGGCGGCGCTGAAGGCGAACTGGTCGCCGGCCGCCGTCGCCAACGTCAAGCAGGACCCGGACGGGCTGAACAGCGACATCCATGGCAGCGCCGAATATCGCGCGCATCTGGTGACCGTGATGGCCAAGCGCGCGGTGGCCGACGCGGGCTGAGTTCGCCTTCACAAACAGTGCGTGGGATGGGCCGGCAACCTGGGTTGTCGGCCCATTTTACGTTTTGGTTCAGGCCGCCTTGGCGCGGCGCCGGCGGACGCCGACGAGGCCGGCAAGTCCCATCCCGAACAGCGCCAGGGATGCCGGCTCCGGCACGACCTGCACGGCCTGACCGACGTTCAGCACGTCGAAGGCCCAGGCCTGGGTGCGCGGATTGCCCGTCGCATCGGTAAAGCTGCCGCTGTTCTGGAAGCCGTTCGACAGGTTCGGCCCAATCGCGAAATTGGAATAGGCCATGACCGACACGGTGTAGTCGCCCGGCGCCAAGTTGGCTGCCAAGTAGGTGTCGTAATACGCCCCCGTCACCGCATCGGCGGGAACAAAGCCGCTGCCGCCGTCGTCATTCTGGCCGATCAGCGTGCCCGACGCATTGAACAAGGCAAGGATCGGGTCGAAGCCGCCGCGCACGATGACGGTGCCGGCCGCATTGGTCCCACCTGCGTAGGAGTAGGTGCGCAAGGTGACGTCCGAAGCGACGCCGACGGTGAAGTCGAACAGCAGCACTTCGTTCGGGGTTGCGGTGGTGCCGGTGAAGGAGAAGTTGGCCGCCTTCGCTTCGGCCGCCGCGACGACAATGAGCAAGGCCGCCAGCATGGTTCTTATGGCGTTCATGGCGATATCTCGGAATAGGGTGGGGTGGCAGGATTGCCGATCTCAACCGAGAGCAAATGCCGGACCACGTAAAATAATACGTCAAAACATATAGTTATGGCGATCATCCTTGCGTTCTGTAATATCGCCTGACACGGATCGCCACCTTGCCAACCTGGCGCCCCTTCACGATCCGGCGCGGCGCCGTCATGGTGGGCCAGCGACATGGCAGGGGTTTTTGCAGTGCAGATCGACGACCCGGCGGTGATTGCCGAGGCACGCGCCGTCTTCGACCGCTACGAAGCGGCGCTCATGGCCAATCGCAATGATGAACTCGACGCGATCTTCTGGGCCGATCCGCGCACCGTGCGCTTCGGCATCACCGAAATCCTCTACGGCCACGACGCGATCCGCGCCTTCCGTGCGAGCGTGAAAGCCTATGCCCAGCGTATCCAGAAGAAGGTCCATATGGTCGCATTCGGCAAGGACATGGTGGCGACGCATCTGGAATACGAACGCATCGGCACCGGGCTGGTCGGGCGCGAGACGAAGATCATGGTGCGGTTTCCCGACCTTGGCTGGCGCGTGGTCTCGGCGCATGTGTCGCTGCTGACGCCGGTGGATCCGGGGCGGGCGATGCGATGACCCATGTCGTGATCATCGGCGCCGGCATCGTCGGCGCCTGTTCCGCCCTGGAGGCGCTGCGGCGCGGTTTTGCGGTGACGATCCTGGACCCCGGGCCGCCCGGTGGCGAACAGGCGGCGTCCTATGGCAATGGCACCTGGTTGTCGCCGATGTCGGTCATCCCGCCGGCGACGCCGGGGGCGTGGAAGAAGGTGCCGGGCTGGCTGACCGATCCGCTCGGGCCGCTGTCGATCCGCTGGTCGTACCTGCCGAAGGTCGTGCCCTGGCTGGTGCGCTACCTCTGGGCGGGCTGGACGGAGGCAAAGGTGCTGCGCACCGCGCAGGCGTTGCGGCCGTTGTTGCTCGACGCCCCCATTCTTCATGCCGAGTTGGCGGCGCAGGCGGGGGTCGGGCATCTGATCCGCCAACAGGGGCTGATGTATATCTACCCCGATCGCGCGGCCTTCGAGGCCGAGGCCCTGGCCTGGCGCGTGCGCGGCGCCGTCGGCGTCACCTGGCGCGAGATCCCGGCCGAGGAGATGCGCCAGCAGGAACCCGACATCGACCCGCGCTACACCTTCGGCATCATGGTCGAGGAAGGCGGCAATTGCCGCGACCCGGGCGGCATGGTCGCGGCCCTGGTGGCGCTGGCCGAGGCGGAGGGGGCCAAGCGCATCCAGGTCGCGGCCACCGGCTTCACGATCCGCGGCGGCCGCCTGGTCGCGGTCGACACCGAAAGCGGCGCGATTCCCGCCGATCGCGCGGTGATCTGCGCCGGGGCCTATTCCCGCGCCTTGGCGGCTTTGGCCGGCGACCATGTGCCGCTGGAAACCGAACGCGGCTACCACGCGGTGATCGAGGGCACGGATGTCGGCCCGCGCATCCCGGTGATGCCATCGGATGGCAAGATGAGCGTGTCCCGCACCGAAGGCGGATTGCGCGTCGCGGGGCAGGTGGAGATCGCGGGGCTGGAGGCCGAGCCCAATTGGAAGCGCGCCGAGATCCTGCGCGACTGGGTGATCAGCGCCTTTCCGGCGCTGCCGCGCGACCTGCCGGCCGATCGGGTGAAGGTCTGGATGGGGCACCGGCCGTCGATGCCGGATGCCTTGCCATGCGTGGGCTATGCCAGCGCCACGCCGGATGTCATCCACGCCTTCGGGCATGGGCATGTCGGGCTGGTGGCGGGGCCGCGCACCGGGCGGATCGTGGGGGCCCTGCTGGCCGGGGAGACGCCCGAAATCCCTATCGCACCCTTCGACCCACGTCGTTTTGCGTGATGGCCATGTTGCGACGCCATATTGACGCCGGAACTGATTTCGTTCTCGCAATCCGCATCGAAGGGTGCCATGGTTCTTGCTGCGGCCTCGCATTGTGCCCCGCCGCCTGAACATTCTTTTTGGAACTATACGCACGTGCCTTCCGATAGCGATATGAGTGGCGGCGGTCTGACCGAAGCCGAAGTGAAGTGGTACAATGGCCGGAAGGGTTTCGGCTTTGTCCTTGGGCCCGATGGGACCGACGTGTTCTTCCATGCTTCGGCCCTGACCGAAGCGGGAATTGAGCCGCCCGATACCGGGGACAAGCTGGTTTGCGAAATCGGGACGGACCGGCAGGGCCGCCGTCTCGTGACCCGCATCACGGAATTGAAGAAGGGTCCGGGCGGCGCCGCTGGCGGCGGTCGTTCCTTCGGCGGTGCGCCGGGTGGCTTTGGTGATCGCCCGCCGCGTCGTGACTTCGGCGACCGTCCGCCGCGTCCCTTCGGTGGCGGTGGCGGCTTCGGCGCCCCCCCGGGGGGCGGTGGTGGCTTCGGCGATCGTCCGCCGCGTCGTGACTTCGGCGACCGTCCCCCGCGCCCCTTCGGTGGCGGTGGTGGCTTCGGTGCGCCGTCGGGCGGCCCGGGTGGCTTCGGCGCCCCGCGTCGCGATTTCGGCGATCGTCCGCCGCCGCGTCGTGACTTTGGTGGCGGTGGCGCCCCGGATGCCGGCGGCCCGACCTATGCGGTCGAAGGCACGGTGAAGTGGTTCGACCAGGTGCGCGGCTTCGGCTTCGTGACTCCCTCCGATGGTGGGCAGGACGTGTTCCTGCACTCCTCCGTCCTGCAGCGCGGCGGTGTCGCCGATGTGCAGCAGGGCCAGAAGGTCAATCTGGAAGTTCGTGACGGCAACCGCGGCCGCCAGGCTGTCGTGCTGAAGCCCTGATCTTTCCAGGCGTCGTGAACCAGGCCCCGGCGTTCGCGCCGGGGCCTTTTTCATGTCACCAGCTTTTGGGTCGCAGCCCGGCGAACATCCAGGTCACCATCGAATAGATGTCGTAGACCGGCAGCCCCGTCGCCTCGGCCAGCGCCGCGGCATAGGGCGGCATGTTGGTGCATTCCAGAACGATCGCACCGACCTCCGGGTGGCGCCGGATCAGGTCGGCCCCGGCGTCCAGGATGTCCTGCCGGGCGAGCGCCACATCCATGTCGTTCTTCTCGGCCTTGATCAGCACGCGGAAGAACTCGCGCCCGTGTTCGGTGCCGGCGACCGGAATATCGCGCGGCACGCCCGCCGCATCGAGGTGCGCGTCCGTCAGGCTGCCGGCCGAAACCGTGACCACGCCGACCCGCTTGCCCGGCGGCAGCATCGCCTGCACCCAGGGCACCTGCATCAGCGAGGATGTCGCGACCGGCACGCCCACGGCCGCCGCCAGTTCCGCCTGGTACAGCGAGAGGAAGCCGCAGTTGGTGGTGATGCCTTCCGCGCCCAGGTCGACCAGATCCTTGGCCGCGGCGATGAAGTCGGGCAGCAACCCGCGCGCGCCGTTCAGCACCACGCGTTCGGGTGAGGCGCCGCGCACCACGCGGAACAGCACCGGAAACGGCCAGGTCGTGCCATTGCCCATGTCGCCGGGGATGCGGGGAAACCGCGCCTCCAGCATCAATATGCCCAAGGGGGCGCCGTAGATGGATTTGCCGCCACGGGCGATCTGGTTTGTCATGGGGGCGAGCCTAACGCCGTTTGGAGCCTTTGCCATGATGCGCCGCGCACTTGCCGTGCTTTGCCTGCTGACCTCACCCGCCTTCGCGCAGGATGCCTGGCCGTCCCGCCCGATCGTGATGTTCGGGGGCTTTCCCAACGGGTCGGGGGTGGATGTCTATCAGCGGCGCCTGGCCGAGCCGCTCGGGCGTGCGCTGGGCGTGCCGGTGGTGGTGGACAATAGGACCGGGGCAGGGGGCAACATCGCCTCCGACCTCGTCGCCAAGGCGCGGCCGGATGGGTACACGCTGCTCTTCGCGACGGCCGGCACGCATGCGATCAACGCGACCTTGTATCGGAGCATGCCCTTCGACCCGTTCCGCGACGTGACGCATATCGCGCTGCTGGGCGATGTGCCGAATATCCTGATCGTGGCGCCGGACAAGCGGCCGAATTTGCGCAGTTGCGCCGATGTGTTGACCGCCGCGCGGGCGCGGCCGGGGGCGTTGAATTACGCGAGCACGGGCAATGGCGCTTCGACGCATCTGGCCGCCGCGCAATTCGCCGCGGCTGCCGGGATCGACGTGGTGCATGTGCCCTTCCGGGGGCAGCCCTTCGCGATGACGGCGCTGCTGTCGGGCGATGTGGATTTCTTCTTCAACCAGGTCGGCCCGGCGATGGGGCCGATCCAGCAGGGCCAGGTGCGGGGGCTGGCGGTCACCACGCCGTCGCGGGTCGCGGCGCTGCCGGATGTGCCGACGGTGGCCGAGGCCTGCGGGTTGCCGGGCTTCCAGAGCACGACCTGGTACGGCATCGTCGGCCCGCCTGGCATGCCGGCGCCGATCGCCGACCGGTTGAACGCCGAGATCCTGAAGATCATCGATGCGCCGGAGTTCCAGCGCTGGCTGGTCGACAGCCAGGGCATCGCCCCGCCGACCACCCGCACGCGGGAAGAATTCCGCGCCGTGCATGAGCGCGACATCGCGTCCTGGGCGACGGTGATCCAGCGCAGCGGGGCGCGGGTGGATTGAGCGGAACACCCTTCGTCACGCGGCATGGGTTCATGGGGGTGCCGCAGGGCGCCCCCATGGCCAGCACAAGGGCCGCCATCCTGGGCATACCCTTCGACTGCGGCACCGATGCGCATCGCATCGGCGCACGGCAGGGGCCGGAGGCGATTCGCCGCCAATCGCATCTGCTGCGGCCGTTTGACCCGGAGACGGGGTTGAACCCGTTGACGGCGCTGTCGGTCGTGGATGTCGGCGATGCCGATGTGCATCCCGGCCGGCCGGAGGAAAGCCTGGCCGCCATCGAGGCCGCGGTCCATGCCCTGGCCGGTGCCGGGATCGTGCCGGTCAGCCTGGGTGGGGATGGCGCCATCGCGCTGCCGGAGATGCGGGCGCTGCATCGGTCCCATCCGGACCTGGTGACCGTGCATATCGACGCCCATACCGACGCCTATCCGCTGGAGGGGCTGAACACCGCCACACCCTTTGCCCGCGCGGTGGAGGAAGGCGTGGTCGATGCCAGGCGGTCCTTCCACATCGGGCTGCGTGGGCAGACCATGATCCCGGGCGTCTATGCCCATGCCCGGCACCTGGGCTACGGCGTGATCCCGATGCGGGAACTGCTGGCAGAGGGCATTGCCGCGGTCTTCGCGCGGGTTGCGAAAGTGGTTGGGGATCGTCCGGTATACCTCTGCTACGACATGGATTTCTTCGACCCGGCCGTCGCCCCTGGCGTCTGCACCCCGACCTGGGGCGGGGCCAGCGCGCGTGAGGGGCTGGAGGTCCTGGCGGCCTGCGAGGCGCTGAACATCGTGGGGCTGAACGTGAACACCATCAGCCCGGCGCATGACGTCAATGGCATGTCGGCGATGCTGGCGGGGCAGGTGGCGTTGAACGGCTTGGGAATTCTCGCGCGGCAACGCCAGATGTGATCGATTTGCTGTTGCGACGCCGGGGGAGACACGTCTACCTTCACTGACATGTCAGGCATCGAGTCAACCACATGTCCCTGCTGACCCCCATCGAGGTCCCGCCCTCGCTGACCGACCAGGCCGTCGCCGGGCTGCGCCGCGAAATCCTGACCACGCGGCTGCCGCCGGGTGAAACCATCAGCGAGGGCGCCGCGAGCCAGCGCCTGGGCCTGGGCAAGGCGCCGATCCGCGCCGCCCTGGCGCGCCTGGCCGAGGAAGGGCTGATCACCGCCGTGCCCCGCCGTGGCTGGGTCGTCAGCCTGGTGACCATCCGCGACATCCATGAAGTCTTCGACCTTCGGATCATGCTGGAATCCGAGGCCGCGCGCCGCGCCGCCGGCCGGGTGGATATGGGCGCGCTGCGCCGCCTGGATGCCGTCTGTGCCTGCGGCTACCGGCCGGAGGATGAGGAGAGCGCGCTGGCCTTCCTCGATGCCAACAAGGCCTTCCATGTCGCCGTCGCCGAATTGTCGGGCAATGGGCGGCTGGCGCGGCAGATCGACCGGCTGCTGGATGAATCGACCCGCATGCTGGTGCTCGGCCTGCGCCGCCGCGACCGCACCGGCGAAATGCAGCACGAGCACCATGCGTTGGTGGAGGCCCTGGCGCTCGGCCGCGGCAACCAGGCCGCCGAGATCATGCGCGAACAGGTGTCCGCCAGCCGGGCGATGGTGCTGGCGGCGCTGACGGCGCCGGATGCGGCGATCGCGATATGAGGACCTCCGCCAACGACAATCGCCTGGGAGCGCCTGAGATGAGCCACATCGCCCGCATCGACCGGGTCGCGGCCATGCTGGCCGATGTCACCCGCGCCGCCCTGGCCCCCATGGACCGCCGCGCCGAAGCGGTGGCCGAGGCGTTGGCGGAACACGTCTCCGACCCCGCGCTGCTGCGTGGCATCGACTGCCCCTGTCGCCCCGATCGCTATGTCCGGCACTTGTTGGCCGAGGACCCGGCGGGTGGGTTTGCCGTGGTGGCGCTGGTGTGGCGCCCGGGGCAGATGTCGCCGGTGCATGCGCACCAGACCTGGTGCGCGCTGGGCGTGCATCGCGGGGCGCTGACCGAGACCTTCTACACCCCGGCCGAGCCGCTGCCGCTGCCGTCCCGGTCGGTGCTGCGGCTGCCGGGCGAGACCAGCCATGGCGCGGCGCGGCCGGACCTGATCCATCGCATCGCCAACCTCGGCACTTGCGATGCGGTGTCGATCCATTGCTATGGCGTGGCGTTTGACCGCTTTGGGTCGGATGTGAACACGGTCTTCGCCGAATAGCGCCGCGGCGTTCTGCCCGCGCTACTTTTGCGCTATCACCGCGGCGATGACGCGCGCGACCCTTGTGGGACTCCTGCTGGGCCTCGTGGCGGCCGCCATTTGGGGCGGGCATGCGGTGTTGGCGCGGGTGGCGGTGGGCCTGGGTGGCGGCGGCCATGGGCTGGTGCCGCTGGATCTGCTGGTCAGCCGATATGCCCCCGCGGCCCTGATTCTGGCACCCTTGGCCTGGCGGCATCGCGCCGAACTCGCGACCCTGGGCGCGCGGAAAATGATGCTGCTGACCTTGACCGGGGGGGCGCCGAACCTGGCGCTGTTCGTCGTCGCCATGCAATGGGCGCCGGCGAGCCACGGCGGCACCATCGCGCCGATGACCGTGCCGGTGGCGGGCGCCTTGATGGCGATCCCGATGCTGCGGGAATGGCCTAGCCGGGGGCGTGCCGCCGCGCTCTGCGCCATGGCCGCGGGGGTGCTGCTGATCGGCTGGGACGGGCTGGTGGGGCCGTCGCCGGATGTGTGGAAAGGCGACCTGCTGCTGCTGGGCGCCGGCGTCACCTGGGCCGTCTACACGCTGCTGCTGCGGCGCTGGCGCGTGCTGGCGGTGCCGGCGACGGCAACCATCGCTCTGGTGTCGGCCGTGGTGATCGTGCCGCTGTGGCTGGTCGTGCGCGGCGGCGAGGCGTCCAGCCTGCCCGTCGTGCCGATGCTGATGCAGATCGTGGGGCAGGGCGTCGTAATCGGCGTGGGCGCGATGTTCATGTTCGGCCGCTCGGTCGAATTGCTGGGGGCAACGCGGGCGGCGAGCTTGTCGGTGATGGTACCGGTATCGGCACTGGCGCTGTCGGCCTGGCTGCTCGGCGAACCGCTGACCGCTTTGAAACTGGCGGGGGGTGGGTTGGCGGTCGCGGGAATGCTCGCGGCGGTGCTGTTCACGGGGCGCCGGGGCTAACGAAACGCGGGCGGCATGAAAATTGGATGACCGAATCACCATCTTTGGAAGGATTCGGTCTGATGCTCTCCCGTCGCATGGCGCTGGCACTGGCCGCTGCCCCCATACTTCCCGCCGCTGCCCAACCCGCTTGGCCAGCCGGGCGGCCGATCGAGGTCTTCGTCGGGTTTTCGCCGGGTGGCGGCGTCGACGTCATGGCGCGGGCGGTGGCGCCCTTCCTGTCCGCCCAGTTGCCGGGGTCACGCATCGTCATCGTCAATCGCCCGGGGGCCGGCGGCCAGCTTGGCCATGAAGCCGCCGCCAGCGCCGCGGCGGATGGCTACGCCTTGGGGGCGACCACCATGCCGGGGCTCGTGTCCCACCCGATCGAGCGGCCGGTGCGCTATCGCGTGGCCGACCTCACCTACCTCGCGAATGTGGTGGACGATCCCTGTGCCTTGTTCGTCCGCCCCGAAAGTCCGCTGCGCAGCCTCGGCGATCTGGTCGTGGATGGGCGGGCGCGGCCGGACATCCTCACCTACGGGCTGACTGGCATCGGCAGCGACGACCACCTGGCGATGTTCCGGCTGGAGGCCGCGACCGGCGCGCGGCTGACCCCCGTGCCGTTCCCCGGCATCGGCCAGATGTTGCCGCAGGTCTTTTCCGGCCAGGTCGCCATCGCCGCGATGAATGTCAGCGAGGCACTGCCCTTCGTCCGCGACGGGCGGTTGCGCGGCATCGCCCAGGCCGGCGTGACCCGCTGGCCGGAGATGGCCGACCTTCCCACCTATCGCGAGCAGGGTTTTGACATCGTGGCCAGCGCGAGCCGCGGCTTCGTCGGCCCCGGCGGGATGCCGCCCGACGTCACGCAGCGCCTGATCGCAGCTTTCGGCACCATCCTGGCCGACCCCGCCTTCCAGGCCGAGGCAGCCCGGTTGTCGATGCCGCTGCGCCCTGTTCTCGGTGCTGCCTATCGCGACCTCGCGCTGGAGACCGAGGCGGAACTGCGGGCTCTGTGGCAGGCGCGGCGCTGGACCCAGGGGTGATCCGGCGCGCCCCGAATGGCTGATGCCGTCGCACGAAGCGGGCTAGGGTGACGGCCATGCCCGATGCCATCGCCTTCACCCTGAACGGCCAGCCCCGCGCGCTGCCGACCGGAACATCGCCCAGCATGAGCCTGCTGGACTGGCTGCGCGGCCCCGCCGGGCTGCCCGGCACCAAGGAAGGCTGCGCGGAGGGCGATTGCGGCGCCTGCACCGTGGCCTTGGAGGATGCTGCGGGCGGGCGTGTGCCGGTCAATGCCTGCCTGACGATGCTGGGCCAGGTGCATGGCCGGGCGATCCGCACGGTCGAGGGCCTGGGTGCGGCGCATCCTGTGCCGCGCATTCTTGCTGAGCATGACGGCACCCAATGCGGTTTCTGCACACCGGGCATCGTGATGGCGGCCTGGGCCGCGCTGCCGGGCGGCGGGGATTCGCATGAAGCCCTGGCGGGCAACCTGTGCCGCTGCACGGGGTATCGGCCGATCATCGATGCGATGGGGGCGATGAAGGGGTTGGTGCCGGATGCGGTGCCGGCGATGCCGTCAGTGCAGTCCGGCATGTTTGCCGCGCCCGGCCAGGACTTCTGGTTGCCGGCGGATCTGGGATCGCTGCTGGCGCTGCGGGCGGCGCATCCGGATGCCTGGCTGCTGGCCGGTGGCACCGACCTCGGCTTGCGCGTCTCCGATCATCGGGAACGCCCGGCCCGCGTGATCTGCTTGCTGGCGGTGCCGGAGATGCAGGCGCTGGCGGTGGAAGCCGATGCGATCACCCTGGGTGCCGCGGTGCCGTATCATCGCCTGCTGGCGGCGCTGCGCGACTTGCCCGGCGATGATACGCTGGCGGTGCCGTTCATTCGGCTGCTGGCGCGGCTGGGCAGCGCGCAGATCCGGGGCATGGGATCGATCGGCGGAAATTTGGGAACCGCGAGCCCGATCGGCGATGCGCTGCCGCCGCTGGTGGCGCTGGGGGCGAGCGTGACCTTGGCGTCCTTGCGCGGGACTCGGGTGATGCCGGTCGAAGAGTTTCTGATCGGCTATCGCAAGAACGCCCTGGCGCCGGACGACGTGGTGTTGAGCATCCGCATTCCGCGCCCCACGCCGGGCACCCTTGTCGCGATGGAAAAACTGTCGCGGCGACATGACCAGGACATCACGGCGGTCGGGTTTTGCGCCGTGGTCTTGGTGGCTGACGGGCGGGTAGCGGCAGCGCGGTTGGCCTTTGGCGGTGTCGGCCCGACGATCCTGCGGGCGCGGGCGGCGGAGGCGGCCTTGGTCGGCGCGCCCTGGTCGCTGGCCAGCGTTCAGGCGGCTGCGCGCGCCGTGCAGGCGGATATCGCGCCGCTGGACGATCTGCGTGGCAGTGCCGCCTGGCGCCGCGATGCCGCCACGGGCTTGGTGGAACGGGTCTGGTGGCGCGGGCAGCGCGATGATGTGGAACCGATGTCGGTGGAGGCGATCTGATGCCCGATACCGGCATGGGCGCGTCCCTGCGCCACGACAGCGCGCTGCGCCACGCGACCGGCGAGGCGCGGTTCTGCGACGACTTGCCCGAACCGCCGGGCTTGCTGCATGGCGCGCTGGTGCTGAGCCCCATCGCGCATGGCGCGATCGAGGGTTTGGATTTTTCCGCCGCCCGGGCGTGGCCCGGCGTCGTCGCGGTGTTTGGGCCGGGGGATGTGCCGGGGGCGAATGATGTTTCGCCATCCGGACGCGCGATCGAACCACTGTTCGCTGAACGGCTTGCCGAACATTGGGGCCAGGCGCTGGCACTGGTGGTGGCGACCGATCGCGATGCCGCCGTGGCCGCTGCCGCCGCGATCCGCCCGGTGATCGCGCCGCTGCCGGCGGTGCTGGATGTGGCCGAGGCGGCCGCCGCGCGCAGCCTGTTGATGCCCGCGCAGATTCTCGCTCGCGGCAATGCTGCCGAGGCGCTGGCCGCCGCGCCGATGCGTGCCAATGGTGAATTTCGCTGTGGTGGGCAGGAACATTTCTATCTGGAGGGCCAGGTTGCCCTGGCGATCCCGAATGAGGATGGCGACCTGCTGGTGCATTCCAGCACGCAGCACCCGACCGAGGTGCAACACATCGTCGCCCGCGTGCTCGGCTGCCCGCAGAACCGCATCACCGTGAATTGCCGCCGCATGGGCGGGGCCTTTGGCGGCAAGGAAAGCAACGCGAGTTGGATCGCCGCCGCCGCCGCCATGGCCGCGCGCGCCACCGAGCGGCCGGTAAAACTGCGCCTGTCGCGGCGTGCCGACATGGCCGTGACCGGCAAGCGCCATCCCTTCCTGTTCCGCTGGCAGGCAGGGTTTTCGCCGGATGGACGGGTCACAGCGCTGGACGCACTGCTGGCCGCCGACGGCGGGCATGTGCTGGACATGACGCCGGGCGTGCTGTTCCGCGCCGTGACCCATGCGCTGAATTGCTACGACGTGCCGGACGTGCGGATCGAGGGTCTGGGCTGCAAGACGAATACCGTCAGCAACACCGCCTTTCGCGGCTTCGGCGGGCCGCAGGGCGTGCTGCTGATGGAGGAGGTTTTGCGATCCGTCGCGCGCACCACCGGCCTCGACATCGAGGCTGTGCGGGCGAAAAACTTTGCCGGTGGCGCGAACGGCAGCCACACGCCCTATGGCCAGGCGATCGAGGGCGACCTGATCCGCCGCGTCCATGCCGAGGCGCAAGCCCTGGCGGGCTGGGACGCGCGCCGCGCGGCGGTCGATGCCTTCAACGCGACGCATCCGACGCTGCGGAAGGGATTGGGCTGCTTCACCCTGGCCTTCGGGATTTCCTTCGGGCTGATGCATCTGAACCAGGCGGGCGCGCTGGTACATGTCTATGAGGATGGCTCGATCCGGCTGAACCATGGCGGCACCGAGATGGGGCAGGGGCTCTTCATCAAGATCGCCCAGGTGGTGGCCGATGCCTTTGGCGTGCCGGTCGAACAGATCCGCATCACCGCGACCAGCACGGCCGAGGTGCCGAATACCGCGCCCACCGCCGCGAGCACTGGCAGCGACCTGAACGGCTGGGCGGCGCATCTGGCGGCCAGCGCGATCCGCGAACGCATGGCCGGGGTCGCGGCGGAGATCTGGGGCGTGGCGGCCGGCGATGTCGCATTCGCCGATGGCATGGTGCGAGCCGGCGGCAACCAGGTGATGGCGTTTTCCGACCTGGCCCATGCCTGCATCCTGCGGCGCGTGCAGTTGTCCGCGACGGGGTTCTACAAGACGCCCGATATCCACTGGGATCCGGTGGCGATGCGGGGGGAGCCGTTCTTCTACTTCTCCTACGGCGCATCTGTGGCCGAGGTCGTGGTCGACCGGCTGACCGGCGAATACCGTACCTTGGGCGCCTGGCTGGTGCAGGATTGCGGGCGCAGCCTGAACCCCGCGGTGGATCGCGGGCAGATCGAGGGCGCCTTCGTCCAGGGCATGGGCTGGCTGACGAGTGAGGAACTGGTCTGGGATGCGACCGGGCGGCTGCGGACCCTGGGGCCCAGCACCTACAAGATCCCGGGGAGCCGCGACGTGCCGCCGGTGTTCGAGACGCGCATCCTTGAGGGCGCGCCGGCGCGGGCGGAGACGATTTTTCGAAGCAAGGCGGTGGGCGAGCCGCCGCTGATGCTGGCGACCGCCGTGTGGAATGCGCTGGCTGATGCGACCGGGGCGGTCAGCCTATCCGCCCCGGTGTCGCCGGAAAAAGTGCTGGCGGCGCTGAAGCGTCAGTCCGCGTAGGCACCCGCTGCAGCGATGATCGGCCGCCACTTGGCGATATCGGCCATCCAGAACTGCCGGTGGTAATCCGGCGTCGCGCGGTTCTGCGCGACCGGCGAGGTCCCGAGTTCAGCGAAGCGGGCGATCAGGCGTTCCTCGGTCAGTGCCTTCTGCAACGACAGGCTCAGCCGGTCGATGATGGGGCGCGGCGTGCCGCGCGGCGCGTAGAGCCCGTGCCAGACGGTGATCTCAAACCCCGGCAACCCGCTCGCGATCGCGGTCGGCACGTTCGGCAGCGCGGCCAGCGGTTCGGAGGTCGTGACCGCCAGGGCTTTGATGGTATTGCCGCGGATCTGTTCGGTCGTGTTGGTCGTCTGGTCGCACATCAGGTCGACCGTGCCGGAGATCAGGTCGGTCATCGCCGGCCCCGTGCCGCGATAGGGCACGGTCGTCATCGGCGCGCCGATGGCGGACTGGAACAGCAATCCGCAAAGATGGCTCGCGGCCCCGATCCCGGCATTGGCCAGGTTGATTTTTTCACGATCGCGGCGGATCACGGCGATGGTTTCGGCCAGGGTCGTGGCCGGGAAGCGGTTGGTCGCGACGATGGTCATCGGAACCTCGGTCACCATGCCGATCGGCTCGAACCCCGCCACCGGATCATAGGGCAGGCGGCGGTACAGCGCCGGCGTGGTGCCCATGCCGATGTGGTGCAACAGTAGGGTATAGCCATCCGGGCGGGCGGCGGCGACGCGGCCCGCGCCCAGGGTGCCGCCGGCGCCGCCGACATTTTCCACGACCACGGGCTGGCCGAGGTCACGGCCCATCGCCTCGGCGACCAGGCGGGTGACCGTGTCGGTCGGGCCGCCGGCCGCGAAGGGAACCACGATGGTGATGGGGCGCGTCGGGAAAGCGGGGGCCTGGGCCATGGCGGGCGCGGCGAGGGCGGCGCCGGCGAGGAGGCCAAGCAGGGGGCGGCGGAACATTTCATTCACTCCCGATTGTTATCTGCGCGGCTTTTGCCGCGTCAGGCGTCCATCTTCAAGGCAGCAATGAAGGCCGACTGGGGAATTT
Organism: Humitalea sp. 24SJ18S-53; assembly: GCF_050632385.1. Taxonomy (NCBI): domain Bacteria; kingdom Pseudomonadati; phylum Pseudomonadota; class Alphaproteobacteria; order Acetobacterales; family Roseomonadaceae; genus Humitalea; species Humitalea sp. 24SJ18S-53. The sequence goes on from NZ_CP192599.1 coordinate 2,371,468, forward strand.
CGACCTTGCCGAACTGCCGCATCCGCTTCTTGCCTTCCTTCTGCTTGTCCAGAAGCTTGCGCTTGCGGCTGATGTCGCCGCCGTAGCACTTGGCCGTCACGTCCTTGGACATCGCGCCGATGGTTTCGCGCGCGATGACCTTGCCGCCGATGGCGGCCTGGATGGGGATCTTGAAGAGCTGGCGGGGGATCAGGTCCTTCAGCTTCTCGCAGATCGACCGCGCCCGGCGATCGGCGGCCGAGCGATGCGCCATGAAGGACAGCGCATCCACCGGCTCGTTGTTCACGAGGATGCTGATCTTCACGAGATCGCCGTCCTCATACCCGTCGATGGCGTAGTCGAAGCTGGCGTAGCCGCGGCTGATCGATTTCAGGCGGTCGTAGAAATCGAAGACCACCTCGTTCAACGGCAGGCGATACACCGCCATCGCGCGGGTGCCGACATAGGTGAGGTCGACCTGTACGCCGCGCCTCTCGCTGCACAGCGCCAGGATGGAGCCCAAATATTCGTCGGGGACAAAGATCGTCGCCTTGATCCAGGGTTCCTGGATCGACTTGATCAGGCTGGGGTCCGGCATATCGGCCGGGTTGTGCAATTCGATCTGGTCGCCGTTGTTCTTGGTCAGCTTGTAGACGACCGAGGGCGCGGTCGCGATCAGATCGAGATCGAATTCGCGGCTCAGCCGTTCCTGCACGATCTCCAGGTGCAGCAGACCCAAAAAGCCGCAGCGGAAGCCGAAGCCGAGGGCGGCGCTGCTTTCCGGGTCGAAGTGGAAGGAGGCATCGTTCAGCCGCAGCTTGCCGAGCGATTCGCGCAGTTTTTCGAACTCATCCGCATCGGTCGGGAACAACCCGCACCAGACCACGGGGATCGAGGGCCGGAAGCCCGGCAGTTGCTCGGTCGCCGGTGCCCGGTCGTCGGTGATGGTGTCACCGACGTTGCAATCGGCGACGGTCTTCATCGCGGCGGTGATGTAGCCCATCTCGCCCGGCCCGAGGTCGTCGACGGGATGCATCTTCGGCGTGAATACGCCGATGTCGTTCACCGGATGGTCGGTGCCCTTGGCCATCAGGCGGATGCGCATGTTGCGGCGCAACCGGCCCTGCTTGACCCGCACCAGGATGACGACGCCGAGGTAGGGGTCGTACCAGCTATCGACCAGCAGCGCCTGCAACGGCAGCTTGTCGTCGCCCTTGGGCGCGGGCAGGCGGGTGACGATGGCTTCCAGCACGCCTTCGATGTTCAGCCCCGTCTTGGCGCTGATCATGACCGCGTCATCGGCGGGCAGGCCGATCACATCCTCGATCTGCTGCTTGACGCGGTCGGGTTCGGCGGCGGGCAGGTCGACCTTGTTCAGGATCGGCACGATCTCGTGCCCGGCGTCGAGCGCCTGGTAGACATTGGCCAGCGTCTGCGCCTCGACCCCCTGGGAGGCATCGACCACCAGCAGGGAGCCTTCGCAGGCGGCCAGGGAGCGGGAGACTTCGTAGGCGAAGTCGACGTGGCCCGGCGTGTCCATCAGGTTCAGCACATAGGTCAGCCCGTCCTGGGCCTTGTAGTCCAGGCGGACGGTCTGCGCCTTGATGGTGATACCGCGCTCACGCTCGATATCCATGTTGTCGAGCACCTGCTCCTTCATCTCGCGATCGGCGAGACCGCCGCAAGTCTGGATCAGCCGGTCGGCCAGGGTGGATTTCCCATGGTCGATGTGGGCGATGATGGCGAAGTTGCGGATGCGGTCGAGCGGAGTATCGGTCATCGGGGTCCGGGGCGGGGGCTGCGGGGGGAAGCCCCGGTCCGTCACCACGGTCAGATAGGTCAAATGCCGCGAGATTCAAAGCGGCGGGGGGGCCTGGCCCCCAAATCAGTCGTGCGCCATCACCTTCACATAGGCGCCCGGGGCCGGTTCGATCACCGCGAGCTTGCCATCGCCCGGGGTGCGCGCCGGGACCTGGGTCTTGTCCTGACCAGAGATCCAGCGCTGCCAATCCGGCCACCAGGAGCCAGCCAGTTCGGTCGCGCCTTCAAGCCAGGTGTCGGGCTGCTCGGGAAGGGTGTCGCCCACCCAATGGCTGTATTTGCCCGCGTCGGGCGGGTTCACCACCCCGGCGATATGGCCCGAAGCCGCCAGGACGAAGCGAATCGGCCCCTGGTAGATCTGGGTCGCGCGATAGGTGCTCTTCCAGGGCGCGATATGATCTTCGCGGGTAGAGAGCATGTAGGTCGGCAGCTTGATTTTTTGCAGTTCGATCTTCTCGCCCAGCAATTCGATCACACCGGGCTTCACCAGGTCATTCTGCTGGTACATCCGCCGCAAGTAGAATGAATGCATTTTGGCGGGCATGCGGGTGCTGTCGCTGTTCCAGTACAGCAGGTCGAAGGGGAAGGGTTCCTGCCCCAGCAGGTAGTTGTTGACCACAAAGGACCAGATCAGGTCGTTCGCCCGCAGCATGTTGAAGGTGCCGGCCATTTCCGAACCTTCGAGGAAGCCCTTCTTGGCCATCTTCTCCTCAAGCGCGTTCAACTGTTCTTCGTCGATGAAGACGCTGAGTTCGCCGGCTTCCTCGAAATCGACCATGGTGGTGAAGAAGGTGGCGGATTTGATCCGCGTGTCGCGCTTGGCGGTCATGTGGGACAGGGTCGCGGCCAGCAGGGTGCCGCCCAGGCAATAGCCGATGGCATTGACCGCTTTTTCGCCGGTGGCGGCCTCGATCGCATCCAGTGCCGCATAGGGACCGAGCCGCATGTAATCGTCGAAGCCGCGGTCGCCCAGGGCTTCGTCCGGGTTCACCCAGGAACAGATGAACACGGTATGGCCCTGTTCCACCGCCCAGCGGATGAAGGAATTCTTCGGGCGCAGGTCCAGGATGTAATACTTGTTGATCCAGGGCGGCAGGATCAGCAGCGGCCGCTTCAGCACCTTGTCGGTGGTCGGCGTATACTGGATCAACTGCATCAGTTCATTCTGGTAGACGACGGCGCCCGGGGTGACGGCGATGTTCTCGCCGACCGCGAACTTGCTGCGGTCGACCATGCTGATCTGCAAATTGCCCTTGCCGCGTTCCAGGTCGGACAGCAGGTTCGACAGGCCCTTCAGCAGGTTCTCGCCACCGGTTTCGGCGGTGCGGCGCAGGACCTCCGGATTCGTCATGACGAAATTGGTCGGCGACAGGGCGTCGACGAATTGCCGCGTGTAGAAATCGACCTTCTGGGCCTGCTTTTCGTCCAGCCCCTGGGCCGAGGCGGCCATGCCCTGCATGTAGCGGGCGGAGAGCAGGTAGGACTGCTTGATGAAGTCGAAGACCTCATTCTCGCGCCAGGCGTCGTCCTTGAAGCGCTTGTCCTTCTGGTCCTCGGCGATCACAGCCTCGATCGGCTGGCCCATCATGCGCCGGGCGGTGTTCTGCCACAGGGTCATGTAGTCCTGCCAGAACCCCATCTGGGCGTGCATCAGCCCGGCGGGATTGGCCATCAGCCGCTTGGTCATCTCGAAGAAGGCGGCGCCGAGGTTCAGGGAATCGCTCGGCCCGCCGTCGGCCTGGCGCTTGAGGAAATCCTGCACGATGCGCTGCCCGCGTTCGGCGACATCGGCCATGGTGCGGGAGACAAGGGCCGGGTCCGGCAGGCGGAAATTGCCGCCATTCGGGTTATCTTCCTTCGGCATTCGGCATTCCTCGACCTGACGTTCTTGGCCCGGATTCGTCGCCACCCCCGGCCCTGGGGGCTGGCGCCGAACCCCGACGCTTCCGCCGGCGCGCGATCTGGGGCACATGCTGGCGCCGGCGGAGGCTGGCGTGGAATGGCTTTCGAACAGCGACCGGTGACCCGTTGGACCGTAGGAGCCTGAACGTGGCTTATCAAGCGCATGCCCGGTCCTTGCGCCGCTTGTCCCTGGTGGCCGGCGGGCTGTTTTCGCTCGGCGGTTGCATCGGCGGCGGCGGGAACGAGGGCTTGGGGACGTTCTGGGACAATGCGACGGGGCGGGCGATGGAACGCCGCGGCCTGCCGCCGCGGCTGGACCAGCCCTGGCCCAACCTGGCCCAGGTGCCGCCGCGCCCGGCGCGGCCGGACCCCGCCTCGCTCAATGCCGTGACGCGGCAGTTGGAGACGGAGCGCGCCGGCATGGAGACGCCGCTGGTGGCGGGACTGGCGATCCCGGCGCCGCCGGCCGGTCTCAGCGCCAATGTGCCGCTGACGCCGCCGGGCCCGCCCAGCCTGCGCCCGGCGCCGCGGGTCAACGAAGCCCCGATCATCCAGATCCCGGCGGCGGTGCAGGTGCCCACGCCGGCGGTACCGGCCCCGGCCGAACCCGCCCGCACCATGCCGGCCGATCCTGGCAGCACGGCGCCGCCCCCGCCGCCGCCGGCCTTGCTGGCCCCCGCGGCGCCGCCGGCCCGGATGATGCCCGCCGACCCCGGCAGCGTCCCGCCGCCGCCGCCCAGTATTCGCTAAGGGGGCATTCGCTGAGGGGCGCCCTCGCGTCCCACCCCCCGCGGCCCTATCATCCCGCCCTCACGACTCCTGACGAAGACACCGGAACCATGACCGAAGAATTCCACCGCATCCGCCGCCTGCCCCCCTATGTCTTCGCCGAGGTGAACTCGGCCAAGGCCAAGGCGCGTGCCGCAGCCGAGGACATCGTGGACCTGGGCATGGGCAACCCCGACAGCCCGACGCCGCCGCATATCGTGGCCAAGCTGGTCGAGGCGGTGCAGGACCCGCGCACCCATCGCTATTCGATGTCCAAGGGCATCCCCGGGCTGCGCAAGGCCCTGGCCGGCTACTACGACCGCCGTTTCGGCGTGAAGCTGGACCCGGAGACGGAGGTCGTCGCGACCCTGGGCAGCAAGGAGGGCCTGGCCAACCTGGCCCAGGCGATCAGCAGCCCGGGCGACACCATCCTGGTGCCGAACCCGTCCTACCCGATCCACCAGTTCGGCTTCATCATCGCGGGCGCCTCAGCGCGCTTCATCCCCTATACGCCGGATGACGCGATGCTGGCGGCGATCGACCGCGCGGTGCGGCATTCGGTGCCCAAGCCCACGGCGCTGATCGTGAACTTCCCGTCGAACCCAACGGCACTGCTGGCCAGCCGCGAATTCTACAAGGACCTGGTGGCGCTGGCGCTGAAGCACGGGCTCTTCATCCTGTCCGACCTCGCCTATGCCGAGTTGTATTTTGGCGAGACGCCGCCGCCGTCCGTGCTGGAAATTCCGGGGGCGATGGATTGCACGGTGGAATTCACCTCGCTGTCCAAGACCTACAACATGCCGGGCTGGCGCATGGGGTTTGCCGCCGGCAACCAGCGGCTGATCTCGGCCCTCGCGCGGGTCAAATCCTATCTGGACTATGGGGCTTTCGCGCCGATCCAGATTGCCGCCGCGGCGGCGTTGAACGGGCCGCAGGATTGCGTCGCGGATATGCGCGTCCTCTACAAGGACCGGCGCGACGTGCTGATCAAGGGACTGCATGCGGCGGGATGGGACGTGCCGAGTCCCGACGGATCGATGTTCGTCTGGGCGCCGATCCCGGAGAAATTCAGGCACCTCGGTTCAGTCGGTTTCTCCAAACTGCTGCTGGAGAAAGCCAAGGTCGCGGTGGCGCCGGGTATCGGCTTCGGTGAGCACGGCGATGGCCATGTCCGCATCGCGATGGTCGAGAACAACCACCGCATCCGTCAGGCGCTGCGTGGCATCAAGACCTTCCTCGCCGGCGACAATGCCGGGCCGCCCGACCCCGAGAACGCTGCATCGCGAGAACTGACCGGCGTATGACACACCCCCTTTCGATCGGCGTCGCCGGCCTCGGGACGGTCGGCACCGGCGTGCTGACCGTGCTGCGCGACAATGCCGAGGTGATCGCCGCCCGTGCCGGGCGCCCCATCGTCGTCACCGCCGTTTCCGCCCGCGACCGCGCGCGGGAGCGTTCGGTCTCGATCGCCGGGCTGCGCTGGTATGATGACCCGGTGGCCCTGGCGCAGGATCCTGGTGTCGATGTCATCGTCGAATGCATCGGCGGCAGCGAAGGCCCGGCGCGTTTGCTCGTCGAAGCCGCCTTGCGCGCGGGGCGCCCCGTCGTCACCGCCAATAAGGCGCTGCTCGCCACCCATGGCGCCGCCCTCGCGGCCCTGGCCGAAGCGCGCGGCGTGCCCTTGGCCTTCGAGGCCGCCGTCGCCGGCGGTATCCCCGCGATCAAGGCGATCCGCGAGGGCCTGGCCGCCAACCGCCTGTTCCGCGTCGCCGGCATCCTGAACGGCACCTGCAACTACATCCTGACCTCGATGCGGGAGAAGGGGCGCGAATTCGCCGAGGCCTTGGCCGAAGCGCAGCGCCTTGGCTACGCCGAGACCGATCCCGCGATGGATGTGGATGGCACCGACGCCGCCCATAAATTGGCCATCCTGGCCGCGCTGGCCTTCGGCCGGCCCGTCGCCTTCGACGATGTGCATGTGGAGGGGGTGCGCGGCGTCTCCGCGCTCGATATCCGCCTGGCCGACGACCTCGGCTACCGCATCAAGCTTTTGGGGATCGCGCGGCGCACCGATGCGGGCATCAGCACCCGCGTGCACCCCTGCATGGTCCCCGTCGCCCACCCGCTGGCCCGCGTCGATGGCGTCTTCAACGCCGTGGTGGCAGAGGGCGATTTCGTCGGCCGCGTCGTGCTGGAAGGCCGCGGGGCAGGGGGCGGGCCGACCGGAAGCGCCGTCGTCGCCGACCTGATCGACATCGCCCGTGGCCGCCACACCCCCGTCTGGGGCGCCGCCGAGGCCGCGCTGAAGCCCGCCGAGACGGTGCCGATGTCGCATCACGAAGGCGCCTATTACCTGCGCCTGATGGTGGTGGACCGCCCCGGCGTCATCGCCGACGTGACCGCCGTGCTGCGCGACCACGGCATATCGCTGGAATCCATGATCCAGCGCGGCCGCAGCCCCGGCGAAGCGGTGGCCGTCGTCCTGGTCACCCATACCTGCGGCGAAGCCGCGATGACCGCCGCCCTGCACAGGCTCGAAGCCCTGGACGCCGTGCTGGAAACCCCAGCCATGATCCGCATCGAAGCGCTGGCTTGACCCGGGGCGGGCGGAATCTGGAGAGGGCTTCGCCCCCTCCAAACCTCCCCCACCAGGGGCGGCCGCCCCTGGACCGGCTGAATATTGGTAAAAGAATGGGAGGGGCATGGCGCGTCCTGCACCAATGGCGCGCCCTTGACGCCCCTCCCTTTCTTTTACCAAACACCGTGGGTTCCAAGGGGCCACGGCCCCTTGGTGGGGGGAGTTTGAGGGGGGCGAAGCCCCTCTCAAGGACCGCCCCGCATCATTTTATCAGCCTGTTCAAAGGGAAGCCCGCATGATCCGCGACAGCACACCGGTCGATCGCAACCTGGCGCTTGAACTGGTCCGCGTGACCGAGGCTGCTGCCCTGGCGGCCAGCCGTTGGATTGGGCGGGGTGACAAGAATGCCGCCGATGGTGCGGCAGTCGATGCCATGCGTCGGGCTTTCGATACCGTTGCCATCCGCGGCACGGTGGTGATCGGCGAGGGCGAGATGGACGAGGCGCCGATGCTGTTCATCGGTGAGGAGGTCGGCCATGGCTGGTCGAGCGAGGCCGGTGGCCCCGCCGTCGATATCGCCGTCGATCCGCTGGAAGGCACGTCGATCACCGCCAAGGGTGCGCCGAACGCGATCGCGACCCTGGCGGTCGCGCAGCCCGGCGGGTTTCTGCATGCGCCCGACATCTACATGGACAAGATCGCGGTTGGTCCGGGCCTGCCGGAAGGCGTGGTGCATATCGACGCCAGCCCGGCCGAAAACCTGCGCGAATTGGCCAAGGCCAAGGGCTGCGACATCGCCGATTTGATGGTCTGCATCCTGGACCGTGACCGCCACAAGGCGATCATCAAGGCCTGCCGCGATGCCGGCGCGCGCATCATGCTGATCGGCGATGGCGATGTCGCGGGCGTGGTCGCGGTCAGCCAGCCTGAAGCGGGCGTGGATCTCTACCTCGGGTCCGGTGGCGCGCCGGAGGGCGTACTGGCCGCTGCGGCGCTGCGCTGCATCGGTGGCCAGATGCAGGGCCGCCTGTTGTTCGAGGACGACGGCCAGATTGAACGCGCCAAGGGCATGGGGATCACCGACCCAAACCTGATCTACAGCGTCGAGGACATGGCGCGGGGCGAGGTGATGTTCTCGGCGACCGGTGTCACCAATGGCGCGATGCTGCGCGGCGTGCGGCGCGGGCCGCAGTCGGCGGTAACGCATTCCATCGTGATGCGCAGCAGCACCGGCACGGTTCGCTATGTCGAGGCGCATCATAATTTCGCGCTCAAGCCGCGCGCCTTCATTGCCTGACGCGCTGCCAGAGGACGCCGCACCGTTCGGCGTCGTCAGCAGCCTGACCGGGCGCCGCTGGTCCTGGCGGCGCGGCCCGGAGCGGATCGGCGCGGCGCTGGCCGAACGCCATGCGCTGCCGGATGTGGTGGCGCGGCTGCTGGCCGGGCGCGGCATCGGCGTGGACCAGGCGGCGGATTTCCTGGAGCCGACGTTGCGGGCGCTGATGCCCGATCCGTCCTCGCTGATCGACATGGATCTGGCCGCCGACCGCATCGCCGCTGCTGTGCGGGCCGGCGAACAGGTCGCGGTGTTTGGCGATTACGACGTGGACGGCGCTTGTTCCGGCGCGCTGATGGTGAGTTTCCTGGGCAGCCTGGGCGTCGCGGCGCGGCCCTATATTCCGGATCGCATCACCGAGGGCTACGGCCCCAATGCCGCCGCCATCGCGCTGCTCTGCGATGAGGGGGCCAGCCTGATCATCTGCGTCGACTGCGGCATCGCCGCCGGTGAGGCGCTGGCAGCCGCCAATGGCCGCGCCGATGTTGTTGTGCTGGACCACCACAAGGCCGAGGGCCCGCCGCCGTCGCTGGCGGCGGTGGTGAACCCGAACCGGTTGGATGATTCCTCTGGGCTTGGGCATCTCTGCGCGACGGCGGTCGCCTTCATGGCGGCGGTGGCGACGTTGCGGGTGCTGCGGCGCGCCGGGTATTTTGGTGGGCGGCAGGAACCGGACCTGAAGCAGTTGCTGGACCTGGTCGCGCTGGCGACGGTCTGCGACGTGATGCCGCTGGTCGGGTTGAACCGGGCCTTCGTCACCCAGGGGCTGCGGGTGATGGGTGCCGGAAGCCGTGTCGGCATCGCGGCCTTGCTGGCGGTGGCGCAGGCCAAGGAAGCGCCGTCCGCGCATACCCTCGGCTTCATGCTGGGGCCGCGGATCAATGCCGGCGGGCGCGTCGGCAAGCCCGACATGGGGTTGCGGCTGCTGGCCTGCGACGACGCCATCGACGCCCGCGCCATGGCCGAGGAACTGGACCGCGTGAACCGCCACCGGCAGGAGGTGGAGGCCGAGGTCATGGCCGATGCCATGCGCCAGGCCGAGGCCCAGGCGATGGCCGGACTGCCGGTCCTGCTGGTGCTGGGCGATGGCTGGCACCCCGGAGTGGTCGGCATCGTCGCGGGACGGGTCAAAGAACGCTTCAACCGGCCGTCGCTGGTGGCTGGCGTCGCCGATGGGCTGGCGCGCGGGTCGGGACGGTCGATCGCGGGTGCCGATCTTGGCGCGGCGATTATCGCGGCGCGCCAGGCGGGGCTGTTCATCACGGGTGGCGGGCACGCCATGGCCGCCGGGTTTTCCTTCGACGCGGCGCGGCGGGAGGAGGTGCATGCCTTCCTCAGCGACCGGCTGGTGGCCGCGGCGCTGCTGCCGGGGGCGGCGGGGCTGGTGCTGGAGGGGGTGTTGTCGGTGCCGGGTTGCACGACGGACCTCGGCACGGCGATCGGGCGGCTGGCGCCCTTTGGCAATGGCAATGACGAGCCGGTCTTCGTCCTGCCGCGCGTGCGCGTCGCCAAGGCGGGCAGAGTGGGGAAGGAGGGTGCGACGATCCGCGCCTTCCTGACCGGGCAGGATGGCGGGCGGCTGAAGGCGGTGTGTTTTCGCGCCAAGGACGGCCCCCTGGCGAACGCGTTGCTGGATGGCGCGCGGGTGCCGCTGCATCTGGCGGGGCATCTGCGGACAGAACGTTGGGCCGGGGAGTCGAGCCCGGGGTTCCAGATCGTCGACGCCGCGCCGGTCGCGGACGGCTGATCGCCCTCAGTCCGGATAAAAGACGGCCTTCAGGAGCCCCCCGGCGCCGAAGGCCGTGGCATCGTGGAAAAGCATCAGCATGGTGTCCGGGCGATACTCTTCCAGCAGAACCTGACGCAGCTTGGCGCGTTGCTCAGGGTCGAGCCGCGTGAAGTTGTTAATCGAGATCTGCCAGACCTCCTGAAACTGTTGGGAAAAGGCGCCGGCGACGATGGCCCCGAAACTGTCGGTAATCAGCAACAGCCGACCATCAGGCGCCGGGCCAGTGTAGCGCCGCATGTCCTGCAGAATGGGGCCTACATCGCCCAGTGCGGGAAAGCAGGGGGCGCCCAGGCAAGGTGTGACGCCAGCCGCGCCATAGTCGGGGGAAAAGACGGTGTCGGTCAGCGAAACACCAGGGAAAAATTGGCTGATGTCGCTGCGGCGCGTTATGTTGCGGCCAGATAGCGTCAGCGCCCGGGGGCGCCTTAGCACTTCTTCCGCCAAAAACTCCGCGACGCGTACTGGTGCGATTCCATCCCAATGAAAATTGCGCCGCGGTATGGCCGGCGCTTCGCGCTCAACGTCCCGCATGATCGCGGTAGTATCGATGAACCGTGACCGCAGCGCCGGATTCAGCCGGTCGATTAGGGCCCTTCCCGGTGGTGTGCTGGTCGCGCATTGCCGGGCGAGCCAACGCGGCAGGACTTCGGTGTACAGCGACGCGGAGGTGGGCACCGACACGACACGGACATCGGGATGAAGCCCTGGGTGGGCGCCCCGTAACGCGTTGGCGCTGCGGAGCAGAAACTCTTCCATGGAGGCGGAAGCGGCGCTCAACACGGCTTCAGAAATAGCGAAACCGCACGACTGCTGGATCAGGTTGTTGCGTGTGGCCTCGCCAGCGCCGTGGGAGGTGAGGAACACCCGCCCGTCACGGCCGAGCATGACCTGCGGTGATGCGAAGGCGCCAAAGACACGGAACAGCAGACGATCGTTCAGGTTCACCAGCAGTCCGCGCAGGCCAAAATGGTCTTTCACATAGGCATCCATCGCCTGCGTCCAGCCCGCCAGGGCGGAGAACCCGGACGGCAGCGCGGGGATGGGGGCCAGGGCGCGATTCTCATCGGGGCGTGGCGGGCTCAGGCCAGCGACCTGCGCGATGAGCGGTGCGCAGAGCAGCAGGGCCGCGAGCACGATGAAGAGCCGCTGTTGCAGGCCGCCGATGGACCAGGTGTTGCGATGCATCGCGTCAGAACCGGTAGTAGATGAACGGGTTATAGGCGCTGCTGGCGACGGCGAGCGCCGATATGACGAAAAGCGCCAGAAAACCAACCTGGACAACGGCATCCCGCAAAACGAACCAAGCGGGCGCACCAGGGCGGGGCACCCAGGTCCGGCCCTTTGGCAAGGTCGTGGCTGACAGCGCGATCCCGGCCAGCAGCGCCACGATCACGGGACCGTTCAGGAAGCGATCTGGCGGCGCGATGAGGTCGGAGCCGGGCGCCAGGCCGAACATGGCGGCATAGATGGCTCCCGCGGCGGGCAGGGTATCGGCCCGGAACACCACCCAGCCCAGGACCATGGCCAGTACCAGATACAGATGCCGCAGGGGCCGCCACAAACGGGCCAGCCAGGCGCCCAGGAAGGCGCGTTCCAGCATCAGGAGCGCGCCATTGTAGAGGCCCCAGATCAGGAAGTTCCACGTGGCACCATGCCAGAATCCGCAGAGCGCGAAGACGATCAGCAGGTTGCGGTAGGTCGCGACGGCACCGCCCCGGCTGCCACCAAGCGGAATGTAGAGGTAGTCTCGGAACCAGCTCGAGAGGCTGATGTGCCAGCGGCGCCAAAACTCCGTCATGGACTGCGCGATATAGGGGCGGTTGAAATTCGGAGGGAAGCTGAAGGCAAACAGATGGGCCATGCCGATCGCCATATTGGAATAGCCAGCGAAATCGAAATAGATCTGCAGAGCATAGCAGATGGCCCCAAGCCAAGCGGTGGCCATTGTCACCTCGCCCGGGGGCAGGCCGTAAATCTGGTCCGCCGGCAAGGCCACGACATTCGCGATCAGCACCTTTTGCGCCAGGCCGAGGATGAAGACCTGAATGCCGAACCGCAGCCGCAGCGCGCTGGCGTGGCGATGGTCCACGCGGGCCGCGACACTGCGGTAGCGCACAATCGGTCCGGCGATGAGCTGCGGGAACATGGATTTGTACATCGCGAAGGTCAGCAGGCTCCGCTGCGGACGGACGTCACCGCGATGGATGTCGATCAGGTAGGACATGCCCTGGAAGGCGATGAAGGAAATCCCGAGCGGGAGCGCGATGGAGGGCACCGGCACGGCCAGTGCGGGGAATACCGCATCGATCTGGCTGGCCAGAAATCCCAGGTATTTGAAGACCATCAGGATGGCGAGATTGGCCGCCACCCCGAAGGCCAGCATCAAGCCCGGCCGAGGTACGATCGGCAGCGCCAAGCCGACGCCGTAGTTCAGCACGATATAAGCCAACAGAACCGGCAAGGCGGCCGGATCGCCCCAGGTGTAGAATATGAGGCTGACCACCAGCAGCACCAGGTTCCGCCAGGGCAGCAGGGCGTAAAGCGCAAGCGTGATCGGCAGGAACATAAAGAGAAAAAGCGGTGAGCTGAAAATCACGTGCCGGTTCGCCGTCGTTGAGGATCGCCGCCCCCAGGATGGAGAGACCGGTATGCGCAGCGTCGGAACGCGCTCTTTCGTGCGCCCCGACGCGTAACGTCAGACGATCGGCGTTGTCAATTCCATCAGCCCTTCCAGCCCCGCCACGCAGACATCGCCCGGCTTCAGGTAGAGCTCGTCCGCATTGGGCTGGCTGATCGCCGTGCCGCGCGGGGCGCCGGTCGCGATCACGTCGCCGGGGAAGAATTCCATATGCGTGGTGAAATGCGCGAGGATGTCCTCGATCCGGTAGATGTATTCACTGGTCGAAACCCGCAGACGCAGATCGCCATTCACGCGGCAGGTCAGCCAAAGATCGTAGGGGTCCGCGACCTCGAACAACGGCACGACATAGGGGCCGACGGGGCAGAAGCCCGGCATGTTCTTGGCGGTCCAGAAGCGGCTGCCGCTGGCGACTTCGCGTTTCTGGGTGGCGCGCGCGGTCAGGTCATTCAGCACGGTGATGCCGCCGACGACGTCGCGGGCATTGGCGCGGGTCAGCCCATGCGCGTGGCGCGCCAGGATGAAGGCGAGTTCGGGTTCGTAGTCGAAGGTCGTGACACCCGGCGGGCGCGCCACGGCCATGCCCTCGGCCGACATGGTGCGGGCGAGTTTCACGAAGCCGGTCGGTTCCTGCGGATCCTCCCGCAGCATGTCCTGCGCGACGAGTTCGGCGCGGTGCACGCGGGAATTCTTGCCGACGCAGAAGATCACGCCGGGGTCGGGGATCGGCGGCAGGATGCGGACGGCACCGGCCGGCAGGCCCGGGCGCGGGGCCATCGCCACCAGGGCGCGCAGCCCCGCTTCCGGCAGCGCCAGGGCGGCGCGCATGTCGAAACCGGGGTCGAGCGGCACGATCGTCCCGTCTTCGAAGGCGCCAAGTCGTGGCGCCCCGTTGGCGGGGGCGGCAAAAGTCACCAGTCGGATCAAAACAGTCACTCCATGCGAATGCCGCGTTCGCGCACCAGCCGCTGCCACTTGGCGATATCGGCGTTGATATAGGTGGCGAAGGCGTCGGGGCTGATCGGGTCGGGCGTGGCACCCAGTTGGGCCAGGCGTTCCACCACATCGGGCAGGGTATAGGCGCGGGCGGCGGCGGCGTGCAGGGCGTTGACGACCGCCGGTGGCGTATCGCGCGGCGCCAGCAGCCCGAACCAGCCGACCGCGGCATAGCCCGGCACCGTGGCGGCCACGGCCGGCACGCCGGCAAACAATGGCGATGGCTGTTCTGACGTGATGCCGAGCACGCGCAGCCCGCCCGATGCCACATTTGCCATCACCGTCTGCGGCGGTGCGAACATGAGTTGGATACGCCCGGCCAGCAGTTCGTTCAGCGCGCCGCCGGTGCCGGAGAAGGGCACATGCAGCAATTCGACCCCGGTCATCGCGCCGAACAATTCGCCCGACAGATGGCTGGCCGATCCGACGCCGGAGGAGCCGAAGGCCAGCGACCCCGGCCGCGCCTTGCCGACCGCGATCAGCCCGGCGACATCGGTCACCCCGACCGATGGATGCGCCACCATCAGATAGGCCGGCGCCGCCGACAGGGTGATCGGCGCCAGGCTGTCCCGGACGGAGAAGGGATGGTCGATCGAAGCCCCCGCCATCAGCGCCCCGGTCGAGGCCAGCACGATGGTATGACCATCCGGTGCCGCGCGGCGCACCAGCTCCGTGCCGATCCGGCCCGAGGCGCCGGCACGGTTTTCCACCACCACCGACACGCCCCATTGCTCACCGGCATGCCGGGCGAACAAGCGGCCGAGCACGTCCGTGCCGCCGCCGGGCGGGAAGGGCACGATCAGCGTGACGGTGCGACTGGGGAAGGGGGCGGATTGTGCGAGCGAGGCCCCGGGAAGGGCGATTGCGAGGGCGGCGAGGCCGCGGCGGGACAAGTTTATCTTGTTCTTCATTACTCGGAAATGTGCGGTGCATGGCGCGGTCGGTCAACGGGGGGCGGCGGCCTCCGCCAGCAGCCAGTCGCGGAAGGCGATGAACCCGGGTTCCCGGCCACGCGCGGGGCGGTGCACCAGATACCAGCCTTCGCCGAGCGACACCGGATGCGGAAACGGCGCGACCAGCCGCCCAGCCGCGAGGTCGTCGTCCACATAGGGCCGCATGCCGATCGCGACGCCCAGACCATCGGCCGCTGCCTGCATCGCCTGGTTGCTGTGGTCGAAGACGGGGCCGTGGGCATGGGGGTCGTCGACACCGGCTGCCTCGGCCCAACGCGGCCAATCCTGCTTTCCATGGGCGACGCGCAGCAGGGTTTCGCGCGCCAGGTCGGACGGCTGGTGGATGCGCGCGGCGATGGCCGGGGCGCAGACCGGCAGCAGTTCGGCGGCGACCAGCGGCACCGCCTCCAGCCCCGGCCAATGCCCGTCGCCCAGGCGGATGCCGCAGGTCCAGCCATCGGCGAAGGGCGCCGCCTGGCCGCCGGTGGTGATCCTCACCTCGATATCCGGGGCGATCGCCTGGAAGCGGGCGAGGCGTGGGATAAGCCAGCGAATCGCGAAGGTGGGGCCGACGCCGACCGTCAGCACGCGGTCGCTGGCGGCGCCGGTCACTTCCTCGGTCAGCGCGGCCAGGCGATCGAAGACCCCGGTCAGGCCCGGGGCGAAACTGGCGCCGGCGGCGGTCAGCCGCAGCCGGTTGGCCTGGCGGGTGAACAGCGCCACGGACAGGCGTTGCTCCAATTCGCGCACCAATCGGCTGATGGCGGCGGGGGTGACGTGCAGTTCCGTGGCGGCAGCCGCGAGGCTGCCGTGGCGGGCCGCGGCCTCAAAGGCACGCAAGCCGTTCAGGGAGGGCAGGCGGCGGGGTGTCAGCATCACAAAAACTCATGCTGACCCGGAGATAAGGCCGTTTGCGGTTCGGCCGCAAGGCGCGCAGACGGGTGCGATGCCGATCATGATCATTGCCCTGCTGACCATCACCGTCGTCGGCACCTCCTTCCTTTCCGGCATCTTTGGCATGGCGGGGGGGCTGATCCTGATCGGCATCCTGCTGGCCCTGCTGCCGGTGGCCGATGCGATGGCGCTGCATGCCGTGACGCAACTGGCGTCGAACGGCTGGCGGGCCGCGTCCTGGATCCGCCACGTCCGCTGGGGGCCCGTCGCGTCCTATGCCGGCGGCTGCGCCCTGGCGATGGTGGGCTGGTCGATCGTGCGCTTCGTGCCCGAACGGGGGGAGGCGATGCTGATGCTGGGGCTCAGCCCCCTGCTGGTGCGGCTGCTGCCGGCGCGCTTCGCACCGGATGCGGAAAAGCCCGCGCATGGGGTGATCTTCGGGGTCATCTGCATGTCGCTGATGCTGCTGACCGGCGTGTCGGGGCCGCTGCTGGATCGGTTTTTCCTGGGCGGGAAACTGGAACGTCGGCAGATCGTCGCCAGCAAGGCCATCGCGCAAACGATGGGACATGCGGCCAAATGGTTGTATTTTGGCGGGCTGGTGGCCGATACCGGATCGGTCGATCCGCTGATGGCGGGGCTGGCGATCCTCGCCTCGATGGTCGGCACGATGGCGGCGCGGCCGGTGCTGGAAGCCATGACCGATGTGAATTACCGCCGCTGGGCGGGTTGGATCATCACCACCATCAGCCTGTATTTCGTGCTGCACGGGGCATGGCTGATCATCAACCGATAGGAGGACGCGATGGCACCCAATGCGCTGATCTTGGACCTGGTCGCCTGGGTTGCCCCGGCGCCGAAACCCTATGCCGAGGTCATCGACGCCTGGCGCACCAACTGCCCACGCCTGACGGTGTGGGAAGATGCGCTGGACGCCGGGCTGGTCGCGCTGCGGCCCAATGGCGCCGGCGGGCTGGTGGTGACGGCGACCGAGGCCGGTCGCGCGGCGCTGGCGCGCGCCACCGATCGGGTAGGATAAAAAGGGGCCTACTGGCGCTTCTAGATCGCCGCCGCGAAACCCCGCGTCGGTCGCATTCGACAGTTGACAGCATCAACCATCTCGGCGGAGCATTTCACCCCAAGGGCGCAAGACCCGGGGAGGAGATCAGTCCATGACCGCTGACCATCGCGGCGCGATCACGCGCAGACTTGTGCTGGCGGGCGCTGCCGGATCGCTCGCCACACCCGCACTGGCGCAATCGGGTTTCCCCAACCGCAATATTCGCCTGATCGTGCCCTGGGCACCGGGCGGCACCACCGATGTCGTGTTTCGCGTGCTGGCGACCGCGGCATCGAAGGAACTCGGTCAACCCGTCGTGGTGGAAAATCGCGGCGGCGCCGGCGGTGTGCTGGGCGCCCAGTACCTCGCCTCCGGCCAGGCGCGGCCGGATGGCTACACGCTGTCGCAGTCGCATATGGGCACGGTGCGCCAGCCCTTCATGCGCCGCAGCCTGTCCTACGATCCGGTGAACGACATCACCTATATCATCCGCCTGTCGGGCTATATGTTCGGCATGGTCGTGCGGACCGACAGCCCCTTGACCGACTGGAACAGCTTCGTCGCCTATGCGCGCGCCAATCCGGAAAAACTGACCCATGGCAGCTCCGGCGTCGGATCGGACGGGCATGTCTTCTCCCACATCGTGTTCGAACAGGCCGGCATAAAGCTGCAGCACGTGCCCTTCCGCGGCATCGCCGATGCCTTGACCGCGCTGCTTTCGGGGCAGATCGATTGTGTCGGCGACGGCTCCGGCTGGGCGCCGGGCGTGGAGGGCGGCAGCTACCGGCTGCTCAACGTCTGGACCGAGGAACGCTCGCCCCGCTTCCCCCAGGCGCCGACGCTGCGCGAGCTCGGCATAAACATGGCCTTCACCGCGCCCTTTGGCGTGTCCGGGCCGAAGGCGATGGATCCCGGCCTGGTTCGCGTGCTGCACGACGCTTTCCACAAAGCGCTGCTCGATCCCGCGCATCGCGAGGTGATGCAGCGCTACGACCTGCCGCTCGCCTACATGAATTCGGCCGACTACACGACCTTCATCCGGGAAGAGGCGGTCAGGGAACGCGAGCTCGTCTCCCGCCTTGGCCTGGTGGTCGAGTAGTTTCGTGCTTCGCCTGGCGCCTCCCGGCGTCAGGCGGTCGTGCCCAGGATGAAATCGGCACAGCGCTCGCCGATCATCACCGCCGTGGCGTTGGTATTGCCGCTGACCAGCCGCGGCATGACGGAATTGTCGCCGACGCGCAGTCGCGGCACGCCGCGCACGCGAAGCTGCGGGTCGGTCACCGCCATCGCATCCCGCCCCATCCGGCAGGTCCCGACGGGATGAAAGACGGTCTTGGCCACGGCGCGCACATGCGTTTCCAGCACCTCGTCCGACACGTCGTCATCGGCCGAGGGAAGGATCTCCCGATGGACGATCCTGGCGAGCGACGGCGCGCGCAGGATGCGGCGGGAGAGTTTGACGCCACGGATCAGCGTCTCCACATCCTCCCGCGTCGCCAGCGCATTCGTGTTCAGGACCACCGGATCATGCGCCTGCGCGCTGCGCAGCCGCACCGTCCCGCGGGAGGTCGGGCGCAGGATACAGGGGTTGATCGTGATGCCATGGCCCGGCGGCGGCGCGCGCCCCACATCGCCCACCAGCGTGGGCGTCATGTGGATCTGGATATCGGGCCGGCCGATACCGCCGGTATCCACGAAGGCGCCGCATTCGATGATGTTCGACGACAGCAGGCCGCCGCGTGTCAGCAGGTATTCCAAGCCGTTCCGGATCGCCTTCGCGCCCTTGTCCTGGCCAAGCAGGCTGATCGCCTCGCTCATCTGCCCATAGACCGGGGCGGAGATGTGGTCCTGGTAGTTCTCGCCGACACCCGCCAGGTCGTGGCGCAGCGCGATGCCGACCGAGGCGAGATGCGCCGCCGGCCCCAGGCCCGACAATTGCAGCAGTTTCGGCGATCCTATGCCGCCGGCGCAAAGGATCACCTCCTCCCGCACCGTCGCGTCATGCATCGCGCCATCGGCCGTGCGGTACCGCACGCCGGAGGCAGCGCCGTTCTCCAGCAGGATCGCCTCGATCGCGGCCTCGGTGCGGATGGTCAGGTTCGCGCGGCCGCGCACCGTGGCCAGGTAGGTCGCGGCGGTGGATCCCCGGCGGCCCTCGCGCGTCGTGGTCTGGAAGAAACCCGCGCCCGCCTGGTTGGCGCCGTTGAAGTCGTGGGTATAGGGCACCCCCGCTTCCTGCGCGGCGCGTAGGAAGGCGTAGCTCAACGGATGCCGATAGCGCGTGTCGGACACGTGAAGCTTGCCGTCCGTGCCGTGATAGGGGCCGGCGAGCCGCTGGTTTGCCTCGCAGCGGCGGAAGACCGGCAGCACATCGTCCCAGGACCAGCCATCCGCGCCGAGTTCGGCCCAGTCGTCGTAATCCTGCATCTGGCCGCGGATATAGATCATCGCATTGACCGATGACCCGCCACCCAGGGTGCGTCCCTGCGGGACATACATCGGCCGGCCCTTTAGCCCGGGTTCGGCTTCCGACTTGTACATGAAGGTGCGGCGGGAGCCGAACAGGCGCACGAAGGTGCCGGGGATATGCACGAAGGGATGGTTGTCCGCTGGCCCGGCCTCAAGCAACAGGACGCCTTTTCCGGCGGCGACGAGCCGCTGGGTGATGACGCAGCCGGCGGAACCGCCGCCAATGACGATGTAGTCGTAGGTCTGCACCAAGCGTCTCCTCCGCCGCCGCGCTTGCCGCGCGGTTCTGGAGGCCAGCCTAGGGCGATTGGTTGATACTGACAACCAATTCGCGCTTCGTCGCGCGGCGGGTCGTGCCCCACTCCCCATTTTTCATCCCAGGGGTGCACGCCGCCGCGCCGCCCTGTAGAAGCGCCGCATGACGCCCTATTACATCACGACGCCGATCTATTACGTGAACGACCGGCCGCATATCGGCCACGCCTACACCAGCCTCGCGGCCGATGTGCTGGCGCGGTGGAAGCGCATGCAGGGGCGGGACGTCTTCTTCCTGACCGGCACCGACGAGCACGGCCAGAAGGTCGAGAAAGCGGCGCAGGACGCCGGCGAGGAGCCGCAGGCCTTCGTCGATCGCGTCAGCACATCCTTCCGCGAATTGGCGGTCGCGATGGGGTTCTCCGAGCACACCTTCATCCGCACGACCGAACCGCGCCATTACGCAGCCTGCCAGGCGCTGTGGCTGAAGCTTCGCGACGCCGGCGAGATCTACAAGGGCGAATACGCCGGCTGGTATGCGGTGCGCGACGAGGCCTTCTACGGCCCCGACGAACTGGTCGAACGCGACGGCCAAAAGTTCGCGCCGTCCGGGGCGCCGGTCGAATGGGTCAGCGAGCCGTCGTGGTTCTTCCGCCTGTCGGCCTGGCAGGACCGGCTGCTGGCGCTGTTCGACGCCAATCCGGAGATGATCGCGCCCCCGAGCCGCCGCAACGAGGTGATGGCCTTCGTGCGTGCCGGGCTGCAGGACCTGTCGATCTCCCGCGCGTCCTTCCGCTGGGGCGTGCCGGTGCCGGATGACGACCAGCATGTGATGTATGTCTGGATCGACGCGCTGACGAACTACATCACCGCGCTGGGCTATCCGGACACCGAAAACCCGGATTGGCGCTACTGGCCGGCCGATGTGCACATGGTCGGCAAGGATATCCTGCGCTTCCACGCGATCTACTGGCCGGCGATGCTGATGGCCGCCGGGCTGGCACCGCCGCGGCGCGTGTTTGCCCATGGCTGGTGGACCAATGAAGGCCAGAAGATCAGCAAGTCGCTGGGCAATGTCATCGACCCCTTGGCGCTGGTCGCGGATTTCGGGTTGGACCCGGTCCGCTACTTCCTGCTGCGCGAAGTGCCCTTTGGGCAGGACGGCGATTTTTCGCGCCGGTCGCTGACGCACCGGCTGAATGGCGAGTTGGCCGATGTACTCGGCAATCTCGCCAACCGGACGCTGTCGCTGATCCAGCGCAATTGCGGCGGATTGCTGCCGGATGGCCCGGTCGCGGCCGAGGATGCGGCGATCCTGGACGCACTGCCGGGGCTGCCTGAGGCGATGGACGGCTTTCTGGACCGACAGGAGTTCCACCTGGCGCTGGAGGATGTGTTCCGCCACATCCGCGCCGCCAATGGCTACATCACCGTGGCCGCGCCCTGGTCGCTGAAGAAGACGGATTTTGGCCGGATGGAGGCGGTGCTGCGCCACCTGCATACGGCACTGCGGACCTATGCCACCGTGCTGATGCCCTTCATGCCGACGTCGATGGACCAGTTGCTGGCGCAGTTGGGCGTGCCGGAGGAAGCGCGGAACCTGGCTGGGCTGGCGACGCCTCTGCCGGCCGGCACCTTGCTGCCGCCGCCGTCGCCGCTGTTCCAGAAAGTGGAACTGCCGGCATGACCGGGCTCACCGACAGCCACTGCCACCTGGATTACTTTGGCGACGAGTTGGACGCCGTGGTGGCGCGCGCGGCCGAGGCTGGGGTCGAGCGCCTTGTGACCATCAGCACGCGGATGGGGCAGGGGCCCCAGGTCAAGGAATTCGCCGAACGCTTCCCCCAGGTCTGGGCCACGGTCGGCGTGCACCCGCACAATGCCGCCGAAGGCGAGATGCCATCGGTCGAGGAGATCGTGGCGCTGGCCGACCACCCCAAGGTGATCGGGATCGGCGAAAGCGGCCTGGATTATTTCTACGACAAGGCGCCGCGCGATGTGCAGCGGGAGGGATTCCGGCGCCACATCCGCGCGGCCCGTGCGGCGGGGCTGCCGCTGGCGATCCATGCGCGGCAGGCGGATGAGGATGTGATCGGCATTTTGGCCGAGGAACGCGCCGCGGGGGGCGATTTTGATTTCCTGCTGCATTGCTTCAGCAGCGGCTACGAACTGGCTGAAAAGGCGGTGGAAATGGGGGGGTATATCTCCTTTTCCGGCATCCTGACCTTTCCGAAGTCGGAGAATTTCCGGGCGCTGGCGGCGCGCCTGCCGCGGGATCGGCTGATGGTGGAGACGGATGCGCCCTACCTCGCGCCCGTGCCGTTTCGGGGCAAGCGGTGCGAACCAGCCTATGTGGCGAAGACGGCGGCGGTGCTGGGTGGGGTCCTGGGGATTGGCATGGCGGAGGTGTCGGCATTGACAACCGGAAACTTCCTTCGACTTTTCAAGAAAGCCGTGTAGACGATTGTTAAAGATCACGATTCTTGGCTGCGGCGGTTCCGGCGGCGTGCCGCTGATCGGTGGTGCCGATGGGTTCGGGGCCTGGGGCGCCTGCGACCCGGCCGAGGCGCGCAACCGCCGCCTGCGCAGTTCCATCCTGGTGGAAGCAACGGGCGGTAAGCGCTTGTTGGTGGACGCAGGACCCGATCTGCGGGCGCAGATGCTGGCTGCCGGCGTGGGGCGTTTCGACGAGATCCTGTTCACCCATAGCCATGCCGACCACATCATGGGCATCGACGACCTGCGTTCGGTGAACCGGGTGCTGGACGACGCGCTGCCGGTGTTCGGCACCAGCAAAACCCTGGCGGATATTCGGGCGCGGTTCGACTACGCCTTCCTGCCACGCCCGGCGCATGGCTTCTTCCGCCCGTGCCTGGTGTCGCGGGAGGTGTTGCCGAGCGGCGAGGTGACCCTGGCCGGCATGCCGGTCAGCCTTTTTCCGCAGGACCATCACGTGATGGAGACCCTGGGCCTGCGCATCGGCCGCTTCGCCTATAGCACCGACCTGGTGCGGTTGCCGGAAACCAGCCTGGCACGGTTGGAGGGGCTGGACGTCTGGATCGTCGGCTGTTTCCAACGCGCGCCGCACATCGTGCATGCCCATGTCGCGCAGGTGGTGGAATGGGTCGAACGGTTGCGGCCGAAGCGCACGATCCTGACCCATATGGGCCCGGACATGGACTGGGCCTGGATGGCGCAAAACCTGCCGCCGGGGATCGAGGCCGGGTTGGATGGCATGACCATCAATCTGAATGTTCCATAATATACATTATGCGGTGTTTCGATGCCCGATGAACCCAGCGCCCTGACCACCCTCCTCGGCATCATGGTGCGGCTGCGGGCGGAGGATGGCTGCCCCTGGGACCGGGTGCAGGATTTCGGATCGATCGCGCCCTATACGATCGAGGAAGCTCATGAGGTCGCGGATGCGATCGCCCGCGGCGACCGGGCCGCGCTGTTGGATGAATTGGGCGATCTGCTGCTGCAGGTCGTTTATCACGCCCGCATGGCCGAGGAGCTTGACTGGTTCGGCTTCGCCGATGTGGCAAAAACCATTTCAGAGAAGATGATCCGGCGGCATCCTCATGTGTTCAGTGAGGATGCCGGGCCTGGCTGGGATGCGATCAAGGCGGCGGAACGTGCCACGCGGGCCGAGACCGGGACATTGGCGGGGATCCCCCTCGCCCTGCCCGCGCTGACCCGGGCGGAAAAACTGACCAAGCGTGCCGCCAGGGTCGGCTTCGACTGGCCGGACGCTGCCGGCATCCTGGACAAGTTGGACGAGGAAACCGCCGAGTTGCGGGCGGAACTGCCCGAGGCGGACCCGGTGCGACTGGCGGATGAGGTGGGCGACATGCTCTTCGTGATGGCGAACCTGGCGCGAAAGCTGGGGCTGGACCCGGAGGCGGCGCTACGCGGGGCGAATGACAAGTTCACGCGGCGGTTCAACGCGATGGAACAAGGCCTTGCGGTAGATGGAAAAGCACCGGGCGATGTGAGCTTGGCTGAGATGGAGGATGGGTGGCGGGCGGTGAAGCGGGCCGAGAGAGGCTGAATCTCCGATCGACCGATTGACTCCCCTCGTTCCGACACCGTAAAATAATGCCTGTATAGTTTTGGGTACCCTGATCTTGTACAACATTGTCCGGTGCATTGGGTGACGAAACCATGACAGGGACAAATGCTGATGTCGTCTTCGAATAATATTTTATCGGTAGACGGCAATGTTTTAATATCTGGCTCAATCTTTACGCTGGTGCCTCCGCTGGCCGTTGGAGATATCCGACTGGTAACTGAAAGCCTTCCACCGAGGCACGAAACCATCACGCTGACGGGTGGCAATATTTCGTTGCCGGGCGGCACTATCTTAACGACTGCTGGAAGTACCGGGCCGACGGGTGGCAGCATCACACTGACGGGCGGCAGTCTGCCTTGCTACGCCGCCGGCACCCACATTCTGACCCAATCTGGCGAAGTCCCGATCGAGGCGCTCAGCCCCGGCGACCTCATTGTCACCTGCCTCGGCCAGGGTGCGATGCTCAAGCCGGTTCTTTGGATCGGCCGCCGCCGCGTCACACCTTCCCAGCATCCCGAACCCCGCCGCGCCCGGCCGATCCGCATCCGCCAGGGCGCCCTCTCCGATGGTGTGCCGCGGCGCGACTTGGTGGTCAGCCCCAGCCATGCGTTGTTCATCGACGGGCATTTGGTCCGCGCCGAATCCCTGGTGAACGGCGCCACCATCACCCAGGAATCCTGGCCCGAGGTCGAATACCTCCATGTCGAACTCGCTGCCCACGACGTGATCCTGGCCGAGGGCGCCCCCGCCGAAACCTATCGCGACGATGGCAATCGCGCGATCTTCGGCCCGACGCCGGTGTCGGCGCCGGCCACGCCGCCGCCTGTCTGCGCCCCGGTCCTGGCGGATACCGCGCCCTTGGCCCGCGCGCTGATGGCCCGCGCCGTCGCCCTGGGCTGGCAGCGGCTGGCGCAACCCGCACCCTGGCTGCTGCTGGATGGCCAGGTCATCCAGGCGGAATCGCCAGGCCGCTTCCGCCTGCCGCCCGGTGGCACATCGCTGCGCCTGCTATCCTCGGCCGCCCGGCTCGGCGCCATGGGGTCGGGCACGGATGGCCGCATCCTGGGCCTTGCCCTCGTTCGGCTGACGCTGGGCCAGGTGGCCGTCACCGCCGATGATCCCCGCCTGGGCCGGGGCTTCCACGGGTTGGAACGTGCCGAGGCCGGCGCCTTTCGCTGGACCGACGGCGATGCCGACCTGACCGCCGCCCTCGCTGAGGCCCTGCCCCGCGGTGGGGTGCTGGAGATCACCGATTGCGGCGCCAGCCCCGCCTGGGCGGAACCGGCCGAAACTCTGCGGCGGCGCGCCTAACCCGCCCGCACCTGCACTTTCTCCGGCAGCGGGATGAACTCCTGATTGTCATCCGGCACCTTGGCAAATCGTTGCGCCTGCCAATCGGCCTTGGCCTGTTCGATCCGGTCGCGGCTGCTGCTGACGAAATTCCAGAAGACGTAGCGCGGCCCGTCCATGGGCGCACCGCCGAGCAACAGCAGCCGCGCCCCCTTCGGCCCCGCCGTCAGCGCAACCTTGTCGCCGGGCTTGAAGATCAGCATGCGCCCGGCGGGATGCGTGTCGCCGGCGATGCTGACCTCACCCTGCACGACATAGGCGGCGCGTTCTTCCTGCTGGTCCGGCATGGGCACCGCGGCGCCCGGGGCCAGGGTCGCATCGGCGTAGAACAGCGGGCTGGATGTCGCGACCGGCGCCTTCATCCCCCATCCCTCACCCGCCACCAGGCGCAGCGCCAAGCCGCCATCGGTGACCAGGGGCTGGCCGGATGCGGGGTGGTGGAAGAAGGCGGGATCGGCTTCCTCGGCCGATTTCGGCAGGGCTACCCAGGATTGGATGCCGGCCAGGCGGCGCGGCACGGCCATGACCTCCGGGGCCGTGCGTTCGCTGTGCACGATGCCGCTTCCGGCGGTCATCCAGTTCACATCGCCCGGCACGATATCGGCCAGGGTGCCCAGGCTGTCGCGGTGGCGGATCGTGCCCTCGAACAGATAGGTCACGGTGGACAGGCCGATATGCGGATGCGGGCGGACGTCGACGCCCTTCTGGCCACCCAAAAATTCGCCGGGTCCCATCTCGTCGAAGAAGATGAAGGGGCCGACCATCTGGCGTTCCTTGGCGGGCAGCGCCCGCCGCACCTCGAACCCGCCCAGGTCATGGGCGCGGGGGATGATGACCATTTCCAAGGGATTCTCTGGCATTCTACCCCAACAGCGCTGTGCGCGCTGCCTCCCAGCTTGCTTCGTCGGGGGCCAGGATCAGCCCGCCGTCGTGTGTGGTGGCGTTATAGCCGCTGCGGTCGAAGCGTGCGGCAAAACCACCGGCTTCCTGGTGCAGCAGCCAGCCCGGCGCATGGTCCCAGGGCTTCAGCCGGTTGTAGAGCAGCACATCCAGGTGCCCGCCCGCCAGCGCCCGGTATTCATGCGCCGAACAGCGGAACCCGACCACGGCGGCAAAGGCCGGCAGCCGTCCCGCGACCTCGGCCTGCTGCGGCTTCGGCAGGTAGCGCCAGGAAATGGCGGCAACCATCTCACCGACCGGCTTGGCCGTGGAGGCACGCAGGTCGGACAGTTTCCGCCCGGCCGCATCGGCGATCCACGCCCCCTGCCCGGCCAGCGCGATGGCGGTGTCATTGCCCAGCGGATCGTGGATCCAGGCGCCGATGACCCGGCCATGGCTGACCGCGGCGGCCATCACGCCGAAGAGCGGCAGGCCTGCGGCGAAGTTGGAGGTTCCGTCCACCGGATCGACCATGAAGGACAGCGGCGCATCGGCGATCTGTTGCAGCAGCGACGGGTCGGATTCGCAGGCTTCCTCACCCACCACCAGGCAGCCTGGGAAACGGGCGTGCAGGGCGGCGGTGATGCGGCGTTCGGCCGCTTCATCGGCATCGGTCACGATGTCCTGCGGGCCGTTCTTGGCCCGCACGGCGTCTTCCGTCAGGCGGCGGAAACGCGGCAGGATTTCGGTGCGCGTCGCTTCCCGCAGGATGGCGTCGATGTCCTGGGCGGCGGCGTGGTCGATTGTCTGGGTCATGTGGTGGCCGCTACCACACCGCGCCTGCGGCGGGCAGCGGGGGGTGGCGATGTCATCCGGATGTCACGGCATCCGGGTGCTGTTGTTCGAATTTCTGGCGGTCGGCCGGGGCCAGGCGGACGGTCAGGACGATCGCCTCCTCGGCATCCTGGCGCGCCAGCACTTCGCCATGCTGGTAAAGCCAGGCCAGGGACGCGCCATCGGCTGGCGCCAGCCGGTAGTCGGTCGGCTTGCGGTCGGCGGATAGCCGGGCGTCCAGGGCGGCGCGCAGCGTGTCCAACCCCTCCCCGGTCAATGCGCTGACCGCGACGGCGCCGGCTTCGCGCGGCACGACTTCCAGGATGCCGCCGACCAGGTCGGCCTTGTTCAGCACCTCGATCACCCGGGACTGCCAATCGGCGTCCAGGGCGGCATCGGCGCCGTCCGCCATCTCGGTCAGCACCTTGATCACATCGGCGCGCTGGGCGGCGCTGTCGGGATGGGCGATGTCGCGGACGTGCAGGATGACATCGGCCGCCGCGACCTCTTCCAGGGTGGCGCGAAACGCCTCGACCAACTGGGTCGGCAATTCGGAGATGAAGCCCACCGTGTCGGACAGGATCACCGTCTTGCCCGATGGCAGCCGGATCGCCCGCATGGTCGGGTCCAGCGTCGCGAAGAGCTGGTCCTGGGCATAGACGTCCGCGCCGGTCATCGCGTTGAACAGGGTCGATTTGCCGGCGTTGGTATAGCCGACGAGCGCCACCACCGGATGCGGCACCTTTTCGCGCGCGCGGCGGTGCAGCCCGCGGGTGCGGCGGACCTGGTCCAATTCCTTCTTGATGCGGATCATCCGGTCGGCGATCAGCCGGCGGTCGATTTCGATCTGCGATTCACCGGGGCCGCCCAAAAAGCCGAAGCCGCCGCGCTGGCGTTCCAGGTGGGTCCAGGACCGCACAAGCCGGGTGCGCTGGTAGTCCAGGTGGGCCAATTCGACCTGCAACGCGCCCTCACGCGTGCGGGCGCGTTCGCCGAAAATCTCAAGGATCAGGCCGGTGCGGTCGATGACCTTGCAGCCCCAGGCCTTTTCCAGGTTGCGCTGCTGCACCGGGGTCAGCGCCGCATCGACGATGGCGACGGTGACGTGCTGGGCCTCGATCGCCTTGTGGACCATCTCCACCTGGCCCTCGCCCATCAGGGTCGATGGGCGGCGCTGGCGCAGCGGGTGGATGGCGGTATGGACGATCGCGACGCCGATGGAGGCCGCCAGCCCGACGGCTTCCGCCAGCCGGGCATCGGCCAGGCGCACGGTGCCGATGTCGTGCGCGGGCGCACGTTCATACTTTTCATAGGGCAGGATGACCGCGGCGCGGGTCGGACCGGCGTCGGTGTTGACCGGTCCCCGCTGGCGCGCGGATGTGAAGTCCCCAGCGTCGCCCGACTCGTCGTCGGGCTCGCCAGGGAGGTGATCAGAGTTCGCCGGAACCGACAGGGTCAACCTCACGTCGCAGGGTCATGGTGCCGGTCAGGCTGGCCCCTTCCCGCGCCGGTGCCAAGGGGGCGGCTGGTGCCGCGCCGACACCCGCCGTCGTCGCATCGAACAGCATGATCGGCGCGCCCGGCATCACCGTGCTGATCGCATGCTTGTACACAAGCTGCGTGTGCCCGTCGCGGCGCAGCAGCACGGAGAAATTGTCGAACCAGGTGATGATGCCCTGGAGCTTCACGCCATTCACCAGGAAGACGGTGACGGGGGTCTTGCTCTTGCGGACGTGGTTGAGGAACACGTCCTGCACGTTCTGGGATTTTTCGGCGGCCATGGCCTGGTCCTTCTTCTTTTGTTCGCCCCGACGGGGTTCAGTTTGCGGCCAGCAAAACGCCGACCGTCGGGTGGTGGTTGCGGGAGATCCTCAAGAGGCATCGTCCCAGGGGTTTCTATGCCGCAGTGCAGCATCACCCGGAAATGGGTCTTCTGTCCAGTGAAACCAGATGGGCCCGTAAAGCAGATGCGTTCATGAAAGCGGCATCTGGCGCCGCGGCAGCCACTCCACCATCATGTTCTGCCTCACCTATTAGCACAGCGCTGCAGCCGGCGGCCCGGGCTGCCTGCATATCCAGCACGGTATCGCCGACATACCAGACCTGCGGACCGGGCGGCAGGCGCATCCGTTCCAGCGCCAGGAGCAGCGGGGCCGCGTCGGGCTTGTCGGCGCGGGCATCCCCTGCCCCGACCAGGGTCTCGAAATAGCCGTTCCAGACAAGGTGCGTCGCCTCGGCCCGCAGCAGGTGCCCCTGCTTGTTGGACACGACCGACAGTGGCGCCACGGCCCCCGCCGCGTCCAGCATCTCGGCGGTGCCCGGCAGGGCGGCCAGCACGTCCAGATGGCAGGCGCGGACCTCCTTGTAGAAGATGTCGCGCGCGGCTTCCCAGCGATTGCCGAACAGATCGGGGAAGCTGTCCTTCAGCGACCGCCGCACGTTCCGCAGCACGTCGTCCCGCGTCCAGGCGGGCATGTCATGCGCCGCGAAGGTGGCGTTCAGCCCGCGCATGATGGCTTCCCAGCCATCCACCAAGGTGTTGTCCCAGTCGAACAGGATGGCGGTCGGCAGGGTCACGCCGCGTTCCCCAGCACATGGCGCGCGAAGATGGCGAAGAGCCGGCGCACCACCGGCCCCACCTGCCCATCGCCGACCGGCTTGCCGTCGATCTTCGTGATCGGCTTCACGAAGGAGGTCGCCGAGGTGATGAAGGCCTCCCGCGCCCGGCGCATTTCCTCCAGCGAGAAGGCGCGCTGTTCATAGGCGATGCCCTCGGCCGCCAGTTCCGCGACCAGCGCGGCCCGGGTGCAGCCCGGCAGGATAACGTGGTCCAGCTTCGGCACCCGGATGGTGCCGTGTTCATCGACGATCCAGAAGGAGGTCGCGGCCCCCTCGGTCACCATATTGGCTTCGTCGTAGAGCACCGCCTCGATCGCGCCCTGTTCGCGGGCGGCCTGGCGGGCCAGCACGTTGGGCAGCAGGTTGATGCTCTTGATATCGCGCCGTTCCCAGCGCAGGTCGGGGGCGGTGATGACCGACCCGGTCCAGGCCGTGACGTCGCGCGGATAGGGCGGGATGCGGCGCACCGTGATGACCAGCGCCGGCGGCACCGGGATCTTGGGGAAGGCATGGTCGCGGCGGGACACGCCGCGGGTGACCTGCATATACAGCAGCCCCTCGGTCACCCGGTTGCGGCGCGCGACCTCCGCCAGCACGCGTTCCAGGGCGGCGCGCGCCATCGGCATCG
Organism: Humitalea sp. 24SJ18S-53; assembly: GCF_050632385.1. Lineage (NCBI taxonomy): Bacteria > Pseudomonadati > Pseudomonadota > Alphaproteobacteria > Acetobacterales > Roseomonadaceae > Humitalea > Humitalea sp. 24SJ18S-53. The sequence continues at coordinate 2,401,291 of NZ_CP192599.1, forward strand.
GCAGTTGGATCTCGCGCACCGAGCGTTCCAGCCGGGCCATGTGCAGGTCGGCGTCGATGAAGCGCCCGGCGTGCAGGTGCACGACCTCATAGATGCCATCGCCGAACTGGTAGCCGCGATCCTCGATGTTCACCGAGGCGTGGCGTTGGGGGAGATACTGGCCGTTGACATAGGCGATGCGCGACATGCTGGGCTCCGTTCGGGTGCCGCAAACTACGGCACGCCGGGCACCTTGTCCTCGGCATGCACGCCCAAAAACTTCAGCTTGCGGTGCAGGGCGCTGCGCTCCATGCCGACGAAGCCGGCGGTGCGGCTTATGTTGCCACCGAAACGCAGCAACTGGGCTTCCAGGTACTGGCGCTCAAACAGCTCCCGCGCCTCACGCAGCGGCAGGGTCATGATCTCGCTGCCGCGTTCCAGTTTCAGCACGGCGGGGGCGGAGGAGCCGACTTCGGGCGGCAGCATCTCCGGCCGGATGGGTTCGGACACGCCGCCGGGCGCCATGATCAGCAGCCAGTCCACCAGGTTGCGCAACTGCCGCACATTGCCCGGCCAGTCGTAGGCCTGCAGGGCGGCCAGCGCATCCTCGCTGACCTCACGCGCCTGCATGCCCGTCGTCTCGGCGCTGCGGTGCATGAAGTGGCGGATCAGGGCGGGGATATCGTCGCGGCGGTCGCGCAGGGCGGAGATGCGCAACGGCACCACGGCCAGGCGGTAATACAGGTCCTCGCGGAAGCGCCCGGCGGCGATATCGGCGGCAAGGTCGCGGCTGGTGGTCGCGATGACGCGCACATCGACCTTGACCCGCGTGCCGCCGCCGACGCGTTCGAACCCTTGTTCCTGCAGCGCGCGCACGATCTTGCCCTGGGTTTCCAGCGGCATGTCGGCGACTTCGTCCAGCAGCAGGGTGCCGCCATGGGCGCGTTCCAGCACGCCGGTGCGGCGGGGGCTGGATGTGGGGTCCGGGCCTGGCTCGACGCCAAAAAGCTCTTCCTCGAACCGCGCGGGGGCCAGGGTCGCGCAGTTCAGCGCGACGAAGGCCGCATCGGCGCGGCGCGACCGGGCGTGCAGCATGCGCGCCGCGACTTCCTTGCCCGAACCGGCTGGGCCCTGGATCAGCACGCGGCTGCCGGTGGGCGCCACTTTCTCGATCGCGCCGCGCAGCACGGCGACGGCGCCGGAGACGCCGATCAATTCGGTCTCCGGCCCGGCCCGCAGGCGCAATTCGCCGATTTCGCGCTGCAATCGCGCGGATTCCAGGGCGCGCGAGACCACCAGCAGCAAGCGGTCGGTCTTGAACGGCTTTTCGACGAAATCATAGGCGCCGTCCTGGATCGCCTGGACCGCTGTCTCGATCGTCCCATGACCCGAGATCATGATCACCGGGACATGCGGTTCCTCCGACAAGAGCGCCTTGAGGATGCCGAGTCCGTCCAGCCGCGACCCCTGCAACCAGATGTCGAGCACCACCAGCGACGGACGCCGCGCGCGGAAGGCGGCGATGGCGCTGTCGGAATTATGCGCTGTGCGGACCTCGTATCCCTCATCGGACAGGATGCCCTCGATGAGCGCGCGGATATCCGGCTCGTCGTCGACGATCAGGATTTCATGCGCCATGGCGTGCGGCTTCCTGATGTGGTGGTTCGGATGAAGCGACGGCGGCGGGTGGCGGCAGCACCAGGGCCGCGCGGGTGCCGGGGTCCGGCGCACGGTCCTCCAGCACCAGGCGGCCTCCGTGGTCCTCCATGATCTTCTTCACGATGGCAAGGCCAAGTCCGGTCCCTTTGACCTTCTGGGTGACATAAGGTTCGGTCAGCCTGTCGCGCGCTTCGCCCGCCGGCAAGCCTATCCCGTCGTCCTCCACGATGAACGCCCATTGGTCGGGCCCGGTTTCCAGGCGCACTTCTATGTGACCGGCCCCCTCACGCATCGTCACGGCATCGGCGGCATTCACCAGCAGGTTGGTCAGCGCCTGGCCGATCAACCGCCGGTCGCAGCGCGCCATGGCGGGGCCATCCGGCACGGTCAGCGTGTAGTGGATGTTCGGATGCGCTTCGCGCTGCAGGACCAGGCTTTCGCGCGCCAGGGCGGCAAAATCCTCCCAGCCAATTTGCGGTTGCGGCATGCGGGCGAAGGCCGAGAATTCATCCACCATCCGCCCGATATCGCCGACCTGGCGCACGATGGTGTCGGTCAGTTGGCGGAAGGTGTCGGGGTCCTCGGTGATCTGCTTCAGGTAGCGCCGGCGCAGGCGTTCCGCCGACAGCGAGATCGGCGTCAGCGGGTTCTTGATCTCATGCGCGATGCGGCGCGCCACATCTGACCAGGCGACCTGGCGCTGCGCGGCCTGGAGTGCGGTGATGTCGTCGAAGGTCAGCACGTAGCCCGCGACCCGGCCCTGTTGCAGTTCGGCGCCGATACGGGCCAGCAGGATGCGCCGGCGGTTGGGCGGGCCGATGGGGATTTCAGTTGTGCGGGCGCGGGCCGGATCGGCCGCGGCCGCTGCCAGCAGGGGCGCGAATTCCGGCACCAGGGTCGCCAGCGGCAGGCCCAGCGCCGAATCCAGGTCCTGGCCCACGAGTTCCGAGGCGCTGCGGTTCGGCAGGTTGATGCGCCCGGCCGAATCCAGGCCGACGACGCCGGCGGAGACGCCGGCCAGCACGCCCTCGGTAAAGCGGCGTCGGTCGTCCAACTGGCGATAGGCTTCCATAAGTTCGCCGCGCTGGGCCGACAATTGCCCGGTCATGCGGTTGAAGGCGCGGGAGAGCGAGGCGACCTCGTCATCCGCCTGTCCCTCGGCGACCTTGACCGACAGGTCGCCGCCACGCACCCGGTCCGCGGCCTGGATCAACCGCCCGATGGGGCCCGCGATCTGGTTGGCGATGACCAGCCCGACCAGCACGGCGCCGAACAGCACCAGCAGCGCGGTGACCGCGAAGATCAGGGCGAAGGTGATCTGCAAGGGGCCGCGCCGGCGTTCCAGCAGATCGTATTGGTTGAAGGCGAGTTCGGTGCGCCGCATGTGCTGCAACACCTCCGGGTCCACCGGGCGGCCGATCAGCAGCATGGCGCCGCCGGGGGTTTCCAGCGATGTCAGCGCCCGCACCAGCCCGGCGGCCTGGTCGGGCAGCACCGCGATCTCACCACCGCGCACGAGGTCCAGCGCCTCCTGGTCCGGCGGGTTCAGCATCAGGTTGGCGCCGAGGCCACCGGCGGCGATGACGCGGCCGAGCAGGGGATCGAAGACGACCGCCTCGGTCAGCCCGCGCAGGGCGGCCTGGGTCGCGACGACGCGGGCGTAGTTGAATTCCTGGTCCGGCAGGAACATCAGCGCGGCACGGTTCAGGTCGGTCGCCATCCCCTGGGCATCGCCGCGCACGGTGTTGACGTGTTCCGTCAGGTAGGCGCGGGAGGCGAGGAGCGACGCTTCCAGGGTGTCCCTCACCCGGTCGCTGAACCAGGCCTGGATGCCGAGGTTGAAGAACACCGCGGCGAAGCCCGCCACCAGCAGCGCCGGGAAGACCGCGACGCCGCCGAACAGCAGCACCAGCCGCACATGCAGGCGGGACCCCGCGCCGCCACGGCGCCGGTCGCTCCAGACCCGCACCAGCCGCGCCGCAAGCGACACCGCCAGCATCAGCAGCAGCGCCACATTGGCGAAGACCATCGCCACGACCTGGCCGGTCGAGGTCGGGCCGAGCGGGCTGCCGCCGGACAGCACGACGAAGGTCACCAGCCCCGCCGCGAGCGCCAGCACCGCGAGCCCGAGCGTTACCCCGCGCCCGAGCAGCGCATCCGCCGCGCGGCGCAGCAGGCCGATCGCCGGGCGGGGGTCGGCGGACATGGGCGTCAGGTCAGACCGCGGACCACGGGCAGATCGAGTTCCTTGATCTTCTTGCGCAGCGTGTTGCGGTTCAGCCCGAGCATCGCCGCCGCCTTGATCTGGTTGCCACGCGTCGCGGACAACGCCAGGCGCAGCAAGGGACGCTCGACCTCGGCCAGGACCCGTTCATACAGGTCGCGCACCGGCAGCCCGTCCTTCTGGGCGGACATGAAGCCGCCGATGTGGCGTTCGACGGCCTGTTCCAGGGTCTCGGGGCCACGGCCGGGTTCCTCGGCGGTGCCGGGGCCGGCATCGGCCAGTTCGGCGGAGACCGCTTCGGCGCCAATGACCTCCTGCGCATAGAGGGCCGCGAGGCGCCGCATCAGGTTTTCGAGTTCGCGCGCATTGCCCGGCCAGGAATGGGCGCGCAGCCGGTCGATGGCGCCCTGGTCCAATTGCTTGAACGGCAGGCCGGCGGCTTTGGCGCGGTCGAGGAAATGGCGGGCGAGCAGCGCCACGTCCTCCGCGCGTTCGCGCAGGGGCGGCAGGCGCAGGGGCACGACGTTCAGGCGGTAGAAGAGGTCCTCGCGGAACTGGCCGTTGCGGATGGATTGGCGCAGGTCGCGATGGGTGGCGGCGACGATGCGGACATTGGCCTTGATGGGTGCGCGACCGCCGACGGTGGTGAATTCGCCTTCCTGCAACACGCGCAGCAGGCGGGTCTGCGCCTCAGGCGGCATATCGCCGATCTCGTCGAGGAACAGCGTGCCGCCGGCAGCCTGTTCGAACCGCCCGACGCCACGCGCGAGGGCGCCCGTGAAGGCGCCGCGTTCATGCCCAAAAAGCTCGCTTTCGATCAGTTCGCGCGGGATCGCCGCCATGTTGATCGCGACGAAGGGGCCGGTGCGGCGGCGGCCGTAGTCATGCAGCGCGCGGGCGACGAGTTCCTTGCCCGTGCCCGACTCGCCGGTGATCATCACGGTGAGGTCGGTGGTCGTGAGCCGCGCGACGGTGCGGTAGATTTCCTGCATCGCGGGGCTGCGCCCGACCAGCGGCAGTTTTTCTTCCGGCGGGTGATCCTCATTCGCCGGCACCGCGGCGGGCGGGGTCGCGAGCGCACGGCCGACGACCTGCAGCAATTCCTTCAGGTCGAAGGGCTTTGGCAGATATTCGAAGGCGCCGCGCTGGGCCGCCTTGACCGCGGTGGTGAAGGTCGATTGCGCTGACATCACGACGACCCGCATCTCCGGCCGGATGCGCTTGATGCGCGGCAGCAGGTCCAGCCCGTTTTCATCCGGCATCACCACATCGGTGATGACCAGGTCGCCGACGCCTTCCTCGACCCAGCGCCACAAGGTGGCGGCGGAGGAGGTCGCGCGCACATTGTAGCCCGCGCGGCCCAGTGCCTGGGACAGCACGGTCCGGATGGCCCGGTCGTCATCGGCGATCAGGATGGTTCGAGCTTCGCTCATGGTTGGTTCCATTGTTCTTCGGCTTACGTCGTCCGTCGGACGATCAGGTCAGTGCGGGCAGCCGGGGCCGGCGTTCGGGCGCGGGCGGCTTGGCGAGCGACAGGCGGAACACGGTCCGCCCGGGCCTGCTGTCGCATTCGATCAACCCGCCCTGGTCGGTCACGAGCTTGGCGACCAAGGCCAGGCCCAGCCCCTGCCCGCCCTGCTTGGTGGTCACGAAGGGTTCGAACAGGGTCGCCTTCACCGCATCGGCGATGCCGGGGCCATTGTCGGTAACGGCGATTTCCAGCGGCAGATGCACCCTTTCGCGCGACGCGGGCACGGCGATGCGCACCCCGTGGCGGTAGGAGGTCGTCAGCACGATCTCGCCCCCCGGGGACGGCGCCGCCTCGGCCGCGTTCTTCACCAGGTTCAGCAGGATCTGCACCAACTGGTCCCGATTGGCCCAGACCGGCGGCAGCGAGGGGTCATAATCCTCGACGATCTTCACGTGGGAGGCAAAACCGCGCTGGGCGACGCGGCGGACGTGGTCCAGGACTTCATGGATGTTCACCGACACGCGCTCGATCGGGCGTTCGCTGAACATGTCCATGCGTTCCACGAGGTTGCGGATGCGGTCCACTTCCTCCTGGATCAGGGTGCATAATTCGCGGTCCTCGTCGGCCACGCCGGCTTCCAGCAATTGCGCGGCGCCGCGTATGCCGGACAGCGGGTTCTTGACCTCATGCGCGAGCATCGCGGCCATGGCGGAGGCACCGCGCGCTGCACCGCGGAAATTGAGTTGCCGGTCCAGTTTCTGGGCGGTGCTGCCATCCTGCAGCGTCAGCACCACGCCGCCCGGCAGTTCCGGATACGGGGCGGCATGGGCCGCGACATCCTGCCGATGCAAGCGCGGGCTATCCAGCGACAGGTCGTGGTCCGACACCGGCGCATCCAGCGCACGGACCTGCGCCAGGACGCCGAACAGTCGGCTGTCGTGCGGGATCAGATCCGCCAGCGCCATGTGGCGCAGGCTGACGAGGGAATGGTCGAAGAAGAGTTCCGCCGCCGGATTGGCGAAGCGGAAACGGTCTTCGCTATCGAACACGACGACCGGCATCGGCAGTGCGGTCAGCACCGCCATGCCATCGGACAGGCTGGGCTGGTCGCGCTTTTCCGGCGCGGGCGACGCGGGCTTGATGCGGAGCCCGCTCATGCCGCGATGGCCTCCGGCTCAGGGCGGGTGGCCACGCGTTCGGCGCCGCGTGCGATCAGCGGTTCGAAATAGGCGGCGAGGACCTCGCGGGCCTGGGCTTCCGTCTCGGCATGGTTGATGCGGACGCGGAAATCGGCGGAGCCATGCAGCCCCTTGGAATACCAGGCCATGTGCTTGCGTGCGATGCGGATGCCTGCGGGGTCGCCGAAATGCGCGACCAGGGCCGCGTGGTGGTCGAGCAGGATGGCGTATTGTTCGGCCAGCGCGGGTTCGCTCGCGTCCCCGCCCATCAGCGCCGCCGCGACCACGCGGGGCAACCAGGGGCGGCCGTAGCAGCCACGGCCGATCATCACGCCATCGGCGCCCGATTGGGCCAGGGCTTCACGCGCATCATCGGCGGTCAAGATATCGCCATTGACGATGACCGGGATCGACACGGCTTCCTTGACGCGGGCGACAAAGGCCCAGTCGGCGGTGCCGGTGTAGAATTGCTGCCGGGTGCGGCCATGCACGGTGATCATGCGGATGCCGAGGCCCTCCGCGATCTGCGCCAGGCGCGGGGCGTTCAGCGTGTTGTGGTCCCAGCCCATCCGCATCTTCAGCGTCACGGGCACGTTGACCGCGCGGACGGTGGCTTCCAGCAGGCGCGCCGCCGCCCCCTCGTCCCGCATCAGGGCGGAGCCCGCGGACTGGCCAACCGCGACCTTTTTCACCGGGCAGCCGAAGTTGATGTCGACGATGGCGGCGCCAAGGTCGACCGCGACGCGCGCAGCCTCCGCCATCACCGCCGGGTCGCAGCCGGCGAGTTGCAGGCTGGCGGGCCCGCCCAGGCCATCGACCTCCGCCATGCGGCGGGTCACGCGGTTTTCCCGCACCATGGCCTCGGAGGCGATCATCTCGCTGACCACCATCGGTGCGCCCTGATTGCGGGCGAGCCGGCGGAACGGCAGGTCGGTGACGCCCGACATGGGGGCGACGATGACCGGCACGGGGATGCTGACGCCCCCGCCCAGGTGGATGGGCGCCAGCGCAGGTGCGGCGGTCCCGGGTGCGACGGATCCGGGGGAATTGTTCGAATTGCTCATTTGAAGTGCAATCTACCCTGGCCGTTGGGGGGCGTCCATGCACCGTTTTCGGGCAGCCGGGGTGAAGTGCCACATGGACAGGCGCGGCTGGGCGCGGCAGACCGGCGCCCATGCGCACCATCGCCCTGTTAATGGCCGCCGGCGGCGGCAGCCGCTTCGGTGGCCCCATCCCCAAGCAATTCGCCCCCCTGGCCGGGCAGCCCGTACTGCGCCACGCGGCACAGGCCCTGCTGCGCGACGGCGGGGTGGCGGCGATCCTGCCGGTCTGCGCGCCGGGGGCGGAGGCGATGGTCGCGGGGATCCTGGCCGGGCTGCCGTGCCTGCCGCCCGTCGCCGGGGGTGCGACGCGCCAGGCCTCGGTCGCCGCGGGGCTGGCCGCCCTGGCCGGCGACCCGCCCGATGCGGTGCTGGTGCATGATGGCGCGCGGCCCTTCATCCCGCCGGGAACCATCCCAGCCCTGCTGGCGGCGCTGGCGACCCATCCGGGGGCGATTCCCGCCCTGGCGGTGGCCGAGACGCTGAAGCGCGGCGCTGGCGGGCTGATCGACGCGACGGTGGACCGCCAGGACCTGTATCGCGCCCAGACACCCCAGGCCTTTCGATTCCCGGCCCTGGTCGCGGCGCAGGATGACGCGGTCGCGGCGACCGACGATGCCTCGCTGCTGGAGGCCGCCGGGATGCCGGTGGCGCTGCTGCCCGGGCACCCCGACAATGTGAAACTGACCTGGCCCGAGGATCTGTCCCGCATGGAGACGCTGCTGCGCCCCGCCCCGATGCTGCCCCGCGTCGGGACCGGGTTCGACGTGCATCGCCTGGTGGCCGGCCGGCCGCTGGTGCTCTGCGGCGTCACCATTCCGCATGACCTGGGGCTGGACGGGCATTCGGATGCCGATGTCGGGCTGCATGCCTTGTGCGATGCGATCTATGGCGCGTTGGGCATCGGCGACATCGGGCGCTTCTTCCCGCCGTCGGAGGCCGAATGGAAGGATGCCGACAGCGCGCGCTTCCTGGTCCACGCGGCCGGCTGCATCGCAGAGCGTGGCGGGGTGCTGGCCAATGCGGATGTGACCCTGATCTGCGAACGCCCGAAGATCGCACCGCATGCGGTGGCGATGCAGGCGCGGCTGGCCGGGCTGATGGGGGTGGCGGTGACGCAGGTGTCGGTCAAGGCGACCACCACCGAGCGCCTGGGTTTTTGCGGGCGCGGCGAGGGCATCGCGGCGCAGGCCGCGGTGATGCTGCTGCTGCCGGGCTGAAGGGCCGATTCAGGCGGCCTGGTCGGCCAGCAACAGCGCCGGGATCTGATCGGCCGGGCCAGGGCGACCGAACAGGTAGCCCTGCGCGGCGGTGCAGCCATGGTCGCGCAGCCAGTGCCATTGCGCGGGTGTTTCCACACCCTCCCCCACCGTTTCCAGCCCCATCCGGGCGCCGAGTTCGGCGATGGTGGCGACGATGGCTGCGGCGCTGCCGCCGCGCTCGATCTCGGCCACGAAGCTGCGGTCGATCTTCAGCCGGTCGAAGGGGAAGGCGTGCAACTGCGACAGCGACGCGAAGCCGGTGCCGAAATCATCCATCGCGATGCGCACCCCCATCGCCCGCAGCGCCCGCAACTGATCCAGGGTTTCGGCGCAATGGCGCAGCAGAGCGCTTTCGGTGATTTCCAACTCCAGTCGTGACGGTGCCAGGCCGCTATTGGCCAGGGCCGATTGCACCGATTCGACCAGACGGCCATCGGCGAATTGCTGGGCCGCGACATTGACCGCGATGGACATGCGCGGCGGCCAGCCCATTGCCGTGCGGCAGGCCTGGCGCAGCACCCAGGCGCCGATCGGCAGGATCAGGCCGCTGGCCTCCGCCACGGGAAGGAAGGCGGCGGGAGGCACCAGGGTGCCGTCGCGCTGCCAGCGCAGCAGCGCCTCGAACCCCATGATGTCGCCGGTCGCGGTGGCGACCTGGGGTTGGTAGTGCAGGTCCAGTTCGCCGAGCGGCAGGGCGCGGCGCAAGGCGGCCTCGGTCGACAGGCGTTCGTGGGCATCGGCCTCCAGCCCCGGCGCGAAGCCGGCGGCGCGGGCGAAGCCCAGGTCGGCGCCGCTGCTTTCGAGCGCGAGGCCGGCGCGGCGCAGCAATTCGTCAGGCCGCGTGCCGTCGCGCGGGGCCAGGGCGAAGCCAGCCGTGGCACCGGTCACGGCCGTGGCCCCGTCGGTCGGATAGGGGCGGCAAAGCTGCTCCACCAGCCGCCCGGCCAGGGTCGCCGCGACCGCATCCGTGGCGACATCGGGGATCAGCACGGCAAAGGCGGCACCGCCCAGGGTGCCGACCAGGTCAGGCTTGCGCACGCCATCCCGCAGGCGAATCGCCGCCGCCCGCAGCATGGCATCGCCGACCGCATGCCCCAGCGTGTCATTGATCGCAGCCAGGCGGTCCAGCTTCACCACGACGAGGGCGGAAGGCCCCGCCGCCAGGGCGGCCGGCAGGCGGTTGAGGAAGGCGACCCGGCCCGGTAGGCCGGTCACCCGGTCAAGCGGGGGGCGATCCTGGGAAAAGCGGTCCGCGGGCAAGGCAGCGGTCGCCAGGCGGATCGGCCCCGGCATCGTATCCGGCCCGAGCCGGACCAGGCTGGTGCCAAGTGCGAAATGCGGCGGCTGGGGCGCCAACCGGCCGCGGCGACGCCCAAGGAAACCACCGGCCAATGGGAGACCGTTTGCTGGGTGATCGGAAAGGAGCATGCGACCCATCCATGGCGAAGCGCCATCATCGCCGCATGGGATGAACGAAAGGTTGCGCCCGTCCGGCTAGCGCACCCGTTCCAGGATGGTCGCGTAATTGGCGACGGCGGCACCGCCCATGTTGAAGACCCCGGCCAGGTCGGCGCGGGGCAATTGCATCGCCCCCGCCTGCCCCGCCAGTTGCATCGCCGCAAGCACATGCATCGACACGCCGGTGGCGCCGATCGGGTGGCCCTTGGATTTCAGCCCGCCCGAGCGGTTGACCGGCAGCCGGCCATCGGCGGCGGTCCAGCCCTCCAGGATCGCGCGGGCGCCCTGGCCCTCGGGCACCAGGCCCATGGCTTCGTATTCGATCAGTTCGGCGATGGTGAAGCAGTCGTGGGTTTCGACCAGGTCCAGGTCGGCGATGGTCGTGCCGGCCGCGGCATGGGCTGCGGCCCAGGCGCGGGCGCAGCCTTCGAAGCGGATGATGTCGCGGGCGGAAATCGGCAGGAAATCATTGACCTGCACCGCGGCGCGCACGCGCACGGACTTGGCCAGGGCGGCGGCGGTCTCGGCATCGGCCAGCACCAAGGCGGCGGCACCATCGGACACCAGCGAGCAATCGGTGCGCTTCAACGGCCCGGCGACGAACGGGTTCTTGGCGCTTTCGGTGCGGCAGAAGTCGTAGCCCAGGTCGCGGCGCATCTGGGCAAAGGGATTGTCCACGCCGTTGCGGTGGTTTTTCGCCGCGATCGCCGCCAGCGCGTCGGACTGGTCACCGTGGTGCTGGAAATAGGTTTCGGCGATGCGCCCAAAAACGCCGGCGAAACCGTTGGGGATCTCGCCTTCCTCCCGCCGGTAGGCGCAGCCGAGCAGGATGTCGCCGACCGCCGAACCGGGCACGGCGGTCATTTTCTCGGCACCCACCACCAGGGCCAGGCGCCCGCGCCCGGCCGCCAGCCAGTCCAGCGCGCCATGGATGGCGGCCGAACCGGTGGCGCAGGCGTTTTCATAGCGCGATGCCCGGGCCCAGCGGAGTTCAGGCACGGATTGCATCGGCAGGGAGGACGGAAAATCCTGCTTCTGGAAGCCGCCGTTGAAGAGGCCGACGAAAACGCCACCGATCTCGGTGGGCGCGACCCCCGCATCATCGATGGCGGCGCGGCTGACATCGGCGATCAAGGCCTCGATATCAGGCAGATCGTCGCGCTTGCCGAAGGCCGAATGGGCCCATCCGACGATGCAGGGTTGGTTCATTGCGGCATGCCTTCCGGAATGACGGTCTTCACCAGCGACGCGTCCAGCGCCTCATAGGTGTGGTAGCCGATCGTCTCGTACAACTGGGCGCGGGATTGCATGCGGTCGAGCTGCTTCATCGTGCCGCCATCGGTCTTGATCGCCGCATAGAGCTTGGCCATCGCCTGGTTGGCGACGCGCATGTGGCTGACCGGCCAGATGACGATGCCATAGCCCATCGCCTCGAACTCCTCGGCGGTGAAGAAGGGCGTGCGGCCGAATTCGGTCATGTTGGCCAACAGGGTGACGCCGGGCATCCGGGCGGCGAATTCGCGGAACATCTCGGCGGTATGAAGGGCTTCGGGGAAGATCGCATCGGCGCCGGCGTCGAGGTAGCGCTTGGCGCGATCAACGGCCGCGTCCATGCCCTCCGACGCCACGGCATCGGTGCGGGCGATGATGTAGAGGTGGCGGCGCGCCTTGCGCGCGGCGGCGACCTTGGCCGACATGTCATCGGCCGAGGCGAGCTTCTTGTCGTTCAGGTGGCCGCATTTCTTCGGCAGCAACTGGTCTTCCAGGTGGACGGCCCCTGCCCCCGATTCCTCGAAGGCGCGGACCATGTGCATGACGTTCAGCGCCTCGCCATAGCCGGTGTCGCCATCGACCAGCATGGGCAGGCCGGCGGCGCGGGCGACCTGGCGGATGTAGAAACAGACCTCGTCGACCGTGATCATGCCGAGGTCGGGCAGGCCCATGGTGGCCGACATCGCCGCCCCGGACATGTAGAGCCCGTCGAACCCCGCCTGCTTGGCCAGGAGTGCGGCGATACCGGTATGCGCGCCGGGGAGCTGCAGGATGCCCGGGCGGGCGAGCAGGGCGCGGAAGCGGTCCCCGGCCGGGGCTTCGGGCAGGTCGGCGGCGACGATGTACGGCATGGGGCGATCCTTCGAGCAAAGGGATTTTCGCCGGGTGTTTTGCACCGGCCGCGCCAGAAGGGCCAGCCGGCGACCTCGCACGCAGTCGTGCGGTTGTTCTGCTTGCCGGGGGTGTTGTGCCGCGTGTAGCGTCTGGACAATTAAGAATTGGCCCGCCGCGCGGATCGGGGACAACATGTTTGATTTGGCTTGCATTCTGTTCAGTACAATTATGTGCCTTTTCGTCACTGTCCGCGCAATTCAGCTGGACGGGCGCTTGCCGTGGTTCGATCGGCCCGGCCCCGCGCCCGAGGACGCGTCGAACCCGGTGGAGGCCCCTACAGGCTGGCGTCAACGTGCCGCGGCCGCGGCACAGAAGCCGGGCCGGTAGGGACCGCGCCCATGCTGCGTAGCCTGTATGTGACGTTGATCTACTTCGCCTTCGTCATCCTTGGCGTGGCGGCGCCGTTTGCGTTCAGCCTGGGCTACGTCTGGGTGGATACCTTCACGCCGCAGAACGTCGCCTATTCCATCATCACGCAGATCCCGGTGTCGATGGTCATGGCCGGCCTGGCGATCGGCGGCTACCTGGTGTTCGATCGACGCTCACCGCCGCCCATTTCATTGAACCTCATCCTGGTTCTGCTCTTCGCGGTCTGGGTCACCATCACGACGTTCTTTTTCGCCGTCTCGCCGCAATCCGCCTTGGTAAAATGGGACTGGGCGTTGAAAACCCTGTTGTTTTCCGCGTTCATTCCTTTCGTCATCCGCTCACGCGTGCAGATCGAGGCTTTTCTCCAGGTCTACCTCTTCGCGCTGACGGTCCACTTCATGCCGGTCGGGCTGAAGACCATGGTCGCCGGCGGCGGCTATGGCATGTCGCTGGGGGTGGTCGGCGGCAATAGCGGATTGTCGGAAGGCAGCACGCTGGCGGCCGTGGCGCTCATGATGCTGCCCATCATCCTCTACCTTCGCCAGCATACGGTGCTGCTGCCGAAGAATACGGTCACCAACGTGCTCTATATCGGCGTCGCGGTGACCACGCTGACCTGCGCCGTCGGCACCTTCGCGCGCACCGGGCTGATCGGCATGGCGGTCGTCGGCATCGCCCTGTTTCTGCGCACCCGGCACAAGGTGATCGTGGGCCTTGCCGGGGTTGCCGTGCTGGCGGGTCTCCTGCTGCTCACCTCGGACGCCTGGAACGACCGGATTTCGACGGTCACCACCTACCAGACCGAGGATTCCGCGATGAGCCGCATCCTGGTTTGGCGCTGGACGCTGGGCTTCGCCGCCGACCACCCCTTGGGCGGCGGCTTCAATTCGTATGAGGTCAACGAAATCCACTTCCAAGCCTTGGATGGGTCGTTCGAAACCGTGGTCATGCGTAGCAAGGCCTTCCACAGCATCTACTTCGAAGTGCTGGGCGAGCAGGGCTTTCCGGGGCTGGCACTGTTTCTGGGCCTGATGATCAGCACCTTCCTCTCGTTGCGTCGCGTCGCCCGCTGGGCGCGGGTGACCCCCGGGATGGAATGGCTGCGCGACCTGGCCTATGCGCTGGAAGTGTCGCTTCTGACGATGATGGCCTGCGGCGCCTTCATCGGCGTGGCGTTCCAACCGATGCTCTACTACCTGTTCGCGCTGTCGACCTGCCTCAGTCACCAGATGCACCGCCTGCGGACCGGCGCGGCGACCGTTCCGGCCGGCCGCGCGGGGGCCGCAACCGCCGTCCCCATCCTGGCACGCCGGGCGGGGGTGAAACCGCAAGCCTGACAGGGCTGGGACATGGCATTTTGGCCGATACGTGCACGCCGCCCCCAGGATAACCAGGCCTGAACTTGGCGAAGCCGTCGATTTGTCCTTCGGCTGGGGGGCACCTTACCGAATTCACTGGATCATTTGCTTGGCAGCATTGAATCGGCGAAGGATTGCTGGACTTAGTCCTATCGCATAAGCTGCGTAGAGGTCGCGTATTCAGTCGATAGGACGCGGGACCGTGGAAGGTTACACCGGCGGTGCCAATGGGAGGAGCAATGCGGTGACGTCAGCCTCGGATCAGCGGATTCAATCCCTAATTGAGCGTTACTATCCACCCGCCACCCATCCGTACCACCGCCTCACGGATGACATCCAAAGCCGCCTGTATCCTGAAGCGACGGTGCTTGAAATCGGATGCGGGCGCACCGCGCCGGTCCTCTTCGCCATGAAGGGCCAAGCCGCGCGCCTGATTGGCATCGATGTGGTGGACTTCACCGTCGCGGACCCCGCCCTCGAACTCTGGCGCAGCGACGTGACCGCGATGACGCAGATCGCCGATGGCAGCGTCAACCTCGCCTTTTCACGCAGCGTGATGGAACACATCGACGACGTCACCCGCGCCTATGCTGAAATCAGCCGCGTGCTGGCGCCGGGCGGAACCTATACGTTCCTCACGCCGAATTTCTGGGATTACGCCAGCCTGATTGCAGCGGTCGTGCCCAATGCCCTGCATGGCCGGATCGTCCGCGCCACGGAGGGGCGGGACGAGGACGATGTCTTTCCGACGCACTACAAGTCCAATACGGGGCGCGCCATTCGACGCCTGGCGTCCACGGCCGGGCTATCCGTGGAAAGGCTGGACTACCTCAACCAATATCCGGCGTATTTTCGGTTCAGCCCGGCGCTTTTCCATCTGGGATGCCTCTACGGCAAGATGCTGGAGCGTGTCCGGCCCCTCAATGGGCTGCAGGGGTGGATTCTCTGCGTGTTGCGCAAGGCGCCCTGACTCACCGTCCGAACAGCGCATATTCGCCCATGCCGATCCATTCGTGGAGGGCATAGGCGCTTTTCGTCAGCGCACGGGCACTCGGAACGAGCGTCGATGCCATCAGCTCCGGGGGCGGAATGTGGCTGGCGGGCGCGGGGATCGCCTCGAACCCGGCGGCGCGGAACGCCATCATGGCCCGGGGCAGATGCCAGGCATGGGTGACGAGATAGACCTTGTGGATGGACGCATCGCGGAGCAGCCGCGCCGAGAAAAGCGCATTCTCCGCCGTGTTTGTGGACGCATCTTCCCGCCAATGCGCCTCGACACCGAAATCCCGCGCGAGGGTTTCGGCCATCAGCGTCGCCATCGACGGCCTCTGCCCGGAAACGACCGGCGGGCCCCCGCTCACCAATAGCGGCAGGCGAGAGGCCCGCTGCAAACGCGCGGCGAACCGCAGCCGCTCCAGGCTCAGCGCATCGACCGTATCGCCGCCGTACATCGGCACATTCCGGTCCCGTCCCGCGGACAGGACGACGATGGCCTCAGCCTCCGGCGCCGCCCCCGGCACGAGCGGCGGGTAC
Source organism: Humitalea sp. 24SJ18S-53 (assembly GCF_050632385.1). Classification (NCBI taxonomy): domain Bacteria; kingdom Pseudomonadati; phylum Pseudomonadota; class Alphaproteobacteria; order Acetobacterales; family Roseomonadaceae; genus Humitalea; species Humitalea sp. 24SJ18S-53. The sequence continues at coordinate 2,417,048 of NZ_CP192599.1, forward strand.
CATTGCAGGGACCGGATCAGCGACTGGGACACATAGGGCGTGCTGAGCAGATAAAGGCAGCCCATGGCGAGCAGCACCACGGCACGCCAGACTGCGGGACGACGACGAAATACGAGCATCAGCGCCAGCAAGCCGAGGATGATGCTGCCGGGCGGTAACAGGAACTCCTTCAACATGCCGGATTCGCCCCCGCGCCATCAGCGACCTCTATCGAAGGCGCGCGGGTGAGGCCAGCCGGACGTGCCGATCCCGCCTTCAAGGTCATGAATGGCTGTTTTGCGCGCCCGGTCGCGATGCGTCGTCGCGCGCGACCTTCCCGGCTTTACCCAGCCTGCTTGCGCAGCAACCACCCACGCATGGCCCTTTGCCCGGGCACTTCGATCCATTTGTACAGCACGACCGACAGCACGGCGGTGATGGCCAGGTAGGTCGGCAGGGGCAGCAGTTCCGGGATGCCCGGCCGAACCAGCAGGAACTTCACCCAGTCCTTCACGAAGTAATGGACCAGGTAGGTCGAGTAGGAGATCTCCCCGATCCACTCCAGTGCCGGCATCCGGAAACCCCGCGCCAGGATGTTCTGCGGGTCGGCCAGCGCGTAGATGAGGCAGAAGAACCCGAGCGGCATGACGCTGTAGTCCGGCAGCGGCAGGGTCGCGTAGGCCAGGAAACACAGCCCCGCGACGCCCGCGGCGATGTTGCCATTCACCGGGCTGTCCGCCGGGGCCTGGGCCCGCAGGTGGTAGAGGCAGACACCGATCTGGAATTGCAGCAGGCAGCGGACCAGGCCGAAATGCGGGATGGCTTCGCCAAGTCCTGCGCCGGTGAAGCTGGCGAATCCCGCCAGGATGGCGAGCAACGAGGCGGCGAGCAGGGCCATCGCCGCGGCGCTGCGCTGCGCCCGCAGGCTGAGCAGGACCAGGGGCGGGAAGACCAGGTAGGCGAACCACTCGGTGCTGATCGACCAGGCTGGGATGTTCCATCCCAGGTGATCCGTGAAGCCCCAGTTCTGCACCAGCCCCAGGCTGAGGATAAAGTAGTCTAGGCTATATCGATCGCCCACCTGGCCCACGCTGGAGAAGTATCTTTGGGCGATGGGGTTCAGGATGAACAGCGTCAGCATGAAGATATGCAGGGGATAGATACGGGCGAGGCGCCGGTGCAGGAACGCCAGCGCGTTCGGCAGGTTCCATTCCTTGAAGCTGCGCGCGTAGTTCAGTGCGATGACAAAGCCGCTCAATTGGAAAAACAGATCGACCGCAAGATAGCCTTGCCCGGCAAGCAACTGGAACACCGCCGGCGTGCCGGCCGGGAATGCTTCGCGGAAGTGGTAGAGCACGACCCACCAGGCGGCGAGGCCGCGCAGGCCGGTCAGGGCGCGGATCGGCTCGACTGTGCTCACGCCGCGGCATCACGATGAAGCGTCACGCAAAGCCGTGGCATTCGCCTGTGTCACCTCGCTGCTGGACGGGCGTGCCGGAGAAGCATGCCGGAGGGCCTTCGTGTGGCTTTTGCCATATCACGCCCGGCTACCAGAAAAAAATCAACGTGATCAGCACGAACAACGGCACCAGGAAGACCAGCGCCCAGCCGCAATAGCCGAAGAAGGACGGCATCCGCACGTCATTCTCCTCCACGATCGCCTTGACCATGAAGTTCGGCGCATTCCCGATGTAGGAGTTCGCCCCCATGAACACCGCGCCGCAACTGATCGCGGCCAGGATCAACGCGCCCTCCCCCATCAGATGCGCCGCGTCGCCGCCGGCCAGGTTGAAGAAGACGAGGTAGGTCGGCGCATTGTCGAGGAAGGACGACAGCAGGCCGGACAGCCAGAAATACACCCATGGGATGGGCTGGCCGGCGGCATCGGTGGTCAGCGCGACCAGGGGGGCGGCGGCGCCGTCCATGCCCGCCTTCAGGATGGCCAGGACCGGGGCCATGCAGAGGAAGATGGCGGCGAAGAGCTTGGCGACCTCCAGGATCGCGCCCCAGGCGAAGCCATTGGCTTCGCGCAGCGCATCCGTGGTCAGGCGATAGGACACGACGGTCACCACCAGGAAGATGCCCATGGCCGCCAGGCGCTCGACACCGATCGCCTGGCCGAGCAGCACGATTTCGCTGGTTTGCCAGACGCCCTGCATCAGCACGCCGACGACGATCACGCCGAGCAGCGCGATATTGTGCCAGCCCTCGATCCGCAGCGGTTCGGGCCTGGCCTCGGCGGGCGGTTCGGGCTTTTCCTTGGCCCAGGCCCAGGAATCCAGCACGTAGTAGACCGCCAGCAGGATCACCGCGCAGACCAGGAACGGCCCGAACAGGTGCGTGGTCGGCCAGAAGAACGATACTCCCTGCAAGAAACCCAGGTAGAGCGGCGGGTCGCCGAGCGGCGTCAGGCTGCCGCCGATATTGCTGACGAGGAAGATGAAGAAGACGAAGGTATGCGTCTTGCGCTGGCGGAAGGCATTGGCCCGCAGCACCGGCCGGATCAGCAGCATGGAGGCGCCGGTGGTGCCCATGACGCTGGCGATCAGCGTCCCGACCAGCAGCAGCGCGGTATTGGTCGCCGGCGTGCCGACCAGGCTGCCCTTGAGCAACACGCCGCCCCCGGTGGTGTAGAGCGCCAGCAGCAGCGTGATGAAGGGCAGGTATTCGGTGATGAGGACATAGGTGACCTCGCTCCAGGCGGCGCCCGCGCCATAGACGATGGCGAAGGGCAGGACGAACAGCGCCGACCAGCCCGCGGCGATCTTGCCGTAATGGTGGTGCCAGAGATGCCCCGCGAAGAGCGGCATCAGCGCGATCGACAGCAGCACCCCGACGAAGGGCAGCGCCCAGAGCAGCGACATGTCCCGCCCATCGGTCGCCGCGGCCAGCGCGGATCCTGGCAGCAGCAGGACCGCCGCCGCGGCCACAGAGGCTCCTCCGCGCATGATCACCCCGTTCGTTTTTCTGACCTGCGGGACTACACGGCTTACGCAAGCCCGTCACGATAGCGGCCCGGCCCTATCTGGGGCGTTACCTGGGGCGCATCGGCGCGCCAGGCGGCGGGCTGCCGGGCGGTCCCGCTGGTGGCGCGCGGGAATCCGGCCCCGGCGGCCCACCTGCCCCCGCCGGGGGGGCGCCGCCCTGGGGTGGGCGGTCGCGCGCCTGCCGTGCCTCGAACCGGCGATCGGGCATCGGGGCCAGATCGCCACGCCCCGCGCCGGGGCCGAAGGCGGGCGCGCCGCGAGGGGCATCGGTGCCTCCCATCCCGCGCAAGCCCGTCGCGACCAGGCCGCGCCCAGATTCCTGTCGCAATTCCACGATGCCCCGACGGATCGGCGACGGCACGGCGCCCGGCGGGGCCAGGGCGCTGATCCCGTGGCCGAGGCTGACGCGGCCGCCGCCGACGCCGGTATAGGTCTCGATCACGAAGCGATCGACGCCAGGGCCGAACCAGGCGGCCGGATCCCGCGCCAACAGGTCGGGCCGGATCGAGGCCGGGACCAGCGCGCCGCCCACGAGCTGCCCGCTGGCCACCACCGGTCCGGCCGCAACGCCGGCCAAGGCCGCGGTCGGGCGCAGGGCCAGCCCGTCGATCCGCGCGGTGCCGTCCGGCTGCCGGGTCAGCGTGCCATGCACGATGGCGGTGGTCCCTGGCGGAAGGCGGTCGATCCGGGTCGCGGTGATGCTGCCATCGGGCGCGCGCAAGCCGCTGACGGCCACAGCGTCACCCAGGCCCCAGTCGGCACTTCCGGCGGGCAGGCCCGTGCCAAGGCGGACGCGCTGCCCGGCGACGCGCAGGCTGCCTGGCGCCACGGCCTGGACCGGCCCCGCGACCTCATGCCGCAGGGTCAGGCTGCGGGCCTGCAGGCGCCCATCGCGCTCGGTCGCGGCGATCACCACGACCTGGCCGACGCGCAGCGCCTCCGGCCCCGCCATCCCATCCGGCGTGGCCACCGGCAGGCCGGGGGCGTAGCCGACGCGCAGCCCATCCAGGCAGATGCTGGCGAAGCCCGTGACGACGCCGACGATCCCGGTGCCGCCGATGCCACGGTCCTCGCCATCGGCCAGCATGCCGGTGCCGCCGATGCCGCGGTCGTCCGAGGCCAGCAGCGGCGGGCCGCCATCCGGGCCGACCCGGCACAGGTTCGTCGCGGCTGCGGCGACGGGCGGCGGCGCCCCCGCCGGGGCGCAGCCGACCGGCAGCCAGGCGGCCAGGAGCAGCGCCGGGGCGGCGCGCAGGGCGGTCATGGTGGCGGCTCGTCCTCGGTGTAGAGGTAGATGCCGAGGTTGAGGCGCCGCGTCACCGTCGTGGGGGGGGCCTCGCCCGTCGTTTCCTCGACCAGGGACAGCGCCAGCCGGTTCAGATCCACCAGCAGCCGCTTGGCCGCCGCGCGGCCCTCGGCCTCCAGATGTTCGGCGGCGGCGGGGGGCAGGCGGTCGTAGTGCAGGCTGCGTTCCAGGAAGGGGGCGGCGTCGGGCGCCGAGACATTGGCCGCGGCCGCCGCGATATGGTCGTGCAGGTTGCGGGCGAAATAGAACAGCTGGGCCTCCCGCCCCTCACGCGGGACGAAGGCCGAGACATCCAGGTGCACCCGGTCCATCGCGTCCAGGGTCACGATCCCCTGGGCGAGCCAATTGTCCAGCACGGTCCTCGGCCGCAGATCGGTGGTGACCGAGGCGACCAGCGCATCGAAGGAGGGCGCGCCGCCCGCGCGCGGCAGCGGCAGCGGCGCGCCGGCCGCATCGGTATAGGCCGGCAGGCCGAGCCAGCGCGACATGACCTGGCTGGTCAGCGTGACCACCGCCGGCGGCACGCCGTCGGGCGGGGGAGGGTTTTCGCGCAGGCGGCGGAGTTCCTTGCGATGCACCCCGGTCAGCAGGGTCAGCCGGCTGTCGCTGCGGGCGGCCGTGCCGGGCGGCAGGTCCTGGGCCGCGACCTCCACGTAAAGCCCGCGCAGCAGGTCGGCCAGGACCGGGAAGGTGACCCCCGCGCGGATCAGCAACCGGACCAGGGGGCGCAGCAGCCGGCGCAGCGGGCGCAGCAGCGCCTCGGGCGGCGGCGGCCGGGGGTCGGGGTGTGGCGGGGGGTGGTCGGGCACGGCAAGACCCTAGCACCGGCGGTGCGTGGGAAAAATACCCATGAACCGGGAAATCCGATTGACGTGGGATTTTTTCCCACTTATCCCAAGCCCATCACCGCCCCCCCAGGGCCCTTGAAGGGACGCCATGACCCAATCCGCCCAGAGGCACAGCCAGCGGTTCATCCCAAGGATCGGGGTCCTGCCCCGGCCCGCCCCGGCCTTCGTGCCCGTCCATGCCATGCCGGCCCCGAGCCCCCTGCCCTTCCAGTTGCTGCGCCACCACACCAAGAACGCCCTGCAGCGGATCCTGGCCGAGATCGGCCAGGCCGATACGCGGCTGATGACGCGGGAGGCGGGGCGCGTCCTGCGCGACATCGAACGCCGCATCCGGCTGAGCGCCAGCCTGTCCGACGCGCTCTTCGGCTTCACCCGGGCGCCGCCGCCGATGGCGGAGCGGCTGTTGTCGCTCTGCGAGGCGACGGTCGGCCTGATGGGCGATCCGGACCAGATCCTGGCGATCGACTGCGCGGTCTCCGGCGCCTGCCCGGCCACCCTGGCGGAAACGGTGCTGCGTGCCGCGCATGAAATGGTGGGCAATGCCGTCAAGCACGGGCTGCACGCCCGGCTGGTCGGCCGCATCACCATCCGGCTGGACAGCGACGCCGCCCGGACGAGGCTTTGCGTCGAGGATGACGGCTGGGGTTTTGCCGGCAAGTCCGGCCGTGGCGAGGGCTTGGGGCTGATCCGGAGCCTGGCCGGGCAGCACGGCGGGACCTGCGCCATGCCGCCGATTCCGCAGGGAACCCGGGTGGAAATGCACCTGCCGCACCCCGATCCGACGCCGTAACGGACCCGCCCGCGGCCTCCCCCCTTTGCCAATCCCCGCCCTGGACTTAGGTTGCGGGCGAATTCGCCTCAGGAGTCCGTCGATATGGAAATGACCGGTGAGCGGCTGATCGCCGCCCCGCGCGCCCGGGTTTGGGAAGCGTTGAACGATCCCGCCGTGCTGCAAACCTCGATCCCCGGCTGCGAAAGCGTCACCCGCACGGCGGATGATGCGTTTGAGGCGAAGCTGGCGCTCAAGATCGGCCCGATGGCGGCGAAGTTCGCCGGCAAGGTGAAGCTGGACAATATCGTGCCGCCGGAAAGCTACACCATCAGCGGCGAAGGCAATGGCGGCCCGATGGGCTTTGCCAAGGGCGGTGCCGATGTTGCGCTGGCCGAACTCAGCCCGGTCAGCACCAACCTGACCTACAATGTGAAGGTCCAGGTCGGCGGCAAGATCGCGCAATTGGGCGCGCGGCTGATCGACAGCACCGCCAAGCAGATGGCCGACCAGTTCTTCGACCGGTTCCAGGCCCAGGTCGCCGCGGCCAATGCGCCGGAAGGCAGCCCTGCCGCCGCCATCGCCCCGCCGCCGCCGAATGCCGCGATCTCGGTCTTCGACCTGATTCCATCGGAGATCTTTGGCCTGCCGCTGGTGTTCTGGATCGGCTCCTTCTTCCAGGCGATCATCCTGTTCCTGCTGTTCATCTACCGATGAGCCTGAACGCCAGCGTGCCCGCGAGCGTTGACGCAACCCGCCAGTTGCTGGCGGAGGGCGGCTATGTCGCCGATGTCGCGCTGGCGACCACGGTGCACCTGGCGCTGACCATGGGCCGGCCGCTGTTCCTGGAAGGCGAACCGGGCACCGGCAAGACCGAGATCGCCAAGGTGCTGGCGGAACGGCTCGGCCGGCGGCTGGTGCGGCTGCAATGCTACGACGGGTTGGATTTGGCGGCGGCGGCCTATGAATGGGATCACGCGCGGCAGTTGATGGAGATCCGGATGGCCGAGGCCGCCGGGATCACCGATCGCGACCGCCTGGCGACCGATTTGTACGACCGCCGCTTCCTGACCGAACGGCCGCTGCTTTCCGCGCTGACCGGCACGCCCGCGGTGCTGCTGATCGACGAGTTGGACCGCGCGGACGAACCTTTCGAGGCGTTTCTTCTGGAAATCCTGGGCGATTTCCAGATCAGCATTCCCGAACTGGGCACCATCCGGGCGGCGACCCCGCCGATCGTCGTCATCACCTCCAACCGCACGCGGGAGGTGCATGACGCCATCCGCCGGCGCTGCCTGTATCACTGGGTCGACTACCCCGATGCCGCCCGCGAACGCGCGATCCTGGCGCTGCGGGCGCCGGGCGTGGCCGAGGCGCTGTCGGGCCAGGTCGTGTCCTTCGTCCAGCGGGTGCGGGCCGGGGATTACTTCAAGCTGCCGGGGGTGGCGGAGACCATCGACTGGGCGCAGGCGCTGACGGCGCTGAATGCCACCGAATTGGAACCGTCCATGGTGGATGACACCCTGGGCGCGCTGCTGAAGTATCAGGACGACATCGCCAAGCTGCGCGGCGCCGAAGCGGCGCGGTTGGTGTCCGAGGCAAAGGCCGGCCGGGCGGCGTGATGCCGGCGGCGCTTGCCCCCAACCTGTTGGCCTTCGTGCGCCTGCTGCGCCGCGCGGGGCTGCCGCTCGGCCCCGCCGATGCGCTGCTGGCGGCCGAGGCGCTGACGCGGGTCGACATCGGCAACCGCCACCAGGTGCAGGCCGCCCTGCGCGCGGCGATGATCCGCCGCCACGACCAGTCGGAGATTTTCGACCAGGCGTTTTCTCTGTTCTGGCGCGACCCCGAAGCCGCCCAGCATGCCGCCGCCATGGCGCTGCTGGATGGGGTGAAGGACAAGCAGCGCCCGCCCCCGGCGTCCCGTCGCGTCGCCGAGGCCCTGCAGGGCGACCGCCCGCCGCCGCCCCCGCCACCGAAGCAGGACGAACCGCCGCCCTTGCAGGTGGCGATGACGGTCTCCGACCACGAACGCCTGATGAAGATGGATTTCGAGGCGATGAGCGCCGCCGAGATCGCCGAGGCCAAGCGCGAGATCCACAAGCTGCATTTGCCACTGGACGAACGCCCGACGCGGCGGTTCCAGATGCATGCCTCGGGGTCGAAACTGGATCTACGCAGTACGTTACGGGACAGTCTTCGTACCGGAGGTGAAGTCCTGGGCATCGCCCGGAAACGCCGGGTGGTGCGGGCGCCGCCGCTGGTGGTGCTTTGCGATATCAGTGGAAGCATGGCGCGTTATGCGCAGATATTGCTGCATTTTCTGCATGCCGTCGCGAATGACCGGGACCGCGTCCACACCTTCCTCTTCGGCACCCGCCTGTCGAATGTGACCCGGGCGCTGAAGGCGCGCGACCCCGAGGTCGCCTTCGAAATGGTCAGCCACGCCGTGCCCGATTGGTCCGGCGGCACGCGCATCGGCGAATCCCTGGCCAATTTCAATCGCGACTGGAGCCGCCGCGTATTGGGCCAGGGGGCCGTCGTGCTGCTGATCACCGATGGGCTGGACCGCCAGGGCGCCCTGGGCCTGGCCGAGGCCGCCGACCGGCTGCAACGGTCCTGCCGGCGCTTGATCTGGCTGAACCCGCTGTTGCGATGGGATGGGTTCCAACCCAAATCGCAGGGCGCCCGTGCGTTGTTGCCGCATGTCCACGAACACCGGCCGGTGCACAATTTGAACGCGTTGCGGGATCTCATCGCCACACTCAGCGACCGCCACCCCACAAGGATATCGCCATGAGCGCCGAGTCCGACGACATCCTGGCCACCGCCGAAGCCTGGCGGGCGCTGGGCGAACACGTGGCATTGGCGACCGTGGTCGAAACCTGGGGCTCGTCGCCCCGCCCGGCCGGGTCGCGGCTGGCGGTCACGGCATCGGGCCGCATGGCCGGCAGCGTATCGGGCGGCTGCATCGAGGGGGCGGTGGCCGAGGTCGCCGAGGGGGTGATGGCCAGCGGCACGCCGCGCCTGCTGGACTATGGCATCTCCGACGAACGCGCCTGGGAGGTGGGGCTGGCCTGCGGCGGCAAGCTGAAGGTTTTTGTCGAGCCCTTGGCATGACCCCGGAAACCCTGACCCGCCTGCGCATGGCGCAATCCGCCGGCCGGCCGGTCGCGCTGTTGACCCGGCTGACCGATGGCGCCCAGTCGATTTTTCCGGACGACGTGGTGGCCCCGGAACTCGCCGTCGCGGCGGACGGCGCGTTGCGCGACGACCGGGCGCAGAATCTCTCGCTGGAGGGTGCGGACTGGTTCATCCAGCCGCAGAACCCCGCCCTGCGGCTGATCGTGGTGGGGGCGGTGCATGTCGCGCAGAGCCTGGCGCCGATCGCCGCCGCGGCGGGATTTGCCGTGACCATCGTCGATCCGCGCCGGGCCTTTGCCACCGCCGACCGCTTTCCCGGCGATGTCGCGATGACGCATGACTGGCCGGATGATGCGATGGAGGCCCTGGCGCCGGACACGCGCACCGCGATCGTCACCCTGACGCATGACCCCAAGCTGGACGACCCGGCGCTGGACCGGGCGCTGGCGAGCCAAGCCTTCTACATCGGTGCGCTCGGCAGCCGCCGCACCCATGCCAAGCGGCTGGACCGGCTGGCCGAGCTCGGCCATGGACCGGATGCCGTGTCTCGCATCCACGCCCCCGTGGGGCTGGACATTGGTGCGGTGACCGCGCCCGAAATCGCTCTTTCCATCATCGCGCAGATCGTCGCGGTCCGCCGGGGCAAAGCCGCATGATTTTTGGTCCGACCCCCCTGTCCGAGGCGCGCGGCGCCGTCCTGGCCCATACCCAGCGCCTGCCGGGCAAGGTGTTGAAGAAGGGCACCGTGCTCGACGCCGCCGCCATCGACGCGCTGCGTGCCGCCGGCCGTGCGGAGGTGATCGCCGCCCGCATGGAACCGGGCGACGTGCCGGAGGATGAGGCCGCCCATCGCTTTGCCGAGGCCATGGCCACCCCCCTGGTCGCCCGCACCCGCGCCGTGACCGGCCGGGTGAACCTGGTCGCCGAGACCGCCGGGCTGCTGGTGCTGGACCCCGGCGTGATCGACCGGCTGAACGGCATCGACGAAAGCCTGACCATCGCCACCCTGCCGAACTACAGCCCGGTCCAGGCGCGCGACATGCTGGCGACGATCAAGGTCATCCCCTTCGCCGTGCCGGGCCACGTGCTGGCGGTGGCCGAGGCCATCCTGAAGCCGCGCCGCGCGCTGACCCTGTTGCCGTTCCGCCCGTTGAAGGTGGGGCTGGTGCTGACCGAATTGCCGGGCATCAAGGACAGCGTGATGCAGGGCGCGGTCGAGGCGACGGAGGAACGCGTTCGCGGCTTGTGCGGCACCCTGCTGCCGCCGGAGGTCTGCGCCCATGACGAAGGCGCGCTTGCCGAGCGCCTGGCCCGGCTGCGCCGCGCCGGGGCGGACTTGCTGCTGGTCGCGGGGGCTTCGGCGACCGTGGACCGGCGCGATGTCGGCCCGGCGGCGATCATCCGGGCGGGCGGCAAGATCGAGCATTTTGGCATGCCGGTCGATCCGGGGAACCTGATCTGCCTGGGCTCCATCGGCGGCACGCCGGCGCTGGTGCTGCCGGGCTGCGCGCGTTCGCCCAAGCTGAATGGCTTCGATTGGGTGTTGCAGCGGATCTTCGCCGGGCAGGCGGTGACGGCGCGGGATGTGATGGCGATGGGCGTGGGCGGGCTGCTGAAGGAGATCGAGCTGCGCCCGCTGCCGCGGGAACAGGCAGCCCGGACCCCTGCCCCCAGTCTGGTTCCGCGCCGGGGCCGCAAGGTCGCCGCACTGATCATGGCCGCCGGCCGGTCGCGCCGCATGGCGCCGCTGAACAAGCTGCTGGTCGCCGATGCCAAGGGGGCGACGATGATCGCCCGCGTGGTGGACCAGGCGCTGGCCAGCCACGCCCGCCCGGTGATCGTGGTGACCGGGCATGAACGCGAACGCATCGAGGAAGCCCTGGCCGGCCGCGCCGTCGTCTTCGCCCATGCCGAGGATTTTTCCGACGGGCTGTCGGCCAGCCTGCGCGCCGGCTTGCAGGCGGTCCCGCCGGAGGCCGAGGGCGTGATGGTCTGCCTGGGCGACATGCCGCTGGTCACCGGCGCCATGATGGACCGGCTGATCGCCGCCTTCGACCCGGAGGAAGGGGCGCGGATCGTGATGCCGACCTGTCGCGGCAAGCAGGGCAATCCGATGCTCTGGGACCGTGCGCTGATCCCGGAAATGATGGCCGTGACCGGCGATGTCGGCGCCCGCCACCTGACCGGGGTGCATCGCGATGCGGTGGCCGAGGTGGAGATGGCCGATGACGCCGTGCTGCGGGATTTCGACACGACCGAGGCGATGAAGGCGATGCCTGGCTGAACGGTCCCTCTGGAATGTGATGGGCTTCCCACGCGGGATGCGGCTAGCGTCGCGCCCACGCAAAATGTGGGGAAGAACCCGAATGTCCATGACCCGCTACAGCTCTCAGCCGTCGTCACCGAATGAGGCGCCGGTCCTCACCGGCGCCGACGCCGATCGACCGATCCAGGATACGGTCAACAACAAGATGAATGCGGCGGCATTCCACCTGGCGCGGAATCCGAAGCTCTTTCCCCTGCTGCGCCGAGGCAAGGTCGTCGGCAGCGGCCAGGAACCGCTGGATGACCTGTTCAAGCAGGTCCTGGCCACGGCCCTGCTGGAGACGGCCAATTCCGACCCCGGCGCATTGGAACCCCCCGGCGCCCCGACGCGTGCGCAGATGCTGGGCATGAAGATCTCGACCTTCAACTGGAAGACCAAGGCGGCCCAGCTCGGCTTGCTCAACGCCTTGTGGGCCAAGTGCTACGAGGCGGTGGTGCCGGACCAGGAAGCCTCCACGATGTGGGACCAGGATGAAGGCTTCGCCTATGGCTCCGGCCAATTGACCAGTTCGCTGCGGCCGGTGAACCCCGATGTGGCGCTGGTCGGGCTGAAGAAGGGTCCGGTCGATATGGCCTGGGCCAAGCACACGATCGGTTTTCGCATCGATGGCGGCAAGGCGAAGGCCGGGTCGCGTGACGACCTGCCGCGCGTCATGAAGGATGGCGTGTTTCCGCTGGCGACCAATGCGGCCCTGGCCTTGCAGTTGACCGGCAAGAACTTCTTCGGCCTGGACGTGGGCAAGGGCACGCATATTCATCTCGGTTACCAGAACCGCGACGCCTACAACGAAAGCGCCACCTGCTGCGCCCGCACGATGATCGGTGCCACCGCCTTCCCGTATCGCTGGACGGATACGGATGAGGAGGGGCTCGACTACCGCTACCTTTTCGCGTTCCGCTGCGCCGGGTTGCTCGGCCTGGATACCGAGGAATGGCAGATCGCAAAGGATGCCGCGTGGCGTCCTGGCGAGAAGGCGTTCCTCAAGATCGCCGCCGACCGTATCATCGGCTATACGCGCGTGAAGCGGCACGGCTATGGCCAGGGCTGGACCTTCAGCCTCGTGGACGCGACATGGACATGGGTCGGCGCGCCGCCGCAACCCGTCAAGGACTACCTGACCGCGGAACTCTCGGCCTGGAAGCCGGGGATGATCTACAACGTTCGCGGCGTGTACGATTTCCAGTAGAGGGCGGCATCATCTACGGTGCCGGCCCAGCAATACCACGCCGGCGGCGGCCAGTTGGATCGCCGCCGCCGCGAAGAACAGCCATGGCGCCCCGTCGCCATGCGCCTGGCCCAGATCCCGCACCGCGCCGAACACCGCCGGGGCGAAGGCGTAGCAGGCCTGGCTGACGGCCGTGACCAGCGCCACGGCGCGGGCGGTGTCGGCGGGCGCGAAATCGGCCTGCGCGATCAGCGGCGGCAGCGACGTCGCATTGCCCAGCCCCAGCCCGAACAACACGACGCCAAGCAGCAGCAAGCCCACGCTGTCCCCGCCCGCCGCCAGCAGCACCAGCGACCCGCAGATCTGCACGCCAAAATTGGCCGCCGCCGCGCGGCGTCGGTCGGCGCCCTGCGGCAGCATCCAGCCCAACCCCGTGCGCCCCGCGATGGCGCAGAGCGTCGCCAGCCCGGCGGCAAACCCCGCCAGTTGCGCGCCCAGCGCCGGCACGAGCAGCGAGAAGAGATGCGCGATCAGCCCGATCTGCGCGAAGAGCCCCAGCCCCGTCGCCGCCGCCAGGGTGACGAAGCGCCGGTCGCGCCAGAGGGCTGATCCGGGCAGGCTGGTCGATGTGGTCCGGGGCGGGACCGCATGCGCATCGCCATCGGGAAACAGCCCCATCGAGGCCGGGGTGCGCCCCAGGACGCGGCCCGATAGCCACCAGATCGCCAGCACCATGATGCCGCCGAGCAGGGCCGCCGCACCGCCAAAGCCCAGTGCGGCGATCAACGCGACCCACAGCGGCGACAGCACGATGCCGCCCACGCTGGCGCCGTTGTAGGCGGTGCTGAGTGCCGCCGGCCTTCGGCGCGCGAACCAGGGCGCCACCATCGCGTTGATCGCCGCCGCACTGGTCGCGGCCCAGCCGAAGCCGCTGAGCAGGGTCGCGGCGAACAACTGCCACGGTGCCATTGCCAGGGCCCAGCCGAGGATGCCGAGCGCCATGCAGATCGCCCCTGCCCTGGTGACCGCCACCAACCCGAACCGCCGGTGCAGCGCCGCGAGATTGGCGACCACCACGGCGCCCAGCAGGAAGTGGCAGGTCACCGCAGCCGAGATCAGCGCCACGGGCCAGCCCCGCGCCGCATGGATCGCGTGCAGGAAGACGGGCGGGCCGTAGAAGCCGATGCCCCAGCCGAAGGCGGCCACGGTGAAGGCCGCCCAGACCACCCGCCAGCCGAAGAAGGTCGCGGACAAGGTGGTGGTCGTCATGCTGGCTCCGGCGATCGTGTCGGGGCGACGCTGCCGGTTGTCGCCCGGTGGATGCTACGGTCGCGGCCGAAGCACGGTGGCGGTCGCATGCGTATGGAGGATGGGCATCCACCCGCCGTGATCGATGCGCCGATATTTTGCCGCCACCGCCCTGTTGTGAGTCGGACGGAAAGTGTCGCTGCGGTCCGTTATATTGCACTGCATTTTCATGTGATGTAGATTATTTTCATATTCTATATTTCGTTTTCTGGTCGATTTATGAAGGTTCCCATGACTGCACAGGCCGAAATCAACAAAAATACCAACGGCAATAAAATATCACGCCGCATCTTTGATTGCTGCATTTTTAATGGCGAACTCGACGTTCTGAAAATTCGATTTAACGAATTGAATGATCTTGTTGACTATTTTATTGTCGTTGAGAGTACGATCACCTTCAGTGGCATCGCGCGCAGGATTGCGTTCAATCCCGCTGATCCCGGGCTGAGACCATTCGCCGCGAAAATTCGCCATGTCATTGTCGCGGATATGCCGGAGACAAACGATCCTTGGGTGCGGGAGGCCTGGCAGCGCAATGCCGTGCTCAGAGGTTTGCCGGATGCCGCGCCCTCCGATCTTGTCATCATGTCGGATGCGGATGAAATCCCCCGCGCCACTGCGGTCGCCGAGATGATCCGCGATACAACAAACGAAAGCTTCGGCTTTCAGCAGTATGTTTACTACTTCTATGTAAATTACTGTAATGTGGGCGGATCGCAGCATAAGCAACCATGGTCCGTTGCCGCCACCCGCCGGCGTTTGGATGGCATATCTCCGGACTCGCTGCGGTATCAGGTGCGGGACGGGCGCGAGCCGGCAAGAATTTTTGATGATGCAGGCTGGCATTTTTCCTACCTGATGGATGAAGCGGGCATTCGCGCGAAGATCGCGGCCTTCTCCCATCAGGAATTCAACAATGATGCGTTCAAATCCGGCATCAACATCAACAAGACGGTCGCGGAGGCGGGTGACCTCTTTGGCAGATCTGAATTTATCTGGAAGGTTCTGGATGGCACCGATCTACCGGCCTGGCTGAAGGAAAACCGGAGCCAATTTCATCGCATGTTCTACCCGAGCCGGCTTGGCGACCGGATCAAGGATCGCATGCGAAGCCTGGTCGCGCCCGCGATCGCCCGCCGCCGGGCCAGGCCGCCCGCTGTAATCTGCCCCTACACGCATGATCATGAGGCCGACGACATACGCCGCGCCTTCGGCGCCAGTGGGTTGGGGCATTCGCTTCACCTCTGGCAGGACCGGTTGCGCGCCGGTCCGGCGGCCGTGCTTGAACAGTGCCGGACCCTGGCCCCGGACCGGGACGTCGTCATCGTCAACGCCGGTCTGGCTCCCCTGGATCTGGCTTCCCCGCCTGGGACATCGCCGCGAAGCTGGTTCGACGCGCTCTGCGGCCACCGGGATGCCTTGCCCAACGCCGGGATGATCGGATGCAACCTCTTCTCCGCGGATGACCCTGGCCATGTCGCATTCGCCGGAGGCACATTCCAGAATGGCATCATCGGCCATCTGCACGGCCCGGTGGCCCAGGCGCCCGCGACGATGTCAGCGGCATTGCTGGAAAGCGTCCGCCCCGTCGATTGGGTGGCGTTCGGCGCGGTGCTGATCCGGCGCGAAGTGATCGAGGCCTGCGGAAGCCCGGATCGAGGGTTCGACGGCTCTCGCGCCATGGAAGTGGATTATGGCCTCGCGGCCCGGCTGCGCGGCTTCCGCCTGTTTCAGGTGCCGGTATCCTTCGTGCACCGAAAGAACGACGGGAATTATGATGTGAGCAGCCCTGATCACTTCAATGACAAGTGGACGAAGTACCGTTCGGCGTTGCCATCGGAATTCGATATCGCGACGTCCTGACCAACTGCTGGTCCGGGACCAGGAACAGGAAGCGACATGGTCACCACATCGGCCCTGGCCACCATCGCGGCCCTGGTGGGCGATCCGACACGGGCCAACATGCTGACGGCGCTGATGGATGGCCGCGCGCTGACCGCCAGCGAATTGGCCCGCGCCGCATCGGTCACGCCGCAGACCGCCAGCGGGCATCTGTTGCGGCTGAGCGCCGCCGGCTTGCTGGCGGTGGAGCAGCAGGGGCGGCATCGCTACCACCGCCTGGCCTCGCCGGAGGTCGCGCGCATGCTGGAAGGCATCATGGCCGTGGCCGCCGTTCGCCCGGTCGTGACCGGCCCGCGGGACCGGGCGATGCGGGCGGCCAGGACCTGCTACGACCATTTGGCCGGCAGGCTGGCGGTGGCGATGGCCGATGCGATGGTCACGCGCGGGCAGATCGAATTCCTGGCCGATGGCGGCGCCGTGACGCCGGACGGGTTGCAGTTCCTGGGTGGATTGGGCGTGGACCTTGGCGCCCGGCGCGGCGGCGGCCGGGTCTTCTGCCGGCCTTGCCTGGATTGGAGCGAACGCCGCCCGCATGTCGCGGGCGCGGTGGGGCGGGCGCTCTGCGAGGCCTGTTTCCGGCACGGCTGGGTGCGCCGGATCGACGGGTCGCGCGCAATCGCGGTCACGCCCAAGGGCGTGTTGGAGATCAGGCAGGCCTTTGGGGTCGAGGCGGCTTAACCGAACGCCCCCACCTCATGCGCGATGGCGGCCGAACACTCGCGCGTCAGGCCGAACAGGCGCCGGATCGGCTGGAAGATGGCGGCATGTTCGCGCGCGTAGTCGGTGCCCTCGCGCGGCGGCGCGGGTTCGAAGAAATCCAGCCCCTCGGCGGGGTCGGTGCGGGCGGGGAAGATGTCTTCCAGCACCGCCAGCGCCGGCTCCACCTCCAGCCGCAGCATCGCGTTCAGCACCGTGTCGCGGGTCGCGCCATGGCGGGGTGAGAAATCGGGCACCGACACCGCCAGCAGCCAGATGCGCTGGATCAGCGCCAGGCGCAGCGCATGCAGCAGCACCAGCCGGTCCGGCATGGCCGGCAGCCCCCCGGGCCAGGACGCGCGCAGGGCCAGGTTGTCGGCCTGCAAGCGGCGGAACATGCGGCGGATCGGGGCGGAGAGGCCCAGCCGCTCGACGGCGGCGGCCAGCATGATCAGCGCCTCTCGCCGCCCCGGCCGGTGGGTGAAACCGGCGCGATCGAGCCATGGCCCGGGGTCCAGGCTGCCGACGGCGGCGCGCAGCACGCCAAGGTCGCTGCAAGCGGCCGCACGCGCGGCGATGCCCATGGCGCGGGTGAAGCGCGGCGAGCGCGCCAGCATGTCGGCGAAGAGTTCGGGATTGGCCTCGGCCGCATGGCCCAGCCCATGCAGCGAATTGGCCAGGTAGCCGAGCTGTTGCAGGATCGCGTTGTTCGGGATCGCGCGCAGTTGCGACGGATGGGTGATGCGCGCGGCACCGCCCATGCCATCGGCCTGGCGTGCGGCCGGGCGGGAGCCTGTCTTGTCCAGCATCCCCGGCCCGAAGGCGCCGAGCAGTGCCGCGTAGCCGGGATCCTCGACCAGCGCCTGCATCTCCCGCCGGGCGGTCGCGAAGAAATCCGCGGCCCAGTCGCTGACGGCGTAGATCGGGTCATCGGCCTCGGGGTGATTGCCCGCCAGGTGGCTGGCGAAGGCATGCGCCGCGATGCGGGCGACGACGCGGCGCGCCAGGCCCGGCGTGCCGAAGAGCATGTAGCCGTCGCCGCCCTGGAAGGCGGCTTCCTCCCGCAGCGACAGCCCGGCGGCCAGCAAGGCCCGCGTCATGGTGGGCGGCGAGAGGTAATTGAACCGGTCGGCCAGCGACCCCGGATGCGCGCCGCGCCCGATGCTTTCGCCATGGGTGTCGAAGAGCACGACCTCGATGCCCGACAGGCCATGCCGGCGCAATTGGTCCACCAGCCGCAGTTTCAGCTTTTCGGCGAGGTAGGAGGCCGGGATCTGGCCGACGTAGCGCCCGCTGTCGGAATAGCCGAATTGCAGGCACATCCGCCCCTGGGCCTGGATATAGGCGCGCCAATGGGGCGAACGCAGCGCCTCCTCCAGCACCCGCTCGCCACGGTCCAGCGCCTCGGCGGTTTCGAACAGGGGGGAGATTTCGACCAGGTGCTCGATCCCGCAGCGGCGGGCGAGCCAGAGGGCGGCGAGCAGGGTGTAGCCGGTCTCGGTCTCGGCCACGAGGAAGCGCACGGGCTTGCTGCCGTCCACATGCTTGGCGATCTGCGCGACGGTCATCATCAGCCGCGCGGCGGAGGCCTGTTCGGCCAGCAAAGCGCCGAAATCGATCGGCTGGGCCGGGCAATCGGCCAGGGCGGCGTTGATGCGGACCAGCAAGCCGCGGCGTTGGGAGGGGTCCTCCGGTGCCGCGGCCAGGTCCAGGCGCTGGCGCATGGCGTTGTGGATCTGCTGCGCATTCAGCCGGACGTGGGTATGCGCCAGCGCCAGCCCGTGGCTGAGCAGCCCGGCGCGTGCGACGGCCAGGGCGCGGCGCGTGGCGTTGTCGGGGGCGGCGGCGATGGCCGCTTCGAACAGCGGCAGCAGGGGGGCTGGGGTGACCAGCGCCGTGTCGCGCTGCCCGATCAGCACCCCGGCGAAGGCGGCGGTGTTGTGGGCATCGGGGGTTTGCGGGCAGGCGTCGAGTTGGCTTGCCACCGCCGCGACGGCATCGGCCACGCGCGCGGTCAGGGCCGCGGCGACCTCGCCGATGGCGGCGCATTGGGCGTGCAGGCGTTGCAACTGGGCGCGCTTCATCAGCAGGCGGAAACGCAGCGTGTCGTTCCAGCCGATGTCGGTGCGCCCATCGGTGTCGTAGCCGACCCAGGTGGTCAGGATGATCGGCGCCGGGGCCAGCGTCTGCCAGCGATCGGGCCAGGTGCCGGCGGCGGCATCCAGCAGCGCGCCCGACAGTTCATCCAGGGCCGCGCGGCCGTTCTGGATGGCCAGCATGGCGCGGTCGAATTCATCGGCCAGGGTCGGTGGCCTTGGGCGATGGACCAGGCCGGTCTGCGGCGTGCCGCCCTCGGCCGTGGCGGCGATGGCGGCATAGGTCGCGGGCGGATGGGCGAAGACCGGATGCGCCGTGAAGACCGCGGCGAAACGCGCGCGTTCGATCAGGCTGCGATAGGCGGCGAAGGGAACCGGGCTGTCATCCGGGTCCGGGCGCACCAGACGCGATGCCAGGGCGGCCGCGGATTTCTGGTCCACCGGCCCGAGGTAGGCATCGACCCGCGCGGCACGGTCGGTGGCGGCGGCATCGGCCATGCGCTGGATCAGCGCGGCCAATTGCGCCTCATCCAGCCGCCCATCGTCCATGCGGCGGCTGATCGACAGGGCGGTCGCCAGCACCGGGTCGCCAAAGGGATCGGCGGCGGCGGCAGCACGGGCGGCGTGCAGCCCGGCCAGCAATTCGGCTTCGAGTTCCTGCGTCGCCAGGGGCTGGATTTGCGGTTGGGAGAGCGCGTCGGGCATTGTTGAATGCTGCACCAGCGAAGATGCCGGCGGATAGGGCGAAGACGACCGCGCCGCCGAAAATCATCGCCCCCCCGCGCGGCGGTTGTTCGTCGCGCGGGCAGGCTGCCCAATGCTGTGTCGGCTACTCCGCCAGGGACCGCAGCGCGGCGCAGACGGTTTCGACCTGGCTGTCGGTCAATTCGGGGAACATCGGCAGGCTCATCACCTCATGCGCCGCGGCCTCGGTCTCGACACAGCCGGCCGGGCCCATGGCGACGCGGTCGCGATAGGCGCCCTGCAGGTGGACGGGGACAGGGTAGTGGATGCCCGTCGCGACGCCGATGCCGCGCAGCCGCGCCATCAGCGCCGCGCGTTCCGGCACGCGCAGGACGTATTGGTGGAAGACATGGCCGTAGCCGTCCCGTCGCGCCGGGGCCTGGTAGGGGCCACCCTCCAGCGCCGAATCATAGGCGGCCGCGATCTCCTGCCGGCGCGCATTGGCGGCGTCCAGCAGCGGCAGGCGCACGCGCAGGATGGCGGCCTGGAGCTCATCCAGGCGCGAATTCACCCCGATCAGGTCGCTGATGTAGCGTTCCTTCCAGCCATATTGCCGCAGCGCCGCGATGCGGGCGGCGAGGTCCGCGTCCGGCGTGGTCAGCACCCCGGCATCGCCCAGCGCGCCCAGGTTCTTCGTCGGATAGAGCGAATAGGCCGCGGCATCGCCCAGCGTGCCGGCTCGGGCGCCGTCCAGGCTGGCGCCATGGGCCTGGGACACATCCTCGATCAGCGCCACGCCCGCCTTGCGGCAGGCCTCCAGCATCGGGCCGAGTTCGGTCATCTGGCCGTAGATATGCACCGGGATCACGGCGCGGATCGGCGGCAGGCCCGGCGGCGGGTCTTCCAGCACGGCGATCAACTCATCCGGGTCCATGGTGAAATGGTCGGGGTCGATGTCGAGCAACAGGGGCGTCGCCCCCGCCATCTCGATCGCGGCCACGGTCGCGACGGCGGTGTGGCTGACGGTGGCGACGGTGGCCCCTGCCCCGATGCCCATGCCGCGCAGGATCAGCGCGATGGCGTCGGTGCCATTGGCGCAGCCGACGGCATGCTGGCCGGGGCCGGTCCAGGCGGCGTATTCGGCCTCGAACGCCGCACCCTCCTTGCCCAGGATATACCAGCCGGAGGCCATCGCCCGGGCCACGGCGGCGTCGATCGCCGGCTGCTGCGCGCGATAGGCCGCACCAGGGTCGGCCTGGGGGACGAGGGTCGGGATGCTTGCGTTCATGTCGGCACCTCTAGCGTGTAGGCCGCGAGTCGCGGACGAAAGAATTCAAGGCTGCGTGTCAGCCCGTCGGCCAGGCCGATCCGCGGCGCCCAGCCGGAGGCCTTGCGGAAGGCGCTGTCGTCGGCGTGGTAGGATCCGATGTCGATCGCCTTCGCCTCCGGCGGGAAGGTTTTTACCGCATAGGTCCCGCCGCCATTGGCCGCGACCACCGCATCGGCCAGTTGCAGCAGGGTCACCGGCGGGCCGCCGCCCAGGTTGAAGACCTGGCCGTGGCAGGCGGCTTTTTCGGCCGAAAGCAGGAAGGCATTGGTCACGTCGTCCAGATAGGTCAGGTCGCGCATCTGCTCGCCGCCCCAGACCTCGAAAGGTTCGTTCTCGATCAAGCGGCGCAGCCATATCCCGACAAAGGTTTGCCGGGCGTCAAAGATGCGCATGCGCGGGCCGTAGCAATTGGTCAGCCGCAGCGACACGACGGGGCGGCCGTGCACGCGGTTCTCCAGCATCCAGTATTGCTCGCCGGCGAATTTCGACACGCCATTGGCGTCGGGGGGCGCGATGGGGTGGTTCTCGGTCACCGGCAGCCATTGCGGCTTGCCGTAGAACTGCCGGGTCGAGGCATGGACGACGATGGCCTTGGGCGCGGCCTCGCGCATCGCCAGGATCAGGCGGATCTGGGCCGTGGTGTTGATGTCCACATCCGTCGCGGGGTCGCGCTGCCCGCCGGCGTGGCTGGTCTGGGCCGCCAGGTTGAACAGCACGGAGAAGCCGCCGCAGGCTGCTTCCAGATCGGCGTCGCGCAGGTCGCGCTTCAGCAGGCGCACCGGCAGCCCGGCCAGGTTGGCCGGGTGTGCGGCCGATCCGGTCAGCATGGCATCCAGCGCCACGACCTCCGCGCCATAGCCCGCCAGCGCATGGCAGAGGCCGGAGCCGAGGAATCCCGCCCCCCCGGTGACGAGCACGCGGCGCCCGGCCCAGAAGGCGGGATCGGGGGTGGCGGCGGCCTGGGTGGTGTCGGTCGGCATGCTAGGTTCCGGATCGGGAAACGGCACATTGGCCAGTGATTGCGGCGGCCGGACGGCGGAGGCGCGGCAAGGATATGCCGGCGCATGCGGCTATGCGCCCGGCGGATGGCGGGATCAACGGGGCGGTGCCTCGGCCGGTGGGGCGACGGGCTCGGCCGCGACCACATGGCGATGGGGTTGGTCGTCGTTCACCGCCTGTGCGCGGCGGCTGCGCATCACCTCGGAGAAGCCGAAGAGCAGCAGCACCTGGCCCGCGACCATCTGCACCCCAGCGAGCAGCCGGATGCCGTCATCCGATGGGCGGATATCGCCGTAGCCGACGGTGGAGAGCGTCACGACGGAAAAATGCAGCGCATCGGCGAAGGTCAGCCGCGCGCCATCGACCGCGCCATGGAACAGCGGTGACACCGACAGGGAATCCGCGATGCGGTAGACCGAGGCGAAGCCGATCACCAGCAGCGCATAGAGGATCAGGAAGGCCACCACCGGCACCAGCAGATAGGCCGCGCGCCCGGCCATCTCCTCCAGGATCAGGGCGGCATCGGTCAGCAGGCGCACGACATCCCGCGCGGTCAGCGCGACCAGCAGGGAGATCGTGGCCATGGAGAAGACCAGCGCCAGGGATTGTTCGACCGGGGTCCAGCGGTTGATGGGAAGGGCGAAGGACACCGTCGCCACCGCCAGCAGGCCACCCAGCCAGCGCAGGATGCCCGGCATGTGGTTCGGATCGGGTGGCCCCGGGTTCTCGGCCAGCCGGACCAGGGCCGCCCGGCGCAACCAGACGAAGCCGAGGAAGGAGGCCGCCGGCAGGCAAAAGGCAAAGACCCGCACCGTCGGGTAGACGTCCGGAAAGGCGGCGCGCCCGAGCACGGCAAAAAGGCTGGCGTAAAGCGCCAGCCCCGTCGCGGTGCCGAAGGCGAAATGCACCCCGCGCGGAAAGAGGTAGTGCAGCAACCCCAGCCCGATCGCCGCCACCATCAGTACCGCGACCGGCAGCCCCCAGTCGCCATCGCCCACCCCGGCCGCCACGATCAGCGACATGCTGAAACTGAGGGAGGAGGAGCGCAGCCAGGCGCGGTTCAGCAGGCGGGTGCGGCGCGGGCCGGCGTTCATGTCCGGCCGGTCACGGCGCCCCTGGCGCCAGGGCGACGCCGGTGATTTCCACCCGCCAGCGCGGATCGACCAGCCGTGCCTCGATCGTCATGCGGGCGGGCTTGTGGGCCGGGTCCAGCCAGGCATCCCAGGCGCGGTTCATCGCCGGCGCGTCGCGGATGTCGGGCAGGACGATGGTGATGGACAGCAGCGCGCGCTTGTCGGTGCCGGCTTCGGCCAGCAGCGCGTCGATCTGGGCCAGGACATCGGCGGTCTGGGCCTCGGCGTCGGCGGTCGGGTCATCGGCGACCTGGCCGGCGAGCCAGATCAGCCCGCCCCCCACCGTGGCGCCGGACAGGCGCGCTTCCTCCGCCAGCCTGGTGATTCCGTGCAAGCCCATGTGGTGTTGTCCTGTTCGTTCGATGTGGCGGGGTGCGTGCGAGGCGACTTGGCTTCCGCTCGCGTGCTGGAAGCGAGGGATCATTGCCAGGGACTTTGTCCCCGCTAATCCGGCTGGTAGGCGACTTCCCTTGAGAGCGGCAAGAGGCCTGGCATGCTAAAGGCATGTAGCCAAGGATGCATGGCGCTGGTCGCTCCATCGCGGATTGAAAGGCGAGGCAAAGCCCCATTCGCGGATGCTCGTCTGGATGAAGCGCCCCCCTTGGCCTTTTGGCGTTTACTCCAGTCTGCCTGTCCGCAGTGCCATCCTGACGCTGCGGACCAGCCCGCTAAGGATCAGCGTTCAGACCACGCGATACGACACGACCCTCTGGGAGACGTCGAAGCCGGCCATTTTGACTTTGAAATACAAAGCCCGGTCGGGAAAGCACGATAGCACGCTGCGTGTAGCGGCGCCGTCGCTCACGCGAGGAATGTATCTGGAAATCCGACTGGTGCAGAGGTGGTAAGCGGGAATGAACATTCTCTCCAGTTGCAGAATAGGTCCCAGGCCCACCTAGCATTTTACCGGGGGGTCGCTTTCACCGTCGTCCAGACCAGGGCACCCGTGTGCTGCGCTGCTCCTGAAGGTTGGTCGGAACCCAAGTGCATGTCGGGGCGTCATAACGATACTCCATGACGCCTTGGCTCTGCCAGGTTGCCGCCGCGCACGCCGCGTCGCCCATGCCATCCAGGTTCGAGGAGCATGCCGACTGGACCGTTCCAGCGCATTGCGAAAGGCCGGGACCGGCATTCCGGCAGGTCTGGGGGACGAACCGATAATCCAGGGAGAATGCGTTGAAATTCCCCATGACATTGATCTGGCAGACGTCTTGGGCGACCCTCATGCTCAAGCCAGCCATCCGTCCTCGCAGAGCGCCCTCGAGCGTGTCTGCCCGGCACATCGCACGCGCGGCAAGGCGGTCACCGCTTTCCCGGACCTCCTCCGGCGTCGGCGCGCCGCCCGGGCGCGTTGGCGCACAGCGCGCGGCATCATTGGCCATGGCGCGGTCAAGATAGGGTCTCGCTTCCTGTTCGCTCACGGCTCCCAGCTTCGCGGCCAGGCGCATGATATCCGCGCAGGTCACCTGCTCCGCCCATTGCCTGACGGCGTTGTCGAACTGCGCCTCGTTCTGGAACTCCACGGCGGAGTTCACCAGGGAGCCATACCGATTGAGCATCCCCAAACGGGGCTCGCGCGGATCCAGGCGGCGGGATGAGGTGCAGAACTCAAATCCGGCGCGGAGCGAAAGGAAGAGCGCCTCGTCAAAGGCCTGCTGGGGGGCTTGGTTGACGAAGCTGGCGTAATCCCCCTGAGCGCGCCGGATGGTGGCCTGGTCAAGGCCTGCGGTGATCCGCTGGATGAAGTGGGTCGGCGGTGCACCGATCGCATTGCGCCGGTAGGTCGCGAGTGATGCGAAACATGCCTCCATATGCTCGAAGCCATGCCGCTCCGGCCGGGCACAGCTTCCGATCACCGACGGAAATCCGATCATCGAGGTGATGATCTCTCCGATTGTCCGGCAGTCCACCATGCCCGAAGGAAGCGGGTATCCAGCGGTGGTCACGGAATGCAAAGACCGCCGGAGCAGGTCCATATAGGCAAAGCAGGTTTTCTCGCCGCTTCGGTAGTCGGCCATGACCTGGGAGACGAAGCCGACGTCCAGGCCACGGCTGAATTCGTCGCCGAATGTCTGGGCGCGGTAGGCTGCGATAAGACAGGTGGCGATCCGCTCGGCGCCCTCGCCTTGCGCGCATTGCTCGTCCATGAGTCGGCGAAGGGGATGCTGCCGGATACGCTCTTGAACCGAGGGGCCGGCAGGCTGGTCCACCCTGTCGATACGGAATGCCCTGCTCGCACGAGCATTGGAATCAGGGCTCGATTGCACGCCATTGCGCGTGCTGGCACCGAACCAGGACGTGAAAGGATCCACCCCGCGAACCCCGATCACGCCCCCGGACATGTCGATCGCACCGGCATGAACGGCCGCCCGGCAGATCGATGTGGTGGGATACCCGCCAGCGTAGGGATTGGAACCGTGGACCACGCCCCTGGCGGTCATGTCCGCGGTGCAGGAGCACATGAATGACGTGCGGCTATCACCGACGTCATCGGGGCAAAGCCGGCTCGGATCCTGGGTCGGTTGGACACGCTGCGCCGCCGGCGACGGTCTCGCAGGGGGCTGGGACGGTTGCGCCGTGGCCGCTGGGGCCTGCTGTCGTGCCGGAGGCGGAGATTGTTGTCCGGCAGCGGCCGGTGGTTGATCTCCACGGAGGTTGCCGGAGGCCGGAGCAGGGGACGGCGGCTTGCCTGGCGCGGACTGCTGCTTGCCGTCCATGCCGCCACCGAACACGTTCCTGTCTCCGTTGCCAGGCGGCTGCACCGCCGGCCGGGTGGGTGCGACGGGCGCGGCCTGAGGCGCCGAGGCCACCGCATTGGGGGCCCGCGGTTGTGGAGAGGCGACCTGGGCGTTGCAGGCATTCGCCCATTGGCGGATGACCAAGCCGGAGCGCGTCAGCGGCATCGTCACTGAGCCACCAGGTCCCGCGAGCACCACGTTGCGGCCGTCGGCGAGCGACTGGAATATCGGATGCTCAGAGGGAACCGATGTCTCGAGGATCGGCCCGGCCGGACCGACATCCACCTGCATCCGGAAGGGATGCCGCGTTCCATCCACGATAAGTTCCATGAGGACCGACTGGTTCCGAAGCCGCGACAGGTGGCCGTTCTGGTCAGGCGGATTCAGGGTCATCGTCGGAGTGCGGCTGACTTCACAGATGAAAGCGACGAAAGCGCTGTCGTGACTGTTGCAACCGGGACAGGGGTCGAAGGCAAAGCCGGGTCGTTGGTTGTCAAGCGAAGGCCGGTATTCCCATCCGGGCTGCCTGTTGGGCCTACCAGTCTGGGCGTGTGCCGACACGATCGTGACAACCAATACGCAAACGAGGGCAACTAGGCGAAGCAACGTTGGCAGCATCGGCCAATCTCCCGGTAACCGATGCTTCTTTCATACAGAGGTCGTCAGACGCTTGCCTAGGCCGCGCGGCGGAACAGCGCGTGCCACAAACGCCGGAAGCCTTCGCCCTGCTGCCGCAGCCAGCCGCCACGCACCATGGCGGGGCTGGCGTCCGGGTCCCCTGTCAGCGGGAACTGGTCGCGGCGGAAATCGGCCGTGCCGAAGATCCAGTCCCAGACGGGCAGCAGGACGGCGTAGTTCTTCCCCGTCGCGCCGGCCGACAGCACGCCGTGATGCAGCCGGTGGAACCGCGGCGAGACCACCAGGCGCTCACCGATCCGGCCGTAGGACAGGCGGACATTCGCGTGGCTCATGCTCTCGGCCAAGCGCAGCACCAGCACGACCAGCGGGAATTGCGCCGGCGGCACGCCGATCAGCAGCGCCAGGGTGCCGAACCAAACCGCGCCGATGCAGTCGTCCAGGATGTGGTTCCGGTCGTCGGTCCAGAAGGTCATCTGGGTCTGGGCGTGGTGCACGGAATGCAGCGCCCACCACCAGCCGATCTGATGCTGGAAGCGGTGGCGCCAGTATTCGCCGAAATCCAGCACCACGACATAGACGGCGAAGGCGACGAAGGGATAGTCGCGCAGCCAGGGCAGCAGGGTCTCCAGCGAGGGCACGATCCAGCCGGTCTCGGTGACAAAGCCCTCGAACCACGCCTGGATCGAGGCCAGCACGACAAAGGCCAGCAGTGGCAGCAGCCCCAGCCTGGCCAACAGCGTGTAGATCACATCGGTGTTGACGGCGCGGCGGTCGCCCCAGCGTTCGACCGGGCGCCAGGCTTCGAGCGGGCGGCATATCACATAGACCACCGCGACGCTGAACAGCCCGAAGAGGAAGAAATCCATCCATTCGAAGGCGTCGTCGGCCCAGTCCATCAGCCCCGCGGCATAGAGCACCGGTTGCACCGCGTGCAGGAACAGCCACCCGGTCAGCGTGGTCCAGATGTCGTCGATGAAGCTGAACATGGGGGCTAGCCTATACCGCCCGGCGGCAGGACGGAAAAGCGGAAGCCGCGGGCCAGAAGCCCGTCCAGCATCGGTTCCAGCACATTGGCCAGGGGGTCGCGGCGGGAGCGGACGCCCCAATGCATCATCAGCACATCCTGGTCACGGATATTGGCCAGGGCGCGGTTCAGCAGTGCTGCGTTGGGGTGCGCCGCCGCGTCCAGCTCATCGCCCAGGAAGCCGGCGCGGGACCAGCCCTGGTGGCGCAAACCGCAGCCAGCGGCCAGGTGCAGCGCGTTGGGCGTCGTGATCCCCCCCGGTGCGCGCCATAGCGGCAGCACATTGGCCCCCGGCGCCATCGCCGCCAGCGCCTGGATCGGGCGCATGAGTTCGGCACAGAGCGCCGCCGCGTCCAGCGTCTCACCACCCTCGTTCCGGCGGGAGGCGTAGCGTACCCGGCCCGGCCCCGGGTCGGCGGCAAAATACCAGTGGCGCCAGGTGTGGCTGGCGAAGCCATGGCCCTCGGCGACGCGGGCGCGCCAGAAGGGGGCCCAGGCGGCATCAAGCGTGCGGTCGCCGCGGAAACTCGGTTCATCGGCCAGGAACAGCGTGGCGCGGATCTGCCGGGCGGCGAGCATGGCGGCGATGCGCTCCGCCTCACGCGACCAGCCGGTGTCGATGGTCAGGTAGAGCGTGCCGCCGGAGCGGGGTTGGGCCTGGGCCGGCAAGGCCCCGAGCGGCAAGGCCCCGAGCGGGAAGGCCACGGCTGCCGCGGTCAAAACCCCACGCCGTGTCGGCATGCTCAACGTGTCGCCGAAGCGGTCCGGGGCGCGGCAGCCGTGGGGCGGACCGGCACATACAGGATGCCATGCGGGCTGCGCCCGATGCGGAAGCTTTCCTGGGCGCCGGTTTCCGGGTCCAGAACCCCGACCCGCCCGGACCAGCGCAGGGTCGCCCAGATGCGCCCCTCCGGGTCGAAGGTCAGGCAGTCCGGCCCGCCGGGCACCACCCAGGACTGGGTCATCTGCAGGGTGGTGGGGTCCAGCGCGGTGATCCGGCTGTCGACCCGGCTGGTGACATAGACCGGCCCCTGGTTCGGCCCGACGAACAAGGCATGGGCGCCCCGGCCCGTGAAGATGGTGCGTTCGACCGCCCGGGTTTCAGGGTTCACCACCGCGACATGGTCGCTGCCCATGATGCCGACCAGCAGGCGGTCATTGTGCCAGATCACCCCGGCCGGTTCGCGCCCGACTTCCATCTGCCAAAGCGGCAGTTGCGTCTCCAGGCTGATCGCCGCCATGGCGCGGGAGCCTTGCAAGGTCACGTAGACGATCTTGGAATCCGGGCGGAAGGCCAGGTGGCTCGGCTTGTCCGGCATGCGCAGCCGGGCGCGCAGGGCGAGGTCGGTGCCGTTCCAGGCGTAGATGTCCACCTGGTTCCGGCGCAGGCTGGTGACCACCAGGTGCTTGCCGTCCGGGCTGAATTCCATGTGGTAGGGGTTGGAGATGCGTTCGCGCCGCAGGACCTCACCGGTCGCGGGCTGGACGAAGAGCATCTCATTGCCGCCGGAATCCCCGATCAGCAGCACCGAGCGGTCGGGCGCCCAGACCAGGTGATGCGCCTCACGCAGCACGCCGATGCGGCGGATTTCCTGCCGGGTGGTGGCGTCCAGCACCATGATTTCGGCATCGCCCGAATTCAGCACGTAGAGCACATCGGCGCGCGCGGGGGGGGTGGCCAGACCCAGGAAAAGCAGCATCAGGGCGGCGAGGCGACGCATTTCAGTCTCTTGCGAATGGGGCTGCGTCTCTTCTAGACCAAATCATGCCGTAGTGCGAGACGACTCGGGCGCCCGGCCTGCCTTGGGGGCGTGGTGCATGATTTTTCGTGAAGTGCTGACGGCGATCGGGACCTTGGGCCTCGGCGCGCTGCTCTGCGTCATGCTCATCGTATCCAGCGAGACCGGCTACCGGCTCGGCCGCCGTCGCGCCGCCCGCATGGGGGAGAGCGACCCCTCCGTCGGCTTCATCGTGACCGGCATGCTGGGGCTGCTCGCCTTCGTGCTGGGCCTCACCCTGTCGCTGGCGCAGCAGCGTTTCGAGGATCGGCGCGCCGTGAGCCTGGAGGAAGCCAATGCCATCGGCACCGCATGGCTGCGCGCCGGCCTGCCCGAAGCGCCGGAGGCGATGGTGCTGCGCCGCGCCGTGGAGGATTGGGCCGATCTGCGCCTGGCCTTCGTGCGCGCACCGCAGGACCCTCCGCTGCTGGACCGGATCAACGCCGAGACGAACCGCCAGCAGACCGAGATCTGGAACCAGGCGGTGGCGCTGGCGCGGCCCCAGCCGAATGCGCTGTCATCGCTGATGCTGGCGTCGCTGAACGACATGTTCGACCAGGCGACGGCGCAGCGCCGCGCCTTCAACGCCCGCATCCCGGCCGAGATCCTGTGGATGCTGCTGGGCATGTCGGTCGCGGCGAATGGCGCGGTCGGCTTCCACCTGGGGCTGGGCGGCAAGCGCCATCTTCCGCTGTCGCTGCTGCTGATGGCCATGTGGGCGGCCTGCATGGTGTCGATCGCCGATGTCAACGCGGCGCGCATCGGTTCGGTCCGGCCGGATGACGCGCCCTATGTCTGGACGATCCAGGGGTTTGGGCGCGCGCCCTGAGGGTCAGACCCCCGCGCGCATCCGCCCCGGGTTGAACAGCCCGGCCGGGTCGAGGACCGCCTTCACCCGGGCGCCGATGGCGGCCAGGGCGGGTTGGTCGGGGGTGATCACGGGCAAGGCCGCACGCAAGGCCTCGGGGCCACGGAACAGGGTGAAGGAGGCGCGGGACGCCGCGGCCGCCGCCATCACGGCGCGGTGGTTGGCCTCACTCCCCTCACCCGCCAGCCAGACCAGCCCGCCGCCCCAGTCGAGCAAGGCGGAAAAACCTGGCAGGGCGGCGACCAGCCTGGGGCCTTCGGTGGGGCGGGCGGAGACGCGCCAGATCGCCTGCCCCGGCTGTGCCGCGAGCGGTTCGGCATCGCGGATGGCGCGCCAGAGGTGGCGGGAGGCTTCGGCCTCGATCACGGAAGCCCCCGGGAAATCGCTGGCGAGCTTGGTGGCGCGATAGGCGACCGAGGGGGCGAAATCCTCGATCCGCAGCAGCGCCACGGGACTGGCGAGGTCGCCAAAGCCCTGCGGCAGGACCGCGGCGGCGGAGACGCCAAACGGGCTGCCCAACCCCGCCGACAGCACCCGCACGCCGGCTGCCACATCGGCGACCGGCACCGCGACGGTGGCCGAGGTTTCCGGCCCCGGCAGCACCTTGATCGTCACCTCGGTCAGGATGCCCAGGGTGCCATGGCTGCCGGACAAGAACTTGCTGAGGTCGAGGCCGGTGACATTCTTCAGCACCCGTCCGCCGGAGCGCAGCACCTCCCCTTGCCCATTCACGAAGCGCACGCCAAGCACATGGTCGCGCATCGCGCCCCAGGAGATACGGCGGGGACCGGAGAGGTTGGTGGCGACGATCCCGCCCAGGGTCGCGGGCAGGTCGCTGCCGAACAGGGCGCTTGTATCGGGCGGTTCGGAGATGATGTGCTGGCCGTGTTCCGCGAGCGCGGCCTCGATCTCGGGGATCGGCGTGCCGGCGCGGGCGGAGAGTACGAGTTCCGCCGGCTTGTAGAGGGTGATGCCGGTCAGGTTGCGGGTGGACAGGACCTGCGCCGCCTGGACCGGGCGCAGCAACCCGCGCTTGCTGCCATTGCCCTCGATGGCCAGCGGTTCGCGGGCGGCGCGGACGGCCTCGGCGACGCCGGCCTCGTCAGTGGGCGCGATCATTCGGCGGCGATGGGCAGGGGCATGGCGGCGGCCGCGGCCGGCAAGCCGTCGAGCGGGAACACCTTTGACGGGTTCAGCAGCCAGGCCGGGTCGAAGGCGGATTTGATCGCGCGCTGCTGGTCCAGTTCGCGCGCGGTGAACTGCACATTCATCAGGTCGCGCTTTTCCACGCCCACGCCGTGTTCGCCGGTCAGGCAGCCGCCCACCTCGACACAGAGCTTCAGGATATCGGCGCCAAAATGTTCGGCGCGCAGAAAACTATCGGGGTCGTTGGCGTCGAACATGATCAGCGGATGCAGGTTGCCGTCGCCCGCGTGAAAGATATTGGCGACCTTGAGGCCGTATTGGTCCGACATCTCCTGGATGCGGCGGAGCGTGAAGGGCAATTGGCTGGTCGGGATGGTGCCGTCCATGCAGAGGTAATCGGGGCTGATGCGCCCGACCGCGCCAAAGGCGCCCTTGCGGCCTTTCCAGATGGCGATGGATTGCTCGGCGCTTTCGGCCAGCTTCATGCTGATCGGGTTGAAGCGGGCGCAGATGTCGCGGATGCGGGCGAGCATGTCGTCCTGTTCGGCGATGCTGCCCTCGACCTCGATGATCAGCATCGCCTCGGCATCCAGCGGGTAGCCGGCATGGGCGAAGGCCTCGCAGGCGTGGATGGCGGGGCGGTCCATGAATTCCAGGGCGACGGGGATGATGCCGCTGCCGATGATGGCATCGACGGCGGCGCCGGCGACTTCGTTGGAATCGAAGGCGGCCAGCATGGCGCGGGCGCCCTCCGGCCCGCGCAGGATGCGGACGGTGACTTCGGTGACCATGCCCAACTGGCCCTCGGAGCCGGTGATCAAGCCGAGCCAGTCCAACCCCGCGGCATCGGGGTGATCGCCGCCGATCTCGATGATCTCGCCTTCGATGGTGACGAACTTCAGTCCCAAAAGGTTGTTGGCGGTGACGCCATACTTCAGGCAATGCGCGCCGCCCGAGTTCATCATGACGTTGCCGCCGATCATGCAGGCCAATTGGCTGGATGGGTCGGGGGCGTAGAAAAAACCATCGTCCTCGACCGCCTTGGTGATGCCGATGTTGGTGACACCGGCTTCGACCACGGCCAGGCGGTTGTCGTAGTCGATGTCCAGGATGCGGTTCATCCGCATCAGCCCGACGACGACCGCATCCTCCAGCGGCAGCGCCCCGCCCGATAGCGAGGTCCCTGCCCCGCGCGGCACCACGCGCAAGCCGGTGCGGTGGCAATAGGCGAGGACGGCGGCGACCTGTTCGGTCGTATGCGGCAGCACGACCGCGAGCGGCACTTGGCGATAGGCGGCCAGGCCATCGGTCTCATAGGGCCGCAGGCGGGTCGCGTCGCTGATCACGCCATGGCCCTGGCTGCTGGGCGGGACCAGCAGGCGGAGGGCGGCGACAATCTCCTCCCGCCGCGCCAGGATGTCGGGTTTGGGGGCGGGCTGGGCGATCATGGCGGCGGGTCCTGCTTTTTCGCGCGGTGCCGGGCGTGACAGGAAGATGCGTCCGGCATGGCCGGGCTGCAACAGCGAGACCCGAAACAAAAACGGCGGGCCAAGGCCCGCCGTTTTCATGCCGAAATTCAGCCGCCGAAGATCAGCCCTGGCGGGCCTTCATCCGGGGGTTCTTCTTGTTCAGCACATACGTCCGGCCGCGACGGCGCACGACGATGCAGTTCTTGTCCCGCAACTTGGCGGTCTTGAGGCTGTTGCGGATCTTCATGGGACCAGTCCGGAAGCGCGTTAACGAGTCCCGCACGACCTTCGGTGCGCGGGTGGGAGGCAGCGTCTAGGCGGCAGCGGCCCCGGATGTCAACCCGCGCGGGTCAAAATCCGGCCTATTCCGCCGCCGTCCGCAGATTGTGCTCGGCGGCCTCGACCGCCATCCAGCCATCGCGGGTCTGCGGCATGCGCATCCCCAGGATCTGCTCGGCCACCTGGGTCCGCAGCACCTGGCCGGTGCCGCCGGCGATGGCGAACATGCGGGCGTCGCGGACGTAGCGTTCCATCGGGTTGTCGCGGGAATAGCCGGCGCCGCCCCAGACCTGCAACGCATTGTTGGTGACCTCGATCGCGACATCGGCGGCCATGACCTTGGCCTGGGCGGCGGCCAGGCGGTCGGGGAAGCCGTTGGGCCCGGCGCTGCGCGCGGCGCGGAAGACCATCTGGCGGGCGCCTTCGACCCGGATGCTCATATCGGCCAGCATCCAGGCCAGGCCCTGGAATTCGGCGATCGGCCGGCCGAACTGACGGCGGTCCAGCGCGTAGTCGCGGGCATGGCCGAAGGCCCCGGCCGCCAGCCCCAGGGCCGCCGCGGCCGCCCCCACCCGCTGGCCGTTATAGGCATCCATCAGCCGCCCGAACCCGCCGCGCCAGCCGCCGGGCGCGCGCAAAACCTGGCTGTCGGGCACTTCCAGGCCGCGCAGGTGGATTTCCGTCTCCGGCATGCCGCGCAGCCCCATGGTGGGGATGCGGCGGTGGATGACCAGGCCCGGTGCGTCGGATGGCGTGTCGCGCAGCACGATGAAGCCGCCGATGCCCTGGTCCTGCCCATCCTCGATCACACGGGCAAAGATCAGATGCAGGCGGGACACGCCACCGCCGGTGATCCAGGTTTTTGCGCCATCCAGCACCCAGGTATTGCCGTGGCGCACGGCGCGGGTGGCCATGGAGGTGGCGGCACTCCCGGCCTCGGGTTCCGTGATCAGGATGGCGGGCTTGTCGCCGCTGAGAACCGCGGCGGCCGCCTGGCGTTTCTGGGCCTCGGTGCCATAGGTCATGATCGCGCCGACGGCGCCCATGTTCGCCTCGACCACGATGCGGCCGCAGACGGCGCAGGCGGCGGCGAAGGCTTCGACGGCGATCACCGCATCGAGGTAACTGGCCCCCTGCCCGCCGTATGCGCGGGGGATCGTCATGCCGGTGAAGCCGGCTTCGGCCATGCGGGCGACCATGGCCCAGGGATAGGCCTCGGTCCGGTCTGCCTCGGCAGCCCCCGCCGCGGCTTCCCGCGCCAATTCCCGGGCGCGGTCGCGCAGGGCCAGTTGGCTGGGGGAAAGGCCGGAATTCTCCTGGTCGTGCATGCGCTGGGGTCCAGTTCGTGGATCTTGGATGTTCAGGCCAGCCTGGCCTCGATGGCCGCGGCCGCCGTGGGGGACAGCATCAGCGCCGCGCGCAGGCGGTCAAGGAAGCCGCGTTCGGCGGCCGACATCTCGGCCGCGATGGCGACGGCGGCGGCGTAGAGCTGGGCTGCCTGCATCGGGTCGGTGACCTCGGCGGCCAGGGCCTCGGGCGTCGCCGGGGCTTCGAGGTCGGCCAGCACCAGGTCGCGTTCGGAGGGGGTCAGCCCGGCGGCATCCAACTGCCCGGCGATGGCCTGGCGTTCGGCGCGGTCCACCGCGCCATCGGCGGCGGCGGTGGCGACCATGGCGCGGATCAGCAGCAGCGCTTCCGCCTGTTCGGCGCGGGGGGCGGGGGGCGCGGGGGGCGGGTTGCCCCAGGGCGAAGCGGCCGGCTTGCCGGGGGGCGGGGTGCCGTCGGCCTTGCGCGGGGGCGGCGCCGGCTCGGCGGATTTAGTCATGGCTTCCACCGCCAGCCCGGCCAGCGAGGCCAGCACGCGGACGGCCCGCGCCTCATTCGATCGGGAGGAGCCGAAGGGCGATGCGGCCCGCCGGCGCCGAGTCCTGCCGGGGGGGCGGGCGGCACCGCCCATCAGCGCCTCGGCCAGACGGTTGAAATCGAACATCCCCGCCGCCCCCATCCTTATGGTATTGATTTATTTGCGCCGTCGACGCCGCGCAAGCAACCATGCCGCGACCTGTCGGTGCTTTTAACACGTCGGGATGCTTGTTCGGCGCCGACCGTTGCACCAATGTATTACTGATAAGGAGGGCAGGTCGTGGATGTTGTTGCACGATCAGGGCATGACCGGGCGATGGAGGCCCTTTGTGCCAAATGCGCCGGCGCCATCAAGGGTCTTTGCCATGCCCTGAACGATGCCGACCACGCGAAACTCTCCGCCGCGGCGACTTCGATCCGATTGCCCGCCCGCAGTGCCGTCTTCCGCGAAGGCGACCAGGCGCGGGCGGTCTTCACCCTGGTCGATGGCGCGGCCAAGCTGCTGCGGGCGATGCCCGATGGACGGCAGCAGATCATCGGCTTCCGCTTTCCGGGCGACCTGATCGGCTATACCTCACGCGACCGCTATCCCTTTGATGCCGAACTGGTCGCGGACGCCACCGTCTGCCGGCTGGACCGGGTCAAGCTGGAGGAGATGAGCCGCGGCTGTTCGTCGATGTCGCATCGCCTGCTGGAATTGTGCGCCGAGGATCTGGCGGCGGCGCAGGACCAGTTGGGGGCCATGGCGCATCGCAGCGCGGAGGGCCGGGTCGCGACCTTCCTGTTGATGCTCTACGCATCCGCACGCCGCAACGGCGCCACCGGGCGGCCGCTGTCGCTGCCGATGACGCGGACGGATATCGGCGATTACCTGGGGCTGACGATCGAAAGCGTCAGCCGCGTCTTCGCATCGCTGCGCCGGGCGGGGCTGCTGGAGGAACCGAGTCGCGGCAGCCTGGTGCTGACCAACCTGCCGGCGCTGGAAGCCCTGGCCGAGGCGGACGGCGCGGCGGCCTGACACCCCCGACGCGTCAATGCGCCGCGTCCTGTTCGTCGAAATGCCGCTTCACGCAGCCGAAGGCGAAAAGCACGCCAAAGGCGAACAACCCCAGGCCAAACACCTGGAGGTAGTCGTGCGCCATGGCGGCGGCCGCCAGCCCGACCAGCGCGATGATCCCGGACAGGATCAGGAAGAAGATGCGGCTGGAGGTCATGGCGGGGTCTGCCTTGGTGGGGTGTTGTTGGGTGGGTCGTCGAACAGGATGCGGGACGCGGCGCCGTCCAGGTCGTCGTATTGGCCGGAGCGCAACGCCCACAGGAAGCCGCCAAGGCCGATCAGCCCAAGCAGCAGGGCCACGGGCACCAGGATGATCAGCGCGTCCATGGCGCCCCCGCATCTTCGGCACGTTGCATGTGTCCCGCGCCTTCGGCGCGCAGGGCATTCAGGATCACGAGGATCGAAGAACTGGCCATGACGGCCGCGGCCCCGACCGGCGTCAGCAGGCCGAGCACGGCGGTCGGCACGGCGACCAGGTTGTAGGCCAGACTGAAGCCGATGTTTTGCCGCGCCAGGGACTGGGCCCGGCGGGCGGCGCGGATGGCGGCGGGCAGCGCCATCAGCGCGTCGCCGCGCAACACGATATCGGCGGCACCTTGCGCCAAATCCTGCGCGCCCGGGGCGGCGGCGGCGGCATGGGCCAGCGCGAGGGCTCCCGCGTCGTTGATGCCATCGCCGACCATCAGCGCACGATGGCCGGCGTCGCGCAGTGCCGCGATGCGGGCGATCTTGGCGGCGGGTAGCGCGCCGGCGGTCCAGTCGGCGATCCCGGCCTCGGCGGCGATGGCGGCGACGGCGCCCGGCCCATCGCCCGACAGGATTTCGACACGCAGGCCCAGGTCGCGCAATGCGGCGACCGCCGCCACGGCATCGGGGCGCAGCGCGTCGGCGAAGCGGAAGGCGACGGCCGCCCCGCCATCCCGCGCGAACCAGAGCGTCGGCCAGGCGGTATCGTCCACGACGCCGCAGAAGGCCGCGCTGCCCAGGCGATCGCCACCGGCCGCCATCCCCTGCCCCGGATGTTCCACCGTATCGGCTTGGAGCGGCGCCTCCGGGCAGGCCAGCGCCAGGGCGCGCGCCAAGGGGTGCCGGCTGCCGTGGGACAGCGCCGCCGCAGCCCGCAGATCATCGGCCGTCCAATCGCCGGGGCGCAGCACCGGGCGGCCGAGGGTCAAGGTGCCGGTCTTGTCCAGCACGACGCGATCGACCGCGGCCAGACGTTCCAGCGCGGTCGGCGAGGCGACCAGCACGCCCCGGCGGAACAGCGCACCCACGGTCACGACCTGTACCGCCGGCACGGCGATGGCCAGGCCACAGGGGCAGGTTACGATCAGCGCGCCCACGGCCGGCACCAGCGCCGCCTGCCAGCCAAGCCCCATCCCGAGCCACCAGCCGAGGAAGGTCGCTACCGCCACCACCATCACCGCCGGCACGTAGAAGCCGACCGCGCGATCGGCCAGGGTGACGAAGCGCCCGCGCGCCTGGGCCGCGTGGTCCAGCAACCGCCCGATCGCGGCCAGCGACCCATCGGCCGCCGCGGCCGTCACCCGCAGCACGGCCGGCCCGCCCATGTTCACCGCGCCGGCGGCCACGGCGCCGCCGATGGCGATCCCGCGCGGCAGGCTTTCGCCGGTGGTCGCCGACAGGTCGAAGAGGCCGGGCGCCTCCTCGATGATCGCGTCCAGCCGCAGGCGTTCGCCGCTGCCGACCAAAATGCGGTCGCCGGCAAGGATTTCGGCGACCGGGATGTCGCGTAGCGTGCCATCGGGGCCGAGGCGACGGACCGTGCCCTCCTGCAGCGCCAGCAATTCCGCGACCGCCCTGCCCGCCCGCCCGCGTGCCGTGCGATCCAGGAGGCGCCCGGCCAGCAGCAGCGCCAGCAAGGTCGTCGCCCCGTCGAACCAGGTGTAAGGGCCGAGCCGGATCGCCTCCGACAGCGACATCGCCGCCGTCGCCAGCACGGCCAGGCTAATGGCGACATCCATGTTGACCCGCCGTGCGCAAAGCGCCGCCCAGGCGGAGCGGTAGAAGGGCAGCCCGGCGAAGGCGATGGTCGGCAGGCCGATCAGCGCCGCCAGCCAATGCATCAGCCCGCGCGTCTGTTCCCCCATGTCCACGCCGAACCAGACGGCGGAGGACACCAGCATCACATTCATCGCACCGAAGGCGGCGATGCCGAGGGCCCGTGCGAGCGACCGGGTCTCCGCTTCGTCGGCGGCGCGCAGGCAGGCGGGGGTGAAGGGCACGGCGCGAAAGCCGAGGCGGCCGAGCAGGGCCGCGAAATCCTCGGCCCGCGCGCGGTCGCCGTGCCAGCGCAGAGCCAGGCGGCGGGTGGTCAGGGCGGCGCGGGCGCCGATGACATCAGGCTCGGCGCCCAGGGCCTGTTCGACCAGCCAGACACAGGCGCCGCAATGCAGGCCGGAGACCATCAGATCCAGGCGCCAGCCCGCGCCATCGGGTTCGGCGGCGGCGGCCAGCGATACGGGGGGCGCCGTGTCCGGGCGCAGCACGCCATCCGGCACGGTATTGCGGCGGTAGAAGGCGTCGAGGCCGAGCCCCGCGACCAAGCCCTGCGCCGCCTCGCAGCCGGCGCAGCAGAATGCAGCGGGCGGCAGGACGGGCAGGCCGCAATGCAGGCAGCCGCGCGCGCTGGCGGGCACCGGGCCAGGCGCGACGCGGCCGATCATGCTCACGGGGCGATGACCCGCTGGCGGATGTCGAAATGCTGGCCGGTGGGATCGGTCAATGTCAGCCGGGCTTCCCACTGGCCGGGGGCGGGCGGGGTGGCCTCGGCGGTCCAGCGGCCCGGGGCGGCGGCGCCGAAGGCGAGCGGCACCTCCCGCCCATCCAGCGGGCGATGCAGCAGCCCGGTGAGGTGCCCGGGCACGGGAAGGCCCTCGCGGTCGATGACGGTGACGGACAGGCGGCCGGAGGCCAGGGCGACGCGCCCCGACCAGCCGAGGGCGGCCTGCCGGTCGGCCTCCGCGATCACGGCGTTGTAGCTCCGGCCGAGATCATAGGTCCGCGGGCGGGTGACGCCGGTGAAGGTGCTGATGGCGGAATAGATCAGGATGCCGTTCACCCCGATGACGATCGCCATCATCCCCACGAAAACCCAGGGGATCCAGCCGCCGCGCGCGGGGTCGAAGGGGCGTTTGACCATGCTCATCGCCGCACCTGTATGGGCCGGGGGCCAAGGAAGACGCTGTCGCCGGAGGCAACCACCTTGCCTTGCGCATCCATTAGGCGGAAGCGCAGGCTTTGGCTTTCGGCGATGGCCACGCCTGGCGGGGCGGTGACCAGGGCGCGGAAGGTCGCCACCGCATCGGGACGGGCCGGCAGCAGCGGGCGGCCGGCGGCGTCGGTTTCGACATCCTGCACCAGCAGGCGCAGCCCGGCCGGGCCGTCGAGCACCAGCGCATAGACCCCCGCATCCCGCGTCTTGTCGGCGAGCTTCAGCGTGTAGCCATTGCGCACGCCGCCATCCGACAGCAGCACATAGGGCGGCGCACGTTCGGCCAGCACCGTCAGCGTCAGTGTCTCCCGCAGCAGGAAGGCGCCGAGCATGATCACCACGACGAACGACAGCACGCCCGCATACATCAACGTGCGCGGCCGCAGCAGATGCAGGTGCTTCCGCGCCGCCATGCCAGCGTCGAACCGCGCCGGACCCGGCTGGAAACGCGCCGTGGCGGCGGTGCTGGCGGCGAGGTTGGCCAGCGTCTCGAAGGCGATCAGGCCCTGCGGGCGCTGCACCTTGCCCATCACCTCGTCGCAGGCATCGACGCAGAGGCCGCAACCGATGCATTCCAATTGCTGGCCCTCGCGGATGTCGATGCCGGTCGGGCAGACATGCACGCAGGCGCCGCAATCGATGCAATCGCCGTGGCCGGCTTCCTTCAGCTTGCCGCGCGGTTCGCCGCGCCATTCGCGATAGGTGACGACCAGGCTGTCCTGGTCGAGCATCGCCCCCTGGAACCGCGGCCAGGGGCACATGTAGGTGCAGACCTGTTCCCGCGCGAAGCCGGCCAGCACATAGGTCGTGGCGGTGAACAGCCCGAACCAGAAATAGGTCTGTGCCGAGGCAGCCCCGGTCAGCAATTGCACGACGACCGTCGGCGCATCCTGGAAGTACATGATCCAGGCGCCGCCGGTCGCGGCGGCGATGACGATCCAGGCGGCGTGCTTGGCGATGCGCCGCAGCGTGCGGTCGCGTGATGGTGGCCCCGCGTCGCGCTTGATGCGGGCGTTTCGGTCGCCCTCGATCTGGCGCTCGATCCATAGGAACAGGTCGGTCCAGACCGTCTGCGGGCAGGTGAAGCCGCACCAGACGCGCCCGAACAGCGATGTCGCGGCGAAGAGTCCGATCGCACCCAGGATCAGGAAGCCGGTGAGGAAGTAGATCTCCTGCGGCCACAACTCGATCCAGAAGAAGAACAGCCGGGCATTGGCGATATCGGCCAGCACCGCCTGGTCCGGCACGCCGGGGCCGCGGTCCCAGCGGATCCAGGGCAGGATGTAGTAGATGCCGAGCAGGACGATCAGCACCACCCACTTGATCGACCGCACCCGGCCCTTCACCGCCCGCGGATAGATCTTCCTGTGCGCGGCGTAGAGCGGCGGCGGGGTCAGTGCTGCGGTGTCGGGCATGACCGCTGCCTAGCGCTCCCCACCACCCAGCGCGTGGACATAGACGGTCAGCATGTTGATCGTCGCGGGATCAAGGCGCCCGGACCAGGAGGGCATCACCCCGCCGCGCGAAAAGGCGATGCTGCGGGCGATCGAGGCACGGTCGCCGCCATAGAGCCAGATGCGATCCGACAGGCGCGGCGCGCCCATGTCCTTGTTCCCCTCGCCGGCTTCGCCGTGGCAGGCGACGCAATTCTCGGCGAAGATGGGGGCGCCGCGGGCGGCGGCAGCGGTGTCGCCGGCCGGCCCCGACAGGGACAGGACGTATTCTGCGACATCGTTGATCTGCGGCCAGGTCAGCCCGGCGGTCGCATAGGCGGGCATGGCCACGCCGCGCGCATCGGCCTCGCCATTGCGGATCCCGACGCTGATGGTCTGGTGGATGGCATCGAAGCTGCCACCAAAGAGCCAGTCGTCATCCGCCAGGCTGGGGAAGCCGCCCACCGCCCCCTGCCCGCCCGAGCCATGGCAGCCGGCGCAGTTGGTGGCGAAGGCGATGCGCCCGCCGGCCAGCGCATAGGCGCGCAATTCGGGATCGGCCGCGATGGCCGCCGGTGTCGCCGCCCGCATACGCGCCAGCATGGGCGCCGCGCGCGCCTGCTGGGCCGCCATGTCTTCGGAGAAAGCCGCGCGCGTGGAATAGCCCAGCACGCCACGCACATAGGGCAGCGACGGGTACAGGATCATCCATACCACGGCAAAAGCGATGCTGGCGTAGAGCGTGTAGAGCCACCACGACGGCATCGGGGTGTCGAGTTCCTTGATCCCGTCCCATTCATGGCCCGTGGTCGCGGTGCCGCTATGGGCGTCCCTCTCGGGGGTGGTTGCCATCTGCGCGGGCTCTCAGTTCGGGTCGTTGCGGAAGGGGATCTGGGCGTGGTCGCGCGCGGCTTCGCGCGATCCGGGGCGCATCACCCAGACCAGGATTCCGGTGAAGAGGATGACGAACCAGACGACCCAGATGGCCGAAAGGATCTCGTGCAGGCGGGCCAGATCCATCGCTGGGGACTCCTTACGGCTGCCGGATTTGTTCGGGGGTGACGTCGGAGAAGCGCACCAGGGTGCCGAGCATCTGCAAATAGGCGACCACCGCATCCATCTCCGTCACCTCACGCGGGTTCGCGTCGAACACCCCCTGGCGGGCGCGCGGGTAGCGGGCGGCGAAGGCGGTGCCGTCGGCCTCCGGATTGGCCTGGGTGCGCAGGTCGGCCATGGCATTGGCGATCATCTCGTCGCTGTAGGGCACGCCGAGCGTCTGCTGCGCCCGCAGCCGCGCCGCGATCCCGGTCGCATCCAGCGGCCGGTCGAGGAAGGCATAGGGCGGCATGATCGATTCCGGCACCAGTTCGCGCGGGCTGCGCAGATGCGCCGCATGCCAGTCGTCGGAGAACTTGCCGCCGACGCGCGCCAGGTCCGGCCCGGTCCGCTTGCTGCCCCATTGGAAGGGGCGGTCGTACATGCTCTCGGCCGCCAGGCTGAAATGGCCGTAGCGCTCGGCCTCATCACGGAAGGGGCGGATCATCTGGCTGTGGCAGAGGTAGCAGCCCTCCCGCACATAGATGTCGCGGCCCATGAGTTCGAGCGGGGTGTAGGGGCGGACACCGGCGACACGCTCGATCGTCGTCTCGACCAGGAACAGCGGCACGATCTGCACCAGACCGCCGATCGAGACGGTGAGCAGGGTGAGGACGGCGAGAAGGATGACGTTCTTCTCGATGGGGGCATGGCTGAAGCGCTTCATGACCGTCTCCTCACTCAGCCGCGACGGGAATGGCGCCGGCGGGGGCGGCGGCGGCCGGGGCCACCGCGTCCTCCACGGCGGTCACGGTCATGTACAAATTGTAGGCCATGATGATCGCACCGGTCAGGAACATCAGCCCGCCCAGCATCCGGATGACGTAGTAGGGGTGCATCGCGGCCACCGTCTCGACGAAGGAGTATTGCAGGAAGCCGAGCTCGTCATAGGCGCGCCACATCAGCCCCTGCATGATGCCGCTGACCCACATGGCGGTGATGTAGAGGACGATGCCGAGCGTCGCGATCCAGAAGTGCCAGGCGGCGAGTTTCTCGGAATATAGCCCCTTCTTCCGCCACAGCACCGGGAAGAGCCAGTAGAGTGCGCCGAAGGTGATGAAGCCGTTCCAGCCCAGCGCGCCGCTGTGCACATGGCCGATGGTCCAGTCGGTGTAGTGCGACAGGCTGTTCACCGCCCGGATCGACATCACCGGGCCTTCGAAGGTGGACATCGCATAGAAGCCGACGGCGGTGACCGAAAAGCGCAGGCCGGGATCGGTCCGCAGCTTGTCCCAGGCACCCGACAGCGTCATCAGCCCGTTGATCATGCCGCCCCAGGACGGCATCCACAGCATGATCGAAAACGCCATGCCGAGCGTCTGCGCCCAGTCGGGCAGCGCCGTGTAGTGCAGGTGATGCGGCCCGGCCCAGATATACAGGAAGATCAGCGACCAGAAGTGCACGATCGACAACCGGTAGGAATAGACCGGGCGCTCCGCCTGCTTCGGGATGAAGTAGTACATCATCCCCAGGAAGCCCGCGGTCAGGAAGAAGCCGACCGCATTGTGCCCATACCACCACTGGATCATCGCATCGCGCACGCCGGAGGCGACGCCATAGGACTTGCCGATGCCATCGCCGACCGGCAGGGCCAGGTTGTTGACGATGTGCAGCATGGCGACGGTGATGATGAAGGCGAGGAAGAACCAGTTCGCCACATAGATATGCGGCTCACGCCGCTTCATGATCGTGCCGATGTAGCCGACCAGGTAGGTGACCCAGACGACGGTCAGCCAGAGATCCACATACCACTCAGGCTCGGCATATTCCTTGCCTTGGGTGACGCCCAGGACGTAGCCGAGGGCGGCGGCGACGATGAAGAAATTGTAGCCCCAGAAGAGGAACCATCCCATCTCCTCGCCACCGAACAGGCGGGCGCGGCAGGTGCGCTGGACGATGTACAGGCTGGTGCCGATCAGCGCATTGCCGCCGAAGGCGAAGATGACCGCGCTGGTATGGACCGGACGCAGCCGGCCGAAGGTGGTCCATTCCAGGTCCAGGTTCAGCAGCGGAAAGGCCAGTTGCGCCGCGATCACCACGCCGACGAGGAAGCCGACGATCCCCCAGAACATCGTGGCGATGGCGAAGGCACGGATCGGCGCCTCGACGTCCAGTTCCACGACGGCATGCGCGGGCGCGGTGGTCTGTCCGGTCAGCGCGGTGCTTGCTGCCATGATGTCTGGGTCTCCGAGGCGGGACCCGCCAGGGAATCCCCCGGCGGGCGTTGCGTTGCAGCATGCGGGGTGGGCATTCTTGCGTCCTTGATCCGGATCAAGGCGCGCATCCGACGTTACGTTTAATTTGTGCCGGACGTGCAGAAATATCGGGGGAAGACGAGCATGCCGAGCGATGCCCTGGCCGCACCCGATCCGGCCCCGCTGACCAGCCGCGTCCGCCGGGTCGCCACCGACCGCCCCTGGGTGTGGATCACGCTCGGGTGGCGCGACATGATGGCCCATCGCGCGATCAGCCTGACGATCGGCGCGGCGCTGGCGGTGTTCGGCTGGATGCTGTCGCTGGTGATGTTCGAACTGGGCATCGCCTGGGCCGTGCTGCCCTCGACCGCTGGCTTCTTCATCATCGCACCACTGCTGGCGGCGCCGCTTTATGAAACCTCCCGCCGGGCGGAGGAGGGCCTGCCGACCACCCTGGCCGACGCGATGCAGGGGTTTCGCCGCCCAGGCAGCCAGATCGCGATGATGGGGGCGGTGCTGCTGCTGATCCACCTGTTCTGGGTGCGGGTCGCGGGGCTGCTCTTCGCGCTGTTCTTCGGGATCAACTTCGCGCCGTCGCTGGCGCGGCTGCCGATGGCGATGCTGCAATCGGACCTGCTGCTGCCGTTCCTGATCGTCGGCACCGGCTTCGGCTTCTTCCTGGCGGCGATGACCTTCGCGCTGTCGGCGGTGTCGCTGCCGATGCTGGTGGACCGCAACGTGTCCTTCCTGGAGGCGGCGAGCGTCAGCATCCAGGCCGTGATGGAAAACTGGCGGGCGATGGTGCTTTGGGCCGGGCTGATCGTCGTGTTGACGGGGCTGGCGCTGGTGCCCTTCTACCTGGGCCTGGTGATCGTGATGCCGCTGGTCGGGCATGCCACCTGGCATGCCTATCGCGACATGGTGGTGCGCTGACGGATCAGGGGATCATCCGCACCGCCAGCGCCAGCAGCACGAGGCTGTTCAGCCCATAGAGCGCAGGGGCGACGCGCCGCAGCGCCGGTTCCGCCCGTCGGCGAAAGATACGCCCCAGCAGGGCCACGCCGACCAGCGCCGGCGCGGTGCCCGCGACGAAGGCCGCCATCGCCAGCGCGCCCGCAAGCGCGCTGCCGCTGGCCGCCGCCCCCGCCAGGGCGCCGTAGAGCAGGCCGCAGGGCAAGGCCGACAGCAGGACGCCCAGAAGGAAGGACCGCCCCCCGCCCGGCCGGTCCAGCAGCGGC
The DNA here is from genome assembly GCF_050632385.1 of Humitalea sp. 24SJ18S-53. Lineage (NCBI taxonomy): Bacteria > Pseudomonadati > Pseudomonadota > Alphaproteobacteria > Acetobacterales > Roseomonadaceae > Humitalea > Humitalea sp. 24SJ18S-53. Next base: position 2,461,774 of record NZ_CP192599.1, read on the forward strand.
GCGACCAGCCCGGCCAGGCGCCCCGGCAGCGCGCCCAGCCCGGCCCGCGGCAGCAGCGCGGCAAGCGCCGGCAGCGCCTGGGCCAGCATCGCGATAGCCGCGACCAACAGCAGCACGGGCGGCACCCAGGCCAGGCCCGGCAGCAGCGCCAGCACAGCGGTAAATCCCCCGGCAAAGGCGCCCAGGGTCGCGTAGCCCGCCGCGCGCCCAAGATGGTAGGGCAACAACATCGCCCCGCCGAGCCGCTGCAACCGCCCGCCGTCCAGGCTGTCGCCACGGGCGACCTGGGCCAGGACGAAGGGGCCGCACATCGCGGCGCAATGGCTGGCCCCGCCGACCAGCCCGGCCAGGAACAGCGCCGCCATCAACGCGGGCAGGCCATCGGCGCCGAGCGCGTCCAGGGCATGGAGGCAGGAAGCAAGCATTGCCCCACCTATAGGCCGGCGCGATGCCCCAGGTCATTGATCGGGCGCAGCCACAGTTGCGGGCCCCTTCGCGGCCGCTTGGCCCGGGGTTCCATCCCGCCGGACGCATCGGCGCTTGTCATCGCCCATCCGTATCGGACAGGCTCCCGGCCAGGATGACCTCACCGAGGGCCGTGATGCCTGGATCGGGAGACGCGTTCGTCGGCCGGCATGGGGAGCTCGCGCATCTCACCGCGGCGCTGGAGGCGTCGGGTGCGGGCAAGGGCCAGCTTGTCCTCCTGTCCGGGGAACCCGGCATCGGCAAGACCAGGATCGCCGCGGAACTGGCGCTGCGTGCCGAGGCGGCGGGCGCGCGCGTGCTGTGGGGGCGCTGCCACCAGGAGCCGGGGGCGCCGCCCTATTGGTGCTGGACGCAGGTGCTGCGGGACCTGGCCGAGGCGCTCGACGACCTGGCGCTGCAGGCGGATCTGGGGAACGGGGCGCCGGAGATCGCCGGCATCCTGCCGGAGCTGGGGGAACGGATGCCCGGGCTGGCACCCCCCATGCCGCCCGACGACCCGGCCCAGGCGCGTTTTCGGCTCTTCGCCGCACTGTCGCGCTTCCTTCTCGCCGCGTCGCGGCGCCGGCCGATGGTCCTCGTGCTGGACGACGTTCACTGGGCCGACGCGGCCTCCCTGCGGTTCCTGCGGTTCCTGGCGCCGGATCTGGCCGACAGCCGCCTGCTGCTGGTCGTCACCTGCCAAGAAGACGAATTGTCGCGCCAGCATCCGCTCTCCGACGCGCTTGGCGACCTGACGCGATCGCCGAGCGCGTCCCGCCTGCCGCTGTCGGGCCTGGCCGCCGAGGAGGTCGGGGCGCTGATGGCCGCCACGGCCGGCGCCGCGCCGCCGCCCGCGCTCGTGCGCTCGTTGCACAGGCTGACCGAGGGCAACCCGCTTTTCCTGCGTGAGATCATCCGCTTCCTGCGGGACAGATGCGTGCTGGCGGGGTCGGCGTCGCGGATGACGAGTCCCGCATCGCTGCGCATCCCCGATGGCGTGCGCGAGGTCATCGGCCAGCGCCTCAACCTACTGTCGCCCGGCTGCAACGACGTCCTGCGGGTCGCCGCGGTGATCGGCCGGGACTTCTCGCTCGATCTCCTGCGGCGGGCCTGCGGCGGGGATAGCGACGCCGTCCCGGCCGCGATCGACGAGGCGCTGGACGCGCGGATCATCGAGGAACCGCGGGCAAACAACTACCAGTTCACGCACGTGCTGATCCGCATGACGCTGTATGACGAGCTGCGCGCCGGCCAGCGCCGCCTGCTCCACCGCGCCGTGGTCGAGGCCATCGAAGCCCTGCCCAGGCGGGAGTCGGACCAGGCCCGGCACATGTACCGGGCGACCGGGCAAACCAGCCGCACCACCCCTGTCGCCGTTCGTGCCGGCATCCGCGCCGACGCGATGCGCGCCGTCGAGGATGCGGCGGCGTTCTTCCAGGCGGCGCTCGACCTGATGCAGCAGCAGGCCCCGCCCCCCGCCCTGGTGGCGCAGATGCCCGGCCCCGGCGAACTGACCGCGCGCGAGGCCGAGGTCCTGTCGCTGATCGCCATGGGCCGCACCAATGCGGATATCGCGCTGGTGCTGTCGATCGGGGTGACCACCGTCGCGACGCATGTCCGCAGCGTCCTGAACAAGACCGGCACCGCCAACCGGACCGAGGCGGCGGCCCTGGCGCTGCGGCAGGGGACGCCTCCTTCATCCTGATGAGGCCGAAGGGCGCGGGCCACCTGCCCGCGGGTCGCGGATCATTCGCTTTGACGATGTTTCGCCGCCCCCCGCCCGTGCAGAATTCGCGGTCGCCACCCATGCCAGACCGGTGCATCGGAGGGACATTTCATGAACAACGGCACCAGCATTCCAACGCCGCAGCCCGGCGAAGACCTGGACCCCGGCCTGGACCCCGGCCTGGGGCGCCGCCACCTTCTTGGCGGTGCCGGCCTGGGGGCGGCGCTTTTGGCGGCCAACCCCGCCGCGATCCCGCCGGCCCACGCCCAGCTTGCAAGTACCGGGCCAGCAAACACTGCCCCGGGCGCGCGGCCGATCGACGCCGCGGTCCATCGCCGCGCGCAGGAGGTCCGCGCAGCCTGCGCGCAGGCTGCCGGCGCCATCCCCATCGCGCCCCATCCCGCCAATGGCGACGAGGCGCGCTATCCGAACGCGATCGGTTCCGACACGCGCAGCCTGCCGCATGACGCGCGGGGTGAGGTGGATCCGGCCGCCTGGCGGCTCTACCTCGCGGCCTGCCAGACGGGCGATCCCGCCGATTTCGAGAAGGTTCCGCTTGGCGGCGTGCGTCGCCTTGGCAATCCGGCCGGCACGCTGGAGGTCAGCCTCTGCGGTCCCGACCCGACGCAGATCGCGATCCCGCCGGCGCCGGCGCTGGCCAGCGCCGAACGCGCCGCCGAGGCCGTCGAGGTCTACTGGCAGGCCCTGCTGCGCGATGTGCCGCTCGCCGCCTTCCGCGACGGGTCCGAGGACCGCGATGTGATCGCCGCCTGCGCCGAGCTCAGCGGCATGAGTGATTTCCGTGGCCCCAAGGCGGATGGGCGCGTCACGCCGGCGACGCTGCTGCGCGGCAGCGCGCTGTATTTCGATGCCGCGGCGCCCATGGGCCGCTCGGTGACGCCGCCGGGCGTGCTGGACGGGCCGGTGGTGTCGCAATTCCTGCTGCGCGACGTGCCCTTCGGATCGCAGTGGATGAGCGCGCAGATCCGCCCGGCGACACCGGCCAGCGAGTTCCTGACCAACCACGAGGACTGGCTTCGCGCGCAGAATGGCGAGGCACCGCGGCGCGGAGTCACCTACGAATCCACGCCGCGCTACATCGCGACGGGGCGCGACCTGGGGGAATGGGTGCGCCACATCCCGCCCTTCCCGGCCTTTGTGGTCCAACTGCTGACCACCGGGGCCTTCGGGCCCGATCCGCGCTATGGTGGGATGTTCCCCGCGGCGCAGCCGGCGATGGCACCCACCAACCCCTACGTCAGCCTGCGCAAGCAGAACCCCGCCTCCTCCTTCGGCCCGCCGCAGGTCGCGGCGTTGGTGTTCGAGGCCGCGAACAACACGATCCGCGCCGCCTATTGGCAGAAGTTCTTCGTGCATCGCACCTTGCGGCCGGAAGCCTATGGCGGGCTGGCGCATCAGCGCCTGGCCAATGGCGTGGCCGACTACCCGCTGCCAGACGCGTTCCTGCGCGCGGAGGCGCTGGAGCGCACCCGCGCCAAGCAGGGCACGCATCTGCTGTCGCAGATCTATCCCGACGGCTCGCCGAATTTCTCGGCCTATCCGGGCGGGGCGTCCTCGGTCGCCTCGGCCGTGGCGACGGTGCTCAAGGCCTTCTTCGACGAGACCCGCGTGATCGAGAACGCGGTCGAGCCCGATCCGCGGGACCCGACGAAGCTGATCCCCTATCGCGGGCCGCCGCTGACCCTCGGCGGGGAGTTGAACAAGCTCGCGACCAATTTCGGCAATGCCCGGAATTGGGGCGGGATTCACTGGCGCTCGGATGCCGCCGCCTCGATGCCGATCGGCGAGGCGGTGGCGATCGGCATGCTGCGGGAGATACGCACCACCTATCGGGAGAGTTTCGACGGTTTCAGCCTCACGCGCTTCGATGGGAGCCGCGTGACGGTCTGACCCGCCCGGACGACACACAGAGGAGGATCCCATGGACGCCTACCTTCCCATCGTCTCGGATGAGATGCTGCGTGGCTTTGCCGGGCGCCGCGCCCGGTATGACCGCGAGAACTCCTTCTTCCAGCAGGATTTCGATGAATTGAAGGCCGCGGGCTACCTGAAGATGCCGGTGCCGCGCGAACTTGGCGGCGCGGGCATGACCCTGGCCGAGGTCTGCCGCGCCCAATACCGGCTGGCCTACCACGCGCCGGCCACGGCACTCGGCATCAACATGCACCTTTACTGGGTGGGGCTGGTCGCCGACCTCTGGCGGCAGGGGGATCGTTCGCTCGAATGGGTGCTGAAGGAGGCGATGGAGGGCGAGATCTTCAACGCCGGCCATTCCGAGCGCGGCCACGACCTGCCGGTCCTGCTGTCGACCACCAGGGCCGAGCGCGTGGACGGCGGCTTCCGCTTCACCGGGCACAAGTTGTTCGCCAGCATGTCACCCGTCTTCACGCGCTACGGCCTGCACGCCACCTGGGCCGATGCCGAGGGCGGCCCGAAGGTCGTGCACGCCTTCATGCCACGCGACACCAAGGGCTACCGTATCCTCGACACCTGGGACACGATGGGGATGCGCGCGACGCGCAGCGACGAAGTCGAGTTGGAAGGCGCCTTCGTGCCCGACAGCCGGGTGGCGCGCATCCTGCCCGCCGGCACGGCCGATGCCTTCGTGCTCGGCATCTTCGCCTGGGCGGATATGGGCTTCGCCAGCATCTACCACGCGATGGCCCAGCGGGCGCTCGACCTGATCGTGCCGTCGGTGAAGGCGCGGACCTCGATCGCGGTGTCGCGCTCGATGGCCTACCACCCCGAAATCCAGCACGCGGTCGCCGAGATGGCGCTGCTGCTCGACCCGATCGGGCCGCACCTGGATCGCGTGGCCGAGGATTGGTCCCATGGCGTCGATCACGGCGCGACCTGGCCGGCGCGGATCGTGTCGGCGAAATACCATGCGGTCGAGGCCTGTTTCCGGATCGTGGACATGGCGATGGAACTCTCCGGCGGCGCCGGCATGTTCCGCAGCAACGAGTTGGAGCAATTGTTCCGCGATGCCCGCTGCGGCCGCTTCCATCCCGCGAACAGCTTCCTGACGCATGAGATCGTGGCGAAGACCACGCTCGGCATCGACCTGGGGGAGCAGCCGAGGTGGGGCTGAGGGTGGTGCCACGCGCCAAGGGCGGATGCGCCGAGGCCAGCCGGTGGGATTGTTATTTTTGGTAACAGGAAACCGTGCCTGGGGCGAGAAAACCACGTTCGGCGCATTCTTCGGTCGCGCATGGCTTGACCGAAGCGATGCCGGGCTTTACCCCGCCGCTGTGCGTCCCGTTCGTCTAGAGGCCTAGGACACCAGCCTTTCACGTTGGGTACGCGGGTTCGAATCCCGCACGGGGCACCACTCACGCTCTAAGCGATTGATCTGGCAGAGAACTGAGCGTACCCAAGGGGTTACGCGCCGTCTGGTGATACAGACGGGTGATCCAGATGGTCCTTCCGATGCCTTGTCCGATCAAGCACCCGAAGAGCGGCGTCTACCGGGCGCGCCAGGCGGTGCCTGCTGCTCTCCGCCCGTTCATCGGCAAGACGGAACTCCTCAAGACTCTCGGCACCAAGGACCCCGCAGAGGCAAAGCGCCGGTTCCCGGAAGTCATCGCCGAGTTCGACGAGATACTAGCTGGTGCCCGCGCCCAACTGGCCGGCACGGCCCGGCGCCCGTCCCCCCGCCAGATAGCCGAGTTGGCTGGGGAGTATTACCGCTCGATGGTCCCGCTGGTCGAAGACGCGCCGGGCACGGTCGAAGAGAGGGAGATCGGGCAAGATCTGCTGCGCGAGGAAAGCGGCCGGAAGCCCTCTGGCCGACGCTACGCGGAAGCCGAGGGGGTGCTCCAAGCTGCGGGCTACTCGACGGACCCCGCGGCGGTCGAGGACATATTCGCCGCCTTGTTGGATGCCCGGTGGCGGCTTGAGGGTGTCGGGCTGGCACGCGCCAGCCGGGACTGGTCGCCCGATCCCAATGTCTCGCTCTATCCGGTGCCCCGAGCCCCCGCCCCCGCCATCCTGGTGCCGGCTCCGGCTGTCTCGCCGCCAGCCTTGACCCTGACGGCCCTGCTGGATGCCTACGACCGGGAGAACCCTAAGCCCCCAAAGACGCAGGACAAGCGCCGGACGGCGCTCCGACACCTCGAGACAGCCGCCGGGCATGATGACGCCCGGAGGATCGGCAAAGAGGCAATCTCCGCCATGAAGGAGGCACGGCTCAAGTCCGTCGGGCTGCGGACCGTCAACGATGACATCGCGACCCTTCGGCCGGTCTGGGCCTGGGCGCTGAACAACGGGAAGCTGCCGCCCGCCCCGAACCCGTTCACGAACATGGCGAACCGCTTGGTGAAGCGCGGGCAGACGCCACGGGGGCCTTTCACCCACGCAGAGGCGGTGGCGATACTAACGGCCGCGCGGGACGCCAAGGGCTTTCTCCGCTGGTTGCCCTGGGTGCTGGCCCTGACGGGATGCCGCCTTGAGGAGGCGTGCGGTTCAATCCGTGCGGACGTACGGGAGGAGAGCGGCGTCTTGTGCCTCGTACTCGCGGATGACCGGCCGGGCCGCGAACTCAAGAACGCTCAGTCGGCGCGCAAGATCCCGCTGCACCCCGCCCTGATCGAAGAGGGCTTCGTCGAGTACCTCAGGGCGCTGCCAGCCGATTCTCCGCTGTTCCCGGACGTGAAGCCTGGGGCCTACGGACGGCGCGGTGCGACTGCCTCAAAGATATACGGTCGGTGGGTGCGCAAGACTGTCGGCGTCACTGACACGCGTAAGGACCCGGCCCACGGGTGGCGCCACTGGATGGCCGATGAACTTCGTGCCGCCCGGGTGCCTGAGGCCGCCGCCGACGCTCTGCTCGGTCACAAGGCCGCCGGCAACGCAGGCTCGGGCTACGGGGATGGATGGCGGGCGTGGCCGGATAGGTTGTTGGAGGAGCTGGCTAAGGTGCCGTCGCCACTGGTTGCCACGGATCGCGAAATTATCGGTGCGAAATCGGATTGACTACTGCGCCACGCTAGGTCCTGTTGGTTACCGGGCCTCTCGCCCTGGAGACCAGCAGTTGCGCCGTCCTTTTGCCGCCCTCGCCGCTGCGGTCATCGTCGGTTGCGCTCAGGCGCCGGAGACCATCGCCCCGGCCTTCGTGTCGGAGATCCCCTACCTGTCCTACACGTGCGAGCAACTGGCTGACGAACAGTTGCGGCTCAACGGCGAGCTGCTGGTCTCGACCCAACAGCAGCAACAGGCGCGGTCCAACGACACGGCCGGCGTGATCCTGCTAGGCCTCCCCCTCGGCTCTATGTCGGGCGGAAACGTGGCGCCACTCATCGCGCAGTACCGTGGTCAACAGGAAGCCATGCACCGGGCGGCCATCCGCAAGGGGTGCGGTCAGGTGCCAAGCGCTTAGCTGCCTGCCGGATTATCAGAAAGTCCACTGCGCGAGAACGCGCCAAACACAAATCCAAGCCCGGGAGACCCTCATGCTTCGTATCGGTTTCATCGCCTTAGCAGCCGGCGCCATGCTCTTCGTTGCGACGAATGCAGACGCAAGAGGCGGCAGCTCGAGCGGCGGGTCTCGTTCCTACGGCAGCTACAGCGGCACCGGATCAAACCCAAGCTCGACCCATTCAAGAGGCTACACAACGCAGCAGGGCACTACCGTGGCGCCTTACAATCGGACTAGCCCAAACCCGACCATGCGCGACAACTACCAGACACGCGGCAACTACAACCCGTACACAGGCCAAACGGGCACTCGTACTGTTCCCCGCTGATGCAGGCTAGATCTTCGCGGAGTCGATCCGGCGAGCCGTTGAGAGCTTCCTTCACCGGCCGGACCGCCACTGCCTCACCATGTCGGGCGTGATGTCTTGCGGGTAGCAGATCGGCGAGCGCCCGCCGGGCCTTGAGTAGGCGCTACGTCCGCCGCAAGCCGCGCCGTTCCGCATGGTCGAGTAGGGACACGCGCAGACCGACGGGTAGGCCGCGATGCTGTCGGAGATGATCGCGCGGCGCACCGCATCGTCGGCCATCCCCTCGCCACGACCGAGCGCTGGGACCGGCTGAAGACACAGCGAGAGAACGGCAAGCGCGCTGGCTGCCAGACGACCGGTTAAACGGTAAGGTGTCGGAAGGTACGCCATGCGGCAGACCTTGGCGGGCTTCCAACCCGTTGTCATCTCGCATCGTTGGCCGCCCCTGGCCGACAAGTTCAACGTGGTGACAATCGACGAGTTCCGCGCGCTGTGGCCGTCAGTCGGGCTGGGGGCGATCTTTGAATACGATAGCGGATTGACTACCGATCCTCGCGCGTACCTTCTGGGTGTGTACGACCCGCCTTTAGGAGCCGAACGGACCGATGAGCAGAACAGCCAGGCTCGCCCCGACGGCTTGCGTCTTAATCGGGCTCCTTGGGGCGGTAGGCGCACCAGGCGAAGGGAAAGCAGCAGAGCCGCTGGTGTTGCGCTGCCAGACCAACGGCGACGGACTGCCAGCGACCTACAACTTTCGCGTTGAGGAGCCCCGCTTTCCGTTATTCAGCACTGAACCGCGCCTTTCCCTGGTTGGCGTCGCAGTGGCGATTCCGCTTGAGATCGAAAGCCACCAGAGCAGCGTCGTGAAGGCGTTTCTGGCGACATCACAACCTGACTGGCCGACCGGGGCCGCTAGGATGGACATCGAACTCAACATGATGACCGGCGCTGTACGAGTTGACTTCAATGGTCCCCGCATCACGAACGGCCGAAGCCCCTGGTTTTCCTTCGTGCTGAGGTCACAACGGGGCGCTTGCCAGAGAAGTGCCAACCCGTAGCCAGATGGTCACAAGACACGCCGCATGACGCCCATCCCGCGCACCTCACTAGGCCCCCGCCATGCCAATCTATGAAGCCCGCCCTGACGGCCTCGTGCCCCTTGCCGGCACCAGCTTCGAAGCCGAAGGTTGGCGGGAACGCGGCGACATCCAGCGACTGCTGAAGGACCGCATCGCCAGCCTGGAGGATGGGCTGATGGTGCTGGCCGAGGAATTCAGCGCCTGGACCGACAGTACGCGGCGCATCGACCTGCTCTGCCTCGATCACAAGGCCAACCTCGTTGTCGTCGAGCTCAAGCGCAACGATGATGGCGGTCATATGGATCTGCAGGCACTGCGTTACGCCGCCATGGTCTCCGCGATGACCTTCGATCAGGCGGTGGAAACGCTGACCCGTAGCCGCAACCGCGCCAACCCTGACACCGACGCCGCCCGGGCCGACATACTCAACTTCCTGGGCTGGCGCACCCCGGACGAGGACAACTTCGCGACCGAGACACGCATCGTCCTTGCCGCCGCTGATTTCGGCAAAGAACTCACCACCTCGGTCCTGTGGCTACGCGAACGCGGCATCGACATCCGCTGCGTGCGCCTGAAGCCCTACCGCCTGTCGGATGGCCGCCTCCTCCTGGACATCCAACAGATCATCCCCTTGCCGGAGGCAGCAGACTTTCAGACCAGGCTTGAGGAGAAGAAGGCGGCCGAACGGAAGGAGCGCAGCGAGCGCGCGACTCTGATGGAACGCTTCCTGAACGCCTTGAGTGAGCGAGCCGCGGAGCGGACACCCATCCACCGCGGCAGGGCCCCGGACCTATCGGTCGGTGTTTTGGGGGGGGCGACGGGCCGCAGCGGCATCTCCCTGAACTACGTGACCATGCAGCAGCGCACGCGGGTCGAACTGCTGATGCAGGGTGACAACGGGAAGGATCAGATGCGGCGCCTGCGCGAAGCCAGGGAGTCGGTCGAGGCGACCTTCGGCGGCCCGCTCGAATGGTACGAGAAGGAGGGGTCCAGCAACTTCCGCATTTTCTTCGGGGTGGAGGGCGGATACCGTTCGCCGCCAGATGAATGGCCGGCCATCCACACGCAACTGATTGACGCGATGATCCGCCTGGATGCCGCGGTGCGACCACGGATCGCGCAATTGCCATGACGGGCATGCCAAGGAGACTCTCCGCGGAGCCGCACACGGCCCCTGAGGCATCGCGCTACCCCAACCCCAGGAGGTCGCTTGACTGACTCAGGCGGTCTCCCCAAGCCCCTACAATCGGATCCCCAGCTAGCCCCCGCCACCCGGGCCAGCCCCTCGCTTTACCGCCAGAACTGGCGTGAAGCGCGCCAGCCGCTCGAAGGCGTCCACCATGACGGATCGAGCGATGGCCTCCGCGCTGCGGGGAACGATTAGGCTGTCGTGGACCGGCAGCGCCAGCACCCCGTGCGCCTCGCGCAGCTCCCGCATGGCGTCCGTCCTTGCCTCCGCCTCCAGCCACATCAGATGGAGGACGAGCAGCCGCACCGCGTCGCCGAACGCCCCCACCAGCGCCGCCGGCATGAACGTCGCGGGCATCGCCAGGACAGGGCAGTGCGCCATGACTTTCAGCCCGACGGCCTTCGGGCGGAACTCGCGGTGATCACTCCGCCCTCGGCGAGCCGGCGTTGCAGATTGCGCCCCTGTATGTCTTCACAATCTGCAACGCCAGACTACGTCCTGTCCGGGAGATAAACTCCCCGGACGCCACGAGCCCATCAATCGGTCAGTAGTCGGGGCTTTCCGTGCTGCCTCCCAGCGCCCCCTTAAGTGCCTCGATGACTTCCTCCCGACTGATCCGGCGGTCTCCCACGGCGCGGGCCTTCACCCGGCTGACCTTCGAGGGGTCCCACCCCAGCGCCGCCGCCAGTTCCCGCTGGCTGCCGTGCTTCCCGGTCCTGACCGCCTCGACGAACTGCCGCACCTCATCGCCTGCCGCCGCGCTCTCCGTCCAGACCACCGCGCCGTCCTCCGTCTGGCTCAACAGGACGTCTCTGGATGTCAGGGCTGGGTGGCCCTTGCCTCTGAACTTCGTCCAGCGTGTCGTGAAGCTCGCCGCGCCGATGCTCCCCGTGCTGTCTGGCGGTTCCAGCCCAAGGATGACCTCGAACGTGGTGGCGAGCTTGGACGAACCCCGGTAGGTCGCGCCGGTTTTGCTGCTGTGATGCACAAGGATGCACGCCGTCCGCGCTTGCTTCATGCGGAGCAGCCAGGTCAGCACGGGGTTCATCGCGCCGGCCTCGTTCTCATCGGCCACCTCAGCCAGCGTCGAGAAGTTGTCTGCGATGACCAGTTCCGCGCCGTGCTCTCGGGCGATCCGCAGAACGTCATCCTGGCCGCCTTCGTCCGCGAGATTGGGGAAGCGGGAGGCCGCGCTCTGGTCTTGTCGGGCGAGCACCCGAAGGTTCCTGCCGGCCGCCTCCGCGTCGATCCCCGGCACCGCCGCGAGCAGCATCCGAAGGCGGTCCTGCAAGTCCTCAACGGCCATCTCGCCGTCTACCAGCAGTACCCGGCGCGGCGTCTCCGACCGCCAGCCGATGAACTCCCCGCCCCCTGCGACGGCCAGAGCGATGGACAGGGCGAGCATGGTCTTCCCGACCCCGGTTGGTGCCCAAAGCATCATGCTCTCTCCCTGCCGCAGCACGGGATGAATCAGGAAGTCACGCTTCGGGAACTGATGGGCGAGCAGACCCGCCAAGCTGCGCGTGCGGAGAGCCGGCGTGGTGCTGGAGTTGGCGGTGGCATCTAGTGGCATGTCATCTTCCTGTTGAACGCAGAAGGCCCGCGCGGAGTGAACCGGCGGGCCTTCTGGCGGGTGATGCGGGGTGGTGATGGTGCTGGGGATAGAGCCGATAGACCCCGTCCCGTTCGGTTAGTGCGTGCGGTCGGCCTCTGCTTGGTGCTCGGCGCGCTCTTGTCGCCACTTCGCGGCCCTCGACTTGCCCAGCACGCGCAGGTTGCCGCGGCAGAGGTTCAGCGGGTTGCCATCGTGGAAGACGACGACTTCTCCCCGCGAGGCATCCATCAACAGGCGGGACAACCGGCTCGTGTCGCCGCTGCCGGGTTGATCAGCTAGCGTCCCGAGGCTGTGACGGCCGGAGGACACGTAGTCTCGCCCATGGCCGTTCGGCACGAGCGTCCAAACGGCGCCCCATTCGGCCTCGGCGAGCGCCCAGTCCTCGGCGTCCAGCGTCATGAAGCGCCCCTCGCCGTGCTTCCCGTGCAGCGGAACCTGAACGGTTGGCTTGGGGTGATCGGTCGATAGTCCGCCCGACAACGGCGGGACGCTGGCGGTAGTCGCGGTTCGTGGGTCAGCGGTGGTGTTAGGCATGGTGGTTTCCTGACATGCAGAATCGCCGCCCGTTTGACGGGGCGTGCGACTGGTTGCGGGTTGTGGGAAGGTCGCCAGGCGCCGAACTGTTCGACTACTGACGGCCGTACTGGCCAGGGACCGGCACAAACGGCCGGGGGCTCCTCAAGTGCGGCGGGGCGCGCTTCAACGGGCACCCTGGCTAGGGGTGGTCGTCGATTGGGCACACCCTCTGGAAGCGCCGGAAAGCGCGCCGGCGGGCACCCTGGCTAGCCGTTGGGCACCCTGGCTATGGGTAGGCTCATACTGGGCGCCACGCCCCGGCCCGCGCCCGATGGGCACCCTGGCTATAGGTGTCGCCTTATTGTGCACCCCATCAGAAGCCGCCAGAAGCCCGCACGCGCAGATGATCGGAGAACCGCCGACGCCCTAGCGCGTAGCCAGATGGGGGCCCGCACGACTCTCTCTATGGCCGCATGCGTGCACCCAGGCGTTAGCCTCGGGGTGCCTTCCCACTCGCTTCAGCCGCTAGTCAGCCAAGGCCAGGAAGCGGCTCACCTCAGCCCTCACGAAGCGCCGCAATCCTTCAGCCGCCTCCTCGGCCGTCGCCAAGTCCCCCAGGCCGACGCCTTCCTCCTCGCCGACCCTCGCAGCGAAATAGCTGCCGGCCTGCCGACCGATGGCCCACGCGACGTCGCCCGGTGCCGTCACGGCGATCCACGGTCCATCGCCCCGCTCGTTCGGTATCCACTCGATGCGCCAGCCGCCGCCCCGAAGGATGCGTCGGACGGCCTCTAGGTCGCTGGGGGTGGTGCCGCCGGTTTGGCGCATGGGGTCTTGGCTGCTGGTCATCCGGCTCGGCTCCTCGCCGTGGGAAAAAGTCTCTGTTTTCTCTCATAATCTAAATAGTTGGACCGAATAGATCCTTCCATAGTGGTAGGTCCACCGCCCTTGCAGAATCAGACTCCCGGACGAATCCCGCCGTCAATCCCCGGCGGTTCGCCCCAAGACGCGCCGCACGGCCGTAGCCGTCCAAGCGCCACCCCGTGGCGTCGAGACGCCTTCCGCCTGGAGGGCCCGGGCAATCCCTGCCAGCCCCTCCCCGGCTGCTGCCAGTTCGGCCACGCGGGGAAGCACGCGGTACGCCGCCTGGGTGGCTGCACGGCGCTTCGTCTCGGCGCCCTTGGTGCCTCCCGCTTGGCGCTCTGCCTGGGTCGGGGCGCGCTGGCCAGAACGGACGCCGCCCAGCACCTTCCCACGAGCCTTAGCAGCGGAGAGAGCGGCCTTCGTGCGCTGGCCGATGAGACCGGCCTCTAGCTCCGCGATGGCCGCCATCTGCGTGACGAAGAACTTGCCCATGGGTCCGGCTGGCACCGTGGGGAGATCGAGGAAGACGACACCCGCCTCTCCGGTCCCCTCGACCACATCCAGCAGGAACCGGGCGTTCCGCGCCAGCCGGTCCAACTTCGCGACCAGCAGCGTGGCCCCCGTGGTGCGGCACCGTGCCAGCGCCCTGGCTAGCTCCGGTCGGGCGTTGTTCTTCCCGCTCTCAACCTCGACGTAGATCGGCGCCAGGAGGCTATCGCCCGGCCTGAGGAACCCCCGAATGGCAGCCTCTTGCCCCTCCAAGCCCAGACCGCTCCGTCCCTGCTGCTGGGTGCTGACCCGGGCGTAAGCCACAAAGGTGCGGGATTGATGTTCAGACATGTGGGCGTGCTCGCTGCGGTGCTGGCCTCATAGATTCACGACCGACTCAGCGTGTCAACCGAGTTCACTCTACGCTCGTTGGCACTATCTGACATCATACAGAACGCCGTACAGCCAGGGTGCCGCCGCCGCATCGGGACGGTTGATCTCGCAATGCCGGCGAACAGACCCCCCCCCCACCGGCAAAACTGAATGCGTTTCAAAACTCGGCTAAAGGTTGCCGTCGTTGTTGAAGACCCCCCGGCCCTCTTTTAGAGCGACCCCCGCCACCCCCGGGGGTTCTTTTTTGGGTCCCCGAGGTGCCGGCTGGGGGGGGTCGTCTGGGGCCTATGCGGTGGTCCAGCGCGGTGGTACAGAACAGCCTCGAGACGGCGCCGAAACCCCAGGTAAACCCTCAGTCTCATCCCATCCCGCACGGGGCACCACTCTCCCTTCAAGGCCTGATTGGGCCAAAAATTGAACAACCCCATAGGGTTTCCTGACGTCCCGCACGTCAGGGCGGCTGGGCGACGCGCGAGTCCCGCGGCGCTTGTCCCAACGATAGGGGCGACCGAGGCCCCCCCCCGCCCGCGGCACCGCATGTCCGACAAGCAATTTGACAATGCGAATTACTCGCATCAATTTCGCGCCGCCTATGGCGTGCGATTCAATGACAAATGTTGCGTGAGTGGTTTGCGAACACCCGCTTTTTGAATTGCTTGCCCGTCTCGCCAAACCAATGGAATTGCCACCCCATCAATGCTGTCGATCCCGCAATAGATGCCGAGCCGCCGCAAGACACTTATCATCCGATGGCTGATATCTATCGTTGTCGTTGCAACCCTTGTTGCCGCCGCTGTCTTCGCCTGGCGCGTCTACGCGCTGAAAGCCAGTGCTGCGGCCATGCCAGCCTGGGTCGAGGTGCGCCGAGGCAATGTCGCGGACCAGATCGCCGCATCCGGCGTGGTCCAGCCCCTGCGCTACGTCGATGTCGGCGCCCAGGTCTCCGGCCAGCTACAGCGCCTGCATGTCAAGATTGGCGACCAGGTCCTGCCCGGCCGGCTGCTGGCCGAGATCGACGCCCGCACGACCCAGGCCGCCGTGCTCGCCGGCGAGGCGGAACTCCAGCGCCTCCGCGCCGTCGTCGCGCAATACGAAGCGAACCAGGAACTGTTGCGCCTGCAGGCCAACCGCCAGCGCGTCATGTTCGCCTCCAACGCGACAAGCCGCGATTCCATGGAGACCGCCGTTGCGCAGTTGCGCGTGCAGGAAGCCCAGATCGAGGCCACGCGGGCGCAGATCGCCGGCCAGGAAAGCAAGCTGACAGCCGATCGCACGACGCTGTCCTTCACCCGCATCATCGCCCCGGCCGCCGGCACGATCGTCACCCTGGCGGCGACCGAAGGGCAGATGCTCAACGCATCGATGAACGTGCCGGTGCTGATGCGCATCGCCGATCTCACCAGCATGACCGTCACGGTCCAGGTCTCCGAAGCCGACCAGCCGCGCCTGGCGCGCGGCATGCCCGTGCGCTTCAGCACGATCGGCTCGCCCAACCGCCGTTATGAATCGACGCTGCGGCAGGTCTATCCGACGCCGGATGTCATCAACAACGTCGTGCTCTACCAGGCGCTGTTCGATGTGCCGAACCCCGATGGGGCGCTGCTGCCGCAGATGAGCGCCCAGGTCTTCTTCATCCGGTCGCAGGCGACCGGCGTCATGATCCTGCCGCGCGCCGCACTCGGCCCGTTGCCGCCCAATTCGATCCCTCCCCGCCGGACGGTCCGCGTGCTTGCCGAGGACGGCAGCATTTCCCCGCGCGAGATCTCCCTCGGCATCGCCGACCGCATCAATGTGGAGGTGAAGGACGGTCTTCAGCTCGGCGACAAGGTCGTGCTGCCGGAACGGACGACCTCCGCGCAGGCGATGCCGATGCGCCCGCCGCGATGACCCCGCCCGAACCGCCGCTCATCAAGCTGACCGGACTCGGCCGCTCCTACGCCCAAGGGGCGACCGAGACGGTGGCGTTGCGCGACGTCGACCTCGACATCCACGCGGGCGAGTTCGTCGCCCTGCTGGGGCAATCAGGCTCGGGCAAGACCACCTTGATGAACATCATCGGCCTGCTCGACCGGGCCTCCCGCGGGACCTACGTCCTGGCGGGGCAGGATGTCAGCCAACTCGACCCGGATGAGCGTGCGCTGCTGCGGCGCGACCGCTTCGGCTTCGTGTTCCAGCACTACAATCTCGTCGCCACCTCCTCCGCATTGGAGAATGTGGAGATGCCGGCCTTCTACGCCGGCACCCCGGCGGAGGCCCGGCGATCGCGCGCCCAGGGGCTGCTCGGCCGCCTGGGCCTTGGGCAGCGGCTGCGGCATCGCCCCGCGGAACTCTCGGGCGGCCAACAGCAGCGCGTCGCCATCGCGCGGGCGCTGATGAATGGCGGCGCGATCCTGCTGGCTGACGAACCGACAGGGGCGCTCGACTCGCAATCGGGCGCCGAGGTGATGGAACTGCTGCGCGACCTGCATCGCGCGGGCCATACCATCCTCCTCGTTACCCATTCGGAGACACTGGCCGCCCAGGCCGATCGCCGGATCAAGATCCATGACGGGCGCATCGTGGCCGATAGCGGGCGTGTCAGCCGGGCCGCGGACCTGCCCGCCCTGCCCGCCCCGCTCGGTCGTGGACTGTCCTTCATCGATACGATTCGCCTGTCCGTGCATGCGCTGCACGCGAACATGTTCCGGACCGCCTTGACGCTGATCGGCATTGTCATCGGCGTGGCCTCGGTCATCGCCATGCTCGCGGTCGGCAATGGCGAAAAGCAGGCGCTGCTGACCCGCTTCGCCACGCTCGGCCCCGATCTGATCACCGTCTCGCCCGGCGCGCGCAACCTGCGCAGCAGCGACGGCACCATCGCGACCCTCGTCGATGGCGACCGGCTGGCCATCATGGAACTTCCCGGCCTGGGTCGCGCGACCGCCGAATATGCGACGGCGGTGACGGTCCGCGCGGTCGGCGGCGATGTGCGCTCGACCGCCCGCTCCACCACGCCGGAATTGCCCGACCTGCGCAGCTGGCCGCTCGCGCGCGGTGCCTTCTTCACGCAGGACGATGTGGATGCCTATGCCTCGGTCGTCGTGCTGGGCCAGACCGTGACGCGCAACCTCTTTGGCGATGCCGATCCCGTGGGCCAGTATTTGCAATTGAACAACATGCCTTTCCAGGTGATCGGCGAACTCACCGCGCGCGGCGCCAGCGGCTTCGGACCGGACCAGGATGATGTGGTCTACCTGCCGCTTTCCACCGGCCGGCTGAAACTGCACGGCCAGCGGCATGTCCAGAACATCGTCGTGCAGGTCGCCGATACCGATCGCATCGCCGCCGCCGAGCAGATGGTCTCCGCCGTGCTGGAAAGCCGCCATGCGACGGTGGATTTCCAGATCCGCAACGCCGCCCAGTTCCTCGCGGTCCAAACGGCCTCGCGCGATGGCGCGACGATGATGCTGGGGGCGATCGCGCTGATCTCGCTGCTGGTCGGCGGCATCGGCGTGATGAACATCATGCTGGTCAGCGTCACCGAACGCACGCGGGAGATCGGGGTCCGCATGGCCGCCGGTGCGCGGCGCAAAGATATCCTGCTGCAATTCACCGCCGAGGCCCTGGCCGTCACCGCGTTCGGCGGGCTTGTGGGCGTCGCCACCGGCTTCGGCGTGGCCTGGATACTCGGCATGTTTGGCCGCCCGATCCTGGTGGTTCCGGGGTCGGTCGTCCTGGCGCTCGGCTCGGCCTGCCTGGCCGGCTTGGTCTTCGGCTATTGGCCCGCCCGTAAGGCGGCGGGGCTGGATCCGGTGCGGGCGCTGATGGCCGAATGATGCACCGTCGACAGGTGCTGGCCAGCCTGCCCGTCATCGCCGCCACGGCGTGTGGCGACGTGCCCTTGCCGCAGACCCGCCCGCCGATCCCGGCCCGGTTCCCCTATGCGCCGGCCGAAACCGGCTGGCCTGACCCCAGTTGGTGGCAGGCCTTCGGCAGTGCCGAGTTGAACGCGCTGGTGGATGCCGCCGCCACCGGCAACCGCGACCTGCTGGCCGCGGCCGAACGCATCATCCAGGCGGAAGCCGGGGCCCGGGCAGACCGCGCCTCGCTGTTTCCCTCCCTCGGCTTTGGCGCCAGCACCAGCACGGGGACCAATAGCGGCCCCGGCAGTTGGACCGCCGGGGTGGATGCCTCCTGGGAGGTCGACCTCTGGGGGCGCCTGCGCAGTGCCGCCCGCGCCGGCGACATGCGCACCCTGTCCAGCCGCTTCGATCGCGACGCGCTGGCGCTGTCCGTGATGGCGGAGACGGCGACCGGCTACTTCCAACTCCTGGCCTTCCGCGCGCGTCGCACCCAGGCGTCGGAAACCCTGACCGTCGCGCGGCGCATCCTGGGCGTGGTCATGGTGCAGGTCTCGGCCGGTGGCTCCTCGGACCTTGAAACCCAGCAGCAGCGCAGCGCGGTGGCCGCGCAGGAGGCCTCGCTGGCCGAATTGACGGGGCGAGAGCGCCAGCAGTTGCACGCCCTGGCGCTGCTAGCCGGGGTCGGGCCGGAGGAGGTCATCGCCACCGCGCGTTCGCTGGAGGGGCTGAGCCTGCCGCCCGTCGTCGCGGGGCTGCCGGCGGATCTGCTCGCCCGGCGCCCCGACATCGCCCGGGCCGAGGCCGACCTGGTCGCCGCGGGGCTGGATGCGCGCATCGCCCGGGATGCGCGCCTGCCGTCGCTGACCCTGACCGGTTCGGCCGGGCGCAGCACCACGGAACTGGCCGACCTGCTGCTCTCGCCCGGGCGCCTGGCCACGCGGATCATCGCCTCCCTGGGGGCACCTTTGTTCGAGGGCGGCCGATTGCGTGCGGCCGAGGACCAGGCGATGTCGCGCATGCGCGAACTGGCGCAGCGCTATGCCGCGACGATCCTGGAAGCCTTCCGGGACGTCGCCGATGCCTTGGCCGCCACGGAAGCGGCGCGCGAGGCCTATGCCCTGCGTCGCCTGGCCTTCGACTCCGCCAGCCGTGCCTATCGGATCGGCGATGTCCGCTGGCGTGCCGGCGGCGCCGACTTCCTGTCCGTGCTGCAATCCCAGCAGGCGTTGTTTTCGACGGCCGATCTGCTCGCCCAGGCGGATGCCGCCCGATACAGCGCGGCCGTCGCCCTGTATCGCGCGCTTGGCGGGGGCTGGCAGGTGCCGCCGGGCCTGCGCGTGCAGGGGTAACGGGAGCCTACCGCCCGGCCAGCCAGCCCAGCATCGTCAGCGTGGATTGCTTGCGGTCGAGGTTCAGCAATTCCGTCCGCTTCGCCTGCGCGCCGATCCGCGACCAGGCCTCGGACACCTCCGCCAGCGACCGCTGCCCGACCCAGGCCGGTCGTTCGCCAGCAGCGGCACGGGCCAGGCCGGACGCCACGGCCGCCCGCAGCAGCGACCAGAACAGCACGAAGGCACTGCCGTCCCTGACCGCCGCCAGGCGGTCGGCCAAAAGAAACCAGCCGCGTTCATCGGGGTTCGCCAGGGCGGCCAGCACGCGGTCCGCTTCCTGCGCCAGGGCCAGCCCCTCCCCTTCGGCCAGCAGCAGCGCCTGGCCGGGCGATCCGGCGGCGGCCAAGGCCAGGCGTTCGCGGTCGGCCCTTGGCATATCCGGCAGCCAGCGGCCGAGGAGGCCCGCCATGGGTGCCTCCCCCAGCGGCGCCAGGTCCAGCCGCCGCACCCGGCTGCGGATCGTCGGCAGCAGGGCGGAGGCGGTACCGGAGACGATCAGCAGCACCGTATTGCGCGACGGTTCCTCGATCGTCTTGAGCAGGGCATTGGCGGCACTCGGGTGCATCGCCTCGGCCTCATCCAGCACGACCACGCGAAAGCCGCCCTCGGCCGGGGTCAGCGACAGGAAGCGGGGCACGTCGCGGGCCTGTTCGACCGGGATCTGCCGCTTGACCTTCCCGGCCGCGACGTCGGGCGCCAGGGTCATCAGGTCGGCATGGGCGGAGGAGGCGATGCGGCGGAACACGGGGTCGGTCGCCGCCACATGCAGCGGCGGATGCCCCGCCACATCGGCCGGCATCCCGGCCAGCAGCCAGCGCGCGAAACGGAAGGCCAGCGTCGCCTTGCCGATCCCGGGCGGCCCCGCCAGCAGCCAGGCGTGATGCAGCCGCCCCGACCGCGCGGCGGCGGCGAGCACGGCACACGCGGCATCATGGCCGGCAAGATCGGGGTTGGCCCGCGGTTCGGGTGGCAGGCTCATGCGGCCCTGGATTCGACCGCGGCCAGGACGGCGGCCGCCACGGCTTCATCGTCGCCCGAGGCATCGATCACCACGCAGCGCGCGGGTTCGGCGGCGGCGATCTCCAGGAAGGCCGCGCGGATGCGGCGATGGAAGGCTAGGCCCTCCGCCTCGAAGCGGTTGGCGTCGCCACGGCCGACCGCGCGCGCGACGCCGATGGCGGGATCGATGTCCAGGATCAGCGTCAAGGACGGCCAGACCGGCCCCAGGGTGGCGCGCGACAGTGTCGCGATCAACGCCCGGTCATCGCCCTGGGCATGCCCCTGGTACACCATGGTGGAATCGGCGAAGCGGTCGGACAGGACCCAGATGCCGGCCGCCAGCGCCGGGCCGATCAGCCGGGTGACATGTTCGCGCCGGGCGGCGAAGAGCAGCAGGGTTTCCGACATCGGGTCCCAGCCACCACGGCCGAGCAAGAGCCCACGGACCGCCTCCGCATGGGGCGTGCCGCCGGGTTCGCGGGTGCGCAGCACCGGATGGCCGCGCGCCGCCAGGGTGGCGGCGAGCCTGCGGATCTGGGTCGTCTTGCCGGCGCCCTCGCCGCCCTCGAAGGTGATGAACACGCGCGGTCAGGCCCCCGATCAGGCGCCGAGCCAGCGCCCGATCACCGCGGGGATCCGCGGCAGCAGCCCCAGTCGCGCGACATCCGCCCCGGCATAGAGCGGCACGCTCATGGGTGGGACGCCCTGGCCGCGGACTTCCAGCCGACCGACCTCCTGCCCGCGCAGCACGGGGGCCGGGATGGGCGCGTCGAAACGGACCTTGACCTCCAGCCGGTTGCGCCAGGCGCGCGGCAGGGTGATGACAAGCGCCTGGCCCCCGACCAGGGGCACGGTCGCGCGTTCGCCGAGGTAGACGGGCGCTTCCTCCACCGTGTCGGCGGCGCGGAACAGGACGACATTGTCGAATTCGCGAAAGCCCCATTCCATCAGGCGTTCGCTTTCCTCGGAGCGCGCACGCATCGACGGCAGGCCGTTCACCACCAGGATCAGCCTCCGTTCGCCGCGCCGGGCGCTGCCGGTCAGGCCGTAGCCGGCTTCCTCGGTATGGCCGGTCTTCAGCCCATCGGCGCCGGCGACCCGGCCCAGCAAGGGGTTGCGGTTTTCCTGGGTGATGTCGTTCCAGCGGAACGAGCGTTCGGAGTAGAAGCTGTAGTATTCGGGGAAATCATTGATCAGCCGGCGCGCCAGGATGGCCAGGTCCCGCGCCGTCATGCGGTGCTCGGGGTCGGGCCAGCCGCTGGCATTGCGGAAATTGCTGTTGCGCAAGCCGATGCGCCGCGCCGTTTCGTTCATCACCTCGGCGAACTGGGTTTCGCTGCCGGCGATGCCTTCGGCCAGGACGATGCAGGCGTCGTTGCCCGATTGGATGATGACGCCGCGTGCCAGGTTCTCGACGCTGACCTGGCCGTTGAGCTGGACGAACATCTTTGAACCGCCCATCCGCCAGGCGCGTTCGCTGACCGGCAGTTGCTGGTCCAGGCGCAACTGGCCCCGCTTCAGCTTGTCGAAGACCACGTACATGGTCATCAGCTTGGACATCGAGGACGGCGGCATCCGCTCGTCGGCGTTCTTCTCCAGCAGGATGGCGCCGGTGTCGGCATCCATGATCAGCGCCTGCCGTGCGGAGGTGTCCACCAGCCCCAGCGGCGTGCTGGCCGGGCTGCCCGTGGGCGCGGGCGGCGTTCGCGCGCCGCGGGGCGCCGCCGTTGGCGCGCGCCCCTGGGCCAGGGCGGCCACCGGCGACAAGAAGGGCAAGGCAACGCTGGCGAGCAGCAGCGCGCGGCGTCGGGCGGGCATGGGGGGCGGGGCGTCGGTCACGATCGCAAGCGTATAGCACCACGCCGCGCGGGCGCGTCAGTCAACGACGATTCGCGCTTCGGAAATTCCTGCGCGCAAGACGCGCGCCAGGGCGGCATCGGCCTCCGCGGCCGTTTGCATGGGGCCGACCCGCACCCGGAATTCCGGCCGTCGCCCCGGCCCGAAGGCTTCGGCCCGGGCGCCGCCGATTCGCGCCGCCTGGCGCTGCGCGGCATCGCGGTTGGTGAAATTGCCCGCCTGGACCCAAAGCCGGCCCGGCTGGGCGGCCACGACGGTCGCCTGCATCGGCAGGGCGATGGTGGGCGCCGCGGTCGTGGCGGCCGCCGCGGCCAGGACCGGGGCGGCGCGGCCTTCGCGGAGCTGCGTCGCGGCCCGCGCGCCGGGCGGCGGGGCCAGGGTTTCGCGGGCCACGCTGCCCGCCGGCGCCGCGGCGATCGCAAGCTGGGGGGTTTCCGTCTGCGGCAGGCCGGAGGCCAGCGCGCGGGACGGCTCGGCCTCCACCACGATCCGCAACTGGGTGCCGTCGCGTGCGCCCAGAAGCTCCGCCGCGCGGCGCGACAGGCCGAGCACCCGGCCAGGGGCGGCCGGCCCGCGGTCGTTGACCCGGACCAGGAGTTCGCGCCCGGCCTCAAGATTGGTGACCCGCAGGATCGCCGGCATCTGTAAGGTCCGGTGCGCCGCCATCAGGGCCGAGGGGTCATAGACCTCGCCATTGGCGGTGGCACGGCCGCTGCGGGTATCGGGGATGATCGCGGCCAAGCCCGTGTCGTTCAGCGCGAAGTCTTCACGCGGATAGGACCACAGGCCCCCGAGGGCGTAGGGCTGGCCGATAACGTAGCGGGCCGGCGCGGTTGGCGCGCGGTTGCAGGCGGCCAGCAGCGATGCCGCCGCCAAGGCCAGCACGGCCCAAAACCTCACGCCACGCGGTCCGACAGCAGCCCGACGCCCAGCGCGTAAAAGGTGGAAGGGTTGTAGCGCCGGATCGCGCCAAAATTCGGATAGACGATGAAGGCTTGGCCGTTCGCCCCGCCGGGCAGCAGCACGCTGGCATCGAAATCCGCCACCGGCAGCGCCGCGCCGTCAGACGTCCGCACCCCCGCCCGGGCCCAGTCGCGCAAGGGCCGCTTGTTGTCCAGGCGGGCGTCGGTGGGATCGAAGCTGGCCGGAAGGACGGCCTCCCTGCCCCAGCGCTGGTCTTCCTGCCAGCCGCTGCGGGCCAGGTAATTGGCGATCGAGCCCAGCGCATCGCCCCGGCTGTCCCAGATGTCGCGCCGGCCATCGCCGTCGAAATCCACCGCCAGGCGTTCGTAGGAGGTCGGCATGAATTGCGGTTGGCCCATGGCGCCGGCCCAGGAGCCACGCATGCGTTCCGGCGTGACATTGCCGGCATCGAGGATGCGCAGGGCCGCCATCAGTTCGGCGCGGAAGAATGTCGCGCGACGACCTTCCCACGCCAAGGTAGCCAAGGCTTCCACGACGTTGAAATTGCCGGTGAAACTACCGTAGTTGGTTTCCATCCCCCAGATCGCGACGACGACACGGGGATTGACCCGGTAGCGGGCGCCGATCGCCTCCAGCAGGCTGCGGTTGTCGGCATAGATCTGCCGGCCGCGGTCGATGCGGGTCTGGCTGATCTGGCGGTCGCGGTACTGTTCCCAGGTCAGGGTGAATTCCGGCTGGCGGCGGTCCAGTTCCAGCACGCGATCCTGCGGCCGGATGTTGGACAGCGCCCGGTTCAGCGTCGCCTGGGATACCCCGGCACGCCGGGCCTCGGCCCGCACACCGTCCAGGAACTGGGCGAAGCTCTGCCCGCCGCGCTGGGCCGGCGAGGGCTGGCCCGGCACGGGTTGTGCCGAGGCTGGTATGACGGAGGTCAGAAGCAGCCCAGGAACGGCCGCGACTCGGCGCAGGAATGGACGGCGCGTTATCATGGGCTGATCCGTGCCACGGCCGGGGCCGCCACTGCAACCGCAACTGGTGCATGGCTCCTCCATTCGCGGCATCGCCCTGGCGGCGCGAGCCGCGACAGGCTTTCCGTCCTGCTTTCTGCCGGGACCGGACGTGCTACGGACTGCCTTGGGACAACAGTTGAAAAAGAGCTTCGCCATGGCCGCCGTGACCGCTGACCTCGCCGCGTTTTCCGCCGCCATCCGCTGGGATCGCCTGCCGCCCGAAGTGCAGGCGCGCACGCGCATGCTGGTGCTGGACCTGGCCGGCAACATGCTGCGCGGCCGGGTGGAGGCGGAAAGCACGCCGCCGCTGCTGGCCGCGATCCAGGCGTTGGGCCTGGGTCATGGGACGGCGAAAGTCTTTGCCGACACGGCGACCTATTCCCCCGCCGGGGCGGCGCTGCTGAATGGCACGACCGCCCATAGCCTTGATTTCGACGACACCCATGCCGCCGGCAGCCTGCATCCGGGCGCGCCGGTCATTCCGGCGGCACTCGCCGCGGCGGAGATGACCGGGGCCGATGGGGCAACGACGCTGGCGGCCATTGTCGCGGGCTATGAGGTGACGAACCGCCTGGCGGTGGCGCTGCCGGCCGGGGCGCATTACGCCCGCGGCTACCACCCGACCGCGACCTGCGGCGTTTTTGGTGCCGCGGCGGCGGTAGGACGGATCATGGGGTTGGATGCGGCCGGCATCGCATCCGCCTTCGGCATCGCGCTGTCGCAATCGGCCGGGTCGCTGCAATTCCTGTCCAATGGCGCCTGGACCAAGCGGTTCCAGGTCGGCTGGGCCAGCATGGGCGGGCTGAGTGCCGCAACCCTGGCGGCCCAGGGTTTTCGGGGGGCTGCCGAGGCGCTGGAAGGCCGCGCCGGCTTTTTGCGCGCCTATGCGCCGGACCCGGTGCCCGCCCGCGCGTTGCAGGGGCTGGGGTCGGAATGGGAGTTGATGCGGACGGCGGTCAAACCCTATCCGTCCTGCCGCTACGGCCATGCGGGGGTGGATGCGGCGCTGGCGTTGCGGAGCGAGTTGGGGCTGCGGGTGGAGGAGGTTGAGTCGGTGACGCTCGGCCTGCCACGGTCGGGCATGATCCTGATCGGCGATGATCTGCCGCGCCGGCAGAACCCGCGGAACATCGTGGATGGGCAGTTCAGCGGGCCCTTTGTCATTGCCTGCGCCCTGGCGCGCGGTGCCTTCGGCTGGGATTCCTACTCCTGGCTGCAGGACGCCGATATCCGCCGGCTGCTGCCGCTGATCGCCTGCGAGCACGACCCCGATGTCGAGGCGTTCTTCCCCACCAACATGTCGGGCAAGGTCACGCTGCGCGCGCGTGGGCAGGTGTTCGTGCGGGTGGTCGAGGTGCCGAAGGGTGAGCCCGACAATTTCCTGACCGAGGCCGAATTGCTGGCCAAGTTCCATGCCCTGGCCGATGCGGTGCTGGGCGCGGAGCAGGCCCAGGCATTGGCACGGGCGGTCCTGACGATGGATCGGGCGGAGACGGTGACGCCGGTGATGACGCTTGGCCAGGCCGCCCCCGGGATGGCCCGCGCCGCGGAATGATGACCGCCGCCGGCCCGTGACGCCATTGCGGCGCCACGGGGCTGGAGGTGTCAGGTGCCGTGCGGCGCGCGCGGCAGGTTCGGAAAGCCCGCGTTGTTCACGGCGATGTTCGCCACGATCTGCATGGCGACAAGGGCGGCGATGAAAGCGCCGAAGGTCAGCGTAAGCATTGGTGAGGTCCTTTTGTTGTTCCTCCCCATCCCGGATCCGATATCGTGTTGCAGTGCAGCATTTTCAACCCGACCTGCCCTTGGGCTGGGTAGGGCTGCCATGTTTTTTGCGCGGGGGGTGGCCGTCTGCCCCTTGCGTGGATCGGCCTGCCGGGCGAGGCATGGCGGCGGCACGGACGGGTGGCCGAGTGGTCTATGGCAGCGGTCTTGAAAACCGCCGTGGGTGCAAGCCCACCGTGGGTTCGAATCCCACCCCGTCCGCCATTTTATTCATATAATCAGAAAGTTATGGCGCTACTGCGGCACGCTGCACACGGCTTTCCACCTTCGGTGCAGGCTGCCGTGAGCCGCCGCCGAGCCTGCCCGCCTATTCCAGCCGGATCGCGCCGCGCTGCGCGACCTGGCGCCATTTCGTCAGTTCGTCGCGGATGAAGCCGGCGAAGGCGTCGGGCCCTTCGGCGATCGCCGTCGTCCCGGTCGCTGCCACGCGCTCCCGCAGGGTCGGGTCGGCCATGGCGGCGGCAAGGCCCTGGTACAGCGCCTCCACCACCGGGGCCGGGGTGCCGGCCGGCACCAGGAAGCCGCCGGAGCCATAGACCGTGTAGCCCGGCAGCGCCGCCGCATCGGCCACCGTCGGCGCCTCGATCCCCGGCCAGGGTGCGGCGGAACTGATCGCCAGGGCACGCAGCAGGCCGGAACGGACCAGCGGCATGGCGGAGGCGGTGCTCTCGAAGGCGAAATCCACGGCCCCGGCGGCAAGGTCCGTCAGGGCTGGGCCACTGCCGCGATAGGGTACGTGGGTCGCCGTGGCGCCGATCCCCTGCAGGAACAGCTCCGCGCCCATGTGCTGCGTCGATCCCGGGCCGCTGGAGGCATAGGTCAGCCCGCCCTCCCGCGCGCGCTGGGCCAGCGCGGCGAGGTCGCGGTAGGGGCTGCGCGCCGGGACCACGACGACGAGCGGCCCCTCGAAGATGCGGATCACCGGGGCGAAGTCGCGCGCGGGATCATAGGGCAGGTTGCGCATGATGGCCGGATTGATGGCCAAGGTGGCGAGGCTGCCGAAGACCAGCGTGTGACCATCCGGCGCCGCCTGCGCCCCGGCCTGCATGCCGATGGTGCCGCCGGCGCCGGCGCGGTTTTCCACGACCATCCGATGCTGCGGCCAGCGCAGCTCGCTGGCCTTGTCGGCCGCCAGGCGGGCGAAGATGTCGTTCGCCTGGCCCGGGGGAAATGGCACGATGACGCGGATCGGCCGCGTCGGTGCCCAGGCGGGCTGTGCCAGGGCCGGCGCCGCGATCAGCGACGGGATGAGCGCCACGAGGCCGCGGCGGGTCAGGCTGGTCGCGCGCATTCTTCTTGTCCTCCCGGCTTTTCGCCGCGTCGATCATTGCGGTGACGGCAGGCCGATCAAGCCACATGGCGTTGTGACGCAGGCACTGGCGGCGTTGACACTGCACAGCGTCTGGCCAACGATCCATTTCATGGATACCTTTTCGGTATACCATTTGTGCCGCGCGTTTCCCCGCGGTCGCTGCGGAGAATGGCCTTGCCCACGACGATCGAGACGAAGGCCCGGTCCCTGCCCCGCCTGGTGATCCGCAACGCCGATGTCCTGACGATGGAACGGGGCGAGGCGGATCTGCCGGGTACCGACGTGCTGATCGAAGGTGACCGCATCGCCGCGATCGGCCGCAGCCTGGTCGTGGACGATGCCGAGAACCTCGACGCGCGGGGCATGATCCTGATGCCCGGCATGGTCGACGGCCACCGGCATGTCTGGGAGGCGATCGACGTCGGCGCGCTGGTGCCGACCTACCACCGCGACTACGGCCGCTATCACGAATGGAAGATGCGCATCATGCCGGCGATGACGCCGGAGGATTGCCATCACGCCGAGTATGTCGGCTGCCTGTCGGCCATCGATTCGGGCGTCACCACCCTGGTCGATTTCGCGCATGGGCTGCACACGCCTGAGATGGCCTTTGCCGGGGCGAAGGGCGCCATCGCCTCCGGCATCGCCGGCATCTTCTGCTGGCAGATCGCCCATGTCCTGACCTACGGGCTGAACCAAAGCGTGCCGCGCGCGCAGGGCTGGGACGACCGCAACGCCTTGTCGACGGAAATGCACTACGCGACGGCCGAAAAACTGCGCGACGCGTATTTCGGCGCCAGCGACGGCCCGATGCAATTCGGCATGGCGCTGAGCAACAGCAGCTACGGCCACACCATGCCGCAGGTGGTCGAGGAATTTCGCCGCGCGCGGCTGTTGCAACCGAAGTTGATCACCCATCACGTGCGCAGCCGCCGCGCCAATCCGCTGCCACCGGAGGGCTATTTCCGCACCATCGCCGATCTGCGCGACGCCGGCGTGCTGGGTCCCGACTATCACCTCACCCACGCCAATGACTGGTCGGATGAGGAGTTGCGGATGATGGCCGATGCCGGCGGCAAGATCTGCTCCGCCCCCTCGGTCGAGACGGTCTACGAGAGCCATCTGACCTGCGTGCATGGCCGGGCGCGGGAACTCGGCGTCGATGTCGGCGTGGGTCTCGACCAGCCCAATACCTTCAGCAATGACTTTTTCGAGATGCTGCGCATCGGCTTCTGGTCGCTGTGGCGCACCGACCAAAGCCGGAAGCTGGCACTGAACTATGAGTCCGCCGACGTGTTGGCCTTCGCGACGCGGGACGGGGCGAAGGCGATCGGCCTCGGCGATGTGACCGGCACCATCAAGGTCGGCAAGCGGGCCGACCTCGTGCTGCTGTCCACCGATCGCTATGGCTTCCCGAGTTGGGGGGGCCTCGCCGACCGCATCGTGAACTTCGCGGGCCAGCAGGACGTGGACAGCGTCTGGATCGGCGGCAAGCGCCGCAAGCAGGGCGGCCGGATGCTGGGCGTCGACTGGCGCAGCCTCAAGGCCGAGACCGACCGGCGCCAGGCACGGATCAATCGCGATGCCGCGACCGTGGTGATCACCTGATGGCAAAGGACACAAGCAGCATGCCTGTATCGATCGGAAGACGGGGGCTGGTCCTCGGCGGTGGTGCCGCGCTGGCCATGCCGACGATGGCGCGGGCCGCCTGGCAGGCCCGGCCGATCACGCTGGTGCACGGTTTTGGCGGCGGCGGGACGGCGGATGGCGTGGCCCGCATCCTGGCCGAGGGGCTGTCGAGCCGGCTTGGCCTGACCGTGGTGGTCGAGGCGCGGCCCGGTGCCGGCGGCACGATCGCCGCGCGCGGCGTGGCGAAATCCAGCGCGCCGAACGGCCATACGCTGATCCTGCTGACCGGCGGGCACACCGTCGTCGCCGCGATGTACAAGGCCCTGCCCTACAACACGCTGGAGGATTTCACCTATGTCGGCCTGTCCGGCTTCGGCGGTCCCTTCGTGCTGTTCGTGGCACGCGACAGCGCCTTCCAGACGCCGGCCGATGTCATCGTCCATGCGCGCGCGAACCCCGGCACCCTGACCTATGGTTCCTCCGGCATCGGCACGACCGGCCACCTGACGATGGAGCTGTTCGTGTCGCGTACCGGGCTGGACGTGCTGCACGTGCCCTATCGCGACAGCGCGCAGCCGGCGATCGACCTGTCGACGAAGCGGCTGGACCTGCTGATCGCCAACCTGGGATCGGTGAAGGCGCTGGTCGATGCCGGCGACATCCGGCCCATCGGCGTCAGCAGCCTGGACCGCTTTGTGGACCTGCCGGAGGCGCATACCTTTGCGGAGGATGGGGTCGCCAGCTTCGACGTCACAACCTACTACGGCATCGCCGGTCCGCGCGGCCTGCCCGACGACATCGTCGTCGATATCAACCGCGCCGTGGCCGGCATCATGGCCGATCCGCAGGCGGTGGCGCGGCTGAGAAGCCTGTTCACCTATCCCCTGACCAGCACGCCGCAAGACTTCAGCACGCGCATCGCTAGCGAGGTCGCGTCCTGGACCGAGGTTGTGCGCCTCGCCCGCGTGGAGCGCATTTAGCGCCTTGGACTTCGATGTCATCGTCGTCGGCGGCGGTGCCGCCGGCTGCGTCCTGGCCAGCCGCCTGTCCGAGGATGCCCGGACCCGCGTGGCGCTGGTCGAGGCCGGCCGGGATTATGGCGCCGAGGAACCGGCGCCGATGCGCGACAGCTACTCCCGCGCCTCCTCCCACCCGGAGTTCTTCTGGCCAGGCTTGCGGGCGCGGCTGCGCGAGGATTCCGCCGAGGAATCGGCCTTCACCCAGGCCTGTGTGCTCGGCGGCGGCAGCGCCGTCATGGGCATGCAGGCGCTGCGTGGGCTGGCCGAGGATTATGATGAATGGGCACGCGCAGGGGCGACCGGCTGGGGCTGGGACGGCGTGCTGCCGTATTTCATCAAGCTGGAACGCGACCTGGACCATGCCGGCGCGGTGCATGGGTCGGACGGGCCGATCCCCATCTGGCGCCGTCCGCCGGACGCCTGGCCGCCCTTTGCCCGCGCCGTCGCCCACGGGCTGGCGGCGCGCGGCCACGCGGCGGGCGTGGACATGAATGGGGCGGAGGCGGATGGGCTTTATCCGCTGCCGACGAGCGGCCTGCCGCAACGCCGCGTCACCTCGGCGGCGGCCTATCTCGGCCCGGCGGTCCGCGCGCGCCCCAACCTTGCCATCCTGACGGCGATGATGGTGGAGCGCCTGGTCATCGAGGATCGTGCGGTGACCGGCGTCGTGGCGCGTTCGCCGGGCGGGCCGGCGATGCTGCGCGCGGCGCACGTCGTGCTGGCCGCGGGTGGCATCCAGTCACCGGCGCTGCTGCTGCGATCCGGTATCGGGCCTGGGGAAGATCTGGCGTCGCTGGGAATCCCGGTCGTCGCGGACCGGCCTGGTATCGGCGGCAACCTGCTCAACCACCCGCTGCTCGCCATCGGCGCGCGGTTGCGGCCGGCGGCGCGGCAGGGCGACGCGCTGCGGCCGCATATCCACAACATGCTGCGCTACAGTTCCGGCATGGCGGGCTGCCCGCCCGGCGACATGTACATGTCGATCCTGAACAAGACCGCGTGGCATCGCCTCGGCCGCGGGATCGGCGCGCTAAGTGTCTCGGCCTACAAATCCTACTCGCGCGGCCGGCTGTCGTTGCGCTCCGCCAGCCCGGCCGAGCAGCCGCGGATCGATTTCGCCATGCTGTCGGACCCGCGCGACCTGGCGCGGATGGCCGATGGGCTGGCGGCGATGATCGACCTGTTGCGTGATCCCGCGATCGTGGCGCTGACCTCCGGCGTCTTCGTCCCCGCCTTCTCCCGCATCATGCGGCGGCTGTCGCGGCCGGGCCTCGGCAGCGCCGTGGCGGCGGCGCTGCTGTCGCGGGCGATGGACCTCTGCCCGCCGATGGAGCGGCGCATCCTGCATCTGGCGGGCGAGGACCCGCGGGCGTTGCGCGGCCGCGACGCGATCGAGGAGTTTGCCAGGCGCCGCAGCATCGCGATGTTCCACCCCGCCGGCACCTGCCGGATGGGCAAGGCGGAGGATCGCCTCGCGGTGGTCGACCCGCGATGCCGGGTGATGGGCGTGGCCGGGCTGCGCGTGGC
Source organism: Humitalea sp. 24SJ18S-53 (assembly GCF_050632385.1). Lineage (NCBI taxonomy): Bacteria > Pseudomonadati > Pseudomonadota > Alphaproteobacteria > Acetobacterales > Roseomonadaceae > Humitalea > Humitalea sp. 24SJ18S-53. Next base: position 2,493,149 of record NZ_CP192599.1, read on the forward strand.
CGACGCCGCCATCATGCCGACCATTCCGCGCGCCAATACCTTCCTGCCGGTCACCATGATCGGCGAACGCGCCGCGGCGCTGCTGCGCGCCGAATGGCGCGGCTAGACGGGGCGGTCCAGGAAGCCGCGATAGATCTCCAGGATGGAATCATCGACCTGCAGGCGCCGGTCGAGGAAACGGTGCAGCACCTTGTGGTCGACCTTCGGCCCCACGGCGCTGATCCGGCGGGCCAATTCGTGTTCGGAGACCTGCTGCTCCGCGAGGTAGGCCTGCAACGACGTCTTCACACGCTCACGCTCGCCCGGGGTCATGCGGCATCTCCCTGGTTGCCGGTTGGCCGCTGCTCTATCGGCGGCCTTGCGGCAATCCAGCACCACATCGGCCTGGATGTCCATGCCGCCTATCGGCCGGCCGCCAGCAGCAGGCGCAACAACTCGTTCTGGCTGCTGATGCTGAGCCGTGCATAGGCGCGCTTGCGATAGGTCAGCACGGTGTTGCGGCTGATACCCAGTTCCAGGGCGATGCCCTCGGACCCCACGCCGGCGGCGATCAGCGCGCAGACGTCGCGCTCCCGCCGCGGCATGGTGGGGAATGTTGCCGCGACGCGTGCGGCGAAGCTTTCGGCGCGGGGCAACGAACGCACCTCCGCCGCCTGGCGCCAAAGCAGCGGCATCAGCAGCGCCATGCTTCCGACCACGGCCCCGATCTCAGCCGGCGTGAAGCGACGCGCGCGGTAAAAATTCAGGCGCAGCGCGCCGCCCGGCCGTGAATCGCAGACCGATAGCCGTGCGCCCAAATGCACGGCCGTATAGCAATCGGTACGATAGTCGGCATGGGTGACGTCGGCGGCGTCGATCTCCACCAGGCAGGGGCCGGCGGGCTGGCGTTCATGCAGCGGATCCATGGTCCAGTAGCGGTCCACATAGCGGCGCGCGACCTGGTGGGCCACGGCGGTCGGCCCGGCATTCTCCGCGAGGATGACGGAGGGCCGGCCCGTGCGGTCAAAGGCAAAGGCGGTCACGTGGTCCGCACCGATGGCCTGGCGCGCCAGGCCGAACAGGCAGGCGGGGAAGCCGGCGCGGCCAACGCTGTCGATCAGCGCGGGCACGCCGCCTTGCAGCATGCCCGCGGCCAGGCCGCCCAGCGGCATCGGCTGGATCTGCATCAACCTGGCGGCCGCAATTCGGGCAGGTCGAGCGCCCGCACCGCTTCGACCAGCCCCGCCACCGCCGTGTCGTCGATCGGCAGGCGCGGCGGGCGGATGCTGCCGCCGGGCAATCCGAGCGCGTTCAGCAGCGGTTTCACGCCGCGCCCACCGCCGAATTTTCCGAGCACCGCGTGCAGCCCGACGAAGTCCTGGTAGGCCGCCTGCATCGTCGCGAAATCATTCGCACGCGCGGCCGTGATCAGTCGGGTGGTCAGCCCCGGCACCAGATTGCCCTCGCCGCTGAGAAATCCGTCGGCGCCGAGGTGCAGCGCCGGCAGGATCGAAGGAACGCCCGCCGCATAGACCAGCGCGCGGCCCTTGAAACGGCGGATCGCCTCGGCGAACCAGAGCGGGTCGCCACCGCCGGCACGCACCGCGACGATCTGCGGATGACGGTCGAGCAACCGGGCCACCAGGTCGATGGGCAGCGCATAGCCCATGCTGGGATAGGAGGAGATGACGACAGGCAGCGTGGCCTCGCCGATGGTGATGTCGTAGAAGCGTTCCATCTCCGCGGCGTTCGGCTTGCCGGTGTGGCCGTTGTCGAGTTGGAAGAGATGTGCCGCATCAAGCCCCGCACGCGCAGCGGCGCGCAGGTAGTCCAGGGCATCGGCGACGCCGCGCGGTTCGCAGCCGGCGGCGCGGACGGGCACCCTGCCCTTCAGCTCCTCGACCGCGATGGCGAAGACGCGGTCGCGTTCTTCTGCCGACAGGGTGAAGCCCTCGCCGACATTGCTGCTGCCGACATAGGCGGCGGCACCGGCGGCGCGGATACGGCGCAGGTGCAGGCGGAATGCGTGTTCGTCCAGCCCGCCATCGGCGTCGAAGGGCGTGATGCTGACGACCCAGGACTGCATCATGTGCGTTCGATCTCCGCGAGGCGCACGACCTCGGACCATTTCGCGATGTCGCTCTCGACCCGGGCGCGGAATTCCGTCGGTGTGCCGGGTGCGGGATTGCTGCCCTGGTCGCGGATCTTTTGCACCACACCGGGTTCGGCGAGGATCTCGCGCAGCAGCCCGTTGAGTTGCGTCACCATCGCATTCGGCAAGCCGGGCGGGCCGGCGAGGCCGGACCAGGTGGTGACCTCGTAGCCAGGCAGCCCGCCCTCAGCAAACGTCGGCACGTCAGGCGTGAGGAAGAAACGGGTGGCGGAGGTGACGCCAAGGCCGCGCATGCTGCCATCCTGCAAACGCGCGGCGATGGAGGCCGGACCTTCGATCGAGAAATCGATGCGCTTCGCCATCACGTCCAATGCACCTTGCGAGGCGGTGCGATAGGGCACGTGCTGCAGCCGTATCCCGGCGCGCACCGCCAGCATCTCCATCGCCAGGTGGTTCGTGGTGCCGATGCCGGTGGTCGAATAGGTCATCGGTTCCGGCACCACCTTCGCCCGTTCGATCAACCCGGCCAGGCTGCGCACGGGATGGTCGGCGCTGGTGGCGAGCACAAAGGGATAGTCGGCGATCATGCCGACGAAGCTGAAGCCGCCGACGGAATCGTAGTTCAGCGACCTGAACATCGCGGGTGAGATCGCATGCGCGCCGACCAGGAAGATCAGCGTATTGCCATCGGCGGGCGCGCGGGAGACCTGGCCGGCGGCGATGGTGCCCCCTGCCCCGGGTCGCGGTTCGACGACGATGTTGCGGCCAAGCCGCGCGCCAAGGCGTTCAGCCACCAGCCGCGCCACGGCATCCGTCGTGCCGCCCGGGCCGAAGCCATGCACCAGGGTGATGGGGCGTGCCTGCGCACGGGCGATGGCGGGCAGCGCGAACACGCCCACCCCGGCGAGCAGGCTGCGGCGATGCAGGGTCTTTGCCATGTTCTGTGGCCTCCCGGATGCCATCAGGCAGCGAAGGTTCTTGGCATGCCGGCGCCGGCGATCTTGCCGTGCAGGGTCTCGTTCGGCAGCAAGGTGGCGAGGACGCGCTGTGCCTCGATCAGGCGGGCGAGATCGACGCCGGTATCGAAGCCCATCGATTCCAGCATGAAGACCAGATCCTCGGTGGCGATGTTGCCGCTGGCGCCAGGCGCATGCGGACAGCCGCCGAGGCCGCCGAGCGACGCGTCGAAGTTGCGGATGCCGACATCAAGCGCCGCCACGACATTCGCCAGGCCCGTGCCGCGGGTGTCGTGAAAATGCGCCGAGCCGGCGATTTCCCCGACCGCATCGCGCACTGCGCGGAACAGATGGCGCACCTGCGCTGGGGTTGCATAGCCCACCGTGTCGCCGAGGCCGATGCAATCGGCGCCGGCTTCGGCGCAGGCGACGGCCAGGCGCACGACCTCGCTCTCGGGCACCTCGCCTTGCAAGGTGCAGCCGAAGGCGGTGGCGAGCCCGGCCTCGATCTTGACCCCATGGCCCGTCTCGCGCCGCAACGCGCAGACGCGGGCGAGTTCCGCGACCATCTCATCCGGTGTCTTGCGGACATTGGCGCGGCAATGCGCCTCGCTGGCTGACACCGGCATGACGATGACATGGGCGCCGGCCTCCATCGCGGCGGTGGCGCCCTTGAGGTTGGGCGCCAGCACAGCGATATGCAGCCCCGGCATGGCGCGTGCGGCGCCAACGACCTCCGCGGCATCGGCCATCTGCGGCATCAGCTTGGGCGGCACGAAGGAGCCGACCTCGAACCGATGCAGGCCGCTGCTGGCCTCTGCGCGCAGCCAGGTCAGTTTGTCGGCGGTCGGCACGACCTGCGGCAGCATCTGCAGCCCGTCGCGCAAGCCGACCTCGACGACCTCGATCGGCTGGCGCATCACGCGGCGTCCTCTCGCCGGCGTGGTGGGACGGGCCGGTCGCCGACAGTGCCCGATGCGAACAGCGCCTCGACCTCCGTGGTGGAGAAGCCATAGCCCGTGAGGATGTCGCGCGTGTGTTCGCCCACCCCCGGCAGGCCCGCTGTCGGCAGCAGGCGGCGGCCGTCCATCATCACCGGCAGCGCGGGCGCCTTGCCCGGCACGCCATTCGGCAAGGTGATGTCGATCAGCCCGCCGGAGGCCAGCAGATGCGGATCGTGGTTCAGATCGCCCGGCTTGGCGACGGGCGCGAATGGCAGGCCGATGCGGTCCAGCCGCTCGACCAGCGCTTCCGTCGGCAGAGTCGTCAGCATCTCCGTGATGATCGGCAGCAGCCAGGGCCGTGCGGCCGCGCGATCGTTGTTGGTGGACAGGCGCGGATCGGCCAGCCATTCGGGATGCTCGAACTCGGCGCAGAAATCCTTCCACTGGTCGTCGCCGATGATGCCGACGAACAACTGCGTGCCATCGGCCATGTTGAACAGGTCGTAGACGGGCCAGGGCTTCGCCTTGGTGGACCAGGGCTCCGACGGCTCGCCGCTCACGGCCTCTCCGAGCATGGCCTGGGCCATCAGGAAGACGTTGTTCTCGAACAGCGATGCCTGCACTTCTTGGCCCCGACCCGTGCGTTCGCGTTCGCGCACCGCGCCCTGGATGGCGATGACGCCGAACATCGCCCCCATGATGTCGTTCACCGAGGCACCAGCGCGCATCGGCTTGCCAGGCAGGCCAGTCATGTAGGCGAGGCCGCCCATCATCTGCACGACCTCGTCCAACGCGCTGCGGTTGTCATAGGGGCCGGGCAAAAAGCCCTTCAGCGAGCAGTAGATCAGGCGCGGATTCAGCGCCTGCATCCTGAGCTGGTCGAGGCCGAGGCTCTTCATCCGGCCGGGCCGGAAATTCTCAACCAGGATGTCGGCGCCGGCGACCAGGCGATGCACCGTCGCCAGGCCCTCCGGGCTGCGCATATCCACGGCGATGCTGCGCTTGTTGCGGTTGAAGGCGGAGAAAAAGCCCGCCGCCAGCCCAGTCAGGCCGCGGGTGCGATCGCCCTTCGGCAGTGGCTCGATCTTGATGACCTCCGCGCCAAGATCGGCGAGGATCAGCCCGCAGCATGGCCCCATGACCATCTGGGTGAATTCGACGACCTTGAGGCCGGACAACGGCAATGCCTGCATCTCGTGTCTTCCTTGTCAGCCGTAGCGGATCATGACGGATTTGGTTTCGAGGTAATGCTCGATCCCCTCGCGGCCGTGCTCGCGGCCAATGCCCGACTGCTTCATGCCGCCGAAGGGCATGGCGGCGTCGAGTACGTTGTGCGTGTTCACCCAGACCGTGCCGGCGCGCAGTTGTCGCGTCAGCCGCATGGTGCGATCGAGGTCGGTGGTCCAGATCGAGGCGGCGAGGCCGTAGGGCGTATCATTCGCCAGCGCCAGGGCCTCCTCCTCATCATCGAAGGGCATGGTGACGATGACGGGGCCAAAGATTTCCTCGCGCAGCACTTCCATGTCGGGACGAATGCCCGACAGCAGGGTCGGCGCGACGTAGTAGCCATCGCCCGGCAGATCGCGCCGGCCGCTGGCGAAGGTGGCGCCGGCCGCGTCCGCGCGCTGCAAAAAACCCTGCACGCGGTCGCGCTGGCGGGCGGAGACCACGGGATTGACCTCCGACGCCGGATCCAGGCCCGGGCCGAAGGCCAGGCTGTCGGCAACCTTGCCGAGCGCGTCGAGCATCTCGTCATGGATCTTGCGCTGGATCAGCACGCGCGTCGCGGCGGTGCAGACCTGTCCCTGGTTGAAGAACAGGCCAAGCCGCGCCAACAACTGCTGCTGCTGCGCCCCCATGTCGGCGAAGAGCAGCATCGGCGACTTGCCGCCGAGTTCCAGGGTGAAGCGCTTCATGCCCTCCACCGCGTGGTGCCCGACGAGCTTGCCGACCTCCGTCGAACCTGTGAAGGCGATCTTGTCGATGCCGGGGTGCCGCGCCAGCGCGTCGCCGGCCGTGTGGCCGTAGCCGGTGACGATGTTCACCACGCCATCGGGAATGCCGACCTGTTGGCAAAGCCGCGCGAAGCGCAGCGCCGTCAGCGGCGTTTCCTCCGATGGCTTCACCACGATGGTGCAGCCGGTCGCCAAGGTCGGCGCGATCTTCCACACCAGCATGGACAGTGGGAAATTCCACGGGATGATGGCGCCGACCACACCGACCGGCTGGCGCAGCGTATAGGTCATGGTGCGGCTGCCCGCCGGTGGCGCCTGGGCCGAGGTGTCGAAGGTATGGCCCTCGATCTTCGTGGCCCAGCCGGCCATGTAGCGCAGGTAGTCGACCGAGGCACCGACCTCGATCGCCCGCGCGATGCCGATCGACTTGCCGTTGTTCAGCGATTCCAGTTGCGCGAAAGCCTCGCCATCGGCCTCCAGCGCATCGGCGAGACGCTGGATCAGCCGTTCCCGGTCGGCGGGGCGGATGTCGCGCCAGGGGCCATCGAGCGCGCGGCGCGCGGCCTGGACGGCCTCGTCGATCTGTTCGGCACCGACGGCCGGCACCGCTGCGATCGGGCGGCCGGTGGAGGGGTCGAAGACCTCGATCGCGTCATCCACCGCGGTGTCGCGGAAGCGACCGTCGATGAAGACGCGCAGCGGTGCGCGCAGGAAGTCGCGAATGCCGTCGTGAAGATCGAGGATCATCCGCGCACCTTTGGCATCAGGATCATGTCCCAGGGACTTGGCATTTCGCCGCAGGGCACGTGGATCAAGGCGGGACCGCCCTGGGTGAAGGCTTCGGTGATGGCGCGCTGCAAGGCGTCGGGCGTCGTCGCGCGCCATGTGGCGATGCCGAAGGCATCGGCCAGCTTGCCGAAGTCCGGGTTCACCAGGTCGGCGGAGATGATGCGATTGCCGTAGCGTTCCTGCTGGATGCGCTTGACGTTGCCGAACATCGCATTGTCGAAGAGCACCACCACCACCCGCAGCTTGTGCTGCACAGCGGTCGCGAGTTCGCCGATCTGATACAGGAAGCCGCCATCGCCGGCGATCGCCAGGACCGGCGTGCCGGGCATCGCCGCCTGCGCGCCGAGCGCGGCACCAAGGCCCCAGCCGAGATTGTCCTGGTAGCCTGGCGACAGGTAGGTGCGCGGCTTGTGCACAGGGAAGACCAGGCGGCTGGCGAAGCCGATCTGCGTGACCTCATCGACGAAGATGCCGTCTTCCGGCAAAGCCGCGCGGATCGCCTTCAGAAATCCGACCTGCGGTTCGAAGCCTTGCAGCCGCTGCGCCAGCCAGCCGCGATGGCCGGACAGGTCACAAGGCTGCCGCGCCGCATTCTGCGCCGGAAGTCTCGTCAGCAGCGCGCGGCATTGCTCGGCAGCATCGCCGAGCAAGGTGGCATCGGCGCGGCGAAACCGGTCGGGCTCCTCCGGGTCGATGTCGATGCGGATGACCTTGAGGTCGGCATCGGTGCCCCACATGCTCTGCTGCATATGCAGCCGCGTGCCGATGGCGAGCACCACGTCGGCTTCGGCCCAGAGCCGGTGTGCGATCGGCAGCGGCACGAACAGGCGGTGCGTGCCGGGCATGGCGCCCTGGCCGCGGCGATAGGCGACGGTCGGCGCTTCCAGCATCTCCGCCAGGGCCACGATCTCCGGCCCCGCATCGAGCGCGCCGCCGCCGAGCACGATCAGCGGGCGCTTCGCCGCGCCCAGGATAATTGCTGCGGCCAGCACGGCGTCGTCGTCGATCGGTGCATGCCGCACGGGCAGCGCGGCGCCATCCGCTACGGCGCCCCGCCTGGCCAGCACGTCCATGGCGCATTCCAGCAGCACGGGGCGCTGGCGGCCGCTGGTCGCGCTGTGCAGCGCCTGGTCGACAAGCGCCGGTGCTTCATGCGGCGCGCGGATGCGTGCGGCGAACTTGGTGAAGTGCCGCGACAGGCCAAGCTGGTCCGGGATCTCGTGCAGATGGCCATGCGCGCGGTCGATATCGACCTGCGGGATCTGCCCCGCCAGGGCCAGCACCGGCGCGTTCATGCCATAGGCCGTCAGCAACGCCGCACTGGCGTTCAGCAAGCCCGGCCCTGGCACGACGGCGCAGGCCTGCGGCTTGCCCGTCGCCAGGGCTGCGCCCAGCGCCATGTAGGCAGCGGCCTGTTCGTGACGCGGATGGATGACGCGCAGCGCGTCTCCCGCCTGGTGCATCGCATCGAACAACGGGTCGCTCTGCAGGCCGGGCAGCGCGTAGACGGTATCGACGCCGTGCCGTTGCAGGCTGCCGACGATCGCCTCCGCCGTGGTCATTATCGCTGTCATCGGTTGTCCTACATTCGCTCGATATCGGCCGCGGTCACGACCTGGGCCCATTTTTCGATGTCGCGCGCGACCCGGTCGCGGAAGAATTCCGGCGTGCTGGGGGCGACGTCGTTTCCCAGCGCGATGATGCGCTGGATCACCGCAGGATCGGTCAGCGCCGCGCGCAGTTCGGTGTTCAGGCGCGTGACGATCTCTGTCGGCAGGCCCGCGGGGCCGGCGATGCCGGACCAGGTGGTGACTTCGTAGCCGGGCACGGCCTCCGCCATCGCAGGCACGTCCGGCAGTTGCGTGAAGCGTGTGGCGCTGGTGACTGCGACCGGGCGCGGATTGCCGCGCTGCATGCCCGCGAGGTTGGAGGACGGGGCCTCTACCGTGAAGTCGATGCGCTTGGCTGCCAGGTCCAGTGCGGCCTGGGTGAAGACGCGATAGGGCACGTGCTGCATGGTGATGCGCGCCTGGGCGCAAAAGAGTTCCATCGCCAGGTGCTGCGTCGAACCGACACCGGCGCTGCCATAGGTGAAGGGCTCCCGCCGTTCCCGCGCCAGGCGCACGAAATCCGCTAAATCGCGCACCGCATGATCGGGATAGGTCAGCAGCACAAAGGGATATTCCGCCGCCATGCCAATGAAGCTGAATCCGGTCAGCGGATCATAGGGCAGCGACTTGTTGATGGCGGGCGCGATCGCATGCGCGCCCACGAGGTAGCCGAGGGTATAGCCATCCGGCGCGGCGCGCGCGATCTGGCCGGTCGCGATCACCCCCGCCGCACCCGGGCGCGCATCGACGATCACGGTCTTGCCGAGCCGGTGCGTCAGCGCATCGGCGACCACGCGGGCGACCGCATCGGCATTGCCGCCGGGGCCGAAGCCATGCACCAAGGTGATTGGCCGTTCCGGCCAGGCGGCTTGCGCGTGGCTGGCCAGGACAAGGCCGGGCATGCCGAGCAACACGGCGCGCCGCGCCAACGAGAAGCGCATTGGCTTCATCCTCCCCATGCTTTTTTGGTTTTTCCTGGACGTAAGACTCTTGTCGCCGTCAGGCGACGATGCGAAGGCCCCGGCCCCGCAGGCTGCGGCTCTGCTGCTTCAACATTTCGATCATCCGCTCGCGCGAGCGCGAGACGTGCAGTGCCATCGCGACCGCCGCATCGTCGGCGCGATGCTCCGCGACCAGATCGACCAGCACGGCATGCTCACGCGCACCGGCGTCCTGAATATCCGAAGACATCTCCAGCCAGCGCGCGCGGTAGACGATACGCTGCGTGCTTTCAAGCGCGCGGATAAGGAAGGGATTACCGTAGATACGGGCGAACTCCATGTGGAAAGCATCGGCCAGTTCAGCGCCCGGGGCCGGTCGCTGCGGTGCGCCCGCCGCCGCGGTGGCGAGCGACCGAAGACGGACGACGTCCTCATCCGTGGCGATCAGCGCGGCCTTGCGGATCGCCTCGCATTCGAGCACCTCGCGGAAAGCGTAGGCGTGGATCAGCTCGTCCACGTCGATCGGCGCGACGATGTAGCCACGGCCGCTGCGCCGGACCATGCCCTCCGATTCCAGGCGCGCCAGCGCCGCACGGATCGGCGTGCGGGAGGAGCTGAGCACCTCCTCCAGGTAACGTTCGGAGATCGTCTCCCCCGGCAGCAGTTCCAGTGACAGGATCGCGGTGCGAAGCCGGTCGTAGGTGGCGGCGGTCTGGGTGACATCGCTGTTGTTGTTTGCCATACCAATTTGGTATCCAATTGCGGATACCTTGATGGCATGAGCAAAACGCCCCCGTCAAGCAAGCTTTTCAGCCAGGAAGAAAATGCCATGTCCGGCCAGCAGAACGAGCCCGCCCCGATCGGCTTCACCACCACGCGGCTTGCCGCGATCGACCTGGCGAAGGAGATCGCGGCGCTGGACGGGCGTTTCGTGCGGCTGAGCCACACCGCGATCCGCCCAGGCGGCGGCTTCGACTGGCACTCGCACGAAGGCAAGCCGGAGATCATCTACATGCTGAGCGGCGTGCTGACCGAGGGGCGTGGCGACGCGGTGGTGGAACATACCGCCGGCAGCGTATTGCAGATGACCGATGGCGTCCGTCATTCCCTGGCGAACACCGGTGCGGAGCCGGCGGTCTACCTTTCGATCTCGGTGCGCAAGCTGACCTGACGCCGGCCGCCCTGTCCCCAGCGATGGCGACAGGCGCGCCGGCCGCGATCAAGGCATCGTTCGGCGCAAGAAGCGTTCTGGGGGATGGCCGTGACCGAAGTGCTGCTGGATGAGACCCACGACCCGGCGGCGCGAAGCTGGGTCGCCGCCGCCAATGTCGAGGGCGCCGATTTCCCCATCCAGAACCTCCCATTTGGTGTGTTCCGCCACACCGGCGCCCCGCGTGGCGGGGTCGCGATCGGCGACCAGGTGCTGGACGTGGCGGCCTGTGCCCCGCTGTTGCAGGGCCTGGCACGGGACGCGGCGCTGGCGGCGGGCGGGGCCACGCTGGTGCCCCTGATGGCCTGCGATCCCGCGGCCTGGACCGCGCTGCGCCGTGGGCTGTTCGCGCTGCTGCTGTCCGGCAGCGGGTCGCGCGCGGCGGTGGAACCGCTGCTGACGCCGGTGGGCGACGCCGAAATGCTCCTGCCGGCGCGGCCTGGCGCCTTCACCGATTTCTTCGCCTCGATCAACCACGCGACCAATGCGGGGCGCATGTTCCGGCCGGACAATCCCTTGCTGCCCAACTACAAGTACGTGCCGATCGCCTATCAGGGCCGTGTCTCGACACTGCGGGTCAGCGGCACACCGGTGCATCGGCCGAATGGCCAGGTCAAACCGGCGGGGCAGGATGCGCCTGTCTATGGCGCCTGCCAGAGCCTGGACTATGAATTGGAACTCGGCCTGTTCCTGGGCGGGGCTTCGGTGGTCGGCACGCCCGTGCCGGTGGCCGAGGCGTCGCGGCACCTCTTTGGCGTCTGCCTGCTGAACGACTGGTCGGCGCGCGATATCCAGGCCTGGGAATACCAGCCGCTCGGCCCCTTCCTGGGCAAGAGCTTCGCGACATCCCTGTCGCCCTGGATCGTCACGGCCGACGCCCTGCGGCCCTTCCGCGTGCCGGCCTGGCCGCGCCCCGCGGGCGACCCGGCGCCCCTGCCCCATCTGGACGGTGCCGGCGACCAGGCCCTCGGCGGGTTGGAGGTGACGGTCGAAGCCTTCCTCACGACCGCGGCCATGCGGGAAGCGGGCACCGCGCCGCACCGCCTCAGCCGTGCCGCCACCGATGCGCTGTATTGGACGCCGGCGCAGATGATCGCGCACCAGACCAGCAATGGCTGCAACCTGGAGCCGGGTGATCTTTATGGCACGGGCACCATCTCGGGCCCCGATCGCGCAGGCCTTGGCAGCCTGCTGGAAATCACCCAGCGCGGCAGCATCCCCATCACCCTGCCAGGCGGCGAAACGCGTGGCTTCCTGGACGACGGGGACGAGGTCGTCTTCCATGGCCATTGCGCGCGCGATGGTCGCGTGCGCATCGGCTTCGGGGCCTGCGCCGGCCAGATCCTGCCTGCCCCACACGTCCCAACAAGGAAGAATGTCCATGAGTGAGTTCCGCCAGGGCGGCCAGGGCCCCTATAGCCTGCAGGGCCGCGTCGCCGTCATCACCGGCGGCAGCAGCGGCATCGGCGCCGCCACGGCCCGGCGCCTGGCCGAGGCCGGTGCCACCATCGCCATCGGCTACAACGCCGGCCGCGACCGTGCCGAGGCGCTCGCCGCCGAACTGCCCGGCACCGGCCACCTGCCCGTGCATATCCCGATGGGCGACAGCGACGCGATCCGCGCGGCAGCGGCACTGGTCGAGGCGAATTTTGGCCGCGCCGATGTGCTGGTGAATTCCGCCGGCGTGACCCGCGCCGTGCCGCATGCCGATCTGGATGCGCTGGACGATGCGACGTTCGACAACATCCTGATCACCAACGTGCGCGGCCCCTTTGCCACGATCCGCGCCTTCGCGCCGCTGCTGCGGCGCGGCGGGGATGCCGTGGTCATCAATATCTCCTCGCTGTCGGCCAGCACGGGGCTGGGCAGCAGCATCGCCTATTGCGCGTCGAAGGCCGCGGTGGACACCATGGGGATGTCACTGGCCCGCGTGCTGGGGCCGGAGATTCGCGTCATCAGCGTGTCCCCCGCCGCCGTCGCGACCGATTTCGTGCCGGGCCGCGGCCGCGCCGGGGTGGAAAAGCAGGCCGCCGCGACTCCGCTGAAGATCGTCGCCGAGGCTGATGACGTCGCGATGGCGGTGCTCGCGGCCGTCACCCATCTGCGCCTGTCCACCGGCACCACGCTGGTCGTGGACAGCGGCCGGCATCTTTGAGACGAAGGGAGCCAGACATGGACACCATCCAACATCCCGTCTTCAGCGAAGCGGTGCTGGCACCGCGCGACGGGTCGCTCGCCTACATGACCGGCTTCGAGAATTCCTTCGCAACCGAGGCCGTGCCGGGCGCGCTGCCCATCGCGCGGAATTCGCCGCAGCGGGCGCCACTCGGCCTCTACGCCGAACAATTGTCGGGCACGGCCTTCACCGCGCCTCGGCAGCACAACAAGCGCGTCTGGTTCTACCGCATCCGCCCATCGGTGAAGCATGGCACCGGCTTTCGGGAGGTGGATTGCGGCCTGATCCGCACCGCGCCCTGCCGCGACGAAAGCAGCCTGCCCATCGCGCAGATGCGCTGGCACCCCATCGCCATCCCGGACGAACCCTGCGACTTCCTGGATGGGCTGCGCACCATCGCGACCGGCGGCGACGTGCACATGCAGGCCGGCATGGCGAGCCATGTCTATGTCGCCAACCGCTCCATGGGCGACCGCTACTTCTACAACGCCGATGGCGAGATGCTGCTGGTGCCGCAGCAGGGCCGTATCGAGGTTTTTACCGAATGCGGCCGCCTGGATGCGGCGCCGGGCGATGTGGTGATCGTGCCCAAGGGCATGAAGTTCAAGGTGGACCTGCCGGACGGCCCGGTGCGCGGCTATGTCTGCGAGAACTACGGACACTACCTGACCCTGCCGGAACGTGGCCCGATCGGCGCCAATTGCCTGGCCAATCCGCGCGACTTCCTGACCCCCGTCGCGGCCTATGAGGACAAGGAGACGCCCTGCCAGCTTTTCGTGAAGGCGCTGGGGCGGATGTATGTCACCGAGCTTGCGCAATCGCCGCTGGATGTCGTCGCCTGGCACGGCAATTACGCACCGGTGAAATACGATCTGCGCCGCTTCTCGCCGGTCGGTTCCGTGCTGTTCGACCACCCGGACCCATCGATCTACACCGTGCTGACCGCCGCATCGGAAACCGCCGGCACGGCGAACGTCGATTTCGTGATCTTCCCGGAGCGCTGGATCGTCATGGAAGGCTCCTTTCGGCCGCCCTGGTACCACATGAACGTGATGAGCGAGTTCATGGGGCTGATCTACGGAGTCTACGACGCCAAGCCCGGCGGCTTCGTGCCTGGCGGCATGAGCCTGCACAACGCGCTGGTCGCGCATGGCCCGGATGCCGAGGCCTTCGACAAGGCCTCCAGCAAGGCGCTGCAACCCGAACGCCTGTCCGGCACCATGGCCTTCATGTTCGAGACGCGTTACCCGCTGAGCCCCACGGGTTACGCATCCCAGTTGCAGTTGATGGACGGGGCCTATCCGGATTGCTGGGACACGTTGGAACGCAAGTTCAAGGTGCCTCACCCCGGGTCGGGGTAGATGCCCTCGACGCCGGTCTGGTTCGGCCCCTGCATCGGGCCGGTGTATTGTTCCAACTGGTCGCGCATCCGCTCCAGCCGGGCGCGATCCTGCACATAGGCGCCGAAGCGTGCGGGCTGGGTGTTGTAGGTGGTGATGGGGCCGAAGCCGGTGGCGGGCGCGACGTCGCGGCGCACCGGCCATTGCCGGCCCGCGGCCCCCTGGACCTCGGCCGATAGCAGCCAGCTCAGGTAGAGCTTCGCCGCGGCCGGATGCCGTGCCTCGCCAAAGATCGCCGCGGGCTGCGCCCAGGTCAGGAAGCTGTCGCGGCGTGGGATGATGAAGCGGAAACTCGCGCCGGCCGGCGCTACCAGCGGACCCGTGGCGCTGAAGGTCGCGGCCTTCTCCCCCCGCTGAACCATGACCCGCGCCGGCGCCGACCCGCGCACCCAGGTCACATCCTGCGTCATCAACCGTTCCATATAGCCCCAGCCGTGGGCCGCGACGATGCGATCAAACTGATACAGGATCGCGTCGTCATCCTGTGGATAGCACAGGACGATCTTGCCCTTCAGCTTGGGGTCCAGGTAGTCGATGGCATCGCGCGGCGCCTCCGCCTCGGTCAGCAGCGTCGTGTTGTAGACGGTGCTGAAGGAGAAGAGGCCGATCGGCACATAGGCCGCATCGGGGTCGCGGACATCGGCGAAGACCTCCTCCCAGCCGAGCGGCTTGTAGGGCAGCAGGCGACCCTCGGCTTTCCAGTGTTCGAACAGGTTGATGGTCAGCACATGCGCGACGTCGCAGGCGACACGGCCGCGCGCGATCTGGTTGTTGATGCGCACGCCGTGGAACTTGCTGCGATCGACCAGGATGCGGATCTTCATGCCCGGAAAGCGGCGGTTGAAGGCCTGTTCGGTAGCGGCCGATCCGTTGCGCAGATCGCCGCCCGCATAGACCAGCAATTCGCCGCCCTCGGCGACGGCGGCTTGGTGCAACTCCTCCAGCGAACGCGTTTCGGGGGGCGGGATGTTGGCGGCCGGCAGGCCGCTGACCTGAGCCGCCGCGGGCATCGCCTGGGCCAGGACAGGCAAGGCGGCGACCAGGCCGCCCAGGCCGCGCCGTGACAGGGCTGATTGGGTATGTTCGGGCATGACAATCTCCGTGGCTCCGTCGCCGGATGTGGCGAGGCGCCAAGGCGCCAGCAACGGAAGCGGGACGGGCCAGGCGTCACCGTCGATGGTGACTTGCGCTGGCGGGCGAAGGGCGTTGATCCTGGAAGGTAACGTCCAGAAGGAAACCGCCCGATGCGGATCGCCCGTGTGCTCGCCGGCCTGTGTTGCGTCTTGCTGACGGCAGGCACCGCAAGAGCGCAGGAATGGCCCGACCGGCCGATCCAGATCGTCCAGGGTTTCGCCGCGGGCGGGAATGCCGACACCATCGCCCGGGTGATCGCGCAACCGCTTTCTGTCGCACTGGGCAAGCCGGTGGTGGTCGAGGGCCGGACCGGCGCGGGCGGCAATATCGCCAGCGAATATGTCGCGCGCGCCAGGCCCGATGGCTACACGCTGGTCCTGCTGACCGGCGGGCACGCGGTTTCGGCGGCGGTCTACCGCAGCCTGCGCTTCGACCCCGTGGCGGATTTCGCCTTCATCTCCACCGTGTCGGTCTTCCCTTTCGTGGTCGCGACATCCTTGGGCAGCCCGATCACCGACATGCCGAGCCTGATCGCGCGGGCCCGGGCCAATCCCGGCGGCACCACCTTCAGTTCGGTCGGCGTCGGCTCCACGCAGCATCTGACCGGGGAATTGCTGGCCCAGGCGACGGGGATCCAACTGACCCATGTGCCCTATCGCGGCGGCACCCAGCCGCTGACGGATCTGATGAGCGGGCGCATCGACCTGATGGTCGATTCGATCACCGTCACCGGCGGGGCGATCCGCGCCGGCACCATCCGCGCACTGGGCGTCACCAGCGCCGCACCTTGGCCGGGGCTGGAGGTCGCGCCGATCGCCGGCACGACGCCGGGGTTCGAGGTCCTGTCCTGGGTCGGCCTCGCGGCCCCGGCCGGGACACCGGCGCCGATCGTGCAGCGGTTGCAGGCCGAACTCGCGCGTATCCTGCAAATGCCGGAGATCCAGCGGACCCTCGCCGGGCTGGGCTCCGAGGCCCGCGCCAGCACGCCGATGGAGATGCGTGACTTCGTGGCCGGGCAGGTCCGGCAGTGGCGCGATGTCGTGGCCACGGCCAACATCGAACGACAGTGACGCGAAGAATTGCGCCGGATTGGCTGACCCTTCGTCTGTTCCTGGCGGCCGTCCAATCCGGCAGCTTGCTCGCCTGTCCTCCCGCCTCTTCGCCGCCAGACCCGTCGAACGCCGCCGGCGCTCAGGCGGAGCGTTCGACCGTCAGCCCAGCCCCCGCCCAGGCGCCGATCCCGCCCTCTATGTGCCGCACCCCGATGAGGCCGCTATCCTGCGCCGCCTGCACGGCCATCGCGCTGCGCTCGCCGAAGGCGCAGTAGAACAGCAGCGGCCGGCCGGTCGATGCCGCCAATTCATGCAGCATGCCGCCGGGCCCGAGGTTTTCCCGCAGGTCCGGGTATGGCGCATGGAGCGATCCGGGGATCACGCCATGCTTCTTGCGTTCGCCAGGCTCCCGCAGATCCACCAGCATGACGTCCCGCGCGCCGAGCAGGTCCGCGGCCTGCGTCGGGCTCACGGCCCAACCGCGCCGGGCGATCTCCGCCTGCATTAACCCCTGGCGCATGTTCGCCGGAACGGCGACGTCCATCATCTTCGGGTTCGACAGGTTCAGCGACGCCATCAGCGCCGCATAGGCCTCCGCATCCTTGACCTGCAGGCGCGGGTTGAAGCGCTTTTCCTCACCGATCGTGCTGACCGTGTCGCCTTTATAGTCATGCGCGGGCAGGACCAGCGTTTCGTCCGGCAGGCGCATCAGCCGTTGCAGGCTCTCATACTGCTGGCGCGAATCGCCGTTCTGGAAATCGGTTCGGCCGGTGCCGCGTATCAGTAGCGTGTCGCCCGTGAAAACCCGGTCGTCGAGCACGAAGCTGTAGGAATCGTCCGTGTGGCCGGGGGTGTACAGCACATCCAGGCTCAACCCCTCCACACGCAGCCTGTCGCCCTCGGCGATCCGCATCGAGACGACATCCACCTTGCTCTGTTCGCCCATCACGGTGATGCATTGCGTGCGGTCGCGCAGCGCGCCGAGGCCGGTGATGTGGTCGGCGTGCAAGTGGGTGTCCACGGCCTTGACCAGGCGCAGGTCAAGCTCCTCGATCAGCTTGAGGTAACGGTCCACCTTCTCGATCACCGGATCGATGATCAGCGCCTCGCCACCGCGCCGGCTGGCCAGGAGGTAGGTGTAGGTGCCCGAAACGCTGTCGAACAATTGCCGGAAGATCATCTGCCTCTCCCTGCCCGTCGCGGGCGCGGCGCGGCGCCATGCCGCGCGACGCCGGACGGGTCAGTCCAACGGTTGAACGGAACTCCTGCCCTGGGCACCGACATCCGGTGCGGCAGCATCGATCCGTAACGACAACACCCTATCTCCCGCGATTGCTGCCAGGATCGCCCGCTGCGCTGGCGTGGGATCGGGACCGGTTCGGCAGCGATGACTTACGCTACGGCAATTCCCGCGCTTCGTTCAACGGTGCACGCCCAATTCCTGCCCCGTCGGGCCGCCCGGCGTCTCAGGGTGCATCGAACCAGGTCTTCCACTGCTGCACGGCTGTGGCGAAGGTGCCGCTATGGCTGGTGGCGCCGGTTGAGATGGCCTCGACCTTGGTATTCCCGGTGCCGATCGCGCGCTGATAGGTCTGTGCCAATTGGCCCAAGCCGACGGTAATGGCCTCATCCGCCTCACCAAAGTAGTTTCGCACCGGCGTCTTGATGATCCAGCGATAGGCCTCGGTCATCGCGACGAAGCGGCCATAGGCCGAGGTGGCGAAGAACTGGGGATCGAAATACGCGGGCCGGATCAGCAGGCGCAGGTCGGTCGGAATCTCCGCGGCCTGCACGGGCTGCCGTTCATAGAGGCGGCGAGACGCATCGTAATATGCGTCATTGATGAGGGAACGTGCGAGTCCCGGGACCCCGTAATAATGCTCGTAGGAGAAGGCCGACAGGATGAACAGCGAGTTCACCCAATCGGCGTCGTTCGGGCGCGGGAAGTTGAGGAAGCCATTCAGGGGCACGAAGATATCCACCGGCGCGCTCGCGGTCGCGGCCCCCTGCACGGTGACGCCCGCAGTCTCCAGCTTTTCGAGGAAGGCCATGGTGACGAAGCCGCCCTGCGACCAGCCGGCGATATGCAGCCTGTTCGCGGCAAGACGCATCTGGTCGAGCACGGCGCGGCTTGCCACCAGCATGTCGTAGGTCGCCTGCTGATGGCTGCCCTTGACCATATAGCCCTCCGGTTCGGTGGAGAGCCCGAGGCCGAAGTAGTCGGCGCCGATCAGGATGCTGCCCTGCCCGGCGAATTGGGCGATCATGAGTTGCGTTTCGGGCGACTGCTCCGGGAAGGAGGGCACCTGCTCTTTCCCATAGACCGTGCCGTGCTGGTAGGAGACCATGGGAAGGCTGCTCCCCTCGGTCACGGGAATCGCCAGCAACCCGGTCGCCACCGTTGGCCTGTTGCCGCGTTCGGGAATGACCGAGGCATAGGTGACGCGATACAGGCGCACCGCATTGCGGGCCGGCGTATAGGTCACGCCGACGCCGAAGAATCTGGGCGCGTCGACCGAGAGGATCCGGTTGAGGCGATCGACGTCCCAGGTCATCAGGTACTGATACCGCAACCCGGAAGCGACCTGGACCGGCGCGGTTTCCTGCGCGCGCGCCGCAAGGGGCGCGGCAAGCCCGGCTGCGATCAGTCCGCGTCGGAGGATGGGTGTGGTGTCCATACTGGGTTCCTTGCTCAACGGGCCGGGCCGCTCATGCCATCATCGACTTAACAGGCTGCTGAACAGGCGTAGCGGCCACCGCACAGGCCGGCCTTGCCAAAGCAGGACCCACCCGCCAGCAGCGCGCCGCCAGGCCACCCGCCTTGCCCGCGGCCTCCTCCGACACCACATCAGCCATGGTTCGATACGCCGCGTAGGGATTGGATGATATCCTGTCCCCACCGCATAGTTGGGGAGAGAGCCATGGCCAATGCCCGTCCGATCGACTTCGATCATGCCCTGGCTGACCCGCGGGCCGTGTTCAACGAGCCCGCCGATGTGCTGGCATGCGCCGATCTCGACGCCACCCGCAAGCGGCAGGTCCTCGAACGCTGGCACCATGATGCTTTGGAACTGGAAACCGCCGAGGGCGAGGGCATGGCCGGCGGCGAGCAGCCGATGATGCAGCGCGTGAACGCCGCCTTGGCCGAGCTTGAACGGCAGACAGGCATCAAGGCGGAACACAAGCGCAGCATCACCTCCTGAGACGCGGCGCATCGGTCCTACGCAGGCCGTTCGTCCCAGTCGACCCACTCCACATCATGCGCTGCCAGGTAGGCGTCGACCGCCGCGCCGATCGTCGGGAACATCTGCGCCTCGCCGAAGCGCTCAAACAGCCGGAAGCGCTTCAGCTTGTCCTTCACCGGGTCCTTCAGCTCGGCGAAGCACAGCGTGATGCCGGCCGCACGCAGCCTGTCGTCCAGCTCGGCCAGGGAGTCCGCCGCGGTGACATCGATGCTGGTCACCGGCTCGGCCGCGACGACCAGCCATCGCACCGGTGTCGGCGATGCCGCCAGGGCATCGAGGACCGTCTCCTGGAACACCTCCGCATTGGCGAAGAACAAGGGGGCATCCCAGCGGAACAGCACCAGCCCCGGTATCAGGCGGGCGCCTGGGTAACGCTTGATGTCGTGATACCCTTTCACCCCCTCGGCACGGCCCAGCACCGCCCAATGCGGCCGCCAGCCGTCCCAGAGGAATTCGATGACCGCGATGACGATGGCCAGGCCAATCCCCGGGATCGCACCCAGCACCGCCACGCCGACGAAGCATACGATCGACAGCCAGAACTCCCAGCGCTGGATGCTGTAGATGCGGCGGAGGTCAGCGACCTCGATCAGGCCGATGGCCGAGGCGATCACGACGGCGGCCAGCGCCGGGGCCGGCAGGAATTCCAGGAGATCCGGTGCCGCGACGAGCAGCAGGGCCACGCTCAGCGCGCCGACGACGCCGGTGACCTGCGTCTTCGCCCCCGCCGCCTCGGCGACCGGCGTGCGGGACGAACTGCTGCTGATCGGGAAGCCCTGGAAGAAGCCGGCGGCCAGGTTCGCGGCGCCGAGCCCGAGCATCTCCTGGTTGGGATCGACATAGGTGCCGGTCCGCGTGGCGTAGATGCGCGACAGCACGCTGGTATCTGCAAAGGAGACCACCGCCACCGCACAACCGCCGACCAGCACGGGCATGATGTCGTCGGGCCCGATCCAGGGAATGCTCAAACCCGGGAGTCCGGCCGGAAGCGAGCCCAGGACCGCCACGCCGGCATGCTCCGACAGGCCGAGCATGCCCACGGCGATTGTCGCGCCGACGACGGCGATAAGGATCCCCGGCAGCCGCTTGCTGCCCTTCAGCAGCAGGATCGTGGCCAGGGTCGCGGCACCGACCAGCAAGCTCGTCCCATTGACCCGGCCGTCCCAGATGCCCTGGCCGATCGCGCGCAGGCTCGCGATCGGCCAATCGGCATCGATGGAAAAGCCGAAGAGCTTCGGCAACTGGCTGATCAGCACCGTCACCGCGATCCCGTTCATGTAGCCATAGCGGATCGGCTTGGAGAGCAATTCGGTCAGGAAGCCCAGGCGCACCAGCCCGGCCGCGATGCACACGATGCCGGACACGATGGCCAGCGCACCGCCCAGCGCCACCGCCCGCATCGGGTCGCCCCCGGACAGCGGCAGCACGACGGCCAGGATGATCGCGGCCAGGGAGGAGTCGGGCCCAATGACCAGGATCCGGCTTGGTCCGAACACCGCATAGGCCAGCAAGGGCACGATGGTCGCATAAAGCCCATAGATTCCGGGCAATCCCGATGCGACCGCATAGGCGACGCCGACCGGGATGAGCATGGTCGTCAGCACCAGCCCGGCCACCAGGTCGTGGCGCAGCCAGCCGATCTGGTAGCCGCGCAACATCGCGACCCCCGGGACCCAGCGCAGCCACCCCTGCCCGTCCGCGTCCCGGCGGGGCCGCGCGATGCGACCCGGCCGGGGCTCGATGGCGGGTGGCGCCGCGTCATGCATCGGAAGTCAACTTTCGTATCCGTCGTTATCGCTTGCACGGCACGAGCGTCCCGGCCGGCATGATGACGCGATGGACTCATCTTGAATACGAGAAGAACATGGGCCTGATCGGCGCGGACCAGAGGGTCGGACGAGCCTCCATCGGGCCTCGGCGATTCACTTGCAAGCCGTACCGATCGACCCCAGGTTCTGATAGATAAGTAATGTAGACCTGCTACCGGGGGGCGAGTGTCATTGCGTGTGCCCCCACTGTTTGGTTTACAAAGCCTCAGGTTCAATCAGGTGGGCGACCGAGCCGCGGCGGGGAACGGATTGATGCGTGTCGCCTATGGCAAAAGCTCCGACCCAGCGGCCGCGGTGCGTCAGGCCGCCGCAAGCCTGGGGCCGAACGCGCCACGGATGCTGATGGCCTTTGTCGGCGGCAAGCACGACCCCCATGCGGTGCTGGAGGCGCTACTGGCCGCCTTCGGGCCGGTGCCGGTGGTCGGCGGTTCCGCCGCCGGCGCCATCTCACGCCAGGGCTTCGGCATCAGCGGCTTCGAACTCGGCCTGGTGGCATTTGACGATCCCGCGACGACCCCGCGGCTGATCACGAACCACGACCTCCAGACGGATGAGCGGGCCGCGGGCCTGGCGCTCGGCGTCGCGGTCAGGGAGGGGGTTTCGGAGCGTTGCGTCGCCCTGCTGCTGTTCGACAGCGTCGCCAGCACCCTGCCCCCGCGACTGCACCATGCAAGCTCGATCGTCGCCGGCTTCAACGAGGGCGTCGGCAATGCGCCGGTCTACCTGCTGGGCGGCGGGCTGCTGACCGACATGAACATGTCGGGCGCATGGGTGTTCGACGGCCAGGGCGTCAGCAAGCACGCCGCGCTGGCACTCGTCTTCCCATCCTGCATCCAGGCCGAGACGGTGATCCTGCACGGCTGCCGCCCGGTCAGCGCCTTCATGGAGATCACCCGCATCGATGGCGCCCATGTCTATGAATTGGACGGCGAGCCGGCGCTGCATGTGATCGAACGGATGCTCGGCCTGCCGATCGGCAAGTCGCGCGGGCATGAATTGTCGCTGGTCGCGACCCTGGGCCAGAAGCGCGGCGACCCCTTCGCGCCCTATGACGAGAACGCCTACGTCAACCGGCTGATCCTGCGCGCCAACCCGGAAAGCGGGTCGATCACCTTGTTCGAGCCGGATTTCGCGCTCGGCACCCAGGTCCAGATCATGAGCCGCGACAATGCGCTGATGCTGGAATCCGTTCGCCGCGGCGTGGCCGGGCTGAACGCCGCGGTCGCCGGCGCCGAGAACCTGCTGGCGCTGTATATCGACTGCGCCGGCCGGGCCAGCGCCCGCAGCGGCGCGCCGGTCGAGGAGGCCGAGGTCGTCCTGCAGACGCTGGACCCCCACCTGCCCTTCATGGGCTTCTATTCGGGGGTCGAGATCGCGCCCTTCGACGGCGAAAGCAGCCTTCCGCTGGATTGGACCGGTGTATTGAGCGTATTGAGACGTGCATCGTGAGCAATCTCGTACGCCTCGATATCGGCAAGCTGGAACGCGAGCTCGCCTATTACCGGCGGGAGTGCAACGACCTGGGCACGCGGCTGCTGCGGTTGCAGGAGGAGCAGAGCCAGGCCTTCCGCGAGGCCCGCCGCAGCCGCACCGTCGCCAAGCTGATCCGCGAGGCCCACCGCGTCGCAGATGTCAGTGGGTCGCCCGATGAAATCGGCAGCGCGCTGCTGCAGGTCGTCGTGGAAAACACGCTGTGCGACCGCGCCGCCTTCGTCCGCTGCGACGGCAACCCGGAGGCCCCCGACCGATTCCGCGTGACCCACGCCATCGGCTTCGGCGCCGACGTGCCGGCGCCCTGGGTCACCGTGCCCAACGCGCCGGCCTTCTTCCTGACCACCTCCCGCACGGTGCTTGAGCCGCCGGCCTATGAGCTGACCGGCATCCTGCGGGTGCCGTATGTGCTCTGGGCGCACGACCGGGCCTCCGGGCATGGGCTGATCATCGGCAACCAGTCCGAGGCGAATGTGAGCCGCCCCTTCGAGGTCGGGGACCAGGAACTCGTCGAGGGAGCACTGTCGGTCTACATCGACGTGCTGGCGCGCAAGCAGGCCGAGCTGGAACTGCGCAGCGCCAAGGCCTCCGCCGAGGAGGCAAGCGCGCTGCGGGCGCGCTTCCTCGCGACCTGGAGCCACGAGCTGCGCACGCCGCTGAGCGCGATCATCGGCTTTTCCGAGATGATGGCCCCGGGCTCACGCTACCGCCTGACGGCCAAGCAGCGCCGCGACTACGCGCAGCAGATCCTGCAATCGGGCCGTTCCCTGCTGGAACTGATCAACGACATCCTGGATTATTCCAGCCTGTCGCGCAGCACGCCGATGCTGGCGCCGGCCTGGGTCTCGGCCGAATACGTGATCACCGGCGCCGCGCGCGAGATTTCGGCGCTGGCCATCCCGCGCGGGATCGCGGTCGAGGTCGCGCCGACGGAGCCCGGGCTCGAAATCCTGGTGGATCCGATGCGCTTCCGCCAGGTCATCATCAACCTGCTGAGCAATGCCGTGAAATTCACCCAGCCCGGCGGGCGGGCGCGCATCGGTGCCCAACGCCTGGCGGATGGTCGCTGCGAAGTGACTGTCGCCGACACCGGCGTCGGGATGCGGGCCGAGGATCTGCCGCGGGCCCTGGAACCCTTCCAGCAGATCGACAATGGCCATGACCGTGCCTTTGCCGGGACCGGGCTGGGCCTGCCGATCGCCAAGGGGCTGACCGAGGCCCATGGCGGCACGCTGGAGATTTTCAGCGAGGCCGGTGCGGGCACGACGGTGACCCTGACGCTCCCCGCCAAGGCGGTGCGGATCGCCGACGTCGCCGGATAGAGCTGTATCGCCGTGCGGGGCGATCGGGCCCGGGCGTCGTCGCCCGGGCCCGCCTCCCCCGTCCTCCCCCGCTCAGCGCCCGATCGTTTCCGGCGCTGTGACGGACAAGGTCGCGAGGTTGCGGTCCACCGCACGGACCAGGCCCCAGTTTTCGAAATAGCCGGCCGGGAAGCCGGGCGAGCCCTGGTCCAGGTCCTGCTGGCGCGCGTGGATATAGGTGGTCCAGCGCCGTGTGGCCGGGCGGCGGTGGTGGAAGTCATGGCATGGCGCATCGCCGACCAGCACGAAGAGCCGGACGAAAAGCTGCACCGTCAGCATATCGGCCCACCACAGGCCCCAGGCCAGAAGGCCGGCCGCCGTCGTCGCCCGTTCCAGCGGCGGGGCACGGCCGGGGAAGACGCCGGCCGTCGCGTGGCAGACGAAATCCTTGTCCCGCGTCGCGATCAGGGCCGGTTCGGGGAAGCTGTGTTCGCACAGGATACGAAAGACCGTCGCGATCTGCAGCAGGACCGTGACCGGCAGGATCCAGACCAGGGCAAAGAGCCAGAAGGTCCCGGTGGCCAGGGACAGCGCGATTGCCGCGGTCCAGGCAACACGGCCCGGCCAGTCATGCGCGGCATCCCCGGTGATCAGGCTGGCGCGCACGCGGCGCAGCAGGAAGCGGGCGTGAAACCGGGGGGAGATCAGGTTCACGATCACCCGGCGCCACAATTCCTGCTTGGACAGGCCTGGTTCCAGGCCGCACATGCCCATGACGAAATCGGCGAATTCATCTTCCTCGGTCAGCAGCTTCTTGGCGCTGTGGTGCAGCATGTGTTCGTGCTGGTAGTCGTCGAAGCGCTTGAACAACAACAGCGCGGAGATGAGCCGGCCCGCCCTGCGATTCGCGTCGCGCGTCGCGAAGACGGTGCCGTGGGAGCAATGGTGGAAGATGACCACCTGAAACAGTCCCAGCCCGCAGCAGGTGGCGAGCAGCCCCGCCGGCACCAGCAGCCAGGCCGCGGCGGGCGCGCCGGTCAGCAGGAACGGCACCAGCGCCAGCAGGCATCCACCGAACGTCCAGGCCAGCGAACCCACGACGAAACTCATCGCGCTGCGCGGGTTTGGGGCTTCGCCCATCGCCGGCCTGGCGGTCAGCCAGGTCAGGAAGGGCTGCACGAAGCCTGGCAGGCGGGCGGCCATGGCATCGCGGGGCGATACGATCTCGCGCGATGTGAAGGCCGCGGTGTGCAGGTCGCTAACGGTTTGCGTGTGCTGAATGAACATGAAGGCGTTCCTTTTGGTTGACCTCAGTCTGGTATTTCGAGAGGAAGATTGCTTGATCTAAACGAAATTAACCGATTTACGGCGTTCGGCGACGCCCCTATTTCTGTCTTGCGATTTTTACGCGGAGGCGTGGCTTTCCATCGGCGATGGCCTTTGGCGGCGGGTCGCTTTGGAGGTGGTGTGGGGTCAGGCCGGCGTCTGGCGCATGCACCCGCCGGGACCCGCTCCTTCGCAGAACGCAGCAGGTCGACCACGAAACGCAGACAAACCGCAATTTTATCGGGTCGGCCAGGAATGGGCGCCGGAACGGCATCGGGGGCGCATGCCCCGGAATCCGGTCCAGGTCAGGCATGCCCGTGCACGCGGAAGCACAGTGTCCAGCCGGCCAGAACTCGTTTCATTTAACGAAAACGCTCCAATCCCGTGCAGCTTTCGTAATGGAAAATCCAATCACTGAGAATCGTTCTCGGAACGAGGCAGATGAAAGTTGATGGCGATTGGACGCCGGACAGCCCCCTCCTGGGCAGTCCCGGCGGCAGGAATGTGTTGAAAAGCCTGTGCCAGGAAGAAAAAAATAAACATCGCAGTGCCGGCTGACCTACCGCGAGCCCGGCGGCTTCACGCGGCGGGACGTATACATCTGCATACATCTACATTAGCCTCCCACCTCAAGCGGCCGAGCAAAGGCACGCAAGGGGGAGGAGCGAACCACGATGGTTTCGTCGCAGAATGCCTATGGCGTGGCCGCGCTCGACCTGGGCGTCACCAAGGCCCTTGGAGCCTTCATCGCCGGCATCCGCTTCGACGCCCTGCCCGCCGCCGTGGTGCATGAGGCCCGGCGTGGCGTGCTGGACTGGATCGGCTGCGCCCTCGCCGCCAGCTGCCACGACACGATCCGAATCCTGCTCGACACCTTCGCCGACATCGGATCGGCCCCGCGCGCCCATGTGCTTGGCCATGGCGGGCTGAAGATCGGGCTGCTGGAGGCGCCAATCGTCAATGGCCAGATGGGCCATCTGCTCGACTTCGACGACACCCACATGGGCGGGGTGGTGCTGCACACCAGTTCGCCGGTGCTGGCAGCGCTGCTGGGCCTGGCCGAACGCGCGCCGGTATCGGGCCGCGACCTGATCGCGGCCTATGTGGGCGGGTTCGAGGCCGGGGTGCGGGCGGGTCTGGGCGCGCCCGCGCATCATGACGGCGGCTGGCACCTGACCGGCACCTTGGGTGCCATCGCGGCCGGGGCGGCCGGGGCGCGGTTGCTCGGGCTGGATGCCGCCCAGACCAACCACGCGATCGGCATCGCCACGACCCAGGCCGCGGGAATGCAACAGAACCGCGGCACGATGTGCAAGTCGCTGCATGCCGGGAAGGCTGCCAATAGCGGCGCGCTGGCGGCGCTGCTGGCCGCACGCGGCTTCAACTCTTCGGTCGAGATCCTTGAGGGCAAGCGCGGCTTCACCCGCATCTACAGCACCCAGTCGACGCCGGAGCGGATCACCGAAGGGCTTGGCGAGCGCTGGGAAATCGCCCGCAACGGCTACAAGCCCTATGCCTGCGGCATCGTGCTGCACCCGCTGATCGACGCCATGATCGCGCTGTCGCAGAACGCCGCCCTGCCCGCCGAGGCGGTCGCGCGGATCGAGCTGTCCGTCCACCCGCATGCCGTGAAGATCACCGGCGTGGACGATCCGCGGTCGGGGCTGATGTCGAAGTTCAGCATCAACCACTCGGCCTCGGTGGCCTATCTGGATGGGACGGCTGGTATCGCGCAATACTCCGATGCGCGGTCCGGCGCCGCCGATGTCTTGGCGTTCCGGCCGAAGGTGCAGGTCACCACGGTCGATGCCTTCGGCAAGGACCAGGCGCATGCGACCTTGATCGCGACCGACGGGCGACGGTTCGAAGCCCCGGTCGCGCATGCCAGCGGCACCGTGAAGAACCCGATGTCCGACGCGGCGCTGGAACGCAAGTTTTTGGGGAATGTCGCCGATATCCTGGGGCCCGATCGCGCGCGGCGGATCGCCGACCGGGTCTGGGCGCTGGATGCGCTGGATGATGTGCGCGACCTGGTCGTGCTGTGCGCCTGACCCGCCCTGACGGGAATGTGGTGGCGGGCCTGGCGCTGGCGGGCCTTGGCGGCTTCATCGCCATGCGCGCCGGCAGTTGGGACCTGATGGGGCCGGACGGGCCTGGGCCTGGCTTCTTCCCCTTCGGCTACGGGCTGCTGATGCTGGGGCTGTCGGTGGCACTGGTGGTCCAGGCCAGTATTCGTGCGTCGCGCGCAAAACATGCTGCGCCGGATGTGGCGGGCCACCTGCGCGCGCTGCTGACCTGGGCGGTCTTTGCCGGCACCGCGGTGCTGATGCAGTGGATCGGCTTCGTGGCCGGCTTCGCGGCGCTGACGGTGTTCATCGTGATCTATGTCTTCGAACGCCCCTGGCGCAGCGCGGCCCTGGTCGCGATCGGCTGCGCCGGCGGATTTTGGCTGGTGTTCACACAAGTCTTGGGCGTGGCGCTGCCAGCCGGGCCATGGGGCTTCTGATGGAGGCGCTTCCGTGGACGTCCTGAACGGCCTGGGGCATGGCTTTGCCGTCGCCTTGCAGCCGATCAACCTGGGCTGGTGCTTTGTCGGCTGCTTCCTCGGCACCATCGTCGGAATCCTGCCGGGGCTGGGGCCGGCCGCGACGATCGCGCTGCTGCTGCCGCTGACCTATGGGATGGATCCGACCGGCGGCATCATCATGCTGTCGGGCATCTATTTTGGCGCGAAGTATGGCGGTTCGACGACATCGATCCTGCTGAACATTCCGGGCGAGGCGTCGTCTGTCGTCACCTGCCTGGACGGGCACCAGATGGCGCGCAATGGGCGGGCGGGTGCGGCGCTGGGGATCGCGGCGATTTCCTCCTTCATCGCCGGCACGTTCGGGATCGTCGCGCTGACGATGATGGCGCCGCCGATCGCCGCCTTTGCCCTGCGGTTCAGTTCGCCCGAATATTTTGCCTTGATGGTGCTTGGCCTGTCGCTCGTGGTGGTGCTCGGCGGTAATTCGCTGATCAAGGCGCTGCTGTCGCTGCTGTTTGGGCTGTGGCTGACGAGCATCGGCACCGACCTCTTCACATCGCAGAGTCGCTTCACTTTCGGCTCCTCCTTCCTGATCAGCGGCATCGACTTCATGGTCATCGCCATCGGCGTCTTTGCCATCGCCGGGGTGCTGGAAAGCATCCAGGCGCGGGAGGAAAACGAGGTGCTGCCGGTGCCGAACACCTTGCGCGAATTGCTGCCCTCGCGCGCGGAGTTGAAGGCCTGCCGCTTCGCCTTCGCCAATGGTTCCATCGTCGGCTTCCTGGTCGGCGTCCTGCCGGGAGCCGGGTCCTCGATCGCGTCCTTCATTGCCTATGGCATCGAGAAATCCGTCTCCCGGCACCCGGAGAAATTCGGCACAGGCGTGCCGGAGGGTGTCGCGGCGCCCGAGGGGGCGAACAATGCCGATTCCGGCGGCGCGCTGGTGCCGCTGCTGACGCTGGGCATCCCGGGCGGCGGCACCACCGCGATCCTGTTGTCGGCGCTGGTGCTCTGGGGTGTGCGGCCTGGTCCGCTGATGATGCAGGAATCGCCCGAGGTGTTTTGGGGCCTGGTCGCCAGCCTCTACATCGGCAACCTGATGCTGCTGGTGCTGAACCTGCCGCTGGTGCCGTTGTTCGCGCAGATCCTGCGCATTCCGCTATTCGTGCTCTTCCCGATCATCTTCGGGCTGGCGTTGATCGGCGCCTACAGCGTGTCGGACAACATCATGAACCTGGTGCTGTTGTCGGGGTTTGGGCTGCTTGGCTACGCCATGGCCAAGCTGGATTTCCCGACGGCGCCGCTGATCCTGGGCTTTGTCCTGGGCGATGCGATGGAACGCGCGGTGCGGCAGTCGCTGACCATGTCGATGGGCGATCCCGTCATCCTCGTGGAGCGGCCGATCTCGGCGGTGATGCTGGGCCTGGCCGCTGTTATCCTGCTGGCGCCGTTGCTCGCGGGGTTGCGACGGCGGCGCGCCTAGCGGATCGCAAGACAGGCAAGGGAGAAAACAATGAAAAGACGCCACCTGATTGTCGCCACCGCCGCGAGCACCATCGCCGCACCACGCCTGGCCCGCGCCGCCTGGGTGCCGACCCGCCCGATAGAAATCGTCGCCCACAACGGCCCCGGCAGCGGACCGGACGTCTTTGCCCGGGCGCTGGTTACCACCTTGGAGCAGGAACGGCTGAACCCTGTCCGCATGCAGGTCACCAACCGTGTCGGCGGCGGTGGCGCCACGGCCATGAACTACATCATCGACAAGCGCGGCGACCCGCATGTGCTGGGCGTCTATACCAGCCTGTGGTTGTCGCTGCCGCTGGTGCAGGCTGATGCCAGGGCGTTGGCCACCGACATGACGGCCATCGCGCGCATCGCGATCGAACCGGCACTGCTGGTGGTGCGGGCGGAATCGCCCTACCGCACCCTGCCCGCCCTGATCGATGCTGCCCGCGCCCGCCCGGGCCAGATCCGCCAGTCGGGCGGTTCGGTCACGGCGCGCGACAACCTGGTGCGGCAATTGCTGATGGCCAATACCGGCACACGCTGGGCCTTCATCTCCTTCCCCAGCGGCGGCGAACGCATGGCGGCACTGTTGGGCGGCCATGTGGACCTGATGATCGCCGAACCCAGCGAAGCCGGTGAACAGGTCCGTGCCGGCCGGCTGCGTGTGCTGGCCCAGGTAGGGGAAGCCCGCCTGCCCGGCTTCCCCGACGTGCCCACCCTGCGCGAGGCGGGCTTTCCCATCACCGATGTCGTGCAGGCGCGCGGGTTGGTGGCGCCGCCCGGCATCCCGGCCGAGGCCGTCGCCTATTACCAGGAGCTGTTCCAACGCATGAGCGACTCCGCTTCCTGGCAAAAATACCTGGCGGACAACCAGTTCCAGGGCGCCTGGCTGTCGGCCGCCGATACCGGGGCCTTCTTCGTCAACTACCAGACGCAGTTGCGCGCGATCCTGACGGAGGGCGGCATTCGCGTGGTGCGCTAACTCATGGCGATCGACATCCTGCCCGCGCTGCTGGTCGGCGCCTGTGCCTATCTGACCGCCATCATCGGCGGGCTGGCGGGCTATGGCACCGGCTTGCTGATGCCGATCGCGTTGGTGCCGATCATCGGCGCCGCCGCGACGGTGCCGATCCTGGCGGTGTCGGGGCTGTTCAACAACGCGACGCGGCTCGTGGTGTTTCGCGACCGCGTCGATTGGCGGCCGGTGGTGCCGCTGACCCTGGCCGCGATCCCCGCCTGTTTTGCCGGGGCCGCATTGTTCACCGTGCTGAGCGGCCAGCAGGTGGCGCTGCTGCTGGGCGTGACCTTGATCATCATGGTCCCGGCGCGACGCTGGCTGGCGGGGCGGCGGCTGAACGTCGGGCCGGTCGGGATCATGGGGCTTGGCGTCCTGTATGGGCTGGTCACCGGCGGCACGCCGGGTGGCGGCGTGGTGCTGATCGCGGCCTTGTTGGCGATCGGGCTGCCGGCCTCGGCCGTGGTCGCGACGGATGCGGCGATCTCGCTGGTCGTCGGCCTGGTCAAGGTCGCGACTTTCCAGGCCCTTGGCGAACTGCCGCCGGGCGCCTGGGCGCTGGCCCTGGTGGTCGGGGGCATCAGCATCCCTGGCGTGATGACGGCACGCTGGCTGAGCACGCGGATGAGCCTGCGGCTGCACACCGCCCTGCTGGACGCGGCCATCCTGACGGGCGGCACCTTCCTGGCGTTGCGTGGGTTGGGTTGGACATGACGGAAGGAGCATCGCGCATGGCCGAACCGATCCTTTCCACCGAGATCATCCGGCTTTCGACCTACATCGCCGAGGCGGCCGACCGGCCGCTGCCCGATGCGGTCATGCGCAAGACCCGGCACCATGTGCTGGACACGCTGGGCGCCATCGTCTCCGGCACGCAATTGGCCGCCGGGCGCCAGGGCTCGCGCTTCACCGCCGCGACCGGGGGCCTTGGCGAGGCCCTGGCGGTTGGGGCCGGGGTGCTGCTGCCGGCGGCCCAGGCCGCCTTCGCCAATGCCATGGCTGGGCATGCCGACGAGACGGATGATTCGCACCTGGCCGGCCGCTGCCATCCGGGCTGCGCCATCCTGCCCGCGGCGCTCGCCGTGGCCGAACGCCAGGATACCGATGGCGCGGCGCTGCTGCGGGCCGTGGCGCTCGGCTACGACATCGCGGTGCGGGTGAACCTGGCGATGGGGTTTTCCGCGCCCGCCAAGGCGCGGCACAGCACCCATAGCATCGGCCCGGCCTTTGGCGCGGCGGCGGCGGCGGCATCGCTGCTGCGCCTGGATGCGCGCCAGGTGCGGCACATGCTGTCCTACAGCGCGCAACAGGCGTCCGGCATCCCCTTCTGGAACCGCGATCCCTACCACGTCGAAAAAGCCTTCGATTTCGCCGCCATGCCCGCGCGCAACGGCACCCTGGCGGCGCTGATGGTCGCGTCCGGTTTTACGGGGGTCGAGGATCCCCTGGCTGGCCAGCACAATCTGTTCGCGGCGTTTGCGGAACGCCCCGATCGCGCGGCGCTGATCGACGGCCTGGGCGAGCATTTCGAAATCGACCGCGCGGCGATCAAGCAATGGTGTGTCGGATCGCCCATCCAGGCGGTGCTGGATGCCATCGTGGCACTGACCGGCGGCGCGCCGCAGTCGCCGGAGGCCATCGGCGCCATCACCATCACCATGCCGGACGACCGCATCCATATCGTCGACGACCGCAGCATGCCGGATGTCTGCGTGCAGCACCTGGCGGCCGTGGCGCTGCTGGACGGCACCGTCAGTTTTGCCGCCGGGCATGATGTGGCGCGGATGCGCGATCCCGCTGTGCTCGCGATGCGATCGAAGATGGTGCTGGTGCCCAGTGCCGCGCTGACCGCGGCCGTGCCGGCGCGGCAGGCGATCGTCGCGATCACCGGCCCGGACGGCACGGCGCGTTTGCACCACGCACGCGCGGTGCGCGGCACGCCCGAAAACCCCATGACCGATGCCGAGGTCGAGGCCAAGGCCTTCGACCTGATGGCGCCGCTGCTGGGCGCCGAACGCGCCGGCAGGCTGGTCGCCGCCCTGCGCGGATTGGATGCCACGACACGGGTGCGCGACCTGCGCCCCTTCCTCATGCTCAAGGAGATCGACGATGGACGATAAGCCGATGCAGGGTCAGGTCGCACTGGTGACCGGCGGCGTCCGCCGGATCGGGCGCGCCACGGCACTCGCCCTGGCCGCCGAGGGTGCTGACGTCGTCCTGCACGCACGCTCCTCGCGCGCCGAGGCGGATGCCGTCGCGCGTGAGGTCGAGGCGTTGGGGCGCCGCAGCATGGTGGTGCTCTGCGATGTCACCGACGAGGATGGCGTGGACTCGATGATGGCCAGCATCGACGCGGCATTCGGCCGGATCGACATCCTGGTGAACAACGCGGCGATGCGTGGCGAGGATCCTTTCCTCGACATGAGTTTTGCCCGGTGGCGCGAGATCACCGGGACCATCCTGGATGGCGCCTTCCTCTGTGCCCGCGGGGCGCTGCGCCGGATGGTGCCGCGGAACTACGGCCGGATCATCAACATGGGCGGTTTCAGCGCGCATGTCGGCGCGGCGGAACGGGCGCATGTGGTCGCGGCCAAGGCTGGCGTCGTCGGGCTGACCCGCGCCTTGGCGGTGGAATTCGCGGGGCATGGCGTCACGGTGAACTGCGTGGTGCCGGGAAAGATCGGCGGCAAGCGTTCGGCCGGATCGGGCAAGGGGATCGCGGGCATGCCGATCGTCGGCCGCGAAGGCGTGCCGGAGGATGTGGCCGAGGTGATCCGCCTGCTGTGCCGGCCGGCATCGTCCTTCATCACCGGCCAGTCCATCCATGTGAACGGCGGGCTGTTCCTGAACTGACGTCATGCCCCGCGAACCATCCGGGTCCGATGCCGGCGTTTCGCGTGCGGCGTTCGTCTATACCCACCTGCGCAACGGCATCTTGAGCGGGCTGTACCGTCCCGGCCAACGCATCCGGGAAGTGCATCTGGCCGAAACGCTGCAAACCAGCCGCACCCCCGTGCGCGAGGCGATCCGGCGGCTGGAAGCCGATCGGTTGATCGAGGATGTGCAGGGCCGGGGATTGGCGATCGTCGCGCTCGACGAACAGCGCGTGCGCGAATTGTATCAGTTCCGCGCGGGGCTGGAGGCGAGCGCAGCGGAAATCACCGCCGGCCAGGTGTCCGAGATCGACCTGGCCAACTTGCGTGAGGCGTTGGAGGATATGCGCGCGGCAGCCGATAACCCCGTCGTCGCGGCGCGGCTGAACCGGCGCTTCCACCAGGCGATCTACCACGCCGCACGCAACAGTTTTTTGGCCAATGCCATCGCGACGATGGAGGTGTTCATGGCACTTCTGCCGGGCACGACCTACCAGACGCCCGGCCGCATGTCGGAGGTGCTGGGCGAACACGATGCCATCCTGGACGCCATCGCCCGCCGCGCACCGGCCGAGGCCGCCGCCGCGGCCCGCGCGCATATCCAGCAGGCAGGCCGCTTCCGCCTGCGGATGATGTTCAGCGCATAGTCGCGCCGCGCAGCACGGCGAAATCGGCAAGCCCGCCCAGGCCCAACAAGGCCTGCAACAGCGCTTCCGACACCGCATCCGGCACCGCGGCGAAGCGTGTGTTGGCGCGGTATTTCGCCAGGATCTCCGACTGCGACAGCGGCTGTTGCGCGCCGCCGCGCAGGCAGGGCTGGCGCGTTTCGACCACGCGCCCGTCGTTCAGCGTGGCGCGGACGTGGCCGGTGTAGTTCCTTGGGTATTCATTGGCCGGATCGACCACGTAGGTGACCTTCGCGGCGAGCGCGAGAATGCGCGGATCGGCGATGCGATCCTCGGTGAACTGCGCCAGCCCGGCATCGCCGTCGACCAGGGCCACGGCGATGCAATAGGGCGTGCTGAACTTGGCGCCATAGGCTGTCGGCGGCGCCTGCTTCAGCGCAAGCGGCGCCCAGAGCCGATGCACTGTGCCCTCGCCCACCTCGCAAGTGATGCTGGCGATGTCTTCCGGCGCCACACCTTGGGCGCGCAAGGCCAGCGCGGCGTCGATGAAGGGCTGCGTCATCGTGCCGCAGGCATAGGGCTTAAACGCCAGATCCGCCGCGACCCAGCGCGACCCCAGCGCATCCACGATCGGCGCGAAATCGGCCTTCAGCGACGGCGCGAAGGATTTGTACAGCCCGTGCGTGCCCTCGAACACCGTGCGCGGGCCGTCAAAACCCGCCCGCGCCAGCATGGCCGCGCGCAACCCCGCCTGCGCCGCCCATCCGGCGTGGAAGCGCTTCGTCGAAGACCCATCGGCCAAATATTCGATGATGCCCGACGACGCGCTGCCGGCGATGCCGAAGGCATGCGTCAACTGCGCCACGTTCAGCCCCATCGCATGCCCGCAAGCGCCGGCCGCCGCCATGGTCCCCAGCACCGACGTCGGATGGAACCCGCCCGCATGCACACCCTTCTGGGCCACCAGGCCCAGGCGACAGATGATCTCGATCCCGACCGCCATCGAGGCCATCACCTGCGCGCCCGACAAGCCGTCGCGTTCGGCCAGCGCCAGGATCGCCGGCACGATCACCGCCCCGGAATGCACCGGACAACCCTCAAAGGTGTTGTCGAAATCCTCGCCATGCGCGGCAACGCCGTTGACGAAGGCCGCCCCGCCCGCATCCAGCCGGCGTTCGTGCCCCAGCACAGTGCAGGGGCCATCGGCATCCCAACTGTCGCGACAGGCCACGGCATAGCCCTCGTGCCGCGCCGAGAGTGAAAGGCCGACGGTATCGACCGCCGTGGCCACGACCTGGTCCCGCACATTGCCCGGCACGTCGGCGACGGTGACGCCGCTGATCCATGCGGCAAGCCGCTGCGACACGGACGCGCCCTTCACATCTTCGGTCATGCTTGTCTCCATCCCAGACCGCCGAGTGAAGCCGAGCGCCGCCGCGCCGGCAAGGCGATGTCAGGGCTGGCGACGCAACTCCCGGCGCGCGATCGCCATGCGATGCACCTCGGTCGGGCCTTCGTAGATCCGCATCAGCCGAACCTGCTGGTAGAACAGGTGCAGCGGCAATTCCCTGGTCATGCCCATGGCGCCATGCGTCTGCATCGCCTGGTCCAGCACCTCCTGCGCCGTCTCCGTGGCAAAGACCTTGATCATCGAGGCCTCGGCCCGCACATCGCCTCCGGCGTCCAGCTTTTCCGCCGCCGATTGCGTCATCAGGCGCAGCGCATGCAGCCGGATGGCCGCATCGGCGATCCACCACTGGATCGCCTGACGATCCGCGAGTTTCACGCCAAATGTCGTGCGCTGATTGGCGTGGCTGACCATCATCTCCATCGCGCGGCGAATAATCCCGGCGCAGCGGGCGCCGAGTTGCAAGCGCCGGATGTTCAGCCGCAACTGCATCGGCGCGTAGCCCTTGCCGAGCTCGCCCAAGACCTGGCTCTCCGGTAGGCGGCAATCCTCGAGCACCAGTTCATAAGTGCGCCGCCCACCAATCATCGGGATTTCCCGTTCGATGATGAAGCCGGGGGTCCCCTTGTCCACGAGGAAAGCCGTCATGCCCTCCTCGCGCTTGCCCTGGCCCGTGCGCGCCATGACGATGATGAAGTCGCAATAGGGCACGCGGCTGACCCAGATCTTTCGCCCGTTCAACACCCAGTCGTCACCATCCTTCACCGCGCGGGTGATCATGCCGGCCGGGTCGCCGCCGGCGCCGGGTTCGGAAATGGCGATGGCCGATTTCGCGCGGCCTTCGGCATAGGGCACCAGGTAGCGCTCGCGCTGCTCCGGCGTGGCCGCCGCCATCAGCATGTGCAGGTTGGGGGAATCCGGCGGGAACTCGAAGGGCACGATGGTGCGGGAAACCTCTTCCTCCACCATCAGCCGCGTCACGGCGGGCAGGTTCACACCGCCCATCTCCTCCGGCACATCCAGGCCCCAGAGGCCGAGTTCGCGGCATTTCTCCAGCAGCGGCGCTTCTTCCTCGTCGGTCAGCGCGTATTTGCCGCCAGCGGACTCGCGCGCCAGCACGGCGGCTTCCAGCGGCATCAATTCGCGATCGACGAATTTCCGCACCATATCCTGCAACATGCGGGCTTCGTCGTTCATGGGTGCACGTCTCCAAAGGCGACCAGGCCGTCCACGGCGACCGCGCCGCGGCCCTCCGCGCGGATGATCAGCGGGTTGATTTCGGCTTCCTGCACCTTGGGCAGCAGCGCCAGGTTGGACAGGGCGACGATGGCATGGGCCAGCGCCGCGACATCGCCGCGCGGCAGGTTGCGGAAGCCTTGCAGCATGCGCAGTTCCGGCACGGCGGCGATCATCTCCCAGGCGGTATCCAGATCGACCGGCGCGATGCGCAGGGCGTGGCTGGCACGCAATTCGGCCAGCACGCCGCCCATGCCGAGCATCACCACCGGCCCGATCTCCGGATCGCGGCGGAAACCCAGGATGACCTCCGCCAGGCCCGTCTGCATCGCCGCCACCAACACGCCGCGGATGCGCGCTGTCGGGAATTTCCGGGCGGCCGTCGCCAGGAATTCCGTGACCACCGCGGCGATGGGCGCATCGCCCTCGATATGCAGCCGCACCAGGCCCGCATCGGTCTTGTGCAGGATGTCGGGCGACAGGAGTTTCACGGCGCAGCGCCCGGCGATGCCGCGCACCTGGTCGGGCGCGGTGACGACCTGGGTCTGCGCGACTTCGATCCCCATCGTCGAAAACAGCGCGCAGGCCTGCACCTCGTCAAACACCTCGGCGCTCTCCACCTGCGCTGCCGCAGCGGTGACATCGACCGCGGGCGGCACCTCGCGCGGCGCTTGCCAGGTCAGGTAGGCGTGCAGCGCATCGGCGCAGGTTTCCGGGCTGCGGAAGGCGGCGACACCGGCCTCATCGCTGATCCGCAGCGCCTCATCCGCCTGCGGCGCGCAGAAGACCGCGATCGGCTTGCTGCCGTCGTAGACCGACAGGATGTTCTCATTCACCTGCCCCGGCCGCAGCCGCGACGTCGAACCCAGCACGCCCACCACCACATCGCAGTGATCCGACGCCACCAGGTCCCGGAACACTCGCGCATATTCGCCAGGCGCCCCACCCATCGGCAGGTCGATCAGCGGCGAGTCCGAAACACCATAGGTCTCCTGGATGGCCGGCGTCGGCGGCACGACCTCGATACCAAGGCTGCCCAGCCGATCCACGATCATCGCCGCCCCACCGCCGGTGCCGGTCAGCACCGCTACGCGGCGGCCCTTTGGTGGGCTGCGCCCCAAAACCATGCGCGGCAATTCGACCAGCCCATCCAGCGTATCCACGCGCAGGATGCCGTGTTCGCGAAAAAACGCATCGGCCAGTTCGTCGCCACCGACCATGGCACCGGTATGCGACACCGCGATCTGCCGACCGAGTTCGGACCGCCCCAGTTTATAGGCGATGACCGGCTTGCCCAGCACATGCGCCCGCCGCGCCGCCCGTGCCAGCGCCGGCGCATCGCGAAAGGTCTCCATGAACAGCAACAGCAGTTTGGTCGCCTCATCCTCGACGATCAGTTCCGCCAGTTCGCCGACACCCAGGTCACACTCATTGCCGACCGACACGATCTTCGCGAAGGACAAGCCGCGCGCCCCGGCACGCGACAAAAGCGCGCCCATCATGCTGCCGCTCTGCGACACCAGCCCGAGCGGGCCGGGACGCAGGACCTCGGCCTCCACCGCCGCATTGTTGGTGATCGGCACGCCATCGGTGACGTTCACCAGCCCCAGGCAATTCGGCCCGATCAACCTCAGCCCGCCGGCCCGCGCCACCGCGACGACGCGGTCCTGCAGGGCGCGCCCCGCGTCACCCATTTCGGCAAAGCCGGCGCTGTAGATGGTCGCGACGCGCACGCCCTTTTCGATGCAGCCCTCGATCGCCGGCAGCACGGCCGGTGCCGGCACCATGACCAGCGCGTGGTCGATCGGCCCCGGCGCGTCGCGAATATCGGGATAGGCGGCATCGCCGAAAATCTCCGCGCGGCCGGGATTGATGGGCAGGATGCGCCCGGCATACCCAGCCTTGTGCAACACCCGCTGCGCGCGCGACGTGTTCTTCTTCGGATCGGCGGAGGCGCCGACCAGCGCGATCGCACGCGGATGGAACAGGGCCTGCCCCAGGTTGAGATCGACCATCGCTCAGCGCCCCTTGAAATCAGGCAGGCGCCGTTCGGCCATGGCGCGGCGGCCTTCCTCGAAATCGCTCATGCCGCGTTGCCAGGATTGCTGTTCGAACTCGCGCGATGTCGCGAAGAGGAAGGCCTCGGCCATGCCCTGACGCATGGTTTCGCGCACCGATTGCACGGCGGCGGGGGATGATTGGGCGATTTCCGCAGCCAGGGCCTGGGCGGTGGCCAGCACCGCATCCTGCGCCACCATCTGGTCCAGAAGGCTGATCCGCAACGCCTCCTCCCCGCCGATCCGTCGCCCGGTATAGAACAGCAGCGCCGCCTGCTGCTGCCCGATCAGGCGCGGCAGGGTGAAGGACAGGCCGAATCCGGGGTGGAACCCAAGCCGTGTGAAGTTCGCGGAAAACCGCGCCTCGGCGCAGCCGATGCGGAAATCGGCGACGACGGCCAGGCCAAGCCCCGCGCCGATCGCGGCCCCCTGGATGGACGCCACGATGGGCTTTTTCGTCGCCATCAGCCGCGCCGCTTCACGATACAGGGTCCGGCCCGGCTGGCCTTCCGGCGACAGCAGCCCGCCGGAATCGCCGCGCGAAAAATCCGCCCCGGCGCAAAAATGCTTGCCGGCGCCGGCCAGCACGACGGCGCGGCAGGTGGGATCGGTATCCAGGGCTTCAAGCGCCTCGGCCAAAGCGACGACCAGGGGGCGGTCGATATGGTTGTTCGGCGGGCGGTCGATGGTCAGGGTGGCGACGAAGCCGTCACGATCGATATGAAGCCCCGATGATGTCGCGTCCAATTTCTCGCCTCTCCCCGTTTCATGCCGCTTGCGCCCGCCGCCCGGTCTTCATAGTGTTGTCCGTACAAGACGACAACTGGCCGGGAGAAGACCAATGGATATGCCGATGCGCGATACCGCGGGGGCCACCGCGAGCCAACGCCCCGGCCCGACCAGGCAACTGGCGGAATTCACCGCCGGGCTGACCCTGGCCAAGGTCGATGACTTTGCCCGCAACGCCGCGCGACGGCACAGCATCGATACCATCGCCGCCATGATCGCCGGCGCGACCCAGGACGCAACCCTGTCGGTCGAACGCGCCCTGGCCGCAGCCGGCACGGGGCCGGGCGCCACGCCCTCCCCCGGCGTGTCGCGCCGGTATGACGTGCTCTCCGCGGCCTATATCGGCGGCACCTGCGGGCATGGGCTGGAACTGGACGATGGCTATCGCGCGGGGTCGGTGCATCCGGGCGGTGTCGTGCTGCCGGCGGCGCTGACACTGGGCGCGCAGCGCCATGTCAGCGGCGCGGCCTTCCTGACCGCCGTCGTCGCGGGGTATGAGGCCGCCTGCCGCATCGCCGCCGCCGCCCATCCGCGCGCCCGCTGGCGCGGCTTCCACAATACCGGGACGGTCGGCACCTTTGCCGGCGCCGCGGTGGGTGCCGTGCTGCTGGACTTCGATGCCGATGCGACGGAGAACGCCTTTGGTGTCGCGGCCTCCTCCTCGGCCGGGTTGTTCAGCTTTTTGGCGGGGGGCGATGTGAAGCGCACCCATCCGGGCCATGCGGCACGCGAAGGCGTCTGGGCCGCGCTGATGACCGAGGCCGGGCTGCCGGCGCCGCGCGGCGTGCTGGAATTCCGCGAGGGGTTCTTCAATGCCTATGCGGGTGGCGATGTCGACTACGCGGCGCTGGATTTGATGGCGGCGGGTGACAACCATCCGTCCTCGCGCTTCGCGGTCGGCAATTGCTACATGAAGCCGCATGCCTGCTGCCGCCACATCCATTCATCGATCGATGCCGTGCTGGATATCGCAGCCACGGAATCGGTGTCGCCGCAGGATATCGCCCGCATCGACATCGGCAGCTACGCCATCTCCACCGCCCATGGCAGCGTCGGCTGGACCGAGATGACCACGGCGCAGATGAGCGTGCCCTTCGTGATCGCCACGGCCCTGCTGCGCGGCCGCGTCGGCCTGGCCGATTTCGGTGCGGCGCAGCGTGCCGACCCCGCCGTGCATGCGCTGGCGGCGCTGGTGCATACCCATACCGATGCCGAATGCGATGCGGATTACCCGCGCATCCGCGCCGCCAAGGTGACGGTCACCCTGCGCGACGGCCGCCGCATCGACCGCTACGTGCCCGAACCCTATGGCGCGGCGTCCAAGCCGCTGTCCGATGCGGCGCTGGATACGAAGTTCCTCGACCTCGCCGCGCCCCGACTGGGCGAGGCGCGTGCCAAGACGGCGCTGGCGATGCTGTGGCGGGTGGACAGCCTGCCCGATATCGCGCCGCTGGCCGAGGCGCTGGCGGGCCCTTAACCCTCCGGCGCACCCAGCCGCAGCGAATAGGCAAAACGGTCTTCCGAGGCATGGATGTTGATGGTCGATTCCAGCAATCGACCATCCGCCGCATGAAAGCGCCGGCGGATCAGCAGCCCCGGTGAGCCTGGCGCCAAGCCCAATACTTCGGCGGGGGCCGGCGGCAGGGCGATGGCGGTGATCTCCTGCACCACCTCGGCAACCGGGATGCCAAGCCTGGTGCTGATCAGGCGGTAGGCGGGGGTGGTGACCAGCGCCGGGTCCTCCGCGATCGCGGCGAAATCCGCATCGATGTAGAGTTCCACCCAGGAGATCGGCGGCGCGGCGGGGTCGGCCGGCCGGCGCAGCCCGGTGACATGCACCCAGGCGCGCCCGGCCTCGCCGCCGATCCGTTCGGCCAGCGCGGCATCGGCGACGATGCGCGCGCGGCTGTGGATGTCCAGCCTGGTGCGCGTCGCATAGCCCATGACCTCGGCCACCGAACGCACAGCCAGCACGTAGTTCCCGCGCGGGCGGTCGGCGATCACCCGCGTGCCCACCCCCTGCGCGCCAGCCACCAGCCCCAGTTCGCGCAAGCGGCGCAGCGCCTCCCGCACGGTCGACCGGCTGACGGCGAAACTCGCGCATAACTCCTGTTCGGTTGGCATCATCGTGCCCACCGCCCGGCGCCCATCCAGGATTTCGGCGGCCAGCGCCGTTGCCACGCTGGCATAGCGCGGCTGCGCACCGGCCATCAGCGCCGCCGCGGCGGCGTGCTGGGGATCGGGGGTTCGGCCGGCGGAAAGCGGTTTGGACATGTGCGGTTGACTCGAACGACCCATGACAGATAGCGTTGTCCGTACAAGAAAACAACGCAGGGAGAATCCCCCAGGCGGGATGGTCACCTGCCGGAGGATTCGTATGCCACACGCCTTCCATCGCCGCGCGGCCATTGGCGCCGGCCTGGCACTGCCCTTCATCGGCACGCGTGCCGCGATTGCCCAATCCTTACCGTCACAATTGGCCTGGCCGTCGCAACAGGTCCGCCTGGTGGTGCCCTTCACGCCGGGCGGCAGCAATGATGCCGTCGCACGCCCGATCGCGGATGCCTTGCAGCAGACGCTGGGGCGGCCGGTGATGGTGGACAACCGCCCCGGTGCCGGCAGCACGATCGGCGCCGCCTTCGTCGCGAATGCGGCGCCGGACGGGCATACCCTGCTGATCGCCTCCTCCTCCTTCGTCACCAGTTCGACGATCCATCGCACGACCTATGATGCGATGGAGAGTTTCGAGGGCGTGGCGCGGGTCTGCACCGCGCCGATGATCGTGGTCACCAAGCCGCGCGGCGGCTTTCCCAATATGCGGGCCTTGGTGGATTTCGCCCGCGCGAACCCGGGCCGGGTGCAATACGGCACCGCCGGCCTCGGCGGCATCGGGCATTTCGCGATGGAATCCTTCTGCCTCGATGCCGGCATCCGGATGGAGGTCATCCCCTATGCCGGGATCTCGCCCTCGACCGCCGACCTGATCGCGGGGCGGATCGACGTGCTGATCACGACCATGGCCTCGGTGAAGGGGCTGGTCGATGCCGGCACGGTGCCGGTCATCGCCTATACCGGCCTCGAACGTTCGCCCTTCGCGCCCGACCTGCCGACCATTCGCGAACAGACCGGCATTGATTGGGCCGTCGATGTCTGGTGGGGCGTCCTGGCCCCGCGCGGCGTGCCACGGGCGATCCGGCAGCGGTTGAATACCGAGATCAACGCCATCGTCAGCACCCCCGCCTATGCCCGTCACCTGCGGGCCGAGGGCGCCGCGCCAGCGCCGCTCGACCTCGACGCCTTCGCCTCCTTCCTGCGGACCGACATCACCCGCTGGCGGCGGGTCGCGGCGGCGATCAACCTCAAGCCGGAGTGATCATTCCAGCGCGCGCTTCATCGCCGCCCGGGCATCGACCAGGCCCCGCGGCGTCGGCGCGCCGATGGCTTTCTGCAAGACCTCGTCGGAGGCACCGGCCAGGGCCGCGAAATCGGCGACGGTTTTCAGGCCCGCCGCCTTCAACCTGTCCCGCAGCAATCCGCCCGAGATGCCACTGCGGCTTTCCGCCGCCGCTTTCACGGTCCGGGCCAGCAATTCGTCCAGGCCAGGCCCGCTGCCGATGGTCAGGCCGACGCGGCTTCCGGGTGGCACCTCGGTTCCCGCCGCCACCTCCTGCGCACCGACGCGCCCCACGGTGCCGCCTGGTGTTTCGGTGATGCCGCCGACCATCAGCCCGGCATCCGCCAGCATGCGGGTTGCGTCGTCGCGGTTCAGCCCGGCGACGTCCGGCACGCGCCGCGCGGGCGGCCGCAGCGTCAGCGCGACCTCGGCCCCACGGGCCAGGCGCGCCGCGGCGATGGGTTGCTGGGCCACGACCACGCCCTCCCCCGTCACCGCGCCCAGGCGCAGCGCCGCGGCTTCGATCAGCGCGGTCGCGGCTTCCAGCGTCAGGCCCGCGCAATCGGGCACGGCGACGGTGGGCGGCGCGGCCAGGGTCAGGGCGACGCCGATGTCGGCCGGGATTTCGACGCCCGGTTCTGGATCCTGCGCGATCACCGTGCCCGTCGCGTAGTCGCTTTCGCGGGTCGTCATGGCGCCGGGCTTCAGCCCCGCGCGGGTCAGCGCCGTCTCGGCCGCGGCCTGCGGCAGGCCCAGCAGCACCGGGACGGTGATCAGCGTGAGGTCTGGCCCCGCGACCTCGGCGGCGCGCAAGGTAAAACGCAGTTCCGACAGGGCCAGCGCATCCGGCCTTTCGCCCGGCGCGGGCAGCACGAAGCGCAGCGTCCCGTCGGGCGCCACCGCCAGCATGGTTTTGACCCCCACCTGGAGGTCCGCGAGGGCAAAGGCGCCGCGATCGCCGGGCCGGGGCGCCAGCCCGTCGCGCAAGGTCAGGGCGGCGGCGCGGAACCCTTCGGAGAGTTGCACCGGCGTCGTTTCCAGCCGCGGCGCCGAGACCACGCGCAGGCGTTCCTCCAATTCGATCTTTTCCGCCCGCAACACTTCGACCTCGCGCTTCAGCACGACAACATCGGGGGCGTCGATGCCAGGCTTGGTCGCGGCTTCCACCTTGGCCAGGCGTTCGCGCAGGCCCGCGATATCGGCGGCTTCCGCGCGCGCGACGGACAACGCGCCCTCCAGCGCCGTGATGCGGCGGCTCATCTCGTCACTCGGCATCGCCCTCTCCTCTCCGGCGAAGCGGCCCCGGTGCCCACGCGTCAGGGTTCGCCCTCGATCCGCTGCGGCGGTGGGATCGCGACGATCCGCGCCTTCAGCAGGCTGGTACCGGCCATGTCGAAGCCCTGGGTGTTCTGCACCGAGGCATTGAACGGCGCGGCCAGGAGCTTGAGGCG
Organism: Humitalea sp. 24SJ18S-53; assembly: GCF_050632385.1. NCBI lineage: Bacteria > Pseudomonadati > Pseudomonadota > Alphaproteobacteria > Acetobacterales > Roseomonadaceae > Humitalea > Humitalea sp. 24SJ18S-53. The sequence continues at coordinate 2,537,482 of NZ_CP192599.1, forward strand.
GGAGGCGACGACGCGGCCGGCCTTGACGTCGTTCTCCCGCCGCAGGGACAGCGACATCCGCAGTTCCAGCGTCACCTCCGGCATGTGGTACCAGGTGGCTTGCAGGCCGGTTTCCGACAGCACGGGGTCGTTGTCGATCAGCGTCTGCGTCGCGATGGCGTTCAGGTCCATCGCGCGCTGTGCCTGTGCCACGCCTTCACCCAGCCGGGCCAGCACATCGGCCAGCGGCTGGATCAGGACTTCCTGGATCTCGATCGGCATCGGCCGCTACGGGCCCGGACCCGGGCCGGCCGGTTCCTGCACCGTGATGGTCGGGATCGAGCGCTGCGGCGGCGGCACCGGCTTCAAGGTGGTGCGGATCAGCGAGGAGCCTTCCTCCTTGAAGTTGAACTTGCCGGTATAGGAGGCGTTCATCGTCGATGTGCGGGCGACGGTGGTGGTGTTGTCCAGGCTCGCCTTGCCCGAACCCGCGAGAAATGACAGCAGCCCGCCGGTCTTGTATTCCGCCGCGAACTTCGTCGTGCTGGTAAAGGATGTCGTCGTGCCGAAGGACACGGCGGTGCTGCGTTCGACCGACATCGTGATGGTCATCTTCACCTCGATGATCGTCTCGCTGAAGGCGTAGAAGGTCGGGTTGATGCCAAAGGCCAGCAGCGGCATCGGCTGGTCGTTGAACAGCACCTCGGTCGCGGTCACCGCCCCTTCGGCGTTCACCGTCTCCTTGATCGCGGTCACCACCGTGCCGGCCGGGATCATGGTGCTGGCCAGCGCCTGGGCGGTTTTCATGGAATTGAGGTCGAGCGCCATCTGCGCCGTCGCGATGGCCATGCCCATCTTTTCGACCATCTCGGGGAAGGGAACGTTCAGCAGTTCCTGGCCAACGCTGCGCGGAATATTTGCCATGGGGGAGTGCCTCCTCTCGTTGGGATTTTTCCTCTACGAACTTGCGTCCTTCGGGCGGTCACGGGGCATGGGCAGTGGCCGTCCGTCGGGGTCAAATCGCAGGCGCGGCACGGTGCGCTGCGGCAGGTTCACCCCGCCCGCATGCACCACGCCGGGCAGGCGGGCGAGCGCATCGCGCGCATCGTCGGGGGCGAGCACGATGGCACTTCTGGGCAGGGCCAGGACGACCCGCCCACCGAGCGCCGCGAGGGCCGGCGCGAAATGCGCGGGCTGCGTGGCGCGGAAGCCAATCAGGAACGGGCGCGGTGACGACATGCCGTCTTCCCCCTGAACCGGAATGATGCCACGCCCGCTTGCTACCTAAAGTCGATACACGTTCGCGTGATACCCGGACGGGTGGCCGACAGGACATGCCGTGGTTGGCCGTTGGCCCGGAATCGCTTTGCCCCCTGCCCTTGGCGGCAGGACCGCGCACGCGTTAGGTTTTCGTCACGACTGCCCGCCGCCATCCGGCCGCGACAATTTTGGGAGAAGCGTTGATGCCGAAGCTTGCGATGTGGCGCCGGATCGGGCCGGCGATGGCCGTGCTTGGGCTGGCCTGCGCGGCCCTGCCGGCGGCGGCGCTGGATTGCCCCATTCCGCAGCCCAATGCGACGGCCGGCGTGATCCGTGAACCGGCCGCGCAGATCGACCGCCTGGCCGGGTTGCTTGGCACCGGCGATGTCGCCAACCGCGTGCCGGACATCGTGCGGGATCTGCGCCAGCGCTACCCGGCCGCGGGGTCGGCCGACATCGTGAACTACCTCGTCACCGCCTATTGCCCCGTGGTGAACCAGCTCACGGGCCTCGGCGAGGCGGAGAAGCAGGCGCGGCTCGCGGCCTTCTCCAGCACCGTCATGGCCGCGACGGGTCCCTGACGCAGAGCCACCGGAGGGTTCCATGCCGCACCACGGTTTGCGCTTCGGCGTGTTCCTCGCGCCGTTCCACCGGGTCGGCGACAACCCGACCCTGGCGCTGGCGCGCGACCTTGACCTGATCGGCTGGCTGGACAGCCTGGGATATGATGAGGCCTGGATCGGCGAACATCATTCCGCCGGCTGGGAGACCATCGCCGCCCCGGAGATCATGATCGGTGCCGCCGCCGAGCGGACGAAGCACATCCGCCTCGGCTCCGGCGTCACCTCCCTGCCCTACCACCACCCCTTCCTGGTCGCACAACGCTTCGTGCAGCTCGACCACATGACACGCGGGCGCGCGATGCTGGGCGCGGGGCCAGGGGCGCTGGTGTCGGATGCCTACATGATGGGGATCAAGCCGGGCGACCAGCGCCGGCGCATGGATGAATCCCTGACCGCGATCATGGCGCTGCTGCGCGGCGACGAACCCGTGACGATGAAGACCGATTGGTTCGAGCTGAATCAGGCCCGGCTGCACCTGTCGCCCTGGAGCGACCCGCATTTCCCGATCGCGGTCGCGAGTTCCACCACGCCGACCGGCGCGCTGGCCGCGGGCAAGCACGGGGTCGGGCTGATCGCGCTGGGCGCCGGCCTGCCGGGCGGGCCGCAGGCGCTTGGCCAGCAATGGCGCATGGCGGAGGCCGAGGCGGCGAAACATGGCAAGACGATCGACCGAACCAACTGGCGCCTGGTGGTGAACCTGCATGTCGCCGAGGATGACGCGACGGCGATGCGCCAGGTGCGTTTTGGCGAAAGGCTGGAAACCAACGCCTATTTCTCCGAGACGCTTGGCCGCCCGCCGTCGCGCGCGGAAAACCCGCTGGCCGATGGCCTGGCCGCCGGCTCGACCCTGGTCGGATCGCCCGAAACGGTCGCCCAGGGGATAGAGCGGCTGCTGACCTTCACCGATGGCGGCTGCGGGGCCGTGCTGTTCCGCTCCCATGAATGGGCCGACCGGGAGGAGACCTGGCGCAGCTACGAACTCTTCGCCCGCTGGGTGATGCCGCGATTCCAGAAATCGCTGACCGCACCCCAGGCTTCGCGCGATTGGGCGAGCGAGAATCGCGGGACCATCTTTGCCCCCAGCATCGCCGCGATGAAGCAGGCCTTCGTCGATGCCGGGCAGGATGCGCCGGAGTTCAGCCGGATGCAGCTTCACACCGGCGATGCGCCTGTCCCGGAGCGGTAGCCGTCATTCCGGGCGGATCCCCATCGCCCGGATCATCGGCTGCCATTTGCTGCGTTCGGCCTCCCAGCCGCGGGCCAAGGCTTCGGCCGGGCCGGGCATGGGTTCCAGCCCGTTGCGCAACAGGGTCGCCACCGTTTCGGGGTCGGTCAGCGCGCCCTGCAGGGCGGCATTCAGCCGGGCGATGACCGGTGCCGGCGTGCCGCGCGGGGCCAGCAGGGCATACCAGGATTGGACGTCGAACCCCGTGACGCCGCCTTCGGCCACGGTCGGCACCTGAGGCAGAAGGGCGGCGCGCCCCGCGGTCGGCACCGCGATCGCCCGCAACCGCCCCGCCGCCACATGCGGCAGCGCCGGGGGGGCCGTGGAAAAGGCATAGTCGATCCGCCCGGCCAAAAGATCGGTCGCGAGCGGCGCCCCGCCGCGATAGGACACGCCGATGGTGTCGATCGCCGCCATCCGGTCCAGCAAGGTCCCCGCCAGGTGCCCGGTCGTGCCGATCCCGCTGTAGCCCCAGGACAGGCGCCCGGGTGCCGCACGCGCCGCGGCCAGCAGGTCGGCGAGATCCCGCCACGGCCGGTCGGCCGGCACCACCAGGATGTTGAAAGCCTCGACCGCGATACCGACGGGCAGGAATTCCTCGACGGGGTCGAAGCCCATGCGGGTCGTGATCGGATTGACCACGAGGGTGCCGATGGTGCCGAGCAGCAAGGTATGGCCATCGGCGGGGGCGCGGACCACCGCCTCCATCGCGATATTGCCGCCGGCGCCGGCGCGGTTCTCCACGACGATCGGTTGGCCCAGCAATTCGCCCATGCGCGGCGCGAAGGCCCGAACAGCGATGTCGGTGGCCCCACCTGGGGTAAAGCCCACCACGATGCGAACCGGACGATCCGGAAACACAGGCTGGGCCAGGGCATGACGCTCCGTAGCGCCGGCGAGGAACAAAGGGGCGGCCAGCAAGGTGCGGCGGCGTGGCATTGGCGTTTTCTCCCTGCCGGCCACACGGGCCGGCTTGGGATCGAGATCAGCCCAGCCCTGCCCGTGGCGCAAGCCACAGGGCGCGACGCAGCCTCAGCCGCGGCGCGTCAGCAGCCCATACAGCAGGTCGCCATTGGTGCCGTGCATCACACGTTTGGACGCGATTTCGTCGGGCGGCAGCGAGTCGAGCAGATCCTGCACGCTGGAATCGTCGCGCGTGTCGAGTTGCCAGTCCTGCACCGCGTCGAAGTAGGGCGCATCGAGCAAGCCGGAGCTGGTGAAGGCGATCAGCGCCTGGCCACCTGGCTTCAACGCCAGCAGCATCGCCGCCAACATGGCCAGCGCGGTCTCCCGATCCAGGTAGTTGAACAGGCTGGCGGAGTAGATCAGGTCGAAGCGGCCATGCAGCAGCGGGCGCGACATCAGTGGCCCCACCGGCGCGCAGATCGGCACGATGCAAGGCAGGTGGGCGTGGCTGCGTGCCGCCTCGTCCGCGCTCAACGGGTCCTGGTCGAGCGAGATCCAGCGTAGCACCCCGCCTTCGGCCGGCGCGTGGGCAATGCTCGCCTCACGCAGATGCCCGCCGGCCAGGGCCAGGATCTCAGCCCCGCGGCCACGGCAGCGGTGGGCGGTCGCGTCCACCGTTCGGGCAAGGATACGACAGCGTTCCCGCGCCGCGACAGGCAGGGACAGTTCGGTCGTGACGGCGTTCACGTCCCGCCCGGCAGGCGTCGCTTCCCGAAGCTGTCGCGGGGCGGCACCCAGGCGATAGACGTAGTCGAGCAGGACGGCGTCGCCGGGGTAGCCGCGCGGCTTGACCACAGCATGGCGCGTGAAAGGGTCTTCCAGGGCCAGGGCATGGAGTGGGTGCGCGCGCAGAATGGAACAGGCGGTCTGCCAATCAGCGGTCGAACCATTGCTGTGCAGCGACCGGAGTGCGTAACGGAACTTACGCCAGGCAACCAGAATTCCGTCCAACCCATGCGCTTCTGCCACCAACCCGTCGAGGATTTCGGGCCAACGCGACAGATCGGCCGTCTCCCCGTCGCTTTGCTGCATGAATTTATCCGATCCGCTTCCGTGGCAAGCTGTTCCACTTCCTGCGCGATAAGACAGTCTTCGCGCCGGATGCGCAATGAGCGGCTGGGAAATGGTTGGCACATCGTGCTTGCCTTAGCGGCGTACCGTAATCTCCAACGGCCAAAATTCGTACTTCGGGCGGGACACTCCGCAGCCCGGACCAGCAATGCTGGCGAAATATGCAATCAACCGGGCAAATCATGGCCCAGAAACAAAAACGGACGGGCGCTGCCCGTCCGAGTCTGACCCGGGTGTCGTTGCCGACACCCGAGATAGGGTTAGCTCGTCAGGCGGAATCAGGCCTGGCGCAGGTTGCAAGCCGAGGTCTTGCCCTGCTGGCCGGGCTGGATCTCGAACTCGACCTTGTCGCCCTCACGCAGTTCCACCAGGCCGGAGCGCTGAACTTCGGAGATGTGGACGAACACGTCCTGCGCGCCATCCTGGGGCTGGATGAAACCAAAGCCCTTGGTTGCGTTGAACCACTTGACGGTACCGATCGGCATAAAATTTTCCAGTAAGCACAAAGGCCGCCGCGCGATATGCGTGGCGGATCAAGCTTCGGCGTGAAACGGGCAGCGGGCCTGGCGCTCGGTATCGAGCGGCGGAGGGCGGCGCCGAACCATACGAGGTTGACCCCGCCTATATGGACCTTTCCCGCGCAACAGCAAGCCCGAATGCAACCTGAACGCGGGATGCGGCCATGCTTGTTGGTCTGGACGCCCAGGCACGGGTGGCGCGATACTTGTTGAACCTTGAACAGCCTCTCCCCTCCCCGCGCCAGGCTCAGCATCGAGATCGTCTACGACCTCGTCTGCCCCTGGTGTTTCCTCGGCACCCGGCGCTTGCGGCGGGCTTTGCGCGCACGGCCGGAGGTCCTGGCCGAACTGGTCTGGCGCCCCTTCCTGCTGAACCCGGACATCGGGCCCGGCGGAGTCGGCCGCACCGACTACCTGGCGCGCAAATTCGGCGGCGAGGAACGCGCGCGCCGGATGCATGCGACCATCGCCGAAATGGGCCGGGCGGAGGGCGTTCCCTTCCGTTTCGACCGGCTGCGGCAGATCCCGCCATCGCTCGATGCCCATCGGCTCGTGCGTTACGCCACCCGGCACGGGCTGGCGGATGCGATGGTCGATGCGCTGTTCACCGCTTATTTCAGCCAGGGCGCCGATCTGGGCGATGCCGGCACGCTGGCCAGCATCGCCGGGGGGCTTGGCTTCGCCGAACCCGCAGTGCTGCGCTTCCTCGCCTCGGGGCAGGAGGGCGAGGCGGTGCATGCCGATAATTTGCGGGCCCATCGCCTGGGCATCAATGGCGTGCCCTGCTTCGTGGTGGCCGAACGCCACGCCATCGCGGGCGCGCAGGAGCCGGAGGTGCTGGAACGGCTGCTGGACGCCGCGATCGCGGCGGGGCCTTAACCCTATTTCCGAATGGGCGCGTTGCCGCCGGTCCGCAGCGCCGTGCGCAGTGCGGTGACCACCGATGCCACCTGTTCGAAGCGATCGGCGGCGCCGATCACCGTGACCACCCCGCGATCGGCCACGCAATAGATCGAGAACACCTGGTTGGACTCCCGGTTCTCGGCGAATACGGCGCGGGCGTCGCGGTTCAATTGGCGCAGCCCTTGTGAGGCAAAGGCCTCCGCCGCGCTGTCCAGGCAGGCGGATTGCGCCGTGCCGGCCGGCAGAACCTCATGCCCGACCGATAGGCCGACCGCCCCGGCCGATCCGGCCCCGGCCAGGAGGATGGGCAGCAAAAGGGCGGGCCAGCGCATGGGGGATCCTCCAGGTTCGGGCACGAAGGCTAGTTGCCGCCCCGGCCCGCGCCAAGCCTCAGGCCGCTTTCGCCTGGTTCACGACCTTGACCAGGGCGCGGAGCATGTCGTGGGCAGCCTTGACCCGGGCCGGCAGGGCCATCTCCCGCACCACCGCCAGCTTGTGGTCGGGGCGTAGTCGCACTTGGCCCTTTTGCGCGGTGACCCAGGCGACCAGCCCAGCCGGGTTGTCGAAGCGGTTCTTGCGGAAGCCGATGACGATGCCCTTAGGCCCGGCATCCAACTTCTCCACCCCAGCCTCGCGGCACAGGCGCTTCAGGTTCACGACCTGGAGCAGGTTCTCCACCTCCTCCGGCACCGGACCGAAACGGTCGGCGAGTTCGGCGGCCATGGCATCGACCTCGCCCTCCGTCGCCAGCCCCGCGATGCGACGATACAGGCCAAGCCGAACCGGCAGGTCGCGCACATAGGCCTCCGGGATCAGCACCGGCAGGCCGAGGCCGATCTGCGGCGTCCAGCCGGTATCGGGGGCTTCGGCCCCCTGCCCGCGGTCGCCGTGCTTGAGGTCCTGCACCGCCTCCTCCAGCATCTGCTGGTAGAGTTCGATGCCGACCTCGCGGATATGGCCCGACTGCTCGTCGCCCAGCAGGTTGCCGGCGCCACGGATATCAAGGTCGTGCGAGGCAAGGGTGAAGCCGGCCCCCAAATTATCGAGCGTCTGCATCACCGCCAGGCGCTTTTCCGCCGCCGGCGACAGCCGGTGCGACTGCGGCCAGGTCAGGTAGGCATAGCCACGCTGCTTGCCCCGCCCGACGCGGCCGCGGAGTTGGTAGAGTTGCCCCAGGCCGAACATGTCGGCGCGATGGATCAGCAGCGTGTTCACCGCCGGCATGTCCAGCCCGGATTCGACGATGTTGGTGGCCAGCAGGATATCGGCGCGGCCATCGCCGAAATCGGTCATCACCTGTTCCAGCGCGGTCGGCGTCAATTGGCCATGCGCCTCCAGCAACCGTGCCTCGGGCACGATTTCCCGCAGGCGTTCGGCCATGCGCGGCAGGTCTTCCAGGCGGGGGCAAACGCAAAAAACCTGGCCGCCGCGGAAACGTTCGCGCTGGATCGCTTCCCGCACCACAACCGAATCCCAGGGCATGATGAAGGTACGAACCGCCAGGCGATCGACCGGCGGCGTCGCGATCACGCTCATTTCCCGCACGCCCGACAGCGCCAGTTGCAGGGTGCGCGGGATGGGCGTCGCGGTCAGGGTCAGCACATGCACATCGGTCTGCAGCGACTTCAGCCGTTCCTTGTGGGCGACGCCAAAGTGTTGCTCCTCATCGACGATCACCAGGCCGAGCGAGGCGAACTTGATCGACTTGGCCAGCAGCGCATGGGTGCCGATGACGATGTTGATCGAGCCATCGGTCAGCCCCGCGCGGACGGCCGCCGCATCCTTGGCGTTCACCATGCGGGAGAGTTGGCCGATTTTCAGGGCCAGCCCCTCGAAGCGACGGGTGAAGACACGGAAGTGTTGGCGCGCGAGCAAGGTTGTGGGCACGACAACGGCCACCTGGGCGCCGGTCATTGCAACGGCGAAAGCGGCGCGCAAGGCGACCTCGGTCTTGCCGAAGCCGACGTCGCCACAGATCAGCCGGTCCATCGGACGGCCGGAGGCAAGATCCTCCAGCACTTCCGAAATCGCGCGCAACTGGTCCTCGGTCTCGGCAAAGGGGAAGCGGGCGCAGAATTCATCCCAGGCACCTTCGGGCGGGGCCGCCATCATGCCCTGGCGTGTCGCGCGTTCGGCCGCGGTGCGGATCAGTTGCGCCGCCATGTCCTGGATGCGCGATTTCGCCCGCGCCTTGCGCGCCTGCCAGGTCGCGCCGCCCAGCTTGTCGAGCGCGACGCCCAGGCCCTCGCTGCCGAAGCGGGACAGCAGTTCGATGTTCTCGACCGGCAGGAACAGCTTGTCGCCGCCGTCGTAGACCAGCCGCAGGCAGTCATGCGGCGCATCATTCACCTGGATGGTGACGAGCCCATCGTAGCGCCCGACGCCGTGATCGACATGGACGACAAGGTCGCCTTCCTCGATCTGCGTGGCATCGGCGATGAACTGGTCGGCGCGCTTCTTCCGGCGCACCGGGCGGGCGATACGTTCGCCCAGCAGATCCTGTTCGGCGGTGATGGACAGGCCCGGCCCCGAAAAACCGCGGTCCAGCCCGATGATCGCCAGACCCACGACACCCGGCGCCAGCTTGCCCAGGGCGCGGACGTCGTCGACCGCCTGCGCCACCACGCCATTGTCGGCCAGCAGCTTGCCGATGCGTTCGCGTGATCCACGGGTCCAGGCGGCCAGCACCGGGCGGGTCTTCTTGGCCGCGGATGCCTTCGCACTTTCGGCATAGGCGGCGAAGACATTGCCGCCGGCGGTGCGGATATCGGCGTAGAGCGGCGCGGGTCGGCCGCCGCCATCGACGCCCTCCACGCTTTCATTCGGCGAGAAGGGCGAGAAGCGCAGCAGCGGCCCTTCGGCCAGCATCGCATCCCATTCCGCCCGGCTGAGATAGAGGCCCCCCGGCGGCGCCGGGCGATAGGGCGTCTCGCCATCGCGCGGCGGCAGGCGGCGGGCGGCGTAGTGGTCGGCGATCATTTCAAGCCGCGCCGCCAGCACGTCATCCGCCTGGTGGTCCAGGCTGACCGATGCGCCGGGCAGGTAGTCCAGCAGGCTCGCCATCTCGCCGTGGAACAGCGCCGCCCAATGCTCCATGCCCGGATGGCGCCGCCCGGCGCTGACCGAGGCATAGATCGGGTCCTCGGCCGCGGCCGGGCCGAACATCTCCCGCCAGGCGGTGCGGAAGCGGCTGATCGAGGCGGGATCCAGGGTGACCTCGCCCACCGGCCGCAGGATCAGTTCGGGCAAAACCTTGCCGCTGCGCTGGGTCGAGGGGTCGAAGCGGCGCATGTCCTCGATCTCGTCGCCGAACAGATCGAGGCGGACGGGATCGGGCTCGCCCGAGGGGTAGAGATCGACGATGCCGCCGCGCACCGCGTATTCGCCATGTTCCATGACGGTGCCGGCGCGGCCGTAGCCATTGGCCTCAAGGAAGGCGGTGAGCGCCGCAGGGTCGATCCGCCCGCCCTTCTTCAAGGTCAGCGCCGCGCCCCGAAACGTCGCCGGCGGCGGCAGGCGCTGCACCAGGGCGTTGATCGTGGTCAGCACGATGCGCGGGCGGGGCGAAGGATCCAGCAGCCGGGCCAGGGTCGCGACCCGTTCGGCGACGATCTCCGGGTTCGGCGAGACGCGGTCGTAGGGCAGGCAATCCCAGGCCGGCAGGCGCAGGATCTCGGCCTCGGGCGCGAAGAAGGCGAGGCCCTCCGCCATGCGGGCCATGCGGGCGTCGTCGCGGCAGGCGTGGATGACGGGGCCGGTCGTCTCGGCCCGGCGGCGGGCCAGGAGGGCTGCGTCCCAGCCTTCGGGGGCGCCAAAAACCGTCAGCCCGCTCATGCCTCGCGGTGGCCCCGGTCGGCCAGGTCGCCGCTCATCGCGCTGGCCAGGATGGCGGCGAACATCGGGGTCGCGCGATGGGCCGGCACGGGCTGCCGGCCGGACAGCCAGTCGGCCATGTCCACGTCGTTCCATTCCAAGATGGCTTCGACCTCGTCCAACTCCGACTCGGTGAAGGTGGCGATCCGGGCGCGGACATAGCCGCCCAGGATCAGGTCGGCCTCCTTGGTGCCGCGGTGCCAGGCGCGGAACAGGAGGCGCCGGCGGCGCGGGGTCAGGTCTTCGGGCGGGTCGATTTCGTCGGGCATCTGTGAATGGCATATACGCCCCCATGCAAAACGCGGAAGCCCAGGACGACATCGACGAGGCCGGATGGGCGTCGGACGGACCAGCCGAGGGGTCGGCGTCGATCACCGTCGCGATCCGCCTGCGTGCCCCCTTGGCCGATTTGCCGGGGCTGGGGCCGGCGCTCGCCAAGCTGGTGGGCAAGGCCTGTGGCGGCGACCGGGTGGTGGATCTGCTGCTGCATTTGCCCGACCGCTACATCCAGCGCGTGCCGGTGGCCCGCCCGTCCGAGGCGCCCGGCGACATCGAGGTGATCCTGCCGGCTGTCGTCGAAAGCCTGCGGGATGCGCGGTCGGGCGCCGGCCGCCCCTATGTGGAAATCCGCGCCGAGGCCGGTGGGGAGCCTCTGGTCGCGCGGCTGATGAACACCAAACTGGCCTGGGTGCAGCGCGCCACCCCGCCCGGCGCGACGCGCTGGTTCGCCGGGCCGGTGCGGCCGGAGGGCGAGCGCTGGTCGATGCTGTCGCCCCTCGTATCGGCCACCGAGCCACCCTCGATCGAGCCGGTCTGGCCCCTGACCGCCACCCTGTCGAACACGCGGATGCGGCGCAGCGTGGAGGCCGCTCTGGCCCGGCTGCCGCCGCTGCCGGAATGGCACGATGCCTCGCTGATGCGGCAGGAAGGCTGGCCGGGGTTTGCCGAGGCGCTGCGGGCGCTCCAGGCGCCGGACTCTCTCCCGGGCGACGCGCCGCGCCATCGCCTGGCCTATGACGAGCTGCTGGCTGGCCAGGTCGCCATCGCCCTGGTGCGGGGCGCCGCGCGGCAAAAACCAGGGCGGTCGCTGACCGGCGATGGGCGATTGCGCGCCCTGGCCCTGACCGCCTTTGGCCATACGCCCACCCCGGCACAGACCCATGCGCTGGCCGAGATCGACGCCGACCTGGCCACGCCGCACCGGATGCTGCGGCTGCTGCAAGGCGATGTCGGATCGGGCAAGACGCTGGTGGCGCTGATGGCGATGCTGCGGGCGGTCGAGGCCGGGGCGCAGGCGGCCCTGATGGCGCCGACCGAATTGCTGGCCCGGCAGCACCTGCGGACCCTGGAACCGCTTTGCGCCGCCGCCGGCGTGCCGATCGCCCTGCTGGCCGGCACCGTCAAAGGGTCGGCCCGCAAGCGCGTTCTGGCTGGGCTGGCCGATGGCAGCCTGCCGCTGGTCGTCGGCACCCATGCCCTGTTCCAGGATGCCGTGGAGTTTTCCGACCTGGCCCTGGCCGTGGTGGACGAGCAACACCGCTTTGGTGTCGCCCAACGCCTGATGCTGGCCGAAAAGGGGGCTGCGGCCGACCTGCTGGTGATGACCGCGACCCCCATCCCCCGCACCCTGCTGCTGACCCAATGGGGCGAGATGGCGGTCAGTCGCCTGGCCGGCAAACCCGCGGGCCGCCAGCCCATCACCACCACGCTGCATGGCCTCTCCCGCCTGGACAGCGTCGTTGAGGCCGTCGGCCGCAAACTGGCCGAGGGCGCCCGCGTCTATTGGGTCTGCCCCCATGTCGCCGAAAGCGAGGTGCTGGACCTGGCCGCCGCCGAAACCCGGGCGCTGACCCTGCGCGAGCGATTCGGCGATGCTGTCGGCCTGGCCCATGGCCAGATGCCATCCGACCAGCGCGAACAGGCGCTGTCCGATTTCCGCGCCGGGGTAACCCAGTTGCTGGTCGCGACCACGGTAATCGAGGTGGGCGTCGATGTGCCGGAAGCCAGCGTGATGGTGATCGAGCACGCCGACCGTTTTGGGCTGGCGCAACTGCACCAGTTGCGCGGCCGGGTCGGGCGGGGGGCGGCCCGGTCCTTCTGCATGCTGCTGTTCGAGGAAGGCCTGTCGGAAACCGCCCGCGAACGCCTGGGCATCCTGCGCGACACGGAGGATGGCTTTGTCATCGCCGACGCCGATTTCCGCCTGCGCGGGGCGGGCGATGCACTCGGCACCCGCCAGTCCGGCCTGCCCGGCTTCCGTCTGGCCGATCCCGCGACGCAGGAACGCCTCGTCCATATGGCGCACCAGGATGCGGCGCTGTTGCTGAACCGCGACCCCGGGCTGGATGCCACCCCGCGCGGCAAGGCGATCCCTGCCCTGCTGACCCTGTTCGACCGGGATGCCGCGATCGGCACCCTCCGGGCGGGCTGACCCCCTTGCCATCCGGCCCCCCACGGGTAAACCGACCCGCCGGGACCCAACCCGCCGGGAGCACCGCCGCCGTGGAACGGCTTATCGAGATCGAACGTCTGACCAAGCGCTTCGGCAGCTTCACGGCTGTGGACGATGTGTCCTTCACCGTCGCGCGCGGTGAAGTGCTGGGGTTCCTCGGCCCCAATGGTGCGGGCAAGTCCACCACCATGCGGATGCTGGCCGGCTTCATGGCCCCCTCCGCCGGCACCGCCCGCATCTGCGGCCATGACGTGCAGGATGACAGCGTTGCCGCCCGCCGCGCCCTGGGATTTCTGCCCGAAGGTGCTCCGACCTATCCGGAAATGACCGTCGAGGGGTTCTTGGCCTTCTGCGCCTCTGTCCGCGGGTTCAAGGGCAGCGACCGGCGCCAGGTGGTCGAGGATGCGATGACCGTGACCGCGCTGGAGGGCGTCCGCCTGCAACCGGTCGAAACCTTGTCCAAGGGCTTCAAGCGCCGCGTCGGCCTGGCCCAGGCGCTGCTGCATGACCCGGAGGTGTTGGTGCTGGACGAGCCGACCGATGGGCTCGACCCCAACCAGAAGCATGACGTGCGCCGGCTGATCGAACTCCTGGCGCCGACGAAGGCCATCGTGATCTCGACGCATATCCTGGAAGAGGTCGGCGCCATCTGCACCCGCGCCGTGGTGATCGCGCGCGGCAGGATCGTGGCGGACGAACCGGCCGCGATGCTCGCGGCGCGTGGCACCTCGCTGGACCAGGTGTTCCGCGAACTGACGATGGAGCAACCGGCATGACGCCGATGCTGGCCATTTTCCGCCGCGAATTGGCGGCGTATTTCGCGACCCCGGTGGCGGTCGTGTTCATCGTGATCTTCCTGGTGCTGTCGGGCACCTTGACCTTCACCCTGGGGAGTTTCTTCTCCCGCGGGACGGCGGATCTGCAGCCCTTCTTCTCCTTCGTGCCCTGGCTGTTCCTGTTCCTGGTGCCGGCGATCACGATGCGGCTCTGGGCCGAGGAACGACGGCTTGGCACCATCGAATTGCTGCTGACCCTGCCGGTCGCGCAATGGCAGGCGGTGGTCGGGAAATTCCTGGCGGCCTGGGCGTTCTGCGCCATCGCGCTGGCGCTGACCTTTCCGCTGGTCATCACCGTCAACCTGCTGGGCAACCCCGACAATGGCGTGATCGCGGCGGGGTATGTCGGTTGCCTGCTGGTGGCCGGCGCCTATCTGGCGGCCGGGTCGGCTGTGTCGGCGCTGACGCGCAACCAGGTGATCGCCTTCGTGCTGGCGGTGGCGGTGTGTTTCCTCTTCGCGGCGGCGGGGTCGCCGATCGTGACCGAGTTCCTGTCGCAGCGGGTGCCGCTGCTGGCCGAGATCGCGCGGGGCCTGTCCATCACCGACCGGCTTGGCGGATTTTCGCGCGGGGTGATCGGGCTGCGCGACATCGTCTTCTTCGCCGCCTTCATCGGCTTCTGGCTTTTTGCCACGGGCGTCATCGTCGATCACAGGAAGGCCGACTGATGTCCGCATCCCTTCCCGCCCCGAAGCCGCCGTCGCGGCGCCTCTGGGGTTCCGCTTTTGGCCTGGTCGCGGCCCTGGCGCTGGCCATCGGCGCGGTCGTGCTGACCGAACGCTTTTTTGCGCGCGCGCGGCTGGACCTGACCGAGCAGCGGCTCTTCACCCTCTCCGACGGCACGCGGCAGATCGTCGCCGGGTTGCAGGATCCGATCACCCTGCGGCTGTTCTATTCGCGCCGCCTGGGCGCGACGGTGCCGGTGTTTGGCGCCTATGCCGACCGCGTGCGGGAGATGCTGGCGGAATACGCCTCCCTCTCGGGCGGAAAAATTCGACTGGAGGTGCTGGACCCTGAACCGTTTTCGGAAACCGAGGACCGCGCCCTGGCGCTGGGTCTGCAAGGGGTGCCGGTCGATCAGTCCGGCGAACAGGTCTATTTCGGCCTGGCCGCGAACAATCTGCTGGATGACGAACGCACGATCCCCTTCTTCCAGCCGGATCGCGAACGCTTCCTGGAATACGATCTGACGCGGCTGATTTTCGAGCTGTCGAACCCGCGCCGGCCGGTTGTCGGCGTCCTGTCGTCGCTGCCGCTGTCGGGCGATCCGCGGGCGATGATGATGCGCCAGCCTGGCGTCGGCCAGCCCTTCGTCATCATGACGCAGATGCGCCAGTTCTTCACCCTGCGCGACATCCCGACCGATGCCGATGCCATCCCCGCCGATATCCAGGTGCTGATGGTGGCGCATCCGCAGGGGCTGACCCCCGCGACGCTCTACGCCATCGACCAATATGTGATGCGCGGCGGCAAGCTGCTGCTGCTGGTGGACCCGCATTCCGAAGGGCAGGCCGGCCGCCCCGGCCCCGGGGGCCGCCCGCCGACCGATACCTCCTCCAACCTCGAACCGTTGCTGACCGCCTGGGGGCTGGAGGTTCCATCCGACCGCGTGGCGCTGGACCTGCGCGGCGCCTGGCGGGTGCGGGCCAATCCCGGCGATCGCGTGCAGGCGGTGGATTTCGTCGCCTGGTACAACATGCAGGGTGACAGCCTGGCGCGCGGCGATGTCGCGACGGCCGAATTGAACCAGGTCACCGTCGCCAGCGCCGGTGAGATCATCCGGCGCGAGACTGCGACGGTCGAGGTCACCCCCCTGCTCACCACCTCCGACCGCAGCATGGTCGTGGAAGCCACCAAGCTGCGCCAGGAACCCAATCCGACGGCGCTGCTGGCCGATTTCCGGCCCGATGGGCAGCGTCGGGTGGTCGGCGCAAGGGTGCGCGGCGAATTGGCCTCGGCCTATGCCGCCGGCCCGCCGGAGGGTGCGACGGCGCCGGAGGGCGGGCACCGCGACCGCAGCAACGGCATCGTCAACATGGTCGTCATCAACGACGCCGATGTGCTGGAAGACCGCTTCTGGGTGCGGGTGCAGGATTTCTTCGGCCAGCAGGTGCCGCAGCCTTTTTCCGACAATGCCTCGATGATCGTGAACCTGACCGATACCCTGGTCGGCGGGGATGCGATGATCTCGCTGCGGTCGCGCGGTGAATCGCTGCGCCCCTTCAGCCTGGTGGACGACATGCGGCGCGATGCCGAGGCGCGGTTCCGCCAGACCGAACGGGAATTGCAGCAGCGGCTGGAAGCGACCGAACGACGGTTGCGCGAATTGCGCGCCGGCACGCCGCAAGCGGGTGCGGAACGCAGTCAGGCGCAGAGCATCATCACCCCGGAACAGCGTGCCGAAATTGACCGCGCGCGTGAGGAAATCCTGCGCACGCGCCAGCAATTGCGCGGCGTGCAACTGGAACTGCGGCGGGACATCGAAACGCTGGAACGTCGTTTGCGCATCGCCAACATCGCCGTGGTACCGGTGCTTCTGGTGGTGCTGGCGATCGGCCTGGGCCTGATGCGTCGGCGCCGCCGCGCCGCGGCCCGGGGCTGACGCCGATGCAACGCCGCACGATCGTCATCCTGGGCGGGGCCGCCATCGCGACCTCGGTCGCCACCGTCTTCCTGACCCCCGACGCGCCGATGCCGCTGCCGCCCGCGGCGCTGGCCTTTCCGGGCCTCGCGCAGCGCCTGGCCAACGTGTCCCGGATCGAGGTCCGGCGCCATGACGGCACGCTGGTGCTGCTGCGCGAGGGACCCGACCGCTGGGTGCTGCCGGAGAAGGGCAACTACCCCGCGCGCGGCGAAAAGGTGCGGGAGGTCCTGGTCGGGCTGACCGAGTTGCGCCTGATCGAACCGCGCACCGCAGATGCGGCGATGCTGGACCGGTTGGGTGTCGAGGACCCCAGCGCCGCCGGCGCCACCTCCTCGCTGTTGCGGCTGCTGGATGCCAATGGCGCGCCGATCGCCGAGCTGATCCTGGGCCGTCGCCGGATGCGGACCCAGGGCGGGCTGGCCGGGTCAAATGTGCCCGAGACCATCTACGTCCGCCGCCCGAACGAGACCCAGGCCTGGCTCGCCGAGGGCCGCCTGCCGGTCGATTCCGACCCCAACCTGTGGATCGACCGCGACATCGCCAACCTGCCGCGCGACCGGGTGCGCCGCGTGGTGGTCAGCCGGCCGGGCGATGCCCCGCTCGAACTGGTCCGCGGCGGCGATCCCGATGGGGCGCTGCGGGTCGCGGTGCCGGCCGATGCGCCCGCGACCGATGAGGTCAGCATCGACGAGGTCGGCCGCGCCTTCGAATTCCTGACATTTACCGATGTGAAGCCGGAGGCCGACTGGCCCGGCGCCGCGGTCGGGGAGTCGGTCTTCACCCTGACCGACGGGCTGGCCATCACCCTGCGCGGCCGGCGCGATGGCGATGCCTTCTGGGTGGCGCTTTCGGCGGCGGGCGATGACGAGGCCGCAAGGCTGAACGCCCGCTGGCGTGGCTGGGCCTATCAACTCGGCCCGTGGAAGGAAAAGGCGTTCCTGCCGACCATCGGCGACCTGGTCCGCCCGCCGGAAACCGCCGTCCCGGCCCCAGCGGCCAACTGACGGGATGGACGGGCGCGAATATCCCGCCCGGCCGCTGGTCGGCATCGGCTGCATCCTGTTCCGCGGCCAGGACCTGCTTCTGGTCCGGCGTGGCCGTCCGCCACGCCAGGGCGAATGGTCGATCCCCGGCGGCGCGCAGCATCTGGGCGAAACCGCAGAAGCCGCCGCTCGCCGCGAACTGGCCGAGGAGACGGGGGTCACCGCCGGCCCCCTGTCCCTCGCCGCCGTGGTCGATGCCGTCAGCCACGACGACACAGGGCGCATCCGCTTCCACTACACCATCATCGATTTCTGCGGGCTTTGGACCGGGGGCGAGCCCCGCGCCGGCGATGACGTGACCGAGGCCGCGTTTTTCGCCCCCGACGCGCTGCCGCCGCTTTGGCACGAAGCGGTGCGGGTGATCGCCGAGGCGAGGCTGCGGCTGGGACTCGGTTAGCGGGGCCTTCACGCCAGCCGTGCTGGCATGGCTGTCCCAGCCACTCGCAGGATGCGACCCTATGCCCCGCGACCGCGCGACACCTGCCGCCAGCGCGCGGCTTGTCGCCTATGACCTCGGCCATCCCATGCCGGCGATCCGCCCCGCCTCCCCCCGCCGTGACTGGATGGAGGCCAGCCCCCAGCGTTTCGCCAATCGCTGCCTGCCGCTGACCATGGCCAATGCCCATGGCTGGGAGATCGCCGGAGGCGTCGGCTTCGATGCCTGGTGGACCGGCGGCGACCAGCCGGGTGACGTGGTGATTCGCCGCCACGACCCCGACACCGCCGGCAGCCCACTGCCCGTCGCGCATTTCGGCGCGGGGGTGCTGACCTTCCACATCGACACATTGTTCCGCACCGACCCGGGCGTGGCGCTCTGGGTGTCGGGCCCCCCCAACGCGATCCGCGACGGGATCGCCCCGCTATCGGGCCTGGTCGAGACGGATTGGGCGCCGATGACCTTCACCATGAACTGGCGTTTTACGCGCCCGCATGCGGTGGTCACCTTCAAGCCCGGCGAGCCGGTGTGCTGGCTCATGCCGATCGACCGCGATCGCCTAGGCGCCACGTTGCCGGAGGTGCGGCCGCTGGCCGATGACCCGGCGTTGGAGGCCGCGCACAATGCCTGGCGCGAAAGCCGCTCGACCTTCAACGCCGGGCTGAAAACCCATGGCAGCCCAGAGGCCGAGGCCGGCTGGCAGCGCGACTACCACCGCGGCCGCTGCCCGATGACCGGGGCGCTGGCAGCGGGGCATTTGACCAGGCCGGCGGCCCGCCCGTTCAAGGTCAGGCCGGCAGCGTGCCCAGCGCCCGAAGCCCGCCCTCCGGCCGATTGAGCAGCACCACGTCGCCGCCATGCGCGCGGAAAATGTTGCGCGCGATCGGCAGGCCAAGGCCGACGCCGCCGGTTTCGCGGTTACGGCTGGTCTCCAGCCGGCGGAACGGCTGGAACACCGCCTCGATCTGGTCCTCGGGGATGCCTGGGCCGTCATCCTCGACCGCCAGGCGCACGGCGCCCCGGTCGGGTGGCGACAGAAGGATGCGGGCCGAGGCGCCGTAGGACATCGCATTGCCGACCAGATTGGCCAGCGCCCGCTTCATCGCCACCGGCCGCACCCGCACGGTCAGGCGATCCGGCCCCTCATAGCCCAGCCGGTCGGCGAGTTCGGGCCTGGCGTCCGCGGCTTCGTCCAACACGGTCCGTGCCAGGGCGGCGAGGTCCAGCGCCGTGGTCGGTTCGGTCGCCGCATCGTCGCGCGCGAAGGCGAGGGTGGCGTTGATCATCGCCTCCATCTCATCCAGGTCCGACAGCATCTTCCGGCGCTGTTCGTCGTCATCCATGAATTCGGCGCGCAGTTTCAGCCGGGTGATCGGCGTGCGCAGGTCATGCCCGATCGCCGCCAGCATCTGGGTGCGGTCGCCGACGAAACGCCGGATCCGCGCCGCCATGGTGTTGAAGGCACGGGCAGCCTGGGCGACCTCCTGCGGGCCATCCTCGGGCAGCGGCACGGCGTTCACGTCGCGCCCCAGGCGTTCGGCGGCCAGGGCCAGGTCGCGCACCGGGCGCGTCAGCCGCCGGGTGGCCCAAAGCGCCATCAGCACCGCGGCGATGGTCATCACCAGGAAGGCGGCGAGGAAGGTTTCCGAATGCCACGGGCGGGGCGGCGGCAGGTGCACCCGCATGTTCAGCCAATCGCCCTCCGGCAGGCGGAAGGCGATCAGCATGCCGCCACCCATCGGGGCATCAGCCATCAGCACATCGCGCGGGCGGAAGCGTGGCGGTGCATTCAGCAGCACCTCCAAGCGGAACAGCCGCACGGCCGGGGGCGGCGGCGGCGTCATGCCGGGCCGCACGTTCGGTCGCGCACTCAATTCGGCCGACAACCCCAGGGGCAGGTCGATTTCCGCCAGCATCATGTCGCGCCGGTCGGGCGGCGCCAGCAGCACCGCGCGCCACAAGCCGAAGATGCGGGAGGAGACTTCGCGCGCCTGGGCCAGGCGCTGCAGGTCGACGCGGTCCAGTGCATGGATCGTCAGCCCCGCCGCCTGCACCACCATCAGGCCGATCACCAGTGAAAGGGCGGTTCGGCCCGCCAGCGTCCGCGGCATGAAGCGGCGCAACAGGCGGCGCATCAGGCGGCGCGGTCCACCGTCGCCGCCAGCACGTAGCCGCCGCCACGAACGGTCTTGATCAGGTTGGGGTTGCGGCCGTCATCCTCAAGCTTGCGTCGCAAGCGCGACACCGCGACGTCGATCGCCCGGTCGAAGGGCCCGGCCTGGCGCCCGCGCAACAGGTCCATCAGCATGTCGCGCGTCAGCACCCGGTTCGGCCGTTCGACCAGCACGGTCAGCAATTCGTATTCGCCCCCTGTCAACGGCACCTCCGCGCCGTCCGGGTTCAGCAGGCGGCGGCGGCCGGGTTCCAGGGTCCAGCCGGCGAAGCGAATGGCCTTGGCCGGTGGTTCCTTGGCGGCCGCGGCCTCACCCGTCGCACGCCGTAGGACCGCGCGGATCCGCGCCAGCAATTCACGCGGGTTGAACGGCTTGGAGACATAGTCGTCGGCGCCCAGTTCCAGCCCGACGATGCGGTCCGTCTCCTCGCCCATCGCCGTCAGCATCACGATGGGCACATCCGATTGGCTGCGCAGCCAGCGGCCGAAATCCAGGCCCGATTCGCCCGGCAGCATCAGGTCCAGCACCACCAGGTGGTAGCGGCCGAGTGGCCAAAGCCTGCGCGCCTCCCGCGCATCCCGCGCGGCGGATACGCGAAAGCCCTGCCTTTCGAGGAACTTGGAAAGGAGTTCGCGGATCTCGCGGTCGTCATCGACCACGAGGATGTGGGGGGCGTTTTCCATGGGTGTTACATATCACCTCGCGGCCGCCATGCGCGCCCATCTTGTTACACGACTTTGCCAGCGGCGTGTGCGTTACGTAACGTTGCACAATCGGTCCTGCGTGGTCGCAGTCCTGCAACATCGCTCGGGCATCTTGCGTTCAGTGACGTCGCCCTCTCCCCCCCAGTGGCGGCGTCCGGTAGAGGCGGCGGGGTGTCTTCTCCCCTCCACACCCCGCCGCCGCCGCCACCCCCCGCCGACAGGCTGAGGGACATTGCCGGCCTTACCGGCGCCCATCCCGGTTTTGCGGGGATCGAATCCGCTGCCGGCCCGCTGGCCTGGCGAAGCCGGCCGCCGGGTTTTCCCGGCCTGTTGCGCACCATCTGCGGCCAATTGATCAGCAATGCCGCGGCCGGGGCCATCTGGTCCCGCGTCGCCACCCTGCCGGGCGCGCTGGACCCGGCCGGGTTGCTGGCGCTGGACGAGGCGCTGCTGCGCGGCGCCGGCCTGTCCCGCCCCAAGGTGTCGCATGCCCGGGCCGTGGCCGGGGCCTGCCTGGATGGGCGGCTCGATTTCGTGGCTTTGCCGATGCTGCCGGACGACCAGGCGCTGGCCATGCTGGTCGCCGTGCCCGGGATCGGGCCCTGGACCGCCGCCGTCTACCTGCTTTTCGCCGAGGACCGGGCCGACATCTTCCCGCCCGGCGATGTCGCGCTCGCCGCCGGGGCCGCCGACCTGTTCGGCCTGGCCGCGCGCCCGGATGCCCGCGCGCTGGCGGCGATGGCGCGCGCCTGGTCGCCCTGGCGCGGCGTCGCGGCACGCCTGTTATGGCATTGGTGGCGCCATCGCACCGGGCGCGCCGCGGGGGAGGCACCATGATCCGTAAACTGCTTTGGGGCGCCGCCGCACTTCTCCTGGGCCTGGTCGCCCTGGTGTTCCTGACGCCCTACATCGCGATCGGGCTGATGATCACGACCTACGGCGCCGCCATGGCCCTGATGGAAGTCATGGCCCTCAGCGCCTGTATTTTCGCGGTTCCGGTGCTGTGGCAGCGGCGTTTCCTGTCCCCCTTCGCCTGGCTGGCCTTGGGTGGGTCGGTCGGCGCCTATTTCGAGGCGCGGGGCCTGCTGCCAGGCGCCGATGCGGCCTGGCTCGTCGTGGTCGCCGCGATCGCTTGGCGTGGCCTGCGCGGTCGCTGGGCCGGGCCGCTTCTGGCGATCATCGCCGCCACCACCCCGACGCGCCGGATCGGTGAGTTCCTCTGGCTCCAGCATAATGGGGAGAGTCTGTTGTCGGACGCCTTCGTGCCCTTGGCGATGGCGATGGTCGGTTTCGCCACGCTGACGCTGGTCGGCTTCGCGCTGGGCTATATCCTTTCGCGCCCGCGCTGGCTTGCGATAGGCGCTGTCGTCATGGCGGTTCTGCATCTGCCCCGGTTGCTGCTTTAAGTGGGTTTTCGCCCTTCCGCCCGGGGCGTTCCTCTGTTCACATGAGAGCGGTGCAATGGAGATGTGTGATGACCCAGGGTTTTTCGCGGCGCGGCGTCCTCGCCACCCCTGTTCTCGCGGCGCCCCTATTTTTCGCATCCGGACCCACGCGCGCCCAGACCGCCGCGCCGATCAAGATTGGCGAGATCAACTCCTACACCGCGCAGCCGGCCTTCCTCGCGCCCTATCGCAACGGCTGGATCCTGGCGAATGAGATCGTCAACGCCGCCGGCGGCGTGAACGGTCGACAGATCGAGACGATTTTTCGCGACGATGCCGGCCGGCCCGAGGATGCGGTGCGTCATGCCGGCGAGTTGGTGAACAACGAAAGGGTCGATCTGCTGGCGGGCGGCTTTCTGTCGAACGTCGGGTTGGCGATCTCCGATTTCGCCAACCAGAACCGCAAGCTCTATGTCGCCTCCGAACCGCTGACCGATGCGCTGGTCTGGTCGCGCGGCAATCGCTTCACCTTCCGCCTGCGGCCGTCCACCTACATGCAGGCGGCGATGCTGGTCGAGGAAGCGGCGAAGCTGCCCGCCAAGCGCTGGGCCACCGTCGCGCCGAACTACGAATATGGCCAGTCCGCCGTGCGTTGGTTCAAGGAATTGCTGACCCGCGTGAAGCCGGATGTGGAGTTTGTCGGCGAGCAGTTCCCCGCCCTCGGCCGCATCGATGCCGGTGCGACGGTGCAGGCGCTGGCCGGGACGCGGCCGGATGCGATCTTCAACGTCACCTTCGGCGCCGACCTGACCAATTTCGTCCGCCAGGGCAATACGCGCGGGCTGTTCGAACGGCGCAGCGTGGTGTCGATGCTGACCGGTGAGCCGGAATACCTCGAACCCCTGGGCGATGAGGCGCCGGAGGGTTGGATCGTCACCGGCTATCCCTGGGAGCAGATCGACAACCCCACCCATGCCGCCTTCCGCACCGCCTATCGCGCGCGTTGGAATGCCGATCCGAAACTCGGCTCGGTCGTGGCCTA
This sequence comes from Humitalea sp. 24SJ18S-53, assembly GCF_050632385.1. Lineage (NCBI taxonomy): Bacteria > Pseudomonadati > Pseudomonadota > Alphaproteobacteria > Acetobacterales > Roseomonadaceae > Humitalea > Humitalea sp. 24SJ18S-53. Next base: position 2,560,616 of record NZ_CP192599.1, read on the forward strand.
TGACACGGTGACCTCGATCATCGCCGGGCTGCGCCGGGCGGGTTCGCCGGACACCGAGGCGATGATCGGGGCGCTGCGCGGGCTGACTTTCGGTTCCGCCTTCGGCACCGGCGATATCAGCTATCGCGCGATCGACCATCAATCGACGCTCGGTGCCTTCGTCGGCAAGACCGTGCTGCGCAACGGCCGGGGCACGATGACGGATTGGCGCTACGCGCCGGGCGGATCGTACTTACCGTCGGATGAGGTCGTGCGGAGCATGCGCCCCGCCCCCGTCTGACGGCTTGATGGAGGATCTTCTTGTCCAGGGGTTGAGCGGGCTGGCCTCGGCCTCCTCGCTCTTCCTGGTCGCCGCCGGGCTGACCGTGATCTTTGGCGTCACGCGGGTCGTGAATTTTGCCCATGGCAGCCTCTACATGCTGGGCGCCTACCTAGCCTGGACCTTTGTCACGCGCGGCGTCTTCGAGTTTGCGGGACCGTTCTGGCGGTTTTGGGGCGGGGTGATCGCGGCGGCTCTGGTGACGGGCGCGATCGGCGCGGTGATCGAGGTCACCTTGCTGCGCCGGATCTATCGCGCGCCGGAACTGTTCCAACTGCTGGCGACCTTTGGTGTCGTGCTGGTGGTGCAGGATGCGGCGCTGTGGCTGTGGGGGCCGCAGGATTTGCTGGGGCCTCGCGCGCCTTTGCTGCGCGGCGCCGTCGATATTTTCGGTGTGCGCTTCCCGCTGTACGACGCCTTCCTGATCTGCGTCGGACCGGTCGTGCTGGGGGCGCTCTGGCTGCTGTTCCATCGCACGCGCTTCGGCGTGCTGGTGCGGGCGGCGACGGCGGATCGAGACATGGTCTCGGCGCTTGGCGTGAACCAGGCGCTGCTGTTCACCGGGGTTTTCGCCCTGGGTGCGGCCTTGGCGGGCCTGGGCGGCGCGCTGCAATTGCCGCGCGAAAGCGTCAACCTGCAGATGGACCTGTCCATCATCACCGAGGCGTTCGTCGTCGTCGTCGTCGGTGGCCTCGGTTCGCTGACGGGGGCTTTCCTGGCCGCGCTGATGATCGGCCTGCTTTCCGCCTTTGGCATCCTGGTGCTGCCAAAAATCACGCTGGTGCTGGTGTTCCTGGTGATGGCCGCTGTGCTGGTGGTGCGGCCTTATGGCCTGCTGGGCAAGCCGCCGCAGGGGTTGCACGCGACATCCGGCCCGCCGGAACCACTGCTCGCCCCCGCGCCACGGGCCTTGCGTATCGCAGGGGGCGTGCTGCTGGCGCTGCTGGTCGCGGCCGCCGGCGTGCTGTCGGATTATGAACTCACGGTGCTGACCGAGGTCCTGGTCGCCGTGCTCTTCGCCGCGTCGCTGCATTTCATCATGGGACCTGGCGGGCTCGCGAGTTTCGGCCATGCCGCCTATTTCGGCGCGGGCGCCTATGCCGCCGCCCTGCTGGTCAAGCATGCCGGCGTGCCGATGTGGGGCGGGCTGCTGGCGGCGCCCTTTGCCGCGGGGTTGATGGGGCTGCTGTTCGGCTGGTTCTGCGTACGGCTTTCGGGTGTCTATGCCGCGATGCTGACCCTGGCCTTCGCCCAGATCGCCTGGAGCACCGCCTTCCAATGGGTCGAGGTCACCGGCGGCGACAACGGCATTTTGGGGGTCTGGCCCGATGCATGGGCCCGGCCGAAACCGGTCTTCTATTTGCTGGCGCTGGTCTTGTGTGTCGGCGGGGCGCTGCTGCTGCGGCGGATGATCTGGTCGCCCTTTGGCGCGGCGCTGCGGGCGGGGCGTGACAGCCCGCTGCGGGCCGAAGCCATCGGCATCGACACCTTTGCCACGCGATGGATGGCCTTTGCGATCGCCGCCGCCTTCGCCGGGGTTGCGGGGGCGATTTTCGCTTACGGCAAGGGCAGCGTCTTCCCGAGCATCCTGGGCATCCCGCGCAGCGTGGACGCGCTGCTGATGGTGCTGCTGGGCGGCGTGCAGACGCTGTCCGGGCCGCTGCTGGGCGCCGTCGCGCTGACCGGGCTGCAGGAGCAACTGGTTCGCTTCACCGACCATTGGCGCATGATCCTGGGGGCCACGATCATCCTGTTGGTCGTCTTCTTCCCGCAGGGGCTGGCAGGCGCCGCCCGTGGCTGGTGGGAACGCCGGGCGTGAACGTCCTATCGGTCCAGAACCTGGCGAAATCCTGGGGCGGGGTTGCCGCCGTGCGCGGCGTGTCCTTCGCCCTGGCGGCCGGTGAGGTGCTGGCGCTGATCGGTCCCAATGGCGCGGGCAAATCCACCTGCTTCAACATGCTGAACGGCCAGGTCCGCCCCGATGCCGGGCGCGTCACGCTGGCCGGGCAGGACATCACGGGCCTCGCGCCACGTCGCGTCTTCCGTATGGGGGTCGGGCGCACCTTCCAGATCACCGCGACCTTCGCCTCCATGACGGTGCGGGAGAATGTACAGGTCGCGCTGCACAGCCACGCCCGCGCGCTGGGCGGGCTGTGGCGCGCCATGGGCACGCGGTTTGGCGCGGAGGCTGAGGCGCTGCTGGACCGCGTCGGCATGGCGGCGCAGATGGACCGGCCTTGCGGGGTGCTCGCCTATGGCGACCTCAAGCGCGTCGAACTGGCCGTGGCGCTGGCCAATGCACCGCGCCTGCTGCTGATGGACGAACCCACGGCTGGGATGGCGCCCGCCGAGCGCATCGCGCTGATGGCGCTGACCGCACGGCTGGCGAAGGAAGGCGAGATCGGCGTGTTGTTCACCGAACACGACATGGATGTGGTCTTTGCCCATGCCGACCGGATCATCGTGCTGGACCGAGGTGCCCTGATCGCCGAGGGAACGCCCGCCGCCGTCCGCGCCGATCCGCGGGTGCGGGATGTCTACCTCGGCACCGGCGCCACGGCGGGGGGGCATTGATGCTGGAGGTCCAGAACCTCGGCGCCCATTACGGCCGTGCGCATATCCTGCAGGACGTCGGCTTCTCGGTCGGCGCGGGACAGGTCGCGGTGCTGCTCGGCCGCAATGGCGCGGGCAAGAGCACGACCATGAAGGCGATCATGGGGCTGGTGCCGCCATCGGCCGGCCGTGTGGTGTTCGAGGGCCGAGACCTCGCAGGCCAGCCGCCGCATGCCATCGCCCGCGCCGGCATCGGCTATGTGCCGGAGGAGCGCCGCATATTTGCGGAACTGACGGTGGATGAGAACCTGCTGGTCGGGCAGCGCCCCGCTCCCGCCGGCATGCAGCCCTGGACGCCGGAGCGCCTGTTCACGCTCTTCCCCAACCTCGCCAGCATGCGCAAGCGGCCGGGCGGTCGGATGAGTGGTGGTGAGCAGCAGATGCTGACCATCGCCCGCACCCTGATGGGCAACCCGCGCCTGCTGCTGCTGGATGAACCCTCCGAAGGCCTCGCCCCGGTCATCGTCGAGCGCATGGCCGCCGCCATCGGCACGATCAAGGAAGGTGGGCTGTCGATCCTCCTGGCCGAACAGAATTTGCATTTTGCCCGGGTCGTCGCCGACCATGCGGTGGTGATCGAAACCGGACGCGTGCGCTGGGCCGGGACCATGGCAGCACTGGATGCGGCCGAGGATGTGCGGGAACGCTACCTGAGCCTATAGGCCCGAAATTCCGGTAACACCGGCAGGTGTCATGTCATTACACTCTGCTCCAAAAGAGGAGGGAGTGCCGTGCGCATCGCCGCCTTCAATGTCGAAAACCTGTTCCAGCGCGCCCGCGCCCTCAATCAGGATGATTGGCTCGACAAGCCCGGCCGCGACCCGTCCCGCTGGTCGGCCGGGCGGAAAGCCTTGGACGCCCATGCGCGGCTGAACGCGCTTTTGCGGAAGACGGTTTACACCAAGGCGGACAAGGCCGTGATCGTGAAGCATCTGGTCGAACTGGGGCTGCAAAAATCCGACGAAAGCAGCCTGGTCATCCTGCGTAAGAACCGCGGGACCCTGCTGAAACGAACGAAGACCGGGATCGAGATCGTCGCCAATGGGCGCGACGAATGGATCGGCTGGCTCGAGCTGAAAATGGAAGCGGTCAACGAGATCGCCACCCAGAACACCGCCCGCGTGCTGCGCGATGTCGATGCGGATGTCGTGGTGGTGGTGGAGGCGGAGGACAGGATCTCCCTCACCCGCTTCAACGAACAGGTGCTGGAGGTGGTCGGCGGGCGTCGCTATGACCACATCATGCTGCTGGACGGCAACGACGATCGCGGCATCGATGTCGGGCTGATCAGCCGCGCCCCTTTCGCGGTGGACATGCTGCGCACCCATATCGACGATCGCAGCGGGAAAAACCGCATCTTCAGCCGCGACTGCCCCGAATTTCACCTGCGCCTGCCTTCCGGCGAAGGCCTCGTCGTCCTGGCCAATCATTTCAAGAGCAAGGGCTTCGGCACGCCCGCCGAGTCCAATGCCAAGCGCCGCGCGCAGGCCCGCCGGGTGCGGGAGATCTACGACGGTCTGCGCGCCCAGGGCATCGCCCATATCGCCATCCTGGGCGACCTGAACGACACGCCGGACAGCGACCCGCTGTCGCCGCTGCTGCGGGACTCATCGGATCTGAAGGATATCAGCGAACACCCCCTGTTCGAATCCGACGGCAGGCCCGGCACCTATGCCAATGGCACCAAGAGCAACAAGATCGACTTCCTGCTGCTGTCGCCGGCGTTGTTCGCCAAGGTCACGCGCGGCGGCGTGTCGCGCCAGGGCGTATGGGGCGGCACGCACGGCACGCTCTGGCCGATCCTGCCGGAGATGAAATTCGCCTACCAGGCGGCATCCGACCATGCGGCGATCTGGGCCGATCTGGATATCTGACCGACCGCGGCAGCGCTGCCCTGGCATCGCAGCAGGGCGGCCACGATCAGACCCCGGTCCCGCAGGCCCCGCGCCTCGGCCACGCCCGCGGCCAGGGCCGCGCGCAACACCTCCGCCGGCAGCGGCCCCACGTCGACCGTGACCAACCGCGCACCCAGGTCGCTGTCGGGATCGAGGCTTTGGGCCGGTGCCCGGTGGATCGCGGGGTGATCGGCGTTCACCGCATTGGCGATCATGCTGGCGGCGGCATCGGCCTCGGCCGCGGTCGCCGCCAGCACCGTCACGGCATCGGCGATCCCGAGTGAAAACGACCGCCCCGGCCAGCCGCTGGTCGCGATGCCGCGCACGGGGTCGGCGGCTTCGATCACCGCAGCACCTTCCGGCGTGCCGCGGGCCAGGTCGGCAACCAACCCGACGCGCAGCGTTTCGCCCGGCGCCAGATGCAACGCGATGTCGCCGCCATTGTTGACGAAGGCGCGGCGCATGTCCGGCACCGCCGCGACCATCGCCGCCAGCACATGATCGGCCACCGCCCCCGCCACCGCCGCCATCGGCGTGATGAAATTTTGTCCGTGCGGCAGGCAAGCGGCGGCCATGGCGCGGGCCACGGGGTGGGTCAGCGTCGCGGTGCCGACCGGCGCGCGCAGGGCGGGCAGTTCTGCCGCCAGCCCCGCCAGCAAACCGTCGAAAGCGGCGATGGCGGCCGGATGCGCCCGTGCCTCGGCGCCGATCACGAGGTCGATCGGGCCATCCCGCAGATGCAGGCGGTCAAGGCGCATCCGGCCAGGGATTGCTTTTCGCGTCGCCACGCCGCGCCGTGGCGCCGTAATCGGCGATCACCTTTTCCATCGGTGTCACCTGGTCGGTATGACCGCCCAGGGCAGCAAAAATATCGGCGCGCATGGTGAACTCGATCGGCGCCACCAGCGCCGGGGTGGGCACCGAGCCAAAGGCATCCGCCGGCAGGCGCAGCACATCGGCCATGATGGTGATGCCGCCCCCCGGCCACAGCATGCAGGGCGCGCCGCCCATGGTCACGCGCACCAGATTCTCCTGCACCTGGCGCGTCAGCAGCACGGGGTTGCCCGTCACCCCGGCGCGAAGGGATCCGCCGGCGCCGGCCATGAACAGGATGGAGGTCAGGGCGGGTTCGCAATTCTCGCCGATGCGGTCCACCACCGCCTGCACCGCCGAAGGCATTTTGGCGGGCACCGGGCGCAGCGCCTCGTCCAATTCGACCCAGAGCGCGTCCTCGCCGGTCGTGCTGGTCAGCAGCAGGCGCAGGCCCGGCCAGGCGGTGGCGGGGTCGATGCTTTCGATGACCGAGAGAGGGTCGGTGATGGCGGTGCCGCCCCAGCCCGTGCCCGGCTCCGCGACCTGGAAATACCGCCCCGGCGTGGAGCGCCGGCCGCGCACCCGGATGCCGGCGGGCGGCATGCCAAGGCACTTGCCGGCCTGGTGTTCGGACAGGACGCCGGTGATGTGGTCGTCCAGCACGATCACCTCATCGGCATGGCCGAGCCATTGCTGGGCGAAGATGCCGACGGTGGCGCTGCCGCAGCCGACGCGCATGCGGTGTTCGGGCGCGCCATTCACGATGGGCGCCGTGCCCGCCTGCAACATGACGCGCGAGCCGCCATCGATGGTGACCTCGACCGCGCCGCGATTGGCCAGGGTCAGCATGGCGCGGCAGGTGACCGTGCCCTCGCGCTTGGAGCCGCCCGTCAAATGCCGCACGCCGCCGAGCGACAGCATCTGGCTGCCGTATTCCGCCGTGGTCACATGGCCGATCTGTTCGCCATCCACCCGCACCGCCGCCGTTTCCGGCCCCAGGTGGCGGTCGGTGTCGAGCTTCACCTTCAACCCGCAATACGAGAAAATCCCCTCGGTCACGACGGTGACCGTATCAACGCCCGCGTGCTGGCTGCCGACGATGAAGGGAGCGGGCTTGTAGTCCGGATAGGTCGTGCCGGCGCCGATGGCGGTCACAAAGGTGTTTTCGGGGCGCAGGGCCGAGCCGTCCCAGTCATTGTCCAGGAAGGGCACCACGGCGCCGCCGCGTTCCAGCAACACCAGGGGATCGGTGCGGACGAGTTCGCCCTCGCGGTTGGCGTAGCGATGGCAGGCCCCGGCCCTGCCCGGCCGGATGCGGCACAGGACGGGGCAGGCGTCGCAGCGCACGATGCCATCGGCCTCTCGCGCGCCGAATTGTTGGGTCCGATCGTCCATGGCGCCAGACTATGCCCGGCGATGCGGCGCGCAAAGCCGATCCCCCCGGCTTGCCGCCCCCTGCCCCCCCGGCGCAGCATGCGGGGCGGGCAGCACAGGGCGGGCATGATGGCGGAAGCGGCAGCGGGCGGGGTGGCGGAGCGCACCCTGGTCAAGAATATCGGGCTGCTGCTGTCGGGCGATTTGGCGCTGCCCATCCTCGATGCCGATGCCCTGTTGCTGGATGGCGGCAAGATCGTCGCGGTCGGGCGGCTGCGCGATATCGACCCCGAGGGCGTGACCCAGACGATCGACGCGCATTTCTGCGCCGTCACGCCGGGGTTGATCGACAGCCACGTGCATCCGGTTTTCGGCGACTGGACCCCGCGGCAAAACCAGATCGGCTGGATCGAGAGTTTTCTGCATGGCGGAGTCACGACGATGATCTCGGCCGGCGAGGTGCATCTGCCGGGCCGCCCGAAGGACATCGTCGGGCTGAAGGCGCTGGCGATCACCGCCCAGCGCGCCTTCCACAATTTTCGGCCGCTCGGCGTCAAAGTCCTGGCGGGGGCGCCGGTACTGGAACAGGGCATGGTGGAGAGTGATTTTGCCGATCTGGCTGCCGCTGGCGTGACCCTGTTGGGGGAGGTCGGGCTGGGTAGCGTCAAATCCGGCTACGAGGCGCGGGAGATGGTCGCCTGGGCCCGCAAGCACGGCATCCAGAGCACCATCCACACGGGCGGCCCCTCGATCCCCGGTTCCGGCCTGATCGATCGCGACACGGTGCTGGAGGCCGATGCCGACATCATCGGCCACATCAACGGCGGCCATACTGCGTTGCCGGAAGCCCATGTCTGCGAACTATGCGAAAAGTCGCCGCGCGCGATCGAGATCGTGCACAACGGCAATGAGCGTGTCGCCATCGCCGCTGCCCAGGTCGCGCGCGACATCGGCGCGATGCATCGCGTCATCCTGGGGACCGATAGCCCGGCCGGGTCCGGCGTGCAGCCGCTGGGTATCTTGCGGGTGATTTCGCTGCTGGCCTCGCTGGGTGGGATCGCGCCCGCCGCCGCCATCTGCTGCGCCACCGGCAATACCGCCAGGCTGCGCGGGCTGGATGGCGGGCTGATCGCGCCGGGGCGCGCCGCCGACCTGGTCTTCATGGATCGCGCGCAACATTCGGCCGGCCGCGACATGCTGGACAGCATCGTCGTCGGCGACATCCCGGGCATCGGCCTGGTGATGATCGACGGCATCATCCGCTGCGGCCGCAGCCGCAACACCCCACCCGCCGAACGGGTGCCTAGCTTGAGCCACGCCGCATGATCCGCAAGCTGACCGTGCTGATGGAAGAAACCCGCAGCGAGATGGGCCGCCCCCTGCCCCAGCCGCTGCGCCGCGCCGTCGCCTGCGTCGTCATCGCGAACCCTTTTGCGGGGCGCTTTGTCGAGGATCTGTCCGAGTTGATCGACTTGGGCGCGACCCTCGGCGGGTTGCTGGCGGCCGAGGCGATCGCCGTGCTCGGCATACCGGGCACCGAGGTCCAGTCCTATGGCAAGGCCGCCATCGTCGGCGAGGCGGGCGAGTTGGAACACGCCGCCGCCCTGCTGCACCCAAAGATGGGCGCGCCGATCCGTGCGCTACTGGGCGGTGGGGCCGCGTTGATCCCATCGGCGAAAAAATCCGGCGGGCCGGGAACCGCCATCGACGTGCCGCTGGGCCACAAGGACGCGGCCTATGTCCGCAGCCACTACGATGCCATCGAGGCGCGGCTGCCGGACGCGCCCCGGGCCGCGGAGATCCTGGTCTGCGTCGCACTGACCGGCGGCGGGCGCCCCTTCCCGCGCGTCGGGGGGCTCACCATTTCAGAGATTACCGGAAAGGACGGTCTGCGATGACGACCCATACCATCGACATCGTGTCGGACGTGATTTGCCCCTGGTGCTGGATCGGCAAGCGCCACCTGGCCACGGCACTGGAGGAGGTCGCCGAGGATGGGCTGGCGTTCAATGTGCGCTGGCGCCCGTTCCGCCTGAACCCCGACATGCCGCCCGAGGGCCGCGACCGCGCCGCCTATCGCGCCCAGAAATTCGGCAGCGCCGAGCGTGCCGCAGAATTGGATGCCCGGATCGTGCAGGTGGGGGCGACGGTCGGCCTGGATTTCCGCTTCGACCGCCAGCCGCGCACGCCCGACACCCTGCCGGCGCATCGGCTGCTGCGTTTCGCGGAACAGGTCGGGACGGCCAGTGAGGTCAAGGAGGCGCTGTTCCAGGCGTATTTCCACGATGGGAAGGACATTTCCGACCGCGGCTTGCTGGACGAGATCGGGGCGGCGCATGGCGTGGCCGATGTCGCGGCGCGCCTGGCCGGGGATGAGGCGCTGGCGGACATCGAGGCCGAGGATCTGGCGGCCCGCCAGGGTGGGGTGAATGGCGTGCCGACCTTCCTGCTCGACCGCCATGTCCTGGTGTCCGGCGCGGTGCCGGGGACCGAGTTGGCGGGGCTGTTGCGCCGCGGGGTGGCGATCCTGCGCAGCCGGGCCGCCGCCGACTGAGGGCGGCTGTCGCTTGCCGGCGATGGGCGCTTGGGCATAGAGCCACGCGCCGCCAGGAGATTGCCATGACCGATGCCGCCGCCGAACTTGCCGCTTCCGCAGAAGCCCTCGCGCGCCTGGCCGCCGATCCGGCGCTGTGCGCGGCGGTGGACCGGGCGGCCGGGATGGTCGTCACCAGCCTGCGTGCCGGCGGCAAGCTGATGATCTGCGGCAATGGCGGCAGTGCGGCCGATGCGCAGCATTGGGCGGCGGAGCTGGTGTCGCGCTTCCAGTACGACCGGCCGGGGCTGGCGGCGATCGCGCTGACCACCGATACCTCGATCCTGACCGCGATCGGCAATGACTACGGGTATGAACGCCTGTTCTCCCGCCAGGTCGAGGCGTTGGGGAGGGCGGGAGATGTGCTTTTCGCCATCTCCACATCCGGCAGGTCGCCGAACATCTTGGCGGCGTTGCGTGCGGCGAAAGCGCTGGGCATCGCGACGGTTGGCTTCACCGGCGCCGGGGGCGGCGACATGCCCGGCTTGTGCGACCTGTGCCTGCGGATGCCGTCCGACGTGACCGCGCGCATCCAGGAGGGACATGAGGCGGCCGGGCATGCGATCTGCGCCCTGGTCGAGCGGGCGATGTTCCCGCGCGGCTGAGCACGATGTTGGCGGGGCTGCTGCTGGACCGCGACGGCATCGTGAACGTCGATCATGGCTATGTACACCGGATCGACCAGGTCACCTTCATCCCGGGTATCTTCGATCTGGTGCGGGAAGCTGCACGGCGCGGCATGCCCATCGCCATCGTCACCAACCAGGCCGGCATCGGACGCGGCCTGTACACCGAGGCCGATTTTGCCACGCTGACCGCCTGGATGCGCAAGCGCTTCGCCGAGGCCGGTGCGCCGATCGCCGCCGTCTACCACGCCCCCGAGGCGCCGGCGCAGGCCACGCCACGCCGCAAGCCGGGTCCGGGGATGCTGCTTGAGGCGGCACGGGACCTTGGCCTCGACCTTGGCGAATCGGTCATGCTGGGGGATCGGGCTAGCGACATGCTGGCGGCCTTGGCCGCCGGCGTCGGGCACTGCTTGCTGGTGCCGGCGCAGGTCGCGGAGCGGGCAGCGGCACCGCAGGGGACGCTGATCCTGGACAGCGTGGCCGATGCCGCGGCCTGGCTGTGTGCGCGGCCGGAGCCCGGCGGGGTGCGTATAGCCGCGCCGTAGCGGTGCGGAACACAGGCGCGATGGCCCCCTATTCTGCGTTGTTCAGCGCCAGCACCGACAGGAGCCGCGGGCTGGAATGCCTCGGGACAGGGCTCCTGGCTGCGGGGCGTGGCGACCAATGGCGTCGGGCGCAGGGGATCCATGCGTCATCCACTTGATGCGGTCAGGCTGGGGCCCGGTCGGCACCAGGCATGGCCCACTTCTATCCAATACCGCCTGGGCCAGCGCCGGGAGGAGGCGGAAGGTCGGCAAAGGGCGCTTGCGGCCAGCAGCCTGGCAGGGTGCGGGATGCCGCGTCCGCCGCGACGCGCCTTTTGAATGCCTCATGCAAAACTGGCGGTCAGGCGGCCACGACGAGCGATGCCGTCGATTTTGTGTATGCGTCCCTTCTTGGGCCGAAATCAGATCGCGCCACATGCCGCGCAGGTGCCCGATGGCGGTTGGTGAGCCAGGCCGGGGCGGGCCACGTCTGGGTTGTTCAGTTCAGCGCCTGAACGGCGGCCTCGGCGATCGACCATGCGAACAGCAGGCCGAGCGTCCCTGCCAGCATGGCTTCACGCAGCGCCGCCGTAAGCTGGGCTGCCCGCCTGCTGCCGGCGGTCGTCCTCCATGCTGGTCGTTTGGAGCCAGGCGTGGCGTCGTGGACGCAGGATTGTGACATGTTTTTCATCCGCCGGTTGTCGTGATGAGAACATATCAGGAACAGTTACTATATCAAGCGCTGTTCCTCTTGCGCGCAGCATCGCCGCGGCGGGAGCATGCTTCGCCAGCAACCGCCAGCGAAAGTTTGAGGAACGCAATGTCCGATCCCGCCGAGACGTCCCGCCTGAAACGGCGCCTTTTGATGCTGCGGGTCGCGACCGTTGGCGCTGTGGTGGCACCGGTCGTGCCGGCCCTGGCGCAAGGGAGCAAGAGCGGTCGCGGCACGGGTGTCACCGACAGCGACCCGAATGATGGCGTGGGCAATGGCCGCGGTCGACGCGGCACGGGCGTCACCGATAGCGACCCGAATGATGGCGTGGGCAACGGCCGCGGCCGTCGTGGCACCGGCATCACCGACAGCGATCCGAATGATGGGGCCGGCAATGGCCGCGGCCGCCGCAGCACCGGCGTCACCGACAGCGACCCGAATGATGCCGCCGGCAATGGCCGAGGGCGCCGCAGCACCGGTATCACCGACAGCGACCCCAATGATGGTGCGGGCAATGGACGGGGGCGCCGTACAGGCGTGACGGATAGCGACCCGAATGATGGTGCGGGCCAAGGCCGCGGCAATCGCAAGTAGGCTGCGCTGACGGCCCGGTGCTGCCCTGCAGCTTTGTTGCGGCGGGGCGGTTGCCGCGGCGGGCATGGTTCTCTATAGCGGCGACTTCGTGGGATGGGTGGCCGAGCGGTCGAAGGCGCACGCCTGGAAAGTGTGTATACGTGAAAGCGTATCGTGGGTTCGAATCCCACCTCATCCGCCAGACATCTCTTATTGATTTTACTATCTTATCGTCTCTCCGCCCTGGCCTCGGAAACTGGCGGTTTCCTGCGGCCTTCCGCGAATGGCTTGCGCCGAACCTGACATGAGAGACGCTCTTATTCCCAGATTCGGGCGCCACACTAGCCCACCGTCTCACAGGCCCCTTTTCCGTAGTACCCGTTCTCGTGCGGCAGTTGCGCCGGTGCGTACGGGATTGCAGCCGACCACAATCGAGACGGGCCCCGCCGACTAGCGAAGCCCGTTCTCAGCGTTCGGTAGGCCTGTGCGGCGTCAGTGAAATCCGAGGGCGATTCTCTGCTCAGTCCAGGTAACCGGCAGACGGCTGTCCTGCATCAGCTTGTTCGCAGTCAGCCCAAGCGGCTGACGTCCCTCGAGAATAGCCGCGATGAGGTCGGGGGCGAGAAAGCCAAGCCGAACGATGCGCGAGGCATAGGAGCTGGTCACCCCCTCTCGTTGAGCCAATTCATTGATGCCAATGGCCTCGGCCAGCATCCTGTCCCGCATCGCCTGAGCGCGGGCAATCAGCCGGATCAAGGTCCGATCGGGCTCCGGCCCAAAGCCCGCACCATCGATCACCAGCCGCATCTCCAGACCGGCTCGCTTGAGCGTGATCGGGACGGCGATGATTATCGAGGGCGGGTCGATCTCTACGGGTGAGCCGTCTGGCTTGCCTGCAAGCAGCTGCATCAGCTGGCCAGGATGCAAATGGAGCTCGACCTGCTCCGGCTGCACCACAACCTTGCCCAGCAGCCGTTGCAGGATTGCCCGCCGGTCGCTGACTGGCTGCTCTGTCCAAGCCCTCGCCAGATTTGCCGCAGCATCGAGGAGCCGCCGCTGCTCCAGGCCGTCTGTCGTGGCGCGACTGATCAATTGAAAGACATCACCACGATCGGCCAGGAGCTCCCGCACCCGATCCGCCACCAGCCGGTCCAAATCACCCGCCGGGACACGGATGGCTGTGCGATCAACCTCCTGCTCGTCGGACGCTGCGGGCTTCGAGACGTAGTAGCGATACCGTCGATCGCCCTTCACCGCATGCGTCGGCACCAGCCGGCAGCCTGCCTCATCCTGCACCAGCCCGGCCAGTAGGCTCGGGTTCTGAGCCCGACGGCCGGAGCTTTGCGCCGCGCGGTTCGCCGCCAGGTGCTGCTGCACCTCCTCCCACAGCGCCGCATCGATGATGGCGGGATGCTCGCCTGGATAGCTCTTGCCCTGATGATGGACTTCTCCGCGATACAGCCGGTTCTGCAGGATCAGATAAAGCGCGCCTCGCTCCAGCCGCCGTCCCCCACGCATTTTGGCCATGGCGGCAGAGCGGAGCTTGCTGCGGATGCCCTCACTGGCCAGCTGCTCCTGCAGCACCCGCACAGACCTCAGTTCGAGATAGCGGCGATAGATGTGCTGGACGGTGGCGGCTTCGGCCTCATTCACGACCAGCTTGCGATCCTGGACATCGTATCCGAGCGGCACGGTGCCCCCCATCCACATGCCCTTGCGTTTGGAGGCGGCGACCTTGTCGCGAATCCGCTCACCCGTAACCTCGCGCTCGAACTGGGCAAAGGAGAGCAGCATGTTCAGGGTGAGTCGGCCCATGCTGGTGGTGGTGTTGAACTGCTGGGTTACCGACACGAAGCTCGCCTGGTGGGCGTCGAAGACGTCGACGATCTTGGCAAAATCGGCCAGCGACCGGGTCAGCCGATCCACCTTATAGACCACCACGAGGTCGACCTGTCGGGTACGGATGTCGGCGAGCAGCTGCCGCAACGCAGGACGTTCGAGGGTGCCGCCAGAGATACCTCCATCATCGTAGAAGGCCGGCACCAGCACCCAGCCCTCGTGACGTTGGCTGCGGATATAAGCCTCACAGGCCTCGCGCTGGGCGTCTAGGGAGTTGAAGGCCTGTTCCAAGCCTTCCTCAGAAGACTTTCGGGTGTAGATGGCGCAACGCTTGGTCGTGCTGGGACGCGCGCCACTGGGCTTACCGGAGCTGCGCATTGGCCACTCCAGGACCACCGCGCGGTGGGGCGGGTCGCGCCCCTAGACCGAAGAACCGCGGCCCGGACCAATGGGCGCCGGTGATGACCTTGGCGATGTGGGACAGCGAAGCGTAGCGCTGGCCGTGGTGCTCGAAGCCATCCGGCAGGACCTGGATCGTGTGCGTCTGCCCGTGCCAGGCCCGGACGAGGGTGGTGCCGGGTTTGAGGCGGGTCGTGATTGGCGGGATGGCGCCGCCACCCTCCTTGCCGTTTGCCATTATAACAGAAGCCAACCGGCGTTGCAGGCGGGGTGAGAGGCCGCCCAAGGCAACCTCCTGCAACCGATGTGCAATGCCGCGGATCAACAGGTCGCGACTGATCCGGACGGCTGGGATAGCGCGATAGAGCCGCTGCCATTCGGCGCGGAGTTGCGCCACATCCTGCCGATCCATGTGAGCCAGCTGGACGTCGAGGTCGCCGGCCTTGCCCTTGCGAGAGTCGTGCACGGGCTCAGATCGCCTCGGTCGAGGCGAGCCGATAGGCTTTCTGCCCGCCCTCCGCGACCAGGCGCAGGGCGAAGCCACGCTGGCGGAGCCGAGTCAACGCCGCGCGGGTGGTGTGCGGCTGCCAGCCCGTCAGGGCTATCAGATCGACCAGAGTGGCCCCCTGACCCGCGGCAACGGCGTCCAGGATTTGGCCGAGCTTGCCACCGGGACGAGCCTCGCCTTGGGCCGAAGTGGGCGGCGTAGAAGCCTGTCCCGGTTCGGGCGGCCTGCTAATCTGCCTAATTGGCTCCTCGGGGATCGGTACCGCGGGCGCGATCACGCTCCCGGCGGCGCGAATGCCAGCCTCGGTCAGACGCAGCGCATGGTGCTGGCCCTGGTCGCCGTTGCGCCAGCTGCGCGCCGGATCGTCGTTCGGCTGTTCGGCCACGAGACCGCGTGTCAGCAGGGATGTGAGGAGGCGGTGCTGGCTAGCGCCGCGCGCGCGCAGGCTGGCTGGTAACGGCAGAATCATAAGGTCCGGGCGCTGCCGGGCGCTGGTCAGCACCAGCATCTGGGCAACCGTGAGGGTGGAGGTGGTGCGGGTCATCGGGATGGCTCTCCGGGGTGCCCTGCCCCCATGGCGGCGCCCCCACGACCGCAACCCCGGGGTCCGCCCGGGTGTGTTGGTGGGGCGGCCTTCCCCATCCTGCCGTCGGACAGCAATGCTTGCGGCAAAGAGGAAGTCGAGCGGGAACTGGCCGCCCGAACAAGAACGCAATCCAGCGAGCTCTCGCCGACGTGGCTTCGGTTCGAATCCCTCCCGATCCGCCAGTTCTCATACGAGGCGTGCTCTCCGCCTGCGCGTGGGCGGGCAGCTCGACACCGCGCAGCTGCCCGCCTGGATGCGCGCCGCGCATCGCTACAACCTCGGTATCGAGGGCCAGCACCTCCTCAGGCGATCTGCCGCCGTGCCGCACCCACACAGCATCGCCACCGTGAGGCATCTGCGCCGCCCTCAGAATGCGACGCGAATCAGGGTTTTTGGAGGTGTCCAGCTTCTGGACCAGGCTCGCCGGCCGAGTTGGCGTATCTGAGCGGAAAACTCGCCGTTCGATCTCAAGGATACATTGAAGGCGCGGGGCTACCGCTGGAATGGAGATAGCATTTTCAGTCCGCGAGCTCGGTAGATCGACGTCGAGGATCACGCTAGAGAGACCGAGCTTGCCTACCTGCGCGGTGAAATTTACAAGCGGGGGATCGAGTTCCTTGAGCACAAGATAATGGCCTACAATCGGTTCTCGGATCGGCTGTGAGAAGCAAACAACAAAAGCCGAAGACGTCAATCGGCCGAGGGAACCATGCATATCTCGAAGCTACAGCTCGTAAACTACAGGAACTTCGAGCGCGCGAACGTCCGCTTCAACAAGGGCGTCAATACGATCATAGGCGAGAACGGGTCAGGCAAAACAAACCTCTTCCGGGCGATGCGCCTCCTCCTGGACGACACCCTCCTTCGAATGTCCTACCGCCTGGACGAGAAGGATTTCCACCGCGGCGTAGGCGACTGGCGCGGCCATTGGATCATCATCAGCCTGGAGTTCGACGACGTCTCCCAGGACGAGGCGATTCAATCCCTATTTCTGCATGGAACGGGGAATATCGCCGGCGGCGTGGTCGGCAAGGCGACCTACAACCTCATCTTCCGCCCGAAGCCCGCGGTCCGCCGCAAGCTGTCCGAACTCGAGGCCGGCGATAGTGAGGGCTTGGCGACCCTACGTGCGACCATCAGCCTGGATGACTACGAGACTATCTTCACCGGCAAGAGCGCAGCCGACTTCTCAGATCCGGTCGTCTACAAGGCCCTGGTCGGCGACTTTGACGCGGTGCATTTCCCGGACGAGCTCTCCAATCCCGATATCGGCGGGGCGATCCCCGGTATGCTCTCGATCTCGCGAGAGGTCTGCTTCACCTTCGTCCAGGCCCTGCGGGACGTGGTCTCGGATTTCCAGAACAACCGCACTAACCCGTTGCTGACGCTGCTCAAGAGCAAGAGCGGAGAGATCGACCCAGGTGCGTTCCAGCCCATCACTACGCTGGTCAAGAATTTAAATGAGGCAATCGAGGGCCTGCCCGATGTAGGCGCCATTCGCGCGGACATTCGCGAGACGATCACCGACGCCGCCGGGGAGACCTACTCGCCACGGTCCCTGTCGATTAAATCCGACCTCTCGGACGAGGCCGACCGACTTTTTCAGTCTTTAAAGCTGTTCGTCGGAGAGTCAGACGAAACCTACGAAGGCGCCATCCACGAGCTCAGCCTGGGCGGGGCCAACCTGATTTATCTGACGCTCAAGCTGCTCGAGTTCAAGTATCAGAAGGTCAAGCAATCGTTCGCTAACTTTCTGCTGATCGAAGAGCCTGAAGCCCACATCCACACCCATATCCAAAAGACGCTGTTCGACCGGCTCAACTACGCTGACACCCAAGTGATCTATTCCACCCACTCTACCCACATCTCCGAGGTCAGCAATGTCGAGAACATCAACATCCTCGGACGCCGGGACGGCCGCTGCGAGGTATTCCAGCCTTCGGTCGGCCTGACGCCCGGAGAGGTCGGCAACATCCAGCGCTATCTGGATGCGGTGCGTAGCAATCTGCTGTTCGCCAAGAGCGTCGTCCTCGTCGAAGGCGACGCCGAAGAAATCCTGATCCCGATCCTCATCAAGAAGGTGCTGGGTCTCAGCCTAGACGAACTCGGCGTCAGCCTGGTCAATATCCGGAGCACGGGCTTTCAGAATATTGCGGTGCTGTTCCACGATCGTCGCATCCGTAAGCTCTGCGCGATCATCACCGACCGAGATTCGGCGTTTTTCGACACCACGCCCGACCGGCTGGATACTGACGCGATCCGGAAGGCTAAGGAAAAGGCCCTCAAGTCTCAGTCTGTCGGACTGTCCCGCGAAGCGACGCTCGGCGCCCTGTGCAAGGGCAACAAATGGCTGTCGGCGCACTACGCGCCCCACACGTTCGAAGTGGATTTCGTCGCGGCCGGCAACAGCACCAAGGTCGTGGCCATCCTGAACGACGTCTATAAGGATACAGCTACGATCGCTGTCGCGAAGGCGGAGCTTGAGTCCGCCGACATCGCGGCCTTCGGCAAGCGGGTACTCACGATGGCCGACAACGTCGGCAAGGGGTGGTTCGCCATCCTGCTGGGAAAGATGATCGATCAACATACGATAATCCCAGACTACATCCTCGACGCAGTGTTCGCCGCCTACCTCCCGGTGACGCCCGAGGTGTGCACCAGCATCTTGGCCTATCGCCTGAGCCACATCGCAGCTTCCAGCCAGTTCGGCGCCCAGGCCGTCTCCGACATGAGGGCGAACATCGAGCGATACCGGCGTGGCGAGCTCGATTTCGATGGGGTTCGAGCGGCGATGTTGACGGCGTTTCCCGCAGACGAGATCAACGCCATTTTTGCGGCTCTCTAGGATGTTCGTCTGGGACAAGGACGACCTAAACCCCGAGCAGGTCGCCGCTGTGGTGCAGCCGGGCAACGTATTTCTCGTCGCCTGCCCAGGCAGCGGTAAGACACGAACCCTAACCTACAAGATCGCCCGGCAGCTTTCCGAGCTGCAGTCCGACAAACAGCGGGTAGTGGCCATCACCTACACCCACCGGGCGGCCGACGAGATTCACGAACGCATCGAGCAGCTGGGCGTCGATACGAGCCAACTCTGGATCGGGACCATCCACGCGTTTTGCTTGGAGTGGATCCTGAGGCCTTACGCCATCTACCATGACGCTCTCAAACACGGCTTCCGAGTCATCAACGCGTACGACACCGAGCGCATGCACGATGAGCTTTGCAAACAAGCGGCCTTGAGACTCAACGCCTTCGATTGCGGCCATTATTTCACCCCTACTGGATATGTACTGACGACCCCGAGCAGCTTCAAGAAAGCTGCAGTCGGCGAACTTCTTGAGAAATACTGGGCCAATCTCCGCCGGGATCGCCAGGTCGATTTCGAGCTCATTCTGTCCTACGCGTACAAGCTCATCGCCGAGGTTCCCTCCATCAGTGTGCTGCTGGGCTCGCTGTTCTCCTCCGTCCTGGTCGACGAATTCCAAGACACCAAAGAAATCCAGTACGCGATCCTCGCCGCCATCCTGAAGGCCAGCGACGGCAAGGCGACGGCCTTCATCGTCGGTGACCCCAATCAAGCGATTTATGGATCACTGGGCGGCTATGCGATCACCGCTGCGGACTTCGGCCAACAATCCGGCCTGACCTTCAGGGAGATGGAACTCTCGCTCAACTACCGGTCGTCCGAACGGATCGTAGAGTACTTCGGGAATTTCAGTCTCTACGCCTCGAAGATTCAGGCTGAAGGCAAGCACAAGGACTTTCCAAGCCTGATCTCCTTCGACCAGGCGACCAGCCGGGAAGGTTTGGAGGCGGAGCTGGTGCGCCTGATCCGTTACAACATCGAGGTCGTCGGGATCGCGCCGAACGAGATCTGTATCGTGGCCCCCTGGTGGGTCCATCTGGCGAGCATGACCCGCCGACTGGTCGCGGCCCTGCCGGAGTACAGTTTCGATGGGCCGGGCATGGTCCCGTTCGCCCGGGACATCGACAATTTCTGGTACAAGCTTTCACGGATTATCCTCACGGAAGCCTCGCCCCAACTCTACGTCCGTCGCATCCGTTGGGCCGGCGAGGTGCTGGCGGGTCTCGCCGACGCCGGCGTCGATATCTCGCAGCTCTCCCGAAAGAGGCTACTGAGGGAATGCAACAGCATTTCCATCGCTGAGACCGATGGGCTCAAATTCCTGGCGGCGTTCTTCGATGCGCTGTTCGAGGCGATCGAACTCGACTTTCGGGCGTCCGAGCCTCTCTTTGAGCACTATCAAGCCTTCTTCGAGAGCTCCCAGCGTCGGATCGAACGCCTTCAGAAGGAAGGCTCAGCTGCCATCGGCGAGACCGCAATGTTCCGGAAGGTGTTCGCCAGCAAGACGGGCACCACAGTCTCAACGATCCACGGCGTGAAGGGGGCCGAGTATGATGCCGTGATCGCCTATGGCCTATTGGAGGGAATGGTTCCCCATTTCAGCGACCCCGACCAAATCGCGACCGCCAACAAGCTGCTCTATGTGATCTGCTCGCGCGCCCGCAAAAATCTCCACCTCCTGTCAGAGCAAGGACGCCCGCGAGGCAGCGGAGAGGTGTACGCTCCAACCGAAGTTCTGGTCGGCTGCAGCTTCTCCTATGACGCCGTTCCTTAGCTAGGTGTTTGGTCCCGGGATGAGGTCACGCGGGTTGAGTTTGAAGATGTCAGGCGTGTTGGTCCAGGCATGCAAACGGCTTCGAAGGGCGTTTTCCCTCTAAGGACCTTGAAATGCTTGGCGAAGTTGTAGGCCGGCACGACCCCCAAGACGTAGATCCTGAAGCTTTCAAGATCGAGATAATGGAAGGCCTTAATGCTGGCCTTTGACCCTGCCCCCTGGGATGTCCCCGCTTTGAAGTAGAGTTCGTCGACAGGAGACGGACGATTAAGCGATCGCGGTTCACCCAGGAACGTAAGCATCCGCCGAGGGCCTCGGCCCGGTAAGGGTCAGGCGGCAGCGGCGTCTTTGGCCTGATCGCCCTTCCAGCTCCAGGGCAGCAATTCGACCAACCGCGAGGCCGGATGGTCTGCAATCCCGGCCAACACGTCGGCGAGCCATGCGCGCGGATCCACGTCGTTGAGCTTGGCAGGTAAGCATCCGCCGAAGGCCGCGGCGCGGTGAGGATCAGGCGGCAGCGGCGTCTTTGGCTTGGTCGCCCTTCCAGTTCCAGGGCAGCAATTCGTCCAGGCGGGAGGCCGGGTGGTCGGCGATCCGGGCGAGCACGTCGGCCAGCCAGGCCCGCGGATCCACATCGTTGAGCTTGGCGGTGACGATGAGCGAGTAGATCGCCGCGGCGCGCTCCCCGCCGCGATCCGAGCCCGCGAACAGCCATGATTTTCTGCCCAGGGCGATGCCACGCAAGGCGCGCTCGGCGGCGTTGTTGGTCAGGCAAATCTGGCCATCACTGAGGAACCGCGTGAATGCGTCCCAGCGCTTCAGCATGTAGTCCATCGCCTTGGCCAGATCATTGTGCCGCGACAGCCTGGCGCGGATCTGGCGCATCCAGCCTTCGAGGTCCGCGACCAGTGGCGCCACGTGCTGCAGCCGGACGGCCAGGCGCTCCTTGGCCGGTAGACCGTTGATCGCGCGCTCGGAATCAAAGATCAGATCGATCCGTCGCACCGCCTCGGCGGCCAGCGGCGCCCGGGCGACCTCGGCCAGATTGAACAGCTTGCGCCGGCCATGCGCCCAGCAGGCGGCCTCGGTGATCTGGCCAGGCGCTCGCCCCGCCACATAGAGGGCGTTGAACCCGGCATAGGCATCCGCCTGCAGGATCCCGGCGTAGTCTGCCAGGTGTCGGTTCGGGTGCTCCGCCGTGCGGTCGCGCGAATAGCGAAACATCGCCGCCGGCGGGGCCGGGCCGGCAAAAGGCCGGTCGTCGCGCACATAGGTCCAGAGCCGCGCCGTGACGGTCCTGCCCTTGGCCAGCAGCGGCACCGTGGTGTCATCGCCATGCAATCGCCCGGCCGCCAGCACGTGGGCGTCGATCAGCGTCACCAGGGGCGCCAGCATGGCGGTGCAGGTGCCAACCCAGTCGGCAAGGGTCGAGACGCTGAGCTCGATGCCCTCGCGGCCATAGACCTCGCTCTGGCGGTTCAGCGGCAGGTGCTGGCCGAATTTCGCCTCCATAATCATGGCCAGCAGGTTCGGCCCGGCACGGCCGCGGGCGATCGGGTGGAACGGCGCCGGCGGCTGGGTGATGGCCTCGCAGGATCGGCAGGAGAACTTCTCCCGCACCGTCTGGATCACCTTCCACTGGCGCGGCACCACCTCCAGCGTCTCGGTGATGTCCTCGCCCAGCCTGGCCAGCCGGCCGCCGCAGCAGGGACAGACCGACGGGGCCGCGATCACCACCCGCTCGCGCGGCAGATGCGCCGGCAGCGGGCCCCGCACGGGCTTGCGGCCGGATGGGCTGGACCGTTGGCCGGGGGCGGTCTCGGCCTTTGTAGCCTCCTCGCTGGCGGCCGTGACCACCTCGTCGAGTTCCAGTTCCAACTGGTCGAGCAGCTTGCGGCCGCGCTCGGAGGAGGCGCCGAACCTGTCATGCCTGAGCTTGGCGATCAGCAGCTTCAGGTGGGCCACCATCGTCTCGGCCCCGCAGGCACGTGCCTCGGCCTCGCGCCGCGCCAGTTGCTCTGCCGCCAGCGCTGCGCGCAGGGCGTCGACATCATCGGGCAGTCTGTCCGGCGGCGGCGTCATGCCGATGATGGAATCACAGACCGCGTGCGGCAGGTAGTCGAAATTCGTCGCGGCGCTGATCTATCCTGCGGCCTCCGGCCGCCATGTCCGTTGCGGATTTCGCCAGTCGATTCCGTCCAGCATATAGGCCAGCTGCGCGCCAGAAATCGCGACTGACCCATCCGCCGGCGAAGGCCAGATGAACCGGCCGCGTTCCAGGCGTTTCGCGTAGAGCGACATGCCGAGCCCGTCATGCCAGACGATTTTCACCAGGTCGCCGCGGCGTCCGCGAAACACGTAGAGATCACCGGCATGGGGATCGCGCCCAAGGGCCTGCTGCACCTGTAGCGCCAGGCCGTTCATGCCTCGGCGCATGTCGGTATGGCCAACTGCCAGCCAGACCCGCACGCCGGAGGGAACCGGGATCATCCGCGCAGCGCCGCCAGGATGCGACGCAGCGCTGTGGTGCTGATCCGGTCGGTCACGCGCAGCGCGGTGCCGTCGGACAGCACGATCTCGATGCGGTCGTCCGTCTCGCCGTCAGCATGCGGGCAAGCCGTCGGTGATGCCGGTTCCGCCAACTCGGGCACAACGCGCAGCGGGACGAACGCCGCGACATTTCCCGCAAGCCTGCCGCGCCGCCGCGCGTCGCGCCACTGCCACAGCAAGCCACGGCTGACATCGTTCCGACGCGCCACCTCGTTGAACATGGCACCGGGTTCGTCCAACTCGGCCAGGATCCGCAGTTTCTCCTCAGCCCGCCAGCGGCGCCGTCGCTCGACGCCCGTGATGATCTCCATCCCGAAACCCAGCCTCCGCCCTTAACGGCGCTCGAAAGAACGCCCGTAAGAGCAAAAGACAGGCTCAGCCAAATCGCGGTAGGCGGCCCTCGCCGGATGGGTACCTTGGCAGTGACGATGAGCGAATACATCGCCGCGGCCCGCTCGCCACCACGGTCCGATCCGGCAAACAACCACGACTTTCTTCCGAGCGCGATGCCCCGCAGGGCGCGTTCCGCCGCGTTGTTGGTCAGGCAAATCCGGCCCTCGCCCAGGATGCGTGTGAACGCGTCCCAGCGCTTCAGCATGTAGTCCATCGCCTTGGCCAGATCATTGTGCCGCGACAGCCTGGCCCTGGTCTCACGCATCCACGCTTCGAGGTCTGCGACCAGTGGCGCCACGTGCTGCAGCCGGACGGCCACGCGCTCCTTGGCCGGTAGACCGTTGATCGCGCGCTCGGCGTCGAATATCGCGTCGATCCGTCGCACCGCCTCGGCGGCCAGCGGCGCCCGGGCGACCTCGGCCAGATTGAACAGCTTGCACCGGCCATGCGCCCAGCACGCCGCCTCGGCGATCGGCCCAGGCACCCGCCCCGCCACATAGAGGTCGTTGAACCCGCCATAGGCATCCGCCTTCAGGATCCTGGCGTAGCCTGCCAGGTGCCGGTTCGGGTGCTCGGCCGTGCGGTCGCACGAATAGCGGAACTTCGCCGCCGGCGGCGCCGGACCGACAAAGGGCCGGTCGTCGCGCACATAGGTCCATAGCCACGCCGTGACGGTCCTGCCCTTGGCCAGCAGCGGCACCGTGGTGTCATCGCCATGCAATCGCGACCCCGCCAGGACATGAGCGTCGATCAGCGTCACCAGGGGCGCCAGCATGGCGGTGCAGGTGCCGACCAAATCGGCCAGCGTCGAGACGCTGAGCTCGATGCCCTCGCGGCCATAGCTCTCGCTCTGGCGGTTCAGCGGCAGGTGCTGGCCGAATTTCGCCTCCAGGATCATCGCCAGCAGGTTCGGCCCGGCACGACCGCGGGCGATCGGGTGGAACGGTGCCGGTGGCTGGGTGATGCTCTCACAGGATCGACAGGAGAACCGCTCGCGGACGGTCTGGATCACCTTCCACTGGCGCGGCACCACCTCCAGCGTCTCGGTGATGTCCTCGCCCAGCTTGGCGAGCCTGCCGCCGCAGCAGGGACAGGCCGACGGGGCCGCGATCACCACCCGCTCGCGCGGCAGATGCGCCGGCAGCGGGCCCCGCACGGGCTTGCGGCCGGATACGCCAAACCGCTGGCCGGGGACGGCCTCGGCCTTGGCGGTCTCTTCGCTGGCGGCCGTGACCACCTCGTCGAGTTCCAGTTCCAACTGGTCGAGCAGCTTGCGGCCGCGCTCGGAGGAGGCGCCAAACCTGTCGTGCCTGAGCCTGCGATCAGCAGCTTCAGATGCGTCACCATCGTCTCGGCACCGGAGGCACGTGCCTCGGCCTCGCGCCGGGCCAGTTGCTCTGCCGCCAGCGCTGCGCGCAGCGTGTCGACATCATCGGGCAGGCTGTCCGGCGGCGGCGTCATGCCGATGATGGAATCACAGGCCGCCTGCGGCAGATAGTCGAAATGTGCCGCGGCGTTGATCTATCCCGCGACCTCCGGCCGCCAGCTCCGCTGCGGGTTTCGCCAGTCGATTCCGTCGAGCATATAGGCCAGCTGCGCGCCCGAGATCGCGACTGACCCATCCGCCGGCGAAGGCCAAATAAACCGGCCGCGTTCCAGGCGTTTCGCATAGAGCGACATGCCGAGCCCGTCATGCCAGACGATTTTCACCAGGTCGCCACGGCGTCCGCGGAACACGTAGAGATCACCGGCATGGGGATCGCGCCCAAGGGCCTGCTGCACCTGCAACGCCAGGCCGTTGATGCCGCGACGCATGTCGGTGTGGCCGACCGCCAGCCAGACCCGCACGCCGGAAGGGACCGGGATCATCCGCGCAGCGCCGCCAGGATGCGACGCAGCGCGACCGTGCCGATGTCCTCACCAACACGGATCACCGTGCCTTCCGGCAGCGCAATCTCGATAAGGCTGGTTGCCGCGCTGCCATTCGAGCTGCCCGGCGTGGGCGGCGCTTCCGTTGCAGCCGGCGCGGCGGCGACAGTGGCGGGCAGGCTCGCCGTGACCTGTACAGGCACGAACATCGCCGATGCATCGGCCGCCATAACGCCGCGGCGTACCCGGTCCCGCCACAACCACAGCAAGCCCCTGCTGACCTCGTGCCGCCGAGCAACATCGGCAAAGCACGCACCAGAGCGCTCCACCTCAGAAACTATCCGCAGCTTATCCTCGAGACGCCAGCGCCGCCGACGATCGACGCCGGTGATGATCTCCATGCTTGTTCAGACCGGAGACATCCCTGACGCCTGTTCGGAGACATGCTTGACGCTTTTGGGCTTGGTTTCTCGGGAGAGGGACGATGCCCTGGAAGGCGTTATCTGTGATCGACACCCGTCGGGAGTTCGTCCGTCTGGCCAGCGTCGGCGATGTCAGCGTGGCGGCGTTATGCCGTCGCTTTGGCATCAGCCGGCAGAGCGGTTTCACCCTGTTGCGGCGTCACCGCGAGGTTGGCGATGCGGGCCTCGTGGAGCGCTCGCGCCGGCCGCACGACAGCCCCAGGCGGGTGGCGCCCGAGATCGAGGCGCAGCTGCTTGCCCTGCGCGCGGCGCACCCGCGCTGGGGCGGGCGCAAGCTGGCGCGGCGGCTGCGCGACCTGGGCGTGGAGGGGGTGCCGGCGCCATCGACGGTGACGCAGGTGCTGCGCCGTGCCGGCCAGATCGACCCGATCGAGGCCGAGCGGCATCGCGCCCTGACCCGCTTTGAACGCCCAGCCCCGAACGAGCTGTGGCAGATGGACTTCAAGGGCCACATCCCGGCCGGCAGCCGGCGCTGCCACCCGCTGACCGTGCTGGACGATCATTCGCGCTACGCCCTGGGCATCGCCGCCTGTGCTGGCGAGACGCTGATCGAGGTCCAGGGTCGGCTGACCGCGCTGTTCCGCCGCTATGGCCTGCCCGGCGCCATCCTGTGCGACAATGGCTCACCCTGGGGCGCCACGGGCCATACCGGCAGGCTGGCGGTGCAGCGCAGCGCCTTCGAGGTCTGGCTGATGCGGCTGGGCGTGGCGACCCTGCATGGGCGGCCGCGGCATCCGCAGACCCAAGGCAAGGACGAGCGGTTCCACCGCACGCTGGATGTGGAGGTGCTGCAGGGCCGGCGCTTCGCCGACCTGGACGTAAGCATCCGCCGAGGGCCACGGCGGGCTGGCTGTCAGGCGGCAGCGGCGTCTTTGGCCTGGTCGCCCTTCCAGTTCCAGGGCAGCAATTCGTCCAGCCGGGAGGCCGGGTGGTCGGCGATCCTGACGAGCACGTCGGCCAGCCAGGCGCGCGGATCCACATCGTTGAGCTTGGCGGTGACGATGAGCGAGTACATCGCCGCGGCGCGCTCCCCGCCGCGATCGGAGCCGGCGAACAGCCACGACTTCCGCCCGAGCGCGATGCCACGCAGGGCGCGCTCGGCGGCGTTGTTGGTCAGGCAAATCCGGCCATCGCCGAGGATGCGCGTGAACGCGTCCCAGCGCTTCAGCATGTAGTCCATCGCCTTGGCCAGATCATTGTGCCGCGACAGCCTGGCGCGGGTCTCACGCATCCAGGCTTCGAGGTCTGCGACCAACGGCGCGATATGCTTCTGGCGCTCGGCCAGGCGCTGGTCGGCCGGCAGGCCATTGATGGCGCGCTCGGCGTCAAAGATCGCGTCGATCCGTCGCACCGCCTCGGCGGCCAGCGGCGCCCGGGCGACCTCGGCCAGATTGAACAGCTTGCGCCGGCCATGCGCCCAGCAGGCCGCCTCCGTCACCGGGCCCGGCCTGCGCCCCGGCACGTAGAGGTCGTTGAACCCGGCATAGGCATCCGCCTGCAGGATCCCGGCGTAGCCCGCCAGGTGCCGGTTCGGGTGCTCGGCCGTGCGGTCGCACGAATAGCGGAACATCGCCGCCGGCGGTGCCGGGCCGGCAAAGGGCCGGTCGTCACGCACATAAGTCCAGAGCCGCGCCGTGACGGTCCTGCCCTTGGCCAGCAGCGGCACCGTGGTGTCGTCGCCATGCAATCGCGGCCCGGCCAGAACGTGGGCGTCGATCAGCGTCACCAGGGGCGCCAGCATGGCGGTGCAGGTGCCGACCCAGTCGGCCAGCGTCGATACGCTGAGCTCGATCCCCTCGCGGCCATAGCTTTCGCTCTGGCGGTTCAGCGGCAGGTGCTGGCCGAATTTCGCCTCCAGGATCATCGCCAGCAGGTTCGGTCCGGCACGACCGCGAGCGATCGGGTGGAACGGCGCCGGCGGCTGGGTGATGCTCTCGCAGGATCGGCAGGAGAACCGCTCGCGCACGGTCTGGATCACCTTCCACTGGCGCGGCACCACCTCCAGCGTCTCCGTGACATCCTCGCCGAGCTTGGCCAGCCTGCCGCCGCAGCAGGGACAGGCCGACGGGGCCGCGATCACCACCCGCTCGCGCGGCAGATGCGCCGGCAGCGGGGCACGGACGGGCTTGCGGCCGGGTGGGCCGGACCGCTGGCCGGGGGCGGTCTCGGCCTTTGTGGCCTGCTCGCTGGCGGCCGTGACCACCTCGTCGAGTTCCAGTTCCAACTGGTCGAGCAGCTTGCGGCCGCGCTCGGAGGAGGCGCCAAACCTATCGTGCCTGAGCCTGGCGATCAGCAGCTTGAGATGGGCCACCATCGTCTCGGCCCCGCAGGCACGTGCCTCGGCCTCGCGCCGGGCCAGTTGCTCTGCCGCCAGCGCTGCGCGCAGGGCTTCGAGATCGTCGGGCAGGCTGTCCGGCGTCGGCGTCATGCCAAGGATGGAATCACAGACCGCCCGCGGCAGGTAGTCGGAATTCGTCGCGGCGCTGATCTATCCTGCGACTTCCGGCCGCCATGTCCGTTGCGGATTTCGCCAGTCGATTCCGTCGAGCATATAGGCCAGCTGCGCGCCCGAGATCGCGACCGATCCGTCCGCCGGCGAGGGCCAGATGAACCGGCCGCGTTCCAGCCTCTTGGCGTAGAGCGACATGCCGAGGCCGTCATGCCAGACGATTTTCAGCAGATCGCCGCGGCGTCCCCGGAATACGTAGAGATCGCCGGCATGGGGATCGCGCCCAAGGGCCTGCTGCACCTGTAGCGCCAGGCCGTTCATGCCGCGGCGCATGTCGGTGTGGCCAACCGCCAACCAGACCCGCACGCCGGAAGGGACCGGGATCATCCGCGCAGTGCTGCCAGGATGCGACGCAGGGCCATGGTGCTGATCCGGTCCGTCACGCGCACCATGGTGCCGTCGGCAAGCATGATCTCGATGCGCTCGTCCGGCTCTCTGTCAGGATCGGTGCAAGTCGTCGGTGATGCCGGTCCCGCCAACTCCGGCACCACGCGCAGCGGGACGAAGGTCGCGACATCTGCCGCAAGCCTGCCGCGCCGCCGCGCGTCGCGCCACTGCCACAGCAAGCCACGGCTGACATCGTTCCGACGCGCCACCTCGTTGAACATGGCACCGGGTTCGTCCAACTCGGCCAGGATCCGCAGTTTCTCCTCAGCCCGCCAGCGGCGCCGTCGCTCGACGCCCGTGATGATCTCCATCCCGAAACCCAGCCTCCGCCCTTAACGGCGCTCGAAAGAACGCCCGTAAGAGCAAAAGACAGGCTCAGCCAAATCGCGGTAGGCGGCCCTCGCCGGATGGGTACACCTGGACGACTGCCAGGCGGCGTTCAACGCCTGGCGGCCAGTCTACAACGAACAGCGCCCGCATGAGGCGCTGGGCATGGACGTGCCGGCGAGCCGCTACCGGCCCAGCAGCCAGGGCTTTCCCGAGGTGCTGCCGACGCCCGACTACTACCAGACCGACCTGGTGCGCCGGGTGCGGCCGAATGGCTGCTTCAAGCTGCATGGCAGGATGGTCGGGCTGTCGCAGGCCTTCGCCGGGCTGGACATCGCGCTGCGTGCGACGGGGCGGGATGGCGTGCTGAGCCTGCACTTCATGCGCTTCAGGCTGGGTGAGGTGGACATCACCGGGCCAGAAACGATAATCGGACCCGTCAGGGATGTCTCCGAACACCCGTCAAGCATCTCTCCGGTCTGAACACATGCTCCAACCCGCCCCCGATCTTAACGGCGCTCCAAAGAACGCCCGTAAGATCAGAAGACAGGCCCAGGCACGCGATGGAAGGCGGCCGTCACCGGAGGGGTACACCCAGAGGCACCCAGATTAGCTTACTAACCGACTCGAAAAGTGTCAGCCGACAGTGACGCGAGGTTCGCGAACGTGCATCTCCACGCGCAAGCCCGCCGTAGCGGCCATGTTAACCAAGGCGTCGAGGCCGAACAGGTCGACCTTACCACGCGTAAGGTCTGAGATCCGCGGCTGGGTCACCCCAAAGACTTTGGCCGCTTGAGACTGGCTGAGATGCGCGCGGGAAATATGCTCTTTGAGCGCCGTTATGAGCGCCGCGCGTAACTTTACGCTCTCGGTCTGCTCCGGGCTCGCCTCGGCTGGTGCTGACGGCTCCAGATCCTTCACCGGGCTTGTTGACAATTCGCTGTTCGCACCGATGTCCAGCGAGAATTGTTCGTGGGCGATGTTGGCGATCTTCGCGGTGAGGCCAATCTTCTCTTCTGCCTTTGCACGAGCATGATCCGACATGAAGGCGACAAGGCGCTCCAAGCCGTCCTTGTCCGATATGGTGACAAAATCCTTGTTCTTGTTCACGAAGACCACGGACTTCTTCTTTTCTCGAACAAGCTCGATGACATTGCTGAGCGTGCCGGTGCTTTTGCAATCCCAGACCATGAGGCCATAGTCGCTGTGGCGCGCCATCTCCAGGTCTTTGGCGGTAAAATAGGCGCGTGTGCCCGCCTTCGCGTTCGAGACGACCCTGTGGACCGGCCATTCTGCGACATTGTTCCGGGGCGAGTCCCCGGTGCAATACACGGTCACCTTTCCGGCTTGGTACCGCTGGAGGCATTCCTGAATTGAGGTATCGGTGCCATCGGCGTCTCCGACCACGACGTTGAAGTCTGAAGACACGATCTTGTTGATCCTATCCGCCACCTTCTCATGTAGGCGGTTGATGGAGATTGATCCGGCGATGAAGACAGTGGTCATGGCATTACTTCCATGTGATCGAAGCGGCGTAGACGTGGTTGATCTTCTTGTACGTGCGCAGCGTTTTGCAGACGGCGTCCATCGTGGCGCCCGTGTCAAAGAGATCGTCAAGGACAAGCGCGTTCCAGCACCCTTCGTTGGTGATGGACGGGTTGATGCTGAACCGTCCCTCCAATGCGGCGTCCTTCGCCTCGCGGCCGTGCAGGTTCTTGAGCTGCGAGCTGCCTTCGGGCGTGGGCGCCTTGACGATGATGTCGTCGAACACTGGCGTTTTCGTCAGTTTGCCGAGTTCGTTGGCGATCTCATTGACTGGCTGGCGCGCACGCACCGTTGAGGCGGGCATCGGGATAATCAGGCCGATCTTGCCGAACAACGGCAGCAAGGATTGCTGCACTTGCGCTGCGAGCGGCTGCACCTGATTCCAATCGGCTCGATATTTAAGCTGGTATAACGCCTCGCCGGGCTCTGAGCGCGTCGTGTCAAATCGAGGGTGGCCGTATTCGTCGTCGCCTAGGTAGACGCTCGACAGCGTATGCTTGTGAAGCGCGTGACCGAGATCCCAACTGCCTTCGAGCTTTCGAACCTGAACCTGCATGACGAAAAGTGTTCCTTGCAGGCTCCTCCGGAACGCCGCCTGCGGGGCCACGATAGAGTTATACAAAATATTGTATGGGCGCAAGAGCTTCATGGCAGCGTCATTGATAGCATCCGAAGCTCCCAAGTGCGCGAGAAGGTTGCTTAGAGGCTTGACTGAATGCATACTTTTGCATAAGGTTGCTGAATGTCAAAGAATGATGCCCCTGATTTCCTAACCCTTGCCGAGGCCGCCGAGTATGTCGGTGTCTCGAAGGACACGCTTCGACGGTGGGATGCCTCCAACAAGCTCAAGCCGGTGCGTCGTCCAGGAAGCGGCTATCGCTTCTATCGGCGACCCGATCTTGAACCCTTCCGGCTCGAGTATCGGCGAGCTGAACAGGCCGCCGACGAGCCAGACCACATGTTTCAGACCCTTACCGCGGACATTGAGGCGAACCCCAAGATCCGCGAGCCGCAGCAGGGCGCCCACCGCGCAGTACGGACCCACTTCGAAGCCTCGAACGAGCCGGTGATCCTGCAGATTCCTGTCGGGTGCGGAAAGACCGGCGTCATTGCGACATTGCCCTTCGGCGTCGCCAAAGGCCGCGCGCTCGTCATCACACCGAATTTGACGATCCGGTCGGGCGTCGCGGAGTCGCTCGACATCAGCAACCCGAAGAATTTCTGGCGGAGAACGGGGGCGCTCCACGATTTTTCGGCGGGGCCATTCCGGGTTGTCTTGGATGGCGTCGACGCCAATCTCCACGACTGCAACGCGAGCCAGTTCGTCGTGACCAACATCCACCAATTGGCCAGCTCGGCCGATCGCTGGCTCCCGCAGTTTCCACCGAACTATTTCGACGTGATCATGATCGACGAGGGCCACCACAACGTGGCCCCGAGCTGGGCGAAGGTCTTCGATCGTTTTCCGAACGCCAAGGTCGTCAGCTTGACGGCGACGCCGTTCCGGGGTGACGGAACGCGGCCAGTCGGCAAAGTGATCTATCGCTACCCCTTCACCCGGGCGATGGTGAAGGGGTACATCAAGCAAATCCACTCCCGGAACGTCGCGCCGTCAGAGCTGTCCTTCACCTACCGCGACGATACGAAACGGCACACCTTGGAGGAGGTGATGGCCTTGCGGGAACATGCATGGTTTCGACGTGGTGTCGCGTTGGCGCCGGAGTGCAATCGCCACATCGTCGACGCCAGCATCAAATACCTCCAGGAGCTGCGTGAGCGCAGCGGTTTCCGCCACCAGATCATCGCCGTCGCCTGTTCAGTCGACCATGCCCGCCAGGTGCGCGGGCTGTATGAAGAGCGGGGCCTGAAGGCCGCCGAAATCTACGGTGAGATGGATCGAGACAAGCAGGACGCGGTTCTTGCCGATCTGCGCAGCGGCAAGCTCGATTGCATCGTGCAGGTGCAGATGCTCGGCGAAGGCTTCGATCATCCGCCCCTGAGCGTCGCGGCCATCTTCCGGCCGTTCGCAAGCTTGTCGCCTTACATCCAGTTCGTCGGGCGCGTGATGCGCGTCGTCCATGAGGCGAAGCCCGATCACCCGGACAACCACGCCTTCGTGGTCTCCCATGTGGGCTTGAACACCGACGCCCATTGGGACGATTTCCGCGAACTCGATTTCGATGACCAGGCGATGGTCAAGAAGTGGCTGGAGGCCGGTGACGAGAATGGCGATGGCGACGGATCGGGAGAGCCTCGTCGCTTCGACATCGGGATGTTGGTCGATAACGAGATCGTCGGCTCGTTCATCAATCGGTCGTTCCTTGATCCAGAAGATGATCGCGTTCTGGAAGAGATGTTGGACCATGAGATCGGCGCGGGCCTGCGCCTGCGCGACGTCATCGCGAAGGACAAGCTCAGGGAGACGCTGCGCCGAAAGCAGGAAGAGCTGTCCCAAGTCAGCAGTGCGGGCGACCTTCCGGTGCAGCCGCAGGCGCGGCGGGTTGGCGCGCGCAAGCGGCTCTCCGAACGCACGGGTTCCGGCGTCGCCCGCATTCTCAAGGATCTGAAACTCTCGCCCGCCGGCCGAGAAGTCGGCCAGCGCGATAAGACCGTCGCAGGGCGTGATAACCGGGCTGCCGTCACGTCGCTGCTGAACAAGGCGATCAACGAACATCTCGGGATCAAATCTGGGAGCCGTAAGGCGCCTGACGCAGGCGACAACGAGGACGCACTGGCTGCGCTTGACATGCTGGGAGACAGTGTGCGCGACGCCCTGAAGGGGAAGAAGGATGGCTAAAGTCAGGGACATTCTGATCGACGTGAAGATTGAGCAGGCACAGCGCCAGCGCAAATGCCGGAGGAATAGCTCACACGCCATTGCGAAGAGCGAGTGGTGTCTCGTTGTTCGCACAAACGCGACCAACGATGACTACAGCTATAGCCGTGACGCCGCAAAGCCCATGCTCGATGCGGCTTGGGCCAAGTTAAAGGGCATCTACGAAGGGCTCGGCATGTCACCGCCCGGGACCTGAAGTGCGGGACCTTCATGACTGCGTGCATGTAAACCTAGCGCGCGACCAACACGAAGCTGGGCGATGATGGACCGGGAACTGAGAAAGCAGGTGCAGGATTTCGAGCGCCAGCTGGATGCGGCGCTTGACGCGCTTCCAACGCGAGGCTGGTCAGGCACCAGCGCGCTCCGACTCGCGTCGGAGCTTCACGAGATCGGCGCCTTCAAGAAGGGTATCGATGAGGTGGGCTACATTGATCGCGGCTATTCGATACTCGCGGACCGCTTCGTTTCGGGCGAGGACGGTGCCGCGTCGGATATCGAACGCGAGACCGACCAGAGACAGATGATGGAGGACCTCGTCTTCGCGTCGCATTTCTACATGATTCGCGAGTACCTATATTACTCGTACAATGTTGCCGGCGCGATGATTTGGTCGTTTCAGAACGGACGGGTCGAGATTCGGTTCGCGGACAAATCGATCCCGCGGCAGTTTTTCACGATCCACAATGATCAGTTGCTCGGGTCGAAGCATCACTTCCGCGACTTCAACCACTCGGAAGAGATTCTGCGCCTGCTCAAGGATGAGCCGGAGGGCGTAGTCACGTCCAATCTGGAAACGGCCGAGCCGCTGATGCGCGGAGAGGCTGATCTCAAGCTCGCTGCCTATTTTTCCCTGATATCGCCCGACAGCCAGATCGATCTGGGTGGATACACCTACGAGCAGTTCCTGAGCGTCTACCGAATGCTGCTGATGAAGGCGCTCTACCACCGCTATTTTGCGCGCGCGCAGGACGCGGTCGGCGCCGTCTACATGCCGGAAACAGATCTGCTCCACGGGATCGAGGAGGATCTGGGCATCAGCCCTGATACCACGCGCAAGATCCTGAAGGACATGGTGTACGACCGCGACGCAACGGCAGGACGGGTCGATGCGAGCTATTTCTCGCTGATGCGGGAGGGGGAACCGGATGGCAGGATTGTCATGCGGCCGCATCATTTCGCGATCGCGGAGGGACTGGTGAACGTGCTGCGCGTCATCGCCCAGCGGCGTCCAAACACCTTCCTCGAGCAAGCCAGCAACGAGATCGGCAGCGCGTTCGTGCGACGCGTCAAGTCGGCGTGGGAGGCGGAGGGCTTCATCTGCCACAGCGAAGTGTCGCTGCGCGAATTCGACGCGACGTTGCCGGATATCGACCTGCTTGTAATCTCGGTCGAGCCGACGCTCGGCTATATGATGTTCGTGTGCGAACTGAAATGCCCAGTGCCGCCGCGCTGGGCGAAGGATCAGCTCAAGGTGCTCAACAAGGATAGCGTGTCCAAGGCCTTCCGGCAGGTGGAGGTGCTGAAGCGCTTCATCCAAACCGAGGACGGCATGCGTTTTCTCTCGCGGATGCTGCCGAAGGAAGGCCATCCGCACTTCAAGGGCTTTGTCGTCGGAATCGAGCACCTGATCATCACCTCCGACAATGCCGGCATGTTCTTTGGTGCCGAGAGCACTAAGGTGATCAATTTTCGCACGCTCGAGCGGCTTCTACGGCGTTCCGATGGCGACCTAGCTCTGATCCAGCATGTGCTGCGGACCTACCCCGAACATGCCGATGAGGCGCTGGTTACCAAGA
Organism: Humitalea sp. 24SJ18S-53; assembly: GCF_050632385.1. Classification (NCBI taxonomy): domain Bacteria; kingdom Pseudomonadati; phylum Pseudomonadota; class Alphaproteobacteria; order Acetobacterales; family Roseomonadaceae; genus Humitalea; species Humitalea sp. 24SJ18S-53. The sequence continues at coordinate 2,595,324 of NZ_CP192599.1, forward strand.
TGATCGAGTTTCAGCTCGGTTCGCTGAGCGTTGCCTATGAGGCCGTCACGGTGAGCCCGCTGCTCGAATTTCCGCAGGGCCACTGGCGCAGCGACCCTGAGCGCGAGGCGATGATTGATGCGGTTGTTGCGGACGGCATGCATCCGTTCGATGTCTTTGAGCACCGGCTACCCGATCTTGTCATCTTGGATCACAGCCGGGGCGGCGACAAGGGCGGTAACTGATGGAGGAGCGATCCGTGGAGGGAAGACTATTATTTGTGACGCCCCCAAGAGCATGGAATAGGATCGTCAGTGGGTAGTTGGTAGGTGCTCGTGGCATCGGCGCGGCGTTCCTGATGACGCTCGCCATGGCGCTTATGCGCCAGAACACTAACGATGCGCGTGTCGGGCGAGCCATGGTTCTGCTCAGCACCATGTCGGCGCTCGGAACGGCACTTGGCCCGTCACTCGGCGGGGTCCTGATCCCGTTGGCCGGTTGGCGAGGTATCTTCTGGGTGCAGGTGCCGCTGGCAGCGCTCGCGCTGGTCCTCGCTCTCTCCATGCTGTCAGGCGATCCGGTAAGGAGAGGTCCATGTCGGTAAGCCTGTGGTCGGTGATGGGGAGGCACCTCGCGCCGACTCTTGTCGTCAACATACTGGTTGCCGCCGTCATGATGGCGACGCTGGTGGTCGGCCCCTTTTCTCTCAGCCGCGCTCTTGGCCTGGAGGCGAGGCATGTCGGCTTTATCGTGGCGGTCGGCCCGGCGATTTCAATCTTCTGCGGGGTTCCGTCCGGTCGGCTCGTCGATCTCTGGGGGAGCCGTCGCGTACTTGCCATCGGTCTCATCCTGCTGACGGTTGGAGCGTTCCCTTTGGCCCTCTTGGCCCTCGTGCCGAATACGATCGGCGTTGTCGGCTATGTGCTGTCAATCGTCGTGCTGACGCCGGGCTACCAGCTCTTTCAGGCCGCCAACAACACAGCCGTGCTCATCCACAACAGCCTTGGCCCGGAACATATGCCCTCCGGCAGCGCAGTTCCAGCACCATCCCGCAAGCCCCGCCAGAACCGTCCAGGAAAGCAGCAACCCAGATGCTCGTCTGTGGCCTGCTAGAGCGGCCTCCGACCTGATTGAATCGCGAAAGTGCTTCCCCGACGCGGATCTGATCTGATTCAAGCTTCCTGTCGGAGAGGGGGCCCGACAGGCATGTCGAGAGCGTTGTCGGTGGATCTTCGGGAGCGTGTAGTCGCGGCGATCGAGGCAGGGTCCTCGTGCCGGGCAGCTGCTTCACGCTTCGGCGTCGGCATCTCGAGCGCGATCCGCTGGGCGTCCTTGAAGCGCGCGGTGGGCTCGGTGGCGCCGGGGCCACTTGGCGGGGATCGCCGCTCGGGGCGGGTCGAGGCGCATGCGCCGCTGATCCTCGGTCTGCTGGAGCGGACGCCAGACATCACGCTGAGCGAGCTGCGCGTGGAACTGGCCGAGGCTGGCGTGCCGGTTGGCATCGCGACGCTGTGGCGGTTCTTCGCGCGGCGGCGGATCACGCTGAAAAAAAGTCGGCGCACGCGGCAGAGCAACAGCGCCCCGACATCCTGACGCGGCGCTGGGAATGGTTCGAGGGGCAGTTGGATCTCGACCCCGACCGCCTGGTGTTCATCGACGAGACCTGGGCATCGACGAACATGGCTCGCACCCGCGGCCGGGCACCGCGCGGCGAGCGACTGCGTGCCGCCATCCCGCACGGCCACTGGAAGACAACGACGTTCGTCGCCGGCCTGCGCAACTCCGGGATGGTGGCGCCGATGGTGCTCGACGGGCCGATCAACGGCATCGCCTTCCAGGCCTATGTCGACCAGGTGCTGGTCCCAGACCTGCTGCCTGGCGACATCGTCGTCATGGACAATCTTAGCAGCCACAAGCGGCCAGGCATCCGTGCCTCCATCGAGGCTGCCGGCGCGAGCCTGATCTACCTGCCGCCCTACAGCCCCGACTTCAACCCAATCGAGAACGCCTTCGCCAAGCTGAAAGCCATGCTGCGCAAGGCCGCCGAGCGAACCATCGACGGACTATGGTCCACCATCGGCAGGATCATCGACACCTTCAATCCAACCGAATGCGCCAACTACTTCGCCGCCGCAGGCTACGACCCAGCATGATCGGAAAATGCTCTAGTGTCCCGAACCAGAAGTTCGCCTGATTGATTGTCATGCCGGCAGCGGTCTGTTGCGCAGACAAAAGCGCTCGATGCTGGCGAGGATGTCGTTGGCGGATTTGGTCCAGCGGAACGGCTTCGGGCTGGCATTGTGCTGGTCCAGGAACGCGTGGATGGCGTCCTTCAAGGCAGCGACCGAGCGATGGACGCCACGCCTGATCTGCTTGTCGGTCAGCAAGGCGAAAAACCTCTCGACCTGGTTGATCCAACTGGCCGAAGTCGGGGTCAGGTGGACATGCCAGCGTGGCCGCTGCGCCAGCCAGTCGCGGATCAGCTTGGTCTTGTGGGTGGCGTAGTTGTCCATCACCAGATGGACGTCGAGGTCGCGCGGCACCGCTGTCTCGATCTCGTCGAGAAACTTGCGGAACTCGGCCGCACGGTGGCGCGGATAGCATTTGCCGATCACCCGGCCGGTTGCGACATCCAATGCGGCGAACAGGCTGGTGGTGCCGTGGCGCTTGTAGTCGTGGCTGCGCCGCGCCGGTTGGCCGGGGCGCAGCGGCAGCATCGGTTGGCTGCGGTCCAGCGCCTGGATCTGGGATTTTTCGTCGACACACAGCACCACCGCCCGCTCAGGCGGGGCCATGTACAGGCCGACCACGTCTCGGACCTTGGCCACAAAGTCTGGATCGGTTGAGAGCTTGAAGGTCTCCAGCCGATGCGGTTGCAGGCCAAAGGCCCGCCAGATGCGTTGCACGCTCGAGACCGACAGTCCGCTCGCGCGCGCCATGCCGCGCGAACTCCAGTGCGTGGCATCCGCGGGCAGGCTCTCCAGCGTGCGAATGATGGTTGCCTCGATGCGGGCGTCGTCGATCGAGCGTGGTGCACCGGACCGAGGCGCGTCCAGCAACCCATCCAGCCGATGTTCCAGGAAGCGTCGCCGCCATTTGCTCACCGTCATCGGGTCGAGATCGAGCCGGGCCGCGACGTCCTTGTTCTGCAGGCCATCGGCACAGGCCAGAATAATCCGCGCCCGCACCGCCAGGGCCTGCGCCGTCCGTCGCCTTCCGGACAACGAAGCCAACTCACCCCGTTCAGCTTCGCTCAATCCAAGATCAGGGAGCCGACTGACCGCCATCCTCGCCATCCGTCACAGACCAACTCCGCAACGGTGGCAGAACCGCGCGAATCGCGCCTATAGCGAACTTCAGATTCAGGACACTAGGCACGCGGTCGCAGCGGCGGCCGCTTGTGAACACCCGTATCGTCAACCTATTTGATCCTGAGCTTCGATAAGGGGATAGTCGGTAGCTTCAGTTTTTCTGGCCAGCGAATGAAGGGAACTTGTGCGCCGCTGCAGCGGCGTTCGAGGTCGTCGCCCCAGGCCTTTGTCCCCTGCGCCGAGATAGCTTGGAGGTGTTTCTCGTACGATGCTCCCGATCGACGGAGACGCGGCGGCAAACTGAAGTGCCCCAGAAGGTGGAGCGCTAAGTAAAGTCCTAGCTGCCCCCCTCTGCCCTGCTTGTCCGGCAGGCAGTTGTCCTCGTCGGTGTATATCATCATTTCGTAGCCGAGGTCCTGAAGTGCCTCAGCTGTCTTCTCTGTCGCACGTCCCTGCTCATTATGGGCGCCCAGGATCCGCACTTCGAGACTCCAAACATCGAGCTCGATGTCGTCAGGATGCGGAAGGAACTCCACCTCGGCCTCACCCGCCTTACGCGCGGCCTCGATCTTTGCCCTGGCGTTTGTCTGATAGTCCTCCCAAAACTTGAAGCTCTCCCTCCGCTCCTCGTGGAATCGTGCATCCTCGTCGCTGGCTAGCTGCAGCATGGTCCGTTGCGCCAATATCCCACCGCGCATTGCGGCCAGGGAGAGGGACCGGATGACCGCCTCCCTGATTGAAATTGTTTGGCGCCCGGAGGCATCGGTCACCGCGATGAGTCGAGCCGCCTCAGCACGCAGCGCTTCGCGTGTAGGGTAGCGGGCGGGAACAAGCTCCGTGCGTGCTGCGACCTTTGGCGGACGCCCACGCGGATTTCCGGATTGGCCCTTACGAAACTGACCTGCCTTCGGCGGCCGGCCGTAGCCCACGGCCTGCCCCTCAGGATCGTCCTGGCCGGCGCTCATGGCTCACTCCGCGACAATGGGGCACTCAACCGGCTGGCGGAGACAGCCTCGAAGGTCTCAGATCCATCCGCGAGGACCGCCTCCTTGCCCGTATAGCCCTCGAAGCGCCGGATGATGGTGTCGCAGTAGGCTGGATCATACTCGATGAGATGCGCGACACGACCCGTCATCTGTGCCGCGATCAGCGTTGTGCCAGACCCCGCAAAGGGGTCGAGCACACTGTCGCCGCGACGCGAACAGTCGCGGATCGCATCCGCCACCAGAGCCACGGGCTTGACGGTCGGATGCATGGCCTGCTCCGACGCGCGACCCGGCCCGATGCTGCTGATGCCGGGATAGTCCCAGACGTTCGTGCGGTAGCGGCCCGTGTCGCCGAGACCGAAGCTGTTCACATGCGGTGCCGCGCCATGCTTAAAGACAAAAATGAGCTCATGCTTCGAGCGATAGAAGCTGCCCATGCCGCCGTTAGTCTTGTTCCAAACGCGGAGGTTCTTCAGCTCCAGACCACTTTGTCGGCCCGCGACCGATAGCTCCTGCAGGTGCCGCCAGTCCATGCAGACGTAGAGGATGGCGCCGTCGCGGCAATGCCCGGCCATATTGGCCAGGGCGGAGGCCAGGAACCGACTGAACTCCTCCTCCGCCATCTCGCCCACCCCCATGGCGAACTCTCGATGGCGTACACGTCCCAGGCCGCTGACGTGGCCGTCGATGGGGACGTTGTAGGGCGGGTCGGTGAAGACGAGGCCGACCTCCCTGCCCTGCATCAGGCGGTCGAGGTGCGACGCATCCCGAGCATCGCCGCAGAGCAGCTGATGGCGACCCAGGCGCCATAGGTCGCCAGGCCGGGAGACCGCATGCTCCGGTGTGGTGGGAATCTGGTCGGCCACGGGATCGTCTTTGCCAGGGCGATTCTGGCTGGCCAGATCAAGTGTGAAATCTACCTCAGCCAGGCTGAAGCCGGTCAACTCCAACTCGAAGCCCGCATCGATCAGTTCTCGGAACTCGACGGCCAGCAGCTCCTGGTCCCAGCCGGCATTGAGGGCCAGTTTGTTGTCGGCCAGGGCGTAGGCTTGCCGCTCCTTGGCGGTCAGGTCGCCCAGGGCCACCACCGGCACGACATCGAGCCCGAGCAGCTTCGCCGCGGCGACCCGGCCGTGACCAGCGACGATGCCGCCATCGTCATCAATCAGCACCGGATTGGTGAAGCCGAAGCGCTTGATCGAGTCCGCGATCTGGCGGACTTGCTTGCGGCTATGGATGCGTGGATTGCGCTTTGCGGGCTTCAGGCTGTCCACGGACCTGTAGTTCATTGTCCTCGTGCCATGACCGCTCATCGCCTGCTCCCGCCTGTCCAGTGTTGCCAACGGCAAACTGGCTAGCGCGGCGTGTGGGAGGTGGCAAACACATCAATACTATAATTATACTCTCTCTTAGACCTCAATTAAGGCCATATTAGGCATTATTATTATGAATATACGGTCATATATATAATAGTATATCACTTTACCGAAACGATTTATCAGATTCCACAACATATACCTTAGTAATCGTGCGCCTACATCATGGGTGCAGCCAAAATAATCTTTCCAAGGGCGCTTCCGCGCAATGCTTAAGCGCCGAGGCTCGTAATCTAAGAAATGCCCTTTTAAGCGAATACCGAGGCGGTTACTCAGTCGGGCTTCATACAATTATCCGAGCCGTCGGCGCGCGGTTGATCTTCCTGCCGCCCTTCAGCCCGGAACCCCATCACATCGAGCAGGCCATTGCAAAACTCAAGGCGCTGCTCAGGAAATCGGATGCAAGATCGATCGAGCAGGTCTAGAAAAGCATCGGCCCCCTGCTCGATACGCTCCCACCAAAGTAACGGGCAAACTATCTCGTCAACTTCGGATACGCATCAACCTAAAATGATCAAACCTAATCCGATATTGTTAAGAATAGGCTCTAATGTGATTGCTCTGAACCGCAATACGATATTTTCTACAAAATAAAGTCGCCCGCCACGAACGCGATAACGCCATTCACCTGCAGCTGGAAGTCCGTTACGCCATCCCCCAAATCAGCCTCAACGATCGTGTCTGCACCACTCTGAAAATATCTCACGCGAGCCACGCCATCATTCACGAATGCAGCACTTCCCACAAAATTGAAGGCCTGATCACCGGCAACCGTCTCGTTTGCATCAATAGATGTCAGATCAATGCGATCTGTTTGCACCTTGCTGAAATCCAGAATGGTATCACGGATGATTGCCCCACTGTCTGACATGATTTCGTATCGAAAGACATCCATTCCTGCACCACCGTTAAGGGTGTCGGCGCCGGCGCCGCCGATCAGGGTGTCGTTGCCATCGGCGCCAGCGAGTGAGTCAGCGCCAGCCAAGCCCTCCAAGACGTTGTTGGCTGCATCGCCGCTCAATGTGTCGGCAAAAGCAGTGCCGCGCAGATTCTCTATGAGGGAGTAGGTATCACCCAGCGCCTCGCCCGTGTTAGCGACATTCGACGCGAGAGATGCCACGACGCCCGCGGCGGCCGTATCGTAGGACGCGGTGTCTGTCCCCGCGCCGCCGTTGAGGGTGTCGGCGCCGGCGCCGCCGATCAGGGTGTCATTGCCATCGGCGCCAGCGAGTGAGTCAGCGCCAGCCAAGCCCTCCAAAACGTTGCTGGCTGCATCGCCGCTCAATGTATCGGCGAAAGCACTGCCGCGCAGGTTCTCCATGAAGGAAAAGACATCGCCCGCAGCGTCGCCAGTGTTGCTCACATTGGTGGCGAGGGAGGCCACTAAGCCAGCAGCCGCTGTCTCGTAGGACAGGGTGTCGATCCCAGCACCGCCATTGGCTTGATCCCCGCCGGCCCCGCCAGCAAGCGTGTCGTCGCCGTTGCCGCCTTCAAGGCGATTGAAGCCGGCACCGCCATACAGGAAGTCGCCGTAGGCGGAGCCGCGCAGATTCTCGATGCCGATATAGACGTCGCCAGCAGCGTCGCCGGTATTGCCGCTCGGTGACAGCAGGGATGCCGTCACACCGCTCGTCGCCGTCTCGTAGGAGGCGAAGTCAAACCCACCACTGCCGCCATCGAGCGTGTCTGCGCCCACCCCGCCGATCAGGACATCGTCGCCGGCTAGACCTTCGAGGCGATTGGCGAGACCGTCACCAGTCAGCGTATCGACGAAAGCCGAACCGCGAAGGTTTTCGATGAGAGAATAGGTGTCGCCCAGCGCCTCGCCGGTGTTTGCGACATTCGACGCGAGAGACGCCACGACGCCCGCGGCGGCCGTATCGTAGGACGCGGTGTCTGTCCCCGCGCCGCCGTTGAGGGTGTCGGCGCCGGCGCCGCCGATCAGGGTGTCATTGCCATCGGCGCCAGCGAGTGAGTCAGCGCCAGCCAAGCCCTCCAAAACGTTGCTGGCTGCATCGCCGCTCAACGTATCGGCGAAAGCACTGCCGCGCAGGTTCTCCATGAAGGAAAAGACATCGCCCGCAGCGTCGCCAGTGTTGCTCGCATTGGTGGCGAGGGAGGCCACTAAGCCAGCAGCCGCTGTCTCGTAGGACAGGGTGTCAATCCCAGCACCGCCATTGGCTTGATCCCCGCCGGCCCCGCCAGCAAGCGTGTCGTCGCCGTTGCCGCCTTCAAGGCGATTGAAGCCGGCACCGCCATACAGGAAGTCGCCGTAGGCGGAGCCGCGCAGATTCTCGATGCCGATATAGACGTCGCCAGCAGCGTCGCCGGTATTGCCGCTCGGTGACAGCAGGGATGCCGTCACACCGCTCGTCGCTGTCTCATAGGAGGCGAAGTCAAACGAACCACTGCCGCCATCGAGCGTGTCGGCACCAGCGCCGCCGATCAGGACATCGTCGCCGGCTAGGCCTTCGAGGCGATTGGCGAGACCGTCACCAGTCAGCGTATCGACGAAAGCCGAACCGCGAAGGTTTTCGATGAGAGAATAGGTGTCGCCCAGCGCCTCGCCGGTGTTTGCGACATTCGACGCGAGAGATGCCACGACGCCCGCGGCGGCCGTATCGTAGGACGCGGTGTCCACACCTGCCCCGCCCGTAAGCTGATCACCACCGGCACCGCCTACGAGAATGTCATCGCCATCCCCACCATTGAGGGTGTCGTTCCCAGCTTCACCGGACAGTCGGTTCGACAAGGAATCGCCCGAGAGAACGTCGCCGAACCCCGAACCCACCAGATCCTCGATTCCGACTAGGACGTCGCCTTGAGCGTCGCCACTCGACTGCGCCCCCCGATTGGCCAAATTTACGACAACACCATTCGTCGATCCGACGTAACTTGCTGTGTCATGGGCCCCCAGGCCGCCATATAAGAAATCCGCACCCTGGCCACCTATCAGCGTGTCATCGCCGGTGTCGCCGAAAAGCATGTCGTTGCCCGCTTCGCCACGAAGCACATCGTTATCGGCATCGCCCGCCAGCATGTCGTCCTGCTGATGGCCGACGAGCAGATCATTGCCCCCGCCGCCATACATGGCGTTGTGGCGATCGATGCCCTGCAGAGTGTTGGCAGCACTGTCGCCAAGTACAACGTTCGGAGCATTGGGCTGCGTGGCCGCATCATCATCGATGATCGTAGCGCTCGCAGTTAGCATCTGCGTGGGCGTATTGATGATCGCGTTCTTCGCGTCGCTGAGGACCAGAAGGAAGTCTTCATTGCCTTCCAACAGAGAATCCCGCGAGATAGCGATGTGGAGTTGCTTGCTTTGTTCTCCAGGCTGAAATGTCAGCGTTCCAGCAATGCTCGTAAAATCGCCACCCGACACGGCAGCGCCGACCTCGCGGATGGCGCGGGGCGCAGTACGATAATGCATAGTAACAATTTCAGTGGCCGGGCTGGAAAGCTGAACGGTGAACGTCGCTACCGTCGAGCCCCCGACGGGCACGTGGTTAAATGAAAGGACGTTTTTGAGATATTCGAGCTTCTCCGTTTCGACCTGGCGCCAATCATCCTTGAGGATGCCTCCCGTGTCGCCGGAGAACGGGTTCCACGCCCACCAGCCGAAGCCAGGGCCGACACTGCCCTGCGCGATATCGCGCGTGCCATTGGAATCGAGGTCGCCCTCAAGGTAGGCCATCATCGTTTCCAGCCATCCGATATCCTTCGGATCCTGGAGATGCGTGCCTATTTCGCCGATGAAGATCGGTGCCAACCCGTTCTCGAAGATGAAGCCCCAATTTTCACGGAACTTAGCAGGAAGGTTGTCAGGGTAGCTCGGATTCGAAAACCAGGTTTGGGCATAGACGGAGCTCGGATAATCATGGGCGGAATAGACGAGCTTGTTCGGCACGTTCAGTCGTACGGGGTGGTCCGCCACGCCGCCCAGATTGCCTCCCCACCAATAGCCCTTGTCGCTATAGGCCTGAATGATGGCTTGGTTCGAGGTCAGTAGGGCGGGGTCCACACTGCCGAAGATTTCAACGCCCTCAACAAAAATCAGCCAGTCCGGATTGACGACGCCAATCGCGTTTCCGGCTTTTTCGGCCGCAAGGCGCCAATCTGTCGCAACATCGCCGCTCCCCCATGTGGCTGGGTTGGGTGTGGGGTTCGGCACGAAATTCGCGTCGTCTGCATGCAAGGCGTTGTACAGGACATCTGGCTTTCCATGCGGCTCGTTGTGAAGGTCCGCGCCGATGACCGCAGGATTGCCGGCGTAACGCTTGGCCAGCATTTGCCAGTCTGCGACCCACTCGGCCTCGGTGTGGGTAGCCGTGTACCAAAGGCCATTTTCGTTGGCGCTGTGGCCAGCGTCGCTGCGGTGGTGATCCAGGATGATCCGGAGCCCAATCTTGCCCGCGTAGTCAATGATTCGATCCATAATCTCGAGCGAGGTGATGGCCAGCTGCTGGTCGATCGGGATGCGCCAGTCGAATTTTCCGCTCACGAGCAAGTCGTCGTTTAGATGCAGGTTGATGCCCCCGGTGGTGCCTCCTGTCGGCCTGGCATCTGGATCAAGCATGGCCGAGGAGAATGGGAGCCTGATGGTGTTGAAGCCGACGGCCTTCATTTGGTCCATCATGCCGCGCCAATCCCGCTCATACAGGCCGTGAGGCACCATGTCCGGTGTCTCAAAGCCAAACCAGTTCACGGCTGAGATGCGAAAGGGATTTCCCGCAACATCGACGATCTGGTTGCCACTCGTGCGGAAAAAACCATCGGCCAAAGGCGGCGCCGTGCCTTCTGCCACGGTGATGTTTCCCACCGACACAGTCGGCGCCGGGCGGGTCTGGAAATCAGTGCTAATCCACTGATCGGGTCGTATGCCGTCGATCCTGATTGTGGTGTTGGGGTCGATGACGATCTTGGTCGCGTTCAGACTGATGTTAGCGCCGTTGGCATCGAGGTAGGGATTGACACTTTCGTTGTTGGGGTTGGCCGGGTCGATCCAGCGGAAATGCGCCTGTATGTCGACGAACGAACGCATTCCTTCCATTCCGAAGAGAATCTTGTCCAGGCCCTGGTCGAAGTCACGAATTCGATCATGACCAGAGCCCTCGCCAAAGATGAAAAGGTCGGCGCCTCGGGGTGCGACGTAGAGATCCTCCACCCACAAGCCATTCACTGTCTGTCCGGTGGAATCATCCCCGAACATATAGTCGTTGCCGGTGCCCCCCACGATGATGTCGTCGCCGGTTTGGCCATAGATCGCGTCGTCCCCAGCACCGCCTTCGATCCAGTCTCGACCGGCGCCTCCGAAAATCGAATCCTTGTTAGACGCACCGATCAGGAGATCGCTCTGGCCGGGCTTCGATGTGACACCGAGCCAGAATTCATGGTTGTCCCTGTATTCGTTCTGTGGCTTCAGCGTGTCGCCGATCCAAAGGTTCTGACTGGCCTCGCCAGCCTCCTGGGGGCGAACCTGCCAGATGTTCCCTTCGGACCCGCCCGAGGTGGCGCCGGCGTCGTTGGATGCGTAGCCGTCGAAACTCCGCATGAACCCGCCGCGTGCCATCGTCGCAGCGTCCAGCATGAACCGCAGGACATGCGAGCCGTCGGGCAAGGTTACTTCCATCGCCTGGCCGCCATACAGATGGTAAATTCGGTCAGGCACCCTGTTCGTAGCTCGGAGCGCGATATCCACGATTATTCCATCGCCGGAAGGCGAAATCGATACGTCGCCTAAGGTCGGATCTCCTTCGGACGACACGTCGAACGAGGAAAGGTCAAGGCCGGCGAGGAAACCAGGCAGGCCATCGCGAAAATCAGCCCGCCCGGCTTTGTTCAAATCGAGCTCCTGCGCGCGAGCGAGGACAGAGAGCCACCCAAGCGAAAAGGACGAGCTTGTTTCGGCCAGCATTAGATGATTTATCAGTGCCGAATTCTCAGTGTAGGAAATATAGTTTTTGGCAATCTCCAAGTCGGTAGAAAGTTGCAGAAGCCCATCATCACGCGATGCGTAAAATGCTCGCTCTAAAAATACATTTCCGTCGCTGACGTCGAGCTGCGAAAGTATTTGATCTGCCGCGTGAGCGACAACCTCCTTGATTGCCTGCTCCTTATTAACTGAATATGTATAGGAAATATTGAAGGTATCTATGCCCATGGTGACCGAGTCGTCACTTTCGACACCCCACCCTATTTTCACTTTACCAATCGACCCCCCATCGGGGTCTAAAGGTTGTCCAAGATAATCAATGGAGGTTCCAATCTTTTCGCCCGACATACCCGCCGGATCTATTCTCGAGTCCATAAAATTGAGAATGCTGTTGACGGCATCGCGCGTCAGATCGGCCATCGTCCGAGCAAGTTCGTAATCGCCGCCGTCAACGTTGTAGAACAATTCTGTTCGTACGATACCTGCGGTTTCGTCAACAATAATATTGTAGTAGGCTTCACTATCATCATCGGCCCCGAACCCAAGATTGCCGAGCACCGAGCCAAGAACTTGGAAGATAAACGCGCCAGCAAAAGCACCGGCAAATGTACCGACAGGCCCTCCAGCAGAACCGAGAATGCTACCTACATAGGCTCCAACTGCCGAGAACGCCGCAGACACGATCGCCGCCTCGGTCGTGTCAGGCAAAACAACCTGAGACGCCAAAAGACCCCCCAGAAACGAACCACCGGCACTTGCAACTGCCTCAAATATAAAAACATTATTTACGCCGTTTAAGAGACCGACATTCACGGCAGGCCCGTTCATACCAGCCATAGTCGCCGCGTTCTGAAGTACTTTATTCGTTATTGATGTTCCAAGCGATTGCACGATCAGCTCAAAGTCACCCAGGTCCAGAAAATCTGCAAGCTCAGCCATGAAGGCCGCGCTGATTACGCCGAATATCTGCCCTCTCACAGTCCCGAACAGCTCTGATCCAAGTAGATCCTCGAAAGACTGGCCTGCCGCTTTTGTCAGAGCAGACTCGCCGCTCTGAAAATCAAGCGTTTGAATTAGAGATGGCGATAAAGGTTGGCCGGCAGCCGTCGTCGCCAGATGCCGCAGCGTCAGCTCGGCAATCGACCCATATGCGACCTGTCTAACGGGATCGTTTCCGCCAAGCGCACGTCCAAGTGCACTTCCGAAGGTGCCGCCTATGTCTTCAAGCGAGATCTCGACATTGTGTTGAACAACGCCTTTCAGTTCGCGACCCTCGCCGGTACCTTCGAACTTTAGCACCGCGACGTGTATGCCCTCCTTCTCAAGCCATACCCGATCGTCGAAACTGCCGTCGTCATTGACACGAAATCCAACATCCGCCCGATCTTTCTGATCGTTGCCCATGAAGCGAACGACTTGAGCACCATCCCCTTCCGTTGAAATTTGAAGGGGTCCGTCTCCCGCGGCTGCAACGACGTCGCTTTGTGACGGCGCACGGGGCCCGTTGCCTACCGCAAGTGTGGCGCCGCGTTCCACCGCGGCCGAAGCCGAGTTTTCGACGAAAGGTGTCACCCCCAAAAATCGATCAACAACGAGAGTAAGAAGATTCTGCCAAGTCGGTGGTGGGCCAACACCAGGCAAGTATGTTACTGTATAACTGTCTATACCATTAGGATGTGGAAACGTATATGGAACATTATATTGGGGTCCGGCCGGAGATTGTACTGCTAAACCTTGAGCATAATAGAGGGCTGACTGCAAGCCATACGTGTATGCGCTTGTAAGCCCTGGCGGCGGCGGTTCGCCACCGATGACCGCAAGTCCATTTTGCAATCTTAGTGACTGGACAGCCTCAAAATTCGGACTATTGCTAGAAGTAACGTTGGATGGATTAACATTTACGCCAAGAATTTCCGCATTTGAGATGGCAAGCGCCTCTCGCCGTCCCATTCTTTCGTTAAACAAAAGACTTCCCAACTCATACAAAGCATTTAATTCTTCTGCTGCACCCCGAGATTGGGCCAAAATTAGCAACTGACGTACAGCGACACCCTCCGCAAAGGAGCCAGCTCCTTCAACCAGAAACTTACGATCCATGGAAACTGCAAATCCTGAGTATCCCTGTTGCGGCAAAATTTCTGCCGCCGCAATCAGCAAGGGCTTTGCCCAAGCGTGATTTGCCTCCTGCGCCAATACGGCGGCGAAATAGTAAGGTCGAAAATTAGTCAAAAAATCCGATCTATTCATTGAAATAACATCTGTGGTAGGATCGTATAAAGTTAGGGTATCGTTGAATCTAATTTGTGCTCCGTTATTCTGAGCGCCCAGCAAAGAATCTCTTAGCGCCGGCGTCGAGTTCGCGATCTCGAAGAAAGTCTGAAATTGTATTGGGCTAAGCTCTAGTCTTATACTTTGAAATATACGCAGTTCTGGCGTGAGTACCGTTGTCATTGTGAGTGTCTCTTGAGAGATTGGGAGTGTTATCGATTTCAGCGATTTTGAAATATTCTCAGTGAAGCCGCGCAAGGTGCCCCAGGGAGAAACGCAAATGTAAATTTTCCTGGTAGTGTCCAGTTAAATTTGTAATCGACATTATTCATTGGCCAGCCCGGTGGCAGGACCTGTCGAAAATGACGTGGATCTCTGTTCTCGTACGCGCGCCCAAACAATCGCACCATCTCCGTCGGTGTAATACAAATCGTCGTTTCCGAAAGAGAAATGGAAATCTCAATGGATGGGTAGCCCGACATGATTCGGTTGATCTGGGGTGCGGACTGAAAATCGATGATCGAACGTGCACTGCGGCTTGGCCAATCCGGATCCAGGCCGACCAATATAGCTGTCCAATCGTCGGTCTGCTCACGGTTCTTCACTCGTAGGCGAAGAAGGTCGAGTGCCTGCTGTGGCTCCAATATGCTACCCAGATCGGCTATGCGGCGTATGCGTTCGGCAAAGTCATCATTTGACGAGATTGGTGTGGACCGCAGTGCCTCCACCGATGACCTGGATGGCCCACATGCTGAGGCCAGCATCGCCACTACGCTAACCAGCACGAGCTTCGAATAAATATATTTTCGATTCACCGAAACAAACCCTGCAAGACCGCGTTAATTTTATTTTATTATCGTATCATATTAATGTATTACGCTAGAAAGTTCCATTATTACTTTCAAATAAAATAAAAAATACCGCAGCAGTACGACAGATGAATGCAAGAATGATTTGGTATGGCTTGATAGAAAAAACAACGATCAAACGTTAACCGAGCGTCAACCTTCCGTCCATAGTCTTTAAGAGATGGCTTCGCTTTTTTCAGCCTTGGCGCTGCAAGGTTGGAGCGGCCCCCATTTCGACCGGACAGTCGGCGTAACCGTGAGGGCCCAGGTGGAAGCCTAGGCGTACGCCTATGTCCAAGCCCGTCGAGCGTGTTGAAATCATCACCGGCACCCAGCGCCGCCGGCGCTACACTGCCGACGAAAAGGTCCGGCTGGTCGAGCAGACCATGCAGCCCGGCATGACGGTCTCCGCCGTCGCCAGGCTCCATGGCGTGGCGCCCAGCCTGTTGTTCCAGTGGAGGCGGCGCATGTCCGAGGGCGGGCACGAGGCGGTCAGGGCGGATGAGCAAGTCGTCCCTGTCAGCCGTCTGCGGGACCTCGAAGCCCGCTGCCGTGAGCTCGAGCGCCTGCTCGGCCGCAAGACCATGGAAGCCGAGATCCTGCGCGAGGCGCTGGAGGCCGCGCGCCCAAAAAAACTCGCCTGGCACTTGCCGTCGCCGCCACCGGCCGGTTCCCGGTGAAGGCCGTGGCCGACACCATCGGCGTCGCCCGATCCAACCTGGTCGAGCAACTCCACTGACCGCCGCAGCCTCGCCGAGGCCCCTATTGCCGCGCCGAGGACGAGGCCCTGTCGGCTGAAATCCGCACCATCACCGACGCCAGGCCCACCTACGGCTACCGCCGCGTGACCGCCCTGCTGAACCGCGCCAGACGCGCGGCAGGGGAGCCCGCAGTCAATCACAAGCGCGTCTTCCGCCTCATTCGCCACGCCTGCCTCCTGCTGCAGCGCCATACCGGCCGGCGGCCGATCCGCGCCCACGAGGGCACCGTCATCGCCGAGGCCTCCAATCAGCGCTGGGCCTCCGATGGCTTCGAGATCGCCTGTTGGAACGGCGAGATCGTCCGTGTCGCCTTCGCCATCGACACCCATGACCGCGAAATCATGGCCTGGGTCGGCACCTGCGGCGGCGGCATCAGCGGCGAGACGATCCGTGACCTGATGCTGGACAGCGTCGAGCGCCGGTTCAACGCCCCGCGTGCCCCGCAGCCTGTGCAGTGGCTGGCTGACAATGGCTCCGCCTACACCGCGACCGCAACCATCGACTTCGCCGCGGCACTCAACCTCGTCGCGTGCTTCACGCCCGTTCGCAGCCCGGAGAGCAATGGCGTCTGCGAGGCCTTCGTCAAAACCTTCAAACGCGACTACGTCCGCGTGAACCCAAGGCCGGACGCCATTTCCATCCTGCAGCGCCTGGCCGATTGGTTCGAGGACTACAACACCATCCACCCTCATAGCGGATTGCGATTCCGATCACCCCGTGAGTTCATTGCCCAGAAGTCGGCCAACCCTGTCGCCTGTCCGGTTTGAAGGGGGCAACTCCAAAGGTGACGGAAGCGCAGGCGTACGCCTGATGCTCGGGATACGGAACCGTAGGCGGAAGACGCGCTTGTGATTGAGCGGCGGCTGCTCGGCGCCGTGCCTGGCGCGGTTGAAGCAGCGCCGTGACGCGGCGAAAATCGTAGGTCGGCCGGACGTCGGCGACGGCGCGGACCTCGGCCAACACGGCCTCGTCCTCGGCGCGGCGATAGGGGCCACGCCGTGGCCACTCTGGGCGGCGGACCTGGTCCAGGTTGGACCTGGCGACGCCGATGGTATCGGCCACGGCCTTCACGGAGAAGCTGCCGGTGGCGGCGACGGCAAGCGCCACGCGTGTTTTTGTGGCGGGCCTGCTCGAGGGCCTCACGCAAGCTCTCGGTCTCCATGCTCTTGCGACCGAGCAGGCGCTCGAGGTCGCGGACCCGGTTTTCGAGTTCCCGGACAGGGCTGATCGGGACGACCTCATCGTCGGCCCCGACCGCCTTCTGCCCGCCCTCGGCCAGGCGCCGCGTCTACTGGAACAGCAGGCTGGGCGCGACGTCGTGCAGTCGGGCGACGGCGGAGACCGTCATCCCGGACTGCTTAGTCTGCTCGATCCGCCGGACCTTCTCCTCCGCAGTGTAGCGCCGGTAGCGATGCATGCCGGTGAAGATCTGAACACGCTCGGTGGGTTTCGACATACGGCAGCAAATGAGTACTGGACACGACCAGCTACGCTGCCGCGTGCGCCGCCATGATGAGCTTCACGCAGGACAACCGCGGACCGCTGAATGTGACGCCGACGCAGCTGGTTGTGCCCCCCTCGCTGGAGGCGGCGGGATTGCATGTCGTGAATGCGATCGTGATGCGGCCGGCGCCTCGAACGTGTGGCGGGGCACGGCGGAATTGATCGTGACGCCGTGAGTGACGTGATTGCGCGGGGGAAGCGACGGGATGGTGGGGCCTCCCAAACGAACCCCACAATATGAACCCGCCCGAAGGCGGTCCTGAGGTCGGGAGAATATCGCCTCGTCACAACCCGTCAGGGACACCGTAGCGCTTCAGAAGAGGGCTAGCCAGCATGCCCGGGCTAGGATCGGAGGCATCTTGAACGGGTCTAAATGGCCACTGAAACCGCTTTTGAAGGAGGAAGTGGCGCGCCGGTGGGGCCTCCCGCGAACCCCACATAGCGGTCCCGCCCGAGAGCGGTCCAACGGCAGGGAGAATAACACCGTGTCGCGGCGCGCCGAGCGCATGATGCAGCAGATGGTTGGTGCATTACAACCAAACTCCCGGCTGCGCGAGACTGTAGCCAGGACGGGAGCGCCAGTCCCTCCACCAGGTTCCCGCTACCAGGGCGGGCTGCCCAGCCACGAAACGACACCGTGGACCTGGCTACGGTGTCAGCATAGCTATCCCCGCCGGGACATCCAGGCGCATCAGATGCGACCGAAACGGGGCGGTTCCGGTCAGGCATGCGATCTACGTTCGGGGGGCTGGAACAAGGTAGCCAGGAAGGGGGCGCAACTACCTTCACCAAAGTCCCGCTACCAGGGCGGGATATTCAGCCACGAAACGACACCGTGGACCTGACTACAGCGTCAGCATAGCTATCCCTGCTGGCGACATCCACCGTTACCGATACCGGCGCCCACAGGGCTAAGGCGCATCAGCCCCCCTTCGTGAAATTGGGGGAGTACGCCCCGCCTCGGCTGAAGCGGAGACGTTCGCGGGGACGCTTTTCAGGCGTCACCTGGCTATCAGGGGACTCTGAGCGACCTTCGCTGGCGCACCCACAAACGCGCTGGCATCGAAGTTCGGAGTAAGTTCGCGTCGGCTGAACACACGTTGGATCGAGTCGGGCGGGGGTGAACCGAACGCCGGCGCTTCCTTACTCAGCACTGGAAATCGGGAGTGCCAACGACTAAGGTAACACTGGATGCGGTCATGGTGGCTGTGGGACGCCTGCTTTAGAATGCACCATGGCAAGACGCGGTGGCTCCGCCCGTCTCTCAGGCATGCGCCCCGACGGGCCTGAATGGTCACCATCAATGTCTGGTGCCCCCTGACGCCCGTCACCCTGCGGGCGCGTTTGGTAGAAGCCTTCCTCGGAAGGTGCCCGCCGGGACTCGTTCAGGTCGATGATGCCCGCCCAGGATGCCCCGTAAGACGAAATAAGAGTAGCTAAGACGCAGTGAAACGCGCCGGATGATCGGAATGCCCCGCAGAGGCGACACCGGCTTGTGTGAGCGTCCTAAGCGGTGCGCCAGCACGGCGGGCATCCATCACGCCACCTTCGGCGGCGCGCAGCACGATCAGCACCTTCGGCGCATGCTCCACCGGCAGGAAAGCAGCGCGAACTCGCCCGGATCAAAGACCGTCGCCTGGCTCGCATCCCTGGCAAAGCAGATTCATCCCCATTCTCGATCCGATTTCCCAAAAGGGGCCGCAGGTCAGGACAGATTGGCCGATCCGCATCTCATGAGATGCCTTCACCATCCCACACGGCGGCTACCACATCCCAGAACGAAACCTTGCCGTCCCGGAATTCGGCGTCTCTATCCCGGCTAGGCTGAGAAATCCCGCAAGTTTCCCTCCAAGATCCACCGGATCTGAAAATCAGCCGCTGAAAACAGCCTGATATCGCGTCTTAGCTTCCGTGTTATTCAGCCGGGGCTTTGCCCATTTTCTCAGGTAAAGGCAGGTCTTATCAGTGGCTTAAAGGTCCGCGATGAGCGGCCCAAGGCTGAAACGCCTCCAGAATCCCTGTTTCCGGCACGGAACAGGGAAAAGCAGGCGTCGCGCTGCAGAGACGCGTTCGCAGCTGACTGCGTCCACCGCCAACTGACATACGAGCCGTGCTCTCCGCCTGACAGACCGCCGCGCTGAGTGGCAGGTTTCCTGGGGTTTTCGACGTAGACCTGTTGACTGGGTCGCCGCGGAGACGCCCGAAAGTCGCTCTTCGGAGGCCCATTCTCTCCGAACCTGATGACTTGGCCGATTTAGTACGGAACTCAGAAACCTAGGTTATAGGCTGGTTTCAGCGCGATCTGCACTTGCTCCGATTCGCATACCACTTGACCGAAAGCCGTACTTCGACAGCGAACACTTTGGTACGGAAGTCGCGTATTGACATGATGTGGCCCCCGTCAGATCCCAACCACGGCGCAAGCGGATGATTCCAGATCAGACATGGCGAGAGATTGGCTTTCAGGGGTTCCGAGCGCCAAGCCGGCGCCGAATTGGGGGGCGATCATATCGCGTGTGAGCCGTGAGCTCGAGCAATGCCTCGACATGCCCTGCCGCCCGCATCACCTGGTAGAGGTCAAGCGCACCGGTCGACGTGTTCTTTTCGACGAAGTTCGACAGATAGACGGCGGATTTGGATGTAACGCCGTTTCGTTCACAGACCAAATAGGCGACCGACTCGGCCTCCAATTCGACCAGCGCATGGCCACCTCCCCGGCGCGCAGGGACGCTCAGATTCCCGTCACGGCCAAGATGGCCAAGGAACAGGTGCCCAAGCTCATGGGCGAGCGTGGCGAACTGTACCGGCGGCGGATGGTTGCGGTTGATCGATATGCGGTAACGGCTTGGGTCCTTCTCTCCCTTCCCACGATGCGTGACAGTGATGGAGCCAGCTTTCCCGTCGCCGGCGTCGATCCAGACGCATTCAATGTTCTTCTTCCCCGCGCAGGCAATGAAGGTATCCATCCGGGCGGCGTCGATACCCCCAATTGCGACGAACGAGGCAGCATCCTCGGGGAGAGGCTGACCCTCCGTGTCCATCACGTCGTAGACAAGCGCGACTGGGCCGAACGGCCAGAGGATAAGAAGGGGCCGTGCCCCGACTTTTGGCTGGCGATCAAAACGCTCCAGCCAATCTCGCGCCGATGCGGCGTAGGTGAGGCCGGGCTTCTGAATCTGCAGAAGCATGGCATTGAAAGGAGCGAAGTTCCTCAGCCGGACAACAAAATCGAGGAGCGCTTTATAGTCCTTGCTCTGCGTGTAAAGGCGGGAGTCGTTGATAAGCTGGTCGAGTAGCGACCGCGCCGCGTCAGTCTCGAAAAGATCTGGTTGAGCTGAGACTACGGCGGGCAAACGATCCATCACGACGGCCGAAACCCCGTCGTGCCGAAGTCGCCCCTAAAGGCCTGCTGCCAAACATGGGCATAGACATTGGCTGCGAGCATTTCCTTTTCGTCGGCTGTGAAGGGAGGCGACGGCAGGTTCGCGAAAACCTCATCGAGGATGAACACTTCAACCTCAGCCTTTGTCTGCTCCTTCTCCCAGAACCGATCGAGTTCGGCGAGGCGGGCCTTGATTACAGCGAGCAGATCCCGACTGGCTTGCTTCACCCGCTCCCGCGCGGCCTTATCGAGGCCGTCCTTCTGGAGAAGATCGAAAAGGGCGAGTTCATCCTCGCGTAGCCCCTCCCGTGTCGCCCGCATCTGCTCCTCGTCCAGGCTATTCACCAACTCGACGAGGCGGCTGAAGATATCCTCGATCGTCGTGCGATCCTTCTCGCGATTATAGTCGGCGACAATCTCCTCGTACTTGCGCTGATAGTCCATGCGGGTTGGGTTGCGCGCGAGCAGCTCAGACAGCTTCTGTTCAACGATGTCCCGGATATCCTGGATTGCTGTTGCCTTGCGTGTGACCTTCTTGGCGAATTCGTCCCGCAGCCGCTTCAGGTCGACCTGGCTCAGATCGAAGGTGAGGCCCTCAGCCTGATCACCGCCAACGGCCTGCGTGCGGATCGCCTCGTTGACGATACGATGCAGTTCCTTGAGCAATCCCGTCACGTCTGCCGTATCGCGCCGCTCGGTCAGTTTCTTGTAAATCGCCTCGATGTTGTCGTGGCGCTCGGCAAACATGTAAATCGTCGGCTCAGTCACCAGCGATTTGAACCGGATGAAAACCTGCCGAGCGAGAATCTCGAAGCGCTGCTTGGCTTCATCGCTCGAATAGACGGCATCCACCGCATCGGCGAACCCCTTGATCCGGGCAAATCCCTTCGCGCCAATCAGCGTGCCTGAGTCGAAGCCGAGCCCCCTCAGATGACCCTCCGTCGCCTCGATGGCTTCCACCAAGGCCTGAACCCGCTCCTCGATCGGGGCGATGATTTCCTCGCCACCGGTGCCGTCATCGCCCAGAGCGTACTGCGCCAGAGCTGCACGCAGGCTGGCCAGCATGCCGTTGTAGTCCACGATCAGCCCGCAATCCTTGCCGGGATACACGCGGTTCGCGCGCGCGATCGCCTGCATCAGCGTGTGGGCCTTCATGGGCTTGTCGATGTAGAGCGTCGAGAGGCATTCCACGTCGAAGCCGGTCAGCCACATGGCGCATACGATAGCGACGCGGAAAGGATGCTGGGGCGTCTTGAAGGCGGTCTCGACATCGACGCGCTCACCACCAGCCGCCTCGAAGCCCTTCTTCATCAGGGCACGATGCGGGATGATGTCGAAGTCCCACTCAGCGAAATCGGCGACTTCGTTCTGTGCCTCACTAATGATGATCTCGACAATGGTCCCGTCGAGCCAGTCGGCCTGCTTTCCTAGCGCCGCCGACTGCGCGTGGAGGGTCGCTCGGATCTGTTCATTTGTCGCCTTGGCGGCCGCTGTTGCCTTGGCGTCACTGGCGGCACGAACCGCAGCCGCCTTGGCTTTCCACAGTGGCATGATCCGCGCGTGCATCCGAGCGCAGGTGATCTTGTCGATGCAGACGAACAGCGACTTTCCCGCTTCCCACCGCGCAGCGCATTGCTCGACGAAATCCGCAGCGATCATTTCGAGCCGATCATCCGCCGTGATGACCTCGTAGTCCTTGCCTAGAAGCTTCCGCAAAAGGGCCGTCTGATCCGGATCGAGCTCTGCCTCCTCAATTTTGGCCGCGATAGTTTCGTTCAGGTCCAGATGAGCAACGCCCAGTTTCTTGCCACGGTTCTGATAGACAAGTTTAACGGTGGCACCGTCCTCTTGCGATCGCTTGAAGTCATAGCGGGAGACGTAATCGCCGAAGATGCGGCGGGTGATTTGGTCCTGCTTGAATAGCGGCGTGCCGGTGAAGCCGATAAAGGCCGCATTGGGCAGGGCCAGGCGCATGTTGCGGGCGAGCCGACCGGCCTGCGTCCGGTGTGCCTCGTCGGAAATGACGATGATATCGTCGCGCTCGCTGTAGGGCTCGTCCGGCTTCACATCCTGATTGAACTTGTGGATTAGGCTGAAGATGTAGCGGTGGTTCTCCTTCAGCAGCCGTTCCAGGTCGGTGCCCGATGCCGCGCGGGGTGTCTTGCTGTTCGCCACATCGCAGCCGACGAAGGTCTTGTAGATCTGGCTGTCGAGGTCGTTGCGGTCGGTCATGAGCAGGAAGGTGAAGTTGCCGGGCACCTTCCGCCGCACCTTCTCGGCGAAAAAGGCCATCGAATAGGATTTGCCGCTGCCCTGCGTGTGCCAGAAGACACCGAGCCGGCCGAGGTCAGGGTGCGCGCGCTCAATGATCTGCACCGGGCCCTCGGGGATGAACGAAGGCAAGGCGGGGGTGCCGGCCTGCTCAGCCTCCGCCAGGCGCTGCCGATCGGCGATGGCGCGGCGTTCCAGAGGCAGCTCGATGACGCGATGCCGCAGGCGCTTCTCGGGGGGGAACTCGCGCTTTAGCTCTTCCTGGTAGCTGACCGAGGCGACGGCGAGGTTAACGCCGAGCACCTGGTGGTTTCGCGCCACCACCTTGCGTGTCGCGCCGGCTTTGCTCTCGTCGAAGAGGATGAAGTTCTCGATCAGGTCGAGCAGCTGGTCATGCGCCAGCATGCCGTTCAGCAGTACCTCGGCCTCGACGCGGCCCTTCTCGTCCTCTTCGCCGCGCTTCCATTCGGCGAAATGGTCCCAGCCGCTGGTGATCGAGCCATAGCGCGCGCGGTGGCCATTGCTGACAATCAGGAAGGCGTTGTGATGGAAGGCGTGTGAGACGACGTGCTCGTCCATGTACCAGCGCAGATTGCCGTCGAAGCCGGCGCGGATGTTCTTGTAGACCGCCTTCAGCTCGATGAAGACGAACGGCAGGCCGTTCACGAAGCAGACGAGATCGGCGCGAGTGTTGTAGTTCGGGGTACGCAGGCCCTGCAGCTTCAACTCCCGCACGGCCAGGAAGCGGTTGCTACCGGGCGCGTTGTCGAAGTCGATGACGCGTGCCCGCCCATCTCGCGCATGCCCTGCGGCGTCGCGGTAGTGGACAGGCACGCCATTGCGGATCAGCCGCGTGAAATCCTGGTTGTGCTGTACCATCGAGCGGCTGAAGTCATGGACGGTCAGCGCCCGCATGGCGTCCTCGATTGCGGCAGGCGGAAGATGGGGATTCAGTCGCTCCAGCGCCGCTCGCAGGTCGCGCGTCAGAACGGCGTCTTGCGTGCTGGCACGGCCCAGCGTGCTGCCGGGCCCGAAGCTTTCCTCGTTCCAGGCATACACACTGTCCCAGCCCAGGACCGTCTCCAGATGCTTGGCGAAAGTCGCCTGCACCAGCCGGTCCTCGCCGTTGATGGGCGTTAGCGCCATCTCACCGAGCCCTTTCGTTGTACGTCATATTGCAAGCTCGCCACTCATCAGGCGCGGGAGCAGCAGGTCCCGCGCCTGAGCCAGCTTCTCGCTTTGCGCGTTCAGTTTCGAGATCAACCGGAAGTTTGCCTCAGTCGCTTCATGAAAAAGGTCCAGCAACCGAGGCGGTGGAACCACGGCGATCGCCCGCTCAAAGTCATCCGGGCGGACAGCCGGATAGCCAGCTCCTGTGGCATGATTGACCAAATGCGCGACGAAATTGTCGGTTGTCACGAACAGGTACAGCCACGAAAACGGTACAGCTTGCGGTGTTAAAACAGTGAATCCTGTAGAGAAGACGTCATTATACTGAGGGTCGAGCACAAGCGCATAGGCGCGAAGATTGGGCCGGACATTCGACCAGATCACATCACCATCCGCGGCCTTGCGTCTTGCGCGACCAGGCGCCTCTGCCGATGTGATGCGAGTCCTGGAGACGATACAGCCCAGAGTAACCGATGCGATGTCGATATATGCGATTTCGTCGGGAAGCGCTCTTGCCGCGTAGCTGTCAGCATTAGTCACGGCGACCTGACCCAGCGGGCGATGCTTAAACCCCTCGGGGATGCCGTTGGCCATCTTCACGTGTTCGTGCCCAGGAAAGCGGAAGTGGATGAACCACTCGCGGTAGAGCATCCGCGCCGCATCCTCCAACAGCGCAATCCGCCGCCGGTTGTTCTCGATCAGGTCGTCGTAGGCATATAGAAATGTAACAATACTATCCTGAGTTGTCCTGTCCGCGAGGTGAATAGGAAGGCCGTGTATATGATTTCGATTTAGGGTCGGATTTGCTCCGCCAACGTTAAAGCGTTCGAGACCAAGACACTTCAACGCATAGTATACGAACCTGGGATTGTTCCCCTGTAGAGACTTACTCCAAAGCGTCGTATCATGCGGCCAGTAGCTCCCCTCCGCATAATGAACGGTCCCAAGTGAACCTTTTCGGCCAATGATAACGCCCGGTCCTTCTACCATAGCTTCGCTGTGCCAACTGCTTTGGCCGGAGGAGGAAATTACCGGGATCTCACCATTTTTTTGCTCAGCCTTTGTGATGTCGAAGCCACGCTGAAGAAACACGAGGTCTTGAAGAACGGCGGGCTTCCATCTCTTTGCGCCAAGGTAGGGGGTCACGCTCCCAGTTCCTCAAAGTTTTTAGAGATGCGCGCCGCCAAAACAGCTGCTTCCTCATTCAGACCCTTGAGATCGATATGTATGGCGCGCAGAACGTCCTCGAAATCGAAATCCTCGTCCGCTTCCTCGTGCGCGACGCCAACGTAGCGGCCCGGCGTCAGGCTCCAATCATTTGCCTGGATCGCGGCGCGATCGACCCGCTTCACCAGCCCTTCAACATCGCGCAGTACCGCATCGGGGAAGCGCTCCTGCAACCAGTCGGCCTGCTTCACGAAGTAGCGCGCCTGCCGCAGCGCCTCGACCGCCGCAGCCCGCGCCTCGTCCACCGCCTTCCGCGCCCGGTTCACGTCGCCATTCGGCCAGAGGTCATCCTCCCGGGCCGCGAGCTCCTTCACCGCGATATCGATCACCCGGCCCGCCAGCTTGGCCACCAGGTCGATCTCCTTGGTGAGGTCGCGGCAGCGATCGGCCTGGGCGTGCAGCCCAGTGCGCGCCGTGGTCAGCCCGGCATTGTCGCGCCCAGAGCCCGACCAGGCCTTTGCCTGCGCCGCCGCCTCGGTCGCGAAGGCCTCGACATCCGCAGCCACCGTGGCCTGGACGCTGGTGAGTTCGTCCCACGGCGCGGCCAGCGGGTCATCCTTGCGCTTCGCTTTGGCGAAGGGTGCGACCATGTCCGTGATCTTGCCGAACGCCTCCTCGAACGCGTCGAGCGGCTTGCTCGCCATCTCGCCCAGTTCCACCGCCCGCGCGAGGTAGCTCTCCACCAGCTTCAAGAAGCGGTCCTGCTGCCCGCGGTAGAGCCAGACGATGGCGGCGATGTTCCTCTGCTGCTCAGGGCTAAAGTCGCAGACCGAGCGCGAGACCTTGCGGAAGATGCTGCGCGCGTCGAGCATCAGCACATGGTCTCGCCGCGCCGAGTCCTTCTCCTTTGCGCGGTCGAAGAACCATAGCTGGCAAGGTACCGTGCGCGTGTAGAAGAAGTTGCTGCGGATATCGATCATCGCATCCACGGCGCCGGTCTCGACCAGTTTCTGCCGCACGGTTGCCTCGTCGCGCCCGGCGCTCGACGCTTGCGACGACATGACGACGCCGGCGCGGCCGGTCTCTTTCAGGTAACTATAGAAGTAGGACAGCCAGAGGTAGTTGGCGTTCGACACCTTCTTGCCCTTGTTCACGCCCGGCAGACCGAACGGCAGGCGCTTGTCGCCCTTCACCTTCTCCGCATCCACCTCATCCACGTTGAAGGGTGGATTGGCCATGACGAAGTCGCACTTGCCCACAAGCTCGTGCGGATCCTTGTAGTAGGTGATGGCTTCGTTACCGGCCCTGATCGTGCCCTGCAGGCCGTGCACCGCCAGGTTGATCTGCGCGAGCTTCGCGGTGGTCTCGTTCTTCTCGTGTCCGAAGAAGGTGACCTTCTTCATCGTGTCCTGGCCAGCATCCTCGATGAAGTGGCTGGACTGCACGAACATGCCACCCGATCCGCAGGCCGGATCGAAGACGATGCCGTGGTCAGGTTCGATGACGTTGACGATGGTTTGCACAATCGAAGGCGGCGTGAAGAACTCGCCGCCGTCGTGAGCGCCCTGCTTCGAGAACTCGGCCAGGAAGTACTCGTAGATGCGTCCGAACACGTCGCCCGGCGCCTTGCGCAGGCCTTCGGCGTCGAACATGCGCATCATTTCTTCGAGGACGCCGCCCTCGAATCGGCCGTAGTCCCTCGGCAGCTGACCTGTGAGCGGCAGGAAGGCGGCCTCGATCGCCTCCATGGCAGACGTCAGCGCCGCGCCGAGATTACCGTCCTTCGGCGTCTTGAGGATCACGTCGAAGCACGCGGCCTCTGGCAGGTTCAAGGCGCGGCGGCGGGTGAAGTCGGCATCGACCAGTGGGCGATCGGGCATCTTGCCCGCAGCCTTGTCGGCCTCGATCGCAGCCTTCGCTTCATAGAAGCGGTTCGTCGCGTGGCGCAGGAAGATTAGGCCCATGATGGGCATGAAATACTCGTTCGAGGCGAGGTTGGAGTTCGCGCGCAGGTTGTCAGCGATCTTCCAGAGGCCGGATTCGAATTTCTCGATGCCGTCGAAGTGGTCAGCAATCATTGTGGTTCTTCTTCCTTCAGCGCGACGGGTGGGCTTTGGCGGAGGGTTCGCGGTCCATCTCCGGCCATATCGCCTGCTGCCGTTCAGCCAGGTCGCGGCGCATCTGCTGGATTTTCTCCTGCATGTCGAAGATCGCATTCATCTGTGCGGCGATGGCGCCCTGCGCTTCGGCAGATGGCACCAGGACCGGAAGGCGTCGAAGGTCTGCCATCTGCAGTCCGGAGATCACCGAGCCGACCTTGAGGCTCTGCACCGTGACCTGGCCCATGGAGGACGAGAGGAAGCGGAACAGGATGGCCGGGTCGGTGATCGGACCGCGCCGGCGAAGTCGTAGGATGGCGAAGCTTTGGCTGGCGAGCCAGGCGGGACCATCGGGGATGTCGCGCACGAAGCCGACCTTTCCTACGCTGCCCTTGATGACGATCAGCACATCGCCCGGCTCCAGCCGCGCGCGCCTGGTACGTTGGAGAAGTTCGTCACTGGCAGGAACCGATGTCGCCGGCGTGCGCACCACGCCCGCGTCATCGATGTCGCCGACCCCCACCTCGAGCAGCACACCGGCGCTAAGGTCCGTGATGTCTGGTAATTGACGGCCTTCGCGGCCAGCGCGATCGCGGCCTACGAGAAGTGCCTGCGGGCGGCTGATATCCGCCACGTCTTCAAGCGGTACAGCTTCGGCATTTGCCAAAAGGTCCCGCATCCGACGAGCCTCGGAATCGAGCACGTAGCGCTCGACCGAGAGGTTAAAATCATGCCCCGAAATCTCGTCAGCAGAAGCTAAGACCGAGATATCGGTCTCGGTGTGGTGCTGCAGAATGTCGGCCAACTCATAAAGCGGGCGATCGGTGAACCGCCGCCTGCCCCCCTCCTGCTCCTGGCGGCCGTCGATCATGAGGACGCGCTGCTGCTGGCGCATCCAAGGATGGGCCTTAGCCTTCGGGCGGAAAATGAGCAGTGCGGCCTGGAGCAGTGATGACCCGATGATTGCATCCCGAGGCAAACTCATAACCGCATCCAGGCCAAATATCCGGACGGCCTGCTCCTTGAACGCTTGGTCCGCCTTGGTCGTGCGGAAGAGGAACCCTGTCGGTAGTAGGCAAACAGCGGCGCGGCGCCCGCGCGCCAGGGCGAGCGCCACGTACTGGCCCTCTGCCGCGCCCGGCTGCGGAAGGTTGGTACCGAAGCTCCGGTAATCTCCGCTGCGGTCGCGCAAGCCAAAGGGCGGGAAGACGATCGCCACGTCATAGGTTTCGTGCTCAGCCCATGAGTCTTCTTCCGCACCAGCCGGCTCGAATAGTGGGTCGCGTTCCCGAACAATCAGCGGTAGATCGTCGGCGACAGCGATGCATGCGCAGAGTGCCGCGAGCCAGGTATCCTCAACATCCAGCGTGACCTGAACGCGGCGGATTTCGGCTACGTGCATTGCGACAATAGCCGTCATGCCATAGGCGCAATAGACGCGCTGCTTTTCGCTGAGGCCGGTGGTGTCTGCAATGAGTTGGCAAAGCGGAATACTGGCAAGGGGTACCGCCATGCGCGGGCGTTTTGGGGCGTCTAGAAGCGCGCGGCGAATCAACCCACGCATCGGAGATACGTCACCTCCCGTGCCGCTTTGCTTTGACTGGGTAGCGAGCGCTAAGCGCCTGAGCCGCTCGAGGTGACCTGGCGGGAACGGTTGGGACAACGGCGAGAACGTCGCCTCGGGCGCCCGCCAGGATTTGGGCCATACAGCGGGCAGCCGGTCGAGCATCGATTGCCAGTCAGGGGCCGTAAGCTCCCTCTCCACATCGAGGAAGCCCATGCCCTCAGGACCAGACAGAGGGAGTAGGCGGGCTGCGACTTGCATCTGTGCCACAGTCAAAGCGACGGATGCTTCATCAAGGCCACTTCCGGGCCCAGCGGCCTGGAGCTCTGTTTGGAATTTACGGACTAGCTCCTTCTGATTGGCTGACAGGGCCTGATAATGATCAGCGTGCATGTGTGCGTCCGCGGTCATAAGAGTTGACGTCGTACGCGGTGATCAGGGCGCCGTCCGCCAGCACGACGACGACGCCCCCTTTGTCGAGCGCCTGCATTGCAGTGCGCTGGAGATCGCGGAGTTGCTCGATAAGGAGCTTGAGTCCCTGCCGCCCGAGGACACGCTTGTCCTGAGCATCCTCTCCGAATTGGAGGGTAAGGTCGACGAGTGCCTGCTTAATCCCGCGTTGGGACATTCGCCGACCGATGTGTTGTGTCCTAGCCATGGCACCCTCCGTCCTGATCTTCCAAACATAGGAAGCCTAGCGAAAAAAATCCATCCTTCATTTTTTTGTTTCGTCGGTTTTTTTATGGCGCGAAGGCAATATACTTATGTTCTTTGAACGTTCTCATTGGTTGGCAAATTCAGTGGCCCAAGGCGGTCATCTTGAATGACCAGCCCGACGGAGCTCTGGGGCCGGCGCATTTGCCCCTCCCACTCCACCGGAAACGGCGCCATCAGCCCCGGCAGCGTCATCGCCTCCGGCTGTCGCCCGTCCAGAATTGCCTCGACGATTTCCGGCGCCAGCAGCGTCAGCCGCAGCACGCGCGAGACATACGACGGGTTGATCTTCTCCCCGACGGCCAGGTCCAGGATCGTGCTGTAATGTCCCGTCTCCAGCATCCGCCGCCACCTGAACGCCCGGGCCAGTGCCTTGACCAGCGTGCTGTCGGCCTGGGCCGGTGCCAGGTGAGCGCCACCGCTCGGCGTCACCACCAGCTTGCGCCCTCCCCGCTTTCGGACCGCCAGCGGCACCCGGACCGTGAGCATCTGCGCTGCGCCCCTCACGCGGCCGCCCTGCCCTCGCGGTCCTGCCGCACGCCCAGGTCCCGCACCAGGCTGCCCAGCCCCTCCAGGCGCAGCCGCACGTCAGCCCCGCCGGGCCCGATGTCCACGCGATCGACCAGGAGGTGGATAATCCGCGCCTGCTCGGCCGGGAACAGCTCCTCCCACAGCGGGTCCAGCCGCTCCAGCGCCAGCCGGGCTTCGGCCTCGGTCAGATCCGGTGCCGAGGTCCTGGCCGCGCGCCAGGCGCCGAGCACCACCTCGGGCTGGCGCAACAGCCCCCTCACCTGCGCCATCACGGCAGCCTCTATCTCTGCTGCGGCAATGCGCGCAATGGCCGGGCCATCGGCAGCACCGCCCTTCAGAACCGACTGGCTGACGTAGTAGCGGTAGATCTGCCCACGGCGCCCCCGCGTATGGGTGGGCGACATGGCCCGCCCATCCTCGCCAAAGATCAGCCCGCGCAGCAGCGCCGGCGTCTGGCAGCGCGTGCGGTTGCCGCGGACCCGCGGGCTGACCGTCAGCAGGGAGTGGACCGCGTCCCACATTTCCTGCGGCACGATGGCGGCATGCTCGCCAGGATGGGACTTGCCCTTGTGCATGGCCTCGCCGAGGTAGGTGCGGTTGCTCAGCACCCGGTAGACGTCGCTCTTGGTGAAGGCGCGGCCACGTTTGGTGAGATGGCCTTCGGCGCGGAGGCTGGCCACCAGATTGGTGCCGGATTCCGTCGCGACGAAGCCCTCGAAGATCCGGCGCACCAGCGCCGCCTCGGCGTCGTTCACCAGCAGCTTGCGGTCTCGGGCGTCATAGCCGAGCGGCACGAAGCCGCCCATCCAGATCCCGCGCGCCCGCGACGCCGCCACCTTGTCGCGGATGCGCTCGCCGATCAATTCGCGCTCATACTGTGCAAAGCTGAGCAGGACGTTCAAGGTCAGCCGCCCCATCGACGTCGTTGTGGAAAACGACTGAGTCACGCTGACAAATGTCACGTTGTTGGCGTCGAACACTTCTACCAGCTTGGCGAAGTCCATCAGCGCACGCGACAGTCGATCAATTTTATAGCAGACGATGACGTCGATGCGGCCGCGCTCGATGTCCGCCAGCATGCGCCGCAGCGCTGGCCGCTCCAGCGTGCCGCCAGAGACGCCGCCATCATCGTAGCGGTCCGGCACCAGCACCCAGCCCTCCGACCGCTGGCTGGTGATGTAGGCCTCGCAGGCCTCGCGCTGCGCGTCGAGCGAGTTGAACGCCATGTCGAGCCCTTCCTCGCTGGATTTGCGCGTGTACACGGCGGACCTGACCTTCTTGACCGTGGCCGGCAGGATGACGGCGGTCGCGGGCTTGCGCGTCATGCTGCGGCCCTCCGGTTCTTCAGGCCAAAGAACAGCCAGCCATTCCAGCGGGTGCCGGTGATGGCGCGCGCGATCGCCGACAGCGACTGGTAGGGGCGACCCTCGAACTCAAACCCCTCCCGCAGCACCGTCACGCTGTGTGCGACGCCCTGGTACTCGCGGACCAGCCGCGTGCCGGCGATCGGCATGTCGTCGCCGCGGATGCGCCGGAGCACGGGATTGCCGCCGTCGAGCTGTTCGCCCAGGGCTTCGAGGCGGGCCACCGTCTCGGGCTTCAGCCCGCCATAGGCGAGTTCCTGGATGCGGTAAGAAAGGCGGCTTTCCAGGAAGCGCCGGTTGTAGGGCGGCGGCTCGGCGGCAAAAAGGTCTCGCCACTGCTGCTTCAGGTCGGGAATGCGCGCCGTCTTCAGGGCGGCGAGCCGACCCAGCACGTCGGCCGGCGGGATGGCGGGCACGGTTGGCGCCTGGCTGGGCTTGGATTTGGTGGCGCGTGTCATGCGGGTCTCCGGTTGGTCCGGTTCGCATGACCGCTCTGGTCGCGCCGGTAGTGTAGCGAACTCTCTCCCTGGTCGCTGGTATCCTGGTCGAAGTCTTCGGCAGTGCGGCTGCGAAGCCGCAGCAGGCCCGCGGCGAGGATGCTGCAGATCTCGCGCAGGTGCGGCGGGAGGTGCTGCAGGGCGGCGGCGGCGGGCTTAGACATGGTCGTACGTCTTCAGGTAGAAGGCCGCGTTGCGCCTGGGCCGATTGTTAAACGATACAGTCTTGGCAGAAGCGATGCCGACGCTACCGTTGCTGCTACGATGAACGATTCGCCGCTGCCAACGCTGTCTCTCTTCGATGCCCTGGTCCGGTGGAGCGACCCGGACCTCATGGATGTTCTTCGGCAGAAAGAGCGTCGCCACATTGCCTTCGACATCCGGCATTTCTACAGTATTTCCGCCCCGAGGCGGCTCCAGATCAGTCTCGACAGTGAGCTCGCCGTCGCAATCACAGACGGCTCGATGATCGGATCGCCTTACTTCGGAGACCTGATCGCCGCCTGGGATGCGGTCATCCGGGACTTTCGGAATCGCCTGACCGGCGAGATCCACATTGAAGGCGTGCAGACGAAGCCCAACCTGGAAACTGAAAGCCGTCTGCTTCCCAGCGCATGGATGTCGGACGCGGAGTTTAATTTTGTCCGCAATGCCGTTCAGGTAGGCGAAGCACGCTATGTCGCCGTCCGATGCTCTCGCGGTCAGCGCGCGGAACCTGCCCCCCCCCATGGCTGCAGCGTCCGGAGGCCTGGAAGTGAGCACGCCGGCCTCCCGCCAGCCCATTACGGCTGAGACGGTCGATTTGCTTTCGGACGACGAAGTGTTGGTTCTGTTGGAGAACCACGCGATGCGGGTCATCCATGGCGATGCCAAACTCATGCCGCCAGGCAAGATCTCCCTCATGCCGATTGTCGCCGGGAAGCTGCGGCATCGGGCCGAGGCGAACGCGCTGCTCGATACGCTCGCAGCCGAGTCGCTTTGGCTCACTACATGGATTGAGTCGAAGATTCAGCTGCATCAGACACCCAGCCAAGGAACGATTTCGAAGGTCTTGGGCTCGGAGTACAAGGCGCTGAAAGCGCGATCCAACGCCGCGATTCAAAATTTGAAAGATTGAAACGCGGCGCTGGATCGCGCCCTCCACCTGCCGTCTTGCTGATCCCCGACAGGCTGCTTCGGGGTACTTCCATGCACGATATTTCCTCCGTTCACGCGCCCCAGGCACGACGGCGCGATCGCGCCTTCCTGACGCAAGCCGAGCTGGCATACCGTTGGCGGCTCAGCGAAAGGACGTTGGAGAAATGGCGCCAGCAGAGAATCGGGCCCCGGCATCTCCGCATTGGTGGCCGCGTCCGTTATCCCGCTGATGAGGTCGAGCGATACGAGGCGGCGCAGCTGCGGGGCGGCGCGCGGTGAGCGACGCGATTCCGAACCGGCCGCCCGAGGTGGCGACCTACCGGGCCACCTTTGGTTACTATGCGCAGAACACCCCATGGAATGATGTCCGCAACCTGACCTGGGTCGAGCTCGCCGACGTACTGACGACGCACAGCCCAGGCCCCAAGCAGGGCGACTGCATCGTGCCGGCGGTCTTCCGGAACGGGCAGCGCAAGAAGTCCGACGCCGACCGCATCGACGTCGTGTTCCTCGACAGCGACGCGGGTGCCACCCTGGTGGAGATCGAGCAGGCCATCCGCCGCCGCGGCTGGGCTGCGGTGATCGCCTCGACGCATTCACACATGACGCAGACGACCTGCATCAAGCGCGGCAACTGGGACAAGTTCCGCGCGGCCGCCGCCGATCAGCACGGGGCGCCCGAAACCTATC
The DNA here is from genome assembly GCF_050632385.1 of Humitalea sp. 24SJ18S-53. Lineage (NCBI taxonomy): Bacteria > Pseudomonadati > Pseudomonadota > Alphaproteobacteria > Acetobacterales > Roseomonadaceae > Humitalea > Humitalea sp. 24SJ18S-53. The sequence goes on from NZ_CP192599.1 coordinate 2,628,874, forward strand.
TGCTGCAGGACAAGGGCTACCTGGTCTCAGTGGCGGCCGGCGCCAGTGTGGTGGCGGAGACGGATCAGGAGGTGACCTTCGCGCACCAACCCTGCCCCAAATTCCGTATCGCGATGCCGCTGCTGCGGCCTTGGTTTGCCGCGAACTATAACGGCCAGGCCGAGGCGAACGCCGCGTGGAAGGCATGCATTGAAGCGCTGGCGGCGGCGCTCCACCTGAACCACGACCAGTCCTGCACCGATACGTCGCGGCTGTTTTACCTGCCGCGCCGCCCGGTCGACGGCCCGGAGCCGGAGACCCTGGTGCTCAACGGCACCGCCTGCGACATCTTCGCCCTGCCGCCGCCGCCCAAACCCCAGCGGCTGCGCAAGGCCCGAGCTGCCGCTACCCAGGGCCGGGCCAAGGGCACTGCCCGCACCGGGCTGGGCTTCGGCCTGGGCGACGCGCCGCTGCAATTCTCGGACTCGAAAACCGGCGAAGTGCTGGAACTGCGGCGCTGGGCCGCCACCTATGCGCGCCGGTTCAAGCCGGTCACAGCGCTGCAGGCCCGCCAGCCCGAGGTGTTCATTGGGAAGGTGGTCGACGGCAAACACCACCTCCGCTGTGTCAACGCCGCGGCGCACACCACCGGTGCGGACGACACGGCGACCTTCGTGATGAATGCCGAGGAGGCGGAGTCCGGGACCTTCATTCATCACTGCCGCCACGCCCATTGCGACGGTCGCGACCGCCTGCTGTTCGTGCAGCAGATGCTGGAGCAGGGCTGGCTGACCATCGCAGACCTCACCGAGCCGCTGTTCCTGCATGGTAATACCCGGCCCCCGCGGCCGCTGATCCGCTCGATTGCTGGTGACCTGGAGAATATTGTCGACCATGCCGAGGAGGCGCTACTCGGGGCTGGCTTGAACCTGTATCAGCGAGGTCCCTTCATCGTCCGGCCTGGCCGGGTTCGCGTCACCTTGGACAAGCAGCAGGAGGTATCAGGACTTCGGATCCTGGAAGTGCAGGACCATGCCATGGTGGAAGCCATGACGTCGGCGGCGGACTGGTTACGCTATGATGCCAGGGCTGAGGATTGGGTGACCATCGACGCCCCGACGAAGGTCGCCAACACCTACCGGCAGCGAACCGGCAGGTGGCGCCTTCCGGTGCTGGCAGGTTTGATAAATGCGCCGACCCTGCGCGCCGATGGCAGCATCCTGTCCGCCTCCGGCTACGATGCGAGCACGGGCCTGCTGCTCCAAACGGACAGTGTCCGCTTTCCGCAGATCCCAGATCGACCCAGCAGGGCCGATGCACTGCACGCACTGGCCGATCTGAATGCGCTGATCGAGACCTTCCCCTTTGTAGATGCCCCGAGCCGGTCGGTCGCACTCTCCGCCATCCTGACCGCCTGCATTCGGCGCTCCCTCCCCACCGCGCCGATGCATGCGTTCACGGCACCGACCGCGGGCTCGGGCAAGTCGATGCTGGTCGACGTGGCCAGCCTGATCGCCACCGGCCGGGAAGCTGGTGTCATCGCCCAGGGCAAGACCGAAGAGGAGTTGGAGAAGCGCCTCGGCGCGTTGCTGCTAGCCGGGGACCAGGTCATCGCGATCGACAACTGCGAATCTCCGCTCGGCGGTGAATTCCTCTGCTCGATGCTGACGCAGCGGATCGTGCGCGCCCGCATCCTCGGACGCTCGGAGGCCCCGGAGTTGCCGTCGAACGCCTGTGTCACAGCGACGGGGAACAATCTGGTGCTGGTCGGGGATATGACGCGGCGCGCGGTGATGTGCCGCCTCGATCCCAAGCATGAGCGGCCGGAGCTGCGGCAGTTTGCCAACAGCCCGATCGCCGAAGTGAAGGCAGATCGGGGGCGATATCTCGTGGCCGTCCTGATCGTGCTGCGGGCCTACCACGTCGCCGGACGTCCGCAGCAGGCGGATCCCCTCGGTTCATTCGAAGATTGGAGTGGCTGGGTCCGGGGCGCTTTGCTGTGGTTAGGGCAGGCTGACGCGGTTCATACCCAGGAGACCATTCGCGCAAATGATCCGCGTCTCGATGCGCTGACCGCAGTCTTGTCCCAGTGGTCGTTGCATCTGGGTCATCGCCGTGCCACCGCCCGCAATATCATCGATTGCGCGACCGAGCACCGGACGGGATTTGGCTCACTAAACATGAAAACCGACTTTGTGCGGCCTGATTTTCGTGAGGCCCTCCTGGTCATCGCTGGTGATGGCGGCTCGATAAACAGCCGGCGCCTGGGGCGCTGGATCGCGGCGCATGAGGAACGCGTTGTCCAGGGACAGCGTATCTGCCGCCAGGGAATGCTGACGGGCACCATGACCTGGGCGCTGCTTGCTGAAGATGTCGCCGACAGGGACGCGGCCTGATGGTCATCTTTGTCGGCCGTGGCGATGTGTGCGCGGTGGGTTTGGTGGGTTTCGTGGGTTTGCGCCAGTCACACTCCTAAATCTGTCAATACGCACACACGTCACAACATGAAGATGAAGGTCTCTTGTGACACTTCCCGCGGGGTAGTGGAATGAAACCCACGAAACCCACCAAACCCACCGCTCATGTTTTTTGACGGAGCAGGCCCCTTCCCGCGCTACAACCGACGCGACGCCATCCTCGCTCGAGGCCAATCGCCAAGTTCCCTGTCCCTGTCGTAGTTCCTCGTAGCCGCGCGCAGTTCCGGTCGATTGCGGCGACGAATCCCGATCTGGTATTCTCCCCACCACGGCACGCCTTGTGCCGTCGCGCTGGAGTACCGTCGATGCCGGGACGCAAACCCTTCACCCCCACCGATGAGCAGCGCCGCACCGTACGTGCCATGGCAGGCTTTGGCGTGCCGCATGACGACATCGCCCTGGTGGTCCGCTGCAGCCCGCCGACCTTGCGCAAGTGGTTCCGCCAGGATCTCGACGTCGCCACCATCGAGGCCAATGCTCGTGTGGCGCAGACGCTGTTCCAGCAGGCCACGACCCCCGGCAACATCGCCGCGACCATCTTCTGGCTCAAGGCCCGGGCCGGCTGGCGCGAAAAGCAGGTCGTCGAGGTCACCGGCAGCAAGGACGCCGCGCCCGTGGTGATCAGCTGGATGGCGGAGACGGTGGCTGCCGGCACCCCGCCCCTGCTGCTCGAGGGCGATGCGTCGTGACCGACCGGCCCGCCGCCGCGCAGTTTCCGTCCTACAAGGTCACGTCGGTGGCCGCGCTGATCCCCTATGCCCGCAACGCGCGCACGCATTCCCCAGCGCAGGTGGCGCAGATCGCGGCCTCCATCCGCGAATTTGGCTTTACCAACCCGGTCCTGGTCGACGGCGACCGCGGCATCATCGCCGGTCACGGCCGGGTGCTGGCGGCCCAGAAACTCGGCCTGGCGCAGGTGCCGACCATCGAGCTGTCTCACCTCAGCCCCACCCAGCGCCGGGCCTATGTCCTGGCCGATAACAAGCTGGCGCTGAACGCCGGCTGGGACGACGATCTGCTGCGCATCGAGCTCGCCGAGCTGCAGGCGGACGGTTTTGACCTCGGCCTGACCGGGTTTGACCTCGACGAGATCGGCACGCTTCTGGCCGATCCCAGCGACGGGCTGACCGACCCCGACGAGATCCCCGAGGTCCCGGCCCAGCCTGTGGCCCGCCTGGGCGATGTCTGGCGGCTCGGGCGCCACCGCCTGGCCTGCGGCGACAGCACCGCCCCGGAGGTGGTCGCCGCCGTCCTGGCCGGTGTCCGGCCCCAGCTGATGGTCACCGACCCGCCCTATGGCGTGAACTACGACCCCGCCTGGCGCAACGCCGCCCTGGCCGGCAGCCAGACCCAGCGCACCGGCAAGGTGCTGAACGACCACCGGGCCGATTGGCGGGAGGCCTGGGCGTTGTTCCCAGGCGACGTGGCCTACGTCTGGCACGGTGCCCTGCACGCCACCACCGTGGCCGAGAGCCTGACTGCCTGTGGCTTTGACATCCGCGCCCAGATCATCTGGGCCAAGGACCGGCTGGTGCTCGGCCGGGGGCACTACCACTGGCAGCACGAACCCGCCTGGTATGCCGTGCGCACGGGTGGCACTGGCCATTGGTCGGGCGATCGCAAGCAAACGAGCCTGTGGTCCATCCCCTCGCGCGACCAGGATGCCGCGACGAGCCACGGCACCCAGAAGCCGGTGGAATGCATGCGCCGGCCGATCGAGAACAATTCTTCCCCCGGCCAGGCGGTCTACGAGCCCTTCAGCGGCTCGGGCACCACCCTGATCGCCGCAGAGATGACCGGACGGTCCTGCCACGCCATCGAGCTCAGCCCGGCCTATGTCGATGTGGCGATCCTGCGCTGGCAGGCCTTTGTCGGCGAGCAGGCGGTGCTGGAGGCCGATGGCCGCAGCTTTGCCGACACCGCCACGATCCGCGCTGCGGAGGTCACCGATGCAGGGGCTGCGGTTTGAGCCGAGCGATGAGCAGCGCCGGCTGGTTCATGCCATGGCGGGGTTCGGCATTCCGCAGGCGGATATCGCCACGCATCTAAAGGTGGATGCCAAAACCCTGCGGCTGCATTTTCGGGAGGAGCTGGATCGGGGCTCGATCGACGCCACGGCCAAGGTGGCGCAGTCCCTGTTTCACATGGCGACCGCGGGCAAGAACGTCGCGGCCGCGATTTTTTGGATGAAGGCGCGCGCGGGTTGGCGCGAGAAGCACCAGGTGGAAGTGACAGGCGCCGACGGCGCGCCGCTGCAGCCGCTGGTGATTGAGCGGATCATCATCGATCCCCGAGATGGTGGCAGGCGCCCGACGATCGAGGGGGAGGCCGACGACATAGGCCAGGCCACGCTCGAGGCAGACTGAGCCCTGCCTGTTCACCCGGCCTGTTCAACACCGACCAACGACCGTTGATCGGTGGTGAACAGGGACGAGGTCGTGCTGTCAGGCTCGCCATCGCTGACGTCATCTGGGAGGGGTGCTTCCCTCGCTCTCGGGGAGAACGGTGCATTCCACCAGGCCATTCGGAATTTCAACGCAGCGGTGGCGCAGTGCATCGGGACGTGGTGGAGGGGCGGCGCATCCGATCAACCACGCTATCGAGGTCACCAGGAGCAGGCCAGTCTCCGGAACCACGCGCACGAACTCTCCCTTCCATCACGCGTTGAACCGTAACGCCTTCACCCCGCGGCCCAGCAACTAAGCCGAGCTTAGGCCAATGGCCGAGCCGGCTGTGGAGTTCGGCGGCGCCCACCGTAACAGGGCAGCCTCACCGGTCAGCGTCAGCCGGTAGATCCCACGCCGCTCACGCTCGAACCAGCCATAGACGTTACGCAGCAGAATGGCAGAGGCATCGTCGGCAGCGACCCGCAACGCCCTCACCGGCTGCGGGCCGCTGCCGAGTGCCGCGGCGCAAGCCAAGGCCCGCTGCCGATACGCCGTCATGATCGGCTGCCGCGTCGAGCCGCCACAGGCGGGGTCGCCGAGGCGGCGCTGATGTTCCTGGAGCAAACGGCTGCGGCGCTTCTCATTGCGCCTGGGACGGTAGGGGGCGGGTTCGGCGACCACCTCGACCCGGCCGCTGGCCGGCGAGACGCGCAGCAGGCCAAAGCCCAGGAGCCTGCACAACTTGTGCACCCGGCCGTCGCGGTCGCGTCCGCGGCTGCTCGCCCGCACCGCGAGCCAGATCTCGTCGGCCGTCGGCAGCCGGTTCACCGCCTGCAGCAGCAATTCCAAGGTGAAGCTCAGTTTCATCTCGACGATGACGAGGAACGGTTCACCGACCGCGCGAATCGCCACAATATCGCAGCCGCAGACTTCGCCTTTGGCATCGAAGCCAAGCAGCCCGAGATGGCGCTTGACCGCGGCATAGAGCGCCGTCTCGAGCTGTTTGGTGGGACGACTAGCCGGGCTGGATGACATGCCCCGGAGTATCTTGCGCATGAGCGCTCCGCGCCAGCAGCCGCGCCACGGTGGTATGGGTCCAAGCGCTGCCGCCCCGCGGGGTCACCACGCCCCGCGCGGTCAGCACGCGCGCGAGCGCCGCATGCGAGGTGATGCCCTCCGCCTTTGCGGCGTCCACCTCCAGCAACAGGCGATGGGCTTCCTGCTGGGCCACCAAGCGCCGCGCCACAGCCGCTGCCGCCGCGTCCGGGCCCGTGGCAGGCCGGTATCCGCGGTCGCCGCCGAGCACCCTGCCCCTTGCCTTGGCTGCCGCCAGCGCCGCCCGCGTCCGGGCGCTGATCAGCTCCCGCTCCTTCTGTGCCATGGCGGCATAAATGCGCAGCATCAGCTCGTCCGCAGTTGGCATGTCGGCGGCCCGGAGCAACAGCCCCTCCTCCAGCAGCCCCGACAGGGTGTGGGCGCGCCGGGTGATCCGATCGAGCCGGGCGGCGACCAGCACCGCGCCCAGCTGCCGGCATTTGGCCAGCGCCGCCTGGAAGCCCGGCCGGCGGTCGTCCTTGCCGCCGGCGATGTCCTGGTGCTCGGCGACCAGCGTCCAGCCCTGGCTGGCGACGAAGGCGCGCACGCTGGCCTGCTGCGCCTCCAGGCCGAGACCGCTCTGCCCCTGCTCGGCGGTGGAGACCCGGTACAGCCCGACGGCGTGGCGAGGGCGTCCCACCGGCGCGGGCATCAGCCGGCCTCAGCCAGGCGGTAGACGCTATAGGAGCCCTTCGCGCCCTGCTGGTTGGTCCCGACCTGCCGCACCCGTTCGAGCACCTGCACGTCGATGCCGCGGCGTTTGAGCCCGGCCAGGAAGCCGCGGACCGTGTGGGACTGCCATGACGTGGCCTCCATCACCTGAGCAATCGTGGCGCCATCGGGCTGGCGGAGCAGATCCAGCACCGCCTCCTGCTTGGTGCCAGGGCGTGGTCCCCGTGATTCCCGTGGGAGGGCAGCGCCGCGTCCGGTGAGGGCTTCTCGCAGGAGGGCGACGGCCGCCTCCAGGCCTGGGCGCTGGTCCACATCCCAGGCGGCAAGCACCACCTGCGCCGCATGGCGTAGGCCACGACCTGAAGCATCCATTTGCGGGGCCTTAGGCGCATCCAGGGCGGCCGCGCATGGTTCGGTGGCACCAGACTGCGACAGCGCTTGAAGGGGCGTCAGTGAGTCACACAGAGTCGCCACAGGGATTCACCCGTCGCCTCCCATAGCCGGCGGGTCGCCGCCCAGCTCGACGGCGATCGCCCGCATCCCGGCGCCGGTGATACGCAAGGCGATCTGCTTGCCGTCGAGCGTCCAAGTCAGCTCGGTGTCCGGATCCTGCGGCTGCTCGACCTGAACCATCAAGCCAACTTTGAGCAGCGCCCGGGCGACGTTGACGCGCGCCACGGCCGGCAGCTTTGGCGGCGGTGCGGCCAAGCGATCCACCCGGTTCGCGGCGTGGCTGAGGATCATGGTTTGGGTGTCGGACAGTGTCATCGTAGGGCCCCGGATGCTGCACCTGATGATCCGGGTGCTACCAGCCCAAGCCCCGCCGGACAGAACCCGGTCAGGGCGGCGGGCGAACGCCGGGAGTCAGATGTTCAGAAAGGCCGCAATCTCTGCCAGGCGCGTCTCGACGTGGCCAAGCGTGCCCTCGTCGGCCCAGGTCACCGCGTCCGGTGCGGCACCGAAGTGGTCGGCGCTGGCCGCCATCAGCCTTGCCAGCAGCCCGTCGATGGCGGCCTTGCGGGCGAGGAAGGCAGCGCGGGCCTGCTGCTGTTGGGCGGCGTGAAGGGCCGTGCGGTTGGTCATGCGTATCTCCTGGCGCCGGGGTGCGGCCGGTGATCACCACATCGCTCCATCAAGCCGCGTACAGAGATGCTGTGTCAGCGGGGCGGGTTGCTGGTGGAGCAAAGCGGCATCGCGAGGGACCGGCGGCCTGCCAGCGCGAGCTACAATCCGCCGAGCCTCGCCGCCGGGGCGAGGGTGACCACTACCGTGGCGGTGACGGGGGCCGCACTCTGGGATTTTGTCCGCGTGAGCTTTGGCCTCGATCTGCAAGGGCTCAGCCTCACCGCCTGGGTCTCGGCAGCCGGCACCGTCTCAGGCAGATTCCAGAACGGCACGGCGGCGGCGGTCGACCTCGGCAGCGCGACGCTGCGGGTCAGAGTGGAGAAGCCGTAGGAGTTCGGGAGCTGTCGCAGGCGTAACTGGTCTCGTCGATGCGGTTCATCGAGCTCGACGCAGCCGTGTGGTCGAACAACACGGTGCTTGTGATGGCGCGGAACATCTCCGCGGTGACGTTCGACTTGGCGGCGGCGACGCTGTCGGTGGGGGTGACGAAGCGGCGGATGCCGTGACGCCAGCCAGATTGCTGCACTTTTTCCAATTTGGCGCCTGTCGCATTTATCGCCACCTCCACCGAAACGACAATTGCCCCGATCCTTTTGATGCGCGCGGTGGACGAGGCAGACGAAGACCCGCAATCAGTCTGCCGACGCATGTCATGCCGCAGGCGAAAGGCCTGGCATAAACCCTCGTATGGCTGTCAGCGCAGCCGGATCCCGCGCATGGAAGGCGAGCAATCGGTCGCGCGACTGACCTTCACGGTCAAGCCCCAGGAAGCGCGCAGCCGACCGCCAAGCGAAGTTCTCAAGCGGGAGCCCTGCCTCCGCCGCGGCCGACATGGTCTGTGAGGCGTAGTCGCTGGCGCCTTGCTCCTGCCCCATCATTATCCAATCGGAGCCGTAGAGCAGGTTTGGCGCAGCCGAATTGGCAGCAAGATGCCTGAGCGCCTTCACTGCATCCTCACGGGGCTTACCGTCCGAGAGCACCTCGGCGAAGTAGCTCATGTCAGCCCAGACCTGTCGGGGATGCCGGGCCACGATATCAGCGGCGAGCAAAGTCCAGTTAGCCTTCTCGCGGCCATCGCACCGCTTGTCGTCGCCGTCGAGCAACCAGACGCCTCCGAAATGACCGAGGTTTACACGCAGTTCGCGGAACTCCTGCACCGCAGCCTCCCACCAAGTTGGATCGGCGAAAAGGCCTGCCCGGGGCCGCCCCTCGTTGCTGTCGGCGCAATGTGCCATAATCGGCGCATCAAGGCGCGCACACTCCTCGTAGAGTTCACCAAGCGCTCGGTCGAGCCAATAGCCCGGGCGCCCCCCCGTCTCCTCGCGGAGTTCGACTGGGTATTCATCCGCCGCGACCTCGGCATTCCGCCACGCACGGAAACCCATTGGCGGGTACAGCTTGACGCCGACAGCGCCACGATGGCCGATTGCGTCTCGCACCAGCGCAAGCGGTGGATTTGCGCGGCCTGCTGCAAGCTCAACCGCGGCATGCCATGGATCGTATGGAACGAAGGGATGCACAAGCGCTCCGCCCGGCCGGCCGGCGGCGATCAGCGCCATCATTTCTACCTGCACGGCGAAAACCGCGGCCGGCCCCGTGGAGAATTCCCGGTCGGTATGGATCCAGCGGCCGAAATCGATCAGCGCGGGCGTCAGAAGAACAGGACGCGTCGGCGCGCCCGAAATATTGCCAAGTGTGCTCGCCAGCCGGTGACGGTAGCCTGCAAGCTGTCCAGCCCAACGAAACAGCATTGCGAGATTGCTGAGCGATACGGATGCGCGCGGCCCAGGCATCCGCGGCTGTTGTGCGTTGGACCCAACCAAGTCGCGGGCGATCGCGCGAAGCTCCGGGTCCGCGGGCAGTGTACGGGCGCGCTGCGGCACCGACCTCGACCGCAGCCCGCTTGGTGCAGCGTCCTGCCGAAGCAATTGGAGTAGTGCGGCAGCTTGGTCGCGCGGCGGTAGAGGGTCCTCTTCGGTGAGGGATGCTGCTCGCGATCTAGGGCGCAGGTCGCCTCGAGCGTGGTTGCGGAGCATCCCAAGTGCGTTGGCCAGAGCATCCTCCCTGCGCTGAGGATCATCGACAGGCGCCTCAGCCGGGATCGCGCCGCGAGCGCTGGATGCAAGCAACACACGGCGTTCCGCCTCAGCGCCAGGCGCAAGCGCCTTGAGGAACTTGGCTAGGAGCCACGCCAACGCATCAAGATGCTCAAGGCAGCGCTCCGGCAACGCGACGTGCCGCAGGAATCGGTAGACTGGCAGGTCATCTACGTTGAAGATATGGCAATGAGAATCGATGATACGGGTCGGCATAGATGTTTGGCTTTGCGGGCTGTGACTCGTTGGGTCACAGGGCATCGCGCAGCTGCCGAGCAGTGCTGACCCGATCACGCTGCGCACCGCACGCCTTCGCGTGATCATCGTTTGCCCCTCCGTTGGCTGTGAAGCGGATCTTGAAGCCTGCTGCTCCGGCTGCTCAGCCCGCCTCTCGGGGCTCGCAGCTCATTTCGTCCTTCGCGCAGCCCTCGGCCGTTAGCGACGTCCGCGCGCTCGAGCTTCGGTAACTCTCCTATGTCGCAGCCACGGTGCTTTGCACAAGGGTATGCACGACACGATTGAGGTCGAACGCGTGGCTGCGGACAATTGCGCGCTGTGCATCCAGAACCGGTCTGGTACGTGCATCGTGATTGTCGACAAATGCTGAGCACGCGGCGACCGACGGTTATGATGTGGCCTGTGGCGCTGCCGCTAAGCGCCGCCGAGCTTCCTGCAATGCGATATCCGCCTCGACATTAAGGCGCTCAGCATTCTTGAGCGTAGTGTCGGCTTCGAGCAGCCTGCGTCGTCGCTCCGACGCGTCATCGGGCGACACGGCGAGGGCGGCTCGTGCGGTGCGTCGCTCTTGCTCCGCCTGAAGCACGTCGCGCTCGGCGCGGATTCGCAGCGCGGCCTGCTGCGCCCCAAAGTTGCGCGCGCCCGTGATGTCAGCCACTGCCTGCGGTCCCATCGCCGCCAGTCGGGCGGCAGCAGAACTTGCCCGCTCAGCACGGCTCGCAAGTTCACCATAGCTGGCGGTGAGGAGACTTCCGTCGTCTGCAAAGGTTGCAGACAGGCTGTTCTGTTGGAATGTGCCATTGCTGAACGGCAAAACCATCATCTGGCCAAGCTGCGGAATAGGTCCCTGAGCAATGCGCCTTGGTTCGCTGGCGTTCCCGACCGTTACGGCCAGTGTGCCGACCATCGGCGTGCGGTAGCGTATACCAAGCCGGGGCGAAGTCGCCGCCGTGCTTGCAGCGACCACAGCGCCATCAGCCGTAGCTCTAGGATTGCTCTGATCGTGCGGCACCCGCTCCAGTTGGGCAATCACGTCGGTGCTAACAGGCACGAAGCCGCCTGTAGTCCAGGCTTGGAGCCTGACGTTCGAGAGCCCGGCGTCCTCCAATCTTCCGGAAAGTACGCTCCCGTTCGGAGGCCAATAGATCGCCCGCGTCTCCGTCAACGCCTCCAACGTGTTCAGGTGAGCAGCGCTCGCCCTCTCCTGGGCCAATTTTGCCTGCGCAAGAGTACTGGCCGCTATCATCAGGGCCCGCTGGGTGTGGGCATCCGCACGCGCCCCAAGTGGCGCCGCCGCGTCGCGCATTGCGCTCCACATCGTTGTGGCGGCGTGGAGTTGGTCTGCGGCGCGTTCGAGCGTTGCCTGCGTCCTTTCGGCATTGCGCAGTGCCGCCGTAGCAGTCGGTGTGCATGCAGGCGTCAGCTGGCGACGGTCGGCAGCGCGCGCCCCGGGTATTGAGGGCACGCCGGCGCCCAGGCGGGCGACGGTGATCGCGGTCTGAATTGCGGCCGTTGCTGTGTTGACCAGCACCGCTTCCGTTCGGTCATCCGCCTGGGCGCCGACGCGTTGGAGCATACCATTAGGGTGGCGCTCGATGGAGAGTTCCGAGGTCTTGAATGCGTGGGATAGGCTGGTGTGGTCTATGGCATAGCGGTGTGCGGGATCTGCCGGATATCGCGGCGTCGCGCTAACAATGGTGGCTATGACTGGAGCATCCACGCAGCTGCGCAGCCGATGCGTCACGATGATCTCATACTGAGCGAAGGGTAGGCTGTAGTCCCAGCCTTGTGTAGGCGACGCATTGCCGCCTGCAGCCGGTGAAATCGTGTGCACCTCGAGCGTGGTCGAGCAGCCGCCAAGTGCGATCGCCACGATCATGCTGCCTACGGCGCAGCACCGGGACCGACCGGCCAACGACAGTAGGTCCGTTAAGGAAGGAGTTGTGGCGGCTCGTCCGCAGTGCCCGATTTTCATCGCGTGTTTGCCACGATCCAATCCTCGAAAGTCGTCACGCGCGTGTAGACGCCATACTTCAGCGCGCGTGCGCACCCCTCACCCCAGCTGACAATCCCTGCCAAACGGCGCTCGTTCCCGACCGCAACCGTAGCCGGCCCCCCGCTGTCGCCCTGGCATGAGTCGCTCCCGCCCCCCTGTCTACCGGCGCATATCATGTCTTCTCTGATCCGCCCTCGATAGCTGCGGGGGTCGTTGCAGGTTGGTTCGCGCGAGACGAACGGGATTTCAACGGTCCGGAGCAGCGATACGCCGCCTCCGCCCTCGGCAACGGCACCCCAGCCAGTGGTTCGAACCTGTGTCGAGTTGTTCGGGTCGGCGGCCTCCCGCAATGCGGCCCCTTCCTCTTCCCGGCGCAGACGCTGGATCGCCATGCCGGGCGCCGCCGTTCCGAGCCTGAGGAGCGCAATGTCATTGCCGAGTTCCGGGGACACGTAGGATTCGTGCCGCACGATACGCTGCACGCGCAGTCGCTGGCCGCCGGACCGCAGGTCGTGTGTCCCGGCGAGCACGTCCACGTCTACCGCTGCCGTACCACGGTCGACGCAATGGGCAGCGGTGACCACCCACTCGGGCGCAATCAGGCTGCCCCCACAGAACTGTACGTTGGTTGATTGGCTTGCGACCAACAGCGCCACCTGCCATGGATCCGCACCGGCTTGCGCCGGAATCCCGCCCACGATCTTGCCGGTGCCGAGCCCCCCAAAAGTCTCGCGCCCGTTCCGAACCGATGGCAGGCTGCGAGTTGCGCGGAGCGCGTTCCAGAATGGCTCTGAGCCACGTCCGGGGATGAGTGGCACGTCGGTTATGTTTCGCAGAGCTTCGAGTGCCACGATCTGCTCCACCCCGAGCGGGGCCGGCTCCGGAGCGGGCTGCGCCACCAAGGGGCCGGATATGGCGCAGGCCGCCGCGACCAACGCGGCGGCCTGCGTAAAACGGCGCGTCATGTATTGTCCGATCATCGAAAATCTCCCAGCCGTTCCGATACTCTCGCGTGCATCAATCGCCGACCTCTACTAGGACAACGAGGTTTGACGAGACTTCGGGCCCGTCACGAAGGTCAATTCGGATCCGTGCTTGCGGGAACCCTGCCTGGGTCGCCAACTCGACCACAGCAAGGGCGCGTCCGAAGGCGGCTTGCCGACCGACGGGCAGCGACGGTCCCGGCGCGGGCGATGCCACTACGCGCACTGAACGGTTCGTGCTCCCCAGCGCTTGCCGCAGTGCCAGGCGAAGCCGCGCGGCCTCCTCGGCGGATGGCTCGAGCGCATCCTCCGCAAACGCGACGTGCAGCATCGTAACCACACCTCGCGGCACATTCGGCACCACCCGGACATTGTCCACGAACCCAGTCCTGCCATCCGGTAGACGTACCCGCGCCCACCCAGACGTGCCTACGTCTGGCAGGCCCGTGACATCGAGCGTCGTGGCTGGACGTGCAGTAGCCACGACGCCGGACTGACGGTCCGCGGCAGCGAAGATCGTGGTGTCGCGGTTGGGGAGCACCTGAAGCGCGCGCGGAAATGCCGCGGTCAGGGCCGACCCTGTGCCGGGTAGGGCGCCCGGTCCGGGGCGGTCAGATGGGGGGAGTAATTCTACCCGACCCTGAATCTGTACGCGGCTTAGCGACAGGGGCCCCTCAATATCAACGAGGCCGATGCTGTCGGTGACAGGGACGGCCGAAGATACGCTCACTGGTGCCTGAGTGAGCCAGCGGCGCGCTTCGGACACGAAGCGTCCGCCAGGCCACTTGTCGATGAAAGCCAGCACCATGTCGCGTGCGGCAAGCCGCTCTGCACGCCTCCAGGTCTGCTCCTCTCGCGCGAGAGCGGTCGGACCAGGCTTCAGGTAGAGGGCGCCGAGCAAGGACGAATCTTCCCAGGGCTGCTGCTCCTGGCCGGAGTCCTCCAGAACGCGTCGGCGCACCTCCTTGAAGACGGACTCGATCTCGTCGTCCTCCGTTGTTACGAGTTGAAGCAGATGATTCGTATACACGCTGTTGCGCAGGTCCTCGCGGCCGGTCCACGCAACATCTCCAGGCTTAGTCGCGTAGCTGATGACGGCCCGCGGCGGTGCCGTGACACGCGCCAAGCCGGACTGGCGTCCAAGGGCCTTCGTTTCGCCGTGTCGGGAGACGATCGGCGTCGCACGACATGCATCGAGAAGCACTACCATTGTGCCTAGCTGCCGCCTGCCGAACTCTTCAATGATCCAGCGGACCGAGATGTTGTCCAAACCAAGGCGGGCTGCGGCATTAAATCGACTGTCGACAGGCACGAGAAAATTGTCGTTCTCGTGCTGAAAGCCGTGCCCTGAAAAATACAGTACAACGATGTCGTCCTGGTCGACGCGCTCCGCTAGGCCAATAAGGTGATTGAGGAAGTCAGACCGCCGAACGTCGCAGTATACCTCAGTTTGGAAGCCAAGCTGGGCGAAGGCCCCACCCATATCTTCGGCATCCACCGGTGACTTCGGCAAAGGCGCGAGCCGGCCATCCTCATAGACACCGTTACCAATACCGAGGAACCAGCGGCGCACTGCGCTTGCCGGCGCGTTCGAGAGCCCACTTCCAACCGGCGAGCCTATGGGGCTTCCCGACTCCGCCGATAGGGAATTCGTTCGCAGACATAAGGTTAAAGCGCTTGCGCCAAACAGAATCCCGCGCCGCGGAATAATTTTCACCATCCCTCGCGCCTCCCGTTTACGGTGCAAAATCGGTGCTAAACTACATGACTACAGATCGCCCAAATAACAGCACCTCATCTCCCTTAACTTTCGAAGATCCGGCATTCGTGCCGCGCTGCAAGCCCAGTTTAGATCGAAGCATGGCGATAGGCGGCTTGTCACTAAATTTCGTATGAGGGAAGCAACGATGCCCAGAGTATCTCTGGTCGGCACGCAGCCGTGGCGTAACGCGCGGTTCTGCACAGCCTCAACCTAGAGACCGCTTGTACCGAGTCGCGCTCCCTCCGCCAGTTCCCATACGAGCCGTACTCTCCGCCTGACCGACCCATTCACCCACGGCGATGGTGAGCAGCCACATGCTGACAACCACGATGTCAGTGGTCAGCCCCGAGGGCGGTTCTCCAGTGATCAGGTAGACGAGGAACATGACCAGCGCGGCGCTTCCCGATCCCATGCCGATGGCATAGGCGCGGATCATCCAGGCACGGTGTCGAAGCATATTGTGCGCCCGCGCCGCCGCCACCCCCAGCACCAGAACTGCGATCAGCGCCAGGCCGAAGACCCCCCGTGCGGCATCCAGAAGCCCGGTTGCGATGCTCTCGACCTGCTGCAGCAGCGCCAGCCCCGACAGCGCCAACCCCACTCCCGCAAGCAAAAAGACTCGCCCGGCCAGGCGGTGCAGAATTCCGTATCGGCGGCGAAGGGCGCGGACGAACTGCAGCGGGCCGAGGATGCCGAACAGCACGCCCGCGAGCGAGTGAAGGAAGAATGCGACAGGAAAGGAGGCCAGCCGCAGGCTGTCCTCCGGCAATGCGCCAAGCGGGATCTGGACCACGCGGACAGCAGCCATCAGCACCGGGATGAAGGTGCAAAAGGCCAGAGCCAGACCAAGCGGAATCGGTCGGCCGAGAGCGCGGATCATGGCCACTTCGCTTCAGGGATGACGGATCAGCACCGTCCCGCTGCCCGCAACAACGCATTGCAGGCGCCGCCAGTGCTTCGACCGGGTTGGCCTGTGGCCGCGGGCGCCTCAGGGCCACTCCCTCTCTGGCCACCCGCCATGGCGGTGCAGATGGCGTCGGAATGCGGTGTCTGCCCGAAGGTCACGGCATTCTGGAGGCCGGTGGCCCCATACAGGTAGCAGCGGTAAGCCGCCCCGTCCCGCGTGTTGACGGTGTAATTGATACGGCCTCCGGTCTCTTCGCTGCGGTCGGTGACGGCGAACTGGCCGACGCTTCGCCCGATGGCCTGAGCGGTGCGTTGCTCCAGCCCGTCCTGGCTGATGGTGGCCGCACATCCGGCCAGGAAGACAAGCGCGGCCGCGAGGGGTGCGATGGGTCGAATGGGCATGATTGGCTCCGTGGGTTTCATGGGTCTTGCCGGGCAAGGCCGTGGCATGCGGGTACGGGGCGCATCGGACTCTCCGGCGATGCGCGGCTGCTCAGCTACCCATGCGGCATTGCGCGTGAAACTGGCGAAATCCGGTCATCACCCATACAAGGATGTATGGATTGGAACACCACGCCGCTCGATTGGAACCGCATCCGCGCCTTCCTCGCCACCGCCGAGGCGGGTTCGCTCTCCGCGGCGGCGCGGGCACTCGGCCTCACCCAGCCTACGCTCGGCCGCCAGATCGCCGCGTTGGAGCGTGAGCTTGGTGTGGCCCTGTTCGAGCGGGCCGGTCGCGGCCTGGTCCTTACCCCCACAGCCGGGGCGTTGCTGGACCACGTGCGCGCGATGGGCGAGGCGGCCGGCCGGCTGGCACTGGCCGCCACCGGCCAGTCGCAGCGGATCGAGGGCCCGATCCGGATCACCGCGACCGAAGCCTATGCCGCCCATGTCTTGCCCCCCATCGTCACGAGGTTGCGCGCGGCGCATTCGGGCATCACGGTCGAGATCCGCGCCATCGACCGCACGGCCGATCTGTTGCGGCGCGAGGCCGACATCGCGATCCGCAACTTCGGCCCGCGCGAGCCGGACCTCATCGCCCGCAAGGTGGGGGAGGACCGCGGCCGCCCCTACGCGACTCCGGACTATCTCAGCCGTCTGGGCCATCCTCGGTGCTGGCATGATCTGGCGCAGGCGGAGTTCGTGGGCTTCGGCGAAACCGCTGAGTTCATCGAGGGCATGCGCGCCCTCGGCATGGGACTGACGGCACGGCAAATACCGGTTCAGGTGGACAGCTACCTGGTGCATTGGGCGCTGGTGAAGCAGGGTGCGGGCATCGGCTTCATGATGGAGTCGGTGGGCGATGCCGAGCCGTTGGTGCGGCGCGTGCTGCCCGAGGCGGCGCCGATCGTCTTCCCCGTCTGGCTTGTTACGCATCGGGAACTGCACACCAGCCGACGCGTGCGTGTGGTGTTTGACCTGCTGGCCGATGCGCTGTCGTTGCCGCGCTGATCCAGCGGCCAGAGATGCTTTGTATCTGGTTTTACCGCTTCGCAGGGTTACGCTGCTTTTCGCCTGGGCTCGCGGCCTGGTCCAGACGTCATCGAAGCGGTGCGACAACCTGCGAGAGACCGACCGTACCGAGTCGCATCTCCTCCGCCAGTTCCCTCTGGTTCGCGCCACTGCGCGGGCTTTCGCTCCGGCAGGCGCCAGCCAGCTATACCATCTCCAACATACGTCTTCTGGGGCCCAGATATCTTTCCTTATTCATGGGGGACTCCATGTGCGGCGTTTCGTTGGGAGTCATGCTTGCGGCGCCCGAACCGCTGCAGGCTGTGATGAGCGATCGCCCGCTCCTGTAATTCATGCAGGAAGGCGGCAACGGCTGGGCTCCGGCCCTTATGATGCGAACGAATGCTGCCCCGACATGACGGCGGGCCTCCCGGCGAAGATGGTCGTGCCCAGCCAGCTCCACTGCCCCTCCCCTCCACGTTGACGCAGTGCAGCATCACCCGTAAAGGCCCGCCTTCCCAACCAGCGAAGCCCAAATCGGCGCAGCCTTACTGAGCGCCGGAGGCGCCGCTTGACCATGCCCACGACGTTCGCCGCCCTCTCCCTTGCGCCGCCCCTGCTGCGCGCGCTGGCCGAGGAAGGTTACTCCACGCCCACCCCGATCCAGGCCCGCTCGATCCCGATGCTGCTGGAGGGCCGCGACCTGCTGGGCATGGCCCAGACCGGCACAGGCAAGACCGCCGCCTTCGCGCTGCCGCTGCTGCATCGCCTTGCAGCCGCTCCTCGCCCAGCGCCCAAGGGCGGCGCCCGCGTCCTGGTCCTGGCACCCACACGCGAACTGGTCTCTCAGATCGCCACCGGCTTCGAAAGCTTCGGGCGCCATCTGCAGCTCAGCGTGACGACGATCTTCGGCGGCGTCAGTCAGTTCCACCAGGTCAATGCGCTCAGGGCCGGCGTGGACATCATCGTGGCCGCGCCAGGGCGGTTGCTGGACCTAATCAACCAGGGCCTCTGCGACCTGTCGCAGCTTGAGGCGCTGGTGCTGGATGAGGCTGACCAGATGCTCGACATGGGCTTCGCCAAGCCGATCGAGCGCATCGTCGCGACGCTGCCGGAGGATCGGCACACGCTGCTGTTCTCGGCAACGATGCCGAAATCCATCGCCTCGCTGGCCGAGAGCCTGCTGCGCGATCCGGAGAAGGTCGAGATCGCCCCGCCCTCGACCACCGTCGACCGGATCGAGCAGTCGGTCATGTTCGTCGATGCGGCCGACAAGAGGGATGCGCTGCTGGCTCTGCTGCGGACGCCGGGGATGGGCCAGGCCGTGGTCTTCACCCTGCAGAAGAACATCGCCAACGATGTCTGCGCCTTCATCACCGAGGCGGGCATCACGGCCGAGGCCCTGCACGGCAACAAGTCGCAGGGCCAGCGGGAGCGCGCGCTGGACGCCTTCCGGACCGCCGCCGTGCAAGTCCTGGTGGCGACGGATATCGCGGCGCGCGGCATCGACGTCGATACCGTGACGCATGTCTTCAACCACGACCTGCCGAGCCTGCCGGAAAGCTACGTCCACCGCATAGGCCGCACGGGCCGCGCGGGACGGAGTGGCTTCGCCATCACGCTCTGCGATGCCGAGCAGCGTGCCTGGCTGCGTGATGTGGAGCGGGAAATCGGTCGTGCCCTGACCGTGCAAGCCGATCACCAGTGGCATTCGGAAGCGGCGCGGAACTCGACGATGCGCCCACCCGTGCTGGGCGGTGCGCCGGTCAAGGAAATCAAGCCGCAGGAAAAGCGCGAGCGCAAAGTCTGGACCGAGGAAGAGAAGCTCATCGCGCGGGCAGCGGCCAAGGCGGCCTGAGAGGACGTCTGATCGGCTGGCGGGTCGCATCGGGTCCGTCGCCTTCGCGCACCCTCTTCCATCGGCCGGCTACATGGGGTGGACCAGGAGCCTGCCCAGGACGCAGCATCTTGCGGACTGTTAGGTATTCACCAGACATGACGCCCCCTTTGCGCGCCTTGTCCTGTGTGGCCATGGTGGCAGGCCGTGCGCCCTCCCCCGGGTCCGCCTCGACGACGCGCATGCCCACATCGGTGATGCAATCCAGGCGCCGTCGTCGTCCCGGCGCCCGGGCGCCGTGCATTCGGCAAGCAGGCCGTGTTTGAGCTTGCTTCGGAACACCGCCTTGGGGGCGCCATTGGTCAGGGGCGAATGAACCTGGCTACGCGCCAAACCACGTCACATCGACAACTGGATAAGCGCCGCGATGTAGCCATGGCAGAAGGCGAAGGCGACGCCTTGCGGGTCGCGCCCGTCAATCTGCGGCACATGGTCGGGCATCAGCATGTGCCGATACCCGAGCGAACGGTACAGCCGCGCCGAACGCAGCATGTCCATGTCGCCCTCCTCCGGGAAGGTTTCCATGAAGGACAGCTTTCCGCCGCGGATGTTGCGGAAATGGACGTTGAAGATCTTATCCCGCTCGCCGAACCAGCGGATCACGTCGAAGATTTCTGTCGCCGGGTCGTCGAGCATCTCCCCGATGGTGCCCTGGCAAAAGTTCAGCCCGTGATAGGGGCTTTCATGAATCGTGACGAAGCGCTGCAACCCCTCCACCGTGCCCAGCACGCGCGTCACGCCGCGATAGCCAGGCGGCGTCCAGGGGTCGTGCGGGTGGCAGGCCAGGCGCACACGGGCAGCCTCGGCCGCCGGGACCACGTGATCGAGGAAGTGTTCGATCCGCGCCCAGTTCTCCTCTTCGCTGACCACCCCGGCGATGCCGGGTGGTGCCGCCTGGTCCGCCGCCGCCCAGCGAAAGGCGGCATTGCGCGACCCGCCGCGGCCGGGCTCGTCGGGCGTGCGTGGGATGCCGATGATGTTGAGGTTGTACTTCGCCGCCGGGATACCCGCCTGGCCCAGCCGCCCGATCAACGCGCAGAGGCTGTCGAGTTCCCGCGCCCGATCAGGCTCCCGCCCCAGCAGGATATTCGGCGAATGCTGCTGTTCCAGCGGTCGCGAGGACAGCGGTAGTTGCACCATGTCGAGCGACAGGCCGAAGCGCGCCACAT
The DNA here is from genome assembly GCF_050632385.1 of Humitalea sp. 24SJ18S-53. Lineage (NCBI taxonomy): Bacteria > Pseudomonadati > Pseudomonadota > Alphaproteobacteria > Acetobacterales > Roseomonadaceae > Humitalea > Humitalea sp. 24SJ18S-53. The sequence continues at coordinate 2,649,107 of NZ_CP192599.1, forward strand.
GGTCACGTAACCGCAGCAGGTCATCGAGCACCCAGTCGTGCGGATTGCCCGGCGGATCGGCGCAGAGGTGGGTGATGCCCAACTGCGCCCAGACCCGATAGTCGTCGTCGTCGCGCGCGCGCAGCTGTGTGCCCAGCAACATTGTTGGCGTTCCCCCGTGCGCCAGCCGGCTTGCGGCGGCCACATCAGCCATGCAAGCATCATCGAAAATCCGGGCCAAGCCGGAAAAATAAAAAGACGGGAGAACCCGATCATGGACGAGACTGACCTCAATCGCCGGGGAATGTTGCAGGGTGCGGCGGCCATGGTGCTGGCCGGCAGCCTGCCCGCCTTCGCACAATCCGCGGCCCGGGAGGCGCCCGACCTTGCCACGCTGGTGCAGCAGAACCGCCTGCCGCCGCTGGCGCAGCGGGTCGGCACCGCGCCGCTGGTGGTGACGCCGAATGACCCGAATCCACGCTACGGTGGCACCCTGCGCCGGGGGCTGCGCGGGGGGTCCGACCACAATGGCATCCTGCGCCTGGTGGGCAACCAGGGGCTGACGCGCTGGAACATGGCGTTCACGGATGTTCTTCCGGGCGTCGCGCAGTCGTGGGAGGTCAGCCCGGATAGCAAGGTCTTCACCTTCCGCCTGCGGCCGGGCATGCGCTGGTCGGATGGCGCGCCCTTCACCGCGGATGACATCGTCTTCTCGGTCAACGATTGCATCCTGAACACCGAACTTTACCGTTCTCCGCCCAGCCTTTGGGTGATCGACGGCCAGCCGGTGCGCTGCGAGAAGGTCGACGATACGACGGTGCGCTTCAGCTTCGCGGGGCCCTACGGGCTGTTCCTGCAGCAGATGGCGACACCGCTTGGCCAGCACCCGACGCTGTTCGCCAAGCACTATTGCTCGCGCTTCCATCCGCGCTTCAACAATGAACTCGCGGCAATGTTGCGCACGGCAAATGTGTCCGACTGGGCGCAGCTTTTCCGCCAGCGCTGCGGCGACATCGAGATCCCCTCGCGCTGGTCGAATCCGGAGAAGCCGACGCTGGAACCCTGGGTGATCGAGGAAGCCTACCAGGGCGGCGCCACCCGCGTGACGATGCGGCGCAATCCCTTCTTCTGGCAGGTAGACACGGAAGGTCGCCAACTGCCCTACATCGACCGGCTGAACTTCCAGATCTACCAGGATGTCGAAAGCCTGATGCTGGACGTCATCGGCGGGCGGCTGGACCTGCAGGAACGCCACATCGACACCTTGGCGAACAAGCCGGTCGTGTCGCAGAACCAGCAGCGCGGCAATTATCGCATGTTCGAGACGGTGGCGTCGCTGTCCAACTCCATGACCATCTATCCGAACCTGACCCACAAGGACCCGAAGATCCGGGAAATGCTGGGCAACAAGGATTTCCGCCGCGCGCTGTCGCTTGGCATCAACCGGCCGGAGATCGTGGAAATCGTCTATCTGGGCCAGAGCGAGCCTTGGCAGACCGGCCCTCGCCCAACCCACCCCTGGTATCACGAGAAGCTGGCGCGTCAGTTCACCGATCACGACCCGGCCGAAGCGAACCGGATCCTCGACCGTCTCGGCTACAATCGTCGTGACAGCCAGCGTTTCCGGCTGCGGCCGGATGGGCAACGGGTGTTCCTGTCAATCGACGTGATCACTGCCCTTTACCCCGACAACAATGACGCGCTGGAGCTGGTCAAGCGGCACTGGGCCGATATCGGGATCGATCTGAAGATCAACGCCATCGACCGCTCGCTCTACTACACGCGCGGCGACAACAATGATCCCGACATGGCGGTCTGGCCCGGGCCGGGTGGGTTGGAGCCGATGCTCGACCCGCGCGACTATTTCGCCCAGCACCCGCAGGGCACGCGCTACGCCATTCCCTGGGCGGTCTGGTACGCGTCCGGTGGCAAGGAAGGGGCCGAGCCGCCGGATCACCAGAAGGAGCGGATGCGGCTGTATGACGCGGCGCGTTCCACCGCGGATACGACCGAGCAGGGCCGGCTGATGAAGCAGGTCTTTGACATCGCGGCCGAGCAATTCGAATGCCTGGGTGTGGTCATGGCGCCGAACACCTTTGGCGTCGCGGCGAACCGGTTGAAGGGCGTGCCGGCCAGCATGCCGAATAGCTGGTCCTGGCCGCATCCGGGGCCATCGATGCCGCAGCAGTTCTTCTTCACCTCCTGACATGACCAGCTTTATCCTGCGACGGGTTCTGTGGATGATCCCGTCGCTGGTGGCGGTCAGCTTCCTTGCGTTCTTCCTGATCCAACTGCCGCCAGGCGACTATGTCACGACCTATGTCGCGACCCTGGCGGCATCGAATGAGATCGTGGATCAGCGCACGGCGGCGGAGTTGCGCGATCGCTTTGGGCTGAACCAGCCCTTCATCGTGCAGTATTGGCTGTGGATCACGGGAATCCTGCTGCGCGGTGATTTCGGCATCTCCTTCGAATGGCAGCAGCCGGTGTCGGGGCTGATCTGGGAGCGCATGGGGCTGACCCTGCTCCTTACGACCTCGACCCTGTTGCTGACCTGGGCCATCGCGCTGCCGATCGGCGTGCTGTCGGCTGTGAAGCAATACAGTTTCGCCGATTACTTCTTCACCTTCATCGCGTTCCTGGGGCTTGCGATCCCGTCGTTCCTGCTGGCGCTCGTGCTGATGTATGTGGCCGTCGTGCATCTGGGGCAGGATGTGTCCGGCCTGTTCAGCGAGCCGTTTCAGACCGCACCTTGGTCCTTGGCCAAGGTGCAGGATCTGCTGATGCATTTATGGGTGCCGGTCACGATCCTGGCTGTGAATGGTACGGCCGGGCTGATCCGCATTATGCGCGCCAATATGCTGGATGAACTGCACCGGCCCTATGTCGTGACGGCCCGTGCCAAAGGGCTGTCGGAGTTCCGCCTGCTGGTCAAATACCCCTTCCGACTGGCCATCAATCCGCTGGTTTCCACGATCGGTTGGATGCTGCCGCAGTTGATTTCCGGCGCCACCATCGTCGCCGTGGTCATGAGCCTGCCGATCGCGGGGCCGCTGCTGTTGCAGGCGCTGCTGGCGCAGGACATGTACCTGGCCGGCGCCTTCCTGCTGTTGATGTGTACGCTGACGCTGTTCGGGATGCTGATCTCCGACATCCTGCTGGCGATGATCGACCCGCGGATCAGGTTCGACTGATGGACCAGCCAATCACCACCACCGCCGCCATCCCGGACCCGCCGCCAGCGGAGCAGCGGTTTGCCGTTGCCTCCCAATGGCGGCTGATGTGGTGGAGCTTCAAGCGCCATCGCCTGGCCATGCTCGGCGGGGTGATCGTGCTGTTCCTGTACCTGGTCGCGGCGATCCCGGGCTTCTTCGCGATCAACGAGCCGGGCCGACAGAACGCGCGCGCGGTGTTTCACCCGCCGCAGACCTTACACTGGATCGACACGGCCGAAGATGGGTCGTGGCACTTTCGTCCGCATGTGATGGCCACGCGCATGGCGCGAGACCCCGTCACCCTGGCGCCGAGTTTTCGGCAGGATGGCACGCGAAAGATCTACCTGGCCTTCTTCGCCCAGGGCTACGAGCATCACCTCTTCGGCCTGATCCCGTCGACGATCCATCTGCTGGCGCCGGAGAATCCGCGCGAGCAGGTTTATCTCTTCGGCGCCGACCGGCTGGGTCGCTGCGTTTATTCGCGCATCATGGTGGCGGCGCAGACGTCGCTGATGATCGGCCTGGCCGGCGTGTTCCTGTCGCTGGTGATCGGGCTGCTGTTGGGGGGTATCTCCGGCTACTACGGCGGCCGGATCGATTTCGCGGTGCAACGCGTGATCGAGTTCGTCTTGTCGTTGCCGACGATCCCGATCTGGCTCGCGCTTGGCGCGGCCTTGCCGCAGAACTGGCCGCCGGAGCGTATTTATCTTTGCATCACCATCATCCTCAGCCTGGTCGGCTGGGCGCAATTGGCGCGCGTGGTGCGCGGGCGGTTCCTGTCGCTGCGGACAGAGGACTTCGTGACCGCGGCCAGGCTCGACGGCGTGTCTGAGAAGCGGATCATTTTTCGGCACATGCTGCCGTCCTTCGCCTCGCACATCATCGCCTCCGTGACCTTGGCCATCCCGGCGATGATCCTGGCGGAGACAGCACTGTCCTTCCTCGGCCTCGGGCTGCAGCCGCCCGTCATCTCCTGGGGCGTGTTGCTGCGGGAGGCGCAGAACATCCGCTCCATCGCCACGGCCCCCTGGCTTTTCGCGCCGGGTGGGGCGGTGGTGCTGGCAGTGTTGGCACTGAACTTCCTGGGCGACGGACTACGTGACGCGGCGGACCCCTATCAGAAATGACCGACGACCTCGCACTCGACATCCAGGACTTGCACGTGTCCTTCCCGACGAGGGCAGGGTTGATCCGCGCGGTGGATGGCGTGTCACTGTCGCTGGCGCGCGGCAAGACCACGTGCGTCGTCGGGGAATCCGGCTCGGGTAAAAGCGTCACCGCGCGCGCCATTCTGCAGATCGTGGACCCGCCGGGGCGGATCACGGGGGGGCGCATCCTGTTGCGCCGGGTGGGTGAGCCGGAACTGGACTTGGCCACCTTGCATCCGCGCAGCCGCGCGATCCGGGAATTGCGCGGCCACGACGTGGCGATGATCTTCCAGGAGCCGATGTCCTCCCTTTCGCCCATCCATACCGTGGGCGACCAGATCGGCGAGGCGGTGCGCCTGCACCTCGGCCTTTCCAACCGCCAGGCCAGGGCGCGCGTCGTGGAGCTTCTGGCGCAGGTGGAGATCCCCGACCCGACACGTGCGCTCGATCGCTACACCTTCGAATTCTCGGGCGGCATGCGACAGCGCGTGATGATCGCCATGGCTTTGGCCTGTGATCCTTCCGTGCTGATCGCCGACGAACCGACCACGGCGCTGGACGTCACCACCCAGGCGGAAATCCTGGACCTTCTGCGGCGGTTGCAGGATGCGCGCGGCATGACGGTGATGTTCATCACCCATGACATGGGCGTGGTCGCCGAGATCGCGCATGACGTGGTGGTGATGGAACGCGGCCAGGTCCGCGAACGCGGCAAGGTGCGCGACCTTTTTGCCGCCCCGCAGGATCCCTACACCCGCATGCTGCTGGGCAATGTCACCAAGCTCGAACGGCCCTCGGCCATTCGCCTGGCACGACCCAAGCCGCCTGAACGACCGCCGGTGCTGAGCCTGCAGGACGTCGAGATGCGGTTTTCCAGCGGCAAGGGCCTGTTCAAGCGCAACGCGACCGAAGTGCGTGCGGTGGACGGCATCTCACTCGACGTTCGCGCCGGCGAGACCTTGGGCGTGGTCGGCGAAAGCGGATCGGGCAAGACCACGCTTGGACGTTGCATCCTGCGCGTGGTGGACCCGACCGGCGGGGCGATCCGCTACCGCCGTCGCGATGGGTCGGTGGTCGATCTTGCCACGGCGCAGGGTGAGGCGCTGCGCACAGCACGCTGCGAAATTCGCATGGTGTTCCAGGATCCCTTCGCCAGCCTGAACCCACGCATGACGGTGGCGCAGATCGTCGGCGAACCACTGCTGGTCAATGGACTCGCCAAGGGCGCGGAACTGCGCGACCGGGTTTCGGCGCTGCTGGAGCGTGTCGGCGTCGCGCCGGATTGGGCCGAACGCTATCCGCACGCGTTTTCAGGCGGCCAGCGCCAGCGCATCGGCATCGCGCGCGCGCTCGCGCTGTCGCCGCGCGTGATCGTGGCCGATGAGCCGACCTCGGCGCTGGATGTCTCGATCCGGGCCCGCATGCTCGACCTGCTGCTGGAATTGCAGGACGAGTTGGACTTGGCGTTCATCCTGATTAGCCACGACATCTCGGTCATCCGCTACATGTGCGACCGGGTCGCGGTGATGCATCGCGGCCGCGTGGTGGAGACTGGTGAGACGCTGCAAGTCTGCGACGATCCGCAGCACGCCTATACAAAGGCATTGCTTTCGGCCGTGCCGCGACCGGATCCGGAAGCGCGACGGATGCATCTGCGCCACCGCTACGCCGCGGAATAGAATCTTCTTTCTGGTGCCGGGTGCCTGCTCCATCCGGTGAGGGAGCATTCGATTCTGGCTGCGCCCCAAGCTGGCTTCCAGAGAGGCCCAACCGCGTAAAGATCCCGATTGCCTGATTGTGGACGCAGATGATTGCGAGTCCGTCTCCGGCTTCAATTCCCGGCTTTTGGCCAAGTCATCCCCTGGCAGTTACACATGGGTATCTTTGGCTCATGCCACGTACCCTGCCCCGCTATCGCCCTCCCCCCAGCGACTGACGCAGATGCGCGACCAGACCGCCCGCCGCGAGGATGGCGGCCACCTCCCCCCTAAAGGGCGGCGCAGTCCAGTTCTGGCCGCCTTGCAATATACGCCCACTGTCTGGCTCAACCACGGCGAGTTCGCCGGCCATCAGCGCCCGTGCCGCCTCCGGGCACACGATCACCGGAAGTGCCAGGTTGATGGCGTTACGGAAGAAGATCCGTGCGACACTCTCGGCTATCACAGCGCCGATGCCTGCGCCCTTGAGTGCCAGCACCGCATGTTCGCGCGATGAGCCCGACCCGAAATTGCGGCCGACGGCCAGGATGTCACCCGGCCGCACCCGTGCCGCGAAGCCGGGATCCAGCCCCTCCATGCAATGCGTCCCGAGCACCGCCTGGTCGCGCAAGGTCAGGTAGCGGCCGGGAATGATCACGTCGGTATCGACGTGGTCGCCCAGGCGATGAACGCGTCCTTCGATACGCATGTCAGGCATTCCCCAGGATGTCACCGGGCGGCACGATCTCGCCTGCCACCGCGGCAGCAGCGGCAACCCAGGCGTTGGCAAGGAATACGCTGGATTCCGGATGCCCCATGCGGCCACGGAAGTTCCGGTTCGTGGTTGCGACCGCCACTTCGCCCGAGGCCAGGATCCCCATGTGACCGCCGAAGCAGGCGCCGCAGGTCGGCGTCGAGACCGCGGCGCCAGCCTCGGCCAGGATGTCCAGCAGACCCTCCGCCAGCGCCGCGCGCCAGATCCGCTGCGTGGCAGGCACCACGACCAGACGCACATTCGGCGCGACCTTGCGTCCGCGCAGAACCTCGGCCGCCTGGCGCAGGTCGGTCAGCGTGCCGTTGGAGCAATTGCCGATGTAGACTTGATCGACGCGTATGCCGCGCAGCTCGCCCACTGGCGTGCCATTCGCCGGAGAAGGCGGCCGCGCCACCAGCGGCGACAACGCGCCGAGGTCGATCGTGATCGTCTCCCGATACTGCGCCCCGGCATCGGCGGTGATCGCGGCGCGTGGCACCATGCCGCGTGCGGCCATGTCGTCGAAGGACAGTTGGTCGCCTTCGAACACACAGGCATCGGCGCCGGCTTCGACGGCCATGTTCGCCACCGCCATGCGTTCATCCATGCCGAGTGCGGCGACGCCTGGCCCACCGAACTCCAATGATGCGTCGAGGCCGCCATCCGAACCGATGCGCCGGATCACCTCCAGGATGACGTCCTTGCCCGTCACATGTCGCCCCGGTGCGCCGGTGAGCTGCACGCGGATGCTTTCGGGAACGCGCATCCATAGCTTGCCCGCGGCCAGGGCCCCGGCCAGGTCGGTGGAACCGAAGCCGATGCCGAGCGCGTTGAAGGCACCGGCCGTGCAGGTATGGCTATCGGCGCCGAAGACGATGTCCCCATGGCCCACCATGCCGATTTCGGCCAGCAGCGTGTGTTCGATCCCACCGCGGCCCGGGCCGTAGTGGTGGCGGATGCCATGCGCCTCGGCGAAGCGGCGGGTGCTGCGCAGGGATTCGGCGCTTTCCACATCCTTGGCCGGCGCGAAGTGGTCGTCCACCAGCACGATGCGATCCGGGTCGAAGGGGCGTCCCGTGCCGATCAGGTCGAATTGGGTGAAGGAAAGCGGACCCGAGACATCGTTCAGCAGCACCACATCCGGGCGGATCGTGGCGATCTCGCCGGGCCTGATCTCGCCCTCCACCGCGTGGGAGGCGAGGATTTTTTCCGTGATCGTCAGGGCAACCATGGTTCAGCTTTCCAATTCTGGCAGGCCCAGCATGCGCCGCGGGTTGTGGCGCACAAGCTTGGTCGCATCGGCTTCCGCCATGCCATGATACAGGAAGCTGCCCAGGGTGATGCGCAGCAATTCCGCCGCCGGCGGCATCCAGCCGAAGAAGCAGTCGGTGGTCAGGACGACCTGGTCCACGCCGACCTCGTCGATGATCGCCATGCAGTCGGGGATCGAAAGCCGTTGGAAGGCCGGAAGGAAGCCGAGGGCGCAGAATTCCACCATCGCGCCCGCCGCGGCGAGTTCGCGGATTTCGTCGCGCGTGGCACCGATCGAATGGCTGTCGGGGTGCTGGAACATGACATCCCGGACGCCCAGGCGCTTGGCCTCCGCGACCAGGGCCAGGCTTTCGCGCGGCGAGACATGGCCGGTTGCCACCAGCATGCCGAATTCGGCCGCGACGGCCAGGCATTCCGAAGCCTCGCCACGGATCTTGCCGCTGGCATCGGTGACCGTCAGCCCTTGTTCCGGCGTCAAGGAAGCCGCCGATTTGATCCAGCGCGCCATATATCGGCTGATGCCGCCGCGACGAATGTCGTTCGCCGCCCCCCAGGTCGGGAAGAAGACCACCTTCGCGCCCTGCCGCGCCGCGGCTTCCAGGCACATCGGCGACAGGCCGCCGGCCGAGGGGTTCAGTGTGATCGAGGGGAAGGCCGAAATCCCCTCCACCTCCCGATTGAGCCGCCAGGCGACGCTGGTGGTGGGGAAGAAGTGCGACTTCAGCACGATCCCACCCATTCCGGCGTCACGCGCATGGGTCAGTTCGGCGGCATCGTCGAGCCGCGTCGGATGTTCAAAGGTGAATTCGGGGAAGCCGTGGTGATGCAGGTCGACCGCGCCATGCAGCATGCGATCGATGGCCTGGGGTCCGGCCGGTTGCTGATCATGTGCCATGATGGGGACGCTCCAGGATCGCGGTTTCGAAGGCGCGAACGGCATCGATGCCCACGGTGGCATTCGCCTCATCAAGCGAGGCCATGCGGTCGAGCCAGCCGCGGCTGTCGCCGGTGCGGCGAAGATCGGCGAGGAAGCCGCGCGCCGAGGCGATGGTGATGCGTGCGAGCGACGACGGGAAAATCACGACGGTGAAGCCCATCGCGCCCAACTCATCCGCGGTATGCAGCGGCGTCTTGCCGGTCTCGGACATGTTCGCCATCCGCGGACCCGGCGATTCACGACCGATGAGGCGGAGTTCCTCGGTCGAGCCAGGCCCATCGACGAACATGACGTCGGCACCTTCGGCCTTGAACAGCCGGCAGCGCTCCAGCGCTTCGTCCAGGCCATGCGGGCCGGCGGAATCGGTGCGGGCGATGATCACGGTCGACGGATCGCGGCGCGCGGCCAAGGCGGCGGCGATCTTGCGCACCGCGACTTCCCGCGATTCGACAACCCTGCCGTCCATATGGCCGCAACGCTTCGGCCAGGTCTGGTCTTCCAACTGGATCGCCGCGGCCCCCGCGGCCTCCAGCCCCCGCACGGTGCGCGCCACATTCGCCACATCGCCGTAGCCGGTGTCGGCATCGACGATCAGCGGGATCGATACCACCGCCGAGCAGGCCCGCGCCATGTCGGTCATTTCGGCGAAGGCGATCTGGCCGATATCCGGCAGCCCGAAACGCTGCGCGGAGGTGGCATAGCCGCTGATATAGCCGGCGGTGAAACCCGCCTGTTCGGCGAGCAGCATGTCGAGCGGCGAACCGCCACCCGGCACAACCAGCGTGCCACCAGCCTCGATCATTGAACGCAGTTTACGGGCCTGGTCAGACATGTCTGATTTCTCCTTCGCGTAGTGGCCGCCAGCGTGCGGCTCGGCGTTCCAGCAGTCCGATCAGGGTATCGAGCGCACCGGCAAGGCAGAGCACCAGCAGGATGCCGAAATAGACTTCGGGCGTGCGGAACATGGTGCGGTTCTGGGTGATGAGGAATCCGATGCCGTCGGTCGCGGCCAGCATCTCCGCGACCACGACGCCGATCGTCGTCAGCGCACCGCCGATCCGCAGGCCGGAGACGATCGCCGGCAGGGCGGCGGGCAGCAGGACTTCGGTCGCCATTTGCGAACGGCTGGCGCCGGCGGCCCGTGCCATCAGCACCAGGTTCCGGTCCACCAGTTGCACCCCGGCGGCCACCGACAGCACGACGGGGAAGAACCCGTAGAAACCGGCGAACCAGACCTTGCTCGCGGGCCCGATGCCGAGCCAGGCCGTCATCACCGGATAGATCACGACAAAAGGGATCGCGTAGACGGAGGACAGCAGCGGCAGCAGCGCGCGCCGCAGCAGGGGCGACGCGCCGATGACAACGCCGGCGAGACCGCCGAGCCCATAGGAAATCGCCAGCGCCAAGGTGATCTCGGTCAAGGTGAACATCAGGGCGCGGGCAAAGATATCCGCCTCCTCGACACCTGCGATCAGCGTGGCGCTTGGCGTCGCCAGGATGACCGGCGGCACCCATCCCAGCCTCGGCGCCGCTTCCCACAACACCACGATCACGCCCAGGACGAGCCAGCGCAGCGTGACGGGGCCGATCGGGGGTTTCATTGCTGCACCCGGATCAGGCTCCAGATGCGCTCGCGCAACTGGCCGAAGGCCTCGCTCGCCATGACTTCCCAGGTCCGCGGGCGTGGCAGGTCGATCTCGATCCGTTCCAGGATCTGGCCGGGGCGGCCGCTGAGCACGATCACCTCGTCACACAGGTACACCGCCTCGGTCAGGCCATGCGTCACGAAGACGACGGTCTTGCGATGCGCGTCCCAGATGCGCAGCAATTCGTCGCCCAGCGTCATGCGCGTCTGTTCGTCGAGTGCGGCGAAGGGTTCGTCCATCAGCAGCACCGGCGGGTCCTGGCAGAAGCCACGGGCGATCGCGACACGCTGCTTCATCCCGCCGGAGAGTTCGTGCGGATAACGGCTCTCGAAGCCGCGCAGGCCGACGAGGTCGAGCAAGGCGGCGGCGCGCCCCTCGCGTTCCGCTTTTGGCAGGCCGCGCAGTTTCAGCGGGAAGACGACATTCTCCAGCGCGGTCCGCCAGGGCAACAGGCTGGATTCCTGGAAGACCACGCCGATGCGGTCGGGCGCCGGGGCGGTGACCGGCTGGCCGGCGACGGTGATGCGCCCCTCGCTCGGCACGACGAGGCCGGCGAGCATCATCAGCAGCGACGACTTGCCGCAGCCGGAGGGCCCGACCAGCCCGACGAAGCGGCCGCGCGGCACGGAGAAGGCAATATCCTTCAGCGCCAGCAACGGTCCTTCGCGCGCATCGTAGCGATGCGTCAGCCCTTCGACCTTGATTTCGGTGTTGTCGCTCATGCGTGCCGCCAGGCGCCGACGCGACGCTCCAGCAAGCGCAGCGCTTCGTTCACCATGATGCTCAGCACCGCGGCGATCAGGATGCCGGCGTAAAGTTCCGGCATCTGGAAGGACTGGCCCCAGGTCGCCAGCCGCTGGCCAAGGCCGAAGCGCGCCACGTACATTTCGGCGAAGATGACGCCTGTGATGTTGAAGATCATGCCCAGGCGCAACCCTTCCAGAAGCAGCGGCAGCATCGCGTTCCAATGCACCTCGGACCACGTCTGCCAGCGTGTCGCGCCATAGGCGCGGGCGATGCGGAGCAGGTCGGCGGGCACGCCCGCCACGGCCGCGCCGGTTGTGATGACGATGACAAAAAGCGCCTGGAACACGCCGAAGGCGACCTTCTGGTCAAAGCCGATGCCGAACAGCAGGATGAACACGGGCAGGAAGACCGACTTCGGCACCGCCGCGATGAAGTTGAAGAACGGCATGAAGGCCTTGCCGAGATATGGGCTCTCAACAAGGACGATGCCGATCGCGGTGCCGAGCGGCGCCGCGATCACGATGGCCACCAGCACCTGCCAGACCGTGGTGCCGAGGTGGCGCTGGAAACCCGCATCGCCAAGCAGCGACACGGCAACCGGCACCACCACCGAGGGCGGCGGCAAGAGGCGCGGATCGAGCAGCGCGGTGCGGCTGGCGAATTCCCAGGCCAGCACCATGCCGACAATCAGCGCGACCTGGATCAGGACAATGCGGCGGCCCATCGGAATGGCCAGGTCACACTGCGATCAAGGTCACCGGCACGAAGCGTGTGGTAAACATGTCCCGCGCCGGCGGCAGGTCGCGCAACCCGGCCAGACGGCCGAGGTTGAGCGAGGCTTCCACCCATTCCTCGCGGATGGCACCGTCGTCGGACAGGCCCATGATGGTATTCTCGAATTCCAGCCGCGCGATCTCGGGCGAGAAGCGGTTCTGTTCCTGGATGAAGCGGATGGACCAGTCGGGGTTCTGCTTCATGTGGCGGATCGCGGAATAGATCGCGACAAGCGTCTTCTGGACATCCTCCGCGCGGTCGTTCAGCACGCGCTCCGACGCGATCCAGACGTCCGGCAGGTTCGGCTGCATGGCGGTGCCGAGGTCGATCAACACGCGCCCATCGCCGCTGCCCTCAAGCTGGTAGGACAGGGGCGGATAGGCGACCACCGCATCGACATTGCCGGAGATGAGCCCGGGGATCATGCCGCCGCCGCCGAGCGGAATGCGGGAGACCGTGCCGCCCGCCTGCTGCGCCACCCAAAGGGCGAAGAAGTCGGTCGTGGAGCCATTGGCGGTGATGCCGATCTTCTTGCCGGCCAACTGGCTGGCCTGCGTGATCGTGCTGTTCTTCGCCACCATCACCTTCCAGCCGCGCGGGGTGAGCGTGCCGGCGGCGATGATCGTGCTGCGCACCCCGCGGGCACGCGCGAGCGCGGCACCGGGCGGGAAGAAATTGATGATATCGGCCTCGCCGGCGGCCATCGCCTCCATGGAGGCGGAGCCGCCCGAGTAGCCGGTGAACTCCGCCCGGATGCCGAGTTTCTGGAACAGGCCCAGGGCCTGGGCCGCGTGGACCGGAAGGACCGGGCCGTAGTTGGGGGTGCCCCCGAGGCGGATGGGGCGGCCCTGGGCCAGGACGGGGGCGGTAAGTCCGGCACCGGTGAGCGCGACGGCTCCGGTGGCGAGAACGGCACGGCGCGACGGGCGCAATCCGGTCATTGGGCGTCTCCTTCCTGTTCCGGGCCGGTCTGCACCGCCCTCGCGGCCGCCCCCCTGGCAACAGGCTAGCGCGCACAGCGGCGAGATGTCGAGGTGATTTGCGCAAACGTTGGCTCAAGATTTTTCAACGGTCTTATGGCCATCGATCGGATCGATCCGTGGCTTTTTGCGCAGGCGTTTGCACACGCCTCACCCGCGGCCTAACCTCCGGCCATGGAAGATCCAACGCGTGCCAGGGCCACGGCCGTCGCGCGCCCGACGCTGACCACCCTTTCGCTCGCTGCCGGGGTGTCGCCGTCAACGGTGTCCCGCGCGTTAAAGGGCGATCCGCGCATCTCCGTGGAGACGCGCCGCCGCATCGCGGATCTCGCAAGGAAGGTCGGCTATATGCCCGATGCCGTCGCCCGGACCCTGTCCGGCGGCCGCAGCGGTCTGATCGGGTTGGTTCTCGGCGACGTCGCCAATCCGTTCTATCCTGAACTGCTGCAGGAGATCGTGGGCCAGGCCGCGGGGCGCGGGCTGCGGCTTCTGCTGCTTCATGTCGGCAACGGCCCGATCGAGGACAGCACGGCCGAGGCCTTGGTCGAATACAGGGTCGATGGCGCGCTGATCACCTCCGCGGTGCTCTCCTCCCACGCCGCCGCGATCTGCACCGCGCGCGGCGTGCCCGTCGTGATGATCAATCGCGTGCCGCGTCTGCATGCAAGCGCAGTCTCCTGCGACAATGCCGAGGGGGGGCGCCAGGTGGCTGCCTTTCTCGCCAGTACCGGCCATCGCCACATCGCCGTCATCCGCGGCGCGCAGGGAACTTCCACGAGCAGCGATCGGGAGCGCGGCTTCCTCGAAGCCCTGACGGAAGAGGGCGCCATGGTCGGCCCGGTCTTCGAAGGTGGCTCCACTTATGAAGGCGGTTTCGCCGCCGCGACGGCCATGGCGGCGATACCCTCGGCAAGCCGGCCGACGGCGGTTTTCGCGATCAACGACGTGATGGCGATGGGCGCGATGGATGCCTTTCGGCTGGCTGGCGTCGATGTGCCTGGCGCGATGACGGTCGTCGGCTTTGACGACGTCGCGGCGGCGGCGCGACCACCCTATCGCCTCACCACGGTGGCACAGCCGATCAAGGCCATGGTCGATCGTGGCCTCGGTCTACTCCTTGCCCGAATGGCGCAGCCGGATCTCCCGGACGAGGTGCTGCTGCTGCGCGGCAATCTGATCCGTCGCGACTCGGCCCGACGAACCGGCGGTTGATCGCAGAGCCGTCCAGTCGCCGGCCCAGGGAACCAGACGACACATCAGGCCACCGGATTTGGGCCTCGTTGACGACGCAGCCGGGCTTGAAGGCATTGCCCGGCGCCTTGCAAGCCCAATAGACCGGGCGGGAGCCCAAGTCCGGTCAGCCGGTCTCGCGCCGCCGGCAACCAACCGCCGCGAGAGGATTCGAAGACCAGCACATGGCTCCGGTCCCTGATCGGCAAGGATCAGCCCTATGGCGAGGCGACGAGCGGCGAGAATCGCTGATATTCCGCCCGCTGGAATGCGCGGAAGGACTCACGCGATTGGCTCGCGGGCGGCTGCAGCCCGACACGATCGAGCTGCTGACGAAGCGCCGGCGAGGCCAGCGCATCCACCGTGGCGGATGCGATGGCGTCGGCGATACGGGTGTCCATCGCCTTCGGTCCCGTCAAGCCGAAGAAGCCGTTCAGCACCAGGTCGACACCGCTTTCGCGCAAGGTCGGGGTATCCGGGAACATCGGACTCCGCTCCGCCGCGGTCACGGCCAGGGCACGGGCACGGCCGTCCTGGATCAGCGGCAGGATAGTCAGCGGGGATGCGAGCGCCAGCTTGATCTCATTGGCCATCAGCGCAGTCAGCGCGGGACCGGTGCCACGATAGGGAACATGCTCCCAATCCCTGGCGCCCATGGTCCGGGCCAACAGCGCGAGGAACAGGTGCGCTTCGGTATTCGTGCCGGGCGACCCAAACTCCAGGCGCTGCGCCGCCGCCGCACGCAGTTCCGCCATCGAGGTGATGCCGGAGCCGACGGAGGTGGCGATGACGGTGAAATAGGTGCCGATCAGCGCGATCTGCTGCATGTCCTCCACCGGATCGAAGCCGACATTGGCCATGTCGGTGAGTGGCACCATCACCTGGGTCGAGGTGGAGCTGACCATGACCATGCGGTTCGCGAGCCCCGGCGCGATGGTCTGGACATAGCGCATGCCGATCGCGCCACCGGCACCGGAGCGGTTTTCCACCACCACCGGCACGCCCAGCCGCGACGACAGTTCCGGCGCCAGGAAGCGCGCCGCGATGTCGGTCGGACCGCCGGGCGCGAAAGGCACCAGCAGGGTCAGCGGGCCGTCCAGCCTGGCGGGCGCCTGCGCTTCCGCGCGCGGCGCCATAAGCCCGGCGGCGAGTGCCGCCAGCAACGTCTTGCGATGGATCATGTCCGGTCCTTCCTGATTCGCGTCACAACCAAGTCTCGGTGATGAGGGCCGCCCCCTTCTCGCCGATCATGATCGCGGCGGCGTTGGTATTGCCGTTGATGTGCGTCGGCATGATGGAGGCATCGATCACGCGCAGACCGGACAGGCCGCGAACGCGCAGTTGCGGATCGACGACCGAGGCCTCGTCGCCGCCCATGCGGCAGGTGCCGATGAAATGATGCGTCGTGCTGGCAACATCGCGGATACTGGCTTCGAGCGACGCGTCATCGTCGTAGTCGATGCCCGGCGGAATCTCTGACGTGATCAGCCCGGCGATGGGCTCGTGGCGCATCACCTCGCGGATGCGACGGATGCCGCGCATCAGCACCGCCATGTCGTCGGGATCGCTGAAATAGTTGGGATCGATGACCGGCGCGGCGGCTGGATCGGCCGAGGCCAACCGCACGGTGCCACGACTGCCTGGCCGGCCCTGGCGCACCGTCACTGTGAAACCCTCGCGATCGGGCAGCTTGCCTGGCGCGGGTACCAGGCCGATCGACAGGCCGATCTGCATGTCGGGAATGTCCAGCCCGTCATGCGAACGGAAGAAGCCGCCCGAACAGAACGGACCGTTCGAGATGATGCCGCGCCGGAAGAACAGGTAGTTCAGCACCGCCAACGCACCGCGGACAGGGCGCGTATAGGCGAAGGCCGTGACCGGCTTCGAGCAGCCGTATTTCATCCAATAGGAGATGTGGTCCTGCAAATTGCGACCGACCCCGGCGCGATCCAGCCGCACCGCGATCCCGAGCGCCTGCAACTCCGCCGCCGGGCCGATGCCGGACAGCAACAGGATCTTTGGCGAGTTGAACACGCCCGCGCTCAGCACGGTTTCCTTGCTGGCTTCGATGCGCAGCCGCTGGCCATCCTGAACGACCTCCGCGCCAAGCACGCGGCTGCCGTTCAGGATCAGCCTCGTTACCTCGGCACGTGTCAGCACCGTCAGGTTGGCGCGGTCGCGGATCGGCTTGAGATAGGCGGAAGCCGTGCTCCAACGCTCGCCATTCTTCGTGGTCGTGTCGTAGTGACCAAAGCCTTCCTGCTCGGCGCCGTTGAAGTCGACGTGGGTGGCATGGCCCGCCGCCTTGGCCGAGGTCAGGAAGGCCTCCGAGATGGCAGGGACCGGCCGCCCCTTGCTGACGACAAGCGGCCCGTCGCCGCCATGGAAGTCATCCGCGCCGCGCTCATTGCGCTCAGCCTTACGGAAGAAGGGCAGCACATCGTCATAGGACCAGCCGACGCAGCCGTCCTGCCGCCAGTAGTCGTAATCGCGCGCATGGCCGCGAATGTAGATCATGCCGTTGATGGTGCTCGACCCGCCCAGCACCTTGCCACGGGCGCAGAAAATGCGGCGGCCGTTCAGGGCGGGCTGCGGTTCGCACCAGTAGTTCCAGTTGAACTGCGGCGCATAGGAATTGCGGCTGATCGCGCCGGGCACGCGCAGCAGCAGGTCATTGTCCTTGCCCCCGGCCTCCAGCAGGATGACGCGATGCGCCGGGTTTTCCGACAGGCGGTTGGCGACGACGCAGCCGGCCGATCCAGCGCCGATCACCAAGAAGTCGCAGGCCAGAATGGTCACTGCGCCAGATCCGCGAAATGCTGCGGCAGGCCGGCCGCGTCCCAGGGCACCGCGACCAGCCGGCCGGTCGAGGACAGGGTGACGAAGGCCGTGCGCAGATCCGGTCCGCCAAAGCAGATATTGGTGACGTACATGTCAGGCAGAGGAATGTGCTCCACCCGCCCGCCATCCGCGGAGACCCGCAGGATGCCTCCGTCGACCAGCGTGGCGACGCAGATCGCCCCATCCGCCTGCACCGCCAGGCTGTCGAAGCCGATCAGCCCGCCAGGTGCTGCGAGCAACTCGCCCCGCGCCCAGCGGCTGTCGCGCAACCGCACCACGCCCGGCTCCAGCACCTCATAGGCCCAGAGGCGCGCGGTCACCGTCTCCGCGACGTAGAGCCAGCGCCCGTCGGGCGACAGGCCGATGCCATTCGGCGTCTCCACCGGGAAGATGGAAGCCTGGATGTGGCTGCCATCGGCGCGGGCGTAGTAGACGCCGCCGCGCTCCCGCACACGCGGGCGTGCCTGGCCCAGATCGGTGAACCAGAAGCCGCCATGCGCATCGAAGACGATGTCGTTGGGCGCGGACAGGCGGTGCCCGTCGCAGGCGCGGTAGAGGATGCGGACCTCCCCCGTCACGGGGTCGATGCGTTCGATCCAGCCGCCGTCAAAACGGTCGGAAGCGCCCCAGGGCTGAAGGATACCGTCCAGCTCGCGAAACGCGGCACCGCCATTGTTGCAGGCGTAGAGCGCGCCGTCCGGCCCCACGGCGAGCCCATTCGGATTGCCGGTCGTCCGGGCAACAACACTTTTGCGCCCGTCCGGATGCACCCGGGTGATGGCGCTGCCGGCGATCTCGCAAACCAGGATGCTGCCGTCGGACAGCGCCACCGGCCCCTCGGGAAAGCGCAGATCGGTGGCCAATTCCGCGAAGGCTGGCTGCGGCGCCCGGATCATCGGCGGAAGGCCGCCTGCAAACGCGGGCCCCAGAGCGTGTCGAGCGCGTCCAGATCGGCCTGCAATACCTCGCCCGACCGGAATTCGAGATCGAAGGCCATACGGTTCACCATGAGATCGACGAAGGGCGGGTCCTGCATCGCCTGGCGCACCGCCGCCGCGATCTGCGCCGTGATCGGCGCCGGCAGCCCGGGCGGCGCCCAGACAGAATAGGTGTTGGTCAGCACCTCACCAATGCCGAGTTCGACGAAGCTTGGCACCTCCGGCACCAGCGGATGGCGCCCCTCGGAGGAGATGGCGAGCAGGTGGCATTCGCCGGAGCGCAGTTTGCTCACCGCATCGGCGAAAGGAATGATGTTGAAATCGACCTGCCCGCCGAGCAGCGCCGTCATCATCTCACCACCGCCGCGAAACGGCACGATGGTGCCCTCCATCCCTGCGCCTTGCAGCATCGCATTGAAGGCGTATTCGACGAAGCCGCCGAAGGCCGGGCTGCCGGCGGTGATCCCACCCGGCGTCCGGCGCCCCTTCTCGGCAACCCGCGCCCAGGTGTCGAGCCCGCCGCCCGCCTTGGTGATGATCGCGTTGTAAGGCGTGCTGGCGAATTCCGCGACCGGCGTCAGATCCCGCCAGACCTTTCGGTCATAGGCGTTGGAGTAGAAGTAGCCGATCCAAGCCACCGGCGGAATCACCAGCAGGCTGTGGCCATCGGGGCGGGCATTGGCCACTTCCATGGTGCCGATCCGCGTCGCGCCGCCGGGCTTGTTGTCGACGAAGACCGCGGCATTGGGCCCGAGGGCCGTGGCGAGCGATCGCGCCAGGCCGCGCGACAGCACGTCCACCACGCCACCGCCGGAATAGGGGATGACAAGGCGAACCGGGCGTGCCGGAAACGCCACGGGCTGAGCCTGGGCGGACAACGCGGGCAAGGTGGCCGCGGCGGTGGCGAGGAACTGGCGGCGACGCATGGCGAACCTCCTGGTCAGACGGCACCCTCACGGGCGAGGCGGGCGACCTCGGTCGGGGTCAGCCCCGCAAGGCCCAGCTGCTCCAGTGTCAGCCCGGTCTTCCAGGGATCGAAGCCGAGCAGCACGCCAAAGATCTCCGCGATCGATCGCAGCACCGGCGCGCCGACGCCCGCGGCCTCCGCCAGGCGGACGGTGGGGACGATCGCATAGGGCACGTCCACCGAAAGCCAGCGGCGCCAGATCCCGGCCGGCAGCTCGCCCAGGTTTTGCAGGAAGGCGCAATTCGCCACCGCTTCCTGATGCGTGTTGCCATGAGAGTCGTACAGGTAGATCAGCCGCTCCCGCGCCGAATTCTCCCGCACGCCATAGGCGCGGCAGACGGCGTTGCGCTCGGCACCAAAAGCCTCGGTCAGGATGCTGGCCGATTTGATGTTGCCACGCGTGTAGAAGGCAAAGCCGCGCCCCTCGGCCTCCGCCCGATCGAAGGCGCCGACATTGGCCAGGGCCAGGCCGGCGTGGCCCATCAGGTTCATGCTTTCCAGGCTGGTCTGCAGGATGCTCTCGGCCGGGCCAAAACCCTTGTAGAGCGCCTGGAGCCGGGGCAGCGCCTCGCCGATGCGGTTGCCGGGGAAGGTGGCGGTGTCGACATGGCGCCGCACGACATGCGGGGTGACGACGCCATCCTTCACGCCGGCGGCCAGGATCGGGCTGGTGCTTTCCGTCAGCAGGACGCCCTGCTTGCCCGCCGCCGCCAGCAAGGGCAGCAGCCGCAGCACGACGAAGTAGCCATGGCTGTTGACGTGCACGACCTGGCCGCGTTCCAGATGCGGGATCAGGGATGGCATCCGCGCCTCAAGTTCCGGCGGCGCGCAATCGACCAGCACCACCTCGGCCCCCGCCACGGCCTGCGCGATGTCCATGCCGATAGAGGCGACGGGGGCGCGTCCGGAGCCGCCAGAGATCGTCTCACCCGTTCCGCCGACGACATCCAGGCCGCCGTTGCGCAGGATCGTCTCCAGCATCGCGCCCTGGTCCGGCCAGGGGGCGAAGTGAACCTCGTGTCCCGCCAGGGCAAGATCGGCCGCCAGCGCCGGGCCAACATCGAAGGGCGACCAACCGATAACCGCGACTTTCATGGTGGCAACCGTCTCCTTGGGGCGTCTGTCTTCGCAGGACACTGGGCTTGCGGATTCATGACAGCAACGGGACAGGTGCCTCTGGCGGCCATAGCCCAGGGGCTATAGCCTCGCCCTCATGCTGCATGCCTCCATGCGCCGGATCGAAGTCTTCGTGGCCGTGGCGGAAGCCGGTGGCTTTTCGGCCGCGGCTGACCGCCTCGGCATTTCGCAGCCCTCCGTCAGCGCGCATGTGCAGGCGCTGGAGCGGGAGTTGGGCGGCGAACCGCTGCTGGAACGGCACAGCGGTCGCCCACCACGGTTGACCGAGACGGGAACGATGTTTCTCGAGCAGGCCAAGATCCTACTGCATCAAGCCCAGGCCGTCGCGGCTGGGGCCCGGCAGCACCGCCACGACGCCGCGCGGCGGGTCGTCCTCGCCTGCCAGCCGCATATCACGAACTTCGTCCTGCCCCGGGTATTGGCCGGCTTCGTGCGCGACTCAGGCGGGATCGAACTGGTCATCCGCAGCGGCGCGTCCGAGACCGTCCCGGAGCGCATTCGCAACGGCACGGCGGATATCGGCTGCATGCTGGGCACGCCCGATCTGGAACGCCTGCATTGCCGTCGCCTTGGGACGGAGCCCTATATCCTCGTGGCCGCGCCGGGCCATCCCCTCGCGGGACGGCAGCATATTCCGCCGAGCGAACTGGAGGCCCACGACTTCGTCTGCGGCCCGCGCACCGCCCTGCTGACGCGGGAGATGGCGCGGGGCGCTGCGGAAATCGGGATCGCGCGGATGAAGGTCGTGGCGCGCGCGACGGAGTACAACATGCGCCGCGCGCTGGTGCAGGCCGGCGTCGGCCTGCTCTGGACCCCGCAGAGTTCAGCCGGGCCGGATGTGAGGGACGGCCATCTGGTGGCGCTGAACCTCGACGCGCCCCCGGTGCTTGTCCCGATTAACCTTGTCTGGTGTACGGGGCGGGAGATATCGAGACCGGCGATGGCACTGACCGACTACCTGACCCGGCATGTACCAAAACGCTAGGCCATTTTCTGTTGGCCAAGGTTCAGGTCCAATGGTCCATCTGGCGTGAGCCACGGGGTTCCGGCCCCGCTGTTCCCCAAGTGCCGTCCAGGCGGCAGGCCGCGACTTGCCGCGGCGACCGCTCAATCCCGCAGCGGGATGACACGTTCCAGCACGCAGGACACCGTATCCCCCGCCGCGAACGCCGGCGCCGCGGCTGGCGTGACCATGAACAACTCGCCGGCAGGCGTGGCCACTTCGTATTCCCGGGTGTGGCCGAGGAAGGCCGCGCGCAGGATCCGGCCCGGCAGGCCGGCGTTGCCCGGCGGCAGCGGCAGGATCGATTCCGGCCGCACCGCCAGTTGCGCGGGTCCGGCCGGATGATCGCGCATCAAGGTCGTGAGCGTAACGCCACCCAGCGCGATGCGACCCGGGCCCAGGACCTCCCCCTGCAGCACATTCGCCTCCCCCATGAAGTCGGCGATGAAGGCGTCCGCCGGGTCGTCATACAGTTCGGTCGGCGTACCCATCTGCGCGATCCTGCCCGCGCGCATGACACAGACCAGATCGGAAACCGCGAGCGCTTCCTGCTGATCATGCGTCACATAGATCACGGACAGGCCGAGTTTACGCTGCAGGTCACGAATGTCTTCCCGCACGCGGCGCCGCAACCGGGCATCGAGGTTGGACAGCGGCTCGTCGAACAGCAGCACTTTTGGGCGCAGCACCAGCGCACGTGCCACCGCGACGCGCTGCTGCTGGCCGCCCGACAGTTCCGAGGGCAGCCTGTCGCCAAGACCATCCAGGCCCAGCGTCTTCAGCATGGCACTCGATTCCGCTTCGGCCGAGGCTTTGCGCGCGCCGTTCACGAGTAGGCCGTAGGACACGTTCTCCAGCACATTCATATGGGGGAAGAGCGCGTAGGATTGGAACACCATCGCGATGCGGCGTTCGGCGGCGGCCAAGGCGGTGACGTCACGCCCCTCGATCTCGATGCGCCCGCCGGTTGGCAGTTCAAGCCCGGCGATCAGCCGCAAGGTCGTGGTCTTGCCGCAGCCGGACGGACCCAGCAGCGTGACGAGGGCACCGTGCGGCAGGGCGAAGGACACGGCGTCCACCGCCCGCACAGGACCAAAGGTTTTTGTTACATCCTCAAACAGGATGGATGCGTCGGTCATATGGGTCAGGCTCCGGCCGGCATGACGGGTGCGACCGTGCGGCGGCCGATCTGCGCGCGGCCGACCAACCGCTCGATCCCCAGCACCACGGCCAGCATGATGACGATCAGCACCGTGGAATAGGCGATGGCCAGCGCCATCTCGCCAGCCTCAACCCGGCCAACGATATACACCGTAGCCAGGTTGTGCTGCGCCGAGACCAGGAAGATCACGGCGGAGACGGCCGTCATCGCATGCACGAAGGAGAACGCCAGCGAGGCGACGATGGCCGGCCGCATCAGCGGCAGCACCACGCGCCGCAAGGTGGAAACCGCGCTGCCACCCATGGTGGCCGAGGCCTCGTCGAGCGATTTGTCGATCTGCGCCAGCGCCGCCAACCCGCCGCGCACGCCGACCGGCAGGTTACGGAAGACGAAACAGATGATGAGGATCAGCAAGGTGCCGGTCAGTTCCACCGGGGGGACGTTGAAGGCCATGATGTAGGACACGCCGACCACCGTGCCGGGAATGGCGAAGGACAGCATGGTCATGAACTCCAGCACCCCGCGGCCGCGGAACCGTTGCCGCGCGATCAGCCAGGCGAGCAGCACGCCGAGGCCGGCGGTGAGCGGTGCGGCCAGCGCCGCGACCTCGACCGTGGTAAACAGGCTATCCCAGGCGCTGCCGCGGAAGGCGGGCAGCGGCAGCCACTCAACCTCGAAGGCCGTGCCGAAGTGCCGCCAGGTGAAGGACATGTCGCCGCGGCCGATGTCGCGCACGAAGCCGCCGACGAGAATGATGCCGTAGACCGCGGCGGTGAAAGCCATCCACGGCCATACGACAACCGAGCAGGCGAGTTTCAATCCGCGCGGCAGCGCGGAGGGCACGCCCCCATCGCCCTTGCCGGTGACGGTGGTGTAGCGCCGCTTGCCCAGCCACAACGCCTGCAGGGCGAAAGCGCCGAAGGTGAGGCCGAGCAGCAGCAGCGCCAAGGCCGCCGCGCGGCCAGGGTCATGCCTCGCACCAGCAATCGCGAAGAAGATGCGCGTGGACAGCACGTCGAAATCGCCGCCGAGCACCAGCGGATTGCCGAAATCGGCCAGGCTTTCGACGAATCCGAGCAGGAAGGCCGCCGCCAGCGCGGGCTTCAGCAGGGGCCAGGTGACATTGCGGAACACCCGCATGCGGCGCGCGCCCATGGTGGCCGCGGCTTCCTCCAGGCTCGGGGAGATGGCGCGCAGGGCGCCGTCCAGCAGGATGAAGGCGATGGGCGCCTGGGCCAGGATCTGCGCCAGTAGCACGCCAGGCAGGCCGTAGATCCATCGGCTGCGTGGGATCTCAAACCAAGCCCACATCCAGCCGGTCACCAGGCCAGTGCGGCCAAACAATACGATCAGCGCGAGCGACACGACGAAGGGCGGCGTGATCAGCGGCAAGATCGTCATGGCACGAAACAGGCCCGACGCAGGCACCGCCCCACGCACCGCCAGCAGCGCGAAGCCAAGCCCCAGCAAGGTCGAGATCACCCCCGTGAGCGAGGCCAGCAGCAACGTGTTCCAGACCACGCCGCAACCCTGGCCGCTGGCAAGGCAGGTGAGCGACCAGGCCTCGGGCGCTGCCAGCCTTGCGACGAAGGCGGCCGGCGCAAAGTGGCCATCCTGGTAGAATGCGGCCGCGAGCATGGTGGCGAGCGGGGCGAAGACGAACAACGCCAGCAGGAAGGCGCTGCCGCAGACCAGGAAGGCGACGAAAGCATCCGCCCCGAAGCCGCCGCGTGCCGCAAGGCCCGCCGAAACCAGGGCCACACCACCCGCCAACACCAGCAACGCCCCCCAGCCGAGCGCCGGCTGCGGCGGCGGCACACCCAGCCATGGCCCGAGGCTGGGCCATTCCAGCCCGTTCAGCCCGATTGCCTGGCCCATCACGAACACCCAGACGACAATTGCGCCGCCACAGCAGGCCAGCAATCCGCCGGGCGCCCGGCCACGCAGGACGGGAACGCCGGCCAGGACAAGCAGGATCGGCACCGGCCCCAGCCACCAGCGCGTGCCATCTAGCAGCAGGCGGACAAGGGGCGCCGCTTCGCCGCCAGGCCAGGCAGCCCAGCCGCCTTCAAGCCCGTGCCAGGGGACGAGGAGGACACCCAGCGCGGCAAGGACCAGCGCCGCGCGCGCGAGCAGAAGGGCGCTCACCCTCCAACCCGGTCACGCTGCCCTCTCCGCCGGTGCAGGGAGGGGATGCTCATCGGCCGGATGCGCGGACCTCGCGTTCCCAGCGGGTGAGCACTCGCGTGCGCTCCTCGGCCGAACCCCAGCGCGCGAAGTCGTAGTCGATCAGGCGGATGTCCTCGAAACGCGGTGCCTGCGGTGGGATCGGCGCGGCGCGATTCGATGGCAGTTGGAAGGACTGCGCCTGGCCACCCAGCGCCTGCGCTTCGGGCGAGAGGGCCCAGTCGTAGAAGCGCCGTGCATTGTCCAGGTTGCGGGCGCCACGGATGATCGACATCGAGCCGATCTCGTAGCCGGTGCCCTCGCAGGGTGCCACGATCTCGAGCGGCGCGCCGGCGACCTTCTGGGTCACCGCGTCGTGCAGGAAGGTGATGCCGACCAGCGTCTCACCGGTCGCCGCCGCGCGCGCGGGGGCGGCGCCGCTGCGGGTGTATTGGTTCACATTGCGGTGCAGCGCGCGGAGATAGGTGAATGCCGGCTCCTCACCCATCACCTGCAGCAGGGTCGCCAGCAAGGTATAGGCGGTGCCGCTGGTATTCGGGTCCGCGACCTGGATCTCGCCGCGGAAGTCCGGCCGCACCAGGTCCGCCCAACAGCGCGGCGCGGCGATACGGCGGCGTGCCAGTTCCGGGGCGTTGTAGGAATAGCCGAGCGCGCCGGCGTAGATGCCGATGGTCCGGAACCGCGCCTGTTCCGCCTGCCGCGTCGCCCAGTCGTGCAGCTCCGTCATGCGGGGGGAGCGGTATTCCAGGGTGAGGTTCTCCTCCGCCGCCTGCATATGCGGATCGCCGGTCCCGCCCCACCAGACATCCCCGCGCGGGTTGGTCGCCTCGGCGCGGATCTGCGTCATGGTCTCGCCACTGCTTTTTCGGGTCATGGCGACCCTTATGCCGGTGGTGCGTTCGAAGGTTTGGGCCATCGGGCGGCACCATTCCTCCTGCACCGAGCAATAGACCGTCAGGCTGCCCTGGGCCCGCCCGGCCGCCGGCAGAAGCACCAGCGCCAGCGCGCCGGCGAGGACGAAATGGCGAGTGATCGTCATGGCGTGATCCTCCTCTGGCCAGCGTCTTGGGGCGCGGTCCAGCGTTGTGCCACATCAGTTAAGGCCTATGCGGCGTGCGTCTCAAGCATTCAGTAACGCCGCCAGCATGCCGCCCAGGGCGGGGGCGCCGACACCGACCGGATTGCCCCGCGCCAACCAGTTTCCGCTGTCGAAGCCATTCGTCCAGCACCCCGCCTCGCGCGCGATGGCAATGGCGGCGCAGGCGTCCCAGGCGTTGATGTGGCGTTCCAGGTAGCCGTCGAGCCGGCCGATCGCGCATTCCACAAGGCCCAGCGCACCCGACCCGCCAACGCGCAACCCCGCCCCCAACGCCATGCATTGTTCCGCCATCCGGTGGAACTCCGCGATCGGAACGCGCAGCGACCAGCCGATTTCGATGATGGCGCGGGTCACTTCGGTCGTCGGGGCGGCGCGGATCGGCGCCCCGTTCATGGTGGCCCCGCAGCCCTCTGCACCGGCAAAAACCTCGGCGGGCGAATGGCGGGCGATGGCGCCGAGCACGGCGCGGCCGTGCTGCGCCATGCCGATGGAGACGCACCAGCGATCCCCGTCGCGGGAGAAGTTCGAGGTTCCGTCGATGGGATCGAGGATCCAGACCGGATCGTCGTCCATGGCGATGCCGCCCATCTCCTCCCCGATCACCGCCTCTCCGGGGAAGTGCTTGGCCAGTTGGTCGCGGATGAAGTGCTCGGTCAGCCCATCCGCATCGGTGAGGAAGTCCTGCGCGCCCTTGAAACTGGCAACGCCGCGGCCGTCCTGGCGGAGGGCATGGGCCAGGCTCGCGGCGTCCCGCGCGATGCCCGCGGCGATGTCGCATCGCTGCCGAAAGATCATGCGTAGGCCCCCATCACGTTCTGGTCGAAGTCGATGAGCGAGCCGGTCATCATCTCCGCGGCGTCGGATAGCAGGTAGTTGGCCAGCACCGCGACATCGGCGGGGCGGATCAGGCGCCCGAAGGGTTGTGCCGGTTCCGCGGCCTGCAGCCAGTCCGGCGGTTTGCCGTCGCGGGCCTGGATGGCGTGTTCGCCTGGCGTATCCGCCCAGCCGAGATTGATCCCATTGACCCGGATGCGGTGCCCGCGCAGGCCGAAGGCGGTATTCTTCGTCAGCGTCGCCAGGGCGCCCTTCGACGCCGCATAGCCGGTCAGGAAGGGCTGGCCGCCGTGGCTCGACATGGTGATGATATTGACGATGGACCCCGGCCGCTGCGACGCAACCAGGCGACGCGCCACGGCCTGGATCAGCAGGAAGGGTGCACGCGCGTTGACCGCGAACAACCGGTCCCAAAGTGCCAAGGATGTATCGAGGATCGTGCCGCGATCGGTCAGGCCGGCGGCGTTCACCAGCCCGTCGATAAGGCCGATGGCGCCTTCCGCCTGCGCCACGATGCCGGCGGTCGCCTCCGCATCCGTCAGGTCGGCGATGACGAAGTGTCCGCCGATCGCGCTGGCGACGGCGGCGGCCCGGGCGGGATCGCGCCCGGTGATGCAGACGGATGCGCCGCAGGCGGCGGCATGGCGCGCGATGCCCTCACCGATGCCCTGCGTGCCGCCGGTCACCAGGATGCGGCGCCCTGTCAGGGACCGGGTCATGGGAGGCGCACCGCCCTGCCCTCGCGCATCGATCGCTCGGCGGCATCGGCCAGGATCAGCGCGCGTTGCCCATCCTCGGCACCCACGGGCATCGGTGCGCCCGCTTCGACGGCATCGATGAAGGCCGCGAGTTCGATGCGATAGGCAGCGGCGTAGCGTTCCAGGAAGAAGTGCAGCGGCTTCTCCGTCACCACGCCGGTCGCATCGGCCTGCTCGACCGTGCTGGCGATGCGGTTGCCGGCGATCAGCCTGCCGCCGCTGCCATGCACTTCCACGCGCTGGTCGTAGCCATAGGACGCACGCCGGCTGTTGTTGATCGTCGCCATGCGTCCGGAGGCGGTCTTCAGAAGCACCATGGCGCTGTCGATGTCGCCGGCGGCACCAATGACGGGATCGACCAGGTTCGCGCCCATGGCGAAGACCTCGACCGGTTCCTCGCCAAGCATCCAGCGTGCCATGTCGAAATCATGGATCGTCATGTCACGGAACAGCCCGCCCGAGACCTTGATGTAGTCCACCGGCGGCGGCCCGGGGTCGCGGCTGGTGATCACAACCTGCTCCACCGCGCCGATGGCACCTTCGCCGACGCGGCGATGCAGCACGACGAAATCCGGATCGAAGCGGCGGTTGAAGCCCACCATCATCGGCACGCCCGCCTCGGCGACCGCGGCCAGGCATTCGCTGACGCGGGACAGCGACAGGTCGATGGGTTTTTCGCAGAAGATCGCCTTGCCGGCGCGCGCCGCCGCGACCGCCAGCCCCGCATGCGTGTCGGTCGAACTCGCGATAAGCACAGCCTGCACCGCGGGATCGGCCAGCGCGACGGACACATCGCTGACCGAGGCACTGAAGCGCACCGCCAGTGCCGCGGCCGACGGGGCATGCACATCCACCACGTGCCGCAGCGTTGCGCGACCGCTGGCGGCCAGGTTCGCTGCGTGGATGGCGCCGATGCGGCCGGCGCCGAAGAGTGCGAACTGCAACATGGTCTCGCCTTGTCACAACTGTCATCAAGACGTAACATTGATCGCGCCAAAGGCACAGCGCAACACGGACGTCGAAAGAATGGGGATCCAACGCCTCACCGCCGCCGAGGCCATGCTGCGTTTCCTTGCCGCGCAGTGGATTGAGATCGACGGTCGGCCCGTGCCGATCTTCGGCGGTGTCTGGGCGATCTTCGGCCACGGCAACGTCGCCGGGTTGGGCCCGGCCTTGCAGGCGATGGGACCGGCCCTGCCGACCTTTCGCGCGCATAACGAACAGGCGATGGCGCATGCCGCCATCGCGTTTGCAAAGACGCATGCGCGCCGTCGCATGATGGCCTGCACCACCTCGATCGGGCCGGGTGCCACCAACATGGTCACCGCGGCCGCCCTGGCGCATGTCAACCGCCTGCCGGTGCTGTTGGTGCCCGGCGATGTCTTCGCCTCACGCCGGGCGGACCCGGTGCTGCAACAGGTTGAGCACTTCGGCGATCCGAATATCACGGCGAATGACTGCTTCCGACCGGTGGCGCGCTATTTCGACCGCATCCTGCGTCCGGAACAATTGCTGACGGCGCTGCCGGCGGCGATGCGTGTCCTGACCGATCCCGCGGACTGCGGCCCTGCCGTGATCGCCTTTCCGCAGGATGTGCAGCCGGAGAGCGCCGACTGGCCGAGCCAGTTCTTCGATCGGCGCATCCATCGCATTCGCGCCCCTGAACCCGACGCAGAGGAATTGCGCGAGGCCGCAGCGATACTGGCCGCAGCGAAACGCCCGCTGATCATTGCCGGGGGCGGCGTGAAATATGCGCTGGGGGAATCCACACTTAATGATTTCGTCAGCCGCCACGGCATCCCCGTCGCGGAGACCCAGGCCGGCAAGGGATCGCTGCCCTGGGACCACCCGCGCAATGCCGGCGCCATTGGCGTCACCGGCAGCGAGGCCGCCAATACCCTTGCCCGCACCGCCGATGTCATCCTGGCCGTCGGAACCAGGCTGCAGGATTTCACCACCGCCAGCCAGACGCTGTTTCCGAAGGCGCGCCTGCTGGGATTGAACGTGAACGCTTTCGACGCCCAAAAACTGGGCGCGCGGTCCTTGGTCGCCGACGCGAAGCGCGGCCTCGTGGCACTGACCGCGGCGCTTGCCGGCTGGGCCGCACCGCAGGCCTGGCTGGCGAAGGCCGGCAACGCGACGGCGCGCTGGCACCGCACCGTCGATCGCGTGACGACGCCGCGCAACGCCCCCCTCCCCTCGGATGCCGAGGTGCTCGGCATGGTCAATCGCGCCATGCCGCCGGGAGGGATCGTCGTCTGCGCCGCTGGCGGGCTGCCGGGGGAATTGCACAAGCTTTGGCGGGCGACCGACGCCACGTCCTACCACGTCGAATACGGCTACTCCTGCATGGGGTATGAGATCGCCGGTGGACTCGGCGCCAAGCTCGCCATGCCGGGGCGGGAGGTTGTCGTGCTGGTGGGCGACGGCAGCTACCTGATGATGAACAGCGAGATCGCCACCTCGGTTGCGCTCGACGCCAAGCTCACCATCATCGTGCTGGACAATCGCGGTTTTGGCTGCATCGCGCGGCTGCAAAGCGGCATCGGTGGCGCGCCGTTCAACAACCTGTTGCCGGAGACCGCGCCACGCGTGGATTTCGCGGCCCATGCCCGATCGCTGGGCGCGATTGCGACGAAGGTGGACAGCCTGGCCGGGCTGGAGGCTGCCCTGCCCCAGGCGCTCGCCGACATCCGCACCAGCGTCCTCGTCATCGACACCGACCCTGCCTTTGCCACCGCCGAGGGCGGTGCCTGGTGGGATGTACCCAAGGCAGCGTCATGAGACTTGCGATCAATCCACTGACCTGGACCAACGACGACATGCCCGAGCTCGGCGCGGACACGCCGCTGGAGACCTGCCTGGCGGAGGCGAAGCTGGCGGGTTTCGATGGCGTCGAACTGGGGAACAAGTTTCCCCGCAGCGCGGCGTTGCTGCGGCCGATCCTGGAAGCGCATGGGCTTGCGCTGGCCTCCGGCTGGTATGGCTCCAACCTCCTGCAACGCGATGTCGATGCCGAGATGGCGGCGGCGGAGCCGCATATCGCCTTGCTGACGGCGCTGGGCTGCAAGGTCATGGTGCATTGCGACGTTGCCGGCAGCATCCACGGCGACCGATCAATGCCGCTGTCGCGCCGTCCCATCCTGACCGAGGATGCGTGGCGCATCCTGCTGCCCCGCCTGTCGGAAATGGGCCGGCGCCTCGCTGATCGTGGCCTGACGCTCGCCTACCACCACCATATGGGAACCGTCATTCAATCCGGCGCCGAGATCGACCGCCTGATGGCGGAAACCGGGCCGGAGGTCGGGCTGTTGCTCGATACCGGCCACCTGACCTTCGCCGGCGGAGATCCGGTTCGTGCGGCCGGTGACCATGCCGCCCGTATCGTGCACGTCCATTGCAAGGATATCCGCGATACGGTGCTGCGTGATGTCATGCGCCGCGACCTACCGTTTCTTGCATGCGTGCTTGCCGGCACCTTCACCGTGCCGGGCGACGGCTGTGTCGATTACCCGGCTGTGCTGAAGCCGATCGCCGCCGCGGGCTATGCCGGCTGGCTTGTCGTGGAGGCCGAGCAAGACCCGGCCTTGGCGCATCCGCTGACCTACGCGCGCATGGGGCACGACAATCTTGCGCGCCTGGCCGCGGCGGCCTTCAGCCATTGACGACGGGACCAACCGCCTGGCCATGACGTTTATTCCGCCCCTCATGACCTGACCTGACCTGCACTGCCGCGCCGCGTTCCAGCACCACCGGATCCCAACGATCCGGGGTTGCCGATCTACGTTTCCACCGCCACGGGGGGCGGCGGCGCGCGAGGCTCCCCCCGGTTCAGCGCCGGCGGCCCCTCTCCCCGCCCCACCCTGCGCGCTGGATCCGCCGGCGTATCACCTCCACGGTCAGCCCTTCGGGGTTTCCAAGCCTCCCGGTCATGTCCAGGAAGTGCCTCGCCTGTAGCGCGATGCCGGCGGGGCTACCGCCACCCAGGCTGAAGACCCCGTGCAGCAGGATTGGCGGAGCGCCGCCATCCACCGGCTCAAGCACCATGGCCGAATTGCCGAGGGTGTTGCGCAGCCGCTCGTCCAGCGCGGTCTGCCCGCTACCAATCGCGTCATGTGCGGAGAGGTCGACCATGGCGACGACGTGATAGCGACCCGCCACGACCGCCCCGCCCGCGCGCCCAGGCAGCGCTTCCGGATTGCCGAATGCCTGAGCGTTATCCAGATGCGGCGCCCAGGCCGCGGCCACGGGGCCAAAAATCACGACGCCACCGCGTTCGAGCCATAGGCTCGGTGTTTCCGTGCCCGGCTCGGCCTTCAGCACGAGCCGCGTGTCCGACGCACGCACCTCATCCCCGCCCCCCCTCGCCCGGCGCAGATTGCGTCGCGCCAGGACAAGCAGGATCGCGGCGCCCAGCAGGAAAACTGTTGCCAGGATCATCGTGCTGCCGACGGCGGCTTGCCGCCCGTCGCCTTGGGCTGCACCGGCACGGATGGCGCCGTGCGCAGCCGCTCCGCTGCCTCGATCTGGAGTGTCAGGGCCGTCCCGGGCCGCGCGCCGGCCGTGGGCGCCCAATAGCGTGGCGGCAAGGGCGGGGTTTCGGGCATCGCCGCCGCGCGTGCGGCAGCCTCGACGAAGGCGCGGTCGATTTCGGCGCTGTCCCAGCGCGCGACGGCGAACATGATCCCGCCGATCAGGACAAGCGCGGCCGCAGCAAGCAGGTACAGGCGGGCACGGGCAATCAGGGGGTTCATGGCAGGCCTCCCGCCGGTCGTGCGAACCGCCTCGCCGCATCCTCCGCCGCCTGGACGGCGGCCGGCCCACCCGCGGCAAGCCCTGCGACGAGTTGCGGCAGATCCCGCGCGAGCGCAGCCCGCGCGGCGGCATCGGCTGCGCCATTCCAGGCCGCGACCGCGGCCTGGGCCAGGCGGGCGGCGGCCGCTTTCTCGCGCGCCGGCATCGCCGACGCCGTGCGGAGGTGTTCGCCGAGCAGCGCCGGCGTCGCCCCGGTCGCGCGGAGCAGTTCGCCAATCAGCACCGGCACCACGGCGACCTGCAGGGCGAGGCGCGTCGCTTCGGGCAGCGTCGTGGCGGCGGGCGGTTGCCAGGCCTGCTTCGGCGCACCGCTGCCCAGCAGCCATGTGTCGACACGGCGACCGCCGTCGCCGCCGAACAGCGCGGCGGTTGCACCCAGCGCCGGCGGAATGAAAACGAAGGCCAGCCAGAAGACGACGCCATGGGGCGGCAACAGCAGGCCCAGGAGCAGATAGGCGAAGCCGGCACCGACGAGCGCGAAGACCACGCGGCGCTGGGTATTGGTCAGCAGCGTCTCCGGCTGCGCCGATGGCCGATCCCCGCTGCGCATCGTCCCCTGCGCCCTTGCCTTGCGACGGGCGGCCTTGGCGCCAGCCATCGCTCAGCCCCCCGAAGAATAGGCGCGGCCGGTCGAGCCGAACCCCGCGCGTGAGATGTCCGAACCCGGCCCGGATGCGGTGCTGCCGCTGTAGCTACCCATCCGGCTCGCCTGGCCGAGCGAACGGCTGCCGCCGTCCCAGGCGATCAGCGGACCGGCGCCGACGGCCGGACGATAGGCGGCGGTCGGCTGGCGGTCCGCAGTCCAGGTCCAGCCCTGGTAGCGCGGGCCGATGCCGCCGCCGTAGCTGCGGTACCAGAAGGCATTGTAGCTGCTCCAGCCGCGAGGGGTTGTGCTCGTCGACTGGTTGGCCGCCACCACGGCCAGCGCGGCAGCGGGAAGCTCCACCTCCATGCACTGGGACCAAGTGGCGCGGCAGGAGGCCTCGGTGGTGAAGCGCGTCGGCAGCGGCAGGTCGGAACGTTCGCAGGACTGCCATTCCGCGCCGCAGGTCGCCGCATCCGGATAGACGGGCGCGAGGCGGAAATAGGCGAGGCTGAGGTTGAGCGGTACTTGCGCGGTCGCCGTGTGGTCGATCGTCGTGACCGTACGAGGTTGCGCCTGCATCGCGACGCCGGTGCCGGACGTGCCGGCGGGTTCGGGCAGCGCCCAGGCCTGGCCGTCGCGGTCGCGCACCACCGGCTGCACCACGCCACTCCCTCCCGGCACACGCGACCAGCCGACCAGGGCCGGGCGCCAGCTTGGCCCCGTGGCGGCGAGCGTCTCACCCTCACAGGCGTTGCGGCCGAACAACGTCTCGCAGGCGGCGACGGTGGCGAAGCGCGGGCGCGTCTCGGCCTGTTCGCGCGCGATGACCTGCTCCAGGCGGTCGCAGTTGGCTGGATCCTCGTCGAGCCGGCGATGCGCGGCACGGCAGGCATCGAGCCGCGCTTCCGCGGCCCCTGGCAGGTCGCTGGGCGGGGTCTCCTCACATGCCGCCACGCCGAGGCCGAGGGTCACCAGCGCCGCTGCGCGGACGGTGTGTGAACGGCGACGGCTGGGCGACGTCATCGGCCGGGGTCAGCCCGCCATGACGGCATTGTTGAGGATGCCGGCGCCGACCTGCATGAAGGCGATGAATACCGCGCCGCCGCCGACCTTGTCGGTATCGATCTCCTCCTTCAGGCGACCTTCCAGCAATGTCGTCAGGATCAGGTGGACCACGAGCTGCACCGCCACCGCCACGACGCACCAGATGATCTGGTCGAGCGGCCCGGCCGCTGTGCGCGCCACCGCCGCGATCGGCAGCACCATGCCAAGCGCCTTGCCGCCGAAGGCAAGCGCGCAGGGCAGGTTGCCGGCGCGCAGCAGCTTCAGTTCCGAATGCGGCGTGATCAGCGAGACGATGACGAGGCCCGCCACCCAGAACACCGCGCCGAGCGAGAAGGCGACGATGAAGCTCAGGAAGGTGGAGGGGAAAACGCTCAGAACCTCGGCAGCAGACATACGATGCGTCCCTTCTTGTCGCCAGTCAGCCGCGCAGGATGTGCGGAACGAAGCGTGCCGCGGGACCCGTGACGGGGCCGAGCGATTCACGGAAGGCAATGCCGGCGGGCTCCCCGCCGACCATCCAGACGGAGAGGTTCGCATGCACCTCCCCACCGCCGGCGCGGAGCACCGGCAGCGGGCAATGCGCCTGGTACAGCAGCGGCCCCATCTCTTCCTCCGGCACCTCGCCGGGCGTCTGGCCGGGGAGATAGACATGCTCGCCATCCCAGCCCCGCCGCGGCTTGGCGACGACGGTGCCCCCGACGGGGGGTTCGAGGAAGGTCGGCAGCAGGTTCGGTGCGCCGGGGTCCATGCGCCAGAGCAGCGCCATCATGGTCTTGTCGGTCACAAGCCGCGTCCAGGCGCCGGGCAGGATGCGCGTGCGGCAATGGGGCAGCACATCGACATTCGGCTCGTCCTCCATCCAGTCCCAGGGGTAGATCTTCACGAGTAGTTGAAGCGGCTCATCGGCCGCATCGCTGAAGCACTGTGCATCGAGGTCCCAGCCGACCTGCTCCATGCTGCAGATGCTGGGTTGCAAGCCGGCGGCGCGGGCAAGTTCGGCAAGATATTCGGCGTCGAAACGTTCGCCGGTATCGGCGGGGTTGCCATTCGCCAGCGTCTCGCCGCCACAGGCGATGGCAAATCGTGGCGGTAGTTCGGCGCGGGGAAGATGCGCCGAGAGTTTTTCGTAGATCAGGTTTTCCTGGCTGTCCGAGTCAGCGCCCGACTTGGCTTGCCAGGCCTCGAACCACTCCCACTGCACATAGGATGCCTCGGCCAGGCCGAAGGGTGAATCCGCCTCGTAGTCGAGCAGCATGGGCGTGCCGTCGGGCGCGAAGGAAAAGTCCATCCGACCATGCAGGGGCGACGCCGCGGCGCGCCAGGACTGCGCGATGGCGGTCTGCATGGCGGGATTGCGGATGCCGAAGTAGGTGTAGTCACCGCTCGCAACCAGGGCTTCCACCGCCTCATAGCAGCGTTTCTGAATGCCGGTCGCGGCTTCGAACACGCGCTCGACCAGCGCGGCGTCGATCACATAGGCCGCGTCCGTCACCCACCAGGGCCGGCCGTCCGGTCCGGGGGCCAGCATGCCGAGGTCGCGCAGCCGCGCCTCGGCGGCGGCGGGCGTGCTGACCGGAACGCGCTGGAAGGGTGGATAGGGCAACAGCCTTACTGCCTAGAGCACGACATGCGGCACAAAGCGGTCTTCCAGCGTCGTCACCAGTTCCGCTCCCTCCCGAATGCCGAGCCCGCAAGGCTCATCGCCGACGATCCAGACGCCCATGACCGGGAAGGCGTCACCTTGCGGTGTCGCGTGCCCCGGAAGTGGCGACCATTGTTGCCAGATCGTGGGCGACAAAGGCAAACCTTCTGCGATCCCGGTGGATGGATCCTCGGCCACGCCCTCGACGCGCATGCCGTGTCCTTCAAGGCCAAGTGCCGGCTTGCCGACCGCCGGACCTGCGATTGCCGCGCGGTCGAGCGAGGCGGGCAGCAGCAACGGATGGTTCGGGAACATCGACCACAATTCCGCGAGGATCGCCTTGTTGGCGTGCAGCATCCGCCGCGCCGGTTCGACCCAGCGGGTTCGGCCCAGCGGCAGCAACCGCCCGCCCTCCTCGGCATCCAGCCAGTCCCAGGGGTAGAGTTTGAAGCAGGCGCGCAGTGGTGCACCTGCGGGCGTTACGAAGCCCGCC
The DNA here is from genome assembly GCF_050632385.1 of Humitalea sp. 24SJ18S-53. Lineage (NCBI taxonomy): Bacteria > Pseudomonadati > Pseudomonadota > Alphaproteobacteria > Acetobacterales > Roseomonadaceae > Humitalea > Humitalea sp. 24SJ18S-53. Next base: position 2,685,013 of record NZ_CP192599.1, read on the forward strand.
GACTCCCGCCAGGAGATGTCCTCGATGGGGAGAAACGCGGCCTCGTGCCCGGCCGCGCGGGCCGTAGCCATGAGGTAGGCGACCTGCGCGACCTCGTCCTCCCGCTCATGCTCGGCGGCGAAGTGGATGAGGCGTGGCAAGCCGAGCGCCGGCCAGCGCGCGACGAGCGCATCGTCGATGCGGCTCCACTGGTCGCTGCCAGGCCGGGTGGCAGGGCCCTGGGGCGTTTCTTCGAACCAGGCGAGCTGGACCACAGCGGCTTCGAACAGTGCCGCGGGCGTCTCGGCATTGAATTCGAACAGCTTGATCGCACCGTCGGGTGCCAGGCGGAAATCGAAGCGGCCGTAGAGGGAGGGCTCGTCTGCACGGTACGAGGCCTCCACCAGTGCGGCGAGGCGATCCGTGAAACCGAAGGCGGTGTAGTCGCCACGGCGCACGACGCGGCTCACGGCTTCGGCGATCATGGCATTGAGTTCGCTCGCGGCGCTTTCGAGGGCATCGATCACCTCCGGCGTCAGGGCATAGCAGGCGTCGCGCGCCCAGTATTCGCGACCGTCCGGGGAATGGAAGCCGAAGCCGAGTGCCTCGGCGCGCCTCGGGAAGGCATCGTCCCGGCGTAGCGTGTGGCGAGCGATGGCGGGGACGGGATTCGACATGGCCACGAGTGTAGTGCGCTACGCAGCTTGCCGTCGAAGAATGGGCACGGCCGTCTGCCTGCCGAAACGGCTGGCATCGACGCGGAACTGAGGCGGTCCGCGACATTCGGAATGGCGAACACGTGGAGGACCCGGAACGGCAAGTGACACCCTGTCACCTGCCGTCCTATATTCCTTCCAATGAAGTTTTTGCATGCTGCCGATATTCATCTCGATAGCCCGCTCACGGGCCTTCAGTCGCGAGCCGATTTGCCCGAGACCGTGCTGCGCCACTGCACCCGCCGCGCCTTCAGCGCCATGATCGATCTAGCCTTGGCCGAAGACGTCGCTTTCCTGCTGATTGCCGGCGATCTCTATGATGGTGACTGGAAGGATTTTTCCACCGGGCTGTTCTTCGCCGCCGAAATGCGCAGGCTGGGCCGGCCCTGCTTCCTGCTGCGCGGCAACCACGATGCGCAGTCCATCATCACGCGGAACCTCCCCAAACCCGCGAATGTCCACGAATTCTCAGCACGCACATGCCAAACCTTCGAAGATCGGGGGATCGGGGTGGCATTGCACGGCCACTCCTTCCCGAACCGGGCCGTGCCGGAAGACCTGTCGGAATCCTATCCTGCGCCGCGCCCTGGTCTGCTCAACATCGGCCTGCTCCACACCTCGGCCGAAGACCCCGGCGAACACGAAACCTATGCGCCTTGCCGGATCGGCGCGCTGCGGCTGAAGAACTACGACTACTGGGCGCTCGGCCATATCCACGCCAGGCAGGTCCTGTCGGAACAACCCTGGATCGTCTTTCCAGGCAATCTGCAAGGACGCCATGCGAAGGAAACCGGCCCCAAGGGCTGCACGCTGGTCACCGTCGAGGATCGTAGGGTGGTTGCGGTGGAGCACCGCAGCGTCGACGTCCTGCGCTGGGCCGTGTTGAGCGTCGATGCGACCGGAACCGGCCTGCCGCAATTGTCCGAGCGTATCGAAGCAGCCGTGCACCAGGCGCTCATCGAGGCTGATGACCGACCGTTGCTCGCGCGCCTGACCTTCACCGGCGCAACCGCGCTGCACGCCACGCTGATCGAGGATACGGAGCGGCTTGCGGCGGAATGCCGGGCCGTGGCGCTGAATGCCGGCGGCGAACTTTGGGTCGAAAGCGTGAAGGTCAGGACCCGGCCAGCCATGCAGCCGGAGCCGGAACTGCTGGCGCCCCTGCACGCTGCCTTCGCCTCCGGCCTCGACGATCCGGGCCAGGTCGCCAAGCTGCTGGCGGAGCTTGAGGCGCTGCGCCGCAAACTGCCGGTTGCCGCCCAGGCCGACCTCGACCTGCCCCGGGATGAGGACGGGCTGCGCCAGCTTGCGACAGATGCCTGGCAGGTTGTCGCGGAGCTCCTGGCGGCGGACGAAAAGCCGTGAGGCTTCGCCGGCTGAACCTGCTGCGCTATGGTCACCTCACCGACGCAGAACTTACGTTTCCGGCCGACGCCGCGCTGCATGTGGTGCATGGCGCGAATGAGGCCGGCAAGTCGACGGCCCTGGCGGCGATCGGCGATGCGCTCTTCGGCTTTCCGCATCGCACACCCTTCGATTTCCTGCACCCGGCTGCGCAACTGCGGATCGGCTTCACGCTGGCGGATGAGGACGGGAAGGAAACCGATTTCATCCGGCGCAAGGGCAATCGCGACACCTTGCTGGATGCCAATGGCGCGCCGCTGCCCGAACAGGCATTGCGTCCGTTCCTCGGTGGCGCCGATCGCATTTTTTTCGAGCGGGGCTTCGGCCTGGATGGGCCACGCTTGCGCCAGGGCGCGCGGGAATTGCAGGCCATTGGCGGTGATGCCGGCGGGAGCCTGCTGGCGGGCAGTGGCCTGCTCAATCTGCATGGCGTCCTGAAGACCATCGATGACCAGGCCAAGGCGCTGTTCGGTGACGGCCGTGGCCGGCGCCGCCTTTCAGAATCTCTCGACCAGTTCCAGGAGGCTCGCAAGGCCGCCGAAGAGCGGGCCGTTCCGCCACGCGCCTGGCAGGAGCAGGAGGACGCGCGCACCAAAGCCGTCGCGGAGCTTGAGCAGGTGCAGGCGCGCATTCGGACGCTTGGCATCGAAGCCAATCGCCTGGAACGCTACCGTCGGGTCGCCCCGATCCGTGCGGCGCTGGCGATTGAGCGGGATCACCTGGCCAAGGTGGCCGATGCACCGGCGCTGCCACCGGATGCGGCGGCGCGCAGGGCGCATGCCCTGGCCGAACTGCGGCAATCCCGGCTTGATCACGCACGTGAGGCCGATGCCGTCGAGCAACTGACCGGGAAGCGGGATGCGCTTGTGCCGGATGCGGCCATCCTCGCCGCGCAGGATGCCATCGATGCGCTCGATCGGCGTCGCGCCATCGCGGAGCAGGCCGCTCAGGATCTGCCCGAGGTTCTTGCGCAGTCCGACCGTCACCGGATCCGCGTCGTCGCGGCGCTGACCGATCTGCCGCCCGGACTGAGCCCGGAGGCGGCTGTCGAGGTTGTGCCCGCGGCGGGCAAGCGTCAGCGCGTGCAGCGCTTGATCACCAGGCATTCGGAGTTGGCGACAAGGGCCGAAGCCGCCCGCCATGCCTTGGCGGGCGCCAGGCGCAAGCACGACCAGGCCCAGCTTGCGCTTGCCGCGGCGTCGCTGCCGCCCGCTCCGCGTCTGCTACGACAGACCGTCAATGAGTTGCGCGCCGAAGGCCGCCTGGACGACGAGATTGCAAAAGCAGCCATTGCACTGCGCGAAGCCCAGGCTGCATCCGCCGCCGCCCTGGCCACGCTGGCATTCTGGCAGGGCGATCTGGCGACGCTGCGCGCCTGCCGGCTGCCATTGCCGGCGGAATCGACGCTTGCGGCCAGCCGCCTCGACGCGGCCGCCGATCTGCGCGCGAAGGCCGCCGAGGCGTTGAGCCAACACGAGGCCGAGACACTGGAGCGGCAGGCTGAATTGAGCCGGCTCTCCGCTGGCGAGACGATGCCGACGCCGGCCGCCATCACCGCGGCACGTTCGCGACGCGACGAGGTTTGGCGACACATCCGCAAGACTCTCGATGGCGCGCCGCCCGATGCCGAAGTGGACGTGTCGCCGGCGACGCTGCCAGCGGCCTTCGAGGGCCTGCGCGACGCAGCCGATCGCCTGGCGGATCGCCGGGCGGAGGAGGCGCAAAGGGTTTCGGACTACCTCGCCTGCGAAGCCAGGCTGGCCTCCCTGCATGCTCGTCAGCCGCTATTGACCCAGGCCCAGGCCGAGTCCGAAGGAAACCACGCTGCAGCACAGGAAGCATGGCGCGCGCTATGGGCGCCAAGCGGCGTCGCGGCGCATCCGGCCGCTGTCCTGGAGGAATGGTGCCGGGCACGAGAGCGGGTCCTGGCCCGCGCGGATGCCGCCGACGACATCCGGCGCGGCCAGGACGAACTGCTCGGCCGGCGTCACCGTACGATCGCGGCGCTGACCAGCCTCGTGCCCACCGTGGCGGAGGCGTCGACGGTCGGCGCAGCACTGCGCCTTGCCGAGACTGCCTGCGCCGCCGAGGAGGCGGCGGCCGCCGCCTATGCCGAACTGGACAAGGCGGTCATGCGTGCCTTGGCCCCCCTGGCCGAGGTGGCGGCCGCCGAAGGGCAAGCGGCTGCCGCGCTCGAAGCATGGCAGGCGGACTGGGAGGAAGCGCTTCGCGCGCTGAACCTTTCCGATCGACTGATGGTGGAGGAGGCCCATCTCGCTTTGGCCGCCTGGGGGCAGATCGCCGAGGTGGCGGAGGCGTGGCGGTCCGATCAGGCGCGGGTGACCAACATGAGGCGCGCCATCGCGGATTTCGAAGCTGAGGTTCGAAGCCTGCAAGTCAACCTGACGGAGGAAGACGGAAGGGGTTTGCCATCGCTCGTCGCCGCCAGCCTGGCGCGCCGGCTGGCGGACGCGCGCCAGGCCACGGCGACGACCGCCGAACTGGACGAGCTGATCGTCACCCATCGTGCCGCCGGTGAGGACGCGTTGCGGCGCATCACGACGGCCGGCGAGGAGCTTGCGCAGCTATGTGGTCTTGCCGGTGCGGTGGATGACGCGGGGCTTGCACTGGCGATCGACCGCGCCCAGCAGCGCGAGGCGGCGCTGGCCGGGATCGCCCGCCTGACGGTGGACCTGGCGAGGCAAGCGGATGGGCGTGACGAGGCGGCACTGGATGCCGAATATGCCGGCGTCGAGACGGATGCGGCGGTGGCGAGGCTGGACGATATCAGGGACGAAATCACCCGGTTGGGCGAGAAGCGCGAGGCACTGAGCGCCACCCGCACCTTGGCCGAGCAGCAACTGGCCGCGATGTTCGCCGGCCGCGACGCGGCTTCCAAGGCGCAGGAAGCGGCCGACGCCCTGGCGGCGGCACGCGGTCACGCGGAACACTACGCAAGGCTGCACGTCGCACGGGAATTGCTCAGGGCCGGCATCGAGCGGTTCCGGCGCGACCGCCAAGGCCCGCTGCTACGCGCCGCCGGAGCGCATTTCGCGCTGCTGACAGGCGGGCGCTATCGCCGGCTCGGCGCGGATGAGGATGCCCCTGGGCAGGTCACACTGCACGCCGTACGCGAGGATCAGACCGAATGCCCGATGGAGGCACTGAGCGAGGGCACCCGCGATCAGTTTTATCTTGCACTGCGCATCGCGGGAATCGAGGCGCATGTGGCGCAAGGCACACCGCTGCCTTTCATCGCTGACGACCTGTTGGTGAATTTCGATGATCGCCGCGCCGCGGCCGCGATCTCACTTCTGGCGCAACTGGGACGCAGCACCCAGACCATCCTGTTCACGCATCATGCGCATATTGCAGCCTTGGCGGCCGAACATCCCGGTGTCGCCGTGCATCGCCTCTCGTAATACGACGGCTGGCCCGCCTCACCTCTGTTCGCGCAGATAGGCAATCACATCAGTCACCTGCTGGTCGTTGCGCAAGCCAGCAAACGCCATCGACCCGCCTGGAACCACAGCCTTAGGATCGCGCACGTAGGCGCGCAAAGTATCCTCGGTCCAAACCAGCCCGGCCTCGGCCCTCTGGCGCATGGGGGCGGAGTAGCGGAAGCCTTCCACAGACGCGGCAGAGCGGCCGACGACGCCCCTGAGGTTCGGGCCCAGCAGATTCCGATCCACGGAATGGCAGGCCCTGCATTGATTGAAGACCCGCTGGCCCGCCGCGGCATCACCGCCAGACTCCTGGGCCGTGGCACTCCCAGCCAGAAGGAAAAACACCATCACTGCGGGCGGGATCTTCGGCATCTGACTGCTCTCCCCTTGCCTGAAGCCCCCGACGGTAAGCGCGATTCCGACCCGTTGGGAAGCAAGAAAGACCGACGCTGGGGGCTGGGTCCCGGTGCAGCGCGGCCCAGCCAGCCTGATGGCGGATTCAGATAGACGCCAATTGTCAAGATATCGCAGTGCAGATTTGTTTGACGAAGCGGCGTCGGCTCGGTATCGATGTGGAATAACACTTCCGACCTGCCCGCGGGCCGCTAGTCAGTGGCAAGACAGCGTGCGCACGTCGGGAGTTTCGTCGGCAATAGACACGTCTCTGTCCTAAATCGGGTCTGCATCCTCCAGAAGAGAGGGCGAGCGAGGGATGGCGGTAGCGCTGATCATGGTGCTCGTGGGCATAGGCTCGGTGGTATTCCACCTGATGAGCCCGTGGTGGTGGACGCCCATCGCCTCCAACTGGCACTACATCGACGACACGATCACCATCACCTTCTGGATCACCGGGGCAGTGTTCGTCGCCGTCGTGCTGTTCATGGCCTACTGCGTGTTCCGATTCCGGCATCAGCCAGGGCGGAAGGCGGCCTACGAACCCGAAAACAAGCGCCTGGAATGGTGGCTCACCATCGCGACGGCGGTTGGCGTCGCGGCCATGCTGGCCCCTGGCCTTTACGTGTGGCACCAGTTCATCACCGTGCCGGCCGGGGCGACCGAGATCGAGATCGTCGGCCAGCAGTGGCGTTGGAGCTATCGCCTGCCCGGGGCCGACGGCCGCCTGGGGACATCCGAAGTCCGGCACATCAGTCCCGACAATCCGCTCGGCATCAGCCCGAACGATCCCAACGGCCGGGATGATGTCGTGATCGACACCGATGATCTGCACCTGCCGATCGGGCGGCCCGTAAAAGTTCTGCTGCGCTCCATCGATGTCCTGCACAATTTCTATGTGCCCGAGTTCCGCGCGAAGATGGACATGGTGCCGGGCTCCGTCACCTTTTTCTGGTTCACGCCCACCCGGACCGGAACCTTCGAAGCGCTTTGCGCCGAGCTCTGCGGCGTCGGACACGCGATCATGCGCGGCAGGGTCGTGGTGCAGACAGAAGCCGAATACCAGGCCTGGCTGGGCGGCCAGCGAACCTTCGCGCAGGTGGAAAACGGCCCAAGATGAGCTGAACGGACGACGAATCTGCACGATGAGGTCAACCTCATCGACCCTCACCCGAGGGAGCCAGGGAGAAGAACGCGATGGGCGACATTACACATGAAGCCATCCCGCCCGCCGAGGTCGCCGAGGTCGAGCTGTACCATCCGCACAGCTGGTGGACGAAGTATGTCTTCAGCCAGGATGCGAAGGTTATCGGTGTCCAGTACTCGATCACCGCGTTGGCGATCGGCATGGTTGCGCTGGTGCTGTCCTGGCTGATGCGGCTGCAACTCGGCTTTCCTGGTACCTTCGACTTCATCGATCCGGCATCCTACTACCAGTTCATCAGCATGCACGGCATGATCATGGTGGTGTACCTGCTCACGGCATTGCTGCTTGGGGGGTTCGGCAATTTCCTGATCCCGCTGATGGTCGGCGCGCGGGACATGGTCTTCCCCTATGTCAACATGCTCAGCTACTGGATCTACGTCCTCGCGGTGCTGGTACTGGTAGCGAGTTTCTTCGCACCCGGTGGGCCGACGGGCGCCGGATGGACGCTCTACCCTCCGCAGGCGATCCTTTCCGGCACGCCCGGCCAGGACGCGGGCATCATCCTGATGCTCGTCTCGCTGATGCTCTTCATCATCGGCTTTACGATGGGGGGGCTGAACTACGTCGTGACCGTGCTGCAGGCGCGCACGCGGGGCATGACGCTGATGCGCATGCCGTTGACCATCTGGGGCATCTTCACGGCCACGGTCATGGCGCTGCTGGCCTTCCCCGCGCTGTTCGTCGGTGCGGTGATGATGCTGTTCGACCGGCTGCTCGGCACCAGCTTCTTCATGCCGGCCCTGGTCGAGCTTGGGCAGATGCGCGAACAGGGCGGCGGCAGTCCCATCCTGTGGCAGCACCTGTTCTGGTTCTTCGGCCACCCTGAGGTCTATATCGTCGCCCTGCCCGCTTTCGGCATCGTCTCCGACCTGATCAGCACCCATGCGCGGCGGAACATCTTCGGCTATCGCATGATGGTCTGGGCCATCGTGGGGATCGGCGCGCTCAGCTTCGTCGTCTGGGCGCATCACATGTATGTCAGCGGCATGAACCCTTATTTCGGGTTCTTCTTCGCGACGACCACGCTGATCATCGCCATCCCGACCGCCATCAAGGTCTACAACTGGCTGCTGACGCTGTGGCACGGCGATATCCATCTGAACGTGCCGATGCTCTTCGCGCTCGGCTTCATCGTGACCTTCGTGAATGGCGGGCTGACCGGGCTGTTCCTCGGCAATGTCGTCGTCGATGTGCCGCTGTCAGACACGATGTTCGTCGTGGCACATTTCCACATGGTCATGGGCGTGGCGCCGATCATGGTGATCTTCGGGGGAATCTATCACTGGTATCCGAAGGTCACCGGACGGCTGATGGATGAAACGCTCGGAAAGATCCACTTCTGGGTCACCTTTCTCGGCGCCTATGCGATCTTTTTCCCGATGCACTACCTTGGCCTGCTGGGCGTGCCCCGGCGGTATCACGACATCGGCGAGATGGCCGTGTTTCCCGCATCCGCCGCGACGCTGAACGCTTTCATCAGCGTGATGGCCCTGGTGGTGGGCTTCACGCAATTCATCTTCCTGTTCAATCTGGTCTGGAGCCTGAAGCGCGGCAAGCTGGCCGGCGGCAATCCCTGGAACGCCACGTCGCTGGAGTGGCAGACGCCCGAAACCCCGCCGCCGCACGGCAACTGGGGCAAGGATCTGCCGGTGGTCTACCGCTGGGCCTATGACTACAGCGTCCCCGGCGCCGCGCGGGATTTCATCCCCCAGGACGAACCCACGCCGCCGCCGACACGGGCCGCGCCGGGGGAGGCGACGTGATCTTCACCCTGGCCTTCCTGGTGGCGATCCTGGCGGTCGCCGGCTGGTGGCTGCTGCGGCATGGGATCGCCGCCAAGCCATGGCTGGAAACGGTCCCGGCCGCCGGCGTGCCCGACACCCCGGTCGCCCCGGCGGTGATGGGCCTGCGCGTGTTCATCGCCGTCGCCGCTTCGCTGCTTGTACTTCTGGTCAGCGCCTATGCCATGCGGATGGAGATGGCGGACTGGCAGCCGCCGCCGCAGCCAAGGCTGCTTTGGGCGAATACGGGCGTCCTGCTCCTCAGCAGCGCAGCACTACACTACGCGCGAAGCGCCGTGCGTCGCGGGAACATCGGCGGGGTCAGGGACGGGCTGGTTGTTGGCAGTGCCGCTGCCGTCATTTTCCTGGCCGGCCAGGTCCTGGCGTGGCGGGAGCTGGCCGCCGCTGGCTATACGCCGACGAGCAACCCGGCCGACGCATTCTTCTACCTCATCACCGCGGCCCATGGGCTGCACGTGCTCGGCGGCCTGGTTGCCCTCGCCCGGACCGGTACCAGGCTATGGCGCGGTGATGAGATGGAGCGGCTTCGCCTGAGCGTGGAACTCTGCACCACCTATTGGCACTTCCTGCTCATCGCCTGGATCGCGCTGTTCAGCATGCTCGCCTTCTCGCCCTCATTCACCTGGCTCTACGCGATCTGCGCTGCCCCGTTCAGATAGGGTCGTCCCATGCCCGATACCTCGCAAACGCACACCGTCCCGGCACAGAATGCTGGCTGGCGCGTCATTGTCGCCGATTGGTCGTCGGACCAGCGGGCCTTCAAGAACGTGTCCTGGGGGAAGGCCATGATGTGGATATTCCTCCTCAGCGATACCTTCATCTTCGGCTGTTTCCTGCTGTCCTATATGACGGTGCGCATGTCCACGACGGTGCCCTGGCCGAACCCCAGCGAGGTTTTCGCGCTGGAGATCGCCGGCACGCATATGCCGCTCATCCTGATCGCCATCATGACCTTCGTGCTGATCAGCAGCAGCGGCACGATGGCCATGGCGGTCAACTGCGGCTACCGGCGGCAGCGCGTGAAAAGCGCGGTGCTGATGATCGTGACGGCGCTGCTCGGCGCTGCCTTCGTCGGCATGCAGGCCTTCGAATGGACCAAGCTGATCCACGAAGGGGTTCGCCCCTGGGAGAACCCCTGGGGCGCCGCCCAATTCGGCTCAAGCTTCTTCATGATCACGGGCTTCCACGGCACCCATGTGACCATCGGCGTGATCTTCCTGTTCATTGTGGCGCGGAAGGTATGGCGGGGGGATTACGACCAGGAGCGACGGGGTTTCTTCACCAGCCGGAAGGGCCACTACGAGTCCATCGAGATCATGGGCCTGTATTGGCACTTCGTTGATCTCGTCTGGGTCTTCATCTTTGCGTTCTTCTATCTCTGGTAGGAGGCAGGCATGGTCCAAACAGCGACGGCGACAAGAACGCATGACCAGCACCACCCCATCAAGGTTTACCTGGTGGTCTGGGCATGGCTGTTCGTGCTCAGCACCTTCTCCTACCTCGTGGATTACTTCCAACTGCACGGATATCTCAGGTGGTCGCTGATCCTCCTGTTCATGACGCTGAAGGCGGGGCTGATCATCGCGTTCTTCATGCACATGGCGTGGGAGCGGCTCACCCTGGCCTATGCCATCCTGTTGCCACCGGTGCTGGTGTTGATCTTCGTGGCGATCATGATGTTCGAAGCCGAATACACGCTGTTCACGCGACAGGAATTCCTCGGTTCAACCTTTGACTGACACGGCATGCACGGGATCGGGCTACGTGTCGTCATATCGACCTCCGGAGTGCAACGCGCACCCCCACATCCCGATCCGGGGGCAGCGGGAAGGACACCACCGCCAGTCTCAACGCCACCTTGGCGACGACGAAGCCGACAGCGCTGTCGTCCTGATTGGACGATGAGTCCTGAGCCGACGGCATATCTGAGCTGCTTCTTCAGAATATCGAAGCCTTGTAGTGTGCGGCCGGTCCCATCAAACAAAGAACGATCTTTACGGAACAGGGGCGCTTCGGTCGCGCGCAAGGTCGGGGGGGCCTTCGATCCAAAGCACGACGGAGCTGCCGGGAAAACGCGGCGGGTCGGCCGGACGCCGTCTAAGGTCCGGAGACCGAACGACGCCCCCCTTCGCACTCCAGACCGCAAGAGCGCACCCGACTTTCCTGGTTGGGCGATTTCGCGCAGAAAACATAACCCCTTGGCATCGCTGGATTTGAACAACCCCCAAGCCAATGCAATCCTGCCGCGCCATTGCCCGCCAACTGCGTAGGCGACACAAGTCCTCACATGCGCGCCCGAGCTTTGCATCGGGACCGTTGGGGTGAGGCTATTCCCGCCGCGCCCCCATCTGCTTCCACCCGGCAGCGGCATGCTTCCGGCCCACCGCCTCGATCGGACTCCGCATGCCCAGGTGGCTCCCCCTTCTCCTCGGCTTCCTGACGGCGGTCGGCCCAATTTCCACCGACATGTATCTACCGGCCTTTCCGGCCATCGAAGCGGAACTCGGCACAAGCCGCGGCAGTGTCGAAATCACTCTGGCCTCCTGGTTCGTCGGGCTCGCCGTCGGGCAGCTCGTTCAGGGGACACTGGCTGACCGCCTCGGGCGGCGACTGCCGCTGATCTTGGGGACAGTGGTCTACACCGCGGCCTCCATCGGCTGTGCCCTCGCGCAGGACATGACGTCGCTTGCCGCCTGGCGTTGCGTCGCAGCCTTCGGCGGCGCGGCAAGCGCCGTCATTCCGCGCGCCATGGTGCGGGACCTGGCCGAAGGGCTCGCCGCCGCGCGGCTTATGTCGCGCTTGATGCTCGTCATGGGGGCCGCACCGATCCTGGCGCCGACAATCGGCGGGCTGCTGCTCGGCGCCGGCGGATGGCGCTCCATCTTCTGGGGTGCTGCGATTTATGGTGGGCTGAGCTGCGTGCTCGCCTGGGCGCTGTTGCCGGAGACCCTGCCGCCGGCCCGGCGGGTACGGCGCTCGGCCGTCAACATGCTGCGCGACTTCGTGCAGATCGGGCGAGAGCGTGGGTTTATCACGAACGCGCTGATGGGCGCGGCGGCGATGTTCTCGGTCTTCGTCTTCATCAGCGGGGCGCCAGGTGTCTACATCGACCATTTCGGCGTGGCGCCGGCGGAGTTCGGTCTGCTTTTTGCCGTCAGCGCGACGGGCTTCATAGTGGCGTCGCAGGTCAACCCCTGGCTGCTCCAAAGGCTGGGGCCGCGCCGTGTACCTGCCTATGCGCTGCGCGCATCCGGGGCCGCGGTGCTGGTTCTGGCGATCTTCGCGATGACCGGCCGAGGCGGGTTGATGGGCGTGTTCATGCCGGCGGTCGTCGCACTGGCCTGCACCGGCCTGGTATTCCCGAACGCCGCGGTCGGTGCGCTGTCGCGCCACGCCAGCCGCGCTGGCAGCGCTTCGGCGCTGCTGGGCACGCTGCAATTCAGTTGTGCCGCCATCGGCAGCGCATTGGTTGGTGTGCTGGCGGACGGGACGCCGCGGCCGATGGCGCTGCTCATGCTGCTCGGTGCGGCAGGTGCGATGGCGGCGGAATGGCGGCGGCCGCGACAGTGAGCCGCAGGTGAAGGTCCTCCACCACGGCGATTTCGCCGGCCCCGTCCCATTGGCCGCACCCAAGGTTGGCAAGCCTGCCTATGCCGCCGCTAGACGTCGATGGTGATCACGAGCCGCCGGATCTCCCCTCCTCGCAACCCGACAGTGCTGCCAGTCACCAGGCGGGATATGCCGGTTGCCATGAAAAGCGCGTCGCGCCTCCAGGGGGGCACCGCACTTGCCGGCAAACGAAGGGAGATCCTGCCGGAGCAAGGCTTGCAGGACGAGGCGACTGTCGGTCATGGCCCCCTCCCCTGACCTGCCCCTCAACACAGCGCCTTGAGCGACGGGTGATAGTCCCTGATGTCGCCGCCCGCCGCCTTGGCAAGGAGGGATCTGGTAAGCAACCGTGCTTGAGTGACCGCTGCGGCCGTGTGGAGGCGCTTACTCCTGTTGACCTGCTTGAGAGGTTAGTCCCCGCATTCAGCACGGCTATGGGCACGAAGCGTGGCGGCGAGGCACCTCACATCGGACCATTCATCGGTGGCATCTATGGCGTGTTCGAGGGCCGCCACCCCAGCTTCCGTCAGCGATCGTCCGGCCAGGGCGCGGAATTTCTCTCGTATCTCGGATTCAGCATAGGGTCGCTGGAAGTCGCCCCGCGCGCTATCGACCTGCCGCGTCACCTGCTGCTCATTCTGCAAGGTCACAGTCACGCGGCCGGGTTTGCTGGCAGGGAACATCGCGGTCAGTGCCGGATCCTCGCTGACATGGACGCGCGCGCGCAACGCGACAAAGGCCGGGTCCCGCACCGTCTCCTCGGCGAAGGAATCGATCCCGGCACTGCCGCGCAGCACGATGGCGGCGGCGGCATGCGGCAAGGAATAGCGCGCGGCAAAACCGTTCCGCGGTTGCTGGCTGCGCATCGCCGAGGCGAAGCGATAGGTCGCGATATCGATCCGCGCGATGGCTTCGGGCGGCGCGCCAAGCTCGGCCAACGCAGCCTCCAGCGCGTCCAGCGAAGCGTAAGTGGGAATGCAGCAGGCGCGCAGGCGGAAGGCGTTGCGCGTGATCTCCCACCGCTCGCCAAGCGCCTCCGTGACTCGCTCCGGCTCGAAGCGATCCGCGACGAGGTGCGTCAGCGCCTCCTCGATCGCATCCGCCTGTGCCAGGAAGCCGGCTTCGGCCAGGTCGGTCACCAGTCCGCCCGCCAGGCCGCTCATACCGCCGGCGGCATTGAGCGTGGTCGCACCGTCGACGGCGTTGGTGTAGCTCGGCACCAAGACGAAGGTCGCGCCGATACGCATGGCGCCGCTGGTCTGCTCGGCATCCAGGCCGCGCAGCCGCGACGCGCCGGCGATGGCGCCGATCAGCGCGGTTTGTCCATTCTGATGCGCAAGCGGCCTTTGCGTCGTGCCCGCGCCCAGGCGAATGGCGACGTCATAGCCGAGGATCAGCGCCAGCAGCATGTCGCGCCCGCTGCTGCCCCGGCTTTCCGCCGCGGCGAAGACGCCCGGGAAGACTTGCACCGCCGCCTGGCAGGCCACGAAGCGATGGCTCTCGCAAAGCTCGATCGATCGCCCCGCCGTGCCGTTCGCGAAAGCTGCCACGCGCGGGTCCGTGGTGGGGAAGCCCCGCGCAAGGATGGTCGCGCCCGCACCGGCGCCGATCGCGAGTTGCTGTCGCAAGGCGCGGAGTTCCGGTTGCTGGCTGCCGGCCAGGATGACGCCCATCGTGTCGAGAAGCACCAGCTTCGCATGCCGCCGCACCGCTTCCGGCACGTCGTCCCATCGCGTTTCGGCCACCAGCCGCGCGAGGCTTTCAATCGCCTGGCCCATATCGCCCCCTTACTGAATGACGTAGCCGCCATCGACGACAAGGTCGTGGCCGTGGATGAAGGCACCTCGGCAGGTGGCAAGGAAGACGATCGCCTCGGCGACCTCCTCCGGCTCGCCCAATCGCCCCGCGGGCACCTTGGCCTCGATGCGCTGCTGCCGCCCCGGCTCGTCGGCAAAGCGGTCGAGGTTGAAGCGGGTGGCGATGGGGCCTGGGCTCACCGCATTCACCATGATGCCGCGCGGCGCCAGTTCCAGCGCCATCGCGCGCGTGAGCTGGATCAGCGCGGCCTTGCTGAGCCCGTAGAGCGCATTCCCTTGCGCCGCGACGCTGCCCATCTGGCTCGCCACATGGATGATCCGCCCGCCACCCTGCGCCGTCATGGCGGGGATCACCGCTTGGCTCGCGAAGAAGGGGGCGGCGAGGTTGATGGCGATAAGCTGATCGAATTCCGCCTGGGTAAAGGTGCCGAAATCCGCGCGGCACCGGATGCCGGCATTGTTGACCAGCACGTCGATGCGCCCGCACCGGGCCATGGCCTCGTCCACCATGCGCGCCCCAGCACCAGCGACCTGCAGGTCGACCAGCAAGGGATGCGCGCCGGCATCTCCGACAGGCTCGTCATGGTGCTCCGTCACCCGGCACCGTGCCTGGCGGTAGCGACAGGACGTGATCGGCGATCTGCCCGGGCGAGGTGAACCACACGCGCTCATCGTTCTTGTAGTTGGCGATGTGGCGCAGCGCGCGCTCCAGCGCCGCCAGGCGGAACGGCGGTCCGAAGACAAAGGTGTGCAGCGAGACCGGACAGACCAGCGGTCGCCTGGCGGAGATCTTCAGCATCATGTCGAACTGGTCGATCATGCCCTGGGCGAATTCCTCCGCGGAATGGCCGCGGTTGAGGATGAAGGGCGCGTCGTTCAGCTCGATCGGATAGGGCACGTTGAGCAACGGGCCGCTGCGCGTGCGCAGGTAGATCGGCTGGTCGTCGCAGGGCCAGTGCATGATGTAGCGATAGCCCTCCTCCTTCAGCAGATCGGCGGTGACGTTGCTTTCGCTGATCCAGGGCGCCATCCAGCCATAGGGACGGGACGGGTGATGCGCGCCGATGGTGTCGGTGACCTCGCGGATCACGCGGCGCTCATCTTCTTCGAACAGGTCGCCGGGGCGTTCGGCGTTGGTACGGCCGTGGCTGACCACTTCTTCACCACGGGCGTTGATGCGGCTGACGATGGAAGGGATCCGATCGCAGACCGCTGAGTTCATCAGATGCGTGCAGGGGAGGCCCAGTTCCTCCAAAAGTTCGAGGATGTTCCAGATGCCGACGCGCGTCCCGTAATCCCGCCAGGCATAGATGCGGGTGTCGAGCGGGTTGCTCCAATTGTGCGGCGTGTGGCCGGCACCACGGCCAAAGGCGAATTGTTCGACATTCAGCGCCAGGTAGAACGCGAGGCGCGCGCCGCCGGGCCAGTCGTAGACAGGACGCTCGACGATCGCGGAGTAGTCGTACCGGGTCGGGGTGGGCATCAGCATGCGGGCGTGCTCCTGAAGGTCGCCTATTGCGGCTCGATCTTGGCGGCGGTGGCCACGGCGGTGAGTTTGCGGATTTCGGCGGCGATGTAGGCGTCCATCTCGGCCGCCGTGCCGCCCATCACATCGGCGCCCAGTTCGCTGATGCGCCTGCGTGTTTCGGGGGCTGCCAGGGCGGCAAGGACGGCGCGGTTCGCGGCCTCGACCACCGCGTCCGGCGTGGCGCGCGGTGCGAAGATGCCCTGCCAGGAAATGAACTCGTAGTTGGCCAGGCCGGATTCCGCGAGTGTTGGCACGGCCGGCGCGCGCGCCGACCGACCCAGCGTGCTGACGGCCAGCGCCCGCAATTGGCCGTCCTGCACGGCGGTCATCAACGACGGCAGCAGGTCGAGCGAAACGTGCACCTGGTTCTGCAACATCGCCTGCAGGGCGAGGCCTCCGCCGCTGAACGGCACCATCACGATGTCGATGCCGGTGCCTTGCAGGAAGAGTTCCATCGCCATGCGCGACCCGCTGCCCGTGGCGGCGTAGTTGAGCACCCCGGGATTGGCCCGGGCGTAGGTGACCAGTTCCTGCACCGTCGCGACCGGCAGCGCCGAGGTGACCGCGAGCAGGTTGGCGATGCCGGCGACCATGGCGACGCCGCGGAAGTCGCGCTGCGTTTCATACGGCACGTTACGGATGAAGATGGGCGCCAGGATGTTGGTTCCCGTGGTGCCCATGAACAGCGTGTAGCCATCCGCCGGAGCGCGGGCCACGTAGGTGCCGGCGATGGTGCCGGAGGCGCCGCCGCGGTTTTCCACCACCACGCTCTGGCCGATATTGCGGGTCATCTCCTCCGCGAGCAGGCGGGTGATGATGTCGGTGGCGCCACCAGGTGCGAAAGGCACCACCATGCGCACGGTGCGCTGCGGCCAGACGGGCTGGGCATGGGCCCCGACATTGGCCAGCAAGGCCACGAGAAGAAGAAGGCCAAGGCGCATCATGCACGGATCTCCGAAATGGGGGCGACGAGGCAATGGAGGGTTGGAAGGCCGACAATCTCGCCGGTGAAGCGCGCGCCCTCCGCGGGGATCGGCAGCACGCCCGTCAGGCTTCCGAGGGTGACGATCTCACCGGCGCCGACCACGATCGATCCGTCCATGCAGCGCTGGCGCCAAGCATCGAACAGTGGGGCGAGCGGCGCGGCGGTGTGCCGGCCGCTGTGGTGCGCAATCTCCTGCCCGTCCTGAAGCAGCCGCACGGCGGGCAGCGACTCAAGGATCTCGGGTTGCCACGAACGCTCCATGACGACCGCGACGGTCTGTTCGTTGGCGATGCAGTCGGCGATCCGTTCCAACTCCGTCGTCGCGGCCGGGACGGTGAAGCGGGTGCGGACGAACTCGATCAGCACCACCAGATCGGCGAAGGCCGGCAAGACCGAAAGCTCGGGCGCCCTGCCCGGCTGCAGGTCGGCACGGAAGCGCAGCGCCAATTCCAGTTCGATGCGGCTGCCGGGCGGCAGCACGATCACCGGCTCGGCCTCGCCCAGGGGTCCGACGGGCATCGGGGCACTGAACAGATGCGTGCCGAGGCGGCCGAGCTTCCAGCCACCACGCGTCAGACCGAGTGCGGCAAGGGTTGCGAGTTGGATTGCCTCGGCCTGCCGGAGGGTCTGCGGACGAAGATGGTCCGGCAGGCCGGCAATCGTGTTGCCCTGGCGTGCAGCGGCCAGAATCGCTGCCGCTTGTGCGATCTCGGCATCGGTCATGGCGTCACACCTTCACAGGTCAGGTCATCACGGACGAAGCGCTCGATACCGAGGGGCGCCCTGGCGAAGCAGCCGCAGATGTCCAGCACCGCGGGTTCGAGCGCCGCGACCTCGGCCAGGCGTGGCGCATTTTCGTCGCGGATGCGGGATGCGGCGCTTTCGACTTCGGCGAAGAGCGCAGGCAGGTCGAGATGCGGGAAGCCGCGGTCCCGATAAACCATCCGGCCGGCGATCATAACATGGCGGACCGCCGTGGCATCTTCGGCATGCACGAGTTGATGGACCAGATCGATCAGCGGCACATAATTGGTGTTGTGACGGTCGAGGAAGACGATGTCCGCCGCATGCCCGGCCGTCAGACGGCCGATACGTCCCTCAAGGCCAAGCGCCCGTGCGCCGCCGGTGGTGCCGAGTGCGAAGGCCTCCCGCGTGGAAAGCCAGGGCGCGCGGTCGTAGCCCCGCACGCGCGATGCATAGGAGGCGAGGCGCATCGCCTCGAACATATTGAGGTTGTCGGAGCAGAGGCGTGAATCCGTGGCGAGGCCGACCGATAGCCCGGCCTCCAACATCATCCGCACCGCCGCGAGCCCAACGCCCAGCCGCATGTTGGCGCCCGGCGCATGCGCCACGCTGGCCCCGTGGGCGGCGAGGATGCGTGCGTCCTCCGCATCGATCCACACGGCATGCGCCCCGGTGAAGTTCCCTGACAGCAAGCCCAGTTGTGCAAGGTGGCGGGTGATGGACATGCCATAGACCTGTGCGCCATAGACGGCCTGCACGCGCGATTCCGCGAGATGCGTGTGCAGGCCGATGCCGTTGCCGCGCGCGAATGCCGCGGCCCCGCGCAGGAAGTCATCGGTGCAGTGCATGGGTATGGTGGGGGCGATCGCGAAGCCCAGGATGTCCGACGATGGCCAGGCGGCGAATGCGGCCTCGACTGCGGCAAGGGTCTGCTGCCACGGCCGCGCGGGGGAAGCGCGAAGCCGTGCCGCCGCTGGCTGCGGCAGCGCGTCCAGCAGGCCCGGCACGGCGTCGTAGAAACTGCGGTCGGAGACCATCGGCGCCACCACAGCCCGAATGCCGACGTCGCGATATGCGGCGGCAACGGCGCCGAAGCCTTCGGCGCTGGGCAAGGGCGCTTCGAAGAAGATGTCGTAGCACGACGTACAGCCGCGGCTGACCATCTCCACGGCGCCGAGCAGTGTCGTCAGGTACTTCTCCCTGGTGCTCAGCACGCCGCGAAAGGCCGGCCCGGCGTTCAACTGCAGTTCCAGGTTCCACCGGTCCGTCAGGCTGCGGATCAGATTGCCGGAGCTGTGGACATGACTATTGACCAGGCCGGGGATGAGGATGAGGCCGCTGGCGTCGAATGGGTCAGCGGGCGCCGAGGGCTGATCCGGCTCCAGCACGGCCGTGACCCGTCCGCCCTCGACCAGCAGGTCACGCTTGCGCGGCGTGGGATCATCGGCCGCCAGCAGGACCAACCCGCCACTGATCCGCAGCGGGCCTGTCGACGAGCGCGTTGCCCCGGGTGGTGGCATGTTGATCGTCAAGTTCCTCGTCCGACGGGCTTGATCAATTGCATCGACTAGCGCTACAATTGCATCTAATAACGATACTTTAGGAGCGCCAGGATTGCCCCGTCAACGGAATTCCGCAGTGCAACAAGCTCCAGCGCCCGGCGACGACAAGCTGTTCGTCGAAGCCGCGGCGCGGGCGTTCCACGTGCTCGAGGCTTTTTCCGGGGCGCCGGGGCCCCTGTCGCTGGGTGACATCGCCAAGGCCACCGGGCTCGACCGCAGCGCGGTTCAACGATCCACGCATACGCTGCTGCGTCTTGGCTATCTGCGGCAGCGCGGGACGCGTGGCGGGCTGGTGTTGGGGCTCAAGATCTTCGATCGCAGTTTCGATTGCCTGCGCAGCGACCCGCTATTTGAGCGTGCCATGCCGATCTTGATTGATCTACGGCAGGATACGCAGGAACGCGTCGATCTGACCGTGTTCGACGACCTGACGATGCTCTATGTGCTGCGCCTGCAAAGCCGGCGGGAGACCTTTCTTGCGGGCCTGGCCGGGACGCGGATCCCTACCTACTGTTCCTCCGGCGGTCGCGCGGTGCTGTCGCGGCTCGACAAGGCCGCTGTGGACGATGTGCTGGCGCGTTCGGATCGGCGCCGGATCACACCCCACACCGTGGCCGACCTGACCGGGATTCGCGCGCGACTGGCGGAGGCGCGCGAGCTTGGCTACGCGCTCGCGACCGAGGAGGTGCAGATTGGCATTGTTGCCCTGGCGGCGCCGATCCTGGGGTCAGACGGGCTGCCGGCCGCCGCGGTGCAGATCACCGCCTCACTCGCCAACCAGACGCCCGCGGAGATGGCGCGGCGCTTCGGCCCCCTCGTCGTTGAGGCGGCGCGTGCGGCGAGTGCTATTTAAAAATTCGGCGGTTGCTTCGTCCTGCACCTCGGCTCTCACCCTTTTGCCGTGGGGTCGGAGCACGCTCGCTATTCGCCCACTGCCCCTGGCGTTTCGACCGACCCCACAAGCGTCATGTGATACTCATATCAGTCGCGTCGGTAAAAGGCGCTCGAGCCGGCGGCCAAAGATTGCTCAGCACGCACGACCTGCACGCCGTACTGCCGAAGCAACGCCTGGAGGAAGATGCTCTCCAGCACCGCGCGTTTACCCGATGGCCCCTGACTCAGATCACGGAACATCGCCGTCGCCTGACGACCCGCCCCCTCCATCGGCATCAGCGAATGACATCTGACCCCATCTGGAAAGACGAACTTCCCAGCACCCTAAAGCCCAAGCGCGTCGCGGATCCGGCCGTAGGTGATGCGCGCCGCGGCGGCCGTGCGCCACAGCCCATGGAACGGAATGGTCTTCAGCGCCGTCACCGGCATGTCCAGCGACGCCACCGGCGTGCCGAGCGTCCGTCGCGCCAACTCGCCGCCCATCGCCGTTGCCATCGCGACACCGCGTCCATTGTAGCCGAGGCAGATCAGCGCATTCTCCGCGGGTTCGTGGAAATGCGGGTAGTGGTCCGTGGTGACGGCGAGCTGACCAGTCCAGCAGTGGCTCCAACGCTGGCCCTTGAGTTCCGGCCACAGCTTTTCAGTGTAGCGGATCAACCAGCCCAGTTGGTTCATGTCGGCGATATCGCGCATGGGGCTACGACCGCCCATGAGCAGGCGTCCGTTCACGTCGATGCGGTAGTAGACCGTGATCTGGCCGTTCTCGTACAGCGAGGCACCGTCAGGCAGAATACGCGAAGCGAGCTCGGGAGAAAGCGGTTCCGACGCGACGATACCGCTGAACACCGGCACGATACTACGGCGCAGGCCGGGCCAGATGTCGTCGGAATAGGCGTTGGTGGCGACAATCAGATGCTCCGCCCGCAGCTCGCCACCGGGGGTTCGTATGATCCAATCACTGCCCTGCCGGACGATCGACAACGCCGGCGAAGCGCCATGGATGGTGGCACCGGCCCGCTGCGCCGCCTCAGCCAGGCCGCGCGCATAGCCAAGCGGGTTCAGCGAGCCTCCGCGACGATCGCGCACGGCGCAAATGTAGCGGTCGGAGCCAGTGAAGGCGCGAATAACCTCACGCTCCATCACCTCCACCGGCATGCCGCGGCGCAGGCATTGCTCTGCAGTCGAGCGCACAGCCGCCGCGGTCTTGGTCGCGTAGGCGGCACGCAACGTGCCGCCCTGCCGCGCCTCGCACTGAATCTGATGCTGGCGCACGAGATCGAAGACGACGTTCGGCGCGTTGCCTGAAAAAGCGACCATGCGTCGACCGAGATCAGGCCCGAAATCCGCTTCGACCTGATCGGGATCGTACTTCAGCCCCGGATTGACCTGCCCGCCGTTGCGACCGGAGGCGCCCCAGCCCACCTCATTTGCCTCCAGCAGCACGACATCCGTACCGCGTTGCGCGAGGTGAAGCGCCGCCGACAGTCCCGTGAAGCCGCCACCGACTATGCCGACCGAGGCGCGCCGGTTGCCCGCCAGCGGTGGCGCGGAAATGCCCGGACGCGCGGTGTCGGCATAAAGGCTCGGCGGCAGGGGTGCCGCCATCAGACGGCCACCGCATAGGCTGGCTGTCGCAGATCGGCCCCCGCGCGCAGGAAGCCGGTTCGACTATCCAGCAGGATCGCCTCCACCGAACAGGTGCGCCGCGAATAGGCTGGCCACAACTCGACATCGTGGCCGCGACCGGACAGGTCCTCCAGCACCGCCTTCGGAAACCGATCCTCAAGGTTGAGGCGGCCAGGCAGGTGCGTGAAGGGCGCGAAGGAGTTGGGGAAGCTGAAGCTGGCGAAGCGCGGCTGTTCGATCGCCTCCTGGATGTCCATGCCGAAATGATGCGTGTTGAGGAAGACTTGCAGCATCGCCTGCACCTGGACATCGCCGCCCGGCGCGCCGAAGGGCATCACCGATCCATCGTCGCGTACCGCCATGGCCGGGTTCGGCGTCAGCCGCGGCCGCTTGCCTGGCGCCACGCCGGACGGATGCCGCGGATCCGGCCGCGACTGCGTACCGCGCGCCGAAGGGACGATGCCCAGCCCCGGGATCACCGGCGACCGCCAGGACCCGTCCGACGGCGTCGCGGAGAACGCATTGCCCCAGCGATCCACGGCACAGCAGTAGGAGGTATCGGGCTCGATCGTGGCCTCGCTGCCGCCCTTTTCTGGCATCGGCATGTTGCCGGGATAGCGGCCGAGTGGCGGCGGCATGTCCGGCATCGCATTCGCCATATCGATGGCAGCGACACGCGCCGCGACATGCGCGGGGGACAGCAACTCGTCCAGGCCGACATCGACGAAGCGCGGGTCGCCGTAGCGGTATTCGCGGTCGGAACAGGCAGCCTTGATGATCTCGGTCAGCAAATGGATATAGTCGGCGCTGTTGTGTGCCAGGCCATCGAGGCCCGCGCGTTCGACCATCAGCAGCGACTGGGCAAGCATCGGGCCCTGACACCAGGGACCGCAGGTATAGACCTCGAAGTCGCGCCAGCGGACCTTAACGGGCTCCTCGTAACGGCTGTGGAAGCCGGCAAGGTCCGCGCGCGTGAGGTAGCCACCTTCCTGGGCGTGGTAGTCCGCGATCTTCGCTGCGATGTCGCCGCAATAAAAGGCGGCGCGTGCCGCCTGCAACCCGGCCACACGACCGCGCTTGGAGGCCGCGCGCTCCTCATCCACCATATATTGCAGCGTGCCGGCCAGGTCGGTCTGAAGGAAGCGGTCGCCGACCTTTGGCACCTTGCCCCCCGGCAGGAAGATCGCGGCATTGGAGGGCCACATGCGATACCCCTCCTCATACAACTTGATCTGCCCGGCCATGTAATCGAACACGGCAAAACCTTCGCGCGCGTAGCGGATGGCGGCGGCGGCGACATCGCCGAAGGACATTGTGCCGTAGTCGCAGAGCGCGGTGATCCAGGCATCGGGCGCCGCCGGCACCACGGTGCGCAGCAGCCCGACCGGCATCTTGCCGCCATGCTCACGCATGAACAGATCGGCCGGAAAGCTGGCGGGCCAGTGGCCCAGCCCCGCGATGGTGACGACCTTGCCCTGGCCGGTGCGAATCATGATCGGCGCCACGCCGGCCACGTTCACCTCATCGGCATGCAGCACCGCCAGCGCGATCCCGGCGCAGCAGCCCGCATCGATGGCATTGCCGCCGGCCTCCAGGATCGCGAAACCCGCATTGGCCGCGAGGTAGTGCCCGGCGGAAACCGCGTGGCGGCTGCCGTAGAGCGTGGGGCGCATCGATTTCATGGCGTGGCCTCGGCTGGGATGGACGGCTTGACGTTGACCCACAGCACGCGGGCGACGGAGGCGGTGGGGTTGGAAAAGCGATGCGGCGTGGTACTGCGGAAGCGGAAGCTGTCACCCTCGTTCAGCAGGTAGTCAGTGGCATCGATGGTCAGCAGCAGCCGTCCCTGCAGCACCAGCCCCGCTTCTTCGCCGCTATGGGCATAGGGGGTTTCTCCGGCGCGGCCATGCGGTTCGATCGTGACCATGTAGAGGAACAGCGCGCTTTCCGTCGGCGGCGATAGAAGCTGCTTCTGGATGCCGTCGAAGAAGGCGATGTCGCGGCGGTCTTCCAGCCGCACGATCGGGCCATCCGCCGCGGCACGCGCCACACTCGCGCCGGCATCGACCAGCAGGTTGAAGTCGGTGCCCAGCGCCGCGGCAATGCGCATCAGGTCGCGCACCGAGGGCGAGGACAGACCCCGCTCCACCTGGCTGACGAAGCCGATGGACAGGCCCGAGAGTTGCGCCACCGCCTGGATCGACACCGCACGCTGCTGGCGAAGCTGCCGAACGCGCAGGCCGATGGACAGGTCGAGCGGGTCGGGCGGCTTCGGCACCGGCGCCTGGCGCTTGGTCTGTTGTTTCAAGCGGAACTCCTCCCCGCGGCCTTGTTCAAGATGCGCCGCCGCTGCGCCGGTCATCGCTATCGGTGCCAAGAAACAGCTGCAACCCGACGGTGCGTTGCAGGACGACCACAAGCAGCACGCTCGCCAATACCAGGAAGGTGGCGATCGCGGCGACCACTGGGTCGGCGCTCTGCTCCACATGGTGGAAGATCTCGATCGGCAGGGTGGTGATCTGCGGCGAGACCAGGAACAGGGTCACCGTCACCTCATCGAACGACAGGATGAAGGTGAAGAGCAGTGCCGTGACCATGCCGGGCCGCAGCAGCGGCAGCGTCACCCGAAAAAACGTCTCCCGCCGCGTCGCACCAAGGTTCATCGCGGCTTCCGCCATCGCCGGTTCCAACCGCCCCAACGCCACCGAGATCGGGCGGTAGGCGAAGGGACCGCACAGGATGATATGCGCGGCACAGATGCCGATGAACGTACCGTCCAGCACCTCCAGCCCGTTCATCATGCCGTACAAGGCGATGCCGACGGCGGCATGCGGGAAGATCAGCGGTGCCAGGATCAACGTCTCGCACACCCCGCGCAGCCGTGCTGGGGCGGCATCCAGCGCCAGCGCCGCCAGTACCGCGAGGGTGCAGGCGAAGAGCGCCGCCACGGCGGCGATGGCGGCGCTGACGCCGACCACCGCCATCCACTTCGCGCTCGACAGGAACTCTATGTACCAGACGAGCGAAAAGCCCGGCGGCGGAAAGCTCAGGAAGCGGTCGGGAGAGAAGGATACCACCGCCACGATCACCAGCGGCAGCGGCAGGAATAGCAGCAGCACGATGTTCAGCGTACGCCAGAGGAAGCGGGTCATATCCGGCTGATCCTTCCCCGAAGCCACGCTTCCAGCATTTGGATCGGCGCGATGGCGATCAGCGAGGTGACCACGAGGATCAGCGCCAAGGCCGCGGCACGGGGAAAGTCATATAGCGCGAAGATCTCCTGGAAGATCTGCGTCCCGATCGTGCGGTCGCGCAGCCCCCCCAGCAGCAACGGCGTCACGATGGCCCCGGCCGAGATCAGATAGACTAGAGCGCAGCCCGACAGCGCCCCGGGTGCCGACAGCGGCAAGGTCACCCGGAAGAAGGTTTCGATCGGCCCGGCGCCCAGGCTCATCCCCGCCTCAGTCAGCCGGCGGTCCACCTGCATCAGCACCGACAGGATGGAAATCACCATGAAGGGCAACAGCACATGCACCAGGCCCAGGATCATCGCGAAGGGCGTGAAAATCAGTTGGATCGGCTCGCTCGACAGGCCCAGCCCCATGATGGCCTGGTTGATGACGCCCCGATTTCCCAGCAGCACCACCCAGCCAAAGGTGCGGATGACGATACTGGTGAGCCAGGGCGAGATCACCAGGATCAGCATCAGGTCGCGATTGCGCGCCTGGGAGATGAACAACGCGAGCGGGTAAGCGATGATCAGCGAGAAGAACGTCACCAGACTGGCCACCCACAGCGTCCGGTAGATCGCCAGCCGTGTGGAATTGGAACTCAGCAGGTCATTGTAAAGCGTCAGCGACGGCGATCCGTCCGCTCCGCTGAACGACGCGATGCCGAGACCGACGAGCGAGGCCAGGAAGGCCGTAATCGCCAATGCCTTCGGCAGGCCGAGCACGACCCGGGCGAAAGGTGACAGCGCGAGGCCGGTTGAGGACATCAGCCAGCCCCCGGCAGCAGCGCCGCCGCACCGAGGTCGAAGCTGAGCCGGACCGTGTCGCCGACCGCCAGCCCCGACGGCGCGCGGTCCGCCGGCAGCGCCGCGCGGATGGGCTGCGCGATGCCTGGAATATGCGCGACCATGCGCAAGGTCATGCCGCCAAATTCCAGGTCCGCCACGGTGGCGGCGACACCCTGGGTGTCGTCGGCACGCAGCAGCGCCACGCTTTCCGGCCGCAGCGATAACGTGGCGGAGTCCGGCAGGGCCACCTGCGACGGGACCATGACACCGCCAAAGTTCATGATCGACGCCTGGCCGTGCTGCGTTCGGACCTCCAGGATGTTCGTCTCTCCGACGAACTCCGCGACAAACCGCGTGGCCGGGCGGCGATAGACCTCCTCGGGCGTGCCGACCTGGTCGATCTGCCCGTCGCGGAACACCGCGACGCGGTCGGACATGGCCAGCGCTTCTTCCTGGTCATGGGTAACAAAGACGAAGGTGGTGCCGGTGCGGCGCTGCAACCGCTTCAATTCACCCTGCAACTGGCGCCGCAGCTTCAGGTCCAATGCGGAAAGCGGCTCGTCCAGCAACAGGACGTCAGGCTGCATGATCAGCGCGCGTGCCAGGGCCACGCGCTGCCGCTGTCCACCGGAAAGCTGGTGCATGCGGCGGTCGCCGAAGCCTTGCAACTCCACCAGCGCCAGGATGTCGTCGATCTTGCGTTTCGCACTGGCGCCATCTTCACGCCGGACCGCCAGGCCGAAGCCGACATTGCTGGCGACCGACAGATGGGGGAACAGCGCCAAGTTTTGGAAGACGATGCCGACGGGACGGCGGAACGGTGGCAGGTGCGTGATCGGCTTGCCGTCGATCAGCACCTCGCCGGCCGTCGGGGTCTCGAAGCCCGCGATGATGCGCAGGAGCGTCGTCTTGCCGCAGCCGGACGGGCCGAGGAAGCTGACGAATTCGCCACGGCCCACGTCCAGCGAAACGCCACGCAGGGCGTGCACGGCGCCGAAGCTCTTGCGCGCCCCCCTGACGGTGAGAGCAGTATTGGTCATGCGCCCATGGTCTCCCAGATCTCGTCAGCGTCTTCCATGAGGCGATCCATATCCTCCAGCAGCAGCAGCCGTGCCGCGATAAGGTCGGTGCAGGCCGTTCGCAGCGCGTCCTTCCAGGCATGGCGCGAGGCGTAGCGTGCCGCGATTGATACCCGTCCATCGTTTGGCGCGGTGATCCGCGGCAACGGGATGCAGGACCCGGCGATGCTGTACAGCGCACCTTCCGCGAAACCGGGTCGCCGTAGGTTCCAGCCGGTATAAGTCGCCAACGCAGCCTGCATGAGCGGATGCCGCCAACCCCCGATGCCATTGCCGTCCGCATCCGTCGCCGCGACGAAGACGGGATAGGACGCGCCAGCCGTCGGCGGCTGGGTCGCATGGTCCATCAGGCGCAACTCGTTGAGGCGTGACGGGAAATCCAGGCCGCGCGGAAAGGCGTCGCGCGCTGCGTCGATGCCGCGCCAAGTGCCGGCCGCGTGGCTTGGGAAACGGCTGTCGGGCGGTGCCACACCACGCTCCACCCAGTCCCGCAGCGCCGGCAACAGCGCACGCACCAGCGGGCCATAATTCAGTGGATTGCTGAGGTAGCGAATGACACGCGGATCGGGTGCCTCATAGGCGCCATGCGGCAGGCCGCTGGCGAGGTAAAGGCGCACGCTCTCCGGCATGGCGATGTCGCGCCCCTCAGTGTCGGTCGCGACAAGGGAGGCGCGGGCGGACCACACCTCTGAATCCGTGTCGACATGCATCACCTTCACCGGCGGACCGGCCTGCGCCAGGATACCGTCGGTGCGACCGCTGATGGGATCGGCCAGCGTCGGATAGGTGAAGGGAAACTGGTCGTCGCCGTAGTCGTGGTCCTCATGCTGGCGCGAATAGCGTCCGGGCTGTGCGAAGCCCTGCACCACGTCCGACCGGCGCGATCCCGCGATGACCGGCATGGCAGCGTCGAAAACCGCGCGGTCGCCGCGATTGAAGCCATGATACAGAAAATCGCGGATCACCCGCCCGCTCTGCGACAGGCCGAAGCACAGCGCATGATGAATTCCCCCGCCGGCCAGCGGGTTCGCCGCTGTCCGATCATGCCGCAGGAACGAGGTGACGTCGCGGATCGCCGCAAGGCCCAGCCCCATCACGGCGCTTTCACCCGCGGTGTAGATGAACTCAAAAATTGTGCCGCGATCGAATTCCTGCCTGTCCGGCCGCGTAATCTCGATGTGCCGGTCATCGAGGTAGCGGAACGCAAGTCCAGCCGGCGTCCCGCGTGCATCGCGTTCCTGTTGCCGCGCGGTCAACGTCGCGTCGGCGGGGTCGAGGCTCGCCGCCGGCCAGGTCAGCGTCGCGACGAAGCGCTGCGCGTCGATCTCGCGCGTCATCTCTCCACGCACGCTGCCGGGGGCGTCGACGATGAACTCCTCCCGCACCCTGCGTCGCGTTCGTACCGTGGGAAAGCGCCCGGCCATGCGGCCTTTGGTCGTCGGCACATCGCCCTGCCAACCGCACCAGGCGACGGTATAGCCCTCTCGCATCAAGTAGCCGTTGCCCTCGTCACCTGCGTGCTGGGGCCGGTTCTCCGGCGCCGCGTCGTTGATGCGAACCAGGCAGCGTTTGCCGCCACGATTGGGCACCTCCACGACCAGCCAGCCATTGCCGCGCGCGGTGTCGATTGGCTTCAGCAGGCAGACATCGACGTCGTAGACCACGCGGCCCGCCGCATTGCATGGCGCCTGGTCGAGCAATTCAATCGGAGCATTCAGGGGATGTGCCGGATCTGCCTCCATCTCCGCGATGCCCAGCAGCAGTTCGTAGGCGCCGGCGTCGCCGAATTCGCGACCACCAAAGACCGGGCTGATCCGTTCGTGGATGTCGAAGCGCCGAACCGCGCCCGCAAGCTGCTCAGGCAGGGCGCGGCCTCCTTCACGTATTTGAAGACCAAACCGTATGTCCCGCCCATCGGCGGTGTCAAGGCAGACAAACACCACGCGAAATCTAGCAATCTTTGCCTTCACACACATGAAGTTGTTGACAGCCACTCCGATCCTCGGCTCACTTTCGGGCCTAGCCACGGAGCGAGACATGAGCCGCATCGACACTCTGCCACGCCGCGGTCTGCTGGGTGGCGCCGCGGCCCTGGTCGCCGGCAGCGCCCGCGCCCAGGCCCCAGGCATGACCATCGCCGTCTATGCCGGGTCGTCCTCTGCCATGTGGCGCGACCAGGTCGCCGCACCATTCAGCGCGCAGTCGGGCATCCGCACCGAGATCTTTGAATCCGCGCTGCCCGCTTCATCCATCGCCCAGTCGCGCGGTCGCCCGCAATTCGATGCTGCGGTGGTCGCCAACTACTCCGCCCCGGGCCTCGCCGAGCGCAACCTGCTGGAGGAGCTGACGGTCGAGGACATCCCCGCGATCCGCCAGGTGCCGGAGCAGTACTGGACACGCAATGCCGCCGGCAAGATCATCGGCATGCCCGTCTACTTCAGCTTCTACGGCATCGCCTACAACTCGGAGCTGGTGCGCGCCGCCGATTTCGCATCATGGAACGACCTGCTCGACCCAAAGTGGAAGGGCAAGCTGTCGATGTCGCGCGCGAGCTTCGTCGCGGCCTATGACCTGACGCTGTATTCCAAACTCGCCGGCGGCACCGACGCCAACATCGACCCTGGCATCCCCTCGATCCGCCGCCTCGCGAGCAACGTGCTCAGCGTCTACACCTCGATGTCATCGCTACAATCGCAGCTCAGCCGGGGCGAGGTGGTGGCCGCTCCATTCTACAGCACGCAGGTCGGCATGATGAAGCGCAGCGGCGTCCGCAACGTGGACATCGTCATTCCGCGCGAGGGGGCGATGAACTTGTCCTACATGCTGGTGATCCCCAAGGGTGCGCGCAACATGGCCAGCGCCAAGCGTCTGCTGAATTCGATTCTCGAACCGGCCTACCAGACCGCCTTCGCGCAGGAGGCATTGAGCTTCCCGATGAACCCGACGGTAGATCTGCCAGCCGACGTCCAGGCCGTGCTTGGCGGCACCACGCAGGAGATGATGGCGCGCAACTACAGCCCGGATTGGTGGGTCGTCGGCTCTGCCCTGCCGCAGCGCACGCGCATGATCGAGGAACTGCTGCAGTCCTCGCGCTGACACTTCTTTCGCCCGGAATGCTAAGGTCGCGGCGCTTGGCAATGCGCCGGGCATCCGGGCCTGTTGCAAACAACCTATCGCTCGCCTGACGGCGAAACCTACTCCTGCATCGCGGAGTGGACCCGATCTCGTCTTCGACCTGATCGCACGCCATGGCATCGACTGTCGTGCCCAGCGCGCCGGTATCCTCACGGTCGCGAACAGCGATGCCGGCTTGGACGGCCTGCGCCGTCGGACCGAGATCTGGCAGGGTCGCGGCGCGCCGCTGCAGATGCTCGACCGCGCGGCGACGCAGGCGGCGACGGGCAGTTCCTACTACATCGGCGCCTGCATCGATCCGCGCGGTGGGTCGATCAATCCGCTGGGCTATGCACGCGGCCTGGCCGCGGCGGCGGTGGCGAAAGGCGCCACGGTCTATCGCGACAGCCCCGTCACGCGCATCGCGCGGCAGGGCGATGGCTGGTCGTGGAAACCGGGCGCGGACGCATCGCCGCGGATCGCGTGGTGCTCGCGACCAATGCCTATACGGGCGATCTGGTGCCGGGGCTGAAGAAGACCTTTTTGCCGATCCGCACGCCGCAGATCGTCAGCCGGCCGCTCGGCGACAATCTGGGTGGCGGCATCC
Source organism: Humitalea sp. 24SJ18S-53 (assembly GCF_050632385.1). Lineage (NCBI taxonomy): Bacteria > Pseudomonadati > Pseudomonadota > Alphaproteobacteria > Acetobacterales > Roseomonadaceae > Humitalea > Humitalea sp. 24SJ18S-53. Next base: position 2,715,543 of record NZ_CP192599.1, read on the forward strand.
TGCCGGGTGGGCAGATCATGTCCGACACACGCCACCCGGTGGTCGGCGTGCGTCGGCACCCGGATGGAAGGCTGCATCTGGGCGGCAAGATCGGCAATTCCGGCGCCGAGCGGCGGTCGCATTATGACGTCCTCGCCGCCGAGGTGAAACTTCTCTTCCCGCATTTGCCGCCGCTGGAATGGGAGTACACCTGGACCGGCTGGGTCGCGATGACCAACGACCGCTACCCGCATCTGCACGACCTGGCGCCGGGGCTCGTCGCGCTGCTTGGCTACAGCGGCCGCGGCATCGCCATGGCCAGTCTGATGGGGCGCGAACTGGCGCGCTGGGCCAGCGGCCAGACGGCGATCGAGACCCTTCCCCTCCCCGTCTCGCGACCGCAGGGCATCCCCTACTACCAGCTCCGAGAAATCCTGGTGGATGGCAACATGCTTTACCACCGCGTCAGCGAACGCCTTGGCCACTTCCTGTCGCGAGAGCGGCGAGGACGGGCCCCCGCCGAGAAAGGCACAGCATGATCACGCATATCCAGCCGCTCGACCTCGACACCGCGCCGGCGGAGGCACGGGCCGCCGCGGCCGGCCATGCGACGCACGGCCGCATCACCAACATGAAGCAGACGCTGCTGCATTCGGTGCCGGCGTTCCACGCCTACATGGAATGGTACACGCAGTACGATCGGTTGCTGCCGCTCTTTGGCGAGCGCGCCGTGTGGCTGTTCTGCCACGCGATTTCCAGCGGCACCGACTGCCTGATCTGCTCGACATTCTTTCGCCGACTGCTGCTCGATGCGGGCATCAAGCCGGGCGAATACGTGGCGAACGAGAAGGAGGCGTTGCTCTCCGCCTTCGGACGCCAGTTCCTGACGGCGCAGGGGGAAGGCAAGTCTGGTCCAGTGCTCTGGGCGAAGCTGAACGCGGCGCACCCGCCGGCTGTGCTGGTCGACCTCGTCGCCTTCGGGGGGCTGATGGTGGCAACCAACCTGTTCAACAACATGGTTGGCGTGCAGCTCGACGAATATCTCGAGGATTATCGCAAGCCGCAAAGGCACGAGCCCGCACCCACGATCTGAATCCTTTCTCCCCCTTTTGTCCGCGAGAAACCGCCCATGACCGTGACACGCCGCCCGCTGCTTGCCGGCATCGCCACCCTCCTCGCCACTCCCGCGCTGGCCCAGGCCCCCGCCTGGCCCAGCCGCACCGTGCGCATCGTCGTCGCCTATCCAGCAGGCGGCAGCGTCGATATCGCGGCGCGGTTGCTGGCGGAAAAACTCGGCGCCCTCTGGGGCCAGCCGGTGATCGTGGAGAACCGCGGCGGCGCCTCGGGCACCGTGGGCGCCGAGCATGTCACGAAAAGCGCGCCTGATGGCACGACCTTGCTGACGGGTGCCTCGCCCGAACTCGCCATCGCGCGCAACACGATCCGCAACATGCCATTCGACGTGACGGGCGATTTCGCCCCCATCATCCTGGTGAACGAAGCGCCCTTCATCCTGGTCGGCCTGCCCGGCCTGCCCGCGACGACGACACAGGCGCTGGTGGCGCTGGCCAAGGCACGGCCTGGCACGATGAACTATGCGTCTTCCGGCAATGGCACCTCCAGCCACCTCACCGGCGCGCTCTTCGCGCTGGAGGCAGGGATCGACATCACCCATGTCCCGTATCGTGGCAGCGGCGCACTGATGTCGGACCTCATCGGCGGGCAGGTGCAGCTCACCTTCGACACCATCCCGACCACCCTGCCCCACATCCGCGATGGCCGGCTGCGCGCGTTTGGCGCCGCGATGACGCAGCGCTCCACCCTGATGCCGGAATTGCCGACCTTCGCCGAAGCCGGCTTGCCAAAGGTGCTGGGCGGAAGCTGGTCCGGCTTGCTGGCGCCAGCCGGCACGCCACAGCCGGTCGTGCAGAAGATCTACGCCGACACCGCCAGGGTGATGCAGGACAGCATCTCAGCAACCTTGCGCGAACGGGGCTTCGAACCGCGCGGTCTGCCCCCCGCCGAATTCAGCGGCTTCATTCAGGCGGAGGTGGCGAAATGGGGCGATGTGGCCAGCCGCGCTGGCGTGCGGCCCGACCAATCCTGGCACCAATTCCCCTTGCCGATGCGGCCGCTCCCCTCCACCCGACGGGCAAGCCCCCTCATCGGCCACGAACACAAGGCGTTCCGCGAGGACCCAATGTCCTCACCGCCCTCGTCCGTGACAAGGTTCTTCAGTCGTCCGCCATCCACGACCATCATTGCACCGAAGCATCGCGGAACTCCCGAGCGGATTCCCCGTTGCCGCGTTGCCCCGCGAAGAGAGCGCTCTACTCTTTCCCTGGATAGTCCTGCCCGGAAAGAGTGGCGAAACATCGATCAAGGATGCTGGTAGCGGCGCAGCACGACCGTCGCGTTGACGCCGCCGAAGCCGAAGCCGTTGGACATCGCGACCTCCACCGACCGGCGCCGCGGCTCGGGCCCGATCAGGTCGAGCCCCTCCGCCGCAGCATCCGGCTGGACCAGGTTCAGCGTCGGCGGCAGCAGCCCGTCGCGCAGCGCCAATGCGGTGAACACCGCCTCGATCCCGCCCGCGGCCCCCAGCAGATGTCCCGTCGCCGCCTTGGTCGAGGAGATCGCCGGGCCGGCATCGCCGAAAACCGCCCGGATCGCCGCCAGCTCCCCGGCATCGCCGAGCGGGGTCGAGGTGGAATGCGCGTTGAGGTAGCCGATGTCGGCCGGTTCGAGCCCCGCCTGCGCCAGCGCCCGGCGCATCGCGAGTTGCGCCCCGGCGCCATCGGCCGGGCCGGAGGTGATGTGATACGCATCCGCGCTGGTGCCGTAGCCCAGCAATTCGACGATCGGCCGCGCCCCACGGGCCAGCGCGTGGTCGAGCGATTCCAGCACCAGCATGCCCGCGCCCTCGCCCATCACGAAGCCGTCGCGGTCCCGGTCGAAGGGGCGGGACGCCTCCTCCGGCCGATCGTTGAACCCGGTGGACAAGGCACGCGCCGCGGCGAAGGCGCCCAGGCTGACGCGGTCGATACAGGCCTCCGCCCCCCCGGCCAGGGCGATGTCGGCCTCACCGGCGCGGATCATCCGGACGGCGTCGCCGATCGCCTGCACCCCTGCGGCGCAGGCCGTCACCGGCGCGCCCATCGGGCCGCGAAAGCCATACCGGATGGAGATCTGCCCCGCGGCGAGGTTGATCAGGAAGGATGGCACCGTGAAGGGCGACAACCGCCGCACGCCGCGCGCCGCGACGACCTGGCCGGCCTCCATCATCCCGGGAAAGCCGCCGATACCGGAGCCCACGACGGTCGCGGTGCGGTCCCCGTCCCACGGCGTCTCCGGGCTCCACCCCGCCTGGCGCAAAGCCTCATCCGCCGCGCCGAGCGCGTAGTGGATGAAGCTGCCCATCTTCTTCTGGTCCTTCGGCGGCACCACGGCGTCGAGGTCGAAGCCGCCCTCCGCATCCTCCGCGATCGAGGGCACCAGCCCGCCGATCTTGGAGGGCACGTCGGAGACAATCTCCTCCGGTAGCCGCCGTATCCCCGACCGGCCGGCCAGCAGCCGCCGCCAGACCAGTTCGGTGCCGCTGCCGAGCGGCGTGACCAGGCCGAGCCCGGTGACGACGATCCTCATACTGCCTCCAATGCCAGTGCGATGCCCTGGCCACCACCGATGCACAGTGCCACCACGCCGCGGCGAAGTCCGTCGCGGCGCATGGAATGCAGCAACCGCGTCGTCAAGACCGCGCCCGTGGCGCCGATGGCATGGCCATGCGCGATGGCGCCGCCTTCCACATTCACGACATCCTCGGGCAGGCCGAGTTCCTTCATCACGGCCAGCGGCACCGCGGCGAAAGCCTCGTTGATCTCGAAGCGTTCGACATCCCCCATCGTCCAGCCGGCGCGGGCCAGGGCCTGGGTGATGGCGGGCACGGGGCCAAGGCCGAACATCCCCGGTTCAACGGCGGCGATGCCATAGGCGACCAGACGCGCCCAGGGTTCGATGCCCTGTGCCTCCGCGAAGCCCCGGTCGGCGACGACCACGGCGGCGGCCGCGCTGTTCAGGCCCGGCGCGTTGCCGGCGGTGATGCTGCCATCCGGGCGGAAGGCGGGCTTCAACCTGGCCAGCGTCTCGACCGTGGTGTCGGGGCGCGGGGCCTCGTCGACCAGGATGTTCTCGACGCCCTTGCGGCCCTGGAGTGCGACGGGGGCGATCTCCGCGACGAAACGGCCGGCGTCGCGCGCGGCGGAAAACCGCTGCTGCGAACGGGCGGCCCAGCGGTCCTGCGCCTCCCGGCCGATCTGGAAGCGGGTCACCAGATCCTCCGTATGCCAGCCGGAATGCTCGCCGGAGAAGGCGTCGTTCAGCCCATCGCGCAGCATGCTGTCGAGCATCATCGCATCGCCCATGCGGTTGCCCCAGCGGCCGCCTTCGACGAGGTAGGGCGCGCGATCCATGTTCTCCATCCCGCCGGCCACCGCGGCGTCGTGCAGCCCGAGCTGGATCTCCTGCGCCGCGGTGACGATGGCCTGAGCGCCGGAACCGCAGACGCGGTTCACCGTCATGGCCGGGACCGCCACCGGCAGCCCGCCACCGATCGCGGCCTGCCGCGCCGGGTTCATCCGGTTGCCGGCCTGGATCACATTGCCCATCACCGCCGCACCGATGCGCGCGGCATCGGCGCCGGACCGCGCCAGGGCCGCGCGGATGGCGATGGCGCCAAGCTCGGTCGCCGGGATGGATTTGAACATGCCACTATAGCCACCGATCGCCGTGCGGACGGGCTGGCCCAAAATGATCTCACGCATGGCTCAGGCCGCCTTCGCGTAGCGCGCGGCCGGCTGGCGGCGGGATAGTTGTGGCATCAACACCTGGCGCGCCGCCTCATACGCCGCCCAATCCGCGGCGTCCGGCAGCGAGGGGATGGTCACCACTTCGCCCAGGTCGAGGCCGGCCAGCGCCGCATCCACCATGTCCTCCGCCGTCATGACAATCTCAGGCGGCAGCAGTTCCACCGGCCGCCCGGCGTTGCGCCACAACTCGGTCGCCGTGGCGCCCGGCAGCACGGCCTGGATGCGGACGCCCTTGGCCGAAAGCTCATGCTGCAGCGACTGCGACAGCGCCAGCACATAGGCCTTGCTCGCCCCGTAGACCCCGTTGAGCAACTCCGGCGCCACGGCGACGATGGAGGCGATGTTGATGATGGTGCCGGCGCCGCGCGCCACGAAGCCCGGTGCCGCGGCATAGGTCAGCCGGGTCAGCGCGCCGATGTTCAGCCCGATCATCGCTTCCATATCCGCGACGCCGGACTCCAACAGGGGCGTCGTCGCGGCGACGCCGGCATTGTTCACCAGCACGGTGATGCTGGCATCGGTGGCGAGCGTCGCCTCGACCCTGGCGAGATCGGCCTTGTTCGTCAGGTCGGCGCCGACGACCTCGACGGACCGGCCCGTCTCGTCGGTCAGCCGCTTGGCCAGGGTCAGCAGGCGGTCGCGATTGCGCGCCACCAGGATAAGGTCGTGGCCCCGCCGGGCCAGGCGATCCGCGTAGATGGCGCCGATGCCGGTGGAAGCGCCGGTGATGAGGGCAGTGCCGAGGTTGGACATGGGAAGAGGCTCCGTTCGTTGCCGCCCATGTAAGGCGGCTGGCCGGCGGCCCAAATGTCGTATATGCCACCTTTTAGGACATTGAGGGGTTTCGCCATGCAACGCCTTGGCTACGTCTTCGCGCCCGGCTTCCAGGCCATGGGCATCGCCCCGATATCGGCCTTCGAATTCGCCAACCTGGTGCTTGGGGAGGCCTTCTACGACCTCCACCTGCTGTCGGAGGCCGGCGGCCTCGTGCGCGGGTCCTTCGGCATCTCCATCGACACCAAGCGCTTCGACGACACGCCCTATGACACCATCCTGGTTGGTGGGGGCATCGGCCTGGCCCCGGCCTCTCCGGGGCTGATCGCCTTTGTCCGCCAGGCCATGACGACGGCACGCCGCATCGCGGCCCTGTGCACCGGCGCGAATGTGCTGGCCGAGGCTGGGCTGCTCGACGGCCGCCGCGCCACCACCCATTGGGGCCACGCGCGGGAATTGCAGGCGCGCTTCCCGAAAATCCGGGTCGAGGAGGATCGGATCTTCATCATCGACGGCCCCGTTTGGACCTCCGCCGGCATGACCGCCGGCATCGACCTGGCGCTGGGCATGGTGGAGAAGGATCTGGGCGCGGAGGTCGCGCGCCGCGTGGCCGGGATGCTGGTGGTGCATCACCGCCGCGCCGGCGGGCAGTCGCAGCACTCCGCGCTGCTCGAACTCGACGCCAAGTCCGATCGCATCCAAAGCGCGCTGGACTATGCCAGGCGCAACCTGGCGGCGCCCCTGTCGGTCGAACAACTGGCCGAGGCGGCGCACCTCAGCCCGCGCCAGTTCAGCCGCGCCTTCAGGGCAGAGACCGGACAGTCACCGGCCAAGGCGGTGGAAACGCTGCGGGTCGAGGCGGCACGGTTGATGATGGAGAGGGGGCGGCATCCCATCGATTACGTCGCCAGCCAGACCGGCTTCGCGGATCGGGAACGTATGCGCCGCGCCTTCCTGCGCGCCTTCGGCCAGCCGCCGCAGGTCATCCGCCGCAATGCGCGCGCGGCGTAGCGCAGCAAGGCCCGATCGTGTCGATGGCGCTCCCCACCGGCCGGCGCCCCGCTTAACCCGCGTAGCGGCTCGGCGGGACCGGGATGCCGAGGTGGTCACGCAGGGTCTGTCCCGCATAGTCCGTGCGGAACAACCCGCGGCGCCGCAACTCCGGCACCACCATCTCCGCGAACTCCTCCAGCCCGAGCGGCAGGACCGCCGGGCAGATGTTGAACCCATCCGCCGCCCCGGCATCGACCCAGGCTTCCATTTCATCGACGATCTGCGACGGCGTGCCGATGACGATGCGGCTGCCGAAGCCGGCGGCGATGTGGGTGTAGAGCTGGCGGATCGTCATGTTGTCGCGCCGCGCCAGCGCCAGCAGGTTTTTTGCAATGCTGCGCACCTTCGGGTCGTTCGGCTCCGGCACCGGGCCATCCAGCGGATAGGCCGACAGGTCGCCCATCTGGCCGTAGAGGTAGGACAGCCCCAGTTCCGGCGCGACCAGCGCGTTCAGCAAATCGTATTTCTCCCGCGCCTCGGCCTCCGTGCGGCCGATGAAGGGGGTGATGCCGGGCATGATCTTCAGCGCGTCGCGCGACCGGCCCTGCTGTTCCACGCGGTTCTTCACATCGGCGTAGTAGGCGCGGCCCGTGTCGATGTCATGCGGCACGGCATAGACCACCTCGGCATGCCGCGCCGCGATCTCCATTCCCGCTTCGGATGCCCCGGCCTGCACCAGCACGGGCCGCGTCTGCGGGCTGCGCGCCACGCTCAGCGGCCCCTTCACCTTGAAGTGCTTGCCCTGGTGGTTCAGCACATGCAGCTTGTCGGCATCGAAGAAGACGCCGGTCTGCTTGTCGTGCACGAAGGCGTCCGCGTCCCAGGAATCCCACAGCCCGGTCACCACCTCGACGAATTCGCCGGCGCGGTCGTAGCGCGTGGTATAGTCCAGATGGGCGTCGCGGTTGAAGTTCTGCGCCTCCGCATCCGACCAGCTTGTGACGATGTTCCACCCGGCGCGCCCACCGCTGATCTTGTCGAGCGAGGCGTATTTCCGCGCAACATGGAAGGGCTCGTTGTAGGTCGTCGACGCGGTGGCCACCAGGCCGATCCGGCTGGTGGTCGACGCCAGGGCCGAAAGCAGCGTCAGCGGCTCCAGCTCCGCCGTCTGGGCGGAGCGGCAGAGCGAGCCCGGCGGCTCGTCCTTCGCGCGGATGCCGATGCCATCGGCCAGGAACACCATGTCGAAGGCCGCGGCTTCCGCCGTGCGCGCCACATGCAGGAAATGCTGGAACGAGGACGCGGCCCCCGGATCGGCCGAAGGATGCCGCCAGGCCGCGGCATGGTAGCCGACATAGCGCATCGAAAGCCCAAGGCTGATCTGCGGCCGCTTGGTCATGGCAGGCTCCGGTCGTGGTGCGGCACGGGCAGGTCGCGCAAGGTGCCGATCAGCGCCCGCGTATAGTCATGCGCCGGCGCGCGAAAAATCTGCTCGGTCGGTCCGATTTCGAGCAGCTTCCCGAAATGCATGACGCCGACGCGATGGCAGAGGAAGCGCGCGACATGCAAGTCATGCGTGATGAACAGCATGGCCAGCCCCGCCCGCCGCTGCGTCGCGCGCAGCAGGTTCAGGATCTGCGCGCGCACGGAAACATCCAGCTTCGACACCGCCTCATCCGCCACCAGCAGCGATGGCGACAGCGCGAGCGCGCGGCCGATCGCCGCACGCTGCAACTGCCCACCGGACAGTTGGTGCGGGTAGCGCGCGGCAAAGCTGGCGGGCAGGCCCACATCCTCCATCAGCCCGGCGACCCGCGCCGGCACCTCCCGCCGCGGGCAAAGGCTGTGCAACAGCAGCGGCGTCGCGATCGCCTGGCCGATGGTATGGCGCGGGTTGAAGGAGGAGAGCGGGTCCTGGAACACCATCTGCATCGCGCGGCGGTGCGGGCGCAGCGCCGCGTCGCCCAAATGCGTGATGTCGCGACCCTGCAACAGGATGCGGCCGCCCTGCGACGCATGCAGACGCAGCAAGGTCTTGCCAAGGGTGGTCTTGCCGCTGCCGGATTCACCGACCAGGCCCAGGATTTCGCCGGGCGCGATCTCCAGGCTCACGCCATCCACCGCCTTCACCACGCCGCCCGGCCGGTGCGGATCGGGGAAGTGGACCGACAGATCCTCCAGCCGCAGCAGCGCCTCAGTCATCGAGCAGGCACCTCACCGCGCGTCCCGGCGCGATCTCGCGCAGCGGCTGCGGCGCTTCGCAGCCCGGGCGGGCGCTGGCGCAGCGCGGACGGAAGACGCAGCCGTCGGGGCGCGCATCCGGCGTGGGCAATTGCCCCGGGATTTCCGCCAGATGTTCGGCGCGCGCGGCCAGCGCAGTGGCGGTCGCGATCAGGCCGCGGGTGTAGGGATGGCGCGGTGCCGCCACCAGCGCCGCCGCGGGGCCGCTCTCCACGATCTCCCCGGCATACATCACGGCGATGCGGTCGCTGACCTCGGCGGCGATGCCGATGTCATGGGTGATGAAGATGAAGGCGGCCGACAGGCGCTTTCGCAGGTCGCGGAACAGCGCCAGGATCTGCTGCTCGACGATGTTGTCGAGGTTGGTCGTCGGCTCATCCGCGACGATCAAGCCCGGCTCCAGCGCCACCACCATGGCGATCAGCGCGCGTTGCAGCATCCCGCCCGAGAGTTGATGTGGATAGCGTTCCAGCACCGCCGCCGCATGCTGGATGCCGACGCTCGACAGCAGCGCCGCCGCTTCCTGCCGCCAGCCGCGCGTGACGCCGCGGCGGGCCAGCGCCGTGCGCAGGTGCCAGCCGATCGTCTTGGCGGGGTTGAAGGACCCGACCGGGTCCTGGAAGACCATCGCCAATTCCCGCCCGCGATAGGCACGGAAGTCGCGGTCATCCAGGTCCATCAGCGCGACCCCGTGCCAGGCCAGCGTATCGGCCGATGCGCGCAGCCCCGGCGACAACAACCGCAGCAGGGCCAGGCAGGTGACCGTCTTGCCGGAGCCGGATTCGCCGATGACGCCCAGCGTCTCCCCGGCGTGCAACTCCAAATCCACGCCCCGCACCAGCGCCACCGCACCCGCATGCACCGAAAGGTTGCGGACCTCCAGCAGCGGCCGCGTCATGGCCCGGCCGCGCCGCGCAACCGCGGGTCCGTCAGGTCCCGCAGCCCATCGCCCAGCAGGTTGAGCCCGAGCAGCGCGACGGAGACAACAAGGCCGGTCAAGGTCAGCACCCAGGGCGCGCGCTGGAAATACTCCCGCCCATCCGCGAGGATGACGCCGAGCGAGGGCGTCGGCGGCTGCACGCCCAGACCCAGGAAGGACAGTCCCGCCTCCATCACGATACCAAAGGCAATGCCGATGCTCGCCTGCACCATCAGCGGCGAGAGGATGTTCGGCAGGATCTCCCGCGCCAGGATGCGCCTGGCCGGCTGGCCCATCACCCGCGCCGCCTGGACAAAGGGCTCATGCATCAGCGTGCGCGTCAGGTTGCGCGACAGGCGGGCGAAGATCGGCAGGTAGGTCAGCGCGATCGCCACGATCACGTTCTGCACACCAAAACCCAGCACCACCATCAGGAACAGCGCCAGCACGAAGCTGGGAAAGGCGAAGAGCAAATCGCAGCCGGCCATCACCGTGGCCTCCGCCGCCCCGCCGCGCCAGGCACCACCCATGCCGATGGCGGTGCCCAGGATGGCGCCCGCCAGCACGCCGCAGGTGCTGACGAAGAAACTGATCCGCCCACCCGCCATGGCCCGCGCCAGCACGTCGCGCCCGAAGGAATCCGTGCCAAGCCAATGCGTGGCATCCGGCGGCGAGAGCACGTTGATGAAGTCCATCTCCTCCGGATCGAAGGGGGAAATCATGGGGCCGAAGATGATGCCGAACAGCACCACCGCCGTCACCGCCAGGCCCAGGACCAAGGTCAGCCGCCCACGCAGCAATCCGCCGATCATGTGCGCGCCTTGGGGTCGAGCCGCGTGCAGACCATGTCCACCAGCAGGTTGGTCGCCAGCACGATGACCAAGAAGGTCAGCGCACAGGCCTGGATCAGCGGATAGTCCCGCCCGAAGGCGGCATCCACCATCAGCGAGCCGAGGCCCGGAATGCCAAAGACCCGTTCGATCACCACCACGCCGCCCAGCAGGTAGCGCACCTGCAAGCCGATCACCGTGACATAGGGGATCAGCGCGTTGCGCAGGATCGCATGCACGAAGATGAAGGCACCGCCATGCCCGAGCGAACGCGCCACCTGCACATGCGGGCGGTGCATCACCTCCAGCAAGGCCGCGCGCAGCACGCGGGAAAACACCGCCGCCATCGGCGCCGCGATCGCCAACGCCGGCAGGAAGCCCGACAGCAGCGCCCCCGGCACCGAGACCATGGGCGAGGTGAAGCCATACGACGGGAAGATCGGAAAATTCAGCGCCAGGAAGAACACCAGCACATAGCCCAGCCAGAAATCCGGCATGGAGACACCGAGCACGGCGACCGACGTCAGCACCGTATCCAGCGGCCGGCCGCGATGCAGGGCCGCCGTGGTGCCGACGACCAAGCTGATCGCCACCGCCAGCAGCAGCGCATACAGCCCGATGAAGGCCGTCACCGGCAGCCGGCTGGCGATCAACCCGCTGACCGGCACACCACCCGCCAGGGTCAGCGTGCGACCCAGGTCGCCCTGCACCGCGCCGCCGATCCAGCGCAGGAACTGCTCCCACAGCGGCAGGTCCAGCCCATGCAACTGGCGAAACGCGGCGACCAGTTCCGGCCGCGCATTCTCACCCAGCACCGACAGCGCCGGATCGCCCGGCGCCGCCTTCATGGCGAAGAAGACCAGCAGCGCCCCGGCGAGCAGGGTGGCCGCCGTCAGCCCCGCCTGGCGCAGCAGCCGCCCCAACGCTGGCGGGAGGAGAGGCAGGGTCAGCCCATCCTCATATTGGCGAACTGGTCGGCGAAGTTCGAATAGGGCAACTGCGTGAAGCCGCTGACATTCGCCGCCATCAGGTTGTGGATATTGGAACAGAACAGCGGGATGACCGGCATATCCTCGATCCACATCGCCTCGCTCTGCCGGTACAGCGCGCCACGCTTCGCGGTATCAAGCTCCCGCCGCGCCTGCACCAGCAGGGTATCGAGCCGCGGGTTCTTGTAGCCCGCGAAATTGCGCCAGCCGTCGCTGTGCAGCAGGTCGTAGGAATACTCGTCCGGGTCGATCATGCCGAGCCAGCCCCAGGTGCCGGCCTGGTAATCGCCCGCGCGAATGCGGGAGAAGACGGTATTGGCCTCCGTCACCTCGATGGTCAGGCGCGTGCCCAGCACCTGGTTCACCTGGGCCGCCACGACCTCCCCCATGCGCTTCCACCAGCCCGAGCCCCAGGTGAGGATGGTGGCCTGGGTGCCGGCGCCGTAGCGGGACTTGGCCAGTTCCTCCCGCGCGCGGGCGGCGTTGAAGGTGGACAGCGGCTTGGGCGCCGGATCATAGGCGGCGCCGAGCGAGGGCGGGATCAGCCCCGGCGTCGCGACGCCTTCGCCGAACAGCACGATCCGCACCAGCGTCTCGCGGTTGATCGCAAGCGAGACGGCACGGCGGAAATGCACATCGTCGAAGGGCGGCTTCAGGTTGTTCAGCGACAGGAAGCGCGTGTTCAGCCCGGGCTGCTTCAGCACGCGGATATCGGTGCGCCGTTCCAACTGCGGGATGTCGGCGAAGGGCGCGGTGCTGGTCAGATCCACCTGGCGACCGAGCAGCGCGGTGACGCCGCTGCTTTCTTCCGCGATCAGCGGGATATCGACCTCGGCGATCGCGGGCGCGCCGCCGAAATACTCGCGGAAGGCCGAAAGCTTCAGCCCCTGGTTGGCGTCCCAGGCGCGCAGCGAATACGGCCCGGTGCCGATCGGGCGGCGGCCAAAGCCCTGCGGATCGGCCGTCACCGCGCGGCGGGGCACAATCTGCGTGCCGGTGCGCGCATTGCTAAGGAAGGTGAGCAGCGGCGCGAAGGGTTCCGCGGTCTTCAGGCGCACCGTCAGCGCATCCGGCACTTCGATGCTGCTGATGGCCATGACCTTGCTGCGGTTGGGCGAACGCGTCGCCTCGTCCATCAGCCGTTCCAGGGTGAATTTCACATCGTCGCTGGTCAGCGTGCTGCCGTCGTGGAACTTCACGCCCTGGCGCAGCTTGAATTCCAGCGCGCCGTCATCGGCCACGCGATAGCTCTCCGCCAGGTCCGGCACCAGTTGCATCTGGGCGTCGAACTTCAGCAGCCCGTTGTAGATACCCCAGAGCACGTAGAACTCCGGGATGAGCGCCGCGAGCGCCGGATCCAGCGTATTGACCACGTTGTAGCCGGTGATGCCGGCGCGCAGCGTCGTGCTTTGGGCAAGGGCGGGTGCCATCGTCCAGGGCTGCGCCAAGGCGGCCACCGCGGCCCCGCCGCCCGCCAGCACGTGGCGCCGTGTCGGTCCGGCGCTCCCAGAAAATCCGGTCATGGATGCTCTCCTTGGCGCTATGTCATCGCGGCGCCAAGTATACATCACGCTCATGCATCTGGCGCAAGCGTGGAACGAGGCGCAGAATATGCAGGCAAAACCTGAGGGCTGGATCCTTGAGACATCCTTGCCGAGATTTTCGGCATACTGAATGGTTGCTGTGCGATGGCTGACGGCCATGCCGCGCCGAGCCGCGGCACCGACCCCTACGGCACCCTGAAGGCCGAGATCACCTCGCTGCGCCTCTCCCCCGGCACCCAGTTGCAGGAGGTCGCCCTCGGCCAGCGCCTGGGCATGAGCCGCACGCCCGTGCGCGAAGCCCTGCAGCGCCTGCTCGGCGATGGGCTGGTCGAACGCTTCGGCCGCTTCTGGCGCGTGATCCTCCTGACGGAGACCGAGATCCGCGAATTATGCGAATTGCGCGAAGCGCTGGAATGCATGGCCGTCACCCTGGCCGTCACCCGCGACCCCGCCTGCCCGGCGGCGCTGGAGGCGCTGACCGAGGCACAGGTCGCCGCCGTCGCCCGCGGCGATTGGGACACGTTCAACATGCTCGACGGCGCTTTCCACCTGCGCATCGCCGAAGCGGCGGGCAATACCGCCCTGCTGCGCCAGCTTGAAACCCTGCACCACCGTGTCTGCCTGGTCCGCGGCATGGAGCAGCGGCGCCCGCACTGGAGCGAACGCGTGCCCACCGAACACCGCCGCATCGTGGACGCCATGCGCCGCGGCGATGCGGAGATCGCGGCGGCGGAAATGCGCTACCACATCCGCAGCGTCCTCGCCCTGCGCCCGCCCCTACTCCCGACTGCCAGGAACCCCGACGCATGACCCATCCGCAACCCGTGGACGTCGCCATCGTCGGCGCGGGCATCATCGGCTGCTCCATCGCGCTGGACCTCGCGCGCCGCGGCCTGCGCGTGTCGGTCTTCGAACGCGGCGCGGAGGCCGGGCAGGAACAATCCTCCCGCGCCTGGGGCTTCGTGCGCCAGCAGGGCCGCCACCCGGCCGAAATCCCGCTGGCGGCCGAAGCCAATGCGCTGTGGCGCGAGATGACGGCGCAACGGGGCCTGGCCGCGACCGGCTTCGAGACCAACGGCATCCTGACCCCCGCCGAAACGGCGGAGGATGAGGCGCGGATCGAGGCCGCGCATCGCGATGCCGCCGGCTTCGGCCTGCGCACCCGCATCCTCTCCCCGCCCGAACTGAAGGGCCTGCTGCCGCAACTGGCCGGCACCTGGCGCGGCGCGCTGCTGACCGATGGCGACGGCTATGCCGAACCCGCGGCAGCCACCGCCACCATCGCGCGGCTGGCGGCAGAGGCGGGCGTGATCCTGCACACCGGCCATCCGGTCCTCGGCGTCGCGCTGCGCGGTGGCGTGGTGGAGGGGGTGGAGACCGCGCAGGGCCTCTGCCGCGCCGGCGCGGTGGTGCTGGCGAATGGCGTGGGTGCGGCGGGGCTCGGCCGGCGGATCGGGCTGGCGATGCCGGTGCAGGTGGTTCGCTCCACCGTCGCCGGCACGGCCAAGGCCGCGCCCTTCACCCGCCTGGCCATGTGGGGGCCGCGCGTCGCCTTCCGGCCGCGGCCGGATGGCAGCTTCGTCATCGGCAATGGCTATCGCGGCGCCGGGGCGGATTACGACATCACACCGAATGCATGGCGCCACCTGCGGCACTTCCTGCCCGCCTACCGGCGCAACTGGCGCCAGCTACGGCTGACCATGGGGCGGGAATTCCTGGGCCAGATGCGCGCCACCGGCAGCGCCGCCCCGGGCGAGCCGCCGGTGAACCGTGCAAAACTGGCGCGCAACATGGCGGCTTTCCGCGCGCTGTTCCCACATCTGGGCGAGCTGCCGATGGAACGTTCCTGGGCCGGGCGCATCGACCTGACGCCGGATGTCATCCCGATCATCGACCGGCCCTGGGCGGGGCGCGACCTCTATGTCGCGGCCGGCTTCTCCGGCCATGGCTTCGCGCTGGCCCCCTCCATCGGGCGCCAGGTCGCGGGCTGGATCGCCGATGGGCACCCGGGGCTCGACTTATCGGCCTTCCGCCTGGCGCGTTTCACGGAGGGGAATGCGGCCGGAGCGCGGCATTCATTGTAGACAGCATTCGCTTTCGCGGGCGCGCGTGGAGTCCGGCCGCAGGTCATTGCTGTTGGCGAGGCAAACCATGGGGCGGTGCCGGTTCTTCTGTTCCCCGCACCTCGGTAGCGACTATTGGCTGACCGCCGATCGTTCCGTCATGTTGATCGCGACAGTCGAGAAGCCCGAGGCGCTGATGCGTTTTGTTGGCCACCTGCTTGTCCTGCGGCCGTGGCTGCCGATCATCGACGAAGCCCATCAACTCGTGACCGCGGACTGTGCCGGTGCCCAAGACGCGCTTGCCTCACACAGTCGCAGCGCAATACGGCTCGAGGCGATGGTCACGCGATTGCTGGCGATCAAGCACGACATGGGTCGGATCGCATTGACAGTGGGGCACCCTGTCTCCCCATTGGCTTGAATGCCGGATGAGCAAGCCTTTGATCAACAGCCCGGCGCGCATCACCCACCTTTCCTCGCGGGTCGTCGGATACACTGTCGCACAGCACGAAGCGCAGGAGCGCGTGGATCACGCATCCGGTCAACTCCCAGCCTCATGCATCGCGTATCCGGCGGAGTTCACGACCGAACCCCATGTGATGATCCAGCGCGCGACTGAATGCCAGCCGCCAGCGTCACGATGCGCGCAAGGCTGAGGCCACGCTGAGACGAGCGGTATCTTGCGCCCCCAGCCCAGATTGCATACACGTCAGTTTAGATGTCAGGTGCACGAGGGGACAATGCCCCCGGCCCCGCGACGGAGAAGGCGATGGCGACCACCAGGGAGCAGGCCTATCTGACGCTGCGGCGACAGTTCGCTAACGGCGCCTACACGCCAGGGTCGCACCTGCGGCAGAAAGATCCAACCACCCCACTCGGTGTCAGCCGGACGCCGGCGTCGAGATACTGCGGCGTCTCGACACCCAAGGCTGGTCGTGTGCTGTGCCGAACAAGGGGGCCGTCGCCGCCGAATGGTCGTGCCAGGACAGCAAGGATATCTTCGGCGTTCGCGCCCTTCTTGCGGCGCATGCCGATTGCCACGCGCGACTCCGCCCGGACCAGCGCAGCGATGCGCGCCCACGTGCTGGCGACCAAGGCGCTCTTTCCGACCACGACCCCGGGCCTCTGCGCGAGAGAGGCGGCATGATCGACACGATGCCGACCAGCTCCTTGCGATCCGACTATCCAACGATCGCCGGGGCGCTCGATGGCCTCAGCCGCGGCACGACCACTGCAGAAGCGCTGCTGGAGCTTTGCATCGCGCGGATCGCGACGCTGAACGGCACACTGAACGCCGTACATCACTTGGATGAGGCGGGTATGCGGCAGGGCGGCACGCCAGGTCCGCTTGGCGACATCCCTTGGGCCATCAAGGACAATTTCGAGGTCGCTGGCCTGCCTTGCATCGCCAATTCGCGACTGCGCGCTGGGCGCATCGCTCCGCGCGACGCGGCGATCGTCACCGCGTTGCGTGGCACGGGCGCAGTGCTGCTCGGCAAACTCGCGACCTGGGAATATGGCACGGGCACGGGCGCCGAGCATTTCGACCTGCCGAGACAACCGGCGCGCAATCCGTGGGACACGGGGCGCTTCACTGGCGGCTCCTCGACCGGCCCCGGCGTCGCGGTTGCAACCGGCATGGCGCTCTTCGCCATCGGCTCGGATACGACGGGGTCGGTGCGGCTGCCCGCTGCGGCGACCGGATGCTGCGGTGTCATCATGAGCCCCGGCGTGCTGCCGATCGATGGCGCGCTGCCGAACACCTACTCCATGGACCGACCGGGTCCCATCGCCTGGACCGCGGAGGATGCGGCGATCATCCTGGATGCGGTCAGCGGCTCCTCGTTGCGGCAACGGGCGGGGGCGGGTGTCGCTGGGCTGCGCGTCGGCGTGCTGCGCGACCCAGGGCCAGGCTTCCCGGTGCCGGATGCCGAGATGGCGGCGGCGCTGGAGGAAGGGCTTGGCGTCCTCTCCCGTCTCGGCGCGCGCGTCGCCGATGTGGCGCTGCCCTGGCCGGCGTCGACCTGCCTGGACGCGGCCAGGCTGATCGGGGCGGCCGAATCCGCCTCGATCCACGCGCGGGACTTGCGTGAGGCGCCGCACCTCATGGGCGCCGCGCTGCGCGACAAGTTGTTGGCGGGCATGGGCGTCGCCGCCGTGGATTACCTTAACGCGCAGCGCTTCCGCCGCGCCTTCACCGATGCGCTCGGGGCGCTTTGGGCGGAACATGACGTGCTGCTGTCCTTCGGCGCATTGCACCAACCGCCGCGTCTTGGCGTCGAACCCGAATCCACCGCCTATACCAGCGAGACCATGATGACGCCGGCGAGCCTCGCCGGACTTCCCGCACTGGTGCAGTGCACGGGTTTTTCGCGTGGCGGAATGCCGCTGCACTGGCACGTCATGACGCGTCAGGGCGGTGAGGCGGCGATGTTCCGCCTCGCCATGGCCTATGAGGCAGCGACGCCGTGGCGCGCGAGGCGGCCGGCATGATCCCCGATGCCTGGGCCGCGCGCGCGGCCGAACTCGCACAGGCGATGGTCGCCACGGCCGCGCGCTTGCCGCAGGATTGGCCCAAGGAACACCCGCCGGCGAACCCCGTCTGCGGCGATACGACATTCACCGGAGAGCAGAAGAATGATTGATATCAGGACGGCGCCGGCGCTCGGCCGACGCGGGTTGATGGCGGGCACGACCGGCCTCGCACTCGGCGGCGCCTTCGGCACGCCGGTTCTGGCGCAGGGCGCGCGGACGCTGCGCGTGCGCTTCGGTTCGGACATCTCGCAACTGGATCCGGCACGGATCTTCCAGAACGAGAACCAGTCCATCGCCAGCCATATCTACAGCGGCCTCGTGCAATATGATCAGGCGACGAACGCCATCGTCCCGGATATCGCGACCGGCTACGAAGTCTCCTCGGACGGCACGGTCTGGACGTTCCGCCTTCGGCCCAACGTCACCTGGCACAAGAACTTTGGCGCCTTCACCTCGGATGACGTGAAGTTCTCCTTCGAACGCATCCTGAACCCCGCGACCGGCAGCCCCTATCGCGGCCAGCTTGCCGGGCTGAAGGAGATCGAAACCCCCGATCCGCTGACCGTGCGCTTCGTGCTGGAGGCGGCGAATTCCGGTTTCCTGCACAAGCTCTGCGCCTTCAACCAGGGCTGGCTGGTGTCGCGCCGCGCGGTGACCGAGATCGGCGAGCGCTACAGCATGAACCCGATCGGCACCGGGCCCTTCATCTTCGACCGCTGGACGACGGGCAACGAGGTGCGGCTGGTCGCCAACCCCGATTACTTTGGCGGTCCATCGACCTTGACCGATGTCATCTTCCGGATCGTACGCGATGAGACCGCGGCGGCCATCGCGCTCGAGAACCGCGAGATCGACATTTTCTACGCGTTGCAATCGCCCGATGTGATCGACCGCCTGCGTCGCGTCAGCGCCGTCACCGTCCTGGATCGGCCGGCCAACAACACCGCCAACCTGGTGCTCAACACCACCGCCGGCCCGCTGCGCGACGTGCGCGTGCGTCGCGCCATGGCGCATGCCATGAACCGCAAGGCGCTGATCGACGGCTTCTTCCGCGGCACGAAGTTCGAGGCGACGAGCGTCCTGACCTCGACCTTCCAGGAATTCACCGAGGATGGCGTGCCGCGCTATGCCTTCGACCCCGACCGCGCCCGCGCCCTGTTGCGGGAGGCCAATGTCTCGAACTTCCGTTTCGAGATCACGACGGTCGGCCTGAACCCCTTCGACCGCTTCCCGGTGGCGCTGGCCAATGATCTGCAGCAGGTCGGCATCCAGGCGACGGTGCGGGTGCTGGAACGCGCCGCCTACCTCCAGGCGCGCTCATCGGGCAATGTGCAGTCCTGCGTCACCGCGGTCGTCGGCCCGCCCGACCCGGATAGCCCGCTGGTCACGCTCTACCACACGCGGTCCCATCCGCCGGGGTTGAACACGTCCCGCTACGACGGCGTGGACGACCTGCTCGCTGAGGCAGCGCGCGCCCCCGACCTCGCCGGACGGCGTGCGGTCTATGCGCGCATCCTGCAAAAGACGATGACGGACCTGCCTGTTATCCCGCTCTACGCCGACCGGCTCTTCATCGCGCATGGGCCGACGGTGCAGGGCTTCGTGCAGAACAGCCTGTTCACGGTGAACGTTTCGCCGGTCTCGCTGCGGACTGTCTGATGCTTCTATATATCGCCCGTTGCGCGGGGCAGTTCGGCGTCGCGCTTGTCGGTATCGTCACGGTGGCCTTCTTCCTGATGCGGGCCATTCCGGGCGATCCGGCGCTGTACATGCTGGGCGACTTCGCCACGACCGAGGCGCTTGCCACATTGCGTGGGCGCCTCGGCCTCGACCTGCCCGTTTGGCAGCAATACGGGATCTTCCTTTTTCGCGCGGTGCGGGGAGATCTGGGCGTTTCCGTCGTCACGGGACAGCCGGCGTTGGCGGAGATCTGGGCGGCGGTGCCGCCCTCCGCGACCTTGGCCGTGGCGGGGATGACCGTCGCGATCGCGGTCGGCGTGCCGCTCGGCATCGTGGCGGCAGTGCGGCAGGGCACGGCGGTGGATGTCGCGGTGATGCTGGTGGCACTCGGCGGCATCTCCTTCCCTGTGTTCTGGGTCGGGCTGGTCGCGATCCTGACCTTCTCGCATGCCATCGCCCTGTTTCCCGCGCTGGGCGCGACGAGCGAGCCGGGTTTCTGGAAGGCCGCGCACCATCTGGCGCTGCCCTCGCTCGTGCTGGGGCTGTCCGTCGCCGCCTATATCGCGCGGCTGACGCGATCGGCGATGCTGGAGGTACTGGGCCAGGACCATATCCGCGTCGCGCGCGCCATGGGCGTGCCGGAGCGGCGCATCGTGTGGCGCCTGGCGTTGCGCAACGCGCTCATCCCGGTGCTGGCCGTGATTGGCGTAACCTTCGCCTGGTCGCTCGGCAACGCGATCCTGGTGGAAGCCGTGTTCAGCCGGCCGGGCCTCGGATCCACCATCCTGAAGGCGATTCTCGCGCGCGACTACCAGTTGGTGCAGGCGGGGGTGCTGGTCCTGGCGGCAGCGGTGGTGGTGCTGAACACCGTGCTCGATCTTGTCTACAGCGCCATCGACCCGAGGCTTCGCCAATCATGAGCGCGACATTCGAAGACCTGGACGCGATCGAGGAAGCCGCCGCCCGGCGGCGTGCCAATATTCGCCGATACGCGCGCCATCCGGGTTTCGTGATCGGCACGATCGGTATCACGGCCCTTGTGCTGGTCGCCGTGTTCGCGCCCTGGATCGCCCCGCATTCGCCGACCAACATGGATCTGATGAATGCGCTGGCACAGCCTTCCGCCACCTATTGGCTCGGCACGGACCAGTTCGGCCGATGCGTCCTGTCGCGCCTGATCTACGGCGCCCGGGTGTCGCTGCAGGTCGGCTTCTTCGTGGTGCTGATTTCGCTTTCCGTGGGTTCGATCCTGGGTGCGGTGGCGGGTTATGCGGGCGGATGGCTGGAACGTGCCCTGGTCGCGGTGATCGATATCCTGCTGGCCTTTCCATCCTTTCTGCTGGCGCTCGCACTGGTCGCGGCACGCGGCAATACGCTTGATTCCATCGTGCTGGCGGTGGCCATCGCCTATACGCCGCGCGTCGCAGCGGTGATGCGTTCCGTCGTGCTGACGATCCGCCCGCGGCCCTTCATCGAGGCATCCCGCGCCATCGGCCTGTCCCCCTGGCGCATCGTGCTTCGTCACATCATTCCGAATGCGCTGCCGCCGGTCATCGTGGTCGCTACGGTCAGCGCGGCGACCGCGATCCTGGCGGAAGCCGGGCTGTCCTTCCTCGGCCTCGGCGTTCAGCCACCGACGCCGACCTGGGGCAATGTGATCGCGGAGGGGCAGACCTCCATCACCATGAACCCGTTGATCTCGCTTTCGGCCGGGCTGTGCATCGCCTTCACCGTCATCGCGCTGAACCTGCTCGGCGACGGGTTGCGCGACAATCTCGACCCGCAGATGCGGCGCAACACGGGGAAACTGCTGTGACCGCCGCCTTCGAACTGCGCGGCCTGACCGCCGCGGTGCCTGGAGAAAAGGGGGCCGTGCGGCTGGTCGAGGAGGTGTCGCTCTTCGTCGATGCCGGTGAGACATTGGCGGTCGTGGGCGAAAGCGGATCGGGCAAGACCGTCACCTTCACCTCTGCCCTTGGACTGCTGCCCAGGCCCGGTCGCGTCATCGCCGGACAGGCAATGCTGGAAGGCATCGACCTGCTGAGCCTGGCGCCGGAACAGTTGCGGCGGATGCGCGGCGCGCGCATCGGCATGGTGTTCCAGGATCCGCTCACCGGGCTGAACCCCGTCTTCCGCGTCGGCGACCAGATCGCGGAGGTGCTGCGCGCGCACCTCCCGATCGGCAGGCGGGAGGCGCGGGAACGTGCCGTGGCGCTGCTCGCGCGGGTACAGATCCCCGACCCTGGGCGCCGCGTGGACGACTATCCGCACCAGTTCTCGGGCGGCATGCGCCAGCGCGTGCTGATCGCCATGGCGATCGCGCTCGGCCCCCGCGTCCTGATCGCGGACGAACCGACCACGGCGCTGGATGTGACGGTGCAGGCGCAGGTGCTGGACCTGTTGGGTGAGCTGCGCGAAGCCGATCGCATGGCGATGGTACTGATCACGCACGATCTTGGCGTGGTGGCCCGCCAGGCGGATCGGGTCGCGGTGATGTATGCCGGCCGCGTGGTGGAAACCGGCACGGTGGACGAGGTGTTTCGTGCGCCTCGGCACCCCTACACCATCTCGCTGTTCCGCAGCATTCCGGACCTCGAGGCGCCGGCTGGCACGATGCTCGCGGCGATCGCCGGTAGTCCGCCCGACCCCAGCCGCCGCCCGCAGGGCTGCGGCTTCGCGCCGCGCTGCTTCGCGGTGGCCGACGCGGCCGGATGCCGCACGGAACGGCCGGTGCTGCGCGGACAGGGCCATGCCGCCGCCTGCCACCGCCAGGGTGCACTGGAGACCACCGCATGAGCGCGCTGCTGGACGTGCAGGACCTGCGCAAGACCTTTGGCGGCGGGCGCGGGATTTTTGCGGGGCGACGCCAGCAGGTGCGCGCGGTGGATGGCGTTTCCTTCTCCCTGGCGCGCGGAGAGACGCTCGGGCTAGTGGGCGAGACCGGCAGCGGCAAGAGCACGCTGGCCCGCCTGGTGCTGCGCCTGATCGAACCGAGTGCCGGCAGCGTGCGCTTCGACGGACAGGACGTGACGGGCGCTTCGGCCAGTGCGCTGCGGGCGCTGCGCCCGCGCATGCAGATGGTCTTCCAGGATCCCTTCGGCTCGCTCGATCCGCGCATGACGGCGGGGCAGATCATCGCCGAGCCGATGGCGACGCACGGCGTCGCGCGCCGCGACATGGCCGATCGCGCACGGGAGTTGCTATCCCTTGTCGGGCTTCGCCCGGCGATGGCGGGGCGTTATCCGCATGAATTCTCCGGCGGACAGCGCCAGCGCATCGGGATCGCCCGTGCGATCGCGCTCGATCCCGCGCTGGTGGTGCTGGATGAGCCGGTCTCCGCACTCGACGTTTCGGTGCAGGCACAGATCCTGAACCTGCTGGCGGAGATCCAGTCCCGCACGGGCATCGCCTATCTGTTCATCGCGCATGACCTCGCGGTGGTGCGCCACGTCAGCGCCCGCGTCGCGGTGATGTACCTTGGACGCATCGTCGAGATCGCGCCGCGCGATGCGCTCTATGGCGCCCCGCGGCATCCGTATACGGTCTCGCTGCTATCGGCCGTGCCGCATGCCGACCCGGTGCGGGAGCGCATGCGCCCGCGCATCCGCCCGATCGGAGAGATCGGCTCCGCCGCGTCCCTGCCCACGGGTTGCCGCTTTCATCCGCGTTGCCCGCGTGCGCGTGTCGTCGCCGATCGCGGTGCCGAGACCGTGGCCACGGCCGGCACACACCTGCCGCGCGCCTGCGTGCAGGACGACCCCGCACTGACCATGACAGGCGGCGACGGCCACCTGGCCGCCTGCCACTTCCCCAACGAAGGCTGAGGAACCCCACATGAGCATCACGCGTGAACAGAACTACGTCGGCGTCTTCGACGGCAAGGTCGGTTTCGGCGTCAGCCCGGCGGTGGTGGTGATCGACTTCACCCTTGCCTACACCACTCCAGGTTCGGCCTTTTACGCCGAGGGCGTTGTCCGCGCGGTGCGCGACACCGTGCCGCTGCTGGCGGCGGCGCGTGCCGCGGGCATTCCGGTCATCCACACGAAGGTGATGTATCATCCCTCCGGCGCCGATGGCGGTTGGTTCATCCGCAAGGTGCCTGCCCTGCGCAAGTTGGTGCCAGGCGAACCCCTGGCCGAGATCGACCCCGCCGTGGCGCCGCTGCCGGAGGAGGTGGTGATCGTGAAGCAATATCCCAGCCCTTTCTTCGGCACGCCGCTCGCCCCGATGCTGGCGACCCTTGGCATCGACACGCTGATCCTCGCCGGCTGCTCGACCAGCGGCTGCGTGCGCGCGGGCGCACTGGATGGCGTGCAGCACGGCTACCGCGTCGTGGTGCCGCGCGAATGCGTGGGCGACCGCCACGATGGCCCGCATGACGCGAATCTTTTCGACATCAACGCAAAATACGGCGACGTGGTGGGGCGGGAGGAGGTGATCGCCTACCTCTCCGGCCTGCGCGCAAAAGCCGCGTAAGGGAGTGGAAAACCATGGAAGCAACCACCGCGACGGATGACGCCATACGCGTCTATTGGATGACAGGCTGTTCCTCTTGCCTGCGCACGAAGGAGTTCCTGACGCGCCACGGCGTGCCCTTCCTGTCACGCAATGTGCTGGAGGATGAGGCCGCCTATGAGGAGCTTTCGCACTTCGGCCTGAAGCAGGTGCCGATCGTGACCCGGGGCGAGGCCTGGGCGAATGGCCAGGTGCTGCGCGATGTCGCGAGGCTCTGCGGCATTGACTACGGCGTGCAGAAGATGCTGCCGGTCGAGGAGATGCGCCGGCGGCTTGACGCCGTGCTGGCGGGTGCTGCGCGCTACCTGGCACAGATGCCGGACGAGGCGCTGGCGCGGATGCTGCCCAACCGCCCGCGCTCCTTCGCCCAACTCGGTTGGCATATCGCCAATATCGCCGATGCCTTCCTTGAGCATGAGGACGGCATCCCCCTCACCTTCGACAGCTACATGCGCGTGCCCGAGGAGAAGGACGCGACGCGCGAAAAGCTGATCGCCTATTGCGAGGAGATGCGTCGCCGCATGTCGGCCTGGTTCGATGCGACCGGCGCCACGCTCGACTGGTCGCGGCCGGCGGATGTGTATTACGGCGAACAGACGATGCACGAATTCCTCGAACGCACCGTCTGGCACGCGGGTCAGCACGTCCGGCAGCTCATGTGGGTGCTGGAAGGGCTTGGCATGTCGCCGGATCGCCCGCTCGGGCGGGAGATTTTTGACGGCCTGCCGATGCCGGTGGGGGTGTGGGACGAGGCCGATCCGGCAAAACTCCGCCGCGCGTCCTGACCTTTGCCGTTTCATGGCGAAAGGCTATGTCCGCCCTATGCGTCTTCGGGCTTGAGGTCGAAGCGACCGCGTTCGCGCGGGATGCGTTTCGCTTCGCCCATTCCTCGCCGGCGCGATAGGTCCAAATCGGGACCGCCCATCTGGACTCTCAGAACCGGTATGTAGCCCCCAGTGTGCTTTGGGTGATCGGGCTGTCAGCGGCATCGCCCAGCAGCCGCGACACGCCGACGGAAGCACGCGGCGACCACCTGTCGGAGGTCTTGTAGATGCCTGTCAGTCGGCGCTGTATGCGGCGAAGCGAGACCGGCTGGACTGCGGGGCGGTGACACCGAACCCCTGTTGCATGGTGTCCTCATCGGCCAAGCTCGCCTCGACCCGGCCCGTCAGCATGAGGCAGCGGCCTGTGAACCACGTCCAGGTCTTGCCTAGGAGCGCCAGATGTTCGCTCCGACGGCGATGACCGACCGGTCGGACCCGGTGTGCGCGCCGTCCAGGCGCTGCCGCCTTTGCAATCACCATCGGATCAACCATACGTTCCTGGCCAAATGATCGGATCCCCCAGCCATCTGGGGAACGTCGGCGTAACGTGACACGAAACCAAGAGGCGACGCCGATGACCCGCCGCAGCAAGATGATCCTTGGCGTCGTTGTCGCCCTGCCGCTTGTCGCGATCGGCGTCGCGCTCGTGGCAGTCTTCGCCGTCCTGCCGCGCATGGACCTCGCTTCCCGCGCCGCCACATGGCTCACGGCCTCCCTCGGCCGCGACGTGACCATCGAAAGCGTGCAGGTCACGCCGGGCCTGACCACCACGGTCACCCTGCACGGCCTGCGCCTGGCGAATATCGAGGGCGGCAGCGCGCCGCACATGGCGACGCTGCACTCCATGCGCGCTGTGCTCGACGTCACGCCCCTGCTGCGCGGCCTGGTCGTGCTGCGCCAGGTCGAGGCGGAGGGCTTCGACCTCCTCCTCGAACGCACCGCCGATCGCCGCCGCAACTGGCGCTTCCATGGCGACCCGGCCGGCCCTTCCGCGCCCTTCGCACCGGAACCGCCCGACCGTTCCGCCCTCCCGCTTCTGCTCGACCTGCGGCTGACGCGCAGCCAGGTCGTCTTTCGCACCAGCAGCGGCACGCCGCTGCGCACCGAACTCGCCACCGTCACCCTCGCCGCACCCGCCGCCGACCATCCCCTGACCCTGCGCGTCGAGGGCGCCTACCAATCCGTCCCCGTCACGCTGTCCGGCACGCTGGGCACCCCCAATCAACTGCGCGACGGCACCACGGCCTTCCCCTATCCCCTGCGCGCCACCGCGCCGGAGACGGTGCTGACCTTCGAGGGCACGTCCCGCGACCCGCTCAACGTCGACCGGCTGGAAGGGCGCCTGGCGCTGGAGGCACGCTCCCCCGGCGCCATCCTGACCATGGCCGGGGCGGGCACCGGCCCCGCCGTACCGGTCAGCCTGGCCGGCCCCTTCACCAGGCAGGGCGATCTGTGGCGCCTGGCGGAGGCGACCGGCGCGCTGGCCGGGGAAGCCCTGACCGCACCGCTGCTGGAACTGACCGAAGGTGACAATGGCCGGCCGGACCGGGTGGCGACGCGCATCGACTTCACCCGGCTCAACCTCAACCGCATCCTCGGCGCGCCCTCCGCCACGCCCGGCGGCGATCACGGCGATGCCGACATCCCGCTGACCATCGCCGAAGCGCCCGACCCGGAACTGCGCGCCGAGGCCACGGCGCAACACTTCCGCTATGCCCAACTCGACGCCACCAATCTCCGCTTCGTCGCCGAGGCGAAGCCGCGCCGCATCGCCGTCGAAGCCCTGGCCCTCACCGCCTATGGCGGCCGCATCGAGGCCTCGGGCGAGTTGGTCCCCGCGCCGCGCGGCGGCCGCATCACCGCCGAAGCCTCGCTGAACGATGCCAACATCGACACGCTGCGCCGCGCCTTCGGCATCCGCACCCTGCCGGTGCTCGGCGCGGTGCAGGCGCGCACCACCGTGGCCGCCGAGGCCGCGACGCTGAACCAGGCGACGCGCCAGGCCGTGATCGGCGGCGTCGTCGCCATGCGCGGCGGGTCCATCGCGCGGGAGGTGATCGAGATGGCCTCGACCGACATCCGCGCCCTGTTCCGCACCGCACAGGGCCAGACGCCGATGACCTGCCTGCTCGCCGTCGTCGCCGTCCGCGCCGGGGCCGGCGAGGCCACGCCGCTGCGAATCCGCGCGGCGACCGGCACGATCAGCGGTCTCGCCACCTTCGACCTGAACCGCCACAGCATGGACCTGGTCATCGGCAGCCAGAGCGAGACAACCTCCGACTTCGCACTCGACATTCCGGTGCGGGTCAGCGGGTCCTTCGCCGACCCCGACATCGCACCGGCGCGCTGGTCGAGCGAGGGCCGCGCCCGACTGGCGGCCGGGGACCGCGTGGCGCCGCTGCCAGCCTCTCTACAGGCCTTCGCGCGGGAAAATCCCTGTTTCTGGGCCGGCAGCCGGCGCTGAAAGATGGGAGGGCGCTGCTCCTCCAAGCCATTGCCTCAGCGGGCATCTTCACCCGCCCCGGCAATGTCTTGACATTATAGCATACCCCCCCGAGCGTGCCCTGACGACGCGGCATGGCGTTGGTTGGGCAAGCACGGCGAAGACCGCGCGGGCGCGGCACACGGGTTGGACCAATCGTGAACGGGTGATCTTTCGATGTTGAGCTTGAATCGACGCAACCTGCGGTCGGCGACCTCCTGGCGCAGGCGCGCCGCATGATGCGGCCCCCGCGTCTTTTCCGCCGGGCCCTTCTGCTGGGTGCCCCCTTGCTGGCAGCACCTTCGCTGGTACGGGCGCAGGGGTTCCCCTCGCGTCCCGTCAGGATGCTCGTCGGCTTCGCGCCAGGCGGCGCCGCCGATACCGTGGCGCGGTTGATCGCCCCCGCCATGGGCGCCGCCCTCGGCCAGCCGGTGATCGTGGAGAACCGCAGCGGTGCCAGCGGCACCACGGCCGCGGCGGCGGTGGCGAGTGCGGCGCCGGACGGGCAGACCATCCTGCTCTCCACGCTGACGCATGCCTCCAACCCGCATCTCTTCACCGGCCTGCCCTTCGACTACGCAACGGCCTTCGCGCCCGTCAGCCTGGTGGTGCTCTTCCCCACCGTGCTCGCGGTGAAGAAGGATTTCCCCACGGCGGATATGGCGGCCTTCCTGGCGCTGGCACGCAGCCGGCCCGAGCCCATCACCTATGGCACGCCCGGCAATGCCACGGCGCAGCACATGGCGGGCGAGTTGCTGCAGCAGCGCACGGGCATCAAGCTCGAACACGTGCCCTATCGCGGTGGCGCGGATGCGGCGCGCGACCTGGCGGCGGGGGTGATCGAGGCCTCCTTCAACTCGGTCGGCAGCCTGGCGCCGGCCTTTGCCACGGGCGCGCGACCGCTGGTGGCGGTGACGGCGCAGCGAATCCCGAGCCTGCCGAATGTTCCGACCGGCGCCGAGGCCGGGATTTCCGACTTCGTCCTGAGCGACATTTGCGGCGTCTTCGCCCCGGCGGGCACGCCGACGGCCAGCCTGGAGAAGCTGCACCAGGCAATCCTGGCCGCGCTGCGGACGGATGAGGTCCAGGCCCGGATCCAGGCCCTGTCCGCGCAGGGTGTCGGCAGCACCCCGGCCGCGTTCGCGGCCTTCATGCAGGCGGAGAGCGCGCGTCTTGGCGGGCTGATCCGCGTGGCAGGAATTTCCTTGTCCTGAGGTGCGGCGGGGTGGGCGCGACCCCGCCGCGTTCATCCCGCCACCCTTCGCCAACCGCCGCGGCATCCACATGTGATGCGTCGTGACATGGCCTTCCTGGATAGACGGCACTGGCCCATCGCGCCGCGAGATAGGGCCGATGACGACGACCTGCGATCAGGGCACCCAGCTTGTTTCCAGCGGCGTGCCCTGGCGCTCGACCTCGGAAAAACGCGGACTGGCACCCTCCCCCGCCGGTGCCTGCTTTTCCATCAGCGACGTCACCCCACGCAGGTCGGCGACCTCCTCCAGCGATTCCAGCCGGTCGAACAGCGGCGCCACCTTGTCATGCGCGATGCCGCGGCCGGCGCAATCGCTGAATTTTTGCCACAACTCGCTTGAGGTCATGGGATTGTCGCCCCCGCGACCGACCATCTGGTTCACCCGGCGGGACACGACGCGGCCGTCCTTGAGCGTGACGATGACCTCGGCCCCCCATTGGTCGGCGCCATCGCGCGGCATGTCCGGGTGCGCGCGTGCACTGGTCAGCGCGAGCAGCGCCTGGGCCGCCGGGTCCAGCGCGGCGCTGCCCTCGAAATCGGCCAGTCGGGGCGTGCCGGTCAGCAGCGCGCGGACAACGGCGTATTGCACGCTGAACTTCGCACCGAGCGGCGTGGTCGGCGCCGGATTGTCGGTATGCGGCAGGCGGCGCGCATGCGGCAAAATCTCGATGCGCGCGACCTTCTCAGCGGTGACGCCTTCCTCCTTCACCAGCCGCAGCATCATGGCGATCGCGGGATGCGTGCTCCCGCAACAGGGGAATTGCTTCAACGCGATGCCCGGCGCCTCGACCTCCCAGGGCTTGCCCCAGTCGGCGAAGATCTTTGCCGCATCATGCTGACCAACGCCGTTGTAGACATCGAGGAAGCCTTGGTGATGCTCCATCACATCGGTATTGGCTTCATAGCCCTGCTCGGCCATCAGCGCCGCCAACAGGCCGTCGCGGGCGCAATGCCCGACATGGAACGGCTTGGTCATGGTGCCGAAATTCGCCTTCAGCCCCGACGCCATGGAGGCCGCGAGCGACAGCGCGATCGCCGTCTTGCGTTCATCCAAGCCCAGCATATGCGCGCAGGCCGCCGCGGCGCCGAAGACGCCCATGGTCGATGTCGGGTGCCAGCCCTTGTCGTAGTGGACGAAGTTCACGGCACGGGCCAGGCGGATCATGACCTCCATGCCCACGACATAGCCCAGCACCAGCCGCATGCCCGACAGGCCGCGTTCCTCCGCCAGCGCGAACAGCGGCGCCACCAGCGGCACCGACTGATGGCCACCAAGATCCCCGCTGAAGTCATCGTAGTCGAGCGCATGGCTCGCCGTGCCGTTGATCAGCGACGCATCCAGCGCGGAGGTCCGGCGCCCCGTGCCGAAGACCAGCGAAACCCCCGGCGCCGTCGCGACCCCGGGCGTGCGCAGCAGGATCTGCGTGCAGGGTTCCGGCACGCCCGCCAGGGTGACGCCGATCGTGTCCAGGATGCAGGTGCGTGCCTGCTTCAGTGAACGCGGCGTCAGGTCGCGCCTGGTGAAGGCGCAGATCCGCGCCGCCAGCTCCGTGTTGATGCTCATGGCCGCCTCCCCTACGCCGCGGCGGTGGCGGTGGCCGTGGCGGCGCAACGGCCAGCGATGCGGCCAAAGGTCGCACCCGCCACCAGCCCCGTGCCCGCCGGATAGTTGTCGTAGAACAATCCGCCGATCATCTCGCCACAGGCATAAAGCCCCGCGATGGGGCGCCAGTCGGTGCCGATCACCTCGGCCCGCTCATTCACGCGCAACCCACCGAAGGTGAAGGTGATGCCGCCCGTCGCGCTGTAGGCGTAGAAGGGCCCGACCTCCAGCCGCAGCGCCCAGTTGGTCTTCTCCAGTTCCAACCCGCGCGTCGAAAGCCCGTCCTTGCGCGACGGGTCGTAGCCTTCATCCATGCCACGCGCGGCGGCGTTGAAGGCTGCGATCGTCGCCAGGGCCTGCTTCTTGTCGTCGATGTCGAGCTGGCCGATCAATTCCTCGATCGTATCCGCCACCACCGGCTTGCTGGTGGAATAGCGTGGCTCCAGCAAATGTAGCGAGCGACTGTCAAAGATCTGCCAGGCCTTGGCACCAGGCTGCGCCAGGATCGCGCGGCCGAACTTGGCATAGGTGAAGAGCGCGCCATCCTCGCCCTCGTCCACGAAGCGCTTGCCGGCCTTGTTGAGCATCACCGAATAGGGATAGCTCAGCCGGTTGCTGCGGTCGGTCAGTTCACGCGGGGCGAAATCGCCCCAGTCGGCGCTGATCGGCGTCGCATGGCAGCCGCTCCACTGCCCCCAGGGCATCGCATGGATCGCCATCGCCATCCGCAACCCGTCGCCCTGGTTGTGCGGCGTGCCGCGCACCTTGGCGGCCCCCACCAGCGGGCCGATGTGCTGCGTGCGCATCTGCACATTCGCCTCGAACCCGCCACAGCCCAACACCACCGCGTCGCCGGACACCTCGGTCACACCGTCATCGTCACGGACCTTCACGCCGCAGACGCGGCCACGCTCGTCCTGCACCAATGAGGTGACCGCCGAGCCATAGCGGATTTCGATCCCCATCTCCTCGGCGGTGGCGAACCAACTGCGTGAAAGACCGACGCCCTCATGCTCGGCGCGGATCACCAGGCCCCGGGCCCAGACCAGCTTGTTGTCCTTGCGCACGGCCGAAAGTGTGGTCGCCGGCTCCATCTTGATGCGGCCGACCTTGTTCATCCAGAAGACCGTCTCCTTGGAATTGTCGACCAGCATGTTCGACAGCACGGGGTCGGTGCGGCCACTGGTGACGCGCATCAGGTCGCCGTGGAAATCCTTGCGCGTGTAGGGCTCGATGCCGGCGTAGAATTCCTCGAAATCAGTCTCGGCATTGGGGACCAGGGGCTCGATCTCACGCGGGTCGTCGAAAGCGAAGCGCAGCACGCCGCCGCTCCAATGCGTATTGCCGCCGCGCATGCTGCGGGGTGCCTTTTCCAGCACCAGCACGCGTTCGGCACCGTTTTCACGGGCCGAGACCGCGGCGGCCATGGCGGCATTGCCGGCACCGACGACGATGACATCGTAATGGGTCATTTTTGTTTTTCCCCCCCAAACTCTGGTTCGGTTCAGCGTCCGCGCATGGCCTTGCGTAATGGAAAGGCATTGCGCACATGCGCGCGGCTTTCGGCCTCGGCCACGACAGGGTCGCGTCGTTCAATCGCATCGACGATCCGGCGATGCTCCGCCCGCGCCTGTTCCCGCCGTGCCGGGTCGGCCAGCGTGGTCGGGCCCAGCAAGGTCACGGCGTCGTGCAGCGCCGCCACGCTTTTCAGCAAGAAGCGGTTATGCGCCGCGGCATACAGGGCGTCATGGAAGGCACGGTTCAGCAGTTGCAGCGTCGGTGCATCATTGGGTGCTGCTTCTTCATCGACCAGAAGCGCGCGCAGAAGGGAGATATCGCGCGGATTGGCGTAATGCGCCGCAAGGTTCGCCGCTGTGCCCTCCAGCGCCACCCGCGTTTCATACAATTCAACCACGGCGGCATCATCGAGGTCGGCGACAGCCAGCCCGGTGCGCGGCAGTGTCTCCAGCAGCCCCTCCGCCTGGAGCCGCGACAGGGCCTCGCGGATCGGAGTGCGGCTGACCTGGAGCATGGAGGACAATTCCTGCTCACGCAGACGCTGCCCGCGCGTCAGCCGTCCCTCCATGATCTCCCGGCGCAGTGCGGCATAGGCGAAATCGCCGGCCGAGGCGTAGTTGCCCCGCTGCACGGTCGCGGCCCGGTCGTGGCTCATCGCCGGGCCCGGGAATGGGGTGGAGTCCACATCATGCTAAAGTTTGTATACATGTGTATCCCAAATACGCAAGCGGCGGCGGTCACCCCATCGCCTCCAGCAACGCCAGCACCTGGGCGGCGCTGAAGCCGGCGACCCCCGCCGCCGCCGCGTCCAGCCCCTCACCCAGGCAATCCCGCCACTTGGCGTGCAGCACCGCCTGGTCCACCGGGCGCCCCCAGATGCCGGGCGGCCCATCGCAGAGCCCATGCAGCACGCGCCCATCCGCCAATGTCACCGCGATATCGACGCGCATGCGGTCGAACCGTCCCTCCCGCCCCGGATCGGGGATGACGGTGACCTTGTCGAGCAGCGCCACCATGTCGGGCGCGAAGCGGCGCGCATCGGAAAAACTAGCGACGCCGACATGCCCATCCAGCAGCGCCGCGGCGGCGGTGTATTGCAGGCTGAACTTGCCAGCCAATCCAGTCGCCGGCAGCGGCCGGTCGACATAGGCCATGGCCGGGGCGGTAATGGCGACGGCCACGATCCGCGTGCTGCCGTCCCACCCCTCACGCGCCGACTTCGCTGCCGTGATCACGAAATGCGTGCCATATTGGCTGGGATAGAGTTTGAACGCCGGGCCAGGATGGGCGATGTGCCAGTCGGCCGGTTCGGTCAGCGCTTCGGGCCGAAACCCCGCGCCGCTGAACGCAGCGCCCCAGCCGCGCGGCCCGCCGATGGCATCGGCATCGGCGGTGAATCCGCGTCCCGCCAGCAGCGCCGCCTCCAGCCCCGCCGCCGCCGCATCGCCGCAGTGCAGGCATTTGGTCATGCTGCCGACATTGCCGATCAGGCCGCCGGCGCGGGACGCGGCGATGCCCATGGCCTGGGCCAGCGCGGGCGCCGCCAGCCGCAGCAGGATGCCGCAGCCCGCAGCACTGCCGATGGCACCGACCATGCCCGGCGGGTGGAACAGCAGCAGCCCCGGCTCGAACTGGCCCGAGGCCAGGCGGAGCCGCGCCTGCGCCTCGATCGCCACCGCCAGGGCCAGCAGGATGCGGGCCCCATCGGGAGCGGGGCCGCCGGCGCGGGCCAGTTTTTCCGACAGCGCCAGCAACGCCGGCAGGCTGGTGGACAGGGCGTGGTTCGCCGGGTTCCACATCGGTTCGAAGTCGAGCACGTGCATCGCCGCACCATTCACCCGGGCGGCGGCGGCGGCAGGCAGGCGGGTCGGCCGGCCTTGGGCAAACACCGTCGCCTCGGCGGCGCCGCCGGCCTCGGCGGCAAGCGCCGTCAGCAGACGCGGCGCCGGTTCATGCGCGCCCAGGTGGGCCACCGCCAAACCGTCGCGCAGCAGATCGACAGCAGCGGCCTCGGCCGCCGGGGTCAGCCCGGCGGCGGTCATGCCGAGCAAGGTTTCGGCGAAGGCCTGGGTCGTGCTCACCGGCCACGCACGAGAACGGCGCCCTCGAACAACCGTCGCGCCGTGCGGTAGAGCACCGCCTGGCGGCAAACCCACCCGTTGCCATCAGGCTCCACGACCGCATCGGCGACGGTGACGCCGGAGGCATGGCCAATGCGGATGCTGCCCACAGGAGTCCCCGCCGCTTCGGCCACAAGGCTGCCAGGGATCCGGCTGGCGACGCCCAGGCACAGCGCCCCCGTCGCCGGCACGGCGCGATGCGCCTGGCCCATCGACAGCATGCGGACGTTCAGATCGACCGCGGATGTGCCGAGGATGCGTCCGGACAGCAGCGTGGCCTCGCGGGGCGGCGCCACCATCGCGATCCGCGGCATGGCGGGCCGGCGCCGGGCAGCGATGGGATCCTTCGCCAATCCCATGGCGACGGCGGCGGCGCAGCGGATCGCTTCAAGCCGTGCGTGGAGAGCAATGTCGTCATCCAGCGCCTGCGGCAGTTCCGCCCCTGTCATCCCCACATCGGCGGCGCGGATGAAGACGCCGGGGCTGGCGGCATCGACGATGGACGCCTCGATGCGGCCAAAGGCCTCGCCTTCCAGCCAATCCCGCGCTCGTCCGGTGGGCAGCAGCGCGCCGGTGCGGGCGCCGCCGGGGTCCATGAACTCCAGCCGGATCGGCGCGCCGCTGCCGCCGACGCCATCCAGTGTCATGCTGCCATCGACCAGCGCCTCCCCCCCCTCCGCGGCGAAGCGCGAGACGATGATCCGGCCGGCATTGGTGTCGTGGATGCGCACCGCGACCTCGCCATCGATGGCCGGCACCATCCCCTCGTCGAGCGCGAAGGGACCGATCGCCGAGGACATGTTGCCGCAGCTGCCGGAGTAGTCGACCAAAGCCTCCCGCACCGAGACCTGGGCAAAAGTGTAGTCCACATCAGCATCGGACCGGCTAGGCGGGCCGATGACGCAGACCTTGGACAGTGACGACACGCCACCGCCCATGCCATCGAGCTGACGGCCATTCGGGTCGGGTGAGCCCAGCGCGGCCAGGAAAATCGGATCCCACTCCGCGCGGTCGGCCGGCAGGTCGGATCGTTTGAACATGACCGCGCGGGAGGTGCCGCCCCGCATGAACACAGCCGGAATGCGCCGTTGCCGCATGTTGTTCCCCCCGCGCCGTCCAAGCCACTGGACGCATTTATGGATACCGTTGTATGCAGAACTCGTCCGCAGCACCAGTCGTCTTCTGGCCAGCGGACGGCGCACACCCGAACGGGGCGCGTCGATCATGGGAGGGAGGTTCCATGGATCACCACACACGGCGCAGCCTCATGGCTGCGGGACTCGCAGGGCTCAGCCTGTCGGCCACAGCCCAAGCCCAGCAGGCGGCCAACTGGCCAGACGTCGTCGCGGCGGCCCGGCGGGAAGGCAAGCTGATCTTCTACAACAACCTGCAACCGAACGGCATCGAGCCGTTGCTGCAGTTGTTCCGCGAGGCCAATCCCGGGATCCGCACCGAATACATCCGCCTGGGCAGCGGCCCCTTGATCGAACGCTTCCAGACCGAGTTCAACGCGAACCGCAACATCGCCGATGTGCTGCTGACATTTCCCGACGAACGCTTCGACCAAGGCCTGGCCCAGGGCTGGGCGCAGCGCTGGACGCCGCCGGAGTTGTCGCATTTCGACCCTTCCGTGGTGCGGGCAGGCGCCGCCTTCGCGCTGCAGCAATCGCGCGAATGCATCATCTGGAACAAGGGCCTCGTCCGCGACGCCGATGCGCCGAAGGAATGGGAAGACCTGATGGACCCCAAGTGGCGGGGCCGCGTCGGCATGAACCCGCCCTGGCGATCTGTCGCGGTGCAGCAGATTGTCGCCTACTGGGAAGACATCGGCATCCGCGATGCGGCGGAACGGATGAAGGCCAACCAGGTCCGCTTCTTCGAAGGCTCGGGCGGCATCATCCAGGCCGTGGTCCGCGGCGATGTGCGCGTCGCGCACCTGACGGACCTGCCGCTGAACCCGATGCTCGATGACGATGCACCGATCGGCTATGTCTACCCGGCCTCCGGCACCACCCTCTCCTCCGGCTACATCATCGCGGCCGCCAGGGCGTCGAGCCCGAACGCGGCGAAGGTGCTGGTCAACTGGCTGATGACGGCACCCGGCCAGGTTGCGCTGCAACGCCTGTGCGGCCTGCCGGTGACGCGGATCGGCGCGCCGCCGCTGTCGAGGATCCCCGCGACCTCGGCCCTGCCCAGGGTGGTGGATGGCGAGTCCATCCTGACTCCTGAACGCCAGTCCCGCATGATCAGCCACTGGCGCACCGTCTTCGGGATCCGCTGATCATCATGGATGGCACCACGATGGCGGCGACGCGGCCGAAGCCGCGCCGCCGCGCGGCGTCCGAGCGCGTCCTGCAGGGTCTCTACCTCGCGACATTCGCTATCGTGTTGGCGCTGGTGCTGCTGCCGATCTCTGCCCTGCTCTACGGCAGTTTCCGCACCAGTGCGCCGGGTGAGGCTGTCGGCGAATGGACCCTTCGGAACTACGTGAACCTCGCGTCCGACGGGGTGCTGAATTCGATCTGGACGACGCTCTGGATCGGTTTCCTGTCCGCCGCCCTGTGCATCGTCATCGGCACCGCCCTGGCCCTTGTGGTGCACCGGACCGACTTCCGCTGGCCGAAGACGATGACGACGCTGATCGGCCTCGCCTTCTATTTCCCGTCCTTCATCGTCGCCATGGCCTGGATCATCATGGGATCGCCCGGCGGCATCGTGAATGCGATCCTCGGCGACCTGCTGGGCTTTGGTGATTGGCTGCGCGTCGATATCTATTCCGCCATCGGCATCGTGTTCGTCAGCGTGCTGCACCAGGTGCCCTTCGTCTACCTGACGGTGCGCGGGCCGATCATCCACATGGATGCGACCTATGAAGAAGCGGCCCGCGCCGCTGGCGCCCGCCCCGCGACGGTGATGCGCAAGGTGACGCTGCCGCTGCTCGGCTATTCCATCGCATCGAGTTTCATCCTCGTCTTCGTGCTGTCGATCGAGCAA
Source organism: Humitalea sp. 24SJ18S-53 (assembly GCF_050632385.1). NCBI lineage: Bacteria > Pseudomonadati > Pseudomonadota > Alphaproteobacteria > Acetobacterales > Roseomonadaceae > Humitalea > Humitalea sp. 24SJ18S-53. The sequence continues at coordinate 2,752,266 of NZ_CP192599.1, forward strand.
TTCGCGGTACCGGCGCTGATCGGCATTCCCGGCCAGGTGACGATGCTGGCGACGCAGCTCTATCTGCTCGTGCGCTTTTCCCCCGTGGATTACGGGCTGGCGGCAGCGATCGGGCTGACGCTGAGCGCCATCACCGGCGCCGCCATCTGGACCCAGCGGCGCATCACGCGCGCGGGGCGCCTGACGACCGTGACGGGCAAGGCAGGGCGGGTCACGCCGATCCCGCTCGGGCGTTGGCGCTGGGCGGCGAACCTGTTCTGCTTCGGCTTCATCACCCTGGCGCTGCTGCTGCCGATGGTGATCCTCGTCTATACCTCGCTGCTGCGCTGGTTCACCGCCAATCCGCTGGCCGGCATGTACACGTGGCGCAACTACATCTTCATGTGGGAAAGCACTTCCACCTGGGACAGCCTGTGGAACACCATCCTGGTGTCGGGGGTCGGCGCCGCGATTGGCGTCGTGCTCGGGTTGCTGTGCTCCTACTTCGTGTTGCGCTTGCGGCCGAAGGGCCATGCCTGGCTGGATTTTGCCGTGGTCCTGCCCTTTGGCGTTCCAGGGATCGTATTGGGGCTTGGCCTGCTCTGGGCCTATGCCTTCCTGCCACTGCCGCTCTACGGCACCATCGCGGTCATCATCGTGGCCTTCGTCACCCGCTTCCTGCCCTATGCGACCGAAACCGTCGGCGGGCAGATGGTCCAGATCGATCGCAGCCTGGAGGAAGCCGCCTGGGTCGGCGGCGCCAACCGGCTGAAGGCCGCGCACCGCATCATCCTGCCGCTGATCGCGCCATCGGTGCAGGGCGCCTACTTCCTGCTGTTCATGGCCTTTTTCCGGGAAATCTCGGCGGCGATCCTGCTCTACGCGGCGGATACCAAGGTCATCTCCATCTCGATCTGGTCGTTCTTCGAACAGGCGAACTGGGGCCAGGCCAGCGCTTTGTCGGTGGCAGCCACGCTCATCATCTTCGCCATCCTCCTCATCATCGGCTGGCTCGTGCCCGCCGGTCGCCGTTTCTGATCCGGGGCACACATGGGCATTTCCGTCATCGGCCTCAACAAGCGCTATGGCCCGGTCACCGCCATCGGCGGCGTCTCCTTCGACATCGCCGATGGCGAATTCGTCTCGCTGCTCGGCCCCTCCGGCTGCGGCAAGACGACCACCCTGCGCTGCATTGCGGGGCTGGAGGATGCGACGGGTGGCCGCATCTCCATCGGCGGGCGCCTGGTCTCGGCGCCGGAGGAAGGCCTCCTCGTCCCCGCGCATGAACGCCAGATCGGCATGGTATTCCAATCCTATGCCGTCTGGCCGCACATGACCGTGCAGCAGAACGTCGCCTTCCCCCTGTCGGTCCGCGGCGTCCCCACCGCCGCCGCCACGGCGCAGGTGATGGAGGCCTTGACCACCGTGGGCCTCGGCCATCTGGCCGAGCGCCATCCCTCGCAACTCTCGGGCGGGCAGCAGCAGCGTGTGGCACTGGCGCGCGCCATCGTCGGCAAGCCCTCCGTGCTGCTCTTCGACGAACCGCTGTCGAACCTGGACGCGAAGTTGCGCGAGGGCATGCGCGGGGAAATCCACCGCCTGCAACGCCGCCTCGGCATCGCCGCCGTCTATGTCACGCATGACCGCGAGGAAGCGCTGTCGATGTCCGACCGCGTCATCGTGATGGAACAGGGGCGCATCGTGCAGATGGGCACGCCGCGCGACCTGTATCGCCGCCCCAACAGTCGCTTCGTCGCTGATTTCGTCGGCAAGGTCGGCCTCTTCCCGCTGCGTCGTGAGGCCGGTGGCTGGTCGTCCGAAGATGGCACGCGCGTGGTGGTCGGTGACGGTGTCGCAGCCGGCACCACCGCCATCGGCGCGGTGCGGCCGGAAAACATCCGCCTCTATCGCCGTGGCGAAACGGGTCCGGAAGCAAACATGCTCGCCGGCGTGGTCGCCGATGCGCAGTATCTCGGCCCGTTCACCGAGTATGTCGTCGATGTCGCCGGCGCCTCGCTGCGCGCCTTCGCCCAGATGGATCTGTCGCCCGGGGCCGAGGTCACGCTCGGCATCGATCCCGACAACCTGGTCCTGCTACCCGCCACGGAAGCCCACGCATGACCAGGTCAGAGTCCGAAATCCGCCTGCTCTCGACCAGCGCCATCCTGGGCTATGGCTTCCCCGAGGCCTCGCTGGCGGCGGGGATGGCGCGTGCGCCGCACATGATCGGCGTCGATGGCGGCAGTGTTGATCCGGGACCCTACTACCTCGGCGCCGGCCGTCCCTTCTGCTCGGTCATGGCGATCCGCCGCGACCTGCGGCTGATGCTGCGCGCCGCGATCGGCGCGGGCATCCCCATGGTCATCGGCACCTGCGGCGGCAGCGGCGGCGCGCCGCACCTGGCGCTGACCGCCCAGCTCGTGCGCGAGATCGCGCACGAGGAAGGCCTGCATTTCCGCATGGCGTTGATCGAAGCCGAACCCGCGCGCGACGACCTTCTGGCCCGCGCCGCCGCCGGCCGCATCCACCCGCTGGCCGGACTGCCGCCGCTGTCGTCCGAAACCATCCGCAAGGCGACCCGTATCGTCGGCATGATGGGGCCAGAGCCCTTTATCGAGGCATTGGACAATGGCGCCCAAGTGGTCCTGGCCGGCCGCGCCAGCGACCCCGCACCCTGGGTCGCCGCCTGCACCCGCGCCGGCCTGCCGCCCGCCCCCGCCTGGTATGCGGGAAAAATGCTGGAATGCGGCGCAACGCCATCAATCCCAAAGGGCCACGACTGCCTGATGGTGACGGTGCGCGAGGATCATGTGGATTGCGAGCCGATGAACCCCATCCGCCGCTGCACGCCGCTGTCGATCGCCAACCACAGCCTGCATGAGAACAGCAGCCCGATCCATCACATCGAACCTGGCGGGATGCTCGATACCTCCGACTGCCGCTTCGATGCGCTGAGCGACAGGTCGGTGCGGATTTCCGGCATGCGCTGGAACCCCGCATCGCAATACACGGTGAAGTTGGAAGGCGTCGAACTCGCCGGGCACCGCGCGCTCTGCATCTGCGGCACGCGCGACCCGATGCTGATCGACCGCATCGACACCTTCATCGCGGAGGTGCGCGACATCGTGCGCGAAAAAGCCGAAGCCTTCGGGGCGACGCCCGATCGCTACATCCTCACCTTCCGCAAATACGGCCTGGATGGCGTGATGGGCGAACGCGAACCGAAGCGCGATGCGACGCCGCACGAACTCGGCTTCATCATCGAAGTCGTGGCGGGTACGCAGGAGGTGGCGACCGCCGTGCTCGGCATCGCCCGCACCAACATGCTGCACACAGACTTCCCCGGCCGGCTCTGCCGTGAGGGCAATATGGCCTTCCCCTTCTCCCCCTCCGATCTCGAGGCCGGTGCCGTCTATCGCTTCAGCGTGTATCACGTCGCGGAGGTCGATCATCCGCGCGAATTCTTCCCCATCACCTATGAGGAGCTGTGATGGCGCTGATCCGCGACATCGCCCGCGTCTGCAAAAGCAAGAACGCCGGGCCCTTCGAACTGACGGTCGATGTCGTCTTCGACGATCCGGCGCTCTATCGCCGCGTGAAGGACACCGGCGTGCTGAGCGCCGATCTTTTCGCGCGGCTCTACAATGTCAGCGCTAAGTCAGTGATCTTCACGCCCTATGACGCCGCCTCGGCGTTCAAGGCGACCTTCCCGCGCCTGCTTCCATCGGGCGAGATCGGCGACAGCGATGTCTACGGCTGCCAGCAGCATGCGCCGCTGCTGGACGTCGATATTCCACTCTGAAAGGACCGACCTGCATGTCCACTGCCCCGCGCCAGATGGCGATGGTCGCGTTTCTCCAGGCGCAGAACTGTTCGAACCTGCCGGCGTCCTGGCGGCATCCCGCCTCGGCGTCGGATTTCATGACACCGGAATACTACCAGCGCATCGGCCGTGTGCTGGAGGAAGGCCGCTTCCACATGGCCTTCTTCGACGACCGGCTGGCGATGCCGGACATCTATTCCGACGACTTCGCCAATACGGTCGCGCATGGCATCCGCGCGGTAAAACTCGACCTGGTCTCGATCGTCACCGCCATGGGGCTGGCGACAACGAAGCTCGGCCTCGGCGCGACCTATTCCACCACCTATTACGAACCCTATCACGTCGCCCGCGTCTTCGCGACGCTCGACCTGATGACCCGTGGCCGCTCGGCCTGGAACATCGTCACCTCGCTGAACAATTCGGAGGCGCTGAACTTCGGCAAGACCGAACACCTGGAACATGACCTGCGCTACGATCGCGCCGAGGAATTCATGCAGGTCGTCATGGGCCATTGGGGCGCCTGGGACGATGACGCGCTGAGCGTGGACAAGATCTCCGGCCGCTTCGCCGATCCGGCCAAGGTGCGCCGCCTGAACCACGTGGGCGAGTTCTTCAAATCGCGCGGCCCCTTCACCGTGCCGCGTTCGCCGCAGGGTCATCCGGTCCTGTTGCAGGCGGGGCAGAGCGGCCGTGGCCGCAGTTTCGCCGGCCGCTGGGGCGAGGTGATCTTCGTGGTCTACCCGTCCCTGGCCAATGGCCAGAAGCAATACGCCGAACTGAAGGCCGCCGTCGCCGCCGCCGGGCGCAACCCCGACCATGTGACGGTCGCCCCCGCCTGCTACGTCGTCTGCGGCGAAACGGCGCAGATGGCGGCCGACAAGAAGGGCCTGCTCGACAGCCTGCCCAAGCCGATCGACGGACTCACGCTGCTGTCCGAAGTGCTGAACTACGACCTCGCCCAAAAACCCTATGATGAACCCATGACGGATGACGAATTGGCATCACTGTCATGGCACGGCTTCCGCGACCGCGTGATCCAGCTCAGCGGCAAGACCAACCCCAGCGTCGGGGATTTCGTGCATTTCTCCGGGCGCGGCACGATCAAGGAACACCACGCCTTCATCGGCACGCCAAGCCAGGTCGCCGACCAGATGGAGGAATGGTTCGTCGGCCGCGCCTGCGACGGCTTCGTGCTGGCAGCGACGCATATGCCCGGCGCCTACGAGGATTTCTCCCGCCTGGTGGTGCCCGAATTGCAGCGTCGCGGCCTGTTCCAGACCGAGTATCGCGGCAACACGCTGCGCGAGAACCTGGGCCTGCCGCGCCCCGATGCCGAGGACTGCCGCCGGCAGGCGGCAGCCGCCGTCGTGGGCTGAAGCGCCCGAGCGCTTCAGCAAAAATCCACACCAGAAAATGCCGGGACTAGGTATCGAGGCTCGGGTCAGGCCTGCCTGACGGCGCCACGCTTTCAAACAGCAGCATCGCATGCCCTTGGTGCACATGCTCACCCGCCAACCGCATGCCGATGTCCTCCAGCACGCCACGGCTTGCCTGGTTGCTCGCCCGCGCCACCGCCACGATGCGCGCCAGGCCAGCGGCATGGCCAAAGGCCAGCGCCGCCACCGCCGCCTCCCGCGCATAGCCGCGGCCGCGGCATTCCGGCCAAAGCGCGAAGCGCAGCGCGACGCCGCGCCCGTCGGGGCGTTCCATCAGCCCCGCGATCCCCAGAAAATCCCCGGTCTCGCGCAAAAACACGCTCCAGATGCCGTAGCCGCGGACGGTCCAGAATTCCTGGTCGTCCAGCAATTCTTCCCGCGCGCGTTCAGGAGAGCGCACGCCATGAAGCATCACGTCGAATACGCGCGGGTCGGCCTTCAGCCGGATAATATCGTCCAGGTGCTCCGGCCCGGGCGGCAGCAGCGACAGGCGCGCGGTGGTGATGCCGCGCGCCGTGTGGATCTGCATGTCCCCGTGCTTTCTTTCAGCGTGCGAGCGGCCGGTACTTGATCCGATGCGGCTGATCCGCGGCGACGCCAAGTCGACGTCGCTTATCCGCTTCGTAGGCCTGGAAGTTACCCTCGAACCACTCGACGTGGCTGTCGCCCTCGAAGGCCAGGATATGCGTCGCCAAGCGGTCGAGGAACCAGCGATCGTGGCTGATGATCACGGCGCAGCCGGCGAAATCCATCAGCGCCTCTTCCAGCGCGCGCAGCGTGTCCACGTCCAGGTCGTTGGTCGGTTCGTCCAGCAGCAGGACATTGCTCTCCCGCTTCAGCATCTTGGCCAGGTGCACGCGGTTGCGCTCACCACCCGACAGCACGCCGACCTTCTTCTGCTGGTCGGTGCCCTTGAAGTTGAAGGCGGCGACATAGGCGCGCGACGGGACTTGCCGCTTGCCAAGCGTGATCATGTCCATGCTGTCGCTGATCTCGGCCCAGACGGATTTGTCCGGGTCCAGGCTGTCGCGCGACTGGTCGACATAGCCGAGCTTCACGCTGTCTCCGACGATCAGCTTGCCCTCGTCGGGGGTTTCGCCGCCGGTGATCATGCGGAACAGGGTGGTCTTGCCCGCACCGTTCGGCCCGATCACGCCGACGATGCCACCGGGCGGCAACTTGAACGACAAATCGTCGATCAGCAGCCGGTTGCCATAGGCCTTGCGCAGCTCCTCGGCGACGATGACGACATTGCCCAGGCGGGGGCCGGGCTGGATGACGATATCCACCTCGCCCGTGCCCTTCTCCTGGCTCTTGGCCAGCAGGTCTTCATAGGCGGAGATACGCGCCTTGCTCTTGGCCATGCGGCCGGCGGGCGTGCGCCCGATCCATTCCTGCTCGGCGGCCAGCGAGCGCTGGCGGGCGCTCTCTTCCCGCTCCTCCTGCTGCAACCGCTTCCGCTTCTGGTCGAGGTAGTTCGAGTAATTGCCCTGGTACGGGAAGGCCCGGCCGCGATCGACCTCCATGATCCAGTTGGTGACGTTGTCCAGGAAGTAACGGTCGTGGGTCACGACCAGCACCGCGCCCTGCCATTCGCGCAGGGTCTTTTCCAGCCAGGACACGCTTTCGGCGTCCAGGTGGTTGGTCGGTTCGTCCAGCAGCAGCAGGTCGGGCTTTTCCAGCAGCAGCTTGCACAGCGCGACGCGGCGCTTTTCACCGCCCGACAGCGTGTCGATCTTACTATCGGCCGGCGGGCAGCGCAGCGCGTCCAGCGCCACCTCCACCTTGCGGTCGATTTCCCATCCGTCTGCGGAATCGATGGCGTCCTGCAATTCGGCCTGTTCGGCCAGCAGATCGTTCATCTTCTCCTCGGTCATCTCCTCGGCAAAAGCTTCGGAGATTTCGTTGAAGCGCTTCAGTTGCGCATTCAACACGACAAAGGCGTCCATGACATTCTCGCCGACCGTCTTGGTCGGGTCGAGTTGCGGCTCCTGCTCCAGGTAACCGACGCGGGCGCCCTCGGCGACCCAGGCCTCGCCGCCGTATTCCTTGTCGCGCCCGGCCATGATCTTCATCAGCGTGGACTTGCCGGCGCCGTTGGGGCCGAGCACGCCGATCTTGGCATCGGGCAGGAAGGACAGGGTGATGCCCTTGAAGACCTCGCGCCCGCCCGGGTAGTTCTTGGTCAGGTCCTTCATGACGTAGATGTATTGCCAGGCAGGCATGGGATGCTCCGGTCGCGCGGGGGCGTGTGTGTATTTCGCTGCGGGTTCTAAGGCCCCGGGCGATGGGGGGAAAGGGCGGCCCGGTCGTGGCTGGGGTGCTGCATGGGCCCGGCAGGACTTGAACCCGCAACCAAGCCGTTATGAGCGGCCCGCTCTAACCAATTGAGCTACAGGCCCATGCAGCCCGTGTGATAGGGGCTGCGCCGCGCCCGAGGCAAGCCGGGGCACCCTCGACGGGCCGGCCCGGCGCGGCGATAACAGCAACAATCAGAGGAAAGGCGTTCATCGCATGGGCCAGGCTGCGCGCACCCCCAGGGGCAGGCATTTCTTCGCCAACCCGGGGCCGACCAATATTCCGGACAGCATCCTGCATGCCGTCGCGCATCCATCGGTCGATTTCAACGATCCCACCTTCTTCGCCCTGTACGAACACTGCGTCGCCGGGCTGAAGCGCATCCTGAAGACCCAGGACGAGATCTTCCTCTACACCGGCTCCGGCCACGCCGCCTGGGAGGCGAGCCTGGTCAACCTGCTGTCGCCCGGCGACCGGGTGCTGATCATCGAAACCGGCCATTTTTCCGACTCTTGGGCCAAAATGGTCGCCGACCTGGGCCTGGTCGCCGACACCCTGGCGGCCGACTGGCGCCGGGGTGCGGATTTCGCGGGCTTGCAGGCGGCGCTGGCGGCCGATTCCGGCCATGCGATCAAGGCGGTCTGCGCGGTCCATAATGAAACCGCGACCGGCATGATGCTGCCCCTGCCCCAGGTCAGGGCGGCGATGGACGCGTCCGGGCACCCTGCCCTGCTGCTGGCCGATACGATCTCCTCCCTCGGCAGCCTGGATTTCCGCATGGATGAATGGGGCGTGGATGCCGCCGTGGGTGGCAGCCAGAAGGGGCTGATGCTGCCCACCGGCATGAGTTTCACGGGTGTCTCGGCCAAGGCGATGGCCGCCCATGCGGGGTCGCGCCTGCCCAAGCATTATTTTTCCTGGACCAATATGCTGGGCCGCAAGCACAAATCCTTCGTCGGTACGGTGCCGGTCACGCTGTTCTATGGCTTGCAGGAATCGTTGCGGCTGATTGACGAAGAGGGCCTGGACCAGGTTTTTGCCCGCCATTCCCGCCTGGCCGAGGCCGTCCGCCGCGCCGTGCGCCACTGGTCGGGCAACAACGGCCCGCAACTCTTCTGCGAAAGCCCGGACCGGTTTTCCGACAGCGTCACCGCCATCCTGATGCCGGAGGGCCATGATGCGGAGGCCGTGCGGACCACGGCCTTGGGCAAGTTCAACGTCTCCCTCGGCGCGGGGCTGGGGCGGCTGAACGGGCGGGTGTTCCGCATCGGCCATCTGGGCGACCTGAACGAGCCGATGATCCTGGGCACGCTGGCCTCGGTCGAGATGTCGCTGAAGCTCTGCGGCGTGCCGCATGCGCCGGGCGGCGTGGATGCGGCCATGGCGTATCTGGTCAGCGCCGCCTGACACTCGGGTGCAACCCGGCGAAAATCGGGTTGCACCTTTCGAATTCCGGGTGCTACCAATCCGTGCATGGCAAGCACCACGATCGGCGTCAAAGTCGATGACTCGCTCCGCGCCCGCCTGAAATCGGCGGCCGAGGCCCAGGGCCGCACGCCCCACTGGCTGGTCAAGCAGGCCATCCTCTCGGCGCTGGATGCGCTGGAGCGCGGCGATGCCCTACCCGCCTTCGAGGATGGGCGCGGCGTGCAGTCCCTGCTGGAAGCCGAATTGCCCGCGACCACACAGCCCTTCCTGGCCTTCGCCCAGTCGGTGCAGCCCCAAAGCGTGCTGCGCGCCCGCATCACCGAAGCCTATCGCCGGCCGGAGGAGGACTGCCTCCCTGCCCTGATCTCCCGCGCCACCCTGCCCGAACCCGTCACCCATGCCGCGCGCGACACCGCACGGCGCCTGGTCGAAGCCCTGCGCGCACAAGGCGCCCGTGGCGGGATGGAGGGGCTGGTCCAGGAATTCTCCCTCTCCACGCAGGAGGGCGTGGCGCTGATGTGCCTGGCCGAGGCCCTGCTGCGCATCCCGGATCGCGCGACCCGCGACGTGCTCATCCGCGACAAGATCGGGCAAGGCGACTGGCGTGCCCACCTCGGCCACAGCCCGTCCCTGTTCGTGAATGCCGCCACCTGGGGCCTGGTCGTCACTGGCCGCCTGACCGCCACCAGCAGCGAGGCCGGGCTGAGTTCCGCCCTGGCGAAACTGATCGGCCGCGGCGGCGAACCTGTGATCCGCAAGGGCGTGGACCTGGCCATGCGGATGCTGGGCGAGCAATTCGTCACCGGCCAGACCATCGCCGAAGCCCTGGCCAATAGCCGCCGCATGGAAGCCCGCGGCTTCCGCTTTTCCTACGACATGCTGGGTGAGGCCGCGACGACCGCCGAGGACGCCGCCCGCTATTGCCGCGACTACGAACAGGCGATCCATGCCATCGGCCGCGCCGGCGGCGGGCGTGGCATCTACGAAGGCCCCGGAATCTCGATCAAGCTCTCCGCCCTGCATCCGCGCTACAGCCGCGCGCAGCATGGACGGGTGATGGCCGAACTGCTGCCGCGCGTTCTGGCGCTGGCGGTGCTGGCGCGGCGTTACGACATCGGTCTGAACATCGATGCCGAGGAAGCCGACCGGCTGGAAATCTCACTCGATCTGCTGGAGGCGCTGTGCTTCGCGCCGGAACTGGCCGGCTGGAATGGCATCGGCTTTGTCGTGCAGGCCTACCAGAAACGCGCGCCCTTCGTGCTGGACCATCTGATCGACCTGGCACGGCGCAGCGGCCACCGGTTGATGCTGCGGCTGGTCAAAGGCGCCTATTGGGACAGCGAGATCAAGCGCGCCCAGGTCGATGGGCTGGAGGGGTTTCCGGTCTTCACCCGGAAAATCCACACCGACGTCTCCTTCCTCGCCTGCGCGCGCAAACTTTTGGGGGCGCCGGATGCGATCTTCCCGCAATTTGCCACCCATAATGCCCAGACGGTGGCGACGATCCACGCCATGGCGGGCGGCAATTTCTACACCGGCCAGTATGAATTCCAGTGCCTGCACGGCATGGGCGAACCGCTCTACGAAGAGGTCGTCGGGCGCGACAAACTGAACCGGCCCTGCCGCATCTACGCGCCCGTGGGCACGCACGAGACGCTGCTCGCCTATCTGGTGCGGCGCCTGCTGGAAAACGGCGCCAACGCCTCCTTCGTCCATCGCATCGGCGACAGCGCCGTATCGGTGGAGGAATTGATCGCCGACCCGGTTGAGGCCGCGCGCGCCATCGACCCGCCGGGGTCCCCCCATCCGCGCATCGCCCTGCCGCGCGCCTTGTTCGGCGATGCACGGGCCAATAGCGCCGGGCTGGACCTGTCCAACGAACAGCGCCTGGCCTCGCTCTCCGCCGCCCTGCTGGCCGGCAGCGATGCGGCGCTGATCGCCGCGCCCATGCTGGGCGATGGCGACATCGCCGGCGCGGCCCGCGACATCCGCAACCCCGCCGACCAGCGTGACCTGGTGGGGCGGGTGGTCGAGGCCACGCCCGCCATCGTCGATGCCGCCCTGGCCCAGGCCGTCGCCGCCGCCCCCATCTGGCAATCCACCCCGCCCGCCGCACGCGCCGCCTGCCTGGAGCGCGCCGCCGACCTGATGGAGGCCCGCCTGCCCGCGCTGCTCGGCCCCATCGTGCGGGAGGCCGGCAAGTCGCTGCCCAATGCCATTGGCGAGGTGCGCGAAGCCGTCGATTTCCTGCGCTACTACGCCACCCAGGCGCGGGAAAATTTCGCCAACGACACGCACCGCCCCCTCGGCCCCGTCGCCTGCATCAGCCCTTGGAATTTCCCGCTCGCCATTTTTACCGGCCAGGTCGCCGCAGCCCTGGCCGCCGGCAATACCGTGCTGGCGAAACCCGCCGAGGAAGTGCCGCTGATCGCCGCCATCGCATTGCGGCTGCTGCGTGAGGGCGGGGTGCCGCCAGGCGCCCTGCAACTGCTGCCGGGCGACGGCACCGTGGGCGCGGCGCTGGTCGCCGATCCGCGCATCCGCAGCGTGGTGTTTACCGGATCGAACGAGGTCGCGCGGCTGATCCAGCGCCAACTCGCCGAACGGCTCAGCCCCGATGGCCAGCCGATCCCGCTGATCGCCGAAACCGGCGGCCAGAACGCCCTGGTCGTGGACAGTTCCGCCCTGGCCGAACAGGTGGTCGGCGATGTGCTGGCCTCCGCCTTCGACAGCGCGGGGCAGCGCTGTTCGGCGCTGCGGGTGCTATGCCTGCAGGAAGACGTCGCCGATCGCGTGCTGACCATGCTGAAAGGCGCGCTGGCCGAGGTCTCGGTCGGCAACCCGGACCGCCTGTCCACCGATGTCGGCCCGCTGATCAGCGCCGAGGCGCAGCATGGCATTCTGACCCACATCGCCACGATGCGGGACCAAGGCCACGCGGTGCACGCCCAGCCCCTGCCCGACACCTGCCAGCACGGGTTCTTCGTCGCCCCCACGATCATCGAGATCGACAGCCTCTCCGCACTGACCCACGAAGTTTTTGGCCCGGTGCTGCACGTCCTGCGCTTCCGCCGCGACGGGCTGGATGCCCTGATCGACCAGATCAATGGCCTGGGCTTCGGCCTGACCTTTGGCGTGCATTCGCGCATCGACGAAACGATCGCGCGCGTGACCGAAGGGGCGTCGGCCGGCAATATCTACGTCAACCGCAACATGATCGGCGCGGTGGTCGGTGTGCAGCCCTTTGGCGGGCATGGCCTCTCCGGCACGGGGCCAAAGGCGGGCGGGCCCTTGTATCTGCGCCGCCTGCTGGCGGCCTGCACCGTGGAACCCGACCTGCCCCGCGCCCCGGCGCCAGACGCGGCCGCCATGGCCTGGCAGGCCGCGCAAGGTCCAGCCGCGGCGCGCTGCGGGCGCATCCTCGCGCAGTCGCGGCTTGGCGTCGCATTGGCGCTGCCGGGACCGGTGGGGGAGAGCAACCTCTACAGCCTGCATCCCCGCGGCCGCGTGCTCTGCGTGGCCGCGAGCGGCTTTGGCCTGGCGGTGCAGGTGGCGGCGGCACTCGCCACCGGTAACGACGCAAAAATCTGGGCGCCAAACGTCAGCCTTCCCGCCGCCCTGCCCGCGCGCGTCACGCGGGCGCAAAGCCGCGACGCCAGCGATTGCGACCTGGTCCTGTTCGAAGGCGCCGGGGACGACCTGCGCCAGGTCTGCCAGGAGGTCGCGGCCCTGGCGGGGCCGATCCGCCCCGTCTTCGGCGCGGCACCTGACCGGCTACAGGCCGACCAGGAGGGCTATCCGCTGGAATTCCTCCTGGCCGAACGCAGCATCAGCACCAACACCGCGGCGGTCGGCGGCAATGCCAGCCTGATGGCGATCGGCTAATCCCGGAACGGCTGGGTCAGCAGCCGGTCCAGCCTTTGTTCGGCCGGGTTACGGAACTGCGGCAGTCCGATGGTGATCCCGTCCCGCCCTGCCACCGCCTCGGCCCGGTAGGTGCCAAAGATCCGGTCCCACCAGGCCAGGCAAGAAGCAAAATTGCTATCCGTCTCGGCGCGCAGCACCGAATGATGCACGCGGTGCATGTCGGGCGTCACCAGCACCCGCCGCAACGCGGCATCCACCGCCACCGGCAGGCGCAAATTGCCATGGTTGAACAGGGAACTGGCGTTCAGCAGCACCTCGAACACCACGACCGCCAGGGCCGGCGCGCCGAGTGCGACGACCACCGCCATCTTGATCAGCATCGACAGGATGATTTCCACCGGGTGGAAGCGCAGCCCGGTCGTGGTGTCGAACTCGGTATCGGCATGATGCATCCGGTGCAGCCGCCAGAGCAGCGGCACCGCATGAAATACCCGGTGCTGAAAATAGATCGCCAGGTCCAGTGCCAGCACCGCCACCGGCAGCGCCAGCCAGGACGGCACGGCGTGCAACAGGCCGATCCCCTGCCCCTGTGCCCAGATCGCAGCCCCCACCGCCGCCACGGGGAACAGCACCCGCACCAGCACCGAATCAACCACCAGCACGCCCAGGTTGGCGGCCCAGCGACGTGCCTTCGCCTCCGGCTGGCGCCATGGCCAGAACAATTCCGCCAGCGCCATGGCGGAAAGCACCAGGGCGAAGGCGCCAAGCCGGATCATAGGTTCCTGCATACCGCTCAAGATGGACCCGCACAGGGTCCAGGCAAGCCTGGGCACGTCGGTTGACGCCACGCGCGCCTGGCAGGACGTTGCGGCCGTCCACAACAGCAGGAACATCGCGTGACCGAAGCCTCAACCCGTGCCCGCGCGGCCGCCAGCCAGAACCGCGACGCCTCGGTGGCCTTCCTGCAAGAGCTGATCCGCCTGCAACCCAAGGGCGAGGACGCCGTCCAGGCCCGCATGGCCGCGGAGTTCGAGGCCCTGGGCTGCGAGATCTCCCGCCTGCGCTACCAGCCCGCCGATGTCACGATGAAGCTGGAATTCGCCAATGCCTCGGCCCAGGCTGCGGAGGAACGCGAGGCGATCACCGCCACCCTGCGCGGCAGCGGCGGCGGGCGCAGCCTGATCTTCTTCGGCCACCCCGATGGCGAACCCATCGCCGGGACCGAGACCTGGACCCACGACCCCTTCGCCGCGACCATCGAAAACGGCCGCCTATATGGCTGGGGCATCGCCGACGACCTGGCCGGCATCGCGACGATGACCGAGGCCGTGCGCGCCATCCGCAGCGCCGGGCTGACCACCCAGGGCGACGTCATCCTGACCAGCACCCCCAGCAAGCGCCACGCGCGCGGCGTGCATGCGGTGATGCAGGCGGGGCACCTGGCCGATGCCGCGATCTACTGCCACCCGGCCGAATCCGGCGTCGGCATGCGGGAAGTGAAAACCTTCGCCAGTGGCCAGGTGGAATTCCGCGTGACCGTCGCCGGCGCCCCGCCGCCGACCACCGAACCCGGCCACACCGCCTTCGCCCACCTGGCGGTCAACCCGCTGGACAAGGCGCTGGTGGTGATCGCGGCGCTGAAGGCGCTGGACGCGCGCCGTGGCGACCGCATCAAGCACCCGTCGCTGGAGGCGGCGATCGGGCGTTCCACCAACCTGTTCATCACCTACATCAACTGCGGCAACCCCAATAAATTCGCCCGCACGCCGGCCTCGGCAACCCTGGGCGCCGCCCTGTCCTTCCCACCAGGCGAGGCGCTGGCCGATGTGCAGGCCGAGGTCCTGGCCACCATCGCCGAAGCCGCCGCGGCCGATCCCTTCCTGGCGGCGAACCCGCCGGTCGTGGAATGGCACGCGGGCGTGACGGGCGGCGAGGTGCCGGAGGACCACCCGCTGTACCAGGTGGTCAGCGCCGCGGTCACCGCCGTCACGGGTGCCGCGCCGCACATCAACCCGCTGCATACCTCGTCCGATATCCGCAACCCGATGGTGCAACAGGGCATCCCCTGCGTCGGGCTGGGTCCGCTCTGCGGCGACCTGACGCAGACGGGGCGGCATGATGAATGGGTGGATGTGGAGGATTGGCTGAAGAACGTGGAGGTCGCCGCGGCGACCATCGCGGATTGGTGCGGGACGAAGGGCTGAAGAACAGGCCGAGGGGGGCGCGCGCGGCGCCCCCCGGGCCATGTCGTCACCTGCGTGGGTAGCCTCCCGGCGCCGCTCCCGGCCCATCGGGACAAGGCCTGGGCCAAGGCCGGGAGTGCGAAGGCGGCCAGGCATCGGCCCCGGCGTCGAAGTAGCGGTTGGCGGGTCGCGCAAGGCCGACATGATCGCGCAACGTGTCCCCGTCATAAGCGATGCGGAACAGGCCCCGCTGCTGCAGCAGCGGCACCACCTCCGCGACAAAGACGTCAAACAGCGCCGGCAGGATCGGTGGCATGGCCTTGAACCCATGCGTGCAGCGCCTCACCCTTGACCGTGACGCGCGACCCGCTGCGCGTATTCGGGAAGTAATCCCAGACCGCCAGGTGCTGCACCGCGCGGTTGTCCCAGAAGGCCACCGAATTCGGCTGCCACTGGAAGCGAACCTGGAAATCCGGCTTCTCCGCGTGGCTGTAGAGGTAGCCGAGGATCGCCTCGCTCTCCTCCTCCGAGACCTCGTTGATGCGCACGGTAAACCCACGATTCACATACAGCCCGCGCCGGCCGCTGATCGGGTGGCGGATCACGACGGGATGCACCGCACTGGGATGCACCCGGCCGCTGTCGTCGATGCCCAGCAGCCGGTTGGTGCGGCGGTAGGACCGTTCGCCAGAATGAGTGGCGGTCAGCCCCTCCAGATAGGTCTTCAACTTCGGCGACAGCGCGTCATAGGCCGCGGCGAGGCTGGAAAACAGCGTATCGCCCCCGATCGGCGGCACGGTGTGCAGATGCAGGATCGAGCCGAGCGGCGGTTCCTGGAAGCAGGAAACATCGGAATGCCAACGCTCGCCATTGATGCGCTTGCTATTGGCATCGGCATGGATCGGCAGGATCTCCGGATGCCCCTCCGGCCCCGGCGCATTCGGGTGGATGTCGAGCTGGCCGAAGTAGCGGCCGAACTGCTTCTGGCTGTCGTGGTTGAAGTCCTGGTCGCGGAAGAACAGCACGCCGAATTCACCCAGCGCGCGATGCAACTGGTCCACCTGCGCGTTGGACAGGGGGCGAGTGATGTCGATGTCGCGCACCTCGGCGCCGATGTTTGGAGAAAGCCGATTCAGGGTGATGGCGTCGTAGGACATTGTGGGTCTCCTATGGTTTCGGGTTGGATCGTCAGGCCAGGTCGAGCCGCGATGGCGACAGGCGCGCGCAGCCGAACCGCACGACCTGGCTTAGCACCAGGCCGACACCGCCGAGCACCACGACGCCCAACAGCACCAGCGCCATGTCGAAGGTGTCGCGCCCCTCGATCAGCACCCCGCCGAGGCCGGTGCCCTTGGCGAGGAAGTATTCGGCGCCGATGGTCGCCAGCCAGGCGTGCATCAGCCCGATCTGCACGCCGGTCATCAGCGACGGGATCGCCGCCGGCAGCCGGATGCGGGTCAGTCGCTGCCAGGGGCCGAAGCGCAGGGCCGCGCCGACTTCCAGCAGCGGGCGAGGCGTGCTGGCCACGCCTTCCCAGGTGTTCAGCACCACTGGGGTGAAGCTAGCCAGGGCGACGAAGGCGATGCGCGCCTGTTCACCAAAGCCGAACCACATCGCGATCAGCGGGATCCAGGCGAAGACCGCGACATTCTTCAGCGCATGGAAACTCGGCCCCAGCAGCCGATCCGCCGGCCGCGACAAACCGCAGAGCAGACCAAAAGCCAGCCCCAGGCCGGCGCCGAGCGCGAAGCCCGCGACGCAGCGCCCCAGGCTGGTGCCCAGCGCCACGAAGATCATGGGATCGGTCAGCACCCGCCAGGCGGTGGTGGCGACCTCCGCTGGCGGGGGCAGCAGCCGGGGGTCGGTCAGCCCCGCCAGGCTCGCGCCCTGCCACAGCGCCAGCAGCAGCAGGGGCGGCGTCAGGCCACGCCAGGCCCGGGCGCTCATGCCGGCCGCCAGCGTTGCAGACGGCGTTCCAGCAGCGCCAGCGTGCCGTCGAAGAGCAGCCCGATCGTGGCGATCACCAGGATGCCGGCGACGACGAGGTCCATCTGGAACATCTGCCGGCCCCAGACCAGCAGGAAGCCCAGCCCCTCGGCCGAGGCCAGCAGTTCCACCGCCACCAGCGCCTTCCAGCAACTCGTCAGCCCGTAGCGAACGCCGGTGAAGACCGGCGGGATCGCCGCCGGCAGCACCACATGCCGCAGCAATTGCAGGCGGCTGTAGCGGAAGGCGGTGCCGACCTCGACAAAGCCACGCGGCACGGCGCGGATTCCGGCATGGGTGTTGATGGCGATCGGCACCAGCGCCGCCTTGGCGATGATGACGATCTTCAGCGCCTCGCCGATGCCAAGCGGCAGCATCAGCAAGGGAACCCAACCGATCACAGGCACCTGCGCAATGGCCAGGAAACTCGGCCGCAGGTAGTCATCGACCCGTGGCGACAGCGCCATGGCCGCACCCAGCGCCAGCCCCGCCAGCGCGCCAATGGCAAAACCCTGGGCCACGCGGCCCATGCTCCATAGCGCGTGGCTTTGCAGGTCGCCGGATTTCCAGAGTTCGCCCAGCGTGGCCCAGACCTCGGCCGGTGCGGGCAGGATGGCGGGTGTCAGCCAGCCCGCCCGCGCCGCGATGACCCAAAGCAGCAGCCCCGCCAGCGGCACCACCAACGCCGAAGGCCAGGTCGGCAGCCGCCAGGCCAGGGGCTGGCGGGACCGGCCCAGGGGTAGGACCGAGGCCGACATCAGGCGCTGATCTCCCGGCCCTCGGCATCACGGCGCTGCCAGCGCTGTTGCAGGCCGAGGTCGCGCAACGCCGCGTCCAAATGGCGCGTGTCGAACCAACTCGCGGTATCGACCTGGCGGCGTACCAGCCGGTGTTCCAGCGCCTGGTCCGCCTGGATCCGGTATTGGCCCTGCAGGAAGGTGTCGAGCAGCGGGTTGTTGCGGAAGGCCAGCGGCAGGCCTGCAAAATCCTCGCGGAAGTTGTCCACGGAATGACCGGACTTGCCCCAGATCTGGAACAACTCCTCGCGGTTTTCCTCCTTCGACGCCCAGTCGGAGGCGCGCACGAAGCTGTTCACGATGCGGCCCGTGAGTTCGCTATTGGCGCTGTCGAAGGCTTCCTGCACCAGCAGGTGCGAATGCCGGGCAAAGCCGGGATTGTCGCCCTTGGTGCTGTAGACGATCTTTGCCAAGCCGCGCCGTTGCAGCCCGAACAGCACCGGCGAACTGAAGGCCGCATCGATGCTGCGCGTCGCCAGCGCCGCATCCGATGCCGCGAAATCCAGGTTCACCACGCGCAGGTCGCGTTCGGTCAGGTTGTTCGCCGCCAGCACCTTGGCGATGGACAGATGCAGGTTGGTGCCGCGGTGCCAGGCCACGCTCTTGCCGCGCAGATCGGCGGGGCCACGGATCGTGCTGTCGGGCGGCACGGCGAGGTAGATCGGATTGTTCACGCCATTGGCCAGGATCAGCTTCGTGCGCAGCCCATTGGCGCGCCCGATGACGGCGGGCAGGTCGCCCTGCAACGCGAAATCCAACTGGTTGTTGGCCAGGGCCTCATTCACCGCGGGACCGGCGCCAGCGAAGAAGGACCATTGGATCTGCAACCCGCGTTCATCGGCGAGGTCGCGTTCCAGCCAGCCCTCGGCATGCGACGCCGCGATCGGCGAACCACCGGTGAACTGCCGGTTGCCCGCGCCGATGGAGGCGAAGCCGATGCGCACCACGCGGGTCTGCGCGCGCAGGATGCGCGGTGCGAACAGCGCCGCCGTGGCGGCGGCGATGGAAATCCGACGGGAGATGGTGGTCATGACCGTGAAACGCCTTCCTGGTTGTTGCCGTCATCAAGGGTGGCCAGCACCTCCGCCCGCAGCCGAGCGAAACCCGCATCGGCATGGTCGCGGGTCAGGCCGCTGGTGAGATCGAAAATCCGGGCAATCCGCCCTGGTCGTGGCGTCATCACCACGATCCGCGTGCCCAGCAGCAGGGCCTCGTCCACATCATGGGTGACGAGCAAGGTCGTGGTGCGCTCCCTCTCCCAGATGCGACGCAATTCGCGTTGCAGCCGCGCACGGGTCAGCGCGTCGAGCGCGCCAAAGGGTTCGTCCATCAGCAGGACATCGGGACCATTGACCAGGCCGCGCGCGATCGCCGCACGCTGCGCCATGCCGCCGGAAAGTTGATGCGGCCAGGCGTCCTCGAAGCCCGTCAGCCCGACCAGCGCGATGTGGTCGGCGACGGCCAGGCGCTTCACCTCGGGACCGACCGGCGCATTCAGCAGCGCGGTGGCGACATTCTGGGCGACGGTCAGCCAGGGAAACAGGCGCGGTTCCTGGAACACCAGGCCGCGTTGCAGGCTTGGCCCGGTGATCGGCTGGCCGGCGTGCAGAAGCGTGCCGGCATCGGCCGTCTCCAACCCCGCGAAAAGCCGCAGCAGCGTGGATTTCCCACAGCCGCTGGCACCGAGGATGGTGACAAACTCCCCGTCATCGACATCAAGGTCGATGCCGGTGAGCGCCACGAGTTCGGCGCCCGCGATATGGAACCGCTTGGTGACGCCGCGGGCCGACAGGGCGATGCGGGGCGGCGCTGCCGCCGCCCCCGAGTCCCGCGCCCGCTCCAGGACAGCGCTCACACCGTCACCCGCGTGCCGTCGAAGCGCGTGAAGGTGAAGCCGTCGAAGGGTTCGGCGAAGGTCGCACGCTGTTCGCGCAGCAGGCTGATCACCAGATCCTCGCCCTGCGGGAAGGAGGCTGCGGCATCGGAACGCCAATGGATGCCGCCCCAGGTCCGCCCGCCCGAATAGTTCAGCGCCAGCTTGTTCAACTCACCGCCGATGGTCAGCGGCGGCCCGCGATAGGGGATCAGCCGCGTCGGATCATTCGGATCGGGCTGCACGGGATTCGGGAACTCGCGGCTCTCGTCATAGAAGGCCTTGAGCAAGGTGGCGGTGACCGCGGCATTGATGGCCGCACCGCCCGGATAGGACGAGTGCAGCGGTGCGCCTTCCGGGAAAATATGGCCCAGCAGGAAGGTGCCATGCTTCGCCCGGCTGCGTTCCAGCGCCTGCGACCCAAGCAGGGTCTGGTGGATCGGGTAATCCGTGACGTTGTTCGCCAGCCGGTGATGCACAAGGCCGGCAAAGGCCTCCGGGCGCAGAATCCGCTGCGCGTACCATTTCTGATAGTAGTTGATGCGGATGCCGCTCGACGCCGCAAGGTTGATCAGCGCCTGGTAATAGGCAGTGCCGAACGTGCCCGCGGCCCCCGCCTGGCTGCGCGATCGCAGATAGGGATCGCTGGGCGCGGCCGCCGACTGGTTCCCGGGATACAACCCGCCATAGGCCGGATCCGCCGCAAAGGCCGGCACGCCCAGCAACTGGTTGGCGACGAAGGTGAAGGCCTGCGCCGTATGCGCATAGGCGCCAAGGTCGCGGCCATTGACGATATAGCGCGGCGCGGCCTCATAGGTGATGCGCGCACGCGGCGCGCCGCCATTCTGCACATGCAGCCATTCATCATAGCCCGTGAGGAAATCCGGCGCCTGCGCATAGGCGCGGATCTTTGCCGACAGGCTCTGATTGCCCAGCGGCACGTCGCGATAGAGGAATTGCGAGACCAACGGCCCATCCACCACACCCGGCGGCGTCACCCAGCGCGGCGTGGCACCCGTCGGGTCCGAGGCATCGACATAGCTGACGCTGCCGCGGAACAGGCTCTGCGGCGTCACCTGACCATTGATCTTCGGGCCGCGAAATTCGGGGATCCGGTTCAACTCATCCACCGCCGCGCGGACAAGTTCGTTGTCAGTGTCGTCGCGATAATCGGAAAAGGGCACGTCGCGCAGCAGCGATTGCCAATAGATCTCGACCGCATCCGCCGCGCGCGCGGCACCGGCCAGCGCCGGCGCCGCCGGCAGGCCGAATTGCGCGGCGTTCAACCCCTTCAGGCTGATCGCCAGCGTGCCGACCGGATTGACCAGCTTGCGCGTGCCGCCAAGGGGAATCTTCTCGAAGTCGGCCGGGTCGCGCGTGGTGAAGGCGATACTGGCCAGGCGCCAGGCCTCGGGCTGCACTTCACCGCGCGCGTCATGCGGCAGGCCGCGGGTGTCGGTGCCGATGCGGCTCGGGTACCGATCCTGGTCGCCATTCACCGGGTGCGGCGGAATGGGGGCCGCGGCGGCGTCCAGCGCCAGGCGCTGCCGCAGCACAAGCGCACGTGCCCGGAACTGCTCGTCGTAGCTTTGCGCCACGCTTGCCGCTTGCGCTGGTGGAACGCTTTGCGCCGTTGCCGGCGCCGCGGCGCCCAAAGCGGCCGCACCGGCAACCAGCAATGAACGTCGTTCGAGATCAGGACTGCGATGTTGGGTCATGGAAAGGCTCCCGCCTGGAAGGGGTCGATGATGTCGGCTGAGGCAGACGCAGGGCGTGCGGGCTCACCGACATCGCAGCCATGGACGGAGAAATTGTCTCGGCATGAGTCAGGTCCGATGCAGTGATGAAGGGGCGGACGGCACGGCGCACGCGCCGGACGGATCAGGGCCGAAGCGTCAACAGCTCACCAGGCAGGCGCCATCCTGCCAGACGGAGATCGACATGGGTGCAGACCTCCTGTGTCGCGTGACCACCATCGGCCGCGACACGCACATCAATTCCACGCGGTAAAATAGGAGTCAATTATAAAACACGATTTATTCGTGTTGATTCGTTCGGGCGACCCGCGTAGCCTTGCGTCATCACGGCAAGCATGCGGCCACACCCGTGTCATTCAACGCCGAGTTAGCGCCAGGATTATTCCACATGTTTTTGGTGTGTTTTCTGATGATGCGATGTCGACCGCGCTTCGCAGCACCCCTCGCACCACAACGAAGACCAGGACCCAATCCATGATCCGCCCCACACGCCGCGCACTGCTCGCAGCCCTTCCCGCACTGCACTTCGCCACACCACGCGCCCAGGCAGCCAGCCTGCCAACCGAGATTCCGCGCGGCACGCGCCTGACGATCGGCGACCCTGTCATCCAGAAAGCGCTCGAATTTTCCGGTGCCGTCCGCGAACTGCCCTTCACCCCACGCTTCGCCAATATCAGCGGTGGACCGCGCACGCTTGAGGCGTTTCGGGCCCGTGCGCTCGATCTCGGATCGGTCGCCGATATCCCACCGATCCACGCAACCTGGACCGGGCTTGATATCCGCATCATCGCCGTCCGCTTCAGGCAGGATTGGCGCGCCCATCCCGTGTATCGCATCGCCACCGCGCCGCGGTCCGGCATCGCGACGCTTGCCGACCTGTGCGGCAAGCGCATCGCCTATAGTCCGGGCCAGGCGCAGGGTGTCCTGGTGCTGCGCCTGCTGCGCGACCAGGGGCTGGGCCGGCGCGACGTGAGCCTGGTCGAATTGCCGAGCACCGGCGATGTCTATCCCAATGCGCTCGCCAGCAACCTGGTCGATGCGGCGCCCGTCTCCGGCACCAACCTGTTCCGCTACATCGAGAATTTTTCGCGCGACGGTGCGCGTGCGCTCGACCACGGGCTGCGCGACGATCCGGCCTTCCTCTACGCACCGCGTGCCGTGTTGGACGATCCCGCGCGCGCGGCAGCGGCCGCGTCCTATGTCCAGGCCTGGGCACGGGCGCGACGCTGGGTCGAGGCCAATCCGGCGCAGTGGATCGATCGCTATCACGTCCGCGACCAGGGGCTGACGCTCGCCGATGGGCAGGCGATCCACGCGGGCGAAGGCGTGGCCGACATCCCCGCCGACTGGACGGACGCCATCGCCCGCCAGCAGGACACGATCGACCTGATGGCGGAGGAGATGGGCCAGCCACGCTTCGATGCCGCGACCATCTTCGACCGGCGCTTCGAGCCCCTGGCCGCCGCCGCGGTCGCGGTGCGCGGATGAGCCCGCCCGAAGCCCAGGCCGTCGCCCTCGCGGCACCACGGCTGTTCCGCGCGCCGGCCGCCAGGCCCGTGCCGGTGCGACGCCGGCTGGGGCCTGGCCCCGCCATTCCCTTCGCCGGCGCCATCGGTCCCCTGCTGATCCTGGCGGTATGGTCGCTCTCCTCGGTCGCCGGCTGGGCCGATCCGCGGCTGCTGCCCGCGCCCTGGCGCGTCGTCGAAACCGCAGTGCAGCTCATCGAAAGCGGCCGGTTGCAGGACAACCTGGCGATCTCGGCCTTGCGCGCGGCCATCGGCCTTTCGCTCGGCGTGGTGATCGGCACGGTTCTGGCGTTGATCGCCGGGCTCAACCGGCTGGGCGATGCCGTGATCGACGGGCCCGTGCAGATCAAGCGGGCGATTCCGAACCTGGCCTTGGTGCCGCTGCTGATGCTCTGGCTCGGCATTGACGAGGTGATGAAGATCACGATCATCACCCTCGCCGTCGTCGCGCCGATCTATGTCCATACCCACAATGGGCTGCGCGCGATCGACCAACGCTATGTCGAACTGGCGCAGAGCCTCGATCTCTCGCAATGGCGCTTCATCCGCGATGTCGTGTTGCCCGGCGCGCTGCCGGGCTTCCTGCTGGGGCTGCGCTTCGCGATGACCAGCGCCTGGCTATCGCTGGTGGTGGTCGAACAGATCAACGCGGTCAGCGGCATCGGCTACATGATCGATCTCGCGCGCAGCCATGGGCAAACCCGCATCATCCTGGTCGGCATCGCGGTCTATGCGATTCTCGGCCTGGTGTCGGATCTCGGCGTGCGGCTGCTGCAGAAGCGCGTCTTGCGCTGGCGCCGGAGTCTGGCGGAATGACCATACGCATTCGCCAACTCGTCCGGCGCTTCGCGGGGCGGCAGGTGCTCGGCCCGATCGACCTGGACATCGCGCCTGGTGAGTTCGTCGCCCTGCTCGGGCGCAGCGGTTCGGGCAAGAGCACGCTGCTGCGCGCACTCGCCGGGCTGGACACGCAGGTGGACGGTGATGGCAGCATCACCGTGCCTGATCGCCTGTCCGTCGTGTTCCAGGATGCACGCCTGCTGCCCTGGCGGGGCGTGCTCGACAATGTCGTGCTCGGGCTGGACGGCGCCGATGCGGCGGCGCGCGGGGCCGCCGCGCTGGCCGAGGTCGGTCTTGCGGGGCGCGAACACGCCTGGCCGCACGAATTGTCGGGCGGTGAGCAGCAACGCGTCGCACTGGCGCGGTCGCTGGTGCGGGCGCCCGAACTGCTGCTGGCCGACGAGCCCTTCGGCGCGCTCGATGCGCTGACGCGCCTGCGCATGCATGCGCTGCTGCGCCGCCTGCACGCGGCCCACCGCCCGGCCGTACTGCTGATCACCCATGATGTGGACGAGGCGCTGGTGCTCGCCCGCCGAATCCTGCTGCTCGACGAAGGCAGGCTGGTCGCCGACCGGCGCATCGACCTGCCTGTCGAAACCGCCGCCCGGGCCGCGGAGATCCTGCGCCTGAAAACAGACATGCTCGCCGCCATCGGCGTTGAAGAAGGACTTGTCGCATGACCGCACGCCAATTGAACCTCAACCTGTTCATCTACCCCGACGGCCATCACGAAGCGGCCTGGCGCTACCCAGGCTCGCAACCCGACCGGCTGCTGGACCTGGAATGGTTCCAGGCCCTGGCACAGCGCGCCGAGGCCGCGGCCTTCGACGCCGTCTTCTTCGCCGATGGGCCGGCGCTGCCGGAGAACATCCAGTTCGCACCGCGATTCCGGCTGGAGCCGATCACCTTGCTCGCCGGCATCGCGGCAGCGACATCACGCATCGGCCTGATCGCCACCGCCTCCACCACCTATCACGAGCCCTATAATCTCGCGCGGCTCTTCGCCTCGGTGGATCATCTCAGCCGGGGCCGCGTGGGGTGGAACATCGTCACGACCTCCACCGCCGCGGCGGCGCATAATTTTGGGCTGGATGAGCACCCCGCCCATGCCGCGCGCTATGCTCGGGCCGAGGAGTTTGTCGACGTTGTCAGCAAGCTGTGGGATTCCTGGGAGGATGATGCGGTCATCGCCGATCCCGTCAGCGGGCAATACGCCGATCCGTCAAAAATCCATCGGATCGATCATGCCGGGGCGCATTTCCGCGTGCGTGGCCCGCTCAATGCCCCGCGTTCGCCGCAGGGGCGGCCGGTCTATATCCAGGCCGGCTCGTCGGAAGATGGCCGGAGCTTCGCCGCGCGCCATGCCGAGGCGATCTTCACCGCGCATCAGACCCTCGCCGCGGCCCAGGCCTTCTACGCCGACATCAAGTCCCGCGCCCAGGGCTTTGGGCGGCGGCCGGAGCATATCAAGATCCTGCCGGGCATCAGCCCCTTCATCGCCAGCACCGAGGCCGAGGCGCGGGCCTTGCAGGATGAGTTCAACGCGCTGACCCAGCCGGCCTATTCGTTGCAGCAGCTGCGCCAGATGCTGGGGGTGGATTTCTCCGGGCATGACCTGGACGCGCCCTTCCCACGACACCTGATCCAGCCGGATAGCGCGCGCGCCGTCGCCAGCCGGTTCCAGGTGGTGCTGGATATCGTCGATCGGGAAAAGCCGACCCTGCGCGGGCTGATCCATCGCCTGGCCGGCGCACGCGGTCATTTCGTGATGGCCGGCACACCCGATCAGGTCGCCGACCACATCGAAACCTGGTTCACGCAAGGTGCCGCGGACGGGTTCAATGTCATGCCGCCCTGGCTGCCCGGTGGCTTCGACCTTTTCGCCGATGAGGTGGTGCCGATCCTGCGCCAGCGTGGCCTGTTCCGCCACGCATACACAGGCAGCACGCTGCGGGAACATTTCGGCCTGCCGCGGCCCGGGAGCCTGTTCAGCCAGCCAGCCCGGCAGTTGGCATCGTGACACAGCGGGTGGGCGCCACGATGGCGCCCACCCGCCGGGTCGTGTTCATGCCGCGAGCCGTTCGCCCTTGATGGTGACGCGCGATCCGGTCCGGGTGTGGGGGAAGTAATCCCAGATCGCCAGGTGCTGCACGGCGCGATTGTCCCAGAAGGCGACGCTGTCCTTGCGCCATTGGAAGCGGATCTGGAAGTCCGCCTTCTCCGTGTGCTGGAACAGGAAGTTCAGGACCGCCTCGCTCTCTTCCTCCGACACCTCGTTGATGCGGTAGGTGAAAAGGCGATTCACATAGAGGCCACGCCGGCCGGAGATCGGGTGGCGGACGACCACCGGATGCGTGGCGCTGGGGAAGACGCGGCCACGATCATCCACCCCGTTCAGCCGGTTGCGGTTGCGATAATTGCGTTCGCCGGAATGGAAGGCGGTCAGCCCTTCCAGATACGCCTTCAGCCGCGGCGACAACGCATCATAGGCAGCGGCCAGCGAGGCAAACAGCGTATCGCCACCCAGTGGCGGCACCGTATGCAAATGCAGGATCGAGCCCAGGGGCGGTTCCTGATGGCACGACACGTCGCTGTGCCATTTTTCGCCGGCGATGATCTTCGACTGCGCATCGGCATGGATCGGCAGGATCTCCGGATGGCCTTCCGGTCCCGGCGTATTGGGATGGATGTCCAACTCGCCAAAATAGCGCCCGAAGCGTTTCTGGGCGTCGTGGTCGAAGCGCTGGTCGCGAAAGAACAGCACGCCGAATTCGCCGAGCGCGCGATGCAACTCGCTGACCTGGCTGTTGGACAGAGGCCGAGTGATGTCGATGTCGCGCACCTCGGCGCCGACATGCGGCGAGATGCGATGCAGGTTGAGGCTGTAGTCGCTCACGGCAGACTCCTCAGGCGATGGGGGGAAGGTCGAGCGCGTCCCAGACGGCGCCGCACAATTGGCTGAAGACGGGATCACCGCGTAGCGCCCGGCCTTCGCGCGGGCGCGGCAGGGTGATGGGCAGGTCCAGGCGGATGCGGCCCGGGCGGGTGGACAGCACGATGACCCTGTCCGCCAGGGTCACCGCTTCCTCGATGTCATGCGTGACGAAGACCACCGAACGCCGGTGCGTGGACCAGACACGCAGCAATTCGCGCCCCATCACCGCCTTGGTCTGGCTGTCCAGCGCGCCGAAGGGTTCGTCCATCAGATACAGGTCGGGCTCGTAGGCGAGCAGCCGGCCCAGCGCCACGCGCTGGCGCATGCCGCCCGAAAGCTGGTGCGGGCGGTGCTTCTCGAACCCTGTCAGGCGCAGGAAGCCGATGAGGTCCGGCACGCGCCGCGCGATGTCCGCCTTGCTACGCCCTGCGAGTTCGGCCCCCACGGCGATGTTGTCGAAGACCGTGGCCCAGGGCATCAGCGTGTCGCGCTGGAACATGAAGCCGACGCCTGGCGGTGGCGCGGTCACCTTCACGCCATCCACCAGCACGCGGCCGCCGCTTGGCGGCAGCAGGCCGGAAATGACGCGCAGCAGCGTCGATTTGCCGCAACCGGAGGGGCCGACGATGGCGACGAATTCACCCGGCTCCACCCGCAGGTCCAGCCGGTCGAGCACGAGGATCTCCGACCCGTCCAGCCCGGTAAAGGCGATATCCAGGCCCTCCACCGCGATCTTCGCGGGCTGCGTGGTCACGCGATGCTCCTGCGCGGCGCTGGCCGCGGGCAGCCCGTCGTTCATGCGGACCTCCAGGCGGAAAAGCGCCGCTCCAGCAGGGCGACGACGGCATTGCCCAGCATCGCGATGACCATCAGCGCGACCAAACCGGCGAAGACGCCGGTGGTGTCCAGATGGCCGCCGGCGCGTTCGATGTACCAACCGAGCCCGGCGCTCGATCCGATCAGTTCCGCCACGACGGCGCCAATGAGCGACAGCCCGACGCCAAGGCGCAGCCCCGCGATCATCCAGGGCACCACCCAGGCCAGCAGCACCCGCCGCGTGATGAAGCCCGGCGAGGCGCGCATGGTGCGGAACAGGTCCACCAGGTCGCGATCGACCGTCTTTAACCCCTCATGCACATTCAGCATGAAGACGAAGAGCACGGTCGAGAACGCCATCATCACCTTGGAAAACAGGTCGATGCCGAACCAGATGATGAACAGCGGCGCCAGCGCCACGCGCGGCAGGCTGTAGAGCCCGAGCACCAGCGGTTCCGCGACTGCGTTGGCGTATTTGTAGCGCGCCATCGCGACCCCAATCGGCACGCCGACGACGAAGGCGAGCGTCAGGCCCAACCCTGCCTCGGTTACCGTGCGACCGGCGTGGCGGAACAATTCGCCGGTTAGTGCCAGGGACCACAGGCGTTCGGCGATCAGGCTTGGCCGGCTGATCCAGATCGGATCGACGCCAAACACCCCGGCGGATTCCCAGGCGGCGAGGATGACGGCGAAGAGCAGCACGCGGTCGCGCACCAGCCGCCAACGGCGGTCCGGTCGCGCGACGGCACGACGGGGCAGCGCCGCCGTTTCACTCGCTGCACTCATCCCCGTTGCGCCCCCGTGGCGATGGGTCGCGACGGGTCGGCGCTCCAACCGGACCAGGACGCGGGGAACAGCGCCGCCGTGATACCGATCGACGCCAGCGCCGCGATCTGATGCGCCGCCGAAACCCCACCGCCGCAGGACACGGCAATCGACCGCGTGCCATCCACGCCAAGTTCGGCGAACCGCGCGCGCAGGGTTTCGGGGTCCGCGAAGCGGCCATCCGCGCCGAGGTTCGCGCTGGTCGGCGCGCTGATCGCTCCGGGGATATGTCCGGCCGCATAATGCTTGGCGCCGCGCGCATCCAGCAGCGTGCCGTCGCGGGCATGGGCCTGCGCGGCCTCCGCCGTCACGACAGGCAGATGCCCCGGCGTGATGA
Source organism: Humitalea sp. 24SJ18S-53 (assembly GCF_050632385.1). Lineage (NCBI taxonomy): Bacteria > Pseudomonadati > Pseudomonadota > Alphaproteobacteria > Acetobacterales > Roseomonadaceae > Humitalea > Humitalea sp. 24SJ18S-53. Next base: position 2,780,972 of record NZ_CP192599.1, read on the forward strand.
CGACATCGCCGGGATCGGGCAGCGGGATCGCGGTCGTGGTCGCGCCACCGGCGGCGATCCAGGCCGTCAGCCCGCCACTCAGGACGCGCACATCGGCAACCCCGCCCCAACGCAGCACCCACCAGGCGCGCCCGGCACGTTGACCGCGGCTGTCGTCATAGACGACGACCGGCTGGTTCTTGCTGATGCCCCAGCGCCGCGCATCGCGTTGCAGGGTCTTTGCCGCCGGCAGCGGGCGGCGCCCCACCGGCCCGGCGGGCTCATCGGCCAGTTCCGTCGCCAGGTCGACGAAGACGGCGCCGGCGATATGGCCCGCGCGGTAATCGGCACGGCCATCGCCTTCCTCACCCGGCACCCGCACGTCCAGCAGGACGGGCGGCGTGTCGCTGGCAAGCAAGGCGGCGAGGTCGGCGGCCTCGATGAAGACCTGGGTGCGGGTGTCGTGCGGCATGGTGCGGTCCCTATGCCGTCTCGAGCACGGCTGCCGCCGCGCGCGCGACGGTGTGGCGGTTCGTGGGCCACGGCAGGTTGAAGTGGGATCGGAAGGTGCTGCCCTCGTATTCGGTGCGGAACAGGCCGCGCCGTTGCAGTTCCGGCACCACGAATCTCGTGAAGTTCTCCAACGACCCCGGCAGGTAGGGCGGGAACAGGATGAAGCCGTCGGCGGCGCGTTCCTCGAACCAGGTCTCGAAGTAATCCGCGACCTCCTTCGGCCCGCCCACGACCTCCGCCCCGCCATTGGTGCGGCGGAAGGTGCGGAACAGGTCGAGCAAGGTGATACGGTCATCGCCGTAGCTGAGCTTGGCCTGTTCCACGATACGCGCGGCATCGGGGTCGAGCTTGGCCAGCGCGGCAACCTCGCCGATCCAGGCATCGGGGCGCTCACCCGACAGGTCGGCGCCGAGGGCCGTGGACAGCGGCGCGAGGTTGGGCGGGGCCACGGTCAGTTCCTGCACGCGTCGATAGATCGCGTGCCCCTCGGCCTTCGTCTCCCCCACATAATAGGCGATGCCGCAGACGAGGCTCTGGCTATCCGCGCTGCGACCATACTTGGTGAGGCGTCCTTTCACCTCGGCGTAATAGGCGCGGGCCTTGTTGAGTTGCAGCGCGTGGCCGAAGCGGATGTCGGCGTATTTTGCGCCGTATTCGCGCGACCTTTCGCTCTGCCCGGCGGTCAGGATCGGCACCTGACCCTGTGGCGGTCGTACGATGTTCAGCGGGCCGCGTACCTGGAATTCCTCGCCGCGATAGTCGATGCGATGCACCCGGTCGGGGTCGAGGAAGCGGCCGCCATCCTTCTCGGCCACCAGGGCGCCATCTTCCCAACTGTCCCAGAGCTGATGGACGACCTCGGTGAATTCGGTCGCCGTGTCGAAGCGCCGGTCAGTCTGCCAGTGTTCGTCGCGGCCGAAATTCTGCGCGGCTTCAGGGTCGCGACCCGTGACGACATTGAGTGCCAGGCGGCCGCCGCTGAGGTGATCCAGCGTCGCAGACGCCCGGGCGACGTTGAACGGATGCGCATAGGTCGTGTTGACCGTGGCGACGATCCCGATCTTCTCCGTCACCGCGGCGATGTAACCCGCGAGCGTGAAAGCCTCAGGCCGCAGCACCAGGTTCGGGTGTTCGGTCTGCTGCTCCGGCAGGCCGACCACGCGATCGCCGATGAAGTAGAAATCGAGTTTTGCTGCTTCCGACAATTGGGCCGTGCGCTTGAGAAAGACGGGATCGAAGGTGCTGTCGGCCCGGGCATCGGGCAGGCGCCAGCCGGCCGGGTGAAAGCCCGTCGCCCAGATCGAAAAGCCAAGGCGGATGTGCTTGCGGGGCATGACGGCTTCCTCAGTGCGCGGCGGCGGCGCGGAACAGGCGCAGCGGCACGATGGTCTCGTAGGGCACAGGACGAATGGCGGGATCGGTCGCGATCAGGTCGTCCTGCAGGCGCTGGATCTCCGCCGGCGTGTAGATGCCGTCGCGGCTCAGCCGCGTGGGCAGGCTTTCCGCGACCTGGGCGATCACCGCCTCCGGCAATTCGGGATAGAGGCGGCGCAAGGTGACGGCCGCCGCGTCGCGGTCATCGAGTAGCACCGCCTGCGCCCGCAGCACGACCTGCAACACGCGCTGCGCGACCGGCTCATTCTCCTCCAGCCAACGCTGGCGGGCGATGAGCGCGAGCGACGGCACGTTTTGGGTGCGCCAGTCGTAGAGGGTGCGGTAGCCCTGCCCCTCCAGCCGCAGCGCATCCAGGTTGCCGAAGGTGCCGGCCGCGATGCGCCCGGTATCGAGCGCCGCCTTCTGGGCCGCCCCCACGCCGGCGCCAACGAGTTCGACATCGCGCCCGACCTGGAGGTTGGCATCCCGCGACAGCAGCAACCGCACGAGGTTTTCCGTCAGGCTGCCGGGCGAGGTGATGCCGACCCGCTTGCCACGCAAATCCTCCAGGCTGCGCACCGGCGAATTCACCGGCACCAGAAGTGAATAGGTGTGACGGCGATCCAACGCGAAGGCGATGACGCCATCGATGTTGCGATTGCGCAGGCGGACCGCGTGTTCCGGCGCGCAGATGCAGTAGGTGATGCCATTTCCGACCAGCGCCTGCACGGCGGGCGCCCCGCCCCGGAAATCCACGATGCGGGCGTTGATGCCCGCCTCGGTGAACCAACCCCGCTCGATGCCGAGCGCCACGGCGGCCGAGGCGTCGCCCAGCGAGCCGGCGGTGCCGAAGGTGACCTGGTCCTGCGCGCGGGCGGCACCACCAAGCCCGAGCATGATCACGGCGGCGGCGCAGCCGCGCGCAAAGCCACGGCGGTGCAGGCGGGCCCGAATGGTTTGCATCATGATGTTTGTCCTCCGGCGTGGCATGGGCGGTCCCATGCGTAATAAATCATAGTGATTCTCATAAAGACCGATTTTAAATAGTATGTCCAGGTTATCGCCATGTCGTGCAGGCATGCCTGCAAGCGGCGGCAGCCGGGCCAATGGCGCATTTCGCAGGGCAGTGATCTGCATGCGTCGCGAAATGTGCGCGGCACTGAATGATCTATTTTTAACGATCAGAAAGCGTGAATATCGCTCGCGGCAAAGGCAGCGCCGCAGATCCAGGCCCTATTGAATCGGATCAAGGAAAAGCCGCGCTATGCCCGCAGCGGCTCGTTCGCCCTGGTCGTCGGCCAGGCGCGCCACGCGGCCCAACAGGCGATGGACGAAGGACCGAGGGGCTAGCCCCTCGGCTTCGTGTTCAAACGCGTCAGAACCGGTTCTGCAACCGGAACAGCACCCGCGTCTCATCCCAGTCCGCCGCCTTGTTGTAGCTGAACTGCCCAGCCAGGCTGGTGCTGTCCGTCAATGCGTAGTCCAGGTCGGCCCGGACACCGCCGATGAACCCCGTCACCGATTGCCCGGGGTAGGAGGTGACAAGCTGGCTGTTGGTCGCCGCCGCCTGCACCAACTGCTGCTGCAAGACCGGATTGTTCGGGAAGACCTGGCTCGCATCCTCGCGCCAGGTCACATAGCCCGCGGTCGCGCCCAGCCGGTAGCCGACATCGCCGATCCGCCCACGATAATCGACCGGGACATTGATCGCCGCATAGGATTGCGGGCTGTAGTAACCGCCCTGCCCGACCGTGAAGAACCGCAGGTTCTGGTCATAGGCGAAATACACCAAATCGACGCCAGAACTCAGTTCGCTGTTGCCGCTGCGGAAGAAGGGATAGGAGAAGCCCGCCCCCGCCTCGATCCGGTTGTTCGACGCGACGTTCTGGCCGTCGAAGGTGGCATAGCCGCCGCCCGCGTAGATATAGCCAGGCCCCAGCGGCAGTTCGACCTGCGCCCGCCCGCCCGTTCGCGCCACGCCGCCCCAGGCGGTGCCGCTGCGCGGATCGGTCATGCCGGACCAGGACAACAGGCTATCCGTCACCGACCGCCGCTCCGCGGTCAGGCGCAGGCGCAGATTGTCGGTGATCCGGGGCGCCAGTTCGATCCCGCCGACGAAGTTCGTCGTCTGATACCCCAGCGGCGACACGCCCAGGTCGAAACTGAAGGCATCCCCCCGCCGATAGGCGACGCCCAGCCCGGCCCCCGAGGCCGTCGTATCCTTCGGCGCCACCGGCTGGGTATAGCCGAGCGGATTGGTCCCGAAGCCCGCCGCGGTCTGCAGGCTGGATGTGTTCAGGCTGCCGGCATTGATCGTCACCGGCAGCACATTCGCCGTGAACCGCCCGCCGATCGCGCCGGCGGAAATGCTGGCGCTCAGCGGCACCGCCACTTCCTGCAAGCGGTCCAGCCCGGCCGTGCCCGACCGCGATCGCCCCGCGATGCCGAGCGATGCGCGGGTCGCCGTCTCATCGCGCACCTGCGCCAATTGCTCGGCGATCTCGCGCGCCACCCGGTCCTGCGGCAAGCCGACGCTGGGCAGCATGGGCCGCGCCGCGCTGCGGGCGAACGGGTTGTCCAGGGTCACGCCGGTACCGGCCAGCATCGTGCCCGCGCCGGGCGCCACGCCAACCGGGTTGACCAGGGCGCTGCGCCCCAGTTCGGCATCGCGCTGGCTGGCCGCGGCCAGCAGCACCCGCTGCGCCCGCGCGTCGTCGCCAAAGGCCCGCGCGACGCGCGCCTCCAGCAGCAGCACGCGGCTGTCGCGCGGGGTCAGGCTCATGGCCTCGGCGACCTGCGCCTCGGCGCGGCGGCGGTCGCCCATGGCGATCAGGGCTTCGACGGCGGCGCGGCGGGCCTCGATGCTGCGGGGGTCGCGGGCCAGCAGCCCTTCGGCGACGCGCAGCGCCTCGGTCGGTTGCCGCGCGCCCTGGTACAGCCGCCCCAGCGCGAGTTGCGCATCCACACTCTGCGGATCGGCGGCCAGCACCGGCCGCAGGCGTTCGAAGGCCTGGGCCTGGTTGCCTTCCTCGTTCAGCGTATCGGCGGCGCGGATGGCGATGCCGTTGCGCAGCGCCTCCACGTCGCGCCGCTGCTCGGCGGTCAGCGCCAGCCCGTCCATGCTGCCCATGACCGCGATGGCCTCGGCTTCCTGCCCGGTGCCGAGCAAGGCGCCCGCGACGGCCAGGCGCGCACCGGCGCCCGCACCGCGATTGGCCGCCTGGGCCACGCGCACCGCCTCGGTCGCGCCCACGGTGTCGCCGACCTCGCCAAAGGCCCGCACCACGGCCGCGGCGGTCGCCCCGGTCGGGTCGGGCCGGGCCGCGATGCCCAGCAGCGCGCGCCGGGATTCGGCCGCCGAGGAGGGAAACCGCGCGACGGCGCTGGCGACATCGCGCTGCATCCGCGCCCGCCCGGCCAGCCGCGCCATATCCGGCGTGCGCCGTGCCGGCGGCACGCGCGACAGCCAGGCATCGACCTCATTCGGCCGACCATCCTCATCGGCCAGCAGGGCCGCCGCATAGATCGCATCGCCGCCCGACGTGTCGCGCGTGGCGAGTTCATCGACCAGTGCCCTGCCCTCCGCCCCGCGGCCTTCGCGCCGCAGCACGCGGGCCAGGTCCAGCCGGACCCAGGGGTTGCTGGGCGCAAGATCCATCGCGCTGCGCAGCAGGGCCGCGGCGACGCCGGGATCGGCGGCGCGAGCGGCCTCGGCGCGCAATTGGTTGACCTGGCGGGTGGCCGGCGACTCGTCGCTGGCAGTGCGCGGCACCGGCACCAGCTCGGCCAACCGCCCCTGCTGCCGCAGCGCCTGGTTCAGCCCGGTGGCGGCGGGCGAAAACCCCGGGCGGCGGGCCAGGGCGGCACGAAAACGCTGTTCGGCCCCCGGCGCATCGCCCCGGCGCAGCGCCAATTCGCCCAGAAGCGTTTCGACATCGGTCCGGTCCTCGACCTGCCGCTGCGCCGCGCGGCGCAGGATCGTGTCGGCGGCATCAAGGTCACCGCGCCGCAGCGCCGCGCGCCCATCGACCAGTTCCTGCCCGTAGGAGGCACCATCCAGCGCGCGCTGCCATTGCGCGCCCTGGGCCGGGTTGGCGGCGATGGCGCGTTCCAGCAACTGCCGCGCCTCGGCATTGCGGCCTTCGCGCAGGCGGATGATGCCAAGCCCGCCCAACGCATCGGCGTCATTTGCGTTGGCTGCCAGGGCCGACTCGAACCGCTGGGTGCCTTCGCGCAGGTTGCCGGCGTCCAGCCGGGCAAAACCCTCCCGACGCAGATCGGCGCCGGGGTCGGGTGGGGCCGGCGGCGGGGCGGCCCGGGCGACCTCCAGCCGGCGGCGGATCTCGGGGTCGTCGGGGAAGCGCTGCATATAGGCTTCCAGCAGCGGCAGGGCCACGGGGTCGCTGCCATACCACGCCAGCGCCTGCCGCCAGGCGCGGCGCGCATCGGCCGCGACATCCGGGCGGGCGGATAGTTCCGCCAATTGGCGAATGCCCTCGGCCCGGGTCGTGGGGCCGAAGGTCAGCGCCTGGGCATTGGCCAGCCGCGCGCGATCGGTCGCACCCGGACGGGCCGCCAGCCGCGCCAGCCCGCCGCGACCTTCCTCCACCCCGGCGTCGGTGCCGGCCAGGGTCTGGTAGTATTCCAGCGCGAAGGCATCGGGCGGCGCCCCGCCGCCAAAGGCCGCGCGATAGCGGGCCACGGCCTCGGCCGAACGGCCTTCGCGCGCCAGGCGCCGGGCTTCTTCGATCTGGGTGCGGTCGATCGTCGCCCCGCGCACCGCCTGTTCGGCCACGGCGCGCTGTTCGTCGGAAGCCCCCGCCGCGCGCAAGCGGTTCAGGGTGGCGGCGGCAGCGTCGCGATTGCCGCGTGCGGCCTCGATCCGCGCCGCGACGGACAGGGCGGCGGGATTGGTCGGATCGGCCGCCAGGGCCCGTTCGATCGATGTCGCCGCAAGGTCGGCGCGGTCCTGCGCCAGCCAGCGCTCCGCCTGGCGGACGAGGATGTTGACCGCCCCGGCCGAGGGCGCCGCCGGTTCGGCCCCCGCCGCCGGGCGGGGCTGTTCCTGCGCCGTCGCCGGCTGGGCAGCCAGCGGCAGCCCAATCAGAAGCGCCAGAGGCAAACCGTGTCGCACCATACGTCCCCCTGAACTGCCCATCAGTGCGGTGTCCGCGCGCGCAGGCGATTGGCGACACGCCGGCGCAAGATCCAGTACAGCGGAACGCCGATCAGAAAGGCCGCCGCCAACATCACGATCAAGGTGCGATACGGCTGGTTGCCCAACCACACCTGCGCCATCAGCCACCACGGCAATTCGCCGACGCCGTAGGAGGCGGTGGTGCGGTAGGCATGCATCTGCCCGCCCGACAAAATGCTGATGTCGCCCTGGATGCGCGGTTGCAGCGCCGGGTCGCGCAGCGCCTCGACCATCGCGGCCATGGCGACCGGCGTGGCGCCGCTGACCACGACCACCGACTTGCCGGATTGCAGCGGGCTTTCCACCCCGATCAGCACGCCCATGCCCTCACCGGCGTCATTCAGCGCCACGCTGGCGCGGGTGCGTTCCTCCGATGACGGCACATCCAGGAACAGCGCGCGGAAATCCTGCAGCATATCGGGCAACGCCAGGGTCAGGCGCTCCGCCTCCACCCGCACCGTGCCCTCGCGCAGCAGGTTGCCGAAACTCGCCAGCCGCCCGAAGGCGCCCATCACGATCAGGTCGCGCCCGGCCATGGTGCTGGCGGCGGCCGGCGTCACGACCTGCAACCCCGTCGCCGGATGGCCGACCATCGCGGCGATCTGGCCGATGAGGTCGAGGAAAGCCCCCGTCTCGACCGCATTCGGCCGTTCCGGCAGCACCGCGGCGGTGCCCGACAGGTCGGCCAGGCGGGTGAAGGGAAACCCGCCGCTGGCGAAGAAGCCCAGGCTGGGCAGCCGCGCGTAGCGATGCGCCCCGCTGATGTCGACGATGCTTTCCGGGTCGATCGCCGCGCGCACATCGCCCGGCACCGCCGTGCAATCGCCGCGGTTCATCGGCCGCATGTCGAAGCGCATCTGCAGCTCCTCCCGCCCGAGCAGGAGGTAGGTCGGCATGGTCACCCGCCCGGCAGCCACGCCGCCATTGCCGATGGTGCGGTCCGCCGCCCATTGCAGCGGCCACCACAGCGGCATCTGGCCCAGCGGGAAGGACCGCAGGTAGGTGTCCGACACCGACACATCCAGCCGCGACGTCCCGACATCCAGGATCGGCCCCGGCGGCGCCCGCCAGCGCAGGTCGACCGGCAGGCCACGGTTGCGCCAAGTATAAAGGTCGGGCGCGGTGCGGAACGGCACCCGGATGGTGCCGGAGGAATAGCCCGCCGCCTGCAATTCAGACCGGTCCACCAGGCGCCCGATCGGGGTCGGCGCATTCGGCGGCAGCCAGCGCGGCGCGGCATAGGGCACCGCCGCCGGCAGCACCGGCGGGACCACCCGCGCGGTTTCGCCCGACAGCGCGCCACGCGCCACGGCCAGCGCGGTCGCCGCGGCCACAGCCTCGGCCTCGGTCCGCCCGCCGATCACCAGCAGGGTGCCGAAGGGGTCGGTCGGGCTGGGGACGAGCGACAGGGTCGGCCCCTCCATCCGCGGCAGCAACAGCCCCGGCACGGCATCGGCGCCGACGGCGATGACCAGCGCATTGCCCTGCGCCGGCACCGCGCGTTCCACGGGGAAATTCGCGCCGCGATAATCCGCCTGCACCGAGAACCACGACGTCGCGATCGCCGCCGCCCGCAGGCCGGCGGCGCCCATCGCCTCCGGCATCACCACCGGCAAGGTCAGCATGCCTTGCAGCACGCGCCGGTCGAACAGCGGTTCCGGCAGGCGTGCCAGGTCCCGGACCGGCGGCAGCCGCTCGATCCGCAGGCTGACGGTGGACAGGTCGGAGACCGTCGCCCAGAGCAGCCCCGACAGCGGATCGTTGCATTCCTGCGCGTAGCGGCCGGAGAAGCGGAAGTTCAGTCGGTTGATCTCGCTGAAGAACAGCGGGTCCAGTTCGAACTCCAGCGGCCCGAAGGTCTGGCGCGTCGGGTCCAGCATCACCGTGCCGACCGCCTGTTCGTTCAGGGTGATCGCGATCTGGCTGAGCGACGGGATCAGCGACGGCGATGCCCCACCCGCCAGCGACAGGCGACCGCCCGTGACGACCTCATCCGCGCGCAGCCCGAACAGCACGCCCTGCAGGTCGGAAATGCCGCGCAACTGCATCGGCGCGCGCAGCCCCAGGTCGCGCAGCAGCAGGCGCACATCGCGCGCCCCTTCGGGCAGCGGGCCGGGGTCCGGGCGCACGGCGGGCGGCGGCGCGGTTTGGGCCGATACCGCCGGCACCACGAAGCAGGCCAGCGCCAGCGCCGCCGCGACACGCGCAGCGGCCTTCGCCCCCGCCCGCTTGGGCTGCACCACATCCGACACGCGCGCCGGCCCTGTCCCGACCGCCGGCTGCGGCTTGCGCGGCGCCGCCTTCAGCATGCCGAACCGGTACTTCACGAAAACCGCCGAGGCCGTCGACGCCACCACATCCTTCAACGCAAGCAATGGGCGATCCTTTGGCCAATGGTCCCAGTGCAGCCAGGCATCCGGGCGGCCGAAGAACAGGCGCGTCACAGCGCCTTCCTCGGCCAGTGTCTCGATCTCGAAATTCAGGAAGGCCTGGTTGCCCTCCCAATGCAGGACCCGGGCGCGCAGCTCGATCACATCGCCGCAGGTTTGGAAATCAACCCGTACCATGGCGCCATCGGCGATGCCGATGGGCCGTTCCAGGCGCAGCCTGGCGCCGGACAGGGAAATATCCTCGGTCCGCCCCGCGATGCGCGTGCCGTCCGCCATGTGCAGGTCGAAGGCCACATCGGCCGGGGCCCGCGCGCGGTTGCGCCCCTGGGTCCGCTCCCGCCCGACCGCGACCGCCGCCGAGACGGGGATCAGGCACATGCCCGCCCAGATCGTGTTCAGCAGATAGGCCTGGAATTCCAGCGATCCCCGTTCGCTGGTGAAGCAGCCCCAAATCCCGATACTGAAGCCGACGACCAGCGCCGCCAGCACGATCAGCGCCGGCCACACCGCCCGCAGGTCCAGGTAGTCGGCATGCAAGGTGCCGCCCTTGTCCGTCACGTTGAACTTGCCCTTGCGGGGATCCCACAGGGTCATCAGCGTGACCGGCAACAACGACGCCGCCAGCGACGCCTCATAGATTTCCGACCAGAAGGAATGGCGGAAGCGCCCGTTCTGCCGCGCCGTCGTGGCGATGGCGTGGAACAAGTGCGAGCCACCATAGGCGATGATCGCCAGGGGACTGGCGGCGATGACGCTTTCGCCCAGGAACAGGTACACCAGTGGCGCCGTCAGGAAGACGATGCGCGGCAGCGAGAACAGGAACGAGAACCCGGCGGTGAAATAGCACAGCCGCTGCAACCAGTTCAGCCCGGCGGCAAACAGCGTGTTCTCCTGCCGCATGATCTGCAACATGCCGCGCGCCCAGCGCATCCGCTGGCCGATGTGCAGCGCCAGCCGTTCGGTCGCCAGGCCCGCCGCCAGCGGCACGCGCAGATAGGCGGTGTGCCAGCCCTTCTGCTGCATCAGGAAGGAGCAGTGGCAGTCCTCGGTCACCGTCTGGTGTGGCACGCCGCCCACTTCCTCCAGCGCCGTGCGCCGCAGGATGGCGCAGGATCCGCAGAAGAAGGCTGCGTTCCACAGGTCGTTGCCCTGCTGGATCAGCCCGTAGAACAACAGCCCCTCGTTCGGCACCGGCCGCTTGCGCGCCAGGTTCCGTTCGAACGGGTCGGGGCTGTAGAAATGGTGCGGGGTCTGCACCAGCGCGATGCGCTTATCGCGCAGCAACCAGCCCACCGTCATCTGCAGGAACGACCGCGTCGGCGCGTGGTCGCAGTCGAAGATCGCCACGAACTCGCCGGTCGTATGCTTCAGCGCGTGGTTGATGTTGCCGGCCTTCGCACCCTTGTTGTCCGGCCGGATGATGTAGCCGCAGCCCGCTTCCTCCGCAAAAGCGCGGAATTCGGGACGGCGGCCGTCGTCCAGGATCCAGACGTTCATCTTGTCGCGCGGCCAGTCCATGTTCATCGCGGCCAGCACGGTCGGGCGAACCAGGTCCAGGCTTTCGTTGTAGGATGGGATGAACACGTCCACGACAGGCCAGATCGCCGTGTCGCGCGGCATCGGCACCGGCTTGCGGTTCAACGGATAGGCCGATTGCAGGTAGGACAGCAGCAGCAGGATGCCCGAATAGATTTCCGCCAGCACCAGCCCGACGCCCATCAGCGTCTGCCAGACGGTCTCGAACTCCAGCGTCTCGGTCACGCGCCAGAACAGGTAGCGGCTGGTGACGATCAGCGACAGCGCGATCAGCGTCAGGCTCGCGGCCTTGGACGGGCTGCGGTTGATGATCATGAAGGCGATGATGCCCGCGATGGTCAGCACCGATTGTTCGCTGGCCGACATCGGCATGGTGACCACGGCCAGCGCCATCGCCAGCCCAAGCAGGATCGCGACGCCGCGGACGAAGCGCGCGGACAGGCTGGCGCGTTCCGGCAAAACCATCGACATCAGCGCAGTCCCCAGTCGAACAAGGCAGGATAGACACCGCGCCGGCGGCCGGACGGGACAAGCCCCGCACGCCGGACGATCGCATCGGTCACCAGGTTGATGTCATCGACAGCGCCGCCCGTGCCGGCAGCCTGGTCGGCGACCAGGCGCTTCTCGGCCAGCGCCTCGGCCACGCGGTCATCGCGGCAGATCGCGCCCAGAAGGCGGTCGCCGAGGGCCTGCACCGCCAGGTCCATCACCGTGGCGCTCAGGGGGCTGTCCAGATCGACCTGGTTCAGCACCACCGCCGTGCGCGCCGCGGCCCGCGCCGCCATGGTGCCGGGGCCGAAATGCCGCCCGGCCGCGACATCCGGCATCAGCGAACCGCTGCCGGCATCCGACAACAGCACCACCACCAGCAGGTCGACCAGCGGCAGGACCGCCGACAGGGCGGCGCTGGCGCCGGGCGGGGTGTCCAGGATCACGACCTGCGCCGGATCGGCCAGCATGTCGCGCACCGGGCCAGCCAGAAGCTCCGGCTGGTTCATCAGCGCGAGCCCGAGTTCCAGCGCCTGGCGCTGGTCCACCGTGCCATGCGGCAACACACGCACGCCGCTGGCGGTATCCCGCACCGAGGTCTGCCAACCCTGCCGCCGGCCGAGATCGGCGACAAACCCCTGTTCGTCGCGCATCGGCCGGCCGAGGTGCAGCCGCAACGCGTTCTGCGGATCGAGGTCGATCGCCAGCACGGCGTGCCCCCGCCGCGCCAGGATGGCGGCGATCTGCGCGACCAGCGTGGTCTTGCCCACGCCGCCCTTGGGCGAGGTGACGGCGATCAACGGCATGCGCGTGCGACCATGACGGCGTGCATCAGCGGCCCGACGGCGGGATGGCGGCCGCGACGTCGCCATCCGGCCGGTTGGAACGGCGCCGGAGCCGATTCTGGATGTCCTGCTCGACGACGGGCGGCGGTGCGCCCTGCCGGGCGGCAGGCATCGGCACCTCGGGGGGCGGACCAGGGTCGCGGAACGCCGCCGCGGTCTCGTCGATCAGGGAAAACGCCCGGCGCGTGTCACGCGCGGCGATCGGGGTGCCGTCCTCGGTCGCCGCGCGCAGACGCGCCATGGCCGATGTCGGCCGCCGGCCGGCGGCGGGGCGCGCCGGCGGCTCGGGCGGCGGCGGATGGGGATAGGCCTGGGGCGGGTATCCCGGCGGGGGGTATCCCGGCGGTTGGTAACCCTGGGGCGGATAACCGGCGGGCGGATAGCCCGGTGGTGGGTATCCGGGCGGCGGGTATCCGGGTGGCGGGTATCCGGGTGGCGGGTATCCGGGTGGCGGGTATCCGGGCGCCGGCGCATACCCTTGGGGCGCATAGCCCGGATAGAACTGCGGCGGCGGCGGCGGGGGCGCCGGATAGGGCGCCACGAAAACCGGCTGTGCCCAATACGCGGGCGCCGGGGGCGCCATCGGCGGCGCGGATGGTGCCGCGACCGGCAATGGCGGCGCGGCGGGTGCCACGTCGGCCACCACCAGCGGCGCGGCTTGCATCGGCTCGGGCGCGGACGCTTCGACCACCACCGCATCCTCGACCAGCGGATCGGCCGTCACTTCGACCAAGTCGGTAACGATGATCTCGGGCAGTTCAGGCGGCACAAGCGGAATATCGTCGAACAACACCGCCTGATACGGGATGTATCGGATGTCCTTCAGCCCGCAGGCCTTGGCAAGATTCGCAATCTCCCGCTCCACTCGAGCGCATCCCCTTTTGGAATGAATAGAACCACCACCATAACGGGCAAGCGGCCAGACCACGCAACCCGTATAGCAAAACTAGTAAACAAAACCGTCGGTCGTAAAGAAAACCGTCAGCCCCCCGTAAGCACCTGCACGCGTCCCGTCCAGGCTTCCCAGGCCGCATCCGCCGCGGCACCGGCACGCTCGACGTTCAGGCTCGCCTCGTTCAGGCGGCGGCGCGCGGTTTCGCGTTCCGGACCGCTGCGGTCATCGGCCGCCTGTCGCGCGCGCGCCAGGGCCGCCTCGGCCGCGGCAAGGTCCTTCAGCTTTTCGCGCATGGTGTCCAGCAAGACGCGTGCCTCGGCCAGTCGCGTCACGGTTTCGGCCAGCACCGGCCGTCCCGGCGCATCGGCCGGCAGGCGTTCCAGCAGCGTGCGCAACGATTCCAGCGTGCCGGGACCACCCGGCAGGCGGCGGATATTCTGCTCCAGGTCGAAGCCACGCCAGGGGATGCGCGGCGGATCGCCCAGGCCCGCATCCCACAGCCGGATCTCGGTGCTGGTCTCGCGTTCGAAGGCCAGGGTCAGGGTCACCGGCCGCCCGTCCAGCCGCACCTCGTGCCGCAAGCCGAAATCGCCCTCCGCCGCGACGGTGAAGCGCGGGCTCATGCCCGGCCGGCGGGCCAGGTCGATCAGCATCGGCCCGGCCGTGCCCTTGGGGTCCACCGCCAGCGACACCTCCTGCCGCTGGATCGACGTCACCCAGATGCCGCCGCGCCTGCGCTCCACCCGTATCGGCCGGTCGGTACTGCCGCCGCCCGGGGTGATCTGCACGTCGCGGTCGCGGGCAAAGGCCAGCAGGCGCTGGTCGCCGACCGGCCATGCCCGCACCTCGGCATCGCCCAGATACCCCCCCGCCTCCGCGCCCGCATTGCCGAAGACCGAAGCCAGCGCATCGGGCAGCGCGCTGCCGCTGCCATTGGTCACCCGCACCGCCGCCAGCGGATTGCGTGCCGACAGATCCTGCACCCACCACACCCGTTCGGCCGGGATGCGGGCATCCAGGAAGGGCAGGTTCGCCGTCTGCCCCGCCCGCAGCCCGATCGGCTGCGGCAGGCGGAAGGCGACCCGCCCGGCCGAGGCCGCGGCGATGGCGGGTGCCGCGATGGCGCTGGCCTCGGCCATCGCCGTGGCTGGCGCACCCGCCGCGCTGCGCATCATCGGCGCGGCCATCGCCATGGGCGCCGAGGCTGGCGGCGGCGGCGGCCGCGCGCCGGTATCGGCCTGCACCCGCACCGCATCGGCCACCCGCACCGGCATGCGCGGGCGTTCCGGCCGGATCGGGGTGTAGAGCGCCTGTTGAAACGCCGCCGCCTCACCCGACACCAGCGTCAGCGCCACATCGTCCCAATCACTGCCGGTCGCGTTCTCGACCACGGCCCAGGCCTGGATTCGCGCCTCGCCTGGCGCCCCGAGGGCCGGGACGAACAGCCGGTAGGATGGCTTCCACACCGGCGCCCCGGCGACATAGCCGACCGAGACATCGCGCCTGCGGTCCCCGGTCAGCGCGATCTCGATCTGGCGTTCATCGGCGCTGCGGGCGGCGGCCATCGCCTCGCCAGCGCGGGCGATGCGGGCGCCAAGGCCCGTATCGGCAAACCGCACCGCATCGCCGTCGCTGAGGGTGACACTGCGCAGCCCCTCGGCCGTGATCAGGGTCAGGCGCAGCGCGCCCTCCTCGGCCTCCGCCACATCGGCGATGCGCCCTTCCGCGCCACCGGCCAGCACCTGCTGCCCGCGCAGCGCGCCCAGCAGCGCGACGCGGCTGGAAAAATCATCCGGGCGCAGCGGCAACCCGCGAAACGCCTCGGCCAACAAATCCTGCGCCGGCAGCCGCACGCCGACCACGGCCCCCGCCGGATCGGCGACGGACAGCGAGCGCAGCAGATCGTCCACATCGATCAACGGCAGGCGGAAGGTCGCGACCGCCCCGGCCTCGACCGGCCCCGCGCGTTCCACCTGCGCGACGCCCGCCGAGGACAGCGTGACGCTGCGCACCGGCAGGTCGGCGGCCGCGGCGGGCAGGGCCACGCTGGCAAGCAAAAGGGCGGCGAGGCTTGGGCGCATGACGGGATCCTCCGGGGCGCGAACCTACGCACGAACCCGCCGCGCGGTCACGCCCGGTTGCGTGTCACCAAACGTCCCGGCTTGGCACCCGTCGCCGCCCCCTTGGCGAAGGTTACCGCGCCATTGGCCCAGACTTCCTCGATCCCCTCGCTCATCACCGTCGGCGTTTCGAAAGTGGCACGATCGATCACGGTTGCGGGATCGAACAGCACCAGGTCCGCGAAGCCGCCCACGCGGATCGTGCCGCGATCGACCATGCCATAGGTTTCCGCGACCCGGCCGGTCATCTTGTGCACGGCGGTTTCCATGCTGAACAAGCCAAGCCCGCGCGCGTAATACCCCAGCACGCGCGGAAACGTCCCCCACAGCCGCGGATGCGGAAACGCATCATGCGGAATGCCGTCCGATCCGATCATCGACAGCGGATGCGCCATGATCCGGCGCACATCCTCTTCATCCATCTGGAAGGTGATCTGCCCGGCTGGCAGCAATTGTTTGGCCGCCGATTTGATATCGGTGTTCCAACCGCGCGCGATCTCCTTCAGGTCCTTGCCCGCCATTTCCGGATGCGGCACCGACCAGGTGACGATCACCCGCATGTCGTCGCGCAAACGATCCGGCATCAGCACGGTCGATCCGGCCGGATAGGGATACATGTCGAAGGCCATGGGCTGGGACGCCGCGATGGCCTCGATCAGCGGCAGGGTCTGCGTGCTGCGCCCCCAGTTTTCCGGCAGCGAGCATTTGTGGTGGCTGATATGGACCTGCACGCCGACGCGCTTGCCGATCTTGGCGGTCTCCTCGATCGAGGCGCAGATCTGGTCCCCCTCATCCCGCATATGGGTCGAATAGAGACCGCCCGTCGGGCGCAGCGCCTGGGCGACCGCCATCACCTCCTCGGTCGTCGCATGCATGTTGGGCGGGTAGTAGAGGCCGGTGGAAAAGCCCGACGCGCCCTCGGCCAGCGCCTGCTTCAGGCGGCGGTGCATGTGCTCGATCTCGCCATCCTTGGCCGGTCGCAGGACGTCGCCATCCATCGCCTCCACCCGCATCGTCTGATGGCCGATCAGGGCATAGGTGTTCACCTCGGAACCCTGGCGCTTCAGCGCGTCGGCATACTCGGAAAAATCGCCAAAGCGCCACCAGCCCTCGGCGCCGATCAGGTCCAGCGGCGGCGGCGGCATCGCCTTGAACCGCGCCGGCGACAGGCTGACACCGCAATTGCCGACGACGACGGTGGTGACACCCTGGCTGATCTTGCAGGTCATGCAGGCCGGGCCGCAGAGCACCGCGCGATCATCATGCGTATGCGCATCGATGAAGCCGGGTGCCACCGCACGCCCGGTGCCGATGATCTCGCGATCGGCCGTGGCGGCCCCCAGGTCGCCGACCGCGGTGATGCGATCGCCGGTCACGCCGACATCCGCAATGAACCGCGACGCCCCCGTGCCATCGAAGACGGTGACGTCACGCAGAATCAGGTCGCAGCGCAGGGCCATGGGGGAACTCCTTCGCCGTCATCCTGGCCGCGCCGGCCGATAAGCGAAAGGCCACCGCCTTGCCCAATCCGCCGATGCCCATAGTCTTGGCGGCGTGACACAACCCCCTGCCCGCTTCGCCATCCTGGGTTTCGGCCGCATCGGCCGCCGCATCGCCCGCCTGCGCCCCGATGTCGCCGCGGTGCTGGTGCGCCCCGGACAAGAGGACGCGGCCCGCGCCCTGCTGCCCGGCGCGCTGATCGCGACGACGCTGGACGCGGTGCTCGCGACCAAGCCACGCATGGTGGTCGAGGTCGCGGGCCAGGCCCTGCTGCGCGCCGCCGCGGTGCCGGTGCTGCGGGCGGGGTTGGACCTGGTCCCGCTGTCGCTCGGCGCCTTCTGCGACGACGCCTTCTTCGCCGAGGCCAGCGCCGCCGCAGGCCCCGGCCGCCTGGTGATCCCGCCCGGCACCATGGGCTCGCTCGACCTGCTCGGCGCCGCCCGCGAATCGGGGCTGACCGCCGTCAGCTACACATCCAGCCGCCCACCCCGCGGCCTGGCCCGCACGCTGCTGAAGGACCGCTTCGACCTGGATGCGCTGACCGAGGCGACGCTGGTCTGGTCCGGCACCGCGCGCGACGCCGGCCGCGACTTCCCCGACAACTGCAACCTGACCGTCGGCATCGCCCTGGCCGGCATGGGGCTGGACGCCACGCGCGTCGAGATGATCGCCGACCCCGCCGCCATCCGCACAACACACCGCCTGACCTTCTCCTCCGGCGGATCGGATGGCTGCCTGGTGGTCGAGGCACCGCCGATTCCGCCCGGCGGCGACCCCGCCGACCTCGCGGCCTTCAGCATCCTGCGCCTGCTGCGACGCTGGCAGGATCCGGTCTTCGTCTAGGGGCGGAAAAACGGGAGAGTTGCGCCGTGGAAGGGGCTGTTCGCCCCCTCCACACCTCCCCCAACCAGGGGCCGCCGCCCCTGGACCGGCGCGATGTATTGGCAAACGAAAGGGAGGGGCATGGCCCGCCCTCGATCAAGGGAGCCCCCGTGACGCCCCTCCCTTTCGTTTGCCAAATCCCGTGGGTTTCCAAGGGGCCACGGCCCCTTGGTGGGGAGAGTTTGAGAGGGGCAAAGCCCCTTTCAAAGCGCCACCTCCCCCGTTCTCCTCGCCCCTACGGCGGCGCGGTTTTCTTCGGTGCTGGGCGGATATGGTCCGATCCGTAGTAGTCGGCGACATCCCAGGCCCGGTTGCCCAGCACGGCGCGTTCCCCCACCACATGCATGATTTGCCGGGCGAGGGTCAGGTAGGCCGGGTTGCGCCGGCTGTCCCTTTGCAGATGGGCGTGGGTGTTCTTGATGATCTTCACCAGCGCCGACATGCGCTTCGGATAATTCGCGCCCCAGGTGGTCGCATGATAGGTGGCAAGCCCGTCGTCGATCGCGCGGGTCAGGCTGCCGCGCATCGAATGGGCGACGGTGCTCAGCGTCTTCCAGGCATCGACGTCCAGCAGGTCCGTGCCCTGCAGCGGCGTCGTGTGGCTGAGGTTGTGCAGGTCGGCGAGCAGATTGTTCACGCGCTGGATCCCGAGCGCCACCGAATTGCCCCAGACCTCCGCGTCATTCGGCGTGAAGTAGATGGTGCCCTTCGACGTGCTGCCGCCCATGGCGGCGAAGGCGTCCCCGCCGCCGGCGCAGAGTGCCCGCACCGCGACGCCGGAGCAGTTCTGCGACGTGCTGATGTAGGTGTAGTTGAAATCCTCGCTGACACGGAAGTTCACGCACCAGGCCACGATCCGGTTCATGTCGAGGCCGAGCGACGTCGCGCGCATCCCCGTCAGCGCCGGCAGCGCGATCAGGGCCTGGGGGCGCTGGCCCCAATAGTCGTTGCCATTGTCATATTCCGCGAAGACCACCTGGCCGGCACGCGGCGCTCCGCCGTTTTCCAGCGCCGCCCGTCCGGTCGCGCCAAGTTCGTTGTCGTAGTCGTTGTTGTGATGGGAGAGGAAATTGCCGTCGCGCCGGCTGGTGTAGATCGTCTTGTTGCTTTCCTGCCCGCGCTTCGTCCCCTTGTCCGACGCGCTGGCCGGCCAGAAGCTGACGTAGCGGATTTCATCATCATCGTCGTAGGCTGGTTGGTAGCCAACGAAGGGACCTTCGTCGCGGTCCCGCCGCAGCAGGACGGAGGCATGCCCAGGATGCGTCAGCGCGCCCGCCCAGGCGCCGGTATGCCAGATCATCATCGTGCATTCGAAGGCTGCCGTCTGCGCGAGTTCGATCTCGGCCCGGATGTAGCCGCGTTTTGACATTTGCCTGATCCCCCGCGCTTGTCAGCATTGCTGGCCGCGCCGGGTGCAGTGTCAATTCACGTTCCAATGACCATGCGGGCCAATGACCATGCCGGGCCGCCGCTCAGGCCGGGCGCATATGCGCCTCGCCATAATAACTGGCGACATTCCACGGCGCCGTCCCCTGGGCCGCGACCAGCCCCACGACATGGATGATCGCGCGGCCGAGTTGCAGATAGGCGGCATCGCGCCCGCCTGGCGTCTTCATGTGCTTTTCGATGTTGCTGATCATCGTGACCAAGGCGGCAAATTTCTTGGGATAGTCGGTGGCCCAGGTATTCGCATGATAGACGGCCAGCGCCGCGTCGATCGCCCGCGTCTCGGTGCCGCGCCGGGTCCATGACACGGCGCTGGTCGTCTTCCAGGACTCGACCGTCGGCAGGTCCACGCCCACCATCGGCAGCGCCGCCACCCGGCCGTTGATCGTCGCCAGCATCTGGTTCACCAGTTGGATGCCGCTGGCGACCGCGCGGCCCCAGGTCTGCGCGTCGTTCGGCGTCATGTAGAGCGTGCCCTTCGACGGGTTCCCGCCGATCGCGCCAAACGCGTCCGCGCCACCGGCGCACATCGCCCGCACCGCGACGCCGGAGCAATTGTTGCTTTTGCTGATGTAGGTGTAGTTGAACTCGGGGCTTGCCTTGAACGCGATCGCCCAGTCGACGACCTTGTTCATGTTGATGCCGAGCGAGGTCGCGCGCATGCCGGCCAGGGCCGGCAGGGTGATCCCGACCTCGAACCGCGTGCCCCACAGGTCACGCCCGCCGTAGCTGCCGACCACCATCTGGTTGGTCCGTGGCGCACCACCGCGATCCAGCGTCCTGCGGGCTGCCTCGCCAAGTTCCATGGCCCAGTCCATCAGATGGTTCGTCAGGAAATTTCCGTCGCGCGTGCTGAGGTAGATGGATACCCCGCCGGCCTTGCCGGTCTTGGTGTATTTGTCGCTATCGCCGGTCGGCCAGAAACTGATGTAGCGCATGCGCGTCGGGTCCATGTCCGGGACCACGATATTGTTGTTGTAGACCCAAGGCCCGGGATTGTTTTCACGCCGCATCAGGATGGCCGCATGGCCCGGATGGCTCAAGGCATCGGTGCCACCACCGGTGCGCCAGATCATCATCTCACATTCGTAGGCAGCGCCTTGCGGAACGGTGACGAGGATCGGCGTCGGTCCGTAGTTGGTCATAAACGCCAGGCTCCAATGTTACAGTATCATAAGAGCATGCCCCGCCCCACGCGTCGCGTCACCTTCCCGTGCGGGCGGCTTCCCAACCCCGCAGCTGTGATGGCAGCATCGCTTGCGAAACGGCCCGTCAGTGGCCGGCAGCACGTTTGGGGAACGCCACCACATGACCGACCTGACCCGCCGCGCGACGCTCGGCGTCGCTGCGGCACTGCCCTTTGCCGGGGGCGCCCGCGCCCAGATGCGCGATGGGACGCGCGATGTCATCCGCATCGGCGTGCTGGCCGATTTCTCCGGCCCCTACCGCGACACCTCCGGCCCCACATCGGTCGTCTGCGCGCGCCAGGCGGCCGAGGACCTGGGCCTGGCCGCCCGCGGCATCCGGGTGGAATTCGTCCAGGGCGATCACCAGAACCGCCCCGACGTCGCCCTGGCCCTGGCTCGCCGCTGGATCGACCAGGACAGCGTGGACATGATCACCGAGGTGAACAACAGCGCCATCGCGCTGGCGGTCGCCGAACTGGTGCGGGAAAAGGACAAGGTCCAGGTCGCCACCGGCGCCGCCGGCGCGGCACTGACCGGGGATCGTTGCAGCACCAACACCATCCACTGGACCTACGACACCTGGATGTTCGCCAATGTGCTCGGCCGTGCCGCGGTGCGCGCCGGCAGCGACACCTGGTTCTTCGTCACCGCCGACTACGGCTTCGGCCATCAGTTGGAACGCGACACCGCGGCGGCGGTCACGGCCGAGGGCGGGCGCATCCTGGGCGGCGTGAAATTCCCCTTTCCGGGGACCACGGATTTCTCCTCCTTCATCCTCCAGGCGCAATCCTCGCGGGCCAAGGTCGTGGCCTTCGCCTCGGCCGGGGCCGATACCGTCAATTGCATCAAGCAGGCGCAGGAATTCGGCCTGGTCCGGCGCGGCCAGAAACTGCTGGCGATGATCGCCTTCACCACCGACATCCATGCGATGGGGCTGGCGACCGCCCAGGGGCTGCTGCTGTGCGAGGTCTTCTATTGGGATCTCAACCCCCGCACCCGCGCCTTCACCGACCGGGTGCGGCCCAGGACCCCGAACAACTGGCCGAACCAGGAACATGCCGGCACCTATTCGGGCACCCTGCACTACCTCAAGGCCGTCGCCGACCTGGGCGTGCCGGCCGCCAAGGCGAGCGGCCGCGCCGTCATTGAACGGATGAAGGCGATGCCGACCGACGACGACGCTTTCGGCCCGGGCCTCATCCGCCCCGATGGCCGGAAAATCCACCCCGCGCATCTGTTCGAGGTGAAGACCCCCGGCGAAAGCCGCGGCCCCTGGGATTACTACAAGCACCTGGGCACCATCTCCGGCGAGGAAGCCTTCCGGCCCGTGGCGCTCGGCGGCTGTCCCCTGGTCCGCACCTGAACGGGCTTGCCGCCGTGGCGCGAATGCGTGACACGGCGGCATGCAAACCTTCGATGCCCTGGTTATCGGCGCCGGCGCCGCCGGGCTGATGTGCGCGATCTCCGCCGGCCGGCGCGGGCGCCGTGTCGCGGTGATCGAGCACCTGGATCATCCGGGCGCCAAGATCCTCATCTCCGGCGGCGGCCGCTGCAATTTCACCAACCGCGAAGCGCCGCCCGATCGCTTCCTGTCGGCCAATGCCGCCTTCTGCCGGTCGGCGCTGTCGCAGTTCACGCCGCAGGATGTCATCGACCTGGTGAATGCCCATGGCATCGCCTGGCATGAAAAGACCCTGGGCCAACTCTTCTGCGACGGATCGGCCAGGCAGATCGTCGCCATGCTGATGGCCGAATGCCGCGATGCCGGGGTCGAGGTTCTGCTGGGCCACCGCGTGACCGACGTCGCGGCGGGTTTTACGGTCACCACCGATCGCGGCACCTTCACCGCCCCATCGCTGGTGCTGGCGACCGGCGGGCTGTCGATCCCAAAAATGGGCGCGACGGGCTTTGCCATCGACGTCGCCCGCCGCTTCGGCCTGCCCATCGTGCCGACCCGCCCGGCCCTGGTGCCGCTGACCTTCCAGGGCGAGGCGCTCGACATCATGCGTCCCCTCTCCGGCCTGTCGCTGGAGGTATCCGCCAGCACCGGCCGCGCCGCCTTCCGCGAGGGCATGGTCTTCACCCACCGCGGCGTGTCCGGCCCCGCGGTGCTGCAGGTCTCCTCCTACTGGACGCCAGGCCAGGAGATCGCGCTCGACCTCGCCCCCGGCATCGACGTCACCGCGGGGCTTCTCGCCGCCAAGCACAGCCGCCCCAAGGCACAGGCCACGACGGTCCTGGGCGGCGTCCTGCCCGGACGCCTGGCCGAGGTGCTGGGCGCCGCCACCCGCCTGGCCGACATGCCGGACCGGGACCTGGCCCGCATCGGCGCCGCCATCAACGCCTGGCGCCTGGTGCCATCCGGCACCGAAGGCTATGCCAAAGCCGAGGTCATGGCCGGCGGCGTGGACACCAGGGCGCTGTCGCAACGCAGCCTGGAAGCCCGCGCCGTGCCAGGGCTTTTTGTGGTGGGTGAGGCCGTGGACGTGACCGGCTGGCTCGGCGGCTACAATTTCCAATGGGCCTGGTCGAGCGGCTGGGCGGCGGGCCAGGCGGTGTGATCCTGCCATCTGCGCGATAGGCGACTCGGCAGCCCCCCCCGCGCGCTTACCTGTTGTTCACCTGGACGGGCCGACAGTGTCACCCGGCAGACCGCGCGGTGTTGCGCCAGCCCATGGCGCATCCTTCGCGAAGCGGCATCACCTGCGCGGCCTGCAATTCCCCTCCGAAACGCACAGATCCTGACGTGCGTGGTCCTGGCATAGTCCCGGATCAGGCCGGGGCCATGGCTTCGGCCCAGGCGATGATCCGCCCCTCGGGCATGGCGCCGGCCTGTCGCGCGACCTCCCGCCCACCGGCGAACAGCGCCAATGTCGGGATGCTGCTGATCGACAATTGGGCTGCCAGGTTCGGGGCTTCCTCGGTCGATACCTTGACCAGCCGCAGCCGCGGTTCCAACCGGCGCGCCGCGGCCTCGAACGCCGGCGCCATCGCCCGGCATGGGCCGCACCAGGACGCCCAGAAATCCACCAGCAGCGGCAGGCCGCTGTGACGCAGATGATGGGCGAAACGCTGCTCGTTCAACGCCACCGGCATGCCTTCGAACAGCGCCGCGCGACACCCGCCGCAGCGTGGGCCATCGCCCAGGCGTGCCGCCGGCACACGATTGATCGCGTCGCAATGCGGGCACACGATCTGGATGGTGTCGGTCATATGCTGCCTCCGTTCAGCCCTGTGGTTCCGCCGCCGGCGCGCAATACAGCCGGTCCAGCGTCGCAAGGATCGCGCTGACCTCCGGGCTGGCCAGGCGGTAGTAGATCGTTTGCCCATCGCGCCGCGTTTCGACCAGCCGCAGGTCGCGCATCCGTGCCAGGTGCTGCGACAACGCGGTGGGCGCCAGCCCCACCAGCTCCGCCAGCGCGCCCACCGACTTCTCCCCTTCCAGCAGATGGCACAGCGCCATCAGCCGCTTGGCATTCGCCAGGGCCGACAACATCCGGGCGGCTTCCTCCACCTTGGCTTCCATCGCCGCATAGGATGCATCACCTTGGTCGATTTTCATCTTGTCATCTTAGCATATTCGCATATATGAACCAACCAGCAATCTACCCTGGGAGGCCACCATGATCAACGTCGGTTCGCTCGATCGCGCCATCCGCTTCGTCTTGGGCGCGGTGCTTCTTGTCGCCCCCTTCGTCTTCCCCGGCGTCTTCGCGGCCATGGGCGCATGGCGCCTGGCCGTGGCCGCTGTCGGCGCCGTGCTGCTTGGCACCGCCGTCTTCCGCTTCTGCCCGGCCTATTGGCTCTTCGGCATCCGCACCTGCGAACTCGGCCGCGCCTGACATGACCGCGACCGCCTTCACCCCCGTGGCGTCGCTGCTCGGCGGCGCCATGATCGGTGCCGCCGCCGTCATGCTGCTGGCCGCCGTCGGCCGCATCGCCGGCATCAGCGGCATCGCGGTGCGGCTGCTGCCGCCCTACCAGGATGACGGCTTCGCCGGGCGCCTAGCCTTTATCGCGGGGCTGGTCGCGGCGCCGCTCATCATGTTGCTCGCCACCGGCGCGGCCCCCGTGCCGACGATCGCCGCCGGCCCGGGGCTGCTGATCCTCGCCGGTCTGCTGGTCGGCTTTGGCGCGGTCTGGGGCAATGGCTGCACCTCCGGCCACGGGGTCTGCGGCCTGTCGCGCCTGTCGCTGCGTTCGCTCGTCGCGACCCTGGTCTTCATGGGCACGGCCATGGCCACCGTCTTCCTGACCCGGCACGTGCTGTGAGGTCCGTCGCGGCGCAATTCGCCATCGGCCTGGTCTTCGGCCTCGGCCTGATCGTCGCCGGCATGTCGAACCCGGCCAAGGTGCTGAACTTCCTGGACCTGGCGGCGATCCCGACCGGCGGCTGGGACCCGAGCCTCGCCCTCGTCATGCTGGGCGCCATCGCGGTGACCTTCGTCGGCTACCGCCTGGTCCTGCGCCACAAGCGGCCGGCCTTTGGCGAAACCTTCAACCTGCCGACCTCGACCCGGATCGACGCACGCATCATCGCCGGCCCCGCGATCTTCGGCATCGGCTGGGGCCTGGCCGGGTTTTGCCCCGGCCCCGCCTTCACCGCCCTGCTGACCGGCGGCATCCCCGCCATCCTGTTCGTGGCGGCGATGCTGCTCGGCATGGGCAGCGCCCGCTGGCTGGCCAACCGGCCGGCAAGCCCCCTGCCCGCAGCACCCCGCGCCTGACGACACAGGAACCGCCAGATGAACGACATCCCCCACCCCGTCGCCCCATCGCCGACGCCCGATGTGACGGGTTTCTTCGAGGCCCAGACCAACACCATCAGCTACATCGTGCGCGACCCGGGCTCCGACGCCTGCGCCGTGATCGATTCGGTGATGGACATCGACTACGCCGCCGGTCGCATCACCCATGCTTCGGCCGATGCCATCATCGCCCATATCAGGGACCACGGCCTGCGCCTGGAATGGCTGATCGAAACCCATGTCCACGCCGACCATCTGTCGGGCGCGCCCTATATCCAGCAAAAACTCGGCGGCCAGATCGGCATCGGCGAACACATCACCAAGGTGCAGGACGTCTTCGGCAAGGTGTTCAACGAAGGCACCGAATTCCGCCGCGACGGCAGCCAATTCGACCGGCTGTTCAAGGATGGCGATACCTATGCCATCGGCGGCCTGACCGCCCTGGCCCTGCATACCCCGGGGCATACGCCCGCCTGCATGACGCATGTGATCGGCGATGCCGCCTTCGTCGGCGACACGCTGTTCATGCCCGATGGCGGATCGGCCCGCGCCGACTTCCCCGGCGGCGATACGCGCACCCTGTTCCGTTCGATCCGCCGCGTGCTGGCGCTGCCGCCGGACACCCGCCTGTTCATGTGCCACGACTACGGCCCGAACGGGCGCGACATCAAATGGGAAACCACCGTCGCCGAGGAACGCGCCCACAACATTCACGCCCGCGACGGCACCACCGAAGACGCGTTTGTCGCAATGCGCGAGGCGCGCGACAGGACGCTCGGCATGCCGCGACTGATCATCCCGTCGTTGCAGGTGAACATGCGCGCCGGCGCCCTGCCGCCACCGGATGCTGGCGGCAAGGTCTTCCTCAAGGTGCCGGTCAACGTGCTCTGACGGGGTGCGTAAGTACTGGGGAGGTTGCGCTTTGAAAGGGGCTTTGCCCCTCTCAAACTCTCCCCACCAGGGGCCGCCGCCCCTGGACCGACGCGATGTATTGGTAAAATAAAGGGAGGGGCATGGAACACCCTCGATCAGAGGCGCGACTTCGATGCCCCTCCCTTTATTTTGCCAAACCCCGTGGGTTCCAAGGGGCCACGGCCCCTTGGTGGGGGAGGTGTGGAGGGAGCGAAGCCCTCTCCACGGCGCAACTCCCCCAATTCTTCCCCACCCCCGTCAGCCTGGCCCCGTCGCGGCCTCGACCGGCGGCTTCGGGCCAAGCCCGAGCCGGGCCTTCACCGCCTCACGCGTTGCCTGGAAGATCACGTACAGCATCGGGATCATGAAGATGCCGATCGAGGACGCGGCCAGCATGCCCCAGAACACCGGCGTGCCCACCGCGCGCCGGCTGATCTCCGAGGCGCCGACCGCGGTGATCAGCGGATACAGCCCCAGGATGAAGGCGAAGGAGGTCATCATCACCGCGCGGAACCGCAGCTTGGCGCCCAGGATCGCCGCCTCCTGCACCGACTTGCCCTGGTTCTCCCGCTGGTCCTTGGCGAATTCGATGATCAGGATGCCGTTCTTCGCCGCCAGCGCGATCAGCACGACGATGCCGACCTGGGCATAGAGATCCAGCGCCAGCCCCGCCGGCCCGATCGCGGCGATCGCCCCCAGCACGCCGACCGAGACGGACAGCAGCACCGGCACCGGGATGGTCCAGGATTCATACAGCCCGACCAGGAACAGGAAGGCGAAGAGCACCGCCAGCGCCAGGATGATCCCGGTCTGGCCGGAGGCCGCCTTTTCCTGGAACGCCGTGCCGGTCCATTCGAAGGAATAGCCGGCCGGCAGGGTGTCCCGCGCCACCCGCTCCATCGCCGCCAGCCCATCGCCGCTGCTGCGCCCCGGCGCCGGTTCGCCGTTGATCGTCAGGCTGCGGACGTTGTTGTAGCGGATGATGCTTTCCGGCCCGAATTCGATCCGCACATCGGCCAATGCCCGCAGCGGCACCATCTCGCCATCGCGATTGCGGACATGCACGCGGTAGATGTCGGGCACGGCGTCGCGGTCGGACTGCTCGGCCTGGAGGTTCACCTTCCAGGTGCGGCCGAACAGGTTGAAGTCGTTGACATAGGCCCCGCCCATCGCCGCCTGCAACGCCGAGAAAATATCGCTGATCGACACGCCCAGCACCTGCGCGCGGTCCCGGTCGATCTCGAGGAAGACCGAGGGCGTATTGGCCGAAAAGGTGGAAAACACCCGCGTCAGCGCCGGGTCCTGGTTGGCCGCCAGCACCAGCGCGCGCATCGCCGCCGCCATCTCCGGGATCGGCCGGCCTTCCAGGTTCTGCAACTGGAATTCGAAGCCGCCCGAGGTGCCGAGGCCGATGATCGGCGGCAGGTTGAAGGGGATGACCTGCGCCGGCACCTCCGCCGTGCCGCGCACCACCGCGGCGATCAGCCCGTTGACGCCGGTCTCCGGCGTGGTTCGTTCGGAAAAGTCCTTCAGCGAGACGATGAAGAAGGCGGTGTTGGACTGCGCCAACCCGTTCAGCATCGAATAGCCGCTGATCGTCTGCACATCCCGCGCGCCGTCCAACCCGCGCAGCACCCGCTCCACCTGCAAGGCCACCGCGCGCGTGCGGTTCAGCGAGGCACCTTCGGGCAGCCGCACCTCGACGAAGAAGGCGCCCTGGTCTTCCTGCGGCAGGAAACCCGTCGGCGTCCGGCCGGCGACCCCGATGATCCCGGCCATGAACACGCCCACCAGGATCAGGCAGAGGACGGACACCCGCACCAGCCGCGCCACGATGGCGGCATAGCCATCGCGCACCCAGTCGATCCCGCGGGACACGCGGCCCATGATCCCCTTCTTCGGCCCGTGATGCGCCGATAGCAGCACGCCGCAGAGGGCTGGCGACAAGGTCAGCGCATTGATTGCCGAAAACAGCATGCCGACCGACACGGTCACCGCGAATTGGCGGAACAATTCGCCGGAAATGCCGGGGATGAAGGCCAGCGGCACGAAGACCGACAGCAGCACCATGGTGATGGCGATGATGGGGGCGGTGATCGTCTCCATCGCCTTCTTGGTGGCATCCGCGACCGACAGGTCGTGGTTCTCCTCCATGGTCGCCTCGACCGCCTCGACCACCACGATGGCGTCGTCCACCACGATGCCGATCGCCAAGACCATTGCCAGCAATGAGACGGTGTTCGCCGAGTATCCCATCGCGTTCAGCACAGCAAAAGTCGCGATCAGGCTAACTGGCACGGCGATCAGCGGGATGATGGTGGCCCGGATCGATCCGAGGAACAGGTAGACCACCAGCACCACGAGGATGAAGGCCTCGATCAGCGTCTTGATCACCTCATGGATGGTCAGCTTGACGAAGGTCGTGGTGTCGTAGGTGACGGCGTAGCCAAGCCCTTCGGGAAAGCGCGCCGCCAACCCGCCCATGGTTGCGGCCACCGCATCGGCCGTGCCGACCGCATTGGCGCCCGGGGCAAGGTAGATCTGGATCAGGATCGCCGGCGCCCCATTCAGCCGCGTATCGACATCCTGGTTCCAGGCGCCGAGTTCGATCCGCGCCACGTCCCGCACGCGCAGCACGCTGCCATCGGGATTGGCGCGCACCAGGATGGCGCCGAATTCCTCCGGCTGCACCAGCCGCCCCGTGGTGCGGATATTGAGCTGGTAGGAGGCATCGTCGCTGACCGGCTGCGCGCCGATACGACCCAGCGGCGCCACCTGGTTCTGCGCCCGGATCGCGTTGACGATATCCTGCGGCGTCAGGTCCAGCGCGGTCAGCCGGTCCGTCTCGAACCAGATGCGCATGGCATAGTCGCGCGCGCCGAACATGATCGCGTCACCGACACCCGGCACGCGCTTCAGCGCATCCATGATGTTGATGGTGGCGTAGTTGCTGATGAACAGCGGGTCCTGCGCACCGCCCGCCGAATTGATCGCGATCACCTGCAACAGGGCCGAGGATTTCTTGCGCACCGTCAGGCCCTGGCGCTGCACTTCCTCGGGCAATTGCGCGACCGCGAGTTGCACGCGGTTGTTCACATTGGTGGTGTTCTGGTCCGGATCGGTCCCGGTCCTGAACGACACGGTCAGCGTATAGGACCCGTCATTGCCGCTGGTGGACCGCATGTAGATCATGTTGTCCACGCCATTGACCTGGCTTTCGATCGGCTGGGCGATCGTCGCCTCCACGACTTCCGCCGAGGCACCGGGGAAATTCGCCGTCACCGTCACCTGCGGCGGCACGATGTCGGGGAACTGCGCCACCGGGATCTGCATCATCGACACGATGCCGGCGATGACCATGACGATGGCGATGACGATCGCCAGCCGCGGCCGGTCGACGAAAACCTTGGAGATCATGGCGTGGCGGCGCGCGGCGGCACGTTGCCCGATGGCGGCGCATCCATCGGCCGCGGCATCACCGGCTGCCCGGGCCTGGCGCGCTGCGCCCCTTCGGTGATGACCAATTGCCCAGGCTCCAGCCCCTCCGTCACCTGCACCAGCCCGGCCGGGCCGGGGATGGTGCGGACGCGGCGGACCTCCACCTTGTTATCCGCCCCGACGACCAGGACGAAGGCGCCCTGCTGGTCGATCTGCAACGCCGATTGCGGCACCACCAGGGCCTGCGTCGGCTGCGCCGATTGCACCACCACCGTCACCGCCTGGCCATCGGTCAGCAGGCGCTGCGTGTTCGGCACCACCGCCTGCACCAGCACCGAATCGGTCGAACGATTGGCCGTGACGTCCAGGAAGGACAACCGGCCCGCCGTCTCGTGCATCGTGCCATCGGGCAGCCGCACCAGCACGTCGATCCCCTCGCCCCCCGCCGTGCCGCCGGCCCGCCGCACCTGCAACAGGTCGCGCTGGGTGACCGGGAAGCTGACGCGGATCGGATCGTCGCGCACCACGGTCACCAGCACGCCGCTGTCCGGCCCCACGACATTGCCGGGGCTGAGCGGGGAGCGCCCGGCGCGGCCGTCGAAGACCGCCTTGATCTCGGTATAGCCATACTGGATCCGGGCCTGCTGCAAATTGGCCTCGGCCGCGGCGACCTCGGCCTTGGCCTGGCTTTCGGCGGCGATCCGCTCGTCCAGGGTGGCGCGGGCGATGGCGTTGGTGCGGACCAGTTCCTGGCCGCGCTGCACCTGGATATTGGCGTTGCGCAGCTCGGCCTCGGCGCGTTCCACCTGCGCCTGGCGCAGGGCCACCTCGGCGGCGAAGGGCGCCTGTTCGATGGTGAAGAGCGTGTCGCCCGCCTTGACCATGTCGCCCTCGTTGAAATGGCGTTCGGCCAGGAAGCCCGTGACGCGGGCGCGCACGTCCACGCGGTCGATCGCCTCCACCCTGCCGATGAATTCGCTGCCCTGGGTGATGGCGCGGCGTTCGACCGGGGTGACGAAGACGGCGGGTGGCGCCGCGGATTGCTGCGGCGCCGGCGCCTGTTCCTTGCAGCCCGCCAGGGCCATGGCGGCCAGCACGAGGAGCGATGCGAAAGGCCGGGCTGGAAAGCGCGACGTGGCAGCGCCTCCGTCAATCAGTCGGTTCGACATGGAACACCCTATGGCGCTGCGGCGATGCGTGGTTCGGCAATGGGACGGCAGACGAAATGAACGAATCGCCGGGAGCATGCCCCGCCCCGCGGCGCGTGTCATGTGCCGGCACAGCCGGGGACCGGCCTTCGCGCGTGCCGCCTACCGTCCTTGCCGTTCCAGCAGTGATATCAGCCGCCGCCGGGGATTCGGCCATTCAGTGACAGCACCCCGATCGTTCAATGCCAGGTTCCATCCCCGAACGTTGAACGCCCCTCAAGATAGCCGAATTGCAGATAGTGCAGCAGTGGATTCACCCCGGACGCGGCCACGTCCTGATAATACGAAAGATAGGAGGATGTATCGAACAACGCGTGCGGATCACGGCCTTCACGCCATCCCGACGTCATGTAATGCTGCAGAGGATCGACGTTTGCCAATTTGACATCGATATTATCGTCAAGATAACCATTCGTATCGAACCAGGCATTGGGATTACGCCCTTCGCGCCATCCAAAATTTTTATAATGTTCAAAAGCATCGACACCCGCTTTGGCAATGTCGGAATTGGCCAAGAGATAATACTCTATGTCAAAGCCGGAACTCGTGATCGCGTCGCCGATCGCCTTGTAACTCGCCCGCCCTTCGTATTTTCCATATGTTTCATAATGAACAAGTGGATCTGTCTGTGCGGCACGCACATCCGCATTGTAATTTAGATAACTTTTCACATCGAATCCGGCATTCGGGTCGCGACCCTCGCGCCACCCGAATTGCACATAATGCGAAAGCGGATTGATATTCGCCGCCTTTATGTCCTGATTACTTGCGATATAGCCAGATGTGCTGAACAATGCACTTGGGTCGCGCCCCTCACGCCAACCAAATGCATCATAATGGGCATAGGCATTGACGCCCGCCGTCGCGACGTCCGCATTGGTCGAAATATAATAGGCCGTATCAAAGACGCCGATCTCCCGGGTGCGGATGCTCTCGATGCTGATCAGGCGATCGGTGCCGAACCGCCCAGCCTGCACGATCAGGACGCCGCCACCGATGTCGCGCACGGTGATCTCCCCCGCCGCCAGGTCGTAATACGCCGTGTCGAAGCCCGCCCCGCCGTCGAGCACATCATCCCCGCGCCCCCCGATCAGCATGTCGTTGCCGCCGTCGCCGAACAGATGGTCATCCCCGTCCCCGCCGTCGACGTGGTCATCCCCGCCGCCGGCGTCGATCCTGTCATTGCCCGCGCCGCCATAGAGCGCATTGGCCATGGGGTTGCCGAAGATGCGGTCGGCACCGCTGCCGCCGATCCCATTCTCGATGATCGTGCCGATCGCGATGGCCAGGTTGTTGGTCATCCAGCCGCCGACGTCGGAATAGGCGCTTTCGTTCAGGTCCAGCCGGTTCGGCAGGCTGTAGCCCGACAGGTCGATCGTGTCGTTTCCACCGGAATCGAAGATGGTCAGGATCGGATCGCGGTTCGACGCGAAATCATAGACACCGTGATCGGCATTGGCATTGAAGCCATAGGTCGTGTTGCCGGCGCGCGTGGTGGTGCTGACGCCATAGGCGGCCTGGATCGCCAGGATATCGTGCACCATCGGCGTCTGGGCGTATTTCAACTGCCCGTCGCTGCCATAATGGTCCGTGCCGCTGCCATCGGCCGCGGCGTTGAAATAGGACATGACCGTGAAGCGCCGCGTGTCTTCCCGGTATTCGGCAAAGCCGCCGTAGGTGATCGTGACACCAGGCGCCGCATTGTAGCTGCCGGGATGCGACAGCCCCAGCGCATGCCCGATTTCATGCAGATAGGTCATGAAGCCGTAGCCGCCGTACCCCATCGCGGCATCGCTGTTGTGGCTGGACCAGCCGGAAGCCAGCCAGATCTGCGGACGGATGAAGCCGAAGGTATTGGCGTTCAGCGCGCTGATACTGCCCGACGCGGAATAGGTGGCGTTCTGCGTATTGGACGACATGTTGAACGTAATGTCGGCCGTCGGCGACTGGCTCTCGACCAGGCTGAGCGGGATGAGGTCGTCCCATAGCGCGAAGGCGTCCCGCGCGCGGGCCTGCATCAGCCCGGTCATGCCGACCAGGCCGGTGTGCTCGCCGTAATAGCCTGGGGCGCTGTCGTTCACGGAATAGCTGACGCTGGCCTTGTTCCAGACGACGAACTTGCCCTCCAGGAAACCACTCCACTGCGTCCGCAGCTTCACCGCGATGTCGCTGGTGCCGAGCGACCCGGCATCGGCGACAAATCCGTCGGTCGTGGCCAGCGTCTCCGCAAGAAAATGCTGGGGGGAGCCTCCCCCGGGGGCGCAACAGGGACATCCGCAGGTCAGGGCGATGCTGTTCGACGTCATTCGGTCCCGCGGCGCGATGCATGGCCGGGGCGGCGATGGGGCCCCGGAATGGTCGTGGCGAGAGTGCTGCGATGCGCCTTTACAATGAATAAAAGCGGTGCGGCCTCGGCTGGGTCGCTGGCGCACCGGCTGCGCAAAAAGGCGACCGCCGGCACCTCATACCGCCGACAAAGGCGCCATCGCCGGTCGGATGCCACATATCCAGGCACCGTGGCAGGCTGGCGCCGATCCAGCCTTCTGGGCCATCTTCCCCCAAAGCGCGCCTATCAGGAGATCGTCGTTTGTCCGCCACGCCCATGCTGTTCTCGCCCTACACGCTTCGGGGCGTCACCCTGCGCAATCGCATCGTGGTCTCGCCCATGTCGCAATATCGTTCCGATCCCGGCGGCATCCCCGGCGACTGGCACCTCGTGCACCTCGGCAAATTCGCGATGGGCGGGGCCGGGATGGTGTTCTGCGAAGAAACCTCGGTCAGCGAACGCAGCCGCAAGACCTACGACTGCCCCGGCATCTGGTCCGACGCCCAGGCCAAGGCCTGGCGCCGCATCACCGACTTCATGAAGGCCCAGGGCGCCGTCACCGCGATGCAGATCGGCCACGCCGGCCGCAAGGTCGCGACCCGCGCGCCATGGGACGGCTTCTCGCCCCTGACGGCCGAAGACGCCGCGAAGGGCCGTCCGCCCTGGTCGGGCCTCGCCCCCTCACCCATCGCGTTCAAGCCGACCGCCATGGTCCCGAAGGAGATGGACCAGGACGACATTCGCCACGTCATCCGCCTGCACGCCGATGCCGCCAAGCGCAGCGCCGATGCGGGGTTCGACGTGCTCGAGATTCACGCCGCCCATGGCTACATCATCCAGCAATTCCTCAGCCCCATCACCAACCACCGCACCGACGCCTATGGCGGTTCGCTGGAAGGGCGCATGCGCTTCGGCCTGGAACTGACCGAGGCCGTGCGCGATGCCTGGACCGGCCCGCTGCTGATGCGCGTGTCCTGCACCGATGGCCGCGGCGGCGCCTGGACGATGGAGGACACCATCGCCTTCGCCACCGCGCTGAAGCCGCGCGGGATCGACCTGCTGGATTGTTCCTCGGGCGGGATCGAGGGACCGCTGACCCTGGCGGTCGTCCCCCGCGTGCCCGGCTACCACGTGCCCTATGCGGCGCGGATCAAGGCGGAGACGGGGCTGCCCAGCATGGCCGTCGGGCTGATCACCGAAGCCGCCCAGGCCAATGCCTACCTGGCCGAGGGGTCCTGCGACCTCGTCGCCCTGGCGCGGGAGATGATGTGGAACCCGAGCTGGCCGGCGCATGCCGCGGCCAGCCTCGGCGTCGATCCGATGACACTGCTCCCGCCCTCCTACGCCTGGTGGCTGGAGAAGCGGGAGGAAGTGCGCCGGACCTTCCCGACCGGGACGGAGACCGCCGCCTGATCAACTGACGACGCGGTAGAGCCTTTCGTCGAACAGGCTGCCGCTCATCGGCAGCAATTCGCCGCGGAAGGCGCGCAGATGCGCGACCCCCGCATGCGCCAGCAAGGAAGGCTCGTCGGCCCAGACCTCGACCAGGGTGAAATGGTTGGGGCGGCTGTTCTGGATCAGCGCGTCGAACCGCAGGTTGCCCGGCGCGCCACGGCTGTCATTGGCGAGTTTCTCGATGCGCGCGGTGCCGACCTCGCGCATCGGCGGGATGATATCGACGTGGGTGACGGCGACGATCGCATTGGGCGCGGTATTCGCCGCCCCCACCGACAGCGGCGAATGCGGGCGTTCGTCATAGGGCGCGATCAGCGCACCGGCCAAGGCCGCGCGGAAGGCGGCGACGCGGGCGGAGGCCCGATGCGCCTCGGCCGCGGCTTCATCGCGCCAGCGTTCGACGATCGCGAAATGATGCGGCCGGTCGATGCGGCGCAGCAGCACCGCTTCCTCATTGCCCAGGTCGGCGCGGGTCGCCGCGACCTCGGCCCGCAACAGGCGCATGACGTCATCGACCGAAGCCGGCGCGATCTCCAGATAGGTGATCGTGCGCCCGCCCGGCAGCGCCGGGGCGGGGGCCGGGGCGGTTTGGGCCTGCACCAGCACGGGTGCGGCGGCGATCGCGGCAGCCAGTGGCCCCAGGCCACGGCGGGACAATGTGACGGTCATGGGCGTTGCCTCCTTCAGATGCGGATATCGGCGGCCTGGACCACGGCCTTCCAACGGGTATCGTCCTCGCGCATCACCGCCACCACGGCGGCCGGATCGCGCGGCCAGGCCGCCAGGCCCGAACGCGCCAGCCGTTCCTGCAGGGCCGGGTCGGCGGTCGCCGCGGCGCAATCGGCGCGCAACCGCGCCAAGATCGGCGCCGGCGTCTCCTTCGGCGCGAACAGCGCGATCCAGGACGAATAGTCGAACCCCGCGACCCCCTGTTCGGCGACCGTCGGGATCGCCGGCAGCAGCGGGTTCCGCTCCGGCCCGGCAAAGCCGATCAGCCGCACCATCCCGGAATCGAGGAACGGGATCGCCAGCGAATGCGCGATGAACATCACCTGGACATGCCCCGCCGCGAGATCGGCCGCCGCGGCCGAGGCACCGCGATAGGGCACGTCCACCATCTTCACCCCGGCCATCGACATGAACATCTCGGTCGCCAGGTGCTGCGGGCTGCCGGCCCCGCCGGAGGCATAGGTCATCTCCCCATTGCGGGCCTTCGCCAGCGCGATCAGTTCCTGCACATTCTGCACCGGCACGTCCTTATGGACGCCGAGGAAGGTCGGGATGGTCGCGATGCCACCGATCGGCAGGAAATCGGCGAAGGGATCGAAGCCCAGCCGCCGGCGCTGCACATTGGGCAGAATGGTCAGGATGGAATTGTTCAGCGCGGCCAGCGTATAGCCATCAGGCGCCGCCCGCGCCGCACGTTCGGCCCCGACCAGCCCAGCGGCCCCGGTGATGTTTTCCACCACCATGCGGTTGCCGAGTGTCTCACCCATCTTCTCGGCCAGGATACGCACCGCGATATCCGATGCACTGCCCGCCTGCAGCGGCATGATCACCGACACCGGGCGCGTCGGCCAGGCCTGGGCCTGAACCGGGGTTGGGGCGAGCGATGGCGCGGCGGCGGCGATGGCGGCGGCCTGAAGAAGGGCGCGTCGGCTGGTCGTCATGATGTTTTCTCCCGTGGCGGGAGGTTGCCCGGGCGGCGATTTGGTTGTCAATGGGCAGTGATTGGTTGAAATTGGTCAAACAGGAGGTGCCGATGCAGGTCATGATGGCGGGCTACCAGGGGGCCGGATCGGTCCATACCCAGGCCCTCGCAGCCCTGGCCGCCGCGCTGCCCGGCGCCGAGATGCAGGCCGATGTGACGGCCAGCGGCGCCACCGCGGCCTCCCTCTTCGCGGGGACCGAAGCCGGCCATGCGCCCAGGATCTGCTACGTCGCCTCGGGCTATTTGTCGGCCCGGGTGCCGTCCCTGGGCGCACTCGACCTGCCCTTCGCCGCCCCGGACCGCGCCCGCCTCTTCGCCGCCCTCGACGGCCCCGCCGGCGCGATGATCGCCGCCGAGGTCGCCGCCCGCACCGGCCTGGTCGTCCTCGGCTTCTGGGACAATGGCTTGCGCCACCTGTCCAACCGCGCCCGCCCGCTGCGCACCCCCACCGACTGCGCTGGCCTCGTCATCCGCACCCTGGACAACGCCGTCTACCAGTCCGCCCTCGCCGCCATGGGCTTTTCCCCCGTCGTGACCGACGTGCTGCGCCTCAAGCAGGCCGTCGCCAGCGGAGAGGTCGATGCCCAGGAAAACCCGCTGACCAACCTCATCCTCTTCGGCCTCCAGGCACACCACCGCTTCGTCAGCCTGACCGGCCACATCCAGGGCGTCGCCCTGCTCGTCGCCAACCGCGCCTGGCACGACACCCTGCCCAGCCCCGACCGCACCCGCCTGGCCCAGGCCGCCACCACCGCCACCACCCTGCAACGCAGCCTGGCCGCCGCCGAAGACGCCCGCGCCCTGGCCCTGCTGCACACCGACGGCGTCAACGTACTGACCCCGGACGCCATCGACATGACCGCCTTCCGCGCCGCCTGCGCACCCGTCGCGGCGGCAGCGGCGGCGGGCATCGACCCGGAACTGCTGCGGACGCTGGCGGGTGGGTGAAAGTATTGGGACGTCGCGCCATGGAGGGGGCTATGCGCCCCCTCCATACCTCCCCCCACCAGGGGCCGCCGCCCCTGGACCGGCGGAGTATTGGTAAAATAAAGAGAGGGGCGTCGCTGACGCACCCTTGATCCAAGACGCGACCTGCCCCTCTCTTTATTTTACCAACAGCGTGGGTTCCAAGGGGCCACGGCCCCTTGGTGGGGAGAGTTTGAGAGGGGCGAAGCCCCTTTCAAGGCGCTACTTCCCCCATCCGTCACCCCGCCAGCGCCTGTGCCGTGCTGTCCAGATGCCGGCGCATCGCCTCGGCCGCGCCCGGCCGGTCGCGGCGTGCGATGGCGGCCACGATGGCGTCGTGTTCGTCGAAGGAGTGGTAGTCCGGCGACGGCCCGATCGGGCGCAGGGCCAGGTGGCCCCAGACCACGGCGCGGCGGACGCCGTTCACCAGGCGCTCGACTTCCATCAGCAGGCGGTTGCCGGCGGCTTCGGCGATGAGTTCGTGGAACCGGTAGTCCAGGGCTTCGTAGGACGCCCAGTCGGCGACGCCGCGCATGGCGACGGCCAGGCGGCGCAGTTCGGCGATTTGCGCCGCCGTGGCCTGCAATGCCGCAAGGCGGGCCAGTTCCGGTTCCAGGATCGCGCGGGCCTGCATGGCTTCGGGGGGGCTGGTGGTATTGGCGACCTCCGCGACATCCGGCAGGCCGCGGCGGGGTGGCGTGCGGGTGACGAAGGTGCCGCGGCCGACGTGGCGGCGCAGGCTGCCTTCCAGTTCCAGCACGGCCAGCGCCTTGCGGATTTCGCCGCGGTTGACGCCCAGGCGTTCGGCCAGGTCGCGTTCGGCGGGCAGCCGGCCATCGGCGGCGGCCAGGCCCTCGGCCAGGCCCTGGCGCAGTTGGGACAGCACGGCGTGGTCCGATGAGATATTCATGGCGGCACGCTATCCGGGGCGCCAAGATTGGTCAACCAATTCACTGATTGGTCAAGGCTGTTGCCTTGGCCGCCCGATTTGGCAATATGGCGAACCAATCCAGCGCCGGAACACGCCCATGCCCGACACCTTCGACGTTCCAAAAATGATGCGCGCCTGGGTGCTCGGCGCCCCCGACGAACTCACCCTCGTCGAAAAGCCGGTGCCCGTCCCCGGCCGGGCGGAGGTCCTGGTCCGCATCGACGCCGTCGCCATCTGCGCGACGGACCTGGAGATCATCCACTACGGCTCGCCCGCCAAAATCCAGGGCGGCATGCCCTTCAACAAGAATTTCACGCCGGGCCATGAATACATGGGCACCGTCGCGGCGCTCGGGCCGGGTGTCGATGAATATCGTGTCGGCGAAAGGGTCACCGTCGAGATTCACGCCGGCTGCGGCCAGTGCAAGCGCTGCCGCCAGGGCATGTACACCGCCTGCCTGAACTACGGCATGAACTACGGCGCCGTGGACAAGGGCCACCGCGCCAATGGCTTCACCACCGACGGCGGCTTCTGCGAATACGCGGTCAACAACATCAACACCCTGGTCCGCGTCCCCGACAGCATGACGGATGAGGAAGCGACCCTGGTCGTGACCGCCGGCACCGGCATGTATGGGCTGACCGAATTGGGCGGGCTGGTCGCCGGCGAAAGCGTCGTGGTCATCGGCCCCGGCCCGATCGGGCTGCTGGCCGTCGCGGTCGCCAAGGCTCTCGGCGCCACCCCCACCGTGCTGGTCGGCACCCGCGACGGACGGCTGGAAATCGGCCGCAAGCTCGGCGCCGATCGCGTCGTCAACGTGAAGAACGAAGATGCGGTCGAGGTCGTGAAGTCCCTCACCCGCGGCCTCGGCGCCGATTACGTCATCGAATGCGCCGGCACGCAGGATGCCATCAACATGGCGACCTCCATGGTCAATCGCGGCGGGAAGATCTGCCTCGCGGCCTTCCCGCATGACCCCGTGACCGTCGACCTGCCGCAGATCGTGCGCAACAACGTCTATCTCTACGGCATCCGCGGCGAAGGCCGCAGCGCCACGCACCGTGCCATGGCCTTCATGGCCGAAAAGCGCTTCGACGCCCGGCTCGTCCACACCCACACCTTTGCCCTGGACGATCTGCCCGAAGCCCTGCGCCACGCGCGCGACCGTATCGATGACGCGATCAAGGTCGTGGTGAAGACCCGCCTGACCGAAACCCTCGCCGCCGCCGCGGAATAGGAGCCGACCCGATGCAAGCCGATGCCACGACCCGCCTGCCCGCCCCCGCCGCCTGGCCGGAGGCGCTGCGCGCGGACTTCCTCGCCGACCAATGCAGCGGCGTGGTCGGCAGCGTGCTGGTTTCCGAAACCGAAGGGCTGCGCGTCTGGCACCTGCGCCTGCCGCCCGGCAAGCGCTGCAACTTCCATCGCCACGTGAACAACTACTTCTGGACCGCGCATAACGCGGGCCAGGCGCGCGGCTACTATGACGACGGACGCATCCTCGACGTCACGCATTTCGCCGGTGAGACGAAGCACTTCACCTTCGGCGCCGGGGAATTCTTCGCGCATAGCGTGGAGAACATCGGCACCACCGAACTGCTCTTCACCACGGTGGAATTCACCGACGGCGCCAATGCGCCGCTGCCCGTCCCTGACGAGGTCAGGCTGCGCGTCGCCGCCTGACCCGACGGGCTACCCCACCCGGCGCAATTCGATCGGCGGCAGGAAATTGCCGTCGTAGATCTCCTCGACCGTCGGCGCGCGGGGCATGCCGAAGCCTTCCTGCACGAAGGCCAGGCCCTCGCGCAGCCGGCCCAGGTCCATCGTGCCGATGCCCAGCGCGCGGGTCCGCGCCGTGACCATCAGGTTGTCGCGCAGGAAGGTGATGCGCTCGGCCTCGATCGTCTCATCCAGCAGCGGCACCTGGCGCTTGATGACGGCCGCCCCCATCGCCGGGTCCGCCAGCGTGTCGCGCCAGGCACGCGCCGCGACCGCCAGGAAGCGGCGCAGCACATCCGGCTTCTCGGCGATCAGCGGCTGCCCGGCCAGGATCGCATTGCCGTAGAAATCCATGCCGAAATCGCCATAGCGCATGACCCGGATATCCTCCGGCTTCGTGCCATTGGCCTTGAGGTTGAAGAACACCGTGTAGTCGAAGCCCGTCACCGCATCGACCTGGCGCGTCAGCAGCATGGTGTCGCGCAGTTGCGGCGTGACCTGGCGGCGGCCGACCCCGGCCAGGTCCAAATTGTTGATCCGGGCAAAGGCCGGGAACATGCGCGACGCGCCATCGGCCGGGCCATTGCCCACCGTCTTGCCGACCAGGTCCGCCGGCCGCGCGATCCCCGCCGCCGCCAGGCTGATCACCGCCTGGGGCGAGCGGTCATGCAGCGGCATCACCACCCGCGGCGCCGAGCCCGGGTTTCGCACCAGGAATTCCGCAAGCGTCGCGATATCGCCAACGCCCACCTGATAGGCACCCGACGCCACCCGCGTGATCGCATCGCCCGACCCGGCGGAGCCGTCGATGGTCACCTCCAGCCCCGCCTCGCGGAACCAGCCGCGGCTTTGCGCCACGAAAAATGCCGCCGTGCCACCATCGGGCTGGAAGTTCAGCACAAGCCGCAGGCGGTCGGGCGCCTGGGCGAAGACGGCGGGGGCGGCAAGCGTCATCGCGCTGCCAAGGACAAATCGACGGGAAACAGGCATGCTGGCGCTCCGGGTGGTTGGGCTCATCGGCCCTGTTGCCGCGTGCTTTGCGAATATCGTGCCGAAGGGTTCCCGATGGCGGTTGAGATCGAGCGCAAGTTCCTGGTCGCCAGCGACGCCTGGCGGGCAGCGGCCGGGCCCGGCGTGCCGTTGCGCCAGGGCTACCTGACCGAACCCGGCCATCCGCGCGGCGTTTCCGTCCGCGTCCGGCGCGAAGGCGACGCCGCCACCTTGACGGTCAAGGGGCCCGGCGGCCTGTCCCGCGCCGAATTCGAAACCGCCATCCCCATCGCCGATGCCGAGGCGATGCTGGACAGCCTCTGCGGCCCGCTGGTGGAAAAGACCCGTCATCTGCTGCACCACGCGGGCCATGACTGGACGGTCGATGTCTTCGCCGGCCGCCTGGCCGGGCTGGTCCTGGCCGAAATCGAACTCCCCGACCCCGCGGCGACCCCGCCCATCCCGCCCTGGGCCGGGCGCGAGGTCACCGAGGACCCGCGATACCGCAACAACATCCTGGCCGAGGCCAAGGAGCCCCCCGCGTGACCGATGCCCCGACGTTTGCCATCGCCCCAAGCTTCATGGGCGTCACTCGCCGTGACCCAAAGGGTGCCTTCACCGTCGCCGGCGTGCCGCTCGACATCGGCACCACCAATCGCGCCGGGTCGCGCGATGGGCCGCGGGCGATCCGCGCCGCCAGCCGCATGCTGGTCGATGGCGCGCATCCGGTGTCCTGGCTGGAACCGCGCGACATCCCCATCGCCGATGCCGGCGACTTCGCCATCGCCCTCGGCGACCTGCCCAAAAGCTTCGCGCTGATCGAACAGCAGGCGGCCGCCATCCCGCATCTCGTGGCGATGGGCGGCGAACATGGCATCACCCTGCCCTTGCTGCGGGCGCTGAAGCACCGCATCGGCGCGCCGCTCGGCCTGCTGCACGTGGATGCGCATATGGACACCGCACCCGACAATTTCGGCCAGGTCCTGGGCCATGGCACGGTCTTCTACCACGCGATCACCGAGGGGCTGGTGGACCCGCGGCGGATGATCCAGATTGGCATCCGCGCCCCCATCCAGCGCGAGACCTGGGACTGGACCCTGGCCCAGGGCGTCACGGTCATCGATGCCCAGGCCGTGCATGCGACCGGCCCCGCCGCTGTCGCCGAACGCATCCGCGCCTGCCTCGGCACCCTGCCTTGCTACCTGTCCCTGGATATCGACGGGCTGGACCCCGCCTTCGCCCCGGGCACCGGCACGCCGGAGGTCGGGGGCCTGGCCACCTGGCAGGCCCAGGCGATCCTGCGCCAACTCAATGGCCTGGATTTCCGCGGCATGGACGTGGTGGAGGTCGCCCCCGCCTATGACCACGGCGACATCACCGCCCTGGCCGCCGCCACGATGGTCTGGGAGTATTTTTCCCTGATGGGCGGCAAGCCGACCGCTTGATCCCAAATGGCATCTGCCACCGGCTGAATTTCCGGCGCCATGCGCAAAGTGCCGGGCGTCATGCCGGGCACGCGGGGCCATCGCCGGAAATTCACTTGAAGATTCGCAGCAGAAACCCCATTTGGCCTGTGACGGCAGGACACACCCGCCGCCGACGCCATCGCACGTGCCGCGAGCCCCATTGGGGGCACAGCAACGACGGGACGCGTCTCTTTCGTTCACGCCCGGGCGCAGGCCCGGTGTCCGACAGGGATACGTTTGATGTTCGCTGCACCGCGCCGCGCGACCCAAAGACCTCGCGCCACCTGACATCGCCGCACTGTTTGTGCCGGCCCCACCGCCCGCGCGCCGCGCCGGGCGCATACACGTCTGTCCGCGAGGTTTTCCCCCATGAGCCTGCTCCGCACCCGCACCGCCCTGGCCCCGATGCGCCGCGACGCCATCCTGGCGCCCCGTGTCCTGCCATCGGTCGATGACCTGATCGCGGTCGAACGCCCGGCCGAGCCGCTGCACTGCCTGCGCCCCGCCAGCATCGCCGATGCCGCCCGCGGCTTCGTCGCTTCCTTTCCGGGCGACGTTCTCTATGCGGTGAAGTGCAACCCCGACCCCAGCGTGCTGCGCGCGCTCTGGGCCGGCGGGGTGCGGCATTTCGACTGCGCCTCGGCGGGCGAGGTGTCGCTGGTGCGCGCCCTCTTCCCCGATGCCGGCATCCATTTCATGCATCCGGTGAAATCCCGCGCCGCCATCGCCCAGGCCTTCTTCCGCGACGGCGTGCGCGACTTCGTCCTGGATAGCGCCGAGGAACTGGCGAAGATCCTGGCCGAGACGCAGCACGCCGACGACCTCGGCCTGGTCGTGCGTCTCGCGTTGCCCAAGGGTCCGGCTGTCTACGACCTGTCCGGCAAGTTCGGCGCGCTGCCGGATGACGCGGTAGCGCTGCTGCGCGCCGCGCGCCCCATGGCGCGGCGGCTCGGCGTGTCGTTCCACGTCGGCTCGCAATGCCTCGACCCGCTGGCCTGGCGCCACGCCATGGCGCTGGCCGGGCGCGTGATCGCCGCGGCCGGTGTCGCGATCGAGGTGATCGACGTCGGCGGCGGCTTCCCCGTCGCCTACCCCGATGTCGAACCGCCCCCGCTCGGCGCCATCATCGCCGAGATCGAGGCCGGCTTCGACGCGCTGGACCTGCCGGAGGGCACAGCCCTCTGGGCCGAACCCGGCCGCGCGCTGGTCGCGGGCGGGGTGTCGGTGGTCGTCCAGGTGCAGGCCCGGCGCGGCGATGCGCTGTTCCTGAACGATGGCGTCTACGGCAGCCTGTCCGATGCCGGGGCGCCGCGCTTCCGCTTCCCGGTGCGGCTGGTCCGGCCGGATGCGCCGGCGCCATCGTGGCACCTGGCGCCCTTCCGCTTCTTCGGCCCGACCTGCGACAGTGCGGATGCGATGGCGGGGCC
Source organism: Humitalea sp. 24SJ18S-53 (assembly GCF_050632385.1). Lineage (NCBI taxonomy): Bacteria > Pseudomonadati > Pseudomonadota > Alphaproteobacteria > Acetobacterales > Roseomonadaceae > Humitalea > Humitalea sp. 24SJ18S-53. The sequence goes on from NZ_CP192599.1 coordinate 2,824,622, forward strand.
GTTCTTCCTGCCGGAAGACGCGGCCGAGGGCGACTGGATCGAAATCGGCCAGTTGGGCGCCTATGGCGCCTGCCTGCGCACCGCATTCAACGGCTTCGATCGCGCCCGCATCGCCGAGGTGCGCGACCGGCCGATGCTGGACGCCTGACACACATCGTCTTCGTCCTGTGATGGACCGCCGTGGCCGATCGTGCCACGGCATGCTGCCTGTTTGGAGTTTTCCCGAATGCACCACGTCGCCTTTTCCGGCCGCCTCGTCATGCTCGGCTTCGGCAGCATCGGCCAGGGCGTGCTGCCGCTGATCCTGCGCCACATCGACATGCCGGTGGATGCCATCACCATCGTCACCGCCGAGGAGCGCGGCCAGGAGGTCGCCGATGAATTCGGCGTGCGGTTCGAGGTGATGCCGGTCACGCGCGACAATATCCGCGACGTGCTGCTGCCGCTGCTCGCCCCCGGCGATTTCCTGCTGAACCTGTCGGTGGATGTCTCCTCGGTCGCGCTGATCGCGCTGTGCCAGGAGATCGGCTGCCTGTACCTCGACACCTGCATCGAGCCCTGGCTCGGCGGCTATACCGACCTGTCGCTGACCCCCTCGCTGCGGTCCAACTACGCGCTGCGCGAAAGCGCGCTGGCCCTGGCCCCGGGCAGCACCACCGCGGTGCTGACGCATGGCGCCAACCCGGGCCTCGTCTCGCATTTCGTCAAGCAGGCGCTGCTGAACATCGCCGCCGACACCGGCGTGGACGCGACTGTGCCGGTGGACCGCGATGGCTGGGCGCAGCTTGCCGAAACCCTCGGCATCAAGGTCATCCACATCGCCGAACGCGATACCCAAACCGCCAATCTCGCCAAGGCGCCGGGCGAATTCGTCAATACCTGGTCGATCGACGGCTTTGTCGGCGAAGGCTGCCAGCCCGCCGAACTCGGCTGGGGCACGCATGAGGGCGCGCTGCCGGCCGATGGCCATCGCCATGACTTTGGCGGCGATGCGGCGATCTACCTGATGCGCCCCGGTGCCTCCACCCGCGTGCGAAGCTGGACGCCGCTGGAGGGGCCGTTCCACGGCTTCCTCATCACCCATAACGAGGCGATCTCGATCTCCGACTACTACACCACGCGAAACGCCGATGGCTCGGTGCGCTACCGGCCCACGACCCACTACGCCTACCACCCTTGCGACGACGCGGTGCTGTCGGTGCATGAGCTGGCCGGCAAGAACTGGGAGATGCAGCCGCAAAAACGGCTGATGATGGAAGAAATCACCACCGGCATGGACGAACTCGGCGTGCTGCTGATGGGCCATGCCAAGGGCGCCTATTGGTATGGCTCGCGCCTGACCATCGACCAGGCCCGCACCCTGTGCCCGCACAATAACGCGACCAGCCTGCAGGTCACCGCCGCCGTTCTGGGCGGCATGGTCTGGGCGATCGAGAACCCGAAGGCCGGGCTGCGCGAAGCCGATACGCTGGACCATGCGCGGGTGCTGGAGGTCGCGGGCCCCTACCTTGGCGATGTGGTCGGCGAATATGCCGGCTGGACGCCGCTGGAAGCGCGCGGCGTGTTGTTCCCGGAGGATGTGGATGCGGCCAATCCCTGGCGCTTCCACAACTTCCGGGTGGCGTAGCGTCACAACTGCGATTCGACGGGCAGCACCCGCACCAGCAGCGCGACGGCCCGGCGGAACCGCGTGGCCCCGGGCTCGCTCCCCGCATCGGCCGCCGAGGTCCCGTCATCCCAGACCAGGCGCCGGCCCGCCAGCCGCACCCGCCAACTGCGCGCCCCCGTGGCCAGCCGGGCAAAGTGCCGCCGCGCCAGCCGCGCCAGTGCCGGCTGGCGTGTCAGCACGCCCATTTCCGTGTTCAGGTTGGCCGAACGCGGGTCCAGGTTGAACGACCCCACGAACACCGCCCGCCCATCCACCACCACCGCCTTGGTATGCAGGCTGGCCCCGCGCGAGCCAAAAACGCCGGCCGAACCCTCGGCGCTGTGCTTCAGTTCATAGACCTCGACCCCCGCCGCGATCAGCCGGGCGCGGTAGCGGGCGTAGCCGCCGTGCACCGCGATCACATCGGTCGCGGCCAGGGAATTGGTGATGACCGCGACCCGCACCCCGGCGCCGACCAGCCCCATCAACTGCGTCGCCGCCGCCTGCCCGGGGACGAAATAGGGGGAGATCAGCAGCACCTCCCGCCGTGCCGCGGCGAACAACTCCTCCAGCACCGGGGCGACGGCGCTGCCGGCCAGGCCCGCGGCCTTGTCCGGCGGGTCGGCCAGGATCTCGATGGCGTCGGGGTCGATGTCCAGCATCCGCCGCCCGGCCCGGTCGGGGGCGTCGAGGAAGATCTTGGCCTCACGCGTGACGGACAACCGTTCCAGCCGGCGGCGCAGGCGGCGCAACCGGCGGGGGCCGGAGCGGATGCGCAGCGCCTCGATCGGCTGGGACAGGGGGCTGGCCCAGAACGCCTCGAACACCGCCGCGGCGTCGGCGGCCGCGTGGGATTCGGCGACCACGTCCAGGTCGCGGAAGTTGAAATCATCCGAGGCATCGAAGTAGCGGTTGCCGATGTTCCGCCCGCCGCAGATCACCACCCGTCCGTCGGCGATCCAGGCCTTGTTGTGCATCCGCCGGTTCAGGTGCCAGTTGCCGAAGGCGATTTCCAGCAACAGGCCCCAGCGGCCCCAGCGGCGCCAGCGCGTGGCGTTGAAACGCCGCATCTGCACCATCGGGTGGCCGTTCAGCGCGGTCAGCCCATAGGTGCGGTTCAGCGCGAACATGTCATCCATCAGGATCCGCACGCGCACGCCGCGGTCGGCGGCCTTCAGGGCCTCCCGCGCCAGCAACCGGCCGGTCAGGTCGCCCTGCCAGATGTAATATTGCAGGTCGAGCGTGTGCTGCGCCCCGCGCGCCGCCGCGACCCGGGAGGCGAAGGCATCCAGCCCATCGGCCAGCAGCGCGATGCGCCCAGGCTCTCCCGGCGGCACCTCCGTCCGCGGCAGGAGGGCCGCTTCGGTCATGCCGCCGCCGAGCCCGTTTCCGCCGCGGCCGCGACGTCGATCCGCGCCCAGATCGGCAGATGGTCCGATGCCAGCCGCGCCAGGGGGCTGTCATGCACATGCGTCGCCGCGACCAGCCCGCGCGGATGGCCGAGCACCTGGTCCAGCGCCAGGAAGGGCAGGCGCGAGGGGAAGCTCGGCACCGGGTGGCCGAAGGGGCCGAACATCGGCTCCAGCACCGCCAGGGAGGAGGCGATGCCCGGGCGCCATTCGTTCATGTCGCCCAGCAGAAGGGTCGGCATCGCGGGGGCGTCGCGCACCGCGGTCAGGATGGCCTCCGCCTGGCGCAGGCGGTGGCGCCGCAGCAGCCCCAGGTGGGCGGCCACGACCCGCAAGGGACCGCCATCCAGCGCCAGGTCCACGATCAGCGCGCCGCGGGGTTCGGCGCCGGGCAAGGCCAGGCGCCGCACCCGCGTCGCCCGCCCGCCGCGCACCAGCAGCGCATTGCCGTGCCAGCCATGCCCGCCATCGACGGGCGAGGCCGGGATCAGGGTCAGCCCGGCATGGCGTTCCAGATGCGCGAGGTCCAGCAACCCGGCCCGGTGGCCGAAGCGGCGGTCGGCTTCCTGCAACGCCACCACATCCGCGCCCAGTTCGGCGATGACATCGGCCACCCGGCGCGGGTCGAAGCGCTTATCCATGCCGACGCATTTGTGGATGTTGTAGGAGGCGGCGATCAGACCCTCACGCGGGGCGGCCGGGCGATGCGCCGCGTTCAGGGCGCGGCGGGCCAGCGCACCCTCAAGCATGCGCAGGGCGCCACGCACCTGGTCGGGCAGGCGGTGGGGGCGCGGGGTGGCTTCGGCAGGCGTGGTCGTATCGAAAGGCGGCATGAACGGTCCATCTTCGCGGCGCACCGCCGGATGCTGCGGCACATGGGGCCATGGCATGGCCCCGCCAAGGCTCCAACGGCGTGGAGGCGCCGCGGTTGGCATCAGATGCGGCTCCATAGTTTGCGGGTGAGGAAAAGTGCCAGCAAGCCCTCGATCCCCGTGACCACCCCGGCGGTCTGGGCACCGAACATATTGGCCATCAGCCCGACATTGACGAAGCCGATGGGGCCGAGGCCGATGCAGACCGATTGCAGCCCCAGCACCCGGCTGCGCAGGCCGGGCGGCGAGGAGAGGTAGATCAGCGTGGCCTGCATGATCGAAAACCCCGCCTGCCCCGCCCCGGTCACCACCAGCGCCGCCCCGGCCAGCGCCGGATGCGGCACCAGCACGAAGACCGTCAGCATGACGAGATACACCACGACGCCGGACATGAAGCAGCGCCGGTAATCCGCCGGCCGGACCCAGGCCGCGATGACGAAGACCCCGACCAGGGCGCCGATCCCGTCCATCGAGGAGAGCAGGCCGATGGCGCTCGGCCCCAGGCCCAGGTGGTCCTGGGCGATCACCGGGACCAGGCTGGTGAAGGGCCAGCCGAAGACGTTGAAGATGATGGTCACGACCATGGTGCCGGTCAGCCGCGGGTCGGCCCGCACCGCCGCCAGCCCGACCGCGATCCGGGCCGCGACCCCCGTCTCGGGTGCCGCGGCGACTCCGCTGCGGGCGCGCAGCGTCACGGCCGCGACCAGCGCCACCAGGTAGAAGCCGATCCCGGCCAGGAAAGCGCCCTGCACCCCCAGGAGCGCGAAGAGCACCCCGGACAGGCCCGGCCCGACCATGCGGCTGGCATTGTTGCTGCCGACATCGGCCGACATGGCGCGGGCCATGCGCGACGGCCCCGCGACCTGGCCGATCAGCATGCGCCGCACGGGGCTGTCGGCCGCCCAGGCGACGCCGCTGACGAAGCTGGACAGCGCCAGGTGCCAGACCTCCAGCAGCCCGGCGCTGGTCAGCACCGCCAGCACGGCCGAGGTCGCGACGCTGACGCAGAGGATGCCGATCAGCGCGCGGAACAGTTCCAGCCGTTCGGCCAGGGCGCCGAGGAAGGCGCCGAACAGCCCCATCGGCAGGACCCGCAGCATCACCATCATGGAGACGAGCAGGGGCGATCCTGTGCGGTCGTAGACGAAAAGGCTGACGGCCAGCATCTCAAGCCAGCGGACCAGCGAGATCATCAGCCCGACCAGCCAGAGGCGTAGGAAGTCTGGGTCGCGGGCAAGCGGCGACCCGCTGGCCGGGTTCAAGATGGTGGTTTCCTCACGCCGCGGATCGTGGCGCGGATGGGCGGGCGCGTCGATGGCGCCACCCGCCCCCAGGGGGCTGAAAATGAACGCGGACCGGGGAAAAAGGGCCGCTGGCTGGGGGACCTGGATTCGAACCAAGACTGTCCGAGTCAGAGTCGGAAGTTCTACCGTTAAACTATCCCCCACCAGGGACGCCGGGCGATTAGCATGTGACTTCCGCGGCCGCAACCGACCCGCCGGGAAACAATCGCCGGCGCGGTGTTTCAACCGCATTGCAACAAACCCCTTGCCCCGGGGCGCGGGCGGCCCGACTCTGTGGACAAGATGTCGTATCCCCCGCCGTCCGTAACCTCCGTGCCGACACGGGCAGCCGCTTCGCCGGCGGCCTTCGCGGCGCTCGACCTCGGGACCAACAACTGCCGGCTGCTGGTGGCGGCCCCCGCGGGGCCGGGGGGATTCCGCGTCGTCGATAGTTTCAGCCGCGCCGTCCGGCTGGGCGAAGGGCTGGAAAGTTCCGGCCTGCTGTCCGATGCCGCGATGGACCGTGCCGTGGCGGCGCTGGAAGCCTGCGCCCAGAAACTGAGCCGCCGGCCGATTCGCGGGCTGGATGCCGTCGCGACGGAAGCCTGCCGCCGCGCCAGCAACGGCCACATCTTCCTGGCCCGCGCCCGCGCCGCGACCGGGCTGCCGATCCGCATCATCGGCGCGCGGGAGGAAGCGGCCCTTGCCATGGCGTCCTGCGCGCCCCTGCTGAACCCGACCGACCGGCGCGCGCTGCTGTTCGACATCGGCGGCGGCAGCACCGAGATCGCCTGGGTCCGCGCCGGCACCAGCGAGCAGCCGGCCGAATTGATCGGATACACCACCATGCCGCTGGGCGTGGTGACCCTGGCCGAACGGGCCGGCGCATCCTGCTTCACGCCGGAGGGGTTCGAGGCCGTGGCGGCCGAGGTCGCCACCGAACTCGTGCGCTTCGATGCCGTGCATTCCATCGGGCGGGAGATCGCGGCCGGCGGCGTGCGGATGATCGGCACATCGGGCACCGTCACCACCCTGGCCGGGGTCGCGCTGTCCCTGCCCCGGTATTCGCGCAGCGCCGTCGATGGCCAGGTGATCGGCATGGTCGAGGCCGACCAGGCGCTGGCGGAACTGTTCCGCCTGGGGCGCGCCGGCCTGTCCGCGCATCCCTGCGTCGGGCCGGAGCGGGTGGATTTCGTGCTGCCAGGCTGCGCGGTCTTCGCCGCGATCCGCCGGGTCTGGCCCACCGCAACGGTGACCGTCGCCGATCGGGGGTTGCGTGAGGGCATGCTGTTGCGGTTGATGCGGGCCACACCACCCCGAAAGCGCTGAGATATGGCCAAGCAGGGCCCGCCCGCAGGCAGTGGCCGCATGTTGGGCACACGGCTGAAGACCGCCAAAGGCCGAACCACCGCGAGCCAGTCCTGGCTGACGCGGCAATTGAACGACCCGTATGTGGTGGCAGCCAAGGCCGCCGGGCTGCGGTCGCGCGCCGCCTTCAAGATCACCGGGCTGGATGAACGCTTCCATCTGTTCAAGCCGGGGCTGCGGGTCGTCGACCTCGGCGCCGCGCCGGGCGGCTGGACGCAGGTGGCGGTGGCCCGCGTCGGCGACCGTGGCCGGGTCGTGGCGCTGGACATCCTGCCGATGGACCCGGTGCCGGGGGCAATCGTGCTGCAGGGCGATTTCGAGGAGGAGGCGACCGAGACCGCCGTGCTGGCGGCGCTGGATGGCCAGGCCGACCTCGTCCTGTCCGACATGGCGCCGAATACCACGGGGCACACGGCGACGGACCATTTGCGCATCATCGGGCTGGTCGAACTGGCGTTGGGCTTTGCCGAACAGGTGCTGGCCCCGGGTGGCGCCTTCGTCGCCAAGGTGTTTGCCGGCGGGACCGAGAAGGACCTGCTGACGCGGATGAAGCGCAGTTTTGCCGAGGTGAAACACGCCAAGCCCCCCGCCAGCCGCAAGGACAGCGCCGAGATGTTCGTGGTCGCCAAGGGGTTTCGTCGCCCGGCCTGACACTTGGGCCTGTGGAGAATTGGCTTCGGGCGCGTTCGGCGGCGCTTTTCCGCGCCTGCCGCGTTGGGTTCGCTTGCCGATGAACCGCATCGGCCGCGCAAACCCGCCTTGCAGCCACGAAAAATCGCTCGCCGACCGCATCCCGAGCCAAATCTCCACAGCCCTAATCCGGCATCAGGCAGCGGGGGATGCGTTTTCGCCCCCCGGCGATGACGAGGGCGCGGCCGTAGAGGGTCAGCAGGCCCTTTGGGACCTTCCGCCAGTCGCTCAAGACCCGTTCGAGGACGCCGTTGATGAGGCGTTGGACGGTTTCGGACAAATCGGGATTGGGCAGCAGCCAGGACGGGCCGCGCAGCGCCGACAGGAAGCCCAGGCGGCGGGCGGTGGTGATCAGCGCCAGGCCCTTGCTGCGGCAAGCACGCTGGCAGGCACGGCAGATGTAGTGCTCCAGCGCCGCCAGGCCCGGCAGGCATTTCGGGTCGGCCAGCAGGTGCAGCAGCTTGGCCCAGAGGTGCCGCAGGGTCAGGCGGCGGAAATGGCGGGCGACCGTGCCGGGTTTGCCGAAGTCTTCGGGCAGGTCTTTCCAGGGGTTGCGGGTGGTGGCGGCCCAGAACATGCCATCGACCCGGGCGCGCAGGGTCTTCACCGGGCGGCCGGCGCCGAGCCAGAGGACATGCGGGCGCAGCGCGTCCCATTCCGGGTCGGTCATCGGGGTCCAGGGACGGATGGGCGTGTAATGGCGCTGCATGCGCCAGACTAGGCTTGTTTTCCTTTTTTAGTCAAGGAAAATCAGCCTATTGCTTGCACCGGCATCCGGAAGGTGAAGCAGGTCGCAGCGGGGGTCGACGTTACGCCCAGGGTGCCGCCATGGGCGCGGGCGATGCCCGAGGCGATATAGAGCCCGAGGCCCAGGCCGCTCCGGTTCCGCTGGGCGCCGGCCCGGAAGAAGGGCTGGAACAGGTGGCCCAATACCTCCGGCGGGATGGGCGTGCCCGCGTTGGTGACCTGGAGCCCAAAGACGCCCTTTTCCACCCAGGCGCGCACATGCACCGGCTGGTCGGCATCGCCATGGGTCAGGGCATTGGCCAGCAGGTTGGACAGCAACTGGCCGATGCGGACATGGTCGCAATCCACCGGCGCGCCGATGTTCACATCGGCCTGGATCACGCGGCCCGGCCAGGCGAAGCGGGTTTCCTCGATCAGCGCCGCCAGGGTCGGGGCCAGGGGGCCGGCGGGGGTGCGGTCCACCGGCAGGCCATCGCCCAGGCGTTCGCGGGTAAAGTCCATGACCTGGGTGATGAGACCCGCCATCCGCTGCGCGCTGCGTTCGACAACGCCGATCAGCATGTCCTCATCCAGCCCCGGCGGCTTTTCGCCCATGAGGCGCATGGCGGAGACGATGGCCGCCAGGGGATTGCGCAGGTCGTGGCCGAGGATGGCGATGAACTCCTCGCGCAATTCGGCGTCGCGCTGCTTCACCCGCAGGCTTGCCTCGGCCGTGGCCATCCGGTCCTCGGAATCGAGGTTGAAGGCGATCAACTGGGTCATCAACCGGAACAGGTCGATGATCTCCGGCGTATTGACCCGCGCGGGCTGGACGTCGATGGCGCAGAGCGTGCCGAAGAAGCGGCCGTCGCGGTGCAGGATCGGCACGGAGATGTAGCTCTGGATGCCATACATCGCGGGGATGGGGTGGTCGCGATAGACCACGTCCTCGGCCACATCGTCGAAGACGACCTCGACCCCGCTGCGCCGGACGGTGTCACAGAAGGTTTTCTGGATTTCGAGCTCGCTGCCGGGCTTCAGGCCGAAATTGATGCCGTCCCGCACGCCGCAAGCGACCCAGCGCGCTTCGGTGACGCGGGCGATGGCGGCGAAGCCCATGCCGGTGGCGCGGCAGACGAGTTCAAGGATGGTGGGGACGGCATCGATACGGGCGACAGCCGCGATCGCGGACGGGATGTCATCGCCGATCATGGGCAAGGCATCGGCCGGGGCGAGTGTTGCTGACATCGTATTGAAAGGTTCCGTGGCGGCGTCCGGAAACAGGATAGTCCGGCGCGATGCGGGGTGCCAGGAATGGTGGGTGTTAAGACATGGTTAAGTTGCGCGCTGGAGAGGGCTTTGCCCCCTCCACACCTCCCCCACCAAGGGGCCGTGGCCCCTTGGAACCCACGGCGTTTGGCAAGAGAAAGAGAGGGGCGTCGCGGAACCGCGATTGATCAAGGGCGCCCCATGCCCCTCTCTTTCTCTTGCCAATACATCGCGTCGGTCCAGGGGCGGCGGCCCCTGGTGGGGAGAGTTTGAGAGGGGCAAAGCCCCTTTCAAGGTGCAACATCGCCATGACTTACAAATCCGGCATCACCTCGCCGCCGAGGATGCCGGGGATGATCTCCGGCAACACGCCGCGCCACATCGGTGTGTCGGTCAGCCAGGCGAAGCCGAGCGGCATCAGCAGGCCGAAGCAGGCGGCCAGCACCAGGGTCCGCGGCCAGGGCGCGCGATAGACCAGCAGCCAATAGCCGACGAGGTAGAGGGTGGTCCCGACATAGAGCCCGGCGAAGAAGGACACGGCGAGCACGCCGACCAGCATCGCCAGCACCGCCATCACCGCGCGGCTTTCGCCGGGGCGGTCCTCATCCGGCGGGCGGCGCAGGTCGCCCCAGAGGGCGAGGGCTTGCAGCCCGACCATCAGCGCCAGCGCCCCGGTCACGACCGGCCCGCCGCGCCAGGTGGGGGCGAGGCAGTAGGACAGCAGCCAAGCGAAGAGCGCCAGGTTGAACAGGTTGAACCACAGGCTGCCATTGGCGAAGTTGAAGGTCCTCGCGGAGGCGGCCCGGGCGAGCCGTGGGGCGCGGAACAGCTTGAACAGCGACCACAGCAGCGCGACCAGCGTGCCGCCGGCCAGGGTCAGCGCGACGTTGGAACCGAGCAGGACGGAATGATCGCCCAGCGCCGATTGCAGGGCGGTAAAGTAGTTCCGCTCGATCACGTCGCCGAGGACGAAGCCGACGACCATGCCGATGACGGAAAAGCCAAAACGCCGCAGCAGGTAGGCATAGGCGCCGAGCAGCACCAGGGTGCCGAGGTCCAGCGGGCTGGAGCGCACCGTGTAGGTCGACATCAGCGACATCGCGAGGACCGGTGGTGCCAGCATCGTCATGTCGAAAGACGGCAGGCGGGCGAGCCAGGGCGAGGCCGCGGCGGTCCCGACCGAGGCCACGAGGTTGGACAGCACCAGCCCAAAGACCAGCGCCCAGGCCAGGGGCGCGTGGTTCTGCAGGAACATCGGCCCGGGCTCGATGCCATGGATCTGCCAGGCGGCCAGGACCAGCGCCATTTCCGAATTGCCGGGGATGCCGAACAGAAGCGTCGGGAAGAGGTTGCCGCCTTCCTTCGAATTCGTCGCGGCTTCGGTGGCGACCATCACATCCTCGGCGCCCTTGCCGAGTTTTTCGGGGTTCTTCGTCGTGGCGGCGGCGAGGTTATAGGCCATGAATTGCGCGACGACGCCGCCGACGCCGGGGATCGCGCCAATGACGGTGCCGAGACCGGAGGAGCGGAGCAGGATGCTCCAATGGCGGAAGGGCGCGATCCAGCCGTCGATGGCCTGGCGCTTCCAGTCCTTGGGCACGGGCGGGGGCGGCGGGCCGGTGCGGCGGCCGAAGCGCTGCGGCCATTCCTGGGCGAGTTGTTCGATGCATTCGCCAAGGACCAGCAGGCCCATGACGATGACCACGATCTCCAGCCCATCCAGCAGGTAGGTGGAGCCGAAGGTGAAGCGCGGCACCGGCAGGCGTGGGCCGCCCATGCCGACGACGGCCAGCACCACCCCGGCGCCGACCGAGATCAGCCCCTTGGCGACATTGCCGGTCATGGCCAGGACCAGGGTCACGAGGCCGGCGACGGCGATCCAGAAGGTCTCGGCCGGGCCGAAGGACAGCAGGAAGGGCATGAAGACGGGGATCAGTGCGACCAGAACCACCACCCCGAAGGCCGCGCCGAACCACGACGCGCTGGCGGACAGGTTCAGCGCAAAAACGGCGCGGCCCTGGCGAGTGATCGGGTAGCCCTCGATCATCGTCGCCGCGTTCTGGGCGTTGCCGGGGATGTTGACGATGATGGAGGTGACGGCGCCGCCATTGCCGCCGGCGCCGATGATGCCCGCGAAGAAATACATCGCCTGCATCGGCGACCAGAAATAGGTCAGCGGCAGGAAGACCGAAAGCGCCGTGACCGATTGCAGCCCCGGCAGGACGCCAAAGACGTAGCCGACGATGGAACCGAAGGCCATGAACAGCAGGGCGTCCCAGGTGAAGGCCTGGGACAGGCCCTGCATGAGGGCGTCGCCGTAAAACTCCATCAGGCGGAGAGCCGATCCAGCAGCATCCCCTGCCCCGGTCGCAGCCCGGTGCGGCCGATGGCGACGAGGCTGGCCCAGAGGTCGGCGTGGTTCTGTGCGATGACGGGGCGGCCGAACTCGGCCTCCAACGGCAACACGCATTGCACGGCCGGGAGTTGGCCGGAGGGCATCCAGATCGCGTCGAAGTCCTGGCCGCAGGCGGCGGCGCCGCGGCGGGCGGCATCGGCCAGGGCTGCCGGTGGGACGTCCTGCAGGAAATCGAAATCGGCGGGGACGGTTTCGAGGGCGGCGATGTGCAGGCCCTCGGCTTCCAGATAGGTGCGGATCTGGCCGTTCAGCACGTCGTGGAACGGGGTGACGACCAGGATGCGCCTGGCTTTGAAGGCAGCGAAGGCATCCAGCGCGCAGCGAATGGTGGTCAGGCAGGGGATGCCGGCGGAGGAGGCCGCCATCCGCGCCGTCAGCACGCGATCGTGGCCGGGCCCCTGGGCGACGACGATGGGGCTGGCGACATGCAGGATGACGTCGACGCGGCGCGCGGCGAGGTAGGCCACCGCATCATCCAGTTGCGCCAGGGCCTTCGCATATTCCGATCCGCGCCAGCCCCCCATGCCGAGGGTGATGCCCACCAGCCTGACCCAGGGTGGCGAGGCATCGATGGCATCATGCGCGATGGTTTCGAGGACGGTCGGGCTGATGATGCCGATGCGTGCGAGGTCCACCCTAGAAGGCGGCCCGCAGCGCGGCGGCGTTTTCCTCCAGCAGAACCTTCGCCGCTTCGAGCGAGGCCGGGTAGTCGGCGGCAAAAACCCAGTTCCGTTCCAGGCGGGACTGGGTGACGAAGGCATCCCATTCCGGGCTGGCCACGACCTTGTTCAGGGCCGCGATCAGGCGGTCGCGGATGGCGGCCGGCAGGTTCGGCGGGGCGGCGACGGAGCGCAGCACGGTAACCGGCGCGAAGCGTTGCAGGCCGAGGTCGCCGAGGGCGGGGACGTCCGGCAGGCGGTCGTCGCGGGTCGCATCCCAGGACAGGATCGGGCGGACGCTGTTCTGGGCGATATGATCGGTCCAGAGCGAGGGGCCGAGGGAGGCGACATCCACATCGCCGCGCACATTGGCCAGGACCAGTTCCGGCGGCCCCGCCAGGGTCACGAAGGCGACCTGGAAGCCGAGCGCGCGGCCGAGCAGCGCGCATTGCATCGCCCCCGTCGATACCCCGCCAAACGTGCCGCAGCGCACCGGCTGGGCAGCGCCGCGCATCTGATCCAGCGACTGGAAGCGCGACCGGGCCGAAAGCACCATGGTCTGCGTGCCCGCCGACCAATGGCCAAGCCAGGTCAGGCGCAGGATGTCGAAGGGCTGCGGCTGCACCAGCGCCAGGCCCATCTGCGCGACGGGGTCGCCGACGCCAAGCGTCGCGCCATCGGGGGCGGCGCGGTAGATGCGGTTGTAGCCGGTGGCACCCGGCAGGTTCTGCACCACCACGGGCACGCCCAGTTCCCGGGTCAGCAGGGGGGCGGCGGTGCGGATGTTGCGGTCGGCGAGGGAGCCGGCGGTAAAGGGGACGATGACCTCGATCGGCCGGGTCGGGGTCCAGGTCTGGGCTGTCGCGACACCGGGCAAGACGAGGGCGGCGAGCAGGAAGAGGGCGTGGATCACGGGGCGCGGTCTCCGGTCGGCGGAGCCAGGACGCTGCCGCGCGTCCGCGCCCCCGGCAAGCCCCGGCCGAAGCCGGAAAGCGATCCTTGCGGCAGGGCGCTGCCTGGCAAACGCGCGCCCTGCCCGCCCCGGCGTCACGGGTGGGAGAGGATCACCGCGCGATTGACGTGGTCGTAGGTCACGCTGGCCTTGGGCGGCAGCGGGGCCTGGATTTCCCGGATGAAGGTAAAGGCGGTGTTGGCATAGATGCAGACCATCGTGACCGAGGCCTGGGTCGCGGGGAATTCGTAGTGCAAGCTCCAGGTCGGGCCGGGGCCGCTGCCGGATGCGAAGGGGATGAAGGGCGCGTCGGGCGCGGTGCCGTTCTGGAAGCGGATATCGGCGACGCGGCGATCGGTCGGGCGCAGGACGGATTGCCAGCCGGCCGGGGCGGTGCCGGTGAATTGCTGTGCGACCTCGACCGTGGTCGGGCAATTCGGGAATTGCTGGGCCTGGGCGCTGGTGGCGAAACAGCCGCCCATCGCGAGGGCAATGGCGGTGGACAAGCCGAGCTTATTGGGCGGCATTTCGCGTCTCCTGGGGGGGTTTATGTGCTTTGCGCAGTTTTTTTTGCGCGAAGGTTGAACAGGCTCCACGCAAACGGCAACCGAGGTCAAGACGGCGGCCGTCCGGCGCCCGCCCAGCGAAAACGCACACCATGCCCGCGCCGGGGTCATGCAACCGTGCTTGCGGCAGGCATGGCCAGCGCGTAACAGGGCGCGCCAAGGCACAGTTGCCAGAAAGCCCCGCCATGGCCCCCGATAGCACCCACTCCACCAGTGCCGACCGCACGCCGCTGAATACCCGCAGCCGCGTCACGATCGAGGAGGCCTATGCCTTCGACGACGTGTTGCTGGTCCCGGCCTATTCCCAGGTCCTGCCGTCGCAGACCGATGTGCGCACCCGCCTGACGCGGGAGATCGCGCTGAATATCCCGCTGGTCGCCGCCGCGATGGATACGGTGACCGAATCGAACATGGCGATCGCCATGGCCCAGGCCGGCGGCATCGGCGTCATTCACAAAAATTTCTCGCCGGACGACCAGGCGGCGCAGGTGCGCCGGGTGAAGAAGTTCGAAAGCGGCATGGTGGTGAACCCCATCACCGTCTCGCCCGACCAGACGCTGGCCGATGTCCGCGCCATCCAGCAGCAGCACAACATCAGCGGCTTGCCCGTGGTCGAACCCGGCACCGGCCGCCTGGTCGGCATCGTCACCAGCCGCGACGTGCGTTTCGCGACCGACCCGAATACCCGCGTCTATGAGCTGATGACCCGCGACAAGCTGGTGACGGTGACCGGCGATGTGGAGCGCGAGACGGCGCGGGAACTGCTGCACAAGCACCGCATCGAGAAGCTGCTGGTCGTCGATGACGCCGGGCGCTGCATCGGCCTGATCACCGTCAAGGACATGGAAAAGGCCCAGGCCAACCCCAATGCCGTGAAGGACTCCCTGGGGCGCCTGCGGACCGCCGCCGCGACCGGGACCGGCGAGGACGGCATGATCCGCGCCCGCCTGCTGGTGGCGGCCGAGATCGACGTCATCGTGGTCGATACCGCCCATGGCCATAGCGCCGGGGTGATGCGCGCGGTCGAACTGATCAAGCGCCTGTCCAACACCGTCCAGGTGGTCGCCGGCAATGTCGCGACGCCGGAAGCCTGCGAGGCGCTGATCCAGGCCGGGGCCGATGCGGTAAAAATCGGCATCGGGCCGGGGTCGATCTGCACCACGCGCATCGTCGCCGGCGTCGGCGTGCCGCAATTGACGGCGGTCATGGAATGCGCCGCCGCCTGCCGCGCCCATGGCGTGCCGGCCATCGCCGATGGCGGCGTGCGGACATCGGGCGACATCGCCAAGGCGATCGCCGCCGGGGCCGATTGCGTGATGATGGGCAGCCTGTTCGCCGGTACCGACGAAGCGCCGGGCGAGGTGTTCCTGTATCAGGGCCGTTCCTACAAATCCTATCGCGGCATGGGCAGCCTCGGCGCCATGGCGCGGGGGTCGGCCGACCGGTATTTCCAGGCCGAGGTCACCGACAGCCTGAAACTGGTGCCCGAGGGCGTCGAGGGCCGGGTCGGCTACAAGGGCCCGGTCGGCAATGTCATCCATCAACTGGTCGGCGGGCTGAAATCGGCCATGGGCTATACCGGCAGCGCCGATGTTCCGAGCATGCAGCAGAGCGCGCGCTTCCGCCGCATCACCGGTGCGGGCCTGCGTGAAAGCCACGTGCATGACGTGGCGATCACGCGCGAAGCGCCGAACTACAGGATCGATGGGTGATACGGGTCGCGGTCTTCGACGCCTACGGCACGCTGCTCGACGTTCATTCCGCCATCGCCCGCAATGCCCCCCGGGTCGGCCCGGCGGCGGAGGCCGTGTCCAAGCTGTGGCGCCAGAAGCAGATGGAGGCGTCCTGGGTCCTGTCGGCGACCGGCGCCTATGAGGATTTTTCAGTGGTCACCGAACGGGCGCTGACCTTCGCGCTGCTGACGCATGGGATCCACGACCGGGCGGTGCAGCGCGACTTGCTGGAGGCCTATCGCAGCCTGGACCCCTTTACCGATTCGGTCCCCGTGCTGACGACCTTGCGCGACCGGGGGATGGCGACGGCCATCCTGTCGAATGGCGAACCGGCGATGCTGGCGGCGGGGCTGGCCTCGGCCGGGATCGGCGGGCTGCTGGATGATGTGCTCTCGGTCCATACGTTGCGGCGCTACAAGCCGCATCCCACCGTCTATGCGCTGGTGACGGCGCGTTTCGATTGCCAACCGCATGAGGTCGCCTTCGTGTCATCCAACCCGTGGGATGCCTATGGCGCCGCGCGCTTCGGTTTCAACGCGTTCTGGGTGAACCGGGGGCGGGCGCCGGTGGAGTATTGGCTGGACAGCCTGGCGACCACCCTGCCCGACCTGGCCGCCCTGCCCGCGGCGCTGTCGGCATGACGCCGGCCGCCCGCATCGCCGCCACCGTCGACCTGCTGGTCGCGGTCGAGGACCGGCCGCGCCGCCCGGCCGACGCCACGGTGAATGATTTCTTCCGCGCCCGGCGCTTCATTGGCGCGGGCGACCGGCGGGCGATCGCCGAACGCGCCTTTGGCATCATGCGCCAAAGGCGGCGGCTGGATTGGCACCTGATCCGCTGCAACATGAAGCCGAACGCCCGCGCGCTGGTGATCGCCCATATGGCGTTGAGCGAAGGGGCCGACATGGCCACCATCGCCGCCGGCTTTCCCGGCGGGCAATACGCCGCGACCCCGCTGATCGCGGCGGAAACCCGCATCGCCGGGCAGATGGTCGGCAAGCCCCTGGCCGATCCCTGGATGCCGGAGGAAATCCGCCTCAACCTGCCGGAATGGGCCATCCCCGGGCTGCGCGCGCGCTTCGGCGACGACCTGCCCGCCGCCGCCGCCGGGCTGGATGAGGCCGCGCCGCTCGACCTGCGCGCCAATATCCTGAAGACCACGCGCGACGAGGCCATCGCCGCACTGGCCGCCGAAGGCATCGCCTCCGCCCCCACGTCCCTGTCCCCTTGGGGCATCCGGGTCGACGGCCGACGCGCCGTGACCGCGACCAAGCCCTTCCTGGACGGGCGGATCGAAGTGCAGGACGAAGGCAGCCAGATGGTCGCCCTGCTGGCCGATGCGCGCCCCGGCATGCGCGTCGTCGACTGGTGCGCGGGGGCCGCGGGCAAGACCCTCGCCATGGCCGCGACCATGGGCAACAAGGGCCGGATCGCCGCCTGCGACGTCTCCTCCGTCCGGCTGGTCGGGGCCACCAAGCGCCTGGCCCGCGGCGGCGTGGACAATGCCGAAACCCACCTGATCGAGCCCGGCGACCGCTGGGCCAAGCGCCGCGCCGGCACCTTCGACCGCGTGCTGGTCGATGCCCCCTGCACCGGCACCGGCACCTGGCGCCGCAACCCCGACGCCCGGCTGCGGATGGGCGAGACAGATCTTTCCGAACTCGTCGCGAAACAGTCCGTGATTTTGGAAACCGCCGCAGGACTGGTGCGCCCGGGCGGAAGATTGATCTACGCTACCTGCTCCCTGCTCCCGCAGGAGGATGAGGATCAGGTCAATGGGTTGCTGGCGCGCCGCGCCGAATTCAGCATCGTGCCTCTGGCCAGCCTTTGGCCAGGGCTGCGGCCCGACACGCCCATCCCCTGCCCGGGCGATTTCCTGGTCCTGTCCCCCCATACCCACGGCACCGACGGCTTCTTCTGCGCCGTCCTGGAACGCCGCGCGGACTGACGCGGCGGGGGATGATTGGGGGAGTGGCCCCTTGAGAGGGGCGTTGCCCCTCTCAAACTCTCCCCACCAGGGGCCGCCGCCCCTGGACCGGCGGAGTTTTTGGCGCATTGGAGAGAGGGGCATGTCGTGCCCTCGATGCAGGGCGCGCCTGTGATGCCCCTCTCTCCAATGCGCCAAATCGCGTGGGTTCCAAGGGGCCACGGCCCCTTGGTGGGGGAGGTGTGGAGGGGGCAAAGCCCCTTCCACGGCGCCGCCCTCCCCAATCTTCCCCCCCCCACCGGAGGTCGTTCGTCATGATCGCGATCCGCCGGGCTCGGCCGGAGGATGCGGCGGGGATTGCGGCTGTGCATGTTGCGGCTTGGCGCGCGACCTATGCGGGGATTTTGCCGTATCAGTATTTGGCGGGGTTGGACGCGCGTCGGATTGCCGCGGGGTACATGCGCGACTTGATGGCACGGCGCGACGGGCATGCGATTTTCGTGGCGACCGTGGCGGGTGTGGATCGGCTGGCGGTGGGCGAGGCTGACGTCGGGCCGCAGATCATCGGCTTCTGTTCGGGCGGCCGGGCGCGACGGCATGGTGTCGCGGAGGGCGAGATCGAGACGCTGTACCTGCTGGAGGACTGGCAGGAGCGCGGCATCGGGCGGCGGCTGTTGCGGGCGATGGCGGCGCACCTGGCGGCGATCGGCTGCCGCAGTGCGATGCTGTGGGTGTTGGCGGAGAATCCGACGCGGTTCTTCTACGGGCATTTGCATGGACGGATCGTCGCGACGGACCAGGTGTCGGTGGCGGGCGAGACGAAGGAGCAGCGGGCGGTCCTGTGGGACCCGATCGGGTTGCTGCTGGAGGCGACGGCGAGCACGTCGTGAGGGTCTAGCCCAGACGGATTTGCGCCGTGGCGGCGGAGTGTTCCACGGCGCTGACCAGGGCCTCCACCACCGCATCCTGACGGCGCCCGGCGTGCCAGACGGCACCGAGGCTGCGGCGGGGTGCGTGGCCGGCGAGCGGGCGGATCGCGAGGCCGGCGATGCCGCTGACGGCGGAGGCGGGCAGCAGGCTCGGCCCCAGCCCGGCGCGGACCAGGGCCAGGATGGCGCCGATCCCTTCCAGTTCCGCGGTCAGGCGCAGGGTCAGGCCGAGTGTGGCGAAGGCGGCGTCGGCCGTGTCGCGCAGGCCGAACCCTGGGGGCGGCAGGACCATGCCTTCGGCAGCGAGGTCGGCCAGGTCGAGGGGGGTGTCGTCCTGCGCCAGGCGGTGGCGGGGGGGTAGGACGGCGACGAAGACATCCTCGACCATCGGCTTCCAGACCAGGCGCGGGTCGGTCGGGGGGATGCCGATGAAGCCCAGGTGCTGCCGGCCGTCGATGATCTCGGCCATGATCGGGCCGGACCGAAAACCCATGACGCGCAGGGGGACGGTGGGCCAGTCGCGGCGCCAGCCGACGAGGGCGGTGGAAAACACGCCCTCCAGCAAGGATTGCAGCACGCCGACGCAGAGGGTGGGGTCGCGGCCGCCGTCCAGGCGCTGGACCTCCTGACGCAGGAAGGCGGCTTCGGCGAGGAGGCGTCCGGCGTGCTGGACGAGGAAGCGCCCGGCCTCGGTCAGGGCCACGGGCTGGCGGCCGCGGCGGATGAGTTGGGCGCCGAACTCGGCCTCCAGCACCTGGATCTGGCGGGTCAGGGCGGGCTGGGAGAGGCCGAGTAGATCGGCGGCGCGCCGAAACCCGCCGGCTTCGCTGAGGGCGAGGAAGGAGCGTAGGCGGAGCAGGTTCATGCGGACCTAGGGCGTTTTGGGAGCATTTTGGCGGCAGGCTGATCGGGCGCGGGGCAGATGGGGCGGGGCGGGCCCCGGATTATGCATAAGCGTTATCGGTCGATGCCCACAACACCAGTGTTCGCATCACGGCGGCGACGCATGGTTCCTCATCCAGGGAGCCGCAATACCGATGTCCTTCGCCTTTTCCCGTGCCGATACGAACCTGCTGCAGGGCGTCATCGACATGCACCTGCACACCATGCCCTGCCTGTTCGACCGTCCGCTGGACGATCTGGAGGCGGCCGAGCAGGCGCGCGCCGCCGGGTATCGCGGGCTGGTGCTGAAAAGCATCTACGTCCCCAACGCCGACCGGGTGGAGTTGGTGCGCCGGGTGGTGCCGGGGATCGAGTTGTTCGGCAGCCTGGTGCTGAACCACAGCGTCGGCGGGCTGAACCCGGAGGCGGTGCGTGCCGCCATCGGCTTCGGGATGAAGGTGATGTGGCTGCCGACCGTGCATGCCCAGCATCACAATGATCATTTTGGCATGCCGACCTACCCGTGGCTGGGCCAGCGCGAGGGCACCTTGCCGCAGGTGCCGGTGCCGGGGATCAGGCTGGTCGATGCCGAGGGCGCGCTGAAGCCCGAGGTCGCCGAGATCCTGGCCCTGGCCAAGGCCGCCGACATCGTCACCGGCACCGGCCATATCGCGCTGGACGAGGTTTACGCTGTCGCGCGCGAGGCAAAGCGCATCGGCTACGAGAAACTGGTGCAGACGCATGTCGGCTGGCACGCCACGGACTGGCCGCTCGATGACCTGAAGGCGCTGGCCGACCTCGGCATAAAATTCGAATTCTGCATCAACCCCTGCATGCCCAACCGGCAGCAGCAGAGCCCGCGCAAGCTGACCGACACGATCAAGGCGCTGGGGGTGGAGCGGTGCTTCATCGCCTCCGACCTCGGCCAGCACGACAATGCGCATCCGATCGAGGGCATGCGGATGTGGCTGCGCATCCTGGCGATGCATGGGTTCGCGCAGAACGACATCGACCATCTGGCGCGGCACCACCCGGCGGCGCTGCTCGGCTTGCCGGCGGCCTGAGCCATGTGGCTGCTGCGCCCGGAGCGGATGCTGGATGGCGATGGCGGCGCGTTGCCGCTGGGCAGCGCGTTGCTGGTCGAGGCCGGGCTGATTGTCGCGGTCCTGGGCGCGGGTGATCCGGTGCCGCCGGCGGTCGAGATGGTCCTGGCGCCGGGCTGCACCTTGATGCCCGGGTTGATCGACCTGCACGACTATCTGTCGGTCGACCCGGACCAGCCGGAGCCGATGCGGCAGATGTTCTCGCCCGACCTGGCGCTGCGGCGGCGGGTGGCGCTGCGGCATCTGCGCCGGGATCTGCTGTCGGGCGTGACGACCCAGCGGATCATGGGCGAGGGCGACGGGCTGGATGGCGTCATCGCCGCGGAGTTGCGGGCGGGTGCGTTGGTGGGGCCGGAACTGGCTGTCTCTGGCGCGCCCATCGCGCCAACGGGCAGCCACCAGCAGCGCCCCACGGGCGGGCTGGATACCGAGGAGGCCCTGCTGGGTGCCATCGAGGCCGCCGCGGCGGCGGGCCAGGGCTGGATCAAGCTGGTCGCGACCGGCGGGGTGAATGGCAGCGGCATCGGCCCGACCGACTGTGCCTATGCCCCTGCCCTGCTGCGCCGCGCGACCGAGGCCGCGCATGGGCTCGGGATGCGCGTCGCGGTGGCGGCGCAGGGCGGGCCTGCCGTGCGCGCGGCCGCGGAGGCGGGTGCGGATACGCTGGAACATGGCGCGCTGCTGGACGCCGATGATGTCGCGGCCCTGGCGGCGAATGGCATGGCCTGGGTTCTGACGCCGGGGCGTTTCCTGCGGCCGGATGGGATTCCCTTGGCGGCCGCGCGCAATCCGGCAGTTGCGCAGCGCCTGGCGCGGGTGCGCGGCGCGCTGGCGGAGGCGGTGCCGCTGGCGGTGCGGCTGGGCGTGCGGCTGGGGCTGGGCGCCGACAATATGCATGGGCGCTTTGGCGATGATGTCGGGCAGTTGGTCGCGCTGGGCGCACCGACGGCGGTGGCGATCGCCGCCGCGACGGGCAATGGCGCGGCGATCCTGGGCATGGCGGATCGCGGCTGGCTGCGCGCCGGGCTGCGCGCCGATCTCGTGCTGGTCGATGGCGATCCTTTGCAGGCGCCCGATGCCTTGCAGCGCGTGCGGGCTGTGTTCTGCGGCGAACGTCGCTTGGTGATGGCGGAGATCGGTTGATGTCGGCGCGACGGGATATGGCGGCGCTGTGCCGGTTGATGGCGCATTTTGGGCTGGACGACATCACCTCCACCCATCTGTCGGTCCTGGTGCCGGAGCGCCCGGGGAACTACTTGCTGAACCCTTATGGCATGATGCTGGCCGAGGTGACGCCGGGCGACGCGGTCGAGGTCGATGCCGATGGCAAGATCGTCGATCCCGGCAATGGCTGGCCGCTGAACAAGACCGCCATCGTCATCCACGGCGCGGTGCATCGCGCGCGGCCGGAAGTGGGCGCCGCGATCCATGCGCATACCCATGCGGGCATCGCCGTGGGTGCGCTGCCCGAGGGACTGCTGCCGATCAGCCAATGGGCGATGAAGTTCGTCGAACGCACCGCCTACCACGACTACGACGGCGCCGCCCGCGCGGGTGGGCTGGGCGAGGCGATCGCGCAGGATCTGGGTGCGAACAACCTGGTGATGTTGCTGCGTAACCACGGGACCTTGGCGGTCGGCGATGATGCCGCGGGCGCGTTTATCCGGCTGTATTACCTGGAGCAGGCCTGCAAGTCGCAACTGATGCTGGGCGCGCGCGGCGCGGGCGACCTGGTGATGCCGCCGGCCGAGGTGCGCAGCCGCGCCGGCTTCGAACAGAACCAGGGCACACTGGACCATCGGCGCGACTTTTTGGCGGTCGGGCATCGCGAATGGCCGGCGCTGCTGCGGCTGCTGGATCGCACCCAGCCGGGATGGGATGCATGAGCCTGGGGATCGGCATCGACATCGGCGGCACCTTCACGGATTTCGCGCTGGAATGGCGGCGCGACGATAATCTGCTGCGCCATACGTTGAAGTTGCCGACCACGACGCGCGCGCCGGAAAAGGCGGTGCTGGAGGGACTGCCGCAACTGCTGGCGATGGCCGGGGCGACGCCGGGCGATGTCACGCGCTTGGTGCATGGCACGACCTTGGCGACGAATGCACTGATCGAACGGCGGGGCGCGCGCACGGCGTTCCTGACCACCGAGGGATTTCGCGACGTGCTGGCGACCGGCAATGAAAGCCGCGCGGCGCAATACGAATTGTTCTACCGCAAGCCGGCGCCGCTGGTGCCGCGCCGCTGGCGGCTGCCCGTCGGTGGGCGGATCGGTGCGGCGGGCCAGGTGTTGGCGCCCTTGGACGAGGCCGTGATCATCCGCCACGCCGCCGATATGGCGGCTGGTGGCATCGAGAGCGTGGCGGTCGGCTACCTGCATGCCTATGCCGCGCCGGCGCAGGAACGGCGCACGCGCGAGTTGTTGGCCACAGTCCTGCCCGGCGTGCCGGTCAGCCTTTCCTGTGAGGTCAGCCCGGAAATCCGCGAATACGAGCGGTTCTGCACGACCGTCGCGAATGCCTATGTGCAGCCGATCGTCGCGGCCTATCTGCGCCGGCTTGAGGCGGGGTTGCGGGCCCAGGGGTTTGGCGTGGCGATGCTGCTGATGCTGTCCTCGGGCGGGTTGGCGACGGTGGAAACGGCGATGCGCTTTCCCGTGCGGCTGCTGGAAAGCGGGCCGGCGGGTGGTGCGGTGTTCGCGGCGCGTATTGCGCGCGATGCGGGTTTGCCGCGCGCGCTGGCCTTCGACATGGGCGGCACGACCGCAAAACTTTGCTTGTTGGAAGATGGCGTGCCGCGCACGGACCGGGTGTTCGAGGTGGACCGCACCTACCGCTTCGCCAAGGGCAGCGGCATGCCGGTGCGGGTGCCGGTGGTCGAGTTGGTGGAGATCGGCGCCGGGGGCGGTTCCATCGCGCGCGTGGACGCGACCGGGCGGCTGGCAGTCGGGCCGGAAAGCGCGGGATCGGAGCCGGGGCCTGCGTGTTTCGCGCGTGGCGGGACGGCGCCGACGGTCAGCGATGCGAATCTGGTTCTGGGTCGGCTGGCCGCGGAGGGGTTTGCCGGCGGGCGCATGCGCCTGGATGCGGCGGCGGCGGGTGCTGCGC
Organism: Humitalea sp. 24SJ18S-53; assembly: GCF_050632385.1. NCBI lineage: Bacteria > Pseudomonadati > Pseudomonadota > Alphaproteobacteria > Acetobacterales > Roseomonadaceae > Humitalea > Humitalea sp. 24SJ18S-53. Next base: position 2,848,161 of record NZ_CP192599.1, read on the forward strand.
TGCTGACCCTGGCGCCGGACCGCGCGGCCGCCGATCTGGCTGTGGCCGTCACCGAAGTTGTGGAATCGGCTATGGCCGCCGCCGCGCGGGTGCATGCGGCGGAACGGGGTGCGGGGTTGGAGGATCGTGTGCTGGTTGCCTTCGGCGGTGGCGCGCCGTTGCATGCATTGCGCCTGGCGCGGCGGCTGGGGGTGACGCGGGTGATCGTGCCGGCCGGGGCGGGTGTGGGCTCGGCCTTCGGGTTTTTGTGGGCCAACCCGTCGTATGAGGCCGTGCGCGGCTATCCGGGCGCCGTGGCGGCATTGGATATGCCGGCGCTGGAGGCTGCGTTCCTGGCGCTTGCCGCCGAGGCCGAGGCGGTGGTGGCCCCTGCCCTGGCGGCCGGTGCCGCATTGCAGACGCGGCGCAGCGCGCAATTGCGCTATCGCGGCCAGGGGCAGGAGGTGAGCGTGCCGCTGCCGGCGGATGCGCCGAGCGTGGCGATGCTCGAAGCCGCGTTCCTGGCGGCCTATACCGCGCAATATGGCGCGCCGATCCCCGGGGTTGGGGTGGAGTTGGTCGCGATCGCCGTCACTGTTTCCGGGCCGCCGGAAGCCTCGGCCATGGCACCGTCCAAGCCGGTGGCGCAGGCGGTCCATGGGGTCGCGACGCGATGGATGCGTGATCCCGATGGCGGGGCGATGCAATGCCCGGTGCTGGCGCGGGATGCCCTGGTTGCTGGCGCCCATGCCGTGGGACCGCTGCTGGTGGTCGAGGATGCGACGACCACCGTGATCCCCGCGGGCTGCACGCTGCATGTCGATGCGCGCGGGCATCTGGTGATCGATCTGCCGGACGCGCAGGGCGAGGCGCTGGCCGCATGATCGCTGATCTGTCCACGCAACTCGCCTGGGACCGGCTGATCGCGCTGGCTGAGGAACAGGCGCAGGCGCTGCTGCGTTCCGCGTTCTCGACGACGGTGCGGGAGGCGGGAGATTTGTCCGCCGGTGTCTTCGATCCGCAAGGGCGCATGCTGGCGCAGGCGGTGACGGGCACGCCGGGTCATGTGAATTCGATGGCCGAGAGCATCCGGCATTTCATCGCGGCCTATCCCATCGCGTCGATGCGGGAGGGAGATCACTACGTCAGCAACGACCCCTGGCTGACGTCGGGCCATCTGCACGACATCACCGTGGTCACGCCCGCGTTTCACCAGGGGCAATGCGTGGCGCTCTTCGCCTGCGCCTGCCACCAGGTGGATATCGGCGGCCTGGGCCAGGGTCCTGATGGGCGCAGCATCTTTGAGGAAGGCATCCGCCTGCCGATCCTGCGCCTGGCGCGGGATGGCGTATTCGATGCGACCTTGATGGCGATCCTGCGCGCGAATGTGCGCAGGCCGTTCGAGGTTGAGGGCGATATCCGATCCTACTGCGCCGCGAATGCGGCATCGGGGCGCGCGCTGGCGGCGATGCTGGCGCAGCAGGGCATGGCCGACCTGGATGCGCTGGGCGATGAAATCCTGCTTCGCTCGCGCCGCGCGACGGAGGCGGCGATTGCGGCCCTGCCACAAGGAAGTTGGACCTCGCGGCTGCGCTTGGACGGTGTCGCGGGGCGACCCATCGAACTGGCCTGCCGCGTCAGCATTCTGGGCGGCGAGGTTCTGGTCGATTTCGCCGGCACATCGCCCGCGGTGCCGCGCGGGGTGAATGTCGTGCTGCCCTACACGCGCGCCTATGCGGCGTTTGGCGTGAAAACGGTGGTGGCGCCGGATGTGCCGAACAATGCGGGTTCGTTGGCGCCGATCCGGGTGGAGGCACCGCTCGGCAGCGTGTTGAACGCGCAGGATCCGGCGCCCGTCGCGGCGCGGCATGTCGTGGGGCAGTTCCTGCCGGATGCGGTGTTTGCCTGCCTGGCGCAGGCGATGCCGCGGCGCGTGCCGGCGGCGGGGTCGTCGGTATTGTGGACGGTGCAGTTGCGCGGCGGGCCGGAGGTTGTCGATGCCGACGGCCACCAGGGCGTGACGCCGTTCGAGACTGTGTTCTTCAACAGCGGCGGCACCGGCGGACGGCCGGGCATGGATGGGCTGGACGGCACCGCCTTCCCCGCTGGCGTCAAAGCCGTGCCGATTGAGGTTGTGGAGGCCAATGCCCCCGTCGTCGTCTGGCGCAAGGAACTGCGACCGGGATCGGGCGGCGTCGGAGAATTCCGTGGCGGGCACGGGCAGGTTGTCGAGGTTGCGTCGCTGAACCCGGCCGAGCCGATGGCCGTGCTGGCGATGTTCGAACGATGCGACAACCCGGCCGAGGGCGCGGCCGGTGGCAAGCCGGGTGCCGCCGGATCGGTGCGACTGTCATCCGGCGTGGCTCTGGCCGGCAAGGGTTTGCAGGTGGTCCCCGCCGGTCAGCGGCTTGTGTTGGAACTGCCCGGCGGCGGCGGCTGGGGCGACCCCGCCGCGCGGGTGGAGGCGGATGATGGGTTGGACTGACCCGTTACTCCGCCAGGTCTGCGTTCCACAGATCGGTGATCGCCATCGCGCCGGGATAATGCGTGATGGCAAAAGGAAGTTTTGCCGCACGCAGCGCGCTTTCCGGCGTCACGCCGCAGGCCCAGAAGACGGGCAATTCATCGGCCTGCGGCGAGAGGTCGTCGCCGCCGTCGCGTCGATCGAGATCGACGCCGATCAATTCGGGCAATCCGATGTGCAGCGGCGCACCATGCACGCGCGGAAAGCGGCTGGTGATTTGCACCGCGCGGATCGCATCGGCCGGGCGCAGCGGGCGCATGGAGACGATGATGTTGCCGGCGAAATTCCCTGCGGACACGCAGGGAATGTTCGTGCGGTAGATCGGCGGGTTGCTGCCGCTGGCCCAGTGGCGCAGCACCATGCCGGCCTGGCCGAGCGCCCATTCGAAAGAATAGGAACAGCCGAGCAGGAAACCCACCATGTCGTCGCGCCACAGGTCGGCGATATCGGTCGGTTCCTCGGCGGGCGCGCCGTCGCGCCAGACGCGGTAGCGCGGCAGGTCGGTGGCGAGGTCGAAATCGCGGCCCATGCCGGGCAACAGTCTCTCACCCGGCGCGCCCATGGCGAGGACCGGACAGGAGCGCGGATTGCGCTGACAGAAGGCGGCGAAATCGAGGGCAGATGCGGCAGGAAGTGCCACGAAATTGGCCTGCACGCGGCCCGGCGCGAGGCGCGCCGTGCTGCGTGGCGACCAACCCGCGCGGAACGCCGCGCGGAGGTCGAAGGGATCGTTGGACTCCATGCGTCAGTCCACCTTGGCGCCGCTGTCCTGCACCGCCTGCTTCCAGCGGGTGCGTTCGCCGGCCAGGAAGGGTTCCATGGCATCGCCTTCCAGCGCCATGTATTCGGCGGCGTTGCGGTCCAGCACGCTGACGAAGGCGGGATCGCGGCACAGGGCCGCGAGTTCCATGCGCCAGCGGCGCTGCGCGGGTTCGGGCATGCCGGCCGGCGCGAACATGGCGTACCAGGACGGCACGTCGAAACCGGGCACGCCGGCTTCGGCGAGGGTCGGCACTTCCGGCAAGGCAGCGACGCGCTTGGCGGTGCTGACGCCGAGGGGCTTGAGCGTGCCACCACGGATCTGCTGGATCGCGCTGGGTGCGCCGTCGAACATCATGGTGATGTCACCGGCCATCAGCCCGGCGGCGGCGGGACCCGATCCGCGATAGGGCACGTGCAGCAGGTCGATGCCGCCGGCGGCGCGCTTGAGCAATTCCATGGTCAGATGCGTGACCGATCCCGCACCGTTCGATCCATAGGCGAGCGTGCCCGGCTTGGCGCGCGCTTCGGAAAGCATCGCGTTGAGATCAACGAAGTCGCGCTTGGCGGGGTTGATCATCAACACATTTGCGATGCCAATGAACATGCCGAGCGGCACCAGGTCGCGGCCGGGATCGAAGCTGAGGCGGTTGTACAGCGCTTCGTTGATCGCGTTGCTGGACATGCCGCCGAAGAAGATCGTGTGGCCATCGGCGGGTGCGCGGGCGGCGGCCTCCGCACCCAGGTTGCCGCCGGCGCCGGGGCGCGGTTCGACGATGACGCTGCGGCCCATGGTCGTCATCAAGCGTTCGGCGGCGCTGCGCGCCAGCACGTCGGACGCACCGCCTGCGGCGAAGGGAATGATGATGCGCACGGGGCGGTCGGGGCTCCACACCGCCTGCGCGCGGGCGATGGCGGGTGTCATGAGGCCGGCGGCGATCAGGGCGCGGCGGGTCGTGGTCGTAGTGGTCATCGTGATGGACTCCTTGCTCCCGTTTTCGAAGCAATTACCGTGCCGATGAAATGGCGAAGATGACGATCACATCACCATCCAATCGAAATAGACTGATGGAGAATAATCCATGACCTGTGCCGAACATATCGCCGATTTCAAGGCGAATGGATTCACCCTGGTGCCCGATCTGGTGCCGCCGGATATGCTGCGCGAACTGGTCGCCGTCACCGATCGCCTGATGGATGGCGCGCGGCAGACGGACAGCCATACGGATGTTCTTGAACTCGATACGGGGCACACGCGCGATGCGCCGCGCATTCGGCGCATCAAGACGCCGCATAGCGCCGACCCGCTGTTCTTCGAGTTTGCCCGCAGTGCGACGCTGATGCAGTTCGCCTCCGCCATCGTCGGCCCCGATATTCGTTTGAGCCACAGCAAGATCAACACCAAGTCCGGCGACAATGGCAGCCCGATCGAGTGGCACCAGGATTGGGCCTTTGCGCCGCATAGCAATATGGACATGTGCATCATCGCGGTGATGCTGGATGATTGCCTGGCCGACAATGGGCCGTTGATGGTGATGCCGGGCAGTCATCGCGGGCCGCTGTTGGAGCATCACGACAGCGACGGATTTTTTGTCGGCGCCATCGACGTCGCGCGCGATGGCGTGGATCTGGGCAAGGCGGTGCCGCTGATCGGGCGCGCCGGATCGGTCAGCATTCATCATCCCATGACCATCCATGGCTCCGCACCCAATCGCAGCGGGCGGATGCGGCGGATGATGTTTCTGGAGTATGCGGCGGCGGATGCGTTTCCCTTGTTCTATGGCGTGGACTGGGCGGAATACATGGATCGCATCGTGGCGGGGCGTGGCACCAGCCTGGTGCGGAACGAGCCGGTCTATATCAAGCAGCCGTTTCCGACGCGGGCGCCGGGTTCGATCTTCGAGAGCCAGAGCCAGTTGCGTTCCCGCTATTTTGTCGCGGCGAATGAGCCGTGAGGACCGCCTTCGTCACGGGTGCCGGTTCGGGCACCGGGCAATGCATCGCGCGCATGCTGGCGGATGATGGCTACAGCCTTGTCCTGATCGGTCGGAACCGGGAGGCGTTGGAGGCGTTCGGTGCGACCCTCGCCACGCCGTGGATGCTGGCGGAGGCCGACCTGGCCGATGCCGAAGCGACCGAGGGCGCGATGACGCAAGGCCTGGATTGGTCCAACGGGCGCGTCGATGCGCTGGTCAATGCCGCCGGCATCACCGGGCCGCTGGGCAAGCCGCTGGGCGAGATCAGCATCGCCGAATTCGATGCGGTCATCGCGGTGAATCTGCGGGCGTGTTTCGTCACCCTCTCGGCCGCGCTGCCGGCGATGTATGCGCGCAAATCGGGCCGCGTGGTGTCGATTGGCGGCACGCATGGGCAGCGCGGGCGGCCGGGACGCGCGGGATATGTCGCGTCCAAATGGGCGCTGCGCGGGTTGCATCGGTCGGCGGCGATCGAGGCGGGGCCGCATGGCGTGACCGTCAACCTCGTAATGCCAGGCCCGATCGGGGTCGATCGCATGCAGGGGATTTGGCGCGCGGAGGCCGAGGCCACGGGGCAGCCGGAGGCCGCTGTCATCGCCGGCTACACCGAACGCATGGGCGGCGTGCTTCGCCGCATCAGCACGCCGGAGGAAATCGCCGGGGTGGTGCGATTCCTGCTTAGCGATGCGGCGGCGAACATCACCGGCCAGGATTTCACCATCGACGGAGGTACCATTCTGTGACGCAGAAAGATCGACCCATGCTGTCCCGCCTTGCCATGATGGCCTGTCTGGCCGCCACCACATTCGCGCCGCAGGTTGCCTCCGCGCGAAACTTCATCGTGGCGCAGGCGGTGGAGGTGCAGACCTTCGACCCGCATGGCACGACCGAGACGAATACGCTCGGCGTGATCATGAATGTCTATGAGGCGCTGATCCGCCGAAATCGCGACATGCAGATCGAACCCGGGCTGGCGACCGCCTGGCAGGTGATCGAGCCGACGCGCTGGCGCTTCACCCTGCGCCAGGGCGTGGTGTTCCAGGATGGCACGCCGCTGACGGTCGCGGATGTCGTGTTCTCGCTGGGCCGGGCCCAGGCCGATACATCGGACGCGCGGCCGGCGGTGCGCAGCATCGAACGCATCGATGTCGTGAACGACACGAGTTTCGACATCGTGACGCGCGCGCCAAACCCGATCCTGCTGGCTGAGATCGCCAATTTCTACATCATGAGCAAGCCCTGGTCGGAAGCGAACCAGGCCACCCTGCCCTTCACGCCGACGCGCGGCGCCGGCACCGAGAATTTCGCCACGCGTCATGCCAATGGCACCGGTCCCTATGGGCTGGTGAGCTACGAGGCCGGGCAGCAGGTGAAGCTGGCGCGCAACACGCGCTGGTGGGACACGCCGACGAATGACCTGACCGAGGTGGTGTTCACGCCGATCGGATCCGATGCGACGCGGCTGGCCGCGCTGCTGTCGGGCGGTGCCGATCTGATCAACCCGATCCCGGAACAGGCGACGGCGCAGGTCACCGCCAATCCGGCCTTTCGCGTCGTGCGCGGGGCGCGGCCGGCGGTGATGTATCTTGGGCTGAACCAGTCGGGCGACCATCCGTTCCGCGATGTCCGCGTGCGTCAGGCGATGTATGCGGCGATCGACGACGTGGCGCTGCGCCGCGTGGTGATGCGCGGATCGGCGTTGCCGGCGGGGTCGATGATCCCCGAGGGTGTGGAGGGTTTTGCGCCGGACATGGCGCGGCATCCGGCGACCGATCTTGTCGCCGCCCGCCGCCTGATGGCGGAGGCTGGGCAGGCGCAAGGTTTTGACGTCACCTTGAACTGCACCAACGACCAGTATCCGCAGGACGAGGCCGTGTGCATGGCGCTAGGCCCGATGCTCGCACGGATCGGCATCCGCATGGCGTCGCAGCCGGAATCGCGGGCGCGCTTCTTCCCGCGCATCACCGGTGGCGACACGCGCTTCTACCTGATGGCCTGGTATGCACCGACCTTCGATGCGCACCACATCCTCTGGAACACGATGCATACCAAGGGCGGCGGCAATGGCTCCTGGAATGCGACGGGCTGGTCCAATCCTGATTTCGATGCGCTGGTCGGTCGTGTGGGCGTGGAGATGGACCCCGCGGCGCGGCGCGGGTTGATCGCCGAGGCGAATGCGATGGAGCGCGAGAACATGGTCTACCTGCCGCTGTACCAACTGAGCCTCGCATGGGGCACGCGGGCGGGGGTCGATGTGGTGTTGCGGCCGGATAACCGGCTCGACCTCCGCTTCGTGACGGTGCGCTGAGATGACCGCGCGTCGTACGTTCTTGGCACTGGCCGGCGTCATGGCGGCCCCCGCGATCCTGCGGGCGCAGGGCAGCCTCACGCCGCTGCGCTTCACGCTGGATTGGGCGTTGCAGGGCAACCACGGCATGTGGACCCTGGCGGATGAACGGGGGTTGTTCCGCCAGAACGGCCTGTCCGTCCGCATCGATCGGGGGTTTGGTTCGGGCGACACCGCCGTGAAGGTGGCGACGGGGGCCTATGATCTGGGCTTCACGGACATCAGCACGGCCGTGAAGTTCAATGCGGAGAACCCGAGCCAGCGCCTGGTTTCGATCTACCAGGTGTTCGACCGCACGGCGGCGGCGCTGGTGACGCTCAAAGGGCGTGGCATCGACAAGCCCGGCGATGTCGTCGGCCGGCTTGTCGGCGCGCCAGAGGGTGAAGGGTCGCGCGTGCTCTTCCCCGTCTTCGCGCGGGCGGCGGGCATCGATGCGTCGCGGGTGCGCTGGTCGGGGATGGCGCCCAATCTGCGCGACACCATGCTGGCGCAGCGCCAGGTGGATGCGGTGACGGGGTTCCTCTTCACCACCTACTTCAACCTGGTGGCGATGGGGGTGCCGGAATCCGACATCCTGGCCTGGCCCTATGCCGAGAATGGGTTGGACATCTGCGGCAGCGCCATCGTGGCAAGGGCGGATTGGCTGGAACGCAACGGGCCGCAGGCGGCGGCTTTCGTGCGTGCCTCGATGGCTGGGCTGCAACTGCTGATCGCGGAGCCCGAGGCCGGGATGCAGTCCCTGCTGAAGCGCGAACCCCTGTTCGACGTGGCGCTGGAGAAGCGGCGGTGGGAGATGACCCGCGACCGGTCGATCCTGACGCCGAATGTCCGGCGGGATGGGCTTGGGTCGCTGGAGCCGGCACGGGCGGAACTGCTGATCAGCGCCAGTGCGGAGGCCTTCGGGATCGCCAACCCGCCCAGCGCGGATAGCATGTTCACCCAGCGCTACCTGCCGCCGATGGCGGAGCGGCGGGTGTGATGGGGGAATTTGCGCTTTGAAAACCGCAAGGGGCCTTGGCCCTCTCAAGGCGCAAATTCCCCCCTTCTTCCGCCCCGGTTACCGATACAGGTCTGCCCTTGTCGGCGGCAGGCCGGAGGCGCCGCGGGTGCGGCGGGTGGCCAGGGTTTGGAAGATGCCGATGGTGCCGCGTTCGAAGGCGAGTGAGACGCCGGCCAGGTAGAGCAGCCAGATGCGGGTCTTGGCCGCGCCCACCTCGGCCTCGGCGGCGGCGCGGTTGGCGTGCAGGCGCTCGGCCCAATGGCGGGTGGTGCGGGCGTAGTGTTCGCGCCAGGCTTCGGTGTCGTGCACTTCGAAGCCATTGCGTTCCATGGCGTCGGTGGTGCCGCCGATGTGGTCCAATTCGCTGCCCGGGAAGACGTAGTTCACGATGGCGGCGAATTCCGGGCGCTTGTGGCGGAAGGCGCGTTCGTTGCGTTTCATCGGGCGCGTGATGGCGTGGTGCAGGTAGAGGCCACGCGGGCGCAGCAGGTCGCGGATCTGGCGGAAGTAGCCGTCGCGATTGTCCAGGCCGACGTGTTCGAACATGCCGATGCTGGCGATCTTGTCGAAGGGTCCGGCCAGGGCGCGGACATCCTTCAATTCGATGGTCACGCGGTCCTGCAGCCCGAGGTCGGCGATCTTCCGGGTCGCGAGGTCGAATTGCGCCTGGCTGAGCGTGACGCCATGGGCGGTGACGCCGTGGTGCTGCGCCGCGTGGCAGACCAGCCCGCCCCAGCCGCAGCCGATGTCGAGGAAACGCTCGCCGGGGGCGAGGCGGAGCTTGCGGCAGATCATCTCAAGCTTGTCGGCCTGGGCGGTCGCGAGGTCGGCGTCCCAATCGCGGAAATAGGCGCAGGAATAGACCATGCGGGGGTCGAGGAAGAGCGCGTAGAAGGCGTTGGACAGGTCGTAGTGGAACTGTACCTGCGCCTTGTCGTCGCGGCCTTCCTCATGCCGCGCCTTTTGCGCGCCGGCGAAGGCCTGGGTCGCGGCAGCGCCGCCCGAGCCGAACAGGAAGGGCAGCAGCGCGGTGGTCAGCAGGCGCTTGTCCAGGCGCCGGAACAGGCCACGGGTGGAGGTGGCGCCCTGCCGTGCCGCGAGGTCGAGCAGCGTGCCGCCTTGCAGGTCGATCGCCCCCTCACCGATCAAATCGACCAGGGTGGCCAGGCGGGGGCGCCGCATCATCCGGGTCAGGGCGGCGGGCGTATTGACCAGGATCAGCAGGTCGTCGCGCGCGCCCGGCGCCAGCGGCAGCAGCGTGCCGTCCCAGAGCCGGATCGTGACGTCGAATGGCGCGACCTGCGCCAGATGGGATGCGAGCCGGGCAAGCCCCGCGATACGGTCCACCGCGTTCAGCCCAGGTCGGGCCAGGCGCGACGCGCCCCAGGACGGCAACCGGACGATAGGTCGACCATGGGCGGGCACTCCTGCGGGACGGCAGGATAGGGTAGGCGCGGCCGCGGTGTCTCGCCTTTCGAGATGATCATCCGCCAGGCCTTCCTCGCGGCACCGGATGATTTATGAGATTGCGAGTCATTCGCAATCATGGCAAGCATCCGCTCCACCAAGCGAGGCCGAGATGACGACGACATGGCGCGAAGGGCGATGCCGCACGGCTTGGCGGCGCCTTTGGTTGAGCGTGGCCCTGGCGTCGGTGCTGGCCGTAGGCACCCAAGCCCAGGCCCAGCCGCAGTTGCAGGTGGAACTGAACCGGCTGGAGCCGATGGCCGGTGCCGCGGATGGCTGCCGCCTGTGGATGGTGCTGGCCAATGACGCGACCGGCGCGGAGCCGGTCGCCACGCTGCGGCTCGACCTCGTGATCTTCGGCGCCGATGGCCAGATCGCGCGGCGCGCGGCGGTGGAACTCGGGCCCGTTGGTGCGGGTCGCACCACGGTCCGGCTGTTCGACCTGGCGGGCCTGGCCTGCGACCGGCTGGGGCGGCTGCTGGTGAACGACGTGCTGGCCTGCCGGATCGGGGGCCAGGACCAGCCCGGTTGCGCCGACATGCTGCGGCCGACCAGCCGCGTTGGCGTCCGCTTCGGCCTCTGACGCCCGGCCTCATGATTTTCGACATCTAGTGAGGAGCACCGCATTGCCGACACCGCACGATCTTTCACCGCTCGGCCTGTTCCTCATGGCCGATTGGGTGGTGCGCGCCGTGATGCTGCTGCTGCTTGTGGCGTCGCTGGGGGTTTGGGCGCTGGCACTCGACCGGGCGCTGGGCTTCAGCCGGCTTGGCCGCGACGCCCGGGCGCTGCGTCGCTTTGCCGATGACGGTCGGCCGCCGGCCGCCGACAACCGCTGGCTGCCCGTCCTGGTCGCGGCGGAACAGGCGTCGCGGGAGGCGGCGGCGGAACGGCCGGCGGACCGGCGCGAGCATATCGCGGGGGCGGCGCGCCTGGCGGTGTCGGAATGCGCGGCCGAGGCCCGGCGCGGCCTGCCGCTGCTGGCCAGCGTCGCCGCGACGGCGCCCTTCATCGGATTGTTCGGCACGGTCTGGGGCATCATGAACGCCTTCACCGCCATCGCCGCCAGCGGCAATACCAGCCTGGCCGCCGTGGCGCCGGGCATCGCGGAGGCGCTGTTCGCAACCGCCCTGGGCCTGGTCGCGGCCATTCCCGCGGCCCTCGCCTACAACCGGCTGTCGGCGATGCTGGCCGACGCGCGTGGGGCGGCGCATGGCGCCGCGGAACGGCTGGCGCGCCGGCTGGGCCTGGCGGATGGGCAGCGCCCGCGCCTGGCGGGGGAATAGCGCCATGGCCTTCGGCGGGCGCGACGACGCGGGCGAGGACGACGGGATCCTGTCCGAGATCAATGTCACCCCCTTTGTCGACGTCATGCTGGTGCTGCTGATCGTGTTCATGGTGGCGGCGCCGCTGATGACCGTGGGCGTGCCGGTGGACCTGCCGCAGGCGCCCCAGGCCGCGGCGACGCAGGCGCAGGAGCCGCTGATCGTCACCCTCGACGGCCAGGGCCGGATTTTCGTCGAGCGCGAGGAGGTGCCGGCGACCGGGTTGGTGGCGCGGCTGCAGCCGGTCGCGGTGGCGGCCCCCGATCGCCCGGTGTTCCTGCGCGCCGATCGCGCCCAGCCCTATGGCGAGGTGATGCGCGTCCTGGCCGGGCTGTCGGCCGCCGGCTTTGCCCGCGCGTCGCTGATCGGCGAGGGCGCGCCCTGAGCGCCGCCGGGATTCAGCCGGGGCTGGAGGCCAGCCCCTGGCGCATTCGCCCCGCCGCCTGGGCGGTGGCGATTGGCCTGCATGTCGCCTTGGCCGCGGTGCTGCTCAATCCGGGCAGTTTGCCGGCACCGGCCGGGGCGCCGATGTCGCTGGGCCTGTCCGGCTTCGGTGCGGCGGGGGGAATCGCCGCGGGCGACACGGCCGATGGCGCATCGGGCGACCTGGCGGCACAGGGGCCCGCCGAGACATTGACGCAGGCGGCATCGGATGACGCGGCGCAGCCCGTGGCACCGGCGCAGGCTGTCGCCATGGCCGAGCCGGTGCCGGCCGAGGCATTGCCCGCCGCCGCGCCACCGCCGCCGGACGTCGCGCCCACGGATGTCGTGCCACCCGACCTGCGGCCGGTGGCGGCGCCGGCCGCCATCCCGCCCGAGGCAGCCCCCGCCGCCGAATTGCACGCCGCGGCGCCACCCCCGCCGGTGACCGAGGCGGTGCCGGTGACCGAGGCCTTGCCCGTGCAACCACCCCCCCCTGCCCCGGCACCGCCGCAGGAACGCCGGCCCGAAACGCCCCAGCCCGCCCGCCCGGCCGCCGCCGCCCCGCGGCCGCGCCCGGCAACGGCCCCGGCGCAGCGGGGCGCCGGCAGCGCCGAGGCAAGGGCATCGACCGGGGCGCCAGGTGCCGCAACCGCCGGCGGCGCCGCAACCGGCGCGGCGGCGGCGACCGCCGCTGCGGCCCCCAGCGGGGGTGCGGCCGGCGATAGCCAGGCGACGCAACTGCCCCCCGCCTATGCCGCCGCCATCGCACGCATCCTGCAGCGCAACCTGCGCTACCCGCCCTCGGCGCATGAGCGGGGGACGGAAGGCGTCGCGATGGTGCGCTTTTCGATCGCGCGCGACGGCACGGTGCTGGCCCCGCACCTCGTGCGTGGTGCCGGATCGCCGCTGCTGGACCAGGAGGCGATGGCGTTGCTGCGCCGCGTCTCCCCGCTGCCGCGCCTGCCGGCGGACATGCCGGGCGCGCAGGCGACCGTGATGGTGCCGATCGGCTTCTCACTGCACTGACTCCAGGTTGATCGGGGCCTTCCTCCTCTCTCGCAATTGACATTGCGAATGATTCGCATTTGCATGTGAAGCGAAGACGGGGAGAGTTTCTTGATGATTCGCTTGACTGCCGTGCGGCCCGCCGCCGGAACAAGGCGCTTGCGCCTGCAACGCCTATTCGCCGCCTCCGTCGCCGGTGCGGCGCTCGCCGCCGGTCCCGCGGCGTCACAGACGACCGAACCGACCGCCGTGACGGCGGAGGCCCCGGACGGCGAGGTGCGGCTGCCGCCGTTGACCCTGCTGCCGCCGGTGAACACCACCGCGCTGCGCAACCCGCGACGGCTGTTCGACACGCCGCAGACTGTCGATGTCATCACCGGTGCCGAACTCGACCGGCAATTGGCGCGCAATGCGGAGGATGTGTTCCGCTACACGCCGGGCGTGACCGTGAACCGCCAGACCACCGGCACCGATCCCTTCGCCAGCCTGGGCGGCGTGACCATTCGCGGCGTCGGCGGCAATCGCGTGCTGACCCTGGTGGATGGCTTCCGCACGATCGAGCGCATCACCGACAATACCCGCGACGTGATCGACCCCTGGAACCTGCGTCGGGTGGAAGTGGTGCGTGGCCCGGGATCGGTGCTCTATGGCGCCGACGCGCTGGGCGGCGTGGTGAACTACATCACCCGCAACCCGTCGGACTACATCACCCCCGGCAATACGTTTGGTGGCGAGGTGTCCACCAGCTATTCCTCCTTGGACAGCAGCCTGCAAAGCCGCGCGACGATCGCCGCCCAGGCCAAGAATGTCGGGATCATGTTCTCCTACCAGCGGCGTGACGCCAGCGAGGCGTCGCGGGAGAATTCACGGTCGCCGAACGGGATCTGGAACTGCACCCGCAACCCGCAGGCGACGCCGTGCAACCGCCTCGACTCGGCGGATATCTCCGCCGACAACTACTTCGCGCGGCTGGTCTGGGATGCGACCCCCGACCTGCGCGTCCGCTTCACGGCCGATGTCCTGCAGCGCATCACCGATGTCGATCAGCGCTACGACCTCGGCCCCGCGACGGGCGGCATCATCAACCTCGGCTACCAGCGCCGCCAGGACATCGACCGCAAGCTCTTCGCCACGGATGTGGAGTGGCGGGCGGGGCTGCGCTGGCTCGACAGCGTGCGCGTCATGGCGGGCTACCAGCCGCAGGAGATCGTGCGCAGCGGCACGCGCCTGCGCCAGTTGGCCAATCGCCAGCAGGTCAGCATTTCCGACAGCCTGACCTATTCCGAGAACGTGCTGCAGGGCGAGGTGCAGCTCGGTTCCAGCTTCCAGCTCGGCGGCACGCGGCATGTGCTCACCTATGGCCTGTCCGGTTACGACACCGCGACCGACTATGCGCGAGAAGACGTGACGGTGAACAACACCACCGGGGTGCGGACGACGACACGCGCCGGCGGCTTCAACTTCGCCAATGCCGATACCACCAACTACGGCATCTACCTGCAGGACGAAGTCACCCTGTTCGATGGCGCGCTGACCTTGGTGCCCGGCGTGCGCTTCACCAATGCGCGGATCTCCCCGCGCCCAGACGCCGATTATCGCCAGGTGGTGGGCCAGGAGGCACGGACGCAGGAGGAGAGCAACGTCTCCGCCGGCTTCGGCGCCATCTGGCGGCTCGATGAAACCTGGTCGCTGTATGGCAACTACGGCGAAGGCTTCAAGATGCCGACGGCCGAGCAGCTCTATACCTCGCTGCCCGGCACCACCTTCAACCTGATCCCGAACGGGAATCTGCGGCCCGAACAGGTGCGCAGCTACGAGGGCGGGATTCGCCTGCAATATCCCAATGCCTATGCCAGCCTGGGTGTGTTCCGGGCCGACTACACCGACTTCATCCAAAGCTTCGTCAGCATCCCCGGCACGCTCAACATCACCTACCAGAACCTGAGCGAGGTGACGGTCAAGGGTGTCGAGTTCGCCGGCGCCTGGCGCTTCGCGCGCGACTGGACGCTGAACGGCGGCGCCTCCTACCAGGAAGGCACGCAGGTCGCGGCACCGGCCGCGCTACGCACCGCCTTCGACGGTGCGCGGCCGCTCAACCTGACGACGGGCGTGACCTATGAATATCCGGATTGGCGCACCAGCGTCACGCTGAACGCGACCTATGCGGATGAGGTGACGCAGGCGAGCAGTTCGCAGATCTACCTGCCGAAGTCCTGGACGGCCTTCGACCTGCTGGCCAACTGGCGGCCGTTCCAGAATGTCGAGCTGAGCGGCGCGATCTTCAATCTTCTGGATCAGCGCTACATGCCGCTCGCGCCGGGCGGCACCACCTACAACCGCTCGCAATTCGCGACGAACGACGTGAAGTCGGTCAACCCGATCGAGTTGCAGGTGGCACCGGGCCGGACCTATCGCGTCGGCCTGCGGCTGACGTTCTAAGGCGCGGCGGCCGTGCTATTCCGGCGACGCCGCCTGGCACCACCAGGCGTCGTCGCCATAACTGAAGCGCGGCGGCTGCGCCGGCCAGGCGAAGCGGTCGGCCACGGCCAATCGCCGCACCGGATCGTAATAGCCGGGCATCACCAGCGACCGCCATTGCAGCGCGCGGTCCAGCACCCGCGCCGTGGTCCGCAGCGTATCGCGGTCCGGTGCGGCGACCAGTCGTTCCAGCAAGCCGTCCAGGGCCGGATCGGCGATGCCGTTGAGGTTGCCGCTGCCCGGCCGCGCCGCGGCGGCGGAGGACCACAGGTTCTGCTGTTCCGCCCCCGGCCAATCCGGCGGGATGGTGAAGCGGGAGACGATGTCGAAATCATGCGCGCGGGTGCGGGCCGTGAAGGTCGAAGCATCGACCACCTCGAACCGCGGCACGACGCCGATGCGGCGCAGCGCGCGGAACCAGACGCCGACAAGGGCCTGCTGCGCATTGCTCTGCGCCAGGACCGACAGGATGAAGACCTCGCCGGTCGCCGTGTTCGCCAGGCGACCGTCGCTGTCACGCGGTGCCCAGCCGGCGGCGCCAAGCAAGGCCAGCGCGCGTTCCAGCATGGCGCGGTCGCGGCCGCTGCCGTCGCTGCGCGGCGGCATCCAGGGGCGTTCATAGGCTTCCTTGGGGAACAGCGATGCGAAATCCGCCATCAACTCCCGTTCCGCCGCATCCGGCGCGTCGCTGGCGGACAGGTCGGAATTCTCGAAGAAGCTGGTCGTGCGGCGGAAACTGTCGTGGAACAGGGCGGCATTGGCCCATTCGAAATCCAGCAGCAGCGACAGCGCTTCGCGCACGCGAACATCCTCGAACCGCGGACGGCGGAGGTTGAAGGCGAAGCCGTTCATCCCGGTGGTGTACCAATGCCGCTGCTCGACGCGGCGGATGCGGCCGTCGCGCACCGGCGGCAGGTCGTAGCCGACCGCCCAGCGGCGCGCATCGGCCTCCTGCATCCAATCCTCGCGGCCGGCCATCAGGGCCTCGAAGGCCGCGATGCGGTCGCGGTACCAGGTCACCTCGATCCGATCCAGGTTGAAGCGCCCGCGGCCGGTCGGCAGGTCGCGCGCCCACCAGTCGCGGTTGCGATCGAAGATGACCTGGCGGCCGGGATCGACGGAGGTCACGCGATAGGGGCCGCTGCCGATCGGAAGCTGCATGGTCAGTGCCGCGAAATCGCGTCCCTCCCAGTCGTGGCGCGGCAGGATCTGCACCTCGCCCAGGCGCAGCACGCCGCGCCGGGCCTCACCGTCAGGCAGCGCCAGGCTGATGGTCAGGGGTCCCTCCACCACCGGATCGGCGCGTTCCAGCAGGGTGCGATGGAAGGGCCTGCCGTAGCGCGCGAGCGTGGTGACGGTGAAGGCGACATCATCGGCGGTGACAGGGCGGCCATCCTGGAAACGCGCGGTGGCGCGCAGGGTGAAACGCACGCGCCGCGTCGTTTCGTCCAGTTCGAAACGCTCCGCCAGATGGCCGTAGGCCACGAGGGATTCATCGGGGGCCGTCGTCAGCAGCGGGTCATACACCCAGTTCCACACCCCCATCACGATGCGGCCGCGCAGGGTGAATGGGTTCAGCGTATCGAAGGTGCCCGACTGCGCCATGCGCAGGGTGCAGCCCTTTGGCGCATCCGGTCGCACATGCGGGAAATGGCTGAAGCCCGGCGGCAGCGCCGGGGTGCCGTGGGCGGCCACGGCGTCGTCGCGGGCGAGTGCCGCCAGCGGCAGGAGGAGCACGGTCAGGTATATGCAACTGCGAGTCATTCGCATATATCAGCGAGAAAGGAGCCCCCCGTCCAGATGCCGCTGCGCCGCTACGTCCTGCACCGCCTGTTGCTGGTGCCGCCGACCCTGCTGGCCATCGTCGCGCTGAACTTCGCGGTGGCCCAGATGGCGCCCGGCGGGCCGGTCGAACACCTGATCGCCACGCTGACCGGCGAGGTGCAGGACGCGGCCGAACGCTCCCTGGGCGGCACGGCGACCGAAGGCGGATCGCAGGACGCCGCGCTGCGCTATCGCGGCAGCGAAGGGCTGGACCCGCGGCTGATCGCCGAGATCGAACGGCAATTCGGCTTCGACCGCCCGGCGCATGAACGCTTCTGGCTGATGCTGCGACGGCTGGTCAGCTTCGACCTCGGCACGTCCTTCTTCCTCGATCGCCCGGTGACGGCGCTGTTGTGGGAAAGGCTGCCGGTGTCGCTGTCGCTGGGCCTGTGGTCCACCTTGCTGACCTATCTTGTCGCGGTGCCGCTTGGCATCGCGCTGGCGCTGCGGCGGGGCGGGCGTTTCGATACGGTGGCGACGGCGATGACGGTCGCGGCGCATGCGATCCCGGCGATGGTCATCGCGGTCGCCTTGCTCGTGCTGTTTGCCGGCGGGCGCTTCTGGCAGGTGTTTCCGCCAGGCGGGCTGGTTTCGGCCAATTGGCAGGACCTGTCCTGGCCGGCGTTGGTCGCCGACTGGCTCTGGCATCTCGTGCTGCCGGTCACGGCGATGGTGATCGCCGGCTTCTCCTCCCTCGCGCTGCTGACGCGCAACCTGTTCCTGGAGGAGATCGGCAAGACCTACGTGCTGCTCGCCCGCGCCAAGGGGCTGGCGCCGACGCGGGTGTTGTTCGGGCATGTGTTCCGCAACGCGATGCTGATCGTCATCGCCGGGCTGCCGGGCGCGCTGCTGGGCATGCTGCTCGGCGGCGGGGTGTTGATCGAGGCGCTGTTCGGCCTGCAGGGGGTCGGGCTGCTTGGCATCGATGCGGCGCTGTCGCGGGATTTCCCGGTGATCTTCGGGACGCTCTGGCTGGCCACGCTGATCGGCCTGGTCCTGCACCTGGCGTCGGACCTGCTCTATGTCGCGGTCGATCCGCGGGTCGACTTCGGGGCCCGGCGTGGCTGAACGACGGCCCCTTTGGCGCAGCGGGCCGGCGATCGGCCTCGGGCTGCTGGCACTGGTCGTGCTGCCGGCCGAGTTCGTCGCCAATGACCGGCCCGTGCTGCTCTGGCTCGATGGGCAAGTCTCGTCGCCGGCCTGGTCGCGGCCGACCGAGCGCCAGCTTGGCGGCACCCTGCCGATCCCCGCCGATTTCCACGATCCCGCCGTCCAGGCCCTGCTGGCGCGGCGGGGGGCCGTGCAGCTTTGGCCGCCTGTCCCCTTCGCGCCGGATACGGTGGCGCCGGGCCTGCCCCGGGCCGCCCCCGCCGCCCCCGGCTGGCGCCACCCGCTCGGCACCGACGACCAGGCGCGGGATGTGCTGGCGCGGCTGATCTGGGGGCTGCGGCTGTCGCTCGGCTTCGGTGCGCTGGTCACGGCGGGGGCCGTGCTGCTTGGCCTGGCGATGGGGGCCTGGCAGGGCTGGCGCGGCGGCGTCACCGACCTTGTGCTGCAACGGCTGACGGAGATCTGGTCCGGCGTCCCGCTGACCTTCCTGCTGCTGATCCTGGCCAGCGTGATCGCGCCCAACCTTTGGGTGCTGGCCGGCGTCATGGGGCTGTTCTTCTGGATGGGCATCGCCGGCGTGACGCGGGCGGAGTTCTTCCGCCTGCGCGCCCAGGATTTCGTTCGCGCCGCCACGGCCATGGGCGTGCCGGCGCGGCGGATCGCCTGGGTGCACATCCTGCCGAACGCGCTGGCGCCCACGCTGTCCATCGCGCCCTTCCTGGCCGCAGGGGCGATCACGACCCTGGCGGGGCTGGACCTGCTGGGGCTGGGGATGGCGCCCGGCACGCCCACGCTTGGCGAATTGCTGGCCCAGGCGCGCAACAACCTGCATGCGCCCTGGCTGGCGGCGGCGGCCGTCGCGGCCCTGGGGGGCGTGTTGCTGCTGGTGACCTTGCTGGGCCAGCGATTGCGCGATGCGCTGGACCCGCGCCTCGCGCCCGCGAAGCGGATCGTCACCCCGCTGGCGCTGCCGGCGGGCGTGCCGGATGCGGTGCTGGAGGTCCGCGCGCTGGAACTGGATTTCGGCGCGGTCCAGGCGGTGCGCGGCGTCAACCTGACCATCGCCGCCGGCGAGGCCGTGGCGCTGCTGGGCGATTCGGGATCCGGCAAGTCGGTGACCGCCTTGGCCATCTGCGGGTTGATCCCGCCGCAGGCGACGCGCCTGGCCGGTTCGATCCGCATCGCCGGCCGGCAGATGGTGGGCGCCGCCGAGCAGACCCGGCGTGCCGTGTTGCGCGACAGCATCGGCCTGGTGTTCCAGGAACCGGCCGAGGCGCTGAACCCGCTGCACCCGGTGTTGCGCCAGGTGGCGGAAGCCGCCGCGACCGCCGGCCTGTCCCGCCGCGCCGCGCAGGCGCGGGCGGCGGCGCTGCTGCGCATGGTCGGGCTGCCCGATCCGGTGGCACGGCCGCGCGCGCTGCCGCATGAATTTTCCGGCGGGCAGCAGCAGCGCGCCGTCATCGCCATGGCGATCGCGCGGGCCCCTGCCCTGCTGATCGCCGATGAACCGACGGCGTCGCTGGATGCGGCGCTGCGCGCATCGCTGCTGGCGCTGCTGGACGACCTGCGGCAGCGCCTGGGCATGGCGCTGCTGCTGATCACCCATGATGCCGAGGCCGCGCGTGCCATCGGCGGCCGCATCCTGGTGATGCGGGACGGGCGGATCGTGGCCCAGATGCCGGCCGGCGCCGCGCTGCGCGGGGCCGATCCGGCGCTGCAACGCCTGCTCGCGCCCGCCGTGGCGCTGGCGCGCTGCCCGCCGCCGCCGGGCGTGCCGGTGCTGGAGGCACGCGGCATTGCGGTGACCTACGGGCGGGGGGCACCGGC
Source organism: Humitalea sp. 24SJ18S-53 (assembly GCF_050632385.1). NCBI lineage: Bacteria > Pseudomonadati > Pseudomonadota > Alphaproteobacteria > Acetobacterales > Roseomonadaceae > Humitalea > Humitalea sp. 24SJ18S-53. The sequence continues at coordinate 2,868,205 of NZ_CP192599.1, forward strand.
GTTGCGTGGCATCGACCTGATGCTGCATCGCGGGCGGACCTTGGCCGTGACGGGACCGTCGGGCTGCGGCAAGACCTCGCTCGCGCTGGCGCTGCTGCGGTTGCTGCCGGCGACAGGCGAGGTGCTGCTGGATGGCCGGCCGCTGCCGCCGGGCAGCACCTGGCGCCGGCGGATGCAGGTGGTGTTCCAGAACCCCGCGACCAGCCTGTCGCCGCGGCTTTCGGTGCGCCGGATCCTGGCCGAACCGCTGCGCCTGCACATGCCGGAATTGACCGCCGGCGAACGCCAGGCGCGCGTGCTGGTGGCCCTGGCCGAGGTCGGGCTGGATGCCGCGCTGGCGGAACGCCGCCCCGCCGGGCTGTCCGGCGGCCAGCGCCAGCGCGTGGCGATCGCCCGCGCGCTGATCGCCGGCCCCGACATCCTGCTGCTGGACGAACCGACCTCGGCGCTCGACCGCAGCGTGGAGGCCGAGGTGCTGGCGCTGCTGGCGCGGTTGCAGGGCCAGCGCGGCTTCGCCTGCCTTCTGGTCACGCATGACCCGCGCGTGGTCGCGGCGCTGGCCGACGAGGAACTGCACCTGGAGGCGGGCCGCGTGATCGGCCACCGCCTGTTGCAGACAAGCCGATCACCCAACCTGGAGGAAACCGTATCGTGACTGAAACCGACCTGCCCACACGCTTCGTGCTGACCGCTTCGCCCATCCAGGCCGCCGCCCTGCTGCCCGCGCTGGGCCGCACCATGGTCGGGCTGAGCCATGGTGGCGCCACGCATGAACGCATCGGCGTGGTGCAACAGGTGACCGAGGCGGAGGGCGCGCTGGTGATCTCCGGCGAGGCGCATGAGTCGCGCCTGGCGCTGGCCCCCATCGCCCGCCTGGTCGCGGACCGCAGCGGCGGCATGCGCGGCAAGATCTTTCCGCGCATCGAGTTCCAGGACGCTGCCGGAACCGTGTTGATGTCGGTCATCGGCATGGATGGCGTGGAGGCCTTCGACTCCGCGATGCGCGACTGGGTCGGCGAGACGCTGGCGGTGCCGGAAAAGCCGACGCCCGCCACGACATCCGACGAACCTGTTGCCGCCGGCGCGGGTGGCGCCGCGCTTGAGGCGCTGCGCGACAGCGGTGGCGAGGTCGAGATCTTCCTGGGCGTCGGCCCGGCGCGCCAATCCTGGCAGGGCCGGATCGAGGAGGTGAAGCCAGCGATGGGCTTTGCCAACATCATCCGCCCCGATTTCCACCTGCACCTGCGCGACGGCAGCGTGTCGGGCTTCCGCGAGACGCCGGAAGGCTGGGCGGCGCTGGACGAGGCCGGCGCGCCGACCGGCCTGGTGCTGCGCCCGCTGGATGCGACGGCACGGGACGCCCTGGCGCTGTTGGGCTGAACGCCAGCACCGGCAGGCTACGGCGGGACGGTATTGCCGTGCTGCCGAGCCTGCCGCGCGGGGAGGTCGATCGGCTTTGCGCCGTGCTCGACCGGGCCGCCCTGGGTCTAGTCCAGCGTCGCGCCGGAGAAGCGGATCACCTCCGCCCATTTCTCGGATTCCGCGCGGATATGCGCCGCGAAGGCCTCCGGCGTGCCGCCGATCAGCCGCCCGCCCTGGTCCAGCAAGGGCTGCCGCGTAGCGGGGGATTCGAGCGCCGTCTTCACCGCGTTGTTGAGAATGGCCAGGCGGTCGGCCGGCAGGCCGGCGGGCGCGATCAGCCCGTAGTAGCTTTCGGATTCCACGCCCGCCACGCCCGCTTCGGCCATGGTCGGCACGTCGGGCAGGACGGCGGAGCGCACGGGCGCGGTCACCGCCAGGGCGCGGATGGTGCCCGCACGGATTTGCGGCAGCATCACCGGCACGTCGCCGAACATCATCTGCACCTGGCCGCCGACCAGATCCGTCAGGGCCGGCGCGGCGCCGCGATAGGGCACGTGGATGATCTCGATCCCTCCCGCGCGGGCGCGGAAAAGCTCTGCCGCCAGGTGCAGCGAATTGCCGCTGCCGGAGGAGGCGAAGTTCAGGCCGCCTGGGCGGGCCTTCGCCAAGGCGACCAGTTCCGCGACGGTGCGCGCGGGGACCGACGGATGCACCGCCAGCACCTGCGGCACGATGATCGCGAGCGACACCGGCTGGATGTCCCGCGCCACATCATAGGGCATGCGCGGCATCAGCGACGGCAGGACGGAGAGCGCGCCGCTGCTGCCGATGCCCAGCGTCAGCCCGTCAGGCCGGGCACGGGCGACGACCTCCACACCGATCACCCCGCCGGCGCCGGCGCGATTGTCCACGACGAAGGGCTGGCCGAGTTGATCCGACAAGGCGCGGGCCAGCAGCCGGCCGACGATATCCGCGGGCCCCCCGGCCGGGAACGGGACGATGATGCGCACGGGCTGGTCAGGGTAGCGGGGTGCCTGCGCCCGCGCGGCGCGGGTGGCGAGCAGGATGGCAGCGCTTGCCGCCAGGTGCCTTCGGGTGATCATTTTTCTTGTTCCTCCCTGATGTCGTCAGAAGCCGGTCAGCCTGGTGGCGGGCCGAGAAAGCGATGAATTTCCGCCGCCAGCAGTTCCGGCGTCTGGATCGCCATGAAATGCCCGCTTTCCAGCACGCGGAACTCGGCGCCGGGGATCACGGCCGCGACCGCCGCGACACGTTCGGGCGGGCGCCCAAGATCGTGGATTCCGGCCAGGATCAGGGCTGGGCAGGCGATGCTTGCAAGCGCCGCCACCATGTCGAGCCCCGCCAGCATCCGCATAGTCGCCGCCTGCCCCACCGGATCGGCGGCCAGGCGTTGCGCGCGGGTTTCCGCGAAGCGCGCGGCATCGCCGCGTAGCGCCGGCGGATAGCCCAGGTCGAGCCCCGCATCGACGGTGGCGCGCGTGCCCTCGCGTTCCAGCGCATCGGCGCGGTCGCGCAGCGGCTGGCGCGCCTGGTCCGGCACGCCCGTGGCGGGCGAGGTCGCGATGACGGCCCGAACCCGTGCCGGATAGGTCGCGGCGATATGCAGGGCCACGGCACCGCCCACGGCGGTCCCGATCGGCACGACCGGGCCATCGACGCCAAGGGCATCGAGCAGCGCCACCGCATCGCGCCCCGCATCGGCCATGGTCATGGGCCTGCGTGGCTTTTCGGAAAGCCCCGCGCAGCGCTGGTCGTAGCGCAGGACGCGAAAACGCGGCAGCAGCAGCGGCAGGATGCCGTCCCAGCTTTCCAGGCAGCCGCCCATTTCATGCAGCAGCAGCAGGGTTTCCGGGCCGTCGCCATCGATCGCATAGCGCAGCGCGACATCGGGTGTGGTGAGCCAAGGCATGCTGCGTTCCCTCAGACCGGTGCGTCGCCGTGCAGATCCAGCGACCAGGCATCCGGCACCAGCCGATGGCCGCTGCCATCGCGTGCCAGATGCGCAAAGCCCGGGAAATGCAGATGCATGCCGGCGATCGCCTGGCGGTCGGCGGCCACCTGGTCGAAGAGGCGGCGGCGAGTGGCCTGGGCCTGCGGCGGGTCCACATCGACCATCATCGTCACCTCCGGTCGCGGCACCTGCAATTCCTGGACATGCACGATGTCGCCCCAGATCAGCAGGGATTCACCGCCGGATGCGATCATGAAGCCGCTATGCCCCGGGGTGTGTCCTGGCAGCGGGATGGCGGTGACGCCGGGAAAGACCTCGCCGCCGGTGAAGGTGATGGTGCGGTCGCGATAGGGTGCGAGGCTGGCGCGCGCATCGCCGAAGAACAGTTTTCGCCGCGCGGGATCGGTGACGCGCATCATCGGCACATCATCGTGCCAATAGGCGTGTTCATCCGCATGCAGGCGCAAGGTCGCTTCGGGAAAGAGACGGGCGCCCGCGGCATCGGTCAGGCCGCCAAAATGGTCGGGATGCAGATGCGTCATCAGCAGGGTATCGACCTGCGCGGGCGTGACACCCGCGGCGACGAGATTGGCCGCGAGGAAACCCACCGTCGGCTTGGCCGGGCCACAGCCCGTGTCCACCAGCGCGACGCGCGTGCCGCTGCGGATGAGAAAACAATTCACCGTGGTGCGGCGCGGAACCGGGCGGAAGGCGGCGTGCAGCATGCTGGCGGCGTCCTCGGCCGGGATGCCGAGCACCGTGGTCATCGCCACGTCCTGGTGGCCATCGTTCAGGGCCGTCACCGTGATCTCGCCCACACGGCGATGATACACGCCGGCCACCTGGCGTTCCGTCATACGCATTCCCCCAAAAACCTTCGGCGCAGCATGGCGGCAATCCGCCATGCTGCGCCAGCCTGAACGCGACAGATCAGGGTTGCGGCAGGCCGAGCCTCTGGCGGGCTTCCTGCGGCGTCGCGATGCCGATGTCCAAGGATTCCAGGATGGTGCGGATCTTCAGCACCTGCTCGGCATTCGACTTGTAGAGCCGGCCCGGACGCTCGGTGACATTGTCCTCCTGGCCGATGCGGATGCTGGTGCCCATTAGCGCGCCATAGGCGGCCGCGCGCATGTTGTCCGGGCCGGTGCCATGGGTGAAGATTTCCGTATCCTCGCCAAAGAGCCGTTCCGTCGTGCGCTTCATGTGCAGCAGATGGTCGATATCCGACGGAATGCCGCCCAGGATGCCGGTCAGGAATTGCACGATGATCGGGCGCGGCAGCTTCTTCTTCTTCAGGTGATGTTCGAGGATGTAGAGGTGGCCGACGTCATAGCACTCGAACTCCATCAGGAAGCCCTGTTCGAGGAAGATGTCGATCAGCCGGTCGATCTTGAAGAAGGTGTTTTGCGTGACGATGTGGTGCGAGTCGGGGCCATAGAAATCGCGTTCCCACTGATGCTGGAATTCGGTGACGCCCTGGTCCTGCGCCTTCTTGAAGCGGCCGTAGTTCATCGAACCGACGATCACCGTCGCGATCTCCGGCCGCATCACCATGGCGGCCGAGGCACGATCTTCCGCCGTCGCGCCCATCGAGCAGGACATGTTGATCACCGCATCGCATTGCGCGCGGACCTGCGGGATGAAGGTCTGCCAGACCGCCGGGTCATTGGTCGGACGGCCATCATTGGGGTCGCGCGCATGGAAATGCAGGATCGACGCGCCAGCCTTGGCCGCATCGACGGATTGCGTGATCATCTGTTCCGCCGTCACGGGCAGGTAGGGCGACATGGACGGCGTCAGTGTCGATCCTGTGACGGCACATGTGATGATCACGTTTTTCTTCTGTTTTGCCACCTTGGCGGGTCTCCTCGATCAGGTTGATGAACCGGGCTTCGCCTTCAGGAGGCGCGCGCCTGGACGGGCCGCGCCGGCGGATGCACATCGTCGGCGACGGGGTCGTTTTGCAGGATCCAGTCACGGAACTCCCGCAACTGCGGCGTGCTATGCGCCTGCCGCTGGTAGATGAGGTAGAAGCCCTCCGGATGACGCTGGCTGATGGGCCAGGGGATCACCAGGCGGCCCTTGCGGATATCGTCGCCGATCAGGTTTTTCTCGCCCATGGCCACGCCAAGCCCCTCGGCCGCGGCCTCATACACCAGGGCGGAGCTTTCGAATTTCTGGGTGTTGAAGGTGGACAGCGGTGGCAGGCCGACCATGGCGAGCCAACGGCCCCAGCCTTCGGGCCGGATTTCCGAATACAGCAGGGTGTGCTGGCGCAGATCTTCCGGCTCCTTCAGGCGCGGCCCCGTTTGCAGCAGGCGCGGGCTGCAGACCGGCGTCAATTCGCTGTCGAAAAGCCGGTGTGCGACGACATCGGCGGGCCATTCGTCGGTGCCCAGGCGGATGACGAAATCGGCGCTGTCGGAACTGAAGGCGACCGAGGCCGTTGTCAGCGAGGTGGTCAGCAGCACGTTCCGGTTGGGGTATTTCATATGGAACAGCCGAAGCCGCGGAAACACCCAGCGCGTCGCGACGCTGGCGGAACACATGACGCGCACGGGCTTTTCCCGCCGCGCATCGCGCAGCCGCGCGGTGGCACCATCCAGGCGGCGGAACAGGTCCGTCACCATGGCGACATATTGCGCGCTTTCCGCGGTCAGCCGGACCTCCCGGTTGTTGCGGATGAAGAGTTGCATGCCGAGGCTGGCTTCCAGCAGCTTGATCTGCCGGCTGATCGCCCCGGGGGTGACGCAGAGTTCCTCGGCCGCCAATGAAAAGCTGCAATGGCGCGCTGCGGCCTCGAAGGCGCGCAGCGCGTTCAGGGGCGGCAGCTGCCAGGCCATCAGTGTTCGTCCCGGTATTCGGTCGCACGCATCGAGGGTCGGGTGGAAAAGCGCGCGAACCAGGCGGCCAGGGCCGGCCTGCCGCCGCGCCAATCATCGGCGGCATGGCGGAAATCCAGATGCGCGATGCCGCAGGCGATGGCGATGCTGCCGGCGGTGGCGGGTTCCAGGCTGGCGGCCTCGGTCTCCAGGCGGTCCAGCGTCCTGCTGATCTTGAACCAATTGGCGGCCGCATGCTGTGGCGAACCGAGTGGCCCACGCGCCCGTTCCGCCAGGCGGCGGACGGAGTTTTCCATGATGCCATCGCCCAGCGCCTGATGCCGCAGCACCGCGAAATGCTGCCTGGGGTCGCCCGGTAGCAGCACGTTCGGACCATGATGCAGGTCCAGGAAGGCGACGATCACGGCGGAGTCGAACAAGGCCGATCCATCGTCCAGGACCAAGGTCGGGATCTGGCTCAGGGGATTGTATGCCATCACGCTCTCATTCGGCTGGGTGCCGGAGACGATGACGCGTTCCAATGCGATGCGGTCGGCGATGCCGAGTTCATGCGCGACGGCCACGACCTTGCGGGCAAAAGGCGATCGCGACGACCAGAAGAGTTTCACGCGCTGCTTCCTTCAATCCTGCAGGACGACGGTATCGGCGACCGGAAAATCGACGGCGACGTGATCGCCGAGAGCATGTGTCGAGGCCGCGCTCCCATAGGCTTGCAGAACGGCGTCACCGACATCCACCTGGTAGCGGTTCATCGTACCGAGAAAACCGGCGAAGACGATGCGCCCGGACAGGCGGTTGGTCGCGGGCGGGGCCGTGGAGCCCGGCGCGCGCAAGGTCAGCCCCTCCGGCCGGATCGAGGCGCGTGCCGGGCGTTGGGCGGCGCCATTGCCGCGTGGCATGCAACGCAGGACCGTGCCGGTGGGCAAGGTCAGCGCGTCGCCATCCAGCGCGCCGCTCAACCAATTGGTCGTGCCGACGAAACTGGCGACGAAGGCATTGGCGGGGCGGAAGTAGATCTCGCGCGGCGTGTCCATCTGCACGATGCGCCCGGCCTCCATCACCGCGATGCGGTCGGACATTTCCAAGGCTTCGGTCTGGTCGTGCGTGACATAGACGGTGGTGATGCCGAGCTGCTGTTGCAGGCGCCGCAACTCGTTTCGCATCTCATCGCGCAGGGCGGCGTCGAGGTTGCTCAGCGGCTCGTCCAGCAGCAGCAGGCGCGGCTTGTGGACGATGGCGCGGGCCAGGGCGACGCGCTGCTGCTGGCCGCCCGACAGGCGCGTGGCCGAGCGGTTGCCGAAACCGTTCAGGCTGACGCGGTCCAGTGCCTCATCCACCAGGCGCGCGATCTCGGCGGTGCTGTGGTTCTCGCCCTTGGCGACGCGCAGGGGGAAGGCGACATTCTCGAACACCGTCATATGCGGCCAGATGGCGTAGGATTGGAACACCATGCCGATGCGCCGCAGGTTCATCGGCACCATCGTGCCGGTGGCGGCGTCGAAGAATGTCTTGTCGGCGACGCGGATGCTGCCGGAATCGGGGGTTTCCAGCCCGGCGATGCAGCGCAGGGTCGTCGTCTTGCCGCAGCCGCTCGGACCCAGCAGGGTGAAGAAGGTCGCGGGCTGCAAGGCGAACGCGGCGTCGCGCACGCCGCCCGACGGGCCGTCGCCGCGATTGGCGTAGACCTTGGTCAGGCCCCTGACATCGAGCATGGCGGTCGTGTCGTGCATGGTCATTGTCCGAAGGTCTTTGCGGATTGCCGGCGCGCGATCAGGTAGAAGGCGCTTGCGAAAAGGCTCATCAACCCGGCCCAGAGCAGGCCGAGGGCGGCGACCTCACCCCCCTGCCCGTTCGACCACAGGTCGAACATCGCAACCGAGATCGTCTGCGATCCCGGCCCGGCGAGCAGCAGCGGCAAAGACATTTCCTTCGCGCAGATCAGGAAGATGAAGAGCCAGCCGGAGGCAACGGCGGGCCATAGCAGGGGCACGACGACGCTGCGCAGCACACGCCCCGTGCCGGCGCCGGCGACACCGGCCGCCTGTTCCAACTCGGGATGGATCTGCAAGACGCCCGAATAGGTGTAGCGCATGCCATAGGGCATGTAGCGGATCAGGAAGGCGAGGATGATCAGCCCCAAGGTGCCATAGAGGGGGAAAGGTAGGCTGAGCGACAATTCCAGCAGCGCGACGCCCAGCACCAGCCCGGGAAAGACCAGCGGCACCGTCACCAATTGGTCGATGATCCCACCGCCGATCTGGCGACGTGCCGCGATCCATCCGGCGAAGATTGTCAGCAGCATGGCCAAGGTCGCCGTCGCCACCGCGACGATCACCGTGTTCAGCCCAAGCTGAAGATATTCCGGCGAGGAGAGCACCGCGTCGAAATGCCGCGTCGTCATGAACTTGACCGAAGCCCAGCGCATCGGCCGCATGAAGGGCTGCAAGGCGACCCACAGCAGCGCGGCCAAGGGCAGCACCAGCACGATCAGGAAGTTGAACAGGATCACCAGGCTCGCAGCCCAGCGCAACCGGCCGAGGCGGAAGGGGCGCGGGCGATAGCCCTTGCCGGTGATGCTGGCGTAGCGTTCCGCCTGCTTCGAGATACGGCCGTAGAAGAACAGCAGCACGGCGACGATCACCAGCATCACCACCGAGAAGGCGCTGGCATAGCCAAGCCGCGGCGGCATTTCCTTGATGCTGCGATAGATCTCGGTGGTCAGCACATCGACGTGGCCTGGCATGCCGACGAGCGCGGGCACTTCGAAGGCCTCGAGGTTGCGGATGAAGACGAAGAGCGCGAGCGCCAGGATCGCGGGCCAGGCGAGGCGGATGGACACGCGCCACACCGTCTGGAAGATCGATGCGCCGGACATGCGGGCGGCTTCCTCCATCTCCGCATTCGCCGCGCGGAAGGTGGCGGAGAGCAGCAGGAAGACGAGGGGCGACCACAGGAAGCCCTCGATCATCACCATGCCGCCGAGGCTGTTGACGTTGAAGGCCGTCGCGTCCGCGTCGATCCATTGCCGGTAGAGGTCGTTGAACGGACCCGCGCGACCCAGCAGGAACAACCAGGCCGTCACGTAGAGGATATAGGGCGTGCCGAGCGAGATGATGGTGGTGACATAGGCCAGGCCCTTGAACGGCACATCCGTGCGTTCTACCAGCCAGGCCAGCACACCGCCGAACAACAGCGAGACGAAGGTCGCGCAGAGCGAGAAGACGACGGAATTCCACGCGGCCGTGCCCAGCCGCCGACCCTCCAGCAATGCGCGGAAGTGATCGAGCGTGAAGCCGCCGCGCGACAGGTCGGCCTGTGACGCGGCAAGGCTGGTATGCACCAGCGTCCAGACCGGCGGCAGCACCAGGATGCCGATGATCGTGGCGATCACCAGGCCGAGCGCGCCGCGCCGAAGCCAGCGCAGCGCCGATGCCATGCCGCGGCCCGCCACGGCTGGCTGGACGGGCAGGTCGATGATGGAGGTCGACACGCGGGCGCTACTGGAACAGCCGCCGGTATATGCCGGTCCACTCCGCCTCATGTCCGATGAAGTCGCCCGCGGAAATCACATTGCCACGGAAATTGCCGTCCTCCGGCCGAAGTCCGGCGATCTTGGACGGCACCGCGGGATTGGCCGGCACGTAGCCGGCATTGGCGTAGATCGCCTGGCCTTCCTGCGACATGTTGAATTCGAGGAAGAGCTTGGTCGCATTCGGATGCGGTGCGTTCTTCACCAGCGCCATCGCGCCGAAGCTGACGACGGTGGATTCCAGCTTCAGCCACTGCACCGGCGCGCCCTGCGCGGCGCTGATCGCCGCGTGGTAATTGTAGATCGACAGCACCAGCGGGTATTGGCCGGAAATGCACTGGTCCAGCACCACGCGCTGGTTGCTCGGCACATTGGCGATTCGCTGCTGGGCCAGGCGTTCCAAGTATTGCATCCCGCGTTCCGGGCCCATCGTCATCAACACATCGCCGATCAGCCCCGGCGGACCACCGACGCTGGGCGAATCCGGCCAGGCCATGCGGCCGCGCCAGCGCGGATGCAGCAGGTCTTCGTAGCTGCGCGGAATATCGGCGGGGCGCACCATGTCGGTGTTCACCGCCGGGGTCGAAGGCTGGATGATATTCGCCGTCCACAGGCCGGACGGTTCCTTGAACGCGGCCGGATAGCTTGCCGCGGAGCGCACGACATAGGGCGCGACCAGGCCGGCCGCGTGCAGCGGGTAGAAGGTGGCGCCGCCATCGAACATGTCGCCGCGCGGTTGACCGGCGCGGCCTTCGTTGGTGATGCGCAGGGCGGTTTCCTGCCATGGGGCCGGCACGAAGTTGACCTTCACGCCGGGATATTTCTGTTCGAACCGCTGGGCCAGGGGCCGCACGATCTGGCCGACGACAAGGGTTGTGTACCAGACCAGTTGGCCTTCGCGACGCGCGCCTTCCACCAGTTCGGCTTCGGTCTCCGCGGCCATGGCCCGGCCGCCGGAGAGCGCCGCGCCCAGCGCGATCCCGCCGATGGCACGGCGGGTCAGATGTGAATTCATCATGTTTCCTCGGTTTTTTTCTCATTGACGACCCACGATTGCAGTGTGGTGGATCGCGGCGTTGTTGCTTTGATTTTTGCGACGATGCGGCGGCATGGTCAAAGCAAATCTTTGGCTTTTCGTGTGAGGAAAACTCACTCAAAACACGATTTAATGGAACAGCTCGCGCCAGATGCCGATCCATTTGCCTTCGTTGGCCGCGAATTGATCGGGCGAGACCAGGGTGGTGTCGAAATGGCCCGCGTCGGGCTTCAAACCCGGGTTCGTGGCGGCGACCGCCGGATGGGCGGGGATGTAGCCGGCGTCCGCATGCAGCCGCTGGCCGGCTTCCGACAGCACGAAATCCAGGAACAGCCGCGCCGCGTTCGGGTTCGGCGCCGCCTTCATCAGGCCGATGGTGCCGAAGGTGAAGACTGTGGGATCAAGCTTCAGCCAGGCGACCGGCGCGCCCTGCGCCATGCTGATCGAGGCGTGGTAATTGTAGATCGACAGCACCAGCGGGTACTGGCCCGATATGCACTGGTTCAGCACCACGCGCTGGTTGACCGGCACATTGGCGATGCGCTGCCGGGCGAGGCCGCGCAGGAACGCCATCCCCTCCGCCTCCCCCATCCGCGTCAGGATCGCGCCGATCATGCCGGGGGGACCGCCGGCGGAGGGCGAATCGCTCCATGCCATGCGCCCCTGCCAGCGCGGATGCAGCAGGTCGGCGTAGCTGCGCGGCACGGCATCGCCGCGCACCAGGTCGGTGTTGATGGCCGGGCAGGTGAACATCAGGATCTGCGGATACCACTGTCCCGCCGGGTCGGTGATGTCGCGCGGATAGGCGCCGATGGGTTCGGGCTGGTAGCTGCCGGTCAGCCCAGCCTCCCGCAGCGGATAGAAGGTCGGCGCGCCGTCCCAGATATCGGCGCGGGGCGTGGCGGACCGGCCCTCGTTCAACAGCCGCAGCGTCGTTTCCTGCCATGGGGCGGCGAGGAAGGTGACGCGGATGCCGTAGAGCCGTTCGAAGGCCTGGGCGACCGGGCGGACGATCTGCGCGACGACCAGCGAGGTGTACCAGACCACCTGGCCTTCGCGCCGCGCCGCCTCGACACGCTGGGCATCGGCCGCGAAAGCGCGCCCCGCGCCGAGCGACGCGCCAAACCCGGCCGAAAGCGCCACGCGGCGCCCAATGGATGCTGGCATTGTTGTTTCCTCCGCTTGTTGAGGCAGCGTCACGAGCGGTTTCCGTAAGATCAAACGACTTGTGTGCAGTGTCGCGTGACTGAAACTCAACCGAGATCGATTGTCGTCCTGCGTGTTGACGACATGGGTGGTGACGATGAAGTCTGTCGCATGCGCATCCATCTGCAGAACCCGCCGGGCGACCACGATTTCATCATCACGCCGGGACAATGGGCGGCCGCCTGTGCGCGGCATCCCGATCTTGTTGGCCTCGATGCCTCCTTCTCCGAGGATTCGGCCGACCTCGCACCGGCGCTGCGTGTGGCGGAGGTCCTGGTCACGCGACCAAAAGTCATCCACCAGCGCTTCGCCCCCGGCGCGCTGGCGGCGGCGGCGCCCCGGCTCAGGGCGATCTTCTGCGCCTCGGCCGGGCTCGATCGGCTGGCGCCCTACGACTGGCTGCCGGCGGGGGTGGATCTGCTGAACAACAGCGGGACGCACGCGGCCAAGGCCGGCGAATTCGCGTTGATGGGCCTGTTGATGCTGGCGAACCATGTGCCGGTTTTTGCCCATGCACATCAACAAGGGCGGTGGGTGAAGCGCTTTGGTGCGCTGCTGGCCGGGCGCACGGTCTGCGTCATCGGGCTGGGATCTCTCGGCGGTGCCGCGGCGGGGCATGCCAAGGCGCGTGGGATGCGTGTGCTGGGCGTGCGCACCACGCCGGCGCCGCATGCGGATTGCGATGCGGTCTTCGCCACGGCCGACCTCGACACGGCGCTGGCGCAGAGCGAATTCCTGGTCATCGCCTGCCCCTTGACCGCGGCGACGCGGGGGCTGGTGGACCGGCGCCGGCTGTCGTTGCTGCCGCGCGGCGCCAAGGTGCTGAACATCGCCCGCGGCGCAGTATGGGACCAGGATGCCGCCTGCGACCTGCTCGACTCCGGGCACCTGCATGGCTGCATCACCGATGTGCCGCTGCCGGAACCGTTGCCGCCGGAGCATCGGCTGTGGCGCACATCGGGCATGTTCGTGACACCGCACATGTCGGCGGAAGACATCGCGACGCATAACGACCTGACGCTCGACATCCTTTTCGCCAATCTGCGCGCCTTGCGGGATGGGCGCGCCCTGCCGAACCGGGTCGATCCGGCGCGGGGCTATTGAGCAGCGACACGAAACGGGGGATCGCCATGAACGACGCGCCATCGGCGACACGCCGGGCCATGCTGGCATCGGGGGTCCTGGCCAGCCTGGCCAGCCCCGCGCTGGCGCAGGCCAATTGGCCCACCCGCGCGATCAGCCTGGTCAACCCCTTCCCGCCCGGCGGCAGCACGGATCTGACGGCGCGGGCCGTGGCGGATCTTCTCGGGCGCGAACTCGGCCAGACCGTCATCGTCGAGAACCGGACGGGCGGCGGCACCAGCATCGCCGCGACCGCGGTCGCGCAGGCGCGGCCCGATGGCTATACGCTGCTGGTCGGATCGCCGAGCCTGGCGATCAACCCCGCCCTACAGCCGAATCTCACACCGCGCGATCCGCAGCGCGAGTTGGCGCCGATCGGGACGACCTACAAAAGCGCCTATGTGCTGGTGGTGCATACGGAGCTTCCGGTGCGTGACGTCGCCGGGCTGATCGCCCTGGCGCGCGCGCGGCCCGGGGCGCTGAACTTCGGCAGCAGCGGCATCGGCACGACGAACCACCTGGCGCTGGAACTGTTCCGCAGCCTGGGCCAGGTCGATGTGGTGCACGTGCCCTATCGTGGTGCGGCGGCGTCGCTGCTGGATCTGCGCAGCGGCCGGGTGCAGGGCCTGTTCAGTGGCGGGACCGAGGTCGGGCCCCTGATGCGCGAAGGCGTGATCCGCCCGCTCGCGGTGACCTCGCTGACCACTTTTCCGCTGTTTCCCGATGTGCCGCCGCTGGCCGAGACCCTTCCCGGCTTCGACGTCACCTTCTGGCAGGGGCTTTTCGCGCCCGCCGGCACGCCGCCGGCGGTGCTGGAGCGGTTGGAGGCGGCATTGCTGCGGGTGACCCGCGGGGCCGAGCTGCCGGCCAGGCTCAGCGAGCAGGGCGTGCAGGTCACGCCGGGCGGCGCCGCGGAGCTTCAGCGCCTGCTGGCGGCCGAGACGGAAAAATGGGGCCGGGTCATCCGCACGGCGCAAATCCGGCCGGAATAGCCGGTGTCGCGACCTCGGACGTCGCGCGGCCCGTCACGGCTGGTTGTTGGGCGCCGAGATGGTCTGCAGCACGTCAAACCCCTCGAACTGCGGCGGGCCCAGGGTGACGGGCTTGGTGCCGCCCGCGCCGGCATGGGCGCGACGGAACTGGTCGGAGCGCGTCCAGTTCTCGAACGCCGCGCGCGAGGCCCAGAGGGTGAAGGAGGAATAGAGCACATGTTCCTCCGTGGCCGGGCCTTTCAGCAGGTGGAAGGTCACGAAGCCCTCCACCTCATGCAGGCGGCTTTCCCGGGTCAGCCAGGTGTGTTCGAAGGCGGCCGCGTGGTCGGGGATCACGCGAAAGCGGTTGGCGGCGACGAACATGGTGGATCCTTTCGAGAGGGGATCGTCCCGTCGCGGCGGAACGGGCGCGGGGCCGGTGAACAACCGCCAGGTATTGCGAATCAGTCTCAATAGCAATACCAAACCCACCGAACGCCATCGCATCGGACCCAGCGCATGACCCAGTCCACGCCGCACCCACGCGCCCGCTGGTTCGATCCCGACAATGGCACGCTGATCGACCAGGGCGCGTTGATGCGTCGGATGGCCACCCGCAGCGCCGTCCTGCTGGGCGAGACCCATGACGTGGCCGAAATCCATCGCTGGCAATTGCATGTCGCGACCTGCCTGCACCTGCTGCGGCCCGATATGCAGATGGGCTTCGAGATGTTCCCGCGCCGCGTGCAACCCGTGCTCGACGCCTGGGTCGCGGGCGACCTGGGGACGCAGGCCTTCGTGGAGGCGGTGGAATGGGAAAAAACCTGGGGCTTCCCGCCCGAGATCTACCTGCCGTTGTTTCACTTCTGCCGGCAGCAGGCGGTGCCGATGCTGGCCATGAACTGCGACCGCCCGCTGGTCACGCGCATCGGCCGCGACGGCTGGGATGCGGTGCCGGAAGCGGAGCGGGAGGGGCTGACGCCCTCCGCCGCCCCCACGCCGGGACATCGCGCCTATGTCGCCCGCCTGACGGGGCGGAGCGAGGCGGAGGTGCCGGATCGCTTCCTGCGCGCCCAGCAGGTGTGGGACCGCGCCTTCGCCTGCCACATCGCGACCGCGATCCGCACGGCGGAGGCGGCCGGCCAGGCGCCGCCGCTGGTCATCGGCATCGCCGGCCGCGGCCACCTGGAATACGGCCACGGCACGCCGCACCAGTTGCGTGACCTCGGCATCACCGAGGTCGCGGTGCTGCTGCCGACGGAGGAGGCCGGGCATGACCTCGCGCAGACCCGCGGCATCGGCGATGCGCTGTTTCGCCTCGACCGTCCGGAGCCGCCCGCGCCCCGGCAACGGCCGGCCAAGCCGGAAGCCGCCTGAACGGCGGCTTCCGCGTCGTTCAGATGGTCACGCGGCCCGGTGCCACGGCGCGCAGCGGATCGGCCCAGATCACCTCGGCCGGCGTGACCGGGCGGGCTAGGCGGTTCATGCCCCGCAGCTGGTCGATCGCGAGTTGGATATTGGCGACGCTATCGGCCGTCAGGTCCATCTTGTAGGCGACCTTGGTCATCAATTCGGCGACCAGCGCGCGATCCAGCCGCAGGAAGCGCGACACCTGCTGGGCCGCCTGTTCGGGGTTCGACGCGATGAATTCCTGCGCCTGGATCAAGGCGCGCAGGAAGCGGGCGGTGGTCTCCGCATTGCCCTGCGCCCAGCCCTTGTTCATGTAGATGAAGTTGCGGACGATCTGGATCGACTCATTGCTGACCAGGATCCGCGTGTTCGGGATGGCGCGCATGGCGCGGGTCGGCCAGGGCTCCCAGACCGCGAAGGCGTCGATGTTGCCGCGTTCCAGGGCGGCGACCATCTCCGGCGCCTCGACATTCACGATGGTGTAGTCGGCCGGGTTCAGGTTCAGCTTGGCGACGACGGACAGCCAGAAGGTTTCGGACCCCGTGCCGCGGGCGACGCCGACGCGCTTGCCCTTCAGCCCGTCCATGTCGGGGACATTGCGGGCCAGCACGCTGATCCAGCGCAGCAGGGCGGTGCCCTCGGCGACCGCGACGACGTTGGCATCGACCAGATGGGCCGAGACGCCGGCCTGTTCGGCGCCATAGGCGGAGTTGATCTGGTTGCCGACCAGGAAGGCCACCATGGCCGAACCGGAGGGGCCGGTGTTGACCGTGACATCCAGCCCGTTGCGTTCGAAGAAGCCGCCCTCCTTGGCGACGTAATAGGGCGCGAAGGACGGATCGACGCCCGTCGCGATGGTCATCTTCGTGGGCGCCTGGGCGAGCACGGCGGGGGCGGCCAGGAGCGCGGGCAGCATCAAGGCATGGCGGCGGTCGATCATGGGTCTTGTCCTTCTTTTCAGATCGTTGGGTTGAAGCGGCCGGCGAACATCCGGATCGCCAGGCGGAACAGACGGTCGGCGCAGAAGCCGAGCATGCCGAGGCAGAGGAGGGTGACGAAAATATCCTCGACCTGCATGAACAGCCGCGCATCCCACAGCATTTTTCCGAGCCCATCGTTGGACGCGATGAGTTCGGCCGCGACGATGGTGACGAAGGCATTGGCCATCGCCAGCCGCATTCCGGTCAGGATGTAGGGAATGGTCGCGGGCAAGGCGACCAGCGCAAACACCTGCCAGCGATTGGCGCCGAGGCAGAGGGCGGCACGTGTCTTGTCCTTCGCGACCGCACCGACGCCGGCCGCGGTCGCGATGATCACGACGAAGATGGTGCTGTAGGCGATGAGGAAGATTTTGGATTCCTCACCGATGCCGAACCAGATGACGGAGACGGTGATCATCGCGACGGCGGGGATGAAGCGGAAGAATTCCGTCCAGGGCTCCAGCAGCGCCCGCACCGGGCGGAAAGACCCGATCGCCAACCCGATGGGGATGCCGAGCGCCGACCCAATGAGAAACCCCTGGCCGATGCGGCGCAGCGAGGCCCAGATCTGTTCCTGGAGGATATTGTCCTCGATCAGCACGACAAAACGTTCCAGCACCGGCCAGGGGGGCGGGAATAGCGCGGAATGCACGATCGTCGTCGCGGCGATGTGCCAGACGATGAAGAGCAGCAGGAAGCCGCCGAGGTAGCCGGCGAGGGTCGCGGAGCGGCTCATGCTGGGTGGATTTCAGCATGGATCAGCGCATGCACCTGGCGGAACACGTTCATGAATCCGTCCGATGTGCGGTCGCGCGGGAATGGCAGGTCGACCGGCACCACCGCCTTCAACGTGCCGCCGGGGCCGCGGGTCATGACGCCGACGCGGGTGGCCAGGGCACAGGCTTCCTCGATGTCATGGGTGATGAACAGCACGGTCTTCTTCGTTTCCGACCAGATGCGCGACAATTCGCCTTGCAGGATCGCGCGGGTCATCGCGTCCAGGGCGCCGAAGGGTTCGTCCATCAGCAGCATGCGGGGATCGTTGGCCAGTGCGCGGGCGATCTGGATTCGCTGCTTCATGCCGCCGGAGAGTTCGGAGGGATGCTTTCCCCCCTGCCCGCCCAGGCCGACCATGGTCAGGTATTTTTGGACTATCGCGCGGCGTTCGGCGCGTGGCTTGCCCGCCAGGCGCGGCCCGAAGCCGATGTTTCCCTCCGCCGTCAGCCAGTCATACAGGCTGTCGTGGCCCTGGAAGACGACGCCGCGCTCGGCGCCCGGCTTCGTCACGGGCTTGCCATCCACCATGATGCGGCCGGCGGTCGGCGGTTCGAACCCCGCCAGCATGTTCAGGACGGTGGTCTTGCCGCAGCCGGAGGTGCCGAGGAGGCAGAAAAACTCACCCTCCTCCAGCGCCAGGGAGAAATCCGCCACCGCCTGCCAGGCACCGCCGCGGCCGCTATAGGTCTTGCCAACATGTTCCAGGGTCACGAGCGTCATGGCGCGCACCTTGGCCGCCCCTCCCCGGCCCGGCAACGGGGGGGACGGCGGCCATCGTCTTCACGGGCGCCCCGGGATGCCGTTAGAACAGGCAGGATTGGGAAAAAGGGGAACGCCATGATGCTCGCAGGCAAGGTTGCCATCGTCACCGGGGCCGGGGGCGGCATTGGCCGCGAAATCGCGCTGGCCATGGCGCTGGCCGGGGCCAAGGTCGTGGTCAATGACATCGGCGCGTCCCTGACCGGTGAGGGTGCGACATCCTCCACCCCCGGCCAGCAGACGGTCGCGATGATCCAGCAGCGCGGTGGAGAGGCTGTCGCCGATACGCATAGCGTCGCGGAATGGCCGGCCGCCCAGGCGATCGTGCAGACCGCCATCGACTCCTTCGGGCGGATCGATGTGGTGGTGAACAACGCCGGCATCCTGCGCGACCAGATTTTTCACAAGATGTCGCCGGATGAATGGCTGGCGGTCGTGAATGTGCACCTCAACGGCGCCTTCTTCGTCAGCCGGGCCGCTGCCGAGCATTATCGCAAGCAGGGCTCGGGCGCTTACGTCCACATGACCAGCACCTCCGGCCTGATCGGCAATTTCGGGCAGGCGAATTATTCGGCGGCCAAGCTGGGCGTCGCGGCGCTGAGCAAGTCGATCGCGCTGGACATGCAGCGCTTTGGCGTGCGGTCGAACTGCATCGCGCCCTTCGCCTGGAGCCGGATGACCAGTTCGATCCCGGCCGAGACGCCGGAGCAAAAAGCCCGCGTGGCCCGCTTGCAGCAGATGACGCCGGACAAGAACGCGCCGCTGGCGGTGTTCCTGGCCTCGGACGCGGCCAAGGACGTGACCGGCCAGATCTTTGCGGCGCGGCACAATGAACTGTTCCTGTTCAGTCAGCCGCGCCCGATCCGCTCCGTCCACAAGGATGGCGGCTGGACGCCGGAATCGGTCGCCGAGATCGCCCTGCCCGCCATGCGGTCGGGGTTCCAGGCGTTGGACCGCTCGGGCGACGTGTTTTCCTGGGATCCGGTGTGACAGCCGCCGAACTGGTCGCGGCGCGCTACGGCACGGCCCCCTTCACCCCGCCGGAGACGATCCCGGCGGGGCTGGAGGCTTTGCTCGACCGGCGGGTGACGCGGCGCTATCGCCCCGACGCGGTGCCGGAGCCTTTGCTGGCGACGGTCCTGGCGGGGGCGCAATCGGCGCCGGCCAAATCCGACCTGCAGCAATACGCGATCATCGTGCTGCAACAGCCCGGGAAAATCGCCGCCATCGCGGATGCGATCGGCACGATGCCCTGGATCAAGGATGCACCGATCCTGCTGCTGTTCTGCGGCGAAATGCGGCGCGGGCGGCGGGCCTGCGACCTGCATGGCCGGGTGCATGCCAATGACAGCATCGACACCTTCCTCAATGCCAGCGCCGATGCGGCCCTGGCCATGGGGTTCTGCGTGATGGCGGCGGATGCCGCGGGGCTGGGCACGTGCCCGATTTCCTACGTGCGGAACCATCTGGATTTGGTCGCCGGGCTGGCGGGGTTGCCGGAGGGCGTGTTTCCCGTCGCGGGGCTGACGCTCGGCTGGCCGGCCGCGCGCAACGAGGTGTCGCCACGCCTGCCGCCGTCCGTTGTCGTGCACCGCGAGACCTATGACGATTCAGGGCTGCCGGAGGCCTTGGCCGGGTATGACGCGCTGCGCGGGCGGGCCAAGCCGCGCTATCCGGACGTGCACGGCCCGGCCCCCGAGGGCTGCACCTGGAGCGAGAATGCCGCGCGGCAACTCTCTGTCCCCGAACGGGCCAATCTGCGCGCCTGGCTGGCCAGCCGGGGGATCAACCTTGGCTGACGAACCGATGCGCCCGACCGACTTCACCGCCGCCGGCGAGGCCAAGCCGAAGGCGGCCGTGAAGCCCGTCGATGCCGCGACGCTGATCCTGTGGCGCCGGACCCAGAAGGGCTTCGAGGTCCTGATGGGTCATCGCGCCGCGACCCTGCGCTTCATGCCCGGGCGGCTGGTGTTCCCGGGCGGTCGTGTCGACCCCGCCGACCGCAGCGCCAAGGTCGAGGCTCCCTTGCCCGATTTCACCCGCGCCTGCCTGGAGCGTCGCGCGACACCACGCGCGGCCCATGCACTGGCCGTCGCCGCGGTGCGCGAGTTGGAGGAGGAAACCGCCCTGCGCATCGGCCAGGGCGCGGCGCTGCCCGATCTGTCCGGGCTGGACTACCTGTGCCGCGCCGTCACACCGCCGATGTCGCCGGTGCGGTTCAATGCGCGCTTCCTGATGGCGCCGGCCGAGCTTGCGACCGGCACCTTGCAAGGCTCGGGCGAGTTGGAGAACCTCGGCTTCTTCGATGTCGAGGACGCCCACCGGCTGAAACTCGCCCCGATCACCGCCAAGGTGCTGGAGGAATTCGCCGCGGTGATGGCGATGGACGAAGCCGAACGCCAGACGCGCATCCTGGTCTGGTTCCAAGGACGGGACAGCCGCAGGGCGGAGCGGTGAAGATACGGGGAAGTTGCGCTTTGAGAGGGGCTTTGCCCCTCTCAAACTCTCCCCACCAAGGGGCCGTGGCCCCTTGGAACCCACGCTGTTGGTAAAATAAAGAGAGGGGCATCGCGCGCCATTGATCAAAGGCACCCCTGAGATGCCCCTCTCTTTATTTTACCAATACTCCGCCGGTCCAGGGGCGGCGGCCCCTGGTGGGGGTGGTGTGGAGGGGGCGAAGCCCCTTCCACTGGCGCAACCGCCCCAATCCACTACCGCACGAACCAGCCGATCTGGTCCAACTCGCCCACGATGTTCTCGGCCTTCAGTTTTTGCAGATGCGCCAGCAGGCTGCGCAACGCGCCGCGCACCAGTTTCTGGTCGATGTCGCCATAGACCGCGGGCAGCAGCGCCTCGATCGGCGTGATGCCGCCCGCCGCGGCCAGGGCGGACAGGACCAGGGATTCGCGTTCGCGCCGGTGGCCCAGCAGCCCGGTGACATAGGGCATCGGGTCGGGCAGCACCGGGCCATGGCCCGGCAGGTACAGCCGGTCCTCGCGGGCCAGCAGCTTTTCCAGGCTGGTCATGTAGTCGGCCATGTCGCCATCGGGCGGGCTGACGACAGTGGTGCTCCAAGCCATCACGTGGTCGCCGGAGATCAGGACGCCATCGGGCAGGGCCAGGCAGATGTGGTTGGCGCAATGGCCGGGGGTATGCACGGCGGTGACGGACCAATCGCCCTCGGCCAGGGTCGCGCCATCGGCCAGGGTGATGTCGGGGGTGAAGGCATGATCGCCGCCCTCCCCCATCTCGTCTGTCTTGGGGGTCAGGTGCGGGCCGAAGCCGGCGGTGATCGCGCCCGTCGCGGCCTTCAGCGCCGCCGCGCCCGGCGAATGGTCGCGGTGGGTGTGGGTGATGATGATGTGGGTCACGGTCTGCCCTGCGACGGCCTTGAGCAGGGCTGCCAGGTGATCGGGATCAGCCGGGCCTGGATCGACGATGGCCACCCGGCCGCGCCCCAAAATCCAGGAATTCGTGCCGCGATGGGTGAAGGGCGAGGCATTGGCGCAGATCACCCGCTGGATGCCGGGGGCGATGGGCTGCGCCTGGCCATGCGGCCAGGTGTCGTCGCGCAGATGATGAAGGGGTTGCATCAGGCTTTCGTCCTCTTGCGGCGCAGTTCTGCACGAAGCATGCCCAGGCCAGCGGCCACGATCAGCCCCGAACCGACCCAGGTCCAGAGCCCGGGCAACTCGCCCCAGAACACCCAGCCGAACAGCGCCGCCCAGAGCAGCGAGGAATAGGCGAAGGGGGCGACGGCGGAGACCTCGCTGCTGGCCCAGGCCTCGGTCAGCATCACCTGGGCGATGCCGCCGAACAGGCCGCAGCCCAGCAGCAACAGCACATCGGGCCAGGATGGCGTGACCCAGATGAAGGGCAGGGTCAGGCCGATCATGCTGCTCATCAACAGGCTCTGCCACAGCACGATGGTCGAACTGCTCTCGGTCCCGGACAGGCTGCGCACCAGCAGCGTGGTCAGGGCCGAGAAGATGCCGTGCACCAGTGCGGCCGCAAAACCCAGGGTGACGATGAGATCACGCGTGCCGCCACCCCAGAAGGCCCCCTGCCCCATGGCGATCGCCATGATGCCCACAAAGCCAAGCCCGACCGCCGTCCAGCGCGCCACACCCGGGCGTTCGCCCAGCAGCGGAATGGCCAGGATGGTCGCGAAGATCGGCGTGGTCTGGGTCAGCGCCGATTGTTCCGCCAAGGGCAGCACGGTCAGCGAGAAGAAGGCGCAGCTCATCGCGATCATGCCGGTGCAGGCCCGCGCCACATGCGCGCCCAGGCGCCGCGTCCGCAGCGACACCACACCCGTGCGGACGGAGAAGACGAGCACCAGCGGGATGGCCAGGGCGCAGCGGAAGAACATGACCTCCATGAAGGGCAGGCGTTCGGCCAGGTCCTTCACGATCGCGCTCATCATCACGAACATCACGCAGGCGATGACCATCAGGATGGCGCCACGCTTGGGGTCGTGGCGCAGGGTTCCGTTCGGCATCAGGCGGCCCGTTTTTGGCGCGCGCGCACCTGTTCGCGATGCAAATTGTACAGCCCCGCGGCGATGACGACCGCCGCCCCCGCCAGGGTCGCCCAGGCCGGGACCTCATGCCAGATCAGGAACCCCAAAATCCCGCCCCAGACCAGCGTGGTGTATTCATAAGGGGCCAGGATGCCGACAGGGGCTAGCGAGAAGGCGCGCGCAAAAAGGGTATGCGCCAGCCCGTTGCCGATACCGAGGAAGACCAGCGCCGCGACCACCGGCCAGGATGGCAGCAGCGACGGCGCGGGAAACACCGGCAACAGCAGGAAGCCGACAGGGACGTGGGCGGCCATCAGCCAGAAGGCGATGGTCTCGGGCGCATCGGTGCGGGCCAGTTGCCGGGTCCAGATTCGGGTCAGCGCCAGGGCCGCGACGCCGGCGGCCAGCATCCCCGCCTCCCACCGCCACAGGTCGCCGCCCGGGCGCAGCATCACCAGCACGCCGCAGAAACCAACGAGGGTGGAGAGAGTACGTCGCCAACCAAAAGTCTCGCCCAGCATGGGCACGGCCATCAGGGTCATCAGCAGCGGCGCGACGGCGACCACGGCATAGGAATCGGCCAGCGGCAGGCCCGCGGCCCAGGCACCGTAGAAGGCCAAGGTCACCGCCGTGTGCAGCAGGCTGCGCGCGGTGATCAGGCGCCCGTTGCGCGGCACGATGTTGCGGAAGCCGGCGACAACGGCCACGGCTATGGCCCCGATCGCGCCGCGCCAGATCATCGCGGCGGCGACGCCGACCTCCGGCAGGGACCATTTCACGGCGGCATCGGCGCAGGCGACCAGGGCGAACCCCGCGACGATCAGCCCGATCCCGCGGATCCGGTCATCGGCGACCGGCACGAAGGCCGGCCGTGGAATTTTGGCGCGCGGAAGCAGGCCGTCGCTCATGATCGGGCTCTCACGCGAGGTAGGCCTCGGCCGCCTGGCAGGTGCAGCCGCCCGCGTCGCGGGTCTCCAGCCGGATGGTGTCGCCATCGCGGGCGCCCAGAAGCGTCAGCGGCGTCTCCCCGATCGAGGGGCGCTTGCCGCGATAGGCGAAGCGGGCCAGCCGCGCGCCGGCCCCGGCGATGTGCAGCGCATGCGCGGCCAGCCAGGTCGCCTGCAACGGGCCATGGACCACCAGGCCGGGATAGCCCTCGACCTGCGTGACATAGGGAAAGTCGTAGTGGATGCGATGGCCGTTGCCGGTCAGCGCGGAGTAGCGGAACAGCGTCACCGGATCGGTCGCGGCCGGGGCCGCGATGGCATCGGGCCAGGCGGGCGCGGCCGGGGCGGGCTTGATCGCGGCCCCCTCGGCACCGCGATAGACGATGTCCTGGCGTTCGGAGACGAGCTTGCCACGGGGGCCGCTGATCTCGTGCTGCACCGTGACGAAGACCAGGCGGCCGCTGCCGCCGGATTTTTCCACCACATTGGCGATGGTGGACACGCGCTCCACCGCATCGCCGGTGCGGAAGGCGTCGAAGAAGGTGACCTCGCCCCCCGCCCACATGCGGCGCGGCAGGTCATGCACCGGCGGCAGGAAGCCGCCGCGCCGGGGATGGCCATCGGGGCCGAGGCCATCGGGGCGCTTCCAGTCCTGGAACAGCATCCAGTGCCACAGCGGCGGCACGTCCAGGGTTGGGGCGGCAACGCCCAGGGTGGCGGCCAGGCCCTCGACCAGGCGCGCGTCCAGCACGTCCTGCCGGGTTTCGGTCCGGCCGATGAAGTCGGCGTGGGTCATGATCAGTCCTCGCGGGTATAGATGCGGTAGCCCTCGACCTCGCCGGTCTGGCGGTAGGGCGAGAAGGCTTCGTCGAACAAGGGATGGCGGCGGAAGTAGTCGAGGAAATCGAACTCGCCGTTGCACCAGGGGATGCCGGGGTTGATCGCCACCAGCACGACCGATGGCGGGGCGGCGGCGAAATCCTCGGCGACCGTGCGGTAGACGAAGAATTCGGCGCGGCTCATTTCCCAGGTCTCGCGGTAACGCGTGCTATTGGGCTGGCATTCGCGATAGACGCCCTGCAACAGCCACAGGTTCATGGTGCGCAGGGTCGATTGCGCCCGGGCGTAGTTCAGCGCCGGATAGACCGGGTAAATGTCGGGCGAGAGGACCAGCAACCGCTCGCGCAGCGCATCCTGGCGCAGTTTCGCGGTCAGGATGCCGGCCTTGCTGCTGCGGAACAGGATTTCGCGCCACGGTGCCTCACCGGCATAGGCGGCGGTCAGCGCCAGCATGGCCGCCAGGGAGGCGGCGAAGGGCCAGGCGGTGGCGGCGCTTCGGGTGGGGGCCAGGTTGCGGTCGGCCCAGCGCGCGGCCAGCAGCATGGCGGCGAGCGGTGCCAGCATCAGGATGGGGGCGGCGTGGTAGCTCCAGCCCTTGTGCTGCACCCAGGCCGAGATGAAGGCGCCCACGGCGGCCGCGGTCAGCACCTGCGCCAAGGCCCCCGCCCGACGGCGGGCCGCGAAGGGCAGCAGCACCGCCAAGCCCAGGAAGGCGGTGCCGAGGCGGTTGGACAGCAACACATCGAAGGCGCCGAAGACGCCGAGGTCCAGGTAATAGACCCAGACCAGCGGCAGCACGTAGCCGAAGTAGTCGGGGAACAGCACCGGGATGGCCACCAGGTAGGCCAGCCAGACGGACGCCATGGTCCATGGCACCGCATCGCGCAGCGATGCGCGCAGCCCGGCCCAGGCGCCCATCCGCGCCGCGCGGTGCCCCAGCACCAGCAATTCGATCAGCCCGGGCACCGCCAGGAAATGCGGCTTCAGCGCGAAGCCGACCGCGGCCAGCAGGGCCGTGCCGATGGCTAGGCCCGTCCCGGTCGGCAACCCATCGGCCCGGCGGGCGGCCAGGATGGCATAGGGAATGGCGACCACGCCCATCAGGTGCTCGCGCTGGGCGAAATCATAGCCGACGACGAACAGCACCAGGGGAATGGCGGCGGAGAGCACCGCGGCCTCGACCGGGCCTTCCGCGCGGCCCCGGCGCAGCAGCGCGGTCATGCGCCAGACCACGCCGCAGAGCACCAGCATGCAGAGCAGCAGCGATTGCGGCCCGTCCAGCGGTAGCCAGCGCCCCATCGCGGCGGGCAGCAGGGTCAGCACGAAGATCAACGGCGGGTTGACGTCGATCAGGTCGCGATACAGCGCCTCACCGGCCAGCCAGCGTTCGGAAAAATTCAGGATGGCCGCGACATCGTGGTTCAGCGGCGGGAACAGGACGATCAGGCCCCAGAACAGCGCCGGCAAGAGCGCCAGGACGGCGGCCAGCCGGGCGGCCGGCGCCGCGACACCAGCCCGGGCGGGCCGCAGCGACGGCGTTATGCGATCCGCGGCATGATCCGGCGGCGTCATGCGGCGCGAAGGGCGGGCGGGCCGCTGGTTGGGTGGACTATCAAGGGGTGGGGGGCATGGGGTGGGGGGCGGCATCCGGCCGGGCTGGCGTGGCCGCAGTCTTGGCCCCGGCGGTTGACGGGCGCAACCGTGCCGCCTGCATGGCCGGGTCAACAAAGCCCGCTCCGCGGGAGACACAACAAAGCCAGGGCCGCGGGGGACACAACAAAGCCCGGGCCGCCTTGCCGCCGCCTTGGTCGCGCCTTGCGGCCGCCATGCCTGCCTGCCAAACCGCTCCCCACGATGGAAACCACCGAATACGCCCTGATGGACGCGGTCGAGGACCGCATGTGGTGGTACCGGGCGGTCCATGCCCGGCTGCTGGATGCCCTGGGCGATCGCCCCGGCCCCGACGGGCTGCCATGGCTGGATGCCGGCTGCGGCACTGGCGGCTTTCTGACGCGCATCCGCGAGCGATTTCCCGGCCGCCGCCTGGCCGGGATCGAGTTCAACCCCGCCGCCGCCGCCCGCGCCGCCCAGAAATCCGGCGCCAAGGTCGCCACCGGCGATATCAACGCCATGCCCTATGGCGACGGCGCCTTCGGCGCCGCGGTCGCGGTCGATGTGGTCTGCCATCGCGCGGTGGACCCGGTCCGCGCCCTGGCCGAGCTGCACCGCGTCCTGGCCCCGGGTGGCACGCTGATCCTGAACCTGCCGTCCTATGAATGGTTGCGTTCGGCGCATGACCACCAGGTCCATACCGGCTTCCGCACCACCGTGACCGATGCGCGGGCGCGGCTGGCGGCCGCCGGCTTCGTCGATATCCGGGCCGTGTATTGGAACAGCCTGCTGCTGCCGTTGATGATCCTGCAACGCAAGGTGCTGCATCATAAGCCGGGCGATTCCTCCGACGTCGGGGAATTTCCGGCCTGGCTCGATGCCACGCTGCATGGCGTCACCCGTATCGAACGCGCGCTGGCCCGCATGGGCCTGCGCTACCCCGCCGGTGGCTCGGTCATGGCCATCGCCACACGCCCACCCGGAACACGCGCGCCATGAGCCACATCCGCCCCACGCCCCCCCTGTCGCCCCCGCCCTCCATCGGGCTGTCGATCGTGGTGCCGGTCTATCGCGGGGCCGCGACCGTCGGCACGCTGGTCGCGGCGCTGTCGGCGCTGAAGCCCGAAGGCGGGATCGAGATCGTGCTGGTCAACGACGGCAGCCCGGACAATTCGGGCGATGTGTGCCGCGCGCTGGCGGCATCGGCCACCGTGCCGCTGACCTACATCGAGCACGCCCGCAATTTCGGTGAACACAACGCGGTCATGTCCGGCCTGCGCCATGCCCGCGGCGCCTATGTCATCACCATGGACGACGACCTGCAGAACCCGCCGGAGGAGGTCATCCGCCTCTACGACCACGCCCGCCTGGGCAATTGGGATGTGGTCTACACGCGCTATGCCGAAAAGATGCATGACGGCTGGCGCAACCTCGGCTCCCGCTTCGCCAATGCGGTCGCCGACCGGCTGATCGACAAGCCGCGCGGGCTCTACCTGTCGTCCTTCCGCTGCATGAGCGCCTTGGTCGTGCGGGAAGTCGCCCGCTACACCGGCCCCTATCCCTATATCGACGGGCTGATCATGCAGGTGACGCAGCGCATCGCCAGCATCGAGGTGAAGCACCTGGCGCGGTTCGAGGGGCGGAGCAACTACACCATGGTCCGGCTGATCCGGCTGTGGATGAACCTCGCCACCTCCTTCTCGGTCGTGCCCTTGCGCTTCGCCGCCTTTGCCGGCGTCGGCATGGGGTTCCTGGGCTTGCTCGCGGCGGGTTTCGTCATCATCGAGGCCTTCATGGGCGAAACCCCCTCCGGCTGGGCATCGACCATGACCGTGACCTTGCTGGTGGCGGGGGCGCAGTTCCTGATCCTGGGGGTGCTGGGCGAATACGTGGGCCGGGCCTACCTCGCGGCGAATGGCAAGCCGCAGGGCGTGGTGCGGGATGTGGTCGTCGCGGATGCGGCGATGGTGGAGCCGCCCCGATGATGCCCTTCTGGTTGGCGCTGGCGGGGGCGATCACGATCTCGCTCGGCGGGCAGGTGCTGTTGAAGGCGGGCGCGACGGGGGCTGCCGCCGAGCCTGGGCTGATCGCGCAGATGCTGCGCTGGCAGACCATCGTCGGGCTCGGCTGCTATGGCGCCTCGGCCTTCCTCTACATCATCGCGCTGCGCAAGATCCCGATGAGCGTGGCCCTGCCCTGCACCGCCGCATCCTATGTGCTGGTCGCGATCATCGGGCATTTCGCCTTTGGCGAGATCCTGGGGACGCAGCGCATGGCGGCGATCGGCTTGATCAGCGTCGGCGTGCTGCTGCTCGCCTCTGCGTGAGGCTGGCGGCGGCGGCGCTGTTGCTGGCGGGCTGCGCGGCGCAGACCGATGCCCTGTGCCCGGCGGGCTTCGCGCCCGCGACGATTGCCGAAGCCTATTTCGGGGTCCGCGACCCGGCGGCCTGGACGGCGTTCCTGGCCGATACCGTCACCCCCGCCTTTCCTGACGGGCTGACCCATCTGGCCGCCGGCGGGCAATGGCGCCAGGGCGGCGCGATCGGGCGGGAGGACAGCCGCGTGCTGGTGCTGGTCCTGCCGGGCGCCAGCCTGGCCGATGCCGCCGCGCGCCTGGCCCCGGTCGAGGCCGCATGGCGCGACCGCCAAGCGCAGCAATCGGTGCTGCGGGTGTTGCGGCCGGGCTGCGCCGCTTTTTGACAGGTGGCTAGACCACGATGCGTTCGCATTTGCTCACGCATCGCGGTCTAGC
Source organism: Humitalea sp. 24SJ18S-53 (assembly GCF_050632385.1). Classification (NCBI taxonomy): domain Bacteria; kingdom Pseudomonadati; phylum Pseudomonadota; class Alphaproteobacteria; order Acetobacterales; family Roseomonadaceae; genus Humitalea; species Humitalea sp. 24SJ18S-53. The sequence continues at coordinate 2,896,844 of NZ_CP192599.1, forward strand.
TTGTTGTTTTGTCGCGTGATTCAGCCCTGCGGCGCATGCGCGCCTACGGCCATCACGCTTTAGCCCAGCGCCGCCTCGACCCACCCCGCCGCCGCCACGAACGCATCATCCGCGCCGAACCGCCCGACGAGTTGCACGCCGAGCGGCAACCCCGCCGGACCAACACCCGCCGGCAGGCTGGCGCAGGGTCCGTGCAACGCCGTCCACAACAGGTTGCAGGCCGGGTCGCCGGTCCAGCCCAGGCCTTCGGGGGCCTCGCCGGGGGCGGATGCGGTCAGCACCAGGTCGGCATCGCCCAGCCAGTCCAGGTAGGTCGCGCGCGCATCGGCAAAAACCACCCGTGCCGCGTCCAGCGCGCCGGGGGCCAGGGCCGCGCCCTGGTCGAGCACGGCCAGCAACCCGTCCGAAATCTGCGCCCGCGATGTCGCCCGCTCCCAGGCCAGCGCCTGGGCGCTTTCGCCGTTCATGACCGCAGGATGGGCGGTGACGGCGGCCATCACGGCGGGCGGCAGGGTCGCATCGGCGACCCGCGCGCCGGCCGCCGACAGGCGGGATGCGGTGGCGGCCAGCAGGGCGCGGGTCGCGTCGGTCAGCAGCGCCTCGGCCGGGCCGGGGCAGAACAGGATGCGCGGGGCGCTGGCGCGCGCGGCGGGCGGTGCCGGCAGGCCGGCGGCGGCGGCCACCAGCATCGCGCAATCGGCCAGGGTGCGGCCCAGCGCGCCGATGGTGTCGAGGCTTTCGCTCATCACCTTCATCCCACCCCGATGGATGGTGCCGTAGGAGGGCTTGTAGCCGGCCACCCCGTTGAAGGCGGCCGGGCGCAGGATGCTGCCGGCAGTCTGGGTGCCGAACGCCGCCGGGAAAAACCCCGCGGCGACCCCGGCCGCGCTGCCGGATGACGACCCGCCCGGGGTATGGCCCCTGTGCCAGGGGTTGGCGGTCGGCCCCGGCCGGCGGGTCGCGAATTCCGTGGTGACCGTTTTGCCCAGCAGGATTCCGCCCGCGGCGCGGGTCATGGCGATCGCGGCCGCATCGCCGCGCGGCCGGTGCCCGGCCCAGATGGGCGACCCATAGCCACTGACCAGATCGGCCGAATCGAGCACATCCTTGGCGCCGAAGGGGATGCCGCCGAACAGCCCCGGCCGGCCGGCGCGATCGGCCGCATCGGCGGCGGCGCGGGCGGCGCCCGCGTCGAAGGCCGTCAGGGCGCGGACCACCGGTTCAACCTGGGCGACGCGCTCCAGGCACGCCTCCAGCAATCCGCGCGCGGTCAGGCGCCCCGCGGCCATGGCGGCCTGGGCCGCGGCGATGGTCAGGGCGGAGGGATCGGTGAGACGGGTTTGTGTCATGCGGGGATGTTTCCCGCAGCGGTTGGGGACGGCAAGCCCCCGACACGCTTTGCATGTCGCCTGGGCGCGTGTCCCCCTCGCCCCGGCGGCCGTGCGCTGGCATGTTGGGGCAGAATGGAAAACAGCCCCGAAACCCCGGTCGGCGTCGCCGCGGCAGCGGATGGCACGCTGCTGCACGCGCTGCCGCTGGCGCCCGAGGCCCTGCCCCCGGTCGCGGCCACCGCCTTGCGCGCCGCCTGGGACGCCGCGCGCCGGGCCGCCGCCGCCGAGGCCCCGGGGCCTGCCCGTGCCCTGCTGTTCATGGGCGCGGATGGCGTCCGGCGCGACCTGCTGCTGGCGGATGCGGATGCACGCTGCTGGGCGCTGGCGGTCGAACGCCTGGCCGGGCTGGACACCACCGCCGGCGTGGCGTTGCTGGTGCGGCTGCTGGCGCTGGTGGATCTGCTGGCGCGGGTGCGATTCCTCGATCCGCTGTTCGACGTGTCCCTGGGGGGGACGGTGTTCCACCCGTCGCTGCTGGATGCGGCGGCCCGGCAGCCGTTGGACCAGGAAGGGCGCTTCGATGCCGCCGCCTGGCGCATGCTGTTCGAGGATCGGCTGGGCCTGCGCCCGGCCGATCCGGCGCCCGCCGTTTCGCCCACTCTTTCCTTGGCCCGGGCCCGCCGCCCGGCCCCGCCCGATTCTTCAGGAGCCTATCGTCCATGACGCCATACCCCATTCCCGGCCCCGATCTGGCCCGCCGCCTGCGGTCCCTCGCCGTGCTGGCCGCGCTGGGGTTGGGCGCGGCCTGCGCCCCGCTGCCGGCCCCAGGCTCCGCCGGCGCGCCGCCGCTGTCGCAGGCCCGCCAGGTGCAGGACGATTGCCGCGCCGACGCGGATCGCATCCTGGCCCGGCGCGACCGGGGCGAGTTCATCCGGCGTGAGGAACAGGAATCCCGCCTGGGCGCCGGCGCCTATGCCGGGCCGGTGACGGATATCGACCGCCTGGCCGTGACCTGGCAGCGCGACCAGATGGCCGCCGCCTGCGTGCGCGGCCGCAACGAGGCCAACGAGGTCTCCCCCGGCACGGCGCCCGTGGGCGCGACGCCGGCCGCCGCCACCCCGGCCGGTGCCGCGCCCGCCGGTCGCCCCAACACGACGCGCGCCTTGCCGCCGCCGGGTGTCACGGCGCGGCCGGGCGGGTAAGCTGCCTCTCTGGCGCGGGCCTGCCTGGCGACTGCCAGGCGGCCGTGGGCCGCTCGGCCGCGCCCTGGCCCATCGCGACATACGGCTGTTCTTCAGCGCCAGCCTGCTGGCCTGGACCGGGCTGTGGATGCAGCGCATCGCGGTGTCGTGGCTCGCCTGGGAACTGACCGGATCGGCCTTCTGGGTCGGGGTCGTGGCCTTTGCCGACCTGGCGCCGGCCATCATCATCTCGCCGATCGCGGGGGCGCTGGCGGACCGGGTGGACCGGGTTCGGATGGCGACCCTGACCCAGATCCTGACGGCGATCCAGGCGAGCGTGGTCGCGGGGCTGACCGCGGCCGGGGTCATGAGCATCGAATTGCTGATCGCGCTCGAACTACTGGCGGGGATCATCTCCTCCTTCACCCAGCCGGCGCGGCAGTCGTTGATGCCGGGGCTGGCGCCGGCGGCGGATTTGCCGGCGGCGGTCGCGCTGAACTCGCTGTGCTTCAACCTGGCGCGGTTCCTGGGGCCGGCCTGTGCGGGGCCGCTGATCGCGGCCTATGGCGTGGTGCCGGCGATCGCCTGCAATGCGGTGGCCTTCGCGGTCGCGGCCGGGACCATGCCGCTGCTGCGGATCGCGGCCACCGCCCGGCGCGGCCATGCCGCGACCGCCAGCCTGTTCAGCGAGGTCGCCGAGGGCATCACCTATGCCGCGCGCCATCCGGGCCTTGGGCCTCTGCTGCTCTATGCCTCGCTGACTGCGACCCTGTTGCGCGGCGTGCAGGAGATCCTGCCGCCCTATGTCGAACAGGTCTTTGGCCGCGGTGCGGAAAGCCTGGCGATGCTGACCGCGGCCTTTGGTGTCGGCGCGCTGGTCACGGGCCTGCTGGTCGCGGCGCGGGGGCGGTTGGAGGGGACCACGACCCTGGCCATCGGCGCGATCGGGGTGCAGGCGCTGGCGACCGCCGCCTTCTGCGCGACGGGCTGGTTTCCGTTGGGCCTGGTCTGCGCCGCGGTGATGGGGGGCAGTGCCAGCGTGCACGGGATATCGGTGCAGATGCTGGCGCAATCAGCCTCGGATGCCTCGATGCGCGGCCGGATCCTGTCACTGTGGGGCCTGATCACCCGGGCGGGGCCCGCCGTCGGCGCGCTGGCGCTGGGGGCCGCGGGCCAGGCCTTCGGATTGCGGCTGCCGACGCTGGTTTTTGCCGGGCTGTCGCTGGTGGTGTTGGCTTGGGGGCTGCTACGGCGGCGACAGATCGCGGCGGCGCTGGAGCATCCGGTGCCGCGGGACAAGGTAACGGAGAACCTGTGATGTTGGATGTGGCGATCGCGGGCCTGGGCAAATGGGGCCAGGTGCTGGTGGACAGCGTGCAGGGCCGCGACGACGTGGGGCTGCGCTTCGTCGCCGGCTGCACCGGGAGGCCGGAACGCGCGGCGGCTTATGCCACCGACAAGGGCATCGACCTGCTGCCCGGCCTGGGCGCCGTGCTGGCCGATCCGCGCGTCAAGGCCGTGGTGCTGGCCACCCCGCATGCGCAGCATGCCGAACAGGTGATCGCCGCCGCCGCCGCCGGCAAGCATGTCTTTGTCGAAAAGCCCTTTGCCCTGACCCGCGCCGATGCCGCCGCCGCGGTCGCCGCCTGCCGCAAGGCGGGGGTGGTGATGGCGCTCGGCCACAATCGCCGCTTCCTGCCGGCGGTCGCCGAGATGAAGGCGATGCTGGCCGCAGGCGGCCTCGGCACCATCCTGCATGCGGAGGGTCATTTCAGCGGCCCCGGCGCGCTGTCCTATGCCAGCGGCATGTGGCGGGCGGACCGGGCGGAAAGCCCGCTCGGCGGGATGGGCGGCATGGGCATCCATATGGTGGACATGCTGATCCACCTGATGGGCCCGATCGCCGAGGCCGATTGCCGCAGCCATGCCCGGGCGCTGACCAACGGGCTGGATGACACCACGGCGGCGCTGTTCACCTTCGCCAGCGGCGCCACCGCCAGCTTCGCGACCCTGGCGGCCGCACCGCGCCACTGGCGCGTGACGCTGTTCGGCACCGACGGCATCCTGGAACTGAACGGGCATGAACGCCTGTCCTTCACCCCGCGCGACGGCCAGGGCTGGCAGAAGGATTTCCCGCCGATCGACATGGAGCGGGCGGAACTGGCCGCCTTCGCCGCCGCCATCGCCGGCGGCCCCGCCTATCCGCTGCCGGTCGAGGACGCGATCCATGGCGTGGCGGTGTTCGAGGCGATGATCCACAGCGCCGCGGCCGGTGGCCCGCATGCGGTCGCCGTTTGATCTTCGGCAAGCTTTCTTGGCTGGACCGATTCCGCTGGGGCCGATGATGCTCTAGAAGCGCCGCCGAGCCAGGGCCGCATCGGCCCGGGTCAGCCCGACGGAGCACCCCCCGCATGAGCAAGATCACCCGCCACGGCAGCAGCGCGATCCTTTCGTCCGCCGTCGAATACCATGGCTTTGTCTACCTGGCCGGCATGACCGCCGACGACCTGTCGCAGGACGTGCAGGGCCAGACCGCCCAGGTGCTCGCCAAGATCGACGCCGCCCTGGAAGGCCATGGCACCGACAAGACCCGCCTGCTGCAGGCCCAGATCTGGCTCAAGGACATCCGCGACCGCGACGCGATGAACAAGATCTGGACCGCCTGGCTGCCGGAAGGCGGCGCGCCCACCCGCGCCTGCGTCGAGGCCAACATGGCCGACCCGCGCCACCTGGTCGAAATCATGGTCACCGCCTGCCGCTGAATGTAACGGATCGGCCGGGCTCCCCCGGCCGATTCATATCTGCTTTGCGGTCCACGCAATGCGTGTTGCAAATTTGCCGCAACACTGTGTCACGAATCATCTTTCTTCCGTGACAAAGGGATATTTTCCCTCTCAATCCCGTGATCGCCCCCCCATACCGACTAATCACGCCAGATTTCGCACGGTTACCGGCTAAGCGGTTGCCGCCTGACGGTGCCGGTTGGTAGCCAAGGATCACGCAATCGGGAGCAACCCGGTGCGTGGGGGTTGGTTCGGCGCGGTCCTGCGTCGGATCGGGGCAGATCAGTTGGGGATTTCTCGCGCATGATGGCTGACCGGATCGGCATGTTCGTCGCCGTGGTATGTGGGGCGCTGGTCCTACCGATCATGGCGGGCGAAGCCCTCGCAGACCGCGCCCAGACCACCACCGCCCGCCCCTCCGCCGCCCGTACCGGCGGCAATGCAGCCCTTCCGGCCCGTGCGACGCCGATGCGCGCCACCGCGACCCGCAACACCGCCAGCGCCCGCCCGACGGCCGCGGCCAAGGCCACCGGCGCCCGCGGGACGAACCTGCGCCGCGTCGCGATCACCTCGGCCGCGCAGCGCGGCGGCGGCTATGGCGGTGGCCTGTCCTGCGTGCCCTATGCCCGCATGGTCACCGGCATGGATGTGTCCGGCAATGCCGCGATGTGGTGGCACAATGCGGCCGGCAGCTATCTGCGCGGCGCGCGCCCCGAACCCGGCGCGGTCCTGGTCTTCCGCGCCACCGGCGGCATGCGCCTGGGCCATGTGTCGGTCGTCGAGCGCGTGGTCAGCAGCCGTGAGATCCTGATCCACCACAGCAACTGGGGCGGCCCCGGCATCCGTCGCGGCACCGTGATGCGCGGCGTGTCCGTGGTCGATGCCTCCGACAACAACGACTGGTCCGCGGTGCGGGTGCAGGTCGGGCACCAGGCGGTGAACTATGGCCGCACCTATCCGACCTACGGCTTCATCCACAACCGCCCCGACAATGGCCGCATGATGCGCGCCGATGCCTCGGCCGCCGGCCGGTTCGAGGAAGTGGCCGACGCCGGTGCCGGCCGCAGCCCGCATGCCGTGGCGCATGAAGCGGCGTCGATCGAAAGCCTGACCCCCTCCTCACGCCGCTAAGGGGTGGCGGCAAACGCCGTCGCTTCGTTGCCCCGCCGCTTGATCGCAAAGCGGCGCGGGACGATGTGTTGGGGATCATGACCTTCCCCGACCGAAGCACAGACCACAGCCCCCTGGCCCCCCTGCCCCCGCCGGCCTCCCCCGTGGCGATCGGCGCCGGGGCGCTGCTGCTGATCGCCGCCTTCGGCACCACCGGCATCATCGCCTTCGTGCAGGTCATCATCGGCATGTTCCGCTGATGCGCCGGCCGACGATCCAGGTTCCCGCCGGCTTCGGTGCCGCCTTGTCCCGCGCCGGGCGCCAGGCCGGGCGCAAGCGGGCGATGCTGCTGCCGCTGCTGACCCTGCCGCTGCTGCCCGCCGCCCTGTTCGCGCTTGTGTCGGGCCAGGGCCGCGCGCTGGGCGGGCTGGCCGCGGCCGCGGCCATCGCCTGGGTCGCGGGGCGCGCGCTGGCGCGCGGCCGGCGTCGTTCGGCGATGCGCGCAGCCGTGCTGATGGGGGTTTCGGCGGGGCTGGCCGCATTGCTGGCAGCGAAACTCGGCGTCACGGGCGCGGTGGTGATGGGCTTCCTCGCCTGGGGCGGCACGCGCTTGCTGCTGAATGGCGTGGACGCCGCCGAATCGGAAGCCGAGGCCGAGATCCAGGCCCAGGCGGATGCCGCCGCCACGGCCGCGGCCCGGGCCACCGCCGCGGCACAGCGCGCCGAGGACGCGATCCCCACGGCCCTGCGCGATGCCGAGGCCCGGCTCGTCCGGATCGACGCCGCCGCCCGCACCTTGCGCGACAGCCGCCTGCTGCTGGCCAGCGAGGCGATGCATGCGGTCGTCGGCGCCCTGCTGGAACGCCCCGACCGCCTGCCCGCCGCCCGGCGCTTCCTGGCCGTGCAGCTGGAGGGGCTGGAGCGCGTGGTCGGGGGGCTGGCGGCCGGTGCCACCCCGCCGCCCGGGCTGCCGGTGTTGCTGGACGACATGCGTGCCGCGGCCGACCGGCTGCGGGAAGACCTGCGCCGGGCCGCGGATGAGGAACTCGATATCCAGGTCCGTGTGCTCTCCACACGGCTTCGCGAGGAAGGCTACGCATGAGCGACCTGACGCCCAACCCCGATCGGGCTGCCGAGGTGACGCGGCTCGCCTCGCGGTTGGACATCGCCGACCCCGGTTCGATCCTGCGCTTTGGCGCGGAGGCGCAGGGCCGCGCCCAGGCCGCCGCCGATGCGATGCTGGAAGGGGCGCGCAACGAATCCACCGGCGCCGCCGGCGCGGCCTTGTCGGAGATGCTGGCGGCGCTGCGCGGCTTCGACGTGACGAAACTCGGCGAGAAGCCGGGGTTTTTCGCCCGTGTCTTCACCAAGTCGGGGTCCGAAGCGGTCCAGACGCTGCAGAAGTATGAGGGCGTCAAAGGCCAGATCGAGGCGGTCGGCGACCGGCTGGACCAGCACCGCACGAAACTGCTGGAGGATGTGGAGCGGCTGGAACGGCTCTATGCCGCCACCCTGGACTGGTTCCACGGCCTGGCCGACCACATCGCTGCCGGCGAGCAGGTGTTGACCCGCACCGATGCCGAGGCGATCCCGGCCGCCGAGGCCGCCGCGGCCCTGACCTCCGACGGCGTGGCGCCGCAAAAACTGCGCGATCTGCGCGCGGCGCGGGATGAGTTGGACCGTCGCATCCATGATTTGCGGCTGACCCGGCAGGTGGCGATGCAGGCGCTGCCCTCGATCCGGCTGATCCAGGAGAACGACAAGGCGCTGGCCGCCCGAATCCAGTCGGTGCTGGCCAATACCGTGCCGCTGTGGCGCACCCAACTGGCCCAGGCGCTGGCGATCCAGCGGATGCGCCAGGCCGGGGAAGCGGTGCGCCAGGCGTCGGACCTGACCAACGCGCTGTTGGTCGCGAATGCCGAGACGCTGCGCCAGGGCAATGTCGCGGCGCGCACCGAGTTGGAACGCGGGGTTTTTGATATGGACAAGGTCAAGCAGGCCAATGCGGCCCTTGTCGGGACGCTGGAGGATTCGCTCCGCATCGCCGAACAGGGCCGCAGCCAGCGCATCGCGGCCCAGGCCGAACTGGCCAAGGCCGAGGAGGAGATCAGGCGGGCGCTGCTGGCGGCGCGCGCCACGCCCCCCGCGCCGAAAGCCTGATCAGCCCGCCTTGCGGTGATGCAGCCGCATCGGCAGGCCATCGCCCGGCCGCAGGGTCAGCCGGCAGACCGGCATCACATGCGCGCCGGGTTCCAGCGACAGCGAGAACCGTCCCGCCAGGGTCGCCAGGCACAGCACCGCCTCGGTCAGGCCGAAGGCCATGCCGGTGCAGACCCGCGGGCCGACGCTGAAGGGGATATAGCCATGCCGGGGCGGCGGCGGCGCGCCGGGCAGGAAGCGGGCGGGGATGAAGTGGTCCGGCCGGTCCCATAGCAGCGCGTGGCGATGCAACAGCCAGGGCACCGCCAGCACCAGCGACCCGCGCCGGACCTGGCGCCCGGCGATTTCGGTGTCCCGCGTCGCTTCCCGCGCCAGCACCGGCACGGGGGGGTAGAGGCGCAGGGTCTCCTCGATCACCGCCCGCGCATGGGGCAGCTTCGCCAGGTCGGCGAAGGTCGCGGCGCGGCCGCCGAGCACGGCATCGGCCTCGCGCTGGACCGCCGCTTCCTCCTCCGGCGCCTGGGACAGCAGGAACCAGGCCCAGGCGAGGGTATTGGCCGTCGTCTCGTGCCCCGCCATGAACAGCACCACGGCTTCGTTGCGCAGCGCCTGGGCGTCCATGCCGGCGTCGTGCATGCCGCGGATCAGCGATGCCTCGCCGCTGTCGCGCGCCGCCGCCACCAGCCCGTCCACCACGCCATGGATTCGGGCGGCGGCCTGGCGCACGCGGGCACCCTGGGGGCGGGGGAACCAGTCGGGCAGGCGCAGCAGCGACAGGATGTCCATCTGGCCGATCGCGGCCTGGTAGGTGGAGAAGGCCTCCACCACGACATGCGCGGCCCCGGTGCCCAGGCTGCGGCCAAAAATGGTGCGGCAGATGATTTCGGCGGTCAGGCCCGCCATCGCCTCCAGCGCGTCGAGGGGGGCGCCCTCCGGCAGGCGCGCCCAGGATTCCGCGCATTCGGCGGCGGCTTCGGTGATCGGCGGGGTCAGTTCGGACAGGCGCGAGGCATGGGTGACCGGCGCCACGGCGCGGCGGCGTTCGCGCCAGGTCGTGCCGTCGGAGACGAACAGCCCATCGCCCAGCAGCGGGATCAGCGCATGCCGCTGCTGCGGGCTTTTTCGCTCGATGACACTGGCCTTGGCGATGAAGGCTTCCTGCACATGCTCGGGCGCGTTCACCACGAAGACATCGCGCAGCAGCACGCGCTGGCGGAAGAATTTTGATCGGAAGGCGGCGTCGGGGAAGACGTTCAGGAAGGACTTCCGGCCCTCACGGATCAGGGTGCGGACCGGCAGGCGTGCCTTGGCCCGCGGCGGATAGGGCGTGAGAAAGGGAGGGGTGGCCATGGCGGATGTCGTCTCTTGCCCTTTGGAAACGTTCCGCGCAATCCGCTTGCAAAGAACGAAACGTCGCGCCACGACGCAATACACAAGGGGAGAATCCATACCATGGCCTTGCAGCGCCGCCAGCCGGACAGCACGGACCCGCGCGCCCGGGTCCGGCGCGATCCCGGCCGCGGCTGACGCTTGTCGGCCTTCGGCCAATCCCTGAACCTGTTGCGGGCGGTGCTGCCCGCCGGCGGCGCCGCGACCCTGAATCGCGCGGTGTACGAGGCCGCCTATCGCCTGCCGGCCGTCGCCGACAGCGGCTTCTTCAATGGCGGCTACCGGCCGTTGTTGCCCGGGCTGCTTGGCGTGCCCGGGTTGGCCGGGGCGCCATCGCAGGCCAACCTGTATGAATTCGTGCTGCGCACGCATCCGGGGCGGCGGGTGCAGGATCCGCGGACGATCCTGGACATCGGCTGCGGCGCCGGGGGCGGGCTGGAATATGCCGGGGCCGCCTTTCCGCGCGCGGGGCTGACCGGGGTCGATGCCTCGGCCGCGGCCATCGCCGCGGCGCGCCGCCGGCTGCGCGCGGCCAGGCTGATCCAGGCGCGGGGCGAGGCGCTGCCGCTGCGTGACGGCGGCTTCGACCTGGTGGTCAGCGTCGGCACCATGACCAACGTCGGCGCCGGGCCCTTCATGGCCGAGGCCGCCCGCGTCCTGGCCCCGGGCGGCATCCTGACGCTGTCGGCCGGCACCGGCTGCTGCATGGATGATATCCGCGCCCAGATCACCGGCGCGGCGGGGGCGGCGGGGCTGCGCCTGCTGCGGCTGACCGACATCACCGCCCAGGCGATGTCCGCGATCACGGCCGATGCGCCGCACCACCGGGCGATGATCGCCACCCTGCCCTTCTGGCTGCGCGCCGAGGCGGCGGAATGGGCCGCCCTGCCCGGCTCCGCCCGGCACCGCCGCTACCACGCGGGGCAGCGGCGTGACGTTGCGGCGGTGCTGCAACGCATGCCCGCATCTTGACCGCGGCCGATGCACCGCGTCCCATCCGGCCATCCAATTGGGAGAGAACACATGCGCGCCTGGGCCGTGGTCGAGACGGGTAAACCGCTCCAGCACATCGAATTGCCGACACCCGAGCCGACCGGCAAGCAGGTCCTGCTGGAAGTCACGCATGCCGGCGTCTGCCATTCCGACCTGCATATCTGGGAGGGGGCCTATGACCTCGGCAGCCGGGGGGCGATGAACCTGGTGGATCGCGGCATGACCTTGCCGCTGGCGATGGGGCACGAGATCGTCGGCCGCGTGCTGGCCTGGGGGCCGGAGGCGACGGGCCTGGTCAAGGGGCAGCGCAAGCTGGTCTTCCCCTGGGTCGGCTGCGGCACCTGCGACCGGTGCCTGGCGGAGGATGACAACCTCTGCCTGAAGGGCCGCTCGATCGGGGTGTTCCAGCACGGTGGCTATGCATCGCATGTGCTGGTGCCGGAACCGCGCCACCTGGTGGATATCGAGGGCCTGGACCCGGGGCTTGCCTGCACCTACGCCTGTTCCGGCGTCACGGTGTATTCGGCGATCAACAAGCTGATGCCGCTGTCGCCGGATGAACCGGTGGTGCTGATCGGCGCCGGCGGGCTGGGGTTGCAGGCCATCGCCGTGCTGAAGGCGCTGGGCCATCGCCGGATCTGTTCGGTCGATGTCGCGCAGGACAAGCTGGACGCGGCGACGAAGGAAGGTGCGACCGACACCGTCCTGGCCGGCCCCGACACGGCCCAGAAGATCATCGACACCTGCGGCGGGCCGGTGATGGCGATCGTCGACCTGGTGAACGGCACGGCGACGGCGCGCGCGGCCTTCGACGCGCTGAAGAAGGGCGGCAAGCTGGTCATGGTCGGGCTGTTCGGCGGCGGGCTGGATGTGCCGCTGCCCTTGATGCCGATCCGGGCGCTGACCTTGCAGGGGTCCTACGTCGGCAACCCCAAGGAACTGCGCGCGCTGGTCAAGCTCGCACAGGGGGGCACCCTGCCCGCCATCCCCGTCGCCGAGGAACCGATGGACCAGGCTAATAGCGCGCTGAACCGGCTGAAGGCGGGCCAGGTGACCGGGCGGATCGTGCTGGTCAACTGACGGCCCCGGCCAGGCCCCCGCGCGGGGGCCTGGTCAGCGCTTCTGGCTGCGCGGGTCCAGCGCGTCCCGCAAGCCGTCGCCCAGCAGGTTGAAGGCCAGCACGACGACGAAGATCGCCAACCCCGGATAGATCGCCATCCAGGGCGCCTGGGTCAGAAAACGCTGTGCGCTGTTCAGCATCGACCCCCAGGAGGGCGACGGCGGTTGCTGGCCGAGGCCGAGGAAGGACAGCGAGGCTTCGGCGATGATGGCCTCCGCGATCGCCAGCGTGCCTTGCACCAGCAGCGGCGGCACGATGTTGGGCAGCACATGCACGAAGGCGGTCCGCCAGGGCGGGTTGCCGAGGCTGCGGGCCGCTTCGAACCAGTCGGCGGATTTCGCCTCCAGCGCCATGCCGCGCGACAGGCGCACGAAGACAGGGGCGGCTGAGATAGCGATGGCCAGCATCGCGTTTTCCAGCGCCGGCCCCAGGAAGGCCGCCAGCGCGATCGCCAGGATCAGGAAGGGCACCGAGAGCATCGCATCGGCGAAGCGCGAGATCACCGCATCGGTGAACTTGCCGGCCAGCCCCGCCAGCAGCCCGATGGGCACGCCGATCAGCATGGCGACGGCCACCGACACGACGCCGGCCATCAGCGAGGCGCGCGCGCCCCAGATGACGCGGGACAGCACGTCGCGCCCGTTTTCATCCGTGCCGAACCAGAAATCGGCCGAGGGCGGCTTGCGAATACGCGTCCATGACGTGGCGATGGGGTCGTAGGGCGCGATCCAGGGGGCGGCGATGGCGGCGGCGACGAACAGCACCACCACGACCAGCCCGAAGACCGCCAGGCGGTGCTGCAGGAAACGCCGCAGCGCGCGCCGGGCCGGGCTGTCGCCCATGGCGACAATGGCGGTCGTGGCGCTCATGCCTGACGCAGCCTGGGGTTCACCGCCATGTAGAGCAGGTCGGCGATGAGGCTAAGGCCGACGAAGATCAGCGCTGTCGCCAGCACCACGCCCTGCACCACGGGATAATCCCGGTTGAACACGGCATCGACAACGAGTTTGCCGAAGCCGGGGATCGTAAAAATCTGTTCGGTCAGCACGGCGCCGGACAGCAGCCGGCCGAATTCGATGGCGCCGAGCGTGACGACCGGGATCAGCGCGTTGCGGAAGGCGTGTTTCAGCACCACGACCTTCTCCGACAGGCCCTTGGCCCGCGCGGTGCGGACGTAATCCTGCGACATCGCGGTCAGCATCGCCGCCCGCGTGTGGCGCATCAGCACGCCGGCGATGCCCGATCCCAAGACGAAGGCGGGCATGATGGTGGTCGAGATGGACAGCCAGAAATCCTCGGTCAGGGGCACGTAGCCGGAAGGCGGCAGCCAGCCGAGTTCGACGCTGAACAGCAGGATGAACATGATCCCCAGCCAGAAATTTGGCGTGGAGATGCCCGCCAGCGCGATGCCATTCGCCGCCCAATCGGCGGCGGTATCGCGCTTGATCGCCGACAGGATGCCCATCGGCACGCCGATGACCACGGCGATGATGAAGGCCATGGTGCCGAGTTGCAGGGTCACCGGCAGCTTTTCCAGGATCAACTGGCTGACCGGCAGCCGGATGCGCCAGGAAAAGCCGAAATCGCCCTGCAACACCCGCCCGATCCAGGCGAGGTATTGCGCCCAGATCGGTTGGTCCAACAGCAGTTCGGCGCGGATCTGCGCCAGCACGACCGGGTCGCCCCGTTCCTCACCAGCCAGGATCAACGCCGGGTCGCCCGGCATAAGCTGCTGCAGCCCGAAAATCATGATCGACAGCAGGAAAAGCGTGGGGATGATCTGCCCCAGGCGCCGCAGCAGCCAGCCGATCATTGCAGGCGCATGCCCTGCGGCCGGATCAACCCGTCGGAGATGCTGACGAAGCCGGTCAGACGCACCGTATGGGCGAAGATGTTCTTACGGTTCCACAGGTAGATGCGGCTCCGGTCCTGCCGCAGCGCGATCAGGTTCATCTGGCGATAGAGGTCGAGCCGCTTCACCGGATCGGTCTCGATACGCGCCGCGTTCAGCAGGCGGTCCACTTCGGGGTTGCTGTATTTGCCGTCGTTCTGCGGCCCCTGGGAATGGGTGAAGGTCCAGGTATTGCCGTCGGGGTCGGTGCGGCCGGACCAGGCGAGCAGATAGGTCTCGAACTCACCGCGCGCCCCGGCCTGCAGGCTGGATGCGAATTCCATCGCGTTCAGCCGCAGGTCGAAGCCGGCCTCACGCACCATGGCCTGGATGACCTCGCCGACCTGGCGGAGTTCGGGGTTGTTTGGGACGGTCATCTCGACCACCAGTGGCGTGGTGATGCCGGCTTCGGCGAGCAGCGCGCGGGACCGGGCAACGTCCCTGCCCTCCGGCTGGAAATCCCGCACGAAGAAGGGGCTGGCCGGCGGCACCGCCTGGGCGGTTGGGCTGAACATGCCCTCATAGACCACCTGGTTAACGGCGACGCGGTCGATGGCGCGTTCGAAGGCTTCGCGCACGCGCGGGTTCTGGCCCATCGGCGTCTGTGCGCGGGGGCCATTGCCGATGTTGATGGTGATGCCCTGGTAGCCGAGTTCATCGGACATCGACACGCGCAGGCGCGGGTTGCGGCGGATATCGGCGACGTCGGAGGGGGCTGCCTCCACCATCTCCAGCACGCCGGAACGCAGGTTCGCCAGGCGCACCGTGCTGTCCGGGATCGGCTGGTAGGTGATGCGCGGGATGTGGATGGCGGCGGCGTTCCAGTATTCGGGGAAGCGTTCCACCACGATGCGGTCCTGGGCCACGCGTTCGACGAAGCGATAGGGGCCGGCACAAATGGGCCGGTTGCCGAAATTGCGCCCGGCGGCTTCAGCGGCCTTGGGGCTGACGATCATCCCGGCACGGTCGGTCAGTTGGGAGACGAAGGGGGCGAAGGCTTCCTTCAGCACGATGCGCACGGTGGTCGCATCGACCACCTCGGCGCGTTCCATGCTGTTGATCTCGCCGCGGCGGAAACTGCCCTGCATGGTCAGGTGGCGCATCAGCGAATAACGGACGGATTCCGCGTCCATCGGCTCGCCATCATGGAAGCGCACGCCCTCACGGATCGTCACCAGCAGGCTGGTGGGGGATTCCCAACGGAAGCCGGTGGCGAGCTGCGGCACGATCTCCAGGCGTTCGTTGATGTCGAACAGCTTGTCGCACAGGCTGGCGAAGACGATGCGGCCGACGAAGGTGCGGGCGAGAGTCGGGTCGAGGATGTCGGGATCCTCCCGCAGGCCGATCCGCAAGGTCGTGTTCTGTTGCGCCAGCGCAGGGACAATCGGCAAAGCCAGGACGGCTGCCAGAACGAGACGACGAAGCATGGGTTTCTTCCCTTAATTGAGCCGCAGATCCTGCACCCGGATCATGCCGTCGGGCACGGGCCGGTAGCCGGTCACGCGTGTGGCGTGGATAAAGATGTTCTTGCGGTGCCAAAGGTAAATACGCGCGCGATCCTGCACGATGGCGACCTGCCAGAATTGTTCATAGAGCGCGAGGCGCTTGGCCGGGTCCAGTTCGGCCCGCGCGGCATTGGCCAGGCGGTCCGCTTCGGGGTTGTTGTAGCGCCCATCGTTCTGCGGTCCCTGGCTGTGCAGGAAGGACCAGATGTTCCCATCCGGATCGCTGCGCCCGGACCAGCCGGCCAGATACATCTCGAACTCCCCGCGCACCGTGACCTGGAGCGAGGAGGCGTATTCCATCGCGGTGATCCGCAGGTCGAAGCCGGCGTCACGCACCATGGCCTGGATGACTTCCGCGACCTGCCGCAGGTCGGGGTTGTTGGGCACGATCATGTCGACCCGCAGCGGCAGGGTGACACCCGCTTCGCGCAGCAGCGCCTGGGCGCGCGGGATGTCGCGCCCGCCGGGGGCGAGGCTGGCGACGTGGAAGGGGTTGGCGGGTGGCACCGACTGTTCGGTCGGCGTGTAGGCGCCCTGGTAGACCACCTGGTTGATGGTGGCGCGATCCAAGGCCAGTTCGAACGCCTGCCGCACCCGCGCATCGCGGCCGAGCGACGTGTTCGAACGCGGGCCGTTGTTCAGGTTGATGGTGATGTTCTGGTAGCCCAGTTCCTCGACCTGCATGACGCGCAGGCGGGGGTTGCGGGCCACGGCGGCGATGTCGTCCGGCTCCATGCGTTCGGCGAATTCGACGGCGCCCGACTGCACATTCGCCAGACGCGCATTGTTGTCCGGGATCGGCAGGTAGGTGATGCGGTTCAGGTGGATGCGTGACGCGTCCCAGTAATCGGCAAAGCGGTCCACCACGATGCGCGATTGGGCGATGCGTTCGACGAAGCGGAACGGACCGGCGCAGACCGGGCGCTGGCCAAAATCGCGCCCGGCGGCCTCGGCGGCACGGGGGCTGACGATCATGCCGGCGCGATCGGTCAGTTGCGACAGGAAGGCGGCTGAGGGTTCTTTCAAATGGATACGAATGGTCAGCGGGCCGGTCGCCTCGATGCGCTCCATCGTGCCGATTTCGCCGCGCCGGAAACTGCCCTGCATGGTCAGGTGCCGGTTCAGCGAATAGACGACGGAGGCCGCATCCATCGCGTCGCCATCATGGAATTTGACGCCGGGGCGCAGGGTGATGGTCAGGGTTTTCGGATCGTCCCAGGTGAAGCCCGTGGCCAGTTGCGGCACGATCTCCAGACGCTCGTTCAGGTCGAAGAGCTTGTCGCAGAGCGACGCGAAGACGATCCGCCCGACGAAGCTGCGGGCCAGCGTCGGGTCCATGATATCGGGGTCTTCACGCAGGGCGATGCGCAGCGACTGCGCGCTGGCCGGCAGTGAGCCGAACAGCAGGACGGCGACCAGCAACCAACGCATCATGCAGCGACGCCCCCGGGACGGAAAAAGGATTGCAGGTGCGCGAGACGCGCATCCGGGGCGCGTTCCGCCAGCGCGATAAAGGGCGGCAGGCGGTCCTTCAGATGGCAGGCGACGCCGGCTTCCAGCGGCGGCACGATGGTGCGGCAGATGGCTTCGGCATGCGGGCAACGGGTATGGAAGCGGCAGCCGGCGGGTGGGTTGATCGGGCTTGGCACATCACCGGCGACGGGGGCCTGCTTCACGCCGCTGCCCGGCACCGCCGCCCGCAAGGCGCGGGTATAGGGGTGGCGGGGCGCGTGCAGCACCTGTTCGGCGGGCCCTTCCTCCACAATGCGGCCGAGGTACATGACCGCGATCCGGTCGGCGACCTGGCGCACCACGCCAAGGTCGTGGCTGATCAGGACGAAGGCCAGATCCATCTCGGCGATCAAGCCGCGCAGCAATTCGATGACCTGCGCCTGCACCGAGACATCCAGCGCCGATACCGGTTCATCCCCCACGACCAGCCGCGGGCCTGATGCGAGCGCGCGTGCGATGGCGATGCGCTGGCGCTGGCCGCCGCTGAATTCATGCGGCCAGCGGCGCGCGTGTTCGGGGCGCAGCCCGACGCGGGACAGCAGCGCCGCGACGCGCGTGGCTTCCTGGCCTCGCGGCACGATGCCATGCAGGCGCAGCGGTTCGGCGACGGCGTCCTGCACCGTCTGCCGTGGGTCCAGGCTGGCAAACGGGTCCTGGAAGATGAGTTGCATGTCGCGCCGGCGGGCGCGGAGGGCGGCGGGCGACAGGGCGGTCAGGTTCTCGCCCCCGAACAAGACCTGGCCTTCGTCGGGTGGGATCAGCCCCAGCAGCAGCCGCCCCAAGGTGGATTTGCCGCAGCCGCTTTCGCCGACGATGGCCAGGGTCTCACCCGGCGCCACGGTCAGCGACACGCCATCGACGGCATGCACGGCGCCCCGCTTGCGACCGAGCGCGTCCCGCATCGGGAAGTGCTTCACCAGGTCCCTGGCATCCAGCAACGCACTCATGCGGCGAGCGGCGCGCGGCGGCAGGCGGCCGCGTGATCGGGGCCGACCGATCGCAGCGGGGGATCGGCGCTGTCGCAGGCGGGTTCGGCAAAAGGACAGCGCGGCGAAAAGCGGCAACCGGGCGGCAGATGCATGGGGTCCGGCACAGTGCCCTCGATATTGGCCAATCGACCACGCGGCCCATCCAGGCGCGGGGCCGCGCCCAGCAACCCGATGGTGTAGGGGTGGTCGGGGTGGATGAAGAGCGTCTCCGCCGCTGCGGCTTCGACCGCGCGGCCGGCGTACATGACCACGACATCCTCCGCATGGTCGGCGACCACGCCGAGGTCATGGGTGATCAGCACGATGGCTGTGCCCGTCTCGCGTTTCAGCGCGTCCAGCAGTTCCAGAATCTGCGCCTGGACGGTCACGTCCAGCGCCGTCGTGGGTTCATCGGCGATCAGCAACTTGGGTTTGCAGGCCAGCGCCATCGCGATCATCACGCGCTGGCGCATCCCGCCGGACAATTGATGCGGATACTGTTTTGCCCGGCGCGCGGCATCGGGGATGCGGACCTGGTCCAGCGCGCGGATCGCCTCGGCCATCGCCGCCTGGCGCGACAAGCCGCGATGCAGCGCCAAGGTCTCGGCGATCTGGTCGCCCGCGGTGAAGGCGGGGTTCAGGCTGGTCATCGGTTCCTGGAAGATCATCGCCATGTCGGCGCCACGCAGCCGGCGCCGCGCCTCGGGCGGCATCGCCAGCAGGTCCTGGCCCGCCAGCAGCAGCTTCCCACCAACAGCAGCGTTGTCCGCCAGCAGCCCCATGATGGCGAGCGAGGACACCGACTTGCCGCAACCGCTTTCGCCGACGATCGCCAGGGTCCGGCCCGGCTCCACCGAAAAGGACAAGCCGTCCACCGCGCGCACCCGGCCGCGATCGGTGGAAAACGTGACGGTCAGGCCGGTGACGGACAGTGCCGCCGTCATGCGGCGGCCTCGGTGGCGGCGATATCGGCTTCGATGATGCGACGCTCCAGCGTGCCCGGCCCGTCCGCGGTTGCCATGTGGCGGCGGAAGGGGACGAAGCGGCGCTGCGCCACGGCGTAGAGGCGGCGCAGCTCGGCCAAGGGGTCAGGGTGGTCGTCGACGCGCAGGTCGATCTCGGCGGTCTCATCGGCGGCGCCCATCACGACCAGGGCGGCGGATTGCCGGCCGCGCTTGTCGCCGCCGGCGGCCTCACCAGCCTCCAGCGCCGCCAGCATCCGCGCGGCGAGCGGCAGGCCGCTCGCTGCCTGGAACGCCGCCAGGGTCGCGGCCAGCACATCCGGGCCCACCAACATATTACCGGCGACCGAGACATCCGCCCCCGCGAGATGCCCGGCATAGCTGGTGCAGCGATCCCCGGTATGGCGCGCCGACCGGCCGTCTGCCGCCATCACGTGCAATTGGCGCATCCCGGCCCCGGCGTCGGCGGCGACCAGGGCGGCGATGGCGTCGTCCGGCCCCTGCCCCGCCGCCAGCCGATCCAGCGCGGCCCCGCGCCACAGCGGATTGACCAGCGCCTGGCTGCACACGGCGCCCACGCCGCTGCGAAGCATCGGGCAGATCGCGCCCACGGCGAAAAAACGGGTGGTAACGGCGGCGCCGAGTGCGCCGGTCTGGGCGTCACGCGCCAGGATGGACCAGGTCATGGGCCACAGGGATGCAAACCCTGGGCCGCGGTGCAAGGGGGGTTACAGCCGCACCCCCAGGCGATGCGCGATCTCACCCACGATGCCGCGGCGGAAGGCCAGGACGCAGGCGACGAAGATGACCCCCTGGATCACCGTCACCCAGGCGCCGAACTCGGCCAGGTAGTTCTGCATGGTGATGATCACCGCCGCCCCGATGACCGGCCCGAAGATGGTGCCGAGGCCGCCGACCAGGGTCATCAGCACGACCTCGCCGCTCATGCTCCAATGCACATCGGTCAGGGTCGCGATGCCGAAGACGATGGATTTTGTCGCCCCCGCGACCCCGGCGAGGCCGGCTGAGAGCACGAAGGCGATCAGCTTGTAGTCATCGGCGCGATAGCCGAGCGAGATCGCGCGCGGCTCGTTCTCGCGGATCGCCTTCATCACCTGGCCGAAGGGCGAATGCACGATGCGGTGGATCAGCAGGAAGCCGATCAGGAAGATCGAAGCGACCAGCCAGTACAAGGTCATGTCGTTGCCCAGGGGAATCACCCCGAACAAGCGCCCGCGCGGGATGGACTGGATGCCATCCTCGCCGCCGGTGAAGGGCGCCTGCAGGCAGAAGAAATACACCATCTGCGCCAGCGCCAGGGTGATCATGGCGAAGTAGATGCCGGTGCGCCGGATCGCCAGCCAGCCGATGCCGCCGCCCAGGGTCGCGGCGACCAGCCCGCCGCACAGGATGGCCAGTTCCGGCGTCAGCCCCGCCACCTTGGCCAGATGCCCCGCGATATAGCCGCCCATGCCGAAGAAGGCCGCATGGCCGAAACTCAGCAGCCCGACATAGCCGATCAGCAGGTTGAAGGCGCAGGCGAACAAGGCGAAGCACAGCACCTTCATCAGGAACACGGGATAAAGGAAGAAGGGGCTGATCGCGACGAAGGCGACCAGCGCCGCGAAGGCCGCGACCTGAGCGCCGGAAAAGCCCAGGATCCCCGCTTCGGCGGCGGGCTGCGGGACAGGCGGGACACCGCTACCATCGGCCATGGATCAGGCCCTCCCGAACAGGCCGGCGGGCCGGGTCAGCAACACGATCGCCATGACGACGAAGACCACGGTGGCCGAGGCTTCCGGATAGACCACCCGGGCAAGGCCTTCGAGCATACCGAGCCCGAAGCCGGTGATCACCGAGCCAAGGATCGACCCCATCCCACCGATCACCACGACGGCGAAGACGGTGATGATGAAATTCGCCCCCATATTCGGGTTCACCGAATAGATCGGCGCCGCCAGCACCCCGGCGAAGGCCGCGAGCGCCACACCCGCACCATAGGTCAGCGTGATCATGCGCGGCACGTTGATGCCGAAGGCCTGCACCAGGTCGGCACGCTCCGTCGCCGCGCGGAGGTAGGAGCCGAGGCGCGTCTTCTCGATGATCAGCCAGGTGCTGATGCAGACGACCAGCGACGCGACGACCACCCAGGCGCGGTAGCCCGGCAGGATCATGAAGCCCAAGTCCAGGCTGAAGCCGCGGAACGCCGGCGGCGGCTGGTAGGGCAGGCCCGAGGAGCCGAATTCATTGCGGAACAGCCCCTCGATGATCAGCCCGAGGCCGAAGGTCAGAAGCAGTCCATACAAATGGTCGAGCTTGTAGAGGCGGCTGATCATCAGCCGTTCGATCACGACACCAAAGGCGCCGACGATCAGCGGCGACAGCAGCAGCGCCCACCAATAGCCGATGCCCAGCCAGTTCAGCAGCATCCAGGCGACGAAGGCGCCCATCATGAACTGCGCGCCATGGGTGAAGTTGATGACGTTCAGCATGCCGAAGATCACGGCAAGCCCAAGCGACAGCAGCGCGTAGAAGGCGCCGTTCACCAGGCCCAACACCATTTGCGACAGGATGTCTTCGATCACGGTGGCCGGACCTCATGCGGAAGGAGGAAATCCGGTGGGTGGCGCGGCGCCGCCCACCGGGATGGCGTGCGTCAGGCGGGGGGCATCACGCAACCGCCCTCGGCGATCGGGCGGAACGCCTGCTCGGCCGGGGTGGTGGCGAGCAGCTTGTAGTAGTCCCAGGCGCCACGGCTTTCGGCCGGGGTCTTCACCTCGAACAGGTAGCAGGGGTGGATGGCGCGGCCATCGGGGCGGATCTGCCCCTCGCCGAAGGCCTCGTCATTGGTCGGCGTCGCCTTCATCCGCGCGACGGCGGCGGCCCCCGATGCCTTGGCCGCGGCAACCCCCATGTCCGACACGGCCTTGAGGTATTGCAGCACCGCGCCGTAGCAGCCCGCCTGCACCATCGACGGCCGGATGCCGCCCGGCATCGGCCCAAGGCGCTGCGTGAAGGCCCGGGTGCGGTCGTTCAGGTCCCAATAGAACGTCTCGCTGAGCACCAGGCCCTGCGCGACTTCCAGGCCGAGCGAATGCACGTCGGTGATGAAGACCAGCAACCCGGCCAGCTTGGTCCCGCCGCGGGTGATGCGGAATTCGGCCGCCTGCTTGATGGCGTTGATGGTGTCGCCGCCCGCATTTGCCAGGCCGATGACCTGCGCCCGGCTACGCTGCGCCTGCTGCAGGAAGGAGGAGAAGTCGGTCGTGCCCGGGAAGGGCGTGCGGACCTGGCCCAGGATATTGCCGCCCTGCGCGCGGACGAAGGCCGCCGTGTCACGCTCCAGCGCATGGCCGAAGGCGTAGTCGGCGGTGATGAAATACCAGGACCGGCCGCCGGCGCGCACCATCGCCCCACCGGTGGACTGCGCCAGCATCCAGGTGTCGTAGGTGAAGTGCACGGTATTCGGCGAACAGGCCGAACCGGTCAGGTCGGAGGAGGCGGCGCCCGAGTTCAGGAAGACCTTGTTGCGTTCACGGACCAGCGTGTTCACCGCCAGCGCCACCGAGGAGGTCGGCACGTCCACGATCACGTCGACACCTTCGCGGTCGATCCACTGGCGCGCCACGGTCGAACCCACGTCGGGCCGGTTCTGGTGGTCGGCCTGGACCACTTCGATGTTGATGCCGCGCGCGGCCAGGCCGCTTTCCTGAACGGCCAGCCGCACCGCCTGGGTGGAACCCGGGCCCGACAGGTCGCGATACAGCCCGGACTGGTCGTTCAGCACGCCGATCTTGATCGTGTTCGCGGCCTGCGCGCGGGCGCTGCGCGTGGTCGCGACGGCCCCGATCGAAGGTGCTGCGGCAAGGGCCGCGAGAACGGCGCGACGGTCGAAGTTTTGCATGAAATACCCTCCTGCTTTTCTGGTTCAGACGCCGAGATACTGATGCAGCCGGTCCAGGCTGGCGGCCATGTCCGCATTGTGGACCATGTCCACGACGCGCCCATGCTCCATCACATAGTGCCGGTCCGCGACGGTCTGCGCGAAGCGAAAATTCTGTTCGACCAGCAGCACGGTGAAGCCGCGGGATTTGATCTCGCGGATCATCGCGCCGATCTGCTGCACGATGACCGGTGCCAGGCCCTCGGTCGGTTCGTCCAGCAACAGCAACCGCGCGCCGGTGCGCAGGATGCGGGCGATCGCCAGCATCTGCTGCTCGCCGCCCGACAGCTTGGTGCCGGGGCTCTTCGCCCGTTCCTTGAGGTTGGGGAAGAGCGCGTAGATCGTGGGCAGGTCCAGGCCGCCGGACTTGACCACCGGCGGCAGCATCAAGTTCTCGGTGACATCCAGGCTGGCGAAAATGCCGCGCTCCTCCGGGCAATAGCCGATGCCGGCGCGGGCGATGAGGTCGGAGCGCCGGCCCATCATCTCCTGCCCCTCATAGCGGATCGAGCCGGTGCGGCGCCCGACCAGGCCCATGATGGACCGCAGGGTCGTCGTCTTGCCGGCGCCGTTGCGGCCCAGGAGGGTGACGACCTCCCCTGCCCGCACCTCGATGCCGACGCCGTGCAGCACATGGCTCTCGCCATACCAGGCCTGCAGGTCGGCGATGGTCAGCAGGGGATCAGCCATGGGCCGCACTCGACACTTCGGTGCCAAGGTAGGCCGCGATGACCTCCGGGTTGCGTGACACTTCGGCGTAGGAGCCCTCGGCCAAAACCCGGCCACGGGTCAGCACGGTGATGGTGTCGCACAGGCCTTCGACGACCTTCAGGTTGTGTTCCACCATCAGCACCGTCCGCCCCTGGGCGACGCGCTTCACCAGGGCGACGATGCGGTCCACATCCTCGTTCGTCATGCCGGCCGTGGGTTCGTCCAGCAGCATCATGCGCGGGTTCATCGCCAGGGTCGTCGCGATCTCCAGCGCGCGCTTGCGGCCGTAGGGCAGGCTGCCGGCGGTGGCCGTCGCGTATTCGGTCAAGCCGACATCCTCCAGCAATGCCATCGCGCGGTCGTCATACCGTCGCAAGGTGCCCTCGGCGCGCCAGAAATCGAACGACGCGCCACGTTCGCGCTGCAAGGCGAGGCGAACGTTTTCCAGCACCGTCAGGTTCGGGAAGACGGCGGAGATCTGGAAGGACCGGATCAGCCCCAGCCGTGCGACATCGGCGGGCTTCAGGCGCGTGATGTCCTGGCCGGCGAAGCGTATGGTGCCCCGCGTCGGTTGCAGGAACTTGGTCAGCAGGTTGAAGCAGGTGGTCTTGCCGGCGCCATTCGGGCCGATCAGCCCGTGGATGGTGCCCTCGCGGATCGCGATCCGCACGTCGGACACGGCGACGAAGCCACGGAATTCCTTGGTCAGCCCGTCCGTTTCCAGAAGGGTTCCCGTGTCCTGCGGTGCCGTCACCCTGCCACCTCGCACGTCGTCACGCGGCGCGAACCCGCCGCAGGCCTTGCACACAAGGCGACGATGAACGCGGCGACGATGGTGGCGCGCAACGCCAGGACTCCCCCAAAGCCGCGCGTTTCAGCGTCGTCTTGCTCTTGCATCGTTAGATGCCTGTGTCGGGGCTGCTATGCAAGAGGCGCTTGGCCGTGACCGTTCTGCTCACGACTTGGCCGTTGGTTGACAAGGTGTTAGCAGGACGCGGCTCTGCGTTGCGAATCGATTTGCAATGCTCCGGGCGGGGGATGACCATGGGGCTGGTTTTGCATTCGGTCCGCACGCGGACGAACAAGGTTCTGTGCGACTCCAAGCCAGCCGCGCCGGGTCGCGACATCGACCCGCCCGTTTCATCCTCCATCCGCGTCGCCCGCATCCTCGCCGGGGCCGTCCCTCTGCTGGCCGTGGCCGTCGCGGTGCCGGTTTTCGCCCAGGGCTTCAACACCCCGGCGCCGCCATTGCCCACGGAATCGATCAATCGCCTGGCGCCGCAGGCGCTGCCGCAATTGTCGCCCTCCATCGCGGGTCCGCAGATCGTCGGCCAGACCGGGCCAGGCGCCGCACAACAGATCACCGTCAGCCGCGTCATCCTGCCGCAGGGCACGGCGATGCCGAGCGGCCCCTTGCGGCTGACGATCGAGGGGATCGAGGGCCAGACGGTCCCGCTGTCCCGCATCGAGGAAGCCCGCCTGGGGATGCTGCGGCTGTGGCGGGACGCGGGGCAGCCCTTCGCCTCGGTCACCGCCAGCCTCGCCCCGGGACCGAATGGCGCCGAGCTGCGGTTTTCGGTGACCGAAGGCTACATCGCCGAAGTGAAGCTGGAGGGCGATATCGGTGCCGCCGGCACGCAGGTGCTGCGCTTCCTCGAACCGCTGGTGAACCGCCGGCCGCTGACCGGGGCGGCGATGGAACGCGCGCTGCTGCTCGCCTCCGACGTCCCGGGCGTCAGCGTGCGCGGCGTGCTGCAACCTGTGCCTGGCGAGGCCGGGGCGCTGCGCCTGGTGGCGCAGGTCGAACGCCGCGCCTTCACCGGCTACGCCACCGCCGACAACCGCGCCTATGACCTGACCGGGCCGGTCCAGGGGCTGGCCGCGGTCTCGGCCAATTCCTTCACCTCGCTCGGCGAACGCACCGAGCTGTCCTTCTACCAGTCGGAGGGCAGCACCCAGTGGTTCGCCCAGGCGACGGAAGAATTCTTCGTCGGCGCCTCCGGCACCCGCATCCGGCTTTACGCAGGCACCGGCGTCGCGACGCCGGGCAGTTCGCTGGCGGCGATCGGCTATGCCGGCGACACCCGGATCTTTGGTGGCTCGGTCGCCTATCCGATCATCCGGTCACGCCCGCGCAACCTGAATGTCGTGGGCTATATCGACGCCTTCGAAAGCGAGGTGACGACCGGCTTCGGCGAAAGCGAGGGCCGCGCGTCCTACGACAGCGTCCGGGCGGCGCGGATCGGGCTGGATGGCTCGCAGTTGGACAGTTGGATCCCGTACCTGCCGCTGGCCAGCAATGTCGCCTCGGTGCGGTTCAGCCAGGGGCTACCGGGGCTGGGATCGACGAACAACGACAGCCTGACCATGTCGCGCGCCGGGGCGAATTTCACCTTCACCAAGGTGAATGGCGAGGTGCTGCGCAACCAGCCGCTGTTCACCATCGGCGAACAGGCGGTGGTGTCGTTCCAGGGGCTGGTGTCGGCGCAATACACGCCGGATGTCCTGCCGCCGTCGGAAAAATTCTATTTCGGCGGCAATCGCCTGGGGCGCGGCTTCTACGCCGGTGAAGTCACGGGTGACAGTGCGGCCGGCTACTCGCTTGAGTTGCAATTGGATCGCCGGTTCGAGCAGCCCGAGACTCCCTGGGGCCTGGTTGCACTCGCAACACAGTTCTACCTGTTTCGGGACTACGGCCGCGCGTTCAACAACAATGCCGACCCTGACCAGCGCGTGTCCTCTTATGGTGGTGGTGTTCGCACCATCCTGAACGATACGGTGCAGTTGGACCTGGAGGCGGTGGAGCGAATAACGCGCAATTATGGGGCGCCGGGGTCAAATACTCCTCCCCTCGCGGCCCAGGCGTATTATATGCGACTGCTCGTTCGGTTCTAAACCGATGCGATGGACCCCCTGGCAGGACGCCGATGCAACGCGCGAAGCGCGCTTTTCGAGAGACTGACATGGCCCAAACCATCGCTTCCGGTCCGCGGGCCTGGCTTCTCGGGTCGACCGCGCTGCTGCCGGTGGCGTTTTCGGCCGGGCCCGCCATCGCGCAGTCGCCGACCGGGGGCCAGGTGGTCGCGGGCCAGGCCAGCATCGCCCAATCCGGCAATACCACCGTCATCACCCAGTCGACCAACCGCGGCGCGATCAACTGGCAGCAGTTCAACGTCGGCCGCGACCAGGCGGTGCAGTTCCAGCAGCCGAACGCGGGGTCCTGGACGCTGAACCGGATCACCGGGGCCGACCCTTCCACCATCGCCGGCCGCGTCACCGCCAATGGCGGCATCGCCATCGTCAACCCGTCGGGCGTGGTCTTCGCCGGCACAGCGCAGGTCAATGTCGCGAACCTGATCGCCTCCACCGCCAATATCACCAATGAAAACTTCATGGCCGGGCGGATGCAGTTCAACGAACCCGGCCGCCCCGGCGCGCGGGTGGAGAACCACGGCAACATCACCGTCGCCGACCGCGGCATGGCCGCCCTGGTGGCGCCCGGCGTCAGCAACAGCGGCACGATCCGCGCCCGCCTGGGGCGCGTGGCGCTGCAGGGGGCGGAGGCCTTCGCCCTCGACCTCGCGGGCGATGGGCTGCTGTCGATCGACGTGACGCAGGCGGTGCGGACGGCCCCCTCGGGCGCCACCGCGCTGGTGACGAATACCGGCACCATCGATGCGGCGGGTGGATCGGTGCTGATCTCGGCCCATGCGGCATCGGGCCTGGTCGAGGACCTGGTGCGCCACACCGGGCGCATTTCGGCCGAAACGGTGGGCGACCGCACCGGCCAGGTCGCGCTGACCGCGACCGGCGGCGGCGTGCGGGTGGATGGCGCCGTCAGCGCCACGGGTGCGGCCGGCCAGCGCGGCGGCCGCATCGCCGTGCGCGGCGATACCGCGACCACGGTGACCGGCACGGCGCGGATCGACGCCTCGGGCGCCGCGGGCGGCGGCACGGTCGTGGTCGGCACGACCGGCGTCGGCCGCAACCAGACCATGAGCAACCGCACGACCATCGCGCGCGGCGCCACGGTGCGGGCCGATGCGACCGTGGCGGGCCAGGGCGGCACCATCGCGGTCAATGCGACCGAGGCGACGGTGGTCGAGGCCAGCCTGTCGGCCCGCGGCGGGCCTCAGGGCGGCGACGGCGGCTTCATCGAACTGTCCAGCCAGGGGATGATGCAGTTGAACGCCGGGGTCGACCTGGCGGCCCCCGCCGGACGGGTCGGGACCTTCCTGCTCGACCCGCAAAGCATCCGTGTGGTCGAGGCCTTGCCGGCCGATCCGGTGGTGGCCGGCGGCAACGGCAGCGTCAACGACCCGGGCGGCACCACCGTCACCGCCATCAGCGGCAATGGCGTCACCTTCGTCGCCGCCGGCACGTTGAACGCGCTGAACGCCAACGTGCTGCTGGAAGCCAAGGACAACATCAGCGTGCAGGGCGCGCTGAACCTTGGCGCCAACACGCTGCGCCTGTTCGCCAATGGCGCGATCGACCAGTCGGGCACCGGCACGATCACCGCCGGCTCGCTGATCATTCGCGCCTTGAACGGAACTTCCTCGGCCGGCAGCGCCACGCTTGGGCTGGCCAATGCGATCGGCACGCTGGATGCGCAGGTCACCGGCCTGCTGCAACTGAACAACGGCGCGACGGCGCTGACGGTCGCCCATGCGCTCGGCAGCACCGTGTCGCTGTCCACCACCAGCACGCTGACGCTGAACGGCGCGGTGGGGCTGGGCGGTGGCGCCGTCGTGCTGAGCGCTGGCGGCGCGATCACCCAGACCGCCGGTGCCATCACCGCCGGCACCCTGACCATCCGCGGCGGTGACGGCGTCGCCGATGCGGTGGCGGCGGTGCTGGACAAGGCCAACGCGGTCGGCACGCTCGATGCCCGGGCGACCGGCACGCTGACGCTGAACAATGGCGCGACGGGGCTGACGGTCACCAATGCCGTGGGCAGCGCCGTGACACTCAGGAGCAGCGAAGCGCTGGTGCTGAACGGCGCGGTCGGGCTTGCGGGTGGCACCGTCGATCTGCGAATCGACAAGGCGATCACCCAGACCGCCGGGAGCATCACCACCGGCGCGCTGAACATCCGCGCCGCTGACGGCACAAGCGCCGCCTTGTCGGCCGTTCTCGACAAGACCAATGCGGTCGGGGCGCTGGACGCCATGACATCGGGTGCCGTGACCCTGGCCAACGGCACCACGGCGCTGACGGTGAGCAATGCCTTTTCCAGCGCGGTGACGCTGAGCACGACCAGCACGATGGTATTGACCGGCACGGTCGGGCTTGCCGGCGGCACCGTGGCCTTGAACGCCGATGGGGCAATCACCCAGCCGAGCGGCGGCATCGTTGCCGACACATTGACCATCCGCGGCAGCACCGGTGTGGGCGGCGGGTCGTGGGCCGAGCTCATCCAGGCCAATGCGGTCGGCACGCTTGATGCCATCACCTCCAATGGGATCAACTACAGCCAGGACGGCGCGCTGACGGTGCTGCGGGCGACCAGCGACAATGTCGCGATCACCACCGGGACAGGGCCGCTGGCCCTGACCGGCGATGTCAGCGGCAGCATCGTCACGCTGACGGCCATCGGCTCCACGATCAGCCAGTCGGGCGGCACGATCAGCGCGACGACGCGCCTGGGCGCCTTCGCCGATGGGGCGATCACGCTGAACCGCGACAACAGCATCGCGGCGCTGCGTGCGCAGAACGGCACCGGCGGCATCACGGTACGGTCGATTGTCGCGATGGATGCCTCGGCCCGGTCCGGGGCCGGCGATGTCGCGCTGACCGGCGATACGCTGCGGATCACGACGGTGGACGGCTTGGCCGGGGTGATCGGTGCCAATGTGTCGCTGACATCGCTCGGCGGCGGCATCACCCAGGACCAGGCGATCGCCGCCGCCGGCGGCGGCGCGGCGGCGCTGACGGTGGCATCGGCCGGCGGTGTGACACTGACCGATGCCGGCAACCTGATCGGGTCGCTGACCGCGACCGGCGTCGATGCGGTGGACATCGCCTCGGCCAGCAACCTGACCGTGGTGCGGGCGGCGGGTTCGAGCGTCGCGCTCTCCACGACCGGAACGATGAAGCTCCAGGCTTCGGCAAGCGGCGGCTTGGGCGTCGAGGCCAGCGGCAACGTGGCGCTGACGACCGAAAGCCTGACGATCGGCGCCGTGACCGGCACCAACGGCGATGCGGCGATCCGTTCGACCGGCGGCGCCGGCACGGTGTCGCTGCGGACCGACACGCTGTCGGGCGACGGTGTCGTCAATGCGACGACGACCGGCACGGTCGAGATCGGGCCGAACACGGCAGGGCGGCCCATCGCCCTGGCCAATGCCATCGTCCCGGGCACGCTGGTGCTGACGCCGGCGCAGGCGACCACGCAGATGGTCACTGGCACGCTGCGCCTGGGCGAGACGACCATCGGCACGACCCGCCAAGGCGGCGCGCTGACCGTGACGGATGCGGTGGCGCCAAGCGCGCTGCAGGTGAAGACGGCGATCGACCTCGTCGCCGACGGTACGCTGACCATCGGCAATGCCATCGGGCGAAGTGGCCTGAACCTGTCGCTGCGCGGCGCCAATGCGATCACGCAGGCTGCCGGCGCCATCATCACCGCCGATGCCCTGACCATCCGCGGCGTCGCGGGCGGCAGCACCAGCGCGGGCGGCATCACGCTGGACCTGGCGGACAATGCACTCGGATCGCTGGACGCGATGTCGACCGCCGGCATCGCCGTGCGCAGCGCCGCCGTGGCCGACCTGACCATCGCACGCGCGACCAGCACCGGGACCGGCCAGGCGATCGCGATCTCCGGCGCCGGCGGGGCGAGTTTGACCGGCGATGTCGGCGGCACCGACGCGCTGGTCGCGCTGCGCTTCTCGGGCGCAATCGATCAGTCCGGCGGTGCGGTGACCGGCGCGTCGCTGTCCATCCGTGATTTCACCGGCGGCACGACGCAGGTCGGCGCGGTGACGCTGGATCAGGCCAATGCGGTCGGCGCGATCGACATCGCGGCCGGCGCCGGTCTGTCGTTCAACAACGGCACGACGGCGCTGGTGGCGAACCGCGCCACCACGGGCGCGGGTGCGGTCACGACCAGCCTGACCACGACCGGCGACCTGACGCTGAATGGCACCATCGGTGGCGATGCGACGGGCATCGTCGCGCTGAACAGCGGCGGGGCGATCGACCAGGCGGGCGGCAGCGTCACGGCGGGCACGCTGACCATCCGCGGCGCCACCGGCGGCGCCAGCGCCGCCGCCAGCATCAACCTGGCCAAGACGAACACCGTCGCGGCGCTGGATGCGTTTTCGGCGGCCGGGCTGACCTTCCGCAACGGTGCGACCAGCCTGACCGTGTTGGGCGCGGTCGGGACCGACGTGAGCTTGACGACCGGCGGCAACCTGGTCGGCGCGGGCGCGATTGGCAGCCTGGGCGCCACGGTCGCGTTGAACGTGGATGGCGGAATCACACAATCAGGTGGCGCGATCACCGCCGCCGGCCTGACCATCCGCGACGCGGCGACGGGAACCAGCGGTCCGGCGGGCGTGGCGCTCGGCCAGGCCAATGCGGTCGGCAAGCTGGATGCGATCTCGACCAAGGGCCTGACCTTCGTCAACGGCGCGACCGATTTGGTGGCGACCCGCGCGACGGCGGCGGCGGGGCAGGCGATCAGCCTGACCAGCGGCGGCAATCTGGCGCTCGGCACGATCGGCGGCGGCAGCACCACGGCGGTCGCCTTGAACGTGGCTGGGGATCTCAGCCAGGGCAGCGGCGGCATCAGCGCCAGCAGCCTGACGATCCGCGGCATCGGCGGCGTGGAGTCCGGCCCCACCAGCGTGGTGCTTGGCCAGTCGAGCAATGCCGTGTCGTCGCTGGATGTGATCTCGACCGGCGCCTTGACCTTCGTCAACGGCGCTGGCCCCGCGAGCCTGTCCGTCCTGCGCGCCACCACGGCCGCGGGCCAGGCCGTGGCGATCACCGGCGGTGCCGCGGTCGACCTGGCGGGCAATGTCGGCGGCACCGCCACCACGGATGTCAGCCTGTTCGTCGCGGGTGCGCTGAGCCAGTCGGGTGGCGCGATCACCGCGGATGCCCTGGCCATCGCGAATGTCGACGGCACCGGCAGTGCCGCCAGCATCGCGCTGAACCAGGCGAATGCGGTGGCAAGCCTGGACGCCAGGTCCAGCGGCGCCATCGGCTTCAACAACGGCATCACCGATCTGATCGTGACCCGCGCCGCCACCGGCGCCGGCGCCTTCACGACGAGTTTGACGACCAAGGGCGGGCTGCAGATGGCCGGCGCGGTCGGCGGCAATGTCGCCAACAGCGTGGTGCTGCGGGTGGACGGAGCGATCACGCAGAGCGCGCCCGGCATCACCGCCGGATCGCTGACCATCACCGATACGACGGGGCTTGGCGGTGCGACCAGCATCGACCTGACCAACGGCAATGCGATCGGCACGCTGCGGGCCAGGGCCAGCGGTGCGCTGGCGGTCGGTTCCTCGACCGATCTGGCGATTGTGCGGGCCGAAGGTTCGACGGTGAATATCGCCTCGGCCGGTGCGCTGACGGTCACGGATTCGGCCTTTGGCGGGCTCGGCGTCCAGGGTGCCACCGACGTCGCATTGACCGGCACCGCGCTGAACATTGGCGTCGGGGCCTTCAGCAACGGCGGTGCGGCGATCCGGGCGACCGATGCGCTCAGCGGCACGGTGACCCTGCGCACGGATGCGCTGAACTGGACCGGGCTGATCAGCGCGCCGCTGGCGGTGAACCTGGGGCCGCTGTCCGCCAAGCCGGTGGTGATCACCACCGGGGCCGCGGTGCCGGGGGCCATGACGATCAACCCCGGCGCGCTGACCAGCGCCAGGCTGCAGACCGGCACCTTGCGGATCGGCCTGACGACCATCGGCGGTTCCACGGTGCTGGGCAGCGGCGTGTCGGTGCAGAGCGCGCTGACGCCGGATGCCGGCGCCATCACCACCGGCCTCATGCTCGTCGCAGGCGGTGGCGGCAGCATCGACCTGAACGCGGCGATTGGCCGCAGCGGCCTGGCCATCGAACTGCTGACCGATGGCGCCGTCACCCAGACGGCGAGCGGCCTGATCACGGCCGGCACGCTGTTCATCGCCGGCGACACGGCGGGGATCACGGCGGTCGGCGCGGTGGACCTGGACCAGGCCAACGCGGTGGGCTCGGTGCGGGTGGTCGGCAGCCAGGGGATTTCCTTCGCCAATGGCGCGACGGACCTTTCGGTGGCCGGCGCGACCACGGCGGCGGGGCAGACGGTCACGCTGACCAGCGCGGGCCAGCTTGTCCTGGCGGGGAATGTCGGCGGCGTGGGCGCGAGCGTGGCGCTGAATGCCTCCGGCGCCCTGAGCCAGACGGGTGGGGCGATCACCGCCGGCAGCCTGACCATCCGCAACGCCGCGGGCGGCGTGTCGGGCCCGGCGGGTGTGGCGCTCGATCGCACCAATTCGGTTGCCAGCCTGAATGCGGTTTCGACGAAGGGGCTTTCCTTCGTCAACGACGCGACGGACCTGACCGTGGCGCAGGCGACCACGAGCGGCGTCGGGCAAGCCGTGACGATCAGCACGGGTGGCAAGCTGGCGCTCGGGTCGAATGTTGGCGGCAACGGCGCCGCCGTGCGGCTGAATACCCCGGGCGAGATTACCCAGACGGGGGGCGCGATCACCGCGGCGACCCTGACGATCCGCGACAGTGCGAGCGGCAGCGCGGGCGCGGCCAGTGTCGCGCTGGCGCAGACCAATGCGGTCGGCAGCCTGGATGCCTTCTCCAAGGCGGGCCTGGCCTTCACCAATGATGCGACGGCGCTGAACGTGGTCGCCGCCACCGGCAGCAGCGTCACCCTGCGTGCCGCCGGCGACCTGATCGGCAAGGGCGCCATCGGTGGGGCCGGTGCCAGTGTGGCACTGCAGGTCGATGGCGCGATCAGCCAGACGGCTGGTGCGATCACCGCCGCCGGCTTGACCATCCGTGACGCCGCCGGGACTGGCGCTGCCGCCAGTGTCGCGCTGGCGCAGACCAATGCGGTCGGCAGCCTGGACGCCTTCTCCAAGGCGGGGCTGGCCTTCACCAATGATGCCACGGCGCTGAACGTCGTTGCCGCCACCGGCAGCAGCGTCACCCTGCGTGCCGCCGGCGACCTGATCGGCAAGGGCGCCATCGGTGGGGCCGGTGCCAGTGTGGCACTGCAGGTCGATGGCGCGATCAGCCAGACGGCTGGTGCGATCACCGCCGCCGGCTTGACCATCCGTGACGCCGCCGGGACTGGCGCTGCCGCCAGTGTCGCGCTGGCGCAGACCAATGCGGTCGGCAGCCTGGACGCCTTCTCCAAGGCGGGGCTGGCCTTCACCAATGATGCCACGGCGCTGAACGTCGTTGCCGCCACCGGCAGCAGCGTCACCCTGCGTGCCGCCGGCGACCTGATCGGCAAGGGCGCCATCGGTGGGGCCGGTGCCAGTGTGGCACTGCAGGTCGATGGCGCGATCAGCCAGACGGCTGGTGCGATCACCGCCGCCGGCTTGACCATCCGTGACGCCGCCGGGACTGGCGCTGCCGCCAGTGTCGCGCTGGCGCAGACCAATGCGGTCGGCAGCCTGGACGCCTTCTCCAAGGCGGGGCTGGCCTTTACCAACGACGCGACAGCGCTGAACGTCGTTGCCGCCACCGGCGGCAGCGTCACCCTGCGTGCCGCCGGCGACCTGATCGGCAAGGGCGCCATTGGTGGCGCCGGTGCCAGTGTGGCACTGCAGGTCGATGGCGCGATCAGCCAGACGGCTGGTGCGATCACCGCCGCCGGCTTGACCATCCGCGACGCCGCCGGGACTGGCGCTGCCGCCAGTGTCGCGCTGGCGCAGACCAATGCGGTCGGCAGCCTGGACGCCTTCTCCAAGGCGGGCCTCGCCTTCACCAACGACGCGACGGCGCTGAACGTGGTCGCCGCCACCGGCAGCAGCGTCACCCTGCGTGCCGCCGGCGACCTGATCGGCAAGGGCGCCATCGGTGGGGCCGGTGCCAGTGTGGCACTGCAGGTCGATGGCGCGATCAGCCAGACGGCTGGTGCGATCACCGCCGCCGGCTTGACCATCCGTGACGCCGCCGGGACTGGCGCTGCCGCCAGTGTCGCGCTGGCGCAGACCAATGCGGTCGGCAGCCTGGACGCCTTCTCCAAGGCGGGGCTGGCCTTCACCAATGATGCCACGGCGCTGAACGTCGTTGCCGCCACCGGCAGCAGCGTCACCCTGCGTGCCGCCGGCGACCTGATCGGCAAGGGCGCCATCGGTGGGGCCGGTGCCAGTGTGGCACTGCAGGTCGATGGCGCGATCAGCCAGACGGCTGGTGCGATCACCGCCGCCGGCTTGACCATCCGTGACGCCGCCGGGACTGGCGCTGCCGCCAGTGTCGCGCTGGCGCAGACCAATGCGGTCGGCAGCCTGGATGCCTTCTCCAAGGCGGGGCTGGCCTTTACCAACGACGCGACAGCGCTGAACGTCGTTGCCGCCACCGGCGGCAGCGTCACCCTGCGTGCCGCCGGCGACCTGATCGGCAAGGGCGCCATTGGTGGCGCCGGTGCCAGTGTGGCACTGCAGGTCGATGGCGCGATCAGCCAGACGGCTGGTGCGATCACCGCCGCCGGCTTGACCATCCGTGACGCCGCCGGGACCGGTGCGCCCGCCAGTGTCGCCCTGGCGCAGACCAACGCGGTCGGCAGCCTGGATGCCTTCTCCAAGGCGGGCCTGGCCTTCACCAATGATGCGACGGCGCTGAACGTGGTCGCCGCCACCGGCAGCAGCGTCACCCTGCGTGCCGCCGGCGACCTGATCGGCAAGGGCGCCATCGGTGGGGCCGGTGCCAGTGTGGCACTGCAGGTCGATGGCGCGATCAGCCAGACGGCTGGTGCGATCACCGCCGCCGGCTTGACCATCCGTGACGCCGCCGGGACTGGCGCTGCCGCCAGTGTCGCGCTGGCGCAGACCAATGCGGTCGGCAGCCTGGACGCCTTCTCCAAGGCGGGGCTGGCCTTCACCAATGATGCCACGGCGCTGAACGTCGTTGCCGCGACCGGCGGCAGCGTCACCCTGCGTGCCGCCGGCGACCTGATCGGCAAGGGCGCCATCGGTGGGGCCGGTGCCAGTGTGGCACTGCAGGTCGATGGCGCGATCAGCCAGACGGCTGGCGCGATCACCGCCGCCGGCTTGACCATCCGTGACGCCGCCGGGACCGGTGCGGCCGCCAGTGTCGCCCTGGCGCAGACCAACGCGGTCGGCAGCCTGGATGCCTTCTCCAAGGCGGGCCTGGCCTTCACCAATGATGCGACGGCGCTGAACGTGGTCGCCGCCACCGGCAGCAGCGTCACCCTGCGTGCCGCCGGCGACCTGATCGGCAAGGGCGCCATCGGTGGGGCCGGTGCCAGTGTGGCACTGCAGGTCGATGGCGCGATCAGCCAGACGGCTGGTGCGATCACCGCCGCCGGCTTGACCATCCGTGACGCCGCCGGGACTGGCGCTGCCGCCAGTGTCGCGCTGGCGCAGACCAATGCGGTCGGCAGCCTGGACGCCTTCTCCAAGGCGGGGCTGGCCTTCACCAATGATGCCACGGCGCTGAACGTCGTTGCCGCCACCGGCGGCAGCGTCACCCTGCGTGCCGCCGGCGACCTGATCGGCAAGGGCGCCATTGGTGGGGCCGGTGCCAGCGTGGCACTGCAGGTCGATGGCGCGATCAGCCAGACGGCTGGCGCGATCACCGCCGCCGGCTTGACCATCCGTGACGCCGCCGGGACTGGCGCTGCCGCCAGTGTCGCGCTGGCGCAGACCAATGCGGTCGGCAGCCTGGATGCCTTCTCCAAGGCGGGCCTGGCCTTTACCAACGATGCCACGGCGCTGAACGTGGTCGCCGCCACCGGCAGCAGCGTCACCCTGCGTGCCGCCGGCGACCTGATCGGCAAGGGCGCCATCGGTGGCGCTGGCGCCAGTGTCGCGCTGCAGGTCGATGGCGCGATCAGCCAGAGCGGCGGCGCGATCACCGCCGCCGGCTTGACCATCCGCGACGCCGCCGGGACTGGTGCGGCCGCCAGTGTCGCCCTGGCGCAGACCAATGCGGTCGGCAGCCTGGACGCCTTCTCCAAGGCGGGCCTGGCCTTTACCAATGATGCCACGGCGCTGAACGTCGTTGCCGCCACCGGCAGCAGCGTCACCCTGCGTGCCGCCGGCGACCTGATCGGCAAGGGCGCCATCGGTGGGGCCGGTGCCAGTGTGGCACTGCAGGTCGATGGCGCGATCAGCCAGACGGCTGGTGCGATCACCGCCGCCGGCTTGACCATCCGTGACGCCGCCGGGACTGGCGCTGCCGCCAGTGTCGCGCTGGCGCAGACCAATGCGGTCGGCAGCCTGGACGCCTTCTCCAAGGCGGGGCTGGCCTTTACCAACGACGCGACAGCGCTGAACGTCGTTGCCGCCACCGGCGGCAGCGTCACCCTGCGTGCCGCCGGCGACCTGATCGGCAAGGGCGCCATTGGTGGCGCCGGTGCCAGTGTGGCACTGCAGGTCGATGGCGCGATCAGCCAGACGGCTGGTGCGATCACCGCCGCCGGCTTGACCATCCGTGACGCCGCCGGGACCGGTGCGCCCGCCAGTGTCGCCCTGGCGCAGACCAACGCGGTCGGCAGCCTGGATGCCTTCTCCAAGGCGGGCCTGGCCTTCACCAATGATGCGACGGCGCTGAACGTGGTCGCCGCCACCGGCAGCAGCGTCACCCTGCGTGCCGCCGGCGACCTGATCGGCAAGGGCGCCATCGGTGGGGCCGGTGCCAGTGTGGCACTGCAGGTCGATGGCGCGATCAGCCAGACGGCTGGTGCGATCACCGCCGCCGGCTTGACCATCCGTGACGCCGCCGGGACTGGCGCTGCCGCCAGTGTCGCGCTGGCGCAGACCAATGCGGTCGGCAGCCTGGACGCCTTCTCCAAGGCGGGGCTGGCCTTCACCAATGATGCCACGGCGCTGAACGTCGTTGCCGCGACCGGCGGCAGCGTCACCCTGCGTGCCGCCGGCGACCTGATCGGCAAGGGCGCCATCGGTGGGGCCGGTGCCAGTGTGGCACTGCAGGTCGATGGCGCGATCAGCCAGACGGCTGGCGCGATCACCGCCGCCGGCTTGACCATCCGTGACGCCGCCGGGACCGGTGCGGCCGCCAGTGTCGCCCTGGCGCAGACCAACGCGGTCGGCAGCCTGGATGCCTTCTCCAAGGCGGGCCTGGCCTTCACCAATGATGCGACGGCGCTGAACGTGGTCGCCGCCACCGGCAGCAGCGTCACCCTGCGTGCCGCCGGCGACCTGATCGGCAAGGGCGCCATCGGTGGGGCCGGTGCCAGTGTGGCACTGCAGGTCGATGGCGCGATCAGCCAGACGGCTGGTGCGATCACCGCCGCCGGCTTGACCATCCGTGACGCCGCCGGGACTGGCGCTGCCGCCAGTGTCGCGCTGGCGCAGACCAATGCGGTCGGCAGCCTGGACGCCTTCTCCAAGGCGGGGCTGGCCTTCACCAATGATGCCACGGCGCTGAACGTCGTTGCCGCCACCGGCGGCAGCGTCACCCTGCGTGCCGCCGGCGACCTGATCGGCAAGGGCGCCATTGGTGGGGCCGGTGCCAGCGTGGCACTGCAGGTCGATGGCGCGATCAGCCAGACGGCTGGCGCGATCACCGCCGCCGGCTTGACCATCCGTGACGCCGCCGGGACTGGCGCTGCCGCCAGTGTCGCGCTGGCGCAGACCAATGCGGTCGGCAGCCTGGATGCCTTCTCCAAGGCGGGCCTGGCCTTTACCAACGATGCCACGGCGCTGAACGTGGTCGCCGCCACCGGCGGCAGCGTCACCCTGCGTGCCGCCGGCGACCTGATCGGCAAGGGCGCCATCGGTGGCGCTGGCGCCAGTGTCGCGCTGCAGGTCGATGGCGCGATCAGCCAGAGCGGCGGCGCGATCACCGCCGCCGGCTTGACCATCCGCGACGCCGCCGGGACTGGTGCGGCCGCCAGTGTCGCCCTGGCGCAGACCAATGCGGTCGGCAGCCTGGACGCCTTCTCCAAGGCGGGCCTGGCCTTTACCAACGATGCCACGGCGCTGAACGTCGCGCGCGCTGAGACCAGTGGGATCGGCCAAACCGTCTCGGTCATCGCCGATGGTGCGATCGACCTGTCCGGCGCAGTTGGCGGCAACGCGGCCGTCGTGAACCTGATCGGTGATGGCGCCACGGGCACCATCGGACAGTCCGGTGGCATCATCACAGCGGCCACGCTGAACGTCGCGGGGCCGCAGGCGATCACCCTGCTGGGCGACAATGCCGTGACCGCCATCCAGGCGACCGCCACGACCGGAGACATCGCCATCAACACGCTGGCGGCCGCGACCGTCGCGGCGCGCACCGGTGCGGGTGGAGTCACGCTGCTCGGGGATTCGCTGTTCGTCTCGACCGTCGGCACCACCGCGGGCATCAGCGCCGATACGGTCAACCTGACCGCGCGCAGCGGCGCGATCGGCCAGGACCAGGCGATCATTGGCACCGGCCTCGGCGCGGCGTTGCTGGCCGTGGCAGCGAATGGCGGGGCGGGCGCGGTGACGTTGCTGCATCCCGGCAACCGGATTTCCAGCATCGCCGGCACGACCACCGGGACATTGGGCGTGCTGACGACCACCGCCCTCAGCGCGGGCACGATCACGGCCGGGGGCATTGGCCTCACCGGCCCCTCCATCGCGATCGCCGGGATCCAGACCGCGCCTGTCATCGCCCTCCGCGCGACGGCGGGTGGCATCACCCAGGCCGCGGGGGCCATCCTGGCCGGGGCGGGCGGCAGCGCGACGGCGCTGTCCACCGTCTCCGCCGGCGCCACCACGCTGACCGAGGCCGGCAATCGCATCGGCGATGCCAGCATCACGGCCGGCACGGCGGGCGCCGTCGATGATGTGGCGCTGACCAGCGCGAGTGCCCTGACGCTGCGGACGCTGGCGCTCGGCGGCGGCGTCGCGGCCGGGGCGCGCAATGTCACCATCGTCGCACCGACGCTGACCCTGGCCGGGGTCACGACGACGGGCGCGCTGACCGCCAGCACCGCGGGTGCGATCGGCCAGACGGCGGGGCTCGCGACCGGCGGGCTGCTGACCATGTCGGCCGGCGGGGCGATCACGCTCGACCGCACCGACAATGCCTTCGCCAGCCTGGGCACCGTGGCGGCGGGGGGGGCCAGCGTCCTGCGGACGACCGGCAGCCTCGCGACCACGGCCGGCGTGACGGTCGCGGGCGGGCTGATCCTGCGGGCCGATGGCAACCTGACGATCGCCGCCGCCGGGCCGGTGCAGGTGACCGGCAGCGGCGATGCGACACTGACCTCGGGCGCCGCGATGCAGGTCCTGGGCAACGTCACCGCCGCGGGCGGCGCGACATTGACCTCCGGCGGCGCCATGACCGTGCAGGCGGCGCAGATCGTGACGCAGGGCGGCGACATGACGCTGAATGCCTCGGGGGCCCTGTCGATCCTGTCCGGCGCCGGGCTGGATTCGAGCGACCGGATCGTCGTCGCGGCCAACCAGGCCATGACGGTGCAGAACGCCGCCATGCGCGGCGGCAGCGTCAGCATGGCCGTCAACGGCGCGTGGGACGTCGGTACGGCGCAGATCCAGGGCCGCGCCGGCAATGTCGAGGCACGGATCGGTGGCGCCAGCACCCTTTCGGGCAGCACTATCACCGCAGCCGGCACCGCGGTCTTGACGGGCAATGCCGGCGTCGCGATGACTAGGTCCGTGGTCCAGGGCGCCGATGCTGCGATCGTCGCGGCCGGCAGCATCGCCCTGGATGGCAGCGCCCTGGTGGCCGGGCCCGGTGCCGCGACCCTCAGCGCCACCGCCGGTGACGTCACTCTGTTGAACGGCAGCAGCCTGTCCGCGACCGGGGCCACGACGATCCAGGCCAGCGGTGCCCTGTCGGCCACGACCGCCGACATCCGCGGCGGCAGCGTCGCCATGACGGCGGGCGGGTCCGCGACGCTGGCATCGAGCACGGTGCAGGCGACCTCGGGCAACGCCGCGCTGACCGCGACGTCCGGCGCCATCACGTTGAACGGTGGCTCTCGGATCAACGCGGCGGCGGCGTCCAGCCTGAGTGCCGGCGGCGACGCCCTGCTGGACACCGGCAGCCTTCTCGGCGGCGCCAGCCTGCGGGTGGACGCGGCGCGTTCGCTCACCCTGCGGGGGGCCGCGCTGACCGCGACCAATGGCGATGCCGTGCTGCGGTCGGGCGTCGGCGCGACGAGCCTGACCAGCAGCAGCCTGCTCGCCAGCGGTCGGGCGCTCATCAGCGCAGGCGATGGGCAGGCCACGAATGCCGGCGGCAGCGTGACGCTGACCGAGTCCACCCTGCGGGGCGCGACGGCGGATATCGCCTCCGTCGCCGATATCGGCCTGGTCCGGTCCGGTGTTCAGGCGACGGCGGGTGATGCCAGCCTGGCGTCCGGCTTCGGCAACGTGGCGCTGTCCGACAACAGCAGCCTGGTTGCCGGCGGGCGGGCCGCGATCGGCGCCAATGGCGGCGTCTCGCTGCTGTCGTCCAGCGTCAGCGGCGCCAGTGCCGCGGTCAGCGGCCGCGGCGGCACCGTCAGCCTCAACGCCGCATCGATCAACGCGACCTCGGGCGATGCCACGCTGGTCGCGGGCGGTGGCCTGAGCATGACCAACGCCGCCAGCCTGCGCGCCGCCGGGGCCGCCAGCGTCGACGTGGGCGGGGCGATCAACGTCGTGCAGTCCAGCGTCCAGACCGGCGGGGCCGCGGCCTTGCGGGCCGCGGGTGGCATCACCTTCGACCGCAGCACCGGCCAGGGCGGCGCCTTCGGCCTCAATGCCGGCCAGGGTATTTCGCTTGTCGACACCACGCTGCGGGCGACCGCGGGCGATGTGACGGCGCGCGCGGGCGGCGGGATGACCGCGACGGCGCTGACCCTCAACGCCGATGCGGGCAATGTGGCCCTCAGCGCCGGGGGCGCCGGCAATTTCGTCAACAGCCGCATCTCGGCGCGCGACATCATCACCGTCTCGGCCGCCGCGAGCCTCGCCTTCACCGATGTGGTGATCGACCCGAGCCGCGTTGTGCTCTCGGCCGGCGGCGACTTCTTCGGCACGCGCCTGACCGGGGTTTCCTCGGGCCTTTTCCGCATCGAGGCGGGCGGCAGCGTGTTGCTGACGGCCAGCGCCTTCACCGCCGATGTGATGGAGGTGATGAGCGGCCAGCCGGGCCAGGGCGGCACCACCATCACGCTGGATGGCGTGACCATGACGATCGGCGCCGGCGCCTTCCTGGCCGCCGGCGGCGGGGTGCTGATGCCCGGCCTGCTGACGGTCCGGCCCAGCAACACCAACAGCCTGGCGCCGCTGGTGATCGATACGCGGCGTGGAACCGGCACCTATACCAGCCTGCCCGGCACCGTCCGCGCCGACGTGCCCGGGCTGGATCCGGCCGACCAGCCATCCCAGGTCGGCACCAGGCTGAACCCCACCTCCACCTTCACCCCGATCGCGAGCACCGAGCCTGGTGGCGCGGTGCAATTGAACCTGCTGGCGACCGACCTGCCGGTCTTCCTGCTGCTGAACGGCGGCGCGGCATCCGGCGACATCATCGCCGGCCGCCTGTCGGTGCAGGGCGCCGGCGGCCGGGTGGAAGTGTCCGGGCGCCTGGGGCCCTTCGACGGTTCGGCCGCGGCGGCCCGCGCGACGCTGTCGACCGTCGTCGATGGCGCCTATGCGCCGGCGGGCCAGCAGAACTACCGGTTCAACAACTGCGTCCTCGGCTCGGTCAATTGCACCGTGCTGGCGGTGCTGGTGCCGGTGCCCGTGCCGACGCGGGAAATCACCGAACTGCGCACGGCACCGACGCCGCGCGACCCCGACGCGCTGTTGCCGAATATCGCCGAGGAGGATTTCTGAGCCATGCGCGCGCCCCTCACCCTTCTCGCGCTTCTTGGTCTGCTGGGGCTGGCCGCCTGCCAGAAGCCGCCCGAGACCGCCTATGTCGCCGCGGCCGGAACCTCGGCCGGCCAGCCCGCCGGGCCGGATGCGCGGGGCGAACCCTGCACCGTGCAGCCAGGCCGGTCGATCGCGACCGACGTGACCCCGCTGCGGGTGCGCGAAGTCTATTGCGGCGGCTGGACCCAGCCGGCGGCGCGGATTGTCGACCTGCCGCGCGGCGCGGGTGAGCTTGACGCCCTGGCCGCCGGCGGCGCCTGGCGCGGCTGGGTGGACCAGCGCTACGCCTGCGGCGCGCCGACCCGCACCTCGGTCGCCGGTGGCGCCGATGCGCGGCTGCTCGCCTGCACCCGCCGCGCCGGCGGCTGGCCGCAGGTCGCCATGGTGATCGCCGGTCCGAACGGGCCGGTGCTGGCCGATGGCGTCTCCACCGCCGTGCCCGTGATCGAACGGCTGGCGCTGGGCCAGACGGCCGCCGCCGCCACCGGGTCACGCTCGGCGGCGCTGGAACTGGCCGTCGCGCGGCTGTCGGCCGACAGCTTCGGCACCGCCGATGTGGGCCGGTATGAAGCGCTGATGACCCTGGGTCGCGACCTGAACCAGGTCGAGACCTTCGGCGCGGCGGAGGAAGCCTATCGCCAGGCGCTTTCGGTCCAGGAACGCACGATCGGCGCGGGCAATCCCAACACGGTGATGCCGCTGGTGCACCTGGCGTTGAACCTGTCGAACCAGCGCCGCCATGCCGAGGCCGAGGCGCTGTTCG
This sequence comes from Humitalea sp. 24SJ18S-53, assembly GCF_050632385.1. Classification (NCBI taxonomy): domain Bacteria; kingdom Pseudomonadati; phylum Pseudomonadota; class Alphaproteobacteria; order Acetobacterales; family Roseomonadaceae; genus Humitalea; species Humitalea sp. 24SJ18S-53. Next base: position 2,940,203 of record NZ_CP192599.1, read on the forward strand.
TGCGCGCCGACGCGCTGACCCCGCGGGCCGCCGACCCCGTCGCCCCGGCGCGACTGAAGCATTACCGCGCACTGCATGAACTGAACGGCGGCAGTCCCACGGCAGCCTTGCCGCTGCTGGAACAGGCCGAGGCCCTGTATGGCGCGCTGATGCCCGACAACCTGGCGGCCGGCCGGGCGGATGACGCGCTGGTCGCGGTGACGGACCCGGTGTCGCAATCGGCGATCCTGGGGCTGGCCGAAACGCAACGGACCAAGGGCATCACGCTGGCGCGGCTCGGCCGCGACCAGGATGCGGCGATTTCCGTCGCCCAGGGCCGCACCCTGCTGCGCCGCGCCGGGCTGGAGGCCAACATGCTCTCCGGCCGCGCCTTGCGGACCCAGGGCGTGGCCGAGGCCCGCGCCGGCCGCAGCGATGCCTCCGCCGCACTGCTGCAACAGGCGGCGGGGCGGTTTTCCGCCGGCGCCCCGGGCGAACGGCCGCATGCCGTGACCCTGTTCCTGATGGGCGCGCGGCAAAACGCGGCGGGCCAGAGTGCCGCGGCGCTGGATGCCTTCCGCGCGGGTGCCGCCATCCTGCGTGCCAGGCAGATCAGCCTGCCCGGGCCGATGATCATGACCTACCTCGATGCGCTGGCCGCCGTGGCCGTGCGGGGGGGCGCGTCTGTCGACACCGCGGCGCTGCAGGCGGAAATGTTCGGCGCGGCGCAATTGGCTCAGCGCAGCGGCACCGTGCGCTTCGTGCAGCAGGCGACCGCGCGCCTGGGCGCCGCATCGGGCGATCCGCGCGTGGCCGATGCTGTGCGGCGCATGCAGGACGCCGACCGCGACCTGCGCACGCTGTTCAACGAACGCGACAGCGGTGTCACGGGCAGCGCCGCGGCGGAGTTGGACCGGCGGATCTCGGCGGCCCAGACCACGCGCTCGGATGCCGAGGCGGAGGTTGCCGCCGCCGCCCCGGGCTTCCGCCAGTTGTTGCTGGCCAGCGTCGATGCGCCGGCGGTGCAGCGGGTGCTCGGCGCCGATGAGGCGATGGTGACCATGCTGCTCGGCCCGACGCATGGCTATGTCTTCGCCGTGCGCCGCGACCGGGTGATGGCGGCGCGCACCACAATGACCGAAGGCGATGCCACCCGCCTGGTCGCCCAGTTGCGTGAAAGCACCGCGCCGAATTCGGGCGCCAGCGGCCCCGGGCGCTTCGACATCGCGACCGCGCAGGCGATCTACCGCGGGCTGATCGGCCCGCTGGAACCGGCGCTGACCGGCGCGCAGACGCTGGTCGTCGCCCCCGACGGGCCGCTGCTGTCGCTGCCCTTCGGCCTGTTGCTGACCGGTGAGGCCGATGCCGCGGCGCTGAACCGCGCCCCCTGGCTGATCAAGCGCTTTGCCGTCGTGCATGTTCCGGGCCCGCAGACCTTCGTGTCGCTGCGTGCCGCGGGGCCGGGCAGCACGGCCCCCCTGCCCTATGCCGGCTTCGGCGATTTCGTGCCGCCGAGTGCCGCCCAGCTCGCGCGGTCCTTCCCCTCCGAACGCTGCGCGGCGGACGCGCGGCTGGCGCAGGGCCTCGGCCGCCTGCCCGGCACGCGGACCGAGGTGACCTTCGCCGCGCAGGTCCTTGGCGGCACGGGCGATGCCATGCGGCTGGGTCCGGCGGCGACGACCGCCGCGCTGAAGACGGCGCGGCTGGACCAGGTGCGCATCCTGCACCTGGCGACGCATGCGCTGTTGCCGGGTGAATTGTCCTGCCTGCCGGAGCCGACGATCATGCTCTCGACCCCGGCCAACGCGCCCAATGCCAATGCCGCCTTCCTGACGGCGTCGGAGGTCTTGGGGCTGAAGCTCGACGCCGACCTCGTCATCCTGTCGGCCTGCAACACCGGCGGCCCGGGTGGCGCCGGCGGTGGCGAGGCACTGTCCGGGCTGGCGCGCGCCTTCTTCTATGCGGGGGCGCGCGGCCTGATGATCACGCATTGGGCGGTGGATGACGCGGCGGCGACCGTGATCGTCGCCGATACGCTGCGACGCCAGGCGGGCGGCGCGTCGTCGGCGGCGTCGCTGCGCGGGGCGCAGAACCTGTTGATCGACGAGGCCGGGCGCGGGCTGCCGGCCAATTTCGCGCATCCCTACTACTGGGCGCCCTTCGCCTTGATCGGCGATGGCCGGCGCGCGGCGGAGGCCCCGGTGCGGTCGGCCGGGGCCGCCGCACAACCGGTGCTATAGGAACGACGCGCTTCGGCAACTGACGGTCTGGTGACCAGGGCCGGACGCCCCCTCTCTGGCGGCGGGCGCCGGGAACGGGCATGGTTATGTATTCGGCGTAATGGACGCCAGAGCGGTTTCACCGCCGACGGAGGCGGCGAAACCACTCTGGCTATTTGTTTTATCGCATTTTCCGAGTCGTCAGGTGAGTCCACCTGACTTGAAAATGCTCTGGGCGAGGATCGCGCGCGGATGGCTTTCGAGACTGTCGGGAAATACGAGATCCGCGGCCGCCTCGGCGCCGGCGCCATGGGCGTCGTGCTGGATGCCTGGGATCCGGTGATCGAGCGCCGCGCGGCGCTGAAGATCCTCAAGAAGCCTCCGGCGGGCGATGTCGAGGGCGCCGAATCCCTCGCCCGCTTCAAGCGCGAGGCCCAGGCCGCGGGGCGCCTGACGCATCCGAACATCGTCGCCGTCTATGACTATGGCGAGGATGGCGAGAATGCCTGGATCGCCATGGAACTCGTCGAAGGCGGGTCGCTGAAGGACATCCTGGACCGCGGCGAGCGCTTTCCGCTGCCCGAGGTCGGGCGGATCATGGACCAGACCCTGGCCGGGCTGGACTACAGCCACAAGCGCGGCGTCGTGCATCGCGACATCAAGCCCGCCAACATCATGCTGGCCGCCGACCGCACCATCAAGATCGCCGACTTCGGCATCGCGCGGCTGGAAAACTCGTCGATGACCCAGGTCGGCACGGTCATGGGCACGCCATCCTACATGGCGCCGGAGCAGTTGCGCGGCGAGACGGTGGATGCGCGCGCCGACATCTGGGCGTCGGGCGTGATGCTCTATCAGTTGCTGACCGGGGAAAAGCCGTTCGAGGGCGGGTTCTCCTCCGTCATGCACAAGGCGATCCATACCGAACCGACGCCGCCTTCGTCGCTGGCGGTGACGGCGCCGCGCGCCTTCGATGCGGTGATCTCCAAGGCGCTGGCCAAGCGGCCGGAAGACCGCTGGGCGAGTGCGGCCGCCTTCGCCGATGCGATCCGGACCGCGATGACCGCGCCGTCCCAGCCGGCGCCCCTGCCGATGGCTGATTCGGATGCGACGATCGTGGCGGGCAGCACCCGCCCGCCCGCCGCGGCACCGCCGGCCCAGGCCCAGGCCAAGACCCCAGCCAAGACCGGCGAGGCACCCAGGAAGGGATCGCCGGTGCTGATGATCGGTGGCGGCGTCGCGGTGGCCGGGGCGGCGGCTGTCGCGGCCTTCCTGATGCTGCGTCCGGTGCCAGACCCGTCGCCGGTGCCGCCCAGCCAGATCGCGCTGCAACAGCCCCCGACGCCGCCGGCGCCCCCGGTCGTCACGATCCAGCCGCCGGCCCCCACCGCCCCCGTGCTGGCCCCCGTGGCGCCGGCCCTGCTGCAACCAGTACCGCAGCAGCCCGCGCCCCCCATCCTGGCACCGGTCGTGCCGCCAACGCCCACGCAGCCGGTGCCGACCCCGGTGCAGCAGGCCCCCGTGGCGACCCCGCCGGTTCCGGTGCAACAGGCCCCGGTGCAACAGGCCCCAGTTCAGCAGACGCCGGTGCAGCAGACCCCGGTGCAGCCGGCCCCGATCCAACCAGCCCCGCTGGCGCAGGCCCCTGTCGAACCGCCAGCCGCCCAGAAGCCGCCGGTGGAACAAGCGCCCCCGCCCGTCGTCGCCATGCCGCAGCGCCCGCCCGCGCCCCAGGTCTCGCCAGCCCCGCCGCCGCCATTGTTGACGCCCAGCGCGCCGCCGCAGCAACTGGCGCTGGTACAACCGCCGCGGCTGGATTTCGCGGCCGCGGCCGCGGCCGCCGCCGCCGCCCCGTCCTGCGCGCTGATCGCCGCCGGTTCGACCGCCAATGGCCTCACCTTGCGCGGCGTCGCCCGGCGCGGCGACGACGCGGCCATCCGCCGCGCGCTGAACGCGCGCGACATCCCCCTTTCGGCGGTCAGCCTGGGGGTCCAGTCCTTCGATGGCCCCTATTGCGCCAGCTTCGACACGCTGCGCCCGGTCCTGGCCGCGCCCGATGCGGCGCCCCAGGTCGGCGTCATCGGATCGATGCCGCTGATCAAGGGCCAGTTACTGCGCTTCGACGTGACCATGCCATCCTGGCCGGCGCATCTGTACGTCGCCTATTTCATGGCCTCGGGGGAGGTCGCGCATCTGGTGCCCTCCGCCGCCCATGGGCCGGGTGCCACCGTGCGCCTGGGCGAACCGCGCGCCGGCTTCCCGGGTTGGGAGGTGGACGAACCCTTCGGCACCGACCTGCTGGTCGCGGTCGCGAGCGAGCGGCCGCTGTTCGGCACCAACCGCCCGCTGGTGGAGCCGCAAGCCGACTACATCGCCGCCCTGTCGGCGGCGTTGAACGCGGCCCGCCAGGCCGGCAGCCGCGTCGCCATCCGGCCGCTGGTGATCGAAACCGCCGCGCGCTGACGCGGCGGCGGGTCAGGGTTCGGCGGGCGCGCCCGCGCGCAGCATGGCGCGCAGAGTGTCGGCCTGTGCATCGCTCCAGCCCAGGTCGCGGGCCGGATCGAAGAAGCGCCGATCGGGGGTATAGAGCAGATAGGCCATGGCCTCGTTGGCCATCAGTTCCTCCTGCGTCGTGTCGTAGCCGTCCTCGGCCAGGAAGCGCCGGATCGCGGCGCGTTCCGCATCCTGGAAGCCACGTTCCCAGACCCGCACCACATGCGCCGCGAAGAAGGGCATGGTGAAGAACTGGCCATGGCCGAGTTCGTGCAGCAGCACGCTGTCGCGGATCGCCGCATCGACGTGGTCGCCTTCAGCCACCACCGTCAGGAAGGCCGTGTCGCGGGATGCATCGATCTGGCGGGACAGCGCCAATTGCTCGGCCACCCAGGCTTCTTGCGGGTTCAGGCGCAGTTCGGCCTGCGCCGCCAGGGTGAACAGCCGCACCAGGTCGCTGCCACGGTAATTATGCCCAAAGTACCAATTGGCGGGCGTGCGCCGATCGGCCCGGATCGCCGCCGCGAGGTCCTGATCATCCAGCACGCGGTCACGCGGCGTGCGGGCTTTTTCCAGCAGGGCGGCGGCGCGGTTCATCGCCTGGCCCTGGGCATCCAGGCTGGGGAAATCGAGCACCCAGACCAGCGGATTGGCGGACCAGCGCATCGCTGTCGGAACCCTCGCGCGATGGGCCAGCAATGCCGCGCGGTCCAACAGCGGCGGGCCTTCGGGCGGCAGGACCGCCGCGGGCGGGGTGACCGCCGGCGGCGCATCCGGGATATCGGCGATCATGGGGCCCGCCGCCCGGCGGGACCACCACCAGGCACCACCGGCCGCACCGGCGGCACCAAGGCAAAGCCCGCAGATCAGGGCGCGCCGGCCGTGCCGGTGCGGCGGCGCCGCTTCTGGCGCCGTCAGCGACGCCGCGACGGCGGGCGACAGGCGAACGGTGGCATCGTCATCGGGGGCCATCACGTCCGCCTAACCCATCGCAGGGCGGGCCGTGGCCCACCCATCGATGGCATGCCGTCACCCAGCCACCGGATCATGGTGCAACGCGCGCCAAGCCATCAGCTGCCGAGGTTCAGCACCTGGACCCGGCGGTTGCGCTGCTCCGGCACCTGATCGGGCGTCGCGATCAGCAACTGGCTTTCGCCGAGGCCGACGGCTTCAAGCCGCACGGGGGCGACGTTGTACTGCCGGATCAGGTAGTCGCGCACGGCTTCGGCCCGGCGCTTCGACAAGGCGGCGTTCAGCGCGGAATCGCCGACGGTGTCGGTATGACCCTCGATCCGGAAGCGGAAGGGGGCCAGCGCCGGGTCGTTCAGCGCGCGGCCGAGCGGGGCGATCGCCGCGATCGCGGCCGGGCTCAGCGTGGCCGACCCACTGGGGAAATTCACCGTCAGCGAGGCCGCGGCGACGCCGGCCGGGGCCGTCGTCTCACGAATTTCAGACGGCGGTGCCGCCGGGCGCGGGCTGGCGGCAGCCGCGCGCGGGGGCGGCGGCGCCACGGCGGCCGGCGGGGTCGAGGTGCCCGTATCGGTGCCGGGCATCCGAATGCCGCGCGTGCCGCCGTCGGGGTTCAACTGCTGGATATACTCGGGCGTGGTGGACTGCGCCGGCACCACCGGAGCGGCGGGGGCCGCCGTGCCGACATCGCTGCCCGGCATGCGGATGCCGCGCGTGGTGCTGCCGCCGGTGGAGGGCCGCAGGCGGTTGATCAGGTCGAGGGCCGCGGGGTCGGTCTGGGCCATGGCCGGAGCGGCCGCGGGAAGGGCCGCCAGGCCGTAGAGGGCGGCGGAAGCGAGAAGCAGGGCGCGAAACATGAACATCTCCCGATTGGGTTAGACCCAGCCTATCACGGAATTTCTTACGCTACAGGATGCCAAGTCCCCTCCACACGGGGAATCGTTCAGCCAGAAGTCCTTCGATGCGCGCGGCGGCGCGGGCATGCCCCGCCGCATCCAGGCCCGGGCGTAGCCGGACCGCCAGATCGGGCGCCTCCGCCCGGCCGGCGTCCAGGATCGCCCCCACCAGGGCCAGGTCCAACGCCGAACAGGCAAGCCCGCCGCCCGCCACTGGGGCCGCCAGGGCGAATTGCCCGCCAGCCTCGCCGGCAGCGGCCAGCATGGCGGCGGCGGCCTGGTTGAAGCGCCTGGCCGGCGCCACCGGCCCCGCCCAGGCGGCGGCGGGCAGCACCGCGCCGCTGCCCTCCAGCAGCACCAGCAGATCGGCGGGATCGATCGCGGGGCCGAGGCGCCGCAGATCGCCCAGGCGGCAAACCCCCTGCGCCAGGGCCGCGGCCATCGGCGCCCAGGCCTCGGCCGGCAGGCCCGCGATGCCGGTGGGCGTGGTCAGGCGTGGTCCCTCCCCCCGCACCACTGACGCGGCCACGAGCAGGAGGCGGTCCAGCGCCGCGCTCCGGTCGATCGGCCGGGGACCGCGTTGAAAGACATCGGCGCGGAACGGGCGTGCGAGACACAGGTCCTTCAGGACCTCATCCCCCGCGATACCGGCCATGGCCGCGGCCTGTCCGGGGCTGAAGACCATCGCCGGCCGGTGTTCGAACAAATTGGCGCTGCCGACAAAGGACAGCCGGGCCGGCGCCAGCGCCGCGCAGAGATCGGCTTGGAACACCGGGCGCCAATGGTCGGTCAGGAATTCGTGGGCGAGGAACGCCGGCTCCAACCCGCTCGCCGGGTCCAGGATGCGTTGCAGCATGGCGGTGCGCGGCAGGTGGTGCGGCGCGGTCGCGGCCAGGTGCCGGATGGCCTCGACCGCCGCCGCCGCGCGTTCGGCCGAACCACCCGGGGCCGCGCCGGCAAAATGCCGGAACAGCCGTTGCAGGGCGAAATCCGGCGCCGCCCCCGGCAGCGCGTTGTAGCCGAGGTAGGCGATCCCCCCTGGCTTCAGCCGCCGCGCCAGCAGGCGGACGATCCCCGCCCGCACGGCATCGGAGACCCAGGTCCAGACCCCATGCACCATGACGACATCGAGCAGGGGCCAGGCGTCGATCGCGGCATCGGACAGGGTGCCGAGATCGGCCTCGACAAAGCGCGCGTTGGGCAGGGCGGCGCGGGCCGCCAGGTCGCGTGCTTCGGCGATGTGGCCCGGGTTGTGGTCCAGGCCGATGACCGTCCAGCCAGGATTGGCCGCGGCCAGGACGCCCGCGGCGAACCCACGGCCGCAACCGATGTCGGCCACGACCATCTCGGCACGCGGTTGCCAGTCCACGCCGGCCAGGGCGCAGACAAGCCCCGCATGCAGCGGCGTCTGCGCCGCCTGCCAGGCGATGCCATAGGTCGTGTCGGTCGGGTAGCCGCCGTTCCAGCCGGTCACCGGCAAGCGCTTAGACGATGCCGAAGCGCTTCCAGACCGGTGTCCGCTCCTCGAGGATTTCGGCGATCACCGCGGCGCCGCGGCGCAACCCCTCCTCATCCAGGTTCGGCAGCAGGCGCAGCGCCAGGGTTTCCGGCGGCGGCGGCGTGCCGGCCGCGACATCGGGGTCCACCGCGACGGCGAGTTCGAGCGAGGTGCATGGCACACCACCGGCCGCGACCGGTGAGGCCAGGGCGAATTGCCCACGGCCGACGCCGCCCTCGGCATAGGTATCGGCGGCGACGCGGTTGTAGCGCTGGGTTTCGGGCGTCGGGCCGCTGTCGCGCAACACCGGCATCACCACGCCGCAGCCATCCAGCATGGCCAGCAGTTCGGCCGGGTTGGGTTTCCGCCCCTCCGGCAGGCTGCGCAGGTAGCCGAGGGTCTGCGGCCCCTCCAGCAAGGCCTTGGAGATCGGCTCCCACATTTGCGGGGTCAGTTCGGCGATTCCGACCTGGACGACGATCTTCAACTCCGGCGGAATCACGCCACGGCAGAGTGCCACCGGAATACGGTCCAGTGCGGCGACATGATCGGTCCGGCGCAGTCCGCGCACGAAGATGTCGCGGCGGAACGGCCGCGCCATGCACAGGTCCTTCATGAACTCGCGCGACGGGCCGCTTGGCATGCGCTCGAACACCTCGCGCTGCTCGGTGCCAAAGATCAGGTCCGGGATATTCTCGGACAGCGTCGCGCTTGTCGCGAATTCCAGCTTGGCGGGGGCCAGGGCCGCGCAAAGATCCTCGTGGAAGACGGGGCGCCAGTGGTCCGTCAGGAACTCATGCGCGAGATAGGCGCCATCGATGGGGGTGTCGTCCTCGGCAATGCGCTTGAGCATCGGGGTTTCATAAAGCTGGCGCGGCTTGGTCGCGTGCAGCGCCTTGACCGTGTCCATCGCGGCATGGGCGCGCTGGTTGGAATTGCCCGTGGACTGCAGCGCCGAGACGTGCCGGAACAGCCGTTGCAGCGCCATGTCCCGGCCGAAGCCCGGCAGCGCGTTGTAGCCGAAATAGGCGATCCCCCCCGGTTTCAGCCGTCGCGCCAGCAGCCGCACGATGCCGGCCCGCACATCATCGCCGACCCAGGTCCAGACGCCGTGCAGCATGGCGACATCGATCAAGGGGATGCGGTCCATCTCGGCCTCGGTCATCGACGCAAGGTCTGCCTCGACGAAGATCGCATTGGCCAGGGCCGCGCGTTCGGCGACACCGGCGGCCTCGGCAATTTGGGCCGGATTGTAGTCCAGTCCCACGACCGTCCAGCCAGGGTTCGACGCGGCCAGGGTATTGACCGAAAAGCCCCGGCCGCAGCCGATATCGACCACGGTCATGTCCGGGCGGGGTTGCCATTCCACGCCGACCATGGCGCAGGCCAGCGCCAGATGCGCCGGCGCCTGACCGGCCTGATAGGAGACGGTGTAAAGGCTGTCGGCAACGTAGCCGCGGCTCCACTCGGTCATGTTCTGGTCGTATCCTCGGTTGGTGGAACATCGTGCAGCGGTCAGGCGGCACGCTACATCGGGGGTGGGCGAAGATAGGCGTCGGTGGCGGGGCTGCGGCGTGGTGTTGAGCAGCCCATCCACGAGGTCAGCCCAAGCCGCCCCGCGCCGGCACCGCCCAGGATCGTCGCCGGCACGCTGGACGGCGACAGGATGGGATTGAGCACGAATTCCTGCTCCGGTCCCACGAACAGCCGCGTGAGGTCGCAGAGACGTGCGAAGAGCGGCCGCCCCGGCAGCAGCCCGGCAAAGGCCGCCGCATCCATCGGCCCGAGCCGGATGATGAAGCGCGCCTGCGGGTCCCAGACCTGCGCCCCGGCGGCGGCATCGACGCCGAGGGCTGCGAAGGCGCGGCCCATGCGGGATTGTTCGGTCGCCGGCAGGCGCAGCCAGCCGCCGGCGAATTCCTCGATCGTCACCTCGCTGCCGGCTTCCTCGGCCAGCATGGCGCGCAGGCGTTCGACGCTGCGCGTGCGGGCCGCGAGATGCCCCGCGTGGTAGCGCAGCGCCGCGGCCGGCACCGCCAGCCGCCCGTCCAGCCCCGGGGTATGCAGCCCGATCGCGGCATCCAGCGCGCGTTCGGCCGGCACCGGGTCGCGCGCCGGGCGGTACTTGCTGCCGGCACGGACCCACATGCCGGTGAAGCGCCGCGCCAGCATGTCGAAGAAGGCTTGCAGCGCGCGGCTGCGCTTGCGCAATTCGGCGCCGGTCGTGGCGGTGTAGTGGCGCGGCAAGGTGCCGCCCGGCCCGATCAGCCCAAAGGTCGGCGCGGTCAGTTCGCCAGTCGCGGGATCGGCCGCAGCGACCTCCGACAGCGGCAGGCCGAGCCGTGCGACGGTGCGGTAGGGCAGCGTGACCGGGTCCTTCCCCGGCGCGATGACGAAGGACGCCTGGTCCAGGTCGAAGCGCCCGGGTTCCGCGACCAAGCGGGCGAGCGGGCTCATCGCCGGCGCGGGCCGCCAGGCGGGCGTGGCGGGGGGGGCCGGAAGGCTGGGGGCCGGCGGGGTGGGCGCCGGTGGGGATGCCAGCACGGCGGCCAGGGCCTCGGCGTCGGATGGCGGCGGGCTCGCCAGCATCGCGGACAGCGTCTCCGCATCCGTTGGCGCGGGCGCCGCATCCGGCGGCGGGCGCCGCGTCGGCGGCAGCGTGGCGTCGGGATCGTCCCCCATCATCAGCCGCGCGCCAAAGCCATCGTCACAGCAACACCCGGGTGCCGCTGCGCGGCGCCCAGGTCGCGGCCGGGGCCGCGCGGCCGCGCAGCACCGCGCGGGTGCGAACAAAGCCGTTCACCGAGACTTGCAGCGCCAGGAACCGTTCCAGCACCGCCGCCATCAGGTACAGCCCGCCGGAGTTCCAGGCCTGGGGTTCGAAGGTCAGCGTGACCTCCAGCCCGCGCACGAAAACCCCGGGCCGCTGGCCAGGAATGCGCGCGACACCGGGGCCGGCCGTGACGGACACCAGCCCCGCGATCGCGCTGCGCGTTTCCGGCGCGTCGCGCAGGTCGTGCAGGCGCATCATCTCCTTCAGCGCCAGGGCCGCCTGTTCGCCGCCCATGACGCCCAGGTGGTTCAGCGCCAGGTGCGACACCAGCCGCCAGGCGCCGCGTTCGCGCAGATTGGGCCGCAAGGTGGGCGTGGGAGCGGAGATGCAATCGGCCGCACTCGCCGGGCTGGCCGGGTCGGCGATGCGCAGGCGCGGCTGGCCGCCGCCGAAGGGCAGCAATTCCGGCAGGTCCCGGTTCAGGCACATCGCCTCGATCGTCAGCACGCCATCGGCCGGGGCCTGCGGGTCGAAGTGGTTGTCGCGCAGCATGATGCGGGTTTCGGTGCCGGTCAGCGGCGCCGGGGCATGGCGGCGGGTGGCGATCCATTGCGACGGTGCCGTCTCCTCCTCCGCCGCGCCGTCGCGGGCGAGGCGATGAAAGGGCAGCACGGCGCGGCGGGCGCCATCGGGCCGGCTCTCGCGCACGCCCTCGATACTATAGACTTCCAGGGCCGCGGGGCGCCGCGCGTCGGGGATGACCAGCCAGTCCGACTGCGTGCCATCCATGGCGATCGGTTCGCAGCGCTGCGGGAAGATATTGACCACCGGCGTGCAATGCAGCGCCAGTGAGTCGGCGGCGACCGTGCGTTCCAGTTCCGGCGCCGTGCGGGAGAGGTAGATGAACACCTCCATCCGGTCGGAACGCTGCATCAGGCTGCGCGCCTCCAGCCCCTCCAGGTCGAGGTAGAGGAATTTCTCGGGGAAGGCGAAATACTCGGTCAGCAGGCGATGCCCGTCGAAGGCACGGCGTGGCCAGGGAAGTGCCGCTTCCTCGCGTTCGAAACCGACGGCGCGCAAATTCTCCGGGCCGATCAGCGTGGGCGACGGGTCGCCCGGCCCATTGGCCAGCGCGATGCCGACGCAGGCGGTCGCGAGCAGTTCATGCAAGCCCCCCGAGACCTGCGGCGAGCCACGCAGGTGCAGGCGGATCTTGTCCAGCCCGGTCTCGGCAAAGGTCAGGTCCGGCGTCAGCGTGCGCAGGGTCAGCCGCAGGCAGCCGCCCGCACCCGGGGCACGCGGATTGGCGGGGGCCGCAAGCGGCAGGCCCATCAGGCGCACGGCCTCGATCGTCACGGGCCACAGGGTCACGTCGTGGCAGGTGACGAAGCGCAAGGGCTCGCCCCGCACCGGTTCGGTTTCGAGCGGCGTGCCGCGCGGGGCCACGGCGGGGCCGCGCGATTCGATTTTGGGCGCGAGCTTCACCGTGGTCATGCTGGGCACCGGCGCCAGCAGATGCGGCGACAGCAGTTCCAGCAGCGCGTCGGTGATCTCGGGCAGTTCGTCTTCCAGGCGCTGCTGCACGCGCCCGCCCAGGAAGGCGACACCTTCCAGCAGCCGGTCCACATGCGGATCGTCCACCGTGCCATCGGTGGTGATGCGCAGCCGCCCCGCGACCTTGGGGTAGGCTTCAGCAAAGTCCCCCGCCAGGCGCCGAAGGGCGGCGAGTTCGCGGTTGTAGAAGGCGAGCAGGCTTTCGCTCATGTGCGTTCCGCCACGCGGACCTCGTGCGACACGGCCTCGACCACCGTCTCGAAGCTGATGGGTTCTGGGATCGGGTCGGTCCGCAGCACGGCATCCACCTTCAGCCGCAGGGTGCGGTCCAACTCGCTGCCGCTTTCCTTCAGGGTCACGCGCACCGATAGCAGCCGCGGTTCGAAGCGGCGGATCACGCGCTCGACCTCCTGCGCCAGGGCATGCCGCCGTTCCTCCAGCGCATAGGCGCCGGAGGTTGCGTCGGGGATGCCGTAGCCGAGCGGTGAATGCGGGAGTTCCGGCGTCGTGACCGGCAAGGGCCACCGCCGCCGGCGTGCGTTCAGTAGCGATTCAAGGTCCCGCCGCACCGCCGTGCGCAGCGTTTCCAGGGCGAAGGCCGGGGTCAACGGCGGGTCGTTCGGCGCGCCGGGGTCGGCGTCGAGCAGACGGTCGAGCAGCGGCAGGCGGACCCGCAGGCCGCCACCGCGCACGCCGCCCGTGCTGCCGCCGGAGGCCCGATCGCCGCCGCGTTCCCCGCCGTACCGCTCGCTCATCAGTCGGTCTTGAAGCGGATCGCGGCGATGTCGGCCAGGGCGATCGCTTCCTCGCCGATCAGGAACAGCCGCTGGCCGTGGCCGCGCACGGGCCCCGGGCCTTCGGTCCATTCGGTGACGCGGCCGAGGCGGATCGGGTCGGGCTGCCCGGGCGGACCGGCGTAGAGGGTCGGCATATAGACCACGCCCTCGGTGCCATCCTTGAGTTCGATCGTCGTGCGGCGCCAGGCGAGGTCGCGCGGGCGGCGCGGTGCCTCGAATTCCAGCAGCACCAGGCGGTCGGTCGGCACCAGGATATGCTCGCCGGCGGTGGTCAGCACTTCGACCATCGGCGCCATCAGGTCGTCGGCGTCGCGGAAATCATCGAAGGCGATGATGGTGCCATCGGCCAGTTCGGCCTCGCCGGCGACCTGGGTGCGGGCTTCCTCGGCGACCAGCGCCTCGGCCACGGCTTCCTCGGCAGCGCCCGCGCGAGCGAGGACGGAGGCGCGGATCGCCGCCTTCTGGGCATCGGTCGCGTCATCGCCCGAGAACTTCGGCGCGCGGCCTTCGTTCCAGACCTGCTGGCGCACGACTTCGGCGCGCAGCAGCTTGCGGAATTCCAGCACCGCCGGCGACGGGTCGTCCAGCACGGCGGCATCCAGCATGCGGTCGGCACGCTCCGCATCGCCGGCAAACAGCATCAGTTCGGCGAGCAGCCAGCGCGCCCCCGAATCCCGAGGCGCCGCCTTGACCGCGCTTTGCGCCGCCGCCACCGCAGCCGCCAGATCCCCTGCCTTGAACGCCTCGCCCGCCGTTGCCATCGTGGTCTTTTCCCTTTGTCTGCTGGTCAGGCCGCGGCCCGCGCGGCGCTGAGGTCGGTGACGAGTCGGAATGAGGCTCCGACCTCATCCAACTGGTAATGCGGCTGCAGATAGACAGTGCAGCCGTAGGATCCGGGCTTGCCGGGCTTTTCCCGCACTTCCACGCGCGCGTCGCGCAGCGGATAGCGGGATGCGACATCGCCACCGCCGCCCAGGCCGCTGACGTGCTTGTTCAGCCATTGTTGCAGCCGCAATTCCACATCGCCCGGCGCCATGAAACTGCCGACCATGTCGCGCCCCATCAGCTTCACGATATGGGCGAAGCGCGAGACGCAGAGCACGCTGTTGAGCTGGGAGGAAATGCGCTGGTTCGCATCCGCCACCTGGGTCGTCATCTTCGGCGGGCGATGCAGGCTGGGGACGGCGCCGAAGGACCCCTCCGGCAGGCCGTCCAGCCCGCAGAGGGCGATCAACTCGGCCTCCGCCGCCTGGCGTTCCTGTTCGTCGGTCAGCGAGAGTTCCAGCGGCGGGCGCGGCGGCGGCCCGGGCGGGTCGGAGCGGAAGTGTTCATGCACCAGCGTGTCCACCACGCCGCCGACGGGGTCCCAGCCCGGTTCGGCGCCACGGATTTCGGCGGGCCAGCGGTAGCGGGCAAAGGCCCGCGCGGCGACGGAAGCAAAGGCATAGACCGGCGTCGTCCAGACCCGGTCCTGCGCGGTCGGCGCGAATTCGCGGTAGCGGAACAGGTCGGTGCGCGTGCCGTCATCATCCCAGCGCGGCCGGCCCAGGGTGCGCGGCAGGACCAGGGCCAGGAAGCGCGTATCCTCCCGCGCCGCCAGGCTGCGCCAGCGCGCCCGTTCGGGGCCGCGAATGGCGTCCGACAGGGAGAAGGCGGTCGTCGCCTCGTTGAAACTGTCCAGGCCCACCAGCGCGGGGGAGGCCGCGAGCACGATCGGGCAAAACGCCGCCGCGGCGACGGCGGCGAGATAGTCCAGCGCCGAGACATCGTCGACCGGATGGCCGGGACCCGGGCCGGGCCGGATCTCGTAATCGCCGATCAGCATGCCGTAGGGCTCGCCGCCGGCCGAGCCGAACTCTTCCTCGTAGATCTTCTTGAACAGGGCCGACTGGTCGAATTCGACGGCGCGTTCCAGGTCGCGCGCCAGTTCCTGCCAGCGCACGGCCAGCAGCCGCACCTTGACCAGGCGGTCCTGCACGAAGCCTTCGACCAGCCAGGACAGGCCGCGCCAGGCGCCCTCCATCCGCACCACGCGCGGGTGATGCAGCACGGCGTCGAGTTGTCGGGAAATCGCCAGGTCGATGGCCGCGATGTCGCGGTCCAGCGCCTCTTCCAGCACCTCGCGGCGGTCGCGACCGCTGGCGATCTCGCGCAGCAGGGGCTCGCCCATCCAGGTGCGCAGCACCGTGCGCGCATCGGGGTCGGCCAGGAAATCGGCCACCGCGGCGGCGGCCGCGCCGCCACCGAAAAACTGGCCGGAGAGGACGGCGTCCCGAAGCGACACGCCGCCCCCTCCGATCAGGTCAGGACTTCTGCGGAATACGCGCGACCATGCGCATGGAGGTGGTCAGTTCCTCCATCTGCAGCCACGGGCGCAGGTAGGCGACCGCGTTGTAGGAACCCGGCTTGCCCGGGATTTCCTTCACCTCGACCTTGGCTTCCCGCAGCGGATACTTGGCGCGGCTTTCCTGGCCGGCACCTTCCATCGGGTTGACGTAGTTCTGGATCCAGCGGTTCAGCCAGAGTTCGCAATCCGTCGCCTCCATGAAGGAGCCGATCTTGTCGCGCGCCATCACCTTCAGGAAGTGGGCGAAGCGGCTGGTCGCCATGATGTACGGCAGGCGGGCGGAAATCGCGGCATTCGCCGTGGCTTCCGGCCGGTCGTACTTCTTCGGCTTCTGGGTCGTCTGGGCCCCGAAGAACACCGAGTAGTCGGTGTTCTTGTAGTGGCAGAGCGGCAGGAAGCCGTTGTTCGACAGTTCCGCTTCACGCCGGTCGGTGATGCCGATTTCCGTCGGGCACTTGGCGTCCATGTCGCCATCGTCGGAGGTGAAGACGTGGTTCGGCAGGTTGGTCACCTTGCCGCCGCCCTCCGCACCGCGGATGGCCGTGCACCAGCCGTATTGCGCGAAGGCGTCGGTCAGCCGGACGCCGTGCACATAGGCCGCGTTCATCCAGCAATAGTCGTTGTGCTCCATCGCCTTGGCCGAACCGTCCGCATTGAACGGCGCTTCCTCATAGGCGAATTCCTCGATCGGCGAGGTCGCGGCGCCATAAGGCAGGCGGGCGATCACGCGCGGCAGGACGAGGGTGACGAAGCGGCTGTCCTCGCTGTCGCGGAACGAACGCCACTTGGCGTATTCCTGCGTCTCGAAGATCTTGGACAGGTCGCGCGGCTTGGACAGCTCGCGGTAGTCCGAGAAGCCGAACATGCCGGGGCCGGCGGCCGAGACGAAGGGCGCGAAGCCCGCCGCCGCGACATTCGACATCAGGCGCAGGGTCTCGATGTCATCCGGGTGGTTGTTCCACTCGTAGTCACCGATCAGCGCGCCATAGGGCTCGCCACCCGGGGTGCCGAACTCGTTCTCGTAGACTTTCTTGAACAGGCCGGACTGGTCGAATTCGACCGCGCGCGTCAGGTCGCGGTTGAGGTCGCGCTTGGAGGCCTGAAGCATCCGAATCTTGAGGCTGGTCCCCGTCTCGCTGTTCATCACGAGGTGGTTGAGACCGCGCCAGGAGCCCTCGAGCTTCAGGAACTTCTCGTTGTGGACGATGGCGTTGAGCTGTTCCGACAGCTTGGCGTCGATCGCCGCGATGGCGCGGGTGAAGGTCTGCGTCAGGTTGCGGCTGTAGGTGATGGTCCCCTTCAGCGCTTCCTCGGTCAGGGCCTTGATCAGGTCCTGGGCGCGGTCGCGCTCGGTCTGCTTGGTCGCCCCCAGCACCTGGTCGAGAAAGGAGACGCCCGCGTCCTCGGTCGTCGTCGTGCCGGCAGCGCCGGGTTGGGCTTCGGTTCCGCTCATGCGATCAGCCCTCCTTCTTGTCGAGGCCGAGCTGTTCGGACAGCGCCTTCAGCTTGTCGGCATCCTGCAGGACCTCGTCCAGCAGGCCTTCGAGCTGGTCGGAGTTATCCGCCTTGCTCATCAGGTCGCGCAGCTTGGCGCGGGTGTCGAGCAGCGCCTTCAGCGCCGGCACCTGTTCGGCGACCTTGGCGGGGGCGAAGTCGTCCATGCTGCGGAACTTCAGGTTGACGCCCATCTGGCTGCCGTCACCGGCCAGGGTGTTGTCGACCTTCATGTTCAGGCCCGGGGCAACCCGCGCCATCACGTCGTTGAAGTTGTCACGGTCGATCTGGACGAACTTGCGCTCGGCCAGGGGCTTCAGCGGCTCGCTCGGGTCACCGGCGAAGTCGCCCATGACGCCGACGATGAAGGGCAGTTCGCGGACGATCGCGGCACCCTCGGTCTCGACGTCGTAGGTGATGTGAACGCGCGGCTTCCGCACGCGGTTCAGCTTGTCATGAACGCTGGCCATCGGCTCTCCCCAACCGGCGCCCGATGCGCCGAACTGCTGTTTCAACGGCGGCCCCGGGAACATCCGCCTGGATGGCCCCGGACCGATCCTTCACCGGCGGGCCTTCCCGACCAAGGGTTGGCCCATGCCCGTTTTAACCCGGCCGGAGCCTAGGTCTTGATAAATCCCCGCGTCAACGACCGGTTGTCGCCACACGGCCGCCTTCGCGTAATGGACGCTAGTCTTAGCTGTAACCTTCGTCGAGGGACGTCGGCCGAATGCCAAGTGCGGTCAGCATACCTGTGCGGGCCGTTTCATCCTGCAGCACCTCTGCCAGCAACTCGGGCAGAGTCATACGGCCACGGCGTACCGCGTCAGATAACGTATACGCGAGGAAGGAATGCGGCTCGGTCTTCTGGAAGAATTCGGCGACCTGCTCCAGCACCTTCAGCGCCTGTTCCCGCCCGGCCAGGCTGCCGACCGGAATGCCGAAGCCGCCGGCGGCCATCGCCACGCCGCCTCCCCCCGCCGCGGCAGCGACGCCGCCCGCCGCGACCTCACCGGCCTCGGCCCCCGCCACGACTTCCGGCCCGCCCGCCAGCGCGTCGGCGGCTTCACGCAGCCGATCCAGCACCTCGCCCACCCGCCGCGTGGGCGGGCTGTCGTAACCGAAGCGGGCGTCCACCTGGTCCTGGAACGCCTGCCAGGCCTCGCGCGCCGCCCGTGCCTCCATGGCGGTCGCGCGCAAGCCCGCGCGATCGAACTTCGCCTCCGTCTCGATGCTGTCGAGCTTGATGACGCCCTGGCTGTAGCGCAGTTCCTTGCGTTCCTCGTCGGCGAGGCCGGAGGTTTCCAGCGACGCCTCATACTGATAGAGCCCGAGCGGTTCGCCCGTCGGGCGGCGGAACAGCGCCATGCGCCGCAATGCCTGCATCACGGTGCCGTCGGCATCGCCACCGGCCAGCCCGCCGATCGGCGACGCGCGGCCCTCCATCCCCTCGTCATCGGGCTGCGGGAAGCCCGGGTCCCAGAAATTCTCCAGCAAGCCGGTCAGCAGGCGAGCGCCGGAGGCGAGGCCGGCGAGGCCGTCCTGGCGAACCAGCGCCTCGGTCAGCCAGGCCGCGATCTCGAAATCCTTGGACTTGGTCGTCAACACCTCGACCGCGATGCGGCGGACTGCGCGCCAGCCCTCGACCGGGGCGCCATCGGATTCACCCTGGCTGTCGCGGGCGCGTTCCTCGGCGCGCGCCTCGGCCCGCGCGTCCCGCAGCTTCTGGTAGGGCGAACTCGGCGAGTAATCGGTGCGCAGATCCTCACCGGCGCCGTCATTCGCCTCCAGCGCGGCCAGCATGCCGGCCACATCAACCACGTCGTCGCTCATGCCTGGCCCCTGCTGTTCATCGCCGCCGCCAGCGGACCGTTCATCACCGCCGCCCGCGGATACGGGGTGGCCGATAACACTTCATGAAGACTAAGGCGGTATCAGATCATTCGCAAAGCGGGGCGACCACTGGACACGGGCGGATCGGCCCCCGTAGCCTCCGCCCCCGCAAAGACCCGCATGCGTGCGGCGGCGATGGGGGGACCTCGGCTTCATGGTGGCAATCGATCTCAAGGCGCTTGTCGGCAGGCTGACGGATGTCGGCCGGCGGCAGTTGGAGGCCTCGGCAGGGCTCACGCTCTCCCGCAGCCATTATAATGTGGAGATCGAGCATCTCCTGACCAAGCTGATCGAGACCCCGGGGTCCGACGTTTCGGCGATCCTCAAGCAGGCGGGCATCGATCCCGGCCGCGTGATCGGCGAACTGACCCGCGCGCTCGACAAGATGAAGACCGGCAATGCGCGCGCGCCGTCGCTGTCTCCCGACATCGTGACCTGGCTGCGCGAGGCCTGGATGATCGCCAGCCTGGAAGCCAACCAGGGCAAGATCCGCACCGGCCACATGCTGGCCGCCCTGCTGGGCGATGAATCCCTGGCGCGCACGGTCAAGGACAGCGCCCCGACCCTGCTGAACATCCCGGTCGATGCCCTGCGCAAGAACCTCGAAGCCCTGACCAAGGGCAGCGACGAGGAAGCCCAGGCCGCCATCGCCGCACCGCCCGGCGGCGGGGCCGCGACCGGTGCCGCGGGGGCCGAGGGCGCGCCGCGTGCCGGCGGGCCGCTGGAGCAGTTCTGCACGGACCTGACCGCGAGCGCGCGGGCCGGCAAGATCGACCCGATCCTCGGGCGCGATTCCGAGATCCGGCAGATGATCGACATCCTGACGCGGCGTCGCCAGAACAACCCGATCCTTACGGGTGAGGCCGGTGTCGGCAAGACGGCGGTCGTCGAAGGGCTGGCGCTGCGCATCGCCTCCGGCGACGTGCCCGAGGCGCTGCAGAAGGTCCGGCTGATGTCGCTCGACCTCGGCATGCTGCAGGCCGGCGCGGGCGTGAAGGGCGAGTTCGAGAACCGGCTGAAGGGCGTCATCGACGGCGCCAAGGCCAGCCCGACCCCGGTCATCATGTTCATCGACGAGGCGCATACCCTGATCGGCGCCGGCGGCGCCGCGGGCCAGAACGACGCGGCCAACCTGCTGAAGCCGGCGCTGGCGCGTGGCGAATTGCGCTGCGTCGCGGCGACGACCTGGGCCGAATACAAGAAGTACTTCGAGAAGGACGCCGCCCTCACCCGCCGCTTCCAGGTGGTGAAGGTCGAGGAACCGACCCTGCCGCTGGCCAATGCCATGCTGCGCGGCCTGGTTGCCACGCTCGAAAAGCACCACGGCGTTCGCATCCTGGACGAAGCGGTGACCGAGACGGTGCGCCTGTCCGCCCGCTACATCCCCGCGCGGCAATTGCCGGACAAGGGCGTGTCGCTGCTGGATACCGCCTGCGCCCGCGTGTCCATGTCGCAGGCGGCGATCCCCGCGCCCATCGAGGACAAGACCCGTCGCCTGGCGCTGATCGCGACCGAGCTTCTGGCCCTTGGGCGCGAGTCAGCGACCGGTGGCGACCACCAAAAACGCGTCGATGCGCTGAACGCCGAACAGGTCGAGGTCGAGGCGCATCTGGAAGCGCTGAAGGCACGCTGGGAGCAGGAGAAGTCCCTGGTCGGGCGAATCCGCGAATTGCGCGAAGCCCTGGAAACCCCGGCCGAGGGCTTTGACGGCGATGCGGCGCGGACCGACCTCGGCGCGGTATCACAGGAACTTCATACGCTGCAGGGCGAGGAGCCCTTGGTACACCCCGTCGTCGATGGCCAGGCCGTCGCCGAGGTCGTCGCGACCTGGACCGGCATTCCGCTGGGCCGCATGGCGGGCGACGAGTTGAAGGGCGTGCTGGAGCTCAACAAGCGCCTGCAGGAACGCGTCGTCGGCCAGGACCACGCGCTGGCGGCCATCGCGCAGGCCATCCGCACCAACCGTGCGGGCCTGGCCGATCCGCGCAAGCCGATCGGCGTCTTCCTGATGGCCGGCACCTCCGGCGTCGGCAAGACGGAGACGGCGCTGGCTGTCGCCGACCTGCTCTATGGCGGCGAGCAGAACCTCACGACCATCAACATGAGCGAGTTCAAGGAAGAGCATAAGGTCGCGACGCTCATGGGCTCGCCGCCCGGCTACGTCGGCTACGGCGAAGGCGGCGTACTGACCGAGGCGGTGCGGCGCCGGCCCTACTCCGTCATCCTGCTGGACGAGATGGAGAAGGCCCATCCGGGCGTGCAGGACGTGTTCTACCAGGTCTTCGACAAGGGCAACATGAAGGACGGCGAAGGCCGCGACATCGACTTCAAGAACAGCGTCATCATCATGACGTCGAACGCCGGCACCGACACCATCGCCAAGCTCTGCGCCGACCCGGACACCGCGCCGGAACCGGAGCAGTTGCTGGAGGCGCTGCGGCCGGATCTGCTGAAGGTGTTCAAGCCCGCCTTCCTCGGCCGCTGCAACGTGGTGATCTACTACCCGCTCGCCGACCACGTGCTGAAGCAGATCATCGGGCTGAAGCTGCGCAGCATCGGTAAACGTGTTCGTGAGGTCTATGACGTCGGCTTCGAGGTCGATGCGGCGGTGTCGGATGCCATCATCGAGCGGTGCCGTGAAGTTGAAAGCGGCGCACGCAATATCGAGAACATTCTGAACAGAACCCTGCTACCAGAGTTGTCAGCCGGCATACTCGAACGCCTGGCGGAAGGTCGCGAAATCGCGAAGGTCCAGGTGGGCCTCAACGACGACGGCAGCTTCCGCTACGCCCTCGACTGACGGCAACAAGATCGGCGTCGGGATGGTCCCGGCGCCAGGGTTACCGACCGGTCAGCACGCCGCGCTGTCCGGACCGGCATACGGCGCGGCATTCGGGAGTGGAGAGATCATGGCTATTTTCATGAAGTACGGCGACGTCAAGGGTGAGACGACGCAGACGACGCACAAGGAATGGATCGAAGTCTCGTCGTTCCAGTGGGGCGTGGGTCGCGGCATTTCCAGCGGCGTCGGCGGCGGTTCCAAGCGTGAATCCTCGGCCCCGTCGGTGAGCGAGATCGTGGTCACCAAGACCTTCGACATCGCCTCCCCGCTGATGCTGAAGGAAGCGATTGGCGGCAAGGCCGTCACCGTGAAGATCGAGCTGACGCAGACCGACAACAGCGGCAAGCATGTCTCCTTCCAGAAGTACGTGCTCAGCGACACGCTGATCTCGGGCTACAGCGTCTCCTCGGGCGGCGACCGTCCGTCGGAGAGCATCAGCCTGAACTTCGCGAAGTTCGACAGCGAATACCTGAACATCGACGACAAGTTCGCGGCCAAGACCACGGGCCACATCGTCTATGACATCAGCAAGTCCGAGCTGACCTGAGCCTTCGCGCCCAGACAAGGGGGCCGCGGCGATCGCCGCGGCCCCCTTTTTTTGTGCTCAGCGCGGCACCCGCGCCAGCACGCGGTCGATGAAAACATCGCAGGCGCCGAGGTAGTTCGACGGCTCGGTCAACCGCGCGACATCTTCGGCTGGCAGCGTCACCGCCGGGTCGCGGCCCAATGCCTCGGCCAGAGAAATGCCCTCCGCCAGCGCGAGATCGCAGGCGTGATGCACGACGTCATGCGCAGCACCCCGGCCGAGACTCGGGGCCAGGCCCATCATCACCGCCTCCGCCACGATCAGCCCGCCCGTGCTGTCGAGGTTTTTTCGCATCCGCGCGGCATCCACCGTCATGCCTTCGGCGATGGTCAGCGCCTGTGTCAGCGCACCATGCGTCAGGCCAAAGGCCTGTGGCAGGGCCAGCAGCTCGGCTTGCCAGGGGCCGGTGCCGCGTTCGTGATCATCGGCCATGGCGGCCATCATCTGCGGCACCAGCGCATGGACGCCGCGCGACTGCGCCATCACGTATTCGCAGGCGATCGGGTTGCGCTTCTGGGGCATCGTGCTGCTGCCGCCGCGGCCGGGGGCATGGGGTTCGAAGACCTCCCCGACCTCGGTCTGCATCAGCAGCATGATGTCGAAGGCCATTTTCGATAGCGCGCCGCAAAGCAAGCCGCACCATGCGACCGCTTCGGCGAATCCGTCGCGCGTCACGTGCCAGGGAATATCGGGGTCGATCAGGTCCAGTTCCCGCGCCAGCGCCGCGGCCACGGCGGGCCCCTGCCCGCCCAGGCTGGCCAGGGTGCCGGCGGCGCCGCCGAACTGCACCCGCAGCACGCGCGGGCGCAGTTGCGCCAGGCGTTCCCGCATCGCCAGCAAGGGTGCCAGCCAGACCGCGCATTTATAGCCGAAGGTGACGGGCAGCGCGTGCTGCAAATGCGTGCGCCCCGCCATCACCGTGTGGCGGTGTTCCCCGGCGCGCGCCGCCAGGGCCGCGACCATCCGGGCCAGATCGCTGTCCAGCAAGGCAAAGGCATCGCGCAGCATCAGGACCAGCGCACTGTCCATGATGTCCTGCGTGGTGGCGCCCCAATGGGTCCAACGCCCCGCCTCCGGCCCCGCCAGGGCCGAGAGTTGCCGCACCAGCCCCAGCACCGGGTAGCCCGTGTTGCGCGTGGCCGCCGCCAGGGCCGGCAGGTCCAGCGCCTCCACCCGCGCCGCCGCGGTGATGGCGGTGGCGGCCTCGGGCGGGATCAGCCCCAGGCCCGCCTGGGCCCGCGCCAGGGCGGCCTCCACATCCAGCATCCGTGCCAGGAAGGCGCGTTCGCCCATGGCGGCGCGCATCTGGTCGGTTCCATACAGCGCGCCAAGCACCGGCCCATCGGCGGGGTTCAGCGGCATCAGACGTCCAGGAAGACGGTTTCGCCCGCCCCTTGCAGCACGATGTCCAGCCGCCAGGCACCGGCGGCGGTTTCGCGCGCGATCAGGGTGCCCGCGCGCGCCCCGGCGGCATTCAGCACGGGGTCGGTCGCGTTCAGCGCCTCACCGGCGAAATACACCCGCGTGACCAGGTGCTTCATCAGGCCACGGGCGAAGATCGCCAGCGTGATGTGCGGCGCCTGGGTCGCGTTGCCGAGCCCCGGCACCGGGCCGGGGCGCAGGGTGGTGAAACGGAAGACGCCATCCTTGTCGGTCGCGGAGCGGCCAAAGCCGTGGAACGGCGGGTCGTAGGACCCGGCGGCATCGGCCTGCCAGACCTCGACCATCGCATCGCCGGCGGGGTTGCCGGCCGAATCGGTGATGCGGCCCGACAGGGTGATGCGTGGCCCCGGGATGCCGGCATTCGGCCCATCGGCGCGCAGCAGGTCGGCCCATTCGGGAAAGTCGATCAGGTGCCAGTAGGGGCCGGCGGTCTGGTGCGCGGTGGCGGCGGTCATGTCAGTGATCCCCGTCGTGATGGTCGGCATCCTCGAACGGCGTCGCGGCGGGGCCGCGCAGCACCATGTCGAAGCGGTAGCCAAGGGCGATATCGGGCTGCGTCACATCCAGGTCGAACTTGGCGATCAGGCGGTCCCGCGCGGCGGCGTCGGGCGTCGCATGCCAGATCGGGTCGAATTCCAGCAGCGGATCGCCCGGGAAATACATCTGCGTGATCATGCGCTGGGCGAAGCCATGGCCGAACAGCGAATAATGAATGTGCAGCGGCCGCCAGGCATTGTGGTGGTTGTGCCAGGGATAGGCGCCGGGGCGGATCGAGGTGAACTGGTAGCGCCCCTCGTCATCGGCGAAAACGCGCGCGCGGCCGATGAAGTCCGGGTCGAGCGGCGCGTCATGCGTGTCGCCGGGGTGGTTGTAGCGACCGGCGGCATTGGCCTGCCAGATTTCGATCATGGCGCCCCGCACCGGGCGCCCATCCTCGTCCAGCACGCGGCCGGCGACGACGATGCGTTCGCCCATCGCCGCCTTGCCATGCGCGAGCTTCGTCATGTCGGCCGTCGCCGGATAGGCCGAGGGCGACATGATGGGCGCGCGTGTCTCGGTCAGCGTATGCGGCATCCGCAGCAGGGGCTGGGTCGGATGCCGCAGCCTGGTGGAGCCATAGCCCGGGCTGTCATAGGCCGGCTGGGTCGCAGGGTCCGGACGGCGATAGGCTGCGGGGTTTGTGTCGGGCATGGCTGGTCCCTCCTCATTCGCATCAGATTACGCCGGCTGGTGGCCCCGGCAAACCGGTGGGCTAGGCGCCGGGGTTATTCGAGCGTGATGCCGCGGGCGCGGATCACCTCGCCCCACTTGGCCGTTTCCGCGGTCAGGTAGGGACCGAATTCCGCCGCACTGCCGACCGTCGGGATGATCGACGCCTGGCGCAGGCGCTCGATCACGTCAGGGGCCGAAAACCCCGTGACGGTCGCGGCATTCAGCCGCGCCAGGATCGGCGCGGGCGTGCCGGCCGGCGCCAGCAGCGCCCAGTCGGTCGTCGCCTCGAACCCCGGGAAGCCGGATTCGGCGATGGTCGGCACATTCGGCGCCAGCGGGTTGCGGGCCAGGCTGCTGACCCCGATCGGGACCACCGAATTGGCCGCGAACAATGGCAGCGCGGTGACGGCATCGACCATGGCCACCTGGACTTCGTTGGTCAGCAGCGCCTGCACGGCGGGTGCGCCGCCGCGGTAGGTGACGTTCTGGATCTCGATCCCCGCCTCGCGCAGGAACAATTCGGTCGCGAGGTGCGCCGAGGACCCGGCGCCCGAGGAGCCATAGGACAACCGCCCCGGCTGCGCCTTGGCGCGGGCGACCAGCCCCGCGATGTTCTCCACGCCCAATTGCTTCGACACGCACAGGAAGATCGGCGACACCGCGACGCGACCGACGGCGGCGAAGGCGCGTTCGTCGTCATAGCCACGCTGCGGGAACAGGTGCCGCGCCATGGCATAGGTGGAGTTCACCCCCAGCAGCAGCGTGTAGCCATCCGGCCGGGCCCGCGCGACCGAGGCATGGCCGATGGTGCCGGATGCGCCGGGACGGTTGTCCACCACCACATTGCCCGGCAGGTCCTTGGACAGCGACTGCGCCAGCACGCGGGCGACGAAGTCAGACGACCCACCGGGCGCCCAGGCGACGACGATGGTGACGGGGCGTGTG
This sequence comes from Humitalea sp. 24SJ18S-53, assembly GCF_050632385.1. Lineage (NCBI taxonomy): Bacteria > Pseudomonadati > Pseudomonadota > Alphaproteobacteria > Acetobacterales > Roseomonadaceae > Humitalea > Humitalea sp. 24SJ18S-53. The sequence continues at coordinate 2,966,140 of NZ_CP192599.1, forward strand.
CCGGGCCAGGCATCCTGCGCGCGGGCAAGCGAAGGGACGGCCAGGAGGCCGAGCGTGGCTGTGCCGAGGCTGCGTCGGGTGAAGCGCATGGACGTATCTCTCCGTTCCGCCTGCGCCTCGTTCGGCAAGATGCCATGGCGCGCGGTTGACGTGTATGTACTGGTTAGTACATAAGGAAGGCAATACCGAAATAACCGGAGACCCAAAAAATGGCCGACAGCGATCCCCTGGCGACCCTGCGGCGGCAGGGCCTGCTTCTCGGCCTGATCGGCGCCGGCATCCAGGCCTCCCGCTCACCCATGATCCATATGGCGGAGGCGGCGGCCCAGGGCGTGCCCTGCGTCTACCGGCTGATCGACATCGACCGGCTGGGCGTCGCCCCCGATGCGCTGGAACCCCTGCTGCAGGCCGCCGAGCGGATGGGTTTTGCCGGGCTGAACATCACCTACCCCTGCAAGCAGACGATCCTGCCGCTGCTGCACGACTTGTCGGATGAGGCGCGGGCGCTGGGCGCGGTCAATACGGTCGTGCTGCGCGATGGAAGGCGGATCGGCCACAACACAGATTGCAGCGGCTTTGGCGAATCCTTCCGGCGCGGCCTGGCGGGCGTGCTGATGGATCGCGTCGTGCAGATCGGCACAGGTGGCGCCGGATCTGCGGTCGCCCACGCGATCGTCGCGGCCGGTGCCGGATGCCTGACGCTGTTCGACCTGGACCAGGCCCGGGCGGAGCATCTGGCCGCCGACCTCTGCGCCCGCTTCGGCCCCGGACGGGCCGTGGCCGGCGTCGACCTGGCGGCATCCATGGCGGCGACCGATGGGCTGGTGAACGCGACGCCCATGGGCATGGCCAAGCACCCGGGCCTGCCGCTGCCGGCCGAATTGCTGCGCCCGGCGCTCTGGGTCGCGGAGGTGGTCTATGTGCCGCTGGACACCGAACTGGTCCGCACCGCCCGCGCCCGCGGCGCCCGCGTGCTGGACGGCGGCGGCATGGCGGTGTTCCAGGCGGCACACGCCTTTGCGCTGTTCTCGGGGCTGACCCCGGATGCGGAGCGGATGCTGGCGGGGTTCCGCGCCGCGCTGGCGGCGGGGTAGCGGGCGCGCCCAGGGCCTGTGGACATTTGGTTCGGGATGCGGTCGGCGAGCGATTTTTCGTGCCTGCAAGGCGGGCTTGCGCTGCCGATGTTATTCATCGGCGAGCAAAGCCAACGCGGCAGGTGCGGAAAAGCGCCGCCGAACGCGCCCGAAGCCAATTGTCCACAGGCCCTAGGGCGCCAGGTAGCGCAGCACCGCCTCGACGATCATCTCCCGATGAGCGGCCTCCCGCGCGCCCACCTCGGCCCCGAAAATCGCCCGCAGCGTGTGGCGGTTGGAGATGCGGTAGAAGCAGAAGCCGCTGATCAGCATATGCAGGTCGAAGGCATCGACGCCGGCGCGGAACACCCCCGCCGCCTCCCCCCGCGCCAGCAAGGCGCGCAAGGTGCCGAGCACCGCGTCGTTGCGCTGGGCGAGGCTGGGGGAGGTCGCGACGTGCCGCCCCTCATGGATGTTTTCCACGCAGACCAGGCGGACGAATTCGGGGTGGGCGGCGTGGTGGTCGAACGTGACCTCGACCAGGCGGCGCATCGCGATCCGGGGCGCGTCCCGTTCCAGGTGCAGCGCCCGTTCGGCATCGCGCATGCCGCCGTAGAGTTCGTCGAGCACGGCCGCGTAGAGCTGCTCCTTGCCACCAAAATAGTAGTAGATCATGCGCTTGGTGGTGGCGGTGCGGGCCGCGATGTCATCGACGCGCCCGCCGGAAAAGCCCTTTTCGCTGAATTCCGCCGTGGCGGCGTCCAGGATGGCCCGGCGGGTCTGGTCCGGGTTCCGGGTGCGGCGGGCGGGTGCGGCGATGATTGGTGCTGCGGCGTGCACCGTGGTGGCGGACGCCATCCTTATGAACTCCCTGGTACGGCCATAATCATGGTGCCACATATCGTGACGTCGTGGCAGTCGTTATGGCGTTCGGATCACCGCCCGGTCAGAAGGTGACGCCCAGGTTGACGGTGAAGCCGCTGTAGCCGCGCTCTCCGTTCAGGTAGGTGACCCCTGCCCGCAACGGCACGGTCAGCCCGCCCAGGCGCATCGGCTCGCCGGCATTCAGGAACACGCCATATTCCTGGTAGTTGTTGACGTACAACGCATCGCCGGTGAACCGCGTGTCGATGGCAAAGATGGATGCCGAGATTTCCCTGCCACGAAACTCGCCAAGGCGCTGGTTCAGGATCAGCCCGTTCCGGTACATGGTGTTCTGCAACTCATAGCTGACATTGTAGCCGCCGTAGCTGATCGGGATGGTTCGCAGCAGCGAAATCATGTTGCCCAGGGTCAGATAGGTGCCGTCGCGCAAGGGGGCCGTCAGGGCGCTGGTCACGGAGCCCGACCAAAGCCCGCCCACGGCCCCCATGTCGATGGAGCCGACACCACCGAACCGCAAGGCGGGGGTCAAGGCCCACTGCCAATCCGCAGGAAGCGGCACGGGCACCGGAAAGCGATAGCCGACGCCTACGGAGCCTGAATAGGACTGCGCCCCATTGGTATCCAAGAGGGTCAGTGGGACATCCACGATCAAAGCGCTGCCATTGGCAAAGGTGTGCGTATAGGAGATCGGCGCCACGATGACCGATGTATCGTTGCTGCCGATCGTGTAGCTACCGAAACGCGCGCCAAGGCCTATGCTGCCTCGCCCTGACCCGGTCGCCGCCACCGGACCGCCGATGCCCGTGGCGCTGTTGAAGTCGCTCGCCCCCATCATCGACATCAGGCTGGTCGGGTTTCCCGCCACAGGATCGACCCCGGTCGTCGCCACCGCCAGCTGCAGAATCTGCGACAGTTGCGACCCGCCCTGGCCCTTCAGCCATTCGATCAGCATATCCCGGGAATCGTCCCGTGTCGCACCCGTGAAGCTCTCGTTCACGGCGGCGCCGGGGACGACGAATTGCAGGGTCGTGGAATTCGACGGGAAACTGAGGGTGGCCGGAACACCGCGAAAACTGGCGGAAATGGATGCCGCCGACACGTCTGTATAGGCCGGCAGCAGCCGCTCGATGCCCGAGGTCGTCAGCAGTGCCGTGAAATCCTGTGCCGTCCTGACGGAGGCGTAGGTCGAAGATCCGTCCGACGTGAAGGTGCCGGAAAATAGGTCAGCCGCCCGTGCCGCATGGTCTGTGGCACCCAGCAGCACGCCGACTGCGAGAAGGCCATGGATGAGCCTGCCACCGCGCCAGCGTACCGCACCAGAACCGACACGGCCAAATCCCGCAAAATCGGAATTGGCAAGAAAGGAACAATTTTGGAACGACATACGCCAACTCCGCTCGCCATCGTTTCGATACGATTAACGATGTATTAAGACGATGCGGAGTGACAAGCGAGAAAATCACTTATGGTAAAAAACGTTCCAAATTCGCTCAAAAGCGCAGCCGGATGATCAATGCAGGCGGGCGGGCGCCATTTCGTGCTGCACGATCGCGGCGGCGGCCAAGGCCACGTCCGGGGCCGCGCCGATCGGCGTGCCATCGGCGGCGTGGATCGCGATCATCGCCTGACCATTGACCAAGGTTGGCCGCATATAGGCGATTTCGGCCGTGCCGAGGGCGGCGAAATCCCGCGGCGTCATGCCGCGCAGCAGGCTGGTCGCAGTGTCAAAGGGGGTGACGCCGGATTTATTAGACATTGTATCCACCTTTCGCGTCCCATATCGGGGCCCGCCTTGGGGTTCCCGCCGCCCGGGATCAGGCCGGCGGATTCGTTTATGCAGCCCGCGTGCCAGTATGCAGCCCGCGTGCCAGCCGTTCAGTCCTGGACAACGACGCGGCCATTGCCCTTCTGCTCGATGCGGATCGCGCGGACCTTGGTTTCCGGCATCGGGCGCCGCAGGTCGATGTGCAGCAACCCGTTGTCGAGATGCGCGCCCTCGACCTCGATATGTTCCGCCAGCACGAAGGCGCGCTGGAACTGCCGGGCGGCGATGCCGCGATGCAGGAACACGCGGCTGTCGTTCGGGTCGTCCTTCTGCCGCCCGCGGATGACCAGCTGGTTGTCTTCCTGCGTGATCTGCAGGTCCTCCATGCTGAACCCGGCGACGGCCAAGGTGATGCGCAGCCGCTGATCGCCGGTCTGCTCGATATTGTAGGGGGGGTAGCCGTCGGCGCTTTTCTGCACCCGGTCTAGCATTTGTTCGAGGTGGTCGAAGCCGAGAAACAGCGGTGAGCCGAACAGCGAGGTACGCGACATGGACTGGCAGCCTCCTTACGGGCGGAGCGAAGCGTCTGGGGATGGCCCGAAGCACCATCCACGGCGTTGATCTTGGCGCCCGGGGGGCCTGTTGCAAGGCCCCCCCTCCCCCGGTCAGGCCGCCGGCGGCGGGGCCGGCTGGCGCATCGCCTTCAACTCGTCTCGGATTTCGGCCAGCAGGACTTCGGAAGCCGAGACCTTCGGCGCCGCCGGTGCGTTCATCTTCAGCCTGGTCAGCACGCGCAGCAGCCAGAAGACCGCCATCGCGACGATCAGGAACTTGATGATGGCATTGATGAACACGCCGATGGCCAGGACCGCCCCACCGGCTTCCCGCGTCGCCTGCAGGCTCGGCAGACGCTCGCCCGACAGCACGATGAACAGGTTGGAAAAGTCGATGCCGCCGATCAGCAAGCCGATGATCGGGTTGATCAGGTCTTCGACCAGGCTGCCGACGATGGCGGTGAAGGCCGCGCCGATGACGATGCCGACGGCCAGATCGATGACATTGCCGCGCATGATGAAGGCCTGGAATTCCTCCACCCAGGCCGGGCGCTTGACGTTGATGGGCAGTTCCATGGGGCCGGACTCCGAAGGTTTGGTTCTCCCCGGAGCCTAGACCAAACCTTTCCCTTCGCGACCAGCCCTGATCAGCGCGCCAACAGCCATTCTGGCAAGCCGGTCACCAATGTTACCGGAAACAGTGTGATCAACACCACGGTCAGCACCAGCATCAGGAAGAACGGCATGGAGGCCCAGGCGACCGCGGTCTGTTCCTTGCCCGTCATGGTCTGCATGACGAACAGGTTGAAGCCGACCGGCGGGGTGACCTCGGCGATCTCCACCAGCAGCACGATGAAGATACCGAACCACACGAGGTCGAAACCCGCCGCCTGGACCATCGGCACGACGATGGTGGTGGTCAGCACGATCATCGACACGCCGTCCAGGGCCGTGCCCAGCACGATATAGACGACGGTCAGCAGCGCGATGATGCCATAGGGTCCGAGGTCCAGCGACGCGACACCGGCCGCCAGCGCCCCCGGAATGCCGGTCAGCGCCATCGCCTTGGTCAGGAAGGCGGCCCCGGCCAGGATGAACAGGATCATGCACGACAGGCGCGTGGCGCCCTTCACGCTGTCCACGAAACTCTCCCAGGTCAGGGTCCGGGTCACGGCCGCCAGGATGAGGCTGCCGAGCACACCGAAGGCCGCGGCCTCTGTCGCCGTCGCCCAGCCCACGAACATGGTCCCGATGGTGCCCGTGATCAGAAGGACGCAGGGGATCAGTTGGGAGGAGGCCCGCAGCTTCTCCCGCAAGTTCATGCGCGGCTCGGCCGGCGGCTGCTTGCTGGGGTTCAGCAGCGCCCAGACCACGATATAGCCCGAGAACAGCAGCATCACGAGCAGCCCCGGCAGGCAGCCGGCGATGAAGACGCGCACGATCGAAACCTCGGCCGCCACCGCATAGACGACCATGATGATCGACGGCGGGATCAGGATGCCCAGGGTGCCGGCGGTCGCCAGGCTGCCGATCGCCACATCCTCGTCATAGCCACGCTTCTTCAATTCCGGCAGCGCGATGCGCGAGACGGTGGCGCAGGTCGCGGCCGATGATCCGGACACGCTGCCGAACAACCCGCAGGCCAGGATGTTCACATGCAGCAACCGCCCGGGCACGCGGCGCACCCAGGGGGCCAGGCCGTTGAACAGCTCCTCCGACAGTTTCGTGCGGAACAGGATCTCGCCCATCCAGACGAACATCGGCAGCGCCGCCAGGGTCCAGGACCCGGTGGATTCCCACAGGGCGCTGGCCAGGAACGGACCCGGCGCCGGGTGCACCGTGGCCATGGCGACCCAGCCGATCGCCGCCAGGGACATGGAAATCCACAAGCCCGCGCCAAGCAGGACGAAAAGCAGGACAAGCAGAAAAATCGAGAGTTCGAGCAAACCCATGGGGATCAGACCTCGGCCGAGAAGTCGCCGCGTGCCGCGCGATCCGCTGCCTCCACGACATAATTGGGCATGGCACCGCGGGCGACGGCGAAAGCCTCGTCGATGATCGCGATCAGCAGGATGGCGGAGCCGATCGGCATGGCGAGCTTGGGGATCCACAGCAGGAAGGGCACCGTGCCCTGGGCTAGGTCCTCGATCTCGTAGCTGAAGATCACATCCTGCAGCGTGTACCAGGTGATGGTTCCGACCACGACCGCCGCCAGGGCCAGGGCCACGCCTTCCTGGAACAGGCGCATGCGCGGGTTGAGCTTTTCGATCGCCATGCCGACGCGGATCAATTCGCCGCGCCGGAAGGTATGCGCCAGCGCGAAGAAGGTCGTGGCGACGCAGAGATAGGCCGTCAGGTCATCGGCACCCGGCAGTTGGCGCCCCATCTCCCGCAGCGCCACCTGTGCCATCATCATCAGGAAGATGCCGAGGAGCGAGAGCGCCGCGAGTCCCGCACTCGCGGCATAAAGGAAGTCGAGCCCGCGCCTCAGCACGCCGCGTCAGCTCCGCGCGCGATAGGCGGCGATCAGGCGCTGGCCATCCTCGCCGGCGCGCACGATCCATTCATCGACCATGGTGTTGCTGACACGCTGCATGCCGTCCAGCAGCGCCGGGGTCGGCGGTGCCACGGTCATGCCGCGCGTGGCGAGCGTCGCCTGTGCCGAACTCGCGGCTTCCTCCGACATCGCGAAGCCGCGTGTCTCGGCGGCCGCGGCGGCCGCGCGGACGGCGGCCTGGTCGGCCGGCGACAGGGCTTCCAGCGCCCGGCGCTGCACGAACACGGCGTTGCGCGTGAAGGTGAAGCCGATCGGCGTGAAGATGCGGGCGTAGTCCCAGGCCTGCGAGTCCACGCCGGTCGCGGCCGAGGTGACCATCGAATTCACCACGCCGGTCGCGAAGGCCTGCGGGATTTCAGCCGCCTGCACCAGGGTCGGGGCCGCGCCGACCAGGGTCGCGAAGCGGTTGGTCATGGTGCTGAAGGTGCGCATCTTCGTGCCGCGCAGCGCGTCGATCGTGGCGACGGGGGTATTGGTGTAGAAGCCCGACGGCGGCCAGGGCACCATGTAGAGCAGCGACACGCCCTGGCGCTGGAACCGCGTCTCGATATAGGGCTTGGCCAGTTCCGACAGGCGCCGGGCCTCGGCGTAGCTGGTGACGAGCTGCGGCAGGCCGTCGACTTCGAAGAACGGGTCCTCGTTGCCATAGGCCGACAGCAGGATCTCGCCGATCTGCACCTGGCCCTGCTGCACGCCGCGCTTGATCTGCGGCATCGGCAGCAGCGATCCATTGGTGTGCATCTGCACCGTCAGCCGGCCGCCGGTCGCGGCCGTCACCTCATCGACGAACTGCTTCAGGTTGCGGGTGTGGAAATTGCCGTCCGGATAGGGTGTCGCCAACTGCCAGCGGGCGGCCGCCTGGGCCATGGCACCGCGCGGCAACAGCGCCGCGGCCGCAAGCCCGGCGCCGGCGAGCAGCGTCTCGCGCCGGGTGAAATCCTTGGTCATATGCAATCCCCTGGGACATCGGTTGTTCGTATGGGGTGCACTATCGGCGCGGGCGGAAGCGGCCCGCAAGGGGGCACGACCGGGCCGTGACCCGACCCGGCCCCGCGATGCCGCCCCGATTGCCACCGGGCGGGGCGATCCGCCCGCGCGATAGGCCACGCGCCGCCGGGGCGCGTTACCGCGGGTTCATGACACGTCCTGTTCCCGGGACGGCTGACTAGCTGGTGGTGACGAACTCCCGCAGGGCTGCCGCCTCCTGCTCGATCTCCCCCATCCGCACCTTCACGAGGTCGCCGATCGAGACCATGCCGACCAGGCGCCCGTCCTCCAGCACCGGCAGATGGCGGATGCGGCGGTCGGTCATCATGCCCATCGCCGCGGCCACCTCGGTGTGTGGGGTGATCGTGTGCAGGTCGCGGGTCATGGCCTCGGAGGAGGGACGGATCAGCGCCGCCGCCCCCGCCTGCGCCAGTTGCCTTACGATGTCGCGTTCCGAAACAATCCCAAGGACGCCGCCGTCGGGCGCCAGCACCAGAACCGCGCCGATGCGATTGGCGGCCAAGGTCGCCGCGACCGTGCCGAGGTCGTCCGCGGGGCCGACCGCGACGACGGTATTGCCCTTCTGGCGCAGGATATTGGCAATGGTCATGGCATGTTCCCTTCCCGCCGGTCCGAAGCACGTGACGTCGGAACCGGGGCGCCATGGTGCAACCGCGCGTTGCGGCGATGCAATGCATTTGGTGTGCAGCGCAGCATATCAGGCGGGTTCGGTCGCCTTGGGCAGCGCCTGCACGGCCAGTTGCGTCTTGACCAATTCGGCGAAGCGCCCGTCCAGCCGCACCAGGTCGGAAAAACTGCCGCGTTCGGCGATGCTGCCGGATTCGAACACCAGGATCACATCCGCATCCTTCACCGTCGAAAGCCGGTGGGCGATGATGAAGGTGGTCCGCCCGGCCATCAGCGCGGTCAGCGCCTTCTGCACCCGCGCCTCGGTGGCGGTGTCGAGCGCGCTGGTCGCTTCGTCCAGGATCAGCACCGGCGGATCCTTCAGCAGCGCCCGCGCGATGGACAGCCGCTGCTTCTGGCCGCCGGACAGGCTGGTGCCGCGTTCGCCGACCATGGTGTCCAGCCCATGCGGCTGGCGCTGGATGAAGTCCCAGGCCTCGGCCATGCGGCAGGCGCGTTCGATCTGTTCGGCCGTCGCATCCGGCCGTCCGACCAACAGGTTCTCGCGGATGGTACGGTTGAACAGCATGCTGTCCTGGAACACCACGCCGATATGGCGACGCAGGCTGTCGAGGCTGAGGTCCCGCAAATCATGCCCGTCCAGCGTGATGCGCCCATGGCCCGGATCCCACAGCCGCTGCATCAGCGCCATGCAGGTGGACTTGCCCGCACCGGTCTGGCCGACCAGCGCGATGGTCTGGCCGGGGATAACGTCGAAGGACACGTCGCGCAGGATCAAGGGTCCGCCGGGGTAGCCGAAGCCCACGCCCTCGAACGCCACCGCGCCGACGGCGGTCGGCAGGTCCATCGCATCGGGGCTTTCGGCCACGCTGGATTTCGCATCCAGGATGCCGAACATCTCCTCCAGGCTGGGCAATTGGAAGACCAGGCTGGACAGGAAGGCGACGGCACTTTCCAGCCGCCCGATCAGCAGGGTGGCCATGCCCATGAAGGACACGATCTCACCCACCGTCGCCTCGCCACGCAGATGCAGCACGGTGCCGAGCACGAAGATCGCGATGACGCAGAGCGTGCTGGCGGACCGTGTCAGCACCGCGACCAGCGCCCACCAGTTCAGCACCGGGAATTGGTTGTCGATCACCTGGCGCGCGATGTCGCCGAACAGCCCGGCCTCCGCCTTCAGGCGGGTGAAGGCCTGCACGACCATGACATTGGCCAGCGCGTCCTGGACATTGCCGGCCAGGCGGGTGTGCAGCGCCTCCACCCGCGCCTGGGCCTTGTGGGTGCGGGCGACGACGACGGCGGCGATGACGCAGAACAGCACCACCAGCATGATCAGCAGCAGCCCAAGCCGCCAGTTCAGGAACAGCGTCAGCGGCAGCAACACCAGGGCGGCGATCGCCGTGGTCAGGTGTTCGCGGAAGAAGGACAGCCACAGCCCGAACAGATGATCGGTGCCGACCAGCATGATCTTCATCAGCCGGCCCGATTGCGTATCGCCATGGAACGACAGCGGCAGCGACAGCACATGCTGGAAATACCGGTGCATGATCGCAAGCCGGTTGCGATGCGCCATCCGGTCGGCCAGCAGCGACACCGACACATTCGCCAGGATGCCCGTCACCCCGACCAGCGCCCAGAGCGAGAGCAGCGACACCGCCTCCGTCCAGACCGCGTCGCGCGGCATGGTGTCGGAGCGCGACAGCAGGTCCACCACCCGGCCGAACAACACCGGTTCCAGAAACGACAGGCCGGCGAGCGCGACCGCGGCGAAGGCCAGGAACCACGCAACCCGCCTGTCCGGGGCGAGCAAGGTCAAGACGCGCGAATAGACCCTGATGAACCGCATGTCGCCTCCAGAAAACCCAGCCTTACCGACGCCCGCAGCCTCGCGGATGGTTCAACGCCACCAGAAGGCCGCTTGCAAGACGCCATCTGTATGCGGCAACAACAGGGCAACGGAACGAGCCGGGCGACAGACCCTTTTGGCCGGACCGATCGAGGGAAACGATTCATGAGCATCACACGCCGTTCCACCTTGGGCGCCAGCCTTGCGCTCGCCGGGCTTTGCGCGCCGGCGCTGACCACGCCGGCCCTGGCCCAGGGCAGTTTCCCGACCCGGCCGATCCGCCTGATCGTCCCCTTCCCGCCCGCCGGCACCACCGACATCGCGGCCCGTATCCTGGCCGAACGGTTGCAGGCGCGGCTTGGCCAGGCGGTGACGGTGGAAAACCGCCCCGGCGCCGGCGGCAACATCGGCAGCGATGTCGTCGCCAAGGCCGAACCGGATGGCTACACCCTGCTGATGCAGACGGTGTCCTCCGGCGCCATCAACTACGGGCTCTACGGCGCGCGCATGCCCTACAGGCCCGAGGAACTGGCCGCCGTCGGCCTGATGCTGCGGGTGCCGAACGCGATCTTCGTGACCAACGCCCTGCCCGTCCGCACGCTGGGTGAGCTTGTGGCCTATGCCAAGGCGAACCCGGGCAAGCTGAACATCGGCTCCTCCGGCGCCGGCACCAGCCTGCACATGACCGGCGAATTGCTGAAGCTGGAGGCCGGGATCGACATGACCCACGTGCCCTTCCGCGGCGCCGGCCCGATGCTGGCGGAGAACATCGCCGGGCGGGTCGAGGTGGGGGTGGACAACCTGCCCTCGGTCATCGGCCATATCCGCGATGGGCGCCTGCGGGCGCTGGCGGTCACCACGGCCACCCGTTCGCCCGCCCTGCCCGATGTGCCGACGACGGCCGAGGCCGGCTTCCCCGGCGTGGAGGCCACCGCCTGGTTCGGCGTGCAGGCGCCGGCGCGCACGCCACCCGCCGTCATCGAACGCCTGGGCACGGCGATCGACCTGATCGTGAAGGAGCCCGAGGCGGCGGCCCGGATCGCCGACCTCGGCGGCATGCCGCCGGCGCTGACGCCGGATGGCGGGACCTCCCCCGCGACGTTTGAGGCGTTCACGCGGGCCGAGATCGCCAAGTGGGGTGCCATCGTGCGGCGGTCTGGCGCGACCGCGGACTAAGGGTCAGGCCCTGGCCGTTGCCCCGCGTGGGGGCAGCGGCTAGGCAGCACGAAACGTTCCAAGGGAGATCGCCAATGCTGACCCTGCCGCGCCGTCAGGCCCTGATCGCCGCTGCCGCCGCATCCTTCGCCGGCCCCGCCGTCGCGCAAACCCCCTGGATGCCGTCCCGCCCGGTGCGGCTGATCGTGCCCTTCGTCGGTGGTGGCGCGACGGATGTGACCGCGCGGATCCTGGCCGAACGGATGGGCGTGCTGCTCGGCCAGCCGGTCGTGGTGGACAACCGGCCGGGTGCGGGCGGCAACCTCGGCGCCGATATCGTCGCCAAGGCCGATCCGGATGGGCATACGCTGCTGATGTGCACGATCGGCACGGCCAGCATCAACCGCTTCCTCTATGCGCGCATGCCCTTCGATCCGGATAAGGACCTGACCGCGGTCGCCAATGCCAATGCGGTCGCCAACGCGATCGTCGTGAACCCGCAGGCGATACCGGCGACGGACCTGCGGGCCTTCCTGGCGCTGGCCCGGGCGCGGCCCGGTGCCTTCAACTACGCCACCCCGGGCAATGGCACCTCCGGCCACATGTGTGGCGAATTGCTCAAGGTCCGCGCCGGCATCGATATCGGCCACGTGCCCTATCGCGGCACCGGGGCCATCATGGCCGACCTGCTGGCCGGGCGCGTCGAACTCGCGATCGACAACCTGCCCGCCTATCTGCCGCATATCCGCGAGGGCCGGTTGCGCATCCTGGCCGTCACCAGCCGCGACCGCTGGTTCGCGGTGCCGGAGACGCCGACCGTCATCGAATCCGGCGTGCCCGATTTCGTCGCCGTCGCCTGGTTCGGCATCCAGGCCCCCGGCCGCACCCCGCGCCCGATCGTCGATCGCCTGGGCGCGCTGGTCGAGGAGATCTGCCGCGAACCCGCCACCGCGTCCAAGTTCCGCGAATTGGGGGCCGAGCCCATGCCGCTTGGCCCCGATGCCTTCACCCGCTGGATCGCCGCCGAGAATGCGAAGTGGCAGGAGGTCGTGCGCGTGTCCGGCGCGCGGCTGGACTGAGCCGCGCGGCCAGCTAAGGTCTGTGGGGATTTAGGATTCCCTTGCGGCGTCGGATGTGATTCACGCTGTGGATGGACCGCTATGTGCTGACGGACGCCCAATGGGCGAAGATGGAACCGCATTGTCTTGGGAAGCCGACCGATCCGGGACGGAGCGGGAGCGACAATCGGCTTTTCGTGGAGGCGGTGCTGTGGATCGCGCGGACGGGCAGCCCGTGGCGTGATCTGCCGGCGATGTTCGGCAATTGGAGCACGGCGTTCCGGCGCTACAGCGACTGGCGCAAGGCGGACGTGTTCGTGAGACTTTTCGAAGCCTGTTCGGATGAGCCGGATATGGAATACGCGATGATCGATGCCACGATCGTCAAGGTCCACCGCCACGGGCAGGGCGCAAAAGGGGGACTCAAAGCCAGGCCATAGGCCGCTCCAAGGGCGGTATGACGACCAAAATTCTCGCGCTGACCGATGCGCTCGGCAATCTGGTGCGCTTTGAACTGCTGCCAGGGCATCGGTTCGATACTGCCGGCGTTGAGCCGCTGCTCGATGGCGTCGATTTCGGCGGTCTCATCGCCGACAAGGCCTTCGACAGCAACACCATCATCGCCGACCTCAACGCCCGCGGCGCCAGCATCGTCATCTCGCAGCATTCCCGACGCACCAAACCGCTGCCGCTTGATCGCGCTCTCTACAAATGGCGGCACCTCATCGAGAACTTCTTCTGCAAGCTCAAGGAGTTCAAACGCATCGCCATGCGCGCCGACAAAACAGACCATAGCTTCTCAGCCATGATCTATCTCGCCGCAGCCGTCATCAACTCCAGATGAATCCCCACAGACCTTAGAGCGCGATGCGTTCGCATTCGCTCACGCATCCCGCTCTAGCTTGTTGTTGTGTCGCGTGATTCAGCCCTGCGGCGCATTCGCGCCTACGGCCATCACGCTCTAAACCCGCCAGGCCTCGGGCACATGCCGGAACGGCAGTGCCGCGAGGTCGAGCGAGGCCGGGCCGGGAAAATCCGCCTCCACGATCGCCGAGCACAGCGGCGCGAAGGCGGCGCGGAAGTGGTTCTTGCCCTTGTCGGCCAACAGCCGCACCGCGGCCAGGTCGATGCCGTGCAGCGCGAAGAAGCCCGGATCGACCGCGGCTTCCTTGGCGCTGGTCACGATCACCCGCAGTTTGCCCGCGCGCAGCACCGCCGTGTCCCCGACGTTCACCAGCGTGCCGCGCTCCATCGGTCCCTGGTTGATGAAACGCCCATCGGTCAACCGCTCCACCACGCCACGGAACGGGACCGGGGGGCCGAAGGCCGCGGTGACCTGGCCGGCGAGGGCGCGATCGAAAACCCCGCCCTGCCCCACGGCCGCGGCTTCGGCCACGGCATCGGGGTCGTGGAGGAAGGCGAACACCGTCTCGACCGGCGGGCCGGCCTCCATCAGCAACGCCAGCAGCCCCGGCGTGTCGGCGATGCCGCCCGACAGCGGGTTGTCGGCGGGGTCGAGCAGCGCGACCAGGCCGCCCGGGGCCGCGAGTGCCATCGCCAGCCCTTCCGTCGGGCCGGGCAGCGTGACGGCGAAATCCGGGATGCGCGCGGTCAGGGCCGTGGCCAGGCGGGATGCCGCGGCTTCGGCGGCCGTGGCGTCTTCCGCCCAGACCATCGCGGTCGGCCCGGCATGCGGGCTGTCGCCCCAGGCGAAGCCACCGAACAGGCTGGCATCCAGCACCGGGCCGGTCTGCAAGGCAGCGGCCTCGGCCCAGGTATCGGCCATGGGGCCGCCGGCGTCGCGCATGTGGAAGGAATGCAGCACGCGCGGCACCTTGGCGATGGCGCTATGCAGGCGGGGCGCGCCGGATAGCGCGCGCGCCAGCAAGGCCAGCGCCCGCGTCGCGGTCGCCGCCATGTCCACATGCGGATAGGTGCGATAGGCCGAGGCACCGTCCAGCAGGGTCGCCGTCTCTGGCGCGATGTTCGCGTGCATGTCGAAGGAAGCGACGACCGGCACCGCCGGGCCGACCGCCGCCCGCACCGCCCGCAGGATGGTCAGGTCGGCGGCGGGGTCGTCGGTGGTGACGCAGGCGCCGTGCAGCGACAGGTAGACCCCATCCGGTCTTGCCGCGCGCAGTCCGGCCGTGACCTCGGCCAGCCATTCGTCGAAGAGGGCGGCTTCCATCGGCCCGCCCGGCTGGGCCGCGCCGCAGCGCAGGACCGTGGCGGTCCAGTCGGGGTGGGCGCCGAGCCAGGCATGGGCCGCGCCCAATTCGGTCGCGGTCCCGGCCTGGGCGGCCAGCGCGCCCGGCCCCGTTGCCCATTCGCGCCCGGTGAAGGCGGCGCGCAGGGTTGGCGTTGGGCTGAAGGAATTCCCTTCGAACCAGAGACGGGCAATCGCGATATGAGGCATGGCGCGACCCTACCGGATCACCGTGGCGGCGCGTAGCCTCGGGCGTATCCAGTTGCCAGGAGTCCATCATGCACCGACGCCATGTGATCGCATCGAGCCTGGCCGTCGCGGCGGCGGCCGGGGGCGCGCAGGCGCAGGCGGCGCCGCTGCTGTTGCAGACGGCCGGGCCGGGCAGCGCCTTCCTGCCCTATGGCACGGGCGTCGCGGAGTTCCTGACCGCCGCCGGCATCCCGGTGGAGGTGCGGGAGAGCACTGGCAGCCTGCAGAATTTGTCCCGGGTCGAGGATGACCCGAACAGCATGGGCACCGCGTTCCTGGGCAGTGTCGCCGATGCGCTGGCGGGGACGCCGGCGGCGGGTGGGCGGCGGCATGTGCGGGTGGTGGCGCTGTTTCCCATGTACGAGACGTCCTTCATGGTCGCGGCGCTGCGGGCGTCGGGGCTGACCAGTTTCGCGCAACTGGCCGGCAAGCGGGTGGGCGTCGGCCCGGCGCGGGGTCCCGCCGAGATTTTCTTCCGCGCGGCCGCCGAGGCCGCGGGCGTGGTGCCGGCCGAGATCGTCGGCGGCGATCCGGCGGCGCTGGCGGCCGATGTGATCGCGGGGCGGCTGGATGCGCTGTGGCAGGGCGCGATCGTGCCCATCCCATCGCTGGTCGCGGTGACCACCGGGGCGGATGCGGTGGTCTTTGGGCTGTTGCCGGAGACCGTCGCGGCGGTGACCGGGCGCTTGCCGTACCTGTCGCCCAGCACCGTGCCGGCTGGGACCTATCGCGGCCAGGACGCGCCCATCGCGACCTTCGCCGCCTGGAACTTTGTCGTCGCCAACCGGGACCTGCCCGATGCGACAGCCGCCGCGATCACGCGCGCCGTGCTGGGGGCGAGTGATCCCGCAGGGCAGATGCATGCGATGGCGGCGGCGACGCGGGCGGAGAATGCGGTGAACAACCGCATCCTGCCATTCCACCCGGGGGCTGCGCTTGTCTATGCCGAACGGGGCGTCGCCTTGCCATGAAAGCGGCCTTTGAGCTGAGGAAACACGCTTTCGGACAAATAGGTGGTGGGGGCGCGAATGCCACTGGAACGACCATCGCCGGCGCCGGAACGGGCGGCGTCGCCGTGGCGCTCGCGCCGATGCGCGACGCGGTGGACGGGTCGTAGCCACCCCAGGCCGGTCGAGCGTGAGGTTGTCGCGCGTGACCCCGCATGGATCACGAGCGGGCCAGCCGTCAGCGACGATCTTCCGGCAGGTTGAACCAGTACTTCATCCCAAGCATCGGTTCGTCATTGGTCGCGCGCCAGTCGTGTTCGATGCGGCCCAGGATATGGGCCGGACGCTGATCGGGCCCGCCGGTAGGGCCGGCCGCAGCGACGATGGCCGGTCGCTGCCGCGGTTCCCGAACCCTGGTCCTCCTTCAAATATCGTCTTTTCGCTCTTCGGGTCGTCGAGCGGCCCCGGCCGGCGAGCCATGACGGAAATGACGAGGACCGCCTCACCATCCCCGCCGCCAGGATTGAGCCGCTGGTAGGCGTCAACCTGCTCGGCCTTGCCGTCCTTGAAGCGTTTGGCCCCGCACCCCACACGACATCCCCTTTGGACGTCGCCGCTGGTCGCGGCGCCCCCGACTGGTCGCGTACGGGCACCGCCAGCGCCACGGGTTTAAGGGCAGATACGGCAGCGCCCTACAAGGGATATGTTCCTACATCAGCGTCGCCGCAGCGTCAAGAACATTCCAGGAACTCTGGCGCCATGCCGCCTCCCCTGACCGAACACCCCTGTCGATCTTCAGCAGCGGTTGCAGACCCCAGCATGCGGACATCCCGACGCCCCCGAAACGCGCCTGGGCGAAAACCCCCATGGTGCGCAGCCTTGGGATCGGTGATGGAGGACCATGACAAACCTGTTCTACACGCGGTCGGGTGTCCGGCTGCGACAGCATTCGGCCCGTGCCGGAACCCTGAACTGGCTGCTGCTGCCCGGCGGGCCAGGCATCGGGTCCGAGAGTCTGGAAGACCTCGCTGCGACGCTCGGCGTGCCCGGCACGGTCTGGCTCGTGGACCTGCCGGGGGATGGGTCCAATCGCACGCCGCCCGGCGCATCGCCGGACCCATTTTCATCCTGGCCGAATGTCCTGCTGGAAGCGGCGCAGGCTCTGCCGAATGCGGTCTATGTCGGCCATTCCACCGGCGGCATGTACCTGCTCTCGACGCCTGAGTTGGAGCAGCACGTCCTTGGGATCGCGCTTCTGGACACGGCGCCCGACGCGAGTTGGCACCCGCGCTTCGTCGAGATGACGTCGCGGAACCCCCTGCCAGCCGTCGATACTGCCACGACGATCTACAATGCCGACAAGTGCGATGCGAATATCGCGGCCATCGCGGTGGCCTCCGCGGAATGGAATTTTACGCCGGAGGCCGTCGCGGCCGGTCGCGCGCTTCTGGCCCGAATGCCCTACAACAGTGCTGCCGTGGACTGGTCGGACGCGCATTTCGATCACGTCTATCGGGCGGCTTGGTGGCCCCGCACCGTCCCGGTTTTGATCCTTGCCGGGGCGGAGGATCGCATCGTCTGGCAGGGCGGCTGGGATGACGATCGCTTCCACACCACCAACGCCATTTTCCGCACGATCCCGCGCGCGGGCCATTTTCCTTGGATCGAGAACCCGACGGCGGTGGCGGCCGCCTTCGCGGACTTGGCGGAGAAGATCGTCACGCGTTGAACGGCTGGAGGACGCCGGCGGCTATCGGCCAAACGTATCGCAGGCCTCGGGCCGCCCTGCGGCCAGGCCCCGCCTGAACCACCCAACGCGCTGCTCGCTGCTGCCATGGGTAAAGGTCTCGGGGCTGACGCGGCCCTGGCTGCGCCGTTGGATCCGGTCGTCGCCGACAGCGGCCGCCGCGTTCAGCCCTTCCTCGATATCGCCTTCCTCAAGGATTTGTCGCGCCGCCTGGGCGCGGTTGGCCCAGACGCCGGCGTAGCAATCGGCCTGCAATTCCACCCGCACCTGGGTCGCATTGTCGCGGGCGGACTGGGTCCGCCGCAGCGTGCCCAGGAGATTCTGGACGTGATGCCCGACCTCATGCGCGACGATATAGGCGGCGGCGAAATCGCCATTGGCGCCGAGGCGGCGTTGCAGGTCGGCCATGAAGTCCAGGTCGATGTAAACCCGCGCGTCATTGGGGCAGTAGAAGGGTCCCATCTGCGCCTGCGCATAGCCGCAGCCGGATTGCGTGGCGCCGCTGAACAGCACCAGGGTCGGCGGGTCATAGACGCGGCGCGCGCGGGCGAATTCGGCGGTCCAGACGGATTCCGTCTCGGCCAGGACCCGCGACACGAATTGCCGGCCGAGGTCGTGTTCCTGGGGCTGGCCCTTGCCGACGCGGGCTTGCTGGCGCTGCGGCTGGGCGGGCGCCTGGGCGTCGCCTTGCAGGATGGTGGTCGGGTCGATGCCGAGAAGAAGGGACACGACCACCAGGATCACCCCGCCGATGCCGCCGATGGCGATGCGGCCACCGCCGCCACCACCGCCGCCGCGCCGATCCTCGACATTCGAACTTTCCGGACCATCCAGCCGCATGACACATCTCCGCCCTGTGGCAGATTAACGCAGTCAGGGGGTCGGCGTTGCCCCCAAAAGCATCCCCGCCAAGGGGGCCGACAACCCGATGCTGGCGCGGGATTTCGGTGGCGCCAGCGATCCTGCGCCGGGTTTGGGCAGGCCCAATCCCACCAGCATTTCCGCCAGCCTGATCGCGCAGACGATCCCGTCCAGCAACGGCACCGCCGCCCTGCCCTGCAACCGCGGCGCCATGCCGGCCATGGCGGCGCCGCCCAGCACCACCGCATCGGCCCCGCCCGCGATCAGGCGGTCGATGGCGCCCAAGACCTTGGCCTCGACCCCCGCGGGGTCGGACAGGGTTTCCTGTGGGGTCGCGTCCAGGCCCTCCAGCCCCGACAGGCGGCCGGACAGCCCGTGCTGGCCGATGCGTTCGCGGTAGGTCTCGACCCCGCCATAGGTGACCAGGCCGAAGCGGGCGCCGACCAGGCAGGCGGCGAAGCAGGCGGCCTCGGTCATACCGACCACGGGGCAAGGCATGAGTTGGCGCGCGGCTTCCAGCGCGGTGTCATGGCTGACGGCGAGCACCACGGCATCGACCGCGCCCGCGTGTTCCGCCAAGCGTTCCAGCAGCGCATGGCCGGCGATGATATTTTCCGCGCGGGTGCTGATGACCGCGGGGCCGAAGCGGGGCGTGACCGGGATGATCTCGGTGCCCGGCGACGCGGCGCCGCGTGCGGCGGCGGCGCAGAGGTCGGTGATGCCCTGGGTGGTGTTTGCGTTGGCGACGAGGATGCGCATCAGACGGGCCACGGCGCGGCGTCGAACCCGTTCGCCAGGCGCCCGGTCGGCCGGATGTAGTCGTAGGGCGCGCGGGGCAGGAAGCGCCCCGATCCGGGTTCGGCCTGCACCTTGCCGTCCTGCATCACGACCTCTCCGCGACGCAGGGTCGCGACGGGCCAGCCGGTGACGTCCAGCCCTTCATAGGGCGTGTAGTCGATCGCGTGGCCCATCATCGCATTGGTCAGGGTCTGCTTCTTCGCGGGGTCCCACAGCACAAGATCGGCGTCGCTGCCGGGCAGGATCGCGCCCTTGCGGGGGTAGAGGCCCATGAGCCGCGCGGCATTCGAGGATGACAGCCGTACGAATTCATCGAGCCCGATGCGGCCCTTCGACACGCCTTCGGAAAACAGGATCGGCAGGCGTGCGGCGATGCCGGGGATGCCATTGGGGATGTCGCGGAACGGCGCGTCGCGCCCGTTCATCGCCTTGCCCTGGTCGCCGGCGAAGGAGAAGCCGCAATGGTCGGAGGAGACGACATCCAGCACGCCGCGCCGGATCATCTCCCACACACGCCCCTGTTCGGCGGTGTCGCGCGGGGCGGGGCTGCACATGAACTTGGCGCCCTCGAACCCCGGGCGGTCCATGTGGTCGGCGGTGAGGGTCAGGTATTGCGGGCAGGTTTCGCCCCAAACCTTGACCCCACGCGCCTGGGCGCGGGCGATTTCCTCGGCGGCTTCGGCGCAGGAGACGTGGAAGACCTGGATGGGCTGGTCGACCAGTTCCGCGAGCGCGATGGCGCGATGCGTGGCTTCGCGTTCGACCACGGGCGGGCGCGACCAGGCGTGGTATTTTGGCGCGGTCAGCCCGGCGTCGATCAGCGCCTGGGTGCGCCAGCCGATGGCGTCGTAATTCTCGCAATGCACGGTGACGAGGCAGCCGTTTTTCCGCGCGGCCAGGAGCACCTTCAGATACTGCGCGTCGGACAGGTGCAGCGGTTCGTAGGTGAGGAAGACCTTCAGGCTGCGGATGCCTTGGGCGACCAGGGTGGGGATTTCGGCCAGAACCGCGTCGGTCGGGTCGGCGATGATCTGGTGGAAGGCGTAGTCCAGCATCGAGGACTTCGCCTGGTCCATCGCATCGGCGACCTGCGGGGCCAGGGCACCGCCCTTGAAATGCGGGATGAAGGTGACGACCGAGGTGGTGCCGCCGAGGAAGGCCGAATGGCTTGCGGTGGCAAAAGTCTCCTCGTGGCGGGTGCCGTTCGCTTCGGCCTGGGCGATGTGGCAGTGGCTGTCGACGCCACCGGGGGTGACCAGCAGCCCCGTGGCGTCGATGACCCGCCCTGCATCGGTGATGCGGTCGGCCAGGGCCGCGATGCGCCCGTCACGGATGCCGATGTCGCAGGCGATCGCGCCATGGCCGGTGGCGACGGTGCCGCCGCGGATCGCGAGGTCGTAGGTGGACATGGGGGAAGGCTGCTCCGCTGCGATGGACGCGCCACTTTCGGGCCGGGCGTGGCGCGCCGCAAGCGCAGGCGGCGGGTCAGTCCACCTTGGCGCCCGAGACCCGAACCGCTTCCTGCCACATCGGGCGTTCGGCGGCGGCGCGTTCGGCCATGCCCTCCGGTGTGGACCAGACGGCCTCGGCGCCCGCGCGCAAAAAGCGATCCTTCATGGCGGGTTCCTCGGCGACCTGGCGCAGGGCGGCGTTGAAGCGGTCCACCACGGGGCGTGGCGTGCGCGCGGGGAAGATGAAGCCCTGCCAGGAGGTGACGACGAAATTCGGCACCCCCGCCTGCGCCATGGTCGGCACCTGGTCGAGCGTCGGCCAGCGCGCGCCGGAGGTGACGGCCAGGGCGCGCATCCGGCCCTCCTGGATCACCGGCATGTAGGAGGCGAGGTTGTCGAGCGCGAAGTCCAGGTCGCCCGACAGCATGGTGGGGATGGTCTGCGCGGCGCCGCGGAAGGGGACGTGCGTGCCCTCGATCCCGACGCGGGCGCAGAACAGGGCGCCCGACAGATGCGGCGTGGTGCCGACACCAGGGGAGCCATAGGTGATGCCGCCCGGCTTGGCCTTGGCCCAGGCGATGAATTCGGCGAGCGTCTGCGACCGGTTGTGCGCGGTGCTGACCACCGCGACGTTCGGCAGGTCCCAGGCGATGCCTGCGGGCACCAGATCCGCCTCGGGATTATAGGGCAGCCGGCTGTAGAGATACTGGTTGATCGCGAGGTGCCCGATGGAGGCGATGCCGAGCGTGTAGCCGTCGGGAGCCGCCTTGGCGGTCGCGTCGATGCCGATGTTGCCGCCGGCGCCGGCGCGGTTTTCCACCACGAAGGTCTGGCCGAGCAGGGCCTGCAGGCGTTCGGCATAGAAGCGCACCAGCACGTCCGTCGAACCACCGGGCGGCCAGGGGACGATCACGCGGATCGTGCGGTCCGGCCAGGCGCCCTGGGCGAAGGACAGGCTGGGCGCGGCAAGGCCGGCCGCTGACGCGGCAAGCAGGTGTCGGCGAAGCATTGGGGTTTTCTCCCGTTGTTTGTTCCTGGACCCCAGCGTCATCGCACGCGGCGGGGCCGGGCCGCCAGGGGCTGCGCATGGGTTGAAACGCCGGCGATGTCGCGCGAGGGTGCCGGCAACGAAACGGGAGAGAACGCGATGAACACGACACGCAGGGCGGCCGCATTCGCCGCCATCATCGGCGCGGCTGGTGCGAAGGCCGCCGTGGCCCAGACAGTGCCGGCGCCGGCCGCGGGCGGGCCGGTGACACTCGACCGCTGGGGGTCCTTCCACGTCGGCGGCAAGGAAATCGTGATCAGCGGGCAGCCGATTCGCGAAGTGCTGTTCACCCCGGGCGGCGTGCCGGCGCGGGTCGATCCGAACGGGACCTACCTGATGGGGTCGATGTACGCGCAATACATGATCCCCGCCCCGTTGCGCGGCCAGGCGCCGATGCTGCTGTGGCACGGCGGCGGGTTGACCGGCGTGACCTGGGAATCGACGCCCGATGGGCGCGAGGGGTGGCAGAACTTCTTTTTGCGCCGTGGCTGGGCGACCTATGTCGCCGATGCCGTCGAACGCGGACGCGCGGGGTGGTCGATGATCCCCGAGCAGACCGGCGGATCGCCCATTCTGCTGACGGTGGACAATCCGTTCGAGCGGTTTCGCATCGGCGATGGCGTGGGGTCGTTCCAGCGCGGCACGACCTATCCGGGGCAGCAATTCCCGGCCGATCGTGAGTCCTACATGAACTTCGTGCGGCAGATCGTGCCGCGCTTCACCACCACTGATGCGCTGACGCAGGACGCCTATGCGGCGCTGCTCGACCGCGTGGGGCCGTCGGTTGTCGTCGCGCATAGCCAGGCGGGGTTGTTCGGCTGGCGCGCGGCGCAGGACAAGCCGGATAAGGTGCGGGCGCTGGTGCTGGTGGAACCGGCGGCGGTCGGCGATCCGGCCAAGGTCGCGGCGCTGAAGGATGTGCCGGTGCTGATGATCTACGGCGACTTCATCGCGCAAGATCCGCGCTGGCCGACGATCCGCGCGAATGGCGTGCGCTTCGCCGAGGCGGTGCGCGCGGCGGGCGGCAGCGTCGATGTCATCGACCTGCCGGAGCGCGGGATACGCGGCAATAGCCACATGGTCATGATGGATCGCAACAGCGACGTGGTCGCTGGCGTGGTGCAGGAATGGCTCGCGGCGAAGGAGCTGTGGCGGTAGTGATGCGCGCGGCGCTTCGGGGATTGGCCCGAAGCGCCGCATCCATCCACGGTCAGCTTTGCGAGGTGATGCCGCGTTCCGCCGCGATGCTCGCGAACTGCGCGATCGTGTCGTTGAACAACTGGCCGAAGCCACGGCCATTCAGCCCGGACGGGTCGTAGCCGACCTGGCCCATCCGCACCACGACCTCGGGATCGGCCAGCGTCGCGCGCAGCGCCGCATGGACCCGCGCGATGGGGGCATCCGGCGTCCCCACGGGTGCGAGAAGTCCCATCCACGTCGTCTGCACGAAGCCGGGCGCGATGCTCTCGGCGGCCGTCGGGACATTCGGGAACGCCGCGGGGCGTTCGCCGCCGCTCACAACGAGAGGGATAAGTTGCCCCGAGGCCGCCTGGCCGGCTGCGGCGCCGAAGGTGACGACACCCGCGTCGATGCTGCCCGCCATGAGATCCAGCAACAGGGGACCGCCGCCGCGATACGGCACATGCTCGACCCTGAGATCGCCAGCCGCGCGGAGCAGCAATTCGCTGGTCAGGTGCTGCGAACTTCCGATGCCGGGCACGCCGACATTCAACGAACCTGGTCGCGCGCGGGCCGCGGCGGCGAGGTCCTGGATGGTTCGCAGGCCTGAGCGCGGATGCGTGAAGATGCCTTGCGAAGCGGTGATCGCAAGCGCGACGGGGGTGAAGGCATCACGCTGTGATGCGGTGCCCGCGACGGGCAGCGCCTCGGTCGCCGCGAACGTGTCGTTGACCAGCAGCAGCGTATAGCCATCCGGCGCGGCACGGGCCGCCGCCTGGTTGCCGATCCGGCCGGAACCGCCGCCGATGTTGTCGATGATCACGGGCTGCCCGAGTTGCGCCCCGAGCGGCTGCTGGAGAATGCGGGCGAGCACATCCACACCGCCGCCGGGCGGCCAGGGCACGACCAGGCGGATGGGCCGGGCGGGAAACGCATCCTGCGCCCGCGCCAGACGGGGACTCGCAAGCGAGACGGCGGCGACGAGCGAGGCGAGGTGGCGGCGTGTGGTGACGGGCATGGCAGGCTCCTGGAGCGATCGGCAAGTTTGGGTTGGGTCAGGCGCCGCCGGGCTTGATGCCCGCCGCGGCGATGACCTGCGCGTAGCCATCGACCGCCTTGGCGATGTGTTCGGCGAAGACCGGGGGCGATGCGGCGATGACGGTGAAGCCGAGCCCGTTCAGCGACCGGCGCACATCGTCCCGGCCCAGGACCGTCGCGATGGTCCGGTAGAGCGAAGCGACGATGTCGGGCGGCGTGCCAGCCGGGGCCAGGATCCCCTGCCAGGTGGTGATGTCGAAGCCCGGCACCACGGTTTCGGCGACGGTCGGCACCTGGGGCAGCGCCCCGTCGCGCGCGGCCGTGCTGACGGCCAGCCCCACCAGACGCCCGTCGCGGACATAGGGCGTGACGGCAGGCAGCGTGATCCAGAGCGCGTCGATGGTTCCGGCCAGCAGGTCGATCGTGGCCGGAGCACCGCCGCGATAGGCGACGAATTCCGCGCGCAGCCCGCCCAGGCGTTGGTTCAGGGTCTCGCCCACCAGATGGCCGATCGCGCCCCAACCGGGCACGCCGATATTCACCGACCCGGGCCGCGCGCGCAGGCGGGCGGCGTAGTCGTCGATGCTGCGGATGCCGCTATTGGGATGCGTCACCAGGATCTGCGCCGCGCTGATGCCCAGTGCCACGGGCGCGAAACTGGTGCGCGCGTCGTAGCCGGCATCGGGCAGCAAGGCCTGGTTGATCGACAGGCTGTCGCTAGTGACCAGAAGGGTCAGGCCATCGGGCGGGCTGGCGGCGACCTGGCGCGTGGCCAGCAGCGTGTTCGCACCGCCCTGGTTTTCCACCAGCACGGACTGGCCCAGCGCCTGGGACAGATACGGCTGCAGGGTACGAGCAAAAGTATCGACGCTGCCCCCGGGGGCAAAGGACACGACCAGTCGCACAGTCCGGTCAGGACGCCAGTCGGCGGCCGTGGCCGAGGCGGGGCACAGGCCCACGGCGAGGGCGCCCGCGCCGAGGCCGCGCAGAAGGATGGCGATATCGCGACGGGTCGGATGGGGAGAGCGGCTCGCGGGCATGGCAGGAACTCCGATCGACGCAGGGCCGGCGGATGCCGGCCGAACGTCACGGGGCCATGTTTCACGTCAATGTTCTGTGAGTCAATTATTTCACTATTAAAAAAGACGATTAATGGGGACGTCTGCGTCGTACCGGCTCTCGATCACGACGACACCCGACATCGGTAGAGCCTATTTCACGTTTTATAATCGCTTTTTATCAGGCACACGTGCCGATGCCGGAACCGGGGGTTTCCGACAAGGAGAATTCGCGGTGGCCGGTGCGCCAGCCCAATCGGGCTCAGCGCTTTTCCGTCACATCCCCGGCATAGCCGCGCCCGAAACGGGCTTCCAACCGGCGTTGCACCATGTCCCAGACCGAGGTCATGAGCAGGTAGTAGAGTGCCGCGACGGTAAACAGTTCCAGCACCAGGAAGCGTTCCTGCACCAGGATCTGCGTCCGTCGCAGCAACTCATCCATCGAGATGACGCTGGCGATGGAGGTGGTCTTCAGCAACCCGTTCACGCTGTTGCCGAGCGGCGGGATGATGACTCGCAGCGCCTGCGGCCAGACCACCAGGCGGAAGCGCTGGGTGGGGCGCAGGCCGAGCGCCGTCGCGGCTTCCCCCTGCCCGCGCGGCACCGCCAAAATACCGGCGCGCACGGTTTCCGACAGGTAGGCCGCCTCGTTCAGCGACAGGCCGAGCAAGGTCGCCTCGATCACCGTCAGCCGGATGCCGAACAGCGGCAGCGCCGTGTAGATCATCAGCAACTGCACCAGCAGCGGTGTGCCGCGGAAGAACCAGCAATAGGTCACGGCAAAGCCGAAGCCCGCGCGCCCGCCGGACAGGCGCAGCAAGGCGATGCCGATGCCGCCCATCAACCCCATCGTCAGGGACGCCACCGTCAGCCCGAGGGAGACGAGTGCTCCCTCGAACAGATAGGCGTTGGTCAGGTAGTCAAAGAAACCCTGCCAGTTCCAGATCTGCACGGGCTGGGATCAGGTCGGGCCGACGACCGTGTAGCCTTCGTCCCAGCCGGCGATGCCGTAGCGCCCCATCAGGGTCGGCAGCCAGCCATCGGCGCGCATTTCGGTAAAGGCCGCGGCCACCGCCGTCGCCAGCACGCGCGACCGCATGCCGACCGTGACCGGCGTGCCGTAGAGCCCCTTCAGCGCATGGGTGAAGTCGCCGCGGTCCTCGTATTCCTTGGCGGTGCTGTCGATCGAAATGGCCGCATCCAATTGGCCGACGCGCAGCGCCTGGAAGGACACGGCAAAATTGTCGAAGGCGCGGACGGTGGGCGGGCGCAGGTTCAGCTTGCGGATATCCTCGATCAGGTCTTGGCTGCGGCGGAATTCGAAGCCGCCCTGTTCGACGCCGATGGACAGGCCGGCCAGGTCTTCGATCTTGGTGATGTTCTTCGGGTTGCCGCGCGGCACGCTGATGCCGATCGTCTGCTGTTCGTAGCGCACCAGTTGCATGATGCGGGCGCGTTCCTCGGTGTAGAACATGCCGGTGTTGATCAGGTCCCAGCGGCGGGCGTTCAGGCCCGTGATCATCGCGCTGAATTCGACGCGGACGTATTCCGGCGTCAGGCCCAGGCGGCGGGCGAGTTCGGTGCCCATTTCGATCCGCATCCCGCGCAGCTGGCCCGAGCTGTCTACGAACTGCACCGGCGGCAGGGTCGGGTTGGTGCTCATGACCAGCGTGCCGGGCTTGACCAATTCGCTGTTCGGAACGCGCTGCTGCGCCAGGGCGGGCACGGCGACAAGCAAGGCTGGGGCGGCCAGGAGGCCACGGCGGGAAATGGTCATCGAAATCTCCTTCACAACAGGTCGATGCCGCGCAGCACGGCGGCCAGCGCGGCATGGTCGGTTTCGGGCAGAGGCAAACGCGGCGGGCGCGGCGGGCCCATGTCCATGCCGATCAGGCGGAAGGCGGCCTTGGTGCCGCTGACGTAGCGTGGCCCGCCGACCCAGGGCAGCAAGGGGGCGAGCTTGCGATAGAGCGGCAGCGCCGCCTCGCGGTCGCCGGCCATTGCGGTGTGGAACATGTCGGCGCTGAGTTTGGGTGCGACATTGCTGCACACGGCGACCCAGCCGGTGGCGCCGAGCCAAGCGGATTCGTAGCCCAGCACGCCGGCAAACACCGTCATCCGCCCGTCGCAGGCGGCCAGGATGTCGCGCACGCGCGTCACCTCCAGCGTGCTTTCCTTGACGTAGCGGCAGTTCGGAATGCGCGACAGCCGGGCCAGCGTCGCCGCCCCCATGTCCACGTTGGAGGTCGCGGGGTTGTTGTAGACCATGATCGGAATGCCGATCGCATCCGCCACGGTGCTGTAGTGGTGGAACAGCTCATCCTCGGTCGGGACCGAGTAATACGGCGGGATGATCATCACCCCGTCGGCGCCCATCGATTCGGCTTCGCGCGACAGGGCGACGACCAGGCGGGTGTCTTCCTCACCGGTGCCGATCAGCACGGGCACGCGGCCGGCGGCGGTCTTGACCACCGTGTCCACGATGGCGGCGCGTTCGTCGCGGGATACCGACAGGAATTCGCCGGTCGAGCCCAGCGGGATCAGGCCGCGCACGCCATTGTCGATCTGATAATCCACAAGCCGGCGCAGCGCCGGCAGGTCCACAGCCGTCCCGTCCGCCGTAAACGGCGTCACCAGAACCGTGTAGCAACCCGAAAAGGGCTCACTCGCCATCTTGCCCAACCGCCCCCCGTCACGATGATGCCAACGGACCCCAAAGCCGCCGTCGCGGCAAGGGCTGCCCGGGATGCCGCATGCGACTGACCACCAAGAATATTAGCCCCATTGCTGAACGGGTGGGCATCCGCTTCGATGGCGAGCAGATCGTCACCATACCGGGTGAGACCATCGCGGCGGCGCTGTCCGCCGCCGGGCATCTGCGCTTCCGCGAGACCGCGACCGGGGCGCCGCGTGGGCTGTGGTGCGGGATGGGCGCCTGCTTCGATTGCCTGGTGACGGTGGATGGCCGCGCCAATCAGCGTGCCTGCCTGGTCAAGGTCGCGGATGGCATGCAGGTCGCATCCGCCATCCCGGCCACGCCCGCCCCCTTGGCCGAGCCGCCCGAGGCCATTCCGGATCGCGCGGTCGATCTGCTGGTGATCGGTGCCGGCCCCGCCGGGCTGTCGGCGGCGGTCGCGGCGGCCGAGGCGGGCGCACGGGTCCTGGTGCTGGACGAACGCGATGCCCCGGGCGGGCAATACATGAAGCCCCTGGCGCCCAGCCACACCCATGCCTCCCCCGACCGGCAGTTCCGCCGTGGTGCGGCACTGTTTGCCCGCGCGGCCAAGGCCGGGGTCGAAATCCTGCATGGCGCGACGGTCTGGGGCGGCTTTGGCCGGGCGCCCAGCGATTGGGCGGAGAATGACGCGGCCTCGGCGCCGGGCACCGAGATCGCGGCCGTGGTGCGCGGCACCGCCCAGACCTTCCTGCCGCGCGTGCTGGTGATCGCCGCCGGGGCGCATGAACGCCCGGTGCCGGTGCCGGGCTGGACCCTGCCGGGGGTGATGACGACGGGGGCGATGCAGACCTTGGCGCGGGCGCAAAGGGTCAGCCCGGCCGATCGCGTGGTGATCGCGGGCAATGGGCCGCTGAACCTGCAACTCGCCTGCGAACTGCTGTCGGGTGGCGTGCAGGTCGCAGCGGTGGTGGAGGCGGCTGCTGCGCCCGGGCTGGCGCCCATGCTGCGGATGGCGGCGAATGCGCCGGACCTGGCCTGGGATGGGGCGCGGTATCTGGCGCAACTGCGGGCCGCCGGCGTGCCGGTGCTTTGGGGCACGCAGGTCGTGGCCTGCGAGGGCACCGACCGCTTCACCGCCCTGCGGGTGCGCGGGCCGCGGGGTGAGCAGCGGATCGAGGCCGGTGCCTGTGCGTTGAACCTGGGGTTCCAGCCGGAAACGGGACTCGCCCGGGCGCTTGGCTGCGCGCATCGCTTTGTCGACCAGGGGTTGGGGCGGCTGGAAACCGTGACGGATGCGGATGGGCGCACGGATGTGACCGGCGTGCTTGCGGTTGGGGATGGCGCTGCGTTGGGGGGGGCGCGGGTGGCGCTCGCGCGTGGGCGATTGGCGGGGCTGGCTGCCGCGCGCGACCTGGGGCTCGCGGCGCCGGAGGATTCTGCGACGCGCCGCGCGCTGGCGCGGGCGGAGCGATTCCAAGTGGCGCTGTGGTCGGCCTTTGCGGCGCCGGCCTTCGACATCGCGGCCATCGCCGACAGCACCATCATCTGCCGGTGTGAGGAGGTCACGGCGGGCATGCTGCGGGCGCAGCGCCTGTCGTCCCTGCCCGCGCTGAAGAAGGCGACCCGCGCCGGGATGGGCAGGTGCCAGGGGCGGATGTGCGGGGCGACCGTGGCGCGGCTGACAGGCACCCAGGCCGAGGCGGGTTTTGCCGCGCCGCGCGCGCCGATCAAGCCGGTGCCAGCGGCCGCGCTGCGGCATGAATGGCCGGAATGGCCGGCCTCCCCCATCGTCGCTTCCCCGGTCCCGATCACCTGGCGCCAGGCGAGGCCGCCGGTCGTGCTGCCGGCGCAGGCGGAATTCGTCGTGGTCGGCGGCGGTGTGGTGGGGCTGGCGACGGCGCTCTACCTGGCACGGGAGGGGCGCGAGGTCGTGCTGCTGGAACGCGACGAGCCTGGGCTGGCGGCCAGCACCGCGAACGCGGGCAGCCTGCATGTGCAACTGCTGTCCTATGATTTTGGCGAGGTCGCCGATGCCGCCGGCACGGCGGGCCCCGCGAGCGACACCCTGCGCCTGGGCCCGGCGTCGATCGCGCTGTGGCACGAGATCGCGGGCCAGGCCGGCGAGAGCCTCGGCATCCGCCAGGAAGGCGGGCTGATGCTGGCGGAGACGGAGCAGGAATTCGCCTGGATCCGCGGCAAGGTCGCGATGGAACGGTCGCTTGGGATCGACACCCATGTGGTCGGCGCCAATGAATTGTATGCCCTGGCGCCCTACCTCGGCGCCGGGTTTGTGGGTGCCGCCTTTTGCCCGACCGAGGGGCAGATCGACCCGCTGCGCGGCACCATGGCACTGGCCGCCCAGGCACGGGCCGCCGGCGTGCGGATCGTGTCGGGGGTCGAGGTGCAGGGGCTGGCCCCCGGCTGGTCCGTCGCCACCGATGCCGGGACCATCCGCGCCGGCCGCGTCATCAACGCCGCCGGCCCCTGGAGCGGGCGGGTCGCGGCACTGGCCGGGCTGTCACTACCGGTCAAAGGCGCCGTCCAGCAGGTGGTGGTGACCGAAGCGGCGCCGCCGATGCTGCGGCATCTGGTTGCCCATGCCGGGCGGCATTTGTCGCTGAAGCAGGGCGATGCGGGGCACCTGGTGATCGGCGGTGCCTGGCCGGGCGACCAGGATGCGGCGACCGGGGCGACGCGGAACCGGCGCCGCGGGATCGAGGGCAATCTATGGGTGGCGGGGCGCGTTGCGCCGGCGTTGGCGGGGCTGCATGTGCTGCGCGCCTGGACCGGCATGAACGTCGCGATCGACCGCGCGCCGCTGGTGGGTGAGCACCCTGCGGCGCCGGGCCTGTTCCATGCCGTCACCGGCAATGGCTATACGCTGGGTCCGGTCGTGGCGCGGATGGCGGCCGATGCGGCGCTTGGGCGCGACACGCCTCCGGCGGCGTTCCTGCCGGCGCGGTTTGGTCAGTAGGCCGGTTCGTTGCCGCGATAGGTGCCGCCGCTACCATAGGAGGGCGGCTGCTGCGACCGGTCGTAGAGCAGCCCTGCCCCGGCACCGACCCCGGCGCCGATCAGCGCGCCCCAGCCGGCATTGCCGCTGAAGGATCCGGCGATTCCGCCAAGCGCCGCGCCACCCAGCGCGCCCGTGGCGGTGCGCCGGCCGGTGTCGCTCATGTCGGTGCAGGCGCCGAGGGTGAGAAGGGCGAAAAGGGCTGCGGCACATCGGGGGCGGCGCATGGGCGTGTCCTCCTTAAAGGCGCTTACTGCTCCGATCCCGGCCCGAGCGCCGAATCATACACGAAGCCGCCGCCGCCCGGCCCGGCCGCGTAGCCCGCGCCATCCCAGGCGCCATTGCCGGCGAAGGTCGCGCTGGGGTCGCTGTTGCCGGCGCCCATCGGGTCGAACTGGAATTCGCTGTTCGGCGAACAGGCCGCGACCGCGATCAGCAGCGGCAAGGCCAGGGCGAGAGGTGTAACGGAGCGGCACATCGGTTCGAATATCCTTGTCAGCGGGCGGCGCGGCGCGCGGGCGTGGGGCATGGGTAGGTCGCGCGGGCAAAGCGCAACACGCCCTCCAGCGCCGGTTCGCCGGCCCGTTGCGGCTGGGTCGCGGCCCATTCGGCAAAGCCGATCCCCACCTGCGCGACCGATGGCGCCGGGGTGGGCAGGCAGAAGACCGGCGGGCGCTGTGCGGCACCGCGGCGGGCGCCGGGCCGATGCACCGCCGCGTGATATTGCCCGGCGGCGGTCAGGAAGCCCTGGCAATAGGCGATGGCTTCAAGCCGCATGACCGGGCCTATCGTGGGGCCAGGCGCGCAGATCGCGGCCAGTTCGGCGACGGTTCGCGCATGGATCGGCAGCGGCGCCGGCGCGGTTTGGGCATGGGCCGCCGATGACAGCGCCGCGAAGGCCAGCAGCGCCGCCGGGACACGGGCCTTCATCCATGGGGTCCGCATCCTGAGATCTCCTGTTTCGATGGTCGCGGTTCAGTACGTCCGCAGGCCCTGCTCGTAGCCGCGTTGATAGGCCTGGGACTGGGCGCGTTGTTCGGAATTCACGGTCTGCTGGTACAGGTAGCCGGCACCTGCCCCGACCGCGCCGCCGATCGCGGCACCCCAGCCGGCATGGCCGGCAAAGGAACCCGCGATGCCGCCGACCGCGGCGCCGATGCCGGCGCCCGTCAGCGTGCTGCGTTCATTCGGCGACATCTGGGCGCAGGCGCCAAGGGCAAGGGCCGCGACAAGCGGCAGGGCGAGACGGGACGCACGCATCACGGATGGCCTTCTCTAACGGGGCGCGGGGGCGCGGCGGGCAGGCGTCGGGCAGGGATAGGCAGCCTGGGCGAATCGCAGCAGGCCATCGAGCGCGGGTTCGCCCGCCCGGGTCGGATTCTCACCCGCCCAGGCGACAAAGGCGACGGCGGCCTGGGCCACCGAGGGCGCGGGGGTCGGCAGGCAGAACAGCGGGCGATGGCGCCCGCCCGCGCGATGCAGGGCCGCGTGGTATTGCCCGGCGGCGGTGACGAAGCCCTGGCAATAGGCGATGGCTTCGAGGCGCGCGACCGGGGGCAGCGCATCCGCCGGGCCGCAGACTGCCGCGAGATCCGCGACGGTATGGACGGCCGTGGTCGGCGCCTGGGCCAATGCGGGGCCAGCGAGGCAGACCGCCACGGCGGCGGCGAAGAATGGGCGCATGGTCAGGACGGCTCCCTCAAGACTCGCCGGGCCTGGGGCCAGCCGGCGTCTGGGGATCAGCATACCGCGATGGGCGCGAAGGCCAAGCGGTGCGCGCGGGTTGTTCCACGCGCACCGCTTCACGCCGGGGTGGAGGCGGCCTCAGTTCTGGCGATAGTACGGCTGGTTCTGCTGGTAGTTCCGCTGGTACTGGTTCTGCTGGTAGCGCCGCTGCTGCGTCTGCTGCGACTGGTCGTAGAGATAACCGGCCCCCGCACCGACGCCGGCGCCGATCAGCGCGCCCCAGCCGGCATTGCCGCTCAAGGACCCAGCCAGGCCGCCCAGGGCGGCGCCACCCAGGGCGCCGGTGCCGACGCTCTGCTGCTGCTGGCTCATCCCGCCACAGGCGCCGAGCGACAGAAGCCCCATCAGGGGCACGGCGAGGCGCAAGCCCCGCAGGGAGATTGTCCGGACCATCTCAGCGCACTCCTCGGGCAGCGACGGGACAGGGGTAGGTCGCCTGGGCAAAGCGCAGCAGGCCATCGACCGCGCGCTCCGATGCGAATTGCGGGTTCTGGGCGGCCCAGTTCGCGAAGGCGATACCGGCCTCGGCCACCGTGGGGCCGGGCGAGGTCAGGCAGACCAAGGGCCGGCGCGTGCCGGTGGTGGGCGTGAGCGAGGTGTAGATCTGGCCGGAGGCGGTCAGGTAGCCCTGGCAATAGGCGATCGCCTCAAGCCGATGCACGCCCGTGGTCCGCGGGGCGCACATGTCGGCGAGTTCGCTGACGGTGGTGACATCGGTCACGCGATCGGAACCGGGTGGCGTGGCGGGCGCCGCGCCCTGGCCAAAGGCCGGCAAGGCGAGGCAAGCGGCAAGTGCCGCCGCCGGAATCATGGTCCGCATGGGGTCGTATCCTCCCCTCGACCCTCAAGGGAGGGTCAGAGTACGCCCATAACGCGCGGCAACCACAAAGCGATGCCTGGAAAAACGACGACGGCGGCCAAGGACATGAACATGGCCAGGATCATCCAGATGACCCAGGGGATCGTCGATTCCATCGACACCCCGGCGATACGGCAGGACACCATCAGGTTGACCGCCATCGGCGGGGTGAACTGCCCGATGGCGATCTTCATGGTCAGGACCACGCCGAACCAGGTCAGGTCCCAGTGGTAGAATTGCGCGATCGGCAGCAGCACCGGCAGCAGGATCAGGAAGGTGGAGACACCGTCCAGGAACATCCCGATCAGCACCAGCACCACCATCAGCAGCGCGATGGTGCCGTATTCGCCGAGATGCAGGCCAACGATCCAATCGGCGACCGGCTGCACGATGCCAAGCGTGCTGGTGGACCAGGCGAAGACCGAGGCCAGGGCGATCACCGACAGGATGATGCCGGAGAGTTCGGCGGCCTCGACCAGCATTTCATAGACGTCGCGCAGGGTCAGGGTGCGATAGACGACGAAGCCGACGAAGAGCCCGTAGAAGACGGCCATGACGGCGGCCTCGGTCGGGGTGAACAACCCCGCGCGCATGCCGCCCAGGATGACCACGGGCGCCATCAGGCCCCAGATCGCTTCCTTGAAGGTGCGCCAGATCGACAGGGCCTCGCGGTCGGGATTCTTGCCGCCAAAATCCTTGATCCAGGAAATGATGAGAACCGCGACGATGATCGCGCAGCCCGCCAGGATGCCGGGGAACATCCCCGCCATGAAGATCGCCGGCACCGATACCCCCGGCACCAGCACGGCATAGACGATGAAGGCGATGGAGGGCGGGATCAGGATGTCGGTCGCGGCGGCTGCCGCGACGGTGCTGGCGATGAAGGGGCGCGGATAGCCATCCTGCACCATGCCGCGCGTCACCACCTGGCCGACGGCCGCCGAGGTCGCGGGGCCGGAGCCGGAGATCCCGCCGATCACCATCGCCACCAGCACGGAGACGGAGGCCAGTGCCCCCCTGCCCGCCCCGACCAGCGCCGTCGCGAAACGCACCAGCCGCAGCGCCACGCCCGTGCGATCGAACACGCTGCCGACCAGCACGAACATCGGGATGGCCATCAGCGGATATTTCGCGATCCCGGCGTAGACATTCGTCGGCATCGCCATGATCGACTGGTCGGCCAGCCAGATGCAGAAAGCGCCCGCCAGCCCCAGGGCGACGCCGATCGGCACGCCGCCGAACAGCATGGCGACGAAGCCGGCGAAGAGGATGGTGCCGATCACCCGGGCTGGCCCTTCAGCACACGCACCAGCCGCCCGGCGGCCCTGGCCACGACGAAGGCCGACAAGACAGGCAGCCAGCCCGTGTACCACCAGTTCGGATTGCCGAGGCCGTTGGACAGAACCTCATACCGGTACTCGTCCCAGGCCAGCTTGGCGCCGAAGACCACGAGCAATCCGAAGCAGAGGATGGTCAGCAGCATGGCGACGGCTTCGGCATTGCGCCGGCCACGGGCGGGCAGCAGGTCGATGAAATAGCCGATGCGGATGTGCCGGCCCGTCGCGGTGGCGACGGCGGTGCCGAGCAGGGCGACGACCACCATCAGCACCACCGAATATTCCTCGGTGAAGGCCAGCGAGACATTGGTCAGGTAGCGCGTCACCACATTGGCCGCGGTGATCAGCGCCATGGCCGCCATCGCGGCGGCCATGAGGATTTCCTCCAGCTTCAGCGGAACGCGGGTCTTTGGGTTGTCACGCCCGCCGGAAAAATCCGCTTCCGCTGCCATGGGTCAGGACCGGACCGTGCGGATCGCCGTCTCGGCCTTGCGCACGAGATCGGTGCCCACCGTCTGCGCCCATTTGTCGAAGACGGGGCGCGTGATCGTGGCGAAGGCCGCTTTCTGGGCGTCGGTCAGGGTGACGGTCGTGACCCCGCGGCGCGCCAACTCGTCCAGGCTGGCGCGATCCCCATCACGGCCGAGCCCGGCGCGGGAGGCGACGATCTGGGCATTGGCGGCCTCCACCGCGCAGGCGCGCACCAGGTCGCGGTCGGCGGGCGAAAAACTGTCCATGACCGGCTTGGCGACGACGAAAAGCCCGGCGTCGGCGACGTAGTTCCAGATCGTCAGATGTTTTTGGGCCAGCGCATCCATGCGCAAGGCCAGGAACAGGTTCACCGGGTTTTCCTGCCCATCGACGGCACCGGTCGATAGCGCCGGTTGCAGGTCGGCAAAGGACATCTGGACGGGATTGGCGCCGAGCGCGGTAAAGATCTCCGAAAAAATGGCGCCGGCGGCGAAGCGGATCTTCAGCCCCCGCAGGTCGGCGGGCGCGGCGATGTCGCGCTTGCTGTTGGAGATTTCACGGAAACCGTTCTCGCCCCAGGCACAGGGCACGACGTCACGCGTCGCGATGATGCGTTCCAGGTCGCGGCCCACTTCGCCACGGATGATCGCGTCGAAGCCGCGCGAATCCCCCAGCAGCCAGGGAAGCGAGAAGATGTTCATCTCCCGCACCTGCGGGCTGATGTTGATGGTGCTGAAGGTCGCCATGTCGATGATGCCCTGGCGCATCGCGACGAGTTCCCGCGTCTGGTCGCCGCCGACCAACTGGCTGCCCGGATAGACCTTCATGTTGATGCGGCCCTGGCTGCGCTCGGTCACCAGCTCGGCCCAGCGGAAGGCGCCATCGGCCAGCGAGATCGGGCGGTTGCCGACGACGCTGACCTTGTATTCGGCTTTGTACTGGGTTTGGGCGCGAGCAACCGTGGGCATCGCCAGGGCGGCGGGGGAAGCGAGCAGGATCCGGCGGGACAGACTCATGGGGTTACTCCCTCTTGTTTGCCCGTTTTCCGGGCGATTGGGGTTAGGATGCGGGGGCGGGGCTCAGCGGGCAAGCAGGCGATCGGCGGCGGCGACGATCTTGGCGGGGGTGACCTTGATCGCATCCTCCAGCGGCGGGGAGAACGGCAGCGGCACGCGCGGCATGCCGCAGCGGCCGAGCCGCACCCCGGGCGTGGTTTCGGCGATGCGGGCGATGATCTCGGCGCCGAAGCCGCCGGCCTCCACCGCCTCATGCGCCACCAGCAGGCGGCCGGTGCGTTGGGCGCTGGCGGTCACCGCGGCCTCGTCCCAGGGCCAGAGGCTGCGCAGGTCCAGTACTTCGGCGGTGATGCCGCGTGTGGCCAGGGTTTCGGCGGCCTGAACGACGGCCGGCATCAGGGCCGACCAGGAGACGATGGTCAGGTCATCGCCGCCCCGGACGCGGCGCGCCGCGCCAAACGGGATGGGGTCGATGGTGGCGGGGACCTCGCCCTCCAGCCCGAACAGGTTTTTGGGGTCGAAGAACAGCACCGGATCGTCGCTGCGGATCGCCGCGACCAGGAGCCCGGCGGCATCGGCGGGCGTGGAGGGTGCGACCACCACCACGCCAGGCAGATGCGCGAACCAGGCTTCCAGCACCTGGCTGTGCTGGGCAGCGCTGTTGCGCCACAGCCCATGCGGCATACGCACCACGACCGAAGGCCGTGCCTGGCCGCCGAACATGTAGCGGATCTTTGCGATCTGGTTCACCAGCTCGTCCATCGCGCACATGACGAAGTCGAAGATCCGCATCTCGATGATCGGCCGGGTGCCGACCAGCGCGGCGCCGAGACCCGCGCCCATGATGACGGATTCGCTGATTGGCGTGGACACCACGCGATCCGTGCCGAATTTTTCCGCGAAGCCGCGATATTGGCCGAAGAGGCCGCCACGCGCGACATCCTCGCCCAGCACCCAGACGCGCGGATCGCGTTCCATTTCCTGCCACGCGGCCAGGCGCAGGGCTTCCACCAGGGTCGTCATGCGCCGAGGACATCCGAATAGGCGGTGGCGGGGTCGGGCCATGGTGCGGCCAAGGCGGCGGTGCGGGCCGATTGCATTTCCGCCAGCGCCGCGGCGCGAATGGCGGCAAGATCGGCGGCGGAGGCAATGCCTTCCGCGAGCAGGCGGGCTTCCAGCCGGGCGATGGGTTCGCCCTGTTTGCCTGCCGCGACCTCGTCGGCTGGGCGCCAGGCGGCGGCATCGGTGCTGGTGTGGCCGGTGTGGCGGTAGGTGGTGGCGTGCAGCAGCCGGGGTCCGGCGCCGCTGCGCACCTCCGCCACCAGCCGGGCGGCCAGGGCATCGACGGCGGCGACGTCATTGCCATCGACGGTCGCGGCGGGCACGCCGAGCGCCTCGGACCTTGCCACCACGCCGGCGCCAGCCGTGACGTCGCGGGCGGCGGTGAATGCGGCGACCTGATTGTCCTCGCAGACAAAGAGCACGGGCAGGCGATAGAGCGCGGCCCAGTTCAGTCCCTCAAGGAACGGGCCGCGATTGATGGCGCCGTCGCCGAAGAAACAGACGGCAATGCTGTCCTGGCCCAACAACTTGATGCCTTGGGCGGCGCCCACGGCGATCGGGATGCCGCCCGCGACGACGCCATTGGCGCCGAGCATGCCGACGGAAAAATCGGCGATATGCATGGACCCGCCCTTGCCGCCGCAATGCCCGCCGGCGCGGCCGAACAATTCCTCCATCATACCGGCGACACCGGCGCCCTTGGCCAGGGCATGGCCGTGGCCGCGGTGGTTCGACGTGATGCGGTCGTCGCGGCGCAGGTTGAGGCAGATTCCGGCGGCAACACCTTCCTGCCCGATCGAGACGTGGAGGGGGCCCGGGATATCGCCGGCCTTGTGGGCGGCCAACGCGGTTTCCTCAAAGGCGCGGATGCGGCACATGCTGCGATGCAGCGCGAGCCATTGCCCGGCATTGGATGTCATTTTGCTGTCTCCCCCGCTTGCGAGCATGCCGTTGCCGGCGCAGGAATCAAGCCGTGGAGAGAAACGTGGCCCTCATTCTGGACAGTGTGACGCATCTGGGCGCCGAGGCGCGCGGATGCGTGGCGCTGTGTGCGAGCCATGGCGGCATCTATGCCGCCGGCTATGCTGCGATGCGGGGTGTGGCGGCGGTGCTGCTGCACGATGCCGGCATCGGCCGCGAGCGCGCCGGAGTCGCGGGGCTGGACACGCTGACCATCCCCGCCGCGGCCTGCGGCGATGCGCCGATCGGCGATGGCGCGGCCATGATGGCGCGCGGGACGCTGTCGGTGGTGAATGCGGCCGCGGCGCGGCTTGGCCTGCATCCGGGGATGCGGTGCGCGGATGCGCTGGCACTATTGGTGGCGGCCGACCTGCCCCCTGCCCCGCCGCAGCCGCCGATGCAGGAGGCCCGACACCGGCTGCTGGAACGCGGTGGCGTCACGGTCTGGGGGCTTGATTCCAACGGGCTGGTGGTGCCGTCGGACATCGGTCACATCATCGTCACGGGTAGCCATGGCGCGCTGTTGGGCGGGCGGCCGGAGACGGCGGTGAAGTATCCGGTGCGGGCCGCGATCTACAATGATGCCGGCGGGGATGCGTCGCGCTTGCCGGTGCTGGATGACCGGGGGATCGCGGGCGCCGTGGTGTCGTGCTTCTCGGCGCGCATCGGCGATGCGCTGTCGATCTGGAACGATGGCTATGTCTCCGCCGTCAACCGCACCGCCGCGGCGAAGGGGGGGCTGGTCGGCCAGTCCTGTCGCGAGATTGTCGATCTGCTTTTGGATGGGAAGACCTGATGCCTGCTGCGAATGCGACCCGCACCATGACCGGTGGCGAGGCGATGGCCGAGATGCTGCGCCTGCACGAAACCGGCCCCATGTTCGGCATGGGCGGGTTTCAACTGCTGCCCTTCTATGACGCCTGCCGCAGGCTTGGCCTGAAGCATTACCTGATCAACGACGAACGCTGCGGCGCCTTTGCGGCCGATGCCTATGCGCGGGTGACCAACCGCCCGGGTGTGGCCGACGGGACGCTTGGGCCGGGTGCCACGAACCTCGCGACCGGCATGGCTGAGGCATTCAACGCCGGCATGCCGATGATCTGCATCACCGGCGACACCAACCGGGAGTTCTCCTGGAAGAACATGACGCAGGAAGCGCGGCAGTTGGAGGTGTTGAAGCCCCTGGCCAAGGAAATCATCCGCATCGAGGTGATGAAGCGCATCCCCGAGGCGTTCCGGCGTGCTTTTGCTGTCGCCAATTCCGGCCGCCCTGGGCCCGTGGTGATCGACGTGCCGGAGGACATCGCCCATGGCAGCTTCGATTTCGATGTCACGGATTTCTGGGTCGATCCAGGCACGCTAAAAGCCCAGGCGCGCCGGACGCGCCCCGATGCCGACGGCATCACCGCCGCCGCGGCCCTGCTGTCGCGCGCCGAACGCCCGCTGATCCTGGCGGGCGGTGGGGTGCATATCTCGGAAGCCTATGGCGCGCTGCTGGATCTGGCCGAGGCTGAGGGCATTCCCGTCGCCCATACCATGTCGGGCAAGGGTGCCATCGCCTGCACCCATCCGCTGAGCGCGGGGTTGTTCGGCCGCTACGACCGGATCGCCAATGCGATGATCGCCGAAAGCGACTGCCTGCTGGTTGTCGGCTGCAAGCTGGGCGAGATCGCGACCAAGCGGTTTTCGCTGTTCAACGCCGGCACACCGCTCATCCACCTGGACGTGTCGGCGGAGGAGATCGGCCGCACCACCCGGGCGGATGTGGCACTGGTCGGCGACGCGCGCTGCGGCCTGGCGGATTTGCGCGCGGCCCTGGATGGCGGTGCCGCGCGGCGGAAAACCTGGGCCGGATCGGTGCCCGGCCGCATGGACGCGTGGCGCGAAAGCGCGCGTGAAAAGCTCGAAGCGACCGAACGCCCGATCAACATCGGCCGGTTGATGGGCGAGTTGAACCGCGTTCTGCCGGCCGATGCCGTGCTGGTCGCCGATGGCGGCTTCGCCGGGCATTGGGGCGGGTTGCTGTTCGACACCAAGCAGGCAGGCCGAGGCTTTGTCGCGGATCGGGGTTTCGCCAGCATCGGCTATGGCGTGCCGGGTGGCATCGGCGCGCAACTGGGTGTCGGGGCCGGGCGTCGCGTGGTGTCGATGACTGGCGATGGCGGCTTCAACATGAGCCTGGGCGACCTGGAAACCGCCCGCCGCGTGGGGGCGCCGATTGTCGTCTGTGTGTTCAACAACGCGGCCTCGGGCTACGTGAAGGCGTTGCAGCATGCGGTCTATGGGCCGGGGGCGTACCAGTCCTCCGACCTGGTCGAGATGGATTATGCCGCGATCGCGAATGCCATGGGCTGCAAGGGCATTCGCGTCGAGGATCCGGAGCAATTGGCCGATGCGCTGCGTGCGGGCCTGGCCAATACCGCGACGCCGACCGTGCTCGACATCATCGTGACGCGCGACCCGGCCCGCATGTTGCCGGCGGCCGACAACCGGACGCTGAAGGTCGAGAAGGGCGATCGCCCAGTGTGAATTCATCGTGGCGCCTCTACACAGGGCTGGCTGGCCCGGACCAGATTGACCCGACAGGAGGACCGCCCGCGCCATGCACCCCATCATGCTTGCCCTGACGCCACGCTACATCACCCTGACCCTGGCCGTGCTGCTGACACTCGTCTGCGCGGCGGTGCTGCTGGCGGGCGGGCATGGGGTGGCCTGGGTCGGCCTGGTGGTCGGCGGCGGGTTGAGCGCCCTGGGCTTCCGCGACCTGTTCAACACGCGCCATGCGATCCTGCGCAGCTATCCCATCTCGGCGCATCTGCGCTTCCTGATGGAAAGCATCCGCCCCGAGATGCGGCAGTATTTCTTCGAGGATGAGAAGACCGGCGCGCCCTTCAGCCGCGACAAGCGGGCGCTGATCTACCAGCGGTCCAAGATGCAGTTGGACAAGCGGCCTTTTGGTACGCAATACGATGTCTATGGCGATGGCTTCGAATGGCTGCATCATTCCATCGCCGCCCGGGCGCCGGACCGCACGCCGTTCCGGCTGACGATCGGCGGGGCGGATTGCACGCAGCCCTATGATGCCTCGGTGTTCAACATCTCGGCGATGAGCTTTGGGTCGATGTCGGCCAATGCCATCGTGGCGCTGAACACGGGGGCCAAGCGCGGCAACTTCGCGCATGACACAGGCGAAGGCGGCTATAGCCAGCATCACGCCATCGCCGGTGGCGACATCATCTGGGAAATCGGATCGGGCTATTTTGGCGCCCGCAACGCGGATGGCAGCTTTTCGGCCGAACGCTTCGCCGCCACGGCATCGGCGTCGCAGATCAAGATGGTCGAGTTGAAGCTCAGCCAGGGTGCCAAGCCTGGCCATGGCGGCGTGTTGCCGGGGGCCAAGGTCAGCGCCGAAATCGCCGCGACGCGCGGCGTGCCGATGGGCCAGGATTGCATCTCGCCATCCTGGCACACGGCTTTCTCCACGCCGGTCGAAATGATGCATTTCATCGCGCAGATGCGCCGCCTGTCGGGCGGCAAGCCGGCCGGGTTCAAGCTCTGCGTCGGGCATCCGTGGGAATTCCTTGCGATCTGCAAGGCCATGCTGGCGACCGGCATCACCCCCGACTTCATCGTGGTGGATGGCAAGGAAGGCGGCACGGGGGCGGCGCCGCTGGAATTCATGGACCACCTGGGCATGCCGCTGCGGGAGGGCCTGTCCTTCGTCCACAATGCGCTGATCGGCATCGGCCTGCGCGACAAGGTCAAGATCGGCGCCAGCGGCAAGATCGCGACCGGCTTCGACATCGCGCGGGCCTTTGCCCTGGGTGCCGACTGGTGCAATTCGGCGCGCGGATTCATGTTCTCGCTGGGCTGCATCCAGTCGCTGTCCTGCCATACCGATCGCTGCCCGACCGGCGTCGCGACGCAGGACCCGACCCGCGCCCGCGCGCTGGTCGTGCCCGACAAGGCGACGCGCGTGTTCCAATATCACGAGGCGACGCTGGAGGCCCTGGCCGAACTCGTCGCGGCGGCCGGGCTGGAACACCCGTCGCAACTGCGCGCCGATCATATCGAGCGCCGGGTGTCGCAGCACCAGACACGCAGCTTCGCCGACCTCTATCCGCGCCTGGCCACGGGCGCCTTGCTGCGCGGCACCGAGGATCCGCGCTTTGCCAGGGCCTGGGAATTGGCCGATGCGCAGTCCTTCGCGCCGCGGCGCGAATTGGTGGATTGATGCGGGCGGCCAACCTCGGGCGGTTGCTGACGCAGACGGCGCGCCGCCTGCCGGACGCGCCCGGGTTGGTCTGGCGCGACAAGACCTGGTCCTGGTCGGAGATCGATGCGCGGGTCGATCGCCTGGCAGCGGTGCTGCGGGCGGCGGGGGTGATGCCCGGCGATCGCGTGCTGGTGCATAGCCGCAACACCCATGCGATGTTCGAAAGCCTCTGGGCCTGCTTCAAGACCGGCGCGGTCTGGGTGCCGACGAACTACCGCCTGACGCCGGCCGAGGTCGCGATCCTGGCCGCCGACAGCCGCCCCGTCGCCATGCTGCGCGACACGGGGTTTTCCGCGCATGCCGATGTCGTGCCGACAGCGCGGCTGGTGCTGGCGGTCGGCGATGCACGCCCGCATGAAACCGACTACGAAACCGCACTGGCCGCGGCGACCCCACCGCCGCCTGATCATGAGCAGGCCGTGGCGCCGGATGATCCGTGCTGGTTCTTCTTCACCAGCGGCACCACGGGGCGGCCCAAGGCCGCGGTGCTGACCCATGCCCAGATGGGCTTTGTGGTCACCAACCATCTGGCCGACCTGATGCCGGGGCTGACCGAAGCGGGCGCGTCGCTGGTGGTCGCACCCCTGTCGCATGGTGCCGGCATCCACGCCCTGGCCAATGTCGCGCGCGGCGCGAAAAGCATCCTGATGCCGGGCGAAAAACTGGATGTGGCCGAGGCCTGGCGCCTGGTCGCCGCGCATCGCGTGACGAACATGTTCACCGTGCCGACCATCCTGACCGCCCTGACCGATGGCGCGCCGCCGGATGCGGAGGCCTCCAGCCTGCGCCACGTCATCTACGCCGGCGCGCCGATGTATCGCGCCGACCAGGATCGCGCCCGTCGCGTGCTGGGGCATGCGATGACGCAGTATTTCGGCCTCGGCGAGGTCACCGGCAACATCACCGTGCTGCGCCCCGACCAGCATGATGTGGCACCCGGCAGTTGCGGCGTGCCGCGCACGGGCATGGAGGTCGCGATCCTGGATGCCGACGGCACCCGCCTGCCGCCGGACAGCACCGGCGAAATCTGCGTTCGCGGCCCGGCCGTTTTCGCCGGGTATTTCGAGAATGAGGCGGCGAACCAGAAGGCTTTTGCCGGTGGCTGGTTCCACACTGGCGACCTCGGGCACCTCGATGCGCGTGGCTTCCTGTTCATCACGGGTCGTGGGTCGGACATGTATATCTCCGGCGGCAGCAACGTGTATCCGCGTGAGGTCGAGGAAGCCCTGCTGCTGCATCCCGCCGTCGCGGCCTGCGCCGTCGTCGGGCTGCCGCATCCGAAGTGGGGTGAGGCCGGGGTCGCCTGCGTCGTGCTGCGCGGCGCCGCGACCGAAGCGGATCTGCTGGCGCATCTCTACGGCCTGGTCGCGCGCTACAAGCAGCCGTTGCGGGTGGTCGCCTGGCCGGATCTGCCCATGTCGGGCTACGGCAAGGTGCCCAAGGCGCTGGTCAAGGCT
Organism: Humitalea sp. 24SJ18S-53; assembly: GCF_050632385.1. NCBI lineage: Bacteria > Pseudomonadati > Pseudomonadota > Alphaproteobacteria > Acetobacterales > Roseomonadaceae > Humitalea > Humitalea sp. 24SJ18S-53. The sequence continues at coordinate 3,010,127 of NZ_CP192599.1, forward strand.
CGGTTGGCGGAGGAAGGCGTCGGCTTCACGCCACCTCCACCAGCGTAATCTCCGGCGGCACGCCGAAGCGCACCGGCAGTCCGGAACAGCCCAGCCCGCCCGAGACGACCAGGCTGCGACCTTCTTCCCGCACCAGCCCATAGGCGTAGCGATTGCCGAAGGCGGAGGGCACGCGCGGCGACCAGCCCGCCAGGCGCAATTGGCCGCCATGGGTATGGCCTGACACCTGCAAGGCGAAACGCGGGGTGGCGCGGGCGAAGACGTCCGGTTCATGCGCCATCAGGATCGCCGGCGCGTCATCGGTGATCGCGGCCAGGGTGCGCCCCACGTCATCCGCCCCGCGGCGGCCGAAGGCGAGTTGGCTGTCCAGCCCCGCCAGCCAGAACCCGTCGCTGCCATCCCGCAGCCGCACCGCCCCATTGCGCAGCACCCCGATCCCGACGGCACCCAGGGCCGCGACCGTGGCCGGCGGACGGAGCCGATTGGCCATGGGGTCGTCCCACCAGTCGTGATTGCCGAGCACGGCATGCACGCCGAGCGGCGCCCGCAACCGGCCGAGCAGGCCGGCAAAACTCGCCAAAGGGACCGCCCGCGTCACGAAGCGCGCCTGCGACCCCAAATCGCCCAGCACGAGCGTCAGGTCGGGGTCGAGTGCATTCGCCTGCCTGACGATTTCGGCGACGCGCAGGGCCGGCATCACCGGCTCCCCGGCATGGATGTCCGACAGGATGACGATGCGCAGCGGCGCGCGGCCGCGCCATTCCGGCAGGATCGGGCGATGCGCCGCCACGGTCAGCCGCATCGAGGGTTCCGCCCAGCCGGCATAGGCGGCGCCCGAAAGCCCCAGGCCGCCCAGCAAGACGCTTCGCCGCATGATCATGCGTTGCGGTTAGCACGGCTTGCGCGCCGCGCTCCCCGTGTTTTTGCAACCTGCTACCCCGCGCGCTGGCCCAGCATGTCGACGTGCCAGCGCATTTCGGCCAGGGCCAGGGGCCAGGCGCCATCCGGGGCGGCGTGGATCACCTCATCCGGCGGCAGGCGGGCCAGGATGGCCTGGACCACCGCGGCGCAGCGCGGCGACAACCCGGCGCGCCAGGACAGCGACATCAGCGCCTTGGCATTCCGCATCGTCATGGCGCGATCGACGATCTCGGGCGGGACATCGGCGTGCTGGATCAGCATCTCCCGGCAGGCGACAGCATCCCCGGCGGCAGCCGCGCGCAAGAAAGTGGATTCGGCGATGTCCTGCGGGTTGGCCATGCCATGCACCAGGTGCCGGCCATGCGCGGGGTCGGGCAGGCCGGCGCGCTTGGCGACCAGGCCGATGGCGACCCGGCGGTGCAACTCCTCCCGCGTCGCGGGGTCCAGGTCGATGCGGTCGGCCAGTTGCGCCAGCAGGTCGCGCGCGACGCAATCGGCCAGCAGGCGGATCGCGGCCGGCGGTAGTCGCGGGCGGGCGACCAGCGGCGCGTGCCAGGCGACCCGCCCGGCTGGGTCCGCGGCGGCCTGCGCGGCCAGCGTGTCCAGCGTCGCTTCCCGGATCGCGGCCGATGGATTGGCCAGCAGCGCCGCCACGGCCGGGGTATCGGCGGTCGCGGCGATGGCGTCGCATACGGCCTCGGCCAGGGATGGGCGGCGGGCGATGGCGGTCAGGGTCTCGGGCGTCGGGGGGGCGCTGACCAGGGCCAGCAGGTCGCCGTCCGTCAGCAGGGGGGATGCCCGCAGCACCGGCCCGCTGACCGTCACCGCCGCGTCCCGCGCCAGGGTCACGATCAGCCCGCGCTGCGCCTGATCGACCAGCCCCGCGGCCGCATCGGCGATCACCGCGCGGACACCGACGGCGGCATCCTCGGCCAACAGGCAGAGCGTATCCCAGGCCAGCCGCGCCAGGCGGTCGTGCCGCGCCGGGGACAGGCCGGGTGCCAGGGAGCCGAGCCTGCGTGCCAGGACCACCCGCACGGCCTCATTCTCATCCGCGCCGAGCAGGCGGTTGGCCTGGGCCGGCGTGGCGGGGTTGGCCGCGACCGCGGCGCGGACCGCCGGCACCGGGTCGGCGGCCAGGAAGTAGAGCATTTCGGGCCGCGCATCGGGGTCGGCCGCCAGCACGGCACGGGCCATCTCCGCACCGTCGCGGGCGACACGCCGGGCGGTTTCGTAGTCCAGGGTCGCGATCATCGTTCCGGGTTCCCTCGTCCGAAGCGTCCTGCTTCCCAATGGCCGGCGTCGCGGCCATCCACCGCTGGATCCGGTGCCGAATCCGATGCCGGATCCAACGCTGGGGCCAGGGCCACTTCCCAGCAGGCGCGGCCGCGCCGCTTGGCGGCATACATGGCGGCATCGGCGCGCGACAGGATCGCGGCCGCATCCTCGGCCGCGTGGGTCGCGACCATGGCGATCCCGATCGACATGGTCAGCGGCTTGCCGGGCACGCCGATGTCGCGCAATTCGCGCGCGGCGATGCCCAGCAGCACCTGCGCGCGCATCGCCGCCACGTCGTCGTCCGCACCCTCCAGCCAGGCGGCGAATTCGTCGCCGCCCAGGCGCCCGACATGGTCCGATGGCCGTAACCCATCCCGCACCAGGGCCGCGACCAGGCGCAGGGCGGCATCGCCGGCGGCATGGCCGCGCTGGTCGTTCACCGGCTTGAAATTGTCGAGGTCGAGGAAGATCAGCGCCCCGATCGGGCGATCCGCGCGCGTGGCGCGGGCAAGCCGCCGTTCCAGCCCCTCCATGAAGGCGCGGCGGTTCAAGAGCCCGGTCAGCGGATCGGTCCCAGCCTCACGCTCCAGCGCGTGGGCGCGCCATTCGGCGGCCAGGGTCGGGCGCATCCGGTCGGCGATGCCTTCCAGCATGTGGCGGTCGTCGTCGTCCCAGTCGCGCGCGCCCGGTGCGCGCAGCGCCAGCAGCACGGGCCGCCGGTCGTCGCGCCCGTTCAGGGCCAGCAGCGCCAGCGGCCCCGCGCCCACTGGCTGCAGGTAGCGGCTGGCCCCGGGCGGCATGGCCGCCGCCAGGGCCAGCAATTCATCGGGCAAGGTGCCGGCCAGGTGCGCCGTCACCGGCACGTCCCGCGCCTCACCCAGGTCGACCACGGCCGCCGCCGCCAGCCCCAGGCAGTCGCGCAGCCCCTCCAGCCAGGCCTGGACCCGGCCCCGGGGGTCGACGATGGCGCCGGCGCGGGCCGCGACATGGTCCCGTGCCTCAAGCCGGCGCAGCGCGCGGGCGGCGTCGGCGGCGACGGTTTCTTCCGCCGTCACGTCGCGGGCGGTCGCGCGCAGCCCGATCACCTGGCCGGCGGCATCATGCAGGGCGGCGGCGGCCAGCAGCAGGCAGGCGGGCGTGCCATCCGCCCGGCGCCCCCAGGCGCGCAGATCCCGCACCGCCTGGCCCGTCGGCAGGCGCCATGGGTCCGGCAGGTCGCAGAGGCTGACCGAGGGCTCACCGATCAAATGGTCCGCGACATGGCCCAGCACCGATTCGGGGGCGAGGAAGGTCAGGACCCCCTCGGCATCGGCCTCGATCACCACATCGGCCGCGAGCAGGGCCGCATCGCGCCAGCGGTTGCGCGATTCCAGCAGGGCGCGGCGCAGCGCGGCCTCGGTCGGGGTTGGGGCCGGGGTTGGGCCTTCCGCCGTATGCGCGCCGCGCCTGTGGTGACCGCGGTGGTCGTCCGGCGATGGGGGGGGCATCAAATCCATCCGCGCATTCCACCAGCCCCGGATGAATGCACGGTGAATGGCGCGCCCGGCCCCGGCGCGGGGGGCAAAGGCGTTGACAGCCCGGCACCCCGACCGGATAGCAGGCGCCTTGCGATCCTTCGCTCCCCTCCCCCCGACCGAGACCGCCGCCCGATGGACATGACCTCTCTCGCCGCCACCATCACAGCCCTGTGGGAACGCCGCGCCGAGGTGACCCCGGCCACCACGGGCGAGGACCGCGTGGCGGTCGAGGCCGCGCTGGCCCTGCTCGACAGCGGCGATGCCCGGGTCGCCGAGCCGACGGCCACCGGCTGGGTCGTGCACCAGTGGCTGAAGCAGGCGGTGCTGCTGTCGTTCCGCCTGGAAGACAACACGCTGCGCGCCCACGAAGGCGCCGGCGCCTGGGACAAGGTGCCGATGAAGTGGGATGGCTGGGACGCCCGCCACTTCCGCACCGCCGGGTTCCGCGCCGTGCCGGGCGCGATCGCGCGCCGGTCGGCCTTCATTGCCCCCAATGTCGTGCTGATGCCGTCCTTCGTGAACGTCGGCGCCTATGTCGGTGAGAACACGATGGTGGACACCTGGGCCACCGTCGGATCCTGCGCCCAGATCGGCAAGAACTGCCATCTGTCGGGCGGCGTCGGGATCGGCGGCGTGCTGGAGCCCTTGCAGGCGAACCCGACCATCATCGAGGACGATTGCTTCGTCGGCGCCCGCAGTGAAGTGGTGGAGGGCGTGATCGTCGAACGCGGCAGCGTGCTGTCGATGGGCGTGTTCCTCTCGGCGACCACCAAGATCATCGATCGCGCGACGGGCGAGATCTTCGTCGGCCGGGTTCCCGCCTATTCGGTGGTCGTGCCTGGCTCGCTGCCCGGCAAGGCCTTGCCGGATGGCAGCCCGGGGCCGAGCCTCTACTGCGCCGTCATCGTCAAGCGCGTGGATGCGCAGACCCGCGCCAAGACCAGCATCAACGACCTGCTGCGCGACTGACCATGGGGCGCGACCCGCTGCCGCTGGCTCAGGCCCTGATCCGCTGCCCCAGCGTGACCCCGGCGGATGCCGGCGCGCTGGACGTGGTGGCGGCGGCGCTTCGCCCCTTGGGGTTTTCGGTGCACCGGCTGGGTTTCGGCACTACGCCCAACCTGTTCGCCCGGCGCGGCGACAGCGGGCCGCACCTGTGCTTCGCCGGCCATACCGATGTGGTGCCGCCCGGCGCCGGCCCCTGGACCACCGACCCCTTCGGCGCGGAGGTCCGTGACGGCGTGCTGTTCGGTCGTGGCGCCACCGACATGAAGGGCGGGGTCGCGGCCTTTATCGCGGCGATCCCCGAAACCTGCCCCGGCAGCCTGTCGCTGCTGATCACCGGCGACGAGGAAGGCCCCGCCACCGATGGCACGGTCAAAGTGCTGGGCTGGATGGCCGAGCACGGCCACATCCCGGACATGTGCCTGGTGGGCGAACCCACCAGCAAGGTGCGGCTGGGCGACACGATCAAGGTCGGGCGGCGCGGCAGCCTGAACGCCGCCATCACCATCCACGGCACCCAGGGCCATGCGGCCTATCCCCAGAAAGCCGATAATCCGATCCATCGGATGGTCCGCGTGCTGGCGGCGCTGACCGCCGAACCGCTGGATGCCGGCAGTGAATTCTTCGAGGCATCGAGCCTGCAGGTCACCAGCGTCGATGTCGGCAATGCCGCGACGAATGTGATCCCGGGCAGTGCGACGGCGCGGTTGAACATCCGCTTCAACGACCTGCATTCCTCGGACTCGCTCGGTGCGCGGCTGCATGCGGTGCTGGCGGAACACGCGCCTCGGCACGAGCTGTCGCTCAATTGCTCGGGCGAATCCTTCCTCACGCAGCCCGGCCCCTTCGTCGAGGCGCTGCGCCGCGCCGTGCGGGCGACCTGCGCCACCGAACCGGCGCTGGACACCGGCGGCGGCACGTCGGATGCGCGCTTCATCGCGCGTTATTGTCCCGTGGCCGAGCTTGGCGCGGTGGGAGCCACGATGCACAAGGCCGACGAACAGACCCCGGTGGCCGAGTTGCGCGACCTGACCCGACTCTATGCCGCGGTGATTGCCGAAACGCTTGGCCAGGCAGCGGTCGGCTGAGCCCCCCGCCCCCGAACCCACGTGTCGAGGTCGCCGCCGGGCTGGTCGCCGGCTTCTGGCTCGCGCGTGGCAATGCGCTGGGGTTGGCGCTGCTGCCGACCGATGGCGCGGGCGCCTGGCGCGCCACGGTGCGCAGCATCCTGATCTGCCTGCCTGCCTTCCTCGCGCTGCGGCTGATCGCCTGGGGCGGGGCGGCGCCGCCGGTGGGCTTGCTGCCGGGGCTGCTGATCGAAACCCTGGCCTTTGTCACCGCCTGGGCCGCGCTGTTGCTGGGCACCCTGCCGCTGGTGAATGCGGCGGGGGCCGCGGCGCGCTGGCCGCATTTCGTCGCGGCCTGGAACTGGGCGAATGTGCCGCAGTATGTGGTTCTGCTGATCGCGATGATCGTGCCGCCCGCGCTGGGCCTGCCGGACTGGGTGTCGCATGGGCTGGCGCTGTCGGCCTTCGGCTGGGCGCTGTGGCTGGAATGGTGGGTCGCCAAGGTGGCGCTGGGCGCCGGGCCGCTGGTGGCCGCGGCGATCGTTGTCACCGATGTGCTGATCGGGATCGTGGTGGGCGGCGTCGCCGGGCGGCTGGTCGGCGGCTGAGTCAGACCCAGTCCAGGGCCTGCGCATAGGTCACGCCGGTGAAGCACAGCCCCTCCGGCGGCGCCGTCTGGCCGGCCTTGGTGCGGTCCATCCCATCCAGGAGCGCACGCGGCCAGGCCACATCCCGCCGCCCCAGCCCGACCTGCACCAGGGTGCCGGCAAAGTTGCGGATCTGGTGGTGCAGGAAGGACCTGGCGGCGGCGGTCAGCACCACCTCATCGCCATGGCGCGCCACATCCAGGCTGTCCAGCGTGCGGATCGCGTCCTTGGCCTGGCAGGCGGCGGCGCGAAAGGCCGAGAAATCATGCCGCCCGAGCAGCCCCTGCGCGGCGGCGTGCATCGCGTCGGCATCCAGCGCGCCTTGCACATGCCACACCCGCCCGGCCTCCAGCGCCGGCCGGGCGCGGCGGTTCAGGATGCGGTAGCGATAGGCGCGGGACACGGCCGAAAACCGCGGCGACCAGCCGGACGGGGCCAGGGCGGCGCGCAACATCACCACCGGATGGGGCTTGGTGTGGAAGGTCAGGGCCTCCCGCACCCGCATCGGCGGCAGGTCGCCGGGCAGGTGGAGGATCGCCACCTGGCCCGTCGCATGCACCCCGGCATCGGTGCGCCCCGCGGCCAGGACCAGCGGCGGGGTGCCGCCGTTCAGATGGGCGGCGGCTTCCTCCAGCACCTGTTGCACCGACAGCCCGCTTGCTTGCCGCTGCCAGCCGACGAAGGGACCGCCGTCGTATTCCAGCAGCAGCGCGTAGGCGGTCACGCCGGCTGGATCTGCGCCCTGGGGATCGGTCAAGGCGACGCGGCGCCGAGGCGGGCCTGGCGGGCGGAGGACCGGGTCATGGCAGGCGCGGGTCGGCGCTCAGCGCGCCATTGTTGCCGGGGTCGCGATACCGCACCTCCGTGTCGCTGATGGAGACGAGCGGCGTCGCCCCGCGATAGCCGGACGGGATCGCCGACACGTTGGATTGCTGGATGGTGTAGAGCAGGGTGCTGTCCTCGATCCGCCAATCGCCGCTCATCAGGATCGGGTAGCGGGCGCCGCCGAAGTTGAAGGTGCCGCGCCATTCGATCATGCCGTTCCGGGCGGCGGTGTATTGCAGGTCCTCGACATGCCAGCCAGTGCCGCGGGGCAGCTTGCCCTGCGATTTCCAGGTCCCCGGGAAGGCCGCGGCCAGGCGCGCATCCGCGGCGCTGGGCGGGCGCGGGGGGGCGGCGCTGGCGGCGGGGACCGTCGGTGCCCCCGGCGAGGTCCGGCCGATCGCATAGATGGCCAGCGCGAAGCCGAGAACGCCGATAAAGGAGATGATGATGGCCGTGGTGCGGAACCGGGCGGCCTTCATCTCCAACTCGCGCCGCGCGATGTCGAAGCGCTGGCTTTGGGACAGGTTGCCCGGATCGATGCGCGATGCTTCCAGGATTTCCAGTGCCGCCGCGCCGCGCTTGTCGGGGGGCGTGGTCTTCAGGATGCGTTCGCGGTGGTCCAGGCGCGATTTGTAGACCCAGGCCGCGACCGCCACCATGAAGGCCGCGAGCGTGAGGCCGGAACTGACGACGCCGATCACGCTCCACATCGATTCCATGGCTGGTCCTCGGCGGGTTCGCGGCGATTTTCCTATTTTGGGCGGTGGAACGCCGCCATTCTAATGCCGCGCCCGAGGCCGTTTCAACACAGCGATCAACCCAGGATTGAGCCCACGGGCATCGGCGATCCGCGCAGGAAATCAGCGGCCGGCATGGCCGCCCGGCCGGCGCGTTGCAGCCGGGTCAGCCGCAGGGCGCCCTGCCCGCAGGCGACGATCGGTCCATCGGCCAGGACCAGGCCGGGTGCCCCTGCCCCATCGGCCGGTTCGGCCGCCAGGATGCGCAGGGGTTCGCCAGCCAGGGTCGCCACCGTGCCGGGCCAGGGGTTCAGCGCGCGGATGCGGCGGTCAAGCACATCGGCCGGCTGGGACCAGTCCAGCCGCGCATCGGCCTTGGTCAGCTTGGCGGCATAGGTCACGCCATCCTCGGGCTGCGGCATCGCCTGGGGCCATTCCGCCAGGACACGCAGCATCAGCCGGGCGCCCATCGGCGCCAGCGCATCGTGCAATTCCGGGGTGGTCATGCGCGGGCCGATGGGCACGGTGTCGCGCAGATACATAGGGCCGGTGTCCAGCCCGGCCTCCATCTTCATGATGGTGACGCCCGATTCCGTGTCGCCCGCCAGGATCGCCGAATGGATCGGCGCGGCGCCACGCCAGCGCGGCAAAAGGCTGGCATGGATGTTCAGGCAGCCGTGGCGGGGTGCGTCCAGCATCGCCTGCGGCAGGATCAAGCCATAGGCCGCGACGACCGCGGCATCGAGGTCGAGTGCCGCGAACGCCGCGTGCTCCGCTTCATCCTTCCGTACCCGCGCCGGGGTGCGAACCGGCAGCCCGAGGTCGAGCGCCGCGCGATGCACCGGGCACGGCGTTTCCTTCTGGCCGCGTCCGGCAGGGCGCGGCGGCTGGGCATAGACCATGACGACCTGGTGCCCGACATCGACCAGCGCCCGCAGCGCCGGCACGGCGAAATCCGGGCTGCCCATGAAGGCCAGGCGCAGCGGCGTCATGGCGCTTCGACCAGCAGTGGCGTCATGCCGGGTTGCCCCGCAGCCGCGCCTCCTTGTTCATCTTCCGCAGGATCATGTTGCGCTTCAGCGCCGACAGGTAGTCGATGAACAGCACCCCATCCAGGTGGTCGATTTCGTGCTGCAGGCAGGTCGCCAGCAGCGCATCGGCCTCGATCTCCCGCTTTGCGCCGGTCAGGTCCTGGAAGCGCACCTTGACCCGCGCCGGGCGTTCCACGTCGGCATAATGGCCGGGCAGCGACAGGCAGCCTTCCTCCCGCACCGCGCGTTCGCTGCTTTCGGCCACGATCTCCGGGTTCACCAGGATGATGGGGTCGGGCTTGTCGTCCGGGTGCAGGTCGATGACCGCGACCCGCAGCAGCACGCCGACCTGCGGCGCCGCCAGGCCGATGCCCGGCGCCTTGTACATGGTCGCCAGCATCTGGGGTGCGAGGTCGCGCACCCGGTCGGTGTCGGCGGCCGTGACCGGCTTGGCGCGGGCGCGCAGCCGAGGGTCGGGCACGGTCAGGATAGGCAGGAGGTCCATGGGCGGGCGGGTCCGGCAATAGCGGGGAAGTGCAGCGTCGCGCATCTACGCGCGGGGGTGGCCCGGTGCAACCGACAGAAAAGCCGGTGTGATGCGCGATTCACATTCGCCAGGCATCGGCGCTAGCCTGTGTTACCCGGGGCAGGAACACGTCATGTCGCGCACGCCGATCTTCGCCATGCTGCAACGCGCCTTCGCTGTGGCCGACACGGCGGCGCCCCCCGGCGGCCCGCCGCTGGATGAAGTGGCCGCCGGCCTGCATTTGCCGCGCCGCGTCGTGCTGGGGGCCTTGCTGGCTTCGGTGCCGGGGCTGGCAATGGCCCGGGTCGGGCGTACCGATGCCCGGATCGTGGTGGTCGGGGCCGGGCTCGCGGGGCTGGTCGCGGCCTATCGGCTGACCCAGGCGGGGGCCGCCCGGGTGACGGTGCTGGACGCGAATACGCGCGTCGGCGGGCGCATGTTCTCGGCCCGTGGGGTGCTGGCACCGGATCATGTCGCGGAATTGGGCGGCAGCTTCATCAATAGCGAACACACGGACATGCTGGCGCTGGCGCGGGAATTCAGCCTGACGTTGGAAGATGGCGCGACCGAGGATCTGCAAGGCACCGTCTTCATCGATGGCCAGCACCGCGGCCTGGCCGAGATCGCCGCCGCCGCTGCACCGATGCTGCCCCGCCTGCAAGCCCTGCGTGCGCTGCCGGAAGAGCAAAAACCTGCCATCGACCGCCGTTCCGCCGCCGAATGGCTGGATGAATTCGGCACCACGGGGTGGCTGCGCAAGCTGCTCGACGTCGGGCTGACGCAGGAGATGGGGCTGGAACCGGACCGGCTGTCCGGGCTGTATCTGGTCGAGGCCTTTGCCCCGGACCCCGCGCAGCCCAAGCGGGGGCTGTTTTCCTCCGACCAGCGCTACCAGATCGCCGGGGGGAATGACCGGCTGCCGACGGCGATCGCCGCGCGCCTGGGCGACCGCATCCGCCCCAACCATCGCCTGGTCGCATTGCGCCGGCGGGGTGCGGGGTATGAGGCGAGTTTTGCCCGCGGCGGCGCCACCATCGTCATCCCGGCCGATATCGTCATCCTGGCGCTGCCGGCGACGATGCTGCGCCAGGTGCAGTTGGACATCGGCGCCCCGCCGCTGACGCAGCGCGCGATCCGCGAATTGGGCTACGGCACCAATGCCAAGATCTTTGCCGGGCTGACCGCGCGGCCCTGGCGGGCGGCGGGGCGCAGCGGCGAATGCCTGAACGACCTGGGCATCCAGACGGTGTGGGAGGACCATGCCCGCGACGGCACGGGTCCGGGCGGGATGACGATCTTCGCCGGCGGGCGCACCGGCGTCGACTTCGCCCGCGGGCCTGCCGCCGATCGCGCCCGCGCCGCGACGCTTGCGATCGACGCGGCGCTGCCGGGGGCGGCCGCCGCCTTCAGCGGCCGTGCCGGCCGGATGAACTGGCCCGGCAACCACTATGTCGGCGGCAGCTACAGTTGCTTCGCGCCGGGGCAATGGACCGGCTTTGGTGGTGCCTTCGCGCCGGTCGGCCAGGTGTTTTTCGCGGGCGAGCACACCAGCGAAACGCATTCGGGCTATATGGACGGGGCCGCGGAATCGGGCCGCATCGCCGCCGAGGCCGTGGCGCGCGTCCTGGCCTGACGCGGGCAGCATCCGCGGCTTTCTCGCGGCAATCTTCCCCACTACGCTTCCGCGCATGGTGCGTGCCCGCCCGCTTCGCGGCGGCGCGCGCCTGGGGAAAAAACAATGAAGCCCATCAACGGCCCAACCCGTCGCCATGTCCTGGCGGCCGCCGCCGCCCTGATCGCGGCCCCTGCCGCCGCACAGGACACGGCGTTTCCGCACCGCCAGTTGCGCATCATCGTCCCGCTCGCGCCCGGCGGCAGCAACGACACGCTGGGCCGCATCATGGCCGAACGGTTGCGCGACAGCCTGGGCCAGTTGGTCTTCGTCGAGAACCGCCCCGGGGCCGCCAGCAACCTGGGGTTCGAACTGGTCGCGACCTCCCCGCCCGATGGCTATACGCTGCTGCTGGCGCCGGACAGTCTGACGGTGAACCCGGCGCTGTTCCAGAACCTGCGCTACAACGCGCAGACGTCGTTCGCGCCGGTGATCCAGATGGCGCGGGCGGCGCAGATGCTGGTGGTGCGGCCGGCGCTTGGGGTTTCGACCCTGGCGGAGTTCATCGCGCTTGCGAAAGCCAGGCCCGGGCAGTTGAACATCGCCTCGCCCGGCAATGCCAGCGCGGGGCACCTGACCGGGGTGATGCTGTCGATGCGGGCCGAGACCCGTTGGACGCATGTGCCCTATCGCGGCGGCGGACCCGCCGTGACCGATACGCTGGCCGGCACCGTCGATGCGCTATGGGTCACCCCCGCCCCCGCCATGCCGCATCTGCGCAGCGGCGCGCTGCGGGCGCTGGCGGTCAGTTCGCTGACGCGGGCGACCGCCCTGCCCGAGGTGCCGACCGTCGCCGAACAGGGTTTTCCGGGCTTCGAGGTCATCAACTGGCAGGGCATCCTGGCCCCCGCCGGCACGCCGCCCGCCGTCGTCCAGCGGCTGAACGAGGCGATGAACGCGGTGCTGGTCGATCCGCCGATCAAGGCGCGGCTGGAGGACCTGGGCTTCGAGATCGTCGGCGGCCCGCCCGATGTCCTGGCCCGCACCATCGCCGACAACCTGCCGAGATGGCGCGAGTTGATCCGCGCCGCCAATATCACTGCCGACTGAGACGGATCGGCCTGCGAAGGACCAGGCCGCGGTCAGCCCGCGACGCTGACCTTGCCCGCACCGACCAGCCCCGCCACGCGCGCGGCAATGGCCGGGCCGGCCGCCGCCTCCAGCCCCAGCAGGCGATGGATCCCGGCCGCGAGTTCCGCCTCGGTCAAGACCGGCGCGGCTTGCAGCACCACGGCGGCGGCCGCTTCGATCTCGGCCGGGGCCACCATGGCGGCGCGGCGCAGGTGGGGGGATGCCTGGGCGCGGTCGCGGGCGGTGACGGTGCCGCCCTCGGCGGTCCAGAAGCCGCCGGCCTCGGTCAGGCCATGGAGGGATTTGCCCAGGCGCAGCGCCTGCGCCAGGGCGGCGCGGTCTTCCACCGACAGGGCCGCGCCGCCGCGCAGCAGCCGGACGCGTTCGGCGATGGCATCGGTGTGGATGGGGGCCTCGGCGGTCACGACCTGCACCAAGAACCCGGCCAGGGTGGCGAAGGGGATGCTGGGCAGGGGATCGGCCGGGAATTCCAGGCTTGCCTCGGCATAGGCGGGGGCCAGGCCCGTGGTCGCGGCGGGGGCGGCCTCGGCCTCGGGTGGGGCGGCGCCGGCCGCGGCCAGCAGGCGGGTGCGCTCGGCCTCCGGCCGTTGCAGCCAGGCCAGGTGCCAGCTTCGCAGCATCGTCCAGCCCATCATCGACAGGGCCTGCGCACGGCCGCGTTCCCGGTCCCGCGCGGAGAATACCGCCAGGCGGTCGGCGCCATCGGCCTCGACACCCAGGACCCAGGTGCCGTCGCGCCGGGCGCCGGCGTCCAGGAACAAGCCGGCCAGGCCGATCCGCGTCCCGGCATCCAGCCCCGCCGCCGTCAGCGCGCCGGCGATGGTCGCGGCCAGCGGGCCGGCGTCGCCGGTCGTGGTCGCATGCTGCCCCGGCGCCGGGCCACCGGCCGCATAGGCCAGGAAGGCGCGCAAGGCGGCTTCCCCCCCCACGCCATCGGTGCGCGACAGGTCGATGTCCTCGGCCGTGATGGAGGAAAACACCGTCAGGCGCTTCTTGGCGCGGGTGATCAGCACGTTCAGCCGGCGCTGCCCGCCTTCCTGCCCCACGGGGCCGAAGCGCATGGCGAGCTTGCCATCCGCGCCGCGCCCGTAGCCGACGGAGATCAGGATCGTGTCGCGCTCGTCGCCCTGTACGTTCTCCAGGTTCTTGACGAAGAAGGGCTCGGCCGGATGGGCCGCGAAAAACGCCTCGGTGGAGGGGTCGGCGCGGCGCTTTTCCTCCAGCGCATCCAGGATCGCGTCGCGCTGGCGGATCGAGAAGGCCGCGACCCCCAGCGTATCCCCCGGCTTTTGCCGCGCGTGGTCCAGCACGGCATCGGCGACGGCGGCGGCTTCGGTCGCATTGGTCCCCAGCCCCGTGGCGAAGGCGCCATCGACACGCACCAGCGACAGGCCGAACCCCGCGTCGCGCGGGCGCGGCGATGGCAGGACGTTCAGCCGCCCGCCATAGAATTCCGCGTTGCTGACCGCGATCAGGCTTTCGTGGCGGCTGCGGTAATGCCAGCGCAGCAGTGCCGAGGGCGCGCCACGGGCGTTGCATAGGCCGAGGATGCTCTCGACCTCCCGCGCCGCCGGGGCATCGGGTGCGTCTTCCGGTGCCACATCCTCGGCATCGTCGGTCATGCGCTGGAAGAAGCGGGTCGGCGGCATCTGCTTGTCGTCGCCGACGACGACGATCTGGGTCACGCGGCTGATCGCGCCCAGGGCATCGACGGGTTCGACCTGGGAGGCTTCGTCCATCACCAGCAGGTCGAAGCCGGCACCCTGGGGCAGGTATTGCGCGACCGACAGGGGGCTGGCCATGACGATCGGCTTGGCCAGCGCGATGGCATCGACCGCGCGACGCAGGATTTCGCGCACCGGCAGGTGGCCGCGCTTCTTCTCCCATTCGCCGCGCAGCACGGCGTAGCCCGGGCGATCGCGTGCCGCCGCCACGGCTTTCGCATGGGCGCGGGCGGTATCGGCACGGGCGATGGCCAGGCGTTCCTCGGCGGCTTCGCCGAATTCGGCGACCAGGCGATCCATCGCGGCGCCGTCGAAGGCGGCAAGGGCGGGCCGGGCCCGCAAGGCCGCGGCCAGCAACGCATCATGCAGGGCAAAGGCAAAGGCATCGGGAGCGGCTTCGGGGGCAAGGCTGCCATCGGCCAGGGCGGCGGCCAGCGGGGCCAGGGCCGGGCCGGCCTCGGTCAACGCGCCGCGCCAGGCCTGCCATGCGGCCAGGCCTTCGGGGGCCGCGGCCCAGTCGGCCAGGCGGCTGGCGACATCGGCCAGCGGCGGGTCGGCGGTGCCGAAGGCGGCCTGGGGGTCGAGGCCGGTCATCTCCAGCAGCCCGGCCCAGGCGGCGGCGGCCGGGTTGGCCGGTTCGGGGGGCGGCGGCGGCGGGGGTGGCGGCGCGGGTTGCAGGGCGGCGACGCCGCTGCGCTCCACCGCCTCGACCAGCGCCAGCAAATCGCGGTGGTTGCCGCCCCAGAGGCTGCCAAAGGCTTTGCGCCCCAGCCGGTCGCCAGCCCGCAACCGGTCCCGCGCCCATTGCCCGGCCAGGGCGACTTCCAGCGCCGGGATCGGATTGGCGGGATCGGTCGCGACCTTGTCCGCGACCGCCTGCGCGGCGCGACGGGTGCTGGACAGGAAATCCAGCATGCCGGCGGGTTCGGAGAGGGTGCGCCGCGCTTCCGCCAGGCCCGGCACCATTAGCGCGCCGGGGCGGATGCGCGGGTCGGCCTCGGCCTCCGCCAGCACGGCGGCGGCTTCGGCCAGGGCGCGCAGATCGGCGGGGGTGTCCCAGGCGGGATAGGTCATCGCCTCGGGGTCGAAGCGCAGGCGGGGTGGGGCCTGGACGGCGGGCATGGGCGGCGGCGGGGGCGGGGCGATGTCGGACGGGCGGCCGAGCCCCTTGGCCGATAGCGCGCGGATCCAGCCCGGCAGGGCGGCCAGCAGCCGGTCGGACTGGCCGGGGCCGATGCTGGCCATGACCCCGCGCCAGGGGCCGTGGGCGGCGCCATCCGATGCCATCGCGGCCAGGGTGCGGGTGGCGGATTGGGCGGCCTCGATCCGCGCCGGGTCCCAGTCCTCGGCGCCCTCCAGCGCAAAGGGGGCCGCGGTCAGGCCACGGGCGCGCAGCGCGACCAGGCGCCCCGCGACCTCGTGCAGCGGAATGCCCGAGGCCCCTGCCCCGGCCCGCATCGCGGCCGCATGCTGGTTCAGCCGGCCGCGCAGCGCGCCGAGCCGCCGCACCGACCCCGCCTTGTCGGGCGCGGGCGGCACCGGCATGGCGAAGGCATCGCGCAAGCCATCCAGGAACCCGCGCCGGGACGCGGCCTCATCATGCAGGTCCAGGCAGGCGGCGCCGAGGCCGATCGCCGACAGGCGGCGCTGCACGACCTCCAGCGCCGCGCGCTTTTCCGCCAGGAACAGCACCGAACGCCCGTCCAGGATGGCATTGGCCAGGATGTTCACGATCACCTGGCTCTTGCCCGTGCCGGGCGGGCCCTGGATGACCAGATGGCCCGGCGCCGCTTCGGCCGGCAGCCCGCGCGCGGCGCGATAGGCGGCGCCGCCGCGCCGCACGCTTTCGGCCGCCAGCGCCTGGCTGGAATCCAGGTCGAGCACCTGGTCCAGCCATTCCACCGGGATTTCGGCATCCACATCCGCCGCATCCGGCAGCGGCCGTGCCGCGGCCAGGGGGGCCGCGCCGACCAGCGATGCGATCAAGGGATGCGCCGCCAGCGCCGGATTGGCGGCCGGGTCGAGGTCGCGCCACATCAGGAAGCGGGCGAAGGAGAACAGGCCCAGGCTGAGCGCCCCGGGTTCCAGCGACCAGTCCTTCCGGCCCGCGATCAGCGGCGCCAGTGCCGCGGCCCAGGCATCATGCGCATAGGGGTCGGGGAAAGCCGGCACCTGGATGCCGAAGCGGGTGACCAGCATCTCCCGCAGGCAGGGATTGTCGGCGGCCTCGGCCCCCGGCGCCAGGCGCAGGCGGAAGGACTGGCGCGCGCCCTCCCGTTCCAGCAGCACCGGCAGCAGGGCCAGCGGCGCGCGGCGCGGCTTTTCCGGGGTCGTGGCGTCGCGCCAGGACAGCGCGCCGACCGCCAGGTAGAGGGCCGCGACCCCCGTCTCCTCGCGCAGGGTCCTGGCGTCCAGCGCCAGCGCGCGCAGCCGCTTGGTGGCCATTGCCTCGGTCAGCGCCAGGCGCAGCTTGGCGTCGGTCTTCCAGTCGGAATCCTCGCCGGCGGGCATGTCGGCCTCGAAGCCGAAGGGCTTGCCGTCGGCCAGGCGGCCCAGCACGAAGCCCGCATCCTCCGCCGCCAGATGCAGCACACCGGGCGATGCGGCGGGCATCGCCAGCAGGCGGTTGCGCGTGGACAGGTCCAGCAGCGCGCGCCGGGCCTCGGCCAAGGCGCCGGTCAGTTGGGTGTCAGCCATGGCCATTCCCGTGCAGCAGTTGCTTCAGGCGCAGTTCCTCGAAATCCAGGTCCTGGCTGACCACCATGAGGTGTTCATCCGACAAGGCCGTTTCGCGATGGTAGACCAGCAGGGCTTCGCGGCCAGCGCGCAAGGCGGACAGGCGCAATTGCAGCCGCGCGGTCAATTCGGCGCGGCTGGCCCCCTCTGCCGCGTCATGGAAGACCCGGGCCTTCTCGCGGAACTCCGGCAGCAGGTCGGCGGCGATGGCACCGTCGAGCGGGCTGTCCAGGCGCGACTGCAATTCGGTCGCCGCCGCCTGGCTGACCAGGCGGCGCAGGACCGCCTCCTCCGGCTCCATCCCGCGGCGTGGCGGCAGTTCGACGCCGAGCTTGCGGATCAGCCATTCCAGCGTGGTGCCCTGCAGGATCAGGGTCGCGAAGATGGCGCAGAAGGCGAGGAAGACGATCAGCGGCCGGTGGGGAAATTCCAGCGGCAGGGCCAGGGCGGCGGCCAGCGACACCACGCCGCGCATGCCGGCCCAGCCGATGACGACGGTGTTCTGCCAGGGCGGCGCCGCATGGTGGCGGCGGACGTAGGGGATCAGCAGCGCCACCCAGGTCGCGGGAAACAACCACAGGAAGCGCGATGCGATCAGCACCACCGACAGCACCAAGGCGACGGTCGCGATCCGCCCGGCATCGTGGACCGACAAGGCCTCCAGGATTTCCTGCAGTTGCAGCCCGACCAGGATGAAGACCAGGCTGGTCAGCACGAAATCGACGAAGACCCAGACGGCCCGCGCTTCCATCCGGGTGCGCGCGGTCAGGGTGGAATGCTGCGCCTGGCCAAGCATGATGCCGGTCGTGACCACGGCGATGACGCCCGACACATGCACCGATTCCGCGGTCAGGAAGGAAGCGAAGCAGACCAGGAATGTCAGTGTCGTTTCCAGCAGCGTGTCGTTCAGCCGCATCGTCGCCCAGATGCAGGCGCGCGCGAGCACGTAGCCGATCGCGACACCGCCCGCCGACGACAGGCTGAACTGGCCGATCCCCTGCTGCCATTCGAACCCACCGGCCGCGACCCCCGCGACCGCCAGCCGGTACAGCACCAGCGACGCCGCGTCGTTCACCAGGCTTTCGCCTTCCAGGATGATCACCATGCGGCGCGGCAGGCGCAGCCGCTGCAGCACCGCCGCCGCCGCCACGGCATCGGGCGGCGCCACGATGGCGCCGAGCGCGATGGCCGCCGCCCAGGGCAGGTCCGGCACCAGGAGTTTCGCCACGATGGCGATGCAGGCGGCGGTGAAGAAGACCGCCCCCACGGCCAGGAACAGGATCGGCCGCAGTTCCTTGCGAAACGCCCGCCAATCGGTGCGATAGGCCGAAACCATCAGCAGCGGCGGCAGGAAAAACGCCAGGGCGATCTGCGGATCCAGCGCGACCTGCGGCAGCCCCGGCACGAAGGCCAGGGCCGAACCGCCCAGCACCAGCACGACCGCATAGGGCAGGCCAAGGCGCCGGGCCACCAGCGCCATCAGGACGCAGGCCGCCAGCAGCGCCAAGAGCGTTTCGACGATCGCCATACGTCACGTATGGCCAGATAGGCGCCGGATGGGAAGCCGGCGCCCTGGGCCTGCTAGATGCGGGCGCCGGAGGTCGTGAAGGCGGCCTCTGACGTGACCTGGAAGCGGTCGTCCAGCACGCGGGAGGCGAGGAAAGCGATAAGGGCGGCGGCGACAATGCCGCCCAGGATCATCTTCATGGCTTTGGTCCTCGATGGCCCAGCATTAGGGCGCAGGCGGCGCGCGATGCAAGAGCCGCTCGGCCTCGATCAGTTCCTCTGGCGTATTGGCATTGAAGAAGGGGTCGTAGGGCTCGGTCGGCCAGATCGCTGTGGCGCAACCGTGGCGTGCGGTCCAGCGGTCGATCTTGCGTTCCCCGGCCAGGATGGCGGCACGCAGGTCGTGGCGCAGCGCCACGTCCCACACCCCGATCGGCGGGTGGGTATGGCCGCCCGATTCGGCGCAGGCCAGCGGCGTGCGGGCGGCCGCGCGCGCCGCCAGCAGCCGCGACAGCAGGTCGGCCGGCAGGAAGGGCGTGTCGCCGGGCGCCGACAGTACCAGCGGCAGGTCGGGCCGCTCCGTCGCCGCCCAGTCCAGTGCAGCGAGAATACCGGCCAGCGGTCCCGGATGATCCGGCAGGCCATCCGGCACCACCGGCAGGCCAAAGGCGGCAAACCGCGCGGGGTCGCCATTGGCGTTCAGCACGGTCAGCGCGACCTGCGGCGCCAGGCGGTCCAGCACATGCGCGAGCAACGGCCGCCCGCCGAGGTCGCGCAGCGGCTTGTCCCCACCCCCCATGCGCCGCGCGAGCCCGCCCGCGAGCACCACGCCAAGCACGTTGCGCGGCATCAGGACGCGGCCTCCGCATCCCGGCTGTTGCGGCGCCAGTGGCGCGCATCCTCGGGCGGGACCGCGTCGGGATCGGTGTCGAAGACGATGCGCGATTCCCCGGCCAGGGCGACGAAGCGCTTGCCCTTGCAGCGCCCGACCAGGGTCAGGTTCGCCTCCCGCGCCAGATCGACCGCCCAGGCGGTGAAGCCGGATCGGCTGATCAGGATGGGGATGCGCATGCGCACCGCCTTGATCACCATCTCCGACGTCAGGCGCCCGGTGGTGTAGAAGATCTTGTCCTCGGGCGAGGTTTTCGTCGTGAACATCCAGCCGGCGATCTTGTCCACGGCGTTGTGGCGGCCGACGTCCTCCATGTAGACGAGCGGGGCATCCTGCCGGCACAGCGCGCAGCCGTGGATCGCGCCCGCTTCCAGATACAGCGTGGGCAGCGTGTTGATCGCGCGCAGCATGCCATAGAGCCAGGACGTGCGCAGCACCGCATCGGGTGCGAGGCGCACATCGGCGAAGCCTTCCATCAGGTCGCCGAACGCGGTGCCCTGGGCGCAGCCGCTGGTCTGGGTGCGCTTGCGCAGCTTCTGTTCGAAATCGGTTTTCTGGGCGGTGCGGACGACGACGACGGCAAGGTCCTCGTCATAGTCCACGGCGGTGACCGTATCGCCTGGCGCGAGCATGCCCTGGTTGAGCAAATAGCCGATCGCCAGATCCGCCGGGCGGTCGCCGATCGTCATCATCGTCACGATCTCCTGCCCGTTCAGGTAGAGCGTGAGCGGCGCCTCGACCGTCACCGAGGTTTCGACGGCCTGGCCGGTGTGGTCGAGCCCGGTGACCCTTCGGGTCAGCCGCGGGTCGGAGGGATCGGGCTGGACAAGTAGTGGCGCGGTCATGCGGTGAGAGATGCGGTCCGGCGCGCCGCGCGGCAAGATCGGGGGGGCGTCCGCGCCGCGCGAAGTGTTCGCCGATCACTCCGACGTGATGCCCCCCGGCATCACGGATGGGTGCTGCGATGCGGAGTTCGTTCAGGCCGCCGCGGCGCGCGGCGCATCGCGCAGCGTGTGCCAACGCTCGCATTCGGCCGGGGTCATGTCGGGCGCGGTCAGGTGGCCGAATGCCGCGGCGGCGGCCGCCGTGCGCGCGGCAACCCAAGGCGCGCCCCCGGCGTTAAACGTCCCGTAAACTTCGTGTAGGAGGTTCCCCATGCGTATCGCAGTCGTGCTTTGCACCGCGCTGGCCACGATCAGCCTTGCCGCGCCGTCCCAATCCCAGACACGCACGCCCCCAGGCGGCGATGCCGCCATCACCGAGATGCAGCGCGCCGGCCCGGATCCCGCCATCCCCGCTGTGCCGCAGCAGAACCGCGCAGGCGCCGCGGCCGATACCGTCGCCGACGTCAACGCCGGCACCATGGAATTCCTGAAGCAGTCGCAGGACGCCCTGCGCCGCGGCAACCTGGGCGTCGCGAATGAATTGCTGGAACGCGCGGCGACGCGGATGCTCAGCCGCAGCACGTTGGCGACCGAAGCGGGGGTGCCGATGCGCGACGCGCGGCTGGGGCAGATCTCGGCGGCCCGTGCGGCGCTGATGAGCCGTGACCGCGCCGAGGCGATGCGCCAGATCGACCTCGCACTCGCGGGCGG
The DNA here is from genome assembly GCF_050632385.1 of Humitalea sp. 24SJ18S-53. NCBI lineage: Bacteria > Pseudomonadati > Pseudomonadota > Alphaproteobacteria > Acetobacterales > Roseomonadaceae > Humitalea > Humitalea sp. 24SJ18S-53. The sequence continues at coordinate 3,030,898 of NZ_CP192599.1, forward strand.
CTGACCGCTTGTTCAGTGCGGCGGCCGTGTAAACGCGATCGCCGCGCGAACGCCGTTGTTGAGGTAGAATTCGTCGCGCGGGAACATGTCCGTCAGGCTTGCTTCCGCGCGCGGCGTCGCCGGCCCCCAGACCACCGGCGGGTCGGCGAACATCGCCGCGTAATCGCCGAAATCCGGGTTCCCCGCGCGCAGATGCGCCATCACCGCCGCTTCCTGGAATCGGTCGGCCAGGCGCGCGGCATCGAAGGGAATCGGCGAGTCCGATCCGATCAAGACCGAAGCCGGCAGCAACAGAATCGCATGCGGGAAGACTGCCGCGAAGGTTTCCGTCACGCGCGCGGATGGCGCCCACTGCACATACAGCCCGCCCGGCGCCAGGCGCGAACGCACGAGTTCCAGGAATTCCTGGCTGTAGAGCAGGCCCGAATGCGACGCCTCCGGCAGCACCGCATCGGCCTGGATCAGGTCGAATTTTTCGGTCGCGCGCGCCAGGGCACGGCGGCCGTCGCCGTATTCGATCGAGATGCGCGGATCGGCGAAGAGCCGCGCCAGCGGGCCGCCCGGATTTTTTCGCGCGGTTTCTTCCAGCGTGTCCAGCACGGGGCCGACCAATTCGATCGCCCGCAACTGCGTCCGTGGCAGGATGGAGGCGGCCCAGGGCGTGCCGCCCGATCCCACGCCGATGGCCAAGGCGGTCCGCGCGTCGGGGTGCACCAGCGGCCCGACCGCGCCCAGGAATTGGTGCAGCGGCAGGAAGGGCGTGCGCCCCTGGGCAAAGCCCTGGATGAAGAAGGGCCCATGCGGAAGGCCGGCGGCGGCGGCGCCCCGCGCGACATCGCCCGGCGCATCGTCGCGGAAAAAGGCGATGCCGGAGCGATCCTCGGCCCAGGCCACCGTCTGGCCCGGCCGTTCCAGATGCATCCGCCGCCACCATCCGTCGTTGGACGGCCAGGCCATCACCGCCACGGCGCAGGCGGCGGCCAAAGCCATCTCTGGCCAGCGGGCCCGCAGATGGCGCCGCGACGTCCAGAGCCATCCCAGGACCAGCAGAAACGACAGTGCCGCCAGCAGCACCAGCGTGCCCGCCGTGCCCAGGACGTGCAGCGAGACCAGGCCGGTGCCGATCGACCCCGCGGCATTGCCGGCGATATTCGCCAACTGCACCCAGCCGACCCGCGACCCGACCGAGGCCAGGTCCCGCTGCACGGCCCGCTGCACCAGCGGAAAGGTCATGCCGATCAGGAAGGACGGCGGGCCGACGACCAGCAAGGTCAACAGCACGGTCGCGACCAGGTTGCCGCCGCGCAGGCGGTTCTGGTCCACCGTCAGCCACTCCGACAGCGGCCAATGCGGCGCCGCCAGCCAGACCAGGGCCAGCAGCGCGGTCGCCAGCACGAAGCCCGCCGATTGCGTGATGAAGAAGGCCGGCCTTGGGTCGGACAGGCGGCGCACCATCCGCGCCGCGACCGCCATGCCCGCGCCATCGGCCAGCAGGAAGATGCCCAGCACGGTCGGGAACAGATAGGCGTGGAACTGGCCAACCTGGCCCAGGATACGGACCCAGACGATCTCCAGCGCCACGATCACATAGCCCGACAGGAAGACCAGCAGGCACCACATCGGCAGCCCGCCGTAGCCCGCCGATGCCTCGGCCGAAACCGTGGCGGGCGGCACCGCGCGGCGCAGGCCGGGCAGCAGGGTCAAGGCCAGGGCAGCCGCAAAAAGGTTCAGCGCGGCGGCCAGCCACAAGGCGCCCTCGAACCCCAGGTTGCCGACCAGCAGCCAGCCGCCCGCCAGGGCGCCCACCCCGGCGCCAAGCGTGTTCCAGCCGTAGAGCGCCCCGATGCGCGCCGCGAGCGTATCGAGCGACACCGCGATCGCCCGCGACAGCAGCGGCAGGGACGCCCCCATCAGCACGGTCGGCAGCAGCAGCCCCAGGAAGCAGAGGGCAAAGATCGCCATCGGCGCATCCACCGTGCCGGCCAGGCCGATCGCCAGCGTGTCGTAGAGGAAGACTTTCGAGACCAGGGCAAAGCCCGCGACCCCGGCCTCGGCGATCGCGAAGCCGATCAGCGCCCGGTGCGGCGCCAGCCGGTCGGCCCAGCGTGCGCCCACCAGCGAGCCGATGCCCAAGCCCGCCAGGAAGGCCCCGACCACCAGCGCCGCCGACACGGTGTCGGACCCGGCGAAGATGCCCAACATGCGTTGCCACACGATCTGGCACAGCAGGGCCGCGAAGCCAGATGCGAAGAATGCGAGAGATAAACGCCCCATCTCATGTCCTTGCCAGCAGCCAGACCTGTAATATGGACAAACGCATTGCGATATTTTCATGCGTTTGGGAAGCAGTCAGATGCCGCCCCGGGGGCTTGCCGGCCCGCCACCGCCCGCGCACCCTGCGCCCCTAATGAAAAGGGGAGAGACGCGGTGAACGGTGCCGAGAGCCTGGTGCATTCCTTGCTGGCCAGCGGGATCACCACCTGCTTCAGCAACCCCGGCACCAGCGAGATGCATTTCGTCGCCGCCCTGGACCGGATTCCCGGGATGCGTTGCGTGCTCGGGATGCAGGAAAACGTCGTCACCGGCATGGCCGATGGCTACTGGCGCATGACGGGCAACCCGGCTTGCACGCTGCTGCATTGCGGGCCCGGTCTGGCGAATGGCCTGGCCAACCTGCACAACGCCCGCCGCGCGCGCAGCGGCATCGTGAACATCGTCGGCGACATGGCGACCTATCATCGGCCGCTGGATGCGCAATTGACCGCCGATACCGAAGGGTTTGCCCGCGGCGTGTCCGGCTGGGTCCGCACCGCGACCGACGCGGCCCAGGTGGGGGCCGAGGCCGCCATCGCCGCCCAGGCCGCCCGCACCCATCCGGGCCAGATCGCGACGCTGATCCTGCCGGCCGACACCGCCTGGAACGAGGGCGGGGTGCCGGCGGCACGGCTGCCCGACCCGGTGGCGCCGCAGGCCGACCCGCATGCGATCCGCAACGCGGCGCAGGTGCTGCGGACGAAAAGCAACGTGCTGATCCTGCTCGGCGGCCGGGCGCTGCGGGCGGATGCCCAGGCGCTGGCCCACCGCATCGCCGCCGCCACCGGCGCGCGCATGCTGGGGGAGATGAGCAACGCCCGCGTCGAACGCGGCCGCGGCCGGCCGCAGTTGGAACGGGTGCCCTATCCGGCCGACCTCGCCATCGCGGCCCTGGCCGATGTGCAGCAGATCATTCTGGTCAATGCCAAGGCGCCGGTCGGCTTCTTCGCCTATCCCGGCAAGCCCAGCCTGCATTACCCGCCGGGTGCCGGGGTGCATGTGCTGACACGGTATGAGCACGACCCGATCGCCGCGCTGACCGCGCTGGCCGACGAGTTGGGCGCCCCCCAGGCGGCCATCCCCGACCCCGGCCCGCGCCCGGAGGCCGCCCGTGGCCTGCCGACGCCCGAGGGCCTGGCCCGCTGCGTCGCCGCGACCATGCCCGACGACTGCATCATCGCCGATGAATCCGTCAGTTTCGGGCGTGGCTTCTTCAAGGAAACCCATACCGCGCCCGCGCATGACTGGTTGCAGATCACGGGTGGGGCGATCGGTTGCGGCATGCCGTTGGCGACCGGGGCGGCGATCGGCGGCGGCGGCCGGCGCGTGCTGAACCTGCAGGCGGATGGTTCGGCGATGTACACGCTGCAATCGCTCTGGACCCAGGCGCGGGAGAAACTGCCCGTCACCACGGTCATCCTGGCCAATCGCAAATACCAGATCCTGCTGGGCGAATACCAATCGGTCGGCGCCAATCCGGGCCGCACGGCGATGGATATGCTCGACATCGGCAACCCCGATCTGGATTGGGTGAAGCTGGCCGGCGGCATGGGCGTGGAGGCCGCGAAAGCGCATAGCCTGGAAGAATGTGCCGCGCTGATGTCGCAATCCTTCGCGCAGCCGGGTCCCTTTGTCGTGGAGTTGGTGATTTGAGCTTTGACCTGGGCCTTGCCGGCCAGACCGTGCTGATCACCGGCGGCAGCAAGGGCATCGGCCTGGCCTGTGCGCATGGTTTCGCCGCCGCCGGCTGCAACCTTGTGCTGGTGTCGCGTGATGCGACGGCATTGGCCGCCGCCGCCGATGCCGTGCGCGGAACAGCGCAGGTCGCCGTCGCGACGCATGCGGCCGATCTTGGCGATGCGGGCGCGCGCGAAAAACTGGCCGCGGCGCATCCCGGCATCGACATCCTGGTGAACAATGCCGGCGCCATCCCGGGCGGCCGCGTGCAGGACCTGTCGTTCGAGCGCTGGTCCGAGGCCTGGGCGCTGAAGGTGATGGGCTACATCCACCTGACGATGCTGTATCTGCCAAAGATGGAGGCGCGGCGCGCCGGGGTGATCCTGAACATCATCGGCATGGCCGGGCGTTCGCCGCGCGCCGACTACATCTGTGGCGCCACCGGCAATGCGTCGCTGATCGCCTTCACCGAGGCCGTGGGCGGCCGCAGCGTGGATTCCGGCGTGCGCGTGCTGGGGCTGAACCCGGCCGCGACCAAGACCGACCGCATCCAGCGCCTGGCCCGCACCAAGGCCGCGGCGAAATTCGGCGACGAGAACCGGTGGGAGGACACGCTGGCCGACCTGCCGCTCGGCCGCGCCATCGACCCGTCCGAGGTCAGTGACCTCGCGGTATTCCTGACCAGCCAACGCGCCGGCTACATCAGCGGCACGGTGGTCGACCTGGATGGCGGCGGGCGCAACCGCGGATAGGGAGAACAGGAACAATGAGCCTCAATGGCAAGGTGGCGGTGGTCACGGGCGGCGCGCGCGGCATCGGCCTCGCGGTCGCGGAACGGCTGACCGCCGATGGCGCGCGGGTGTCGTTGTGGGAGGCCGACCCTGCCGAGGCCCAAAAAGTCGCCAATCGTCTCGGCGGCCACGCCGTCGCCTGCGATGTGACCGATGAGACCGCGGTCGCCGCCGCCCTGGCCGCCACCGAGACCGCCCTTGGTCCCGTCGATATCCTGGTCGCCAATGCCGGCATCACCGGGCCGAACGTGCCGGTCGCGACCTATCCCGTCGCCGAATGGCGCCGGGTGCTGGAGGTCGACCTGACCGGCGTTTTCCTGTGCTGCCGCGCCGTGGTGCCGGGCATGACGGCGCGTGGCTGGGGGCGGATCGTCAACATCGCCTCGGTCGCCGGCAAGGAGGGCAACCCCAATGCCGCCGCCTATTCCGCCGCCAAGGCGGGGGTGATCGGGCTGACGAAATCCCTGGGCAAGGAATTGGCGCAGACGGGGGTGCTGGTGAATTGCGTGACGCCGGCCGCGGCGAAGACCGCGATCTTCGACCAGATGACGCCGGAGCACATCGCCTACATGCTCGGCAAGATTCCGATGGGGCGGTTTGTCGAAGTGACCGAGATCGCGGCCATGGTGCGCTGGCTTGCGGGCAGCGAATGCGGGTTTTCGACCGGGGCGGTGTTCGACATCTCCGGCGGGCGCGCGACCTACTGATAGGGCGTGCCGTCCTTGTGCGTGAAGTGCCAGGCGCCGTCCGCACCCATCACCGCCACCAGGTCGTCGTCGGGATAACTCCCGGCGTCGCCGGGCGTGCGGTCGCCGATTTCGAGATAGACCACATCGGCGTCGCTGCGGTTCACCAACTGGTGCGCGACACCCTGGGCCGGAAACCCCGCGCAGTGGCCGGGGCCGAGCAGGAGCTCGCCAGCATCGGTCACCAGGGTCGGCGTGCCTGCCAGGATGTAGATGAACTCATCCTGCCGGCTGTGCCGGTGCAGCAGGGCTGACTCGCCGCCAGGCAAAAGCCGCGTGAGGTTCACGCCAAAATTCTTCAAGCCGAAGATATCGCCCAGTGCGCGCTTCTGGCGCCCGCCCATGCGGCTGAAAAAAGGTTCGGGATAGTTCGACGGCTTTTGCCGCGGCGGTGCGTCCTCGGCGGCGATGGCGAGCGGTCGCGTATCGGTCATGGCCCCTGCCCCTCAAAGCACCATGCTGGCATGGTCCGGCGCAGGCCAGGAGTCCCCAACAATGCCGATCGACCGCCGCGCGCTTCTGGCCCTGCCCACCCTGGCCGCTGCCGGCGCCATCGCCGCCCCGCTGCCCGGCAAGATCGCGCTGGAAGAACACATCATCATCCCCTCCTTCCTCGGCTACCTCAACAAGGCCATGCCGCCCGTACCGGCAGAGGCGCGCGCCACGCTGATCCGCCGCATGTCGGATTTTGGTGAGGAACGCCTGGCGGCGATGGATGGCGCGGGCGTCGAACGGGCGGTGTTGTCGATCTCCGGCCCCGGGGTGCAGGCCGAACCCGATACCGCGACCGCGACGCGCCTGGCGGCCGAGGCCAATGACGCCCTGGCGCGCGAAATCCAGAAGCGCCCCGACCGCTATGGCGGCTTCGCGCATCTGGCGATGCAGGACCCGGCGACGGCGGCGCGCGAATTGGAACGCTGCGTGCGCGACCTCAAGTTCCAGGGCGCGATGATCAACCATCATACGCTCGGCGTGTATCTCGACGATCCGCGCAATGACGTGTTCTGGGAGGCTTTGCAGGGGCTGGACGTGCCGCTCTACCTGCACCCCGACGACAGTTTCCGCATGCCGCATGTGCTGGAGGGCGTGCCCGAACTGCACAAGCCGACCTGGGAATGGACGACCGAAACCTCGACCCATGCGTTGCGCCTGATCGTGACCGGCGTCTTCGACCGCTTCCCCCGCGCGCAGGTCATCCTGGGGCATATGGGTGAGGCGCTGCCCTTCATGCTGTGGCGCCTGGACAGCCGCTATACGTTCACCGAGACGAACCGGCGGGTGCGGAAAAAACCGTCGGAGTATATCCGGTCCAACATCTCGGTCACCACATCGGGGCAATGCGACGACGTGCCGTTGAAGGCGGCGCTGGCGGCGCTGGGCGAGACGCGGGTGATGTTCTCGATCGACTACCCGTATGAGGAGTCCGGCATCGCCGCGCGCTTCATCGAAAACGCGGCGATCCCGGAGGATGTGCGCGCCAAGGTCGCCAGCGGGAATGCCAGGGCGCTGCTGAAACTGCCTGGCTAAAACGCCAGTTGCACCTTCATCGCCTTCGCCCGGTCCGAGGCCAGGGCAAAGGCTTCTTCCGCCTGGTCCAGCCGGAACACCGCGGTCACCATCGGCATCGGATTGATCGCGCCGCGCGCCAGCACATCGACCGCGGCGGCGAATTCCGCGTGGAAGCGGAAGGTGCCGCGCAGGGTGATCTCCTTGGCGACCAGGCGCGACAGTGGCAGGGTTATGTCGTCGCCGAGGCCCATCTGCACGATGGTGGCGCCGGGGCGCGCGGCCTCGATCGCGCCGGCGAGGGCGCTGCCGCTGCCACTGGCTTCGAAGACCACGTCGAAATGGCCCTTGTCGGCATGGTAGCCGGCCAGGGCATCGGGTTCGTCGTGCAGCGCGATGGTGCGGGTCGCCCCCATGCGGGTGGCGAACACGAGGGGTGCGGCCATGAGGTCGGTCACCACCACCTCCGCCGCCCCGCCCAGGCGCGCGACGGCTGCCGTCAGCACGCCGATGGGCCCCGCCCCGGTCACCAGCACGCGCCGGCCCAACAACGGCCCGGCCTGGGCGGCCGCATGCAGGCAGACGGCGAGCGGTTCGGCGAAGGCCGCCAGGGTCAGGTGCATGCCGGGCGGCAGCACGACGCAACGCGCGGCCTCGCAGACCAGTGCCTCGCGGAAGGCGCCATGGACATGCGGCATCCGCATCGCGCTGCCGAAGAAGCGCATGTCCAGGCAATGGTTCGGCGCCCCGCCGAGGCAGAATTTGCACATGCCGCAGGGCAGCGACGGGTTCACCGCGACCTTGTCGCCGATGGCGACGCCCGTGACGCCCGCACCGATCTCGGCGACCGTGCCCGCGACCTCATGCCCCAGGACCATCGGTTGCCGCAGCCGCATCGCGCCAAAGCCGCCGGCGTGGAAGTAATGCAGGTCCGATCCGCAGATGCCGGCCGCACCGATGCGGACCAGCACCTGGCCGGGGCCGGGCGGGCCGGGGTTGTCGGCTTCGACACGCAGGTCGTGGGCTGCGTGGATGAACAGCGCGCGGGTCATGCGACGGGCGTCAGCAAGGGGCGGCCGTCCAGCCAGGCTTCCATATTCGCCAGCATCAAATCGCCCATGGCGCCGCGTGTCTCATAGGTCGCCGAGGCCGCATGCGGTTGCAGCACCACATTGGGGAAACCGGCGAACACCGGGTCGATGGCGGGTTCGTTCAGGAACACATCCAGCCCGGCCGCGCCCAACTGGCCGCTGCGCAGGGCGGCGATCACGGCCGCTTCCTCGACCACCGTGCCACGGGCGACATTGACCAGGATCGCGCCCTTCGGCAGGGCGGCGATGACGGCCGCCGAGACCAGGTTGCGCGTCGCCGGGCCACCGGCCGCGCAGACCACCAGCGCATCCACATGCGGCGCCATGGCCAAGGGGTCCGGGTAATAGGCGTAGGGGATGTCCTGCTTGCTGCGGCCGGAATAGGCGATGGGCATGGCAAATCCCTCCGCCCGCTTCGCCACCGCCCGGCCGATGGCGCCGAGGCCAACGATGCCCAGGCGCTTGCCATACATGCGCCGCTGCAAGGCCATCGATCCCTTGGCCGCCCAGTCGCCGCCGCGGACCCAGGCATCGCCGGCCGGGATCTGCCGGAAGGCCGACAGCAGCAGTGCCAGGGCCATGTCCGCGACCTCATCGGTCAGCACGCCGGCGGTATTGGTCACCGGGATCTTGCGGGCGCGGCAGGCGGCCAAATCCACCATGTCGGTGCCGACGGCATAGCAGGCGACGATCTCGAGATTCGGCAGGGCGGCCAGTTGTTCGGCGTTGATCCCGGTCTCGCCCCGCGTCGAGACGAACCGCACCGACGCGCCATGTTTCGCCAGGAACGCCGGTTTGTCGGCGGCGGAGAAATATTCCAGCACGGTGAACCGCCGGGCCATCGCATCCAGGTCGCGTTGCGGCAGATGCCCGATCACCAGGACTGCTGGCTTGTCCGTCATGTTCATTCCCCCCGAAGCGCGTAAGTTTGGCCAAGGATGACAGGGGAAAGCAAAAAAATGAAACAGGCCCTCTTTGACCTGACCGGCCGTCGCGCCCTGGTCACCGGCTCCAGCCAGGGGATTGGGCTGGCCCTGGCGCGGGGGCTGGCGGAGGCTGGTGCCTCCGTCGTGCTGAACGGGCGGGATGCTGGCAAACTGGCGGGGGCCGCGGCGTCGTTCGGCGACACCGCCGTGCAGACCGCCGCCTTCGACGTGACCGACCAGGCGGGGGCCGAGGCCGCCGTCGCGGACCTGGAGGCGCGCCTCGGGCCGATCGACATCCTGATCAACAATGCCGGGATCACCCGCCGCTTCCCCGCGACCGAATTGCCGGAATCCGCGTGGCGGGAGGTGATGGCGGTGAACCTCGACGGGTTGTTCTTCATGGCCCAGGCGGTCGGCAAGCGCATGGTCCAGCGCGGGCGCGGGAAGATCGTGAACATCTGCTCGGTGCAGAGCGATCTCGGCCGACCGGGCACCGCCGCCTATTCGGCCAGCAAGGGTGCGGCGCGGATGCTGACGCGCACGCTCTGCGCCGAATGGGCCAGGCATGGCGTGCAGGTGAACGGGTTGGCGCCGGGGTATTTCGCGACCGAGCTGACCAAGGCGCTGGTGGATGACCCGGTCTTCACCGCCTGGCTGTGCCAGCGCACCCCGGCCGGCCGCTGGGGGCGGGTGGAGGAATTGGTGGGGGCCGCGGTGTTCCTGTCGGCGCCGGCATCGGATTTCGTCAATGGGACGATGGTCTATGTGGATGGCGGGATGACCGCGGTGGTCTAGGCGCGGGGCGCAAAACAGCAGGGCAACTGGCCATCGCCGGCGCGATCATGTCCAATCCGTGCATGATCAAAATGGGCGATACGCGGAAGGGCATGATTCCCGTGCTGGCGAATGACGTGGCCGAGGGCCTCGCCCCTTCGGGCGCGGGCGTGCGTCGCGCCGCCTGGCTACCAGCCCGCGCCGATCGCCACGCGATCAGCGCGATGGAGGGTCTCCGCGCCTCGCTCGCCGTCGGTGTCGTCGTCGCGGCCGACATCTGGGTGGATGTGCCCATGCTGCATGTCGCGGCACTGGCGGCGCTGCTGACCTGCCTGGGCGACAGCGCCGGGCCGATACGGCCGCGACTTTGGGCGGGGCTGGCTTTTGCGGTCCTGGGCGCGGTCGCTTTCGCCGGCTTCGGGGCGCTCAGCCAGACCGATCCCTCGTGGGCGACGGGCCTTGCCGTATTGTGCATCTTTGGCGGCGGCTTGGCCCGCGTCTGGGGGGCGGCCGCGACCGGCGTCGGCAATATGCTGACCCTGGCGATCGTGCTCGCGGTCGGCCATGTGACGCCCCCCGGGCTGCACGGCGCGGCGGCGCTGGCCTTTGTCACCGGCAGCCTTTGGGCGACGGCGATGACCCTGCTGTTCTGGCGGATCGACCCGGCCGGCCCCATCCGCGCGGCGCAGGCCCGGGTCTGGCAGCGCGTCGCCGAGCTTGCCCGCGTGGAGCAGGCGCTGCTGGCCGAAGGCGCGCCCGGCACGGCGTGGGAGGCCGCGACCCGCGAAAGCCGCTCCTGCCTGCGCGACGCGATCGAGGCCGCCCGGGCGCTGATCCTGGACGCGCTGCGCCCCCGCGCGCCGGCGCTGCGCCTGGCACAACCGGCGCTTCTGGCGCTCAACCGGGCGGAGGATGTCTTCGCCGCGCTGATCATGCTGGCCACCCGCTTCGAGGCCCCCGATCCACCGCGGGCGGAGGCCGCACCCCTGCTCGGCTGGATCGCCGCCCACCCCGATCCGGCCACCGCGGGCACCGCCCCGCCCGGGGATCTGGCCGATCCCCTGCTGGCGCGGATCGCGGCGGGACTGGCCACCACGGACATCGCGCCGCTGGCCGCCGATGCGCCGGCGCCGCCCTGGCCGGAGGCGGTGTTCGGCCCGCTGCGGGACAACCTGACCACGGAGTCGGTGATCCTGCGCCACGCCGCGCGCTGCGCCGTCCTGGCCGGGGGGGCGCTGCTGTGGTCGCTGCTCTGGCCGCATCCCTTCCAGCAATGGCTGACCCTGGCGCTGGTGCTGACCATGCAGCCCTTTGTCGCCGTCACCTGGCAGCGGGCGCTGGAGCGTATCCTGGGCACCTTGGCAGGGGCCGCCGTCGCGGCCGGCCTGGCGCTGCTGGTGGTCGGGACGCCGGCGCATGCGGTCGCCTACCTGCTGATCTGCGGCATCGCCTTCACCTTGCGCGGGGTCAGCTACGGGCTGTTCATCGCCTGCCTGACCCCCTGCCTGCTGATCCTGACCGAAGCGCGGCTGCATGACGCGACGATGTGGGACATCGCGGCGATGCGGGCGGCCTATACCCTGGCCGGCGGCGGTCTTGCCGTGGCCGCCAGCCTGCTGCTGTGGCCGAGTTGGGAGAATGCGCGAACGGGGGCCGCCCTGCGCGCGGCGATCGCCGCCCATGCCGACTACCTCGCCGCCGCACTGGGTGGTGCCGCCGATGCCACGCAGCGCGCGGCGCGCAGGGCGGCGGGCCTGGCCAGCAACAACCTGGAGGCCTCGATCGCCCGCCGGCTCCAGGAACCCGCCTGGCACCGGGCGGAAGGTGCCGATGCCGCCATCGTCGCCGATGCGGCGCTGCGCCGCCTGGCGGGGCTAGCGATGGGGAGCGGCGAGGCCGCCGATGATCCGGCGTGGCGCGCCTGGATCCCGGCGGCGCTGGCGGCGCTGGGCCGGGGCGCGGCGCCGCCACCCTGCCCCGCCGTCGATCCACCGCCGGGGCGCCTAGACGCGATGCGCCGCCAGGTCGCCCTGCTGGAGCAAGGCGTTCACGCCTGAACGAGGTGTTTCCTACGGCGCGGCGTGGGCCTTGCACCAGGCCGCGACCTCGGCATGCGTCGCGAACCAGCAGCCGCCCAGTGCCTTGGCATGGGCGATCACCCGTTCCAGCACCGGCATGCGGCTGCGGTGGCCGATGTGGTGCGGGTGCATGGTCAGCAGGAACAACCCGCGTTCGGCCCAGGCACCGTCCAATTCGCCGATGAAGATCTCCGCGACCGCGGAGGGCGGGGTATAGGGCCGCAACCCGCCAAAGCGGGCCATGTTGAAATACACCGCATCGTCGCGGATCCATTCGGGCGGCAGTTCGACGATGCCGGTGGCCTGCCCATCGGCCATCAGTTCATAGGGATCGTCATCGGCCATCAGGCTGCTGTCGTAGAGCAGCCCCATCTCCCGGATGATGTCGAGCGTGCGCAGCGAGAAATCCCAGCTCGCCGTCCGCATCCCGACCGGCCGCTGGCCGGTGACGCGCAGCAGCGTGTCGGCGGCGCGGAAGGCCAGGTCACGCTCGACGACATAGGGCAGCGCGGTGTTGCGTTCGTGGATCCAGGAGTGGATGCCGATCTCGTGCCCGTCATCGGCGACGCCACGCGCCTCATCCGGGTAGAGCAGCGCCGATACGGCCGGGTAGAAGAAGGACGCCTTGACGCTTTCGCGCGCCAGCAGCGCGCGGATGCGCGGCACGCCCTGGCGGTTGCCGTATTGGCCCTGGCTGATGCGCATCGGGCTTTCATCGGAATCGCGCAGCGGGATGGTGTCGTGGTCGGCGTCGAAGGACAGCGCCACGGCGCAGCGCGCGCCATCCGGCCAATGCGTCGGCTTCAGGCTGCGCCCGGCGCGGGCGCGGCCGGTGATCCGGCGCCAGACGGGTTCGGGCCATTCCCAGGGGTTGCCGTCGGGATGTGGGGCATCGGTCATGCTGCGACTCCGCAAAGTTCGTCGGCCAGGTCCTGGCCGATCGCGCGGCGGCCGGTTTCGATATCGGTGATCAGCGCGACCAGCCGGTCGGCCAGCGGCGTCGCCAGCCCATGCCGGCGAGCGGCGGCGCGGACGGGCGCCAGTTGCGCCGCGACATCGGTCGGGCGCTTGCGAACGGACAGGTCGCGCCAGATGCCGCTGCGCGGCTTGGCGGCGGCGCGGTTCATCGCCTCCAGCGCCGACAGGCAATGCGTCATCGCGACGAAGTCGTCGCGCAGGAAGGCGCCGGGGTCGAAATTGTCGAAGCCCAGGGGCGTCACGCCCTCGGCCCGCGCGACTTCCAGGATCTCGCGCACCAGGGCCACGATCATGCGGCGGCGCGCCGGGCTGCCGATGAATGCGGCGATGGTGTCGTCGGTCAGCGCGGAGGCCTTCAGGATCGCGCCATAGCCCGCCTTGCCCCAGAGGAAGCCAAAGATGTTCTGGGACAGCACGGCATCGGGTTCGAAGATGCGCATCGTCGCATGCAACGCTTCGATCCGCGGCGTCACGGCGCCGTCCAATTCGCCCACCACCACCGCGCCGCGCTTGGCGTAGTGCAGCCGCCCGGGTGCGAGGTAATCCGCGTAGAAATTGACGAAGGCGCCGATGGTGCGCGGCCGCCCGACGATATCGGCGATGACCAGCTCGTTCAGCCCGTTCTGGCAGGAGACGACGGCGCCGTCTTCGGCCAGGTGGGGCGCCAGCGCGCGCGTCGCGGCCTCGGTATGGTGCGCCTTGACCGCCAGGATGATCAGGCGGTGCCGGCCGGTCATCTCCTCGGGCAGGAAGGCGTCGCCGCCAACGGTGAAGGCATCGACCGGGCCTTCGATCGCAAGCCGGCCGGCGCGGATGGCCGCCACGTGCTCGGGCACGACATCGACGAAGACCACCGACATGCCGGCACGGCGCAGATAGGCACCGATGATGCCGCCGATCGCGCCTGCACCCCACACGACCACCGGTTCCGCCATGTTGGTTCCTCTGCTTGCAGTTTCCGTCTTCCGCCGCCGTTTGCGCGCGGTCAACCGCATTGACGGGTGGGGGGCGGATGGGATCATGACGGCACGATGCATGATCCCCTCGACTTCACTGGCCGTACCATCGCCGTCACCGGCGCCGCGATGGGTTTTGGGCGCGCCATCGCGCGCGCCTTCGCTAGCCGCGGGGGTCGCGTCTGGGCCTGCGACATCGACGCGGGCGGGCTGGCCGAAACCGCCGCGGGCACCGCGATCGCGACCGCGGCCTTCGACCTGACCGACCGCGCCGCCGCGCGCGACTGGGTGGTGGGGGTCGAACGGGAGGCCGGCGGTCCGATCGGGATCCTGGTGAACAATGCCGGCGGGATGCGCGGGCAGCACGGCCAGCCGATCGAGGATGTATCGGACGAGGATTGGGACGGCATTTTTGCCCTGAACGTCGATGCGACCTTCGCCGTCACGCGTGCCGCGGCACCGGCGATGAAGCGGGCGGGCACCGGGCGGATCATCAACATCAGCTCGGGCGCCGCCTTCCGCCCGTCGCGCACGCGCATCCAGGCCTATTGCAGTGCCAAGCACGCGGTGCTGGGCCTGACCCGGCAATTGGCGATGGAATTCGGCCCTTTCGGGATTACGGTGAACTCCGTGGCGCCGGGCCTGGTGCTGACCGATGCCGAGAAGCAGCAGGGCTGGGATGGGCAGTCGGACGACCGCCGTGCCGCCACCCTGTCGGGCATCGCGCTGGGTCGCCTGGGTGCCCCGCAGGACATCGCCGATGCGACGTTGTTTTTCGCCTCCGACCTCGCCGGCTTCGTCTCGGGCCAGATGCTGCCGGTCAATGGGGGATCGTTCTGATCATGAACAGGAGCAGCCCATGACCACCACCACACGCCGCGCGGCGCTCGCGCTGACATTGATGGCGCCGTCCATCGTCCGGGCGCAGGGCACCCGGTGGCCCGACCGGCCGATCCGCATGATCGTGCCCTTCGGCACCGGCGGCGGCACCGACATCACCATGCGGCTGCTGGCGCCGAAGCTGGCGCAGATTCTGGGTGTCAGCGTGGTCGTGGAAAACCGCCCCGGCGGCGGCAGCACGGTGGGCACGGATTACGTCGCCAAGCTGCCGCCCGATGGCGCGACCTTCGTGTTTGCGACGCTGTCCTCGACCGGTCTCGCGGTCGGGCTGTATCGCAACCTGCCCTATGATCCGGTGCGCGACCTGACGGCCATCGCGCCGACGAACTTCATCCCGATCTGCCACAGCATCACGACGCGCGGCCTGACCGCCCGCACGACCGAGGAATGGATCGCCGCGCTCCGCGCCAACCCCGGCCGCTATTCCTACGGCAGCGCCGGGGTCGGCACATCGGGCCATATCGCGTCGGCCGCCTTCCTGACCCAGACGGGCACCGAGGCGGTCCATGTGCCCTACCGCGCCCCGGGGCAGGTCTATACGGCCCTGATCGCCGGGGAGATCCAGTTCAACAGCGACATCCCCAGCCTGATGCTGCCCTATCACACGGATGGCCAGGCGCGGACGCTGTTCGTCGCGACGGATGAGCGGTCGAGCCTGATGCCCGATGTGCCGACCGCGGCCGAGGTCGGGCTGCCGGGCTACAAATCCTATTCCTGGTATGGCGTTTTTGGTCCCGCCAACCTGCCGGCGCCGATCACCACCCGCATGGCCAGCGCGATCGACGAGGCCCTGGCCGATCCCGCCATCTCGGCGCGGCTGGAAGCCATGGGAACGCCGACCATGCGCGGCTACACGCCGGAGCGCTTTGCCCAGTATGTGAAGGACGAGATCGCGCTGTGGGTGCCGATCGTCCGGGCCTCCGGCGCCACGGCGGATTGAGGCGGGCGGGGCGCGGCGGGTTCCGTCGCGCCCTACGCGTTCACCACCACCACCGTCACATTGTCCCGCGCGCCGGCGGCGACGGCGGCGCTGACCAGTTGATCCGCCCCGGCCCCGGCCAGCATCATCCCGGCCAGTTGCGCTTCCGGCAATTCCTTGAACACGCCGTCGCTGCACAGCATGAAGCGGTCGCCGGGCTGGATGCGGTCCGACACCTTGTCCAGCGCCAAGGCCCCCTGCGCGCCGATGGCGCGGGTGATGATATTGGCCTGCGGGTGGCGCTCGGCCTCTTCCTCGGTCAAGGCGCCGCTATCGACCAGTTCCTGCACCAGGCTGTGGTCGCGCGTCACGCGATGCAGCACCCCGCCGCGCAGCACGTAGATGCGGCTGTCCCCGGCCCAAAGTGCGGCGTAATGCCCCCCGCGCGCCAACAGCACGACCACGGTGGAGGCGATGACGCCGCCCGTCCCGCGCTCCTCCGCACGCGATTGCATATCGGCATGGACCGCATCCAGACGCAGCCGCACCTGGGCCAGCATTTCGGCCGCCGACAGGCCGGGGGGGATGCCGATCAGCGCCTCGGCGATGGCGGTGCTGGCGACATCGCCCGCGCCATGCCCGCCGGCGCCGTCGGCGACGGCCCAGAGGCCGACCTCCGGCCGGTCCACCAGATTATCCTCGTTCCGCTTGCGGACAGCGCCGGGGTGGGAGCAGGCGGTGGATCCGAGTACGCCGCTCATGCATCCGCTCCGGCTTCAGGGTTGCGGGGCTGTGGTGGCGTGGCCCAAGGCAGGTCCACGGCTTCCGCCCATTGGTAGGGTTCGCTGTCGGCCGCCGGCGCGATGTCCTCAC
Organism: Humitalea sp. 24SJ18S-53; assembly: GCF_050632385.1. Classification (NCBI taxonomy): domain Bacteria; kingdom Pseudomonadati; phylum Pseudomonadota; class Alphaproteobacteria; order Acetobacterales; family Roseomonadaceae; genus Humitalea; species Humitalea sp. 24SJ18S-53. Next base: position 3,047,426 of record NZ_CP192599.1, read on the forward strand.
GCGGCGGGGTGGCGCAGGGGGATGCTTCGGCGTCATCCGCCGGCACCGCGACCTCGGCCGCCGAGGCCGGTGCGATCGCCTCGTCATCCGCCACCCGGGGCGCGCCGAGCAGCGACGCGAACGCCTCCGCCGGCGGCATGCGGATCGGCGTGCCGCCCGCTGTCCAGAACAGGCTGCGCCCATCCAGCGTCGCATCCGGGTCTGGCGGCGGGGCCATGGGCAGCAGGGCCAGCAGCCCGTCCGCATCCATCTCCCCCGCGCGGCCGCGCAGCGCGGCGTCTTCCATGGCGGCGAACCATGCGTCGTCCGGCGGGGCGCAGGCGTCCTGCGTCACCGCCGCCAGGGTCAGCGGAAAGCGCCGGCCGACGGTGTCCTGCGACGTGACCATCACCCCCACCGCCGCATCGGGACCGCAGGCCCCGGGCGCCAGGCGGAAGCGCCAGGCCGGCGCCGATTCCCACGCATCATCCCAGGCCTGCCCGAGCGCCCCGCGCGACGCCGCGATGCCGGCCGACAGCCAGTCATCCCAGGCCGCGACAAAGCCGCGCGGCAGGCCGCGGCGAACGAAGTCGCCATGGGCCGGCAGCTTGCCGAACAAGCCTGTTGATGCGTCCTCCATGGGTCAGTTCGGCCGCAAGGTGGGGCAGCGGAACTCCAGCAACTCACGCAGGCCAAAGGGGTTCACGCTGCTCGATGCCTGCACCAGGAAGTCGGCGGATTTGTCGCCCTGCGTGACCGACAGGCGGAACCGATCGGGCTGCGCCGTCGCATTCAACCGGCCGAGGAACACGAAGCGCAGCGTCGCCCAGGCGCCGTCATAGGCCAGCGGCCCGGCGCTGGATTCCGGGTCGAAGGTCAAGGTCACCGGGTTTTGGGCCGGGAAGCTGACATCCACCGGCCGCCCGCCCCCGCCTGGCGTCAGCGCCACGCGATTGCCGGAGGCTTCCAGCACCCCCGCCGTGGTGCCTGCCGAAAGCCCCTGCGGCACCAGTTGGAAGCGGAAGCCGCTGTTGCCGCCGGTCGGGAAGAAGGCATCGCGGATCGCCGCGGCGCGCTGGAACTGCACCAGGTCGGCCGGGCTGATCGGCGGCGGCAGACCATCGGCCGCGACCGGGCGCCAGGGGCGCTGCGTCGTATCGGCATAGTTGCGGATATTCGCCGTGAAGAAAGTGTCGAACAGCCCGCCCGGCGCGAAGAGCCGGATGAAGTCATCCATCGGCATATCCGGCGCGGCATTGGCCCGGCGGAAGGGGAAGCGCGTTTCCATGCCGCGGCACAGCGGCGCCAGTTGCTGCCCGCCGGCGGCGGCGATGGCGGCCTGCGCACCGCCGGCGCGGGCCTGGCCCGTCGATTGCGCCAGGGCCGTCATCCAGCCTTGCAGCGGCTGCGGCTGGCGCTGTGCCTCCGACAACAGCCGCTGGCCGGGGTCCAGGCCCTGGGTCGGCGGCAAGGCGGTGCCGGGGGGCGAGTTGGCCAGGCGCGCGACCTGCACATAGAGGTCGTTCAGGATGGCCAGCACGCCGTCGAGGGGTGCGCCCGCCGCTTCGCGCAATTCGCGGAAACGCGGTTCCACCACATCGGCGACCGGCTTGGCGCCGCTGCCGCCGAGGTTGGCGCCCACCGCCGCCGCGACCCGGCTGGCCGCCGCCGTCGCGGCCTGCGCCGCCTGCGCCGCGGCCCCCGCCAGGGCGGCGCCGGCCGCGCCACCGGGGGGTTCCGGTGCCGTGCCGGGCGCCAGTTGGCGCGCGATGGAGCGCAACAGATCCTTCATCGGGCTGTTCGGCGCACCCAGCAGGTTCAGCCCCTCGGCCGCCGCGTTCAGGCTGGCGAAGGGCGGCAGCACGATGTCGCCCAGCATGGCTTCCCAGGCGCGGACGTAGTCGGCGGCGTAGAGCGCCAGTACATCGGCCTCCAACCGCCCCGGGTTGCCGGCGCCGGCGACCGCCGCCTCCGGCCCCAGGACCCAGGATTCGCTGGCGGCCTCAAGCGCTGCCTGCGGCAGGCGCGGCAGCACGGCGCGGTACAGGCCCTCCACCGTGAACAGACCCGGCACGCCCTCGGTCAGCGGGCGGCCGCTGCTGCGGGTGAAATAGCGCTGGCCGGCGGCGCCCAGGGGCTGTGCCGGCGTCCAGGCCGGGATGTTTTCCGCCAGTGGACGCAGGCGGGTGTAGACGCGCTGCGCCATCGGCAGGCGGGAGAAGACGCGCCGCGCCTGATCGACCAGCGCGCCATCCAGCGGATAGGCGGCGAGTTGCCCGGCCAGCAGCGCGTCCAGATGCCGGCCCAGCGCATCGCGGCCAGGCTGGTTCACGGCGCCGGGGAATTCGGCCTGCCAGTCGAGCCCGAACCATTCCTTCACCAGGGTCCGGTCCATCGGCCCCTGCTTGCCGAGCATCAGGTAGACGCGCACCGCCTCATACAGGAAGTCGGGGCGCTGGATGCCCTGGCGGATCTGCGCCTCGACCCGCGCCAGCAGGCGGGGCAGCAGCACGCGGTCCAGAGCACGGCGATAGGCGGAATCGGCACCGGCGGAGAGCATCTCCTCCTGGCTCAAGCCAAAAGCCGGGCCATCGCCCTTGGCCGCTTCCGGCAGGGCGCGGGTGGCCTCCAGATAGCCGAGCACGCGGGTCAGGTCGGGCGAAGGCACCCGTTCCAGCGGTTCGGCATTGGTCGCCGCCGCTTCGGCGGCGGTGACGGCGACGGTCAGGCGCCGTTCGCGCGTGGCCTCGGTTTCGAGCGCCATGAACCCCCAGGCGCCGCCGCCGACCAGCAGCAGGATCGCGGCGGCCCAGGCGCCGAGTTGCACCATGCGGCGGCGGGATTCCAAGCCACGGTCGTTCGCGGCCAGCCGGGCTTCGTTGAACACGACATCCTTGAGCAAGCGCCCAAGGAAATAGGCCCGCCCCTTCTGGCCCATCACCGCCGCGGGGCGCTTGGGGTCCAGGCCGAAGGCGCGCGACAGCGCGCCCGACAGGCGGTCGAGCGGCGTGCCTTCCTGCGTGCCCGAGGTGAAGTACACCCCGCGCAGGAATGGCGCGGGATCGAGTTTCGACCCGCCAAAGGCCGCCTGCACAAAGGCCTGCAAAGGCCCTTCCAGCGAGGCGACCTGCGCCGGGAAGCCGGCGATCAGCGCGCGCTGCGACGGGCCGCGTTCGGCCTGCAGCCGTTCCAGCAGGCGCGCGGTCAGGCGTTCCTCCAGCGCCTTGAACTCTTCGCCGAATTTCTGCACCGCGCCCTCGGGCGTTGCGGCGACAGGGAAGGTGAAGCCCCAGACCTGGTCGCGGCCGGCCTTGTCCAGATCGTCGAAGAATTCCGTGAAGCCAGGCAGAAGGTCGGTCTTGCTGACCAGGAAATACACCGGCAGGCGCTGGCCCAGGCGGGTTTCCAATTCCTTGATCCGCCGCCGCACGCTGCGGGCGTGCGATTCGCGCTGCGTCGCATCCAGCCGCGACAGCATGTCCACGCCAAAGGCGACCAGCACGCCGTTCAGCGGCTGGCGCGGGCGGTTCTTCTTGACCAGGTCCAGGAAGCGTTCCCAGCCGGCCTTGTCCGCATCGGCGTCGCTGTCCTGGGTCGTGTAGCGCCCGGCGGTGTCGATCATCACCGCCCGTTCGGACAGCCACCAATCGCAGAAGCGCGTGCCGCCGACGCCGGCAACGCGGCCCTCGGCCAGCGGGAATTCCAGCCCGCTGTTCATCAGCGCGGTGGTCTTGCCCGAACCCGGCGGGCCGATGATCGCATACCAAGGCAGGTCGTAGAGGAAGGTCCCCTTCCCGCCCGTCGCGGCCTTCAACTTGGCCAGCGCCTCGGTCAGCTTGCCGCGCAACTCGGCTTCCTCGGCCGCTGCGTGTTCGTCCTTGGCGATCTTCGGGTCGGGTGCGGCGGCGGCTTCGACCAGGGCGGAATCGCGGCCCTCCCGCTTGCGCCCCATCAGGAAGACGATGACGGCCCAGAGCAGGATCGGAATGCCGACCAGGATGCCGCGCAGCCAGATCGCGTCGAAAGCCTCCCCAAGCAGCGGCGCGAAGAGCCAGACAACGACATCCAGCAACAGGATGCCGAGCAGCGCGCCAAGCGCGGGGATGGAGAAGAAGGCGCGCATCTCAGCGGTTCCCACGCAGCAGAATGACTTCGATGCGGCGGTTTTCTTCCCGGCCCTCCGCGGTGGCATTGCTCGCCAGAGGTTCGGCGTCGGCCTTGCCTTCGGCGGCGAAGCGCGTCGGGTCGCCATTGGCCGCGACGATCGCGGCCATGGCTTCCTGCGCACGGGCGGCGGAGAGCGCGAAGTTCGACGGGAAGCGCACCGTGCGGATCGGCTGGTTGTCCGAATGGCCCTGCACGACGACGCGGCCAGGCTCGTCCTTCAACCCATCGCCGATGCGGCGAAGGATATCGATGAAGCGCGGATCGACCGTGGCCGAGCCGGAGGGGAACATCCCCCGCCCGCGAATACGGACCAGCAACCGCTGCGCATCGCCGTCGACGGAGACCAGCCCCTGCGCGATCTCGGGCGCCAGGAACTGCCGCAGTTTCGGCGCGGCGTCGGGCGGACGGCGTTCGGGCGGCGGCGGTGGCGGGGGTGCGGGCGGCACCGGCGGCGCGCTGCGGTCGATGACGGGCAGCACGCCCGGCGGCAGGGCGGACATGCGTTCGTACAGATTGCCGGCATTGGCCGACAGGCCGTCGGACAGCCAGTACCAGCCGCCACCCAAGAGCGCGACGGCGAAGGCGGCGGCGACCCAGGCGGGGATCGCCCGGCTCTGGCCACGATGCGGCGCGGCGACGCCTTTCCAATGCGGCGACAAATCCCGCTCATACGGCCCACGCAACTGGGCGAGCAGTTGGTACAGCCCCTCCCGCGTGCGATCGAGTTCGGCCGAACCGCGCGGCATCAGCCGGTACTTGCCCTGCAGGCCGAGGGAAAGCGCGAGGTAGGAGACCTCTAGCGCGCCCTTGTAGCGGCCCGGGTCCTTCATCATCCCGGTCAGCAGGTCGAAGACGCGTTCGCCCGACCGGGTTTCCTGGTGGAAGGTCGAGACCAGCGATTTTGCCGCCCAGCCGGATTGCGAGCCCCAGGGCGAGGCGAGCACGACATCGTCGAGCGCCGAGCAGAGGACGTAATGCGTCGCGCGGATTTCCTCGGCGGTGGCGCCGATCTCGCGGGCATCGGCCTCGAACTGGCGCAGCGATCGCAGAGCGCGTTCGCGCAATTCATCGGGGTTGGGTGCGGCGGCAACGCCGGCATTCGCCAGGCGGGCGAGCAGGTCGAGCAGGGGCGCCGCGGCAGCCGCGAGCGGCCCGGGGCCGATCTTTGGCAGCGCCTCCGCCTCGCCAGCCAGGCGCGGCGCGCTGCTGCCCGATGGTGCGGCCGGCGCTGCCGCGCGGGGTGGCGCACCGCCGCCGAAGGGCGGCGGGCCGGCGGGCTGGGCAGGCTTTGCCCCGCCGGCCCCCCGCACCACCGTGCGATCAGAATCTTCGGGTTCGCCAAACGGATTGTCGCTCATGCGCGTATCGCCCAGAGACTGAGACGGAGGTTCGGGAAATCGCCCGAGACATGGATCGCGAAGCCGCCGCTGGTCTGCATCTGCTGCCAGTGCGGGCTGCCGCGATCGAGCTCAAAATACACCGCCCCAGCGTGGAACGGAATCTGTCGTGGTGCCACCGGCAGCGGCCGGACGACGATGCCGGGCAAGGCCACATTGACCAGTTCGCGGATGTGTTCGACCGCGCCGATCTTGACCTGGTTGGGGAACTGGCGCCGCACCTGTTCGCCCGGCATGTCGGCCATCACCGTCATCACGAACTGGCCGGCACGCAGCAGGTTGCGGTCCAGGATGGGGCCGACGCGCACGCCGTGGCTGCGTTCCTGCAAGGGGATTTCGACCGCGTTGGTTTCCAGCACCGCCGACAGGCTGCGCCGCAGATCCGCGATCACCGGGGCAAAGGAGCGTTGCAGGTCGTCGTGCCGATAGGCCGGATAGGTCGAGGCCTTCTTGTCGGGCGACGTAAAGGTCGCGAGTTCGCCGGCGATCTGCACCAGGGTCGCGAACAGCGTCTCGGGATGCACATTCCCCGCATCGGCGTAATGCGCCAGCAGCGGCAGGCAGCGGTTGACGGTTTGCAGCAGTAGGAAGTCCGCGACCTCCGCCACGCCGCGTGCGCCGGGCTGGGACAGCCGCGCGCCCAGGGCCTCGGCCCGCTGGCCCAGCATGCCGACGAGTTCGGCCACGATATTGGCCAGCGGCGGCACCGCCGAAATCCGCAGGCAGGGCGGCATGAAGCGGTCGTCGATCATGACGCGGCGATCGGCCTGCACCTCCACGATGCGGGCGAGGCCGAGGCAGGAGAAGCCGGCGCGCTCCTCGCTTTCCAGCATGAAGCGCAGGCGGGGGCGGCCGACGCCGAGTTCGGCCGGCAGGGTCGCGTCCGAATGGGTGTCGTAGGCTTCGAAGGGGCGCAGGTGGTAGCGCGCGGCGGCCGCCTCCGCCCCATCGGTCGCGGTCACTTCCGGGCTGCCGGGCTGGCGCACCGGCAGGGCCAGGTAGACCACCTGGTTGCGCGTGCCCTCGGCCAGGTCGAGCGGCGCGGGTTGGTCGGCGGTGCCGGGGATGGCGAAGGGGGTGCCGTCCTCCAGCACGCCCGCGACGTTGGAGATCGCGAATTTCCCCGCGGCCAGCAGGTCGCGATCCAGCGCGAATTCGGTGATGCCCCAGGGATGCGCGCGCAAGGGTGCGGCCCGTGCCTGGAGCAGGTGCTCAAGATAGCGGTCCTGCTGCTGAAAGTGCTGTGCGCGGAGGAACATGCCCTCCTGCCAGACGACCTTATCGTGCCAAGCCATGCTGCGTGCCGTTCCCCTGCATCGGCGCCCATGGCCGATGCCCCGTTGTTGTCGCCGATGCCCCGCAGCACATCAGGCCGTCATCACCCCTTGCCCGCCCGCGACGCGTCTTCATAGGCGCGTGCGAAAGCCTTGCCGAAGGCGCTGTCGAAGTCATCCTCGAATTGATCTGTCACCTGTTGGTGAAGCTTGCGATAGGCCTCCCACAGGCGCTTTTCGCGCGCGCCGGGCATGATGCCGCCGCCTTGCACATCCGTCTCCAACCCAGCGGGTGCCAGTTTCGCGAGCAGCGCGCGGGCGGCGGCCTGGGTCGCGGCGACGGTCGCGACCTGGTGGGCGGTCAGGTCGTCCACAGTTTCCTGAACCGCCGCCGGCCCGTTGCCGCGTGGGCCGAGCAGCGCCTGCACCGCCATCTCATCGGTCGCGGCGAATTTCACCGGATTGTTCCCGGCGGCGCGCAGCATGGTCTGTTCGATGCGGAATTCGCGCTTCACATCGGCCCGCGCGATCAGCAGCGCACGCAGGCCGCCGACCGAGGCCCGCAGCGCGACGCCCGCCGCCGTCAGCGCCGCGCCGGCATCGGTGCCGGGCGGGGGCGGCGGTAGGCCGGCGGCGTTCAACAGCAGTGCCAGCGCCTGGTCGAGCGAACCGGCCGCCGCCGGCACGGCCGCCATGACCGGCGGAGGCGGCGGCGCGACGGGCGGTCGGTCGCCTGCCTCGGCAAAGGGATCGGCGACCGGCGGTGCCGGCGCCCGCGGTGCCGCCATGGCGCCGAAGGGGTCGCCCGGTTCGGCAAATGGATCGGCACGCGGCGCCGGTGGCGGCGTCAGATCGGCGAAAGGATCGCCCGGTGGCGGCGCGACCGGCGCAGGCGGCCGCGCGACGGGTGCCGCGGGCGGGGCCATGTCGGCGAAGGGATCCGGTAAGGGCGGGGCCGCCGGCGCCTTCGGGGCCTGGAGGTCGGCGAAGGGGTCGGGCAGCCCGCCGCCACGCGGCGGCGATGGCGCCGCGAAGGGATCGGCCAGGAAGGGATCGGGCGCGGCGGGCGGCGGCGCGCGCCCGGCGGGCGGCAGATCGGCGAAGGGATCGGGCAGACCGGCAAAGGGATCGGCCACCGGGCGGGTGGGCGCCGCCTGCGGCGTCGGGGCGTTCCAGTCATCCGGCAGCAGGTCCGGCATCATGGCGCGCGGCGGGGTGAAGACGTCGTTGGTGCTCGGGCGATGGTCCGGCATGCTGGGGGCGAGATCCTCGTCGCCCAGCGGATCGAAGTCGGATGGCAGCAAGGGCGCCCCGCCGCCCTGCGGCCCGCCTGCCGGCGACAGGCCCGGCAGCGGGGCCGAGAAGATGTCGTCCGAAGGCGCCGCATGCGCCCCCATCGGGTCCGGTGTCGCGGACGCGGATTGCCATTGGCCGGCGCCCCAGGCGGCCTCTTCCTCGACCCGGCACTCGATTTCATACGATCCCAGCCGCAACCGGTCGCCGTCGCGCAGCGCCCGTGTCTGGTCGCGCCCGACCGGATCGCCGCTGCTGTTGACGAAGGTGCCGTTGGTGGACAGGTCGCGCACCTGCCACCCGCCGGAGAAATACTCGACGGCGCAATGGCGCTTGGACAGCACGCGGTCGGGGTCCATCAGCGGCCAGTCGCATTCCGCGCCCCGGCCCATGACGTATTCGCCGCCCGGCACGCGTCGCTGTTCAGGCACCGCCTGGTCTGGACAGCGCAGGACGGACAGCACCAGCACCATGGACGGTTCCCCGAAAAATCCGATCCGCTCACATCCGCCCGGACGACCGCCCGGGCGCGCAGCAATGTTGCGCGACCATCGCTAGTGGGCCGTCAGGGGCGCGGCGACGTCAACCTCAACCGCGCGGCATCAGCCGCCAATGATCACCGTCGGGAAACCGAGGATGATGTTGCCGCCATGCGCCGTCATGTCGCCGATCCGCGCGGCCGGCAGGTAGGTGACCAGGACGGTCATGCTGCCTTTGACGATGACATCGGGTGGGCCCACGCAAACGCATTGATCGCTGACCCGTGCCTGCGGCAGATACCCGGTGATCACCGTCGGCGCCCCCGTGATGATGGGGCCGCCGATGTGCGGGATCGGCGGCACACCCGGCGTCACCATCGGACAGACGTGCATGTCGCTGATGCGGGATGCTGGGGGCATGGATCAGGCCTCCTCGACCTGCAGCCGCCCGGCGCCGCCCGCGGCGATGTCCTTGGCGGCGATCAGGAACTTGGTGAAGCGCGTATCCGCCAGTTGCGGTTTTACCCGCACCGCCGCCAGCACGATGGCGCCGCTGATGGCGACACCGGTCAGGTGGTCCGGCGGCGGCACCACGGGCTGGCCCTCCGGCGACATGCTGCCGCCGGACCAGAAGGCGCCGACGGCCGCCCAGGCTTCGGGCGAACCGAAGCCTGTCTTTTCGGCCGTGACCATCGCGGCGCGCCGGGTCGGTTCCTCGGGCTTGCGCACCCAGAGTTCGGCGGCGGTCAGCGCCTCCAGGTCGCGCGGCTTCAGCTTCGGGTCCGGCACCGAGCGCGCGCACATGCAGGCCCACCACACCGCCTCGCGCTTCGGCAGCGCGTGGGCGGCGAGGCGTGTCGCATCCGACAGGCGGCCGGCCGCCACCAGCCGGTCGATCCCGGTGACGGCATCCTGCGCGCCGGCAAGGATGGCTAGGCCGTCATCGTCCAGTTCCAGCCGAGGCAGGAGCGGTTCGAGCGGCACGGACAGCTTCACGGGTGGTTTCGTCATGAGGAGTTAATCAGCACTATGGCCCCTTTGAGCATCATCGGGCCCTTCGATTCCTCCATGATGATGGCGCCCTCAACCTTCACCATGGCCGAGCCCTTCACCTGGATCATCGGCCCTTCGATCGTCACCCCGCTTGGGTCGATGACGATCTTGCTGGGCCCGCATTTCAGGGTGATGGACTGCATCGCCTCGACCTCGATCGCGCCGAGCGAGGCCTTGTGCGTGATATTGCCCATCTTCACCGTCGTCGTCTGGTTGCCCATGCTGACTTCGGTGGTCATGTTCCCTTTTTTGATGGTATTCGTTTGATTGCCGGTTTCGACGGTATTCGCCTGGTTTCCGGTCTTGACCGTCACCGTATAATCGCCGGTCACCGTCTCGGTATGCTTGCCCTCGACCGTCTCAGTGCGGTCCACCTTCACCGTTTCGGTCTTGTTGTTCTTGATCGTCTCGGTGTGGTCGTGGTCGATGGTTTCGATGCGGTCGTGCTTGACGTGTTCGGTCTTGTCGTTCTTGACAAGAATCATCATATCCTTTTCGGCCTGGATATTGATGTGTTCCGAGCCTTTTTTGTCCTCGAAACGGACCTCGTTGAAATTGTCGGCGCCGCCCTGCTTGCTGGACTTGGTCTTGATGCCCGACTGGGTCTTGTTGGCCGGCAAGGCATAGATCGGCATGTTGTCGGCGTTATAGACGCTGCCGATGGCGATGGGCCGGTCGGGATCGCCGTCCATGAAGCCGATCAGCACCTCATCGCCCACGCGCGGCAAGGTCCAGGTGCCGCCCCACTTGCCGGCGAAGCTTTGCGCGACCCGCACCCAGCAGGAGCAGGTGTCGTCCGGCGTGCCGCTTTCGGGGATGCCTTTGCGGTCCCAGTGGAAATGCACCTTGATGCGGCCGTACTGGTCGGTGTGGATCTCCTCCCCCGACGGGCCGGTCACGATGGCGCTGTGGATGCCCGGGATCGCCGGCCGGGGCCGGGACATGACCGGCCGCCAGGGCCGATCGGCCGGCATCAGGGTCAGCCCGTTGCGGTAGTTGGAGGTCCCGCCACCCGACAGATGCGTCTCGTCGAAGGCTTCGTGCACCGTCTCGGTGATCAGCCAGGTCTCGGGACTGGTCGCATCCAGCCCGGCTAGCACCTTCAGCCGCCCGCCGGCGAAGACGCGCGGGTCGTTGCCCGAGGCGGAAATCATGTCGGCGCTGGATTCGAAGCCTTCCATACCGAGCTTGGAGGGATCGGCATCGGGGCGGACCGTCTGTCCCCCCGGCCAGCGGAACACTTCCCAGGCAGACACGCCCGGCGTGGTCAGCACCGTCGCCGTCTGCTTGGTCAGCAGGGCAGAGGGCGTCACCTGGTCGAAGTCGAGCGACACGACCTTGCCCGGTTGCAGCGCCGAGACCGGGCGCCAGTTCGCCAGGGCGCCAAAGGCATCCGCGTCGGACCGCACCACCTGCGGGTCGCCGGGCACCAGCGGATAATCGGCATTGGCGCCGCAGACGACGAGGGTATGCGCCGAGGTCGAATGTTCGAAGTAGTAGCCGCAGCCCACTTCCTCCAGCAGCCGCTGGGTAAAGTCGAGGTCGGTTTCGTTATACTGCACGCAATAGACCCGCGTGCCGGTGGGCACCGAGGAGCCCCATTTCACCGGCGCGACCGAGCCATCGCCCAGCAGCAGCGTGACGATGTCCTTGACCGATTTGGACTGGAAGATCCGGCAATCGGCCGTGCGCGACATGTGCCACATCAGCGGCACGGCTTCGAGCCGGTAGGCCGCCAAGCCACGGCCATAGGCACCGATCCGCGAAAACCCGCGCACGACACCATTGAAGCTGCGGGTGGCATCGGCGACCGTCGTCGATGCGGCCTTGATCGTGCACGTGATGGTTTTGCCCAACAGGGCCGAGGGCAAGAGGTTGAGTTCGGAGGAGATCACCTCCGCTTCCATCGTGAAGGGGCGCGCTATCGCCTCACGGACCACCAAGCGCCGCAACGTCAGCGCGTTGGCGCCAAGCGGAGAGGTGATGCTCAACAGCCGGTTGGTATCCGACAGACTCAGGTCTTCCGGCAAAGACGTCCCCCAACCCCTGGCTCATACCGCCACATTCCCGGAACATAGCGCGACGAGCGCCGAAGCGTGAAGAACGCCTTCGTGAGCGGAGCATGCGTTTTCGTGAGCGGCAAGCCGCCGCGATGCCCATTCGCCGCCGCGGCGATGAATCCTCCCCTACGATTCACGCAAGCCAGGTGCTATGCGCCGCACCGCCTTGGCGGGATCGGTGCTGAACATGCGGAGTGGATGGGCGAGGGCCGCCATCGCGGCGGCGGCGATGCTGCTGGCGGGTTGCGACGACCCGCTGACGCCGCCCGTGCCCGACCGTGCCGCGATCGACGCGGCACGACGCGAAATCGCGCAAAGCCAAGCGCCGCGCCCGATTGGGCGTGGCCTGCCGGCCGAACGCGCGATGCTGCAACGCGTGGCGGGGCGGCTGACGCAGGCGGCGCAACCCTTCTGCCAGGCCGAGCTGCGGCGCGGCTGCGCCTTCGTCGTGGACCTGGCCGATCAGCCCCAGGCCAATGCCTTCGCCACCGGCCGCAACCAGGTGGTCGTCACCACGGGCATGATGCGGCTGCTCGAAAACGAGGACGAGTTGGCCGCCGTCGTCGCGCATGAATTCGCCCACCACATCGCCGAACACATTTCCGAGGGCAGCTGGCGCACCCAGGTCGGCGCACTCGCAGGTGCCGCCGCCGGCGCGATCGCGACCGAGGCGCTGGGCATCGATATCGGCCTTGAACGAATCGGCGCCCAGGCCGGGGCGCAAGCGGGCCGCCTGTCCTTCTCCAAGGCGGATGAGCGGGAGGCCGACTACCTCGGCGCCTATATCATGGCGCGCGCCGGCTTCGACCTGGCCCGGGCCGGCACCATCTGGGCCAAGCTGAGCCATCTGTCCGGCCGGGGCACGACGTCCCTGCTGGACAGCCACCCGGCCGGGCCGGAACGCCTCGCCACCTGGCGCCAGACGGTCGAGGAAGTCCGCGCCAGCCGGGACGGCGTGCCGCGACGCGACAGGTAGAGGCTGCGGAGTATTGGGGTGTTGCGCCGTGGATGGGGCTCCGCCCCCTCCATACCACCCCCGCCAGGGGCCGCCGCCCCTGGACCGGCGCGATGTATTGGCTAAATAAAGGGAGGGGCATCAAGGTCGCGCCATTGATGCAACGCGCTCCATGCCCCTCCCTTTATTTTTGCCAAACGCCGTGGGTTCCAACGGGCCACGGCCCCTTGGTGGGGATAGCTTGAAAGGGGCAAAGCCCCTTTCAAAGTGCAACATCCCCAATACTCCGCAGCCCGCTACGCGGCCAAACCCACCGCCGCCAAGGCGGCCGCCGCGACGTCTCGGTCCTGGTCGCCGGTCCCTGAGCCAACCCCGATCCCGCCGACCAGCACGCCATCGACGATGATCGGCAGCCCGCCCTTGAGGTTCGTGTTGCGCCCATCGGTGGCGACGGCGAGCTTGATCTCCGATTCGGCGGGGGCCGTGCCGGTGGGCTTGCCCGATGCGGCGGCGGTCGCAGCCTTGGCCTGGCAGCTTGGGATCGACAGCACCTTGGCGCCGTCCATCCGGCAGAAGGCCAGCAGGTTCGCGCCCTCATCCACCACGGCGATGCATTGCGGCACGCCCATCGCATCGGCCGCCCTCACCGCCGCCTCCAGGATCAGCATCGCGCCGGCATGGGTCAGTTTGCTGCTGCTGCGGGTCAGTGCGGTCACGTCACGTTCTCCGGAAGGTCTGTGACCAGCATGGCACCGGGGGCGTGGCTGGCAAACGGCACGCCCGCGCCCTCCAGCGCCATCAGGGCGGTCAGGCCGCAGGCCCAGAACAGGGCTTCCTCCCCCGCGCAGCATGGCAAGGGCTCGCCCCAATCCGGATGGTCGGGGGCGGTGATGCCCAGCACGGCGGGGTCGCCGCGATGCAGCGGCGCGCCGTGGCTGCGCGGCAGGGCGGCGGTGATCTCGATCACGCGCGGCACGTCGGGTTTGGCGAAGGGGCGCATCGACACGACGACCGGTCCCTTGAAGCGGCCGGCCGGAACGGTGTCGCGGGTGGTGCGGAACAGCCCGCCCTGCACGCCGAGTTCGGCATGGCGCATGCGGATGCCGGCCGCGGCGATCGCGGCCTCCGCACCAAACCAGCAGCCGATGGCGAAAGGCACGAAATCGGACCGCCAGTCCTGGCGCAGATGGGCGACGTGCTGCGGCGGCTCGCCGGGGGTATGCAGCAGATAGGCCGGCAGGTCGGTTCGCACATCGATGCCGGCACCCAGGCTCGGCAGGGCCGGGTCGCCCGCCCGCCCGATGGCGAGCAAGGGGCAGGCCTGGCTATTGGCGCGGACGAAGGCTGCGAATTCATCGGCCACGGTCGCCGGCACCAGGAAAAGGTTGGCCTGCACAAAGCCGCGGGCGCGGCCGACGGTCAGCCCATTCCAGCCGGCGCGGGCCGCGGCACGCAGCATGCTGCCCGTTTCGCCGCCGGGCCTGTCATTCACCGGGCCATCACACATGGCGCACGATCCCCCCGTCCACCCGCAACACGGCACCCGTCATGTAGGAGGCGCATCCGCTGACGGCGAAGGCCGCGGCGGCCGCGATCTCCGCCGGTTCGGCGTAGCGGCCCATCGGGATGCTGGCGTGGGACCGGGCGCGGATGATGGCCACGTCCACACCCTCACGCGCCGCGGCGGCCGCGTCGGTCAGGTGCACGCGCTCGGTGCCGACGCGGCCGGGCATCAGGCAGTTGACGGTGATCCCTTGTGTCGCGACCTCACCGGCCAGGGTTTTCGACCAGGCGATCACCCCGGCGCGCAGGGTATTGGAGATCCCCAGCACCGGGATCGGCTGCACCGCCCCGGTCGAGACCACCGTCAGCACCCGCCCCCAGCCCGCCGCCCGCATCGCCGGCAGGAACAGGTCGGTCAGCCGGATGATGGACAGCACCATGCCGCGGAACGCGCTGTCCCAATCGGCAGGGTCGCGCCCCAAGGCACCGCCATAGGCCGGGCCGCCGGTGTTGTTCACCAGGATCTCCGGCGCCCCGAATTGTTCCGCGACCTCGGCGGCAAAGCCGTCCAGCCCGGAGGTGTCGTCGAGGTCGAGTGGGAAGGCCATCGCCCCAGGCCCCAACCGCGCGACCGCCTCGGCCGAGGCCGCCTGGTCGCGTGCGGCGATGGCGAGCACGGCGCCTTCGGCCGCCAGCGCCTCGGCGATGGCCAGCCCCATGCCGCGATTGCCGCCCAGCACCAGCGCGCGGCGGCCCTTGATCTTCAGGTCCATTGGCCGGCCTCCGCGCCCCAGGCCGCCGAAAGCCCCTGTTCCAGGAAACGCCCGCGGCCCGGCGACGCATGCAGCGCGCCATCGGCGACGATCACTTCGCCGCGCGACAGCACGGTCTCCGGCCAGCCACGCAGGACCATGCCCTCATAGGGTGTGTAATCGACGTTGTGGTGCAGCAGGGCGTTGGTGACGGTGGTCGTGCGGTCGGGGTTCCACAGCACCAGGTCGGCATCGGCGCCCACCGAGACCCGCCCCTTCCCCGCCAGCCCATAGAGCCTGGCGTTGTTCGTCGCGGTCATCGCGACGAAGCGGGTCAGCGGAATGCGGCCGGTCATGACGCCCTCGCTGAACAGCAGCGGCAGCCGAGTCTCCAGCCCCGGGATGCCGTTGGAGACTTTCCGGAAAGGCGGATTGGGTCCGGCGATGAGCTTGCCCTGCGCGTCGAAGCGATAGGGCGCGTGGTCGGAATTGATCAGGTCGAAGGCGCCATCCTCGATCCCGCGCCAGATCGCGCGCTGGCTGGCGGTGTCGCGCGGGGGTGGGCTGCACATGACCTTGGCACCCTCCATGTCCGGCGCGTCGAGGTCGCCGGCCGTCAGGAAGAGGTATTGCGGGCAGGTCTCGGCCCAGACGCGCAGGCCCCGCGCGCGGGCGCGGATGATTTCGTCCAGCGGTTCGGCGCCGGAGACATGCACGATGACGATGGGCACCTCCCCCACGAGTTCCGCCAGGGTCAGCGCGCGATGCGTCGCCTCCCGCTCCACCGGCAAGGGGCGGCTTTGCGCGTGATGCTGCGGGCGGGTGTCGCCGCGCGCTTCGAGCCGTTCGGCGAGCCAGGCGATCGCCTCGTGATTCTCCGCATGCACCAGCACGACGGCGCGCTGGTCGCGCGCGACCTGCATCACATCCAGCATCTGGCGGTCGCTGATCCGCATCGCGTCATAGGTCATGTAGACTTTTAGGCTGCGGCAGCCCGCCGCGATCAGCGCGGGCAGTTCCTGGCCCAGCACCGCCGGCGTCGGGTCGCTGACGACCAGGTGGAAACTGTAATCCACCACGGCATGGCCGGTCGCCCGCGCATGGTAATCCGCGACCGCGGCGCGCAACGACGTGCCGCGATGCTGCACGGCGAAGGAGATGGTGGTCGTCGTGCCGCCGAAGGCCGCCGAAATCGTCCCGCTGCGAAACCCATCGGCCATCATCGCCCCCGCCGAGGCCAGCCCCGGTGCCTGCGCTTGGTCGATATGGACATGTGCGTCGATCCCGCCGGGCAGCACGATCTTGCCGCCGGCATCGATCTCCCGCCCACCGCTGCCGAGCGGCAGGCGTTCGGAGAGCGCCACGATGCGCCCCCCGGTCACCCCGATATCCGCGGAAAAAACCTCCGCGGCGGTGGCGATGGTGCCGCCGCGGATCACCAGGTCGAACATCACACGGGGACGCGGCGAATCGCGGCGTCGGGCAGGAAGGCGGCGTCGAACAGCCCCGCGGGCGTGACCGGCGGCGCCAGACCGAAGGCGGCGCTGACGGTGGCGCACATCTCGGCGATGCGGTCCGGACGCACGCCGCCCAGGCCATCGGCGCGGGATTCGTCGGTGACCAACTGGTTGTTGATCAGCCAGCGCAGGCGTTCGGTTTCCAACGGCACCTCGATCAGCGCCTCCCGCTTGCCGAGTGCCGCCGCGGCGGCGGCCGGGTCGGCGATGGCGGCCTGCCAGCCGCGGGCGGCGGCGGCGGTGAAGCGGCGCACCGCGTCGGGGTTCGATTCGAGCAGCCGCTTCGAAGCGATCAGCCCATTGCCGTAGAGCGGCATCCCCGCATCGGCGAAATACAGGAACTTGATATCCGCCGCCCGCGCGCCGTTGCGGGTCAGCCCGAAGAACATGGTGCTGTCGAAGCCGAGAATCGCCTCCGCATCGCCACGCAGCAGCATCGCCTCGCGCAGTCGCAGATCGCCATACTGCCAACGGATCGTGCTGGCATCGATCCCGGTGCGCGCGGCGTAGGCGGGGAACAGGCGATAGGCCCCATCGGTCAGCGCCGCGCCGATGCGCTTGCCGACCAGGTCGGCCGCACTGTTGATGTTGGCGCGCGCGAAGGACGCGGCGCAGAGCGGCGACCGGTAATACAGCATGTAGACGCAGCGCGCGGCGGCGGCGGGGTTCTTGCCGTTGAAGTCCAGCAGCACGCCAAGATCGGCGATGCCCATGTCGTAGGTGCCCGATCCCACGCGTGTCACAGCCTCACCCGACCCACCGGAGGGGTCGAACTGCACCCGTACCCCGGCCTCGCGAAACCAGCCGCGTTCCTCGGCCAGGAAGAAGGCCGCGTTCGAACCATCGAGCGGGGCGGCCAGCGAGAACTTGATATCCGTCAGCGCGGGCTGGGCGCGAACCACGGCGGGAATCGCCAGGCTGGCGGCGACGATGCTGCGGCGGGTGATGGTGGACACGATTGCCTCCTCGGACGGATGCCGGGGGAGACGCAAGTTGTGGGCCACAGCCGGGGGTTGTCGAGGGGTATTCCTGGGAAATGGTCGGAGTGGCGGGATTCGAACCCACGACCCCTTGTCCCCCAGACAAGTGCGCTACCAGGCTGCGCCACACTCCGATGGCTGCGCGATACCACCCCAGGCTTCCGGGGGCAATCGCGTCACGGCCGATGGTTTGACTAAACCGCCGCGGCGCGCAGATCGGCGATGATGTCCTCGATCTCGGCGATCGCCATCCGCAAGGCGGCGGCGCGCCGGTCGGCGGGTGTTTCCGGCGCGGGCAGCGGCAATTCCAGCGTTTCGGCCGGCGCGGCGGGTTCCGGCAACTCGCCGTCGCGCAACAGGCGCTGCACGCCCTTGATCGTGTAGCCCTGCGTGTAGAGCAGGTCACCGACCCGCTTGAGCAGGCCGATATCCTCCGGCCGGTAGTAGCGGCGCCCGCCGCCGCGCTTCAGCGGCTTCAACTGCGGGAACTTCGTCTCCCAAAAGCGCAGGACGTGCTGCGGAATGTGCAGATCCTCGGCGACCTCGCTGATGGTGCGAAACGCCGTGGCGGCCTTTTTCGCGCGCGGGCGGGCATCGGAATCGGACGCCGGGTCGGGTTGGGCGAAGGTCAGCAGACCATCGCCCCCGTCTTCACCCCCGACATCGCCGTCCTCCTCGTCCGGGACCTCGTTCATGTCACGGCCTTGAGGATCGGCGGCTTGCGCGCCGGCGGCTTGGCGAGTTTCGCATTCAGCCGCGCCTTCAGCGCCTGGCTTGGCCGGAAGGACAGGACCCGGCGGGGGGAGATCGGCACCTCGACCCCGGTCTTTGGGTTGCGGCCGATGCGGGTGCCCTTCTCCCGCACGAGGAAGGTGCCGAAGGCCGCGATCTTGACCTGCTCGCCCGATTCCAGCGCCGACGCCATGGCGTCGAGCACGGCTTCCAGCAAAGCGGCGCTTTCATTGCGGGACAGCCCGACCGCCGCATAGATGGCTTCGGCCAACTGCGCCCGCGTCAGTGTCTCCGGCTCCGCGTCCATTCCCACCAAATCTCCCGACAACCCATTCAAGCACTTAGGAAACCGGGATCGGTGACGGCCGTCAACCGGCGGGTTGTGGGGGGTCGCGGCGGGTTTCCTTCAAAATGAAGGAAAGCACCGCAGATCATTGATTAAAAAGAAAAGCACTGGCCCGTCGGTGGGTATCAGAAGCGCGCGAGTGCCGCGCCCCATGTCAGCCCGCCGCCAATCGCCTCCATCACCACCAGGTCGCCGGTCTTGATCCGCCCGTCGCGGGTCGCCTCGGCCAGGGCCAGGGGGATGGATGCGGCCGAGGTATTCGCGTGCCGGTCCACCGTCACCACGACACGTTCCGGCGCCAGGTGCAGCTTGCGGCCCATCGCCTCGATGATGCGCAGATTGGCCTGGTGCGGCACCAGCCAGTTCACATCCTCATGCGTCAGCCCGGCGGCGACCAGCGCCTCATCCACCGCCGCGGCAAGCTTGCCGACGGCGTGGCGAAACACCTCGCGCCCCGCCATGCGGACCACGCCCTGCGGCGATCCGGCCGGCGCGCCGGCGATATCGACATGCAGCAGGTCGCCAAAGCGGCCGTCCGAATGCAGATGGGTGCCCAACACACCGCGATCGTCGGCGCTGCCTTCGCCGTCCCCTGCCCGCAACACCACCGCCCCGGCCCCGTCGCCGAACAGCACGCAGGTGCCGCGGTCGGTCCAGTCCAGGATTCGGGTGAAGACCTCCGCCCCGATCACCAGCGCGGTGCGCGCGGCCCCGGTGCGGATCAGGCTGTCGGCGACGCCCAGCGCATAGACGAAGCCGGTGCAGGCCGCCGCGACATCGAAGGCGAATCCGCCCGGCACGCCAAGCTTCTGCTGGATCCGCACGGCCGTCGCGGGAAAGCCGCTGTCCGGCGTCGCGGTCGCGACGATGATCAGATCGACTTCCGACGCATCAACGCCCGCCTGGGCCAAGGCCTCCCGCGCCGCGGCGGCGCCGAGGTCGGAGGCCAGTTCATCGGGGGCCGCGACATGGCGCTGCCGGATGCCGGTGCGCTCCGTGATCCAGGCGTCGGTGGTGTCGAGTCCATACGCCGCCGCCAGTGCGTCGTTGCTCAGCACCATCGTCGGCAGATAGCCGCCGGTGCCGATGATCTGCGACCGGCGGACGGACGAGTTGCGCATCAGGGAAGCCGGATCACAGGCAGAGCCTCAAAAAAAAGGGAATGTCAGGCGGCCGACGCGGCGGCGCGCTGCGCGGCCAGGCGGGACAGGCCTTCGCGAATGCGATCGTTGAACCGATGGGTCACCATGTCCATCGCCACATCCATGGCATGGGCGAAGCCCAGGGCATCGGCGCCGCCATGGCTTTTCACCACGACCCCGCGCAGGCCGATCAGCACCGCGCCATTGTAGCGCCGTGGGTCCAGCCATTCGCGCAGGCGATCGAGCGCCGGCCGAGCCAGTAGATAGCCCATGCGGGCCGGCACGCTGCTGGTGAAGACCTGGCGCAGCAATTCGCGCACTAGGCGAAGGGCGCCCTCACCCGTCTTCAGCGCCACATTGCCCGTAAAGCCGTCGGTCACGACCACATCGACGGTGCCGGCGGCGATGTCATGGCCTTCGACAAAGCCGCGGAATCCGGGGCCGATATGGCTCTCGCGCAGGATCTCGGCAGCCTCGCGCACGCGATCGTCGCCCTTGAGTTCCTCGGACCCCACGTTCAGCAGCCCGACCGAGGGGCTGGTCAGCCCCAGCACCGCGCGCGCAAACGCATCGCCCATGACGGCGAATTGCACGAGGTTGCGGGCGTCGCACTGCACATTGGCGCCGAGGTCGAGCATCACGACATCGCCGCGCGCCGAAGGCCCGATGGCGGCCAGCGCCGGCCGGTCGATCTCGGGCAGGGTTTTCAGCACGATCTTGGCCAGCGCCATCAAGGCGCCGGTATTTCCGGCCGAGACGATGCCCTGCGCCTCACCACTCGCGACCGCGTCGATCGCGAGCCGCAAGGAGGATCCGCGCACCCGCAGCGCCTGCGTCGGCTTCATGTCGCCAGGGATCGATTCGGCGGCGTGGCGCAGTTCGCAGGCACGCAAGGCGCGCTTGCGAGTCGCCAGCATCGGCGTCAGCCGTGCCGCGTCACCCACCAGCAGGAACCGCGCGTGCGGATGCCGTTCGGCCGCCAGTTCAAGCCCGTCGAGGATGCTTTCGGGGGCGTTGTCGCCACCCATCGCATCCACGGCGAGGTCGAACACCACCCCAACGCCAACCCCAGGGGGTTGGCTGCCGCCGTCGGGCACCGCCGCTGCCTTGGAGGTCACCCTGACCGGGCGTTCAGGCGCGGACCGAGGCCTTGAGAGCCTTGCCGGCCGCGACGACCTCACGCCCGTCATAATGCCCGCAATGCGAGCAGATATGATGGGGGCGCTTCAGCTCACCGCAGTTGGAGCATTCCGTATGCGCCTCGACCGTGATCGCCTGATGGCTACGGCGCATGCCGCGGCGGGAGGGCGAAACCTTTTTCTTGGGAACGGCCATGGTGCCGGGCCTCTTCTTTCGTCTGTAAAACCGATGTGGTCTGGAAGCGGCGCGAGGTAGCACCCGACACCCGCGGGCGCAAGGCGCAGCGCGCGCCGCGGTTGCGTTCTTGTGACAAGGCTGGCCGCCGGGCCGCTATTGCGGCGTCCCGCGCAGCCGCGAAAGGCCCGCGAAGGGTCCGCTGTCGGCGTCGGTCGCGGCATCCGGCAGCACCGCCCCCTCCGCCCGCGGATAGGGGTCCAGCAGGAGCGCCAGGGTCTCCGCGGTGGCTTCGCCCAGGTCCATCACCTCCCGTTCGCAGGGGATGTCGTCCGGGGTCTCCGGGTCGTCGTCCGTCGGTTCCACCCCGGGTGGCAGGAAGCGCAGGCGCACCGTCTCCTCCACCCGCTGCGGCACGGGGTCGAGGGTGACGACGCATTCCTGCACGACATCGGCCAGGACCGTGACCTCGGCGACGATGCAGCCGGTTTCCTCCGGGCTCAGCCGCCACCGGGCGGTCAACGACGGCAGGTCGATCAGGCCGAGGCGCAGCGCCAGTGCCGCGCGCTCGGCGGGGCTGGCGGAGATCTCCACCACATGCCCAGGGGTCCGCACGGCAGAGAAGGGCAGCGGCCGGCTGAATTCGGGCGCGCTCATGCCGGGGTCTCCGGAAAGCTCGCCTGGCCGGCCAGAAAGCCCGCCAGCGGCTGGGTGGCGAGCAGGGCTGCCGCCCGGATCACGAAATCAGCCAAGGCGACCGGTCCCGCATCCGTGGCATCGGTGTGCCCACCATAGATATTGCGTGCCACGGCGGCGGCGATCCCAGCGGTGTCGCTGGAGTCGATGGCCGTCTCATAGGCCCGCATGCGCCCGTGCCAGGCCTCCCACAGCCCCTTCACGCGCTTGCCGACCGACATGTCGCCCACCCCCATCTCACGCAGGTTCACGTCCATGTCGGCGAACATGGCATCGAACACGGCCTGGCCGAGTTCGGCCCCGCGCGGGTCCGGATCGCTGCGCAGGCGGCGGATCAGCAGGGAGACATGCAGGGAGATAAGGTCGAACCGCCCGGCAAGCGTATCCGGCACGCCGAGCACGGCAAAGGCCCAGGGGCGCCGCGCGGCGGCGACCGCGGCGCCGTAGAGTTCGAAGCCAACCCGTTCATGCGGGCGGCGGCGCAGCAGGCCGAACAATGGGGCAGTCTCCGAAACGCGAGGTCGAGGTTGGCCGCCGGACCCGCCGTGGTTGACCGGGGGGCGGCGTGGTGGCACGCAGCGCAAATGGTCCGCCCCCGGTCTCCCGTCAACGCATCCGGCCGCCCGGCCAGGATGCCTGCCCTCGCACTCCTGCTGCTCGGCGTCGCCGTTCTGCCGGGATGCAACTCGATGCCGCTGTTCGCGGCACCGCCGGAGTCGCGCGGCCACTTCGTCGCGGCGTACCAATTGGCCGAGGTGGTGGTCGGGACCCATACGCGCGCCGATGTCCAGGCGCTGCTGGGCAGCCCGACGACCACGGCGACCTTCGACGATGACACCTGGTATTATATCAGTGCGGTGACCCGCCTGCGGCCGGCGCGCACGCCGGCGCTGGAGGACCAGCGGGTTGTCGTGGTGACCTTCGACCGGGCCGGCGTCGTGCAGGGGCTGCGGGAGTTGGAACGCCGCGACGGCCGCCAGATCGACTTCGTGTCGCGGGAAACCCCGGTGCCGGGCACCGACCGGACCTTCATGCAGTCGCTGCTCGGCAATATCGGGCGTCTTGGCGCGGGTCCCGGCGGCGGTGCCGCGCCCGGGCCCGGCAGCGGCACGGGCGCCGGCCGGTAATCGCCGCCCGGCCGGGTTCAGGCCGCCGCGGTGCCCACGGCCCGCTGGCGCCAAAGCAGCATCGCCACGACCGCCGCCATCGCTGGCAGCAGGGTCAGGTTCAGCGCGATCCAGCCCGCCTGGGCATGCACCAGGCCGCTGCCGAATGCGGTGCAGGCGACGGTGCCGAACACGATCAGGTCGTTCAGCATCTGGGCGCGAATACGCTCCTCGGGCGCATAGCTCGTCCCGAGCAAGGTGGTCGCCCCGGTGAACATGAAATTCCAGCCGAGCCCCAGGAAGATCAGCGCGATGCTGAAATGGCCAAAACTCTCCCCCGCCACGGCGACCGCGACGCAGGCGGCGTTCAGCGCGGCGCCGGCGATGATCACCCGCACCGCACCATAGCGGGCAATGATCCGCCCGGTGAAGAAACCGGGCGCGAACATCGCCACCGCATGCAGTTGGATGACGGTGGCACTGGCCCCGATGCCGAAGCCACAGGCCAGCATCTCCAGCGGCGTGGAGGTCATGGCCAGGTTCATCGTGCCATAGGCGACGGCGCCCGTGATCGCGGCCGTCAGGAAGGCCGGGCGGCGCAGGAAGGCGGTCAACGGCACGGCGATCTTTGGCCGCGCCGGCGGCGGCGGCAGTTCGGCGAAACTCAATAGCGCCAGGCAGACGACCGGCAGGGTCGCCAGGATCAGATAGGTGCCCATGAACAGGAAGCCGGGGATCAGGTCGCGCGTGTGCTTGACCAGTTCCGGCCCGGCGATCGCTGCCAGCACGCCGCCGGCCATCACCAGGCTGATCGCGCGGGGACGATAGGCGGGGGTCGCGACCTCGGCCGCGGCGAAGCGATAGTGCTGGCCGATGCCGAACCCCAGCCCGGCCGGAACGGCACCCAGGCAATAGAGCCAGAAATCGCCATGCCAGATGCCAAGGGCGAAGAGCAGCGACCCGGCCATGCCGCCGAGCGCACCGACCACGAAGCCGGCCCGCCGCCCCAATCGGCCGAAGATGATCCCGGCGGGAATCGAGGCCGCCATGGTCGCCAGCATCTGGAAGGCCAGCGGCAAGGTCGCCAAAGCCTTGTTCTCGGCCAGGGCGAAGCCGATCAGCGAGCCCATGGCCACCTGCCCGACGACCGAGGCGTTCTGCAAGGCCTGGCACAGGAACAGCAGGCGGACATTGCGCAGCATGCGCCGGCTGTCGGTCACACTTGTATCAGAAATGACTCCATCCCCCCCGCGACAGGGGCATCTCGCCCCCATTCGCATCACGCACCGTCACATGCGCGGGGCCTTCGATGAAGCGACCGACGCGCGTGGCTGGGGTGCCCGACGCGGCGGCGGCGGCCTGGATGCCCGCCGCCGCCGAAGCAGGGGCCGCGAAGAGCAGTTCGTAGTCATCGCCCCCGGTCAGGCAGCGTGCGAGCAACCCGGGGTCCTCCGCCACCAGCCCGGCCGCGGCCGCCGACAGCGGCACCAGGGCCGCGTCCAGCACCGCGCCAACGCCGCCGGCACGGCACAGATGCCCCAGGTCCTGCACCAGCCCATCGGAGACATCCATCGCGGCATGGACCAAGCCATGCAGCCGCTGCCCGAGCGCCAGGCGCGGCTCCGGCAAGCGGTATCGCGCGGCCAGCGCTCCGTCCGCCGAGTCGGGCAGCCGCCCCTGCAACACCGCCAGCCCAAGCGTCCCATCGCCGATGCTGCCCGAGACCCAGATATCATCGCCCGCCCGCGCGCCCTGGCGCGTCAGGGCCGCGCCCGGGGCCACGGTGCCAAGAATGGTCAGCGACAGCGACATCGGCCCCGGCGTCGCGACGGTGTCGCCCCCCAACACCGCCAGGCCGAAACGCGACTGGTCTTCCAACAGCCCGCGCGCAAACCCCGCGATCCAGGCGTCGGTGGTGCCGTGTGGAAAGGCCGTGGTCATCAGGTAGCCGAGCGGCACCGCCCCCATGGCGGCCAGGTCGGACAGATTCACCCGCAGCAATTTGCGCCCGACGGTATCGGCCGGATCATCGGGCAGGAAATGCACCCCCGCGACCATGGCATCCGCGGCCAGGACCAGGGTTTGGCCGGCCGGCGGGTCCAGCAGCGCCGCGTCATCCAGCAGCGCCAGCGCCCCCGGCCCGGCAAGCGGGCGGAAATGCCGGGCGATCAGGCCGAATTCAGCCGGCGGTTCGGCCACGGCCGTTCAGCCGGCCGAGGCCGGCAATCCGAATTCGGCCGGGCGCAGATGGCGGGCCAGAGCGTCGAGCACGCCATTGGCGAAGCGCGGTTCCTCGCCGCCGAAGAACCCATGGGCGATGTCCATGTATTCCTTGATGATCACCCGCGCCGGGGGTTCGGTGCCCGACATCAGCTCGGCGGTCGCGGCCCGGAACATCGCCCGCAGCACCGGGTCCAGCCGGTGCATCGGCCAGCCGGCCGCCAGATGCGCCAGGATCACGGCGTCCACCGCATCGCCGCGCTGGGCCGCGCCCCGCACGATCGCGGCGAACAGCGGCACATGGGCTTCCGGCACCCGGCCATTCTCGAACCCGCCATCATCCGGATGCGCGGCCGGGTCGGCGCCCAGCCGGTGCTTCACGAACTGGTCGATGATGGTTTCGGCCGTATCGCCGGAGGCTTCGGACTGGAACAGTGCCTGCACCGCGGCCACCCGCGCGCCCGTGCGGGGACGGGCGGTGGAGGGCCGGTGCGGCGGTCGGGTGTCGGTTGTCATGAAAGATCCCAGCGGCGCCGCAAGCCGACCTGCCCCAACAGGGCCGCCATGGCTTCAGCACCCTTGTTGTGGCGGTCGGGCGCCGAACGCGCCTCGGCCTGGTCGATGCTCGCCACGGTCAGCAAGCCGAAGCCGAGCGCAGCCCCGGTATCGGCGGCAACCGACATGGCCCCGTCGCAGACGGCCTGGCAGATGAAGTCGTAGTGGTCGGTTTCACCCTTCACGACACACCCCAGCATCAAGACCCCGTCGTAGGCCGATCCGGCGCGCAGTGCCATGCGAAAGGCAGCGGGCAGTTCGAAGGCGCCCGCCACCTCAACGACATCCATCGCAGCACCTGGCTGGCCGGCCAGAAGGCCGCGCGCGCCATCCAGCATGCCGGTCACCACGTCCTTGTAGTAGGGCGCGATGATCGCCAGCAGGCGCAGCGGCGCGCCGGGCAGGATGGTGGCGGTGGGTTCGGGGGCGTCGGCGGTGCTCATGCCGCCCCCGGGCCGTAGCCGAGGGTTTCGACGACCTGCAGCCCATAGCCCTCCAGCCCGACGATCGGGCGGGGATGGTTCGACAGCAGGGTCAGTTCCTGCAGGCCCAGGTCGGCCAGGATCTGCGCCCCGATGCCGTAGTCGCGCAGTTCCGGCGCCGCGGCGCGGTCGCGCCCCTGGCGAATGGCCTCCGACAACCCGGTCGGGCGCCAGTCGCGCAACAGCACCATCACGCCCTCGCCCTCCTCCGCGATCCGGGCCATGGCCGCCTGCAGATCGGCGGAGCCCCGGCCGAAGACCATGTCCGGCACCAGCGATACGGCGTGCATGCGCACCTGCACCGCCCGGCCGGGGCCGGGCTCGCCCTTGACCAGGGCCAAGTGCTCGGTGCCGTCCAGCCGGTTGGCGTAGACGATGACGCGCCATTCCCCGCCGACCGGCAGGGTCATGCGGTTTTCCTCGACGCGGGTCACCAGGCGTTCGGTGCGGCGGCGATAGGCGATCAGGTCGGCGATCGTGCCGAGCTTCAGCCCATGCCGCTGGGCGAAGGCAACGAGGTCGGGCAGCCGCGCCATGGTGCCGTCGTCGTTCATGATCTCGCAGATCACGCCCGACGGGTTCAGCCCGGCCATGCGGGCGAAATCCACCGCGGCCTCGGTATGGCCGGCGCGGACGAGCGTGCCGCCTTCGCGCGCCATCAGCGGGAAGACATGGCCCGGGGTCACGATATGGTCGCGCCCGAGTTCGGTGTTGATGGCGACGGCCACGGTGCGGGCCCGGTCGGCGGCGCTGATGCCGGTGGTGACACCTTCCCGCGCCTCGATCGACACGGTGAAGGCGGTCTGGTGCCTGGTGCCGTTGGACTGGGC
This sequence comes from Humitalea sp. 24SJ18S-53, assembly GCF_050632385.1. Lineage (NCBI taxonomy): Bacteria > Pseudomonadati > Pseudomonadota > Alphaproteobacteria > Acetobacterales > Roseomonadaceae > Humitalea > Humitalea sp. 24SJ18S-53. The sequence goes on from NZ_CP192599.1 coordinate 3,074,258, forward strand.
CATCAGCGGCAGGCCCAGTGCCTCGACCCGTGCGCCGGCCATGGCCAGGCAGATCAGGCCACGGGCGTGGCGCGCCATGAAGTTGATCGCATCCGGTGTCGCGAACTGGGCGGGAATCACCAGGTCGCCTTCGTTCTCGCGGTCCTCGTCATCGACCAGGATGAACATCTTGCCGCTGCGCGCCTCGGCCAGCAGTTCCTCGGTCGGCGCCAGGAAGTCGGCAAAGGTGGAGGTCTTGGTCTGGACCGGACTCATGACGTGAACTCTCCCAGGCGCGCGACGTAGCGGGCCAGCATGTCGATTTCGATATTGACCGGGTCACCGGCCCGCAGCCCGCCAAAGGTGGTGGCGCCGATGGTATGGGGGATGATGTTGACGCCGAAGCCCGTCCTGTCGGCCTCGTTCACCGTCAGCGACACGCCGTTCACCGCGACGCTGCCCTTGATGGCGACGAAACGGGCGAGTCCGTCGGGCAAGCGGAAGCGCCAGCGGACGGAGCCGTTTTCCGGCGTCAGCGATTCCACCTGGCCGACGCCATCGACATGGCCCGACACGATGTGGCCGCCCATTTCATCGCCCAGGCGCAGCGACCGTTCGAGGTTCAGGGCATCGCCCACCGCCCAGCCACCGAGCGTCGTTTTCGACAGGGTCTCGGCCGAGGCCTCCACATCGAAGCGGTCGGTGCCATAGGCGATGGCCGTCAGGCAGCAGCCCGAACAGCAGATCGACGCGCCCAAATCCGGGTGCCCGCCCTGGTCGAGCCAGCCGGGCGGGGTCGCGATCGTCAGGCGCATGTCCTGGCCGGCCCCGATCGGGGTGATGGCGGCAACGCGGCCCAGGCCGGTGATGATCCCCGTGAAAATCTGTCAGTCCTCCGTCAGCACCGCTTCGGTCAGCCAGTCATCCCCGACCGGGACCCTGGCGACGCGATGGAACATGGGCGCCGCCGCGAGCCCAGGAAGCCCCAGGGCCGCGATGGCAGGCAGGCCATCGGCGCCGATCACGCGTGGGGCATGGAACCAGGCGATCCGGTCCACCAACCCCGCCCGCAGCAGAGAGGCCGCGAGCATCCCGCCCCCCTCCGCCAGCACGCGGGTGATGCCCCTTTTGCCCAGGGCCCGCAACAGCGCGGCGGCATCCAGCCCCGGCCCTTCGGCGGTCTCCACGGTCAGGATCTCGGCGCCGCGCGCGGCCAGGGCGGCGGTATCGGCCCCGGGCGCGGTCGCGATCCAGACCGGATCATCGGCGGTGAACAGCCTTGCCGTCGCGGGGGTGCGGGCACGCGCATCGGCCACCACGCGCACGGTCGGCACGCCGGCGAAGCCCGCCAGGCGGCAATCCAGCGCGGGATCATCCGCCATCACCGTGCCGCTGCCGACCAGCACGGCATCGTGCCGCCCACGCAATGCATGCGCCATGCGACGGGCCGCGGGGCCGGTGATCCATTGGCTTTCACCGCTCGCGGTCGCGATCTTGCCATCCATCGTGGAGGCAAGTTTCAGCGTCACCAGCGGCAAGCCGGTCGCCTGGCGCTTGATGAAGCCGGCGTTCAGCGACGCGGCCTCATCCGCCAACAGCCCTTCCTCGACCACCACGCCCGCGTTGCGCAGGCGGGACAGGCCTTCGCCATCGACCCGCGGGTCGGGGTCGCGCAGGGCGACCACGACACGGGACACGCCCGCGGCGATCAGGGCGTCGGTGCAGGGCGGCGTGCGGCCCCAGTGGCAGCAGGGTTCCAAGGTGACATAGGCGGTGGCGCCGCGGGCCAAAAAACCGGCGCGCTTCAGCGCCTCCGTCTCCGCATGCGGGCGGCCGCCCGGCGCGGTCCAGCCGCGGCCGACCACCTGGCCATCGCGCACGATGACGCAACCGACCGAAGGGTTTGGCCAGACGTTCCCAAGCCCCCGCGCGGCCAGGGACAGGGCCGCACGCATATGCACCAAATCGGGCAAGCTCAGCCGCTCCCGTCCTCGATCTCGCCCAGGAAGTCGCGAAAATCCGAGGCCGCGCCAAAGTTGCGATAGACGCTGGCGAAGCGGACATAAGCCACTTCATCCACCTCCCGCAGCGCCGTCATGACGATCTCACCGATACGACGGGATGTCGTTTCGGTGTCGCTTTCCATTTCCAGGCGACGCTGGATGCCGGAGACGATGCGCTCGATCCGTTCCTCATCCACCGGGCGCTTGCGTAGGGCCACGCGCACGCTGCGCGACAGCTTGTCGCGGTCGAATGGGGCGCGGCGGCCGTCGCTCTTCACCACGACCAATTCGCGCAGCACCACACGCTCGAACGTCGTGAAGCGGTTGCCGCAGGCGGGGCAGAAGCGACGGCGGCGGATGGCGGCACCATCCTCCGCCGGACGGCTGTCCTTCACCTGCGTGTCCTCGCTGCCGCAAAAGGGACAGCGCATCGGGGCGACCTAGAGCATCATCCGTTCAAACGGAATCGTTTGAACGGATGAAGATGCTCGCAAAAACAACAAACTGGAGCATGTGTAGTGAGCCCTTGCGAACGGAACATGCTCTAGTTCGGGTAGATCGGGAAACGGGCGCAGAGGGCCTGGACCTCGGCCGCCACCGCCGCTTCGATCGCGCCATTGTCGCCGCCGGCCAGGCCGTCGACGACGCGGCCGATCATGCGCCCGACCTCGCGGAACTCTTCCTCCCGGAAGCCGCGGGTGGTCGCGGCCGGGCTGCCGAGGCGCACGCCGGAGGTGACCATCGGCTTTTCCGGATCGAAGGGGATCGCGTTCTTGTTGCAGGTCAAATGCGCCCGGTTCAGCGCGCCCTCGGCCGCCTTGCCGGTCACGCGCTTGGGCCGCAGGTCGACTAGGATCAGGTGGTTGTCGGTGCCGCCGGTCACGAGGTCGAAGCCCTCGGCCTTCAGCGCATCGGACAGGGCCGCGGCATTGGCGACGATCTGGCGGGCATAGGCACGGAATTCGGGGCGCAATGCCTCACCGAAGGCGACGGCCTTGGCGGCGATGACATGCATCAACGGGCCGCCCTGGAGCCCCGGGAAGACGGCGCTGTTGAATTTCTTGGCCAGCGCTTCGTCATTGGTCAGGATCATGCCGCCGCGCGGGCCGCGCAGGGTCTTGTGGGTCGTGGTCGTGGCGACATGGGCATGCGGGAACGGGCTGTCATGGGCGCCACCGGCCACCAGGCCGGCGAAATGCGCCATGTCGACCATGAAGATCGCGCCGACTTCATCCGCGATGGCCCGGAACCCGGCAAAATCCCAGGCGCGGGCATAGGCCGAGCCGCCGGCGATGATCAGCTTCGGCTTGGCTTCCAGGGCGATGCGGCGCACCTCCGCCATGTCGATGCGCTGGTCCTCGCGCCGCACGGTATAGGGCACCGGCTTGAACCACTTGCCCGACAGGTTGGCGGGCGAGCCATGGGTCAGGTGTCCACCGGCCGCCAGGTCCAGGCCCATGAAGGTATCGCCCGGCTGCAGCAGCGCGAGGAACACCGCCTGATTCGCCTGGGCGCCCGAATGCGGCTGCACATTGGCGAAGCCGCAGCCGAACAGCTTGGTGGCCCGCTCGATCGCCAGGGTCTCGGCGATGTCCACGTATTCGCAGCCGCCGTAGTAGCGCCGGCCCGAATAGCCCTCGGCATACTTGTTCGTCAGCACCGACCCCTGGGCTTCCATCACCGCGCGGGAGACGATGTTTTCCGATGCGATCAATTCGATCCCATCCTGCTGCCGGTGCAGTTCCTGCCCGACGCAGGCGGCGATGGCCGGGTCCGCCTCGGCCAGGGTGGCGCCGAAGAAGCGGTCAGGGGCGAGGCTGGGGGTCTGTTCGTTCATCGGGCTGGGTCCGTCGGATCAGGAGGCACGCAGGGCGGCATCGGCCGCGGAAAGCTTGGCGACACGCCGCTCGTGCCGCCCCCCCTCATAGGGGGTGGCGAGGAAGCTTGTCAGGCTGTCGAGCGCCGTTTCCGGCCCGATCGTGCGGGCGCCGAAGCAGGCGACATTGGCGTCGTTGTGGGCGCGGGTCAGCCGGGCCTCGGTCGTGTCGTGCAGCACGGCGGCGCGGATGCCGGGGCAGCGGTTGGCGGCCATGGCCATGCCGATGCCCGTGCCGCAGACCAGGACGCCAAAGGCGGCGCGGCCCGTCAGCACCTGGTCGACCACGGCGGCGGCGAAATCCGGGTAATCCACGCTGGCCGGTCCATCCGTGCCGCAATCGATCACATCATGGCCGGCGGCCTGCATGGCGGCGATCAGCACCTCCTTCAGGGCCGGGCCGGCGTGGTCGGAGCCTATGGCGACGATCTGGGGTGTCTGCTGCATGCCCGGGTGCGTAGCACGCGGGGCAGCCGCTGCGAAACGGCGGGGCGCAAGTCTCCGCCGCGCCACACGCGGACCTGGTCGCCTTGGTTGCGCGCAAACCCCGGGTCGTTCCACCCTCACGCTCCGACGGCCCCGCGCCCAAACCAGGAAATGTTCCATGCCCTTCCCGCCCGCGCCTGCCTCCACCCATCCCGAAACCATCGCGCTGCATGCCGGCTGGCGCGCGGACCCGACCACGGGATCGGTCGCGGTGCCGATCCACCAGACGACATCCTTCCAGTTCCAGGACACCGGGCATGCCGAGCGGCTGTTCGGGCTGCAGGAACTCGGCATGATCTACACGCGGATCATGAACCCGACCGTCGATGTGCTGGAGCAACGGCTCGCGGCGCTGGAGGGTGGGGCGGCGGCGCTGGCCGTGGGATCTGGCCAGGCGGCGACGGCGTTTTCCGTGATGAACCTGTGCTCGGCGGGGGACAATATTGTCTCCTCGACCGACCTCTACGGCGGCACCTGGAACCTTTTCGCCAATACGATGAAGCAGTTCGGCATCGAGGTCCGCTTCGTCGATCCCGCCGATCCGCAGGGTTTTGTCCGCGCGACCGATGACCGTACGCGCTGCTGGTATGCCGAGACGCTGCCGAACCCAAAACTGCAGGTCTTCCCGATCGCCGAGGTCGCCGCCCTTGGCCGCGCCATCGGCGTGCCGCTGATCATGGACAACACGGCGGCCGTGGTGCTGTGCAAGCCGCTGGCGCTGGGCGCCGCCATCGTGATGCATTCCACGACGAAGTGGATCGGCGGGCACGGCACCTCGATCGGCGGCGTGGTGATCGATGGCGGGAATTTCGATTGGGCGGCCCATGCGGCCCGCTTCCCGACGCTGAACACGCCGGACCCGTCGTATCATGGCGCGGTCTGGACGGTGGCGGCCGCCCCGCTTGGGCCCATCGCCTATATCCTGCGGATGCGGACCTGCCTGTTGCGGGACCTCGGCGCGCCGATGTCGCCCTTCAACGCGTTCCAGACCCTGCAGGGGCTGGAGACGGTGTCGCTGCGGATGGAACGCCATTGCGCCAACGCGATCCGGGTCGCCGCTTACCTCGCCAGCCACCCGGCCATCGCCAGCGTCACCCACCCCAGCCTGTTCCAGGGCGAGGCCAAGCGCCGGGCAGAGGCTGCGCTGACAGGCGGCTATGGCAGCCTGATGGGCTTCGAGTTGAAGGCGGGGGTCGAGGCCGGCCGCCGCTTCATCGAGGCGCTGCGGCTGTTCTACCATGTCGCCAATATCGGCGATGCGCGCAGCCTGGCGATCCATCCGGCCACGACGACGCACAGCCAGTTGAGCGCCCAGGAGCAATTGGCCTCCGGCGTCTCCCCCGGCTACGTGCGGCTGTCGATCGGAATCGAGCACATCGACGACATCATCGCCGACCTCGCCCAGGCGCTGGACAAGGCGAGCGCATAGCAGCCCTGCGTATTTCACGGGGCCGCTGATTCGGCGAGGCTGCACACTCCCTCCGTTCCGTTACGGTGGAACGCGGGGAGTGCGTCGGAAAAATCCGGCGTTCGCAACAAGACGGTCCGGCCGCACGCACGGCCAGGTGCCGCGCGAAAGGCGATCGATGTCGAATCATCCCAGTCTGGACCGGCGGTCCTTCCTTCAGGGAAGCGCCGTCGGCGGCGCGGCCGCGGCCACGCTTGGCGGCGCCACGCAGGTCGCGGCCCAAGCCGCACCGGCCGCGGCGCCAGCCGCGCCCAGCGGCGAGGGCTATACCTTCCTGACGCCGGACGAGATCGCCTTCGTCGAGGCGCTGGTGGACACCATGATCCCCGCCGACGACTTGACCCCCAAGGGCACCGAGGTCGGCATCGCGACCTACATCGACCGTGCGCTGGCCAGCGGCTGGGGCAAGGGCGACCGGCTGTATATGCAGGGGCCCTGGCGCACCGGCCATCCGAACCAGGGCTACCAACTGGCGCTTACGCCGGCGCAGCTTTGGCGCGCGGGGATCGAGGCGACCAATGCGCATTGCGTGAAAGCGCTGGGCAAAAGCTTCGACCAGGTCACCGAGGCGCAGCGTAACCAGGTGTTGCTCGACCTCGACCAGGGGCGCGTCACCTTCGACAGCGGCCTGCCGGCCCGGACCTTCTGGAGCATGGTCTACCAGAACGTGATGGAAGGGATGTTCGCCGACCCGATCTACGGCGGGAACCAGAACAAGGTCGGCTGGAAGATGCTGGGCTTCCCTGGCGTCATCCAGAACAACCGCAACCACGTCGTCGCCTATCGCAACCGCAAGTACGAGGTCGAGCCCGTCTCGATCGCGGACATGAGCTGAGGGGGGACGACGACCATGGCACGCAAACTTCCCGAGGTTGATGTGGTGCTGGTCGGCTTCGGCTGGACCGGCGCGATCCTGGCCAAGGAACTGACCGAGGCGGGGATGAAGGTCGTGGCGCTGGAACGCGGTGCGATGCGCCGGCCGGAGGATGATTTCCAGGTTCCGCGCATCCGCGACGAATTGCGCTTCGGCACGCGCACCGACCTGATGATGAACACCACGGTCGATACGCTGACCATTCGCAATACGCCCGACCAGGAAGCGCTGCCGATGCGCCGCCTCGGCTCCTTCCTGCCTGGCGAGGGGGTGGGTGGTGCCGGGTCGCACTGGAATGGCATCAACTGGCGCTGGGGCGACATGGAGCTGCAGATCCGCAGCAAATACATCGAGAAATACGGCGCGGCCTACGTGCCCGAAGACATGAACCTGCAGGACTGGGGCATCACCTACGCCGAACTCGAACCCTTCTACGAGAAGTTCGAGAAGACCGCCGGGATCTCCGGCAAGGCGGGCAATCTGCGCGGCCAGCGCATCCCCGGCGGCAATATCTTCGAGGATCCGCGCGCCAACGAATACCCGCTGCCACCGCTGGAGGACCCGTTGTCGGGGATGCTCTTCGCCAAGGCCGCGGGGGAGATGGGCTATCACCCGCATCCGCGCCCGGCGGCCAATGCCAGCCAGGCCTATACCAACCCGGACGGTGCGCGGCTTGGCGCCTGCCAATACTGCGGCTTCTGCGAACGCTTCGGCTGCGAGGCCAATGCCAAGGGCACCCCGGATGTCACCGTGATCCCGGTGGTGATGCGGAACCCGAATTTCTCGCTGCGCACCCATGCCTGGGTGACCAAGGTCAACAAGGACAGCGACGGCAAGAAGGTGACCGGCGTCAACTACACCAACCTGCTGAATGGCGAGGAGTTGGAGCAGCCGGCCGGCATCGTCGTGCTCTCCGCCTATGGGCTGAACAACGTGGCGCTGCTGCTGTGGTCGGATATCGGCACGCCCTACAATCCGGCCACAGGCCAGGGATTGGTCGGCAAGAACTACTGCTACCAGACCGGCACGGGCGCGACCCTGTTCTTCCCCGACAAGGCCTTCAACCCCTTCATCGCGACCGGCTCCTGGGGCCAGAACATCGACGATTTCAACACGAATTGGGACTTCGATCGCCGACCGCACAACTACATCGGCGGCACGACCATTGCCGCGGGCGGCACGAACGGCCGCCCCATCGAATACCGCCCGTTGCCGGCCGGAACGCCACGCTGGGGAACGGCCTGGAAGCGCGCGGCGAAAGCGGGCTACCAGGGCGCCATGGGCATCGGGGCTTCAGGCTCGGTCATGCCGAACCGGGCCAATTTCCTCGACCTGGACCCGACCTGGCGCAACGCCTTCGGCCAGCCGCTGATGCGAATGACCTTCGAATACAAGCCCAACGAGATACGCCTGACGGAACACATCGCCGGCGTCATCAACAGGATCGCCGGCACCATGGGCGCGGCGCAGGTCACCCCGGCGGGGCCGCGGCGGAGCTGGTCGGTCGTGCCGTACCAATCCACGCATAATACGGGCGGCGCGATCATGGGCGCGAACCCGCGGGAGAGTGTGGTGAACAAGTATCTGCAGTCGTGGGACCTGCATAACCTGTTCGTCATGGGTGCCAGCGCCTTCCCGCACAACTCCGCCTACAACCCGACCGGCCCGGTCGGCGCGATGGCCTATTGGACGGCCGAGGCCATCAAGACGCGATACATGCGCGCCCCGGGCCCGATGGTGCCGACATGATGATGCGATCGGCCTTGCTTCTTGCCGTGGCGCTGGTCGCCACGGCCCCCCCGGCCCGCGCCGCCGACCCGGCGCGGGGTGAGGAGAAGTTCGCGCAGGACTGCGTCGCCTGCCACACGATGACCGGCGAGCACGGCCTTGGCCCAGGGCTGCGGGGCGTGATTGGCCGCCGCGCGGGGTCGCTTGAGGATTTCCGCTATTCGCCCGCCATGCGGCGGTCGGCCGTTGTCTGGAGTCCCGCCACCCTGGAAGCGTTCCTGGCCGAGCCGCAGGGCGTCGTGCGCGGCAACCGCATGCCGTTCGGGGGCGTCGAGAATGCCACGGACCGCGCCGATATCGTGGCCTACCTGGCGCGCGGCAGCCCACCCTGACCGGCCGGGCGGCTTTGCGGTCCGGTCGATCCGGCCTTAACTGCGCCGGAAACGCTGGACACGCATGATGCCGCACCCGACCACCTGCCACCGTTTGCCCGCATGATCCCGCAGGCCCCCTTCCCGGCCGGCCGGCCGCGCCGCAACCGCGTGGACGCCGCGACGCGCCGCATGGTCGCCGAGAACCGCCTGTCGGTGGATGACCTGATCTGGCCGGTCTTCGTGATGGAGGGGACCGGCACGACCAGCCCCGTCGCCTCCATGCCCGGCATCGACCGGGTGACGATCGATCGCCTGGCGGCGCATGTGGAAGAGGCGGTGAAACTCGGCATCCCGGCGATCGCCCTGTTCCCGATGACCCCGCCCGAGGTGAAGGACGCCGAGGGCACCGAAAGCGGCAACCCCGACAACCTCATGTGCCGCGCCGCCCGCCTGCTGGCGCGGGAATTCCCCGACCTGGTGCTGGTCGGCGACGTGGCGCTCGACCCCTATACCGACCACGGCCATGATGGCGTGCTGCGCGATGGGCCTGGGGGGTCCTATGTCGCCAATGACGCGACCTTGCCCATCCTGGTGCGCCAGGCGGTCGTGCAGGCGGAGGCCGGGATCAGCATCATCGCGCCATCGGACATGATGGACGGGCGGGTCGCGGCGATCCGCGCCGGGCTGGATGCCTCGGGGCTGATCCATACGCGGATCATGTCCTATGCGGCGAAATATGCCTCCGCCTTCTACGGGCCGTTTCGTGACGCGGTGGGGTCGGGCGGCGCGCTGCGCGGGGACAAGAAGACCTACCAGATGGATCCGGCCAATTCGGACGAGGCCCTGCGCGAGGTCGCGATGGACCTGGCCGAGGGCGCGGACATGGTCATGGTCAAGCCGGGGATGCCCTACCTGGACATCGTGCGGCGGGTGAAGGACGCGTTTTCCGCACCGACCTTCGTGTATCAGGTGAGCGGCGAGTACGCGATGATCATGGCCTCGGTCGAACGCGGCTGGATCGACCATGACCGCGGCATGATGGAAAGCCTGATGGCGTTCAAGCGCGCCGGGGCGGATGGGGTGCTGACGTATTTTGCCGTGAAGGCCGCGCGGCTGCTGAAGGCCTAGTGTCCTGAAACTGAAATTCGCCGCAGTGCGGCGAATTTCAGTTTCGGCACACTAGCCGCGCAGGAAATCCGCGATCAGCCCGGTCTGGTGGGCGTTCATCAGCGCCGGCGCGTGCCCGCAACCGGGGATCGTTTCGAGGCGCACCGACGGCGCCTCGGCCATCCGGGCGGCGACCTCCGGCAGCAGCAGGTCGCTCAATGCCCCGCGCAGCAGCAGGACGGGGCGGGCCGCCACGGCCTCCCACATCGGCCACAGGTCCATGTCCGCTTCAACGCCGCCGCGCAGCGGGTCGCCGATCGCGGGATCGTAGTGCAGGCGCCACCGGCCATCCGCGGTGACGCGCGCCGATGTCGTGGCCAGGTGCCGCCATTCGACATCGCTCAGGGCCCCGAAGGGCGCGTGGATGAAGCGCAGATGCGCCTCCAATGCCGCGAAACTCGCAAAAACCTGGTCCAGCGCCAGATAGGCCCCGATGCGGTCGAGCGATGCCTTCGGGATGAAGGGCCCCACATCGTTCAGCACCAGGCGCCGCATCCGGTTGTCCGGCATGGCGGCGACGCCCATCGCGATCAGCCCGCCCATCGAGGTGCCGACCCAGTCGTACTCCCCAAGTGCCGCCAGCATCGGCGCCAGCACCGCGACGTAGTAGGGCACACCATATTGCGTGCCGTCCGCGAACCAGTCGCTGATCCCGCGCCCCGGCACGTCCGGGCAGATGACCCGGCGCCCATCGGCCGCCAGCGCCTGGGCCAGCGCATCGAAATCGCGCCCGCTGCGTGTCAGCCCATGCACGCACACCACCGGCCGCCCATCGGCCGGCCCCCATTCGTACCAGCGCAAGGTGACGGGGGCCGGCTGGAAAGGAACGCGGATGGCGCCCGTGCGGGGCGGCATCAGACGATTTTGCCGGCGCGCAGGGTCGCGATCTCGTCGGGCGTCAGGCCCAGCAGGTCGGCCAGCACCTCATCCGTGTGCTGGCCCAGAAGCGGTGCGGCGCTGCGGTAGGTCGGCGGCGTCGCCGACAGGCGCACCGGGTTGGCGATGACCTGCACCGTCTCACCCGACGCATGCGGCATGTCCACCACCACGCCGCGCGCCTTCACATGCGGGTCGGCAAAAACCTGTTCCAGGGTGTTGATCGGCCCGCAGCCGATGCTGGCGGCCTCCAGCGCGTCCACCCAGGCGGTGGTGGTGCGGGACTGCATCACCGGCGTCAGGGTCGCGGTCACCAGGGCGCGGTTTTCCACGCGGGCGGCGTTGGTGGCGAAGCGCGGGTCGTCCAGCAGCGCCTGCTGGCCCGTCACATCGCAGAAGCGCTTGAAGGTCGGGTCATTACCGACCGACAGCACGATGTAGCCATCCTCGGTCGGGAAGACCTGGTAGGGCACGATATTGGGGTGCTGGTTGCCCAGGCGGGGCGGGTTCTCCCCGGTCGCCAGGTAGTTCATCCCCTGGTTCGCCAGCCAGGCCACATGGGTGTCGAGCATCCCGATATCGATGCGCTGCCCCTCCCCGCTCACGTTGCGGTGCTGCAGCGCGGCCAGGATGCCGATGCAGCCATAGAGGCCGGCGAAGAGGTCGGCGACGGGGATGCCGACCTTTTGCGGCAGGCCATCGGGTTCACCGGTCAGCGACATCACCCCGCCCATCGCCTGGATCAGGCTGTCGTAGCCAGGGCGCGGCGCGTAGGGGCCCGTCTGGCCAAAGCCGGTGATCGAGCAATAGATCAGCCGGGGGTAGGTTTCCTTCAGGTCTTCCCAGGACAGGCCGTACTTCGCCAAAGCGCCGACCTTGAAATTCTCCACCAGCATGTCGCAGGACGCGAGCAGGCTGTGGATGATCTGCTGACCCGCTTTCTGCGCGATATCGACCGTCAGGGATTTCTTGTTGCGGTTCACGCCGACGAAATAGGCGCTTTCCCGGGTATTCGGCACATAGGGCGGCGCGAAGCCACGGGTGTCGTCGCCGGCGTCCGGCCGCTCGATCTTGATGACCTCGGCGCCGAGGTCCCCCAGCATCTGGGTGCAGGTCGGCCCCGCGAGAACACGGGTCAGGTCCAACACGCGAATGCCAGTCAGTGGTCCCGGGGCGGTCTCGGTCATGCTATAGCCTCATGCTCTTGCCGGGGGGTGCCGCCCGGTTCATGTGTCGGGGCGGCTGATAGCCCCCAAGGCCCCCACGCGGAAGGGCCGCACCCATCGTCCGAGGAATAGCCATGCTCGACCAGCCCCGCCACCCCACGCCCGAAGCGCCGACCGCCGATCCCTTTGCCTTGGCGCGCGCGATCAGCGGATTGCACTTCATCGGCGGGCGCTACGTCCCCGCGCGTTCGGGCCAGGTTTTTGCCGTGGTGAACCCTGCCACCGGCGAACAGGTCGGCACGGCGGCCGAAGGCGATGCCGCGGATGTGGATGCCGCGGTGCAGGATGCCGCCCGTGCCCAGAAAGCCTGGGCCAAGGTCGCCGCCCGCAAGCGTGGGGCGCTGGTCTATCAATGCGCCGCCCTGCTGCGGACCCACCAGGACGAACTCGGCCGACTGATCGCGCTGGAAACCGGCAAGGCCCTGCGGACCGAAAGCCGGGTCGAAGCCGGCGTGGTCGCCGATATCTTCGAATTCTTCGGCGGGCTGGGCGGTGAGTTGAAGGGCGAAAGCGTGCCCTTCGCCCCGGACGTTCTGTCGGTCACGATCCGCGAGCCGCTGGGCGTCGTCGGCGCGATCATCCCCTGGAACGTGCCGATGCTGCTGATGGCGCTGAAGATCGCGCCCGCGCTGGTTGCCGGCAATACGGTGGTGGTGAAGTCGGCCGAGGAAGCCCCCCTCGCCGTGCTGCGCATCTGCGAATTGTTGAACCGCATCCTGCCGCCTGGCTGCTTCAACATGTTGTCGGGCCAGGGGCCGGAATGCGGCGCGCCGCTGGTCGCGCACCCGCTGGTGAAGAAGGTGACCTTCACCGGCAGTGTCGAGACCGGGAAGATCGTCGCCCGGGCCGCGGCTGAAAAGCTGGTGCCGGTGACCTTGGAACTCGGCGGCAAGTCGCCGATGATCATTTTCGCCGATTGCGATTTTGAGAAGACGGTCGCGGGCGCGCTGACCTCCATGCGCTTCACCCGCCAGGGGCAGTCCTGCACCGCCGCCAGCCGCATCTATGTCGAACGCCCGATCTTCGACCGCTTCGTGGCGGAGATGAAGACGCGGGTGGATGCCATGGTGATGGGCGACCCGCTGGACGAGAAGACCGACATCGGCACGATCATCAGCCAGGGCCAGTTCGACAAGGTCCAGGGCTTCATCGCCGAGGGCCGCTCCACCCCGGGCGCCGTCACGCTGGAATGCAGCGCCATGCCGACCGATCCCGCGCTGAAGAAGGGCCTGTTCCTGCGCCCGGTCATCTTCACGGGCCTCGATGCCTCCTCCCGCCTGGTGCGCGAGGAGATCTTTGGCCCGGTGACGGTGGTGCAGCCCTTCGATGATGCCGAGTCCGTGCTGGCGGAAGCCAATGACAGCGAATACGGCCTGGCCGCGTCGCTCTGGACCAACAACCTGAAAATCGGGCTGGACCTGGCGCATCGCCTGGAAGCCGGTCTGGTGCAGATCAACCAGAACCTCGTGGTGCAGGCCAACCTGTCCTATGGCGGGGTGAAGTCCTCCGGCCTGGGCAAGGAAGCCTCGCTGGAGGCCATGCTCGAACACTTTACCCACAAGAAAACAATCATGGTGAACATGTCCTGATGTCGTCCTCCCTGGATCTGAGCGGAAAGACCACCGCCGAGTTGCGTACCCTGATCGCCAATGCCGAGCGGGTCCTGGCCGATGCCAGGGCGCCCGCCGCGCGGCATGCGATGGCCGAGGCCCTGGCCGCGGCCGCGCGCGAACAACTGGCGGCCAAGGCGCCGAAGCCGCCGGTGCGGCCCAACGCCAAGCCGTCGGTCGTGCGCGACCTGGCGAAGGAAGGTTGCGCCACCATCGCCGATGCCGTGGCCCTGCTGTCCAAGGAATTCGACCTGACGGAAGCCACCGCCAAGGCCGATACCAAGCAGCCGCATGCGGCCCTCGGCAAGGACGGCAAGGCCAAGGTCGGCGGCGCGGAGAAGGCCGGCCTGGCCTCGATCGACCGCTACACCTCCTACCGCCGCGGGCAGGAGGTCGCGGTGCTGCGGCTGATGCTGCCGGCTGGGCGTACCGATGGGATCGATGCCGTCTGGGAAGCCGGGACCCGCAAGACGGGCACCGAGGATGGCGCACTCGGCACCGTCTATTCGGGCAGCGATCCGACCAGCGCGATCACGGCCTATCGCGGGCTATTGGCGAAGATGGCGCCGAAGCGCTGAAACGGTCGGGGTGCTGCCGTCAGATCCCGGCCACCTCGCCCATGACCGGGGCATGGGCGATCGACTGGCGCGCCCAAAGCCCGGCATAGACCCCGCCCCGGGCCAGCAGTTCCGCATGCGTGCCCTGTTCCGCGACATGCCCGTGATCCAGCACGATCAGCCGGTCCATGCGCGCGATGGTGGACAGGCGGTGGGCGATCGCGATCACCGTCTTGCCGGCCATCAGCCCGGCCAGTTGTTCCTGGATCGCGGCCTCGACCTCTGAATCCAGCGCGCTGGTCGCTTCGTCGAGGACCAGGATCGGCGCATCCTTCAGCAGCACGCGCGCGATCGCGATGCGCTGGCGCTGGCCGCCAGAGAGTTTCACGCCGCGTTCGCCGACATGGGCGTCATAGCCCGTGCGACCGCGCCAGTCGGCCAGCCCCATGATGAAGTCATGGGCATGGGCCTGGCGGGCCGCGGCCTCGATCTCGGCATCCGACGCATCCGGCCGCCCATAGCGGATGTTGTCGCGGATGGAGCGGTGCAGCAGCGCCGTGTCCTGGGTGACCATCCCGATCGCCCCGCGCAGGCTTTCCTGCGTCACCGCCGCGATATCCTGGCCGTCGATCAGGATGCGCCCGGCCTCGGGGTTGAAGAAGCGCAGCATCAGGTTGACCGCTGTGGTCTTGCCGGCGCCGGAGCGTCCGACCAGCCCGACCCGTTCGCCCGGCCGGATGGCGAGGTCGAAGCCACGCAGCACGCCGACCTCCCGCCCATAGGCGAACTGCACATGCTCGAAGCGGATCGCGCCCTCGTCGACCACAAGCTCGGCCGCCCCCGGGGGGTCGGCCGCGGTCGGCGGCACGGCGATGGAGTGCATGCTTTCCTGCACCACCCCGATATTCTCGAAGATGCTGGTGACGTTGAAGGCGACCCAGCCGGAGATATTGGCGATCTGCCAGGCCATCGGCAGGGCCGTGGCCACCGTGCCCACGCCGATCTCGCCCCGCGTCCAGAGCCAGACGGCGACGGCCGCGACCGATACCATCAGGGTGGCATTCAGCGCCGACAGCAGCAGGCCGTTCAGCGTGACCAGCCGCACCTGGCGGCCGAAGGCGGCATTCAGCCCCAGCAGCCCGTCGCGCACGAAGGCGTCCTCATCCTCCGCCTTGGCGAAGAGTTTGACGGTGAGGATGTTGGTGTAGGAATCGACCACCCGCCCGGTCAGCAGGCTGCGCTGTTCGGAGGCCGCCCGCGACCTGTCGCGCAACCGGGGCACCAGGAACCGCAGCAAGGTCGCATAGAGCAGGAACCAGACGAGGAAGGGCGCCGCCAGCCGCAGGTCGGACGAGCCGAGCCAGATCATCGCGCCCGAACCATAGACCAGGATGTACCAGACGGCATTGACCGCCTGGACCACGGATTCACGCAGCGCCGGCCCCGCCTGCATCACCCGCGTCGCGATGCGGCCGGCAAAATCCTCCTGGAAGAAGGCCCAGCCCTGCCGCACCACGTGCCAGTGCGACTGCCAGCGGATCAGGCTGGTGACACCCGGGACGATGCCCTGCTGGGTGATCAGGTTTTGCAGCGTGATGGCCATCGGCCGGCCGATCATCAGCACCGCGGCCATGCCGACCAGGACCGGCCATGACTCGGCCCAAAGTGCTGCCGGCGCGTGGCTTTCCAACAGCGATATCAGCAGGCCGATAAAGATCGGGATGGTCGCGTCCAGCGCGGCTACCGCCAGCCCCGCCACGAACAGGCCAGCGAAGAGCCCCCGCGCCTGCCGGGCAAAATGCCAGTAGAACCCGATCAGGCCATGCGGCGGCGGCCCGTCCGGGACCGGCGTCCCGAAGGCGCGCGCCGCGCGCACCCCGGGACGGGCAACGGGATCGATGAAATGTTCGAACCAACGCAGGGGCATCGGTGCCAAACGCACCGATGCGCCGGGCGCGTCAAGCGGCAAGGACCGCTCGCGCCCCGGTCAGTGCCGCGTCTGGCTCATCCGATCGACGTAGGCGATGCCGACCGCGGATAGAATGAAGATGGAATGGATGATCGTCTGCCACATCACCGCTTCCGACGTCACGGTGGCATTGGGCAGGCCGATGCGGCTTGCCTCGATGAAAGTGCGCAGCAGGTGGATCGAGGAGATGCCGATGATCGCCATCGCCAGCTTCACCTTCAGCACCCCGGCGTTGACGTGGCTGAGCCATTCCGGCTGATCCGGATGCCCCTCCAGCCGCAAGCGTGACACGAAGGTCTCGTAACCACCGACGATCACCATCACCAGCAGGTTGGAGATCATCACCACATCGATCAGCCCGAGCACGACCAGCATGATCTGCTGTTCGGTGAAATCGGCCGCATGGCTGATGAGGTGCCAGAGTTCCTTGAGGAAGAGGAACACATAGACGCATTGCGCGACGATCAGCCCGAGGTAGAGCGGCAATTGCAGCCAGCGGGAACTGAAGATGAGAAAGGGCAGCGGGCGCAGCGGCGCGGGCACTGCCCGGTCCGAGTCCGGGGCGTCAGGCGTCATGGGGATCCGATCCGAGGTCAGCGCGATCCGGCCCTCGCCGGATCGCGGCCTATATCACGGCCCGATCCCCGGCTGTCGAGGTTCGGGCTTATGACCTTCGATCAGACGAGGCGCGACTGCTTCACCGCGGCACCCACGAAGCCCGCGAACAGGGGATGCGGGGCGAAGGGCTTGGATTTCAGTTCCGGGTGGTACTGCACGCCGATGAACCAGGGGTGCTCCGGGACCTCGACGATCTCGGGCAGGACGCCATCCGGGGACATGCCCGAAAAGCGCAGGCCAGCGGCCTCCAACTGGGCGCGGTAGGCGATGTTTACCTCGAAGCGGTGCCGGTGGCGTTCCTCGATATCCGCCTTGCCGCCATAGACCGAGCGCACCAGCGAATCGGCGGCCAGCGCCGCCGGATAGGCGCCGAGGCGCATCGTGCCGCCCAGGTCGCCACCCGCTTCGCGGCTTTCGGTCTGGTTGCCGCGACGCCATTCGGTCAGCAGGCCGACCACCGGTTCATCGCAGGGGCCGAATTCGGTGCTGTTGGCGAGCGGCAGCCCGACCAGGTTCCGGGCGGCCTCGATCACGGCCATCTGCATGCCGAAGCAGATCCCGAAGAAGGGGATTTTTCGTTCGCGCGCGAAACGGACCGCGGCGATCTTGCCCTTGGTCCCGCGTTCACCGAAGCCGCCAGGCACCAGGATGCCATGCACCCCGTCCAGCCGGGCCAGTGCCTCGGCCGGCGCGCCCTCGAAGATCTCGCTGTCCACCCAGTCCAGCTTGACCTTGACCCGGTGGGAGATGCCGCCATGGGCCAGGGCCTCGGCCAGGGATTTATAGGCGTCGAGCAGGCCCGTGTACTTGCCGACCACGGCGATGGTGACTTCGCCTTCCGGCTGGTCGATCGCGTCGACGATGCCGTTCCAGCGGGTCATGTCCGGCTCGCCATACACGGACAGGCCGAAGTGGCGCAGGACTTCCCGGTCCAGCCCCTCACGCGAATAGGCCAGCGGCACGGCGTAGATCGAGGAGGCATCGAGTGCCGGGATCACGCTTTCGGGGCGGACATTGCAGAACAGCGCGATCTTGCGGCGTTCGTTTTCCGGAATCGGACGGTCGCAGCGGCACAGCAGGATCTGCGGCTGGATGCCCAGGCTGAGCAATTCCTTGACGCTGTGCTGCGTCGGCTTGGTCTTCAGCTCACCGGCGGAAGGAATATAGGGCACCAGGGTCAGGTGCACGAAAAGGCTGCGCTGCGGCCCAAGCTCGTTGCCCAACTGCCGGATGGCTTCCAGGAACGGCAGGCTTTCGATGTCGCCGACGGTGCCGCCAATCTCGACCAGCACGAAGTCCAGCCCATCCGTCTCCGCCACCACGGCGGCTTTGATCGCGTCGGTGATGTGCGGGATGACCTGGACGGTGCCGCCCAGGTAATCGCCGCGGCGCTCCTTGGCGATGACCTCCGCGTAGATGCGCCCGGACGTCCAATTGTCGGCCCGCGTCGCCGCGACTCCGGTGAAGCGTTCGTAGTGCCCGAGGTCGAGGTCGGCTTCCGCGCCGTCATCGGTCACGAAGACCTCGCCATGCTGATACGGGCTCATCGTGCCCGGATCGACATTGAGGTAGGGGTCCAGTTTGCGCAGGCGGACTTTATGCCCGCGCGCCTGGAGGAGGGCGGCAAGTGATGCCGCCGCGATGCCTTTGCCGAGCGAGGAGACCACGCCACCGGTGATGAATACGAACCGTGTCATGGGCGATTGGTGTAACCCCCCTATGGGGCGGCCGTCCACCCGCCCCGACGCGTGGGCACCATGTGCTGGCCGTGGGTTGTAGCCGGGCGAAAGGTCCCGGCGGCATCCGTCACGCCTTGGGCAGCGACCGCCCGGACAACAATGGCCGCTGGCCGACAAGGATGGCGACTCGGGCGGCCAGCCCGGCGCCGCGGCTCGATGCCGGCATCCGGGCCCGCACGCCGAGCAAGCCCAGGCCGCGCGGCGGCGCCGGCCCGTCGTCCAGCCCCGTCCCCGCCGCGGCCAGCACGGCCGCGGCCATCTCCGCCGCGCCCTGGAACCGCGCGGCCGGCGCCTTTTCCAGCGCCCGCGCCAGCACGCCGTCCCAGGCGGGGTCGAGCCCGGCCAGCAGCGTCGACGGCGCGCGCGGCACATCGTGCAGGATGGTGTTCAGCAGGCCCGGCATCTGGCCGGCAAAGGGCCGCCGCCCGGTCAGGCATTCGTAGAGCACGACCCCGGCCGCCCAGAGGTCGGCGCGATGATCCGCGGCCTCACCCCGCACCTGTTCGGGGGCCATCCAGGCCGGCGTGCCGAGCAGGGTGCCGGGCTCCGTCGCCTCACCGGCCCCAAGCCGCGCGACGCCGAAATCGCCGAGCCGCACCTGGCCGGGGCCAGGCGCATCATCCATCGCGAGCAGGATATTGGCCGGCTTCACGTCGCGATGGATGACGCGGCGGGCATGGGCATGCCCGAGCGCTTCCAGCAGTTCGAGGACGAGGGTCGCGGCCTCCGCCGGCGGCAGCCGGCTGTCGCGCGCGAGCAACGCCGACAGGGGTTCGCCAATCACCAGGTCCATCGCGATCCAGGCGAAATCCCGGCCATCGCCGGCGTCGTGCACCGTCACGACATGGGGGTGCGACAGGCGTGCGGCCGCCATTGCCTCGGCGGTCACGCGGGCGGGTTCCAGGCCACCGGGCCCGCGATGCACAAGTTTCAGGGCGACAAGGCGACGCAGGCGCACGTCCAGCGCCTCCAGCACGGTTCCGCTGGCGCCCTGACCGATGACGTCCCGCGGCGCATAGCGCCCGGCGATCAGGGAAGTGTCCATGAGAAGCGTCCCGCCTGGTTTGACGGGTCGCATCCTGGGCAACCGATGTGAACGAAGCCTTTACGCGGGCCGTGACCCGCGAGGGATCAGTTCGTCGGCACGGCCGGCAGTGCGGGCAAGGCCGGCGCGGCGGGGGCCGCCCCACCGGGCGCGCCCACGGCCGGGCCGTCCAGGATGGAGCCCTGCTGCGACGCGCCGCGCCCCAGCAATGCCAGCACCAGCGCCAGGACCATGAAGGCCGTCGCCAGGACACCCGTCGCGCGGGTCAGGAGGTTCGCGGTGCCGCGCCCCCCCATGAAGCTGCCCATGCCTTGGCTGGACCCGATCCCGAGGCCGCCGCCCTCGCTCCGCTGGAGCAGCACGACGCCGATCAGGGCGAGGGTCACGAACAAATGCAGGACGATGAGGACAGTTGTCATGGTTTCCAGCGTCTAGCGCAGCACGCGTCGCCCCGCCACCCCGCTTCAGGCGGCGGCGGCAATGGCCAGGAAGTCGGCGGCGACCAGGGCGGCGCCGCCGACCAGGGCGCCGTTCACCTCCGGCAGCGCCAGGATGGCCGCGGCATTGCCCGGCTTGACGCTGCCGCCATACAGCAGCCGCACCCCACCGCCGGCCGGGCCGCAGAGGCCCAGCACCTCGGCGCGCAGCCGGGCGTGCATCGCGCGAATGTCGCCCTCCGTGGGGGTCAGGCCGGTGCCGATGGCCCAGACCGGTTCGTAGGCCACGACGCCGCCCGCTTCGGCAAAGCCCGGCGGCAGGCTGCCCGCGAGTTGGCCGGCGACCACGGCCTCGGCCTCCCCGGCCTCGCGCTGCGCCAGCGTCTCGCCCACGCAGACGATCGGGCACAGCCCGGCCGCCATGGCGGCCGCCGCCTTGGCGGCGACCTGCGCGTCGGTTTCGGCGTGGTCGGCGCGGCGTTCCGAATGGCCAAGGATGACCCAGGCGGCGCCGGCGTCGCGCAGCATGCCGGCCGACACGTCGCCGGTATGCGCCCCCTTGCCGGCCGCATGGCAGTCCTGCGCCCCAAGCCCGACCGCGCTGCCGGACACGGCGGGCGCCACGGCAAGCAGATGGACGACGGGCGGGCAGATCAGCAGGTCGGCTGGCAGGCCCGCCGATCCCGCGACGACGGCACGCGCCAGGGCCACGGCATCCGCGACCGTCCCATGCATCTTCCAGTTGCCGGCGATCAGCGTCCGAGGCACGGGCATGGGGGATCTCCTGTATGTCTTGCAGCGCCCTAGCGCCCAGCCGGGCTTGCCGCAACCGCTTCACGGCCCTCTGGCGCGCCGATGGCCGCGGTCACGCATTCCCCCCGCCCCGGTTTTCGGCTACCCGCGCCAGCATGATCATTCAGATGCGCCGCCTTGCCTCCACCTGGTTCGCCAAGGGCCTGTTCCTGCTGCTCGTCCTGTCCTTCGGGATCTGGGGCATCGAGGACACGATCCGCGGCCTTGGCCAGGACACCGCCGTTGCCCGGGTGGCCGGGCGCCCGATCGAGCTTGTCGATGCCCAAGTCGCCGCCCAGCGCGCGATCACGCGGACGCAGCGCCAGCTTGCCGGCCGGGTGGAGATGGACGCCGACATGCGGGCGGCTGTCGCACGCCAGGCGCTGGAGGCGATGATCGCCGACCGCGCCCGCTCGGCCGAGGCCGAACGCATGGGCCTGGCGGTCCCGGCCGCGACGATCCGCGATTTTATCTGGGCCGTCCCGGCGTTCCAGGGCGGCGACGGCCGCTTCAGCCGCCTCATCCTCGACCAGTTCCTGCGGCAGAATGAATTGTCGGAGCCGGAGTTCCTGCGCCTGGTCTCGGACGACCTGCAGCGCATCCAGTTGATCGGCGGCGTGCGCGCCGGCGCCACGGCACCGACCGAGTTGACCTCCCTGCTCTATGGCTTCGCCAACGAGCAGCGGATCGCCGATGTCGTCGAATTCGCCTACCTCTCGGCCCCGGAGCCGGAGCCGCCGACCGAGGCGGCGCTGCGCCGCTTCCACGAGAACAACCCGGAAAACTTCTCCGCCCCGGAATATCGCACCGCCGTGGTGGCCGCCCTGTCGCCCGCCACCCTGGCCGGCGAGATCCAGATCGACGATCGCGCCATCGAGGAGGCCTACGCGAGCCGCCGCCTGCAATACGAAACGCCGGAGCGGCGCGACCTGGAGCAGGCGCTGCTGCCGACCGAGGACGCGGCCGCCGCCGTCGCCACAAGCTGGCGGGCCGGGGCCGACATGGCCACGATCACCGCCGAGGCGCGGGCCGCCGGCGGCAACGCCCTGGCGCTGGGCGACGTCGATCGCGCCGCACTGCCGCTGCCTGAACTCGCCGAGGCCGCATTCGCGCCGGCCCAGGGTGGTGTCAGCAATCCCGTGCGCAGCCCCTTCGGCTGGCATGTCTTCCGGATCGTGGCGGTGACGCCCGGCACCACGCGGAGCCTGGCGGATGTGCGGGGCGAGTTGGCCGCCAGCCTGGCCACGGAACGCGCCGCCGATGTCGCCTATGAACGCGCGAACCGGGTCGAGGACGCCCTGGCGGGCGGTGCCACCCTGGCGGAGGTCGCCCCACGCTTCGGACTGGGCCTGACGGAGGTCCGCACGGATTCCCGGGGCCTGGATGCCGAAGGCCGGCCGGTGCCGCTGCCCGTCACCGCCGATGCCCGCGCCGCGACCCTCACCGCGATCTTCGCGGCCGAGCAGGGGCGCGGACCGCGGATGGAGGAAATCGGCGGCGGCACCTTCGTCGCGATCGACCTGCGCGAGATCACACCCGCCGCGCTGAAGCCGTTCGAGATGGTCGAGGCGGATGTCCGGCGCCTGTGGCTGCTGGATGCCCGCCGCCGGCACCAGGAAGAAGCCGCCGCGGGGCTGCTGCGCAGCGTCCAGTCGGGCACGCCGATCGCGCAGGCCGCCGCCGCCGTGGGGCTGTCGGTCGATCGCATGGGCCCCTTCGGGCGCCGCCCCCCCGCCGCCGATGCGCCGCCGCCGGCGGCCAGCCAGCCGCCGAGTGAGTTGCGCGGGCCGGTGTTTTCGCTGGCGCCGGGTGGCGCCACGATGGTCGCCACGCGCGATGGCTATGTCGTCGCCGTCCTGGTCGAGGTCGTCGCGGGCAACCCGGCGGCCGACCCGATCGGCCTCGCGACCATCAAGAGCGAGACGGAGCAGGCGATTGCCGCCGACCTGGAAGCCCAGTTCACCGCCGCACTACGGGACCGCGCGAATGTGCGGCTGAACAACAGCCTGCTGCCGGCGTTGACGGCCCGGTAGCCCGCCCCGCCGCGGCGAGAGCGCCCTAGACCGCGATGCGTTCGCATTCGCTCACGCATCGCGGTCTAGCTTGTTGTTTTGTCGCGTGATTCAGCCCTGCGGCGCATTCGCGCCTACGGCCATCATGCTCTAGGCCCAGAGGCGTTCCCGCTCCAACCCACGGTACAGGTCGGCGACAAACTCGCCGTAGCCGTTGAAGATGCGCGTCGGGACGCGTTCGTTGGTACCCAGCAGCCGTTCGGTCGCCTGGCTCCAGCGCGGATGCGGCACCTCGGGGTTCACATTCGCCCAGAAGCCGTATTCGGAACCCTGGATCTGTTCCCAATAGGATACGGGGCGCTGGTCCGAGAGGGTGATGCGCGCCAGGCTCTTGCCGTGCTTGAAGCCGTATTTCCACGGGAAGACCACGCGGATCGGGCCGCCATTCTGCGGCGGGCAGGGCTTGCCGTACATGCCGACGACGACGAAGGCCATTTCATTGGCCGCTTCCTCGATCGTGCAGCCTTCCTTGTAGGGCCAGGGATACCAGGACTGGCGCAGCCCGGGCATGTTGGCGCGGTCGGCGGCGGTTTCGAAGACCACGTATTTCGCCGCCGAGGTCGGGGCGGCGAGTTTCAGCAATTCGGAGAGCGGGAAGCCGGTATAGACGGCGGTCATCGCCCAGCCTTCGACGCAGCGCATCCGCAGGACCCGCTCTTCCAGCGGCATGCGGCGGATGATGTCGTCGATGTCCAGGTCCTGCGCCGTGCCGACCATGCCGCCGATACGCAAGGTCCAGGGCCGCTGCGGCAGGCGCTGCGCCAGGCGCGAGATGCCCTTGTCGGTGCCGAACTCATAAAAATTGTTGTAGGTCGTCGCCTCGCGCTCGGCGGTCACGGCGCGATCCGGGCGGAAGCGGGTATTACGCATCGCGGCCATCGGGTTCGGCGCGTCGCCGGCCGGGGCCGCACCTTGGGCCAGGGCGGCCCCGGGCAGCAGCATGGCGGAGGCCCCCATCAGCGCCCGGCGGTTCAGCACCACGGATTCGGGGGTCGCAAGACGTTCGGGGATTTCCCAGCCGCGCGGAATACGGATGTTCATGTGGTCTGTCCTTCGTCTCGGCACAGGGGAGGTTGTCCCCGCGCCGCCCGCCGTCAAGGCTTCGGGCGCGGCAACACGGCCACGGGTGGCATCTCCGCCCGAACGGTGACGCGGTAGAGCCGGTAACGCTCCGCCTCGATCCCGCCGCGCGCGCGGATGATGCCGCCGAGGGGGACCGCCTCTGGCCAAAGCGGGGCTCCCTCACCTCGTCTTTCGCTGCGGACCAGCAATCCGGTTACGCCGGATTCCGGCGTCGGAAGATTAAAAAGATCCCAGCGGTCGGAAATCGCCATCACCGCGACGCCGGGCGGTAGGCGCAGCGCCAGTTCGGCGGCCAGGCCGTATTCCTCGGCGGCGACGAAGGCGAGCCCAGCGTCGCGGCGCGCGGCCTCGACCTCGGCCGTGAACGCGGTCCATCCGGCCAGTCGCGCGAGCGAGGGGTCGGAGCGTCGCGGCAAGGGCAGCGGGCCGAGGGTCGCCTGCACCAGCCCGAGGATCGCGAGCACCAGCCCCAGGCCTAGGGCCGGTCGCCGCCACCCATCCCAGCGCGGCCCGAGCATGCCCGCGGCCGCGAGGCAGGCGGCGGGGTAGAGGATCGCCGGCCAATTGCCTTGCACCCGGCTTCCGGTCGCCTGCCAGAGGAACAGCGCCGCCCCGGGCACGATCAGCGCCGCCAGCAGCGCCGCCCCCGCATCGCGCCGCCGCAGCGCCGCCCAGAGCGCCACGGCCCCGCCCACGACGCAAAGCACGAAGACGAGCGGTGTCGCCAGCCCGGCCTGGCCGCCCAGGAACTCCCAGACAAAGCGCAAGCCGGCGCCGCCGGTCGCCGTGCCCGCCCGGCCGCCCTGTTTGGCGAAGGACGCCCAGCCATGCGCCGCGTTCCAGGCGATGACGGGGGCGAAGATCAGGACCGCGAGCGCCCCACCGGCCCAGAGCTGCCACCGCAGCAGCCAGTGCCGCGCCGCCCCCACCACCCAGATCGCCAGGCCCAGCCCCAGCAGGACGGCGGTGTATTTCGACAGCAGCGCCAGCCCGGCGAAACAGCCCACCGCCAGCCACCAGCGCCCGTCCTGCGACACATGCAGCCGCACCGCGGCCCAGAGCGCCAGGCACCAGAACACCACCAGCGGCGTGTCCGGCGTGACCAGCACCGCCCCCGCATTGGCGAAAAGCGTCGCGTTGAACAGCGCGGCCCCCCAGGCACCCGCCCCAGGTCGTGCCGGGAACAGACGCCGCCCGGCGTCCCAAAGCGCGACGGACGCCAGCGCCAGCCCGAGAGGTCCGAGCAGGCGAATGCCCAAAGGGGTCTCGCCCAGGACAAGCGTCCCGGCCCGGATCCAGGCCGCGACCATCGGCGGATGATCGAGGTAGCCCCAGGCCAGCGCACCGGACCAGATCCAGTAATAGGCCTCATCCGGCGCGATCGGCACCGCCGCCGCCGCCGCCAACCGCACCAGGGTCAGCAGCAGCAGGGCCAGCGCCCAGTTGCGATCCGTGCTACCTTGCACGCCAGACCAGCGTGCTGGAGACGGCGTAGTTCCACACCACGGTCAGGGCAGCGCCCGCGGCGCCGGCCAGGCGCCACCCCGCCACCTGGTCCGACACCAGGAGCGAGGAAATGCCGACATTGGCGAAGGCCCCAAGCCCGCAGACCACGTAGAACAGCAGCAGGCCCCGCCACAGGCCAGCCCCGCGCAGGCGCACGTCGCGGTAGGTCAGCGTGTTGTTCAGCCAGAAATTCGCCGTCATCGCGACCAGCGTCGCCGACCATTGCGCCGCTGTGAAGGACAGGCCGATGCCGCGGACCGCAAGGTTCAGCGCCAGAAGATGCACCAGCACCCCGACCACGCCGACCAGGGCAAAGCCCAGGAAGCGCAGCGGCACCGCGCCGCCAAAGCGCTTGTCCAGCAACAACCCCGCGAAATCCAGCAGCACCAGCGCATCCAGCTTGCTCTCGCCAGCCTGGCGGGCGCGGAAGACGTAGGGGATTTCGGCGATGCGCGGCGGGCTCGGCAGGGAGAGCAGGATATCGAGCAGGATCTTGAAACCCCGCGCGGTCAGCCGGGGGGCCGCGGTCTCGATCACCGCCCGCCGCAGCAGGAAGAAGCCGCTCATCGGGTCGCTGACGGGCGCGGGCAGCAGCAGGCGCGCTGCCCAGCCGCCGAGATCGGACACTTTGCGGCGGGCGGCCGACAGGCCCTGGCCCACGGTGCCGCCCTCGACATGGCGGCTGCCGATGGCGATGTCGGCGCCGTCCTCGGCCGCCGCCAGCATGGCCGGCAGGGCGGCCTCGTCATGCTGCAAATCGCCGTCCATCACGGCGACGTAGGGGGCGGAGGTGGCGAGCATCCCCTCGACGCAGGCCGAGGACAGGCCGCGCCGCCCGACACGGCGGATCACGCGTATGCGCGGGTCGGTCTCGGCCAGGCGGCGCGCTTCATGGGCCGTGCCGTCCGGGCTGTCGTCGTCGACGAAGATCGCTTCCCAGGCGATGCCCGCCAGTGCCACGTCCAGCCGCGCGGCCAGGGGCGCGACATTGGCGGCCTCGTTGTAACAGGGGATGACGACGGCCAGGTGTGCTGGCAGGGCGTGGTGCATGGTGGCGCCCGCATAGCCCGCCCCGGCCGATACGGCGAGGGCGGGCCTTGCCGCGCCGCGCCGCCGGCGCCATCCATCGGTCATGGACGACGATGATGACGACGAAGGCCCACCGGGCCTGCCACCGGGCACGCCATTCTACATGACGCCAAAGGGGGCGGCTGCCCTGCAGGACGAACTGCGCCGGTTGTGGGACGAGGAACGGCCGAAGGTGACGGAAATCGTCTCCTGGGCCGCCGCCCAGGGCGACCGCAGCGAGAACGCCGACTACCAATACGGCAAGCGCCGCCTGCGTGAGATCGACCGGCGCGTGCGGTTTCTGCGCCGGCGCCTGGACCGCGTGCAGGTGGTCGACCCCGCGGCCCAGACCCGCCGCGACCGGGTGTATTTCGGCGCCACCGTGACCTGGGCCCGCGCCGATGACACGGAGGCGAGTGCCACCATCGTCGGCGTGGATGAGGCCGATCCGGCCAAGGGCCGCATTTCCTGGGTCTCGCCGATCGGGCGGGCGTTGCTGGGCAAGCAACCGGGCGACACAATCCGCCTGCGAACCCCGGCGGGGCTGGAGGAGATCGAGTTGGTCGCGATCCGCTACCTCGACGACGACGGAGATCGTTCATGACCGCATCGCCTGCCGCCCGCTTGCGCGCCCACCTGGCCGGGCGCGAGGCCCTGGTGGTCCCCGGCGTCTGGGACGCCATGTCCGCGCGCCTCGCCGAACAGGCCGGCTTCGGTGCGAGTTTCATGAGCGGCTATGCCGTCAGCGCGACGCGGATTGGCGAGCCGGATGCGGGGCTGATCTCCTATGGCGAGATGATTTCGGCCGGGCGCGACCTTTGCGCCGCGACCGCGCTGCCGGTGATCGGCGACGCCGATACGGGGTTCGGCAACCCGATGAACGTCCGCCGCACCGTGGCCGGCTACCACGCCGCGGGCTTCGCCGCCGTGATGGTCGAGGATCAGGTTTTCCCAAAGCGCTGCGGCTATGCCCAGGGTGTCGAGGTCGTCGCGCGCGACGTGGCGCTGACCCGGCTGCGCGCGGCGCTGGACGAGCGGGACGCGATCCGCGCCCGCGGCGGCGACGTGCTGGTGATCGGCCGGACCGATAGCCGCGCCGCCGCCGACCTGGATGAAGCCCTGTGGCGCTGCGCCGCCTTTGCCGGGCTGGGCGCCGATATCGTCTATTTCGAAGGCCCCACGGATGTCAGCGAGATGGAGGCGCTGCACCGCGTGGTGACCGGCGTGCCGACCATGCTGGCGCAGGTCGAAAAGCCCGGCCGCCCCTGGCTGAACGCCGCCCAGGCCGGGGCCATCGGCTATGGCATCCTACTGTGCGGGGTCAGCCTGCTGAACGCGACCATGCGGGCGCAGTCCGAAGCCTTGGCGGCCTTGCGCGGCGGCGGGCGGATTCCGCCGGAGCTGCTGCTGCCCTTCGACGCCCTCTATGCCGGCGTCGGCTTCGAGCGATACTACGCCGCCGAGGCGCGCTACGCGACGCCATCGGCCGAATAGAGGAACTCCGGATGACCGATGCGACCGCCCTGCCCCGTCAACGCGGCTTCCTGGATCGCCCCGATTGCCGGCTCTATTGGGAGTGCATGGGCTCCGGCCCCGCCATCGTCTTCGCCCATGGGCTTGGCGGGAACCATCTGTCCTGGTGGCAGCAGGTCGCGCATTTCGCACCGCACTATACCTGCGTCACCTTCAGCCACCGCGGCTTCGCGCCGTCGACCGCCCCGGCCGGCGGGCCGGATCCGGCGGCCTATGCCGGCGACTTGGCGGCCCTGGTGGCGCATCTGGACCTGACCGACGTGCGCATCGTGGGCCAGTCGATGGGCGGGTGGACGGCGCTGGATACGGCTTTCGCCAAGCCCGCCTGGCTGCGTGCCATCGTGATGGCGGCGACATCCGGCACCATCGACCCGCGGCAGGCCGGTGGCGACATGGCTGGCTGGACCCAGGGCGCATCGGACGCGCGACGGGCGGCGCTTGGGGCCGGCGTGCATCCGGCGATCGGGCTGCGGGCGGCGCGGGAACAGCCGGCGCTGCACCAGCTTTACCGGGCGATCGACGAATTGAGCACCGGGCTGGACAAGGAAGCCGTGCGCGCGCGGCTGGGTGCGTCACGCACCCGCCCCTTGTCGGACCTGGCGGCCGTGTCGGTGCCCGTGCTTTGGCTGACGGGGGAGGAAGACGGGACCTACCCGTCCTTCGCCGTGCCTGCGATGGCGGCCGCGACACCGCGCGGGACGCATATCCAGTTCGAGGCGACCGGCCATTCGGCGTATTTCGAGCGCGCGGCGGCGTTCAACAAGATCGTTGGGGATTTCTTCAGCGAACTTGATTGACGTCGCGCAGGCCGAAACCGGCGAGCGCCGTGGCAAGCGCCGCGGGGGGCTCGCCCTCGGTGATCGCCACGACGCGGCCACCGCCCGGGGCCGGCACGGCGCGGCGCATGGCGTCATGCACCACCATCATCGCGCCCTGCAGCACCAGATGGCCGGAGCCGTCCAGCGGCACGAAGCCCTTGAGGCGCAAAAGCGAAGGCCCGGCCACGGCGCGCAGGGATGCGAGCAGTTGCGGCACCTCCGCCTCGGTGATCCCGCGTGTGGCGGTGAAGATGGTGGTGCGGAAGCGCGCGGTGTGGTCGTCGTGGCCGTGGTCATGGTCACAGCCTGGACCATGCGCGTGCGCGCCCGGCTGAAGGACGAGCAGGTCCGCCACGTCGATCTTGCCCAGCAGCACGCGCCGCAGCGGGACGCCGGGGTTCAGGCCATGCAGCAGCGATTCCAGCGCGGCGGCGTCGGCCGCGGGCACGAGGTCGGACTTGGTCAGCACAAGCAGATCCGCCGCCGCGACCTGGCTCGCGGCCTCCGGCTGGCGGGCCAGGGTGGCGCGCCCGGCCACCGCATCCACCGTGGTGACGACACCGGCGAGATGGTAGCGATCCGTCACCGCTTGCTGGGACAGCAGGAAGCCGATCAGCGGCGCGGGGTCGGCGACGCCGGAGGTTTCCACCACCACGCGATCGAAGGCGCGGAGGCGCCCTGCCTCTCGCTGCGCCGCCACGTCCAGCAGCGTGTCCACCAGATTGCCGCGGATGGTGCAGCAGAGGCAGCCGTTCGCGAGCAGGATGGTGTCGTCGCTCGATGCCTCCAGCAGGTCGTGGTCGATGCCGACCTCGCCGAATTCGTTCACCACGACCAGCGTGCCCGCCATGCCGGGCTGCGCCAGCAGATGCGCGACAAGCGTCGTCTTGCCACTGCCGAGAAAGCCCGTGACGAGCGTGACCGGTATCGTCACGGCGCGATGCGCGCCTGCCGCGCGATGAACTTGCCCTGCCCCGGCCGGCCGAGCCAGACGCCATCGCGCACCGCGATCTCCCCATGCCGGATCGTCAGGACGGGCCAGCCGGTCAGCTCCATGCCGGCGTAGGGGTTGTAGCCGATCGGGCCGTAGTGGCTTTCGGCCGTCATGGTGCGGCGCGCCACAGGATCGATCACCACCAGGTCGGCGTCGGCACCAAGCGCGATCGCGCCCTTGCGCGACGCAAGCCCAAAAGTCTCGGCTGGGCCGCTGCTCCAGGCGCGCAGGAATTGCGGCACGGTCAGGCGCCGGGCCTCGACCCCCAGCGTCCAGAGCAAGGGCAGCCGCGCCTCCACACCCGGCACGCCATTGGCGATGCGGTCGAAGCTTTCGGCGCCCAGCGCCTTGGCCTCCGCGCTGTAGGAGGCGTCGTCGGAGGTCACGGCGCAGAGGCTGCCGAGGGCCAGCCCGTCCCACATGCGCGCCTGGTGCGCGGCGTCGCGCAGCGGCGGCGACATGACGAACAGATGTCCGTCGGGGCGGTCCATCACCTCGGCGGTCAGCGCCAGGTAATGCGTGCAGGTTTCGGCGGTGGCCGCCTGGCCGCGCGACTGGGCGGCCTCGATCAAACCCAGGGCGGGGCCGGAGTTGAGGTGGAAGATGTGCAGCGGGCAGCCGGCATCCTCGGCCAGCAGCAGGCCGCGCGAGACGGCCTCGGTCTCCGCCAGGGCGGGACGCGACAGCGCATGGAAGCGCGGCGCGGTCTCGCCGGCCGCGAGGTGCCTGGCGATGGCGTGGTCGATCAGCGAGGCGTTTTCGGCATGCAGCCCCATCGTGCCGCCCGCGGCGCCAAGGGCGCGCATCAACGCGTGCAGCGGGCCGTCATCGACCTTGAGCTGTTCCTTTTCGTAGACCGTATAGACCTTGAAGGACGACGCACCGGCGGCGACCACCGCGGGCACCTCGGCCAGGGTCGCGGGGTTCACGTCGGTCGCGATCAGGTGCAGCCCATAGTCGCAGGCGACGTGCCGGTCCGCCTGGACACGACGATGCTTCAGCCCATCCATCAGGCTGCGCCCGCGGCGTTGCAGGGCGAAGTCGATGACCGTGGTATTGCCGCCGCGCAGCGCCGCGACCGTGCCATTGCCAAAATCATAGACGCTGCGCTGGCCCATGAAGCCGATCAGGAAATGCACATGCGGATCGACGCCGCCGGGCAGGACGATCTTGCCGTGCAACTCCTCAACCTGCCGCCCCCGGCCGGTGCCGGGATCGACGATATCCAGGATCTTGCCGTCGGCGATGAGGATGTCGCCCTCGAACACACCCGCCGGTGTCGCCGCCGAGGCATGGGCGAGGACGAGGTCGGCGATCATCGCAGCATTTCGCGCGAGATGACGATGCGCAGGATTTCCGAAGTGCCGCCACCGATTTCCGCGAGCTTGCTGTCGCGGAAATGGCGCTGCATGTCGTATTCCATCAGGTAGCCCCAGCCGCCCATCAGCCGCATGCCGTCCAGTGCCGCGCGCACATAGGTCTCGGACGAATACAGGTTGGCGATGGCGCTCTGCTTGTTGTTGGGGATGTGCCGGTCCACCAGCGCCGCGCTGCGGTAGAGCAGCAACCGCGCCGCATCGATCTCCATCTCCATGTCGGCGAGCTTGGCGCGCACAAGCTGGAACTGGGAGATCGCCTGGCCGAACTGGTGGCGTTCCTTGGTATAGGCCAGTGCCTTGTCCAGGCAGGATTGCGCCGCGCCGACATTGACCGCGGACAGGCAACAGCGCTCGTAGTCCAGCGTCTTGAGCACATTGCGCCAGCCCTGGTTCACCGCCCCGATCACGCGATCGGCGGGGATGCGCACATCGGTCAGGAAGATCTCGTTGAGGTCCATCGGCTTCAGGCCGAGTTTCTTCAACTGCCGGATTTCGACACCCGGCGTCTTCGGGTCGAGCAGGAACATCGTGATGCCATCATGCTTCGGCGCATTCGTGTCGGTGCGCGCCATCAGCAGGATGTAGTCGGCGACCTGCGCGCAGGAGCAGAACATTTTCTGGCCATTGATGACCCACTCGTCGCCCTCACGCACCGCCTTGGTGCGAAGCGATGCGGCATCGGACCCGGAATTCGGCTCGGACAGCGAAAAGGCGAAGCGGATTTCCCCGCGTGCCAGCTTCGGCAGAAGCGTCTTCTTCTGGTCCTCGGTGCCGAAATGGGTCAGGGCGTCGGCGGCAATGACGACGCTGGTGTAGTAGATATTCGCACCGGCCTCGAAATGCGCCGCGAATTCCTCGAGGAATATGGCGAGGTCGGTGCAGCTTCCGCCGGTGCCGCCGTATTCCTCGGGGATCGGAATGCCGAGCCAGCCCTGTGCCGCGAGTTTTTCGTAGAGTTCGGTCGGAAAACGCTCGGCCTCGTCGCATGCCCGCACGTATTCGATCGGGCATTCGCGAATGAGGAAGGCGCGCAGCGCGTCGCGCATGGCCTGCTGGGCGGGGGATGGGTCGAAATCCATGGTGAACTCCTAGCGTCCGGTCCAGCGCGGGGGGCGCTTTTCGGCGAAGGCGCGCGGGCCCTCGAAAAAATCCTCGGATTCACGCATGCGGCGATGCGCCGGCAGGCCGGCGCTGAAGGCGGCAAAGGCCTCCGCATCGGGCGTGCATTCGACGCTGCGCGCCACTTCCAGCAGCGCCTCCACGGCCAGGGGCGCGGCGGCGGCGACCTGCATCGCCATGTCGCGCGCCACCGCCATCACCTGGTCGCGCGCCACGATGCGATTGACGAAGCCAAGCCGCAGCCCCTCCTCCGCCGTCAGGCGGCGGCCGGTCAAGAGCAACTCATGCGCGATGGAAACCGGCAGGCGACGATAGACCCGCCAGAGGCCCCCCGCTTCCGGCAGGAAGCCACGCTGCACCTCCGGCAAGCCGAATTCGGCATGCGTCGCGCAGACCACCATATGGGCGTGCAGCGCGAATTCGAACCCGCCGCCGACCGCAAGCCCGTTCACCGCCGCGATGACCGGCTTGGTGAACTGCCGCTTGAGACCCATGAAGCCGTTCGGACCGAAATCCTCGCCACGGTCGCCCGCGGCCACCGCCTTCAGATCCCAGCCGGCCGAGAAGATTTTTTCGCCCGTCGCGGTGACGATGCCGCAGCGCAGCGATGGCGTGTCGCAGAGGTGGGCGAAGGCCGCGTCCAAGTCCCGGCTGGCCTTCTGGTCGAAGGCATGCGCGGGCGGGTGGTCGAAGGTGATCTCCAGGAGCGGCCCGTTCTCCGTGACGCGGATGCGGGATGTCACGAGCGGAACTCCCGCAGCACATCCTTCGATATGATGTCGCGATGGATTTCCGAGGTACCTTCCCAGATGCGTTCCACCCGCGCATCGCGCCAGAATCGCTCCAGCGGCAGGTCCTTCGTCACCCCCATGCCGCCCAGGATCTGCAAGGCATTGTCGGTGACCCGGCCGACCATCTCCGAGCCGTAGAGGTTCACCTGCGAGGCCTCGCGCTGGGTGATCGTGCCGGCATCCATCTTCGCCGCCGCATCCGCGACCATCAGTTTGGTCGCGTGGATTTCCATGGCCATGTCGGCCAGCTTGAAGCCCGTGCCCTGGAACTGGCCGATCGGCTTGCCGAAGGCGACGCGCGTATTCGCCCATTGCGCCGCCATGCCCATGGCGCGCTCGGCCAGCCCCACGCAATTCGCCGCCAGCATCACGCGGCCCGAGAAGATCCAGGCCTTTGCAATGGCGAAGCCGCCCCCCTCCTCGCCCAGGATGTTGCGCTTCGGCACGCGCACATCATCGAAGCTGATGATGCAGGACTTCATGCCGCGGTTCGACAGCACGTCGAGCGGCGTGACCGCGATGCCGGGGGTCGCCTTGTCGACCAGGAAGGCGGTGATGCGTTTCTGCGGGCCCTTCGGTGTCTCATCCACGCCAGTGACGGCGAAGAGGATGATGAAGTCGGCCCGCATTGCCATCGTAATGAACTGCTTGGTGCCATTCACCACATAGTCATCGCCATCCACCACCGCCTTGGTGGTGATCGCCCGTGCGTCGGATCCCGCGCCAGGCTCGGTCAGCGCGAAACATTCCCAACGCTCACCGCGGATGGTGGGGCGGAGGTAGGTGTCCACCTGATCGCCCACACAGGCCTTCAGGATCGGCGCCGGCCGGTTGCAGATGATGCCGAGCGCCCGGCTGGTGCGGCCGAACTCGATCTCCGCCACCGCCCGCTCCCGGGCGTTCAACCCGCCGCCGCCGTGCTCCTCCGGCATGTTCAGCGCATAGAAGCCTCCGGCGATGGCCTTCTGCTGGATCTCCCGGAACAGGTCCTCCGGCACGGCATCCAGACGTTCGACCAACGCTTCGTGCGGCGCCAGTTCGGCCTCTACAAAGGCACGGATGCCCTCGGCGAGCAGTTTCAGATCATCCTCGGCGGGCCGGTCCATGGTGTTGCACCCTCGATCCGCCGCAAGCTGGGACAGACCCCTTGTTTCAAATCTAAAAACACCGTTTTATTCTTTGGGTGTCCGTTGGCGATGTCAACGGCGCGACGTCACCAGCCCGGCAAGCGCGCGCGGGCACGACCTTGAAGGGGTGTGTGATGCGTCGTCGTGATTTCGGGGCCGCTGCGGCCTCCTTCGCCGCGGCCGGCTTGATGCCGATGCGGTTTGCCGAGGCACAGACGCGGGCCGAAAGCCTGCGTGTCCTGAGCCAGGCGGGGCCCAATTCCTTCGACCCGATCGGTGTCGGTATCAACCGCAACGCGATCCAGGTGCATTGGAACACCTATGATCGCCTGGTGCGCTTCGGCACCACGCGCCAGGCCGATGGCACGCTCTACTACGATTACTACGACATCGAGGGCGAACTGGCCGAAAGCTTCGAGGTCGAGGACGGCGGGAAGGTCATCACCTTCAAGCTGCGCGATGACGCCACCTTCCATGATGGCTCGCCGGTGACGGCCGAGGATGTGAAGTGGTCGCTGGACCGCGTCGTCGCCAGCCCGATCGGCCGGTCGCAGTTCTCGACGGGTTCGATGACGAGCCCGGACCAGTTCGTCGTGGTGGATGCGAGGACGATCCGGGTCACGACGCCGCAGGCGGACCGTTTCACGCTGCCGAACCTCGCGGCGGCCTATCCGGTGATCTACAATTCGAAGGTCGTGCGCAGCCACGCGACGGCGGCGGACCCCTGGGCGCATGAATGGCTGCGCACCAATGTGGCCGGCAGCGGCCCGTTCCGCCTCGATAACCACGTGCCGGGGCAAAGCGTGACGCTGTCGCGCTTCGACAATTGGAAGACCGGCATGTTGCCCGGCTTCCGCCGCGTGCTGTGGCAGGTGGTGCCGAATGCGCAGACCCGGCGCACCTCGCTCGAACGCGGCGATGCGGACATCGTGCAGGACCTGCCGCCGCAGGACGTGGTCTCGCTGGAGCAGGCCGGGCGCGTGCGCGTGGTGGGCGTGCCGATGGCCGGTGCGTTCCAGTTCATCGGCATGAACAGCTCGCTGCCGCCTTTCGACAATGTGAAGGTGCGGCAGGCGATTGCCTATGCCCTGCCCTACCAGCAGATGTTCGACGCGGCACTGTTCCGCCGTGGGCGGCCGCTGTTCGGCGGCGAACCGGGCTCACCGCAGAGCATCGAGTTCCCGCAACCGCTCGGCTACAGCACGGACCCCGCGAAGGCGCGTGCGCTGCTGGCGGAAGCGGGCCTGCCGAACGGATTCGAGACGACCTTCTCCTTCGAACTGTCGCTTGCGCCGGTGGCGGAACCGCTGTCGTTGCTGGTGCAGGAAGCCCTTGGCCGCGTCGGCATCCGCGTGACCATCAACAAGGTGCCTGGCGGCCAGTTGGGCACCTTGCTGGAGCGCAAGGAAGTGCCCTTCTTCTTCGAGGGTTCCGCCGCCTACCTGAACGATCCGGACTACTTCTTCCGCATCTTCTACCATGGCCCGACGCGCTGGAATTTCGGCACCTTCCGCAATCCGGAATTCGCCGGCCTGGTGGACAAGACCCGCTACGAGACCGACCGCGAGGTCTACGAACGCGATATCCGGCGGATGATCACACTGGCGAAGGAGGAGGTGCCGATCATCCTGCTCTGGCAGCCGTCGCTGGATACCGGCATGGCGCGAAATATCGACGGCTACAAATACCTGTTCCACCGACAGCTTGAGCTTCGCACACTGCGGCGGATCTAGCGCGCGGGCGGCGCACGGATGAGGCGATGACCTTTCTGTTTCGCCGCCTCGTCGGTGTCGTGCCGACACTGTTCGGCGTCGTGTTGGTGACCTTCCTGCTGACGCGGCTGCTGCCTGGCGACCCGGCGGTGTTCTTCGCCAGCAGCCCGACCGCCGATGCGGCGATGATCCAGGCGGTGCGCGAATCGCTCGGCCTGGACCAGCCGCTGTGGCGGCAGTTCTTCATCTACCTCGCCGGTCTGGCGCGCGGCGAACTGGGGCTGTCGATCGGCACCGGGCAGCCCGTCCTGACGGATATCGCGCAGCGCCTGCCGGCGTCCGCGGAGTTGACCATCGCCGCCTTCCTGATCGCGGTCGTGGTGGCGATTCCGCTTGGCATCGCCGCCGCATTGAAACCGCGCAGCCTGGTCGACCATGCCTGCCGGCTGATCAGCACGACGGGCGTGTCCTTGCCCACCTTCGTGACCGGCCTGCTGCTGATCTACGTCTTCTACTACCAGCTTGGCGTGTCGCCCGAGCCGATCGGGCGGCTTGATCCTTTCGCGATCCCGCCGCCGACCATCACGGGGTTCCTGTTGATCGACACGCTGCTTGCCGGCGATGTGGAGGGCTTTCGCTCGGCCTTCGGGCAGCTTGTTTTGCCGGCGGTCACGATGGCGATCTTCGCACTGGCGCCACTGGCGCGCATGACGCGCGCGGCGATGCTCGGCGCGCTGGGCAGCGAGTTCATCCGCACGGCGCGCGCCAATGGGCTGCGCCGTCGCACCATCATCGTGAGCTATGCGTTGCGCAATGCGTTGCTGCCGATCGTGACGACGCTCGGGATGGTATTCTCCTACATGCTCGGCGCGAATGTGCTGGTGGAGCGGGTTTTTGCCTGGCCAGGCGTCGGCTCCTATGCGCTGGATTCCCTGCTGTCGCTGGACTACGCACCGGTGCAGGGCTTCATGCTGGTGATGGCCTTCATCTTCGTGCTGGTGAATCTTCTGGTGGACATCGCCTATGCGCTGATCGACCCACGCACAGGCCTGCTCGACGATGCGTGAACGCTGGTTGCTGCTGCGCTACACACTTGCCGAGAACCCGGTCACCTTGGTCGCCCTGCTGATGTTGGCGCTGCTGCTCGGTACCGCCGCCTTCGGGCCGATGCTGGTGCCCTTCGACCCGTTGATGACGAACACCGACGTCGCGTTGCAGCCGCCCTCGGCCACATATTGGTTTGGCACGGACCAGCTCGGACGGGACATTTTCTCCCGCGTCGTCGTGGCCACCCGGTTGGATTTGCTGATCGCCTTCTCGGCCGTCGCGCTGTCCTTCGGGATCGGCGCCGTGATCGGTGCGGTGATCGGCTATTTCGGTGGGGGGCTGGACCGCTCCGTGAGCCGTGGCGTCGATGTGCTGATGGCCTTCCCGCTCTTCGCCTTGGCGATGGGCGTGGTGGCGGCACTGGGCAATTCGGTGTCCTCCATCGTCTATGCCACCGCCGTCATCAACCTGCCCTTCTACATCCGCCTTGCGCGTGCGGAGGTCAGTGTCCGGCGCAATCTCGGATTCATCGAAGCGGCGCGTATCGGCGGGTCCGGCCACGCGCGCATTCTTCGCGTGTTCCTCTTGCCCAACGTGATGCCGCCGCTGGTGGTGCAGGCATCGCTCAACCTCGGCTGGGCGGTGCTGAATGCGGCGGGGCTTTCCTTCATCGGCCTTGGCGTCCGGGCGCCGACGCCCGAATGGGGCATCATGGTGGCCGAGGGCGCGCAGTTCATCGTTTCCGGCAAATGGTGGCTGGCGGCCTTCCCCGGCCTGGCCCTGATGCTGGCGGTGTTCTGCTTCAACCTGCTCGGCGACGGCTTGCGTGACGTCGTCGATCCGCGGAGCCGCACGTGAGCCTTCTGTCGGTGCAGGATCTTTCAGTGGAGTTCCGCACGCGCTCCGGCACCGTGAATGCGCTGGAGGACGTGAGTTTCGACATCGCGCCAGGCGAGATGCTTGGCATCGTCGGCGAAAGCGGGTCCGGCAAGTCCGTCACCGCCTATACGCTCCTGGGCTTGCTCGATGCCGCCGCGCGCGTGACCTCGGGCCGTGCGATGTTCGAGGGGCAGGACCTGCTGCAACTGTCCCAAGGTGCGTTGAACGAGTTGCGCGGGCGCCAGATATCCATCGTCTTCCAGAATCCGCGCACCGCGTTGAATCCGATCCGGTCCGCCGGCCAGCAGATCGCCGATGTCCTCGCGCGCCACGACCCGGCGCCCGCCGCCATCATTCGCGCCCGCATGCTGGCAGCGCTGCGCCAGGTGCGTATCCCCGATCCCGAGCGCCGAAGCCGCGCCTACCCGTTCGAACTATCGGGCGGCATGTGCCAGCGCATCGGCATCGCCATGGCGCTGGCCTGCGCCCCGAGGTTGCTGGTGGCCGATGAGCCGACCACGGGGCTGGATGTCACCACCCAGGCCGTGATCATGGAGTTGTTCCGCGATGCCGTGCGCAGCCGCGGCGTCGCCGCGATCCTCATCACGCATGACCTCGCCCTCGCGTCCGAATACTGCGACCGCATCGTGGTGATGCATGCAGGGCATGTGGTGGAGGATGCGCCGGTCGGCACCTTGTTTGCGCGTCCTGCGCATCCATACACGGCGAAGTTGCTGGCCTCCGTGCCCTCGGCGGTCGATAGCATCGATGCCTTGACGCCCATCGAAGGCGCGCTGCCCGATCTGCGACGCGCCGACCTCCCCTTCTGCCGCTTCGCCGAGCGGTGCGAGCGCCGCGCACCAGTATGCGACAGTGCGCCGCTGCGTCTGGAGGCGCTTGATGCGGCGCATCGCGTCGCTTGCCGGCTGCCGCTATGACCCCGGTCCTGGAACTCACCGGATTGCGCAAGGTCTATCCGATGCCGCGACCGCGCGGTGGGGCGCGGCAATTGTTCCGGCGACCGCCGCCGGCACTGCTGATGGCGGTGGATGGCGTGGATCTGCGCATCATGCCCGGCGAGGCGGTCGGGCTTGTCGGCGAATCCGGCTGCGGAAAGTCCACCCTCGCACGGCTCGCGAGCCGCCTGGTGGAGGTCGACGGTGGCGAGATCTGGCTGGACGGGGTGGCGGTTCACGGCATCTCCGCCGCCCGCTTCGCGACGCTGCCGGCGCGACGCGCCGTGCAGATGGTGTTCCAGGACCCGACGGAGAGCCTCAACCCGCGCTTCTCTGTGTTCGAGGCCATCGCCGACCCGCTGAGCCAACTGCAACCGGAACTCGATGCCGCGGCCATTCGCGCGCGTGTGCTGGAGGCCGCCGCCGAGGTCGGCCTGCCGCCGGACCTGTTTCCGCGCTATCCGCACCAGCTCTCCGGCGGCCAGAAGGCGCGCGTCGGCATCGCCCGGGCCATGGCGCCGAAGCCGCAGCTCCTGGTGCTGGATGAACCGACCTCCGCGCTCGATGTCTCGGTGCAGGCGGTGGTGCTGAAACTGCTGATGGCGCTGCGGCGCCGCGCGGGCGTGGCGCTGCTGTTCGTCAGCCACGACCTGAATGTCGTGCGCCTGCTCTGTGACCGGATCGCCGTGATGTACATGGGCAAGATCGTCGAGACGGGGCCGGCCGAACAGGTGTTTCGCGCGCCGACACATCCCTATACCGCCGCATTGCTCTCCGCGATTCCCCGCCTGCCCGGGGTGCCGCGGCCACCTGCGCAGCGCCTGGAGGGCGAGCCGCGCAGCCCCGTGGACCCGGACCCCAACGCCTGCCGGCTGCAAGGCCGCTGTCCGCGTGAACAAGCCCGTTGCGCGATCGAGGCGCCGGCGTTGCGCGACGTTGCCGTGGGGCAGAAGGCACGATGCCACTTCCCTCTCGACCCCGCCTGACGGCATGGCCACGGCCCCACCCTTCTGGCCCGCTGGCCTGCCCCTGGTAGTGAAGGGGCTGCCGCCCACGCTGAACGCCACGCTGCGCCATTCCGCGAAGCGGAGGCCCGGGCATGTCGCGCTCGCCTTCTACGGGGCCGAGATCACCTACGCGACGCTGCTGTCGCGTGTCGAAGCCCTGGCGGGCTTCCTGCAACATCGCTGCGGCGTGGCGCAGGGCGACCGGGTGCTGCTCGACATGCAGAACTCGCCGCACTTCGTGATTGCCTACCACGCCATCCTGCGCGCCGGTGCGGTGGTGGTCCCGGTGAGTCCGATGAGCCTGCCGGAGGAGATCGCGTATTTCGCCGCCGATAGCGGCGCGCGCGTGGCACTTTTGGGTGCCGAGCTGTTCGATCGCTTCGCGCCGCTGCTCGGCACAGGGCTGCGGTATCTGATCCTCGCCACCTATGGCGATGAGGTGCCGGACCCCGCGCCATTCCGCCTGCCGCAGGTGGTGGCGGCGCGTGCGCACCCCATGCCGCCAAAGGGCTGCTTCACCTGGCAAGCGGCGATCGCCGAGGGGCTGGTGCCCCGCCCCGACGTGACGACATCCGGCGACCTTTGCGTCATGCCCTATACCTCGGGCACCACCGGGCGCTCCAAGGCCTGCATGCACAGCCATGCGGGCACGGTGTTCACCGCCTTCGCCCAGGCTGCCTGGTATGGCTTCGACGATGCCAGCGTCGTGAGTGGCTTCATGCCGCTGTTCCATGTCGCTGGGATGCAGGTGTCGATGAACGGGGGTATCGCCGCCGGCATCACCATCGTGCTGATGGCGCGGTGGGACCCCGGACTGATCGTGCCGCTGTTCCTGCGCTACGGCGTGACGCTCTGGAGTGCCGCGCCGACGATGGTGGTGGATGTCCTCGGCGCGTCCGATTTTGATCCGCGCGCCTTTGCCCGGCTGCGCACGCTGACGGGCGGTGGCGCCAGCATGCCGGCGGCGGTGGCGGAGGAACTTGAACGCCGCTGGGGCCTGCGCTTCGTCGAAGGCTATGGCCTGTCCGAGACCATCGCTGCCACGCATCTCAACCCGCCGGATCGGCCGAAGCCGCAATGCCTCGGCATTCCCATCCAGCAGACGGAATCACGCATCATCGATCCCGACACGCTGGCCGAGTTGCCCGTGGGTGAGACCGGCGAAATCATCATCGCCGGGCCGCAGATCATGCGCGGATACTGGCAGCGGCCCGAAGCCGATGCGGAGGTGTTCCTCCACCGCGACGGCAAGCGCTTCCTGCGCACCGGCGACCTCGGCTATCGCGATGCGGAGGGCTACTGGTTCATCGTCGATCGGCTGAAGCGCATGGTCAACGTCAGCGGCAACAAGGTCTGGCCAGCGGAGTTGGAGGCGACGCTCTATCGCCACCCGGCGATTCAGGAATGCTGCGTCATCGCCGTGCCGGATGCGCGAAGTGGCGAAGCGGTGAAGGCATTGATCGTGCGGCGCGCGGGCATGGCCCTGACAGCCGACGACCTGCGCGACTGGGCGCGCGGGCTGATGGCGGCGTACAAGGTGCCCAAGCATGTCGCCTTCGTGGATGCCCTGCCGCGTTCCGGCACCAGCAAGATCGACTGGCGACGGCTGCAGGACGCGGAACGGATGAAAGCATGATCGAGCAGATCTGGTTCGAGGATTTTTGCCCCGGCACGGTGCTGCGCAGCGCATCACGCGCGATCACGCTCGACGACATCGATCGCTATGCCGCGCTCACCGGGGAAGCCCACCCCGTCCACATGGATGCGGATTTCGCCCGCGCCGCGGGGTTTCGCGGTCGCATCGCGCATGGCTTGTTCGGGCTCGCCCTGATCGAAGGGCTGAAGGCGCAGCTTGGCTGCTTCGAGCGCAGCGTCGTCGCGTCCCTCGGCTGGGACAAGGTGAAGTTCCTGGCGCCGCTGGAACCTGGTGACCTCGTGCACCTTGAGCTCACGCTCGTGGACAAGCGGCCGAGTTCCAAGCCGGGCCGCGGCATCGCCACGGAACATGGTGCGCTGGTGAAGCAGGACGGTACCGTGGTCACCAGCGGCGACCACGTCATCGTCCTGCTGAACCGTCCTCAGAACCCGACCTGATCGCCGCCCTTCAGGCCCAGCATCTCCCGCGCTTCATCGGGCGTCGCGACTTGCAGGGACAGGCGCTCGATGATCTCGCGGATCATGCGGACCTGCTCGGCGTTGGAGGTGGCGAGTTTGCCTTTCCCGGCGTAGAGGCTGTCCTCCATGCCGACGCGGACATTGCCGCCCATGGTCGCCGCCATCGTCGCCATATTGATCTGATGACGGCCGCCTGCGAGCACGGACCAGCGGTAATTGTCGCCGAACAGCTTGTCCGCGGTCTTCTTCATGAAGACCAGGTTCTCGGGATCGGCGCCGATACCGCCCAGCGTGCCGACGATGAGCTGCACGAACATCGGCAGCTTCACCAGCCCGCGATCGACCATATGCGCCAGGTTGTACAGGTGGCCGACGTCGTAGCACTCGAACTCGAAGCGCGTGCCGTTCGAACCAAGCCGGTCCAGGATGGTCTCGATATCGGCAAAGGTGTTGCGGAAGATCGCGCCGCGACTGGCCTCCAGATACTCCTCCTCCCAGTCGTGCTTCCATTTTCCCTGGTACTTGGGGATCATCGTGTAGGTGCCGAAGTTCATCGACCCCATGTTGCAGGAACACAGCTCCGGCCTGGCGGCATCGGGCGCATGCAGGCGGTCCTCGATCGACATGAAGGTGCTGCCGCCGGTGGTCATGTTCAGCACCGCGGGCGTGCGCTGCTTCAGGCTGCGCAGGATATGCATCCAGATATCGAGGTCACCGGTCGGCCGGCTGGTCGCGGCGTCGCGCGCATGCAGGTGCAGGATCGCAGCGCCGGCCTCGGCCGCATCCGCCGCCTGTTCGATGATCGCGGATGGCGTGACCGGCAGGTAGGGCGACATGGTGGGCGTGTGCGTGGCGCCCGTGATGGCGCAGGTGATGATGACTTTGCCTTCGTGTGCCATGTCGATCACTCCGTGTATTCAAGGCCGCCGCAGATGCTCAGCACCTGGCCGGTGATGGCGCGCCCGGTGGGGGCCGCGAGGAACATCACCAGCCCGGCGATCTCCTCCGGGTCCACCATCGTCTTCAGCGAAACGGCGCGCAGCGCGATGGCGGCCATTTCGTCGTAGGTGATGCCCTTGGTCTTGGCGCGGTCGGTGAAGACCCGCTGGATGCGTTCGCCGCTGACCACGCCAGGGGCGATGGCATTCACGCGAATCTTGTAGGGACCGAGTTCGACGGACAGGCCGCGCGCGAAGGAAATCACCGCGGCTTTGGATGCCGCGTAGGGCGAGCGCAACGGGAAGGCATACTTGCCGGCGACCGAGGCCAT
Organism: Humitalea sp. 24SJ18S-53; assembly: GCF_050632385.1. Taxonomy (NCBI): domain Bacteria; kingdom Pseudomonadati; phylum Pseudomonadota; class Alphaproteobacteria; order Acetobacterales; family Roseomonadaceae; genus Humitalea; species Humitalea sp. 24SJ18S-53. The sequence goes on from NZ_CP192599.1 coordinate 3,117,558, forward strand.
GCAGATGATCGCCCCCTCCCCCGCTTGCTTGAGATGCGGGATGGCGGCGCGGGCCACGAAGAACTGGCCGTTCACGTTCACCGCCATGGTGCGCGCCCAATCCTCGGTCGAAATCTCCTCGACCGGCGCCGCGGGACCGGCGATGCCGGCGTTGTTGACCAGGATGTCGAGCCCGCCGATCGCCGTGGTCGCGGCGGCGACGAAGGCATCGACCTGGGCCGCGTCCGCGACGTCACAGCGCATGGCGCCCAGGCCCGGCAGCGCCGCGGTGGCGGCCGCGATGCGCTCCTCCACCACGTCGCAGATCCAGACCTTCGCGCCGGCGGCATGAAAGGCTTCGGCGATGGCGAAGCCGATCCCGGCGGCGCCGGCGGTGACGATCACGCGTTTGCCCGTGAAGGGCGACGTCTCGGTCATGGGGTGTCCTGCCTCATATGTCGAATTCCTCGGCGAAACGGGGATAGGCTTCCGCGACCTCGTCACGCACCACGTCGCGGATCTCGGCGCGCAAGGCCGCGTCGGGCGTGGGGGAGAAGGGGACGGGATCGGGGCAGGCATAGGCGAAGCCGGTGGCGGCGCGGACACCCTCCGCGGTCTGGCCAGGATGGATGCTGCGCAGCGCGAAGCGACGTTCGTCCCGGCGCCAGTCGAACAGGCAACGCCCGGTCACCAGCGCCTGCGGGCCGCCGGGGCGATACACCTCCGGCGGGCTCCATCCCGGCGCGCTGATGTAATCCACTTTTGGAACCAGCGCCCGCGCATCATGCTCTGGCCGGAACAGGATGACGCGCGGCACCATCATGTAGAGGTAGGGGGAGCCGAAGCTGCCGGCGAAGCGCACCTTGGGGCGGGCATAATCGCCGATGCTCAACAGGTTGATATTCGCCTCGCCGTCGATCTGCGCGCCGGAGAGGAAGAAGACGTCGATGCGCCCCTGCGCCGCGCTGTCGAACAATTCCTTCGCGCCATCGGTGTAGCGGCTGTTGCGGCGCGACCCGAGGATGGTCACCCGCATCCGCCCGCCGGACCGCTTGCGCGCCAGCATGGCCGCCGCGGTCGGGATGGGCGATAGCGCGCCGGTCGCGACGTGCTTCGCATCGCCGATCAGGTCGGCGATCAGGCTGATCAGCAGCGCCGCATCCATCACAATGGCGCCCCGGCCGCATAGCGCGCCATGGCGTCGCCATCTGTCGCGTATTCCTCATCCAGGCCGAGCGGCCAGGCGCCTTGCGGCGCCACGGCCAGGGCGCCGACATAGAGCGAGGGCAGCGTGCCGGCGACCATCTCCTCACGATCGAAGAAGCAGGTGTCGAGCACGCGTTCCACTGTCACCAGCGCGGTGCGCGCGGCATGCGCCATCACCATCACCTCGCGTCGTCGCCCGAACCAGACATTGCCCTCCCGATCGGCCGCGGCCGCGTGGAACAGCGCAACATCGGGGCGCAGCGCGGGCAGCAGCACGATCGGGTCCGGCGCTTTGGCAAAGGGATTCTGGGTCACTTTCCAATCGTCGCGATGGCGCAGCACGTCGCTGCCGATCAGGCCGCGCAGCGGAATGAAGGGCAGGCCCTTTTCCGCGGCGTTCAGCGCGGCGTGGATGGCGGGACAGGTGCTGTCCTTCATGCGGATCGCGCCCGTCTTGACCGCCGCGGCGAAGGCGGGTGCCGCGCCGTATTCGCCGAGCGTCACGGCGGCGGCTTCCATGGTCGCGACGCAGCCGGCCGCGATCAGCATGTCCGCCTGAATACCGGAGGAAGGGCTGGCCAGCAGATGCAGCGTCCGCACGCCGCGCGCCACCAGCGCGCGTGTCGCGGCCATCGCCACGCCAGCATAGTCGGGCGGGATCACCACCATCGCGCCATCCGGAATGCGCGCCGCCAGGGCCGCGACCGATTCCACGGGGATCACGCGCGCATCTCCGGCGGATCAAAGGCCCGCACCGGCGGGGGCACGCCGTCGAAGCGCTCGACTTCCACCAACGTGGTATGCGCGCTCGGCCCCTGGGCAAGGCCGGAGGTGCCTTTGTCGAGCGTCAGCACATTCGGATTGCCGTGGCGGTCGAGTCCGCCCGGCGCCTCGGGGTCGTACCAGGCGCCCGTTGGCAGTTGCACGCAGCCAGGCGCCAGGCTGTCGGTCAGCACCACCCCCGCAAGGCAGGCACCACGGTCGTTGAACACACGCACGACCACGCCCGCTTCGATGCCACGCGCGGCGGCATCGGCCGGGTACATCCAGATCGCCTCACGCCCCGCCACCTTCGCGGCACGGCTGGCGCTACCGTTGTCGTACTGGCTATGCAACCGCATGCGCGGCTGGTTCGAGATGAGGTGCAGCGGATGCCGCACGGCCTCCCCGCCGCCGAGCCATTCCGCCGGGGGTATCCACACGGCGTGGCCCGGGCAATCGGGCAGGTCGAAGCCGGCGATGGTATCGGAGAACAACTCGATGCGGCCGGAGGGTGTCGCGAGCTTCGCCGCGACAGGATCGGCGCGGAAATCCTGCAGCAGGTTGCGTCGCACCGTCGGGGGCGGAAGCCGGATATGGCCCGCCGCCCAAAAGGCCTCGAACTCCGGCAGGTTCAGCCCATGCGCCGCGGCACGCTGCCGTGCCTCGGCATACATGCGCCGCAGCCAGCCCATCTCATCCAGGCCATCGGTGAAGGCCTGTTCGAACCCCAATTCCGTGGCGATGCCGGTCAGGATGGCGTGGTCGCTGCGCGCCTCGCCGACCGGTTCGACCAATTGGCGCATGGCGAACAGATGCGCCTCGTCGCCCGCGATGCCGATGTCGTTGCGCTCGGCGGGCGTGGTGCAAGGCAGGATGATATCGGCGTGGCGGGCGAGCGGGTTCCACCAGGGTTCCTGCACCACCACCGTCTCCGGCCGCCGCCAGGCCTCGACCAGGCGGTTGAGGTCCGACTGGTGATGGAACGGGTTGCCGCCAGCCCACCAGACGAGCCGAATATCGGGATACCGATACGTCCCGCCGTCATACGTAAAGGGGTCGCCGGGGTGCAGCAGCATGTCGGCCAGCCGCGCCACGGGGATAAAGTCGGCGACCTTGTTCTCCCCCTGCGGCAGCGCCGGCCAGGTGATGCCGTGGGACGCGGTGCCGATGCGGTTGCTGCCGCCATAGCCGAAGCCGATGCCACCGCCCGGCAGCCCGATCTGCCCCAGCATCGCGGCCAGCGTGATCGCGGCCCAGAGCGGCTGCTCGCCATGGTCGGCGCGTTGCAGCGACCATGCCACGGCGATCATGCAACGCGTGCCCACCATGCGGCGCGCGAGGTCGCGGATCCCTGGCGCCGGGATGCCGCAGATCGCCGCCGCCCAATCCGCGTGCTTCGGCTGGCCATCCGCCTCACCCAGCAGGTAGGCGCGGACGCGGGCAAAGCCTGTGCAGCAGCGCGCGAGAAAAACCTCGTCGTGCAGCCCCTCGACCAGCAAGGTGTGGCACAGCGCCAGCATCAGCGCGGTGTCGGTGTTCGGCCGCACCGCCAGCCATTCGGCGCCAAGGTCCGGCGGTGCGTCGCCGCGGATCGGGCTGATGTTCACGAACTCCACGCCCGCATCGCGGCACCGCAGCAGGTCCTCGCGCACCGTGTGATGGCCGACGCCGCCGGCGGCGACCTGGGTGTTCTTCATCGGCATGCCGCCGAACATCACCACCAGCTTCGCGTGGGCCGCGATCTCCGGCCAGGGCGTATGCGCGCGCACCAGCCCGTCCTGGCTGCCGATCACACGCGGCAACAGCACCTCGGCCGCCGCGTAGCTATGCGTGTTGACCGAGCGCGTGTAGCCGCCGGCGCAGTTCAGGAAGCGATGCAATTGGCTCTGCGCGTGGTGGAAGCGCCCGGCACTGGCCCAGCCGTAGGAACCGCCGAAAATCGCCCGGTTGCCATGGGTGGCGATGACACGACGCAACTCACCGGCCACCAGCGCATTCGCCTGCGCCCAGCCGACCGGCACAAAGGCGTCTTGCCCCCGTCGGCCCCGGCTGGCCGGTCCTTCGGCGAGCCAGCCTGCACGGACCATCGGCTGGCGGATCCGCAGCGCATCGTCCAACGCGCCCGCCACCGAATGGCCGATCGGCGAAGGGGCCGGATCCCCCGGCAGCGGCGCCAGTGCGGTCAGGCGCCCCGCCTCGACCCGCGCATGGTAGGCGCCCCAATGGGTCAGCAGGATGGACGGGTTCATCCCAGCAGCCCCACCCGCCCATTGTCGAGCACGATCGCCCCGCGCTGCGCGGCCTCGGCACGAAACACCACGCCCTCGGCGTCGCGCCAGAAGCTGAAGCGCAGCGTCTCGCCAGGGTAGAGCGGCCCGGCGAAGCGCGCCGCCAGGCGCGTCAGCCGACCCGGATCGCGGTCGCAGAAACGGCGCAGCGCCTCGGCGCAGGCGATGCCGAAGGTGCAGGCGCCGTGCAGGATCGGCGCGGCAAAGCCGGCCGCCTTCGCCACCTCGGGGTCGACATGCAGCGGGTTGCGGTCGCCAAGCAGGCGGAACAGCAGCGCCTGGTTGGCGACGGTGGCGACCATGGCGGTGTCGCCCGGCGCGCCGGCGGGAATTGCCACGGCTTCGGGCGCCGTTCCGACATCGCCACCGAAGCCGCCGGCGCCACGCACGAACATGGTGGAGAGCACGGTGCAGGCAGCCGCGCCGCCCTGGCTCAACACCGTCTCCTGATGCACCAGGCCGCCGCGCCCCTCACCCTTGTCACCGAGCCCGGTGATGCGGGTCACCGCCTCGGCCACGCCCTGTGCGGCCAATGGGCGATGGAAGCGCAGGTCGAGCGCGCCATGCACCACCTGGCGCAGGTCGATGCCGGCATCCGCCAGCCAGGAATCGTCGAAGGCGAGCATGGTCGCCAGGCTCGGCACCACACGCAGGTCGCGTTCGTAGAGAAAGGGCAGGTCCTGCGCGGCGCCCAGGCCCACAGCCAGGGCGTAGTGCATCACCTCACGATCGGTGTAGGGGATCTCGCGGCGCGGGATCGCCAGGGCCGCAAGGCGCGCAGGGTCGAGCTTCATGCAAGGGGGCCGCCTGACGTTCGCGGCAAGCTTGCTGCCGCCTTGGACAATTTGCAACGCTGTGCCCATACTTGAAACATCACGCGGGTCTCCGGGGGTCCGGCGCCAATCCCCGCCCTGCGCAAGGGATGGCCCCCGGCCCGCCAGCCGCAGCCATTTCAGGAGGTCCTGTGTCGGTTACCGTCGAGAAGGCACTGCAATTGATCGAGGCGATGTCGCGCAGCGGCGCACCGATCGGCATCAGCCAGCTCGGACGCGACCTGGCACTCAACAAGAGCACCGTCTATCGCCTGGTCGATACGCTGGTCCGCCATGGCTATGCCGAGCAGGATCCGGAGACGGGGCGCTACGGCCTGACGGTGAAGCTTTGGGAGATGGGCAACGGCGCGATACGCGGCATGGGGCTGCGCCAACGTGCCCGGCCGCTGTTGGAACGCGAAGCCGCCCGCACGGGGGAAGCGACGCTGCTTGGCATCGTGCAGGGGCGGGAGGCGCTGATCATCGACAAGGCGGACTCGCTCCATCCGTTGCAGATCGTCTCGCCCCTCGGGTCACGCGTGTCGCTGACCAGTTCCTCGCTCGGGCGTGCGCTGCTGGCCTTTCAGCCGGCGCCGATGATCGAAGCACTGATGCAGGGCTTCGTGCCGCCGACGCCGCATGGGATCCAGACCCCGGCGCAATTGGCCGAGGCGCTTGCCCAGGTGCGGGCGGATGGCGTGGCGCGCTCGGTCGATGAATGGCAGGTCGGCGTCGCCGGTGTCGCGGCGCCGGTGCGCGATGCGCATGGCCTGGCGGTCGGCGCGTTCTGCATCACCGGCCCGTCCAGCCGCATCGGCGGCGACCGGATGCTGGAACTGGCGCGGCACTGCCGGGACGCGGCCGCGGAGGTCTCCGCACTGCTCGGCCACCGCGGCTGAGGGCTGATTTGCCGGGTGTGCCCGGTGGGCCTCGAACCCACGACCCCATGATGGAAAGTCCTGGCGCTGGTGGTGTACCCGGCCACGATGGCCTGGGCGTAGTCCCACATGCCGCATGGCGCCGATCCGCAAAGCGGCAAGCGATTTCCGGCCAGGACTGTGACCCCAGGGAGGGCCGGCGACACTATCCCCAGATGATGCCCTGAACCGCCCCTGCCTTGGTCACGCGCGCAACGACCCTGCCGCCATCAGCCCAGATGGTCATCCGCCGACCTTGGTATCTCCTCATTTTTTTCCAGCCGATCCCGGTGCAGCGCCGCCCTGGCGACGAGCATCAACGTGACCGGCGTCGTCAGCAGCAGCAAGATCGCAATCGCGATCTCATGGATCACCAACCGTGACTGCAGCACCGAAAAGAAGATCATCGACGCAAGAATGATGCAGCCCATCCCGCAGGACACGCCCAGGGTCGGCGCATGCAGGCGTTCGTAGAAGCTGCGAAACCGCAGCAGGCCGATCGACCCGAGCAGCGTGACAGCAGCGCCCGCCACCACCAGCAGCGCGACCATGATCGCCACGGGCAAGGGAAGTTCGACGGCCTGGTGCATCATTCGATCACCTCGCCGCGCATCAGGAACTTGGCCAGCGCCGCCGTGCTGACAAACCCCAGGAGGGCGATCACCAACGCCGCCTCGAAATAGACCGAGGTGCCGGCGCGGATACCGAAGGTCACCAGCATCAGCATGCCATTCATGTACAGCGTATCGAGCCCGACCACCCGATCCTGCGCGCGCGGCCCGCGGAGCACGCGCCAGGTCGCGCACAGCATCGCCAGGCCGAGCATGAGTTGCGCGAGGAGGAGGGACCAGCTCAGGATGGCCACGCTCATGTGAAGATCTCCATCAACGGCCGCTCATACCGGTCCTTGACCAGGCGCACCCATTCCTCCTCCTCACCCAGGTCGAGCACATGCAGCAAAAGCCAGCCTTCCGCCGCGTCGAACTCCACCCAGGCGGAACCCGGTGTCGCGGTCAGGATGCAGGCCAGCACGGCAAGCGCCTGCGGCTCCCGCAACACGAGGCGAACACGGATGAACCCCGCCCGGCCCTGCCTGCGTCGCGCCAGGATGATGCCGGCCACGGCGATGTTGGACAGGACGACATCCTTCACCACCACGCCGACCAGCCGCAGGGCCACGCCCGGGCGCCGCAGCCTCGGCCGGCCGGGATCGAGTTGCGCCAGCACCCAGCCCCCGAGCACCGCGACAGCGACGCCGACCAGCGCGGGCCCGGGCGCGAGCGTCTGGTTGAGCAGCAGCCACAGGATGAACAGGCCCGCCGAGACCAACGGATGGGGCAGCACCCGCCTCATCGTGGGCGCTCCATGATCTGGCCCACATAGGCCTGGGGAGCATAGAGCGAGACGGCAGCCGCCTGCATGTAGCGCATGACCGGCCCAGCCGCCGCGGTCATGCCGATACAAACGAACAGCAGCAGCAGCACCGGCGCGATCTCGACAGCGCCCACCCGCGGCACCGCGCGGTCGGAGGTTGCCCAGAGGTTGCGGATGCCGGCGCGCGTCATCGACAGGACCGTCGCGAAGCCCGACAGGATCAGCGCCGCCAGCAGTGCCCATCCACCCGGCGAGACAAGGGCCGGCCCCTCGACGAGGCCCGCCGGGTTCAGGATGCCGCTCAGCATCGCGAACTTGGCGATGAAGCCCGGCAGCGGCGGCAGGCCCGCCAGCAGCAGCGCGCAGCACAGGAAGCAGGCGCCCAGCACGGCCATCGTGGCGGGGATCGGGGCGCCGGTCGCGTCATCCTCGACATCCTCCTCCTCGCCGTCGCCAAACGCCTCCAGCGTGACGGCCAGGACGTCGGCGCCGACCTCGCGGCCGCGCTCCAGCAACTCGATCAACAGGAAGAAGGCACCGATCGCGAGCGCCGAACTCGCCAGGTAGAATAGCGCCCCGCCGGTCACGGCGACCTGTCCCGCCCCCACGGCCGCCAGCAGTGTGCCGGAGGAGATGAACACGCTGGCCCCGGCCAGCCGCGGCAGGTCCTGCGTGGCCAGCACGCTGACGGCGCCGAAGAGGATGGTCGCGATGCCGCCCACCATCAGCCAAGTGCTGCCGAAGCCGGCGGAAACGCCCGTCTCCGGCCCGAAGAGCAGCAACACCAGCCGCAGCACGGCGTAGATGCCGACCTTGCTCATCATCGAGAAGATCGCGGCCGACGGCGGGCTGGCCGCCGAATAGGTCGGGATCAGCCAAAAACCTATGGGCCACATCGCGGCCTTGGTCAGGAAGGCGATGCCCAGGATCGCGGCCCCTGCCTCCAGCAACGGCCGGTTGGCATCGGGCATCTGCGGGATGCGGGCGGCAAGGTCCGCCATGTTCAGCGTCCCCGTGACGCCATAGATCATGCTGACGCCGATCAGGAAGAGCAGCGATGCCGCCAGATTGACCGAGATATAGTGCAGCCCGGCCTTTACGCGCGCGACGCCTGAGCCGTGCAGCGCGAGGCCGTAGGAGGCGGCGAGCAGCACCTCGAAGAACACGAAAAGGTTGAACAGATCGCCCGTCAGGAAGGCGCCATTCAGCCCCATCAACTGGAACTGCAGCAGCGCATGGAAATGCGCCCCCATCCGCTGCCAGCGCGGCAGCGCGTAGAGCAATGCCGCGAGGCCGAGCAGCGCCGTCAGCATCAACAGCAGCGCCGAAAGCCGGTCCAGCATCAGGACAATGCCAAAACTCGCCGGCCAATCGCCGAGGCGATAGACGCTGACGGAAACCGGACCGCCCGCATCGGCCCGGATCGCCAGCGCGATGGCGACGCCGAGCATGACAAGGATCGAGGCGATGCCCATCGCCGCCTTGAGCCGCGACCGCTGTTCGTCGAGCAGGACCATGATGGCGCCCATGATCAGCGGCAGCGCGATCGGCACGATCATCAGGTGCTGGTGCCAGCCGATCATGACCGTGGGCGCCTTCCGTCCACATGGTCGCCGCCGGTCAGGCCGCGTGCTGCCAGCATCACCACAAGGAACAGCGCCGTGGTGGCGAAGCCGATGACGATGGCCGTCAACACCAGCGACTGCGGCAGCGGATCGGCGAAGACCGCCGGATCGCCGACGGTGCCCGGTTCCAGGATCGGCGGCTTGCCGATCGGAAAGCGCCCCATGCTGAAGATGAAGAGATTCACCGCATAGGACAGCAGCGCGAGCCCGATGATGAGCTGGAACGTGCGCGGCCGCATCAGCAGCCACACGCCGGAACCGCCCAGGATGCCGATCGCGATGGCGAGGATCAGTTCCATCAGTCGTCTCCCATCCGGGCCAGGGCATCCGGCGGCGGGGGCGGCGCCGCGCGCTGGCTGCGCACCGACTGGTGCGCCAGCGCGATCAGGATCAGCACCGTCGCCCCGAAGACCAGGGCGAAGACGCCAAGGTCGAAGATCACGGCGCTCGCCAAGGGCAGCTTACCCAATAGCCCCAGGTCGGCGTAGTCGAAGTAGGAGGTCAGGAAGGGGCGGCCGAAGACCAGCGCCGCCGCCCCGGTGCCGGCGGCCAGCAACAGCCCGACCCCCATCCAGCGCAGCGGCAGGACGCGCAGATGATCGTCCAGCCAGCGCGTCCCGCCCGCCATGTATTGCAGCAGGATGCCGATCGACAGCATCAGCCCGGCGGCGAACCCGCCGCCCGGCTGGTCGTGCCCGCGCAACAGCAGGTAGATCGCGACCACGACGATGACCGGGAACAGCAGGCGCATGGTGACGGCGGGAACCAGCAGCCAGTCCCGCGCCTCGCCCCGCTGCTGGTCGGGCATGCCGACGCTTTCGGGTGCCGGGCGGAATCGACGCAGCAGCGCGAAGACGGTCAGCGCCACGACGCCAAGCACGGTGATCTCGCCCAGCGTATCGAAGCCGCGGAAGTCGACGAGGATCACGTTGACCACGTTGGTCCCTCCCCCCTCCGTATAGGCACGCTCCAGGAAGTGGCGGGAGATGCCCTCGGGCGAAGCCCGGGTCATGGTGGCGTAGGAGACGGCCGTCAGCCCGACGCCGGCGGCGACGGAAATGCCCAGATCGCGCAGGCGCCGCAGCCGCGCCGGCAGCGCGTCGGAACTGGCATTCTCGGTCCGCTTGGGCAGCCAGCGCAGGCCGAGAAGCAGCAGAACGGCGCTCACCACCTCGACCAGCAACTGCGTCAGCGCGAGGTCCGGCGCGGAGAACCAGACGAAGGTCAAGCAACTGATCAGCCCGGTGCCGCCGAGGAGGATCACCGCGGCCAGGCGGTGGTACTTGGCCTGGTACGCGGCGGCGATGGCGCAGCCGCCGCCGACGAGCCACATCAGCGCGACGACGGGATCCACCGGGGTCAGCGTCGTCCCGCCGGCGGAGAGCCCGTGCGGCAGCAGCGCCAGCGTGGCGGCCAGGATCGCGATGCAGACCATGATGCGTAGCTGCATCTGCAACCCGTCCGTGGCCATCAACCGCTCCAGCCCTCGCGCGAAGCGCCAGGAGATGAAGACCATCACCTGGTCGAAGACGCGGCGGCCGTCGAAGCCGCTCAACAAGGGCGTGCCGTCGATGCCGGCCTTCAGGTGGCGGTAGAGCAGGCGATAGAGCAACACGCCGCCGGCCAGCGCCACCAGGCTCATCGCGAAGGGCAGGTTGAAGCCGTGCCAGACCGCCAGGCTGTAGTCCGGCGTGCCCGTGCCCAGTAGCGAGCGCACCGACACATCCAGCAGCGGGCCGATCGTGGCCGCGGGCAAGATGCCGACCACCATGCAGACGAAGACCAGGACCTCGACCGGCACGCGCATGAACTGCGGTGGCTCGTGCGGCTTCTTCGGCAGGTCGTCCGTCTCGGCACCGAAGAAGGCCCCGTGGATGAAGCGCAGCGAATAGGTGACGGCGAAGATGCTGGCGATGGTCGCCCCGGCCGGCAGGATGGCGTGCCAGGGGGTGCTCGCCGCCGTCAGCGCCTCGGTGAAGAACATCTCCTTGGAGATGAACCCGTTCAGCAGCGGCACGCCGGCCATGGCGGCTGCGGCGACCAGCGCGAGGCGCGCGGTGAAGGGCATGGATTGGTTCAGGCCGGAAAGCCGTCTGATATCCCGCGTGCCCGTTTCATGGTCGATGATGCCCGCCGCCATGAAGAGCGAGGCCTTGAAGGTCGCGTGGTTCATCGTGTGGAAGACGGCCGCGACCATGGCGAGGTCACTGTTCAGGCCAAGCAGCAGCGTGATCAGCCCAAGATGGCTGATGGTCGAATAGGCCAGCAGCGCCTTCATGTCGTGCTGGAAAATGGCGACATAGGCGCCGAGCAGCAGCGTGAACAAGCCGACGGGGACGAGGATCCAGAACCAGGCGTCCGTCCCCGCCATGACCGGCCAAAGCCGCGTCATGAGGAAAATGCCGGCCTTCACCAGCGTCGCCGAATGCAAATAGGCGGAGACCGGAGTCGGCGCCGCCATCGCGCGTGGCAGCCAGAAGTGGAAGGGGAATTGCGCGCTTTTCGTCATGGCGCCGAGCAGGATCAGGATCAGCGTCGGCAGGTAGAGCGCATGTTCGCGGATCGTGTCGCCCGCGCGCAGCACATCGTCGAGGTCATAGCTGCCGACGATATGACCGAGCAGAAGCATGCCGGCGAAAAGTGCGAGGCCACCGCCCGCCGTGACGGTCAACGCCATGCGCGCGCCATCCCGCGCCGCCGCGTTGTTCTGCCAGTAGCCGATCAGCAGGAAGGAAAAGAGGCTGGTCAGTTCCCAGAAGAAGACGAGCTGGATCAGGTTCCCCGAAAGAACCAGCCCCATCATCGACCCCATGAAGGCCAGCAGGAAGGAGAAGAAGCGCGGGATCGGGTCGTCCGGTGACATGTAGTAGCGGGCGTAGAGCACAATCAGGAAGCCGATGCCCGACACCATCACGGCGAAGGCCGCGGCAAACCCATCCATCCGCAGGACGAGCGCGAGGCCAAGCTCCGGCACCCAGGGGATCTCGAAACGCGGCACTCTGCCGGCCGCCGTCGAGGAATAGGCCAGGATCACCAGCACCAGCGTCAGCAGGGTCACCGTGCCCGCGAGCCAAGCCTCCAGCCGCGCGCTTTGCGGCAGCACCATCGCGACAAGGGCACCGAGGAAGGGAAGCAGGACCGCTGCGACGAGGTAGAGGGTATCAGGCATCGAGCGCCGGGATCTCCTTTAGATTTGGCGTGCGGCGCGCCGTCCGTCGGGGCCGCCCGGCCCCCAGTGCCAGATCGATCAGGCTTCGTGCCGGTCGGCCGCCAGAAGTGTCTGCAAGGCCTCTGTGGCGGAACGCGCTTCGCGGAGTTGCCGCGGCAACTGGTTGTCGCGCAGGACGCGGCAGATGTTCGACAGGGCCGGCAAAAAGCCTTCCGAGGCGGATTCCGGCCAGATGACCAGGAAGACGAGATCCACCGGCTCGCCATCGCGCGCGTCCATGTCGATCGCGCGCGTCAGCCGGGCCAGGATCGCCAAGGGCGTGTCCAGCCAATCCACCCGGGCATGGGGAAGCGCGACACCGCGCCCAAGGGCCGTCGACCCCAGTTTTTCACGCGCGAGGATGGCGTCGAGGACCCGGTCCTTCGGCTGGCTGATCCGGGCGGAGACCTCCGCCGCGAGCATCTCCAGTAGATCTTTTTTGTGGGAGGGCGAGAGGGAAAGGATTCCATTCGCTGCTGGAAAGAGATCTGCAATAGCCATTGGTATCTTTACCCTTCGGCCGCCGGGGATCGGCCTTTGATTATCCTAACCTTAATACGCATTTAATTCCGCGGCTTCAATGCTCTTTCGATCGAGTGACGTGACTGCATGTTTCGGCGTGAGACCACCGAGCAATCTTCCGGCCAGGCAGAGCGAACGTGGAACACTGCGTCTGCCATGGTTCCACCTGAATGTCCCTCTCGCAGGTGCTGCATCGGCCCGGGATCGGCGGGATGCATCGGCGCAACGCAGCCGATCAATTTTGCAGAACACCATTACGCCGATAGGACCGCGGCTGATGTCCGCCAGGGTCATGTCCCACCGCGTGGTGTCGGAGCGATGATCCTCGGCGGATTGGTCCGCCGGGCATTCGCGCGATCACTTCGCCCCCACGCGTTAATCCGCTTCGTGGAGGCGATCGTGTTGGAAACCGGAGCCGAAAATCCGACATAAGACAACAAATCAATGGTGTGCCCGGTGGGACTCGAACCCACGACCCCATGATTAAAAGTCACGTGCTCTACCGGCTGAGCTACGGGCACAAGCTGTGGACGCTGCAAAGCGCGCCCGGGGCCGATACGTCAACCCCGCGCGCGCCGCAATGCGCCAGGCGGGTAAATCAGGCGGGCACGTCAGCCGCGACGCGCATGCGCACCAGGCGGTCGACCGGCTGTGCCACCGTGCCGCTGCCGCCGGCGCCACGCTTGATCTTGTCCACCACATCCATGCCCGACACGACCTGGCCCCAAATCGTGTACTGACCATCGAGCGACGGCGCCGGCGCGAACATGATGAAGAACTGGCTATTGGCGCTGTTCGGGTCGCTGCTGCGCGCCGCGCCCACGGTTCCGCGCAGGAACCGTGCCCGCGCCGGAGGGCTGAACTCGGCCGGCACGTTCGGAAGGCGCGAGCCCCCCGTGCCGGTCCCGGTCGGGTCGCCGCCCTGCGCCATGAAACCCTCGATCACCCGATGGAAGGGCGTGTTGTCGTAGAAGCCCTGGCGGGTCAGTGCCTTGATCTGCTCGACATGCTTGGGCGCCAGGTCCGGGCGCAGCCGGATCACGACGCGGCCGTCCTTCAGGTCCATGTACAGCGTGTTCTCGAGGTCGGGCGCAGCCTGGGCCTCGGCGGTTTCGTCGGTCATCATCGTTCCCATGGTGGCAAGAGTGGCGGCAATCAGGGTGCGTTTGTGCATGGTCCAGGCTCCCTGTCGGGTTGTGGTGTCAAACAGGCTCAGGCGCGGACACGCGCCAGCGTGCGTTCCAGCGTCAGCGCGGGCACGAAACTGGCGATATCCCCGCCGAGCTGCGCGATCTCCTTGACGAAGCGCGAGGAGATGAACTGGTTCGTCTCGCTCGCCATCAGGAAGACCGTCTCGATCCCGGGATCGAGACGATGGTTCATGCCGGCCATCTGGAACTCGTAGTCGAAATCCGACACGGCCCGCAGCCCGCGCACGATCATCGATGCGCCGACCTCCTTGGCGAAGCCGATCAGCAGGCCCTGGAACGGCAGCACATCGACCTTGCATCCGGTGCGGGCCGCGATGACCGCGGTTTCCGCACGGACCAGCTCGACCCGTTCCTCCAGCGGAAACAGCGGCCCCTTGCCGATATTGACCGAGACGCCGACGACCAGCCGGTCGCACAGCCTGGCGGCGCGGCCGATGACATCGACATGCCCATTGGTGACGGGGTCGAAGGTGCCGGGATAAAGCCCCGTCCGCTCACTCATTCGGCGCCTCCGGATCCTCGGCGATGTCCCCCACGACCGGGAAGACGCTGGTCACGCGTTCCTTGTCCTGCACCCGGAAGAGCGTCACGCCCATTGCCTGGCGACCGGTCAGGCGGACCTGGTCGGCCTTGGTGCGGATCAGGCTGCCGCCGTCGGAGACCAGCATCACCTCATCGCCGCGCCGCACCGGCAGGGTCGCCACGACCCGCGTGCCCGTGCGGCGGGACAGGGTGATGTTGGTGATGCCCATGCCGGCCCGCCCGGTGACGCGGTAGTCGTAGGCGCTGCTGCGCTTGCCGAAACCAAGGTCGGTGACGGTCAGGAGCAATTCCTCCGCCTCGGCCATCGCGGCAAGCCGTTCGGGCGACAGGGTGATGACCTCCGTGCCGTCCTCGGCCTCCTCCGGCACCACGCCGTCATCGGCGGCCCGGCTGGCCTTCAGATAGGCCAGGCGTTCGGCCGGCGTGGCATCGACGTGGCGTAGCACGGAGAGCGAGATCACCTCGTCGCCCTGCGCCAGCTTGATGCCACGGACGCCGCTGCTCTCCCGGCCGGCGAACACGCGCAGCGTGTCCGGATCGGCGACAAAGCGTATGGCACGGCCCAAACGAGTCGCGAGGAAGACGTCATCACCCTCACGGCAGGTCTGGACGCCGATCAGGCTGTCGCCCTCGTCCAGCTTCATCGCGATCAGACCCATCGCGCGCACATTCTTGAAATCCGACAACCGGTTGCGCCGCACCCCGCCCTGGGCCGTGGCGAAGACCAGGTTCAGGCTCTCCCACAGGCTCTCATCCTGCGGCAGGGGCAGCACCGTGGTGACCTGCTCGCCCTCGGCCAGTTGCAGCAACTGGCGGAGGGAACGGCCGCGCGCGCCCGTCCCGGCCTCGGGCAGTTTCCAGACCTTTTCGCGGAAGGCGAGGCCACGGCTGGTGAAGAACAGCACCCATTGATGCGTATGGGCGTTGAAGCTGCGGACGATGATATCGTCCTCCCGCGTCGCCGCCGCCGAACGGCCTGTGCCGCCGCGATGCTGTGTGCGGAAGGTTTCTAGCGGCGTGCGCTTCACATAGCCATCGCGGGTGATGGTCACGACCATCAGCCCCGGCTCGATCAGGCTTTCGTCATCCTGGTCGAAGATACCGTCCATGATCTCGGACCGGCGGGGTGAGGCGATCTGCGCCTTCACCACCCGCAATTCCTCGGCCATGAGTTCGAGCCGGCGGGGGCGGGAACCGAGGATGTCCAGCAGGTCGCGGATCCGGCCGCCGACCTCGTCCAACTCGGCCGTGATCTTGTCGCGCTCAAGCCCGGTCAGGCGCTGCAACCGCAGTTCCAGGATGCCGCGCGCCTGGGCTTCGGTCAGCCGCACCGTGCCGGCCTCGGTCAGAACGTTCTGGTGGTCATCCACCAAGGCCAGCAGCACGCCGATATCGCCCGCCGGCCAGTCACGCTCCATCAGCGCCGCGCGGGCCGAAGCGGCATCGGCGCTGGCGCGGATCAGGCGAATGACTTCGTCGATGTTCGCGACGGCGATGGCCAAGCCGATCAACTGGTGCGCGCGGTCGCGCGCCTTGGCCAGGCGGAACCGGCTGCGCCGCAGGATGACTTCCTCGCGGTACGCGATGAAGGCTTCCAGCAGGTCCTTCAGCCCCATCTGCCGCGGCCGGCCCTGGTCCAGCGCCAGCATGTTCACGGGGAAGGACGTCTGCAGGTTGGTGAAGCGGTAGAGCTGGTTCAGCACCACTTCCGCCGTCGCGTCGCGCTTGAGTTCGACGACGATGCGCAGGCCTTCGCGATCGCTTTCATCGCGCAGGTCGCTGATGCCCTCGACCTGCTTGGCGCGAACGAGGTCGGCGATCTTCTCGACCAGGACAGACTTGTTTACCTGGTAGGGGATTTCGGAGATGGCGATGCACTGACGCCCGCCCTTCATCTCCTCGATCGCCGCGCGGGCGCGCAGGATCACTGATCCACGCCCGGTCTCGAAGGCCGAACGGATGCCCGAACGGCCAAGGATCAGCGCACCGGTCGGAAAATCCGGCCCCGGCATCACCGTCATCAACTCGTCGAGCGTCGCGCCGGGGTTGGCGATCAGCATCAGCGCCGCGTCGCAAACCTCGGTCGGGTTATGCGGCGGGATATTGGTCGCCATGCCGACCGCGATGCCATTGGCACCGTTGACCAAAAGGTTCGGGAAGCTGGCCGGAAGGACCTTTGGTTCCGAGTCGCTCTCGTCGTAGTTCGGCTGGAAATCGACGGTATCCTCGTCGATCCCGTCCAGCAGCGCCGCGGCCGACTTGGCCAGGCGCACTTCGGTGTAACGCATGGCCGCCGGCGGATCGCCGTCCATGCTGCCGAAATTGCCTTGCCCGTCGATCAGGGGCACGCGCATGGCAAAATCCTGCGCCATGCGGACGAGCGCGTCGTAGATCGAGGAGTCGCCGTGCGGGTGATACTTGCCCATCACGTCGCCGACGATGCGGGCCGATTTCCGGTGCGGCTTGTCGGCCGCGTAGCCGGACTCCTGCATCGCATACAGGATGCGCCGATGGACCGGCTTCAACCCGTCCCGCGCGTCGGGCAACGCGCGGG
The DNA here is from genome assembly GCF_050632385.1 of Humitalea sp. 24SJ18S-53. Taxonomy (NCBI): domain Bacteria; kingdom Pseudomonadati; phylum Pseudomonadota; class Alphaproteobacteria; order Acetobacterales; family Roseomonadaceae; genus Humitalea; species Humitalea sp. 24SJ18S-53. The sequence continues at coordinate 3,134,559 of NZ_CP192599.1, forward strand.
ACACGATCACGCTCATCGCGTAAGCGAGGTAGGAGCTGCGCATCTCCTCCTCGAGCCCGATCGGCATTGTGCCGGGGGGCGGCTCCGTCAGGGGGATGCCGCCGTTCTCGCTATCGCTCAACTGTCAGGTTCCGTGATCGGCCGCGTTCAGAACGGGATATCGTCGTCGAGGTCGCTCTTCTTCGCTTCCCAGCCACCGCGGGCGGGGGCCGCCGCGCGCGCCGGGCTGCGGGAGGGGGCCGGGCTGCTGCCCTCGTCCTCGTAACCGCCAGAACGGCTTCCGCCGCCGCCGCCACCATCGCTGCGGCCGCCGACCAGCTGCAATTCGCCGCGGAACTGCCGCAGGACGATTTCGGTCGTGTACTTATCCTGGCCGGAGGCATCCTGCCATTTGCGGGTCTCGATCTGGCCCTCCAGATAAACCTCGCTGCCCTTCTTCAGATATTTCTCGGCGATCTCGCCCAGTTTCTCGTTGAAGATGGCGACCGCGTGCCATTCCGTGCGTTCCTGGCTTTCGCCAGACTTGTCTTTCCAACGCTCGGAGGTCGCGACTCGCAGGTTCACCACGCGGCCACCGTTCTGGAAATTCCGCACCTCGGGGTCCTTCCCGAGGCGGCCGAGGATGATCACCTTATTCACGCCGGCCATCGGCCACTCCCACTCACGCTATTCATCCCCAGTCTTATAGCCTCAAGCATCGGGAACGGCCAGCGGGCGGGGATTCAACCCCTTCCGACCGGGCCGTTCTGGTGGCAAACCACCCTGAACACAATGCGAACACGGAATCCCCCGCCATGTCGAAGCCAGCCGGCCATGAGCCGCCCGTGATCCGTGTGCGCGGCGCCCGGACCCATAACCTCAAGAACATCGACGTCGAAATCCCACGCGATACGCTGACCGTGATCACCGGCGTCTCCGGTTCCGGCAAGTCATCCCTGGCCTTCGACACGATCTATGCCGAGGGCCAGCGCCGCTACGTCGAATCGCTCTCCGCCTATGCCCGGCAATTCCTGCAACTGATGGAAAAGCCGGACGTCGATTCGATCGAGGGCCTGTCGCCGGCCATTTCCATCGAACAGAAGACGACCAGCCACAACCCGCGCTCCACCGTCGGCACGGTCACCGAAATCCACGACTACATGCGCCTGCTCTGGGCACGCGCCGGCGTGCCGCATTCCCCCGCGACCGGATTGCCGATCGAGGCGCAGAGCGTGTCGATGATGGTGGACCGCGTCATGGCCATGCCGGAGGGCACCCGGCTCCTCCTGCTCGCCCCCGTCGCGCGCGGTCGCAAGGGCGAGTGGAAGAAGGAATTTTCCGAATGGCAGCGCCGCGGGTTCGAGCGGGTCAAGGTCAATGGCGCCCTGCTGCGGATCGATGAGGTCCCGGCCCTCGCCAAGACCAAGAAGCACGACATCGAGGTGGTCATCGACCGCCTGGTGGTGAAGCCCGGCATCGAGCCACGCCTGGCCGATAGTTTCGAAACCGCGCTGCAACTGGCCGAGGGCATCGCCTACGCCGAACACGCCGATACCGCCGAACGCACCGTCTTCAGCCAGAAATTCGCCTGTCCCGTCAGCGGCTTCACGATCGAGGAGATCGAGCCGCGCCTTTTCTCCTTCAACTCCCCCCAGGGCGCCTGCCCCGCCTGCGACGGGCTGGGCACCGAATCCTTCTTCGACCCGGCGATGGTGGTGCCGGATGACGACAAGACCCTGGCCGGCGGTGCCATAGCGCCCTGGTCGGGCAATGCCGCCAGCCCCTATTACGACCAGACGCTGGAAAGCCTAGCGCGACACTTCAAGGCGCCGCTCACCACCGCCTGGGGCAGCCTGCCCGCGGCCTTCCGCCAGGTCGTGCTGCATGGCACCGGCTCCGAAACCGTCACCCTGCGCTACAAGGACGGGCTGCGCGCCTATGAGGTGAAGAAGCCGTTTGAGGGCGTGATCCCCAACCTCGAACGCCGCCTGCGCGAAAGCGACAATGCCTGGGTGCGGGAAGACCTCGGCCGCTACCAGGCCGACAAGCCCTGCCATGTCTGCGGCGGCTTCCGCCTGAAGCCCGAATCCCTGGCGGTGAAGGTCGCGCAATGCTCCATCGGCCAGGCGTCGGAGCTCTCCATCCGCGAGGCCGATGCCTGGTTCCGCACGGTCGAGGCGACGCTGACCCCGCAGCGCGCCACCATTGCCCGCCGCATCCTGCGCGAGATCACCGATCGCCTGCGCTTCCTGGTCGATGTCGGGCTGGATTACCTCAGCCTCTCGCGCGCCTCCGCCACCCTCTCCGGCGGCGAAAGCCAGCGCATCCGCCTCGCCTCACAGATCGGCAGCGGACTGACGGGCGTGCTCTATGTGCTCGACGAGCCATCGATCGGGCTGCACCAGCGCGACAATGAACGCTTGCTGACCACGCTGCGGCGGCTGCGCGACCTCGGCAATACGGTGCTGGTGGTGGAGCATGACGAGGATGCGATCCGCCAGGCCGACCACCTGCTGGATATCGGCCCCGCGGCCGGCGCCGCGGGCGGCCAGGTGGTCAGCCAGGGCACGCCCGCCCAGGTCGCGGCGGACCCCGCCAGCCTGACCGGTGCCTACCTCTCCGGACGCCGGCGGATCGAGGTGCCGGCCAAGCGCCGCGCGACCGATCCCAAGCGCATGCTGCGCGTGGTCAATGCCAGCGGCAACAACCTGAAGAACGTCTCCGCCAGCATCCCCTTGGGCGTGATGACTTGCGTCACCGGCGTCTCCGGCGGTGGCAAGTCCACCTTGATCATCGAAACCCTCTACAAGGCCGCCGCGCGCCGGCTGATGGGCGCCGGCACCGTCCCCTCCGCGCATGACCGGATCGAGGGGCTGGAGCTGCTCGACAAGATCATCGACATCGACCAGTCGCCGATCGGCCGCACGCCACGCTCCAACCCCGCGACCTACACGGGGCTTTTCGCACCGATCCGCGACTGGTTCTCCGAACTGCCGGATTCACGCGCCCGCGGCTACAAGCCCGGCCGCTTCAGCTTCAACGTCAAGGGCGGGCGCTGCGAGGCCTGCCAGGGCGATGGCGTGCTGAAGATCGAGATGCACTTCCTGCCGGATGTCTACGTCACCTGCGATACCTGCAAGGGCAAGCGCTACAACCGCGAAACCCTGGAAGTGAAGTTCCGCGGCAAATCCATCGCCGATGTGCTGGAGATGACGGTGGAAGAGGGTGCAACCTTCTTCGCCGCCGTGCCCTCGATCTACGAGAAGCTGCGGATGCTGTCGGAGGTCGGGCTGGGCTACATCCGCCTCGGCCAACAGGCGACGACGCTGTCGGGCGGTGAGGCACAGCGCATCAAGTTGGCCAAGGAACTGTCCCGCCGGGCAACCGGCCGCACGCTCTATATCCTCGACGAACCGACGACCGGCCTGCACTTCGAAGATGTGCGCAAGCTGCTGGAAGTCCTCCAGGCGCTGGTGGACGCAGGCAACACGATCATCGTGATCGAGCACAACCTCGAAGTCATCAAGACCGCCGACTGGATCCTGGACCTGGGCCCCGAAGGCGGCGAAGGCGGCGGCACCATCGTCGGCCAAGGCACGCCCGAAACCATCGCGACCATCCCGGACAGCCACACAGGCCGCTTCCTGGCCCCGCTGCTGCCCAAGCCGAAACTGCGCAAGCGGGCGTGAAACGGGGGAGGTCAGGAAGGGGCTTCGCCCCCTCCAGACCTCCCTCACCAGGGGCGGCGGAGTTTTGGTAAAATGAAGAGAGGGGCAGGTTCCGCCACGGCCAATGGAGCGCCAGCGACGCCCCTCTCTTCATTTTACCAAATATCGTGGGTTTCCAAGGGGCCACCGCCCCTTGGTGGGGAGAGTTTGAGAGGGGCAAAGCCCCTCTCAAGGCGCGCCCTACATCCCCAGCGCGCGGCGGTACAGGTCCAGCAGTGTTTCTTGTTCTTCCACTTCGGCCGGTTCTTTCTTGCGGATGGAGATGATCTGGCGGATCACCTTCACCTCGAACCCGGCCGATTTCGCCTCGGTGAAGATGTCCTTGATGTCGCCGGCGAGTGCCTTGCGTTCTTCCTCAAGCCGCTCGACCCGCTCGATGATACTGCGCAGCCGATCGGCCGCGATGCCGCCCACATCGGCGTCTTTTTCGGGCGTGTCGGCGATGGTCGGCGGCGTGGCCATGGGCGGCTCCGGGGTGCGTCAGTCGGGGCGCGGGGTATACGCGCCCCGGCCCCGCCCGCCAACCGCCCCCGCTACAGCCGCCCCATCAGCAGCAGGATGATGACGATCACCAGCAGCAGGCCAAGCCCGCCGCTTGGGCCATAGCCCCAGTTCGTCGCATGCCGCCATGTCGGCAGGGCGCCGATCAGCAGCAGGATGAGGATGACAAGAAGGATGGTGCCGAGGCTCATGGGGGCATACTCCAACCGGCGCCCAACGCGCCGGGAGCCAGTATAGCGCGCGGCCCCGCCACCGGTTGCAATTTCGTTACAGAGGCCGGTTTGCCCGCGCCACCACCGCCTCGAACAACACCTGGCAGCCGGCGGCGGCTTCCTGTGGTTCGATGCTCTCGGCCTCGTTGTGCGACAACCCGTCCTTGCAGGGGGTGAAGATCATCGCCGTCGGCACGTGGCGGGCGACGTAGACCGCGTCATGCCCGGCCCCGCTGACGATCTCCCGCGCCGGCAGCCCCAGCCGTGCGGCCGCCTGGCGCACCAGGGCGACGCAGCCGGGGTCGAAGGGCTGGGCGGGGAGGCGGAACAATTCGGTCAGCCGCAGGCCGAGGCGCAGTTCGTCGGCGATGCTCTGCGCCAGATGCGGGAATTCGGCGGCCAGGCGCTCGATCTCCTCAGTGTCGGGGTGGCGGAATTCGATGGAGAACCGCACCTCCCCCGGGATCACGTTGCGGCTGTTCGGCAGCACCTGCAGGTAGCCAACGGTGCCGCGGCCATCCTGCCCGCGGGCGCGCATCAGCTTGTCCACCAATTCGATGATGCGGGCGGCGCCAAGAAGCGCATCGCGCCGCGCGACGGGCGGCGTGGTGCCGGCGTGGCTGTCCTGCCCCTCCAGCACGGCATCCCACCAGACCATCGCCTGGGCGCCGGTGACGATGCCGATCTGCTTGCCCTCGGCTTCCAGGATCGGGCCCTGCTCGATGTGCAGTTCGAAATAGGCATCGGCCGTGAACGGTGCGGCCGGGTGCTCGCCGCGATAGCCGATGGCCTCCAGCGCGTCGCGCACCGACACGCCCTCGGTGTCGCGCAGGCCGTAGGCGTGGTCCTGGGCATAGACGCCGGCCCAGACGCCGCTGCCCATCAGCGAATGGCCGAAGCGGCTGCCTTCCTCATCGGTCCAGTTGACCAGTTCGATCGGCGCCTCGGTCTCGATGCCCAAATCGTTCAGGCTGCGCATCACCTCCAGCCCGGCGATGACGCCCAAGGCCCCGTCGAATTTCCCGCCCGAGGGCTGGCTGTCCAGGTGGCTGCCCAGCAGCACGGGCGGGCGCCTGGGGTCGCGCCCCGGGCGCCGGCAGAACATGTTGCCGATGGCATCGACGCGGATGGTCAGCCCGGCCTCTGCGCACCAGGTCGCGAACAGGTCGCGGCCCTGGCGGTCCACCTCGGTCAGGGTCAGGCGCTTGACGCCGCCCTTCGGGGTCGCGCCGATGGAGGCCATGGCCATCAGGCTGTCCCACAGGCGGGCCGCGTCGATCTTCCGGTTGGTGCCGCTCATGCCCATGCTCCGCCACGATTTTCGTAGCGGGACATGAGCGCCGGGCGGCCCGCTGGCAAGCCGTTACGCCTTCGCAGCCTGCGCCCGCAACTGCGTGATCGTGGCGCGATGCGTCAGCTGCTCGGGGTCCATCATCACCTCGATGATCGACGGCTTGCGGCTGGCCAGCGCCCGCAGCACGGCGGGGGTGAAATCGGCCGTCGCCTCGACCCTTTCGCCATAGCCACCGAAGGCCTCGATGAACTTGACGAAATCGGGATTGGTCAGGGGGGTCGCCGAGATCCGCTCCGGATAGGCGCGTTCCTGGTACATGCGGATCGTGCCGTACATGCCGTTGTTGAACACGAGCACCACGACGGGCGCGTCATGATGGAAGGCGGTGGCCAGTTCCTGCCCCGTCATCATGAAGCCGCCATCGCCGGCGAAGCAGATCACCGCCCGGCCGGGATGCGTGATCTTCGCGCCGATCGCCGCCGGCACGCCGTAGCCCATGGCACCATTCGTCGGCCCGAGAAAATCCTGCTTCTCCGACACATGCGTGAAGCGCGTCGGCCAGGTGGCGAAATTCCCCGCATCCGAGGTGAAGATCGTATCCGCCGGCAGCGCCGCCTCCAGTTCCTGCAAGGCCACCGCCAGGTTCAGCGGCCCGGCATATTCGGGGGCGACGCGGGAGGCGACGCGCGCCGCCCGCACCTCCAGCGTCCAACCCGCCCAGGCCGGATTTTTCACGGGCGCGGTGGCCGCGGCGACCCCGGCAAAGGCGTTCAGGTCGCTGACGATGCCAAGCGCCGGGCGGAACACGCGGCCGATCTCCCCGCCATCCGGGAAGACCTGCACGATCGGCTTCTCACCAGCCAAGTCGAACAGCGTGTAGCCCTGCGACACCGCCTCACCCAACCGGGTGCCGATGGCGATGATCAGGTCGGACTTCTTGGCAAAACCCACCAGCGCGGGGTCGGCGCCAACGCCCAGGTCGCCGGCGTATTGCGCCAGGTTGCCGTCGAACAGTCCCTGGCGCCGGAACCCCACCGCGACGGGCAGGTTGTTGGCGACCAGGAAGTCGCGGATGTCGGCCTTGCCCTGCGCGGTCCAGCAGGACCCGCCCAGCACCACCAGCGGGCGCTGTGCCTTGGCCAGCATGGCCATCAACCGCGGCATCGCCTCGGGCGCCGGGAAAGGTGCGAGGACCGGCGCCGGGCCGCTGTCGCGGACGACCGCGATTTCCTTCTGCATGTCCTCGGAGATGCTGATCACCACCGGCCCCGGCCGGCCGCTGACCGCGACATCGAAGGCATGGGCGATCTGTTCGGGAATCCGCGCCGCGTCGTCGATCTGCGTCACCCACTTGGCCAGCGGGCCGAACATTTTCCGGTAATCGACTTCCTGGAAGGAATCGCGGTCGGTCTCGTCCGACGGGATCTGGCCGATCAGCAGCACCAGCGGCGTGCTGTCCTGCATCGCCACATGCACGCCGATGGCGGCATGGCAGGCACCGGGGCCGCGCGTCACAGCGCAGACGCCGGGCTTGCCCGTCAGCTTGCCATAGGCTTCGGCCATATGGACGGCACCGGCTTCGAAGCGGCAGGTGATGGTCGCGATGCGGTTGCGCTGGTTGTAGAGTCCGTCGAGGAAATCCAGGTAGGATTCACCAGGCACGCAGAACAGGTGTTCGACGCCCTGCGCGACAAGGGCATCGGCCAGAAGCTGGCCGCCGGTCCGTCCTGAAGTGGTCATGGTGTTTCCCCGTGTTTGGCGGGGGGAACCTAAACCCGGTCGGGCGAGGCGTCACCCCGCCCAGGGGTCGATGACGGTCAGGCCTTCACCCATACTTCCAGCACCGCACCATCCGCTCCCCGGGCATCACCGTCGGCCGCGGCACCTCCGCCACGCACCCCGACATCACCTCCGAACACCTGGGCGCGAAGGCGCAGCCCGGCGGCAGCGCCTCCAGGCTCGGCGGCGCCCCCGGGATGGTCGTCAGCCGCTTGCCCCGCATCCCCGCATGCACCGTCGCCCCCAGGAGCCCATTGGCATAGGGGTGCAGCGGACCCGCCATCAGCGCCGCCACCGGCCCCTGTTCGACCACCCGACCGGCGTACATCACCGCCACCCGGTCGGCGATTTCGCCCGCCACGCCCAGGTCGTGGGTGACGAACACCACCCCCATCCGCAGCCTTTCCTGCAATTCCCGCAGCAGCAGCAGCACCTGGATCTGCACGGTCGCGTCCAGCGCCGTCGTCGGCTCATCCGCCAGCAGCAGTTTGGGCCGGCAGGCCAGGGCCACCGCGATCATCGCCCGCTGCCGCAATCCGCCCGACAACTCGTGCGGATACGCCTCCAACCGGCGTTTCGCGGATGGGATCTGCACCAGTTCCAGCAATTCCAGCGCCCGCGCATTGGCCGCCGATCGCGACACCCGCTCATGCCGCTGCACCGTCTCGGCGATCTGCCGCCCGACGGTGAAAACCGGGTCAAGCGCCGTCATCGGCTCCTGGAAGATCATGGCGACCTCGCCGCCACGGAAGTCGGACAGTTGGCTCTCGCTCATCCGCGCCACGTCATGGCCCGCGACCATGATCTCGCCGCCGATCCGCGCCCGCTTCGGCAACAGCCCCATCAGCGCCCGCAGGGTGACCGACTTGCCCGATCCGCTTTCGCCCAGGATGCACAGGGTCTCGCCCTGCATCAGGTCCAGGTCCACGCCGTTGACGGCCGAAACCGTGGCATCCCGCGACACGAACTGCACCGTCAGGTTGCGCGCCCGGATCAGCACCGAATCCGTGGTCTCGGGCTTCAGCGCGGCGCTCATGCCGCCAGGCTCCCGGCCAAGCTATGCCCCGACCCCGGCAGGGCCATATGGCAGGCCGCCAAATGCCCGCCCCCCAGGTCGGCCGGCAGCGGAGGCACCGCGGCGCAGACATCCTCCGCATGCGGGCAGCGCGTGCGGAAGCGGCAGCCGGATGGCGGGTTCACCGGGTTCGGCGGGTCGCCCGACAGCGGCGGCACGGTGCGCCGGTTCGCCGGGTCCATCGATGGCCGCGACGCCAGCAGCGCCCGCGTATAGGGATGCGCCGGGCGGTCGTAGATCGCATCCACCGGCCCGACCTCGGCCACCTGGCCCAGGTACATCACCAGCACCCGGTCGCTGATATACTGCACGACATTCAAGTCATGGCTGATGAAGACGTAGGTCAGCCCGAACCGTTCCTTGAGGTCCTGCAACAGGTTCAGCACCTGCGCCTCGACCGATTTGTCCAGCGCGCTGACCGGCTCGTCCAGGATCACCAGGCGCGGCCGCAGTGCCAGCGCGCGGGCGATATTCACCCGCTGACGCTGCCCGCCCGACAATTCATGCGGGTAGCGCCGGGCATATTGCGCCGGCGCCAGCCCCACCGCCGCCAGCAACTCCTGCGCCCGCTCCCGCGCCTCGGCCGCCGATAGCCCATGTACCTTTGGCGCGAAGGCGATGGTGTCCTCGATCGGCAGGCGCGGGTTCAGCGACGCATAGGAATCTTGGAACACCATCTGCACCTGGCGGCGGTAATCGGTCAGCGGCAGCGCCGTTTCGCCCACCCCCTCGCCATCAAAAATCATCTCGCCGGCATCGGGCGGCAGCAGCCGCATCAGCAGCCGGGCCGTGGTCGACTTGCCGCAGCCGCTTTCGCCGACGATGCCCAGGGTCTCGCCCTTATGCACGGTGAAGCCGACGTCATCGACCGCGCGCACCGTGGCGACCGTCCGGCCCAACAGCCCGCCGCGGATGGGAAAATGCTTGGTCAGCCCGGAAATCGCCAGCAGCGGCTGCGCTGGGCCGCCGCGATCCTGGCTCGTGTGCTCGGTCAGGTCGATCGGGTCGGACATGGCGTTCTCCAGACACATGGCTGGCAAGCAAGGCGCGTGCCGCCAAGGCCAGCGGCCAGTCTAGGCGGCGTCATTCTCCTGTCATGACCCGCTTGGTAACCTCCGCCCATGAACCAGGAGAGACTTGTGCAGGATCACGACGACACGCAAGCGGAACGGCCTTGGCTCGACCTCGAACTCCAGGATGATTTCGACGAGGAGCTGGAACAGGAGGTCGATGACGCCCGCATCCCGGCCGAGCTTCGCGCCCTCTGGCAGGAACGCAAGAAAAGCACGATCGATCGCAACTTCTACTTCCGCGAATTGCTGCGGCTGCAGAGTGAGCTGGTCAAGCTGCAGGACTGGGTCCGCCACAAGGGGCTGAAGGTCGTGGTGCTGTTCGAAGGCCGCGACAGCGCGGGCAAGGGCGGCGTCATCAAGCGCATCATGCAACGGGTGAACCCGCGCACCTGCCGCGCCGTGGCACTGCCGGCACCGTCCGACCGCGAAAAGACCCAGTGGTACTTCCAGCGCTACGTCCCGCACCTGCCGGCCGCCGGCGAAATCGTGCTGTTCGATCGCAGTTGGTACAACCGCGCCGGCGTCGAGAAGGTGATGGGCTTCGCCGACGACGACAAGGTCGAGCAGTTCTTCCGCGACGTGCCGGAATTCGAGCGGATGCTGGTCCGCTCCGGCATCCTGGTGGTGAAATACTGGTTCTCCATCACCGATGAGGAACAGCAGATGCGCTTCCTCATGCGCATCCACGACCCGATCAAGCAGTGGAAACTATCGCCGATGGACCTGCAGTCCCGCGTCCGCTGGGAGCAATACACCAAGGCCAAGGAGACGATGTTCGAACGCACCAACATCGCCGAAGCGCCCTGGTTCATCGTCGAGGGCAACGACAAGAAGCGCGCCAGGCTCAATACCATCGCCCATCTTCTGTCGATGATCCCGTACGAGGACGTGCCGCATGAGACGGTGCCGCTGCCGGACCGGGTGTTCGATCCGAACTACGAACGGCGGACCCTGGCGCCGGAACTCTACGTCCCGGAAATCTACTGAGCGATAACGGGGGGGGGGGCCGCACGCGGCACCCCTTCCCCGCCGCACGCGCCGGCGGCATGGTGCGGCCCGACCAACCAGGGGGCCCCGCCATGCGCGCCATATTCGTGATGATCAAATGCGACATGGGCCAAGCCTACCGCGTTGCCCGAGAAATGGCCGATACGGTCGAAGAATTGTCGGAAATGCACTCGACCTCCGGCCAATACGACCTGATGGGCAAGTTCTACCTGGACCCCGAAGCCGACATCGGCCTCTTCGTCGTGCAGAAACTGCAAACCGTGCCCGGGGTGAAGGACACCTACACCATCCAGACCTTCAATGCCTTTTCCGGCGGCCGCGCCTGACCGAAAAGGAAAAGATGCTGGCCGGGCTGCCCTACCGGCCAGGCGACCCCGAACTGGTCGCGGCCAATGGCCAGGCCCGCGCCTGGATGGCCCGCTTCAACGCCGGCATTCTGCTGGCCCAAGCGGAACGCCAGGCCCTGATGGCGGAACTCTTCGCCGCCGTTGGCGATGGAACCAGTATCCGCCCACCCTTCCATTGCGACTACGGCTTCAACATCAGCCTCGGGCGGGATGTCTTCCTGAACTTCGGCTGCGTGATCCTGGATGTCGCGCCGGTCACCATCGGCGACCTGACCCAGATCGGCCCCGCCGTGCAGATCCTGGCCGCCGACCACCCGCGCGATCCCGCCCAGCGCCGCGCCGGCGTGGAATACGGCCGCCCCGTCACCATCGGTGCCAATTGCTGGATCGGCGCCGGCGCGCTGATCCTGCCGGGCGTGACGATCGGCGACGATGCCATCGTGGGCGCCGGCGCCGTCGTCACCCGCGACGTGGCCGCCGGGGCAACCGTCGTGGGCAATCCGGCGAGGCCGATCTGACCCCAGGACTGCCTAAATACGCGCCGTTACGCCAGGGCAAACAAATCCGCATCCGGGTCCGGCAATCCCAAGATCGCGCGCTGGATCACCTGCGCCGCGATCGCGGAAAAGGTGATGCCATTGCCGCCGAACCCCAGCACCGCAAAGCACCGGGGCGCCCCGGGCACCGGTCCGATGGCCGGCATGCTGGTGGCGCTGTCGCCGAAGCAGCCGGTCCAGGTGAAGTCGGGCTCTGTGTCCAGCCCCGGCATCAACGCGCCGAGCTTTTTGGCGATGCGTTTGACCTTCGCGGGCAGTTGCCGATCGCGCTTCGCCTCATCGGAAAAATCCGCATCCTCGCCACCCACCAACACCCGGCCGTCGCGGGTGGTGCGGATATAGAGGTAGGGGTCCGCCGCCTCCCAGATCAGGCAACGGCTCGGCCATAGGCGGTCCGGCTGCGGCCGGGTCGCGAAGGCCCAGGTGGAGATCACCTTGTACCCCTTCGGCCGTACCAGCTTCGACAATTCGTAGCCGGTGGCGAGCACAAGGTGCTTCGCGCGCACCTTGCGCCCGGCATCGGTGGTCAGCACGACCTGCGTGGCGCCAGGCGCGATATCCACGATGTCGCAGGGGGCGTGGATCGTGGCGCCGCGGTCGGTCGCGGAGCGCCACAGCCCGCGCACCAATGCCACCGGATCCACTTCACCCGCCCCGCCCGACCAGATGGCGCCAGGGCGGTCGATGCCGGTTTCGAGCGGATCGGTGCCAGGCGCCGCGGTCAGGCGCCGCAAGGTCTCGGCATCGATGAAACGCGACCGCAGCCCGACCCGCGCGCGTGCCTCCGCCTCCTCCCGCAGGCCCGCCGCGGCCAGCACATTGCCCGGCAAGTATAATGTATGCCGTTCCCGAAAGCCGCAGCGCAGGTTCAGATCCGCGATCCTTCCGCGCAGATGCGCGACGGCGGTGGCCGAGCGCCAATAGGCACGCACCGCCTTTTCCGCCCCGATACGGCGGGAGAGCAGGGTCAGCGGCTGGTCCAATTCGAATTGCAGCAGCGCCGTGCTGGCGGCGGTGGAGCCTTGCGCCACGCCCCGCCGGTCAAAGGCCGCGACCGTCCGCCCCGCCTGCAACAGCGCATCCGCGACCAGCGCACCGCTGACGCCGCAGCCGATCAGCGCGACATCGACGCGCACATCCTGCTCCAGCGGCGTCGGCGGGGCGGGGCGGGGCGGGTCGGCGATCCAGACGGGGGTGCCCGTGCGCAGATCGCGTTTGAGGCTGGCGCCGCTGCTCATCGCCAGGAACGCCCAAGGGTCGCCCGCGCGCCCGAAATGTCCGACGCATTCATGCCCATTCCCCCGCCTGGTCGGGAGTAAACGCCGCCAGGGTCCGAACGGTGGCACGGCCGCGGCCGCTCACAGCAACGTGAACCCCGGCCATGGCGCCGCCATGTTCCGGCCGCGTCCCGACACGATCGTGGCCCATGTTGCACGCAGGCCGAAAGGAGGCCTGCCCCATGCGTATCCTCGCCGCACTCGCCCTTGGTTCCGCCCTGGTCCTCGGAGGCTGCCAGAATCCCGACGGGTCGCCCAATGTGGGGGGGACGGTGGCGCTGGGCCTTGGTGCCGTGCTGGCCACTGGGCTGATCATCGCCGCGTCCAACAATTCCAATGATGGCGGCTACCACCGGGGCGGCTATGGCCCCAACTACAATCGTGGGCGTGGGCAACCCGCCTATGCCTATAACCGCAGCGGTCGTGGCCGATGGTAGGGCATCGCCCGTCTGCACCGGAGGCCAAGATGCGCCGCAATTGGACGATCCTGGCCATCACTTCCCTAGGCTTGGCCTTGGGCGGCTGCGTGGCCTACCCGGCGCCGGGTTACGTGGAGGCCCCCCCGCCGGTCTATGCCGGGCCGCCCGTCTATTACGCGCCGCCGCCGCCGGTCTACGTCGTGCCGCCGCGCCCGCGCTATTACGCCCGGCCCTACGGCTACGGCTACGGCTACGGCTACCGACCCTATGGCCCGGGGTGGCGCGGCTACCGGTACTGAGTCAGGCGAAGGTCATGAACTCCGCCATGGCGCTGATCGGCCCGGCCTTCATCAACGCCGCCACGTCCGGCACTGGCCGGCGCAGCGCGGCATCGCCGGCGCAGGCGGCCTCGATCGACGCCGCCACGCCCAGCACCAGCGCATCGCCGCCGCGTGGCCCGACGATCTGCAAGCCGAAGGGCATCCCCGCCTCGTCCAGCCCAAGGGGGATGCTGATCGCCGGATGCCCGACCAAGGTCGCCGCATAGGCAAGCGCCAGCCAGTGGAAGTAGGTCCGCGTCGCCACGCCATCGATCTCGGCCGGGAACAGCTCACGCCAATTGCGCGGGCTGGTGGTGATGGCCGGTGAGATGATGACATCGTGCCGGCTGAAGAATGCCTGCCAGCGGCGATAGATCTTGGTCTGCTCGGTCATCGCGCGGGTGATGTCCTCGACACCATAGCGCAGCCCCTCGGCGACATTCTCGCGGATGTTCGGCCCGCAATCCTGCGGCCTTTCGCGCACTTTCTGGCCGTGGCTCGCCACCATGCCGATGGCGCGCAGCACCTCGAACGCTTCATCGGTGCCGCTGCAATCGGGCTCGGCCTCCTCGGCCGCGCCGAACATCGGCGCGATGGCCGCGACGCGTGCGGCAAAGGCCCGCCGCACCAGCTTCTCCGTCGGCGCGAAGCCGAAATCCGGCGTGATCGCCAGGCGCAGCGACCCCAGGTCGATCGCGCGCGGCGGGAAGAACAGCGCCGGCTCCCCCCGCACCGGCCGGTGCGGCAGCGTATAGGCCAGCGGATCCCGCGCATCGTCGGACGCCATCGCCGACAGCATCAGGCACAGGTCGGGCACATTGCGCGCCATCGGCCCCAGCACCGGCAGGTTGGACCAGCCAAAGCCCCGCGTTTCCGACGGCACCAGCCCCGGCGATGGGCGGAATCCCACGATGCCGTTGAACGCCGCCGGGTTGCGCAAGGACCCCCCGGTATCGCTGCCCGTCGCCAGCGGCACCATGTTCGTCGCCAGCGCCACCGCCGACCCGCCCGATGACCCCGCGGCCGAGCGCGTGGGATCGAACGCATTGCCCGTCGCGCCATAGACCGTGTTGCGCGTATTCGCCCCCGCGCCGAATTCCGGCACGTTGGTCTTGCCCAGCACGATGCCGCCCGCCGCCTTCACCCGCGCCACCATGCCGCAATCGGCGGTCGGCACATGGTCGGCGAAGATCGGGCTGCCCCAGGTGGTGCGCAGCCCCTCGGTTTCCTCCAGATCCTTGATACCCACGGGCAAGCCGTGCAGCGGACCGAGGTGCGCCCCCGCGACCACCGCCTGTTCGGCCGCCTTGGCGGTCGCCAGCGCGCGCGAAAAGTCCCGCGCGGGCATGGCGTTGACCGCGTGGTCCACCGCCTCGACCCGGGCGATGCAGGATTGGGTCAATTCGACCGGCGACAGAGCACGGCGGCCGATCAGCGCGCGGGCTTCGAGGGCGGTCAGGTCGCAGGGCTCGGTCATCGTCTCAGTACCCCAGGGCCAGGCCGTCTTTCCGCGGCTCACTCCCCCCGACCAGCACGCCCCGCGCGTGGTCAATAAAAATCGCCTGGCCGCCGCCATGCGGCTTTTCGACCAGTTCGCAGACATGGCCCAACCGGTTCAGCCGGTCGATCATCGCCTGCGGGATGCCGCGCTCCACCTGCACCTTGCCGCTTTGCGGGAAGAGCCGCGGCAGGTCGATCGCCTGCTGGATATCCAGCCCGAACTCAAAATGGTTGGTCAGGAACAGGCTCTGCCCCATCGGCTGGAAATGCCCGCCCATCACGCCATAGGGCATGATCGCGCGACCGTTCTGCATCACCATCCCCGGGATAATCGTGTGCATCGGGCGCTTGTCGGGGGCGATGCAGTTGGGGTGCCCTTCCTCCAGCCGGAAGCCGTAGCCGCGGTTCTGCAGCATCACGCCGCAATCCTCGGCCAGGATGCCCGAGCCAAAGCCCTCGAACAGCGAGTTGATGAAGGAGCAGGCGTTGCCGTCGCGGTCCACCACCGACAGGTAGACCGTGTCCTTGTGCTTTTCCCAATCGGCCTGGCCGGCGGGCGGCATCTCGCGCATCGCCACGTCGTCGCGGATCAACCCGCGCAGTGCGTCCAGATAGGGTTTGGACGTCAGCCGCTCGACCGGCACATCGACCTGGGACGGATCGGCCAGGAAGGCGTCGCGGTCGCGATAGGCCAGGCGCGCGGCCTCGATATGCCGGTGCATCCGCTCGACCGAGAAGGCGCCCTGCGACGGTGTCTCGAAACCGCCCATCAGCCCCATCATCATCAGCACGATGACGCCCGATCCATTGGGCGGGCACTGGAACACCTCCATGCCGCGCCAGGGGATCGAGATCGGGTTGACGAATTCCGCGACCGTGGCGCCCCGGGCAAAATCCTCCTCCGTGTGCAACCCGCCGACGGCGCGCAGTGTCGCCACCATGTCGGCCGCGATCGGCCCTTCGTAGAAGGCCCGCGCGCCATGCGTGCCGATCGCCCGCAAGGTCTTGGCCAACGGCGCCTGCACGAAGCGGTGGCCGGGCTTCGGCGCCTTGCCGTCGATCAGGAATTTCCGCGCCGCCCCCGGATGCTTCGCCAGCTTGGCCGCCGAATTGGCCCAGTCCCAGGCGACCTTGTCATGCACCGGGTGCCCCGCCTCGGCATGGTGGATCGCGGGGCGCAGCAATTCGTCCAGCCCCTTGCGGCCATGCGTGCGGTTCAGCAATTCCCAGGCGCTGATCGCCCCCGGCACGGTGACGGAATGGGCCGATGTCGGCTCCATCTTGGTCAGCCCCGCCGCGCGCAATGCGGCGGGCGTGGCCCCCCGCGGTGCCCGGCCCGATCCATTCACCGCAATCACCTGGCCCGTCCCGGCCGGCGCATAGAGGCAGAAGCAATCCCCGCCGATGCCGGTGCTCTGCGGTTCGATCACCGCCAGCACGGCATGGGCCGCGATCGCCGCATCCAGCGCATTGCCGCCGGCGCGCAACACGTCGATGGCGGTCAGGGTCGCGGCCGGCATCGAGGTCGCGGCCATGCCGTTGGAGGCATAGACCGGGCTGCGCCCGGCAAGGTGGAAGTCACGCATCGACGGTTTTTCCTTGAAAATGCAGGCACCCAGACGTCAGGCATCCAGACATCAGGCCCAAAAAGCCTTCACCCGATCGGCTTCCCGCAAGCCACGTTCATGCCCCGCCCGCAGCGCCGGCCCGATCTCGGCCGGCGACACCAGGTTCACCTGGCCCGGATTGGCCGCGATCAGCAGCGTGCGGGTGCCCGCGGCCTCAAGATCGCGCATCTCACGCAAGGGGTCGGAGGGGATCGCCGAGAACCGCGGCCCGCTGCCCGGCGTGCCATCGGTCAGGGACACCACCACGGCCCGCTTCGCCCCCGCCACGACATCGGCGTGCAGGCTGGTCGAACTGATGCCGCCATCCATGCACAGGCGGTCGCCGACGAAGGTCGGGCCAAAAATGCCCGGCAGCGACATGCTGGCCGACACCGCATGCGACACCGGCACGCCATGGCGGGCCGACACGATCAGCCGTTCGCCGCTGTAGCAATCCATCGTCGCCGCATGGAATTTCGGGTCCGGCCAGGCGACATTGCCGGTCAGCACCTCGATCATCCGCTGCAACCCCGTGACCGACGGGTTCCGCGCCGCCATGGCGCCGCGCCCGATGGCCTGGATCGTGGCCGGGCTCGCGTCGCTGGCGCTTGCGCAAAGCTCATGCGCACGCCGCTGGCTGGCATTCGGCACCGGCACGGGCACCAGGTCGGACATCAGCCCCGGAAAGCGGCCGAAGAAATCGAATTCCCGCGTCAGTCGCGTGATGTGGCCGCCAGCGATGGTGCTGCCGACGAAGGATCCGGCGGAGGTGCCGATGATGATGTCGGGCGCCGCATAGGGCACGCCCCCCGCGTTCAGCCCATGCATGAAGCCCAGCATCCAGGCGGCGAAGAACTCGCCCCCGCCGCCGAGCACCAGCGCCCGATCCAACCCCGTGCCGAGCGGCGGCCGCGCCGGGATCGGCACCGACAGCCCGTCATTGAAAACGACGCTGGCGCTTGGCAGCGCGCCCTGCGCGGAGACCCGGGTCGTGGCCAGGACCAACGCGCCCGCCGCCGCCAGGGCGCCGCCCCGCCGGCCGATTTTCATGCCCTTTGTCACTGAACCAGGAACCCCCCGTCGACGATGAGCGAACAGCCCGACACCATGCCGCTCGCGGGGCTGGCCAGGAACACCACGGCGCCCATCAGGTCCTCGACCGTCAGGATGCGGCCCATCGGCATGCGCCGCACCGTGCCTTCGCGGAATTTCTGGTCCGACAGCAGCCCATGCGTCAGCGGGGTTTCGACGAACCCCGGGCAGATCGTGTTCACGCGGATGCCATGCGGCCCCAACTCGCTGACCATCGCCTTGGACAGCCCCTCGATCGCATGCTTGGTCGCGGTATAGACGGTGCGGTTCAGCCCGCCGACATGGCCGTTGACCGAGGACATGTTGATGATCGCCCCGGCTTTTCCGGCGGCGACCATCCCCTGCGCCACCGCCTGCGCCACGCCAAAGGCCGCCCGCAGGTTCAGGTCGATCAGGGCATCGAAGGACGCATCGGCGACCTCGAGGAAAGGCTCGCGGATATTGGTTCCGGCATTGTTCACCAGGATGTCGAAGGGACCATGCGCCGAGACCGCCACCCGCACCGCGTGGCGGTCGGTGACATCCAGCGCCACCGCCTCCGCCAGCAACCCGCGCTCGCGCAGGATGGCGGCCGTCTCCTCGCATTCATTCTGCGCGCGGGCGGCCAGCACGACCCGGGCCCCGGCCTCGGCCAGCGCCACCGCGGCGGCCCGGCCGATCCCGCGGCTGGCGCCGGTCACCAGGGCCACCAGCCCGTCGCAGCGAAAGGATGGGGTCGCGGGCAGGTCGGTCATGGCGTGGCGCGCCTTGGTTGTTGTTCGAACCCCGATGGCACGATGCCGCCCGACCGTCCAGGCCACGCCTGCCCCGCCACGCCCGGCCGTGCCAGGATGGGGGTCCAGCCCCCCGGGAAAGCCCACGCATGATCGTCCAGTATTTCCTCACCGACGGCACCATCCCGCTGCTGCTGCTGGCGTTCCTCTGCGGCGCGCTGATCGGGCTGGAACGCGAATTCTTCAGCCATTCCTGCGGCATCCGCCCCTGCGTGCTGGTCGCCATCGGGGCGGCCGCCTTCGGCGACCTGACCGTGACCCGAATCCCCGATGCCAATTGGGGCAATGCCTTTGGCGCCGTGGTGACGGGCGTCGGCTTCCTCGGCGCCGGGGCGATCCTGAAACAGGACGCGCTCCATAACGTGCGCGGCCTGTCCACCGCCGCCACCATCTGGGTCGTCGCCATCATCGGCCTTCTGGTCGGCGCGCGGGAGGTCCTGGGCGGGCTGACCCTGACGGTGCTCGTGCTGCTGGTGAACGTGCTGCTGCGGCCGCTGGCCAGGCACCTCGCCCGCCGCATCCCGCCCCCGGCCGAGGCCGCGACCGACCGCGTGATGGAAGGCTGAACCCTCTTTTCGGGCACGCCGCCCGGGTCCATACCGGCGAGCATGGAAACACCCTGCACGATCGAAGATTTCGACAAGCTGGCGATCAACGCCGGCACCATCGTCGATGCCCAGCCCTTCCCGGAGGCGCGCAAGCCCTCGCTGCGCCTGTGGATCGACTTCGGGCCGGAGATCGGGGTCAAGCAATCCTCGGCCCAACTGACGGTGCATTACCGCACCGACCGGCTGATCGGCCGCCAGGTGGTGGCGGTGACCAATTTCCCGCCCCGCAACATCGCCGGCTTCCGCAGTGAGGTCCTGGTCCTCGGCATCCCCGACCCCGATGGCGCGGTGGTGCTGCTGAAACCCGATTTCGCCGTGCCCAATGGGGGAAAGATGTTCTGATGTCGCAGCGCTACTTCACCGTCACCTGGGACCAGTTGCACCGCGACGCCAAGGCACTGGCTTGGCGCCTGGCCGAACTTGGCCCCTGGACCGGCATCGTCGCGATCACCCGCGGCGGCCTGATCCCGGCCGGTATCATCGCCCGCGAGTTGGAATGCCGCCTGGTCGAAACCGTCAGCGTCGTCACCTACGACGAACAGAAGCGGGGCAACCCGCAGGTGACCAAGCCCCCCATCGCCGCCGGAGACGGCGCCGGCTGGCTGCTGCTGGACGATCTGGTGGACACGGGCACCACCGCCCGCGTCGTCCGCGCCATGCTGCCAAAGGCCTATTTCGCCACGATCTACGCCAAGCCCGCCGGGCGGGCGGAAGTCGATGCCTTCGTCACCGAAGTCAGCCAGGACACCTGGATCCTGTTCCCATGGGACACCGAACCGCAATTCGTCGCCCCGATCATGAAGAACGTCGCCGCCAAGTGAAGTTTTTCGACGCCCCCGGCTGGCTGCCGGAGGGCGTTCGGATCTACGCGATCGGCGACATCCACGGCTGCGCCGACCGGCTGCGCGCGCTGCACGCCGATATCGCCGCCGATCTTTTGGCGCGGCCCGCGCGGGCAACGGTCGTGCATCTGGGTGACTACGTGGACAAGGGGCCGGATGCTCGCGCGGTCGTCGCGCACCTGTTGGCCGGCGATCCCGTGCCCGGCTGCGCCACCGTGAATCTGGCCGGCAACCACGAACACCTGCTGCTCGGCGCGCTCGACGGCGAACCCCTGGCCCTGGCCGATTTCCTGGCCTGGGGTGGGCGGGAGACGCTCGCCTCCTACGGGCTGCGCGCAGAAGACGGCCCCACCGCCTGGGCCGCGTCATTCCCAGACGACCACCGCACCTGGATCGCCGCCCGCCCGCTGACCCATGCGGCGGGCGGCTATTTCTTCGCCCATGCGGGCGTGCGCCCAGGCGTGGCCCTGGATGCCCAGACCCGTGCCGACCTGACCGGTATCCGCATGAGCTTTCTGGCATCGGAGGCCGACCACGGCGCCGTCGTCGTGCATGGCCACACGGCCGCCGGCATGGTCACCGTGCGCGCCAACCGCATCGGGTTGGACACGGCGGCCTGGTCGGGCGGGCCACTATCCTGCGCCGTGCTGGAGGGCCGCCGCATGGCGGTGCTGGAGCGCTGACCCGCACGGTTTGATTCGATTTCCCCGCGCCATCGCGCCACGCTGCCCCCCCAACCGCGCATGCACGCAGGGGGCCACCATGTCCGAGTTCTGGCAGGTCAAGGCGACCGTCTCCGACGCCGGCGTCACTATATCCCAGGCCGACTACCAGGCCCAGGTCGCGGCCTCGGTGCGCGAGACGGTGCGGCGGGAGGTCACCGACGAATTCTTCCGCCGCATCCGCAACGTCTACGCCCCCATCGCCCTGGTCCTCGCGCTGATCGGCGGCGGCACCATATGGAACTACATACGCACCGAGCTGGTCCGCCCGCTGGCCGATTTCCGCCAGCAGATCGACGACAAGGTGACCAAGCTGGAACGCGAGACCGGCGACCGCATCGCCGCCGGCCAGGCCGCCGCCGTCGCCCGCGCGCGGGAGGTCGTGCTGGAGGAAACCTACCGCAACGCCGCCGGCGTCGCCGCCGCCAACGAGGCCATCCAGCAACGCGTCATCGCCGCCATCCAGGACCCCGCCAGCCCCATCGGCGGCCGCATCGCCAGCGTGACGGACGAACGCGTGACCGACCGCCTGTCCGACCGCGACCAGCGCGACCGGGTGGAACGCCGCCTGCTGCATGCCGAAATCGCCGACAAGGCCCGCCCGCCCCAGCGCCGCGCCAATGCCTTCGCCCAACTCGCCCTGCTCGACCCCAATCGCAGTGAACGCCTGACCGCGTTGCACCGTGTGCTGGCCGCCGACCACGCCGACGACGGCGACCGCCAGGCGATGGTGCTGGTGACCGGGCTTTTCCTCAGCCGCGGCGATGTGGGCGACGAGACGCCGATCCGCGCCGATACCGAGGCCGCCCGCCTGGCCCTTGCACGCCACGCCAGCGCCTCGCTGCCGCTGGAAGCCGCCGCCGGAATCCTGCGCACCCTGCCGCCCGACCAGGCCGCCGACCTGCTGCGCGCGGAACTCTATGCCGGCGGGCGCTACGCCGAATTCGCACTCGACATGCTGGCCGCCGACGGCCGCGCCGCGGCGCTGGAGGCCCTGGCCAGCTTCGCCCAATCCGGCAGCCGCAGCCGCCAGGAACGCGCCCTGCTGGCCCTGGCGCAGCAAACCCCGACCCGCACCGGTGAGGCCGCGCCCACCGCCTGGCTGCGCCTGCTGTCGGGGTTTGCCGAACAGCGCGACCTCGGCTGGGCCGTGTTGCACGAAGATGCCTCGACCACGTCGCTGACCGATCTGTGGGTGCTGCGGGAAGTCCTGCCCCGCAGCGGGCCAACGCCCGAGATGGTGCGCCAGGCCCAAGCCCGCCTGGCCGCCGAACGCCTGACCCCTGACCAGGCCGCCAGCCGCCGGGCACCGGACCAGGCCGCCGCGCGCGCGCCGCTGGACGGCGCCCTCGGCATCGCCCCCGCCGGGCCGAACCAGGCCCAGGTGCGGGCGGTGATGGCGGCGCTTTTGCCGATCGACGGCCCGCAACCACCCTGGTGGGCCGCCATCACCGGCCGGCTGCTGCAAAAGGGCACGCCGCCGCGGGAACAGATGCTGGGGCTGGTGCTCGCGGCGGACCGGCTGGTCCCGGCCGGCGCGCCACCCGCGCCCGAACTTGATCCGCTGCGCCTGGTCCTGCTGCGCGGCATCGTGGCGGAACGCGACCTCTTCGCCCAACCGCTGGGGCAGCGCGTGGTCTCGGCCCTCGCGCATGGGCTGACCGGCACCGAGGCCTGCCTGGACGCCCTGGCCGAGATCGCCAAATCCGCCGTGCCTACCGGCCCCGCCGCCATCGCCGCCGCCCGTTGCGGTGGCGCCGAGGCCCCGCCGGATGCTGCCGCCGTCGCCGCCCGCCTGGCCGATGCGGTCGAGGCCCTGGGGCGCCAGCCGGGGGCGGCGGTGACGCAGGATTCCACCGCCGCGCTCCAGGCCTTCCTGACGGCGGCGGCCGCGCGGGTGGAGGCGCTGCCGGTCGATCCCAACCAGCCCTGGACGCCCGCGGTCGCCGCCCTGGCCGACCTGCCCGCCGCCGCCGGCCCGGCGCGCGATGCCGCGGCACGGCTCTACACCGTGCTGCTGCGCCGCGACGCCACGGCTGTCGCCGCGGCGATCGAACGCTCCGGCGGCAAGGGGCTTGCGACCCTTGCGTCCGACGCCGCGCCCAGCCCCCCGGTCGCGGCGCTGGCCGAGGCCGCGGCCACCCCCCTGCCCTGGACCCGCGCCGCCTTCTGGGACGCCGCCCCGCCGGCCCGCCAGCGCGACGGCGCGCTCAGCGCCGTGCTGCCCGAGGCGGCGCCCCCCGGGGCGCCCGCCTGGGTGCTGCTGCCCCACGCCGAGGGGGAGACCTTCATCCTGCGGGCACGGGATTCACGCGGGCTGGACCTGCTGCGCGTCTCGCGCAGCCAGGGCATCGTCGAACGGCGACGGCTGGATACCCAGGCATCGACCATGCGCCTGCCGGGCGCCGCCGGACCCTGGCTGCTTTCGGTCAGGGGCGACAAGCAGGACCTCGACACGACCAGGCTGGAGGTCGTGCACACGCCGGCCTTCGTCGATGGCCCGACCGGACGGGGCGATCCGGTGGCACTCGGCCAGGCGCTGAGCATGGCGTTGGAGGCCAATGAGGTCCGCTACGTCCAGGTCGACCTGGCGCCACGCACGCGCTACCGCGTCGAGACGATGGACCTGGCCGCGGGCGTGGATACCGTCGTGACCCTGCACGCCCCGAATGGCGTGGCCGGGCCGAACAACGACGATGGCGGCGTGGGGCTGGCGTCCCGCATGGCGTTCAGCGCACTCAATCCGGACGGCGCGGGCGGGCCGCACGTGCTGGCGCTGTCCAACATCGGCACGGCCGGCGAGTTCCTGTTCTCGGTCACCGCGGTCGGCATCGCCTCCCCGGCGCCGCCGACCGTGGCGGGGCCGACCGGGCGCGGCCAGCCGATCACGATCGGCACCACCTATACGCTGGCGCAGGGGCGCGCGGCCGAAGCCTTCGTGCAACTGGACCTGGCCGCCGGGCAGCGCATCGTCGCGCGCACCCGCGAATTGTCGGCGGGTGTGGACACGGTGCTGGAACTCTTCGGGCCGGACGGGGAACGGCTGGGTTCGGACGATGATGGCGGCGGCGGGCTGGCATCCATGCTGTCGGTGACCGCCACCTCTGCCGGGCCACATGTGCTCAAGGTCAGCAACATCGGCGGTGCCGGCGATTTCGACCTCGCGGTGGAAGCGCAATGAGCGCGCGCGGCTATGGCCATTCCGCCCGAAGTGTCCATGATCCCGCCGCCACCGAGCACAGGGACACTACATGCCGCGCGAAATCATCACCGCCCCCGACGTCACCCCGTATCGTTCCGGCCTGTCGCACGCGGTGAAAGCGGCCGGCCTGGTCTTTGTCAGCGGCGCGACGCCCTTCACCGGCGCGCGCGCGGCGAACCTGATCGCGCGCGGCGACTTCGCCGCGCAGACGCACCAAGTCATGCAGAACATCAAGGCGATCCTGGCGGCGGCGGGCACGTCGCTGGATCGCGCGGTGAAGATGAACGTCGCGCTCGCCGACATGAAGAATTACGCGGAGTTCGACGCGATCTTCAAAACCTATTTCGCCCCGGGCAATTACCCGGCGCGGCAGACGACCGAATCCGTGCACCTCTCGCACATGGATTTCATGCTTTCGGTCGACTGCATCGCGGAGGCGTGACGCGCCGTCAGCCCGGCGACGGGGCCAGGGTGTCGGCGATCAGCTTGAACGGGTAGTCCGGCTCCACATAGCTGCCCGCGTCCTGGCGCTTGGGCAGCTTGATCTTCTCCCGCTTGGGCGTCTCGTACGGCACGTGGCGCAGCAGGTGGCGGATGATGTTCAGCCGCGCCCGCTTCTTGTCGTTCGACGGGGCCACGTACCAGGGCGCCCAGGATGTGTCGGTCGCCAGGAACATCGCATCCCGCGCCCGTGAGTAGTCATACCAACGGCTGTAGGATTTGAGGTCCATCGGCGACAGCTTCCACAGCTTGCGCCCGTCATTGATGCGCGCCTCCAGCCGCCGCGCCTGCTCCTCCTCGCTCACCTCCAGCCAGTACTTCAGCAGGATGATGCCGGATTCGATGATCGTTTTCTCGAAACCCGGCACCTGGTCGAGGAAGCGCTGCACCTGCGCCTCCGGCGTGAACCCCATCACGCGTTCGACGCCGGCGCGATTGTACCAACTGCGATCGAAGATCACGACCTCACCGGCGGCCGGCAGGTGCTGGACGTAGCGCTGCACATACATCTGCGATTTCTCGCGCTCGGTCGGTGACGGCAGGGCGACGACGCGGAAGACGCGCGGGCTGACGCGATCGGTGATCGCCTTGATGGTGCCGCCCTTGCCAGCGCCGTCGCGCCCCTCGAACAGGATGCAGACCTTGGCCCCGGTCGCCTGCACCCATTGCTGCAGGGCGACGAGTTCCACGTGCAGTTCGGCCAGCGCGCTTTCATAGGCGCGGCGGCTCAGACGGCCGTCCGGCTTGAAGGGCGATGCGGCTTTGTCGGTCGCGGCGGCCGTGTTCTTGCTGGCCGTGGCCTTGGCCGGGTGCACCTCCGCCGGCGCGTCTTTTCTATGCTTCTTGGCCACCGTCATTTCCTCCCAACAAGAACATCTGATGCGATCATTATTCCTGGCGCCGACATCTGGCCAGGGGGTTCCAACGGATCGCGCCCGCCAATTGAAGCGGCATGATCAATGGGCACATCGGCGGAACTCGGCTTTGATCTGTATCAATGCGTTGGCCGCATCATCTGCTATTTTTCGTTTCACGGCAGTCGAACATAACATTCATCACGGCCGCCGAACTGACGCGCCGCCACCCCGCCCGCCCGGGCTGGTCAAGCAGGTTTGCGCATAGGTTTTTCTTATTTTTAGTTTTATTTTCTGAATTATCTAAAAATTTTTATTGTTATTGTACAACCAGTCGTCCGACAAAATCTTTCAGATTGCGCGGGTAGCTGGCTTCCTCCAGAAACAACAGTATTGGGAGAGACGAAATGAAAACCATGACCCGTCATTGCCGGACCGCCACGCTCGCCGGCACGGCCCTCGCCGCCGGCCTGTTCGCTTCGACCGGCGCCTCGGCCCAGACGCCCCTGCGCAACTGCATCGACACGTTGCAGGGCATGCCGGAGTATTCGCGCTTCGTCGGCGCGGTCATCCGCAGCCACCTGGTGCAGGACATGCGCAACGCCCAGGCGATCACCGTCTTCGCACCGAACAACGCCGCGGCCGCCAAGGTCAATCCGGCCCTGATCGATCGCGTCTTCCCGATGGAGGAGTCGGGCGGCCCGCGCACTGCGGACCCGATCCTCAGCCTCGCCGCCATCGGCGTGCACACCACCAATCAGCGCCTGCCCAGCGCCACCCTCACCAACGGGCAAAGCATCACCACCTCCGGTGGCACGCCGCTGACTGTGGCCGTGTCGAACGCCACGCCCCCGGTCACCACCGTGACCGCGGCCAATGGCGTGGTCGCGACCGTGGTGACGGCGGCAATCCCGTGCAGCAACGGCGCGATCTACGGGATCGACACGGTGTTGTTCCGGTAATCCAGGGCCATGGTGGCGCCCGGTGCGATCCCCCGCGCCGGGCGTCCCGCCGTTCAATCCTGTTGCAAGCCGATATCGGCGACCAGTCGCCCCAGTCGTTCGCTGTCGGCGCGCATATAGGCCGCCAGTTCCTGCGGCCCCAGCACGAAGGGCTGCGTGCCGATGGGCAGCTTCGCGGCAAATGCCGGGGTGTCGATCGTCGCGATGACGTCGCGCGCCGCGGCCTCCACCACCGGGGCCGCGGTGCCGCGCGGAAAGAACAGCGCCTGCCAGGCGTTCAGCATGGCAACCCCAGGTGCGGCTTCGGCAAAGGTCGGCACATCCGGGAAATCCGGATGACGGTTCGGCGCGTTGTAGGCCAGCGGCCGCAACGCACCCGACTGCATGTGCGGCAGCGTGATGCTGAAACTGTCGATGGTCACCTGCACGCGGTTCGCCAGAAGATCGGTGTTGCCCGCGGCGCTGGTGCGGTACGGCACGTGCTGCATCGGGAAATCCAGCGAGCGGCGCAGATTTTCCAGGTTCAGGTGCGGCACCGTCGCATTGCCCGGCGAGTAGTAGAAGATCGGGTCGCTCTCCGGCCGCGCCCGTGCATAGGCGACCAGTTCCGCGAGGCTGTGCACCGGCAGGGCCGCATTCACGCAGAGGAACGACGACGACACCGATACGCCGCAGATCGGCGAAAGATCGGTGAAGGGATCATAGCGCGCGGGCTTTTGCAGATGCGGCGAAATCGCAAGCGCCGCGACCGAGATCATCGCGAAGGTGCTGCCATCGGCCGGTGCGCGCGTCAGGTTCAGCAGCCCCAGCATGCCGCCCGCGCCAGGCTGGTTGTCCACGACCATCCGTCCGCCCCAGCGCGGCACCATGGCCTCGGCCAGCACGCGCGCCACCTGGTCGGTGATGTTGCCGGCGCCATAGGGGACGATGAAACGGCTCGGCGGCGGGGCGACGCGGCTGCCCTGCGCCCGGGCCCGGCCGATAGTGCCGCCGAGGAGAGCGGCTGGAAGCAGGAGCGCGTCGCGACGGTGCATGGAGATAGGATCCTGGCGGGTGTTGCAGGTGCGAAGGCTAGCCCGCGATCCGCCAAGGCGGAAAGGGCCTGACATTTGCCGCCGGCCGCGATGAGCCCGCATTCCCATTGACCATCGTGCCGCGCGGGACGGCGGCTGATCGCAACGGGCGACTGGGCTGCTGCTGTCCTGGGGCCTCACCAGCAGCATGATCTCCGTGCAGCGGAGGATGATCGCATCCGCCCCGCGCGTGACGAGGCGGGCGATCACATGGCGGTCTGCGTCGCGGGACGGGTCAGGCGTTGACGCAGCGGTTCATTGCTGTGGCTGGGGCAAGCCGCTCGGCGGCATGAAATGTTCATACGCTGCGTATTTTATATTATGACATGTTAACATGATCCAAACTGACACCATTCGTGTCACGCAGGCGTATATCTTTGCCCTTGATGCCTCGCTATTCGGCAAGAATTGGTTCCGCTGCCAAAGGAAACCCGTCATCGCCTGACATGTCTGTTGTCGCATATCCTGAAGTGCGGAAGATTGCATCCCCTCGGGCACCCCTCGGGCCCCATGCGACAGGAGCCATCGATGATCCAGCGCCGCAGCTTCTGCCTTCGGGGCCTCGCGACAACGGCCTTGGTCGCCGCACCGCGACGACCATGGGCCCAGGCCCTCCCCGCGCGCCCCATCCGGATGGTCATGCCCTATCAGCCCGGCGGCGCCACCGACGCCGTCGCGCGCATGGTCGCCCAGCAGATGGCGGCGCTGATCGGCCAGAACGTGGTGGTCGAAAACCGGTCCGGCGGCAGCGGCGCCGTGGGCGGCCTCTTCGTCGCGCGGGCGGCGCCCGACGGCACCACGCTGATGTTCAATGCCTCGGTGCATGTCATCAGCCCCTTGCTGACGCGCACTCCGGCCTATGACGCGGTGGCGGATTTCCAGCCTGTCGCCCAGGTCGCGCGCGGGCCGCTGCTGTTCGTCTGCCATCCCAGCGTCCAGGCCGACGGCCTGGCCGCGCTGGCCGCGCAGATCCGCGCCGCACCGGACCGCTTCACCTTCGCGACCTCCAGCCGCGGCTCGGCGGGTCATCTGGCGGCGGAGTTGTTCAAGCAGCGCATCGGCGTCGATGTGCTGGTCGCGCCCTACAACGGCAGCGCCCAGGCGCTGGCCGACATGGTGGGCGGGCGGGTGAACCTGATGATCGACCCGGTCCTTTCGGCCCTACCTTTCGTCCGCGGCGGCCAGCTCAAGGCGCTGGCTGTTACCTCCGCCGAGCGCCTGGAGATCGCGCCCGAAATCCCGACCGCCGCCGAGGCCGGGCTCGATGGGCTGGAATTCTATTCCTGGTATGGTGTCTGGGCGCCGCGCGGCCTGCCGCCGGCGCTTCTCCAGCAGATCTCGGCCGATGTCGTGCGCGCCGGAAGCACCGACGAAGCCCGCCAGTTCCTGATCCGCCAGGGCTTCCAGCCGACCGGCCTGGACGCGGATGCCTTCAGCCGCTTCATCGACGAGGAAGTCGCCAAGTATCGCGGCATCATCGCCCGCGCGAATATCGTGCTGGACTGACGCCATGTCAGCCTTGCTCGAGCGGCCGAGCGACCAGTCGCTGACGGAATTCGCCTGCGAACGGCTGCGTGCGGACATCATCCGCTGCGACCTCGCCCCCGGCGCCTCGGTGACCGAGGCCGGGCTGGCCGATCGCTATGGCCTGGGCAAGGCGCCGATCCGCGCGGCCCTGTCCCGCCTGTCGCAGGCGGGGCTGATCCGCAGCGTCAACCGGCGCGGCTATGTCGTGGCGCCGATCATCGTGAAGGAGGTCGTGGAGGCCTTCGACCTGCGCCTGCTGCTGGAACCGCATGCCGCCTTCCATGCCGCGGGGCGCATGCCCCTGGCGGTGATCCAGGCGTTCGACGACTGTTTCGCCGCCTATCGCGATGGCGACCTTGTGTCGCAGGACGCCTTTCTCGCGGCCAACCGGGTGTTCCACCTGGCGATCGCCCGTGCCGCCGGCATGGACAAGCTGGCGGCGATCCTGGGCGATTTGCTGGATTGCACCGAGCGCGTCATTCGCATCGGCCTGATCGAATGGCGCGGCCCCAAGGTGATGGAACCGGCGCATCGCGCCCTGGTCGCGGCCCTCGTCGGGGGGGATGCCGAGCAGGCACAAAGACTCGCGGCCGAGGGCGTCGAACTCGGCCGGCGCAAGGTGATGGATGCCATCCTGAAGCGGCAATCCATCGCCAACGTCTCGCTGATCGACTGAAACAAAGGAAAAACCGATGTCGCAACTGCCCAGGGTCGATGCCCAGACCGATGCGGAGATCCGTGCCTGGCTGGAAAAGCTCGCGGTCTGCGTGCGAGAGGTCGACTACGCCACGGCACGCCCGATGTGGGACGAGGATGTGGTGGTCTTCGGCACGTTCAACCGGCTGCTGCATGGCATCGACGCCTTCATCACGGCGCAATGGGACAATGTCTGGCCGAAGACGACGGATTTCCGCTTCACCATGTCGGCGGTGGAGGTGCTTGGGATGGGCGACATCGCCGTCGCTGTCGCGCCCTGGACCAGCACCGGCTACGCGCCCGATGGAGCCAGCTACGCTCGCCCGGGCCGCGCCACGATGATGTTTACCCGTCGTCCTGATGGCTGGCGCTGCGTGCATTCCCATATGTCGCTGGAACGCGGGGTGCCGCAGACCAGCCACGCCAACCGCCCCGTGAAAGCACACTGAACGCAGGAGCACACCCATGCAGTTCCCCGCCGTTTCACGCCGAACCCTCGGCACGCTTGCTACGGCGGGGCTCTTGCCGCGCGCTGCCGGCGCGCAGGGCCGCGCCGTGCTCGATATCGGCCTGGCGACGACGCCAAGCTCGGCCGATCCGCATTTCTACGCCTTCAACCCGAACCTGAACCTGGTCCAGCACGTCTTCAGCCGGCTTGTGGAGCGGGATGCGCGGCTGCGCCCGGTGCCTGGCCTGGCGCTGAGCTGGCGCCCGGTCGAGGATCGCATCTGGGAATTCAAGCTGCGGCCCGGCGTGCTGTGGCATGACGGGCGGCCCTTCACCGCCGACGACGTCGCCTTCACGATCGCCCGGGTGCCGGAGGTGCCGAACAGCCCAGGCAGTTTCGCCGGCTACGTGCGCCAGGTGACCCGCGTCGAAGTCGTGGACCCGCTGACCGTCCGCATGCACACCGCCGGGCCGCATCCGGCCCTGCCGAACGACCTGACCTTCGTCGCCATCGTGTCGCGCCATGCCGGCGAAGGCGCGACCACCGCGGACTACAACAGCGGGAAGGCCGCGATCGGTACGGGGCCCTACAAGCTCGCCCGCTTCCAATCCGGCACGACGACCGAGTTGTTGCGCAACGACAGCTACTTCGGCGGGCCGGAGCCTTGGGATCAGGTGAATCTTCGCATCATCCCCCAGGCTGGTGCCCGCAGCGCCGCGCTACTGTCGGGCGACGTCGCCATCATCGATGAAGTCTCCTCCAACGATGTGCTGGCGCTGCAGCGCGATCGCCGCGTCACCATTGCCGAGACGCAGAGCACGCGCCTCATCTTCCTCCAGCCCAATTTCAGCCGCAGCGGCAGCCTGGCCGATGTCACTGACAATGCCGGGCAACCCTTGGCCGCGAACCCCTTCCTGGACCTGCGGGTGCGGCGGGCCTTGTCGCTCGGCATCGATCGCCAGGCGCTGGTCGCGCGGGTGATGGAAGGTCGCGGCACGCCCAACGGCCAGTGGTTGCCGGACGGTTTCTATTCCAGCAATCCGGCCGTCGGCGTGCCGCCTTTCGACGCCGATGCCGCCCGCAGGCTATTGGCCGAAGCCGGCTTTCCGCAGGGCTTCCGGCTGACCCTGCACACGCCGACCGACCGTTTCGCGAACGACAGCCGCATCGCCCAGGCGGTCGCGCAGATGTGGACGCGGATCGGCATCCAGACGGCGGTGGACGCCCTCCCCTATGCCGCCTTCAGCGCCCGCGCGAGCCGCCAGGAATACGGCATGTGGCTGCATAGCTGGGCGAGTTCGACCGGCGAGGCGTCATACTTCCTCAGCAATGTCGTCAGCACCGTCGATGTCGCCAAGCGCGCCGGCGCCAACAACTGGAGCCGCTATTCCAATCCCTCGCTGGACGCGCTGACGGAGAGGTCGTTCACGCTGCTCGACGACAACGCGCGGGAGAAGGTGCTGCAGGACGCGGTGCAAATGGTGGCGGATGACATCCCGATGATTCCGCTATTCCACCTGTCCCTCGTTTGGGGCTTGCGCCAGGGCTACAGCTTCGAGCCTAACATGAGCGGCTATACCACCGCGATGATGGTGCGCCGCGCCTGATCGCTACGCGGTACGCATCACCTCGGTCGGCGCCGGCGCCGTGGCGGCCAGGTCCGCCACCGTCACCGGCTTGAGCGGGAAGCGCGGCCGCGGCAGGCCGACCTGGTCCGGCGCAAGACCGCGGGTTTCTGCGATCAGCGCCGTCACGGTGGGGCCGCACATCCGCCCCTGGCAGGGGCCCATCCCGCAGCGCGTGTAGCTTTTGGCCTGCGCCGGCCCGACGGCGCCGAGCCTGGCCGCGGCGCGGATGGCGCCGGCGGTGACTTCCTCGCAGCGACAGGCAATCACGTCATCGTCGATCGCCGCCGGCGCGATGACGGGGGCGTAGAGACGCTCCAGGAACGGCCTGACGGCGCGCGCTCGCGCCAGCGCCCGCCGCAGTGGGGCCGCGAGGGCGTCGCGCCGACCCTCCACCAGCCGGCCGAGCGCCTCGGCGGCCTGCAACCCGGCAAGCTCACCGGTCAGCGCCGCGGCCTCGGCACCCAGGATCCCGCCGCCATCGCCGGCGATCGCCAGCCCCGGCACCGAGGTGTCGCCCCATTCATCGGTGCGGGGACGGAAGGCCGCCTGCGGGCCGTTCCATCGCACGTCGCAACCGAGCGCCAGCGCCGCGCTCAAGGAAGGCACGACGCCGTCATGGAGGCCGACGAGATCGGCCGAGATCGTGTGGCGGCGACCGCCACTGGTGAAGGCGATGTCGCTGACGGCGGCCGTGCCGACGATTTTCAGGTCTCTCACGCCACGATGGATGGCGACGCCGGCGGCCGCCACACGCCGCATCATCGCCAGCCCTTTCAGCAGTGGCCAGGGCGCGCGCAATGCCCCTGGCAGGGCTGGCAGCGCCTTCCAGTACCGCGCGCCCGGCGTCGCATCCAGCAGCGCCACCGGCGGTGCCCCGGCACCGGCCAACTGCGTCGCGATCAGCCAGAGCAGCGGCCCCGCCCCGGCAAGCACCAGCCGCCCGGCGGGCACCATGAGATTGGCCTTCAGCGCAATCTGCAACGCGCCTGCCGTCATCACCCCCGGCAGCGTCCAACCCGGGATCGGAACCGGCCGTTCCATGGAGCCGGTGGCGAGCAGCAGCCGGGGCGCGAGGGCGTTGCGCGGTGCTCCGTCCGTGCTCGCCGTGACGGCAAAGCCGGTGCCCGTCGGCTCGATGTTCCACACCGTGCTGCGCGTCCAAAGCTCCGCGCCGCTGGCGGCGAAGTGCGCGACCAGCGGCGCCCCGGCCGCATACTCGCGCCCCAGGCAGTCCGCCGCACCCGCCGCAAGGTTGCGTGCCATCGCGCGGTAGATCTGGCCGCCTGGCGCCGGTTGCTCGTCGATCACCAGGACCCTCAAACCCTGCGCACGCGCGGCGATCGCCGCGGCCATGCCGGCGGGACCGGCCCCCACGATCACCAGGTCGTGGCTCACGGTGCCACGTCCCGGTTGATGCGCATGCCGGGGGCGACCTCGACCATGCAGGCCTGGCGGCGGGGCTGGCCATCGATCTCGACCAGGCATTCGAAGCAGGCACCCATCAGGCAATAGGCCGCGCGTGGCGCACCCGAAACCGGTGAGCGCCGGAAAGGCAGTCGCCCCAGCCGCAGCAGCAGCACGGCGACGGTTTCCTGCGGTGCGGCCGCGACGGCGTCGCCATCGACCGTCACCGGCACGGCGCGGGCGGGGTCAGGCGGTTGCAGCGGGCGAAGCATGGAAGCGCTCCAGAACAAAATGCTCGCAGCCAGGCGGCAGCCGGCTCTCGGCCAAGGAAGGGGCAAGGGCCAGGCAATGCACGGCGGCCAGGGTGACGCCGCTGTGACAGGTGACGACGAAGGCCCCAGGGCATGTCGGGGATTCATCGTAGATCGGCTGTTCGTCGCGCGGCATGATGCGCAGCGCGGCCCAACTGCGCACGACCTGCGCCGCGGCCAGATGCG
Organism: Humitalea sp. 24SJ18S-53; assembly: GCF_050632385.1. Lineage (NCBI taxonomy): Bacteria > Pseudomonadati > Pseudomonadota > Alphaproteobacteria > Acetobacterales > Roseomonadaceae > Humitalea > Humitalea sp. 24SJ18S-53. The sequence goes on from NZ_CP192599.1 coordinate 3,168,064, forward strand.
GGAATTCCACCAGCGCGCGCTGGGCATGGCCCCCGGTGACGGCCAGCCGGGTCGATCGGTCGGTATTCGTGATCGGCTCCGCGCTCAGCCCGAACATCACGGTGCCGGTGCGGTTCTGCCGAATGCTGGGGGTGGGATGCGGCAGGAAGCGCGGCAGGCGTTCGGTGACCACGATCTGCCCGCGCACGGGGCCGACCGGCACATCCAGCCCGACCATCAGCCCCAGCGCAGGATTGCCGAGCCCGGCCGCCAGGATCACCTGCGCCGCCTCGATGCTGGTCGCCGCGCTGTCGATGCGGAAGCCGCCGCCCGGCAGCGGTGCGATGGCCCGCACGGGATCGCCAGGCCGATACGCGACGCCATCCTGCCGCCCCAGCGCATGCAGAGCGCGCAGTAGCAGCAGTGGATTGGCCATGCCGTCCAGCGGCGACCAGGATGCGCCGATGACGCGCTCACCGATCAGCGGCACCCGATCGCGGATGAAGTCGCGGTCGACCATCGTGATGCCATTGGCACCGGGTCCCTTCGCGACCTCAGCCACCATCGCGGCGCGCAGTTCCAGCTCCCGCTCATTGATGCAGAAGTGGAAGCCGCCGGTCTGCTCATATTCCACGTCGATGCCCGTCTGCTGCGCCAGCATCGCGGCGAAACCGGGCCAGAGATCAGACGATTGCCGCGTCCAGACCGCATAATCCGGGTAGCGGTCGCCCTTGCCCTGGACCCAGATCAGCCCGGCATTGCCGCGTGAGGCGCGGATGCCGAGGTCATCCTCGTCGAAGACCACGACCTCCCGCCCGGCGCGCGCCAGCCCGCAGGCGACGGCCATCCCAACGAGCCCACCGCCGATGACCGCGACGCGTGTCAAAACGTTCCCTTGTAGTCACCGCCATCAACCAGGATGTTTTGCCCGGTCATGAATCCCGCGAGGTCGGAGCAGACGAAGGCGCAGGTGGCGCCGATCTCCTCCGGCCGCCCGAAGCGCCCTGCCGGCGTGCGCGATTCTCTTTCGCGGCGCAGCGCGTCGAAGCTCTGGCCGCTGGCTTCGACCATGCCGCGCATGTGGTTGCGTTGGGCCTCGGTATCCACCGCACCCGGCAGGACATTGTTGATGGTCACGTTGTGGCTGATCGTCTGCCGCGCCAGCCCCGCCACAAATCCGGTGAGGCCCGACCGCGCGCCATTCGACAGGCCGAGTTCCGGCTGCGGATTCTTCACCGACCGGGAGGTGATGTTGACGATGCGTCCCCAGCGTCGCGCCATCATGCCATCGACCGTCGCCCTGATCATCTCGATCGGCGATATCATCACGGCATTCAACACGACCATCCAGTCTTCCGGCGTCCAGTCGCGGAAATTCCCGGGGCGGGGGCCTTCGGTGTTGTTCAGCAGGATATCGGGCGCGGGGCACGCGGCCAGTGCCTTGGCGCGCCCTTCGGGGGTGGTGATATCGGCGGACACCCAATCGACCCGGGCGCCGGTTTCGGCGCGCATCGCCTCCGCCGCTTCTGCCAGCGTGTCGGGATTGCGAGCGGCGATGGTGACCAGGCAGCCGGCCTTGGCGAATTCCAGTGCCGCGGCCCGCCCCATGCCCTTGCTGCCGCCGCAGATGAGCGCCGATCGACCAGCGATGCCGAGATCCATGCCAATGTCCTGCCAAGGTTGCTGTTGACAGAGGTTGATCAAACAAACGATCGTTTGCAATACCCAAACGCCCAGGAACATCATGGCCGATCCCAGCCCCGCTTCCCTGTTCGATCGGGAGGTTCTCGCCGCCCAGGCGCTGCTGCGTGAAAAGGGGCTGTCCACCGGCGACTTCCTTCGCCAGCCGGTCGCCGAGGTGCGCGCGCTCAACAGCCAGTACCAGGCCTTCCTGAACGAGGGCGGGCCGGCGATGGCGGAGATCACCGAATTGATGCTGGAGGGCGACCATCCGCCCGTGCGCGTCCGGCTCTATCGCCCCGATCGCCCTGGCCCGCTGCCCACCTATCTCCATCTGCACGGCGGCGGCTTCGCCATCGGCAGCATCGACAGCCTGGATCGCTTCAAGCGCGAGGTCGCGGTGCGTTCGGGGGCGATGGTCGTCGGCATCGATTACGCGCTCGCGCCGGAGCATGCCTTCCCTACCGCGCTGAAGCAGGTGATGACGGTCCTGCGCTGGCTGCCGCGGGGCGGCGGCGTTGGCATCGGCGGTGATTCCGCCGGCGGCAACCTGGCGCTTTCGGCCCTGCAGCGCCTGCGTGATGCCGGCGAGCCGATGCCGCGCTTTGCCGCGATCATCTACGGCATGTTGACGGGCGACCTTACGACGCCGTCGCATGCGGCTTTTGGCGGTGGCGCCTTTGGCATGTCCACCGCGCGGCTCGAATGGTTCTGGCAGCGCTATCTGGGCGATGCTCCGCTGGCCGGATCGGGGGCGATGCCGCTTGAGGCCAGCCTGGCCGGCCTGCCGCCGATGTTGCTGGTCGCCGCTGCCTTGGACGCGCTGCTGGATGACACGCATGCACTCGACCGCCTGCTGACCGAGGCCGGCGTGCCGCACAGGCTGAAGCTGTTTCCCGGCATGCCGCATGGCTTCATCGCCCAGACGGCGTTGCTATCACAGGGGCAGGCCGTGGCGGAGGACATTGCCGATCTGATCCGCCTGCACCTCGCCGCGCCGTCGTGACCACGGATGACAGGCCACCACGCCGGCGCGCAAAGCCCGGCACCGGCCTGCGGGACAAAATCCTGGCCGCCGCGGTCGCCATCTTCGCCGAGCACGGCGTCCATGGCAGCAGCGTGCGGGCGATCGCCAAGCGCGTCGGCTGCAACCTTGCGGCGCTGAACTATCATTTCGGGTCGAAGGACGAATTGGCGCTGTGTGTGCTGGAGCAGGCGCTGGGGCCGATGCAGGCCCGCATCGCCTTGCTCGATCGCTACGAAGCGGAGGCCTGCGGCACGCCGCTGACGGTGGAACGGATCATCGAGGCGATCGTGCGTCCCAGCGTCACCCTGGATCGTGATGCCGAAGGCGGGCGCCCCTTGATCCGCCTGCTGCAACAGGCCCGCGCCATTCCGACCGTCGAGACCAGCCGGTTCTTCGACACGCAGTTCAATCCGATGATCCTGCGCTTCGTGGAGGCATTTTCGCGCGCGCTGCCGGGCCACGATCGCGCCGAATTGTTCTGGCGCTACAATTTCATCACCGGATCGCTGCTGCATGTGCTGATCGATTCCGATCCGGGGTTCCGGCGATTGAAGCGCATATCCGATGATCGCTGCGACACTGATGATGAGGAGGCGCTGATCGCCCAGCTTGTCGCCTTCGGCGCCGCGGGATTCCGGGCGCCGGCCCCCGCCCCCAAACCCATGAAGGCCATGGCATGACCCCTTCCCCTGCGCGCGGCGGCCATGCCGTTCATGGCGCGCCGCTCGGCATCCTGATGCTGCAGACACGTTTCCCGCGCATTCCCGGCGATATGGGCAATGCAACGACCTGGGATTTTCCTGTGCTGTTCAAGGTCGTGCGCGGGGCCACGCCGGATCGCGTCGTGCTGCAGGACCCGTCCGCCCTGTTGCCCGATTTCATCGCGGCGGCGCAGGAACTGGTCGAGATCGGGGCCGAGGCCATCACGACCACCTGCGGCTTCCTGTCGCTGTTCCAGCGTGAACTGGCGGCGGCGGTCGCGGTTCCCGTCGCGACATCCGCCCTGCTGCAAGTGCCATGGGTGCAGGCCACGCTGCCGCCAGGCCGGCGCGTCGGCGTGATCACCATCTCCGGCGCCAGCCTGACGCCCGCACATTTACGGGCCGCCGGCGCGGCCGAGGACACGCCGATCGTCGGTGTCGAGCATGGCCGGGAGCTTTTCCGCGTCCTGGTGAAGCAGGACAAGCCGGACCTGGATGCGGCGTTGGCCCAGGCCGATATTCTCGAAGCCGGGCGTTCGCTGATCGCGGCCCATCCGGATGTCGGCGCGATCGTGCTGGAATGCACGAACATGCCGCCCTATGCCGCCGCCCTGCGTCAGGACCTGGGTATGCCGGTCCACGACGTATGCTCGCTCGTGAACTGGTTCCACGCGGGGCTACGGCCGCGCGAATGGGGCCCTGGGCGACGCCGTTCGTCGCTTGGGGCGAGCTTTTCTTGAACCAATCGGCGACGGCGCGCCCAGATCGTGCCGTTCGCTCGTGATCATGAGGCGCGGCGCTGAAACAGGATCAGGCGCCGGTCGGTCGCCCCGCGCTATTCCCCAGCGTCGATCGTGATCGTCGCCAGCGCCTGCCGTTCGATTCCATGGCGGCGCAGGATCTCGCCATAGGTGCCGTTGGCGATCAGCCGGGTCAGCGCCCCGGCGACCGCATCACGCAGCACGGTCTGCGACTTGTCGAAGGCCATGCCCGACAGGTTGCGGGAAATTGGCTCGCCCACGACCACGAAGGTGCCGGGGTTCTGCTGCGCCAGGAAGACGACGAACTCCGCGCCCAGGATCGCCCCATCCGCGCGACCGGCCATCAGGTCCGTGCGGCTGGCGGCCGCACCATCCGATCCGATGACGCGCATCGGCGGGCGGCCCGCCGCAACGCAATTCGCCTCGCTCCAGGCCTGCGCCTGGGGGAAGTAGTTGGTGGTGCGCGGCGTGGAGATGCTGCGGCCGCAGAAATCCGTGGGCTGGGTCGCGCCACGCTGCTGCGCGACAGTGGTGAAGATCTGTGCCCCCGTGCTGACCACGTCCACGAAGGTCAGCCTCTCCCGACGCGACGGCAGGTCGGTCATGGCGCTGCCGCTGAAATCCACCCGCTGGGTGGTGATGGCGGGGATCAGTTGCGCGAAGGCCAGTTCTTCCCAGCGGATCGGCAGGTTGAGTTCGCGGCCGATCGCGGTCACCAGGTCCACGTTGACGCCGCGCCGTTCATTCGTCGCGGGGTCGCGGTAGGCCATAGGAGGATAGGTCGCCTCGATCGCGACGCGCAGCGCGCCCTGGGCGCGGATCGCCTCCGGCACGGGCTGGGCGGTGGCGAGGCTGGGCGCGAGCAGTGCCGCGGCGGCAAGGAGGATGCGTGGCAGGGTCATCATGGGGCTCCCGATCCAGCCGCCTCACAGGCGGCGAAATGTGCGGCGATATCCTCGCCGGTGGTGATCCAGACATCGCGATAGCCCTGCGTATAGCGCAGGAACTCACGCAGCAGCCGCAAGCGCATCGGCCGGCCGCTGCATTGCGGATGCAACACGGTGGTTACCATGCCACCCCAGTCCCGCGTCTCGTCCAACTCGTCTTTCCAGATCGAAAGGACATGCTCCTTGGGCATCATCGGCCGCGGGCTGTAGCGATGCGACAGGCCATAGAGCCAGTCATCATAGGTCATGGTCACCGGCAATTCGACCAGCCCGGGCGAACCATCGGCCAGCAAATGGCGATAAGGCCGCACATCGTCGCGCCAGGAGGATGAGTAGAGCAGCCCACGCTGCTTCAACAGCACGCGCAATTCTTCGCAGCTTTCACCGGAGGGGGCGCGGTAGCCTTTTGGGGTCACGCCAAGGCGGCGCTTCAGGGTATCCAGCCCCCGGTCCACCTCCTCGATCAAACGCGGATCGCCGGGCTGCGGCATCAGGTGGTGGAAGCCGTGATGGCCGATCTCGTGCCCGTCACGGACAATCGCCTCGGCCATGGCGGGGTTCGCCTCGACCGACCAGCCGGTGATGAAGAAGGTGGCACGCAGGCCGAGGTCGCGCAGCATCTCCAGCAGCTTGCGCACGCCGACCCGCGCCTCGAACCCGCCATAGGACATGCAGACGAGTTCGTCGTAGCGGTTGGGGTCCTTGCCGGTCCAGGCGGTCTCCGCATCCACGTCGAAGGACAGGAACATCGCGGCGCGGTTCCCGCCGGGCCAGGGGAATTCGGGCGCCAGCGGCGCGCGATTCGCCGGCAGCAGCGGCAGCGCATCATGGGAATCATAGGGCATCGGTTGGTCCTTCCAAGAATCAGTCAGGCCAGGACGGCTGAGATGAAGGCCTGCGTCCGCGCCTCCCGCGGGGCGCCCAGCACCTGTGCCGGCGGGCCTTCCTCCACGATCGCGCCATGGTCCATGAAGATGACGCGATCCGCGACCTCTCGCGCAAAACCGAGTTCGTGCGTAACGACGATCATCGTCATCCCAGACGCCGCGAGTTCGCGCATCACCGCCAGCACCTCCCCCACCAATTCGGGGTCGAGCGCGCTGGTGGGTTCGTCGAACAGCATCAGCTTCGGCTTCATCGCCAGCGCACGCGCGATGGCGACGCGCTGTTGCTGGCCGCCGGAGAGTTGTGCCGGATAACTGCCTGCCTTCTCTGCCAGACCAACGCGCGCCAGCAACGCGCGGGCTTCCGCCACGGCCTCTTCCCGCGGGCGCTTCAGCACCTGCATTGGGCCTTCGATAATGTTGCCCAGGGCCGTGAGGTGCGGGAACAGGTTGAAGCGCTGGAAGACCATGCCGGTCGCCTGGCGCTGCCGGGCGATCGCCGCTTCCGGCAGGCGGTGCAACCGCTGCCCGTCAATCCGGAAGCCGGCCAGTTCGCCATCCACCCAGATCGCCCCGCCATCGGGTTCGGCCAGTTGGTTCACGCAGCGCAGCAAGGTGGTCTTGCCGGAACCGGAGGCGCCGATGATGCAGACCACTTCACCCGTCGCGACGTCCACCGAGACATCGCGCAGCGCCTGGAAGGCGCCAAAGGCCTTGCGCACGCCACGAATGGAAACCAGCGGCAGGTTCATCGCCCCCCCACCGTACCGCGGGCAAAGCGCCGTTCCAGCAACATCTGCAGCGGCGTCAGCACGCTGACCACGGCCAGGTACCAAATGGCGGCCACGATCAGCAATTCGATCACGCGCGAATTGGCGTAGTAGATGTTCTGCGCGCTGTGGAGGATCTCGGTGTACTGGATCACGCTGGCCAGCGAGGTCAGCTTCACCATGCCGATGAATTCATTGCCCAGCGGCGGGATCACCACGCGCATCGCCTGGGGAAAGACGATCCGCCGCAGCGCCCGCAGCCGCGTCATACCGATGGCCTTGGCGGCCTCATACTGTCCCTGGTCCACCGACAGCATGCCGGCGCGGAACACTTCGGACGTATAGGCGCCCTGGTTCAACCCAAGGCCTAGCAAGGCCGCGAAGGCCGGCGTCATCACCTCCACCGTCCTGGCGGACCACAGCCCCGGAATGCCGATGGTCGGGAAGATCAGCGCCAGGTTGAACCACAGCAGCAGTTGCAGGATCACCGGCGTGCCACGGAACAACCAAGCGTAGCCCAGCGCCGCGCCCTGCAGCACCGGATTGTGCGACATGCGCATCACCGCCGCCACCACGCCCAGCACGATGCCAAGCGCCATGGCCGCGATGGACATCACCACCGTGTTGACCAGCCCCGCCATGATGACCGGCGCGGTCAGGAACTGACCCACCACCTGCCACTCGATCTGCCCGGCCGCGAAGGCGCGCGCCAGCAGGGTCAGCAGCAGCAGGATCACCGCCACCGCCGTCCAGCGACCCCAGTGCCTTTGGCGCACCAGGACATGGCCGGTGATGTCGGGCAGCGCGGTCGCCATGCTCAGCCCCGCGCCGCCAGGCCGTAGAGGAAACTCAGGATCAGGGACGCGCCGGCGCGCCCCGTCATGTTGTCGTGGTCGAAGGAGGGTGAGATCTCCACCAGATCCATGCCGATCGCCTTGGGATGCGCGCCGATCAGCCGCAGCGCCTCCTGCACATCCCGCAGGTCCAGCCCGAAGGGATTGGGGGCCGCGGTGCCCGGCGCCTGGGCCTGGTCGATGCAGTCGATATCGACCGAGACATAGATCGCATCGGTCCCCTGCCCCGCGATCTCCAACGCACGCTCGACCGCCGCCAGCAGCGCGCCATGCCGCAGGCCGCGACCGGGAATGACGGTGATGCCGTGGTCGGCGGCGTAGTCGTGGAACTGGCGGGAATTGGTGAATTCCGCCATGCCGATCTGCACGAGGTTTTGGCCATGCACCGCATCGGGCAGGGTTTCCAGCGCCTTGCGAAAGGGCACGCCGCTGGATTCGGCGCCCAGATGCGCCGCGCGCAGATCGTGATGCGCGTCGAAGTGGATGATCCCGAGTTTCGCGCCTGGCCGCAGCCCCTGGGTGACGCCGCGGATCAGCGGATAGGCGATGGAATGGTCGCCGCCGATCGACACCGGCACGATGCCGCGTCGCACCAGCGCCGCCGCCGTTTCCGTGACGCGGTCGAAACTCGTCGCCATGTCGGTCAGCGTGATCAGCACGTCGCCAATGTCGGCGGCGCGCAGCGCCTCCATCCCGCGGCCATCGGCACTGCTGAAGGTGGTGTAGTTCACCAGGCCAAGTCGCACCGCATCCGGCCCGCCGCGCGACCCCGTGCGGACGACGGAAGCGCCATCGAAGGGCACGCCGATCAGCGCGGCGCGCAGCCCGTCCAACTGGCCGTTCCATTCCAGCCAGGCGCCGGCGCGATGTTCATCGGCATCGCCCTTCATCACGTTGACCACGAGCCCCGGGGGGCGGAGCGCCGGAAGGGCGGCGGTGGCGGGGGGGTGGTCCATGCGCGGGGCGAAGTCCTGCCGTTTCTCTTGACAGGGAGCGTGCAAGACGCGAGCCTTCCTTGTCAACTTTGGTTTCCCAACAGGAAACCATCAACCAGGACGGATCAGCGGACAGGATGGGTCGAGGTCGAAGCATCATCGTCGCTTGCCAGGTGGCGGTGTACCAGCGGGATTTCGCTTGACCGCCCCGCCCGCCGCCGTCGAACTGGCGCGCTTCTATGCAGGGCTGGATGGTGCTGCCCTGCCCGGCGCCACCATCCACGCCGTACGCCGCCACCTGCTGGATACGCTGGGCGCCGCCCTGGCCGGGGCGGCGCAGCCGGAGCCCTCGGCGGTGCTCGCGGCCGGGCGCGTGACGCATGGCGCGACCGGGCCATCGGTGCTGTGGGGCCGGCCGGAGTCCGTGCCACCCGCGCTGGCGGCCCTGGTCAACGGCACGGCGGCGCATGCGCTGGAACTGGATGATGCCAGCGGCTGCGACCATTCCGGCGCGGTCGTCGTTCCGGCCGTGCTGGCCGCGCTGCCCTTGGCGCGGGCCGTCTCGGCGGGCGACCTGATCGCCGCCATCGTCGCGGGATACGACCTGGGCCGGCGCGTGATGGAAGCCGCCGGCGGGTATGACGCGCATAATGGCGCGGGCTGGCATTCCACCGGCACCTGCGGCGTCTTCGGCGCGGCGGCCGCCGTGGCACGGCTGTGGCGGCTGGATGCGGGGGTGACGCAGCACGCGCTCGGCCTGGCGGGGTCCTTCGCCTCCGGCAATTGGGCCTTCATGGCCGATGGCGCGATGACGAAGCGGCTGCATCCGGGCCACGCCGCCTCCGCGGGGCTTATGGCGGCGGCGCTGGCACGGGCGGGCATGACCGGCCCCGCCGCGATCTTCGACGCGCCCTGGGGCGGTTTCCTGGCGACCTATGCGCGCGGTGCCGCCGATCCCGGCGCGCTGACGCGCGACCTGGGGCGGGATTTCCGTATCCACCGGTCCTCGATCAAGCCCTTCGCCTCCTGCCGCGGCACCCATGCGGCGGTGGAACTGGCGCTGGACCTGCGGCGCCAGGTCGCGGCCGAGGATGTCGGGGCGATCGAGGCCGGGGTGCATCCGACGCTGGTGAAGATGTGCGGTGCCACCGAAGCCGCGACGATGCTGGAAGCGCAGATGAGCATGCCCTACGCGCTGGCCGTCGCCTGGCTGCGCGGCGATGCGGGGCTGGCCGATTTCGCGCCCGAGGTTCGCGCCGCGCCCGAGGTCGCGTGTTTCATGCGCCGGGTGCGGCTGATCGAGGACCCATCGGTGCCCAGCAACATCGCCTGCCGCCTGACCGTGACGCCACGCGCCGGCGCGCCGCTGGAGGCACGGCGCGACGTGCCCATCGGATCCTGGAATCACCCGCTGCCGGATGACGCCGTCCGTCAGAAGTTTCGCGGCCTCGCGACCCCGGTCCTGGGTGACGACCGCGCCGCTGCACTCGAAGCGCGGGTCATGGGCCTGACACCCACCGACGACCCCACCATCATCACCGACCTACTGGAGCGTGCCGCATGAGCACCGACAGCGATTATCGCGGCTTCCGCACCGCCGGCACGCGGCTGACGGAGGAGCCGCTGGCGCATCTGGACTTCCACCGGTCGAACCTGCTGGGCGAATCCATCCACGGCATCCACGCCTTCGACAAGGCGCATGCCCTGATGCTGACCGAACAGGGCATCCTGCCGCGGGAGACGGGTCGCGCCATCCTGGGCGCGCTGCGCGGCATGGAGGCGGAAGGCATGGAAGACGCCCGCGCGCGTGCCGATGGCGGCATGCATTCGGGCGAACACTACCTGATCCAGACCCTGGGCCACGCCATCGGCGGGCGCCTGCATCTCGGCCGCTCCTCCGGCGACCTGATCGAGGTGGCGCGGAGGCTGACCTACAAGGCGCATGTGCACCGCATGATCGAGGCACTGGCGGCCCTGCGCGGCAGGCTGCTCGACCTGGCTGTGACGCATCGGGGCACGGTGATGCCGGGCTATACCCATGGCCAGCACGCGCAGCCCACGACCTTCGCGCATTGGTGCATGATGTTCGAGGCGTGTTTCGCCCGCGACGCGGCACGGCTGCTGTCCTTCCACCAGCGCCTGAACATGTCCCCCGCCGGCGCCGCCATCATGACGGGCAGCGACTTTCCGCTGGATCGGCACCGCACGGCCGCGCTGCTCGGCTTCGATGCGCCGCTGCCGAATACGATGGACGCGATCCTCAGCCACGATCTGGAGATGGAATACGCCAGCGTGCTCGCCGTGCTGGCGCAGACGCTGGGGCGGGTGGCGGATGACCTGTTCCTCTGGTCCACGACCGAATTCGCCATGGTGGAATTGCCGGATCGCTACTGCGGCACCTCCTCCATCATGCCGCAGAAGAAGAACCCGGACGGGCTGGAGGATATGAAGGGCCTGGCGGCGCAATCGCTCGGCTTCCTCGTCACCGTCTTCTCGGCCGAAAAGGGGCCGACCGGCTTCCCCATCATGGAACGCCGCAACACGCAGGCGGTCCTGTGGAGCACCGGCACCGGATTGGCCGTGCGGCTGGAGACGATGTCCCCGCTGCTGCGTGACCTGCAGGTGCGCGAGGCGCGGATGTTCGCCCTGGCCGGCGCCAATTGGGCACAGGCGACCGACGTCGCGGCCACGTTGGTGCGCCTGGCCGACATGGATTGGCGCAACGCGCATCATCTGGTCGGCGTCCTGGTGCGCCGCTGCGCGGAACGCGGCGTCACGTCCCAGACCGCGACGACGGCCGACCTTGATGAGGCGGCGGTGTCGATGGGGCTGCCCGCGCCGGGCCTGTCGGCCGAAGCCTTCGCCGAGGCGATGGATCCGGCCGGTTTCGTCGCGCGCCGTGGGCTGATCGGGGGCCCCGCGCCATCGGCGATCGACCGGGCGGTGGTGGCGGCCGGCGCCGTGCTGGCCCGTGATGCGGCGACGCTCGCGGGACATCGACTGCAGGCGGCGGAAGCTGCCGCGATGCTCGAGGCCGCGATCGACGCGATGCTCGCGGGCTGACCGGTGGCCCTCCCCGCCCGATCGACCCGCGCCGAGACCACCCAGATGGCGCAGCATGGCGTGCCCTTCCCGGTGCGGGAGGAGGGGGTGCGCATCGGTGCCAAGCTGAAGGCGTTGCGCCAGGCGCGTGGGTTGTCGATGCAGCAGGTCGCGCTGGCCGTCGGGGTCAACAAATCCTTCATCAGCAAGCTGGAAGCGGATGCCGTCGCGCCGTCGGTCGCGACCTTGCTGCGCTATTGCGAAGCGGTCGGCATCCGCCCCGGTTCGATCTTCGACCCGCCACCCACGCAACTCGTGCGGCGGGATGAGGCGGTGCGGATCGACCTGGGTGGGGAGAAGATGACGGAATACCTCATCTCCGGCACCGCCCAGAAGGAGATGATGGCGCTGCGCAGCATCATCGAACCCGGCGGCGGATCGGGCGCCGAACCCTATGCGCTGCGGGCGCAGGCCGACCTGGTGCACGTGCTGTCCGGCGCGCTTGAGATCACCGTCGATGGCACAATCCATCGGCTGGTGGAGGGCGATACGCTGACCTTCCCGCCGACCCTGCCGCATTCTTGGCGCAACCCTTCGGACACCGACCTGACCCACGCCCTCTGGGTCATCGTTCCCCCGCCGTGACACAGGAGAAGCAGATGCGGATCACCCGTCGTGGAACCGGCCTTCTGGCCGCCGGGCTGGTCACAGCCCCGCTCGCGGCCCAAACGGCCGAGCGCGATATCCGCTTCGCCTTCGGGTCGCCGATCCTGACCCTCGATCCGGGCATCTCCGGCGGGTCGCAGGCGCAGACCGTGCGGTTCCACATCATGGAATCGCTGGTGCAATTGAACGCCGATACGGGCGCGATCGAACCGCTGCTGGCCGAAAGCTGGTCGGTCGCCGCGGACAATGTCACCTGGACCTTCCGCCTGCGCCCCAACGTGCGCTTCCATGATGGCAGCGCCATGACCTCGGCCGATGTCGCGGCGTCGCTGCGCCGGGTCATCGATCCAGCGAACGGGCTGCCGCGCGGCAATGATCTGCGTGTCATCACGGAGATCCGTGAGGTCGACCCGCTGACCATCCAGCTCGTCACCCGCACGCCCTTCGGCCCCTTCCTGCCGACCCTGGCGCAGGACAGTGCCAGCGTGATGAGCAAGGCATCCCTGGAACGGCCGGCCGCGACCATTGCCTGGAGCCCTGTCGGCACCGGCCCCTTCCGCTACCAGTCCCATGTGCCGCAGCAGAACGTCACGCTGGCGCGCAACGATGCCTATTGGGGCGCCCGCCCGGCGGCGCGCAGCCTGGTCTTCCTGAACGTGCCGGAAGCCTCGACCCGCCTGGCGATGCTGGAAACGGGCCAGGCCGATATCATCGTCGACGTGCCGGCCGTGGAACTGCCGCGGCTTCGGCGCGCCAGCGCGATCGGGCTGATCGAGAAGCCGAATACGCGCCTCGTCCACCTCGGCATCAACGTCACCCGCCCGCCCTTCAACGATCCGCGCGTGCGCCGGGCGCTGAGCTACGCCATCGACCGGGAAGCGATCGTGGAGGGCGTGCTGGGCGGGCTTGGCCGCCCGGCGCGGTCGATCATCGCCGACAGCGTCTTCGGCTTCGCCCCGCAGGAGGTTTCGGCCTACGACCCGCGCCGCGCCCGCGCGCTGCTGGCCGAGGCCGGTTTCCCGCAGGGCTTCCAGACCACCATCTGGACCCCGCAGGGGCGCTACTTCATGGATCGTGAGGTGACGGTCGCCGCGCAGGCGCAACTGCGCGCGGTCGGCATCCGGGCCGATGTGCAGGTGGTGGACTGGTCCACCTACCTGACCCTGCTGCGACGGCCGGAAGCCGACAACCGCAGCGCGCTCTACCTTCTGGGTTGGGAGACCGGCACCAACGACATCCAATACATCGCCGACACCGTCTTCGCGAGCAGCCGCGTCCCGCCCGCGGGCTGGAACACCATGTTCTACCGCAGCGAGGCCGCCGATGCGCTGGCCACCCGCGTCTCGGCCGAGGTGGATGAGACGCGACGCAAGGCGCTGGCGGCGGAATGGCAGGCGTTGGTGATGCAGGACATGCCCTGGGTGGTGCTCTACAGCGCCGTCATGGTCACCGGGCATCGGGCGGATATCAGCGGCATCGAATACCTGCCGACCGACAATTGGCGGCTGAACAACATCCGCTTCACGCCCGCACGCTGACCCGGAGACAGGCCGATGCAACCGATCCACCGACGCGCCGCATTGATCGGACTGGGGGCTGCCGGCGCCGCCCCCTTGCTTGCGCGGCCGGGCGTGGCCCAAGGGGCCGAGCGGGATATCCGCTTCGCCTTCGGTTCGCCCATCCTCAGCCTGGATCCGGGCAATTCGGATGGGTCCCAGCCGCAGACCGTGCGCTACCACGTGATGGAACAGTTGGTACGGATGAACCCCGCGACCGGCGCCATCGAACCGCTGCTGGCGGAAAGCTGGGCCGTCGCCGATGACAAGGTGACCTGGACCTTCCGCCTGCGCCCCGGCGTCCGCTTCCATGACGGCACGACGCTGACCTCGGCCGATGTCGTCGCCTCCATCCGCCGGATGCTCGACCCCGCCAATGGCCTGCCGCGCGGCAATGACCTGCGTGCGATCCGTGAGTTGCGTGAGGTCGACCCCCTGACGGTGCAGATCGTCACGGCCACGCCCTTCGGCCCCTTCCTCGCGGTCATGGCGCAGGACAGTGCGAGCGTGATGAGCAAGGCGTCGCTGGAGCGGCCTGCGGCCGCTATCGCCTGGGGGCCGGTCGCTACCGGCGCCTACCGCTATCAATCGCACGTGCCGCAGCAGAGCGTGACCATCACGCGCAACGACGAATACTGGGGGCCCCGCTCCGGCCCGCGCAGCATCACCTTCCTGAACGTGCCCGAAGCCGCCACGCGCCTGGCGATGCTCGAAACGGGACAGGCCGATATCATCGTCGACGTGCCGGCCGTGGAACTGCCGCGCCTGCGCCGCGCACCACAGATCGGCCTGATCGAAAAGCCGAACAACCGTCTCGTGCATATCGGCATCAATGTCGCGCGGGCGCCCTTCAACGACGTGCGGGTGCGGCGCGCCTTGCTGCACGCAATCGACCGCGACGCGATCGTGGAAGGCGTGCTGGGCGGGTTGGGCGAACCGGCGCAATCCATCATCGCCTCTGTCGTCGCCGGCTACGCCCCACCGCCGGTCACGCCCTACGATCCGCGCCGCGCCCGTGCCCTGCTGGCGGAAGCCGGCTTCCCGAATGGCTTCCAGACGACGATCTGGACCCCGCAGGGACGCTACTTCATGGACCGCGAAGTCACCGTCGCCGTGCAGGCGCAACTCCGTGCCGTCGGCATCCGCGCGGAGGTGCAGGTGATGGACTGGTCCAGCTACCTGGCCGTCCTGCGTCGACCGGAGGCAGAGAACCGCAGCGCGCTCTACCTCCTGGGATGGCAGAGCAACACCAACGACATCCAGCACATCCTGGACACTGTCTTCACCGCCAACCGCGTGCCCCCCGCGGGCTGGAACACGATGTTCTACCGCAGCGAGGCATCCGACGCCCTATCCGCCCGCGTCGCGGCGGAGGTGGACGAGCCAAGCCGCAAGGCCCTGGCGGCCGAGGCGCAGGCCCTGATCATGGGCGATGCGCCATGGGCGCCGCTGTACAGTTCCGTGATGGTCACCGGGCACCGCGCGGATATCACCGGCATCGACTACATGCCGACAGATAGCTGGCGCCTGCACAATGTCCGGCCTCGATGAGGATTGGTGCTTTCCTGGCCCGGCGGCTGCTGCATGCGGCGATGGTCGTCGCTGCGCTGTCGGTCCTGGTTTTTTCGGTGCTGCAACTGGTGCCCGGCGACCCCGCGCTGACGGTGGCCGGCGTCGGAGCCACGCAGCAGGATGTGGAGACGATCCGGCGGCAACTTGGGCTCGACCGTCCGGTCTGGATGCAGTTCCTGGTCTGGGCGGGCAACGTGCTGTCCGGCGACTGGGGCACGTCGATCGTGACGAAGGAGCCTGTGCTACCGACCTTGCTGGATCGTCTGCGCATGACCGTGCTGCTGGCCACGGCCGGGATCGTGATTGCCGCGACGATCGGGATTTTCCTCGGCGTCCGCGCGGCGCTGCGCGCCAATACGGCGACTGATATCGGCTTGTCCGTCGTGGCCCTTCTCGGCATCTCCACGCCGATCTTCTGGATCGGCCTGCTCCTGCAGCTCATCTTTGCCATCCAACTCGGCCTGCTGCCCGCGACGGGGTCCGGCAGCATCTGGCATCTGGTGCTGCCTGCCATCGCGATCGGCGCCAATTCCACCGGCATCATCATGCGCATGACCCGATCCTCCATGCTGGAGGTGTTGCGCCAGGACTTCATCCGCACGGCGCGGGCAAAGGGCCTGGCCCAGTCACGCATCATCTACGCCCATGCGCTGCGCAACGCCGCCATCCCGGTCATCACCGTGGTGGGCGTGCAATTCGCCTATCTCATGGGCGGGGCGGTGCTGACCGAAACCGTCTTCGTCTGGCCGGGCATCGGCAAGCTGCTGGCGGATTCGGTGTTCTCGCGCGACTTCCCGATGGTGCAGGGGGCGCTCCTGCTCGTCGGCATCATGTTCGTCGTGGTGAACACGCTGGTGGACCTGGCCTATAGCCTCGCCGACCCGCGCGTGCGCCTGGGCTGAGGGGATGAACGCCATCGCCGCCCAGTCGCCGCGCCGTCGGCTACTGCAGAAGTTCATGCGCCACCGGCTTGGTGTCACCGGGCTCGCGATCCTGGCGATCTATCTGGCCGTGGCGCTGCTCGCCCCCTGGATCGCCCCCTTCGATCCGGATGACGTGAACCTGCGCAACGTCGCCAAGGGACCGAGCGCGGTCCACTGGCTCGGCACCGATCAATTCGGGCGGGATATCCTGACGCGCGTGATGATCGGGGCGCAGACGTCCCTGTTGCTGGGCGCCTGCGTCGTCGTGATCGCGACCGGTTTCGGCCTGCTGCTGGGGGTGCCGGCGGGCTATTTCCGCGGCTGGGTGGAACGCGTCATCATGTTCTGCACCGATGTGCTGATGACGATGCCCTCCATCATCACGGCACTCGCGGTCATCACGGTGCTGGGGCCTGGGCTGGTCTCGACCATCTTCGCCATTGCCATCGCGGCGGCGCCGCGCCTGGTGCGCGTCGCGCGCAGCGCGGTGCTGCAGGTGCGCGAACTCGACTACATCGACAATGCGCGGACGCTCGGCGCGGGCAATGCCTGGATCATGGCGCGGCACGTCCTGCCGAACAGCCTGGCGCCCATCATCGTCCAATCTTCCCTGCTGATGGCGGAAACGGTGCTGGTCGCGGCGGGGCTTGGCTTCCTCGGCCTCGGCGTACCGCCACCAACCGCCGAATGGGGGCAGATGCTGGCGGAGGGCCGGGGCCATCTGCGGGCGGCGCCCTTCATCTCGATCTTCCCGGGGCTGGCCATCGCCTTCCTGGTTCTTGGCTTCAACCTGCTCGGCGACGGGCTACGCGATACGCTCGATGTCCGAACCCGGTAGCGCCCAGACACCGATCCTCTCGGTCGAGGGGCTCGCGGTATCCTTCCTCGGCGACGGCGCCTGGCGGCGGGTGGTGCACGACATCTCCTTCACCGTGGCCGCGCGCGAAACGGTCGCGATCGTCGGTGAATCCGGCTCGGGCAAGAGCGTGACCGCCCTGTCCGCGATGCGCCTGCTGCCGGAGGACGGCGCCCGCACCGAAGGACGCATCCTCCTCGACGGCCAGGACCTGCTGGCCCTGCCGGAGGATGCGATGCGCCGCATCCGCGGCAATGCGGCCGCCATGATCTTCCAGGAGCCCATGACCAGCCTGAACCCGGTCATGCCGATAGGACGGCAGATCGCGGAGGTGCTGACCACGCACCGCGGCCTGAACCGCGCCGCCGCGCAGGCCGAGGCGGTGCGCCTGCTCGACAAGGTGCGCATCCCCGATGCGAAACGCCGCCTGGGCGAGTTCCCGCACCAACTCTCCGGCGGCATGCGCCAGCGCGTGATGATCGCCATGGCGTTGGCCTGCGCCCCCAGGCTGCTCATCGCAGACGAGCCGACGACGGCGCTGGATGTCACGATCCAGGCCCAGATCCTCGCCCTGCTGCGGAGCCTGCAGGAAGAAGAGGGCATGGGCCTGGTCTTCATCACCCACGACATGGGCGTGGTGGCGGAAATCGCGGACCGCGTTCTGGTCATGCTCGATGGCCGCGTCGTGGAGCAAGGCGAGGCGTCACGCGTCTTCGCGCAGCCACGCGAGCCCTACACGCGCGCGCTGCTGGCGGCCGTGCCGCGCCTTGGGTCGCTGGCCGGCCGGTCGCGCCCGGTCCGCTTCCCCGTGGTGGACAAGGCGACCGGCGAAAGCGACCAGCCCACCGAGGCACCGGAGACGGTCACGGCCGGCGCGCCGCCGGTGCTTGAAGTGGAGGGCCTGACAGCCCGCTTCGATATCCGCGATGGCCTGGTCGGCCGCATCGTCGGTCGGGTTCATGCCGTGGAGAACCTGTCCTTCACGGTGCAACCAGGGGAGACGCTGGCACTGGTCGGGGAATCCGGCTGCGGCAAATCCACCACCGGCCGCTGCATCCTGCGGCTGCTCACCCCCTCCTCCGGCCGCATCGCCGTGGCGGGGCGCGATATCGCGGGGCTTCGCGGCGCCGCGCTGAAGGCGGTGCGACGCGATGTGCAGAGCGTCTTCCAGGACCCCTTCGCCAGCCTCGACCCGCGCCAGGCCATCGGGTTTTCGATCGCCGAGCCGATGCTCGTGCACGGGGTCGCGGACCGCCAGGCGGCGAGCGAGGCCGTGGCGCGGCTGCTGCGGCAGGTCGGCCTGGATCCGGAAATGCAGCACCGCTACCCGCATGAATTCTCAGGCGGGCAGCGCCAACGCATCTGCATCGCCCGCGCGCTCGCACTGCGCCCGAAACTGGTCGTGGCGGATGAGGCGGTGTCGGCGCTCGACGTGTCGATCAAGGCGCAGATCGTCAACCTGATGCTGGACCTGCAGGCGGAACTCGGGCTGTCCTACCTCTTCATCTCGCACGACATGGCGGTGGTGGAGCGCG
This sequence comes from Humitalea sp. 24SJ18S-53, assembly GCF_050632385.1. NCBI lineage: Bacteria > Pseudomonadati > Pseudomonadota > Alphaproteobacteria > Acetobacterales > Roseomonadaceae > Humitalea > Humitalea sp. 24SJ18S-53. The sequence goes on from NZ_CP192599.1 coordinate 3,186,752, forward strand.
TGAGCCATCGGGTCGCGGTGATGTACGCTGGTGAGATCGTGGAGATCGGGCCGCGCGCGGAGATCTTTGGCAACCCGGCACATCCCTATACCCGCCGCCTGCTGGCCGCCGTGCCGGTGCCGGATCCGGCGCGCCGCACGGCCCGGATGCCGTTGGCGAGTGACGAAATCCGCAGCCCGCTTCGCGCCCTCGGCTTCGTACCGCCGCGCCGGAGTTATCGGGAGGTCTCGCCCGGCCATCTGGTGCAGGTGGATGACGCGCAGGTTTTCGCCCGCGGTGTTGGATCATGAGCCGCAGTATCTCGTTGAACCGGCCAGATGCCGTGGGGTGCCGAAGCGATCAGCGGACCAATCCAGCAGCATGGGCTCCTCAAAGCGCAGAGGGGCGGCTGATCGGGTGACGGCCGGCCTCTGCAGGTAGGTCATGTCCGTCACGGTCTCATCGCCGCTCGCCACGATGCGGTCCTCCTGCGAAAGCGCATACCGAAACCTGATGCGCGGCCAGATCGTGGCTTCCATGACACGGAGGCTGGGATTCGGGATCCGCCAAGGCGGAAAATAGCCCGCGAGATCGACGTCAACGACGTCGATGTGCAGGTCCTGGCCTGGCGGCAGCCGCCGCCCCATGCGTTCGAAGATCCGTTGCAGCCCGACAAGCGCCGGCGAACCCTGATCAACGAGCCTTGGTGCGTACAGATTTGCGTCGGTGAACGCCTGCGGGTTGACGAACGTCACCCAAACCTCGGCCTGTGCCGGCACAGCGGCCACCAGTCCCGCGATACCTGTCGCGGCGATCGAGAGAATGGCCCGCATGGCTGCGTCCTCCTGGGACAGGTCGCGCTTTGGCATTGCAGGGCGGGCGAGCCGGAAGCGGCCAGGACTCTCATTCCGGCGGTGGCGTCACCGGCCGCACCGCCTCATCGGGCCAGTCGAGGGTCCGGTCCACCCAGGCGCCGCGCCCGCCCGATCATTCGCGACAAAACGCCGTCGCGCCAGACGAAATGATGGACCAGCGCCATCGCCACATGGCCAAGGATCAGGGCCAACAGCAACCACGCCAGCTTCGAATGCAGCAGGTCCGCCGGCGCGGCCATCCATTCGATGCGCACGCCGCTCCGCGCCACCACCGGATGGCCGAAGAAGGCGAAGCCCCTGCCGTTGCCAAGCGCGCGCAGGAAGGCCAGCGCCGGCACAACAAGCAGCAGCCCGTACAGCGCGCAGTGACCGGCGAACGCCGCCTTGCCGGCCCATGTCCGTTCCTGCGCGGGACGGCGGTCACGATTGCTCCAGGCCCAGAGCAGGCGCAGCAGGATCAGCACCAGCAGTATCGCGCCGATCGACTGGTGCGTACCGACCCAGAACGCCATCAACGGCGTGCGCCCGAGGATCAGGCGCAGGCCCATGCCGGCGAATTGCCACACCAGGATCAACGCCATGGCCCAGTGCAGCAGCCGCGTCACCAGCCCATAATGTTCGCGCGTATCCCGCCACTGCCACGCCATATCGCGTCCCTTGCAATCTCGTCCGGCCGCCGGCGTTTCACAGGCGGTCGTCATTTTCGAAGTGAGGCGCAATCGCATAACAGAAAAGAAGCGAGTGCCAACCAACCGCCGCCTCTGATCGCAGCTCACACGCTCAGATGTTCGGCGAGCATCCCGTCCATTGCCAGCAGGGCTGCGGACGCCCCGTCGAACACGATCTTCCCACCAGCCAGAATGACCGCGCGTTCGCACAACCGCAGCGCCAGGGAAAGGTTTTGTTCCACGAGCAGAACCGTCTGTCCTTCCGCCGCCAGGCGGCCAAGCGTGGTCACGATGACCTCCTCCGCCACCGCCGGCGCCAGCCCTTCGCTCGGCTCGTCCAGGACCAGCAGCGGGGCCTGGGTCAGCAAGGCGCGCCCAATCGCCAGCATCTGCCGCTCGCCGCCACTCAGCGCGCTGCTCAGCATGGCGCGGCGTTCGGCCAGGCGCGGAAAAAGCATGAACACCCGTTCGAGCGTCCAGGTGCCCGGGCGTCCACCGAGCGTCGCCAGACGCAGGTTCTCCATCACGGTCAGATCCGGGAAGCCCCCCCTCCCCTGCGGCACGAGCGCGATGCCAAGCCGGGCGATGCGATGGGTCGGCCAGCCGCCAACCTCCCGCCCCATCACCTGCACGGACCCTGCGACCCGCGGCCCAAGGTTGAAGACCGCCTGCACCAGCGTCGTCTTGCCGGCCCCGTTGCGACCGAGCACCGCGACGCGTTCCCCCGAGCGCAGCACCAGCGACACCTGCTCCAGCACCGCGGCCCCGCCATAGCCTGCCGAGACACCGGACAGGGCCAGCACGGGTGTTTCAGGCACCGCCGTCATCCAACCATGGTCCCGAGGTAGGCGCGGCGCACCACCGCATCCTCCCGCACCTCGGCCGGGGTGCCGCAGCCGATCACCCGGCCGAGGTCCATCACCACCACGCGGTCGCAATGGCCGAACACGATGTCGATGTCATGCGCGACCAGCAGCAATGCCGTATCCGCGTGGTTGCGGCGCAGGATGCCCAGCAGCCTGTCGGATTCCGCGCGGGTCAGCCCGGCCGTGGGTTCATCCAGCAGCAGCAGCCGCGGCGACAGCGCGAGCGGCATCAGCGCATCGATCATGCGGCGTTCGCCATGGGACATGTCGCACAGCAGCGTGTCCGCGCGATGCGCGAGACCCGCATCGCCCAGCAGCCGCGCCGCGGTCTGTGCCGCCGCGGCGGCGGCGCGGGTGCCACCGAACCAGCGCAGCCCATCCCCGGCATGTTGCCGCACCGCCATGGCGATGTTCTCCCGTGCCGTCAGCCCGGGAAAGACCATCGCTGTCTGGAAGGTGCGCGCCAGGCCGCACGCGACGCGCCGGGCCGGGGCTAGCCGATCCATCGACTGCCCGGCGAAGCGGATGCTGCCCGCATCAGGCGGCAGGAAGCCGGTGATGACATTGAACAGCGTCGTCTTGCCCGCGCCATTCGGGCCGATCAGCCCGACCGCTTCGCCTTCGCCCACATCGAAGCCGACATCGTCCAACGCGGCAAAAGCGCCGAAACGCTTGCCGATCCCGCGAAGTTCCAGAATGGCCGTCACGCGCCGCGCCCAGGCAACCGGCCCCGCAGGATCCGCAGGCCGCTCGCGATACCGTTCGGCAGCAGCAGCACCGTCAACACGAAAACCAGCCCGACAAAAAGCTGCCAACGATCCGTATAGGCACTGAGATAGGTCTGGATGCCAAGGTAAACCGCGCAGCCGATGAAGGCGCCCCAGAGCGAGCCGATGCCGCCGATCACCAGCATGACGACCATCGCGGCCGACTGCGTCCAATGCACGCTCTGCGGGCCGACGTAGAGGTTCACGAAGGGAAACAGCGCGCCGGCCGCCCCGGCCATGCCGCCGGCGAGCAGCAGGGCCCGGAAGCGCACGGCGAACAGGCTGTAGCCCAGCGCGCTCATGCGGATCGGCTGTTCGCGCGCGCCGACCAACGCACGCCCGACCGGCGCCGCGACGAAGGATCGCGCGACCCCAAACGCCGCAAGCGCCAGCAACGCCGCGACCATGAACAGCGCGCGTGCATCCGCCAGCGCCCAGGGGCCGAGGGACAGCGCGGGCAATCCGCGCAACCCGTCGGCGCCGCCGGTGACATCGCGCCAGTGGAAGGCGACCTCCCACACAATCTGCCCGGTCAGAAGGGTCAGGATCAGCAGGAAAAGCTGGCCACTGCGCAGGATCACCACGCCCATCAATGCCGCCAGCACCATGCCCGCGGCGATACCGGTGCCGAGCATGACCAGCAGGTCGCCGCCCCAGTGCCGCGACGCGATCGCCGCCGCATAGGCGGCACCACCGAACAGCGCCGCGTGGCCGAGTGACATCAGGCCCCCGAAGCCGATCAGGATATCGAGGCTCATGACCGCGATGCCGATCAGCAGGATCTCGGCCAGGAAGCGCAGCAGGAAATCATCAGCGAAGAGGGCTAGCGCCGCCACCGCCAGCGCCGCTGCCGGCAGGATGCGCGTCATATCCGCCGCATGGAAGGCGCCACCAACCCGCTCGGGCGACACACCAGCAACAGTGCCAGCGCGGCGAAGGCCGCGAGATTGGCGAACTCCGGGAACCACACCTTGCTGAAGGTCAGCGCGAAGCCGACCACCAGCGCGCCGGCGACGGTGCCGCCGAAACTGCCAAGTCCGCCGACCACCACCGTGACCAGCGCCAGCAGCAGAACCTCCTCGTCCAGGCCAGGATAGGCCGCGAGCATCCCCGCGCCCAACGCGCCGCTGAGGCCACCAAGCCCGGCCGAGAGCACCAGCACCACGGTGAAGACGCGGCGCGTGTCGATGCCCAGTGTCTCGACAATGCCGCGATCGGTCACCGCCGCGCGCAGCACCGCCCCCCAGATCGTGCGGTCCAGCAGCAGCCAGAGCAGCAGCCCCAGCACCACGCCCGCCGCGATCAGGAACAGGCGAAACATGGGAAACGGCATGTCGGCGATGAAGACCACGCCCTGCAAGGCGGGGGGCAGGTCGGGCAGCAGGATCTGCGCGCCAAAACCCCAGCGCATCAAATCGGCGAAGATCAGCGACAAGCCATAGGTCAGCAGCACCTGCATCAGATGCGGCCGCGCATAGAAGCGCCGAAAGGGAAAACGTTCGAGCAGCGCGCCGGCCAGCGCGGCGGCGACGAAGGCGGCCGGCAAGGCCAGCCACCACGGCGCGCCGCTGCCGAGCCAGAAGATCGCGACATAACTGCCCAGCAGGTAGAAGGAACCATGGGTAAGGTTCACGAAATTCATCAGGCTAAGCACGACCGAGAGCCCGAGCCCGTTGAGCAGCAGCAAGGCTGAAAAGGACAACGCGTTCAGCGATTGGATGGCGGCATAGCCCAGGAAATCAGGCATCTGGCCCCGGGTCGCGGAGCTGCGGGAAGGTATGCACGACGGTGTTGATCATCGTGCCATTCACCGCACGGACCTCGTTCACATGGATGTCGAGGATCGCCTGCCCGTTGCGCGGATCGAAGGGCATGCTGCCGAAGGCGGTCCGCACCGGCGCATCGAACAGCGCCTGGCGCGTGCGCGGCCAGTCGGCCGGATTGCCGCCGGCCCGTTCGGTGGCGGCGCGCAGCACCTGGCCGCAGACATAGCCGGTGGTGCTGAATTCCCCCGGCAGGCCACGGCCGGTGGCGCGATAGGCGGCGACGAAATCGGCACTGGCCGGGGCAGTCGGCGATTGGTGGAAGGTATTGACCGCGCCGAGCGCCGCATCACCGACGGCGGGCAGCACATCCTCCTGGTCAAAGCAGGCGCCGGTGCCCATCAGCCGGATGCGCCCGGCCAGGCGGTATTCCTTCCATTGGCGCAGGAAGCGCACCGCATCGCTGCCGGCGAAGAAGACATAGACGGAGTCTGGGCGCTCGGCGGCGATGGCGGTCAGCAGCGGGCCGAAATCGGGGGTGCCGAGCGGCGTCCAGAACTGCCGGCCGATCCGTCCGCCGATCTGCTGGGTGGTCTGCGCGAAATCGCCGACGAATTCGCGCCCGGCCGCGTAGTCCGATGCGGCGGTGACCACCCGCGCGCCGGGATGCGTCTGATGCGACCAGCGCGCGGCGGTGCTGCCCAGCATCCAGTTGGTCTTGGTCGGCCGCAGGATGAAGGGGCTGGCCGCGCGGCGCGCCAGGTCATTGGCCGAGCCCAGCAGGAAGGTCGGCATCCGCGCCTCGGTCACCACGTCGCGCAGCGCCAGTGCCACGCCGGAATGGAGGACCCCGCACAGGAGATCGACACGGTCCTGGCCGATCAGCTTGCGCGCCTTGCGCACGCCATCATCGGGGCGCGCCTGGTCATCCTCCACGATCAGTTCCACCGGGCGGTCGGCGAAGCGTTCGCCTGATTCCGCCAGCAGCAGCCGGATGCCGGCGCGCATGCTTTCGCCAAGCGCCGCGAAGGGGCCGGAGAGCGATGTCACCATGCCGATCCGCAGCGGCGCCGGCTGCGCCAGCGCCGGGCTGGCCAGGGGCGGCAGTGCCACGGCGGCAATCCCGGCAATCAGCGCCCGGCGCGGCACGGCGGCGGGGGGCACGGCGCAGGCGCGGCCTTGGTCAAGACTCCGGTTCGGCATGGTCGGCGGCTCCGAGGCGGCGCGTGATGTGCGAATAAGACGCAATATCTCCTCATCGCAGAGCCACCCGGCACCGGCAAGGCGCCTTGCCGCCCCCCGAAGGCAGCCCTGCTCCTTGCCGGAAGCAGGTCGGCAATGATAATGCGAGTGATTATCATTATTGGCCATCTCCTCTCCCGCATCCAAGGTAGGCTGCTCATGCCCTTGTCCAACGCCACGCTCTCCCGCCCGGCTGTCTCGCGGCGTCATCTCATGGCGCTGCTCGGCGCCGCGACGACGCTCGCCACCCTGCGCCCCGCCGCGGTCAGCGCCGCACCGGCCATCGAGAAGACCCTCAAGATCTCGGCCGCGCTTTACGAACTGGCCGTCAGCACCACCAGCAACCTCGTGCATGTGGCCGCCGTCGGCGGGCGCGGCCAGAACGCCGCGAAGATCATCGGGCTCGACCTGCGCACGCTGGAGACGCGCTCGACCATCGAACTGGGCGAGGATTCGGCCTTCGGGCTGACGGTGAACGACCGTCGCGGCCTGCTGCTCGCCACTGGCACGCGCCAGGGCGCCTTCAAGATCTTCGATGCGCGCACCGGCACGCTGCGGGCGCGGCTGACGCAGGGCGAAGGCTCGCACCTGCGCCAGGTGGTGGCGGATGAGGCGCGCGACCGCGCCTTCGCGACCTCCTTCGGCGCGCGCGACCGGCCCAGCACCATCTGGGTCGTGGACACCGCCGCCGACCGCATCGCCACGGTCATCACCGAAGGGCTCGAAGGCGGCATCACCGGCCTTGCCCATGATCCGGCCGGCGACCGGCTTTTCGTCACGGCGCTGACGACGAATGAGGTCGTGGAGGTCAGCCTGGCGCGTAATGCTGGCATCCGTCGCTTCGCGTCGGGCGGCGAAGGGGCGATCAACATCGCCTTCGATCCCGCCAGCGGCCGGCTGTTCTGCGCCAACCAGCGCAGCGGCACGCTGAGCGTGCTGAACGCCGCCACGGGCGAGGTGGTGAAGGTGATCGAGACCGGTGCGGGTGCGCTCGGCATCACCCTCTCGGCCGATGGCGCCATCGCCTATGTCGCCAATCGCGGCGCCGGGACAGTCAGCGTGGTGGATACCCGCGCCCTGAGCGTGGTCGCCAGCCTGGCCACCGGCACGCATCCGAACACGGTCTCGGTCGATCGGCGCAGCGGGCTTGCCTATGTCTCCAACAAGGCGCGCATGGCGCCGCGCCAGCGGCCCGCGGCTGATCAGGCCGCGCCCGCCGCGCCGCCCGCCCCGATCGACGATCCGAACGGGGATACGGTCAGCATCATCCGCCTCTGATCGCCTGTGCCGGCGCCGGGATCCCGGCGCCGGCCTAAAAAAGCCGTCGCAGCGCCGGCGCGATCACCGCCGTCGCCGCATCGCCCATCATCTCGCCATGCAGGGCGGGGACATCGATCACCGCGACCCGCGCCGCATGCGGTGCCCACATGGCGGGCGAGATGTCGCGCCCCACATGGTCGCGCGCCGCCCGGAAATGCGTCAGCGTGCCGTCGAAGCGCCGGTGGTGGTGGCCGCGCACCAGCCGGTTGTTGCCCTCCACCACCCGCACCACGCCATCGAGTGCCGCTTCCGGCAGACGGCCGAGCGGCATGCCGCCGCGGCGCAGGAAATCGATGACCGCGCCGCGCTCCATCGGCAGGTCGGGGAACCGCGCCGGATCATACCCGGCGATCCCGAGCAGGGCCGCGTAGATCGCCGCATCATCCGGCTCCGGCGCCGCGCGCCAGACCTCGGCCGGATAGGCGTCGAGCAATGCGACCAGCCCCACATCCCGGCCAAGATCGCGCAACCGCACCGCGATCGCCTGGGCGATGATCCCGCCCACCGACCAGCCGGCAAGGTGGATCGGCCCCGGCCGATCCGCCGCCACCACGCGGTTGGCGTAATCGGCCGCCAGCGCCTCCAGGCTGTCCACCGGCGGCACGTCGGGGTCCAGCGCGGGCGATTGCAGGCCCAGCACCGCGATATCCGGCGCCAGGGCGCGCGCGATCCCGCCATAGCACCAGGCGACGCCGCCCGCCGGATGCACGACGAACAGCGATGGCCGATCCTGCCCCCCGCGCCCCAGCACGATCAGCGGCCGCAACCCGTCATCGGTCGGCGGCAGGGCGGTGGAATCGAGCAGACGCGCCAGGCGCTCGACCGTCGCGTGTTCGAACAGCGCGCCAAGGCCCGGGTCGCGTCCGAACGCCTCCTGCACGCGCAGCATCAAGTCCACCGCCAGCAGCGAATGACCGCCCAGGTCGAAGAAATCATCCTCCGCGCCCACATGCGGCACATCGAGCGTTTCGGCGAAGAGGGCCGCGACGCGGCGTTCCGTTTCCGTCGCCGGGGCGCGGCCTTGGCTCTGCGTGATCTCCGGCGCGGGCAGCGCGTTGCGGTCAAGCTTGCCGCTGCTGTTGACCGGCAGTGCTGCGATCGCGACGAAGGCCGATGGCACCATGTAGTCGGGCACCTGCGCCGCGACATGGGCGCGCAGCGCGGCCGCATCGTAATCCAGCCCGGGCACGACATAGGCGATCAGGCGCTTGTCGCCCGGCCGGTCTTCCCGCGCGATCACACGGCTTTGCCGCGCCATGGGGGATGACGCGATGGCGGCCTCGATCTCACCCAGTTCGATGCGGAAGCCACGCAGCTTCACCTGGCCATCGGCGCGCCCAAGATAAAGGATCGCTCCATCGGGACGGAACCGCGCCAGGTCGCCCGTGCGATACATGCGCGCGCCGGGTTGGAAGGGGTCGGGGATGAAGGCGCGCTCGGTCAGGTCCGGCCGTCCGAGGTAGCCGCGGGCAAGCTGCACCCCGGCGATGAACAATTGCCCCGTGACGCCGGGCGGCAGCGGCCGCAACGCGTCGTCCAGCACATAAAGCCGCGTGTTCCACACCGGCCAGCCGATCGGCATGGGCTGGCTGTGATCGCCGCGCGAGGCGTTCCAATAGCTGACATCCACCGCCGCCTCGGTCGGGCCATACAAATTATGCAGTTCGGCCGTCAGCGTTTCATGAAAGCGCTCGCGCAGATCGGCGGTCAGCGCCTCACCCGAACAGAAGACCCGCGCCAGGGTCAGCCCGGCCGCATCGGGATGGGCAAGGAAGGCCGCGAGCATCGAGGGCACGAAATGCACCGTGGTGATACGATCCTGGCGGATCAGCCGGGCGATGGCTGCCGGGTCGCGATGCGCGCCGGGCGGGGCGATGACCAGCGTGGCGCCAGCGATCAGCGGCAGGAAGAATTCCCAGACCGAGACATCAAAGGTGGCCGGCGTCTTCTGCAGGATGCGGTCCTGTGGGGCGATGCCGTAGTGCACGCGCATCCATTCCAGGCGGTTGACGATGGCGCGGTGATCGATGACCGCGCCCTTGGGTTCGCCGGTGGAGCCGGAGGTGTAGATCGCATAGGCCGCATCGCCCGGTTCGGGACCGACGGACGCGGCCCCATCGCGCGGCCAGTCGGCCGGGGCCAGGATATCGGCGCCGCCCGGCAGCGGCGTTTCCGCCAGTGTCAGCCGCGGCGCCGCGGCCGCCATGATGCGGGCGATGCGGTCGGCGGGATGACTCGCATCAAGCGGCAGATAGGCGGCACCGGCGCGGATCACACCCACCAGCGCGACGATCAGGTCGAAGGAGCGATCGAGCGCCACGGCGACCAGATCGCCCGGCCCGATGTGACGCGCGGCCAGCGCGCCCGCCAAGGCCGCGCTGCGCCGGTCAAGCTCGGCGTAGGTCATGGATCGGCCTTCGAAGACCACCGCTTCGGCCAGCGGCCGCGCCTGCATCGTCGCTTCGATCAACCGGGCCAGCGTGGTGTCGGGAACGGAATGGGCCGTGCGATTCACGTCATGGACGAAGCGCTGTGCTTCCTCGGGCGTCGCGGTCGGGACATCCGCAAGGCTGCCCGCGTCCAGCGCGGCGGCGATGAACCTGGCGGCGCGGACGGCGTGTGCAGCGGTCTCCTCGGCGGAGTGAAGACCAGGATTGGCCTCGACCTCCAGCCGCAGCGCACCGGCGGCGGGGTCGCCGCGCAGGTCGAAGGTGATGTCGTCCACCGGCCCGGTGCCGAGCAGGTGCAATGCCGCCGTCAGCCCTGGAAAGATCGGGACCGCGTGATAGGGCTGGATGTTGATGATGGGGCCGTGCACCCGGCGGCCCGCCCCGACGCGGCCGAGGTCACGCCGCAACTGTTCGCCGCGATAGCGGCCATGCCGGCGCAGGGCCGCAAGCCGCGTCGCGACATCCTCGGCCGCATCATGCAATGGCAAGGTTTCGTCGAAGCGGATGCGCAGGGGCAGCACGTTCATCAGCGTCGCCGGCGTGCGCGCTGCCGCACTGCCGAAACGGTTCATGAAGGTGACGCCGACGACCGATTCCGCCTCCGCTGTCAGGCGCCGGCAATAGGCGCCGAGTAGCGCGGTCATCACATCCGGCCAGGCCAGGTCATGCGCCGCGGTCAACCCACGCAGCGCGGCGGCGGCCTCGGGCGTGATCGCCGCATGGGCGCGATGGGCCGAGCGCGCGGTCAGCGCGACACCCTGGCCGATGCCGGTGACATCCGGCGCATCCGCCATGGCCTGGCGCCAAAACCCCGCATCCGTCGCGCGGCGTGGTGCTGCGCGATAGGTGGCATCCTCGGCCAGCGCCGCGTCGAAACCGGCCAGCGGCGGGCCGGCATCCGCACCGCCCTGCCGCGCGGCATAGAGGGCGGCGACGCGCCGCATCAGCAGGTCGGTGCCAAAGCCGTCCAGCACCAGATGATGCGCGCGGTGATACCAGAGGTGATGCTCGGCCGAGAGCCGGTAGAGCTGTTCCGCCGCGAGCGGCCCGCGCGCGGGATCGACCGGCCGCGCCATGTCGCGCGCCATCTCGGCCAGGGCCTCGGCCTCGCTGGATGAGTTAATCGTTTCCAGCCAGGGCCGCAGCGCGGGATCCAGCCGCTGCGTCACGCCCACCGGCCCATCCTGGATGCGGAAAGCCAAGGAATCGGCTTCCTCCACCATGCCATTCACCGCATCGTGGAACGCCGCGATGTCGAGCGGCCCGCGCAGGTCAAGATAGTGCCCGGTGTTGAACACCGGGTTCCCGGGATCGAGGCGCTGGGCATACCAAAGCCCTTCCTGCGCCTCGGTCAGCCGCGGGCCCGATGCGACGATCAGGTCGCCGTCAACCATTCCCCTGCCCTGCCCTGGCGCGTTCGGCGAGCGCCCACCAGGCGCCAAGCGTCGTCTTCTCCGCGATGGCGCTGAGGTCGAGCTCCAGCCCATGCTCCGACCAACGGGTCAGCAAGGTCATGGCGCGCATGGAATCGAGGCCGAGGTCGATCAGGTTGTCGTCATCCTCCAACTCCTCCGGCGCCATGCGCAGGGCGCGCGCGAGGTCGGCGCGCATCCGCTCCCGCGTCATCGGCGGCTTTGCCTGCGCCGTCACGGGGCTTCTTCCGCCAGCAGCCGCGCGCGCAGGCGTGCGCGCAACTCCTTGCGGCTGATCTTCCCGGCGGCGGTGGTCTCGAAGGACTCCACCAGCACCACCTGGTCCGGCACCTTGAACTCGGCGATGTTGCGGCCGCGCATCCAGGCCTTCAGCGCCGCGGTGCGCGGCTTCTCGCCGCGCGGGATGATGAAGGCGCAGGATCGTTCGCCCAGAAATTCGTCCGGCACCGAGACCACCGCCGCATCGAAGACATTCGGATGCGCGAGCAGATGATCCTCGATCTCCTCGGCTGAGATTTTTTCGCCCGCGCGGTTGATGTGATCACCCGCACGACCCTGCACAACCAGGTAGCCCTGCGGCGTACGGCAGACGATGTCACCGGTGCGGTAGAAGCCGTCCGGGGTGAAGGACCGCGCATTGGCCGTCTCGTCATTATGGTAGGCGCGGATGGTATAGGGGCCGCGCGCCAGCAGGTTGCCGGGCTCGCCCTCCGGCACCGGATTGCCGAGATCGTCGAGGATCAGCACCTCGTCATCCGTGCTGATCGGGCGGCCCTGTGTTTCCAGCACGATGGCGTCAGGATCGTCCAGCCGCGTGTAGTTCACCAGCCCCTCGGCCATGCCAAAAACCTGCTGCAACCGGCAGGCGGGCAGCGCATCCTGCACACGCCGCGCGGCTTCCGGCGTCAGCTTCGCGCCACCCACCAGAAGCACCTTCAGGCTGGACAGGTCGTGCTTCGCCCCCGGCGCGGCCTGCGCCCAGAGCAGCGCGAGCGGCGGCACCAGGCCGGTGATGGTGACCGCCTCGCGCGCGATCAGCGGGAAGGCGATATCGGGGCTGGGCGATGGGCTCAGCACCACCCGCGCCCCGGCAAACAGCGCGCCCATATGGCCCGGCGAACTCATCGTGAAGTTATGGGCGGCGGGGAGTGCCGTCAGGAAGACGCTGTCGGCGCCGACCCCGCAGATCTCGTTGCTCGCCCTGAAACTGTAGATGTAGTCGTCATGCGTGCGCGGGATCAGCTTGGACAGCCCAGTGGTGCCACCCGATATCTGCAGGAAGGCGACGCTGGCGGGATCAGGATCGCCCGGCAGCACCGCGCGGTCGCCGTCGAGGCCGATGAAGGGCGTGAACTCCTCGGCCTCACCGACCACGATCACATGGCGCAGGCGCGGCTCGCCGTCGCGCAACTGCCGCGCCAGCACGCGGTAATCGAAGCCATCCATGCCACGATCGGCGCAGACATAGGCGGCGGCTTCTGATTTGCGGAGGAAATGCGCGATCTCGGTCAGACGATGCCCCGGCAGCGCATAGACCGGTACGAGCTGCGCGCGGAACAGGCCGAAAACGACCGAGAAGAATTCAGGGATATTGCCGAGCTGGACCACGACCCGGTCGCCCGGCCGCAACCCCAGGGCGAGGAAGCCGGCCGCCGCGGCCTCGGCGCGCGCCCACAGTTCGGCATAGGTCCAGCGCTGGTCGCCGCCGATGATGGCCAACGCATCCGGGGGCTCGGCGGCGCGTGCGCGAAGAAAGCCGGGGAAGGTCTCGCCCCGCCAGTATCCGGCCGCGCGATAGCGGGCGGCGAAATCTGCGGGCCAGACCTGTCGAAGGGGGAGCACTGAGGAAATCCGTTCCATCGGCGCCAAGGTGGTCAGCGGACCGGGACCCGGGGCGGCGCCTTGCTAATTGCGAATGCTTATCACTAGCGCCATGTCCGAAGCGCGACAAGCGCAGGACCCCGGGCCGGCGCATCACGGTGCCGCCCGACCCGGCACACGGCCCGCCCCGAGCCACAGCGGCAGCGAGACCGCCAGCAGGAGCAAGCTCGCCAGCACATAAGGCAGGGCCGGCGCCAGGGCATAGAGCAGCGTGCCGGCCACGGGTCCGACCACCATGCCCAGCCCCTGCGCAGCACCCGCGGCGCCTGCCGCCGCCCCCTGTTCATGCGGCTCGACCGCATTGGCCGTCATGGCGGAGAAGGCGGGGAAAACCCAACCCATCCCAAGCGCCGCCACGAAATAACTGGCGGCGAGCATCCGGCCGCCATCCACCAGCACGACGCTGCCAAAACCCAGCGCCGCCACCAGCGTGCCGTAACGGATCATCCGTTCCGGCGCGATCCGCAGCCGCGTCGCAGCGCCTTGCGAGAGCACCAGGGCGACGCCGACCAGCATCAGCGCCGTGCCCGCCGCCTGGGCCGCGGCCTCGGGCGGCAGGCCAAGGCGGTCCATCGCGAAGAAGCCGATGCTGACCTGGGCAATCGCGACACTGAACATGGCCGCGAAACCGATGGACAGCGGGCGGCGCAGACGCGGATCGGAAAGTGTCAGCCGCCGCCGCGCGGGGCTCGGCCGCGGCGGCGTCGGCGGCACCCGCCACCACAGGGCGAGGCAGGCGAGCAGAGGCAGCACGGCGGTCGCGAGCAGCGGCACACCCAACCCATACGGCACCAGCGCCGCGGCCAGCGCCGGCCCCGCGACCAGCCCCGCCGCGCTGCCGGTGCCAAGCTGCGCCATGGCCTGGGCGCGGCGCGCCGGCGCCACCCGATCGGCGATCATCGCCATGCCGGCGGCCGGAATCGCGGCATAGGCGCCGCCCACAAGGCCGCGCAGCAGCACCAGGCCGAGAAAGGCCAGCATCGCCGGCATCTGCCAGCGCAGCAGCGCATCGACGAAAAGGCAGAGTGCCCAAAAGGCCAAGGTAAAGCCCACAGCACCGGTCAGCAGGATGGCGCGGCGCCCGTACCGGTCGCTCGCCGCCCCCCAGGGCCGCGCCGACAGCATCCACATCACCCCGGAGGCCGTGACAGCCAGCCCAGCCTGCCAGGGTTGCAACCCGGCGACCCGGGCGACCGGGCCGACCAGCGCCACGAAGGCCATCATCGCCAGGCTGCCCGAGAAGACCGCCGCCATCAGCGTGAACAGCACGGGATCGCGCGGGGCCGGGGTGGCCTCGCCCATCGGTTCGGCCATCACTCCACCGTCACATTGGCGGCGCGCATCAGCGGCGCCCAGCGCGCCCGCTCCTCCGCCAACATCCGGGCGAAGGCGGCGGGGTCCGTCACCGCGGGCTCGGTCACCTGCTGTTGAAGGCGTGCGACGATCTCGGGCTCCGCGAGCGCGGTGGCGGCCGCGTGATGCAGCCTGTCGATGACCGACGCCGGCGTTCCCGCCGGGGCGACAAGGCCGAACCAGGATCGCAGATCATAGCCCGGTACCGCCTCCGCCATGGCCGGCACGCCGGGCAGCAGGACAGAGCGTTCATTCTGCGCGACGCCGAGGATGCGGATGCGCCCCGCGCGCGCCAGGGGCACCAGCACCGGCGCGGTACCGATGGTGGCATCGAGCTTGCCCGACAGGAAATCCGCCATCATCGGCCCACCGCCGCCATAGGGCACCTCGAGCACGTCGATCCCGGTCAGCGAACGCAGCAGGGCGATGCCCACGTGGCTGCCGGAGCCGACGCCGGAATGGGAGACGTTGAGCGCGCCGGGCGCGGCCTTCGCGGCCGCGATGACATCCGCCGTGGTCTGCCAGGGTCGCGCCGCCGGCACGGCCAGCACGTCCAGCACCACGCCCAGTTGCGCGACAGGGGCGAAACTGCGCGCCGGATCGAAGGGCAGATGCCGGTAGATCGCGGGGTTCACGGTCAGCGGCCCGGGTGTCGCGAGCATCAGTGTGTGGCCGTCGGCGGTCGCATTCGCCAGCACCTCGGCGGCGATGTTGCCACCGGCGCCGGCCCGGTTCTCCACCACCACCGGCTGGCCGAGCCGGGCGGCCAGGGCGGGTGCGACCAGCCGCGCGACGATGTCGATCGCCCCGCCCGGGGCGAAGCCGACCAGCAGCCGGATCGGGCGGTTCGGCCAAGCGGGCTGGGCCTGTGCCGTGCTGGCCAGGGCCGGCAGGGCCAGCAGCGTGCGGCGGGGCAGTGTCATGCGGCGTCCCCAAGCGCATGGGCGACAAGGCTGACCCAATACGCCGCGCCGATGGTCAGCAGACCGTCATTGAAGTCGAAGCGCGGCGTGTGGACGTGGTGGAAGGTGCCATCCGGCGCCAGGCCGTTCCCCGCGAGGATGAAGGCGCCGGGGCGTTTCTGCAGCATGTAGGCGAAATCCTCGCCGGCGGTGATCGGCGGGTAGTCGGCATCGACCGCCTCGGCCCCGACCAGCGCGGTGGCGGCCCGGGCGGCCAGCGCCACGTCCGCCGCCGTGTTCACCAAGGCCGGATAATCGTGGCGGTAGGTGATCTCCGCCATGCAGCCATGGGCCAGGGCCGCGGCCGAAGCCAGATCACGCAGGCGGCGTTCCATCACCTCCCGCACGGCGGGCAGGAAGGAGCGGCCGGTGCCGGACAGCACCACCTCGGCCGGGATGACATTCGGCGCCCGCACATCGCCGCCGGCGACGTGGCCGACGCTGAGCACCGCGGTCTGGCCGGGCGGGATGTTGCGGCCGATCACGCTTTGCAGCGTGCCCACGAACTGCGCCATGGCCTGGGTCGCGTCGGTCGCACGATGGGGCATCGCGCCATGGCCGCCGCTGCCGCGGAAGGCGACCGACCAGGTATCCACATTGGCGAGCATCGGCCCAACCCGCAGCCCGAACCGGCCCAGCGCCAGTCCAGGTTCGTTGTGCATGCCGAAGACGGCATCGGTGGGGAAGCGGTCGAACAGCCCCTCCTCGACCATCAGCCGCCCGCCGCCGAGCCCTTCCTCGGCGGGCTGGAAGATGAAGTGAACGGTGCCTTCGAAATCCGGGTCTTCCGCCAGGTGCCGCGCCGCACCCAGCAGCATCGTCGTGTGCCCGTCATGCCCGCAGGCATGCATCACCCCCGGCGTGGCGGAGGCATAGGCGACGCCGGTCGCCTCCTGGATCGGCAGGGCATCCATGTCGGCGCGCAGCGCGATGGACCGCGCGCCCCCGCGCCGCCCCCGCAGCGTGGCCACCACGCCCGTCCGGGCGATGCCTTCCGCAACCTCAAGCCCCCAGCCGCGCAACGCCTGCGCCGCCACCCCAGCCGTGCGGCTTTCCTGGAAGCCGAGTTCGGGATGGCGGTGAAGATCGTGGCGGATCGCGATCAGCTCCGCCTCATGCCGGCGGATCGTGGGAAGCAGATGGGGGGACACGGCGATCTCGCTGGCTCGATTGCGAATGATTGCTACTTGCAGTCCCTGTGCAGGGCAAGCAGAACGGCGCATCGATCCGTGGCCGCGCCAGGCGCGTGGATCACAGGGTGAACGATGTCTGACGCCTACAGCATTCCGCCGGATATCGTCTGCCTCGCCGATTATGCGCGCCATGCGCGCGCCCGGCTGCCCGAGGCCGCCTGGGCCTATATTTCCGGCGGGGCGGCGGATGAGATCACGCTGCAACAGAACCGGGAGGCCTATGACGCGATCCGGCTCACGGGGCGCGTGCTGGGGGATCTCGGCGGCGGCGGCACGCAACTCGATCTGTTCGGGGACACTTACGACCATCCGATCCTGCTGGCTCCGGTCGCCCATCACAGGCTCGCCTGCCCGGCGGCCGAGATCGCAACGGCGGTTGGCGCGGTAGGCGCGCGCGCGGGATTCGTGGTCAGCACGGAATCCGATACGGCCATCGAGGAGATAGCGGCCGCAGCGACACGCGGGCGATTCTGGTTCCAACTCTACATCCAGCAGGACCGGGCCTTCACCCATGCCCTGGTCGAACGCGCCGCGCGTGCCGGGGCGAAAGCCATCGTCGTCACGGTCGATGCGCCCGTCAGCGGCATGCGCGACCGCGAACGCAGGGCCGGCGTCACGCCCGCCATGCTGGGCGAACCTGTCCATCTGCGCGGCGCGCGGGCGGGGACGATTCCGCGGGCGGGCCTGGGTGAAAGCCTGATCTTCAACGGCTTCATCGACCGCGCCGCGACCTGGGCCGATGTCGCCCGCCTGCGCGCCGCGACGCGGCTGCCGCTGCTGATCAAGGGGATCATGGCGCCGGAGGATGCCGACCGCGCGGTGCGTGAGGGCGCGGACGGCATCATCGTCTCCAATCACGGCGGGCGGGTGCTCGATACGCTGCCACCGACGATCGAAGCGCTTCCGGTCATCGCCGCGGCCGTCGGGGGTCGCGTGCCCGTGCTGGTCGATGGGGGCGTCAGGCGTGGGACGGATGTGCTGAAGGCCCTCGCCCGCGGCGCGAGCGCGGTGCTGATCGGCCGCCCCTATGTCCATGCGCTCGCCGTGGCGGGGCCTGCCGGCGTGGCCCACGCCGTGCAGATGCTGCGGGTCGAGTTCGAGGTCGCCATGGCGCTGACCGGCTGCCGCAGCTTGCGCGACATCGGCCCCCGGGTGCTGTGGGAATCGATCAACGCCGCACCGATGCCCCCTGCCCCGCCCCCTGGCAGAGGCCCGGCCGGATAGCGCGCGTTCGGCGTACCTTGGCCCATCAGTCCTGACGGCCAGACCCCGAAAGCCTGGCCGCGCTCTGTTGCACTCAAGTCACAGGCGTTGCGAAGCGGTTACCGGCCGGGCGGGAAAAGCCGCCGGCCTAGTTGATAATCACTCGCATTCGCAGCAACCTGCGCGCATCGCGCCGAATCAGAAAGGCGCCGTCTCACAGGAGTTACTTTTGATGACCATGGCCTCTTCCTTGCGGACAGCGGTGTGTTCGTCGGTGTTCAGCGGAAGCCTCGCAGCCGGCATGGTCTTCGTGGCCGTCGCACCGGCGAATGCCCAGACCACCCCGCCGGCCCAGACGCCCGGCAGCGTGGCCCTGCCGCAGATCAGCGTCGAAGGCGCGCGGCCGGAGAACACGTTGGAAGGCACCACCGGTCTCGGGCGTCTTCCCGGCCGGATCATGGATATCCCGCAGACCATCCAGGTCATCCCGCAGGAGATCTTGCAGCAGCAGAACGTGACGACCTTGGAGCAGGCGCTGCGCAACGTGCCGGGCGTCACCTCCTCGGCGGGTGAAGGCAATGGCGGCGTCTCCGGCGACCAGCTTCGCATTCGCGGTTTCAACGCGCAGAATGACCTTTATCTCGATGGCCTGCGCGATTTCGGCTCCTACCGCCGCGACGCCTTCACCTTTGAAGAAGTGCAGGCGCTGCTCGGCCCCTCGGGCGTGACCTTCGGTTCCGGCTCGGCGGGCGGCGTGATCAACGTCAACAGCCGGGTGCCGCATCTGGGCAACTCGCTCAATGCCAACGTGACCGGCGGCCTCTACGGCATGGTGCGTGGCACCGCCGATGCCAATTACCAGATGAGCCCGACCTCCGCCTTCCGCCTCAACATCATGGGGCAATCGTCCACCATTCCCGGCCGGGACCTGCCCTCCGGTGAGCGTTGGGGTTTCGCGCCGTCGCTGGCCTTCGGCCTCGGCACCGACACGACGCTGACGATGGAATACCTGTACTACCGTTACGATGAGGCGGCCGACGGTGGCGTGCCGCTCGTCGCGCGGCCCGGCACCACGATCGCCCATCCGGTGACGGAAAACGGCGTCGGCCGGGCCACCTGGTACGGCACGCAGGGCGATCGCGACAAGTCGACCGTCAACCGCTTCACGGCGCGCGTGCAGCACCGCGCCAATGACTGGCTGACCGTCTACAACGACAGCCGCGTCGGCATTCAGGAACGCTTCTTCAGCTACTCCATCCCGTCCTGCGACGCGACCTGCACCACCCGCTTCTTCAACGGCGGTGGCATTCCGCAATACGCCTTCAGCGGCGCGGGCTCGCCCTATACCTCGCAGACCTGGGGCGCGCAGAACATCACCACGGCCACGGCGCGCTTCTTCACCGGGTCGCTGCGGCATGAAGCCACCTTTGGCCTCGACCTCTGGTACGAAGATTTTGAGCGTAACGGCTATACCTACGGCGCCGACCGGACCAACTACCGTGGCAACCTCTTCAGCCCGGACAACAGCCTGAACTTCGCCTACACCCCCAGCACCGCCGCGACAGCGACCCGGGCCTCGCAGACGACGCAGGCGGCCCTTTTCGCCAGCGACCGCGTCTGGGTCACTCCGGAGATCTCGGCCATTGGCGGGTTGCGCTGGACCAGGCAGCAGAGCGACTACCAGGCCTACGGTGGAACCAACCCGACCTCGACGTTGAATGCCGACAACGCCTTCCTCGACCCGCGGGCGGCGTTGATCTGGGAGCCGACGGCGAACCAGACGCTGTATTTCTCCTACGCGCAGTCGACCTTCGCGCCGGGCTCCAACTGGTCCACCCAGCCTGGTCAGGCAAGCGTGGCGAGCACGCAGCTGGAACCCGAGCAGAACCAGATCTTCGAAGTCGGTGGGCGGGCAAACATCCTTGAAGGGCGCCTCGGCCTGAGCGCGTCCGTCTACCAGATCGAGAAGAACAACGCGACGGAGACTGATCCTGTCACGGGCACGACCTTCTCCTCGGGCGACGTGCAGCGGATCCGCGGCATCGACCTCGGCGTGACCGGCCGGATCACTCCGGCCTGGCTGATGAATGCGCGCTACAGCTACATGGACAGCGAAACCACAAGTTCGCTGACCCCGGCCAACGTTGGCCAGCGGGTGGCACTGGTGCCCGACAATGCTGTCTCCCTCTGGACCAGCTACGACTTCAACCAGGGCCAGCCGTGGAACCTGCAGGTCGGCGGCGGCGTTGTCGCCAGCAGCTCGATCTACACGAACGCTTCGAATACGCAGGAAGTGCCCTATACCTTCTCGCTCGACGGGTTCATCTCGCACAACATCAACGACAACCTTCAGGTTCGGATGAACGGCTACAACCTGACCGACAATCGCAACTACACCTCGGTCTTCAACAACCGCGCCGTGATGGGCGCGGGGCGTGCGGTCACGATGACACTCGCGACCAGCTTCTGACGCGTCCTGCCCGCATGGCCCCGTGAAGGGGCCGCAGGGGCCGTTCGGACAGCGCTGTCCGAACGGCCCCTTTTTCGTTGCCGCCTGGCTTGCGGCCAGTCCATGACGACGCAGCCGAAGGAGAACTGCCTTGCTGATACACATCCCCAACGTCCTGACCGCGGAGGACGTCGCCCTGTGCCGCCAGAAACTGGACGCGGCGGAATGGGTGGACGGGCGTGCCACGGCCGGCGACCAGTCGGCCAAGGTGAAGCACAACCTCCAGGTGCCGGAGGATTCGCCGACGGCGCGCGAACTTGGCGACATGGTCCTGCGCGGGCTGGCGCGTAGCCCGCTATTCTCCTCGGCGACGCTGCCGCTGCGCGTCTATCCGCCGATGTTCAACCGCTACGACGTCGGCATGACCTTCAACACGCATGTGGACAATGCCATCCGCAGCGTCTCCGGCACGCGCATGCGAACCGACGTGTCATCGACACTCTTCCTCAGCGCGCCCGAGGAATATGATGGCGGCGAGCTGGTGATCGAGGACACCTACGGCGCCCAGGCGGTGAAGCTGCCGGCCGGCGACATGATCGTCTATCCCTCGACCAGCCTGCACCGCGTCAACCCGGTCACGCGCGGCAGCCGCTGGGGGTCCTTCTTCTGGACCCAGTCGATGATCGACGACGACCGCCAGCGCCGGCTGTTGTTCGAGATGGACATGGCCATCATCCAGGCGCGCATGGTGCTGCCCGACGATCATGTCAGCGTGCTGGGACTGACCTCGTGCTACCACAACCTCATGCGCATGTGGTGCAAGATGTGACCTACAGCGGGCGCGGCCTGTCGCTGATCCGATCGATCAGCAGGGTGCGGCGGCCCTGGGAACAGGGTTCGATCCGCGCCTCCACGCCATAGACCTCGTCGAGCATGTCTGGCGTCAGCACGGTCTCGGATGGGCCGAAGCCCTGCGCCTGCCCGTGGTTCATCACCAGCAGGCAATCCGCCCAGCGCGCCGCCAGCGCGAGGTCATGCAGCACGACGATGACCGTCCGTCCCTCCCGCGCCAACTCGCTCAGCAGGCCCATGACCTCCAACTGGCGGCGCAGGTCCAGGGCACTGGTCGGCTCGTCCAGCAGCAGCAGTGGCGGATCGCGGATGATCGCCTGGGCCAGCGCCACCATCTGGCGCTGGCCGCCCGACAGCGACTGCAACGACACCATGCCGAGATCGCCAAGGCCTAACCGGTCCAGCACCTGCCCCACCCGGTCGAGCAGCGCGGCCTCGCTGCCCCAGCTCGCGCCATCCGGCAGCGCGCGCCAGGCGCCGAGCAATGCCTCGATCACCGACAGCCCGGTGTCCTGCGGCAGGGCCTGGGGCATGAAGGCCAGGTGATGCGCGCGCTCCCGCGCCGGCATGCCGATCAACTCGCGATCGCCGAAACGGATGGAGCCCTTCGCGCGCAACAACCCGGCGATGGCGCGCAGCAAGGTGGACTTGCCCGCGGCATTCGGCCCAACCAGGGCGGTGACACAGCCTTGCGGAATGGGGCCGCAGGACAGGCCGCGCAGGACCGGACGCCCGGCATAGCCGGCTGTCACGCCCGACAGCAGCAGGTCGCTCATCCGCGCCTCCGCCCGCCGAGGATGAGCATCATGAAGACCGGCAGCCCGACCAGCGCCGTGACGATGCCAAGCGGCAGCACCGCGCCGCGCACCAGCATCTCGCTCGCGGTCGCGGCGAGCGACATGATCGCGGCCCCGCAGAGCAGGCTGCCCGGCAGCAGGAAGCGGTGGTCCTCCCCCAGCAGCAGCCGCGCGACATGCGGCGCGACCAGGCCGATGAAGCCGATCACGCCGACCATGGCGACGGCGGCCGCCGCCAGCAGGCTGATGCGGAGCAAGGACGCGAAGCGCAGCGCCCCGACATCGACGCCAAGGCCGCGCGCGCGTTCCTCGCCCAGCCGCAGCACCGTCATCCGCCAGGCAGCGCGCCAGGAGAACGGCAGCACCACCACCAGCACCAGCGCGACCAGCGCGATGCCGTCCCATTGCGTGCGGCCCAGGCTGCCGAGCGTCCAGAACACCAGTTGCTGCAACGCATCCTGGCTGGCGACGAATTGGATCAGCGCCACGATGGCGTTGAAGGTGAAGACCAGCGCGATGCCGAGCAGCACCAGTGTCTCCACCCCCGCGCCGCGCCAGCGGATCACCAGTTGCAGCAGCGCGACCGAGGCGAAGGCGAAGAGAAACGCGTTGCCCGACACCGCCCAGCGCGCCGGCAGGCCCGGGATGGACAGGCCAAGCACGATGGCCAGCGCCGCACCGCAAGCCGCGGCCGAGGAGATGCCGAGGGTGAAGGGGCTGGCCAGCGGGTTGTTCAGGATGGTCTGCATCTCCGCCCCCGCCGCGGCCAGCGCCATGCCCACCAGCACCGCCATCACCGATGGCGGCAGCCGCGCCTGCCAGACCACGGTCCGGGCCAGGGGGCTGGCCGAGGACGGGTCGAACAGCGCGCGCAGCGCCTCCGACGCCGGCAGCAGCGACGGGCCGACCGCGATATCGACGAGGAAGGCCGCGACGGCGACGACGCCGAGCAAGCCCAGCAGCAGGCGTCGCCGGCGCAGGCTGGCGCGATAGGCGGTGATCGCCGATGCGGAACCGGCGGAGAGGACCGCGCTCACCGCAGATCGACCCAGTAGGTGCCCTGCATCTTGATGGAGAGGAAGCGGTCGTTGAGTTCGGCCAGCGATGCATCCGGCGCGATCCCGCGCATCCGGTCGGGGTGCAGCCAGCGGGCCAGGGCCTCGATGGCCAGGTAATGCGCCGGCGTATCGTTAAAGCCATGCCACAGCCCATGGGCGCGGCCCGCACGCACCGCCGACAGCCCGGCCAGCCCCTGCGACTGCACCACCCGGGCCAGGCTCTCCCGCGCCTCCTGCGCGGTCGCACCGGTGCCCAGGGTGACGCCGCCGCGCGCGCCGCCGAAGGGCCCGCCCGTTGCGACATACACATAGGGGTCGGTCGAGAGCACGAATTCCAGGCTGAGCTGGCCCATCTGCGCCGACAGGATGTCGGTCGCGATATTGCGCCCGCCCGCCGCGATGATCATGCCGTTGAAGATGCCAGTCCCGGCCGAGAAGCAGCAGGCGGTGCCGCCGGCATGCGCCTGCACCAGGATGGGCGGCTTCGGCTCCGCACCGGCCATGCGCGTGGCGACGTCATCCATCCTGCGGCGGTAATAGGCGTTGAAGGCGGACGCCTGCGCCTCGCGCCCGATCAGCGCACCCAGCACGGTCAGGCTGCGTTCGGACTCGCCCAGCGGGTCGGCGAAAAAGTCGATCACGGCGCTGGGGATACCCGCCGCATCCAGCCGCCGCGCCAGCCCGCCATCGGGACCGCCCGCGGTGAAACGGCTGAGCAGCACCAAGTCGGGCTGCAAGGTCAGGATGCTCTCGAAGGAGATGGTATCCACCGGGCCGCGCCCGATCACGGGGATCTGGTCCACCGACGGCGTCTGCGCGCGCAACTGCGCGTATTCCGGCGCATTGGCCTGACGCAGGTCCGACGACCAGCCGACGATCAGGCTCAGCGGGTCGGGGTGGATCAGCGCGAGCACGGGCAGGTGGCGGCCCTGGGTCAGCACGATGCGACGCGCGGGGCGCGGCAGCCGGACCGCGCGGCCCATCAGGTCAGTCACCGCGACCGCACCCTGCGCCTGCGCGAGGACGGGTGTCGCGAGCGGCGCGAGCAGCAGGGCGCGGCGCTTCAGCATCAAGGCATCCCCCGCGCGGCATCGCGATCATTGTCGTGCCGGTCGTGGCGTTCAGTCTCGGTCATGCCTCGTTTCCAATAGCGGATAGCAAGATGATGGCGGCACGTTCCCTGCCCTGCGCGCGGACGCGCCAGGTCCAGGGGGCCATGTCCGCGGACCAGGCGATCATGCCGATGTCCATGTCACGGGGCCGCCGGCAGCGCGAAGCGCAGCGCCGGACCAAGGGCGGCGTGGACGGCCGAGCCGTGGTTCTCGCCAGGGAAAATCCGGAACACATCCGCCGGCAGCCGGTCGGCAAAGGCGCGGGCATTGGTGATCAGGCCATGGGCGCGGCGGCGGGCGGCGTGGGCATCCTCGCCGGGGGTTTCGGGCGGTTCCTCCTCCCCGCCCACCGCGATCATCACGCGCGCGCGTTCGGCGGGCAGCGAGGTGCCGCGCGCGTCGAGCGCGCGCAGCACCGCCCCACCGTTCCACCACAGCGACGGGCTGACGGCGACGATCCGCGCGAAGGCGTGCGGCCGCGCCAACAGCATGTGCAGCGCGCACAGCCCGCCCAGGGAATGGCCGAAGAGGGCCTGGCGCGCCGGATCGACCGCCGCGAGTCCGGCAACCAGCGGCTTCACCTGGGACTCGAGCATGTCCAGAAAGGCGTCGGCCCCGCCCGTCGGCGTCCATTCCCCGCCATCGGGGCGTTCCCCGAGCGTGGCGGGATCGGCGGGCGGCGTGTAGTCCAGCGTCCGTCGCAGCCGGTCGAAGGGACCATCGACGGCATAGCCTATGCCGACGATGATCCCGGGCGCGACCCCGGTCGCGCTGCCGCGTGCGCCCTGGATGCGCATCGCCTCGACCATGCTGGCGAAGACGGCATTGCCGTCGAGGTGATACAGCACCGGAAATCCCGCCACGGGCGGCGGGCTTTCCGGCACGGCGATCATGATGCGGTAGACACCGCCATTGCCGCCCGAAATGTCGAAGCAACGCGCCCCTGGGACGACGACGCGCGCCGCTGCACCGATCATGGCTGTGTCGCCGCCAGCAGCACGCGGACATGGCCAGGCGGAATGCCAACCTCGACAAAGGCCGCGCTGCCGGTCAGGCGAACGCGCAAAGGCGTTCCAGCCTCGGCCGCCTGGCGCATGGCATCGGCGGTGAAGGTCAGCAGCAAGGTCTCGACAAAAAGGCAGCCGCCAACGCCGCCGCATTGGGTATCCCGCGACAGGGCCTGCACCGGGATGCTGTCGCCCTGCCGGGTCGTGGCGCGCGCGAAGTTGGCATAGGCGCGCGCGTTGCTGATCACGACCAGGGCGCGATAGGCGGTCGATGCGTCTGACCTCTGCCGCTCCGCGCCGAAACTGGTCACGATCATCGGCAGGCTGCCCAATGATCCGGTCTGTAGCCGCGGCGAGACCGCGTAGACGATCGTGGGGTTCGATGGATCGTCCTGCACCTGCACCGAAGCAGGTCGCGCCGCGGCAACGCCACGGCCAAGGCTGCGCGCATCCAGGCTCGCCTCCGGCGCCAGGCTCGAGACGGCTTCGGCATTCTGCGCGCCCGGTGGGGCGCAGCCGGCCATGCCGCCCAGCAACATCAGGGCGACAAGGCTGCGCGAGACAGGTTTCATCAGCACCCGGCATATCCTTGGTCGTTGGCGATCGCGTCCTCCATCGCCGCGACGTCAGCGCACCGCGAAGCGGATTGGCACAACGATCTCCAACACGTCCCCCGTCATGCTCTCGGGCATCGGCGGCAGCGGGGATGCGGTGCGAATCATCGCCTCCACCGCCGCGTCCAGGTCCTCGTCGCCAGAGCTGCGCTCCACCTGCCAACGGGCCACATGGCCGTCGCGGCGGATGGAGAAGCGCAGCATCGCGATGCCCTCGGCGCGCCGTCTCCGGGCGGCCGAGGGGTAGTGCTTATGCCGTTCCAGCGCCGCGGCCAGCATCTGCACATAGCCCGGCGGCGGGCGGGACGCCGCGGCGGCCGGGGCAGCCGTCGGCGACGCGTTGGCGACCGGCGGAGGCGCGGCCAGGGCCGCAGTGTCGACCGGGCGCGAATCGGGGCGTACCCGCCGGGGGCGCGCCGGCGGCCGCGCCGCTTGGGCGATCTCCGGCGGCGGGGGCGGCGGCTCCTGCGCGATGATCGGGGCGGGCGCCGGGGCAAGCTCCGCGACCGCTTCGGGTGGCGGCGGCGCCTCGATGGCCGGGGCCTCGACGATCTCGACCGGCGGCGGCTCGGCGCTCTGCACCGCATCGGGCGGCGGCGGCTCGGCCAGGATGGGTTCGGGCTGCAATGCGGGCTCAGGTGGCGCCTCGGCGAGCTGAACCTCCTCCGGCGGGCGGGTCTCGGACGTCTGCTCGGGGGCGGCTGCGGCCGCCACTTCCTCCATGGGTTCGCTGGCGGGGGCCTCGCTTACCTGCTCCGTGGGCTCGGCGACGGTCATGATCGTCGTGGGCAGCGGCGGTGCCTCGGCCCGGCTGTCCGGCAAACCGAACACCAGCGGCACGGCCAGGCCGGCGTGCAGCAGCACGGAGCCCCCCCAGGCGATCAGGCGGCGGTCAGCGGCCATCGTCGCGTCCCATCGTCGCGTCAACGTGCCTGTTGCGCGCGGGCGGCGGGATCAGCCTCCGCGATCAGCGACACGCGCGTGATTCCGGCCTGCGTGACCCGCCCCATCACCCGCAGCACGTCGCCATAGGGGGCGTTGCGGTCGCCGCGCACATAGACCGGTGCCTCGGCATCCGCCGCCGCGAGTTCCCGCAGCCGGGCGGGCAGGTCGTCCATCGGCACCGCGTCGCGGCCGATGAAGACGCCCCCGTCGCGCACGACCGTCAGCACCACGGGCGGCCGGCTGGAGGCGGCGCGCGGTGCGCCGCTGCGCGGCAGTTCCACCGGCACGCCGGTCATCATCATCGGGGCGGCGACCATGAAGATGATCAGCAGCACCAGCATGACGTCGACCAGCGGCGTGACGTTCATGTCCGCCATCGGCAGCACCTCGTCATCCTCGCCGCCGCCGGCCTGCATCGCGCCCATGGCCATCGGCGTTACGCTGCCGAACGCTGGTGGGCGATCTGCGGGCCGCCGCGCCGGGCCAGCGTCGCGCCGATGCCGCCGATCGCCGCGATGCCATCCGCGCGCAGCCGCCCCAGGCGCAGCGCCAGGCGGTTGTACGCCATGACCGCCGGGATCGCCGCGACCAGGCCGATCGCGGTCGCCAGCAGCGCCTCCGCAATGCCCGGCGCCACCACCGCGAGCGAGGTGTCCTGGCTCTGCGCGATGCTGGAGAAGCTGTTCATGATGCCCCAGACCGTGCCGAACAGGCCGACGAAGGGCCCGACGGCGCCGACGGTGGCCAGGAGTTGCAGCCCGTTGTCCGCCCCCCGCAGCCCGCCGGTGAAGGCAGCGCGCATGGCGCGCTCCATGCGGTCGCGGAATTCGCCCCGGCTCTCGGCCTCGTCGCGGCCTTCGGCCCATTCGCGGCCGCCGGCGCGCAATACACGCGCGGCGAGGCCCTCATCCCGGGCATCGCGCGCGCCGGACAGGGCCGCCGGATCGGCGACGGTGAGGCTGCGCACCTCCTGCCCCAGCCGGCGGTACAACAGCGCCTTGTCGATCACCACCGCCCAGCACGCGATGGAGGCCAGCACCAGCAGCGCCATCACCGCCTTCACGATCGGATCGGCCTGCAGGAACAGCCCCATCATGGACAGGTCGTGCGTCATCTCGCCATTGGTCATGCCGCTGTCCCCTGGCTCACTTGTTGAACGTCACGTCGGCGACGCGCGAGGTGGTGGCGATCCGTTCGACGCAGCCGGCGCGCATCGCCGGGTCGGATCCGCAGGCCAACAGGTCGTTCAGCAGCAGCGCACCGATGCCGTCGCAGGCCAGGCCCGGCACGTCGAAGACGCGGGCCATGGTCTTGGCGGCGGGCAGCGGACCGGCCTCCACCGCCAGGCGGCGGTTGACCACGCCATCGCGCCCGAAGAGCACGAGGTCGAGGCGCAATGTCTCGAGCGCCGTCTCCCCCGGGTTGCGTAGCATCAGCCAGGCACGGCAGCCGTTCTGCTGCGGCTCCAACCGGTTCAGTTCCAGCCCGATGGCCGGTGCCTGCTGCGCCGCTGCAGGCAGGGCCGCTGTCGCGAGAACCAGTGCCGCGAGCAGGATGCCCGGGCGGCGGCAAAGAAAGGACGGCAGGGCGAAACGCATCATGTGCTTCCCGGCGTGAGAGTGCCTGACGGCCCAGGCCCCGGCCTGTTCCGACGAGCCGCGGTGGGCGCCTGTCGAGCCGGGCGAAGCGACACGACCGACCCGCGTGCGGGCGGGCCGGCCCGTCGGGTCGTCAGGCACGAATGTGAAGCGCTTTAAGGCAACTGCGACTAAGTCGCAATATATGTGTGTCGATTCTTTTGCGTTGCAGCATCCCGCTCCGCCCAGCCGCCCCGTCGCGCGTCCGGCGTCGCAAAACGCCCCCACCATCTCCGGGTCACCGGCGACGATGTCACGGTGACTCCCTGCCCCCTGACCAATTTCTCCGGCCCCGGCTCCATCTCACGGCCGAAAATCGGGCGCTGCTTCTGGACCTTCGATCGGGATGAGAACCCTACTCGAACGCCACAAAGCCGGCGTCCTTTCAGGGCGGCCCAACCTCTTCGGTGCTGGGGCTCGCCATCGCGCGATGCCGCAGGCGGGAGCCGTCGGGGTTGCGGGTGATGCCCCGCAAGACGTCCAGCGGCACCAGGCGCTCGACCTCCTCCTGCACCATGGCCACGGCCGCCCGGACCAGCGGGGTTACCGGCTTGTTCGCGGGCGTCGCGATGACCAGCAGCGCGCGCATCGACGCGGCGCGGAAAGGTCGCACCTGGAGCCTTCCGTCGCGCACCTCCCGATGCACGGCGCCGAAAGGCAGCACGGTCGGGCCGACCCCGCGTTCGACCAATTGCTTCAGTGCCGCGACGCAATCGACCTCGGTCAGCACGCGGGGGCGGACGCCCTCGGCGGCACAGGCCGCATCGACGACGCGCCGCAACCCATTCTCCGGGCCCGGCAGCACGCAGTCGCGCTGCGCCAATTCGTCCAGGCTCACCGGTTCGGCGCGGGACGGGGTGCCGTCCGGCGCTGGCGGCTCGATCAGGAACAGATCCTCCAGCAACAGCGGCGTCGCGATCAGGCTGGCACTGCTGCGGGCGTCGTAGAGCACGGCAAGGTCCACCCGCGCCGCCTCGGTCCATTCCAGCAGGACGGCGCTGAAGGCCTCGCGGATACGCAGCCGGGCGCGCGGGAAGGCGGCGGCGAAGCGCAGCGCCAGATCGGCCCCCATGCTGGCGGAGAGCGAGGGCGGGATACCCAGCGTCACGCTGCCTGACTCATCCAGCACGCCGGTCGACAACTCCTCCCGCACATCGGCCAATTGCTGCATCACACCCTGCGCCACCGCCTGGAAGCGCTGCCCTGCGTCGGTCAGGGTCACGCCGCGGCCATGGCGGTAGAAGAGTTCCCGGCCCAGCGAGGCCTCGAGCCCGGCGATCTGCCGGCTCAGCGCCGGCTGGCTGACGCCAAGCCGTACCGCGGCGCGCGACAGGCTGCCGGCGGCGGCGGTGGCCAGGAAGTAGCGGATTTCCAGCAGGTCCATGATATTACCATATGGTTATAGCTCTTATCCGCCGGGACACATGGTCGTTCCAGAGCGGATCGCTATCCTGGGCGAATGATTTTCGGCGACGCTCAAGGATCGCCACACTGGGGGACGCGTGTTGATGGCCTCTTCGCCGCTATCGGGCATCAGCCTGCAATATCTCGACGCCATGCAGGCGGCCTTCGACCGTGACCCAGGATCGGTGGAGCCGGGATGGCGCGTCATCTTCCAGGTTTTGGCGGAGATGGACGCCAGGCGCCCGGCGGACACTGGCGCCGAATGGCGCGACCGCGGCCATCTGACCGCGTCACTGGACCCGCTGGCGCCGGGCGCCACGCCCCCGGCCGACCCGATCCAGGCGCTCTATACCGGCACGCTGGCGGTGGAATCGGCCCATATCGACGATGCCGCGCGCAGCGCCTGGCTGCGCGCCGCGGTGGAGCAGGACGCCGGCCTGCCCGCGCCCGCGGCCCCCATGGCAGTGCTGGCCGAGTTGATCGAGGCCGAAGAATTCGAAAACTTCCTGGGCCGAAAATTCCCCACCAAGAAGCGTTTCGGTGCCGAGGGCGCGGAAGCCCTGATCCCGCTGCTGCGCCGCGTGCTGGCCAATGCCGCCGCCCAGGGGGTCACCCGGGCCGTCATTGGCACCATGCATCGGGGCAGGCTGTCGATCGTCGCCAATGTGCTGGGCCGCAGCCTGGCGCGGATGATTGGTGAGGTGAAGGGGGCGCATCCCTTCCCGGCCGATGCCCCGCGCGCCGGCGACGTGCCCTATCATCTGGGGCTGGAGGCCGACCTGATCCTGGACGGCCACCCGATCCGCGTCACCCTGCTGTCGAACCCATCGCATCTGGAAGCGGTCGATCCGCTGGTGTTGGGCCGCGCCCGCGCCGCGCAGGACGCGATCGGCGAAGGCGGCGTGGACAAGGTGCTGCCGATCATCCTGCACACGGATGCCGCGGTGGTCGGCCAGGGGCTGGTCGCCGAATGCATCCAACTCGCGGGGCCCGCCGGCTATACCGTCGGCGGCACGGTGCACTTGGTCGTCAACAACCAGATCGGCTTCACGACCGAGGTGCAGGAGGCCCGCACCTCCCGCCACTGCACCGGCCCTTGGAAGGCTGTGGACAGCGCCATCCTGCATGTGAACGGCGACGATCCGGCGGCGGTCTGCCGTGCCGCCGATATCGCCGTGGCCTGGCGGCAGGCGCAGCATTGCGACGCGGTGATCGACCTGGTCTGCTACCGCCGCAACGGACACAATGAGATCGACGAGCCAGGCTTTACCCAGCCGCTGCTCTATGCCCGGATCGCTGGGAAACCGCCGGTCACGCGCCGCTTCGCCGCCAGCCTGATCGCCGCCGGCATCACGACCGAGGATGCCGTCGCCGCGCTGGCCGAAGCCTGTCGCGCCAGGTTGCAGGCCGGCTACGACGAAGCCCCGGCCCACCGTGTCAACGAAAGCGGCTTCCCCGCCCGCCCCGCCGCGCGCGGACAGGACACCGGCGTCGCCGAGCCCGTCCTGGCGCGCATCGCCACGGCGCTGGCCAACCCGCCCGATGGCGCCGTGCTGCACCCGCGCATGGGCCGCGTGCTGCGCCAGCGCGCGATCGAGGAGGCCGGCATCCCCTGGCCCTCGGCCGAGGCCATGGCCTTCGGCAGCCTGGTGCTGGATGGCGTGCCGGTGCGGCTGTCGGGCCAGGATGTGGTGCGCGGCGCTTTCTCGCACCGGCATTTCAGCCTGACGGACCGGATGACCGGCCAAAAGCATGTCGGGCTGGATGGGCTGGATCCAGCGCAGGC
Source organism: Humitalea sp. 24SJ18S-53 (assembly GCF_050632385.1). Taxonomy (NCBI): domain Bacteria; kingdom Pseudomonadati; phylum Pseudomonadota; class Alphaproteobacteria; order Acetobacterales; family Roseomonadaceae; genus Humitalea; species Humitalea sp. 24SJ18S-53. The sequence goes on from NZ_CP192599.1 coordinate 3,218,368, forward strand.
GCGGTTCCAGGCCTTCAACAGCCCACTGTCGGAATATGCCGTGCTGGGCTTCGAATATGGCTACAGCCTGGAACGGCCCGAGGCGCTGGTGCTGTGGGAAGCGCAGTTCGGCGATTTCGCCAATGGCGCGCAGATCATGATCGACCAGTTCATCACCTCGGGTGAAGAGAAATGGTGCGACCCCTCGCGGTTGGTGATGCTGCTGCCGCATGGGCTGGAGGGTCAGGGGCCCGAACATTCCTCGGCCCGCCTTGAACGCTATCTGCAACTGGCGGCGCTGGACAATATGCGCGTGGTCAATCCGTCCACGCCGGCGAACTACTTCCACCTGCTGCGCGAACAGGGGCTTGGCTTGTGCGACAAGCCGCTGGTGATCATGGGCGCGAAGAAACTGCTGCGCCTGCCCGCCGCACTGTCGCCTTTGCGCGATTTTCTGCCGGGCACGGGCTTCACACCGGTCGTGGCGACAGTGCCTGAAGGACCTGTCGAACTTGTCCTGCTGTGCAGCGGCAAGATCGCCTATGAGCTGGAGGAGCAACGCCAGGCACGCGACGCCCGGACGGTCGCCATCCTGCGGCTGGAACGGTTATATCCGCTGCCTGCCGATGAACTGCGCGCGCTGCTGCGCCGCTGGCCCAACGCGCGGCTGGTCTGGGTGCAGGAGGAACCGGAGAACATGGGCGCCTGGCGCTGGATCGACCGCCAATTGGAGACCCTGGCGATGGAATGCCGCATGGCCGCACCGCGCGCCGACTATGCCGGCCGGCCTGAATCCCCATCGCCCGCGGGCAGTTTTCATGGCGACCATGACACCGACCAGCGTGCCATCGTCGAACGCGCGTTCGCCGCCCTGCCCCGGGCCGCAGCCGAGGCCGCCCAATGAGCACGATCCTGAAGGGCCTGCGGGTCACCGAAGTCTCCGCCTTCATCGCGGCGCCGCTGGGCGGCATGACGCTGGCGCAACTGGGCGCGGAGGTCATCCGCATCGATCCGATCGGCGGCAATATCGACTATCGCCGCATGCCGCTCTCACCCACCGGGGCGAGCCTGTATTGGACCAGCCTCAACAAGGGCAAGCGGTCGGTCACGCTGGCCCTGAACACGCCCGAGGGGCAGGAGATCGCGCGCGCGCTGATCACCGGCCCGGGTGAGGAGGCGGGCATCCTGCTGACCAACCTGCCGGCCAGCGGCTGGATGAGCCATGCGGCGCTGTCGCGGCATCGGGCCGACCTGATCATGCTGCGGCTGACCGGCAACCACGATGGGTCGGGGGCGGTGGATTACACCGTGAACTGCGCCTCCGGCTTCCCCACCGCGACGGGGCGTGACGAGGCGCCGGTGAACCACGTGCTGCCGGCCTGGGATGTCGCGGCCGGGCTGTACCTCACGACGGGGCTGCTGGCCGCCGAACGCCAGCGCCGGCGCGATGGCCAGGGGCGCGAGGTCACGCTGGCGCTGTCGGATGTGATGCTCGCGACGGTCGGCAATCTTGGCTACATCGCCGATGTCCAGGTGAACCGGAATGTGCGGCCGCCGCTGGGCAACGACCTGTATGGCGCGCTGGGCCGCGACTTCGCCACCAGCGATGGGCGGCGGTTGATGATCGTCGCCATCTCCAACCGGCAATGGCGGGCGATCGGCAAGGCGACCGGCCTGACCGAGCGGCTGGCGATGATCGGCCCGATGATGGGCGTTGACCTGGATACCGAGGTCGGTCGCTTCGATGCACGCGGCGCGATTTTTGCGTTGCTGGAGATGTGGGTCGGCCGGCACACGCTGGCGGAAGCGGGGGCGCTGCTCTCGGCGGCCGGGGTGCTGTGGGGGCCGTATCAAGATTTTGGCCAGTTGGTCGCGGAGGATCCGCGCTGTTCCACCAAAAATCCGATCTTTGGCATGATTGACCAGTCAGGCGTTGGCCGCGTGCTGGCGGCCGGGTCGCCGCTGGGATTTACCGATGGCGACCGCCTGCCGCCGGTGCCGGCCCCGGCGATGGGCCAGGACACCGATGCCGTGCTGGCGGAGGTCCTGGGCATGTCCTCGGCACAGATCGGCCGGCTGCACGATTCCGGCACGATCGCCGGCCCGGGCTGATGAACCGAACAGCGCGCAAGGCCGGGGGCGACGCCACGCTGCCCCGGCGCCAAAGCAGCAGGAGCCACTGAGCCATGTCCGATACCATTGCGTCCTGCGCGGGGTTACTCGCTGCCGCGGAGCGGCTGCACGACACCACCCGCCTGGCGCTGGCGGCGCTGATGACCCGCGACGGCAAGCCGAATGCAGCCTTGATCGAGGCGCATCAATTCGTCGCCCATGGCCTGTCCTGGCAGGCGACCTATGTCGAGGCCTTGCGCCAGACCCTGGCCTGGGCGCGCAAACTGCAGGCCGATGGCGGGCTGGGCGTGGCGGAGACGGCGATGCTGCGGCTGGGCTTTGCCGAATACGGGCAGCAACTGGCCGGCGGCATTCCGATGAGCCAGTCGGAAATGATCCGCCCCGCCGAGATGGGCGTGCCGGCCGAGGCCCTGGCGCACTACGCCGCCACCCCCGCGCTCGCCGCCCTATCCGACCGCGCCGCGCTTGAGGCGGCGCGCCTCGCCCTGGTGGGGGAACTGGCCGAGGGGCGTTTTGGCGCGCTCGGCCTGGATGACGAGATGCTGGACGCGACGCGCGAGCAGTTCCTGCGCTTCGCCGCCGCCGAGGTCGCGCCTTTCGCCCCGGAATGGCATGCGAAGGACCAACTCATCCCCATCGAACTGGTGGGTAAACTGGCCGAGATGGGCGTCTTCGGCCTGACCGTGCCGGAGGAATTCGGCGGGCTGGGTTTGGGCAAGGTCGCGATGTGCCTGGTGTCGGAGGCGTTGAGCGGCGCCTACCTCGGCGTCGGCTCGCTGGGCACGCGGTCGGAGATCGCGGCCGAACTGATCCGGCTGGGCGGCACCGAGGACCAAAAAACCCGCTGGCTCGCCCCGATCGCCAGCGGCGAGGTGCTGCCGACGGCGGTGTTTACCGAACCCAATACCGGCTCCGACCTCGGCAGCCTGCGCACGCGCGCGGTCAGGGAGGGCGATGTCTTCAAGATCTATGGCGCAAAAACCTGGATCACCCATGGCGCGCGCTCCGATCTGATGACCCTGCTGGTGCGGACCGATCCGGATGCGGCGGGGTATCGCGGCCTGTCGATGCTGCTGGCGGAAAAGCCGCGCGGCACGGTCGAGAATCCTTTCCCGGCCCCGGGCATGAGTGGTGCTGAGATTCACGTCCTCGGCTATCGCGGCATGAAGGAATACGAAATTGCTTTCGATGGCTTCGAGGTTCCGGTCACCGCCCTGCTCGGCGGCGTGGAAGGCCAGGGCTTCAAGCAGTTGATGGAGACGTTTGAGAGCGCGCGCATCCAGACCGCGGCCCGCGCCCTGGGTGTCGCGCAGAACGCGCTGGAACTGGGCCTGTCCTACGCGAAGGATCGGGGCCAGTTCGGCAAGCAGATCATCGCCTTCCCGCGGGTACATGCGAAGCTCGCCTTCATGGCGACGGAAACCATGATGGCGCGGCAATTGTCCTACCACGCCGCACGCCAGAAGGACGCCGGCCGCCGCTGCGATATCGAGGCGGGGATGGCCAAGCTGCTGGCCGCGCGCATCGCCTTCAGCAACGCCGATTGCGCGCTGCAGATCCATGGCGGCAATGGCTATGCGCTGGAATATCCGATCAGCCGGGTGCTCTGCGACGCCCGCATCCTGTCGATCTTCGAAGGGGCGGCGGAGATCCAGGCGCAGGTCATCGCGCGGGGCCTGCTGGGCCGCATCAACTGACGTGCAGGGCAAGGCCCGCCCTGGGCCAGTCCACCGCGATCAGCCTGCCCGTCCCGGACAGGGTGATGAAGGCGGTGCGAAGGCCCTCGCCACCGAAGCAGATATTGGTGCAGAAGGCGTCGGGCGCGGGATGGAATTCCAGCAATTCGCCGGCCGGCGAAATCACGGAGATACCGCCCCGCACCAGCGTCGCCACGCAGATATTGCCGCAGGCTTCCACGGCCAGGGAGTCGAAGCGCTGGTAGCCCTCGCGCCCAAGCACCAGGCGGCCGCCATTGGGCGATGGCCAAGGCTCCATCCGCACCTCGCCAGGTGCGGTGATGTCATAGGCCCAGAGGCGGCTCGTCTCCGTCTCCGCGACATAGAGGGTCTTGCCATCCGGTGAGAGGCCGACGCCGTTCGGCGTCATGGACGGAAAAATCGCCTCGCGGATCATGCTGCCGTCGCAGCGCGCGTAATACACCGCGCCACGATCCATGCTGCGGGGCCGCACCTTGCCCAGGTCGGTGAACCAGAATCCGCCATGCTCATCGAAGACGATGTCGTTCGGGCCGTTCAGCGGCTTGCCGTCGCAGGATGTGTAGAGGGTATCGACGCGCCCGGATGCGAGATCCACACGCTCGATCCGGCCGGTGACGTAATCCTCGGCGATGCCGATTGGGCGGAGGTAGCCGTCCGGCTGCTCCAGCCAGCGGAAGCCGCCGTTGTTGCAGACATAGCAGGCCCCGTCAGGGCCGATCGCCGCACCGTTCGGGCCGCCGCCCAAGGTCGCCACGACCTCCCGTGCGCCGGATGGGGTGATCCGCGTCAGCGTGCCGGCCGCGATTTCCACCACCAGCAGGCTGCCATCCGGCAGCCAGACAGGCCCCTCGGGGAAGCGCAGGCCCCGTGCCACTTCCCGCCCGATCAATTCCATCGTCATCTCCGTTCAGGTGACCGCTTCGCCGGCGCCGAGGTAGGCGGCGATGGCTTCCTCCATCGCCGCGGGATGGCGCAGGTCCGCCGCGTCCCGCCGCCCCAGCATCCGGCCGCCGCGCATGAAATGGACGGTGTCTGCCACCCGCACCGTCAGGCGGAAATTTTGCTCGACCAGGATCATCGCCAGGCCGGTTTCGCCCCGGACGACGGCCAGTTTCTCGAACACCCGGCGGACCAGCAACGGCGCCAGGCCGAGCGATGGTTCGTCCAGCAGCAAAAGCCGCGGCCCCGCCATCAGGGCGCGGCCGATGGCCAGCATCTGCTGTTCGCCGCCGCTCAGCCGCCAGGCCGGGCTGCCGGCACGATCGGCGATTTCCGTGAAGATGCCGAGCACCATGTCGCGCCGGCGCCGCCGTGTCGGCCCATCCAGGTGGAAACCGCCGAGCACCAGGTTCTCATCCACCGACAGGTTCGGCACGATCTCCCGCCCCTCCGGCACATAGACGATGCCGGCGCGCACGAGTTGGCGCGCGTCCTGGGCAGATACATCGCGCCCTTCCAGCAGCACGCGCCCCGCCGACTTCGGCACCAGCCCCGCGATCGCCTTCAGCACCGTGGACTTGCCGGCGCCATTCGCGCCGAGCAGCCCGACGGTCCCGCGCTGTGGCACGACGAGGGCCACGCGCTGCACCGCCACGGCGCTGCCGTAGCGGACCTCCAAATTCTCGACGGTGAGCAGGTCAGTCATCGGAATCACCCAGATACACGCGCACCACTTCCGGATCGGCGCGGATTTCCGCAGGCGTACCAGTGGCGATGCGCCGACCGAAATTGAGCACGTGGATGCGATCGCAAAGCTGCATGATGAGGTCCATGTCGTGCTCGACGACGACGATGATCAATTCGGGCGAGGCGAGGCCGCGCAGGACCGCCATGAGTTGGCGCGTCTCCGATGGGTTCAGCCCGGCGGCGGGTTCGTCCAGCAGCAGGACGCGCGGTTCCGCCGCGATGGCGCGGGCGATCTCGACCAGGCGCTGGATGCCGGGGGGCAGGCTGCCGGGGGTGACGTCCGCGATGCCGCCGAGGTCGAGGCGCCGCAGCACCTCCAGCGCCGCCTTGCGCGCTTCCGCGGCCTCGGTGCGGCCGGCGGGGAGGGGGAGGAAGGCATCCGCCCAGCCCGACCGCCCGAGCCGCGCCCGGCCGAACATGACGTTCTCCGTCACGGTCAGTTCGGAACACAGGGCGACGTGCTGGAAGCTGCGCGACAGGCCGGTGCGCGCCCGCGTCGCCGGGGGCATGTGGTCCAGCCGCATGTCGCCCAGGGCGATCGTGCCGCTTTGCGGCTGGTAGAGGCCGGTCAGGCAGTTGAACAGGCTGGTCTTGCCCGCCCCATTCGGCCCGATCAGGCCGGTGACCTGCCCTGGGTGGAAATCCAGGCTGACCTCGTTCAGCACACGATGCCCGCCGAAGGCCAGCGAGATGTCATCGACGACAAGCGCCGCTGTATCAAGCATCGCGCGACACTCCCGCAAACCGGCTCCTGAGGGCGGCCAGCGCCTCCGCCGGACGATGACCCAGGGTGACGACGACCAGCAGCGCCGTGCCATAGACGATCGGCACCCAGTCGCCCCAGGCGGCGAAAACCTGGGGGATGAGGGTGATGAAGGCACCGCCCACCAGCGCCCCGCCCAGGCCCAGCGAGCCGAAACTGACCACGGTGCCGACGAGCAGATAGATCGACGTGGACAGCGTGAAACTGTTCGGCGAGACGGTGGAGGCAGCAAATGCCAGCAACGCCCCCGCGATGGCAGCGACCGAAGCACTGATGGCAAAGGCCGCGAGCCGTGCATAGCCACGCGAGAAGCCAAAGGCCTCGGCCGCCCGCGGATGATCCCTTGCGGTCAGCAGGACCAGCCCCTGCCGCGAACGGCGAAAGCGCGCGAGCAGCACGACCACCAGCCCCAACGCCAGCAAGGGCAGGTAGTAGCGTTGCAGGTCGATGCCCAGGCCAGGGATGACCGGGCGGGACACATACAGACCTTCATACCCACCCGCGATGGGGCCGAGTTGCAGGATCATCTCCGGCACGGACAAGGCCAGCGCCATGGTGGCGATCGCCAGGTAGATGCCCGACAGCGCCCGCGACGGCCAGGCGAAGGCCAGCCCGAGCACAGCACCCGCCACCGCCGCGACCGGCAGGCTGACGAGAAGCGACAGGCCCAGTTCACGCTCCATGATCGCCGCGCAATAGGCGCCGAGGGCGAGGAAGAAACTGTGGCCGATGGAGACCTCGCCACCAAAGCGCAGCAGGAAGCCGACCGACAGCACTGCGACCGCATTGGCCATGCAGACGCCGACGCTATAGGTCCAGAACCCGCCCAAGATCCCAGGCAGCAGCGCCAGCCCGGCGAAGAGCAGCACCGCCGGCCAGTGCTGCAGCCGCAGGCGGGGCGCGCTGGCGGCCGGCGAGGCGATCACGCCAAGGACCTCAGGCACGCGACCCGCCTCCACGCTGCGGCATGATCCCGCCGGGGAAGACGTTCAGCGCGACCAGCATCAGCACCAGCAGGAAGGTGCTGCTGAGTTCCGAGGTGACGAAGTAGCTGAAGAGGTTCATGGCAACGCCCACGATCAGGCCCCCGATGATGCTGCCCGGCAGGCTGGAGAAACCGCCGAGCACGGCGGCGGCGAAGGATTGCAGCATGAAGGCCGCGACCGTCGTCGAACTGAGGAAGGTGCTGGGGATGATCAGCAGCGACGCGATGACGCCCAGCGTCGCCGCGGCCCCCCAGGCCAGCCCCTGCACGGCGTAGAGATTCAGGCCGCAGACCCGGCTGGCGAAGGGGCTGGTCGATACGGCACGGAAGGCGATGCCGATGCGTGTCCGCTCGATCACCAGGAACAGCGTCGCGACCACCAGGAAGGCGACCACCAGGACGGTGATGTCATAGGAGGTGATGCGCAACCCGGCGACCTCCGCACTCCAGACCGGGACCGGCAGGTCGAGGTTGACGATATCGGCGCCGAACAGCACCTGCACCGCGCCCTGGAGCACCAGGCTGATGCCCAGCGTCGCAATCGTGCCGCGCAGGTCCGACCGTTCCGACACGCGGGCGATCAGCCCGTAGGAGATGACGGCAAGCACGACGACGATGGCCAGCGCCACGACGACGGCGGCGATCCAGCCGAAGCCGCCACCGGTCGTCGTCAAAGCATAGACGACAAAGCCCGCCAGGGCCGCCAAATTGCCATGTGCGAAATTGACGACCCGGGTGGCCTTGAAGACCATGACCAGGCCCAGCGCACCGATCGCATAGAGGCACCCGGTGATCATCCCGGTCCAGACCAGCGCCAGCAGGTCGTGCAGTGTCTCGCTCATGGCTTTGTCGAATCGCCGGGCGCGAGCCGGCCGGACACCAGTTCCAGCAGCATCGGGAAATACCGGCTGCCCGAACCGGCCTTGACCAGTTCGGCGTAGTAGTCGCGCGCCGTTTCCGTCACCCGGGCCGAAACGCCGGTCTGGGCCGCCAGTTCAAGCGCGCCGGCCAAATCCTTCAGCACGTAGCTCGCCGAAAAGGATTTTTCCGGATAGACGCGCGGCAGCATCGCCTTCATCCCGTGGTTGCGCAGCACGAAACTGTCGCCCGATCCGCGTGAGACGGCGTCCAGCAGGACGGCCGGCGCCACGCCGGCGCGTTCGCCGATGGCCATCATCTCGGCCAGGGCCGCGACATGTTCGAAGACCAGGGCATTGTTGATCAGTTTCACCGCCTGCCCGGTGCCGGTCGGGCCGCAATGGGTCACATCCGTCGCGATCATCCCGAGCAGCGGGCGAAGCCGTGCGAAGGTGGCGTCGTCGCCACCGACCATGATGCTGAGTTCGCCGCGCATCGCCGCTTCACGCGTGCGCGCCACTGGCGCATCGGCGAAACCCATGCCTGCCGCGGCAAGGCGCTCGGCGACGGCGCGGGCCGAGGCGACCGTGGTGGTGCTGAGATCGACCACCAGCAGCCCGCGCCGGCCGAGGCTGGTCAGACCCCCCTCCCCGCAGCACAGCGCCTCGACCTGCGCCGCGCCGGGAAGGGAGAGGAAGACGATATCCGCATCGCGCACCGCGTCGGCGACGCTGTCCACCAGCACGGCGCGGCTGTCGCGCAACTCGTCGCGCGCCGCCGGGTTCAGGTCGAAGGCACGCACCTCGGCGCCATTGCGGGTGGCCATGTTGCGGCACATCGGCCCGCCCATGACGCCGAGCCCGATGAACCCGACCTTGTCTGCTGCTGTCATATCCGTCTTTCAATCCATCAACATGCCGCCGTTGACGTCGAGGACCGTACCCGTGATCCAATTCGACGCCGGCGAGCAGAGAAACAGGATGGCCTGGGCGATATCCTCCGGCTGGCCGAAGCGCCGCAGCGGCACGCTGTCATTGGCCGAAGGCGGGGCGCGGCCCGTCACCGTCTGCCACATCGGGGTTTCGACGGGTCCCGGCGCGATGGTATTCGCGAAGACGCCGTGCTGCGCACCAGATTTCGCCACCCATTTCATCAACCCATGCACCGCCGATTTCGCCGCCACATAGGCCGGCCCCGAGGCGACGCCGCCAATCTTCGCGGCGATGGAGCCGAGGGCGACGACCTTGCCGCCGCCCGCCTGGACCATGATCGGGTAGATCTTCCGCAGCGGATTCACGACCCCCATCAGGTTGACGTCCAGCATGGCCTGCCACTCGGCATCCTCACTGTCCTGCAAATGGGTCTTTGCGATCGCACCGGCGCAGAGTACCAGCACATCGATACGGCCATGCTGCGCCATCACCTGGTCGATGGCGGCTTCGGTCGCGGTGCGGGAGGTGACGTCGCAGTGCAGGAACTCGACACCCGGCGCCATCGCGGCGGTGCCTTCATGCAGGTCGGCCGCCACCACCTTCGCCCCCGCGGCGGCGAGGGTCGTGCAGACGGCCCGGCCAATGCCGCCGGTACCGCCCGTCACGATGGCCACCAGGCCATCGAGCCGGGCGTTGGAACTGATCGGAATGCTTGTCATATCGCTTTCGCTGCCTGTGGTCGTGTCGGTTCAAAATCCGGCCGATGAGTCTCAGCCCGGCATGTCGAAGGCCGCGGCCGGATAGGGTCGGAATTCGCGCACCAGGCTGAACTGCCCGTCCTTGGCCTGGATGATGCCCTCCCGCCGCGTGCCGCGATGATCGCCTGCCTTGAAGCTGACGTTGCGCGCACCGCCGACGGAAGCATCCGTCACTTGCTCCATGGCATCGATCAGGTTGGGCCGGGTCAGCGGCAGGCCACTGTCGAGCAGCTTCTCAAAGCCCACGGCAAAAAGGGCCGCGTTGCTCCAGCCATTCAAGCCGAAGACGCCGACCGGATCATTCGGCGCGAAGCGCGCCGCCGCCGAGCGGTAGTCGGTCACCGCAGGCTCGGTACCGCCCACGGGCAGCAGCCAGGACGAGAAGTAGGTGCCATCCAGCAGGTTCGACGCGAGGCGATAGGTGGAGGGATCGGCGGTGAAGAAGGGCGCGAACCAGGTGGCGCTGTAGCCGCTGCGATTGGCGGAGCGCAGGGCGGCGGCGAGGTTCGCATTCGATCCGAACATGACCACGCCATCCGCCTGCGCATTGATCAGGCGGCGGATCTGCGGGGTGAAGTCGGTGGCCCGCACGTCGAAGGGCTGGGATTCCGCCGGCTCGATGCCGCGCGATGCCATGTACTTGTCGAAGCCGCGCTTGGCCGAACGGCCGAGTTCGTCATTCTCCCACAGCAAAGCCACGCGGCGCAGGTTCAGCCCGTCCAGCGCGTGTTCGGCATTCGACGCGGCCGACCAGCCGTAGTCGGGTAGCAACGGAAAAACGTGACGCTCGGTGAAGAAGGCCGACGCCCCACCAATCGGGCCGATGATCGGCAGGCCCTGTTCGCGGGCATAGGGGATGACGGCGACGTTGGTCGCGGTGCCGACCGCCGCGACCAGGGCAAAAATGCCCTGTTCCTCGACTAGGCGCCGGGTCACGGCGACGCTGCGCGACGGTTCATAGCCATCGTCCATGGTGGCGTAGCGCACCTGCCAGCCGCGGATGCCGCCATTCTCATTGATATGGCGGAAGAATGCATCCGCGGCGCGCGTCAGGATGGCATAGAAGGGGACCGGGCCCGTCACGGGGGTGAAGGCGCCGACCGTGACGGTCTTTGCCGTGGCATCGATGCCCGGGCTCGCCCTTTGCGCCAGGGCGGGCCTGGCCAGCGGGGCGATGGCGCCGGCCGCGACCGTGGCGAGGAACTGCGATCGGGTGATGTTCTTCATTTTCTTGGCTTCCCCTGGACTTTATCGCGCTCCGGCCGCCGTCCAGCGCCCGTGGGCGCGAAGGGACAGCCGGGTTGTCATTCTGGCGGAGGATCGAGGCTCCGCCGTGCTGCGTCAAGCAAGAATGCATCATGCATTTATAGATGACGCGACGACGTCACGCTGCGCGAAGACGCGCCGACAGCGCTTCGGCCATCGCCTTCGTGCCAAGCCGACCACCGACATCGCGCGTGGCCTCGCCCGCGGCGATCGCCTCCCCGATGGCGGCCTCCAGCGCCGCCCCCGCCGCCACGAAATCGCCGTGGCCGCCGCGGCGCCCGTACCAGCCGAGCATCAGCGCCGTGGACAGGATCAGCGAGGAGGGATTGGCGACATCCTGCCCGGCGATATCCGGCGCGGAGCCATGCGCCGCCTGCGCCATGGCATGATCCGTACCCGCGTTGAGCGAACCGCCCAGGCCCAGGCTGCCCGACAATTCGGCAGTCAGGTCGGACAAGATATCGCCGAACATGTTGGTGGTGACGATGACGTCGAAGCGTCGCGGATCGCGCACCACATGCGCCATCATGGAATCGACCAGCACGGCGTCGAGCGCGATCTCCGGGTATTCGGCCGCCACCTCGCGGCAGGCATTCAGGAACAGCCCGTCACAGACCTTCAGCACATTGGCCTTGTGCACGACGGTCACGCGCCGGCCACGCAGCATGGCAAGATCGCAGGCTGCGCGCGCGATGCGCAGCGAACAGGCCCGGGTGATGCGACGCAGCGATATGGCGACATCCGGCGTAACCAGGATTTCGCCGTTCCCGGCCTCCATGTTGCGATCGGCGTAGAAGCCTTCGGTATTCTCCCGCACGACCACGAGGTCGAAGGCACCGACCTTGCTCGGCAATCCGTCATAGGTGCGTGACGGCCGGATATTGGCGAAGAGGTCCATCCCCTTGCGGAAGAATTTGGACGGGTTGATCTCGCCGCGCGCCTCATCGCGAAATTCGAGGCTATCGGTCGGGCCGAGGATCACGCCATCGGCCTGCCTTGCGTCATCGAGCAGGGAGGATCGAACCGTCGTGCCATGCCGCGTTTGGCTTGCGTAGCCGACGACATCATGCCGCAGATCGAGGGGCAGCGAGAACTGCTCCCGCACCGCGTCCAGCGCGACCAGGGTCGCGTCGGTGATCTCCGGCCCGATACCGTCACCGGGAAGAACCAATATTTGCATGACGCTCAATCCAGCCGGGCTGCGTTGCTTTGGCTGAGGAGCGCGCCCCAGCGGCGTGTGTCCTCGGCGATCAGGGCGCCCAGATGGGCGGCACTGGCCTCTTCGCCGACAGGGATGCGTCCCATGAACTGCTCATACCGCCGCCGCACGGTCGGATCCGCGAGACCCGTTGCCAGCGCGGCCTCCCAGGCGGCACGTATCGGCGCCGGTGTCGCGGCGGGCAGGACGAGGGCGTTCCAGATTTCGATGTCGATACCGGGCAGCCCGGCTTCGGCGGCGGTCGGGACCGTGGGCATCGCGGGCAGCCGCGCCGATCCGGTGACCAGCATCGCCCGGGCCAGGCCCGAGCGGGTGTTCGGGATGGCGCTGAACGCCTGCTCGATCAGCATATCCACGTGCCCCGCCAGCAGGTCGTTCACCGCGGGGGCGCCGCCACGATAGGGGATCAGGTCGGCACGACCATGCGTCGCGTCCAGGAATTGCAACGCCGCCAGATGCATCGTGGAGCCCGCGCCGGATGTGGCAATCCGCAGATTGCCCTGGCGTGCCCGATCAGCGAGCTGCTCCAGGGTGGTGATGCCGGATTTTTCCGAGACAAGCAGGACCATCGGATTGGTGCAGACCACCCCGACAGGCGCGAAATCACGCATGCTGTCGAAGCCCGGCGTGCGATACAGGTGCTTGTTCACCGAAAACACGCCGACATGCGCGAACAGGGCCGTGAGCCCGTCGGCGGCGGCGCGCGCCACCCGTTCGGCACCGATGTTGCCGCCGGCGCCCGTGACATTCTCCACGACGATAGTCTGGCCGAGCCGCTGGCCCATCGGTTCGGCCAGCAGACGGGCCATCACATCCGTGGTCCCGCCCGCGGCAAAGGGCACGATCATCGAAATCGCGCGCGGTGCCATCCAGGGCGCCTGGGCCCGGGCGACGGCCGGCAGGGCGCATAGCCCCGCCAGCACATGACGTCGCGACAAGGCGCCCGTGGTGGGCGTCACTGCGGCCGGTCTCCGGACAGGGTCACGCGATGCATGATCCGCCGATGGCCGTGATAATCATTGACCGGATTGTGCAGCGCACAGCGGTTGTCCCAGAAGGCGATGGAGCCCGGCTGCCAGCGGAAGCGACAGGTGAATTCCGGCCGGGTCTGATGCTCGAAGAGGTAAGCCAGCAGGCCGGCGCTCTCGTCCTCCGTCATACCCACCAGGCGCAGCGTATGGCCGCCGTTGACGTAGAGCGCCTTGCGGCCGGTTTCGGGATGGGTCCGGACGACGGGATGCTCGGCTTCCAGCACCTTTCGCTCCTCGCCAGGCTTGCGATCCTCCCGCGTGCGGGTCTTCTCGGCCTTGGCGGAGCTGTTGATGGCCTTGAGCGGCTCCAGCAGCCGCTTCATGCCATCGGACAGCGCGTCGTAGGCGGCATAGCCGCTGGCGAACAACGTGTCGCCGCCATAGGGCGGGACTTCACGGCCGACCAGGATCGTCGCCATCGGGGGCTGCTCCAGATAGGCCGTGTCGGTGTGCCAAAGCCCACCGAAATTGACCCGCTCGTCTTCCATCTTGGCGACGGTGATCACCTCCGGCGCCTCATCCAGGCCCTTGAGGAAAGGATAGTGCACCACATCGCCGAAGCGGCGCGCGAAGGCGACGAAGTCCTTGGGCGGGAGAGGTTGGTCGCGGAAGAAGACCACCGAGTGCTGAAGCCAGAGCTCCCTGATCCGGGCGATGGTTTCATCCGAGGCTTGCGCGAGCGGGCCGACACCATGGATCTCCGCGCCAAGGGCGCCTGCGATCGGTGAGGCCGTGATCTGGCGGCTGATGCTGTTCATCGTGGGGTCACCTGAAACAGAGACGTGCGGAGTGTGACGGTCATGGGCCTTCTCCAAGCGGCATGATGTGGAAACGAGGGATTCGCCCGCGATCGGCGCGTGCTGCGGCGGGCCCGGGCGATGAAGATGTCTGCGGCGGGGCGTCAGCGCCTGGGCAAGGGCCGCCCGGTGCCTGGGTGATCGAGGCGATGTGCGCGCCCCTGGAGTCCGCGCGATGGCGATCCTCTCAGCATGCTGTTTCCTCCTGTTGAGGAATGCATAATGCATTCTTGATCGGGATGGCAATAGCGCTTCTGCGACCCGCGCTCCCACCGGTGTTAACCTACGGATCAGCCAAAACGCAGCTTTCCTGGCGCAACGGGTCGAGACATTCGGTGATCGGCGTCGCCCACCCCTTGCCAATCACGATGTAGAATGCATTCTTAGCGCAAACAGATCGGCTCTCTCATCGAAAGCCAGGCTGCAAAAATGGGGAGAGTCCAGGATGAGCCGATTTCAGCCTGCGTCAGCCGGCCACGGCCGACGCGGTATCCTGCTGTCAGCGGCGGGCGGCATTCTTGCCGGCGTAAGCCGGCCGGCCAACGCCCAAGGCACGGACCCCGCCTACCCCAGCCGGCCGATCCGCATGGTGGTACCCTACGGCGCAGGCACCAGCACCGACATCATGACGCGCGTCGTCGCCCCCCACATGGCCCGCACCCTCGGGCAGCCGATCGTGGTGGAGAATCGGCCCGGCGCGAGCGGCGCCGTCGGCAGCGAAGCGGTCGCGCGATCGGCGCCCGACGGCTATACCCTGCTCATGGGCGCGGTCGCGTCCCATGCGGTGCTGCCATCCCTGATGCCGCGGCTGCCCTATGATCCGCTGCGGGATTTCACGCAGATATCCCTCGTGACCAATGCGCCGAACTTGCTCGTGGTGAACCCGCAGGTGCCCGCCAGGTCGCTCCGCGAGTTCCTCGACTGGGCCAAGCGGCAGCCCAATGGGGTCACCTACGCCTCGGCCGGGAATGGCACGTCGAGCCACCTGGCCGGCGAGCTGCTCAAGCTGCGGACGGGGGCGCCGATCGAGCACGTGCCGTATCGCAGCGGGGCGCAGGCCGTGACGGATGTCATCGCCGGCCAGGTGCCCATGCTGGTCTATCAGGTAACCGCGGTGCTGCCCTTCGTGCGCGACGGCAGCCTGCGCGCGCTCGCCACCACATCGAACACGCGGCTGGAATGGACACCGGACGTCCCGACCGTCGAGGAGGCGGGCATCGCCGACTTCGATGTGGCCGCCTGGCACGGCCTGTTCGGCCCCGCCGGCCTGCCGCCGAGGATCGTGGACGCCATCTACGGCGCCCTGCGCGCCGCGCTGACCGATGAGACCCTGCGGCCGCGGCTGAATGAGCTCGGCCTGGTGCCGGTCGGCATGCCGCCCGCCGCGTTCAGGAGCTTCCTTGGCACCGATATCGCGAAGTGGCGCGACGTGATCCAGGCCGCGCAGATCAAGGCCGACTGACGGCGCCCATGCGGAGCGGCCAGGCGGTTCGGTCCGCGCCAAAGTTCGACAACATATTGTATATGCGGCATTGGTATCATCACCCGCCGCATAAACCGCAAGGAAAGACGCCGTTCGTGGAATACCGCACGAAAGAGGAGCAGGTCGCCGACTACCTTCGGGAGGCCATCCTCGCTGGCCGTTTCCCGCGCGGGACGCAGTTGAAACAGGCCGAGGTGGCGAAGACGCTTCGCATCAGCATCACCCCGGTGCGCGAAGCCCTGAGGATGCTCGAGGCTGAGGGCTACATCGGCCGCGGCGCCTATCGGGGCGCCACCGTCGCGCCGCTCGATCTCTCTGCCTCCGTGGAGACGCTGAACCTTCGCATCATGCTGGAGGGCCAGCTCATCCGCTATGCGGTGGAGAAGGCAACCACGCAGGATCTGCAGGAAATCCGCGCGCTCGCCGACGAATTCGCCAGTGCCGTCAGGAAGAACGACAGCGGCGCGGCGAGAGCGGCGAACTACCGCTTCCACAAACGCATCTACAGCGTCGCGTCGATGCCGCAGACCCTGCATTTCGTGCAGGTCCTTTGGGCCCGCTATCCCTTCGACGTCATCAATCGCGTCGATGGACGCGCCCTTCGTGCGGTCGAGGAGCATGAGGAGCTTCTGCGGCCGATGGTCGAGGGCGACATCACCGGCACGATGCTCGCACTGCGCCGCCACATCGAGGCGGGCTGGGCGACGGTCAATGACGTGCGGCAGAACGGCGCAGCCGGATCGTCCGAGTAGACCCGCTTACCCACAGACCAGGCAGGGAGCCTTTGGCATGAGCCAGTCCGTTTTGTTGGTCATGGATATGATGAACGACCTGATCCACCCGGACGGGCCGAACGGCACCACCTACGCCCCCATCATCGCCCGCCGCGCCGTCATCGAGAACACGCGCAAGGTGATCGCCAAGGCGCGTGCCGCCGGCGTGCGGGTCGGCTTCGTGCGGGTCGGGTTTTCGGCCGACTACGCGCAATGCCCGCCGAATTCCCCGGTCTTCTCGGCCGCCCCCAAGCGCGGCCTGTTCAAGCTCGGCACCTGGGGCACCGAGGTGCATGCGGCGCTGGAGCCGCAATCACACGACCTGGACATCGTGAAGCACCGTGTCAGCCCCTTCTACGGCACGTCACTCGAACCGACCCTGCGTGCTCTTGGTACGACACAGATCTATATGACGGGCGTGTCGACGAACGGCGTCGTTCATACCGGGGTCCGAGAGGGCCATGACCGCGATTACGCGTGCGTCGTCGTCGAGGATTGCTGCGCCGGGATCTCCGATGAGGAGCATCACAACGCGATCGCCTGCATGCGGCGTTTTGCCCAGATCCAGAATGCGGACGAGGTCGCATTCGTACCTTAGGCGACCCTGCCTTCCTGGTTCCCCTCCGTCATGAGCGGAGCCTGTGCTCCGTGTTCCCCGATATCGGGGCGGCGCCGGAGGTGATCAGGCGGCGTCGGCGTTCATGGCCTCGGTACTGACAATGCCGGGCCGGCGGTTCAAGTCCGCACGCCGCTACCATCATCCTCCGTGATCGCGCGACCGGATCGCAATCGCCGCAAGCGTCCTGGGGCGCCGCGCGCTCGTCATCCTGCGCCTCACCAGCCCTATCATCCGCCCGGCACCTGTGAAAGAATTTCACCCTGGATGCCTGGATCATTTTTCGAAGGACGGCGCTGATGTTGGTCAAGTTTTCCCGCCCATTGTTCCTGGCACTGGCCGCGGCCGTGCTGCCGGGCGTGGCCCAGGCCCATACCGGCACCGGCCACTTGATGGGGATGCTGCACGGCTTCCAGCACCCGATATCCGGGCTGGATCATATCCTTGCCATGGTCCTGGTCGGCGTCTTCGCGGCACAGATCGGCGGCCGTGCGGTTTGGCTTGTCCCCGTGTCGTTCCTGGCCGCCCTGGCGCTCGGGGGCGCGCTCGGTGTCGCGGGGGTCCAGATGCCGTTCCTTGAGGTCGGGATCGCGATGTCCGTCGTCATTCTCGGCGCCATCGTGGCACTCGTGGTCAAGGCACCGCTGCCGGCGGCGATGGGCCTGGTCGGCCTGTTCGCGATCTTCCATGGCTATGCGCATGGCGCGGAGATGCCGCTGGGTGCCGATGCGGCCGCCTATGCGGCGGGGTTCATGGTCACGACCGCGGTGTTGCACACCTTGGGCATCGGCATCGGTCTGTCGATCGGCCGGATGAACGCCAGGCACGGTGCCTTGGTCGCGCGCTCCGCGGGCAGCCTCGCCTCCATCGCCGGGATCGGGCTGCTGATCGCGGCGGTCTGAACCACCGGCGGCGCCACGCCGCCGCTACCATCCATTTCGCTTCCATCGCATCCTGCGCCACCCACCACGGCCAGGATGCGCAATGCCCGAACGCCACGAAAAGCTTTCCCAGGCGCTCGGCCTCATCACCGCCCTGTCCGCGACCCGCGCGGGGCTGACCATGGCCCAGATGCAGGCGGACCTCGGCTGCGGCCGGCGCACGGTCGAACGCCTGCTGGCCGCCATCCGCCAGGCCTGCGCGGATGTCGAGGAGGTCGCGACCGATCTACCGGAAAAGCGCTGGCGCATGCGGCCCAGCCGCCTGGTCGCCACCGTCCGCATGACGCCTGAGGAAATCGCCGAGATCGAGGCCGCCGCCCGCCGCCTGGTGGACGAGGCCCTGCCCGCCCGCGCCGCGACCCTGCGCTCCGCCGCCAACAAGCTCCGCGCCAGCATGGACGAGGGCGCCCGGCGCCGGGCCGAGCCCGATGTGGAGGCGCTGCTCGCCGCCGAGGGCCTGGCCGCCCGCCCCGGCCCCCGCGTCGCCGTGCCGCCCGGCGTGATCGAAACCCTGCGCCACGCGCTGCTGGCGACGCATCTCGTCCGGATCAGTTATCTGACCGCCAACGGCGCCGCGCGCGAGCACCTGCTGGAACCCTATGGGCTGCTGTATGGCGCCCGGCCCTACCTGCTCGCGGCCAAGCCGGGCAAGCCGGATGTGGCGGTCTGGCGGCTGGACCGGGTGCGATCGGTGACCGAGACTGAGGAGGCCTTCGTGCCCCGCCCGGGCTTCGACATCGCGACCCTGATGAAGGACAGCTTTGGCGTCTGGCGGGAATCCCCGATGGACGTGGTGCTGCACTTCACCGCGCCGGCGGTCGAGGACGCCCTGACCTGGCGCTTCCACGGCAGCCAGCAGGCCGAACCCCAGCCCGACGGCAGCCTGATCCTGCGGTTTTCCGCCGGCGGGATCGAGGAGATGGCCGCCCACCTCGCGCAATGGGACGGCAAGGTGGAGGTCCTGGCCCCGCCCGCCCTGCGCGACCGCATGGCGCGGATGGGGCAAGCCCTGGTGAAAGGCCATGCGACTCGGATTGATTCGGCATCCGTCCGATCCTGACGCAGCCCTGTTCCAGTCTTCCTGGCGTTCGTCACGGCCAGGGAGATCACCATGTCCAACTGCTTTGGTTTCGCCGCCCCGGTCGCATCGCCGCCGGCGGCGCCGGCCCGAAAGACCCGGCTGCGCCTGCACGACAGCCAGGTGGTCGCCCTGGCCCGCATCGCCTGCGCCGGGGATGCGGGGCTGCGCGCCGCGATCCTGGCCGGGCGCTGGAACGCCGGGGATCTGGCCCGCCTGGCGACCGAGGCCGTGACCCTGGGCATCGCGGCGGGCGACCTGCGCCCCGCCAGGCGGGCGGCGGTGGAGGACGCCTTTGCCTTGCGGCTGGCCGGGCTGCTGGCCACAGCGCGGCCGGTCGCCGGTGGTTTCAACAGCCTGGCCGAATTCCTGGGCGGCCGGGTGGCGGACCGGCCGGACCGGCTGGTGGCGGTGCCGCGATCGCCCAGGCATCGCACCTGACACACCGCCGCCCTTGCCCAGCCCCGCCCTTTGGTCGTCCACTCCCTCCAAAGACAAGGGTCTGGAAACGATGCCCGACACCAACGCCGCCCCTCCCCCCGCGCTCGATGCGCTGATCATCGGGGCGGGCTTTGCCGGCCTGTACCAGTTGCACATGCTGCGCGACCGCCTTGGCCTGGCCGCGGAGGTGCTGGAAGCCGGCAGCGGCGTCGGCGGCACCTGGTACTGGAACCGCTACCCGGGCGCGCGCTGCGATTCAGAAAGCCACTCCTATTGCTACACCTTCTCCGACGCGCTGCTGCAGGAATGGGAATGGTCCGAGCGCTATCCCGAGCAGCCGGAGATCATGCGCTACCTGAACCACGTCGCCGACCGGTTCGACCTGCGCCGCAGCATCCGCCTGGATACCCGCGTCGCCGCCGCGCGGTATGACGAAGCCGCCAACCTGTGGCGGGTGCGGACCGAGGCCGGGCAGGTGCTGTCGGCACGCTACCTCATCACCGCGGTCGGCTGCCTTTCGACCGCGAACGTGCCCCGGATCGAGGGCTTGGACCGCTTCGCCGGCGATTGGTTCCACACCGGGCAATGGCCGCATGGCGGCGTCGATTTCACGGGCAAGCGGGTGGGGCTGGTCGGCACAGGCTCGACCGGCATCCAGGCAACCCCGGTCATCGCCGCGACGGCCAAGCACCTGACGGTGTTCCAGCGCACCGCGAACTACAGCGTGCCCGCGCAGAACGCCCCGCTGACGCCGGAATTCCGCCGCCACGTGAAGCAGAATTTTGCCAAGATCCGCCAGGTGATGCGGGAGACGACGAACGGCCACCCCTTCCGAATCTCCGAACACGCGGCCTTCGACGTCACGCCGGAGGAACGCCAGGCCGCCTACGAAGCCGCCTGGGCCAAGGGCGGGCTGCAATTCCGCGCGACCTTCCGCGACCTGCTGCTGGACCCCGCCGCGAATGAAACCGCGGCCGCCTTCATCAAGGCCAAGATCCACGCGATCGTGAAGGATCCGGCCACCGCGGCCGTGCTGGCCGACATCGACCACCCCTACGCCGCCAAGCGCCCCCCCATCGACAGCCAATATTTCGAAGCCTTCAACCGCGACAACGTGTCCCTCGTCGACTTGCGCGGCGCGCCGATCGAACGGATCACGCCCACCGGCATCCAGACCAGCCAGGCAGAATACCCGCTCGACATCATCGTCTTCGCCACCGGCTTCGATGCGATGACCGGGCCGTTGCTGCGCATCGACATAGAGGGTCGCGACGGGCTGGCGCTGCGCGATGCCTGGGCCGCGGGGCCGCGCAGCTACCTGGGGCTGACGATGACCGGCTTCCCGAACCTGTTCACCATCACGGGGCCAGGCAGCCCCTCGGTGCTGACCAATATGCCGGTCGCGATCGAACAGCATGTGGACTGGATCACCGATTGCATCGCGTATCTGCGCGCGCAGGGCATCGCCCGCATCGAACCGACCGACCCCGCCGCCGACGACTGGGTGAAGGAGGTGAACCGCGCGGCCGCGGCCACCCTGCTGCCGCAGGCCTCAAGCTCCTGGTACCTGGGCGCCAATGTGCCGGGCAAGCCGAGGGTCTTCATGCCCTATGCCGGGGGCCTCGCGCATTATCGCAGGCTTTGCGACGACGTGGCGGCGCGGGGCTATGCGGGGTTTGCCCTGAGCTGATGGCGTCCTCGCCCGAACGCACATCGGGGCACAACCGCAGATCGGTTGAAGGTTAACAGAGAATGAATGCATGCTCCGCTCATGCGCATTCCCCCGGTCGCCGCCAGCCATCGTTCTCGTGACACCGCAAAACGGCGCTCGCCGTTCATCGCCGATTTACATTTGTCCGCCACCATCATCGGCATGATCAGCAACAATTCCCTCGCGGCCTTCACGCAACAGGTTTCCCGCAGCGGCGGCGTCGGCCCCGGCGTGCAGCCGGTGCGCGGGCCGGATGTGCCATCCGGCCGGGTCGGCGCGATCTCGCCCATCGGGCCGGGCGCCGGCGGGACGGGCCAGCAGCGCAGCCTGGACTCGCTGCCCCCACCGCCCAGCCAGCCCTTGCCGCGCGGGTCGCTGCTCGACCTGCGGGTCTGACCGCCCGCTTTCGGCGTCACAATGGGTCGGGGTGCGCCCGGTTCATCAACGCCCATGGCTTGCAAGTCCCGCCCCGGACGGCCAGATTCCGATGAATGGCCGCCAGCCCAACCCCGAAATTCATCCGCCGCGTCCCCGAGGGTGACGATCGGGAACGGCTGCTCTGCCCCGATTGCGGCCATGTCGCTTACGAGAACCCGAAAATCGTCGTCGGCAGCGTCGTGGACCTGGATGGCGGGGTGCTGCTCTGCCGCCGCGCGATCGAGCCGCGACGCGGCTTCTGGACGCTGCCCGCCGGCTACATGGAGATGCACGAGACGGTCGAGGAAGGTGCGCGACGCGAAGCCTGGGAGGAAGCCCGGGCGCGCCTGACCCTGGACGGCATTTTGGCGGTCTACTCCATCGCGCGCCTCGGCCAGGTG
Organism: Humitalea sp. 24SJ18S-53; assembly: GCF_050632385.1. Classification (NCBI taxonomy): domain Bacteria; kingdom Pseudomonadati; phylum Pseudomonadota; class Alphaproteobacteria; order Acetobacterales; family Roseomonadaceae; genus Humitalea; species Humitalea sp. 24SJ18S-53. Next base: position 3,240,354 of record NZ_CP192599.1, read on the forward strand.
CAGGTGATGTTCCGCGCCCGCCTGGCCGAGCCGGGGTTCGAGCCCGGCCCTGAAAGCCTGGAAGTCCGTCGTTTCGAATGGGAGGACGTGCCCTGGGACGACCTGGCCTTCCCCTCCGTCCACTGGGCCTTGCGCGCCTGGCGGGCGGGGCGCGATAGCCCCTTGGGGACGCCGGCGACCAACCCGGCCTCCGATCACCGTGGCACGGCACCGCTGCCCGTGGGGAACCCCGCATGATGGCCCGGATCGCGCCCCTGTTCGTGCTGGCTTTGCTCGCCGCTTGCACCCAGCCCATCGCGGGCGCCCCGGGTGAGGACGAAGCCTTGGTCAGCGCGGCCCAGACCCCGCCGGAGGACGCCGACGCCCCGCCGGACCCGCCGCTGCGGACCGCGACGCTGACGGCAGCGCCCGACGTCGTCGCCCCCGCACCGAGGCCATTCGGCGACGCGGCCCCCGCGGTGGTGCCGGCATCGTTGCGCGGCACCGGCGCCACGCCGCCGGGCCTGGTGCTCACCCCGCTGGCAGCCGATGTCTGGAGCAGCGCCGCGACGGCCATCCAGCCACGCGAACCAGCGCCGATGCCGAACCGCGGGCTGGACCCGCCATTCAGCCTGCCGTCGTCCGATCCGTCCTTTTCGCCCACGCTGATGCGGCCGGGGACCGGGCCGGACCCCAGCGCGGCGCTGGGTCCCGGCCACCCGCAGTTCCGCGACGACCGGCAATTCCAACAACCGGCCGCGGGCGCCAGGTTGCGGTTGCCGTTCACGAATTGACGGGTTTTTCCGCGCGGCCAAGCCAGGGCATGTTGCGGGCAACACGTTCCACCGCTTGCGGAAGTCGTGGGCTTGGTCGGATGCTGTCATCCACGCACCCCGAGGACGCCCCCGCCATGGCCATCCCGCATTTGCCACCCCGCCGGGCCATGCCCCTTCGGGCCTGGTGCGCGGCGGCGGCCCTTCTGGCGGTCTCCTGCGGCGCCATGGCGGCGCAGGCCGCTTGCCACCCGCCATCCAACCACCCGCCAGAGCTGGGTGCCGCGACATCCGACCCTGCAAGCCGACGTGTCGCCCTGCTGGATTCCCTGCTGGCCGATGCCGAGGCGGCACGCGCGCTGGATGAAGCGGGCCAGGACGGTTTCGCACGCATCGTCATGGCCACGGCGACGGGGCGCGTGGAAGTCCTGCTCGTCCAGATAGGTGGCGTGGATGACCCCACCCTCGGCGCCGTGCTGGCGCTCGGCACCGCGCGGGACGTGCTCGCACGCATCATCGCCGCGGCGATGCTGGCCGATGAAATCCCACCCGACGCACCGCAAGCCCGCCTGGCGCGGGCCATGGCGCTGCTGGATTGGTCAGCCCACGCCTGGCGCGCGGCGATGGGCTGCGGCGACGTGGTGAACGCAGTGCTGGCCGCGCGCAGCCATGGTGCCCTGGCCCGGGCCGATGCCCTGGCGCGCGATGCCTTCGCCACCAGCCCCGGCTGGGATGCGGCCGCCGTGCGCGCCACCGCCGCCGCCCTCGCCGCCCTGGCGGACCTGCTGCCCACGACCACCGAGCCCGGTGAACCTTGGCTGGTCAGCCCGGACCAGTTGGATGCCGCGGTGCAGTCACTGCGCGCATCGGCACGACCGCTGCTGCCGTGACACGGCCGGTTGGTCGATGACACCGGGTCGCGGTTGCACAAAGCCGCCCAGGTAAGGCATGTGATGGCATGGCGCCTGCACGGGACGGCGGCCGAACAACGGGACACCCTCGCATATGACGGATCAGACGACCCGGCCGCCTGGCGCTTCTCGGCGCGGCCTTTTCGCACTCGGCGGCGCGGCTGCCCTCTCCGCCTGCGCATCCCCCGAACGCCTGTCCGCCGTGCCGCGCGACCGTACGCTGGCGGCCAGCGTGCTTGGCCTGCCCAACGAACGCTTCCAGCTTTTTGGTGAGGGCGCCGGCCCCCTGGAAGCGGAGGTGATCTCGACCCTATCCCGCGGCGATACGATCAGCGGCCCGATGCGGCCGTTGAACCTGCTGGCAGTATCGGGCGGTGGCGAAGATGGAGCCTTTGGCGCCGGTGTGCTGGCCGGCTGGTCCGAAGCCGGCACCCGCCCGGTCTTCGACCTGGTGACCGGCGTTTCCACCGGCGCACTGACGGCGCCCTTCGCCTTCCTCGGTTCGGAATACGACAGCGCCTTGCGTGAGGTCTATACGAACACGACCGCGGCCGATGTGCTGCGCGCGCGCTGGTTGCCGACGGCGATCTTCGCCGATGGGCTGGCCGACAACACGCCCCTGTACAACACCATCACCCGCTACATCACGCCGCGGTCGCTGGCCGCGATCGCCACCGCCTATCGCAACGGGCGCCTACTGCTGATCGGCACCACCAACCTCGACGCGCAGACGCCGGTGATCTGGAACATCGGCGCGATCGCGGCCAGCGGCCATCCGGGCAGCGCCGACCTGGTGCGGAAGATCATGCTCGCCTCGGCCGCGATCCCCGGCGCTTTCTCGCCGGTCATGATCGACGTGACCGTGGATGGCGTGGCGAAGCAGGAAATGCATGTCGATGGCGGCGCCATCGCGCAGGTCTTCCTCTACCCGCCGGCGCTGACCCGTTTGCGGCGCGAACGCATCGCGGCCCGCCAGCCGGTGCGGGATATCAACGCCTATGTCATCCGCAACGCGCGGCTCGATTCCCAATGGGCCTCGATCGAGCGCCGCACCATGGGCATCGCCGGGCGCGCGATCTCCACGATGATTTTCGCCGCCGGCTACAATGACGTCGTGCGTATCTACAACACCGCGCGCGCGGATCATGTGAACTACCGCCTGGGCTACATCGGCCCCGAGTTCACGCGTGAAATCAAGGAACCCTTCGAGACGGAGTATATGCGCGAGCTGTTCGAGAACGGACTGCAACGCGCGCGCGCCGGCTTCGAATGGTCGACCCAGCCGCCGCTGGCGAATGGCGCGCATGCGCAAACGGCCATCCCCCCGACGCCGTCGACCCCGGTCCAGGCACCACGGCGGCGCCCGCCGACAACATGATCGCCATCATCTTCGAAGTCCTTCCCGCCCCGGGCCGGGAGGCGGACTACCTAAAATTCGCAGCCGACCTGCGCCCGGTGCTGGAGGGGATGGACGGGTTCATCTCCGTCGAGCGCTTCCGCAGCCTGGTCAATCCGGACAAGCTGCTGTCGCTGTCGTTCTGGCGCGACGAAGCGGCGGTGGTCGCCTGGCGCCGCCATCCGGCCCATGGACCCGCGCAGGACGCCGGGCGGGCCGGGGTTTTTGCCGGCTACCGGCTGCGGGTCGCGGCGGTGATGCGCGACTACGGGCTTCACGAGCGGGACGAAGCGCCCGAGGATTTGCGCGCGAAGGAAGTGCCGGCCGCCTGCCCCATCGGGCCGGCGTTCTGAAACGGGGCCGTCAGTCCAGCCCCATCAACCCGCGCGCAAACTCCCGCGCGTCAAACGGCCGCAGGTCGGCGGCCTTCTCCCCCACGCCGACCGCATGCACCGGCAGGCCAAATTCCTGCGCCAGCGCCACCACGACGCCGCCCTTGGCGCTGCCGTCCAGCTTGGTCACCACCAGCCCGGTCACATCCACCATCTCGCGGAACACGCGCACCTGGTTGACCGCGTTCTGACCGGTGGTCGCATCCAACACCAGCAGCACCGAATGTGGCACCTCGGGGTCGAGTTTGCGCAGGACCCGCACGACCTTGCGCAGTTCCTCCATCAACGCGGCCTTGTTGTGCAGCCGGCCGGCGGTGTCGATCAGCAGGATCCCCGCCCCCGCCGCGCGCGCCTGGGAAAGCGCGTCATGCGCCAGGCCGGCGGCATCCGCGCCATGCTTTTGCGGCGCGACCACGGGGCAGCCGGTGCGTTCGCCCCAGACCTGCAATTGTTCGACCGCCGCGGCCCGGAAGGTGTCGCCGGCGGCCATCCAGACGGCGTGGCCTTCTTCCCGCCAAAGCTGCGCCAGCTTGGCGATGGTCGTGGTCTTGCCGGTGCCGTTCACGCCCACCACCAGCACGACATGCGGGGCCAGCGTGGTGTCGGGGACCAGGGGCCGCGCGACCGGGGCCAGGATGGCGGCGATTTCCTCGGCCAGGGCGGTGCGGACTTCCTCATCCGTCACCTCGCGGCCGAAGCGCGTCTTGCGGAAACCCGCGACGATGCGCTGGGCGGCTGGCAGGCCGAGGTCGGCCGCGATCAGCGTCTCCTCCAACTCCTCCAGGGCCGCGTCGTCCAGGCGGCGCTTGGTGAAGGTGGCGGCGATGCTTTGCGTCAGGCGCGCCGTGCTGCGCGACAGCCCGGCGCGTAGGCGTGAGAAGAAGCCGCCGGGCTGGGGCGCGGGTTCGGGGTCTGGTTCGGCCGCGACCGGTTCGGGCGGCGGTGGCGGCAGGACCTCTGCGGCCGGCGGCGGCGGGGCGGCCGGCGGCGGCGGGGTGGCCGGCTCCTCGCGCCGCCCGGTCAGGCGGCCCCAGACATCCTTCAGCGCCATGTCATGCTGCCCGCCCCAAAGGTTCCGCCCATAAACCATCCTCCGTCGCGCGCGTCACCTGGGCCGCGATCATCTGCCCGCGCCCGCCCGGCAGCGGCCGGGCCAGCCGGACGGGGGCGAAATGCGCGCTGTGGCCGCGGTCGTCGGCCTCCAGCAGCACGCTTTCGGTCGCACCGACCCTGGCCGCGAAAAAGCGTTCGGCGGCATCGCGCCCCGCCGCCCGCAACGCCGCTGCACGCGCGCGCACCACCGCATGCGGCACCTGCGGCATCCGCGCCGCCGGCGTGCCCGGCCGGGGCGAGTAGGGAAACACATGCAGGAAGGACAGCCCAGCCTCCCCCACCAGCGCCAGCAGCGCGTCGAAGGCGGCGTCATCCTCAGTCGGGAAACCCGCGATCAGGTCGGCCCCCAGCGCCACATCCGGCCGCAGCCGTCGTGCCCGCGCCGCCAGTGCCAGCAGATCGGCGCGCGCATGGCGGCGCCGCATTCGCTTCAGGATCAGGTCATGCCCGTGCTGCGCCGACAGGTGCAGATGCGGCAGTAGCCGGGGCGCCTCGGCAAAATGCCGCCACAGCGTCTCGTCCATCGCCGCCGGGTCCAGGGTGGACAGGCGCAGGCGCGGCAGGCCCGGCACCGCATCCAACACCGCGCCGACCAGGTCGCCCAACCGTGGCGCGCCCGGCAGGTCCAGGCCCCAGGAGGCAATATCCACGCCGGTCAGCACGACCTCCGCGACGCCACCGGCCGCCAGGGCCGCGATGGTCGCGACCACGCGCCCGGCCGGGACCGATCGCGCCGCACCCCGCCCCTGCGGGATGACGCAGAAGGTGCAGTGGTGGTCGCAGCCCTGCTGCACCTGGACCATCGCCCGGGTGCGGCCACCGGTTTCGGCCAGCGGGGCTTCCTCGCCCGACGCGCCCCAGGTGGCAGGGGCCAGTTTCTCGGCATTCGGCACCACCCGCGCGACCCCCGGCAGCGCCGCCCAGGGGGTGCGGTCGATGGTCGCGGCGCAGCCGGTGACGGTGATGCGCAGGGCCGGGTCGTCGCGGTGGGCGCGGCGGATGGCCTGGCGGGCCTGGGCCTCGGCTTCCCCCGTCACCGCGCAGGTATTGACCAGCAGGGTTTCTGCCCCGGCGCCGCCCATCCCCGCCAGCCGCGCCATTGCGGCGGTTTCGGCGCCGTTCAGCCGGCAGCCGAAGGACAGCGTGCGCGGACCCGTCATCCCCTCAGCGCGTTCAGGTCGAGCATCCCGCGAAACGCGGTCGCGACGGGCCCGGTCATGGCCACCTGGCCATCGTCCCGCCATTCGATCATCAGCCGGCCGCCGGGCAGGTCCACCGCCGCCCGCCGATCGGTCAGCCCGCGCCGCGCCGCATTGACCAGCGCCGCACAGGCACCGGACCCGCAGGCCAGGGTCAGCCCCGCCCCGCGTTCCCAGACCCGCAGCCGGATGTGGTCGCGCGCGACCACCTGCACGACGCCGATATTGGCGCGCTGCGGGAAGATCGGGTCGTGTTCCAGGCCCGGACCCAGATCGCCCAACGGGATGCGGTCCACATCGGCCACGAAGAAGGTCGCGTGCGGGTTGCCCATGCTCACGGCCGCCGGATCGGCCAGCGGGCCGCGTTGCAGCGGCAGGTGCAGCGTGTCGTGCACATGTGCCAACGGCACATCATGCCATTCCGTCTTCGGCACGCCCATCAGCGCGGTGACGCTGCCATCCGCATGCACGGTGCAGGCCAGGTCACCCGAAATCGTGCGAACCATGATCTCGGGCCGCCCCAGCTCCGCCGCGACCAGGCTCGCGACGCAGCGCGTGGCATTGCCGCAGGCCCCGGCCTCCGACCCATCGGGGTTGCGGATGCGCATGAACACGTCGGCGTCGTCGCCGGGGGGTTCCATGACGATGATCTGGTCACACCCGACGCCGCGGTGGCGGTCACCAATGGCGGCGGCGGCATCGGGGCCGATGGGCAGGGCGGCGGCGCGGGCGTCCAGCACGACGAAGTCGTTGCCAAGGCCGTGCATCTTGCGGAAAGGTATCATGACAAGGCGCATATGCCCCGGCTAAGCCTCTGCTCCAAGGGCCAGGTGTATCGAACACGCCGGGATGCCCTTGCCCTCGCTCCCTTGGCCGGTTATAGGCCCGCCCTCGCCACGCGTCCGGGCCCGTTGGGGCATGCCCGGCCGTGGCGTTGCGCGCCCCCGCCATCCTGGCGGCGTGGTGCGTCCCCCTCGGCCATGCCGGCCGAACATGGAGGACCAAATGCCCAAGCGTAAGACCAAGAGCAGCGCTAAGAAGCGCTTCAAGATCACCGCCACCGGCAAAGTCATGGCCGGCCCTGGCAAGAAGCGCCACAACCTGACCGCCCGTTCGTCAAAGGTGAAGCGCCAGAACACCGGTAGCCAGGTGCTGCGGCACCAGGATGGCGTCACGGTGATGCAATGGCTGCCCTATGGCCTGGACCGGTAAGGAGAGCGCGATATGGCACGTGTCAAACGCGGCGTAACCAAGCACGCCCGCCACAAGAAAATCCTCAACCTCGCCAAGGGGTATGTGGGCCGGTCAAGCACCGCCTACCGCCCCGCTCTTGAGCGGGTTGAGAAGGCGCTCCAGTATGCCTACCGCGACCGTCGCAACAAGAAGCGTGAATTCCGCGCCCTGTGGATCCAGCGCATCAATGCGGCCGTCCGCGAACACGGCATGACCTATTCGGTGTTCATCGCCGGTGTGAAGGCCGCGGGGATCGAGCTGGACCGGAAGGCCATGGCCGCTATCGCCATGGACGACGCGCCCGGCCTGGCCGCGCTGGTCGAAGCCGCGAAGAACGCCATCGCGGCGGCTCCGGCCCCGGCAGTCTGATCACCCTCCCGGCGCTGCCGGGAGATTTTTTCGCGGAACCGGGGCCGCCCGTGTCGTAGGGCACGGGCGGCCCTTTCCATGTCTGGAATGATGATGTCCGACGATCTGACCAGCCTGCAGGCCGAGTATTTGGGGGCCATCGACGCCGCGTCCGATCCGCGCGCGCTGGATGCGGTGCGGGTGGCCGCCCTGGGCAAGAGCGGCGCCGTGACCGCCTTGCTCAAGGCGCTCGGCGGTGTACCGGCCGACCAGCGGCGCGAACGGGGTGCCGCGGTGAATGCGGTCAAGGCGGCGCTGGAGGCGGCGCTGGACATCCGCCGCGTGGCGCTGGACGCGGTGGCCCTGGATGCGCGCCTCGCGGCGGAACGCGTCGACGTCACCCTGCCCGCCCGCCCCTTCCCCCCCGCCGGTCCCGACCAGGGCGCGATCCACCCGATCACCCGCACGATCGAGGAACTGACAGCCCTCTTCGGCGCCATGGGTTTCGCGGTCGCCGAAGGGCCGGATATCGAGGCCGACTGGTATAATTTCTCGGCGCTCAACATCCCCGGCCACCATCCGGCACGGCAGGACCAGGACACCTTCTACCTGCCCCCCGCCCATGGCGACGGCTTCCAGACCGTGCTGCGCACCCAGACCAGCCCATTGCAGGTCCGCACCATGCTGGCCGGCAACCCACCGATCCGCATCATCGCCCCCGGCCGGACCTGGCGCGCCGACCATGACGCGACCCATTCGCCGATGTTCCATCAGGTCGAGGGCCTGGTCATCGGTCGCGACATCACGCTCGGCCATCTCAAGGGCTGCCTGATCGACGCGCTGCGCGGCTTCTTCGGCATCGGCGACCTGCCGGTGCGGTTCCGCTCTTCCTACTTCCCCTTCACCGAGCCCTCGATGGAGGTCGACATCGGCTGGAACCGCAAGACCGGCGAATTGGGCGGCGGCGGCGATTGGCTGGAGATCCTGGGCAGCGGCATGGTTCACCCCAAGGTGCTGGCCAATTGCGGGCTGGACCCGCGCGAATGGCAGGGCTTTGCCTTCGGCATGGGGATCGAACGCATCACGATGCTGAAGCACGGACTGCCTGATTTGCGCCCCTTCTACGAAAGCGACGTGCGCTGGCTGCGCGCCACCTCGGCCCCCGTGCTGTCACCGGCCTCGTTGTCGGAGGGCGTGTGACATGAAGTTCTCCGTCTCCTGGCTGCGCGAGCATCTCGACACCGACGCCGATGCCGCCGCGATCGCGGCCAGCCTGAACACCATCGGGCTTGAGGTCGAAGGCATCGAGGACCGCGGCGCCGCCCTTGCCGAATTCCGCATCGGGCGCGTGCTGGAAGCCGTGCAGCACCCGAACGCCGACCGGTTGCGCGCCTGCCGCGTCGATATCGGCGATGGCATTATTCGCTCGGTCGTCTGCGGCGCGCCGAATGCGCGGACCGGAATGCTGGCGGTCGTCGCCCTGCCCGGCGCCTTCATTCCCGGCACCGGCGTCACCCTGAAGATCGGCGAGATCCGCGGCGTGAAATCCGAGGCGATGATGTTGTCGTCGCGCGAAATGGGCCTCGGCGACGACCACGCCGGCATCGTGGACCTGCCGGAGGACGCGCCCGTCGGCGCCTCCTACCCCGTCTGGGCCGGGCTGTCGGACCCGGTGATCGAAATCAGCGTGACCCCCAACCGTGGCGACGCGCTGTCGATCCGCGGCGTCGCGCGCGACCTCGCCGCCGCTGGCCTGGGCGCGCTGAAGCCATGGTCGGCGGCCCCCGTGGCCGCCAGTTTCGCCAGCCCGCTGCAATGGTCCATCGCCGCCCCGCAGGCCTGCCATCAGGTCCTGGGGCGTGCCCTGCGGGGCCTGCACAATGGCCCCAGCCCGCAGTGGCTGCAGGACCGGCTGACCGCGATCGGCCTTCGTCCGATCAGCAAGCTGGTCGATGTCACGAATTTCTTCACCTTCGACCTCGGCCGCCCGCTGCACGTCTTTGACGTGAAGAAGGTGCATGGCGGCGTGCTGACCATGCGCATGGGCCGGGAGGGCGAAAGCTTCCTTGCCCTGAACGGCAAGGAGGTCACGGTCACCCCCGACGACCTCGTGATCGCCGACGACCACGGGCCGGAATCCCTGGGCGGTGTCATCGGCGGCCAGAATTCCGGCTGCGACGAACACACCACCGAAGCCTTCATCGAATGCGCCTTGTTCGATCCCGTGCGCGTCGCACAGACGGGCCGGCGGCATGGCATTGCGACTGACGCCCGGTCGCGCTTCGAACGTGGCCTGGATCCGGAACTGCTGGGCGATGCGGTCGAGGCCGCGACGCGTATGATCCTCGACCTCTGCGGTGGTGAGGCATCGGAGGTCGTCGCCGCCGGCGCGCGCCCGCACTGGCGCCGCAGTGCGACCCTGCGCTTCGAACGCCTGGCCGGCTTGGGCGGGCTGGACGTGCCGGCGGAACTCGCCTGCGCACGGCTGGAGGCGCTGGGTTTTGCCGTCGAACACCTCGACGCGCAGAAGGTCACCGTCGCGGTGCCGTCCTGGCGCAACGACGTGGCCTCCGACGCCTCCGACTATCGCGTCATGGCCCAGGCGCTGGACCCGGCGCCGGGACTAGATGCCGAAAAGGCCGCGATCGGCGTCTTCGACATCGAAAGCGAATGCGACCTGCTGGAGGAAGTGCTGCGCCTCGGCGGGCTGGACGTGGTGCCGGCGGTGTCGCTGCCCGCCCCCTCCGCCGTGCCGCCGCCCGCCATCACGCAGCGCCAGGCGCGGTCCGCCCTGGCGCGGCGGGTGTTTGGGGCACGGGGGGCGCTGGACAGCGTGACCTTCGGCTTCATGGCGCGCGACCAGGCGGCACTGTTCGGCGATGTGCCGGACAGCCTGCGGCTGCTGAACCCCATCGCTTCCGACCTCGACCAGATGCGCCCGACCCCGGTCGCGACCCTGGTTCTGGCGGCCGGGCGCAACGCAGCGCGGGGCATCCCGGCCGTCGCCTTGTCCGAGGTCGGGGGCGGCTGGCGGTCGCCTTTGCCCGATGGGCAATTGACCATCGCCGCCTGCGTCCGCACCGGCGAGACACCGCGCCATTGGGACGCGCCCGCCCGAGCGCTGGATTGGCTGGATGCCAAGGGCGATGCGCTGGCGGTGCTGGCCGCCCTGGGCGTGCCGGCGGCCGCCCTGTCGGTCACCGCCGATGCGCCGGGCTTCTACCACCCCGGCCGCTCCGGCGTGGTGCGCCAGGGGCCCAAAACCGTGCTGGCGCATTTTGGCGCGCTGCATCCGCGGGTCCTGGCCGCGCTGGACATCGCCGGGCCGGTCGTGGCCTGCGAGGTCTTCCTCGACGCCATCCCCGACCCCAAGCGCCGCAAGCGCGGGGCGCCGGACCTGTCCGACCTGCAACCGGTGCGGCGTGATTTTGCCTTCCTGGTCGATGCGACCGTCGCCGCCGATGCCGTGCTGCGTGCGGCACGCGGCGCGGAACGGGCGCTGATCGCCGAGGTCGCGCTGTTCGACCGCTACGCCGGCGACCGCCTGCCGGAGGGCAAGGTCAGCCTGGCGATCGAAGTCACCCTCCAGCCGCGCGAAAAGACGCTGACCGAGGCCGAGATCGAAGCGGTGGCCCAGAAGATCGTGGCCGCCGTGGCCAAATCCACCGGGGCGGTGCTGCGATGAGCCAGGACGTCACCACGCAGGAGGCCCTGGCGGCCCTCTACGACACCCCGCGCGACATCGTGCTGGCCAAGGTGACGGACCGGATCGAAGCGACGGCGGCGGCCTTCATCGCGGCCTCGCCCTTCTGCATCCTGGCGACCAGCGGCGCGCGCGGGCTGCATGCGACGCCGCGGGGCGATGCGCCGGGCTTCGTCACCCTGCTGGACGACGGCAGGCTCGCCCTGCCCGACCGGCGCGGCAACAACCGCATCGACGCGCTGCGCGACATCATCGACGACCCGCGCGTGGCCTTGCTGTTCCTGGTGCCTGGCGCTGGCGAGGGCCTGCGCATCACCGGCACCGCCACCATCAGCACCGATCCGGCCCTGCTGGCCCGCTTCGCCGTTGCCGGGAAGGCCCCCGTGACGGTGCTGCTGGTAACGGCCGCCCAGGTCTTCATGCAGTGCCAGCGCGCCGTCATCCGCTCCGGGCTTTGGGGGGACAGGGCGCGCCCGGCGGTGCCGACGGCGGGGATAATGCTGGCGGCGCATACCGGCGGCATGGTCGATGCCGCGGCCTATGACGCCGATATGCCGGAACGGGTGGCCGCCAGCCTCTACTGACCGTTACGCTTCGTCGCGCGGGCACGCAGGACGTGCCACAAGGGCGCGGAATGGTGCGAAAACTCCTGATCCTGGCCCTGCTGGCCGCCGTCGGCGCCGGCGGCTGGTATGGCTGGCAATCCCTCCCCCTGCCCGTGACGCTCGCCCCCGCGACGACGGGGCTGGCGGTCGAGGCCGTCTACGCGACCGGCAGCGTCGAACCCGTGACCATCGCCCGCGTCGGCCCCGCGACCCGCGCCCGCGTGACCGCCGTGCTGGTGGAGGAAGGCCAGCGCGTCACCGAAGGCCAGCCCATGGCCCAGTTGGACAATCGCGAAACCCGCGCCCGCGTCGAGGAAGCCGAGGCCCGTGCCCGCTACGCCGCCGAGGACGTCGCCCGGGTGCGCACACTGGTCAGCCGCGACATCGCCGCCCGCGCCACGCTCGACCGCGCCGAATCCGAGGCCCGCGCCGCCCGCGCCGTGGCCGATGCCATCCTGCGGCGCCTGGATGATTTCGTCGTCCGCGCCCCCGCCGCCGGCGTGGTCCTGCGCCGCGACGTGGAGGTCGGGGAGATCGTCGACACCCCCGCGACCCTGTTCTGGATCGGCGAACCCTCCCCCCTGCGGGTTTCGGCCGAGGTGGATGAGGAAGACATCGCCCGTGTCTCCCCCGGTCAGAAGGTGGTTTTGCGCGCCGATGCCTTCCCGGGGCGGGTGCTGACCGGCACGGTCGCGACCATCACCCCGCGCGGCGACACGACGCGAAAAGCCTATCGCGTGCGCCTGGCGCTGCCGCTTGATACACCGCTGCTGATCGGCATGACGGTGGAGGCGAACATCGTGCTGCGCGAAACGCCGGATGCGGTGCTGGTGTCGCCAGACGCGCTGCGCGACGGGCATGTTTTTGTGGTCGAGGATGGCGTACTGCGTCGGATTCCGGTCCGGGTCGGCGTGCAAGCGCCCCGGTCGATCGAAATCCGCGAGGGCCTGTCCGCCGGCACAATGGTCGTGGTGGAGCCCGTGTCCGGGTTGGCCGCCGGCCAGCGCGTGCGGATCCGGTCGTGAAACTGCTCTGGGACATCGCCTTCGGGATGCTCGGCCGCCGGCGCCGGCAGACGCTGGTGTCGGTGCTTGGGGTGGCGCTGGGCGTCGCCTTCTTCATCGCGATCGGTTCGGTGATGCGCGGCTTCCAGACCTATTTCATCAACCAGACCATCGATGTCGCCCCGCACATCACGATGAAGGACGAAACCCGCACCCCGCCGGCGCAGCCGGCCTTCCTGGCTTTCCCGGATGCGGCGGTGTCGGTGAACGGCATCAAGCCGCGCGACCGCGTGCGCGGCATCCGCGCCTCGGGCGATACGCTGGCGATGCTGGAGGCGATGCCGGGCCTGGCCGCCGCCCCGGTGCTGACCGGCCAGGCGCTGCTGCGCTATGGGGCGCGCGACGTCTCGGCCTCGATCTCCGGGATCGACCCGGTGCGTCAGGCGCGGGTGTCCAACATCAGCAAGGACATGATCGCCGGGCGGATCGAGGATCTGCGCACGGCGGCCAATGGCATCGTGATCGGCGACGGCCTGGCGATGCGGCTCGGCCTGTCGATGGGCGACAGCTTTTCCGCGATCTCCCCGGCCGGGGTCACCCTGTCGATGAAGGTCGTGGGGCTGTTCCGCACCGGCATCCAGTCGCTGGACCAATCGGCCGGCTACACGCTGCTGACGGTCAACCAGGTCCTGCAGAACCGCCCGAACGTGGTGAACCGGATCGAGATGCGGCTGGCCGATGTCACCCAGGCCGAGCCGATGGCCCGGCTGATCGAAGGCCGCTTCGCCAACCGCACGGAATCCTGGGAGGAATCCAACCGCAACATCCTGATCGTCTTCGTGATCCAGAACGCGATCATGTACAGCGTGACGGGGGCGATCCTGCTGGTCGCGGCCTTTGGCATCTTCAACATCGTCTCGACCGTGGTCTTCGAGAAGACGCGCGACATCGCCATCATGAAGTCCCTGGGTTTCACGGAAGGCGACATCCAGCGGCTGTTCCTGATCCAGGGCATCGCCGCGGGGTTCATCGGCGCCATCCTCGGCTGCGCCCTGGGGGCCGCGATGATCGAGGGCCTGGCCCAGGTCCGCTTCGGCATCGGCACGCCGGCGGGCAATGACCGCTTCCTGCTGGCGCGCGATTGGCGGCTTTATGCGATCGGCTGCGTCTTCGCGCTGGTCTCGGCCGCCGTCGCTGCGCTGATGCCGGCAAGGCGGGCCGCGCGGCTGGACCCGGTGCAGGTCATCCGGGGGGCCGGATGAGCCTGCTGGCCGCGATCGGCATGGGCAAGCGCCTGCCCGGCGGCGTCACCCTGGTGCAGGACATCGACCTTGTGATCGAGGCCGGGGAATTCGTCGCCGTCATCGGGCCATCGGGGTCCGGCAAATCCTCGCTGCTGTATCTGCTGGGCTTGCTGGACCGGCCGAGCGAGGGGCGCATCCTGCTGGACGGGGCGGACACCGCCGGGCTGGCACCGGCCGACCTGGCGGCCCTGCGCCTGTCGCGCATCGGTTTTGTCTTCCAGTTCCATTTCCTGCTGCCGGAATTCGATGCGCTGGACAATGTGCTGATCCCGATCCGGCGGCTGGACAGGCTCCGCGGGCGCGATGCCCGGGCGCGGGCGAATGCGTTGCTGGACGCCTTGGGGCTGGCCGGCCAGGGCCACAAGCTGCCGGAACAACTCTCGGGCGGGATGCGACAGCGGGCGGCGATCGCGCGCGCCCTGGCCAATGATCCGACCCTGATCCTGGCGGATGAGCCGACGGGCAACCTCGACACCAAGAATGCCGCCGCGGTCTTCGACATCTTCGAACGCCTGGCACGCGACCAGGGGCGTGCGGTGGTGACGGTCACGCATGACGTGGAACTGGCCAGGCGCGCGACGCGGCGCGTCCATCTGGTCGATGGGCGGGTGGTGAGCGACGAGCGGGGTTAGCCGGTTTTGGTAAGACGGGGCGGTGGCGCAGCCTCTTTCAGATCGCGAACGCCGTTGTTGCAGCAGCCTGTCAGGTCGGGTCGGCGTGCAATCCCATCTCGGCCAGTTGCGCGGTGAACTCGGGGGACAGGATCAAGGCCCTGCGCAATTGCGCCAAATCGCGACGGATCTGCGCCTGGCGCTGTGCCATCTCGTCGCTTTCACATTCCCGCCCGAGGATCAGTCGATAGGCCGTCTTGACGTCCTCAACCGAAACTCCCACCGGCCGCTGCACCGCCCGCGACGGGGCCTCGCCGCGGATGAAGGCGCGGGCGCGCTCCGCCGCCGGCGGCATCGTGAAGGGCGCGCAAGCGGCATAGGCGCGGTAGGAGGCCTCGATCATCGCGCGCAGGTCGAAGCGCCGGGCCTCGTTCTTGAACACAATGTCCTGGATCCGAAATGCGCCTTTGCGACCGATGCGCGCGGCGATTTCGGGAAACAGCGGCCATACCTCCTTTTGCGCCAGCCGGTCCGCCGGGATGGCCGCATCGGCCGGCACGATCCCGACGCGACGCAGTGCGGCCCGCGCCAGCGCGAAGAGCACCTCGATCGTCGGATGATTGACGACATGCATGAAGACCGCCGGTGCCTCGGCCGTCAGTGCGCCGAAGTCGAAGCCAAGCGCGTCGATCTGCCGCCGCAGGACGCGCGTATCGTTGTCGAATTTGTCGAAGTACCCCAGTGCCGCGAAGGTGAAGGCGTTGAACAGTCGCACGGCCCGATCCAGCGGCAGCCCTTCATGATGGCAGGCCAGGGCGAGTGCGGAGTTGTAGGGCCCCATCGGGCCTATCACAGGGGCGCCGTCGCCGTGCCAGGCGTAGGTGCAATCGGGATGGAACCCGCCAAAGGCCAGGCTGGGCAGGATGATGGTGCCAGGCGCGCGCGGCAGCAGCGCATCCGTCGCAAGCGGGCCACAAGGACCGGAAGGAACGACCTGGGAGAACAGCGCATCGCAAGCCACCAGCGCATCCGAGAGCCCCGCCAGATCGCGGTCAGGCTCGTCCACATCGAGCCGGACGACGAGAAGATCATGCCCAGGCGCCAGCACGCGCAGGCAGTCGACGAAGCCCCCCATCTGGCAGTTGCCGACGACACCGATCTTCATCGCACGATGGCTTCTTCGTCGCAGACGATGGCCTGGAGCGCCACCAGGTCCCGCTCATCCGACGCCGTGCGGGCGGCCGAGGCGACGCTCGGGGCCAGCACGCGCGCCGGCCGGGCTTCACTCGCCAGGCAATGGCGGGAGAACAGCGCCATGACGGTCTCCACGCCCAGCGGCGTCACCTCCCGCAGGCCTGGCTCATAGAAGCTGTTGCCCGCGTGGGCGCCCGTGATGATTTCATAGGATGGGAAATAGGCGACACCCGGATCCTGGCGGCTCACCTCCTCCGCCACCACGCGCAAGGCGGCCTTGCTATAGGCGGTGGAAACCAGGACGTGCCGGTCCTCATAGGTCGCGATCAGCGGCACGGGGGACACGGTCAGGATGATGCCCACCGCCGGATTGACGATGCGCAGGTCGGCGATGAAGGCGCGCAGGTCGGCGGTCATCTCGGCCACGTCGAAATTGTGGAATGCGACATCCGCGTGGCCAGCCTCCGCCACGACACCCGGGGCGAGCGGGAAGACCGCGCCGTCAGCGGTCGATCGCCATGCCTCGGTCAGCCCCAGCGTGAAGATGAAGACGTCGCAGGTTTCGAACATGAGGCGCACGGCGGCCAGATGGGTCTCGCGATCCGCGCGCAGCGCATCGATGGTGGCAAAGCCATCCGGTTCGACCTGCGGGCGAAAGGGATCGACCAAGGCCCCATCGGGCCGGGTCCAGGCCTCGTCCCGCGGTTCGAAGATGGCGTAGGCGCGGCGGAACAATTGCAGCAATTGCCGCACCGAATAGATATTGCCGAAGCGTGCGGGGAAGACCCCGTAGCCGCGGGCCTCCGGCCCGGTTTCCGTCACCAGGTAGTTGAAGCCCTGGCGGATCAGCGTCCGGGAGATATGCTGGGCAAAGCAACTGCCGGCGGTCGCCACGCGGTCCTGTTGCGCGATGGTGATCTTGGCGGAAACGACGGGATCCACATCGGCGGCATCGATGGCGACGCTGCGCTTCCAGAAGCTGAAGTCGGGCCGGCCGGTATAGGGGTTGGGCATGCGCGCTCCTGGACCATCGGAGGTTGAAGCAGAACCAAGGCGATACGTCGCCGACAATACCCTGCCCGCGAAGGGCGGTTCAATTTCCGATCAGGAAGCCGGCACCACCTGGCTCAACCGCCCCCCCAGCCTGACCGGTTCGATCCGCTTCGCCAGCCCCGTCGCGTCATCGGTTTCGACAAAGCAGCCGCACAGGGTCGCCTCCCCCTCCGCCGGGGCCAGTTTTTCGCCCGGCACCTTGCGCCAGAACCGCAGCGCGGCCGGCCCCTTCAGCATGCCGATCACGCTGTCGTAGTCACCGCACATGCCGGCATCGGTCATGTAGGCCGTGCCCCCCACCAGCACCTGGTGGTCGGCCGAGGGCGTGTGGGTATGCGTGCCCACCACCAGCGACACCCGCCCGTCGAAGGAATGCGCGAAGGAGAGTTTCTCGCTCGACGCCTCGGCATGGAAATCGACCACGATGGCCGACACACCCCCCGCCCCAAGCCGGTACGGCGCCAGCAGCGCCTGGGTGCCGCGGAAAGGGTCGTCCAGCGCCTCCATGAACAACCGACCCATTGCCTGCACCACCAGCGCCCGGCGGCCATCGGCCAGGACAACTTCGTAATGCCCTCGCCCCGGTGTGCCCGGCGGAAAATTCAGCGGGCGGATGACGCGGGGTTCGGTTTCAAGGAAGGGAATGATCTCCTTGCGGTCCCAGGCGTGGTTGCCGAGCGTGACCACATCGGCCCCCGCGACCAGGAAGGACCGCGCCATATCCGGCGCCAGGCCGAACCCGTGGGAGGCATTTTCCCCATTCAGCACCACCAGGTCGGCGGCCAGCCGGGCGCGCAGCCCGGGCAGGTGGGCCACGATCGCATCACGTCCGGAACGCCCGACAACGTCGCCCAAGAAAAGAATTCGCACGCAGTCAGGCTCCAGTGGCGATCAGGCCGGTTTCAGTGGCGATCAGGGGCAGCAGGGCGTCATGCGGCCCGGCCGGAACCTCCGGCATTTCCTGCGCGGCATAGGCGGCGCCGACCGCCGTGGCGTCAGGGAGGCGCGCGAGGGTGCGGTCGTAATAGCCACCGCCATAGCCCAGGCGGCGCCCGGCACGGTCGAAGGCCAGAAGCGGAACCAGCAGCCAGTCCGGGTCGATCCAATCGCCCTCGGCCGGGTGGCGCGTGCCCATCGGCCCGCTGGCCAGCGGTGCGCCGAAGCGCCAGCGGCGGAACCGCAGCGGCTGCCCACGCGGCGATGTCACCGGCAAGACCAGCGTGTGGCCGCGGCGTTCCAGGGCCGCGAGCAAGGGGCGGGGGTCGATCTCGGTTCCGAAGGGGGCGTAGCCCGCGACCACGGCGCCCGCAGGCGGGCGGGCCTGGGCCAGGATGTGGTCGGCCATCTGTACGCCCAGCAAGGGATCCCGCCCGATGCGGGCCGCGACGGCCTGTCGGCGCATCACGACCTTGGCGGCGCGCAAGGTCGGATCATCGGGCGTGTCGCCGGCCACGGCCGATTCCATCAATATGTCACCTGATCCAAAAAATAAGTGCGGAGCCGCCATGGCCGTCGGCGTGTCATCCTCCATGGACCTGCTGGTGCAGGTGGGCGCCAGGTACCCGGACCACGATCCGGGCAGAGCCAGCTCCCGGAGGTTGCTCATTGGCCCCGGGGATGTGCTTGCCTCAACTAACCGGGCAGCTCCGCCCGCTGCACTTAGGGCCGGTCGAGGGTCGCGGCAATGCCTTCAATACGTTCGGCCAGCCGCGCGATGCGTTCGGCCAGGCGCGGATCGCTGGCCGATGAGGCTTCGGCCGCCGGCAGCGGCGCCCCGCCACGGGCGGCCGACAGGTCCACCCGCATGTCGTGCAACTCATCCGCCAGCAGCAGCCCGGCCAGCAGCAGCAGGCGCGATTCGCCATACTGGCCGCCCATGGCGCGGATCGAGGCGACGCGGCGGTCGAGTTCGGCGGCCAGTGCCACCAGATGCGCTTCCTGCCCGTCCTCGCAGGAAACCGGGTGCGAATAGCCGCCGACGCGGACCGTGACCTGGGCCATCTTGGCTTATTCCTCGGCCGGGGCGCTGTTTTGCGGCCCCGACGCTGGCAAATTGGGTGCTGGCGGCTCGGCGGCGGCGCGCAACCGGGCCAGGGTCGCGTCCAGCCGGTCGGCCAGGGCGGCGAATTCGATGCGGCTGGCGCCGTCCTGCGGGGCGGATTCGCCGCGCGCGGCGGCATCCAGCCTGGCGCGGGCGGCATCGGCGCGGGCGGCCAGCAGGTCCAGCGCCGCGTCAAGCCGCGCCCAGGCCAGATCCTCGGGTGTCGTGTCCTCGGCGCTCACGGCAGCCTCGGGTCAGCAGATGTCGGCACGGGTAGAATCGTCGTGGCCTCGTTTGCTCCACGCCCAGGCCCTCGACAGGCGGCCTTGGCGATGCCTTGGCTTTACGCATGGCGGATAGGCAGGGTCAACCAGGAGTGAACAGCGCGGTCGCGGTGGAGGTGCGGGATACGGCCGAAGCAGCGGCGGTGCTGGCCACCGCCGGGGCTTTGGTGCCCTTGCTGCTATCCCCCCCGGGGGCCGCCGCATGGCTGGGTCCGCACGGCTGGGCCGCGTTGATCGCCGAGGCCGCGGCGCGGGTGCCCGGCGTCGCGCACCGGCACGCGCTGGATTGCGCCGCCGCCCCCGGCCATGCGCTGGCCGGGCTGCGCGCGGGCCTGCCGTGCCTGGTGCTGGACGGACGCCACCCGGGTTTTCCCGCCGTCGCGGCCGCGGCGGCCGAGGCCGGTGCCGCCCTTCTGCCTGAACGGCCAAAGGCACTGAACCTGGCCGGTCTGGACCTGGGTCGGCCCGCCGCGCTGGCCCGATTGCGGGCATTGATCGCCGCCTGGCCCCGATCCGGCGCGTGACAGCGCGCGGGGGTTCGGCTATGGCCGGCCCGCCCCATTCGGAAAGGTCTCAGGCCCATGAAGCTCACGCGCCGCGTCAAGGAAATCCTGTCCTGGTACGAGAGCGACAACCCCGGGACCAAGGCGAACCTCGCCCGCATCCTGATGGAAGGGAAGTTGGGCGGCACGGGCCGCATGGTCATCCTGCCGGTGGACCAGGGTTTCGAGCACGGCCCCGCACGGTCGTTCGGCCCGAACCCCGCGGCCTATGACCCGCATTATTTGTTCGAACTGGCGATCGAGGCCGGGCTGAACGCCTATGCCGCCCCGCTCGGCATGATCGAGGCCGGTGCCGCCACCTATGCCGGCGCGATCCCGACCATCCTGAAGGTCAACAGCAGCAACAGCCTGTCCACGACCAAGGACCAGGCCGTGACCGGCACCGTCGGTGACGCGCTGCGGCTTGGCTGCTCGGCGATCGGCTTCACGATCTACCCCGGCAGCGAATACCAGTTCGAAATGATGGAAGAACTGCGCGAACTGGCCGAGGAAGCCAAGGCCGCCGGCCTCGCCGTCGTCGTCTGGTCCTATCCGCGCGGCCCGATGCTGGACAAGACCGGTGAGACGGCCTTGGACATCGCGGCCTATGCCGCCCACATCGCCGCCCTGTCGGGCGCCCATATCATCAAGGTGAAGCCGCCGACGGCAGCCATCTCGCTTGATGCCGCGAAGAAGACCTACGAAAAGTTCCCGGTCGAGAACGACCCGGCCAAGCGCATCGCCCATATCGTGCAGGCCTGCTTCAACGGCCGGCGCCTGGTGGTGTTCTCGGGCGGTGAGGCCCGCAGCAACGAGAGCCTGCTGGACGACGTCCGCGCGATCCATGCCGGCGGCGGCAACGGCAGCATCGTCGGCCGCAACGCCTTCCAGCGCAGCAAGGCCGATGCCCTGGCGCTGCTGGCCAGCATCATCGAGGTCTACAAGACCAAGCTGTAAGTCGGGCGGGGGCGGCGCATCGCGCGCCGCCCCCTTCCCCTGGCGCGTCGCTGGCGTCACATGCATCGCATGGATGACGAACCCCGCGACCCCTGCCGCCTCTACCTGATCACCCCGCCGGTCTTCGACCCCCTGGCCTTTCGCGACCTGCTGGGCGCGGCGCTGGACGCGGGTGATGTGGCCGCCCTGCAAATCCGCCTGAAAGACGCGCCCGACGACGCCGTGAAGCGCGCCGTGGAAGCGCTGCTGCCCGTCGCCCAGGCCCGCAACGTCGCGGTGCTGCTGAACGACAACGCGGCCCTGGCGGTCGCGACCGGTTGCGATGGCGTGCACCTGGGCCAATCCGACGGCGACCATGCCGCCGCCCGCGGGCTATTGGGGCCGGACAGGATGCTTGGCATCACCTGCCACGCCAGCCGGGACCTGGCGATGAAGGCCGGCGAAATCGGCGCCGACTACGTCGCCTTCGGTGCCTTCTTCCCAACCGAGACCAAAGTGACGGAGCACGTCGCCGATACCGAGTTGCTGGAATGGTGGTCGGAGATCTTTGAGGTCCCCTGCGTCGCCATCGGTGGCATCACCGCCGAAAACTGCCCCCCGCTGGTTCGCGCCGGCGCCGATTTCCTGGCCGTGGTGGGTGCCGTGTGGAACCATCCGCAGGGGCCAGCCGCCGGGGTCCGGGCGATGAACGCCGCCATGGCCGGGGCCGAGGAAGGCTAGGCGATGGACGAAGTCACTTTCCACAGCCGCCTGCATCAGCCCGGTGCCATCCTGGATGTCGGCGCGCATGACGGATTGCTGACCATCCCCTTCTCCTGCCTGCCGGATAGCAGGGTCATCGCCTTCGAACCCCTGCCCCGGGCGTTCTCGCGCCTGGCCGCGGCGATGGCCGCGGCCCATGGCGGTGCCGTGCCGCCCCACGTCGCCCTGCATGCCGAGGCCCTGGGCGATCAGTCCGGGCGCATCACCCTGTCGATCCCCGTGCTGGATGGCGTCGCGCAGGAACAATGGGCCTCCACCGCCAAGGATTACGCCAGCTACGACCGGGGCCGCGTCGCGGTCGAACGCCTGACCGTGCCGATCCGCACCATCGATTCCCTCGGCCTCCGCGACCTGACCCACATCAAGATCGATGCCGAGGGCGCCGAATACGAAGTCCTGCGCGGCGCCCGGGACACCCTCCTGCGCTGCCGCCCGGTCATCACCGCCGAGGTCGAGGAACGCCACCGCGCCGGCTCCACCTGGGCGGTGCCGGCCTATCTGGACGCGCTTGGCTACGACGTGATGTTCGAACTCGGTGACCGCTGGTTCCCCGTGGCGGGGCTGGACCGCGCGACGATGCAGCGCGCCAGCCCCGACCCCAGCGTGTTCGAGGCATCGGACCCCTACGTCTTCATCTTCTACGCCTTGCCGCGCGAAAACGCGGCGGCGCTGCTGGCGAGGCTTGCATGATCCGAACAGTCCTGGGCGACATCGCACCCGAAACGCTCGGCCGCACGCTGATGCATGAACACATCATCTGCGACATCACGCCGCCTTCCCTGCGTGGCGTGCCCGGCTTCGACGCCCCCATCACCATGCAAAGCCGCTTCGACATCGACTACGGCCGCAAGCGGCACACGGCCAAATTCCAATTGCTGGACCAGGAGCTTGCGATCGCCGAGGTCGCGTCCTTCGCCGAGGATGGCGGCCAGGCGATCGTCGAACTGACCATCGGAGGGCTGGACCCTGACCCCGTGGCCCTGGCCGAGATCTCCCGCGCCACGGGTGTCGCCATCATCATGGGCTGCGGCCACTACACCGAGGAATTCCAGGCCCCCGCCAACCACGACCGCACGGTCGAGGATTTTGCCGCCGAGATGATCGCCGCAGTCCGCACCGGCGCCTGGGGGACGGACATCCGCGCCGGGATCATCGGCGAAATCGGCTGTTCCGCGCCCTGGACCGCGCTGGAACGGCGCGTGATGACGGCCGCGGTGCTGGCCCAGCAGGAAACCGGCGCCAGCATCACCATCCACCCCGGCGTGGATCCGGACCAGCCGGCCGAGATCATCGCCTTTATCCGCGCGCTGGGCGGCGATGTGTCGCGCACCATCATCGATCATGTGGACCGCACGATATTCGACACCGACCGGCTGCTGCGCCTGGCCGACACCGGCTGCGTGCTGGAACTGGACCTGTTCGGCTACGAACACGCCTATTGGTCCTTCGCCCCGGTGGACATGCCGAACGATGGCCAGCGCATCCAGATGCTGCGCGCCCTGGCGGATGCGGGGCATGGCGACCGCATGCTGATTTCGCAGGATATCTGCCGGCTGACGCGGCTGCGCGCCTTTGGCGGGCACGGCTATGGCCATATCCTCCGCAACGTCGCGCCGCTTATGCTGGAGCGCGGTTTTTCCGCCGCCGAGGTCGACCAGGTGCTGGTTCATTCGCCGCGCCGGTTGCTGACCTTCGCCTGACGGTTCAGGCTTTCGGCCCCACTGACGTCCAGGAAATCCGGTCCATGATCACGATCTACGGCGTGTTGCGCTCCCGCGCGTCACGCAATGTCTGGCTGCTGCATGAAATGGGTCGCGAGTTCCGCCACGTCCCGGTGATTCAGGTTGGGCGCCTGGCCGATCCCGCGTCAGCGATCAACACGCGCTCGGCCGACTTCCTGGCCATCAATCCCAATGGCCTGATCCCCAGCATGGATGACGACGGGCTGGTCCTGCACGAATCCCTCGCCATCAACCTGCATCTGGCGCGCAAATACGGCGGCGCCCTTGGCCCGGCCGATGCGGTCGAGGACAGCCAGATGGGGATGTGGACGCTTTGGGCCGCGACCAATGTGGAGCCCCACAGCATCCAGGTGCTCTACAACCGCGCCGCCAAGCCGGTGGCGGAACGCGATGCCGCGCTGGCCGATGCGTCAGTGGCGGCCCTGCGCGGGCCCGTGGCTGTGCTGGAGCTGCACCTGGCGCAGTCCGGTTTCCTGGTCGGCGGGCGCTTCACCGTCGCGGACGTCAACGTGGCGGAGGTGATGCGCTACGCCCTGCCCGCGCCGGAACTCTTCACCGAGGCACCAGCGGTGCGTGCCTGGATCGCCGCCTGCCACGCGCGGCCGGCGTTCAAGCGGATGATGGCGGAACGGGACGCCGAGGCCTGATGATCAGGGTGGGGGGCGACCCGCCCCCCATTCTTTAGAACCGGTAGCGGAAGCCGGCGGTCAGGGTGTTGGAGCCTTCCCAGACCCCGTTGATGTTCCCGAAGATGCCGGACCGGTGCACGTAGCGCAGCACGACGGCGTTCTGCGGCGCGGACGGCAGGGCGAAGGTGATTTCCGGCGACAGGTTGTTCAGCCACTTGCTGGTATTTTCTTCGGGCATCGCCGCGGTGCCCGTCTCGGCTGCCGGCAGGCGAGTCACGTAGTCCGGCCCGACGAAGACGCCGATGGTGGTGTAGACGTAATCCGTCCAAGGGAAGCCGTCGTAGGAAACGCCGACGTTGGCCCAGAACTCGCCACCTTCAGTCTGGCCGAAGCGGTAATAGCCGCCGGCCTCGGCGCTGACCGTGAAGAAGCGCCAGAACCGGGCGAGTTGCCTGTTCAGGCCGGCGCCGACCACCGTATCGTCGCCGTAGGTGCCGTTCTGGGGTGAGACGATCAACTCGCGCAGATAGCCGTCGGTCACCGATGTGCCGACGTAGAGGCTCGCGGCCCATGGCCGGGCGTCGGAGAGGGTGCGCGCCCTTTCGGCACGTTCCCCGGCGGAGGCGGGTGCCGCCAGACCCAGGACCAGGCCCGCGCCAAGCACCGTCGCACGCAGAATTGCGCGGAAATCAAACGCCATCACCCATAAATCCCCGAACGACTGATTTGCCGCTACACTACGTAAAGCAACTGGCCAAGGGCCGGCGCAAGAAACTGCGCGCAGCATGACCTCATTGCCATGTCTTCGGCATGCGTTCAGGCAAAGGGCCAGCCGCCCAGCCACAGCGTATCGGCCACCCGCGGCACCCCCGCCGCCAGCATCACAAGTCGGTCAAAGCCCAGGGCAATACCGCTGGTCGGCGGCAACCCGGCATCCAGCGCCGCCAGGAAATCCTCATCCACCGGCCAGCCCGGCGCATCCGGGTGCAGCCGCGCCCGGTCGGCGACGTCACGGATGAAGCGGGCGCGCTGTTCGCCAGGGTCGGTCAACTCGTCAAAGGCGTTGGCGAGTTCGATGCCGGCGACAAACACCTCGAACCGCAGGGCGCAGCGGGGATCGGTGGGGTCGCGCCGGGCCAACGCCGCCTGCGGCGTGGGCCAATGGGTCAGGAAGGTGCCGGTGTCCCGCCCGATCCGGGGTTCCACATGGTCCAGCATCAGGCGGAAGAAGGCGTCTTCCCAGGATAGGTCGTCCGGCAGCGGGTGCCCGGCGGCGCCGGCGGCGGCCAACAGGGCCGGGCCATCGCCCTCCCCATCGGGGCTGACCGTCGCCAGCAGATCGATCCCGCACCAGCGCGCGAAGGCGTCCTGCATGCGCAGGCGCTCAAACGGCCGCGTCACATCGGTCGTCACGCCATCATGCGTGGCCACGGCGGGCAGCATCGCACGGACATATGCCTCGGTCTGGTCCATCAGGTCGGCCAGCGAGGCGCCGGGCGCATACCATTCCAGCATGGTGAATTCCGGCGCGTGGCGCGGGGAGACCTCGCCATTGCGCCAGACGCGCGCCAGTTCGAAGACCGGCCCCGCCCCCGCCACCAGCAATCGCTTCAACGCCAGTTCCGGGCTGGTCCGCAACCAGAGCCGCGTCGCCTCCCCACGGCCCAGGTGCGGGCGGAATTCCGTGTCAAAACCGTGAAGATGCACTTCCATGCCGGGCACCGGGACCAGGGCTGGCGTTTCCACCTCCATGAAACCCCGCGCGGAAAACCAGGCGCGAGTGGCGGCGGCCATGGCCGCGCGGGCGCGCAGCGCGGGCAGGCGGTCGGCGAGTGAGGCCGGGTGCCAGGGGGCTTTTGGAGGTGCAGGCGTCATGACTGCTGCGTGGCAGGCTGCCGCCGCCTGCGCTAGAGGCTGCCGCATGGAACCCACGATCCGATCCGCCGCAGGGCTGGTGGCCGCCGGCCTGCTACCTGCGGCGCTGCAGGCTGACGCCGCCGCCGTCGCCAAACGCTACGCCATCGCCGTCAGCCCGGCCGTCGCGGCCCTGATCGACCGAGCCGACCCGGCGGACCCGATCGCGCGCCAGTACGTGCCCGACGCGGCCGAACTGGTGACCGCCCCCTGGGAAATCGACGACCCCACCGCCGATGCGCCCTTTACCCCGATCAAGGGCGTGGTCCATCGCTACCCGGACCGGGCCTTGCTCAAGCCCCTGCTGGCCTGTCCCGTCTATTGCCGCTTCTGCTTCCGCCGAGAGGTCGTGGGCCCCGGCGGCGGCGTGCTGACCGATGCGGAACTGGATGCGGCGCTGGATTGGTTCGCCGCCACAACCGCGATCACCGAGGTCATCCTGACCGGCGGCGACCCGCTGATGCTGGCCCCGCGCCGGCTGGCCCGGATCGTGGCGCGGCTATCGGCCATCCCGCATGTCCAGGTCATCCGCCTGCATACCCGCGTGCCGGTGGCCGACCCGGCCCGGGTCACGGAGGCGCTGGTGGCGGCGCTGGACAGCGAAAAAGCCGTCTTCATCTGCGTCCATGCCAACCACGCGCGGGAATTCTCGATCGCCGCCCGCGATGCCTGCCGGCGGCTGACCGCGGGCGGCATCCCCTTGCTGGGCCAGTCTGTCCTGCTGCGCGGCGTGAACGACAGCACCGCAGCGCTGGAGGATCTGTTCCGCGCCATGCTTAGGTCGCGGATCAAGCCCTATTACCTGCATCAGCTCGACAACGCGCCCGGCACCGCACGGTTCCGCGTGCCGCCAGAGGAGGGGCTGGCCCTGGTCGGCGCCCTGCGCGGGCGGGTCACGGGCCTCGCCTGGCCGACCTATGTGGTCGAGGCACCGGGCGGCGCGGGCAAGCGGCTGGTGTCCGCCGCATGACCGGGCTCGCCTGGGCCTTGGGCGGGCTGTGCGCGGTGTTGCTGGCGGTGCATCTGCTCAGCATCGGCATCGCCTTGTGGCGGCTGCGCCGTCGCCGAAGCCTCCCGGTGCCGCCATCAGCCCCTGGCGTCAGCATCATCCGCCCGGTCTGCGGGATCGAGCCTTATGTGGCGGAAACGCTGGCATCCGGCTTCCTGCTGGATTGGCCGGAGTACGAACTGGTGTTCTGCGTCCAGCGCGAGGACGACCCGATCGTGCCTGTCGTGCAGCGCCTGATGGCCGCCCATCCCAGTGTCTCGGCGCGCCTGCTGGTCGGCGATGAACGGGTGAACGCCAACCCAAAGCTGAACAACTGCATCAAGGGCTGGGCGGCGGCGCGGCACGCCTGGGTGGTGCTGGCCGATTCCAACGTGCTGATGCCGCCCGACTATATCCAGCACCTGATGGCCGCCTGGCGCCCGAATACCGGACTGGTCTGCTCGACCCCGCTCGGCAGCCGGCCGGAGGGGTTTTGGGGTGAGGTGGAATGCGCCTTCCTCAATACCTTCCAGGCGCGTTGGCAATATGTTGGTGAGGCGGTCGGCCTCGGCTTCGCCCAGGGCAAGAGCATGCTGTGGCGGCGCGACATCCTGGATGCACGCGGCGGCATCGCGGCCTTGGCGGCCGAAATCGCCGAGGACGCTGCGGCGACCAAGATCGTGCGCGCGGCCGGGCTGCATGTGCATCTGGTGGACAGCCCCTTCGAACAACCGATCGGCCCCCGCCGGCTGAAGGAGGTCTGGGGGCGCCAGTTGCGTTGGGCCAGGCTGCGCCGCGTGACCTTCCCGGCCTTTTTCGCGCCGGAGGTTTTTTCGGGCGCCGCGGTGCCGCTCCTTGCGGGTTGCGGGGCGGCCGCAGCCGCCGGGACCAGCGTGACCGGCGCCGCGGTCGCGGTGCTGGCCGTATTCTACGGGGCCGAGGCGTTGCTCGCCCGGGCCAAGGGCTGGCACATGTCCTGGGCCTGGGCCGCCGCCTTGCCGGTGCGGGACATCATCATCCCCGCCATGTGGGTCGCGGCCTGGACCGGCGCGCAGGTGGTCTGGCGCGGCAATCGCATGAATGTGGAGGAAAAGCCGGCGGCGTGATCCCATATGCGGGACAACAGGATCAAAAGGGACAGTCTATGCGCAACTTCCTCATTCAGGCCGCGATCACCGCCGTGGGCGTCTGGCTCGCGACCGAGATCGTGCCGGGCGTCTCTGCCCGCGGAACCGGGACGATCGTGCTGACGGCCCTGGTGCTCGGGCTGCTGAACGCCACCTTGCGGCCGGTCTTCGTCATCCTGTCGCTGCCGCTGACCATCCTGACCTTTGGGCTGTTCCTGCTGGTGGTGAACGCGGCGATGCTGGCGCTGGCGGCCTGGATGCTGCCTGGGCTGTCGATCGGGGGGTTCTGGTCGGCGGTCTTCGCCGGGGTGGTGATCTCGGTGGTGTCCTGGGTCATCGCCGGCGCGCTGACCGACAAGCGGGGCTGAAATCACGCTTGCGTGGCGGCCCCGGGGCCTCTCCAATACGGCCATGATGGATTCCATGGCGCCCCGGTCGCTGCGCGAGGATGAGGTCTGGGCGGTCTTCGCCTCCTTTGGGCGCAAGCACCGCGTGGCCGCGATCCACCCCACCAGGGCGGCAGCGGAGGCCGACCAGGCGTGGCGTGCCTCCCAGGTGCAGGCCTACACCGGCTTCATCCGCAGCCTGGAACAGCCTGTCCCCGTCTATAGCGTGACCACGGTGAAGCGGGCGGAACTGCCCAAGGGCTGGACCCCGCTGCCCGCCCTGGGCTTTTTGCGCGGCCGCATGGCCTGACGGCAAGCATTGCGCGCCGTCGCAGGTTGCCCTCGGGGCGCCCGGCGACTAAACCGCCCGCCGACCCCGCGCGTCGCAAGACCGCGCCTGTTGCTTCACACCCAAACCAGAGACGTCAGGCCCCCATGGCAAAGATGCAAGCCAACCAGATGCGCGCCGGCATGGTCATCGAGTTCGAAGGCGCCCGCTACACGATCCTGCGCCAGAACATCATGATCCCCGGCAAGGGCAATGCGATCATCCAGGTCGACATGCGCAACATCAAGACGGGGTCGAAGAAGGACCAGCGCTGGCGCACCGCCGACGTCGTCGAGCGCCTGACCACCGAGGACAAGGAATTCGCCTATTCCTACGCCGAGGGCGATACGCTGGTCCTGATGGACCCGGAAACCTACGAACAGACCGTCGTGCCGAAGGATATCCTCGGCGAACGCCTGCCGTATCTTCAGGAAAACATGAAGGTCCAGGTCCGCCTGATCGAAGGCGAGCCGGTGGCGATGGAATTGCCGGAACTCGTGACCTGCGAGATTGCGGAGGCCGATCCGGTCGTGAAGGGGCAGACCGCCTCCTCCTCCTACAAGCCCGCCATCCTGACCAACGGGATCAAGGTCATGGTGCCGCCCTTCGTGACCGCCGGCGAGAAGATCGTCGTCCGCACCGAGGACAGCACCTACATGGAACGGGCGAAGGGCTAACCCCGATGGCCCCGGACGATGACGTGCCAGCGCCGCCCCCGACAGGAACGCTGCGCGCGCGTCCGGGCACCAAGAAGCCGGAGATGCCGGCCGGGCCCGTGCGCCCGGACGCGCCCCCGCCGACCCGCCCCCGCCGCCCGCGCCTGGAACGTGGCGAAGGCCCGCCGCCGGCGCGCGTCGAGGCCCCGAACCGGCGCGAGTCGGGCGGCCCCTCCTCCCGCCTGTCGCCCGCGCTGACCGTCGTCGTGGCCGCCGTCCGCAAGGCCGGCCGCGCGCTGCTGAAGGATTTTGGCGAGGTCGAGAACCTCCAGGTCTCCATGAAGGGTCCCGGCGATTTCGTCAGCCAGGCGGACCTAAAGGCGGAAAAAACTCTGCGTGCCGATCTGCTGAAGGCGCGGCCGAATTTCGGCTTCCTGATGGAAGAATCGGGCCTGTCGGGCAACGAGGACTGGGAATACCGCTGGGTGGTCGATCCGCTCGACGGCACCACGAATTTTTTGCACGGCATCCCGCACTGGGCGATTTCGGTCGCCGTCGAGAAGCGCGGCAATGACCGGACGCCGGATGAGGTCGTGGCCGGGGTCATCTACAACCCCGCGTCCGACGAGTTGTTCTGGGCGGAGAAGGGCAATGGCGCCTTCCTCAACGACCGGCGCCTGCGGGTTTCCGGGCGCCGGAACATGCTGGACGCCGTCTTTGCCACGGGCATCCCCTTCGCGGCCGTACCGCGCAAGGCGGAGTTCACCACCATTCTCCAAAAAATCATGCCGCAGGTGTCGGGCGTGCGGCGCTTCGGTGCGGCGGCGCTGGACCTGGCCTGGGTCGCGGCCGGCCGTTTCGACGGCTACTGGGAACTCGGCGTCCAGAAGTGGGACATCGGTGCGGGCTTGCTGCTGGTGAAGGAAGCCGGTGGTTTCGTCAGCGACCCCGATGGCGGTGACTGTTGGACGAACGGCAATGTGGTCGCCGGCAACCCCCATCTGCAGCCGGTGCTGCGGGGTGTGGTGGCCGAGGGCATTGCCGCCGTCGCCAACGCCCGCGCCGCGCGCAGCGGCGGCTGAACCGCCCGCGTGAGCGCCGCCACGGGGGTCGTCGTTGCGTGGACGTGCCCCGTCCCGCCCGGTAGGGTGCGGCGCACCATGCATTTTCTTCTCCTCCTGCTTGTCCTGCTGGCTCCCCCCGCACTCGCGCAGCGGGGGGGCGCGCCGATTCGCCCGATCCCGTCGGAACCCGCCGCTGCACCGCCGCCGGCCGCGGAACTCGCCATCACCGCCGCGCCGTCCCACACCCCGCCGCCGCGCCCGATCCCGCCGGTCGTCATGGCCGCCGGCATGGAAGCCTTGCCCGGTGGCGGCTGGCGGCTTGGTGGCGATGCCGCCGCGCGGGACCGGCTGGATGCCTCGGTGACCGCGGCCCTGGCGGAAATCGCCAGCCACCTGGCGGAACAGACCACCGGCCGCGTCACCGTGATAGCCGAGGTCGCGGGCCCCGCCGACGACCGATCCGCCGCCCGCCGCGCCTCGCTGGTCGCGGCGCGGGCCGTGAAACGGTCGCTGGAGGCCGGCGGACTTGACCCGACCCGGATCGACATGCGCCCGCTCGGCCGCACCGCCACCCCGCGCAGCCTGGTGGACGTGCTGCCGCCCGGTATTCAACGCGACACGCCCGCCGCACCGCCACCACGGACCCCGCCCCCGCGATGACCCGTCCGACGATTTTCCTTTGGCGCATGCTGGGCTTCCTGGCTGCCGTCACGGCCCTCTGCGCGGCGCTGTCGGGCGAGTTGTCGCATGCCTTCGCCGCCAATCCCGTGCTGAACGCGGTGATCTTTGGCGTGCTGTTGCTCGGCATCGCCTGGAACATCCGCCAGGTGGTGTGGTTGGAGCGGGAAGTGTCCTGGCTTGAGGGCTTTCGCGCCCCGCGCCCCGGCCAGGCGGCACGCCGGCCGCCGCAGTTGCTGGCGCCGATGGCATCGATGCTGGCGGCCCGGCGCAGCGAACGCCTGTCGCTGTCGGCCCCGGCGATGCGATCGGTGCTGGATGGCATCGGCTCGCGGCTGGACGAAAGCCGCGAACTGTCGCGCTACGTCACCGGGCTTTCGATCTTCCTCGGCCTGCTCGGCACGTTCTGGGGGCTGATCATGACGATCGGCGCGGTGGCCGATGTCATCAACGGCATGTCGGTCGGCTCGGGCGACCTGAACGCGTTGTTCAACCAGTTGAAGTCGGGGCTGGCGCAGCCGCTGACCGGGATGGGGATCGCCTTCTCCTCCTCCATGCTCGGGCTGGCCGGGGCGCTTGTGCTGGGCTTCCTCGACCTCACCGCGGGCCAGGCGCAGAACCGCTTCTACAATGAGTTGGAGGAATGGCTTGCCGGCCTGACCCGCCTGTCGTCCGGGTCGCTCGGTGGCGGAGAGAGCGAGGGCGGCTCGATCCCCGCCTATGTCCAGGCGCTGCTGGAACAGACCGCCGAGAACATGGAAGGCCTGCAAACCGTGCTGGCGCGTGGCGAGGAAAGCCGGATGCAGGGTAACAACGCCCTGCTGACCCTGACCGAACGCCTGACCGTGCTGACCGAACAGATGCGCGCCAGCCAGTCGCTGATGCAGCGCGTCGCTGAAACCCAGGCCTCGCTGGCGCAGACCCTGACCCCGGCGCTGACGCGTCTGGCCGAAGCCTCCGGCACCGTGGTGCTGGACGAGGGCAGCCGGGGGCATCTGCGGAACCTGGAACTCTACCTGGCGCGCATGCTGGAGGAGACGGCGGCCGGTCGCACCCAGTCGACGTCGGAACTGCGCAGCGAAATCAAGATCCTGGCCCGCACCATCGCGTCGCTGGCCGAGGAGCAGCCGCGATCATGAGCCCGGGCTGAGCCATGGCCTCCTTCGGCCGCAGGCGTGACCGCGAAGCGCTGAACCCTTGGCCTGGCTACGTGGATGCGCTCGCCACGCTGCTGATGGTGATCATCTTCGTGCTGCTGGTCTTCGTGCTGGCGCAGGGGTTCCTGTCCGTCACGCTGTCCACCCGCGACCGCGCGCTGGACCGGCTGAACCGCCAGGTGGCGGAACTGGCCGAATTGCTGGCGCTGGAACGCGGCCAGGTCGGCGAATTGCGCGCCAGCCTGGGCCGCACCCAGGATGAATTGCGCGCCGCGACCGCCGCACGCGACAGCGCCCAAGGCCAGGTCGCCACCCTGCGCGACGCCGCCGCCCGCGCCACCGCCGACCGCGACACGGCACGCGCGGAATCGCAGCGCCTGTCGGCCCGCCTGACCGACCTGGACCTGTCTGCCCGCGGCGGCGCCGATCGCATCCAGGCGCTGGAACAACGGCTGGCCGAAGCCCTCGCCCGGGCCGAGGCCGTCGGCGGCGACGCGACGCAGGTTGCCCGTTCGCTGACCGAAGCCCGCCGCGCCCTGGCCGCGGAACGCACAGCCCTGGAACAGGCCCGGCAGGAGATCGAGGGCCAGCGCACCGCACGCACGGCGGCCGAAACCGCGACCGTCGCCGAACGGACCACGCGCGAAAGGCTGGAACGCGACCTGACGGCCGCGGCCCGCGACCTGGCATCCGCCCGTGCGGAGATGACCGAGGCGCAGCGCCTGATCGCCCGCCTGCGGGAGGAGGCGGCGAACCTCGACCGCCAGGTCGTCGTCGGGCAGGAAACCATCGAGGCACGCCTGGCCGACCTCGCGCGCCTGACCGAACAGACCCGCGCGCTGACCGCGTTGCGCGACCAGTTGGAACGCCAGGCGCAGGCCGCGCTCGCCCGCGCCGGCGACGAGGAACGCCGCCGCGCCGTGGCCGAGGCCGCCGCGACCGAAGCCAACCGCGCCCGCGCCGCGGCCGAGGGCACCACCGCCGAGGCCGCCCGCGCCCGCACCGCCGCCGATGCCGTCGCCGCCACCGCCATCGCCGCCGCGCGTGATGCCGCATCCGGACGGGCCGAGGCCGAGGCCCGCGCCGCCGAACAGACCCGCCTGGCCGAAAGCGCCCGCGCCCAGGTCGCCCTGCTGACCCAGGCGGCCGAGGCGCTGCGCGCCGAACTCGCCCGCATGGCGGCGATCCTGGATGCAGAGGAACGCGCCGGCCGCGACCGCGACGCGCAGATCACCCTGCTGGGCCAGCGCCTGAACGCGGCGCTCGCTGCGCGCGTCGAGGAATTGCAGCGCTACCGCAGCGACTTCTTCGGCCGGTTGCGCCAGGTGCTGGGCGATCGCCAGGACGTGCGGATCGTCGGCGACCGCTTCGTGTTCCAGTCCGAGGTCCTGTTTCCGGTGGGTTCGGCTGAATTGTCCCCCGCCGGCGAACGCCAGATCCGCGACATCGGCCGCGTGCTGCTGGACATCGCCGCCCGCATCCCGCCCGAGGTGCAATGGCTGCTGCGCGTCGACGGCCACGCCGACCGTGCACCGATCCGCGGCACGGGGCGCTTCGCGACGAACTGGGAATTGTCCTCCGCGCGGGCGCTTTCGGTGGCCAATGTGCTGATGAGCGAGGGGTTGCCGCCGGATCGCGTCGCCATCACCGCCTTCGCCGAATTCCAGCCGCTGGATGGGGCCGACACGGCGGAAGCGCGCGCGCGCAACCGGCGCATCGAACTTCGGCTGACCGACCGATGACCCTGACCGTGCCGCGCCACACCTTGCTGGCGCATCGCATGGCGGCGCTGCGCGATGCCGCGACTCCGCCCGAAGCCTTCCGCCGCCTGCTGGCGGAAATCGGCACCATCCTGGCCGTCGCCGCCACCGCCGACCTGCCGGGGGCGACGCGCGCCGTGGCCACGCCGATGGAGACCATGACGCATCCCGTCCTCGCCGGGCCGGAACCGGCGCTGGTGCCGATCCTGCGCGCCGGCCTGGGGCTGCTGGAGGGCGCGCGCCGCGTGCTGCCCGACGCGCCGGTCGGACATATCGGGCTGGCACGGAACGAACACACCTTGCAGCCGGCCGAATACCTGCGCCGCCTGCCGCCCGACGCCGCGGCGCGGGGCGTCTTGCTGCTGGACCCGATGCTGGCGACCGGCGGCAGCGCCGTGGCCGCCTGCACATTGCTGAAATCGGCCGGCGTCACCGCGATCCGCATGCTTGTGGTCGTGGCGGCGCCCGAAGGGGTCGCGGCCATGGCGGCTGCCCATCCCGATGTGCCGATCTGGGCCGCGGCGCTGGACCGTGGGCTGAATGCCCAGGGCTTCATCATGCCCGGCCTGGGCGATGCCGGGGACCGGTGTTTCGGGACCGAGGCGGGTTAAAGAAACCGCGCCTCGAACGGCGGCATCAGGTCGGGTGCCTCGAATTCCACCACCCAGAGGTCGGGGTCGCGCTTCACCGCCCGTTCGACATAGGCGTTAAGCGTCTGCTCATCGACCGGGGCGGCGCCGGTTGCGCGCAGCCAGGCCGGGCGGCCCTCCGCATCGCGCACCTGGCTTAGCGCCACCTGCCCTTCCCGCCCGATCAGCACCGCCAGGATGCCGCCGCTGTCGGGGTCGCCCTTGCGCAATACGGCCGCGGGACGGCCCGCGATATCGGATAGGCGCACGGCCATTTGCACCCAAAGGGCCGCCTTGATTTTCGGTTCCATGGCCGGACCCTGCCAGCAGCGGCGCCCCGCCACCAGCACCCCCTTGCCGGGGCAGCCCCGTCTTGCGACATCCCTGCCACGAACCGATGCATGCACCTTGGGGATTGTGATGGCCGACACCAAGACGATGACCGCCGCCCAGCGCGCCTATGAGGAAAAGCGGGCGAAGAAGGCCGGGCTGACCCTGGATCGCTGGCTCGCGACCAAGGAAGCCGACCGCGCCGCCGAAGCCCGCGCCGCCGCCCCCCCGCCGCCGCCGAAGCCGGAAAAGAAGCCCGGGTTCTTCGGGCGCCTGCTGGAACGCGCGCAGAAGCCGCTGTAGCGCGTCAAACCATCCGCAGCAGCGTCCCGTCGCGGCGGATGGCCTGGTGGAAGATCACGCCCCCGATGTGCATCACCAGCGCCACGACGATCACATAGGCGACGGTGGTGTGGCCAAGGGCAAGCCATTCCGCCAGCGGCACATTCGCCTCCATGAACTTCGGCAAATTGATGAAGCCGAGGTAGGCGGTGGACCCCGACATCGGAAAGCCCCAGGCGTTGGTGGCGAAAAAACCCAGGATCGGTTGCAGGATCAGCGCCGTGTACAGCACGTGGTGCACCACGGCGGCCGCCTTCTGGAACACGGGCGGAATGCTGTCGGGCAAGGGCGGCGGCGGATTGAACAGGCGCCAGGCCAACCGCAACACCGCCACGAAGAACAGCGTCAGCCCGGCCGATTCATGAATGGCATAGAGCGCGAACTTGGTCGGCGCGAACTCGTCCTTGAAGCCGCCGGCCAGGAAACTCAGGATGAACCCGAAAGTCAGCGCGATGGCGAGCAAGACCACGGTGATCCAGTGGAACCATTTTGCCGGGGCCGAGTAACCCCGCACCGGTTCGCCGTTCAAGGTGATGGTGTCTTGCATATCCGACTCCGTGTCTGCGTCATTGCAAATACCACCACGTCGCGTAGGCCAAAGGGAATAGAAGCCGGGTGATCGCGGCCCATGCCGATTGGAGCACCGATCCCCGCAAGCGCTGGGTGACCGTCGCGCGGCGGAACGCGGCGGGGTGGACGGCCACCGCCGCGCGACCGGTCGGCGACCCGGCGGCCCTGGTCGCGGGTTTTTTGGGCGAAGGCGGGCCGGTGGCCCTGGGGCTGGACCTGCCGCTTGGCCTGCCGCGCGGCTTCGCCCGCGGCTGCGCGGAGCCCGACTTTCCGGCATTCCTGCGTGGGCTGGCGACGCGGCCGGGGTTCTTCGACGTGAACCCGACCCTGGCCACGATCAGCCGCGACGCCCCCTTCTACCCGGCGCGCGGCATCAAGGGCATGACGCGGCTGTCGCATGCCCAGGCACTCGGCTTGGCCGACGCCGCCGGCCTGTCGCGCGCCTGCGACCGGGCGACGGCGGAACGCCCCGCCGGCGCCCCGCTGTTCTGGACCCTGGGCGCCAACCAATCCGGCAAGGCCGCCATCGCGGCCTGGCGCGATTGGCTGGCGCCAGGGCTATGTGCAGGGGCGCCCTACAGGCTCTGGCCGTTCGAGGGTGGGCTGCACGCCCTGCTGGCCCCGGGCCAGGCCGCCCTGGCCGAGGTTTATCCCGCCGAGGCGATGCGGCACATCGGCGTGCGCTTGGCAGGCAGCAAACGCGCCCAGGCTCCACGATGCGCGGCTGGCGACGCGCTGCACGCCGCGATGGCGCGGCTGCGGGTCGCCCCCGATGCGGCGCTGACCGCGGCCATCGCCGATGGGTTTGGCACCGACGCCGCTGGCGAGGACCGGTTCGACAGCCTGCTCGGACTGCTCGGGTTGATCGGGGTGATCGACGGGGTGCGGCCGGACAGCATCCCGGACGACCCCTGGATCAGGCGCTGGGAAGGCTGGGTGCTGGGCCAAGCAGCGCCGCGACCTCCCCAGGGTCTGTAAAGCTGGCTGACAATCCGATCGTCAGCCGGCGCCGAGAACCCGCCGCGCCGCCGCCAGGCCCAGCAGGGCCATGCCAAAGAGCGCCAGCGACGCCGGCTCGGGAATCGGGGTCACGCTGGGGTTTGCGCCAAGGGTCGCGATAGTGCCGGTATTGCCCCGGCTATTTGCCACATCCGCGGCGAAGAAGTAGCCGCCCGCATTGGCCACGAAATCCAGGGTGCTCAGTCCACCGGCCCGCGTGACGGTGAAGCCCAGGTCCCCGAAATAGCCGCGGCTGCTGCCATTGCCACCGGATTTGAGGATGGCATCGCTGAAGCTGCCATACGGCGTCGACGGGAACCCGCCAGCGTCGGAGTAGGACAGCACCAGCGCGCTCCCGTTCGGGGCGATGAAATTCCCGCCGACCGGCGTGGTGATCGCGACGGTCAGGGCGCCGGCAAGGTTGAAGGTGAACGGCGTCTTGTTGCCGGTATTGATGAAGCCGAACCCGGTGGGCAGATCGACGAAGACATCGACCGCATTGGCGCCGTTCTGGGTCAACGTCACGGAGCCCAGGGGCTGCGAGAATTGCGCCACCTGGGTCTGGGTGAAGTCGAAAGTCAGCGTCGGACCGGCATGCGCCGCCATCGAGACGGCCAGGAAGGCGAATGCGGCCAAGGTGACATTCGACAGGCGGGTCATGCTTGCATCCTCTGAACAACAATCCGCCGTCCTGGGCGGGGTTGGTGCAGGGAACAGCAGATTTTATGCCAAGCCGATTTTTTATTATATATCAATCGATTAAAATGTTACCGTCACGATCCGAGACACGGCGCGTCAAATTCGCCGACACGCCACGCCGTATCTGGCGCGCCCCCTACTCCGGCGGCGCATAAAGCCCCGCCGCCAATGCCGCCTGCGTCGCCAGCGCCACCGTCAGGTCCAGGGTCGGGGTCGCCACCCCGGCCATGCGCGCCAGCTCCAGCGGCAGGCGGAACAGCGCCTCCACCTCCATCGGCCGGCCAAGTTCCAGGTCCTGCAGGATCGACGGCTTGTGCTGCGTGGTCAGGCTGCGTTCGATCCTCTGGCGTCCGCTCAGCTTCTGCGGCCGGCCGAAGGCCGTGGCGATGGCGGCGGCTTCGTCGGTCATCAGGATCGCGGCCTCCCGCACCACGGGGTCTCTGTAGCTGTCGGCGATGGTGCGGCGGGTCAGCAGGCACAGCGGCCCGCCGCCGAGGTTGCCCATCAGCTTGGCCCAGACCTCGGTGCGGATGTCGTCGATGTCGGGGCTGGCCATGCCGCCGGCGTCCAGGGCCTGGCGCAGCGCCGACAGGCGGGGCGACGTGCTGCCGTCGATTTCGCCGATGAGCACGCGGTTGGTGGTGCTGGCGACGTTCACCACGCCGGGTTCCACCACGGTGCAGGCCGAATAGACCACGCCACCGATCGTGCGTTCGATGCCGACCGCATCGCGCAACGCGCCGCCGGGGTCGACCTGCGGCAAGCGGCGACCGTCCAGCGGCCCGCCATGCTTGTCGAAATACCACCAGGGAATGCCGTTCATCACGAAGGCGACCGCCGTGTCGGGCCCCAGCAGCGGCGCGATGCCGGCGGCGACCGATGGCAGCGACGGCGCCTTGACCGTGACGATCACCGCATCCTGCACGCCCAGCGCCGCCGGGTCGGCACTGGCCCGGGGATGGGTGACGAAGGTGCCATCTGGTGCGCGGACTTCCAGCCCCTTGCCCTGGATCGCCGCCAGATGCGCGCCGCGTGCGACCAGGCTGACATCGGCCCCGCCCTTGGCCAGCCGGCCCGCGACATGCCCGCCGATGGCGCCGGCCCCGAATACACAGATCTTCATGGCTTGGTCTTCCCTACGCCAGCAGTTCAAGGGCAGCGCGCGACAGTGCCTGGACGCCGAGGCCGATACAGGCCTCGTCCGGCTGATAGAAAGCATTGTGCAGCCGGTCGGCGCGGCCTGGGGCGCCGGAGCCGATGCGAAGCTGGAAGGCCGGCACCCGGTCGGCGAAAGCCGAGAAATCCTCGGCCCCCATCGACGGGTCGCCCTCCTTCGGCGCGACCCCCAGTTGGTCCGCGACGGCGCGGAGCGAGGGTTCCAGAACGCGGTCGTCGTTGCGCAGCGGCGGCACCTTGCGGACGTAGTCCATGGTGCAGCGCACGCGCATCGCGGTTTCCAGCCCCGCCGCCAGGCGCCGCAGCGCGGCCTCGGCCAGGTCGCGCGCGGCGGGATGCAAGGTGCGGACGGTGCCCTTCAGCGCGACGCGTTCGGGGATGATGTTGTAGGTCGTCCCACCCGCAATCATGCCGATGGTGACGACGGCGGGATGCAGCGCCTTCACTTCTCGGCTGACCACCGTTTGCGCCTGCGCGATGTAATGCGCCGCGGCAACGATGGGATCGACCGCGTCGTAGGGATGCGCCGCATGGCCCGACTTGCCCTGGATGATCAGGTCGAAACGGTCCGAAGCCGCCAGGCAGGCCCCGCGCACGAAGCCGAATTCGCCGACGGGCATGTCCGGGTGGTTGTGGAAGCCCAGCGCCATGTCCACGCCATCCGCGGCACCATCGGCGATCATCGCTTCGGCGCCGTCCAGCACTTCCTCGGCCGGTTGGAACACCAGGACGATGCGGCCAGCGATCCGCGGCGCCAGGTCGCGCAGCACGGCGGCCACGCCAAGCAAGGTCGATGTGTGAATGTCATGCCCGCAGGCATGCATCTTCCCCGCATGGATGGAGGCAAAATCCTGGCCGGTTTCCTCATGGATCGGCAGCGCGTCCATGTCGGCGCGAATGGCGAGGGTCGGGCCGGGGCGCCCGCCCTCGATGGTGCCGAGCACGCCGGTGCGCCCGACGCCGGTGCGGTGCGGAATACCCAGGCGGGCCAGTTCGGCGGCGACGATTCCAGCGGTGCGCGTTTCCTCGAAGGCGAGTTCCGGATGGGCGTGGATGTCGCGACGGATGGCGATCAGCGCAGGTTCGATCCGCGCCGTCGCCTCCGCGATCGCGCGCCCAGGATCGTTGATTCCGGAGATGACCATTGGCGTCTGTGCCTTGTTCGAGGAAACGATGTTGCGCTGCAGGATAGGTGAACATGTATTCATGACAAGCGGCGTGGCTTGTTTGCGCAGCGTTCGCATGCAAAACGGCGCTTCGCGTTCAGGTGATCGACAAGATTTCCGAACCCGAGCTGAAACACCCGGGGAGGGGATATGTCCATCGAACTGCCACGGCGGCAGATTATGGCTGGTGCGATCACGGCGGGCCTCGCCCCGCTGGGCCTTGCACGGCCCGCGCTCGCGCAGGCCGCCGCATGGCCAGCCCCCGGACTGCGGCTCGTGGTGCCCTTTGCCCCTGGCGGCACGACGGACTTGGTCGCGCGACTTGTCGCCGCCGGGCTGCAGGAACGCCTTGGCGTGCCGGTCGTGGTCGAAAACCGGGCCGGCGCCGGCGCCACCACGGGCAGCCGCCTGGTGGCGCAATCTCCCCCGGACGGCCTGACCCTGGTGATGAGCAACATCGCCAGCCACGCGATCAGCCCGCATCTCTACGGCCGCAACACCGGCTACGACCCGGTGCGGGATTTCACCCACATCGCCCTGATCACGCAGAACCCTTCGGTCTTCGTCGCCAATGCGCGCTTCGAACCCACCGGGCTGCAGGCCATGATCGCCGAGGCAAAGCGCCGCCCGAACGGGCTGGACATGGCGACCTCGGGCTCCGGCTCGTCGAACCATCTGTTGCTGGTGCAGTTCGCCGGCGCCACGGGCATCACGCTGAACCACATCCCCTATCGCGGCGCGGGACCGGCGATGACGGATGTGATCGCCGGCACCGTGCCGCTGATGAGCGACAGCCTGCCCTCCTCCGCCAACCACATCCGGCAGGGATCGGTGCGGGCACTCGGCGTTTCGGGTGAGGCCAGGCACCCGGCCTTTCCGGACGTGCCGACGTTCCGCGAACAGGGTGTCGATCTGGTTTCCGTATCGTGGTTCGGCCTGTCCGGCCCAGCGGGCACGCCGCCCGCGGTGGTCGAACGCCTGAACCGTGAGGTTCGTGCCGTCCTGGCGACGCCCGAA
Source organism: Humitalea sp. 24SJ18S-53 (assembly GCF_050632385.1). Taxonomy (NCBI): domain Bacteria; kingdom Pseudomonadati; phylum Pseudomonadota; class Alphaproteobacteria; order Acetobacterales; family Roseomonadaceae; genus Humitalea; species Humitalea sp. 24SJ18S-53. Next base: position 3,281,115 of record NZ_CP192599.1, read on the forward strand.
TCACGCGCCCGCTACGCCGAATTCGGTGGCGATGCGGGCGATCTGGACGCCGCCGGTTACACGGCGATGGTGCGCGATGAGTTCACCCGCTGGGGGCCGGTGGTACGCGCCTCCGGCGCTTCCGTGGACTGAGAGCAATGTTGAGCAATTTCAGCGCCGCCGCAGCTTCACGGACGGTTGATCCGCGCAAGCTTTTGGCGCAACGCTGCAATGTGTTGTTCGGTTGGCTGCCCCCCAGTGGGGTTAATGAGGGCGATCTATGAAAATCAATATGAAAGACCTGCTGTCGGGGGCCATTTTCATTGGCCTGGCGATCATCGGGTTGTGGCTGAACCTGGATCACAACCTGGGGACGGCGCGACGCATGGGCCCGGGCTACATGCCCATGCTCACTTTCTACATTCTGCTTGGCATCGGCTTCATCGTGCTGGGCCTGTCGTTGTTCAGCGGCCCCGACGGGCTGGAACGCTGGGCAATCCGCGAGCTGGTGCTGGTCTTCGCATCGATGATCGTGTTCGGCCTGTTGCTGGAAAAGGGTGGGCTGTTCCTGTCGATCGCCGCCACCGTCGCGGTCTCCGCGCTGGCTGATAGAACACACAAGCCGCTCGGCGTGGTCGGGTTGATCGGGGCGCTGATTGCCCTGTGCTGGTGGGTCTTCATCAAGGAACTCGATATCCGCGTGCCGATCTGGCCGCAGTTCTGAGCATCCAGTTCTAGAAACAGAGGAAAATCTTTCATGGAACTGCTGCTTTCGAATCTGGGGCACGGCTTTGCCGTCGCACTCACCTTCGACAACCTTCTCTTCGCGCTGCTGGGCGCCCTGATCGGTACGGCGATTGGCGTGTTGCCGGGCATTGGCCCGGTTGCCACCATCTCGCTGCTGCTGCCGATCACCTTCGGCCAGCCGGCGACCACCGCCATCATCATGCTCGCCGGCATCTACTACGGCGCGCAGTACGGTGGATCGACGACGGCCATCCTGCTGAACCTGCCGGGTGAGGTCAGTTCGGTCGTCACCACGCTCGAAGGCTACAAGATGGCCCGCAACGGCCGCGCCGGCGCGGCGCTGGCGATCGCGGCCATCGGGTCATTCTTCGCGGGCACCATGGCGACGATCCTGGTCGCGGCCTCGGGGCCGCTGCTGACCTCGGTGGCGCTGTCCTTCGGCCCGGCGGATTACTTCTCGCTGATGTTCCTCGGCCTCGTTATCTCCGCCGTTCTGGCCCAGGGCTCGGTGATCAAGTCGGTCGGCATGGTGGTGCTCGGCGTCGGCCTCGGCCTGGTTGGCACGGACGTGCAGACCGGCCAGCAGCGCTTCACCTTCGGCGTGCCGGAACTGTCCGACGGCATCGGCTTCGTGCCGGTCGCCATGGGCATCTTCGGCATCGCCGAGATCATCCTCAACCTGGAAAAGCCGGAATCGCGGTCGGTTCTGACCAGCAAGGTCGGCAGCCTGTTCCTGACCAAGAAGGAATGGTTGCGGGCAACGCCGTCCGTCATCCGCGGCACGGTTGTCGGTTCGTTGCTGGGCATCCTGCCGGGTGGTGGCGCTGCGCTGGCCTCCTTCGCCTCCTACATGATGGAGCGGAAGATGAGCCGCTATCGTCATGAATTCGGCTCGGGCGCCATCGAAGGCGTCGCTGGTCCGGAAGCGGCCAACAACGCTGCCTCGCAGACCTCGTTCATCCCGCTGCTCACCCTCGGCATCCCGGCCAACGCCGTGATGGCGCTGATGGTCGGCGCGCTGATCATCCAGGGCATCCAGCCCGGCCCCCGCATGGTGGAAGCACAGCCTGACCTGTTCTGGGGCCTCATCGCCTCCATGTGGGTCGGCAACCTGATGCTGCTGGTCATCAACCTGCCGATGATCGGCATGTGGGTGAAGCTGCTGCAGGTGCCCTACCGCTTCCTGTATCCGTCGATCCTGATCTTCTGCCTGATCGGCGTGTACTCGCTGAACAACAACACCTTCGACGTCTACCTGACCGTTGTGTTCGGCCTGTGCGGCTACCTCTTCAGCAAGCTGAAGATGGAAGGCGCGCCGTTGCTGATCGGCTTCGTGCTTGGGCCGATGATGGAAGAACACCTGCGTCGCGCCATGCTGCTGTCGCGCGGCGACCCGACCGTCTTCTTCGAACGGCCGATCAGCGCGACCATGTTGGGTATCGCCGCCATCGCCCTTGCCGCGATGCTGCTGCCCAACATCCGGAAGGGCAAGGACAAGGCCCTTTCCGAGTAAGGTTGCCGCCCACCCACAAGAAAGCCGTCCCGGACCATCGTCCGGGGCGGCTTTTCTTTTTGGCCCCAATCCCTATGGTCCGCCGAATTGGCGAGAGGATGTGCGTATGGCGGATTGGGTCGGCAACATCGTGCCGGTGGTCTTGTGCGGCGGCACCGGATCCAGGCTGTGGCCATTGTCTCGGGAAACCTATCCGAAGCAGTTCTGGCCGCTGACCTCGGCGCAGACGATGCTGCAGGAAACCGCCGGCCGCGCCCGTGGGGAAGGCTTTTCTGCCCCCCTGATCGTGTGCAACCAGGCCCATCGCTTCCTGGTGGCCGAACAGTTGCGCGACGCCGGGTTCGAAGGCGCCCGCATCGTGCTCGAGCCGGTCGCCCGCAACTCGGCCCCCGCCATCGCCGCGGCAGCCCTGATCGCGCATGAGGCGGACCCCACGGCCCTGTTGTGGCTGATGGCGGCCGATGCCGCCATCGCGGACACCCCGGCCCTGCATGCCGCCCTGGCCCGCGCCGCCGTGGCCGCCCGCGCCGGGCGAATCGTGACCTTCGGCATGACCCCGACCGCCCCCGAAACCGGCTTTGGCTACATCGAGGCCGGTGAGGAACTGGCCGATTCCCCCGGCGTGCGTGGCATCACGCGATTCGTCGAGAAGCCCGATGCGGCGACCGCCGCCCGCTTCGTCGCCGACGGGCTGCACCTGTGGAACAGCGGCATGTTCGTCGCGTCGGCCGAGACCTTGCTCGCGGAACTCAGCCGCCTGGCGCCCGCCGTGCTGGAAACCGTGCGCGCCGCCGTGGCCGGTTCGACCCGCGATCTTGATTTCGTGCGGTTGGACGAAGCGGCCTTCGCCGCGACCGAAAACGTGTCGATCGACTACGCCGTGATGGAAAAGACCAAGCTGGCCGCCGTGGTTCCGGCCAGCCTCGGCTGGTCCGACGTCGGCTCCTGGGCCGCGCTGTGGGACATCGCGCCGAAGGATGCCAATGGCAACGCGACCGTCGGGCCGACCGAGATCGTCGACAGCAAGCGTTGCTATATCCGTAGCGAGGGCATCCTGGCCGGCATCGTCGGGTTGGAAGACGTCGTCCTGATCGTCACCGACGATGCGGTTCTGGCCGCCCACCGCGACCGCGCCCAGGATGTGAAGAAGATCGTGGAGCGGCTGAAGGCGCGCGGCGTGCCGCAAGCGACCGAGCACCGCCGCATGTATCGCCCCTGGGGCCATTACGAAGGCCTCATCAAGGGCGACCGCTTCCAGGTGAAGAAGATCGGCGTCCGCCCGGGCGGCAAGCTGTCGCTCCAGAAGCATTTCCACCGTGCGGAACACTGGGTCGTGGTGAACGGCACCGCCATCGTGGAACGCGATGCCGAACGCATCCTGCTGCGCGAGAACGAGAGCGTTTATTTGCCGCTCGGCTCGGTCCACCGGCTGGAGAATCCGGGGATGATCCCGCTGACCCTGATCGAGGTGCAGTCCGGCGCCTACCTCGGCGAAGACGACATCGTGCGCTTCGAAGACACCTACGGGCGGGCCTGATGGACCTGGGGCTGGCGGGCAAGGTCGCGCTGGTTACCGGCGCCTCCGCCGGCCTCGGCCGCGCCATCGCGACCGAATTGGCGGCCGAGGGCTGCCGCCTGGCGCTGCTCGCGCGCCGCCGGCCGTTGCTGGAGGAACTGGCGGCCACCCTGCCCGCTTCGGCCGAACCCTTCCTGGTGCTCGAGGACATCACCCAGAACGGCGCCGCCGGCCGCATCCATGACGCGGTGATCGGGCATTTCGGCCGGCTGGACATCCTGGTGAACAATGCCGGCGGGTCGCGGCCGCAGCCGGACCTCGGCACCGACGCGATCTGGGGCGAGGCGATGCTGCTGAACTTCGAATCGGGCCGGCGCATCGCGCATGCCTTCGTGCCGGGGATGCAGGCCCAGAAATTCGGCCGGATCGTGAACGTCACCGGCCAGGATGAACCGCTCGGCATCAACGCCGCCAATGCGCCGAACGGGGCGGTGCATATCTGGGCCAAGGCGCTGTCGCGCGTCGTGGGCAAGGATGGGGTGACGGTGAACTCGATCCCACCCGGCCGCATCCGCAGCGAACAGATCGATGGCCGCATCCTGCCGACCGAGGAAGCCCGCCAGGACTGGGCGCGCCGGGAAGTGCCGGTCGGCTACATCGGCGACGCCCGGGACCTGGCCGTGCTGGTGACGTTCCTGGCAAGCCCGCTGGCGCGCTACATCACGGGCCAGGTGATCCATGTGGATGGCGGGACGCGGCGCTTTAGCCACTGAGGCTCGCGGATACAATTCCGCCCTGGTTTCGCCATTCTCGGCGCGCGATATGTGGCCATAGCCGATCGAAGGAGCGGCGCCCCATGTTCGCTTTCCGAAGCCTTGCCCTTGCCGTTCCAGCCCTGGCGGGTTGCCTGATCCTGGGCGCCCCGGCGGCCGAGGCGAATGGCTACTACCGCAACGGCCGCCCCTATTACGGCGGCGGCTATGGCCGGCCCTATTACGGTGGCGGGGGTGCCGCGATCGTCGGCGGCATCTTGGGGCTGGGCGCCGGCGTGGCGATCGGGTCCGCGATTGCCCCGCGCTATTACGCGCCGCCGCCCGTGGTCTACGCGCCCCCGCCCGTCTATTACGCCCCACCGCCGGTCTATTACGCACCGCCGCCGGTGTATTATGCGCCGCCCCCGGTCTACTACGCGCCGCCGCCGCAGGTGGTTTACCCAGCGCCCCCCGGCTATGGCGGCCCGCCGCCCGGGGCCGTCGCGCCAGGGTCGCCCTACACCCGCTGGTAACAGCGGGGCGTCATCGGATCAGGCCGAGTTCGCGATAAATGGCCGCCGCTGCCGGGTGCAGCGGCGCGGTCAATCCGTCGCCGACCATGCCCCGCAGGCGCAGCCGCGCAAGGGCCGGGGATTGCGCGGCGATGTCTTCCAGATTGGCCACCACCGCCCGCACGATGACCGAGACCACCCGCGGATCGGCACGGTCCGTCGTGACGAAATCGGATGACACGCCGAAGGTTTCGATATCGCCGGGCGTGCCATAGGTCGCGGCCGGCAGGCTGACGGGGCGATAGTAGGGATGCCGACGCAGCAACGCCGCCACCGCGGGTCCGGTCACCGGCACCAGGTGCGTCTCGCAGGCTGACAACTGGGACCGCAGTGCCGCGGCTGGCTGGAAGCCGACCATGACGCTCGCATCCATCGCCCGGGCGCAGAGCGCCGCGCCGATGTCGCGGCTATCCATGCCGCGCACCTGGTCCGGCCCTTGCCAGCCCAGGACCGCCGCCAAGGCGTCCCAGGTCCCGCGCGTTCCGGATCCGGTGCTGCCGGTGTTGACCCGGCGTGCGCGCAGATCCTCGATCCGTTCGATCCCAGCCCCCGGGGCGGCGATCACGACAAAGGCTTCGTCGTACAGCGCGAACAGCGACCGCAGCCCACGGAACGGCGGTTCGGCGCCGCCGCCCTGTATCGCCGCGAACTGCGTGTCGGCCTGGACCAGCGCGAAATCCAACTCGCCCTCGCGCAGCATGCGCAGGTTGTAGACGGAGCCTGGCGTGGGCTCGGCCGAGCATCGCATCCCGCCAGCCGCCGCTTCCCGATCGATCGCCTGGCACAGGGCCCGGCCGACCGGATAGTAGGTGCCACCGAACGGGCCGGTGCCGACCGTGACCACGGTCGCGCGGGCGCCGGATGGCTGCGCCAGGGCCGGCAGCGCGGCCAAGACCCCAAGAAGAATCGCGACAAGCCGGATCATCCACCGTCATCCCAGCGCATCACGGTTTCATAGGCCTGCACGAAGGGCGCCGCCGAGGCCGCCACATCGCTGCGCAGCGGCCGGTCCTGCACATAGATGATGAACACCATCAGCCCGAGGAAGAAGGTGATCAGCCCGCTGATGAACAGATGGAAGGTGAATCGGACATCCAGCAGCAGGATGAAGATGATGGTGATCGCCGCCCCGATCCCCACGGTGTACCAGAGCACGCCGGGGATCGACGGATCGACCCCGCCGATGCGCTGCTGCCGCAGGTTCACCATGTCGTTGAAGCCCTGCAGCACACTCCCATGGGCGATCTGCTGCGTGGCGGTCGGCGGCTCGAAACTCAGCAAGGTCGCGCGGATCGCCTGCAGGCGGTTGTCGCCCCCCAGCGGCACCCGGCCATCCTGGTAGGATGGCCATTCGCGGTTGATGACGTAGCGCGTGTAGTCCCGCAGCAGGTAGCGCAACTCACCGCGGATCGGCTCCGGATAGGCTTCGGCGGTGCGGTACATGGTGGCGAGCCCGGCGGCTTCCCGGCTGACGAACCCACTGATTTCCTTGGCATTGCTATAGGCCGCGACCGACAGAAGCCCAAGCAGCAGCCCATAGAAGAGTGAGAAACCAGCGCTGGCGTAGCTGACGATGTCATTGATGCCATGCTGCCGGCGCAGCCACAGCCGAAAGATCGGCCGGACGAAGATCACCCCGAACCAGGCCACCGCCACGAAGAACAGCGAAAAATACAGGGCCGCCGTCTCGCTCGGCAGATGGTCGAGCAGATCGAGCAGCCAATCAGGCATGATCCAACCTCGCCTCCCCCGCCCCATCCACCGGGTCGTTCCGCCCCACTATTGCGACGGTCGCCACGGCGCGGTCAATCTGCAACGCCGGGCCACCGGCGACGCAGGGAGGAGGCAGCACATGGCCGAGTTCACGATGATGGAGCAGGAAGGCGTCCGCTTCATCCACGTGCGGCTGGAGGCGGACACGGTCCGGATCGAGGCCGGCGCCCTGTCCACCTGGCGCGGCCGGATCACCATGAACGCCAGCATCCCCACGGTCGGGACGATGGTGAAGTCCTCCCTGTCCGACGAGAGGTCCGTCCGCCCCACCCTGACCGGGACTGGGGAGGTGGTGCTGGAATCCTCGGTCGGGGGATTCCACATCTTCGAAATGCAGGGCGAGGAATGGATCCTGGAACCCGGCGCCTACTGGGCCTCGGATGATGAAATCAGGGTGGGTGCCTATCGTGAGCGGATGCTCAACGTGCTCTTCGCCGGCGACGGGTTGATCGACTACTGCACCCGTGTCTCCGGCCAGGGACGCGTGGTCCTGACGGCGCGCGGCCCCGCCGAGGAGATTGTGCTGGCCGAGGGCGAGACCTTCGCCGCCGAGGCCAAGGGCGTGGTGATCGCGCGCAGCGCCGGCATCACCTATCGCGTGCGCCGGCCGATGCGTTCCATCCTGCGGTCCTGGATTTCCGGCGAGAAATCGCTGCGGATTTTTACCGGGCCGGGACGGATCATCGTGGCGCCCACGCCATACTGGCGCGCCTACCTGCTGGAGAAACTCGGCGCGCGGGCGGAGCGGGCGCATGTGGAACGCCCGCCGGCACCGCAGGATTCCAGCAGGGCCGCTTAGCCCGTGATCTTCGCCAGCGAGGCGAAGGGCCCGCTCGCGCGCTGCGACGATGCTTCCTTGATCAGGTAATCCGCCGTCTTCTGGATATCGGCCTGCATCGCCCCCTGCGCCCGAGGGCCATCATGCAGCCGCAGGGCCTCCAGCATCTCCAGATGCGTCGAGGTATCCCAGAGGTTGTTCGGCGCGTTGAACGAGAAATACATCGTCGGGCCGCAGCGCAGCCACAGCGATTCGATCAGCGGCATCAGGATGTCGGAGTTCGCGGCATTGTAGATGGCGAAGTGAAAGGCCTGGTTGGCCACCAGCACCTGCGCCATGTCCTGGCGGCGATGCGCTGCCAGCAGGCGGTCGTTGATCGCGGATAATTCGGTCAGCAAGGCTTCGCTCGCATCCTCGCTGACGATGCGCGCGGCCATGCCTTCGATGTGGCAACGCACTTCGAACAATTCGCGCAGGCCCTTCACCCCTAGGCGCGGCACGCCGACCGATCGGTTGGGCAATTCCTCCAGCGCCCGCGCCGCCACCAGGCGGCTGAGGCATTCGCGCACCGGCATGGGGCTGGTGCCGAGGCTCGCCGCCAGTTTGCGCAGGCTGAGCACCTGCCCCGGCACGAACAGCCCGGACATCAGCCCGTATTGCAGGCTGGCCAGGACCTTTTCCTGCACGGTGACGCGCCCATCGGTCTTCGCCGTGGTGGAGAAGCCGTTGTCCCGGGACGAGGTCTCGTTGGTGGCGGCGGGCATGCGGTGCGGGTTCCGTCTCTGGGCTCGGGGTGTCTGTCACGTCGCCATCGCAACGCGATACCATCGCGGAGCGCGGCGTCACAATCAGCCCCGGTCGCCGGCCGGGGCGCTTGCGCCACTTGACGCATCCAAAGTGTGATGACACTTTGTGATCATATCAAGCCCCCCTCCCCGACGCCATGAACGAGACCCCCTGCCGATGGCGTCAGCCAGCCTTGTCACCGTCGCGGATTATGCCAGGGCGGCACAGCGCCGCCTGCCGCGCATGCTGAGCGATTTCGTCGCCGGCGGCGCGATGGGGGAGACGACCCTGCGCCGCAACAGCGACGGCTTCGGGACCTGGTGGCTGCGCCAGAGGGCCTTCCGCTCCTCCCCCGACGTGCAGGCGGGGCGCGAGGTCTTCGGCACGCGCCTGCGCATCCCCGTGATCATCGCGCCCACCGGGGCCTCCGGCCTGCTCTGGCCCGCTGGAGAGGCGGAGGTGGCACGCGCGGCGGCGGAATTCGGCACTGTCATGTCGGTCAGCGCAGGCTCCATCCAGTCGATGGAGGAGATCGCGGCGGCGGCGCCGGGGCCGCGCTGGCTGCAACTCTTCCTCTACAAGGATCGCGGCCTCACGCTTGAATTCCTGCAGCGCGCCAAGGCCGCGGGCTACGGCGCCATCTGCGTGACCACCGATTGCCCCGTGCATGGCATGCGGGAACGCGATGTCCGCAACGGCTTCACCATCAATCCGCGGCTGACCCTTTCCACGATGCTGGATGCGGCGCTGCATGCCGGCTGGTGGCTGCGCATGATGGGCCGTCCGCCGATGTCGATGCGCAATTTCGAGGGGCGTGCCACGGGCGGTATCTCCGACATGGCCGCCTATATCGCCAGCGTGCTGGACCCCGCGGTGACCTGGGACGACCTTTCCTGGCTGCGGTCGCAATGGGATGGCCCGCTGATCGTGAAGGGCCTGGTGCATCCCGATGATGCGCGGGAGGCCGTGCAGCGTGGCGCCGATGCGATCCAGGTGTCGAACCATGGCGGCCGGCAGCTCGATACCGGCCTGGCCAGCATCGACGCCCTGCCAGCCATCGTGGAGGCACTGGGCGGGTCCGTGCCGGTCTTCCTTGACGGTGGTGTCACGCGCGGCACGGATGTGTTGAAGGCGGTGGCCCTCGGCGCGACCGCCGTGCTGATCGGGCGCGCGCATCTCTATGGCCTGGCCGTTGCTGGCCGACGCGGCGTGCGCGCAATCCTGGACATCCTTGAACAGGAAATGCGCAACGCCATGACCATCGGCGGCTGGCGCGACCTGGCGGCGCTGGACCGGGACGCGGTGATGCGCCTGCCGAACGCGGAATGACAGGAGACTGGACATGACGATGATGAATCTGGGTCGTCGCGGCGCGATCGGTTCGATGTTGACCTTCGCCGCCATCGCCCACGCGCAGCCCGCGATGGAGGAGGAACTGGTTTTTGCTGGCAATCCCGGCGTGACCCAGGGGTTGATCGAACGCGAGATCTTCCCGGATTTCGCGCGCCGCCATGGCGTGCGGCGGCTGACCTATGTGCCGAGCCCGGTCGCGGAAAATCTGGCGCGGCTACGCACCCAGCGCGGCCGCCCGTCGATCGACGTGATCTGGCTGGCCGGTGCCTCGACCTACCAGGCGGCGGCCGAGGGGCTGCTGGCGCAGATCGATCGCGCCCAGGTGCCGAATGTGGCGACGCTGCCGGAGGGCCGCTTTGGTGAGGGCCTGTACCTGCCGCTCGGCCTGACCGTCGTCGGCCTGCTCTACAACCAGCGCATCCTGGCGGAGCGCCGCATCACACCGCCCACGTCATGGTTCGACATGTGGAACCCGGTGTTTCGTGGCCATACCGGCTTCCTGACCATCAACAGCACCAGCACCATCGCGATGCTCGCGCTGTTGTCGAAGGAATTGTCCGGCGACCCCATGAACTTCGATGCGGCCCTGGCGCGGCTGCGGCAGTTGAAGCCGAACGTGTATGACTTCTTCTCATCCAGCGGCCCGATGGACACGCTGGTGCAGCAGGGCGAGTTGTGGATGTGGTCGCATATCAGCGCCCGCGCCATGCAGTACCACAACGCCGGCTTTCCGGCCCGCTTCGTGACCCCGAAGGAAGGCGCCGTCGGCTACGAAGCCCAGGTCGGCATCGTCAAGGACGCCCCCCATCCGCGCGTCGCACATGCCTGGGTGAACTACCTGCTGTCGCCCGATGTGCAGCAGAAGATCGCGCTGCAACTGGGCTATTCGCCGATCAATCCGAACACGGTGATCCCCGAGCAGTTCCGCGAATTCCTGCCGCGGGCCGAGGATGTCTTTGTGCCTGACTGGCAGCGGCTCAGCGCCATGCTGCCGCAGATCGTCCAACGCTGGAACCGCGAGGTTGAACGCTGACATGGCTGGTGGCGTTTCGCTCGATATGATTGGTGTCACTGTGTCCTACGGCGGTGGTGCCGTGCTGCGCGACATGTCGCTTGCGGTGAAGCCCGGTGAGTTCTTCGGCCTGATCGGGCCGTCAGGTTGCGGGAAGTCCACGACGTTGGGCGTCATCGCCGGCTTCCTGGATGCCGATGGTGGAACCGTGCGGCTGGCTGGGCAGGATGTGACCCGCCTGGCGCCGCAGAAACGCGGCGTCGGCGTGGTGTTCCAGAACTACGCGCTGTTCCCGCACATGACCGTCGCGCAGAATGTCGGCTACGGGCTTACGGTGAAGCGCAAGCCGGCCGATTACGACACGCGCGTCGCCGATCTTCTGGCGCTGGTGCGCCTGGGCGACAAGGCCGCGCGATATCCCCGCGAACTGTCCGGCGGTGAACAGCAACGCGTGGCCATCGCACGTGCCCTGGCAGTGGAGCCGCAACTGCTGTTGCTGGACGAACCGCTATCGAACCTGGATGCGCGGCTGCGCGTGGAGATGCAGGTCGAACTGAAACGCATCCAGCGCGCGGCCCAGGTCACCACCATCTTCGTGACGCATGACCAGGAGGAAGCGCTGGGCATCTGCGATCGCGTCGGCATCATGAACCTGGGTGTGCTCGAACAGGTTGGATCACCCCGCGCGATCTACCGCACGCCCGCCACGCATTTCGTCGCCCGCTTCGTCGGCCGCGCCACGCGCCTGGTTGGCATTGGCGAGGCCGGTAGCCTGCGTATCGGCGAAACGCTCCTGCCCATGCTGCACGCACCAGCGCCGGGCAGGCCCTTCACCCTGTACCTGCGCCCCGAGGAGGTCGCCGTCGCCACCACCCCAGGCAGCGGCGTCACCCTGCCCGGCCAGGTCGGCACGGTGCTGGAGGTCGGGCCAGGCCTGCACTACAGCATCGACACGGCGGTCGGGCCGATCGAGGCCAGCGTGTCCTCCCAAGTCGCGGAACGCCTCGAATCTGGCACACCCGTCTTCGTCTCTTGGTCGGAAACCGCCGGCACGCTGTTGGCGGAGGCGCCCCATGGCTGAATGGGCGCCGCGGCGGATGAAGCCCGCCGAGATAATCCTGCGCTTCGCCATCCTGCTGCCGATGCTGGTGGTGCTGGCTTTCTTCTTCCTGCTGCCGCTCGGCATCACCACGGCGAACAGCCTGACGGGGCCGCAAGGCTTCCCGACCTTGGCGCAATACGCCGATGTGCTGACCGATGAATTCTATCTGGAAGTCCTCGGCCGCACGGTGATGATCGGTGTGCTGACGACGCTCTGCACCTTGCTGCTCGGGTATCCCGCGGCGCTGTTCCTGTATTTTTCCGACAGTCGGTGGCGGCGGGTCTTCCTGTTCATCATCATCTCGCCGCTGTTCATCAGCGTGATCGTCCGCACCTATGGTTGGATCGTGCTGCTCAGTCCCGGCGGGATCATCGCCAATGCCTTGCCGGAGGGCTTCCGTATCCGACTGCTGAAGACACAGGGCGCCATCGTCACCGGGCTGGTGCATATCTACGTGCCGTACATGGTGCTGTCGATCAACGCGGCCATGGCCAAGATCGATCCGCGCTTTCTGCGCGCGGCGGCGACCTTGGGTTCACCTAGCGGCCAGATCTTCCGCCGCATCATCTTGCCCCTGAGCACGCCGGGCATCGTATCCGGCTGCGCCATCGTCTTTTCACTGTCGATGACGGCCTACAGCACGCCGGTGTTGCTGGGTGGTGCCGGCAACAAGACGATGCCTTTCCTGATCTATCAGCAGAACCTGGTGTTGGGCGACTGGCAGTCCGGTAGCGCGCTGGCGCTGGTGCTCTTGGCGGTGACCGCTGGATGTCTGCTGCTGCTGTCGCTGTTGACGCGGCGCGTGGTCGCGCGGGTGGGGGGCTGACCATGCGACGCAGCAAGCCCTGGCGCATGGCGGGTGCCGCCTTTGCCATCGTCTTTTCCATCTTCATGCTGGCGCCGATGGTCGTGGTGCTGGGGGCGTCCTTCACCGCGGAAGGCTACATCCAGTTCCCGCCGGCAAGCCTCGGCCTGCGCTGGTACAGGGAAGCATTTGCGAATGAGTCCTTCGTCAATGCGCTGTATCTCAGCCTGCGCATCGCGACGGCGACCGCCGTTCTGTCCGGGCTGCTCGGCGTCGCCGCGGCGATTGCGCTGACCGATGTCAGGATGCCCGGACGCCAGGCGCTGGTCGGCTTGGCGACGCTACCGCTGGCCCTGCCGCATATCGTGCTGGCGATCGCGTTGCTGCAACTGTTCGGGATGATCCGCGTAGCGACGGCGCCCTATGCGCTTCTTGCCGGCCATGTGCTGACCACCCTGCCCTATGTCTTGCGGCTGACGATGAACAGCCTTGCGGGGCTCGATCCCAAGCTGGAACTCGCCAGCCAGTCGCTTGGTGCGTCGCGCATCCAGACCTTGCGTCGCATTGTGGTGCCGCTGGGCGCGCGGGGGATCCTCGCGGGAATCCTGTTCTCCTTCCTGCTGTCGTTCGACGAGGTCACGATCGCCTTGTTCACGGCGACGCCGGGCCAGATGACCCTGCCAGCCGAAATCTTCAGCTATGCCTCGCAGGGGGCCGATCCCGTCATCGCGGCGGCCAGCGGCATCATGATCATGATCAGCGCCGTCCTGGTCCTGGTGATCGAACGCTGCTTCGGCGTGCTGCGATTGATCATCGGTGACAGCCGCAAGGCGTCCTGACTTCTACCCCGGAGAATTTTCATGGCGTGCCTCGCTTCAGTCGAGACGATTCTGGTGCAATTGCCGACACGGCGCATCCACAAGTGGACCGGCTTGACCGAGCCGATCGGCCGTTACCTGCTCGTCAAGCTGACTGACACCGATGGCCGCAGCGGCTGGGGCGAAGCGCCGGCATTGAAGGATTGGGGTGGCGAGTTCGGCCGCTACTACGGCGAGAGCACCGCGATCGTCGAGATGGTCATCGCGCGCTACCTGGCGCCGGCGATCAAGGGCATCGAACTCGGCAACGCCGCCGTGCTGCACCAGCGCATGGATGCGGCGGTGAAGGGCTATCCCTATGCCAAGGCGGCGATCGACTTCGCCTTCTATGACCTGACCGGTCGCGCCTTTGGCCTGTCGGTCAGCACCCTGCTGGGCGGCCGGCTGCGTGATGCTGTGCCCGTCACGCATTCCATCGGCCTGCTGCCGATCGAGGAAGCGGCGACCGAAGCCGCGCAAGTCGCCGCCGAAGGCATCAAGACGATCAAGATCAAGATCGGCATCGACGCCAAGCGCGACGTCGCCATCGTGCGCGCGGTGCGTGAGGCCGCTGGCCCCGCCATGAACCTCTGCGTCGATGCCAACGAGGGCTACGCCACCCCCGGTGAGGCCATACGCGCCATCCGCGCGATGCAGGCATACGACATTATCTACGCCGAGCAACCTGTCATGGGCATCGAACGCATTGCCGAGGTCGCGCGCGCCGTCGACGTGCCGGTGATGGCCGATGAATCCGCCTGGAATGCGCATGACGCCATCCAGATCGCGGAACGCCAGGCGGCGCAGATCATCTCGATCTACACCACAAAGCCAGGCGGGTTGTATCGTGCAATGGAGGTCAGTGCGGTCTGCCGTGCCGCTGGGATCGTCTGCAACGTGAATGGCTCGGTGGAGCTTGGCGTCGGCAATCTCGCCAATGTGCATCTGGCCGCCTCGGCGCCGGCGGTGACGCTCTCCAACGTGATTCCGGTGTCGACACCCGCCGAATTCCAGACCGGGCAGATCGGCGGCATCTACTACCGCGACGACCTGATCGTGGAGCCGATGCGGCTGGTCGATGGCGCCGTGCAGGTTCCCACGGGCCCGGGCATGGGCATCGACATCGACCTTGCCAAGGTCGAGCGCTACCGCGTCACGGACCAGGGATAAGCATCATGCGCAAGGACATCCTGCAGCGCCAGGCCGTCGCGATGGCCGGGCTGGGACTCGACGCCATCATCGCCTGCTCGCCAGAGAATTTTGGTTATGCCGCCGGCTTCATCGCGCCGTCCCAGCCGCTGATCCGGCATCGGCATGCGATGGTCATCGCGAAGGCGGATACCAGCGCCGCGCTGTTCGGCGTGGACATGGAGGAATCGACCATCCGCCGTCAGGCCCCGGACACGGACCTCGCGGTGTGGCGGGAATTCCACGACGATCCCATGGCGGTGCTGGCGTCGCAGTTGACCGGACTTGGCCTGGCCAAGGGGCGGCTTGGTATCGAGATGGACTATTTGCCCGCGGGTGATTTCGCACGGCTTCAGGCGCTGCTGCCGCAGGCCCAGTTCGTTGCTGCCGAACAGACCCTCTCTCGCCTGCGGCAGATCAAGACGCCGGAGGAGATCGCGCTGTTGCGGCGCCTCGCCCGCATGGCGGACCAGGCCATCGCCGATAGCCTGGCCGCCGTCCGTGCCGGTGATACGGAACTCGACATCGCAGCGGTGCTGACGCGCCGCATCTACGAATTGGGCGCCGAAAACTTCAAGCTGATGATCATCGCCACCGGCGAACGCAGCCAGTTGCCGAACGTCGGCCCGACCGACCGCAAGCTGCAACGTGGCGATGTCTGCCGGGTCGAGATCTTTGCCGTGATCAATGGCTACCAGGCCGGCGTCTGCCGCACCGCCTATGTGCAGGAAGCCCCGCCGATGGCGGAGGCGATCTGGCAGCTTCTGGTGGACTGCAAATATCGTATCCTCGACCAGGTGAAGCCGGGCGCGAGTTGCCGCGCGATCTACGACGATTTCCTCACGCGGCTGAAGACCATGGACCTGCCGCCGATCTCCTTCGTCGGCCACGGCATCGGCCTGCATCTGCACGAGGACCCGTACATCGGGGAGACACCTTTGCTTGGTCGCCCGGGCGTGGATGCGCTGCTTGAGGCGAACATGGTGATGGGCTTCGAACCGCTATCCTACCGCACCGGCCATGGTTTCGGGATGCAGAACAAGGACCTGCTTCTCGTCACGGAGACCGGCGCCGAACTCCTGTCGGATCACACCAATACCGACTGCCTTATCCGCATCAACTGACCGGAGCCTTCGTCATGTGTGACATCCTCATCATCGGCTCTGGCTATTTTGCCGAGGTTATGATCGCCGACCTAGCCGCCACCGCGCGCATGCCGCTGCGGGTGGTCTTGGGCGGACGCAATGCGGCGCGGCTCGACTGGCTATCGACTGCGGGCAATTCGCGCGCGGCAAATTTTGGCACCGCGGTCAGTTTCACGCCGCAGATCCTCGATAGCACTTCGGCCGAAACGCTCGCGCCGGCGATGGCGACGCTGAAGCCTGGCATCGTTGTCCTATCGGCCTCGATCCAATCGCCGTGGAAGGTGGACAATCTCGATTCGGATTGGGCCTTGCTGGTCAATCGCGCGGGCTTCGGCGTGACCATCGCCTTCCATGCGCTGCTGGCCTCCCGCGCCGCGCGGGCCGTGCGGATGGCTGTGCCGGACGCGAGTTTCGTCAACACCTGCTATCCCGATGGGGTGAACCCCTTGCTGCATGCGGCGGGGCTGCCCATCACCTGCGGCGTCGGCAATATCTCGATCTTCTCCACCGTCGTGGCCGGCCGGTTGCCGTTGGAAGACCGCGCCCGCCTGCGCGTGCTCGCGCATCACCAGCATCTGGTCGAGTGGCGCAAGCCGGGCGCGCAGCGTGGCGGCACGCCGGTGCGCGCCTGGATGGGCGATGCGCCGATCCCCGACGTCGATGCCCTGACGCGCGACATCCAACTGCCCTACCGCGACCTCAACCTGATCTCAGGCGCCGGCGCGGTGCCGGTGCTGCGCGCCCTGGCTGGCGAGGGTGCTGCCCTGTGCCACGTCCCCGGCCCGGCCGGATTGCCTGGCGGCTACCCCGTCTGGGTGGACAAGGGCCGCGTCACGCTCGACCTGCCGAAGGGCGTGGCCCGCGACGAAGCCATCGCCTGGAACCGCACGTTCGAGGACGCGGACGGCGTCGGCATCAGCGATGGCCGCGTGACCTACGCCCCCCGTGCGCGCGAGGCATTGGCCGCGATCAGCCCCGAACTGGCCGATGGCTTTGCTGTCGGCGATGTCGAACAGGCCGCTGCGGCGCTTGGCACCCTGCGCCAGACCCTGGGCGGCTGAGCATGCGGCTGCTTGTCATCGGTGCTGGCGCCGGCGGCGCGGCCGTCGTGGTGGAATTGCATCTCGCTGGCCATGACGTCACCCTCTACGGCCGCTCCGCCGAAACGGTCGCGCCCTTCGCCACGCTGGGTATCGGGCACGCGGGCGTCCTCGGCACCGGCACCCTGCGCCCTGCCCTGGTCACCAACGACCTCGCCATCGCCATGCGCGATGCCGAGGCCGCCATCGTCGCCCTGCCCACCTTCGCCCATGCCGGCGTGGCGCGGCAGATGGCGGGGTTGGGTTGGGGCGCTACGCGGCCGGTCATCCTCAACCCCGGTCATACCGGTGGCGCGCTGGAATTCCGCACCGCCTGGGGCGCGGGCGCGCCGCCGATCGTCGAGTTCTCGACCCTCGCCTATGTCGCGCGCAAATACGCGCCGCATGAGGTGACGGTGACCTCGCGCGCCAGGCGCCTGCGCGCCGCCGCGCTACCGGGCGGCGCGGACGCGCTGGCACTGGCCTGTGCGCTGTTTCCGGGCGTGTTCGATACCGGCGATGTGCTGGCCAGCGACCTCGCCAACGTCAACATGGTCCTGCATCCGCCAGGCGCGATCATGGCCGCGGCCTGGGTCGAGGCACGGGGCGGCGATTTCACCTTCTACGTCGATGGCATGACGCCAGGCGTCGCGCGCGTCATGGGCGCGCTGGATGCGGAACGCCGCGCCGTCGCGCGCGCCTTCGGCCATGACCTGCCCAATCTGATCGCGGAGATGAAGCAGCTCGGCACCGTCGCCGCCGATGCGCCGGAAGACGATCTGGTCGCGGCCATCGCCGGTGGCGAGGCGAACCGCCGCATCAAGGCGCCGGACACACTGCAACATCGCTATTATCGCGAGGATTTTGGTCATGGGCTGACGCCCTTCCTCGCCTTTGCCGCCATCGCCGGCGTTGCGACGCCCATGGCGGCCGCGCTCAACGCCCTGGCGGCGACGCTGACCGGCGGCATCGCAACGCCCCGCGACGCCCAGGCCATGGGCATCGCGGGGCTGGATCGCGACGGGCTGCTACGCCTGGTGCGCTGACGCCCAGGGCGAGACGACCGGCGGCAGGCCCAGGTTCTCGCGCATGGTGCGGCCTTCGTAGGCGGTGCGGAACAAGCCGCGCCGCTGCATCTCCGGCACGATATCGGCGACGAATTCGCGAATGCCCGCTGGCGACTTGTGCGGCAGCACGTTGAAACCATCGGCCGCGCCGTTGAAGAACCAGGTCTCCATCACGTCGACGATATGTGCCGGCGTGCCGACCACGACGTGATGCGCATTGCCGATCGCCGTGGACTGGTACATCTGCCGGATGGTCCAGTTGTTGCGCCGTGCCATCGCCAATTGCATCGCGCCGCGGCTGATCACCGGCCTGTCCGTGCGCAATTCCGGCACCGGCCCGTCGAGGTCGTGGATGCTGAGGTCCCCAAAATAGCGGCTGAGATTGGCCATCCCGGTGATCGGATCCAATTCCTCCTGCATCCGGCGATAGCGCGCCTGGGCTTCCTCCATCGTGGCGCCGATGATCGGCAGGATGCCCGGCATGATTTTTACATGGTCGGGGTCGCGGCCGATCGAGGCGACTCTTGCCTTCACCTTGGCATAGAAGGCCTGCGCGTCTTCCAACGTGTTCTGCGCCGCATAGACGACATCGGCGATGGCGGCCGCCAGGCCCATGCCGTCATCCGATGCGCCCGCCTGGATGATCAAGGGGCGGCCCTGCGGCGAGCGTGGCGTTGTCAGCGGGCCATGCACCTTGAAATATTCGCCGCGGTGCTTGATCGGGTGCATTTTCGCGGGGTCGAAGAACACGCCGGTCTTCTTGTCGCGGGGGAAGGCGTCCTCTTCCCAGCTTTCCCATAGACCGAAGGCGATTTCCACCGCTTCGCGGGCGCGCTCATAACGAGCTGTCTTCTCCAGGATCTTGTCGTCGCCGAAGTTGCGCGCCTCGTCGTCGCGTGAGGAGGTGACAACATTCCACCCAGCGCGACCGCCGCTGAGATGATCGATGGACGCGAATTGCCGCGCCAATTGATAGGGGTGGTGAAAGGTGGTGGAGGCGGTCGCCACCAGCCCGATATGCTTCGTCACCATCGACAGCGCGGCGAGCAGCGTCAGCGGTTCGAATTCCCCGCCCTCCGCCACATGGCCAAACGCGCCCTTCGGCACATCGGCCAGGTCGATCGCCGTCTGGTCGGCCAGGAAGATCATGTCGAACAACCCGCGTTCGGCCGTCTGCGCCATGTCCACATAGTAGGGCACGCTGATCGGCCCATCCGCGGGCACGTCCGGGTCCATCCAGGCGCTACCGTGGTAACCCAGGCCGCGCATGGAGAAGCCCAGCTTCATCTTCTTGTCTTGGTTCATGATGGTGTTTCCGGCTCAGCGTTCGACTTCACGGTTCCAGCGCGCGACGATGGTCGGCAAGGCCGCGCTCAGCCGGCGCCAATCCGGGATCCAGACCTGGTCGTAGCGGGGCAAATAGGGACGCAGCGCCTCGGGCACGACAACGCCGGGATGCATCGGCGTGATGCCGATCCTGGTCGCAAAGATCTCCTGCACTTCAAGCGACAGAAGATGGTTTACCCAGGCATAGGCGACGCGCGGATGCGGTGCGCCCTCGACCACGCCAAGGCAGGCCTCGTAGCCTGGCAGGCCTTCCTTCGGAATGACGAAGCGCGCAGGGAAACCCGCGTTCATGTACTGGATGCCGCGGGAGCCGATATGCGACCACATCCACAACTCGCCCTGCTGCACCAGCGTGTCCATCGGACCGCTGGAAGGGAAGAAGTCGTAGACATTCGCCTTCAACCCGCGCAGCCGCGCCAGTGCCGCATCGAAATTCATGTAGTCGCCGGACAGTTGCTGCGACAGGAAGGCGAGTGTCGCGACCGTGCTGGTGCTGTTGATGGTCAGCAGCCCGGTGTGGCCTCGGAATTTCGTGTCCCACAGATCCCACCAGGAGGTCGGCGACGCGAAATTCCGCTGCTGGAAGATCGTGGTGTTGTACAGCAGCCCCACCGTGCTGAGTGCATAGGGCAGCATCTGTGCATCGGCGCGACGCGCTTCGGGAATGGCGATGGCGTTGGGAAGGCGCTGAAGATCGAGTGGCGCGACCAGGTTCTCCCCCATCGCCTGGAACATGGTGGCACCGGCGAAGGCGATGACGTCGATGGTCGGGCGTCCCCGCTGGGTGCGCAGCCGCGCGACATTCTCCGATGCCGGGCTCGGCACGTAGGTGAGCTTCTTCACGCCGTAGCGGCGGGCGAATTCGGGGAAGATTTCGCGCTCGATCAGTTGGTGGGTGATGCCGGGGTCGCCGGCGAAGACCAATTCCTCCTCCATCTGCGCCGATTGCGCGAAGACATGGGGGGACGCGAGGGCAGCTGCCCCGACGCCAAGGCGCAACATGTCGCGCCGGCCTGGAGGGAGGGATGACTGACATTGGGGCATGGCCTGTTCCTTCGGCGCGGCATTGGGTGTGGGCAAGGCCCGCAACGTCCGGGGACGTACGCACGAGGCTAGTGTGATCACATGTTGTGATCAAGATACTTTGATGCGGATTCCGGCACGCCGAACGGGCACCGCCCAACGACGCGCGGCCCGCCCCGGTCGGCGCCGCTATCGTGGAACGACATTCCGGATACGCGGAGGTCAAGCCGCCCTCGCATCCGGCATAAGTTTTGCGTACGGTCACCAAGGATAGGGTTTCGGACGATTTTCAATCGTCCATCGAAATAATCTACCGTCATGAAAAGAGGCAAGCCGCACAGAATTACGCCATGTCTTTTTATTGATATATTCTATAAATTATCACAAATTACCACGTTTCTTTGGATACATATTTCCGTTCGACAATCATCACACATGCTGGCTGGACAGCGCCCCTCGGCGTGAATATGAAAATTTGCCCTCTGCGCACGTAAGATTTGATCAGGAGTCAACGGTGAGCGAGTCAAACGACATTCGCATCTCGGTGTCCGCAGCATCCATACGGACCCATGGATCCCAACTCGTGATGCGTGGCTGGTGCATGCCGCCGGCCACGGAACTACAGGTTCTGCTTCCATCCGGCCGTATCATCCTCGCCGACGTCGGCCTGATCCGCGATGACGTGGCAAAGCAGCTCGGGCGCCCGGACGACCGCCATTGCGGCTGGTTCCTGACAGCCACCGCGCCGGAAATTGCCGCCGATGGCAGCGCCGCGGACGTCAAGGCCGTCTTCGCTGACGGCTCCGAATATTCTGTCGCAACAGTCATCGAACAGTTCGACGACAATGCGCTTTCATCGTGCTCACTGCTGCGCATTGAGAAGGCCGCCGGCGCGCGTGACCAGGAAGCCGGTCGCACCTTCGAAGATCTTCTCAAGGTCATTCGCGACCAGCGAACGATTCCGCTAGCAGAAAAATCCATCGACCTGCGGGAATTCGAAAAATTCTGCAAGAAATCTGACTATGAAGGTCGGTATGCTTCCTATGTCTCGCAATTCAAAAAGAACCTTCGATCAAAGCAAATGGAGCACTTTCTGTCGCTTCAGAGTGTGAATGTGAATGGCACCGGCATTTATCTGAACGCCGCAGCGTCATCCTCGCCATTCTCCGATATTTCCGTGCGCGGCGGCAGTGCGAAGTCCTGCTATCAGCAGGATATGAATTATCAGCCCGGCCGAACGAAGAACCGTATCGGTTCGAACTCGCGCACGATCCCCCTGCCCCGGCAGTCGCTCGATGGCATTTTCTTGCACAATGCCTGGCAGCATTTCGAAGGCATGTCCGACTTCGCCACGCTGATCGAAGCAAGGCGGTTGCTGCGCCCCGGTGGGCAGATCTGCATCATTCCCATCATGCTCCGCAGCCGAATGGAAATCGTGACGTCACCATCCGCCTGGTACACCAAGTCGCGCCTGACGCCCGAAGAACCTGCCTTCGACCCGCGCTGCACGCTGGTCATCGACGAATCGGTGGTACAGCGCCAGATCAAA
The DNA here is from genome assembly GCF_050632385.1 of Humitalea sp. 24SJ18S-53. Taxonomy (NCBI): domain Bacteria; kingdom Pseudomonadati; phylum Pseudomonadota; class Alphaproteobacteria; order Acetobacterales; family Roseomonadaceae; genus Humitalea; species Humitalea sp. 24SJ18S-53. The sequence continues at coordinate 3,303,058 of NZ_CP192599.1, forward strand.
TACTACGACCCGGAAAACCTGCTGCAAGAATTGGCATTGGTCGAAGGCATGTCCTTCGAGTTCATCTATTTCGAGAACTACAAGGAAGCGAAGTTCACCCCGCTCGCCCTTGTCGGCACGCGCCTGGGCTGAACCGGACCGGTCACGGCGGCGGAATTGTCGCCGCCAGCACCGATCCCGTTCCGCTTTCCGTGATCAACAACGTCGTCCCATCCGGCGCGAAGCAGCAATTGGTCGGATGGCGCCCGAATTCTGTGCAATCGAGTGCCAAAACCGGCACTCCCTGCGCGTTAAACCCCCAAACCACGCCGTGCCCCGGATTGCAGACGAACAGCCGGTCATGCGCATCCACCGCCATCCCGTCCGGCCCCGAGGTGCCGGCCGGAACCCGGGCGAAGCAATTGGCCTTGGCGACCATGGCATCGGCACGCAGCGGCAGGCGCCAGACCTCGCAGGCGCGGGTCATGGCGACGTACAAATGCGTCCCCGCGCGGTTCAGCACCAACCCGTTCGGGCTTGGGCCATTGTTGATCAGCCGGTCCAGCCGCCCATCGGCGTGCAGCCGGAACACCCGGCCGGTCGGGTCTGTCAAACCCGTCTGCCCCTGATCGGTGAACAGCGCCGCACCCTGGGCATCGACGATGACGTCGTTCAACCCGCGAAAACCCTCGGTCAGCGCGGTTTCCAGCAAGGGCGCGATGGCGCCCGTGGCGGGGTCCAGCCGCAGCAGCCCGTGGCGGTAATCGGCCACCAGCAGATCGCCCGAGTTCGACAGCGCCAACCCGTTCGGCCAGCCGTCGTACTCGGCCAGCACATGCCAGCGGTTCGGCCCCTCCAGCCGGAACACCCGGCCATGCGGGATGTCGGTCAGGTAAAAGGCACCGCCGGCGTCGAAACACGGCCCCTCCAGGAAGGAGCCGATTTCCATCCCGGCGCGGTTCACATCCGCCCAGGCGCTGCGCCGCGGGGCGGCCAGCGCCGCGGGCAAGCGGGCAAAGAGGCTGACCGCGACATCGCGCGGGGGAGTTTTCCACCACATCCCCGCACCCTGGCGCGCGGCCAACCACCCGGCAAGCCTTGCCCCCGCGCGGCCACGGCGCGATTGTTGCCCCATGGGACGCACGCTCTTTCAGAAAATCCTCGACAACCACACGGTCATCGGCCGCGACGACGGGCTGCGCCTGATGTTCGTGGACCGGCACTACTTCCATGAAGGCTCCTTCCACGCCTTCAACATCCTGCGCGCGCGCAATTTGCCCCTGCGCCGGCCGGACCTGACCTTCGGCTTCGGCGACCATTACGCGCCGACCGACAGCCGCCGCGTCACCGACGTCGCCGACCCGGAGGTCCGCGGCATCATCGAAACCTTCGAATCCAACGCCGCCGCCTATGGCCCGACCGCCTTTCGCCTGGCCGATCCGGGCCAGGGCATCGTGCATGTGGCGGCCCCCGAAATGGGGCTGACCCGGCCCGGGATGACCGTGGTCTGCGGCGACAGCCATACCAGCACCCATGGTGCGATGGGCGCGCTGGCCTTTGGCATCGGCGCATCGGAAGTCGCGCATGTGCTGGCGACGCAATGCATCTGGCAGTCCGCACCCAAACAGATGCGGGTCTGGTTCAGCGGCACCCTGCGGCCCGACGCGACGGCCAAGGACCTGGCCCTCGCCCTGATCGCCCGCATCGGCACCGGCGGCGCGCTCGGCCATGCCATGGAATTCGCCGGCCCCGCCATATCGGCGCTGCCGATGGAAGGCCGCCTGACCCTGTGCAACCTGGCGATCGAGGCCGGTGCCCGCAGCGGCATCATCGCCCCCGATGCCATCACCGCGGCCTTCCTCGGCACCGACCAGACCTGGCCCGACTTGTATTCCGACCCCGACGCGGCCTGGGATCGGGAGGTCACGATCGACGCCGACGCCGTCGGCCCCATGGTCACCTGGGGCACCAGCCCGGAGGAAGCCATCCCCCTCGGCACCCACATCCCCCGCGCCACCGATGCCCCCGACCCCGCTCATGCCGCGGCCTGGGCACGCAGCCTGGACTACATGGGGCTCGTGGGGGGTGAGGCGCTGGCCGATATCCGTGTGGACCGGGTCTTCCTCGGCTCCTGCACCAATGGCCGCCTGTCCGACCTGCGCGCCGCGGCCGAGGTGTTGCGCGGCCGACGTGTCACCGTGCCGATGCGGATTTCGCCCGGCAGCAGCGCCGTCAAGCGCGCCGCCGAGGCCGAGGGGCTGGACCGCATCTTTACCGACGCCGGGGCCGAATGGCGCGAAAGCGGTTGTTCCATGTGCGTCGGCACCAATGGTGAGCTGGTCGCCTCCGGTGAGCGCTGCGCCAGCACCTCCAACCGCAACTTTCCCGGCCGGCAGGGGCGCGGGGCGCGAACCCATCTGGTCAGCCCGGCCAGTGCGGCGGCCGCCGCCATCACCGGCCGCCTGGTCTCGGCGGGGACGCTCTGATGGAACCCTTCCTCAGCCACACCGGCCTCCTCGCGCCCTTTCCGCACGACAATGTGGATACCGACCAGATCCTGCCGGCCCGCTTCCTGCGCAAGCCGCGCGATGAGCAGTATCCGCGCTGGCTGTTCCACGATCTGCGCTTCGACGCCGATGGCACGACCAAGCCGGCGTTCGTGCTGCACCAGCCCCCCTATGATCTCGCGACCATCCTGGTCGCCGGGGCGAACTTTGGTGTCGGTTCATCCCGCGAAGCCGCGGTCTATGCCCTGCTGGCCGGCGGCATCCGATGCGTGGTCGCGAACGGCTTTGGCGACATCTTCTTCCAGAACGCCCTGAAGAACGGGCTGCTGCCGATCCGGCTGCCGGCGGAGCAGGTCATCGCCCTGCGGGAATCGCCGCCGGGTGCCTCAGCCACCGTCGATCTGGAGAAATCGGTACTGACCGGTCCTGATGGCACCGAATTTCCCTTCGAAATCCCTGGCTTCGCGCGGGATTGTCTATTGCGGGGGGTCGATGAAATCGGCCTGACTCTCACATTGATGGATCAGATCAAGGCCTACGAGGCTCGCAACAACGCCGCTTGACGCGGCGCAGCATGCGGGATGAGTGTCCGCCAAACTGACGTTTGAGGATTTTCGACATGCCGTATCGCTCGCCGCGCGCAGCCCTCGGCTTGCTCTTCTGTCTGGCCGCCCCCCTGCCCGCCTTCGCCCAGTTTGGCCCGCAGGGTCCGCCCGCCGTCGGCGTCGTGGTGGCGGCACCGCGCCCGGTCACCGAAAGCATCGAATTCGTCGGACGTGTGGAGGCGGTGGACCGCGTCGCCCTGCGCGCCCGCGTCACCGGCTTCCTGGAACACCGCCTGTTCACCGAGGGCCAGGAGGTCCGCGAAGGCGAGGTCCTGTTCCGCATGGAACGCCCGATCTTCGAGGCTGAACTGGCCCGCCAGCAGGCCAACCTCGCCTCGGCCGAGGCGACCCAGGTCAATGCCCGCAATTCGCTCGATCGCGCGACCACCTTGCTGCGGACCGCCGCCGGCACCCAGGCGCGCGTGGACGACGCCACGGCCAATGAACGCGCCGCGGCCGCCGGCGTGCTGGCCGCCCGCGCCGCCGTGCGCACGGCCGAAATCAACCTGGGCTATACCGAGATCACCGCCCCCGTCGCCGGCAAGATCGGCCGCAGCACCTATGCTCCGGGCAATACGGTCGGGCCCGCCAGCGACCCGCTGGCCACCATCGTCAGCCAGGATCCGATGCGGATCGCCTTCCCGGTCAGCCAGCGCCAGGCGTTGGAACTGCGTGACCGCTATGAAAGTCGCGGCGGGCCCGACGCCACGGTCGTCCGCATCCGTCTGGCGAACGGCCGCGTGTTCAATCAAACCGGCCGGATCGATTTCGTCGACAACCAGATCGACCGCAACACCGACACCATCCTGGTCCGCGCCTCGGTCGCCAACCCGATCCGACAGGGTGCGCTGGATCGCGAATTGGTCGATGGCCAGTTCGTCGCGGTCTTTGTCGAAGGGGCGGCGCCGATCCAGGCCATCGTGATCCCGCGCGCCGCGGTGCTGCAGGACCAGGGCGGCAGCTACGTCTTCGTCGTGGATGCGGAGAACAAGGCCCAGCGCCGCAACATCCGCCTCGGCCGTTCCACCCCGCAGGATGCGGTGGTCGAACAAGGGTTGCAGGCAGGCGATCGCGTGATCGCCGAGGGTATCCAGCGCGTGCGCCCCGGACAGCCGGTGAACGCGGCCCCGGTGACGGCACCCACGCCGCCCGCCCCCGGCCCGCGCGGCTAGGACCGGGCGCATGTTCTCCTCGATCTTCGTCGACCGGCCACGCATGGCCATCGTCCTGGCCGTGCTCATCACCATCGCCGGCGCGCTGTCGATGCTGCGCATCCCGGTCAGCCAGTTCCCCGACATCGTGCCGCCGCAGGTCAGCGTGACGGCCCGCTACCCCGGGGCATCGGCGCTGGTGGTGGAACAGACGGTCGGCCAGGTGATCGAAAGCGCGGTCAATGGCGTGGACCGCATGCTCTACATGAAGTCCAACAGCGGCAATGACGGCAGCTACACGCTGACGGTCTCCTTCGCGCTGGGCACCAACCCGGACATCGCCACGGTCAATGTGAACAACCGCGTGCAGGCGGCATTGGCCCGCCTGCCGTCGGAAGTGCAGCGCAGCGGCGTCACGGTGCGCAAGCAATCCTCGGCCATCCTGATGTTCATGTTCGTCTATTCGGAATCGGGCGAACAGACCCCGCTGTTCCTGTCGAACTACGTCACGATCAACATGCTCGACCGCCTGGCCCGCGTGCCCGGCGTCGGCCAGGTCAGCCTGTTCGGCGCGCAGGATTATTCCATGCGCATCTGGTTCGAGGTGGACCGCCTGATCTCGCTGAACCTGACGCCATCCGACGTGATCGCGGCGGTCCAGGCGCAGAACATCCAGGCTGCCGTCGGGCGCCTGGGCGGGCGGCCGACGACCGAGGACCAGACCTTCCAGATCAACCTGGAAACCCAGGGACGCCTCGTCACGCCGGAAGAATTCGGCAATGTGCTGATCCGCGCCAATCCGGATGGCAGCACCTTGCGGGTACGGGACGTCGCGCGGGTGGAACTCGGTGCCGCCAGCATGGACACCGAAAACCGCTTCAACGGCCAACCCGCCATCGCCATCGGCGTCTACCTGTCGCCGGGTGCGAATGCGGTGAATGCCTCCACCGCGATGAAGGCCGCGATGGAGGAACTGCGCGGCCGCTTCCCGCCCGGCATCAACTACACGGTGTTCTACGACACCTCCGACTTCGTGACCGAGACCATCTTCGAGGTCGCCAAGACCTTGCTGGAGGCCTTCGTCCTCGTCGTCATCGTGGTCTTCCTGTTCCTGGGCAATCTGCGCGCCACGGTGATCCCGACCATCGCCGTGCCGGTCAGCCTGATCGGCACCTTCGCGATCCTGCTGATCATCGGCTATTCGGCCAATACCGTCAGCCTTCTGGCCATGGTGCTGTCCATCGGCATCGTCGTGGACGACGCGATCGTGGTGGTCGAGAACGTCGAACGGGTGATGGAAGCACATCCGGAACTCTCACCGGCCGATGCCACCAAGAAGGCGATGGCCGAAATCACCGGCCCGATCATCGCCATCACCCTGGTGCTGCTGTCGGTCTTCGTGCCGGTCGCCTTCATCCCGGGCCTGTCGGGCGAGCTGTTCCGCCAATTTGCCGTGACCATCGCCTCGGCGATGCTGATTTCGGCGCTGAACGCACTGACCCTGTCACCCGCGCTTTGCGCGCTGATCCTGCGGCCGCATCACGGGCCGCGGCGCGGGCCGATCGGCGTCGTGTTGCGCAGCATCGACTGGACGCGGGACCGCTTCGCCGGCGGCGTCGCGCGGCTGGTCCGCGTGTCGTCGCTGTCGCTGCTGCTGACCGCGGGCTTCGCCTTCGGCATCTGGACCATCGCCGCGCGCACGCCCGCCGGCTTCCTGCCGCAGGAAGACCAGGGCGCCTTCTTCGTCCAGGTGCAGATGCCCCCGGGCGCCAGCGTCAGCCGCACCCGAGCGGTGGTGGAGCAGGTGGAAGGCATCCTGCGCAGCAATACCGCCGTGCAGGGCACCCTGGGCATCGTCGGCTTCAGCCTGATCGACGGGGGGGCGCAGCCGAATTCTGCCTTCATCGTGGCGCGGATGAAGCCTTTTGCCGACCGCACCGGCGTCGCCGATACGGTGCAGGCGGGCATCGGGCGTTTGTTCGGCGCGGTACAGGGCATCCGGACGGGCAATGTCTTCGCCTTCAACCTGCCGCCGATCATCGGCCTGGGCACGGGCGGCGGCTTCGAATACGTGCTGCAGGACTACGAAGGCCGCAGCCCGATCGAATTGGGCGCGACCATGTTCGGCCTGGTCGTGCCGGCCAACCAGGACCCGCGCCTGGCGGCCGTCTTCTCGACCTTCGCGCCGAACGTGCCGTCCTATTACCTCGATGTGGACCGCGACAAGGCGCAGGCGCTGGGCGTCCGGATCAGCGACATCTTCACGGCGCTGCAATCCACGCTGGGTGGCTTCTACGTCAATGACTTCAACCTGTTCGGCCGCACCTGGCAGGTGAACATCCAGGCCGAGGCGGAAGACCGCAACGATCTGGACGACATCTGGCGCATCCATGTGCGCAACAGCCGCGGCGACATGGTGCCGCTGCGGGCGGTCGCCGATGTGCGCGCGGTGCTGGGGCCGCAGACGATCACGCGCTACAACAACTACCGCTCGGTCACGATCAATGGCGCGGCACGCCCGGGCGTCAGTTCGGGCGATGCGCTGCTGGCGATGGAGCAACTGTCCCGGACCGTGCTGCCGCAGGGCTACGGCTTCGAATGGACCGGCACCGCGTATCAGGAGAAGCTGGCGTCGGGCCAGACCGGCGTGATTTTGGCGCTGGCGGTGCTCTTCGCCTACCTGTTCCTGGTCGCGCTGTATGAATCCTGGACCATCCCGATCCCGGTGCTGCTGTCGGTGGCGGTCGGCGGGCTTGGGGCCTTCATCGCCCTTTGGGTCGCGGGGATGCCGCTCGATGTCTATGCCCAGATCGGGCTGATCGTGCTGGTGGCGCTGGCCGCCAAGAACGGCATCCTGATCATCGAATTCGCCAAGGAACAGCGTGAGGCCGGGTTGCCGATCCGCGAGGCCGCGGTGATGGGCGCCAAGCTGCGGTTCCGCGCGGTGATGATGACCTCGATCGCCTTCATCCTGGGATTGGTGCCGCTGGTCTGGGCGACCGGGGCGGCGATGCTGTCGCGCCGGGCGGTCTCGACGGCGGTCTTCGGGGGCATGCTGGGGGCGTCGCTGGTCGGGATTTTCATGATCCCGATGCTCTACGTGGTGTTCCAAAGCACGCGTGAATGGGTGAAGGGGCGGTTCGCGCGAAAGCCCGCCGTCTGAAACCAGGGCCTTCCAAACCGCCGCCGGCGCCGTATCTTCCAGGCACAAGACCAAAGGGGAATGCCACCATGGCCAAGTTCGGGCTCAGCCAATCCGTCCGCCGCGTCGAGGACCCGCGCCTGCTCCTGGGCCACGGGCGCTATACCGCCGATATCGCCGCCCCCGGCCAGGCGGTCGGCTATGTGCTGCGCAGCCCGCAGGCCCATGCGCGGATCGTCAGCATCGACACCACGGCGGCCCGCGCGATGCCGGGCGTGCTGGCGATCTATACCTCGGCCGATTGGGATGCGCAGGGCTTGGGCGAAATCCCCTGCGCCGTCCCGCTGAAGAACCGTGACGGCACCCCGCGGTCCGAAACCAAGCGCGGCGCGCTGGCAAAGGACATCGTGCGCCACGTCGGCGACCCGGTCGCCTTCATCGTCGCCGAAACCCCCGAAGCCGCGCGCGACGCGGCCGAGGCGATCGAGGTCGACTACGACCAGCTCCCCGCCGCGACCGACCTCGCCACCGCCCATCTGCCGGGCGCCCCCCAGATCTGGTCCACCGCGCCCAACAACACCTGCTTCGACTGGGAGGCCGGCGACCGCGCCGCGACCGACGCCGCCTTCGCCGAGGCCGCCCATGTCACCCGCCTGACCGTGGTGAACAACCGCGTCGTGGTCGCCAGCATGGAAGGCCGCGCGGCGCTGGCCGAATACAAGGACGATCGCTTCACCCTGCATGTCGGCACGCAGGGCTCCTGGCTGGTGAAGAACCTGCTGGCCAATGACGTCTTCAAGCTGCCTCCGGACCGCTTCCGCGTCATCACGCCGGATGTCGGCGGCGGCTTCGGCATGAAGCTGTATCTCTATGCCGAATACGCGCTGTGCTGCATGGCGGCGCGCGACCTTGGCCGCGCCGTGCGCTGGACGGCGGACCGCACGGAATCCTTCCTGTCCGACACGCATGGACGGGACAACATCACCCTCGGCGAATTGGCGCTGGACAAGGACGGCAAGTTCCTCGCCCTGCGGACCAAGAACTACGCCAACATGGGCGCCTATCTGTCGACCTTCGCGCCCTTCATCCCGACCGGCGCGGGGACCAAGGTCCTGGCCTCGGTCTATGGGTTCAAGGCGATCCACGCCCATGTCATCGGCGTTCTGACCAATACCGTGCCGGTGGATGCCTATCGCGGCGCCGGGCGGCCGGAGAGCAACTACCTGGTCGAACGCATGATCGACACCGCCGCGCGGGAGTTGAAGATCGACCGCATCGACCTGCGCCGGCGCAACATCGTGCCCCCCACGGCCATGCCCTTCACCACCGCGATGAACCAGCGCTACGACAGCGGCGAATTCTTGCGCGTGATGGAAGAAGCACTCCAGCGCATCGACTGGAAGGGTTTTCCCGCCCGCCAGGCGGAGGCGGCGAGGCGCGGAAAAAAACGCGGCATCGGCCTCGCCTATTACCTGGAAGCGACCGGCGGCGCGCCGAACGAACGCGCCGAGGTGCGTTTCGCCGATGACGGTTTCGTCGATGTCATCGTCGGCACGCAATCGACCGGCCAGGGGCATGAAACGGCCTACACCATGCTGACCTCCCACGAGCTCGGCATCCCCCACGAAAAGATCCGCATCATCCAGGGCGATAGCGATGCCTCGCCCTCGGGCGGCGGCACGGGTGGTGCGCGGTCGCTCTATTCCGAAGGCACGGCCATCATGGCGACCACCGCCACGGTCATCGAAAAGGGCCGCCAGGCGGCCAGCGAGGCGATGGAAGCCGCGGTGATCGACATCGAATTCAGCGGCGGGCGCTTTGGCGTGGTCGGCACCGACCGCACCATCGACATCCTGACCCTGGCCGCCACTCAGCGCAAAAAGGTCCTGGCCGGCCAGGAGGCGACCCTGCTCGACGCCGCCGAGGTCGCCGAAATCCCGTCCCACACCTTCCCCAACGGCTGCCACGTCGCGGAGGTCGAGGTGGACCCCGACACCGGCCATATCGCCATCCCGCGCTATATCGTCGTCGATGACGTGGGCCATGCGCTGAACCCGCTGATCGTGCGCGGCCAGGTGCATGGCGGCGTCGCCCAGGGCATCGGCCAGGCCTTCTTCGAACGCACCGCCTATGACCCGGACTCGGGGCAGTTGCTCAGCGCATCCTTCATGGATTACGCGCTGCCGCGCGCGGAAGACCTGCCGAACATCGAGGTCGACCTGATCGAAGTGCCCTGCGAGACCAACCCCCTGGGCGTGAAGGGTGCTGGCGAGGCCGGTGCGGTCGGATCGCCGCCCGCGGTGATCAACGCCCTGGTCGATGCACTGGCGGGCGACGGCATCCGCAGCATCGACATGCCGGCGACGCCGGAAATCGTCTGGAAGGCGCTCAGCGACGCGAAAGCCGCCTGACCAAAGGGCGCGGGGGGTGTCGCGCCCCCCGCCGCCGCGTCCCGGGACGCTTGTTCAGGGGAACATCATGTTCGCGATGTCGCAGGTGTTGACGCTGCGGCGTTCGGTATTGGCGCCGTTCTGGAACACGATCCGCACGTCATAGAGGCATTCGCCCTCGGGCAGCCGTACCTCGAAATGGGCACCGACCTGCAGCACTTCGGTGCCCAGGATATCCGGCCCCCAATCCGTGCGCGACGACGCCGAGACATACAATTCGCGGATGATCTGCCCGGTGCGGTTGATCACGTTGAACGACGGGTTGCCGGTCGGCCCCGCGGCCTGGGCGCCCTTGCCACCCGGCGCCGGCGTGGCGGTGGGCGCCTGGCCGGTGAAGACGACTTCCGACACGGTGCACAGGTTCACCCGCCGCCGCTCCTCCGCCGGCCGCCCCTGGTAGACCACGCGCAGGTCATACTCGCAGGCGCCTTGCGGCAGGCGGATCGGGAAGGTGCCGCCAGCCGGCACGGTACTGGCACCGAGGCGGTCCGGCCCCCAGGCATCCTCGGTCGAGAGCGAGGCATAGACCTCGTTGATCACGTTCCGCGACCGGTTGACCAGGTTGAAGGACGGGTCGCCCGTGCCTGGCGGCGCCTGCACCTGCGGGGCGGGGGCGGGCGTCGCGGGCACCGGCGGGGCCGGCGTGGTCTGGGCGCCAAGAGGTGCCGCCAGGGCCAGGCTCAATCCGCAGGCAAGGGCAAGGCGTCGCAGCATGGTCCCGGCATCCTCCAATTCCGCGCCAGCCTAGCGCCCCCGGGCCACGGCGGCCAAGCACAGCCGCGTCAACGGCTTCGCCCGGTCGACGGCCCCCAGGTTCCGCCGAAATCGTCGCGGTCCAGCCCGCCGACCACCAATCCCCCTTCCCCCAAGCCGCGCCCGGCGCCACCCTTCCGGCGTCAGGAAACGGACCAGCGCCATGAGCGGCTTTGCCTCGCAGAACGACCTCGCCGAAAAGCACGTCTCCTTCGATACCTTGTCCGAGGGCCTCTACGCCTATACGGCCGAGGGCGATCCGAACTCCGGCATCATGGTCGGTCCGGACAGCGCCTATGTGATCGACGCGCAGGCGACGCCGCTGATGGCGGCCGACGTGATCCGCCGCACTGCCGCCGTGACCGACAAGCCGATCCGTGACGTGATCCTGACGCATTACCACGCGGTGCGGGTGCTCGGTGCCTCGGGCTATGCGCCGCACGGCATCATCGCATCGGATGCCACGCGCGCCTTGATCGTGGAACGCGGCCAGCAGGATATGGACAGTGAGATCGGCCGCTTCCCGCGCCTGTTCCGCGGGCGCGAGAGCATCCCCGGCCTGACCTGGCCGACCCAGACGTTTGGCAAGCGCATGACGCTCTGGCTCGGCCAGCGTGAGGCGCAGGTGATCCAGATCGGCCGCGCCCATACCGCCGGTGACACCGTCGTCTGGCTGCCGCAGGAGCGTGTGCTCTTCGCCGGCGACACGGTGGAATTCGGTGCCACCCCCTATTGCGGCGACGCGCATTTCACCGACTGGCCCGCGACCATCGCCGCGCTGCGCGCGCTGAAGCCCCGCCGGATGGTCCCCGGGCGTGGTGCCGCGCTGCTGACCGAAGCCGATTGCGAAGCGGCCCTGGCCGGCACCGAGGCCTTCGTCACCGACCTTTTCGCCAGTGTCAAAGCCGGCGTCGCCAAGGGCTGGGCCTTGGGCGACATCTACCGCGCGACGATGGATGCGATGCGCCCGGCCTATGGCCAATGGGTCATCTTCGAACACTGCATGCCGTTCAACGTGACCCGCGCCTTCGACGAGGCGAAGGGCCTGGACCATCCCCGCATCTGGACCGCCGAGCGCGACATCGAGATGTGGCGGGCCCTGGAACACGGCGAGACGAAGGACGCCGAGATCAGCCGCTAATGGCCTGGTCGGCGCCCCGCTACGTCGTGCCCCCGGCGCCGTATGGCACCGACCACGCGCGCGTCACCATCGTCGGCGGCGGGCTGGTCGGGCTGACCATGGCGCTGGACCTGGCCCGGCGCGGCATCGCATCCGTGGTGCTGGACGACGACAACACCGTCTCGGTCGGTTCGCGCGCCATCTGCTTCGCCAAGCGCACGCTGGAGATTTTTTCGCGCCTCGGCCTCGGCAAACAGATGCTGGCCAAGGGCATCACCTGGCGCCAGGGCCGCGTCTTCTTCCACGACCGCGAGGTCTTCGCCTTCGACCTGCTGCCCGAAGAAGGCCATGAGCACCCGGCCTTCATCAACCTGCAGCAATACTACGCCGAGGCCTGGCTGGTGGAGGCTTGCGCCGCGACCGGCCTGGTCGATCTGCGCTGGAAGCATCGCGCCGCCGGCACCGTCCCGCGTGAGGATGGCGCGACGCTGACGGTGATGGCGCCCGATGCCACCTATCGCCTCGACACCGACTGGCTGCTGGCCTGCGACGGCGCGCGGTCCACCATCCGCCGCGCGCTGAACCTGCCCTTCACGGGGCAGGTGTTCCAGGACCGCTTCCTGATCGCCGATGTCACCATGCAGGCGGGTTTCCCAACCGAGCGCCGCTTCTGGTTCGACCCGCCCTTCCACCCCGGCCAATCCGTGCTGCTGCACAAGCAGCCCGACGATCTGTGGCGCATCGACTTTCAACTCGGCTGGGACGCGGATCCCGAGCTGGAATCCCGCCCCGACCGCGTTTATCCCCGGGTACGCGCGATGCTGGGGCCGGATGTGGCGTTCAACCTCGAATGGATCAGCGTCTACACGTTCCGCTGCCGGCGGTTGGAACGCTTCGTCCATGGGCGCACGATCTTCGTCGGCGACAGTGCGCACCAGGTCAGCCCCTTTGGCGCGCGCGGCGGCAATGGCGGGGTGCAGGATGCCGACAACCTGGGCTGGAAACTGGCCGCCGTGTTGAACGGGCAAGCCCCCGAGGCGCTGATCGCGAGCTATGACGCCGAACGCCTGCCGGCAGCGGATGAGAACATCCTGCATTCCACCCGCGCGACCGATTTCATCACACCAAAATCACCAGCGGCCCGCGCCTATCGCGACGCGGTGCTGGAACTGGCCGAGCATTTTGCCTTCGCGCGGCCGCTGGTGAATTCCGGGCGGCTGTCACGCCCCGCCGTGCTGATGGACAGCCCACTGAACGCGCCGGACGATGTGACCGGCGGTGCCGCGCCCGGCACCGCGGCCCCCGACGCCCCTGTGCTGTGCGATGGCGAACCGGACTGGCTGCTGCGGCACATCGCCGGCTTCTGCCTGCTGGTTTTTTCCTCTCCACGCCCGCTGGACCTGCCGCTTGGCGTGACGCCGCTGTTCATCGCCGATGCGCCGATCCGCGGCGCTCTGGAGGATCACACGGGGCTGGTCCGCGCCCGCTTCGGCGTCACGCCGGGCATGGCCGTGCTGATGCGGCCGGACCAGCATGTGGCGGCCCGGTTGCGCGCGCCCGAAGGCGCGCTGGTCGCGGCCGCGCTTGCGCGCGCGATGGGGCATGGATGATGCCGCTCGACACCTCGCCCCGCCTGACCGATCCTGACGCGTTGTTTGCAGCGCTGGTCGCGGCGCATCGCGACCTGGATGATGCCGCGTCCCGCCGGCTGGATGCCCGGCTGGTGCTGCTGCTGGCCAATCATATCGGCGATGTGGCGGTGGTGATGGAGGCGATCGCCCTCGCCCGCGCACCGGATACTCCGCGCTAACGCGCCCGGAACAGCAGCAGCAGGCCCACCAGGGTGACCGTTCCACCCACCAGATCCGCCACCCCCAGGCGTTCCGACAGCAGCGCCCAGCCAAAGACCGCGGCCAGCGGCGGCGCCAGCAATTGCAGGGCGGCGGCCGTCGCCGCCGGCAGGCGCCGCAGCATCAGGAACCACAGCGCATAGCCCGCGACCCCCACGACCACCACGCTGTAGAGCAACCCCGCCAAGGTCGCCGGCCCCGGCATCGCCGGCGGCGCGCCTTCCAGCACCAGCGCCATCGGCAGCAGCACGACGGCCGAAACGATCGTCTGCACCGCATTGGCTGCCCAGGGATCCACCCGCCCACGCGCCGGGGCAAAGATCAGGATGCCGGCGGCCTGGCACGCCGCTCCGGCCAGGGCAAAAGCCAGCCCCAGCGCCTCGGCCCCAGCCAGCCCATCGGCGGCGCGCACCCCGCCCAGCACCGCCACCCCGGCCCAACCGAGGCCAAGCCCGACCCAGGCCATCGGCTGCATATGCCGGCCGCGCAAGAACCGCTCGCCCAGCGCCACGAACAGCGGCGCGGTGGCGGCGATCAGCGCGACCAGGCCTGATGGCACCAGGGCCATCGCCAGCCAGGAAAACCCCAGGTATCCGGCGACCCCAAGCGCCCCCATGGCACCAATCCGCGGCCAATCCGCGGCACCGGGCCAGGGTGCCGACCGCCAGGCCACGATCGCCAGCAGGATCGGCGCCGCGACCGCGAACCGCAGGCCCAGCGCCCAGAACGGGGGCCATTCGCGCAGCACGACGGCGGCGGCGGTAAAGGCGCTGGCCCAGATCAGGATGAAGAGGATTGCGGCTGGCATGCGGTCCCTTACCTGCCACGGATGCCGGGGCACAACACGCGCCGCGACATGGATGCAGCGCCGCGCGGCGATCATCACGCGATCGCCGGGTGTGCGGCGTGGCGATACGACCCATCTAGGGCTGGATGCATGCAGCCCACCTGAACCGCATCGGCTGCGCCACGCCGCCGAATGCCTGTCACGCCCCTTTCCTCGACCTGGTCGCCAGGCTACTGCCGGATGATCGCGCCCGTCGCGGTTTTGCCCGTCTGGCCGCGCGATCGGGGATCGACCAGCGCTGGTCGGTGCTGTCGCCGGACCCGCCGCCCGGAACGCCGGGCTCCTTCTTCCCCGATGGCGCCTGGCCCACGACCGAAGCCCGCATGGCGACCTATGCGCGGGAGGCCCCGTTGCTGGCGTTCCAGGCGCTGGAAAGCCTCGGCCCGGTCAGCGGCATCACCCATATCGTGGTCGCCAGTTGCACCGGGTTGCGGGCGCCCGGGCTGGACCAGGCGGTGCAGCGGCACATCGGCGCGGGGCCGTCGGTGCACCGGACCATGCTCGGCTTCATGGGCTGCCAGGCCGGCATCATCGCACTGCGCAGCGCGGCCGAGACGGTGCGGGCCAATCCCGCCGCCCGCGTGCTGGTGGTGACCCTGGAACTCGGCACCCTGCACATGCAGGACCGGACGGACCTGGGGCATCTGCTCGGCTACATGCAATTCGCCGATGGCGGGGCCGCGGCGCTGGTGACGGCGGATCCCGAAGGGCTGCGCCTGGATGGCTTCGGCACCGCGCTGATGCCCGAGGGCGATGACCAGATGGTCTGGGAGATCGGCCAGAGCGGCTTCGACCTGCATCTGTCGACCGAAGTCCCCGCCAGCCTGAAGCGCCTGTTGCCCGCGGCGGCGGCGGTGCTGCTGCCCGGCGCCAAGCCCGACCTCTGGGCGGTGCACCCGGGCGGCCGCGCCATCCTGGATGCGGTCGAGGCAGCGTTGGATCTCTCGCCGGATGCGCTCGCGCCCAGCCGTGCGGTGCTGGCGCGGGCGGGCAACATGTCCTCGGCCACCATCCTGTTCGTGCTGCACGACATGCTGGCGGCGGCGATGCCTGGCCAAACCCTGGCGGCGCTGGCCTTTGGCCCGGGGCTATCGGCCGAGGCGCTGCAGGGGGTCGTCGTCTGATGTGGATCGGCCCCCGCCGCATGCTGCCGGAACGCATGGACGACCCGGCCGAGACGGAGGCGGATTGGGAAACGGCGCTGCGCGACCTGGGGCGGCTGAACCGCTGGACTTTTGCCAACCGGCCGCTGCACGCGTTTCTGGACCGCTTTTCCGGCGACCGCGCCGTGTCGGTGCTGGATGTCGGGGCCGGCGGCGGCGATGTGCTGATGGCGGTGCAGGATTTCTTCGGCGCCAGGGGCATCGCCACCGACCTGACCGCGCTGGACATCAGCCCGCATGCCGCCCCCTGCGCGCAGCGGCGGCATCCCGGGCTGCGGGCGCGCTGGGTCACCTCCGACGTCTTCGACCTGCCGGAGGCGGAACGATTCGACATCATCCTGTGCACGCTGGTCGCCCATCATTTGCCGGACCCCGATGTCGTGCGATTGCTGCGCTGGCTGGCGGCCCGGGCGAACAAGGGCTGGCTGATCCTGGACCTGCAACGCGATGCGCTGGCCTGGGCGGGGCTGTGGCTCGGCACCAGGCTGCTGCGGCTGGACCCGATGGTGGTCCATGACAGCACCGCCTCGGTCAGCAGGGCGTTTCGCCGGGCGGATTGGCAACGCTTCCTGGCCGAGTCCGGGGTGGCGGCGAAGGTGCGGACCTCCTTCCCCTATCGCTGGGCGGTCACAGGGGGACCGATGTGACCGACGCCGAGGCGCTGATCATCGGCGCCGGGCCGGCGGGCTGTGCCGCCGCGATCATGCTGGCGCGGGCCGGCCGCCACGTGCTGCTGCTGGAACGCGATGCCGAGGCGCGCGAGATCGTCTGCGGCGAGTTCCTGGGTCCAACGGCACAGGCAGCCCTGGCCCGGCTGGGACTGGACCCGGTCGCCCTTGGCGGCGCGCTGATCCCACGGGTGGTCGTGGCCCATGGCAGCAGGGCAGCGCGGGCCACCCTGCCCTTCGCCGGCATCGGCCTGCCGCGCCAGGTCTTGGACCAGGCGCTGCGCCAGGCCGCCATCGCGGCCGGAGCCCAACTGGTCACCGCGACGGTGCGCCGCATCGCGGCCGGGCGCGGAGGCTGGACCGCCGAAGGTGCCACCGCCCCCATCCTGCTGCTCGCGACCGGCAAGCACGCGCTGCGCGGCGCGCCGCCGCGGCCGGGGGCGGCCTGGGTCGGGTTGAAACTGCACATGACGGCCGATGCGGCGCCCGAGGTCGCCTTGCTGCCCTTCCCCGGCGGCTACGCCGGCTTGCAGCCGAATGGCACGGGGTTGACGCTTTGCGCCGCGTTCCGGCCGGGGGCGCTACTGCCCGCCGATGCCGGCGCGTTCCTGGCGATGATCGCGGGCGCTTCGGCACACGGTGCCGCGATGCTGCGCGATGCGCGGCCGATGTGGACCCGGCCGCTAGCGATCGCGGGCGTGCCCTATGGGCATGTGGCCCGCACCACGCCGCCCGGACTGTTCCGCCTGGGGGACCAGGCCGCCGTCATCGCCTCCTTCGCCGGCGAAGGCATGGGGATCGCCCTGGCATCCGGCATCATGGCGGCCGAGGCCGTGCTGGCGGGGCGCGACGCCGCGACGTTCCAGGCGGCATTTGCCGCAAGGGCCGTCCGGCCCATACGGCGCGCGGGCTGGGCTGCGGCGGGCCTGTGCCGCGCGCCCGGACTGGCGACGCGGATCGCCGGCTGGGTGCCGCCGGCCATGGCGCGGGTGGCCTTGGCCACGCGGCTTGGCCGCCTAGGGTTCAAGGATTCCGTAGTCCACAAGCTTGTCCTGCCCGATAAAGGCGACCACCGCAGCGAAGCCCTTAGCCGTCAGACGTAGCGTTTCGTCCAGAGGCTTGGCTCGAGGTTCGACCGGTTCGACCATACTGGCGTGGATCATGTCCCCGCCGCAGCCGTTCTCGATGATGCACTCCACGCCTTCGATGACCAGACGACGCGGAATGATCGCGCCGGTGTGCAGCATAGCGCAGTTAGAGATGGCGCTGGCCGCGATCGCCTTGGCCATCCGCACGGTTGGCCGGGGAACCGGCTTGTTGGGGCTGGGGCGCAGCAGATGCGCGCGCAGGCGCAGGACGCTCCAAGGCTTAATCGGCACCGAGTCCTGCTGTCCTGCGATGCCAGCAAGGAAGCGATTGGCCACTCGCCGCGCCGGGTCCGCTGCATCGCCGCCAAGGCTCGCGGCATGGCGCGCCAGCGCAGCGGGCGAGGGGTTGTTTGCCCCTTCGCCCCCATCGATCTGGTTGGTCAGCGGACCTTGCTGCAGATCGTGGCGGCCATAGTAGGCGATGAGAGCACGCTCTCGTGCGTGGACCGCAACCTCATCCCCGAAAAAGCCGTCGATGACGTAGCCAACGGTGCCGCCGTCGCGCCGGATGCGGCGAATGACGTTGAGCTTGTGAGTCATAACCGCGGTGTTCCACGAGTCCGCCTCGTGCTGCAGCACGCGCTTTCCCTGCCCCTTGCCGACATAGAAAGGTGTGCCGTCCGGCTCGCAAAGAACATAGACGTAAAAACGATCGCTGCTGCTGGAGAGGGTCGTCATCGCGTCCTCGCGGTTGGTGATTTTCAGGTCTGCCCAGCGGGCCAGTTCGCCGTAACGGCGGGCGGAAGTGCGGTTGTTGTCCAAGTTCACGGTGCTCCACATCGGCTGACGAGAATGACGATGACGATTGCCCAGAAGTAGACCACCTAAACGCGGCTCATCATTGCCCCTCTCATGACCAATCTTTCCACTTGTTCCGCAGCCCCTGATGGGCCGCGTCGGCCGCGGCGCCACGGGCTTCGTGCCAGGCGCGCAGCATCGTCACCATGCGGTGCGCTTCTGCGCGCAAGAGCGCCGGCAGACCCTTGGGGCCATCGACGTGCAGCGCGCTTTCGATCGCTTCGGCGAGAGTGCCGCGCGGGCAGAAGGTTTCGAGCGCCAGGCGGTCGCGGTCGTTGGACAGCGCGCCCAGAGCGGCGACCGCGAAGGCACCAAGCGTCACCGATGAGTCCGGCCTCAGGAGCAACTCGCGGCAGGTTCCGGCCGTCACCGGACGCCAGATGACATAGTGATTCTCGAACCTCGCGTAGTCATCGAGGCCTCCCGGGAGCGACAGTGTTCCGCAGATTTTGCTGCCTCCAAGCGGGCTGGACGCCAGATCGTCGACACAAAGCTCAAGTTCTGCCGGCCGCCACTGGCCGTCGAACTGGACCTCGATCTGATCTGCGTCTTCCAGATCGACCCAAGGCCGGCGCACGGGCACCGGGCCATGTGCGCTCATGACGGTCAGCACGCTTCGGAACTCGAACAGCGGCGCCGGCACCAGCACATTGTCGGCCGGACCGATGGCCAGCCGGGTTTCGCGCAGCACCGTGACGCGAACGGGCCATGCCGCCCCCCCATCGGCGAAGATCAACTCGCGCTCAATCGTGTTGGACTTCGGCTCCGTAAACAGGAGGACCGAGGGTATGGGCGGAAACTCACCGACGTACTCGTTCCAGTTTGCCAAAGGCCGACTGAGTAGACGACAGCGCGACGGACGGATTTCATCGGCACCAAGATCGTAGGTCCCATGAAGCGCGACCATACGCTCCAAATGCGCTTCTAGCCCCTCGACACGGCACACATCGCGCGCGAGAGAGTGAAGTGTGTCCGCTATCAAGGTCCAGAACTGCTCCAAAGCGGGTTCCGGGCCTTTGCCAGAAAGCCGACGTGCAACTTCCTCGTCCAGCGACGTCCCGCGGAAGGCGTCCAGCAGCATGTCGTTTTCAGCAATGACATGAGCGCCCTTGATGCTGACCATCGCTCTGCCGATTCGCTCCACCCATTCGAGGAGCTTTTTTGGCTTCTTCGCGTTCCGAATGTCGCGCCGCCGCCGGGCCGGGTTTGTCTCGTTCTCATTGGCCCAGATCGCGCGGCAGACGGTCCCAACCCCACCGTGGCCCAGAGTCTTGGCGGCGATGTCGATGAAGCCGTCGATCTTCTGGGTGGCGGTCTTGGCTTGGTCGCCCGGGAAGCTAGTCCGGTGCGTATTGATGACCTGGCGCAGTAGCGCCGCTTCGGCCGCACGAGTGTCAATCGCAGGGCGCGCTTCGTCCGGCCCACGCCGGTCAGGAAAGGACACAACCTCACCCATGTTCAGGCCGCCCTTCGCGCGTAGGTCGGATACTGACGGCGGTAGCGATGGCCCGCCCTGCCGTGCGGGCGTAAGATTGTTATTGCCCCGTGGTCCCCCATCACGACGACCAAGCGTCGCGCCCGACTGACCATGGCGTGGTCCGCGCCGTCGGCCACGAGCGTTGCCGCCGCATAGCGCCCAAGCCGCAGGCTGACGCAGCCTCCCCCGGCATGGACCGAGAGATCAGCGTGCAGGATCAGCATCGAAGCGATCCTGGCCGGAACGCCACGGGTTTGACAGCGGCCTCGAGCGTGGTGGCTGAGGGGCGGGTTGCGGTTGGGTTCGGTCACGACATTGGCTCCGATTGGTCTCAGCAACCTGCCATTGCCAAACCGTTCCGCCGTTCAGAATTACCGAAATATCGGGACTTAAATTTCTGTACCTCTCTCCTGAATTGTCCGCCGTGGCGCCGCCGCGTGTCCAGTTGCCGCGCGCTGACTGCCGGACACATCTCGATCACGGGCGGGCCCGGCTAAGCCTTGACCGCCCCGCCCGCCATGGCGGAGCCTCCACCCCAAGGAGCGCCGCAACGGCTCCGGGAGGCACCCGACGATGATCCATCGCCTTGTCCTGGCCTGCGCCGCCGTCCTTGCGCTGAGCAGCCCCAGTTTCGCCCAGGCGCCGGCCGTGCCGCTGCCCCCCGCGCCGATCTACGAGGTGGACGCCAACTGGCCAAAACCCCTGCCGAACAACTGGGGCATCGGCCAGGCTGCCGGCGTCGCGGTCGATGGCCGCGACCACATCTGGGTCATCCACCGCCCCCGCAGCATGACCGAGGATGAGCGCGGCGCCGTGCTCACGCCACCGCGGTCGGAATGCTGCGTGCCCGCCCCCTCCGTCATCGAATTCGATCCCGACGGCAATGTCGTGCAGGCCTGGGGCGGGCCAGGCTACCATCCGTCCTGGCCCGCCAATGAGCACGGCATCTATGTCGATGCCTCCGACCACGTCTGGATCGGCGGCAATGGCCCGAATGACCATGTGCTGCTGAAGTTCACCCGCGACGGCCGCTTCGTGATGCAGATCGGCGTCACCGGCCAGACCGCCGGCAGCAATGACCAGACACGGCTCGGCCGGCCCGCGGATATCGAGGTCGATGTCGCGACCAATGAAGCCTTCGTCGCCGATGGCTATCTGAACCGTCGCGTCATCGTCTTCAACGCGACGACCGGCGCCTATCTGCGGCATTGGGGCGCCTATGGTCGCGCGCCGCCGCCGGATGCGCCGCTGCCGGCCTATGTCGCGGGGCAGGCGCCGTCGCAATCCTTCGCCAACCCGGTGCATTGCGTGCGGCTGGCGCGCGATGGGATGGTCTATATCTGCGACCGCGCCAACGACCGTATCCAGGTTTTCCGCCGCGACGGCAGTTTCGTGCGTGAAATATTTGTCGCGACCAACACGCTCGGCAGCGGGTCGGTCTGGGATATCGAATTCGGCCCCGACCCGGCGCAGACGGTGCTGCTCGCGGCCGATGGCAGCAACAACACCGTCTGGCTTCTGGCCCGCCAGGCCGGCGAGATCATCGGCCGCTTCGGCCGCAGCGGGCGGAACGCGGGCGAATTCCACTGGGTGCACAACATGGCATCGGACAGCCGCGGCAATATCTTCACGACCGAAGTCGATACCGGCAAGCGCGCGCAGCGCTTTCGCCTGGTGTCGCCGCTACCGCGGTAGCCGATCAGCGCGGGGGATAGGCTTTCCCCCGCGCTTCGCGTGGCTGGACATACAGCGTCGCCGCTTCCGTCCCCGCCGGCCAGCCGCCGCGCGGCAGGCCGACGTTGCGGGTCGCCGGATGCGCTGCGACGAAGGCCTCGTTGATCCCGATGCCAAGCCCCGGGCCGGGGGGGATCAGCAAAGCGCCGTGCTGCAGCACCGGCGTCATGGTGACGGCATCCGCCCGGCCGGGCCAGTCGGGGTCCATCTTCTCCAGGATCAGGGCGTTCGGGATGGCGCCCATCAGATGCAGTGCCGCGGCCTCGGCGACCGGGCCCAGAGAGCCTGCGTGCGGTGCGACGGTGGCGCCACAGGCCTCGGCGAAGGAAGCGATCTTCTGCAACCCGGTCAGCCCGCCGGCACGACCCGCATCCGGCTGGGCGACATCGATCAACCCGTCGCGCAACAGTGGCGCCAGGCCATGCAGCCCGCCGTGGCGCTCGCCCGCCGCCAGCGGCACCGTCACCGCCTGGCGCAGGCGGCGGTAGCCGGCGATATCCTCGGGCGCCAGCGGTTCCTCGACAAACAAGGGCGCCAGCGGTTCAAGCGCGCGACAGGCGGCGATAGCATCCGGCAGCGACAGCCAGGGCGGGCCATGCAGGTCGATCATCAGATCCACGTCGGGCCCGATCGCCTCGCGGATCGCGGTCGCCTTCTCGACCGGGTTCGCGACGCCCCCGGTCTTGATGGCCGTGTAGCCCTTGGCCAGCGCGGCACGGGCCTGTTCGGGGGTCGCCGCATGGGCATAGGCGCGGATGCGGTCACGCGTCGTCCCGCCCAACAGGGCCTGCACCGAAACCCCCCAGGCCTTGCCCCGTACATCCCACAGCGCCATGTCGATCGCGCCGATGGCGCCCTGCCCGACCACGCCGCTCATGCCGTGGCCCATCATCGCGACACTCATCCGCTGGGTCAGCCGTTCGGTGGCAAAGGCATCCTCGCCGATGACGACATGGGCCAGGTCCTCGACGGCGGCCGCGACCACGCGGGGCCAGCCGCTGCCTTCGCCCAACCCGGTGATGCCGGCATCGGTTTCGACCGTCACGAACAGCCAGCAACGCGTGCCGGTCGTGATGCTGTTGCGGACATCGGCCGTCCACCCGGACACGCCCAGCGGCCCCGCCTGCATGAGGTGCGTGCGGATCGCGGTGATCTTCGGATTGCTGTTGTGGCTGGTCATTGCGCGCGTATCCCGGCGTCGTGGATCAGGCCGGTCCAGCGCTGCAACTCGGCCATGTAGAACTTCTGAAAGGCCGCCGGATCGGGGCTCGCGGTCGCCTCGATCGCGAGGTTGGCCATCCGCTGCTGGAACTCCGGCGCCTGCACCGCGACGCGTGTCGCGGCATGCAACGCGGCAACCACCACGGGCGGCGTGCTGGCGCGGACGCAGATGCCCTGCCACGATCGCATCATCGCGGCGGGCGGCAGGCCCAGCTCGCCAAAGCTCGGGACATCGGGCAGGCCCGGGGTCCGCGCGGCCTGCATGACGCCGAGCATCCTGATGCGCCCCTCGGCGGCGGCCGGGGCCTGGTAGGCCGCGACCAGGTCGAACATCATCTCCACATCGCCGGTCATCAGCGCCTGGAAAGCCGGGGCACCGCCGCGGTACTGAACAGCCTCGAACCGGCCGCCCAGGGCGCGGAACATCAACTCCGCGCCAAGGTACGACGATGTGCCGAGCCCCGCCGTCGCGATGCGGATGCCGTCGCCGGCCCCGGCGCGGGCGATCGCCTCCGCCATCGTCGTGATGCCCGAACGCGCGCTGGCCATCACCACAACGGGCAGAGCGGTCAATTGGCCGACCATCTCCAGATCTGTTCGGGGATCGTAGCCCAATTGCCCGATCAGCCCGGGGTTGGTCACCAATTGCAGCCCCGCCATCGCCATCGTCGTCCCGTCCGCGGGCTGCTGCAGCAGGGCCAGCGTCGCGAGGTTGCCCGAGGCGCCCGAGCGGTTCTCGACAACGACGGTCCGGCCCAGCGTCCTGCCCATCTCGGCCGCCGCCAGGCGTGCCACAACATCGGCGGTGCCGCCCGGGGCAAAGCCGACGATCAACCGCAATGGTCCGGCTTGTTGCGGTTGCGCCTGGGCAATGGTCGGCAAAAGGCTGGCGGCCAAAAGGCCGCGCCGCGTGATCGCGGTCATTGTGGTCCTCCCGTTAAAGTCGCTTCAGCAGATCGTTCTTGGCCCCCATGGCATGGGCAAAGGCGGCCGCCGCGGCAGCGTCTGGCTGGCGGGCGGCGATGGCGGCGTGGATGGCGCGGTGCTCGGCATCGGCCTCGGCCAGGCGCGCCGGCCCGAACCCCAGGCGAAAGCGCACGGTGTTCACGAAGGCCGAACGGGCGCGGTACAGGGCGCTTGCCTGGGCATTGGCGGCCGCGTCTTCGATCGCGTTGTGAAAAGCATCATTGGCGGCCAGGGCCGCCGCGGCATCACCACGTCGACCGGCGGCGGCGTAGGCTTCCATATGCTCGGCCATGGCGGCGAAAGCCTCGGGCGTGCCGCGTTCCGCGGCGCGGCGGGCGAGGACGGATTGCAGCGCGCCACGCACGTCATAAAGGTCGGCCATCAGCGCCGCATCCATCAACGGCACCACGGCGCCACGATGCTGGCGCATCTGGATCAACCCCTCACCTTCCAGGCCGAGCAAAGCCTCGCGCACCGGTGACAGGGAGACGCCGTGCTGGGCGGCGAGCGCCGCCAGCGTGCGATGGGTGCCGGGCGGCCAGTCCCCGGCCAGGATTTCCGTGCGCATGCGATCGCGCAGGATGGCATAGGCGGGGGTGGAGGCTGGGGGTGCGGCCATCGCCCATTATAGACATTCGATTTTATGAAATGCAATATCCAGGCATCACCCCACGGGATGTTGGGACAGCCTTATCGCCGACGGGCATCGCCCCTCGGTGCGGGGCTGACCTGGCCGTCGCCTCAGGCGGCGGCCAGGTCACGCATCAGCGTGCCGCGCGCCAGGCCGCGAAATGCGCGCGGTTGGATTCGTCGGTCATCGGATACAGCCCGCGGATCGTGTGGCCCGCCTGCACGCGCGACAGCACGAAATCCTCGTATTCCGTCTGCGCAGCACCTTGCTCGGCGACGGTATCGGCCAGATGCGCCGGAATGCAGACGATGCCCTCGCCATCGCCCACCATGATGTCGCCCGGGAAGATCGCGACCCCGCCGCAGGCGATCGGCAGGTTCAGGTCGACGCAATGGTGACGGATCAGGTTGGTCGGCGCCGAGGGCCGCGTGTGATACGCGGGGAAATCCATCGCCGCGATTTCCGGGCTGTCGCGGAAGCCGCCATCCGTGACCACGCCGGCCAGACCGCGCATTTTCATGCGCGTGACCAGGATGCCGCCGGCGCTGGCGGCCGACGCATCGCCGCGGCTGTCGATGACGAAGACGCTGCCGGGCGGGCAATCCTCGACGCCCTTGCGCTGCGGATGCGCGGGGTCGAGGAAGGCATCCAGCCCATCCAGATCCTCACGCGCGGGAATGGTGCGCAGCGTATAGGCCGGGCCGACGACGCGCGCGGCATCCGGATTCAGCGGGCGCACATCCTGCAGGAAGACGTTGCGGAAGCCGTGCTTGAACAGCACGGTCGTGAGCGTCGCCGTGGAGACGCCCAGCAGCAGCGTGCGGGTGTTTTCGTTCATGTCGGTGCTTCCTATTCGATGCGGATTTGCGCTTGCTGCGCGACGGCGCCCCAGCGCTGGATTTCGCTGGCGATGAAGGCGCGGAACTGATCGGGCGTGGACCCCACGGGGGTCAGCCCCAGGTCGACGAAACGCGCGGCGACACTGGGTTGTGCCAGCGCCGCGATGGCTTCGCGGTTCAACCGTTCGACGATCGCGGGCGGCACGCGGGACGGGGCGAAGAAGCCATGCCAGGACAGGCTTTCAAAGCCCGGCAGGGTCTCGGCCACGGCCGGGATGTCCGGCGCGGCCGGCGTGCGGGTCAGCGAGGTGACACCCAGGATCCGCAGCTTGCCATCCCGCGCGAAGGGCCAGACGGAGGAGAAATTATCGAAACCCAGTTGCAACTCGCCACCCAGCAGCGCCGTCACGATCTGCGCGCTGCCACGATAGGGCACATGCTCGATCTGCGTCCCCGTCATCTGCGCGAACAACGCGCCGGCCAGGTGCACGGAGGTTCCGACGCCCGACGTGCCATAGTTCAACGCCCCGGGCCGCGCGCGCGCCGCGGCGATCAGCCCGGCGATGTCGCGGATCGGGGATTCGGTCGCCACGGCGATCGCGTTCGGCTGCAACGACAACTGCGTGATCGGCGCGAAGTCGCGCAGCGCGTCATAGGGCATGCGGCCGTAGATCGCGGGGTTGATCGCATGGCTGCTGATGGTGCCCAGGCAGATCGTGTAGCCATCCGGGTTGGCCCGCGCGCAGGCCTCCGATCCGATGTTGCCGCCGGCACCCGGGCGGCTGTCCATGATCAGGGGCTGGCCGAGCGCACGCGACATCTCAGCACCCACCAGACGGGCGATGGTGTCGGATGTGCCGGCGGAAAACGGCACGATCACGCGGATGGGCTGGCTCGGCCAGGCGGGTTGTGCCTGCGTGGCCAGCGGTGCCACGGCACAGGCCGCCGCCAGCATGAGGGCCTTTATTCGGGACATGGTGTTTCTCTCCAGGAACAGCCGCCCTTTGCGGGCGTGCGGGCGTTAGAATTCGGGGAAGGCCACCGCCAGGGAACGCGATGCATGGGCGCGCATCAGCGCTTCGGCGGAGTCAGGATCGCCGGCCTCGACCGCCGCCAGGATGGCGGCGTGTTCGGCCAGCGCCACATCGGGCTGGCCCGGGCGCGTCAGGACCCGCACCCGGCCCAGGTGGTAATAGGCGCGCAGCGCGTGCAGGCTGCGGATCAGGAAGGCATTGCCGGTGATCGCATGCAGCGTGATGTGAAAGGCTTCGTTGGCGTCGAACAGGGCCGCGGCATCGCCGGCCTTGGTCGCGGCCTGCATGGTGTCCAGCCGCGCCTGCAGGGCGGCGACATCGGCGGGCTTGGCGCGCCGCGCTGCAAGCCCCGCGGCGCTGCCTTCCAGGGCCGCGCGGATGCGCCCCATCTCGACCAGGCGTGCCTGGTCGAGCACCGAGACGAAGCTGCCGCTTCGGGGGCGGGTTTCGACCAACCCCTCCCCTTCCAAGCGCTGGATCGCCTCGCGCACGGGCTGGGCGGATGTGCCAAGATCGGCCGCCAGCGTGCGGATCGACAGCCGCGCCCCTGGCTCCAACCCGCCGACCATGATCGCCGACCGCAACCGGCCATAGGCGCGATCGGCCAGGGAGGCGTCATTTTCCAATGGGGCCAGGGTGGTCGTCATCTGAAATCTGATATATCAGTCTGAAACACGTTGCACAAGACCAAGAGGGAAACGCCAAACATGGCCCGTAAGCAGCCCGAGGACCTCCGCAGCCACCGCTGGTACGGCGTCGACGACATTCGCGCCTTCGGCCACCGCTCGCGCATGTTGCAGATGGGTTTTTCGGAATCCGATTTCCGCGGCAAGCCGGTGATCGGCATCATCAACACCTGGTCCGACCTGTCGCCCTGCCACTTCCACTTCAAGCAGCGGGTGGAGGAGGTGAAGCGCGGCGTCTGGCAGGCGGGCGGCTTCCCGGTGGAATTGCCGGCCCATCCGGTGACCGAACAGTACATGAAGCCGACCAGCATGCTCTATCGCAACATGCTGGCGATGGAGACGGAAGAACTGGCCCGCTCGCAGCCCTGCGACGGGCTGGTGCTGCTGGGCGGCTGCGACAAGACGCCGCCGGGGCTGACCATGGGCGCCCTGTCGGCGGGCCTGCCCTTCATCTTCGTGCCCGCGGGGCCGATGCTGCGCGGCAACTGGCGCGGCAAGACGCTGGGTTCTGGTTCCGACACCTGGAAATACCACGCCGAACTCCGCGCCGGGCGCATCACCGAACAGGCGTGGAAGGAAATGGAGGGCGGCATCGCCCGCTCCTTTGGTACCTGCATGACGGCGGGCACGGCGGCGACGATGATGTTGGCCGTGGAGGCCATGGGATTCTGTCTGCCTGGCGCATCCTCGATCCCCGCCCCCGATGCGGCACACCCGCGCATGGCGACCGACTGCGGCAAGCGTATCGTCGATATGGTCTGGGAGGACCTGACGCCGGCAAAGATGCTGACGCAGGGTTCGATCGACAATGCCGTGGCCGCGACCATGGCCTTTGGCGGCAGCACCAATGCCATCCCGCACCTGATCGCCATGGCGCGGCGTGCGGGGTTGGAACTTGACCTCGAACGCTTCCACGCGATTTCCGCGCGGGTACCGCTGATCGCCGACCTGCGGCCGAACGGCACGACGCATCTGATGGAGGATTTTTTCTACGCCGGCGGCAGCCGCGCCTTCCTCGAACGCCTGCGCGACCATCTGGACCTGACAGCCAAAACCGTCACCGGCCGCACCCTGGGCGAGGACATCGCCGGCGCCGAAGTCTTCTCCGACGCCGTCATCCGCAAGCTGGACGACCCGTTGCAGGCCAGCGGCGGGTTGACCGTGCTCTACGGCTCCCTCGCCCCGCGCGGCGCGGTGATCAAGACCTCGGCGGCCGATCCGCGGCTGTTGCAGCACACCGGCCCCGCCGTGGTGTTCGAGGATTACGCCGACATGAAGAAGCGCCTGGACGACCCGGACCTGGACGTCACCGCCGACAGCGTGCTGGTGCTGCGCCAGTCCGGGCCGCAGGGCGGGCCGGGGATGCCCGAATGGGGCATGCTGCCGGTGCCGAAGAAGCTGCTGAAGGAAGGCGTGTCGGACATGGTGCGCGTGTCGGACGCCCGCATGAGCGGCACCTCCTACGGCACCTGCGTGCTGCATGTGGCGCCCGAGAGCCACATCGGCGGGCCGCTGGCCCTGGTGCGCTCGGGCGACATGATCCGCCTGGACGTGGCGGCGCGACGGCTGGACCTGCTGGTGGACGAGGCCGAACTGGCGACCCGCCAGGCCGCCTGGGTCCAGCGCCCGCGCCGCTATTCACGCGGCTGGACGTCGCTCTACCTCGACCAGGTCAGCCAGGCGGATGAGGGCTGCGACATGGCCTTCCTCGAAGGCACGGCACCGACGCCGGAGCCTGACATCTACTGACCGTCATTCACCGGGCGAATACAGGCCATCAAGGGTGGGCGCTTCCGGAACGGGCTCCGGGCGTCCATCTGTCTGTCCATGACGGAGCGTTTCCGTCACGGAGTTCACAGACATGCCCGCCCTGCCCGCGCTGTTCGTTTCGCACGGCGCACCCACCCTGGCGCTGCAGCCTTCGCCGGCGCGCGATTTCCTTGCCGGCTACGGCAGCGAACTTGGCAAGCCCGCGGCGATCGTCGTCGTCTCGGCGCATTGGGAAACCGCGCGCCCGCGCGTGACCGCCGCGGCCTCGCCGGAAACGATCCACGACTTCCACGGCTTCCCGCGCGAACTGCATGCGATGCGCTATCCGGCGCCGGGCGATCCGGCGCTGGCAAGCCGCACCGCCGCGTTGCTGACGGCCGCGGGCCTCGGCGCCGATCCGGACCCCAGGCGCGGCCTGGACCACGGCGCCTGGGTGCCGCTCGTGCTGATGTATCCCGACGCCACGGTGCCTGTGCTGCAGGTGTCGGTGCAGCACCATGGCGGGCCGGCGCATCACCTGGCGCTGGGCCAGGCGTTGCGCCCGCTGCGTGAGGAGGGCGTGCTGATCATCGGTTCCGGCAGCCTGACCCATAATCTGCATGACTTCGCCGGCCAGGCGGTGGATGCGCCGCCGCTGCCCTATGTCGTCGCCTTCGGGGACTGGGCCGGTGAGGCGATCACGCAGGGCCGCACCGCGGACCTGCTGGCCTATCGCAGCCTCGCCCCGCAAGCAGCGCGCGCGCACCCGACCGAGGAACACTTCCTGCCGTTGTTCGCCGCCATGGGCGCGGGCACGCAGCCCGGCCGCCGCGTCCACGCCGGCCATACCCACGGCATCCTGGCGATGGACGTCTTCGCTTTCGACTGACGCACCGGTTTTCGGCGCCAAAGTCCCCAATCCCACCCACAAAGGAGTTCATCATGGCCAAGGTTCTGGTGCTTTATTATTCGGCCTACGGGCATATCGAGACGATGGCGCAGGCCATGGCCGAAGGCGCCCGCGCCGCCGGCGCCGAGGTCGATGTGAAGCGCGTGCCGGAAACCGTGCCGGAGGCGATCGCCAAGTCGGCGCATTTCAAGCTGGACCAGGCCGCCCCCGTCGCCGCCGTGGCCGATCTGGAACACTACGACGCCATCATCGTCGGCACCGGCACGCGCTTCGGCCGCATGTCGTCGCAGATGGCCGCCTTCCTCGACCAGGCCGGTGGGCTTTGGGCGCGCGGCGCGCTGAACGGCAAGGTCGGCGCCGCCTTCACCTCCACCGCCACGCAGCATGGCGGGCAGGAGACGACGCTGTTCTCCATCATCACCAACCTGCTGCATTTCGGCCTGGTGATCGTCGGCCTGCCCTATAGCCACCAGGGCCAGATGACCCTGGGCGAGATCGTCGGCGGCGCCCCCTATGGCGCCACGACCATCGCGGGCGGCGATGGCTCGCGCCAGCCCAGCCAGATCGAACTGGATGGCGCGCGCCACCAGGGCGGGCTGGTCGCCAAGACCGCGATCAAGCTGTTCGGCTGACCGCGACCCGGCAGCGCCACCCAGGCGCTGCCGGACCGCCTATAATCGCCCGACGTAGTCTTCCGCCGCGATCGGGCAGGCAATCAGCGTGAAGCGCGCCGTCTCGGCCAACCCGGCGCGCAGCGCATCAGCCAGCTCCGCCCGCGTCGCGGCCAAAAGCCCCTGCCCGCCCATCGCCGCCGCCAGGGCCACGTGGTCGGTGCGGCTGAAGCGCACGGCCTTGCGCGGCAATTGCATGCCGCCCTGCTTCAATTCGATCAGCGCGTAGGAATCATCGACGAAGACCACGATGATCACCGGCAGCCCCAGGTCGCGCGCCGTGGCGAGTTCGCCCATCACCATCTCCAGCCCGCCATCGCCGATGAAGCAGACTGCCCGCCGCCCCGGCTCGGCGACCATCGCGCCCAGCGCCAGCGGCAGCGACGGCCCCATGGTGCAGAAGCCGGATGATTGCAGCAGCGTCCGCGGCCGGCGGCAGCGCCAGACCTGGCTCAGCACGATGCGATGCGCGCCGGAATCGACCGTCGCCACGGTATCCTCGGGCAGGCCCGCCTGAACCGCATCGACGATGGCCGCCGGCCCCCAAGGGGCGTCGGCGCCAAAGCCGCGCCGCAGCCCCGCATGCATCGCGGCGAAGCGCCCCGCATCCCAGGTGGCATCGACCCGAAGCCCGGCGAACAGCCGCCCCAGCCCCGCCCCGACATCCCCCAGGAAATCGATGTCGCTGCGATGCACCCCATGCGTCGGCGGCGCCGAGGCCAGGGCGATCACCTTGGCCCCTGGCGCAAAGGGCTCGCGCCAGCCGACACGCATTTCGATGGGGTCGTAGCCGGCCAGGATCACGACATCGGCCTCCGCCACCAGCGGCAGCAGGGCGCGATCGGCCAGCGGCGACAGCCCCCCGCCGCCGAGGCTGAGCGGCGATGCCTCGTCCAACAGCCCCTTGGCCTTGTAGGTGGTCAGCACCGGGATGCGATGGGCCTCCGCCACCGCCGTCAGCGCCGCCCCCGCCCCATCATTCAGCGCATCCACGCCGGCGATGATCAAGGGCCGGCGCGCGGCGGCGATCCAGCCGCGTGCCTGGTCCAGCAACGGCCCATCCGCCGGGGCGGCGGGCGCCGGGCGCGCGCGCAGAGCCACCGCCCCCCTGGCGGGCGCGGCGGCAACGCTGGCGGGCAGGTCGATCAAGACCGGGCCAAAGGGCGCATCGCGCGCGATGGCGATGGCCTTGGCAAAAATCGCCGCGGCGCCCTCGGCCGTGGCGATGTGGAAGGCCGCCTTGGTGACCGGGCGCAGCAGCGCGACATGGTCGATGACCTGGTGGGTATAGGTCGCGGCCTCCGCACCATCGACGCCGCCCGACACCACGATCAGCGGCACCCGGTCCTGATGGGCATTGGCGATGACGTTCACCGCATTCGCCAGGCCCGGCCCGATGGTGGTGACCAGCACGCCGGGGGCGCCGGTCATGTGATGCGCGCCCTCGGCCATGAAGCCCGCCGGCGTCTCGTGCCGCGCCAGGAAAAATTCGATGCCGGCGCCGCCGAGCGCATCGATCACCGTCAGAACCTCGCCCCCCGGGATGCCAAAGGCGTGGCGGCAGCCGGCCTCGGCCAGCAGGCGGGCGAGCAGATCGGCGGTGCGGTCGGTCACGGGGCGGTGGTTCCTTGGGCTGCGGTGCCTCTGCTTCGGCGGCCGCACCCGCGCGGTTAGCCGGCCGTAACCCAGGGTTCCCCGGCAGCGAAGCACTTGTCGAGGCCACCCCCGAGGAATTTCCCCATGCTGCACGATCCGCGCGACATCCCGGTCACGACCATCGTCCCCGACGCAGCGGCCGCCCTGGAGGCATCGGTGCTGGCGCTGCTCGCCCATCGCGCCGATGTCCCGGCGCATCTGGCGCGATGCCTGGCGGCCGATCCCGGCCTGGTCGCGGCCCATGCCCTGGCCGGCTTTTCCGCCCGCATGCAGGCGCGGCAGGAGTTGGAGGCAACGGCCGCCACCCACCTGGCCGCCGCCCGCGCCGGCCTGGCCGAACGCGGCGGCACGGCGCGCGAACGCGGCCTGGTCGCCGCCCTGGCCGCCTGGCAGGAGGATGGCGACATGCTTGCCGCGGCGGGGCACCTGGGGCGCCTGACCCGCGCCGCGCCGCGCGACGCCATGGCGCTGAAGCTGGAGCACGGGCTGCGCTTCATGCTGGGCGATGCCAGCGGCATGCGCGATGCGATGGCAGCGGCGGCCTCCGGCTGGACCGCCGACATGCCGGGCTTCGGCTACATGCTGGGCCTGCACGCCTTCGCGCTGGAGGAAACCGGCGCACCCGCCGCCGCCGAACGCCTGGGCCGCGACGCGGTGGCG
Organism: Humitalea sp. 24SJ18S-53; assembly: GCF_050632385.1. NCBI lineage: Bacteria > Pseudomonadati > Pseudomonadota > Alphaproteobacteria > Acetobacterales > Roseomonadaceae > Humitalea > Humitalea sp. 24SJ18S-53. The sequence goes on from NZ_CP192599.1 coordinate 3,335,473, forward strand.
GCGGCCCCCGATGACCTCTGGGGCGGCCATGCCGTGGCGCATGTGATGGAGGGTGCGGGCCGTGCGCGCGAAGGGCTGGACTGGATCGGCGGCATGCGCGGCCACCTGGCCGATGGCGGCGGCTTTGGGCGCCATGTGCTGTGGCACGCGGCGCTGTTCCATCTGCACCTGGGCCAGGTCGAGGCCGCGCTCGACCTGCACGACCACTGCATCCACGACCGCCCGGCCGAGGATGTGCGCGATTTCGCCAATGCCGCATCGCTGCTGTGGCGGATCGAGGCGCAGGGCATCGCGGTCGGCCAGGCGCGCTGGGATGCGCTGGCAGATATCGCCGCACGCCGAAGCGCGGAACCGGGCCTGGCCTTCATCGACCTGCACCATGTGCTGGCCCTGGGTGCCGCCGGGCGCAGGCAGGCGCTGGCCGACAAGCTGGAGGCCCTGCGGCTGCGGGCGGCGGCTGGGGCCGACACGCAGGGGGAGGTGCTGGCACGCTGCGGGCTGCCGGCGGCGCGGGCGATCGCCCTCGCGCGGGGTGGCGACCCCGCGGGCGCGGTGGATCTGCTGCTGCCCCTGCGCCAGGCCCTGCGTGACCTCGGCGGCAGCGGCGCGCAGCGCGACCTGTTCGATCGGCTGCTGATCGATGCCTGCCTCGCCTCCGGCCGCATCATCACCGCCGCGATGCTGCTGGAGGATCGCGAGGCGATCCGCGCGCTCGGCGCGTGGGAGGCCGGTTGCGCGCGGACCATCCGCAGCGCCATGGCGCCGCGCGGACGTCAGGTCATCCCGGCAAAAGCCTCGACCAGCTTGGTGGGACCGCAGACGATCAACAGGTCGCCCTCGACGATGGGGGTATCGGCCTGGGCATAGGTGAAGTCCTGGCGCTTCCGCTTCACGCCCACGACGGTGACGCCGTATTTGCTGCGCAGCGCGCATTCCCCCAGGGTCTTGCCGACAGCCTCACGCGGGGTGCGCGTCTTGACGATGGCGAAGCCGTCATCGAATTCGATGAAGTCGATCATCCGCCCCGTGACCAGATGCGCCACGCGCTCACCCATCGCCGCTTCCGGGTAGACCACGTGATGCGCGCCGGTGCGTTCCAGGATGCGGCCATGCTTGGGGCCGAGCGCCTTGGCCCAGATGTCCGGCACGCCGAGTTCGTTCAACGCCAGCACGGTCAGGACACTGGCTTCCAGGTCGGTGCCGATGCCGACCACGGCGCGGCCGAAGTCCTGCACGCCCAGCCGTCGCAACGTTTCGCCGTTCGTGGTGTCGGCCTGCACGACATGGGTCAGCCGGTCGGACCAGGACTGCACCAGTTCGGCATCCGCATCGATGCCGAGGACGTCATGCCCGAGCCGGACGAGCGATTCCGCCACCGCCCCGCCAAAGCGCCCCAGGCCGATGACGACGACGTTGTTGTCATTGTGTTTCTCAGCCAACGATCGGGCGCTCCTCTGGATATCGGTAGGCATTCTGCCGTCCGCGCAAGGCGAGGCCCGTCGCCACCGTGATGGTGCCGACGCGACCGATGAACATCAGCAGCGCGACCAGCGCCTGGCCCGACGGCGGAAGCTGCGGCGTGATGCCCGTGGACAGGCCGACGGTGGCGAAGGCGGATATGGTCTCGAACAGCACGTCCTGCAGCGGCAAGCCGGTCACGGTCAGCAGCAGCAGCGTGCCGGTCCCGACCATCGCGACCGCCAGCAGCACGATCGTGACCGCCTGGCGTTGGACCTCGGACGAGACGCGACGCCCGAAGGCCACACTATCCGGCTCTCCACGGATTTCCGCCCAGATGATGAGCAGGATCACGACGAAGGTTCCCACCTTGATGCCGCCGGCCGTCCCGGCGCTGCCGCCACCGATCAGCATGAGGCCATAGGTGACGGAGAGCGTTTCCGTCCGCATCTGCCCCACATCCACGGCATTGAACCCGCCGGAGCGCGCCATGACGGAGTGAAAGGCGGCATTCAGCATCCGCGCCGCGGGATCGAGCGCGCCAAGGGTCGCGGGGTTGCCCCACTCATAAACCAGGGTCGCCAGCATGCCGGCCGGCAGCAGTGCCGCGGTGCCCATCAGCGTGATCTTGGTATGCAACGACCAGCGCGACGGCCGTCGCCATCCCTGCCGCAGGTCATGCAGGACCGGCATGCCGATGCCACCCAGAATGACGCCGAGCATGATCGGGACCAGCACCACCGGATCGCGCGCGAAGCCGGCCATGCCGTCCGAATAGGTCGCAAGGCCGGCATTGTTGAACGCCGAAACCGACTGGAAGACGCCATTCCAGGCCGCATCCGCCCAGGCCTCGCCATAGGTGTAGTGCAATCGCAGGGCGAGGATCACCGCGATCGCGGCCTGCACGACCAGGGTGACGGCCAGGACCATCTTCAGCACATCGACCACATCGCCCAAGGCCAGGCCCCGCGTCTCCGCCTGGGCAACAAGCCGGGTACTCAGCCGCAGCCGGCGCGTGACCAGCAGGCCGAGCAAGGTGGCGCCGCTCATGATGCCGAAGCCGCCGATCTGGAACAGCGCCAGGATCACGGCATGGCCGAAACTCGACCAGTAGGTGGCCGTGTCCTGCACCGCGAGACCGGTGACGCAGACAGCCGAGGTCGCGGTGAACAGCGCGATCATGAAGGGCGCCGAGCCCGCGCCGGCACGCGCGATCGGCAGCATCAGCAGCCCGGTCCCCAGGATGATGACGCAGAGGAAGGCGATCGGTACAAGTCGGGCGGGATGGTTCAGCGATTTCGGCACGGCACATCCTTCGCCCACGCCGGGTTTGTCTAGAACAGATCTCCCTTGGGTGGAATCGTGCCGGGCCCGGCATTGTATCCGCCGATATCGACAGTTTGGGCACCCGGGGCTTGCCCAGCCCGCTGCCTTGTCCCTTGATCCGGGTTCGCAGCCTCGATCACGGACGGGAGCACATCATGGACGGCATTTCGACGGCAGCACCTGAATCGGTCGGGCTGTCCGGCACGCGGCTGGCACGCATCGACACCTGGCGGCAGCGCCTGGTCGACGACGGAAAATTGGCCGGGCTCACCACCCTGGTCGCACGGCGCGGCCAGGTGGTGCACCTGGGCAGCAGCGGCCTCGCCGACCTGGCGCGGGGCACGGCGATGACCCCGCGGACGATCCACCGCATCTATTCGATGACCAAGCCGCTGACGAGCGTGGCCATCATGATGCTGTATGAGGAAGGCCTCTTCCAACTCGACGATCCGATCACGCGCTTCCTGCCCTTCTTCGCCAACCAGCGCGTCTGCACCGGTGGCGCGCGGGGTAAGATCGATACCGTGCCGGCCATGCGGGACATCACCTTCCGCGATCTGCTGACGCATACCTCCGGCCTGACCTATGGCTTCATGCAGGCGACCGCGGTGGATGCGCAGTACCGGGACCTCGGGCTCGATTTCCAGACGGCGGAGACGAGCCTGGGCGAGGTTGTGCAGCGCGTCGCCGCCCAACCGCTGGTCGCCCAGCCGGGATCGGCCTGGAACTACAGCGTCTCGACCGACGTGCTGGGGTATCTGGTGGAGGTGCTGTCGGGCCAGCCCTTCGCCGCCTTCCTGCGGGAACGGCTGATCGACCCGCTGGGCATGGCCGATACCGGCTTCCATGTGCCGCCGGGCGAATCGGGACGGCTCGCGGCCAATTACGGGCGCGGCGCGGATGGCCGGCTGGCGCTGATCGACGACCCCGCGGACAGCCGCTACCTGCGCCCCCGCACGGTGCATTCGGGCGGCGGCGGCCTGGTATCGACCGCGGCCGACTACTGGCAGTTCTGCCGCATGATGCTCAACAAAGGCGCGTTGGATGGGGTGCGCTACCTCGGCCGCAAGACGGTCGAATTGATGATGACCAACCATCTGCGCGGCGACATGGCGGCGATGGGCCAGCCGAGGTGGTCGGAATCCACCGCCGAGGGAATCGGCTTCGGCCTTGGCTTTTCGGTGACGCTCGATCCCGCACGGGCGCAGATCCTGGGCACGCCCGGCGAATGCGCCTGGGGGGGGGCCGCCAGCACCGCCTTCTGGATCGACCCGGCGGAGGAGATGGCGGTGATCCTGCTGACGCAGCTCATGCCATCCTCCGCCTTGCCGCTGCGCCGGGAATTGCGCGTGCTGAGTTACCAGGCGGTCATCGACTGATCACCGCGCGGCGCGCCCTCAGCTCCCCTGCAGCCCCGCGTTGCGGATCACCTGGCTCCATTTCACGCGCTCGCCGGTGATCGCTTCGGCGAAATCCTGCGGCGAGGAGCCGACCACCTCGGCGCCGATGTCGGCGAAGCTGCGCGCCACCTCCGGCCGCTGGCAGGCGGTGCGGATGGCCTGGACCAGGGCGCGCACCGCCTCCTCCGGCGTGCCGGCCGGCACGAGCAGGCCGTTCCAGACCGAGGATTCGAACTCCGGCAGGCCCTGCTCGGCCACCGTCGGCAGATCCGGCGCCAGCGAGGACCGGCGCAGGCTGGTCATAGCCAGGCCGCGAACCCGGCCGGCGCGGATGCCCGGCAGGTAGCCGCCGCTGAAAGCGAAGTGGATCTCGTCCTGCATCAACGCCAGTTCGGATTCCGCGGCGGTGCGATAGGGCACATGCACCACGTCGATCCCGGTCATGCTGGCAAACAGCGCGCCCGTCAGGTGCGGTGAGGTGCCCGCACCCGGCGAGCCATAGTTCAGCGCGCCCGGCCGCGCCTTGGCCAGCGCCACCAGCTCCGCCACGTTGCGGGCCGGCAGGTTGTTCGGCACGGCAAGCGCCATCGGCGCGGTGGCGACGATCGACAGCGGCGCGAAATCCTTCGCCGCATCGTAGCGGATATTCGGGAACAGGCTCGGGTTGATCGACAGGGTGGTGACGGAGCCCATCAGCAAGGTCGTGCCATCCGGCCGCGCCCGCGCCACCGTCTCCGCCGCCAGCATGGTGCTCGCGCCCGGCTTGTTCTCGATCACCACGGTCCGGCCCAGCGCCGCGGCCATCGGCTCGGCGACGATGCGTGCCCAGGTGTCGGAGGCACCGCCCGGCCCATGCGGGCAGACGATGCGGATCGGCCGGTCCGGCAGCGCGCCCATCTGGGCCAGCGCCGGTGTCGCCAGGCCGCTGGCGAGCAGGCTGCCGCCAGCCAGCAGATGGCGCCGCGTCAGCCCGGTGGTGTCGTTGTTGGTCATGGTGTTCCCTCCTCCGTTCAGGCGACCTGGCGCCGCGTCCCCGGCTCGTCCAGCGGCGCTGTCGCCGCGTCGTAGCCATAGACCCAGTCGGTGCCGCCTGGCCGGCGCAGGAAGGTGTTCTCGGCCGAGAGGCTCTGGATGTCGGTGGCGCGCGGCTTGCGGTTCGCCTCATAGCGGCGGAAGGCGGCCTCGATACCGTCGATGCCGGCCTCACCCAGGCAGCGGGCCAGGATCACCGCATCCTCCAGCGCCATGGCGGCCCCCTGCGCCATATAGGGCGACATCGGGTGGCAGGCGTCGCCCAGCAGTGCCACGCGGCCTTCCACCCAGCGGGGCAACGGGTCGCGTGCGAGCAGCGCCCATTTCCACACCTGCGGGCAGGCCGCCAGCACATGGCGCACCTCCGGGTGGAAGTTCGAGAAGGACTCGCGCAGCGCCCCGACATCGCCCCGCGCCGACCAGGATTCCGGCGTCATCCAGGACGGATCCTCCGGCTGGCTGGTGACGAAATACACCTCATCCCGGGCGGCGGTGATGTAGTACATCACCAGGTGCCGGTCCTGCCCCCACCACTTGGTGCGGGAATTGTTCAGGCGCTGCGGGCCGAGCAGCGCCGCGGGGAAGACGGTGCGGTAGGCGACGCGGCCGGTGAAGCGCGGCGCCTCCTTGCCCAGCATCCGCTCCCGCACCACGGAATGCACGCCATCGGCGGCGATCACGGCATCCACCTTCTCCCGCGCACCGTCGGTGAAACGCAGCGTGACACCGGCGGCGTCCTGGTCGATGCCGGCCAGCTTGCGGCCGAGGTGCAGATCCTCGGCCGGCACCGCGGCCGCCAGTGCCGCATGCAGGTCGGCGCGATGCAGGCACATATGCGGTGCGCCGTAGCGCGCCTCCAGCACATCGCCGCCGGGCAATTCATTGGTGATGGCGCCGGTGTCGTGGTCGCGGTTCAGCAGGCTATCGGGGCGGAAGCCGATGCGGCGCACCTCGGCGTCCAGGCCGATGGCGCGCAGGGCCTTCATGGCATTGGCACCCATCTGGATGCCGGCGCCGACGCGCGCGAAAGCCGGCGCCTGCTCGAAGACGGTGACACGGTAGCCGCCGCGCCGCAGCAGCGTGGCGGCGGCCAACCCGCCCAGCCCGGCGCCGATGATGCCGATGTGACCCCTGCTCTGCATGGCAGTTCCCCTTCGCGTGTCGGGGCTACCTACAAAGCCAGGACGCCGCTGAACAATACCGTCTCGTCATCGACGCCCATGCCGCGGGGGCATGGGTGGGTCACCCTCTGGCATGGCAGCAGCCATCTCATCCCAGGCCCCCTGGGCGGCGAGCGACGCCACCTCCTGACGCAGGATGTCCTCGGCCACGCCACGCGCTGGCGCGGGCGCAACCTCCCGCAGCCGCACCAGGCAGAGCGCGTTGTCGAGGCCAGGGGCCAGCAGCCGCGTGGCCGTCACCTCACCGCGGCCCACCGCCTCGCGCACCGTGGCGATGGTCAGGACGCCATGGCCGAAGCCGGCGGCGACCAGGTTGCGGGTCAGCGCGACGCCATCCGCCTCCAGCACGATGTCGAGCCGGATGCCGGCCTCGGCGGCGGCCTGTTCCAGCATCAGCCGCGTCACATGCGGATGCGCCGGCAGGATCAGCCGCAGCCCTTGCAGGTCCCGCACCCGGCAGGGCGCCGCACGCGGCGGCGTGCCGGCTGGGCCGACCAGGTACAGCGCCTCCCGCAACAAGGTTTCGCGCGCCAGGACGTGCCGGTCGGGCGGGTCATGCATCAGCGCGAGATCGGCGCGGCCAGTCGTCACCCAGTCGAGCAGCGTGGCGTTCACCCCCTCCATGGCATGGATCGAGATATTGGGGTGGTCCCGGTGCATCCGCTGCAGGAAGCGCGGCATCAGCAGCGCGCCGGTGGTCGGCGGCACGGCGATCACGACATGGCCTGCGACCGACCGCTCCAGTTCCGCGACCTCATCCTTGATCTGCCGGGCGGAGCGCAGCAGCAGTTCCGCCCGGCGCAGCACCACGGCGCCGGCCGCCGTCAGCTCCACGCCGCGGGCGCGGCGATGCATCAGGGGGACCCCCAGTTCCTCCTCCAGCTTGCGTATCTGGCGGCTGAGTGCCGGCTGCGCGATGTGCAGTTCCTTCGCCGCGGCGGAGACGCTGCCGAGCCTGGCGACATGGATGAAGCTGCGCAGTTCCCGTAAATCCATGGATCAGACGATACCGCGGTGGGGCGCGGGTTGGAACGCGGTCCGGCTGTGCCGTTCGATCATGCCGTATCCTGACTGTCTGCTGGCCAATCGTGCCGGTTCGACGGCGCAAGTCCAGCGCGACGCCACGACAAGGGCGTCGGCCGGCACGCAGGTCGGGCGGTGCCGGCGCTGTGGTCCAGCGCCCCGGAGCGAATGCCGTCGGGCAAGCGTCGCTCAGCCCAGCGACGCCGCCGCCTCCACCGCCAGTTCGGCCGATGGCGCGCGGATCCGGCGCAACAGGTCCACCATCCGCTGCGCATTCCGCGACACTGGCCGATCCTGCCGCGTCAGCAGCAGCACCGGCACCGGAATGGCGGGCCAGATGGGCCGGATCTCCACCCCCGCCATGGCGACAGCGCACGACGCCAGGTGGCCCACAAGCGCCACGCCCACGCCCACCTGCACCAACTGTAGCCCGGTCGGTGCGTCATTGATCGTGACCTCATCCCGGATCGTCAGGCCGAGTGCCGCGAAGGCCCGCCGCACCGGCACGCCGATATTGCTGTCGGGGCCGTAGGTGATCAGCGGCAGGACGGCCAGGTCGCGCAGATGCACGACCCGCCGGGCGGCCAGGGGGTTGCCGGCCGGCAGGGCGCAGACCACCTGGATATCCGCCAGCCGCTCCGCCGCCAGCTCCTCCTCCCGCGCCTCCAGATGCGCCAGGCCGAGTTCGGCATCGCCCCGCGCCACGCGTTCGATCACCTGCGTCGTCGTCATGCGGCGGATCTCGATGCGCACGCCGGGCCAGTTTTCCCGGTAGCGCGCGATGGCCTCGGCCAGGTCGCTGCTGAGGATGGCCGCGGTGCTGACGATGCAGAGCGATCCGCTCTGGCCGGAGACGATGTCCTGCAGTTTGCGATGCACGATGCCAAGGCGATCGAAGATGTCCTCGACATCGGGAAACAGCTCCCGTGCCTCGGCCGTCGGCACCAGGCGGCCCTTGCGGCGCTCGAACAGGCGCGCTCCCAGCCGGTCCTCGTATTGGCGCAGCGCGATGCTGACGGCGGGCTGCGAAATACGCAGCGCCCGTGCGGCATCCGTCACGGAACCGGTCCGAAGAACGGCATGGATGATCTCAAGCTGACGCAGGTTCATGGCGCCCCAGAGGCAAGTGCATAAGTAGGCCTTATAGCTTCCGCCTAATTTTATATTTGGCAACCTGTCCGGCGTGCCGAATGATCCTGCCAACAATCGCGATATGTGCTGGGAGGCGAAGCCGGAATGCGGCACCGAAGGAGAGCCGCCCTGATGATCGTCATAGCCCTGCCCGGACCACCCGACCCGATGCGTCGATGAGCATCGAAGTCTCGGGGCTCATCAAACGCTTCGGTTCGGCCACCGCGGTGGCGGGCGTGGATATCAGCCTGCCCGCCGGCTCCATGCTCGTGCTGCTCGGCCCATCCGGCTGCGGCAAGACCACCACCATGCGCTGCATCGCCGGGCTGGAAAGCCCGGACGAGGGTGTGATCGGCATCCACGGCACCACGGTCTTCGACCGCAAGGCCGGCATCGACGTGCCGGTGTATCGCCGCCGCATCGGCATGGTGTTCCAGTCCTATGCCATCTGGCCGCACCTGACGGTCTTTGAGAACGTCTCCTTCCCGCTCGAGATGCAGCAGACGCCGAAGGCCGAACTACGCGACCGGACGATGGAGATGCTGGAGAAGGTCGGCCTGGCCGACTACGCCAAGCGCGGCGCCAGCGCGCTCAGCGGCGGGCAGATGCAGCGCGTGGCCCTGGCGCGCAGCCTTGTGATGCGCCCCGCCGTGCTGCTGTTCGACGAGCCACTGAGCAACCTGGATGCGCGGCTGCGCGACCGGCTTCGCGTCCAACTGCGGGAATTGCAGTCCGAACTCGGCATCACGGGCATCTACGTGACGCACGACCAGCAGGAAGCGCTGGCGCTAGCCGACAGCATCATGGTGATGGAACACGGCAGCGTGCGGCAGACCGGCGGGCCGGTGGACCTGTATCGCGCGCCGCGCAGCGCCGCCATCGCGGCCTTCCTGGGCTATTCCAACATCTTTCCGGCCACGGAATGGCGCGCGGTGGATGGGGGGGCCGAGGTGACCCTCGCGTCCGGCCGTCGCCTGCACGCCAGCGGTGATCTGCCGCCACGCGGCGCACCGGCAAGCCTCTGCGTCCGGCCGGAGCAACTGGGCCTTCGCAGCGCCACCGCCGACGAAAGCCCCGACGCGATCCTGGGCGAAATCACGCTGGCTAGTTTCCTCGGCGCCACCACGCTCTACCGCGTGCGCAGCACGGGCGGGGAGGTGTGGGAGGCGCTGACCGACCAGGTGGTGCCGGGGCTGGTCAAGGGCTCGACCGTGGTGGTCGAACCCGCGCCAGGCGCGCTGCGGCTGCTGCCCCAGACATGATCGGCTCCCTCGCTCTCGGGCGGCTCGGCCGGGTGTCGGTCATGGGGGTGCTGCTGGCGATCATCGCCGTGCTGGTGCTCTCCCCCCTGGCGATGACGGCAATCGCCTCCTTCTCCACGGAGGTCCCCTTCTCCGGCGGGCCGGCGGGGCGCTTCACGCTCGGCAACTACAGCGCCCTGTTCGTGCCGGAACTGGGCATCGCCATCGGCAATACGCTGGTCATCGCCGCGGGCGGCACGGTGATCGCGGTGGCCATCGGCTGCAGCCTCGCCTGGCTGGCCGCGCGGACGGATATTCCCTGCAAGCCGCTCGTGCATCTCGTGGGGCTGATGCCGCTGTTCGTCTCGCTCGTCGTGGCCTCCGTCACCTGGGCGGTGCTGGGGTCGGGGCGCAGCGGCTATATCAACATCATCCTGCGCGGCATGGGGTTCGACTGGCAGATCGACATGCGTTCGCTCGCCGGCATCACGCTGGTGCATGGACTCTACTACGTTCCTTACTCCTACATCCTGCTCTATGGCGCGCTGTCGCTGATCCATCCGGACCTGGAACAGGCCGCCAGCGTGCATGGTGCGTCCAACGGGCGGATGCTGCGGCGGATCACCTTCCCGCTGGTGCGCCCCGCCCTGCTGGGCGCGATCCTGCTGAGCTTCGTCGCCATGGCGGAGGAATTTCCCGTCCCCGCCATCCTGGGCGGCCCCGTCGGCATCGAGACGCTCTCCACCCGCATCTTCAACCTGATGACGCGCGTGCCGGGCGAACCGAACCAGGCCGCGGCGGTCGGCATCCTGTTGACGGCTCTCGTCTCCGTCCTGGTCTATTGGCAACGCAAGCTGCTGAAGGGCCGCGACTACCGCACCGTGACCGGCAAGGGGATGCGGCCGCAGCTCATGCGGCTCGGGCGGTTCCGCTGGCCGGCCCTGGCCCTGGTGCTGCTCTACGCCTTCATCGCGATGGGGCTGCCGCTGATGGCGCTGGCGATCGGCGCGTTGCGGCAGGGCATGTTCATCCGCGACGTGGCGGCCCTGTTCAACCCGGCCGCCTTCAGCCTGGACACGCTGCGGGCAACGCTGCTGGACGAACACGTGCGCCACGCCGTGGCGAACACGCTGATCACGGGCGTCGCCACCGCCATCCTCGGCACCACGCTGTACTTCATCCTGGCCTATGTCTTCGCCCGCACGCGCCTGCCTGGCCGGCAGACGCTGGAATACATGGCCATGGTGCCGCTGGCCCTGCCGGCGCTGGTCATGGGCATCGGCACGCTCTGGACCTGGCTCGCCGTGCCGCTGCCGATCTATGGCACCTTGTTCGTGCTGATCATCGCCTTCACGGGCCGGCTGATGCCGCAGGGTGTCCGCGCCATCAGTGCCAGCATCAGCCAGATCCACGATGATCTGGAGGAAGCCGCGATGGTCTCCGGCGCCACGCGGGCCCGCGCCGTCGTGCGCATCACCTTGCCGCTGATGCGCGGCGCGGTGGTATCGTCGGCCTTTCTCACGCTCGTGCTGGCGACGCGCGAACTGACCTCCTCCCTCCTGCTCTACACCACCAACACGCGCGTCCTGTCTGTCGTGATCTACGAAGCCTACGAGCAGGGGCTATGGAGCACCGTGGCCTCCATCAGCCTTGTCTATACGGCGCTTCTGCTGGTGCTGACCCTGATCGGGCGCCGGTGGATGCGGACGTCGTTCTAGACCGCGATGCGTTCGCATTCGCTCACGCATCGCGGTCTAGCTTGTTGTTTTGTCGCGTGATTCAGCCCGGCGGCGCATTCGCGCCTAGGGCCGTCACGCTCTAACCCCAACCCGAAAGGCAGCAGCGATGACGAAGACAGAATGGCGGCCGGGCCGCCGTGGCGTGATCGCGCTCGGTGCCGGCGCCGCGCTGATGGCCCCCCATGTCGCCCGCGCCCAGGCGCTGGTGGCCGGTGGCGAAACCATCGCCGATGCGACCCTGCTGGCCGCGGCGAAGGCGGAGGGGGTGCTGACCATGTATGGTTCGCTGCCCACCCGGAACTGGCAGGTCGCCGGCGATGCCTTCCAGCGCGAGACGGGCATACGCATCGACTACATCAACCTGATCTCGCCCCGCATCTTCGCCCGCGCCAATGCCGAATTCGCCGCCGGCCGGCTGACGGCCGATTGGGTGGACACCACCGAAGTGCTGATGGCCAAGGATTGGGCCGACCGCGGCCTGCTGCGCCAGCCCTACAAGGTGCCCCAGTTCGACCGCATGGCGCCGGAACTGCGCGATGCCGACGGCATCTGGTATTCCATCTTCCGCACCCCCTACGTCCTCTGCGTCAACACAGAGGTCGTGACACCGGACGAACACCCGAAGAACTGGCAGGACCTGCTGCATCCCCGCTGGCGCGGCCGCCTCGGCCTGCCGAGCATCGACAGCGGTGGCGCGCTGTTCAACGCCTATGCCTTCCTCCGCGAAAAATTCGGTGAGGGCTATCTGCGCGGCCTCGCGGCCCAGCGGCCAAAGATCTACCCAAGCTCGACGCCGCTGCTGACCGATTTGGTGCGTGGCGAGGTGGCGCTGACCTTCACCGCCCCCGCCTCCATCCGCAGCCAGTTGGACCAGGGCGCGCCGCTGCGCGGGATTTTCCCGGAGGAGGGCGTCAGCGCCTACCCCACCACCGGGGGCATCACCACGACCGCCCCGCATCCCAATGCGGCGCGGCTCTACCTCAACTGGATGACGAGCCTGCATGGCAGCAACATCCTCGCCTCCTCCGGCATCTATGGATCGAACCCGGATGCGCATGCGCCGACCGCACCCGGCTTCACCCTGCCCACCTCCGCCGGCGTCTGGACGATGCCGCTGGATCGCTGGGCCGCGCAGCGCGACGCCTACCTGACAAGCTGGCGAACCATCTTCGGCACACGCTGATGGCGCGGCGCAAACTCCGGCTCGGGGCCTTCTTCTCGATGCCGGGCAATCACCTCGCCGGGTGGCGGCATCCCGATGCGGTGCCGGACGCGAACACGAATTTCGCAGCCTATATGCAATTGGCCAAGGTGGCGGAGCGCGGGCTCTACGACGCGATCTTCTTTCGCGACACCGCCGCGGTGGCGGGGGCCGATGCGATGCATGCCGGGGACCGCAGCCGCGCGCGCCTGGCGCGCATGGTCGCGCTGGAACCGGTCATGGCCCTGGCGGGCCTGGCCTCCATCACCAAGAACATCGGCCTGATCGCCACGGCCACCACCACCTACAACGAACCCTACAACCTGGCCCGGCGCTTCGCGACCTTGGACCACATGAGCAATGGCCGCGCCGGCTGGAACCTCGTCACCTCGCAGTTCGAGGATGAGGCCGCGAACTTCGGCCTGAAGCACCACCCCGACCACGCCGTGCGCTATGCGCGTGCCGAGGAATTCTACGACGTCGTCGCGGGACTCTGGGACAGTTGGGAGAAGGACGCCTTCCTCTACGACAAGGCGGAGGGAATGTATTTCGACTTCGACAAGATGCATTTCCTGGAACACAAGGGCGCGCATTTCGATGTGCGCGGCCCGCTGAACCTGCCGCGCACACCGCAGGGCCGCCCGGTGGTGGCGCAGGCCGGATCCTCCGGTCCCGGCATGAACCTCGCTGCCCGCAGCGCCGACCTGGTGTTCACCGCGCAGTTGGAGATCGAGGAGGCACGCGCCTTCTACATCGAACTCAACGGCCGCCTGGCGGCACATGGCCGCCAGCCTGGCGACCTGCTGATCCTGCCTGGCCTGACCCCCATCGTTGGCCGCACCATGGCCGAAGCACGCGCCAAGCATGAACAGTTGCAGGAACTGATGCCGGATGATGTGGCGCTGTCCTCGTTGGCACGCCTGTCGGGCGGGTTGGACCTGCGCGACTTTCCGCTCGACGGCCCGCTGCCCCCGCTGCCGCCGACCAATTCCGGCAAGAGCCGCCAACAGCTCGCCATCGACCTTGCGAAGAAAGAGAACATGACCTTGCGCCAGATCGCGCGCCACATGGCATCGGCCGCCGGGCACCGCGTTCTCGTCGGCACGCCCAGCTACATCGCGGATGAGATGCAGTCCTGGCTGGAAGCCGACGCTTGCGACGGCTTCAACGTGATCTGCAACCACTATCCCGTGCCCTTCGTGGAATTCACCGAACAGGTCATCCCCGAACTCCAGCGCCGCGGCATCTTCCGCACAGCGTATGAGGGCGCGACCCTGCGCGAGAACCTGGGCATTTCCGTCCCCGCCAACCGCTACGCCGCGCCATGACAACGCCGCCGCGCCAGTTGAAGCTGGGTGCCTTCTTCACCCCGCCCGGATCGCATTACGCCGGCTGGCGCATGCCCGACGCACGCCCCGCCGACATGGAGTTCGAGGATTACGCCGACATGGCGCGCATGGCCGAACGCGGCCTGCTCGACATGATCTTCTTCCAGGACACCGCCGCCGTGGCCGCCGCCGCCGTGGACACGAAGGACGACCTGGAGGTGCAGACCGGCGCCGCCCGCGTCGTGCGGATCGAACCGCTGACCTTGCTGGCGGCGCTGGCGGTCGTGACCAAGCACATCGGCCTGGTGGCCACCGCCACCACCACCTACAACGAACCCTGGCACATCGCCCGCCGTTTCGCCTCCGTGGACGCCATCAGCAAGGGCCGCGCGGGCTGGAACCTCGTCACCTCGCAGTTCGAGCAGGAGGCCTTCAACTTCGGCCAGGACGAGCACGCCAATCATGCGGTGCGCTACGAACGTGCCTCCGAGTTCTACGACGTGGTCACCGGCCTTTGGAACAGTTGGGACGAGGGCGCGATCATCCGCGACAAGGACAGCGGGCGCTACTTCGACCCCGCGGGGCTGCATGTGCTGCGGCACGAAGGCCCGTTCTTCAAGGTGCGTGGCCCGCTGAACGTGGCGCGGTCGCCGCAGGGCCGGCCGATTGTGGCGCAGGCGGGGTCGTCGGAACCCGGGCGCAACCTCGCGGCCCGCACAGCGGACCTGACCTTCACCGCGCAGACCGATGTGGCGGAGGCCCGTGCCTTCCGCGACGACATGCGCGCCCGGGTCGTCGCCCATGGCCGGCACCCGGATGCGCTGAAGGTGCTGCCCGGGCTGAACTTCCTGGTCGCGGAGACGGAATCCGACGCGCGGGCGATGCAGGAACGCCTGATGTCCATGATGGTGGACCGCATCATCCTGCCTACGCTCTCGCGCCTGACCGGCGGCGTGGACCTGCGCGCCTATCCGCTGGACGGACCCCTGCCACCCCTGCCGCAGAGCAATTCCGCCCATGGCCGCCAGGCGATGCTGCTGGAGATGGCGGAGCGCGAGAACCTGTCCATCCGACAGCTCGCCCGCCGCTTCGCCACCGCCAACGGCCACCTGGTCTTCGTCGGCACGCCAAAGGCGATGGCCGAATTGATGGAGGAATGGCTGCGCGCGGATGCCGTGGACGGCTTCATGCTGCTGCAGCCCTATTTCCCGACGCCGCTCGACAATTTCGTGCGGCTCGTTGTCCCGGAACTGCAGCGCCGCGGCATTTTCCGGACCGCGTATGAGGGCACCACCCTGCGCGAAAACCTGGGCCTGCCGCCGTTGTAGCGGCTAAGCTTTTCCCTCCCAGGCCTTCGCCCGCTCCAGCAGCCGCCGCGCACGGATCACGATGGGCAGGTCGATCATGCTGCCCTCGAAGGCGACGGCCCCCAGCCCCTTGGCCGCCGCGGCGTCGAAGGCCGCCAGCAGCCGCCGCGCCCGGCCCAACTCCTCCACCGAGGCGCCGTATTCCTCGTTGATGATCGGCACATGCGCGGGATGGATGCAGGAGGTCGTGCCGAAACCCAAGCCCCGCGCGCGCCGCAGCCCGGCGCGATAGGCGTCGAGGTCGTTCAACTCGGCGAACTTGCCCATCGATCCCATCGGCAGGATACCCGCCGCACGCGACGCGGCCAGGCCCATCATGGCGAAGGGATACATGGAATCGGCCGAGGGAATGGCGCCAAGCTCCGTCGCCATGTCCTCGCCGCCGACGGACATCGCCGCCATGCGCGGATCGGCGGCGGCGATGGCGAAGAGATGCGGCAGCGCGGCCGGCGTTTCCACCAGGGCGATGAAGCGGGTGTGTCCCTCCGTCATGCCCAGGGCCGCCTCGCGCGCCGCCACCAGTTCGGACAGCAGGCGGATGTGATCCGCACCCATCACCTTCGGCAGCATCAGCGCCGCGACTCCCGGCATCACGGCGGCGGCGATGTCGGCGATGGCGAGGTCCAGCGGCCGGTTGATCCGCACGACCACATCGGCCCCACCCTGGGCCACGCGCGGCACGGCGGCGGCGACGGCGGCGCGCGCCGCGGCCTTGTGCTCGGGCAGGATGGCGTCTTCCAGGTCCAGGATGATGCCATCGGCGCCGCGGGTATGCGCCTTGGCGAGAAAACGTTCGGCGGTGACGGGCACGAACAGCAGTGAGCGCCAGGCGGGGGTCATGCGAAGACCTTCTCGGGTTCGACGATGGCGCCGGCGGCGACCAGCCGATCCAGATCCGCCTCTCCATAGCCCGCGCCGCGCAGCACCTCCCGCGTATGTTCGCCCAGGCGCGGAGCATGCAGCGCATCCTGCCGCATGCCGCCACTGAAGCGGTTCGGCGTGCGGGTGCGGCGCAGCAGCCCCTCGGAGGGATGCTCCTCCAAGGTGAAGAAGCCGGCATCCTGCAGATGCGGGTCGACCATCAGGTCCTCCAGCGAATTGTAGCGGGCGGCGGGCACGTCGCGTTGGCCCAGGATCTCCAGCCATTCATCGGTCGTGCGCTTGGCCAGCCCCTCGGCACGGATGGTGAAATATTCGCGCGCATTGGCGGTGCGCATGGCGGCGGAGCAAAAACGCGGATCGTCGCGTAGTTCAGGCTGGCCGATCGCCTCGAAGAAGGCGAAGGCCTGGGCGTCGGTATTCGGCCCCACGGTGATGTAGCCATCCTTGGTCGCCAGCGGCCGATAGTCCGGGCTCAGCAGGCGATTGTCGCCGGTCGGCCCCACCGGGGGCTCGAAGGTCGCGGCGCCCATGTGCTCGCTCATCACGAAACTCGCCATGTTCTCGAACATCGGCACCTCTATCGCCTCGCCCTTGCCGGTGCTGGTGCGGCGGAACAGGGCGAAGCCGATGCTCTGGGCGGCGATCAGCCCGGTGATGTGGTCGGTCATCACCATCGGCACGAAACGCGGCTCGCCCACCGCGCGGTCGAAGGTGGCTGCGACACCCGACAGGCTCTGGATCACCGGGTCATAGGCGGGGCGGTTCGCATAGCGTCCGTCGCTGCCGAAGGCGAGGATGCCGCAATGGATCAGCCGGGGGTTGGCCGCCGTCAGGGTCGCATGGTCCAGCCCCAGCCGTTCCAGCGCCACGGGGCGGACGTTGCTGACGAAGACATCGGCGGTCGCGAGCAGGCGCCGCATCGCCACCATGCCATCGGGGTGCTTCAGGTCCAGGCAGATGGAGCGCTTGTTGCGGTTGAAGTTGATGAACTTGCCCGACATGCCGGGCGTGCGGCTGCCCTGCGCCATGAAGCGCAGCAGGTCGCCGCCGGGCGATTCCACCTTGATGACATCCGCCCCCTGATCAGCCAGCGTCCGCGTGCAGATCGGCCCCACGACGATGGAGGTCAAGTCGATGACGCGCACCCCCGCCAGCGGGCCGCCGCTCATGCGCCGTAGTCCAGGGTCATCTCGGCCGCCAGCAGCCCGTCCTTGTCGGCGGCCCAGGCGCGCATCATCCCCCCCTCGGGCGCGGCCCCATGGAAGGTGACCGTATCGCCGACGAACAGCGGACGCGCGAGCCGCGCCGTATAGTGCCGCAGCGCCCCCGGCGCGCGCTTCAGCGCGGCATCCAGCAGCAGGTGCATGGTCAGCCCGCCATTCTGCACCACGGCCGGATAGCCCTCCTGCCCACGCGCATAATCGGCGTCGTAGTGGATGCGATGCGCGTTCCAGGTGATGGCGCCGTAGCGGAAGACCAGCACGGGATCGAGGAAGACCTCCTCCGCCCAGACGCCATCGGTCGGCGCCTTCACCGGCTGCGTCACCGGGCCGACGCCGCCCGGCGCCACGCCTTCGCGATAGATCGCGTCGAAATCATCCACCGCGATGATGTTGTCGCCGACCAGGATCGTGTGGCGCATGGTCAGCACCACGATCTGCCCGGTGCGGCCGGATTTGGGGGTGATGGCCGCGACCTCCACCTTCTTCACCGCGGCGTCGCCGACGCGCAGCCCCCCCATGATCTGCACGCGCCGCCCGGCGCCCATCCGGCGCGGCAGCGGGATCGGCGGCAGGAAGGCGCCTTTCTTCGGATGCCCATCGACCCCGATCACCGATTGCCGCGGCATGTCGGCGAAGAACAGCCCGTACCAATGCGGCGGCAGCACATCGCCCGGCATGAACCCATCCGGATCGAGGTCGAAGGTCGCGGCGATCCGGCGCACGGCACCGAGGGAAATCTCCTCCGGCACCAGGCGCGAACGGCCGATCCAGCCGGAGAGTTCCGGCATGGCGGCGGCGATGTCCTCGGCGGTGCTCATTCCGCCGACAGCCCCAGGCGGCGGATCAAGGTGACCCAGACCTCGCCACGCTGCCGGAGGAAGGCGGCGGCACTTTCCGGGGTATTGGGCGCGGCGGCCTCGGCGCCGACGCGGGCAAAGCCGTCCTTGACCGCCTGACTTTCGAGGGATTCGTTCAGTGCCTTGTTCAACCGGGCGATGATCGCGGGCGGCGTGGCGGCGGGGGCCGCCAGCGCGAATTCATTGACGCCGACATAGCCTGGCAGGGTTTCCGCCACGGTCGGCACATTGGGCCAGTTCGGGTTGCGTTCGACGCTGGTCACGGCCAGGGCGCGGATACGCGGGTCGTCCTTCACCGGCTCGGCCTCCGGCAGGCCCAGGGTGCGCGCCTGTACGCGACCGGCCAGCAGGTCGGTCATGCCCTGGGTGCTCTGGCGATAGGGCACGTGCACCATCTGGATATTGGCTTTCTCCAGCAGCAGTTCCATCGACAGGTGTGTCGTCGCGCCGATGCCGGAGGAGGCGAAGTTCAGCGCATTGGGCCGGGCGCGGACGAAGTCGATGAACTCGGCCAGGGTGCGGACCGGGATCGTATCCGTGTTGATCAGCACCACGTTTGGCGTGGTGCAGAACAGCCCGATGGTGGAAAAATCCTTCTGCCAGTCGTAGCTGAGGTTGCGGTAGAGCGCCGCATTCACACCCCCCAGCCCGCCGGTGGAACCGACCATGATGGTATAGCCATCGGGGGCCGCACGGGCGGTGATCTCGGCGGCGAAATTCCCGGCGGCGCCGGGCCGATTGTCGACCAGCATCCCCTGCCCCAGCCGCTGGGCCATGGCCCCCGCGATGATGCGGGACACCACATCCGTCTGCCCGCCGCCGCCATAGGGCACGACGAGGCGGATGGCGCGGTCCGGAAACTCGGCGCGGGCGATGCCGGGCGCGGCAAGGCCGAGCGTCGCGACGCCGGCGCCCAGGACGGTGCGGCGGCCAAATGGCAAGGATTTCATTGGGGGGACCTCCTCCGAACATGGTCCGCGCCTGGTTCCTGCCCGGCGCGCTTGCCGCATGCTTGCCACGGCAGGCGGATCGTTGTCCCTTCACATATGTGAAGTCGTCGGAGGGCGAGATGGCGGAGGGCATCGCGGTCAAATCCGCCCAGCGCACCATCGCGGCGCTGGAATTCTTCGCCGAGACCCATCGCCCGGCAGGTGTCGCGGAGATGGCGCGCCACCTGGGCGCACCGCTGTCCAGCACCTCCGTCCTCCTCGCCGGGCTGGCGCGCCTCGGCTACCTGGAACAGGACCCGATCGACCGCCGCTATCGCCCCACCCTGCGCGTCATGCTGCTGGGCGGCTGGCTGCAGGACCAATTGCTGGGCGAGAGCAGCCTGTTGCGGCTGATGAATGATCTGCGCGCCCGCACCGGCATGACGGTGCTGATCGGCCTGCAACGCCAGGCCGCGGTGCAATACATCCTGACCCTGCGCCGCCCCGGCGTGACCGAACAGGAGAAGATGCGCGCCGGGATGCTGCGCCCCATCACCCGCGCGGCGGTCGGCAAGGCGCTGCTGATGCTGAAGCCGGAGGAAGAGGTGGAGCGCCTGCTGCGCCGCGCCAATGCCGAGGAACCCGACCCCGCCCGGCGCGTGGTTCCCGCCGCGTTCCTGGCCGATCTGCGCGCCAGCCTGGCGCGGGGATGGACCGAGAGCGACGGGTCCATGGTGACCGGGCAGAGCGTGCTGGCCATGCCCCTGCCGCATCTGCCAGGCCAGCCGCCGCTGGCGATCGGCCTGGGCGCGACCTGCGAGGCGCTGGCGGAGCGGCGGGAGGAGCTGGTGGCGCGACTGCGGGAGGTCTGCGGCTTGCTCGAGGTCGCACGCAGTTAACCTGCATGCCCCGGCCCGCGGGTCGCGTTTGGGGGGTGCGCAACGCTTGCCGACGCCCAGGCCGCGGCGAGACGGGGAAGCCGTCCCTGGGCGCCGCAGGGATGATCCGGGCAACCGGCATTGGTGCAAGGCCGTGCCCTAGCTGTTTCGTGGCAGGCTCACGGCCTCGCCGCGCTCATCTGACAGATCCGCGGCCTCGTAGATGTCCATGATCAACCGCGCCTCCTCGGGCTTCACCAGCACCTCGCGGTCGCGGGCGCAGGCGTCGAGGAAATGCAGCGTCTCGTTCGCCATCGATCCCGCGAAGACGTGGTCCACCGCTTCGCCAGGCATCGACGACATCGGGTAGCGGATGCCATGCGCCACCGTGTTCAGCGCGACTTCCTTGTGGCTGTCGTCGACCGTCAGGGATCCTTCGGTGCCGATGACCTCGATCCAGGTGTGCGAATAGTTGGGATAGCCGAGCGGCAGGATCCAGCCCGCACCGACGTTGACCGTGGTGCCGTCGTCCATCGTGACCAGCACCCATTGATGGTCCAACGTCTCGCTCGTGCGGCGCATGAACTTGCCCGATGCCTGGGAATAGACCCGGATCGGCTTCAGCGGTTGCAGGCACCACATCATGAAATCCAAGTCGTGCGTCGCCTCCATCGCGGCGGGCGACAGGCGGGTGCGGCCGGTCACCTTGCTGCCCAGCTCCCGCGTCACGTTGCGGCTGACCAGGCAGGTCACCGGCTCGCCGATAAGTCCTTCCCGGATCGCCTTGCGAACATAGGCGAAGCGCGGGTTGAAGCGCTGCGAATAGCCGACCGTCAGCTTCAGCCCACGCTTGCGTGCGATCGCGATCAGTTCATCCGCTTCGGCCGTGGTCTGCGCCAGCGGCTTCTCCAGCAGGACATGCTTGCCGGCGAGCAGGGCGTCACGGCAGATCGGGTAATGCGTGCTCTCCGGCGTGGTGGAGATGAAGACCGCCTCGATCGCCGGATTGGCCAGCAGGTCACGATAATCCTCGACAGCACTGGCGGCGCGGCTGAGCGCCGCGACCTCCGCCAGGCGATCGCGCCGGATGTCGCAGACATGCAGCGCCCGCACCTGCGGATGGTCGGCCAGCGCCATGGCCCGCACGCCGCCCACCCAACCCACGCCGATGATCCCGATGCCGATCTGTTGCATGCTCATGTATTCCCCCGTGATGCGTTGTGTCAGGCCGCGAGAAAGGCGAGCGAGGCGCTTTCGCTCATGAAGGCCTCGGCGGTCGGTTCGCCGGCGAAGCGTTCGCGGAAATCGGCCGGCACATGGCCCGGTGCCAGATAGGTGCCGAGCCGCCGGCCCCAGTTCACCACCCGCAGCCCGGTTGCCAGGCGGTCGCGTTCATAGGCCGCAAGGCCCGAGGCGATGTCGCTGGCCGCGGTCAGGGTGCGGACCAGCGCCACGGCATCCTCGGCGGCCTTGGTGACGCCGGCGCCGACATGGGGGCGGGCGACGAAGGCGGCGTCGCCGATCAATGCGACGCGGCCGGCGACAAGGCGTTCCGACGCGATGTCGTAGATCGGTTGGAAGAACGGCTCCGGCGTGGCGCGCAGCACGGCGCGGAACTGCGGGCACAGGGCGGTTTCCGCATCGGCGCGCAGCCGCGCCGTCACCTCCGGCCGGATCAGCGGCGGGGCGATGGAGACCGCATGCAGCCGGCCGGTGGCGTCGGTGAGCAAGTCGGGCAGCTCATCCTCGCTGCGCGCGGGGCGGTACCAGACGAAGTTGTAGCGCCGGTGCCCTGGCCGAAGGTCATTGCCGATGCCCGCCACGGGATAGCCCACGATCTGCTGCCTGGGGGCCAAATAGAAGCCGAAGCAATCGGCAAAGCCGGGGCCCAGGGCGTCGATCAGGGCAGCCTCCGGCACCAGGCCGCGCCAGCCGACGTAGCCCGCGTACTCGGGCTGGACCTGCGGCCAGAACTGCCCGCGCACGGTGGAGCGGAATCCATCCGCACCGACCAGGATGTCGGCTTCCATGCGCCGCCCATCCTGGAACACCGCGGCGACGCCATCGGCCAGGGGCTCGACATGCCGCAAATCGGCCGCGGGGTGGTAATGTTCGTCGGGCAGCGCCTGCCGCAGCAAACCGTGCAGCCGGTCCCATGAGGTCACGGTCTGCGGGTGGTGCCGTTCGCCGACCACCGATCCATCCAGCGCGAAGGCACGTCGGCGCGTCACATGCACGCCCAGGCTGTCGTCGGGGTCGACACCGGCCAGGCGCAGCGCACAGGCCAGTTCGTCGTGACTGACAATGCCAGCACCCCGGCCGGCGAGGTCCGCTGCCCGTTCGAACACATCGACGCGCCAACCGGCACGACGCAGCAGAAGTGCGGCGAAGACACCACCCATGGAGCCGCCGATGACGATGGCGCTGCCACGATCGCTGCGGATCATTCGTCTGCCTCCATGGATCTAAAAATTATCTATTGATCATTCTATGGCGATGTTTATCATCTGACAACAGCGGGTTTACGGACCCGGCGAAAAGGGATGAAAACGCATGTTGCAGACGCTTCGGGCCGAAGGTCCGGCCTACGCCGCCTGGCCGGACCAGGTGCGTGCCGAGTTCAATCGCAACCAGGCCAATCCATGCGTCGGGACGACGCTGCTGTCGGAAACAGACCGTGTGCGGGTGTGGCGCGTGCAGGTGCCACCCGGCGGGCGCCTGCCGTTCCATCGCCACGTGCTCGACTACTTCTGGTCCGCCGTCACCAGCGGGCTTGCGCGGTCGCACCTGCAGGATGGTCGCATGATCGAGATCCCTGTCCTTGCTGGCGACACGATGCATTCGCGCTATGGTGCCGGTGAGTTCAAGTTCCACGACCTCGACAACATCGGCGACACGGAACTCATCTTCACGACGGTCGAGTTTCTCGACAGCGCCAATGCGCCATTGCCGCTGCCGCCGAATGTGCATCGCCACGCAGCCTGAAGGGCGCGTGGTCCGAGACCGAGGGAGGAAGAAAAATGTTCAATCGACGCAGCCTGGCCGGGCTGCCCTTGGCGCTCGCGGCGCCCCGGCTTGCCATCGCACAGGATCGCTATCCATCGCGACCCGTCCGCTTCATCAATCCCTATGGCCCAGGCGGCGCCACGGACATCATCGGTCGCCTGATCGCCGAACAGTTCCGCCAGATCTTTGGCCAGCCCTTCGTGGTGGAGAACCGGCCGGGGGCGGGTGGCATGATCGCCTCCGAACTCGTCGCGCGGTCGCGGCCCGATGGCTATACGTTGATCCTCGGTAACACGACGACGAACATGCTGACGCCGTTGCTTTACCGTGGCCGCGCGCCGGTCGATGTGTTCCGCGAGATCGTGCCGATCTCACGCCTCGCTGACCTGCCCGCCGTCGTGGCGGTCAGCACGGCGAACAATTTTGCGCCACGCACGGTGCGGGAAGTGATCGACTACGCCCGCGCCCATCCGGGTGAGGTCCGCTACGTCACGCCAGGGGCCGGCACCTATGCGCATTTCGATATGGAACTGCTGGCCAAGCGCGAAGGCGTGGAATTCACGCATATCCCGATGCCGCAAGGCGCCGGGCCGATCAACACGGCCTTGATCCGCGGCGATGCACAGTTGATCTCACTGAACGCCGCCGTGTTGCAGCCCTTGCTCGCGACCGGGCAGATCCGCGGTATCGCCGTCTTCTCCGATGGGCGCATGCCGGAATACCCGGATCTGCCGACCATGGCCGAAGCGGGGTATCCCGGCATCGGCACCGTGTCCTGGCTAGCGCTTTACGCCCCGGCAGGCATGCCGCCGGATGTGATGTCCGCGCTGCATGCCGCGACCCAGCGCGCGCTGGCCTCGGACGCTGTGCGCGAAGCCTTCCAGCGGCAGATGATCCGCGCCACCCCCAGCGCCAGCCCGGCCGAAGCGCTGGAATGGCAAAATTCGGAGATCACGACCTGGCGCCGCATCATCGCCGAAACCGGCATCGAGCTGACCGGCTAAGAAGGAGTTTCGCGTGCCCCGACCCGACCGCAAGCGTATCGGCCTGGCCATTGTCGGTGGCGGCCGGGTGGGGGGCTTCCGCGGAGCGCTCGCCGCCCGCCACCCGATGGTGGACTGGATCGGCCTGGCCGAAATTCGTCCCGACAGGGCACAGGCGACCGGCCGGGAGATCGGTGCCGATGTCGTCACCGATGATTTCCGGGCCCTGATCGCCCGGCCGGAGGTCACCGCCGTCATCATCGCGACGGACGAGCACCTGCATGTGGACCCGGTGCTGGAAGCCGCCGCGCGTGGCCTGCCGATGATGATCGAGAAACCGCTTGCGACCACATTGGCGGATAGCGCGCGGGTGCTGGAGGCGCTGCGGGCCGGCGGTGCGGATGCGGTCGTCGGCTATACCCAGCGCTTCCGTCGCCGTTGGCTGACCGCCAAGGCGCGGGTCGCCGCCGGCGCGCTTGGGGATGTGACACTGGTCACGTCGCGCACGCTGATGAACCGCCTGGTGGCGCTCGATGTCTATCGTCGTGCGGCAGATGCGGCGGCGGTCTCGCCAATGGTCATCTCCGGCACCCATGCGCTCGACATCGTCATGTGGATGATGGAGGGCAAGACGCCGGTCGAGGCCTATGCCCGGTCCAACGATCGCGTGCTGGGGCCGATCTGCGGCGGAATCGATGCGACTGCCGGCCTGATCACCTTCGACGACGGCACGATGTTCCACGTCAGCATGTCCTGGGCCTTGCCGGTCTCCTGGCCGGCTGCGGTCTATAGCCTTGAGATCGGAATCGTCGGCACCGAGGGCGTGCTGACCATCGACGACACGCATCGCGACATGGTGCTGGCGGTCGATGCGCCACAGGCCGAGGGCTACAGCCCCGACGGGCGGCGGCTGGTGGATTTCCTCGGCAGTTATCCTCCGGGCGATATGGCCTTCGGCGAATTATGGGGGCCGATGCGGGAGGAGACGTTGGGCTGGCTCGACCGGGTTTCGATGGGTGTGGCCAGCCCGCATGCGACCGCCGCCGACGCGCATCGCAACCTGATGCTGACCAAGGCCCTCGACCTATCGGCGAAACTTGGCCGCCCCGTACGCCTGCCGTTGGAGGGTTAGGCTTCAGGCGGTTGTTCGCGCGCCATCACCGCCGGCGCGCCATCCAGGAAGGCGCCGACCTTATCCGCGATCACCGCATCCAGATCCTTCGGCATCTTCAACCCAAAGACGAAGCGGCGCAGGCCGATATAGAAGATGGCGGCGTGCAGCCCCCAGACGAGTTCGACATCGCGTTTGCGGGTCGCCACGTCGGTGGCCGGCGGCAGTCCGTGCGCATGGCGGGTTTCCTGGACAACGCGATCGAAAATGCGTCGCCGGATCAGCCGCAGGATCCGCGTGTTCAGCCCAAGCCCCTTCAGGCCCGAAAACATGAACAGCCTGATCCATTCGTAGGTCAGCACCGTATGCGTGTAGTCCAGATAGAACTCCGTCAGCCTTTCGCGCAATGGCCGCGACCTGTCGGCGATGATGCCTTCCCAGCCAGGCTTCCAGTTGGCGACGAAGACTTCCTCATAGACGCGCTCGATCAACGCATCCTTGCTGGCGAAGTAGCGATAGAGCAGCGGTTGCGTCATGCCCAGCCGATCCGCCAGGTCGCGCGTGGTGGCGCCGAAGCCGACCTCGGCGAAGAGGGCAATGGCGGCCTTCACGATGGCCTTTTCGCGCGCCTCGCCATCGGTGCGGCGGGGGCGAGCCGGGGCGGGTTTCGCCTTGGTCGGTTGCTCCGCCACTGTCTCATAGGCTCCAGGCTGCTGTTCCGATCGCACAGACTGCCTAGCATGGCCCCGGGCCTACGACATAGGGCCGGCCGCGGTCAGGCCGCCCGGGGGTCGTGGCGGGCAAGGCGGGCCAGCAGGTAGTCCACTTCCTGGCGGGTCGTGGCGCTCATCGGTGCGCTCGGCCGGCGTTGCGCATCGCAGGCGATCATGCCGCGCCGGGCCATCACATATTTACGGATGGCCAGCCCAGCGCCAGGCTGCTGCTCGTAGCGCAGCAGCGGCAGATGCGCATCGAACAGGTCATGCGCCGCATCCCGCTGCCCGGCCGCGGCCATCCGCACCACATCCACCAGCATGTCGGGGAATGCATAGCCGGTCATCGACCCATCCGCGCCGCGTTCTGCTTCGAAATCAAGGAATAGCCCACCATTGCCGCAGAGTATCGGCACCCGGCGCATACCCTCCGCCTCCCAGCCGCGCAGCGTGCTGATCTTGTCGAGCCCGGGCCAATCCTCGTGCTTCAGCATGGCGCAGGACGGGTTGTCGGTGATGATGCGGCGGATGACGCGGGGCGACATGACGACCGAAAAGGTCAGCGGATAGTCCTGGATGACAAAGGGCACGTCAGCCCCGATCGCCTCGGCGGCCTGGGCGTAGTAGCCGACGATCTGATCGTCAGTCCGCAGTGACGCGGGCGGGGCGATCATCACGCCCGCAGCACCCCGATCCATCACGGCGCGGGCGAGCGAACGCATCGCGGCGAAGCCCGGGGACGAAACGCCGACAATGACGGGCAGGCCCTCGGCACGCTGGATGTAGCGGGACGCGACGATCAACGCCTCTTCCGCGTCCAGCTTCGTGGCCTCGCCCAGCAGGCCGAGGACGGTGACACCCGTGCAACCGCAGCCGCGGTAGAATTCCATCAGGCTGTCGATCGATGCCAGATCGATGGCGCCCGCCTCGGTGAAGGGGGTCGGTGCGATGGGGTAGACACCATGGGCTGTGTGATCGAGCGGCATGCGAGGCTCCGGCGAGAACATGCGTGTTCGGAGGACGTGTCCCCCGGATGAAAAGTGATCGATTGATCATTCTTCATCGACGGTGATTAGGGTCATCGGAGGGTCGTGGCAAGATGAGATGCCGTGCCTGGGCAATCCCTCCTGGTGCGTGGGTTCGGCCTGTGTCGTGATCAACGCCTCAACGGGCCCGCTGGCGGCCTACGCGCTACACGGGTCACGCGGGGGGATCAGGGCCACGGCCGCCTGGCACGGCGGGTCGGCCCCTGAAACCGCCCCTCATAGAACCCGGCCTTCTTCCAGCGGCCCGATCAGCCTATGAAGGCTCTCCACGTTTCCGACCGGTGCCGTCTTGCAGGATGATGATTTCCTCCACGAACAACGTGTCCTGACCTTCTCGGTCGCCGTCACGGTGCTGATCGGCGCGGCGGGCATTGCCTGCGGCCTGTTGATCAATTCCAGTTCCATCCTCTTCGATGGCGTCTATTCCCTGATCGACGCGGCGATGACGGCGCTGGCCCTCGGCGTCTCGGCATTGCTGGCGCGCGGCAGCACGCGCCGCTTCCAGTTCGGGTTCTGGCACCTGGAGCCCATGCTGGTCCTGCTGAACAGCCTCGTGCTGGCCACCTCGTGCAGCTACGCCTTCCTCGGCGCGCTGAACGACCTCCTCGGCAACGGCAGGACCGTCTCCTTCGGTCCCGGCGCCTGGTACGCGCTTGCGGCCGGCACGGTGAGCCTCGGGCTCTACGTCGTCATGCGGGCCAAGGCCCGGAGGTTGGGTTCGGACCTCCTGGCGATGGATGCGCGCGGGTGGCTTGCCGGTGGGCTCCTCAGCCTCGCCCTCGGAAGCGCCTTCCTCGGCGTGGGGCTGTTGCGCGGGACGGCCTACGAACATCTCGTGCCCTACCTCGATCCGGCGATCCTGGCCCTGCTGACCTGCGTCCTCATCCCGCTGCCGTTGATGGCCTGCTGGCGTGCCGCGAAAGAGGTTTTCGGTGTCGCGCCGCAACAGATGGACGAGGCGGTGAAGCGGATCGCCGGGGATGTCGCCGCCCGGCACGGCTTCGCCGATTTCAGCACCTACGTCACCAAGACCGGCCGTGCCCAATTCGTGGACATGACCTTCCTGGCCGGGCCGGAGATGGAGATGCGCTCACTGACCTTCTTCGATTCCATACGCGCCGAGATCGTTGAGGGGTTGGGCGCCGCACCGCCAAGCCACTGGCTGAACATCGAATTCACCATGGACGCGCGCTGGCTTTAGCCAACCACCGTCGGGACGGGCGCGGGACCGAGGTTGACGGCAGAGCGGTTCGGAGCCCAATTCCTGCATCGATGCAAAGCCCTCTCTGAAAGCCTTCATCATGTTGATCGACCGCCGCGCCCTGCTGGGCGCCGTCTTGCTGGCCCCGGCCGCCCGCGCCCAGACGCCCGCCGCCCCCCTCCGCATGGTCATCCCCTGGGCGCCTGGCGGATCCACCGATGTCGTCGGCCGCTTCTTCGCCGAGGTCTGGCAGCAGCGCCTGGGCCAGACCGTGGTGATCGAAAACCGCTCCGGCGCCAGCGGCACCATCGGGCATGCCTTCGTCGCCAATGCACCAGCCGATGGGCGCACCGTGTTATTGGCGACCAACAGCACCTATGCCATCGCCCCCGCGCTCTACAACAACATCCCTTACGTGCACGACAACGCCTTCGCGCCCGTCACCTTGCTGGCGCGCAGCCCGCTGGTGCTTTGCGTCAATACGCGCCTGGATGCGCGGGACATCGCCGGGCTGATCGCCTTGGCCCGCGCGCGACCCACCGCGCTGAACATGGGCATCGGCGGCACCGGGGCGACCAGCCACCTCGCCAGCGAATTGTTCATGGCCCATTCGGGCACGCAGTTCACGCTTGTCGCCTATCGCGGCAGCGGCCAGACCATGCAGGCCCTGAACACCGGTGAGATCGACGCGGCCTTCCTGTCCGCCACCACCGTCCGCCCGTTGGTGGAGGCCGGGACGGTGCGCGTGCTCGGCACCACCGGCACCACGCGCTCGCTGACCCTGCCGCAGGTGCCGCCGATCGCCGAAAGCGGCCTGCCGCAGTTCGAGGCGACGACCGCCTATGCCTTGTTCGTCCCCAAGGCCACGCCACCCGCCGAAATCGCACGGCTGCACACGGCCGCCGCCGCCGCGCTGACCCAGCCGCAACTCCGGGAAAAACTGGCGGTGGAGGATATCGAGGTGATCGGCGGCGGCCCGGATGTGCTCGCCGCCCATGTGCGGGAGGAGACGGTCAAATGGGCCGAGATCATCCGCAGCCGCAACATCAGCGCGTCATGAGCCTGCGTCTTGCCGTCATCGGCGCCGGTGCGATCGGCGGCCTCAGCGCCGCCCTGGCAGCCGAGGCTGGGCATGAGGTCGCGATCTGGTCGCCGCGCGGCGCACCGCGCCATGGCACCGTCACCGACGGGCGGCTGGCGCTGCGCTGCACTGGGGCCTTGGTGGCCGAACACAGCGTCGCGCTGCTGCCGGATGCCGCCGCCCTGTCGGATTGGCCGATCCTGCTGCTGGCCGTGCCGGGCGACGCCTATCCGCTGCTGCTGCCGGCGGTGCTGGCGGCTTTGCAGCCGGGGCAGACGGTGATCTGCGGCGGGGCGCTGTCCCTGGCGCCGCTCTGGCTGAAGGAACAGGCCGAAGCACGCGGCCTGACCCCCGGCATCGTCGCCTGGGGCACGACCCTGGGCACCGGGCGCATCACGCCGGA
Source organism: Humitalea sp. 24SJ18S-53 (assembly GCF_050632385.1). Taxonomy (NCBI): domain Bacteria; kingdom Pseudomonadati; phylum Pseudomonadota; class Alphaproteobacteria; order Acetobacterales; family Roseomonadaceae; genus Humitalea; species Humitalea sp. 24SJ18S-53. Next base: position 3,365,213 of record NZ_CP192599.1, read on the forward strand.
ACGTAAGATCCAGGTCGGCACTGTGCGCGCGAGGTTCGAGGCGGCCGCCCTGCCCGCCGACCGCCGCGACGCGCTGCTGGCGACCTGCGTGGCGCTGTTCGGCGACCGTTTTTCGGCCGTGGACTCGCTGCTGCTGCCGTTGCTGTCCAACATCAACCCCGTTGCCCACGCCGGCCAGGTGATCCCCAACCTGTCGCGCATAGAACGGCACGAAGCCTGGCAATTGTTCGAGCATTTTGGTGAAGCAGGCGGACGCATCGCCGCGGCGATCGACGCCGAACGCATCGCCATCGCCACGGTTTTTGGGCAACCGGTGCGTAGCCTGGCGCGGCACTACCACCTCTCCTACCACGTGCCGGAAGGCCCGCTGCCCGCCATCGCCGCGGCGATCGAGGCCGATGGACGCGCCCCACGCGGCCCGGTCAGCCTGGATCACCGCTACCTGGACGAGGACATGCCCTATGGCCTCGCGGTCTATGAGGTGCTGGGCAGGATCGCGGCGGTGCCGACGCCGCAGATCTCGGCCGCCCTCACCCTGCTCTCCTGCGCCAGCGGCAAGGAGCTGCGCCAGGGCAACCCGCTGATCGCATGGCTGGGTCTGGAGGGGATGGACGTCGCCGGGCTGCGCGCGCGCTGCGGGTAGCACGGTTTTCCGCGAATGCCGCGTTGCCGGCGGGGGTCGGCGCGTTGCAGGCCGCAACGTTCCCTCACCTTAACGAGATGCTTGACGCACAAAGCCCCAGTGTGGAGCTTGCACGGATGAATGACCTGTCCGCACCCGACGTCCTTGTCATCGGCGGTGGCCCCGCAGGCTCCACCGCCGCCGCACAGCTCGCCATGGCGGGGCGCAGCGTGGTCCTGGTCGAAAAGGAAGCCCATCCACGCTTCCATATTGGCGAGAGCCTCCTCCCCCGCAACCTCGACGTCCTGGAGCGTCTGGGCGTGTTGGAGGAGGTGCGCGCCATCGGCGTGCACAAGCCCGGTGCCGAATTCGTCTCAGATCGCACCGGGCGTAGCTGCGCCTTTCCCTTTGCCCAGGCGCTGAACAAGGCGCGGACCCATGCATGGCAGGTCAAGCGCGCGGAGTTCGACACGTTGCTCTTCGCCAATGCGCGCCGCCGCGGTGCCGTCACGCTGGAAAACACGCGCGTCACCGACATCGCCTTCGGCGCGGCGGGTGAACGCGCGACGGTCCATGCACGCGACGCGTCCGACGCGACGCAGGAATTCCGCCCTCGCTACGTCCTTGACGCATCGGGGCGCGACACCTTCCTGGCCGGACGGATGCGTGTGAAAGACATGAACAAACGCAACAACACGGCGGCGATCTATGCGCATTTCCGTGGCGTCGCGCGGCGTGATGGCGAGTTGGACGGCTATATCAGCATCCACCTGTCCGAAGATGGCTGGTTCTGGCTTATCCCGCTGCAGGGCGACATCATGAGCATCGGCTTCGTCGGCAACCAGTCGGCCTGGAAAGGCCGCAAAGGTTCGCCGCAGGAACTGTTCCTCGCACGTATCGCCCAAAGTCCCACGGTGACAGCCCGCACCCAAGGCGCTGAGATCGTGTCGGAGATCTTCAGCACCGGGAACTACAGCTACCGTGCCAGCCAGGGCCATGGCGATGGCTTCCTGATGATTGGCGATGCCTATGGCTTCGTGGACCCGATGTTCTCGACAGGCGTGCTCATGGCCATGACGGCCGGCGAACTGGGTGCCAGGACCGCCGACGTCTGGCTCGACGATCCGGTTCGGGGCCAGCGGATGGCAGCGCGCACGAACACGGAACTGGCGCGTGCGATGGATCGCATCAGCTGGCTGATCTACCGCATCAACGATCCTGTCATGCGGTCGCTGTTCATGGCACCCAGCAACAGGCTTTGGATGCGTGACGGCATCATCAACATGCTGGCCGGCAACCTGCGTGGGGATCCGCGCGCCGTGCTGCCGATCCTGTCGTTCAAGGCCGTCTTCCACGTGCTCTCGGCGCTACACAGGATCGGTCTGGGACCCGCCATGCCGGAAGCACTTCCTTTGGCCGTCGCCGCCGAGCGATGATGTGCTACCGTGGCGCCATGACGCGACACACGAAGGCAGGCCCCATGGGCCGCAGGATCGGTGCCTTGGCGCTGGCCGTGACCGGCATCCTGGCCGTCGGCGGCTGCGAAAGCAGCAGGCCCGCGACCCGCACCGGTGCGGCGCTGGACCGTGCCGGCACCCAGACCGGTGCCGCACTTGGCCGGGCCGCGGATTCCACGGGTGCCGCCCTCAACCGCGCCGGCGAATGGGTGCGCGAAAAGACGAACTGACCTCAGCCCAGCCCCCCGCTGACCGAGATGGTCTGCCCTGTGATATAGGCGGCGCGGCTGGACGCGAGGAAACACACGAGGTCCGCCACCTCCTCCGGTTGGCCGGCGCGGCGCGCCGGAACGATCTCCGCGATCCGCTGGCGCGTCATCGCCGCATCGACGGCGGGCGTCGCGATGATACCCGGCGCCACGGCATTCGCGGTTACGCCGCGCGACGCATATTCAAGCGAGATCGACTTCACCGCGCCAATCAACCCTGCCTTCGCCGCCGCGTAATTCACCTGCCCGCGATTGCCGATGATGCCGGATAGGGAGGAGATCGCCACGATCCGCCCCCAGCGCGTGCCGATCATCGGCAGGATCAGCGGGCGCAGCACGGCGAAGAAGCCGGTCAGGGAGACATCCACCACCCCGCGCCACTGCTGTTCCGACATCCCCGCCAGCGGCACGTCGTCATGGGTGCCCGCATTGTGGACCAGCACCTGGACGGGGGTTTCCGCGATCAGCGCCTCCAGCACCGCGGCGGTCGCCGGAATGTCGGTCAGGTCGCAGGCAAAGGCCCGCGCCTGGCCACCCGCCGCCACGATCTCGGCCGCCAGCGCTTCGGCCCGGCCCAGGTTGCCATGGGCGTGAATCAGGACCTCATGGCCCTCGGCCGACAGGCCGCGACAGATGGCGGCGCCAATCGGGCTGGACCCGCCGGTCACCAATGCGCGACGCGGCGTCATGCGGCCTCTCCCGGCAGGATCACCGCCGCCTGGCCGCTGAGAAGGCTGCGGCCATCCGCCGTGATGTCGAAGCGGTAGATGAAGCCACCCGTCTCCGCGACCAGCGCCACGGCCTCGATCAACAGCGGGGCTTGGACGGTGTCCAGCCGGTCCACGTTCATCCTGATGTCGCGCAGGCTGCTGACGAAGCCGACCGATTGCGCGGCCGCCGCGCCGACCGCGCCATGCAGCGCCATGGCCTGCAACGCGAATTCCAACCCGCAGACCGCCGGCAGCATGCCGTCCCGGCGCAGGGGGTTGGCGTCGTCGCGATGGCGTCCGGTCTCGCACAGGATGCGGGACGCGTCCCAGGCGATGGCGCGATCCAGCAGGCACATCGCGCCATGGTGCGGCACCAGCCCGGCGATCGCCGCGTGGTCAAGCGGCGGGCTCAGCACGGGCAAACCAGTATCTCCAGATGCGCGTCCGTCAGGTACGGCAGGCGGACGGACGCAGCCCGGCGCGCGGCGATGGCGCGCAGCAGCGGGATGGCACGCGCCGCGGCATTGCCGCCGGCCAGCGCATCCAGCCCGTCCTCTGGTTGCGCCATCGGCGCGGCCCCTGCCACATAGCGCAGGTCGAGCATCGCGCGCGCGCCATCACCCCCGCCGGGCCGCAGCACGAGCGCCACGGCAAAAGGGAAATCCGTCTGCCGCAGCGCCGCCAGTGGGGGCGGGACCGGGGTGTCGTAGGCGCAGAACAACACCGCGCGCCCGCTCGACACCACGGCGGTCATGGCCGCCAGCAACCCCGCGGCAAACACACCATCGTGCCCGCCGAGGCTCAGCGACGGCATCGTTGAGCCGACGGCGATATGCCAATACCCGGCCGCGGCATTGTGCACCGAATTGTGGAACTGCGTGGGCGAAACGTCGCCCCCGGGGTCATGCATCGCGCCCAGCAGGCCCGCGATCACCGCGCCATCGCCGTTGCCGCTGGCGAAGATGGTTTCCAGCGCGGCGCGGTCGCTCTCCGCCTCGGTCGCCTCCGTGGCGGCCGCGAGCGCGAAGCGAACCGTGGCGCCAGTACGCCGGCGCTCCGTGGCGGCCAGGATGGCGGGCGGGGGGGCGGTGGCCTCGGCCATGACCCAGGGCTGCGTGCCTGCGAGAACAGGCTCGGCCAGCGCCCAGCCCGGCAGTCCCGGCCCCAGCACGGCGACGCCGGCGATCCAGCATTTCATGCGGCGCGGCCGATGATCAGGCTGCAGTTGCTGCCACCAAAACCGAAGGAATTGCTGATGACGCGACGGAGTGGCGCCGCGTCATTGCCGGTCGCGATATGGCAGCGAAACGTGGGATCTGCGGCCTCGACGCCCAGGCAGCCGGGGATCAACCCGTCTTCCACGCAGATGGCGGCGATGACGGCTTCGATGGCGCCCGATGCGCCGAGCGTGTGGCCGGTCCAGCCCTTGGTCGAACTGCATGGCACGGCGTTGCCAAAGACGTGGTGCACCGCGCGGTCCTCCATCGCGTCATTGGCGCGCGTGCCGGTGCCATGCAGGTTGACGTAGTCGATCGCCTCCGGCCCGAGCCCCGCCGCCGCCAGCGCGGCGCGCATCGCGCTGACCGCGCCCAACCCGTCGGGGTGCGGCGAGGACATGTGGTGCCCGTCGCTGCTGGCGCCGGCACCGAGCAGCAGCGGCGCATCGTCCCTCACGCCCCGTTCCAGCAGCAGCAGCCCCGCCCCCTCGCCGATCGAGATGCCATCGCGGTCCCCCGCGCAGGGGCGGCACGGCCCCCGACCCAGCAGTTCGAGCGAGGCAAAACCATGCAGCGTCAATCGGCACAGGCTGTCCACGCCGCCAGCCACGGCGGCGTCCACCACGCCGGCACCGATCAGCGCCGCCGCCTGCATGATCGCACGGGCGCCGGAGGTGCAGGCGGTGGAAATCACCAGCGCCGGACCGCGCAGCCCCAGCCTCGCGCGCAGGTAGTCGGGCAATGCCTGTAGATCATGCGTGCGTGCGAAATCGAAATCGGCCGGCAACGCGGTATTGCCCGGAACGCGCCGGGCATAGGCTTGTTCCGTCTCCTCGATACCCGCCGTGCTGGTGCCGACGACCACCGCCACCCGGTCGACGCCATGGCGGTCTCGGGCGCGCAGCACGGCCTCCTCGAAGCCGTCGCTGCGCAGCGCCAGTTCGGCCAGGCGGTTGTTCCGGCAGTCGTAGGCGCGCAGGCCCAATGGCGGCGTCGCGCTGTCGAGCCCGGGCACCTGGCCAAGCCAGGTCGCCGCCGGTCCGCCCGGAAAGTCGCAGCGCGCCAAGCCGCCGCGCCGGGCGTGCAGCGCCGCGCGCAAAGGCTCGGTGCCGGCACCCAGCGCCGTGACCGTGCTGCGCGCCGCGATGGCCAGAGGCCACATCGTGCTAGCGCCCATGCGCCACGCGGGGCGACATCGCGCAGGCCAGCAGGAACGCCGCCACGACGCCGGCCGCCACCGTCAGGCCGATCCCATGCAGCACGGGTGTTTCACAGAACGCGAGCAGGCCAAACGTCAGCAACGTGGACATGGCGCAGTTCAAGACGGCTCCTATGCTGTCGTCGTTCGGACTTACGTCCCCGTTTTGCTTGCCGCTATTTTGGGCAAGAAACAGGGAATAATCAATCGCCAAGCCTGCCAGCAGCAGCAGCGAAGCCATATGGAACAGGCTGATCGCTTCCCCCGCCAGGGTCAGCACGGCGAGGGAGACGATCACTGCCCCACCGATCGGCGCGGCGATACCCAAGCCGCGTCGCATGCCGCGCAGCCCGGCCATCAGCAGCGCAAGCACCAGGACGGCGCCCGCCAGCCCCCAGCCCATGGTCGATTGCCCGTAGTCGTCGAGCAGGCGCTCCATCTCCAGCTTCACGTCCAGGAACAGCACACCGGGCAGGCCCAGTGCCGCCGCGGCCGCTTCCAGCGCCACCGGATCACCGACGCCGGTCGCGGGGCCGATGCCCCAAACCGCGCCATCGTGCCGGGCCAGCAGCGGCGCCAACCTTGCGGCGACGGTCGGCGCGCTATCGGCCAGGGCCGCGAGGCCGAGCGGTGGCAGGATCCGGCTCTCCTCCACCGCCGCCTGGAACGGCGCGAAGGCGCCGGCGCGAAACGGCAGCCCGGCGGCGGCGGCGCGCAAGGCCGCATCAAGGGCCGCAGGCTCCGGCAGGGCGGCCTGCCGCGCACGCTGCAGGTCTGGGCTTGGCAGATAGCGGCTTGGCAGGTCCACGCCGGACAGCAGGCCGCGTTGCACCAGCGGCCGCAAGGCTTCGGCCAGATCCTCGGCGCGGCGCAGGACCTCCGCGTCGGACGCGGCCGGACCGATCACGAACAGGCTGCGGACGTCCGGCGCGCCAAGCTGGCCCCGCAATTCCGCGTCCAGCGCCTGCTGGGCCGCCGGAATGGGGCTCAACGCCGCCAGATCACGCTGCCGGCCGGGCCCGCCGGTCACGACCAGGAATACCGCCGCCAGCAACACCAGCGCGAGCGCCGCAATGCGCCGTCCGCGCAGCGCATCCAGCGGCGCCACCATCCATCGCGGCAGCGGCCGCGCGGCAACCGGCGCCCCATCGGGCACCAGATGCGGCACCACCCAGCGCGTCGTGGCCGCCGCCGCCAACAACCCGGCCCCGGCAAATACGCCGATCTGCACCAGCCCCGGCAGGCCCGATCCCAGCATGGCGAGCAAGCCCGCCGCCGCCGCCACGGCCGCGAGGCGTAGCGTCGGCCAGATCCTCGCCGCCGCATCCCGCAGCGTCTCGCCAGGCCGGCGCAGCGTCAGCAGCAGGATCGGGTAATCGACCGCGACGCCCAGCATCGTCACCCCGAAACCCAGCGCCACAGCATGGACCGTGCCGAACAGCAACGCCGTGACGGCATAGCCCACGACCGTCGCGGCCCCGAGCGGCACCGCGACCAGCGCCAGCAGCAGCAGTGAGCGAAACCGCCAATACAGGAACGCCGCCAGCAACGCCGCCGAGGTCAGCGTCACGAACTGCACATCGGCCTTGATCTGTCCCGCCGCCGCGGCCGCGAAAACGCCAGGCCCGCTCAGCAGCAAGCGCGCCGATGGGGCCGGATGGGCGGCGGCGAAGGCCGCGGCGAAAGCATCCATCGCCGCCTGCTGCGCGTCCGCATCCATGCCCGCGCCCAGGCCCCGCGCCACCAGCAACGCACGCGGCGCCCCGGCCCCGGTTGCCGCGAACCAGGCACCGTCCGACGTCTCGATCCTGGACTCCGCCAGCCAGGCTGCCATCAGGCCGAAGAACGCCCCCGTCGGGTCAGCAAAACCGAACCTGGCCAATAGCGGCGACGCGGCGGAGCGAAGGCCATCGAGCAGCGCCTCCAGTCGCGGCCGAAGTGCCGCCGCGGAAAAACCCTCGGCCCGCGTGTCCGCCGACAGCAGGTAGCGGTAGCGGAACAGCAGCGCCTCCTCCGCCTCCACCAGGCGCAGGCTGCCGTCACCGACGAAGGCGAAGCGGCCGGACGCCCGCAGCCCCGCCGCCGTCTCACGCGACAGCCGGGCCAGTTCGTCGCGCGGTGCGCCCTCGATCGCCGCGAGCAGCAGGGTGGTGGCGGCGCCACTTTGCAATTCGCGGAACAGGAACGCGCTGGCGGGCGTACGGCCTGGCGGCAGGAACTCGACCAGATCGGCGCGTGGTGGCGCCAACCAGGCCAGCATCCCGCCCACCCCCGCCAGGAACAGCAACAGCGCGACAAGACGCTTCACGGTGCCGGGGTGATCCGCATCCGGCTGGTGCCGCCGCTGCCCTCGGTATCCACGCCAAGCAGTTCGCTCGCCTCGCCGGTCACGACGATACGCTGCACGGCGCTGCGCAGGCGCACGGAAATCGGCATCAGCACAAGGCGCCAGGGGCCATCGCTCCGTCCCTCGAACGCGACCTCATAGTGCTGTCGCAGTATCACGAGGTCGCCTGCCAAGGTGCCGCGGATCGCTTCCACCAGCGCCTGCATCTCATGCTGTTCGCTGAGCGCGAATGCGCGTTGCACGCCACGATCCGTTCGTTCGTAGGTCAGCCGTCCGCCCGCGACCACCAGCCGCTCCTGGATCGGCCAGAGGGTGACTTTCTCCAGCCTGTCCGGCGCGATCCACGAGAGCGTGCCCTCGTTGGGCAAAGGCAGGTCAAGCTCGGGGATCACCTTCTCCTCGGTAAAGCGGGCGTGCCGTTCCCGCACGCCGGCAAGCGCCTGCATCAACCGCGTCAGCGGCGCGTCCTCGGCACGCAGGGCCGATGGCAGCAGCGCCGCTACGCCGAGCATGGCCGCGCGTCGCCTCATGCCGCCTGCTTCTGCCAGAAGTCATGGAAGTTGAACCAGTTGTATGGGTAGGCCCGGCAAAGCTGCTCAAGCCGGGCGCCATAGCGTGCGACCGACTCTGCCACGGCCGCGTCGCGCCCGGCGCGACCCATGGGCGCGACCCGGTCGGCGAAAGGCTCGAACCGCACGTCGTAGTGGCGCGGCCCGCGCCAGATGCCGAAGGCGAGCATGACAGGCGCGTTCAGCACCGCGGCCAGCACATGCGGCCCGGTCGGGATTGGTGCCGCCTCGCCCAGGAACGTGACGTGCTGCACCCGTTCGCCGCGCGCCGCCCGGTCGGCCAGCAGGCCGACAATGCCGCCACGGTCCAGGCACTCCCGCACGCGCAGCATCGAATCCGGCAGGCCCAGCGGTATGATCGCCGCGGCACGCTCGGGGCCACCGAGCGCGTCGAACAACGCCTTGACCCGGGCTGCATTCGCTTCGTGCATCAGGATGGTGACATCCACGGGACAGCCGGCGTCCCCCACGGCGCGCAGGGCTTCGAAACTCCCGAAATGCGCGCCGAACAGCAGACAGCCCCGTCCAGCCTGAATGGTGTCGCGCAGCGTCTCCAGCCCGTGCACCTCGATGTTGAAATCCCGGGTGCGGCCGGAGGCCAGCCACACGCGATCGAGGATCGTCGATGCGAAGGCGAAGTAAAGCCGGAACAGGTCGCGAGGGCCGGCCGCGCGGCCGAGCGCACGACCCAGATAGATGCGCGCCGCCGCGCGCTGCCGGGGCGAGGACAGCAGGAAATAGGCCGCGATCGGGTAAAGCAGGACATGGCCAGCATGCCAGCCGAGCGCACCGACGATCCACAGCATCAGCCGGGTCATCGCGACGCTCCCCCGCTCCGGCGCGGCGGTCCAGTCGTGGGATGCGGATCGGGCTGGCATCACGTCTCTCCGCGCAGCACGACGATACCATCGCAGTGGCAGGTGAAGGCGATGCGCGCATCCTCCCGCGGAACAAGCCGGATCTCCACCGCCATCCCTGGGGCAACCGGTGCCAGGAATTTGGCGCGCAGCGGACCCGGTGGCCGAACCGGGGTGCCTTCGGCCTGTGTGGCGGCAATGGCCTGCAGCACGGCGTCCAGCAGAAGCACGCCCGGGACGATGGGCCGCCCCGGGAAATGGCCGGGTATCGCTGGGTGGCTGCCAGGGAGCATGAAGCGGGTCGGTGCCGGGGGGGTCATGCTTTGCCCGAATTGGCGCGGCCAATCGCCGCCAGCGCCTGGTGCGGCAACTTGCCCAACCCGTCACGCGGGAGGCGCTGGACCATGACCATCCGCCGCGGCAGGAAAACCGGATCCAATCGACCACGCAGCGCGCCCAGAATGTCGTCCGGCGCGCATCCGGGCGCCACGACATAGGCGGTCAGGCGGGCGGATGGATTGCTCTCGATATCCTCCGGCGGCACCAACACGCTGTCGACCACGCCCGGCACCGCACCGAGTATGCGGTTCAGCTCCGCCAGCGAGGCGCGTTTGCCGCCGAGCTTCACGACGTCCGACAGCCGCCCGAGCAGCCGGAACCGGCCACCGCCCACCGGCTCCACCGCGTCGGACAGCGCCACGGCGCCGATGCCGGGCACGAGCGCCGTGCCCGGCAGTACCTGGACGCCGGCATAGGGCAGCCAGGTATCGTCTTCCACCAAGCGCCGGCTGGCCATGGAGCCGGCCTCGGTCGCGCCGTAGATCTCCAGCATCGCAGCGCCCCAGTCGCGTTCCACCGCCTCGGCCATCTCCCGCAACAGCGGCGCGGTCGCCGAGATCACGGCGTCGGGCGGACACATCGGGCGCGCTTGCCCAAGCAGTGCGCGCAGATGGACCGGCGTGGTGATCAGCAGCCGCGGCGCGGGCACCAGTCCCAGCGCGTCCAGCACATCCGACGGGAAGAATGTCGCCCCCGCATGGATCGCGACCGCGGCGCGAAGCGGCAGCATCATTGTCGTCTCAAAGCCATACATGTGCTGCGGCGGAACCGTGGCGACGATGCTGGTGGGCGGCCCATCCTGGTGCCGCAGTCCGAAGCGTGCCGCCGCCGCCTCGGCACCGGCGACCAGCGCGCCCCATGGCTTGGGATGCGCCGTGGGGGCACCGGTCGAGCCGGAGGTAAAGGCAATCGCGGCAATCCGACCGTGCGGGATGGCCGGCAGCGGGGGCAGCGCCGCGCCGGGTGCGGGCAATGGCCCGTCCACGCGGCAGGCCGGCAGCACAGCCTCGGGCAGCGATGCGTCCGTCATCGCGTAGGCCGCCGGATAATGCGCCGCCAACATGCGAAGAAACGCCGGCGGCGCACCAGGCCCGCCGCCAAGCAGCGTCGGGTGGCCGCGCAGCAACGCCGCCGCGAAGCCGACCAGGGCCAGGTAACGATCCGCGCAGAGATTGACCGCGTAGCCATGCGCCGGAAGGCGTGCCGCGACGGCGGCCACCTCGGCCAGGAAGGCACCGACTGTGACGACGCGGTCCGCGCCGTGGTGGCAAATCACCTCCGACGCGGCGCGCGGGGTCAACGCCGTGCCGAGCTCGGCCAAATGGTCCGTCGCCATGCCGTCAGCCGCCGGCGGCGCGGATCGCGCGCAGCGTTCGCCAGGGCGTCGCCCGGCCGAGTTCTGGCAGCGCCCGGCTCCGCCACCAATGCTCGCCCAGGAAGAACGCGGGACAAACGACCGCTTGCGCCAGGGCCACGGCGCGCGAGCTCCAAAGATCCGGGATCGCCCCGGCATGCAAAAGCGCGAATGCGCCGAGCAGTGCCGCCCAAACGGCGGTCAGCGCATGTGTGTAGCCTTCGCGATCCGCTGGCAGGCCCATCGCATCGCTGCGCGCATACCGCGTGATGAGAGGAACGCGCCCCGGCAGCAAGGTGACGGCAAAGCGCAGACAGACCAGCAGGTTCATCAGCACGGCGATCACCGCCGACCCGGCCCTGCCCACGTATTGGACGAAGACCGCGCCAACCGCGACCTCCACCGCCACGGCCAGCAGCCAGACGGTCGCCAGGCGCGCGACGTCATGGCGCCACTCGGGACGCATCGCCTCAGCCGGTCCGGTGCTTCGCGATATGGCCGGCAAGGCTACGCAGGGACGCGAAAATGCGATGGTTGCGCTCGTCATCCGATCGCAACTGCACGCCATAGGCCTTGGAAATGGCGAGAGCCAATTCGAGCGCATCGATGGAATCCAGCCCAAGTCCTTCACCAAACAGTGGTGCTTCGGGCAAGATCTGTTCAGGCGAAACTTCAAGCGAAAGTGTAGTGACGATCAGTCGAGCGAGATCGACCTCCAACGAATCAGCGGCTTGCCCCGGCAGCGCTGTGGAGTCTTCGGTACGCATTCTCTCCCCCTGGCGGTGCTGTTTCTTCAACGATAGGCCGGCGATTGGGTTGTATCATGGCGGAATTTTTAAATAGCAGCGCGGCATGGACGGAGGCAACGTGGCCAGGTCAGACGCAGCGATCCGCGAGAAGGGCCGGTCACGGCCTCCGCGGCTCAGGCCACGTCTGTCCCTGCCCCATATAGCCCAATCGACACCCCATCGACCATTGCGACGTTAAAAGCGCCGCGGACGATACGCCGTGCGTCGCCGGCCGACCCGTCCCGTTACCGTGCCGGCCCGCGCGCGCCGGCCGCACCGATGCGTTCGACGGGCCATGGCCGCGGTGCGACGGGTATCTGCGGCGGCACTTCGAAGATCAGCGCGGTGTCGCGGCCTGGGGCGGGGCACGTCGCGCCGTATAGGCCCGGAAGGCGCCAAGGTCCGTCTCGCACATCACCTGCTCCAGCCCCGTCTCGCGCAGATGGCGCATGATATCCTCGGGCGGAACGCAGGACTCGATGGTATCCCAGTAGTAGCGCATGAGCGTCCTGGCATCGGCGCCGGCCAGGCGGCTCAGGCTGGGCACGATGCCACCGACATAGGCGCGGGCCATCGCATGGCCGAAGCGGCCCTCCGGCCGCGCGATCTCCAGCACCAGGATCGTGCCGCCAGGACGCAGCACGCGCCTGAATTCCGCGAACAGCAGGGCAAGGTCGCTCACATGGCGCAGCGCATATCCCATGCTGATGAAATCCACGCTGGCATCGCCAAGGGGAAGCGCTTCCGCCCGCGCCTGGATCAGGGGAATGCGCAGTGAACGTCGCGCCACAGCCAGCATGCCGGCGCTGATGTCCAGGCCGATGACGGCCCCGGCGGGCCCCAGGATCCGCACCGCCTCACGCGCGACAAGCCCGGTCCCTATCGCGACGTCCAGCATGCGCGCACCGGGCCGCAGGCCGGCACGTTGCAGCGCACGGCTCCGGTACCAGGCCCCGGACCCCAGGGAGAGCACGCTGTTGATGCGATCGTAGGAACCCGCTGTCCGGTCGAACAGATCGCGCACAAAGCCGAAGCGCCCCTGCGGCGCCGTGTAATACGCCAGAAGTGGTGCGTGCGGGGCCGCTGGGGCGTTGGGTTGCCAATCCGCGTCTAGTTCCGTCCGCGGCTTATTCTCATTCGAAATCGACCCGCCCTGCGTCACCCTTCGTCCCTTTACTATGCCGTCCAGCGACAGTTACCATAGGCCACTAAAAACTTCCGCGAAAAGAAAATACCGATGGAGCAGGGCCGGGCGCGGGCCGACAGCCGAGATGCCTTGCCTGCCCAGGGTTGGCTTCTCGCTGCCTATTATCGCGTCGCGTTTTATCTCTGCCTGGGGGTATTCGGGCTGTCCTGCCTGGTGTGGAGTCTGCCCGCGTCTTTGCTCTACCCATTGCTGCCGCGTGGGACGGGCCACCGACTGGGACAATTCGGGATCATGGCCGGCTTCCGCTGGTCGCTGTGGGTGATGCGCGTCACGGGTGTCTTGCGGGCCGACCTTGCTGCCGTCGATACCTTGCGGCACGACCCGGGCATCGTGATCGCGGCCAATCACCCGACGATGTTGGACGCGGTGCTGCTGCTGTCCCGCCTGCCGCGCGTCGTGTGCATCACCAAGGCATCGCTGTGGGACAGCCTGTTCCTTGGCGGCGGCATCCGGCTTGCCGGCTACGTGCGCAACGACGCACCGCTGTCGATGATCCGCGGGGCGGCACAAACGATCCGCGACGGCAGCCAGTTGCTGATATTTCCCGAAGGCTCCCGGACGGTTCACCCGCCGATCGATCCCCTGCATCGCAGTTTTGCCGTCATGGCCAAGGCCGCCAAGGCACCGGTGCAGACGCTGCTGATCGAGGCCGACAACCCCTACCTCAGCAAGAGTTGGCCGTTGCTGCGTCCGCCGGTCCTGCCGCTCGTCTTCCGCGTCCGCCTTGGGGAGCGTTTTGCGGTCGGCGATGATCCGCAGGCATTCGTTGAGCGGCTGGAGACCTATTTCCGCACCCAGTTGCGCGCGAAAAACCCCGGCTGATGCCAACGCCGTCCATGCTGGTCCTCATCCCGAGCTACAACAGCGGCCGCAAGCTGCTCGACACGGTGCGTGAGGCGCGTGCGGTCTGGGCGCCGGTCTGGGTCGTGGTCGACGGCAGCACCGACGGCAGCGACGCGCCCGTCCGCGCCGCCGCGGCGACGGATCCGGCGCTGCGCGTGCTGGTCGTGGCCGAGAACGGCGGCAAGGGCGGCGCCGTGCTGCAGGGGCTGCGCGCAGCGCAGGCTGCGGGCTTCACCCACGCGCTGGTGATGGACGCGGACGGCCAGCATCCGGCCGACCACATCCCCGCCTTCATGGCGGCGGCGATGGCGGCGCCGGAGGCGATGATCCTTGGTGTTCCCGTCTTTGGCGCCGATGCGCCGATGCTGCGCGTGCGCGGGCGACGTATTTCGAACTGGTGGGCCAATCTTGAAACACTGGGTGCCGGGATCGGCGACTCACTTTTCGGGTTCCGGATCTATCCGATCGAACCCCTGCTACGGATCATGGAGCGGAGCCGCTGGATGCGCCGCTTCGATTTCGATCCAGAGGCGGCGGTGCGCCTGACCTGGGCAGGGGTGCGCCCGATCAACCTGCCGGCACCCGTTCGCTACCTGCGGGCCGAAGAGGGTGGCGTTTCGCATTTCCGTTATGGGCGCGACAACGTCCTGCTGACCGGCATGCATGTGCGGCTGGTTTTTGGAATGTTGGCACGCCTGCCGTGGCTCATCTGGCGGCGGTTGACGGCGGTATCGCCGCCAAGGACACCGCGCTGAGATTCTGGGCCGCGATCCGCTCCAGCAGGCGGGGCAGGACGGTGAGGACGATGGGGATGCCATTCGCGTCGCGCGCGGAATTCCCGTCATGCAGCAACAGGATATCCCGCGCCGCGAGGCTACGCGAAAGCCGGTCAAGAACCCACGTCGGCTGATGGCGCACCGTATCGTAGCCGCGGCGCGTCCACGCGACGAGCGACAGCCCCGCCATGCTCAGCACCGGATCCATGAACGGGTTCCGCAGGCCCATCGGCGCGCGGAAGAATCGCGGCGCTTGCCCGCAGGCGTCGACGATCGTTCGCTGCGCCTGATCGACCTCACGCCACAAAATCCTCGGGCCGCCAAAGGCGAAGCCGTTGGGGTGGTTTTGGGTATGGTTCTCGACGGTATGCCCCCGCGCCACGATGTCGCGCAGCAAGGCGGGGCAACGCGCCGCCTTGCTGCCAATGACGAAGAAACTCGCCTTGGCGCCGTAGCTCTCCAGGATGTCCAGGACCCGCGGCGTCACGTCAGGGTCGGGGCCGTCGTCGAACGTCAGGGCGACCTGGGCACGATCGGCGGCTGGCAGCCGAGTCATGTTGGGCCCAAGGATCGCGCTGCGCGGATGCATGCAACAGGTCAGAAGCGCGTGGTTGAAGGCCAGCACGCCCAGCACCTGCGGCCAGGCCTGCGGCTGGGCCGCGACGACGACCGCGCCCAACCCGTGGAGCGCGAACGAGGCGCGGATGGATGGTGCCGGCGACCAGGCACGCAGCCTGCGCCAGCCCACGGCGCCCGGTGGAGGGCCCGTCACTGACATGCTCCCCGATCTACCGACGGCCGGCGCAAGGCCCAGGACCTGATCTGGAACAACGGAACGTCGGGACCTGAGGAGGTGAGCATGCCGGTTGAACCTGCTGGGACAAAAGTCGGGACCAGCCGGCATAGGACGCCAGGAAATGCAATGAATTCATTGTGGTGACGCCCCCGATGGTGGAGCTGTGGGGTGTAACGCAACCCAACGCCATCAACACGGTGCGGAGGCTACCACATCTAATACCGCCTACGGAAGTCCTGGGTTTCCGGGCAGTTTGGCTACCGGTAAATGACCATCACCGACCTGCGCCTGAGGCTTCTGACCAACGGCTTCTACCCCGTCCCGATCTACCCCCACGACGCGACGCTGAAGGGCGCCGGTAAGCGACCGATCGGCAATGGGTGGGAGAAAGCAGCGCGGGCAGCCACACTCGCCTCCCTCGGTAAGACACCGGCCGGAAACACCGGGATTCTGTGCGACCAGCTCGCCGCGTTCGATATCGACGTGCTGGACGCTGCGCTGGTCGCGGAAATCAATGCGGCCGCCGAGCGCATTTGCGGCCCCGGCGCGCTCAGGCGAACCGGCAAGGCGCCGAAGCTGCTCTTGCTCTATCGCGCGGCTGAACCTGGTCCGAAAATGGAGACCAAGGAGTTCCTGCTACCAGACGGCAGCAAGGCCCAGGTGGAGCTCCTCGGCCTCGGGCAGCAGTTCGTCGGCTTCGGCATCCATCCCGAGACCAAGGCGCCCTACACCTGGGCGGGACAGTCTCCGCTGGATGTCCCGCTGGTGTCCCTGCCAACCGTCCCGCGCGCCGCCATGGCTGCCTTCCTCGCCGATGCGTCGGGTCTGATCGAACGTGCGGGCGGCGTGCAACTCGCGAAGCAGGACCTGGGAAAATCCCAGAACCAAGCTAACCCGCCCCGGGCGGCCCGGCCCGCGCGGCCCGCCGCTGATGGCGACAGCTTCTTCAAGAAGGTGAACCGGGCCGCTCTGGACAGCGCCGACGCCTGGGTGCCCCGCGTATTCCCTCGTGCCCAGCGGCAGGCAGGGACAGGCGCCTGGCGCGTTTCCAGTGCCGATTTGGGCAGGGTCTATGAAGAGGACCTGTCCATTCACCGCGACGGGATCCAGGACTTCGGTTCCCGCACCGGCCTCTCGGCGTGCGACCTGGTGATAGAGTTTGGCGGCGCGCCGTCGCTACAGGGCGCCGCCTTCGTCCTGTGCGAGTGGATGGGCCGCGCGCCAGCCGACTTCGGGTGGAAGCAACCGCGTAAGGCGGCGCAGCCCCTCAGGATGGAGAAACCTCCCGCCCCTAATAGCGCATCATGGCTCGAGCACTGCCAGCGGACCAAGGAAGGAGACCCCCGCGGTAATCTCTTCAACTGCATGCTGGCGATGCGCCGGGATTCGCGCGTCGCGAAAGTCTTCCGGCAAGACGAAATGCTTCGGGCGCCGGTCCTCAAAGACAAGGTCACCGGCGATCTGCGGGCCGTCACCGACGCCGACGTATCCAAGCTTCAGGAATACCTCCAGCGGGAGGGCCTTGAGACGCTGAGCAAGGACGTTGCCCACCAGGCGGTGGACCTCCGTGCGGTCGAGCTCGCTTTCCATCCCGTGCGCGAATACCTGGCGGGCCTGAAGTGGGACGGGGAATCCCGCGTGTCATCGTGGCTGCACACCTTCCTTGGCGCCGACTACAACGAATACACTAAGCAGATCGGCCGCATGTTCCTTGTGGCAATGGTCGCACGTGTCCTGAAGCCTGGTTGCAAGGCCGATTACATGATGGTGCTGGAAGGGCCGCAGGGCGCCCGCAAATCGACCGCCTGTGCCATCCTTGGCGGGGCCTGGTTCTCCGACGCTATGCCGGACATCAACGCCGGTAAGGACGCTGCCCAGCACCTCAACGGCAAATGGCTGATCGAGATTGCCGAGCTGGCGGCGCTGGGCAAGGCCGAGAATTCGCGCCTCAAATCGTTCATCACGCGCCCCGTCGAGCGATACCGGCCGAGCTACGGGCGGAAGGAAGTCCTCGAGCCCCGCCAATGCCTGTTCATCGGCAGCACGAATCAGGACGCCTATCTCAGGGACGAAACTGGCGGCCGGCGCTTCTGGCCTGTGAAGGTGGGCCTAATCGACACCGACGCCTTACGACGGGAGC
Source organism: Humitalea sp. 24SJ18S-53 (assembly GCF_050632385.1). Classification (NCBI taxonomy): domain Bacteria; kingdom Pseudomonadati; phylum Pseudomonadota; class Alphaproteobacteria; order Acetobacterales; family Roseomonadaceae; genus Humitalea; species Humitalea sp. 24SJ18S-53. Next base: position 3,382,702 of record NZ_CP192599.1, read on the forward strand.
GGGACCAACTCTTTGCCGAAGCGGCACACCTCTTTAGCCAGGGCACCAAGTGGTGGCCCGATGCCGAGTTCGAGGCGGAACAGATACGACCCCAGCAAGAGGAACGGTTCGAGGCGGACGCCTGGGAAGACGCAATCAAGGCTTGGCTTGTGGGGCTGTCAAAAACGACCGTGTTGGACGTCGCGCGCAGCGCCCTAATGGTCGAAACCCCGAAGCTGGGCACGGCCGATCAGCGTCGCGTCGCGGCCATTCTGTTGCGGCTTGGATGGCAGAGACGAAGGGATAATGCGGGGCGCTGGTTCGTCAGGAGCAGCGCGCTATGAAGACCGCGCCAGCAGCCTGCGCCATGTGCGTCACCAGTGCGTCACCAACAATCCAACGAAAACAAAGACCGGTGACGCACATCATCAAAGGTGACGCATATTACTATAGATACCCTGGGGGTAAGGAAGTGGGATCAGGGCGTGCGCAGGCGCACGCACACACCCCCGCCCGCGCCTATGTGAATTTGCGACACTGTGCGTCACCTGCGTCACCCGCGTCACCTGCGTCACCAACTCTGACCGAGATCGTCGGTGGGATCCTGGACCGCGCGCAACGCCTCCGCCCGCCTTCCGCTCGAAACCCTGACGCCTTCCACGAAGACAGGGGCGAGATCATTGGTGCCCTGCACGAACTGGCGCTGCGCCTAAAGGACGGGCGATGAAGCGCGGCCAGTCGCAGATAGGAGGGGGTGGGGGGTCGCGGGTCCTTCCTGGGGCCCCTGCCTTCCACGGGTATTTCACGCCGTGGGACCTCGCGGTCGATCATATTGAAAAACCTTCTTCTTGTTGTTGTTTCTGTTGCCGTCGTTGATCCTTCCGAACACGATTATGCCTCGACTTTGCAGTTCAATTTCAGCGCGTCTTCGTCTTAGGGGCTTTAATTTTTCCGACCGACTTTGGACGCGCTGGGCCCTTCTTCCGCTGGTCGTGGGACACCTACTGAAGCGTTGTTCAATTCAATGATCCGCTTCCGGGACAGGATCCGTACCGTCCACGGGAAAATGCGAAAGCGTTGATCCCACCAGTGAACGTAGACGAGGCGATATCGATACTCGTTCAAAGCCTTCACGCGAAAAATACGAGTGGTATCCGCCGGAACATGGTGGAGAAAACTGCCGTGAATGTGCCATTCGACAATGGCGCGGAAGACTGAGCCGTCGCTGTCTTCCTCACACCATGCGGCATCCATTGCACGTTGACTGGGAAACAGGCGAAGCGACTGCAGCAACACCGGCCGATCGCCGGCGGTCACAGCAACATTGACCACCGATGAGGCGCCGCTATCGCCGATGCCGCGCGCGTCCGGCCACAGGGTGACGCGCGGCCGGCTCGCCCATATACCGCCCGCCAGATTAATAAAGCCGAGGATTGCTCCAACCCACGCCGCTGCCGCCTGCCAAGTCACGATGCGATGTCTGACGTAGGCGTGTGCCGCGACTTCGTAAGGCGCACACCAGGCCCACCTCCGTTCTCTTCGATGAATTCGACCCCGGCGACTTCCAGCGCCGCGCGGATCGCAGCCAGGGTGCGTGGTTGAAGAAGCTCACCTTTTTCGAGCCGCACGATGGTGTCCGCCGACACGCCAGAGGCCAGCGCCAGTTCTCGAACACCGAGGCCAAGAGCAGCTCGAGCCATCTTGGATTGCACGCCCAGCATCTGCACCCCGTTCGGAAACCCTTGCGTTGTTCAGACGCATAGGCAATCTTACCCGTGTTCTGATTACTGAACAACGTAAGAACGGCCGAACAGGGTGCTGAAACACCCCGCCCGGCCTAACCACCCCCCGCTATGGAGAGCAGGCAATGGCTGACAAGCAAAATACCAGAAGACAAACGACGCGTCGCGGCGCCCTGGTGGCGCTCGCCTTGTCCGCGGCCGTGGCAGCTCCCCCCGCCCAGGCCGGCAATGTGGGAGATTCCCACACTGGCGCTTCGTCCCCAAATCCCGACGCCGAGCTCATCGGGGTCTGCGCCGGTTTTGGACCCGCGCGGCACGCCTACAACACCCACGCCGACGATGGCGACGAACATCCGGAGGTCCAGCGCCTCTGGGCGGCCTACCGACAGTCGGTCGACGCTATCGATGACGCCAAGCCGCAGACCATGGCCGGCATCCTCGCTATCGCCCGTGCGGCCAAGGTCGAAGCGCGGGCACCCGATGGCAGTGATCTACCTGAGAATGGCCCCGCCGCCGCCTGGGCCTGGAACATCGTGAACGACCTGCTGCGCCTCTATGGCCAGCCGGGTGAGAGGGCCGCGTGATGGCCGCCACCCGTCGCGGCGCCCTGTCGGCGCTAGCTGCTGCCTCGGCCGGGATTGCCCCGGCCGTCGCAGCCGCGAACCCGGACGCGGAGCTGATCCACGCCTGCCTCCAATACCGCACCGCCCATGACGCTTACTGCGCCTACAGCGGCCAGGACAATCCGGAGGATGAGCGGCTTTGGGCAGAGTGCTCCAAGGTCATCCGCGTCATCGATGCGGCCAAGCCGCAGACCATGACCGTCATCCTCGCAAAGGTCCGCGCTGCCAACTTCGACGCGCGGGCGCCGGACGGGAGCGAGGCGCCTGAGAATGGCCCCGCCGCCGATTGGGCAGGGAGCATCATGAACGACCTGCTGCGCCTCTACGGAAATCAGTCCTGCCGCGCACCCGACTGCGCTCGCACCTCGTCGCAAAGCTGACGCGGAACCCTGCCGGCGGCGCGGCTAAATTTGGCCACATCGAAAACAATCAACTTGAAACACTCAATTTGATTGTTTATAGCGGATCGCAACGGCAGAGGCGCTCGACATGCATCAGATTTTTTCCGCGACAGATTACACCACGGGCGAGGTCGCGGCCGCCCTTGTGATGACGCGCCAGAATGTCACCAACTTCGTATCTCGCGCGTCGCTTCCCACCTCAGGCACCGGCAGTCACACGCGGCTGTCCTTTGCGCAGGCCGTTGCCGTAGCGGTGGGCCGGGACCTCGCGGAAGGTGGGCTTTCGATCTTTGTCGCGGGGCTCGCGGTTCGCAACGTGCTGCCGGCGCTGGCCGGCTTCGCTGATTATCTTGTCGAGCACGTCAAAAACGGGAGTGATCCTCTCTCTGATTCATTTTGGGAGAAGCATTCTCCGCCGTTCGTCGCCGGTTGGGTCCAGCATCGCAGCTGGGACGGCGAGAACGAATCGATCTGCCGCTTCAAGATCGTGCGGCAGGACAAGATCGGCGAAGTTGCCGCCGATCCTGTGACGGCTCTTGGCCCAAACGTACGGCCTGTAATGCTGGTTGTCGCCTTGCTTCCCGTCCTGCGCCAGTTGGCGAAAGGGCTCTTGGAACAGCAGAAGGGGCGCCACGAATGAGCCCTGACATTCCCGGTCTACCGCCGCCGGGCGGTGCCTTGGTGCTTCCCTGCGACATCTTCTCCGCCTCACATGACGACCCGTACGGCAGTGGCATCAACATTGGCCATGATGGCCGCCTCGCCTTCTGTTCGGGCGGTGTCGGGCTGGCTGTCATTCTCCCGCCCGAGCACCTGGTCAACCTGGGGCTGGTGCTGATCGCCATTGGAGAGGCAAGGTCCGAAGCAGCCGGCAATGCCGCCTCCGAAGCGTCTGCCAACCTCGCCCGAATCGTCAAAGCGGCGACCCGACATGCCTGACGCGCCCTCGCCAGTACTGACCCGCCGCGCCATGCGCTTGGCTGCCGCCCCGGCCACGCTCGACCGCGAAGCAGGGACCGTAACCGCGACCGTTTCGAGTGGCGCCAGGGTCAGTCGCCCGCCGCCAGCGCCCAATGGGGCGTGGTCGCCGTGGCTCGAAGACCTCGACCTCAAGGGCGCCCGCTTGTCCCCCGCCGATGGCGTGCCGTTGCTCCTCGACCACACCTATCTCGTAGACAACCTGGTGGGCACGGTTTCGGGCCTACGCCGCGATGCGACCGGCCTGGCTGCGACCTTGCGCTTCAGCACCGGGCAGCGGCCACGTGACGTGTTCGAGAAGGTTGCCGATGGCACCCTTACCGGCGTGTCCATGGGCTATCGCGCGGCCGCGTGGACGCCTGCGCCCGCAGTCGATGGGGTTCCACTCTTTGTCGTGAGTGGCCTCGAAATAATCGAAATCTCTTTGACGCCTTTTCCGGCCGATCCGGCGGGGCGCGTGCGATCCATCACGATGAAGGAAATGACCAGCATGCCCGATACCAATGTGCCGCCTTCCGGCGACGATCTGACCCTTCGTGCCGACCGTGAGCGGGTCTCCGGCATTCGCTCGATCAGCGAGCTCGCCTCACGCAGCTTCCTGCCCGCAGACGTCATTCAGCCCCTTGAGCGAGCAGCAATTGCGGGCGGTATGACTCTCGACGCATACCGGGCCCAGGTGTTTGAGGCCGGCGTTCAAGCGGACGCCAACGTGCGGGCACCCACGCCGCGTGCATTTATCGGGATGTCGCACGACTCTCCCGATCGCATCCGCAGTCGGATGGCGGATGCGCTTGCGGCCCGCGTCGCTGGCACCGATCCGGGCGAAGCGGCCCGCCCCTATCGCGGCATGACCATGGCCGGTTTGGCGTCCGAGCTTGCGCAGGCTGGTGGGTCCCCCATTGCCCGGCGCAACGCTGGCGCGGCTGAGATCATCACCCGTGCCCTGACAACCAGCGACTTCCCGCTGTTGCTGCAGCAGGCGGGCTCCCGCGTCCTTGAGAAGCGTCTTGTCGCCGCGCCCGGTGCAGCCCGACTGATTTGCGCGGCGCGTAGCGTTCCTGACTTCCGCACCGGCACGTTTCTTCAGGCCGCTGGCGTGACGGACCTGAGCCTGCTTGGCGAAGGCGGTGAAATCAAACACTCCGCCCCGGCGGAGCGAGGTGAAAGCTACGCGGTGCAGACTTTCGCCAGGGGACTGTTCTTCAGCCGCCAGGCCTTGGTCAATGACGACCTCGGCGCCTTCGACCAGGTGACCCTTTTCGCGAATGGAGTGGTCGCAACGGAAGCCAACGAATTCGTGAAAATGTTTGTCGCGAACGGCGCCGGCTGGGGTCCGACCATGGCTGATGGTCTTCCGCTGTTTCACGCTTCGCATGGGAATGTCGCCGTAGGTACGGTGAGCACTGCTGGCATTTCCGCCGCCCGCATCGTGATGCGGGCGCAGAAGGATGCGGGCGGCAATCTGATTGCGCCGGAACCACGGGTCATGTTGGTTGGTCCGGCCGGCGAGACTGCGGGCGAGCAGGTACTTGCGGAAATCGCGACCGTCGCGACGACCGAAGCCAACCGTCCGGTCTTCGCAGGGAGGTTGCTCCTTGGCGTTGAACCCAGGCTCTCCGGCGCGCCTTGGTTCCTGTTCGCTGATCCGGCCCTTGCTCCGATGCTGGCCATGGTCACCCTCAACGGGACGGGCGGCATTCCGCAGATCAGCGATCACACGCCGGATAATCGGGATGGCCTCACGTACAAGGTCACGCACGATTTCACGATTGCGCCGATGAGTTATGTCGGTGCGGTGCGCGTCACGGGCGCCTGATTAAGCTTTCCCACTAGGCATGGGAAAACGGTCCAGTCGGCGGTGACCGCAACAACACCGACAGTCAGCGGACGGGCACCTTTCCTGGCGCGGCTGACATTCGCTCCCGCTGGGAGCAATCCCGGCGGGGGCTACTTCTTCCATGAAAGGCAGACCGGAGGCGGCGCATGGCACAATACGACCACCTGCCGCCGGGCGTTCTGCCGTTCATGGTGTCCCGTGAAGCCGCTGCGGCGCTGGTCGGCGTGTCGACCTCGAAGTTCGATGAAATGGTCGGGGATGGCAGGATGCCGGAGCCGCGCAAAGCTGATGCCCGGGTTCTGTGGGACACCGACGAATTGCGAGCCGCTTGCCGCCTTCTGCCGCGGCGCAGCGGCAAAGCGCATGATGGCGGAAATTCATGGGATCGCGTGCTGGCATGATGACAACGATCAAGCTGCCGTTCATCCACGAGTTTCGCAAAGGTCGCGTGACCTACCGCTATTTCCGCAAGGATAGGATCAAGGTTCGCCTGCGCGGGCAGCCTGGCAGCAAAGAGTTCATGGCTGCCTATCAGGCGGCGCTGCAAGGCGTTCCGCCGGCGATCGGGGAGCGTCGTACCCGCCCGGGCAGCATGGGGGCATTGGCGGCTTCCTGGTATAGCTCTGAACGGTTCGTCGCCCTCACCGAAGGCAGCCAACTCCGCTACCGCCGGATCTTCGAGGCGCTGCTGAAGGACCACACCGACGACCTAGTCGGGGAGCTTCAGGCCGGGCACATCCGCGCTATCGTCACCAGTCGGGCAAAGACACCGGCCGCCGCCCGCGCGCTGCTGAATGTGCTGCGGCAGGTCCTGCACCATGCCTTTGACATCGGGATGCGCGCCGACGTGCCGACCCGCGACATCCGCCCGCCCCGTTACAAAGCCAAGCCGCTCGCGACCTGGTCCGAGGAAGATGTGGCAGCCTTTGAGGCCAAACACCCCCTTGGCACCCGCGCCCGCCTGGCGCTCGCGCTCATGCTCTACACCGGGCAGCGATCGGGCGACGTGATCCGCATGGGGCCGCAACACATCCGCGACGGCGCCATCATGGTTCGGCAACAGAAGACCGGGAAAGAACTGGCTGTGCCGATGCACGCCGAATTGCGCGAGGCCCTGGCCGCCCATCCGGCCGGGCATCTGGCATTCCTGGTCACCCACACCGGGTCACCCTTCGCCTCGCAGACCGCCTTCTACAACTGGTTCACGCGCACCTCGACGGCCGCCGGCGTCGCCGCGCCACCGCACGGCCTGAGGAAGGCCACCTGCTGCCGTTTGGCCGAAGCGGGATGCACGCCGCACGAAATCGCATCCATCACCGGGCAAAGCCTGAAGATGGTCGAACACTACACCAGAGAGGTGAACCAGCGCCGCATTGCGACCCGGACAATCACCCGTTTGGGGCGTCCGGCGAAGAACGAAACCTGAAAGGCGGTGGCTACCGGACGGCAATCCGGTAGCCACCAAGGAGCACATTTCGATGGAAAATCAAGAGATTACACGCGAGGATGGTGGAGCTGTGGGGAATCGAACCCCAGACCTCGTCATTGCGAACGACGCGCTCTACCAACTGAGCTACAGCCCCGCACCAACGGCGCGTGAGGTCGGCCTTATCGGGGGAGCTTCCGGCCAAGTCAAGGCGCCCTCCCCGCAATCCATGCCGCCTTGCCCCGGGCGCCGCCGCCCCATAGATGAACCCGTCGGCCCGGCACCTCCGGCCCGCAACGCGAGGGTCATGCATGTACGCGCTGTTCTGGCTGGTCGATCAGGCGGTCTCTCTCTACATCTGGGCGCTGATCATCGCCGCCGTCGTCAGCATGCTCATGCAGTTCGGCGTGCTGGACCGCCGCAACCGCTTCGTCTGGGCGGTCGATGATTTCCTGTTCAAGATCACCGAACCGGCGCTGCGGCCGATCCGCAACATCCTGCCGACCCTCGGCAGCGTGGATCTGTCCCCGCTGGTGCTGATCCTGCTGCTGCAGGCTTTCCGCATTTTCCTCACCACCACGCTATGGCCCCTGGTGGCGTGATCCTGCCGGCCGGGACCAAGTCTGCCTGGCGCGCCGTGCCGGACGGGGTTGAACTGCGCATCAAGGCCGAACCCAAGTCCCGCCGCCCGCGCGTCGGCGGCCTGGCGCCCGGCATCGATGGCCCCCGCCTGCGGGTCGCGGTGACCGAAGCCGCAGTGGATGGCCGCGCAACCGAAGCCGTGGCCGCCGCCATCGCCACCGCCCTGCACCTGCCCGGCCGCGCCGTCACGCTCCGCGCCGGGGCCACGTCGCGCGCCAAGACCCTGCATGTCGCCGGCGAAGCATCCGTCATCCTCGCCCGCCTTGAGGCCCTACCGGAGCCCAGCAAGCCATGACCGCCCGTATCCTCGACGGCAAGGCCATCGCCGCCACCCTGCGCGCCCGCCTGGCCGCCCAGGTCGCCACCCTGCCCTTCCGACCCGGCCTGCGGGTGGTGCGGGTCGGCGACGACCCGGCCAGCGGCGTCTACGTCCGCAACAAGGACCGCGCCGCCCTGGCCGCGGGATTCTCCAGCGCCACGATCCAACTGCCCGTCGAAACGACCGAGGCCGAACTCCTGGCCACGATCCGCGGCCTGAACGACGACCCCGATGTCGATGGCATCCTCGTCCAACTGCCGCTGCCGCCGCAGATCCGCGCGGCCGCCGTGCTGGACGCGGTCGATCCGGCCAAGGATGTGGATGGCTTCCACGCGATCAACGCCGGGCGTCTCGCAACCGGGCAGCCCGGCCTGGTCCCCTGCACCCCCAAGGGCGTGATGCATCTGCTGGCCGAAACCGGCATCGCGCTATCCGGTGCCCGCGCGGTGGTGCTCGGCCGCAGCACCATCGTCGGCCGCCCGATGGCGGCGCTGCTGCTGGCGGCGGATGCGACCGTGACCATCGCCCATTCCCGCACCAGGGATCTGGCGGCCGAATGCCGCCGGGCTGACGTGCTGGTCGCCGCCGTCGGCCGCGCGGAACTCGTCCGCGCGGATTGGGTGGCAGAAGGTGCCGTGGTCATCGACGTCGGCATCAACCGCACCGCGACCGGCGGCCTGGTCGGCGACGTCGCCTTCAATGAGGTCTCCGCCCGGGCCAGCGCCATCACCCCCGTCCCCGGCGGGGTCGGGCCGATGACGATTGCCTGCCTGCTGGAAAACACCCTGCAGGCGGCCCTGGCCCGGCGCGGCTAGACCCGCGTCAGCGCGTCAGCGACACCTCACCGATCACGTTCAGCCCTTCCTGCTTGTTAAAGGTCATCGCACGCATCTGGTTGTCGGTCGTGGCGATCACGACAATGCCGCGCCCCATGTCGAGCGCGATGATGCGGCTGGCCGGATAGCGCGCCTGGATCCCGTTCAGCAGCATCGTCTCCAGCACGCCACGCGGCGTGTTCCCGCCTGTGGCACGGGCCGTCACCTCTGCCTGCAGCGCCGGTGAGAGTTCGGTCAATTCCGCGTTCTGAAACTCACGCGAACCCATCGATTGCGCCTGCGCCTGGACGGTGAAGGCCACGAGCGTCAGGGCAGTCAGGCCGAGCAGCCTGGCACGAGAGGCGTGGGCATGGACGGACATGTTTCTTTCCTCCGTTGCTTATTGTGATCCGGGTCGCAGGACCTCGGTCCCCGGCTTTGGCGGGGCCGCCGCCAAGCTATGGCGCGATGATCGTAATGACCCCGCGCGCCAAGGTCATTGGCAAAGTCTCCACGGATCATGCGCCACGTCCCACGGGGGGGGGGGTGCGGCCCCGGCCGCTCACCTGCTACGCTCCTCCCCATTCGGAGGCACACTCATGACGGTCTCGACCCGCGCCGCCGGCGCCAGGTGACCACGGCGTTCGCCGCCTGGCGCGCGGGGCTCCTCGGCGGCCTGGGCCCGCAGGCGCCGGCGATGATGGCGACCTTCCTTGCTTTCGGGGCCGCGTGTCGTGAGGCCGATATGCCGCTGTCCTGGATGATGGCGGCCTGCATGCTGGTCTATGGCATGCCGGGCCAGATGATCCTGCTGGGTGTGCCGGGCATGCCGGGGGTCCTCGGCGCCACCGTCGCCAATGCGCGCTTCCTGCCCATGGCGATCGCCCTGTCGCCCTACCTCGGCCCGCGTGGCTGGCTCGTCGCGCCCTTCATCGCGGTGACGCCCTGGGCGGTGGCGATCCGCACGGTGCCAGGGCTGCATCCAGGGCTCGGCCTGCCGTGGTTCCTGGGTTGCGGAGGCCTGTCCTGGGTGCTGGGCTCCTCCACCGCGCTGGTGGGTTTCTGGGCCGCGGCGGATTTGCCCACGGCCGCGCGCCCGGCGCTGCTTTTCGCGAACACGATCTACTTCGCCTTGCTGATCGGCGCCGATCTGCTGCGGCCGGTGGCCAGGCCCGCGGTCCTGGGGGGCATCATCGCCGCGCCCTTCGCCATCCTGCTGCCGCCTGCGGTTGGGCTTCTGGTGGCCGGGCTGGTCGGCGGCACCGCCGCCTGGCTCTGGCAGCGGCGGACATGAACCCCGACTGGACGCCGCTGCTGGTGGCGGCCGCCCTCGGGCTGGCGTTGCGGGTCGGCGGCGTGCTGCTGGCGCGACGGCTGCGGGCGGACCACCCGGTGGTGCGCTGGGCGGCGGCGGTCGCGGGGGCGACCATCGCCGCCTTCGTCGTCGCGGCCCTGGTCGCGCCGCCGGCGGCGGTCGCCGCAGCCGTGCCGCCGGTCGCCCGCGCCGCTGGGGTGGCGGCGGGGCTGGCAGCGCAGTTGCGCTTCGGGCTGCTGGCCGGGTTGGTTGCCGGACTAGGTGTCCTGAGCCTCGTCGCGGCCGTTTTCCCGCGTTAGCCCTACCAGCGGCGGGTTCGCGGTACCGGCAGCTCCAGCGCCTCCCTGATCGCGGCGCAGAGCACCTGGAACTCACGCTCGGCGACCTGGCTCCAACGCCGCGCCCGCACAAAGCCATGCACCATCCCCGGCGCCGTCCGCATCGTCGCGGCCACCCCATGCGCCTGCAGTTTTTCGGCATAGAGCCGCCCGTCGTCGTGCAGCGGGTCCAGTTCGGCGGCCAGGATATAGGCGGGCGGCACGCCGGCCAGGCTGCTGGCCGCCAACGGCGCGGCGTAATCGTCGGGCGCCGTCATCGCCTCGCCCAGGTAGGCCTTCTGGGAAAACAATATCCCCGCCGGCTTCAGGAACAGGTCGTCGTGATGGGTCTGGAAACTCGGCGTGCCCGATCCGCCACCCAGCCCCGGATAGATCAGCGCCTGGTGCCGCAGCGCGGGTCCACCGCGGTCCCGCACCAGCAGCGTGCAGGCAGCCGCCAGATTGCCTCCGGCGCTATCCCCCGCCACCGCCATGCGGGTGGTGTCGATACCGAGCGGCCCAGCCTGCGCCACCGCCCACAACAGCGCCGCGTAGCAATCCTCCAGCGGCGCCGGATAGGGATTTTCCGGCGCGCGACGGTAATGCACGCTGATCACCTGCGCGCCCGTGTTATGCGCAATGCTGGCGCTGATGAAGTGATGCGACTGCGGGCTGCCGGCGACGAAACTGCCGCCGTGGAAGAACAGGATCGTCGGCAGCGGCGCGGTGGATTCGGGGCGATGCACCAGCACCGGAATCTCCCGCCCCGGCAGCCCGATATACAGCTGTCGGCTGCGCAATTCCGCCGGATCCGGCTCGGCCGTCAGCGTCGCGTAATCCTCGGCGCGCTGGCGGCGTTCCTCCACCGACAGCCCGCCGGTCGCGGCGAAACGCGCCGACATCTCGCGCTGGACATGGGCGAAGAAGGTTTCGATCTCCGGATCGCAGATCATCGCCCGATCAGCCCCATGCCCCGCACGATCGGCACCCAGCGGGTGTTCTCGGCGACGAAATAGGCCTCGCCATCAGCCACCGATCCGGCGAAGGGCACGAGGTTCGACTCCTCGAAGCGGCGACGGGTCGCAGGGTCGGCGGCGGTCGCAGCCACGGCCTGGTTCAGCCGCGCCACGATGGCATCGGGCGTGCCACGGCGGACCATGATCGCCTGCCAGGGTTCCAGGTTGTAGCGCACGACGTTGTTGAACCCCGTCTCCGCCAGGGTCGGCACATCCGGCAGCGCGGGGGCGCGGGTGTCGGAGAAGATGACCAGCGGCCGGATCGACCCGTTCCGCATCGGCTCGGCTTCGGCCGTCGTCTTCACCATGAAGTCGATGCGCCCGGTCAGCAGGTCGGTCGTGGCCTGGGCTGAGGTGCGGTAGGGCACGTGCAGCGCCTCCGCCCCCACGGCATCCACCAGGTACTGCGTCACGACATGGCCCGAGGTGCCATTGCCAGCCGAGGCAAAGGTGTAGCGCCCCGGCGATGCCTTCAGCAGCGCCACCAGCGACGCGAGGTCGGTCACCGGCAGGTCCTTGTTCGCCGCCAGGATCAACGGCGTCTTGGACAGCAGGCTGGCGACCGCGAAATCGCCGATCGGGTCGAAGGGCAAGGTCTCCACCGCGCCCTGCATCAGGATATGCGTGGTCAGCCCGCCGAGCAGGATCGTGTAGCCATCCGCCGGCGCCCGGGCGACGGAAGCACAACCGATGATGCCGCCGGCGCCGGCCCGGTTCTCGACCACCACCGGCCGGCCGAGATCCTGGCGCATGCGCTCCGCCACCACACGGGCAATGAGGTCGAAGGGACCACCCGCGCCATAGGGGACGACGAAGGTAATCGGGCGGTCGGGGAAGGTGCCCTGGGCACCGGCGGCAGCGGGCAGCAGCGCGGTCGCGGCTGCGGAAAGGCTCAGCCGCGCGGCATCGCGGCGGGACAGGATAGACAAGCGGGAGGCTCCGATACGAACGAGGAAAGCTGCATTACCGACCCGTCACTGCCCGCCTGCCAACCCCCACCGGGCTTTTTTTGCGGCGCAGCCAGGATGTCGCGCGTCGTCTCATCTAACAAGACATCAAATGAACTTTGTCTCAAACTCTTGACGCACCCCATCGGTTTGAAGATGTTCCGCGCGGGAGATCGTTTGCCTGATGCCAGAGCCTTCAACAGCGGCCGCTACCGACGGGGACGGCCTGCGGACCTTGTCCCGGGTGTCGCTGCTGCTGCGCCTGCTGGCGGAGGCACAAGCACCGATGCCGCTCGCGACGATTGCCCCGCGCTCGGGCCTGCATCGCGCGACGGTGCATCGGTTGCTCGGCGCCCTCGTCGTCGAAGGCCTGGTCGAGCAGACACCCCAGGGATACGCGCTTGGTCACCAGCTCTGGCTGCTGGGCGAAGCGGCAGCGCGCCGCTACGACCTCGAACGAATCGCCACCCCCGCGCTGCGCCTGGTCGCGGATGCCACCGGCGATGTCGCGCTGCTGTCGATGCGCACCGGCCATACGGCGCGATGCGTGGCCCGCGTGGAGGGCAGCCACCCCATCCTGCCCATGACGCTGCGCGTCGGCACCGTCCGTCCACTCGGCTGCGGCGCGCATGCGCTTGCCGTTCTTGCGGCCCTGCCCGATGCCGATGTCGAAAGCATCATCGCGCGTGGCGAGGATCGCGTCGCCTTCCCGACCTTCGACGCGGCCTATCTGCGGGACAAGGTCGCCGAGACCCGCGCGCAAGGTTTCGCACTATCCGACCAGGATATCGTTTCCGGCATGACCGCCGTCGGCATCGCGATCCGCGACGCCTGGGGCCGCCCCCTCGGCTCGCTGAGCTGTGCGGCCATCACCCCCCGCCTGGAACCGGCACGCTGGCCGGAGGTCGTGGCGCTGCTGCGCGAAGGCGTCGCCGATATCGAAGCAAAATTCGCAGGGCGCGACGCCGCGCCATCACAATGAGGAACCGGTATATGCCAGCACAGGATGAAATCCGGCTTCTCGCCGCGACAGGCTGCATCGGATACGGCTTCACCGAAGTGGCGCTCGAGGCAGCCATCGCGCGCGGCGTGGATGTGATCGCCGCCGATGCCGGCTCCTCCGATCCCGGCCCCTATTATCTCGGCGCCGGAAAACCCTTCGTCTCCCTCCGCGCCACCGAGCGTGACCTCAGGCTGCTGCTGAAGGCCGCGCGCCGGCTGAATGTGCCGCTCATCATCGGCTCCGCCGGCGGCGGCGGCGGCACGCCGCATGTCGCCCTGACCCGCGACATCATCGAGCGCGTGGCGCGGGAGGAAGGGCTGTCCTTCCGCCTGGCCGTGATCGATTCCGAACCGTCCCGCGAATTCATCATGGACAAGATCCGCGCGGGCCGCACCGCGCCGCTCGGACCGATCGCGGAACTCGACGAGGCGACGGTCGCCGGCGCCACGCGCATCGTCGCCATGATGGGCACGGCCCCCTTGCAGGCCGCCCTGGATGGCGGCGCCGACGTCGTCCTGGCGGGGCGATGCAGCGACAGCGCGCTCTACGCCACGGTGCCGCTGAGCCGCGGCTTCGATGCGGGGCTGGCCTGGCACCTGGGCAAGACCATCGAATGCGGCGGCGCCATCGTCCGCCCCAAGACCGGGCAGGATTGCGTCATCGGCACCCTGCGCGCCGATCACTTCGTGATCGAGCCGGCGCATCCCGACAAGCGTTGCACGCCGGAAAGCGTCGCCTCCCACACCATGTACGAAAACCCCTCGCCCTATGAGGTGCTGGAACCCTCCGGCCTCGTCGACACGCGCGCCAGCAGCTACACCGCGCTCGATGACCGTCGCGTGCGCGTCGAGGGCAGCATCTTCAAGCCCGGCCAGAAGTACACGGTGAAGCTGGAGGGCGTGACGCATTGCGGCCATCGCGCCGTCTTCATGGCCGGTGTCCGCGACCCCGTGCTGATCCGCCAGATCAAGCCCTTCAGCGACCAGATCATGGAACGCGTGCGCGGCGAGGCGATCAGCCTCGGCATCGATCCGGCCAGCTACACGCTGACCATCCGCCGCTACGGTCTCGACGCCGTGCTGGGCGCCTGCGAACCCTCGACGGCGGAGCCGCATGAGATCGGCCTGATGCTCGATGTCGTGGCCGCGACGCCGGATGATGCGGCGACAATCCTCGCCAAGGCGCGCTACGCCGCGATGCACACCGAATTCGCGGGGCGGCTCTGCACCGCCGGCAATCTCGCCGTGCCTTTCGCCCCCTCCGACGCGCAGGTCGGCGAGGCCTTCCGCTTCTCGGTCTGGCACATCATGGAACTCGACGATCCGCTCGAGATCTTTCCTATCACCTATGTCGACGTGAAGGGCCGCTGAGATGGCGACGCTCGGAAGCTATGCGCAGACCCTGCGCTCGAAGAATGCCGGCGCGCTGATGCTGACCATCGACGTCATCATGACGTCGGAGGCCGCCTATCAACGCGTGATGCAGAGCCCGGCGCTCACCGCCGCGCGTATTGCCGGCCTCTACGGCGTCGCGGCCAAGGATGTGCAGATCATCCCCTATCCGCAGGTGCATGCCATCAAGGTGACGCTGCCGCGTGCCATTGCATCGGGCGACATCGGCGATTCCGATGTCTACGGCGCACAACAGCATGTGCCGCTGATGCTGCTCGACCTCGACAGCGACTAGCCTTCTTCGACGACGAGATTCTGCTGCGTGCGCCTTCGCACACGCGCCAGGATCGATCTGTTTTTTTCGCATGAGTCAGGCCGTCGGCACGCCGTCGGTCACCACGCTTAAGGGAGAAAACCAACATGCCTGCCATCACCCGCCGCCTTGCACTGGCTTCGGTGCTGGGCCTGCCAAGCCTGCTGCAGCCTGCCCATGCCCAGGCGCCCGGCTACCCCAACCGCCCCATCCGGCTGGTGGTGCCGTTTCCGCCGGGCGGCAGCACGGATACCGCGGCGCGCCTGATCGCCGAGTATCTCGGGCAACGGCTCGGGCAAAGCATCGTCGTCGAGAATCGTGGTGGTGCCGGCGGCGTCGTCGGGACGGATGCCGTGGTGAAGAGCCCGCCCGACGGGCATACGTTGGTCTTCGGCACGGTCAGCAGCACGGCCATCAACCACCCCCTCTTCGGCAGCCGCATGCCATATCGGGCCGATGAGCTCGCCGGCATCGGGCTGGTGCTGTCCGCGCCGAATCTCATTCTGGTGCGCCATGATTCGCGCTTCCGCACGCTGCGGGACCTCGTCACCTTCGCGAAGGCCAATCCGGGCGTGCTCAACTTCGGCACGACCGGCCCCGGATCCTCGGTCCAGATGGCTGGCGCCCTGCTGCAGCTTGCGGCCGGGATCGAGGTGACGGCGATTCCCTATCGCGGCGGCGCGCAGGTGCTGCAGGAATTGCTGGCCGGACGAGTGGATTTCATCGTGGACAGCATCCCCTCCGCGATCACGCTGATCCAGGATGGGCAACTGCGTGTCCTGGCGGTGACCGACCTTGTGCGCGCCTCCGTGTTGCCGGACGCACCGACGACGACCGAGGAAGGCTTCCCCGACGTCCAGTCCACGGCCTGGTTCGGCCTGCTGGCCCCCGCGCAGACGCCGCGCCCCATCATCGAGAGACTGGGGCGGGACCTCGCCGCGGTCCTGGAGGAGCCCGGTGTCCAGGCGCGTTTCGCCAGTCTGGGCGGCGGGCCGCTGCCCCTGCCGGGCGGCCGCACCACCCCCGCCGCCTTCGACGCCTTCATCGCAGCCGAGATCGCGAAATGGAGCGGCGTCGTCGAACGCACGGGCGTGACGGCGAACTGAGCGGATTCGGCGGGCGCGACCAGCGCCCGCCCCTACGCGGCGAAGCCGTAGAGCCGCGTCGCATTCTCCGCGAAGACCGCTGTGTGGTGTTCGGGCGGGACATGCGTCGCGAAGAGATCCACCAGGGCCGCATCATCCGGCACATGGCCGACCGCATTCGGGTGCGGCCAGTTCGTGCCCCAGACGACCTGGCGTGGATTGGCCTCGACCAGTGCCTTGATCAACGGGCCCTGGCGACCCGGGGCCAGCGCATAGGGCGATGACAGTTTCACGAAGGCACGCCCGGCGGCGAGCATCCCCGACACCACCTCCCAGGCTGGATGCCCGGCAAAACCATCCGGCGGCAGTTGCGCCAGGTGGTCGAAGACCACCGGGCAAGGCAGCGCCCACAGCACCTCCGCCTGCTCGGCGATCACATCCGCCGAGGAGAAGATCTGCAGGTGCCAGCCAAGCCCGGCCAGGACCGTGCCGAGGGGCGCCATCGCCTCGACCCCCAGGGCCGCCCCGGGCGACAGCAGGTTCATCCGGGCGCCCCGGGCGCCCAGCAGAGCCATCCGCCGCAAGTCTGGCTCGGGCGTGTCGGGGGCGACGACGACCACCGCGCGGCTATCCGCCCCGCCCTCGGCCGTCGCGGCCAGGGTCAGGCGGTTGTCGGTGCCATAGGCCGATGGCTGCACGATCACGTTGCGCGCGACACCCAGCCGCGCCCGCAGCCGCGCATGATCGGCCAGGGTGGCATCCGCGACGACGCGCGTGACCCCCGGCGCCAGCGGATACCGCGCGTCATAGACGTGGTGGTGCGTGTCCACCGTGCCGGGCGGCAGCTTGGTGCGGGGCGGGTTGAGGCCGGTCGTGAAGGGAATGCTCATGGCCGCAAAGTGTGACGACGCGCCGCCCGGGGCAAGCAAGGGGGGGCAAGCGCCTAGGCTACCGCCCCCGCTCCCCCGGCGTATGCCCAAAGCTTGCCCGGAACGCCGCGCCAAAAGCCGAGGCGCTGGCATAGCCCACGGCCGCCGCCACCCGCGCGGGCGGCGTGCCGCCCGCCAGCATGGCCGCGGCCTCCGCCAGGCGCAGTTGTTGCCGCCAGGCCGCGAAGGGCAGCCCCGTCTCCTGCCGGAACAGCCGGCTCAGCGTGCGGGCGGAGGCCCCGGCCGGCATCGCCCAATCCTCCAGCGGGCGTGGGTCGGCGGGGGCCGCGCGCAGCCCCGCGGTGACGCGGCACAGCCGCGGGTCGCGCCCCTCCGGCACGCCCAGCGGCAGGTGCGGCGCGCCGGCCACCTCCTCCAGGATCAGCGCCGCCAGGTGCCCGCCCCGGCCGGCCGATTCCCATTCCAGCGGCAGGGCGCAGGCGGCCAGCACCAATTCCCGCAGCAGCGGGGTGATCGCCAGCACCGACACCCCGGCCGGCCCCACCGCCGCCGCATCGGCGCGGAAGAACAGCGCCCGCATCGCCACCGGGCCTTCGGTCCGCACCGCATGGGCGGTCCCCGCCGGCATCCACAGCGCCCGCCCCGGCGGCACCACCCAGGCCGTCGTATCGGTCCTGACCCGCATCACCCCGGCGGTGGCGTAGAGGAACTGCGCCCGCGCATGGGCATGTCGGCCGGTGTCGTGGCCGTCGGCATAGTCGTGGGCATAGGCCGCCAGCGGCCGGTCCACCGCATCCTGCGGCATCGGCGGCCGCACCGCGCTTTGGCCGGATTTCGATAGTGTCTGTCCGGACGTCGCCATGCGGACAGGCTATGCTGGCGGCAACGAACAGGGAAAGCCCCATGTCACCCGCCTCGCGCCAAATGGCGCTGATCAACGTCAGCCATATCTTCACCCACTATGCCTTGCTGATCCTGGCGACAGCCGTGCTCGGCATGGTGGCGCAGGACCCTGGCGCCTTCGGCCTGGAATTCGGCCCGATCCTGGCCTTGGGGACGGGGATGTTCGTGCTCTATGGCGCGCTGTCCCTGCCGATGGGCTGGCTGGCCGAACGGGTCGGCCGGCGGGCGCTGATGGCGGCGCATTTCCTCGGCACCGGGGCTTGCATGGCGCTGGCGGGCCTGGCCAGCGGCCCCTGGACGCTGGGCATGGCGCTGGCCGCGATGGGCGCCTTCAACGCCATCTACCACCCGATCGGGACGGCCATGCTGGTCGAGGCCGCGGGCGAGAAGGTCGGCCGCGCGATCGGCGTGAACGGCGTCTTCGGCAATATCGGCGTGGCGCTGGCCCCGGTGCTGACGGCGCTCTTCGCCACCACCCTCGGCTGGCGCTGGGGGTTCATCCTGCCGGGGGTCGCCTGCATGGCGGTCGGCTTCGTCTGGCTGCGGGAACCGGCGCTGGACCTGTCGGCCCGGGTCGGCGGCGGCAAGCCCTTCCCGGCCATCCCGCCCGCCGTGGTGCGGCGCGCGGTGACGGTGCTGCTGTCGATCGCCTTCGCCTCCGGCTTCGTGTTCAACGCCTTCACCCTGCTGCTGCCAAAGCTGATGCAGGAACGCCTGGCGTCGGAGCCCAATTTGCTGCCGGTCGTGGGGCTGCTGGCCTTCCTGGCGACGCTCTGCGGCGGGCTGACGCAGTTCACCGTGGGGCGGCTGATCGACCGGATGACGCTGAAGCGCGTCTTCCTGCCGATGGCGCTGGTGCAGGTGCCGGCGATGCTGGCGCTGGCCTATGGCCAAGGCTGGGTGGTGCTGCCGCTGGCAGCACTGCTGGCCGCGGCGATCTTCGGCCAGGTCACGGTGAACGAGACGATGATCGCGCGCTACGTCGCGCCGCCGCTGCGGGCGAAGCTGTATTCCATCCGCTTCTTCGTCGGCTTCCTCGGCGCCGCGACGGCAAGCCCCCTGGTCGGCTACCTGCACGACCTGTCGGGCAACCTGTCGCTGCCGCTGCTGGTCCTGGCCGGCTTCGGTGCGATCACCACCCTGGCCTGCCTGTTCTTCCCCGACCGGCCGGAGGAGTTGCGCCCCGAACTCTGGGGTGCCGCCGAAGCGCCGCCACGCGGCGTGCCGGTCGCCGCCGAATAGCGCCCCCCCTTGCCGGGCCCCTTGCCGGGATGGGGTGCGGGCGCCCAGATGGCGGGCATGGACCTCGACTTCTCCGATGCGGAACTGCACCGCTATTCCCGCCACATCCTGCTGGCCGAGGTGGGGGCCACCGGCCAGGCCCGGCTGCGCGCGGCGCGGGTGCTGGTGGTGGGGGCCGGCGGGCTCGGCTCGCCCCTGGCCCTGTATCTGGCCGCCGCCGGCGTCGGCACCATCGGGCTGATCGATCATGACCGGTTGGAACTGTCCAACCTGCAACGCCAGATCGCCCATACCACCGCCCGCATCGGCGCCAACAAGGTGGATAGCGCCGCCGAGGCCATCACCGCGATCAACCCCGATGTCCGCGTCGAGGCCCATATCCGCCGCCTGGATCGCGCCGCCGCCGAGGAGCTGATCCCGCGCTACGACCTCGTCTGCGACGGCACCGATAATTTCCCGACGCGCTTCCTGCTGGGCGATGCCTGCCACCTGCTCGGCCGCCCGCTGGTCAGCGCGGCGGTGCTGCGGTTCGAGGGGCAATTGTCCGTCTTCCGCAGTCATCTGGGCGACCCCCACCCCTGCCAGCGCTGCCTGCATCCCGCGCCGCCGCCGCCCGGCCTGGTGCCGAGCTGCTCCGAAGCCGGGGTGCTGGGCGCCGTCACCGGCGTCATGGGCACCTTGCAGGCGACCGAGGCGCTGAAGCTGATCCTGGGCATCGGCGATCCGCTGGATGGGCGGCTGCTGCTGTGGGATGCGCTGGATGCGCGGATGCGCACGGTGCGGCTGAAACGCGATCCGGACTGCGCGCTGTGTGGGCCGCGGGCGACCATCCATGACCTGGGCGGCCACGCGTGACGGCCAGCCTGGGGCTGCTGCTGCGGTCGGGGGGGCATGAGGCCGCGCATTACGCATTGGTGCTGGCGACCGGGGCCGCGGCGGTGGGGCGCGACGTGGTGATCTTCGCCACCAACGACGGCTGCGCGTTGTTGCTGGCCACCCCCACCGCGCTGCTGGAGGACCCGCGCGAATCGCTATTGGCCGCGCGTGGCGTCGCCGGCATCGGCACCTTGCTGGCGGCGGCGCGGGACCTGGGCGTGCGGCTGATCGCCTGCGATGCCGGGCTGCGCGCGACCGGCATCGCCGCCGGCGCTCTTGCGGCGGATGTGGAGGTGGCGGGCGTCGTCACCTTCCTCTCCGCGACGGTCGGGGGCCAGGTGCTGTCGCTGTGACGACACGGCGCTTGACCCGCGGCGCCGGACCCGGTCCATGTTCGGGCATGCGATTCCCTTGCCCTCGCCCCTTGTCGATGCTGCCGCTGCTGGCCCTGTTGGCCGCGGTGGCGACGGCCGCGAGCCCGCGCCTGATGGCCCAGACCATGCCCCCCCCGGTGCCGCAGGCAGCGAGCCCCACCCCGCCGCGCCCGCCGACCCGCCCGGCGGCGCCGAGCGCGCAGACCACGCGCCCGCCCGCCGCCGCCACGACCCGGCCAGGCCAGCGCGCCCAGCCCGGCACGCCCACCCGCAACCCGGCGGCAACGCCGGCACGCCGCCCACGCACCCCCGCCGCGGCGGCAGCCGCGACGGCCGCTGCCGCCGCCGCCGCCAGCGCGGCACCTCCCGCGCCGACACCGCCGCCCGAACCCACCCCGCCGCAGATGGGCACCGTCACCGGGCTGCAATTGCCGCGCTTCGCCGCCCTGCGGTCGGACGAGGTGAACATGCGGGCCGGGCCGGGCACCCGCTTCCCGATCGAATGGACGTACCAGCGGCGCGACATGCCGGTGGAGATCGTGCGCGAATTCGACCTCTGGCGCCGTATCCGCGACCAGGAGGGGATCGAGGGCTGGGTGCATTCCTCCACCCTGGCCGGGCGCCGCAGCTTCCTGGTGCGCGGCGTGGACCGCGACCTGCGCCGCAGGCCGGAGGAAAATTCCGCCGTCGTCGCCCGGCTGCGCCCCGGGGTGATCGGCCGGCTGATCGCCTGCCCGATTGGCCCCTGGTGCGAAGCGCGTGTCGGTGAGTATCGTGGGTTCCTGAAACGCGACGAAATCTGGGGCATCGGCCCCGAGGAGATCGTGCAGTGACCGACGAGCACACGCCCGCCATGCATTCCATCGGGGGTGACGCCCGGTTCCGCTGCGTCGCGGTCGAGCGCGACGAGGCGCCGCCCGATGCCTTCGGCAAGCGCGTCGATGCGCTGCGCCAGCTTCTGGCGGCCAAGGGGCTGCTGTCGGTGGATGAACTCCGGCGGGGGATCGAATCCCTGCCGGCCGACGACTACTTCGCCTTCAGCTACTACGAACGCTGGCTGGCCAGCATGGCCGGGCTGATGGTCGAGAAGGGCGTCATCCCGGCCGAGGACATCGGCTGATGCTCGCCGCCGGCACCGCCATCCGCGTGCGCGACGACTGGCCGGAAACGCGGGGCCGTTGCCACATCCGCACGCCGCACTTCTGCCGTGGCCGGCGGGGTCGGATCGTGCGGCACCTGGGCGATTTCCCGAACCCCGAGGACCTGGCCTTCGGCCGCCCGGCGCCGCGCCGGGCGCTGTACCATGTCGCCTTCGACCAGCCGGCGATCTGGGGCGAGGGTGCCCCGGGCGACGACCTGCTGGTCGAGATATTCGAACACTGGCTGACGGAGGACGAGGCATGACGCCCGCCGGTTCATGAGCCCCCCGCCCAGCCCCGAGATGGTCGCGCGTCTGCAGCGCTTCGAAGCCGCCCTGGCGGCGCGCGGAATCGTCAGCGCCGCCGAGATCGAGGCCCGGATCGCCGTCACCGACCGCGCCAGCCCCGCGATCGGGGCAGCGATGGTCGCACGCGCCTGGACCGATGCCGATTACCGTGCGCTGCTGGTCAGCGACGGCACCAAGGCCGCCGAGGCGATGGGCGCGGTCATGGCCGGCGCCCCGCCGCTGGGCGTGCTGGCCGATGCGCCGGGGCTGCATCACCTGGTCGTCTGCACCCTGTGTTCCTGCTACCCGCGCGCCGTGCTGGGCTATCCGCCGCATTGGTACAAATCCTCGGCCTATCGGGCGCGGGCGGTGCGCGATCCGCGCGGGGTGCTGACCGAATGGGGCACCGTGCTGCCCGAGGGCACGGCCGTGCGGGTCGTGGACAGCACCGCGGATTATCGCTGGATGGTGCTGCCCGAACGCCCCGCCGGGACCGAGGGCTGGGATGCCGCGCGGCTGGCCGGGATCGTGACGCGGGACGTGCTGGTGGGTGTGGCCCTGCCGCTGGCCTGAGCGCTGTATCCCTTGCGTGGCATGGATTTTTGCGGTTTCGGACAAATTGCCGGCGCGGCCTGTGCGCGCGATCCCGGGCCGTCGTGGGGTGGTGTTCGGCGGCATGCAGGGCCCCCTCGATGTAGGGTTTTTATCCTAGCACGCCATCCTGGTTCCAGGGCGAAAAATCAGCGCAACTGCTCCATCAGCAGTCGCAGCGACGTGACCGGCACCCGCAGCAGCCCATCGAAGGGCCGGTTCAAGGCCAGGATCAGGAACATCGCCGCGGCCACGGACACCGCGCCGATCAGCAAGGCCCCGACGACCGTCCGGTTGCGTGGCGCGAGCAAGCCGAAACCCAGGAACAGCATCGTCAGCCAGAATACCATGACGACCAGGAAGGGCCGGGGCATACGGTCATGCGCCCGGTCCGCGAGCAGGATCCGCAAATGCCCCACCCCATTCAGCAGGGTGGACACACGCTGCAGGATCGCGCGCTGCGCCGCCGTTCGCGGCTCCAGCCCATCGACCTCGGCGGCGAAGGCGGCGCGCTCCGCCGGCTCATAGCCGTCGGCCAGACGCACCAGGTCCACGCCGTCGGGCAGCAGGAAGCGTCCCACTTCGTGGCGCACCACCTGGCGGAACAGGGCGCGCGCCGGCGCGGCGTCCGGGCCATAGGCGCCGAGCGCGCGGTCCAGTTCCAGCAGGCTGGCCGAGGCTTCATCGACCTGGGAGCGCACACCGTCATTGGTCACCTGCGCCGCATGGATCAGCAGGCCGAGCAGCAGCGCCGTCATGGTCGCGACCAGCCCCATCATGCCCTTGATGACGTCGCGGGACAGCGGGTCCAGGTGGTCCTCCGGCACCCGCGCGTTCAGCACCAGCCCCATCAGGGCGGCGCCGAAGGTCACGATGCAGATCGCGCCGGCGATGAGGATGGGGCTCACGGCAGGGGCTTTGGGTCGCGGCCGGGTCGCATGGTCTGGATCATCGCGCCGTAGGGGCCTTTTCGATGCGTCACGTTAGGCAGCGGGCCGGGCCGCGGCAAGCGGTGGCGCGCCATCTTGACGCCACCCCATCCCCACCGCTCAAACTGCGGCCACGGTGCCCCCGCAGGCGCGCCGCCAGGGGAGCCTCCCCCAAGACCTGCGCCAACCGACCCTCTTTCGGCAGGCGCCCACATGACCCCTCCCCCGCTCCCCTCCTATGCCGAGGCGCTTCGCGTCTGGCTGCGCGTCGGCCTGCTGTCCTTCGGCGGACCGGCGGCGCAGATCGCCGTGATGCACAAGGAAATCGTCGATGAACGCGCCTGGGTGTCCGACCGGCGGTTCCTGCATGCGCTGAATTTCTGCACGCTGCTGCCGGGGCCGGAGGCGCAGCAACTGGCGACCTACCTGGGCTGGCTGATGCATGGCGTGCGCGGCGGGCTGACGGCGGGGCTGCTGTTCATCCTGCCGGGTGCGGTGGTGATGCTGGCGCTGTCGGCGATCTATGCCGGGTTCGGCCAGGTGCCTGTGGTCTCGGCGCTGTTCTTCGGGCTGAAGGCCGCGGTGCTGGTGTTGGTGGTGGAGGCGCTGCTGCGCCTGGCGAAGCGCGCGCTCAAAGGGGTTTTTCCGCGCGTGCTGGCCGTGGTGGCCTTCGTCGCGCTGTTCGCCTTCGACGTGCCTTTTCCGGTGGTGGTGCTGGCGGCCGGCGTTGTCGGTTTTTTCGCGCGGCATCAATTCGCGCCAGCCAGTCATGGCAAGGCTGCGGATGGGCCGCCGTCGGCGCTGGATGCGATACTCGACGCCGACCCCGGGCGCATGGTTCGCATGGCGGGTGCAGCCTGGCGCGCGGGTTGGATCGCGGTTGGGGTCTGGCTGCTGCCGGTGGCGCTGCTCTGGGCCGCGGGCGCCGGAGTTTTCGCCGATGTTGCGGTGTATTTTTCGCAGATGGCGATGCTGACCTTCGGTGGCGCCTATGCGGTCCTGGCCTGGGTCGCGCAAAGTGCTGTCGAGACCTACGGCTGGCTGTCCGCGCAGGATATGCTGGCCGGGCTGGGCCTGGCCGAAACCACGCCGGGGCCGCTGATCCTGGTTCTGCAATTCGTGGGTTTTCTGGCCGGGCACCAGGCGCATGGGATGCTGGGTGGGGTCGCGGCCAGTATCCTGACCCTATGGGTGACCTTCGTGCCGTGCTTTGCCTGGATTTTCCTGGGCGCGCCCTTTGTCGAACGGCTGCACGGCCAGACGGCCATGTCGGGCGCGCTGGCGGCGGTGACGGCGGCGGTGGTCGGCGTGATCGCCAACCTGTCGGTCTGGTTCGGGCTGCGCGTGCTTTTCGCCAATGTGGCGACGGTGCCGATCGGGCCGATGCGGATCGACGTGCCGGTGCTGGCATCGGCCGACCTGGGCGCCTGGGCGATCGCGATCCTTGCGGCTTTGTGTGTTTTTCGTTTCAGACTCGGCGTAGGCAAGACCTTGGGACTTGCGGCACTGGCGGGTTTGGTGCTGCGTTGGATTGGAATGTAAGGACGATTATGTGACCGAGCCTGCACCACTGATTTCTGCCTGGCCGGGTGGCCGGAAACTCTGCGTCATGATCACGGTCATGTACGAAACCTGGCCCGATGGCATGGCGCCGCCCTATTCGCCGATGGCGAGTGCGCTGCGCGATGGCGTGATCGACCGCCAGGGCATTTCCTGGGCCGAGTATGGCGGCAAGACCGGCATCTGGCGGCTGAAGCGGCTGTTCGACGCGCATGGCGTGAAGGGCACCGTCGCGGCCAATGCCCAGGCGGTCGAACGCTACCCGGACAGCATCCGCGCGTTGCACGACGCGGGGCATGAGATCGCCGGGCATTCCTATACGCAGAACATGTTCATGCCCTACCTGGCGCCGGATGCGGAGCAGGCGCTGATCAAGGATTGTTCCGACATCATCGCCGCCGCCACCGGCGAGCGTCCGTCCGGCTGGGCCAGCCCGCGCATGACGCCGACGGAACACACCGCGGGCTTCCTGGCGGAAGCCGGTATGGTCTGGCACGGCGATTACAACGACACCGACCTGCCCTATGTGGTGAATACCTCGGCCGGGCCGATCGTGGCGCTGCAGCACAGCGATTTCACCGACAACCGGGTGATGCGCGGCGCGCCGCGCGATTTCTGGGACGTGTATCGGGATACCTTCGACTTCCTGATCGCGAGCGACCGTCCGGAAATCCTGAACCTGACCGTGCATGCGCATTTCGGCGGGCGGCCGCCCATGGCGGCAGTCGTGGACCGCATCCTGCGGCATATGCGCGCAGCCGATGGCGTGTGGTTCGCACGGCACGACGAGGTTGCGCGCTGGGTGCTGGAGCAGCCGCACGGGGTTGGGTGAATATTGGGGAGGTTGCGCTTTGAAAGGGGCTTTGCCCCTCTCAAACTCTCCCCACCAGGGGCCGCCGCCCCTGGACCGGCGCGATGTATTGGTAAAATAAAGAGAGGGGCGCCAAGGCCGCGCCATTGATGCAGGGCGATCCCTGCCCCTCTCTTTATTTTACCAAAGGTCGTGGGTTCCAAGGGGCCACGGCCCCTTGGTGGGGGAGGTGTGGAGGGGGCGAAGCCCCGCTCCACGGCGCATCTTCCCCAATATTGCCCCCGTCAATCCAACTGCGACAGGTAGTGCGCCAGTGCGGCGATCTGCTCTGCCGTCGTGCCTTGCATCACGGCGTTCATGCTGTTGTCGCTGCCGGTGCGGCGGCCGTCGCGGTATTCGGTCATCGTGCGGACCAGGAAGTCCTCGCGCTGGCCGGTCAGGCGCGGGATCTGGTTGCGGCCGCGGTAGTCGGGCAGATGGCAGACGCCGCAGTTGCGCGGGCCGGACAGGGCCTGGCCGGCGGCGAAAAGGGCCGGGTCGCGCGGGCGGCGGTCGTCGGGGGGGCCGGGCGGAAGGCTGGCGAAGAAGGCCGCCATATCCTCGATGTCCTTGTCGGGCAGGTTCGCGGCGATGGCGTTCATCACCGGCACGTGGCGCAGGGTTTCGCGGAACAGGATCATCTGGATCGTGATGAAATCGGCGGGTTGGCCGGCGAGCGAGGGGATGTCCGGCATCTGGCTGCGCCCGTTCGCGCCATGGCAGGCGACGCAGGATTCGGCGGCCAAGGTGGCACCGCGCGTCGCGTCCTGGGCGAGTGCGGTGGTGGCGAGGGCGGCGCCGAACAGCGCCGCCCCGAGGGTCCGCAACCTCACTGGCGATAGGAGATGCGGTAGATGGCGCCCATCTGTTCATCCGCCACCAGCAGCGCGCCGTCGCGCATCACGTGCACGTCGACCGGCCGGCCGAGGAAGCGCTGGTTCGCATCGTCGCGCAGCCCTTCCATGAAGGGTTCGACCGCGGTGACGTTGCCTTGCGCGTCGAGCTTGGCCACGACCACGTCATACCCGCTGAGGCGTTCGCGGTTCCAGGAGCCGCGGCGGGCGATGAAGATCTGGTTGCGATAGGCTTCGGGGAACATGGTGCCGTCGTAGAAGCGCATGCCGAGGGCCGCGACATGTGGCCCCAGCAGTGCCGCGGGCTGGCTGAATTCGGAACAGTTGCGCCCGGCATTCTCCTGCGGGTCGGCCCAGGTGCCGACGCAGAAGGGGAAGCCGAAATCCTCACCGGCGCGGCGCACGCGATGCAGCGTGTCCTGCGGCGAGTCATTCCCGGCCCAGTCGCGTTGGTTGCTGGTCGCCCACAATTCGCGGGTCACCGGGTGATGCGCCATGCCGACGCTGTTGCGCACGCCCCGTGCCTCGATCCGGCGGTCGCTGCCATCGGGCTTGAAGGAGACGAGCAGCGCGAAACGCTCGCGGTCGAGGGTGCAGATATTACAGTTGGCGCCGACATTGGTGTAGATGCGGCCGTCGGGCCCGAGGATCGTGAACTTCCAGCCGTGGTTGCCGGCGTGTTCGGCCTCGGTCGGCAGGTTGAAGGCGGCGGTCATGTCCACCGGCGCGGGCACGTTGTCGAGGTTGGCCTCGATATTGTCGTAGCGCAGCACGCGGTCGATCGCGATGACGTAGAGCGCGTTGCCCACTATCACGACGCCATTCGGCTGGGTCAGCCCCTGGGCGATGGTGCGGGTGCGGGTGGTGCCATCTTGGTTGCGGGTGATGGCGTAGACGCGGCCGATGACGCGGGATCCGGCGAAGATCGTGCCGTTCGGCCCTTCGGTCATCATGCGGGCGCCGGGGATGCCGCTGGCGAAGACCTCGGCTGAGAAGCCGGCCGGCAGGCGCAGGGCCGCGACGGGCAGTTGGTCGGCCGGCGTCACGGTCAGGCGCGGGGCGTGGGGGGCAAGGGTGGAACCCTCTGGCCGGCCGACCGCCCAGCCGGGCGTGGGGGCGGGCTGGGCGAAGGCTGGCCAGGCCGTCAGGGCCGCCATTAGCCCGGCAACCAGTGTTGTGCGGATCATGCGGTGTTCCTCCGGGTGCAGCGTGCTCTGGCTGGCACGCATTCGATTCACGATGAGACGACTGGCGGCGCATCGCAAGGCCCGGCTGCAACCGTTTTCGCTAAAGGCCGGGCGGCGCTGGTTGCCGTGCGCCGGCAAGCAGCCCCATGCTGGCGGTAACAGGGGAGGAATGGGCGAATGATGCCGACACGTCGCGGTGTGCTTGCGGGGCTTGCCCTGGGTTATCCAGCCTTGGCATCCCCGGCCTTGGCGCAGGGCGCCTGGCCGACGCGGACCATCACGATCACCGTCGCCTATGCGCCCGGCGGCACCGGCGACACTTTTGCACGCGCGGTCGCGGACAGGCTGCGCCCGGCGCTGGGGCAGAGCGTGGTGGTGGAAAACCGCTCCGGCGCCTCGGGCGCGATCGGCACGCAGGCGGTGGTGCGGGCGGCGCCCGATGGGTATTCGCTGTTGCTGGGACAGACGCCGGAGATCGCCATCGCGAAATCCTTCGTGCCCAACATCGCCTATGATGCCGAACGCGACCTGGTGCCGATCGTGATGATCGGCGACGCGGCGCTGGCGCTGGTGGTGCCGGGCAATTCGCCGTTCCGCAGCGTGGCGGAGTTGATGGCCGCGGCCCGGGCGCGGTCGCGGGGGATCACCTTCGCCTCGGCCGGTACCGGCACGCCGGGGCATTTCGCGGCCGAGGTGCTGGCGCTGCGGGCGGGGGGCGGGATGACGCATGTGCCCTATCGCGGTGCCGGGCCGGCGCTGACCGATCTGTTGGGCGGGCATGTGGATTTTTTCTTCTCCGGCATGCCGGCGGCGGTGCCGCATGTGCGGGAGGGCACCTTGCGGATGCTGGCCGTGTCCACCGCGCGGCGCAGGCCCGGGGTGCCCGATGTGCCGACGGTGCAGGAAGGCGGGGTGCCGGATTTCGACTTCAGCCTCTGGAGCGGGTTGTTCGCGCCCGCCGGCACGCCGCCCGCCGTGGTCGGCCGCGTGAATGCCGAGGTGAATACGATCATCGCCGACCCCGCCATCCGCGGCCGCTTCATCCAGGAGGGGGCGGAGATCCTGGCCAATACCCCGGCGGAATTCGCCGCGATGGTGCGGCGCGACATCGCCAAATACGCCGAGGTGATCCGCGCGACCGGGGTGAAACCGGAATAGGGACGGCTTGCATGGGAGGGCGTTTGGCGCTTCACCGAAGCGGCAAACGGAGCCAACCATGACCCTGACCCCCGAAATCCACGCTGCCCTGATGGGCGTCACCACGGCGACATTGACGACCGTGCTGCTGAAGAAGGGCGTCCGCACCGCCTATATCCGCGGCCCCTTCGCCGCGACCGAAGCGGCCAAGGGCCAGCGGGTGGTCGGCCCGGCCTTCACCCTGCGCTTCGTGCCGGCGCGCGAGGATCTGTCGACGCCGGAATCCTGGTCCAGCCCCCGCAGCACGCGGGCCGCGATCGAGGACATGCCGGCCGATTGCATCGTCGTGGCCGATGCCATGGGCGTGACCGATGCCGGGATTTTCGGTGACATCCTCTGCGCGCGGATGGTCAAGAAGGGCGTCACGGCCCTGGTGACGGACGGGATGCTGCGCGATGCGGCCGGTGTCGCCACCACCGGCATGGCGGTGTGGTGCAAGGGGATGGTGGCGCCGGCTTCGGTCGCCAGCCTGAACTTCGTCGGCTGGCAGGAAACCATCGGCTGCGGCGGCGTCTGCGTCGTGCCGGGCGACACCATCGTGGCGGATGGCGATGGCGCGGTGGTGATCCCGGCGGCGCTGCTTGAGGCGGTGACGGCGGCCGCGGTCGAGCAGGAACGCCTGGAAGCCTGGATCATGATCCAGGTCGGCAAGGGCCTGGCGCTGCCGGGGCTGTATCCGCCCAACGCCGAGACCAAGGCGCGCTACGAGGCGGAGACGAAGGGCGGCTGATTCCCGCCTGACCACGCCTCACGTTTCGATATCAGTCTGAAAAAGAGTGCCGGCGCAATAATTCTGGCGCCGGCGCACCCACAGCGATAGATTACGGCCGAGTTCGTTGCCACAGAAGCAGCGGAGGTCGCTGTTGGATTCTACTCCGCCACTACGGCTCCAAGATGCCGATGCCGATCACGCTGCGCATCCGGTGGGATTTCTCGCAGAGCGGTTGGAAAACGGCTGGTTTTTACTGAGTAATTGCATTCTCGGTAATTCGATTGTGCATGTGGTCATCATCCAGCCGGGCGCTGGCGTGGTATTGCTTGAGACTGAGCCGTATTGGACTGCTGACCTCGTCGAGACATTTCGGCTGCGTTTGCAAGACGCGGGCTTCTCCGAGGAGTACCCGGGCCATCTGCCGGTCATCCACCGGCGCCTGCTGCCGGAGGTCAGGCCGCACCTCGATTTCCTGTTGCTGGATGTCTTCGCCTGGAAGGATCCGATCTCGATAAGGCGGAGCGGCTGGGAGGAGGCGGTGCTGCGGCTGCTGCAGCCGGCACCGGAGGTGGAGGCCGAGCCGGTGGCCGAAGGGCCGGGCGCCGAAGGTTTGGCCGATGAGGTGCCGGAGGCGGAAACGCCGGTTCCGGATATCGAGGGTCCGGAGATGCCGGACCCGGAGGCGCTGGTACCGGAGGCGCTGGTGCCAGAGGCGCTGGCCCCGGAGGCGCTGGTGCCAGAGGCGCTGGTGCCGGAGGCGCTGACGCCAGAGGCGCCCCCCCTTGTCGTGGTGCCGCCGCCACAAACCCCCGTCCCCAAAACCCCGGTCGCCGTTCCCGCCGTCTTCGCGGTACCGGCGGTGCGGGGTCGGCCAAAGCGGCGACGAAGCCAGGTCGCGCTGGGGGTCCTGGCGCTGGCGGGTCTCGCCGGCGGGCTGGCCTTCGTCGCTCGGCAGCCCAACCCGCCGCGCGAGCGCGCGGACCCCTCGCCATCGGTGGTCGCGCTGTCGATGGAAGCGGCGCCTGGTGGCGCGGCCGTCGCGCAGGCAGCATCCGACCAGCCAGTCGCGACCGTGCGGCCGCCGCTGGCCGACCCGGTCGTCACGGGAAGCCCCCCCGATGTGGTGGCCGCGCCGGTCGACCCGCCCGCGGCGCCCGGCCATGACGCCCAGGCCGGGATGCCGCCAGCCGCCGAGACCTGGCTCGTCGCCGCCGCCACCCTGCCAGACCCAGGGCCGCAGCCGATGGCCGGGAGTGCCATGGCTTTGGCCGAGCCGCCGCCGCGTGACGCGCCCAGCGCCGAAACCCCGCCACCGCGCAACCTGCCGGAGGCGGTGCCGGCGTTGCTTATCGTCGATGCGCCGGAAGCGGCCACGGTGCCGCCGGAGCCGGTCGTCACGGCCGTGTCCCCGCCGTCGATCGCTCCGGTCGAGGTTGAAGCCAGCGCCAGCGAAAGACCGGCGGAACCGCAACCGGAGCCAGCCGCGGCCACGCCGCCCATCGACGAAACGCCGGTGGCCATCCCGCCCGCCGCGCCGGAGGCCGAGACGCCGCCGATCCTGGCGACGCCCGCACCACAGCCCGCCGAAACGCCGATGATGACGGAGGTGGTGGCCATCGCGCCCCCGGTCGACATCCTGCCCGACATCGCCGCGCCGGCCATCCCGCCCGACGTCAGCCCGCCCCCGGAGATAACCGCGCCGCCCGTCCAGGCCCCGCCCATCGCGACCCCGTTCGACCAGGGCCGGGCCTTCGCGGACCCGGTGATGGATGCGCCGGTCGTTGAGCCGCCTGTCGTCGAGGCGCCGGTTTTGCAGGCGCCGATGGTTCGGCCTCCGGTCGTGCAGGTGCCGGTCGTGGAGGTTCCGGTCGTTGAGGTTCCCGCTCCGCAGGCCCCAGCTGTTCAGGCGCTGGTCCTCCAGGCCCCCATCACCGAGGCCCCGGTGATCGTGCCCCCCGTCGGCGCGGCGCCGATAATGCCGCCCCCGGTCATCGGCCCGGCCGCTCCCTCCGCCCCGGTTGCCGCGCCCCGGGCGCCGACCCTGCCCGACCGACCGCCGGCGCCGCCCCCCGCACAGGCCAGGCCCGCGCCGGCCGCCGATGTGCCGCCGCCGGTGCGTCGCCCGGCCGTGCCCGACGCGATGACCATCGCGATGCTGCGGCGGGGAGAGGCCCTGATGGCGGCCGGCGACATCTCCGGCGCGCGGCGGTTTTTCGAACGGGCCGCCGCCGCCGGCAGCGCCGACGCGGCCCGCGCCATGGGCGAGACCTTTGACCCCAGGGTGCTGGCCGGGCTCGGCGTCCGCGGATTGCTGCCCGACCGGGCCGCGGCGCTGGATTGGTATCGTCGTGCCGCAGCACTGGGGCTTGCGGATGTCGCAGCCCGTATCGCCACGTTGGAGGCCGAACAATGACCCGTCGTGAACCGCCCGCCCCACCACAAACCGGCCCGATGCGGCCAGAGGTCGGGCGCCGCACGCTGCTGCTGGCCACGACCGCCGTTGCGATCGCGGGATCGGCCCAGGGCCAGACGGGTCAGGGCCAGCCGGGCCTGGCACCGGCCGCCATGCCGCCGGCCGTGGCGCAGCCGGGGGTGAACGCCCTGACGGCGCGGGCCAATGCCGGCACGGTCGGCATCATCTCGGGCGGCGTGGACGGCACCTATATCCGCATCGCGGCCGACCTGGCCTCGGTGCTGGATGATGGCGAAAACCTGCGGGTGCTGGCGATCATCGGCAAGGGGTCGCTGCAGAACATCTCCGACATCCTGCTGCTGCGCGGCATCGACATCGGCATCGTGCAGTCCGACGCGCTGGCCTTCGCCCGCCGGCGCCGGTTGCTGCCCGGGGTCGATACGCTGATCCAGTACATCGCCAAATTGTATGATGAGGAGATCCATATCCTCGCGCGGGAGGGGATCCGGTCGCTGGAGGATCTGCGCGGCCAGGTCGTCAACGTCGATGTGCGCGGCAGCGGCACGGCGATGACCGCGTCGCTGGTGTTCGAGGCGCTGGGCGTGCCCGTCACCACGGCGCATGACACGCAGGACCTGGCGCTGACCAAGCTGCAACGGGGTGAGATCGCCGCCATCGTCTTCGTCGCCGGCAAGCCGGCGCGGCTGTTCACCGGCATCCCGGCGGGCAGCGGGCTGCATTTGCTGCCGATCGCGGCCACGCCAGCGTTGATCGAGACCTATTTGCCATCCGGCTTCGCCGCCGCCGATTACCCGAACCTGATCCCGGCCGGGACATCGGTCGAAACCATCGCGGTCGGCGCGGTGATGGCCGTCTATGCCTGGCAGCCGGGCAGCGACCGCCATCGCAAGGTGTCCCGCTTCGTCGAGGCGTTCCAGGCGAATTTCGACCAGTTCCTGCGCCCGCCACGGCATCCGAAGTGGCGGGAGGTGAATTTGGCGGCGCAGGTGCCCGGCTGGGTGCGCTTCGACCACACGGCGGCGGTGCCGCGCCTGGGCCGCCGCCCGGAGGGCGCCTGAACGACGCTGCCCCCCCTCGCACATCGCGGGCATTTGGCGGTAGAGGTTGCCGTCCTTGGGGGAGCAAAGCGCGATGACGACGATCGACGCCATGGCGGCATCGGTGCCGGATGGTGCCATGCTGGCGCTGCCGCCCGACAATTCGCTGCCATCGGTCGCGCTGGCCAAGGCGCTGGTCCGGCGCGGGTCGCGGGGGTTGCGGCTGCTGGGCGTGCCGGTGTCGGGCTTCGCGACCGATATCCTGATCGGCGCGGGCTGCGTGGCCGAGGTGCAGAGCAGCGCAGTGTCCCTGGGCGAAGCGGGCTTCGCGCCGCGGTTTTCGGCGGCGCTGAAGGAGGGCTCGATCGTGATGCGCGATGCGACCTGCCCCGCCATCCACACCATGTTGCAGGCGGCGGAAAAGGGCGTGCCCTTCATGCCGCTGCGCGGGTTGATCGGCAGCGATATCCTGGAGCATCGCCCGGATTGGCGGGTTGTGCAGAACCCGTTCTCGGAAAAACCGGACCGGATCGTGATGCTGCCGGCGCTGTCGCCGGATGTGGCGGCCTTTCATGCGGTGATGGCCGATACCGCAGGCAATGTCTGGGTCGGGCGGCGGCGCGAATGCGCGACGCTGGCGCATGCCTCGCGCCGCGTGCTGGTCACCGTCGAACGAATGTTCGACGGCAATTTCCTGGAGGATGAGCGGCTGGCCCCGGGCACCATCAGCGCGACCTATATCGAGGCCGTGGCGATCGCGGAGCGTGGGGCGCATCCGGTGGCGCTGCTCGACGAATACGGGTTCGATGCGGATTACGTCGCGGCCTATGCCAAGGCCGCGAAGACCCAGCAGGGTTTTGACGACTGGAGCGCGCGCGAGATCTTTGGTCAGGCGAAAGCGGCATGATCGCGCTTGAGGAGAGGCTGGCGGTCGCACTGGCGGCCCTGATCCTGGACCCCGCGGCACCGCCGGCGCGGCATATCGCGGTGGGGGCTGCGTCGCCGATCCCGGCCGCGGCCTGCTGGCTGGTCGCCAAGCGCGGCCATCCGGTGCGGCTGTCGCTGCTGCATAAGCGCAGCGGCAATCCGTTTACCGAGGGCACGCGCGAATTGTTCGACCTGACGGGACAGGGGCGGATCGACCTGTTCTTCCTAGGTGGCGGGCAGATCGACGGGCAGGCGAATTTGAACCTGCTTGGCACGGGCGACTGGCCGGGCAATGAGGTGCGGTTTCCCGGCAGTTTCGGGTCCGCCTTCATGTATTTCATGTGCCCGCGCACGATCCTGTTCCGCGAGGAACATTCGCCGCGCGTGCTGGTCGACCAGGTGGCGCATATCTCGGCGCCCGGGGTTTCCGCGCCGGATGTGTTCCGTCGCGGCACGGCGCAGGCGCTGGTCACGGGCAAATGCGTTTTTGCCTTCGATGGCGCGCGGTTTCGGCTGGCGTCGCTGCACCCGGGTGAGACCAAGGCCAGCATCCGTGCGGCCACGGGCTTTGACTACGACGACGCGGGCGAGGTGCCGTTGACGCCCGACCCCACGGATGAGGAACTGGCGCTGCTGCGCGGCACGGTGTGTGACGAGATGCTGGAAACCTACCCGGATTTCTGCGCCCGGGTGTTTGGACGGAAAATGGCTGCATGAATGGTTTGGCGTTGTCGCCCGGCGCACTCGCCGGGTTGAAGGTGATCGACCTGACCCGCGTCTTGGGCGGGCCCTATTGCACCATGATCCTGTCGGACCACGGCGCCGAGGTGATCAAGATCGAACCGCCGCAGGGCGATGAAGTGCGCGACTGGGGCCCTCCCTTCGTCGATCACGCCGATGGGTCGCGCGATGCGTCCTACTTCCTGGGCGTGAACCGGAACAAGAAGTCGCTGGCGCTGGACCTGGGCAAGCCTGAGGGGCGCGCGGTGCTGCTGCGGTTGCTCGAAGGCGCGGATGTGCTGATCGAGAACTACAAGCCGGGCGCCATGGAGAAATGGGGCCTGGGCTACGAGGATTCGCTGTCGCACAAATTCCCCAAGCTGGTGCATTGCCGGGTGTCCGGCTTCGGTGCCGATGGGCCGCTGGGCGGGTTGCCGGGCTATGATGCTGTCATCCAGGGCATCGTCGGGCTGATGTCGATCAATGGCGATCCGCCGTTGCGGATGGGCACGCCGGTGGTGGACCTGGCGACGGGGCTCTATTCGGCCATCGCGATCCTGATGGCGTTGCAGGAGAGGACGCGCAGCGGCCAGGGCCAGTACCTGGACATGACCCTGCACGACTGCGGCATGGCCTTGCTGCATCCGCAGGCGGCGAACCATCTGCTGAACGGCAAGCGGCCCATCGCCACGGGCAATCCGCATCCGAACATCAGCCCCTATTCCAAATACGCCACGGCGACCTGCGAAATCTTCATCGCCATTGGCAACGACCCGGCGTTCAAGAAGTTCTGCGCCTTTTTGGGCTTGGGCGAATTGCCGGGCGATCCGCGCTTCCTGACCAATGGCGATCGGGTGACCAATCGCGTGGCGCTGGACGAGATCCTGAACGCGCGCTTCGCGGCCGAGGATGGCCACGCGCTGACCGATGCCATGCTGCGCGCCGGGCTGCCGGCCGGGCCGGTGAAGCATGTGGACGAGGCCCTGGCATCGCCGCATGCGATCCATCGGGAAATGGTGGTGGAGGACGGCTGGTTCCGCGCCCTGGGCACGCCGATCAAGATGAGCCGCACGCCCGGAGGCGCACGGCGGCCGCCGCCGGTGTTTGGCCAGGATGGGGCGGAAGTGCTGGCGGAATTCGGCTTTTCGGAGGCCGAGGTGGAAGCGCTGCGGGCGAGCGGCGTGCTGGCGGAAACGCGGCGGCGCTAATCCCCCACCAGCGCCGCCAGTTTGCGCGGCGCCACCAATCGGTAGCTGCGCCGGACCAGGGCCGCGACCTCGGCCCGGTCGGCGCCCGGCAGCACCACCCCGATCCAGCCCTTGGGGCCGAGGTAGGGTGGTGCGAAGAAGCGCGCCGGGTCGGCCCCGACCAGCACCGCCTGGCTGCCGGGTGGGGCCTTGAGCCAGACGGCCGGCTTGCCATCCCAGGGCTGCAGCATCGCGAAGATTTTGTTGCGAACTCGGAATGTCGGGGCTTCCCAGGTTTCGATCTCGGCGGCCTCGGGCAAGGCGAGGCAGATGCGGCGCAGTGCGGTGATGGACGTCGTTGCCATGGCCGCAGCATGGCGGGGCGCGGCACGGGGGAGCAAGATGCGGGAGGTCGCGGCGCCGCCGCCCTGGCAAGGTGACCCGATGTCCGCCCCCACACTCTCCGCCCGCGCCTGGGGCCTGTTGCTGTTGCTCTCGCTGTTGTGGGGCGGTTCCTTTCTTTTCGTAGGGATCGCGGTGCGCGAGGTGCCGCCGATGACCCTGGTGCTGGCGCGTGTCGGGATCGGTGGTGCTGCGTTGCTGGCCCTGTTGCGCCTGCGTGGCGAAGCGTTGCCCCGGGGTGGCGCGGCCTGGCGGGACATGGCGGGCATGGCGGTGCTGATGTCGGCCCTGCCCTTTTGCCTGATCGTCTGGGGGCAGGCGCATATCCCGGCGGGGCTGGCGGCCATCCTGAACGCGACCACCCCTTTGTTCGGGGCGCTGGTCGCGCATGTCGCGACCCAGGACGAACGCCTGACCCCGCTGCGCTGTGCCGCCCTCGGCGCGGGGTTTTCCGGGGTGGTCGTGCTGATGGGCGGGCCGGCCGCGGGCCATGCCGGGGTGCAGGGCTGGGCGGTGCTGGCCTGCCTCGCGGCTTCATTGTCCTACGGGATCGGCGGAGTGTTCGGCCGGCGGGTCAGGCGGCACGGGCTGACGCCCCTGGCTGCCGCGTCGATGCAGGTCGGCATCGCCGCGATCCTGCTGGCGCCGCTGGCCCTGGCGATGGACCGGCCCTGGGGGTTGGCGATTCCCTCGGCCACGGCCATCGCGGCGGTGCTGGCGCTGGCGCTATTGTCGACGGCGCTGGCTTACCTGGTGCTGTTCCGCATCATGGCCCTGGCGGGGCCGGGCAATGCCTTGTTGGTGACCTTTCTCATCCCGCCATCGGCGATCCTGCTGGGGTGGCTGGGCTTGGGCGAATCGCTGCTGCCCCGGCACCTGGCGGGGATGGCGCTGATCGGGCTGGGGCTGGTGTTGTTGGACGGGCGCTGGCGTCGAGTGCCCGTGGCGTCCGGTGTCCTGCCCCCCGATGCCCTGGGCTGACCCCGCATCTTTGCCTTGCAGGCGAATCGCCTGATGGCGATCATGGCGCCGGTTGCACCACGGCAGCCTCGACCGCCGCATCGCATCGGCGTAGGGAGTGCCCGCCAGAACAACACCATCCAGCAAAAACCAGGACGACCACGCGCATGACCCCTTCCGACATCGACCGGGTGCAGACCTACCTGCGCCGCCTCCTCGGTTCCGACCGGATCCAGATCGTGGCCCCCAGGCGCGCCGGCCAGACGGTCGAGATCATGGTGAATGACGAGGTCATCGGCACCCTTCATCGTGATGATGAGGAGGGCGAGGTGTCCTACTCCGCCATGCTGTCGATCCTGGAAGAAGACCTGCCCCCGGCGCCCAAATCCCTGGCCGCGCCGGCCGCCCCCGCCCGCCAGCAGAAGCCGGTGCTGGTCGAGACGCGGTCCCTTCCGGCGAAGAAGCCACGCTGATGCCGCACGGCGACCATTCGCATGACGTCCCGCCCGATGGCTGGAAGCACACCGGCGTCCAGGTGATCCCGGGCGACAGCCTGGACACCAACACGGCCCAGACCCCGGGCATGAACCGGGCCGCGGCAATCAACTTCGCCCGGGTCGGCGCCCAGAAGATCTGGGCCGGGACCGTCCATATCCATGCCGATGCCAAGACCGGCGTGCATCACCATGGCGCGCTGGAATCGGTGATCTACGTGCTGAAGGGCCGCGCCCGCATGCGCTGGGGTGAGAAGCTGGAATTCGTGGCCGAGGCCGGGCCGGGCGACTTCATCTTCGTGCCCCCCTATGTCCCGCACCAGGAGATCAACGCCAGCACGGACGAGACGCTGGAATGCGTGCTGGTGCGCAGCGACAATGAAGCGGTGGTCGTCAATCTCGACATCGAACCGATCGAGAAGCCGGAAACCGTGCTGTGGATCGACCCGATCCATCGGGCGCAGGGCTGATCCCATCCCGCATGGGTGCTGGGCGTTGATACAGGGGTGCAACCCGGCGTGATCGGGTGCACAAGGCGTGCTCCGCCGGGCTGAGCCTGCGCACCCTTCCGCGCGCCATCCCTGTGCCGCCCAAAGATATCGGATCCCGCCTTATGCCCTTCCCTGTGCTCGCCGCCCCGTTGCTGACCGCCTTGACGGAGCGCGGCTATGCCGAGCCGACGCCCGTCCAGGCCGCGGTCATCGACCCCGACACCGCTGGGCGGGACCTTCTGGTTTCGGCGCAGACCGGGTCGGGCAAGACCGTCGCCTATGGCCTGGCGATGTCGCCGGAGGTGCTGGGCGACGCCGCGCGCCTGCCGGCCGCGACCCTGCCGCTGGCCCTGGTCGTCGCGCCGACGCGTGAACTGGCGTTGCAGGTGCAGACCGAACTGACCTGGCTCTACGCCAAGGCCGGCGGGCGCGTCGTCGCCTGCGTCGGCGGCATGGACCCCGCGGCGGAACGCCGGATGCTGGCGCAGGGCGCCCATATCGTCGTCGGCACCCCGGGCCGCCTGCGCGACCATCTGGAACGCGGCAATCTGCGCCCGCAGTCGCTGAAATGCGTCGTGCTGGACGAAGCCGACGAAATGCTGGACCTGGGCTTCCGCGAGGATCTGGAAGCCATCCTGGAGACCACGCCCTCCGAACGCCGCACCTTGCTGTTCTCGGCGACCGTGCCGCGCGCGATCGCCAACCTGGCCAAGAATTTCCAGCGCGACGCGCTGCGGATCGCCGCCACCGGCGAGGGCAAGCAGCACACCGACATCGAATACCGGGGCCTGATCATCGCGCCGGGCGAGTTGGAACGCGCGACCGTCAACGTCCTGCGTTTCTATGAGGCGCGCAGCGCGCTGGTGTTCTGCACCACCCGCGCCGCCGTGGCCCGCTTGCATGGCAACCTCGTGGAACGCGGTTTCACGGCCGTGGCCCTGTCGGGCGAATTGTCCCAGGCCGAACGCAATCGCGCGATGCATGCGCTGCGCGATGGCCGGGCGCGGGTCTGCGTCGCGACCGATGTCGCGGCGCGCGGCATCGACCTGCCGGACCTGGGCCTCGTCATCCACGCGGAACTGCCGGGCGATCCGGAAACCCTGCTGCACCGTTCGGGCCGCACGGGCCGCGCCGGGCGCAAGGGCGTCAGCGCCCTGCTGGTGCCGCACAACAAGCGCCGCATGGCCGAACGGCTGCTGCTGGGTGCCCGCGTGACCGCCGCCTGGTCGCCGGCGCCGACGGCCGAGGAAATTTCTGCACGGGACGGCGAGCGGATCGCCGAACAGGCCCGCGCCATGGCGGCCGAGGAACAGGCCGAGGCCGATGTGGCGCTGGGCCAGACGCTGTTGGCCGACCTGTCCCCGGAAGTCCTGGCGGCGCTGCTGATCCGCACGCTGCGCGGTCCCCTGCCGGCGCCGGAAGAATTGTCGGGCATCAGCGACCGCCCCGCGCCGCGCGCCCCGGTTGAGCCGCGTTACCCGAACGCCCCCGAAGGCGAGACGGAGGGCATCTGGTTCCGCATGAACATCGGCCGCAACGGCAATGCCGATCCGCGCTGGATCCTGCCCTTCCTGTGCAAGCGCGGGCACGTCACGCGCCAGGAAATCGGCCGCATCCGCATCATGGAGCGCGAGACGCGGTTCGAGGTCGCGGCCTATGCCGCGCAGCGTTTCGACGCGGCGTCGCGCAAGCCCGATCCCGATGACGCGCATATCCGCATCGAGCCGGCGGAGCCCCAGGCGGCCGAAACCCGTGGCGCCCCGCCGCGGCGCAGCCCGCCGACCCGCCGGCCGAAGTAGCCACCCGGCTGGCCCCGTGATTGCATGACCCCGGGCGTTCCCCCGCCCGGAGGTCTTGCCCATGACGCGCCTGCTGACTGCTCTGTTCTTGCTCTGTGGCCTTGCGGTGCCCGCCCTGGCGCAGGCGCCGGCCTGGCCGACGCGCCCCGTTCGTTTTGTCGTGCCCCTGCCGCCGGGCGGCGCATCCGACCTGATGGCGCGGATGATCGCGCAGATCATGACCGACAGCTTTGGCCAACAGGTCTTCGTCGATAACCGGCCGGGTGCGGGCGGCACGGTCGGCACCGCCTTCGTCGCGACATCGGCGCCGGATGGCTACACCCTGATGCTGGGCAACACCGCGACGCATATCAACGCGCCGCTGCTGTTCCCCACTGCCGGGTATGAGGGCATCACCGATTTCGCACCGGTCGCCCCTTTCGCCAGCGTCACGAATATCGTGGTCGTGCATCCCTCGTTGCCGATCAACACTATCCAGGACCTGATCACCTATGCGCGGGCCAATCCGGGGCGGTTGAACTTCGGCTCGGCCGGCGCGGGCGGCACGCTGCATCTGGCGGGTGAGCTGTTCAAGATGCGGACCGGCGTCGATATCGTGCATGTGCCCTATCGCGGCGGTGCGGCGATGATCGCCGACCTGGTGGCGGGCCAGGTGCAACTGGCCTTCGACAACTTCCCGCAGATCATTCCCCAGGTGCGCAGCGGCACGGTGCGCGCGCTGGCCGTGACCTCCGCGCAGCGCTGGCCGCTGTCGCCCGAATACCCGACGGTGCAGGAATCCGGCGTGCCGGATTTCGACATCACCGCCTGGTTCGGCGTGATGGCGCCCGCGCGCACGCCGCCCGCGATCATCGCGGCGGTCAACGCCCGCCTGACCACCGCCGCCGCCGATCCGGCGCTGGCGGCGCGGCTGGCGGACCTCGGCGCCTTTCCGATGGCGATGACGCCGGAGCAGTTTGGTGCCTTCATGCGCAGCGAACGCGCGCGCTACGCAGAAATCATCCGCATCAGCGGAGCAAAGGTGGACTGATGACGACCCTACGACTGCTGTTCAATCACGAGCACACTTCCCTCGCGCCAAATACCTATGAGGCCGATTCCTCGGCGGCCACGGTCATCCTGAAACTCGCCTGCCCCAGCCTGGTGCGGTTCGACCATGAGATGGTGCTGCGCCCCGACCTGGCGCTGTCGTGGGAGGTTTCGGCCGACCATCGCGTCTATACGTTTGAACTGCGGCCCGGCTTGAAGTTCCACAATGGCCGCGTGCTGGATGCGGAAGCGGTCGCCGCGTGTTTCCGCCGCATGATGGACCCGCGCGTGATCACCCCGCAGCAGGCGGATTACGCTGGGCTGGAGAGCATCACGGCGACGGGCCCGACGCGCGTGACGTTCACCTTTGCACGGCCATGCATCCCCTTCCTCGCGAACCTCGCCTGGCGCACCTACGTCTGCGACGACACTGCGGTGCAGCCGGTCGGCGCGGGGCCATATGAAGTGACGGCCTGGATCGCCGGCGATCACGTCGCGCTGAAGAAATTCGTCGGGTATCATGAGGTGGATCGCTACGCCGCCGATGACATCATCATCCGCTGGGCGCCCCAGGCCGCACAACGCATCGCCGCGATCGAGGCCGGGGCCGTCGATATCGTGGAAACCGTGCCGCAGACGATGGCGGCGGCACTTGCCGCGCGTGGGTTGATCGAGACACTCGGCGTCAATTCGCCGCGCAAGACCGTCATCGCCTTTCGCCACAGCGTGGCCCCCTTCGACGATCCCCGGATGCGCGCGGCGGTGGCCCATGCGCTGGACCGCGACGCGCTGCGCCGTGAATTTTTGGGCGACCGCGGGCGTCGGGTGGATGGCGTTCTACCGGATGACGACCCCTGGTCCGTGCCGCTGACCCCCCTGCCCTACGACCCCGAACGCGCCCGCGCCCTGGTGGTCGAGGCCGGGTATGGCGAGGGCGTCAGGGTGAAGGTCGCGACGACGGCCATGCCCCCCGTCCCCGGCGTCGCCGCGCGTGTCGCCGAGGCGCTGACGGCGATCGGTATCCACCTGGACTTGCGGTCCTATTCCGATCCGCCGTGGTGGCCCTCGGTCTACTTGCAGGGCGATTGGCAGATGGCGTTCCAGGGCGCATCGGCCCGGCCGCATCCGCATATCCTGTTCCAGCGCGACCTGGTGACCGGCGGCGCGTTCAATCCCGGCAAGTATTCCAGCGCGGAACTGGATGCTGTGCTGACCAAGGCGCGCGAAACCCCGGACGCGGAGGCGGGCCCGCTCTACGCCGAAGCACAGCGCATCGTGCACCGGGATATCGCCGTGCTGCCGATGTATGCCTCCGACGTGCTGGCCGGGGTGAGGCCGGGCGTGCGTGGGTTCCGTCCCCATCCGCTGGGGTACATCGAGCTGGCTGACGTGACGCTCTGAGGCACGGCGCGGGCGAGGCCCCGTCGGCGCCGGTCCGACGCCGCCGGGTTCGCCTGCGGGGGGCGTGGCTTTCGCCGCGCCCCCCGGCTTCCGCCGTCAAGTGGCGCGCAGGTTCGCGCCGCGGATCAGCGTGCCCCACTTGTTGATCTCGGAGTCCAGATGGCGGCGGAACTCCTCGGGGGTGGAACTCACCACGTCGCTGCCCTCGCTGGTGAAGCGTGCGCGCAGATCGGCGCTGGTCAGCATCTTGCGCATCTCCTCGCTCATGCGGGCCAGGATCGGCGCGGGCAGGCGCGCGGGGGCGAC
Source organism: Humitalea sp. 24SJ18S-53 (assembly GCF_050632385.1). Taxonomy (NCBI): domain Bacteria; kingdom Pseudomonadati; phylum Pseudomonadota; class Alphaproteobacteria; order Acetobacterales; family Roseomonadaceae; genus Humitalea; species Humitalea sp. 24SJ18S-53. The sequence goes on from NZ_CP192599.1 coordinate 3,425,629, forward strand.
AAGCCCGGTCCAGTTCATCGCCTCGAAGGCTGGGTAGCCGAGTTCGGCCACGGTCGGCACATCGGGGAAGGCGGAGCTTCGCGAGGGGGAGGTGACGGCCAGGGCCCGAACATCCCCCGATTCCATCACACCCTTCACCGAGAGCGGATTGGCGGAATAGACGTCGATACGCCCGGCCAGCAAGTCGGCGATCACGTTGCCGGCGCCGCGATAGGGCACCTGCACGATGTCGATCCCGGCGCTGGCGTTCATCACCTCGCCGCCCAGATGGCCGACCGTGCCATTGCCCGGATGGCCGGCAGTCAGCACGCCCGGCCGGGCCTTTGCCGCCGCCAGCAATCCGGCCAGGTCGCGGATCGGCGAATTGCGTGCGACCACGATGATGTTCGGCTGCTGCGCGACAAGGCCGATGGGCGTCAGGTCCCGCAGCGGATCGAAGGGAAGATTGGGGTAGAGGGCCGGCGCGATGGCGAGGTTGGCGGTCTGGCCGAGCCCGATCGTGTAGCCGTCGGGCGCCGCCTTGGCGACAACATCAAGGCCGATGGTACCGCCCGCGCCGGGGCGATTGTCTGCCACGATCGTCCAGCCCGTGGCCATGGCGATGCGCGTCGACACCTCGCGCGCCACCGTGTCGGTGCCGCCACCGGGGGGGAAGGGCACGATCAGTCGGATCGGGCGGTCGGGCCAGGCCGCCTGGGCCTTGGCCGCGCGGCCGAGGAAAGCCGGCAGGGCAAGTCCGGCAGCCCCGCTGGCGAGCAGGTGGCGACGGTTCATCGTATGTCACTCCCAAAGGCAAAGCCTGTTTAGCAGGGCTTGGCGGACACATCGACCCGGCTCAGGCGCCGACCCCATCCAGGCAGGCCCATCGCAACCCGCCCGACCGGGCCCTCTCCCAGCATCCTCAGTGCAGCTTCACCCCAGGCTCGGCTCGTTGCGACAGCAGCCCGGCGATCGTGCGCCAGACGGTCGGCACGTGCCCGTGCAGGGCGGATTGGTGCATCTTGTAGAGGGAGCGGTACATCATGCGGGCGAACATGCCTTCGATGAACATGCTTTTGCCGACGACGAAGCCCATCAGGCTGCCGACGGTGCTGTATTTGCCCAAGGACACCAGCGAGCCGAAGTCGCGGTAGACGAAGGGCGTCAGCGGCTTGCCGTCCAGGCGCGCGACGATCTGGTTGTACATGTGCGAGGCCTGCTGGTGCGCGGCCTGGGCGCGCGGGGGAACTGGCGCGGGATGGCCGGGGCGTGGGCAGGAGGCGCAGTCGCCCATGGCGAAGATGTTGGCGTCGCGAGTCGTTTGGAGTGTTTCCTCGACGACGAGTTGGTTGATGCGATTGGTTTCCAGCCCGCCCAGATCCTTGAGGAAATCCGGGCCTTTGACCCCTGCTGACCAGACCACCAGTTGGGCGGACAGGAATTCGCCCCCGGCGAAGCGGACGCCGTCTTCGCGCACTTCCTCGACCCGCGTGCCGGCGCGGACTTCGACGCCCATGTCGTCCAGGAGGGTGCGGGTCGCGTCGGAGATGCGTTCGGGCAGGGCCGGCAGGATGCGGGGCGCTGCTTCGACCAGCACGATGCGGATGTCGCGGGCCGGGTCGATGCGGTCGAGGCCGTAGGCCACCACCGCGCGCACCGTGCGATGCAGTTCGGCCGCCAGTTCGGTGCCGGTGGCGCCGGCGCCGATGATCGCGATGTGCAATTGGCCGGGGCGCACGGGTTCGGGCTGGCTGTTGGCGCGTAGGCAGGCATTGACCAGGCGGCGGTTGAACCGCACGGCCTGGTCCGGGGTTTCCAGCGGGATGGCGAATTCGGCGGCACCCGGGGTGCCGAAGTCGTTGGTGACACTGCCGACGGCGATGACCAGCGTGTCATAGGGCACGGCCATGGGCGGGGTGATTTCCCGCCCCTCGTCATCCAGGGTGGCGGCCAGGTGGATGACGCGGGCTTCGCGGTCCAGCCCGTCCATGGCACCGAAGCGGTAGGTGAAGTGGTGCCAATGGGCTTGGGCCAGGTAGTTCAACTCGTGCTGGCCGCGGTCCATGCTGCCGGCGGCGACGGCGTGCAGCAGCGGCTTCCATAGGTGGGTGCGGGCGCGTTCGACCAGGGTGACATGGGCGCGCCCGCTGCGGCCGAGGGTATTGCCCAGGCGGGTGACGAGTTCCAGCCCCGCGGCACCGCCGCCTACGACCACGATCCGATGCGCGCCTGAGGTATCGCTCATGCCGCATGCTCCCCCCATGCAGGGGCGCGCGTCACGGAAAATCCGTGTGGCTCAATCCACCTTCGCGCCCGACATCTCGACCAGGCTGCGCCAGCGCGGGGTTTCGGCCGCGATCATGGCGGTCATGGCGTCCGGGCTGGCGCTGGTCACGGCGTCATAGCCCAGGGGGCGCAGGGCGGCGGCGAAGGACGGTTCGGCGGCGACGCGGCGGATGGCGTCGAACAGGCGCCGCACCTCGGCCGGCGGGGTGGCCGCCGGCAGCATGATGGCGTTCCAGGACCGGATATCGATGGCGGCCAGGCCGGGGGCCGCGGCCATCGGCGGCACGTCCGGCAGCAGGGACAGGCTGCGGCCGCTGCTGACGCCGAGGGCGCGCAGACGCCCGGCCTCCACATGCGGCATCAGCGCGGTGGGCAGGTCGGCCGAGCCCTCGATGACGCCGGAGACGACATCCGACGTCGCTTGGGCGCCGCCGCGATAGGGCACGCCGGTGATTTCGACCCCTGCGGCCGCCGCGACGGCGGAGAGCGTGAGGTGGGAAACGGTGGCGACGCCGGAATGGGCGACCCGCAACCGGCCCGGATTGGCCTTTGCCCAGGCGAGGACCGAGGCGAGGTCAGTCCAGCCCAGTTCCTGCGCGCGCGCGGCGTTCACCACCAGCAGCACGGCGGAATCGGTGATCTGGGTCACGGCGCGCAGGTCGCGCTGGACGTCGAAAGGCATGGATTGCTGGAGAAACGGAGCGGCGCAGAGGGTCGCCGCACCAATGATGCCGAGCATGGTGCCATCGGGCGGCCCCTTGGCGACGGCATCGGCGCCGATCAGCCCGCCGGCGCCACTGCGGTTGTCCACCACCACCGACTGGTCCAGCACCGGCGCCAGGCGGTCGGCCAGCACGCGGCCCAGGCTGTCCACCGCGCCGCCCGGCGGGAAGGGGATGATGATGCGCAAAGGCCGGCGGGTGCCTTGTGCGTGGGCGATTGCGGGGGCGGCCAGGGCCGCGAGGATCAGGGGGCGGCGGCGGATCGTGGTCATGGGGGCGTCCTTCACTGCGGGCCGCGTCCGGCGCGGGCCAGGATGGTGGGGGGGATGGCGCCGCGGGCGATGGCCGCGTCCCAGACGCGGGCGATCGCGTTGCGACCGCGGCGGGTCACGGCGGCTTCATCGGCGATGGTCACGCGGCCATCCTGGACGAGCACCCGGCCATCGACCATGGCCAGCGACAGATCGGACGCGGCGCCATTGGTGATCAGGGCCGACAACGGATCCCACACCGGCTGGTAGCGTGAGGAGCCGAGGTCGAAGACCGCGATATCCGCCCGGGCGCCGGGGGCGATGCGCCCGAGGTCATCCCGCCCCAGGGCGCGCGCCGCATCCCGCGTCGCCGCCGTCAGCACCCGTGGCGCCGATAGCGCGCCGGGGGCGCCCGACTGCACCTTGGCGAAGATCGAGGCCGTGCGGATCTCCTGCAGCATGTCCAGGGTCACGCCATCGGTCCCGATGCCGAAGCGAATGCCGGAGGATTCGAATCGCGCCAGCGGCACGAAGCGCCCGCTGCGGGCGAAGGCCAGCGGGCAGGATGCCAGCGCCGCGTCATGGGCGCGGATCAGGTCCAGTTCGTCATCCGTCGCGAACATGCCGTGCGCCAGGATCACGCCCGGACGCAGCAGCCCGACATCGCGCAGGTGTTCGACCGGGCTGGCGCCGTGCCGGTCGCGCACCAGGGTGATCTCGTGCTGGTTCTGGGCGGCGTGGATGGAGACGATCGTGTCCAACTCGCGCGCCTTGGCGTCGATCGCGCGCAGCAGGTCGGGGGTGCACGAATCCGGGCCGTGCGGGCCGAAGCCGACGCGGGTGCGGCCATGCCTGCCTTCGTCGTATTCGGCGAACAACCGCAGGATGGCGTCGAAGCCGGTGTCGCCGCCGGCGCCATAGACGGGCTTGCCATCGGCGGTCATGGCCAGGCCCGGGGTCGAGAAGAGGTAGGGGCAGGCATAGCTGCGCAGCCCCAGGCCCCGCGCGCGCGTGATGAAGGGCGCCTGCTGGACGCGGAAGACATCGAGCACCGTCGTGGTGCCGGACTTGAGGCCCTCGACCAGGGCCATTTCGGCGGCGTCGCCGATGTCCTCGGGCGTCATCAGCTCGGCGACCAGGTCGCCGAGCGGCATCAGCAGGGCATAGACGATGTGGCCAGGCAGGTCGCCCGGCGCGATGTCATCGGCAAGGCCCCGGAACAGCGGCGCCGACAGCGCGTGGTTGTGCAGGTTGATCAGCCCGGGGATGGCCAGCCCGTCGGGGATGTCGATGCGCTGGGCGTCCAGGGTCGGGACCTCGGCCGTCACGTCCAGGATGCGGCCATCGGTACCGATGACGATGGCGTGGTGCGGGCGCAGCCCGTGATCGGCGCTCCAGACCCAGCGCGGCGTGATGACCTTTATACCCATTTCCAAGCGTCTCCTGACCGCCAATTCATGCAAGCGCAACAAAGTGGCGTTGCCAAGGCGCGACACTATCGGCGAGATAGAGGACGCACCCGCCGGTTGCAGACTCCGAGAGGTCGCCCCCCCATGACCACCATCCGCCCACCGAAGACCAAGTCCCACCGGGCCGTCGCCAGGCCGCCGTTCGAGCGGATCGCCCTGCTGCTGCAGGGGGGTGGCGCGCTGGGGTCCTACCAGGGCGGGGTGTACCAGGCGCTGTGGGAAGCCAATATCGAACCGGATTGGGCGGCCGGCATTTCCATCGGTGCGATCAACAGCGCGCTGATCGCGGGCAATGCCCCGGAGCACCGCGTCGCCGCCCTGCGGAGTTTTTGGGAAAGGGTCACCGAATCGCCCTTCGGCGCACCGACCCTGCCGGACCATGAGGTCAAGGGCGACATGATCCGTGGCATGCTGAACCAGTGGCGCGCGGCGAGCGTCATGCTGGGCGGGGCGCCCGGCTTCTTCACGCCCCGGCTGGTGCCGCCGTTCCTGCAACCGTCGGGCAGCGACGAAGCGCTGAGCTATTACGATGTGGGGCACCTGCGCACCACGCTGGAACGGCTGATCGATTTCGACCGGCTGAATGCGGGGCCGATGCGGTTCAGCGTGGGCGCGGTGAACGTACGCACCGGCAACTTCGTATATTTCGACAATACGACGCACCAGATCAACGCCAAGCACATCATCGCCAGCGGATCGCTGCCCCCGGGGTTTCCCGCGATGGAGATCGACGGCGAGCATTACTGGGATGGCGGCATCGTCTCCAACACGCCGCTGGAATGGGTGATGCAAAGCCGGCCGCGGGCCGACACGCTCGCCTTCCAGGTCGATCTGTGGAATGCCCGGGGCGAATATCCGAAGACCATGGCCGAGGCCGATACGCGGCAGAAGGAAATCCGCTTTTCCAGCCGCACCCGCGCGGCGACCGACGGGTTCAAGCGCATGCAGCGCCTGCGCCGGGCCACGAACAAGCTGCTGCAGCAGATCCCGCCGGCCTTGCGGCAGTCCGCCGATGCGGAGCTGCTGGCGGCCGAGGCGGATGAGAAGGTCTACAACATCATCCACATGATCTATCGCTCGAAGAGCTATGAGGCGAACAACAAGGATTATGAATTCTCCCGCCGCACGATGGAGGAGCACTGGCGCGACGGCTACAACGACGCATGCCGGACGCTGCGCCACCCCGAGGTGCTGATGCGGCCGATCGAGGAGGACGGGGTCTTCACCTTCGACCTGGCCCGGAACGGGCGCGAATAGCCACACTGACAAGGAAGATTCCCGTGAACGAAGACGACGTGCGCCGCAACGCCTTTGCCATGCCCCTGACCAGCCCGGCCTTCCCGATGGGGCCGTATCGATTTGTCAATCGCGAGTTCCTGATCATCACCTACCGCACCGACCCCGCGGTGCTGCGCGCGCTGGTGCCGGAGCCGCTGGAGATCATCGACCCGGTCGTGAAGTTCGAATTCATCCGCATGCCGGACTCGACCGGCTTCGGCGACTACACCGAATGCGGCCAGGTGATCCCGGTGTCGTTCAAGGGCAAGCGCGGCGGCTACACGCATTGCATGTTCCTGGACGATCACCCGCCGATCGCGGGCGGCCGCGAATTGTGGGGCTTTCCCAAGAAGCTCGCCAAGCCGACGCTCCAGGCCGATACGGACACCTTCGTCGGCACGCTGGACTACGGTCCGGTGCGGATCGCGACGGGCACCATGGGCTACAAGCACAAGTCGGCCGACCTGGCCGCGGTCGCGGCGTCGATGGCGACGCCGAACTGGCTGCTGAAGATCATCCCGCATGTCGATGGCACCGCGCGCATCTGCGAGCTGGTGGAATACCATCTGCAGGATGTGGTGCTGAAGGGCGCCTGGACCGGCCCCGCCGCCCTGTCGTTGACGCCGCACGCGCTGGCGCCGATCGCCGAATTGCCGGTGCTGGAAATCCTGTCGGCCACGCATATCCTGGCCGACCTGACCCTGGGCCTCGGGTCCGTCGTGCACGACTACCTGGCCTGATTTCATCATTCATCGAACGGAGGATCCCATGCGTCTGCAAGACAAGGTCGCCATCATCACGGGTGCCGCCAGCGGCATCGGCAAGGACATCGCCCAGGTCTTCTTCGCCGAGGGCGCACGCGTCGCCATCGCCGACCTGAACCAGGCCGCGGCCGATGCGACCGCGCTGGAACTGGACCCGACCGGCACCCGCGCCATCGGTATTTCGATGGATGTGTCGGACGAAGACCAGGTCGATGCCGGCACCGCCAAGGTCATCGCGAAATTCGGCCAGCTCGACATCCTGATCAGCAATGCCGGCATCCAGATCGTCGCCCCGCTCGTCGATTTCGACTTCGGCAAGTGGAAGAAGCTGCTGGCGATCCACCTGGACGGCGCCTTCCTGACCACCCGCGCGGCGCTGCGCCAGATGTACAAGCAGAAGAGCGGCTGCGTGATCTACATGGGCTCGGTGCATAGCCATGAGGCCTCGGTGCTGAAGGCCCCCTATGTGACCGCCAAGCACGGGCTGATCGGCCTGGCCAAGGTCGTCGCCAAGGAAGGTGCCGCCTTCGGCGTGCGGGCGAATGTGATCTGCCCGGGCTTCGTGCGGACGCCGCTGGTCGAAAAGCAGATCCCGGAGCAGGCCGCGGCACTGGGACTCACGAATGAGCAGGTGATCAAGACCGTGATGCTGAAGGACACGGTCGATGGCGAATTCACCACGGTGAATGACGTGGCGCAGACTGCGCTGTTCCTCGCCTCCTTCCCCACCAACGCGCTGACGGGCCAATCGGTCGTGGTCAGCCACGGCTGGTTCATGCAGTAGGCCTGAGCCGTCGCGGCCTGTCTGGCGCCGGTACGCCGGCGCCGGTAGGCTGGTTTCCTACTCTATCGCCCGGACGAGACCGCCCCATGCAGCATGCTTCCTTGTTTCGCCCGGGTCGCCGGATCGCAGCACTCCTGCTTCTTGGCGCCCTGCCATTGCTGGGGTGCAAGGAGCAGAACGCCTATGTGCCGCCGCCACCGCCCAAGGTGACGGTCTCGACCCCACTGCGGCAGCCGGTGACGCGCTTCGTCGAAACGGTGGGCACGGCGGCATCGGTCAACACGGTCGACTTGGTCGCGCGGGTCGGCGGCTTCCTGCAGCAGATCGGCTTTCGCGATGGCGATCCGGTGCGGCGAGGCACGCCCCTGTTCGTGATCGAACCGCAGCCCTACCAGGCCGCCCTTTCCTCCGCCCAGGGTGCGGAGGCGGCGGCGCGGGCGCAGCTTGCCAATGCCCAGGTCGAGTTCGACCGCCAGAGCACCTTGCTGCGGCAGAACGTGACCGCGCAGGCGACCTTCGACCAGGCACAGGCCAAGCGGGACGAGGCGCGCGGCGCCTTGCAGCAGGCCGAGGCCAATACGATCACCGCGCAGATCAACCTGAGCTACACAACCGTCCTGGCGCCCTTCGACGGGATCATGACGCGACACCTGGCCTCGATCGGTGAGGTCGTGGGCGGCACCACCCAGACGCGCCTTGCCACTATCGTGCAGCACGACCCGATCTGGGTGAATTTCACGATCAGCGAGACCGACCTGCTGCGCGTGCGACAGGCGCTGGTGCATAGCGGGTTGCGCAGCATCGACCTGGACAAGGTGGTGATCGAGGTCGCGATCCAGGGCGACAACGGCTTCCCGCATGTCGGCACGCTCGACTACTTCTCCCCCGTCGTCGATGCCGCGACCGGCACGATGGCGGTGCGGGGGGTCTTCCCCAATCCGAACCGGGTGCTGCTGCCGGGGTTCTTCCTGCGGGTGCGGGTGCCGCTGCCAAGCGCGCCCGGCGCGATGTCGCTTCTGGTGCCCGACAGCGCCCTCGGCGCCGACCAGGCCGGGCGCTACCTGCTGGTGGTGAACGCGCAGAACACGGTCGAACAGCGCACGGTGGAAATCGGGCCGCGCGTCGGCACGCTGCGGGTCATCGAAAGCGGCTTGCAGCCGGACGACAAGGTCGTGATCGCCGGCATCCAGCGGGCGATCCCGGGCCACGCGGTCGAACCGGAGCAGGGCCGTATCACCGCCCCGGCGGTGCAGGCGGTGCCCGCGGCGCCGGGTGTCATGGCGCCCATACCGACGCCGATCCTGCCGAATACCGGCGTGGGGGCGGCGCCCACGACGGCGCCCGCCCCGGCGCCGGCCCCGGCCCGCTGAGCGGGCGGGGGGAGGCAGACCGATGATCTCGAAATTCTTCATCCTGCGGCCCGTTCTGTCGAACGTGCTGGCGATCCTGTTCGTGTTGATCGGCGCGGTGGCGTTGCTCGGCCTGCCGGTCGCGCAATATCCGAACATCGTGCCGCCGACGATCCAGGTCACGACCAGCTACCCTGGCGCCAGCGCGCAGACGCTGATCGATACCGTGGCCCTGCCGATCGAACAGCAGGTGAATGGCGTGGACGGCATGATCTACATGCAGTCGACCAGCGCCAGCGACGGCAGCTACAGCCTGATCGTCACCTTCGCCATCGGCACCGACCCGAACAATGCCCAGGTGCTGGTGCAGAACCGGGTGACCGCCGCCCTGGCGCAACTGCCGTCGTCGGTGCAGGCGCAGGGCGTGGTGGTGCAGAAGAAATCCACCGCCATCCTGCAGATCGTCACGCTGTCCTCGCCCAACGACCGCTTCGACAGCCTGTACATGGCGAATTACGCCACCATCAACCTGATCAACGAACTCGCGCGGTTGCCGGGTGTCGGCAATACCGTGGTCTTCGGCGCCGGCCAGTATGCGATGCGGATCTGGATGGATCCGGACCGCATGCGGCAATTGGGCCTGACGCAGCAGGACGTGATCAACGCGGTCCAGACGCAGAGCCAGCAAGTCACCGCCGGCCAGTTGGCGGCACCGCCGGTGCCGACGGGACAGGCGTTCCAGTTGACGCTGAACCTCAACGGCCGGCTGAGCCAGGCCAGCGAGTTCGAGGATATCATCGTCAAGGCCGGCACGTCGGAAAACGCGGTGGTGCGTATCCGCGACATCGCCACGGTGGAACTGGGGGCGCAGACCTACAGCCAGGTCTTCACCCTGGATGGGCGCCCCGCCGCGGGGATCGCGATCTACCAGACGCCGGGTGCCAATGCGATCGCGGTGGGCGATGCCGTCCGCAGCAAGATGGCCGAATTGTCGCGCGCCTTCCCGCCCGGGTTGGTGCATGCGGTGCCCTTCGACACGACGGGCTTCGTCAAGGCCTCGATCGGCGAGGTCTATACCACGCTGTATGAGGCCGGCGTGCTGGTGCTGATCGTGATCCTGGTCTTCCTGCAGGATTGGCGTGCCACCCTGGTGCCCGCGACGACCGTGCCGGTCACCATCATCGGCGCCTTCGCCGCGATGGCGGCCCTGGGCTTCACCATCAACCTGTCCACCCTGTTCGCCATCGTGCTGGCCATCGGCATCGTGGTGGATGACGCGATCGTGGTGGTCGAGGGCGCGGCAAGCCAGTTGGAAAAGGGGCTGGACGGACCCCAGGCCGCGATCAAGGCGATGGACGAATTGTTCGGCCCGATCATCGGCATCACCCTGGTGCTGATGGCGGTGTTCATCCCGGCGGCCTTCCTGCCGGGGCTGACCGGCCAGATGTTCGCGCAATTCGCGCTGGTCATCGCCGCGACCGCGCTGATCAGCGCGATCAACGCCGCCACCCTGAAGCCGACGCAATGCGCCATGTGGCTGCGCCGGCCGGTGCCGGGGGAGAAGAAGAACGCCTTCTACCGCGGCTTCAACGCCGTCTATGACCGCTTCGCCAATGTCTATGGCGCGCTGATCGGCTGGATGGCGAAGCGCAGCATGGTGATGCTGGTGATCGCGCTCGGGCTGATCGGGGTTGCCGGCTACGGCATTTCCCGCATCCCCGGCGGCTTCCTGCCGACCGAGGACCAGGGCTATGTCCTCGTCTCCGCCCTGCTGCCGGATGGCGCCTCGGTCGAGCGCACGCAGGCCGTGCTGAACCGCATCTCCGAGGTCGCCAAGGCGACGCCGGGCGTGGAGACGGTCATCGCCATCACCGGCGTGTCGGTGCTCGACAACAGCGCCACGCTGTCGAATGCGGGCGTGGCTTACGTGATCCTCAAGGACTGGTCGGTGCGCGGCAAGGAGGAGAACCTGCGCACGATCTACATGCACCTGACCCGCGAGCTGTCGCAGATCCAGGACATGCAATCGCTAGTGCTGATCCCGCCGCCCATCCAGGGCATCGGCCAGGCCGCCGGCTTCACCATGATGGTGGAGATCCGCGACGGGAATTTCGACTTCCCGCGCCTGCAGAACACCACCGAGACGATCATCGACAACGCATCGACCCAATCGGCCATCGGGCGGATGCAGACGTCGTTCCGGTCATCGACCCCGCAATTGACCATCGAGGTGAACCGCACCAAGGCCGAGGAATTGCAGGTCACCACCGGCCAGGTCTTCGACACGATCGCGACCTTCCTCGGGTCCAACTACGTCGGCCAGATCACGCGCTTCGGCCGGGTGTTCCAGGTCTATGTGCAGGGGCGGCCGGAGACGCGGCTGGATATCGGCGACATCGAACGCCTGGCGGTGCGCACGCCGTCGGGGCAGATGGTGCCGATCGGGACCTTGATCTCGACGACGCAGAATGTCGGCCCGCCGCTGGTCACGCTGTACAACCTGTATCCGGCGGCGACGATCGTGGGGGCGCCCGCCCCTGGCTTCAGCAGCGGCCAGGCATCGGCCGTCATGGCGCAGGTCGCGCAATCCACCATCCCGCGCGGCATGGGGTATGACTGGTCGGCCATGTCGTTCCAGGAACAGGCGGTCGGCAACCAGCTCTACTACGTCTTCGCGCTGGCGATCGTGCTGGTCTACCTGGTGCTGGCGGCGACCTATGAATCCTGGCTGGCGCCGATTTCGGTGCTGTTGGCGGTGCCGCTGGCACTGATGGGGCCGGTGGTGGCGCTGGGGGCGCTGGGGGCGGACAACAACCTCTATACGCAGGTCGGGTTGATCCTGCTGATCGCGCTGGCGGCGAAGAACGCCATCCTGATCGTCGAGGTCGCGCGGGAAGAACGCATCAAGCATGGGCGGGAGATCATCGACGCCGCGGTCCATGCCGCGCGCGCGCGGTTGCGGCCGATCCTGATGACCTCCTTCGCCTTTATCCTGGGCGTGGTGCCGCTGGTGATCGCCTCGGGCGCCGGGGCCTCGGCGCGGCAGTCGATCGGGATCACGGTGTGCAGCGGCATGATCGCTTCCACCTGCCTGGCCGTGTTGTTCGTGCCGTCCTTCTTCGTCGTGGTGCAGCGATTTGAGGAATGGCTGGCGCGTGGGAAGAAGCCTGCCGCCACACAACCGATGGAAGCCGCCGAATGAAGCGCCGCCCACTCCTGACTGCCATGCTGGCAGCACCCGCCCTGGCGCATGCGCAAGCCGCGCCGTGGCCGAACCGGCCCATCACGATCGTGGTGCCGTTTCCGCCGGGCGGGTCGAACGACCTGCTGGCGCGGCCCATCGCGCAGCGGCTGCAGCAGGTGTTGAACGGTAACCCGGTGGTGATCGAAAACCGCGGCGGCGCCGGCGGGTCGGTCGGTGCGGCCATGGTCGCGCGCGCGGCGCCCGATGGGCATACGCTGATGTGGGGGCATATCGGCACCCTGGCGGTGAACCCCTGGGTCTATCCGACGATCCCCTATGACCCGATCAAGGATTTCGCTCCGGTCGCGTTGGTGGCGCTGCTGCCCAGCGTGCTGACCGTCCATCCCTCGATCCCGGCGCGCACGGCGGCCGAGTTCATCGCGCTGGCCAAGGCGCGGCCCGGCACCCTGGAATACGGCAGCGCCGGCAATGGCGCGGCGTCGCACATCACCATGGCGGCCTTTGCCGATGCGGCGGGGATCGACCTGGTCCACGTGCCCTATCGCGGCAATGGGCCGATGCTGACCGATCTTTTGGCCGGGCGGCTGAAAGCGACCTTTGCCGGCGCCCCGGTCGTGGTGCCCGCGACGCGGGATGGCTTGCTGGTGGCCCTTGGGGTCAGCAGTGCGGCGCCCTCGGCGGCGCTGCCGGGCATTCCGTCGATCGCGCAGACCGCGCTGCCGGGCTTCGAACTCGTGCAATGGCATGGGCTGGTGGCGCCGGCCGCGACCCCGCCCGAGTTGGTGGCGCGGATCAATGCCGTGGTGAACGGCATCCTGGCCGGCCCCGAACTGACCGACCGCTTCAAGATGGAAGGCGCCGACCCCGCCCCCCGCACCCCGGCCGAATTCGCCACCATCATCGCCGCGGAGAATGAGCGTATGCGCGCGTTGATCGGCCGCGCGGGGATTCGCGCGGATTGAGCAACACGGCCACGATCGGCATCGACTTCGGCACGACCAACAGTGTCGTCGCGATGCTGGATGCGGAGCGGCGCGTGTTTCGCTCCGTCCTGTGCTTCCGCCACGATCCCGCAACCCGCCGGACGGAGCATTTTTCCGGCCCCGCCGCGATCGATGCGTATCTCGACGACGCGCATGACGCGCGGCTGATCATGTCGATGAAGAGCTACCTGGCACAGCGGTCGTTTTCGGAAACCCGCATCCACGGCAAGCCCTGGACGCTGCCGGCGCTGATCGCGACCTTCCTGCGCGACCTGCTGGCCGAACACGATATCGGCGATGCGCGGATCGTCGTCGGCCGCCCGGTGCGCTTTGCCGGGGAAATGGTGGACGATGATTTCGGCGAGGCGCGGTTGCGCGACAGTTTCGCCGAAGCGGGCATGCCGGATATCCAGATCGCGCTGGAACCCGCCGCCGCCGGGCAGCGTTTCGCCGCCGGGCTGGACCGGCCGGCGACCGTGATGGTCGGCGACTTCGGCGGTGGCACCAGCGACTTTTCCCTGTTGCGCTTCGACCCCGGGCCGCCGGCGCGGGTGACGCCGCTCGGCCATGCCGGGGTCGGGCTGGCGGGGGATGCGCTGGATTACCGCATCATCGACCATGTCGTGTCGCCGCATCTGGGCAAGGGCGATACCTACAAGGTCATGGGCACCTCCCTGCCCGTGCCGCCCAACTGGTATGTCGCCTTCGCGCGCTGGCATCGGCTGGCGCTGATGCGCAGCCCGCGCATCATGCGCGACATCGCCGATGTGACGCGCACGGCGCAGCACCCGGAAAAGCTGGACCGGTTGGTGCGGTTCATCGAGGATGAGGCGGGGTATGCGCTGTATCGCACCGTGTCGGGGGTGAAGGCGGCCCTGTCATCCGCCGAGACCGCGACGCTGGCCTTTCGCCACGCCGACCTGGTGATCGACACGCCCGTCGCGCGCGCCGATTTCGAAGCCTGGATCGCGCCGGAGATCACGGCGATGGACGCCGCCGTGGGCGCGGCGCTGGGCGATGCGGGGCTGGAGGCTTCGGCGGTGGACCGGGTCTTCCTGACCGGTGGCACGTCGTTGGTGCCGGCGGTCCGCAACATCTTTGCCCGGCGCTTTGGTGCCGACCGCATCACCGGCGGCGGCGAATTCGTCTCGGTCGCCGAGGGCCTGGCGATGATGCCCCCGCCGTGAGGTGGCTGCTGGGACTCGTCCTGGCCGCCCCCGCCGCCGCCCAGGGGCTGGCGCTTCCGCTGACACCGGCCTGCATGTCCTCGCCCTTTGGCGAACGCCCGGCCGGTGGGCCGCGGGCAACACGCATGCACACCGGCATCGACATCCCCGCCCCGGCCGGCGCCTGGGTCCGGGCGGCGGCCGCCGGGGATGTGATCGCCGTGCGCCGGCGCGGGGCCGCGGGGCTGGAGGTCGATTTGCGCCATGCCGATGGCCGGGTGACCCGCTACGCCCATCTGGGCACGGTCGCACCGCCGATCGCCTCCGGCAGGCGACGCGTGGCGCAGGGTGAGGCGCTGGGCCGTGTCGGCCGGACCGGCATCACCTATGGCACGCATCTGCATCTGGAACTGCTGGTGGACGGGCAACGAATCGACCCGGCCCCCGCCTTTGGGATAAGCCTGTGCCCATGACCATACCCTTCATCGACATCGCCGCCCCGACCCCCGATCGCGAAAGCCTGGCCGCGGGCTACGCTGCCATCGGGGCCAGGCTGGACCACGACCGCACCGGCGCTGTCGCCGATTGGGATGGGCTGCGCCGGCTCTACGACACCTGGAGCGCGCTGGTGCACCTGCGGTTTTCGCAGGACACGACGAGCGAGAAAGCCAAGGCCGAGCGTGCCTATGCCGACAGTCTGGCGCCCTATGCGCAGGAGCTGGAGAACGGCATCAAGCAGCGCCTGCTGGACGACCCGGATCGCGCCGCCGTCGCCGCCCTGGTCGGCGACCACGCGCTGCGGCTGTGGGAGACGGATATCACCACCTTCTCCCCCGCCATCGCCGCCGATCTGGAGGAGGAATCCTCCCTGACCGCGCGCTACACTGCGCTGCTGGCCTCGGCGAAAATCGAGATCGACGGCAAGACGGTGAACCTGTCGGGCCTGACGCCCTATGCCGAGGATGCCGACCGCGAGGTGCGCCACGCCGCCGAACGCGCGCGCTGGGATTTCTTCGCGGCCAATGGCGCAGAACTGGACGAGATCTACGACAAGCTGGTGAAGCTGCGCCACGGCATGGCGGTGAAACTGGGCGACAAGGATTTCACTGCCCTCGCCTATCGCCGCATGCGGCGGGTGGATTACGACGCGGCCGATGTCGCGCGGTATCGCGACCAGGTCGCGGAACATGTCGTGCCGCTGGTCGCAGCCCTGCTGGAACAGCGTCGCTCAGTGTTCGGCTGGGACAGCCTGAAATATTGGGATGAGGCGTTGATCGACCCCGCCGGCAACCCAAAGCCGATCGGCGACCACGACACGCTGGTCGCCGCCGCGCAGACCATGTTCGACCGCATGGACCCGCGCCTCGCCGAATTCTACCGCATGATGGAGGCGGGCGGGTTCCTGGACCTGAAGAACCGGCCGGGCAAGGCGGGGGGTGGGTTCTGCACGTCATTCCCCTCGGTCGGGCAGCCCTTCATCTTCGCGAACTTCAACGGCACCCACAATGATATCGGCGTTTTCACGCATGAGATGGGGCACGCTTTCCAATGCTGGGAAAGCCGCAACCAGCCCGGCATCGACCTGCTGTGGCCGACGATGGAAGCGGCCGAGATCCATTCGATGGGGCTGGAATTCCTGACCCATCCGCAGATGGGCTTGCTCGTCGGCGACGATGCCGCGGACCGGTTTCGCCGCATGCACCTGATCGGCAGCCTCGCCTTCCTGCCCTATGGCGTCTGCGTCGATCACTTCCAGCACGAGGTCTACGCCAACCCCGAGGCGACCCCGGCCGAACGCCACGCGATCTGGCGAAGGCTGGAACGCCGCTACATGCCCTGGACCGACTACGGCGACCTCGCCTACCCGGCCAAGGGCGGGCGGTGGCAGGCGAAGCAGCACATCTATGCCTCGCCCTTCTACTACATCGACTACACACTGGCGCTGTGCTGCGCGATGCAGTTCTGGGTGAAGGCGCGGCATGACCCGGCGGCGGCGCTGGATGCCTATGTGGCGCTCTGCGGGCGCGGCGGGGCGATGCCGTTCCAGGGGCTGGTGGCCTCGGCGGGGCTGGTGTCGCCCTTCGCCGATGGCGCGCTGGCCGAGGTGGTGCGCGAGGCGCGGGCCGAACTGGGCTGACGCCGTGCCGACTTGATCCGCCGCAATCACGTTTCCCCGTGCCGGACGTAGCCTGCCTTCAAAAAGCAGCGAACGGGGGAATGCCATGGCCACGCGGCGCGATCTTATTCAATCCATTCCCGCCACCGGCGCCGCCTTCGCCGTGGCCGGACGCTTGGTGCTGGACGACAGCCCGGCCCTGGCGCAACCGGTCGCAACGCCCTTGGCTGGGCATTTCCATCCCAAGGGCAAGGCGCCATCCCGCTTCACGCAGGATATCCTGCGCCAGGCGCGCGGCGCCCTACCCTTCGCCGACACGCGGGATCTCGACGAGAACCAGCGCGGCCTGATCGCGCGGATGCCGGAGTTGAAGATCATGGCCGATGCCGGCCATGTCGCCTGGGACATGGAACGCTTCCAGTTCCTCGACCAGCAGGATGCATTCGACAGCATCCATCCGTCGCTGCACCGCATCTCCCGCCTCAACAACAACTACGGCCTGTATGAGGTGGTCCCCGGCATCTACCAGGTGCGCGGCTTCGACCTGGCGCAGATCAGCTTCGTGCGCGGGCGCAGCGGTTGGATCGTCTTCGACGTGCTGGTCACGGCGGAGGTCGCGCGCGCCGCCTGGCGCCTGTTCCAGCAGCATCGCGGCGAGGGCCTGCCGATCACCGCCGTGATCTATTCGCACAATCACGGTGACCATTGGGGCGGCATCCGCGGCATCGTGGACGAAGCCGACGTGCGCGCCGGCAAGGTCGCGGTCATCGCCCCGCGCGACTTCCTGCGCCACACGGTCGAGGAGAATGTCTACGCCGGCAATGCGATGAACCGCCGGCTGTTCTTTCAATACGGGCTGCTGCTGCCGGCGGCCCCGCATGGCTATGTCGGCCAGGGGCTGGGCCAGGGTGTCTCCGCCGGCGCGATGGGGCTGATCGCGCCGACGCGCATCGTGGAGGAGGCCATCGAGGCCTTCGAGGTCGATGGCATCCCCATGGTGTTCCAGAACACCCCGGGCACCGAGGCACCGGCCGAGATGAACACCTGGATCCCGGGCATGAAGGCGCTGTGGATGGCGGAGAATGTCACCGCCACGCTGCACAATATCTACACGCTGCGCGGCGCCCCGGTGCGCGACCCGCTGCGCTGGTCGAAGTACATCGCCGAGGCGCTGCATCGCTTCGGGCTGGAGGCGGAGGTGATGTTCGCCTCCCACCACTGGCCGCGCTGGGGCAATGACCGCATCCAGGAGGTGCTGCGCGCGCAACGCGACCTCTATGCGAATATGAACAACCAGGTGCTGCACCACGCCAACCAGGGTGTCACCATCAACCAGATCCACAACGTCTACGAAGTGCCGAAGACGCTGCGGGAGAAGTGGTATTGCCGCGGCTACCACGGATCGCCGGAGCACAATTCCCGCGGCGTGGTGCAGCGCTTCCTGGGGTTCTGGGATTGCAACCCCGCGACCCTGATCCCGCTGTCGCCCGCCGATAGCGCGCCGCTCTATGTCGAGATGATGGGCGGCGCAGCACCCATCCTGGCGCGTGGCCGGGCACTGCATGACGAGGGGCGCTACCTGCTGGCCTCGGAGATCCTGAACAAGCTGGTGCAGGCCGAGCCGCAGAACCAGCCGGCCAAGGATCTGCTGGCCGATGTGTTCGAACAGCTTGGCTACCAGCAGGAAAATCCCGGGTTGCGCAACAGCTTCCTGGCCGGCGCCTATGAATTGCGCACGGGCATCCCGCAGGGCGAAGCGGTCAGCTCCTCCAGCCCCGATGTCATCCGCGCCATGTCGACGGAACTGTTCCTGAACTTCCTCGCGATCCGCATGGACACGCGCAAGGCCGAGGGGATGCGCTTCACCATCAACCTGGTCACACCCGACAACGGGGAAAAATTCATCGTCGAGATGGAGAATGCCACGCTGACCAATATCCAGGGCTTCCAGGCGCCGAACCCGACGCTGACCCTGACCATCGACCGCACGGACCTGGAACAGGTGATGGCCGGCGCGAAGACACTCGATGCGCAGATCGCCGAGGGCAAGGCGCGGGTGCAGGGCGATGCCAGCGTCCTGGCGAAGCTTGCCTCCACCATGGTCGATTTCGACCCGCGCTTCGAGATTCTGCCCGGCACCAAGGGGCGCGGCGACGCCGTGCCGCATGCGGAGGCCTTGCAGGCCGTGCCGGGCAAGCCCATCCCTGAGTAGTCTGGCGGTGGGAGTACGTGGTCTTGGTCGGTGCGATGCGGCGCCCATTGCTTTGGCTCTTGGGCGGGGCCGGGGCCATCGTCGCGGTTGTCGCCGTGGGGCTGATCGTCCTGCAGATGGCGATCGAGCGTGGCGCCCTGACCACGCGGATCGACGCGGCGCTGGAGCGCGCGCTGGGCCGGGCGGTGACCCTGGGGCCGATTTCGATCCGCCCGTCCTGGCGGCTGCGGGTCAGTGTCGCGGGTGCCGCCATCGCCAATCTGCCGGATGGGTCGCAGCCCGCGATGGCGCGGATCGGCCGGCTGGACCTGACCCTGGCGGTGCTGCCCTTGCTGTCGGGGCGGGTCGAGGTCGGGCAGGTCACCATCGCCGGTGCCGAGATACTGCTGGAACGCGATGCGCAGGGGCGGCCGAATTGGGTGCTGGGCGAGGCCGCCACCGAATCCGGCGAGTCCCGGCTGGTCGTCGCGGAGCTGCGGATCGAGGAGTCGCGGATCACGCTCGACGAGCGGCGGCTTGATATCACACGGCTGGTGCTGCGCCGGGATGATGGCGCGACGGCGATCGAGGGCCGGGTCGTGCTGATGGGGGAAGCCATCGCCATCGCGGCAGAAATCGGCCCCTGGGCGGCGACACCGCCGCCGCCGCTGCGCGCCGCGCTGACCGGCGATGGCTGGCGCCTCGCCTTGCAGGGCAGCCTGCCGCGCAGTGCGACGGAGGCCGATTGGGACATCACCCTGGCGGCGCAGGCCGATGCGCCGGCGCGGCTTGCGGCCTGGGCCGGGGTGAATGCGCCGGCGATCGGCCTGCTCGGCGCGGTGGAGGCGACGGCACGGCTGGGACCGGGGCCGGATGGCATCGCGGTGACGGAGATTGTGCTGCGCGGCGCGGGCATCGATCTCGCCTCCGTGGTGCCGGGGCTCAGGATCGATACGGTGGAATTGCGCGCCGCGACGCCGGATGCGGCGATGGCGCTGGCAGCACGGGGCAGTCGGGCGGGGGCGCGCGTGGCGCTGGCGGGGACCCTTCCCCCCTTTGGCCGCGTGGTCGCGGCGGAGCCGGATGAGGCGCTGCCGGTCGAGGCGACCATCACCTCGGGCGAGGCAAGCCTGTCGCTGCGTGGCGCGGTGACGAAGGCGGAATTGCCGCACAGCCTGGTCTTCGACGCGAGCCTGGCCACGCCGGACCTGGCGCGCCTCAGCCCGCTGGCCGGGGTGGCGCTGCCGGCGATCGGGCCGGTCACGGCCTCGGCCCGGATGGGCTGGGCGCGGCCGGCCATTCTGCGCCTGGACGGCTTCAGCATCGCAAGCCGGGTGCTGGATGGGCAGGGCGACCTGGAACTGGCGCTAGGCGGGCGGCTGTCGGTGTCGGGGCGCATCGCGGCGCGGCGGCTGGACCTCGACGCGCTCGGCACCGCGCCGGGGGCCGCGCGGGATACGGCGCGGGTCATCCCGAATGCGGCGCTGCCGGCCGAAACGCTGCGCGGGTTCGACGCGACGGTGGCGCTGTCGGCGGACAGGTTTTCGGCGGGGGGCCTGGCCTTGCGCGCGGTGACGACACGGGTGGCGCTGGCCGGCGGGCATTTGGTGTTGCAGCCCTTCAGCGCCGGGCTGCCGGGCGGGACGATCACCGGGCGCCTGGCGCTGGATGCCTCCGGGCGGGTGCCCTCGGTCGCGCTGTCGTTGCGCAGTTCGGGGAATGGCATCGACCTGACGGTGCTGGAGCGCAGCCTGGGCCTTCGCACGCCGCTGACCGGCCCGGCCGAGATCGCGCTGGACCTGCAAGGGCGCGGGGCGACATTGCGCGACCTGGCCGCGAGCCTGCATGGCGAGGCGGGGCTGGCGATGGTCGAGGGCCGGCTGTCCTGGGCACGCTTGCTCCAGGTCGGACCGAACCTGGCGCAGATCCTGCTGCCGCGCGGCGCGCCGGCCGAGGAGGCGGCGATCCGCTGCGTCGCCCTGCGCCTGTCGGCCGATGCCGGGCTGGTGCAAAGCCAGGCGATGCTGGTCGAAGGCCCCTTTGGCCGAATCGAGGGCCGCATCGCGATCAACCTGCACAATGAAACCCTGGCCGCGCGGCTGCTGCCGGATATCCGCGTGCTGGGCGGGGTGACGGTGCGCACGCCGATCAGCATCGGCGGCACCCTGGCGGCGCCAAGTTTCGGGATGGAGCCGGGGGCGGCGCTGGCGCAGGTCATGGCGGATACGGTGGCGAACCGCTTGTGGCGCAGTTCCACCGCCGAATTGCTGCGGGGGGCTTCGGGCGATTGCGCGGCGCAGCTTCGGCTGGCCCGGCTGGGCCGCGATGGGCGGGCGCCGATCCTGCCCGCCGCCTATGTGGTCCCGCTGGTGCCGCGCGAATTGCAGGGCGCGGCGCAGGATGTCGCGCGGGGTGCCATGGGGGCGACGGAAGACGTGCTGCGCGGGATCGGCGGGGTTTTGGGGGGTGGTGCGGGGTTGCTTGGCGGGCGCCGGCGATGATCAGTCGCCATGGCGCCGCAGCGTCCGCGCCGTCAGGATCGGCCCCAGCACGGAGGTGACGACGACCAGCACCAGCACGGTGTTGAGCATCTTGTCATCCAGCAGCCGCACCCCCGCGGCATTCACCGCCTGGTAGCCGACCAGGGCCGCCGCCAGGGTGGCCGCGACCTGCGGCATGGTCAGCGTCGCCATCAGCGACCGGTCGAGCGCGGAAAAACCCCAGGCGCGGCCGGCGATCTCGGCGGCCAGCCATTTGCTGGCGATCAGCCCACCGACAATGGCGACGACCAGCCAGGGTTCGTGCCACAGCGTGCCGCCCAGCACACTCATGTCCACCAGGAAGCCGGTGACGATGAAGAAGGCGGGGATGAAGAAGGCCCGGCCCATGAATTCCAGCCGCTCCTTTGCCTCGGTGTCGCGCACGGCGGAATTGACCGCCAGACCGGCAAGGAAGGCGCCGATGATGCCTTCCAATTGGATCGCCTCGGCGGCGGTGGCGGCGACGCAGACGATGACCAGCAGCAGGGCGAAGCGCGCTTCTTCGGAATGCGCCAGGCGTTCGGTCAGCCAGGTGCCGAGGGCGCCGAGACCCCATACGATCAGCACGGAAAAGATGATGAGCTGGACGATTTCGACCGCCAGTGACCCCGCGTCAAAACCCGACTGGTGCGCGCTGAGGCAGGCGGCGAGCACCAGCAGCGACAGCATGTCGGTCAGCACCGTGGCACCCACCGTCACGGTCACCGCCGGCCGCCCGGACATCCGCGCCGCGATCACCAGCGGAAAGGCGATGAGCGTGTGAGAGGCGAGCAGCGAGCCGATCAGGATCGCGGAAATCTCGCCGTAGCCGAAGAACAGCCCGGCGGCGGTGCCGGCCGCCATCGGCAGGGCGAAGGTCAGCAGCCCAAAGGCGACGGCGCGCCGGCGATGTTCGTTGAACTGCTTGAGATCGACCTCCAGCCCGACGAAGAACATCAGCAGCAGCTTGCCCAGTTCGGCGAAGAAATCGGCCGTGCTGTCATGCGCCGGCACCAGCCCCAGCAGATGCGGGCCGATCAGCACACCGATCGCGATGTAGCCGACGCAGGTGGGCAGGTTGGTCGCGCGCGACAGGCTGGGCACCAGCGCCCCCAGGGCCATGATGATTCCGAACCGCGCGAGGATGGGCAGGTCCAGGCCCCAGGCGACGATCACATCCACGGGGCAGTCCTCACGGTAGGGCGGCGATCGCGCGTTCCACGATGGGCTTCCAGGGCGCATCCGGCGGGGTATCGGCCAGGAGCGCGGTCCAGGCGGCGCGTGCATCAGCGGCGCGGCCGGCCCGCGCGGCGACGGCGCCGGACAGGAAACGCAGCCGCGGGTCGCGCGGCGCCTGGGCCAGCGACCGCCGCAGCAGCGTATCGGCGGCGGCGAAATCCTGGCGCTCGATCTGCAATTCGATCAGTTCGGCGGCCAGGGTGGGGTCGAAGCGCATGGTCAGCGCGCGCGTCCAGGCCTCGGCCGCCGCCGCCCCGTCGCCGCGCGCGCGTTCGGCGGTGCCGAGCAGCATCAGCCCTTCCCGCGCCGCCGCCGAATTGGGTTGCAGCAGTTCCAGCCGGGCGCGGAGGTCGTTGACGATCTGCGCATCCTCGGCCGCCACCACGGCGCGTTCGGCGAAGGTCGCGGCCGGCAGGCCGGGCTTGCCGTGCCAGAGATACAGGCCGAGAGCGGCCGCCGGCACCAGCGGCAGCAGCACCGGCAGGAACACGGCTGACCGGCTGGGCCTGGCGGGCATCGATCCGGTCGCGGGGGCGGCCAGCAGGCGGCGCTGCACTTCCAGCACCGCCGCAGCGTGGGCGGCCTCGTCCAATCGCCCGGCCGCGCGTTCGCGGTCGAGTTCGGCCAGTTGGGCGCGATAGAGGGCGAGATCGGCAGCCCCCCGGCCGCGTGCGCTGCCCGGGCGCCACAGCACGATCACCAGCGGCACCAGCGCCAGCAGCGCCAGCCCGAACTTCAACAGCCAGTCCATCAGCGGCGCCCGTCTCCGGTCAGTTCGGCAAGACGCGCGGCTTCCGCGTCGGACAGCGGGGGCGCGGCCGCGGCGCGGCGCCGGCTACGCAGGGCGATGACGATGCCGCCGCCCAAGAGCACGATCAGCGGCGTGCCCCAAAGCAGCAGGGTCCCGACCTGGAACGGGGGTCGCAGCAGGACGAAATCGCCGTAGCGGGCATGGATGAATTCCGTGACCTGCGCATCGGTCGCGCCGCGCGCGACCTGTTCGCGCACGATCAGGCGCAGGTCGCGGGCCATGTCGGCCTCGCTGTCCTCGATGGATTGGTTCTGGCAGACCATGCAGCGCAGTTCGCGGCCGATGGCACGGGCGCGGGCCTCGGCGACGGGGTCGCGCAGCATGTCCTCCGGGCGGCCGACGGCATTGGCCTGGGCGGAGAGCAGCACGACAAGGGCCAGCGCCAGGAGGCTACGCATAGCGGCGCAGCAGCGGCTGGATGTCGTCGCGCAGCACTTCGGGGGTCACCGCGCCCGGGAAGCGCCAGCGCACGATGCCGCCGCGATCGATCAGATAGGTCTCCGGCACGCCATAGACGCCCCAGTCGATGGCCAGGCGGCCGGGTTCGTCGCGGCCCAGTTTCACGAAGGGATCGCCGCGTTCGGCCAGGAAGGCGCGGGC
The DNA here is from genome assembly GCF_050632385.1 of Humitalea sp. 24SJ18S-53. Classification (NCBI taxonomy): domain Bacteria; kingdom Pseudomonadati; phylum Pseudomonadota; class Alphaproteobacteria; order Acetobacterales; family Roseomonadaceae; genus Humitalea; species Humitalea sp. 24SJ18S-53. The sequence continues at coordinate 3,449,341 of NZ_CP192599.1, forward strand.
CGCCGGTACGCGATCCTTATAGTTCACGCCAAAGATCGGCACCCCGTCGCGCGCCAGGCGCATCAGTTGCGGGTGTTCGATGATGCAGGGCACGCACCAGCTGGCCCAGAAATTCACCAGCACGGGGCGCGGCAGGTCGCGCAGATCGGCCTGGGTCAGGTCGGGCTGGCCATCCACCAACGGCGGCAGGGAAAAATCCTGCGGGCGCTGGCCGACCAGCACGGAGGGCACCCCGCGCGGCTGGTAGGTGCCATCGGTCATCCCGCGCAGCATGGCGTAGAAGCCCGCACCGCCGGCCGCCAGCACGCCGACCGGCGCCCAAAGCAGCCAGCGCCGGCGGGGAGTCGTGCCGCTCATGCGCGCAGCGCCGATTGGGCGGCGCGGCGGGCGGGGGCGGAGACACGCGCCCGCCGGTCCGACAAGGACAGCCCGGCGCCAAGCGCCATGATGCCCGCGCCGATCCAGATCCAGGGGGCCAGCGGGTTGTGGTGCAGGCGGATGACGGCGCGGCCGTCCTGTTCCTCACCCATCACCGTGTAGATGTCGCGGAAGAAATTGGTGTGGATCGCGGCCTCGGTGGTGTTCTGGCGTCCGGTCGGGAAGAAGCGCCGTTCGGGTTGCAGGGTCACGACGGGGTGGCCGCCATGGGTGACGGTCAGGGTGGCGCGGCGGCTGGTCCAGTTGGGGCCGGTGGCGTCCGCGACCGAGTCCAGCCGGAAGTCGTAGCCGGCGAGCGACACGATCTCACCCGGGCGCATCGCCGCGGTGCGGTCGGTCGCCAGCCCCATCCCGGCGATGCCGAGCAGGGTGACGCCCATCCCCGCATGGGCCACGGCCCCGCCCCAGACCGCGCGCGGCAGGCCAGCCGCGCGATGCAAGGCGGTGCGCGGCCCCACGCGGAAGAACGCCAGGCGGTCGGCCACATCGGTGGCGGCGGCGGCGATCAGCCAGGCGCCAAAGGCAAAGCCCAGCGCCGGCAGGGGGTTCCAGCCGGCGATGACAAGGGTCAGCACGAAGGCGCCCAGCGCGGCCAGCGCCGCCCACCACAGGCGCTGCACGACCGGCCAGAGTTTCGCGCGTTTCCAGGCCATCAGCGGCCCCGCCGCCATGGCGACGAAGAGCACGGCGGCCAGCGGCGCGATGGCCAGGTTGAAGAAGGGCGGGCCGACCGAAATTTTTTCGCCCGTCAGCAAATCCAGGAACATCGGGTAGAGCGTGCCGACGAAGACCACTGCCGCGATCGAGCACAGCAGCAGGTTGTTGAGCACCAGCCCGCCTTCGCGGGAAATCGGCGCGAACACACCGGTCGGCGCCATGGTCGGCGCCCGTACGGCGAAGAGGATGAAGGCCCCGCCCGCGTAGAAGAACAGCAGGCCGAGGATGAAGACCCCACGCTCCGGGTCATTCGCAAAGGCATGCACGCTGTTCAGGACGCCGGAGCGGACCAAAAAAGTGCCAAGCAGGCTCATGGCGAAGGCCAGGAGTGCGAGCAGGACGGACCAGAGTTTCAGCGCCTCGCGCTTCTCCACCACGATGGCGGAATGCAGCAGCGCCGCACCGGCCAGCCAGGGCAACAGGGAGGCGTTCTCCACCGGGTCCCAGAACCAGAACCCGCCCCAGCCGAGTTCGTAATAGGCCCACCAGGACCCCAGCGCGATGCCAAGCGTCAGGAAGGCCCAGGAGGCCAGCGCCCAGGGGCGCACCCAGCGGCCCCAGGCGGCATCGACCCGGCCCTCGATCAACGCGGCCACGGCGAAGGCGAAGGTCACCGCAGTGCCGACGTAGCCGAGGTAGAGAAGCGGTGGATGGAAGGCGAGGCCCGGGTCCTGCAACAGCGGGTTCAGGCCCTGCCCTTCCATCGGCGGGGGCCAGACACGTTCGAACGGGTTCGACGTCGCCAGGATGAAGAGCAGGAAGCCCAGCGAGATCCAGCCCAGCACGGCAATGACCCGCGCCTGCAAGGCCGATGGCAGGTTGCGCCCGAAGCCCGCGACCGCCGCTGCGCAGAGCGCCAAAATGCTGACCCAGAGGACCATCGAGCCCTCATGGTTCCCCCAGGCGCCGGAGATCTTGTAGAGCAGCGGCTTCGCCGAATGGCTGTTCTGCACGACGTTCAGCACGCTGGTGTCGTTGGTCACGAAGCACCAGATCAGCGCGCCAAACGCGGAAAGAATCGCGACCAGCCCGCCGATCGCCAGGGCCGGCGCCGTGGCCATCATCGCCGCATCCTGCCGATGCGCGCCCCAGAGCGGAATGACCGCCTGCAACAACGCCAGGGCGCAGGCCAGGGCGAGGGCGAAATGGCCGAGTTCGGCGATCATGAACCGGTCCTTGCTGGCGGCGTCGGCTGAAGTGTGTTCCAGGTCGCGGCCGGGGGCGGCGCGCCCTGCCCGGGCTGCCAATGGCCGGAGCGTTTCAGCGCATCCGCGACCTCCGGCGGCATGTAGGATTCATCGTGGCGCGCCAGGACTTCCTGCGCGGCAAAAACGCCGTCCGGGCGCAGGCGGCCGAGGGTGACGACGCCCTGCCCCTCGCGGAACAGGTCGGGCAGCACGCCGCCGAAGGTGACGGGCACCGCCGCCGCGCCATCGGTCACGCGGAACCGGATATCGGGCTGGCCGGTCGGCCCTATGCCGCGTTCGACGCTGCCGGCTTCGACCAGCCCGCCCAGGCGAAAGGCGCGGCCATCGGTGGGCCGGGTGGCGGCGATGTCGGAGGGGCTTTTGAAGAAGACCAGATTGTCCTGGAAGGCCGCGAGCGACAGCGCCGCGGCGGCCCCCAGGCCAAGGCCGCAGAGCAACAGCACCTGCAACCGGCGCCGGGTGCGGCTGCGGCCGAGGCTGCGGGGAACGGAGCCCATCAGTTCGCTTCCCGCGGGTCGAGCAGCGCCAATTGGGCACGGGCGGTCCGATGACGCCAGGCGGCGTGCAAGGCAAAACCGGCGAAAACCACCCCGACCAGGCCCCAGGCGGCGGTCACATGCAGCCAATGCAGGGTCATGCGCCGGCATCCAGGCGGCGCGCGGCGGCGAGTTCCAGGCTGCGCAGCCGGCGCTCCATGACAGCGGCGCGGGTGCGCGACAGCACGACGGCGGCGAAGAGCAGCGAGAACCCGAGGGCGTTCACCAGCAGGGGATAGAGGATCTCCACATGCAGCCCCGGGGCGGCGAGGCGGGTGACGCTGGCCGGTTGGTGCAGCGTGTTCCACCAATCGACCGAGAACTTGACGATGGGGATATTGACCACGCCCACCAGCGCCAGGATGGCGGCCGCGCGGCCGCCACGCTCCGGGTCCTCGAAGGCGCGCGACAGGGCAGCGTGGCCGGCCCAGAGGAAGAACAGCACCAGCACCGAGGTCAGCCGCGCGTCCCAGACCCACCAGGTGCCCCACATCGGCCGGCCCCAGAGGCTGCCGGTCGCCAAACACAATGCGCAGGCGGCGGCCCCCACGGGGGAGAGTTCGCGGGCGGCGATATCGGCCAGCGGATGGCGCCAGACCAGGGCGATGACCGACAGAACCGCCAACCCGACGTAGCCGCCCATCGCCAGCCAGGCCATCGGCACATGGACATAGAGGATGCGGACCGTTTCGCCCTGCTGCCAGTCCGGCGGCGACCAGGCCAGCGCCCATAGGACCCCGACGGCCAGCACGGCCAGTGCCGCCCCCCATAGCCACGGCAGCAGCCGCCCGGTCAGCCGGAGGAACCGGCCCGGATTGGCGAAGCGGTGCCAGGACCCGGCCGTGCGGGCGGGGATGGCGGCGGAGGGCAGGGTGTCCACCGCCCCAAGGTAGCGCATATTCGCCGGGATTGAAGCCGTGCGCCCGCCCGGTTACGTCCTGTCGCATCGGCCAAGGGAAGAAAGCCATCATGTTGTTCGCGATCCAATGCACCGACCGTCCCGCAGCGCTGGATGTGCGGATGGCCGCCCGGCCGGCCCATGTCGCCTGGCTGGAGGCCGCCGCCGCGCAGCTCGTCTTCGTTGGCCCGGTGCTCGGCCCCGATGGCAACCCCTGCGGCAGCATCCTGATCATCGAGGCCGAGAGCCTGGAGGCCGCGCGGAATTTCGCCGCCGGCGATCCCTATGCAGCGGCGGGGCTGTTCGAGAGCACGGTGGTGCGCGGCTTCCGCTCGGTGTTCCGCGACGGGGCCAAGGTTTGATGGCGCAAGGTAAAAACGCGCCGGCGACGGCCGAAACGGGCCGCGCCTGATGGCGCATTGGCTGATCAAGTCAGAGCCGGATGTCTTCGGCTGGCCGCAGCAGGTGGAAAACAAGGTCGAACCCTGGACCGGCGTGCGCAACGCGTCGGCCGCGATCAACCTGCGCGCGATGGCCAAGGGCGATACCTGCTTCTTCTACCACTCCAACATCGGCAAGGAGATCGTCGGGATCGTATCGGTCGTTCGCACCGCCTATCCCGATCCGACCGATGAGACCGGGCGCTGGGTCTGCGTGGATGTGAAGGCCGGCAAGCCGCTGAAGACGCCGGTGACCCTGGCCGCGATCAAGGCCGATCCGCGTTTTGCCGATCTGGCGCTGGTGCGACTGTCGCGGCTGTCGGTCGGGCCGGTGTCCGACGAACACTGGGCGATGCTGTGCGAGATGGGCGGGGTCAAACCTTGAGCGAACGCGCCTTGGGGCCGCTGGAGGAGATCGAGGACGGCGGCGCCCGGGGCTATCCGGCCGCTCCGGGCGGCTTCACCGGGCTGTTCGCGGTCAGGCGTGGATTGGATGTCTGGGTCTACGTGAATGCCTGCCCGCATGTCGGGCTGCCGCTGGAAATGCAGCCGAACCGCTTCCTGGACGGGCGGAAGGAGAAGATCGTCTGCACCGCCCATGGCGCGCGGTTCCGGATCGAGGATGGCGTCTGCATCGCGGGACCGTGCCTGGGCGATGAGTTGGAGGCCGTTGCGCATCAGCTGGATGCGGATGGCGTGATCTGGGTGCCGGAAAGCGCCGGGCGGTAACCCCGGCTTTACCTGGGCTGGCCGATGCTGGGGCATGGCCCCGATCTTACGCACCTTGCTGCTGGCCGGATTGGCGGGGCCGGCCCTAGCCCAATCCGACACCCCGCCCGCCTGCGGCCCCGCGACGCGCGGTCAGGTCACGTGCATGGCGCAGCGCCTGTGTTCCTGCGGCTATGTCCAGGGCGGCAGCCTGACCGGGGTGCCGTCGGGCTGGGCCTGGGATTGTGGGGTGCTGCGGCCGAATTGCGCGCCGGTGCCGGCGCCCCAGGCCAGCCAGCCGATGCCGGATGTGTATCTGCCGCCGATCGTGCCGCGCTGGCCCAATCCGCCGCGCGGCGACCAGGGGCCGGTCGGCGGCGATGGCTGGCCGCTGGACGACCGCCGAAGGGATGACGGCTGGCCGGATACGCGCCCCCTGAACCGCCCCCCGCTTCCAGGCCCCGCGCCCTTGACGCCACGTCCGCTGCGCCCCTGACGCGCCAAAAAGACCCTTGACGCGGGGCGCCAGGGGCCGCACCGCCCCCCGCATGGCACCACCTCTGCTTCTCCTCTCCGATATCTCATTGCACTTTGGCGACACGCCCTTGCTGAATGGGGCCACGCTGTCCGTGTCCACGGGCGAAAAAGTCGCGCTGGTCGGCCGCAACGGATCGGGCAAATCGACCCTGCTGAAGATCGCGGCGGGGCTGGCCCAGGCCGACAAGGGCACGCGCTTTTTGCAACCAGGCGCCACCCTGCGCGTGCTGGCGCAGGAGCCGGACATGGCCGGTTTCGCGACGGTCGCAGATTACCTCGATGCCGGGCTGGATCCGGGCGCCCCCGGCCATCGCATGACCGCGATGATGCATGGGCTGGGGCTGGATGGCACCGAAGACCCGAAGCGCCTGTCGGGCGGTGAGGCCAAGCGCGCCGCCCTGGTCCGCGTCATCGCCCCCAACCCCGATATCCTGCTGCTGGACGAACCGACCAACCATTTGGACCTTCCGGCCATCGAATGGCTGGAAGACACCTTGCTGGCCTATCAGGGCGCGCTGGTGCTGGTCAGCCACGACCGGCGCTTTTTGCAACGCCTGTCGCGCAGCATGGTCTGGCTGGACCGCGGCACCACCCGCCGGCTGGAACAGGGGTTTTCGGCCTTCGAGCCCTGGCGCGACCAGGTGCTGGAGGAGGAGGAGGCGCAAGCCCACAAGCATGCCCGCAAGATCGTGCGCGAGGAACACTGGCTGCGCTATGGCGTCACGGCCCGGCGCAAGCGCAACGTCAAGCGCCTGGCCGACCTGCACGAATTGCGAAAGGTGCAGAAGGAACGCCGCGGCGCGGTCGGTGTCGCGCGCATCGCCGCGGCCGAGGGCGCCGGTAGCGGCAGCCTGGTGATCGCGGCCGACGATCTGGCCAAGTCGTTCGGCGATCGGCCGATCATCACCGATCTTTCCGTCCGCATCCTGCGCGGCGACCGGATCGGCATCGTCGGGCCGAATGGCGCGGGCAAGACCACGCTGCTGAACCTGCTGACCGGGCGGATGGCGCCGGATTCGGGAAGTGTGCGGCTGGGCTCGGCCCTGACCATGGTGACCTTGGACCAGACCCGGGCGGCGCTGAACCCCGACAAGGGCGTCGCGGAAACCCTGACCGGCGGGCGGGGCGACATGGTGGAGGTCGGCGACCAGCGCCGCCACGTCATCGGCTACATGAAGGACTTCTTGTTCACCCCGGACCAGGCGCGGACGCCGGTCAGTGCGCTGTCCGGTGGCGAGCGTGGGCGCTTGCTGTTGGCCGCGGCGCTCGCAAAACCCGCGAACCTGCTGGTGCTGGACGAACCGACCAACGACCTCGACCTCGAAACCCTGGATCTGTTGCAGGAGGTCTTGGCCGACCACCCAGCGACCATCCTGCTGGTCAGCCACGACCGCGACGTGCTGGATCGCGTGGCGACGGCGATCATCGCCTGGGAGGGTGAGGGCCGCTGGCAGGCCTATGCCGGCGGGTATTCCGACATGGTGGCCCAGCGGGGCCAGGGCGTCCAGGCGCGTGCGTTGGAGCGCGCCGTGAAGGAACGCGCGGCACCGGCGGCGGCGGCGGCGCCCCCGCCGTCGCGTCGGCGCCTGTCGCCCAAGGACCAGCACGCGCTGGCGAACCTGCCCAGCCGGATCGCAGGGCTGACCTCCATCGTGAAGCGGCGGGAAATGGCCATGCAGGATGCGGCGGATGCCGAAGCCATCACCAAGGCCGCCGCCGCCCTGGCCGTCGCCCAGACGGCGCTTGAGGAGGCCGAGGAGGAATGGCTGCGGGTGGAATTGCTGCGCGAGGAAGTCGAGGGCTAGGCGCGAAAAAACCCCGGGGCTGTATCTTTCGCCGGGCCGGTGCGGTGGCCACATTGCCCGGCATGGACAAGATCGATCCCAAACGTTTCTTGGGCACCGCCCGTGCCGCCTTTCGCCGCGCTGGCGAGGCTGTCGCCATGGAAGCCATGAAGGCCTGGCACCTGGCGCAGGACCCCGCGACGCCGCGCCAGACGAAAATGATCCTCTATGGAGCGCTGGCCTATTTCGTGCTGCCGATCGACGCGGTGCCGGATTTCCTGCCGGGCGTCGGGTTCACCGATGATGCTGCTGCGCTGACGGCGGCGCTGGTCGCGACCAATGCGGCGATGACGGAGGCGGTGATGGAACGGGCGCGGGCGTCGGTGCAGAAACTGTTCGGGTAGCCCTACCCCCCCATCGCCCGGATCACCGTCGCCCCAGGCTCCCCCGCCCGCGCCGCCCAGGTGGCGGCGATCTGGCGCGACGCCGCCTTGAATTCCGCGTCCAGCGCCGGTGGCACGGGCAGCACCTGCATCCCCTGCGCCACCAAGCGCTGCTTGGCCGCCACATCCGATGCCTGGGACGCCGCCCAGCCGCGCAGTTCCGCGGCGGCCGCGGCTTCCAGCACCGCCGTCTTCACCGCGGGGTCCAGCCGGTCGAAGGCCCGCGCATTGACCATCACGCCATTCTTCGGGTGCCAGGAATCCGCCGTGTAGAAATACCGCGCGAATTCCCAGGCCTGGGTGTCGATCCCTGTGGGCGCCGAGGTCATCATCCCCGTCACCACATTGGTTGCAAAAGCCTGCGCGACCTCACCCGACTGCACCATCGTCGGCACCGCGCCGATCAGTTCGGCGAGGCGGGTCGAGGCCGGGGTCGGGGTGCGCATCCGCATGCCGCGCAGATCGGCCAGGGTCGTCACCGGCGCCTTGGTGTACAGCCCCTGCCCCGGCCAGGGCACGGCGTAGAGCAACCGCAAGCCGATCTGCGCGAAGCGCGCATCCACGAAGGGTCGTTGCGCCCGGTAAAGCGTCATCGCCTGGTCGTAGCCGACCGCGAGGTAGGGGATGGCATCGGCCTCAAGGATCGGATCCTCGTTGCCATGCAGCGACAGCAGGCTTTCGCCCGCCTGCACCTGCCCCTGCTGCACCGCGCGGCGAATACCGGCGAAGGCCAGCAGCGAATTGTTCGGATGGAGCCGGATGTCCAGCTTGCCGCCGCTGCGCTGTGCCACATCCTCGCAGAAGCCGCGCAGGGTCTGGGTGTGGAAGTTGCTGTCGATGAAGCCGGTCGGCAGGTCCCAGCGTTCGGCGGCTTGGGCCCGTGCGACGGCTGGTGTGGCCAGGGCGAGAAGGGCGAAGTCACGACGACGCATCGGGGCTCTCCTGGGGGCGCTACGGCCGCAGGTTATCCGGGCGGCAAAGGGCTGGACCAGCCGTTGCAACAGCCATGCGGCCCTCCCCCCTGGCCGAGCGGCACGAAGCCTGCATCATTTCCGGCATTCTGATCGGAGAACCGGCATTCATGTCCAAACCCTTCCACCTCGGTTGGTTCCTGCAAGGCAGTTCGGTGCAGGCCTGGGGTGAGCCCTGGACCGGCGATATCGGACGCGACTGGCGGGTGCCCGACCTGTTCTGCGACATGGCACGCACCCTGGAACGCGCCCGCTTCGACTACATCCTGATCGAGGACAGCAGTTACGTCGGCGAAAGCTACGGTGGCTCGCGAGAGATCTACCTCAAGCACGGCTTGTCGGTGCCGCGGCAGGACCCATCGGTGATGGCGACGCTGATGGCGGCGGCAACGTCGCGCATCGGGATCGTGCCGACGCTGTCGACCTTCGCCTATCCGCCCTATCTGCTGGCGCGGCTGATCGCGACCTTGGACCAGGTGTCGCAGGGGCGTATCGGCTGGAACATGGTCACCGGCAGCAGCGACGTGGCAGCGCGGAACTATGGCTTGGACAAGCTGCCGGAACACGACCTGCGCTACGATATGGCCGATGACTACATGGCCGCGGTGAACGGCCTGTGGGATTCCTGGGAGCCTGGCGCCATCGTCAATGATCGCGCATCGGGGCTTCTGGTCGATCACACCAAGGTCCATGCGGTAGACCACGAGGGCCCCTTCTATCGCACGCATGGCCCGCTGAATTCCGGCCCCTGCCCGCAGGGACGCCCGGTCATCGCCCAGGCCGGCGGCAGCCCGCGCGGAAAGCAATTCGCCAGCCTGCATTCAGATACGATCGTCGCGTCGGTGAAGGGCACGGCGGGGATGCGCGCTTATCGCGACGACGTGCGCGCCCGCGCCGTCGCGCAGGGCCGCAACCCGGACACGATCAAGGTGCTGTTCCTGGTCAATCCGATCCTGGGCGGCGATGCCGAGGAGGCCGAATTGCGCCGCCGCCAGCGCATCGCCCGGGCCGAGGCGCAGGTGCCGCAACTGCTCGCCTTCTTCGGCAAGATTACCAACATCGACTTTTCCGCCTTCGACCTCGATGCACCGGTCGACACGTTGGATCTGCACACCAACGGGCACCAACAATCACTCGACGACTTCAAGCGCGTCGCGGGGAAGAAATCGCTGCGCGAGGCGATGCTGTCCTATCGCGGCAATCCGGGATCGGTCGACTTGATCGGCACCCCCGATACCATCGCCGGCCGCATGGCCGAGGTGATGGAGGAAGTTGGCGGCGACGGATTCCTGTTCTCAATGAACGATGTCAGCCGCCGCACGCTGGCGGAGGTCGCGGACGGGCTGGTGCCGGCGCTACAGGCGCGGGGGCTGACGCGCACTGCCTATGAGCACGCGATGTTCCGGCAGAACCTGCTCGCGTTTTGAGCGTTACACCCCGTGCTGTTCGCGCAATTCGACGAAGCGCAGCGCGGGGTGTTCTTCCATCGCCCGGCGGCGGCGCCAGTCGCTGGTGAAGAAGGCGACCAGGGCGCCGTCGTGGTCTTCGGCGATGTCGTGGCTATTGGCGCGGCGGAATTTCTCCTCGGCCGCGCGGTCGTCGGTGGCGACCCAGCGCATCATGTCGAAGCCGGTGTTTTCGAAGCGCACGGGCACGCCGTATTCGGCGAGCAGGCGCGCGCCCAGCACGTCCAGTTGCAGCGCGCCGACCACGCCGACGACGACGCCGGCGCCATCCAGCGGCTTGAAGATCTGCACGACGCCTTCCTCGGTCAGTTGTTCCAGGGCCTTGTTGAGTTTCTTGGCCGCCATCGCGTCTTCGATCAGCACGCGGCGCAGGATCTCCGGGGCGAAACTTGGCACGCCCCGAAAATTCAGCATCTCGCTTTCCGTCAGCGTATCGCCGATGCGCAGGATGCCGTGGTTGGCGATGCCGACGACGTCGCCGGGGAAGGCTTCCTCCGCCACCTGGCGGTCGCGGGCGAAGAAAAACAGCGGGGCATTGACCGGCACGGTCTTTCCGGTGCGGACCTGCTTCAGCCGCATGCCCTTCAGCAAGCGGCCTGAACAGATGCGCAGGAAGGCGACGCGGTCCCGGTGGTTCGGGTCCATGTTCGCCTGGATCTTGAAGACGAAGCCGGTCAGCGCGGGTTCGTCGGGTTGCACTTCGCGCGTATCGGCGGCGCGCGGGCGCGGCGGCGGGGCGTGGCGGGCCAGGCCGTCCAGCAAGTGGCCGACGCCGAAATCGCGCAGGGCCGAACCGAAATAGACCGGGGTCATGGTGCCTTGCAGGAAGGCGGCCTCATCAAAGGTGGACAGGGCGGAGGCCAGTTCGGCGCCTTCCCGCAATCCCTCGACCAGGTTTTTCGGCACCGCCGCTTCAAGCCTTGGGTCGTCCAGCCCGGTCAATGTCTGCGGGCCGGCACCATCGGCCATCAGGTGCAGCGACGGCCGCAGCATGTCGTAGGTGCCAACGAACTCGCGGCCCAGCCCGACCGGCCAGGCGACCGGGGCGGCGTCGAGCGCCAGGGTCTTTTCGATCTCGTCGATCAGTTCGAAGGGGTCGCGCCCGTCGCGGTCCATCTTGTTGATGAAGGTGATGATCGGGATGTCGCGCAGGCGGCAGACCTCGAACAGCTTGCGGGTCTGCGCCTCGATCCCCTTGGCCGCGTCCAGCACCATCACCGCGGCGTCCACGGCGGTCAGGGTGCGGTAGGTATCCTCGGAAAAGTCTTCGTGGCCCGGCGTGTCGAGCAGGTTGAAGACGACATTGTCGCGTTCGAAGGTCATGACCGAGGTCGCGACGGAAATGCCGCGGTCCTGTTCGATCTTCATCCAGTCCGACCGGGTCCGCCGCCGATCGCCCTTGGCGCGCACCGCGCCGGCCAATTGGATCGCCCCGCCGCGCAGCAGCAGTTTCTCCGTCAGGGTCGTCTTGCCGGCGTCCGGATGGGCGATGATGGCAAAGGTGCGCCGGCGACCGGCCTCATGAGCGACGTCGGAGGATGGGGGCGCGTTGTGGCCGGGGGCGGCAATCTGGTCCATGGGGGGTTTCTGACGAAGCCGGGGCGCCAAGGCAACACGGGCGGGGCGGCGGGATATGGGGAGGGCGCGCCATGGAGAGGGCGTTGCCCCCTCCCAACCTCCCCACCAGGGGCCGCCGCCCCTGGACCGGCGTGACGTGTTGGCAAAATAAAGGGAGGGGCATGGATCGCCCTTGGCCACTGGCGCGCCAGCGAAGCCCCTTCCTTTATTTCGCCAAATCCCGTGGGTTTCCAAGGGGCCACGGCCCCTGGTGGCGGTCCGCTGTCAGCCAGCCGGCGCGGCTGGTGCGGGGACCGGTGCCGGTGGCGGCCCTTCCACCCCTGCCGGCCGCGGGGTCCGCATCATCGTTCCGGTCATCGGGATGAAGTAGACGCCGACATCCTTCCGACTGCGCAGGCGCCCGTCGGCGTCCTTGGTATAGACATAGAGGAATTGCCCGCGCCGGAAGGGCTGCCCGATCGGGATCACCAGCCGCCCGCCCGGCTTCAACTGCGCCACCAGCGCCGGCGGCACGTATTGCGCCGCACAGGTCACGATGATCGTGTCGAAGCCGCCGGCCACTTCCGGCCAGCCGAAAAAGCCGTCGCCGACGCGGGTTTCGACATTGGTGTAGCCCAGGGGGCGGAAGATCGGCGCGACGCCGCGGCCGAGCGGTTCGATGATCTCGATCGAATATTGCTTGGCCACGATCCGCGACAGCAGCGCCGACTGGAAGCCCGATCCGGTGCCGATTTCCAGCACCACATGGTCGGGCTGCGGCGCGCAGACCTGGGTCATGTAGGCCTGGCCCAGGTAATCCGACAGCGCCGAACCGAAGCCGACGGCCCAGGGCTTTGCCTCCGCCTCATAGGCATCGCCGGCGGCGGCGCGGGGGCCTTCGTACATGTAGTGGAAGTATTCGCGCGGCACCTCGGCGAAGGCGCGCAGCACGGCGGGGTCGGCCTCGGGGAAGCGGCGGGCCAGGTAGTCCTGGATGCGGCGCATGGCGGCGGGCTTGCGCGCCTGGATGGCCTGGAAGGAGGCCTCGGAGATGTCCGTCGGGCGGCCGCTTTCGCGCATGGCCGCGATATAGGCATCACGCGTCCAGGGGGGCACCGGGGTTTGGGCCCGGGCCAAGGCCGGGATGGCCAAGGTCGGAATGGCCAGGCTGGCGAGCAGGGCGCGACGGTTGAATGTCATCTTGGGCTCCGGGGCCAGGCGATCAGCGACGCGGTGTAACAGACCAAGCCTACGGCCCCTACGGCCGCGAGGCCAAGCCCATGCCCCATCAGATTGGCCAATGGCGTCGCCACCACCGAAAATGCCCCGTTCAGCGCCCAGGCCCAGGGCAGCATGGCCGGACCCTCGGCTTGGAAGCGGTCCAGCCCCAGCGGGAAGGGCAGACCGAGTGCGACCGACAGCGGCGCCAGCGCCAGCACCAGCAGCCCCGCCCGTGCGACCCAGGGTAGGTCCAGCACCGCCAGGATGGCGGGATGCGCGAAGCCGATGGCCAGGGCGCACCAAGCGACCGCGATGGCGACCGCCACGGCCAGGGCGCGGGCCGGCAGCCGCACCCGCCCGGCCCAAAGCGCGCCAAGGCCGGAGGCGACCAGCATGGTCGTCAGCACCAGGGCAAAGGCGGCCGTGCGGTCGCCCAACAACAGGGCCGCATGTTCGATCGCGGCGATCTCGATCATCAGGAAGCCAAGGCCGAGCGCCGGGAAATACACCAGCGCACGGCCCATGATGGCGGGCGGCACGCGCAGCGCACCGCGCGCCAGCAGCGGCAGCGCCATCACCAGCAGCGCCAGCAAGGCCGCCTGGGCCAGCACCGCGACATTCACCAGCAGGCCGATTTCCGACTGCGGCAAAACCTCGATCAGCGCCAGCGCCGCCGGCAGGGCGGCCAGGCGCACCAGGGGGCTGAGCCAGGGGCGGTCGGCGGTCAGTGGCGTGCGGTCGAAGCCATCGCGCGAAGGCGCGTCGGAACCATCGGCGGGCGTGGTGCCGGCCAGAAGCCAGGCGACTTCCTGTGCCACCGCGTCGGTGGCGGCGCCGCCGGTTTCCACGCCTTCGCTGGCCAGCGACACGGCGGGCAGGTCGTTCCAGATGTTGCGATCCGTCAGGTCCAGGCCGGGGGCGTAGGAAATGTCGAAGGATCGCGCCTCGGCGAAGGCGACGAGCAGCGCCACGGCCTCTGGCGAGAAGGGATCGCGCCCGACCAGCACCCGCAGGTTCCAGGCCGATCGGATGACCACCAGGTGTGCGGCCGGATCGGCGATGCCAGCAGCGCGCAGGGCGGCGGCGGCGGTCGCCACGACCCGCACGGCATGGACGGGCCATTCGCGGATGGTGATCGGCAGCGACAGCATTCCGCCCGGCGCCAGGCGCTGGATCCACGCGGCCATCGCCTCACGCGTATAGGCGTGGCGGTTCAGGTCGTCGGCACCCAAAAAGTCGCCGGCGATATCCACCAGGTCGAAGCTGCCGGCGGCGGTCAGCGGATGCGCCGGCGACAGGGTGATGCGTGGATCGGGCAGCGGCGCCGGCGATGGGCCGATCCCGGCACGGAAGGCGCGGCGCAGGAAGGGTTCGGGTTCGATCAGCGTGACCGAAGACGCGCCGAGCGCCAGGGCCTCGGCGCCGCGAAACCCGCCCGCGGCGCCCAGCGCCAGGACGCGGGGTGCCGCCAGCAAGGCATAAGGGGCTGCATCCAGTGCCGCCGGGGCATGCCCGGCGGTGGGGGCTTCCATCGGCAAGGTCGCGATGCGGGCGCCGTCGCGATACAGGCCAAAGCCGCGCGGCGGTGCCGGCAGGCCCATCATGCCGGCGTTGTTCGATACGTCGGTGTCCAGGCGTTCCGTGAAATTGTCGAGCAGCAGGTAGACGCCGCGCGGGGTCAGAACCTCCGCCACCACGCGCCCGTCCTGGACATGCAGGGGGGCGTAGATCGGCTTGTATTCGCTGACCCTGGGCGACGCGATGAACAATGCCGCCGACATCCCGCCCGCCAGCACGCCCACCGCCGCGATGCGCCAGCGCGTGCCGCCCGACAAGGCCGCGGCCAGCGCCAGCAGCGGCAGAAGTGCGGGGATCAGCCAGAAGGGATGCAGCACGAACATCAACAGCAAGGCCAGGCACGCCCCCGCCCCGGCGCCGATCAGGTCGTAGCCATAGACCCGCCCGACTTCCTTGGCCCGCACGACGAAATTCAACGACACCGCCAGCCCGGCGAGGAAGAAGAACGGGAAGAGCGCGGCGTAATAGCCCGCGATGTGCCAAAGCTGCGCCCCAGCCGTCGCGGGGTTTTGCAGCGCCAGCGGGTTGAACGGATTGTCCGCCACCGCGATCCAGCCGCCCGCCCCCACGGCCAGCATCGCCAGCGGCAGCGCGGGCAGCATCCAGGGCGCGCCACGCAAGAACCATTCGCGTGCCAGGACCATCACCACGCCTGCGACGGCAAAGCCGGTCATGGCGATGGAAATGACCCAGTAGCCATACTCGGACCAGGAGGCGACGGCGAAGAAACGGGTCAAGGCGATCTCGACCCCGACCGCGGCGGCCGAGATCAGGAACAGCGGCAGCAGGCCGCCCATCAGCGCCAGGCCGCGCGGGGCAGGAAAGCATCCAGGCTGGCGTTGAACCGCCCCGCCGCATCGACGAAGAGCGCATGGCCCGCGTCGTCGTAGATATCGGCCGTCGCGGCCGCGTGACGGGAGGCGACCAGTTCCGCCTGGCCGCGAAAGCGCGGCGTCACGGCATAGAGCACCGGGCGGCGCGTGCTGTAGAGGCTGTCGCGCCAGAACTCGCGCGGGCGCGGATAGGACAGCAGGGCGATGCTGGCATCCACCGGCATCTTTTGCGCGTCGCGCGACAAGGCGGCCAGGTAGGCGGGGGTTTGCGGCGTCTTGAACATGCTGGCGCAGAACCCCTGGACGGTGGTGTTGCGCGCCCGGCGCAGGTTGGCGAAGAAGTTCGATTGGCGCGGCGGCGGCGGCACGCCCTCGCCCACCGAATTGTCGATCAACACCAGGCCCGCCAGCTTGGCATCACCCGACTGGTTCAGCCAGGACAGCGCATCGAGCACCCCAAGCGACCAGCCCGCCAGCACCACCCGCCCCGGGCCGAGCCGGCCGATCAGGTCGCCGATGTCGCGGCCCCGGCGGCCGGGTTCGTAGCCACCGGCCGGCACGGCCGACTGGCCCTGGCCGCGCGGGTCCAGCACCACAACGCGATGGCGCCGCGACAGCGCCTCCACCTGTGGCGTAAAAATCCAGGCGGGCATGCACCAGCCGGGGATGAAGACGATGGTCGGCCCCTGCCCGGCCTCCAGGTAATGCAGCCGCACGCCATCCGATGTCGCGAAGAAGCGGCTTTCGGCCCGGGCTGTCCCCGGCAGGGCCGCGCCCAGCGCCCCCGCCAACAGCGCG
Source organism: Humitalea sp. 24SJ18S-53 (assembly GCF_050632385.1). Classification (NCBI taxonomy): domain Bacteria; kingdom Pseudomonadati; phylum Pseudomonadota; class Alphaproteobacteria; order Acetobacterales; family Roseomonadaceae; genus Humitalea; species Humitalea sp. 24SJ18S-53. The sequence continues at coordinate 3,465,474 of NZ_CP192599.1, forward strand.
CGGCGCCTGGTCATTTTTCCCGCGCCACCGCGACCAGCACGATGGCCGGGGCGGTCCCGACCCGGCGCACCAGGTGCGGCAGGTGCCCGGCAAACTGGGCGGTGTCCCCGGCATCCAGCACCAGGTCGCGGTCGGCGAAGCGCAGCTCCACACGTCCGGCCAGGACGTGAAAGACCTCGTGGCCATCGTGTTGCGGCACCGGGTCCTCGGCGCTGCCATCGGGGAAGTCGGGGCCGGGGTGCAGCAAAAACGCCTCGATCGCGCCGCCGCCGGGGGTCAGGGGGGTGAAGCCCTGGCCGGGTTCGACCGCCGCGGCGCGGGTCACGCGCACGGCGTCCGGCGCCAGGCTCTGGCCGAACAACTCGCCGACCGGCACGCCGAGCGCCGTGGACAGCTTCAGCACCGTCGCGATCGACGGCGCCTTCTGGCCGCGCTCGACGCGGGACAGGTAGCCTTTGTCCAGACCGGTCGCCGCCGCCAACCCGTCCAGGGTCAGCCCACGCGCGGCGCGCAGCCCGCGCAGGGTCGGCGGCAGCAGGTCGGGCGCCATCTCATTGGGGGCAGGCCGGAGTCGCAAGGCGCGCATGAAATGGCTTGTAGCCTGTCCCTACAGGTCCAGCACCAGGCGCCCGCCGGCGCAGGCGGCGACGCAGGCGATCAGGTCGGTCGCGCGTTCGGCCGGGCGCAGCACGCGGTCGCGGTGGATCGGCGCACCCTCCAGCCAACGGACGCGGCAGGCGCCGCAGATGCCGCCCTCGCACGACGTATCGACCGCACCGCCCAGGGCGCGGATGGCGGCGACCAGGTCGGCGCCGGCGGGTAGCGCGACCTCGTCCCCCGTCCGGGCCAGGACCAGGGTGAAGGGGCGGGCATCGGGGTCAGGGGGCAGGATCGGCGGGTGGAAGTGTTCGACCTGAGCCGTGCCCTCGAGCCAGTCGGCGGTGGCTTCGGCAAACCCGTCCAGCAGGTTTTCGGGGCCGCAGGCATAGGCCTGGACGCCCTGCCCCGGCGGGCCGATCAGCTCCGCCAGGGCCGGGCGTGGCGCCGCCTCGGTGTCGTGCAGCACCGCACGCCCGGCCGCGACCAGCGGCGCCAGCGCATCGGCCAGCGGCGGCGGGCCGCGATGCAGCAGATGCAGCCGAAAATCCCCGCCCGCGCGCAGCAGGGTCAGCGCCATCGGCAAGAACGGCGTGACCCCGATGCCGCCGGCGATGAACACATGCCGCACCGCCTCCGCCGCCAGCGGAAAGGTGCAGCGCGGGGCCGAGGCCTCCAGCGCATCGCCCTCGGCCAGCGCCTCATGCAGCCAGGCGCTGCCGCCCCGGCTATCCGCCTCCCGCTTCACCGCCACCGTCCAGGCGCGCGGTTCCGCCGGGTCGCCACACAAGGAATAAGCCCGCACCAACCCGTTCGGCAGATGCAAATCGATATGCGCCCCCGGCCGCCAACGCGGCAGCGGCCAACCATCCGGATCGGCCAAGACCAGCCGACGAATGCCCGGCCCGTCCGGGACGGCGCGCAGGACGCGTAGGGCGATGCGACGGGCCATCAGGGTTGGGTGGTCCGTGGAGAGGGCTTTGCCCCCTCCACACCTCCCCCACCAAGGGGCCGTGGCCCCTTGGAACCCACGGCGTTTGGCAAAATAAAGAGAGGGGCGCCACGGGGGCGCCATTGATCAAGGGTGCCCGGTGCCCCTCTCTTTATTTTGCCAATACATCGCGCCGGTCCAGGGGCGGCGGCCCCTGGTGGGGAGAGTTTGAGAGGGGCAAAGCCCCTCTCAAGGCGCACCCCCACCACCTGGCTACGCCGGCCGGATGCTGTCGCCGACGCGCACGGTGCCGCCTTCCAGGATGCGGCAGTTCAGGCCGGAGCGGTGGACCATCGGGTCGAACACCGCCTTGTCCAGGATTTCCTCGATATGGCGGCAGGGGAAGGACAGGCGGGTGGCTTCCAGCAGGCAGTCGCCCAGGTAGAGGCGGCGGCCGACCAGGTGGTTCAGCGGCACGCCGCGGGTGGTGACGTTGCGGCGGTGTTCTTCGGGCGGCATGTCGATCTTGAAGTCGCGCAGGATGCAGGCGAGGGCCTCTTCCTCGAACAGCGTGATCTGGCGGCCGTCTTCCGGCTTGTCGGAGTAGAAGCCTTGCTCGATGCCGATCATGTAGCGGTCGCCGGCGATGCCCTTGCCGGGGACGAGGGTGATTTCCTCCATCGCCTGCATCGGCAGGAAGGCGCGGGGGGTGATGTGCAGGTGGGTGGCAAGGCCGATCCAGGTCGGGGTCACGGTCACGCGTCGGGTCTCCTGCTAGGTGGCGGCATATTGGGCAACATGTTGCCTAGTCTCTGTCCATTTGTCACGGCCGGGTAGCCTGGGTCCAGGTTTTCCGTCGTGGCACATGGGTTGCCTAGTGGGCTAGGCACATCCCGTGCCGGAGGCCCCCGCCCATGCGCCGTCGCCTGCTCGTCGCAACCTCCCTGGCCGCGCCCGCGGCTGCCACATTGGCGGCGCCGGCCCTGGCGCAAAGCATGCCGGAGATCCGCTGGCGGCTGACATCGTCCTTCACACGGCCGCTCGATATCACCTGGGGCACCAGCGAATACATGTGCCGCCTGGTCAGCGAGATGACCGATGGCCGCTTCCGCATCACGCCGTTTTCGGCCGGCGAATTGGTGCCGGGGTTGCAGGCGCTGGATGCCGTGCAGAATGCCGCGGTGGAGATGGCGCACACGGGCGGGTTGTTCTTCACCGGGCGCGATTCCGCCATGGCCTTCGCCACCACCGTGCCCTTCATGCTGAACGTGCGGCAGCAGCACGCGTGGTTCTACCATGGCGGCGGGAATGAGATGCTGAACACCGTGCTGGCGCAGTACAATTGCTACGGCATCCCCTGCGGCAACACGGGCAACCAGATGGGCGGCTGGTTCCGCCGCGAATTGCGCAATGTCGACGACCTGCGCGGGCTGAAATTCCGCGTCGCGGGGCTGGCCGGCAATGTCATGGCGAAGCTGGGCGTCGTGCCGCAGCAATTGGCGCCGGGCGACATCTATCCGGCGCTGGAACGCGGCGCGATCGACGCGGTGGAATACATCGGGCCGTATGACGACGCGAAGCTCGGCTTCGACAAGGTCGCCAAGAATTACTACTACCCGGGCTGGGGCGAGGGTGGGGCGGTGTTCCACGCCTTCATCAACCTGGAGAAATGGAACAGCCTGCCGCGCGCCTATCAGGCGGCGCTGGAGGCGGCCTGCGGTGCCGCCACCACGCGCATGCTGGCCGAGTATGACTACAAGAATGTCGAGGCGCTGTATCGCCTGGTCGCCAATGGCGTCGCCCTGCGCGCCTTTCCGAACGACATCATCGACGCCGCCTATCGCGCGACGCAGGAGGTGTTCGCCGAGCAATCGGCGGCGAACCCGAAGTTCAAGGAATTGCTGGACAGCCAGGTGGCGTTCCGGGACCGGTCCTATGGCTACCTGTCCGTGTCGGATTTCGCCTTCGATGCGATGATGCTGCGGTTGCGGCGCCAAAATCAGCGGTAGTCACGCGATGCGCGGCAACAGGCGCCGCGCATTGTCGCGTTCGACCATCGCCAGTTCCTCAGCCGAAAACCCCGCCGTCGCCAGGTTGCGGACGTGTTCCTCGCTGGTGCGATACGGGTAGTCGGTCCCGTAGAGCATCTGCGACACCGGCGCCGCCAACCGCAGCGCCCCGACCGCGGAGGGGTTGGACGACTGCGCCAGATCGTAGTGGAACCCGCGCAGGTATTGCCGCACGCCTTGCGGAAAGCGCTGCCGGTTGGGGCCGGAGGCCGCCAGGAAGTCGAAGCGTTCGATCAGGAACGGCATCGTCCCGCCGGCGTGGCTGAAAATCCATTGGATGTCGGGGAAGCGCTGCGCCGCGCCGCTGAAGACGAGCGAGGCGATCGTCCGCGTGGTGTCGGTGCCAAATTCGATCGCATTGTCGGGCACGCCCGGCAGCAGGTTGCCGCAGCAGGCATTGGTGACGGGGTGGACGTAGACCACGGATTTTCGCCGGTTCAATTCCTCCAGCACGGGCGTAAAGGCCGGGTCGCCGAGCCACTTGTTCTCGTAGGAGGTGTAGAGCCCGATGCCATCGGCCTTCAGCGTGTCCAGGCCATAGGCGATCTCGACCAGCGATCCTTCCGCATCGGGCAGGGGCAGGGCCGCGAACATGCCGAAGCGGCGGCCGTTGTCGCGCACCAGGCTGGCGGCATAGTCGTTGGAGGCACGCACCAGGTCGCGGGCTTCCTGCACATCGCCGAACCAGAAGCCCGGGGTCGCGACGGTCAGGATGGCGGTGGCGGTGCCTGCCTTGTCCATGTCGTCCAGCGTCTTGGCGACCGTCCAGTTCGCCTGCACCGGCGCCAGCGGCATCCGGGGCGACAGGCGCTGGATATAGGCGGGTGGGGACAGGTGGTGATGGACGTCGATGCGATGCGGGGCCGGTTGGGCGACAGCCCTGCCAGCCAGGGCCAGGGCGCCCAGCCCCGCAAACAGGCCACGGCGGGAGACGCAGCCGCAGGTCGATGATGTGTCGCAGATGAATGTCATGGCCGCGGCCTCCCCTTGTTTTGGGGCAGGCTAGCGCGGCCGGAAAAGGTTTGCACAGTCTCCCGTGGCGGGCGCGCCCGAAGGCGCCCCCGCCCGTGGGATCAGGCGGCCTCGACGCACATGGCGACGCCCATGCCGCCGCCGATGCACAGGGTGACAAGGCCCTTCTTCGCGCCGCGACGGTTCATTTCATACAGCAGGGTCGTCAGCACCCGCGCGCCGCTGGCACCGATCGGGTGGCCGAGGGCGATCGCGCCGCCGTTCACGTTCACCTTGGACGTATCCCAGCCCAGGTCCTTGTTCACGGCGCAGGCCTGGGCGGCAAAAGCCTCATTCGCCTCGACCAGGTCCAGGTCGTCGTGCTTCCAGCCGGCCTTCTGCAGCGCCTTGCGGCTGGCCGGGATCGGCCCGGTGCCCATGATCGACGGATCGACGCCGGCCGTGGCCCAGGACACGATGCGCGCCAGCGGCTTGATGCCGCGCTTGGCGGCCTCGGCGCCCGACATGACGACGATGGCCGCGGCCCCGTCGTTGATGCCGGAAGCATTGCCCGCGGTCACGCCGCCTTCCTTGGAGAAGGCCGGGCGGAGTTTCGCCAGGATTTCGCGCGTGGTTTCCGGCTTGGGGTATTCGTCGGCGGAGACGACGGTATCGCCCTTGCGGCCCTTGATGGTGACCGGGGTGATCTCATCCGCAAAACGGCCGGCGGCGATGGCTTCGCCCGCCTTGCGCTGGGAATTGAAGGCGAACTCGTCCTGTTCGTCGCGGGTGATCTGATACTTGGAGGCCACGTTCTCCGCCGTCGTGCCCATGTGGTAGCCCTGGAAGGCGTCCAGCAAGCCGTCGCGCAGCATGGTGTCCACCAGCGCCAGGTCGCCCATCTTCTGGCCGGCGCGCAGCTGCTGGCAGTGCGGCGCCTGGGTCATGCTCTCCATGCCGCCGGCGACGACGATATTGGCATCGCCCAGCGCGATCTGCTGCGCGGCCAGCGCCACCGTGCGCAGGCCGGAGCCGCAGAGCTGGTTGATGCCGAAGGCGGTGCGTTCGACCGGGATGCCCGCCGCGACGGCCGCCTGGCGCGCCGGGTTCTGCCCCGCGCCGGCCGGCAACACCTGGCCGAGAATGACCTCATCGACCGAGGCCGCATCGACATTGGCGCGGCCCAGGGCCGCCTGGATCGCGACCGTGCCCAGCGCATGGGCGGAGAGGCTGGCGAACGCCCCGTTGAAGGAACCGACCGGCGTGCGGGCCGCGGCGGCGATGACGATGTCCTGCATTGTGACTGGTCCTTCCTGGCGGAGAGTTACCCTGGGCTTTTCGCCCTGCTTTGGCGCATGGCCGGGGCGCCGCTGGCTGGCGGCCCGGCATGCGGTGCTGCGTCGCAGTGTGGTGCCGGGCGTGCCGCCGGGCAAGCGCAACGGTTTTATCCCGCGTCAGCCGCGGACGATACCAGCGCCCAGTCGCGCAGCGGGCGCCATAGGGCTGATTCGGCCAGCGGGCCGGTGGCCATGCCGATATGCCCGGCCGCGGCATCATGCAGCGTGATCCGCGCAGCACCCTTTGCCGCCCGGTCGGCCAGCCCCATGGCGGAGGCGGGCGGCACGATCCGGTCCGCGCGCGGCACCGCGATGAACAGCGGCCCGGCCCAATCGGCGGGGTCCACGACCTGGCCCGCGACACGCCAGGCCAGGCGTGCCGTATCGTTGCGGCCATACCAGGCGGTGAAGCATTCGCGCGCGACGGGGGCCGGCAGCGGCACGCCATCGTTCAGCCAGTCCTCCAGCGCCACGAATTGCCGCGCCCGGGCGCTGTCCTGGTCCATCGTGGCGAAGCGGCGGAATTTGCGCGCGATGCCCCAGGGGTCGAGCCCGGCGAAGAGCGCCTGCACCATGTCGGTCGGCAGGCCCCCGGTCAGTTCCATCACCGGCTCCAGCCCCGGCAACATCGCCGCCAGCGCCGGGGCCTGCGCCGCCGCACCCGGGCCGGCGTGGAAATCCCAGGGCGTGGCCAGCAGGGCAAGCGCCACGACCCGGTCCGGCCGCCGCAGCGCCGAGGCCAATGCCAGCAGCCCCCCCATGCAATAGCCGACCATGATGACCGGCCCACCGCAGGCCAGCAGCGCCCGTTCCAGCCGCCCGGCGATATGATCGGTCAGGGAAAACCCGCATTCGGCCGCACCCGGAAAACCCCAGTCCAGCAGCAGCGGCCGCGCCCCCTGCCCCGCCATCCAGCGCAGCAGCGAATGCCCGGGTGCCAGGTCCAGCACATGCGCGCGGTTGACCAGCGACGGGACGAACAGCATCGCGGGGCCGCTGCCACCGTAATCCAGCAGCCGGGCCGAACCCTCCCGCCACAACACCGGGGGGTCGGGCAGGTCGCGCTGGGCGGGGTGGCGGCGATAGGCGAGCACGCCGGCCTGGAAGGCCGCATCCTCCGCGCCCAGCCGGTCGATCACCGCGGCGCGCAACAGCGCCGTGGGGTCAGCGGGTGGGCTTGGGTCGCCGGGGCCGCTTTGCAGCGCCGCCGCCGCGGCCAGGATCCGGTCCCGCTCGGCCCGGCCCGCCTTCGAGATCGGCCAGGCGTCGCTCCAGGGCGGCAAGCCGGGCAAGGAGGGCGGGATCGCCCCCAGCGCCAGCATGCGCCGCATCGCGGACAGGGTCAGGTGTAGCGGGAGCGGCCTTGGGCCGCGGCGCGGGTTCATGGGGCGCTGGTGCCGCTGGGATGGGCCAGGCCTGGAAGGCGCGCAACCAGGCCTGCATCAGCCCGGCGCCCAGGCCCGTCAGGGCGGCCGTTGCCTGGCGCAGTTCGGCATCCTGGGTCATGGCGTCCAGTTCGGACTGCCACAGCGCGATCCAGTCGGCGGCCAGGCGATCGGGGGTGGGGGTATCGCCATGGTCGCGCGGATGCGGGCCGGCGGGTGCCGAAGCCCCCCCGGCGGCGCCGTCCGCCGCTCCATCCGCTGCCTTGTTCACCGCCATGCAACGCCGCCAGCATCCCCCAATACGCCGCTACCCTACATGACCAATGCCCCCCTGGCGCGGGGGTTGCGTTTCGTGTGCTCGCGATACGTTCGCACCGCAACATAGCCGTGTTAGGGTGCTGCGACATGGTGTCCGAAAGGGGAAGGCCGACATGGCCGAAAACAACAATCAGCCGACGAAATCCCCGTCCCTGGTGAAATCTGTGCCGGGACCGAGGCCGGTCCCCACGACGCCGACAGAAACGGGCGCCGCCCCGGACGCAGCGCTGCCGACAGTTGTGGTCAAGAAATACGCGAACCGCCGGCTGTATAATACAGAATCGTCTTCCTACGTCACATTGGAGGACCTGGCCGTCATGGTCCGCGCCGGCCGCGATTTCGTCGTCTATGACGCGAAGTCGGGTGACGATATTACCCGCGGTGTATTGACCCAGATCATCGTCGAGGAAGAAGCCAAGGGCAAACATTTGCTGCCCGAATCCTTCCTGCGCCATTTGATCGGTTTCTATGGCGACAGCCTGCAAGGTGCGGTGCCACGTTACCTTGAATACACCATGGGCGCCTTTGCGCGGCAGCAGGAACAGATGCGCGCGACGGTGCAACAGACCATCGGCGGCCTGCGCCCGTTCAATGCGCTCGAAGAAGTGACCAAGCAGAACATGGCGATGATGGAACGCGCGATGTCGCTGTTCAGCCCCTTCGCCATTCCCCCCGCCGGGGGCAAGGATGCGGCGCCGGAAGCGCCCCCGGATATCGACATGCTGCGTGCGGAGTTGGAAATCCTGCGCGCCCGCCTGGCCGAACTGCAAAAGGCGCCCGGCAAGGCCTAACCCGGGCGGAAGCGCGCGCCCACCACGGCATCCTGGGCCAGGGCGCGTTGCACCTGGTCGTCGCTGGCGAGCGCCGCCACCGCGCGGAAAAAGGGCACATTCCCCCTCACCCGGTCAAGGAACAGCCGGTCGAGCGCCACCGCGGCCGGCAGGCGGCCGGCGCAGCAGTTGCACCCGACGACGTGGGAGTCCGCGCTGAACTCGGCCACGGCGCTGGCGCCGGCGGGGGGTGCCACGCCCTCTGGCAACAGCATCGCCGCACCCGCATGGGCGGCCATCGCCGCCGTATCGGCACAGAGGAAGACAGGGATTCGCGCGTCGAGGGACCAGGCCATGACTGGACATAAGGATATCTTTATGCGATATGCAAGGCATGGAGAGCCTCCTCACCGCATTACGTGCCGCTGCTGAACCGACCCGGTTGCGGCTGCTGGCGCTTTGCGCGCGCGGCGGCTTCTGCGTGACCGATCTGGTCGCCATCCTCGGCCAATCCCAGCCCCGCCTGTCCCGCCATCTGCGTCTGTTGGTCGAGGCCGGGCTGCTGGAACGCGTGCCCGAGGGCGCCAATGCCTGGTTCCACCTGGCCGATCGCGGTTCCCTGGCGCGCGACCTGATCGGCCGCCTGCCGCCGGACGACCCCGCCTTGGCTGCCGATGCCCGCGCCGCCGCCCGCGTGCTGGCCGAACGGGCACGCGCCGCATCCGACGCCTTCCGCCGCGCCGGCGTAGAATGGGATGAGGCCAGCGCCCTGGACCTGCCCGCCGCCGCGATCGAGCAAGCCCTGATCGCCGCCCTGCCCCCGGGTCCGCTGGGCCGCGTGCTGGATATCGGCACGGGCACCGGCCACCTGCTGGAACTGCTCGGCCCCCGCGCCGCATCGCTGCTGGGTGTGGATGCGAGCCGGGAGATGCTGGCCCTCGCCCGCGCCCGCCTCGCCGGGCTCGGCATCGGCCATGCCTCCTTGCGCCAGGCGGATATGTACCGGCTGCCGCTGCCGGATGGCGGCTTCGATGTCGTCGCGATGCAGATGGTGCTGCATTACGCCGAGGACCCCGCCGCCGCGCTGGCCGAGGCCGCGCGCGTTCTGCGGCCCGGCGGGACGCTGCTGCTGCTGGATCTGGCCGCGCATGACCGGGCCGACCTGGCCCTGCGCCACGCGCATCGCTGGCCGGGTTTTGCCGATACGGCGATTGCCGGCTGGCTGGGTGCGGCCGGTTGCACCTTGGGGGAGCCCGTGGCCATCCCCGCCCCATTGCCTGTCCGACTCTGGTCCGCGCGTGCCGCGGGTGCCAGCGCTTCCCTTGCCGCCTGAAAGCCCGACATGACCCGTCCGCATCTGCTCGAAGCCCTGTCCGACCGCGTACTGCTCTGCGACGGCGGCATGGGCAGCCGCGTGCAGGCGCTGACGCTCGATATCATCAAGGACTTTTGGGACAAGGAGAACTGCACGGAAGTGCTGACCCTGTCGCGCCCGGAACTGATCCGCGACATCCACCGCGGCTATTTCGAAGCCGGCGCCGACATGGTGCTCACCAATACCTTCGGTGGCAGCCCGATCACCTTGGAAGAATTCGAACTCGGCAGCCGCACGCATGAGATCAACAAGCGTGGTGTCGAACTCGCGCGCGAAGCGGCCGAGAGTTTTTCGGACGGCCGCCACCGCTGGGTGATCGGTGACATCGGGCCGGGCACGAAGCTGCCGTCGCTGGGGCACATCTCCTATGACGCTCTGGAAGCGGCGCTGACGGAACAATGCCTCGGCCTGATCGCCGGCGGCTGTGACGCGCTGCTGACCGAGACGAACCAGGACACGCTGTTCATCAAAGCCGCGGTCAACGCCTCCAAGGCCGCGATCAAGCAGACTGGCGTCAACATCCCGATCTTCGTGCAGGTCACGGTGGAAACCACCGGCACCTTGCTGGTCGGCCCCGACATCGCCGCCGCCGCGACCGTGGTGCATGCGCTGGACGTGCCGCTGATCGGGCTGAACTGCGCGACGGGTCCGCAGGAGATGTCGGAACACGTCCGCTGGCTGGCGCAGAACTGGCCGGGCAAGATCTCGATCCAGCCGAATGCCGGCCTGCCGGAACTAGTCGATGGCAAGACGCATTACCCGCTCGGGCCGGATGAGTTGGCCGTGTGGATGGAGCGCTTTGTTGCCGAGGACGGCATCAACATCATCGGCGGCTGCTGCGGCACCTCCACCCCGCATATCGCGGCGCTGGATGCGATGCTGCGCAAGCGCGGCGATTTCCGCCCTGCGCCGGCGAAGCGCAGCTTCCATTGGGTACCGTCGGTCGCCAGCCTCTATGCCGCGACCGCGCTGCGGCAGGAGAATTCGTATTTCTCCATCGGCGAACGCTGTAACGCGAATGGCAGCAAGGCCTGGCGCCAGCGGCAGGAACAGCAGGATTGGGACGGCTGCGTCGCCATCGGGCGTGACCAGGTGGCCGAGGGCTCCAACAGCCTGGACGTCTGCGTCGCCTTCGTCGGCCGTGACGAGAATGCGGAGATGACCGAGGTCATCACCCGCTTCACCAGCAGCGTGAATTCGCCGCTGGTGATCGACAGCACCGAGACGCCGATCATCGAGGCCGCGCTGAAGCTGCATGGCGGCAAGCCGATCATCAACTCGATCAACTTCGAGGAAGGTGAGAAGGCGGCGCATGACCGCATGGTGCTGGCCAAGAAGTTCGGCGCGGCCGTCATCGCGCTGACCATCGACGAAGTCGGCATGGCCAAGACGGCCGAGGACAAGCTGCGCATCGCCGAACGGCTGGTGGATTTTGCCTGCAACAAGCACGGCCTGCCGCAATCCGACCTGATGATCGACCCGCTGACCTTCACCATCGCGACGGGCAACGAGGACGACCGCAAGCTCGGGCTATGGACGCTCGATGGCATCCGCATGATCCGGGAAAAGTTCCCGGATGTGCAGATCATGCTGGGCCTGTCCAACATCTCCTTCGGGTTGAACCCGGCGGCGCGGCATGTGTTGAACAGCGTGTTCCTGGACCTGGCGGTGAAGGCCGGCATGACGGGCGCGATCGTGCACGTCAGCAAGATCAAGCCGCTGCACCAGATCCCGCCCGAGGAAGTGAAGGTCGTCGAAGACCTGATCTTCGATCGCCGTAGCGAAGGCTACGATCCGCTGCAAAAGGTCCTGGAGATCTTCTCCGGCCGCAAGGCCGCCGACAATGTCGCCAAGGTGGTCGCCGCCACGCCGGAAGGCCGGTTGAAGGACCGCATCGTCGACGGCAACCGCAAGGGGCTGGAAACCGACCTGAAGGATGCGATGGACGGCGGGATGCCCCCGCTCGACATCATCAACAATATCCTGCTGGACGGCATGAAGGTCGTCGGCGAGTTGTTCGGCGCGGGCAAGATGCAGTTGCCGTTTGTGCTGCAGTCGGCCGAGACGATGAAATCCGCCGTCGCCTGGCTGGAACCCTTCATGGAGAAGATCGAGGGCCAGGAGAAAGGCACCATCGTGCTCGGCACGGTGCGTGGCGATGTGCATGACATCGGTAAGAACCTGGTCGACATCATCCTGACCAACAACGGCTACAAGGTCATCAACCTCGGCATCAAGGTGCCGTTGATCGACATCGTTGCCGCGGCGAAGGAGCACAAGGCGCATGCCATCGGCATGTCCGGCCTGCTGGTGAAGTCGACCGTGGTGATGCGCGAGAACCTGGAGGAGATGTCCCGTCAGGGCATCGATATCCCGGTGATGCTCGGCGGCGCCGCGCTGACCCGCAACTATGTCGAGGATGACTGCGTCAAATCCTACGCCTGCGGCCGCGTCGCCTATGCACGCGACGCTTTCGATGGCCTGCACCTGATGGACCGGGTGATGGGCAATGGGTTCGACGACTACCTGACGGCCTTGCAGACCAAGCGCGTCGGCAAGGCGAAGAACGAGAAGCGCGTGCTCGGCCAGGCCGATCCGCGCGCCTTTGCCCCGGTGGACCTGGCCTATGCCCAGACCCGCCGGCGGCGCGAGGTCGAGCCCTATGCGACGCCGACCCCGCCCTTCTGGGGCGCCCGCGTCATGCAGGCCGATCCGAAGGCGCTGGTGCCCTTCATCAACGAGCGCAGCCTGTATCAATTCCAGTGGGGCTTCCGGAAGCAGGGCCGCACGCTTGAGGACTTTTTGGGCTGGGCGAAGCAGGAATTGCGTCCGGTCCTGAAGCGCATGCTCGCCATCGCCGAGGCCGACAAAATCCTCACGCCGCAGGCGATCTACGGCTACTGGAAATGCGCCGGCCAGGGCAACGAACTCATCCTGTTCGATGAGGACGGGACCACCGAAGCCGCGCGCTTCAACCTGCCGCGCCAGCCCAAGACCGATGGCGAATGCATCGCCGACTGGGTGCGCGACGTGGATGACGCGCAGCGGGACGTGATCGGGTTGCAGGTCGTGACCGTCGGCCAGAAGGCGTCGGACATCGCGCGCGACTGGTTCGAGGAGAACCGCTACCAAGACTATCTCTACCTGCACGGCCTGTCGGTGGAGATGGCCGAAGCGATGGCGGAATACGTCCATAAGCGCATCCGCGCCGAACTGGGCTTTTCCAGCGAGGACGCGCGCGACATCGAGAAGATGCTGCAGCAGGAATACCGTGGCGGCCGCTATTCCTTCGGCTACCCGGCCTGCCCGCGGCTGGAGGACCAGGTGCCGCTGCTCAAGTTGCTGGGCGCCGAGCGAATCGGCGTGAACATCAGCGACGAATGGCAACTGCACCCGGAGCAATCCACCAGCGCCATCGTGTTGCACCACCCCCGCGCGAAGTATTTTTCGGTCTGAGTGCCGCGGGTGTAGAAGCCCCCGCATGATGACCACCCCCCTTAGAAAACTGCTCGCCCGGGCCGAGACCCTGGCCCTGGCGAGCCTTGTCATCGCCATCGGCGTGCTCGGCCTGAAATCCGTCGCGGCCTGGCTGACGGGGTCGGTCGCGTTGTTCGCGGATGCGTTGGAAAGCATCGTCAACGTGGCCGCCGCGGGGGCCGCGCTGGCGGCGATCCGCGTCGCCGCCCTGCCGCCCGACGCCAACCACCCCTATGGCCACGACAAGGCGGAGTATTTTTCCGCCGTGCTGGAAGGCGCGCTGATCATCGTCGCCGCCCTGGCGATCCTGCACCAGGCCTGGGCCGCGATGGGACATCTGCGCGTGCCCGACGCCCCCGTGCTCGGCCTGATGATTTCGGCCGGTGCCTCGGCGATCAATGGCGGCTGGGCCTGGATCCTGATGCGGCGCGGGCGGGCGCTGAAATCGCCGGCCTTGCAGGCGGATGCGCGGCATCTCTGGGCCGATGTGGTGACCTCGGTCGGTGTGATCCTGGGTGTCGCGCTGGTGGCGATGACGGGGATCCTGTGGCTGGACCCGGCGCTGGCGGCGGCGACCGCGCTGAACATCCTGTGGTCGGGCTACCGGCTGCTGCGCGAAAGCGTCGGCGGCTTGATGGACGAGGGCCTGTCGCACAAGGCGCTGGCCCGCATCCGGGCGATCATCACCACCGACGCGACCGGGGCGATCGAGGCGCATGACCTGCGCACCCGCCAATCCGGCCGCTGGACCTTTGTCGAATTCCACCTGGTGGTTCCGGGCGAGATGAACGTCAGCGACGCCCATGCGATCTGCGACCGGGTGGAGGCTGGGTTGCGTGAGGAACTGGGCAATGCCGTCATCACCATCCATGTGGAGCCGCATGTGAAGGCCAAGCACACGGGCGTGCTGGTGCTGTGAGGGAACGGGACGGCCGGCCTGCGGCGCGGGGCGGCACCGTCCGGCGCGGCCGCGGCGTCGATGCCGCCCCGCGGGCGCCGCTGCTGCGCCCGCCACCCCATCGCTCGAAACCGCCGCCGCAGCCCGCGCCGCTGCCGCCGCTGGCGGCACCGCCACGATCGTCCCGGCGCCGGCGGCGCGTTGTTATGTCGTGGATCGCGGTGCTCGGCGCGCTGCTGCTGCATGGCGTGCTGCTGGCCGTGATCCTGTGGCTGCCGGCGCACCGGCTGCGCGAACCTGAGCCGCAGGAAGGCGCGATGCTGATCTGGGCAGAGCCCGACCAGGCGGGCGGCGCACCGGGCGCCCCCCCCGTCATCGACGGCCCGCCCAAGCCGAATGAGGCGCCTTCGGAGCCGGTGGACCCGCCGCCCACGCCGGATCCGCCCGAGGCTGCGCCGCCGCCCCCCCCGCCATCAGCGCCCGCGGAAGCCCCGCCGCCGCCGGAAGCAGCACCCCCGATGCAGACGGCGCCGGAGGGGCCACCCCTGCCGCCGCCCACAAAATTGCCGGAGGAGGCCCCGCCGCCGCCCGACATCCCGACATCGCCCGCGCCCGCACCGCCGCCGGTCGCGCCGCTTCCGCCGCCGCCACCGCCCCCCCCACCCGTGGCTGAAGCGCCCCCGGCCGAGCCGCGCCCCGAACCGCGCCGGCCCACGCCACCGCGCCCGAACCCGCGCCCCCCCGCGCCCGCGGCCCAACCGCCGGCCCAGCCCGGACCGGGCAATGCCGCCCCCGCCACGCCGCAGCCCGGCCTGCCGCCCTGGGCGGCCGAGGGCGCGACGACCCCGCCGGGCCCGCTGGACGGGCACCGCAATGTGCAGCCGGTCTACCCGCCCAATGCCCTCGCGCTTGGGCTGGAGGGCACGGTGCGGCTGCGGCTGCGTGTCGACGAGGATGGTCGCGTCGGGACCGTGACCCTGGAACGCGGATCGGGCGTCCCCTCGCTCGATGCCGCGGCGATCGATGCGGCGCGGCATTGGCGGTTCCGCCCGGCCAGGCGCAATGGCCAGCCTGTCTCGGCGGAGGCGCTGACCTCCGTTACCTTCCAGATTCCCGGTGGTCAGCGACGTTTCTGACCGACCGCGACCGAAAGGACCCGACCATGGTGCGACTGGATGTGATCACGACGCGCGGCGGCGATGGCGGGCAAACCAGCCTCGGCGACGGTACGCGCGTGGGCAAGGATGACCTGCGGGTGGAGGCCTTTGGCACGGTGGATGAGGCGAATGCCGCGATCGGGCTGATCCGCCAGCATACCTCGGGGGCGGCCGATGCGATGCTGGCGCGCATCCAGAACGATTTGTTCGACCTGGGGGCCGATCTCTGCGTGCCGGGGGTCGGCACCGACCGGCTGCGGATCGCCGATGCGCAGGCACTGCGGTTGGAGGGTGAGGTCCAGGCGATGAACCAAGGGGTGGCGCCGCTGCGGTCCTTCGTGCTGCCGGCCGGCACGGCGGCCGCCGCCCACGCCCATATGGCGCGGACCATCGTGCGGCGGGCCGAACGGGTGACGGTGTCGCTGGCGGCAAAGGAGCCGGTGAATCCGGCGGCGATCCGCTACTTGAACCGCCTGTCGGACCACCTTTTTGTCTTTGCCCGGGCGCGGAATGCCGAGGCCGGGGGGGATGTCACTTGGACCCCGGGGGCGACGCGCGGGGGCTAGACCCCGGTCAGGCCAGCGCCGGGCGCCGGCTGGGCCGCGCCCAGAAGATCAGGACCGCGGCCAGCAGGCAGGCGGCGCCGGCCAGGTAGAAGGCCGGCAGGTAGCTGGCCAGCGCGTCGCGGCTGACGCCGCCGCCGATTGCGGCCAGGGCCCCGCCCAACTGGTGCGCAGTAAAGATCCAGCCAAAGACCAGCGGCGCCTTGTCCCGCCCGAACGCGGCGCCGGCCAGCCGCACCGTCGGCGGCACCGTCGCGATCCAATCCAACCCGTAGAAGACCGCGAAGAGCGACAGGCCGTAGAGGGTAAAACTGCTCATCGGCAGCAGCATCAGCGACAACCCGCGCAGCCCGTAATACCAGAACAGCAGCTTGCGGTTGTCGTAGCGGTCGGACAGCCAGCCGGAGGCGATGGTGCCGACGAAGTCGAAGACGCCGATCATGGCGAGCACCGAGGCCGCCTCGACCTCCGCCATGCCGAAATCGCTGCACAGCGGGATGAAATGCGTCTGCATCAGGCCAACGGTGGACAGGCCGCAGATCGCGAAGGTGACGAAGAGGATCCAGAACACCCGGCTGCGCGAGGCCTCAGCCAGCGCTGCGAAGGCATTGGCGACGGGATTGCCGACGGCAGCGCGCGGCGGGGTGACGGCGGTCTCGCCATAAGCCGGCAGGCCGAGGTCGGCTGGGTGGTCGCGGGCGAGCAGCCAGAACAACACGCCGGCGAGTACGCAGGCGCCCAGACCCGGCAGCAGCGCCACCCGCCAGCCTTCATGCTGCGCGAGCCAAGCGGCCAGCGGCAGGAAAACCAGTTGCCCCGTGGCATTGGCGGCGGTCAGCATGCCCAGCACCAACCCGCGCCGCGACGCGAACCAGCGGTTGGCGACGGTCGCACCCAGCACCAGCGCGGTCATGCCGCTGCCGAGCCCGGTCATCACCCCCCAGGACAGCCAAAGCTGCCAGGGCGCCGTCATGGTCATCGACACCAGGCAGCCGGCGATCACCAAGGCCAGCGCCGCGACGACGGTCCGCCGCAGCCCATAGCGTTGCAGCAACGCCGCGGCGAAGGGCGCCATCAGCCCGAACAGCAGCAGCCGCAATGCCAGCGCGCCGGAGATGCTGGCCGTGTCCCAGCCAAACTCCCGCTGCACCGGCAGCAACAGCGCCCCCAGGATGCCCATGGCCCCGGCCGAGGACAGGGCGACCAGGAAGGTCAGCCCCACCATCACCCAGCCGTAGTGGATTCCGCGGCGCGCGAGGAATGACGCCAAGCCCGATGCAAGCACGGCAGATGTCCTTTTAGGGGTGAGGCAATTCGGTCGCGACGAGGCTGGCGAGCCGGTCGCGGAGGTCACGCGCAGGTGCCTCGCCAAAAGCATCGGCAAAGCCTTGCTGCGCGGCCTGCCAAAGCGGCCGGGCGACGGCCAGGCGTTCCAGCCCGGCATCCGTCACGTGCAGCAGGCGGCGGCGGCGGTCGGCGGGGTCGGCGGCGATCGCCACCAGCCCGTCGCGTTCCAGCGGGCCGAGGTTCCGGCCGAGGGTGGTGCGATCCATCACCAGATCGGCCGCGAGGTCCTGGATCGTGCAGCCGCCGCGCTGCCGCAGCCGGCCGAGGATCGAGAATTGCGAGGTCAGCAGCCCGCTCGGCGCCAGATGGCGGTCGTAGTAACTGCTGATGTGGCGCGCGGCCCGGCGGATCGCGAGGCAGGTGCAGACGTCGGAAATGGTCTCTGGCATGGCGAGGCGGATAATAAGTGCATATGCACCTAATGCAAGGGCCGTCGCCGATCGGGCCTTATTCGGCTAGCGCCAGCGGCGGTGCATCCAGAGCCATTGGCCGGGGTGTTCGCGCACCCAGCCTTCGATCACCGCGTTCATCACGGCGGTCGCGGCGGGCACATCGACCGTGCCCTCTTCCGTGCGCGGCATGATGATTTCCTCGGTCAGGTCCAGCCGGATGCGGCCGCCGGGCAGGCGCACGGCACGGGTGCCATGCACCGGCACATCGAAGCGCCCGGCCAGATTGGCCAGCAGTGGATTGGCCGCACACTCCCGCCCGAGGAAGGTGATGCGGGGACCGCGGCCAAAGCGCTGATCGACCAGCATGCCGACATGCATGCCCGCGCCGACCGCCTTGGCCATCCGCGTCGGCGCCATCAACCCGGCGGGGATCAGCGTGCCCATCATCGGCTCACGCAGCGCCAGGATATCGGCGGCGACGGCCTTGTTGTTCGGCGTGCGGTAGAGCACGGCGGCCGGCAGGCCAAGCGCATGCGCCGCGACGGCCGGCAATTCCCAGTTCGCCAGGTGGGCAGCAAAAATCAGCGCGCCGCGCCCGTCATCGGCCAGGTCCTTGAAACGCTGTTCGGTTTCCGGCGTGCAAAAAACCCGCCGATCCGGCCGCTGCGGGTTTTCCGGGTCCAGGTCCCACAGGGTTTGCAGGTGCACGTATTCGCAGGCGGTGCGGCCCAGATTGTCCCAGGCCTGGCGGGCGACGTCACGATGCCAGGTGGTATCGGCCTCGGGGAAGGAGGCGCGGATATTGTCCATCGCGATGCGATGCGCCGGCGTCAGCGGCCCTAGCGCGCGAGCGACAGCGGCACCGATGCGGGGCGCCGTGTTCGGCCCCAACAGGCGCAGCAACCAAAAGACGAACCGGACCAGCCCGGCGACAAGCCATTCCATCCGATCAGATGGTCACGATGATCTTGCCAAAGACCCGGCGGGTTTCCAGCCGGTCCAGCCCTTCGGAGAAGCGGTCCATGGGCACCACGGTATCGAGCACCGGCAGCAACCCGGCCTCCATCTTCGCGAGACCATCGGCGATGTTCCGCATCGCGGCGCCGAAGGAGCCAAAGATGTGGAGTTGCCGCTGGAACAGCATCATCAAGTTGGTTTCGGCCGACACGCCCGATGTGCTGCCGCAGGTGACCAGCCGCCCGCCCATGCGCAGCGACAACAGCGACCCGCCCCAGGTATCGGCGCCGACATGCTCGAAGACCACGTCGACGCCGCGTTTGCCGGTGACGCGGCGGGCGACGGAGGAGAAGTTCTTGGTCGAATAATTCACCGCGTGATCGGCGCCGAGCGCCAGCGCCTGGGCGCATTTCTCATCCGACCCGGCGGTCGCGATCACGATGCAGCCCATCGCCTTGGCGACACGGATCGCCACGGTGCCGATGCCGCTGCCCGCGGCGTGGACCAGGATCGTCTCGCCGGGTTGCAGCCTCGCATTGTCGAACAGCATGTGTTCGACGGTCGAAAAAGTGACGGCGGCGCAGGCCGCGTCTTCCCAGGTGATCGACTTCGGCACCCGCACCATCAGCCGCGCCTGCACGTTGCAGAATTCGCGGGCAAAGCCGTCCACATGGAAACCCATGATGCCGGAGACGTCTTCGCACAGATTGTCGCGGCCACTGGTGCAGGCCGCGCACTTGCCGCAGGTCAGCGCGCCATAGGGCGCGACATGGTCGCCAACGGCCCAGCCGGTGACGCCGGCGCCGATGGCGGTGATCTCGCCCGCCGCTTCGACACCGACGCAGATCGGCAATTCGCGCTTGGCGAAGGCCATGCCGCGCCAACCCCAGACGTCGATGTGGTTCAGCGCGATGGCATGGATGCGCAACTGCACCTCACCCGCGCCGGGCGGTGGGGGGGCCGGGATCTCATCGATCCGCAGGTCGCGGTCGCCGTGCAGGCGCAGGGCGCGCATCAGGCGGGCTCCGCCGCCAGCACGAGGCAGACGTTCTGCCCGCCAAAGCCGAAGGAGTTGGACAGCACGGCCTTCACCTTGGCCGGGCGCTGCACGTTCGGCACGACGTCCAGCGTGATGTTCGGATCGGGCTCATCGTAGTTGATCGTCGGCGGCAGCACCTGGTCGCGGATGGTCAGCAGGCTGAACACCGCCTCCAGCGCGCCGGCGGCCGAGAGCGTGTGCCCGATCATCGACTTGTTCGAGGAGATGGGCGGCGGCGTGTCGCCGAAGACGGCGCGCATGCCAAAGGTTTCCATCTTGTCGTTTTCCGGCGTACCGGTGCCGTGGCCGTTGACGTAGTCGATCTGGTCCGGCCGCAGCCCGGCATCGGCCAGGGCATTGCGCATCGCGCCCAGGATGGCGGTGCCATCGGGGTTGCTGCGGGTGCGGTGGAAGCTGTCCGCCCGCTCACCACAGCCCAGGACGATGCCGAGGATTTTTGCGCCCCGGGCGCGGGCGGCGTCGTAATCCTCAAGCACCAGCGCGGCGGCGCCTTCGGACATGATGAACCCGTCGCGCGACTTTTCGAACGGCCGCGACGCCTTGGTCGGATCGTCGTTGCGGGTGGACAGGGCGGAGAGCAGCGAGAAGCGGATCAACGCCTCCGCATGCACGGAACCATCGGCGCCGGTCGCGATGCAGGCGGTGCAATCGCCGCGCTGGATGGCTTCCACGCCCAGTTGGATCGCGCTGGCCCCGGTGGCGCAGGCGGTGGTCAGGGTGATGGGCGCGCCGCGCGTGCCAAAACGGTCGGCCAGCCGTTCGGCGACGCCGCCGAACAGGAAGGTTTCGTAGATGTCCTTGCGCCCGGCCGAGGCATTGACCATCGCGGGATAGCCCGGGCTGTTCGCCCGGCGGGTCAGGTCGAAGCGGGTCGGCCATTCCACCTCGACCGGCGGCATGCCGACGAAGAGGGGGCCGGGGAAGGCGCCGGGAGCGCCCAGCCCGGCCTCGTTCACCGCCTCGTCGATGGCGAAGGCGGCCATGCGTTCGACGCGTTCCGGGCTGGAAAAAGGGTCGCCCGCGATCTCACCAGGCACATCGACCGTGCCGGCGATGGTGGTGCGCAGATGGTCGGTCGGGAAGCGGGTGATGCGGCGGATGCCGGACTTGCCGCCACGGATGGCGGCCCAGTTTTCGGCCGTGCCGAAGCCCAGCGAGGTCACGGTACCGATGCCGGTCACCGCGACCAGCGGGCGGCCGAAACTATCCTTCATGGCGTGGCCCCCGAAACAGGCGAAAGCAGCGCCAGCGCCTCACCCCGCCATTGCCCGACGCCGGTGACCAGCATCACCTCCGGCGCGGCGTCGCCGGTATCGGCGGGGTCCAGCGGGGCCGGCATCGCGCCCTGCGACAAGGCCAGCGCCGCCAGCGCGACATGCGCCGGAAAGGCCGCTTCGACCCCATGCCCGATGCGGGACGCGGGGGTGCGCACGGCATCCGCGCCAAGCGCCGCGACAAAACCCTGTTCCTCGGTCGTCGCGGGATCCGCCCCGGTCGCGCCGGAGATCACCCCAAGCGTCCCCGCCGCGCGGCGCGGCGCCAGGCGGGACCACAAGCCATCCAGGCTGGCGCGCACATCGCCGGGCGCACGGCGCCGGCTGGCGTCGGTCATCACCCCATCCAGCCGCGCCAGGGCGCGAGCGCCGCGGGCGGCCGCATGGGCCTCCGTCTCCAAAACCAGGAAGGCCGCCATGCCGCCCAGCACCAACCCGCCGCCATTGCGTTCGGAGATGGGCTTCCAATTGTCTTCCAGCAGCACGCCGCCGGGCTTGTAGAGCATCAGCATGTCCCAGCGCGCCGCGACGAAGGCGCCGCCGGCCAGGGCGATGCCGCCCCTGCCCTCGGCCAGCCGTTCCGCCGCGATGCGGACCGAATCGGCCGCCGCCAGTTCCTCACCCATGAAGGTGCGGGACGACCCGGTGACGCCATGGACGATGGAGATATTGCCCGCCAGCAGGTTCGAAAGCTGCGCCAGGAACAGCGTCGGCCGCAGCCCATTGGCGAGGCGTTCGTTCAGCAAGGGGCCTGGATTGGCGGCGCTGGCCAGTTCGCCGGCCACCGCCTCGTCCAGGGCGATGTCACGCTCCCCACCGCCGGCCGCGACGATCAGGTGCATGTCGGCGACCAGGTCGCGCGCATTGGCATGGTCCAGCGCCAGGCCGGCGGCATAGGTTCCCAGGCGCTGCCAGGGCTCCATCTGGCGTTGGTCGCCCTTCTTCGGGATCTGGCGGTCCAGGTTCAGCGCCGGCAGCGGATGCACAGGGAACGGGGCGAAGCCAGTCTCGTCCAGCACCGGGGTCCCGGCGGGATCGGATAGCGCGGCCCAGTTGGCCTCCGGCCCCTCACCCAGCGAGGTGACCAGGCCGATGCCGGTGATCAGGACGGGCTGGCGGGTCATGGGGCAACAGATCCGGGCAGGCCGATCTCGGCGGCGCGGGCGCGCATCGAGGCGGCGATTGTGTCGTTCGGAAAGGGCATGGTCCGCAGCACCAGTTCGGCATCGGCGATGCGCTTGCCGTCGCTGGAGATGCGCGCCTCGGTCACGGCAAAGCCCGAGCCGTCATGCGACAGGCGCGCGGTCACCTCCAACGGCGCCCCGGGGCCGACGAAGGAGCGGAACTTGGCTTCCTTCACCGTCATCAGGAAGGGCATGCGCTCAAAGCCCTGCATCCCGATGATCAGCCAACCGCTGGCCTGGGCCATGGTTTCGATCAGCAGCACACCGGGGACCAGCGGGTAGCCGGGGAAATGACCCTCGAACACCGGCGATGCGTCGGGGACACGGGCCTCGACCATGATGGTATCGCCAATCAGCGACACCACCCGGTCGACCATCTGGAAGTATTCAAGGCGCACCGGCGTGTGGCCGGATCAGCCCTGCTTCGCGGCGACGAGTTCCTCGACGCGCGTGGCCAGGTTCTTCATCACGAAGTAGCGGTCGGGCGGGGCCTCGCCGGCATTCACTTCCTGCGTCCACTTCTCGACCGGAACCTTGATGCCGAAGGCTTTGTCGATCGCGAAGACGATGTCGAGGAAGTCGAGGCTGTCGATACCGAGATCGTTGATGACATGGCTGTCCGGCGTGATCTTGTCGCGCTGGACCTCGCTGTTCTCGGCGATGATATCGGCGATGCGGTCGAACGCGCCCGCGGATGACGAGGCGGACATGGGCGGCTCCTGACAGGACGTCCCGGAAATATTCGGGCAATTATGGGAAGGGATAGCGGCGGTGTCTGCCCCGTTCCGGCTGGGAAGGCAAGCCGGTGGGCTGGCCACGCGTCCTTGGCCCAATCCTTGGCCCAATTGGGGCGGCGTGGTAGCGCGTCGCTCCGCCAGGCCAATCCGGACACCATGTCAGACTTCATCAGCATCGCCCGCGAACGCGGTTTCCTGCACCAGATCACCGACGAGGCGGGGCTTTCCGCCCGGCTCGGCGCGCCGGGGGCCGCGGCCTACGTGGGGTTCGACTGCACGGCGGACAGCCTGCATGTCGGGCACCTGCTGTCGATCATGCTGCTGCGGCTGTTCCAGCGCTGCGGCCACCGGCCGGTGGCGCTGCTGGGCGGCGGCACGACCAAGATCGGCGACCCGTCCGGGCGCGACGAGTCCCGGCAACTGCTGACCGATGCCGACATCGAGACCAATAAGATCGGCATCCGCCGCACCTTCGATGCCTTCCTGGATTTCCAGGGCGGCGCGCTCATGCTCGACAACGCCGTCTGGCTCGACCAACTGGCTTACATCCCCTTCCTGCGGGATTTTGGGCGGCATTTCTCGGTCAACCGCATGTTGACCATGGATAGCGTGAAGCTGCGGCTGGACCGCGACCAGCCGCTCAGCTTCCTCGAATTCAACTACATGCTGCTGCAGTCCTACGACTTCCTGGAACTGCGGCGGCGCCATGGCGTCGTGCTGCAGATGGGCGGCAGCGACCAGTGGGGCAATATCGTGATGGGGGTGGAGCTCTGCCGCCGCGTCGATGCGGCCGAGAGCTTCGGGCTGACCACGCCGCTGCTGACCACCGCCTCCGGCACCAAGATGGGCAAGACCGCGGCGGGGGCCGTCTGGCTCAACCCCGACCGGCTGCCGCCCTACGGCTACTGGCAGTTCTGGCGGAATACCGAGGACGCGGACGTCGCCCGTTTCCTGGCCCTGTTCACCGACCTGCCGATGGACGAGGTCCGCCGACTCGGCGCCCTGGCCGGGGCGGAGATCAACGAGGCCAAGAAGATCCTGGCGACCGAGGCGACCGCGCTGCTGCACGGCCGCGCCGCCGCCGAGGCCGCCGCCGCCACCGCGGCCCAGGTCTTCGAAGCCGGTGAGGCGGCGGACACCCTGCCGACCATCACCGCCGCCCTGCCCGCCCCGGTGCTGGACCTG
The DNA here is from genome assembly GCF_050632385.1 of Humitalea sp. 24SJ18S-53. Classification (NCBI taxonomy): domain Bacteria; kingdom Pseudomonadati; phylum Pseudomonadota; class Alphaproteobacteria; order Acetobacterales; family Roseomonadaceae; genus Humitalea; species Humitalea sp. 24SJ18S-53. The sequence goes on from NZ_CP192599.1 coordinate 3,489,438, forward strand.
CTGACCCAGGCCGGTCTGGTCGCCAGCAAGGCCGAGGCACGCCGCATGATCCGCCAGGCCGGTATCCGCCTGAACGACGCCGCCGTGACGGATGAGACGACGCAGGTGACGCCCGCGGACCTGCGCGACGGGGCGGCCAAGCTGTCGGCCGGGCGCAAGCGCCATGTGCTGGTGCGCGCCGGCTGAGGCAGCACTACGCCGGCACCAGTGCCGCGGCTCCGATCGGCTGGAACCGCATCTCGCAGGACAGCCCGGCGCGGCAGAACCGCAGCGTCACCTCCGCCCCGGCGCCGAGGTCGTGCTCCAGCGCGCGCTCCAGCAGGCGCAGCCCGAATCCGGGCCGCCTGGGTGGGCCATCCAATATGGGCCCGCCGCGTTCCAGCCAGGACAGGCGGATGCCGTCCGCCTCCGGGAGGTGGTCCCAGCACAGCGTGACCCGCCCCTCCGGCACCGACAGCGCGCCGTGGCGGCGCGCGTTGGTGCCGAGTTCATGCAGCGCCATGACCAGGGCCTGCGCCTGGCCTGGCCGCACGGTGACGGCCGGAACCCCGTCGATGGCGATCTGCCCGCGGGCGCGGAAGGGTTGCAGCGCCGCCGCCGCCACATCGGCCAGGTCGGCGCCCTGGAAGCCCTCGGCGATCTGCAGGTCGTGGCTGCGCGCCAGCGCCATCAGGCGCCCCGAGAACACGTCGGAAAAGCGGCCAAGATCGCCTTCGGCGCCGCGCAGGCTCTGCGCCGCCAGGGACTGCACGGTGGCGAAGGTGTTCTTCACGCGGTGGTTCAATTCGCGCATCAACGCCGCACTTTCCGCCTCGGCCCGCAGCCGGTCGGTCATGTCGACCACGGTGATGGACAGCCCCGCCGGGTAGGGCGACATCAGGCCGATCGGGCGTATCCCGACAAACCAATGGCGCGACGGGGCGCCTGGCAGCAGGCCCGGGATTTCCAGCGTTCGGCCGGCCACAGGCTCCGGCCGCGACCCCGAGACCAGGTCGCCCCCCTGCCCGCCGAGCGCGCGGCGCAGGACCGGCAGCAGGCCACGCGCCGCGGGGGGCGTCGCTTCGGCGATGCTGCGGCCGGTCAACCCGCCGGGATCGCCCAGCATCGCGGCCAGCGCCGGATTGGCCGCGATGAAGACCAGGTTGCGGTCGAGCAAGCCCATGCCGATCGGCGCGTCGTTCCGCGCCAGGTCCAGCGCCGTCGCCGCCTGCTGCAACGGGCCGCTGCCGGCCCGCCAGGCCCGCTGCCGGATCGCGGCCGCCCCAAACAGCGCGGCCAGTGCCATGGCCAGCGCCATCAGGGCCAGGTCGATCCGGTCCCCCTGGTGTTCGATCGTCGCCCGTTCGGCAGCCTCGCACTGCGCCGCCAACCCGGCCAGTTCGTCGGCGGCGAGCCTTGCCGCATGGATATTCGCCCGGCCTTGCGCGACGACAAGACGACCCCGCGCCGCCGGATCACCGCCGCCGGGACGGGCCAGGTCGTCGCGGCGCGATTGCGCCAGGGCCACCATCGCGCCGACCTGCGGCCGCAGCATCGGTTCGGCGGCCGCGCGCGCGGCCAACCGGTCCAGCGCATCGGCCAGCAGGGCCTGCGTCGTCTTGACCTCGGCCGCATGCGTCGCGGCATCCGGGTCGGGGATCGCCTGCTCAAGCGTCGCCTGGCGCAGCAGGCGCACCACCATGTCGGCATCGTCGGCCGTGCCGCGCAGCGCGTGCAGCCGCTGGACGGCGCTGTCCCGTTCGCGTGCGGCCGGCACACCGACCAGCGCCGCGACCAGGATCGCCGCGCCGGCAAAGGCGACAAGCGCCAGGCTGGTCCGGCCGCTGCGGCCCGGTACCGTGAACATGGATGTGGCGGGCGTCTTCTGTGCGGAATCGCGCGGCATAAACGAATGAGACTCCGCCCAGGGGCATCCTTCAACCCTGGGTATCCGGACGACGACGCAGCATACAAGCGATGGTTGCTATATTTCCCCACCCATCCGGAACGACCCGATTACTTTTTGCAACGCTGGAAAACATTGCAGCGCGTGGCCGCAAGGCCCGCCTGGAATGTCGTGACCGGTCCCTCATGACGCGATGCGGCCAGCGGATGTGCCCGAGGTGGCGGACGGGCGGCGTGCCGACCCGGGACCAAATGCCCGGACGGGCGGGTCAGGCCGCGGGCGGCACGCCGGCCGCCCAGCCGGCGAGTTCCGCCAGCACCTGACGGGCCTCCCCCCCGATTCGGCCCAGGATGTCGCGGGGCGGTGTCTGCTCCCGCGGGTCCATCGCCAGGCGCGCATCGGCGGCCAGGCGCATGGCGCCGATGGCGCCGGCGGCGCCCGCCAGGGCGTGGGCGCTGCGCCGGTATTCCTCAAGATCCCCAGCCGTCGCGTAGTCGACCATCTGCGCCACCAACCGCGCGAGGTCGATTTCGAAGGTATGGACGATCCGCACGAAATCCGCCGGCGGCAGGTCGCGGGCAAGGGGTCCGATGGTGTCCGGGTCAAGTGCGGTCATGTGCCGCCACACTCGCCTGTCCGGCCCCGGCAATCAAGGCGACCCAACCTGCGGTTGCCATCCTGCTTGCCGGCCTGGTTGCCGGTTCGGCCGCAGGTATCTCGCGGCTGTCATGCGGGGTGGGGTTACCGCCGGGCGGTCTTCGCCCTTATTTGAACGTAACACCGATCCGGACCGTCCTTTTGCCGCCAGCACCCCAGGCCCCGCGCGGGCAACTTGCCACCCTCCTGTCGCTTGCCCCCTATCTTTGGCCCGCCAACGAGCCGGGGCTGCGCGCCCGCGTGGTCATCGCGGTCGGACTGCTGGTCGCGGCCAAGGGTGCCAATGTGCTGGTGCCTATCGCCTACGCGCGCGCGGTCGATGCGCTGACCCCGCATGTCGGGGCCAGCGCCGGGGTCGCCGCCGTCGCCGTCGTGCCGGTCGCGCTGATTATCGGCTACGGGCTGTTGCGGCTGCTGTCCTCGGCGTTCCAGGAGTTGCGGAACGTCGTCTTCGTCCGCGTGCAGGCGCGCGCGACACGGGTGATCGCGCTGGAGGTCTTCCGCCACCTGCATGCTCTGTCACTGCGCTACCACCTGGATCGGCAGACCGGCGGGCTGTCGCGGGTGATCGAACGCGGCACGCGCGGCATCAACTTCGTGCTGAACTTCCTGATCTTCTCGATCGTGCCGACCCTGCTGGAGATCCTGCTGGTCGCGGCGATCCTGTGGAAGATGTTCGACTGGCGCTTCGCCCTGCTCACCCTCGGCACCATCGGCGTCTACATCGCCTTCACCCTGATGTTCACCGACTGGCGGCTGCAGTTCCGCCGCCGGATGAATGACACCGACCAGGAGGCCAATACCAAGGCGGTGGACAGCCTGCTCAACTTCGAGACGGTGAAGTATTTCAACAACGAGGCGCATGAGGCGCGGCGCTACGACTCCTCGCTCGCGCGCTACGAGACCGCCTATTCGCATTCCGAGCAGACGCTGAACGTGCTGAACATGGGCCAGGCGGCGATCATCGCGGTCGGGCTGACCGCCGTGATGCTGCTGGCGGGGCAAGGGGTCGCGACCGGCGAGCTGACGGTCGGCGACTTCGTGCTGGTGAATACCTATCTCATCCAGCTCTACCTGCCGCTGAACTTCCTGGGCTTCGTCTACCGCGAAATGAAGCAGGGGCTCGTGGACATGGAGGAGATGTTCACCCTGCTGCGCACCGAGCGGGAGGTCGCGGACCGGCCGGGTGCCGCCCCCCTGGCCGTGGGGCCGGGCGAGGTCGTGTTCGACGACGTCCACTTCGGCTACCGCCCGGACCATCCGATCCTCAAGGGCGTGTCCTTCACCGTGCCCGCGGGCCGCACCCTGGCCATCGTCGGGCCGACCGGGGCGGGCAAGTCCACCATCAGCCGCCTGTTGTTCCGCTTCTACGACGTCGGTTCGGGCGCGGTGCTGATCGATGGGCAGGATGTGAAGGCGGTGACGCAGGACAGCGTGCGATCGGCGATCGGCGTGGTGCCGCAGGACACCGTGCTGTTCAACGACACCATCCGCTACAACATCGCCTATGGCCGCCCGGATGCGAGCGATGAGGAGGTCGAGGAAGCCGCCCGCCTGGCCCAGGTGCATGACTTCGTGAGCCGGATGCCCGATGGCTACAAGACCAGGGTCGGCGAGCGCGGGCTGAAACTGTCCGGCGGCGAGAAGCAACGGGTCGCCATCGCCCGCACCATCCTGAAGAACCCCCGCGTCCTGATCCTGGACGAGGCGACCAGCGCGCTGGACACCCGCACCGAACAGGACATCCAGGCCGCGCTGCGCAGCGTCGCCACGGGGCGCACCACGCTGGTCATCGCCCACCGCCTGTCGACGGTGGTGGAGGCCGATGAGATCATCGTGCTGTCCGAAGGACGCATCGCCGAACGCGGCAAGCATGGCGCGCTGATCGCCGCCGGCGGGCTCTACGCGCAGATGTGGGCCCGGCAGTCCGAAGCCGTGGCGGCGGCCGAGGCAGCGGCGGCGGCACAGGCCGCGGCCGACCTGGACCTGTCCCGGGCCGCCCGCCCCGGCGAATTGCCGCAGCCCGCCTGACAGTCTTGTAACATTCAAGGGGTTTCGGTGCCGCCACCGATTCCCCATCTCGGCCACCATATCAACGAAAGTCCGCAATCTTGACCCATGAAGACCCAGGCGAAGCCCTGCCGCAGGATTTGAGCCACGCAGGCTCGGTCGTGGACAAGGCGATCGAGTACATGCTGGAGCAGGACCTGCCGGCCATCATCGTGGCGTCTGCGCTGCTCGGCGGGGCCCTGGGGCTGCTGCAGCGGTCGCTGGACGACCGGGCCGTGGCGCAGGTGCTGCGCCAGGCGCTGCATTCGGTGGAAAGCGGCGAGTTCCGCGTGGGGCAGCCGCCGCAGGACCAGCCGACCGGCTGAGCCCCCGGCCGGGGGCCCGAGGGTTGACTCCGGGCCGCCCTGCCGCCATACGCCGCCCTCGCTTAATGACCATTCCGCGTGGCTTGTCCGCGCCTTGAACCAACAGGACATCACCATGGCTCGCCGCTGCGGCATCACCGGCAAGGGCGTTATGTCTGGCAACAATGTCAGCCACGCGAACAACAAGACCCGCCGGCGCTTCCTGCCGAACCTGCAGGAAGCCTCCTTCTTCTCCGACGTGCTCGGCACGCCGGTGAAGATGCGCCTGTCGACGAACGGCATCCGCACGGTGGAGCACAATGGCGGGCTTGATGCCTTCCTGATCACCACGCCGAACCGGAACCTGCCGATCGAGGCACAGGTCCTGAAGCGCCGCATCCTGCGCGCCAAGGTCAAGCGGGACGCCGCTGCCGCCTGAATGACGGGCGCGTCTTAGCGCCTCGTTAACCTTTCGGGTGCAGTGTTGGCGGATGAGTTCCGTCGCCCTGATCTCCGTCTTTTCTGTTCTCGCTGCCGCCGGCGCCCTGTGCGCCGGCGCTTTGCGTTTGCGTGGCGCGAATCGCCGCGCATCACGCGAAGCCGCGCGGGCCGCGGCCTTGGCCCGCTGCCTCGCCCTGCTGTCCGATGCGATGCAGGCCCCGGCGCGGGGGCTGATGGCGACGCCCGACTCCGAACACGCCAGGCGTTTGCTCGACCTCGCCGACCAGGCGACGGACCTGCTGGCGGCCCATGCCGGCCCCCGCATCCTGCGGGAGGAAGACCTCGCCCTCGGCGCGCTGGTGCAGGAGGTCGTGGCGGCACTGGACGCCCCCGGGCGTCGCTGGCGCTTCGATCCGGGGCTGGAGGCGGTCACCCTGCGCGGCGACAACCGGGCGCTGCGGGCGGCCCTGCGCGCCGTGCTGCAACGGGCGCTGCGGGAAACCGCGGCGGATGACCGCATCGCCCTGCGGCTGATGCCCGCGCCCGACGTGGTCGCCCTGGTGGTGGAGGATGAGGGCGCCGGCCAGGCCGCCGCCGACCTGGACCCGGGTGGCGAGGCCACCGGGACCCGCGGCCTCGTCCTTGGCCTTGCAACCGCGCGCGACCTGCTGCGCGCCCATGGCGGCGACCTGATGCTGGAGGCCGCGAGCGGCATCGGCGCCCGCGCCTGGCTGACCCTGCCGAACTGGCGCCTGGTGGCGGCCGCGGCCTAGCGCCAGGCGAGCACCAGCAGCAGGCTGCGCTGGAGGACGTTCTGGTTGTCGTCCGACACCACCGCCACGCAATCCCGCCCACCGTGGCGAAAGGTGGCAACGCCCTCGAAATTGTCGCGCGGCACGGGGTCGGTGAAGCGCAGCACCTCCTGCCCCTCGATCACCGGGGCGGCCATGGCCGCGGGCGACACCCGCACCATGCGGGAGGTGAACCCCCCGAGCCAGGCAAAGGAGCGTTCCAGCACCAGCGCCCCACCATCGGGCAGGCCACAGGCATCGGTCGCGTCCAGTCCCGGCCCGGGGCGATAGGAGGTTCGTTGCCACCCCCCGCCGACACCGCGCAGCCAGGCGGCGCGGCGGTCCGGGGCCCCGGCATCCCGCAGCGCCTCGGCGATCGCGAACCAACGGCCATCGGCCAGCACCGTCAGGCTTTCCAAGCCACCATTGCGCGGCGCCAGCTCCAGCCCCGGTGGCGGGTCGACGAAAGCGCCGGGCAGGTCGAATCCGTCATAAATCCGGATACGGTGCCAGCGTTCGAAACCCACGAGCCAACGCCCATCCGGCAAGCGCGCGAGCGATTCGGCATCGCGCTGATAGTTGCTGGACATCGGCAGGCCCGCGCCATCCAGCAGCGGGCCGTGGCGGACCTCCTCCAACCCCAGCGGCGCCCCGCCCGCGGCCAGGGCCAAGCGGGCCTGCAACCAGTGGCCGGTGTCGCTGATCGCCGTCAGCGCCAGATCGTCGCCGATATGCAGCCCGGACAGCCCGCCGAAACCCAGGGGGGTGTCGTCGATCTCAAGCCCGCCCAGCGCCTCCAAGGGGCTGTCGGGTGGCGTCGCGAAGGGGGGCAGCGGGGTGGCAATCGGCCCGCCCCGGGCCGTGGTGCGACAGCCCGCCAGCCCGGCAAGCGCCGCGCCCAAAACCCCGCGGCGGGGCCATGCCCCGCCGGCGGCCATGTCAGGCCAGCAGCGGGGCGCGTTCGGCGGCGGCGCGTTGCCAGGCGGCGGCCGCGTCCTCGTCGAACAATTCCGCGAGTTTCTTCATCATGGTGCCGCCCAGCTCCTCGGCATCCACGATGGTCACGGCGCGGCGGTAGTAGCGGGTGACGTCGTGACCGATGCCGATGGCGATGAGTTCGACGATGTCGCGGCCTTCGATATCGCCGATCACCTTGCGCAAATGGCGTTCCAGGTAATTGCCCGGGTTCACCGACAAGGTGCTGTCATCGACCGGCGCGCCATCGCTGATGACCATCAGGATACGGCGGCGTTCCTGGCGGCCGAGCAGGCGCTTGTAGGCCCATTCCAGGGCCTCGCCGTCGATGTTTTCCTTCAGCAGCCCCTCTCGCAGCATCAGGCCCAGGTTCTTGCGGGCGCGGCGCCAGGGCGTGTCGGCAGATTTATACAGGACGTGGCGCAGGTCGTTCAGGCGCCCCGGGTTGCGCGGCTTGTTGGCCTTGACCCAGGCATCGCGGCTTTGCCCGCCCTTCCAGGCGCGCGTCGTGAAGCCGAGGATTTCGACTTTTACGGAGCAGCGTTCCAGGGTGCGCGCCAGGATGTCGCAGCACATGGCGGCGACGGTGATCGGCCGGCCGCGCATCGAGCCGGAATTGTCGATCAGCAAGGTCACGACCGTGTCGCGGAAATCGGCTTCGCGTTCGCGCTTGTAGGTCAGCGAATGGGTCGGGTTCGCCACGATGCGCGCCAGCCGCGCGACGTCGAGCATCCCTTCCTCCAAGTCGAATTCCCAGGCGCGCTGCTGCTGTGCCAAAAGCCGGCGCTGCAAGCGGTTGGCGAGTTTGGAAACCACGCCCTGCAAATGCGACAATTGCTGGTCGAGCTGTTGGCGCAGCCGGGCCAATTCATCGGCGTCGCAGAGATCCTCGGCTTCGACGACCTCGTCATGCGCCGTGGTGAAGGCGTGGTAGCGGCTGCTGTCGTCGACCTGGGGCACTTCGCGCCGGGCCTGGGGACCACCGGGCTTGTCATCGCCTTCGGCGGCTGCCCCCTCGTCATCCTGTTCGTCGCCGGCTTCTTCCGATGCCTCGCCCTGCTGCGCCTCGGGCTGGGCGCCGAGCATGGTGTCGGATTCCTGCGACTTGCTTTCGCCCTCGCCGGAATTGTCCTGGGAGCCGCTGCTTTCGGCCCCCTCCTCGCCTTCGTCATCGGCCTGGGATTCGGCCTCGGCCTCGGCTTCCGCCAGGTCGAGTGCCACCAGCAGGCGGCGGGCGGCGCGGGCGTAGCCTTCCTGGCTGTCGCGTGCGGCGGCCATGTCATTCATCGCTTCGGCCGCGCCCTCGACCAGGCTGTCGCGCCACAGGTCCAGCACGCGGCGGGCGGCGGCCGGGGGCGGTTCGCCGGTCAGGCGTTCGCGGGCCAGGAGCGACAGCGCGGCGGGCAGCGGCAACTGGTCCTTCCGCGTCATGCGGTCGTAGCCCTCGGCCTCGCATTGCTCATTGAGGCGGGCGGTCAGGTTGGCGGCGACGCCGGACATGTGCTCGGCGCCGACCACTTCCACGCGGGCCTGTTCCAGCGCGTCGAAGACCTCCTTGGCCTCGCGCCGCTGGGGGGTGCGGCTGGCGTGCAGTGCCTCGTCGTGGTGGCGCAGGCGCAGGGCGATGGAATCGGCGGCCCCGCGCAGCCGGGCCATTTCGGCTGCCGGCAGGGCGCGGGTCGGCAGCGGCAGGCGGGCGCGCTTGCCGGCCAGGCCCGAGGCGCCCGGCTGGAACGCGACCGTCACCTCGGCCCCGGCATGCGCCATGGCGCGCAGGGCGCCGGCCGTCGCCTTCTTGAAGTCTTCCTGGCGTGTCTGGTCCTTGGAGCCGCTCATGCTGGTGCAGCACCTTTCTGCAAGGATTTTTGACGCGCCGGCCGCGCCTCGATCGCCGCGATATAGCGCGCGACATTCGGCCCCGGCGTCAGCATGCCCCATTGCGCGACCCAGGCCAGCAAGCCGCCGACCTGTATATCCGCCGCCGAGAAGCGGTTGGCGACCAGCCAATCCCGATCCTGCAAGGCGGCTTCGACGCGCGCGACCCCGGTTTCAAAATCGGCCCAGCCGATGGAGGAGGCCGGCACCGGGTTGGCGCGGGGGAAGGCCTTGTCGGCCAAAGCCGGTTCCAGCGCACCGGGGCCGAAGGCCAGCCAGGTGGCATAGGCCGCGCGATCCGGCGTGCCGATGGCCGGCGCCAGGCCGCCATCCGGCAGCACATCGGCGACATAGGCCGCGACGGCGGCGGCCTCGGTCACCACCACGCCCCGCCAATCGCCCGCGGGGCCGCGATCGATCAGCGCGGGCAGCTTGCCGGCGGGGTTGATGGCCAGGAAGTCGGGCTGCTTGTGGGTGCCCTGGTCGAGCGCGTGCCACTGCAGCGCGTAGTCGGCGCCGGCTTCCTCCAGCAGCCAAAGGCTGCCGAGGGAGCGCGACTTCGGCGCGTGGTGCAGCAGGAAACGCGGTTCGGCCATGGGCGAGATCCCTACCGGCTGCGGCGCGTCACTTCTTGCCGAACAGCCCCGTGGCCACTTCCTCGTTGAAGCAGCGCTGGTAGTACTCGGCGACCGTGCTGCGCTCGGCCTCATCGCACTTGTTCAGGAAGGTCAGGCGGAACGCGAAACCGACATCGCCGAAAATCTTGGTGTTCTCGGCCCAGGTGATGACGGTGCGCGGCGACATGACGGTGCTGATGTCACCGGCGATGAAGCCGGCGCGGGTCAGGTCGGCCAGGGCGACCATGGCCTCGGTCCGCTTCTTCATCTTCGTGTCGGACGGGTCCATGCCCATCTTGGCCATGACGATCGCCGTCTCCTGCCCATGCGGCAGGTAGTTCAGGGTGGCGACGATGTTCCAGCGGTCCATCTGGCCCTGATTGATCTGCTGGGTGCCGTGGTAGAGGCCGGTGGTGTCGCCCAGGCCCACGGTGTTCGCGGTCGCGAACAGGCGGAAGGACGGGTGCGGCCGGATGACGCGGTTCTGGTCGAGCAGGGTCAGCTTGCCCTCGACCTCCAGCACGCGCTGGATCACGAACATCACGTCCGGACGACCCGCGTCGTATTCGTCAAACACCATCGCGCAGGGGTGCTGCAGCGCCCAGGGCAAAATGCCTTCGCGGAATTCGGTGATCTGCTTGCCATCCTTCAGGACGATGGCGTCCTTGCCGATCAGGTCGATGCGGCTGATGTGGCTGTCGAGATTCACCCGCAGGCAGGGCCAGTTCAGCCGGGCCGCGGCCTGTTCGATATGGGTCGACTTCCCTGTGCCGTGGTAGCCCTGGACCATCACCCGCCGGTTGAAGGCGAAGCCGGCCAGGATCGCCAGCGTGGTGTCCTTGTCGAACTGATAGCTCAGGTCGATGTCCGGCACGTGCTCGGTGCGGATGGAATAGCCCGGCACCACCATGTCGCTGTCGATGCCGAAGACGTCACGCACATTGTACGTGGTGTCGGGCAGGTCGATCGCACTGGTCGGTCGGACGTCGGAGAGGGTGGCCACCTTGGTCATGTTCCTGTCTTGTGTCCTGCGCCCAGGGTTTCGTTCCGGTGTGTTTCGGTCCGGTGTGTTGCGATCCGGTCGTTCAGCCGGCGGCGGCGCGGGCGGGGCGGACGGGACGTTCGGCCGTCGTGGCCGGCCGTTCCGCGGTTCCCCGTGGCGCTGCCCCAGACGATGTGCCGGGGTTGGGCATTTGTGCAAGCCGTGCCCGCAATAGGGAATAGGCGCGGTTGATGTCCTTGAGCTTTTCCTCGGCCACCTTGTCGCCGCCGGTATGATCCGGGTGCAGGCGCTTGGCCAGTTCCTTGTATTTTCCGCGCAATTCCTCGGAGGTCAGGGGCCAGCCGAGGCCCATGATGTCCAGCGCGGCGCGCAGTTCGGGCGGCGCCTCGCGCGCCGACTTCTGGCGCTGGGGGGGCGCCTCGCCGAACAGGGACAAGGGATCCTTCAGCATCTCCGGGGCGATGCGGCCATTGGCGCCGAGCCGGCCCAGCGGCCAGGTCGGGCGCTGCCAGCCGGTATCGTCCCGCAGTTGCGATTCGATCTCCTCGGGCGACAGGCCTTTGTAGAAGTCCCATGCCTGATTGTAGGCGCGGACATGCTCCAGGCAGAACCAGTAATAATCGCGCAAGCGCGACCGGTCCCGTGGTGCACGGAATTCGCCAGGATTCTCGCAACCGGGCGCATCACAGCGCTTGGCGTTGAGGGAGGGGGACGGGCTCGAGGCCCTCAGGGTACTCGCGCGACGAGCCATGGGCGCCTTATGAGCGGCGTTTCATGCTACCGCAAGGCGAAGAAACGCAATGAAGTTGCTGATCGAGGCTGCGCAAATAACATGGCTGGCCTGCATGCCCCATTCTCGGCGCATGGGTTGCGCTCCGGCCGAGCCGCACCAAGACAGGACCCTTGGCATCCGGGGCGGCAGGGCGTAGCGGCTTTGCCATGGCCAATTCCCCGCCCCCCACATCGTCGCGCCGCGCCGAGCGTATCCGCGAAACCCTGGCCGCGCGCTTCGTGCCCGCACTGATCGAGGTGCAGGACGACAGCCAGCAGCACGCCGGCCACGCCGGCGCCGCCCCGGGTGGGGAGACACATTATACGGTGCGGATCGTCAGCCCCGCCTTTGGCGGCCTGTCGCGCCTGGCGCGGTCGCGCGCGGTGCACGAGGCGCTGGCCACCGAACTGGCCGGGGGGCTGCATGCCCTGGCCCTGGTGCTGAAGACGCCGGAGGAAGCCTCCGCCTGACCTATTCGGCGGCTGGTTCGGAGGCCGGGGCTTCCGCCCAGTCCGGCCAGCGGCTCCGCACCACGGGGCTGGTCGCGGCATAGGCCAGGCAGGTGCCGATCTGCGGCGGGCGCTTGTTCTGGGCGACCAGGGCCGCTGTCTTGGCCCGGCGCTGCCCGACCAGGGTCTGGTAGGCGACGGTGGCCATCTGGCCGAGCATCTCCCGCAGATGCGTGCAGCCCTTGATGCCGCCGACCCGTTCATTCACCGCGCGATTGAAACCCGGCCCGATCGTCAGCCCCGCCAGCACGGCGAAATTGGGCGCCGCCACGGGGCAGATAGCATAGGGGGTGAAATCCGAGACCGCCTCGGCGGTGACGATCTCCATCTCCGCGGTGACCGTCAGCCGGATCCACATGCCGTGCAGTGCTTCGCCTGGCTCGATCCGGCCGCGGTCATCGTTTTCAAAGGCGTAGGCCTTGGTGTCCTCCAGGTGCCCCTCGATGTCGAACAACCCGTCCTCGCGCTTGTAGCCATGCATGACCAATGCGCGGCGATGCATCGGTTGGCGGGGGACGGGTGGGCTTAGCGGCATGGGTCAGGGTCCGGGCAACTGCGGCATTGCAACATAGGCAGGCGGCCGCCCGAGGAACAGCGTGCCTGCCACGCGGGGCAGCCCGTCGTGTGCATTCTATGTTGACTTTATCATCATAGGCATGCCGCCATGCGCCGCATGGACAACGCCATCGAAACTCTGCGTGGCTTTACCCGCGCCTGGACCCGCCGCACCGGGCTTTTCGCCCGCCACCCCTATGGCGCCGGGCTGGGCCTGGCCGAAGCGCGGCTGCTGTTCGACATCGGCCATCCGGACGCCGGCGCGCCGCCCGCCGCCGCCGACCTGGCCCGGGCACTGGCGATGGACCGTGGCCAGGTGTCGCGGCTGTTGCAGGGCCTGGCGGCGCGCGGACTGGTGGCGCGCGGCCCCGCCGCCGGGCGCCGGGTGGCGCTGCGGCTGACCCCCGCGGGTGAGGCCGCCCTGGCGGCGCTGGAAGACGCCTCCCGCCAGGGCGCGGCGGGTCTGCTCGACGAACTGCCCCCCGCGGCCGGGGCTGAGCTGGTCGTGGCCCTCGGCCGCGCGCGCGGCCTGCTGTGCCCGAGCCAGGCCCCCGCCGTGCTGCGCCCGCCCCGGCCGGGGGATCTGGGCTGGATCGTCGCCCGGCACGGCGCGCTCTACGCCGCCGAGCACGGATGGGATGCGATGGCGTTCGAGGGCTACGTCGGCGGCATCATCGCGGCGTTTGCCGCCGCCGACCCGGCCGGACGGGGGATGTGGATCGCCACGATCGACGATGCCCCGGTCGGATCCGTCGCCGTGATGGATGACGGCGGCGGCACGGCCCGGCTGCGGCTGCTGATCCTGGACCCCGCCGCGCGGGGCCGGGGCCTCGGCCGCGCGCTGCTGGCCGAGGCGATGGGGTTCGCCCGCGCCGCCGGCTATCGCCAGATGACCCTGTCCACCTATGCCAGCCTGGTCGCGGCGCGGGCGCTGTATGCGGCCCAGGGTTTCGCGCTGGTCCGCGCGACGCCCACGCACGACTGGGGCCAGGCGCTGGTGGCCGAGGAATGGGCCGCGGCGCTGTAGCCTATTCCGCCCGGATCCCCTGTTCGCGGATCAGCCGGCCCCAGCTCGCCGTCTCCCGCGCCAGCAGCGCGCGCAAGTCTTCCGCCGAGCCTGGCGCCAGCGCCACGCCCTGTTCCCCCAGCCTGGCGGCCAGGACGGGGTCGGTGGTGGTGACGCGCAGCCCCGACTCCAGCCGCGCCAGCACCGCCGGCGGCGTGCCGACCGGGGCAAACACACCCTGCCAGAAGGTCGCGTCGAAGCCGGGCAGCGTGTCGGCCATCGGCGGTACATCGGGCAGCAGCGCCAGGCGGTCCAAGCCGCTGACCGCGATGGGGCGGGTCGCGCCGTCGCGAATCGCCGGGATCGCTTCCAGCGCCGCTTGCCACATCGCCTGGATGCGCCCGGTGCGCAGGTCGATCAGCGCGGGAGCGCCGCCGCGATAGGGGATGTGGTTCACCTCGATCCCACCCGCCACGCGCAGCAGTTCCAGCGCCAGGTGGTTCACCGCGCCGACACCGCTGCTGCCGAAGTCGATCTTGCCGGGGTTGGCCTTGGCATAGGCGATGAATTCGGCCGCGTTGCGCGCCGGCAGCGACGGGTGAACATGCAGCACGAAGGCGCTGCGGTAGCCCAGGCCCACGGGCACCAGCGCCGTCATCGGGTCGCGCGGCGTCAGGCTGGGCTGCAGCGCCGGATTGATCGCCAGCGACGTCGCCCCCATCAGCAGGGTGTAGCCATCGGGGCGGGCCGCGGCGACGGCCGTGGCGCTGACGCTGGTGCCGCCGCCCGGGCGACTGTCCACCACGATGGTCTGGCCCAATTCGCGCGACAGGCGTTCGGCGATGGCGCGGGTGCTGATGTCGGTCAGCCCGCCGGGGGCATAGCCGTTGATCAGGGTGATCGGGCGGCTGGGCCAGGCGTCCTGCGCCTGTGCGGTCAGCGCCGGCGCGGCCAGGACAGCCGCCAAAACCGCGCGGCGCGGCAGATCATGTTTCATTGCGGCGTTTCCCTATTGAGCCCCGTCCCCAACCTGACGGCAGGGTGACACGCCGGCAAGGCGCAATAGGTTTGTCACATTTCCATCATTCGCCTGTCGTGTTGGGCCAGTATCCACCGCGCCGCACAAGGACGCCCCCATGCTGGAACTCCAGTCGCTCACCCGCCGCTTTGGCGAAAGAACTGCCGTGGACAATGTCTCCCTCGCCTTCCCGGCCGGGCAGATGGTGGGCGTGATCGGCCGTTCGGGGGCCGGCAAGTCCACCTTGCTGCGCATGATCAACCGCCTGACCGAGCCGACATCGGGCCGCATCCTGCATGACGGCGTCGATGTGACGGCGCTGAAGGGCCAGGCGCTGCGCGACTGGCGCACCCGCTGCGCGATGATCTTCCAGCAGTTCAACCTGGTGCAGCGCCTGCCGGTGCTGACCAATGTGCTGGTCGGGCGGCTGAACCACCGCCCGGTGATCTCCTCCCTGCTCGGGCGCTTCACCGCCGCCGAACGGGCGATGGCGCTGACCGCGCTGGACCGTTTCGACCTGGCCGAACAGGCGTTGCAGCGCGCCGACACCCTGTCGGGCGGCCAGCAGCAGCGGGTCGCGATCGCCCGCGCGCTGTTGCAGGAACCGCGCATCATCCTGGCCGACGAACCCATCGCCAGCCTGGACCCGCGCAACGCCCAGGTGGTGATGGATGCGTTGCGCGACGTGAACCGCCGCGATGGGCTGACGGTGCTGTGCAACCTGCATCACCTGGACACCGCACGCGCCTATTGCGACCGCATCGTCGCGATGCAGGCCGGGCGCGTGGTCTTCGACGGCGTGCCCGCCGCCCTGACCGCCGATGCCGTGCGCGACATCTACGGCGTCAGCGAAGCCGAGTTCGAGGAAGAGGCCCTGGCCTCCATCACCCCGTCGCGCGCCTCCCGCGCCGCGGCCGCCCTTCCCGCCTGACCCCGCCGGGCTTCGCGCCTGGCGGCCACCACGACCACACGGAGCCCATCCAATATGCTGACCCGTCGTCTTCTGCTCGCCGCTGGCGCGGCGCTGCCCGCGACCGCCTTTGCCCAAACCGCCCCCGCCGCGCCGATGCGCCGCACATTGGATGCCGCCGTGACCATGCCGGCCGCCGGGCCGCGCGCCTGGGCCGCCCAGGTGCCGCAGATCCGCATCGGCCTGCTGGGTGGCGAGAATGAAGCCGACCGCATGGGCCGCTACGGCGCCTATCGCCAGTTGCTGGAAGACACGTTCAAGGTGCCGGTGCGCCTGTTCCCGGCGTCGGACTACGCCGGCGTGCTCCAGGCCTTCTCGGCCGGCCAGATCGAGGCGTCGAGCATGGGCGCCTCCGGCTATGCCGGCGCCTGGCTGGACACCAACCACGGCGTCGAACCCATCGTGACGGCCGAGGAGTTGGACGGCACGATCGCCTATATCGCCGTCATGGTGGTCCGCGCCGATAGCGGCATCACCACGATGGAACAGATGCGCGGCAAGAGCCTCGCCTGGGCCGATCCCAATTCCACCTCCGGCTACCTGATCCCGCGTTTCGCGCTGCGCCAGGGTGGCATCGGCGTCGAGAGCGGCCAGTATTTCTCCCGCACCGGCTTCGGTGGCGGGCATGAGCAGGCGGTCGTGGCCGTGTTGCAGCGCCAGTATGACGCGGCGGTGACCTGGGCCTCGGGCCAGGGCGACGAGGCGCAGGGTTTTTCGCGCGGCAACCTGCAGGCGATGGTGCAGAAGGGCATGCTGAACATGCGCGACCTGCGCGTGATCTGGCGCTCGGCCCCCATCCCGAACGGCCCGCTGACCGTGCGCAGCGCGCTGCCGGCGTCGTTCAAGGAAGACCTGAAGGTGTTCCACCTGGCGCTGCCGAAGGCGCATCCGTCCATCTATCGCGACATCGAGCGCGGCGGCGGCACGGGCTATCGTGAAGTGACGCACGCGGACTACCAATTGATCGTCGATCTGCGGGTCGATGAAGCGGCCCAGCGCCGCCGCCGTTCGTAACACACCACAGGAGGGCCGTTTCCTGATCGCGACCGCCCTCGACGCCGTTGTCGCCAATGGCGAGGCGTCATTCCAGCAGGCGCGCCGGCAACGGCGCGCCGCGACCATCGGCGCCGTCGTGGTGCTGGCATTCTGCCTGGTCCTGTCGGGCTGGGTGTCGGAGGTGTCGCCCGGCGCCCTCCTGGCCGGCATCCCGCGCGCCGGCGAATATTTTGTGCGCATCGCGCCGCACCTCGAATGGCAGCATCTTTTTTCCAACTGGGAGACCGAGGGCAGCCTGGCCGCCTGGTTCTACCGCGCCGACAAATGGCTGCTGCTGCTGTTCGAAACCGCGCAGATGGCGGCGCTGGCCACGCTGATGGGGCTGGTGGTGGCGCTGCTGCTGTGCTTCCCGGCGTCGCGCAACCTGCAACGCGGCGTGCTGTCGTTCCAATTCACCCGGCGCCTGCTGGAAGCGACGCGGACGGTGCCGGAAATCGTCTATGCGCTGATCTTCGTCTGGGCCTTTGGGATCGGCGCGCTGGCGGGAATCCTGGCCATCGCGCTGCACAGCAGCGGCGCGCTCGGCAAGCAATTCTACGAAGTGGTCGAGAATGCGGAGATGGGGCCGTGGGAGGGCGTGCGCAGCGCCGGCGGCACCTGGGCCCAGGCCTGCCGCTTCGCGATCCTGCCGCAGGTCTTGCCGAACTTCATCTCCTACGCGCTGCTGCGGTTCGAGGTGAACGTGCGTTCAGCCAGCGTGATCGGCTTCGTCGGCGCGGGCGGCATCGGCGAGGAACTCTACCACGTCATCTCCTTCAACTATTATGACGAGATCAGCGCCATCATCGTGCTCGTGATCCTGGCGGTGTGCAGCATCGACCTGGTCTCCGAACGGCTGCGGCGGCGCGTGATCGAAGGTGCCGCATGAGCGAGACGGAGATCGCCCGCTGGCGGCAGCGCAACCCGGCCGCCTTTGGCGGCGGCCCGGCGGCGCAGATGAAGCGGGCGCTGGGCTGGACCGCCTTTGTTATCTGGCTGCTCGGCACGCTGATCTGGTTCGACGTGACGCCCCAGCGCATCTGGAACGGCTTGTCGGGCCTGGGCGTCATCGTGCGGCTGATGATCCCGCCCTCGCCGGGTGAACAATGGGTCGAAATCCTCAAGGGCCTGGCGGAAAGCCTGGCGATGGCCTTCCTGGGCACCTTCGTGGCGGCGCTGATCGCGGTGCCGCTGGGGTTTTTGGGGGCCAACAACGTGGTCACCGCGACCCTGCTGCGGTTTTCGGTGCGGCGGGTCTTCGATGGGTTCCGCGGCGTGGATCAGTTGATCTGGGCGCTGGCCTTCGTCCGCGCCGTCGGCCTTGGGCCGCTGGCCGGGGTCATGGCCATCGCGACCGCCGATATCGCGGTGCTGGCAAAGCTTTATGCGGAGGCGATCGAGAACGCGGAGAAAAAACAGGCCGAGGGCATCACCGCCGCCGGGGGATCACGTCTGCTCGCCATCCGCTTCGGGCTGCTGCCGCAGGTCCTGCCGATCATGCTGTCGCAGGCGCTGTATTTCTTCGAGAGCAACGTGCGCTCCGCCTCCATCCTGGGCGTCGTCGGCGCGGGGGGCATCGGGTTGCAGATCGCCGAACGCATCCGCGTGCGCCATTGGGATGAGGTCGCCTTCATCATCATCCTGATGGTGCTGCTGGTGTCGGCGATCGACTGGTTGTCGTCGAAGGTGCGCGGGCGGCTGATCGGCGGGCGGGACAGGCGGCAGAATTGAATTGCCGCCGGACAGTGCCCTGATACCGTATCGCCGCCACCAAGAAAGCGGGAGCGATCCATGTCAGGCAGCACGCCGCCGGTCCCGGAAAACGGCCGGTTTCAGGTGACGGTCGCGGGAACCGGAAACGCGCTGGTCGCGGTGCTTCTGGATACCGTGACGGGGCGCAGTTGGCACGCCGCGGGCCTTGCCTGGCAGCCGATGACATTCATGGGCGACGCGCTTCCGGCCCCGCCCTTCCCGCCGCCGAAACGGCCGATGACCGAGCTTTTGCCGCCCACGGCCGGCGAGGTGGAGTGAGGCGCCGCCTTACCCGCTGACCACGCTTCCCGGATCGCAGTTCCCGCCGCAGACCAGCACCCCCACCACCGCCCCGGGGGGCGGCACCCAGGCGCCGCAGATCAGTGCCGCCAGCGCCGCGGCGCCGCCCGGTTCGGCGACGATCCGCACCGCATCCCACAGCCGCCGCTGCGCCTCCCGGATCGCCGCATCGGGCACCAGCACGTTGGCGGCGATGACCGGGGCGGCGATGCCGAACATCAACTGGCCGACCTGACTGGCGCCCAGGCTATCGGCCGCCAATCCGCTGACCGGGGCGGGCACCGGGCGGCCTGCGGCCAGCGCGGCGCTGAATTTCGGGCAGGCTTCCGGTTCCACCGCGACCAGTCCGACACCCCGCCCCCACCAGGCGGCCATGCCGCCCAAGAGCCCGCCGCCGCCGACCGCGACCAGCGCATGGGTCAGGTCGGGGGATTGTTCGGCCCATTCCAGGGCGACGGTGCCCTGCCCGGCCAGGACCTCCGGCTGGTCGTAGGCATGCACCACCAGCGCGCCGGTTTCGTCCGCCCTTGCCATGCTGGCCAGGCGGGCCGCGTCATAGGTCTCGCCGCCGACGGTCAGCACCGCGCCCTCGGCCGCGATCCGCGCCCGCTTGGCGGCGGCCGAGATGGCGGGGACAAAAATCTCCGCCCGATGGCCCAGGACCCGCGCCGCATAGGCGACCGCCGCCCCGTGGTTGCCGCCGGATGCCGCGATCACCCCCGACGCCGGCACCGGCACCGACAGCATCCGGTTGAAGGCCCCGCGCGGCTTGAACGATCCGGTGGCCTGCACCAATTCCAGTTTCAGCACGATGTCGCCCGCCAACCCCAGCGCCGCCCCAGCCACCCGCAGCACCGGCGTGCGGCGGACATGCGGTGCTATGCGGCTGGCGGCCGCCCGGATCAGGTCACGGTTCAGGTCGGGGTCAGGCAGGGGTCCGGGCATATCCGGCAGATGCCCCGCCCGCCCCCGCCGACGCAACCCTGCCGTCGCGCTTTGCGTCCTGCCCGAGTCCTGCCATATTTCCACCTGTTACTGGGAGTCCCCGTTCTTCATGTCCCTGCACGGCTCTGCTGCGTGCCCCGCTGCATGCTCTGGCGCGACACGTCTCCACGGCTCCGCGGCAGCGTGGAACGCCGAGGGCGTTCTGCTGCTCGGGCGCCCGGGTGCGGGCAAGAGCGACCTTGTGTTGCGCCTGCTGGACCATGGCTTTCGCCTCGTCGCCGATGACCAGGTCGTGCTGTCCGACCGGGATGGCATCGCCACGGCCGATGCGCCGGACGCCCTGGCCGGCATGCTGGAAGTGCGCGGCCTGGGGCTGCTGACCGGCCTGGCGCATGGCCCCGCCGCGATCCGCCTGGTGGTGGATTGCGTCGAACGCGCCGAGGAACCACGGCTGCCGGAACCCAGGGACTGGACCCATGGCAGCGCCCGCGTCCCGCGCGTGGCGTTGCATGCAATCGATTCCTCCGCCCCGCAAAAAGTCATGGCCGCGATGGATTGCCTGGCCGGCCGGCGTAGCATGGTCGTCGGGGCCTTTGCCGCATGAGCGGTGACCGGCGCCGGGTCGTGTTGGTCACCGGCCTGTCGGGCGCCGGCAAGGCCAGTATCCTGCGGGTGCTGGAGGACCAGGGGTTCGAGGCGGTGGACAACCCACCCCTGCCGGCGGTGGAGGCCACGGCGCTGGAACACCGCCACGTCCCGCTCGCCGCCGGGATGGATACGCGCACCCGGGGCTTCACCCCCACGGCGCTGCTGGTGCTCGCGGCCGGGCTGAAGGCGCGGCCGGAACTGGATGTCACGCTGGTCTTCGCCACCGCCGACGAGGCCGTGCTGCAACGGCGCTATTCCGAAACCCGCCGGCGCCACCCGATGGCGCTCGGCGGCCGGGTGGCCGAGGGGATCGCGGCCGAGGCCATCCTGCTGGCGCCCTTGCGGGAGGCCGCGGACCTCGTGATCGACACCTCCGACCTGCCGCTGCCGGAACTGCGCCGGCAGATCGCCGCCCGCTTCGGCCCCACGGCCGGACATGGCATGGGCATCACCGTCATGTCCTTCGGCTATCCGCACGGCCTGCCGCGGGACGCCGATCTTGTGCTGGACACACGGTTTTTGCGTAACCCGCATTACGATCCCGCCCTGCGGCCACTGACGGGGCGCGATCCGGCGGTCGCTGCATTCGTTACGGCGGATCAAGCCTGGCCGTCATTCTGGCAGGGCATGACGGCGCTGCTGGACTCGCTCTTGCCCCGATACGCCGCAGAGGGGAAATCATACCTTACGGTCGCTTTCGGCTGCACCGGCGGTAAGCACCGTAGCGTGCTGACCGCGGAACGACTGACGACCCATCTCGCATTGCAAGGTTGGAGGGTGGAATGTGTCCACCGGGAAAGCGCGGCCTGGTCCGCGCTGCCGCCTCCATCCGCCGCCCCGGCCCCGAAGGAGGCCACCGACATGTCCCGAAACGTGGACGAACCACCCCCCGCCGATACGTCGGTCCGCGCCGCATGATTGGCATGATCCTGGTGACGCACGGGCGCCTCGCGCTCGAACTGCGGGCGGCGTTGGAGCATGTGGTGGGACCGCAGGCGCAGTTGATGACCCTGTGCATCGGCCCGGAGGACGGGATCGACGTGCGTTGCGGCGACATGCGCGAAGCGGTCGCGGATGTCGATTCCGGCGATGGCGTCGTGGTGCTGACCGATATGCTGGGGGGCACACCCTCCAACCTCGCCTGTTCGGTGCTGGACCGGCGGGATGTGGAGGTGATCGCCGGCGTGAACCTGCCGCTGCTGGTCAAGGTCGCCAAGCTGCGCGGCAGCGTGCCGCTGGCCGACCTGGTGGACCAGGCGGTGGCCGCCGGGCGCAAGTACATGACCAGCGCCCGCATCTCCAAGGCCGAAGGCGCGCCGAAGCCGGAGGCCGCCGCCCTGCCCGCCACCGCCACGGCGCTGCTGCACCGGGGCGCCGCCTGACGCGGGTCCGGCCCATTCAGGCATGCGCCGCGCATATTCCCGCCGCGACCCTGGTTCCGCATACGCCGCCGATCTGTTCATATGCCGGGCTGGGGGTGCAAGTATGAAGGACGCAAATGGCGGGGGCACGGCGCTGCATCGCACGCTGATGATCCGCAATACGCGCGGCCTGCATGCCCGGGCCGCTGCCAAACTGGTGGCCCTGGCCGAACGCTTTTCCGCCGTCATCACCGTTTCGCGCCACGGGCAGTCGGTGCTGGCGGGGTCGATCATGGGGCTGATGATGCTGGGCGCCGGCAAGGGCAGCGAGATCGAGTTGGAGGTCGAGGGATTCGACGCACGCGAGGCGATGGACGCCATCGCCGGGCTGATCGAGGCAGGCTTCCATGAAGACTGAGCCAACCCGCCGCACCAGCGCCGCCAAGCGCGCCCAGGAAGCCGTCTTCCGTGGCATCCCGATCGGGGCCGGCGTCGCCATCGGCACCGTCTTCGACACCACCGAAGCGCCGGCCGAAGCCCCCCGCCGCAACATTTCGCCCCCCGAGGTCGAGGCCGAACGCCAGTCCCTGGCCCGCGCCGTCGCGATCAGCCGCAAGCAGGTCGGCAAGCTGCGCAACCGCCTGTCGATCCTGCCGGAGGAAGCGCAGGAGGAATTGGCGCCGCTGCTCGACGCCTACCTGATGATGCTGGCCGACAGCCGGTTGCTGCGCGGGGCGCGCAAACGGATCGAAACCGAACTGCTCGCCGCCGAGACCGCCGTGCATGATGAGGCGGAGGCGATCGCCGCCATCATCCTGACGGCCAAGGACGACGACAAGGCCGGGCTGCGCCGCCGCGCATCGGAAGTGCGCGAGATCGGCCGCCGCCTGACCCGCAACCTGACCCAGAATCCCTTCCGGTCGTTCAAGGACGTGCCGGAAGGCGCGATCCTGCTGGCCGATGAACTGACCCCCGCCGATGCCGCGCTTCTCGACCCGTCCCGCATCGCCGGGGTCGCGACCGAGGAAGGTGGCGCCGACGGCCATACCGCCATCATGCTGCGGGCGCTTGGCATCCCGTCGGTGCTTGGCTGCCACGGGCTGACCGAGGCGGCACAGCCTGGCGACCATGTGGTGCTGGATGGCACCGCCGGGACCGTCGTGCTGCGTCCTGGCCCGGAAGCGCTGGTCGTCGGCAAGGCGGCCTTGGCGGCCTTCGCACGGGAAAGGGTCAAGCTTGGCAAGCTGCGCCGCCTGCCGTCCGAAACCACCGATGGCGAGTTGGTGGAATTGCAGGCCAACCTGGAGATCCCGGCCGAACTGCCGCTGATCGCCCAGGCCGGCGCCCAGGGGATCGGGCTGCTGCGCACCGAGTTCCTGTTCATGAACCGCGAGGATTTGCCGGACGAGGACGCGCAATACGTGTCCTACGCCCAGGTCGTCGCCGCCATGGCCGGGGATTCGGTCACCATCCGCGTGCTGGACTGGGGTGGGGAGAAGGACATCCAGGCCCTGGCCGACGGCGTCGCCCCCCTGCACACCGGACCGAACCCCGCGCTTGGCCTGCGCGGCATCCGCATGCTGCTGAAGCGCCCGGAACTGCTGGAGGTGCAATTCGCCGCCATCCTGCGCGTCGGCGCCGAGGTCGGCCCGGTCCGCATCCTGCTGCCCATGGTGACCGTGCCGGATGAAGTCGCCCAGGCGCGCGAGATCATGGAGCGCGTCGCCCGCCGCCTGCGCCGGCGCGGCGTGACCCTGCCTGAAAAACTGCCGCCGCTGGGCGCGATGATCGAAACACCGGGCGCCGCCCTGGCCGCCGATGCCATCGCGCTGGAGGCCGATTTCTTCGCCATCGGCACCAATGACCTGGCCATGTACACGCTGGCGGTGGACCGGGCGGAGGTCGAGGTCGCGCATCTGTACGACCCGCTGCACCCCGCCGTGCTGCGCCTGGTGCAATTCGCGACCGAGGCCGCCCTGCGGCTGCGGCTGCCGGTCAGCCTGTGCGGTGAGATGGCCGGCAATGCGCGGCTGACGCCGCTGCTGCTGGGGCTCGGGCTGCGGACGCTGTCGATGAACGCCTCCGCCATCCCGCGTGTGAAGCAGGTCGTGCGTGGGCTGGACATCGGCGATTGCGCGCGCCTGGCACGGCGCGTGATGGAACAGGTGGAGCCGCGACGGATCGCCGAATTGGTCGAGGGTTTTGTGCCTGGGGCGCGGAATTAGCCGCTCGGAACGATAACAAAAGCCCCGGCCGTGCCGACGGGGCATCCACCGAGTTCCACCAAGGGGGTGCTGGCGGGGCCCTGAACCGAGGTGACGGCGCCGCGAATACAGTCGATCACCGCGGAGTCGAACGCAGTCGGCAGCGCCGGATGGACGAGACCGGAAAAGCGGTAGACTGCGCCGGCCGTATCCCCGGTCATCCCATGGCCGGTTGCCTCAAAGGTGGCGGGACGGTCACCAATTCCATTCCTGCTCCGGACATCCACCAGGACTTCGCTGCCAGGCCGCAGGACCAGCCTTGCGTTCACCTGGTAGAGGTCCCCCTCCCGGGTCGCCTGTTCGCAGATGAACTCGGCCTTCATCCAGTCGGTCAGGATCACGGGACCGGCCGGAAAGGTTTCCGACGGGGCGACAAGAAAGCTTCGATACAAGAACGTCTTGAATTCGAATAACGGGAACCAGCTTTCGTTCGCTTCAGACATAGCCCCCTCCGCGCGTGGGCATCCGGTCAAGGATGGCCATCGCAGCGGCACAGGGCAAGGCGTTTGACGCCCGGCGGTCAGGTCGGTCAGTTGTTCGAGAAGGTCCGAACGATGACCGCCGACTGGAAGATCGCGTTCAGGAAATCGCTCGCGATCTGGAAGTTCTTCGGGTCCAGGCGCGGCAGGACGATGAGTTCATCGCCCGGGGCCGGGCCGACCGTCGGCTCCAGGTCCACCTCGCCGCTCGCGCGGCGGATGATCACGCGGGAGTCGTCGCCACGCAGGCTGTAGCCGCCCGCCGCCTGGATATAGTCCTGGATGCGGCGGTCGCGGCGCCAGACCACCGCCTGCGGGGCGCCCACCTCACCGGCGACCATGACCGTATCGACGCGGTCGGGGATCACGACGGTGTCGCCATCCTCCAGCCGGATGTCGGAACAGCGACCGCCGCGTGCGGCGACAAGCCGGCCTTCGGGCTGGATGCGGCGACCGCGGCTGATCCATTGGTAGACCAACTGGGCTTCCGACGCGCGGATCGTGGACACACCGGTGGTGGTGGAGGTCGCGGTGAACAACTGGCGTTCCAGCCGGTCCAGCGCCTCGTTGATCGACCGCTGCTGTGCGGCGGCCAGGCGGGGCCGCAGCAGGAAGACGGCCGCGGTATTGGCCAGGGTCGGGTTCACCGCGACATGGTCCAGCATCTGGCACAGCGTGATGTCGCGGTCGGCGATCAGCACGGAGGGGCCGATGCGGCTGCCTTCGATCGAGACGCGGATGGTCGGCGCCGGCACGTCGGCGATGAAGGTCACCGCGTCCTGGTCCTGCAACTGCAGGGCCGCGAGTTCCGTCATGGTCGCATAGCGCGACCAGGGCTGCGCATTGCGGGTGCCGCGCACGACGACGTTGGTGGCCGAGGGCAGCGGACCGGCGAGTTCGATCAACTCGCGCCCCGGCATAGTGCGGCCGGCCATCTCGAACAGGTAGTTGTTGCGGATCGCGCCATCGACGCTGACCATCGCGCGCTGGCGCGACACCACGATGGTGTCGCCTTCCTGCAAGCGGAGCGCCGGCAGCGTGCCCCGCGTGAGGAAGGCGTAGAGGTCGATGCGAATGGTCTGGCCGTTGTTGCGCTTGACCTCGATATCCCGGAACGAGCCGCGCGACGGATCGACGCCGCCGGCGCGGGACAGGAAGTCCAGCACCGAGTCGGAGGCCTGGCCGATGTGCCGGCCCGGCGCGCGGACCATGCCGGTCACGAAGACGCCGATGCGGTTCACGCTGACCAGCACGGCATAGACCTGCACCTGCTGGGTGTAGATGCGCTGCACCTGCTGTTCGATCACGCGCTGCAGGTCGCCCGCGCGGGTGCCGGCGACCATGACCGGGCCGATGGTCGGGATGAAGACATTGCCTTCGGGGTCGACGAAACCCGCGACCTCGGCCTCGGTCGCGCCCCAGATGCGGACGCTGATGCGGTCGCCGGGGGTGATCACATAGGACGGGTTCGGCGCGTCGGAGGACACGCCGACCGGGCGGGTAAACAGCGATGCGCCGAAGACCGCGGTCGGGGGGCCCATGCGGCGGTCGACCTCACCCAAGGGGGCGACGGCGGAGGGGCCGCCCTCGGCCTCGGTCGTGGAGCCCTGGCGCACCGTCTGGCGATCGCTGCCGGACAGCAGGTTCGGCATGATCGGCGCCTGGGCGGCACTGCCCGCACCGCCGAAACCGGGCGTGGTTCCGAAGCTTTGCCCCATCCCACCGGGCGCGCCGGCCGAAGCGCCGCCCTGCATGGGGGTATAGCCCTGGCCCGCCGGCTGCGACGCCGTATTGGGGTTCTGCTGCGGCGCCTGTGCATACGCGGGACCTGTCAGCAGCGATCCGCCGACCAGTGCCGTGACAACCCCTCGGGTAAAACGATTCACGCTGGGGCCGTGCCCCGTCGATGCCAAACGACTCGGGGCCAGACGACGCAAGTCTTCAAGACGCATGTTCACGAATCCCAGCGTAAATAAGCCAACCAATACCATAGAGAACAAGTAGAACTGCGCCCATCGAGATCAGGATATAGGCGGCCCGGGGGTAAAGCGGAAATTCCGCCAGATTGGGCTGGACCACGCGCGCCAGGAACAACTGCTGGCGATCGGCTTCCACCCGCGCCTGTTCCAGCGAGGCGGTGGCCGAAGCCAGTTGCCGATCGGCGAATTCGCGTTCCATCAGCAGCCGTTCATAACCGGCGATCTGCTGCGGCAGGGCCAGGTCGCCGGCGGTCGTGCGGCGGCGTTCCTGGGCGATTTCGGTTTCCAGCGCCTGGATGCGATTGCGGAGTACGCCCAGCAACGGATTGTCCCGGCGCATATAGGCGGATTTTTCCTGCAACTCCGCGCGTGTCTGCAGCAGCGCCTGTTCCAGGGTCGCCACGGACACCAGTGCCGCGGAGGCCGTGGCGCTCGGGTCGAGCGAGCGTTCGCGCTCACGGAAGGAAAGCAGTTGCTCCCGTGCCGCCGAAACCCGGCGTTCGGCGACGGCCACTTCGTTCCGGGCGACCTGCACGCTGTCCTCGCGCACGCGTTCGGACAGGCGGTTCACCATGCCCTCGGCCAGGGTCAGCATGGCCGCGTTCAAGGCACGCGAATCCTCGGGGCGGAAGCTGCGGGTCCGGATCGTCGTGATGCCGGTCAACTGGTCGGAGGCGACGGTGACCATGCTGCCGAAATACCAGACAAGCATTTCGGTGGTGGGGGCGTCGCTCCAGAGGCGGGCGATCACATCGGCCTCCGGCCTGCGCCAGATGCTGACGATGCCCGGCGCATCGGCCAGGCTGGTCACCGCGTCATGCGACATCAGGAAATCGCGCACCGCGAGGGCTTCGGTCGGCATCGAGGAGAAACTGCTGCCGCCCATCAGCGCCCCCATGGCACCGCCGCCACCGCCCAGCGATGGCATGGGGGTCCGTCCGCGGACCTGGAACTTGCTCTCGGACAGGTATTGCGGCGTGGCGATGCCATAGAGGTAGGCCGACACCACCAGCAAGGGCAGGATCACGAAGATGACCAGCCCCTTGCGGCGCGCGACGAAGCGCCGGATCCAGGACGGCCGGCGCCGCACCGGGGCCGGCGCTGGGGCCGCTGCGGGGCGCGGCGGCGCGGCCACGATCACCTGCGGCTCGAGGACAGGTGGGGCCGGGGCCGGCGGGACCGCAAGCGGCGCCCGCGCCTGCGGCGCATCGGCGGAGGCATCCTCGAAGACAAGGGGCGCCGCCACCGCAGGCGCCGCCTGCGTGCGCGACGGCCCGGAGGTCGTCTTCTCAGAGTCCGTTATAGGTGGCGATAGCTTCATCGAGGTCATCGTAAAACCTCAGCTTTCCGTCGTGGAGCACGGCGGCGCGGCGGCAATATTGCTTCACCAGGTCCATGCTGTGGGTGACCATGATGAGTGCCGCGCGATCGCGACGCTCCTCGAAGGCGCGGGTGCATTTCTCGGTGAAGCGGGCATCGCCGGCCCCCACGATCTCGTCCACCAGGTAGCATTCGAATTCCATTGCAAAAGAAAGGCCAAGCAGCAGCCGCCCCATCATGCCGGACGAATAGTTGCGGGCCGGTTCGTAGAAATACGGGCCGAGTTCGGCGAATTCCTCGACCTTGGTCAGGGTTTCGGGGATGCCGAGGCCGTAGAGCCGGGCGATGAAGCGGGCATTGTCCGCCCCCGTCATGCTGGCCTGCACCCCGATGCCGAAGCCCATGGGCCAGGAGACGGTCATGGTGCGGGTGATGCGGCCGCTGCTCGGCATGTCCACGCCGCCCAGCAAACGCAACAGGGTCGATTTGCCGGCGCCGTTCCGCCCGAGGATGCCGAGCGCGTCGCCGCGCTCGATCTTGATGTTGATGCCCTTCAGAACGTCCCGCTTGCCGCCGCGGATCGGATGCGCCTTCCAGACATTCTCCAGCAGAAGCATGATCAGCCGCCATCAATACATATGGAGCCGCGGGCGCGCGACCCGCAGCGCCATCAGGCCCAGGAAATTGCTGCCAAGTATCCATTGGCCGACGTAAACCAAGTCATATTGCGCCCGGACCACGGCGCCGAACTGCCCCTCACGCGCCAACTCGTGGATATTGACCAGCGGGATCCACAACATGAAGTCCTGCACCTGCGGCGGCAGCGTATGGACCATGAAGAAGGCGCCCGACAGCGGCATCATGATGTAGGTCATGGGATGCACGATGCGTTCGACGAAATCGCTCACCGCGGCGCCGGCCGCGATGATCATCGAAATGCCGTGCGACAGCAGCGCCATCAGCATGAGCGCCACCGCCAGTTTCAATGGGCCGTCCGGGAGCCTGCCGGTGGCCCAGGCACCGAATGTCACCATCGTCACCATCACGCCGCAGATCGCGAAGTATTCGATCAGGTTGCGCGCGATCATGATGTCCACCAGCAACACGTCGCGATGGTACAACAACGAAAGGTTGGAATGGATCGCCGAGGCCGCCCGCCCGATCATCGACCGGAACATGAAGTACGGCACGTAACCGACCATGAAGAAGAAGATAATCGAAACGCCGGGCATGCCGGCCATGTCATGGTCGCCGCCAGCCTGGATGGCATGCAGGCCGCCGACCAGCCCGCCCAGCATCATCGGTTCAAAGAACAGCCACAGAAACCCGAAGTTGCTGCGGCCAAAACGGGTCTGCAATTCGCGCATCAACAGCGCGTGAACGACCCGCTCCCGCGTCGCCATGACCGCGGCAAGGGTGCCTTCGCGTGAAAACTGCGTGGCAGCCCTTTCGCTCACGGGCGCCCTGCCGCCACACCACCGAGCAGAAGCGGCCGCGCCTGCACCCAGCTTGCCCCCTGCTGGCAATAGACCTGGGTGCTGCGGTCACGCGATCCGCCGATCTGCACTTCACGGCATTCACGGCCGCTGGCCGCGTTCCAGGCGCGCGCGAGGCGGACCGTCACCGCGCCGCCGCCGGAAATGCCGCTGTCAGGCAGCACCATGCGTTCCTGGTCGCCGGGCACCGCGCGCGAGACGAAGGCCGCGACAGGCCCCATCGGTGCGGGGGCGACGGCCGAAGCCTCGACATCCGTACTGCTGCCGAAAAGATTTGACACCCCGCCGCTGCAGCCTGCCGTGAGCATCACCCCGAGCAGGGCAATCGCACGAAGGGGCGCGGCGAGGCCGGCGGGCACGGCGAAGCTGGAGTGGAACACCATCATCGTCGTCTAATACGATAAATTTCTTCGCACCGCAAAAAACCTCCGTGACCATGCAAACGGCGGCCCGGCCGCCGTGACGCCGCGCGACGGGACGTGCTACCGCCCGGACATGCTGGACTCCACCCGCCAAACCGCGATGCCGGCATGACGCGCGCGGCCGCCAGCGGCGGCGGCCCGACCTGGACTCTGTTCCCGCCGCAGCGGTTCGCGCGCCGGTGGGGCGTGGTCGCGACGACCGGCACGGGCGATACCCCCGCCGGCACCGACGCCGCGACATTTGCGGCCATGGTCCACGCTCATCGCCTTGGCGGTCCGCCCGACCTGCCCGACCCGGGGCATGCCGCCCTGGCTGTCGCGCGCCATGGTGCGATCCTGGTCCTTGACCCCTGCACCCCGCGCCCCGATGCCGCGGCGCGCGCGGCGGTCGCGGCCAGGCTTGGCATCGTGCTGACCCAGGCGGTCGCCCGTGCCGCTGGCCGCCCCGTGCTGGTATTGCCGCATCCCTCCGCGCCCCATCGCGCCCGCCCGGCCCTGGTCGCCTGGCCTGGCGCGCGCGTATTGCCGCATCGGCTCGCTTCCTGGACCCTGTTGGATGCGGCGGCGGAAATCCATCTGGTGGCGCCCGCCCCTGGCGAACACGACCCCATCGCCGCCCTGGCGGGTGCGGCCGCCATCCCGCTGTTCATGGACGGCCAGGCGCGCGACGCCACCGCCGCCTGGATTGCGGCCCTGGCGGCGACGGTCTGGACCTGCCCGTTCCACGGCACGCCGATCGCCCCCGCCGACGGCCTGGCCCTGCTGGCCCAATGGCGCATGGTCGCGGCGCAGAATCGTCGGGTCGCCGCCATCACTGGCATTCCGGTGTGGAAGCGGGCCTCGCTGGCGCCGTTGTTCGCCCATGCCCGTGGCACGCCGGCGTTCCGCGCGGCGCCGGGGGCGGCGTTGAAGCGCGCGGAAAAGCGCCATGGCGCGCTGGTTGCCTGGGCCAGCGCCATGCCGCCCGCCCTGCCCGCGGCCGCCGCCGCCGCCGGCGTGCCCCTGCTGCGGCTGGAGGATGGGTTTGTCCGTGGCGCCGGCCTCGGCGCGCGTTTCCTGCCCGGGGCGTCATGGTGCCTGGACAGCCAGGGCGTGCATTACGACCCCGCCGCGCCATCGGACCTGGAGGCGCTGTTGCAGGCGGGCGGCGTCCCGGCGGCGGTCCTGGCCCGGGCGGCGGCCCTGCGCGACACCATCGTCCGGCGCGGGGTCAGCAAGTATAATCTCGCGCCGCACCCCGCCCCCGCCCTGCCCGCCGGCCGCCGCATCGTGCTGGTCACGGGCCAGGTGGAGGATGATGCCTCGATGCGCGCGGTGACCGGCGCCGTGCGCAGCAACCTGGCCCTGCTGCGCGCGGTGCGGGCGGCCGAACCGGACGGCTATATCCTTTACAAGCCGCATCCCGACCTGGTCGCGGGCTATCGCCACGGCCGCATCGCCCAAGCCGATCTGGTGGGCCTGGCCGATGCCGTGGAGACCGCAACCCCCCTGCCCGGCCTGCTGCCGCATGTGCATGCGCTGCACACCATCACCTCGCTGTCGGGGTTCGAGGCGCTGTTGCGCGGCGTACCCGTCATTTGCTGGGGCCAGCCCGCCTATGCCGGCTGGGGCCTGACGGAGGATCGCGACCCCATCCCGCGTCGCACCCGCCGGCTGACCCTGGATGAGTTGGTCGCGGGGATGCTGATCCTCTACCCGCGCTACCTGGATCCGGTGACGCGGCTGCCCTGCGGGCCGGAAATCCTGCTGGACCGGCTGGGCGATGCGTCGCTGTGGCGCGGCTCGCCCTGGGCGGTCCATCGCGAAGTGCAGGGTTTTGTCACGCGATTCTTTGCCCGACTTCGGCGACTGTCATGACCATCGCCCATGTCGTCATCACGGGTGCCTCGCGCGGGCTGGGTGCCGCCCTGGCGCTGCGTTTCGCCGCACCGGGCGTGCGGCTGGGGCTGGTCGCGCGGTCGGCCGAGGGCCTGGCGGCAACCGCCGCCGCATGCACCGCGCGCGGGGCCTTGGTCGCCACCGCCGCGCTGGATGTGCGGGATGCGGCGGGGCTGGGGGCGGTGCTGGCGGCGTGGCAGGCGCTGGCCCCGATCGATTGCGCCATCGCCAATGCCGGCGTGTCGGGCGGCACCCGCCCCGATGGCGCGCCGGAGGGCCTGGACAGCGCCACCCGCCAGATCGGCGTGAACCTGCAAGGGGCACTGAACCTGATCGAACCGCTCTGGCCGGCCATGGCGGCGGCGCGGGTCGGGCGAATCGCGGTGGTGTCTTCCATCTCCGCCCTGCGCGGCCTGCCGGACATCCCCGCCTATTGCGCCAGCAAGGCCGGGTTGCGCGCCTATGGCGAGGCGCTGCGCGCGCGGTTGCGGCCGCGTGGGGTGACGGTGACGGTGCTGTGCCCGGGGTTTTTCGAAAGCGACATGAGCCGGCGGTTTTTGGGGGGCAAGCCCGGGACGGTGGCGCTGGAGGAGGCAGCGGCGCGCTGCCACGCCGCGATCCTGCGCGGCCGGGGGCGGCTGACCTTTCCCTGGCATCTGGCGGTGGGGCTGCGGCTGCTGGACCTGTTGCCGGCCGGGGTGTCGGACCTGGTGGCGCGGCGGGTGCGGTTCCGGATCGCGCCGGAATAGGGTCAGTCCTCCATCACGCGCCCGGCGCGATGGCGTTGCAGCAGCCAGAACCCGATCACGGCCGCGATGACGAAGAGCGCCGCGGCCAGCGCCATCTGCCAGACGCCGTCCACCCGGACCCCCTTGCCCAACAAGGCAAAGATCACCGTCTGCGGCAGGTAGCCGATGGCCGAGGCGACCAGGAACGGCCCCGCCGCGATCCCCGCCATCCCGGCCAGCAGGTTCAGCGCCAGGTTGTTCCCGATCGGCAACAGCCGCAGTGCCAGGGTCGCGCCAAACGGGTTGTTCACCAGCGTGTCCCGCAACGGCCGGATGCGCGGCCCGAACCGCCCGGCCAGCCGGCGTTCGGCCCAGGCCTTTCCGATCAGCCGGGCCCAGCCAAAGGCCAGGGCCGCGCCAACCACCTGGGCCGCCAGCGCCAGCGCCGACCCGGCCACCGCCCCAAAGGCATAGCCGCCGACAAAGGCCACCGCCTGGCGCGGCACGCCGACGGCCGAGGCCAGGGTGCCCACCGCGACGAACAGGATTTCCGCCAGCACGCCGCCGCCGGCCAGGTATTGGTCGGCCCAGGCGGTGCCGGGTGCGACCCCCAGGGTCCGCAACAGCCATCCCGCCGCCGCCAGCCCCAGCGCCAGCACCAACAATTTGAGCAGGGAATCGCGCCGCCGGGACGCGGCGGCAGGCCTGGTCACGGCGCGGGCGGCAGAGCCGTCGCGACCGGCCGGCGCCAGCGCCGTTGCAGCCAGATCACGCCGACCAGATCCATGAAGGCGACCAGCAGCCGATCCAGCGTGCCGTAGTTGCTGGTGCCGCGCAGCCGGGGCCGGTGGTTGACCGGTTCGCTGACGACCCGTGCCCCGGCGCGCAGCGCCAGCGCCGGCAGATAGCGGTGCATGTGGTCGAAGGCCGGCAATTCCAGGAACAGCCGGCGCGGAAACACCTTCAGCCCGCAGCCGGTATCCGGGGTCGCATCGCCCAGCAG
Organism: Humitalea sp. 24SJ18S-53; assembly: GCF_050632385.1. Taxonomy (NCBI): domain Bacteria; kingdom Pseudomonadati; phylum Pseudomonadota; class Alphaproteobacteria; order Acetobacterales; family Roseomonadaceae; genus Humitalea; species Humitalea sp. 24SJ18S-53. Next base: position 3,522,476 of record NZ_CP192599.1, read on the forward strand.
CCAGGCGCGGAAACGGTTGGCGAGGCGGCTGGTGATGCGCTTGACCTGCGTGTCGCGGCGGTTGACCCGATGGCCCGCGACCAGCACGTCGCCGCCGGTCGTGCCGGCTTCGGCCTGGGCGCGTGCCAGTAGGCTGGGGATGTCGGCAGGATCGTTCTGCCCGTCGCCGTCCAGGGTCGCGATCCAGGTGCCGCGGGCCGCCCGCACGCCCGAAACGATCGCCGCCGACTGGCCGCAGGATGTCGCATGGCGCCAGGCCCGGACCCGCGGGTCGGCGGCGGCGGCGGCGGCCAGGACCGCATCGGTGCCGTCGCTGCCACCGTCATCGACGCAGATCACCTCATGCGGCGTGTCGCCCAGGGCCGCCGCGATCTCGGCCAGCAGGGGGCCCGCGTTGGTGGCCTCGTTCTTCATCGGGATGACCACCGACACCAGCGGCGCGGGGTCCCCCGGTTCGGGGCGGCGGTCGGCAGGGACGTCGGTCACGGGGATCTGGCTTTTCGCGCGCATCGGGCAGGGAAGGTCCGGGCCCGCCCCGGCCCGCGCCTGCCGGTAGCAGGGGGCGGCCCATCGCGGCAAGCATGGGCGCCCCTCCAGGAGGCGTCGTCCCGCGGCGTCGTGCCAAACCCGGCATGTGCGGTTAGGGAAAGGCGCCCTATATTGCTTGTTGAAATGCCCTTCGACGCCCAACCCCCGACCGCCGCCCAGCCGCAACGTGCCACGAACGGCCGTCCCAGGGCCGTGGCCATCTGGCTTTTGACCGTCTGCGGCCTGATCTGGGCCATGGTCGCGATCGGCGGGGCGACGCGGCTCACCGGCTCCGGCCTGTCGATCATGGAATGGGCGCCACTGTCGGGCATCCTGCCGCCGATGTCCGACGCCGAATGGCAACGGCTCTACGACCTGTATCGTACGGTACCTCAATACGCGCTGGTCAATGCCGGGTTCGGGATGGAGGGGTTCCAGCGGATTTTCTGGCTGGAATGGATTCATCGCTTCTGGGGGCGGATGCTGGGCTTCGCCTTCGCCGTGCCGATGCTGGTCTTCTGGGTGCGGGGGCACCTGCCGCGGGGGCTTTTGCCGCGATTGCTGCTGCTGCTGGTGCTGGGCGGGCTGCAGGGGGGTGTCGGCTGGTTCATGGTGGCCAGCGGATTCCAGGCCGATCGCACCAGCGTGTCGCCCTATCGCCTCGTGCTGCACCTGGGGCTGGCGCTGGTGCTGTTCGCCTTTGTCTTCTGGACCGCCCTGGATTTGTTGCGGCCCGAACGCACCGCGCCCGCGACTGCCGCGCCGTTGCGCCGGCTGGTGCATGCCACGGCCGGGCTCGTGGTGCTGACCATGCTGGCCGGCGGGTTCGTCGCGGGGCTTCGGGCCGGGCTCGACTTCAACACCTGGCCGTTGATGGAGGGGCGGCTGGTGCCGCCGGGCTATCTGGCCGATGGCTGGCACAGCATGACGCACGACATCGCGACGGTGCAGTTCCACCACCGCCTGCTGGCGACGCTGGCGGGCTTCGCCGCATTGGCCGCGACCTGGACCGGCCTTCGCACCCTGGCCCCTGGTTTCGCCCGCACGGCCTTGCTGGCGCTGGGTGTCGCGGTCACGGTGCAATACGCGCTTGGCATCGCGACCTTGCTGCATGCGGTGCCGGTCGGCCTGGGCACCTTGCACCAGGCCGTCGCGGTGGCGGTGCTGGCGGCGGTCCTTGCCGCGATGCACGGATTGCGGCGGGGACGGGTGGCGACGTGAACGACCAGCCCGGGACAGCAGACACGCCAGCCGCCGCGCGCCCGATCGGGCTGGGCGAAGCGCTGCACAGGTTGCCGGCCGGCATCCTGCTGTTCGATGCGGCGCATCGCCTGGTCTTTGCCTCCGACTCGATCCTGGTGTCCGCCGGCCTCGCCCCGCAGAGCCTGCCGGCCGGCATGCCGCTGGCCGATGTCAGCCGCTTGTTCGCCTTCCGCGGCATGTTCGGTCCCGGCGACCCGCAGGAGCGCGCGGATGCGGCGATGCGGCTGGACCGCCGCAAGCCGATGCGCCGCATCACGCGCACCACGGACGGCCGCGTCTTCGAACTCGTCAGCGAACCGCTGGCCGATGGCGGTTTCATCAGCCTCGCCACCAATGTCACGGCCTTCGCGACCGCCGAGGCCGAGGCGATGCTCATCGCCCGCCAGGTGCAGGGCGTGCTTGAGGGGTTGCGCGCCGGCGTCGCGATGTTCGGGCCGAACCGGGAACTCAGCCTGCACAACCACGCCTATGAGGCGTTGCTGGGCGCGCCGCCGGGGTCGCTGCACACCGGCATGACCTTGCGGCGCATCTACGAGATCCTTTCCGCGCGCGGGGAATACAGCAACACCGACAACCCCGATTTCGTGCAGCACCGGCTTGCGCTCGACCGGAGCTTACCGCTGACGATGGTGCGGGAGCGGCCGAATGGCCGGGTCCTGCGCTCATCCTCCACACCCACGCCCGATGGCGGCTTTGTCATCGAGATCGATGACCTGACCGACCTGAAGCGGGCCGAGGATCAGGCGCGCCATCGCGCCGCCCTGCTGCATGGCGTGCTGGCGACGCTGCCGCATGGGGTCTGCGTCTTCGGCGCCGATCACCGCATGACGATGATGAACGACGCCCATGCAAGGTTGCAGGGCGAGGATGCGTCGGCCGTCGGCAAGCATATGGAGGACCTGCTGGCGGCCCGCCACGCCCAGGGCGAGTACGGCGACACGCCGCTCGAAGAGGTGCTGCGCCATCGCTACGCCTGGCAGAGTTCGGGCCAGGCCGAATGGGTGCGCCAGCGACCGAATGGCACCGTGCTGGTCATTCGCATGGCCAGGCTGCCGGATGGCGGGCATCTGTCCGTCGCCACCGACATCACCGCGCTGACGAGGGCGCAGGAAGAAGCCCGCGTGCAGGCGGTGCGCAACGACATCATGCTGGCGAATATCCGCCATGGCGTGACGCTGTTCGACGCCAGGGGCCGGCTGATCTCGGCCAATGCCCTGGCAGCGCAGCTCTGTGGCCTGACCCTGGCCGATCTGCCGCCCGGCATCCGGATCGAGGATGTTCGGGCCAAGCAGGCGGCCCTCGGTGAATTCGGCGAGGTCGCCGAGACCGAGGCCTTCGTCCGCACGCGCACCAAGGCCTTCGGCGCGGACCGCTACAGCCGCGTCCGGCCGAACGGCACGATCCTGGAAATCACCACGGACCCGACGCCGGATGGCGGCTTCGTCCGCACCTTCACCGACGTCACCGAGGAACGCCGGGTGCGGGCCGAGTTGGAAAGCGCCAAGGAAGCGGCCGAGGAAGCCAATCGCGCGAAATCCCGTTTCCTGACGACGATGACGCATGAATTGCGCACGCCGCTGAACGCGGTGATCGGCTTTTCCGACGCGCTGCTGTCCCAGGCCAGCGCCGGCACGGTCGATCGCGCCGACGCGCTGGAGTTTTCCCGCGCGATCAACGACGCGGGGCGGCACCTGCTGTCGCTGATCGACGACATCCTGGATGTCGCGCGGGCCGAGGGCAGCGGCATGGCGGCCAATGCCGTGCCGCTCGACCTGCCATCGCTCGTGCAGGGGGTCGCACGGGTCATGCGGGCCCAGGCGGTCGCGGCCGGCCTCGCTCTATCGGTCGAACTGCCGCCGGACCTGCCGCGGGTGCTGGCCGATGAGAAGCGGTTGCGCCAGGTGCTGCTGAACCTGGTGAGCAATGCGGTGAAGTTCACCGAACGCGGCGGCCAGGTGCGCATCCTGGTGCAGCGGCCCGATGCGCCCGGCGCGCAGGACCTGATCATGGCCGTGCGTGACACCGGCATCGGCATCGCGGCCGACGACATCCCGCGCGCCTTCGAACCCTTCGTGCAGTTGGAAACCGCTTTGTCGCGGCGCTTCAGCGGTTCGGGCCTCGGGCTGCACCTGTCGCGCACCCTGGCGCGCGCGATGGGCTTCGACCTTACGCTGGACAGCGAAATCGGGCGCGGCACCACCGTCGCGCTCACCATTCCGGCCACCCATCTGGTGGTCCAGGAGACGACGTCATGACCGATGCGATCGCCGCGACCGACCGCCTGTTCTTCGCCGACATGGACCCCGACGCCGCGCGCCGCCTGACGCGCCACGCGCTGGAGGGGCAGGAGGATGGCGAACTCTTCCTGGAATACCGGCAGAGCGAGAGCACCTCGCTGGAAGATGGCCGCATCCGCAGTGCGTCCTTCGATACCTCGCGCGGGTTTGGCCTGCGCGGCGTGTCGGGCGAAACGGCGGCCTATGCCCATGCCGGGGAGATCAGCGAGGCCGCCCTGGCGCGCGCCGCCGAAACGGTGCGCGCGGCGCGGCCGGGCCAGGCCGGGGCCGTCGCGGTCGGGCCGCGGGCCACCAATGCCCAGCTCTACGACCCCGCCAATCCGCTGTCGGCGATGGATTTCCCGGCCAAGGCCGCGCTGCTGGCCGAGATGGACGCCTATGCCCGCGCCCGCGATTCCCGCGTGACGCAGGTGATGGCCAACCTGACCGGCGAATGGCAGGCGGTGCGGATCATCCGCACCGAGGCCGATGTCGCGGACCTGCGGCCGCTGGTGCGGCTGAACGTTTCGGTCGTGGTGGAACAGAACGGCCGGCGCGAAACTGGTTCCTACGGCACCGGCGGACGCTTCACCTATGCGCGGGTGACCACGCCCGACGTGTGGCGCGCGGCGGTGGACGAGGCGCTGCGCCAGGCGGTGCTGAACCTGGATGCCGTGCCGGCGCCGGCGGGCGAGATGACCGTCGTGCTCGGCTCCGGCTGGCCCGGCATCCTGCTGCACGAAGCCATCGGCCATGGGTTGGAGGGCGACTTCAACCGCAAGAAGACCTCCGCCTTCGCCGGGCTGCTGGGCCAGCGCATCGCCGCCCCCGGCGTGACCGTGGTCGATGACGGCACCATCCCCGACCGGCGCGGCAGCCTGACCGTGGATGACGAAGGCACGCCATCCGGCCGCACCGTGATGATCGAGGACGGCATCCTGGTCGGCTTCATCCAGGACCGGCAGAACGCGCGGCTGATGGGCGTGGCCCCCACCGGCAACGGCCGGCGCCAGAGCCATGCGCATATCCCCATGCCGCGCATGACCAACACGGTGATGATGAACGGCCAGCACGACCCGGCGGAGATCATCGCCTCGGTCAAGAACGGCCTGTACGCGGTGAACTTCGGTGGCGGCTCGGTGGATATCACCAGCGGAAAATTCGTGTTCAGCGCGTCGGAAGCCTATCTGATCGAGGATGGGAAGGTGACCGCCCCGGTCAAGGGCGCGACGCTGATCGGCGATGGTCCCTCGGCGCTGACCAAGGTGTCGATGGTGGGTCACGACATGGCGCTGGATGCGGGTGTCGGCACCTGCGGCAAGAACGGCCAGGGCGTGCCGGTGGGTGTGGGCCAGCCGACGATGCGGATGGATGGGCTGACGGTCGGCGGCACCGCTGTTCGTTGAGTTCCTGATCGCCACCGTCGCCATGGCGGCGGCGACGGTGGTGCAATTGGCGGCGGGGCTGGGGCTGTCGATGGTGGCCGTGCCGCCGCTGGTGGCGCTGGATCCGCGCTTCGTGCCAGGGCCGCTGCTGGCGGCGGGCGCGTTGCTGATGTTCGGGCAATGGCGCGCCGATGCGCGGTCCGTGCCCAAGGGCATCCTGGGCTGGGCCGTGGCGGGGCTGGCGGTTGGCACCGCGCTCGGCATGGGCTTGGCGACCGTGGCCCCGCATCTGGCCAGCCGGCGGGGTTTTGGGGTCGTGATCCTGCTGGCCGTGGCGCTGGCCGTCACCGTGCCACGGCTGCGTCCGACGCCGCCGATCCTGCTGGCGGCGGGGTTCATCTCCGGCGCCATGGGCGGGTTTTCCGGCGTGCATGGGCCGCTGATCGCGCTGACCCTGGTGCATCTGCCGGCGCAGGCGGTGCGTGGGATTCTTGGGCTGTTCTGGCTGATCGCCTACGCGATGATCGTGCCGGTCGGCGCTATCGCCGGCCGGTTCGGCGCGGCCGAGGCCTGGATGACCCTGGCCCTGCTGCCGGGGCTGGCGCTGGGCGTGCTGCTGGCACGACCGGCGCGGGCCTGGCTGACCGGGCCGCGGCTGCGCCCGGTCATCCTGGCGATCAGCGCCGTGTCGGGGCTGCTGCTGGTGGGCCTCGGCTGATCAGCCGACGTCCATCTGCAGACCCTCGCGCCGGATCACCGTCGCCCATTTGTCGATTTCCGCCCGCACAAAGGTCGCGAAGGTGTCCGGGTCGGTCGCCGCCGCCACGCCGCCCATGGTCACGAAGCGCGCCTGGGTGGCGGGGTCGTTGACCAGGGCCTGGATCTCGCTGTTCAGCGCCCGGATGACCGGCGCCGGCGTGGCACCCGGCAGGAACATCCCGAACCAGGTCGAGACGTCATAGGGTGCGAGGTCCGGCATCGTCTCCCGCGCCGCCGGCACGTCCGGCAACTGGCTGTTGCGCTCCGCACTGGTCACCGCCAGCGCCCGCACGCGCCCCGCGCGGATCTGTTCGATCGCGGTGGTCAGGTTGTCGAACATGAACTGGATATTGCCCGCGACGAGTTCGATCGCCGCCGGCCCCGCGCCACGGAAGGGCACGTGGATCGCCTCGGTCCCCGTCAACTGGGTGAACCACACGGCCGACAGATGCGGCGACTGGCCGACGCCGGGCGAGCCATAGGATTTGGTCCCCGGGTTCGCCTTCAACCAGGCGACGAATTCCGGCACCGTATTCGCCGGCACCGACGGATGCACCACCAGCACATTCGGCCCGCGGATCATGCAGGACACGGGGGCCAGTTGATCCGGCCGATACGGCAGGTTGCGGAACAGCGAATAGGCGATCGCCTGCGGCCCGATATTGCCCGACAGGATGGTCAGCCCATCCGGCGCGGCGCGCACGACGTCCATCGTGCCGATCACCCCGCCGGCGCCGGAGCGGTTTTCCGCCACCACATTCACCCCCCAGCGGGGCGACAGATGGGCCGCCAGCATGCGCGACATGATGTCGGTGGTGCCGCCCGGGGCGGCCGGCGTCACGATCCGGACCGGCCCGGCCGGGCGCCAGGCGGGGGCTTGCGCCGCGGCGCTGCGGATCAGGGCAGGCAAGCCAAGGCTGGACAGCAGCACGGCGCGGCGCGGCGAAAGGGGCATGGGCGGAACCTCCGTTTTTGGTCTTGTTGTTGCCAGCATGACCGCGCCCGCCGTGCGGCGAAAGGTTCTATCGACGCGGCGCCTCCAGCCGGTCCGCGTCACGCAAGGCCGGGAACATCCGCGCCCAGGCAAAGGCCGCCGCCACCGCGCCCACGCCGCCGATCACGACGGCCGGCACCGCGCCGAACGCCGCTGCCATCAGGCCGGATTCGAATTCGCCCAATTCGTTGGACGCGCCCACCATCACCGATTGCGCGGCACTGACCCGCCCGCGCATGTGGTCGGGCGTGCGCAACTGCATCAGCGCGTTGCGGATGATCTGGCTGACCGTATCCGCCGCCCCCGCCACCATCAGCAGGCCCAGCGCCAGCCACAGGTTGGAAGCCAGGCCAAAGCCCGTCATCGCGACGCCAAACACACCGACCGAGACGAACAGGCTGCGCCCGACCCGCGCGCCCAGCGGGCGCCATGACAGCACCGTCGCCATGCCAAGCGCCCCCACGGCCGGGGCCGCGCGCAGCAGCCCCAGGGCCCAGGGGCCGGCGCGAAACACCTCATCGACAAAGATCGGCAACAGCGCCGTGGCACCGCCCAGCAGCACCGCGACCAGGTCCAGGCTCAGCGCGCCCAGCAGCACGGGTTGCGACCAGATGAAGCGGTAGCCCTCGACCAGGTTCGCCAGGGATGCGCGGGGCTGCCGGGCTGCCGCCGGGCGCGCGCCGATGGCGATGGAAAAGCCGGTCGCGGCGCAGAACAGCAGGGCCGCCGTCACGAAGGGCAGCAGCGGATCGACCGCATAGAGCAACCCACCCGCCACCGGCGCCGACAGCCGGGCGACCTGGCTGGCCGAGGTGGTCATCGCCAGCGCCCGCGACAGCCCGCCCGGCGGGACCAGGCTCGGCAACAGCGCCTTGGCGGCCGGGTTGCGGAAGGCCTTGGCCGAGGCGATCAGCACCACGGCCAGGAAGATGGGCCAGACGGCGCTGGCCTGGGCGATCACGCACAAGGCGACCGCCCCCGCCGTCAGCGCGGCACCGCAGCCGACCATGATGCCGCGCCGGTCGGAGCGGTCGGCGACCAGCCCCGTGACCAGCGACAAGGACAGCACCGGCAGGAAGCCGGCCAGCCCGATCATCCCGAGTGCGAAGGCGCTGCCGGTGCGCGCGTAGACCATCCAGCCGACCGCGACGACAATCACCTCCTGCCCCGCGATCATCAGGGTATTGGCGGCGACGTAATGGCGGAAGGTATTGGGGGGCCGGGTGGTTTCGGTCACGCCGGCACTGCTGGCGTTCGGTCTCGCCCGGCGCAATGGCGGTCAGCGCGGGTCAGAGTGGCCCGGCACTGGACCGAAATGTCGCAGGGCACGCCATCCATTTGATGGAGAGCGCCGTCACGCGGAGTGCTCACCCTCGGAAGATCGAGACTCACCTCGCGGGGGAGGAAGCAATTTCAGTGCGGCCACACGCATCACATCAATCCGGCCGCTCATTTTATCAATCAAACTATTTGGTATAAGCAAATAATCCCAGTAAAATCGACTGACGCACGATTTCCAATCTTCGATAGATGTGAATTTATTTCCAAAAAGATCAAAGACGGAATACCCCACTTTTGATGCAAAATTAAAAAGCGCATCCGACGTATAGCCATAGGCATCGTAGCCGCCCGGGCCGTATTCAACTGATATGATCGGGGAGTCCCGACGCAATAAATTCAGCCCACCTTCCAAGATATCCATCTCACCGCCTTCGGTGTCGATTTTAATAAAATTCACGGTAAAAGGGACATCCATGGCGTCCAAAGTTTCGACTTTTACAGTAATTTTTTCGAGATTTTCATTTGTGCCATCGTTATAAAACGATCGCTGCTTCAATCCAGATTCTTCAGGTGCTGTCGTCTTTATGATGAACGTGGATTCTCCACGACGATTACCCAGGGCGAATTCTCGAATATCAACATTTTTATTCGAAGAAAACATTTCTATGAGTAAATTTCTTTTCTCCGGCAAAGGCTCGAAAATCATAAGATTTGAAGGCTTCAGTTTTTCCAAAAAAACGCGAGAGTGACGCCCAGCATGGCCACCAATATCAATTATTCCCAGATCATTCCGATCGGCAAGAAGCACCAGGTAATCCGATTCAAGTACGGCCTCCCAATCTATATCCGTATTCTTATGCGCCGCCTCTAATTGAGTGAGCAATTGACGCGCCGCCGAGGATGTCGCTGGGGTGCTCCGGCCAAATTTCTGCCGGAGCCAGACGAAAAGGCCCTGTTTTTCTGACATCTGCGCCATATTCTCCTACCGGAATGACAACTGCCACATGGACGGGCGGGGTGTCGATAGCACCAGGCGAAGCGAATCCTGCCGCCTGCCCTCCCCCGTCAGTCCACTTCGATCCGCAGCGGCGCCGCCACGCGCTGCCAGCGTGCCAAATCCTCCCGCAGCAGCGCGCCGAATTCGGCCGGGCCGCCGCTGGCGGGGATGGAGCCCAGCCCGTCCAGCCGGGTCTTCACCAGATCGGTCGCCAGCGCGGCCTGGAAGGCGGCGTGCCAACGCGCGACGATCGGCGCGGGGGCGCCGGCGGGCAGGCTGACGCCGGTCCAGATGCTGGCCTCGAACCCCGGCACCGCCGATTCGGTCATGGTCGGCACGTCGGGCAGCGCGGGGAATCGCGTGGAGGAGGTGACGCCCAGCACCTTCAGCGTGCCGCCGCCAAAGCCCAGCACCGATGGCACCGAGACGAACATCAGCGCGATCCGCCCCGCGAGCAGGTCGTTGAACGCCGCCGCGGCGCCGCGATAGGGGATGTGTTCGACCTGCAAGCCCTCGCGTGCCTTCAGGTCTTCCATGATCAGGTGGGTATTGGTGCCGATGCCGGTGGAGGCATAGGGCAGCGGCGGATTGGCCGCCTTCGCCCGAGCCAGCAGGTCCGGCAGCGTGTCCACGCCCAGTTGGGTCGCGGCCAGAAGTGCGACCGGGCTGTCGGTCAGATGCGCGACCGGGGTGAAATCGGCGATGGGGTCGTAGGACAGGCGGCGGCCGATGGCCTTGGCGATGGTCAATTGCCCGGCCGTCGCCAGCAGCAGCGTATGGCCGTCGGGCGCGGTGCGGGCGACGGTTTCGGCCCCCAGGATGCCGCCGGCGCCGGCGCGATTCTCGATCACCACCTGCTGCCCGACAATGGGCCCCAGGGCCTGGGCGAAGAGCCGCCCCAGCACATCCTGGCTGCCGCCCGGGGCGAAGGGCACGATCAGCCGCACCGGATGGTCCGGCGACCAGGCACCGGTCTGGGCCACGGCCGCGCGTGGCAACAGGACGGGGGCCGCGAGCGCGGCCAGGGCGGCACGGCGGGTCGGCAGCAGCATGGGGGTCGGTCTCCGGCCAGGCCGGCCCCGCCCGATCGCGGCGGCCGCCCTGGCATTACCCTGGGCCGAGCCGCGCCGCGCCGCAACATGGCGTCCCGCCCGAGGCATCACGGCTTTGCCACAGAGTCTTCATTGCGGCGTCGCTGTCGGACCGCTACCTGCGTGGTTCATGGACGCAGCCGCAGCCCCCACCATCGACGCCCTTCGCCCCCGCCGAAAGCGCAAGGGCCCGTTGCGCTTCAAGCCGGTGCTGCCCGGTTCGCTGTTCCGCGACGTGATGGAGCCGCGGCCCCTGGGTGGCCGGTTCCGCGCGGTCCGGCGGATCATCTTCGTGGCGCTGTGGACGCTGGTTTCGGTCCCGGTCCAGGCGGTGCTGGTCGCCCTGCCCGGCCGCGCCAACCATCGCTTCGCCCGCACCTACCTGCGGGTGCTGTGCTACCTGATCGGGCTGCGGGTCCAGGTCGTGGGCGTGCCGCCTGAAGGCGGTGCGGTGCTCTATGCCGCCAACCATACCTCCTGGCTCGATATCCTGGTGCTGGGGGCGGTGCTGGATGCGCGCTTCGTGTCCAAGGGCGAAATCGCCAATTGGCCGATTGTCGGCTGGTGTTCGCGCCTGGGCGGCAGCGTCTTCGTCAGCCGCACCCGTGGCCGCACCGGGGATGAGGCACGGGCCATGCGCGCCCGACTGGAGGGCGGCGAGAGCCTCGTGCTCTTCCCCGAGGGCACCAGCAACGACGGCACGCGGGTGCTGGCCTTCCGGTCGTCCTTCCTGTCGGTTGCCGATGCGGCGCATGCGGTCCAGCCCGTGTCGCTGGTCTATGACCGCCTGGGCGGGTTGCCGGCCTGCCGGCGCGACCGCCCGCTGTTCGCCTGGTATGGCGACATGGACCTGGCGAGCCATTTCTGGCGCCTGATGCGCCGGCCGGGCGCGCGGGCGACCATCCTGCTGCATGCGCCGATCGACCCCGCCGACTATCGCAACCGCAAGGCACTGACCGCCGCGGTGGCCGATGTGGTGGCCGAGGGCGCGTCGTCGCTGCGGCAGAACCGGCCGCCGCGCCCCCTCGCGGTCGGGCCGGATGGGGTGCTGGCCCCGGTTGCCCAGGTCGCGGTCGCGGATTGAGACCCCTGGATGCGTCTCTTTTCTTGACCTCGGGCCATCCGATCCGCTCCCATACCGTTCATGGCAACGACCCCAACCAGCCGAGTCGCTTGACCCAGCGGCCCACCAACCGCATCTGCCCCAAGGACCGCCCGGACCGGCGGCAGATCGGGGTCAAAATCTTCATGTGTGCTTTTCGCGGCCCGTTTGCTTTTCATGGCGCCACAGGGCGATGACCGCCCCCACAACCGTGGCGCCCCCGCGGCGTTTGCATGTGCGGACCTGGGGCTGCCAGATGAACGTGTATGACAGCGAACGGATGACGGAGCTTCTGGCCCCGCTCGGCTACGCGCCGGTCGATACGCCCGATGCCGCCGACATGGTGCTGCTCAATACCTGTCACATCCGTGAACGGGCGACGGAGAAGGTGTTTTCCGACCTCGGGCGGCTGCGCGACATCAAGAATGCCCGCGCCGCCGATGGCCAGAAGATGCTGATCGCCGTGGCGGGCTGCGTCGCCCAGGCCGAGGGTGCCGAAATCGCCGCCCGCGCGCCCTGGGTCGACTTGGTCGTGGGGCCGCAATCCTACCATCGCCTGCCGGAAATGGTGGCCCGTGCGCATCGCGCCGCCGGGGTGCAGATCGACACCGATTTCCCGGCCGAAACCAAGTTCGACACCCTGCCCGAAGCCCGCGGCAAGCAGGGCGCGATCGCCTTCCTGACGGTGCAGGAAGGCTGCGACAAGTTCTGTTCCTTCTGCGTCGTTCCCTATACGCGCGGCGCCGAAGCCTCTCGCCCACCGGCCGCCGTGCTCGCCGAGGCGCGTCGCCTGGTCGCGGCGGGGGCGCGGGAAATCGCGCTGCTGGGGCAGAATGTGAACGCCTATCACGGCGATGGCTGGGATCTGGCGCGTCTGCTGCGCGCGCTGGCCGAGATCCCCGGCCTCGCCCGGCTGCGCTACGCGACCAGCCACCCCCGCGATTTCCAGGGTCCGTCGGGTGAGGCGCTGATCGCGGCCCACGGCGACCTGCCGGCGCTGATGCCCTACCTGCACCTTCCGGTGCAGGCCGGGTCCGACCGCGTGCTGCGGGCGATGAACCGCGGTCACACGGCCGATGACTTCCGCCGGGTCGTGGACAAGTTGCGGGTGGCGCGGCCGGATATCGCCCTGACGTCGGATTTCATCGTCGGCCATCCCGGTGAATCCGATGCCGATTTCCAGGCAACGATGCGGCTGGTCGAGGAAACCGGCTTCGCCATGGCCTATTCCTTCACCTATTCCCAGCGCCCCGGCACCCCCGCCGCCGCCCTGCCCGGCCAGGTGCCGCAGGCAGATCGCGACGCGCGGTTGCAGGCGCTGCAAGCCTTGCTGCGGCGCCAGCAGGATGCGTTCAACGCCGATTGCGTGGGGCGTGAGGCGGAGGTGCTGGTCATTGGCACCGGCCGCGATCCAGGCCAGCTTTCCGCTCGCTCCCCCTGGCTGCAGGCGGTGCATTTCCAGGGATCGCCGTCCCTGATCGGTCAGGTCGTGCGTGTCAGGCTGGTCACCGCCCTCACGAACAGCCTGACCGCCACGCTTTGTGCAACACTGGAGCAAGAGGAGCTAAGCGCCGCTTGAGCAACACCGCCCTCATCCGCACGACTGGCCGTTCAGCCATCGGTGCCGCCCCGCCCAACGCAAGGCTGTCCTCGGAACGCCATGCGACCCTGGAGTTCGCGGATAACGCGCTGCTTCCGCTGCTGGTCGGTGAACACGACCGCCACTTGGCGCGGATCGAGCAGCGATGCGGGGTCCGAATCGCGGCGCGCGGCAATCGCATCGCGATGAACGGCCCGGCGGCGGGCGTGGACCAGGCGGAGTCGGCGCTCAAGCGGATGTGGCAGCGGCTGGAACGTGGGCAACCGCTCGGCATGGGCGAAGTGGACGCGGCGCTGGCGCTGGCCGAGGTGGCGGACACCACCCTGCCCCGCTTGCCGATGGGCGACCTGCCGGCGATCCGCACCCGCAAGGGCGCGATCGAACCGCGCACCCCGGCCCAGGCAGGCTACATCGACCTGCTCGCCCGGCATGAGATGGTGTTTGGCGTCGGCCCGGCCGGCACCGGCAAGACCTATCTGGCCGTGGCACAGGGCGTGGCACTGCTGCTGGCCCAGAAAGTGGACCGGATCGTGCTGTCGCGGCCTGCGGTCGAGGCCGGGGAACGCCTCGGCTTCCTGCCCGGCGACATGAAGGAGAAGGTGGACCCCTACCTCCGCCCTCTTTACGACGCACTGCATGACATGCTGCCCGCCGACCAGGTGGCCCGCCGTATCGCCAGCGGGGAAATCGAGATCGCGCCGCTGGCTTTTATGCGCGGCCGGACCCTGCACCATTCCTACTGCATCCTGGACGAAGCCCAGAACACCACCGCCGCCCAGATGAAGATGTTCTTGACCCGCATGGGCGAAGGCAGCCGCATGGTGGTCACGGGCGATCCGACCCAGGTCGACCTGCCCGCCGGCACCCGCAGTGGGCTGGTCGAGGGGCTTTCGATCCTCGAAGGCGTCGCGGGTATCGGAGTCTGCCGCTTTGCCGAGGGCGATGTGGTAAGGCATCCGCTGGTCGCGCGCATCGTCGCGGCCTATGCACGCGCGGATGAAGCCGCCGGCGGCGATGGGCGCCGCCGCACAAAGGAACGTGATGGAACCGGGAAGTAGACTGCCCGGCGAGGGAAACCACCTCGCCGGGCCATTGGAAATCGAGGTGCTGCTGGAGACCGCCGGTTGGCGTGGCGCCGTGCAGCACCCCGAGCGCATCGTGCGGGACGCAGCGACAGCGGCCATGGCAGAGGCCGGGATGACCGGCCTCGTGTCCGTGCTGCTGGCCGACGACCACGCGCTGAAACGGCTGAACAGCGATCACCGCGGGAAGGTCAAACCGACCAACGTGCTGTCATTCCCGGCCGGTGTGCCGGGGATGCTGGGCGATGTGGCGGTCGGGCTCGGCACCGTGCGGCGCGAAGCGCGTGCGGCAAAACGCCGCGTCGCCGATCATCTGGCGCATCTGGTCGCCCATGGTGTGCTGCATCTGGCGGGCCACGACCACATCCACGCCGGCGAGGCGCGACGGATGGAGCAGGCGGAGGCCCGCGTGATGCGCCGCCTCGGCCGGCCGAACCCGTGGCGGGGCGTGTCATGAGCGGGATGGAGAATGACCCCCGCCACGTCTTCCTGCGCCGGCTGACCGGGCTGATGGCACGGCGGCCCAAGGAAAGCGTGCGCGACCGGGTGGAAGCCCTGGTCGAATCGCAGGAAGTCCCCGGCCAGGAAGGCGAAGGCCCCGCGCTGGACGCGGCCGAACGCGCCCTGCTGACCAATGTGCTGAAACTGCGCGGCACCACGGCCTATGACGTCATGGTCCCGCGCGCGGACATCATCGCCATCCAGGAAGACGTGACCCTGGAACAGGCGATCCGCCAGATCCAGCGCGAGGGTCATTCGCGCCTGCCCGTCTACAAGCAAAGCCTGGATGACATCCTTGGCATGGTCCACATAAAGGACGTCTTTGCGGCGGTCGGGCGCGATGTCCCCTTCAGCCTGGCGGCGATCCTGCGGCAGCCCTTGCTGGTGGTGCCATCCGTCCCGGTGCTGGACCTGCTGTTGCAGATGCGTCAGGCCCGGATGCACCTGGCCCTGGTCGTCGATGAATACGGTGGCATCGATGGGTTGGTGACCATCGAGGACCTGGTCGAAACCATCGTCGGCGACATCGCCGACGAACACGACGAGGACGAGGCCCCCCAGGCCATCGAACGCCCGGACGGCACGCTGGACCTGGACGCCCGCATGCCCGTCGAAGCCTTCGAGGCCCGGATGGGCGTGGTGCTGACCGATGAGGAACGCCACGCCGACATCGACACCGTGGGCGGGCTGGTCCTGACCCTGGCGGGCCGTGTGCCGGCGCGGGGCGAATTGGTCAGCCATGCCTCGGGGCTGGAGTTCCGGGTGCTGGAGGCGGATGCGCGTCGCATCCGCCGACTGCGGGTCAAACGGCCAGGGGCGAAGGCCCAAGCAGCGGAGTAGCGTCCCGCCGCAGCAACCGTCCGGCCGGGGTGTCGCTCGCCCCGCCGGCGTGGGTATAGACCGAGGCGCCGTTCACCCAGGTCTCGACAATGCCATCCGCCACCTGGCGCGGTTCGGTGAAGGTCGCGCGATCGGCGACCGTCGCCGCGTCGAACAGCACCAGGTCGGCAAACGCACCCTCACGCAGCACGCCACGATCGGCGATGCCGAAGATAGATGCCGTGCGTCCGGTCATCTTATGGACGGCGGTTTCCAGGTCGAAGAGCCCGAGGTCGCGGCTGTAGCGGCCAAGGACACGCGGAAACGTGCCCCAGAGGCGCGGATGCGGGTGCTTGGCCAGCGGGCCGCCATCGCTGCCGATCATCGACAGGGGATGCGCCATGATCCGGCGCACATCTTCCTCTCCCATGTTGTGGAACACGCCGCCCGCTGGCATCAGCCGCGCCGCCGCATCCTCCAGCGAGACGCCCCATTCCGTGGCGATATCCGCCAGCGCCCGCCCGGCCATTTCGGGATGCGGGACCGATGTCGTGACGGTGACCGCCACATCCGGCCGCGGCTTGCGCGCACCGAGCGAGGTGGAGGAGGCCGTATAGGGATACATGTCGAAGGCGACGGGATACTGCGCCGCATGCCGTTCGATCAGCGGCAGAGTTTCCACGGATCGGCCGTGATTTTCGGGCTGCGCGCATTTGTGGTGGCTGATGATGATGGGCGCGCCGACGGCGGCGCCGATCTTCAAGGTCTCCTCGATACTATCCAGCACATGATCCGCTTCGTCGCGCATGTGGGTGACGTAGAGTCCGCCCGTGCCGCGCAGCGCCTCGGCCACCGCGATCACCTCATCGGTCGGCGCGTGCTTGCTGGGCGGGTAGAAGAGCCCGGTGGACAGGCCGACCGCGCCCTCGGCCAGGGCCTGGGCGAGTTGCTTGCGCATCGCCTCGGCCTCGCGGTCGGTCGCGGGGCGATCGAGGTCACGCCCCATGGCGCCGATGCGCAGCGACATGTGCCCGATCAGCGCCAGCGTATTCACCGCCGAAGGATTGGCCCGCAGCCGGTCGGCATAGGCGGCGAAACTGTCAAAGATCCACCATTCCGGCGCGCAGACGCCGTCGAGCGGCGGCGGCGGACGGGTGGCCATCGTCACCGGCGACAGGCTGATGCCGCAATTGCCGACCACCACGGTGGTGACGCCCTGCGACGTCTTGCACAGCATGCAGGCCGGGCCGCAGAGCACCACCTGGTCGTCATGCGTGTGCGCGTCGATGAAGCCGGGTGCGACGACGCGGCCCTCGGCCATCACCTCGCGATCGGCGGCCATGGCGGACAGGTCGCCGATGGCTGCGATGCGGTCGCCCTTCACCCCGATGTCGCCCCGCCGGCGCGGCGCGCCGGTGCCGTCGATCAGGGTCGCGTCGCGGATGATCAGGTCGCAGCGCAGGGTCATCGGGCAGTCCTTCCGGGATCGGTGGCGTGCAGCATGCGGCCCACGCATGATTGCGCCAAGGCGGCACCGGGCTTGCATGATCCTGGCGCGTAACGTCACCCAGGGAGCCGAGCCGATGCCAAGCCGCCGCCAAATTCTTGGAGTAACCGGGGCATTGCTCGGCGCCCCGCGCCTGGCCGGCGCGCAGAACGCCGCCAGCCGCACCCTGCGCTTCGTGCCCCAGGCCGACCTGACCGTGCTGGACCCGGTCTTCAACACCGCGACCGTCACGCTCGCGCATGGCTTCATGGTCTTCGACACGCTGTACGGGCTGGACGCCGACTACAATGTCCAGCCGCAGATGGTCGAAGGCCATGTGGTGGAGGATGACGGCCGGACCTGGACCCTGACCTTGCGGGAGGGTCTGCGCTTCCACGATGGCGAACCCGTGCGCGGGCGGGACTGCGTCGCCAGCATCCGCCGCTGGGGTGCCAGGGACATGTTCGGCGCGGAACTGATCGCGGCCATCGACGAACTCTCCGCGCCCACCGACCGGACCATCCGTTTCCGCCTCAAGCGGCCGTTTCCGCTGCTGCCGCGTGCGCTCGGCAAGGTCACCGCCGCGATGCCGGCGATGATGCCCGAACGTTTGGCCAATACCGACCCGTCGCGCGCGGTGACGGAGATGACCGGCAGCGGCCCCTTCCGCTTCAACACCGCCGAACGTGTGTCAGGCGTGCGCGTCGTCTACGATCGCTTCGATGGTTATGTGCCGCGCCAAGGCGGCACCGCCAGCCGTTCGGCAGGGCCGAAGATCGCCCATCTGGACCGCATCGAGTGGCACATCCTGCCCGACCCCGCGACCGCCGCGGCCGCCTTGCAGCAGAACGAGGTGGATTGGCTGGAATACGCGCCCAACGACCTTTTGCCGCTGCTGCGCCGCGCCAGGAACGTGACAGTGAAGGTCACCGAAGACAGCAGCATCAGCGTGCTGCGCTTCAACCACCTGACCCCGCCCTTCAACAACCCGGCGATCCGCCGCGCCATGCTGGGTGCGCTGGACCAGAGCCAGTTCATGACCGCCGCCTTCAGCGAGGACCGCAGCCTGTGGCGCACCGATGTCGGTGCCTTCCTGCCGAACACACCGATGGCCAATGATGCGGGCATCGATGTGCTGCGCGGCCCGCGCGACATGGACCGGGTGAAGCGCGACCTCGCCGCCGCCGGCTACAAGGGTGAGAAGGTGCTGGTGTTGCAGCCGATGGACCTCGCCTTCCTCAAGGCCATGAGCGAGGTGGCGGTGGACATGTTCCGCCAGGCCGGCATGAACGCCGAAGCCTTCGCCGCCGACTGGGGCACCATCGTGCAGCGCCGCGCATCGCGCGAACCGCCGGATCGCGGCGGCTGGAACGCCTTCATCAGCGGCTTCAGCGCGGCGGGGCTGTTGGATCCGGTGGCCAACCTCGGCCTGCGGGCGAATGGCGATCGCGCCTGGTTCGGCTGGCCGAACAGCCCGGCGCTGGAACAGTCACGGCAGGATTGGATGGCGGCCCCGGACACGGCGGCGCAGCAGGCGGTGGCGCGGCAGATCCAGACGCAGTTCTGGCAGGACCTGCCCTATCTGCCGCTGGGCGAGTATTTCCGGGTGATCGCGCACCAGCGGAACCTGGTGGATATCCCGGTGGGCCTGTCCACCTTTACGGGCGTGCGGCGGGTTTAGGCCGCCAGAGCCATCACCCCGACCACGGCCGCGGCCAGCCCCGCCACGCGCGGCAGCGGGCCAGCCGCAATCCGGGGCTGCTGGCGCAGCAGCAGCATGACCCCGCCCATCACCGCCGCCTGCACGATGCCCAGGCCCAGGAGATAGGCGCCGACCGGGGTCGCCTCGGCCCCCAGCACCGCCTCGGCAAAGGCCTGGCCATGGGCGATGCCGCCCAGAAGCACCAGGGCGGCCCAGGCCCCGCGCGGAACACTCCGCCCAACCAGCAGCAACCCGCCCACGGCGATCACGCTGACCGCCACCAGCATCTCCGCCCCCGGCAATGCCAGCCCGGCCCAGGCACTGGCGACGCCCAGGATGGAGGCGCCGACGAACAGCAAGGGCAGCCCGAACCCCCAGCCCGCGAGCCCGGCGACGAAGCCAAAGGCCAGCAGGAACGCCAGGTGGTCCAGGCCGATCACCGGATGCGCCAAGCCCGACAGCAGCCCGTGCCAGAAGGTGCTCGGCGTGGCGCCGCCCATCGGGTGGTGCGCCGCGGCGGGGCCGGGCAGCAAGGGCAGGATGGCGAGGGCGGGAAGGATCAATCGGCGCATGCGGGTTCTCCTGGCCGGCGACCCTGCCTGTCGGGCGGCGGGCGGGCAAGGGAGGCACCGTCGGTCACGTCTTGCATTTCAGAAATTACTGAAATATCTGTCAGCCCATGGACCTCCCTCCCCTCATCCAGGCCTTCGTGCTGCATTTTGGCGAGATGGGGTCGCGCTGGGGCATCAACCGCACGGTCGGGCAGATCTACGCGCTGCTCTATGCAGCCGACCGGCCGCTGAACGCCGAGGAGATCACCCAGCGGCTTGGTGTCTCGCGCTCCAACGTCTCGATGGGCTTGCGGGAATTGGACACCTGGCGGCTGGTGAAGCTGAAGCACCTGCCGGATGACCGGCGCGACTATTTTACGGCCCTGGAAGACCCCTGGACCATCGTCCGCACCCTGGCCGAGGAACGCCGCAAGCGAGAGGTGGACCCGACCCTGTCCGTCCTGCGCGACCTGCTGATGCAGACGCCCGCGTCGGAGGAGGAACAGCATGCCCAGGCCCGCCTGCGCGACCTGACCGCCACCATCGAATTGCTGACCGGATGGGCCGACGAAGTGCAGCGCCTGCCGGATGAGCGGTTGATCCAATTGCTCAAACTCGGTTCGGGTGTGGTTAAGTTGCTTGATGCCAAGGATCGCCTGCCTGCCATGCTTGGCGGCAAGTCCCGCGCGAGAAAGAAGGAGTAGCCGTCGTGGACCCGATCGTCCTGGCCCGCATCCAGTTCGCGGCCAATATCTCCTTCCACATCCTGTTCCCGACGATCACCATCGCGCTCGGCTGGATGCTGTTGTTCTTCAAGCTGCGGTTCAACCGCACGCGCGACGACGCCTGGATGGAAGCCTACCGATTCTGGGTGAAGGTCTTCGCCCTGTCCTTCGCCATGGGCGTTGTGTCCGGCGTCACCATGTCCTTCCAATTCGGCACGAACTGGCCCGGCTTCATGCAGAAGGTAGGCAATATCGCGGGGCCGCTGCTGGCCTACGAGGTGCTGACCGCTTTCTTCCTCGAAGCCTCCTTCCTCTCCGTCATGCTCTTCGGCTTCGGCCGCGTGCCCAACAAGATCCATACGATGGCGACGGTGCTGGTCGCCGGTGGCACCACGCTCTCCGCATTCTGGATCATCGCGCTGAATTCCTGGATGCAGACGCCGCAAGGCTTCGAAATCCGCGACGGCGTCGTGCACGCGACCGACTGGGTCGCGGTGATCTTCAACCCCTCGATGCCCTATCGCCTGACGCATATGCTGCTGGCCTCGGGGCTGACCGTATCCTTCCTCGTCGCGGGGCTTTCGGCCTGGCGCTGGCTGCGCGGCGATGCCTCGGCCGGCGTGCTGAAGGCGATGCGCACAGGCGTGACCCTGGCCGCTGTCCTGATCCCCGTGCAAAT
Organism: Humitalea sp. 24SJ18S-53; assembly: GCF_050632385.1. Classification (NCBI taxonomy): domain Bacteria; kingdom Pseudomonadati; phylum Pseudomonadota; class Alphaproteobacteria; order Acetobacterales; family Roseomonadaceae; genus Humitalea; species Humitalea sp. 24SJ18S-53. The sequence goes on from NZ_CP192599.1 coordinate 3,543,297, forward strand.
CTACGTCGGCGATGCGCATGGCCTGAACACGCTGGAATACCAGCCGCAGAAAATCGCCGCGATGGAAGGCATCTGGCAGACCGAGCGCGATGCCGGGCTACGCCTCTTCGCCATCCCTGATGCCGCGACGCGCAGCAATCGCTTCGAGATCGAGATCCCCTACCTCGCCTCCCTCATCCTCACCCATTCGCTGGATGGCGAGATCCGTGGGTTGAACGAATTCCCCGACCATCCGCCCGTGGCGCCCCTGTTCTTCGCCTTCCGCATCATGGTGGGCGTGGGCATGCTGATGCTGCTGGTGTCCTGGACATCGCTCTGGACCATCCATCGACGCGGCCCGACGCGGCTGATCGGCTGGGCGCTGGTATGCATGACCTTCTCCGGCTGGGTCGCAACGCTCTCCGGCTGGTATGTGACCGAGATCGGCCGCCAGCCCTGGCTGGTTTCCGGCGTGCTGCGCACGTCGGAGGCCGCGGGTCCGGTCGCGGCGACCACCATCGCCTCGTCGCTGATCCTCTACCTGATCGTCTATGGCGTGCTGCTGGCCGCCTATATCGGCACGCTGATGCATCTGGCGCGGCGGCCGGACCTGGTGACGCCGGAAATCGCCGGCGGCTTGCCGGACCCCAAGGAGGGACTCGTGTGATGGATGCCCTTCCCCCCGGCGCCTGGCTGCCGATCGTCTTCGCCGGGCTGATGGCCATCGCCATGCTCGCCTATGCCGTGCTGGACGGCTTCGACCTCGGCGTCGGCATCCTGCTGCGGCATGTGCCGGATGAGGACAGCCGCGACCGCATGATCGCCTCCATCGGCCCCTTCTGGGATGCGAACGAGACCTGGCTGGTGCTGGGTGTCGGGTTGCTGCTGGTCGCCTTCCCGATGGCGCATGGCCTCATCCTGACCGCGCTCTACATCCCCGTGGTGCTGATGCTGGCGGCGTTGATCATCCGCGGCGTCGCCTTCGAATTTCGTGTGAAGGCGCCGGAAAGCCAGAAGCCGCGCTGGGACATCGCCTTCCAGGCGGGCTCCTACCTCGCCAGCTTCGCGCAGGGCTGGATGCTCGGCCTCTATATCCAGGGGCTGCCGGAGCCTGGCTGGGTCTCCCTCGGCTTCGCCTTCCTCTGCGGCATCTTCGTCGTCGCGGGCTATGCGCTGGTCGGTGCCTGCTGGCTGGTGTGGCGGACGGAGGGCGATTTGCAGGAACGCGCCATCGCCTGGGCGCGCGTCGCGCTTGTGCTGACCTGGATCGGGGTGCTGGTGGTTTCGGCGGCGACGCCGCTGGCCAGCCCGCGCATCCTGGACCGCTGGTTCGCCTTTCCGCAGATCCTGGGCCTGGCGCCGATCCCGCTGGCGACGACCGCGCTGTTCCTGTTGGCCTTCCTGACCTTGCGCCGCATGCCGCGCCGGGATTCGACGCTGGACTGGGTGCCCTTCGCCGCCGTGGTCGGCATCTTCGTGCTGTGCTTCCAGGGCCTGGCCTATTCCTTCTGGCCCTATGTGGTGCCGGACCGGATGACCATCTTCCAGGCGGCCAGCGCGCCGGAGGCGCTGATGATCATTCTGGTCGGCGCGATCGCGGTGCTGCCGATGATCCTGCTCTACACGATCTTCGTCTGGCGGATCTTCGGCGGGAAGGCGACGGCGCTGAAATACTATTGATTGCAGGACGAAGCTTCACGCGGCATCGGGTGGGTGAGACACTTCCCTGCCCGATTCTGGAGTCCGTGATGGCGACGTCCCACACAATCGCCGTCCTGTTCCTGCTGGCCGTCGGTGCGGGTTGCACCGCGGTCGAACCGCAGCCGGCGGAAGCGGCACCTCCGGCGGCGGTGGCGCCCGTGGTGGCGGCCGAGGCCCTGCCGGCCATGCCCGCCATCGCCTTGGCGCCGCGCCGGACCTGGCGCCGCCTTCCCGTCGCCGCCGATGGCCCCATCGCGGAGGCCTTCGCGGCATCCCCGGTGACCCGCCACCCCTCCGGCCTGCGCCGCGTCTGGCTGGTGATGAACCTGGCCGAGCCGATCCACATGCCGGAAACGGGCGGCCAGGCGCGCAGCGTCGCCTACCTGGCCGACTACCGCTGCGATCGCCCCGCCTGGCATCCGGTGCAAGGCAACTGGTACCGCGACCGTAACGCCGTCGGCCTGATCGTCCGCGACCTGCCACGCGGCCCCGATGCATTGCGCGAGGTGCGGAACGGGACACTGGTGGATGTGCTGGTGGATGCGGCCTGCGCGCTGTAGTCGAGTATTGGGAGGTTGCGCCAGTGGAAGGGGCTTCGCCCCCTCCACACCACCCCGACCAGGGGCCGCCGCCCCTGGACCGGCGGAGTATTGGTAAAATAAAGAGAAGGGCATCGCGCGACCTCGATCAGTCGAGCACCTGAGACGCCCCTCTCTTTATTTTACCAAATCGCGTGGGTTCCAAGGGGTCACGGCCCCTTGGTGGGGAGAGTTTGAGAGGGCCAAAGCCCCTTTCAAAGCGCGACTTTCCCAATTCTATACCAACCCCGCCACCCCCGCCTCACCCGCCAACCGGTCCAGCAGCGCCATCAGCGCCGGTGCCAGGGGCACGCCATGCGCCACCCGGTCCCGCCGGCGCTGCGCACGCATTTCGCCGGGCATGCGGATGCGGTCCACACCGGGCAGGCGCACGCTCTGCCGCAGGTCTTCCAGGTGTCGCGCCACATCCGCGTGGAACTCGGCGGGGTCGAGGAAGCGGGACACATCCAGCGCGATCAGCACATGTCCCGTCTCGGTGACCGTCGCGTCATCGGCGTTGAAGTCCACCACATCCTTGCCAAACGCCGCGCGGTTCAAGGGGCCGGCGAGCAGGCCCAGCACCAGCGCCAGCCCCGATCCCTTGTAGCCACCGATCGGCAGCAACACGCCCTCGGCTGATTTTTTCGGGTCGGTCAGCGGTTCGCCGGTGGTGCGGTCCACCATCCAGCCCTCCGGCATCGGTTGGCCCAGCAGGGCGTGGCCCTTGACGGTGCCGTAGGACACCACGGTCGTCGCCATATCCAGCACCACCGGGTCGGCGTCGCCCATCGGGATCGCGATGGCCAGCGGGTTGGTGCCGAGCAGGCTGTCCGACCCGCCCCAGGGCGCCATGTGATTGGCCGAGGCAACCACCGTGTAGATGCCGATCATCCCCGCCGGCAGCGGCAAGGTGGCATAGACGGCGCCCGATCCCGCGTGGTTGGAGCGTCGCGCGCCGACCCAGGCGATACCGGTTTCGCGGGCGATTTCCACCGCCGTCGCCCCGGCTTGCGACATCACCAGGTGGCCCATGCCGTTGTCGCCCTCGACCACCGCGACGGCGGGGGCGCGGCGGGACACGGTGATGTTGGGCTGCGGGTTCATGCCCTTGGCTTGCAGGCGGCGGACGTATTGCGGCAGGCGGAAAATGCCATGGGCATCGGCGCCGGTCAGGTCGGCCTCCACCATCAGCGTCCCGACGCGGGCGGCATCGGCCGGGCGCAAGCCGTTGGCGACCAGCACCCGGGCGATGAAGGCTTCCATCGCGGGGGCGGCAAAGCGCCGGGCGTCGCCGCTGTCGATCGCCATGTCAGCCGGCCTGGAACAGGCGGCGGGCGTTGCCTTCCAGCACGGCGGCACGGGTGGCGGGGTCGGCGGTCGCGGCCATCACCTCGGCGACGCCGGTTTCGGTGCCCATGTCGAAGGGGTAGTCGGTGCCATAGGTGATGCGCGCCGCCCCCACCTGCGATAGCAGGAAGCCCAGGGTTGCCGCGTCATGCGTGATGCTGTCGTGCAGCAGGCGGTCGATGCTGTCCGCCGGGTCGCCCTTCAGCCGCGATTTTGGCTCTGGCCGCACCGCCCAGCCGTGGCGGAAGCGCCCAGCCTGATAGGGCACGAAGCCGCCGCCATGGCTCAGGCAGAAGCGGATATTGGGGAAGCGCTCAATCACGCCGCCAAAGACCAGGCTGGCCGCGGCGATGGTGGTTTCCAGCGGATTCCCGATCAGGTTGGTCAGGTAGTAGGACTTCATCCGCCCCGCCGCGACGACCTTGTGCGGATGCACCAGCACATAGAGCGCGTGGCGATCCATCACGTCCCAGACCGCATCCAGTGCCGGATCGTCCAGGTTCTCGCCCCGGATGTTCGATCCGATGTGCACGCCGCGCAGGCCGTGCACGGTCACCGCGCGTTCCAGGGTGGCGGCGGCGGAGACCGGGTCCTGCATGGCCGCCGTCGCCATGCCGATGAAGCGGTCGGGATGGGCCGCGACCAGGGCGGCGATCGCCTCGTTCTGGATTTCCGCGACGGTGGCGGCGGCGCCGGCATCTGCCTCATAGAGAAAGGTATGCGGCACGTTGCAGATCACGTGCATGTCGCTGCCCTGGCGTGCCATGTCGGCAAAACGGCGCTCCAGGTCCCAGGCGCCGCGCGGAAAGGGATTCTGGCGGACGTCGAGGATTTCCAGGACGCCGTGGTCGTCGGACATCTTGGTCAATTTCGGCGCCAGCGAAGGCACCTCACGCGCGATCTGGGCGATCATCGCCTCTGACAGGACATGCGTATGGGCGTCGATGACCATTTGGGGCGCTTCCAGTTCGTTAGGATGATACAGGACGAATCTGGAGCGTGCGGTCAAGAGGCTGAATTCAGGTCACCGCGGCCAATACCTTCTTCGCCGCCTTCACGCAGGGCCGGCGCAGCGCCCGGCGGAAGGAAAACGCATCGGCGCGGAAATAGGTCCGCGTGCAGTCGATCGCCCGGCCGCCGGCATCGAAGGTCACCCGTTCGGTCAGCACGATCGGATCCTGCGGGGCGATGTCCAGCACCTCCGCGCGGAAGTCATCGGCGGTGATGACTTCGATCCGCTCATCGGCTTCCTGCGCCTCAAGCCCGAAGCGCACTTCCAGCAGCAGGTGGATCGGCTGGTCGAGTTCGGCCAGCAGCAGGTCCGGTGCCAGCGCTTCGGGCACGAAGACCGTCCGCATCGCCACGGGGTTGCCGTCGCGCGACAGCAGGCGGCGCACCTTGTGCACCGGCGCCCCGGGCGCGATGCCCAGCCGACGGGCGATCCAGTCCGGGCAAGGCAGGGTTTCGGCGCCATGCACCGTGATGTCGGCGGCCGGCGCCAGGTCGAAGCCGGTGGTCAGGAAATGCCCGGGGTCGGACAGGGCCAGATCCTGCCGCGCCAGGCGGACGAAGGTGCCCCGCCCCTGCTGGCGCAGCAGCAGCCCCTCATTCACCAGCGACGTCACCGCCTGGCGCACTGTGATGCGCGACAGCCGGTAATGGTCGCAAAGCTCGGCCTCGGTCGGGATCCGGTCGCCGGCCACGAGGTCGAAGGTGATCAGGTCGCGCAGCGCGTGCTTGAGCTGCAACCACAAGGGGGTTGAGCTGCCGCCGCGCAGCGCGCGCAGGGGGGAAGGGGTCGGTTGGTCCATGAGGCTGACACTATACCAACGCGACAAAAAGTTGAATCGCTTGACATGGGCCGCATGAAGGATAGGTCATGCATTGTCATAAGGCACAGGATGGTGCCAAGGGAGGAACAGATGAACCGACGCCAGGTCATTGCATTCGGGGGCGCCATCGGTGGCGGGATGATGGTTGGCGGTCGGCAGGCCCTGGCCCAGGCGGCCCCGGCCGCCGCGGGCTTCCCCAACCGGCCGGTGCGCCTGGTCATTCCCCTGGTGCCCGGCGGATCGACCGACGTCATCGCCCGGATCATCGCCGAACCGCTGTCGCGCATGCTCGGCCAGCCCGTGATCGTGGAGAACCGGCCCGGTGCGAATGGCTGGATCGCCAATGAATACGTCGCGCGCCAACCGGCCGATGGGCATACGCTGATCGTCAACAACGTCTCGACCGGCGCGATCAACGAGGCCCTGGCCACCCCGGACCGGCGCATACGCCCGTCGCGCGACCTGGCGCCGATCACGAACCTGGTGGAACTGCCGCAGGTGCTGGTCGCAGGCGCCCAGGTTCCCGCCACCAACCTGGCCGAATTCATCGCCCTGGCGAAGGCGGCGCCGACGCCGCTGGCCTTCGCCTCGGCCGGTGTCGGATCGTACCAGCACATCGACCTTGAGGTTTTCGCCAAGACCGCGGGCATCACCCTGCTGCACGTGCCGCTGCGCGGCGCGGGTGAGATGCTGGCCCCCGTGCTGCGCGGCGACATGCAGTTGACGAAGCTTGCCATCACCTCGGTGCAGCAGCAGATCGCGGCCGGGCGGCTGCGTGCGCTTGCGGTGGATACCACCGAACGGCTGGCGCAGCTTCCGGACGTGCCGACCATGACGGAACAGGGCTTTCCGGGCGCGCCGACCCGGCTGTGGAATGGCGTCTTCGCGCCGGCCGGCACGCCGCCCGCCATCATCGCGCTGCTGCACGCCCGCATCGCCGAGGTGATGGCCGACCCAGCACTGCGGGCCAGCCAGGAAGCCCAGGGCGTGCAGGTCACGGTCAGCGCCAACCCCGACGCCTTCGCCACCTATTTCGCCGCCGATGTCGCGCGCTGGACGCGGCTGATCGCCGACTACGGGATCAATACCACGGCCTGAATGGACGCGGGCTGAATGGACGCCGGCTCCGGCGGCGGGTAAGCGCGCAGCGACCCCACCGTCGAGGCGACCTGGTGATCCCGCATATCCTGGCCTTTTTCACCACCCAGACCGGCTGGCGGGCCGGGCTTCTGGCCTTCGGCATCGGCGCGGGCTCCGCACTGGCCTTGCCACCGGTGCATGCGCTGCCCGTGTTGTGGCTGACCATCCCGGGGCTGCTGGCAATGCTGGGCGCGGCCCGGACGTGGCGGAGCGCGGGCTTGCGGGGCCTTTGCTTCGGCTGGGGCTTCAACGTCGCCGGGCTCTACTGGATCACGCATGCGCTGCTGACCGATGTCGCGACCTGGTGGTGGCTGGTGCCGATCGCGGTGCCGGCGCTCGCGCTGCCGCTTGGCGCCTTCACCGTGCTGCCGGCCTTGGCGGCCTATTGGGCGCGGCCGGGCTGGGCGCGGGTGCTGGGTTTCGCCGCAATCTGGATCGCGGCCGAGATGCTGCGCGGCGTGGTGCTGACCGGCTTTCCCTGGAACCTGATCGGCACCGTCTGGGCCTTCCACGCCGTGCCGTTGCAGGGGGCGGCCCTGGTTGGCGCGCATGGCCTGGGGCTGGCGACGCTGGTGCTGGCCGCCCTGCCGATCCTGGGGGCGCGGACCATGCTGGCGGGGTTGGGCGTGCTGCTGCTGGTGCTGACCGCCAGCGCCGCACGGTTGTGGCGCGAGGAACCCACGCCCCCCGGCGCGGCCCTGGTCATCGTGCAGGCCAATATCCCCCAGGAAGCGAAGTGGCGCGAGGACAGCCGCGTGCCGAACTTCCGCACCCACCTGGACCTGACGCGCGAAGGCATGGCCCGCGCCGAGCGCATGGTGCCGCCGGGCACGCGGCTGGTCGCGATCTGGCCGGAAACCGCCAGCCCCTTCCTGCTCGGCGCCGATCCCGTCGCGCAACGGCTGGCGGCCGAGGCCTTGCCGGACGGCGCGTTGCTGCTCGCCGGCACGGTGCGGGCGGAATTCGCCCCGGACGGATCGCTGGCAGCACTGTTCAACAGCCTGGTGGCGCTCGATTCCGATGGGCTGGTCCAGGGCACCTATGACAAGGCGCACCTCGTTCCTTTCGGCGAATACATGCCGCTGCGGGGGCTGCTGCCGATCCGCCTGGTGCACGGCAGCCGCGATTTTTCGGCCGGGCCCGGGCGCGTGGTGGTGCCGCTGCCGGGGCTGCCCCCGGCCGGTCCGCTGATTTGCTACGAGGTGATTTTTCCCGGTGAGGTTGTGGGCGCGGACCGCCCGGGCTGGTTGCTGAACGTGACCAACGACGGCTGGTTCGGCGTCTCGACCGGCCCCTACCAGCACCTGGCCGCGGCACGGTTGCGCGCGGTCGAGGAAGGCCTGCCACTCGCCCGCGCGGCCCAGACCGGGATCTCGGCGGTGATCGACGCACGGGGGCGCGTTGTCGGCCGGCTTGGCCTCGATACCGCGGGTGTGCTGGTGGCGCCGCTGCCCGGCGCACTCCCGCCGACGGTCTTCGCACGGGCCGGGCTTGCATCGCCCGGGTTGTTACTGGTCGCCTGCCTTATCGCTGTGGGGGTGCTGCACCGCCGCATAACCCCTCAAAGTAATCCCAATAACGAGATTTCTCGAAAGAGTTGACAAAGGCTTACTGGGTCGTTATCCAGGGCTTCAGCAGCAAGCGGTGCCGTTGGCGACCGGTTCGCGTCAGGCAAAAGGCCCGACTGCTTCATCCGCGGGAGGCCCAGCATGCAGATCGACGACACGCCGGAACGCCCCGAGAAGGAGCCGCGCGAACACAAGCCCAGCCCGATCGACGTCCATGTCGGCAGCCGCGTGCGCCTGCGCCGCACCCTTCTGGGCATGAGCCAGGAGAAGCTGGGCGAGGCGCTCGGCCTGACATTCCAGCAGGTGCAGAAGTACGAACGTGGCGTGAATCGTGTTGGCGCCAGCCGTTTGTTCGATCTGGCCCGGGTTTTGGATGTGCCGATCGGCTTCTTCTTCGATGACCTGCCGGGCGAAGCCGGCTCCGGCGCCCGCCGCCTGATGAACGGCTTTGCCGAGGCCCAGGACGGCTTCGAGGATGATACCCTGCACCGCCGCGAAACCCTGGAACTCGTCCGCGCCTATTACCGGATCACCGATCCTTCGGTCCGCAAGCGGGTGTTCGACCTTATCCGGGCGATGGCCCCGGGCGAATAGCTTCAGGCGACTTGGCACGGTCAATTGCCACCATTAGTTGAGTATTTTCGAAGGTCGGATTACGCCAAGCGATAAGTGCCCGATCCAGGGCGTCGTGCAGCGAGCGACGCTCGGGCCCGTTCAGGAACATCCCGATCTCCACCCCGCGCCCGCGCAGGGTGATCAGCAGGCGCCCCTCCCCCGGCGCGGTCTCGATCCACCGCGGCCGCGCCCAATAGGCGTCCATCTCGGCTTTTTCGCGCTGTCCGCGTCCGTTGTCCCGTTCGATCGTCAGCCGTCCATCGGCCAGCAGCACGCGTTCAAAGGCGCGGGAGGACCAGCGCGCATGGGCGGAAAGCAGCGCCACGACCAGCAGGACCTCCACCCCGAGGAAGCCAAAGACCGGCCAGGCCCCGAGCCAGACAAAGCCGCCGCCGCAGATCGGCGCGGCCCCGCCCAGCAACAGGCCGATGCGCAGGATCGCGCCGCGCGACAACCCGCGCGGCGGGGTGCTCAAGGCCTCGAACAGCAAGGGTCGCGCCGGCGGGGCGATATCCTCGGTCACGCGGTTCGTGCAGGGTTGCGTCATCGACCCGTGACATAGGTCGGAGTTTCGGGAACACCATGCCAGCCACAACCGAATCCCGCCGCCGCGGCGCCACGCCGCATGGCACCGTCGCCGATCCGCGCCGGTCGCGCCGCATGGGCGCCGCCCAGGCCGAGGCCTTCCTGCGCGCCCTGGCGGCGGCGAATCCGAAGCCGGAAACCGAACTTCTCTTCACCGACCCCTTCACCCTGCTGGTCGCCGTGGCGCTTTCGGCGCAGGCGACCGATGCCTCGGTGAACCGCGCGACGCGCGGGTTGTTCGCCGCCGCGTCCACCCCCGAAGCGATGGTGGCGTTGGGTGAGGACGGCATCGCCGCCCACATCCGCACCATCGGCTTGTGGCGCAACAAGGCGAAGAACGTGGCGGCCCTGTCCGCGCAATTGATCGAACGCCACGGCGGCCAGGTGCCGAACGACCGCGCGGCGCTGGAAGCCCTGCCCGGGGTCGGGCGGAAGACCGCGAATGTCGTGCTCAGCATCGCCTTCAACGAAGCCGCGATGGCCGTGGACACGCATATCTTTCGCCTCGGCAACCGCACCGGCCTGGCCCCAGGCAAGACCGTGCGCGCGGTCGAGGATCTGCTGGTCGCCCGCTGCCCGCCCGACCTGATCGGCCCGGCGCACCACCTGCTGATCCTGCACGGGCGCTACGTCTGCAAGGCGCGCGCGCCCGAGTGCTGGCGCTGCGTCGCCGCGGCCTTCTGCAACTACAAGGCCAAGGTGCCGGCCCCTTCCGTTACGACCTTGGTTGGGCGAGGCTCCGGGCCGGAGGAACCAAAGCCATGATCCCACGCCGCGCGGCGCTTGCCGCGACCATGCTGGCCGCAGTCGCACGACCCGGGCGTGCCCAGGGCTGGTCGCCCGACCGGCCCGTGCGCCTGGTCGTGCCTTACGCTGCCGGTGGGCCGACCGACATCGTGGCGCGGCTTCTGGCCGAGCGGCTATCGGCCGACTTGCCGCAACGGGTGGTTGTCGAGAACCGCGCCGGCGCCGGGGCCTTGCTGGGCACCGAGGTCGTGGCCCGCGCGCCGAAGGACGGTTCGGTGCTGTTGTTCACCACCGTGGTCCATGCCGTGCACCGCGCGCTGCATGGCGCGCGCCTGCCCTTTGACCCGGCCGGTGATTTCGCCCCGGTCGCCCTGGTCGGCATCGTGCCCATGGTGGTGCTGGTCCGCCCCGATGCGCCTTGGGCCAATATGGCCGCGCTGATCTCGGCGCTGCGTGAGGCCAATCCGCCGCTCGCCTATGGCAGCAGCGGCACCGGCGGGTCGTCGCATCTGGGCGTGGAATTGCTGACCGCGCTGACCGGCACGCGGGCCGAACACATCCCCTATCGCGGCACCGCGCCGGCCTTGCAGGACCTGCTGGGCGGGCGGATCGCGCTGCTGATGGACAGCGTCGCCACCGGCGCCGGGCCTGTGCGCGCCGGGCAGTTGCGCGCGCTGGCAACGACCGGTGAGGCGCGCAGCGCCGCCCTGCCCGACGTGCCGACCCTGGCCGAAGCCCTGCCCGGCTTCGCCGCCACCACCTGGAACGCCGTCCTGGCCCCTGCCGGCACGCCGCCGGCCACCGTGGACGCGATCGGTGCCGCGATCGGCCGCGCCTTGTCCGATCCTGGTCTGGCGGTGCGGCTGGCCGAACTCGGCGTGGATGTCCCGCCGCCGGACCGGCGCGGCCCGGCCCCCACCTCCGCCTTCATCGCCGCGGAGACCGCCAAATGGAGCCAGGTGATCGCCACGGCGGGCATCCGGGCGGAGTAGCGGTCGCCCGATGCGCCACTGGGGTCTGCTGCTGCTGGGCTGCCTTCTCTCGGCCCCTGCGGGTGCCGGCGAAACCCTGGTGGCGATTCCCCACCAAGGCATGGACCGCAGCGTGGTGGTCGCCACCCCGGACGGCCCCGGCCCCTTCCCGCTCATCATCGGGCTGCATGGCGCGGGGCAGACCGGCGCCAGGCAGCGCGCGGGTCTTGCGATCGACGCCGTCGCGCTGCCGGCCGGCTATGCTATCGCCTTCCCCGACGGGGTGAGCGGGCGCTGGCAGTATTCGCGGCCCAACCTGCGTGGGCCGGAAGCCCCGACGATGATGCCCGATGGCGCGCCGATCGACGACCGGGCCTTTGTCGAGGCCCTGGCCGCGCGCCTCGTTGCCCTGGGCATCGCCGATCCGCACCGGTTGTACCTGACCGGCTTTTCGGTGGGCGCGCTGATGACGCTTTCAGCCGGTTGCGGCGCGCCGATGACCTGGGCCGCGATCGCTGTGCTGGCGGGCGGCATCACCGATCTGCTGCAGCCGGGTTGCGCCGCCGGGCCGCCGCTGCCGACGCTGTTCGTGATCGGCGACGAGGATCGTACCTTTCCGGTGACGGGTTTCGTCAATCCGCGCGGACGGATGCTGTCGCAGAGCGAGAGCCTGGCGATCATGGCCACACGGCAGGGCTGCACGCCGGGGCAGGAACGCCCGGCCCCGGACGGGTTCTTGATCACCGAGGCCGTCGGCTGTGCCGCCGGGGCCGCGGCCTTGGCGAGACTCCCCGGCCAAGGCCATTCCGAGGCCCCTGGCACGGTGGCCCTGATAATCGATTTCTTCAGCCGGTATCGGCGTTGACGCCACCCCGCCCCGCGCCAGATGCTGCCGTGGCCTCGTGGCGTCAGGCTGCCGGACAGACATCGCGCGGCCCCGAACGCCGCGCCCAAAGGAGGATCATCGTCATGACAGCCCAGCCCCATCGTCGCTCCCTTTTGTTGGGTGGCGCAGCATTGGCGGCCACCGTCTTCGCCGAGGCACGGCGCCCGCTCTTCGCCCAAGGCGCGCCGGCTGCGACCGGCCCCTTCACCCTGCCGCCGCTGGGCTACGCGACCAACAAGAACGAGGCCGCGATCGACGCGCTGACGATGGAGATCCACCACATGCGCCACCATGGCGCGCAGGTGGCGGGGCTGAACGCCGCGGTCGCCGGCCAGCCGCAGGTCGCGGCCATGCCGCTGGACGAGATCCTGATGAACCTGTCGCAGGTGCCGGAGGCGATCCGCGTCGCCGTCCGCAACAATGGTGGTGGGCACGCCAATCATTCGATGTTCTGGCAGATCATGGGGGGCGCCGGCGGCGAACCCACGGGCGCGCTGAAGGCCGCGATCGACCGCGACCTTGGCGGGTTCGAGAAGATGAAGGCCGACTTCAACGGCAATGGCCTGCGCGTCTTCGGCAGCGGCTGGACCTTCGTCACCGTCACCCCCGGCGGCAATCTGGCGCTGACCACCAAGCCCGGGCAGGATAATCCGCTGATGGATGGCCAGCGCGTGCTGATGGGCAATGACGTGTGGGAGCACGCCTATTACCTGCGCTACCAGAATCGCCGCGCCGATTACCTGGTGTCGTGGTGGAACGTGGTGGATTGGGACAAGATTTCCGAACGCTATGCCGCCGCGATGAACGGCACGCTGCGGATCTGACCGGGGGTATCCGGCCGGGGGGCGGGGCCGCCATATCGGTTGCCCCGCCCAGCCTTGCCCCGCAATACTCCCGCCAAGGCAGAGGCCATTCCAAAAAGGCCCGCCGCGGGAGACAATGTTCATGACCACCCATATCGGCCGCCGTGCCGCGCTGATCGCCGGTGCGACCGCCCTGGCCGCCCCGGCTTTCGCGCAATCCGGTTTCCCCAACCGCCCCATCCGGGTCCTCGTCCCCTGGGGCGCGGGCGGCACCACCGACGTGCAGATGCGGGTGCTGTGCGAACAGGTGTCCCGCCGCCTGGGCCAGCCGGTGATCGTGGACAACAAGCCCGGCGCCGGCGGCATTCTGGGCGCGCAGCAACTGCTGGCCGAACGGCCGGATGGCTACACCCTGTCGCAGATGCCGATCAGCGTGTTCCGCAACCCGCTGATGAACCCGCGCCCGCCCTTCGACCCGATGAATGACTTCACCTGGGTCGTTCATCTGACCGGCTATCTGTTCGGTATCGTCGTCCGCGCCGACGCGCCGTGGCAGACGCTGGAAGACTTCCTCGCCTATGCCCGTGCCAATCCTGGGCGCATCAACTACGGCACGCCCGGTGTCGGCACGTCGCTGCACATCACGATGGAACAGATCGCGGGCCAGAAGGGCGTGGAATGGGTGCATGTGCCCTTCCGCGGCGTCGCCGAGAATTTGCAGGCGCTGCTGGGCGGCCAGATCCACGCCACCGCCGATAGTTCGGGCTGGTCGCAACTGGTGCAGGATGGGCGGCTGCGGCTGCTGGTGACCTGGGGGGCCGAGCGTGCCAAGCGCTTCCCCAATACGCCGACCTTGCAGGAAAGCGGCATCGATATCGTCTCGATCAGCCCCTATGGCATCGGCGGGCCGAAGGGCATGGACGCGGGCGTGGTGCGGGTGCTGCACGATGCCTTCAAGGAGGCGCTGTTCGACCCCGCGCATATCGCGATGCTGGACCGGTTCGACATGCAGCCGATGTATCTGGACAGCGATGCCTACGCGACCTTTGCCCGCCGGCAGTATGAGGAGGAGCGGGTGATGATCCAGCGGCTGGGGCTGCGGCTTTAGAGCGTGATGGTCGTAGGCGCGAATGCGCCGCAGGGCTGAATCACGCGACAAAACAACAAGCTAGACCGCGATGCGTGAGCGAATGCGAACGCATCGCGGTCTAGCCCCCCGCCCCTACTCCGCCATCAGCAACACGATCACCGTGCCCCAGATCGTCAGGATGATGTTGCCCAGCGCATAGGGCACGGTGAACCCCAGCACCGGCGCCCGGCTTTTCGCCTGTTCCTGCACCGCCACCATCGCCGCCGTCATAGTCTGCGCGCCCGATACGGCGCCCAGCAGCAGCACCGGGTTCATCTTCAGCACATACTTGCCGAAGAAGGCGCCGACGGTCGGCGGCACGCAGGTGCAGACGACCCCGGCGATGAACAGCGCGACACCGCTTTCCATCAGCGCCGGCAGGAACACCGGCCCCGCATGCAGCCCCGTCATCGCGACAAACCCCGCCAGCCCAAAGTTCATCATGAAGGCCTGCGACGCCTCCGGCACCCGGCCCAACAGGTTCGGCTTCACCGAGCGGAACCAGCCGAAGAACAGCCCCATCAACAGCGTGCCGACCGCCGTGGACAGCGACAGCTTGATGCCGAAGAAGGTCACGGCCGGCAGCCCGATCAGGCAGCCCGCCGCGACGCCAAGGCCAATGGTCAACATGTCGGTCGTCACCGTCGCCCGGTCGGCGAAGCCGATCTGGACCACGGCACGCTCCACGGCCGCGACCGGCCCGATCAGGGTCAGCACATCGCCGCGGTTCAGCACCGTGCTGGCGGCCAGCGGCATCGCCTGCCCACCGCGGCGCAGGGATTTGACGAAGATGCCGCGCGCCTCCGGCCGTTCAGCGGCGAGTTGGCCAAGGCTTTGCCCCGCCAGTTTCCGGTTGGTCACCACCGCATCCAGCGTCTCGATCGGCATGTCGAGCAGATCGGCGTCATCATGTTCGGGCCCTAGCAAGGCGCCCGTCTCCAGGATCGCGGCCCGAAGGCCCGCGACGACGACGATATCGCCGGCGGCGAGGCGGTCCGCCGGCGCGCAGTCGCGGATCTCCCCATCGCGCCGCAGCCGGTGCAGCACCACGCGGGCCCCCTGCGCCAGGGCGCGGGCCTCGATCTCACCGACGCTCAGCCCGATGGCGGCGGCGTTCTCGACCCGGTGGCTGCGCGCGGCGCGCAGGCGATAGGCGGATTTCACCCCGGCCTGTGCGCTGCTCAGCCCAAGCTTCGCATCCAGCGCACGCGCTTCCTTCTCCAGGTCGATCTTCAGCAGCTTCGGCAGCAGCATGGCGACGAAGAAGACCTCGCCCCAGAAGCCGAACAGGTAGCAGACGGCATCCGCGACCGGGATCTGGTTCACCAGGCGCTGGCGTTCGGCCATCGGCAGGTCCAGGCCCATGATCGCCTCCGACGCCGTGCCGATGGCGGAGGATTGCGTCAGTGCGCCCGACAGCAGCCCGGCGGCGAAGCCCGTCTCCAGCCCCATCAGCCGCGCCATGCCATAGACGCAGCCAAGACCCAGGAAGGTGATCAACAGGGTCAGGATCAGCGGCTTCACGCCGTCGCTGCGCAGCGCCCGAAAGAACTGCGGCCCCGCGCCATAGCCATTGGCGAAGAGGAACAGCAGCAGGAAGACGGTTTTCACCTCCGGCCGGATTTCAACGCCGAGTTGACCGATCAGCAGCCCGGCGAAGAGCGATCCGGTGACCAGCCCCATCGCATGCCCGACGATCTTGATCTTGCCGATCGCATAACCCAGGGCCAGCGCCAGGAAGAGCCCGATTTCCCAATGGTCGCTCAGGATGCTGGACAGGGCGGTCATGCGTCGTGTTCCCCCGACTGTTATCATCCAGGATAGACCTGGATCGGCGTGCAGGGGAACGCGGAGGGCGGTGCTACGCCGCGCGCATCCTTTCCAGGAAGTCGCCGATCTCCACCTTCAACTCGCCCATTTCGGCCGACACCAAGCCGATGGAATCGACCATCGCGCCGGTGGCACTGCCCATGGCGTTGGCGGCCTCGGTTACCGCCCCGATCTCCTCGGACACCGCCTGGGTGCCGGAGGATGTGCGCTGGATGCTCTCCGCGATCTCGCGGGTCGCGGCACCCTGTTCCTCGATCGAGGACGCGATCGACGCCGAGACCTCGCTCATCTCGCCAATTCGCCTCGCGATGCTCTGGATCGCCGTCACCGCGCTGGTGGTGGCCATCTGAATATCGGCGATCTGGGCGGAGATATCCTCGGTCGCCCGCGTGGTCTGGCTGGCCAGGTTCTTCACCTCCGACGCCACGACGGCAAAGCCCTTGCCGGCGTCGCCCGCCCGCGCGGCCTCGATGGTCGCATTCAGGGCCAGCAGGTTGGTCTGGGCCGCGATATCGGTGATCAGCTTCACGACATCGCCGATCTTCTGGGCCGAATTGGCCAGGCCCTGCACATTGGCGTCGGCCGCCACGGATTCGCGGACCGCTTCGCTGGCCATGCTGCTGGCGCTGCGGACCTGGCGCGACACCTCGGCGACGGAGGCCGAGAGCTCCTCGGTCGCGGCGGCCACGGCCTGGACGGCGCCGGAGGCCTGTGCCGCCGATTGCGCGCCGCTCGCCGCCCGCTGACGGGTCGCCTCGCTCGATCCGGTCACGCTGTCGGCGGAGGACATCATGGTGCCGGTGGACTTGGTAACCCGGTCCAGCGCGTCATTCACCGTGGTCGTGAAGGATTGGATCTGCGTGTCGATCCGGGCCACGCGCTGCTGGCGGGCGCGCTCATCCGCCTCCCGCTGCTGCTGGAGGGACTGGGTCTCCAGCCCCTGGCGCTTGAACACTTCCAGCGCCTGCGCCAGTTCGCCGACTTCATCCTGGCGGTCGGCATGCGGCACCGTGACGGTGAAATCGCCCTTGGCGACCTCCCCCATCGCGCCGGTGATGCGTTCCAGTGCCGAGAGCACATAGCGGCGGAACAGCCAGCCGCCGGCGGCCAGCCCCAGCAGCAGGACGATCACCGCGCAGGCAAGGATCACCAGGCGGGACAAGGCCGCGCCATGGGCACTGTCGGCCTCCCTTCGCAGTTCAAGCAGCGCCGCATCGCGCAGGTCGAAGACCTGGCGGAAGGCCCCGATCACCTGGTTGCCCCAGCCCGCCGTATCGATCGAATAGCCGCGCCCGAGCCGCCCTTCCGTCATGACGGTGTCGATGATGCGGGTCGGTTCGACCAACTGCCGCCCGAACAACTGTTCGTAGCTCTGGCGGATGGCGGGCGGGGCGTCCTGGGCACTGGCGCGGCCCGCGATCTGCTCGCTCGCGCTGTCATAGGCGCCGCGCGCGCGTTCGCCGCGCAGCAATTCCTCCACCGTCAGGGGGCGGCTCTCGCGAACACCCAGGCCGATCGGAATGACGATCGCCGAGGCGCTTTCGCGCAGGCTGAGCACGAGGCGGGCAATCGCCGCCGCATCCGCCAGGCGCGGATCCTGCGCGGTCAGGCTACGCTCGGTGCTGTTCAACACCGGGTTGAGCGAACCCTGGACTTCGAGGCTGCGGGCGGACATGCGGGCGGCCAGCGGCATGCGTTCGGCATGCGGTCGGCTGGCGCCGGCATCCACCTCGGCGCGGATCGCCCGGATGTCCGCCTGCATCCGCGCCAGGGTGGCGCCCGTGCTGGGCGGGGCCAGGCCGGGGGCCGCGGCCGTGGCGGCACGCGCGGAGGCGAGGCGTTCATCAAGGATCCGGCGGGCATCGCGCAACGCCTGGTGGTCGGCGGCGCTGGCCTGGGGCGGCCGCAGCATGTTGCCGCCCGCGCTGCGCTCATCCGTCAGCGCCTGGGGGATCGTCAGCACGCTGCTGTAGACATCGGTCAGCAGCAGGGCCTTGCCGCTGCCATCGAAGGCGCGCCAGGCGTTGGTCAGCGCGACCCCGCTTGCCCCCAGGGCAACGGCTGCGACGGCGCCAAGGGCGATGGTGAAGATCTTCGCTATGCGCATGGTGATCCCTCGGCATCCCGCCCGCATCATGCGGAACGCGGGCATCGTTGCTCTGCTGGCGGGCAGGCTTACCCGCGAATGGATTGACGTTTCATTTCGGACGGCGCCCGGCGTCGCCCCGGTCCGCCCCCCCCCCGGCACGGCAAATCCACCGCCCCGCCCATGCGCGGGCTGGACCCTTCCAGTGCAGGCAGGCTACGCAGGACGGCAGCAGGATAGGGGAATGATCAGGTGGCGCTGTGGATCACGCGTCGCGGTCTGGCGGCGGTCGGGGGAACCGTGGCACTCCCTGCCTCGGTTCTTCCCCTTGCGGCCATGGCCCAGCGTGCCGACCCGAACCCCGATGCCTCGGTCGAGATCGAGGAGGTGCGCGTCGGCATCGGCATCGTCGCCGGCAGCATCGGCGGCGGCCGGCTGCGCTGGCGGGGTGAGGAATATCCCTTCCGCGTGCGCGGCCTGGGCGTCGGCGCACTTGGCCTGACCTCCCTCCAGGCGCGGGGGGAGGTGTTCAACCTGTCCCGGCTGGAGGATTTTTCCGGCGCCTATACGGAAGAGGCGCAGGACCCGCCGGCCGCCGATACCCCCCCGCCCCCGCCGGGCGGGCCGCTGGTCCGCTTCCTGCGCAACGGCAATGGCGTGCGGCTTCGGCTGCGCGCATCCCGCGACGGGGCGATGCTGGAAATCGCCCCGGGCGGGCTGAACATCGAACTGCGGTAGCGCCACGATGGACGGCTTCATCATCGCGCGGATGATCAGCGACTACCTGTTCGCCTTCTCCACGCTGATCAGCATCATCAACCCCTTCGCGATCGGGTTCGTCTTCCTCGAACGCACGCAGGGGCTGAGCTACCGCGAGCGTGCCGCCCTGGCGCGGCGGATCGCATTCTATTCGCTCTGCGTGCTGCTGGTGGCGGGGTTCCTGGGGCAGCAGATCCTCAGTTTCTTCGGCATCTCTCTGGCCGCCTTGCGGATTGCCGGCGGGCTGACGGTCGCGCTGGCCGGCTGGGGGATGCTGAACGCACCCGATGCGCCGGATGCGACCTCTGTCGCCAAGGTCAGCATGGCCGCAGCGAACCGCATGGCCTTCTTCCCGATGACCATGCCGCTGACCACGGGGCCGGGCACCATCGCCGCCTCCATCGCCCTGGCGGCGAACCGCAGCGGCGACATGCGTAGCCTGGTGCCCAGCATGCTGGTGGGGCTGCTGGTCGCGGCGACCGTCTCGGTGGTGATCTACCTGGCCTACCGGCATGCTGTCAGCGTGGCGCGGATGCTTGGCCCCGATGGTTCGCGGCTGGTCACGCGGGTCTCGGCCTTCCTGCTGCTGTGCGTGGGGGTGCAGATCACGTTGACAGGGGTGCTGGATGCGCTGACCCCGCTGGTGATGGCAGGGCGGTGACGGCATGACCCCGATCCACATCCGCCCCGGCGACGATCTGCGCGGCCGGCTGCCGCCCGGCGACTACCTGACCTATGCCGATCCGGTCTGCCTAGGCCCCGCGCGGGATGCGGATGGGCCGATGGCCTGGCTGGCGCAGCGGTCGCGCTTCGTCGCGATGCACGCGCACCACCCGCTGGAGGCCGTGCGCCTGCGGCTTGGCGCCGAATACACCGCCCTGCTGGCCGCGGCGCGCGGTGACGCGCCGCTGCATATCTGGTGCGAACATGATGTGTGGGACCAGATCGCGCTGCTGCGGATCATCTCCCTGATCTGGCCGGCTGGACGCGGCCGAATCTTTCTGATGCCGGCCGATGGGCGCCGGGTCTTCCCTGCCCTGACCGATGCCGAACTGGCGGCGCTGGTGCCCGTTCCCCTGGGCGATGCGGCGGCCGAGGCCGCGTGCCTGGCCTGGGATGCCTTCGCGGGCGAGGACCCGGCAGAACTGGACCGCATCTGGCGGCGGCAACTGCCCTTCCCGCACCTGGCGCCCGCCCTGCGGCGGCATTTGCAGGATTTGCCCTGGGCCAGTGACGGGCTGGCGCTGTCAGAACGGCGCGTGCTGCGGGCGGTGGTCGAAGGTGCTGCCGACGCCGCCGCCGTGCTGGCGGGCTTTGCCGCCGCGGACCCGGTGTTCCACCCGACCGACCTGATGGTGGCCGAGATCATCGACCGCCTGCGCCACGGCACCCGCCGCCTGATCGCCCGCAGCGGGCCGCTGGCGCTGAGCCCGCTGGGCCAAGCCGTGCTGGCCGGACAGGCCCGTCACGCGCCGGCGCCGCGTTTCGTCGGCGGCATCGCGGTGGGGCCAACGGCGCCGGCCTGGTGGGATCCCGGCCGCGCGGGTGTCGTGACGCGGCCAAACAACGGCCTGGGGGCGGCGCCCGGCGGGCTGTCGGCGCTGCGGGGCGACTGACCGCTACCGCAGCCCGGCAAAAAATTCGCGCAACAGCCCCCCTGCCTCGGCTTCCCGCACCCCGCCCACGACCTCCGGCACATGGTGGCAGGTCGGGTGGCTGAAGACGCGGGCGCCGTGCTCCACCCCGCCGCTTTTCGGGTCATAGGCGCCAAACACCACGCGCTTCACCCGGAACAGGCTGGCGGCATGGGCGCACATCGCGCAGGGCTCCAGCGTCACCCACAGGGTCGCATCCGGCAGCACGCGATCCCCGCGCAGGGCCGCGGCCGCCCGCAGCGCCAGCAATTCGGCGTGGGCGGAAGGGTCGCGGCGGGCCTCCACCTCATTGCCCGCCGCCGCCAGGACGCGCCCCGCGCCATCGGTCACCACGGCCCCCACCGGCACTTCGCCCCGCGCGGCGGCGGCGCGGGCTTCGACCAGGGCATCGTCCATATGGCTGTTCATGCGGCGTATCTGCGCCGCGCGGGACAGTGGGCGCAAGCAGCACGCTTTACCGCAGGCCATCCCTGCGCGTAGCAAGCGCCATGAGCAAAAATCCCCTGATCGGCCTGACCCTGGATGCCGAGCCCGCCGGCGGCTGGTCCAAGCTCCCTTGGTATGCGCTGCGGCAGAATTACTGCGATGCGATCGCCATCGCCGGCGGCCTGCCGGTCGCCCTGCCGCATGAGGAGGGGCTGGCCGCGGCCTACCTCGACCGGCTGGACGGGCTGGTTGTGACCGGCGGTGCCTTCGATGTGGACCCGGGCCTCTATGGCGGGGGGCCGATGCACGAGACGGTAGTGCTGAAGGAAGGCCGCACCGGCTTCGAACTCGCGGTGCTGCGCGGCGCCATCGCGCGCGACATGCCGGTGCTGGGCATCTGCGGCGGTCAGCAATTGCTGGCGGTCGCCCTGGGCGGCACCCTGCACCAGCACATCCCGGACGACGTGCCGGGCGCGCTGGAACATGAACAACCGACCCCGCGCGACCAGCCAGGCCATGATGTGACCGTGACCCCTGGCACCCTGCTGGCCCGCATCATCGGCGGCACCCGCATGGCGGTGAACACCGCGCACCACCAGGCGGTCGCGACACCGGGCAGCCACGGCATCGTCAATGCCGTCGCCCCGGATGGCGTGATCGAGGGCATCGAGGCCCCCGGCAAGACCTTCTGCCTCGGCGTGCAATGGCACCCGGAATATGCGGTGGACCCGGCCGACCCCGACATCTTCCGCGCCTTCATCGCCGCCGCCGTGGCCTATGCCACGACACGCCAGATGGTGCCGGCATGACCGCCGTGCCGCCCGACGACGACGACAACATCCCGAACGTGCCGCTGGCCGAACGCGTGCGCGGCGGCAAGCGCCACTCCTCCCGCGCGCGCAGCGTCGAGGGCGGGCTGGACGAGACCCCCGTCGCCGAAACCCCCGACGATGACGACGAGGTCGAGGGCGAACGCGGCGACCGCATCGCCAAATTCCTGGCGCGCGCGGGCATCGCCAGCCGGCGCGACGCGGAAAAGCTGATCGCCGAGGGCCGCGTGGTGCTCAACGGCCACAAGGTCATGACCCCCGCGACCTTCGTCGGCCCGACCGACCGCGTCACCGTCAACGGCACCCCGGTCGCGGCGCCCGAACGCACGCGGCTGTTCCGCTACCACAAGCCGCGCGGCCTGGTGACGACGCATAAGGACACCGAGGGCCGCCCCACGGTGTTCGAGAACCTGCCCGCCGGGCTGCCGCGCCTCGTCTCCGTCGGGCGGCTGGACCTGACCAGCGAGGGCCTGCTGCTGCTGACCAATGACGGCGCGCTGGCCCGCAAGCTGGAACTGCCCGCCAATGGCTGGATCCGCCGCTACCGCGCCCGGGTGCATGGCCAGGTGGATGAGGCGGCGCTGGCCGCGCTGACCCGCGGGATCACCGTCGATGGCGTGAAGTATGGCCCGATCGAGGCCGGCCTCGACAGCCGCCGCGGCGCCAATTCCTGGCTGACGGTCAGCATCCACGAAGGCAAGAACCGCGAGGTGCGGCGCGTGCTGCAGCACCTGGGCCTGCACGTCACGCGGCTGATCCGCGTCGCCTATGGCCCGTTCCAACTGGGTCTTCTGCCGGATGGCGCGGTCGAGGAAGTGAACGCGAAGATCATGCGCGACCAGATCGGCGTCGATGCCGCCCCGCGCCTGCAACGCGGCACCGAACGCGCGCCGGACGTGGCCGAACCCGCGCCGCAAAAACCCGCCCGCGCGCCCCGCGCCCGCAGCGCCGGCGACCCGCAGATGACGCCCTGGGGCGCGCCGGACTGGCGGGCGGAGGACGCGCCGAAGCGCCCGGGCGCACGCAACGCCGGTGGCGCCGACCGGCCGTCGGGCGCGCCATCCCGGCCCCGCCCCCCGGCCAAGCCGCCGCGCGGGTAAAAGCCGGTGCGCATCATCGCCGGCCGCCACAAGGGCCGGCGCCTGGCAGCCCCCCCTGGCGAGGCCACCCGCCCCACCGCCGATCGCGTGCGCCAGGCGCTGTTCGACGCGCTGACCCACGCGCCCTGGGCCGGGCGCGACCGGCTGGACGGTGCCCGGGTGCTGGATGCCTTTGCCGGCACCGGCGCGCTGGGGCTTGAGGCACTGTCCCGCGGCGCCGCGCATGTGACCTTCATGGAAACCGCCCGCCCCGCCCTGGCCGCCATCCGCGCCAATATCGCCGCCTGCGGCGCGGAGGACGTCGCCAAGGTCCTGGCCGTGGACGCGACCCGCCCGCCACGGGCCGACAAAGCCTGCACGCTGATCTTCCTCGACCCGCCCTATGGCCAGGATTTCGTCGCCCGCGGTGTCACGGCCCTGGCGGCGGCGGGTTGGATCGCGCCCGGCGCGCTGCTGGTGGCCGAAGCCGGACGGGCCGAACCCGCCCCCGAATTGCCGGGCTTCACCTTGTGCGACGAACGCGCGCATGGGGCGGCGGTGCTCCGGGCCTGGCAAGGCGCCTGAGGCGCGTCCCGCTCAAAGGCAAGCCACCAGGAGAAGCCGGGACGTCTCAGGCGGCGGAATCGCCCCCCTCGACCGCCGGATCGTTGGCGGCCGAGCCCAGGATGTGTTCGCGCACCCGCGCGGCCACTGCCCCGGGGTCGCGGCTCCGCAGCGCCGCCAGGATGCTCCTGTGCCCCTCGGCACTACGCCGCAGGGCGCGTAGCGAGGGCCAGAGCACCATGGGCCACAGCCTCGCGCGGTCGCGGGTTTCGATCGCCAATTCGACCAGGAAGCGGTTGGGCCCGAAGCCGTAGAGCGTGTCGTGGAAATCGAGGTTGGTGGCGCTCTGGTCAGCCGAGGTGCCTTCGTCGATGGCACGGTCGAAGGCGTCGGCCTTGGCTTCCAGCAGGCGCAGCGCGGCCTCGTCCAGGGCCGGCAAGGCCTCGATCGCGGCCTGCGCCTCCAGCAACGCGCGCACGGCGAGCATGTCGCGGCGGCGCTGCCGGTCGGGCATTGCCACGCGGAACCCCCGGTTGGGCACATGCTCCACCGTCTGGCGCTGCGCCAACTGGGCCAAGGCGGCGCGGACGTCGAAGCGGGTCGCGTTGAAGCGTTCCTCCAGGTCGACCTGCCGCAGCCATTCGCCAGGCCGATAGGCGCCGTCGCGGATGCTCGTCGCGATCTCGACGTCCAGTTGGCGGCGGCCGCTGGGGTGACGGGCCATTCTGCTGCTGTCCTCGGCAAAGGGGTTGCGGCCAGAGAAAAGCTGAGCCTATCATATTGGCGCCAATAATTGCGCCAAAATGCGCCGGGGTCGAGCCTCTCGCGAGCCTCGAGCCTGATAAGGGATGGGGAAGAAACCGACCATGATCCGGATCGACCGCCGCACGACGCTTGCGCTGCCAGCCTTGCTTCTGGCCGACAGGGCCCATGCCCAGGGCGCGCCCGCCTCCTATCCCCAAGGCTACCAGGATGTGGTGGCCGGGGCGGAGCGGGAGGGCAGCCTGCTGATCTATTCCATCATGTCGGCCGAGAACTGGCGCCCTGTGCTGGAAGGCTTCAACCGCCGCTATCCCAGGGTGCGGGTGGAAACCCTCGACCTGCCGAATTCGCGTGAGGTGTTTGAGCGCTACCTGGCCGAACGCGGCACCAATAGCCGCACGGCCGACCTGCTCGCCACCGCCGATCCCGGCGGCTGGATCGAGTTCCAGGCCCGCGGCGAGGTGCTGCCCTACGAATCCGCGGAAAGCGCCGCCTGGCCCGCCTGGGCCAAGCCCTGGCCTGGCGTCTACACCATCTCCGCCGACCCGCTGGTGTTCATCTTCAACAAGATGACCGTACCGGAGGCGCAGCAGCCCAAGAGCTTCGCGCAATTCGTGACGCTGGCGACGCAGAACCAGGCGCGCTGGCGCAACAAGATCACGAGCTACGGCGCGCATAACGGCGGCTTTGGCTATTCCTCCAACTTCGGCTTCGTGCAGAAGCATGGCGAAAAGGCCTGGGACTGGTTCAAGGAACTGGCCCCCCTGCGCCCGCGATGGGAGCGGTCGGGCGGCCCCATGACGGAGAAGGTGACCTCGGGCGAATACGCCGCGGGCTGGTTCGTCTCCGCCATCACCTTCTGGCCGCGCCTGAACGATCCCGCGCGGGCGCGTGTGCTGGGCTGGAACTTCATCGAGGATGGGCAGTTGGTCATCCTGCGCGGCATGGCCATCGCCAAGGCGGCCCGCAACGTCAACGCGGCCAAGCTGATGATCGACTACATCGCCTCGGCCGAAGGCCAGGCCGCGTTCGGGCGTGGCGGGCTGACGCCGGCGCGGCCGGGCGTGATGCCGGGCGAGGGTATCCGCCACACCTACAGTTCCATCGTGCAGGCGGTGGGCGGCGAGCAGAACATCGCCTTCATCGACTACAACAAGGCGATGCTGGACGACTACCAGGCCTTCATCGATCGCTGGAAGTCAGCCTATGGCGTGAGCTGAGGGAATGGATGCGACGGTAAACCGGGCGGAGGCTCCGCCCGTTCCTTCCGCCTTCCCGCGTGAAATCCCGATCCAGTACGGCACCGCGATCCTGGTGCTGGTGCTGGTGGCAGCGCCCCTCCTGCCCGTCCTGCTGCAATCGCTGCTGGACGGCGCGCTTTACGACGACACCTACAATTTCACCCTGGGCAATTTCACGCGGCTGGCGCGGACCGAGGGCTTCGGCCTGGTGCTGGTCAATACCGTGGTGCTGGCGGCGCTGACGACGATTGTCGCGCAGTTCCTCGGCACCGTGGCGGCCATCCTCTTCGGGCGCACGGATGTCCCTGGTTCGCGGGTGCTGAGCGAGTTCTTCCTTTGGCCGCTGTATCTGTCAGCACTGGTGCTGTCCTTCGGCTGGTATGCCTTCTACGGCCCCGCCGGCTATCTGACGCTGCTCTGGGAATCGCTGTTCGGCGATGCGCCCTGGACGCTCTATTCCCTCGGCGGCATGGCGGTGATCGCGGGGGTGTCGCAGGCGCCTCTCGCCTATATCTACTGCCTGTCTTCCGCGACGATCACCGACCCCTCGCTGGAGGAAGCGGCGCGCGTTTCGGGTGCCGGCACCTTCCGCACGCTGTGGCGCATCACCCTGCCGCTGATGAAGCCGGCGATCGCCTATAGCGCGGTGCTGAATTTCACTATCGGGCTGGAACTGCTGTCGATCCCGCTGATCTTTGGCGATCCCGCCGGGATCACGGTGCTGACGACCTTCCTGTTCAACAACGGCATTTCCTCGCCCCGGCCGGATCACGGGCTGGTCGCGACGGCGGCGGCGCTGATGCTCGTGGTCGTCTGCTTCCTCGTCTGGTTGCAGGGCAAGATGCTCGGCAATACGCGGCGCTTCGTCACCCTGGGCGGCAAGGCGACGCGGCCGCGTCCCTTCCGGCTCGGCGTGCTGCGCTGGCCGCTTTTCGCCATCGCGGCGATCTACATCCTGGCGACCGTCATCGCGCCGATGGGGCTTCTGGTGCTGCGGGCCTTCACCAGCTTCCTCTCGCCGATGGTGCCGCTGTCCGATGTGCTGACCTTGGGCAATTTCGTCACGATCTTCGATTACCCGATCTATTCCCGCGCGGTGTGGAACTCCTTCGTTGTCAGCCTGGTCGGCGGCGCCCTGGCGACCGGCCTGATCGGCCTGATCGCGATCATCGTGCATCGTTCGGAATTCCGCTTCCGTGGCGCGCTGCATTACCTCGCGCTCTTCCCGCGCGCGGTGCCGGGCGTGGTGGCGGGCATCGGCTTCTTCTATGCCTTCGCGCTGGTGCCGGGGCTTGGCACCTTGCGGAATTCGATCTGGATCCTGGTGATCGCCTTCACCATGCGCTTCATCCCCGCCGGGCTGGGCGCCGTCGCGCCGATGCTGTTGCAGGTCAGCCAGGACCTGGACCGCGCGGCACGGGTGCAGGGGGCTGATTGGTGGACGACCAGCCGACGCATCGTGCTGCCGCTGATGCGGCCGGCGCTGGTGGGCTGCTTCACGATCCTCTTCATCTCCTTCTTCAAGGAATACTCGACCGCCATCTTCCTCTTCGCGCCCGGCAGCGAAGTCATCGGCACCGCGCTGTTGCAGCTCTGGGTGCAGGGAGAGGTCGGTCTGGTCGCGGCACTGGCGACCATCCAGGTGGCGGTGATCGCCGTCTGCGTCGCTGCGGTGCGCGGCATCTTCGGGGTAAAACTGCATGGCTGAGCTCATGATCGAAGGGCTGACGAAGCGCTTCGGCAATGTCACCGCTGTCGACAACGTCAACCTGCATGTCGCGGATGGGGAATTCGTGACCCTGCTCGGCCCCTCGGGCTGCGGCAAATCCACCACCCTGGCCGCCGTGGCGGGGCTGGACCGTGCCGATGGCGGGCGCATCCAGGTCGGCAAGACGGTGTATTTCGACGCCGCGCGCGGCACCTACCTGCCGCCGGAGGCACGTAGCTGCGGGTTGGTGTTCCAAAGCTACGCGCTTTGGCCGCACATGACCGTCGCGGACAATGTCGCCTTCCCGCTGACGCTGCGGAAGGTCACGACCACCGAGCGGAAGCGCCGCGTCAGCGAAGTGCTGGACCTGGTGGAAATGGAACCCTATGCGGCCCGCTACCCGCATGAGCTGTCCGGCGGGCAGCAGCAGCGTGTCGCCCTGGCCCGCACGCTGGTCTATCACCCCGCCATCCTGTTGCTGGACGAACCGCTCTCCAACCTCGATGCCAAGCTGCGCGACCGCGCCCGCGCCTGGCTGGCGGAACTGCGGACGCGGCTGCATCTGACGACCATCTATGTGACGCATGACCAGATCGAGGCGCTGTCGCTGTCCGATCGCATCGTGGTCATGAATGGCGGGCACATCGCGCAGATCGGCACGCCGCAGGAGATCTACGAACGCCCCGCCGATCCCTTCGTCGCCGATTTCATCGGGACGACGAATTTCCTCCCCGCCCGTGTGCTGCATGGCGCCGCCGCTGGCGGGCTCACGGTGCTGGAACTGGGCGATGGGCAGCGGCTGGAGGTTCTGGCCGAACGCCCGGCGACGGAGGGCAGCACCGTCACCATCGCCTTCCGCCCCGAACAGATGCGCATCGCGCAGGACGCGCCGCCGGACGAGGCGGGTTCGCTGGTCTCGACGCGCGTCACCGGCCGTTCCTACGTCGGCGGGCATTGGCAGGTCGGGCTGGATATCGCCGGCGCGCCCCTGCGGTTGGAAACGCCGCGGGCACCGCCGGAAGACGACCTGCGCATCTGGCTGCCACAGCGCGGCGGCATCATCTTCCGTGGAGCCGCCGATGTCGTCGCCTGAGCCGCTGCCGCGCGCCGATTATACGCCGGGGGTGCGCGGGCCCCTGGAGGGCGTGCGGGTGCTCGACCTCTCCCGCCTGGTCGCGGGCAATACCGTCACCCAGCACCTGGCCGATTTTGGTGCCGTGGTGGACAAGGTGGAGCCGCGCGATGGCGACACCCTGCGCGGCTGGCGGGTCAAGGGCGTCGAGACCGCCTGGAAGGTGCATGGCCGCGGCAAGCGCAGCCTGTGCCTCGACTTCCGCCACAAGGACGCGATCCCGCTGATCCGCCGGCTTGTCCCGGGGGCGGCGATCCTGGTGGAAAGCTTCCGTCCCGGCACGATGGAGGCGATGGGCCTTGGGCCGAACGAATTGCTGCGGCTGGAACCGCGGCTGATCATCCTGCGGATCTCCGGCTGGGGGCAGGATGGGCCCTATAGCCGCCGCCCCGGCTTCGGCACCTTGATCGAAGGCTTCGCCGGCTTCGCCGACATGAATGGCTTCCCGGATCGTGAGCCGGTGCTGCCGCCGATGTACCTGGCCGATACCGTCGCCGGGCTGACCGGCGCCTTCGCCGCCATGGCGGCTCTGCGGGAAGTGGAAGTGAACGGCGGGCAAGGCCAGGTCATCGACCTGCCGCTGCTGGACCCCTTGTTCACGGCGCTCGGCCCGCAGGCCGCGAACAATCGCCTGACCGGCCGGGTGAAGCAGCGCACCGGCAGCCGCTCCACCGGTGCAGCGCCGCGCAATGTCTATCGCACCAGCGACGATGGCTGGGTCTGCCTCTCCGCCTCCACCCAGGGCATGGCGGAGCGGGTGATGCGCTCGATCGGACACGGCGCGCTGATGGAGGACCCACGTTTCCGCACCAATGAAGCGCGGGTCGTGAACGGCGAGGCGCTGGACGCGCTGATCGGCGCCTTCGTCGCCGAGCGGACGCTGGAGGAGAACGTCGCCTTCTTCGAAGAAGCCGAGGTCACCATCGGCCCGGTCAACAATATCGTCCGCTTCATGGCCGATCCGCATGTGCGCGCCCGCGCCCTGCTGGCCGACTACCCGGATGAGGATATGGAGAGCTTTCCGATGCATGCCGTTTCGTCCCGCCTGTCCGGCACGCCAGGCGCCATTCGCGCCGCCGCACCCCGCCTTGGCCAGCACAGCCGCGAGATCCTGGCCGCCCAGGGTTTTGCGGCGGGCGAGATCGAGACCGCCCTCGCCTCCGGCCTGGTCGCGGCGGCATGACCGCCGCCCCGCATCCGATCTGGCGTTCCGGCCTGTTCGTGCCAGTGAATGTCGAACGCTTCCTGGCCAAGGCCAGCACGCGTGGCGCCGATGCCATCCAGCTTGACCTGGAAGACAGCATCGCCCCCGGCGACAAGGCCGATGCCCGCCGCTGCGTGGAAGGCGCCGTGGCCCGCATCCGCGCCGAGGGGCGTTCGGATGTGCTGGTCCGCATCAACCAACCGCTGGAAGAGGCGGTGCGCGACCTGGAAGCCGCGGTGATCCCGGGGGTCGCCGCCATCATGGTCACCAAGGTCGAGGGTCCGGACCACCTGCGGCTGCTGGACGAGCTGGTGTCGCGGCTGGAACAGAAGCGCGGCCTGCCCGAGGGCGGCATCCGCTTCACCGCGCTGATCGAAGCGCCGGGGCCGCTCGCGCAGGCCCATGCCATCGCACGCGCCACCCCCCGCCTGGTCGGCATGTCGCTGGGTGCCGAGGATTATGCGACGGCCATCGGCGGCGAGCCGACCGAGGATGTGCTGCTGCTGCCCAAGCAGCAGATGCTGCAAGCGGCGACGGCGGCCGGCGTCATGCCGCTCGGCACCATCAGCACCGTCGCGGATTACTCGGACATCGACGCCTATCTGCGCATCGTGCGCCGTTCGGCCAGCTTCGGCTTCGTCGGTGCCTCCGCGATCCATCCGGCGCAGGTCCCTGCGCTCAACGCAGGCTTCAGCCCCTCGCCCGAGGCTGTGGCCAAGGCGGAGCGGATCGTGGCCGCGGATCGGGAGGCCGCGGCGGAAGGGCGCGGATCCTTCGCGCTGGATGGCAAGATGATCGATATCCCGATCGTCCAGCGCGCCCAGGCGCTGCTGCAACGGGCGCGGGCCATCGCCGCCCGCGCGGGATAGCAGACGACGGGTCCAGGGGTCCTGGTGCCGGCCAAAAACGATTGGCCGGCACCGGGGGATCAGCCCGGCAGGATGAAGCGCGCGGCCTGGGTATCGTAGTCAGGATAGCCCAGGGTGACGCGCATCTCGGGCGGGGACATCGCGCTCGCGGCCTCGGCCTCGCCGGCGGCCAGGGCCGCGAGCCCGGCCTTCATGCCGGCGGCGACGGGCGACAGCAGGCCGGTCGGATAGGTGCCGATCTTGAACCCCAGCGCCGCCGCCTGGGTCTGCGACGGGGTCGCGCGCGGGGCGCCGGGCGACAGCACGGCAAAGGATGGCCGGCCGGCGGCGGCGGCGACGGCGCGACGGATCTCGTCATCATCGGCGGGTGAGTCGAGGAACAGGATGTCGGCGCCCTCCTCGACGAACATCTCGATCCGCGCAACGGCTTCGTCGATGCCCCGGGTCGGCCGGCAATCGGTGCGGGCCAGGACCATGATGCCCGAATCCTTCGCCGCCTCGACCGCCGCACGCACCTTCATCCGCGCTTCGTCGCGCGGCAGGCAGGGCTTGCCGGCGGCGGTCAGCGCGCGGGGGGTGATCTTGTCCTCGATCAGGATGGCGGCCGCACCCGCGCGGCCATAGGCACGCACCGTGCGCTGCACGTTCATGGCATTGCCGTAGCCATGGTCGCCATCGGCCAGCACCAGCAGATCCGGTGCGGCGCCATGCACCATGTTGAAGCTGTCGAACATCTCGGCGAAGGAAATCAGGTCGAGGTCCGGCCCGCCCAGGCGGCTGGCGGCGACGCAGGACCCGGAGAGGAAGGCGGTCCTGAACCCGGCCCCCGCCGTGAGCTTGGCGCTGAGCCCGTCCCACACGGCTGGCATGACGACGAAATCGGGCGTGGCAAGCAGGGCACGCAAACGGTCGGGGGCTGTCATATTGGCATCCTTGTTGTGGGTTCTGGGCTTAGTCGCGCCAGGGCTTGCGGGCCCACAGGGCACGCAGGCTTGCGTCCTGGTCCAGGAACAGGCGTTCCTGAGCCTCGGCGGTCATCGGTCGCAATGGCAGGTTCAGCCGTTCCGCGTCGGCGATCCAGTTGGGATCGGCATTCGCCCCAGCGACCGCGACGCGCAGTTGTTCCAGGATGCCGGCGGGCATGTTGGGCGGCGCGACAAGCCCGCGCGTGGACCCGCCGATGACCGCGAAGCCTGCCTCGCGGAAGGTCGGCACCCCACTGGTCCCGCTCCAGCGTTCCGGCCCGCCCTGTGCCAGGGCGCGCAGCGCACCCTCCCGCATCAGACCCAGCCCTTCACTCATGTTGAAGGACCCGACAGCGATGCTGCGCGAGAGCAGGTTGGTCACGATCGGCGGCGTGCCGTTGAAGGGCACGTGGGAGAATTCGCACCCCGCAGCATCCTGCAGGGCCAGCACGAGCAGGTGGTCGTCGCTACCGACGCCGGCAGTGCCGATGGTCACCTGGCCCGGGCGCGCCTTGGCCATGGTGACCAGGTCGGTGACGCTGCGGATCGGGCTTTCGGCCATCACCCAGAGGCCACAGGGATCCTCGATGACATTCCCGAGGAAGGTGAAGTCCTGCACCCGGTAGCGCACCTGGCGCTCGATCGGCAGGGTGATCGAATTCGGTGCCTGCGCCGCGCCGATGGTGAAGCCATCGGGCGCCGCCTGGGCCACGCCTTCGAAGGCCTGTTGGCCGCCGGCGGTGGGGCGGTTGACGACGACGAAGTTTGCCCCCGGCAGGCGACGCTGGACATAGGGCAGGATCGTGCGGGCCAGTATGTCCATGCCGCCGCCGCCCGGACCGGGCACCAGGACCTGGATGGGCCGGTCCGACGGCCAGGCGGCCCGGGCGATCCGTGGCGCCGCCATGGCGCCGGTCAGGGCGATGGCACCAAGAAGCTGTCTGCGACGCATGGCGTTTCTCCGCGTTGGCATGACAGGTTCTTGCGCCTGCCTGATCGCTGCGCCGATCGTGGCGCCGCACGTGTGAAAGCTTAAGTCGGTTCCAGGCGCGTCGTCGACGTTCCGCATCCGGGCGAGGCGAAGGCCCGGGCTGCCTTGTCGAGGGAAACGCCAGGGCTCATGCCAGCGGTGCGACGCGGCAGACCAGGCTGCCCCGCCCGACCAATTCACCGCGCAGGATGCCGCCCGCCGCCGGCACCGGCAGCATGCCGGTCAGGCTGCCGAAGGTCACGACCTCCCCGGCCTTGGGGGCATGGCCGATGGCGAGGCACCGATGGCGCCAGGCTTCGACGAGTTCGGCCAGCGGCGCATGGCGATGCGGCCCGTCATGCCGCGCAACCTCGACATCGTCGATCAGCAGCCGCATCGACAGCGGGTCGGAATCCGCCAGGTGCCAGTTTCCGAGCGGCGGGCTGTAGACGGCGCCGAGATTCGCGACGCCATCGGCGATCTTGTCCCACTCGTCCGGCGGCGTGCCGGGGATGAAGCGGCTTTTGACGAATTCGAACAGCAGAACAAGGTCGGCAATGCCAGGCAGGTCGCCCGGCCTGAGTGCCGCAAGCGCCGCGGCATCGAGGCCCTGGCGAAGCTGCATCGCGACCTCCAGCTCCATGCCGGTACCAGGGGGCAGCCGCACCGGCGCATCGGCCATCAGCGTCACCGTCGCATCCGGCATCGGTGCCGCGAAGACGTTCGGCCCGGTGCGCCCGAGCTTCCAGCCCGCGATGGCCCAGCCCATCGCGGCATAGGTCGCGAGCTGGATCGCCTCGGCCTCCGCCAGGTCGCGCGGGCGTAGCCCTTCGGGCAGGCCGGGCGTGGGGGCCTGGCGGCCCTGGCGGATGTCGATCAGCAGCGCCGTGGCGCCGGCAATGCGGGCTTGCGATGGTGCGGGGGTGTCAGGCATGTCCGGGGCCTCCTATTCGCGCCAGGGGCGGCGTTGCCACAGGGCACGCAGCTTCACGTCATCCTCGTAGAAGACACGCTGCTGCTCCTCGCCGCTGAGCACGCGCAGTGGCAGCGACAGGCGATCGGCCTCGCGCAGCCAAGCAGGGTCGGCCAGAGCCTCGGCGAAGGCGGTGCGAAAGCGATCGCGCAGTTCGACCGGCAATCCAGGTGGGGCGATGATGCCGCGGGTCGATCCGGCGACGATGTCGATGCCCTGTTCGCGGAAGGTCGGCGTATCCGGCGCCATGTCGAGCCGTGCCGGGCTGGCCTGGCCAAGCATGCGCAGGCTGCCCTGGCGCACCATGCTGATGCCCTCGGCGACGTTGAAGGATCCGGCCGCGAGATCGCCGGCCAGCACCGCCGAGATGATCGGCGGCGTGCCGGGATAGTTGATCGCGGTGAATTCGGTCGCCGTCGCTGCCTGCAGTGCCAGGATCAGCAGATGGTCGTCGCCGCCCATGCCGGCGCAGCCGAGGTTGAGCAGGCCGGGCTTCTGGCGCGCATCCGCCACCAGTTCGGCGACGCTGCGATAGGGGGATGCGGCGCGGACAAAGAGCCCACCGGGATCCTCCACGACATTCGCGATGAAGTTGAAGTCGCGCATGCGGTAGCGGACCTGGCGCTCGATCGGCAGGGTGATGAGGTTGGGCGTCTGCGCGGCGCCCAGGGTGTAGCCATCCGGCGCCGCCGCGAAGACCGCCTCGAAGGCCAATTGGCCGCCGGCCGAGGTGCGGTTCACCACGACCATCGTCGCGTTGTTCAGCCGCGGCGCCACGAAGGGGATGATGGCGCGGGTGTAGGTGTCCATGCCGCCGCCGGCGGGGCCGGAGACGATGATCTGGATCGGTCGATCCGGCCAGGCGGCGCGCGCGATGCGCGGCGCGGCCACGGTCGCTGCCAGCCCGAGTACGGCAAGGCTCCGCCGACGAAGCATGCTTGGATCCTCCAGCGTGCCCCTGTTGCCGGGGCAGCCTCATGATCAAACATTGGATCAATCTAAATGACAAGCCCGGCACGCCCGAATCATCGGCATTGCCCGGTCGGCGGGTTCTGCTAGATCGATGCCATGTCAGAGCGCCTTACGCTGATCGATGTCGCGCGGCATGCGCGCGTGTCGCGCGCCACGGTGTCGCTGGTCCTGCGCGACAGCCCGCTGGTCGCGGCGGCGACCAAGGCCAAGGTTCGGCAATCCTTGGATGCGGTGGGCTATCTTTATAATCGCGGCGCCGCGACGATGCGTGCCACCGGCACCAAGACCATCGGCCTGCTGGTCAACCAGATCGACAACCCGTTCTTTTCCGAACTGACGGCCGGCGTCAGCGCGGCGCTGGATGCGGCGGGGTACATTGCTTTCCTGTCGGTCACGGAGGACGCCGTCGATCGCCAGGAACGCGCCATCCTGCGGCTGCGCGAGCATCGCGTTGACGGCCTGATCCTGTGCCCCGCCGTCGGGTCCACGCCCGAACAGATCGCGCAGCTCGCGACGGTGGGCATGCCGGTCGTGCAGACCATGCGCTTCGTGCCGGGCAGCGCCGGTGACTACGTCGGCCCGGATAACGAGCCAGGCATGGCCCTTCTGGCCGAGCACCTGATCGGCCTGGGGCATCGCCATTTCGCCTATGTCGGCGGTGGGCTGGTGCATTCGGCGAATCACCAGCGCATCGCGGGCGTGACCGGCGCGCTGCGGCGGCACGGCCTGCCCGACCCGGTGTTCCTGCGCAACGAGACGACGCGGCTGGGCGGCGTGGAGGCGGCGGCGCAGATCTGGGCGATGGAGAAGCGGCCAACGGCGGTGATCTGCGGCAATGATGTCACCGCCTTCGGCGCCATCATGGGGCTGCAGCAGCGCGGCCTGGTGATTGGCCGGGACGTGGCGGTGACGGGCGTCGGCGACGTGCCCGAGGCCGCGGCGTGCCAACCGGGGCTCACGACCCTGGCGACCAACCCGCGCGCGATCGGGCAGGAGGCGGCGCGGCTGCTGCTTCGCCGCATTGCCGATCCCGCGGCGCCGGTGGAGCAGGTGGCGATGCCGGTGCGCATGGTCGTGCGTGCGTCCTGCGGAAGTCGGATGGACCAATCCAGTCCTTCCCTCCGCATGACATCGGCCTGAGCGGCGTTCACGCTGGTGGCGGATCACCGCCTGCCGTTTCTCTCCGCCCAGGATCGGGCGGCGGATCCATTGAGAAGTCCCCCTTGATGCATTGATGGTCTATGCATACATCTCGCGCATGACCGCACCCCGCCCCCTCGCCCCGCCCCGCGTGGATTTCGCCTCCCGCGACTACTGGGCGGGCACCATCAAGATGGGCCTCTCCAAATTCTTCATCCTGCGCGTCCTGCACGACGGGCCGATGCATGGGTATGAGGTCGCCCGGGCGGTGGAACACACCACGGGCGGCTGCTGCTCCCCAACAGAGGGCACCATCTATCCTGTGCTCCGAGAGTTCGAGGCCGGCGGCTTCGTCACCGCGACGGAGGAGGTGGTCCAGGGCCGCCAGCGCCGCGTCTATGCGCTGACCGACGCCGGGCGCGCCGCCTTCCGCGTGGCGCTGCGCGCCTGGATGGACGCGACCGCCGCCCTGCAGGACACGGGCCGCGCCTTTGCCGCCGCCGATCGCGCCAAGACAGCCAAGGGCTGCTGCTGATGCCAGCCCAGCGGCGGCCTCGCTTTGCCCAAATACATCAACCGTCTATGCATCAGGGAGCATCATCATGACCCCTCGCCCGCTTCCGGTCGCGATCGTCGGCGCCGGCCCCATCGGCCTTGCCGCGGCCGCACATCTTCTCGCCCGCGGATTGGAACCTCTGGTGCTTGAGGCTGGGCCCGAGGTCGGCCACGCCGTCAGCGCCTGGGGCCACGTCCGGATGTTCTCGCCCTGGCGCTACAACATCGATACCGCCGCGCGTGGTTTGCTGGAGGCGGCGGGCTGGGTCGCGCCCACGGCCGGCGCCTACCCGACCGGGGCGGAGCTGGTGGCCCAGTACCTCGCCCCGCTCGCCGCCACGGCCGCATTGCGCGACCGCATCCGCACCGGCGCCAGGGTCGTCGGGATCGCCCGCCGCGACCACGGCCGGCTGCACGATGGCCAGGGACGCGACGCAGCGCCCTTCATCCTGCACATCGCCACCGCCGATGGCGCCATGGCGGCGATCGAGGCCGCGGCGGTGATCGATTGCGCCGGCACCTGGCACGCCCCCAATCCCGCCGGTGCCCATGGCATCCCCGCCTTGGGTGAGGCAGCGCAGTCAGAACGGATCGCCTATGGCATTCCGCCGGTCCTGGGTGCCGCCCGCGCCACCTATGCCGGGGCGACCACCCTGGTCGTCGGCGGCGGCCATTCCGCCATGAATGCCGTGCTGGACCTGGTCACGCTGGCGAAGGCCGCGCCGGGCACACGCATCCTCTGGGCCTTTCGCCGGCCGCTTGGCGCAGTGAATTTCGGTGGCGGCGCGGGCGATGCGCTGTCGGAACGTGGCGCACTCGGCACCCGGGCCCAGGCGCTGGTGGAAAGCGGCGCCGTCACCGCGCTGGCCCCCTTCCTGATCGACCGCATCGCGGCCGATGGCGGGGGCCTTGCCATCTGCGGCCGACAGGGCGGTCGCGCCACCATGGTCAAGGCCGACCGCATCATCGTCGCCGCCGGCTTCCGGCCGGACCTGTCCTACCTGCGGGAGATCCGGCTCGGCCTGGACCCGGCGGTGGAGGCGACCCCGGCCCTGGCGCCCCTGATCGACCCGAACCTGCATTCCTGCGGCACCGTCCGCCCGCATGGCGAGGCGGAGCTGCGGCACCCGGAGGCCGGCTTCTGGATAGCCGGCATCAAGAGCTATGGGCGCGCACCGACCTTCCTGATGGCCACCGGCCATGAACAGGTGCGCAGCATCGCCGCGGCGCTGGCGGGTGACTGGACGGCCGCGCGCGAGGTCCATCTGGACCTGCCTGAGACCGGCGTCTGTTCGAGCGACCGGCCGGCGCCCGGCGCCGAGGCGACGGCATGCTGCACGGACACGACGCCGCAAGGCGCCTGCTGCCCGCCAAAGCCCGCACTTGCCGCCGCGGCGCCGTGCTGCGGCCCCGTCGCGACGCCACCCACGCCAGCGAAGGGGTGCTGCGGCCAAGGCGGCGGATGAGCGGGACGCTGGCCGGCCGCCCCGTCAGCGCTGCCGGCCAAGCCGGCGTAGAACGAGCAGCCCGATCAGCGTGACGATCGCGAGGTGGCCGAAGCCAAGGCTCCAGCCCAAGGCGCCGTTGCCGGCCACATCCAGCGCCACGCCGACCCCGAGCGGTCCCAGGAAGCCCCCGGCGTAGCCGCACATGCTGTGCAGCCCCATGGTCGCCCCGCGCCGCCCCTCGGCCGCGGCCTGCACCGTGCCTGCCGTCAGCGCCGAACTGTCCAGGTAGATGGCGGCATTCCACAACACCACGCAAAGCGCCGCCAAAGGTGCCGAGACCATGCCCGACCAGCCGGTGAGGAGTGCCAGGGTGGCGGCCGCCCCCATCGCCCAGGCGACGACCCGCGCGCGGCCAAAGCGCTGCGCCGTCTCGTTCCCGCACACGGACACCGCGATGCCCACCAGGCCGGCCACCGTGAACAGCGCGGTCGGCCCGGGCAGCCAGGCCGGGGCCCCGTGCCACGCGATGGTGACGGCGAGGAAGGTGACCGCCCAGGCGCGTAGCGCCGCCAATTCCCAGGTATGGACCGTGTAGCCGACGATCCAGGCCATGGCGGCGCGGTTGCGCAAGACCGGCCGGAAATCCAGCAGCGCGGCGGGCGGTGCGGCATGCAGCGTGGCATGCCTGGGGGGTTGTGGCCCATCGGCCTGCATCACCACGGCGCCGATCACGCCGGCCATCAGGGCCGCCACGCCGCCGAACAGAAAGGGGGCGATGGGCCCCGCCAGCGCGTCCAGGCCACCCGCCACCGCGAAGGAGGCCGCCCCCGCAATACCCACGCCCGCAGCGTGCCAGGTGATCGCCCGCGACTGCGCCTGGCCTTCCAGCCGGTCCGCGATCGCCTTCAAGCCCGGCATGTAGCAGCCGGCCCACCCGATCCCGGCGATGGCCCGCAGCGCCAGGGCGCCCCAGAACCCGTCCGCCAACAAGGCGAAGCCGAGGTGGGAAGCGGCCGTCAGCCCGGCACCGACCAGATAGACGCGCCGCGCCGGCAACCGATCGGTCAGCGACACCAGGACCGGCACGGCGACGACATAGGCCGCGAAGAAAGCGCCGATCAGCCACCCCGCCTGGGTCGCCGAAAGCGACCAGCGCGCGATGAAGCCCGGAAGCAGCGCCGGCAGGGTGAAGGCGCCGATCTGCGCCAGCACTTGTGCGACAACGATGGCGGCGACGAAGCGGGTGACGGTCAAGGGTAGGTCATGCTGGGCATGGCATCAGGTTAGCCCCGCATCGTGGTGCCTGGGCAGACCGCGGGCCAATGATCTGCCCAGAGGGTGCCACGAACACTGACGAGGGATCCTTCGCCCGGGCAACTGGTTGGGGGCACCCCAAAAAAGAGTGTTTGGTCCCGGAGAGTCGTGGCGCTACTTCGACCTGCGAGGGCGAGGAAGCGTACCAATTCGTCGACACAACCTGCGGTAGGCCGACTTCGCTGAACACTGGAACATTCGGCAGCACCGGCGATCGTTCGGTCCCCATCACACCGAGAACTCGATATTCGTCTCTCTGATGTGCTGCGATGACTGGCTGAAGGTCCGCGCAGACCAAGTCCAACTCGCCGCCCATGAGATCGACCAAGGCTGGTGCGCCCCGTCCACAAACGTACTGCGAACGCCAACCGGCTTGCGGCATCCCGTCGGTGCAGATCGGACGCGCCTCGGTCGGCAAGGCACTTCTGATGATTCATGGCGACGCGGAAGTCGGGCGCATACTTCGCCGCGCGAATACGGAAGAGACCAATCCCGACATGCGCGTTTCGGTGGCGAAGGTACGTGCCGATCTGAAGGAAAGCCGGGAACGGGGATGGACGGAGAGCAGGGGAGCCGTCCTCGCACGCTCCAACACCTTTGCGATGCCGATGCCCAGCATGCCGAACCACCCGCCACTCGTCATCGGAATAGGGACAACGGTCGTTGAGTCAGACCAGCGGCGCCCGGACATCGTGGCCGCGCTGAAGGCATTTTGTGAGTCCATTGCTTTCGACATCGCGAGCCAGGTTTACATTGCCGATGATGGAGCCGTCTTGCTGCGGGAATGGACGGAGGTGGTTGATCAGCCAATAGCGGCCATGAGGCGGTAGACGCGGCGCGTGTTGATCGGGACGGGGATGTTGATCAGGCGCCCGCCTTGGCCCTGCACCTTCGCATGGCGGAGGGCACGCTTTGCCATGCAGCTCAGCCGTTGATGGCGTGGTGCTTTGGTAATGCGAAAATCGAGCCGAAGGGCAACGCACCGCTGAACACGAAGCAGGCGAGCGGCACGGACGCCGCCACGTGGCGCGGCGGTCAGGCCGTCCGGCGAAACGTGAAGCGTTTGCTGAATGTCGCGGCGTCGCCGAACTTTCGGTCCAACCGGCGGAACAGAAAATGCGCTGACACTACGGCCGCGGTGACCGCGATCACATGCGGCAGCGTGATCCTGTCAAAGAAATCAACCTGTGCACCGTAGCGGCCGGCGCCGTTGAAGGCAAAGGCGATCACATGCGCCACAAACCCCACGACCAGCAGGCGCGCGCCATGGCGCAGCCGGCGATACCACCGGTGCTGCTCCAATACGCGTTCCAGCTTGAGGCCGAGCACGAAGATGAAGAAGCCGGGCAGCAAGACGACCATGATCATGACCCAGAAGCCGACGTTGTCTGGCAGCACGCCAGCGATCAGCGAGGTGCCGACCAGCGTCAGGATGCCAGCCAAAGGGAAGATGCAGGTGCCGATCGCCAAGGCCGGGATCGAAGCCAGCATCAACGGGATCAGTGCCACCATGGCGCCACCGCCACCGCCGGCTGCGCCAGCACCTGACCGGCTCGCCGCACCGGCGTTGTAAGCCGCTAAGTCGGTGGTCGAGTTGCCAGTATAGAGGCCGCCGGCAGCACCGGCATTATATGAGCTCATCTCGCTTTCGACGCTCATGGTCCGCAACTTCCCCTGGTCGGGAGACAGCCTAAACACCACCAGCCGCGCAGCCAATCATTTCTTCGACGGTTCGGCCGATTGCGCGCGCTTGAGGGAGCGGAATTCGAGGGCCGCACGTCGCTCTCGCGCCCATGCCCTGGCGTCTACCCGCTGGATGCGGCGACCTCTCGGATATGCGCGATGACTTGACACGTGGCCGCCCCGCTTTTCGGGGGGGCCGCTGGCACCCACCACATCTGGCTCGGCACGGAAAGGCGGCCCGCTCGCCCTCCACGGCCTGAGCGCGGTCGTCGGTTGCCAGCCCCCTGACGTGCTTCGGCAAGGCCGTCGGACCACTTATGGCCCGGAAATGACTGCGCTCATCGGTCTCGTATCGGTCGCGCGAGGCGGCTGAGGTGATGGGCCACAGGTCCGCCGTCTCGGTCCCCCTCGGCGGGATCCGCGGACA
This sequence comes from Humitalea sp. 24SJ18S-53, assembly GCF_050632385.1. Classification (NCBI taxonomy): domain Bacteria; kingdom Pseudomonadati; phylum Pseudomonadota; class Alphaproteobacteria; order Acetobacterales; family Roseomonadaceae; genus Humitalea; species Humitalea sp. 24SJ18S-53. The sequence goes on from NZ_CP192599.1 coordinate 3,583,770, forward strand.
CGGCCTCTCCAGCCGCCGCGAGGATGTCCGGCGCCGCCTGCACTGCGGCGAGCGCATCACGCAGCAGCGCCTGGTCTCTGGTCGCGTTCTCCGCGATGCGATTGCTGAAGAAGCTGCTGGCGGACTCCATGCTCGACGTTTCGACGCTGTGGGAGATGTCGGCAAAAAACTTCTGACGCGTGGCTCACGGCACAATGCCGTGACCTGGACGATCCGGGAGAAAGACTATTCGCAACATCGCGCCTGCGGCTTGGCAGGCATGGCGCCGCGGATCATCGAAACACGAAGGACGGACGACAACATCGAACGCCCCCACACGAGCCTGAACGGGCTTACCCCCAACGCCTTCGCAGCACGCCCCAGACAGGGGGCAGGGTCATGTGCAAGCCGCAAGTGTGCGCGAACGACCTACGAAACTCCGGATAGGCGTCCGTATATTCACAAAACTAAAACGACCGCTGCCCGGCCCGCAGGGCATTGTCCACGAGGTTGCCGAGGAGGGTCAGCATCGCCTCCTGGGACTCCGGGGTCGTGCCATCCACCCCGGGCTCAAGCCGGCCCAGGATGCCATCCACCGCGCCCTTCTCCACGCAGCGCAGCAGCATCCGGCGCTCCGCCGCCGCGTCGTGCAGGATGTGCCGGTCGCCCAGCGCGCAGGCCAGGGCCGCCATGACACCATAGGCGCCCCAGTTCGAAATCGCCGCGACCACCAGGCTGTCGGTTTCCACCACCGTCGCGATCCCCTCGCCGCAGGGGCAGGCGCAGCGCCGGCCGAAGGGTTGGATGTCACGCACCGCCTCCGCCACGGCGCCGAAGCCGATCTCATTCCCGCCGTCGCCGATCCCGATCGTCAGGATGCCGGCGGCGCGTGCTTCCTCGGCGAGCACATGCGCGCTGGCCATCACATCCGCGGACCGCCCGCGCCCGGTGATGGTGTGGAAGACGCCCTTTGCATTCGGCCCGCCCTTTTCCACGAAGACGACCGCTGTGGGCTTGTGGCGCGCCAGGATTGCCCGCGCCGAAGCAGGGCCCGCTTCCTCGCCCAGCAGCAGCGCATCCGTGGTCGCGCAGGCGCTGCGTTCCTCGAACCAGGCCATGGGGAGGACCGCGAGGCCGATGCCCTCGGTCGCCGCGACGATGGCGGGAAGGTTGCGCTCCTCCGACACCAGCACCGGCTTCGCGCCAAGGCCGATGTCCAGCCCCCGCGCGATGGCGGCGGCACCGAGGGGGCCGTCCGTCTCACCGAAGGGCAGCCAGGGCGGCGCCCCCGCCCCGGTGACCACCAGCACGCGATCGCCGGGGCGGATGCGCCGCGCCAGCGCCTCCGCGGCCCGGGTTGTCAGCGGCTCCTCCTGCCAGGCACGCGCCGCATCATACAGGCGGTGGATCACGCCGCGCGGGAGGCCGGAGGAGAAGCGCATCTCGACACAGATCAACCGGTCGATCGCCTCGCCAATGGCGCGGTCGAAGGTCAGGGCGGCACCATCATCCAGCATGGTCAGTTACCTGCGTAGCGGAAGCCGACAACCGGCGCGACGATCTCGTTGAACTGCGTGCCGCAGCGCGCCCCGCAACGGCGAACCCAATTGGTCAGCACGGCGCCTTGCAGGATGGACTGCACGCGGGCGCGGTCGGCGTCATTCGGTTCCACCACGGTCATGCGGCGCGCGCCGGTGACCAACGTGCCGGTGCGGCAACCGCTGGCGTCGCCGATGTTGCAGGCCACGCCATCGGCGGTCCCGTTGAGGCCGAGCGCCCACTGCTCATCCTCGATCCGCTTGAAGACCTGCTCGACAAAGCCGCGCACCGCCGGGTCCAGGCTGTTCCACCAGCGCAGGCTGACGTAGTAGCCGCCGATGCCCCAGGACACCGGCAGGTTGTACATATGGGTCGTCACCTCGAACCACTTGGCGGCATTGCCTGACAGCGCGGCCGTGACGGCGCAATCGGCGACACCGCGTTCCAGCGCGCCATAGACTTCGGGGAAGGCGATGCTCACGGCCTGGGCGCCGAGCTGTTCCACCAGATCGTTCTGCGAGGGGCCGAAGGTGCGCACCTTGCGCCCCGCCAGATCAGCCAGGGAGGCCAGGGGCTGGCGGCAGAAAATCACATTGGCCGGGAAGACATAGGTCCCGATGATACGCAGCCCGAAGCGTTCCATCTCGCGGTTCGAGGCATTGACGACGGCCGCCGAGATCGCGCGCGCGCGTTCGATCGTCGGGCTCAGCCCCGCCAGGTCGGCGATCTCCACGAAAGGCACATCGCCGGCAACGGAGGCCAGGGGGGCCGCGCTGATCTCGGCCTGGCCCTGGCGCACGACGCGCAGGATATTGCTGCCGGTGACGCCGGATTCCGCCCAGGTGCTTGGGCGGAATTCGACGCGCCCATTGCTCCACGCCGGCACGCGTTCACGGAAGATCGGCAGTTCCACCTGCGTGTATTGCGGCAGGGTGGGCAGCGTCTGCGTGATGGTGTTGATGGTCACGCGGGGCCCGGCCGCGAGGCTGGGTTCCTGCGACCAGGCGGCCGGACCGAAGAATCCGGCGGCCAGGACCGCGACAGTCGCGGCGATGGTGCGCTTGGCAATCATGGGATGTCCTTTCCGTCTGTGTGCGAGGTGACTGTCTTGGGCGCTGCGTTCCTACGTCATGGACCGACGGTCGGGTTCCGGTCGAAGCCGGTCCATTGCTCGGCCCCCGATGGGGTGATCAGGTAGGTGTCCTCGACCGCGAAGCCGCCATGGATGGGGTCCAGGAACAGCGTCTCGACGTTGATCACCATGTTCGCTTCCAGCACCACATCGCCGCTGCCGATCAGCGGCGGGTTCTCGTGGTGCTCCACGCCTATGCCGTGGCCGACATGTTCCATGCGGAAGCGCGGCAGCACCTCGCGTGCCGTGGCGATCGCGGCGCGATAGAGTTCGGCCACCGGCACGCCCGGGCGGAGCAAGGCGGCCGCCGCGCGCTGGCTGTCCAGCACGGCCCCATAGATCCGCGCCTGCTCCGCGGTCGGCCCGCGCCAGAAGCGCGAAACGGCGGTATCGGCGTGATAGCCCATGTAGCGCGCGCCAAGATCGAAGCGCACGACATCGCCGGGCCGCAGGGCGCGGTCTTCCGGAATGCAGTGGGAGAAGGCGCTGGCGGGGCCGAAGCCGAGGACGAAGTTGGCGATGTTCTCGCCGCCCTGGCGGCTGACGGCGCTGGCATAGACGCGGGCCGCCTCGCGTTCCGTGATCCCGTCGTGCAGGGACGCGAACATTTCCTCCACCGCCGTCTCCATGATCTCGGCGGCGCGGCGGCAGCGCAGGATCTCCTCGGGCGTCTTCACCGCGCGGATGTCGCGGATGATGGAGGTCGCATCGACGACGGCGCCCACGGCGGGATGGCCCACCACCTCGCGGCTGATCCACAGTGGCAGATAGCGTTCCTCGACACCCAGCCGCAGGGACCGGGCGGGGCCAGCCAGGGCGTGGTCCAGCGCCACGCGCCAGTTCGCCACCAGATCGCCATCCTGGTCGGTGGCGTATTCGGTGTAGCCGATCACGCGACGGATCCAGGACCGCCGGCGCATGTCGTCGAAATCCCAGCTTGGCACGATCGCCACGGCCTCTCGCGCGGGATCGCGGAACAGCAGCGCCAGGAAGGGGCGGTCGAGGAAGGAGAAGGTGCTTGGCACCAGATAGTCGGTTGCATAGATGAAGTTGTTGGGATGCCCGAGCAGGATCGCGTCCAGCCCGTGCTGCTCCATCAACGCCCGTGCCCTGTCGATGTTCAGCAGCATGGCGGTCAGCCCCAGACCGCGCGCAACACGCGCAGCGCGTTCAGCCCAAGGATGCCCTCGACCTCGGCGGGCGAGAAACCGCGCCGCGCCAGCGCCGGTGCCAGGGCTGGCATGTCCGGATGGTCGGCCAGGCCCTCGGCGTAGAGATCCTCGAACAGATAGGGGCCGACCATGCCCGGATACATCCGGCGCGTCGTGTTCTCCCACTTCACCTTGGTGTGCGGGAAGAAATCCGTGCCGATGGCGACGTGTTCCGCCCCGACCAGCCGGGCGACATAGGCCATGTGATCGACGACATCCTCCAGGTCCGGCCTGGCCTTCCCGTCCTTGTGGATGAAGGGGGAGTAGGGCGAGATGCCGATCACGCCGCCGGATGTGGCGATGGCGCGTATCTGCTCATCGGTCAGGTTGCGGCCGCTGCGCGTCACCGCATCGGCGTTGGAATGCGTCGCGACGACCGGCTGGCTGCTATTGGCGATGATATCCAGGGAGGTCCGGCATCCGGCGTGGGACACATCCACCAGCACCTTGCTGCGGTTCAACTCCTGCACCGCGCGAATGCCCAGCAGCGTCAGCCCATCGTCGCGCGGCTCCAGGCAGCCCGCGCCGAATTGCGTGGTTTCGTTATAGGTCAGCGCCGCCACCCGCAGCCCCAGTTTCGCCAGCACGGGAATGAAGGCGGTCTCCTCCTCGATGAAATGCAGCCCTTGCACGCCCTGGATGACGCCCACGCGCCCCGTGTCGCGCGCCAGCAGGATGTCATCCGCGGTACGGACCTGCAGGACACGGTCGGGCACCTGTTCGAAGACGCAGTCGAAGTCGTAGAACTCGCGCAAGATCGGTCGGATATCACGGGCATAGAGGCCCATGGTGACCGTGAAGGCATGCACGCCCGCGGTCGTCAGCTTGCGGCCGTAGTCCCGCGGCGCATCCTTCGGCGGGGTCAGCGTGCCGATCGTGCCACCGAGCAGATCGATGAGCAGGGGGGAGGAGGAAGATGTCATCGTCACTCTTTCAATCCTGAAGAGATGGCAGCCACAGGGCGATGCTGGGAAAGACGACAAGCAGCACGACCGCGGCGACATAGAGCGCAACGAAGGGCGTGACGCCGGCGAAGATATCGGTGATCGGCCCGGACGGCCGCCGTAGCCCTTGCAGCACATACATGACGGTGCCGTCGGGCGGGGTGATCAAGGCGATCTCGATCAGCATGGTCACGATCACGCCGAACCAGACGGCGTCGTAGCCAAGCGCCGTGACGATCGGGAAGACCACCGGGATGGTGGTGATGATCATGGAAAAGCCTTCCATGAAGGTGCCCAGGGCGAAATACAGACCGATGATCATCGCCATCAGCGCCCAGGCGGGCAGCGGCAGGCCGGTGACGAAGCCCGCGACCAGGCGCGGCACATCCAGGCTGGTCAGCACGTAGTTCAGCAGGAAGGCGCTGATCAGGATCAGTCCGACCAGCGCGGTGTTCCGTGCCGTCGCCAGCGCCGATTCATGCAGCATGCGCAGGTTGAATTTTCCCGCCAGCGCGGCGAAGACCACCGCCGCCACGGCACCCAGGGCCGCGGCCTCGGTGGGGGTCGCGAGGCCGCCATACATCGACCCCAGCACAACCAGCCCAAGCGCCAGCGTCGGCACCAGATCGACCAGGCCCAACAGCTTCACCAGCAAGGGCACCTTGGGCGCGTCCATGCGCGGCCCGCGCAGCCCCTTGACGAAGATATAGGCCAGGAAAAGCACCGTCACGAGCAGGCCCGGCCCGACCGCCGCCAGATACAGCTTGCCGACCGAGGTATTGGTCAGCAGCGCATAGATGATGAAGGTGATGCCCGGTGGGATGAGATTGCCCAGCGCCCCACCGGCCGCGAGGCTGCCCAGTACCATGCGGCGGTCGTAATTCGTCTTCTCGAAATACGGCAGCGCCACCGAACCCATGGTCGCCGCGGTCGCGATGCTCGAGCCGGAGATCGCCGAGAACAGCGCGCAGGACATGATGTTCGTATGCAGCAACCCGCCCGGGACGCGGTTCATCCAAAGCCCCAGCGCCTTGTACAGCCGGTCCGAAATGCCCGCCCGCAACAGGATCTCGCCCATCAGCAGGAATAGCGGCATCGCGATCAGCACGTAGTTGGTCGTGGTGGTCCAGGCGATCTCACCAAGGAACAGCCAGAAGGGACGGCTGGAAAAGGCCAGGCCCGCGAGCAGGCCGAGGATGCCGAGCGTCGCCGCGATATAGACCCCCGCGCCAAAGAAGGCCGCGAAGAGGCCGCAGAGGACCAGTATCTCCGATATCGGCAGATCCGTGGCGGCGCCGTTGAAGGCGAGGCCGACGGCGACGGCCAGCAACACGCCGATGAAGACGACTGCGATCATGGCGTGCCCTCCACTTTCGAAAGGGCGATCAGGGTTTCCTGCGTCTCTTCCTCGTAGCTGCGCGGGCGCAGCATCGCATCCACCTCGGCGCCGCGGCCGGCGATGAGCAGGCAGAGGCTTTCCAGCAGCATGGCCACCAGCAGCAGCGCGAAGAAGCACAGCCCGAAGGCCCAGAGACTTTGCGGTACGACCAGGGGCACCGCCAACGCGCTGATGTCGCGCGTGTCGAAGAGAATCGATTCCTCGACCACGCCGATCGACGACCAGGCGACCACGATCATCAGCAGCGTCAACAGTGCCAGGGAGAAGACATGCAGCAACTGCCGCGCCGCCAGCGGCAGGCGCATGACCAGCACATCGATCCGCACATGCGCGCGGTCGGTCATCGCCTGCGCCACCCCCCAGGCGATGCCGAAACCCATCATGTAGCCGGACACCTCCGTAGTGCCGCCCGAACTCGTGCCCAGGAAGCGGCGGCTCAGCACATCGGCCGTCACGAAGATCGCGATTCCAACATAGATCCAGCCGGCTGCTACACCCATCCAGCCGCCGATGCGTTCCAGCAGGCGTCGCAGGCCGGTCGCGATCCGCAAGGCAAGGTAAGTCTGAGCCATCACCCACCAACCGCGTCAGGGTTGCCGAAGCCGCCGCCACCCGGCGTTTCGATGATCAGCACCTGGTCGGATCGCACCGGCATCAGGTCGGGCTTGTCGGGCAGCCGGCGTTCGGTACCGTCGTCGTCCCGCAGCAGGAAGCGGCCGGCGGCGCCAGCGCCGCCGCCATCCAGACCCCATGGCCGATGCACGAAGCGCTCGCCGGCGCCGCTGAACATCGCGCCGTCGCCCAGCGGCCGCACCTCGCGCCGGATGCCCAGGCCGCCGCGATGCAGTCCGGCGCCACCGGAGCCCTCGACCAGCGCATAGCGCTCGATCAACAGGGGATACTCGGCCTCGATCGCCTCGACCGGCAGGTTGGAGGTATTGGTCAGGTAGGCCTGGACGCCATCCTTGCCGGGTTTTTGGTGCCGCGCCCCGCCGCCGCCGCCCAAAGTTTCGAAATAGACGAATTCGCGGCCACTCGCCGGATGGCGGCCATAGAACATCGCCGCGGTGTTGGAACCATTGGCCGCCGCGGTGACGCGATGCGGCAGCACCTGCGCGAAGGCACCCAGGATCACATCGACCACGCGCATGGCGGTCATCACCCGATGCGCGACGGCGGCGGGATAGCTGGCGGCGACGACCGACCCCTCCGGCGCCACCACCTCGATCGGCAGCATCAGCCCATGATTGTTCGGTGCCTCCGGATCCAGCAGGCATTTCAGGGCGAAGGCGACGGTCGAATGCAGCCCGTTCAGCACCAGGTTGATATTGCCCGGCACCTGCGGGCCTGAGCCGGCGAAGTCCAGCAGCATGCGATCGCCCGTCACGTCGATCCGGACGGCGATGGGAATGTCATGCGCGGCCAGCCCATCGCCATCCAGGAGATCCTGGAAACCGTAGGTGCCGTCGGGGATCTCGGAGATCGCCAGCCGCATGCGTCGCGCCGTGGCGGCAAGGATGTCGTCGAAGGCGAGGATCAGGGCATCGGCGCCATAGCTCGCCGCCAGCTCCTCGAAGCGCCGCAGGCCGAGGCGGCTGGCCGCGAACTGGGCGCGGAAATCGCCCAGGCGTTCTTCCTTCATCCGCATGTTCAGCAAGATCAGGTCGAAGACATCCTGCAGAAGCCGTCCACGCTCGAACAGCTTCACCACCGGGATGCGGATGCCTTCCTGGTAGATCTCGGTCAGCCCGCTCGCCATGCTGCCGGGGCGCGCGCCGCCGATATCCGAATGATGCGCGATGGTGCATACGAAGCAGATCAGCCGGCCATCGATGAAGACGGGCGCCGCCGTGTTGATATCCGGCAGATGCGACCCGCCGCCCGCATAGGGATCATTCGCGATGAAGAGGTCGCCCGGGGCGATGGTGTCCAGCGGATGCTTGGCGCGCAGCGCGCCGATCAACCCGATCAGCCCGCTCAGATGGATCGGCAGCGATTGCGCGGCCTGGGCGATCAGCCGCCCCCCGGGGTCGATGATCGCGGTGCTGTGGTCCCGTCTTTCCTTGATATTGCCGGAATAGGCACTGCGCATCAGCGCCAGGAAGGTCTCGTCGGCGATCGAACGCAGCGCGTTGTGGATCACCTCCAGGGTGATGGGGTCGGCGGGGCCAGTCCTCATGGCGCGAGATCCACGACAAGATTGCCCACGTCATCGACCTGGCCGCGGTCGCCGGCGGCGAGCAGGATCGTCGCATCGAGCTGTTCGAGCACCATGGGCCCCAGCACGACCTCACCGACACGCAATGTCTCGCGACGCAGCACCGGCGTTTCCGTCCAGTCCATCGCCTCGAACAGCACGGCGCGGGAGGCGGTTGTCGCCACAATGGGGGAACGCGCGGTGGCCGATGCTGCCGGCGGCAGATCATTGGTTGCCACGGCATCAAACCGCAAGTTTACCACCTCGACCGGCGCCAGGGGATCCTGGAAGCCGTAGCTGCGTTCATGCATTGCGCAAAAGGCCTGGTGCAGCGCCAATTGATCGAGCGGCCTGGCCGGCCAGTCCGTGATCGGCAAGGTCAGCTCAAAATTCTGCCCGACGTAGCGCAGGTCGCAGCCGGCCTGCAGGCGCCGGCGGCCCGGCGCGACCCCCTCGGCCAGAAACCAGGCATCGGTACGGCGCGCCAGCGCGGCGAGTCCTTCGGCCAGTGCCACGGTCGACTCGGCACGCAGGGGCAGCAGGACGGATTGTACGAAGTCTTCGCGCTGCTCCGCCCCCAGAAGACCCTCCGCGCAGAGCAGCCCGGGCGAATGCGGCACCACCATCCGCCGGATGCCCAGACTGCGCGCCACCTCCGCCGCATGCAGCGGGCCCGCGCCGCCGAAGGGCACCAGGTCGAACTGGCGCGGATCATGGCCACGTTCCACCGAGATACGTCGGATCGCGCGCACCATGTTGGAATTCACGATGCGGATCACGCCAAGCGCGGTCGCTTCGGATGTCAGGCCAAGCCTGGCCGCCAGGGTCGCGATCACCCGCTGCGCCGCCGCGACATCCAGCCGCACGCCGCCATCCGCGAGTGATGGTGAAAGCCGCCCCAGGACCAGATTGGCATCGCTGACCGTCGGCAGCGTGCCGCCGCGGCCGTAGCAGGCGGGGCCGGGCCGCGCGCCCGCGCTCTGCGGCCCGACCTTAAGCAGCCCGTCGCGGTCGATCCAGGCGATGGACCCGCCCCCCGCGCCGACCGCGGTGATGTCCAGCGCCGGCAGGCGCACGGGATAGCCCTCGACCTCCCGGCTGGCGTGCAGCCCGGGCGTGCGGTCGCGCACCAGGCTCACGTCGGCGCTGGTACCGCCCATGTCGAGGGTGATGAGATCGGGGTGCCGCGCGCCGACCGCACGGATGGCGCCGACAACGCCAGCGGCGGGGCCGGACAGGGCCGTGCGCACCGGCAATTGGATCGCCCGGTCCAGCGACATCAGGCCGCCGCTTGACTGGTTGATGCCGATGGCGGCGCCCGGTGCGGTCTGTGCCATGCCCGCCGCGAGGTCCCGCAGGTAGCCGGCCATCACCGGCTGGACATAGGCGTTGATGACGGTGGTCGAAAACCTTTCGTATTCGCGGAACTCGGGGTGAACCTCGGACGACAGGCTGATTGGCAGATCGGGCAGGGCAGCGTGCAGCGCATCGCGCAGGGCGGCTTCATGGGCCGGATTGCGGAAGGCGAAGAGGAAGCAGACGGCGCAAGCCTCCACATCCGCCTGGCGCACCGCCTCTACGACCGCCGCGATAGCCGCCGGGTCCGGCGCGCGGCGGACGGAGCCATCGGCGGTGATCCGTTCACCCAGTTCCAGCCGCCGCTCACGCGGCACCAGCGGGGGCGGCGGGTCGATATACAGGTCGAACATATGCGGCCGCACCTGGCGGCCGATTTCCAGCACGTCGCGGAACCCCTCCGTGGTCACCAGCGCGAGCCGCGCGCCGCTGCCCTGGATCAGCGCGTTCGTCGCGACGGTGGTGCCATGCGCGATGCGGCCGACGGTTTCCGCCGGGATGCCGGCCAGCGCCAGCAGATGGTGCAACCCCTCCACCATCGCGCTCGCCGGGCGGCCGGGGGTCGAGGGGATCTTGGCCACATGGCGTTCGCCGCTGCCGGCATGGACCGCGACGATATCGGTGAATGTGCCACCGACGTCGATGCCGACGACCCAGCCGCCGCGCGGCAGCGATGTGGAAGGGCTCAGACCACATACTCCTCGAAACGGATCAGGTAGTCGCGGGCGAGGCGCAGGTTCTCGCGCTTGATCTGCTCGGCGGCCACGGCGTCCCTGCGGTGCATGGCGTCCAGGGTGGCGCGGTGCAGGACAAGCCCCTGCGCCGCGCGCCCGGGCAGGAAGACCGAGCGCCGCGCCAGCACCGCGCTGCGATCGGCCAGGGCGCCAAGCAGTTCTTCCAGGTCCGGATTGGCGGCCGCCGCGATCATGCGGTTGTCCAACTGGACGATGTAGCCGACGTAGATATCGAAGGCGTGGCGTTCGATCGCCGCCTCGGCCGGTGCGCCGAACAGCGCGACGAGGTCGGCCCAATGCCCAGGCGGGGCGCGTTCGGTGGCAAGCCGGGCGCAAAGGCCCTCGACGCCTTCCCGCACCTCGTAGAGGGAGAGGATTTCGGCGCGGCCCAGGCGGGCGACCTCCGCCCCCCGATTAGGGTAGCGCTTCACGAGGTGACGCTGCGCCAGTGTGGCGAGCGCGTCGCGGATGACGGCGCGGGATGCCCCTAGCTCCGTGGCGATGTCGCGTTCCCGGATTCTGGCCCCCGGGGCGAGGATTCGGGTGACGATGCGCTGGCGCAGGATCGCCACGACCTCGGCGACCGAGCGGCGGTCCGGGGCGTCTGGTGTCCCTGGGGGGTCTTCTGGGGGCGAGAGGAGGTTGCTCATGGCGTCAGCCTATTTTGGTTGATAAAATGGTCAACCAGTTTGTTGATCAGATTTGCGGAACGATTCACACCTCTTCGGGGACGCGAGCACGCCAGCGCCGCAGAGAAAGGCGCTTCGCCTCATGCATGTGCAAAAATCCGCCTGGGCGTGACGCCAAGAGCGTGATGGCCGTGGCCAGCGGCACGCGGACTGTGATGCTGGTCGCGGTCGTCATGCTGCCGACCCTCAGGGCATCGGGCGATATGGCGGTGAGGTCGCCGCGGCCACGCCGCGGGTCCGAGTAGGTCGCGGTGCCGCTGACACCGGCCAGCCAGGCATACGGCGTGAACTCGAAGGATCAGCCCCGGGGCCGGGCTGGTGCTCTGGGTGGCGGCCCCGGGCATTGCCGACGGAGTCTGGGCAAAGGCCGGCGCCGAGGCCAGAAGAAGCAAGGCAGCAGCGCGCGCTGCGTGTTGAATGGTTATGGCAAGGCATCGTTCTTCAGGCGCCCGCGGCGGCGCTACCGGTCTTGGCGCGGGGCCGCGCCGACGGCACGGCCCAGTCACGAATGGCCCCGCGTGGGCCTGGCGCTCAGTTACCCGCGCCGACCAGCGTCACCTCGATGCGGCGGTTCTGCGCCCGGCCGGCCGGCGTGTCGTTCGGCGCGACCGGATTCGCCTCACCACGACCATCGGCCGAGACGATGTTGCGCGGCACGCCACCGGCGATCAGCACATCGGCCACGGTATCCGCCCGGCGGGAGGACAGGTCGAGGTTAGAGGAAATACCCTCCAGCCGCAGTTCCGGCCCGACCGGCGTCGTGTCGGTGTAGCCTTCGATGATGACGCGGGTATTGGTCAGCCCTTGCAAGGTCGGCACCATCTTCAGCAGCGTCTCGCGGGCGCGCGCATCGATCCGGTATCCGCCGGAGGCGAACAGCACGCGGTCGGTCATGGTGACCTTCAGTCGCCCCTGGAGCATCTGGATGGTGGCTTCATCGGCCGTATAGCGCGCCTGCAATTGTGTGTAGGCCTGCTGCAGCTGGTCGTAGCGCTGTTCGGAAACGCAGCCGCCCAGCAGCAGGCCTGAGGCGAGCATCGGAGCGGCGATAGCTAGGAAACGGCGGTGCATGAGTTCGTCCTTTCTGTGGGTGATTGGTGTTGATGGCCAGGCCATCTGCGCCGAAGCGGATCGTCGGTTGCTGGGGCCGGTTCTGACAACGCGGCGCGACTGCGTCGACGCGGCGAGCGCGAAATGCTTTGTTCCTCCCTGTGCTGGCAGTGCGGACCTTCGCGGCGGCAGGGGCGCATCAGCGTGGCCCCGGCGGGCGCAGGCCGCGCAGCTGCGCGAGCAGCGCGGCCGCCTCCCGATCCTGCGGGTCCAGCGCCACCGCCTCCGCGGCCAGACGTGCGGCTTCGGCGACGTTCGCCAAGTCCCGCTCTATCGTCGCCAGCGCGATCAGGCTGTCGCGATTCCGGGGCGCGCGTTCCAGCGTCTCTCGTAGGGTCGCCCTGGCCTCTGCCGTGCGGCCGAGGCCGTGCAGCGCCAGCGCCCGCGCATAGGCATAGCGCGGCTGGTCTGGCGCCAGCGCCACGGCGCGGCCAAGCGGCGCCAAGGCCGCCATAGGCTGGCCGACGCGCACCTGCGCAAGGGCGAGCGCGAACTGGGCCTCGGCACTGTCTGGATGGACTTCGGTGGCGCGGATCAGCAGCGCCAGGGCGGCGTCGTTCCGCCCGCGTCGCGCTTCGAAATCCGCCATATTGACCAGGGCCGACAGGAAGACCGGGTCGCGCGCCAGAGCGTCGCGGAAGGCGGCCTCGGCGCCGGCCATATCGCCCCGGGCGGCGAGCAGGCCCGCGATGTTCACATGCGCTTCCGGCCTTTCGGCGGCGACCCGCTCGCTGGCCAGTAACTCGGCCCAGGCGCGGGCAAAGGCGGGCCTCGCGGCTTCGGGCATCGCTTCCAGCGGCACCGGGGCCAGGGCGCGGGCGGCCTCGATCCGCACCAGCAGCCTGGGGTCGGCCAGGAAGCGCGTGGCGTGCAGGCGGTTGCGCGGGTGCAGCCCGTCCAGCGCGCGCAGGGCCGCCGAACGGACCAGCGGCTCGGGGTCGAGCAAGGTCGCACCGATGGCCTGGGCGCTGGCCTGGCTGGGCGGGGTGGCGAGCAGCCCGATCGCCGTGGCGCGCAGGATGGCGGGGCGTGCGCGATCGGTCGCGACCGCTGCCAGCGCCATGTCGGCGCCACGCGCGCCCAATCGCCCGGCATCGATGGCCAGCGCCGGATGCGGATCGTCGCGTCGCGTCGGTCCGAACCAGGTGGCGACCTGGCGGGCCGCCCAGCCCGGCGTCTGCCCGGTGTGGCATCCGGTACAGACATCCGGCGTGCCGATCGCGGCCGCGACATCCGGCCGCGGCACCTGGAAGGCATGATCGCGCCGCCGGTCCACGCCCATGTAGGTGGCGGCGGGCATGTGGCAGGACACGCATAGCGCGGCCTCGGTGTTCTGGGCGTGGTGATGATGCGCCGCGGTGTCAAAGCGCGCCGGCTGATGGCATTGCGCGCAGACGGCATTGCCCTCCGCCCGTAGGCGCTGACTATGCGGGTCGTGGCAATCCGAACAGGTCACGCCCGCACGCTGCATGCGTGATTGCGCAAAGCTGCCCCATTCGAAGACCTCGCCATCGATCCGCCCATCGGCGTGATACAGACCCGGCGTCAGCAGGGCCGGGGCATGGGTGTCGAGGAAGCGTGCCCCGGGGCGCGGATCGGCCACGATCGGCCGGGCACGGGCGTGGCAGGGCGCGCAGATCTCGGTCTGCGCCGTGGTCTGACGGGGCGGGCCGCCCCAATGGGTAATGCCGCGCGCATCGCCTTCGGCAAAGCGCCAACCGCCACCGGAGGTGTCGCGCAACACGACCTCCAGCGCCGGGTTCGGCGGGCGGGGTGTCGCACGCGCCCAGGCGACATGAGCCGCGCCCCGGCCATGGCAGGATTCGCAGCCGACGGCGATCTCGGTCCAGGTCGTGTCGTAGCGGTCGCTGGTCGCGTCATAGCCCCGCACAACACCCGTCGAATGGCATGACGCGCACATGAAATTCCAGGTCTGGTCGCGCCCGGTCCAGTGCAGCGGATCGGTGACGGCCAGGACCTCGTTGGCCAACAGGTGGTACCAGCGCTGGCCGCCAAGGTCGGCTGGACGGCTGTCCCAGGCCCAGGGCAGCACCTGCCGGCGGCCATCGGGGAAGAGCACCAGGTACTGCTGCAGCGGGGCGACGCCGAAGGTCTCGCTGACCGCGAAATCCGCGACCGTGGCACCAGGGCCGGCGGTGCGGATGACGAAGCGGTCGCCGTCACGCAGAAAGGTCGCCGTGTGGCGGCCATCGGTGATGGTGGCGCCGGAGAAATTGCCAAGCACATTGTCCGGCGTGGCGGCGGCCATGGCGCGGGCGTGGTCGCTGCCCCGCCAGGCCGCTGCTTCGGCGGCGTGGCAGGTGGCGCAAGTCGTGGTGCCGACGAAACCCGCGCGTGCCCTTTCGCCGGCCGCGATTGGTTCTGTGCCGACCAGCAGCGCGGTCAGCAAAAAAGGCGCGGCGATGCAGGCCGCAAGGCACAGCCCGGCTATCGCGCGCGCTGCCCGACCGTGGACTGCACATGGTCCCGATGCTGTCCGGTCAGGCATCACGCGACATCCTCACCGGGCTGCGTCACGGAGGTCATGGGGTCACACCGGTTTTGGTGTGATTGGATTGCCTTAGAAGCTGAAGTTCACCGCCAGGTAGGCGCCGCTCATCGTCATGTCCCGCACCAGCGAATTGCCGCCCTGGTCGAAGGACAGGTAACGCCAGCCGAGCGACACGCCGACCGGGCCCGTCTGGTAGCCGATGCCACCGAAGGCCTGCCAGGTCAGGTTCGAATCACCGGTGCCGACATCGACGTAGTAGGGCAGGAAGAAGCCGCCCTCACCCAGGCGCAGCCGCCCACGTAAGCCGACAATGCCGTTCCAGATGTTGTCGCTGCCGGAGAGGCGCCCGCTGCCGCCGAATGTTGGCCCGGCATTGCCGCGTGGCCCCATAAGCTGGAGGGAGAGATTGTAGTTGGTGGAGGCATCGATGCCGAGGTAGCGGAAGCCGCCAATCGCATCGACATGCCCCCAAGGACCCGAGGCGAGCGTATAGCCGCCAGCGAGCGTCCAAAGCGTGGTCTTGAGCGTCGAGTCGGTGCCGATGTTATCCACGCTGGAGATCGGATTGCGCCCGACACCGATGATGTTGGCCGATTCCACATTGCTCGTGCTGGCCGAGGCGCTGACGTACATGAAATCCGTGAGAAGCGTGAAACGGTCGTATCGTGCCGAACCGGCGAAGGCCAACGCGAAGTTCAGTTCATCCGTGTAGGTGCCGGGGTCGGCCGAGACATCCGCCGTGCCGCTGATATTGCCAGGCAAATGGTAGCGCAGGTTGGCGCCCACGGTCGGCAGCCAGACGTAGGGCGCGACGTCGAAACTCCAGCCCGGTCGAAGCCCGGTATCCTGCGCCGCGGCGCCATTGGCCAGGCCGACAACGACCAGGGCCACGGCTACGGCATTGGACCGCCTGATGTGATACATCATGTCGCGACTTCCTTCCCTCCGAATCAGGCCAAGACCCGCCTCACCTCATCCACAACGAAGGCGGCTACCGATACCACGCGCGGCGATACCCGCGGCGCGCGGCGCCGGCGAAGGAGATGGGTGTGCGCGGCATGCCGATGATGTCGATGAAGACAGACACCTCGTCACCAGCGTCGGGCATGGAGCCGTCCAGGATCTGCACCGTATAAGCAAGGTTGGCACCCTCAAGCACCGGATCGCGCAGCACGACCACGACCTGGCGCAGCGCGTCACCCTCGATGAGCGAAACATCCGCGTTCGGCGGATCGGACAGGAAGCTGTTGCGCCCGCCGCTCCAGAACGGCACGAAGGCCGCAGTGCGCATGTTGCCGGCGATACGGTCCGGGCGGTCGGAGAAGAACAGCGTGACCGGGCTGACATCCTGCAGGATCAGCCGGCTGGCAGCGCGGTCGAAGCGCAAGCGCCGGGCGGTCTGCACGAACAGGAAGTCGGCATTGCCGGAGGAGGTGTCTGCCGGTTGGGCGTGACCAGGTTGGGCTGCAAAGGCAGCCGTCGCAGCGGCCGTGATGGCCAGGAAACGCCGTGTCGTCATTGTTCCCTCCTTCCTATCCCGATAGCAAAATGACGGCCGTCAGTGGGCGCGCCTGGGAAGTGTCGCGAGTGACGCGGGCTCCGCACTGGCCCAAGCCCCAAGCGCAGTTTTTCCGCGCGACATGCGCCCCGCCGCGCTCAGTGATGCCGCGTGAGCCATACTGTCGCACCCGCGTGGTAAAGGACTGCTGGCCATAACATCACCCCGCGAAGGTCCGCGCTGACCGCGACAACTGCCAACATGAGCGCGATCGCCGGCTGAAACAGCAGCATCGCGCGCCGCGCCGCGGGCGACGATGTGCCGAGAACCGGCCAGCAGGCCAGCCCAAAGCAGATCAGCCCGACGCCACCAAGGCGCCCGACCGCCGCGCCGCCTGCGTCAAGCCCGACCCCGAGCAGCAGCCGCGCCACCCCATCCGGGGTCACCAGCAAGGCCAGCCCGGTCAGCACCTCGACAGCCGCCGCGACGCGGAAGGCCACCATCGCTCAGGGCCCGCTGCCCTGCTGCATGCGCTGCACGAAGTCCTCCATGTCGCCGATAATTCCGCCCACCAAAGGAAGTTGCCGCGCTGCGAGAAGGCGCTGCAGGTCGCGCAGCGATTCCGGCGTGACCGTGCTGGCGCCGGGGTCGATCGTCAGCTTCACCAGCCTGCCGGTAAAGGCGAAGGGCACCTGGTAGTCATTGTCATCGACCGGAGTGCCGGTATCGATTCCGACATCGAAGGTCTCATCCAGCGTCAACGCGATGGGGATGGTGCGCGGCATCGACCGCGTCACCGCCGCCTGGCCATCCACCGACAGCGTGCCGGTGCCGCCACGACCGAACGGCAGGGGAAAGCGGCCGTCCGCGGATGGCTGCCAGTCGAACACGATGGTGTGGCGCCCAGGCGTGAGCACCGGCCCCTGCCACCGCCCGCGCGCGATATCGAGGAAGTTGTAGGTGAAGGTCGGCCGCCCCTGCACGAGGTAGAGGCCATAGCCGCCAAACCTTCCGCCATGGGTGACGAGCATGCCGTTCGCACCGCCCTGCGGCACGTCGATCTCGGCGGTGATGCGGTAGGCGCGGTTCATCAGGCTCGGCGCCGTCGCGTCCTGGAGCGACGCGACGGGCGAGGTATAGACGAACTGCTGTCGTCCGGCCGCGGGTCCGGGCCTTGGCGTCAGGAAGCGGTCGAGGGCCGATGCATCCAGCGGCAGCACCCGGTTCCACGCCGCCTCCGCCAGGAACAGCCCCTGCATCATGCGCAACCGGTCCGGGTTCTGGTCCGCGACACTGGCGAACTGCGTCGGATCATCCGCGAGGTTGTAGAGTTCCCATTGGAAGCCGTTGAGCACGTCGGTCGGCCGCGGCGCCATGCCGTTCCAGGGGGGTGCCACGGGTGTCGTATTGGCGAACCAGCCGTCGTGGTAGATGCCGCGATTGCCCATCATCTCGAAATACTGCGTGCGGCGCCGGGTTGGCGCGTTCGCGCCCGCGCGGTCGAAGGTATAGGCCATGCTGACCCCGTCGAACGGGCGCTGGGTGATGCCGTTGATCGTGTTCGCCGCGGGAATGCCAGCGGCTTCCAGGATCGTCGGCATCACGTCGATCACGTGATGGAACTGGGTTCGGATACCGCCACGGTCGGTGATGCGCCGCGGCCAGTGCATCACCATGCCGTTGCGCGTGCCGCCGAAATGGGACGCGATCTGCTTTGTCCAGCGGAACGGCGTATCGAAGGCCCAGGCCCAGCCGACGGCGAAGTGCGGATAGGTCCGGTCGCTGCCCCAGACATCCATCAAGGGAAGTTGCCGCGCGACTGGGATCTCCACGTTGTTGAAGAAGGTGGATTCGTTTGGCGACCCGTTCAACTGCCCCTCGGCACTCGCGCCATTGTCGCCGGTGACAAAGATGATGAGGGTGTTGTCGAGTTGGCCCAGGTCCTCGATCGCCTGGATCACGCGGCCGATCTCATGGTCCGAATAGGCCATGTAGGCGGCATAGACCTCGGCCTGGCGCGCGAAGAGGCGCTTCTCGTCAGCCGACAGGGCGTCCCACCGGCGGAGTTCGTCGGGCCAGGGTGTCAGTTGCGCATTCGCCGGGACCACGCCGAGCCGCTTCTGATTTTCGAAGATGCGCTCGCGGATGATGTTCCAGCCTTCGTCGAACTGGCCGCGGAAGCGGGCGATCCATTCGGGTGTCGGGTGGTGCGGCGCATGCGTCGCCCCCGGCGCGTAATGGATGAACCATCGCCGCTGCGGAGCGACGGCCTGGAGTCTTTGGATGTGCCCGATGGCGTCATCGGCCATGGCGGTGATCAGGTTCCAGCCGGGATTGCCGATGAAGGGTTCGGTCGGCGTGGTGTTGCGGTAGAGGTTGCCCGGCTGCCACTGGCTGGTGTCGCCACCGGCGAAGCCGAAGAAGTAGTCGTAGCCCTGGCGCACAGGCCAATGGGTGAACGGCCCCAAGGGGCTGGCTTCCGCCGGCGGGATATTGTGGTTCTTGCCGAACCAGGCGGTGGCATAGCCGTTCAGTTGCAGGGTGGCGGCACCATGCGCGGTTTCCGGCGGGATGGTCGCGTTGTAGCCGTCGAAGCCCGTCGCCATTTCCGACACGACGCCATAGCCCGCCGCGTGGTGGTTGCGACCGGTCAACAGGGCGGCCCGTGTGGGCGAGCACAACGCGGTCGTGTGGAACATCGTGTACCGCAGGCCGTTCTGCGCCAGGCGATCCAGCGTCGGCGTCGGGATCACGCCCCCAAAGGCCGAGTTCGATGCGTAGCCCGCATCGTCGAGCAGGATCAGCAGGACGTTGGGCGCACCTTCCGGCGGGGCCACCTGCGGCGCCCAGGCAGCGGTGCTGTCGACGGCGTTGGGCAGGATCGAGCCGGTGAAGGGGGGCGTCGGCAGCGGCAAGGTGCGGCTGTCGGGGAACTCGACAGCGTTCGGCGCGCCCAGCGTTCCCCGCAATTGCTGCGCCGAAGCCAGAGGTGTCGCCACCAGCAGGGCAAGACCATGCAGCAGAACGCCGCGCGCCAAACAATGCCAGATTGTCATGGCTTCCCTCCGCATGCCGGCACATCGGACAAGCGCCCGGTGTGATGCTGTGGTGTCGAAGGTCGCGCCGGACGATAGTGCTGGGATAGGGCTTCTCGCTATCCAAAATGGGCAAAAACGGCGATCAGCGCGCGGTCACGCCGCCCGCCGCGGCGGATGCGGCAGGGCCTTGCCGCCCGTGCCAAGGGTTGCCGAGGGGCATTCGCCGAACTGGGCGCGATAATCCCGGGCGAAATGGCCGAGGTGCCAGAAGCCGTGCGCCAGGGCGACCGACTTGACCAGGGCCGGGGCAGTCCCCGCCGCCTGTAGCGCACGCCGCGTCAGCATCAGCCGGCGGGTTTTGAGATAGGCCTGCGGGCTCATCCCCACCGTCGCGATGAAGGCGTCGTGCAGCTTGCGCAGCGACACGCCGAGCACCCGGCAGAGTTGGTCGCGGTAGATCGGCTGGTCGAGGTGCGCGTTGAGGTAATCCTCCGCCGCACGGACGACACGATGTGCTTCCCGCGTCGCGCGGGGCGTCGACATCAAGCGACTGCCGGCGGTCAGGGTTTCAGCCACCAGCTCTGCCATCGACAGGGCGAGCCCCGTGGCGCAGCCCGGGCGGTACAGTGCCTCCGGTTGGCAGACGGCCATCTCGGCGGCGGCAGCCATGGCGGCGGCAAGCCGCTGCTCGGGGCCATCGGGCAGCGCCAGAACGCCGGCCGCGCCCGGCACGCGGATGGGCGGCGGCGCCAGCTCGGCCAGGGCGGCCAGATGGGCCTGCGGCAGCGCGATCGCGGCCCAGCCGATCTCGGCGTTGCAATGGCAGTGGAACTCCATGTCGCCCGGTGCCAGGAAGGCGCCCGATCGCGCGACTTCGGAACCGTTCATCCGCGCCGGTGCCTCGGCGTATCGCAGCGGCACGATCAGGGCCGATATGCCGGCGGCCATGGCGCCGCGCGCCGTATGCGCCCCCTGGTTCGAGACCTGGACGATCAGGTGACCAAGCTGAAGCACCTCCAGACGGGCAACGAAGGCTTGGCCCGGCATAGGCAGATACTCGAACTGACCGCCGAGCAAGGTTGCGGAAAACGCATCCGCTTCGGAGAAGCGGCCGCTAAAGCCGGCGACGGGCGTCTGTTGATGGTCCATGATGCCACCCCCAATGCTGCAGGATTCACCTGCCAGGTCAGCCATCTCAATATTTTCATACAGCGATCCACGTTGGCGAAACAAACAAAATAAGCGGTCTGCTTAATTTCGCTGTTGGCTGTCGTCAGGTGGAATTATCCCGCTTTCCGAAACCGGACCGACGGCAGAGTTTGGCTTTGATCCTGCCTTTTATTGTCCTCACTTGTAAGAAGATCTCTCGGCACGCATCTGGTGGGTAGCCGGCAAAGGCGTGGGGGCGAGTACCGTCACGCTCGTGCATACCCGCCGCCAGAGGTCGAACAACAGCCGTCGCGATCAAGAGTCCCTCTGCGGCCTTGCCCTGACGATGGCCCAAAACGACGAATGGCCCCGCCGTTTCCGGCGGGGCCATTCCTCGTTTCAGTCGTTGGGCGCCGCGAGGTCCTCGGCATGGCGCTCGGCAGTTCGGAGGCCGAACCCTTCTGGCTCGATTTCCTGAGGACCCTGAAGCGCCGTGGCCTGGGCGGCGTGAAGCTCGTCATCTCCGACGCCCATGAGGGGCTGAAGGCCGCCGTTACCAAGGTGCTGCGCGCCACATGGCAAAGGTGCCGGGTTCACTTCGCCCGCAACGCGCTCGCTCATGCCGGCAAGACACAGCGCCGCATCGTCTCGGCTTGGATCGGCACCGCCTATGCCGAAGGGGACGCCGCGGCTGCGCATGCCCAGTGGCGCACCGTCGCCGACCAGCTCCGCCCCAAGGTGCCCAAGCTGGCAACTCTGATGGATACCGCCGAGGAGGACGTGCTGGCCTACATGCACTTCCCCGCCGCGCATCGGGCCAAGCTGCACTCGACCAACCCCATCGAACGGGTGAACGGGGAAATCAAGCGCCGCACCAATGTGGTCGGGATATTCCCCAACGAGGCCGCGGTGGTCCGCCTCGTCGGCGCCATCCTGCTCGAGCAGTCCGACGAATGGGCGACGCAGCGCGCCCGCTACATGACCCTGGAAACCATCGGCGCCGTCAGCAACACTGCCAACGTCAGCCTGTCCGCCGTGCCAGCCTGACGCGGCGGACCAGCCCGCTGAGGATCATCGCTCCTACACCACGCGATGGGACACGATCTGAGCCGCAAACCCCAAAACCCCACTCTCGCCGAGGCCATCCTATGGGTGGAATCGCAGACGAGTCTCACCGAGGTTCAGCGCCGCGAACAGATCTGCGCCTGCACGTCACCGGTTCGATGTCGCGCTGCTCAGCCATCAGCGCGACCGGGAGCCTGACGACCGAGACCCTCGCCATGGTCGGGGGCCATCTGCAAACACTTGATCCGGCCAAAACCCGCCCGTTCGATTTCGTGAAATCGACCCCGACATCGTCAAAGCGAACTACCGCCGCAGACCAGTATCTGCTGGCCAGTGATCGCGCCAGCCTCGGGCCCCAGCAGGAAGGCCGTAAGCGCGGCGACCTCCTCCGGGCGGATGTAGCGCCCGATCGGCGGCAGCTTCGGCGACACGCCGCTGCGATTGGGGTCACGCAGCATGGGCGTGTCGGTGGCGGCGGGCGCCACAACATTTGCGGTGATCCCGCGTGGGGCAAGCTCAATCGCCCAGGACCGCGCCATGGCGACCATCGCTGCCTTGCTGGCGGCATACTGGCTGCGCCCGGCCGAGCCCGCTGCGGTGCGGCTGCCCACCAGCACGATGCGCCCGCCATCCTCCATGCGCGGCACCAGGTAGTTGGCCAGCATTGACGCCGCCTCGACATGCAGGCGCCAGAGCGTGCGCCCCGCCTCCGCATCCAATGACCCGACCACGCCGCCGCGCATCAGCCCGGCGGCATGAACCAGCGCGGTCGGCCGAAGATCCGCGACGGCGGCGATCAGCGCCGCCTCGTCCAGCAGATCCACGGCGCGGTGCGCGAAATGCGGGTCGGCCAGGCCGGGGTCGCTGCGGCTCAGCCCGGTCACCTGCCAGCCGTCCTTGAGCAATCGCGCGGCGATCGCGGCGCCGATGCCCGAGCTGACGCCCGTGACGATCGCATGGCCTGCGGGGGTCTCGGACATCATTCGATCTCTCCCTGTTGTCCCGACGCGCTTGACAGCCCGGGCAGGTGGCGAATACCAATTCGCAGGATTTCGAACAAGTGTTCGCATTCCGATCAAAAACAAAGCCGGGGAGGCGACGATGGACGGATGCGATCGCGCCACGAACCCGAAGAATCTCGTCCAGTCGGTCGCCAAGGCTTTTGCCGTGCTCAAGGCCTTCGGGCCGGACCTGCCGGAACTGACCGTGGCCGAGGTCGCCGCGCGTAGCGGCCATGACCGCGGCACCGCCTTCCGCCTGATCCACACGCTGGTCGACCTCGGCTACCTCCGCCCCACGCCGGAGGGGCGGCGTTTCCGGCTGACGCTGAAATGCCTCGAACTCGGCTACGCCGCCCTCTCGGCCAGCGACCTTCCCACCCATGCCCAGCCGCTGCTGCGTGAACTGGTGCCGGATGTCGCCGATGCCGGCTCCCTCGGCGTGCTGGAGAAGGGCGAGGTCATCTACCTGGCGCGGGTCGAGGCCGGGCTGGAACGCCATGGCGTGGTGCGCCGCCCCGGCACGCGGATCGGCGCCTATGCCACCGCCCTTGGCCACGCGATCCTTGCCTGGCTGCCGCGGGACGAACAGGTCGCGCAATTGGGCTGCGTCGCGCGGCTCAAGCTGTCCGACCGCACGCTGACCGACCTCGATGCGCTGCTCGTGCGGCTCGCGGAGGTCCGTGCCCGCGGCTACGCCGTCTCGGATGGCGAAAACGCCTATGGGCTGCGCACCGTGGCCGCGCCGGTGATCGATGGGCGTGGTGTGCCGGTGGCGGGTGTCAGCCTGACCATGGGCGGCGGGCGGCTGGCGCTGTCCGAATTCGTCACCCTAACCGCCCCGCGCGTGCGGGCGCTGGCCGAGGAGCTGGGCACCGGGCTGAGCCTGTCGCTCGGCGCCATCGGGGTGGCGCGATGACGGTGCTGCGTCTGATCGCGGATGATCTGACGGGTGCGCTCGACACCGCGGCGGAGCTGACCAGCCTGTGCGGCGCCGTGCCGGTGGGCTGGGGCGTTGCCGATGATGTGGCCGGCAGCCTGGCGCTGGATTCCGGCACGCGGGAAGCGAGCCGCGACGACGCCGTCGCCAGCCTGCGTAGCCTGGCGCCGGCGCTGCGCGGCGCCGACATCGCCTTCAAGAAGATCGACAGCCTGCTGCGCGGCCATGTCGCGGCGGAGCTTGCCGCCTGCCTGGAAGCCGGCGACTGGGCGCATGTCGTCATGGCCCCGGCCTTTCCCGCGCAGGGGCGCATCACGCGCGGCGGTCAGGTACTGCTGCGGGATGGGGGTGCCATCGTGGCCGACCTGCCGGCCGTGCTGGCCACCTGCGGGCTGACACCGCGCCAGGCCGAACCCGGCGCGCCGCTGCCCCCCGGCCTGTCGACCTTCGATGCCGAGAGCGAGGATGACCTGGCCCGCATCGTCGCCTGCGGGCGCGCGGCGACCGGCCCCGTGCTGTGGTGCGGCAGCGGCGGGCTGGCGCGCGCGCTGGCCGGCGCGTCGATGGCGCGCGCCGACACCGTACTGCGCGCCCCGGTCCTGGGGTTGTTCGGATCGGACCAGTCGGCGACGGCACGGCAGCTTGCCTGTTGCACGGGTTTCCACGTCCCGATCGCCTCGGGCGACGCGGCGGATGGCGCGCGCGTGGCGGCGATGCTGGATGGCGCCGGCGTCGCGATGGTGGATGTCGCCCTGCCCGCGGGGCTCGCCCGCGCCGAGGCCGCGCGTCGCATCGCCGCGGCGATGGCCGCGCTGATCCATCGCCTGGACCCGCCCGGCACGGTGATCGCCGCCGGCGGCGAGACCCTGCGGGCGATCTGCGACGCGCTCGGCACGCGCCGGCTGGAGGCGACGGGCATCGTCGCGCCCGGCGTGCCGCGTTCGGTGATGCGCGGCGGCGCCTGGGACGGCGTCGCCATCGTATCGAAATCCGGCGCCTTCGGCGGTGACACGCTGTGGCGCGACCTACTTGCCGACAACGGCCTGCCAAACGGGAGCCTTCCAGCATGACGCCGCGCCACCTTGCGATCACCATGGGCGATCCGGCGGGCATTGGCCCGGAGATCATCGTCAAGGCCTGCCAGGCGCTGGGCGATCGCATCGCATCCGGCACGCTGCGGCTGCTGGTGATCGGCAGCGGCGCCGCGCTGGAACGCGCCCGCGCGGCGCTGACGCCTGGGCTTGCCGTGCCGGAAGTCACCGCTGATGGCAGCGACTGGCCGGCGCTGTGTTTCCTGCAGGCCGCGCCGGATGGCGCGCCGATCGAACCGGGCGTGCTCTCCGCCGATGGCGGCCGCTTCGCCTACCTCGCGGTCGAACACGGCGTGCGCCTTGCGCAGGCGGGCAAGGTCGGCGCTATCGTCACCGCGCCGCTGAACAAGGAAGCGCTGAACAAGGCCGGCTACCACTATGCCGGCCATACCGAGATGCTGGCCGAGCTGACGGGTGTGAAGGGCAGCGTCATGCTGCTTGCGCACGGCAATATGCGCGTCAGCCACGTCACCACCCATTGCGCGCTTGAGGATGTGCCGAAGCGCGTGACGCCGGAGCGTATCCGGCTGGTGCTGGAATTGACGCAAAAGGCACTGCACGGCCTGGGCATCGAACGGCCGCATATCGCGGTCGCCGCGCTGAACCCCCATGCCGGCGAAGGCGGGCTGTTCGGCCGCCAGGATATCGACGTGGTCGCACCCACCATCGCGCAGGCCGTCGCGGATGGCATGCATGTCACCGGCCCAGTGCCGGGCGACACCGTCTTCGTGAAGCTGCGCGCCGGGCAGTTCGATGCGGTGGTCGCGATGTATCACGACCAGGGGCATATCCCGGTCAAGCTGTTGGGCTTCCAGGTGAATCCCGCGACTGGGACATGGGATGCGCTGTCGGGCGTGAACATCACGCTGGGCCTGCCCGTCATCCGCACCTCAGTCGACCACGGCACCGCCTTCGATATCGCCGGCCGCGGCATCGCCAGCGAGCGCAGCCTGATCGAGGCCATCGAATACGCCGAGGTGCTCGCCGCGCATCGCGCCACTGCTGCCTGAAGGCCCGTTCCATGACGAACCTGCTTCATCCCATCGAGATCGACCGCCCGGCCCGCATCGCCTTCGGCCCCGGCCTGGTCGGCACGATCGGCACCTGGGCGGCGGAGAAGGGGATCACGCGCAGCCTCGTGATCGCCGATGCCTTCAACGCGGCGCGCGTCGACCTGCTCGGCCTGCCCGGGGAGGTGACGGTCTTCGGCGACGTGAAGCCGGAACCCGATATTCCCAATCTCGACAGCGCGCTCGCGCTCGCCGAACGCGTGAAGCCGCAGCTCGTCGTGGGATTCGGCGGCGGTAGTGCGATGGATATGGCGAAGCTCGTGGCCGTGCTGCCGGGCAGCGGCCAGACCCTGCTGGAGGTCGTGGGCCCCGAGAAGGTGCTGGGGCGTCGCGTCGCGCTGGCGCAGGTGGCGACAACCTCCGGCACGGGCAGCGAGGCCGGTTCGCGCGCCCTCGTCACCGATCCCGCCACGCAGAACAAGGTCGCGGTGCAGAGCCGGCACATGATTGCCGACCTTGCCGTCATCGATCCCGACCTGACGCTGACCGTGCCGCGCGGCGTGACGGCGGCGACCGGCGTCGATGCGCTGGCCCATTGCGCGGAAGCCTTTACCAGCCGCAAGGCGAATCCGGTGATCGACCTCTACGCGCTGGAAGGCATCCGCCTGGTCGGACGTTTCCTGGCCCGCGCCGTCGCCGATGGCGGCGATCGCGAAGCCAGGGCGGGGCTGGCGCTCGCCTCGCTCTATGGCGGCTTCTGCCTGGGCCCGGTGAACACCACCGCGGGCCATGCCGTCGCCTATCCGCTCGGCACGCGGCACCACGTCCCGCATGGGCTCGCCTGCGCGGTGATCTTTCCGCACACCCTCGCCTTCAACGCGCCGGCGGTGCCGGAGAAGACGGCGTTGATCCTGGAGGCTCTGGGCCTCGGCGGTGCCGGCGACGTGCTGGCGGCAAGCCACGGCTACTGCGCCGCACTCGGTATCGAGATGAAACTCTCCGGCCTGCGCGTGCCGGAAAGCGATCTCGCCACCATGGCGGAGGAGGCGCACGCCATCCGCCGGCTGCTCGACAACAACCCGCGCGAGATGAGCCGCGAGCAGATCCTCGCGATCTATCACGCCGCCCTTTGAGGACACGTCCATGGGAAACACCACCGAGGTGATCGAACGGCCCGAGACCCTGGCCCCCGCGCCAGGCGATGCGGCACGTATCGAGGCCTTCATCCCCACGCCCTGCGTGCAGAACCACGCGTCCTTCCTGATGCCGCTGCCGGGCGGCGACATGGGCTGCGCCTGGTTCGGCGGCACGCAGGAAGGGGTGCCGGATATCTCCGTCCATTTCTCCCGCCTGCCGGCCGGCGGCGATCGGTGGTCGCCCGCGGTGCGCTTGTCCGACGACCCGACGCGATCGGAGCAGAACCCGCTGCTGTTCAACGCACCCGATGGGCGCATCTGGCTGCTGTGGACGGCGCAGATTTCCGGCAACCAGGACACCGCCATCATTCGCCGCCGCATCTCCGACGACGGGGGGCGAAGCTGGGGTCCGATCGAGACCCTGTTCGGCGAGCAGCCGGGCTTCGGCACCTTCATCCGCAGCGGGATCGTCGTGCTGGACAACGGGACCTGGCTGCTGCCGATCTGGCGCTGCACCAAGCCGCCGGTCGGCGCCTGGACCGGCGATCTCGACACCAGCTCCGTCATGATCTCCACCGATGCCGGCGCAACCTGGGTCGAGCAGGCGGTGCCCGGGAGCACGGGTTGCGTGCATATGGACATCATCGACCTGCGCAACGGCGCGCTCGTCGCCTTCTATCGCAGCCGCTGGGCGGATTCGATCTATCGCAGCCGCTCGACGGACGGCGGTCGAAGCTGGTCGGAGCCCGTGCCCACCGAACTGCCGAACAACAACTCCTCCATCATGGCCACGCGCCTTTCGGATGGGCGCATCGCCATGGTCTACAACCATGCGAGCGCGGCGGACGCCACGGATCGCAGGCTCTCGCTCTATGACGATATCGGCGATGGCGAGGATCTCGCTCCTGCCGCGCCGCCTTCCAGCGGCCGCAGCGCATTCTGGGGCGCGCCGCGTGCGCCGATGACGCTCGCGATCTCCGCCGACGAAGGGCGAAGCTGGCCGGTGCGGCGGAACCTGGAGGTCGGCGACGGCTACTGCATGACCAATAATTCGAAGGACCGGCTGAACCGGGAATTCTCCTACCCGTCGATCTGCCAGACGCCGGATGGGTTGGTGCACATCTCCTACACATACTGGCGCCAGGCCATCAAATATGTCCGCGTCGCCGCGGATTGGGCGCAGGAACAGGGCGCGTGACCGCGCTGCATCCGCGCGGCGTGTTCAGCGCCGCCCTGACGCCGGTCACGGAGGCGCTCGCGCCCGACCACGCGCTGTTCGTCACCCATTGCCGGCGGCTGCTCGACGACGGCTGCGACGGCATCGCGATGCTCGGCACGACCGGGGAGGCGAATTCCTTCTCCTCCTCCGAGCGTCAGGCGCTGCTCGAAGCCGTCGTCGCCGCGGGGATCGATCCAAACCGCTTGTTGCCGGGAACGGGTGTCGCCGCGGTGACCGAGACGGTGGCACTGACGCGGCATGCGCTGTCGCTTGGCGTGACCACGGTCGTGATGCTGCCCCCCTTCTACTACAAGGGCGTCACCGAGGACGGGTTGTTCGCCGCCTATGCCGAGGCGGTGGAGCGCATCGCCGATCCCCGCTTGCGTGTCGTGCTCTATCACATCCCGCAGATGTCGGCGGTGCCGATCCCCTTCGCGGTGATCGCGCGGCTACGCGAGGCCTATCCGGGCGTCTTCACCGGCATCAAGGATTCCGCCGGCGACCTCGCCCATATGGAAGCGCTGGTCGAAGCCTTCCCAGGGCTTGCCGTGCTGGCTGGGGCGGATCCGCTGATGCTGCCGCTGCTGCGCAAGGGCGGCGCCGGCTGCATCACCGCGACATCGAACCTCGTCGGCGCCGAGCTGGCCTTCGTGTTCCGGCACTTCGCCGATGGCGATCGCGCGGCCGAGGTGGAAGCGGCGCAGGCCCGCATCGTCGCCGCGCGAAACCGCGCGTCGCGCTTTGCCCAGATGGCCTCGCTGAAAGTGCTGCTCGCCGAGCGCACCGGCGAACAAGGCTGGCGGCGCCTGCGCCCGCCGCTCCTGCCGCTCTCCGCGGCAGAGGAGAAGGCGCTGCTCGAAGACTGACGCTTCAACACACCACCCGGGAGGAACGAAAAAATGAACCGACGTCAGATACTGGCCGCTGCCGCGGCAGGTGGCTTGGGCAGCCTTGCCGCACCCGCCGTCCAGGCCCAGGGCGCCTGGCCGATGGGCCGGCCCATCCGCGTGATCTGCCCCTGGCCCCCGGGGGCTGCGAATGACGCGCTGGCGCGGCTGCTGGCGCAGCGGCTGCAGGAGAAGCTGGGCGCCGTCGCCGTGGTGGAAAACCGCACCGGCGGCGCCGGGCTGGTCGGCACCACCGCCGTGCTGCAGGCAGCACCCGATGGCTTCACCCTGCTGGCGTCCGCCTTCAACACGGCGGTCATGCCGTTGGTGCTGAAGGGCGCGACCTTCGATCCGCAGCGCGACCTGGAGGTGATGGCGCGCACGGCGCAGGCGCCGCTGGTGATGGTGATCAGCGGCCAGCGCCCGCAGAGAACCCTGGCCGAGGTGATCGCCGCCGCACGAGAGAAGCCGCGCGACTGGAGCTTCGCGATTTCCTCGCTCGGCTCGGCGGGGCATCTCGCCACCATCGAGTTCAACCGCCGCACCGGTATCGAGATCGACATGGTGACCTATCGTGGCACGCAGCCGGCGCTGACGGATCTGATGGGCGGCAGCGTGCAGCTTCTCATCGACCCGAGCTTCGCGCTGCTGCCGGCGACGGGGGATGGGCGGATCCGTGCCCTTGGCATCGCGACCGCGGAGCGCTCCAGCCTGGCACCGGATGTCCCGACCATGGCCGAGGCAGGGCTGCCCGACTATCGCTTCCAGTCCTGGTACGGGGTCTGGGCGCCGAAGGGCACGCCGGCCGAGATCAACCAGCGCGTCAATGCGCTGATGCAGGAGACGATGCGCGACCCCGCGATCGTCGATCGGCTGAAGAACCAAGTCCTCGAACCGGTGACGGAGAGCATCGAGGCGACGCGGCGCTTTATCGGTGCGGAGATCACCCGCGCGACCGAGCTGCTGCGCAGCGTCAACTACCAGCCTGAATGAAGGACCAAGGCGCTATGCACAGCAGACGAACATTCGGAATCGCGACAGGCGTCGGCGTTCTTGCGGCACCCTTTGCCGTGCGGGCGCAATCCGCCTGGCCTCTCGGCCGGCCGATCCGGGTGATCTGCCCCACGCCGCCAGGGGCCGCGAACGACATGCTGGCGCGTCTGCTGGCGCAGCGCCTACAGGAACGGCTTGGGGCCATCGCCATCGTCGAGAACCGGCCTGGCGCATCCGCATTGCTTGGAACCAATGTGGTGCTGCAGGCACCGCCGGATGGCTTCACCCTGCTGGCATCGACCTTCAACACGGCCGTCATGCCGCTGGTCCTGAAGGGCGCGAACTTCGACCCCCAGACGGACCTGACGGTGATGGGGCGGACGGCGCAGGCGCCGCTGGTCATGGTGATCAGCGGCACACGGCCGGAACGGACGATTACCGAGGTCGTCGCGGCGGTGAAGGCGAAGCCGGATGACTGGAACATCGCAATCTCGGCGGTGGGATCGGCTGGCCATCTGGCGACGATCGACTTCATGCGGCGAACGGGCCTGGACCTGAACGTCGTCACCTATCGCGGGACGCAGCCCGCGCTGACCGATTTGATGGGCGGGAGCGCCCAGCTTCTCATCGATCCGAGTTTCGCGCTCCTCGCGAGCCGTGCCGATGGCCGCATCCGCGCGCTGGGGATTGCGGCACCGCAGCGGTCCCCGCTGGCCTCGGACGTGCCTACGATGGCGGAAGCCGGCCTCCCCGGCTTCGAGTTCCAGGCGTGGTATGGCGTCTGGGGGCCGAAGGGCATGCCGCCCGAGATCACCCAGCGTGTGAACGCCCTGGTGCAGGAGACGATGAAGGATCCGGAGATCGCCGCCCGGCTCGCCACGCAGGTCATCGAACCGGTCGTCGAGAGCATCGACGACAGCCGCCGCTTCATCGCCGCCGAAATCCAGCGGGCCGGCGAATTGCTGCGCAGCGTCAACTACCAGCCCGAATAGGGGCAGTGCCGGGGCGGATGATGATCGCGGATTCTCAGGTGCATGTCTGGGCAGCGGAGCCGACGGACCATCCATGGCCGCAACCGTCGCCAGCTGTGGTTCAGCGCGCGGAGCCACTCTCGCCAGAGGCCCTGCTGGCCGAAATGGACCGCGCCGGCGTGCATCGCGCCGTGCTGGTGCCACCGTCCTGGGAAGGATACCGGAATGCGCTGTGCCTCGCCGCGGCCCAGCGGCATCCCGACCGCTTCGCCGTCATGGGGCGACTGCCGCTGGACGTACCGGACAGCCGGGACCGCTTCAGCGAGTGGAGGTTCATGCCCGGCATGCTGGGGGCACGGCTCAACTTCCGCCGTGCAGCTGTTCGCCAGCTTCGCGACGGCAGCGCCGATTGGGTCTTCCGGCAGGCCGAGGCCGACGGCCTGCCCCTGATGCTGTTCGTCAACGAGGATTTTGAGGCGGTCGGCCTGATTGCCGAGCGCCATCCAGGCCTTCGGCTCGTGCTGGACCACATGGGCGCACATGTTGAGCACCGCGGCGCAGCGGCCTTCGAGCATCTGGGCGGCCTGCTGCGCCTCGCCCGGTTAGGCAATGTGGCGGTCAAGG
Organism: Humitalea sp. 24SJ18S-53; assembly: GCF_050632385.1. Classification (NCBI taxonomy): domain Bacteria; kingdom Pseudomonadati; phylum Pseudomonadota; class Alphaproteobacteria; order Acetobacterales; family Roseomonadaceae; genus Humitalea; species Humitalea sp. 24SJ18S-53. The sequence continues at coordinate 3,615,191 of NZ_CP192599.1, forward strand.
CTTCCGCGCTGCCCTGTGCGGCGGAGGATGAGTATCCGTATCCCAGCGTCGAGCCGTTCCTGAGGGCTGCGTTCGACGCCTTCGGGCCAGAGCGACTGTTCTGGGGGTCTGACCTGACGCGCCTGCCCTGCGACTATCGCGATGCAGTCACGATGTTCACTGACCACCTGCCCTGGCTCGGCGACGCGGATAGGGCGGCGGTGATGGGCGCATCGCTCTGCCGATGGCTGAACTGGAAAGCATGAGCGTGTGATGCCCGGCACGGAAGCGCGTGGGCGCAACGTCTGCGTCACTGGCGGCGCCCGCGGGCTGGGTGCGGCGATCGTCCACGGCTTCGCGCGCCAGGGGGCGCATGTGCATGTCTGCGACATTCTGCAGCGGGAGGGCGAGGATCTCGTCGGAGCGCTGCGGGCGGATGGTCTTCGCGCCACCTTCCATAATCTGGATGTGGCTCAGGAGAGCGACTGGACGTCGCTTGCCGATCGTCTCGCGAACCAGGCGGGTGCGCTCGATGTGCTGGTGAACAATGCCGGGCTTATCGTCCGGAAGTCGCTTGCGGGCACGACGCGGGCGGAGTGGGATCGCGCCCTCGCGGTGAACGTGACCGGTGCCTTCCTCGGCATGAAGTACTGCCGCGCGCTTCTTGGCCGAGCGGCGCCCTCGGCGATCGTGAACATCTCCTCGACCGCCGGTCTCATCGCTCATGGGGATCCATCCTACACGACGAGCAAATGGGCGTTGCGCGGCCTGACGAAATCGGCGGCGCTGGAGTTCGCTTCGGAGGGGATCCGGGTCAATTCGCTCCATCCGGCCACGATCGCCACGCCGCTGACCGATGCCGCCCCGGCCGGGCACCTCGAGGCCAACCGATACGCGATCCCGCTAGGTCGCGAGGCGACGGCCGAAGAGATCGCCGCCATCGTGCTTTTTCTGGCGTCGGATGCCGCGTCGTTCATGACGGGAAGCGAGGTCGCGGCGGACGGCGGGCTGACGACCGGCGGTGTGGCCCACATGCGGTCGCAATACCAGAAAAAGCTCGCCGAGCGCGGGGAACGCTAGGTAGCAGACCGTTCCCCCAGGTGGAGGATGCTCGGAACGGCCTCGTTCGGCCGTCGTTGCCGCGTTCGCCGCCACTGAGGTGGACCCCAAACGCAGAACGCCCCGGCTGTGTAGCCGGGGCGTTCAGTGAGGATTGGTGTTGATGCGGGGACAGGGTTCGGCTTATGGCGAACGCATTTGGACCGTGGCCGCGCCGCGTAGCTTTGAGTCGAATTCCGCCGGCCGCACCATTGCGTTTGTGCCGCTGCCAGGGGCGATTAGAGCGGTGAATGCGAGCTATCTCCGGCCGACCTCCTCGGTCACGCGCAGGGGCTCATCCTGGCGGCCCTACCGCCGGTGCTGCCTGACGAGGTCTTTGCCCGCCGCCTGGGGCACGACGCCACGGCCTTGCGGGCGCGCCTGGCGATGCCGCTGTTCTGCGCCGCATCCTGCCCCTTCGACGGTGGTGACCAAACCTGGCTGGACACCTTGGCCGGCATTGCCGCGCGCGGCCGCGCCCGCCTTCTGGCGGTCAATGACGTGCGCTTCCACGACCCGGCGCGTCGTCGGCTGGCTGATGTCCTGACTGCCATCCGTCTCGACGTCACGGTCGACCGGCTCAGGCTGGCCGCCGAGCCAAACGCCGAGCGCTGCCTCAAGGCGCCCGCTGAGAGCTCGATGACGTAGAGAGCTGCGATGCGCTGCAAGACGGCCTCGGCGATCGGTATTCTCGTCCCTTGGAACACCCCTAACAACTTGCGCGGGGCAAGTGACAGACCATTCAGCAGCGCCGCTGGATCCACCACAAGCACGTCGCATAACCGCATCACCAGGTGGGCTTGAGCCTCCGATAGGAAGCCGTCTCCAACACCTCAAAGCATTCGACGACGCACACCCTCCTCTACTCCCGCCAGGGCTGACGTGCCCAAAGCGCGCGCAGCGCCGCGTCGTTCGCCAGGATGAAGGCGCGGTAGTCCTCGCCGACCAGCGGGCGCAGCGGCATGTTCAGGCGGTCCGCTTCAGCCTGGAAGGCGGGATCTTCCAACGCAGCGGCGAACGCCTCCCGCAGCCGGACCGCGATGTCAGATGGTAGGCCCGGCGGTGCTACGATCCCCCGCGCACTTCCGCCCTCGACGGCGAAGCCGCCCTCAGCGAAGGTCGGCACGTTGCCCGCCGGGGACCAGCGCCGCGGCCCACCCTGGGCCAGGGCGCGTATCACGCCTTGGCGCATCAGCGTCAGTCCCTCGGACATGTTCAGCGAACCCACCGCCAACCGCCCACCGAGCAGATCCTGTAGGATTGGGGCCGTGCCGTTGTAGGGCGCGTGCAGCAACTCGACGCCGGCGGCATTCTGGAAGCCGATCAGCAGCAGGTGGTCGTCGGAGCCCGCGCCAGATGTGCCGACCGCCAGCGCCCCCGGCGAGCGGCGCGCCGCCGCCTGGAGGTCAGCCAGCGTTTGCAAAGGCGAGGCGGCGGCGACCCAGAAGCCGCCGGGATCGTCCACCACATTGGCGATGTAAGTGAACTCGTCAACGCGGTAGCGGACCCGTCGCTCAATGGCGATGGTGTTGAACACCGGCGAGGGGACCGCCCCGATGGTGTAGCCGTCGGGCGCGGCGGCGAACATCGCCTCAATGGCGATCTGCCCAGCAGCCCCGGGGCGATTCACGACGACGAACCGGGCGCCCGGCATCCGCGGCTGTAAAGCGTTCGCGGTCGCGCGTGCCATCATGTCCATGCCGCCGCCCGGAGGGGACGGCACAAGGATCTCAATCGGCCGATCCGAGGGCCAGGCCGCGCGCGCCACTCGCGGCGTCGCGATCGCGGTGCCGGCCACGGCGGTCAGGGCCAGCCGGCGCGTCAGCTTTCTCATTGGGCGTTCCTCCGTTCGTTGCTTGTTTGTTTGACGGGCTGCTATTCGAGAAGCAAGTCGACGGGGCCGACGCTGGCGACATCCAGTTCAATCCTGGTTGCCGCCTCCCCGACCAGCCACGACAGACCCGCGCCCCGGTGATCACAACCTCACCCCTCCCAGGCCCACCGGTACGAAGGGCGGCATGCTTGGCGAGAGGAATTTCCTGAGCCGGCGATCCGGTGATTCGCGCCGCCACAAGCCCCACCATGCGCGGACGCGTTGCGATAAGAGCGTCGCGTCAGCTCATGCCGCCCCACCGCCTGTCGGGGCTCACTCAATAACCTGGTCCGCGCGCGCGAGCACTCCGGGGGGGATCGTCACGCCGATGTCGCGCGCGACCGTGAGATTGATGCCCAAATGGTGGCGCGTGTTAGCCTCGATTGCCACGTCACCAGGCCTGGATCCCTTGAGGATTCGGTCCGCTAAACCTGCCAGCCGACGCGCCGTCTCGATCCGGTTGCTGCCATAGGCGAGCAACGCGCCGTAGCTGAGCCAGCCCCCGGGGAACATCGTCGGCATCCGCCAATCTATCGCCATCATGGCGATCCGGGTGGAGTGCAGGTCGGTGATTGGTGCCTCGAGACACAGCACCGCGCCCGCACGTGCCTCCTGGGCCGCGGCAAAGAGACCCTCGACGTCCTCACTGGCGCCCTTCAAACGGGTCGAGAGGGGATGCAGGCCCTCGGCTTCCGCCGCCACGATGCTGGTGCGGTCTAGGAGATCGGGTACGCCCGCATCGCCGAAGATCGCCACACGGGCGAGCCCCGGCAGCATTTCTTTCAGCAGGCGCATCTGCGCCCTGGGCTGCGCAGGGTCAAAGTTCGTCAGCCCGGTGACATTGCCGCCGGGCCGCCCTGCGTCGGTCATCAGCCCGTCCGCGACCGGGTCCTGGATGACCGCGAAGACCACGGGGACGGCGCTCGTTGCCCAGCGCACTGCTCGCACGGCGGCCGGGCCAAACACGGCGATCACATCAACGCGGAGCGCTACAAGTTCCGCCGCGAAGGCGCGCAGCAGGTCGAGCCGGCCCTCGGCAAAGCGAGGCTCGATGAGAATGGTTTGCCCTTCGATGTAGCCGAGTTGGGCCAGCCCCTCGCGGAAGGCGGCGTAGCCGGCTTCGCTCGGGGCGTTGGGATGTATCACGCCGACGCTCGGCGGCCTTCCGGCAGTCTGCGTGCCGGCCGCATGCGGTGAGGACAGGCCGACGACCCCGGACACCGAGACGAGTGCTGCCGCTCTTCGCGTGAACATACCAGCCTCCCCGAACCGTGCGCGCAGAGGGGCGAGGCAGGCCCACCCCGAAAGCCCTGACACCGACGGCAAGCCTAGACGTTTCAGACGAATTCCTGCGAGCTTAAACGGCGCGGAGTGGCGTGATCACTTGCAAAGGCGTCGTTGCAGGTCGCTGACCATCGAATTACATCCAAGGCGTGCTCGCCCAGACTCGGCGGTACAATGCCTCTTGCTCTGCCATGCGCTGACTCCAGGCAGCACCGGACAAGTAGGCCAGCGGCAGTTCCAAGCTTCGCGCACGGTCGAGAAAGTTCGGTGTGACAAGCAACGCTTCGACACTGGCCTGGAGCTTCAATGCCACATCGTCCGAGATACCGATGGGCGCCGCGATGCCGCGTTCGCCGCTAATGACCACGTCGTAGCCGTCTTCCAAAGCCGTCGGCACGCTAGGGATCAGTTCGACGCGCTGCCGTGCCATCACCGTCAACACACGTAGGCTTGCGCGATCCTGACCCATGGTTCCCAACTCGCCGACGACCAACCCGCCAACGTCGATATGACCACCGAGCAATGCATTTTTCACCGGACCCGTGCCGGCGAAGGGCGCGTGGATGAACCGCGCACCGGAAGCCGCCTGCAACAGGGTCAGACCGAGATGCGAAACCGTGCCGATGCTAGAACTGCCAATGCTAATCGATTCAGGATTGCGCTTCGCCGCATCCACCAGGTCGCGCAGCGTTCGGAACGGGCTATCGGCGCGCACCATCAGCGCAGCGGGGTCGTCGATCAAGCGGGCGATCGGACGGATCTTCGCGCGGTCAAACCTCACGGGACGCTCGACTCCCATGGCGACATACCCCGGGGTGGCCAGCCAGCCGATCGTGTACCCATCCGGACGTGCGGTCTGCAATGCGTTGTAGGCAGTCTCGCCAGCAGCGCCAGCACGGTTCAGCACGGTTCAGCACGACAAAGTTCGCACCTGGCATCTGCTGCGCCATATGCAAACTGACGACCCGCGCCGTGATATCGACACCGCCACCGGCGGCGAATCCGACGATGACTTCGATGGGCCGGCCCGCTGGCCACGGCGCCTGTGCAAGTGACGGGCGAGAAAGCATGGTGGCGGCGGCACCCGTAAGAAGGCCTCGCCGGCTCATCCGCGACAATGTCATCTTGTTCGTTCCTCCTTCTGCAAGCAACGTCAGCGCCAGGGCGTCGTGTCCCAGATGCGCCGCAGGCGCACCTCCTGGATCCGCATCTCTGTATGCCAGGCCTCGCCGGTTTCGTAAGACAGCGGCAACTCGATCTGGCGCGCCTTCTCAAGCCAGGCAGGGTTGGACATCACGCGCCGCAAGGCGTCGGACAAGCGCGACACGATGTCGTCCGGGACGCCCCGAGGTACTGCCAGGCCACGACCATGGGTCATCAGCACGTCGAAGCCCTGCTCGCGAAACGTGGCGACTCCTGGTGCCATCTCGGAGCTGGCGTCGGACATGCTGGCAAGCGTGCGCAGCATCCCGCGGTCACCGCCGATGCTGAGTTCGCTGAGCCCCATACAAGCAATCTGGACATGCTGGGCGAGCAACGCGGTCTTCGCTGGGCCGGCCCCGGCATAGGGCACATGGATTAGCTTGATCCCGGCCGCAGCCTCGAACAACGTGACGCCGAGATGTGCGCCCGTCCCGATCCCGGGCGTTCCGACCGAGATGGATTCGGGGTCGCGCCTGGCCTGTGCCACGACGTCGGCCAAGCCGCGGAACGGGCTGTCGCGACCAACTGCAAAGATGGCGGGATCGTCCACCAGGCGGGCGATCGGGCGGATTTGGTCTGGATCGTAGCGCACGCGGCGTTCGACCGGCAGGGACAGGAAGCCCGGCGTGTTGACGAAGCCGAGTGTGTATCCATCCGGGCGCGCGGATTGCAGCGCGACATAAGCTGTCTCTCCGCCGGCACCGGGCCGATTGAGGATGGTCATGCGAAGCCCCGGAATTTCGGCTTCAAGGAACGGCGACAGGATGCGAGCCAGCACATCGGTGCTGCCGCCGGGCGCGAACCCAACCACAACCTCGACGGGGCGCGATGGCCAGGCCTGCTGCGCCACCGCCGGCCTGGCCAATGCTATGGCACCGCCGGTGCCCAGCAAAGCACGACGTCTGGTCGGACTTGTTGTCCAAGCCATAGTTATGTCTCCCTATCCGTCTGTCGGCCTCATGGCGGCGCCACGAAGCCCAACTCCTTGGAAATCGCGATCGCCGCCTGGACGACGTATCGCGTCGTCTCGTCGACACGAGCCGGATCCATGCGCACTGTCGGCACCACCAGCGACACCACGGCGACCACGGCACCGGTCGCGTCCCAAACAGGCGCGGCAAGGGCCGTAACGTCCGCCTGTCGTTCTCCGCGGCTGACGGCGAAGCCCTGCTTGCGCAGTAATTCAAGGCGCGGCGCCAGGCGCTCTGGTGTGTGTTCGGTCCGCAGCCCGAGCACGGTCAAACTCTGGCGCATCAATCCGATGGCCTCCTCAATCGGCATCCAGGCCAACAGCACCAGCCCAGCGGCGCCGACACCAAGGGGCAATGGCTCACCAATCAAGGCGAAGGGGCGAACGTTGCGGTTGCTGGACACCTGTTCGATCAACACGCGGACGGCACCCTGGCGGATACTGAGATGCGCGGTTTCACCGGTCCTTTCGCCCAGAGCCGCCAGGTGGGGACGGGCGACCGCACGGATATCGAGGCCCTCCAGCGCGCGGTGCCCAAGGCTCGCGAGGCGAAAGCCGAGGCGGAACTGCCGGCCCTCCAGCGCCAGCAGACCGTGGTCCGACATGGCCTGCATCAGCCGGTAGACCGTGGGTAATGGCAGGCCGAGTTCGGCCGAAACGTCCTGCGGCAAGCGCGTGGTCGGGCCGTGCTCAAAGCAGGCGAGGATCGCCATGGCCTTGTCCAGCACGCCCACGCCCGATTTACCGGCGTCGCGTGAATGGCGTCGGCCTGGTGGTCACGGGCTGCACCCACGTCACACCTAACGGCATCGGCTTCACCGGCGAGTTCGCCGCCTACGACGACCGCTTCATCCCCAGCCTGACACGGCTAGCGACCGCGGCCAGAAGCGGCGGGGCACCCGCGATCCTCCAGATCTTCCACGCCGGGAATAAGGCCGTGCCGGCGCTCGTCCCGGGTGGCGACATCGTCAGCGCCAGCGCAGTGACCACGGCCGCTGGCCCCTTCAGTCCCCCCATCACTCCCAGGGCTATGGGGGAGGAGGAGATCCTGAGCATCGTCCGCGCCTTCGGCGAGACGACCCGGCGCGCCATCGAGGCGGGCTTTGACGGTGTGGAACTGCACGGCGCACACGACTTCCTGATCCAGAACTTCTTCTCGCCTCACTTCAACCGGCGCGACGACGCGTGGGGCGGCTCCCTCGCGAACCGCATGCGCTTCCCGCTGGCGGTGGTCGAGGCGGCGCGCAAGGCGATCGCGGCGCATGCCAGTCGGCCCTTCGTGCTCGGCTATCGGATATCGCCGGAGGAACCGAACGAAGGCGGCCTCCGCATCGCGGACTCCCTCGCGCTCATCGACCGCCTGACGGAAGCCGGGATCGACTACCTGCACGCTTCACTGTCCGATGCGGCCCAGGCGCGACCGGTCGGTCATGACGACGGGCCGACCATCACGCGGATCCTGCGCGAGCGCCTCGCCGGGCGGGTGCCCCTGGTGGTCGCCGGACAAGTCAGGACGCTGGGGCAGGCCCAGGCCGTACTTCACGCCGGCGCGGATTTCGTCGCCGTCGGGCAGGGCCTCGTGATGAACCCCGAATGGGTCGAACTGGCGCGGAGTGAGCGGTCAGCCGAGATCGAGACTGCCATCGCCGCTCCCGACGCTCCGCAGCTCAGCATCCCGCGGAACCTTTGGGCGGTGATCGAGGCCACTCCAGGATGGTTCGCGGTCAAGCAGGCCGCCTGACGGCTCAGTCAAATCGGCGGCCCCTCGCCCGGGTGATGGGCGGCCCGGCCGCACCAGACCCCCATTCAGGAGAAGCAATCGTGATGGACCACCCACAGCACCGCAGCCGCCGCGACTTTCCACAACGCCCTCCGACCAGCCTCCCGTCGGCGATCTGACCGACGAGACGGCAGAGGCCTTCGACGCGGTGCATGCCATCAACCTGCGCGGCATCGTCGTGGCTCGGGCAGGCGTCCTGCACGACCCGCCATCGGCCCACATCTTCGATCACTCTCTCGGCACCTCTCATTTTTTGGCTCACCCAAACGGTTTCGAGCCTGGACTCCCATACCTCGCCGACTTCTTATGGTTACATGGCGGAAACCTGCGCGATCCAACGCGTTGCATTGCAAAAGGAGCAACTCGCCAGACGGGGTGGCGACACCTTCCTTCTTGCCGGCAAGCAGATTGCGCGTATCGGCTACGGCGCCGCGCTGCGGGTCGCCGGGCGGCCCGGTACGCCGGACGCGCTCTCCGACCTCCGCACCGTGCAAAGCCTGCTGCGGCGCGCGATCGAGTTGGGCGTCACCTTACTCGACACCGCCGACAGCTATGGCCCAGGCCTGTCGGAGGAGGTCATCGCCGCCGCCCTACGTCCCTATCCGCCCGGACTGCTGATCGCGACCAAAGGGGGCGTGCTGCGCAGCGGCAGGGATGAGACACGGCTGAGCGGTGACCCCGCCCGGCTGCGCGCCGCCTGCGAGGCCAGCTTGCGGCGGCTGAAGCTCGAGTCGATCGACCTTTACCAACTGCATTGGCGCGATCCGGGCGTGCCCTTCGCCGACCAGATCGGCGCGCTGGCCGACCTGATGGCGGAAGGCAAGGTACGCCACCTCGGCCTGTGCAACATCGATGCGGTGGAACTGGCGCAGGCCACGCTCATCACGCCGATCGCCTCGGTGCAATGCGCCTTCGGCCTCGGCACCGATAACCAGGCCGCGCTGCTGGCGCTTTGTGCCGCGCAAGGCATCGCCTTCATCGCCCATGGGCCGCTATCAGTGTTGCGGCAGGGCGGGCCTGTGCGTCAGGCAGCGCTGCTGGCCATGGCCCGCCGGCTGGGCAGCAGCCCAGCGCAAATCGCCTTGGCCTGGATCCTCCACCGCGCGCCCCATTTGATCGCCATCCCCGGCACCCTGCGGCACGACCATCTGGAGGAAAATCTGCGCGCCGGCGTGCTGCGGCTCTCGGCGGCCGATATAGCGGCGTTGGACGCATGAGGGTCGCGCTGGTCGTCGATCGCTTCGATCCGCTGGCCGGCGGACTGGAGCGGTGGACGGTGCAGCTTGCCGCTCATCTGCTGGGGGCGGGGCATGAGGTGCACGTTGTCACCTTCGCCGCGGCGAGCCACGACCTGCCCGTCACGGTACATGCCCTGCCCTACCACCGGTCGGCGCTGGCGCGCGGCCGGCGCATCGCGGCCTGCATCGCGGGGATCGGTGCGGATGTGGTGCATGACACGGGCAGCGGCTGGTCCGGGGATGTGTTCCACCCGCAGACGGGGTCCCACCTCGGCGCCCTGGATCGGGAAATCGCCTCCCACACGCTGCTGCGGCGGATCAAGGCGGGGATATCTCCGCGCACCAACCTGCGGCGATGGCGCATGGCGCGGTTGGAATCGCTGCAAGCGCGCCAGGCGCGGCGTATCATCGCCGTCTCCCACCGCATCCGCGACGATCTCGCGGCCCGGCACGGGCTGCCGCACGCACGGATCGCTGTGATCCCCAATGGCGTCGACACGCAGCGTTTTGCGCCCGCGCGGATCGCGGGTGGGCGAGAGTCGATGCGGCAGGCGCTGGGGGTGGACTCGGCCGTGCTCTTCCTGGGTGCGGCGCATAATCTGCGGCTGAAAGGCATGGACAATGCCATGCGCGCGGTGGCGCAGCTTGGCCCGGGGGCGCATCTGGCCATCGCGGGCGGCACGCCGGATGGATTTTTCACGGGCCTTGGCAGCGCCCTCGGCCTGGACGGGCGGCTGCATTTCCTGGGGCAGGTTGACGATATGCGGCCGCTCTTCGCCGCCGCCGATGCCTATGTGCACCCGACCCGCTGGGACGCCTGCAGCCTCTCCACCATCGAGGCCGCCTCCGCAGCCTTGCCCGTCATCACGACCGCGATGAACGGCGCCTCCGAACTGATCGTTGATGGGGTCACCGGCTTCGTGCTGCCTGACCCGGAGGATGTCGGCGGTCTGACCGAGCGGCTGCGGCGATTGATGGATGCCGACACCCGGGCGCAGATCGGGGCTGCGGCGCTACTGGCCTCGGCCGGGCATGACATCGCGGAGAATCTGCGGGCGGTGGAGGCGGTGCTGCAGGAGGCAGCGGCTCACCCGCCATAGGCCGCCCGCAGCCGTGCCAGCAGCGGGTCGAGGTAGCGCGTCCGGCTGACCTGCCCCTCCGTCTCGCGGATCACCTCAGCCTCGTTATGCGTCAACCGCGAGACGTACCAGGCATGGAAAACGCCACCCGCCATGGTGGGCACGCGCGGATGGCCGACATCGAAGGCGGGGCAGAAGGCGATCTCATGGCCCACGATGCCGAGCCCGGCTTCCAGCACGCGGATCGTCGCTTCCTCACCGGTGTCGGTGTCCTCGCCCCGGATCTTGCGCAGCACCACCAGCCCGCCGAGATCCGACTTCAGGAAGGCCATGAAATGCGGATGCACGTACCAGCCGTGCGGATTGCCAATGTGTGGGCTGCGGAAGATTGCCCCGGCCAGGCGGGTCTTGGCGTCCAGAAGGTCGGCGCTGCGGTGCAGCCAGTCGGCCTCCATCGGATGCGCGTCGGAATCGAGCAGCACGATGCGGTCGTGGCGCGCGTGGCGGGCGCCATATTCGGCGGCCTCGCCATGGCGGTGCCCGCGCTGCCAGGGCCAGACGCGATGGGTCAGCAACCGCACATCCGGCTGCGCCCGCGCCCATTCGCGCAAGCCGTCGCGTGAGCCGCGGTCCACCACGATGACCTCATAGGGCCTGGCGCCGATGGTGGCGCGCACCTGTTCGACCAGCAGCCGGACGAAGAAGAGCCCGTCGGCCGCCACGGTCATAATGCTTACGCCCGGCAGTCCGCTCTGTGTCATCCACCCCTCTCCTGGCCCCAAGGCCCGGTCAGGCTACACTGGCGCGGCATGCCTGGAACCCCGAACCCCGCCGTCACTGTGCTGATGCCCGTGCGGGACGGCGCGGCGCATCTGGCGGCTGCGGTGGAAAGCATTTTGGGCCAGAGTTTTGGCGATTTCGAATTGCTGGTGGTGGATGATGGGTCGCGCGACGCGACCCCCGCCATCCTGGCGCGGCAGGCCGCCAGCGATGCACGGATGCGCGTGCTGGCGGGTCCGGCGCGGGGGTTGGTCGCGGCGCTTAACTGGGGCCTGGCGGAGGCACGGGGGCGCCACATTGCACGCATGGATGCCGATGACCTGGCGCATCCGGCACGGCTGGCGCAGCAACTGGCGGTGCTGGAGGCATCGCCCGGTGTGGCGCTGGTCGGCAGCGCCTGGCGGGTGATCGGAGTGGATGGCGGCATCAAGCGCATGGTCATGCCGCCGCTGGACGCGGAATCGGTGGCCGCGGCGCTGACCCGCGCCAACCCGATCGCGCATCCCAGCGTGATGTTGCGCGCGATGGCGGTCACCGAGGCCGGCAGCTATCGCCCCGCCTTCCTTCTGGCCGAGGATTTCGACCTCTGGCTGCGCCTGTCGGAGCGACACGCCCTCATCAACCTGGCCGAACCCTTGCTGGATTACCGCGAACACCCAGGCCAGGCCGCCTGGCGGCAGGTCGCGCAGCGCGCAATGTCGGAAATGGCCGCCCTGGCCGCCGCGGAACGCCGACGGGGCGGCGCACCGGATGGGGCGGATGGCCCGGCCCCGGCGGACCGCGCCTTGCTGCGCGAACTGGGTCTGACGGAGGTAGCGATCGACGCCGGAATACTCGGCCGGGCGCTGGGCTCGGCAAAGGATGCGCTGGCGGCCAGGCAGCGGGCGGCGGCGCGGGGCTTCATCGCGGTGGCTCTGCGCCAGCCGGGTTTGCGGCCCCGGACGCGGCTCCATCTGTGGCTGCTGCGGTTGCAGGCCGCATTGGGCTGAGCCCCGCCACGGCATCCAGGATCGCGGCTGCCGCGGTCGGCCAGTCGGGATAGGCGAAGCCTTCGGCGATCCGTGCCTCCCAGGGCCTACGTGCGGCGGGATCGACAATCCACACCTCCAGCGCGGCTTCCCAGGCCGCCGGGTCGTCCGGCGGCAGGCAGGGGGAAAGCCCGCCCACCGTCTCCGGCACCGCGCCGCCGGTCGAGGCAAGCACCGCCTTGCCGCGCGCGAAGGCCTCGATGATCGGCAGGCCGAAGCCCTCATAGGTCGAGGGATAGAGGCAGAAGGCGGCGCCCGCGTAGAGCGCATCAAGAGTCGGGCCGCCGATACCCTGCAGATGCAGCAGGCTCCCCTGCCAATCGTCCTCGGCCAGGGCCTCCAGCACCTCCTCCACCATCCAGCCCACGCGCCCCACGAAGACCAGGCGGAAGTCGTGGCGTTGCGGAATGCCGCGCGCCAGCAGGGCGCGCCAGGCGCGCAGTAGGGTCATATGGCCTTTGCGGGGCTCAATCGTGCTGACGAACAGGGCGTAGCGGCCAGCCGCCACCCCCTCCGGCAAGGGCGCCGTCACCTCGGCCGGCGGTGGATCATAGCCGAGCGGCAAGCGCGCCGTTTCTGGGGTCGCCAGGCCATTGTCGGCGGCGAAGCGACCCAGGTCTTCGGCGATGCACCGGGCGTTGACCACCACCAGATCGGCCAGCGGCACATTCGCGATCCAATGCGCCCGCACGCGTCGCACCGCCTCGGGGAACCAGTAGCGCGGATGGGTGATCGGGATCAGGTCATAACAGAGCATCGCGTAGCCAAAGCCGTCCCGCGCCTTCATCCGTGCCAGTGCCGCGGCATCGCCATGCGACCAGCCCGAACCCGCGGAGAAGAGCACGTCCCCGGCACCAAGCGGCAGCACATCGGCCAGCGCCAGATCGGGCGCCAGTCGCGCGACGCGCTGACCGGCGCCATCGAAGACAGGCGTGGAATGGCTGCGCATCCCCAGCAGCGCGCGTTGCGCTGCATCGGCCAGGGCGGCGAAGGGGGCGGGCCAGGTCAGGCGCCAGCGTTCCAGCCGCGCGACCACGGGTTTGCGCGATGGCACCCAGGCCCTCCAACCACGGCGGGCGGGGTCATCATCCTGCTCCTCCATATGGGCGGACCAGCCGATCAGGGCGTGCTGCCAGGTGGGGTTCAGAAGGCGGAAGCCCGCCGCCTCCCGATCGAAGACGGCCAGAACCGCGTCTGGCCGCGCCAGGACAGCGGTGGCCAGCGCCGCCTCGACCCGAGCAATGCCGACCGGCGGGCCGCTCCATCGCACCAAGGAGGAGATGTCGAGAACCAGCCGCCGCGGCTTCCCAGGCGGCTCGACAGATCGGGCTGTGGGGATGTGGTCAGGATACAGCTTTTCAATCCTCGCCGCCCCGTGTCACAGGAGTAGCGGAACGGGGCAAGGGAAGAATGGCGTGCGGCGGATCGGGTTGCCTGCGATCGTCGCGCCGTTGTTGCTGTCCATCGCCCTTCTCGTCGCCGGGATGATGCTGCGGGATTACCTGGCCGATCCCGCGGCCCTGTGGCGCGACGTGCAGCACGACCGGAATTCCCACCTTGCCTTCGGCTTCGACCTCGCGCTGCGGATGCGGGCGGGGGATGGCCTGGGATGGCTGGAGCGGCTGGCCAGCGCCACGGTCTGGCCGCCGTTGCATGGGGTGGTGCTGTCTCTCGTGCTGCTGGTCAGCGGCGAAGGCCATCGCCTGGCCATCCTGCCAAGTCTTGGCGGCTGGTGCTCAACAGTGGTGCTTTGCGGGCTGATCGCGCGGCGGTTGGCCGGCGGCGATCCAGCCACGGGGCTGGTGGCGGCTGGCGTCGCCGCCGGTTTCGCGATGCTGAGCCCCGCTTTCCGGCTGCTTGGGTCGGATGTGATGCTGGAGGGGCTGGGTGCCGCGCTAAGTGCCGCCGCGCTGCTGGCCTGGATGCGCTGCTGCGAGGCACCGGACAGGGTCCGCCGGTGGCGGCTGCTGGGGCTGCTGCTCACGCTGCTGTTCTTGGAGAAGTACAATTACTGGACCCTGCTGACCCTGGCGTTGCTGCTGGCCGCCGCACCCGATTGGCATGGCCGCTGGCGGGCACTGGCAAAGGAGGCCCTGTGCGGCCTTCGGCTTTCCCGGCTGCTGCGCGACCCGCTGCTGCTGGCGTCCGTGGCACTGCTGCTGGCCGTTGCCGTCATAGCGCTGCGCGGCCCGACCAAGATCGAGGCCATGGGGCGCCGCTTCTCCCTCCATCCCCCCGGAAACCTGCTCAGCCTGGCCTATGGGCTGCTGCTTCTGCGACTGGCTTTCTGGTGGCGCGCCAATAGGGCGCGGCTGACGCCCGCGCTCGGCCCGGCCGGGCTGGCGCTGCTGCGCTGGCATGCGATGCCTGTGGCGATCTGGCTGCTGGTACCCTTCGTGCCGCATCACCTACTCTGGTTCCTGGGCGGCAACTACGCCACTACCGCGGGCTACGACCCCTGGCGCAACCTGCTGTTCCAGGCCGAAGGTTTTGCCGGGGGCTTTCATGTCGCCGGCTGGGCGGGGCTGGTGGCGGTGGTGCTGGCGGGGCTGGGGCTGGCACGCGGTTGGCCGCAGCCCGGCGCGCGGGCGGTGGTGGTGTTCCTCGTGCTCTGCGCGGCGGCGGTGGTGCTGCATCCGCAGCAGCAATGGCGCTTCCAGGCGACCTGGCTGTTCGCGCTCTGGGCCCTCGCAGGGGCCGGGGCGGCGGTCCTGTGGCAGCGCTGGCACTGGGCGGCGGGGCTGGCTGCCGTGGGGCTGCTGGCAGCGCTGTTGGCCGCGCCCGCGTCGCCGATGGCCTTGCAGGTGGCAATCCGTCGTGCCGCAGGCCCGAGCGACCTGCTGCTGTCCGAAGCCTATGCGCCCCATGTCACCCCCGGTGTCGCGGTCGGCTTTGTCTCCTCCCTGGGCAAAAATGATTTTTTCGATTGGACGGTGCGGGAGGCCTGCCGCTGCCTCGTCCCTGTGGGACAGCCCTTCACCTTCCTCGATCCCTCGCGCGCGGCGGTGCAGGCGACGACAGCGACCTGGCTGGCGACGACGCCCGCCATGCGAATCATTGCCGTGGCGGCCAGCCCGCGCGTGGAAAACCCGTCCATCGGCCTGGCAGGGGACCGACAGCAGGGGCAGTTCGACGCGCTGGCCGCGCAGGACCGCTTCCGCCACATCGCTACCTTCCCCGTTCCCGCCTTCCCGGCTGAAGTCACCATCTGGGAGGCGACGGCTCCGGCCCCGCTCGTCCCGGCGCGGCGCTATCTGATCGAGGCAGCGATGGGGGTCGTCGCGGTCGCGGTGCTGGTCGTGCTGGGGATTTAGCTAGGCCGGCTTGTCATCCTCCCGATCTTGCGAAGGCATGGCGTGATGCAGCGCCCTGGCCGGCAAGCACTGCGAAGATGCGGTCGAAGACGCCCAGGCGGCTCCATCGAATGAAGCGATTGTAGAAGGTCTTGTGCGGGCCTTAAGCGGGCGGCGCGTCGCGCCAGCGCAGGCCGTTGCGGATCACGAAGACGATGCCGCTGATGACCTTTCGGTCGTCCACGCGCGGCACGCCATGCGAGAGCGGGAAGAAGGGTTTGACACGCCGCATCTGGGTCGGGGACAGCAGGAAGACATCAGCCATGGCGGCGCCTCCGCCACCCCCAGAATCACAATCGCCCGACCCGATGCAAGCAAATTGATGG
This sequence comes from Humitalea sp. 24SJ18S-53, assembly GCF_050632385.1. Lineage (NCBI taxonomy): Bacteria > Pseudomonadati > Pseudomonadota > Alphaproteobacteria > Acetobacterales > Roseomonadaceae > Humitalea > Humitalea sp. 24SJ18S-53. The sequence goes on from NZ_CP192599.1 coordinate 3,631,182, forward strand.
ATCCTGAGCCTAGCGCGAAGGGGCTTTGCTTTAGCAGGCTGCTGAAGAAGTTCCTTAACCGGATAAGGTAGAGCACTCCCTTGGAAAGGGAGAGGTCAGCTCAGTGCATTTGGTGTGCGTTTCGAGCGATCTGGGTCGCTTTCTTGTAGCCCAAGGCCGGCACCGCGAGATCGGCCTGCGGCGCCCCGTCCTCACGCGGTTTGGCTTTGCTGAACTTGACCGTCCAACGCGCGTCGCGATCCTTCTGGCGCAGTTTGGCAGGCTTTTCTGTCCAGCCTTCGGGGATGCCTCCGGCCCTGATCGTGGCTATCTCGGCCTCGGTGTTGCGCTGCTTGGGCGGGCAGATCGTCGCATCGACGATCTGCCCGCCCATGGCGAGATACCCCGCCGCCTTCAGCGTGGCGTCAAACCGGCGGAACAAGGCATCCCCCCCCCGCTCGTTTCAGCGCCTCGCGAAAGGTCCAGAACGTGTTCACGTCCGGCACCGGCTCGGAGAGCCCGAGGCCGAGACAACGCATGAACGACAGCCGGTCCTTGATCAGGTACTCGCAGCGTTCGTCGGACAGGCCATGCATGGCGGCCAGCAGCAGAACCTTGAACATCAGCACATGATCGAAGGCGGGGCGGCCACCCCTGCTGCCATCCGAGCGCGGCACCGAACGCTCCAACTCCGGCCGAAATTGCGCGAAGTCCACCAGCGCCGCGAGCCTTTCCAGGTCATCACCCTTGGCAGACAGATCTCGCAGCCGGTCCGACATATCGAAGAACCCTGGCTGATCCACCATCCGCCCCATCCGAGCCGTAACCAGGAAAGTGAATCAGCCCGTCAGATCGAAAGCGAGAGGTTTGTGGAGGCGTCCAATTGACCCGGCTTCTGGCGCAGGACGACGCGGCCGAGGCACGCGAACTGATCCGCGGGTTGGTCGACCAGATCCGCCTCGTCCCTGAGGCTGGCGTGCTGCGCATTGAGGTTCGCGGTGAGTTGGGTGCAATCCTGGCCTTGGCGGAGGGGGCCACAAACGCAGAACGCCCCGGCTGTGTTGCCGGGGCGTTCTGGGTGCAAATCAAGGGTGATGCGGGGACAGGATTTGAACCTGTGACCTTCAGGTTATGAGCCTGACGAGCTACCGGGCTGCTCCACCCCGCGCCAGGGTGATTTGTGATGGTATGGGAGAGGTATCTGCAAAGATCCGGCGTGGTGACCTGGCGGCGACCGACTTTCCCGTGCCTTGAGGCACAGTATCATAGGCGCAAAGGCGTTTCACGGCCGAGTTCGGGATGGGATCGGGTGTAGCAGCCTCGCGATAACCACCAGGTCACCGAGCCGGAACCTTGCAAACATCTGGTGAGATTGGAGAGTGTCGGTTTGGTGCTGCGTGCGGCGTGGTCTTGCGACCACTGCGATGACGAAAGAAGTGTGAGTCTGTCGGGCGATTAGGACCGCTTAGCTGAGTGCATTACTGCACGTACACATGCGGCCTATCAACGTGGTGGTCTTCCACGGCCCTTGGGGAAGCATAGTCTAGAGGGGGGTTTCCCGCTTAGATGCCTTCAGCGGTTATCCCGTCCGTACTTAGCTACCCGGCCATGCCACTGGCGTGACAACCGGTTCACCAGAGGTACGTCCATCCCGGTCCTCTCGTACTAGGGACAGATCCTCGCAAGCCTCCTACACCCATGGCAGATAGGGACCGAACTGTCTCACGACGTTCTAAACCCAGCTCACGTACCGCTTTAATCGGCGAACAGCCGAACCCTTGGGACCTGCTCCAGCCCCGGGATGCGATGAGCCGACATCGAGGTGCCAAACCTCCCCGTCGATGTGGACTCTTGGGGGAGATCAGCCTGTTATCCCTAGAGTACCTTTTATCCGTTGAGCGATGGCCCTTCCATGCGGGACCACCGGATCACTATGGCCGACTTTCGTCTCTGTTCGCGCTGTCGCGCTCACAGTCAGGCGGGCTTGTGCCATTGCACTCAACAACCGATGTCCGACCGGTCTGAGCCCACCATCGCGCGCCTCCGTTACGATTTAGGAGGCGACCGCCCCAGTCAAACTGCCCACCACGCAGGGTCCCGACCCAGGATAACTGGGCTCGGTTAGACGCCAGAAAAGCGCAGGGTGGTATTTCAAGGATGGCTCCACCAAAGCTAGCGCCCCGGCTTCAAAGCCTCCCACCTATCCTACACAGCCCTTTCCTGGCGCCACTGCGAAGTTGCAGTAAAGGTTCATAGGGTCTTTCCGTCTGACCACGGGTACCCCGCATCTTCACGGGGAATTCAATTTCGCTGAGCCCATGCTGGAGACAGTGGGGAAGTCGTTACGCCATTCGTGCAGGTCGGAACTTACCCGACAAGGAATTTCGCTACCTTAGGACCGTTATAGTTACGGCCGCCGTTTACCGGGGCTTCGGTTCGATGCTTGCACATCTCCCCTTAACCTTCCGGCACCGGGCAGGCGTCAGACCCTATACGTCATCTCTCGATTTCGCAGAGCCCTGTGTTTTTACTAAACAGTCGCTACCCCCTGCTCTGTGCCACCCACACCTGCTTGCGCAAGCATGGGTCTCGCTTATCCCGAAGTTACGCGAGCAATTTGCCTAGTTCCTTCAGCATGGTTCTCTCAAGCGCCTTGGTATGCTCTACCAGTCCACCTGTGTCGGTTTAGGGTACGGTCAAATGCCAGTGCTATTTCCCGGACCAATCCAGCAGCACCTCCAATCCAATAAGGAGATACGAACCTTCACGGTCGTCACATCTGGCAGGCTCAGGAATATTCACCTGATTCCCATCGACTACGGCTGTCGCCCTCGCCTTAGGGGCCGGCTCACCCTGCGCGGATTAGCCTTGCGCAGGAACCCTTGGACTTCCGGCGGGAGAGTTTCTCACTCTCCTTGTCGCTACTCATGTCCGCATTCGCACTTCCCATACCTCCAGCATACCTCACGATACACCTTCAACGGCTTAGGGAACGCTCCGCTACCGCATGCATTTCTGCACACCCACAGCTTCGGTAAGTGGCTTGAGCCCCGTTACATTTTCGCCGCAAAACAGCTATTAGACCAGTGAGCTATTACGCTTTCTTTAAAGGATGGCTGCTTCTAAGCCAACCTCCTGGTTGTTTTGGCCGTCTCACATGCTTTCCCACTTAGCCACTATTTGGGGACCTTAGCTGGTGGTCTGGGCTGTTTCCCTCTCGACAATGGACCTTAGCACCCACTGTCTGTCTGCCGCGCTATACTCACCGGCATTCGGAGTTCGGTTGGGTTTGGTAGGACTTTGGGTCCCCCTAGCCCATCCGGTGCTCTACCTCCGGTGGTAAACGCACGACGATCTACCTCAATAGATTTCGCGGAGAACCAGCTATTTCCGAGTTTGATTGGCCTTTCACCCCTAGCCACAGCTCATCCCCGACTTTTTCAACAGGCGTGGGTTCGGCCCTCCAGTGGGTGTTACCCCACCTTCAGCCTGGCCATGGCTAGATCACTCGGTTTCGGGTCTTCTACCGGCAACTAAACGCCCTATTCGGACTCGCTTTCGCTTCGCCTACACCTCACGGCTTAAGCTTGCTGCCAACAGAAACTCGCGGACCCATTATACAAAAGGTACGCCGTCACTCCACAATGGGAGCTCCGACTGCTTGTAGGCGCTCGGTTTCAGGTCTCTTTCACTCCCCTCGTCGGGGTGCTTTTCACCTTTCCCTCACGGTACTTGTGCACTATCGGTCGCCAAGGAGTATTTAGGCTTGGAGGATGGTCCCCCCATGTTCAGACAGGGTTTCACGTGCCCCGCCCTACTCAAGGATCACACAACGCACTA
>NZ_CP192599.1:3640000-5130000 GCF_050632385.1 Humitalea sp. 24SJ18S-53
CGCCGCGCGCCAGGGCGGGCTTCAGCAGGTTGGACGCATCCATCGCGCCATCCGCCTTGCCCGCGCCGACCAGCGTGTGCATCTCGTCGATGAACAGGATCACGCCTTCCTTGGCGCCCTCTATCTCGGTCAGCACGGCCTTCAGCCGTTCCTCGAACTCGCCGCGGAATTTTGCGCCGGCGACCAGGGCGCCGAGATCCAGCGCCAGGACCTGCTTGCCCTTCAGCGCCTCCGGCACATCGCCGTTCACCACGCGCAGGGCCAGGCCTTCGACGATCGCGGTCTTGCCGACGCCGGGTTCGCCAATCAGCACCGGGTTGTTCTTGGTGCGCCGGGCCAGGACCTGGATCGCGCGGCGGATTTCCTCGTCGCGCCCGATCACGGGGTCAAGCTTGCCCTCCCGCGCCGCGGCGGTCAGGTCGCGGGCGTATTTCTTCAGCGCGTCGAAACTGGCTTCGGCCCCGGCGCTATCCACTTTGCGACCCTTGCGCAGGTCGGCGACCGCGGCCTCCAGCCGCTGCGGATCGGCGCCCGCGGCGCGCAACGCGCGCCCGGTCGGGCCGTCGGCGGCGGCCAGCGCCACCAGCAGGCGATCCTGGGCGACAAAGCTGTCACCGGCCTTCTGGGCCGATTGCTGGGCGGCATCGAGCACGCGCACCAGGTCGGGCGTGATCTGCGGCTGGGCATTGGCGCCACCGCCGCTGACCTTGGGGATCTTTGCGATTTCGGCGTCCACCGCCTGCTTGGCACGGGCGGGATCGCCCCCGGCCGCCTTGATCAGGCCGGAGGCAGCGCCCTCCGGGTCGTCAAGCAGCGCCTTCAGCAGGTGCTCCGGCTGGAGCCGCTGGTGGAATTCGCGGATGGCGATGGTGGACGCCGCCTGCAGGAAGCCGCGAGACCGTTCGGTAAATTGTTCAATGTCCATGTTCTGTCCCTCTGTGAGGCAACCAGCACGAACCACCCCTGAATAGGCGAAGGCCCCTGCGCTGTCGGGATTTCATCTGGTAAGGGAACGAGGTCGGTTTCAAGGGGAGACGAAGGGTGCGGATCGAGCATGTGTATCGCTACCCGGTGAAGGGGCTTTCGGCCGAGGCGCTGGAGGAGGTCCATGTCGACCCGGGCGAGACCTTCCCCCACGATCGCCGCTTCGCACTGGCGCAGGGCGACGCCCCCTTCGACACCGCGGCCCCGGCCTTCCTGCCCAAGCAGAATTTTGCTTGCCTGATGGCCAATGCGCGGGTCGCGCTGGTGCGTTCGGCCTTCGACCCGCGCCGGGGCACCTTGACGCTCCAGGCCCCCGGCCACGCGCCGCTGATCGCCCCCACGGACACGGCAGATGGCCGGGCCGCGCTGGGCGCATGGCTGGCGGCGTTCCTGGGCGAGGAAGCCCGCGGCACGCCCCGCTTCGTCGAGGCCCCCGGCCATGCCTTCACCGATCAGCGCCGCAAGGGCGTCTCGCTGATCAACCTGGCCAGCCTGCATGCGCTGGAGGCCGCCATCGGCCGGCCGCTCGACCCGCTGCGCTTCCGCGCCAACATCTATTTTTCAGGGCTGCCGGCCTGGGCCGAGTTCGATTGGGTCGGCAAGCGCATCCAATGCGGCGGCGCGACCCTGGAAGTGTTCAAGCGCACCGTGCGCTGCCCGGCGACGCAGGTCGATCTGCAGACCGGAATCCGCGACGCCGACGTACCCAAGCTGCTGCGCGAACATTTTGGCCACGCCGACCTCGGCGTGCATGCCGTCGTGGTCGAAGGCGGGCGGATCGCGCTGGGCGACGCGATCGAACCCTTGCCTTAAGCGGCCGGGCGTCAGCCCTGGCCGCGCGCTTCCGCCTGGTCGTCGCCGTCCTGGGCCTGGCCGTTCCCCTGGGCCATCACCTCGGGCGCGCCCAGGTTCTGGATCGCCGGGTTCTGGTCGGGGCCAGGCTGATACGGCTGGTTCTGGTCGTCCTGGTAAGTCTGGTCGCCCGGCTGTTCCGGCCCATTGCGCCAGCGGCCCTGCTGCTGCGGCGCTGCCTGCTGGTGCTGGCCCGAGGCATGGGGCGCCGCGGCCTGCGCCATGGCGTTCAGGATGCGGAAGTAATGTTCGGCGTGCTGGAAGTAGGATTCCGCCATGACCCGGTCACCGGCGCCAGTCGCGTCGCGGCCGACCTGGAGGTATTTTTCGAACAACTGCTGCGCCGTGCCGCGCATCCGCATATCGGGGCCGCTGCTGTCGAAGACATGGTTCCGGTTCAGGGGTTGCTGCCCGCCACCGCCCTGGCCCGCATGCCGATAGGCACCGCCCCCGCCGCCGCCGCCACCGCCGCTGCCACCACCCCCGCCATGGCGATTGCCGCCACGGCCGCGCATGCGCTTCATGTTCATCGTTATCTTGTTCGCCGTTCCGTGCCCGTCAGCATCGGCACGCTTCGCGCATGCCAGTGATCGGGACTTTATTGGGTGGTCGTCTCGCGGCCCGCTGGACTGAACCGAACCAGCACGGCCAGGGACGGGATGATTTTGGCGGAACCCAAAGGTTCCGACCAGCCCGGGCATCTGGCCAGCTTGGCTGCCTTACGGCCGCGTCCTGCAATCTATCGGCAGAGCGCCCTGTCAGCAAACGGTTTCTTGGCCCCGGGGCCGTCACGCCAGGCGAAGCCCCAGCGCCCGGTCGTGCCCGCCCAGGTCCGGGCGCGCCCCGATCGGGCGCAACCCGGCCTTGATGGCAATCGCTTCGACCGCCTGGCGCTGCCCTGCGCCGAGTTCGAGCACCGCGACTCCGCCCGGCGACAGCAGCGCCGGCAGCGCGGCACAGACGGCCCGATAGGCGTCCAGCCCATCTGCCCCGCCGTCCAAGGCCGAAGCGGGCTCGAATCGCGCGACCTCCGGCATCAGCCCGGGCAGGTCTGCGCTCTCTATATAAGGTGGATTGCACAAGATCAGGTCGAAACGTCCCGCCAGCGGGGCCGCCCAGTCGGCGCAGACGAAAGCCGCCCGTCCCGCCAGCCCATTCGCCGCCGCATTCGCCGCCGCCAGCGCCACTGCCGCGGCCACGCGATCGGTCCCGACACCCCAGGCGGCCGGGCATTCCGCCAGGACCGCCAGCAGCAAGGCCCCGGTGCCGGTGCCCAGGTCCAGCACCCTGGCGGGGTCCGGCGCCTCGGCCAGCGCCATTTCGACCAGCGATTCGCTGTCCGGACGCGGGATCAGGGTCGCGGGTGAAACGCCGAGGTCCAAGGTCCAGAACCCCTGCCGCCCCAGCAGGTGCGCCATCGGCTCGGCGGCCAGGCGCCGCCGCAGCAAGTCACCGAACGCTGCTGCCGCTTCGGCCGGGACCGGCGCACGGGGATCGCGCAACAGCGCGTCGGGCGCGCAGCCCATGGCATGGGCCAGCAGCGCCCTTGCTTCCCCCCTGGGATTATCCGCCCCGGCGCCGCGCAGCACCTGCCCCGCCTGGCACAGAAAGGCCCCGACCGACCCACCCGGATCGGCGCAGGCGGTCACAGCCCCTCGGCCGCCAGGCGCGATGCCTGGTCCTCTGCGGTCAGCGCATCGATGATCTCGTCCAACTCGCCCAGCATCACCCGTTCGATCTTGTGCAGGGTGAAGCCGATGCGGTGGTCGGTGACCCGTCCCTGCGGAAAATTGTAGGTGCGGATGCGTTCGCTGCGGTCACCGGTGCCGATCTGGCCCTTGCGGTCGGCGGCGCGGGCCGAATCCAGCGTGTTGCGCTGCGCCTCATACATCCGCGCCCGCAGGATCTTCATCGCCTTGGCGCGGTTCTTGTGCTGGCTCCGCTCCTCCTGCATCGCCACCACGATGCCGGTCGGCAGATGGGTGATGCGGACGGCGCTATCCGTCTTGTTCACATGCTGCCCGCCGGCGCCCGAGGCGCGGTAGGTGTCGATCCGCAGGTCGCTGTCATTGACCTGCACATCCACCTCCTCAGCCTCCGGCAGCACGGCCACCGTCACGGTCGAGGTATGAATGCGGCCCTGCGTTTCCGTGGAGGGCACCCGCTGCACGCGATGCACGCCGCTTTCGTATTTCAGCCTCGCAAAAACGCCGCGGCCGGCGACTTCGGCGGTCGCGCCCTTCAGCCCGCCAAGATCGCTTTCGTCGAATTCCAGCACCTCGAACCGCCAGCCACGCGCTTCGGCGTAGCGTCGGTAGGCCCCAAAGAGTTCGGCGGCGAAAAGCCCGGCTTCGTCGCCACCAGCGGCGGGACGGATTTCCAGGATGGCGCTGCGTTCGTCGGCCGCATCCTTGGGCAGCAGCAGAAGCCGCACCTCGCGCTCAAGCGCCGGCAGGGTCTGCGAAATCTCGGCCAGATCGGCCTCGGCCAGTTCGCGCATCTCAGGGTCGGTCAGCATCGCCGTCGCCTCGTCCCGCGCGCGTTCGGCGGCGCGCAGGGCCTCGATGCGGGCGACGATGGGTTCGAGGTCGGCGAGTTCCTTCGACAGCACCCCCACCCGGGCGCCATCGGCGGTTTCCAGTGTGGCCGCGATCTCCTGCGACCGCGAGACCAGCCGGTCGAGTTTCTCGGCGAGGCTCATCCCAGCCGCGCGGCCAGGTCCGCGAGCGGCACCAGCGCCTGTTCGCCCGTGCCCAGGTCCTTCACCTGCGCGGTGCCGGCGGCGGCTTCTTCCTCGCCGATGATCACCGCGGCCCGGGCGCCGATCTTGTTCGCGCGTTCCATCCGGCGCTTCACATTGCCCTTGTAGGCGATCTCGGCGGCGATCCCGGCCCGCCGCAGATCCGACAGGACCCGCAGCGCCGTCCCTTGCACCGCATCGCCGACCGGGATCACAGCGACAGGCGCCGCGGGCTTCGCCCAGGCATCCAGCAACATGCCCAGCCGCTCCACGCCGGCCGCCCAGCCGACGGAGGGTGTCGGCGGCCCGCCCATTTCCTCGACCAGACCCTCGTAGCGGCCGCCGGCCATGACCGTGCCCTGCGCGCCAAGGCGGTCGGTGACGAATTCAAAGGCGGTGTGGCTGTAGTAGTCGAGGCCACGGACAATCCGCGGGTTTTCCCGGAACGGCACGCCGAAATCATCCAGGCCGCGCTTCACGCCGTTGTAGAAGTCGCGTGCCGCCATGGTCAGGTGGTCCTGGATGAGCGGCGCGCCGGCGACCAGTCTGCGGTCGCCCTCGTCCTTGCTGTCCAGGATGCGCAGCGGGTTCTTCTCCAGCCGCGTGCGGCTGTCGGGCGAAAGATCGGCCTCATGCGCCGAGAAATACGCGACCAGGGCGGCGCGATAGGCGTCGCGGCTATCCGCATCGCCCAGGGTATTGAGTTCCAGCATCACGCCCTCGGTCATCCCGAGCTCCTGCTGGATGTTCCAGCCGGCAGCGATGGCCTCGGCATCCGCCAGCGGTTCGGCCGCGCCCAGGATTTCGCAGCCGATCTGGTGGAACTGGCGGTAGCGGCCCTTTTGCGGGCGCTCGTAGCGGAACATCGGGCCTGCGTAGAACACCTTCCGGGGCAGGTTCGCCTGGGCCAAGCCGTTCGACACCAGCGCCCGGCAGACACCCGCGGTGTTCTCGGGCCGCAGGGTCACGCTGTCGCCGCCACGGTCGGTGAAGGAATACATCTCCTTCGACACCACATCCGAAGTATCGCCGAGGCCACGGGAAAACACCCGTGTGTCCTCAAAAATCGGGGTCACCCATTCCTCGAACCCATAGAGGGCCGCGATTCGGCGGGCGGTATCGATCACCGTCTGGTAGCGGGAAAAATCCTCGCCAATCAGGTCGCGGGTGCCTCGGACGGGTTGCAGCTTTTCCATGGCGCGGGCGTTAGCGCCGCCGGGACCTATGGGCAATGGGCATCAAGCCCGCGCGGCCATCATGTAGTTCACCGCGACATCCGTCCCGGTCCGGAAGCCGCCGGTCCGCGGGTCGGGCAACAGCCCCGCCACCTCGGCCGGCCGCAGGCCCGCCCCGCGCAGCAGGGTGCCCAATTCGGCCGGGGTTACGAACAGCTTCCAGTCATGCGTGCCCCGCGGCAGCAGGCGCAGCACGTATTCCGCCCCGGCGATGGCAAACAGCCAAGACCGCCGCGTCCGGTTCAAGGTGGAGAGCACCACCGTCCCCCCCGGCTTCACCAGGGCCGCAAGGGCCGCGCAAAAGGCCGGGCGCTGGTCGATGGGCACATGCTCGATCACCTCCAGCGCCAGCACCGCGTCGAAGCGGGCGCCGGTTTCGGCCAGGGTTTCGGGGGTGGTTTCGCGATAGTCCACTTCCAGCCCCGCCCCTGCCGCGTGGTCCCGGGCCGCCGCCAGGGCAGCGCCGGCGGCGTCGATGCCGGTCACCATGGCGCCCTTCTTGGCCAGTGCCTCGGCGGCCAGGCCGGCGCCGCAGCCCACGTCCAGGATATGGAGTCCTGTCAGCGACCCCAGCCGGGCCTCGATCCAGCCGATCCGGGCCGGGTTCATCCGGTGCAGCGGCGCCATGGGTCCCTTCGGGTCCCACCAGCGGTCGGCCAACGCGTCGAAGCGGCGAATCTCCCCCGGTTCGGCGGTATTTGGGGCGTTTGGTACGGACATGGGGCGGGCTCCGGTTGCGGTGCGGCACCGCGCTCGGTAGATGTCCCGCCCCCGCGCCGCGTGCAACAGGCTGGCGCAACCTGCCGGAAGAAGACCCCAACCCCCCGATGGCCCGTATCGTGATGAAGTTCGGCGGCACCTCCGTCGCCGACCTGGACCGTATCCGCAACGTCGCAGCGCGTGTCGCGCGCGAGGTGAAAGCCGGGCATGAGGTCGCCGTCGTGGTCTCGGCCATGTCCGGCGTCACCAACCAATTGGTCAAATGGTGCAGCGAGCTGTCGCCGCTGCACGACCAGGCCGAATACGATAACGTGGTCGCGACGGGCGAACAGGTGACCATCGGGCTGACCGCCATCGCCTTGCAGACCGTGGGCGTGCACGCCCGGTCCTGGCAGGGCTGGCAGGTGCCGATCCTGACCGATGCCGCCCATGGCAAGGCGCGGGTTGAGTCCATCGAGGGCGATCGCCTGATCGCCGCCATGCACGCCGGCCAGGTGCCGGTCGTGGCGGGGTTCCAGGGCGTCGGACCGGACGGGCGGGTCACGACCCTCGGCCGCGGCGGGTCGGATCTGTCGGCGGTGGCGCTGGCGGCGGCGGTCAAGGCCGACCGTTGCGACATCTACACGGATGTCGATGGCATCTACACCACCGACCCGCGCATGGTGCCGCGCGCGAAAAAGCTGGAACGCATCGCCTATGAGGAGATGCTGGAATTGGCGTCGGTGGGCGCCAAGGTATTGCAGACACGCAGCGTCGAACTGGCCATGAAGGCCCGCGTCCGCGTGCAGGTGTTGAGCAGTTTCGCGGACCTGCCCGGTTCGCTCGTTGTCGATGAGGATGAGATCGTGGAACAGCCCCTGGTGACCGGCGTGGCCTATTCGCGGGATGAAGCGAAGGTGACCCTGCGTCGCGTCCCCGACCGCCCCGGCATCGCCGCGGGTGTGTTCGGCCCCCTGGCCGAAGCCAATGTGAACGTGGACATGATCGTGCAGAACGTCGGTGCCGATAGCACCACCGACATGACCTTCACGGTCGGCCGCGCCGATTTGCCGCGCGCGCGGCAGGTGCTGGAGGACCATCGCGCCTCCATCGGCTACGAGGCGCTGCTGGCCGACCCCGCGGTCGCCAAGATCAGCATCGTCGGCATCGGCATGCGCAGCCATGCGGGCGTTGCCGCCACGATGTTCAGCACCTTGGCCGCCAAGGGCATCAACATCCAGGTCATCTCGACCAGTGAGATCAAGACCTCGGTGCTGGTGGGCGCGGATTACACCGAACTCGCGGTGCGGGCGCTGCACACGGCCTATGGGCTGGATGGCCCGGAACCCCCGGCCGCCGCGGAAGGCAAGTGATGGCCGAAGGCGCCGAGGCCCTGCTGCCGACCGACGTGCCTGCACCTGCCTATGCGGCGCTGGACCGGCTGATGGCGCGCGGCAGTGCCTTCTTCGGCTGCCGCTATGCGCTGATGGGCGGGGCGATGTCCTGGGTCAGCGAACGCAACCTGGTCGCGGCGCTGTCCAACGCCGGCGCCTTTGGCGTCATCGCCTGCGGGGCGATGGACCCGGCGCGGCTTGAGGCGGAGATCGCCGGCACCAAGGCGCTGACGCAAAAGCCGTTTGGCGTGAACCTGATCACCATGCATCCGCAGTTGCTGGACCTGGTGCAGGTCTGCCTGGCGGCGAATGTCACCCACATCGTCTTTGCCGGCGGCATCCCCCCCGGCCCGGCCTTGCGCGCGGCCAAGGATGGCGGGGCCAAGGTGGTCTGCTTCACCCCTGCCCTGGCCCTGGGCAAGAAGCTGGTGCGGTCCGGCGCCGATGCGCTGGTGATCGAGGGCAGCGAGGCTGGCGGCCACATCGGCCCGGTGTCGCTCAACGTGCTGGCGCAGGAAATCCTGCCGCATCTGCGCGACGTGCCGGTCTTCGTCGCGGGCGGCATCGGGCGGGGCGAGGCGATCCTCTCCTATCTGGAGATGGGGGCAGCCGGCGCGCAGCTTGGCACCCGCTTCGTCACCGCGACGGAAAGCATCGCCCATCCCCGCTTCAAGCAGGCCTTCATTCGCGGCAACGCACGCGATGCGGTGCCGACCCTGCAGATCGACGAGCGTTTCCCCGTCATCCCCGTGCGCGCCCTGGTGAACGAGGGCACCAAGCGCTTCATGGCGCATCAGGCCGCCATGCTGGCCAAGTTCCAGTCGGGCGAACTGACCAAGGAAGCCGCCCAGTTGGAGATCGAACATTTTTGGGCCGGCGCGCTGCGCCGCGCCGTGATCGACGGCGATGTGGAAAGCGGCAGCGTCATGGCCGGGCAGAGTGTCGGCATGGTGACCCGCGAAGCCCCCGCCGCCGAGATCGTGGCCGAGTTGATCGGCCAGGCCGCGGCGGCGCTGGCCGCCCGCATGGCGACCGCCGCGTGACCTTTGTCGCAGCGCAGCACGCAGCGTTTGCCGCCCGTCGCCGGGCAGGCTAGGGAAGCGTCCGTGGCAATCGACCTGAAGCGCTCTTCGCGACCCGATCCTCATGCCGGCGAGGCTGCCCGCGTCGGCGAGGAGTTGCGCGATGCCCGAGTTTCCCTCGGTGTCTCCCTGGAGGAGACCGCGGAACAACTGCGCATCAACAAGCGCTACCTGACCGCGCTTGAAGAAGGCCGCGTGCGCGACCTGCCTGGCGCCGCCTACGCGACCGGCTTCGTGCGCACCTATGCGACCGCGATGGGGCTCGATGCCGATGAGCTGGTGCGTCGCTTCCGCGATGGCGCCGGTTCGGCGGCGCGCAGCGGTAATGACCTGGTCTTCCCCGAACCGGTGCCTGAACGTGGCGTGCCGGCGGGTGCGGTGATCCTGGTCGGCGCGGTGCTGGTGATCGGCGCCTATGTCGGCTGGTATCAATGGAGCGGGTCCGGCAACCGCACGGTCGATGCCGTGCCGCCACTGCCCGCGCGCCTGGAGGAAACCGCCCGCCAAGGTGCGCAATTGCCCGCCCTGCCGCCGGCCGGCCCCGGTGGCATTCCCGCACCGGCCGCAGGCGCGCAAGCACCCGGCGCCGCCACCTCGGCAACGGCCGGGGCGCGCCCCGCGGCGGGGCAACCGCCCGTGCCGGCTGCCGGCCGGCCAGGCCAGCCAGCCCCCACCGCCGCCACGCCGCCGCCCGTCGCCGCCCCGCTGCCGGCCGGCACGCTGGTGCCGAGCGGTCCGGCCGCCGTGCCCGCGCCAGCCGCGACGGCGACACCACCCGCCCCCGCCGCGACCGCAGCGGCCCGCATCAACCTGCGGGCGCAGGAAGAAGCCTGGGTCCAGATCCGTGACCCTCGCAGTGGCCAAGTCCTGATGAACCGTGTCCTGCGCGCCGGCGAGACCTTCCAGGTGCCGCCCGGCGAGGGCCTGTTGCTGACGACCGGGCGTGCCCAATCGCTCGAAGTCGTGGTGGACGGCCAGCCGTCGCAGGTCCTGGCCGGGCGCGTCGGCGTGGTGCGCGACGTGGCACTGACGCCGGACACGCTGCGCGCCGCACGCCCGCCGGCACGCTGAGGTTTGGGGGCGTTCCCCCTGCCCTTCTTCCAACACCGGTCCGGTGGCATATTCGGCTGATACTCGGCCCAGGACCGGGGCCCAAGACCGGAGCCGTGACGTCATGTCCTACCGTCCGTACCAGCAGATCCTCCGCCGCAAGTCGCGCCAGATCATGGTCGGCCGTGTCCCGGTGGGCGGCGATGCGCCGATCACCGTCCAGACCATGACCAACACGCCGACCGAGGATGCGGCGGCGACCATCGCGCAGATCCGCCTGTCGGAACTGGCCGGCGTGGATATCGTCCGCGTCTCCTGCCCCACTGAGGAGTCCACCGCCGCGCTAGCCGAGATCGTGCGCGAGGTGAACGTCCCGATCGTCGCCGATATCCATTTCCACTACCGCCGCGCGATCGAGGCCGCCCGGGCCGGGGCCGCCTGCCTGCGGATCAACCCGGGCAATATCGGCAGCAAGGACCGCGTGAAGGAGGTCGTGCAGGCCGCCCGCGACCATGGCTGTTCGATCCGTATCGGGGTGAACGCCGGGTCGCTGGAAAAGCACCTGCTGGAGAAATACGGCGAACCCAACCCCGAGGCGCTGGTCGAATCCGCCCTGTGGCACGCCGCCCATCTGCAGGACCTGGATTTCCACGAGTTCAAGATCAGCGTGAAGGCCTCTGACGTGTTCCTGGCCGTCGCGGCTTATCAGCAGCTTGCGGAGGTCTGCGACCACCCGCTGCACATCGGCATCACCGAGGCTGGCGGCAAACGCGCCGGCACGGTGAAAAGCGCGATCGGGCTGGGCTCGCTGCTCTGGGCCGGGATCGGCGACACCTTGCGGGTGTCCCTGTCGGCGGAGCCCGAGGAAGAGGTCCATGTCGGCTGGGAGATGCTGAAATCCCTTGGGATTCGGCACCGGGGCGTGAAGATCATCTCCTGCCCATCCTGCGCGCGGCAGGGTTTCGACGTGATCCGCACGGTCGCGACCCTGGAGGACCGGCTGTCGCATATCGAGACGCCGGTCACGCTGTCGATCATCGGCTGCGTGGTGAACGGGCCTGGTGAGGCGCTGATGACCGACATCGGGCTGACCGGCGGCGGTGCCGGGACGCACATGATCTACGGCATGGGCAAGACCAGCCACACGATCCGCACCGAGGAGATGGTGGACCACATCGTGTCGCTGGTCGAAGCCCGGGTCGCCCGTATCGAGGCGGCCAAGGCGGCGGAAGCATTGGCCGCGGAGTAACGGCTCAGCCGCCCCGCCGCACGACCACCTGCAGAATGCCCAGCGCCGTCAGGGCGCATCCGGCCATCACCGCCCCCAGCGCCGGCAGCCCCCAGACGCCGACCAGCGCGGTGGCAACCGCGCCCCACAGCGCGCCGCCCAGGAATTGCGTCGCCCCGCCAAGCGCCGCCGCAACCCCGGCCATGGTGCCGAAGGGCTGCAAGGCCGCCGCCGTCGCATTCGGCGACACCAGGCCGATCGTGAAGGTATTGGCAAGCAGCAGCGGCATCAGCGCCCATAGCGACGGCGAGTCCCAGGCCGACAACAGCAGCACGCCGCTGGATGCGACCACCGACATCATCAGCCCGAACCGCAGCGCGACACCCCCCGGCACGCCCCGGCTGGCCAGGCGCCGGTTCGCCGCGGCCCCGCCCATCACGCCAAGCGCCGTCATGGCAAAGAGCGCGCCATAGACGCTGCCCGACACCCCGAAGCCGACCATCAGCACCAGCGGCGACGCCGCCACCCAGGCGAAGACCGCGCCGAAGCAGAAGGCGTTGATCAGCGCATAGAGCGGGCTGGTGCGGTGCCGCAGCCAGCGCAGGTGGTTCGACAACAGTCGCGCGGCGTCCAGCGCCGTCGGGTCGCGCCGCCCGTTGCTTTCCCGGAAGGCGAAGGCGACAGCGACGCACAGCCCCGCCCCGGCCGTCGCCAGGACGCCGAACACCGCACGCCAGCCAAAGCCCGCCAGCACCTGCGCCCCGATCGCGGGGGCCACGACCGGCGCGATGGACAGCACCATGGAGATGCCGGACAGGCGCATCCGCGCCTCGGCCCCCTCGAACAGGTCGCGCACGGTGGCGAAGACCATGACCACGGCCGCCCCGGCCCCGGCGCCCTGGATGGCGCGCCAGGCCAGTAGTGCCTCCAACCCGCCCGACAGCGCGCAGCCGAGCCCGGCCAGGCCAAAGACCGCGGTCCCGGCCAGCAGCACCGGGCGCCGCCCGAACCGGTCGCTGACCGGCCCCGCGACGATCTGCGCCAAGGCAAACCCCAGCATGAACAGCGACAGCACCAGCCCCATCCGCGCCGCCGGCACCCCAAGGGCCAGCGCGATGGTCCCATGCGCCGGCAGCCCCATGTCGATGGCCAGCGGGGGCAAGGCGGCAAGACCGCCAAGCAGGACGGTCATCAGGGGCGCACGTGAATCGAGGGGCATGCGGCGGAACATCGCAGACCGCCCCGGCCAGGCAAGGCGGGACGGATGATGTTTTGTGCGGCACAGCATGCCCGCCTGCCCAAGCCAGCGGCGCCCCCAGGCCGCGGGGCAGGCAGGCTGCTCCCGCCGCCCCCTTCCTGCGAGGAGCGGGGTCGGGCAGGGTGCGATCAAATTCAGAAAGGTATGCCAGCCATGCTCACCCTGCCCCGCCTTGCAGCCCTGCTGGCCCTCGCGGCCGGTCCTGCCCTGGCCCAAGCACCGGCCCCCGCCGCCCAACCGCCGCTGCGCTGCGCGGTGGATGGCACCTTCGCCCCCCACGCTTTCCCGCGGCTGGAAGGCGGCGTTCAGGGCTTCAACATCGACCTGTTCCGCGAAGCCGCGCGCCGCATGGGGCGTGACATCGTGATCGACAGCGCCTCCTTCTCCGGCTTGGTCCCGGCGATGAACGCGGGGCGGTACGACTTCCTGTGCGCGCCCGTGACGGCGACCGCCGAACGCGCGGAAAACATGCTGTTCACCGAGGGCTACCTGTTCACCGCCTTCCAGTTCGGCATTCGCCGCGGATCGGCGCCGATCACGAGCCTGGCGGACCTGCGCGGCAAGGTGATCAGCGTGAACAAGGGCAGCGCCTATGACGCCTGGGCCGCCGCCAATGCCGAACGCTACGGCTTCACCGTGCAGGCCTATGACACCCAGACCGATGCGGTCCAGGCCGTGGTGTCGGGCCGTGCCTATGCCAACCTCGGCGGCAACACGGTGGTCCGTTACGCCGCGACCCGTACGCCGCAATTCGTCGCGGACTTCGTGATCACCGATACGCGAGCGCATTGGTCGGCACCGCTGCGCCGGGACAATGTCGCGATGCAGGTGGCGTTGGAAAACGCGCTGGAATGCATGAAGAAGGACGGCACCATCGCGCGCCTGTCGCAGCAATGGTTCGGCACCACGCCGGCGGCGGATGACGCGGAGAACACCGTCTTCCCGGGCACCGGCGTCCCGGGGCTGGCCGGCTATGACGCGACGCCGCGCGAACCGCGCTGCTCGTAAGCACATGAATGCCTGGGACGCGTTTGTCTTCTCGTTCTTCAACGCGCGCGTCCTTGCGCAATACTGGCCGAAGATCCTGGAAGGGCTGCTGGTCACGATTGAACTGGCGGTGCTGATCGTGCTGGCGGGGCTGGCCCTGGGGCTGACCCTGGCCATCATCCGCGCCTTCGGGTTGCGGCCGCTGAACTGGCTGATCATCTTTTTCGTCGATCTGTTCCGCGCGCTGCCGTCGCTGGTGATCATCGTGCTGCTGTATTTCGGGCTGCCGGCGGCGGGGCTGTCGTTCAGCGGGTTCGCCGCGACCTGGCTGGCGCTGACCCTGGTCCTGGCGGCGTTTTCCGAGGAAATCTTCTGGGCTGGCATCACCGCCGTGCCGCCTGGCCAGACCGAGGCCGCGCGCGCGCTCGGTCTGCGCTTCCTGCCGGTGCTGTTCCTGGTGGTGCTGCCGCAGGCCTTGCGCATGGTGATCCCGCCGCTGACCAACCGCACCATCGCGATCACCAAGGGCACGGCACTCGGCAGCGTCGTCGCCGTCAGCGAAATCCTGGGCGCGGCGCAATCGGCCGTGTCGTTTTCCTCCAACCCGTCGCCGCTGACCCTGGGCGCGATCGCCTATCTGCTGCTGTTCCTGCCTGTCGTCGCCTTTGGCCGATGGGTGGAACGGCACTATGCGAAGCCCTTCGCACGATGACCTGGGATGATTTCCGGCTGGCCTTCCTGGACTGGTCCATCGTGGTCCAGGCCTGGCCGATCCTGCAGTCGGGCCTGATCCAGACGCTGCTGCTGTCGGCGATGACGGTGCCGCTCGGCATCCTGGGGGGCATGATCTTCGCGGTGCTGTCGCGTTCGCAAAACCCGTGGATCCGCCTGCCGGCCGGGGCCTGGGTGGATGTGTTCCGGGCGCTGCCGCCGCTGGTGCTGCTGATCTTCTTGTATGCCGGGCTGCCTTTCGCCGGGCTGGACCTGGGGCCTTGGGGGGCCGTGGCGCTCGGCTTCTTCCTCAACACCGGCGCCTATTATGCGGAGATCCTGCGGGCCGGCCTTGAAAGCGTGCCGCGCGGCCAGGCCGAGGCAGCGCGTGCGCTCGGGATGCGCCCGCTGCCCATCTTCTTCCTGGTGGTCTTGCCGCAGGCGGTGCGAAACGTCCTGCCCGACCTCGTGTCCAATACGCTGGAGGTGGTGAAGCTCACCTCCATCGCCTCGGTCGTGGCGCTGCCGGAGCTGCTGTTCCAGGCGCGCCAGGCGCAGAGCGTCACCTACAACGCAACGCCGATCGTGGCGGCGGCCGTCGCGTATTTCATCCTGCTCTGGCCCGTTGTACGGCTGCTGTCGCGGCTGGAAAACCAGCGTATCGCGGGGAGGCGCTGAGACCCGTTTCCTGTAAGAACGCATGGACACGACCAAGGAAGAGGGAATGCCCGAGACCGCCCCCAGTCTGACCGCACCGGAACTTGCCATGCGGCTGCAGCAGCAGGAACGGGTCGCAGCCTTCGGTCGTTTCGCCATGCAGGCAGACAGCCTGCAAGCCATCCTGGACGAGGCCAGCAAGGTGGCGGCCGAGGGCCTGGATGCCCGTTTTGGCAAAGTGCTTGAGTACGAACCGGGGGAATCGACTTTTCTGGTCCGCGCGGGCGTCGGCTGGAAGGATGGCGTCGTGGGCCATGCGCGATTTGGCGGGGACCTGGCGAGCCCGGCCGGATACGCCTTTCGCACCGGCCTGCCGGTGATTTCCAACCACCTGGATCGCGAGGAACGCTTCCGCACGCCCGCCCTGTTGGTGGAGCACGATATCCGCAGCGCCATCAACGTCCTGATCCAGGCGGGCAATGGAGAGCGCTTTGGCGTGCTGGAGGGCGACAGCACCGATCGGCACGATTTCAACGCCCATGACGTGACCTTCCTGCAGACCTTGGCCAATACCCTGGCCGTCGCGGTCCAGGCCCAGAAGCGACAGGACGCCCTGGAAGCCCTGCTCGGCGAGAAGGAGGCGCTTTTGCAGCAGAACCAGACCCTGCTGCAGGAGAAGGACCTGTTGATGAAGGAGGTTCATCACCGCGTTAAAAACTCACTGCAATTGGTGCGGAGCATGCTGACGATGCAGGCGTACCGCATGACCAACCCGGAATCGAAGCACCTGATCGAGGAAGCCGCCGCGCGGGTCATGGCGATCGCGGCCATTCACCACCGCCTTTACGATGGCGGTTCCATCACAGGCACCGACATCGCCACCTATCTGCGCGGGCTGTTGGATGACATGGAGGGGCTGCTGCCGAATATCGTCGAGGGCCGCAGCCTTGAACTGAACGTGACCCCCTTCATCCTCGACGCCGACGACATAGCCCCTCTCGGGCTCATCACGGTTGAACTGGTCACCAACGCGCTGAAGCACGGTGCCGGCTCCGTGCGGGTGGCGGTCCACCGGCTTGCCAGCGGCCTGGAGATCGCCGTCTCGGATGACGGGGGCGGTTTTCCGCCCGATTTCGACCCGACATCCTCGGCGGGATTGGGCATGCAGATTGTCGCCGCCCTGGCCAAGGCCGAGGACGGCGATGCCATCACGGTGGATACGTCGGTGGCCTTCGGACGCGTCGTGGTGCGGACGGGTTTCGGCGGCGGGGGCTGACGCCTACCGCTGCCGCCAGGGCAGGCCGCCGGCCTTCCAGCCGGCCGTCGCGCCGCGATGCCCTTGGGCATCCGGCGGCCCCTCGAACCCATCGGCGACATTGGCAGCATTGGGGAATCCCGCCGCCTGCGCCGCCTGGGCTGCGGCCAGCGACCGCGCACCCGACCGGCAGAGGTAGAAGACCTTGGACAGCGGGGTCACGCCCGACCGCCGCAGATGTTCGGCGAAGGCGCCGTTGACCTGCATCGACGGATAGACCTGCCAGGGAATCAGCACTGGTTGCTTGCCGGCCTCCGACAGGTCCGGCACACCGACGAAGGTCCATTCCGCATCGGTCCGGACATCGACCAGCACCGCATCGGGGTCGGATTTCAGCGCCGCCCAGGCCGCGGCGGGGGAGACATCGGGAACGGTCATCGGGCACCGGCCATGGCGAAAATCCTAACAGCGTCTGAACCCAACATGGGGCGTTGGATGGGGCGGTTGCAATGCGTCACAACCATACGCCAGGACATGACGGAGTTCACGATCCAGGGATACTCGCGTGATGCAAATGCCTCTGATATTCTGACGCCTCACGTCATTCGTCACGGTGCCACATGTCCGCGTCACGCCTGCAGGACCCCCGCCCTTCGGCCGACCAGCGCGCCGCCACGACCCGCGCCCGGATCGAGGCGGTGGCCGAGGCGCTGTTCCGCCGCATCGGCTACCAGAAGACCACGGTGGCCGATATCGCGCGCGAATTGTCGATGTCGCCGGCCAATGTCTATCGCTTCTTCCCGTCGAAAAGCGCGATCAACGAGGCCATCGCCGCCCATATGCTGGACGGCGTCATGGCGGGGGCCGAGGCGATCGCATCCGGCCCGGGCCCGGCGGCGGCCCGCCTGCGTGCCCTGCTGCACCATTTGTTTGAAAGCGACCTGCGGCTGTTCATCCAGGAACGCCGCATGCACGACATGGTGGAGGCCGCGATGACCGAACACTGGGCGGTGGTCGAACGCTTCGTCATCGGGATCAAGGCGACCATCGCCCGCATCCTGGCCGATGGCATCGCCGATGGCGCCTTCGCCCCGATCGACACGACGAACGGGGCGGAGATGGTGAAGACCGCGACCATGGTATGGACGCATCCACGCATGCTGTCGGACTGCCTGCGGCAGGGGCGGTCGGAAGCCGAATTGAAGGGTCAGCTCGACGTCATGGTGGATTTCCTGCTCCGCGCGCTCAGGGCCTGAACGCGGGTCAGGCATGTCAACTGACGATTCTTGACGTTCGTCAGTCCGCGATGTTTATCTGGCGGATCGCCACGAGGCCGCCGCCATGCGTCCCGACTTGGTCGCAGTGCCTGCGGCGTCAGGCGCGCTGCTGCCGGCCGCGTGACTCCCAGCCCGGTCACTCACCGTTCGGAACCACCATGACACTCCCCGGCGCCGCGGCGCGCATCCCCGTGCTGGCCGCCGCGAGTTTCGCGACCGCCACGCAATCCTTCGTCTTCGCCGGCATGCTGGGGGAAATGGCGCATGACCTGTCCGTGCCCGTTGCCCAGGCCGGGCAATTGGGCACCGTCTTTGCCTTGGCCTTCGGCCTGTCCGCGCCGCTGGTCGCATCGCTTTTCGCCCGGGTGCCCCGCCGGGCGTTGATCGTTGGGGCGCTGGTCGTGCTGGCCTTGCTGAATCTCCTGATCGTCATGGTGCAGTCTTTTCCTGTTCTGCTGGGGCTGCGCGTGCTCTGCGGCATCGCCGCCGCCGTGGTGGTGCCGGCCGCCAGCGCCACTGCCGCCATGCTGGCACCGCCCGAACACCGCGGCCGGGCGCTGGCCATGGTCATCGCCGGCACCACCGCCGCCTTCCTGTTCGGCATCCCGATGGGGTCGGTGGTCGGCGAGTTCTTTGGCTGGCACGGCGCCTTCGCGCTGGCAGGCGCGCTGGCCCTGGGGGCCGCGCTGCTGATCCGGCTGGTGTTGCCGGATGTGGCGGTCGAAGCCGGGGCGGGCCGTATCGGCATGGAGGCATTGCGCAACCCCGGCGTGGCACCAACCCTGGCGCTGACCTTCCTGGGCTTCGCCGCCGTGTTCTGCTTCGCCGCCTATATCGGCCCGGCGGTGAACCGTGTCTCCGGGCTGACCGGGTCGGGGGTTGCGATCATGCAGATGCTCGTGGGGGTCGCCTCGCTCGCCGGGGTGCCGGTCGGCGGCTGGCTGGCCGACCGGCATGGCATCCGCGCCGCGGTCTTCCTGCCGATGGGGATGTTTGCGATGCAACTGGGCCAGACCGCGCTGCTGGCGGGGGCGGCGGATGGCAGCGCCTGGGCGCCCTACCTGCAGGGGTTCTTCATCCTCGGCACGTCCTTCGCGCTCTTTGCCCTGGCGCCGATCCTGCAGTCGCGCCTGGTCGGGCTTGTGCCGACGGCGCGGACGGTCGTGCTGGCGGGCAATGCCTCGGCCTTGTTCCTCGGCCAGGCGGCCGGTGCCGGAGTCGGCGGCATCGGTATCGCGATTCTTGGGCTGCCCGGGATCGGGGTCATGGGCGCGACCTTGTCGGTCGCGGCGACGGCGGTGGCCTGGCATCTGCGGCGCGTGACGCCTGCCGTGCGGGCCGCCGCATAAGCACCGTTTGCCCAAGCCTTGGGCAGAGACCCGCCCCCACCGTCGCGCGACCCCAAGCCCCCTGTTCCCGGCCCATAAATTGCTGGATCGTCATGCCGTCCCTTCATGCTACCGAAGGTGGACGCGTAACGCCCCGGCAAAGGGGCTTGAGGATATCCGGATGCAGGGGACACCCCGATGACCGCCACGATGGACCACCCCTTTGTCGAGATTTCCGACGTGGCCATGCGCTACGGCGGGATCGAGGGGACCTTGGCGTTGAAGGAATGCTCGATGTCGGTCGCGAAGGGCGAATTCGTCGCCGTCGTCGGCCCGTCGGGCTGCGGCAAATCCACGCTGATGCGCCTGGTCACGGGCCTTTGGCCGATGACCCAGGGCGTCGTGATCGTCGATGGCCAGGAAGTGGACCGCCCGCTGTCCTCGGCCGGCATGGCCTTCCAGGCGCCGACCCTGCTGCCCTGGCGCAACATCATCGACAACGTGATGCTGCCCCTGGAGGTGGTGGAACCGCACCGCCGCCGCCTGCGTTCCGAACGCAGCATGTACACGGCCAAGGCCAAGCGCCTGCTCGCCATGGTCGGGTTGAAGGGGTTCGAGGACAAGTTCCCCTATCAGCTCTCCGGCGGCATGCAGCAGCGCGCCAGCCTGTGCCGCGCGCTGATCCACGATCCGCCGTTGCTGATGCTGGACGAACCCTTCGGCGCGCTCGACATTTTTACGCGCGAAGACCTTTGGCTGGAATTGCAGACCGTCTGCCAGACGCTGAAGCCAACGGTCATCCTGGTCACGCATGACCTGCGTGAAGCCGTGTTCCTGGCCGATCGCGTGCTGGTCATGTCGGCCCGCCCGGGCCGCATCATCGCCGAGCGCATTGTCCCCTTCCCGCGCCCGCGCACGATGGAGGACATCTACAAGCCGGCCTTCCAGACCCTCGTGCATGATCTGCGCGAACATATCGCCGATGCCCGCCGCGAGGGCATGCCCGCGCCGGAGACCGTCGATGCCGCGTGATACCGCCCCCGACCAGGTGCCCGTGAAGATCGCGACCAACCGCGGCCCGTCCCGCGCCGAGGCGATGGCCCTGTCCGCCCGCCGCCGTCGCACGCTGCAGACCTGGCTGCCCTGGATCATCATCGTCGGCACCTTCCTGATCTGGGAAGCCGGGGTGAAGGCCTTTGCCGTGCCGCAGTTCATCCTGCCCGCGCCGACCGACATCGCCGCCAGCATGATCAAGTGGTGGAAGCCGCTGCTGGACAATTCCTGGCAGACCTTGATGACGACCTTGATCGGCTTCGCCTTCGCCATCGTCTTCGGATTGGCCCTGGGTGTCGCGATCGGTTCGTCCAGCCTGTTGTATGCCGGCCTTTATCCGTTGCTGATCGCCTTCAACTCGGTGCCCAAGGTCGCCGTCGTGCCGATCCTGGTGATCTGGTTCGGCATCGGCACGGTGCCGGCGGTGATCACGGCCTTCCTGATCTCCTTCTTCCCGATCGTGGTGAACGTGGCCACCGGGATCGCCACGGTGGAGCCGGAATTGCGCGACGTACTGCGCGCCCTGGGTGCCCGGCCATCGGATATCATCCGCAAGGTCGGGCTGCCGCGGGCGATGCCGTATTTCTTCGCCAGCCTGAAGATCGCGATCACCGTCGCCTTCGTCGGCAGCATCATCGCCGAGACGGTCGCCGCCAACAAAGGCATCGGCCATCTGATGATCCTCGCCTCCTCCCGCTTCGACGTGCCGCTGGTGTTTGCCGGGCTGATCGTGACGGGGATCATGGGGGTGCTGATGTATGCGGCCTCGGTCAGCATCGAGAAGCGGATGACCGGCTGGGCGATGCGTGGGCAGGAAGGCCAGGTCGTCGCGACGTCGATTGGCGGCTGACGCCCCGGGCGGCGGCTGACGCATAGCTTGATGGTTTGATATGCGCGCCGGGCCGGTTGGCCCGGCGCGTTTCGCGTTCCAGGGTGGGTGATGTTCTCCCGCCTCCCGCCTTGGTCACTGGTCGTCTTCGCGGCGGCCTGTTCCGTCTCCCTCGCCCTGGGGGTGCGCCAGACATTCGGGCTGTTCCTGCTGCCGCTGGCGACCGACGCAGGCATCGCGCCGATGGTGCTTGGCCTGTCCGTCGCACTGCACAACCTGACATGGGGGTTGACCCAGCCCTTCTGCGGCGCGTTCGCGGATCGCTATGGAACTGGCAAGGTCGCCCTGGCCGGCGGGTGTTTCTATGCTGCCGGCCTGCTGTTGCCGGCGCTGGCGCCGCATCCGGTGACCTTCCTGCTCGGCATTGGTGTGCTGACCGGAATCGGCGTCAGCGGCGCCGGGTCGGGGACGGCGATGGCAGCGGTCGGACGGGCAGTGCCTTCGGCAAGTCGCGGCAATGCGATGGGCCTCGCCTCGGCGGGCGGGTCCTTCGGCCAGGCGTTGATGGTGCCGATCGCGATGACCGCGATCGCCGGCGTGGGACCGCTCGGCGCCCTGGGCGGGCTGGCGCTGGCCTTCCTGCTGTTGATCCCCGTGTCCCGCATCCTGGAATGGAAGGCACCGCCGGCGCGCGCCAATGCGGGGCTGGCGGCCTTGCCGGCGCTGGCGCGGCGATCGCTGGGCGACCGGGATTTTGCCCTGCTCACCACCGGGTTTTTCGCCTGCGGCTTTCAGTTGGCCTTCCTGGTCACGCATTTGCCGGCGCATCTGGCGCTCTGCGGGCTCCCGGCGGGGTTGGGGGCGACGTCCCTGATGCTTGTGGGGTTGTTCAACATCCCCGGATCCTGGCTCTGCGGCCGGCTGGGGAATTCGGTCCGGCCGGAACTGGCCTTGGGCGGGATCTATCTGCTGCGCACGGTCGCCATCGCGATCTTCGCGTCTTCCGTACCCACGGAATGGGGCACGCTGGTCTTCGCCGCCGTGATGGGCTTCGTATGGCTCGGCACCGTGCCATTGACCTCGGCGGCCATCGCCCGCCGGTTTGGCGTGGCGGACCTCGGCGCGCTCTATGGGCTGTGCTTCCTGTCGCACCAGATCGGCGGATTTCTGGGGGCCGGTGCCGCGTCGATCGTGGTCGACGTGACCGGGTCCTATGCGTCGTTCTGGCCGGTCATGGTCGTGGTCGGGCTGATCGCGACGACAGTGAACTGGATGGCCAGGCCGCCGCGCGTCGTCATCGCCTGACGGGCCTTAGACCGCGATGCGTTCGCATTCGCTCACGCATCGCGGTCTAGCTTGTTGTTTTGTCGCGTGATTCAGCCCTGCGGCGCATTCGCGCCTACGGCCATCACGCTCTAGCCGGCTTCGCGGGCCGCCAGGGCCTGGATCTGGCCGCGCATCGCGTCCAGCAGGCTGGCGACCTTGCCGCCATTGCGGGTGATCACCGACGAATACTCGCTGCGCTGGGTCAGGCGCAGCGACGTGCCCTCGGCGATCACATCCACGA
Organism: Humitalea sp. 24SJ18S-53; assembly: GCF_050632385.1. Taxonomy (NCBI): domain Bacteria; kingdom Pseudomonadati; phylum Pseudomonadota; class Alphaproteobacteria; order Acetobacterales; family Roseomonadaceae; genus Humitalea; species Humitalea sp. 24SJ18S-53. The sequence continues at coordinate 3,662,187 of NZ_CP192599.1, forward strand.
TCTTGGGCTGGCCGCCGACATCGCCGATCCGCCAGTCCAGGCCGAAGGCCGCGCTGCCGGGGCGTTCGATCACGGTGCCGACCAGCACGTCATCCTCGGCCCGCGCCTGGGTGCGGCCCAGGGTGAAGCGCACGCCCTGGTATTCGCCGAACCGGGCGGAGAGGTTGCGGATCAGGGTTTCCTCGAACAGCCGGTTGTACTGCTGCTGCTCTTCCGGCGTTGCGACGCGCCACCAGCGGCCCAGGATGAAGCGGCCGACGCCTTCCAGATCGACCGAACGGCGCAGGATGGTCGCCACCTGGTCGCGGCGCTGGGCAACGGGGCCCTGCGCATTGATGGCGGCGACCAGGTCCACGCCGGTCAGCCGGATGAATTCGGCCGCGCGGCCAGGGTCCATCTGTGCCAAGGCCGGGCGCGCGGCAACGACCGCCGCGGCGGCCCATGGCAACGTCAGGGCAAGCCTGCGGCCGAAGATCGGGTGTGTCATCTCGGGCCTCCTACTCAATCCGGGCTGTTTTCGAGCAGAGGCCCCGGCCCTACGCCGAAGCCCGTGCCCACGTCGCGCTGGGTCGCACCGCCCTCATTGGCGATCTCGGCCGCGCGGCGCTGACGATAGGCCGCCCGAAGGCTGGCATATGGGTCGAGCGAACCCTGCTTCAGCGCGTCCAGCGGTTCGAGGAGCGATTCACGCGTGTCCAGGATACCAAGACCCGTGCGGGCATAAAGGGCGGCATTGACCACCTCGTTGCCCGTCAGCCAGGTCAGCGGGTTCAGCGCGAGATCGATACCAGCGCCGAACAGGTCGCGCGGGTTGGACGGGCCGAGCACCGGCAGGAACATGTAGGGTCCCTCGACGGCCCCGCGGACCGCCAGGGTCTGGCCGAAATCCTCCGAATGGGGCGGCAGGCCGAAGCTGGTCGCGACCTCGAAGATGCCGCCGACACCCAGGGTCGAATTCAGCAGGAAGCGGCCGATGGTCGTGCCGAAGCGCTGGCCCTCCCCCTGGAGGGCGTCGTTCAGGGCGATGATCGGGCTGCGCAGGTTGGAAATCACGTTGCGGATGCCGGTCCGGGCCTCGGGCGGCAGGAAGATGCGGTAGGCTTCGGCCGCCGGGCGGATCGCCAGGACGTCCAGCGCCTCGTTCACCTGGTACATTGCGCGGTTCAACGGCTCCATCGGATCGTTGGTTTCGCGGAATTCCGCCAGGGCTTCAGGATCGCTGGCCGGCGGACGCGTCGCGCAGCCCGCCAGGGCGATCAGCCCAGCCAGAAAAAGCGGCAGCAAAAGCGGGCGCAGCAGAGGCTTCAAACGGGTCGGTCGCATCGGTGGCCGGGTCATCCTGGTCGTGGCGCGGCAGCCGATTGCTGCACTGCGGAAGCATCATGGCACAGGCGATGCCGCTGACACGTGTCATAACGCAACAGGCGGCAGCGCGTCACCCCGTGTGGGCCTTCAAGCCTCGGCAAGAACAGCGTATTTGGAGCGTCATGGACACGCCCCCCCTCCGTACCGCCCCGATCGCCAACCATATCTCGGCGGAGGCGCCGAATACATTGGCACGCTGGCTGACCGTGCCCCGCATCGGCGCCCTGCCGGCACCGACCGACCTGCCGCCCCCCGCGCTGTCCTTCGAGTTCTTTCCGCCCAAGAATGACAAGCTGGAAGAACAACTCTGGACCTGCATCCGCCGGCTGGAACCGCTGGGGCCCCGCTTCGTCTCCGTCACCTACGGCGCTGGCGGCACCACCCAGGCGCGCACCCATGCGACGGTCGCGCGGATCGTCACCGAGACCAGCCTGACCCCGGCCGCCCACCTGACCTGCGTCGGTGCGACGCGTGAGGAGGTGGACGAGGTCGCGCGGCAATACTGGGCCGCCGGCGTGCGCCATATCGTGGCCCTGCGCGGCGATCCGCCGGCCGGCGCCGATGGCTATACCCCGCATCCGGGCGGTTACGCCCAGGCGGAGGACCTGGTCGCGGGGCTGCTGCGAATCGCCCCCTTCGACATCAGCGTCGGCGCCTATCCGGAAACCCATCCGACCGCCGTGTCGCCCGAGGCCGACCTCGACAACCTCAAGCGCAAGATCGACGCGGGGGCCAGCCGCGCGATCACGCAATACTTCTTCGATACGGAGGTGTTCCTGCGCTTCCTCGACCGCGCCGCCGCCGCGGGGATCACCGTCCCGATCGTGCCGGGGATCCTGCCTGTGTCGAATTTCACACAGGTGGCAAAGTTTTCCGCCATGTGCGGCGCATCGGTGCCGGGCTGGATGGGGCGGCTGTTCGAGGGGCTGGAGGATGATCCCGCGACTCGCGGCATGATCGCCGCCGTGGTCGCGGCCGAACAGGCGCGGCTGTTGCAGGCCAATGGCGTGGATGAAATCCACTTCTACACGCTGAACCGGCCCGACCTGACCTACGCCATCAGCCACCTGTTGGGGGCGCGGCCCAAGGCGGGCTGATGTCGTCCAGCCGGGGTCGGCACAGGCCCCGAATATCGCCCGGCTGGCAAAGCCTGTAGATTGGGCGGCATGAACGACCCCAGCCGCCCATCCTTCCGCCCCGCCCCGCAGGCCGGCGACCATGTCTGGCACGGCGAGGCCCTCTCTCCCGATGCCTGGATGCTGGCGCTTGGCGCCGAGGCCGCGGCGGAGATCGGCGCCGGCCTGGCCGGTGCCGCGGGGCTGCCCGGCCTGACCCCGCTATTGGGCGACCTGGCGCTGCGGCTGGATCATGGCCGGGGCCTGGCGGTGCTGCGCGGACTGCCGGCCGAAAAGCTGGCGCCCGATGCGGCCACGGCGTCAGCACTCCTGGCGCTGCTCGGCGCCCCCATCGGGCGGCCAATCGCCGAAGCCGGCTCCCTGACCGAAGCCCCGGGTGCGGCCGATGCCTGGCTGCTGCTGGCCAGTGGTGCGGAGGAGATCATGCTCGCCTCGGCCGCCGCCGCGCATAATGCGGTGATGGCGGCGGATCGTGCGGCACTGGTGACGCTGTTCACGGGCGAGCCCCCGGCCTTTTCGGCGCAGGGGGGCAGTTTTGCCGGGCGCCGGGTCTTGAGTGCGGCGCTGGACGCGGCGCTGGCCCAGCCCGGGGCAGCGCTGCGGCTGCACCTGCGGGCCGGGGATGTGCTGGCGATCAACCCGTCGCTGGTCTGGTGGCTGGGGCCGCCGCCCGCGGGGCTGACCGGACTGCCGTTGGCGACCGAGCCTTCGCGGCTCGGCCTGCCGGTCTGGGCCGATCTCAGGCCCGTTGGATAAGTTCGATCTTGTAGCCGTCGGGATCCTCGACGAAGGCGATGATCGTGGTGCCGAATTTTACCGGCCCCGGTTCGCGGGTGATCTTCGCACCGGCCGAGCGCAGTGTTTCACAGGTCGCGTAGACATCGGGGATGCCGATGGCGAGGTGGCCGAACGCGGTTCCCTGCTCATACTGCGTGACCCCGTAGTTGTAGGTGAGTTCGATCACCCCGGCCCCGGTCGCTTCCTCGTCGTAGCCGACGAAGACCAGCGTGTATTTGCCGTCGGGAACGTCGCGCCGGCGCAATTCCTTCATGCCCAGCAGGCGAGTGTAGAAATCGACGCTGCGATCCAGGTCGCCGACCCGGATCATCGTGTGCAGAAAGCTTGGCATCAGACGTCTCCCATCCATTCGGCGGGGCGGATCGCGATCAGGAACAGCCCTGCCTCGTCCGCCAGGCGCCTGGTTTCTTCCGATTCGACCACGATGCAGCCATCGGCCTCGATCGCCACCCCGCGCAGGCCGGCGGCGATAGCGCCCCGGATCGTCGAGGGGCCGATCACCGGCAGGTCGGTGCGCCGATCCTGCCCGGGCTTGAGCAGCTTCACCAGCACGCCGCCGGGGGCTTCGCGTTGCAGGGTTCCCGCGCGGGCGATCATGGCATCGGTGCCTTCGACGGCCTCGACCGCCAGCACCACGCCTTCCTGCACGACGCAGCCCTGGCCGACGTCGGCCGGACCCATCACGTCCAGCACGCGCACGCCACGACGGATGTCGCGCCGGGCGGCCTCATCCGGCGGTGGGCCGGCGAGTTGGCCCGTCGGCACCTGCAGGGTCGTCAGGAATTGTTCGCAGCCCAAGGGCTCAAACCCCTCTTCGCGCAGCACGCGCAGCATGGCGGTCAGCAGGCTGTCGTCGCCGCCAAACGCCTTCATGCCGATACGCGGCAGCAATTTCGCCGCCCCGGCATCCGGGCGCAGCGATAACAGCGATGGGCGGGTGACTCGGCCCACCAGGACCAGTTGCCGCGCACCTTCCGCCCGCAACCAGGCCAGCATGCGGCCGGCGGCACCCAGACGGCACACGATATGGGGGAAAGGCGCGTAGTCGGCGGGATCGGCGAAACCTTCGAGCACCACGACGCGCACGGCCCGGCCCGCGTCCACCGCCGCCTCCACCGTACGGCGGGCCAGCAACCCGCCCCCCAGGATGAAGCCGACCGGTCCCAGTGCGGCGGACATCAAGCGTCCGGCGCGTCGTCGTCTTCGAACGACACCTGGCGGCCGACCTTGACGATCCCGCGCTTGGAGGGCGCGCGGATGAAGGCCAGGATTTCGGCGACGGCGGGATTGTCGGGGTATTGCGCCTCGGCCGCCGCGCGGCGTTCCTCGACGCTGCCATTGCCCAGGAACATCATGCGAAAGGCGCTGCGCAAGGCATGCCGCTGGGCATGGGTCATGCCGCGCCGCTTCAGCCCGATCTGGTTCAGCCCGATCATGCGCGCGCGATTGCCCATGACCGCACCATAGGGGATCACATCCGCCTCGACACCCGAAAGCCCGCCGATCACCGATTGCTGGCCGATGCGGACGAACTGGTGCACCGCGGCCCCGCCGCCGACGAAGACCATGTCGCCGATCTCCACATGACCGGCGAGCAGCACGTTGTTGGCCAGCAGGACGCGATCACCCAGCACGCAGTCATGCGCGATATGCGCGCCGACCATCAGCATGCAATCGGCGCCGACGACCGTGACGCCCGCGCCGCTGACCGAACCGCGATGCACCGTCGCGTGTTCGCGGATCACGGTGCGCGCGCCGATGGTCACGCGGGTCGGCTCACCCTTGTACTTCAGGTCCTGCGGGACGAGGCCGATGGTCGCGAAGGGCATGACCTTCACCCCGGCGGCCAGATGGCTATGGCCCTCGATGATGACATGGGAGACGAGGTCCACCCCCGCCTCAAGCACCGCATCCGGGCCGACCATGCAGAAGGGGCCGATGTGGCAGCCATCGGCGATGCGCGCCCCCGCGGCGACCATCGCCGTCGGGTGGATCACCGGGGGGGAGGCCGTGGCGGCGGCGACAGACGGCATGCTCAGCGATCCCGGATCATGGCGGTGAAGGTCGCCTCGGCCACGATCTGGCCGTCGACGCGGGCCACGCCCTCGAACTTCCAGACGTTGGCGCGGCTGCGCTCCTTTTTCACATGGATCCGCATCTGGTCGCCCGGCACCACCGGGCGGCGGAACTTCGCGCCGTCGATCGACATGAAATAGACCAGCTTGCCCTCGGCCGAGGGGCCGAGCGTCGCGACCACCAGGACCGCCGCGGTCTGGGCCATGCTCTCGACGATCAGCACGCCGGGCAGCACGGGCTGGGACGGGAAGTGGCCGGCAAAGATCTGCTCGTTGATCGTGACGTTCTTGATGCCGACCGCGGATTCACCCGGCACCATCTCAACCATGCGGTCCACCATCAGCATCGGGTAGCGATGCGGGATCGCTGCCATGATGCGCAGGATGTCGTAGGTGCCGGCCACGCCGGTTTCGGTCGGGGCGGTATCAGGCGTCGCGTCCATGCCTCAGATCTTCTTCGTGGGGGGTTGGCCGAGTTTGCGCAGGGCGGCGACGGCGCGCAGCGTCTCGCGCGCGGGCCAGGCCGGGCTTCCGACCCAGTCCTGCCCGTCGGGAATGTCATTCATCACGCCGGCCTGTGCGCCGACGCGGGCCTTGCTGCCGATCGACAGGTGCCCCGCGACGCCGACCTGGCCGGCCAGGGTCACGTAGTCGCCAAGGCGGGCGGAGCCGGCGATGCCGACCTGGGCCACGATCACGCAGCCACGGCCGACCGCGACGTTGTGCGCGACCTGCGCCAGATTATCGATTCGCGTGCCGGCGCCGATGACCGTGTCCTGCTGGCTGCCGCGATCGATGCAGGCATTGGCGCCGACCTCGACCCGGTCGCCCAGGCAGACCCTGCCGAGTTGCGGCATGGTCAGGAAGGCGCCATCGGGCGTCGGCGCGAAGCCGAACCCCTCCTGCCCGACGCGGGCGCCCGGATGCAGCACCACACCATCGCCAGCGAGGGTGTGGCTGGCGGAACTATGGGCATGCAGCCGGCAACCGGCGCCGAAGACGCAGCCGTCGCCAACGACCGCATGCGGGCCGAGGATGCTGCCGGCGCCGATCCGCGCACCCTCCCCCACCACCGCATAGGGGCCGATCTGGCAGCCGGGGCCGATCTCGGCGCTGGCCGCGACGACCGCGGTCGGGTGCACGCCGGCCACCGGCTGGGGGGCCGGATAGAACAGCCCCGCCGCGCGGGCAAAGGCCAGATAGGGGGCGGTCGATGCCAGCACGACGCAGCCTTCGGGCGCGGCGGCCAGCACGTCGGCGGTGCAGATCACCGCCCCGGCGCGGGTTTCGCGCAGGGCCGGCAGGTAGCGCCGGTTCTCCAGGAAGGACACGTCGTCCGGCCCGGCCGATTGTAAGGCCGCCGTGCCCGTGAACAGGCGCGTGCCGTCGACGCCCTCAGGCAGGGTCGCGCCGGCCGCGGCGGCGAGTGCCGACAGGGTCTGCGGGCGGCCTGGCCCGAAAAAGCGCGGATCGGCCGCCACGCTTCAGTTCCGACGTGCCGGTGCGGCGGGCGCGGGCGCGGCGGGGGCCGCGGGTGCTGCGGCCGTCGGGGCCGCGGCGGGCGCGGCGCCCTCGGGCGGCAGGGTGACGTTGCGCAGGACGCGGTTGAGCTGCTGCGACACCTCGTTCGTCAGGTCGAACGGGGGGTCGTTGAAGATCACCAGCGGGCGCGGCAGCACGATGTTCACGTTGCGGCTGGCCGCGACCTGGCGGATCACCACGGCCAGCGCCTGCTCGATTTCCATCAGCGCGGCCTGGGCCATCTGCTCGATACCGCGGTTGCGGTCGCGGAAGATGCGCTGGCTGTCGGTGATGCGGTCCTGCAACAGGCGTTCACGTTCGCGCAGTTGGTCGGCCGTCAGGCTGGCGCGCTGGTTGGCGAGCGCCTGCTGCTCCTCCCGCCAGCGGCCCTGTTCGCGCTGCAGGTCGTCGTTCAGGCGCTGGCGACGGCGCTCGATTTCCTCGCGCACCGTGTTGAAGGCGGCGGACACCCGCTGCACTTCCGGCACATCGACGATACCGATCACCGCGGCCGGCGGCGGCTGTCCTGGGGCCAGCGGTGCCGGATTGGGGGCCGGGCGCGCCTGTTGCCCCTGGGGCGGGCGCTGCTGCTGCTGGCCCTGCGGCGGACGCTGCTGCTGGCCTTGCGGCGGGCGCTGCCCGCCACCCGGGACGAACCATTCCTGCCCCCCCTGCTGGGCCAGGGCGATGCCAGGCAGCAAAGGCGTGGAGATAATCAGGGCCGCCGCGAGGGCGGCGGATGCGCGAAGCGCCATGAACAACATTCCCGTCGATGAACGAATTAGAACCGCGTGCCGAAGCCGAAGCGGAAAATTTGGGTCTGGTCGTAGGACTGCTTCACCACAGCCTGCGCCACGTCCAGGTTGATCAACCCGAAGGGGCTGCGCCAGGAGATGCCGACCCCCGTGCCGACACGCGGCGACGGATCGTCGACGACGGTCGGACCGGTGACCGATTGCGACAGCGAGCCGACGTCGACGAAAGCCCGGCCGGTGATCCCGATTTCATCGGGGATCGGCAGCGGGAAGCGGAATTCGGTGCTCTGCGTCCAGATGAAGCGCCCACCCAGGCTGTCGCCCGTGGCCAGGTCGCGCGGGCCGACACCCGCGATGCGGAAACCACGCAGATTCTCGCCGCCGAGGAAGTAGCGGTCGATGATGCGTTCCTGGTCGGACCCGAGGTTTTCGATGTAGCCGATCGAACCGAGCACCGCGAGGACGTAGTTCGGATCGCCCAGCAACCGCTCGAACGGCACGTAATAGGCGCCGTCGGTGCGGGCGCGGATGAAGGCGACATCGCCGCCCAGGCCCGCGAGGTCGGTCGCCAAGCGCACGATGTAGCCCTGGCGCGGTTCCAGCCGGCTGTCGCGCCGGTCATAGGCCAGCGTCTGGCTGACCTGCGACACCAGCGACGTGCCCTGCTGCTCGAAGATATAGGGGCTCGAACCGGCGACGATGTTGTAGATCTCGCGCTGCACCAGGCTGTAGGACACCGACTGGCGCATGTATTCATTGTATTCGAAGCCGGAGCGCAGCACGAAACCAGCGCGCCGCTCGTCATAGCCCGAATACGACTGCAGGTCGCGCTGGATGTAGAACAGGTCCGCGCCGACCGCGAGGTTGCGATCCTGGAAGGACGGATCGGTGATCGAGATGTCCACCTGGCTGCGCTGCTGCGCCAGGGCCGCGTTGAAGCGCGCGTCCAACCCGCGCCCGAGCAGGTTGCGTTCGCGGATACCAAAGTCGAGCAGGAAGCCCGCATCGGTCGAATACCCGCCGCCCAGCGTGATTTCGCCGGTCGCGCGTTCGGCGACGCGGGTGTTCAGTATAGCGCGGTCCGGCGCGCTGCCGGGGCTGGGATTCACATCCACCCGGGAGAAATAGCCCAGGTCCTGGATACGCTGGCGCGACCGCCGCACCTGCGCCGCGTTCAGCGCATCGCCTTCCGCGACACGGAATTCGCGCCGGATGACGCGATCCTGGGTCCGCGTGTTGCCGACGATATCGATGCGCTCGATGAAGGTGCGCGGCCCCTCGGTCACCTCGAAGATGATCTCGATCGTCGCGGCTTCACGGTTGCGGGTGATGCGCGGATTGACCTCGACGAAGGGGAATCCGATCCGGTTCGCCCGGTCGGCCACCGCGGTGACGCTGCGCTCCACAGCGTCGCCGTCGTACCAGTCGCCGGCGGACAGCTTCAGCTCCGACGCCAGTGCCGCGATGTCGAGGTCGCGGATGGTGCCGCTGGTCTCGCTGCGGGTCACACGATAGCGGGGGCCTTCGTCGATCGTGTAGGTGACGAAGAAACCGCTGCGGTCCGGCGCCAGTTCGGCGGTGCTGCTGACGATGTTCACATCGGCATAGCCTTGCCGCAGGTAATAGCGGCGCAGCAGTTCACGGTCGAAGTTCAGCCGCTCCGGCTCAAAGGTGTCGGAGCTGGAAAGGAAGCGGTACCAGGCCGCCTCACGCGTCGCGACGACTTCTTTCAGGCGGCTGTCGGAGTAGTTGTTGTTGCCGACGAAAGCGATGCGGGACACGAGGGTCGTGTCGCCCTCGAAGATTTCATAGACGACATCGACGCGATTCTGTTCGAGTTCGATGACCTTGGGCGTCACGCGGGCATTGTAGCGACCACGCCGGGCGTAGAGTTCCAGCAGGCGCGTCGCGTCGCCCTGCGCCGCCTGCGGCGTGAACACGGCGCGCGGACGGGTCTGCACCTCGGGGCGCAGCACGTCGTCGCTGAGCTTGCGGTTGCCTTCGAAGGCCACGCGATTGACGATCGGATTTTCCACCACGCGCACGACGATGACACCGCCCTGGGGCGTGATCGTCACGTCGCGGAACAGGCCCGTCGCGAACAAGGTGCGCAGGCTGCGGTCCAGCCGGTCCGGGTCCATCGGGTCGCCGGGTTGCAGCAGCATGTAGGACCGGATGGTGTCCGCCTCGATGCGCTGGTTGCCCTGCACATCGATGGAGGTCACGCCGCCCGATGGGATCGACACCGGCGCGGCGCGCCGCTGCTGCGCCATACCAGGAACCGCCAGGGTGAGTGTCACAAGGCAGGACGCTGCGAACAGCAGGGCGCGGCTGAGGGTCAAGGTAAGTTCCTGGCGGGGTCCTGGCCGACGGGCCGGGACGTTGCGGGCGGACCACACTACCCCGGCGCGGCCCGCAGCGCCAACCCTGGCGCGCGAACCGCCCCCGGGCATCACCCGAACAGCGCCGCCGCCCAGCGAAATACGCCAAAGCTGGCCAGGTCATTCCACGTCGCGAAGACGAACAGGGCAATCAAAAGGGCGAAGCCGGCGCGGAAGCCATACTCCACGGCCTGCTGTGGCAGCGGTTTCCCGCGGATCGCCTCGGCAGCATAGAAAACCAGGTGCCCGCCATCCAGCACGGGAATCGGAAACAGGTTGATCAGCGCCAGGTTGACCGACAGGACCGCCATGAAGGTGACCAGGCTGGCGATGCCCATCGTCGCGACCTGGCCTGACAGCTGCGCGATCTTCAGCGGGCCGCCCAGTTCCTCCGTCCCGCGCTGACCCGAGACCATCTGCCACAGGCCTTGCAACGTCTGCACCGAGACATCGCCGGTATGCGCGACACCGGCCCAAAGGGCCGTCACGGGGTTCATCCGCTCGAACGCCGGCACGCCACCGCTGATGCCCAGGCGCCCATCGGACGACCCCGGCCGTGCCTCGGGCGTGGCGCGCAGCGTGTCTTCCTGGCCGTTGGCGCGCACGACGCCCACGTCGATCGGTACGCCGGCGCGGGGCTGGACATGGGCCTGCACCTGTTCGAACCGCGCGACGGCCTGGCCGTCCAGCGACACGATGCGATCGCCCGCCAGCAGCCCCGCGCGGGCCGCGGGCGAGCCTTCGGCCACGCTGGCGACCAAGGTCGTGGGGACCGGCTGGCCGACGGTGGCGAAGAGCCCCGCGAACAACACCGCCGCCAGCACGAAATTGGCGATGGGGCCGGCCGCGACCACGATGGCGCGGTCCAGCACGGGCTTTTCGTGGAAGGTCTCGCCGCCGCGCCAGGTGGCGCGCACCTCGTCCGAGACATCTTCCGGCCGTTCCTGGCCGTGCAATTTCACGTAGCCGCCCAGCGGCAGCCAGGCCAGGCGCCATTCGGTGCCCCGGCTGTCCTGCCATGTCGCGATCGCGCGCCCGAAGCCGATCGAGAAGCGTTCCACATGCACGCCCCGCCACCGCGCGGCCAGGTAATGGCCAAGCTCATGGATGAAGACGAGCACGCCCAGCACCACCAGGAAGGCGACCACGGTGCGGAACGGTTCAGGCAGGAAATCCAAGTGGGAAACTCCAGATAAAAGTAACGCGGTTCAGGCTGCGGCCAGGACCCCGTCGGCCTGGCGCCGCGCCACGGCATCCAGCGCAAAGACCTCATCCAGGTCGGCCACCGGCGGCGCGCCCAGGCGATCCAGCACCCGCGCCACCAGATCGGCGATCCCGAGGAACGACAGCCGGCCGCCCAGAAAGGCATCCACCGCGACCTCATTGGCCGCATTCAGAATGGTGGGGGCGCCGCCCCCCGCGCTCAAGGCCTCGCGGGCCAGGCGCAGGGCCGGAAAACGTTTTGTATCGGGGGCGAAGAAGTCCAGCCGCGCCAGCGCCGCCAGGTCCAGCCGCGGCACATCGGCCACCATGCGCCGCGGCCAGGCCAGGCAATGGGCGATCGGGGTGCGCATGTCGGGCGACCCGAGTTGCGCCAGCATCGACCCGTCAGTGAACTGCACCAGCCCGTGCACCGCCGATTGCGGATGCACCAGCACCTCGATCCGGTGGAGCGGGAGGCCGAACAGGCGGGCGGCCTCGATCACCTCCAGCCCCTTGTTCATCATGGTCGCCGAATCGACGCTGATCTTGGCGCCCATGGACCAGACCGGGTGATTCACCGCCTGCGCCGGGGTCACCGCCGCCAGGGCCGCGTCATCCATCAGGCGGCACGGCCCGCCCGATGCCGTCAGCACGATCTTTTCGACCGAGTCGAGCCCATGGCCCTGCAGCGCCTGGAAGATCGCATTGTGTTCGGAATCAACCGGCAACAGCGTGGCGCCAGAGGCCGCGGCGGCCGCCAGCATCACATCGCCGGCGCAAACCAGCGCCTCCTTGTTGGCCAGCGCGACGATCCGCCCCTGCGCCAGGGCCGCGAGGGTCGGCCGCAAGCCGGCGGCGCCGACGATGGCGGCCATGGTCCAGTCGGCGGCAAGCGAGGCCGCCTCGTGCAACGCCTCGGCGCCGGCACCGTGGCGCAAGCCGCTGCCGGCCAGGGCATCGCGCAGCGCGGGGCCGGATTCTGCCTCGGCCACCACGGTCAATTCGGGCCGTAGCCGCAGCGCCAGGGCGGCCAGCGCCGCCACATCGCGGTTCGCGGTCAAGGCCACCACGACAAAGGCCCCGGCCGGCGCCGCATCGATCAAGGCCACGGTGCTGCGCCCGACCGAACCGGTCGCGCCCAGGATGGTGATGCGCTTGCTCACCGACCCATCATTTCCAAAGCGGCACCCCATAGCCCACCCATAGTGCCAGCAGCGCCGCCACGGGGGCCGCGGCCAAGACCCCGTCCAGGCGGTCGAGCAAGCCACCATGGCCGGGAATGAGGCTGGAGGTGTCCTTCACATGGAAATGCCGCTTGATCGCGCTTTCCAGCAGGTCGCCCGCCTGGGTCGCGACCCCCAGGATGGCGGCGACGGCGATCACCCGCCCGATCGGCCCGGGCGCCATCGCCGCGGCCACGGCCAGCCCGGCCAGCATGGACGCGACCAACCCGCCGACCGACCCCGCCCAGGTCTTGCCGGGTGAGATCGCGGGCGCCAGCTTCGGTCCGCCAATCAGCCGCCCGGCGATATAGGCCCCGCTGTCGCTGGCCCAGACGACGGCGAACAGGAACAGCACATTGGCCAGGCCGGCGTCGTTGTCGTGACGCAGCTCGATCAGGGCCAGCCCCGCCAGGCCGATGTAGAGGACGCCCGCCGCCAGCCACCCCGGCGGCTTTTCGGGCGCTTCGGCCCCGCGCAGCCGCCCGGCGATCGCCCAGGTGGCCACGGTGCCAAGGCCAAGGACGATCAGCGCCGCCCGTGCCTCACCCACCACCGACAGCGCGCCGGCCAGCAGCACCACGGCCGGCAGCGCCGCCCCGGGCAGCACCCGCGTCCGCAACCCGCACAGATGCACCCATTCCCAGGCCAGCACCGACACGCAGAGCGCCATCAGCGCGGTCCAGGGTTCGGCCCCCAGCCAGATACAGGCGATCGCGGCCGGCAACAGCACGGCGGCGGACAGAATCCGCTTGCGCAGGTCGCGCCAATCCTTGCCCGTGGCGACAGCCGACACGCGGTCAGCCTGCCCGGAGGCCGAAACGCCGTTCGCGCCGGGCGAAATCGGCCAAGGCCGCGCGCAGATGGTCGGGACCGAAATCCGGCCACAACACGTCGGGGAAGGCGAATTCGGCATAGGCCGCCTGCCACAGCAGGAAATTCGACAGCCGCTGCTCGCCGGAGGTCCGGATCACCAGGTCGGGGTCGGGCATCCCCGCGGTGGACAGGTGCTGGGACAGCAGGTCCTCGGTCACCTCGGCGGGTTTGATGCGGCCGGCCGCCACGCCTTCGGCGATGGCGCGGGCCGCGGCCGCGATTTCCGACCTTGCGCCGTAGGAAAGCGCGACATTCAAGTTCAGCCGGGTGCCGCCGGCGGTGCGGGCCTCGGCCGAGGCCGCGGCTTCGGCGATGTCGGTGCCGAAGCGGTGGCGATCGCCGATCACCCGCAGGCGGATGCCGTTGCGCACCAACTGGCCGACCTCATGCCGCAGATACAGGCCAAGCAACCCGGTCAGGTCGCTGATCTCATCCTCCGGCCGGTTCCAGTTTTCGGAGGAGAAGGCGAACAGGGTCAGCCAGGAAATGCCGGCTTCGGCGGCGGCCTGGATCGTGCGGCGGGCCGCATCGGCGCCGGCCTTGTGGCCCATGACCTTGGGCAGGCCCCGCGCTTCCGCCCAGCGCCGGTTGCCGTCCATGATGATGCCGACATGCGTCGGCACGCGCGCGCTGGGCGTGGCCAGGACTTGGCCGGGCTCAGCGATCCTCGGGGCGGCAATCGACGTGTTGGGCAGGGATCCAGGCATCAGACAGTCTTGATGTCCTTCTCCTTCTCCGCCAGCACCGTGTCGATCGACTTGATGTACTGGTCGGTCAGCTTCTGGACCTGGTCGGTCCAGTCCTTCGCCTCATCCTGCCCGATTGGCGCCTTCTTGTCTTTCTCGGCCGATTTGATCTGCTCCATGCCGTCGCGGCGAACGCCACGGATCGAGATCTTGGTCGCCTCGGCGTATTTCCCAGCAGCCTTCACCAGGTCGTTACGGCGTTCCTGCGTCAGCGGCGGCAAGGGCACGCGGATCACCTGGCCCTCGGTCTGCGGATTGAAGCCGAGGTTGGCTTCGCGGATCGCGGCCTCCACCGACTTGACCAGCGACTTGTCCCAGACCTGCACGGACAGCAGCCCCGGTCCCGCGACCGAAACGCTGGCGACCTGGTTCAGCGCGGTGTTGTTGCCATAGGCGTCGACCCGGACCGGTTCCAGCAGCGCCGGGCTCGGGCGGCCGGTGCGCAGGCCCTGGAACTCCTTCTTCAGGGTCTCCATCGCGCCATCCATGCGGCGCGTCAGGTCCTGTTTCAGCGAAGCGAGGTCGATGGGCATGGCGGTGCTCCCAGCACGAAAAACGAAGTCTTAGGGATCGACGACGGTGGTGAACTTGCCTTCGCCCTTGATGACCGCGGTGAAGGCGCCGGGTTCGTGGATGTTGAAGACGATGATGGGCAAGTGGTTTTCCCGCGCCAGGCTGATCGCGGCGGCGTCCATCACCGTCAGATCCTGGGCCAGGATGTCGTGGTAGGTCAGGGTCTCGTATCGCACGGCGCGCGGGTTCTTGCGCGGATCGGCCGAATAGATGCCATCGACCTGCGTGCCCTTCAGCAACGCGTCGCAGCCCATTTCCGCCGCGCGCAGGGCGGCGGCGGTGTCGGTCGTGAAGAAAGGGTTGCCAGTGCCGGCGGCGAAGATCACGACGCGGCCCTTTTCCATGTGCCGCACGGCGCGGCGACGGATGAAGGGTTCGCAGAGCGAGGCCATGGAAATCGCCGATTGCACCCGCGTCTGCACGCCGACGGCCTCCAGCGCGTTCTGCATGGCCAGGGCGTTCATCACGGTCGCCAGCATGCCCATGCCATCGGCCTGGGCGCGGTCCATGCCGGCCGAGGCGCCGGACACACCACGGAAGATGTTGCCGCCACCGATGACCAGGCAGACGTCGACGCCCAGATCCCGGACGCCACGCACATCCGCGGCGATCGCTTTCACGACGCGGGTATCAAGCCCGTAATCCCGGTCGCCCAAAAGGGCTTCGCCCGAGACCTTGAGAAGCACGCGCTTGTATCGCGGCTCGGTCATGGCGACTCCTTCGGATGGGCAGTTTAGGGAGTGGTTGGCGGGGGCGGCAAGTCCGCCCCCGGCCGTATTCAACCGGTGACGCCGCCCGCGGCCGCGACCTCGGCCGCGAAATCGGCGACCGGTGCCTTTTCCACGCCTTCACCCAGGTGGAAGCGGGCGAAACCGGTCAGCTTGGCGCCGGCCTTTTCCACCACGGCCTTCACGCGGCTTTCGCCGTCATGCACCCAGACCTGCTCCAGCAGCACCACTTCCTCGTAGAACTTGCGGATGCGGCCTTCGACCATCTTGGCGATGATCGCTTCCGGCTTGCCCGAACCGCTGGCCTGTTCGGTCAGCACCGCCTTCTCGCGCTCCAGCGCGGAGGGGTCGACGCCATCGACGTTCAGCGATTCCGGCTTGGTCGCGGCGACATGCATGCCGATCTGGCGGCCCAGCAGTTCAAAGGCCTCCGACTCGGAGGGGGCTTCGAGCGCGATCAGCACGCCGATCTTGCCCAGGCCCGGCTTCACCGCATTGTGCATATAGGTCGCGACGGTGCCCGACGGCACGCGCAGCACCTTGGCGCGGCGGATCGTCATGTTCTCGCCGATCGTGGCGATCAGGCGGGTCAGTTCCTCGGCGACGCTGTGGCGCGTGCCCGGATACTGCGCGGCCTTCAGCTTCTCCAGGTCGTCGCCGACCGACAGAGTCAGCCCGGCGACTTCGGCGACGAAGGTCTGGAAGGGTTCGCTGCGGCCGACGAAATCGGTTTCGGCGTTGACTTCGACCATGCCGGCGACCTTCGGGCCGGAGGCGACGCCCACCAGACCTTCGGTCGCGGCACGGCCAGCCTTCTTGGCGGCCTGGGACAGGCCCTTCTTACGCAGCCAGTCGATCGCGGCTTCCATGTCGCCGTTGTTTTCGACCAGGGCCTTCTTGCAATCCATCATGCCCGCGCCGGTACGTTCGCGCAGGTCACGCACCAGGGCGGCGGTGATTTCGGCCATCGGAAACTCTCCCGTGGGTAAACAGGAATGGGCCGGCGCGCGGGGTCGCGCGCCGGCGAAAGGATCAGGCGCCTTCGGCGGGGGCTTCGAGCTGGGCTTCCGGCAGCATGTGCCCGGCCTCGTCGATCGCGACCTCCGGCATCACTTCCGGGGCCAGGTCCTCGGCAGCGCCGATGTCCAGGCCGCTGGCCTGCAGGTTGGCGCTGATGCCTTCCAGCACGGCGCCGGCGATGGCGTCGCAATAGAGCGTGATGGCGCGGATCGCGTCATCATTGCCCGGGATCGGGAAGGCGATGCCGCTGGGATCGGCGTTGCTGTCCAGCACGGCGATGACGGGAATGCCGAGCTTGTTGGCTTCCTCGATCGCCAGCTTCTCCTTGACCGTGTCGATCACGAAGATGATGTCGGGCAGGCCGCCCATTTCGCGGATGCCACCGAGCGCGCGGTCCAGCTTCTCCCGGTCGCGGGTCAGCATCAGGACCTCTTTCTTGGTCAGGCCCTGGGTATTGCCGCCAAGCTGCTCGTCCATCTGCTTCAGGCGCTTGATGCTGCCCGTGATGGTCTTCCAGTTGGTCAGCATGCCGCCGAGCCAACGGTGGTTCACGTAATACTGGCCGCAGCGCGTCGCGCTTTCGGCCACGTATTCGGCCGCGGCCTTCTTCGTGCCGACGAAGAGCACGCGGCCACCGGCGCCGACCACGTCGCGCACGGCGCGCAGGGCGCGGTCCATCAGGGGCACGGTCTGCTGCAGGTCCAGGATGTGGACCTGGTTGCGGATGCCGAAGATGAACGGCGCCATCTTCGGGTTCCAACGGCGCGTGTGGTGGCCGAAGTGCACGCCAGCTTCGAGCAGGCCGCGCAGGGAAACGTCAGGCATAGCCATGGGTCATGTCTTCCTTCATCTGGAGTCCGGTTGAGCCTCCGCGGCACGAAGCCCGGCAAGTGCCGGGACCGGACCCTGCCCGGTGTCGGGGAAGGGTGTGCCGCGTGCGGATTTGCCGCCCCGGGGTTCCCCCCTGGCCGGCGCGGCGGGTTATGGCCGAACCCCGCCGTTTCGACAAGTCTTACGAAGGCCCCTCAGGCGACGCGGACGGCACCGACCCCGGGCAGCATCTTGATGGCCTGGGCCAGGCGGGGGCCGGTGTTGAACAGCCCCGGCAGGGCGACTTCGACCTCAAGCCGGGCCTCGGGCGGGCCGTCCAGGCGCGGCAGCAGGATCACCCGGCCTTTGCCCCTCCCCTCCCGCGCCAGCAGGTCCCGGATGATGGGCATGGCATCGGCGCGTTCCAGCACGATCCGCATCTCCTGCCCCACCCCGGCGGCGGCGCGTTCCAGGCCTTCGACCTCGGAGGCGGTCAGGCGCAGGGTCTCGCCCTCCATCTTGGCATCGGCCGTGACCATGATGGCGGTGCCTTCGGTCAGCAGTTCGCGGCAGCGGGACAGGGTTTCGGAGAACAACGTCACCTCGAAACCGCCGGCGCCATCCGACAGCCGGACCCAGGCCATGCGGCTGCCGGTCTTGGTGTTGCGTTCCTTCACGTTCACCACGGTGCCCGCGACCTTCATGCGGGTGACGCCGGCGCGGGCGCGATCGGCCAGATGGGCCGATCCGACGACGCCCAGCCGCTTCAGGGCGCCCTGGTAGGCATCGAGGGGATGGGCCGAGAGGTGGAAGCCGATGGCCTCGGCTTCCTGGGTCAGCCGTTCGAGTTCCGGCCAATCAGGCATGTCCGGCAGGCGCAGGGGATCGGGCGTGCCGCCGCCGCCGAACAGGCCGATCTGGCTGGAAACCCGTTCCTCCGCCGTCGCCTGGGCGCGGCGCAGCACCGTCTCGGCGCCGGTGACCAGGCGGGCGCGATTGGGTTCCAGGCTGTCGAAGGCGCCGGCGCGGGCCAGGTTTTCCAGTTGCAGCTTGTTGAGCAGCTTCGGGTCTACCCGCTCCGCGAAGTCGGCGAGCGACGCGAAAGGCCCGGCCGCATCCCGGGCCGCCACCATGTCGCGCATCGCCTGTTCGCCGACCCGTTTCACCGCCGCCAGGGCAAAACGGATGGCCTGGGTGCCGTTGTGGTCCTCGACCCGGAAGGCCGCGCCGGAGCGGTTCACATCGGGCGACAGGACCTTGATGCCGAGGCGCGACGCCTCCTGCATATGCACCGCCAGCTTGTCGGTATTGCCGAGGTCCAGCGTCATCGAGGCCGCGAGGAAGGCCACGGTATGATTGGCCTTCAGCCAGGCGGTCTGCCAGGAAATCAACGCGTAGGCGGCGGCGTGCGACTTGTTGAAGCCGTATTCCGCGAATTTTTCCATCAGGTCGAAGATTTCGGTCGCCTTGTCGGCGGGAATGCCCCGTTCGACCGCGCCCTTGCTGAAAATGGCGCGCTGGTCCGCCATCTCCTTGGCGTTCTTCTTGCCCATCGCGCGCCGCAACAGGTCGGCGCCGCCCAGACTGTAGCCGGCCAGTTCCTGCGCAATGCGCATGACCTGTTCCTGGTAGACCAGGATGCCGTAGGTCTCCTCGACCGCCTCCTTCATCTTCGGATGCGGCGCGTCCCAGGCTTCGCCATGCTTGCGGGCGCAATAGGCCGGGATATTGGCCATCGGACCCGGTCGGTAGAGCGAGACGGCGGCGATCAGGTCCTCGAACCTGTCAGGCTTCATCGCGCGCAACACGTCGCGCATGCCCTGGCTTTCGAACTGGAACACCCCGGCGGCATCGCCCCGGCACAGCATGGCCCAGGTTTTTTCGTCCGTTTCCGGCAGCGTGGCCAGGTCGATCACCACCCCCTGCTCCGCCAGGATCTCCAGGCAGCGTTGCAGGACGGTGAGCGTCTTCAGCCCCAAAAAATCGAATTTTACGAGCGACGCCTGCTCGACGTATTTCATCGAGTATTGCGTGACCAGCATGTCGGACTTCGGGTCGCGGAACAGCGGCACGATGTCGATCAGCGGGCCACGGCCGATCACGATGCCGGCGGCGTGGGTCGAGGCGTTGCGGTACAGCCCCTCCAGGTTCAGCGCGGTGGACAGCAGGCTGTTCACGCCCTCGTCGGTCGCCTGCATCTCGCGCAGGCGTGGTTCGCCCTCGATCGCCTGGGCCAGGGTCACGGGCTTGGCCGGGTTGTTGGGGATCAGGGTCGCGATGCGTTCGGTCTGGCCGTAGCCCATGCCCATGACGCGGCCGACGTCCTTGACCGCGGCGCGGGCCTGCAAGCGGCCGAAGGTGATGATCTGGGCGACCCGGTCCTCGCCATATTCCCGGCGGACATATTGGATCACCTCGTCCCGCCGGTCCTGACAAAAATCGATGTCGAAGTCGGGCATCGACACGCGATCGGGGTTCAGGAAGCGTTCGAACAACAGGCCCCAGCGCAGCGGGTCGAGGTCGGTGATGGTCAGCGCCCAGGCGGCGACGGAGCCGGCACCCGACCCACGCCCAGGTCCCACCGGGATCCCCTGCTGCTTCGCCCATTGGATGAAGTCGGCGACGATGAGGAAGTAGCCGGAGAAGCCCATCCGCTCGATCACGCCGAGTTCGTAGGTCAGGCGTTCGTGGTAGCGAGCGCGGGTGGGCGCATCGGTATCGCGCAGCCGCAGGTCCAGACCCTGGCGCGCCATTTCGGCGATGGTTTCGCTTTCCGACATGCCGGGCCGGACTTTTGGGCAGAGCGGCAGTTCGGGCTTTTTCGATTCGGCCATGACGGCGCAGGAACGTGCGATGGCCAAGGTGTTGTCGCAGGCTTCGGCGAGGTCGTGGAAGGCGGCGCGCATCATGGCGGCCGGCTTGAACCAGGCCTCGGGCGACACGCGGCGGCGGTCGCGGGCGCCGATGGTGGTGCCTTCGGCGATGCAGAGCAGCGCGTCATGGGCGGGGTGCATGTCGGCGGTCGCGAATTGCACGTCATTGGCGGCAACGATTGGCAGGCCGCGGGCATCGGCCAGGGCCAGCAGGCCCGGTTCGACCGCCGCATCCAGGGCTGTCCCGTGGCGATGCAATTCGACGGCGCAACGCCCGGCAAAGGCCTCCGCCAGGCTACCCAGCATGCCTTCGGCCGCGTCCCGCCGCCCTTCGGCGAGCAGGCGCCCCAGGGGACCCGTGCTGCCAGCCGTCAACACCCAGAGCCCGGCGGCATTGTCACAGATCTCACGCAGGCCCAAGGCCGGTTTGCCGGAGGGATCGCCGCCCATGTACCCAAGCGAGGACAGCCGCTGCAGGTTGGAAAATCCGGTCGAATCGGCGGCCAGCAGGATGAGTGGATCGGGCGGCACCGGCAGGCCCGGCCGCTGGTCCGCCGGCGGGCGCGCCAGCCACAACTGGCAGCCCATGATCGGCTGCACGCCCTTGCCCACCGCGTATTGGGCGAACTCCAACGCCCCGAACAGATTGCCCGAATCGGTCAGCGCCACCGCCGGCTGGCCATCCGCGCGGGCCAGCGTCGGCAGCTTGTCGGCCTTGATCGCGCCCTCCGACAACGAGTAGGCGGAATGGGTATGCAGATGGACGAAGGAGGCAGCGGTCATGGACCAAGACTATCACGCCCAGCCGCATGACAAGACCCTGCTGCGCCGCGCCATCGCGCTATCGGTGGAAAGCCATGCGGCTGGGCAGCACCCGTTTGGCGCCCTGCTGGCCGATGCAGAAGGCCGCGTGCTGATCGAGGCGCTGAACGGCTTTCTGCCCGCCGGCGACGGCACCGCCCATGCGGAACGCCTGGTCGCGACCCGCGCCTGCATCGAACTGCCGGCCGAAACCCGGGCGGGTGCGACGCTGTATTCCAGCGCCGAACCCTGCGCGATGTGCGCGGGGGCGATCTATTGGGCCGGGATCGGGCGGGTGGTCTTTGGCCTGTCGGAACACCGGATGAAGACGATGATCGGCCCGCACCCTGACAACCTGACGATGGACCTGCCCTGCCGGACCGTTTTTGCCGCGGGCCAGCGCGCCATCGCCGTGGTTGGCCCGATGCTGGAGGATGAGGCTGCGGCCCCGCACCACGGCGCCTGGTAGGTCAGACCGGAACGACGTGCCCGTTGCGCAAGGTCACGGTGCGATCCATCCGCGCCGCCAGGCCGGGATTGTGGGTCGCGATCAGTGCCGCCAGCCCATGTTGCCGCACGAGCCCCAGCAATTCATCGAACACGCGGTCGGATGTCGCGACATCCAGATTGCCCGTCGGTTCATCGGCGAGGAGCAAGGTCGGACGGTTGGCGAGGGCGCGGGCGATCGCGACGCGTTGCTGCTCGCCGCCAGATAGTTTCCCGGGCCGATGACCTGCACGGCCATCGAGACCGAAGGCCCCCAGCAATTCATGGCCGCGCGCGTCGGCATCCTTGCGCGCCACGCCCGCCGCCATTTGCGGCAGGGCGATGTTCTCCAGCGCGGTGAATTCCGGCAGCAGGTGATGCGCCTGATAGACGAAGCCGATCGTCGACCGCCGGATCGCCGTGCGACCGCCATCATCAAGGGTGCCGGCGGCCCGGCCCTGCACAAAAACCTCTCCGCCATCGGGGCGTTCCAACAGCCCGGCCAGGTGCAACAAGGTGGATTTGCCAGTGCCCGAGGGCGCGACCAGAGCCACGATTTCGCCGGCCACAATCGACAGGTCGGCGCCTTGCAAGACCTCCAGCACGCCGGCCTCGGTCTTGAAACGGCGTTCGACGGCGGCAAGCCGCAGCACAGGCTCACTCATTGCGCAGGGCCACCACGGGGTCGGTGCGCGCCGCGCGCCAGGAGGGATAGACGGTTGCGAGCAGCGACAGGCCGAGCCCCATCAGGATGACCTGCGTCACCTCGTTGGGGTCCACCACGGCGGGCAGGCGCGTGAGGAAGTAGATCTCCGCGCTGAACAATTCCGTGCCCGAGAGGGACTGCAGGAACTGCCGGATGTCCTCGATGTAGCGGCAGAAGACCAGGCCGATGAGGGCGCCGGTCGCGGTGCCGAGCACGCCGACCGAGGCGCCGCAGAGCAAAAAGATCCGCAGGATCGCGCCCTGCGTCGCGCCGACGGTGCGCAGGATGGCGATGTCGCGCCCCTTGTCCTTCACCAGCATGATCAGCGAGGAGACGATGTTGAACGCCGCCACGATGATGATGAGCGTCAGGATCAGGAACATCACGTTGCGTTCCACCTGCACCGCGTTGAAGAAGGCGCTGTTGGCATCCTGCCAGTCCAGCACACGAATGGCTGGCCCATCGGCGAAGGCGCGCAGGATTTCGCGAGTGACGGCGCGGACGCGGGATGGGTCGGTGACGAAGACCTCAACCTGGGTGACCGCGTTCGGCGTCTGGAAGAAGATCTGCGCCGCGGCGAGCGGCAGGAAGACATAGCCGCCGTCGTATTCGGCCATCCCCGCTTCGAACAACCCGACGATGCGATAGGCGCGAACCCGCGGCACCGTGCCGATCACGGTGGTGCGCCCCTGCGGGCTGACCAGCGAAATGCGGTCGCCCACCGTCAGGCGCAGCCGTTGAGCAAGCCTGGTGCCGATGACGATGACGTCGTCGCCCTCAAACTGCGCCAGCGATCCGATGCGGATGTTGTCGGCGATGACAGCCTTGGCACGAAGATCTTCTGGACGGATGCCACGGGCGATGCCGCCGGCGGCCCCGCCGTATTCCGACGTGAAGAGCACCTGGCCCTCCACGATCGGCGTCGCCGAAACCACGCCAGGAAGCATGCGCAGCCGCGCCACGACCGGGTCGAAATCCGTCAGCGAGGATCCGGCCTGGGCATAGACGCCCAGATGCCCGTTCAGCCCCAGGATCCGCCCCAACAATTCGGCGCGGAAGCCGTTCATCACGCTCATCACGATGATCAGCGTGGCGACACCCAACGCGATGCCGACCAGCGAGAAGATGGCGATGACCGAGACGAACCGCTCACCCTTGCGGGCGCGCAGGTAGCGAAAGGCGATCGCGCGTTCGAAGGGCCCGAACATCAGCCGAGGATTTTTGCCAGCGCGTCCTCGGGGCTGAGTTCCTGCTTTTCCCCGGTCGCGCGCCGCTTCAACTCCACGCGGCCGGCCGCGGCGCCGCGCGGACCGACCACGACCTGCCAGGGATGGCCGAGCAAATCGGCGTCGGCGAACTTCGCCCCTGCCCGCTCGCTGCGGTCATCGTAGATGGCGTCCGGGATCGCGACGTACATCCGCTCGCACAGCGCATCGCAGGCGGCATCGCCTTGCTTGAGGTTGATCACCACCGCCGGCCAAGGGGCCACGGCATCCGGCCATTTGATCCCGGCGTCGTCGTGGTTCGCCTCGATCAGCGCGCCCACCAGGCGCGAGACGCCGATGCCGTAGGAGCCCATTTCGGGGATCACCTGGGCGCCGTCCGGCCCCGCGACCGACAGGCCCATCGCCTTGGAATACTTGGTGCCGAAATAGAAGATATGGCCGACCTCGATGCCGCGGGCGGAGACCTGGTCCCCGGCCGGGACGGCGTTCCAGGCGGCTTCGTCGTGCTTTTCGTCGGTCGCGGCGTAGCGGCTGGTCCAGAAATCCATCAGCGGCTTCAGGTCGCCATCATAGTCCGGCGTGGCGGCCAGTGCATCGAAGGCCAGCAGGTCGCGGTGCAGATAGACCTGCGACTCGCCGGTTTCGGCCAGGATGATGAATTCATGCGACAGGTTGCCGCCGATCGGGCCGGTATCGGCCTGCATCGGGATCGCCTTCAGCCCCATGCGGGCAAAGGTCCGCAGGTAGGCGACGAACATCTGGCGGTAGGAGTGCTGTGCCGCCTCCTGCGTCAGGTCGAAGGAATAGGCATCCTTCATCAGGAATTCGCGGCCGCGCATCACGCCGAAGCGGGGGCGCACCTCGTCCCGGAACTTCCATTGGATGTGATAGAGGTTGCGCGGCAGGTCGCGGTAGGACCGGGCGTAGCCCTTGAAGAGGTCGGTGACCATTTCCTCGTTGGTCGGCCCGAACAGCATGTCCCGCTCCGCGCGGTCCTTGATGCGCAGCATTTCCTTGCCGTAGTCGTCGTAGCGCCCGCTTTCGCGCCACAGGTCGGCCGATTGGATGGTCGGCATCAGGATTTCCTGGGCACCGGCCCGGTCCTGCTCCTCCCGCACGATGTCGGCGACCTTGTTCAGCACCCGCAGGCCCGCCGGGAGCCAAGCGTAGATGCCCGCGCTGGTCTGCCGCACGAGTCCCGCGCGGAGCATCAGGCGGTGGGAGACGATCTGCGCCTCGGCCGGGGTTTCTTTCAGGGTGGGCAGGAAGGCACGGGAAAGGCGCAAAACGCGAGGCTCCTGATCGGGCGGCGGCGCACCCTAGGCGGTTTTGTCGCGCCGCAAAACCAAGGCCCTGCAAATGCCTTACAGCCTTCGTTTCGCGCTGCGATGCAGCAAGAAAAATACGCCAGACGGCATCACAAGATAATTTTTCTGCGGTTTACACGCCTTAACACGGCAGAAATCGCTTGGCGGCGGCCTGCCAGACGGCTAATAAAAAAACGGGCCGCAACCCATAAGGGTGCGGCCCGAGTTTAGGGAGGAAACGCCAGTCACACGGCAGAGAGAGGACCAGCCCTCTCTCTGAAAAACAGACTGACGGACCAGCGCCGATACAACAACGCGAAACGCGGGGTCGAGCGCAGCAAATTAGCGGTGATAATCGCAATTTGCGCTAAAGATGGGCGACGGATGGGATAGACCCCCTCTGTCGCCCCTTTTTTATGCATCGCGCCCGGTCAGCGCACCGGCATCGCCAGCCAGCCCGACCGGAACGACAGATACTCGCTTTGGATCAGCCACCAGACGCCAGCGAAGATCACGCCCGCAATGAGCGTGGTCGCCAACATCTTGGCCCCAATCCGCGCCGCCAATGGCGCCCCGCGCCAATTACCCGTGGTTTCCTGCCCCCCGCTGTCGGGACGCACCCCGACCGGGAGGACGGCGAAGAGCACCGTCCACCAGATCAGGAAATACACCACGACAGCGGTGAGCATGGTCATGATCGCTGCCTCAGACGCGGATCAGGTGGACCTCGACCGACGGGCGCTTCTTCAAACGCCGGCCGACCGACTTGCGGACCAGGTTGCGGGCGGCTTCGCGCAGGCTTGAGTCCTCGCGCTTGGTCGGGTTGGACAGGTCGCCGACGCCGCGGGCCAATTCGCTCGCGATCTGGCCGGAGGCCGGGTCCTGTTCCTCAAACAAGCCAGGCGCACTGATCCGCGGGGTGCCGAGCACGCGCCCGGCCTGGTCCACGGCCAGGGAGGCGATGACGACGCCGTTGAACAGCATCTTCTTCCGCGCGGCCAGGACGCCACCGTCGAGCGGCAGCAGGCGTTCGCCATCGACGACCAGTCGGCCGAAGGGAACCTCCCCCACGATATCCGGCACGCCGGGCCCAAGGCGCAGGACGTCGCCATCCTCCACCAGGATCGGCTGCGCGCCGAGCGATTCGGCCAGGTTCGCGTGTTCGGTCAGGTGGCGCCATTCGCCATGCGTCGGCACCGAGTATTTCGGGCGGACCAAGGCGTAGAGCTTCTTCAACTCATCCCGCGCGGGGTGGCCCGAGACATGGACCATGTGGTCATCGGCCGTCATCACCACGCAGCCGGCGCGGGTCAGTTCGTCCTGCACCTTGATGATCGCGCGTTCGTTGCCCGGAATCATGCGGGAGGAGAAGATGACCGTGTCCCCTTCCCCCAGCGCGATGTTCGGGTGGGTGTCGGCGGCGATCTTGGACAGGGCCGAACGGGGTTCGCCCTGGCTGCCGGTCGCCATGATCAGCAACTGGTCGTCCGGCAGGTCGCCCGCCTCATCCTCTGACACGAAGGGCGGCAGGCTGGTCAGGTAACCGCATTCGCGCGCGGCAGCCTCGGCATTGCGTAGCGAGCGGCCGAACAGCGCGACACGCCGCCCATTCGCCCGTGCGGCGAGCGCGATGGATTCCAGCCGTGCGACATTGGTTGAAAAGCAGGTCACGGCCACGCGGCCCTTCATGCCCTTCAACAGCACGGCCATGTTGCGGCGCACTTCGGCTTCGCTGCCGGAATGGCCTTCGACCATGGCATTGGTGCTGTCGCAGACCATGGCCAGCACGCCCTCGTCGCCGAGCGCCTTGAAGGCGGCCTCGTCCGTGGGCAGGCCGAGCAGAGGCTCAGGGTCCAGCTTCCAGTCGCCGGTATGCACGATCAGCCCGTGGCGGGTGCGGATGGCGAGCGCCTGCGCCTCCGGCACCGAATGGGTCACGCGCAGAAACGTGAGGCCGAAGGGGCCGAGTTGCAGCGAGCCGCCGAGGGGAACCGTCTCCAGCTTCACCTCGCGCATCAGCCCGGCCTCGCCCAGCTTGCGACGCAGGACGGCGGCGGCGAAGGGGCCGGCGTAGATCGGACAACGCAGCATTGGCCAGAGCGCCGCAACCGCGCCCAGGTGGTCCTCATGCGCATGGGTGATGACAAGCCCGACCAACTGGTTGCGCCGTTCGGCCAACCAGGCGGGGTCGGGGACCATCACCTCGGCTT
Organism: Humitalea sp. 24SJ18S-53; assembly: GCF_050632385.1. Lineage (NCBI taxonomy): Bacteria > Pseudomonadati > Pseudomonadota > Alphaproteobacteria > Acetobacterales > Roseomonadaceae > Humitalea > Humitalea sp. 24SJ18S-53. The sequence continues at coordinate 3,689,003 of NZ_CP192599.1, forward strand.
CGGGGGTATCGGCACCGCCGAAGCCAATGCCGCAATCGATTGCGAGGAGCTGCCCGTCGCAGCGGTAGACGTTGAGATTCATGCCGATCTCCCCCGTCCCGCCAAGCGGGATGAAGGCGAGATCTCCGGTGGTCACGTTCATTCTTGTTCTGTTCTATCCATGTCTGAAGGCGTTTGATCCAGGGTCTGCGGATCGTCGGTGTTAAGCTCACGGCGGAGCGGGTCGCGCATGCGCGCGGATTGTCCAATAGGGCCGGCGTTGCGCAGGGCGAGCAGCCGCAACCCTTCCAGCGTTATGTCGGGGTCCGTCGTCTCTATGACAAGCGTCCCTTCGGCAAACAGTGACGCGAGGCCGCCGGTCGCAACGACCTTCAGGGGGCGGCCGTATTCCGCGCGGATACGGGACACGATCCCTTCGATCAGCCCCACATAGCCCCAATAGATGCCGGATTGCATGGCCGGCACGGTGGCACGGCCGATCACCGACTGCGGACGGCCAATGCCGATGCGCGGCAGCCGGGCCGCGGCGCGATGCAGCGCCTCGATCGACAGGTTGATGCCCGGGGCGATCACCCCGCCCAGATAGGCGCCGTCGTGGCCCACCACGTCGAAGGTTGTCGCGGTGCCGAAATCGATCACCACCGCGGGGCCTTTGTAGTGGTGGTGCACGGCCAGCACGTTGAGCAGGCGGTCGGCACCGACCTCGGCCGGGCTGTCCACCCGGATGTCGAAACCCCAATCCAGCGCCGCGCGGGCGACCAGTGGTTCGGTATCGAACCAATCACGGCAAAGGCGGCGCAGGTTGTACAGCGCCGCCGGCACCACCGTGCCGATCACACAGCGGGTGATGTCCATCGGACGCAGCCCGACATGGGTCAGCAGCGCCATCAACCAGACGGCGTATTCATCGGAGGTGCGGTCGTCGCGTGTCGCGACCCGCCAGCGGCCGCGCCATTCATGGCCGTCATGGACGGCGAAGACGACATTGGTGTTCCCGGCATCGACTGCGAGCAGCATGGTGGGGCCTCAGCCTTCGATTTCGCCAGTCCGGACGGCATGCACCCGCCCGCCGGTTCCAAGCAAGAGGGCACCATCCTCGGCCAGACCCTCAAACCGTCCGGCTATGCTGGGGCGGGAGAGCGACAGGGGGGTGCCAAGGGCGGGGCCGTGTTCTAGCCAGGCGGCGCGGACGGGGGCGAAGCCCTCCAGTAGACGGACCTGGCGCCAGCGATCCAGGCTGCGGAGCAGCACGGCCGCGAAAGCCTCCGGCGTCGGCGCGTCATCGCCAAGGCAGGCGGTCACGCGGCCATCGACCCCAGGCGCGTGGCGCAGGTTCACACCGATGCCGATGATCACCCAGGCCAGCCGCCCACCATCGCCCGCGGCCTGCGTCAGGATGCCCGCGGCCTTGGCGCCGCCCAGCAACAAATCATTCGGCCATTTCAGCCGAGGGGGGATGGTCGATACCTCGGCGACGGCGGAAGCCAGGGCGACCGCTGCCAGGATGCCCCATTCCCCAGCCTCGGAGACGGGCGCGGCCGGGCGCATCAGGACGGATATGGCAAGATTGCCGGCGGGCGACTCCCAACCGCGGCCCTGCGTCGCCTGCCCGGCCGTCTGCCGGTCGGCCAGGATGGCGAGGCCCTCGGGCTCGCCGGCCTCGGCCAGGGTGACGGCCAGGGCCTGTGTGCTCGGCAGATGGGCGAAGTGTTGCAGCCGCCAGCCGTCTGGAACGGCTGTCATCCCATCAAAGCGGCGACCGCCGCCTGGGCCGCGGCCAGGATCGGGGCCGGGAACAGGAAGAAGAAGGTCGTGAAGAGCCCCGTCCCCGCCAGCACGACCGACAACCCGGCCGGGCGGGGGTCGAGCGCCGGCGCCGGCGCGTCGAAATACATGACCTTCACGATACGCAGGTAGTAGTAGGCCGACACGGCCGAAGCCAGGACACCAACCACCGCCAACACCCAGAAGCCGCCCTGCACCGCGGCCAGGAAGACGTAGAGCTTGCCGAAGAACCCCGCCAAGGGCGGGATGCCGGCCATCGAGAACATGAAGATCGCCATGGCCAAGGCCATCGCCGGATCGGTGCGGCCAAGCCCGGCCAGGTCATCCACACCCTCGACCGCGCGCCCGTCGCGGCGCATCGCGACCAGCACGGCAAAAGCGCCAATGTTCATGAACATGTAGATGGCGATGTAGAGCAGCAGGCCACGCATGCCGGCGTCCGATCCGACCGCCAAGCCCATCAACGCGTAGCCGACATGGCCGATCGAGGAATAGGCCATCAGCCGCTTGATGTTGCTCTGCCCGATCGCGGCGAAGGCGCCGAGGAGCATGGAGCCCAGCGAACACAGCACGATCACCTGCTGCCAGGCCGGGGCCATGCTGCCGAAGGGCCCTTGGAGCAGGCGCGCCAGCAGCAACAACGCGGCGACCTTGGGGGCGGCGGCGAAGAAGCCGGTGACCGGGGTCGGCGCGCCTTCATACACGTCCGGCGTCCACATATGGAACGGCACGGAGCTGATCTTGAAGGCCAGGCCCGCGGTTACGAAGACCAGGCCGACGATCACGCCGGTATTGGGGGCGGAGCCTTCCACCGCATCGGCGATCCGGTCGAAATTCGTCGTGCCCGAGAAGCCGTAGATCAGCGACGCGCCATAAAGCAGCAGGCCCGAGGCCAGCGCGCCCAGCACGAAATACTTCAGCCCCGCCTCGGCCGACCGGCCGTTGTCGCGGTCGAAGGCGGCGCAGACGTAGAGCGAAAGCGACATCAGCTCCAACCCGACATACAGCGACATCAGGTCATTGGCCGACACCAGGATCATCATGCCCAGCGTCGCGAAGAGGATCAGCACCGGGAATTCGAAACGGGACAGGCCCTGCTTCTCATTCCAGTCGAGCGACAGCACGAGGCCCGCGGCCGCACCCAGCAACACGAGGATCTTGGCGAAGCGCGTATAGGCATCGGCGACGTATTGCCCGCCCATGGCGGTGCCTTCCGGCTGGCCGAGCGTCAGCACCGCCGCCAGCAGCAGCGCGCCCAGCACGCCCATGGCGACGCCAAAGGTCGCGTCGCGCTTGGGGATCACGCCGCCCACGATGGCGATCAGCCCGGCACAGCCGAGCACGATTTCCGGAAGAAGAAGGGTCCAGTTCATGGCGCTCACATCCCCGCCAGGCGGGGCAGGATGAGGGCCGCTTCATGCCGCTCCACCATGGCCGCCACCGAGGCCTCGAAGAAGGACAGGAAGGAGGAGGGATAGACCCCCATCCACAAGGTCAGCAGGACCAGCGGCACGAAGACCGCATATTCGCGGGGCGACAGGTCCAGCAGGGCGCGCAGGTCCTCGCGCCCGATGCGACTGAAGATCACGCGACGGTAGAGGTAGAGCATGTAGCAGGCGCCCAGGATCATGCCCGTGGCGGCACCGACGGCGACGAAGGGATTGGCCTTCCACGCGCCGACGATGACCAGCAATTCGCCGGGGAAGCCGGCCGTGCCGGGCAGCGCGACCGAGGCCATGGTGAACAGCATGAAGACCAGCGCATAGCCCGGCATGATCTTGGCGACCCCGCCGTAGCGGGCGATCTCCAGCGAATGCACCCGATCATAAAGCACGCCGACGCAAAGGAAGAGGGCGGCCGAGACCACGCCGTGGCTCAGCATCTGGAAGATGGCGCCCGAAATGCCCTGCTGGTTCATGGTGAAGATGCCGAGCGTCACAATCCCCATATGTGCCACTGAGGAATAGGCGATCAGCTTCTTCATGTTCTCCTGCGCCAGCGCCACCAGCGAGGTGTAGACGATGGCGACCACCGACAGCGCGAACATCAGCGGCGCGAACATTTCGACCGCGTCGGGCAGCAGCGGCAGGGAGAACCGCAGGAAGCCGTATCCGCCCATCTTCAGCAGCACGCCGGCCAGGATGACGGAGCCGGCGGTCGGTGCCTCGACGTGGGCGTCCGGCAACCAGGTGTGCACCGGCCACATCGGCATCTTCACCGCGAAGGAGGCGAGGAAGGCCAGGAAGACCCAGCTCTGCATGGCCGGCGTCAGGCGCAATTCCATGAGCGCCGGAATGTCCGTAGTGCCGGCCTGGTACCACAGCGCCAGGATCGCCAGCAGCATCAGCACCGAGCCGAGCAGCGTGTAGAGGAAGAACTTCAGCGCCGCATAAACCCGGCGATCATGGCCCCAGATGCCCACGATCAGGAACATCGGGATCAGCACGCCTTCGAAGAAGACGTAGAACAACACGAAATCCAGCGCCGCGAAGGTGCCGATCATCATGGTCTGCAGGACCAGGAAGGCGACCATGTATTCGCGCACCCGGGTCCGGATCGAGTCCCACGAGGCGATGATGCAGATCGGCATCAGCATCGTCGTCAGCAGCACGAAGAGCACCGAGATGCCGTCCACACCCATGTGGTAGGACAGGCCGAATTCAGGCAGCCAGGCGAGTTGTTCGACGAACTGGAAGTCGGAACTGGCCTTGTCGAACTGGAACCACAGGATCAGCGACAGGGCGAAGACGATCAGCGTCGTCCACAGCGCGGTCCAGCGCGCGTTGGCGGCGACAGTTTCCTCATCGCCGCGGACCGACATGATGACCGCGCAGCCGACCAGCGGCAGGAAGGTCAGCAGCGACAGCAGCGGAAAGCCGGCGGCGTTCATCGGACGATCCCGATCAGGAAGACAGAGATGAAGAAGACAAGCCCGATGATCATCGTGAAGGCGTAGTTGGCGACCCGCCCGGTCTGCATCCGCACCGTGCCGCGCGCGACGTCGACCGCCAGCGAGGCGACCCCATTCGGCATCCCGTCGATGATTTTCGCGTCGCCCGTGCGCCAGAGCAGCTGCGCGAGACGCCGCAGCGGGCGCACGAAAATGCGGTCGTAGAGTTCGTCGAAGTACCACTTGTTCAGGACGAAGCGGTACAGCCCCGGCATCGCCGCTGCCATCCGCGCGGGCAGCCCCGGCGCCGCGACATACATCACGACCGCCAGCCCGATGCCCGACAGGCCGAGGATGGTCGGCAGGATCGGCACCCAGCCCGGCACGTCATGCACCGCATGCATGATGTGGTTGTTCGGACCATTGGCGATGCTTTCGCGCCAGAATTCCTCCCAGCCATGGCCGATGAAGTACGGCGCGAAGACCGCACCGGCGAAGATGGCGCCGGTCGCCAGGACCAGCAGCGGCACCAGCATCACCCAGGGGCTTTCGTGGACATGCTCCATCGTGTGGTGGTCGGCCCGCGGCGCGCCGTGGAACACCAGGATCAGCAGGCGCCAGGAATAGAAGGCGGTCAGGAAGGCGGCGACGCAGCCGGCCACGAAGGCATACATGCCGGTGCCCGAATGGGCGGCGAAGGCGGCCTCCAGCACGAAATCCTTGGAATAGTAGCCGGCGAAGAAGGGCACGCCGGCCAGGGCCAGGCTGCCGATCCACATCACCGCATAGGTCACCGGGATCTTCTTCCAGATGCCGCCCATCTTGCGGATGTCCTGCTCGTCGCTCATCGCGTGGATCACCGACCCGGCGGACAGGAACAGCAGCGCTTTGAAGAAGGCGTGGGTGAAGAGGTGGAAGATGGCGCCCTGGTAGGCGCCCACCCCGACCGCGAAGAACATGTAGCCGAGCTGCGAGCAGGTCGAATACGCGATGATGCGCTTGATGTCGTTCTGCACGCAGCCGATGGTCGCGGCGAAGAAGGCCGTGCTGGCGCCGACGATGGTCACGATGGCCAGTGCCGTGGGGGCCAGTTCCAGCAGCGGACTCATCCGCGCCATCAGGAACACACCCGCCGTCACCATGGTAGCGGCATGGATCAGCGCCGAGACCGGCGTCGGGCCCTCCATCGCGTCCGGCAACCAGGTGTGCAGGCCCATCTGCGCCGACTTGCCGCAGGCGCCGAGGAACAGGAGGACGCCGATGACCTCAAGCACCGGCATCCCGCCGATGGTCTTGTCGACGGCGGAGGGCACGCCGGCAAAAATCTCGTCGAAGCCGATGCTGCCAAACGTCCAGAAGGTCAGCGCCAGGCCGAGCATGAAGAAGAAGTCGCCGACGCGGTTCACGATGAAGGCCTTCATCGCCGCGCGGTTGGCGCTTTCCTTCTCATAATAATAGCCGATCAGCAGGTAGGAGGCGACGCCGACGCCCTCCCAGCCGAAGAATAGCTGCAGCAGGTTATCGGCGGTCACCAGCATCAGCATCATGAAGGTGAAGAACGACAGGTAGGCGAAGAACCGCGGCTTGCTGTCGTCATGCGCCATGTAGCCGACGCTGTAGAGGTGGATCAGCGTCGAGATGAAGGTGACCATCCCGACCATGACAGCGCTCAACGTGTCGTAGCGCAGCGCCCAGACGACGTTCAATCCGCCGACATCGATCCAGTCCGCGATCTCGATGACCCGGTCGGCCTCGCCGAAGGCGACCTGCAGGAAGGCCGCGACACCACAGACGGCGGCCAGCACCATGCAGACCACGGTCGCCCATTGCGCCGCGCGATCGCCGATCCAGCGGCCAAGAAAGCCCGCGATGGTCGCGCCCAGCAGCGGAAAGAAGACGGCACCGACGAACATGGCCTAGCCCTTCAGGGTCGAGATGTCATCGACCTCGATGCTGCCGCGATTGCGGTAGTAGATGACGACAATGGCCAGCCCGATCGCGGCTTCCGCCGCCGCGACCGTCAGGATCAGCATGGCGAAGATCTGGCCGGTCAGGTCCTGCAGGGCCGAGGAAAAGCCCACCAGGTTGATGTTCACCGCCAGCAGGATCAGTTCGACCGACATCAGGATGACGATGACGTTCTTCCGGTTCAGGAAGATGCCGAAGACGCCCAGCACGAACAGGATCGCACCCACCGTCAGGTAGTGCGCAAGACCGATGGTCAACATCAGTGGTGCCCCGCGTCGTGGTGTTCGACCTGCTTGGGTGGTGGGGCCGGCGGTGGCAGCGGGCGGCGGATGCCGATCTCCGACAAGCCGGCGCCCAGCGGCACGCTGCGCGTTTCAACGAGCTTCGGATCACGCGCGATCTGGGTCGCGATATCCTGGCGCTTGCTGCCTTGCGGGGCGCGCAGGGTCAGCACGATCGCACCGATCATCGCGACCAGCAGCACCGCGCCGCAAGCCTGAAAGAGGTAGACGTAGTCGGTATAGAGGATGCGCCCGATTGCCTCGGTATTGCTACCGCCGCCCGGGGTGGTCGGATTGATGCGCAGGACCTGGGCGTCATCCGCGAAGGTCCAGGTACCCAGGACCAGCACCAGTTCCAGGAACAGGACGCCGCCAACCGCGGCGCCGACCGGGGCATAGCGCTGGAAGCCTTCGCGCATCTGGCTGAAATCGACGTCCAGCATCATCACGACGAAGAGGAACAGCACCGCGACCGCGCCGACGTAGACGATCAGCAGGATCATCGCCAGGAACTCCGCCCCCGCGAGCAGGAACAGCGCCGCCGCGTTGAAGAAGCACAGGATCAGGAACAACACGGAATGCACCGGGTTGCGGCTGGTCACCACCATCACGGCGGAGGCCACGAGGACCGCCGCAAAGAGGTAGAATGCGAGGGCTGCAATCATCGGTAGGGCGCATCCAGTTCGAGGCGCTTGACCAGCTCCGGCTCCCACCGGTCGCCGTTCGCGAGCAGGCGGTCCTTGTCGTAGAACAGCTCCTCACGCGTCTCGGTCGCGAATTCCAGGTTGGGGCCTTCGACGATGGCATCCACCGGGCAGGCTTCCTCGCACAGCCCGCAGTAGATGCACTTGGTCATGTCGATGTCGTAGCGCGTGGTGCGGCGGCTGCCGTCTTCGCGCGGTTCGGCTTCGATCGTGATGGCCTGGGCCGGGCACACGGCCTCGCACAGCTTGCAGGCGATGCAGCGTTCTTCGCCATTGGGATAGCGGCGCAGCGCGTGTTCGCCCTTGAAGCGCGGCGAGATCGGCGCCTTTTCAAAGGGGTAGTTGATGGTCGGCTTGCGCTTGAAGAATTGCTTCAAGGTGAGCCCCATGCCGGAAACCAGCTCCGTCAGAAGCAGGCTGCGCGCCAGGCTGTCGAGGGTTGGCATGATCAGGTCCTTACGCCGGCAGCCAGCCGGTCAACTTGAGAACCGCCGCGGTGAGCACCAGCCAGAGCAGGCTGAACGGCAGGAACACCTTCCAACCCAGCCGCATCAGCTGGTCGTAGCGGTAGCGCGGAAAGGTCGCCCGCACCCAGACGAAGACGAACAGGCAGAAGCAGATCTTGGCGATGAACCACAGCGGCCCGGGAATGAAAGCCAGGAAGGCGAAGGGCGGATACCAGCCCCCCAGGAAGAGGATCGTCGTCAGCGCCGACATCAGGATCATGTTGGCGTATTCGCCAAGGAAGAAGAGCCCGAAGGACATGCTGCTGTATTCGACGAAGAACCCGGCGACCAACTCGCTTTCGCCTTCGGGAAGGTCGAAGGGCGCACGGTTGGTTTCAGCCAGGGCGCTGATGAAGAAGATGATGAACATCGGGAACAGCGGGATGACGAACCACACGTTCTGCTGCGCCCGCACGATCTCGGTCAGGTTCAGCGAGCCGACGCACAACAGCACCGTCACAATGACGAAGCCCATGGAGACTTCGTAGCTGACCATCTGCGCCGCCGACCGCAGCGCGCCCAGGAAGGCATACTTCGAATTGCTGGCCCAACCGGCGATGATCACGCCGTAGACGCCCAGCGAGGAGATCGCGAACAGATACAGGATGCCGACATTGATGTCGGCGATGGCCCAGCCGTCATTCACCGGGATCACCGCCCAGGCGATCATCGCCAACAGGAAGGTGATCATCGGCGCCATGATGAAGAGCGCGCGCGACGCGCCGGACGGGATGATCGTCTCCTTCATCAGCATCTTCAGCGCATCGGCGAAGGGCTGCAGCAGGCCGAAGGGTCCGACGACATTCGGCCCTTTGCGCATCTGCATCGCCGCCAGCACCTTGCGCTCGGCGTAGGTGAGGTAGGCGACCGCGATCAGCAGTGGCACCAGGATCGCCAATGCCTGGGCGACCGTCAGCGCCAGGATGCCGATGGGGGTGGTGAGAAACGCGTCCATGACCGGCTACTCCGCCGCCAGGGCGGGCGCGGGCGCATAGACCTGCGCACATTCGGCCATGGTGTCGCTCGCCCTGCTGATCGAGTCGGCCTGCCAATAGACGGCGATGGGCAGCACGAAGGCCGCATCCGCGATCGCCGCGGGATCGCCCGCGGGCCCCGCCGGATCGTCGCAGCCCACCGGCGCGAAATCGGCGCCGAACAGCGGGTTCACCGCCGCCAACCGCGCCCGCACGGCCTCGATGCTGTCGTAGGGCAAGGTGACGCCGAGCGCCGCCGAAGCCGCGCGTAGGATGCGCCAATCCTCCCGCGCCTCCCCCGGCGGAGCCAGCGCGGCACGGCCGAGCTGGGCCCGGCCTTCCGTATTAACGTAGGTGCCGTCCTTTTCCGTGTAGGCGGCGCCCGGCAGGATCACATCGGCGCGCGACGCCGCGCGGTCGCCGTGGTGGCCCTGGTAGATCACGAAGGTATCGGCCCCGATCAACGCGGGGTCGAACCCGTCAGCGCCCAGCAGCCACAGCGCTTCCACGCCGCCGCCGAGCATGCCGCCCAGGTTGCGCCCCTGCGGCCCCGGCACGAAGCCGAGGTCGAGTGCACCCACCTGGCCGCCGAACTGGTGCAGCACGCAGAAACCATTCCAATCCGGCCGCAGCCCATCCACCCCACGCAGCAGCGCCCAGGCGGCGGCGGCGATCGCGGCGCCATCCGGCCGTGCCAGCGCGCCACGGCCGATCAACACCATCGGGTTCTTGGCACCCTCAAGCACCGACGCAGCGGCGGCGATGGCCGAAGGCCCCTCCCCCAGGTGCGTCGCCGCATAGGTCAGGTCGGTGCCGGCCGGGCCGATGAACCCCACCGGGAAATGGCCGGCCAGGGTCCGCTTGCGGATGCGGGCGTTGAGCACCGGGGCCTCGACCCGCGGATTGCTGCCGATGATGACCAGCGCATCAGCGTGGTCGATGCCGGCAATGCCGGCGCCGAAGACGTAGAAATCGCGCCGGGTCGCGTCCAGCGCAGCGCCATCCTGGCGGCAGTCCAGGTTCTGGCTGCCGAGGCCGGCCATCAGATCCTTCAGCGCCACGATGCTTTCGGCATCGGCCAGGTCGCCGGCGACGGCGCCGATGGCATCGCCCGACACGCCCTTCAGGCGGGTCGCGATGGCGCCGAACGCCTCGGCCCAGGTCGCTTGCTTCAGCGTGCCGTCGCGACGAATCCAGGGGCGGTCCAGCCGCTTGCGCTTCAGCCCGTCGAAGGCGAAGCGCGAACGGTCACCGAGCCATTCCTCGTTCACGTCCTCATTGGTGCGCGGCAGGATGCGCAGGACTTCCGGCCCGCGCGTATCGATGCGGATCGCCGCGCCGACTGCGTCCAGCACGTCCACGCTGTCGGTCTTGGTCAGTTCCCAGGGTCGCGAGACGAAGGCGTAGGGCCGACTGGTCAGCGCACCGACGGGGCAGATGTCGATCAGGTTGCCGGAGAGTTCCGTGGTCAGCGCCTTTTCGACGTAGGTGCCGACTTCCATCGTCTCGCCACGCCCGGTCGCGCCCAGTTCCGGCACGCCGGCGACCTCGGTCGCGAAGCGGATGCAGCGGGTGCAGTGGATGCAGCGCGTCATGATCGTCTTGATCAACGGGCCGACATACTTGTCCTTCACCGCGCGCTTCTGCTCGTGGAAGCGGCTGCCGTCCTTGCCATAGGCGACGGCCTGGTCCTGCAGGTCGCATTCGCCGCCCTGGTCGCAGATCGGGCAGTCGAGCGGGTGGTTGATGAGGAGGAACTCCATCACCCCCCGCCGCGCGTTGCGCACCATCGGCGTGTCGGTGAAGACCTTCATGCCCTCGGCGACCGGATAGGCGCAGGAGGCGATGGGCTTGGGGGCCTTCTCCACTTCCACCAGGCACATCCGGCAATTGCCGGCGACCGACAGGCGTTCGTGGTAGCAGAAGCGCGGAATTTCCTTGCCCGCGACTTCGCAGGCCTGGAGCACGGAGGTCCCGGGGGGGACTTCGACTTCGATGTCGTCAACGAAGAGCTTGGTCATCGCCCGATCACTCCGCCGCCAAGGGCATCGATCGGCCTTTGTAGGCCGCGATCCGCTCTTCCATCATCGGCCGGAAATGCCGGATCAACCCCTGCACCGGCCAGACCCCGCCATCCGCGAGCGCGCAGATGGTGTGCCCCTCAATCTGGCGCGTGACCTGTTCCAGGACGTCGATCTCGGCGACCTCGGCGCGGCCTTCGACCATGCGGTCCATGACGCGCTTCACCCAGCCCATGCCTTCGCGGCAGGGCGTGCACTGGCCGCAGGATTCATGCTTGTAGAACTGCGACAACCGCGCGATCGCCTTGATCAGGTCGGTGGACCTGTCCATCACGATCACGCCCGCGGTGCCGAGGCCGGTCCGTTGGTCGCGCAGCGCGTCGAAATCCATCAGCACATCGTCGCAGACCGACTTCGGGATCATCGGGGTGGAGGACCCGCCCGGGATCACCGCCAGCAGATTGTCCCACCCGCCGCGCACGCCGCCGGCGTAGGTATCGATCAACTCGCGCAAGGGGATGCTCATCTCGGCTTCCACATTGCAGGGCTTGTTCACATGCCCGCTGATGCAGAAAATCTTGGTGCCCTGGTTCTTCGGGCGGCCGAAGCCGGCGAACCAGGACGCACCTCGGCGCAGGATCGTCGGCACCACGGCGATGGTCTCGACGTTGTTCACCGTGGTCGGGCAGCCATAGAGCCCGACGGCAGCCGGGAACGGCGGCTTGAGCCGCGGCATGCCCTTCTTGCCTTCAAGGCTTTCGATCAGGGCCGTTTCCTCACCGCAGATGTAGGCGCCCGCGCCGCGATGCACATACAGATCGTAGTCGTAGCCCGACCCCGCCGCGTTCTTGCCCAGCAGCCCGGCGGCATAGGCCTCGGCCACCGCCGCTTCCAAGACCAGGGCTTCATTGGCGTATTCGCCGCGGATGTAGATGTAGCCGGCGACCGCGCCCATCGCGGCGCCCGCGATCAGGCAGCCTTCGATCAGCTTGTGCGGATCGTGGCGGATGATGTCGCGGTCCTTGCAGGTCCCCGGTTCGGATTCATCCGCGTTCACCACGAGGTAGGACGGGCGACCGTCACTGACCTTGGGCATGAAGGACCACTTCATGCCGGTCGGGAAGCCGGCGCCCCCGCGCCCGCGCAGGCCCGAATCCTTGACCTGCTGGACCAGCCAGTCGCGGCCCTGCTGGATGAAGCCGGCCGTGCCGTCCCAGTCGCCGCGCGCGCGTGCGGCAGGCAACGTCCAGGATTCCAGCCCGTAGAGGTTGGTAAAAATCCGGTCCTTGTCGCTGAGCGCCATCTCAGTTCTCCGCCCCGGTCAGGACCATCGGGCCGCCCTCGGGCGCGCTGGTCTTGCGGCCGATCGTGCTGCCATACGGCGGCCGTTCGCCACGCTTCAAGGATTCGAGCAACGCCACCGTGCGGTCGTAGTCGAGGTCCTCATAGAAATCCTCATCCACGCACAGGATCGGCGCATTGACGCAGGCGCCCAGGCACTCGACCTCGGTCAGCGTGAAGTTGCCGTCAGCGCTGCTGTCGCCATAGCCCTTCAGCCCGCCGGCATCCTTGCAGGCGCGCAGCACGTCATCCGACCCGCGCAGCCAGCACGGCGTCGTGCCGCAGATCTGCAGGTGGAAGCGACCGACCGGCTTGGTGTTGAACATCAGGTAGAAGGTCGCGACCTCATAGACGCGGATAGGCGCCATATCGAGCCGTGCGGCGATGACATCCATCGCCTCGCGCGGCACCCAGGTGCTGCCGGTCGCGCGGCCCATCTGCTTCTGCACGACGTAGAGCAACGGGATCACGGCGCTGGCCTGCTTGCCCGCGGGATAGCGCGGCAGGATCGTCGCGATCTTCTCTTCGCTCTCTGCATCGAAGGCGAATGCGAATGCGGTCGGTTCGCTCACCGATCGATCTCCCCGAACACGATATCCAACGACCCGATCACAGCGACCGCATCGGCCAGCATGTGGCCCTTCGACAGGAACTCGATCGCTTGCAAATGGGCGTAGCCAGGCGCGCGGATCTTGCAGCGATAGGGTTTGTTCGTGCCGTCGGCGACCAGGTAGACGCCGAACTCGCCCTTGGGCGCTTCGACGACCGTGTAGGTCTCGCCGGCGGGCACGTGGTAGCCCTCGGTGTAGAGTTTGAAGTGGTGGATCAGCGCTTCCATCGAGCGCTTCATCTCACCGCGCGTCGGCGGCGTGATCTTGTGTTCCTGCACCTTGATCGGGCCTGGCTTCATCTGGTCGAGGCACTGGCGGATGATCTTCAGGCTTTCGCGCATTTCCAGCATGCGGACCAGGTAGCGGTCGTAGCAGTCGCCGTGCCGGCCGACCGGAATGTCGAATTCCATCCGGTCGTACACGTCATAGGGTTGGCTGCGACGCAGATCCCAGGCGCAGCCGGAGGCGCGCAGGCACGGCCCCGAGAAGCCCCATGCCATCGCCTGTTCGGCGTCGATGACGCCGATGTCCACGGTGCGCTGCTTGAAGATGCGGTTGTTGGTCAGCAGCCCGCCCAACTCGTCGATGAACTTGGGGAATTTCTGCGCCCAGGCGCCGATCTTGTCCTCAAGCCCGGCAGGCAGATCCTTGGCGACGCCGCCCGGCCGGAAATAATTCGCGTGGTAATGCGCGCCCGACGCGGCTTCGTGGAATTCGAGCAGGATCTCGCGCTGCTCAAAGCCCCAAAGGCTCGGCGTGATCGCCCCGCAGTCCAGTGCGTAGGTCGTGATGTTCAACAGGTGGTTCAGCACCCGGCCGATCTCGGCAAAGAGCACGCGGATGTATTGCGCGCGCTCCGGCACCTCGATCCCGAGCAGCCGCTCCGTCCCCAGGGCGAAGGCGTGCTCCTGGCACATCGGGGCGACGTAATCGAGGCGGTCGAAATACGGCAGCGCCTGGATGTAGGTCTTGTGCTCGATCAGCTTTTCCGTGCCGCGATGCAGCAGGCCGATATGCGGATCGGCGCGTTCGACGACCTCACCCTTCAATTCCAGGATCAGGCGCAGCACGCCGTGTGCGGCCGGGTGCTGCGGCCCGAAATTGATGGTGTGGCTGTCCATCTCGAAAACGCGAGAGGGCGTTTCGGCATCGCTCACGGCTTGGGTGCCTCGATCCGGTTCAGATGGATTTTCTCATCGCCCGGCAAGGTCGTGATGCCTTCCCACGGGCTGAGGAAGTCGAAGTTGCGATAATCCTGCGTCAACTGCACCGGGCCATAGGCGACGGAACCGCGTTCCGGGTCGTAGCGCAGCTCGACGAAGCCGGTCAGCGGGAAATCCTTGCGCAGCGGATGCCCTTCGAACCCGTAGTCGGTCAGGATCCGGCGCAGGTCCGGCTGGCCGTCGAAGACGATGCCGTACATGTCCCAGGCCTCGCGCTCGTACCAGGTGGCGGAGGGCCAGAGGCCGACGACGGACGGGACCGGCGTCGCAGCGTCGGTCGCGATGACGACGCGGATGCGATGGTTGTGGGTCAGCGAGAGCAAATTATAGACGACTTCGAATCGTTCCGGGCGGTCCGGATAATCGACGCCGCAGATATCCATGCATTGCTCGGCCGCGAATCGGGGATCGTCGCGCAGCATCAGCAGCATCGGCAGCAAGGCCTCGCGCCGGACATGCAGGCACAGCTCCGCACCGCGCGGCACGTGCCAATGGGTGATGACGCCCGCCGGCGCCGCGGTGGCGATGGCCTCGCCCAAGACCTGAAGATCAGCCACGCAGAATGGTCCCCGTCCGGCGAATCTTCTTCTGCAATTGCAGGATGCCATAGACCAGCGCCTCGGCCGTCGGCGGGCAGCCGGGCACGTAGATGTCCACCGGCACGATGCGATCGCAGCCACGCACCACGCTGTAGGAGTAGTGGTAGTAGCCGCCCCCGTTCGCGCAGGAGCCCATGCTGATCACCCAGCGGGGTTCCGGCATCTGGTCGTAGACCTTGCGCAGCGCCGGGGCCATTTTGTTGGTCAGGGTGCCGGCGACGATCATCACGTCCGACTGCCGCGGCGACCCACGCGGGATGATGCCGAATCGGTCGAGGTCGTAGCGCGGCATATAGGCGTGGATCATCGGCACCGCGCAGCAGGCCAGGCCGAAGGTCATCGGCCACAGGCTGCCGGTGCGCGCCCAGTTCACCACCTTGTCGATCTGGGCGACGACGAAGCCCTTGTCCTGGATTTCGTCGGTCACGCCCTGGATCACGGCATCCTGGGCCGCCCCGGGGGCCAGGGCCTGGCTGTTCCAGGCCACTGCAGGCTCGCTCACGGCCATCACTCCCAATCCAGGGCGCCTTTGCGCCATTCGTAGATGAAGCCGACCGTCAGCACGCCCAGGAACGCCATCATCGACATGAAGCCGAACCAGCCGATCTGCCCAAGGCTGACAGCCCAGGGGAACAGGAACGCCACCTCAAGGTCGAAAATGATGAACAGGATCGCGACCAGGTAGAATCGCACGTCGAATTTGCGCCGCGTGTCGTCGAACGGCTCGAACCCGCATTCATAGGCCGACAGCTTTTCCGGATTCGGCTTCTGCTTCGCGGCCAGCACGGAGCCGCCCACCATCGCGACGGCGATGCCGGCGGCGATCCCCAGGAAGACCAGGATCGGGAAGTAATCGGCGAGGAACGGCTGGGTCATGCTGCGTCAACGATCCCTAGGCCCGCGGTGCCGGCGCAAGCCGGCACCAACAAGAATTTCGGCCGCGGCCAGCCATGCCGCACCGCAGCGCGACCTGACCATAACCGCCCCCGTGTCGCTGCGCCATAGGCGCCCAGGCCTTGGATTTCAATGCCGGAAACGACAACGCCGCCGGGCGAACCCGGCGGCGTCGGAATTTGGATGGCGCGAGTGACGGGGCTCGAACCCGCGACCTCCGGCGTGACAGGCCGGCGCTCTAACCAACTGAGCTACACCCGCATCCAGGAGGCGGGGGATACGAGCCGGACCTCGGCAAGTCAACCCGCCCCGGGCAAGATAACGGCATGGGCGCTGACGGGATCGAACCGCCGGCCATCTCGGTGTAAGCGAGACGCTCTACCGCTGAGCTAAGCGCCCGTGCCGCTCCCTGATTAGCCGCTGCGCGCCGCGGCCGAAACCCAAAAGCCCCGAAACGAAAAAAGCCGGCCCTCGCGGGCCGGCCTTTCGGAAAAAATCGTAGATGCGAAGGCTTAGTTCACCGCGTCCTTCAAGGCCTTGCCGGCCTTGAAGCGGACAGTCGTCGTCGCCGCGATCTTGATCTCTTCGCCGGTGCGCGGGTTGCGCCCCTTGCCGGCCTTGCGGCGCGAGGTGCTGAAGGTGCCGAAGCCGACCAGGCGGACTTCTTCCTTCTTCTTCAGCGCCTTCTGAACCGCCTCAAACACCGCATCGAGCACGTCGCCAGCCTTGGCCTTCGACAGCTCGCCAGCCTCGGCGACGACACTCACCAGATCCGCCTTGTTCATGCGTGAACCCCCCTTTTCATCTCGGGATGCGGCGCCGTGCAGAATCGCGTGGCGCATCTTCCGCAGACTAGGAAAGGGACTTTCAATCCGTCAACGACGGCGGTCCCGCTTTGTGGCGGTTATCCGCCGTTTTCTGGCTATCGGGCCAGGCCTGCGACCGCCAGGACACGAAAAAGGGGGCCCAGGCTCCCGCCCAGGCCCCCCTCACGATGCGTGGCGACGACTGTCAGTGCGGCAGGCTGGGCGGCACCACAGGCGGCGTCGTCGCCGCGGCGACGGGTTCGGCCGGCTCCTCCCAGGTGATCGGCTCTGGCTTGCGCACCAGGGCCTCGGCGATGACCTCATCGACGTGGCTGACCGGCTTGATGGTCAGGCCCTTCTTCACATTGTCCGGGATCTCGGCCAGGTCCTTCTCGTTCTCCTTGGGGATGAAGACCGTGGTGATCCCCGCGCGCAGGGCCGCCAACAGCTTCTCCTTCAGGCCACCGATCGGCAGCACGCGACCACGAAGCGTGATCTCACCGGTCATCGCGACTTCCTTGCGGACAGGGATGCCCGTCAGGATCGACACGATCGACGTCGCCATCGCGATGCCAGCCGACGGACCGTCCTTCGGAGTCGCCCCTTCCGGCACGTGGACGTGGATGTCGCGCTTTTCGAACAGCGTGGGCTTGATGCCGAAGGTGATGCTGCGGCTGCGAACGTAGGACAGCGCCGCGGAGACGCTTTCCTGCATCACGTCGCCCAGCTTGCCCGTCGTCTGCACCTTGCCCTTGCCTGGCACGATGACCGACTCGATGGTCAGGATCTCGCCGCCCACCTCGGTCCAGGCCAGGCCCGTGACGCAGCCGACCATGTCCTCGGCCTCGGCCTCGCCGTAGCGGTGCTTGCGAACCCCGGCGAACTTGTCGAGGTTCTTGCGGTTCATCGCGACCTTCTTGGCCTTCTTGGTCACGATCTCCCGCACCGCTTTGCGCGCCAGTCCGCCCAATTCGCGTTCCAGCGACCGAACGCCGGCCTCGCGCGTGTAGAAACGCACGAGATCGAGCAGCGCCTCATCCGTCAGCGTCCACTCGCCTGGCTTGAGGCCGTTGGCTTCCATCACCTTCGGCAGCAGGTGCCGCTTGGCGATTTCGACCTTCTCATCCTCGGTGTAGCCAGACACCCGGATGATCTCCATGCGATCCAGCAGCGGCTGCGGCATGCGCAGGCTGTTGGCGGTCGTCACGAACATCACATCCGAGAGGTCGTAGTCCACCTCCAGGTAGTGGTCGGCGAATGTGCCGTTCTGCTCGGGGTCCAGGACCTCCAGCAGGGCCGACGACGGGTCGCCGCGCCAATCGGCGCCCAGCTTGTCGATCTCGTCCAACAGGAACAGCGGGTTGCTGGTCTTGGCCTTCTTCATGCCCTGGATGACCTTGCCCGGCATCGAGCCGATGTAGGTCCGCCGATGGCCGCGAATCTCGGCCTCGTCCCGCACGCCACCCAGTGACATGCGGACAAAAGTGCGGCCGGTCGCCTTGGCGATCGACTTGCCGAGCGACGTCTTGCCCACGCCGGGCGGCCCGACCAAGCACAGGATCGGCCCCTTGATCTTCGGGCTGCGCGACTGCACCGCCAGGTATTCGAGGATACGTTCCTTGACCTTGTCGAGCCCGTAGTGATCGGACTCGAGGACAGCCTCGGCCTTCACCACGTCGTTCTTGACCTTGCTGCGCTTCTTCCAGGGGATCGACAGGATCCAGTCCAGGTAGTTGCGCACGACGGTCGCCTCGGCGCTCATCGGGCTCATGCTGCGCAGCTTCTTCAGCTCCGCCAGCGCCTTTTCGCGCGCTTCGACCGACAGCTTGGTCGCCTTGATGCGGGCTTCGAGTTCGGAGGCTTCGTCGCGGCCTTCCTCGCCCTCGCCGAGTTCCTTCTGGATCGCCTTGAGTTGCTCGTTCAGATAATACTCGCGCTGAGTCTTCTCCATCTGCCGCTTCACGCGGCTGCGGATGCGCTTTTCGACCTGCAGCACACCGATCTCGCCCTCCATATGGGCGAAGACGCGCTCAAGCCGCGACTGCACCGGCACGATCTCCAGCAGTTCCTGCTTTTCGGCGATCTTGAGGTTCAGGTGCGAGGCGACGGTGTCGGCCAGCTTGGCCGGTTCGTCGATCTGGTTGATCGACACCAGCACTTCCGGCGCGATCTTCTTGTTCAGCTTGATATAGGCCTCGAACTGCGAGACCACGCTGCGCGACAGCGCCTCAAGCTCACGCCCATCGGCGGGCTCTTCCTCGATCGGCGCGGCATAGGCTTCGAAATGCGTGTCGGTCTCGTGCCAGGCGGCGATGGTCGCGCGCCTGCTGCCTTCGACCAGCACCTTCACGGTGCCATCGGGCAGTTTCAACAATTGCAGCACGGTCGCCACGGTGCCGACGTTGTAGAGATCGTCGGCGCTGGGGTCGTCCTGGGCCGCGTTCTTCTGGGCGACAAGCAGGATCTGCTTGTCCTCCCGCATCACCGCTTCCAGGGCACGCACGGACTTTTCGCGTCCGACAAACAACGGCACGATCATGTGCGGGAAGACAACGATATCGCGGAGCGGCAGGACAGGAAGCAACTCGCCGCGGATGGTTTCCGTCATGGGGACCTCACAGAGGACAGTCGGCGGGGCCACGCCCGGAAATCGGCGCGCGACTCCCCGCCACGGTTGCACCAGAAGATGGTCAGGCCGAACGCTGGGACAAGGTCTTTCTTTGTCCCGGAAGGGTAACGCTCAGGCGGAAGACTGCTCCGCCTGGCGTTGACCGTGGATGAACAGCGGCGTGGCGCGCCCTTCGGCGACTTCGCGGTTCACCACCACTTCCTCGACATCGTCCAGGCCGGGCAGGTCGAACATGGTGGTGAGCAGGATGCCCTCCATGATCGACCGCAGGCCGCGCGCGCCGGTCTTGCGCTGGATGGCGCGCTTGGAAACGGACTGCAGCGCCTCCTCGGTGAAGGTGAGCTTGGCGCCCTCCATCTCGAACAAGCGCTGGTACTGCTTGACCAGGGCGTTCTTCGGCTTGGTCAGGATTTCGATCAGCGCGGTCTCGTCCAAATCCTCCAGCGTCGCCACGACGGGCAGACGGCCGATGAATTCCGGGATCAACCCGAACTTCAGAAGGTCCTCGGGCTCCACTTCACGCAGGATGGCGCCGGTGCGGCGTTCATCCGGACCGCGGACTTCGGCGCCGAAGCCGATTCCCGAACCCTTGCCGCGTGCGCCGATGATCCGTTCGAGGCCGGAGAAGGCGCCACCGACGATGAACAGGATGTTGGCCGTATCCACCTGCAGGAACTCCTGCTGCGGATGCTTGCGCCCGCCTTGCGGGGGAACGCTGGCCACGGTGCCTTCCATGATCTTCAGCAGGGCCTGCTGCACGCCCTCACCGCTCACATCGCGGGTGATGGAGGGGTTGTCGGACTTGCGGCTGATCTTATCGACCTCGTCGATATAAACGATGCCGCGCTGCGCCCGTTCGACGTTGTAGTCGGCGGCCTGCAGCAGCTTGAGGATGATGTTCTCCACATCCTCACCGACATAGCCCGCCTCCGTCAGCGTGGTCGCATCCGCCATGGTGAAGGGCACGTCGAGGATGCGCGCCAGGGTCTGCGCCAGCAGCGTCTTGCCGCTACCGGTCGGCCCTACGAGCATGATGTTCGACTTGGCGATCTCGACATCGGCGTTCTTCGCCTGATGCGCCAACCGCTTGTAATGGTTGTGCACCGCGACGGAGAGCACCTTCTTCGCGTGCTGCTGGCCAATGACGTAGTCGTCGAGGACCTTGCAGATCTCCTTCGGTGTCGGCACGCCATCGCGCGACTTCACCAGATGCGTCTTATGCTCCTCACGGATGATATCCATGCAGAGTTCGACGCACTCGTCGCAGATGAACACCGTCGGCCCGGCGATAAGCTTCCGCACTTCGTGCTGCGACTTGCCGCAGAACGAGCAGTAGAGGGTGTTTTTCGAATCGCCCGACTTGCTCATGGCTCTCCTAGCGGGCTGTCCTGGCCGCCGGGGTCGTCCCGGTGGGGCGCGGACAAGCCCCGGGGACCTGTTGGACCCCAAAGTGTAGCCCCGCCGTCACCGGGGGGGAAGATCGTCCCCGCCTGCCCTGTTTGCCAAGGCTGGCGGGGCATTGCGGGTCAGGCCTTGGCTTCCGACGGGGTCAGCGGCCGCTGGGCCACCACCTGGTCGATCAGCCCGAAGGCCTGCGCCTCCTCGGCCGACATGTAGCTGTCGCGTTCCAGCTTGCGCTCGATTTCCTCAAGCGGCTGGCCGGTGTGCTTGACGTAGATCTGGTTCAGCCGCTTGCGCAGGTCCAGAATCTCACGCGCCTGGATTTCGATGTCGGTCGCCTGGCCCTGCGCCCCGCCCGAGGGCTGGTGCACCATGATCCGGGCGTTCGGCAGGGCGAATCGCTTGCCCTTCTCGCCAGCCGTCAGCAGCAGGCTGCCCATGGAGGCGGCCATGCCGAGGCAGACCGTGCTGACCGGGGCACGAATGTATTGCATGGTATCATACATCGCGAGGCCGGCCGAAACCACGCCGCCCGGGCTGTTGATATAGAAAGCGATGTCCTTGTTCGGGTTCTCGCTTTCCAGGAACAGCAACTGCGCGCAGATCACCGCCGACACCTGGTCGTAGACCGGCCCGGTCAGAAAGATGATCCGCTCCTTCAACAGGCGCGAATAGATGTCGAAGGCGCGTTCGCCACGGGCTGTCTGCTCGACCACCATGGGGACAAGTGAATTGTTGTAGATTTCGACGGGATCGCGATCTCGCATGACTTGCCCCTTGCCGCCCGACGGAGGGCGCCGGTCCTTTCGGACCATGTTCCGGGTGGAACCGGCCCCGCCGCCCCCGAAAGGCACGCACGGACCCTGTTCCGTCAGGACCGCCCCGCCCGCGGCACCCTATCCGGCAGTTATGAAGATGGGATGACT
This sequence comes from Humitalea sp. 24SJ18S-53, assembly GCF_050632385.1. Classification (NCBI taxonomy): domain Bacteria; kingdom Pseudomonadati; phylum Pseudomonadota; class Alphaproteobacteria; order Acetobacterales; family Roseomonadaceae; genus Humitalea; species Humitalea sp. 24SJ18S-53. The sequence continues at coordinate 3,710,562 of NZ_CP192599.1, forward strand.
GCCGGCCCGGTAAAGAGGGGCCAGCGCCTCCTATTCAGGCTGCGGCCGGGGGCGCCGTCAACTCGGCGACCGTCACGTCGACGTCGGTCACCTTCGCCAGCTCCAGCATGAAGTCCACGACCTTGTCCTCGAAGATCGGGCCACGCAGGTTTTCGGCCGCCTGCGGGTTCTTCTGGAAGAAATCCATGACCTGCTTTTCCTGGCCGGGGTAGCGGGTGGCTTCCGCGCGCACCGCGCGGCCCAGCTCCTCCGAGGTGACCTGGATGCCGTTCACCCGTCCGATCTCGGCCAGCAGCAGGCCCAGGCGGATGCGGCGCATCGCGATGGCACGGTATTCGGCCTTCAGCGTGTCCTCGTCCTTGCCCTTGTCATCGGCGTCCAGGCGGCCTTCCTTCATGTCGGCCTCGACCCGCTGCCAGATCTGGGCGAACTCGCCCTCGATCATGCCCTCGGGGACCTCGAACTGGGCCTGCTCGGACAGCGCATCCAGCAGGGCGCGCTTGATCTTCTGGCGGGCCAGCCCGTCGTATTCGCGCTGCAGGCCCTCGGTCAGGACCTTCTTCACCGCGTCCAGGTCGTCCAGGCCGAGCGTCTTGGCGAAGGCGTCGTCGATCACCGGGGTTTCCGACCGCTGCAGCTTCTTGGCGGTAATGTCGAACACCGCTTCCTTGCCGGCCAGTTCCGCGGCGCCGTATTCGGCCGGGAAGCTCACCGTGATCTGGCGGCTCTCGCCCGGGGACAGGCCGTCCAGTTGTTCCGTGAAGCCGGGGATGAAGCCCTCACCGGCCACCTCGATCGGCATGTCGTTCATGCTGCCGCCCTGGAAGGGCTCGGTCTCGCCGGCCAGGCGGCCGACGAAATCGCATACCAGGACGTCGCCCTTGGTCGCCGGGCGGACCTCCTCGACATCGACCATGGTACGGTTGCGGCCGGCGATGCCCTCGATCGCGGTGTCGATCTCGGCCGGGCTGGGGGAGGCCTTGGGGCGCTCCAGGGCGATGGCGGAGAAATCGGGCAGCGGGATTTCCGGCAGCAGTTCCAGCTCGACCTTGAATTCCAGGTCGCCGCCATCGGCGAAATTCACCACATCGACCTTGGGCTGCAGGGCCGGGCGCAGGCCGCGGTCGGACACGACCTTGCGGGTCGCCTCGCCCACCTGTTCCTCAAGCACTTCGCTCATGATCGCCGCGCCATAGCGCTGCTTCACGACCGAGGCCGGCACCTTGCCAGGGCGGAAGCCAGGCAGGCGCAGGTCGCGCCCGAGGGCGGCGAGCCGCTTGTCGCGGCCAGCCGAAATTTCGGCGGCGGACACCACGATATTGTAGCCGCGCTTGAGGCCTTCATTGGCGAACTCGGTGACCTGCATGTCTCTCGTGACCTGTCTTCTTGGAAAGGAAATCTGGCGTTACGGGCGGGTCCGACTGGTGCGGGCGGAGGGATTTGAACCCCCAAGGCTTGCGCCACTGGAACCTAAATCCAGCGTGTCTGCCAATTCCACCACGCCCGCCGCCGGGCATGCCCATATGACTGCGAAGCGCGGGCCTTAGCGGAACCGGCACCGGAAGCCAAGGCGTTCAGCGTTGGATCAACCTGTATTGCACCTCGAGATCAACCTCCACCCCGCGCGGATCGGCGCCCGGGGGGAAGGGCGGGATGCGGACGCCGGGGCGGAATGGCCGCTCCGTGCCCCGGTCGAGCCAGAGCGAATTGGAGCTTCGCAGCAGCCGCACGCTCCGCACCGTCCCGTCCGGATCGGCGGTGATGCGCACCCGGACATTGCCCTGGGCCCCGTTCTGCCGGGCGTCTTCCGGGTAGCGCAAATTGGCGTCCAGCCAGGCACGGAAGGCGTTGCGCCAGTCGGGGCCGACCTGGGCGCCACGGACCTGCAACTGCGGATCGGGCGTCATGCGGCCGAGTTGCTCGGGGCTGACCGAGGTATCGAGCTGCCGGCCGGGCGGCCGGGCGGCCTGTGATGGCGGGCGGGCGCGTTCGAAGGAAAAGCCGTCCGGCAGGTAGATCGGCGCGTTCGGGTCGGGCCGCGGCTGCGCGCGCGGCGCCTCACGGGGCGGCGGCGGCGGCCGGGGCCGGGGCGGCAGGGTCAGCGGGGTCGGCGGCGGCAGGGTGAATTCCTCCGCCGGCGGCAGGCTGAATTCGATCGGCGGCGCCTCCGGCCGCACCGGCAAAGGCGGCGGCGGTTCGGGCGGGGTGACGGTCGGCTGCGGCGGCGCGGGGGGCGTGGCCGAGGGCGGTGGCGGCGCGGTTCCGACCGCGGCGGGCGGCGCCGGCGGGGCGATTGGTGCCGGGGGTGCGGGCGGCGGCGGGGCGGGTTCCGGCGGCCGGGCGACCGGCGGCGGTGCGGCGGGGGCCGCGGGCGGCGGTGGTCGCACCGTGGGTGGCGGCGGCGGCGGAGGCGTCGGCAGCGACGGTGCCGGTTCGGGCGGGGCCACGGGCGGCGGCGGCGCATCCGGCGGCGGTGCCGGTTCGGGGCTTTCGGGTTCAGGCGGGCTTGGCGGTTGCGGCGGGGGTTGGGCCGGGCGGTCGGGCTGACCGCCTTCGAACACCACCTCGATCGCCGGGGGCGGCAGGGGTTCGGCCATGTCCCGCCCCAGGTCGGGGATCAGCCAGGCCAGCAGCAACATGACGTGCAACAACGCGGAGGCGATCGCCGCCGGCCCGAATGGCTTGACGTCGCGCCGGCGCCGGCGCGGCAACACGCGCGGCGCCAGGATCAACGGCCGGCGCGGCGTCGCGGGCGCACCCGGCCGCGTAGAGGGGGCGGGCCGCCGCAAGACAGGCGGCCCGGGCAGAGGAGCATTCATGCTGCACTGCCCATAGCCGCCCGCGCCGCGTGACGCGACCTGCCGGCGCGAAACGAAAGGTGACGGGTGCCCCCGCTACCCTAGCAGCGCCTGGGCGCAGGCATCCAGGATGGCATCGGTATCCAGCCCGTATTCCCGATAAAGATCAGGAATATCGCCGGCTTGGCCGAAATGATCGACGCCGAGCGGCACGACCCGATGCCCCCTCACCGCCCCCAGCAAGGCATGTGCCGCCGGGTGCCCGTCCAGCACCGAGACGATGGCACCGCCCGGGGCCAAGGCCGAAAGCAGCGACTCGACATGCGATGGGGCCGCGCCATGCGCGCCCCGCGCCGCGCGGCGGGAGGCGAGCCAGCCCGCATGCAGCCGGTCGGGGCTGGTGATGGCCAGCAGCCCGGCCCCGGGCTCCTCCTCGCGCAACGCCTCGAAGGCCGCCGTCGCTTCGGGGGCCACGGGCCCCTGGTAGGCGATGGCGATCCGCGCCCCAGGCCCCGGCGGCACGGCCCAGTAACCGCCGGCGATCACGGCGGCCGGATCCAGGACCCTTTGCGGCTGCATCAACCCGCGCGTCGACAGGCGCAGCCAGACCGCGCTGCCATCAGGTTGCTGCATGTGGTGGAAGGCGTGGCGCAGCAGGATGGCGAGTTCATCCGCATGGGCGGGTTCGAAGCTCGCCAGCCGGTCCGCCGCCATGCCAATCAAGGGCGTGTTGACCGATTGGTGCTGGCCACCCTCCGGCGCCAGCGTCAGCCCCGACGGCGTGCTGACCAGCAGGAATCGCGCATCCTGGTAACAGGCGTAGATCAGCGCATCGAGGCCGCGATTGACGAAGGGGTCATAGACCGTCCCGATCGGCAGCAGCCGCGCGCCATACAGCCGGTCCGACAGTCCCAGGGCCGCCAGCACCAGGAACAGGTTCTGCTCGGCGATGCCCAGTTCGACGTGCTGCCCGCCCGGCGACATGCCCCAGCGCTGCGCCGAGGCCAGCTTGGCGTCGCGGAACACGTCATTCTTCAGGTGGCGGTCGAAAATCCCGCGCCGGTTCACCCAGGGTCCGAGATTCGTCGAAACGGTGACGTCGGGGCTGGTGGTGACGATCCGATCCGCCAGGGCCGCATTCGCGCCATTGCCGCGGCCGATCTCGGCCAGGATTTCGCCAAATGCGCCCTGGGTGGACATGCCCCGCCCCACCCCTGCCACCGGCACCGGAAACGCCGGCGGGACGGCGATGGTGGGCGAGACGAGCGAACGGCCAGCAGGCGTCAGCGGGGTGGCGAAGGGCACGCTGGCGACGAAGTCGGCCATTTCCCCGGGCGGAATGTCCAGCCCCTCGAACAGGTCCCACTCATGCCCATCGCGGATGTGCATGGCGGCACGGAAGACGCCCATCTGTTCCTTGGACATCAACCCGGCATGGTTGTCCTTGTGCCCGGCGAAGGGCAGGCCCTTGCCCTTGATGGTATAGGCGATGAAGCAGGTCGGCTGGTCGCCCTCCGCATCCTGGGCGCGGAAGGCCTCCAGCAAGGTCTCGATGTCGTGGCCGCCGAGGTTGGTCATCAGCGCCGCCAATTCGTCATCGGTCAGCGGGTCGATGATCGCGCGCACCCCGTCGATCCGGCCGAGTTCCGACAGCAACGCCGCGCGCCAAGCGGCGCCGCCCTGGAAGGTCAGCGCGGCGTAGAGGCTGTTGGGGCAGTCATCGATCCAGTGCCGCAGCGCCTCGCCATCCGGCCGGGCAAAGGCGGCTGCCAGCTTGCGGCCGTATTTGAGGGTGACGACGTTCCAGCCCATGTCGCGGAACAGGCCCTCGATCCGGCCGAAGAGGCGGTCGGGGACGACGCTGTCCAGGCTCTGGCGGTTGTAGTCGATGACCCACCAGACATTGCGGATGTCGTGCTTCCAGCCTTCCAGCAGGGCTTCGTAGATATTGCCCTCGTCCAGCTCCGCGTCGCCCACCAGGGCGATATGGCGACCGGCCGGCAGGCCCTCCGGCGCCAGGTTCTTCAGCCGCACGTAATCCTGCACCAGGCTGCCGAAACTCGTCAGCGCGACGCCCAGGCCGACCGATCCGGTGGAGAAATCGACCTCACCGCCATCCTTCACGCGGCTGGGATAGGGCTGGATGCCGCCGAACTGGCGCAAGGTGGTCATCCGCGCCGGATCCTGCCGACCCAGCAACAGGTTGATCGCGTGGAAGACAGGTCCCGCGTGGGGCTTGACCGCGATCCGGTCCTCCGGCCGCAGAACGTCGAAATACAACGCCGTCATGACCGCGGCTATCGAGGCGCAGGAGGCCTGGTGCCCCCCGACCTTCAACCCATCGCGGTTGGGGCGGACGTGGTTGGCGTGGTGGATCATCCACGCCGAAAGCCACAAAAGTTTGCGCTCGATGGCGCGCAGCATGGCGATGCGGCGGGCTTCGTCGGGGGCCGCATCCCGGACCGGCTTGCCTTGTACCGTCATTCGCTTAGCCCCACCCCGATTTACAACCGAGGATAGGCCGACGGGGTGCAGCCGCAAAGCAGGCTGTGCACCCCGCCGAATAGCCGGGATCGGCAGGCCGAAGCCTGCCGAAGCCTTAGCCGCGCGGCGTGCGCCGGCCGATGGACGCCAGGTTCGGCACAACGCCGTCCGCACCGGTCAGTTCCAGCGCGCGCGGGTCGGTGTTGGCCGGCACCCAGACCGTCTGCTCGCTCTCACCCGAGCCGATGGCGACCGGCACCAGGCCCGCGGCCGGCTGCTGCGTGAACCGCGGATCGAGGTAGGTGACGACCACGTCCTGGCCAACGCCGGTGCTCACCAGCGAACCACCGCCAACGACATTGGTCTGGCCGGCGGGGCCGTAGTCGATCGTCACATTCTCACCGCTGCCGACAGCGTGCGGGTAGGACTGGGCCTGGGCGGCGAAAGGCTGCGCCGCCAGCAGGACCGCCAGGGTGGCGGCGGGGGCGATCGCAGAAAGATTGAACTTGATCAACGTAGTCATCCTCATTTTCGGGCCCTCGCCTTGGTCCGCATGCGCGGGAACGGCCGGGCCCACTCTGCTGGGCGCATGATTCACCGCGGCGGCGATTCTGCCTCTGCGGATCATTGCTCTAACGAGGCGTGCTGCTCGTCTGGGGCCTAGGTGCGCCCTTGCCTCCAGCATTTTAACTGCTTTTATTATGGCTGTTACTATCGGATTTCGTGATACATGCTCGACGGCCTGACCCTGGACCAGCTTCGCATTTTCGTGGCGGTCGCCGACACCGGCAGCTTTTCCGCCGCCGGCGTGGCGGTGCAGCGGGTGCAATCCGCGGTCAGCCAGTCGGTGCGAGCGCTGGAGACGACGCTCGGGCTGCAACTCTTCGACCGGACGCTGAAAAAGCCACGGCTCACCGATGCCGGCCGGACCGTCCTGGCCGACGCCAGGCGCGTGATCGGCGATGCGGAAACGCTGCGCGGCCGGGCCAGCAGCATCGCCAACGGGCTGGAACCGGAACTGACCCTGTCGCTGAGCCAGTTGCTGGAACGCCAGACCAGCATGGATGTGATGCGCGAGTTGAGCCAGACCTTTCCCAACCTGCCGGTGCGGCTGCTGACCGGCGGCATCGCCGCCCCCGAACGCTACCTGCGCGCCGGCACCGTGGAACTCGCGATCTTCCCTTTGGGCCTCACCGATGCCACGGACCTGGAGACGGAGTTCCTGGTCGATGTGCCCTTGGTACCCGTGGTCGCGGCGTCGCATCCGCTCGCCGCCCTCCCCGGCCCGCTGTCGCGCGATGCACTCAGCACGCATGTCCAGCTTGTGCTGACCGATACGCTGACGCCCGAGGATTGGTCGCTGGGCGTGGTCAGCCACCTGGTCTGGCGTTTCGCCGACATGAACACGCGGCTCGCTTTCCTGCTGAACGGCTTTGGCTGGTGCAACATGCCGCTGCATCTGGTCGCCCCGCATATCGCCTCGGGGGTGTTGAAGCGGCTGGTGCTGAAGCAGCGCAATGGCTTCGTCATGCAGTTGCACGCCGTGCACCACCCCGCCCGGCCGCCGGGCCGGGCCGGGCGATGGCTGATCGAACGGTTGCGGGAGAGGCTGGCGGTCGCCGAACCACAGACGACGGGGCTTGCCGACAACGCCGCGCCCGCACCGTAACCGGCGCACCGCCGCGCACGAAGGCCTTGATGGAGCAACCAGGAAAGGATCTCCGTCCATGCCGAACATTCTGCAACGCCGCACGCTCACGGCTTCCGCCCTTTTGGGTGGCATCGGTGCCGCCGCCGGGCTTCTTGGTGGCGCGCGCATCGCGCTCGCCGGCAACCAGCTCGCCGTCGCGATCAGCGGCTATGATGCGACCAGCTACCAAAGCGGCACGCCGCAGCGGGGCGTGGCGCGCTACAATGCGCCCTACAATGGTGGCGTCTGGTTCTTCGCCTCCGAAGGCACGCGCGATCTCTTCAAGGCCGATCCCGCGCGCTACGTGCCGCAGTTTGATGGCTATTGCGCCTGGGCGGCGTCGCAGGGCTACAAGGCGCCCGGGAATTCCGAGGTCTGGCGCGTCGTCGAAGGCAAGCTCTACCTGCAGGTGCACGAACAGGCACAGCAGATGTGGCTGCGCGACGTGCCCGGCAACATCGCCAAGGGCGACATGAACTGGCCGCGCATGCATCCGTTCTGAGCCTTGGCGACGACGCCGCACCGGTGGGTCGCGACCCACCGGTGCCGGCTACGCCTTTGCCAGCTTCCGCAATGCGCTCGCGGCCGCGCGCTTGCCCTCGCCGGCATAGGCCTCGTGGTTCGCCTCGATCTTATCCGGGTCGTAGAGGTAGTTCACCATCAGCCCCAGGCTTTCGCGGAACCCTTTGTCCGAGGTGTCGCCACGGACATTGATCCGCTCCAGCCGCGCGCCGTTCGACAAATGGAAATGCGCCACAGGATCGCGCGCACGCCTGGGGTTGCGCCCGTGTTCCATCAGCACGTAGCGGGCGCAAAGCCGCGTCAGCACCGGTTCGGCCTTGGCCGCCGCCGCCGGGTCGCGCAGCGTGCCGCGCCTGGCCAGGATCGCGGCCAGCGCCGCGGCGCCACCATCGGCGCCAGGGACGGCGGCCCGCAGCGACTCTGCCTCGCCTTCGGCCAAAAGCGCCTCGCCCTGCTGGTGCAGCGCCTTGTCCAGCCAGGTGCGAAAGCCCGGCAGCGGCGACAGCGTGCTGAACTGCTTCAGCCCGGGGCATTCATGGCCCAGTTCGCTGACCACGCGCTTGATCAGGAAGGCGCCGAAGGAAATTCCATCCAAGCCGCGCTGGCAGTTGTTGATGGAATAGAAGATCGCGGTATCGGCCTTCTTCGGGTCCAGCACCGGAGCGTTCTGGTCCAGCAGCGCCTGCACATTGCCGGCGATGCCCTGCACCAGCGCGACTTCGACGAAGATCAGCGGTTCCTGCGGCATGCGCGGGTGGAAAAACGCGTAGCAGCGGCGGTCGGAATCCAACCGGTTCTTCAGGTCGCGCCAGGTGCGGATGCGATGCACCGCCTCGTATTCCACCAGCTTTTCAAGAAGTGCCGCCGGGCTGTGCCAATCGATCGGGCGCAGTTCCAGGAAGCCCACGTCGAACCAATTGGCGAGCAACGCGCGCAGGTCGGATTCCAGCGCCGCCAGCAACGGATCGCCGTTGCGCCGCAGCAATTCCGCACGCAGGTCGACCAGGAATTTCACGCCATTCGGGATGGAGGTGAATTGCGTCAGCAGCCGCATCCGTGGCGGTTCCAGCGCGCGGCGCAGGCGGGTCTTGGCCGCGGCCCGTTCCGCCGTGCCGGTGGCGGCGGTCAAGGCTTTGGCAGCCTCGGCGATGGCCCCTTCATCGGAATCGAAGCCGGCCAGGGTGCGCAGGAAGGCTGTGCGGCCGGCATCATCCTGGGCCAGGTACAATTCGGCCAGCCCCGCCGCGCGGGCGCGGGCCGAAGCCTCGCCACCGCGGCCGGCCAGGCAATCCTGCATCCGCGTGGCCAGATCCTCCGGGCCGTTGCCGGCGCCGACCAGCACCGTCACATCGGTCCACAGCCCCTTCACCCGCCGCAGGGCGCGGTCCAGCAGCGTGGCCTCGTTGTCGGACGGACCACTCGGGCGGCTGGCTTCCGTCATGTGTGCTCCCGTTATGAAATTATCGGAAACATAGGGTGAGGTCGTTGCCGTTGGGAAGGCTTAACCGCCTTTTTCCGCGCGATAGCGCGCCAGCGCCTCGGCCGAGGGCGGGTAGGTGCCCTCCAACGGCGCCCCGGCGGCGACCTGTTTCACGATCCAGCCCTCCATGGCTTCCTTTTCGGCCGCCGCCGCCGCGACCTCGGCCGCGATCGCGCGCGGGATGCAGACGACGCCATTGGCATCCCCCACCATCACGTCGCCCGGGAAGACCGCGACACCGGCGATGCCGATGGGCTGGCCGTGATCGGCCACCATCACCAATGCGGAGGACGGCACCGGCGCCGATCCACCCGCTGCGAAGACCGGCCAGCCGAGGCCACCCACGCTTTCCAGGTCGGCGACCCCGGTATCGGTGACGAAGCCCGCGACCCCGCGCGCCTGCAGCGCGGTCGCGATGATGTCGCCCAGGACCGAGACCCGCGCCGCCCCTTCGGTCGCGAAGACCACGACGTCGCCGGGGCGCGCCTGGTCCAGCGCCTGGCGATGCAGGCTGGGGGCGCGCTTGGCCTCGACCTCGGTGCGGATGTCCTCGCGCACCGGGATGGCGCGCACGGTATGTGCCAGCCCGACCATCTTGGGTGCGCCGACCGAAACGACGCCGTGCAGGAAACGCGACCGCAGGCCGCGCGCATAGAGCACCGCCGAAAGGGTCGCGACCGGCACCGCCAGCAGGGCATCGCGCAGGGTGTCGTCCAGCGGCGTATCGGTCGCGGCAGCGGTCATCGGGGAGTCCTTGCGGGCGGCCGCGGGATGCGGCACGCGGGTCGTCTCACCTCGGAGACTGCGCCATGGCCGAACCCGTCGCCAACCCACTGACGGCCAAAAAGCCGTTCATCGAACAGAACGTCGTCTGGATGTACACCGACGACATCGAACGCCACGCGGCCTTCTACCGCGATGTGCTGGACCTGCCGCAGGTGCTCGACCAGGGCGTGTGCCGGATTTTCCAGGTTTCGCCGACCGGGTTCCTGGGGGTCTGCGACAAGGTCGGCCGGCCGCGCGGCACCAAGGGGATGATGTTCACCTTCCTCGTCGAGAACGTCGAGGAAGCCTATGCCTGGATGCTCGCGCGCGGCGTGGCCTTCGACGGCCCGCCCGACATGCGCGGCGGCAAGAACGTCTATTCGGCCTTCTTCAAGGATCCGGAGGGCTATTGGCTGGAAATCCAGGAATTCCGTGACCCGCGCTGGCCCTACCCGAATGGGCGTGGGCCGCGCGCGGGATAGGCGACATTCGGCAAACGGCCGGTGCGCGGGTGCGCACCGGCGTGGCGGCTACTCCAACCTGATGCCGGCGGTGCGGATGATGGTGGAGAAGACCTCCCTCTGGTCGCGCAAATGCGCCGCCATCGCCGCCGTGTCGCGGAACTCCGGTTCGATCCCCATGGCGACAAGCCGCTCCTGAGTCGTCGGGTTTGCCATGCCGCGCTTGATGGCATCCGACAGGCGATCGATGACCGGGCGCGGCGTCGCGCCGGGCGCCATGACGCCCAGCCAGGCGCTGGCGTTGAAGCCGGGGATGCCGGCGGCCTCGGCGATGGTCGGCACGCCGGGGGCCAGGACGGATGGCCGCGTCAGCGACATCCCGAACGTCCGCACAGCGCCCTGGCGCACCAGCGGCCCGGTCGCGGCGACCGTGTCGATCGCATAATCGACCTGCCCGCCCAGCACCGAGGTCAAGGCCGGCCCGCTGCCGGCGAAGGGCACGTGCACCGCCTCCACCCCCGCGCCGCGGTTGAAGTATTCGCTGATCAGATGCGCCGTCGCCCCGGTGCCGGAGGTGGCGAAGGTGTAGCGCCCCGGGGCCGCCTTCAGCGCCGCGATGAAGCTGGCCATGTCGGTCGCCGGGAAGCCCGGCCGGACCACCAGCAGATACGGCGACAGGCCGAGGATCGCGACCGACGTCAGGTCCTTTTCAGGGTCGAAGGGCACGCGCTGCAACAGCGGATTGATGGTGACCGGCCCGCTGCTGGCGGCCAGCAGGGTGTAGCCATCGGGGGTGGACTTGGCGGCCGCATCGGTGCCGATCATGCCGCCGGCGCCGGGGCGGTTTTCCGAGACGACGGGCTGGCCGAGCGCATCGGTGATCAATTGCCCGGCGACGCGCCCCATCAGGTCGGTCGCCTGGCCCGGGGGCCAGGGGATGATCATGCGGATCGGGCGGTTCGGATACGGCGCGCCCTGGGCACGGGCATGAATGGCCGGAAGGGCCAGCGTGGTGGCAAGCAAAAGCGTTCTGCGACGCATTCGTTTTCTCCCTGATAGTGACCCAGCCGTAACCGATCCCGGGCGCGGTTGCGAGGCCCTATGGCGAGGCCATCACGACATCCCGCCCGATCGCATCCGCCTGCGCCTCCGCCCGCGCCCGCCAGGCCTGCATCAGCGGATGCGCCGCCATCTGCGCGATGAACGCCATGCTGTCGGGCGCGAGGTCCACGCCATAGGTGGTGTAGCGCGTGGTCATCGGGGCGTGCATCGCATCGACCGCGCAGAAATCCGCGCCGCAGAGCCAAGGCCCACCGAAACGCGCCAGGGCGTCGCGCCAGATCGCCTCGATACGATCGGTGCCCGCACGCACGCCGGGGCGGGCCATCAGCTTCACGTTGCTGGGCAACCCGTCCCTGACCGGCCAGCGCTTGATCAGGTTCATCGGCAACCCGTTGCGGACCTCGTCGAAATGGCTGTGCATCTCGGCCGCCATGCAGCGGGCGATGGCGCGGCGGGCGGGATCGGCCGGCCAGATCGCGCAGCCGGGGTTTCGCTCCCACAAGTATTCCGCGATCGCCAGGGTGTCCCACAGGCGCAGCCCGTCGATCTCCAGCACCGGCACGCGGCCGGAGGGAGAGACGGCGCGCAGTTTGGGCGGGCTGTCGGGGCGGGAGAGGAAGATGATGCGATCTTCCGGCGTGATGCCGCCCAATTGGCAGATCATCCAGCCCGGCACCGACCAGCCGGACGACCAGGCGGAGCCGAGGTGGAGCACAGGCGCGACCGAAGCCGGCGGCAGCGGATCCTGGAAGGCGTTGGTCATCGATGTCTCTCCCCTCTCGATGGGGGCAGCCTCGCACGCCTGTCGAAGACTGCCAGGGCCTGGCCTCGACACGGCGGCACCCGCCCGATCCGGCGGGTGATCCCCTGGCCACCGCGAACATCGCCCGGATCCTCGGCGATGCGATGACGCCGCCGCTGGGGCAGCCGATCATGGAGCGGTTGTCGGCGGTGATCGAGGCCGCCGGGCCGACGGTGGGCTGACCCCCCGCCCTATTCCAGCCGGAACGCATCCACGACACGCCGCACCCGCCCCGCCACATCGACCAGCAGCACATCGAAGCGCACGCCCGCAGCGCCCTGCCCCGGGTTCTGCCCCAGCCACCATTCACCCGCCGCCAGCAACCGCGCCTGCTGGCGGGGAGCGAGGGAGAAGGCCGCCTCGGTCAGCGTCTTGCGCGCCTTCACCTCGCAGAAGGCCAGAAGCCCATCGCGGGCCGCCACCAGGTCGAGTTCTCCGGCGGGCGTGCGGCAGCGGCGGGCCAGCACGACAAAACCATCGGCCACCAACGCCGCGGCGGCCCGATCCTCGGCAGCGCGTCCTCGTGCCTCGGCGGCGGCACGCACCGCGGGTGTCGCGGCCGGCGCGGTCATGCGAGGCTTTGGGTTGGAGGGTTCGATCATGCGTCGCCTGTTCTGCCTGTTTCTGCTGCTGTCGTCGCCCGCCGTCGCCCAGCGCCACATGGTCGCCGCCGCCCATCCGCTGGCGGCCGCGGCCGGGCAGGACATGCTGCGCGCCGGCGGTAGTGCGATCGACGCCGCCGTCGCCATCCAGGCCGTGCTGTCCCTGGTCGAACCCCAGTCCAGCGGCCTGGCCGGCGGCGCGCTGATCCTGCACTTCGACGCCCTTCGCCGCCACACCACGGCCTGGGACGGCCGCGAAGCCGCGCCCGCCGGGGCCATGCCAGACCTGTTCCTGCGACCCGATGGCACCCCGATGCCCTTCATCGACGCCGTCATGTCCGGCCGCAGCATCGGCGTGCCGGGCGCCATCGCGGCGTTGGAGGCGGTACACCGCCTTCATGGGCGCCTGCCCTGGGCCGCGCTTTTTGCCCCGGCGATCCGACTGTCGGAGGAGGGTTTCGCCATCTCTCCGCGTCTTGCCGCCGCCATCGCCACCGAGGCACCACGCCTGCGGCGGCACCCGGCAACAGCCGCGTATTTCCTGGCCGCCGATGGATCGCCGCTGCCCGCCGGCCACCTGCTGCAAAACCCCGAACACGCCGCCACCCTGCGCACCATCGCGACCCAGCGCGCGGCCGGGCTGCTGACCGGGCCGGTCGCGGCCGACATCGCCGCGACCGTGCAGGCCTGGGGGGAAGGTGGCACCATGACGGTCGAGGATCTGGCCGCCTACCGCCCGGTGCTGCGCGACCCGGTCTGCGGCCCCTACCGCGTCGTCGTGGTCTGCGGATTCCCGCCCCCCTCCTCGGGCGGGGTCGCGGTCGGGCAGATTCTGGGTGTGTTGGAACACGTCGACATGGGTTCGATGGACCCGGCCGGGGCAGAGGCCGCGCATGTGTTTGCGGAGGCCGCGCGCCTGGCTTTTGCCGATCGCGCGCAATACCTGGCCGATAGTGACTTCGTGCCCGTGCCGGTGCGGGGCCTGCTGGACCGCGGCTACCTCGGGCAACGCGCGCAGCGCCTGGATTTTTCCCGCGCCGACCCAACGCCCCGCGCGGGAAACCCCGACTGGCGCCGCGCCGCGCAGGCGCCGCAACCCGAGCAGATCGAATACGGCACCAGCCATATCTCCATCGTCGATGCCGCGGGCAATGCGATCGCCATGACCACCACCATCGAGGGCGTCTTTGGCAGCTTCGCCATGGTGCGAGGCATGGTGCTGAACAACGAACTGACCGATTTCTCGATGTTGCCGCAGGTCGGGGGCCGTCCCGTCGCCAACCGGGTCGAGCCCGGCAAGCGCCCCCGGTCGTCGATGTCCCCGACCCTGGTCTTCGACCGCGACGGCCGGTTGCTGATGGTGGTGGGCTCCCCCGGCGGGGCGCGGATCATCACCTTCACCGCCCATGCGCTGGTCGGCATGATAGACTGGGGCATGACGCCACAGGCCGCCATCGACCAGCCCCGGATCGTGACGACAGGGGGCGCCGTGGAATTGGAGGCAGGGACCGCAGCCGCGGGGCTTGCTCCTGCGTTGGAGGCGCGCGGGCATACCGTCGCTGTCCGCGAGCTGACATCTGGCCTGCACGCCATACGGGTCACCCCGACCAGCCTGGTCGGCGGTGCCGATCCGCGGCGCGAAGGCGTGGTGCTGGCCGACTGACGGACACGAACGGAGAACCATCATGCACCGCTTGCTGCTTGCCATCTGCCTGCTGGCCCCGATCGCCGCCACGGCGCAGGAAACCCGGGAAATCGGAGCGGTCGCCACCGCCTGGACCAATCTTGGCCTGACCCGCAGCCATCGCGTGGTCGTGGAGCGTTTCGAGGATCCTGAGGTCGCGGGCGTGTCCTGCTACATCAGCCAGGCGCGCACCGGCGGCTTGTCGGGCATGGTCGGCCTAGCCGAGGACCCGGCCCGCTTCGCCCTGGTCTGCACCCCGACGGGTGAGGTGCGGGTCGCCGCCAGCGCCCGGCGCGGTGAACGCGGCGAACAGGTCTACGAGAGCAACACCAGCCTGTTCTTCAAGGAAACCCGCGTGCAGCGGTTTTTGGATGAGGAGCGGAAGGTCGTCGTCTACCTCGCCTGGAGCACGCGGATGGTGGATGGCAGTCCGTTCAACGCGGTGGCGGTGGTGCCGTATCGCTAGGCGGCCCGCCCCTCCTGCACCGCGTGGCAGGCGACCAGGGTTTCGTGCGCCAGGATCATCTCCGGCCGCTCCACCTTGCAGCGGTCATTGGCCAGGGGGCAGCGCGGGTGGAAAGCGCAGCCGGTCGGGGGGTTGATCGGGCTCGGCACCTCCCCCCCCACAGGGGTGCGGGGGCGGCCTGACATCGACAGGTCGGGCACCGCTTCCATCAGCGCCCGGGTGTAGGGGTGGCGCGGCGTGCGGAAGAGCGTTTCGGCCGGCGCGTTCTCGACCAAGCGGCCGAGATACATGACCCCGATCCGGTCGCTGACCTGGCGCACGACCGCCAAGTTATGACTGATGAAGAGGTAGGTCAGGCCCAGCCGCTGCTGCAGTTCCTTCATCAGGTTCAGGATCTGCGCCTGCACCGAGACGTCGAGCGCCGAGGTCGGTTCGTCGCAGACCAGGAATTCCGGGGATGACGACAGCGCCCGCGCAATGCTGATGCGCTGACGCTGGCCGCCCGAAAACTCATGCGGGAACTTTTGGGCATCCAGCGGCGACAGGCCCACTTGGGTCAGAGCCGCGCCGACGCGATCCAGCGCATCCTGGCCACGGGCGATGCCGAAGGCGCGGACGGGTTCGGCCACGATGTCCCGCACCCGCCAGCGGGGATTCAGGCTGGCGTAAGGGTCCTGGAAGATCATCTGCATGCGGCGGCGCTGCGCCATATCGGCGCGGGCGGCGCCTAGTTCCATGCCATCGAACATCACCTCGCCGCCGGTCGTGCGATAGAGGCCGACCATCAGCCGCGCGACGGTGGATTTGCCGCAGCCGGATTCACCGACGAGCGACAGCGTGGTGCCGCGCGGAATGTCGAAGGTCACGCCATCGACGGCGCGCAGCGAACGGCGGCCCTCACGCGCGATGAGGCGCTGCACGATGGGGCGAGAGACATCGAAGTAGCGCGCGATGTCGCGCGCCTCGACAAAGGGGCGCTCAGACATTGTCGTACAGCCAGCAGGCGGCGCGGGTGGTGCCGGCGTCCATCAGGTCGGGCCGTTCAGCGCCGCAGCGGCTGAACACCTTTGGGCAGCGAGGACTATAGGCGCAGCCCGGCGGGATGGCGTTCAACCGCGGCATCGCGCCGTCGATCTGCGCCAGTCGTTCCACCCGGCGGTCGAGCGGCGGGATCGATCGCATCAGACCGGATGAATAGGGATGCCGGGCGTTGCCCACGACCTCCCGCACCGGGCCGATTTCGGCGATGCGCCCGGCATACATGACCGCGACCCTGTCGGCGGTTTCCGCGATCACGCCCATGTCGTGAGTGACCAGCATCATCGCCGTGCCCTTGTCGCGCGCCAATGCCTTGAGCAGCGCGATGACCTGCGCCTGGATCGACACGTCCAGCGCTGTCGTCGGTTCATCCGCCACGATCAGCTTTGGTTCAGCGCAGAGCGCCAGCGCGATCACGACGCGTTGCCGCATGCCCCCGGAAAACTCATGCGGATAGGCGTCGATCCGCTGCGCGGCGGCGGGGATGCCCACCTGTTCCAGCCAGCCGATGGCGCGCCGACGCGCCTCGTCCGGCCCGATCGGCAGATGCGTGGTCATGGTTTCGATCAACTGCCGCCCGACGGAATACAGCGGGTTCAAGGTGGTCAGCGGGTCCTGGAAGATCGCGCCGATCTGGCGGCCGCGGATGCGGCGCATGTCGGCATAGGGCAGGTTGTCGATGCGGCGGCCATCCAGCAGGATTTCGCCACGGGCGATGCGGCCAGGGGGTTCCAGGAGCCCGATGATGGCCGCGCCGGTCATGGATTTTCCGGCACCGGATTCCCCGACGATGCCCAGGATTTCGCCGGGTTCGATCGCGAAGGACACATCATCCAGCGCGGTCAGGATGCCGCGCCGTGTCGGGAATTCCACGCGCAGGTTACGCACCTCAAGCAGTGCGGCCATCAGCGCAGCCTCGGGTTCAGCGCATCGCGCAGCCAGTCGCCCAACAGGTTCACCGAGAGCACCAGCAGCACAAGCGCCACGCCTGGGAAGATCGTGATCCACCATTCGCCGGAAAACAGGAAGTCATTGCCGATCCTGATAAGAGTGCCGAGCGAGGGCTGTGTGGGCGGCACGCCGACGCCGAGGAAGGACAGCGTCGCCTCCGCCAGCACGGCAAAGCCCAGGTTCAAGGTCGCGATAACCAGCACCGGCCCCATCACATTCGGCAGCACGTGTGAAAACACGATCCTGGGTGCCGAGATGCCGATGATCCGCGCCGCCTGGACGTATTCCTTGTTGCGTTCGACCAAGGTCGATCCCCGCACGGTGCGGGCGAATTGCGGCCAGTTGCTGACGCCGATGGCGAAGATGACGACGTAGAGCGCGATCTGGTCATGCACCTCACGCGGCAAGGCCGCGCGCACGACGCCGTCGATCAGCAGGGCGACCAAGATCGAGGGGAAGGTCAGTTGGATATCGGCGATGCGCATCAGCACCGCGTCGGCCGTGCCGCCGGCGTAGCCCGCGGTCAGCCCGACCAGCACGCCGAGGCTGGTGGAAAAGATGACCGCGCAAACACCGACCAGCAGCGACACGCGGGCGCCATACATGATCGCCGACAGCAGGTCCCGCCCCTGGTCGTCGGTGCCGAGCGGGTACATGGCATCGCCTTCCGCATCCCAGGCCGGCGGCTTGAACGCGTCCATCAGGTTCAGGCTGGCCAGGTCGAAAGGGTTGTGCGGCGCGATGAGAGGCGCGAGCACCGCCCCCAGGATCAGCACCAGCGCCACGATCGCCGAGGCGATGGTCACGGGATTGCGAGTAAAGGACCACCAGAGGTCGCCATCGAAAAAATTCTTCAGCATCTCAGTGACCCCCGCCACCAACGCGCAGCCTGGGATCGACGGCGAAGTAGAGCAGGTCGACGATCAGATTGATCGTCACGAACAAGGCGGAGATGAGCATCAGATAGGCGGCCATGACGGGAATATCGGCGGCACCGACTGACTGGATGAACAGCAGCCCCATGCCCGGCCATTGAAACACCGTCTCGGTCACGATGGCGAAGGCGATGATGGCGCCCAGTTGCAGGCCGGCGACGGTGATGACCGGCACCAGCGTGTTCTTCAGCGCATGCCCGAAATTGATCGCCCGGTTCGACAACCCACGGGCACGGGCGAACTTGATGTAGTCGGTGCGCAGCACCTCCAGCATCTCCGCCCGCACCAACCGCATGATCAAGGTCAGTTGGAAGATGCCCAGCGTCACCGCAGGCAGGATCAGCGCCTTGATCCCCGACAAGGTGAGGAAGCCGGTCGTCCACCAGCCCAGCCGCACGACGTCGCCGCGGCCGAAGGATGGCAGCCAGCCGAGCCAGACAGCAAAAACCAGGATCAGCAGGATGCCGATCAGAAAGGTCGGCAGCGACACCCCGATCAGCGAGAAGGTCAGGAAGAAGCGCGAGAGCCAGGAATTCCGGTAAAGCCCGGTATAGACCCCCATCGGCACGCCGATCGCCAGCGCCAGGAAGGCCGCGACGAGAGCCAGTTCCAGCGTCGCCGGCGCGCGTTCCATGATCAGGTCGGCGACCGGGCGGCCAAGGCGGTAGGATAGCCCGAACTCACCCTGCGCGGCATTGCCTACGAACTTCAGGAATTGCATGAAGAAGGGTTGGTCCAACCCCAGGTCGGTGACGAGCGCCGCCCGCTGCGCCTCGGTAAAATCCTGGCCCAGCATGATGGCGATGGGGTCGCCGACATAGGCAAACATCGCGAAGGAGATGAAAGCCACGACCAGCATGACCGGTATGGCCTGCAGCACGCGAGAGACAATGAAAGCGAACACGCGTGCCGTACCCCCGCTACAAAAGTCTCAGTTCACCACGGCCCAGCGGAAATACGGCTGGTTGTTCGCCGCATGCGGGATGGAGATGTTGGACCGCATGGCCCAGGGGATCATCTGGTGGTGCAAGGGGATATGCGGCACGTCGGCGCGGTAGAGGCGCAGCGCCTCGGCAATCGTCTCCATGCGGGCGTCGCTCGAATCGGTTTTCATACGCTCGATCAGCGCATCCATCGCCGGGTTGGAATAGCGCCCGTAATTCCAGATGCCATCGCCCTGCGCGCCGTTGCGGGTCGCGAGCAGGGATTGGAAGGAATACAGGGAATCCAGCGTCGGAACGCCCCAGCCGAGCATGTACACCGATGTGTCGTCGCGCTGGATCTTGGCGAAGAAGGGCGCCAGCGGCATAGCGTTCAGGTTCGTCCGCACGCCGACCCGCGCCCACATGGCGGCGATTGCCTGGCAGATCTGCTCATCGTTGATGTAGCGGTTGTTGGAGCAATCGAGCGTGATCTCGAAGCCGTTCGGATAACCGGCCTCGGTCAGCAGGGCACGGGCGCGGGCGACGTCGTAGGGCAGTCGCACATCCTCGGCCGCGACATAGCCATTGACCTGGGGCGGGAACAGCGTGCCGGTCGGCACCGACTGGCCACGCATCGTGGTGCGCTGGATCGCGGCGATGTCGATCGCATGATACAGCGCCTGCCGCACCCGCAGGTCGCGGAACGGGTTGGCGCCGCGTACGCTGCTGTAGATCAGCTCGTCGCGGAATGTGTCGAAGGCCAGGAAGATCGTGCGGACCTCGGGGCCCTCCAGGACCTTGACGCCCGGCGCGGCGCGCAGGCGGTTCAGGTCCTGCAACGGCGGATCGAGCACGAAATCCACCTCACCCGACAGCAGCGCCGCGACCCGCGTCGCATCCGACGAAATCGGGCGGAAGACCAGTTCGGTGACATTGCCCGGCGCATTGCCGCCGGTCGTCTGCTGCCAGCCGAACCAGGCGGGGTTCCGGGTCAGCACGGTGCGGACATCCGGTTCGCGCAGCGACAGGCGGAAGGCGCCGGTGCCATTGGCCTGGCGGACGGTCGCCATTTCCTCACGGTTGCGCGTGTTCTGCGGCCGGGTGGCGCCAACGCGCTCGGCCCAGGCCTGGCTCATCATATAAACGCTGGCGAATTTGTTCGGCAGGATCGGGTCGGGGATCTTGGTGATGACATCGACCGTGGCGTCGTCGACCTTCACGACGCTGTCGATCGTGTCGACAAAGATGCCGAAGTTGCTGGTCGGCGCCCGGGCGCGGCCGATCGAAAAGACCACGTCATCGGCGCTGAAACCCTCGCCTTCGTGGAAGCGTACACCCTGGCGCAGCACGAAGCGCCAGCGGGTGGGTTCAACCTGCGTCCAGGACAGCGCCAGGCCGGGGGCGAGGCTCAGGTCGGCATTGCGGGCGATCAGCGCGTCGTAGATCTGCTGCACGACCATCGTGACCGTGCCGACGTTCTGGCTGTGCGGATCCATCGTATTCGGGTCGCCAGAGGCGGCCCAGCGGATGGTGCGCGCGTCAGCGCCGCCTGCGATCACCACAGCCGCCAACACGGCCAAAAGCCATTTCCGCATCGCCCAGAACCCCCTGCTGCCGCCGGTTCCCGGTCGGCTTTTTTGATGTCTCAGGCATAGAGGCTGCAACGGCGCCGCGAAAGAGGTTTAGGCGCCGGGTTTGACCGGTCCCGCCGCCACCGTGCCCGTACCTGTCCAATCACGCAGCAACGTATAGCCGACCGCGAGCAGCACCGGCCCAAGAAACAGGCCAAGGAAGCCAAAGGCGAAGACCCCACCCAAGGCGCCCAGCAAGGTCAGCAGCAACGGCAGGTCGGCGCCGCGGCTGATCAGCCAGGGCCGGATGAAGTTGTCGACCGAGGAAATCCCCAAGGCCCCATACAGCCCCATGAAGATGCCCCAACCGATGCTACCCTGCCCCAGCAGCCACAGGGTGGCGGGAATCCAGACCAGCGGCGCGCCGACCGGCAAGATCGAAATCACGCCAGTGATGAAGCCAAGCAGCACCGGCTGCGGTACCCCCGCGATCCACAGGCCGAAGGTGGTCATCAACCCCTGCACCAGCGCCGTGCCCAGCAGCCCATACACCACGCCCCGCGTGACATCGCCGGTGAGTTTGAACAGCCGCAAGGAGGCGGGGCCCGCCAGCCGGTCCGACAACCGCCGCGCCTGCGTCGCGATCGCCGGACCGTCGCGGTAGAAGAAGAAGGCCAGCGCGATGGCGACCAGCAGTTCCGCGATGCCCGACAGCACGGTCAGCAACACCGACAACGCGGCCTGGGCAATGGTGCCGGCATAGGGCTGGACGGCCTCGGCCAGGCCGGACAGGTCCCGCTGCCAGGACGCCCAGGTCGTATGAAGGGTTTCGCCAACCAAGGGGATCGCGGCGATCCAATTGAAATCCGGCAGCCCCCGGCCGACCATCCCCTGCACCGCGGCTTGCAGGCTTTCGATCGAAGCCCGGTCGGTCGGCGCCACCAGCAACAGCGGCAGGCCGATCAGCAGGAACTCCGCGACCACCATCGCCGTGGCGGCGCCCGTCGGTCCCAGCCGGGCACGGTCACGCAGCAGAAGGAAGGCCGGCCAGGTCGAGAACACCAGGATCGCCGCCCATAATAGCGCCGAGACAAAAGGCTTCAGCACCAACAGGCAGCCGACCCCGAGGGCGACGAGCGCCGCGAAGCCGATGATGCGGTTGGCTTGGTGCGACTCCACGCGCTGATCGCTGGTGGGGGGTGGGGACGGTGGAGGGGCATCGCTCATGCGGCCACTGTGCCGCATCCGGCGCCCTCCTGTCGCCTGTGCCCGCCATCAGCACCCTTGCCGACACTGGCTTCCCCCGCCAGAAAGCCAGCCCAGGGAAACAAGGGAACGCCCCGCCATGCCGCGCTTTGCCGCCAACCTGTCCATGATGTTCAACGAGGTCCCCTTCCTGGACCGCTTTGCCGCAGCCCGGGCACAAGGGTTCGAAGCGGTCGAGTTTCTCTTTCCCTACGACTTCCCCGCGGCGGATATCGCCAGGCGCCTGGCCGACAACGGCCTGTCGCAGGTCCTGTTCAATGGCCCGCCCGGCGATTGGGCCGGCGGCGAACGCGGCGTCGCCTGCCTGCCCGACCGGCGGCAGGAATTCCGCGACGGCGTGAAGAAGGCGCTGGACTACGCGGCCGCGCTGTCCTGTCCGCGCCTGCACCTGATGGCAGGGCTGGCACCGGCCGGCGTCGCGCACGACACGCTGACGGGGGTTTATGTCGCTAACCTCGACTGGGCGGCGGAAGAATGCGCCAAGGCGGGCGTGAAGCCGGTGATCGAACCGATCAACCACCGCGACATCCCGGGCCTGTTCCTGAACACGATGGACCAGGCGGCGGCGGTGATCGCGGCGGTCGGCCCGGATCGGCTTGGCCTGCAATTCGACCTGTATCATTGCCAGGTGACCGAGGGCGACATCGTCAAGCGGGTGGAAAAGCACCTGCCGATCATCGCCCATATGCAGGTCGCCGATGTCCCGGCGCGCAACGAACCGGGGACGGGTGAGGTGAACTGGGATTTCGTGTTCAAGCGCATCGACGCCCTGGGCTTCCGCGGCTGGATCGGCTGCGAGTATCGCCCCGCGGGCGACACGGTCGCCGGCCTCGGCTGGTTCCGCCCCTACGCCAAACCCGCTTCCTGATAAGGATCGTTAACATGAAGATCGGTTTCATCGGCCTCGGCATCATGGGGCGCCCGATGGCGCTCAACCTGGCCAAGGGCGGGCACAGCCTGTTCGTGCCGGAACGCGCCAGCCTGACCCCCGAAATGCGCGCCTCGGCGGAAGTCCTGGCCGATGCCGCGGCGGTCGCCGCGGCGGCCGAGGTGGTCATCATCATGGTCCCCGACACCCCCGATGTTGAGGCCGTGCTGTTCGGCGCCGACGGCATCGCCCCCGCGCTGAAGCCGGGGACGCTGGTGATCGACATGTCCTCGATCAGCCCGACCGCGACCCAGGGCTATGCCAAGCGCCTGGTCGAAGCCGGCTGCGACTGGGTGGATGCGCCCGTGTCGGGTGGTGAGGTCGGTGCCAAGGCGGCCTCCCTGACCATCATGTGCGGCGGCACCGACGACGCCTTTGCCCGCGCCCTGCCCCTGTTCGAGCTGATGGGCAAGAACATCACCCATGTCGGCCCGGCCGGCGCCGGCCAGACCTGCAAGGTCGCGAACCAGATCATCGTGGCGCTGAACATCGAAGCGGTGGCCGAGGCGCTGGTCTTCGCCTCCAAGGCCGGTGCCGATCCGGCCAAGGTGCGCCAGGCGCTGATGGGCGGCTTTGCGGCCTCCCGCATCCTGGAAGTGCATGGCGAGCGCATGATCAAGCGCACCTTCGCCCCCGGCTTCCGCATCCGGTTGCACCAGAAGGACCTGAACCTGGCGCTGTCGGCCGGGCGGGACCTGGGCGTGGCGCTGCCGAACACCGCCTCGGCGCAGCAGTTGTTCTCGGCCGTCGCGGCCCAGGGCGGCGCCGATCTGGACCACTCGGCCCTGGTCAAGGCGCTGGAGACGATGGCCGCGAGCAAGGTCGCCGAAGACTAGGCTGCCATTCGTGCCAGGGGGCGGGCCGTGGGTCCGCTCTCCATGGTTGCAACGCGCCCCATTTTTCGTAAACGCCGCGACAATCCTATTGCGCCATCCACCGGTTCGCAGCATTGTAATCGCGACACGAGACATGTCTCGTAATTCATGATTGTAATTCGCTCGCGATACCAACAGGGGGTTGCATGCAGTTTGCCGACATCGGGCAGCAATTGCGGGCCTATCGCCTCGAATCAGGCCTGCGGGCGGAGGAAATCGCAGCCCGTCTCGGCGTTTCCCGCGCGGCCCTCTACCGGTATGAGAAGGGCGAGGTCATCAAGCTGGATACCATCCGGCGCCTGGCCGAACTCCTGAAAATTTCGCCTTTGTCGCTGCTGGGGATCGGGATCGAGTATTTTACCCGCCCGGCCGGCTTCCAGGAACGCCTGCGCCAGGTGGAGGAACAGGCTGAACAGATCCTGCAGGTCGGCGGCGCGGTCTGCTACCTCGCCGCCAGCGATTCCTTTGACGGGGCGCTGGCCGAGGCCCTGACCGACAATGCCGATGCAACACCCGAACGCGTGCCGGCCCGCGCCGCGGCGGACCAGGCGCTCGGGCTGCTCGCCGCCCGCCGGCGGATGCATGCGGCGCGCAAGCCGTCGATGACCGCGATGCTGAGCGAGGCCAACCTGCGCCGCCTGCTGGCCGAGGGCGTGGCCCCGGGGCTGCCGATGTCGGAACGCACCCGCATCCGCTGCCGCATGGCGGCACGGGCCGAGGCCGAGCATATCGCGAGCCTGATGGAAAACCTGCCGATGGGGTTGCAGCTCGGCCTGATGTCCACCGTAGAGCCATCGGGCGGCTTCATCGTGCTGCGCGGGCGCGAAAGGGCGCATGTCTGCACCAGTCCCTTCCCGCCCGATACCGCACCCAATGCCGGCCTGGGCGTTGCCACCGTCACCGCCGCCGATGAAGCGATCACGGTGTACCAGCGCGTGGCCGAGGCCGCCTGGCGGGATGCGTTGAAGGGCCCGGCCGCTGCCGCCCGGGTCCGCGCACTGGTCGCCGAGACGCCGGTCTGAGACCGGCGCCCGGCTTCCTCACTTGAGGAAGTCGGGTTCCACCAGCGACGGCAGCAGCAAGGCCATCCCGGGCCACATGATCAGCAGCACCAGGACCGCGAACATCGGGATCAGCATGATCATCGTGTCCTTCAACGCGTCGATCATGCGTATCTTGGCGATGGAACAGGCGATCATCAGGCACAGCCCATAGGGCGGCGTGACCAGCCCGAAGGCCAGAGACACGATCCCGATCATCGCGAAATGCACCGGATGCAGCCCGGCCAATGCGGCGATGGGTTGCAGGATGGTGCCCACGATGATGATCGCCGGGATCGCATCGAGGAAGCAGCCCACCACCAGGAAGACGCCGGCGATGAACAACCCCGTGGTGATCGGCCCCATCTCCCACGCCGACACGCCGACCAGCAGCGCTTCGGGGATCTTGTAGTAGGCGAGCAACCAGCCGAAGGCACTGGCCGTGCCGACGCAGAACAGCGTGATCGCCGACAGCCGCCCGGTATCGGAGAAAGCCAGCCAGAGGCCTTTGAAGTCCATTTCCCGATAGACGATGATCGACAGGAAGCCCGCGTAGAGCACGGCGATGCAGGCAGACTCCGTGGCCGTGAACCAACCAAAGATCTTGCCGCCGATGATGATGAAGGGCGTGATCAGTGCCGGGATCGACACCATGAAGCCGGAGAAAATCTCGGCCAGCGTGGCGCGCGGATAGGTCGGGTAGCCACGTATTTTGGCGTAGGCATGCACGGTCGCCATCTGCACCAGGCCGATCATGACACCGGGAATGATCCCGGCCAGGAACAGCGCCCCGATCGAGACGGTCAGCACACCGCCCCAGACGATCATCAGAATCGACGGCGGGATGATGACCGCCAGCACCGCGGAAACCGCCGTGATCGCGACCGAAAAGCTGTCATCGTAGCCTTCCTTGCGCTGGGCATCGATGAACAGCTTGGACTGGCTGGCCGCATCCGCCGTGCTGCTGCCGGAAATGCCGGCGAAGAAGATCGACAGCACCACGTTGATCTGCGCGAGCCCGCCCGGGAAATGCCCGACCAGGGCACGGGAAAACCGCACAAGCCGGTCGGTGATGCCGCCCACGTTCATCAGGTTCGCGGTCAGCAGGAAGAAGGGCACCGCGAGCAGGATAAAGGAGTTGTAGGCGTTGAACGTCTCCTGCACGAGGATCATCGGCCAAAGCCGGTCCTCGATCAGCAGGATCGGCAGGCAGGCGATGCCAAGTGCGACGGCGACGGGAACCCGCAGCGCAAGCTGCGCGAAGAACATGCCGAAAAGGATCCACGCGGCGGTGCCGGCGGACAGGGTGCTCGCGCCCATCAGATATTGTCCTCGCCATGGCGCAGAACGCGGATGTCGTCCCACATGCGTTCACCCTGGAACAGGATCCAGGTCGCACCGCAGATCGGCCAGGCGACATGGATCAGCGGCAACGGCAGTTCGGCCAGTTCGCTGATGCGATACCAGGCGAGTTCGGTGAATTCCCAGCCGTAGATCAGGAAGACCAACGCAAAGGCCAGCACGAACAGGCCCGAGACGATATCGAGCGCCGCCCGCTTGCGCCCCTTCAACGAGGGGAACAAATCGACGGTGAAATGCGCACCCTCCCGCACGCCGACCATGGCGCCGATCATGATCATCCAGATCAGCAGGAAGCGCGAAAGCTCCTCCGTCCAGATGTATCGCGGCAGCAGCGCGGTGAAGCGGGAGAAGATCTGCAACGTGACCGGCAGCAGGATCAGCAGGACCGTGAACACCAACAGCACGTCGAGGATACGGCTGTAGACGTCGGAAATGCGGCGCAAGATGTTGCGCGCGCCAGTGGGCGGCATGGGCGGCATCCTTGGGGAGGGACTGGAAAAAGAGGGGGGCGGCCGCACGGGCCGCCCCGCGCGGGGATCAGGACGTCTGGGCGTTGATCCGGGCGAAAATCGGCCCTGCGTCGATCTCGCGCGCATAGGCAGCCATCACCGGCTCTACGACGGCCTGCATCGCCGGGCGTTCGGTGAACTCGATCTTGCGCAGGCGCCCCGCGGCGGCCAGGGCGGTGATCTTCTGCTCGTCCTCGGTGCTTTCGGCCTGGCGACCGAACACACCGGCTTCCTTGCCCGCCCGCACCACAGCGGCCTGCAGGGCCGGGGGAAGCCTGTTGAACGTCTGGGTCGAAAAGCAGATCGGGCGGATGGTGATGGCGTGCCGCGTCATCAGCAGGTTCGGCCCGACTTCGAAGAAGCGCATCTGCTCGACGCCGGCGGCCTCGTTCTCACCGGCTTCGATGACGTTGTTCTGGATCGCGTTGTAGACCTCGTTGTAGGCGATCACCTGCGGCGCCATGCCGATCGCCTGGAAGGTGCGGCTCCAGATCGGCGCACCCTGGACGCGAACGCGCAGATTGCGGATCTCCGCCATGTTGGTCGCCGGGCGGCTGCTGAAGATGTTGCGGATGCCGCCGCCGGCCCAGCCGATCAGCTTGACCCGCGCACGACGATCCACTTCGTCGGCGATGGGGGCGAACATGTCGGCGTCCAGCACAGCGTTCCAATGCGCCAGGTCACGGAACAGGAAGGGCGCGTCGATGAAGGGCGCGGCACGGCTGAAGGTGGACATGTGCGCCGGGCTGACGATGCCGTAGTCGACGGCGCGGCCCGCGGACATGTACTCGAAATACTGCTTCTCCAGCCCCAGCGAGGAGTTCTTGTGCATCACGAAGTTGATCGGCTGGCCGTAATACTGCTTCACCAGCTCCTCGAACCGGACCAGGGCGCGGGTGAAAACATGTTCGTCGTTGAATTGGCTGGCGCCGTTCAGCGTGATGACGGCCTGCGCCCGCGCGACATGCGGGGCGGCAAGCAGCGCGGTACCGGCGGCGAGGCCGCGCAGCAACGTGCGACGTTGCGGATGTTCCATGGATGACTCCCTTTGCGGGCCGGCTTGCCGCCGGCTTCCGCAACAAGGCTAGCGCGCCCTGGCGACAAAAGGAAACTACCTAGTTACCCAGCCGGCGCGGGCGAAAGGTCCAGCACCGCTTCCAGCACCTCCTCCTCATCCGGCAGGCGTCGCGCGACGAAGCCCAGGGCACGGACAAAGCCGAGCATCGGCGCATTGTCGGCCAGAACCTGGCCAACGATGCGCCGCACGCCGACGCTGCGCCCCCAGTCGATGATGCGCTGCATCAGCGCGCGGCCGAGGCCCCGCCCCTTCCAGTCGGGATCGACCACCACCGCGAATTCGGCATCGCCGTCCGGGGTGCGGATCAGCCGCGACACGCCGACGGTGCGCGCCGCCGCATCCACCGCCACGAAGGCCATTTCCCGGTCGTAGTCGACCTGCGTCATCCGGGCGATCTGTTCGGGCGGTAGTTCCTTCAGCGGCGTGAAGAAGCGCCAGCGCACATCCTCCGCCTTCAGCCGGGCGAAAGCCTCGGCATGTGCCGCGGCATCTTCTGGCCGGATGGGGCGAATGGTCACCTCCTCGCCATCGCGCGCGGTCCAGGCGCGCGACAATTCGGCCGGATAGGGCGGGATGGCCAGGTGGCCAAGACTGCCCTCCACACGCAGCGACACCGAGGCATCGAGCGCCATCACTCCCGCCGGCCCCGCGCGCAGGGGGTTGATGCTGATAGCGGCGATCTCGGGGAAATCCACCGCGATCTGCGACAGCCTGACCAGCGCATCGGCGACCGCCTGACGATCCACCGGCGGCAGGTCCCTGTAGCCCGCGAACAGGCGGGCGGCGCGGCTGCGATCGACCAGCGCGGTTGCCAAGGTGTTGTTCAGCGGCGGCAGGTCGAAGCCCTCATCGGGTTCGAAATCAGCCGCCGTGCCGCCCCGCCCGAAGCCAATATAGGGGCCGAACATCGGGTCGTCCGACAGGTGCAGCCGCAACTCCTGCCCAGCCTCGGCCATGCGCTGCACCAGCACGCCGTCCAGCCGCGCCTGCGGCCGGCGCGCGGCGACATCGGCCAGCATCGCCTTGGCGGCCCGCAGCACCGCCGCCGAATCCCGCAGGCCCAGGACCACGCCGCCGACATCGGTCTTGCGCGGCAAATCCGACGACAGGATTTTCAGCACCGCCGGAAAGCCGAGCGCGGCCGCGGCGACCGCCGCCTGGGTCGGCCCCTTCGCCGCGCGCGACGGAATGCAGGGCAGGCCATAGGCCGCCAGCACCGCCAGGCTGTCGGCTTCGTTCATGTCGTGGCGCCCCTCGGCCCGGGCGCGGGCGATCAGCGCGCCCACGGCGTCGCGGTCGGGTGCGAGGTCCAGCACATCGCGCGATGGCGTTTCCGCCGCCGCCGCACGCGCCTGGTGATCGCGCGCGAGGTGCATGGCGCCGCGCACCGCCCCCTCCGGCGTCGGAAAGACCGCCATGCCCGCTTCCGCCAACGCGCGACGCTGGGCGCCCGCGGTATGCTGGCCGCACCAGCCGGTCAGCAGCGGCGCCTGGCCACGCGCGGGCCGCGTCCCGGTCAGCGCCGCGATCAACGGTGCCTCATCCTCCCCGGGTGTCGGCGCATGCAGCAGGATGACGCAATCCACGGCGGGGAGCGTGGCCAGCCGGCGGGCCTCGGTCACCAAGCCGACGCCTGACGTGGCTGGCAGGGTCAAGGGGTTCGCTGCCCCCGTCACGGCCAGCCGCGCGCCGCGATCGGCGACCGCATCCGCGCCCAGCAGGGCCAGGCCCTCGCCATTCGCCACGATGGCGATCCGGTCGCCCGGCAGTGCATCGGCGCCGTGGCGGGATGCGGGCCGGACCCGAGGCAGGGTTTCGGCGGCGGCTAGCAAATCTTCCAACCCATCCACGCGCAACACCCCGGCACGGCGCAACGCGGCTTCCAGCACGGCATCGCCATTGCCGTCGGTGCTGCGGGCGCCCGGGCGTATCGCGACCACCGGGCGGGTGCGGGCGGCGGCGCGGGCCGCGGAGATGAACATCCGCCGATTGCGGATGCGCCGCAGGTCGAGCAGCACGGCCCCGGCCGAGGGGTCACGCGCGATCCAGTCTAGTGCCGGCGCGAAGCCGATGTCGGCGTTGTCGCCGATGCCGATAATGTGGCTGAAGCCCACCGCCTGACCCAGCGCCCAGTCGATCAGCGCGCGCGGCAACGCCGAGCCCTGGCACGCGACGGCCAGCCGCCCGGCCGGCACCGGCAGGTGCGACAGGCTGGCGTTCAGCCCGATCGCCGGCACGCAAAGCCCGAATGACCGCGGCCCCAAGGCGCGAACCCCTGTCGCCCGCCCGGCCGCCGCCAGTTCAGGCGCCGGCATGTCGGTGACGACGACGGCTGCGTGGCAGCCCCGCGCGGCCAGCCCCGCCATCGCCGGTCCCACCGATTCGCGCGGCAAGGCGATGACCGCCAGGTCCGTCCCCATTTCCAACGCCCCGAGGTCGGGCAGCCGGGTCAACCCCGGCGCGTCCATGCCCAGGATCGATAGCGCCCCCGCAAAGCCGCCGGCGGCGAGGTTGGCGGCCAGCACCCCCGCCTCGGGCAGCGACGGGTCGGCCAGAAGCACGACCGCGCGCGGCCGGAATAGCGCGGTGTCGGCAAAACCCTTCTTCCGTGGGCCATGGGTGACAGGCAGCGACATGGCCACAGGCTGGTCCCAGCCCCCGGCTTGGGCAAGCACAGAGGTGGGGGGTCACTTGCCGGCAAGGCCGCGCCGCCGTGGAATGGCCGGATCGTCACCGGAGGAAGCATGACCGAAACCGACCCGCGCTGGGATCCCGAGATGCTGGCAGCGCAAACCAGGCTGGCCGCGCGGGCCGCCACCTATCCGCCGCAGACGCTGACCCTGCCGCTGGATGGCGCGCGCGCGACCGGTGAGGCGATCCACGCCGATACCACCACCGGCCCGGTCATGGCCGTCACCGAGGATCGCTGGCTACCGATCCGCGGCCACCGCCTGCTCTGCCGCTTTCACCGCCCCGCCGGGATCACGGGGCCGGCGCCGGTCCTGGTCTATCTGCATGGCGGCGGCTGGGTGTGGAACAGTATCGACACGCATGATCGCCTGATGCGCGAATACGCCGCCGCCGCGGGCTGCGTCGTGATCGGCCCCGACTACACGCTTTCCCCCGAAGCGGCGTTTCCGCAGGCGCTGGAGGAATCGGCCGCCGTGGTGCGCTGGATCGCGGCACAAGGCGCCGACTGGGGGCTCGACCCCGGGCGCATCGCCATCGGCGGGGACTCGGCGGGTGGAAACCTGGCAGCCGGGGTGGCGCTGCTGCTGCGGGAGACAGACCCGGACCTGCGGCTGTCGGGGCTGTTGCTGAACTACGGCGTGTTCGACGCCCGGCTGGACACGCCATCCTATGATGAATTCGCTGACGGCTACTGGCTGACGCGCGACAAGATGCGCTTCTACTGGGATTGCTACTGCCCGCGCCCGGCCGACCGGCTGAACCCGCTGGCCAGCCCCCTGCGCGCCGACCTGGCTGGGCTGCCGCCGGTACTGCTGCATTGGGCCGAGTTGGACGTGCTGTCGGGCGAAAACGCCGCGATGGCGGAACGCCTGCGCGCCGCCGGCGTGCCGCTGGAGGCGGAGGTGTTTCCCGGCGTCGCCCACGGGTTCCTGCGCGCATTGGCCGAGGTCGCGAAGGCGCGCGATGCCGTGGCCAAGGCAGGGGCCTGGCTGCGCCGGGTTTTCGACGCCGCGTGACGCCCGGAGCGTCAGCCGGTCGCCCGTCGGCGTTGGGATGACAGCCCCAGCGCCACGAGGCCCACCCCGACAAGTGCCAGGCTCGACGGCTCCGGCACGGAAATCACGCCGGCGAAGTCACAGCGCGCGAAGAAGCAGCCGAGCGCGCCATCCGACCTGGCCTGCCCGGCGAAGGCGCCCGGACCGGCTGCCTGTAGCCGGAACTCGCTTGCAGTATCATTGTAATAGACGTCGCCAGTCGGCGGCCCGTTTGGCGTGGAAACGAAGTGAAATTCGCTGAAGTAGCCCGACTGAAACGGCCGCTGGAACGTGAAATCCGCCAAGGTGACCAGCAACCGAGAAACAGAGTTGATGCTGAAGCGAATGTCGAAGGCCACCAGGCCATCGAATGATTCGAAATAGGGGCCCTGCTGCGCGCTGTTCCGCAGCGTGACATCGAACCCCGCGGCATAGGCGGCGTCGGTCACCACCATTCTGCCCGTGAACAACAGGGGGACCGGGCGCTCCGGATGAAAGCCGCTTTCGTTTTCGATGGTTGGGCCGACCTGCGTGAAGTCGAGCACGACGTTCGCCTTGGCCCCAGCGAGCGTCGCGACCGTCACTCCGATGGCCAAGGCCATCCCAAGGATATTACGGCACCACATGTGACCGTCCCTCCCCGACCACGGTTAGAGTCGATCTGGAGAGGAGCAATCCCTATGCCAGCCTATTTTATCAAAGGCTTGACAGGCTACGTTCGACCTTCAGGCACCGGAATGTAAAGCCGGCTGACGGGGAGTCCCCGCCCGCCGGGTCAGGCGCCCGCGAGCGACCGCTTGGCCACCTCGGCCAGCCAGGCCGAAGCCGTCGGCAGGATCCCATCGTTGAAGTCGTAGTTCGGGTTGTGCAGGTCGCGCCCGCCGGCCGCCTCGCCATTGCCGATCCAGACGAAGGCGCCGGGCACTTCGTGCAGGAAGTGCGAAAAATCCTCGCCCGTCATCGCGGGCGCCAGATCGCGGCGCAGCGCGGTGACACGCCCGGCGGCCTCTGCCGCGACATCGGCCTCGGCCGCGTGGTTCACGGTGACCGGCACGCCGGGTGTCACCTCGACCCGCGCTGTCACGCCGAAGGTGGCCGACAGGCCAAGTGCGATGCGTTCCAGGCCGGCGATGATCGCATCCCCGGTCGCGGGGCGCAGGAAACGCATGCTGCCCTTCAGCAGCACCTGGGCCGCGATCTGGTTCTGCGCCTCACCACCATGGATCATGGTCAGCGAGACGACGCCGGCATCCAGCGGGTCCAGCACCCGGGCCACGATGGATTGCGCGGCGACGATGGCATGGCCCGCGGCGACAATCGGATCGCGCGTCAGATGCGGCAAGGCGGCGTGGCCGGCATGGCCATCGATGGTCAGGGTGAAGCGGTTGCCGGCGGCCATCACCGGGCCGGGATGCACCGCGACAGTCCCCGCGGCCAGCCCGGGCCAGTTGTGCCAACCAAAGATGCGATCCATCGGGAAGCGGGTGAACAGCCCGTCGCGGATCATGCTGCGGGCACCGCCGCCGCCTTCCTCGGCCGGCTGGAACACCAGGCGCACGGTGCCGGACCAGTCGTCATCGGCCATCAGCCGGATCGCGGCCCCCAGCAGCGCGGTGGTGTGCCCGTCATGGCCACAGGCGTGCATCACGCCGGGCACCGTGCTGCGCCAGGGCAGGTCCGCATCGGTTTCGTGGATCGGCAGCGCATCCATGTCGCCGCGCAGCCCGACCGAACGGTTGCCGCCGCCCTTGCGGATGGTGGCAACGATGCCGTGGCCGCCCACGCCGGTTTCGAACTCCGTCACGCCGATCTCGCGCAGCTTTTCGGCGACAAAGGCGGCCGTCGGGCCTTCGTGCAGGCTGAGGGCGGGGTGGGCGTGCAGGTGACGGCGCCAGGCGGTCAGGCGATCGCCGATATCGGGCATGCTGAAAACTTCCTCAGTGTGGGCCGGCCGTCAGCCCTTGGCGCGCTCCACTTCCTCGACGCCCGGGCAGGCGCGCAAGGCGGCAACGACATTCGACAGATGGCGTGTGTCGGTCACTTCGACATCCACTTCAACCTCGACAAAATCCGACGCGCGATGCTTCACCTTCAGCCGCGACAGGCGGGCGCCGTGCTTGCCGATGGCGATGGTGATGCCGGACAGCGCCGGGCCTTCCTCGGTCGCGACCAGCGCCAGCCGGGCGACATGCTGGCCATTCGGGGCCGCCGCCTGGTCCCAATCCACGTCAAGGAAGCGTTCGGGCGTGCTGGCGAATTGCGTCAGGGTCGCGCATTCGGCGCGGTGGATGGTGACCCCCTTGCCGGTCGCGACGATGCCGACGATCCGGTCGCCCGGGATCGGATGGCAGCAGCCGGCGAAGGCGACCGGCATGCCCGCGACCAGCCCGCTGATGCCATCGGCCGCATCGCCGATCCGGCGCGGCGGCACCGACACGGTCTGCCCGGGTTTTCCGCGCGCACGGGTCAGCGCCAGCGTGTCGGTCGCCCGCGGCGGGCCGCGCAATTCCGGTTCGGCCGCATAGACGACGTCACGGGCCGAGATGTGGCCGGCGCCGACCGTCAGGTAAAGTTCTTCGACACCGCCTTGTTTCAGCAGCTTGGCGGCGCGTTCGACCCGTTCGGAGGTCGCCTCGATCCCCTCCTGCCGGAAGGCGCGGGCGATGGCGCCGCGGCCGGTTTCCTGGGTTTCGGCGCGCTGCTTGGCCAGCACCACGCGGCGGATACGGGCGCGCGCCTTGCCGGTGACGACAAAGCGTTCCCAGGCGGGATTGGGCGTGCCGCCGCGGGCGGTGATGATTTCGACCTGGTCGCCATTGTCCAGCGGCTGGCGCAGCGGCTTGATCTGGCCGTTGATCTTTGCCCCGACACAGGCATCGCCCACCGCCGAGTGGACCTGATAGGCAAAATCGACGGGCGTGGCGCCGCGCGGCAGGGCGATCAGCTCACCCTTGGGCGTGAAACAGAACACCTGGTCCTGGTGCAGCGCGAGCTTGGTATTCTCCATGAACGACTGGGCTTCGTTGCCCGTGTTGTCCAGGATTTCCAACAGGTCCTTGACCCAAGGGTAACGCCGGCGATCTTTCGCCGCGGTATCGCCCTGCTTGTAGATCCAATGCGCGGCGACGCCGAAATCAGCGACTTCGTGCATTTCCGGCGTGCGGATCTGCACTTCGATCTTGGCGTTGCGGCGCGCGGGCACAGTCACGCCGGTATGCAACGACTGGTAGCCGTTCTTCTTGGGCGTGGAGATGTAGTCCTTGAACCGCCCCGGCACGACCCGATAGTGCGAATGCACCGACCCCAGCGCGGCGTAACAGGTGGCCTTGTCCGGGACGAGCACGCGGAAGGCCATGATGTCCGAGAGTTGCTCGAACTCGACCTTCTTCTCCTTCATCTTCAGCCAGATCGAGACGGGGGATTTTTCCCGCCCCGAGACCTCGGCGTGTTCGACCCCGTCGGCGGCCAGCACGCGCAGCATGTCGGCGCGGATTTCCTCGATCAGATCCGCGCCCTGCCCGCGCAAGAAAGCCAGGCGGGCGACGATGGTCTGATAGGCGTCGGGCTCGATCTCGCGGAAGGCGCGGACCTCAAGCTCGGTCTTGATCGCATCCATGCCGATGCGTTCGGCCAGGGGGGCGTAGATGTCCGATGTTTCGCGCGCGACGCGGCGGCGCTTCTCCGGCTTCTCGACGAAATGCAGCGTCCGCATGTTGTGCAGGCGGTCGGCCAGCTTCACCAGCAGGACGCGGATGTCCTCGCTCATCGCCAGCACGAGCTTGCGGAAGTTCTCGGCCTGTTTGGTGTGTTCGGACTGGAGTTCGATCCGGCCCAGCTTGGTCACCCCATCGACCAGCCTGGCGACATCCGCACCAAACCGGCGTTCAAGCTCCGCCAGGGTAACACTGGTGTCCTCCACCGTGTCATGCAGCAGGGCGGTCAGGATCGAGGCGGTGTCGAGCCGGTAGCCCGCGAGGATGCGCGCGACAGCCAGCGGATGGGTGATGTAGGGGTCGCCGTTTTCCCGCGTCTGTTTCGCGTGGGCGGCGGCGGCGAAGTCGTAGGCCGCCTCGATCAGGGCGCGGTCGGCGCGGGGATCGTAGGCGGCGACGGTCGCCGCCAGATCGGCCCCAGGGGAAACCACCGCCTTGTTCGGCAGGGCGCCCCCCGGCGCAGCCAGTCCTTCCGGCGCGCGTGCCGGCCCGTCGCCCGTCCCGGTTATGGGACCGGCCGTCAGCGCTTGCCCCCGGCCAGTTCGGCGGCGATCGCCGCCTCGATGTCGTCGGGCGACAGGTCTTCAAGGCCCATGCCATCCGGCAGGGCTTCTTCGTTCACGTCCATCACGCCAAAGATATTCTCGTCGATGGCGATGATGTCGCCGACTTCCTCGTCCAGCGGCTCCGGCTCGGGCGCGCGCAGCAGGCCCTTGACGATGTCCTGTTCCAGCAACGGCAGGTCGACGGTCTTTTCGGCGATCTCTCGCAGGGCGACGACGGGGTTCTTGTCGTTGTCGCGGTCCAGGGTCAGTTCCTCACCCCGGCTGAGGTTCCGCGCGCGCTGGGCGGCGAACAGCACGAGGTCGAACCGGTTGGGGACCTGGAGGATGCAATCTTCGACGGTGACGCGGGCCATGGTATGTCCGGTTCAATTCAGCCAAAAGGGCGCGCGGGTTGAACTCCGCGCGGGCGGACCATGCATGTAGCCATGCCGGGGGCCGGATGCAAGCCGGATTGCCCCCGGCGCCCGGGCCGCGTAACGCCGAAGCGCATTTCCATGAGGGTTCGCGATGGCCAAGGTCCTGATCACCGGCGGCGCCGGCTTCGTCGGCTTGAACGTGACCGA
Organism: Humitalea sp. 24SJ18S-53; assembly: GCF_050632385.1. Lineage (NCBI taxonomy): Bacteria > Pseudomonadati > Pseudomonadota > Alphaproteobacteria > Acetobacterales > Roseomonadaceae > Humitalea > Humitalea sp. 24SJ18S-53. The sequence goes on from NZ_CP192599.1 coordinate 3,746,421, forward strand.
GGCGCTGCTGGCCCGCGGCGACAGCGTCGTCATCTATGGCCGTGAGCCCCTGCCCGTCCCGGCCGCCGCCGCCTTCGCCGCCCTGCCCGGCCAGTTGACCGTCATCCTGGGCGATGTGCTGGACGACACCGCCCTGCGCGCCGCCTTCGCCGCCCAGCCGATCGACACGGTGCTGCCCTTCGCCGCCATCACCGCCGGCCCGGCGCGGGAGGCGGAAAACCCCGAACTGGTGCTGGATGTGAACCTGAAGGGCCTGGTCGCGACCCTGAAGGCCGCGCGCGACGCGGGCGGGGTGCGCCGGGTGGTGCTGCCCTCCTCCTCGGCCGTCTATGGCGAAAGCGCCTATGCCTATCCGGTGCTGACCGAGGCGGAGACCCCTTGCGTGCCGATCAGCCTCTATGGCGTGACCAAATACGCGGTCGAGCGCATGGGGATGCGGCTGTCCGGGCTCTGGGGCTTGGACGCCATCGCCGCCCGCATCGGCGCGACCTTTGGCCCGTGGGAACGCGATACCGGCCTGCGCGACACCCTCAGCCCGCATCTGGCCATCGCCCAGGCGGCCCTGGCAGGGCGGGCCATCGTGATCCCGGCCGCCCCCCTGCCCGCCTATGACTGGATCTACGTGCGCGACCTGGCGGCGGGGCTGTTGGCGCTTGTGGACACCGACACCCCGGGTCCGCGCGTGTTCAACCTGGCCAGCGGGTTGGACTGGGCGCCCCTGGCCGGGGCCTGCTGCGATGTGATGGCGGCCCGCTTCCCCGGGTTTTCCTGGCGCCATGCGGCGGCGGGTGAGGCCGCGACCGTCAGCTTCAACGAAACCCGGCCGCGCGGCGTGATGGCCAATACCCGGGCGGCGGGGCTGGGCTGGGCGCCGCGCTTCATCGGCCCCGCGGCGTATGAGGATTATGCCGCCTGGATCACGACGCGCGCCGACGCCGTGTAAAGGCCGCGCGTCACCCGCGTAGCGCCGCCAGCACGCGCCGGCGCAACCGATGCAGCGGCGCCCGCACCGCGGCGGGCAGGATCCTGTGCCACAGCCCGCGCAGCACGGATTCAATTCGCGCCCCAAGCCCGGGCGGCGGCCGCGCGCCCTGCAGCGCCGCGTCCAGCCGTCGCTCCGTGCTGTCCAGCGCGGCCAGCACCCGTGCTTCGATAAGCGCCTGCCGGTCGAAGACGCCGGCCAGGCCGATCGCGGTGTCCTGGGCATGGGCGGCGACGGCGGCCTGTGCCGCAGCCGATCCGGCCTGCACCGCCTCTCGCAGGTCCGCCGTCACGGATGCCAGCGCGCCCTCCGTCTCGGCCTGGGCGGTGTCGAGGCCCGACTGCGTCTGCGCGATGGCCGCGGCAAGGCCCGCCTGCGTCTGGGCCACAGCGGCGGCAAGGCCGGCGATCTCCTGCCCGACACGGTCGAGCGGCGACCCACGCGCGGGCCATCCGATCTGGTCCGCAAGGCGGCGCCATGCGGCGTCCTGGTCCAGATGCGGCACCCAGCGTGAAATGAAGACCCCGACCGCCGCCGCCTCGGCGGGCGCATTGTCGAGGGCGGGCAGCGCCAGCATGTCCCGGTAGATCGTCTCCAGCCCATCGAGCCAGGGCTCGATCCCACACCGGTCGCGCACCAGGGCGGTGGCGGCCTCGGCCTCGGCCGCCGACCAGGCGGCGATGGCGGCGGCCACCTGCGCTTCGTCGGTCGGGAATGCCAGGATGGCGGCGCCGAGATTCCACGGCAGCCATGCCTCGGCATTGGCCCGGCCGAGGAATCCTGCGCAGCCACGACCGTCGCAAACGATCACGCCGGCACCGGCGGCCGCGGCCTCCATCGCCGTCCGGGCGGTGGCGAAGACGATATCGGCGCGGGCGAAGGCCTCCTCCGGCCGCGCCAACATCTGGCCGGGGCCGGAGCCGAATTCCTCCAGCACGATCCCGGCCGCGTGGCAGGCGGCGCGCAGGGCCGGCAGATGCGTCGCATGCTTGGTGATCGCGATCGCGCGCCCGGGGCGTTCCGGCAGGCGGGGGTGGGGCAGGCCGCGCGACAGATCGACCGCGTTCGGCAGGATCGACACCTGCGATGCCGCCGCACCTTCCGCCACCAGGCGTGCGCGGCACCGTTCATCCACGGCAAAGGCACGCCGCACGCGCGGATGCGGTGGCAGCGTGTCGTAGGCGGTGGTGGCGTCGTGGCACACGAACAAGCCGGGCACGCCGGGATGGGCCGCCAGTGCCGCGAAGCAGGGTGCCGTGTGGTGGCCATGGATCACATCGGGCCGCATCGGCAAACCGTCGGGCCGGTCGGTGACAAGATGGCCCCGCGCCCGCATCTCCTGCGCCAGCGGTCCCAGCGTCTGGGCATAGATGACCGCGCGATGCCCGCGGCGGCGCAGGCCGTCGGCCAGTTGTTCGACGACAACCTCCGTCCCCGTGCGGTTCGCCAGGACGAGGTTCGTGATCAGCACGGTCAGCGACACGTCATGGCTCCCGGTCGCCAGCCGTGGCGGCGACAGGCCTTGGCTATTCACATCCGGCCACGCTGACTACAAGGCCCGATGCCCGAACCCTGCCTGATCGTCGCGCATCCCGGCCATGAATTGCGATTGTTCGGCTGGATGGAGCAGCAACGCCCCCTTGTCTGCGTGCTGACCGACGGGGCGGGGCAGGCCGCACCGCCGCGCACCGCATTCTCCCGGACGCTTATCCAGGCGTGCGGGGCACGCGCCGGCGCGGTCATGGGGCCTCTGTCGGACCGCGCCTGGTATGCTGCGCTGCTGGCCGGCGATGCGTCCCCCTTCCTGGCCGCGGCGGAGACCATCGCGGGGCAGGCCGAACCGGGCGCCCTGGTCGTGGCGGACCCGGTCGAGGGCTATAACCCCATGCATGACCTCTGCGCCGCTGTCGCCGATCGGGTCGCGGCCCTGGTTGGCGGGGCACGCGCCACCTATCCGCTGACCCGCGTGGCGCAGGGCGGCGACATCCTGGCGCTGGACGACGCCACCCAAGCACGCAAGCGCACCGGCGTCGCGAACTACACCCCACTCGCCCAGGAAGCGTCCGTGGTTCTGGGTACCGACCCCCAGGCCATGGCCGAGGAGCGGATCCTGCCCGCCCAGGACGACTGGCCGGAAACGCCGGACGAACAACCCGGCTACGAGGCGATCGGCGCCAACCGCCAGGCGGCGGGGGTCTACGACCGCCTCATCACCTATCGCGAGCACGTTCGCCCGATGGCGCTGATCCTGCGTCGCCTGTGACGGCGGCACCCTGACACTCAGGTCGCCGGCGACACCCCGTCGCGGCCGACCTGCATGCGGTCGACGGTGATCCGGCCGTCCTCCGCCCGCGTGCCGACGACCAGCACGGCGGCGCCGGGCACCAAATCGGCGCGCGTGGCCGGGATGCCCATCAGCAGTGCGGTCCGTGGCGTGATCGCCACCCGGTGGCTTTGCCCCAGGATGGTCATGGTGATCTCACGGCCATTCGCATTCTCGACCACCGCCTCCACCGCGCCATTGTTCATCGAGGTATTGGGCCCGAGGTCCCAGGCCGACTGGAACTCCCGCCCCCGCGCGCCCGGCGGGAAGACGCTGATCGCAATCGCCTGCAAGCCGCCATCAGGGCCAGGTTCGGCCACCACGCCCAGGAAGGTCCCCGGCGTCACCTCCGACAGCGCGACCCGGCGCAGGGCGGACACGGGTGCGGTTTCGGGCAGGGTGACGGTCGCGCGGCCGCCTTCGCGGGTGGCGATGGTCAGTTGGCCGGCCTCGAACGACACGATCGTGCCGCGGATACGGGCGGGGCCGGCCCCTTGGGCGAAGGCGGCAAAAGGCAGGACAGCCAGGCCAAGGGCTGTGAGGCGTCGTGACAGCATGGGCCGGTCCTCCGTGGTGCGCCTCATGTGGGTTCGGCCGGCGTCGTGGGAACCCACCCCTTGCCCTCGCGCACATCCTTCATGGCACGGCAGAATCCCTCGAAGGCCGGCATCCCGGCGGGCAGCCCGGCCAGGAAGGCGGCTTCCACCACTTCCTCGAAACTCGCGCCGTATTGCATGGCGCGGCGGGACGCCCATTCGATGCCCTCGCGGTCGCCCTTCACCGCCGTCGTGATGCCGACCAGCACCAGGAAGCGGGTCTTGAGGTCCAGCGCACGGCCCTCGCCCGGGCCAAAGATCACATGGCTGGCAAGGTCGCCGTAGCGGCGCAGGAATTCCGGATTGCACTCGGCCAGCATGTCGTGCAGCGGCAGGGTATAGCCGCGGACGGCGCGGATTTTTTCGAGTTCGGCTTCGCCTTCGGGGGTCATGGTGTTGTCCTTGTTGTCAGATGGCCCGCGCGGCGATCTCGCCTTCGCGTATCGCCGCGTCGGCACGGCGGGGGGCCAGGGCATCGCCGATCAGCCGCACCTCCGGCCCGCTGCCGTGCAATGCGTGGAACAGCGCGTCCTGCGCCTCGGCGCCCAGCGCCAGGACGATGGTGTCGATGTTGTTCCGCACATGTTGTTCGCTGGTGTAGACATCGCGCAGCCGCACCGTGCCGCCTTCGATCCCCAGCAATTCCATGTCGGTGGTGAAAGTGACGCCCATGCGCCGGAGCATCCCAAACGTCTTGCCCCAGTCGCGGCTGGCCGCGAGGTCGGGGGCCGCCTGACCCAGCCAGGTCACGAATTCCACCGCCGCCCCACGCGATGCCAGGTATTCGGCGACCACCACCGCCTGCCGCCCGCCCAACCCGTCATAGACCAACGCCCGCGCCCCGGGCGGTGCCTGTTCGCGCAGCGCGTCCATGTAGGACAGCACGTTGGGCTGGTCCGTGCCGGGCACCGGGGCGCCATTCCATTTTTCCGGCCGCAGCGGAGTCCAGCCATGGCGCAGCCCGGCCGAACCGGTGGCGACAATGATGGTTTCGTAGCCCGCGGCGCGGAGCATGGCCTCGGTCGCCACCGTTTGCAGGCGGATATCGACGCCCGCCTTCACCACCTGGCGTTCCAGCCAGTCGGCGACGCCGGCCAGTTCCGTGCGCGACGGCGCGCGCGACCACAGCCGGACCTGGCCGCCCAGCTCATGGCTGCGTTCGTACAGCGTGACCTGGTGCCCGCGCTGGGCCGCGGTCAGTGCCGCGCGCATCCCGCCCGGGCCACCGCCGACGACCGCGACTTTTTTCGCGCGCGCCGCCTGCGTCACCGTGCCGGCGCCGAGTTGGCGTTCGTTGCCGGCCGCCGGGTTGTGGATGCAGGCGATCGGCGCCTGGGCGAAAATCGACGACATGCACCAATTGGCGCCGACGCAGGGGCGGATGTCCTCGCCCTCGCCACGTTGCGCCTTGGCGACCCATTCGGGGTCGGCGATCAGCGCGCGTGCCATGGCGACGAAATCGCAATCGCCCTGGGCCAGGTGTTTCTCGGCCTCGGCCGGCGTCACGATGCGACCGACGCCCACCACCGGGCGGTCCACCGCCTGCTTCACCTTTCGCGTCGCGGCCATCTGGAAGCCGTGGCTTTCCGGTGAGGTCGGGTAGATCAGCATCCGGTTCAGGTAGGTGCCGTGGCTGCATGATACGTAGTCGATCAACCCCGATGCGGTCATCCGCGCCGCGACCTCGGCCCAGTCGTCCGGGCGCAGCCCGCCCTCATGGCCATCGTCGGAATTGATGCGGACGCCGACGATCATATCCGGACCGCATTCCTCACGCGTTGCCTGGATGATCTCCATGACCAGGCGCAGGCGGTTCTCCAAGCTGCCGCCAAAGGCATCCGTACGGTGGTTCGTCGCGGGCGACAGGAACTGGTTCAGCAGATAGCCATGCGCCATGGAATGGACCTCGACCCCATCCAACCCACCATCGCGGGCGTGACGGGCCGACAGGCGATAGCCCTCGCGGATCGTGTCGATGTCGGCGATCGTCATCACATGCGGCATCTCGCGATACACCGCGCAGGGCACCGCCGATGGCGCCCAGACCGGCACGCCGGAGGCGACGCTGTTCGTCTCACGCCCCCGATGCCAGGGCTGCGCCAGCAGCAACGCGCCGTGGCGATGCACCGCATCCGCGATCTTCCGGAACTGCGGCACCATGCGCGGGTCGAAGGCCAGCGCCTTGCCGCGATAGGGCAGCGATGTCTCATGCACCGCCATGGCTTCCATGGTGATGACGGCGACGCCGTGCTTGGCGCGTTCCTCGTAATAGGCCACGTGTTCGTCGGTGAAGACGTGGTCCTTCACCAGCAAGGTCGCATGCGCGCTCATCCACGTACGGTTGCGTGCCATCTTCGGACCGAGGGCATGCGGGCTGAGCAGCAACGGATACGGTGACGCAACAGCCTCGGGCATTTCGATATGACCTGTCGTTGGATCCAGGAGCCTTGCCACCGCGGGGGGCCGCGTCAAGACTAAGCCCTGTTCGTACAGGGGGGCGTTGAAGGCGTGGCGGATCACGACGTCGATCTGGTTGTCGCCGGCACCGGGGCCGCGGGCTGCGGCGCGGCGCTGGCCGCGGCCGCGCGCGGATTGCGCGTGGTGGTGGTGGAAAAATCCGACAGGCTGGGCGGCGCGACCGCCGCCTCCCTCGGCGGGCTCTGGGCGCCCTGCAACCATCTGGCAGCCGAGGCCGGCCTGCCCGACAGCCTGGATGCCGCGCGGCGCTACATGGGCTTCCTGTCGGGTGGCTATGCGCTGGCGCCGATGACGGAAGCCTATCTGCAGGCCAGCCGCCTGGCGTTGCGCGACTTCGCCGATGCGGGCGTGCCGCTACGCCTGCTGCGCGGCCTGCCCGACCATTATTTCCCCCAGGCCGATGGCGCCGCCGCCGATGGCCGCATGGTGGAGGCGATGCCGATCGCGCGCGCGGCCCTCGGTCCCTGGGGCCACCGGCTGGAGGAAGGCGTCTACAACGAAGCCGGCGTCTCCTGGGGCGATGCCATCGCCTGGGGCGGGTTGGGCGCCCGCCAGCGCTGGCCGGAGGCGGAATTGGACGCGCGCCGCCGCGGCGAGTTGCTCGCCGCCGGTGCTGGTCTGGTCGGCCAGTTCGTCGCCGAACTGGTGCGACGCCAGGTGCCGATCCTGGCCGGCTTCCGCGCCGAACGGCTGCTGCTGGAGGACGGGCGCGTGGTCGGGCTGGAAGGTGGCGGCACGCGGCTGCATACGAAAAAAGGTGTGGTCCTCGCGACGGGCGGCTACGAAGGCAGCCCGGAGTTGGTGGGCCGGTTCGAGGGCCTGCCCGACTGGATGAACATCTTTCCGCGTTCGATCGAAGGTGACGGTTTGCTGATGGGAAGCGAATTGGGTGCCGCCGTGTGGCGCGTGCCGAACAACCTGGCGATGCTGGTCGGCTACGCGATCCCGGCGCCGGATGGCGGCGAGCAATTCTTCAGCGCGGGGCTGCGCGGGCTGTCCTATCCGCACAGCATCGTGGTGAACGACCAGGGGCGGCGCTTCTGTGATGAAAGCCAGTTCCAGCACGTTGTTTCGGCGCTGACGCGGTTCGACCTCGGGCTGCACCGGCATCCGAACCTGCCGGCCTGGATGCTGTTCGATGCGCAGTATTTCGCCCGCTACAGCTTTGCCCGCCGCCCGCCGGGCGCGCCGGTGCCCGATTGGGTGGTGCAAGCCGATACGACGGAGGAGTTGGCGCGCAAGATCGGCGTGGATGCTGCGGCGCTGGCCGCCACCATCACCCGCTTCAACGAAGGAGCGGCGCGGGGCGAGGACCCGGATTTCGGCCGCGGCACCTCGGCCTTCGCGCGCTCCACCGCCGGCGATCCGCATGCGGCGCATCCCAACCTCGGCACCTTGGCGACCGGCCCGTTCTGCGCGGTGCGGGTCAAGCTGGGCGGCATTTCCGCCGCCGGGCTGCTGACCGATCCCGATGCCCGCGTGCTGCATGTGCGGGGGCGCCCCATCGACGGACTCTACGCCTGCGGCAACGCCGCGGCACCGACCGAATCCGGCGCGGGCTACCAGGCCGGCGTGTCCCTAATGCGCGGGGCGGCCTTCGGCTGGCTGGCGGCGCGCCACGCGGCGGGGGGCTGATGCTGCGCCGTCGCTTCGCCGACCTAGGCTGGGGCCAGGTGCATTACCGCACCGGGGGCCATGGCGGCGCCGCGCCGCTGGTGTTGCTGCACGGCGCCGCCGGCAACGGCCAGGGGCTGACGCGTCTGGCCGAGGCGCTGTCGGAAACCCGCCTGGTGCTGGTGCCCGACCTGCCGGGCTGCGGCGAAAGCGATCCCCTGCCGGATGATGCGCCCGACCTCGGCACCTTCGCGCAGGCGCTGATCGGCTTCTGCGACGCGATGGGACTTGCGGCCTGCGACGTGCTGGGCGCGCACCTGGGCGCGCGGGTCGCGATGGAAATGGCGCTGGCCGCGCCCTCGCGCACCCGCCGCATCATCCTGGACGGCGTCGGCTTCTACGACGATGCCGGACGGCAGGAGATGCTGGAACGGGTGGCGCCCGAAATCCGGCCCGATCCGGACGGGATCTACCTGCACATGGCCCATGCGATGTGCCGCGACTATTTTCGTTTCTTCCCCTGGTTCGCCCGCGATCCCGCGCATCGCCGCGCCGCGCCCGCGCCCGACCCCATCGCGGTGCACGCCAAGTTGCTGGAAGTGCTGAAGAACGGCACCACCTATCATCGCGCCTACCGCGCCGCGATCCGTTACCGTGTCGAGGATCGCCTGCCACTGGTCCGCGTGCCGGCCCTGATCGTGGCGACGCGCGGCGACAACGTGGCTCCACAGGCGGCCCGCGCCGCGGCGCTGCTGCCGGGGGCCGCCCTGGTCGAGACCCCGGGCGCCGCCGATCTGGCCGAAACGGCGGCGATCCTGACACGTTTCCTGGACACGCCCGCAAGCCTGCCGCAGGGTTTCCCAAATCCAGGAGCCGAGACATGACGGTGACCATCCCCCGCCGCGCGCTACTCGCCGCGGGCGCGCTCCTGCCGCTGCCGGCATTCGCGCAAGGCGCCTGGCCCAATCGGCCGGTGCGCGTCGTGGTGCCCTTCGCGCCTGGCGGCACCACCGACATCGTCGCCCGCATCCTGGCGCAGCAGTTGCAGGAACGGCTGGGCCAGCCCTTTGTCATCGAGAATCGCCCCGGCGCCGGCGCGACCACGGCAGCGACGCAGATGCTGGCGAACCCGCCGGACGGCTATGCGCTGTACATCTCCAACAGCGCCTCCCACGGCATTTCGCCCGCTCTATTCCGCAATGTGCGCTACGATGCCAACACGGATTTCTCGCATATCGCGCTGGCGGCCACGACCTCCACCGCCGTCCTGGTGAATCCGCGCTATGAGGCGCAGACGATCCAGGATCTGATCCGCCTTGGCCGATCGCGGCCGGAGGGGTTGAATTTCGCGATTTCCGGGCACGGCACATCGACCCATCTGTGCGGCATGCGCTTCGGCATGGTCGCGGGGATCAAGATGAACCCGGTGCCGTATCGTGGCTCCGGGCCGGCGCTGCTCGATACCATCGCCGGCAATGTCGGCCTGATCGTCGATGGGCTGCCGTCCTGCATCGGCTATATCCGGGATGGCTCGCTGAAGGCGATCGCCGTCGCCGACGCGACCCGGAACCACAACCTGCCGGAAATCCCGACCCTGATCGAGGCAGGACTGCCTGGCGTCACCTCCTATTCCTGGTTCGGTGTGTCCGGGCCGAAGGGGATGCCGCCGGCGCTGGTGGAGCGGATCAACGCGGAGATCCGCGCGATCCTGGCCCTGCCGGTGATCCGCCAGCGCTACGCGACGCTGACCGCCGACGCGCCCGACCTGACCCCCGCCCAATACGCCGCCTTCATCGAGGAAGAGCTGCGCGTCTGGGGCGAGGTCGTGCGCGCATCGGGCGCGACGGCGGACTGATCAGCCCGCCAGCGCCGCCTTCACCCTTGCGGGGGTGAAGGGGATGTCCGCCACCCGTCGCCCGGTCGCCGCATAGATCGCGTTGGCGATGGCGGCCCCGGTCGGCGCCTGGCTGCCTTCGCCGACCCCCAGCGAAGGCAGGTCGGGCCGGTCCATCACCACGCTTTGAATCGGCGGCGTCGTGCTGAAATCCATGATCGGGTAGCTGGAATAATCGTCGCTGGTCATGCGCCCGGCGTCCCAGCGGCCTTCCTCCATCATCGTCCAGGACGTGGACTGCACCATGCCGCCCTCGATCTGGTTCGTGATGCCGTCGGGGTTCACCGCGCGCCCCGCCTCGGTCGCGGCCCAGAGGCCAAGCACGCGCACCACGCCCGTGCCGGTGTCGACGGCGACACGGGCGACGACGGCGACATGCGCATCGCTGTTCTTGTATTTGGTCAGGCCCACGCCGGTGCCGATCATCTCGGCCGCCAGCGGCTTGCGGATGACCGGTTCCGGCGTCCAGCCGGCCAATTCCACCGCGCGTCGCAACACCGCCTGCAACCGCGGATCGCGCAGATGCGCCAACCGATAGGCGACCGGATCGCGCCCGGCCAGCGCCGCGCATTCATCGATGAACATATCCGCCGCCAGCGCATTGAAATACCCGCCCAGGGTGCGCAAGGCGGAGGTCCGCACCGGCATCTGCTCATGGTAATGCGTCGTCACCGCCTGGTTCGGCACGGCATAGATCGGCACGGCGTTGCGCGCGGCGGCGCCATTCGGCAGGGCGCCATCGGTCGCCGGCGGGGCCGCGACCGGGTTTTCCAGGTACCAGGCCGAACGCAGGTTGCAGCCGGTGGTCCCGCCCGGCCTGGTCGAATGCGGGAATGACCAGACATCATGCGCCCAGGTGCCGAGCGTGCCATCGGCCGCCATGGCGCCTTCCAGCCGCACGACCATGGCCGAGCCCCATGGCTCCCAGACCATCTCCTCCTCATGCGTCCAATGCACGCGCACCGTGCGGCCGGGGACGGCGCGGGCCAGGAGCGCCGCGTCCAGCGCCACGTCGTCGGCGCCGTTGTGGCCGTAGCAGCCGCTGCCCTGGACATGGATGACGCGGATCTTTTCCGGCGACATCCGCAGCCCGCGCGCCATGTCGCCGCGCAAGGGGAAAGGCCCCTGGGCATGCGACCACACCGTCAGCGCATCGCCCTGCCACACCGCCAGCGCGCAGGACGCACCGATCGAGGCATGCGCCTGGAAGCCGCGACGGTACTCCGCGCGATGGGTGCGCGCGGCGGCGGGGGCGGCGGCCTCGGTCTTGTGGATGGTGGTCACGAGCGAGGGCGTGTTCAGCAGGTGGTCGAACACGTCGCGGCCGCCGAACAAGGCGGCCCCATCCCGCCAACGCGCCGCCTGCGTGATTTTTCTCGCAGCCTCATTCGCCTGTTCCTCTCGCCGCGCGACGACGCCCAGGAACGATCCATCGCGCACCACGGCGATCACCCCCGGCAGCGCCCGCGCCCAGGCCATGTCGAGCGAGTCCAGGCGCGCGGCATAGGCCGGCGGCCGCGCGACGGCGCCGAACACCATGCCTTCGGGCCGCATGTCGTGGATGAAGGTCGATTGGCCGAAGACCTTGCCCGGGATGTCGGTGCGCGGCAGCGAGGTGCCGATCACCCGCTGTGCCGCGACCGGCTTGCGCTGGACCTGGGGATCGACCGGCCTTGCGAGCGACAGGCCCGATGCCGCCTGGGCGTAGGTCATGCGGCGGTTCGCGCCGGTGATCACGCCGTCGGTGACGCTCAGCGTGGCGGCCGGCAGGTTCCAGGCCTCTGCCGCGACCCGGACCAGGGTGGCCCGCACATCGGCGCAGGCGATCCCCAGGGCCTCGCCACCGAACTTGATGGATTGGGACCCGGCGGTCACACCCTCATCCGCGGTCTCGGCGGTGTCGCCTGACAGCAGGGTCAGGCTGCCGGGCGCGACATCGAGTTCGTCGGCGGCGATCTGGCGCATGGCGGTCAGCACGCCCTGGCCCAGTTCGACACGCCCGGTCAGCACGGTGATGCGCCCATCGGGTGCGATGCGGACCCAGGCCTCCATCCGTGGATTGGCGCGCAGCATGGGCGCCACGGGGCGGGCGGGTTGCGCCGAGCCCAGGCCCCAGTGGAAGCCAACGGCCAGGCCCACGGCCGTCAGGCCCAGGCCGCGGCGGGACAGGTTCGTCATGGCGCTACACCCCCTGCCGGGCGGCGCGCATCACCGCGCGCACCACACGTGGCTGCGTGCCGCAGCGGCACAGGTTGTTGTCCATGCCGTCCCGCACCTCGGCTTCGGTGATCGCGGGCTTGCCGGCGATCAGGGCGGCGGCGTGCATGATCATGCCGCTGGTGCAGTAGCCGCATTGCGCCGCCTGTTCCTGGATGAAGGCGGTTTGCAGCGGGTGCGGGCGGTCGGGGGTGCCCAGGCCCTCCAGCGTGGTGATGGCGACCGGTGCGACGGCATCGCCGGCGCGCAACTGGCACGACCGCACGGCCATGCCATCGACCAGCACCGTGCAGGCGCCGCATTGCCCGACCGCGCAGCCGAGTTTCGGGCCGTTCAACGCCAGGTCGTTCCGCAGGACGTAGATCAGCGGGGTTTCGGGCGCGGCGTCCACATCGCCCGCACGGCCGTTCACCAGCAATTTCAACATCTTGGCGCTCCCGTCGTCGTCTTTTGATGAAGCGTGCTGGAAATCGATTGCGGTGAAAAGGGGGATGTTGAAGCAACCCAAAGCGGCCCCGCGCGTTAGATCAGCTGGAGGTTCCAGTGGTCGAGCTTGGGTCACGGATATCTCGGAATTGGGGGGGCGCCGCTGCCTGCCTGCTGGGCTTTGCCGTGGCGTGGTACGTCTTCGGCGGTCATATCCTGCCCCCGTCGCATACCGGCTGGATGCTGAGGGGCACCCTGGGCCCGGACCCGGTGCAGTACTGGCTTGGCTACACCTTCTTCAAACACGCGCCTTGGACCTGGCCGCCGGGGCTGAACCCGGCCTGGGGATTGGAGGTGTCGTCCTCCATCTTCTACGCGGATTCCATCCCGCTGCTCGCCATCTTCTTCAAGGCAATCTCCGGGCTGGCCGAGGTTTCGCAATACTGGGGCCTGTGGATTTTCGCTTGCGCGGGGTTGCAGGGGGCGTTGGCGTGGCGGCTCATCGGCCAGGTCACGCGCGATCCGTTGGCGCGCCTGGCGGGCGCCGTTCTGTTCATCATGCAGCCGGCCCTTTTGACCCGCATGGGCGGGCATTTCGCGCTGTCGGCGCATTTCCTCCTGCTGGCCGGACTTTGGCTCTGCATCGTGCCGGGCACAGGTTGGCGGCGGACGGCGGCCTGGGCGCCGTTGGTCGCCGCAACAGCCATGATCCATTCCTACCTGCTGCCGATGGTGCTGGGGCTCTGGGCCGCGGATTGGCTGGCGCGCGGGGTCGCGCGCCACGGCTGGCGTGGCCTGGCCGCCGAAGCTCTCGCGGTGCCTGTCGCTGGCCTCGCGGCACTGTGGGCCGCGGGGTTCTTCGTATTGACCAGCGGCTTTGGTGGGCAGGGTGCGCGCTACGGACAGATGCAGATGGACCTGCTGGCGCCGTTCGATCCAGGGCCCTGGGGCGCCATCCTGCCCGATCTACCCGGACCGCTGCATGCGGAGGTCGGCGCTTCCTATCCCGGGCTCGGCATCCTGGCGCTGTTGCTGCTGTCGGGCATCGCTTGGCTTTGGCGCCCGCTGCGGGGGATCGCGGCGCGCTGGCCGCTGTTGCTGGCGCTGGGGGTCATGCTCGCCGTTGCGATTTCGCACCACGTGTCGATCGGTGGGCGGGAGGTTGGCTGGTTCGAACTGCCGCCGCGCCTGGCCGACCTCGCGGCGGCGCTGCGCGCCTCGGAACGCTTCCTTTGGCCACTTGGCTACGCGCTGTTGTTGGCCGGCATCGCGGCGCTGGCGCATGCCATCGGCGGCAGGCGCGCGGGCGTCGTGCTGGCGTTGCTGGTGGGGCTGCAATTCATCGACCTGCAACCCGGGTTCACCAATACGACGCGCTACTTCCCGCAGGGTCCAGCGGTCGCGCCACTGCGCCTGACCGATCCCTTCTGGGCCAAGGCCGCGGCGCGCTACACCCGCATCCGCGTGGTCCCGAACGGCAACCAGGCGAAGCATTGGGAAGAGGTCGCCGTCTATGCCGCGACCCTCGGGCTTGAGACGGATGCCGTCTATCTCGCGCGCATCGATCCCGGCCGGGTCGCGGCCCTGAACGCCGACATGGCGGAGCGACTGGCCAGCGGGCGGCACGAACCAGGGACGCTGTATGTGCTGGGCGATGACGCGAGCCTGGCGCGGGCGCGGCGCGGTGCCGCGCCAGAGCGCGACGCGCTGCTGCGCCGCGACGGCGTCTGGGTACTGGCGCCGGGGTGGTGGCTCAGCCGGCCCCTCGGTCCCGTGGCGGCGGCAGGAACACCGCGCTGAACACCTCGGCCGGCGTGGGCACGCGCGCCAGCGCCAGGGAGGATGCCAGCGCCGCGATGCCGCCGGCCAGGCGTTGCGGATCGGCGTCGCCAAGGCCGATCCGCGCGGCCTCGGGATGCGCCATCTCCTTGGCGATGGTGCCGCGCCAGCGCCGCGTCTCGATGGCCAAGTCGATGCCCGGGTTGCGCGCCTTGACCGCCATCACGCCCCGATCAGGATCGGCGATCGCGGCCAGCGTGCCGGCCGTCACGGCGTGGACCAGGCCGCGCACCACATCGGGTTCCGCGGCGACCAGGCGGCCCGAGACGACCAGGGCATTGCCATACAGGTCCGGCAGGTGGTCGGCGTATTCCAGGAAGCGGGTCGCATGCTCCAGCCCGATCCCTGCCCCGCTCATCGAGGCGATGATCGTGTTGACGAAGCCGAAGACGCCATCGGCGGCGTCATCCTGGATCATCGCCCGCACCTGTTCGCCCAAGGGGGCGGCCGAAGGCAGGATGGCGACCTGGGCGGGATCGATCCCCACCGCCCACGCCAGCGCCGGAAAGCACAGCACCGCGGCATCGCGGGCATGGCCGCTGACGCGCAGTCCCGACAGGTCGCGCGGATGGCGCACCGGCCCATCGGCCCGCACCGCGATGGTCAGGGGCGTGCGGTTGAACAGGATGAACACGGCCTTTGGCGGCAGCGCCTCCTGCCGGCGCCCCAGCCGCGCGATCAGGGCACAAAGGTCGCCGACGGCGGCATCGCAGGTCGCGTCGGACATGTCCTCGATCACCGCCGCGGCGCCGTTGCCGCCGATCCAGTCCACCGCAAGACCCTGTGCCGCCAGGTGGCCATCGGCCTCGGCCAGGGCAAATCCCGCGTGCGGCCCGGCGAAGCCGGTGTTGAGGCGGATGCGAAGGCGCCTCATGCGACGGCACGCTCCGGGATGGGGGGCAGGAAGACGTCGGTGAAGACCTCCTCCGCCCCGGGGCTGCGGGGCAGTCCGCTTGCGGTCGCGTGCAAGGCGATGCCGCGGGCGAAGCGGGCGGGGTCGATGCCACCGAACCCGCGCGACATCGCCTCGGGATGCGCCATTTCCACCGCAAGCGTGGTGTCCCAGCGCAGGCGTTCCACGGCAGGATCGGTCTGCGGCGCCGCGGCGTGCAGGGCGGCGATTGCCGCATCGGGATCGGCCAGCGCATCGGCCAGCCCACGCGACAGCGCCGCGACCACGCGCCGCAACAGCGCCGGTTCGTCCCGCACCAAGCGTGCGGAGGCCATCAGCATGCTGCCATAGGCATCCGGCAGCAACCGGTCGTAGCGCAGGAAACGCAGCCGGTCCTCGGCCCGCAGCCCGGCGGCGGCGTAGGAGGCGGTGATGGTGCTGACATAGCCGAACAGGCCATCGGCGTCCCCGCCCAGCACCCGTTCGGCCAGCGCGGCCAGCGCCCCCTCGGCGGGCGAGATCCGCACGCTTGCGGCATCCACGCCATTGGCGGCGCAAAAAGCCGGGAATGTGCGCAACGCGACATCCGACGCATGGCCGATCAGGTGCCGCCCGGCCAGATCCCCTGGCCCCGCCACCGGGCCATCGCGCGCCACGGCAATGGCCGATGGCGAGGCATTGAACATCGCGAAAATGCCGATCGGCGCACGCCCGGGATCGCGCGCCACCACATCGACCAGCGCATGGACATCGCCATAGCCCAGATCATACCCATCAGCCGCGACCCCGGGAGCGGCGTTGTAAGCGCCCTTGCCGGGGGTCAGGTCCAGCGCGACGCCAGCCTCCGCGAGGTAACCCCGCGCCTGCGCCAGGAACAGCCAGCATTGCGGTCCGGATGCGACCGTATTGAGCAACATGGTCCATTTCACCACGGCAGCACCGCCTTCTGTTCCATCCACATTGTTGAACGCGGTCCTGCGCGGCGGCAACGTGGGTGGCACGAATTCGGAGTGTCCGTGGAATGCCAGCCAGCCTCACGCGCCGTGCGACGCTCGGCCTGCTCGCGATGCCGGCCGTCGTGGTGGCGCAGCCCGCCTGGCCGACGCGCAGCGTGCGGATCATCATTTCCTTCCCGCCCGGTGGATCGAGCGATTTCGTCGCCCGCGTCGTCGCGCCGCAATTGTCGGAAATGTTCGGCCAGCAGTTCGTCGTGGACAATCGCCCCGGCGCCGGCGGCATGCTGGCGGCCGAGGCGCTGAAGCGCGAAGCGCCCGACGGCCACACGTTCCTGCTGTCCAACAACGCGCCCTTCACCATCGCGCCGACGATGTTTCCGCGCATCACCTATGACGCGATGCGCGATTTTTCACATGTCGCGTATCTGGGTTCGACCTATGGCGGCTTCGTCGTGCATCCGAACGTGGGGGCGCGGTCGGTCGCAGAACTGATCGCCAAGGCCAAGGCGGCGCCGGGCCGGTTGAACTACGGCTCCAGCGGCGTCGGTTCCATCGGGCATATCACGGGGGCGAATTTTGGACTGATGGCCGGGATCGACATCGTCCACGTGCCCTATCGCGGTGCCGGGGCCTTGCGCATCGACCTCAGCAGCGGCGTGGTCGGCCTGGCGTTCGAGGGCATCGTGACCTCACTGCCGGCGATCGCCGCCGGGTCGCTGGTCGGGCTGGCGGTCGCGTCGGATACGCGCCTGCCGCCGGCGCCGGCCATCCCGACCTTCCGCGAGGCCGGCTTCGACATCGAGGTGAAGAATTGGCACGGGCTCAGCGCCCCGGCCAACCTGCCACCGGCGATTTCCGCCAGGTTGCAGGCGGGGCTGGCCGAGATCTGCCGCCGCCAGACCACCATCGACCAGTTCGCCAGTATCGGAAATTTCTACGACCCCATGAGCGGCGAGGCTTTCGCCCGCTTCGTCGGCGACCAGATCGCCATCTGGCGCCCGATGATCATCGCCGCCGATGCGGTGGAACGTTAGACCGCGATGCGTTCGCATTCGCTCACGCATCGCGGCCTGACTTGTTGTTTTATCGTGTGATTCAGCCCTGCGGCGCATTCGCGCCTACGGCCATCACGCTCTAGCGGGACGGACCGAGCATCAAGGCCGGGTCGACGATGCGGTCGAAATCCTCGGCCGAGACGAAGCCGAGGTCCAGCGCCGCTTCCCGCAGGGTCAGGTCGTGCCCGGCCGCGTGGTGCGCGATCTGTGACGCCTTGTCGTAGCCGATGACCGGCGCCAGCGCCGTGACCAGCATCAGCGACCGGTGCAGGAATTCGGCGATGCGCTTGCGGTTGGGTTCCGTGCCCTCGACCAGGAAGCGCCGGAAGTTGGTGCAGCCGTCGGCCAGCAGCACGATGGATTGCGCGATGTTGTGGATCATCAGCGGCTTGTAGGCATTCATCTCCAGATGCCCGCCGGCGCCGCCGATGCCGACGGCGACATCATTGGCCATCACCTGCGCCGCGATCATGGTCAGGGCCTCGGCCTGGGTCGGGTTCACCTTGCCCGGCATGATGGAGGACCCCGGTTCATTGGCCGGCAGTTCCAATTCGCCAAGCCCCGCCCGCGGCCCGGAGGCGAGCAGCCGGATGTCATTGGCGATCTTGCTCAACGACACCGCCAGGGTGCGGAAGGTGCCGGACAGGTGCACCAGCGCATCATGCGACCCCTGGGCGGCAAAGAGGTTCGGCGCCGGTACGAAGGGCAGCCCGGTCAGGCGCGCGACCTCGGCCACCGCGGCCGCGGCAAAGCCCGGGGCGGCGTTGATGCCGGTGCCGACCGCCGTGCCGCCAAGCGTCAGGCGATACACGCCCGCCAACGCCGCCGTGATGCGTTCGATGTTCTCGTCCAGCATGGCGGCATAGCCGGACCATTCCTGGCCCAGCGTGATCGGCGTCGCATCCTGCATATGGGTGCGGCCGATCTTGATGATGTCGCGCCAAGCCTCCGCCTTGGCGGCGATCGCATCGCGCAGCGCCAGCACCGCGGGCAGCAGCCGTTCGACCACCCCGGTCGCCGCGGCCACATGCATCGCGGTCGGAAAGGCGTCGTTGGAGGATTGCGACATATTGGCGTGGTCGTTCGGATGCACCGGCCCGCGCGTGCCCAGGGCCAGGCCGCTGAACTGGTTGGCGCGATTGGCGATCACCTCGTTCATGTTCATGTTGAACTGCGTACCGCTGCCGGTCATCCAGACGCGCAGCGGGAACATGTCGCGGTGCTGCCCGGCCAGGATTTCGTCGCAGGCGCGCAGGATCAGCCCATGCGGGGCATCGGCCAGGTGTCCGGCGGCATGATTGGCCTCGGCCGAGGCACGCTTCACCACGGCAAGGGCATCGATCATCTCGGGCGGCATCAGGTCGCGCCCGATACTGAAATAGGTCAGCGACCGCTGCGTCTGGGCACCCCAGAGCCGATCGGCGGGCACCTGCACCACCCCCATGCTGTCGGTTTCGTCGCGGAATTCGGCCATTTGGAGGGTCCTCCGGGGGGCAAGGGGCACAGGTCAGCCGCAATCAGCGTCGGGCGCAATGTGGGGGGTGGGTTGCGCAGTCGGCGCCGGCGTGCCGACCTTCGCTAAAATCGTCCCGGAGCCGCCGCCATGCCCCTGCCCTCCAATACCCTGCGCATCGCCGTCATGCCGGGCGACGGCATCGGCATCGAGGTCACCGAGGCGACCCTGGCCGTGCTGGAGCCCCTGGCCCGCCGCCACGGCATCGGCCTGGCCTTCGAACAGGTCCGCGCCGGCGCGATCTGTTACCGCGACACCGGCACCGCGCTCAGCGATGAGAGTTTTGCCGCCGCCGCCGCCGCCGATGCGATCCTGCTGGGCGCCATGGGCTGGCCCAGCATCCGCATGCCGGATGGAACCGAGGTCGCGCCGCAACTCGACCTGCGGATGCGGTTGGGCCTCTATGCCGGGGTGCGGCCGGTGCGGGCGATCCCGGGGGTGCCGGTAGCCCTGGCCGATCCGCGGGCACAGAGCATCGACCTGGTGATCGTGCGCGAAAGCACCGAAGGGCTGTTCTTTTCCCGCGGACGCGGGACGGTCACGGACGACATGGCCGAAGAAACGCTCCGCATCACCCGCGCCACGACGGAGCGCCTTGGGCGCTTCTCCTTCGCACTGGCACGGCGGCGGGCCGCCACGCGCGGGCGTGCCGGCACGGTGACCCTGGTGGACAAGGCCAATGTGTTCCGCGCCTTCGCCTTCATGCGCGCGGTCGTGGAGGGGATCGCACCGGAATTCCCCGACGTCGCCTTCCGCGCGCATTACGTGGATGCGATGGCGCTGGACCTGGTGCGGCGGCCCTGGGATTTCGACGTGCTGCCGATCGAGAACATGTTCGGCGACATCCTGTCAGACCTGGGCGCCGGGCTGGTCGGCGGCATGGGCTTCGCGCCATCGGCCGATATCGGCGACACCCATGCGGTGTTCCAGCCGGCGCATGGCACGGCCCCGGACATCGCGGGCCAGGGCCTGGCCAATCCGACCGCGATGCTGCTGTCGGCCGCGATGATGCTGGAATGGCTTGGTGCGCGTGGCGCCGGCCAGGGCTACGCCGATGCCGCGGCCGAACTGAACGCCGCCGTCGACGGCGCCTTTGCCGGCGGGCTGCGCACGCCCGACATCGGCGGCGGCGATGGCACCGTGGCGGTGGCGCGGGCCGTCGCGGCGCATCTGGGGGTGGCCGAGGCCTGACCCGGCCTTCAGGCAGCCAGCAGCGCCAGTGTGTGGCGCGCGATCATGCGTTCCTCGTCCGTCCCGCGCACCAGGACCCTGACCGGGGAACCCACCTCGGAAATCTCCGGCGCGTTGGCAAGGTTGGCGGCGGTGTCGAGGTGGACGCCGAGGACGCCCAAGCCGTCGCAGATCTGCCCGCGCAGGGCGCGCGCATTCTCACCGATGCCCGCCGTGAAAACCAGCGCGTCCAGCCCGCCGAGGGAGGCCGCCAGGGCGCCGATTTCCCGCCGCACGCGAAAAGCGAAATGGGCCAGGGCGCGCTGCGCCCGCGGCGTGCCGGCGGCCTCGATCTCCCGCACATCCTGGCTGACGCCGGACAGGCCCTTCAGCCCGCAGTCGTGGTACAGCATATGGGTCAGGGCATCAGAATCCATGCCCTCGGTCTGCATCAGGTGGATCAGCACGCCGGGGTCGATCTGGCCGCAGCGCGTGCCCATCGGCACGCCATCCAGCGCGGTGAAGCCCATCGAGGTATCGACGCAGCGCCCGTTCGCCATGGCGCAAAGGCTGGCCCCATTGCCCAGATGCGCCACGACCAGGCGCCCGGCGCCCAGTGCCGGGTCCTCGGCCGCGATGCGGGAGGCGATGTATTCGTAGGACAAGCCGTGAAAGCCATAACGCCGGATGCCCTGGTCGTAATACCGGGGCGGCAAGGCAAAGGTATCCGCGACCCAGGCCTTGGCGCGGTGGAAGGCGGTATCGAAACAGGCGACCTGCGGCACGCCCGGAAAGGCCGCGGTCGCGGCCCGGATGCCGGCCAGGTTATGCGGCTGGTGCAGCGGGGCCAACGGCACCAGACCCTCCAGCAGCGCCATCACGGTCGCATCGACCACCACCGGCGCGGCCAGGTCCGGCCCGCCATGCACCACGCGATGGCCGATCGCGGCGATCTTCCGTTCGCCGAGGCGGCTGTCCAAGGCATCGATCAGCACGGCCAGGGCTTCGGCATGATCATTCGGCGGATCATCCGCCGCCCCGTCCCAGCGCCGGTCCACCAGTGTTTTTCCCTCGGCATCGCGCGCGACGAAACGGGGTGCGGCACCAATGCCTTCCACCTGCCCCTTGGCGATCAGAAGCGGCTCCTTCGCCTCGGCCGACAGCACCGAGAACTTGATCGACGACGACCCCGCATTCAGCACCAGGACCAGCGCCGCCATCACGCGGCACTCACGACCAGCGACGTGCCGGTCGCGCGCCAATGCGCGTAGAGTACCGCCAGCGCGGATGACATCAGCCGCGCGTGTTCGTCATCGGCGCGGCTGGTCAGCATCACCGGCACGCGCGCGCCGCAGACCAGGCCGCTGGTGTCGGCGCCGGACAGGAAGACCAATTGCTTGGCCAGCATGTTGCCGGCCTCCAGGTTCGGAGCGACCAGCACATCCGCGCGACCGGCGACCGAGGATTGCAGCCCCTTGGTCTGCGCTGCGTGCAAATCCACCGCATTGTCCATCGCCAGCGGGCCATCGACGATGCCGCCCTTGATCTGCCCGCGCTCGGCCATCTTGGACAGGATCGCGGCATCCAGGGTGGAGGGGATTTTGACGTTGATCGTCTCGACCGCCGACAGCACGCCGACGCGCGGTTGCGCCAGGCCGATGGCGCGGGCCAGGTCGATCGCGTTCTGGATGATGTCGGCCTTGGTCATCAGGTCGGGCAGGATGTTGATGGCGGCGTCGGTGATCGACAGCAGCGCCTCATGCCCCGGCACATCCAGCACGAAGACATGGCTGACCCGCCGCCCCATGCGCAGCCCGCCGTCGGATTTGGTGACCTGGGCCAGGATTTCGTCGGAATGGATGTTGCCCTTCATGATCGCGCGGGCCGCGCCCTCATGCACCATGGCGACGGCGCGGGCGGCGGCGGCATGGGCATCGCCGGTCGGCTCGATGCGCACGCCGTCGAGCGACCAGCCGATACCGGCGGCGGCGGCGCGGATCTCGGCCTCCGGCCCGACCAGGATGGGCGTGATCAGCCCGGCCTTCATCGCCTCCCACGCGCCACCGGCTGAATTGTCGTCGGTCGGCGCCACCACGGCGGTCGGCAGTGGCGGCGCATCGCGGCAGGCGGCCAGCAGATTGTCGAACTTGCCGCGCTTGCGCTGCGTCAGCGCCGGCAGCAGTACGCCATCGGTGGTCATGGCGACCAGCGGTGCCTGCACGGTCGCCTGCCCGTCCACGATCCGCCGGCCATCGGCGGTGGTCAGGTCGCAATCCAGGATCAGCACGCGGTCGGGGCGCTTTTCGCGCACGGTGACCGATACGGTCACTTCCTCACCCGGCCGGACACGGTCGTGGAAGCGCAGCGTCTGGCCAAGGTAGACCGTCCCCGGCCCCGGCAACTGGTTGCCCAGCACGGCGGAAAACAGCGACCCGCCCCACATGGCCGGCGCCGAGGCGGGCCTTCCGGCCTCCTGCTCGGACTCGCCCGGCAGGTTCAGCGGATTCACATTGCCCGAGGCATGCGCGAAGACGATCAGGTCATGCGGCGTGCAGATGCGCTGGAAGGACGCCGTTTCGCCGACCGCGATCTGGTCCCAGGTGCGCCCGGTCAGGGACGGCACCTGGCGGTCCTGGCCGCCATGCTCGATACTGAAGCGGGACATGGTCAGGGGCTCCCGTTGGAGATGGGCATTTCGGGGACATCCTCCGGGATGATCAGGCTCGCCTCGGTCGCGGCGACGATCTCGGCAATGCTCACGCCGGGGGCGCGTTCGCGCAGCAGCAGCCCGGCCTGGATCGGTTCCAGCACGGCAAGGTCGGTGACGACCAGGCTGACGCGGCGATCCGCCGTCGCCGGCAAGGTCAGTGCAGGCACGATCTTGGATACCCCCCGCGAGGCATGCTGCATGGCGATGATCACGCGCCTGGCCCCCGCGACCAGGTCCATCGCGCCCCCCATCCCGGCGACCATCTTGCCCGGCACCATCCAATTCGCCAGGCGGCCGTCGCTGCTGACCTGCAACCCGCCCAGCACCGTCGCGTCCACATGCCCGCCCCGGATGAAGGCGAAGGACATCGCGCTGTCGAAGGACACCGCCCCCGGCAGGGCGGAGACGAAGGCGCCACCGGCATCGGTCAGGTTCACATCCTCCATGCCCTCGGGCGGTGGGGCGCCGAAGCCGATGATGCCGTTCTCGCTCTGGAAGGCGACGGTGCGGCCGGCGGGGACATACTGCGCGACCAGCGTCGGCAAGCCGATGCCGAGATTGACCAGGGTCCCGTCGCGCAGTTCCAGCGCGACGCGGCGGGCGATGATTTCCTTGGGGTCCATCAGCCAGCCCCCCCGTTGGCGTGCGGGCGTTCGATCAGATGCGTCACCAGGATGCCCGGGGTCTTCACATGGTCGGGCGGGATCACGCCGACCGGGACGATCTCATTCGGTTCGGCGATCACCACATCGGCGGCCAGGGCCATGATCGGGTTGAAGTTCGTCGCCGTCAGCCGGTAGGTCAGGTTGCGGTTGTAATCGGCCTCATGCGCCAAGATCAGCGCGAAATCGGCGCGCAGCGGCAGTTCCAGCAGGAACTTGCGGCCATCCACCTCGATCACCTGCTTGCCCTCCTGCACGACCGTGCCGACGCCGGTCGGGGTCAGGATGCCGCCCAGGCCGGCGCCGGCGGCACGTATGCGTTCGGCCAAGGTGCCCTGCGGCACGAGGTCCACGACAATCTCCCCGGCCATCATCTTCTTCTGTGTCACCGGGTTGGTGCCGATGTGCGAGACGATGACGCGGGCGACGCAGCCCGCATCGATCAGCTTGCCGATGCCCAGGCCCGGCCGCGCCGTGTCATTGCCGATGATGGTCAGCCCCCGCACACCGCGCGCGACCAGCGCGTCGATGATGCGCGGCGGCGTGCCGACGCCGATGAAGCCACCGAACATCACGCTGGCGCCATCCGGTATCAGCGCCGCGGCATCCGCCGCCGAAATTACCCCGCGCATGCCGAAACCCCTGCCTCAGCCGATGTTGTGCAAACCCGCATCCACGAAGATCGTGTCGCCGGTCATGCCGGAGGACGCGCCGCCAACCAGGAAGGCGACGACCCGCCCGACCTCGGCGATGTCCACCAGCCGGTGCGAGGGCGTGCGTTCGACCGCATCGGCGACCAATTCGTCGAAAGCCGCGATGCCGCTCGCGGCCCGGGTCTTCAGCGGGCCTGGCGAGACGGCGAAGGCACGGATGCCGGCGGGTGCGAGTTCATTCGCGACATAGCGCACGCTGGCCTCCAGCGCCGCCTTGACCGGCCCCATCAGGTTGTAGCGGCCGACCACCTTGTCGGCGCCGTAGTAGGACATGGTGATCAGGGTGCCGCCCTGGGTCATCAGCGGTTCGGCCAGGCGCGCCATCTCGATGAAGGAATAGCAGGACACGTTCATCGCCTGGGCGAAGCCCTCGGCCGAGCAATCCACGACCCGCCCATGCAGGTCGGCGCGCGGCGCAAAGGCGATGGAATGGATGACAAAATCCAGCCGGCCCCATTCCTGGCGGATGCGGTCGAACACGGCCTCGGTCTGGCCGGGCACCTGCACATCCAGCGGCAGGATCAGCGCGGCATCGATCTGTTCCGCCAACGGGCGGACGAAGCGTTCCGACTTTTCGTTGAGGTAGGTGACCGCCAATTCGGCACCGAAGGCGCGCAGCTTGGCAGCGCAGCCAAATGCGATGCTGTTTTCATTCGCGATACCGACGACAAGGCCACGCAGGCCGCGCAGCATATCGCCGACGCGGCTGTCGGGGTCCCAGACCTTTGGCAGCGGATCGATGGCGATGCCTGGTTCGGACATGGGGCGCCTCTCCGTTCTGAATCGTGTGCTGACGTTCGTTTCATAACACTGCCGGCTACGCCGAGCATTGCCAACCGGTGTTGCCTGGGTGAATTTTCGCGCGACGCACAGTCGCATCACCCACGGTTCAGACGGCGTCCTGCGATAGCGCCTGGCCGCGCGCCACCAGGCTGGTGACGCCGGGCAGCGCCCCACCCTGGCGCCTGATCGCCGCCAGCAGCATCAATGCGGGGCGCGACAGCGCCCCCTGCGCCGGCACCAGCGCCTGCGCCGTCACCGTGGCACCGGGTGCCAGGCGTAATTGCGCGACGCCGTGGTCCCGGCCGTCCAGCAGCAGGAACGGATCGATCACCGCCACCCCGGCGCCGGCACGCACCAGCGCCAGGGCGGTGGAGGACTGGTTGACCTCCAGCGCGATTCGCCGCGCGACCCCGGCCGCGCGAAAATTCTGTTCCACCAGCCGGCCGAGCGGCAGGCTGCGGCTGAAGGAGATCAACGGATAGGCGGCCAGATCCCCGGGAGTGACCACGCCCGATGCCGCCAGCGGGTGGTCCAGGGGCACGACGCAAACCAATTCGGCCGCGCAGAGCGGCACCAGCCGCACATCGGTGTCGGCGATCGGGGTCAGCACCAGGGCGAAGTCGACCCCGCCCTGTGTCAGCGCCTCGACCGCCGACAGATTGTCCATGGTCTGCACGGTGATCTGGATGCGCGGCCGGGCGCGGCGAAAGGCAGCGACCGCGGCGGGCAGCAGATTATCCGCCAGCGTCGGCGTGGCCGCCACCACGACTGACCCGACGCTGGCATCGCGGATGTCGCCGACCAGGCGGTCGATGCGCTCCAATCCCTTGAACACGCGGTCCACCTCATCGAGGAAAACCCGCAGTTCCGGCGTCGGCTGCAGCCGCCCCTGGGCGCGCAGGAACAGCGTGAAGCCCGCGCTGGCGGCGCATTCGCGCAGCATCATGCTGACCGCCGGCTGCGACACGCCCAGGTCGGCCGCCGCAGGCGTGACCGCCCCATGCAGGGCGACGGCGCGGATGACCTCCAATTGCCGAAAGCTCAATTTCATCAGGTCAACTTACATGTTTATCAGAAAAATGGGCTTGATCTGATTTATCGCGCAATCCAGTCTGCTACCAGACCACCCGATCAGAAGGTGGCGCAAAGCCGGCGGAATTCCATGCTGATCACGGCCATCGAGAGTTCCGTCGTCGCCCTGCCGTTCTCCATGGGCGGGCCGCATCCGCTCTTCGCCGGGCAGCCATGGGACCGGCTGGAGATCCTGCTCGTCCGCGTCGAAACCGACGACGGGTTGGTCGGCTGGGGCGAGGCCTTTGGCCACGCGGCCATTCCCGCGACCAAGGCGGCGCTGGACAGCATCGTGGCGCCGCTGGTGGTGGGGCGCGACGCGGGCGACATCGCCGCGATCACGCGCCAGGTGCTGCACGGCGTGCATCTGCTGGGGCGCAACGGGCCGTTCGTCTTCGCGTTTTCCGGCATCGAGATGGCGCTGTGGGATCTGTTGGGCAAACGCAGCGGGCAGCCGCTATGGCGCCTGCTTGGGGGCAGCAAGCCGGGACTGCTGGACGGGTACTCCAGCCTCTTGTCCTACGGCGGCGACCTCGCCCTGGTGGCGCGCAACACCGCCGATGCACGCGCCGCCGGCTATCGCCACATCAAGCTGCATGAGGTGACCCGGGATGCGGTGCTGGCCGCGAAGGCGGCGGCACCGGATGCGGCGATCATGCTGGATGTGAACTGCGCCTGGACGCCGCCGGTGGCGCGCGACATGGCGGCGTCGCTGGCCGGCGATGGGCTCGCCTGGCTGGAAGAGCCGGTCTGGCCACCGGAAGACACCTCCGGCCTGGCCAGCCTGCGCCGGCACGGCATTCCCCTGTCGGCCGGGGAAAACACCGCCGGCGTCTTCGGCTTCCGGGCATTGATGGAGGCGGGGGCCATCGACATCGCCCAGCCCAGCGTCACAAAAATCGGCGGCATCGGCGAGATGTTGCAGGTCTTCGCCCTCGGCCGCACCCACGGGGTCGAGGTGGTGCCGCATTGCCCCTACTTCGGCCCGGGCTTCGTCGCGACACTGCACATCGCGGCCGCCCTGGCGGAACGCCCGTTGATCGAGGTGCTGTGGCTGGAGATGGAGGCCAACCCCTTCGACCCCTGGGTCCGCGCGCAAGGCGGAAAGCTGGCGGTGCCGACCGGCCCGGGCCTCGGCTGCGACCCCGACCCGGCCGTGCTGGCACGCAGCCTACGCCACGCCCCGACCCGCACCAGCATGAGGCACGCGGCATGAAGGTCACCGCCGTCGAGACCACGCCCATCGTGGTGCGGCTGCCGGAACCGATCGGCAGCGCGCTGGGGCAGATCGCCAGCTTCGGCTGCATCCTGGTGAGTGTGCGCACCGATGCCGGGATCACCGGCGAGAACCTGATCTTTACGCTCAACGACCGCCGTACGCCGGTGCTGCGGCAGATGGTGGAGTCGCTGTCCGATCTGGTCATCGGCCAGGATGCCGGCCACATCGCGGGCTTCTGGGCGCGCGCCTGGAAGGACATCAATTTCATCGGCCACAAGGGTGTGTCGGTGGTCGGCATCTCGGCCATCGATGGCGCATTGTGGGATGCGCTGGGCAAGGCGGCCGGGCTGCCGCTGTACCGGTTGCTGGGTGGCGCCCAAAGCCGCGTACCCGTGTATCACAGCGGCGGGCTTTGGCTGTCGCGGACAGTCGATGAATTGGTGGCCGAAGCGCAGGACTTCGTCGGCCAGGGCTTCCGCGCGATAAAAATGCGGCTGGGCAAGGCCGACCCGGCCGAGGATGCGGCACGGGTACGCGCGGTGCGCGAGGCCATCGGCCCGCATGTCGCGCTGATGGCCGATGCCAACCAGGGCCAGACCGAAGCGCAGGCCATTCGCCTCGGCCGTCGGCTGGAAGAATTCAACCTGACCTGGTTTGAGGAACCGTTGCCAGCCTGGGACCTGGACGGGCTGGCACGCGTCGCCGCCGCGCTGGACACACCCATTGCCAGCGGTGAGACGGAATACACCCGCTACGGCTTCCGCCGCATGCTGGAATTGCGTTCGGCCGATATCCTGATGCCCGACCTGCAAAGAGTCGGCGGCGTCAGCGAATTCATGCGGGTCGGCCACATGGCGGAGGCGCATGATGTGGCCGTCTCCAGCCACCTTTTCCCGGAGACGAGCATCCAGGTGCTCGGCGCGCTGTCGAACGCGATCTACCTTGAATACATGCCGTGGTTCTCGCCGCTGTATCAGGAAAAATTGGAATTCTCGGACGGCGCGGCGGTGGTGCCGGAACGTCCTGGCTGGGGCTTCTGCTTCGACTGGGACCGCATCCGGCATCTGCAAAATCAATAAGAAAAAACGGGAGGATAAGATGATGAATGTCACACGTCGCGGCCTGGCGCTGGGTGGCGCCAGCCTGGCCACCGCATCGACGCTGGGCCTGTCCACCCCGGCGCTGGCGCAAAGCGAACCCGTCCGCATCGGCTGGCTGGCCGCGCTGACCGGCCCGAGTTCCGCCCCCGCCATCGGTTTCGATCGTGGCGTGAAGCACGCGGTCGAGGCCAT
The DNA here is from genome assembly GCF_050632385.1 of Humitalea sp. 24SJ18S-53. Lineage (NCBI taxonomy): Bacteria > Pseudomonadati > Pseudomonadota > Alphaproteobacteria > Acetobacterales > Roseomonadaceae > Humitalea > Humitalea sp. 24SJ18S-53. Next base: position 3,774,826 of record NZ_CP192599.1, read on the forward strand.
CAACGCCGCGGGTGGCGTGCGTGGGCGGCAGATCGACCTGATCGTCCGCGACACCCAGGGCGACCCGACCAAGGCCGTGAACGCGGCGCAGGAGATGATCAGCCGCGCCCGGGTGCACGCGATCTGGGGGCCGACCAATTCCGGCGAATCCCTGGCGACGACACCGATCATGGCGCGGGCACGGATGCCCAATGTGCATCCCTGTTTCGTCGATACGCTGATCGACCCGGTGCGCTTTCCCAATGCCTTCCGCATGGCGCCGTCGAACAGCCAGATCGACGATGCGGTCAGCGCCTATGGCGTCGACATCCTGAAGCTGAAGAAGTTTGCGGTGATCGGGGACACGACCGGGTATGGCACCACCACGGTCGCCAGTTCCTCCGCCGCCTTCCTGAAGCGTGAGGCAGAGGTCGTCTATCGCGGCACCATCGATGCGACGCAGCCGGACCTGACGCCGGACATGCTGCGGATGCGCAACGCCGGGGCGGAATCCATCGCGATCTGGACCGTCTCGCCAGGCCTGATCTCGCGCATCATGAACACACGCGCGAACATGGGCTGGAACGTGCCGCTGATCGGCCATCCGGCGATGGGGTCGGGTGAGGTCGGGCAGTTGATCGCGCGGCCGGAGAATTGGCGCAACGTCTTCATCCTGGGCTTCAAGAACTGCAGCTACGGCGCCGACGGCAAGCTGCCGGCGCATGTGCAGACATTTGTCGATTCCGTGCGCGGCAAGATCAACCTTGAGGACACCACCCTTTGGTGGGTCGCCGCGGGTGTCGATGCGATCAATGTCATCGCCAAGGCCGTGCAGGAAACCGGCGGCACCGATCCGGCGGCGATGATCGCCTATTGGAACACCGTGCGCGCCTTCCCGGGGCTCTACGCGAATTACACGTGGTCGGCCGAGAACCACAACGGGCTGCCGCAGGGCGACCTGGTGATGTCGGAAGCGAACTCGCTGCGCCAGGGCGCCTACCGCCTCGCCCCGGGCTACACCTGAACATGCTGCCAGCCATCATCCTGTCCGGGCTTGCGGTCGGCGCCGTCTATGCGCTGATCGGCGTGACCTACAACGTCATGTTCTCGGCGTCGCGCGTCATGAGTTTCACCGCGGGGCAACTCGGCATGCTGGGCGGCGTGATCGGCGCCGCCAGCATCGGCGTGCTGGGCCTGCCGGCGATCGTCGGCTTCGTGTTGACGCTGGCCGCCTGTGCGGCGGTCGGCGTGGCGACCGAGATCGTCGCGGTGCGCCCCGTGCTGAAAAGCCTTGAGCAGCACTTGTATGTGCTTTCGACCCTGGCCCTGGCGCTGATGATCCAGCAGTTCACGGCCATCGAATGGAGCACCGAACCGCAGCCCTTCCCGAACCTGTTCGGTTTCCAGGGCGGCGGTGCATCGGACGAGAAATTCTGGCTGCCCATCCTGGCCTGCGCGGTGACGGTAGTGGGCCTCGAACTACTCTATCGCCGCACCTTGATCGGCCGCGCCTTCCTGGCCATCGCCGAGGACAACTTCGCCGCCCGCGCCCTGGGCCTGCCCGAGCGCAACCTGCGCATGGCGAGCTACGCGCTGGCCGGGGTGATCGGGGGGCTGGCCGGTTTCGCCTCGGGCCAGTTGTTCCTGGCCTTCTTCGCCAATGGGGCGATGCTGAATTTCTACGGCTTCGTACCGGTGGCGCTGGGGGGCTTGGGCAACAACCGCGGTGCGATCATCGGCGGCCTGGCCCTGGGCGTGTTCCAGCAGGCGGCGAATTTCACCTTTGGCGGTGTCTTCGCCTCGGTCGCGGTGTTTAGCGTGTTCATCATCGTGCTGTTGCTGGCACCGCAAGGGCTGTTCGGCGCCCCGGCGCAGCGCCGGGTATGACGACCTCCCGCCCGACGCTGCTGGTGCAGCTGCTACCCTTCGTCGCCATTTTTGCCGTCGCGGTGATCCTGCCATTGGTCAGCAACGACTACTGGACGCTGATCGCGACCCGCGCGGCGATCTATTGGGTGCTCGTCTCCGCATTGAACCTGGTGGTCGGCTTCGCCGGGCAGTTGGCGATCGGCTGGGTCGCGATGCTGACCCTCGGCGCCTATACCACCAGCGTGCTTGTGGCGGGCGAGGTGTTGCCGCCGGTGCCGGTGTTCCTGGCCCTTGGCGTCGCCGCGCTGGTCGGCGGTGTGTTCGGCGTCATCGTGGGGCTGCCCGCGCTGCGGTTGCGCACCTTCTACTTCGCCATGACCACCTTGGGCTTCGCCACCATCGTGACGCAGATCGCGCTGGCCTGGCAGAGCGTGACCGGCGGCGGCATCGGCATCATCGGCCCGGTCCTGCCCGCCCCCTTCGACACGATCCATGGCCTGTACATGTTCTGCCTTGTCCTGGCCGCCTTCTGCACCTGGATCACGGCGAATGTCGCGCATAGCCGCTTTGGGCGGTCGCTGGTCGCGATCCGCGATGCGGATGTCGCGGCGGAAGCGGCCGGTATCTCCAAACCCCTGTTGCTGGGCTCGGTCTTCCTCTTTGCCGGCGCGATGGCCGGCATCGCGGGCGGGCTGTTCGCCACCCTGCAATCCTACATCAGCCCCGAGGCCTTCACCTTCGACCTGTCGGTGCTGTTCTTCATCGCCATCCTGATCGGTGGGCGTGGGTCCATCCTCGGCCCGCTGATCGCCACCATCGTGCTGACCTGGCTGCCGGAATTCGCGGCGCCGCTGGTGGCCTGGTCCACCTTCCTCTACGCCGCGCTGCTGCTGGCGATCGTGCTGGTCGCGCCTGGCGGGATCGCGGCAATGCTGGACTTCCGCAGTCGCCAGCCCATCACCGCGGATCGCACCATCACGCCGCAGCCCGAAATCCTGGCCGAGATCCTCGGCGGCCGCGCCGCCGCCGAGCCCATCACCTTGCGCAACGTGGTGCTCAGCTTCGGTGGTGTGCGCGCCATCGACGGGCTGGACCTGGATATCAAGCCGGGCCAGGTGCACGGACTGATCGGCCCCAATGGCTCCGGCAAGACCACGACCCTGAACGTCATCTGCGGCTTCTACCAACCCGAAGCCGGCAGCGTGATGCTGGGCGACACGGCACTGAAGCCAGGCGCGCCGCAAACCCGCGCCCAGGCCGGGATCGCGCGCACCTTCCAGACACCGCGCCTCATCGGTGAGGCCTCCGTGCTGCAGAACGTCATGGTCGGCGGCGCCATCCGCGGCCGGGGCAGTTTCATCGAATCCCTCTTCGCCCTGCCGCGCCACCGGCGTGACGAGGCGATGCTGCGGCGGGATGCGCTGCTGGCACTGCGCTGTGCCGGCCTGGGCGCGCTGGCCGATGTGCGCGCCGATCGCTTGCAGCATAGCGAGTTGCGCTTCCTGGAAATCGCCCGCGCGTTGATGCTGCGCCCGGTCTTCCTGCTGCTGGACGAACCGGCGGCGGGGCTTTCCGCCGAGGAAATCCGCAGCCTCGGCGCGCTGATCCGCAGCATCAGCCGCCATGGCACCGGCGTGCTGCTGGTGGAACACCACGCCGACCTGATCTTCGACATCTGCGACCAGGTCACCGTGCTCAACCTCGGCCGCGAGCTCGCGGCCGGGACACCCGCTGAAATCCGTGTGCATTCGGAGGTGGTCAGTGCCTATCTCGGCGCCTGAAACGCTGCTGGAGGTCAGCGCCATCGAAGCCGGCTACGGCAAGATCGCCGTGCTGCACGGCGTCAACCTGCGGGTCGGTGCTGGTGAGGTCGTGTCGCTGCTCGGCCCCAATGGCGCGGGCAAGACGACGCTGCTGCGGGCCATCACCGGCCTGCTGCCCTGGACCGGCGGAGGCGTGCGCTTTGCGGGCCAGGACATGCGCGACGCGGGCCCGCGCGGGTCTGTGCGCGCGGGGCTGGTTCATGTCGTGGAAGGCCACCGGATTTTTACCCAGATCAGCGTCACCGATAATCTGCTGCTGGCCGCCTACGATTTGCCACGCGGCGAACGCGCGGCGCGGATCGAGGAGGCGCTGGAGGTCTTTCCGGAAATCGCCGCCAAGCGGCACGAACGCGGCGGCGCGCTCAGCGGCGGGCAGCAGCAGATGCTGGCCGTGGCGCAGGGGCTGGTCCGGCGACCACGCCTGCTGCTGCTGGACGAACCCTCGGCCGGCTTGTCGCCGGTGCTGGTGGACCGGGTGCTGGGCGTGGTGGCCGACCTACGCGCGACCGGCACCGCCGTCCTGCTCGTCGAACAATTGATCGACAAGGCGCTGGCTGTATCCGACCGGGTCTATGCCATGGCCCAGGGGCGCGTGGTGCTGGAAGCACCGGCCAGAGAACCCGGCCTGCACCAGCGCCTGGAACGCGCCTACTTTGGTGAGGCCGCGCACGCCGATTAAAGCGTGATCCCGGCCTGTGTGATGACACCACGCCAGGATTCGTATTCCGCACGCACGATCGCGACGGCCTCCGCCTGCGTCGTCCCGCGCGGCAAGGCACCAAGCCGGCCGAGTGCTGCCACCGTCTCGGGCTTGCTGATCACCTCCATCAGCGCGTCGTGAATGCGCGCCGTGACCGGGTCGGGCGTCGCGGCCGGCACGAAGAGCGCGAGCCACAGGTCGACCACGAAATTCGCGACACCCGCGCCCTGCATCGTCGGCAGGTTGGGCAATGCGGGGCTGGCCACGCTGCCGGTGGTGGCAAGGGCCTTGAGCCGCCCGTCCTCGATCAGCGGTCGCGCACCGGCGATGCTGCTGAAGGAAAAATGCACCTGCCCCGCCATCATATCCGCATAGGCGGCAGCGATCCCGCGATACGGCACATGCGTCGCGCCAAGTTCGCTACGCAGGCTGAACATTTCCCCCGCCAGATGCGGCGTGGTGCCGACCCCGGCCGAGGCGAAGCTCAGCCGGCCAGGATTGGCGCGGCCATAGGCGATCAGCTCCGCGACCGAGGTGACTGGCAGGTTCGGCGCCGTGATCAGCACAAGCGGCGAACTCGTCAGGATCGACACCGGCCGAAGTTCCCGGAACAGGTCGTAGGGCACACGCGCCTGCAGCGACGGGTTGATGACCACCGCCGGGTCCATCAGCAACTGGGTGTATCCATCGGGTGCGGCTTTCGCGACCACATCGGTGCCGATCATGCCGCCCGCGCCGGGGCGGTTATCGGTCACGACCGATTGGCGCAGGGCCTCGCCCAAGCCTTGGGCAAAGATGCGCCCGACCCCATCCACCACACCACCAGGGGCATAGGGCAGGACCAGCCGCATTGGGCGATCGGGGAAGGCCTGGGCCCAGGCCGTTGCCGGAAGGGCCGCGGCTGCGCCCAGGAACATCCGGCGTGTTGTGGTCAGCATGGGTCGGACTCCGCCGGTGAAGATGGATTGGAACAGCAATGCCTGTGCCAGTCGCTCAGGCGCCCGGCAGCAGGACAATGCGATCGCGCACACGCCGGTCGAGCAATGCGCTCAAGCCCGCGGCGGCATCGGCCAACGGAAAACGCCGGCTGGGCGGCGGCTGGATACGACCGGCCGCATAAAGCGCGAACACCTCATCGAAGCAGCGACGCACCAGCGCCGGCTTGCGCTTGCGGTAGTCGCTGATTTGCAAGCCGCTCACTTCGATGTTCTTCACCAGCAGGTAGTTGGCCTTCACGCTGGGAATGCGCCCCGCGGCGAAGCCGACCACCACAAGCCGCCCGCTCCAGGCCATGGCGCGCAGTGCCGCGTCGAAAATATCGCCGCCCAGCATGTCGATGACCACATCGGCGCCATGCTTCCCGGTCACCGCGTGAACCTGGTCGCGCAGGCTGTCGCGCAAGTTCGGTGCACCCAGATCGATCACGTCGGAAGCACCCCCGGCGCGCACCTGATCGGCCTTGTCCATCGAGGAGACACCGGCGATCACCTGTGCCCCGGCGGCGCGCGCCAGTTGCATCGCGGCGAAACCCACCGCGCCGGTCGCACCCAGGACCAGCACAGTCTCGCCTTCCGCCAGGCGTCCGCGTTCGTGCAACGCGAACCAGGCGGTGTCATAGGCAAGCGACATCGCCGCTGCCTCCACAAACCCCAGCCCATCGGGCAGGCGGTAGCACTGGTCGGCCGGCGCGATCGCCTTTTCCGCATAGCCGCCGATTTCCGCCATCGCGAGGATGCGGTCGCCCGGCGCCAGCCCCGTCACCCCCGCCCCCAGCGCCAGCACGACGCCGACCGGCCCCTTGCCCGGCACGAAGGGCAACGGCGGCAGGAATTGGTAGGTCCCGCCGATCACCAGCGTGTCGACGAAATTGGCGGCAACGGCCTCGACCTTGAGCAATATTTCGCCCGGCCCCGGCACGGGATCGGGCCAGTCGCCGACCTGCACGGTCTCGACGGGGCCGAAGGCCGGCACGATCACGGCACGCATCGGCGTCAGCCCCCCACGCCGGCGGCGGCGCGCACCGGTTCGGGCGTGACGGTGCCGGCCTCGATCCACTCCGCGACGGCGCGTTTCAGGATCTTTCCGCTCGCGGTCAGCGGAATCTCGGGCAGTGCCAGGAAATACTCCGGCATGTCGTAGCGCGACAGCCCGGCGTCATCGAGATGCTTCAGGATCTCGGCAACGGTCGGGACGGCTCCCGGCCGGAACATCACCGCCAGGCAGACTTTTTCGCCCAGGCGCGGATCGGGCACCGGCAGCGCCGCCGCGCGCGCGATGGCCGGGTGCTGCATTGCCAGCGTCTCGATCTTGGCCGGGAAGATATTGTGGCCGCCGCGGATGATGACGTCCTTCTTGCGGCCGGTGATGCGGATGTAGCCCTGCGCATCGACCCAGCCCAGGTCGCCGGTCATGAACCAGCCCTGGCTGTTGAAACTCTCCTCGGTCGCGGCCTGGTCGTCGAAGTAGCCGAGCATCAGGCTCGACCCGCGTCCGCCGATCTGGCCGATCTCACCCGCCGGCAGGGCCTGCTCCGGATTGTCGCGCGCAAAGACCTGCACCTCGTAGCCGGGGCAGATGCGGCCCGATGTCTCGATGATGCGTTCGGCGGGGTCGTCGGGCAGGGTGTAGTGGTGGGAACAGGCCTCGGTCATGCCATAGCCGCTTTGCGGGGTGACGCCATGCGCCAGCAGCCCGGCCACGACCTCCTTCGGCACCGCCGCGCCCGAGACGCGAAACCCGCGCACACGGCCAAGCGTGGTCATGCCGCGCGACCGCATTTCCCGCAGCAGGTCGATCGCATGGGTCGGCACGCCCACCAGATAGGAGGCGCCCGTCGCGACCAGCCGATCGAGCAACGAGGCACCACGCGCCAAATCATGCACCACAAGCGGCGCCCCGGTCAGCAAACTCAGCACCAGCGAACCGAAGCCGAGGTTATGGCTGAGCGGGCTGAGCGTATAAATCACATCCGTCGCATCCATGCGCCAGTCGGCGACGATCGCGCGGGCATTGCCCAACAGCGTGTTGTCGCTGTGCATCACGCCCTTCGGCGCGCCGGTCGTGCCGGATGTGAAGGCCAGGTAGACGACGGTGTCGGGCGACGCGACCGGATCGGCCGGCGGGGCATCGACCGCCGGCGGCCAAGACATCGGCACAGCATCCGCCGCGTCCAGCCGGATGATCCGGCGCAGGCTTGGGATATCCTCAGCCTGTCGAAATATATCGTGACGCTCGGCATCGGCGCCGTAGCCTGGTTGCGCGATCAAGGCCGCCGCGCGCATCCGCCGCAGCAGCGCCGCGACGTCGCCCACGGTATGGTCCCGGTGCAACGATGGGCAGCAAACCAACCCGTCGCGGGAACAGGCCAGGATGGCGACGGCCGCTTCGATTCGGCTGGGCAACCAGACGGCGACACGCTGGCCCTGGCGCAGCCCGGCGGCGCGGAAATCAGCCGCCAGCCGGTCGGCCGCCGCGACCAGGTCTCCCCAAGCGACGCTTCTATGCCGGTCGCTCATCGCAAGCGCCTCGGGCATGCGCTTCGCATGTCCCGCGGCCAGCATGTAGAGCGTGTCAGCGCCCCAAAAACCCTGGTCGTAGGTCCGGCGCAAGCGGTCCAGGTCCAGGGTGGTAAGGATCGTATTGCCCATGACATCGCCCCGGCCAGCGCGGGCGGGGTCCGCCAACCCGGCCCCCCGATCCCACAATGTCAGGACAATGTCAGTTTGTGCGCCCCGCCTGTCAACTGGCGCGAAGGCGCTCTAGGCTGCATCGCAACATTCCTGGGAAGCGTGCATTCGGTGGTTTTCATCTCTCGACCCGATCAAGCGAAAGCCCTGGCTGAGCTCAGCCGCAGCAGCCCCGCGGCCTATGATCTGACCTCCCTGCCGCCGCTGGCACCCAGCAGCAGCATGCCGCTGTACATGCAATTGGCCGAACGCCTGGCGGCGCCCATCCGCGCCGGCCGCGCCGCGATGGTCGGCCACGCACTGCCGACCGAAACCCAGTGCATGGCGCATTTCGGTGTCAGCCGGCCGACGGTCCGCCAGGCGATGGCGCATCTCGTGTCGGCCGGCATGGTCACCCGGGGCCGGGGGCGCGGCACCTTCGTCGCCCTCGAGCGAATGAGCCACGACGTCAGCCTGGCTTTCGAAGACGAAATGCGTGTCGCGCGTAAAGCGGTGCGTTTTCAGGTGCTTGGCCGCGCGATCCATGCGCCGCCGGCAGCGGTCGCCGATATCCTGGGCCTGCCGCAGGGTGAGGACGTCGTCTGCCTGGAACGCCTGCGCCTGCTGGACGACCAGGCCTTCGCGCATGAGGTCCGGTTCCTGCCCCTGGCCATCGGCCGGCAGGTCACCGACCGGATGGCGGGGGAGATGGCGATCATCTCCCTCCTGGCGGCGGCGATGGGCCAGCCACCGGCCCGGATCACCAATATCGTCAGTTGCGTCGCCGCCGAGGCGCGGATCGCCAAGCTGCTCGGCGTTCGCGCCAACACGCCCCTGCTGCAGACCGCGCATACCTATTTCGACGCTGACGGCGCGCCCCTGCTGCACGGGGTGGTGTGCTTTCACGGCGAACGCTTCCAATACACTCTCGATTCGCCAATCGAGTTCCGCAACGACACCGGCGCATGACGTCCTTGACGCCGTTCAACACCGGGCCATAAATGTCCTGACAATTGTCGGGCACCGCGCGGGTGGCGACGAACAGGAGCGGTAGCCACAGGTGAAGCCCGGACTGTTCCACTACCACGCGCCCCGCACGGTGGAGGACGCGCTAGCCGCCCTCGCCGCCCATGCGCCCGAGGATGGCCGCATCCTGGCGGGCGGGCAGTCCCTGATCCCCGCGATGGCGCTGCGCGTCGCGCGCCCGCCGCATCTGATCGACATCAACGGCGTCGCGGGCTTCGACCGCGTGACGATCGAGGCCGGGGTGCTGCACATCCGCCCCTGCGTCCGCCACGCGCAGTTGAACGCCGATGCGGCACCCGGGCCACTGGGGCGCCTGCTCGGCCAGGTGCTGCGCCACATCGCGCATCTGCCGATCCGCAACCGCGGCACCTTCTGCGGCAGCCTGGCCAATGCCGACCCCGCGTCCGAATGGTGCCTTCTGATGGCGACCCTGGGCCATGAGATCGAGGCCGCCAGCCTGCGCGGGCGACGCATGATCCCCGCCGGCGATTTCTTCCAGGGCTTCATGGCGACCGCCTTGGAGCCGGACGAGTTGCTGCTCTCGGCCCGCCTGCCGCTGCTGGCCGACGACGTCCGCGTCGGCTTCGATGAATTCGCGCGCCGCGCGGGGGATTACGCGCAGGCGATGGCCATCGCGACATATGCCCTGCGGGATGGGGCCATCGTCCAACCGCGCATCGGCCTCGGCGGCGTCGAACCGGCGCCGCGTCGCATGGCGGCGGTCGAGGCGCTGCTGCTGGGCAAGACACCATCAGAAGCCGTGTTCAAGGCCGCGGCCGCCGCCGCGCCGCCGATCCTGGATCCGCTGGAGGACACGGCCTATCGCCGCGGCCTGGCCGAAACCTCCATCTTTCGCGCCCTTTGCGCAGCGGCCTGACATGCAAACGCGACACGCCATCACCCTGCACGTCAACGGCCAGGACCATCGGCTGCACATCGAGGCCAGGCGCACCCTGGCGGATGCACTGCGCGATGATTGCGGCCTGACCGGCACGCATCTGGGCTGCGAACACGGCGTCTGCGGCGCCTGCACCGTGTTGATGGATGGCCAACCCGTCCGCGCCTGCCTGATCTTTGCCGTGCAGGCCGATGGGCGTGCGCTGCGCACGGTCGAGGGCCTGGCGGTGGGCGACCAGTTGCATCCGCTGCAACAGGCCTTCATCGACCATCACGCGCTGCAATGCGGCTACTGCACCCCCGGCTTCCTGATGCTGGCGGTGGGGTTGCTGGAACAGGATCCCGAGATCGACGACGCGACCCTGATGGAGGCCTTGTCGTCGAACCTCTGCCGCTGCACCGGTTACCAGAACATCGCCCAAGCGGTGCGTGCCGCCGCCGTGGCGATGCGCGCGCGATGAACGACCTGCCTCCCGGCCCGCAAACCAGCATCGGTCGCCCTGTCACGCGGCTGGAGGATTTGCCCCTGGTGCGCGGGCGCGGCAAATTCGCCGCCGACGTCTCCTTCCCGCGCCAACTCCATATGCGGATCGTGCGCGCGCAGGTCGCGCATGGCCGGCTGATCGGCATCGACACCGCGGCGGCGCTGGCGCTACCCGGCGTGGTCGCGATCTGGACCGGCGCCGATGTGCGCGACATCCCGCCCATCCCCTTCCGCGCGACCAAGGTCACGGGGATGGAGCCCTATTGCCAGCACATCCTGGCGCGGGACCGGGTGCGCTATGTCGGCGAACCGGTCGCGGCGATCTTTGCCACAGATCCCTATGTCGCGGAGGATGCCGGCGAGTTGGTGTCGGTCGACGTCGAGGAACTGCCGCCACTGCTCGACGCCGCCGCCCCTCCGGGCGATTTCGCTCCTGGCCTCGGGACCGAGCCCACCATCATCCGCAAGAGCTACGGCGATGTGGAGGCCGCGTTCCGCGACGCTTTTGCCGTGGTCGCGCTGGATTTGTCGGTGGGTCGGCATTCGGGCGTGCCGCTGGAAACGCGCGGCGCCATCGCGCGCTACGACGCGGGCCAGGACGTGCTGGAACTGCACGGCAGTGCCAAGAAGCAGCACTGGAACCGCGACGAGATCGCGCGTCTGCTTGGCCGCCCCCAGGCCGGGGTGCACCTGTTCGAAGGCCATGTCGGCGGCGGCTTTGGCGTGCGCGGCGAACTCTATCCGGAGGATCTGCTGGTCTGCCTGGCGGCGCTGCGCCTAGACCGGCCGATCAAATGGATCGAGGACCGGCGGGAGCATTTCGTCGCGACAAACCATTCGCGGCAGCAACGCCACCGTATCCGCGCGGCGGTCGATGCGCAGGGGCGCCTGCTCGCGATTGACGATACCTTCTTCCACGACCAGGGCGCCTATGTCCGCACCCATGGCGCACGCATCGTGGATTTGGCGGCGGGCATGTTGCCCGGCCCGTATCGGCTGCCGGCCTATCGCGTCGCGGGGCATTTCCGCCTGACCAACAAGACGCCGGCCGCGACCTATCGCGCACCCGGGCGCTACGAGACGACGTTTGTCCGCGAGAGGCTGATGGACGCCATCGCCGACCGCCTGGGGTTGGACCCGATCGTGGTGCGGCGGGAAAACCTGATCGGCACCGCAGAGATGCCTTATGCGCGCCCGCTGGACACCTTGGGCACCGATGTCGTGCTGGATTCCGGCGATTATGCGGGGCTGCTGGACAAGGCACTGGCGCGCTTCGGCTGGAATGCCGCGCAAGAAGCAGTGGCGCAACGTCGCGCCGCTGGGGAATGCGTCGGCCTTGGCCTCGGCTTCTTCGTCGAGAAGAGCGGCCTTGGCCCCTCCGACGGCGTCCGCGTCACCATCGATGCGACGGGCGGCGTGGAATTGGTCAGCGGTGCCGCCTCCGTCGGCCAAGGCATGGAGACGGTGCTGGCGCAGATCTGCGCCGAGGCGCTGGGCGTCGATCACGCGAAAATCCGCGTCGTGCGCGGGCGCACCGACCGCATCGAATTCGGCAATGGCGCGCATGCGTCCCGCGTCACGGTCATGTCCGGCTCGGCCACCTGGCAGGCGGCGCTGGCGGTGCGCGCCATGGCGCTGGAAACCGCCGCCGAATTGCTGCAGGCGCCGGCCGACGAATTGACCATCGTGGATGGGCAGGTGCTGCGCCCGGGTGGTGCTTCGATCTCGCTGGGCGATGTCGCGCGCCAGATGGGCCCCAACGCAGCGCGCATGAAGGGCCTGACGCCGGGACTCACGGCCGAGCGCTGGTTCTGGAGCGAGCACATGGTCTATCCCTACGGCCTGCACCTCGCGCAAGTGCGGCTGGACCGGATGACCGGCGAGGTCCGGGTCGAACGCTACCTGGTCGCGAATGACATCGGCCGCGCGGTCAATCCGATGCTGGTCGAAGGCCAGTTGGTCGGCGGCTTCGCGCAGGGGCTTGGCGGCGCACTGTATGAAGAATTCCGCTACGACGCGCAGGGCCAGCCGCTGTCCACGACCTTCGCCGACTACCTGATCCCGACCATCGCCGAAATGCCGCCGGTCGATGTGCTGATCGCCGAGGATGCGCCGAGCCCGCTGAATCCCCTCGGCATCAAGGGCGCGGGCGAAGGCGGCACCAACGCGGTCGGCGCGACCATCGCCGCCGCCGTCGATGATGCGTTGCGCCGGCCAGGCGCGATCACCAGCCTGCCGATCCTGCCGCAGCGTGTGCGGGAATTGCTGGACGGTGCCGCGTGAAATCGGCCGGGTTTCACTACCACGACCCGCATCGCCTGGATGAGGTGCTGGGGCTGCTGGCGAGTTTGGACAACGCCCGGCTTCTGGCTGGCGGGCAATCCTTGATGCCGATGCTGAACCTGCGCCTGGTCTATCCCGACCACCTGATCGACCTGAACCGGGTCGAGGGCCTGGCCGGCATCGCCGCGACCGAAACCGGGCTGCGCATCGGCGCGATGACCCGCCAGCGGGCGCTGGAGGACAGCCCGGACATCCTTCGCCGCTGCCCGCTGATGGCCGAGGCCCTGACCCAGATCGGCCACCGCCAGACGCGCAACCGCGGGACCATCGGCGGCTCGCTCTGCCACCTCGATCCCTCTGCCGAGCTGGTCAGCGTCGCGGCCGCGCTCGATGCCGAAATCTTGGTCGCGGGACCGGCCGGGCAACGCCGCATCGCCATGACCGATTTTCCGGCGGGCTTCATGACGCCATCGCTGGCGCCAGAGGAAATCGTCACCGCCATCGACCTGCCGGATTGGCCGGCCGGGCATGGACACAGTTTTGGCGAATTCGCGCGCCGGCATGGTGACTACGCCATCGTCTCGGCCGCCGTGCTGCTGCTGCGCGGCGCGGACGGGCGCCTGTCGCGCGCCTCGATCACGCTCGGCGGCGTGGGCCACGCGCCGCTGCGCCTGCTGGCGGCCGAGGCGTTGTTGCAGGGCGCCGCCCCATCGGAGGCGCTGTTCCGCGACGCCGCCGCGACCTGCCGCGACATCGACGCGATCAGCGATCCCGCCGTTCCCGGCTGGTATCGCCAGCGCGTGGCCGAGGTGCTGGTGCGCCGCGGCCTTGGCATCGCATTCGGTCGCGCCGCATGACGACGCGGCGCATCCAACTGACCGTGAACGGCGCGGTGCAAGAGGCCGATGTGCCAGTGCGCCAGCATCTGGCGGATTTCCTGCGCGGCAGCCTGAACCTGACCGGCACGCATCTGGGCTGCGAGCATGGCGTCTGCGGCGCCTGCACGGTGCTGCTGGACGGCCAGGCGGTGCGGGCATGCCTGATGCTGGCGGTGCAGGCGCAGGGGATGACGGTGACCACGGTCGAGGGCCTCAGCCCGGCGACCGGCCCGCTGGGGGCGTTGCAGGACGCGTTCTGCACGCATCACGCCCTGCAATGCGGCTTCTGCACGCCGGGCTTGTTGACCACGCTCACCGAATTCCTGGCCCAGGTCCCGGACCCCACGGACGAGGAGATTCGCATCGCGATCTCCGGCAATACCTGTCGTTGCACCGGCTATGACAGCATCGTCGCGGCCACGCTGGATGCCGCCGCACGGTTGCGCGCCGCATGACCGGCTGGCCCGAAGCCCGCTTGCTGGGCCGCGACGTCGCGCGGTTGGAAGATGCCGCGCTGATCCGCGGCCAGGGGCGTTTCGCCGATGACATCGCCCTGCCCGGCATGCTGCACGCCGCATTCGTGCGCTCGGCGCAGGCGCATGCACTGATCAAGGGCATCGATACCTCGGCGGCCCGCACCATGCCGGGCGTTCACGCCGTGCTGACCCTGGCCGATCTGCGGCCGTACCTGACCGACACGCGGCTGCGGGTCGCCCTGCCCAGCCCCGCCTACCGGATGGACCTGCATCGGCCGGTGCTGGCGGAAGCCGAGGTCGTTCACGTCGGCGAAGCCCTGGCCGTCGTCATCGCCGATAGCCGCGCGCTGGCCGAGGACGCCGCGGCGGCCGTCATGATCGACGACGAACCATTGCCCGCCGTCGCCGATTGCGTCGCGGCCCTGCTGCCCGGCTCGCCCGCCGCGCATAGCGACCAGGCCGGCAATCTCGCCGCCGAGATGGTGCTGGCCTATGGCGACGTGGAGGCCGCCTTCGCCAGCGCCCCGCATCGCTTCCGCGAAGAGCTATGGATGCATCGCGGCAGTGCCCAGTCGATGGAATGCCGGGGTCTCGTCGCGGTTCATGATCCGCTGGAAGACCGGCTTACCCTGTGGAACTCCACGCAGACGCCGCACGCCTCGCGACGGATGATCTGCGACCTGCTGGGGTTGGAGGAGACGCAGGTTCGCGTGGTCACGCCCGATGTCGGCGGCGGTTTTGGGCCAAAGCTGATCTTCTACGCCGAGGAAGTCGTGATCGCCCTCGCGGCAAAACTGCTGCGTCGCCCCGTCAAATGGATCGAGGACCGGGGCGAACACTGCGTCACCACGACGCAGGAACGCGACCAGGCCTGGGATGTCGAGATCGCGACCGATGCGGAGGGTCGCATCCTCGGCCTGCGGGGCGGCCTGGTTCACGACCATGGCGCCTGGACCGCGCGCGGCATCAACGTGCCGCAGGGCGCCGTGTCGGCGATGCCCCTGGCCTATGTCGTTCCGGCCTTCCGCATGCAGGTGCGCGTCGCCGTCACCAACAAGGTTCCGGTCACGCCCGTGCGCGGCGCCGGCCAGCCGCAGGGCGTCTTCGCCATGGAACGGCTGCTGGACCGCGCCGCGCGGGAGTTGGGGATCGGCCGCGACGAGATCAGGCGCCGTAACCTCGTGCCCGGCGACCGCATGCCCTATGCGACGCCGCTGCGCACGCGCGGCGGGATGCAGGTCGTGCTGGACAGCGGCGACTACCCGGCCTGCCAGCAACTCGCGCTGGACGGCGCGGGCTGGGCGGATTTCCCCCGGCGGCAGGCGGAGGCCCTGGCGGCAGGGCGCCACATCGGCATGGGCCTGGCGAATTACGTCGAGGGCACGGGGCGCGGGCCATTCGAACATGTCTCGGTCCGGGTCGAACCTTCGGGCCGTATCGTCGTCGCGACCGGCGCCGCCGCCATGGGCCAAAGCACCCGCACCATGCTGACCCAGATCGTCGCCGAACATCTTGGCTTCGACATGGACAACGTCACCGTGCTGACGGGCGATACCGCCGCCGCACCCATGGGGATCGGCGGATCGAACAGTCGCCAGGCCGTGCTGGCCGGAAGTTCCGCACATGCCGCGGCCTTGCGTGTGCGTGAAAAAATCCTGGCCGTGGCCTCCGAACTGATGGAAGTCGCAGTCGAGGATCTGGAGATCGAAGGCCGCGACGTCCGGGTCAAGGGTGCGCCCGGCATGCGCAAAAGCCTCGGCGAGATCGCCCGCGCCACCGCCGGCCTGCCGGGCTTCGCGCTGCCCGCGGGCCTCGGTCCCGGGCTGATCGCGACCGAGGAAGTCGTGATCGACGCCATGGCCTATGCCAATGGCAGCGCGGTCGCGGAGGTCGAGGTCGATGCCGACACCGGCGGCGTCACGCTGCGCCACATCGTCTTCGCGCATGATTGTGGCCGAGCCCTGCATCCGCGCATCGTCGAAGGCCAGTTGATGGGCGGCATCGCGCATGGCATCGGCAATGCGCTGTTCGAGGAAATGCGCTTCGACGAGAACGCGCAGCCTATCTCGACCACCCTCGCCGACTACCTGCTGGTGACAGCGACAGAAATGCCGCCCGTGACCATCCGGCACATGGAAAGCCCATCCCCCCTGAACCCTCTGGGCATCAAGGGCGTCGGTGAGGCCGGGGTGATCCCGATTGCTGCCGCCATTGCCTCCGCGATCGAGGATGCGCTGCGGCCATTCGGCGTGCGGATCAATCGTGTGCCGGTGTCGCCGGTGGATATTCTCTCGCTGATCGGACCTGTGCCATGAACCGTGTTCGCGCCAGCCTGTCCTGCTGCGCCTATGACCGCACCCGCGCGCTGTTCGACGGGCGCGTCTCGATCGCCGGCTGCGATGTGGTGCCGCTGGCGATGTCGCCGGAGGAAGCCTTCCACCGCGCCTTCCGCCACCAGGAATTCGACATCACCGAATTGTCGATGTCGAGTTACATGGTCCAGGTCGCCAAGGGCACTTGCGAATTCGTCGGCATCCCGGTGTTCCTGTCCCGGCTGTTCCGCCACTCCTCCATCTATATCCGCACCGACCGCGGCATCGCCCGCCCCGAGGATCTGAAGGGCAAGATCATCGGCGTGCCGGAATACCAGATGACCGTGGCGCTCTGGATGCGTGGTGTGCTGCAGGATGAGCACGGGGTCGCGCCGTCGGACATCCGCTGGCGCGTCGGGGGGCTGGAAGAAGCGGGGCGCGGCAATGTCGTGGCGCTGGACTTGCCTGAGGGAGTCGAGGTGCGTCCCATCCCGGCCGACACGACCCTGTCCGCGGCGCTGGCCGAGGGGTCCATCGATGCGCTGCTCACAGCCCGTGCACCGTCCTGTTTCGGTGAAACACCAGAAGTCGCGAGGCTATTCCCCGATTACCGTGCTGCCGAGGAAGCCTACTTCACGCGCACCGGCATCTTCCCGATCATGCACCTGGTCGGCATCCGCCGCAGCCTGGTGGAGCAGAACCCCTGGCTGCCGGTGAACGTGCAGATGGCCTTCGAGGAAGCCAAGCGACTGTGCATGATCGACATCGCCAAGATCGGCCACCTCTACACCACCCTGCCCTGGGCAGTGGATGAGTTGAAGCGCACCCGCGCCCTGATGGGCGAGGATTTCTGGCCCTATGGCGTGCAGGCCAATGCCAAGGTGATCGACACGATGACCCGCTATGCGCATGAGCAAGGTCTGACCGCGCGGCGCCTGGCGGTCGAGGACCTGTTCCCGAAATCTGTGATCGACCGCGCCAAGGTCTGAGCCTTCAGGAGGACCGCATGAAGCTGCCCGAACACAACCGCTACACGCACAGCGCCCTGCCGCAACGCCCGACCTACGAATGGCCGGGCGGCAAGCGGCTGGCGCTGCTGCTGTCCAACAACATCGAGCATTTTGCCTTTCGTGCCGGCATCGGCAGCGACAGCGCGCAGATCGGCGCACCGCAGAACCAGCGCAACTATGCTTGGCGCGACTACGGCAACCGCGTCGGGCTTTGGTACATGCTCGACATGCTGGACGAGATGGGGCTGCCCTGTTCGCACAATGTGAACACCGCCGCACTCGATGCCTGCCCGGAAATCGCACCCGCGCTGATCAAGCGCGGCGACGAGTTTGTCGGCCATGGCCGGACCAATTCCGAACGCCAGGATTCACTCTGGGAAGACGACGAACGCCGGCTGATCGCCGAAAGCGCCGAGGGCATCGCCCGCCACACCGGCCAACGGCCAAAGGGCTGGATGGGACCCTGGCTCGCACAGACCGGCGTTACGCTGGACCTGCTGAAGGAGGAGGGCTTCGACTACGTCATGGACTGGCCCGCCGATGACCAGCCGTTCTGGATGCGAACGCGGTCCGGACCGATCCTGTCGATCCCCTATTCGGTCGAGATCAACGACAGCCCCGCCATGGCCTATCGCCAGCATTCCGGGCGCGATTTTGCCGATATGATGATCGACCAGTTCGACGAGTTGCTGCGCCAATCGGAAAAATATCCGCTGGTGTGCAGCCTGGTGCTGCACACCTTCCTGGTCGGGCAGCCGTATCGGCTGAAGCAACTGCGCCGCGCGCTGACCCATATCGTCGATCATCGCGACCGCTTGTGGATCGCGCGCCCCGGTGACGTCGCGCGCTATGTCGCGGGGCTGCCGAAGGGTGTGGTGCCGGGCAGCGAGATGCTGCCCTAACCCCGGTCGCGCCTGGCCGCGTAAAGCGCCAGCCGCGTCGCAGCATTGACAGAGGGCGGCCGCACCAGTTCGGCCTCCGCCGACGGCGGCAGGTCTGCCGCGCGATGGCAGGCGGCCAGATGGCCGTCACCCACCGCCGACAGGACCGGTTCGACCTTACGACACAGGTCGTTCGCGTAGGTGCAGCGGGTGTGGAAGCGGCAACCGCTGGGCAGGTCCATCGGGCTCGGCACGTCGCCCGGCGTCAAATCCCTTTGCCGGCCGCGATGCGGATCGGGGCGCGGCGCCGCGGCGATCAGCGTGCGGGTATAAGGATGCCGCGGGTCATCGAAAATCTGCTCGGCCGGCCCGATCTCCATGATCCGGCCGAGATACATGACCGCCACCTGATCGGCGACATGCTTCACCACCGCCAGGTCATGCGCGATGAACAGGTAGGACAGGCCAAGCCGCTGCTGGAGATCCCGCAGAAGATTGACGATCTGCGCCTGGATCGAGACGTCCAGCGCCGAGACCGGTTCATCACATACGATCAGCCCCGGTTCCACGGCCAAGGCCCGGGCGATTCCGATCCGTTGCCGCTGTCCGCCCGAGAATTCATGCGGCCGACGACGCGCATGGCTTTCGTCCAGCCCGACCAGGGCCAGAAGCGCCCGCACCCGCGCCCGCCGCGCCGCAGCGTCGCCAAGATCATGCACGACCAGCGGCTCGGCGATCAGGTCCGCCACCGTCATGCGCGGGTTCAGCGACGCAAAGGGATCCTGGAAGATCATCTGCATCTTCCGCCGCAACTGGCGCAGCGGTTCGCCCGACATCGCCGTGATATCCTGGCCGGCGAAGCGGACGGTGCCACCGGACGGCTCGATCAGCCGCAGCACCAGCCGCGCCAGGGTGGACTTGCCGCACCCGGACTCGCCAACCAATCCCAGGGTCTCGCCACGACCGATCCGGAACGACACCCCATCCACCGCGCGCACGACGCCGACCGTGCGACCCCGAAACAGCCCGCCTTGCACCGGGTAGTGGCGGGAAAGGTCCTCGACCTCAAGCAGGGGCGGGTTCACGCGTCGATGCCCTCCAATGGGGCGCGCAGGCAGGCCGCGACATGGCCTGCGCCAAGATGCCGCAGCGCGGGTTGCGATGCATCGCAGGCGGGCGCCGCGAAGACGCAACGCGGCGCGAAGCGGCAGCCTGGTGGCAGGTTGAAGGGGGGCGGCACCATGCCGTCGATCGCCAGCAAGCGCTCGCGACGGTCCTCGATCCGCGGCATGCTGCCGAGCAGCCCCAGCGTATAGGGATGCTGCGGATCGTCGAAGATCGCCGCCTTGGGCGCCATCTCGACGATGCGGCCGGCGTACATGACGGCGATGTCGTCCGCCATGTCCGCCACCACCCCAAGGTCGTGCGTGATCAGCATCATCGCCATCCCGCTCTGCGCCTGAAGGTCGCGCAGCAGATCCAGGATCTGCGCCTGCACGGTGACGTCCAGCGCGGTCGTCGGTTCATCGGCGATCAGCAGTTCCGGTTCGCAGGACAGGGCCATCGCGATCATTACGCGCTGGCGCATGCCGCCCGACATCTGGTGCGGGAAGTCGTCCACCCGGCGTTCGGGCGCTGGAATGCGCACGCGGCGCAGCAGTTCGATGCAGCGTGCACGCAATGCGCGGTCGGATGCGGCTGTATCATGCGCACGCATGGCCTCGGCGATCTGGTGGCCGATGGTGAAGAGCGGATTCAGGCTGCTCATCGGTTCCTGGAAGATCATGGCGATGCGCTTGCCGCGGATCGCGCGCATCGCGCGCGACGAAAGCGACGCGAGGTCCTGGCCATCCAGCAGGATCCTGCCGGCCATGACCTGCCCGGGAGGCGGCACCAGGCGCATCACCGACAGCGACAGCATCGACTTGCCGCAACCGCTTTCGCCGACGATGCCGAGCGTGCGCCCACGCGCAATGTCGAAGCCCACGCCATCGACGGCCGCAACCTCTCCTGCGCGCGTGCGGAACACGGTGCGCAGCGCCTCCACGCGCAACAGCGGCGGCGCCTCACTCAACGGTCTGGCCCACCAGGTAGAAGCTGAGCACGGTGAGCGCCACGGCCCCCCCTGGTGCGAGGCTGAGCAACGGGTTGACGGACAGGTAGTCGAACCCGCTCTGCACCATGCTGCCCCAATCCGCCGCCGGCGGCGGCAGGCCCAGGCCGAGGAAGCCCAGGCTCGCCGCGGTGAAGATCGCCGAGGAGACCGCGATCGCCATCTGCGCCGCGATGGTGCGCATGATGTTCGGCCAGATGTGCCTCGCCAGGATGCGTGATGGCTTGCATCCGATCGCATGCGCGGCCTCGACGAACAGAACCTCTCGCACGCTGATGACCTGGCCCCGCACCAGCCTGGCCATTTCGGGCCACATGACGAAACCCAGCACCAGCACCAGGTTCTGCAAGGTCGCCCCGACCATGGCCGTGATCATCAACGCGAGCACGAGGCTCGGCATCGCGATGAACAGGTTGATGGCCTGCATCAGTGCCACATCCATGCGTCCACGCGCGTAACCGGCAATCAGGCCGATCGGCACGCCGATGGCAGCGGCCACCAGCGCCGCCGCTGGGCCGACGATCAGTGAAATGCGGGCGCCGTGCAGCACCCGCGAAAACACATCGCGGCCAAGATCATCGGTGCCGAACCAATGCTCGGCCGACGCCCCCGCCAAGACATCGGCGCCGGAGGCATTCGGGTCATGGCTCGCCAGCCACGGCGCGAAAACCCCCGCCAGCACGACCAGCAGGATCAGCCCACCGCCGAAGACGCGTCGGGCCAGCCGTCCATCCATGCTCAAAGTCGGATCTGCGGGTTGATGGCGGCCAGGATCATATCGGCCGCAAGGTTGGTCACGGTCACGCCCGCCAGCACGATCATGCCCATGGCCAGCATCACCGGAAAATCATAGGCACCGATGGCGGACACAAACAAACGCCCCAGTCCCGGGATGGAAAACACCGTTTCCGTCACCACCGCCCCGCCGATCAGATGGCCAGCCGAAATGCCCACATAGGTCACCACCGGCAGGATCGCATTCGGCAACACGTGGCGGAAGGAAACGCGCGTATCCGACAGGCCCTTGGCCGCAGCGACGCGCACAAAAAGCTGCCGCTGCACTGCGCGGTATTCGGCGCGGTAGATCATGGTGAACGACCCGAAATAGAATGCGAACAAGGTCAGCACCGGCATGATGAGGTGCCGAAGATGCGTGCCCACCCCTTCGCTCCAGGGCACCCAGCCGGTGGTCGGCAGCCAGCCGAGATGGACCGAAAACAGATAGACCAGGCTGGCCCCCAGCATGAAGTTCGGGATCGTCACGCCGATCACGCTAAGCGCGGAGGTCACCGTGCCGATCGCCTGCCGCCCCACCGTCAGGCTGTTGAGCCCGACCGCCGTGACCAGCGCGAGCAGAATCGCCCATGCGCTGAGTTCAAGCGTCACCGGCGCGGCCGGGGCGATCATCGAGGCAACGGTCTGCTGCGTCGCGTAAGATCGCCCAAAATCCCCCCCCAGCGCCGCCCCAACCCAGGCGATGTACTGGCGCCAGATCGGCTGATCGAAGCCATAGCGACGGTCGAGTGCCGCCACAGCCTCGGGCGAGGCATCCGTGCCCAGCATCATCCCAGCCGGACTACCGAGCCATCCCGTCACCACCGCGAACAGCAGGAAGGTCAGCAGCAACACATTCGGCAGGATCCAGACCAGCCGTCGCAATACGAAGCCGGTCATGGTGCCGGGATCATGCTGCCTTCCAGGCGTAGCGGAAGCGCGGGATATTGTCCGGCATCTTCACGACGCCGACGAGCCTGCGGTTGTAGGCGGCAAACTCGGCGGCAAAGTACAACGGGATATAGGGCAGGTCCCGCATCAACTGGTCCTTCACCGCGGCGTAGAGGCGCCGCCTCTCCTCCCGGTCCACCGTGCGGCGTGCGGCATCGAGCATCGCATCCACCTCCGGGTTGCTGTAGCCCGTCGTATTGGCAAAGCCCTTGCTGTGGAAAAGGATATAGAAGAGCCCATCAGGATCGGCGCGCTGCGTCCAGTTGATCGGGACGAAGTTGATCGCCCGCGACACGACACGCGCATAGAATTCCGACTGCGCGACGGGCGCGAGCGTGACCTGGAGCCCGACAGCGCCGAGCTGTTCCACCACGAGTTGGTTGATGCGGCGATACAGCGGCTCACTCGGCGTCGTCAGGGTCAATGTGGTCCCCGGCGCGACCCCGGCCTCGGCCAGCAGCGCCCGCGCTCGTGCAGGATCATGGGCATGCACGATGGTGTCGGGCGAGGACCACCACAACCCTTGCGGCGTCGGCCCATTCGCGATGGTCGCCTGCCCATCCATCGTGATCTGGTTGATCCGATCACGGTCGAGTGCCGTCGCGATCGCCAGGCGCAGCTTCGCATTGTCGAAGGGCGGCTTGTCCACCTGATACTGGAACGAGTACCAGCGACCCACGCGCGCACGATCGGTCGTGATGCCTTCGCGCCCCTGGATCTGCCGCAGGCTATCCGGCGCCAGCGCGTCGACAAAATCGACCTCGCCCACGATCAGGCGTTGCAGCCCGATGACGGTGTTCGGTGTCGAACGGAACACCACACGGTCCAACCAGGTGGCATTGGCTTCCCAATAGTCAGGGTTGCGTTCCAGCGTGATGCTGGTGCCCTGCGTCCAGTTGCGGAAGACGAAAGCGCCGGTGCCGACGGGATTGCGGCCGAAATCCTGGCCGAAGCGCTGCGCCGCGGCGGGCGACACCATGCAGCCCGCGCGGTCCGCCATGTCCGCGAGCAGTCCCGGATGCGGCGACCGCAGATTGATCGCGACCATCAGCGGTCCGATGACCTCGACATTGTCGATCAGCGGCCGAAGCTGATTGCGCTGCGGTGAGGCGACGGCCTCGTCCAGGCGCCGATCGATGTTCCACTTCACCGCGGCCGCATCGAAGGCAGTGCCGTCGTGAAATTTCACGCCAGCCTGCAATTCGAACACATAGCGCTTGCCGTCGTTCTCGATCGTCCAGGCTTTCGCCAATTCGGGCTTCAGTGAGAAGTCCGGCTCGATGGCGACCAGCGTGTTGTAGATCAAATACAGGATCTGCCGCTCACCGAACTGGATCGAGAAGGTCGGATCCAGCGTGCGGGTATTGTCCTCGAAGCCCACGGTCAGCGTGCCGCCGCGGCGTGGCGTGCCCTGCGCCATGGCCGGCCCGGCGGCGGCAACCGCGCCGATCCCCAGCATCAGGCTGCGTCTGTCGATGCGGTCCATCCTACTCTCCTGGCCAAAAGTTCAACCGCGCGGCGTCGCCTGCAGGTTCTCGCGAAGGGTGCGCCCCCGGTAGTCGCGCCGGAAAATGCCGCGCCGTTGCAACTCCGGCACCACCGATCGGCAGAATTGCTCCAGCGACGACGGGAAGACCATTTGCGACACGACGAAGCCATCGCAGGCACGTGAGTCGAAAAGATCCTGCATCTGGTCGGCAACGCTGGTGGGTGTGCCAAGGATCAGGTCGCGGTGCGACTTGGTGACGGCCTGGGCGAAGGTCACGCCTTCCGTCTCCATCACCGACCGAACGCGATCCAGTGTGCCCTGCATGCCCTGGTTGCCACGCGCCTTGGCTGCTTCATCAATGTCATCGACCTTGGCGGCGAGATCGACGCCCAGCGCGCTCGACTGCGCCGCCAGGATGAGTTCCGGCTCGACCAGGTATTCGAGGTAGGCGGCCTTCTCCTCGGCGATGGATTCGGTTTCACCGATCACCACCTCAAGCTGCGGCATGATCGCGCAGGACTCCGGATCGCGCCCGGCGGCAACCATGCGCTGGTGCATGTCGAGGTAGAAGGCCTGCATATCGGCCTTGGTGTGCTGCGGGCAAAAAATCATCTCCGCCCAGCGCGCGGCAAAATCCCGCCCCCGTGGTGACGATCCCGCCTGCATCAGCACCGGCCGCCCCTGCGGCGAACGCGGCATGGTCAGCGGCCCGCGCGTGCTGAACCACTTGCCCTGGTAGTCAGCGTGGCGGACGCGGGAGGCATCGACCATCACGCCGCGCTCCTTGTCCATCACCAGGCTGCCGTCATCCCAGCAATCCCAGAGCGCGCAGCAGGCTTCCACAACCTCATCAGCCATGTCGTAGCGCAATTCGCGCGGCGGCAAATCATCCATGCCGAAATTGCGCGCTTCCTCCCGCCGCGTGGAGGTCACGATATTCCAGGCAACGCGCCCGCCGCTGAGAATATCCAGCGACGCCAGCATCCGCGCCAGATTGTAGGGCTGGTGGAAGGTGGTCGAAAGGGTCGTCCCGATGCCCAGATGGCGCGTCACCCGCGCCATCAGCGGCAGCACCATCATCGGATCAAGGAAGCTGATCTGCCCACCCAACTCCAGCCGCGTCTGGAAGCCACCCTTGTAGATGTCGTGCAGGCCCAGCCCGTCGGCGAAGAAGCAGCCATCGAAGCGACCAGCCTCCAGCACGCGGGCGATGTGCTCGTAGCGTTCGGGTTGCAGGATGTCGTCGAGTGAAGCGTCGGGATGCCGCCAGGCCCCCATGTGGTTCGCGGTCGGACCTGTCTTGAGGTAGGCCAACAGGTGCATCTCGCGCCGGGACATCGCCTTCCTGCTGCTCCTTATTGCCTTTCAGCATGGCAGCATTGCGCGGCCCATAATGTCAAGACATTATGCCGACCCGTCTTCAATCGAGACGCGCGAGCCACCCTTCGGCACCCACCGCGGCGGCGGGATGTGCGTCCACCACCCAAGGATCGTGACCTGGGATGACCAGTTCGGGCGCGTCCGCCAAGGACAGCACCGTCTCGAAAGCATCGAGCGCGTCGCCCGTGTGGAACAGCACGGGGAAAGGGATCCGCCGTTCCAGGTTCAGCCGATAGGCCACGGCATCCGTCGCCAGGCACATCCAACCGCGCCGCGTCCGCACCCGCGCGATCTGCAACCCATCGGTGTGACCACCCACATGATGCAAGGTCAGGCCCGGCGCCAGCGCGACATCGCCATCGTGCAACACCATGCGGCCTTCGTGCAGCAGGGCGGTGGCGGCGGCGATATCGGCCAGCTCATACCCCGCGCGCAATACGCCGTGGCGCATCGCGGGGCCGTTCACATAGGCGAGTTCGCGTTGCTGCATATGGAATATCGCCTGCGGGAAAAGCGCAGGCTGCCCGGCGTGGTCCCAGTGCAGATGCGTCTGGATGATGGTTGGCACCGTCGCGGCAGTGGTGCCAAGCACGGCCAGCGCTTCCTCCATTCCATGAAACGCCTGCTTACCGTAGCGCTGCGTGCGCGCGGCGTCTGCGGCGGTGTCCATCACCACGAATCCCCCCGGGCCGCGCAGGATGAAGGCGTGATAGGCGACAGGCATCGGCCCATCCCCGCCCGATCCACCCAGGAAGCACTGGAATGCGCGACGCGCCGGATCGGTCGCCCATCGCAGCGCAAAGACCTCCCACAACTCGCTCATGCCGCCAGCCCCATCAACGAAAGTCCCCCATCCACGGTGATGGTCGTGCCGGTGATGTAGCCAGCCAGGTCGCTGCACAGGAACAGGATCGCGCCCGCGGCATCCTGCGGCGTGCCGGTCCGTCCGGCGGGAATCAGCGTCAGTTTCTTTGCGTGCCACGCGGGATCGGCGCGCGCGGCGCGGTTCAGGTCGGTCTCGATGGTTCCAGGTGCCACCGCATTCACCATGATACCACCCGCAGCCAGTTCCAGCGCCAATTGCCGCGTCAGGCCACCCAAGCCCGCCTTCGCGCTGCCATAGGCGACGAGCCCGGGATTGGGCATCCATTGATTGACCGAGGAGGTGAACACGATCCGCCCCGCGCCCTGCATCAGCCCCGCCGCCTCCCGCGCCAAGGCAAAATTCGCGGCCAGGTCGACGGCATGGATGCGCGCGAAATCGGCATCGGTCGTTTCAGCCAGCGGCTTGCGCAGCAGCGCCCCCGCGTTGCCGACCAGGATATCGAGCCCGCCCAGAGCCGTCGCCGCACGCTGCGGCAACCCCGCCGCCACGGCCGTGTCGGAAAGATCGGCCTGCAAGGCGACGCCGCCCGTTTCCGCCGCCAGCGCCACAGCCGCGTCCGTCTCGTTCAGGTGATGCACCGCGACGCGGGCGCCGGCGCGCGCCAGCATCAGGGCGATGGCGCGCCCAATCCCATCGGTGCCGGCCCCGGTGACAAGCGCACGGCGCCCCGACAGGTCGATGGCGACGCCGGTCATGGCGTCGCTGGCAGAATCTCGATCGCCAAGGTCTCCTCATCCGCACGCGGGGTGAATCGCACGCGGTCGGCGCGGCCGGCCCAAACGGCTTCAAACGTCAGGATCGGGATGATGAGGTTTTGCGCCATAGTCTGCTCCATCGCTTCCTCCAGCACGCGGCGGCGTTCGCCATCGTCCAGGATGCGGCGGCCGCGCTGGATCAGCGCGTCGATCGCGGGCGAAGAAACACCGGAGTAGTTGATCGCACCCAGCCCCAGGTCACGGTTCGGCGTATGCACCTGGCTGGTCAGGAAGTAGCTGCTCTCACCCGTCAGGCTGCCCCAGCCGGCGGCATGCATCGGCCATTCGCGCCGTGCCCGCTGCGGGAAGAAGGTGGCGCGCGGTTGCGCCGAAAGATCGACGCGGATGCCCACGCGCTGCAACTGCTGCGCGGCCGCCTCGCAGATCTTGCTGTCGTTGACGAAGCGATCATTGGGGCAAGCGAGATTGGTCTGGAACCCGTTCGGGTAGCCGGCCTCCCGCAACAGCACCCGGGCACGCTCGGCATCGAAGCGCGCGGGCGGAATGCGCGTGGAATGGCCGAAGAACCCAGCCGGCACCGCCTGGTTGGCGACGCTGGCGCGGCCTTCCATCAGGCGTTCGACAATCGCCTCCCGATTGATGGCCAGCGACACGGCTTCGCGCACGCGCGGGTCCATCCAGGGGTTGCGCGGCAGCGGATTGCCCTGGGTGTCGCGCACGCCGGGCAGCGGATCCTTACCCACCTCGGGGAACAGCATGTAGACGTAGGCCGACGGGCCGCCGAAGACGCGCGTGCGGCTGGCGGGACGCTCCAACCGGGCGACATCCTGCAACGGCACGCCATTGATGAAATCCACGTCGCCGGCGAGCAAGGAGCCGACCCGCGCGGCATCATTCGTCAGCGGGCGAAACGTCACGCGCTGCCAATGCGCCGCACCTGCAAAATACTCAGCGTTGCGCTCCAGCACGAGCGGCTGACCCGGCTGCCATGAGGAGTACCGATACGGGCCGGTGCCGATCGCGGCCTGGCCCGTGTTGAACTCGCTGGTCGGCCGCAGACCATGCGCCGCGGAGATGATGAAGACGTTCGAGATATTGGTCGGCAGCAACGGCACCGGACCATCCGTCAGGAAGCGCACCGTCAGCGGATCGACGACCTGCACCTCCCGGATGCCCTGGATATAGGTGACGTAGGAATTGGGATTGCCCTGGACGTTCGGGATGCGTGCGATCGTGAAGCGCACATCCTCCGCCGTCAGCGGGCTGCCGTCGTGGAAGCGCACGCCGGGGCGCAGCTTGAACTCCCAGGTGGTCTCATCGACCGCGCGAAAGCTCTCGGCCAGCGAGGGGCGGACCTGCAGGCTCGGGTCGCGCGACAGCAGCGTGTCGTAGATATTACGCAACGCCGAGGTATTGGACCCCAACAGGTTGAACTGCGGATCCATGGTCCCCGGTTCGGTCTGCATACCGATTGTGAGGTTCTGGGCGACGGCGGGGGCTGCAAGCGTGCAGGCGAGCAGGGCTGTGGCGAGGCGCATGGCCATGACATCTCCTGATGAATAGGTGGGGCATATTGGTTGCGTGTCCCCTCCGGCCTGTCAACGCGCCGGCTTGACGCCAGCCAGTACCATGCGATTTTCAACCGCATGCGGATCCATGTACAAAACCCGGCCGGCGAAGAGATCTTTCCGGTCACCCCGGCACAATGGGCCGCGGCCTTGGCGCGCCATCCGGACCTCGGCGGGTTCGCGGTATCTTTCGCCGATGATGACGCAGGCTTCGCCGCCGCGATCCCGGAGGCCGAGGTGGTCCTGACCTGGACCAAGGTGGTCAAGCAGCGTTTCGCCTCAGGCGAGTTGCCGGGCGTCGCACCGAAACTGCGCGTCATCGCCTGCACCTCGGCCGGGCTTGATCGCCTGGCGCCATTCGACTGGTTGCCGCCCGACATCCTGCTGCTGAACAACCGCGGCACCCATGCCGCCAAGGCCGGCGAATTCGCGCTGATGTCGTTGCTGATGCTGGCAACCCACATCCCGAAGATCACCACCGCACAGCGCGTGGAACGTTGGGCGCCGATCTTCGGTTCCGTGCTGTCCGGTCGCACGGTCTGCATCGTGGGCCTTGGCAGCATCGGCGGGGCCGCGGCGCGCCATGCACGGCATTTCGGCATGCGCGTGCTTGGCGTACGCAACAGCCCGGCGCCACATCCGGATTGCGATGAGGTGCACCCGACCGAGGCGCTGGACCAGGTTTTGCCGCGCGCGGAGTTCCTGCTGCTCGCCTGCCCGCTGACCCCGGCGACACGTGGGCTGATCGATGCCAGGCGTATCGGGCTGCTGCCCCACGGGGCCAAGCTGGTGAACATGGCGCGCGGCGCCGTCTGGGATCAGGACGCCGTTTGCGACGCGCTGGATGCCGGGCAACTGGATGGCGTCGTGACCGATGTTGCGGTCCCGGAACCGCTTCCCACCGGACACCGCCTGTGGCGGACGCCGGGGATGCTGGTGGTGCCGCATGTGTCGTCGGATGATCCGCAGACCTACAACGACGGCACGCTCGACATTCTCTTCGCCAACCTGCGGGCGCTGCGGGACGGTCGACCGGCGCCGAACCGTGTGGATCCCGCGCGCGGGTATTAGGTCGCGTCTGGTCTTTCCCGCCGAAGCCACGCTAGGCTGCCTGTCGCGCCCTTCCGGCGCGTCAGGAATGCAAGCATGCCCGACGAACGCCCAGGCAGCGGCAAGCGGTTGCGCATCGGTGTCGATGTCGGCGGCACATTCACCGACCTCGCGATGGTGGATGAGACGACCGGCCGCATAGCCTTCCACAAAGTGCCCTCCACCCCCGCCGATCCATCGCAGGCGATCGAGACGGGGGTGCGCGAGTTGCTGGCGAAGAACGCGGCATCGCCCGCTGACGTCGCCTTCCTCGGCCATGGCACCACGGTCGCGACCAATATGGTGATCGAACGCCGCGGCGCGCGCACCGGCATGATCACCACCAAGGGCTTCCGCGACGTGCTGGAAATCGCGCGCCAGATCCGCCCGCATCTCTACAACTACGACATCCGCCGCCCTGACCCGCTGGTGCCGCGCCGCCGACGGCTTGAGATCGCCGAACGGATCGCCGCCGAGGGCACGGTCCTGCATGCCCTCGACGAAGCCGAGGTCGTTGCCGCCGCGGAATCCTTCCGCGATGACGGCGTCACCTCCGTCGCCGTCTGCTTCCTGCATTCCTGGCGCGACCCGGCGCATGAGCGCGCCGCGAAGGCAGTGCTGCGGCGCGTGCTGCCGGACGCCTATCTGTCGGTTTCCAGCGAAGTCCTGCCGGAATTTCGCGAATTCGACCGTTTCTCGACCACCGTGCTCAACGCCTTCGTCGGGCCGCGCATGGCGCATTACCTCGATCGCCTGCTGGCCCGGGTGCGCGATACCGGGATCGTCGCGGAACCCTATACTGTGCATTCGAACGGCGGGCTGATGTCGATCGCGACCGCCGCCGCGACGCCCGTCCGCACCTGCCTGTCAGGGCCCGCGGCCGGCGTCATCGGTGCTGCCGTCGTGGCCGCCCAGGCGGGCTTTGCCGACATCGTGACCTTCGACGCGGGCGGCACCTCCACCGATGTTTCGGTCGTCGCGGGCGGCCAGGCGACATCCACCAGCGCGCGAGACGTCGCGGGATACCCCGTCAAAGTACCCAGCATCGGCATCGACGTGATCGGTGCGGGTGGTGGCTCCATCGCCTATATCGACGCGGGCGGCGCGCTGAAGGTCGGGCCGCGCAGCGCCGGCGCCGATCCCGGCCCCGCCGCCTATGGGCGCGGCGGCACCGAACCGACCCTGACCGATGCGAATATCGTGCTGGGGCGGCTGGACCAGACGGCGCTGTTGCGCGGGGCCATGCCGGTCGATGCCGCCGCCGCGCGCCGCGCGGTGCAGGACCGGATCGCCACCCCGCTGGGGTTGACCCTGGAACAGGCGGCGCTCGGCATCATCCGCATCGCGGTCGCGAACATGGGCCGTGCCATCCGCGGCGTGACCACCGAACGCGGCTATGCACCGGAACATTTCGCACTCTTCGCCTTCGGTGGCGCGGGGCCGCTGCACGCGACGGAAGTCGCGGCCGAATGCTCCATCCCCACCGTCATCATCCCGCGTGAACCCGGCACCATGTGCGCGCGCGGCATCCTGCTGGCCGATATCGCATTGGACTTCGTGCGCAGCGAAATCGCCCCGATGGACGCCGCCACCTGGACCCGCGCCGGTGCCCTGTTCGACACGATGGGTGCCGAGGCGGAAGCCTGGCTCGCCGCCGAAGGCGTGCCGCCCGCCCAGCGCGCCACGCGCCGCGCCGTCGAACTCCGCTACGAAGGCCAGAATTTCGAGGTCCGCGTCCCGCTCGGCGCCGATGTGCCGCCACTCGATGAGGTGCTGGAGGCCTTCGCCGTCGAACACGCCCGCACCAATGGCTACGCCATCCCCGATCGCGGCGTGGAACTGGTGAACTGCCGCCTGACCGCTGTCGGCCACGTCCCCCGCGGCGCGCCCGAACCGCCCCCCACCGGCGGCACGACCGAGGCCGCGCGCATCGGCAGCCGCCGCGTCTTTTTCGACCCCCGCCACGGCTGGCGCGACGCGCCGGTCTATGCCCGTGAATTGCTGCCCGTCGGCGCGCTGCTGGCCGGCCCCGCGGTGATCGAGGAAATGAGCGCGACCTCGCTCGTCTTCCCCGGACAGGCCGCGACCCTGGACGCCGACGGCAATATCATCGTCCGCAACGAGGATGACACGGTGCGCAGCGCCGCCGCGCGGGAGCACGCCGATGCCTGACACCTCCCTCCCCCGTGCGGCCGCCGACCCCATCGCGATGGAAGTCTTCGCCAACCGGCTGCTCTCCATCACCGAGGAGATGGGCCATGTGCTCATCCGCGCCTCGTTCTCGACCAACATCAAGGAACGCAAGGATTGTTCGGTCGGCATGTTCGATGCGACCGGGCGCTGCCTGGCGCAGGCGGCGCATATGCCGATGCACCTCGGCTCGCTGATGGGTGCCGTCGTCACCGTGCTGGAACGCTACCGGGTGGACCAGATGCAGCCGGGCGATGCCTTCGTCTGCAACGATGTCTTCCTGGCGCGCGGCACGCATCAGCCGGACATCAACATCGTCACACCCATCTTTTGTGACGGCCGCGTCGCCTTCTTCGCCGCCAATACCGGCCATCATTCGGATGTCGGCGGGCCGAACCCCGGATCCATGTCGCAAAGCGCGCGCACGATCTTTGAAGAGGGCCTGCGCATCCCCGTGATGCGTATCGTCCGCACTGGTGAGATCGACCGCGACCTGCTGGAGATGATCGCCCATAATTCCCGCGAACCGGCCGAACGCATCCTGGACCTGCGCGCCCAGATCGCCGTCAACGAACGCGGCGCGGAACTGATGCAACGCCTGGTCGCGACCGATGGCCTGGCGGCGGTGGAAGCGGCGATCGAGGCGTTGCTCGCCTATACCGGCCGACGCCTGCGCGCCCGTATCGCCGAACTGCCCGATGGCGACTACCAGGGCGAACGCTGGATGGACGGCGACGGCGTGCCGGGGGGCGAACCCATCGTCCTGCGCACCCGGATCGTGGTGCGCGGCGACGATCTGCTGCTGGATTTCGCGGGATCGGCCGCGCAGGCACGGGGCGCGCTGAACATCGCCACCAATGCGCTGGAGGCGACCTGCTACTACGCCGTGAAGGCCCTGCTGGACCCCGACCTGCCGGCCAACAGCGGGCTGTTCGATGCGATCCGTATCTCCGCCCCCGAAGGCAGCATCGTGAACCCGCGCTTCCCCGCCGCCACGGCGGCCCGCGCGATCAGTTGCAACCGCCTGTCGGGGGCCATCTTCGATGCGATGAACCAGGTCCTGCCGCGCCCACGCCAGATGGCGCAGAGCCATGATTCCGTGCCGGCCCTGCTTGTCTCCGGCCAGCGCCGCACCGGCACCTACGTCTATATCGAAACCATCGGCGGCGGCGCGGGTGCACGCGAAGGCGCCGATGGCGCCGAAGCCGTGCAGATGCATGTTACCAACTCCTCCAACCTGCCGGCCGAGGCGCTGGAGATCGAATACCCCTTGCTGGTCGACGCCTATGCGCTGGTCGAGGACAGTGGCGGCGCCGGGCAATGGCGCGGGGGCCTGGGCATCGCCCGGCAGATTTCATCGCGCGTCGATGGCTCGCTGCTGACGGCGCGTGGCGAGGGCCATGTGATGGTCGCCCCCGGCCTGCATGG
The DNA here is from genome assembly GCF_050632385.1 of Humitalea sp. 24SJ18S-53. Taxonomy (NCBI): domain Bacteria; kingdom Pseudomonadati; phylum Pseudomonadota; class Alphaproteobacteria; order Acetobacterales; family Roseomonadaceae; genus Humitalea; species Humitalea sp. 24SJ18S-53. The sequence continues at coordinate 3,807,693 of NZ_CP192599.1, forward strand.
CGGGCTCTCTGGTGGCCAGGCCAACCTGCTGATCGAACCGGGCACGCCGCGCGAACGCCTGCTGCCGACCGCCACCACCGCCTTGCCGATGACCGCGGGGCTTGGCGTGCGGATGGACACGCCTGGCGGCGGCGGTTTCGGCGACCCGGCGCTGCGCGACCCGCGCGCGCTGGCGGCCGATATCCTGGACGGCAAGGTCAGCCGTGCCTCGGCGATACGGGACTACGGTGCGGAGCGCGTCGCGGCCGCCCTGTCCGCATGGAAGGAACCGTCATGATTCCGCGCCGCGCCGCCCTGGCCGCCCTGCTGGCCGCCCCCGCCATCGCCAATGCCCAGGCGGGCTACCCCAACCGGTCCATTCGCGTGATCGTGCCCTTCGCGGCCGGTGGCGGCACCGATGTCTCGGCACGCATCTGGGCGCAACGGATGAGCGAGGTCGTGGGCCAGCCCGTCGTCATCGACAATCGCGGCGGCGGCGGCGGCAACATCGGCGCCGAGGCCTTCACCCGCACGCCGCCCGATGGCTACACGATCCTGCTGACCAGCAACGGGCCGCTGACGGTCAACCGCTACCTCTATCGCGACATGAACCACGATCCGCTGCGCGACCTGATGCCCATCGGCCTGGTGTTCCGCATCGAGCAACTGCTGGTCGTGCATCCGACCCTCCCGGCCAATAGCGTCGCGGAATTCATCGCCATGGCGAAGGCGCGCCCTGGGCAGTTGAACTACGGCTCGGCCGGTGCAGGATCGTCGCTGCACCTGGCCGCGGAACTGTTCAAGCTGCGGGCCGGTGTGAACGTCACCCACGTGCCCTATCGCGGCGGCGGCCCCGCCATGGCCGACCTGATCTCCGGCAATATCCAGGCGATGTTCGACTCCATGCCCTCTTCGCTGCCGCAGGTCCGCGCGGGCACCGTCCGGCCGCTGGCGATGTGCGGCGCCAAGCGCCACGCCTTGTTGCCGCAGTTGCCGACCATGGAGGAGGCTGGCCTGCCCAACTGCGTCGCCGGTACCTGGATCGCGATCTTCGCGCCCATCGGCGCCCCCCCGTCCATCGCCAACCGCTTTGGCGAATTGTCCCGCCAGGCCCTGGCCGAGCCCACGCTGAAGGAGGCCCTGGCACGCGCCGGGGCGGATGCCGAATCCTCGACACCGGAGGAGTTGACCACCATCATGGTGCGCGAGACGGCGCTGTGGGGCGAGGTGGTGCGTGAGGCGGGCATCACCGCCAGCTAGCCCAGCGCCTACCAGATCTGATGCGGCGACGCCGGCATGGCGATGTCGGCCACGCCCCTCGGCGCCAGCGTGTCCAGGATCGCATGCGCATGGAACGACCGCCGGATGACCATGTGCAGCGGCTGGTCGGCGGCGATGTCCTCGGTGAAACGGCCAAGGCCGGCCAGCAGGCGGCGTTGGTGCCCAAAACTGTCCAAGGGCGGCGTCATTGGTTGGCGGCAAGCCAGTCGAGCAGAACCCTGTTGAACGCCTCGGGCTTTTCCACATTCGGCAGATGCATCGCACCGGCGATCGCGTGGAACCGGCCATTCGGGACCAGGGCCGCGATCCGCTCGCCTTCGCTTGGGGGGACGGCCGAATCCTTCTCGCCACAGACCACGCAAACCGGCATCGCCAGGCTGGGCAGGCGCGCGACAAAGGTGAAGTTCCGGATCGCCTCCACGCAGCCGACATAGCCTTCGGGATCGGTCGCGGCGATGGTGTCCAGGATCTGCTGCCAGCGCGCCGGATTGGCCGCATGCCATTCTGGCGTCAGCCAACGTTCGATCGTCGCCTGGGCAACCGGGGCCACGACGCCCGCCGCGCGCACGGCCGCGACCCGCGGGCCCCAGATCGCCGTGGCATTCGGCAGGGACGCCGGCAGCGCGTCGCAGATCATCAGCGACCGGACCAGCCCGGGGTGGTCGAGCGCCAGGGCCTGCCCGCTCATCCCGCCAAGCGACAGACCGACGTAATGCACGGGGCCGCGCCGCAAGCGGCCCAGCACGAAGGCGGTGTCCGCCGCCAGATCCTCCATGCGGTAGGGGCCAGGGGTCGCGGCGCTGCCGCCATGGCCGCGCAGGTCGATCCGCAGGATGGCATAACCGGCATCCAGAAGGGCCGGGATCTGTTCCGCCCACATGCCGCTGTCGGCGGCCAGCGAATGCACGAGGCAGACAGTCGGACTATCCGCCCCCCCGATCAGGTCATAGGCGATGTTCCGCCCGTCGCGCTGCATCAGCATGTGGCGGACCTCATTCGATGGTGACGTTGATCATGCGCACGATGTCGCGCCAGCTCCGCACCTCGTTCGCGACATAGGTATTCACCTGTTCGACCGACCCGCCAATCGGGTCGAAGCCGGCGGCGGCCAGGCGCTGCTGGAAGGCGGGAAGTGCCATGACGCGCGCGACATCGGCATTCACCCGGGCCAGCACCGCGGCCGGCACGGCGGCGGGGTAGAGCACCGCCACCCAGGCCAGGTCGATGATCGGCTCGAAACCCGCCTCGGCCACCGTCGGCACATCCGGCATCGTCTGGTTGCGGGTGGCGCTGGTCACGGCAAGGCCACGCGCCAAGCCCGACTGCACCTGGCCCACCGCGCTCGGCAGCGATGTCGCCACCATGTCGATGCTGCCAGCCAGCAGGGCGAGCATGGCCGGCCCCGCGCCGGTATAGGGGATGTGCTGCGCATCCACCCCGCCAGCCCGCTTGAACAGCAGTTCCGCCGACAGATGCGCCGCGACCCCGACGCCTGCGGTGCCGTAGTTCAGCGGCCGGCGCCGGCCGATCTCCACCAGATCGCGCAAACTGCGCGCGGGGCTGTCGGCCCGCACCACGAACAGGTTCGGCGTGCCGGCCACCACCGCGGCCGTGGCAAACTCCTCCGGTCGGTAGCCGGGGTTGCGCGACAGCGTCGGGTTGATCGCGAAGGCGCCGGTCGTGACAAGCGCGGTATAGCCATCGGGCGTGGCGCGGGCGATCGCCTGGGCGGCGACATTGCCGCCGGCGCCGCCACGGTTTTCGACCACGACCGTCTGTCGCCAGACTTCGCCCAGGTGTTCGGCCAGCATCCGGCCGATCTGGTCGGCAAAGCCGCCCGGCGCGAAGGCGACGACGAAGCGCACGGGGCGCTCAGGCCAGGTCGCCTGGGCGCGCGCACCTTGCAGGGCAGGCACGGCCAGCGCCGCACCAAGCAGGAGACGTCTGTAGGTCAGTGGATTATCCTCCGGTTGCCGCGATTTGGCGCAGCAGTTCGGTTCGGAGCAAGGCTGTGGGGCGCGAAATGTTACCCCTCCAGCCAGGACCATGGCCCGGACCACGACCCAGGGCGCCGCCCATTCGGCGTATTCGCATGAACTAATCGACACAGATCAATTCATAACAGGAGTGGCAAAAAGCGGTGGACGAGCGATCGCGGATGATCAGAGACTCGGCGGCAAGCGGGCCACCTCCCCCCAGGGAATGGCTGGCGCAAATCTCCCCCAGCAGGCGCGGGCCTTCACCCGCCCGCATGTGGGGGTTGGAGGCAAACGGTGGGTGACGTAGCGTCCGTTATCATTCCGACATACAATCGAAGCCGGCTGTTACGCCGCGCGATCGATAGCGTGCTCGCGCAATCGTATCCACGGTATGAAATACTGGTGGTGAACGATGGCTCGACCGATGATACCGCCGACATGCTGTCGGCCGTCTATGGCGCGAACAGCGCCGTCAAGGTGATCCATCAGCCCAACGGCGGGGTTTGCGTCGCACGCAACCGTGGGTTGGATGCGGCACAAGGCGACTTCGTCGCCTTTCTCGATTCCGACGATGTCTGGCTGCCGTGGAAGCTGGAGGTCCAGGTCGCCTGCCTGACGCAACGCCCCGAAGCGGGCATGATCTGGACCGACATGGAAGCCATCGGCCCGGATGGCGGCAAGCAACGCAACCGCTTCCTGCGCGAGATGTACAGCAACTACAGGAATTTCGCGGACGATACCCTGTTCGAAGGCCGCGAGTCCTTTCGTGACATCGCGCCGCTCGCGCCACCCGCCCTGGCCGATGTGCCGGTCTGGTGGGGGCGGATCCACCAGGCGATGATCCTGGGCAATCTGGTGCACACCTCGACGGTCATGCTGACCCGGCGGCGCCTGGAACAGGTCGGCCGCTTCGACGAAAGCCTCGCACCTGCCGGGGAAGACCATGATTTCCACCTGCGGACGTGCGAAGCCGGGCCGGTCGGGCTGTTCGATGCGCCCACGATCCAATATCAGGTCGGCGGCCAGGACCGCCTGTCGCGCCTGCGCACCATCATGGCGCAGAACTACCTGCGGACGATGGACCGGGCGATCGAACGCGCCCCTCTCGGCGGCGCGCCTGACGGCGCCATGCTGCGGCGCGCCCGGGCCGGAGGCCACGCCTGGCTGGCCAGCGCCCTGATGGAAGAGGACGATCGCCCCGGGGCGCGGCGCAATATGCTGGCGTCGTTGTCCTATCGTCCCTTCCAACCCCGGCTGGCGGTGGATGCGATCCTGACATTCCTCCCGCAGTCGCTGGATAATGCGGCGCGTGGCGCTTATCGACATTTGTCAGGTCGGGCGGTGCCCGCGGCGATGCCGGCGGTAAAGCCGTGACAGCGCTGCACCCAGGCACCTATCCCCTCGCCGAGCTGCCTGGACGCAGACCCTTCCTGCAGGTCGTGGTCGATACGGAAGAAGAATTCGACTGGTCAAAGCCCTTCCGCCGGGACCGCGTCTCGGTCGGATCGATGCAAGCCCAGTGGCGCACGCAGGAGATCTTCGACGCCTATCAGCTCCGACCGACCTACGTGATCGACCACCCGGTCGCCACCGACCCGGATGCGGTCGAGATTCTCAAATCCTTCGTGTCGGCGGGGCGCTGCCAGATCGGCACCCACCTGCATCCCTGGGTGAATCCGCCGTTCGCCGAGGCCGTGCTCAGGTCCAACTCCTATGCCGGCAATCTTCCGGGATCATTGGAACGCGCAAAGCTCGAGACACTGCATCGCGCGATCACCGCCGCATTTTCGGAAAGCCCGGTCATCTACAAGGCCGGGCGTTATGGCCTGGGGCCGAATACGATCGAGATCCTGTCGTCATTGGGGTATCTGGTCGATGTCAGCGTGGTTCCGCACACTGACTTCGGCAGCGACGGCGGCCCGGATTTTCGCGGGATGCCGGACCGCCCGTTCTGGTTGAACGGCGTTGGTGGGATACTGGAAATCCCGCTGACACGCGGCTTCTGCGGCATGACGACGGGTCACCGCGCCGCCGCGCTGTATGACAGCGTCAAATCGTCCCGCGCGGGCAACCTCAAGCTTTCGGCGCTGTCCCGCCTCGGTATTCTCAGCCGCGTCTCCCTCACGCCTGAGGGGATTGACAAGGCCTCCATGCTTCGGCTGCTGAAATCCATGGTGAATGACGGACATCGGCTATTCACGCTTTGTTATCACAGCCCCTCGCTGGCAATCGGCAATACTCCCTACGTCCACAACGCGAAGGATTTGACGTTGTTTCTGGAGTCCATCAGGGCGGTGCTCGATTTTTTCTTTGGCACCCTGGGCGGAGCACCAACCACGCCGCTCGCCGTGCGCGACATGGCCTTGCAGGCAGGCGCACCGGCCGGCGTGTTGGTCGGGGCGTGAATCCCCCAGCCTTGCGCTTCAGCCTGGAGCCGGCTTCCGATCACGCAGAGGTCGAAGCGCTTTGGCGTGGCCTTGAAGCGCGCACCGACGCGACGTTCTTCCTGACCTGGCGCTGGATCGGCGCCTGGCTGGCCGAGACACGATCCGCACCCTGGCTGCTTTGCGGCAGAAGCGGCACGGAGGTTGTCCTGCTTGCGCTGCTCACTGTCGACCGGCGCCGCGAACTCGGCGTTTTCCCCATCACCACGGCACGCCTGCACGAGACGGGCGACCCGTCCGAGGACACCATCACGATCGAATACAATAACTTCCTGGTCAGCCAGGCGTGGCGCGGCCCCGCCGACATCGCCGCCATCCACTTTCTTCTCGGCGGCGACCACAAGATGTCGATCGACGAACTGCGCATCCGCGGCGCCGCCGATGGCTCGGTCGCGCTGGACGCCGATCGGTGGATCGTTTCCGCCCCGACCCGGTCGCCGTCCTGGCAGGTGGATCTGCAGGCCGTGCGCGGATCGGAAAAATCCTACCTGGACCAACTGAGTTCAAACACGCGGCAGCAAATTCGGCGTGCGATGAGGTTGTATGAAAAGCAGGGCGACCTCTCGATCGACAAGGCGACAGACCTGGAGTCCGCCCTCGATTATTTCGCTGGCCTGAAGGACTTGCATCAGCGCTACTGGCTGGCGCGTGGCAAGCCCGGCGCCTTTGCCCATGCGTTCTTTGAGAAATTCCACGACAGGATTATCCGGGATTGTATTGATACCGGCAACATCGAGATGGTGAGGATTACGGCAGGCGACACCGTATTGGGTTATCTTTATAATTTTATTCACGATGGATACATCTCCTCCTACCAATCCGGATTCGCCTATCAGGACGACCCGAAATTGAAACCCGGCCTGATCAGTCACAGCCTTTGCATTCAAAGTCATGTGAATACAGACGGAAAAATCTACGACTTCCTGGCCGGCGGTTCGCAATACAAGGCGAGCCTCGGGCATAGCGGGCCCGACATGGTCCAATACGTCATGCAGCGACGCGATCCAAAGATGCACGTCTGGAACGCGGTTCGTTCCGCCGGCCGCAAAGTAAAGGCGGCGCTCCATCGCCAGCCCGGATAGCGCCGAATCCCAGGCGCGCGCTCGGCGGCATTGACGCCGCGGGCAACCGAGTTTCACCCTGCGCCCGACACGATCAAGGACGCCCCGATGACAGGACCGACGCCGACCCGCCGTGCCGCGCTGACCCTTGGCGGCGGGGGCCTGATGGCCTTGACGCTGCGCGACGCACGGGCGCAGTCGGCGCGCGCCATGACCTTCGTCACGCCCTTCGCCAATATCCTGGCCTTCGTCGACGTCTTGAACGCCAAGGGCGGCGGCTACTTCGAACGCGAAGGGCTGGACGTCACCATCGAACAGGGTCGCGGTTCGGCCATGGCGGTGCAGCAGATCGTCGGCGGCGGCGCGCTTCTGTCGCGGACAGGCGTCGGCGACCACATCCGCGCTTCCTCGCGCCCGGGCGGCGACGATCTGATCGCGGTCGCGACGATCAGCCAGGGCTCGCCCTTCTACGTCATCAGCGCCCCGAACAAGCCGATCCGCACGCCCGAGGAGATGGTGGGCAAGACCATCGGCATCCTGTCCGTGGCCGGCGCCACCGAGATCGTGCTGGATGTGATGCTGCAGGCGCGCGGCGTGGAGCGTGCCCGCGTGGCGCGCCAGGTCGCACCGAACTCGCCGGCCGGGTTGCTGCTGATCGAACAGGGCCGGATCGACGCCTATATCGTCTCGGCCGGGGTCCCGATCGCGTTGCAGGCCGCGGGCACGCCGCACGTGTCCTGGAACACCGATGATGTCGCCCCGATCCCCGGGCAATGCTACATCGCGCGCCGCCGCACGGTCGCGCAGAACGGCGACATGGTCGTGGGCTTCCTGCGCGCCGTGAAACGTTCGCTCGACGACATGCTGGCCGATACCGACCTGTCGCGCACCCTGGCCAACCTGCGCGGCTTCGAGATCGCGGAGATGCGCAACGCCGCCCTCGCCCCGCTGATCCTGCGCAACGAGATGCAGTTCTGGCTGACCGCGGGGCGCGAGAACCTGCTGCGGAACGTGCCGGAACGGTGGCAGCGCGGCTACGACCTGATGGCAGCCGCGGGCTTCGCGACGGCCGGGGGCCGGGCCGACACGCTCTATACCAACGACTTCGTCGCCCGCGCCCTCGCCTGATGCGCTTTCGGCGTGCTGAGGCCGCGCTGCTGCTGGTCGATCTGCAGCGCGGCTTCCTGCACCCGGACGGCTTCGTGGCGGCGCAGGGACGCGATGTGTCGGCCTGCGATGCGGCGGCACGGCGGTGCTACGCCCTGGCCCGCGCGGCGCGTGCCGTGGGAATGCCGGTGATCTGGACGCGCCATATCCTGCGGGCCGATCTTGCCGATGGCGGCTTGCTCACGACCGAGATCCGCCCACGCCTTGGGCAGATCAAGGCGCTGGCGCGCGGCAGCGCCGATGTGGAGATCCCGCCCGAGGCTGGCGTCGAACCGGCCGATTTCGTGATCGACAAGCCTCGCAATTCCGCCTTCTTCGGCACGCCGCTGGATGTGGTGCTGGCCGCCCGCGGCATCCGGTCGCTGATGGTGGGCGGTGTGACCACGTCGATGTGCGTCGAATGCAGCGTGCGCGACGCGGCGCAGCGCGACATTCGCACCTTCGTGGTGCGCGATGCCGTGGCGGATTTCGACACGGATCGGCATGCCGCCGCGCTCGCCGCCATGGAATTCGGCTTTGCGCGCATCATCGGGGCGAACCAGGCGGCCGATGCCATATCCGCGGGCGAAGCGGTCTTCCCGATCGCGTAAGCATCGCGGCCGGCCATGGACAGCCACGGGTCGCCGCGCGACGATCCGGCCGCATCACAACCCGGAGACAGCATGGCCGACGCGCCGCATCCCGCCATCGCGTTTCGCGGCATCGAGAAGTGGTACGGCACGCGCGACGAACCCGTGCACGCGCTGGCGCCGACCGACCTCGCCGTCGCGGATGCGGAATTCCTCGTGCTGCTCGGCCCCTCCGGCTGCGGCAAGACGACGATGCTGCGGATGATCGGCGGGCTGATCGCACCGACCTCGGGCGAGATCGCGATCGACGGCCACAGCCTGTGGCGCAACGGCCAGCGCCAGGCCAAGGCGGTCTCCGACCTGGGCATGGTATTCCAGGAAGCGAACCTGTTTCCGTGGCTCTCCATCGAACAGAATATCGCGCTGCCGCTGGAACTGAAGGGCACCCCCAAGACGCAACGCATGGAGCGCGCGCGGACGCTGACGAAACTCGTCGGCATCCAGGGGTTCGAGAAACGTTGGCCCCGCGAATTGTCAGGCGGCATGCGCCAGCGCGCCGCCATCGCGCGGGCACTGTCCTACGACCCGGGCATCCTGTTGATGGACGAACCCTTCGGTGCGCTCGATGCGATGACGCGGGAGGCGATGAATATCGAACTGCAACGCATCTGGCTGGAAACGCGCAAGACCATCGTGCTGGTCACGCATTCGATCGTGGAGGCAGTGTTCCTCGCGGACCGGATCGTGCTGCTCTCACCCCGCCCCGGCCGGATCGACATGATCGTGGACGTGCCCTTCGCACGCCCCCGTGGCCCAGACCTGCAATCGACCCCCGACTTCCAGGCCATCGTCCGCCAGTTGCGGCAGCGGTTGAACGAGATCAGCTAGGACACCATGCCCGAACCCGTGCAAGCCAGGCCCGCCGCGGCGCCGCCAGCGCAATTCGCCAAGCGCCTGATGACCCGCGAATCCGCCCTGCCCTGGATCACCACGCCGGTGCTGATCGGGCTGCTGATCGTCATTTGGGAAGCCTATGTCCGCTTCGCCGGCGTCTCGCCGCTGATCCTGCCTGGCCCGGCCGCGGTCTGGTCGGCCTGGATGGAATTGCTCCGCGATCCACGCGCCTGGCACCACACCTGGATGACGGTCTACGCGACGCTGACGGGCTTCGCCTATGCCACCGTCATCGGCGTGGGACTTGGCGTGCTGATCGCCAGGATCCGCTGGCTGGAACTGACCTTGAACCCCTTCATCGTGGCCAGCCAGGTGATCCCGAAGGTGGCGCTCGTGCCGCTCTTCGTCCTGTGGTTTGGCTTCGGCATCACATCGAAGGTGATCGTCGCCGCCGTCCTCGCCTTCTTCCCGATCCTGACCAATACGGCGATGGGCGTGAAGTCGATCGACGAGGGTCACCGCGACGTCATGGTGTCGTTGAACGCGACGCGCTGGCAGGTGTTCCGCCGGCTCGAATTCCCCTCCGCGCTGCCCTACATCATCACGGGGTTGGAGATCGGCATCGTGCTCGCCATCATCGGGGCCGTCGTTGGCGAGTATCTGGGCGGCAATGCCGGGCTCGGCCATCTGCTGATCGCCCGGCTGAACGCCTTCGAAACCGACCAGATGTTCGCCGTGCTGATCCACATGTCGATCCTCGGCTTCATCTTCTATTTCTCGATCGGGGCGCTGCGGAAGATGCTGATCCCCTGGCATGCGTCGGCGCGAGTGAAACTGTGACCGACGAACAGGCGCAGATCCTCGCCTCGGTCGATCGTTTCCTCGCACGGCGCCTGCCGCCGGAGGAAATCCGCAGGCGGGACGCGGGGCATGTGCCGCCGTATGACCTATTGCCGGAGATGGGCCAGGCGGGCCTCTTCGCCCTGGCCGTGCCGCAGGAAGACGGCGGCCTCGGCGCCGATTGGCTGACCGTCGCGCTGGTCCAGGAACGGCTCGGCCAGCACGCCTACATGGTCGCCTCCATCTTCAACCGCGTCGTCGGCTTCGGGCTGATGTCGATCCTGACCTATGGCAGCACAGCGCAGCGCCAGGCGCTGCTGCCGCTGCTGATGGCTGGTGAGGCGTTTTGCGCGCTGGCGCTGACCGAACCCCAGGCGGGCAGCGATGCCGCCGCGATCCGCACCCGCGCCGTGCGCCATGCCGGCGGCTGGCGCATCAACGGGCGCAAGACATGGATCAGCGATGCGCAACAGGCGCGCTGGCTGATCCTGCCCGCCCGTACCGGTGCGGAGAAGGACGGGCATCGGGGCATCTCGCTCTTCCTCGTCCCAACCGACGCCACCGGCATCTCGATGACCACCCTGCCGAAAATCGGCAACAACTGCATGCCGTCCTTCGACATCGGGCTGCAGGATGTCGAGGTCGCCGACGACGCCCTGCTGGGCGAGGAAGGGCGCGGCTTCGCGCGCCTGATGTCCACACTGCATTTTTCACGCGCCTCGATGGCCGCGACCGTGACGGGTGCCGCCGAGGCCGCGTTCCAGATCGCCCTCGCCCACGCAAAGGAACGCGTGCAATTCGGCCAGCCGATCGGCCAGTTCCAGACCATCGCCCACCGCCTGGTTGACATGCGGATGCGGGTGGATTTGTCGCGGTTGCAGGTGCGGCATCTCGCGGGGCTGATCAGCCAGGGCGCGCCCTGCCGCCGCGAAGCGGCGCAGGCCAAGATCGTGGCGACCGAAACGCTGCGCGACGTCGCCGACGCGGGCATGCAGATCCTGGCCAGCGCAGGCTATTCCGCCGACAGCGACATACAACGCCTGTGGCGGGATTCGCGCCTCTACACCTTCGGTGAAGGGGCGAATGAGGTGCTGCGCGATTCCATCGCGCGGGACCTGGGATTGATAGCGAGGGGAATGTCGTGACCGGCCTACGTGCGATTGATGCGGTGGTGAACATCTGGACGCCGGAGGCGCTGGCCGGTCGGCCGGATCGCACCGGCTTCTACACCAGCAAGATGCGTGTGAAGCGCGAGATCTTCGAGGGCATGAGCCTCAAGGACATGATCGCGCGGATGGATGCCGCCGGCATCGAAAAGGCCTTCCTGATCGCGGCCAAGGTCGGCCGGCTTGGCCACCCCGCCTGCTACCACGTCGACTACCGCCTGGTGGCCGATGCCGTGCAGGCGCATCCGGATCGCTTCTATGGGCTCGCCGGGCTCGACCCGACCGAGGGGATGCGCGGCGTGCGCGAATTGTCGCGCGCGGTCACGGAATACGGCTTCATCGGCGCGCATTACTATCCGCATTGGTTCGAACTCGCGCCCGACCATGCCAAGTGGTATCCGTTCTACGCGAAATGCGTGGAACTCGATGTCCCGGTGCAGCTCCAGGTCGGCCAGTCGATGGTCTATGACCCGAGCTATCCTCTGCGCTCCGTCGGTCGTCCGATCACCCTCGATGCCGTCGCCTGCGACTTTCCCGAACTGAAGATCATCGGCATCCATGTCGGCATCCCCTGGACCGACGAGATGATCGCGATGGCCTGGAAGCACAACAACGTCTTCATCGGCTCCGACGCGCATAGCCCAAAATACTGGCCGGACTCCTTCGTGCGCTACATTCGCAGCTTCGGGCAGGACAAGGTGATTTTCGGGTCGGATTTCCCCGTGCTGGATTTCGGCCGCACCATGGCGGAAATCGACGCGCTGGGCTTGCCCGAAGCCGTGCGCGAAAAATTCCTGCGCACCAACGTGCAGCGCATCTACAAGCTGGACGGGGCCGCCGCGTGAACCTGGCCGATGCGCTGGACATCCATGCGAAGGCGCGGCCATCCCACCCGGCACTGATCGATGGCGACCTGACGCTGACGCATGCGGATTTCGCCGCACGCGTGCGGCGGATGGCCGCCTGGTTGCTCGGGCTGGACCTCCCGGCGGATCAGCCGGTCGGCGTTTGCCTTGGCGATACGGCGCAGCATGTGGTCGCGCTCTATGCGCTGGCCCGGGCCGGGCGCGCCATCCTGCCGATGGATGCGCGCTGGACCGAGGAAGAACGGCGCAACGTCGCGACCCATTTTGGTGCTTCGCTTGTGCTGCTGGAACCGGACATGCAGGCACTGCCTGGCTTGCGCTGCCTGGTGCCGGATGAAGCCTCGGACGCCGATGCCGCAGCCGCCCACTTCACCAGCGACGCGGACGCGCCCTTCGTCTTGTCGCTGTCCTCCGGCACCACGGGACGGCCCAAGGGGCCTTTGATCGCGCATCGGCATTTCCTCGCACGCTTCCGCACGCATTGGATCAACCTCGGGCTGAATGCGCGGGACAGGTTCGTCTGCGCGACGCCGCTCTACTTCGGTGGCGGGCGGACGTTCGCGATGTCCGTGCTGTTCTCGGGCGGCACGCTGATCCTGAATCCGCCGCCTTGCACGCCGGAGGACCTTGTGGGCTGCGTCGCGACGCAGGACGCCACAAGCCTGTTCCTGGTACCCACGCAGTTCCGCCGCCTGCTGGCGTTGGATGATGCGGCGCTGGCACCGCTGCGCGCGCTGAACCTGCTGTTCTCCTCCGGCGCCCCCTTGTCGCCGGAGGAACGCGTCGCGATCCGCGACCGCCTGTGCCCACGGTTCTTCGAATACTACGCCTCCACCGAGGGCGGCGGCGTCTCGCTGCTGACACCGGCCGATATCGCCACGCATGGCGACACCGTCGGCCGCCCGGTCTTTGCCGTGGAGGTGGAGGTGGTCGATGATTCCGACATCCCGCTCCCGCAAGGCAAAACCGGCCTGCTGCGCTACCGTGGGCCAGCCTGCGCCACGACCTATCACCGTGACCCCGAAGCCTCGGCCGAGGCCTTCCGCGACGGCTGGTTCTATCCGGGCGACCTGGCCTCATTGGACAGCGAGGGCTTCGTCACCCTGCGCGGTCGCCAGAAGGACATGATCATCCGCGCCGGTATCAACATCCACCCCTCCGATATCGAGGCCGCGCTGAACGCCCATCCCGCCGTCGCGGAAAGCGCCGTGGTCGGCTGGCCGTCGCTGGAATTCGGTGAGGAGATCGCCGCCTTCGTCCGCCTGGACCACCCCGTCGGCCCGGAGGAATTGCTCTCCTTCGCGCGGGCGCGCCTGCCGCGGCCGAAGTGGCCGCGCCAAGTCTTCGTCGTGGACGATCTGCCGCGCAATAGCGCCGGCAAGGTTCTGAAGCGGCAATTGGTTCTCCGGTTGACGTAGCAGGGTCAGCCAGGGATCGCCTGCTGCGCCAGGATGCCCTCGACCGTCGCACCGCGCTCGACCCCGCCGACCAGGTCCGCGACCCCATCGCGCCGCAACAGGTCGCGAACCTCGCCATGCGCGCCGACAACGGCCAACCGTATCCCCTGCGCGGTCAGTGCGGCGTGCAGCCTGCGCAGCATGCGGGCCCCCGAGATATCCAGGTGCGGGGAAGCCGACAGGTCGCAGACGACCAGCCCGATCACCCCCGCCGGCTGTGCCGCGAGCTGGCCGAGCACAGCCTCCTGCACCGCCTCCGCGCTGACATAGACCAGGGACCCTTCCGGCCGGAAGGCCAGCACGCCCGGGATGGTCGCGTTCTCGGGGTGGCGCAGCATGTCGCTCAAGATGCCGCTGCCCGGCACGCGCCCGAGGAAGGCGACATGCGGCAGGCTCGTGCGGGCCAGCATCATCAGGATGGAGGCCAGGGCCGCCAAAAGAATCCCCTGCAGGATGCCGAGCAGCAGCACGCCCACCAGCGCCACAACGGTCGCCGCGAAATCGATGCGGCTCACGCGCCACAGCCGCTGCATCTCACGCAGGTCGATCAGCCCGGCCACGGCGGTCAGGACGATGGCGGCCAGCGCCGCCTTCGGCAGGTTCGCCAACAGCCCCGTCAGGAACAGCAGGCAAAGCGCCAGCGCCCCCGATGCGACGACCAGCGCCAGCGGCGTGCGCGCGCCGGCCTGTTCGCTGACCGCCGATTGCGACAAACCGCCCGCGACCGGATAGCCGTGGCCGAAGGCGGCGAACAGGTTCGCGGCCCCCAGGCCCAGGAATTCCTGGCGGGGGTTCAGCTCGTAGCCATGCTTCTCAGCAAAACTCCGCGCCGCCGAAACACCCTCGATATAGGCGAGCAAAAGACAACCAGCCGCGAGGGGGAAGATGCCCTCGACATCGGTCACCCGCAGCGTCGGCAGGCCGAGTTCAGGCAGGCCGGCCGGGATCACGCCGGTGACGGTCACGCCACGGCCGGCCAGGCCAAGCACGACGACGGCCAGGATCGAGAGCACGACGACGCCAAGCCCGACCGGCCTGCCCGGCAACCGCCGCCCCCCCACCACCAGCAGCAGAATGGCGACAAGGCCGAGGCACAGGGTCACGATGTTGACCCCCCCCATTTGCCCGGCCAGGACAACGACCCGCTCGATGACGTTCTGCCCGCCACCCGGCACACCAAACAGGCTGGGCAGTTGCGTCAGCGCGATGGTGATGCCGGCACCGGCCTTGAACCCCACCAGGACGCTGTCACTGATCAGCTTCACCAGGACGCTCAACCGCAGCGCCCAGGCGAGCAGGCACAGCATGGCGACAGCGAAGCCGGCAAGCGTCGCGATCTCCGCATAGCGCGCGGGATCCCCACCGGCCATCGCGCCGACATTCGCCGCCACCATCAGCGAAATGGCCGATGTCGGACCAACGGCGAGGTGGCGCGAGGAGCCAAGCAGCGCATAGCCCAGCCCGCCAAGGATATAGCCATAGACACCAACCTGCGGCGGCAACCCGGCCAGCGTCGCATAGGCAAGTGCCACCGGCAGGGCATAGGCCGCCAGCGTGACACCCGCCACCAGGTCGCCGCCCAGCCAGCGCGGGGAATAGGTCCGCAGCCAATCGCTTGGGGGGAAGATTGCGCGCAAGGCACCGGGGGCCATCTTCGCCACGTGCTCAGGCCCGCGAACGGATCTCGGTGGACCCCAGATCGGTGACGGCCTGCCACTCCGCCGCCGGCTGGGTCCGCGCCGCGACAGGCAGGGTCGTACGACTGGCCTGGGTCTTCATCGGCCTGCCCTCCTCTTGTTCAACATGTCCACCGGCTGGACTCATCCGGCACCCCAGAAAACGCGACACTCCACCACATCTGGGCCCGCCCGAACGGAAGATCGTCAACCTTCGGACGAGGAATCGCGGGCAAGTGTCCAGCCCGGATCCGGGGTCTTCGGCAGTGACGTGCGAGCCACCGCTTCCGCCACGATGCTGTTGGCCGCGGTCGATCTCCTTGTCCTGCCGCGACGTCATGCCGCGCACCGCCGGATGTGCATCCTTTCTGGCGAACACGACAACAGAAATCGATTGCTCGTTTCAACGCAAACCACGAATACGACACAGTGATATCGCTTCGCAATTGCCATTTACCACCCGCAAGCATGGCGACATCATTGACAATTCGCCATCTCTTCCAATCTCGCCACTATTCTTTTGCAATTCCAAGCACCTCTTAGCGACCCGTAGATAAATCATGGAGCACAAAGGCACTGCCGAAGGAGAAGTGCAGTGGCGACCCATCCGATTGCGCCATCAGGGCGCGAAAGTCCGTTCTCTGAAACAGAACTCATCATCACCAAGACCGATCCGTCATCCCGCATCATCTATGCGAATGAGGTGTTCCTACGGGTGTCGCGACTGACGCTGCAGCAGGCGATCGGTCGGCCGCACAAGCTGATACGCCACCCCGACATGCCCCGCTCCGTCTTTCGCCTGATGTGGGAAACGATCCAGGCACGGGGCGAGTTCTTCGGCTACGTCAAGAACCTGGCCACCAACGGCGACCACTATTGGGTCTTCGCGCATGTGACCGCCTCCATCGGGGCGAATGGGCAGCTCGCCGGCTTCCACTCCAATCGCCGGAAACCCGACCCGCTGCAAATCGAGCGCGTCGAACCGGTGTACCGCCGCCTCCTCCAGGCGGAAGCGCAGAAACCCGATCGCGACCAGGGCCTGAAGGCTGGAACAGAGACACTCTCCACGCTGCTTCGTGAAAGGGGCCTGAGCTATGAACAATTCGCTTTCTCTCTCTAAGGTCCCACTGCTGCTCTGCGGCACCTCAATGCTCTGCGCGGCCTCGGCCATCGCCGCCGTCGCGGGGATCGATGCCACGATCACCAGCGCCGCCACGCTGGGCGGCGCGGCGCTGGCCGGATCGGCGGCGTTGCTGACGCAGGCCTCGCTGCGCCGCCTGGGCCGGACCGCATCGGTCCTGCGCGCGGTCGCCCTCGGCGACCTTGAACGCCGCGTCCTCGATGCCCCGGAACACGGCACGGTCGGCGACGTGCAGCGCGCCGCGAACCATGCCCTGGACATCACCGATGCCTTCGTGCGGGAAGCGGGCGGCGCGATGAAGGCTGCAGCCGAGGGGCGCTTCCATCGCAAGGTGCTGCTACGCGGCCTTCCCGGCGCCTACCAGGTCTCGGCCCGGGCGATCAATGACGCGGGTGCTGCGATGGAACAGAAATCCAACAGCATGCAGGCCTTCGCCAATGACTTCGAGCGTGACGTCGGATCCGTCGTGCGCGCCGTCTCCAACTCAGCGGTGGCGCTCAGCCAAAGCGCCAGCCAACTTTCGGGTGCCGCCGCCGATGCGAATACCCGCACAGCCGCCGCCGCGGGCGCGACGGGGGAGGTCACCTCGAACACCGAAACAGTCGCGGCCGCGACGGAAGAACTCGCATCCTCCGTCAGCGAGATTTCCCGCCAGGTGACCGAAGCCGCCGTCGTGGCGCGCGACGCCGTGACCCAGGCCACGGAAGCGGATGCGACGATTGTCGCCCTGGCCGAACGGGCGCGCCGGATCGGCGATGTGGTGCAGATGATCTCCAGCATCGCAAGCCAGACGAACCTGCTGGCCTTGAACGCGACGATCGAGGCCGCGCGCGCCGGTGAGGCCGGCAAGGGCTTTGCCGTGGTCGCAAGCGAAGTGAAATCCCTCGCCACACAGACCGCCAAGGCGACGGAGGAGATCGGGCAACTCGTCGTATCGATTCAGAGCGCCACGGATGCCGCGGTCCTCTCCATCCGCGGGATCGGCGACATCATCCAACGCGTCGATGGCGCCGCGACCGCGATCGCCGCCGCGGTCGAGGAGCAGGGCGCCGCCACGAAGGAGATCGCGCGCAGCGTCGACAGCACCGCCAAGGAAGCGCGTTCGGCCGCCAGCGACATCGATGGCGTGCGTGTCGCGGCGGCGCGCACCGGGGATTCGGCCAGCGAGGTTTCGGTCGCGGCCGAGGGGCTGGCCGGCCAGTCGGCGCTGTTGAACGAAAAGGTCAGCGCCTTCCTGGCAGCGACGCGGGCCGCTTGAAGCCCTACCCCGGCTGCGCCCCGCTGCTACGCACCGCATCGGCCCATCGCACCCGCTCCGCGGCCAGGAAGGCATCGAGCGACCGGCTGCCAAGCGTCACCGGCTGCGCGCTGCGGGCCCGCATCAAGGCCCGGTAGCTGTCGCTTTCCGTCACCTCGGCCAGCGCGGCGGCAAGCCTGGCCACGATCGGCCCAGGCGTCGCGGCCGGGGCGAAGACACCGAACCAGTTCGGCACATCCAGGCTGGGGAAGCCCGCTTCCACCAGGCTCGGCACATCCGGCAGATCGGCCTGGCGTTCGCGCGTCGCGACGCCAACGATGCGCGCAAGGTCGCCCTGATGCAGCGGCAGCGCGGTGGTCAACGCGTCGAACAGCATCACCACCTGGCCGGACGCGAGGTCCGACAGCGCCGGCGGGCTACCACGGTACGGCACATGCACCATGCGCACCCCCGCGTCGGCGGCGAAGAGTTCCGCCGTCAGATGCGTCAGCGACCCGCTGCCGGAGGAGGCGAAGGCCAGTTCACCCGGCCGCGCCCGCGCCGCCGCCAACAGCGCGGGCAGCGTCGGTTCCGGCAAGGCACGCCGGCTGACCATCAGCACATTGGCCTGCGCCCCCAGCAGCCCGACCGGCACGAAATCCGCATCGGGATCGTAGTTCAGCCGCCCATACAGCGGCTTGGAAATCCCCATCACCGCCGGACCGACGGCGAGCAGCGTGTAGCCATCCGGCGCCGCCTTCGCGACCGCTTCAGAACCGACATTCCCGCCGGCGCCGGCGCGGTTGTCCACCACCACCGGCTGCCCCAATTCGCGTGCCAGCCCCTCGGCGGCGGCGCGCGCCAAAATGTCGGTGATGCCGCCCGGCGCGAAAGGCACGACAAGCCGGATCGGACGTGACGGAAAGCGCGGCGCCGCGGGCTGGGCCCGCGCGCCGCGCGCCGATCCGATGGCGGCGGCGCCGAACAGGATCAGACTGCGGCGCGGCGATGCGGCAATGGTCATGGCGAACTCCTGGCCAAGTGCGAAGCGGGATAGATGACGTGAAACGCGCAATGCTGCAACGCACAAGGGTGCGGCTTGCGCCTAGCGGACGTTGGCAACAGGATAGGGCATCTTCGCATGGAGTCCGAAATGCCGCGGCGCGCCCCCTGGTTCATCGTTGCATTGCTGTGCGCATTCTCGCCGATTCACCAGTCGGTTGCGCAACAGTTGAACCTGGCGCTCGCGTCGACACCGACATCGGTGGACCCGCACTTCCACAACCTGGTGTCGAACAACGCCATCGCGGCGCATGTGTTCGACAAGCTGGTGCACCAGGATGAGCGGCAACGCCTGACCCCCGGCCTCGCGGAATCCTGGACCGCATTGTCGGACACGGAATGGGAATTCCGCCTGCGCCCCGGTGTCACCTTCCACGACGGATCGCCGCTGGAGGCCGAGGACGTCGCGGCAACCTTGCGCCGCATCCCGAACGTGCCGAACAGCCCCGGCCCCTTCACCCAGTTCACCCGCGGCATAGCCGCGGTGGAGGTGGTGGATCCGCACACCTTGCGCCTGCGCACGCGCGGCCCGCAGCCGCTGCTGCCGACCGACCTGTCGGTGGTGAACATCATCCCGCGCCGTTTCGAAACGGCGACGACCGCCGATTTCCGCTCAGGCGCCGCGATGATCGGCACGGGCCCCTTCCGCTTCGAAAGCTTCACGCCCGGTGAGCGCGTGGTGCTGACCCGCAACGATGCCTATTGGGGCGGTGCCCCCGCCTGGGCGCGCGTGACCCTGCGCATCGTACCGAACGATAGCGCGCGCGCCGCCGCCCTGCTCGCCGGTGACGTGGATGCGGTGGAGGCGGTTCCCCTCACCCAGATCGACGCGCTGAAGCGCCGCCCGGACCTGCAGCTCTGGCGCGCCGTGTCCAACCGCGTGATGTTCCTGAGCTTCGACACGGCGCGCGACGTGACTCCCTTCGCCACCGCACGCGACGGACGCCCCCTGCCCGCCAACCCGCTGCGCGACCTGCGCGTGCGCCGCGCGCTGTCACTGGCGATCAACCGCCCGCTGATCGTCGATCGGCTGATGGAAGGTGAGGCCATCGCCGCCGGCGGCCTGCTCGCCGAGGGCTTTTTCGGCGCCAGCCCGCGCCTGGTGCCGCCGGCATTCGATCCCGACACGGCACGTCGCCTGCTGCGCGAGGCGGGCTACGCGGACGGCTTCCGCCTGACCATCCACGGCCCGAACGACCGCTTCCCGAACGACGACAAGATTCTGCAGGCGGTCGCCCAGATGCTGACGCGCATCGGCATCGACGCGCGCGCGGAAGCCATGCCGTTCAACCTGATCCTGTCGCAGGGCGGCGCGCCGACCTACGCCTTCTCGACCATGCTCCTCGGCTGGGGCAGCAACACTGGTGAGGCGTCCTCGCCGCTGCGCGCGCTGCTGGCGACCATCGACCGGGACCGCGGCCTCGGCGTCGGCAATCGCGGGCGCTATTCCAACCCGGCGCTCGACGCGGTCATCATCCAGGCGCTCGGCACGGTGGACGACGCGGCGCGGCGCGCGCTGCTGGAACGGGCCAGCGAGATCGCGATGGAGGACCAGGCGCTGGTGCCCATCCTTTACCAGGTGAATATCTGGGCAACACGCCGGGGCCTGGCCTATACGCCGCGCGCCGATGAATGGACCCTGGCGCGCTTCTTCACGCCAGTCCCCTGAACAGAAAGAACAACGACATGACTGATGATACCTGGCGGCTGTCCGCGACCGAACTCGCGGCCCGCTTCCGCGCCCGCACGCTGACGCCATCCGCCGCGCTGCGTGCCGTGCTGGACCGCGTGTCGGCGGCGAATGACAAGGTCAACGCCTTCGCGACCCTGGACGAGGCCGGTGCGACCGCCGCCGCCGCCGCCGCCGATGCGCGTTTCGCCGCCGGCGCACCGCTCAGCCCGATGGATGGCGTGCCGGTGTCGGTGAAGGACAACATCCCGGTCGCGGGGCTGCGCTGCGCCTGGGGCAGCGAACTCTATCTGGACAACGTGCCAGACGCCGACGAGACGCCCGTGGCGCGGCTGCGCGCGGCCGGCGCCGTCATCCTCGGCAAGACCAACGTGTCGGAATTCACGCTCGGCCGCGGCAATGTGGATACAAAATCCTTCGGCACCACGCGCAATCCATGGAACACGGCGCTGACGCCCGGTGCCTCCACGGGCGGCGGCGCGGCGGCGGTGGCCTCCGGCTTCGGGCCGGTCACGCTCGGCACCGATGGTGGCGGCTCGATCCGCCGGCCCGCCAGCCATTGCGGCCTGGTCGGGCTGAAGCCGACGACGGGCCGCGTCGCGCGGCGCAACGGCTTGCCGATCATCCTGGACGACGCGGAAGTGATCGGCCCCATCGCGCGCACGGTCGACGACCTGGCCGCGACGCTGTCGATCATCCAGGGACCGCTGGACGAGGACCGCCTGTCCATCGGCATCCCCGGCCCGCATGAGGAACCGGCCCCCCGCCCGCTGCGGATCCTCTACGTGCCGCAGTTCGGGCAGTGGCCGGTGGATGAGCCCGTCGCGACATCTTGCGCCGCAGCCGCGCGTGCGCTGGCGGCGCTTGGCCACACGGTGGAGGTGGGCACGCTGCCTGTGGATATCGACCTGTTCGAAAAGAACTGGCCGACCTTCACCGCCGGCGGCCTGGCCTGGGTGCTGCGCGGCCAGGACTGGCGCGGCAAGATCGGCGCGATCTACGAGGAAATGGCCGAACGCGGCGCGGCGCTCACGGCGGCCGACTACATCGAAGGGCTGGCCGCCTTCCGCGAGGTGCAGGCGCAGTTCGCGCGCGCCTTCCGCCAGTGGGATGTGATCGTGACGCCGAGCGCCGGCACCTTGCCATGGGACGCGACGAAGTTCGGCATCCCCCACCACCGCGCCTTCACCGGCATCGTGAACGCAGGCGGCCTGCCTGGCATGAACGTGCCTTGCGAGCCCTCGGCCGAGGGGCTGCCGATCGGCATCCAGTTGGTCGGGGCGCATGGTGCGGACTGGCTGCTGGTCGCCCTGGCGCGGCAGTTCGAGGCTGCGCACCCCTGGGCGCATCGCTGGCCGGTGCTGTAGCAGCGACGGCCGGGGCGCCACCGCCGATCGGGCCAGCGGCCGAGGACGGACGCAGGCCGATCGGCGGATCGACCAGCGCGTGTCGCTGGCGTCGCTTGATCGCCCCTTGCGTGTCGCCGCCGCGCCGTCCGCCCTTCTTTGGCGAAACGGCGATGCTGGTCTAAAATTGAACGATGCGCACAAAGATCAACATCGACGGCTACAACCTTGCCCTGGACGAGGGAACCGGGGTCGCCACCTATGCACGCAACCTCTCCTTCCGCCTCGGCGCCATGGGGGCGGAGGTTGGGGTGCTCTACGGCACGCATGCCAGCGCCTCCCGCAACCCGCTGCTGCGCGAGGTTTCCTTCTTTGACCCGCGCCTGGGCCGATCTCCGGCATGGCAGCGCTACCTGCGCGGCTTCCGTCGCAGCATCATGGCCCCGGCGGGCGAACTGGCCGTGCACATCCCCTCCACGGGCAAGGTCGTGACCGATGCCTTCGCGGCGCGGTTGCCTCATTTCGATACGCTATGGAACGTGCAGGATCTGTTTTCCTTCGCACCGAACGCCTTCAAGCTTTTCAAGCGCAGGCTCCAGGTGAAGATGCCCGACAGGCCGCAGGTGATGCACTGGACCTATCCGCTGCCGCTGGCGGTGCGCGGCGCGAAGAATATCTACACGATGCACGACATGGTGCCGTTGCGGTTGCCGTACACCACGCTCGATCAGAAAAGCCACTACCTTCGCTTGACCCAAATGCTGGTGCGGCGCGCCGATCATATCGTCACGGTCAGCGAAGCCTCGCGGCGCGACATCATCAATTTGCTCGGCGCCGATCCCGACAAGGTGACCAACACCTACCAATCCGTCGAGATCCCAAGGAAACTCGCCGAAAAGCCGGAAGCCGAGGCGCGGTCCGAGGTCATGGGATCGTTCGGCCTGGAGTGGAAGGGCTATTTCATGTTCTTCGGTGCCATCGAGCCGAAGAAAAACGTCGGCCGGATGATCGAGGCCTACCTCTCCTCCGGCTCCGACCTGCCGCTGGTGATCGTCGGCAAGCAAGCCTGGAAAAGCGAGGAGGAGCTGAAGCTTCTCTTCGACGACCACATCAAATACATCGTGCAGCAGGGCGACCGACTGGTCACGCGGCGCAAGATCATCCTGCTGGACTACGCGCCCTTTCGCCTGCTGATCAGCCTGATCCGCGGCGCCAAGGCGGTGCTGTTTCCCTCGCTCTACGAAGGCTTCGGGCTCCCGGCGCTGGAGGCGATGAGTCTTGGCACACCCGTGCTGACGTCCAACACCGCCTCCCTGCCCGAAATCGTGGGCGATGCCGCGGTGAAGGTGAACCCCTATGACGTGCGCGCCATGACCGAGGGCATCAAGGCGCTCGACCATGACGAACAACTGCGTGGGCACCTCTCCTGGGCGGGGCGGCGCCAGGCGGCGCTCTTCAGCGCGGCGGCCTATGAGCGTCGCCTCGCGGCGCTTTATTCGCGCCTGGGCGTGACCCTGCAACCGACAACGCCCGATCTGCCCGTCCAGGACGAGGCGACGTCGTAGATGTTGGGCAGGGGCATCACACCGGGGCGCGGTGGCGCTGCCACAGGTCCGGACGTCGTTTGCGATCCGGCACTGGAGATGGCGTCGTGCGAGCGCCCCGGCTGCCCCGTGACGGGTCACGATGATGACCGCCTCGCGCGGCGAACGGGGGCGGCGCGCGCCACCCGCCCGATGTAGCGGCGCACGGCAGGATTGGCGATAAGCACAGCGAAGGTTGCGGGGCGCAGGGTATGGGTTGGCTGGACAGGATACGCGGCGTCGAGGCGATGGGCGATAACGCGGCCCCGGACTCCGCCCGCGCGCTGCGCGACCGGGGCAATGCCCTGCGCGACCAGCGCCTCTGGGCCGAGGCCGCGACCGCCTTTGCCGCCTATCTTGAACTGCGCCCCGACGATCGCGGCATCACCGTCCAGCACGGGCACATGGTCAAGGAAAGCGGCGACGCGGCCGCGGCGCTGTCCATCTACCGCCAGGCCGAAGCGATGGAGCCGGATGACCCGGATATCCACCTGCAGATCGGCCACGCACTGAAACTGCTGAACCGCCTGCCGGAGGCCGCCGTCGCCTACGCCCGGGCGGCGATGCTCGATGCGATCCTCGAGTCCGGCCCATCCGACGGTTGGCGCGAATTGGTGGGTTTGCAGCAGGCCGGCGTCGCGCTGCCCTGGCGGGCCGATGGCGCGCCGCAGACGCCGCCCGCCGTGCTGCTGGACATTGGTGACCTGCTGGCCTGGGCCGCCGGGCGGCGGGCGCCCTCCGGCATCCAGCGCGTGCAACTGGCCATCGGGGCCGCCGTGCTGGATGCGGGGCTGGATGCGGCGCTGATCGCGCCGCGTGCGGAGGGGGGCGGATTCTGCGCCGTGCCGGCGCTGTGGTTCCGCCGGCTTCACGAGCTGATGCGCCAGGGCGCCGATGCCGATGCCCCGGCCTTTGGCCAGATGCGCGATGCGATCGCCGCCGTGCTGACCGGTCCGGCCCTTGATTTCGCAAGCCATGACGGCCGGGGGCAGGTGCTTTTGACGCTCGGCACCGCCTGGACCCGGCCCGGGTATTTCGGCGCCATCGCCGCGGCGCGGCGTCCGTCCGGGCTGCGGCATGTGGCGCTGGTGCACGACATGGGGCCGATGCTGTCGCCGACCGATGCGTCGCCGGGGCTGTCGGCCCAATTCACCCGCTGGTTCGCCGGGCTGACGCGGCACGCCGATGGCGTCATCGTCACGACCGAGGAAACGGCGCGGGATGTCGCGCGCATCGCCACGGACCTCGGCCAGGATGCCATCCTGCCCTGTGCCATCGTGCCCCTCGACGCCGCCCCCGACCTGCCGCCGCCGGCGTCGGACCACCCCGTGCTGGACGATCCGCGGCCCTTCGTGGCCTGGGTCGCATCGCTGGAACCCCGCAAGGACCACGCCTTCGTCTTCACCGCCTGGTCCGCCCTGGCCGAACGCCTCGGCCCCGCGACGCCCCGGCTGGTCTGCGCCGGGCGGATCACCGAAGGGGCCGCGGCGGCGCTGGCCATGTTGCAGGCCGACCCGCGGCTGGGCGCGCTGGTCACCGTCATCCCCGATGCCGATGACGCGCTGGTCGCGGCCCTGCTGACCCGGGCGCGCTTCGCGCTGTACCACTCCCGCCACGAGGGCTGGGGCCTGCCGGTGACCGAGGCGCTGGCCCTCGGCAAGCCGTTGGTGATGCCGGACCTGCCGGGGCTGCGCGCGGCCGGGCGTGGCCTGGCCGATACCTTTCCCCCTGGGGACATGGCGGCGCTGGTGGCGCTGCTTGAACGCCTCGCGACCGATGATGCGGCGCTGGCGGAATCGGCGGCGCGCATCGCCGCCGCCGCGCCGCTGCGTCGCTGGACCGATATCGCGGCCGATCTGCTGGCCGGCGCCCTGGCCCTGGGCCATGCCGGGCGGGTCCTGTCCTCCGCGATCCCCGCCGTGCCGCTGGGCACCAGCCTGCATTTCGGCAGTGGCGAGGCGGATGACTCGCTGTTGAGCCAGCACCTGGCCGAGACCCTGCGCGACCCCGAGGGCTGGCACGGCGTGGAGACCTGGGGCTGCTGGTCGCGCCCCGGTACGGCCCTGCTGCGCCTGAATCCCGCCGGCGCCGAGGGCCGGCCGCTGCGGCTGCTGCTGGACCTGCGCGCGCCGCCCGGTGGGGAGGCCCTGGTCGATGCCGCGGCCGACCGGGACGATGCGCCCGGCGCCTGGCAGCGCCTGCGCCTGCCGGACGCGCCGACCTGCCGGGTGGTGCTGGAGGTACCGGCGGGCCAAGGCCCGATCACGCTGCGGCTGGATGCGCCTGGCGGCGCCAGCCGCCCCGATGGGCGGGAGGTCGGCTTCGGCCTGGTCGCCCTGACCCTGGCCGCGGCCGATGATGCCGAGGCCCGGCTGGCGCTGCTGGAGCGGGAAGCCTTCACCCTGCTGACCCTCGCGTAAAGTTGCGGCGCCGGATCACATAACAATATCTGCATGTCTTGCGACTGCGACTGGCCAGCCCGGACATCCCGTGCTAGGGGCCGCGCCACACAGTCACACGGATGCCGATCCCCATGCCCGAGCCCACCGACTACGTCGTCCGCGACATCAGCCTTGCCGGCTTCGGCCGCCAGGAAATCGAGATGGCCCAGGACGAGATGCCCGGGCTGATGGCGACCCGCGCCGAATTCGGCGCCTCCAAGCCACTGGCCGGCGCCCGCATCGCGGGCTGCCTGCACATGACCATCCAGACCGCCGTGCTGATCGAGACGCTGACGGCCCTCGGCGCCGATGTGCGCTGGTCGTCGTGCAACATCTTCTCGACCCAGGACCACGCGGCCGCGGCGATCGCCGCCAGCGGCGTGCCGGTGTTTGCGGTGAAGGGCGAGACCCTGCCGGAATACTGGTCCTACGTGCAGCGCACGATGGAATGGGCCGATGGCGGTGAGCCGAACATGATCCTGGACGATGGCGGCGACCTGACCGGCCTCGTTCACTTCGGCCTGCGTGCGGAGAAGGGCGATGTCGCCTTCCTCGACAAGCCGGCGAACGAGGAAGAGGAAGCCTTCTTCGCGCTGATCAAGAACTGCCTGAAGACCAAGCCGGGCTGGTTTGCCCGCCTGGCCGCCAACATCAAGGGCGTGTCGGAGGAGACCACGACCGGTGTCCACCGCCTGCAGGTGATGGCCAAGGAAGGCCGCCTGCTGTTCCCCGCGATCAACGTCAACGACAGCGTCACCAAGTCCAAGTTCGACAACCTGTACGGCTGCCGTGAATCGCTGGTCGACGGCATCCGCCGCGGCACCGACGTCATGATGTCGGGCAAGGTCGCCGTGGTCGCCGGCTTCGGCGACGTGGGCAAGGGTTCCGCCGCCAGCCTGAAGAACGCCGGCTGCCGCGTGCTGGTGACCGAGGCCGATCCGATCTGCGCCCTGCAGGCCGCGATGGAAGGCTATGAGGTCGTGACGATGGAAATGGCCGCCCCGCGCGCCGACATCTTCGTCACCGCCACCGGCAACGTCGATGTCATCACCATCGACCACATGCGCGCGATGAAGCACCGCGCCATCGTCTGCAACATCGGCCACTTCGACAGCGAGATTCAGGTCGCCGCGCTGAAGAACTACAAGTGGTTCAACGTGAAGCCGCAGGTCGACGAGATCGAGTTCGCCGAGGGCCGTCGCATCATCCTGCTGTCCGAAGGCCGCCTCGTGAACCTGGGCAACGCGACGGGCCACCCGTCCTTCGTGATGTCGGCCTCCTTCACCAACCAGACGCTCGCGCAGCTCGAACTCTGGGGCAACCCGGGTGGCTATGAGAAGAAGGTCTATACCCTGCCCAAGCACCTGGACGAGAAGGTCGCGGCCCTGCACCTGGCCAAGGTCGGCGCCGTGCTGACCAAGCTGAGCCCGGCCCAGGCCGAATACATCGGTGTCAGCCCGAGCGGCCCGTTCAAGCCCGAGCCCTACCGCTACTGAGGCGGCGAAACAGGGGGCGCTGCCGGTTCGCCGGTAGCGCCCCTTTTTTATTTGCGCGTCCGCCACGTCAGAACAGCCGCGTGATGCGGAAGGTCAGGGCGAAGACCAGCATCCCGGCGGCGGCGCAGAGGTGCAGGGCGAAGCCCGCCATGCTGAGCCACCACGCGACCGGCACCCCCCGCAACGCCATGGCGGCCAGGGCGAGGACCACCACCTCAAACCCCAGCAGCGCCTGCAGGGGCGTATCGCCGCCCCAGGCCAGGCCTGGGTGCTGGAGGATCAGCGCGCCGATCGCGCCCGCCGCGACGACGGCGTTGAGCCAGAGCATCACCCGCCCGCTCCGCCAGATTCCCCAGCCGAGGGCCGCCAGGTGCGCGAGCAGGATGGCGCCGGCGGCTGCGGCGAAGGTGGTGTTGCTCATGCTGCCGCCTGCGGAATGAGGATGCATGGCGCGCAGCCTTCCCCCGTCCCGCCGCTTGCCGTATCTGGCGTCACAGTCATGTCTTTCCCCGGAGGAAACCAATGAACCGTCGCGCCATGCTGGGGGCCGCTGTCGTGCCCGTGGCCCTTGCCACCCCGGCCATTGCCCAGACCCAGATGCCGGAGGTGCGGTGGCGCCTGACGTCGTCCTTCCCGCGCAACCTCGATGTGCTGTTCTCGACGCCCGAGAACATCGCCCGCCGGGTCGCGCAACTGACCGACAACAAGTTCCGCATCCAGGTCTTCCCGGCGGGCGAGATCGTCGGCGGGTTGCAGGCGCTGGACGCGGTGCAGGCCGGCACCTTGGAGGCCGCGCACACCGCCTCCTACTACTACATCGGCAAGGAGCCGGGCTTCGCCTTCTTCACCGCGATCCCCTTCGGCCTGACCATGCGGCAGATGACCGCCTGGCTGCGGCATGGCGGCGGCAACCAATTGGCCGCCAATTTCTTCCGCGACTACAATATCCACGGCATCCCTGCGGGTGACACCGGCGCGCAGATGGGCGGCTGGTTCCGCAACGAGATCCGCAGCCAGGCCGACCTGCAGGGGCTGAAGTTCCGCATCGCGGGCTTCGCCGGCCAGGTCATGCAGCGCCTGGGCGCCGTGCCGACGCAGGTCGCGGCGGCCGATATCTACCCCAGCCTGGAACGCGGCACCTTGGATGCCGTGGAATTCGTCGGCCCGCATGATGACGAGCGGCTGGGCTTTGTCCGCGTCGCGCGCAACTACTACGCGCCGGGGTTCTGGGAGCCGTCGGCCCGGCTGCACTTCATGGCGAATATCCGCGCCTGGGAGGCCCTGCCCGACCTGTACAAGGCCGCCATCGACATCGCCTGCGCCGAGCAGGATTCCGAGATGACGGCGCGCTACGACCATCTGAACCCGCAGGCGCTGCGCCGCCTGGTCGCCGCCGGGGCGCAGCTTCGCTTCTGGCCGCGCGACATTTTGCAGGCCGCCTGGCGCGAGAGCAACGCGCTGTACGAGACCACGGCCGCGGGCAACCCGCGGTTCAAGGCGATCTGGGAGAGCTACAAGCCCTACCGTGCGGAGCAGTTCCAGTGGTTCCGCATCGCCGAGAGCAGCTTCGACAACTTCGCCTTCCCGGCGGCGGCGCAGTAGCGGGGACGGGTTGGGCCGGGGGCGGCATCGCGCTGTCACCGGCCTTTGAGTTGAAGAATCGGCGTTTCGGACAAATCCGGACTGGCGGCATGCCTGGACCGGTTGCCGCGCGCTGTCGGCCACCGCTGCGGCGAGGAATCGCAGTTTCGGACAAATTGCCGAAGGGGCCTTGCGGACGGGTTGGCTGAGGGCGGGCGGCATGGCTGCTCCTTTCAGAGTGACGATACCTGATTTTATTCTTATTTACAAGGCTAATTATCTTATCGAGACTGTCTGGCTGCCGGCCCGCATTCTCCAACGATCGCGCCGGTTCACCAACGAAACCTTCTTCGCCGATCCGCGTTTCGACAGCGCCCTGCAGCGGGCGCGGCGTCTCCTCAAGAGGTGTCGCCGCGGTCGCCAGAACAGGCATGAGCGCGAACCCCGGAGATCGACGTGAAATTCCAGTTGGGCTGCCGCCTGAACTACCGCACCACCGAGGCGGTTCCCTTCGTATTCAACCTGCACGCCCAGTCGTTCGACGAACAATTGATTGAACAGGAAAGCCTGACAATCACCCCAAGCCTGCCAATCGAACACTGGACGATGCCGGAGAGCGGAAATCGTTTTTTTCGTGTGACACCAACCGGATCGCTACTGCTTGAATATACGGCAATCGTCGAATTGGCCCCAAAACTGGAAGATCCGAACAGTATTTCGGAAATACCGGCCTTGGAATTGCCGATGGCGGCGTTGCTTTACCTTTACCCCAGCCGATACTGCCAGTCCGACCGTCTTGCCCGTTTTGCGCAAAGCCATTTTGGTGGCCTCGCACCGGGGTATTCGCGGGTCAATGCGATTTGCAACTGGCTCTACGACTATGTCGCGTATGAGGCCGGCGTGTCGGACGAAACGACCTCCGCCATCGATACGGTGACAGAACGGGCCGGCGTCTGTCGGGACTTCGCGCATCTCGGCATCGCCCTGTGCCGGGCGCTTGGCATTCCGGCGCGCTACATCAGCGCCTATGCGTTCCGGCTCCAGCCGCCCGATTTCCACGCCGTCTTCGAAGCTTTCCTGAACGGTCCGCATGGGCCTGCCTGGTACCTGTTCGATCCGACGCGGCTGGCGGATCCTGCCGGGCTGGTGCGGATCGGCATGGGCCGCGACAGCGCAGAGGTGGCTTTCGCGACGTTCTTTGGTGAGACGGAAGCGGAAAAGCCGGAGGTCTGGATCGAGGCGCTGGAGCCGGCCCCGCCGGTGACCGTCGCCGCCGTCCGGCCGAGCTGACAGGCGGCTGAACGGGGGCCGATCCCTCGGCCCCCAAACCCCAACCAGCCTACCGCCGCCCCGCCCCATAGGCCGCGTAGCACGCCATATCCAGGATCTGGTTCACGCTCGCCCCCATCGGCACGATCTGCACGGGCTTCTCCAACCCCAGCAGCACCGGCCCGATGGTGGTGGCCGAGGTCAGGCGCGGCACGGCCTTGGTCAGGATATGGGCCGCATGCAGCCCGGGCATCACCAGCACATTCGCCGGCCCGGTCAAGCGGCAGAACGGGTAGAGCGCCCGCATCGCCGGGTCCAGCGCCACATCCGCCGCCATTTCCCCGTCGTATTCGAAGTCCACGCCGCGTGCGTCCAGCAGCTTCACGGCCTCGCGGATCGGCCCCGGGATGCTGCCCTTGGGGTCGCCGAAGGTCGAGAAGGACAGGAACGCCACCCGTGGCGGCAGCCCCAGGCGCCGCGCCAGCCCAGCCGATTGCACGGCCATTTCCGCCAAGGTCGCGGCATCGGGGCGTTCGTGGATGGCGGTATCCGCCACCAGCACCGTGCCCGACCGCCGCGCCAGCATGATCGTCAGCCCGAACAGCACGCTGTCCTTCTGCGGATCGATCGCGGTGGTCACATTCTCCAGCGTGGAGGCGTAGGAGCGGGTCAGCCCGGTCACCACCGCATCGGCATCGCCATTGGCCACCATGCAGGCGGCGAAGACGTTGCGGTCCTGGTTCACCAGGCGATGGCAGTCGCGCAGCAGGAAGCCGTGGCGTTGCTGCCGGGCATAGAGCCAGTTGGCGTAATCCGCGTTCTTTTCCGACAGCCGCGCATTGGCGATCTGCATGCCATCCGGCAGCGGGATGCCGAGCAAATTCGCCGTCGCGACGATCCTCTCCTCCCGCCCGATCAGCACCGGCGTGCCATAGCCCGCGTTGCTGAAGGCGATGGCGGCGCGGATGACGGTTTCCTCCTCGCCCTCGGCAAACACCACGCGCTTGGGGTGGGCGCGCACGATCTCGGTGATCTTTTCCAGCGCGCCGACGCCGGCATCCAGCCGGGCGGACAGGTCGCGGGCGTATTTGGCCAGGTCGGCGATCGGCTTGCGCGCGACGCCGCTTTCGATCGCGGCCTTGGCGACGGCCGGCGAGACGCGGGAAATCAGCCGCGGGTCGAAGGCATTGGGGATGATGTAATCCGGCCCGAAGCGCAGCGAGCGCCCGGCGCCCGCGCCGGAGACTTCCTCCGGCACGTCTTCGCGCGCCAGGGTCGCCAGCGCCTCGGCGGCGGCGATCTTCATGGCGTCGTTGATCGTGCTGGCGCGCACGTCCAGCGCACCGCGGAAGATGAAGGGAAAGCCCAACACGTTGTTCACCTGGTTGGGATAGTCCGAGCGCCCCGTCGCGATGATGCAATCCGGCCGTGCCGCCTTGGCGTCATCCGGCGTGATCTCGGGATCGGGATTGGCCATGGCGAAGAGGATCGGCTTGTCGGCCATCAGCTTCAGCATGTCGGCGGTGACCGCGCCCTTCACCGACAGGCCGAAGAAGATGTCGGCCCCTTCCAGCGCCTGGCTCAAGGTGCGTGCCTCGGTGGAGGAGGCATGCGCCGACTTCCACTGGTTCATCCCCTCGGTGCGGCCGCGATAGACGACGCCCTTGGTGTCGCACAGGATCACGTTGTCCGGGCGGATGCCCATGGCCTTGACCAGTTCGGCGCAGGCGATGGCCGCGGCCCCGGCGCCATTGATCACGATGCGCGTCGTCTTCAGGTCGCGCCCGGTCAGGTGGCAGGCATTGATCATGCCGGCGGCGGCGACGATGGCGGTGCCGTGCTGGTCGTCGTGGAAGACGGGGATGTCCATCAGTTCGCGCAGCCGCTGCTCGATGACGAAGCACTCCGGCGCCTTGATGTCCTCCAGGTTGATGCCGCCGAAGGACGGGCCGAGGTAGCGGACGCAGTTCACGAATTCATCCGCGTCCTCGGTGTCGACGCAGAGATCGACGCTGTCCACATCGGCGAATCGCTTGAACAGCGCGGCCTTGCCCTCCATCACCGGCTTGGACGCCAGCGCGCCGAGGTTGCCGAGCCCCAGCACCGCGGTGCCGTTGGAGATCACGGCGACCATGTTGCCCTTGATCGTGTAGTCGTAGGCCGTCGCGGGATCGCGCGCGATCACCAGGCACGGTGCGGCGACGCCGGGGGAATAGGCGAGGCTGAGGTCGCGCGCGGTGGTCAGCGGCTTGGTCAGGCGGATTTCCAGCTTGCCGGGGCGACCCTCGGCATGCATGGCGATCGCTTCCTCATCGGTGATGCGGGCGGTGCGCGCGTCGGTGGCGGCGGGCGGCAGATTGTCCATGGCGGCATCACTCCCAAGAAGACTTTCATCGGTTATGGCCCCTGGCGCGGCCGGCGAAAAGCCGGGCGCTTCGCGGTTGCGGGATGGCGCGGGTAGAAGGGGGTGATGGATCATCCGCAGCCGCTCGACCCGACAGGTGCCACGCCGGCGATGGCGCAATGGTTCGCCGCCAAGGCGGCGCATCCGGACGCCCTGCTGTTCTTCCGCATGGGCGATTTCTACGAGATGTTCTTCGACGACGCGCATGCGGTCGCCGAGGCACTGGACCTGGCCGTCGCCCATCGCGGCGAACATGGCGGCCGTCCGATTCCCATGGCCGGCGTGCCGCATCACGCGGCCGAAGCCTATCTGGCCCGGCTGATCCGGCGCGGCTTCCGGGTCGCGATCTGCGAACAGATGGAATCGCCGGAGGAGGCCAAGCGCCGCCGCGCGCCGACCATCCGGCGCGAGGTCACCCGCCTCATCACCCCCGGCACGGTGACCGAGGAAGCCCTGCTGGACGGCAGCCGCCCCGCCTGGCTGACGGCCGTCGCGCGCGGCGACGACGGGTATGGGGCGGCGTGGCTGGATATCTCGACCGGCGCGTTTTGCACGGAACATGTCGCGGCCGATGGGTTGGCCGGGCTTCTGGCCCGCATCGACCCCATCGAAATCCTGGCCGGGCCGGGTGTCGCGATCGAGGGCGCGCGGGAGGCGGTGGCGCCGACCGCCCCGGCGCAGCGCCTGGCCACGGCGCTGGGCGTCGCGACGCTGGATGGCTTCGGCGCCTTCACGCCCGCGGAAATCTCGGCCGCCGCGATGGCCGCCGATTATGCGACGGCGACCCAGGGCGGCCGCACGCCTCGCCTGCTGCCGCCGGACCCGCAGGGCGGTCGCGGGAGCATGGCGATGGATGCCGCCACCCGCCGGAGCCTCGAGATCACCCGCAGCGAAAGCGGCACCCCGCGCGACTGCCTGCTGGCCGCGGCCGACCGCACCCTGACCGCCGCCGGGGCGCGGGAACTCGCGGCGCGACTGGCCTCGCCCCTGACGGATCTGGCCGCGATCCTGGCGCGGCATGATGCCGTCGCCTGGCTGCTGGCGGCCCCCGCCGCGCGGGCGGGGCTGCGCGCGGCATTGAAGGGCGTGCCGGACATGGCCCGCGCCCTCGGCCGTATCGCGCTGGACCGTTATTCGCCGCGCGACCTGGCGGCGATCCGCGACGGGTTTTTCCGCAGCGAAGCCGCCGCCCAGGCCCTGGCCGCCACGCCCGGGATCGGCGGCGGGCTGGACCCGACCGGCGGCGCCCCCCTGCCCGCGCTGCTGGCGGGTGCCGCCGAGGCGCTGGCCGCGCTTCCGGCCCTCGGCCCCGAATTGCGCCGGGCGCTGGCCGATGCGCCGCCGGCGCGGCTGGACGACCCGGGCAGCATCGCCCCCGGGTATGACGGCGAACTCGACGCGCTGCGGCGGTTGCGGGATGACGCGCGCGGCGCCGTGGCCGCGATGCAGATGGATTTGGCGCAGGCCTGGGGCGTCGCCAGCCTGAAAATCCGCCACCACCAGCAATTCGGCTACTTGGCCGAAACCCCCGCCGCCGCCGGCGAAGTTCTGCTGCGCACGCCGCCGCCGACCGCCGAGGGCTACGCCCCCATCCATCGCCAGACCATGGCCAGCGCCGTACGCTTCACCTGCGCGGCGCTGGCGGCACTGGATCGCCGCCTGTCGGAAGCCGGCGCCGAGGCCGCGCGGCGCGAGGCCCTGGTCCTGCGCCACCTGCGCACCCAGGTCCTGGCGGCGGGCGATGCCATCGGCGCCGTCGCGACCACCCTGGCGGCACTGGACGTCCATGCCGCCGCCGCCGAACTGGCCGCCGCCCGCGACTGGTGCCGGCCGGACATGACCGAGCGCGCCGATTTCGCCATCCAGGGCGGCCGCCACCCGGTGGTCGAGGCCGCGCTGGCCCGCGCCAAGGGCCCCGCCTTTGTCCCGAACGACTGCGACCTGTCGCCGGGGCGGCGCCTCTGCCTGCTGACCGGGCCGAACATGGCGGGCAAATCCACCTATCTGCGGCAGAACGCGCTGATGCTGGTCCTGGCCCAGGCGGGGCTTTTCGTGCCGGCCACCGCCGCCCGCATCGGTGTGGCGGACCGGTTGTTCAGCCGGGTCGGCGCATCGGACGACCTGGCGGGTGGGCGCAGCACCTTCATGGTCGAGATGACCGAGACGGCGGCCATCCTGCACCAGGCCGGCCCGCGATCCTTCATCGTGCTGGACGAGGTCGGGCGCGGCACCGCGACCTGGGACGGCCTGGCCATCGCCTGGGCGGTGCTGGAGGCGCTGCACGATCGCATCCGCGCCCGCGCGATCTTCGCCACGCATTTCCACGAACTCACCACTCTGGCCGGCCGCCTGCCGGAACTGGCACCCGCTGCGATGCAGGTGCGCGAACATCGCGGCCAGGTTGTGTTCCAGCATAGCGTCGCCCCGGGTGCCGCCGAACGATCCTGGGGGCTGCACGTCGCAAGGTTGGCGGGCGTGCCGCGCACAACGCTGGCGCGGGCCGAGACGGTGTTGCGATCGCTGGAGGAACGGGCGCGCGGTCTTGCACCACTCGCCGATGAACTTCCGCTCTTCGCGCCCGCCCCGGCCGATGCCCCGCCGCCACCGTCCGGCTTGCTCGCCTTGCTCGACGCGATGGACCCCGACACGATGGCGCCGCGTGAGGCGCTGGAGGCGCTCTACGTTCTCAAGGCGTCACGAACAGCGGATTAGCAGCGACGCACGTCACTTTTGCCCGCGCATACGTCTGTTGCAGCGCGAGGCGATGCCATATCTTCATACGGATGACCGCAGAAATTCCCGAGCGGGGCGACCAGGACCCCGCCTCGCGGACCCGGACGACCCGCCCAGACCCCCACCGGCCCGTGGAAACACAGCGGGGGGACACACTACGGACCGAAGGCGAGGCGCGGCCGCAGAAGCGGACCCCGGCCCGGGTGCGGTCGCCATCCGGCGCCGAGCGCGCCTATGAGACCCTGCTCGACCGGCCGCTCGACGCGCATCCCTTCCTGGGCGACCCGGTGCCGGACCTGTTGCCCGATGGCCAGCCCGTCGGCCGCGAATTGGCGCTGAGCATCCTGCGCCGCCACCTGGCGCGCATCCAGGGCCGCGTGCAGGAGGAGTTCGAGGCGCATCGCCTCTCCGGCCTCGACGCCGCGCGATGGCTGGCCGTGCTGATGGATGGCGTCGCGCGCGGCGCCCATGCCTGGACCCTGGCCGCGGTGCAGGAAGAAGCACCGGACGGGCAGCCGATGCCCCATGCGCCGGAGCGCCCCTTCGCCGACCGGTCCTACCCGTCCCCGGCCGAACAGGCGGCCAGTGCGGCGCGGGAAGCACCGCACCTGACGATGGCGCCGCATGGGACGGGGTCGGCGGAACGGCCGTTCACCCTGGCCGCGACCGGCGGCTATGGCCGCGGCGTCATGGCACCCTGCAGCGACATGGACCTGCTGTTCCTGTCGGACCATCCCCTCGGCCCGCGCGGGCGGCGGGCGGTGGAGATGATGCTCTATATGCTGTGGGACCTGGGACTGAAGGTCGGCCACGCGACCCGCACCATCGCCGAATGCATGGAGGATGCGCGCAGCGACGCCACCATCCAGACCGCGCTGATCGATGCGCGGATGCTGGCCGGCGACCCCGCGATCTTCGTGCGCTTCCAGGGCGCCTATGCCCGCGCCCGCAAGGCCTGGGGCTTTGGCCAGTTTTTGTCCGCCAAGCGCGCCGAACGCTCGGCCCGGCACAAGCGCTACGGCGACAGCCCCTACCTGGTCGAACCGCACCTCAAGGAAGGTCGCGGTGGGTTGCGCGACCTGCAGACAATGTACTGGTTCGCCCGCTGGGCCTTTGGCGCGCAGCGCATGCCGGACCTGGTGGGGCCCGACGCGCCGGGTGGCGGGCTGCTGACCGAACGCGAGGCGCGCCAGTTCCGCCGCGCCTGGGATTTCCTGTGGACGGTGCGCTTCCACCTGCACTACGTCACCGGCCGCGCGGAAGAACGCCTGACCTTCGACCTGCAACCCGTCGTCGGCGCCCGCATGGGCTATACGCGGCACGGCACGCAGGATGGCGTCGAACGCTTCATGAAGCACCTGTTCCTGACCGCGCGCGACGTGGTCAGGCTGTGCCGCCTGCTGGAACCGGCGATCGAACGGGCGGCCCTCGGCCTGCCGGCGGTGCAGCCGGCGCCCGATGCGGCGATGACGGCGGCCGGCATCGCGCTGGCCGATGGCAAGGCGCTGTTCGCGCCCGACCGCAGCATCGGCGACGACCCGGCCATCATGCTGCGCCTGCTGGTCGCGGTGCGCGACCGGGGCCTAGCGCTGCATCCCCTGGCCCAACGCGCACTGATCCGCCACGCCCCCGATGCCCAGCGCCTGCGCGGCGATCCGGAGGCCAACCGGCTGTTCCTGGACCTGCTGACCGGCAAGGACGCATCACGGTCGATGCGCGTGCTGAATTCGATCGGCTTCCTGCAACGCTTCATCCCCGACTGGGCGCGGATCGTCGGGCTGATGCAGTTCGACACCTACCATGTCTACACCGTGGAGGAGCACACGATCCACGCGATCGCCGTGCTGGACGCGCTGGAACGGGGTGAGTTGGGGGAGGCCGCGCCCGTCGCCTCCGAACTGATCGGCCAGATCCAGTCCAAGCGCGCGCTGCGCGTCGCGATGCTGCTGCACGACATCGCCAAGGGCCGTGGCGGCGATCATTCCGAACTGGGTGCCGGCATCGCGCAGGAGGTGTGCCCTCGCCTGGGCCTGACGCCGGAAGAAACGGAAACCGTGTCCTGGCTGGTGCTGCATCACCTGCTGATCAGCCAGACCGCCTTCAAGCGCGACATCGATGACCCCAAGACGATCATGGACATCGCCGAGATCGTGCAATCGCCCGAACGGCTGCGCCTGCTGCTGGTGCTGACCGTGGCCGATATGCGCGCCGTCGGCCCAAAAGTCTGGAACGGCTGGAAAGCCACCCTGCTGCGCGAATTGTACTGGCGCGTGGCGGAGGTGCTGGCCGGCGGCTTGTCCGTGCCGGAGCGCGACGTGCGCGTGGCGCGATCCCGCCAGGCGGCGGCATCGATGCTGGCGGACCGCCCGCCCGAGGAAGTCGAGCAGTTCCTGAGCCTGGGCTACCCCGGCTACTGGCTGTCCTTCGACCCCGCGACCCATGCGCGCCACGCGGCGATGATCCGCGAGGCCAAGGGCGCGCCATTGACCGTCCGCACCCGGGTGCAGGATGCGCGCGGCGTGACCGAGGTCACCGTCTGGTGCAGCGACCACCCCGGCCTGTTCAGCCGCATCGCCGGCGCGCTGGCCGTGGCCGGTGCCAGCATCGTCGATGCCCGCATCCACACCATGACCAATGGCATGGCGCTGGACACCTTCTGGGTGCAGGACGCCGCCGGCGGCGCCTTCGACGCACCGCATAAACTTGCGCGCCTGGCGGTGCTGATCGAACAGGCCCTGTCCGGGCGGCTGCGCCTGGCGGATGAGATCCTGAAGGTGAAGCGCGAACCGGCCCGGCTGCGCGCCGTGACCGTGCCGCCGCGCGTGGTCGTCGACAACCACGCCTCCGCCGCCCACACCGTCATCGAGGTGAACGGCCGCGACCGGCCCGGGCTACTGCACGACGTGACGGATGCGATCACGGAACAGGGGCTGCAAATCGCCTCGGCCCATATCACCACCTATGGCGTGCGGGCGGTGGACGTCTTCTACGTCAAGGACGTGTTCGGCCTGAAAGTCGAAAACGAACGCAAGTTGGCACAGTTGCGCGGCGCCCTGCTGGAAGCACTGTCGCCGAAAGCAGCCGTGGCGGCGTAGCGGGTTATTGAAATTCGGGAGTGGCGCCTTGAGAGGGGCGTCGCCCCTCTCAAACTCTCCCCACCAAGGGGCCGTGGCCCCTTGGAACCCACGGCGTTTGGTAAAATAAAGGGAGGGGCATCAACGTCGCGCCATTGGCCAGAGGCGTGCCATGCCCTCCCTTTATTTTACCAATACATCGCGCCGGTCCAGGGGCGGCGGCCCCTGGTAGGGGGAGTGTGAGGGGGACGAAGTCCCTCTCACGGCGCAACCTCCCCATTTTTTTCGTAACCCGCTAAGGGGCCACCCCTTCCGGGTTCTCGCTGCCACGGCGCCATTTGTGCGTGCTGGCGCCGAAGGCGATGACCTTGCCGTTCTGGTCCAGCACTTCGGTCCGGCAGAAGAACAGGCTGCGTCCCTGGGTGACGATCCTGCCCTCGGCGGTCACGCGGCCGGCGGTGATCTGCCCGGTGAAGCGGCAGTCCAGGTCGACCGTCACGGCCCGGCGGACATTGCCCGGCACGGTGCAATACAGCCCGGAAAACGCCGCCGCCTGGTCGATCAGCGACAGCACCACCCCGCCATGGGCGATACCGCTGCGGTTGTGGTGCTTGGGCCCGACGTCGCAGGCCATGCGGGCAAACCCCTCCTGCCAGTCGATCAGCAGCAGGCCGAGGAGGTCGTGGTAGGGCGAATGCGCCGGGTCATCATGGGTCATACTAGCCGGGTGCCCCGTGCCGGGCGCGCCGTCAAGCGATGCTCAGGTCCTGCAAGACCGATTCCAGATCCTGGAAACTGGGCATGCTGTGGGTGGGGGCGACCTTGCGCCCGGTCTCCACCGCGACCTGGGGCGCATTGCCGTGCAGGTGCGCGACCAGCACGGCGCGGATCACCTCGTAGTATTTGCCTTCCTCATCGACGATGCCCTTCAGCCGCGTCGCCATTGGCCCCATCAACCCATAGGCCAGCAGCACGCCCAGGAAGGTGCCGACCAGCGCGCCGCCGATCATGCCGCCCAGCACGGCCGGCGGCTGGTCGATGGCGGCCATGGTCTTGATGACGCCCAGCACCGCCGCGACGATGCCCAAGGCCGGCAGCGCATCCGCCAGGTTCTGCATGGCGTGGGAGGGATGCATCTCCTCCTCTTTGATCTTCTTCAATTCGCGCCCGATCATGTCCTCGATCTGGTGCGGGTCGTCGGCGTTCATGCCGACCATGCGCAGGTAGTCGCAGATCAGCGTGACGGCGTGATGGTCGCCGCCGATCTTCGGGAATTTCTGGAAGGCGGGGCTTTCCTCCGGCTTTTCGATATGCGCTTCCAGCGCCATCGCCCCCTTGGTCTGCGCCAGGCGCACGAACCAATAGAGCAGCGACAACAGGTCCACGTAGTCGCTCTTGTGGAAACGCGATCCTTTCACGATTTTGCCGAAGCCGGCCAGCGTGTGCTTCACGTCATGCATCGAGTTGGACATGACGAAGGCGCCGATCGCGGCGCCGCCGATCATCAGCATCTCGTAGGGTAGCGAATGCAGGATGATGCCGAACTTGCCGCCGGCGATCATGTAGCCGCCGAAGACGGTGATCAGCAGGAAGACGAAACCGCCAATGGTGGTCATCGGTGCATGGTTCCGGGCGGGGGGTCTTGCCGCAACAAGGTGATGCCGACGCGCCGGTTGGCGGCGGCGGTGGGTTCGGCGGGCAGCAGCGGGTCACGGTCGGACATGCCGGCGACCGAGCGGATACGGCCTTCCGCCACGCCATTGTCCATCAGCAGGCGTCGCGCGGCATTGGCGCGGTCGGCCGAAAGATCCCAGTTGGTGCGGTCGCTGCCGCGAAACGGCGTGCTGTCGGTATGGCCCGTGACGGCAACCGCATTCGGCACCCGCCCGATGATCTGCGCCACGCGCTGGAACAGCAGCCGGGCGCGTTCATTCGCCCCGGCGCTGCCGCTGGCGAAGAGCGGCTGGCGATCGGCGTCGAGCAATTGGATGCGCAAGCCCTCCGGCACCTGTTCCACCATCAATTGCCGCGCCAGATCGGCCAGGGCGGGGTCGGAGGCCACGGCCTCCCGCAACTGATCGGCCAGGCGTTCCAGCGCCGCCCTTTCGCGCCGTTCGGATTCCGCGCGCAGCGCATCGTCGGACATGGCCCTGGGGTCGCCAGGCGGTGCATCCGGATGGGCGCGCAGGCTGCGCGCTTCCGCCGCATCGCCGGGATGGCCGTCGGGGTTATGGGCGGTGGTGCGGGGGTTCTCGTCCTCGCTGCCCTCGGGGCCTTCGCGGCGGGGCACCTGGCGGGCGATGGTGTCGGTGTAGTCTTCCTCGATATCCTGCATCACCGGGATGGGGCCTTGTTCGACGCGCACCGCGCCGGTGTCGCTGGCCATGTCGCCCGATGAATGGGGTGTGCGGCCGCCAAAAGGCTCGCCCGACCCGGTCTGGGTCTGGCCGAAGACATTGGTCGGCGCGAAGTAATCGGCGATGCCGCGGCGCTGTTCCTCGGTGGTGGCGTTCAGCAGCCACATCAGCAGGAAGAAGGCCATCATCGCGGTCACGAAATCGGCGTAGGCGACCTTCCACGCGCCGCCATGGTGGCCGCCCTCGACCACTTCCTCGCGCTTGATGATGATGGTGACGCCATCACCCTTGCCTCTACCCTTGGCCATCGCCCCAAGCATCCTGCCCGTGCCATGGGCATCGTCGCAGCCCGGGCTTAATCCGCACCTAACGGCAGCGATTGACGCAAGGCCGGGCGGACCGCAGCCTCCGGGCAGTGGCGAACAGGAGGCAGCGATGGCTTGGCGCAGATTTTTGGGCATGCTCCTGGCGGCCGGGATCGCCGCACCGGAGGCTTCGGCCAGCCGCTTCACCTGGGCCTTTGGCGGCGATGTGCTGACCCTGGACCCGCAGGCCAGCAACAACACGTTTACCAATGCCTTCCTGGGCAACATCTACGAGACGCTGGTGCGGCATAACGCGCGGCTGGAACTGGAACCCGCGCTGGCGACCAGCTGGGAACTGGTGTCCCCGACCGTCTGGCGGTTCCAGCTTCGCCCCGGTGTCCGCTTCCACAATGGCGAGACCTTCGGCGCCGAGGACGTGGTCTTTTCCTGGAACCGCCTGTCCAGCCCCGGCGCCCTGGCCCGCGGCAACATGGCCGCGGTCAAGGAAATCCGTGCGACGGGGCCGCTGACCGTCGAGATCGAGACCAACGCCCCGTTCCCCATCCTGCTGAACGCGCTGACCGCCTTCTATGTGATGGACAGCGGCTGGGCCGCGGCGCGGGGGGCGGAACGCTCCTCCAACCTCGCGGCGCGTGAGGAAAACGCGGCGGCGCGGGAAGCCAATGGCACCGGCCCCTTCATCGTCCGTTCCCGCACCGCCGATGGCCCGACCGTGCTGGCCAATTTCCCCGGCTGGTGGGACCGCCCGGTCCATAATTTGACCGAGGTCACCTTCCAGCCCATCCGCAGCGCCGCGACCCGCACCGCCAGCCTGATTTCCGGCAGCGTGGATGCCGTGGTCGAACTGCCGATCCAGGATATCCCGCGGATCGAGGCCTCGCCCAACCTGGCCGTGGTGCAGGGGCCGGAACTGCGCACCATCTATTTGGGCTTCGACCACTTCCGGGAGGAGTTGCTGTATTCCGACGTGAAGGGTCGCAACCCCTTCCAGGACATCCGCGTGCGGCGCGCCTTCTACCAGGCGATCGATGTGGAGACGATCCGACGCACCGTCATGCGCGGCAATGCCTGGATCGCGGGGTCGATGGCCTCGCCCTTCCTGAACGGCGCACCGGCGGCGAGTGACAGCGCCCAGGCGCGGACCTTCCCCTTCGACCCCGAGGCCTCCCGACGGCTGCTGGCCGAGGCCGGCTATCCGCAGGGGTTTTCCATCGGGCTGGCCTGCCCGAACGACCGCTATGTCTATGACGAACGCATCTGCCTGGCGGTGATCGGCATGCTGGGCCGTGTCGGCATCAGGGTGCAGCCGCAGATCGAGACGACAGCGGTCTGGTCGCGGCGCAACAACAACCTGGATGTGTCCTTCTTCATGCTGGGCCATGCCGGGCTGCCGCTGGCCGATTCCTATTCGACCCTGCAGGAAGTGCTGAACACGCGCGGCGACCGCATCGGCGGGCTGAATGTCGGGCGTTGGAGCAATGCGGAATTCGACGCCCTGCGCGTGCGCATCGCCGCCGAAAGCGACGAGCCGACCCGCCGGCAATTGATCCGCGAGGCGTTGCTGGTCGAAAAGCGCGAGGTCGGCCACATCCCGCTGCACCAGCAGCCGATCGTCTGGGCGGCCCGGCGCGGCATCGACCTGGCCCCCGCGCCGGACAACCGGCTGCGGCTGTGGCTGGTGCGGGTGCCTTGAGGTGAACCCCGCCGTCCAACAGGCCATCGCCGGGCGCCGCAGCATCCGCGGCTATACCGGCGAAGCGGTGCCGGATGCGGTGATCCGCGACATCCTGGCCGCCGCGTCGCGGGCGCCCTCCGCGACCAATACCCAGCCCTGGCACGTGCATGTCGTGGCCGGGGCGGCGCGCGACCGGCTTTGCGCCGCGATCACCGCCGCCTGCGACGCGGGGCCGGAACCGGAGGCGGAATACACCTACTACCCGGCCGACTGGACCTCCCCCTACATCGACAGGCGGCGGCAGGTGGGCTGGGCGCTGTATTCCCTGCTCGGTATCCAGAAGGGCGACCGCGCCGGGGCGAAGGCCTGGCGGCGGGAGAACTACAATCTCTTCGGCGCGCCGGTCGGGCTGTTCTTCACCCTGGACCGGGGGCTGGCGCTGGGGTCGTGGCTCGACCTCGGCATGTTCATGCAGAATGTGATGATCGCGGCGCGCGGATGCGGCTTGGAAACCTGTCCGGAGGCGGCGTTCAAATCCTATCACGCGATCATCCGCGAACACCTCGGCATTCCGCCCGAGCAACTGGTCGTCTGCGGCATGGCGCTGGGGCATC
The DNA here is from genome assembly GCF_050632385.1 of Humitalea sp. 24SJ18S-53. Lineage (NCBI taxonomy): Bacteria > Pseudomonadati > Pseudomonadota > Alphaproteobacteria > Acetobacterales > Roseomonadaceae > Humitalea > Humitalea sp. 24SJ18S-53. The sequence goes on from NZ_CP192599.1 coordinate 3,851,101, forward strand.
CGGACCATGCCGCCCCCGCGAACCAACTGCAGGCCCCCCGCGAACCGGTGGAGGGGTTTGCCCGCTTCCACCACGCGTGACATCCAGGGGCAAAGCCAACCCCGGAGAACGCCCGTGACCGCGTGCCGCACCTTCCTCTTCGCCCCGGGCGACCATGCGCGCCGTGCGGAAAAGGCCCTGAGCCTCGGCGCCGATGCCGCCATCCTGGATCTGGAGGACGCGGTCGCGCTCTCCGCCAAGATCGCCGCCCGCGATGCGGTGAACCAGGCCCTGGCGCTGCCGCGCACCGCCCGCGCCTATGTCCGGGTCAATGCCTTCGACACGCCGTTCTGCTACGGCGACATCGCCGCCGTGGTCGGCGCGAAGCTGGACGGCATCGTGCTGCCGAAACTGGAGGATACCGCCCAGCTCATCGCCGTGGACTGGATGATGGGCGCGCTGGAACGCGAACGCGGCCTGCCGGTGGGCGGCATCGACCTGATCCCGATCATCGAGACCGCGCGTGGCCATGCGGCCGTGCGGGGCCTGGCCGCCGCCGGCGTCGCGCGGATGCGGCGCATGGCGTTTGGGGCCGCCGACTACACGCTGGACCTGGGCATCACCTGGACGCGGGATGAGGCCGAACTCGCCCCCGTGCGGTCGGAAATGGTCCTGGCAAGCCGCGCCGCCGGGCTCGACGCCCCGATCGACACCGTCTGGGCCGCGTTGCGCGATGCGGAGGGCTTCGCTGCCTCCTGCGCGCGCGGGGCAGGCCTCGGCTTCCAGGGCCGCATGTGCATCCACCCCGACCAGGTCCCGGTCGCCAATGCCGCCTATTCCCCGACGGAGGCCGAGATCGCCTGGTCGCAGAAAGTCTCCACGGCTTTCGCCGATGCCGAGGCGCAGGGCCTGGCCTCGATCCAGGTCGAGGGCCGGTTCGTGGACTACCCGATCGTGGACCGCGCGCGGCGGGTCCTGGCGCTGGCGGCGCGGCTGGGATCGCCCTGAACGGGGACGGCCATCACCTATCCTTGCCGTTTCCCGCCGGATGACACCCGTTCTTGCGTGCCAACACGTATAGAATCGGCAAGAGCACGGCATGGATCAGTGTGATGACCAGCAATAACCCGAAATTATCTTTCGCGGTGTTGCCCGCATAAATCGCCTCGCGGACATGCCCGTAGGCGACGCCGATCGAAAAAAGACTGAGGTAGCCGACAACCGGCCCTTTGAAATCCAGGCCACGCCAGAAGGAAACGATCGCGACGATACCGATCGACGCGTCCGCCACGCCGATTTCGAACTGGAACGGGCTGACCTGCCAACCAATGCTCGCAGCCGCGATATGCGGGAAGACGATGTGAAAAAAGCCCGCCCATGCGTACGCGATGCCGGCCGAAAGAAGCAGCCATCCCAGAAGGCGGGTGGGAAAATGGGCCGGGCTTTTCGTGAGTGCGGTCAAGAGGAAGGTGGAGACGAACAAGATCGTTGGGAGATTGCTCAATACGAATGCAATGGCCCTTGGAATCATTGATGCTGCCCTGTTCCCACTTGCCCGATGCGGCCTGTCTCAATCTTCCTGCGCAGCGCACGCTGCTTCACTCTAACGATCCGAACGAACGTTTCAACGTCGGGATAATGAGCCGCGACGTTGGCGTCGGCATGTTTCCCGAGGATGCCGGGATCACCCGCCTGGCCTGGGGGGCCGCTGTCTGCCGCCCTGGCCGGGGTGACAAGTCGCGCGCCTGCGTGTTCGATGAGATCGGATCATAGGAAGCGCGCATGAACGGCATGGTCATCTCCGGCGGCACCGTCATCACCATGGATGCGGCGCGACGGGTCATCCCCGATGGCGCGGTCGCCATCCTGGGCGACCGCATCGCCATGGTCGGCACCGCGGCCGAGGTGGCAGCCGCCCACCCCGACCTGCCCGTGCTGGATGCCACCGGCAAGGCCATCCTGCCGGGGCTGATCGACGGCCACGCCCATGCCGGCCACGGGCTGGTGAAGACCATCGGCAATGGCGACAGCGCCGCCTGGTCGGAAGCCTGCCGGCAGATCTACACGCTCTACTCGCCACCATCGTTCTGGCGCGCGGAAGCGGCGCTGGCGGCGATGGAACGCCTGCGCTTCGGCGTCACCACCGGCGTCTCCCTCCTCGGTGGCGGCGACAGCGTGATGCGCAGCGACGACCCCGCCTTTGCCAATGCGCATTGCGAGGCGGTGGCCGAGATCGGCACACGATCGATCGTGGCGATGGGCGCGACCCGCCCACCCTTTCCGCGCCCCTATGTCGGGGTGGATGGGGTGGAACGCCCCGTGTCCTTCGAACAGCAGGCCGATACCATCGCCGCTGTCCTGGAGGCATGGCACGGCAAGGATGGCATCCGCATCGCCACCCTGATGCCGGTCTACCGAAAAGACGTGCATGACGCGGCCGAGGTCGCGCTGATCGAACGGCAGGGGCGCGTGCTGCGCGACCTGGGGAAAAAACACGGCGCGCTGTTCCACCAGGATGGCCACCGCAAGGGATCGGTCGCCATGGCGGATTCCATGTTCGGCCTCTGCGGCCCCGACGTCTGGTTCAGCCATTGCACCGACCTGACCGAAGCCGATATCGAAACCTTCGTCCGCACCGGCACCTCGGTCGTGCACAACCCATCGGCCATCGCCGCCGTGCGCGGCACCTGCCCCGCCATCGAATTGATGGAGGCCGGCGTCACCGTCATGATCGGCAGCGACGCGACGGCCCCCGACCGTTCGGGCGACATGTTCCGCCACATGTTCGTCTGCATGCGCCACCACCAGAAGCGCTTCGCCGACGAGACGCTGCTGCCGCCGGGCAAGCTGCTGGAAATGGTCACGGTGGATGCGGCAAACGGCCTCGGCCTGTCGCACGAGATCGGCAGCCTGGAGGCCGGCAAGCTGGCCGATGTCATCACCGTCGACCTGACCGGCGCGCATATGGCGCCGGCCAATATGCCCGTCGCCCGCGTCGTCCTCTTCGCCAACGGCCATGACGTGATGGATGTGGTGGTCGGCGGGCGCGTGCTGCTGAAGGGCGGCGAGGCGCCGCACCTGGACCATGACGCGATCATCGCGGCCGCCGAACGCGAAGCCGCGGCCATGCTGGAACGCAGTGGCCTGGCCGCCATGGCGGTCGAGGACCCGGGCTGGGGAAAAATCCGCCGATGAAGCGTCGCACGCTTTTGGGGGCGGCACTCGCCACCCCCGCCCTGGCGCAGACCAACTGGCCGAACCGCCCGATCCGCCTGATCGCCCCCGATGCCCCCGGCAGCGGCAATGACACCACGGCGCGGCTTTTCGCCACCCACCTCGAACCCCTGCTCGGCCAACCGCTGCTGGTGGACAATCGCGGTGGCGCCGGCGGCCGCATCGGGGTGGAGGCCGCCTGGCGCAGCCCGCCCGATGGCTACACCCTGCTGATCGGAAATGCCGGGTCCAATGGCATCAACGCCGCCATCTACCGCGACCTGCCCTATGACCTGGTGACGGGGTTCGAACCGATCACCCAATTGGTCGCCGGGCCGAACGTGCTGGTGGTGAACCGCCGCGTGCTGCCCGCGAGTGACGTGACCCAGCTTGTGGCCATGCTGAAGTCGCGTTCGGATGGCTATGCCTATGGCTCGGGCGGGGTTGGTTCCTCGGCGCATCTGTCGATGGAATTGTTCCGCCTGGCTGCCGGCTTCAACGCCATCCACGTGCCCTATCGCGGCACGCCAGCGCTGGCGCAGGGCCTCATCAGCGGCGACACGCCCATCGCCATCGCCAACCTGACGAATGTGATGCCCTTCATCCGCCGCGGCGACATGCTGGCGCTGGGCGTCACCAGCCTGACCCGCTGGGCCGAATTGCCCGAGGTGCCGACCCTGGCCGAAAGCGGCTTTCCGGGTTTCGAGACCCTGGCCTGGAACGGTCTCCTGGCGCCCCCCGGCACGCCCGGCTGGATCGTGGAGCGGGTCTATGACGCCGCCCTGCGCGTCGCCGCCATCCCCGAGGTGATCGACCGCGTGCGGCTGCTGGGCGGCGAGCTGGTCGTCTCCACCCCCGCCGCCTTTGCTGCCCGGATCGCGGCCGATGTGGCGAAGTGGAAGGATGTCGTGGACCGCGCCGGCATTCGCGCCGAATGACACGCATCGCCGCCATCGCATTCGTCGGCGTCAACATCACCCCCAAAACCAACTGGTCTTTTTTGCGCGTTCAGGACAGCGACGGCCGCATCGGCTGGGGTGAATGCACCCTGGGCGGGCAGGAGGCCGGCATGGCGGCCGAGGCCGCCCGGCTGGCCGCCAATGTCGTCGGCGAACCGGTGGATGCCCGCAATCGCCTGTGCCGGCTGCTGCCCCATGCGCCGGGCGGGCTGCTGGCGCATACCGTGCGTTCGGCGTTTGAGCAGGCGCTGTGGGACCTAGCCGGCCAGGCCATGGGCCAGCCGATCCACGCCCTGCTGGGCGGCCGGTTGCGCGAAAAAATCCCGCTCTATGCCAATATCAACCGCGGCGTCGCGCAGCGCACGCCGGATGGCTTTGCCGCCGCCGCCCTGCGCGCAAAGGCGGCCGGCTTCGGCGGCGTGAAACTCGCCCCCTTCGATCCCCTGGTCTGGGAAGACCCCGACCGCGCCGCCTATGCGGAGGGCCTGTCCCGCATCGCCGCCGTGCGCGACGCCATCGGCCCGGACGTGGCGCTGATGGTCGATTGCCACTGGCGCTTCAGCCCCGGGGGGGCGGCCGCCCTGGTTCGGGACGTCGCGCCGCAAAACCTGTTCTGGCTGGAATGCCCGGTCGCCGAGGCCAACCACGCCGCCACCCGCCGGTTGCGCCACATGGCCAATGACCGGGGGATGCGGCTGGCCGGGGCGGAGTCGCTCTGCGGCCTCGCGGCCTATGCCGCCATCATCGCCGCCGGCTGCCATGATGTGCTGATGCCCGATATCAAGCACGCGGGTGGGCATGAGGAGATCCGCCGCATCGCCGCCCTGGCCCTGACCCAGGGGGTCGAGATCGCGCCGCACAACCCGACCGGGCCGCTGTGCCACGCGCATTCGCTGCACCTCTGCGCCACCATCCCGAACCTGCTGCCGCTGGAGGTGCAGTTCGGGGAATCGGAGGCCTTCTTCACCCTGGCCCCCGGGCATGCCCTGGCCTTCGACGCCGGGTCCGCGCACCTGCCGATGGAACCGGGCGTGGGCGTCGGCCTCGACGAAGCCTGGGCGGGCCAAAACCCCTGGGTGCCGATGCCAAGGCCCTGGCTGGATCCGCGGCTCGGATGATCCCTCTCTGGTTGGGCGCGACGCTGACGGCGGCGCTGTTCCAGTGCTGGCGCACCGCCTTGCAGCAGCGGCTGCGCGGCATGCTGTCGGTCAATGCGGCGGCCGTCACACGCTATCTCTATGGCGTGCCGGTGGGGGTCGCCTTGCTGACGACCTATACGCTGGTGACCGGCCAGTCGCTGCCGGCAATCGATGGCGGCATGTTCCTGCTGATGTGCGCGGTCGGCGGGCTGTTGCAGATCCTGGGCACCAACCTGCTGATCATGTCTTTTGGGCCGCGCGGGTTCGCGGTCGGCACGGCCTATTCCAAGACCGAGGCGATCCAGGCCGCCTTCCTCGCCATGATCCTGCTGGGCGAATACCTGTCGGTGCTGTCCTGGCTGGGGGTCGCGGTCAGTATCGCGGGGGTGCTCTACCTGTCGCTCGCCGGGGGGGACATGACGCCCATGGGGCTGCTGCGGGCGGCCCGGCAGCCGGCGGCGCTGTTCGGGCTGACGGCGGGGACCGGGTTTGCCCTGTGTTCCATCGCGATCAAGGCCGCGAACCTGGAACTGGACCATGCCGACCCCGTGCTGCGCGCGCTGGTGGTGCTGGTCGTCGCCAATGTGATGCAGACGGTGATGCAGGGCAGTTGGCTGCTGTGGCGCGAACCGGGGCAGGTCGTGATGGTCCTTTCATCCTGGCGCATCAGCGCCAAGGTCGGCACGCTATCGGCCTTTGGATCCGCCTGCTGGTTCACCGGCTTCGCCCTGGCGCCGATCGCGCTGGTCCGCGCAGTCGGCCAGATCGAGATCATCTTCTCCCTGCTCTTCGGCCGCTTCTACCTGCGGGAAACCACGAAGCGGTCGGATGTGGTCGGCGCGTTGACGGTGGTCGCGGGCGTGCTGCTGGTGCTGATGGGCCGGTGAGTCATGAACGCCGCATTTCGGGGTCGCAATCCGTCAGATGTGCGCTATATTACCTCGAAGCAAGATTCGCCTTGGAGATGCAGATGACGTCCCGCCGCCGCCTTACCAACCAGGCCCGCCTCCTGGCCGCCTGCGCGGCCTTCGCGCTGGTGCTGGCCCCCGCGATCGCCGACGCCAGGCCGGGCGGTGGGTCGTCCGGCGGCAGCCGCGGCAGCCGCACCTATTCCGCGCCGCCCACGACCAGCACGGCGCCGTCGCAGGCGCGCCCCATGGACCGGACCATGACGCAGCCGTTACGTCCGGCCGCCCCGGTGGCAGGCGCGGGTGCCGCGGGCGCCGCCACCCCGGCGCGGGCCGGCGGCTTCGGCATGGGGCTGATGGGCGGCATCGCCGGCGGCCTGCTCGGCGCTGGTCTGTTCGGCATGCTGACCGGCCAGGGCTTCATGGGCGGGATTGCGGGCCTGGCCGGGATGCTGGGCTTCCTGTTGCAGATCGGGCTGATCGCCGGCCTGGTCTACCTGGTCGTCCGCATGATCCGCCGCCGCGCGCCGCAGCCCGCGATGGCGGGCATGGGCGCCGGCATGGGCGGGATGGCGCGCACGATGGATGGCGGGCGCCCGATGCCCCAAGGCGGCATGGGTGGCGGCGGCATGCCGGCGACCACGCCGGTCAGCATCGGACCGGCCGATTTCGCGGCCTTCCAGCAGATGCTGGTCGAGATGAACGCCGCCTGGAGCCGTGGCGACGTCGCGGCCCTGAAGCGCATCGCGACGCCGGAGATGGTCACCTACTTCGCCAATGACCTGAAGGACCTGGCCGCCCGCGGCTGGCACAATGAAACCCGCGACGTGAGCCTGGACCAGGGCGACCTGTCCGAAGCATGGCGGGAAGGCAATGAAGACTACGCGACCGTCGCGATGAAGTTCTCGATGATCGACGTGACCACGCGGCTGGCCGATGGCGCGGTGGTGGAGGGCGATCCCGCCCGTCGCCAGACATCGACCGAACTCTGGACCTTTGTCCGCCAGGGTGGCGGGGCGTGGCGCCTGTCGGCGATCCAACAGGCCGGCTGACCGGTTTTCCGGGCACCCATTGCCGCCGGGACGGGCACTGCCTGTCCCGGCGGTTTTGTTTTTGGGGTCAGTCCAGCGTGATCTTGCCGTCGCCGAGGACGGCCTTGTAGCGCTCGATCTCCAGCGCGATGAAGGCGCGGAACTCGTCGCCACGCCGGTTGGCGGCGATGGACCCGCCATCCGCCAGCAGCCGCAGCATCGCCGGCGACTGCATCGCCTGGTCCACGCCGCGGATCGACGCCGCGACAATCTCCGGCGGCAGGCCGGGGGGGCCGAACAGCCCGACCCAGCTCATCGCGTCGATCTCGCCATAACCCTGTTCCTGCAAGGTCGTCAGGTCGGGGAAGCGGGCGATCCGCGCCAGCGTGCCGGCCGCCAGGGGCTTCAATTTCCCATCGGCGATCTGCGGCGCCACGGCGCTGACCCCATCGATGGTGAAGGCGACGCGCCCGGCGATCAGGTCGGCCATGGCCGGCGCGCTGCCGCGATAGGGCACATGCAGGAACTCGACGCCCGCATTCTTCGCCAGCATGGAACAGGCGATATGATGCACCGACCCGACGCCCGATGACGCGAAGGGGATCGTCCCCGGCGCGGCCCGCGCCGCCGCAATCAGCGCCGCCGTGGTGGCATAGGGCGACCCCGCCGGCACCACCAGCAGATGCGGATGCACCGCCACCTGGGCGATCGGTGTCATGTCGCGCAGCGGGTCATAGGGCAGGTTGCTGAACAGTGCGGCAGCGACCGCATTCGGCGTGGAATGGCCGAACAGCAGGATATTGCCATCGGCCGGCGCCTTGGCCACGAAATCGGTCGCCAGGGTGCCGGAGGCACCGGACCGGTTCTCGACCACGAAGGGCTGGCCGAGGGCGGTCGTCAGTTGTTCGCTCAGGGCGCGGGCAACCAGGTCGGAAAATCCGCCCGGGGCAAACCCGACCAGCACGCGCACCGGGCGGCGCGGCCAGGCCGTCTGCGCCTGCAAGGCTGGCGCGGCGAGGATGGTCAGGGCAGTGGCGCCCAGGACATTTGCGCCAAGGGCGCGGCGGGTGATGGTCATCGGGAACTCCTATCGCCCACCCCCCGTAGCAAATCCCGTTCCCTACGGCACCAGTACCGCGATCGGCGCGCCCGCATCACGCACCGCGACCGGCACAACCCCCACCGGATCGCCATCCGCCTGCACCGGCACGCCCGCCCCGGCAAAATCCACCACCGAGGCGCGCCGCAATTCCACCCCTGGCATCCGCCGCAACAGCCCCAGCGGCAGCGCCACCCCGCAGCCCGCCGCCGCGACCGGCCCCGCCTTGTGGAACAGCGCGACCCAGAACCCCGGCAGGTCCGGCCGCGCCTCGGGCGCCAGCAGGTAGCGCCCGGCATAGAGCCGCCCCTTGGTGACGATGGCGCTGGTCACCTCCACCGCCACCCCATCCAGGGTCACGGTCATGGGCGGAAAGCCGTAGCCCGCCAGTTCGCGCAGGGATTGCCAGACATAGGCCGCCCGCCCGATCCGCGCCTTCAGCCGCAGGTCCAGCCCGGCCACCACGGCGGCATCGAAGCCGGCGCCCAGCATCTGCACGAACAGCCGTTCCTGCCCGTCAGCCAGGCGGGCGATGCCGGGCCACAGCGCCACGCGCCGCCCCGCGGCCAGGACGCCGGCCGCGTTGCGCAGCGGAATGCCCAATTCCTGTGCCAGCACATTGGCCGTGCCCAGCGGCAGGATGCCCAGGGTGCGGCCGGTGCCCGCGATGCCGGCAGCGACCTCGGCGATCGTGCCATCGCCGCCGGCCGCCACGACCACCGCCGCATCGGCCCCGGCCGCGATGCGGCGCGCATCGCCGGGGGCCGTGGTCTCGATCACCCGCGCGGCGACGCCGCTGGCCGCCAGCGCGGTCAGCGCATCGTCAAGCCGGCGGCGGCGGCGCGCGCCCGCGGCCGGGTTGAAGACGATCAGCATCTGGCCGGGGCGATAGCGCCGCGCGCATGACGCGACAATGACGGATCGGCGACTTCGCTGTGACACGAAAGGAAAAGACTGCTTTCACACAGGCTTCACGCAGAACTTCTTCACATCGGGTTACTGCGCCGCCGACGGCAATGCGCCCCCGAATCGGGCGCCGTGCAGAACCCGGGACAGGCGGAGCGACATGCACCCGACCGACACCAAGCGCCGCTACCGCAGCCTGTTCATCTCCGACGTCCACCTCGGCACGCGCGGCTGCCGCGCGGATTTCCTGGCTGGTTTCCTGAAGCAGGTGGAATGCGAGAACCTCTACCTCGTCGGCGATATCGTCGACGGCTGGCGGCTGAAGAAATCCTGGTACTGGGACGCGCATCATGACGAGGTCATCCGCCTCGTCCTGCGCATGGCCCGCCACGGCACCGATGTGCGCTACATCCCCGGCAACCATGACGAGGTGTTTCGCGCCTGGCTCGGCCATGAGTTTTCCGGCGTGAAATTGCAGGATGAGGCGGTGCACATCGCCGCCGACGGGCGCCGCTACCTCGTCATCCATGGCGACCAGTTCGACGGGGTGATCCGCTACGCCAAGTTCCTCGCCCTGCTGGGCGACTGGGCTTACGACTGGGCGCTCTGGACCAATCGCTGGTTCAACCTGGCGCGGCGGCGGCTGGGCTACCCCTATTGGTCGCTGTCGCAATGGCTGAAGCGCCAGGTGAAGGGCGCGGTCAAGGCGATCGACCGGTTCGAGGGCGCGCTGGCCAACGAAGCCAAGCGCCGGGGCCTGGACGGCGTCATCTGCGGCCACATCCACCACGCCGAGATGCGGGAGGTCGGTGGGCTGATGTATATGAACGACGGCGACTGGGTGGAATCCTGCACCGCCCTGGTCGAACACGCCGACGGCCGTTTCGAACTGATCGACTGGGCGCAGGAGAACCGGTTGTCCTTCTGGCAGGTGCCCGCCCATGCGGCGCCTTGACGGCGTGCCGCAGCGCATCCTGGTCGTCTCCGACGCCTGGCGCCCGCAGGTCAATGGCGTGGTCCGCACCATGGAAACCGTGGTCGGTGAATTGCTTGCCGGCGGCGATACGGTGGAGGTGATCGGCCCCGACCGCTTCCGCTCCATCGCCATGCCGGGCTACGCGGAAATCCGCCTGGCCATCGCGCCCAAGCGCCGGCTGGCGCAATTGATGGACGCCTTCGCCCCCGACGCCGTGCATGTCGCGACCGAAGGGCCGCTCGGCTGGGCCGCCCGCGCGATCTGCCGCGCCCGGGGCCTGCGCTTCACCACATCCTTCCACACCATGTTCCCCGACTACCTGCACGCCCGCACCGGCATTCCGCGCGCCTGGTCCTGGGCGGTCATGCGGCGCTTCCACGGGGCGGGGCAGGGCGTTTTCGTGGCCACCCGCTCACTGGCCAAGACGCTGGAGGGCCATGGCTTCAAGAACCTGGTCGCCTGGTCGCGCGGCGTGGACCTGGCGCGCTTCAAGCCTGGCGGCAAGGACCCGCACGGCGACCTGCCCCGGCCGATCTTCCTCTATGCCGGGCGAATCGCGGTGGAAAAGAACATCGCCGCCTTCCTGGCGCTGGACCTGCCGGGCACCAAGGTCGTCGTCGGCGACGGGCCGCAGCGCCCGGCGCTGGAACGGCAATTCCCCAACGCCGTCTTCACCGGCTACCGCGACAATGGCGTGCTCGCCGCCTCCTACGCCCATGCCGATGTCTTCGTCTTCCCCAGCCGCACCGACACGTTTGGCCTGGTGCTGCTGGAGGCCCTGGCCGCCGGCACGCCGGTCGCGGCCTATCCCGTCACCGGGCCGCTGGACGTGATCGGCGATGCCCCCGTCGGTGCGCTGGACGAGGATCTGCGCGCCGCCTGCCTGCGCGCGCTGGATGCCGACCGCGGCCTGTGCCGGACTCATGCCGAGGCCTTCTCCTGGGCCGCCTGCGCCGAGAGGTTCCGCGCGGCGCTGGTTCCCATGCGATAGGGCCACCCTCGCCGCCGGGGCGGTGGCCGTGCTAGGCGCGGCTTTGTGACATTCCATCGCCCATGCTGAAACGTATCATCCGCCACCCTTCCGTATTGGCGGTCGGGGCACGGTTGCTCGGCGCGTATCTGGCCCTGGTCTACCGCACCACGCGCTGGTCGCTGGTCGGCGCCGAACATGCGGCGGCTTTTCCCGAACAGCAGCGCCCGGTCATCGCCGCCTTCTGGCACGAACGCCTGCCGCTGATGCCGCGCATGTGGCAGGCGGCGACGGCGCGCCTGCCGGAAGGCGTGTCCTGGCCGGCGCGGGTGCTTGTCTCCCGGTCCCGCGACGGGCGCTTCATCGGCGCCATCGTCGGCCGCTTCGGGCTGGTGATGGTCCATGCCTCGACCAATCGCGGCGGCACCACGGGGCTGCGGGAGATGTTGCGCGTGCTGGCCGGGGGCCATGCCGTGGTCATCACCCCCGATGGCCCGCGCGGGCCGCGCCGGGTCGCGGCGGGCGGGGTCGCGCAACTGGCCGCGCTGTCGGGCGTGCCGGTGCTGCCCTGTGCGGCCGCGACCACGCGGCGGATCATCCTGCCATCCTGGGACCGCATGATGCTGCCGCTGCCGTTTGGCCGCGGCGTGGTGGTCTGCGGCGCGCCCATCCCGGTCGCGCGCGACGCGGCCGCCACGATGCTGCCGGTGATCGAGGCCGCGCTGACCGCGGCCTGCGACGCCGCCGACGCCTGGGTGCTGCGCCCGTGACCGGTGCCCTGCCGGCCATGGCCTGGCGCATCGCGACGCGGGTCGCGTCCCCGTTGCTTCCCTTGTTCCTGGCCCGCCGCGTCCGGCGCGGCAAGGAAATCGCCGCCCGCCTGCCGGAACGCCAGGGCCATGGCGCCGACCGCCCGCCCGGGCGGCTGGTCTGGCTGCATGCCGCCAGCGTCGGCGAAAGCCAGTCGCTGCTGCCGCTGCTGACGGCCCTGGCCCGCCGCGCGCCCGACCTGCATTTCCTGGTGACCACGGGCACCGTCACCTCGGCGGCGCTGCTGGCCGAACGCCTGCCGCCGGCGCTGGCCGCCCGCACCCGGCATCGCTTCGTGCCGCTGGACGTGCCGGCCTGGGTGGCGCGCTTCCTCGACACGTGGCGGCCCGACGCGGGCATCTTCGTCGAAAGCGAGTTGTGGCCGAACCTGATCGCCGCCGCCACGGCGCGCAATATCCCGCTGGGGCTGGTGAATGCCCGGCTATCGAAGAAGGCCACCGCCACCTGGGCGCGGCTGCCCGGCTTTGCGGCGCGGGTGCTGGGCGCCTTCCGCCTGGTCGCGGCGCAGACCCACGCCGATGCCGACCGCCTGCGCCAGATCGGCGCGGCCGAGGTGCAATCCTGGGGCAACCTCAAGGCCGCGGCCGCCCCCCTGCCCGCCGATCCGGCCGAACTGGCCCGGCTGCGGACCATCCTGGCCGGGCGCCCCGTCTTCGTCGCCGCCAGCACCCACCCCGGAGAGGAAGCGGCGATCCTGGCCGCCCGGCCGGCGGGCGTGCTGACCATCCTGGTGCCGCGCCACCCGGATCGGGGGGCCGAGGTCGCGGCCCTCGCCGGGGCTGCCCCCCGCCGCAGCCTGGGCGCCACCCCCGGCCCGGCCGATCCCGTCTGGGTCGCCGACACCCTGGGCGAACTCGGGCTGTGGTTCCGCCTGGCCGGGGCCGCGTTCATCGGCGGCAGCCTGGTCCCGCTCGGCGGGCACAACCCGCTCGAGGCCGCGCGCCTGGGCTGCCCGGTCATCTTCGGCCCGCACATGGGCAATTTTTCGGAAGCGGCGGCCCTCCTGCTGCAAGCCGGGGGGGCCATCCAGGTGCCCGATGCGGCGGCGCTGGCCGCGGAGGTGGCGGCCGTGCTAACCAATGCACGCAAGGCGGGCGATATGGTCGCGGCCGCGATGGCGGCGATGGGCCGACCCGATGGGTCGGAGGCACTGCCGGATCGTCTGGCCGCCGTGATCCTGCCCTGGCTACCCCCGGCCGAAGCGGCGGGGGTGGCCGACGCGGAGCCGGGCGCAAGCGTCGCGCCCGGTTAGGTTTTTCGCCGGCTTCAACCGAGTTGAGAGGGACAGACAGGAACCGATGCGGGCCCCCGATTTCTGGTCCGGGGGCGGTGGTGGCTTGGCGCCGCTGCTGCTCTCCCCCTTCTCGGCGCTTTATGCGCAGGTGACCGCGCGGCGCATGGCGCGCCCGGGTTGGAATTGCGGCATCCCGGTGATCTGCGCCGGCAATGCCACCGCCGGCGGTGCCGGCAAGACCACCCTGGCGCTGGATATCGGCCGCCGCCTGGCCAATCGCAGCATCGCCGCCAGCTTCCTGACCCGTGGCTATGGTGGCCGCGAAAAGGGGCCGATGCGCGTCGACCCAGCCCGGCACGACAGCCGCGACGTGGGGGATGAGGCACTGCTGCTCGCCAGCGAACGCCCCACCTTCCTGGCCGCCGACCGCGCCGAGGGCGCCCGCGCCGCCATCGCCGCCGGCGCCCAGGCGCTGGTGATGGACGATGGGTTGCAGAACCCGACCCTGCACAAGGACCTGTCCTTCCTGGTGATCGATGGCAGCTTCGGCTTCGGCAATGGCCGGGTGATCCCATCCGGCCCCTTGCGCGAATCCCCCGCCGCCGCCGCCGCGCGCTGCCACGCCGCCGTGCTGATCGGCGATGACGAAACCAACGCCCTGGCCGCCCTGCCGCCGCAACTGCCGGTGCTGCGCGCCCGCCTGGCGCCGGGGCCGGAGGCGTTGCTGCTGGCCGGCACGCCGGTCTTCGCCTTCTGCGGCATCGCCAATCCGCGCAAGTTCTTCGCGACCTTGCAGGAAGCGGGTGCCGTGATCGCCGGGCGCACCGCCTTCGCCGACCACTACCCCTTCGACGACGGCGACATGAAGGACCTGCTGGCCGAGGCGGAAAGCCTGCGCGCCGTGCCGGTCACCACGCGCAAGGATGTGGTCCGCATCCCCCCCGCCTATCGCAGCCGGGTGACGGTGGTGACCGTCAGCCTGGAATGGGAAGAACCGGCCGCGATCGAAAGCCTGCTGGACCCCTTGGCCGGACGGGTCGCCGTTCCCGCCTGATATGATGGCACTATACCGGCTGGACGGTTGACTTACCGTCCAGCCGGTATAGTTCAAGCGGAATGGATCATCCGCCCCCCGCGCGCGCGCCCGAATCGCTCGACGCCCGCACCCGAATCCTGGATGCGGCCGAGGCGATCGTGCAGGCCCGCGGCGTCCCCGCGCTGACCCTGGAAGCCGCCGCCCGCGATGCCGGCGTGTCCAAGGGCGGGCTGCTCTATCACTTCGCGTCCAAGCAGGCCTTGCTGATCGGGCTGATGCAGCGCCTGGCGCAGTTCGTCTCACTCGAAATCCAGGCGGGTATCGAGGCCGAGCCGCCCGGCCCGCATCGCGTCGCCCGCGCCTGCCTGGCCTGGTTCCTGAACGACAATCCGGTCTGCCTGACCGAGGAACGCTACGACCGCGCCAGCGCCGTGTTCCTGGCGGCACACCATCATGACCCGGCGCTTCTCGACCCCATCCGGGCCGTGTTCCAGGCCCAGAAGGCGGCGCTGCTGGCCGATGGTACGCCACCGGGCCCGGGGCTGGCCATCATGGCCGCCGGCGATGGGCTGTTCATGGCGCATATCTTTGGCACCTGGAGCATCACCGATTCCGAACGCGCGGCCCTGCGTGAAACCCTGACGGGGCTTCTGGCGTCATGAGCGGGGCCGCGATGTTCCTGGTCGGGGTGTTGTCGCTGCTGGTGGGTGGCGCCTGCGACCTCGTCTCCGACCTGCGCAGCCGCGGCGACATGGCGGGGTTCCGCCTGGGCTACGAGGACGCGATGATCCGGTTCGCCGTGGAGGAAGAGGCCTTGCTCCGCGCCCAGGATGTGGCGCCATGACCCGGCGCGCGATGGCCCTGGGCGTGCTGCTGGTCGCCCTGGCCGGCGGCGCCGCCTGGCATTTCACGCAACCCGAAGCCGCGGCGCCGCCGGCCGCCGCCGCCCCGGCCGCTCCCAGCGGCGTCGGGGCGCTGGGCCGGATCGAACCGCAATCCCGCATCCGCAAGCTGAACCAACCCGGCGGCATGGCCGTCACCCGCCTGGACGCGCTGCTGGTGGCCGAGGGCGACCGGGTCGCGGCGGGGCAACTGGTCGCCGTCTTCGCCGATGCCGCGCAGAAGGACGCGGCGGTGGCCCAGGCCGAGGCCGCCCTGGCCCAGTCCCGCGCCATGCTGGACCGTATCCGCGCCGCCGGCCGGCCGGAGGACATCATCGCCGCCCGCGCCCGCGTGGACGCGCTGCACGCCGCCGAGGAAAGTGCCCGGCGCGACGCCGTGCGCGCGCAATCCCTGGTGCCCTCCGGCGCCGGCGGGGTCGCCGCCGCCGACCGCAGCCGCTTCATCGCCGACCGCACCGCCGCCGAACGGGCCGAGGCCGAGGCCCAGTTGCAGCGCCTGCTGGCCCCGCGCCCCGAGGACCTGACCGTCGCCGAGGCTGAACTGGCCGCCGCCAGCGCCGCCCTGGACAAGGCCCGCGCCGATGCCGCCCTGGCCCGCGTCACCGCGCCCATCGCCGGCACCGTGCTGCGCATCTACGCCCGCCCGGGCGACCAGGTCGGCAGCACCGACGGCTTGCTGGACCTGGCTGACCTGGATCACCTGGATGTGGTGGCCGATGTCTACGAAACCGACCTGCCGCGCCTGTCCATCGGGCAAGCGGCCGAGATCGTCGTTCCCGGCGAATCCCGCCGCTTCGGCGCGACGGTGCGCGAGATCGGCTGGAGCGTCCGCCGCACCACCCAATCGGGCACCGACCCCGTCGCCGCCGTCGATGCGCGCACGGTCGAGGTGCGGCTGGCCCTGGACGAGGCCGGCGTCGCGGCGCTGCGCCGGCGCACCAACATGCAGGTCCAGGTGGCGATCCGGCCATGAACGAAATTTTGCGTACCCCCCCGGTGGGCTTGCTGCCCTGGGCGCCCGAACGCGCTGGGCCGGACAGCATGGCATCGCCCGCGCCGCCGCCGCCGCGCCGCCCGCTGCCGGGGATCGGTTTCCTCTGGCTGCCGCTGCGCCTGGCCTGGCGGCAGTTGCGGGCGGAAAAATCGCGCCTGGCCTCGGCCATCGCCGGGGTGATGTTCGCCTGCGTGCTGGTGTTCATGCAGTTGGGGTTTCGCGCGGCCCTGTTCGACAGCGCGACCGCCCTGCTGGCCAACATGAAGGCCGAGCTTTTCCTGATCCATCCGCTGACCACCGCCAGTTTCCGCCCCGAACCCATCCCGCGAGTCCGCGCCTACCAGACCTTGGCCGACCCCGAGGTCGCGCAGGCGGTGCCGATCTACCTGGCCCAGGCGACCTTCCGGAACCCGGTCGATGGCAGCCGGCGCGCGGTGCAGATGATCGGCTTCGACCCGGAATCGGGCGCGATCCAGTTCGATGGGCTGGCGCCGCTGGTGGATGCGCTGAAGCGGCCGGACACGGTGGCCTTCGACGGGCTGTCGCGCCCCGAATTCGGCCCGATCGGCGATCTGGTCGCCGCACTTCCGGCGGGCTCCGCCCTGCGCGTGCAGATCGGCAATCGCAATGTCGATGTCGTCGGCATGGTCACCATCGGCCCGTCCTTCGGCGCCGATGGCAATGCCGTCTCCAACGAGGTGAATTTCCGCCGGATCGTCAGCGAACGCAGGCCGACCAATACCGATCTGGTCGCGCTGCGCCTGGCCCCCGGCGCCGATCCCGCCGCCGTGCAGGCGCGGCTGCGGCGGCTGCTGCCGCCCGATGTGAACGTCCTGACCCATGCCGAACTGGTCGCGCATGAACGCAACTATTGGGAAACGGCGACGCCCATCGGCTTCATCTTCGCCTTCGGCAGCCTGATGGGCCTGATCGTGGGGATGGTGATCGTCTACCAGATCCTGTTCAGCGACATCGCCAACCACCTGCGCGAGTACGCGACATTGAAGGCCATCGGCTATTCCAACTTCTTCCTCGCCCGCGTGGTGATGTCGGCGGCGCTGATCCTGGCGGGGTTCGGGTTTCTGCCCGGGGCGGTGGTCTCGGCGGTGATGTATGATTCGATCGGTGCCGCGACGTTTTTGCCGCTGGGCATGACGATGGATCGCGGGATCGCCGTGTTCATCATGATTTTCACGATGTGCGGGTTGGCGGGCCTGCTCGCGATGCGGAAACTGCGGGCGGCCAATCCGGCGGATATGTTCTGATGCCGGCCCCGGTCGTGATGCGGGATGTGACTTATGCCTACGGCACCGGCGATTTGGCGCGGCCGGTGCTGCGGTCGGTGTCGCTGCGGATCGAGCCTGGTGAAATCGTGCTGCTGACCGGCCCTTCGGGCAGCGGCAAGACCACCTTGCTGACCCTGGTCGGCGCCTTGCGCGCGATGCAGCAAGGCACGGCATCGGTGCTGGGCCTGGATCTGGCGGGGGCATCGGAATCCGCGCGCACGGCGCTTCGCAGCCGCATCGGCTTCATCTTCCAGCAGCACAATTTGTTGGGGTTTTTGACCGCGCGGCAAAATGTCGCGATGGCGCTGGAACTGGATCCTGGCACGACCGAAGCCGAACGCCTGCGCCGCGCCGGCGACATGCTGGCCGCTGTGGGTCTTTCCGATCACACCGAAAAATGGCCCGACAAGCTATCGGGCGGGCAGCGCCAACGTGTCGCCGTCGCGCGCGCGCTGGTGGGTCAGCCCGGGTTGGTGCTGGCCGATGAACCGACAGCCGCGCTGGACAAGCAAAGCGGGCAGGAGGTCGTGCATTTGCTCCGCGACCTGGCCAAATCGCGCGGCGCGCCGATCCTGCTGGTGACGCATGACCCGCGCATCCTGGATGTCGCGGACCGCATCGTGTCGATGGAGGACGGGCGGATCGTGCCCGCGGATCAACCGAAGACCAGCAGCGCCCCGGCGTCGTAGAGGCGCTGCGCCAAGCCCTCCTCATTCACCAAAAGCACCACCCCGGGCGCCGCGTTGCGCAGCAAACGCGCGCCGGCCTGGGCGATGCCACGGCCTGCCTCCGCATCATCGGAAAACAGGGCGATGGCGGGGATGGGCGCTGCGCTGGTCAGCACTGCATCGGGCGGGACGAGGGGCTGTATGTGCGACATGGTCATGGTTTACGAGACGAAGATGAACATCGCGTAAACGCCTCAGGCGGGCGGCAGCGGTGGCCTCGGGTCGAGGAAAAGCTGAAACCACGACAGCGAGAAATGCAGATGCGGCCCGGTCACGCGCCCGGTCATGCCGATGGCGCCGATCCGCTGCCCCTTCGCCACCACATCCCCCAGCGCCACATCCTGCGCCGACAGATGCGCATAGAGCGTGTTGATCCCATGCCCATGGTCCAGCACCAGCAGGCGGCCGAAGAAGATGAACTCCCCCGCCAGCGACACCCGCCCCGGCATGGCCGCCAGCACGGGCGTGCCGATCGGCGCCGCGACGTCGAGCCCAAAATGCGGCTGGCGCGGCTGGCCGTTCAGGATGCGCTGGCTGCCATAGACGCCGCTGATCCGCCCCTGCGCCGGCCAGGCCATCCCGGCCGTGAAGCCCGTGTCGCCGGTATCGGCCGCGCGGGCGGCGCCCAACTGCTCCCGCTCGGCGGCGATGCGGGCCAGGTCGGCGGCATTGGGCGTCACCTGCGCGGGTGGCAGGCCCTGGATCGACTGCACGTCCCAGGTCCGGCGCGCGATGGCCAGGCGGGTGGTTTCGGCCTGCCCGCGCGGATTGGTCACGACCAGCACCGCCTGGGCCGCGGCATCGCGCCCAAAGCCGAAGGCGACATCGCCCGCCGGCGACACGCGCAGCGCCCGCCCGTCCAGGGCCGCGCGGCTGCCCACCGGCACGCGCGCCACGACAAACCCGCCCTGGGTCAGCCGTGCTGCCGGCAGGTCCAGCGCCCCCGCCGGCCGTGCCAGCAGCAGCAGCGGCGCGGCCAGCGCGGCGCGTCGCCGCATCACAACAGGCTCGCCTGCGGCGGCGGCGTTTTCGCCCGGGCGCGTTTCTGGGCGGCGACCACCCCGGCCTCGCCATCGGCGAACACCAGGGTCAGCGCCGCGCCCGGCTGCACGGCGGCGGCGCTGGCGATGGGCGCACCCGCGGAATCGCGCACCAGCGCGAACCCCCGCGCCAGCACGGCGGTGTAGGAGGCCGCGGCCAGCCGTGCCGCCAACCCATGCAGCCGCGCCGTCGCCTCCCGCAGCGCCCCCGCGATTCGCGGGGCCGGGTTGGCGATGCGGTCCAGGCGCGCCCGGCGCTGGTCCAGCAAGCGGCGCATCGCCGCCCCCTGGCGCTGCTGTTGCATGGCAATCGCCGCGCGACGGGCAAAAATACCCTCGCGCGGGTGCGGCAGGCGTGGCGCGATGGCGGCCAGGGCGGCGCGCTTGCTGGCAATCCCCGTGGCTGGCGCCCGTGCCAGGCGTGCCGACAAATCGTCCAGCCGCTGGCGCGCCGCCTGCACCCGCCCCGGCAAATCGGGCAGCGCATTCGCCGCGCGGTCCAGCCGGGTCCTGGCCCGTTCCACCCGCGCCGTGCCGGCGGCCTGCAACCGCGCCTCGGTCTGGCGCAGTGCCGCCAACAGATCCAACCGCGCCGGCACCGCCATTTCGGCCGCCGCGGTCGGCGTCGGCGCCCGGCGGTCGGAGGCGAAATCGATCAGCGTCGTATCCGTCTCATGCCCCACGGCGCTGATCAGCGGAATGTGGCTGGCCGCGGCCGCGCGCACCACCGCCTCGTCGTTGAAGGCCATCAGGTCTTCCAGGCTGCCACCGCCACGGGCCACGATGATCACATCGGGCGCGGGGCGCATCCGGTTGAAGCCCTCGATCGCGGCGGCGATGCGGGCGGCGGCGCCTTCGCCCTGCACCGGCACCGGCCACAGCAGAATCTTGCGGGGGAACCGCCGCTGGATGGTGGTGATGATGTCCTGGATCACCGCGCCGCGTTCGCTGCTGATCACCCCGATCACCGCGGGCAGTCGAGGCAGGGGCCGCTTGCGTTCGGTGTCGAACAGCCCTTCGGCCAGTAGTTTCGCCCGCAGTTTCTCGATGGCGGCCAGCAGCGCGCCCTCGCCGGCGTAATCCAGCCGGTCCACGGTCAATTGGTAGTTCGACTGGTCCGGATAGGTGGTCAGCTTGCCCGAGGCGATCACCTCGGTCCCATTTTCCGGCTTGATGCCCGAACGGCCCGGCGACCAGGACCACATGACGCAGCGGATCTTGCCGCCACCCTCCGGGTCCTTCATCGAGAAATAGAACCGGGTGGGGCCATAGGCCTTGGCCTCGGTCACCTCGCCCCGCACGCGGACGCGGCCGAAAGCGCCCTCGATCGTGCGCTTCACGGCGCCGGACAACTCGCCGACGGTGTATTCGGGAATGTTGCTGGGGGCGGGTTTGTCCATCCCCGGCAAGCTAGCCTTCCCCGACCGCCGCCGCCATGCGGGCCGCCAGGCGCCGACGCATCATCTCCCGCACCAGGAACCAATTGCCCAGGACGAACACCGCCACCAGCACCGCCCAGAAAACGCCGTTCTGCGATTTCGCCGCGGCATCCGCCCCGACGGCGGCCGTCCAGCCCGGCAGCAGCATCACCGGCGCCCAGACGATGGCCGAGGCGATATTGGCCGATTGGAACACGCCCTCCGGCATCCGGACCACGCCGGCCACGGCCGGGGCCACCGCCCGCATCGGCCCCAGGAACCGGCCGAAGAAAATCGCCGCCCAGCCCCAGCGGCGGAACAGCAGCAGCGCCCGGGCATAGTTGCGCCGTTGCGACCGCGGCAGCCATTTTTGCACCAGGCGCTTGCCAAAGGCCCGGCACAGCCAGAAGCCGATGGCATCCCCCACGATGGCGCCGCCGATGGCCGCGATCAGCACCGGCCCGGGTTCCAGCACGCCGCTGCCGACCAGCGCGCCGATCCCCAGCAACATCGCCGTCGCCGGCACCAGGATGCTGACGCCGGGGAAGGATTCCAGGAAGGTGACGGCAAAGACGGCAAAGGGCGCCCAGGCATCGCCAGCGCGCAGCCAGCCCTCGAACATCGCGATCAGCGGGTCGAACATGAACATGTCCAGATTGTCATGCGGCAGCCTATAGCCCTGCGATTGCGGCACGGCCATGGCGAGGCGTCGAAGAGAGGATTTTTTCGCATGCGGGTTCTGGTCGTGGGCGGCGGTGGGCGGGAACACGCGCTGTGCTGGAAACTGGCGCAAAGCCCCCTGTTGACCGCGCTGTGGTGCGCGCCGGGCAATGCCGGGATCGCCGAAGTGGCGCGTTGCGTGCCGATCGGGGCGACCGACATCCCGGCCCTGGTCGCCTTCGCCGTTGAACAGCGGATCGACCTGGTCGTGGCGGGGCCGGAGGCGCCGCTGACCATTGGCCTGGCCGATGCCTGCGCCGCCGCCGGGTTGCGCTGCTTCGGCCCCTCCGCCGCCGCCGCCCAGCTTGAGGGCAGCAAGAGCTTCATGAAACAGGTCGCCGACGCCGCCGGCGCGCCCACGGCGGCCTGGGCACGGTTTTCCGACAGCGCCCTGGCCCGCGCCTACGTCCGCACCACCGGCGCGCCCATCGTGGTCAAGGCCGATGGCCTGGCCGCCGGCAAGGGTGTCGTGGTCGCGAGTTCGGTGGAGGAGGCCGAGGCCGCCATCGCCGAGATCATGGACGACCGCATCCATGGCGCGGCCGGGGCCGAGGTCATCATCGAGGAATGCATGACCGGCCCCGAAATCTCCTTCTTCGCGCTCTGCGACGGGGTGACCGCCGTGCCCTTCGGCGCGGCCCAGGACCATAAGCGCGTGGGCGACGGCGACACCGGCCCGAACACCGGCGGCATGGGTGCCTATGGCCCGCCGCCGATCTTTACGGCCGCGATGCAGGCGGAGGTGATGGCCCGTTGCATCACCCCCGTCCTGGCCGACATGGCCGCCCGCGGGGCGCCGTTTCGCGGGGTGCTCTTCGCCGGGCTGATGCTGACGCCGACGGGGCCGCGCCTGCTGGAATTCAACGTCCGCTTCGGCGACCCGGAATGCCAGGTGCTGATGCTGCGGCTGGAATCGG
The DNA here is from genome assembly GCF_050632385.1 of Humitalea sp. 24SJ18S-53. Taxonomy (NCBI): domain Bacteria; kingdom Pseudomonadati; phylum Pseudomonadota; class Alphaproteobacteria; order Acetobacterales; family Roseomonadaceae; genus Humitalea; species Humitalea sp. 24SJ18S-53. The sequence goes on from NZ_CP192599.1 coordinate 3,873,387, forward strand.
ATCTGCTGCCGTTGCTGGTCGCGGCCTGCGAAACCCGTCTGCACGAGGTGCCCGTCGTCTGGCGCGACGAGTCCGCGGTCGTCGTGGTCATGGCGGCCGAGGGCTACCCCGGCACCCCCCGGCGCGGCACGGTGATCCGCGGTCTGGAGGCCGCCGACGCCATCCCGCGGGCAAAAGTGTTCCACGCGGGCACGGCCCTGCGTGCGGATGGCGCCGTGATCGCCGAGGGCGGGCGCGTGCTCGGTCTGGCCGCAACCGGGACCGACCTGCGTCATGCGCGGGATACGGCCTATGCGGCCGTCGCGGCCGTGGATTGGCCAGAGGGGTTTTGCCGCGGCGATATCGCCGCGCGCGCTGTGATGCCGCCGACGGCTGCAACGGGTGAGTGAAACATGGGGAGTGGCGCCATGGAGAGGGCTTCGCCCCATTTCAAAGCACAACTTCCCCATTTTTCCCGCGATCCGCCCAGTGTCTACCCCGCGTCCAGCAGCGCCAGTCCCGCCTCGGGCTTGTCCAGGATCTCAGTCAGGCGCGCGGCGGTCACCAGCGGCAGGCGTGCCGGGCGGCGTGCGATGGTGGCGATGACCGCGGCCAGGCTTTTCGCATAGGGGCCGGCCTCGCCGATCGCGGCGCCGGCGCGCGCCAGGCGTCGCAGGCCACGGGCGGCGTCCTCCAGCGCGGCGGGTTCGGCGCCGTCCAACAGGGGCTGCAACAGCGTCGCCTGCATCAGGGCGGCGAAGCGTGCCAGGCAATCGGCGGCGGCGCGCTGGCGCAGGCGGTGCAGATGCGCCCGGCGACGGGCGCGGTCGGCGGCCGGGGCGTCCTCCATATCGGCCAGCAAGCGCGCCAGGCCATGCGCCGCGGCGGCGGCCCCGACGGCGGTTTCGCTGGCGAAGGGATGAATCTCGCACCCCTCGAGGAACACGTCGAGCGCGAGTTCCGCGGGCACATGCGCCCGCGGGTCCAGCCGTGCCGCCACGCTGGCGATGGTGCCGGGCATGGCCGAACGGGTGATCAGCAGGTTGAGACCCGCGGTGAAGGGCCCCGGCCCCTCGGCCAGCAGCGGCAGCAATGCGGCGCGCAGCAGGGCCGCATCGGGTTCGGTGGCGCTGGCGGCCAGCCACAGCGCATGGCCCTGGCGCAGCACGGCGGCGGCGAGCTTCAGCAGGGGCGCCGCATCCTCGGGCTTTAGCCCGGTGTCGGACCAGCCCGGCGGCAGCTCCGCGGCGTCGAACGCGGCGGCGGCGGCGGGCCAGAGCATGGCGCCCGTATCGGCCACTGCCGCGACATCGACGGTCCGCCGCCCCTGGAGCTGGGCGGTGACGTCACCCCACAGCGCGGGGGCGGCGCGTTCCACCAGATGGGCCAGGGGGATCAGGATGCTGCGCGGGATCGCCGGCAGGCCGCGCCGCCAGGCCGCGGGCTGCATGATCGCGCCGTTCAAGGGTTCGAACAGCAGCCGCACCGGGCGCATCGGGCGCGGGATGCGCAGGCGGCGCAGGCGCGGGCGGATGCCTTGCAGGATGCGGTCCACCTGGTCGCGATCGGGCCAGGCGTCCAGCATGGGCAGGACGCGGCCCAGCATCTCATCCGGCGCCGAGACCAGGCTGGCCTGCAGGCTGCGCAGGCTGCTGGCGCCCGGGACGGTCCTGGCGGGGCCGTTCATGCGCGCAGCGACCAGGCCATCGTGGATTCGGCCAGCCACTGCGGTTCGGGACCGAGCGGGCGCAGGCTGCCTGGCACGCTGCCGGCGCGGCCGGGGGCGGCGAGCGGGCGTCCGGCCCAGGCCGATGCCTCGACCGGCCAGGTGGGCGCGAGCGCCGACAGGGTGTCGAGCAAGGTATCGCCCAGCCCCGGCACCAGGGCATGCAGCGCGGGCAGGCGCGGCCAGCCGTCCAGGCACCAGCCGGGCCGCGCCGCCAGGTCGGCCAGCCCCGCCACCCGTTCGGGCCAGGCACCCAGCAGGGTCGCGATGTCCTTGATCGCGGCGCCCACGGCGCGCCACTGCTGGTCGGCCAGGTCGGCAGCGTCCTCCACCCGTTCGATCAGATGCGCCGCGGTGCTGCCCCGGCGCAGAGCCGCGGCGAGGTGGCGCAAGGCCGCGATGCCCTGCACGACCGGGGCTGCTTCGGTCTGCGGCAGCAGCCCGAGCGGCGCGACCAGGATCGCGAGGTCGTTCAGCCGCGCGGCGATGGTCATCGCCGGCAATCCCTGTGCGGCACCGAGTGCCGCGAGCGCCCAGGCGGCCCGCCGTTCGCGCCCGGCCGGGACATCGGCCGCCAGCGGCGGGCCGGAACCAGGGGGTTCCATGGCCATGACCAGCCGGGCGACCAGGCCGGCGCGCGATGCGTCCAGCACGCGCGCATCGGCGGCCAGGGCGGCGCGCGCGGCGGCTTCCGCCGCAGGCCCCGCCGCCCCGCCAGCCGCGACCGCCAGCGCATGAGACCGCACCAGATCCGGCGTCGGCGGGCCCAGCGCGCGGATCAGCAGGATGTCGAACAGGCTGGGCGCGGCCAGGCCGGCCAGGGCGTCCCATGGCAGCACATACAGGCCCCGCCCGCCGGAGGGATTGGGCAGCAGGTATTCGCGCGACCCACCGGCCGTGGCGCGCACGCGGACGCCGGCCAGGGCCGGGCCGGTCATCGGCAGCAGGACGCCCCGATCGGCGAAGGTCGCGACCTGCTCCGTCACCAACGGGAAGGTCGTTCTGGTTTGTTGCTGTTCCACGCCGGCACACTTGGCGCCGGCGGGTTAGCGCCGGGTTACGGATCAGGCGCCGCGGAACACCGGCTTGCGCTTTTCCTGGAAGGCCAGGGTCGCCTCGCGGAAATCGGCCGTCTTGGCAAAGCCCTGGGCGGCGGCCTGTTCCTCCGCCGAGACGGGGATCGGCCCGCGCAGGGCTTGCAGGGCGCGCTTGTGGTAGCGGTTGGACAAAGGCGCGCCCTGGCAGATGCGCCGGGCCAGGGCGTCGGCTTCGTCGAAGACGGCGTCATCGGGCACGAGGCGGCTGATGAGGCCCTTCTGGAAGGCTTCGGGGCCGGTGAAGACGCGGCCCTCGATCATCAATTCGCAGGCGATGGCATAGCCGACGACGGAGAGGATCGGGTCCAGTTCGGCATGCGCGTACCAGATGCCGCGTTCGCGGGCGGGCACGCCGAGCTTCATGCTTTCGCCGCCGACGCGGAAATCGCACATGCTGGCGATGCCGGCGCCGCCGCCCATGCACCAGCCGCTGATCGCCGCGACCACGGGATGGGTGCAGGTGCGGATCGCCTGCATCGTGTGGTGCAGGTCTTCGTTGTAGCTGGTCGGCTTGTCGGGCGTGCCGCGGTCGCGGTCGAAGGCCGCGATATCGGCGCCCGCGGAGAAGGCGGCGCTGCCGGCGCCACGGATGACGATGCAGCCGATCTCGTTCACATCGCCCAGGGTGTCGAAAGCCGAGCCGAGCGCCTGCCACATCGGCAGGTCCAGCGCGTTGCGCTTTTCGGCACGGTCGATCAGCACCGTGGCCACGGGGCCATCGGTCATGACCTTGATCCTGTCGTGGGTGATCATCGCGTCGGCTGTGGCGGCGTCACGCTGTAGTCGTAAAAGCCCTTGCCGGTCTTGCGACCGAGCCAGCCGGCTTCGACATACTTCACCAGCAGCGGGCAGGGCCGATACTTGCTGTCGCCCATGCCTTCGTAGAGCACGCCCATGATCGAGGCACAGGTATCCAGCCCGATGAAATCGGCCAGTTCCAGCGGCCCCATCGGGTGGTTGGCGCCGAGCTTCATGGCGGTGTCGATGGAGGTGATGTTGCCCACGCCCTCATACAACGCGTAGCAGGCCTCGTTGATCATCGGCACCAGGACGCGGTTGACGATGAAGGCGGGGAAATCCTCGGACGTCGCGACGGTCTTGCCCAGCTTATGGGCCAGGGCCTCGATCGCGCGAAAGGTGACTTCGTCGGTGGCGATGCCGCGGATGACCTCGACCAGCTTCATCACCGGCACGGGGTTCATGAAGTGCATGCCGATGAAGCGGTGCGGCCGGTCGGTCGCGGCCGCCAGGCGGGTGATGGAAATGGAGGAGGTGTTGGAGGCCAGCATCGCCGAGGGCTTCAGATGCGGGGCGACCGAGCGGAAGATGGCGTGCTTGACGGCTTCCTTTTCCGTCGCGGCCTCGATCACCAGGTCGCAATCGTTGAGCACGGGGTATTCGGTGCCGGTGGTCACCAGCGCCAGCGCCGCGTCGCGCTGTTCGGCGGTGATGGTGTTGCGGTTGACCTGGCGGTCCATGTTCTTCGACATCACGCCACGCGCGCGTTCCAGCGAGGCCGGATCGACATCGATCATCCGGACCGCGATCCCCGCCAGGGCCGCGACATGGGCGATGCCGCTGCCCATCTGCCCGGCGCCGATCACGCCGATGGTGGCGATGGTCGGCAGGCTGGAACCGGCGGCGGTTTCCGCCGGCGCGGGCTTGATGTCGACGGTCATGGGCGGCCCAGTTCGGTTTCAAGCTCCGGCACCAGCTTGAACAGGTCGCCGACGAGGCCGTAGTCGGCGACCTGGAAGATCGGTGCCTCCTCGTCCTTGTTGATGGCGACGATGAACTTGCTGTCCTTCATGCCGGCCAGGTGCTGGATCGCTCCGGAGATGCCGATGGCGATATACAGTTCCGGGGCGACGATCTTGCCGGTCTGGCCGACCTGATGGTCGTTCGGCGCGTAGCCCGCGTCCACGGCCGCGCGGCTGGCGCCAACGGCGGCGCCCAGCAGGTCGGCGACCTTGTCGAGGATGTGGAAGTTCTCGGCCGAACCCATCGCGCGGCCGCCGGAGATGACGATGCGCGCGGCGGTCAGTTCGGGGCGTTCGGACTTGGCGATCTCGGCACCGACGAAGACCGACAGGCCGGGGTCGGCGGCGGTGGCCGCGGCCTCGATCGGGGCGCTGCCGCCATCGGCGGCCACCGGGTCGAAGGACGCGGCGCGGATGGTCATCACCTTCTTCGTATCCGACGACCGCACCGTCGCCAGCGCGTTGCCGGCATAGATCGGGCGGACGAAGGTATCGGCATCGACCACGGCGGCGACATCGCTGATCGGCTGCACGTCCAGCAGGGCGGCGACCCGCGGCATCACATTCTTGCCGATGGCGGAGGACGCGCCGAGCAGATGCGTATAGCCGGGCGCCAGGGCGACCAGCAGCGCCGCCAGCGGTTCGGCCAGGGCATGCGCGTAGGGCGCTGCTTCGGCGGTCAGCACCTTGGCGACACCCGGCAGGCGGGCGGCGGCGGCGGCGGCGGGGCCAGTGGCATCGCCGGCCACGAGCACATGGACTTCACCCAACTGCACCGCGGCCGCGACGGCGCTGCGGGTCGGCTGGCTGATGGCGCCTTCGGCGTGGTCGGCGAGAACGAGGACCGTCATCTCAGATCACCTTCGCTTCGTTGCGGAGTTTCGACACAAGCTCGGCAACCGAGGCGACCTTCTGGCCCGCCTTGCGCTTGGCGGGTTCCTCGACCTTCAGCACGGTCAGGCGCGGGGCCGGGTCGACGCCGAGGTCGGCCGGCTTCAGCGTCTCGATCGGCTTCTTGCGCGCCTTCATGATGTTCGGCAGCGAGGCGTAGCGGGGTTCGTTCAACCGCAGGTCGGCGGTGACGATGGCCGGCAGGGAGAGCGACACCGTCTCAAGCCCGCCATCGACTTCGCGCACCACGGTGATGCGTTCGCCTTCGATGGTGATCTTGCTGGCGAAGGTGCCCTGGGGCCAGCCCATCAACGCGGCCAGCATCTGGCCGGTCGCATTCATGTCGTCGTCAATGGCCTGCTTGCCCATTACGACCAGCCCGGGGCTTTCCTTGGCGATGATCGCCTTGAGCAGCTTGGCGACCGTGAGGGGTTCCACCGTGCCGTCGTGTTCGACCAGGATGCCGCGATCGGCGCCCATGGCCAGCGCCGTGCGGATCTGTTCGGCACAGGCGGCCGGGCCGACCGAGACGGCGATGATCTCCGTGGCGACGCCCTTTTCCTTCAGGCGCACGGCTTCCTCGACCGCGATTTCGTCGAAGGGGTTCATCGACATTTTGACATTGGCGGTTTCGACGCCAGTGCCATCCGCCTTGACGCGGACCTTGACGTTGTAATCGACCACCCGCTTGACGGGGACGAGGAGCTTCATCGACGCGCTTCCTGGCAGAGGACCGGCTTGGCCGGATGGGAGGTCTTGCGGCGCCTTCGCAGGCGCCGGATGCGGCCATCTCGCAACCGCACAATCGCTTATTGCTATAAGACCGGGCGCCCCGCCCCGGCAAGGGCAGCCATCAGCCCCGCATCAGGGTGATCAGCAGCATGAACAGCAGCAAGGCCGCCCCTTGCAGCAGCACCCGCCAGCGCATCAGCGCATTGGACCTGGCGCCATTGCCGCCGCGCGCCATGCTGACCAGCCCGGCCAGCAGCACGCCCAGGGTGCCGAGCATGGCGACACCGACCAGGATCATGAGAAAGGTTTTCATGGCCTAAAGATGCGCCGGGCGGCGCGGTGCGCAAGCCTGCTACCCGCCACCGGACAGCAGCGCTTCCAGCGCCGGCCCCAGCCCCACACTCGGCGTCCCTGCCCCGGCCAGCCGAATCGGTCCCCTCGCCGCCGCCGCCCCCAGCAGCAGGCAATCCAGGCTGTCCAGCACCGGGGCCGCCACATGCGGCGCCACCAGCGGCGCGATCCCGGCCAGGCCCGCGCCGCCCAGCACCACCACGCCGGCGCCATCCTCGACCGCCTGGGTCGCGGTTTCCGACAGCATGATCGCGGCGGTGGCCGGGTCGCGGGCGATCATGTCCCCGGTCGGCGCGATGCCGCGGACCAGCGCCTGGTCGGGTCCAAACCCCCGCACGAGGCAGAAGGCCCGCAGCATCGGCACCCAGGCCGCCCCGCCGGTCAGCAGGGCGAAGCAGGGGTGCAGGGCCGCGGCGGCGGCGACCGACGCATCGGCCATGCCGACCACGGGGCCGGGAAAGATTTCCCGCGCCGCCGCCAGCCCCGGGTCGCCGAAACAGGCGATGGCGATGGCGTCCACGTCCGATGCGTGTTCGGCCACGGCGTCCAGCACCGCGTGGCCGGCGATGGCGGCCGCGGACTCCGACGCGATGTAGCGCGCGCCGAAGCGGGCGGTGACCGGGACCAGGGTGATGCCCGCCAGCCCCAGGCGCGGCAGGGCGGCCGCGGCCTTGCGGGCCAGCAGGTCGGTGATCGCGGGGTCGGTGTTCCCGTTCAGCAGCAGCAGTCGCATGGGGGCAAGCCTGCCCCGGCGGCGCCCCGGCCGGAAGCCCCGTGCAGAAAATCCTGGCGCTGGCACAGGCCTTGCTGAAACCATCGCCAGGAAACGCCCACCCCGCCGGGAGACACACCAGATGCGCCTGACAAGCCTGCGCCGCGCCCTGCTAACCGCCGCCGCGATCCTGCCCCTGGCCGGCCTGCTTCTGGCAACCGGCGCCATGGCGCAGGGCACCATCCGCATCGGCATGACCGCCGCCGACATCCCCCTGACCCATGGCCAGCCCGACCAGGGTTTTGAGGGCAACCGCTTCACCGGCATCCCGCTGTATGACGCTCTGACGGCCTGGGACCTGTCATCGGCCGATCGCGCCAGCACGGTGATCCCGGGCCTGTCCACCGAATGGGCCGTCGATGCGACCGACCGCAACCGCTGGACCTTCCGCCTGCGCCCGGGCGTCACCTTCCATGACGGCAGCCCCTTCAACGCCGATGCGGTGGTCTGGAACGTCCGCAAGGTGCTGGACCGCGACGCGCCGCATTACGACAGCCGGCAAGTCGGGCTGACCGCCAGCCGCATGCCGACCCTGCGCCGGGCGGAGAAGGTCGATGACCTGACCGTTGCGCTGATCACCAGCGAACCCGACAGCCTGCTGCCGATCAACCTGACCAACCTGTTCATGGCCAGCCCCACGCAATGGGAACGCCTGCGCGCCGCCGCCCCGACCGCCGAGGCCGCCTGGAACGCCTTTGCCGCCACCCCATCAGGCACCGGTCCGTTTCGCCTGACGCGCTTTGTGCCGCGGGAACGGGCGGAAATGACGCGTAACGACAATTACTGGGGCACCAAGGCCCGCGCCGAACGCATCGTGCTGCTGCCGATCCCGGAGGCGAATGCCCGCACCGCCGCCCTGCTCTCGGGCCAGGTGGATTGGATCGAGGCGCCGGCGCCCGACCTCGTGCCGCAGCTCCGGGCGCGTAACATGGTCATCACGCAGAATGCGCAGCCGCATGTCTGGCCGTGGCAGCCCTGCTTCCTGCCCTCCTCGCCGCTGTCGGATGTGCGGGTGCGCCGGGCGATCAACCTTGGCATCGACCGTGAGGGTCTGCGCACCCTGCTCGGCGGCTTCATGCAGCCGGCGGTCGGCACGGTGCCGCCGGGGCATCCCTGGTGGGGCAACCCCAGCTTCAACATTCGCACCGACAAGGCCGAGGCACGGCGCCTGCTCGCCGAGGCCGGCTATGGCCCCAATCGCCCGGTGACCCTGCGGGTGCAGATCAGCACCTCGGGCTCCGGCCAGATGCAGCCGCTGTCGATGAACGAGTTCCTGCAACAGGACCTGAAGTCGATCGGCGTGAACGTCGAATTCGACGTGGTGGAATGGAACACGCTCTTCGGCAACTGGCGGCGCGGCTGCCAGGACGCCTCGGCGCGCGGGGCGCATGCGATCAACGTCTCCTATGCGGCGATGGACCCGTTCTTTGCGATGGTGCGCTTCTACGACAGCAAGATGGCATCGCCCGTGTCGAACAATTGGGGCCAGTTCAACGACCCGCGTTTCGATGCGCTGGTGGCCGAGGCGCGCACCACCTTCGAACCCGCCGCCCGCGACGCGGCGCTGGCGCGGTTGCAGGCGGCGGGGGTGGAGGAAGCCCTGATGATCTTCATCGCGCATGACGTGTCGCCCCGCGCGATGAGCCCGCGGATCCAGGGCTATGTGCAGCCGCAATCCTGGTTCGTCGATCTTCGCCTGCCGTCTATCCGCTGATGCTGCTCTACCTGATCCGCCGCATCCTTTACGCGGTGCCGATCGCGCTGGCCGTGGGGCTGTTCTGCTTCATGCTGGTGCAGATCGCGCCGGGCGACCCGATCAATGCGATCGTGCCGCCCGACGCGCCGCAGGATGTGGTGGAACAGGTCCGGCGCGACTACGGGTTGGACAAGCCGCTGCCGGTGCAATTCGCGCTGTGGCTGGGCAAGGTCGTGCAGGGCGACCTGGGCAAGTCGCTCGCGACCGGGCGTTCGGTCTGGTCGGACCTGCACAGCGCCATCGGCAATACCTTGATGCTGGCCTTCGCCGCCAGCCTGCTGGGCTTCATCCTGGGCTGCGTGCTGGGCGGTTTGGCCGGCACGTTTCGCGGCACGGTGCTGGACCGGGCGGCGACGACCTTTGCCGTCGCCGGTGTGTCCGTGCCGCATTACTGGCTGGGGATGGTGCTGGTCGTCATCTTCTCGGTGCAGTTGAACTGGCTTCCGGCGATGGGCGCGGGGCCCGGTGGCTCGGCCGACTGGGTCTGGAACTGGGAACACATCCAGCACCTGGTGTTGCCGGCGATCACCCTGTCGGTGATCCCGATGGGCATCGTGACCCGCACCATCCGCGGCATCGTGGGTGAGATCATGAACCAGGAATTCGTCACCGCCCTGCGCGGCAAGGGGCTGACGCGTTGGCACATTTTTCTGCACGTGGTGAAGAACGCGGCGCCCACGGCGCTGGCCGTCATGGGGCTGCAACTGGGCTACCTGATGGGCGGGTCGATCCTGGTCGAGACGGTCTTCTCCTGGCCCGGCACCGGGTTGTTGCTGAACAGCGCGATCTTCCAGCGTGACCTGCCGGTGTTGCAGGGCACGATCCTGGTGCTGGCGATGTTCTTTGTCGGGCTGAACCTGCTGGTCGACCTGGTGCAGACGGCGCTGGATCCGCGGATCAAGCGAGCATGAGCGATATGACACCCTCGGCTGCCGAAGCCGAACTCGCGGTCCAGGCGAAGACTGCCGTAGTGCGCTCCACCGGCTATTGGGGCGGGGTCGGCAAGCGGCTGTCGCGCGATCCGGTGACGCTGTTCTGCGGCGGCGTGCTGCTGGTCATGCTGACCGTGATCGTCTTCGCCCCGGTCTTTGCGCCGCATGACCCCTTCCAGGGCGGGATGCTGCGGCGTCTGCGGCCGCTGGGCACGCCGAATTACATCCTGGGGACGGATGAACTCGGCCGCGACATGCTGACGCGGCTGATCTTTGGCGGGCGGTTGTCCTGGATCATGGGCATCACGCCGGTGGTGCTGGCCTTTGCGATCGGGGGGACGCTGGGCGTCATCGCCGGTTTTGCCGGCGGCAGGATCAACATGCTGATCATGCGCGTGACGGATGTGTTCTACGCCTTCCCGTCGGTGTTGCTGGCCGTGGCGATTTCCGGGGCGCTGGGTGCGGGCCTGGGCAATGCGATCCTGGCGCTGACCCTGGTGTTTGTGCCGCCGATCATCCGGGTGTCGGAAACGGTGACGACCAGCGTGCGCAACCTGGATTTCGTCGATGCCGCGCGGGCCTCGGGCGCCGGGGCGTTTACCATCGTGCGGGTGCATGTGCTGGGCAATGTGCTGGGGCCGATCTTCGTCTATTCGACCTCGCTGATCTCGGTCTGCATGATCCTGGCCTCCGGCCTGTCCTTCCTGGGGCTGGGCACCCGCCCGCCGGAGCCGGAATGGGGGCTGATGCTGAACACCCTGCGGACGGCGATCTATGTGCAGCCCTGGGTGGCGGTGCTGCCGGGGATCTGCATTTTTGTGACATCCATCTGTTTCAATCTCTTGAGCGACGGGCTGCGCCAGGCGATGGATGTGAAGGGCTGACACGCCTCCGGTTGCTCACGATTATGTCAACAGCCGGAAACAAACCACGCCCCGACCCGGACGTAGTGTCTCGCGCGGAGGCTCGGCGGTCCTGACGGGGCGTGCCCATCCTCCCAATAATTGCGGGAGGCCAGAATGTTCGATGCCACCAGATTGCTCGGCGCCTTGACGGAAAGCCGCGCTGCCCCCTCCGCCCAGCAGCGGATCGACGCCGCGATCCGCGATGGCGGGTCCAGCCCCGATAGTCCCCTCGCCGGCCTGCTTGGGGCGTTTGGGGGCCAGCAAGGCGGCGGCGGCGGGTTGGCTGGGATGCTCGCGGGGCTGGGCGGCGGCCAAGGTGGAGCATTGGGCGGGCTGTCCGACATGGCGCAGCGTGCCTTTGGCGGCACCGCGCAGGAGGTGCGCGCCAACAACCCGATCGCGGTCGGCGGCCTTGGCGCCATCGCCGGCGCGCTGCTCGGCGGCGGCCGCGGTGCCATGGGCGGCGGGTTGCTCGCGGTGCTCGGCAGCCTGGCGGCCTCCGCCCTCGCCTCCCAGGGAGCATCCCCGAGCGCGCGTGCCATGCCGAGGACCGAGGACGAGATGCAAGGCAATGCCATGCTGGCCCTGCGCGCGATGATCGAGGCGGTGAAGGCCGACGGCACGGTGGATGCGAGCGAGACCGCGCGCATCCTGGAGCGGCTGGACGCCGCCGATGCCGACCAGGAGGCGCGCGACTGGGTGCGGGCGCAGATGGCCGCCCCCGCCGACCTGTCCGACCTGGCCGGCATGGCCATGACCCCCGAACAGGCGGCGCAGGCCTATGGCGCCGCCCTGATGGCGATCGAGGTGGATACGCCGCAGGAGCGGGCCTTCCTCGGCCGCCTGGCCCAGGCCCTGCGCTTGTCGCCGCAGGTCGTGTCCAGCCTGCACGCGGCGCTGAACATCCGGGCCTGAGCGCCCGGGCGAAAAAATCTTGCGCTGGATCATGGACGCCGACGAAGGTCGCGCTTTAGGGATCGGGGGTTGCAACCCGGCGGCAACCAGCGCGTTGTCGCCGTGCGAGCACCCGGGTCGCGGGTGCCAAGGAGAAGAATCATGACCGTCACACGTCGCTCGCTCGCCCCGCTTCTGGCCGCAGCCCCGCTGGCCATCGCCGCCCTGCACACCCGCGACGCCGAGGCCGCCAGCCGCGCCGAGATCGACCGCGAGGTCGCCTCGGCCGTCGTGACCCTGCGCAACATGCAGAACACCCGCGTGTTGTTCGAAAATGCCAAGGCCGTGCTGGTCTTCCCGAAGATCATCAGCGGCGGCTTCATCATCGGCGGCCAGTTCGGCGAGGGTGCGCTGCTGCGCGACGGCCGCACCACCGGGCATTACAACATCGCCGGCGCGTCCTTCGGCCTGCTGGCCGGGGCGCAGACGGCGGGCCTGGCCATGTTCTTCATGACCGATGAAGGTCTGGCGGCCCTGATGCGCGCCGATGGCTGGGAAATCGGCACCGGCCCGTCGGTTGTCGCGGTCGATGCCGGGGTGCAGGCCAATATGACGGCCACGACCCTGGCCCAGCCGGTCTATGCGATCACCTTTGGCCAGCAGGGGCTGATGGCGGCGCTGGCGCTGAACGGGACCAAGATCACCCGCATCAACCCGGAGTGATTGTTTGGGGGCGGCGGCGGCCGCCCCCTACTCCGCGCGAATCCCGGCGCCGCGGATCACGCCGTCCAGCATCGTGGTCTGGGCCGTGATGAAGGCGGCAAAAGCCTCCGGCGTGCCGCCGCCGATCACCGCGCCCTGTTCGGCGAAGCGTCCGCCGATCTCGGGATCGCGCAGGGCGGCGTCGACCGCGGCGGACATGCGGTCGACGATCTCGGGCGGGGTGCGCGCGGGCGCGACCAGGCCGAACCAGGTGCCGAAGACCAGGCCCGGCAGGCCGGCTTCGGCCGTGGTGGGCACATCGGGCAGTTGCGGCAGGCGCGCCTCGGTCGCCACGGCCAGGGCGCGGACCGAACCGGCGCGGATCTGGCCTAGGATGTTCGGCAGATTATCCACCATCATGTCGATCTGCCCACCGACAAGGTCAGTGACCGCAGGCGCCGCGCCGCGATAGGGCACGTGCAGGATATCGACCCCCGCGGCGCGGTTCAGCAGCGCCAGCGCGATATGCAGCGACGAGCCATTGCCGGCCGACCCCGCCTGCACGGCGCCCGGTCGCGCGCGGGCGGCGGCCAGCAGGTCAGCGAGCGTGCGCCAGGGTCGGTCGCGGTTCACCACGATCACCTTGGGCGTGTTCACCAGCAGCGAGACGGGCGCGAAGGCGCTGCGCGTGTCGAAGGGCATGCCGGGGAAGAGGAACTGGTTCGCCGCCAGCGGCCCGATCGAGCCGAGCAGCCAGGAATAGCCATCGGGGGCCGCCTTGGCGACCACATCGGCGCCCAGGTTGCCGCCCGCCCCCGGCCGGTTTTCCACCACCATGGGCTGGCCCAGCACCTGGGTCAGCCGCGCGGCGAGCGGCCGTGCCAGTTGGTCGGCCAGCCCGCCCGGCGGAAAGGGCACGATCAGCCGCATCGGACGCGACGGCCAGGGCGATTGGGCCAGCGCCGGAAAGGCGGGCAGCACGGCCAGCAGGGTGCGTCGCAGCATCGTCAGGGTGCCTTTCGATATAGGGCGGAAATCGCGGGGTCGACGACAACGTCGATCAAGCGCGGCGCCGGATCGGCGAAGGCCTCGGCCAGTGCTGCTTCAAGCGATGCGGCATCGGCCACGCATTCGCCGGCGCAGCCCATGCCCCGCGCGAGTGCCACGAAATCCAGCCCCGGCACGTCGATCCCGGGTGCCCCGGTCACGCCAAGCACGCGCCCAAAACTGCGCATCGCGCCGTAGCCGCCATTGTTCACGACGATGATCGTCACCGGCAGGCGGTGCTGCACCGCCGTCCAGATCGCCTGGATGGAATACATCATCGACCCGTCGCCGATCAGCGCGACGACCCGCGTGCCGGGCCGCGCCATCGCCACCCCCACGGCGGCGGGCAGCGCATAGCCCAGGCCGCCCGAGGCCATGGTGAAGAAGCCGCCCCAATCGGTGACCGGCAGATGCCGCTGGATGGCCGGGCGGTGGGAGGGTGCTTCCTCGACCAGCACCGCGCCGGGGGGCATGGCGCGGCGCAGCGCGTCGAACAGGAAGGCGGGCGGCAGGGGCGTCGCGGCGACGGGGGGCGCCACGGCGTTGGGCGGCGCGGGGTTTTGCCGCGTGGGTTCGGGCAGGCGGGACGCGAGGCCCGGGATGGCGAAGCGCATCGCGCCCAGCACGGCGCGTCCGGCCGGGGCGGCGGCCGCGGCCTCCGGGTCGGTGGTGAACTGCCAGATCGGGGTGCCGCTTTCGAACAGTGCGCAGATGCCGGCGACATGAAAGGTGAAGACCGGGGCGCCCAACACCAGGACAAAATCGTAGGGCGCCAGCGCCTCGGCCACCGCGCCGGGGGCAGCGGCCAGGAAGCCGGCAAAAAGGGGATGGTCCTCGGGGAAGCAGATCCGGCTGGCAAAGGGGCTGGCCAGGACCGGGGCGCGCAGTTTTTCGGCCAGGGCCACCAGGGCGGGACCGGCACCTTCGTCATCGACCTCCGGCCCCGCCACGATCACAGGGCGGCGGGCGGCCGCCAGGGCGGTCGCGGCTTCGTCCAGCGCCGCGGGGTCGGGCGCGGTGTCGGAGGGCGCGGCGCGCCAGGCGGGCGGGCGGGTCGCGACGCCCCAGTCATCCATCGGGATCGAGACCAGGGTCGGGCCGCGCGGACGGGTCATCGCGATGGCCCAGGCATGGGCGATGGCGGCGGGAACGTCCTGCGCCCGCGCCGGCTCGATGCTCCATTTCACATAGGGTTTGGGGAAGGATGCGGCCTCGGTCGATCCCAGGAAGGGATTGCCCGGCAGCAGCGACCGCGCCTGCTGGCCGACCGTGATGACCAGCGGCGCCTGGTTGCGGAAGGCGGTGAACAGGTTGCCCATGGCATGACCGATGCCGACCGCCGAATGCAGGTTGCAGACGGCGGCGCGGCCGGTGCTGCGGGCGAAGCCATCCGCCATGGCGACGGCGCAGCCTTCCTGCAACGCCAGCACATAACGGAAATCATCCGGCCAGCGGTCGAGGAAGGGCAGTTCGGTCGAACCGGGATTGCCGAAGCAGGTGGTCATGCCCGCCGCGCGCAACTGGTCAAGCACCGCCTCCCGCACGCTTGGCAGATTCGTACCGTCGTCATGCGGCATTTCGTTGCGTTCCCTTACCCCGGGCCGAGGGTGGCGGAAGCATCGGGCGGATGTCCAGTCGCGTCCCTTGACGTGCCGGCGCAGGCTGTTTGCATGCGCGGGATCGTAGGAGACACGTCCGATGACCCCAACCGCCCTGCTGCGCCGCATGCCGGCCGCCCCGCCGGTGACGACCCCCGCCGAAGATGCTCCCAGGCTCTGGACCCGGGACAGCATCGCGCCCCATCGCGCGCGCCACCTGGTCGATCTGCCGGAGGGCACCAATGCCGAATTGCGCGACGCCCTGGCGCATTGCGCGGCGAATGGGCTGACCCTGGAGACGGTGGAGCAGGAGGATATCCGCCTGCCGTCGCTGGCGCGTGCGGCGGGGCGGTTGCGGCTGCTGCTGGATGAAGGGCCGGGGTTCTTCGTATTGCGCGGCATCGACCTGGCGGGGCTGGATGATGAGGCCGTGGGCATCGTCGCCTGGGGGATCGGCAATTACCTTGGGCGCCCGGTGCGCCAGGGGCTGACGAAGGACCGGCGGTTGTTCACCGTGACCGATGCCGGGTCGGCCAATATCGACCCGACGCGCATCGGCGCGTCATCGCGCGAAAGCCGGCCGCATACCGACAATGGCTGCCTGGAACCGCGCCCGCCCTGTGCGATCGGGCTGCTGTGCGTGTCGGATGCGCTGGCCGGGGGCGACAGTTGGGTCGTGTCGGCGGCGACCATCTACAATGAAACGCTGCGGCTGCGGCCGGATCTGGCGCCGCTGCTGCAAGAGGGTTTTCATTTCCTGCCGCCGCATCTGCACACCTGGCCGGCCGGGCCGAACACCATCGTCAAGCCGATCCTGGAAAGCGTGCCGCGCGACGGGAAGGCGGATGAGATCCGGGTGCATTATGCGCGGGTGATGGTGGAGCCGGGGATGACACTGGCCGGCACGCCGCTGACGCCGATGCAGATCGAGGCGCTGGACCTGCTGGACAGCCTGATCCAGCGGCCGGACCTGGGCTTTTCCTACCGGCTGCAGCCGGGCGAGTTCCTGTTCGTGAACAACCTGGTGAATCTGCACGGCCGCGGCGCCTATGCCGATGATGCCGAAGGGGCGGGCAAGCGCCGGGTGCTGAAGCGGCTGTGGCTGTGGCGGCGGCATGTGGGGCCGGGGGATGACCCGGCGGCCTTGGACCTGGCCGAACTTACCTGATCCGGTTGCCACCATCCGCGATGCGCAGGCAGGCGGCGCGGTGGTCGGGGGAGACGGGGTCCAGCCCTGGGGCGATCGTCGCGCAGCGCGGGATCGCGACCGGGCAGCGCCCCGAAAAACCGCAGCCGGGCGGCAGGTTGATGGGCGATGGCACATCGCCCTCCAGCACATGCCGATGCAGCACCGCCGCCGGATCGGCCGGCAGGTGCGCCGAGATCAGCGCCTGGGCATAGGGATGCACCGGATCGGCGAAGAGGGCGGCGGCGGGCGATTCCTCGACCACGGTGCCGAGATACAGCACCAGGATGCGGTCGCAGATCAGTTTGACCGTGCCGAGGTCGTGGCTGATGAAGATCATCGCCGTGCCCGTTTCCGCGCGCAATTCGGCCAGCAGATCCAGGATGCCGGCACGCACCGACAGGTCAAGCGAACTGGTCGGCTCATCCAGCACGATCAGGCGCGGGGCGGTGGCGATGGCGCGGGCGATGCAGACGCGTTGCAACTGCCCGCCCGAGAGTTCGGCGGGGAAGCGCCCCAAGAGTTCCGTGGTCAGGCGCACGCGATGGGCGAGCGCCACGGCGCGGTCGCGGCGCTCGGCGCGGGACAGGCGCGTGTGCAGCAGCAAGGGTTCGGCGATCAGGTCGCCAATACGCATGCGCGGGTTCAGCGCGCTCCATGGATCCTGGAACACGATCTGCATTTTCTCGCGCAATGGGCGACAGGCGGATTCGGGCAGGTCGGTGATGTCCTGGCCGAGAAAGCGAATGCGCCCGCCGCTGGGATGCAGCAGGCGGGTGACGCAGCGGCCGATGGTGGATTTGCCCGAGCCGCTTTCGCCGACGAGGCCGAGGGTTTCACCAGCACGTAGCGAAAAACTGACGTCATTGACCGCGTGGACGGTCGCGCGCCCCGCGGGAAAATGTTTGACGAGGTTTTCGACCTCAAGCACCGGCGCGTTCATGCGCGGTGGCAGTGCACGACATGCCCGGCGCCAAGCGCCACGGCGGGTGGCGGCGTCGCGCAATCGGCGCCCGCCATCGGGCAGCGGTCACGAAAGGCGCAGCCTTCGGGCAGCGCCAGCAGGTTGGGCGGCGCGCCACCGATGCTGCGGGCGGAACCAAGGCGCAGCCGCTCCGGCGTCGCGGCGATGAGGTTGGCGGTATAGGGATGCGTGGGCCGGGCAAACACCGCGCTCACCGGGCCGGCTTCGACGATGGCACCGGCATACATCACCGCCATCCTGTCGCAGTAATGCGCGACGACGCCGAGGTCGTGGGTGATGATCATTGCGCCGACCCCGGTGCGGCGCACCAGGTCGCGCAGCAGGTCGAGGATCTGCGCCTGCACTGTGACATCCAGCCCCGTGGTCGGTTCATCGGCGATCAGCAGGCGCGGCGCGTTCATCAAGGCGAGCGCGATCAGCACCCGCTGCGCCATGCCGCCCGAGAGTTCATGCGGCCAGGCGCGCATCCGCGCCACGGGATCGGGGATGCCCAGGCTGTCCAGCATCTTTTCCGCCCGCGCGCGGGCTTCGGCGACACTCACCTTGGCATGGGCGCGCAGGATGCGGATCAACTGGTCGCCGATGCGGCTCAAGGGGTCGAGCGAGGATTTGGGGCTTTGCGTCACCAGCCCGATGTCGCGGCCGCGCATCGCGTTCAGCGCATCGGGGTCCATTGCCAACAAATCCTGGCCGGCGAACATCGCGCGCCCGGCCACGACTTTCGCCGGCGGTCGCAGCAGCCCGAGCAGTGAGGTCGCGGTCAGCGATTTCCCCGCGCCTGTTTCCCCCACCAACCCCAGCACATGCCCGGCATCGAGCGTGAAGGACACCCCGTTCAGCGCGCGAAACACCCGGATACGATTGTCGAGGTCGCGAGAGATGAAATGCGTGTGCAGGTTCTCGACGGACAGCAGGCTCACCGTGTCGCCGCCTTGCGCCGTGGGTCCAGCAAATCCTGCAAGCCGTCGCCCAGCATGTTCAGCCCCAGCACCATCAGGATCAGCGCGATGCCGGGGAAGACGCCGACCCACCATTGGCCGGTCACCAAATACTCGGCACCCTGGCGGATCATCGCGCCCCATTCGGGTGTGGGCGGTTGGATGCCGACACCGAGGAACGCCAGGGTCGCGCTGATCCGCACCGCCCAGGCGGCGCGCACCGCGGCCTGCGCCATCGCGCCCTGGATCGCGTTGGGCAGGATATGCACGAACAGGATGCGCCAGGTCGGGTTGCCGGCGGCGCGGGCGGATTCGACGAAGCCGGAATGGCGCAGGGCCAGGACCTCGGCCCGCACGACACGGGCAAAAACCGGGCTGTCCAGCAGGCCGATGACCAGCACCACGTTGAACAGCGACGGGCCCGCCGCCGCGACCACGGCCAGCGCCAGGATGATCGACGGAAACACCCGCAGCGCATCGAAGAAGCGCATCGCGATCTCATCGAACCAACCGCCGCGATAGCCGGTGTAGAGCCCCATCGGCGCCCCCACCGCGATGCCCACGATCACGGCGGGGATGGCGATGCCGAAGGCCCAGGCCGCGCCCGCGATCACCCGCGACAGCACGTCCATCCCGTTGCCATCGGTGCCAAAGGGATGCGCGCCGCCAGGCGCGGCCAGCACGTTGAAGGGCTGCGCCTGGATGGGATTGAAGGGCGTGATCCAGCGCGCGAAGATCGCCATCAGGGCGAAGCCCAGGATGATCAGGAAGCCGATCGCGAGCGTCGGGCTGCGCCGGGAAATGCCGATCAGGCGTGGCAGGGCCAGGGCGCTCATGCGCGCGGTTCCGTTGCCATGACGAAGACATCCACCGCCAGGAAGACCAGCACCGAGAACAGCGCCAGCATCAGCACATAGCCTTGCACCGCGGCGAAATCGCCGGCGATGATCGCGGACAGCCCGTACTGCCCCAAGCCGCCCCAGGCAAAGACGTACTCGATCAGCGATGTGGTGCCGACCAGGCCGGTGATCTCGGTGCCGATGAAGGTGACAATCGGCGTCGCGCTGTTGCGCAGCGCCATCGCACGGATCTGCCGCGCCGGCAGGCCCTGGGCGCGGGCGTGGCGGATGTAGTCGGTGGCCAGGACCTCCAGCGCGATGGCACGGGTTTGCTTGACGATGGGGGCGGCGGAGATGATCGCCACGCACAAGACCGGCAGGATGAGTTGCCCGAAGGCCGAGCCGACAACCTCCCAATCACGGCCCAAAAAACCGTCGATGAGATAGCTGCCGGTCACGCGCGGCGGCGGGTCCAGCATCAGGCTGATCCGGCCCATCCCGGGCGGCGCCCAGTCTAGCAGGTAGAAGAATACGAAGAGCATGATCAGCCCGAGCCAATAGGTCGGCACCGAAAACCCCAGCAGCGACAGGAAACGGCTGGTCTGGTCAAAACCGCGATCGGGCTTGAAGGCCGCGCGCAGGCCGACCGGAATGCCGATGCCGGCGCCGATCAGCACGCCCCAGAACATGAGTTCCAGGGTCGCCGGCGCGCGGTCCAGGATTTCCCCCAGCACCGGCCGGTTGCTGAGCCAGGATGCCCCGAGGTCGCCCTGCGCGACCTTCCCGATATAGACGGCGAACTGCCTCCACATCGGCTGGTCCAGCGCCAGCGAGGCACGGACCAGCGCGATTTCCGCATCCGTCGCGGTCGGCCCGGCCAGCAGCCCCACCGGATCCTGCCCGCTGATGCGCACCAGCAGGAAGGTGCCAAGCAGGATGACAAACAGCAGCGGCACGACCAGTGCGACGCGCCGTAGCAGCAGGCCCCCAAACGGCATCAGACGATCTTCAAGTCCACCCAGCGCTCATGATCGTCCGGGTGCGGGCACCAGCCGCTGATATTGGCGGCCATGGCTTCCCAGACACGGGGATAGACGGTGGCGATCCAGGGCGCCTCCTCCATCCACAATTCCTGCGCCTGGCGCATCAACCCGTTGCGATGTGGGACGTCCAGGCTCTGCCGGGCTTCGTCGATATAGGCATCCATCTGCGGGTTGGCGAAGCGGGCGCGGTTGGACACGCCCTGCGAATGGGCAAGCAGGAAGGTCGTGTAGACGGGGTCCAGCACGATCGGCCCGTCCTCGAAGGAAAAGAACGGCATGTCCTGGCGCGCGGGGGCGCCACGGGCGCGCATGTCGCTGTCGCTGATGCGGGTCGCGCGGGCCTTGATGCCGAGGGTCTGCAACTGCGCCGCCACCTGGATGGACAGCGGTTCCTCCCAATTGAAAATTTGGGAATACAGTAGCTCGATCGGCTGTTCGAAATCGAAATTCGCTTCCGCCAGCAGCGCGCGAGCCTTGGCCGGATCGTGTTCGTAGCGGAAGAAGCTCGGGTCATATCCGGCGACGATCGGCGGGATGATCGAACGCGCCTGTTCGCCCAGGCCGAAGAACACGCCCTGGATCAGCGCGTTCTTGTCGATCGCGTAGTTGAAGGCCTGGCGCACCTTCTTTTCGCCAAAGGGCGGGTAGCGCAGGTTCATCCGCACCGAGGCGATGGTGCGCCCAAAGGTGTCCTGCGCCTTCACCCGGCGGTCGGCGCGCAATTCCGCGACCTGTTGCAGGATGGGCCGGTGAATCCACTGCACCTGGCCGCTGCGCAGCAAGGTGATGCGCGACGCGGCGGATGGCACCGCGCGATAGATCACCCGGTTGAAATACGGCTGTTCCCGAAAATAATTCGGGTTGGCGATGAAGACCGCCTGTTCGCCCGCGCGCACCGATTCCAGATGATACGCACCAAAACCCGCGGTGTTGGTTTCCATCCACTTCAGCGCCCAGGGGTCCTCGGCGGTCGCGTGGCGCTTCACCTCGGTCGAATCATAGATGCCGGGGACGTAGAGGGTCAGCGCGGACAGCAGGATCATGCTGGGGGCGGACAGGGTGAATTCCACCTCATATTTCGACAGCGCCTTGACGCCGGTCACATTGGCGACGGTCGCGATGAAGCCGCCAGTGCGGCGCTGGGCGAGCGATTTCTGCCAGCCCCATTCGACATCGGCCCCGGTCAACTCATTGCCGAAGGCGCTGCGAACGCCGGGGCGCAGCTTGAACACCCAGGTCTTGCCATCCGGCGAATTGGTCCAGGATTCCGCCAGATGCCCCTCGATCACATCGGGGTTCAGGTATTCGCGGCCGTCGCGGGTCACGCGGCCGTAGCGGGTCAGGCCCTCATACACCTGCACCACGGTTTCCTGGGTGCCGGGGCGCAGGGCATCGCCCTCAAACCCTTCCGGCGCACCGGGTGCGGCCAGAAGCAGGGTGCGGCCTGCCCGCTGCGCCTGGACGGCGGGCGCGGCCAGGGCTGCCCCGGCCAAGCCCAACAGAATATCGCGCCGTTCCACCGCCATGAAGACCTCCGTAATCGCGGGCGGAGATTGACGCGCCTGCGCGTCCGGGTTCAACCCCACCCGGCGTTGCTTTCGCGGCGCCACAGCCGCATCGTCCACCTAGGGCGCAGCAGGAACAGGCATATCATGCACGACATGGTCATTCGCGACGGCACCATCATCGATGGCACCGGCGCCGCCCGCTTCACCGGCGATGTCGCCATCGACGGGGACCGCATCGTCCAGGTCGGCGGCAAGGCCGGGCCGGCCAGGCGCGATGTGCCCGCCGAGGGTCGCCTCGTCACCCCCGGCTGGGTCGATGTGCACACCCATTACGATGGCCAGGCGACCTGGGACCCGGTGCTGGCACCCTCCGTCTGGCATGGCGCGACCACCATCCTGTTCGGCAATTGCGGCGTCGGCTTCGCCCCCGTGCGCGCGCCCGACCGCCAGGCGCTGATCGACCTGATGGAGGGGGTGGAGGACATCCCCGGCATCACCCTGGCCGAAGGGCTGAAGTGGAATTGGGAAAGCTTCCCCCAATACCTCGACGCGCTGGCGGAAATGCCGCGCACGATCGACATCGCCGCCCAGGTCGCCCACCACCCCTTGCGCGTCTATGCCATGGGCGACCGTGGGTTGAACCGCGAAGCGGCGACCGCCGACGACATCGCGATGATGGAAAAGCTGACCGAGGAAGCGCTGCGGGCCGGCGCCTTCGGCTTCACCACATCGCGCACCGACCAGCACCGCACGCCGACGGGCGACCTCGTCCCAGGCCGTTATGCCGAGCACGAGGAACTGCTCGCCATCGGCCGCGCCATGGGCCGGGTCGGCCGTGGCGCCTTCGGCATGCTGAGCGATTTTGAGGATGAGGCCGCCGAATTCGAATGGCTGCGCCAGGTGGCCAAGGATTCCGGCCGCCCGGTCTGGTTCCTGCTGACCGACCGCAACTACGACCCCAAGCGCTGGAAGCGCCTGATGGCAGGCGTCGCCGCCGCCCGCGCCGATGGCTTGCCGCTGTCGGCCCAGGTCGCCGGGCGGCCGGTCGGGCTGATCCTGGGGCTCACCACGTCGCTGAACCCCTTTGCCCTGCGCGAGGGCTTTGCCGCCCTGGCGACCCTGCCGCCGGCCGAACAGCTCGCCCGCCTGCGCGACCCCGAGGTGCGGGCCAAGATCCTGGCCGAGGAAGCCTCCGAACGGCTGATGCACCTGGTGCCGCCGCTGTCGCGCCAGATCGCGACGCGCTGGGACCAGATGTTCGTGCTGGGCGATCCGCCGGACTACGAGCCGCCCGCGGACCGCAGCCTCGCGGCCCTGGCCGCCAAGGCGGGCCAGGACCCCGCGGCCTTCTGTTACGACTTCCTGACCGGCGGCGACGGCGGGCGGATGCTGTATTTCCCGGTGGTGAACTACGTCGGCGGCGATCTGTCGGTGGTGCGGGAGATGATGGTGAACCCGCATACCGTGAACGGCCTGTCCGATGGCGGGGCGCATTGCGGGGTGATCTGCGATGCCTCGATGCCGACCTCGATGCTGACCCATTGGGGTCGCGACCGGACCCGCGGCGAAAAGCTGCCGCTGGAATTCCTGGTCAAGCGCCAGACCAGCGAAGGCGCCGATTTCTTCGGCTTTGGCGATCGCGGTCGGCTGATACCGGGGTTGAAGGCCGATGTGAACGTGATCGATTTCGAGGGGCTGCGCCTGCACCACCCCGAGATGATCTACGACCTGCCCGCCGGCGGGCGGCGCTTGGTGCAGACCGTCGATGGCTACGACATGACACTCGTGTCCGGCGTGCCCGTCATGGAAAAGGGCACCGAGACCGGTGCGCGTCCGGGCCGCCTGGTCCGCGCCGGCTAGACCACCTTGCCAATGACGGCGCCGATGGCCGCCGTCAGCGCCATGGCGAAGGCGCCCCAGAAGGTTACGCGCAGGGTCGGCCTCAGCACGCCGGCCCCGCCCGCGGTGGCCCCGATGGCGCCCAGCAGCGCCAGGAAGGCCAGCGACGCGCCCGACACGACCGGCACCAGCAGTGCGGCCGGTGACACCAGGACCATCAGCAAGGGCATCGCGGCGCCCACGGCGAAACTCGCGGCCGAGGTCATCGCCGCCAGGATCGGCCGCGCGGTGGTGAGTTCGGATATCCCCAACTCATCCAGCGCATGCGCGCCCAGCGCGTCCTTGGCCATCAACTGGTCGGCGACCTGCCGGGCCAGCGCGCGGTCCACGCCGCGATTGACGTAGATATCGGCCAGTTCCTCACGTTCGAAATCGATGTTGTCGATCAGTTCCTGGCGTTCGCGCGCGATATCAGCGCCTTCGGTGTCCGATTGCGAACTGACCGAGACATATTCGCCCGCCGCCATCGACATGGCCCCGGCGACCAGCCCCGCGACACCCGCGATCAGGATATCGCCGCGCACCGCCGCCGAGGCGGCGACGCCGACGATCAGGCTGGCGGTCGAGACGATGCCGTCATTGGCGCCCAGCACCGCCGCCCGCAGCCAGCCGCTGCGCGACACTAGGTGGCGTTCCCTATGGATGTGCAGGCGCGGCATATCTGGCTCCGGCGAGGGATGGCGCCACCATCCCCGCGCGCCGGGCCAAACGCAATGATCCGGGGCTAGGCCCGCATTACGAACAGCGCGGCGTGTGTTCGGTCGGCTCGTAGCCCTGCTTGCCAACCTGGCCAAAGCCGGGCTGCACCGTGCGTTCCATCGAATCCGCGGCGGGGGTCGTCCCGAACCAGGTTTCGGAGAAGCGGGCCAGCGTACCGTCCAGCTTCATGCACTCCAGCGCTTCCTCCACCTGGTTCCGCAGTTCCGTATTGCCGATGCGGAAGGGCAGCGCCCATTCGGCGCGCGTGTCGGCCAGCACATAATCCGGCTGCAACTGCCGAATGCGCGTGGCGGCGTAACGCACCACGGTATTGCCCGCCAGGGTCGCATAGGCGCGACCGTTGATGACGGCTTGCACGGCATCGGGCTGGGTGTCGAAGGCCTGGATCGTGAAGCCATAGCGTTCGGCATTCGCACGCGCCCAACCCTCATACGCCGAGCCCTTGTTCACGGCGAGCGACTTGCCGCGCAGCATCTCAAGGTTGGTGATCGGGTCGCTGCCGCGGCGGATGGCGAACTGGTATTCGCTGACCAGATAGCCCTCGGTGAACAACAGGTTGGCGGCGCGTTCCGGCGTCACGCTGGTGGGCGCGCCAAGGAAGTCGTAGCGCCCCGAGTTCAGCGCCGGGATCAGCCCGGCAAAACCCACCGCATCCATCGCGATGGGGCGACCGAGCCGGCGACCGAGGTCGTTCACGATGTCGACGTTGAAACCCTGCACGCCGCCTTCCAGGCGCGGGAAGGCATGCGGGGCGAAGGTGCCGTCAACGCCGACGCGCAGCGGTTGCTGCGCCTGGCTCGCGGCCAAGGGCGCGGTGGCGAGAAGCAGGGCAAGGGCAAGGCGTCGCATGATGCTCTCCTGAATGATGTGGGGATGGGCGGGCGATCAGACCTTCACCACCACGCCGCGTTGCGCGGTGAGGATGCCGTAGTCCTGGATCTGCCGGTTCGCCTCGAAGTTGAAGGTGGTGCGGCGGTTGTGCTCGCTGACCTCAAGGTCGCAGTTCGCGACCACGACTTCGTCGCTGGTGGTGACGGCCTGGGCGACGATGTCGCCGGTGGGCGCGATGATGCAGGTGCCGCCCATGAATTCGACGCCTTCCTCAAACCCCGCCTTGGCGACACCGATGACCCAGCAGCAATTCTGATAGGCGCCGGCCTGCATCACGAGGTGATTGTGGAAGGGCGGCAGATGCGCGGGGTCGAGCACGCGCGCGCCATCCACCATGCCGAAGCGCTGCGATCCGGTGTTGTAGCCGCACATGATCAATTCGGCGCCTTGCAGGCTCAGCGCGCGATAGGTCTCGGGCCAGCGGCGATCGTTGCAGATGCACATGCCGACCACGCCGCCAAAGGCGCGGAAGACGGGAAAGCCGAGGTTACCGACCTCGAAGTAGCGCTTTTCGAAATTGCCGGCGCAGCCGGTGGGGTCGGCGGTCTTGCGCCCGGGCAGGTGGATCTTTCGGTATTTGCCGATGATCGCGCCATCGCGGTCCACCAGGACCGTGGTGTTGAAGCGGCGCGTCTGCCCCTCCTCCTCCGTCAACTCGGCGTAGCCGAGGTAGAAACCGATCTTCAGCCGCGCCGCTTCGTCGAACAGCGGCTGCACATCGGGGTTGGGCATCGCGCTTTCGCAGAAGGCATTGGCCTCATCCGGGTCGTCGAACACCCAGCGCGGGAAGAAGGTGGACAGCGCCATTTCCGGGAAGACGACCAGTTCCGCGCCAAAGCTATGCGCCTGCCGCAGCAGCGCGACGAGGCGTGCGACGATGCCCGCCTTGGTCTCGGCGCGCGCAATGGGGCCGAGTTGAGCAGCAGCGACACGAACCACACGTGACATAGGATCTGACCTTCCACTTTGCGCCATCACCGGCAGCAAACGACGTGCCAAAGCAGGACGGCTGTTTTCCGGGCGTGCGGCAGGCTGCCGGCCCAATGGCTATGCAGAAAAAATTGCGTGTGCTTTGTCTTGAAGCAAGATTAGCTGCTTCACCGCGCGCATCCGGTCGATGCGGCGCTGGCAGGGCGTTTGCTAACCCCCTGCCCCAGGAACAGGAGCCGTCATGCAGAAGCGCATCCTCGTCGTGAACCCGAATTCCAGCCAGCACATCACGGATGCGCTCAGCGCCTCGGTCCAGCCGCATCGCGACGGCGGCATCGCGGTGGATTGCGTGACCCTGGCCGAAGGCCCGCCCGGCATCTCATCCCATACGCACAAGGCCTTCGTGGTCGGCCCGATGCAGGCGCTGGTCCTGCGGGAGGCACCGGATACCGCGGCCTACGTCATCGCCTGCTTCGGCGACCCGGGGCTGATGGCGGTGCGGGAGGTGACGGACCGCCCGGTCTTCGGCATGGGCGAGGCCTCCTTCTACACGGCGATGGCGCTGGCCGACCGGTTTGGCGTGATCTCGACCACCGAGGGCTCGCGTCCCCGCCTGGCGCGCTATGTGCGCGAACTTGGCCTCGCCGACCGTTTCGCCGGCAGCGTTGCCGCCGGCATTCCCGTCGTCGAACTGGCCAATGACCCGACCGCCACGCTCGATCGGCTGACCGAGGCTGGGGAGGCGCTGAAGGCCCTCGGCGCCCAGGTCGTCATCACCGGCTGCGCCGGGATGGCGGCGTATCGCCAGGCGCTGTCAGCGCGGCTCGGCATGCCCGTGGTCGAACCAGCCCATGCCGCCGTCGGCCTCGCCGCCGGCGTTCTTCGTTCCCATTCAGGATAGGTTGCACATGCAAAGCTTCGACACGGTCATCCGCGGCGGCACGGTCGTCACAGCCACCGACACCTCGCGCTGCGACGTCGGTATTCGCGACGGCCGCATCGTCGCGCTGGGGCTGGACCTGCCGCAGGGCGCCCGCGAAATCGACGCCACCAACCGCCTGGTGATGCCCGGCGGCGTGGACAGCCATTGCCACATCGAACAGCCCAAGCCCGGTGGGCCGGTGAAGAGCGCCGATACGTTTGAAAGCGGCACGACCTCCGCGGCTTTCGGCGGCACCACATCGGTCATCTGCTTCGCACCGCATTTCAAGGGCACGGCGCTGACCCCTGGGGTCGAGGACTATCACCGCCGCGCGCGCCAGGCGGTGATCGATTATTCCTTCCACCTCGTCATCGCCGACCCGACGCCCGATGTGCTGCGGGAATTGCCGCCGCTGATAAAGGCGGGGCATCGCTCGCTCAAGCTGTTCATGACCTATGACGCCAGCCGGCTGAACGACCGCGAAGTGCTGGACGTCCTGGCCCTGGCCCGCACCGAAAGCGCCTTCGTCGTCGTCCATGCGGAGAACCATGACGCCATCCGTTGGATGACCGCGCGGCTGGAAGCCGCCGGCCATACCGCACCGCGCTTCCACGCCGTCAGCAAGCCGGCGCTGGTGGAGCGCGAGGCCGTCCATCGCGTCATCGCCCTGGCGGAACTGCTGGACCAGCCGATCCAGATCTTCCACGTCACCTGCGCCGAAGCCGTGGAGGAAATCCGCCGCGCCCAGGCCCGCGGGTTGAAGATCTTTGGCGAGACCTGCCCGCAGTATCTCGGCCTGACCGCCGATGCGCTGGACCGCCCGGGGTTCGAGGGCGCCAAGGCGATCTGCAGCCCCGCCCTGCGCACCACAGCCGATCAGGAGGCGCTGTGGCAGGGCATCCGCGACGGGGTGCTGGGCGTCGTCTCCTCCGACCACGCGCCCTATCGCTACGCGGGGCCCGACGGCAAGCAGGCCTATGGCATGGACGCGCCCTTCACCAAGGTCGCGAACGGCGTCCCTGGCCTGGAAACCCGGCTGCCCTTCCTGTTTTCCGAAGGCGTCGTGAAGGGTCGCATCGACCTGCAGCAATTCGTCGCCATCACCGCGACAAACCCCGCGAAACTTTTTGGGCTGTATCCGCGCAAGGGCTCGATCGCGGTCGGGATGGACGCCGATATCGCGGTCTGGGACCCGACGCTGACGCGCACGCTGACGGCGGCCGACCTGCATCACGCGGTGGACTACACGCCTTATGAGGGCATGGAACTCACCGGCTGGCCAGTCACGACCCTGGTGCGCGGCACCGTCGTCGTCGGCGAAGGCAAGCGCCAGGTGGAACCGGGTTACGGCGCCTTCCTGCCGCGCGAACCCTATCCCGCGATGCAGCCGCGCGGCGTCTTCCCCACCGAATTCAACCCCTTCGCCTGAGGATCGTCCGATGGACCTGCAACTGAGCGGGCATGTCGCCCTGGTCACCGGTGCCTCGGCCGGTCTGGGGCGGGCGATTGCCAAGGGCCTGGCGGCGGAGGGCTGCCGCATCGGGCTGCTCGCCCGCCGCCGCCACCTGCTGGAGGAACTGGCGGCCGAACTGCCCGCCAGCGCCGAACCGCTGATCATCGTGGAGGACATCACGGCCCCCGGCGCGCCCGATCGCACGCGCCAGCAGATGCACGACCGCTTCGGCCGCTGCGACATCCTGATCAACAACGCCGGCGGCAGCCGCGCCCAACCCGACCTTGGCAGCGACGAGGTGTGGGGCGAAGCGATGTTCCTGAATTTCGAAGCCGGACGCCGCATCGCCCATGCCTTCATCCCGGGCATGCGGGCACAGCGCCATGGCCGCATCATCAGCCTGACCGGCCAGGACGAACCGCGCGAGATCAACCCCGCCAATGCGCCGAACGGGGCCGTGCATATCTGGGCCAAGGCGATGTCGCGGCACCTGGCGTCCGAGGGGATCACCATCAACTCGATCCCCCCCGGGCGCATCCATTCGGAACAGATCGACCGGCGCATCCTGGCATCGGAGCAGGCGGAACGTGATTCCACCAAGGACATCCCGGCAGGGTATGTCGGCCAGCCGGAAGACCTGGCGGTGCTGGCGGTGTTCCTGTGTTCGCCGCTGGCGCGCTACATCACCGGCCAGGTGATCCATGTTGATGGCGGCATGCGCCGCTTCAGCCACTAGACGACCAAAAGGGAAAGAAACGCCCCATGAACGCCATCGCGCCGAGCAATTCGCGCATCATCTCGGCCTATATCGCGCAGACGCCCGCGTCGGCCGCGGCCTATGCGCGGTCGCGCGAGGTCTTTCCCGCCGGCGTCACCCATGACAGCCGCTATATGCCGCCGCATCCGCTGAGCGTGACCCACGCCGCCGGCGCGCGGAAATGGGATGCGGATGGGCATGGCTATGTCGACTACGTGGGCGGGCATGGCGCGCTGATCCTGGGCCATGCGCATCCGGAGATGGTGGCGCGGGTCAGCGAGCAACTTGCGCGCGGGACGCATTACGGCGCGAACCATGATCTGGAACTGCGCTGGGGCGAGTTGATCCAGGCGCTGGTCCCTTCGGCCGAATTGGTGCGCTTCACCAATTCCGGGACGGAGGCGACCTTGATGGCGTTGCGCCTCGCGCGCGCCGCCACCGGGCGCGCCAAGGTGCTGCGCCTGCGCGGGCATTTCCACGGCTGGCACGATCATGTGGCGTTCGGCGTGGTCAACCACTTCGATGGCGGGCCGACGCCGGGCGTGCTGCCCGACCTGGCAAGCCAGGTGGTGCTGGCCGATCCGGGGGATGCCATCGACCTCGCCGCCGTGCTCGATGCGCATGAGGGTGAGATCGCCGCCGCCATCCTGGAACCGACGGGTTCGAGCTACGGGCAGGTTCCGCTGCGGCCGGAATATGTGCGGCTGCTGCGGGAGGAAACCGCCAAGCGCGGCATCCTGCTGATCTTCGATGAGGTGGTCACGGGTTTCCGCGTCGCACTGGGCGGGGCACAGGCGGCGCTGGGCGTCCGGCCCGACCTGACGACCTTGGCAAAAATCCTCGCCGGCGGGTTGCCGGGCGGCGCCGTGGTCGGGCGGCGCGACGTGCTGGAACTGCTGGACCCGGAGCGTGCGGCCGCGCGTGGGGTCGAGAAGATCGGCCACCAGGGCACCTACAACGCCAACCCGGTCAGCGCCGCCGCCGGCATCGCGACGCTCGAAATCCTGCGCGACACCGATGCGCTGGCCAGGGCGCATGCCTATGGCGCCAGGCTGCGCGCGGGCGTGACCGAGGTGCTGGCCGAGGAAGGTGTGCCCTGGGGCGCCTATGGCCACACGACGGGGCTGCACATCTTCATCAATCCACGCGGGCTGCCGATCGATCCGCGGAGTTTCGATCCGCTGACCCTGGGCTATGCCGATCTGAAACTGCCGCGCGGCAACCAGACCGCGGCGAAACTGCGGCTGGCGATGCGTCTGCATGGCGTGGATTTTTCGCCCTGGCCCGGCGGCTCGGCCTCGGCGGTGCATGGCGACAGCGAATTGGATCAGACGCTGGATGCGCTGCGCCGCAGCCTGCGCCTGCTGCGCGAAGAGGGTGAGATCCACTAGGCATGCCAGCCCGGGCCACGATCAGGCATCTTTCGCCGGAGATGGTGCGGCGGATCACGCTCGGCGCCGAGAAGCTGGGCGATCGTGGCCGCGCGGTCGCCAGCCTGTTGCTGTCGAACCCCGCGGAAGTCGCGTTGCTGACGGCGACGAAGGTCGCGGAACGGTTGCAGGTCAGCGAGTCCACCGTGGTGCGTTTCGCCCAGGCGATCGGCTACACCGGCTATCCGGATTTGCGGCGCGACTTGCAGGAACACGTCCGCCAGTATCTCAGCCAGATCGGCCGCATGGAGGTGACGCCGGCGACACGCGGGCAAGGCGTGGCGCAGGCGTCGCTGGAACGCGACCTGGACAATCTGCGCAGCACGATGGAGCAACTCGACCAGACGCAGATGCGCGCCGCCGTGCGCATGCTGGGCGAGGCGCGGCGCGTCTATGTCTTCGGCGTCCGCAGCGTGTTTGGGCTGGCGGATATGCTGGCCTTCCATCTGCGGCATCTGGTCGAACAGCCGATCATGATCGATCCCGCCCGCGGCATGCGGCTCGATCAACTCGCGGGCACCGGGCGTCGCGATGTGCTGATCGCGATGAGTTTTCCGCGTTATTCGCGCATCGTCCATGGCGCCTTGCAGATCGTGCGGGAGCAAGGCGGGCGCACCGTGGTGTTCACCGATAGCCCGCTGTCGCCGCTCGCGACACTGGCCGATGCGCTGTTCACGGTCAGCACGAAAAGCACCTATTTCGGCAATTCGCTTGTCGGTGCCTCGGCGATCGTCAATGCGCTGCTGTCGGAACTGTTGTCGGCCAACAAGGCGCGGTCGATGAAATCCTTCAAGGACTATGAGCGCTTCATCAGCGACGTCCGGCATATCGGCATCGATGGAGATGAGGATTCGCTGACCGAGTGGGATCCCCAGGGCTAGGCCATTTTCCGAGTCGTCAGATGAGTCCACCCGACTTGAAAATACTCTAGCGCTTCGGCGCGAATTGGTAGGGCGCTGCACTCTCCTCCAGCGGGTCGAGCGCCAGGCGGTGTTCCAGTGGCGGGAAGGCGCGGCTGCGGCAATCCGGCCGGTCGCATAGCCGGCAGGACAGGCCGATCCCGACCGTCGCGGCGGCCAGGTCGATGCCATCGGCATAAACCATTTCCGCCGCGCGCCCGATGTCGCAGCCCATCGCCACGACGTGGATTGGCGCGGGTTCGCCCCAGGTTGCCGGCGCGCCCTGCACCGTGCGTGCGAAGCACAGGAAACGCGCGCCATCCGGCAGCGCCGCCACCTGCACCCGCAACGTCCCCGGCGTGGCAAAGGCGCCATGCACGATCCAGCGCGGGCAGGACCCGCCGTAGCGCGCGAAGGGAAACCCCGCCGCCGAAAACCGCTTGCCGACATTGCCAGCCGGATCGAGCCGCAGGAAGAAGAACGGCACGCCCCGCGCGCCGTCGCGCTGCAAGGTCGATAGCCGATGGCAGGCCTGTTCGAAGGACACGCCGAACCGCGCGGCCAATGCCTCCACATCATGTCGCATCACCCGCGCGGCCGCGAGGAACGGGGCATAGGGCAGCAGCAACGCGCCGGCCGCGTAGTTCAGCAGCCCGACGCGCAGCAGGGCCGCGGCTTCGGTCGTGGTCGGGGCGGCCTGGGCGATCAACGCCTCCACCGCATCCCGCGCTTCCAGCAGCATCAGGTGAAACGCCATCTGGAATCCGCGGCTTTCGCGCGGCAGGGAATCCGACAGGTGTAGCCGGCGGGTTTCGGCGTCGTAGCGCCGGTGCGATGCGGTCAGGGGACCGACCTGCACGATGATGCCATGGCGCGTGCGCAGGCGTTCGGCGATCGCGTGGTTCATCTCGGCGGGTGTGACGCCGAGTTCCGCGACCAGCCGCTCGGCGGCCAGTTCCAACGTGGCAAAATGGTTGGCGCGGTCGTGGAAGATGTCGCGCACCTCCTCCGTCGGCAGCAGCAGGCGGCGGCCGGTCGGCAGGGCGATGCCGCTCGCATCCTCCCGCGCCACGCGGAAGGCGCGGTACAGGGCCAGCATCGCCCGCGCCGCATTGGGGGCCGATGCCGCGAGCGCGCGGACCTCCTCCTCTGGCACCTGGTCCAGCCCCAGCAGCGGGTCGGCCAGGACCTCCCGCAACCCCGCCTCCATCTGGCGTTCCTGATGGCCGGACAGGGTCGCGAGATCCGCCTCCAGCGCCTCGGTCAGCTTGATCAGCAGCGCGGCGGTGACCGCCCGCTGATCGTGTTCGATCAGGTTGAGGTAGGAGGCGGAAATGCCCAGGCGCACCGCCAGGGCCTGCTGCGTCTGGCCGCGTTCGCTCCGTAGGCGACGGATCGTTCGGCCGATCATCGGGGGCGCCATTCTTTACAACCTTCACTGATTTTCGGTCTTTACAGTCAAGACCGTGACCGGATTGCGAGGCTTTCCTTCGAATACGGTGTGCTTTTGTGCGGAGCAAGGTCAATTCTTCACATGCAGGACGGGACAACCCGCCCCACCACCAGGAGAGAATTTTCCATGCGTACCGAACTCCCGATGGCTCCGGACGGCGGCACCAGCGCGCCGCAACCAGGTCGCTTCGACGGCATCCGCCGTGATTATTCCCCGGCCGATGTCGCCCGCCTGGCCGGGTCCTTCCGCATCCGCCACACCCTGGCCGAAATGGGCGCCGAGCGCCTGTGGTCGTTGCTGCGGAACGAGCCCTTCGTGAACACGCTGGGCGCGCTGACCGGGATGCAGGCGCTGCAGCAGGTCAAGGCAGGGTTGAAGGCGATCTATTTGTCCGGCTGGCAGGTCGCGGCCGACGCCAATTCCGGCGGCCAGATGTACCCCGACCAGTCGCTGTATCCGGTGGACTCGGTGCCCAAGGTCATCACCAAGATCAACGCGGCCCTGCGCCGCGCCGACCAGATCGCGGTGCAGGAAGGCAAGGGCGATCCCACCCATTACATGGCCCCCGTCATCGCCGATGCCGAAGCCGGCTTTGGTGGCGCGCTCAACGCCTATGAGCTGATGCGCGCGATGATCGAGGCCGGTGCAGCCGGTGTGCATTTCGAGGACCAGCTGGCCTCGGAAAAGAAGTGCGGCCACCTCGGCGGCAAGGTCTTGGTGCCGATCAGCCAGCATATCCGCACCCTGAACGCCGCCCGCCTGGCGGCTGATGTGGAGGGCGTTTCGACCGTCCTGCTCTGCCGCACCGATGCGGAATCGGCACAGCTGCTGACCAGCGACATCGACGAACGCGACCGCCCCTTCATTTCCGGCGATCGGACGGCCGAGGGCTTCCACCGCATCACCTCGGGCATGGGCAAGGACTACGCCATCGCCCGCAGCCTGGCCTACGCGCCCTATGCCGACCTGCTGTGGTGGGAGACGTCGGACCCTGATCTGGACGATGCACGCGCCTTCGCCGAGGCCATCCACCGCCAGTTCCCGGGAAAAATGCTCGCCTACAATTGCAGCCCGTCGTTCAACTGGCAGCGGAAGATGGGTGTCGAGGCGGCGACCAAATTCCAGCGCGAAATCGGCGCCATGGGCTACAAGTTCCAGTTCGTCACCCTGGCCGGTTTCCACAGCCTGAACCTGTCGATGTTCAAGCTGGCGCGCGGCTACGCCGAACGCGGCATGGGGGCCTATAGCGAACTCCAGCAGGCGGAATTCGCCGCCGAGGCCGAAGGTTTCACGGCTGTCCGGCACCAGCGGGAAGTGGGCGTCGGCTACTTCGACGCCGTCGCGACCGCCGCCGCCGGTGGGCACAGCAGCACCACCGCCCTGGCCCACAGCACCGAAGCCCAGCAGTTCCACGACGCGCCCGTAGCGGCCCAGTAAAGGGAGACACGATCATGAACAACGACCACGACGACGGCCTGGTGCATGCCCATACCTGGGCCTCCGAGCCACCCCGCCCGGGCCGCGCGCCCATCCGCCTGACCAACCCGCTGTCGATCCCGCAGCTGCCGGTCGCGCAGCCCGACCACGACGACGGGCTGGTGCACAGCCATGGCTGGGCCTGCGCCGAACGCGGCCAGCCGGGCCGTACCGGCTGACGGAGCGAACCCCTATTGCGGCGCGGCGGCGTTGACCGCCGCCGCGCCCTTATGGAATGGCCGTGCGATGACGCTCTGGGTGACGTATTTCCGGGCCATCCTGTCGCTTGGCGATGGCGCCCTATCCCACGAGCCCCGCGGCGATGTTCACCGACACCGCCAGGATCACGACGTTGAAGGCGAAGGCGATGATCCCGTGCAGCAGCACGAGCTTGCGCATCGCGGGGCTGTCGGTCGTCACGTCGCTGACCTGCGCGGTCATGCCGACGGTGAAGGAAAAATACAGAAACTCTGAAAACTCCGGCGTGCCGTCGCCGCCGGGAAACACGATGCCGCCCTCGGCCCGCCAGTATTCATGCGCGTAGTCATGCGCGAACAACACCTGCACGAAGAGCCACGACATGGTGACGGTCATGGCGGTCATCACCGGGCTGTACCAGGGCAAGGGACGCGGTGCGAAGGCGGCCTCCCACCCGACGCCGCCGAGTGCCGCGATCGCGGCCAGCAGTGACAGGGTGAAGACGGTCCAGCGGCCCTCGACCAGCACCTTGGCGCGCCGGCGCATCGTCTCGGCATCGGCGGCCCAGAGGTGCCGCAGCATCAGGGTCGTGTAGATGGTGACCAGCAGGCACCAGCCGACCATGATCGCCGGCACGACCCGCATGCCGGCGGCGATCCCCGCCGCCCCGGCCGCCACCCCACCCGCCACCGCCCAGACCAGGACAGGGCGGCGCAACGCCATCAGGCGGCCAATGCGGCCGCGAAGACGGCGGGATCGACATTGCCGCCGCTGAGCACCAGCCCGACGCGGCGCCCGCGCGTGGGCACATGCCCCGCCAGCACGGCGGCCAGCGCGACCGCGCCCCCCGGTTCGACCACGACCTTCAGGTGCTGGAAGGCGAAGCGCATGGCGGCAAAAACCTCGGCCTCGGTCACCGCGACGCCGCCCGCCAGGCGGTGTGCGTTGATGGCGAAGGTGATTTCGCCAGGCTTGCGCGACAGCAGGGCGTCGCAGAGCAGGCTGCCGCGGCCATCATTGCCGATGCGCTGGCCGGCGCGCAGCGAGACTCCGTAATCGTCCCAGCCTTCCGGCTCGGCGGCCCAGATGTCGCAGCCCGTGCCATCCAGTGCCAGGGCGCAGCCCGCGATCAGCCCGCCGCCACCGGTGCAGACCACCATGGCATCCAGCGCGCCCCCGGCATCGGCCAGCAGTTCCAGCGCCAGGGTGCCCTGCCCCGCGATGACATGGGCGTGGTCGAAGGGCGGGATCTGCGTCATGCCGCGTTCGGTGGCCAGGCGGGCGGCCAAAACCTCCCGATCGGTCGTGGCGCGGTCGAAGGGCAGGATTTCCGCGCCCCAACGCCGCGTCGCCTCGACCTTGATGGCCGGCGCATCGGCCGGCATCGCGATCAGCGCCGGAATACCGGCCGCCGCCGCCGCACAGGCCAGCCCCTGGCCGTGGTTGCCCGAGGAATGCGTGACGACGCCCTGCGCCCGCGTGGAAAAATCGAGTTGCAGCACCGCATTGGTGGCACCGCGGAACTTGAACGATCCGGTGCGCTGCAAGGGTTCGGGTTTTACAAAAACCTGCCCGCCCGTGATCTCGTCCAGCAACGCGTGCCGCAGCATCGGCGTGTGGATGACGCGGCCGGCCAGGCGCGCCGCGGCGGCGCGCACATCATCCTGGGTCGGCAGCGCGGTCATTTGCGGAACCGCATGGGGTCGACCATGGGCACGATGCGCTGCAGCTCCGCCGGCACCTCGCCACGGATCAGCCCGGCCAGCAGGCGCCCGGCGGCGGGTGCCGTCTGGATGCCGTAGCCGCCCTGCCCCACCGCCCAGAAGAAGCCGGGGCGGCTTGCCTCCTCACCCAGGGCAAAGGAGCGGTCCGGGGTGAAGCTGCGCAGCCCCGCCCAGGAATGTTCGATACGCCGCACGTCGATGTTGAAAGCCTGCGAGAAGCGGTCGGCGGTGATGGCGACGTCCAGCTCATCCGGCTGTGCGTCGGTGGCCGGGCTGTCGATCTCATCGGCCGGGCTGACCATCAGTTTGCGGCGGGCCTCGGGGCGCGCGTACCAAGTGTGCGCGACGTCGCCCAGCAACGGCCAGTCCGCGACCTCATAGGGCGCGGGATCGATCACGATGGCGGTGCGGCGCTTGGGTTGCAGGCCGATCGGTGGGACGCCGGCAATCACCGCGAGTTCATCGCCCCAGGCGCCGGCGGCGTTGACCAGCACCTCGGCACCCAGGGTTTCGCCATGCGCCGTGGTGACGCGCCATAGCCCGCCCTGCTGCCAGATCTGGCCGGCGCGGCTGCGCAACCCGATCTGGCCACCGCGCGCGCGCAGCAGTTTCAGGTAGCCCTGGTGCAGGGCCGCCACATCCATGTCGAAGGATTCGGGTTCGATCGCGGCGGCGACGGCGTAGTCGGGACGCAGCCCGGGGGCCATGGCCAGGACCTCGGCGACCGGGATCGGGGTGATGGTGCCGTCGCTGGCGGCGATCTTCTCGGCCAGCATGGCTTCCTCGCCAGGCGGGGCCAGGTGGACGACCGCGCGGCGCTGCATCAGCGGGACGTCGGCGAAGCCTTCGGGGGGGTGTTCAAAAAATTCACGGCTGCCGCCGGTCATCAGCCGCACATCGGGCGGGCCGTAGTTCAGCATCCAGATCGCGGCGGATCGGCCGGTGGTGTGGTAGCCGGCACTCTCCTCCATCTCGATCAGCCCGACACGGAAGTGCTTGGCCAGATGGGCTGCGGTGGTGGCGCCGGCGATGCCGGCTCCGATCACGATGACGTCGAAGCGATGGGCATCCATGGGGGTAGTGTTGCGTCGCGGCGCCTCCGCGGCAAGCGGGGCTGGATGCGAAGTTCAGGCCCCC
Organism: Humitalea sp. 24SJ18S-53; assembly: GCF_050632385.1. NCBI lineage: Bacteria > Pseudomonadati > Pseudomonadota > Alphaproteobacteria > Acetobacterales > Roseomonadaceae > Humitalea > Humitalea sp. 24SJ18S-53. The sequence continues at coordinate 3,910,917 of NZ_CP192599.1, forward strand.
GCTTTTCAGGCCGCGTGGGTCATCGCCATCCGCGCGGCGACCACGGGGGCCACCACCGCGCTGTCGTCCAGGGTGATGACGATGCCGATCTGGTCGCCGAAACGTTGCAGCGACTTGTCGCCATCGATCGGCAGCGGGACGCCGTTGTTCTGGCAATAGGCGATCAGCGCCTGCATCAGTTCCTCACCGGCCAGCGACAGGCGCATCAATTCTGAGACTTCGCCGCGCGGCAGGTCGCGGCTGGGGTCCATCACCACGGCCAGGGCCACGCCGCGCCGGGGGGCCGCGGCTTCGCCGGCCCAGGGTAGCGACGGTTCCACGAAACAATCGATCACGTCGCCCATCGGCTGGTTGCGCCGGGCGCGGCGCAGATGGTCCAGCGTCGCGCGCGCGGCCTCGGCCGGGCGGAACAGGATGTGGCGGATTTCCGACGGCATTGGCGGCCTCCTCGTCTGCCCGGCAAGGTGGGGCAGGCAGGGTTGCCGAAATGTGAATGGGTTACCGGCGGGGGATGCGGAACCGTTCGACCGCGGCGACCAGCGCGGTGCGGATGCCAGGTTCCAGCGCCGAATGCCCGGCGTCGGGCACCACCGTCAGCCGCGCCCGTGGCCAGGCCGAGGCCAGGTCGAAGGCGGTCTCGGCCGGGCAGACCATGTCGTAGCGGCCCTGGATGATCTCGGCCTGGATGTGTTCGATGCCGTCCATGTGCGCCAGCAGCCCGCCCTCGGCCAGGAACAGGCGGTGGGCGAAATAATGCGCCTCGATCCGCGCGAGCCCCAGCGCCGTGCGGTCCTGGGCGAAGCTCGCGACCGTCTCGGGCGATGGCAAAAGGGTGGAGCAGGAGCCTTCATAGGCGCTCCAGGCCCGGGCCGCGGGCAAATGCACCGAGGGTTCGGGGTCGATCAGCCGGGTCAGGTAGGCGGTCAGCAGGTCGCCGCGCTCAGCCTCCGGCACATGTTCGGCGAAATTCGCCCAGGCGTCGGGGAAGACGCGGCGCAGGCCGTAGAGGAACCAGTCCACCTCCGCCTCCCGCCCCAGGAACACGCCGCGCAGGACGGCCCCGGCGACGCGGTCCGGATGCGCCTGGGCATAGGCCAGCGCCAGGGTGGAGCCCCAGGAGCCGCCGAACAGCAGCCATTGGTCGATGCCGAGGAAGCGGCGCAGCACCTCGATATCCGCGACCAGGTGTGGCGTGGTGTTTTCGCGCAAATCGCCCAAGGGGCGGGACCGGCCGGCGCCGCGCTGGTCGAAGATGATGATCCGCCAATGCTGCGGGTCGAAAAACCGGCGATGCACCGCCCCCGCGCCGGCGCCGGGGCCGCCATGCAGGAACAGGGCGGGCTGGCCGCGCGGGTTGCCGACCTGCTCCCAATACATGACATGGCCGCCCGAAAGGGGCAGCAGGCCGGTTTCATAAGGGGCAATGTCGGGGAAGAGGTCGCCACGGGGCATCCCCCTGTTTCGCAAGTCGCGCGCAGCCATGCAACTGGGCGTGCAACGTCGCGGCGCAGGTTCTATCGTGGGGTAACCATGGCACTGCCCCCCCCATCCCAAGCCGGTGCGCAACAAAAAGCGCCCACGACCCTGCGCTGCGGCGTCTGCGGCAGCGAGAGCCGCCATGTGCCGTTCCGCCCGCAACCGCCCGAACAGGCGCCGGACCTGGACCTGCGGCCGGGCGAGCCGGTGCGATCCACCATGGCGCGCTGGCTGCAGCAATGCCCGCATTGCGGCTATGCCGCGCCCGACCTGGCCCAGGCACATCCCGCCGTGCCCGGCGTGGTCGCCGCCGCCCCGTTCCGCGCCCTGCTGGCCGACAACACAATCCCGCCGCTGGCACGCAAATTCCTCGCCTGGGCGCATGTGCTGGAGGAAACTGGCGCCCTGCATGCCGCCGCCGAGGCCACGTTGCAGGCCGCCTGGGTCGCCGATGACATGCAGCGCGGCGAACAGGCCCGCGCCTGGCGCCTGGATGCGGTGGCGCTGTGGCGCTGCGGCCCGCCGATGGATGCCGAACAATGCGTCCGCGCCCTGGACGCGCTGCGCCGCGCCGGCGCCTGGGACGACGCCACCCATACCGTGGCCGACATGACCGAACGCTACGGCAACGACGCGGTCGCCCCGATCGTGGCCCTGGAAGCACGGCTGATCGCGGCACGCGACGAAGGGCGCCACACCATCGCCTCCGCCCTGCCACCCCCGGCACGCCGGCCACACGTGACACACCAGCAAACGCGACGCGGGCTGGGACCGTTGGCTTGGCTGCGAAGGTTGTTCGGGCGGTGAGGGTGCGCCGTGGAAGGGGCTATTCGCCCCCTCCACACCTCCCCCTACCAAGGGCCGGCGGGCCCTTGGAACCCGCGGAACTTTGGCAAAGCAACGGGAGGGGCATGGAGCACCCGTGGCGAGGGATCGCCCATGACGCCCCTCCCGTTGCTTTGCCAAAACCCTGCCGGTCCAGGGGCGGCGGCCCCTGGTAGGGGGAGTGTGAGGGGGACGAAGTCCCTCTCACGGCACCGCCCTCACCCCGTTCAATCCTCACTGCGCCGGGTCAGGACCTCGCGCTTGCCGACGTGGTTCGCGGCGCCGACGACGCCTTCTTTTTCCATCTGTTCGATGAGCTTGGCGGCGCGGTTGTAGCCGATGTTCAGGTGGCGCTGGACGAAGCTGGTGCTGGCCTTGCCTTCGCGGGTGACCAGGTCGACGGCTTGGTCGAAGAGCGATTTTTCGGCGTCCGACCCGGCGGCGATGCCGGACAGGCCGGGGTTGGAGCCGTCGTCGTCCTCGTCTGCCTCGGTGACTTCCTCGACGTAGGAGGGTTCGCCTTGCTCGCGCAGCCAGTCGACCACGCGTTCGACTTCGGCGTCGGACACGAAGGGTCCGTGCACGCGGGCCAGGCGGCCGCCGCCGGCCATGTGCAGCATGTCGCCCATGCCCAGGAGTTGTTCGGCACCCTGCTCGCCCAGGATGGTGCGGCTGTCGATCTTGCTGGTGACGCTGAAGGAGATGCGCGTCGGGAAGTTCGCCTTGATGGTGCCGGTGATGACGTCCACCGACGGGCGCTGGGTCGCCATGATCACGTGGATGCCGGCGGCGCGGGCCATCTGCGCGAGGCGTTGGACGGCGGCCTCGATCTCCTTGCCGGCGACGATCATCAGGTCGGCCATTTCGTCGATGACCACGACGATCATCGGCAGCAGGGTCAGCGCCAGGGGCTGGTCCTCGAAGACCGGCTTGCCGGTTTCGGGGTCGAAGCCCGTTTGCACGCGGCGGGTCGGCACCTGGCCGGTGCGGCGGGCCTCGGCGATCTTTTCGTTGAAGCCGGCGATGTTGCGGACGCCGAGTTGCGACATGGAACGATACCGCCGTTCCATCTCCCGCACCGTCCATTTCAGGGCGCCGATGGCCTTGGGCGGTTCGGTGACGACCGGCGCCAGCAGATGCGGGATGCGGTCATAGACCGACAGTTCCAGCATCTTTGGGTCGATCATGATGAAGCGGCATTCGTCGGGCGTCAGGCGATATAGCAGCGACAGGATCATGGTGTTGATCCCGACCGACTTGCCCGACCCGGTGGTGCCGGCGATCAGCAGGTGCGGCATTTTCGCAAGATCGGCCACGACGGGCGACCCGCCGATGTCCTTGCCCAGCGCCAGCGGCAGCCGCCCCGGGTTCCGCGCCCAGTCATTGGCGCTCAAAAGTTCGTGCAGATAGACCGTCTCGCGCTTGGCGTTCGGCATTTCGATACCGATGACGTTGCGCATCGGGACGGTGGCGATACGCACAGCCAGCACGCTCATGCTGCGGGCGATGTCGTCGGACAGGCCGATGACCCGGGCGGATTTGGTGCCGGGGGCCGGTTCCAGCTCGTACAGCGTCACGACCGGGCCGGGGCGGATTTCGACGATGCGGCCGCGCACGCCGTAATCCTCCAGCACGCTTTCCAGCATGCGGGCGTTGTTTTGCAGGGCTTCTTCCGACGGCCCCTGGTCGCGGCGCGGCGGCGCCACGGTCAGCAGGTCGAGCGGCGGCGGGCGATAGCGGCCATCGGGCAGGTCGAGCGCGGGTTGGTTGGCCTCCGGCCGCTTGCGCGGGGCGGGGGTGCGGTCGGCGACGCGGGGCTTTTCGCCGCGCGGCGGGGGCGTCGGGGCGGCGGGTTCGGGTTCGCCCGCGGCGCTTTCGGCATTGCGCAGCAGGGTGGACAGGCGCGGTTCCGCGGGGCGTTCGCGCCGGCGCAGCAGGCCGGTGACGGCGGCGGTGGTGCGGGCCGCGAGGCCCGGCCCTTCGGAGACGGTGGACAGGCGTTCGCGCCCCGATGCAGGCGTGGGTTCGGGCGTGGGCTCCGGCGCGTCGTCGCGCTGCAACGGGGCGACGCGCATCGGCCGGGGCGGCGGCGGCATGGGCGCCCAATCCTGGCTGCGCTGCGCGTCGGCGGCGCGTGGTGCCGGCTTCATCCGGGCGGCCAGCCAGCCCGCGCCGCCACGCGCGGCGCCGCCGGCACGCCGCATGGACCCGCGCGGCAGGGCGATGCCGAACCAGGCCGACAGCACGGCCGCGCCGACAAGGCCGATCTGGGCCACGGCCGCGCCATAGGGGCCGAAGAGGTTTCCCGGCAGGCCGGCGACCCAGCCGGCCAGGGGCGGGCCAACGGCACCGCCCGCGCCGGCGGCACCGGCCAGCCCCGGCGGCAGTGGGGCCAGGGTCAGCGCCGCCGCGACCAGCGGCAGCGCCGCCAAAAGCGCCGCCAGCCGGCCGGCGAAGGGGGCAAGGCCGCGATGGGCCGCAAGCCTGCCGGCCCAGACCAGCAGGCTGGCGGGCAGCACCAGCGCCGCCCAGCCAAAGGTCTGCCACAGCAGGTCGGCCACGATGGCGCCACCCGGGCCGGCCAGGTTCTGCACCGGCTGATGCGTCGCGGTGGACAGCGACGGATCAGCCGCGTTGTAACTGCCGAGCGCCACCAGCAGCCCCAGCCCCGCCAGCCCGACCAGCAGACCCCCGGTTTCGGCCGCGCGCCGCGCGAGCGCCGCCTTGACGGCGGGCGAGGCAAAACGGTTGCCGCCGGGGCGGGCGGCTTCGGCGGCGCGTTCGACAAGTGCGGCACGGGGCATCGGCGGTGATACTGCTTCAGGTGATACGGCAGCCTAGCACCACAGGTGCCTGACGCGGCAGGGGTTATTCAACCGCCGGCTTCAAGACGCAAAAAGGGCGCCGGGTTGCCCCGGCGCCCTCGCTTGGACCAAGCCCCGAAGGGGGGGTGGGCTCAGCCCATGCGTTCGCCGTGCAGCGACACGTCCAGGCCCTCGCGTTCCTCTTCTTCGGTCACGCGCAGGCCGATCAGGATGTCCACGATCTTCAGCAGGATGTAGGACGCGACCGCCGTATAGGCGAAGACCGCGGCCGAGGCCTGGACCTGGATGATCAGCTGATCCATCGAACCGATGATGCCGTCCGGCGCCGCGGTCGTCGCCGACAGCGGGCCATAGGCGAACCAGCCGACCAGGATGGCGCCGACGATGCCGCAGATGCCATGCACGCCAAAGGCGTCCAGGCTGTCGTCGTAGCCGCACATGTGCTTCAGCGCGGTGGCGCCCCAGAAGCCCGCGAGACCGGCGACCAGGCCGATGATCACGGCCGGGATCGGCAGCACGAAGCCCGAGGCCGGAGTGATCGCGACCAGGCCGGCCACGACGCCCGAGATCGCGCCCAGCACCGACGGCTTACCCTTGATGATCCACTCGGCGAAGATCCAGGCCAGCGCCGCGGCGGCCGCGGCCAGTTGCGTGACCAGCATGGCCATGCCCGCACGGCCGCCGGCGGTCAGCGCCGAACCAGCGTTGAAGCCGAACCAGCCCACCCACAGCAGGCTGGCGCCGATGACGGCGAAGGCCAAGTTGTAGGGCGACATGTTGTCGGCGCCGAGCCCGACGCGCTTGCCCAGGACAAGCGCACAGATCAGGCCGGCGACACCGGCGTTGATGTGCACGACCGTGCCGCCCGCGAAATCGAGCGCGCCCAGGGCAAAAATCCAGCCATTCGGATGCCAGACCCAATGCGCGATCGGGCTGTAGACGACCAGCGACCACAGGATGGTGAAGACCACCAGCGCCGAGAACTTCATCCGGTCGGCGAAAGCACCGGCGATCAGCGCCGGGGTGATGATGGCGAAGGTCATCTGGAACATCAGGAAGACGCTCTCGGGGATGGTCATCGCCACCGCCGCGTCGCCCGTGCCCAGGGTGAAGGGCTTGTCCCAGTTCTCGGCCAGGCCGTTCAGGAACAGGCGCGAGAAGTCGCCGACATAGGCACCGCCCTCACCAAAGGCCAGCGAGTAGCCCACGACCATCCAGACGATCGAGATGATCGCCGCGATCGAGACCGACTGCATCATGGTGGCCAGGATGTTCTTCTTGCGGACCATGCCCGCGTAGAAGAGCGCCAGGCCCGGCACGGTCATCATCAGGACCAGTGCGGTGGAGGTGAGCATCCAGGCGGTATCGCCGGCGTCGACCTTGGGCGCTGCATCCTGGGCGAACGCCGGCATGGCGGCGAACAGCAGGACAGGCAACGGCGCGAAGGCGCCGCGCGCCAGAAAGCGCATCATTCTATTTCCCCTCGTCGGATTGATTGGTGGCGTCAGATCGGCAGTCACAGCGCGGCGTCGTCCGTCTCACCGGTGCGGATGCGCAGGGCGCGTTCCACATCGAGGACGAAGATCTTGCCGTCGCCGATCTTGCCGGTGCGGGCGGTGCCGGCGATCGCTTCGACGACCGCATCGACCATGTCGGCCGGCACGGCGACCTCGATCTTCAATTTGGGGAGGAAGGAGACGTGGTATTCCGCCCCCCGGTAGATCTCGGTCTGGCCCTTCTGGCGCCCGAAACCCTTGACTTCCGTCACCGTCAGCCCTTGCACGCCGAGCGGGGTGAGCGCCTCGCGCACCTCGTCCAATTTGAACGGCTTGATGATCGCGATCACCAACTTCATTTGAAACTCGCCCCCTTGTTCAGTCAGCACGTCTGGGGGTTGTGTTACCAAACCCCGTGCCACGCGGGACCGAACGCCCGGCCGATTGCATTTTCGGCCGCAGCGTGAGGCAAACCGCCGCCGACAGCCTGCCGCGGCGATGCGGCGGACCAAGGGGCATGATTTTTTTGCTTAGAGATTAGGCAGCCGACCCTGCAACCGGCGCCCCCCGATGGAGCAGACCGCCAAGATGACCGACAGTTCACACGCCGCATCCCTGGCAGAGGTCTGCATCATCGGCGCGGGGCCCGTGGGCGCCACGCTGGGCGCGCTGCTCGCCGCCGCGGGGGTGACGGTCGCGGTGATCGACGCCGCGCCATTGCCGCCGATGGAAATGCCGGCCTTCGACGGCCGCGCCTATGCCATCGCCGCGACCTCTCGCAACCTGCTGGACGCCGCCGGCATCTGGGCGCGGCTGCCGGCCGAACCCTGTGCCATCCGCGCGATCCGCGTGGCCGATGGGCGCCCGGGCGAGGCGCCATCGCACCTCAGCCTGCATTTCGACGCGGCGGATGCCGGGGAGGAAGCGTTTGGCTGGATGATCGAGGCGCGGGCCCTGCGGGTCGCGCTTAATGCCCGCCTGCCAGGCATGGCGAACCTGTCGGTCTTCGCGCCGACCGAAGCGACGGTGGAGCGCGATGCCGAGGGCGCCACCGTGACCCTGACCAACGGCCATCGCATCACCGCCCGGCTGGTCGTCGCGGCCGAGGGCCGTCGCAGTCCCCTGCGGCGCGGCGCCGGCATCGGGGAGGCCGGGTTCGACTATCACCAGATGGGGCTGGTCGGCGCCTTCGCCCATGAACGCCCGCATGACGGCTTGGCGCTGGAACAGTTCCTGCCGAACGGCCCCTTCGCCCAATTGCCGATGACCGGCACGGCAGAGCATCCGAACCTGTCGGCCTATGTCTGGTCCGACCGCACCGATATCGCCAAGGCCGCGCTGGACCTGACCGACGCCGGCTTCGGCCGCGAATTGAGACGCCGGATGGGCGGGCATCTGGGGGCGGTCACGCCGGTCGGGCGGCGTTGGTCCTATCCGCTGACCGCGATGCATGTGCAGCGCCTGACCGACACCCGCCTGGCCATCGTCGGCGATGCGGCGCACGGCATCCACCCGATCGCGGGCCAAGGGCTGAACCTGGGCTTCCGGGACGTGGCGGCCCTGGCCGAGGCGGTGATCGAGGCGGTGAACGCGGGGGAAGACCCGGGCGGCGCGTCGGTGCTGGCGCGCTATCAGGCAGCCCGGCGCGGCGACAATCTGGTGATGCTGGGCGCAACCCATGCGCTGGAACGGCTTTTTGGCAATGACCTGGCCCCGATCCGCGCGGCGCGGCGCCTGGGCATCGGCGCGGTGGACCGGATGCCAGCGCTGAAACGCTGGTTCGCCCGACGGGCGATGGGGTTTGGCGGTGTCTCTGGGGGGCTGCTGGCCGGGCGGGGGGTGTGACTCGCGCGGCCAGGGTGGCTATGACCCGCAGCCCAATGCCGCGAACAGAGTCCTGATATGACCGACACCCCGCCCGACCGCCTTTCCGCCAACCCCAAAAGCCCGTTCCATGACGCGGCCCTGCTGGAACGCGGCATCGGCATCCGCTTCAAGGGCGTCGAGAAGACCAACGTCGACGAGTATTGCATCAGCGAAGGCTGGGTGCGCGTCACCGTCGGCAACAGCATGGACCGCCAGGGCCGGCCGCTGACCATGAAGCTGCAAGGCACGGTCGAGGCCTATTTCCGCGACGTCCCAGCCGCCGGCTGAGGGCGCCCGCCGCTCACGAAAGCGTTACTCGGCGGCGAAACGACCGCCTGTGCCATGCTTGCCCCAACCCCCGGTCAACAGGGGGTTGGGAGAAAACCAATGACACATGGCGAAAGCCTCGCCCGGCGCGGGGTGCTGACGGGTATCGCGGCGCTGGCCGCGACGCCGGTACTGGCGCAACGCGCCTATGGCCCCAATGCGCCGCCGCAGCGCTACCCCGATCCCGACATCATCACGCTGGACCCGCGGCGCTTCGGCGCGGCCCTGGGCAATGCCGCGATCCGGCGGCTGCACACGGGCATGGCCTGGGCCGAAGGCCCCGCCTGGCATGCGACCGGGCGCTTCCTGGTCTTTTCCGACATCCCCAACGACGAAGCCCTGCGCCTGACCGAGGAGAATATGCGGGTCAACCGCCGCTTCCGCAGCCCCTCCGGCTTCTCCAACGGCAATACCTTTGATCGCGAAGGGCGGCAGATCGCCTTCCGCCACTACCACCGCGACGTCGTGCGCTACGAACCCGATGGCCGCATCACGATCCTGGCCGCACGGGCGCCGGAAGGCGCGTTCAATGCGCCCAACGATGGCGTGGTCCTGCCTTCGGACGGTAGCATCTGGTTCACCGACCCGGGCTACGGCGCGCTGATGAACTACGAGGGCGAACGCGTGCCGCAATCGGCCGACAGCCCCCGCCCCTTCATGAAAGAGGCGGTCTGGCGCATCGATGGGCAATCGGGCGAAGTGACGAAACTCACGGACGCCCCCTTCAAGCCGAACGGACTGTGTTTCTCGCCCGATTACCGGACCTGCTACATCGCCGACACCGGCGCGAGCCACTACCCCGACGCCAAGAAGCAGATCTGGGCCTTCGACGTGGACGGCCCACGCCTGCGCAACGGGCGCACCTTCGCCGACATGACCCTGGACGGCCGCGCCGGCATGGCCGACGGCATACGCGCCGATGAACGCGGCAACATCTGGTCCTCGGCCGGCTGGGTCGGGGATGGCTACGACGGGGTGCACATCTTCGCGCCGAACGGCGATCGGATCGGGCAAATCAAACTGCCGGAAATCTGCTCCAACGTTTGCTTCGGCGGCACACGACGCAACATCCTGTTCATGACCGCCAGCCAGTCACTCTACGCGGTGGCGGTGGAAACGCGCGGGGCGCATTTCTGCTGACGGGTAGGTTGCGCTTTGAAAGGGGCGTTGCCCCTTTCAAACTATCCCCACCAAGGGGCCGTGGCCCCTTGGAACCCACGCGATTTGGCGCATCGGAGAGAGGGGCGTCGCAGGCGCGCCCGTCATCAAGCGCGCGACATGCCCCTCTCTCCGATGCGCCAATAACTCCGCCGGTCCAGGGGCGGCGGCCCCTGGTTGGGGGTGGTGTGGAGGGGGCGAACAGCCCCCTCCACGGCGCCACCTCACCAGATCAGCGAAACGCCGGCGCGTAGAGCGCGCCACCGGCGCTCCACAGCCGGTTCACGCCGCGGTCGATGCCCAGCGGTGCCAGGTTGCGCTCAAAAACTTCGTTCCAGTTGCCCACGGCCTTGATGGCGTTGAGCATCCACCGGTTGTCGATGCCGAGCATGGCGCCGAACCCGCCGGACACGCCCAGCAGGCGCTGCACGCCGGGGTCGGTGCTGGTCAGGCGGCTGTCGGCGTTGGCGGCGGTGATGCCCAGTTCCTCGGCCTCGATCAGGCCGAAGGCGACCCAGCGCACGATCTCAAGCCAGCGCTGGTCGCCTTGCGCGACGACGGGGCTGTAGGGTTCCTTGGACAGCACTTCCGGCAGGATGACGAAATCGGCCGGGTTCGGCGCGCGTTGCAGGGTGCCGGCCAGGGCGCCGCGATCCCAGTTCATCGCATCGCAACGGCCGGAGAACAGCGCCTGGAAAATCTCCTCCAGGTTCTGCATGACCAGCGGGTTGAGGCGGATGTTGTTGGCGCGCCCGAAGTCGCCGACGATGAGTTCGTTGGTCGAACCGGTCTGCACGCAGACGGTCGCGCCATCCAGGCCCCGCGCCGAGGTCAGCCCCGGCTGCCGCCGCGCCAGGAAGCCCGCGCCGTCGTAGTAGATGATTGCCGGGAATTCGAGGCCGAGCTGCACGTCGCGCACGAAGGTATAGGTGGTGTTGCGCGACAGCACGTCGATTTCGCCCGATTGCAGCGCGGTGAAACGCGCCTGCGCGGAATAGGGCGTGAAGCGCACCTTGTTCGGATCGCCCAGCACGGCCGCGGCCAGCGCGCGGCAGTAATCGGCGTCGAAACCGCGCCAGACGCCCTGGCTATCCGGCACCGAAAAGCCAGGCGTGCCCTGCGACACGCCGCAGCGGATGTGGTCACGCGCGCGCACGCCATCGAAGATCGGCGAGGCGCCGCGCACCGCGCTCGTGGGGGCGGCGGGGGCGGCCGGCGCGGCGGGCGCCTGGGCCGCGGCCAGGCCCGGCAGCAGGAGGAGCGGCGCCGCGAGCATCGCGGTCCTTAGGGTTTGGAGCATGCGTGTTTCCTGCCTGGCTGAAGGGGCCATCAAAGCCCGTGGTCGGACGGTTGGAAACCATCCATTTCGATTGCTGCCTGTCGCCCGGCCAAGGCATCGGCGACGATCCGCCCCGACGCCATGGCCAGGGTGAAGCCCAAGGCCCCCTGCCCGACGTCCAGCGCCAGGTTCTCCAGCCCCGGCACCAGGCCGAGGATGGGCGCGCTGGTCGGTGTTGCCGGGCGCAGCCCCGTCCAGGGGCCGATGCGCATCCAATCGGCGGCATCCGGAAAGGCGTCGCGGGCTTCCCGCACCAGCAGGTCCAGCCGCGCGGGCCGGATGGTGGTGTCGTAGCCCACGAGATCGGCCATGCCGGCGACCCGCATGCGGTCGCCCAGGCGCGCATAGACCACCTTGCGCGCGGCGTCGGTCACGCTGATCTGGGGTGCCGCGGCGGGGTTCGTCACGGGCAGTGTCAGGCTGTAGCCCTTCAGCGGATACAGCGGCAGCGCGAAACCCAGCGGCCGCAACAAGGCCCCGGCGGCGGCCCCGGCGGCCAGGACGAAGGCATCGGCCTCCATCGCACCGGCCGCCGTCATGACAGCCCGCAGCCGCCCGCCCTGCGCGACCAGCTGGCTGACATGCGTGCCCCAGCGGAAGCGCACGCCGTAGCGCTCGGCCAGGATGTCGGACAGGCCGAGGCAGAAGGCGCGGCAGTCGCCCGCCTCCTCATCGGGCGTGTAGATACCGCCGACCAGGCGGGGCGCGATGCGGGCCAGCGAGGGTTCGAGCCGCAGCACCTCGGCCGTATCCAGCGCCTGCTGGGTGCAGCCGAGTTTTGCCTGGAAATCCATCAGCGCCCGGGCGCCGTCGAAACTGCCCTGGTCGGACAGCACCACCAGTTTGCCGGATCGGTCGTAGGAGAAGGCGAGCGACTCTTCCTCGACCAGGCGATGCACCAGCCTGCGGGACAGAGCCGACAATCGCAGCAGGCGCCGCGTGGTCAGGTCGGCCATGGTCGGGTTGCAGGCGGCCAGGAATTTCATGCCCCAGCGCCACTGCCCGGGGTCGAGCCTCGGCCGGAAGCGCATCGGGCTTTCGGGGTTCAGCAGCCAGCCGGGAATCTTTGGGATCACGCCCGGCCCGGCCAGGGGTGCGACGTAGGAGTAGGAAAGCTGCCCACCATTGGCGAAGGAGGCTTCGCGCGCGGCCTCCGGATTGCGTTCCACGATGGTGACGGCATGGCCATCGCGCGCCAGGGCATAGCCCGCGCAAAGACCGGTTACGCCGGCGCCGAGAACCAGAACATCCATGACCGCAGCATCGCGGCGGCGACGCAGCTTGTCGAACCATCCAGCGGCTTTTTTCGCATTTTTTGGCCCCTGGGCTGCCGTCTGCGCGGGCAACCCGCCTCAGATCGCGGCCAGGGCCGCCCACAAGGCTTCCGGCACCGGGGTTTCCAACAGGGCCAGGTTGGTCGCGACCTGGTCCACCGTCTGGTGCCCGGCCACGATTCCGACCACGCCGGGCTGGCGCAGCGGGAACTGGATCGCGGCGGCGGGCAGGCTGACGCCATGCGCGGCGCAGGCCTGCTCCATCGCCGCGACACGGGCCAGGATGTCGGGCGGGGCCGGCTTGTACTGCCAGCGCGCGCCGGGGACGGCGCCGGTCGCGAGCAACCCCGTCTCGAAAGGCGCCGCCACCACCACGGCGATGTGTTCCGCCGCGCAATGCGGCAGCAGCTCGGCCAGCGCGCCCCGGTGCAGCAAGGTGCATTCCCCGGCCAGCATCACCGCATCGAAGCGGGCGGCGCGCAGCAGGCGCAAGGCAGCCGTCGGGTCGCGCAGCGCGATGCCGATCGCGCGGATCGTGCCCTTGGCGCGCAGGCGTTGCAGCACCGGGATGGCACCGGCCATCGCCTCGGCAAAGCGGGCTTCGTAGGCATCGCCGAAAAACGCCGGGATCAGGTCATGCAGGAACACCACATCGAGATAATCCAGCCCCAGGCGTTCCAGGCTGGTCGCGATGCTGCGTTCGGTGGCGGCGGCGGTATAGTCGAAGACATCGCGCCCATCGACCGCCACGCGGCCAAACTTCGTGGACGCGACACAGTCCGCGCGCGGTTTACCGGCCAGGAAGCGGCCGAGTTGGCGCTCGCTCTCACCGCCCGCATAGAGCGCGGCGGTGTCGAAATACCGCAGCCCCGCATCCCAGGCAGCCTGCTGCACGGCGGCGATATCGCCCGCACTCGCGAGACTGCCGCCACCCATGCCCAGCCGCGACAGACGCACGCCGGTGGTCCCCACCGCCACGCGGTCCCGCCCATCCGTCATGCCCGCATCATCCTGGCCGCCATTTCCGCGATCATCAGCACCGGTGCCATGGTGTTGCCCGAGGTGACGCGCGGCATCACGGAGGCATCCACAACGCGCAGCCCCGCAACCCCCCTCACCCGCAATTCGGCGTCCAGCACCGATCCCGCATCGGTGCCCATCCGGCAGGTGCCGGCGGCGTGGTACAGCGGCAGGGCGACATCGCGCACATGCGCTTCCAGCGCTTCATCGGTCTGGATGGCGGCGCCGGGGCGCAACTCCTCGACCACTTCCGATCGCAGCGGTTCGGTCGCGATCAGCCGGCGCAGCACGCGGATGCCGTGCAGGACTGGGCGCAAATCGGCGGGGTCGGCCAGCAGGTTGGCGGTGATGCGCGGGGCCACGCGCGCATCGGCACTGGCGGCCAGCACATGGCCCCGGCTGGCGGGGCGCAGGTTGCAGGCAAAGGCCGTGGCGCCCGGGAAATCATGCAGGGTGAACCCCGCATTGCCGCGATATTCGCCGCTGGCCGGACGGATGTTGATCTGCGTATCCGGCCGCGCGACATCCGGCCCCGAACACAGGAACATCGCCACCTGGCTGCCCGTGGTCGTCAGCAAGCCGCGTCGCGCCAGCGCATAGCGCAGCACATGCCCGACCAGCCGCGGAAACCGCGCTTCCTGATTGAAGGTCGGGTGGCGGCAGCGCATGTGGAATTCGGCGCGCACCTGTTCCTGCAGGTTGCGCCCGACCTCCGGCACATCCGCCACGACCGGCACGCCGAGCCCTTGCAGATGCGCGCCGTCGCCGATGCCCGAGACTTGCAACAGATGCGGCGAACCGACCGCCCCCGCGCAGAGCACCACGTTCTTCCGCGCCGTCGCGGTCTGGCCGTCGCCGAACATCACGCCGCTGGCGCGGCCCTGGTCGAAGACGATGCGCGACACCTGCGCGCCCGTCACAACCTCCAGGTTTTTCCGCCCGCGCGCGGGGGCGAGGTAGGCCGTTGCGGCCGACATCCGCCGCCCATTGCGCATCGCAACGCGATACCAGCCGACACCGGCCTGGGTCGCGCCGTTGAAATCCTCGTTGTGCGGGATGCCGATCGCCAGCGCCGCCTGCCGCGCCAGTTCCGGCATGGGGTGGCGATAGGTGATCTCGCCGACAGAAAACGGGTCCGCTTCCAACGCATCGAAGACCGGCAACACATCGGCGGCGGACCAGCCGGGGACGGCCCATTCGTCGTAATCCTCGGCCTGGCCGCGGATATAGGTCATGCCGTTCAGGCTGGACGATCCGCCCAGCATCTTGCCGGATGGCCAGTAGAGGTCGCGGCCATTGGCCTCGGGCGCCGTGCGCAGGCGCCAGTTCAGCACGGGGTGCGCAATCAGTTTCGACACGCCGGCCGGGATGTGGATCCAGGGATTTCTGTCGGGCGGCCCGGCTTCCAGCAGCAGCACGCGGTGGCCGGGATCCTCCGACAGGCGGGCCGCCAGGACGCAGCCGGCGGTGCCGCCGCCGATGATGATGGTATCGGCGTCGCGCATCAGTTGGCGGTGATATTGCCCTGCACGATCACCTCCCGCCACCGCGGGATGTCGCGGGCGACCACGGCGGTGAAGGCGGCCGTGTCGCGGAATTCGGGCTGTGCACCTGCCGCCTCCAGCCGCGTGCGCACGCCGGGGTCGGCCACCACCTGACGCAGTTGCTCTGCGAAGCGGGCGATGATCGCGGGCGGCGTCGCGGCGGGCACGCCGATGCCGAGCCAGGCGCTGACCTCAAAGCCCGTGAAACCGGCCTCCTCCATCGTCGGCACCTCGGGGGCCGAGGCCAGGCGCTGCGGCGCCGTCACCGCCAGCGCCCGCAACCGCCCGGCCCGCGCCTGGTCCAGGCTGGCGGCGCCATTGTCGAAGATGAAGTCCACCCGTCCCGCCATCAGATCGTTGATCGCCGGCGCGTTGCCCCGGTAATGGACCATCGCCATGTCGAGCCCGGTGCGTTGCTTCAGCATCTCACCCAGCAGATGGGTCAGCCCGCCCGGGCCGCCGGTCGCGACATTCAGCGGTTCGCGGCGGCCGATCGCCAGCAGTTCGGCCAAGGTCGTGGCACGGCCGGGCGGCACCAGCAGGACGTAGGGCGTTTCGGCGATCTGGGCGACGGGCGCCAGGTCGCGCAAAAGGTCGTAGCCGCGCGTGGGGGCCAGGCTTTCGTTCACCGCGTGGCTCGACGTCAGCAACAGCGCGGTATGCCCATCCGGCGCCGCGCGCACGACCGTGGTGGCCGAGACCGTGCCGCCGCCGCCCACCCGGTTTTCGACGACAAACGGCTTGCCCATCTGTTCGGTCAGGCGCTGGGCGATGATGCGCGCGATGACATCGGCCGGCCCGCCCGGGGCAAAAGCGACGACGATCGACACCGGCCGCGTCGGCCATTCCTGGGCCTTCGCGACGGCGGGGGTCAGCACCAACAGGCCAAGCAGCAGGCGGCGGATCATGGGGTGGCTCCGGGTGGGGGTGGCACAGCGGCGGCGTCGCCGGCGGTCAACGCGAAACGCAGGCGATAGAGCGTCCAATCGGGTGGCGCGGTGACCAACCCCTCGGCAAACAATTCGGCACCGATGTCGGCCAGCAGCGGGGCCAGGTCCTCGGGCGAGCCGGCTTCGACCAGCAAGACGGCATTGTTCGGCGGCAGCACCGGTTCGGCCATCGTGAAGGGCACCGATTGCACCCCGGCATCGATGCGGCCGAGATGCGCCGACAGCACCGGGCCGAAATCCGCCAGCCGGTCCAACCGGGCCAAATCCGCCCCCGGCGCCAGCATCGGCATCGCCGCCGCCAGCCCAGCCCCAAGCCCGCCGCCGAACGACCGCACGGTGTCGCAGCCCCGGCGCAGGAAATTGGCAAAACCCGGCCGCATCCGCGCCGAAGCCGGCGTCGGATTGCCCAGCAAGGCGCGATAGGGGGCGGAGGCCAGCACCCCCAAATCAGCAACGGGATAGAGGGTGAACCATTCCGGCAGCGACCCCTGGGTCCGCAGGTAGCGCCGCACGGCCAGGATGCCGGGGATGCCCAGGCGTTCGGGCACGTGTTCGCGCCCGTGCCACAGGTCGTAATCGCCATCCGGGTCGGCGTGGTCATTCCACAGCGCCAGGAATCCGGTGCCCGGTAGGGTCATTTTTTAAACGTTTCCTCAGTCTCGCCGGAAACTAGGTCCGCGCGCGCACCGGGTCCAGTTACCCCCACAAACGCTGGTCAAAGCCGAAGGGAATTTGTTCGCGGATCGCCCCGACATCGGCGTGGCGCGGGTTGACCAGAAGATTCCAGGCGTGGGGCACCAACACGCTGGGCACCCTCAGCACCGGCGACGTATTGGCCTTGAGCCAGGCGTCACCCACGGCGCGCGGGTCGTCGGGCGGCGTGGCCAGGCTTTCCGCGTCGGGCAATTGCAGCCGCAGCAGCACATAATCGGCCGGGATCAGGTCTGGCGGCAGGTCCAGGTGAACCCGCACCTCAAGCACCGCCAGCGCGGGGTGGTCGGCGGCATAGACCACGGGACGCCCCGGGCTGTTCCAGCGCCCGCCCCAGGCCTGCGCCCCCGCCCCGGTCAGATCGGCAAAGCCGGCGCGGCAGAGGCGCCAGGCTTCGATCAGGCGGCGATGCCGTGGGCGATCTGGCCCAGCAGCGCCTCGACCTGGCGTGATCCGGGATCGGTGTCGAGCAGGTCGAGCGGCGCCTCGCCGCCCAGCGCCGTGGTCGGGCGCCGCAGCCAGGCATGGGCGCGGGCGGGATCGGCAAACGTGTCTTCGGCGGTGCCGATCAGGCGCAGGATGCGGGCCAGGCGGTCGGATTGCTCCGGCGTCAGCCGGCCGAGGGCGCGGCGATGGGCCAAGGTTTTGCGCGGAATCGCCAGCCGATCGAGTTCGGCGGCCGTCAGCAGGCCGGTGGCCACGGCGTCATCGGCGGCGGCGGTCGGCAGGCCTTCGCGGATGGCGGGGATGGGCAGGATGACGTTCATGGCGATATGCATAGCGGGCGGGTGCATATCGCCGCAAGTGAAAACGGCCCCAAACAAAAACGGGGGCACCCTGCGGTGCCCCCGTAAACCTTATGCCGCTTCGCTGCTCTCGGCCCGGCGCGCGTGCTTCTTGCGCTCGTTCGGGTCAAGGTAACGCTTACGCAGGCGGACGGCGGAGGGGGTGACTTCCACCAGCTCGTCGTCCTCGATGTAGGCGATCGCCTGCTCCAGGCTCATCCGGCGCGGCGGGGTCAGCAGCAGGGCCTCATCCTTGCCGGCGGCGCGGATGTTGGTCAGCTTCTTTTCCTTGATCGGGTTCACGTCCAGGTCGTTGTCCCGGCTGTGCTCGCCCAGGATCAGACCGACATAGACCTTCACACCCGGGTCCACGAACAGCGTGCCGCGGTCCTGCAGGGAGAACAGGGCGTATTGGATCGCCTCGCCATCGCTGTTGGAGATCAGCGAGCCATTGCGACGGCCCTCGATCGGGCCGGCGAAGGGCAGGTAGCCGTGGAACAGCCGGTTCATGATGCCCGTGCCGCGTGTATCGGTCAGGAACTCGCCCTGGTAGCCGATCAGCCCGCGCGACGGGATCAGGAAGGTCAGGCGCTGCTTGTTGCCGCCCGACGGCCGCATGTCCTGCAACTGACCCTTACGCAGGCTCAGCTTTTGCACCACGACGCCCGAGTACTCCTCGTCCACGTCCACCAGGGCCTCTTCATAAGGCTCCTCGCGCTCGCCGGTTTCGGCATTGGTCTGCATCAGCACGCGGGGGCGGCCGATGGTCAGCTCAAAGCCTTCGCGACGCATCTGCTCGATCAAGACGCCAAGCTGGAGTTCGCCACGACCGGCAACCTCAAAGGCGTCGTTCTCCGAGGACATGGTCACCTTGATGGCGACGTTGCTCTCGGTTTCCTTCAGCAGGCGCTCGCGGATCTGGCGCGAGGTGACCTTCTTGCCTTCGCGACCGCCCAGGGGGCCGTCGTTGATGCGGAAGGTCATCGCCAGGGTCGGCGGATCGACCGGCACCGACGGCAGCGCCGCGGCGATGGACGGATCGGCGATGGTGTCCGGGATGGTCGCCTCGGACAGGCCGGCGATGGCGATGATGTCACCCGCCTCGGCGGTTTCCACCACGACGCGGTCGAGGCCCGAGAAGGTCAGCAGCTTGGTCAGGCGGCCGGTCTCGACGATCGAACCATCGGCGCGCAGCACGCGCACCGGCATGTTCAACCGCGCGGTGCCCTGTTCGATGCGGCCCGTCAGGATCCGGCCCAGGAACGGGTCGGCCTCAAGGATCGCGGCATTCATCGCGAAGGGCAGGTCCGGGTCGAGGCCCGGCGCCGGCACGTGGCTGACCATCAGGTCAAACATCGCCGACAGGTCCTTGCGCGGCCCGTCCATCGTCGTGTCGGCCCAGCCCTGGCGGCCCGAGGCGAAGAGCATCGGGAAATCGAGCTGGTTGTCGTCGGCGCCCAGGGCGGCGAAGAGGTCGAACATCTCGTTATGGACTTCGTCGGCGCGCGCGTCCTGGCGGTCGACCTTGTTGACCACGACCATCGGGCGGATGCCGCGGGCCAGGGCCTTGGTCAGCACGAACTTGGTCTGCGGCAGCACGCCCTCGGCGGCATCGACCAGCACGATGGCGCCGTCGACCATGGACAGGATGCGCTCCACCTCACCGCCGAAGTCGGCGTGGCCGGGCGTGTCCACGATGTTGATCTTGATGCCCTTCCATTCGACCGCGGTCGCCTTGGCCAGGATGGTGATCCCGCGCTCACGCTCCAGGTCGTTGCGGTCCAGGGCGCGTTCGGCGACCACCTGGTTGGTGCGGAAGGCACCGGCCTGCTTCAGCAACTGGTCAACCAGGGTGGTCTTGCCATGGTCGACGTGCGCGATGATCGCGACGTTGCGAAGCTTCATGTTGGCGCTCATCGGGCGCTCTCCTGTTCGGGCCGGAAGGACACGTCCCGAAAAGACGAGTCATGGGGCCAATTGCGTGTTGTCATCACGCCGTGGCGCGCGGGACGTGGGCTGTTCGGCTGGGGCATCTGGGCGTCCGGTGGTTTGGGCGCCCTGGACCGTCCCGTGAAGGACGCGGGGCGTTGTGCAGCGCACACGGTTTTTCGCGTGCGGCGCACACATAGGGCCCCGACGCGCGAAAGGGAATGCAAAACAACGCCGAATCACCCCGTCATGAAGCAGCCCTGTATCGCGCTGCGCGAGGGCAGTTGCAGGTCTGGGCAGGACTGCCCACCCTTTGGGCGATGCCCCAAGCCCTGATCCTCGCCCTCGCCCAACTCGGCGACCCTGCTTTTCGCGGCCCGCTGATCAAGGGCGTGCTGCTGTCGGCGCTGGCGATGGCCGCGCTGTTTTGGGGGTCGGTCGAGGTCGCGGCCTGGTTCGCCGCGGGCAGCGCGGGCTGGGTCGGCTGGCTGGCTTCGGGCCTTGGCGGATTTTTGGGGCTGTTCCTGGCCTGGTGGCTGTTTCTGCCGGTCGCGGTCGGGCTGTCGGGGCTGTTCGTCGAACAGGTGGCGCGGGCGGTGGAGCGCCGGCATTACCCCGGCCTTCCCCCCGCACAGGGCGCGTCCGCGGCGGCCCAGGGCGCCTGGGGGCTGTGGTTCGGCCTGAAGATGCTGGGCGTGCAGGTGCTGTTGCTGCCCCTGATGTTCGTGCCCGGCGTCGGTTTCGTCGTGGCGCTGGCCGTGTCGGCGCTGGTGCTGGGGCGCGGCTTGTTCGAAGGCACGGCGCAGTTGCGCATGGGGCTGGCGGCGGCGCGGGACGCGCGTGCGGCGAATCGCTGGGCGGTCTGGGGGCTGGGCTTGTCGCTGGCGCTGCTGTCGCTGGTGCCGCTGGCGGGGCTGCTGGTGCCGGTGCTGGGGACGGCGGCATCGGTGCATGTGCTGTGGAATAGAAGGACCGACATGGTCTGACGTTCGCCTCGATCTGGCGCGGCGATGGGCCCCTCACCGGGTTGTGCTTTACGCCCGCCCTTGCCCGGCGGGATGCCACGGCCGCAACAGACATCCGGCTGAGACGGGACGCGGCCCCCGCCCGGCGGGATCGCGGTTGATCTGCATCATTGTACCGGAGCCGCCGTTGGCGCTTTCATCCATCGTCCGGCGGCCTCGCCCCTCGGCGAACCTCCCGGTCATGGAGCGAGCGCCATGAAGAAGGTTGCCAGGATCCACCTCGTCCCGAAAGCGATGGAGGGCGCGCCGCCGCCGAGGGTGACGGCAACCCACCCTCATTCGATCGACGAGCTGTTCGCGGCCGGAAAGGCGCTGCGGGACAGCATCCCCCGCGCGTCGCATGGGGCCTGGAAGCGCCCGGCCGACCGGCCGGACCCGATCGCCCTGCTGCAGGAATCCGACGCCGACCGCATGCCGGAGCTGGTGCCGATCCGCTACGGACGCATGCTGCAATCGCCCTTCGCCTTCTATCGCGGCTCGGCGGCCGTGATGGCCAGCGACCTCGCGAAGACGCCGAATACCGGTATTCATGTGCAGGCCTGTGGCGATTGCCACCTGATGAATTTCGGCGGCTTCGCCTCGCCCGAGCGCCACGTGCTGTTCGACATCAACGATTTTGACGAGACGCTGCCCGCACCATGGGAATGGGATGTGAAGCGGCTCGTCGCCTCGATGGTGCTGGCGTCGCGCGCGAACGGGCATGCGGGCAAGGATGGCCGGGATGCGGCCGTCGCGGCGGCGCGCAGCTATCGCAAGCGCCTGCACGCCTTCGCCCGCATGCAGCCGCTCGATGTCTGGTATGCCCGAATCACCGCCGAGGACGCCGCGGCGGCAGTTTCGTCCACCGTTGCGGCGAGGCTGCGCGCAAGGGTCGCGAAGGCGATGTCGGGCAACGGCTCCGAATTCGATTTCCCGCGCCTTGCCGGCGTGGTCGGCGGACGGACCACCATACGCGATGCGCCGCCCCTGATCTTCCATCCCGATGCCGCCCGCACGCCCGAGTTCGACGAGACGCTCAACCAGGTCTTCGCGGAATACCGGGCAACGCTGTCCGATGACCGGCGCGTCCTGCTCGATCGCTACCGGGTGGTGGATGCGGCGATAAAGGTCGTCGGCGTCGGCAGCGTCGGGCGACGCTGCTGGATCGTGCTGTTGATGTCCGCCGCCAACGACCCGCTGTTCCTGCAGGTGAAGGAGGCCGTGGCCTCGGTGCTCGAGCCCTTCGCCGGCGCCGGCGCCTACGGGCACCACGGCCAGCGCGTGGTGATGGGCCAGCGGCTGATGCAGCCGGCCTCGGACCTGTTCCTCGGCTGGGTGACGGCGCCGAACGGGCGCCAATTCTACCTGCGCCAACTGCGCGACGCGAAGATCAAGCCGCTGGTCGAGACATTCGACGCGGAGGTCATGGCGACCTACGGCAGGTTATGCGGCTGGTCGCTGGCCCGCGCCCATGCCCGCAGCGCGGAGGTGGCCGGTATCGCGGGCTATCTCGGCACCGGCGGCCAGTTCGACGAGGAGATGGGCGATTTCGCCATCGCCTATGCCGATCAGGCGGGGCGCGACCACGCGGCGCTGAAGGCGGCGGTGCGCGACGGCTCCGTCATCGCCACGACGGACGCGTAGCCGGGCGATACGCTGCCCTGCCGGCGCCGCCGGGGGCCGCTTCGCCGTATGCACGCGAATTGTCCGCCATCAGCCCGCCTCAGGCAGTATGGCGGTGTCGGGGCGCGGAGGGGTTCTGGCGCGTCGCACCCCCAGGCGAGTGCCGGCGTGGCGGCGCGGGCGGGCCTAGCTCCGGCGCTGCCGCGCACCCGGCGATCGCCCTTGCGCCACCGCGATCGCCCGCCGGGCGGCCGGGATGTCGCCGCGTATCAGAGCATGCCGTGCCGCCGCGATATCGGCGGCGGCGCCTTGCTCCACAGGTTGATCGGCGGTCGCGGCCAGGGTGGAGCGGGTCAGGATCCGGGTTTCCGCCTGTTCCAGCAGCTCCGATGCCCGCGCCACCTGGCGCCGTGCGTCGGCCCCCGCCAGCAGCGCATCGGCCTGGGCGACCAGGCCTCGCACCTCGGCCACCGTGGCCGGGTCCGGGCGGCGGTCGCCGCGTGGTCGTGGTTGCGCCAGCGCCGGGCCGGCAGCCAGCGCCAGCCCGGCTGCGAGTAGCCGGCGCCTCACGCCCCGACCAGGACCTTCAGGTCCGTCTGCGGCCGGGCGCCGACGTGGGAAATCGCCTCGGCCGCGCAAAGCGCCGCCCAGCGGCCGCACTTGGCCAGCGGCAGGCCGCGCGCATGCGCCGCCAGGAAGCCGGCGGCATACGCATCGCCGGCGCCGGTCGTGTCCACGACCTGGGTCGGGGCGGCGGCGACCAGCAAGGTTTCTTCCCCCGCCGCGATCACGCTGCCGGCGGCGCTGCGGGTCAGGGCCGCGATCGGCACCTCGGCGCGCACGGCCTTGGCCGCCGTGGCGAAATCGGGCGCTTCATACAGGCTGATGATCTCGGCCTCATTGGCGAACAGGATGTCCACGCCGTCGCGCAGCAGGGCGCGGAAGGCGTCGCGGTGGCGGCCGACGCAGAAGGGGTCGGACAGGCTGAGCGCCACCTGGCGGCCATTGGCCTTGGCGATGCGCAGGGCGCGGCGGAAGGCGGCCTGGGCGGCCGGCGGGTCGAACAGATAGCCTTCCAGGTAGGTGACGGCGGCGCTGGCGACCGCGGCTTCGTCCACATCATCCTCGCCAAAGGCGACGCAGGCGCCCAGGCAGGTGTTCATCGTGCGCTGCGCATCCGGCGTGACCAGGATCAGGCAGCGCGCGGTCGGCGCCCCGCCCACCAGAGGCGGCGTGTCGAAGGCGACGCCGGCGGCCCGCATGTCGTGCCCGAACACCTGGCCCGGCAGGTCGTTGGCGACCTTGCCCAGGTAGCCGACCCTGGCGCCCAGCGCGGCGGCGGCGGCGCAGGTATTGGCGACCGAGCCGCCACTGCTTTCGATGCCGGGGCCCATGGCGGCGTAAAGCGCCTCGGCCTCCTCCGTCCCGACCAGGCGCATCGCGCCCTTGTCCAGGCCCCGCGCGGCCAGGAAGGCATCATCCGCCCGTGCCAGCACGTCGAGGATGGCATTGCCGATGCCAAGAATGTCGAGCGTGGGGGGCATCGGGCTGTCCTGCTAATGTTTCCCGGCGATTAGGCCGCCCCGGCCTGTGCCGCAAGGTGGCCTGGCGGGGCGCGGCGGGGCCGAGTCGGGGCAGCGGGCGGTTGTGCACGGCCGATGCGGCGTGATAGCCCATCGACCCTTGCTGGCCCCGCCCGCGCGGGCCAGCCTTGATCGCAACATGGATCTGGTGGGGCAGGGGCAACAAGAATGTCGATTTTCAGCCGCCTGAGGCAGCAGGCCTTGCCGCAGGACGGGCCAGCCCCCGACCCCAAGGCGATCTCTGCCCTTCCCCCCGGCGCCCCCGCCGGGGCATTGTCTCCCACGGCGCCGGCCCGACCCGCCGCGCCGCCGCAGCCGACGCAACCTTCCGCCGGCGCCACGCCTTTCCCCAGCGCCCGACCGGGCGCGCTTCACCCAACCGGCACCCCCAGCGGTGCCGCCAGCAAGGACACTTCCATGAGCCTGATGCCCAAGCCCGCCACGCCGTCCGCCCCCTCACCCGGGCTGATGCCGCAGCGGCCGGGTCTGCCGGGCCAGGGTGCCGCCCCCGCACCCGGCCAGATGCCACGCCCGGCCGGCCTTCCGGTCGGCGCCGAACGCCGCACCCTGGTGATCGGCAAGGGCATCAGCCTGGCCGGCACGGTCGCCGACGCCGAACGCCTGGTCATCGAAGGCACGATGGAAAGCCAGATGCTGCAGGCCGCCGAACTCTCGATCAGCGCCACCGGCACCTTCAAGGGTGAAGTCCAGGTGCAGGATGCCGAGATCGCGGGCGTGTTCGACGGCACCCTGACCGCGCGCGGCGCGCTGGTCATCCGCGCCACCGGCCGCATCATCGGCGTCGCCCGCTGCGGGCGGTTGCAGGTCGAGGACGGTGGCCAATTGTCCGGCCGGATGGAGATGCTGGGGGACGGCGCCCCGCCGCTGCCCTCCACGCCAGGCACGCCGGCGGCACCCGCTGCCCCCCGCCCGGTCGCGGCCGACCTGTCCCAGGATTGATCTGCGGATTGAACTGTCAGGGAACTGACCGGCCCGGCCAGCCCCTACGGCTGGCCGGGATGATGGTCGTCGCGGCGGCCCTGGCCGGCTGCACGCCGACGCCCGACATGGCGCATGACGTGCTGGCCCAGGTCATGGCCGACCAACAGGCCAGCATGACCGCGCTTGGCCGGCCGGGCACGTCGCTGGCCTCGGCCCGCGGCATCCCGCAACCGGCGTCGGCCCGCCAGGCCGCGGCCCAGCCCGGCGCCGTGCAACGCGGCACCGCGCCATCCGACACAGCGGCCTTTGTCGGCGCCGCGCCGGATACGCTGCGGCGTTGGCTCGGCGAACCGCGCCTGTTGCGCGCCGAGGGCGAGGCGCAGGTCTGGCTCTACCACACCACAAGCTGCCACCTGGACCTGGTCTTGTATCCGGAGCCCGGTGGCCTGCGGGTCGCCTATGCCGCGGCCCGGGCCAGCGGCACCGAACGCCGCACCGAAGCCGCCTGCCTGCGCGACATCGCCCGCCCGCCAGGTCGCGCCGGGGCGTAGCCCGCGTCAGCCGCGGCGAGAGGCCAGCAGCATCGCCTCCGCCTCCTCGGGCGGGGTGTCCAGCGCCTGTTCCACCACATCGCGGGCAAATCCGGCACGCGCCAGGGCGCCCATCGCCTTCAACCGCGCCGCCGTATCGGGCGGCGTTGCGGCAAAGGGTCCGGCGCGGCGGCGGCGCAGGGTGGCCAGCGCCGCCAGCAGGTCGGCCACGTCCGATTCGGGCAAGGCCGCCGCGGCGGTGTCGGCGGCGACCCCCTTGGCTGCCAGATGGGCGGCGATCGCGCGGCGGGATTTTCCCGCGCGTTGCAACCGCAGCGCCCGCGTGGCGGCGAAGGCGGTGTCGTCCACGGCCCCCGCCGCGGTCATGCGCCGGGCGATCTCGGTCGCGGCGACCCGGCCGGTGGCGACGGCGGCGGCGATGCGTTCGGGCGGCTGGCCTTCGGCCTCGGCCCGCCGGGCCCAGGTCGCGACGCGGCGCTCCAGCACGCGGCGCAGCCCGGCCTCGGTCGCGGCATAGCGGGACAGGTGCAGCAGCGCCGCATCGCGCAGCCGCGCGGCATCGGGCACCGGGCCGGCGGCGGGGGGGCCGGCCGGACGGCGCCGATCGGGGCGCGCCGGGGCTTCGGATGGGGCGGCGGGGCGGCGGCCCCGGGGCAGCTTGGTCATGCGCCCATGCTGGCACGTCATGCGGCGACGCGCGCCTGGGGGTGGCGCCCGGAATGACGCGTCCGTGATCATCCGCGTGCAACCAACCCATGCGCGCCACGTTCCTCCCACAAGCCGCAGCCGTCGCGGCCCGCAAAACCGATCACCTAGAGGAGGCGCTTCATGCTCCGTTCCATGCTTCTGGCCACTGCCGCCGTCGTCGCCCTTGCCGGCGCCGCCCAGGCCGCCGACCCGGCCCCCGCGAACAACCCCGCGGTGCGCGCCATCGACCGTGCCGCCGGCACCAACCTCTCCGGCGCCTATCCGCTGCAGAGCGATGGCATGCCCGGCAACCCGAGCGGCACCGCCGTCGGCCGCGCCCTGGATCGCGGGGCAGTCACGGCCCAGGCGGCCAATCCGCCCGGCACCGCGGTCGGCCGCGCCATCGACCGCGCCGCCGGCACCAACCAGTCCGGCGCCTATCCGCTGCAATCCGATGGCATGCCGGGCAACCCGCCCGGGACCGCCGTTGGCCGTGCGCTGGATGGTGCGGCGGCGACCGTGGCGCCGTCGACGTCCAATCCCCCAGGCACCGCGGCTGGCCGTGCCATCGACCGCGCCGCGGGCACCAACCAGTCGGGCGCCTATCCGGCCCAGTCGGATGGCACCCGCGCCAACCCGCCCGGCACCGCCGTCGGCCGTGCACTGGAACAGGCGGCCCCCGCCAGCGGTCCGCCGGCGACCGGCCTGCCCTCCGGCCGCGGCACGAACTGACCGCGACACCCAATGCGCCCGACCGCACCTGCGGTCGGGCGTTTTTTTGTGCCCGGGCCCCTGGGCGCTACGATGGACAAGCCGCGCGCCGCCCCGTATCGCGCCGGTCACAACGCCGCCC
This sequence comes from Humitalea sp. 24SJ18S-53, assembly GCF_050632385.1. Lineage (NCBI taxonomy): Bacteria > Pseudomonadati > Pseudomonadota > Alphaproteobacteria > Acetobacterales > Roseomonadaceae > Humitalea > Humitalea sp. 24SJ18S-53. The sequence continues at coordinate 3,937,685 of NZ_CP192599.1, forward strand.
GGAGAGCAAGCATGCCGCAACCCGCCCACCCCGCCGCGATCAATGGCCTGACCCTGGCGCAGGCCGAAATCATCGCCAACGCCGCCCTGGCCAAGGGCCGTGAGGTCGGGCTGATGCCGCTGGCCGTTACCGTGCTCGACGCCGGCGGCCACCTGAAATCCGCCAAGCGTGAAGACGGCGCCAGCCTGATGCGGCCCGCGATCGCCGACGGCAAGGCGTTTGGTGCCCTGGCCATGGGCTTTGGCGGGCGCGAATTCGCCCGCCGCGCGACGGCCGCGCCCGCCTTCCTGAACGCGCTGTCCGACCTGTGCGGCGGCCGCGCCGTGCCTGTGCCAGGCGGCGTGCTGGTGCGCGATGCCGCGCACAACCTGCTCGGCGCCGTCGGCGTGTCGGGTGACATCTCGGCGCAGGACGAAGTCTGCTGCATCGCCGGGATCGAAGCCGCGGGGTTGATCCCGGACACTGGCGACCCGGCGTAAAGGGGGGCTTCTCGCCCCCGACGGCGCAAGGATCGAATTGCTTGCGCCGTCGGGGTCGCCTCGGCGTGGCGCCGCTGGTGAGGACCGGACAACGGGGTGATGCTGCGTAAGCAGGCATTCACGCGCGGGGGGCGATATGGACTTCTTTGGGCAGCCGGAAGCGGGCGACGCGCGCCCCTTCAGCCGGGCGGTAAAGGCTGGCGGCATGGTTTGGATCTCGGGTCATTCCGCCCCGCATGACCCCGCCCGCGGCATCCATCGCGGCGCCACCCCGGCCGAGGAGGTGCGCAACGCCATCGCCTTCATCGCCGGCCTGCTGGCCGAGGCGGGCAGCGGATTGGAGCGGGTGGTGCAGGTCACCATGCTGATCAGCGACCGCGCCGATTATGCCGCCTGCAACGCCGAGTATGTGAAGCATTTTCCCAGCGGGCTGCCGGCGCGGCATACGGCGCTGTTCGGGGTGCCGACGGAGGCCCGGGTTGGCTTCGCCTGCGTGGCCCTGGCTGATTAGAGCCTGATGGCCGTAGGTGCGAATGCGCCGCAGGGCTGAATCACGCGACAAAACAACAAGCTAAACCGCGATGCGTGAGCGAATGCTCACGCATCGCGGTTTAGCGGGCGTTCCGATCAGGCCGGGGTTGCACGCGGCGGCGGCAGTCCTCAGATGCGACCCGTCCATGATGCCCCCAAAGCCCGCGCTGTCGCTCCTGGCGCTCCTCTATCTCTTCCCGCTCAGCGTCTCCGCTGGCCTGCACCAGTACACGGGCGTCGGCGCGGGATGGTGGAGTTCCGATCGTTCGAGCATCGGCCACCTTCCGCCGGCGGCCGAGCATCCCGCCGCCGTGGTGCGGGTCTTTGCCGCCCCGACCGTGCGCTGGCGCGGGGTTTTCGCTGTCCATAGCTGGATCGTCGTGAAGCCGGAGGGTGCCGGCGCCTATACGCGCTACGACTACACCGCCTGGGGCGACCCGATCCGCGTCAATGGCTTCGTGCCCGATGGCCGCTGGTTCGGGCGCGCGCCGGAGGTCGTCTTCGCGGCGGATGGGGATGCGGCGACGGCGATGATCCCGCGCATGCGGGCGGCGATCGATGCCTATCCCTGGCGCAACCCCGGCGACTACCGGGCCTGGCCGGGGCCGAACTCGAACACCTTCGTCGCCGCCGTGCTCGATGCCGCGCCGGAGGTCGATGTGACCTTGCCGCCCACCGCGATCGGCAAGGATTTTCCCTATGATGGCCATTGGCTGCGCCGCACCGCATCGGGCACCGGGCTGCGACTGACGCTTGGTGGCTACGCCGGGCTGACGGTCGGCTGGGTGGAGGGCATCGAGTTGAGTATCCTGGGCGCCGTTGCCGGGGTCGATGTCCGGCGGCCCGCGCTGAAGCTTCCGGGGCTGGGGCGCCTGGGCCTGCCCGCCTGATCTACGGCGCGGTCGCGAAGGTGACGAGTTCCGTGCCTTCCTCGACCATGTCGCCCACCGCGTGCCGGACCTGCGCGATGGTGCCGTCCATCGGCGCGCGCAGGGTGAGTTCCATCTTCATCGCCTCCAGCATCAGCAGCGGCGCGTGCTTCAGAACGACATCGCCCGGTGTCACCATCACGCGCGTCAGGCGGGCGGGAATGGGCGCGATCACGCGGTCGCCGCCGGCTGTTTCCGTGCGCGGTGGGGCGAGAGGGTCTTCCTGCGTCAGCGCGTGGTTCCGGCCGGCGAGGATGATCGTCAGCGCCGCCCCGCGTCGCGCGACGCTGATCCGTCGTGAGACACCGTCGAGCAGAAGCAATAAGCCGGTCGCGTCCTCGATCAGGCTCGCCTGAACCGGGCCGCCGGGGAGGTCGAGGCGGAAACTGCCATCCGCCAGGGGATGCGTGCGCAGGGTGACGGGCGCTTCGTCGCCACGACGAAAACGCAGATCCTGGTAGCCGTCACCATTCATCCGCCAGGCGTCCACCGCAGCCCAGGGCGACCACGGATCGCCGGTCGCACGGGCGGCGGCCTGGATCGCCGTGTCCTGGTCGCGCACGGCGGTCAGCGCGGCGGCCGCCCAGATCGCGGCATCCTCGACCTGGGCCGTGGCCGGCAGCAGGTCGGCGCCGTGGCGCGCGATGAAGCCGGTGTCGAGAGCGGCGGACGCGAAGGCGGTGTGGGCGGCGATGGCGCGCAGCAGGTCGAGGTTGGTGGTGACCCCGACCACCTCGTAGTCCGACAGGGCCGCGACGAGGCGGCGGACGGCGGCGGTGCGGTCCTCACCCCAAACGATCAATTTGGCGATCATCGGGTCGTAGTGCGGCGTGATGGCATCGCCCTCGCGCACGCCGGTGTCCACGCGGACATGGCCGGGGATGTCACGCGGCTGGCGCAGATGCGCGAGACGGCCGGTGGAGGGCATGAAATCGCGTGCGGGGTCTTCCGCATAGACACGGGCCTCGATGGCATGGCCACGGATGGTGAGCTGGTCTTGCCGTAGCGGCAGCGGCTCGCCGGCGGCGACGCGGAATTGCCATTCCACCAGGTCCTGGCCGGTGATCATCTCGGTGACGGGATGCTCGACCTGGAGGCGGGTGTTCATTTCCATGAAGTAGAAGGCGTCGCCTTCGGCGATGAATTCCACCGTGCCGGCGCCGACGTAGCCGACGGCGCGTGCGGCGGCGACGGCGGCCTCACCCATCGCCAGGCGGCGGGCGGGGTCCATGCCGGGGGCCGGCGCTTCTTCGAGGACTTTCTGGTGCCGGCGTTGGATCGAGCAGTCACGTTCGAACAGAGAGACCGTGTTGCCTTGCGTATCGGCAAACACCTGGATCTCGATGTGGCGCGGGCGGGTGAGATATTTTTCGATGAGGACGCGATCGTCGCCGAAGGAGGCAAGGGCTTCACGCTTGGCGCCCTGGATGGCTTCATCGAGGTCGTCGGCGCGTTCCACGACGCGCATGCCCTTGCCGCCGCCGCCGGCGCTGGCCTTGATCAGCACGGGATAGCCGACGCGCGCGGCGGCTTCGGCCAGGGTGGGAAGGTCCTGTGCCGCGCCGTGATAGCCCGGCACCAGCGGCACGTTGGAGCGCTGCATCAGGGCCTTGGACTCGGCCTTCGATCCCATGGCGCGGATGGCCGCGGCGGGCGGGCCGATGAAGACGAGGCCGGCCGCGGCGCAGGCTTCGGCGAACTCGGCGTTCTCCGACAGGAAGCCGTAGCCGGGGTGGATCGCCTCCGCACCCGCGCGCTGGGCGGTGGCGATGATCATCGCGATCGACAGGTAGCTTTGCCGGGCCGGGGCCGGGCCGATCGGCCAGGCCTCATCGGCCAGGCGCGTGTGTCGCGCGCCGGCATCGGCGTCGGAATAGACCGCGACGGTGGCGATGCCGAGGCGTCGGGCGGTGGCGATCACGCGGCAAGCGATTTCGCCGCGATTGGCGATGAGGATCTTGCGGAACATGCTGCCCATCACATCCGGAACAGACCGAAGCGCGTCTCCGGCACCGGCGCGTTGAGCGCGGCCGACAGGCCAAGCGCCAGCACCCGCCTCGTGTCGGCGGGGTCGATGACGCCATCGTCCCATAGCCTGGCGCTGGAATAGTAGGGATGGCCCTGGACCTCATATTGTTCGCGGATCGGCGCCTTGAAAGCTTCTTCCTCCGCGGCCGGCCAGGTGCCGCCGCGTGCCTCGATACCGTCGCGCCGGATGGTGGCAAGCACCGAGGCCGCCTGTTCGCCGCCCATCACGCCTATGCGTGCATTGGGCCACATCCACAGGAAGCGTGGCGAATAGGCGCGGCCGCACATGCCGTAGTTGCCGGCGCCAAAACTGCCGCCGATGATGACGGTGAACTTCGGCACCGCGGCGGTGGCAACGGCGGTGACCAGTTTCGCGCCGTCCTTGGCGATGCCGCCGGCTTCGTATTTCCGGCCCACCATGAAGCCGGTGATGTTCTGGAGAAACACGAGCGGGATACCGCGCTGCGCGCAGAGTTCGATGAAATGCGCGCCCTTCTGCGCGCTTTCCGAAAACAGGATTCCGTTGTTGGCGACGATGCCGACGGGATAGCCCCAGATATGCGCGAAGCCGCAGACCAGCGTCGGTCCGTAGAGTCGCTTGAATTCGTCGAACTCGCTGCCGTCGACGATGCGGGCGATCACCTCGCGCACGTCATAGGGCGTGCGCAGGTCGGCCTGCACCACCGCGTAGAGGTCCTCCGCATCGAAGCGCGGCGGAACCGGTTCGCGCAGCGCGACGGGCGGGCGCTTTACCCGGTTCAGGCTAACCACGACCTGGCGCGCGATGCCGAGGGCATGGGCGTCGTTCTCCGCGTAGTGGTCGGTCACGCCGGAGGTCCGGCTGTGCAAATCGGCGCCGCCCAGGTCCTCGGCGGAGACGATTTCGCCCGTCGCGGCCTTCACCAGCGGCGGGCCGGCGAGGAAAATCGTGCCCTGGTTACGCACGATGATCGATTCATCGGACATCGCCGGCACATAGGCACCACCGGCGGTGCAGGAGCCCATCACCACCGCGATCTGCGGAATGCCCTGGGCGGACATGTTGGCCTGGTTGAAGAAGATTCGGCCGAAATGGTCGCGACCCGGAAACACCTCATCCTGTTGCGGCAGGTTGGCGCCACCGGAATCGACGAGGTAGATGCAAGGCAATGCGTTCTGCTGCGCGATCTCCTGCGCACGCAGATGTTTCTGGACCGTCATGGGGAAGTAGGTGCCGCCCTTCACTGTGGCGTCATTGGCCAGGATCATGCACTCGCGCCCGGCGACGCGGCCGATGCCAGCGATGATGCCGGCCGAGGGGACTTCCCCGCCATACATGCCATGGGCTGCAAGTTGGCCGATTTCGAGGAAGGGCGAGACCGGATCGATCAGCGCGCGGATGCGATCACGCGGCAGCAGCTTGCCGCGTGACAGGTGGCGTTCGCGCGCAACCTCGCCACCGCCCAGGCGCACCCGTTCCGCTGTCGCGCGCAGGTCCTGTACCAGCGCGCGCATCGTCTCGGCATTGGCGCGGCTTTCGGGTGAACGCAGGTCCACCGCGGATTCGATCACTGGCATGGCGGTGTCCTTCCGATGACGCCGAGGCGGCGCAAGTCTTCGATCCGTTCGTCGGAGAAGCCGAGGTCGCGGCGAAGCACCTCCGCCGTGTGTTGGCCGAGCATCGGGGGGGGCTCCAACGGCGCCTGCTGTTCGCCAGGGAACTTGATCGGCCGCCCCAGCATGCGCAGCGTGCCCGCTGCCGGATGTTCGACGGACACGACCATGTCGCGCGCGACCGCATGCGGCTGTGACAAGGCCGCGGTGGCGCCGAGGACCGGTGCGTGCGGAACGTCGTGTTCCTCAAGCAGGCACTGCCATTCGCCAACGGTGCGGGTGGCGGTGATGGCGGCGATGCGCGGTTCGATCTCACCACGGCGGTCGCGCCGGGCGGCCATGGTCGCGAGGCCAGGGTCCTGGCCAAGATCCGGGCAACCCAGCGCGTTGCAGAGTTTCGGCCAGAAGCGGTCCGCCAGGCAGGCGATGATGATCGCGCCGTCGCGGGCGGGGAAACTGCCGTAGGGCACAACGCTTGGGTGCGCGGAGCCCATCGGCTCGGGGTCACGGCCATTCAGGAAGGCGAGTTGGGCGAAATAGCCCAGCAACGACATTGTGCCGTCGAAAAGGCTGACGTCGATCAGCCGGCCCCGCCCGGTCACCGTGCGTTCGTGCAGGGCGGAGAGGATGGAGATTGCGCCAAAGATGCCGCCCGACATATCGCCGATGGGCAGGCCCATCCTGACCGGCTGGCGGCCTTGCTCCCCATTCACGCTGAGCACGCCTGTCAGCGCCTGTGTCACGATGTCGAAGGACGGCTTGTCGCGCAGCGGCCCCGTTTGGCCGAATCCGCTGATCGCGCAGTAGATCAGCCGCGGATTGGCGGCCATCAGCGCCTCGGCGCCGAGGCCCAGGCGATCCATGACGCCGGGGCGGAAGTTCTCGATCAACACATCCGCCGTGGCGACGAGTTGGCGCAGGATGTCAGCGCCTTCCGCTTGGCGCAGGTCGAGCACGAGGCTTTGCTTGCCGCGATTGAGGCCGACGAAGTAGTGGCTCTCGCCGCCGACGAAGGGGGCGAAGCCGCGCGTCTCGTCGCCAGTGCCGGGCGGTTCGATCTTCAGGATCTCGGCCCCGAGATCGCCGAGGAACTGCGCGGCCAGCGGCCCGGCCAGCACGCGCGTGAGGTCGATGACGCGCAACCCGGCGAGTGGGCCGCCCCAGGCCGGCTTGGCGTCGTCGGTCATCCTCGGCTAGCTCGCGGTCAGGCCGAGGGCTTCGATCACCGGCTTCCATTTGAGGCGGTCGGTCCGCATCAGCGTGGCGAGTTCCTCCGGCGTGCCGCCCAGCGGCTCGGCGCCTCCCCTGACGAGGTTCGCACGCAGCGTCGGGTCTGCCAGCCCTGCGTTGGATGCCTGGTTCAGCACCCGCACGATCTCCGCCGGCGTGCCCTTTGGCGCGTAGAAGGCGTTCCAGGCGGTGACGTCGACATCGACGCCCTGTTCGATGAAGTTCGGCACCTGCGGTAGCGATTCCGATCGCTTCGGCAAGGTCACGCCGAGCGGCCGGATGCGGTCGCCGCGGATCGTGCCGAGCGAGCTCGCGATGGTGTCGACCACGGCCAGGACGTCACCGCGCAGCCCGCCGGTCAGCGCCTGTGCACTACCGGTGTAGGGGACTTGTTGGATCTCGATGCCGGCCGCGCGTCGCAGGATTTCGGTCGCCACGCGCGCGGTGGTGCTCGGCACGCCGATCGAAATCTGGCCCGGCCGCGCCTTTGCGGCCGCGATCAGATCGGCCAGCGTGCGGACGGGCGATTCCTGCGCCGTGTAGAGAACCATGCCGAGGCTGAGGATCGCGGCGATCGGTGCAAAATCCGCCGCCGGATCGAAGCCGAGCGAGGTGAACATGAACTCGTTGGCCGCATGGGTCGCGTTGGTTCCCCAAAGCAGCGTGTAGCCATCCGGCTCCGCCCGGGCGACGAGGGCGGAGCCGATGTTGCCACCGGCGCCGGCACGGTTTTCCACCACGAAGGGCTGGCCGAGCCGGCGCTGGTAAAATTCGGCGAAGTACCGACCGAAGATGTCGGTCCCCTGCCCCGCCGGATAGGGAACGACGAGACGCACTGGCCTTGCGGGCCAGGACTGTGCCACGGCTGGCCTTGCCAGCGCCGCCGCGGCCAATGCCGCCGGCAGCGCCATGATGTGCCTGCGTTTCATGCGACGTTCCCTCCCTTGTTATTGTTTTTTTGTTGTTAGCCCTGGCGCGACGGCAGCGCGATTGTTCCGCCACCGAGCACAGAAAGTTCGTCGTCCTGGTTGCGCGCTTCCTGCTCGATGTCCACCAGGTAGCGTCCGTTTTCGACGCGCTTGCCGGTCACCTTGGCATTGATGAAGAGCAGGTCGCCTTCCGGATTGTGCCGGCGCAGCTTGCTCGTGGCCCGCACCAGATGGCCATGGTCGCCCATCCAGTCGGTCAGCTGGTGTGTCAGCCAGGAACAGCGTTCTGGACCGTAGTCGTAGGCACCGGGTGCGCCGACCATCAAGGCCATTTCCGGTTCCCAATGCACGCGCTCGGGGCAGTCGGGGATGTTGAAGCGATTGCGGATGCCAAGTCCGGGATGCGCCTTGACCTGCTTCCAGGCGAGGCGGTTCGCGCGGATGTAGAGCCCGCCCCAACCCTGCGCATAGGCGACGAAGCCGGTGACGGTCATCGGGCCCTTGGGCATGGTGGGCAGCTTTTCGCCGACCACGACATCCTCGTAGTAGCGGGGTGTCGCGCCGCGCGGCTGTTCCGCCTCATAGAGGCTCCAGATGCGTTCAAGCTCCGCATCGGTGTAGCGGCGCACCGGCTTGTCCTTGAGGTCGGTGTACTTGGTGCCCTGTTCGCGCGCCGCGTCGCGGTCGGTGCGGAAGCACCAGCTTTCCGCATCGGCGACGAGGTCGCCGTTCGCCCCGTAGAAATTGACGTGGTAGACTTGCCGGATCGCACGGCCGGCGAAACCCGTGTTGTGCTCGACGAGGTCGGAGAGCCAAGCCTCCGTCGTGATGGCCTCGTTCCGCTGGATCCAGCGATGCCAGCGCCAGTCGGCGCCCGACCACATCGCGTGCACGCCCGGCAGCCCGCCGACATAGCCTGAGATGATGCGGCTGGTGCTGAACAGGAAGCTGGGCAGGGCGACGATGCCACCGAGTGCGCTGCGCGCCGCGTAATCCGGGTCGCACCACAGGGGATTGTCGTCGCCGATCCCATGGGCGTAGTGGCGGATGTTGTCGCGCGTGGCTTCGTGGCACCAGGGCTCGACGGTGTTCTCGATACGCTTGCCGATACGGGCACGGAGATCATCCAGGGCCTGGTCGGTGATCTTGGGGAAGAGCCGGGTCCCCGGCTCGGCGATCGCGGTGGCAGACATGTGTCCCTCTCCTTGGCTGTGATCGGTTATGCGGCGGCTGGCGAGCGTGCGGCTTCGGTATCGCGCAGCACCTTGCGGTTGATCTTACCGGCCGGCGTCTTCGGTAGTTCGGCGACGAAGGCGACCTGGCGCGGATACTCGTGCTGGCTCAGCCGTTCGCGCGTGAAATCCTGCAACTCACGCGTAAACATCTCGTCGCCTGGGCGAAGGCTGACGATGAACGCCTTGACGACCTGGCCGCGGACGGGGTCCGGCACGCCGATCGCGGCCGCCTCCCGCACATCGGGGTGCTTGAGCAGGACGTCTTCGATCTCGACCGCACTCATCGTCCAGCCGGCGGAGATGATGACGTCATCCGCGCGGCCCGCGTGGTAGAGATATGAGTCCTCGTCGATGCGGCCGAGATCCTTGGTCGCGACCCATTCGCCGCGGCGCCAGATCTTGATTTCGCCGATTTCGCCGACGGCGCAAGGGCGACCGTCGGGCGCCTGCACCTCCACCCGCAGGCCAGGAACCGGCTTGCCGAGCGAGCCGGGTTTTACGGGGAAATCCGTGGCGCCCGGGTAGTTCACCAGGGCCACGCCGACCTCGGTCGTACCATACATGCTGCAGGCGGGGACGGCGAAGGTTCCGTCGATGAAGCGCAAGGTTTCGCCGTCGATCGGCTCGCCTGTATAGGAGAGTTTCTGGATCGCGAAGCGGAATTCCGGCGCCCGCCCGCTGGTGCGCATCATCCGGTAATGCGTGGCCGCAGCGGAAAGATTGGTGATTCGGTAGTCCTGCAAGGCGCGCATCAGCCGCACCGGATCGAACTTCCCGGCATATGTGCCGGTGGTGACGCCAAGTGCCAGCGGCGCGAGCGTGCCATGCGCCAGCCCATGCCCCCAGGCGGGTGACGAGGGGCAGAAGAACTCGTCGCCAGGCCGAATTCCGGTGCCGTAGAGCGCGGCCATCATCAGCACCACGATGGCCCGGTGGGTGTGCTTCACCGCCGCCGGCAGTTCCCGTGTCGTGCCGGAGGTATACTGGAACAGCGCCATGTCATCGCCGCGCGTGGCGACCTGCCAGGTCGTCGGCAAGGCGGCGAGTTTCGCGGACCAGGCCTCGTCGGCAACCACGACCTCGACTCCCGGGATACCCTCGGCCGTCGCCGCCTTCTCCTTGTTCGTCAGCAGCACGCGTGGCGTGCAGTCGGCGACGCGAAGCCGCACGCCATCGGGCCCGAACAGGGTGAACAGAGGCACGGCGATGGCGCCGCGTTTCATCGCGCCGAACATCGCCGCGTAGAAGGCGAGCGAGGGGTCCAGCATGATGGCGACGCGGTCGCCGGGGCCGACGCCACGCGCCTCCAGCCAATGCGCGAATTGCGACGACAGGCGGGCGATCTCGCGGAAGGTGATGACCTCATCGCGACCATCGGCATGGGCGACGCGCACCGCGACGCGGTGGTCATCCGTGGCGTGCCGGTCGATGCATTCATGGGCGATGTTCAGCGACGCGCGATCGCCGTCGAAGAAATCCCACAGGGCTTCGGACGAGAAATTCGCCTGCGCGAAGCCGTAGTCCGTGCTGTCGGTGAGCCTTGCCATTGAACGCCTCCCCGGGGTCGCTGCCTCGTTGGACTGTTTATCGGCAGGGCAATGAGGTGTTGTCAATGGGATTCATTTGTTGTATATAGACAACATGAAGCAAAACGACACACCCCCACGCGACGCAGTGATCCGCCAGGTGCCGGCAGTGGCGCGTGCGGCCGCGATCCTGCGCTTGCTGTCGCGCAGCGGTGCGCCGCAGGGCGTCCATGCGATCGCACGCGCGCTCGGCCTGGTGCCGAGCACGTGCCTTCACATCCTGCGCGCCCTGGCCGCGGAGGAACTGGTCATGTTCGACCCGGCGACAAAGCGCTACGGGCTGTCCAGCGGCATCGTCGCGCTGGCGCGCGGGATGCTGCGGCACGACCCGTTCAGCAACCTGGTCCAGCCGCTGCTCGACGACATGTCGGGCCGGCACGGGATCACCGCCATTGGCGTCGAAGCCGCGAGCCTGGACCACATCGTCGTCGTGGCGATTTCGCGCCCGAACCACGCCCTGGGCCTGCAGACCGACGTCGGCAGCCGCTACCCGGCGCTGATCAGCGCGAGCGGGCGCTGCATCGCGGCCTTTGGCGGACATCCGGCGGGCGAGGTGGAGAAGCGCTTCCGGGGGCTGCGCTGGGACAATCCGCCGACGCTGGCGGAATGGCGCGCCGATGTCGAGGTGACGCGGGGTGCCGGCTTTGCGGTCGACGACGGCCGCTACATCGCAGGTGTGACGATCATCGCAGCACCGGTCATGCAGCGCGGCCGCATGTCGCACGCGCTGGCGCTGGTCGGGGTGGGCGAACAGTTGCGCCGGATCGGGCACGCCACACTTGGCGAGGAACTTCGCGCGCGCGCCGCCGACCTGTCCCGGCGGATAGAGGGCGCGTGAGACAAACCTGCGTGATCGTCCCGATCGCCACGGCCGTCTGGCGGTGCTGCCATGGCGTGGCGATCGCCGGATTTCTCGCGCGGCCATAGCTCTGTCGATCACCCTCAAAGCGTGCTGTGGAAACAGGTTGTGCCGCGCCAAGGAGGTCGTCGTCGCCGGCTGATCGACCATCCCTCGCGCTGTCCGTCCGAAGCAATGATGTCGTGGCGGCAATGAAATTATTGCGTGTCAGGGTCTGCATCCCATGACATCCTGACGCCTCTGACTGACGGATGAATGCAACGCGGGGTGGCGTGCCGCCGTCGTCGCAAAAGGGGTAGAGCCAAGATCATGACCCATCCGTCCTTGCCACGCCGCCGGGGATCCGCGCGGCGATGAGCCTGTGGTCGCAAGCCTTCGCGCATCCTGTCACGCTGGGGATCGTGCTCGCCACGATCGGCGTCGTGTTGCTCGCGGCCGCGGTGATCGGCGCGCTCTCGGTGACGGGCCGCGTGCAGCCGGCGCTGCGGCGGGAGTTGTGGCTACGCCTGGGATCCTGGGCGGTGCTGCTGCCATTGATCATCGTACCAATCCTGCTTGGCCGGGAATGGACGATCGCCGCGGTGACTTTGCTCGGCCTGGCCTGCCTGCGCGAATATGATCGCGCCACCGGGCTGTTTCGCGACCATGTGCTGACAGCCGTGGTGGCGATCGGGATCCTGGTGGCGAACTTCGCGTCCCTGGACCATTGGTATCACTTCTTCGTCGCGCTCTGGCCGCTGACCGTGGCGGTGATCTGCGTGGCGTCGATCCCGATCGACCGGCCCGTCGGCTACGTCCAGCGCACGGCGCTGGCGATCTTCGCCTATATGCTGTTCGGCGCTGGCCTCGCACATCTCGGCTACATGGCGAATGAGCCTGGCTACCGGCCGTTGCTGCTGCTGCTGGTCCTGGCGGTCGGGTTGAACGATGTCGCCGCCTTCACCTGCGGCAAATTGTTCGGCCGGCGGAAACTGCTGCCGGCGACAAGCCCGAACAAGACCGTGGCGGGGGCGCTTGGCGCGCTGGTCTGCACCACGGCGGTGGTCGCCTCGATCGGTCACCTGATTTTCGCGGGGACCGAGATGGACAGCCTGCCCTTGCTGCTGCTTCTCGGTGCGCTGGTCAGCATCGGCGGGCAGTTCGGCGACCTGATGCTGTCGTCGATCAAGCGCGATCTCGCGATCAAGGACATGGGCAACATCATCCCCGGCCATGGCGGAGTGCTGGACCGGTTCAACAGCCTGCTGCTGGTGGCGCCCGCGACCTTCCACCTGATTGGCTATAAACTTGGCTGGGGCATCGACCAGCCCACCCGCCTGTTCACCGGCGGCCCATGACCTGGGAACTCAAGCCGGCGCGCGACCTGGGGCTGAAGACGCAGGACAGGCTGCGCAGCCATGGTCGCGAAGCCGGGCTCGGCAGCGTCGTGCTGCATGCCGCCTGGCGCGGGCTGGTCCGCACACATCTGCGGCTGCTGCATCGCCTGGAGGTGACGGGGCGGGAGAACCTGCCCGCGCCGCCCTTCGTCCTGGTCGCCAATCACAGCAGCCACCTGGATGCGCTGTCGCTTGGCGCCGCATTGCGCGGGGCCGCCGCGCGCCGCGCCCATGCGCTGGCGGCGGGCGATACCTTCTTCACCTCCGGCGCCACCTCGCTCTTCGCTGCCTATGCGCTGAACGCGCTGCCGGTCTGGCGCAAGAAGACGCGCGCGAAGGAGTTGGAGACGCTGCGGTCCCGCCTGGTCGAGGATGAACTTGTCTACATCCTGTTCCCCGAGGGCACCCGCAGCCGCGACGGCCGTATGGCGGCGTTCCAGCCCGGGCTTGGTGCCTTCGTGGCGGGCAGCCCCGTGCCGGTGGTGCCATGCCATATCGATGGCGCCTTCGCCGCCTGGCCGGCACATCGCCGGTTCCCGCGTCCTGGTAAGCTGAGTTTGCGAATTGGCACGCCATTGCACTTCGCCGCCACGACACAGGACCGCGCCGGTTGGACCGAGGTCGCCGCGCAATGCGAAGCGGCCGTGCGCGCATTGGGAGGCGAGATGCCATGAGCCTCTACACGCTGAAGCCGCGCTTCCAGGCGCTGCTGCGCCCGATGGTGCAGGGCATGGCGAACGCCGGCATCACGGCCAACCAGGTGACGCTGGCCGCGGCGCTGGGGTCGCTGTTGCTCGGCTGGTGGTTGGCGGCGCAGGGCGGGCCGTCTGCATTGTTCCTGCTGCTGCCGGTCTGGCTCTTCCTGCGCATGGCGCTCAATGCCGTGGATGGCATGCTGGCGCGTGAGCATGGGCAGAAATCGAATCTCGGCGGGTATCTGAACGAACTGGCCGATGTCGTCTCCGACGCGGCGCTCTACGCGCCCTTCGCGCTCGTGGCGCCATTCACCCCGGGTTGGGTGGGTGCCGTGGTCGTGCTGTCGATCGTGTCGGAATTCGCCGGCGTGCTCGGGCCGAACCGTCGCTATGACGGCCCGCTGGGCAAGAGCGATCGGGCCTTCGTCTTCGGTGCGCTCGGCTTGTGGGTCGGGATCGTCGGCGCCCTGCCCGGTTTCGCCTTCTGGCTCATGCCCCTGCTGGTGCTGCTGCTCATCGCCACGACCATCAACCGCGTCGCCGCCGGCCTCGCGGATCTCACACCCATCCGGCCACTCGCCGAAGGAAGCCCCATGCGCCCCGTCGAGGACCACAGCTTCACCACCCATGACGGCGTGGACCTGACCTACCGCTACTGGCCCGCCACATCGCCGACGCCACGCGGCGCCATCCTGCTGTTCCATCGCGGGCATGAGCATGGCGGACGGATGGCGCATCTGCCAGCCGAACTGGACCTGCCGGATTTCGCGTTCTTCGCCTGGGATGCACGCGGCCATGGCCGGTCGCCGGGGCAGCGCGGATATAGCCCGAGCCTCGCCCATTCGGTGCGCGACGTGCAGAGTTTCGTGGACCATGTCGCCAGCGCCCATGGCTTTGCGGAAGAAGATATGGCCGTCATCGCGCAGAGCGTCGGCGCCGTGCTGGTCGCGACCTGGGCGCATGACTACGCGCCGCGTATCCGCGCCATGATCCTGGCATCGCCGGCGTTCAAGGTGAAGCTCTACGTGCCCTTCGCGCGGCCAGGCCTGAAGTTGATGCACCGGCTGCGCGGGTTGTTCTTCGTCAATTCCTACGTCAAGCCGCAATACCTGACGCATGACCCGGAGCGCATCGCATCCTACCGCGCGGACCCGCTGATCAGCCGGCCGATCGCGGTGAATATCCTGCTCGACCTCTACGCCGCAGCGGATCGCGTTGTCGCCGATGCGCGCGCGATCACCGTGCCGACGCAGATGCTGATCTCGGGCGCCGATTGGGTGGTGCATCATGCGCCGCAGCATCGGTTTTTCGAGCGCCTGGGCACGCCGGTGAAGGAGCGTCACATCCTGCCGGGCTTTTTTCACGACACGCTGGGCGAACGCGACCGCGCGATCGCCCTGGCCCATGCCCGCCGCTTCCTGCTCGAACGCTTTGCCGAGCCGCTCAACCGCCCGTCACTGCTTGCGGCGGATCAAATGGGCTTTACGCGGGATGAGGCCGATGCGCTCGCATCCCCACTGCCTGCCCTGTCGCCGCGCGGCCTGTATTGGTCGGTCACGCGTGGCTCGCTCCGCCTTGGCGGCGCGCTGTCGGAGGGGATCGCCCTCGGCCATGCCACCGGCTTCGATTCCGGCTCCACCCTCGACTACGTCTATCGCAATGACGCGCGCGGCCTCGGCCCGGTCGGTCGGTTCATGGATCGGAACTACCTGGACTCCCCCGGCTGGACCGGCATCCGCCAACGAAAACTGCATGTCGAGGAACTGGTCCGCGCCGCGATGCAGCGCCTGGCCGACCAGGGCATGCCAATCCGCGTCATGGACATCGCCGCCGGCCACGGCCGCTACGTGCTGGAGGCGCTGCAAGGCGCCGCGCAGCGCCCGGAGTCCATCCTGCTGCGCGACTACAGCGACATCAACGTCGCCGCCGGCACACGGATGATCGCGGAGAAAAACCTGTCCGACATCGCCCGCTTCGTCCACGCCGACGCCTTCGATGGCGACAGCATCGCCGCCGTCACGCCGGCGCCGACGCTCGGCATCGTCTCCGGCCTGTATGAGCTTTTCCCCGACAATGCGATGATCCGCCGCTCGCTGGCCGGCATGGCCGCCGCGATCCCGCGTGGCGGGGCGTTGGTCTATACGGGCCAACCCTGGCATCCGCAGTTGGAACTGATCGCCCGCGCGCTGACCAGCCATCGCCAGGGCCAGGCCTGGGTGATGCGCCGCCGCGTGCAGGCGGAGATGGATGAACTCGTCGCCGAAGCGGGCTTCCGCAAGATCGAGCAGCGCATCGATGCCGAGGGCATCTTCACCGTCAGCCGCGCGGAACGGCTGTGACCGGGCAGCGCCGTCCCTGGGGCCGGGCGGCGCTTTGGCTCCTCCTGCTCGGCCCATTCTTCTTCGCCAGCTATGGCCTGGCGACCTTCCTCGCGAGCCAGCGCGCGGATGTGCCCGCCATCGTCTTCTCCTGGGAAAGCGCGATCCCGCTGCTGCCCTGGACGATCATCCCCTATTGGTCGATCGACCTGCTCTATGGCATCTCGCTGTTCCTCTGCGCGACGCGCGCTGAACTCGACACTCATGCCAAGCGCCTGCTGACCGCGCAGATCCTCGCCGTCGCCTGCTTCATCGCGGCACCGCTGCGCTTCACCTTTGAACGTCCGGTGCTCGATGGCGTCCCAGGCATGCTCTTCACCTTGCTGGGTGAGTTCGACAAGCCGTTCAACCAAGCGCCATCGCTGCATATCGCGCTACTGGTGATCCTGTGGGTGCGTTTTGCTGCCCATGCGCGCGGGCCTTGGCTGGTGCTTCTGCACGCCTGGTTCGCGCTGATCGGTGTTTCCGTTCTGACGACCTGGCAGCACCATTTCATCGACATCCCGACCGGCGCCTGGCTGGGCTTGCTGACCCTGTGGCTTTTCCCCGATGACGCGCCGAGCCCGTTTGCCGGTGCGCGCCTCACGCGGGACCCGCGCCGCCGTCGCCTCGCGTGGCGCTACGCGGCGGGCGCGGTGCTGCTGGTCGCCCTGGCGCTGTGGCTGCAAGGTGCGGCCTTGTGGCTGTTCTGGCCGGCGGGGTCGCTGTTCCTGGTGGCGCTGACCTATGCGGCGCTCGGGGCCAGCGCGTTTCAGAAGGATGCCCGGGGGCGGCTGCGCCCGGCCGTGCGATGGCTTTTCGGCCCCTATCTGATCGGCGCCGCCATCAACACGCGCTTCTGGAAGGGGGATGGCCGGCTGACCGCGCCAGTCACCGCCGACGTCGCGCTCGGCCGCTACCCCAGCGCCGCCACCGCCGCTGATTTTGGTACCGTCATCGACCTCAGCGCCGAACTGCCCGGACGCCTGGGCAGCCGGAGCTATGTGAGCATTCCCATGCTCGACCTCGCCACGCCGGACCCCGCGCTGCTGCGCCAGGCTGCCGCCGCCATCGAGCAAGGGCGTGTCGCGGGCAATGTTCTGGTCAATTGCGCGCTCGGCTATTCGCGCAGCGCCGCGGGGGCCGCCACCTGGCTGCTGGCCACCGGCCGCGCCCGGGATGCCGCCGATGCGGCGGCGCAGATCCGCGCCGTGCGCCCGCATATCGTCCTGGACGCGCCGGCCCTTGCCGCGATCGCCGAGGCCGCGCGGCAATGACCGAGGCCGAGCGCGACCTGCTTGGTGCCACGGCGCATTTGCTCGCGCAGGGCCGCCGGCTCGACGCATTGTCGCGCGGCTTCACCGTGGTCGCCGTGGCGGGGCTGGTGCTGGTGCCGGCGCTGGGGGGCGCCGTCACGCTGCTGCTGGCGGGGATGATGCTGGCCGGTCTCTGCCAGACCTATGTCGCGATCCGCGTCGGCTTCGACGCGGCACTCTTTGCCGCGCTCGCGCAGGGGGCGGCGCCGCGCGATCTGGCCGGGCTTGATACGGCGCTCACCAGCCTGGGCTTGATGCCGGCGGTCAAGGCGGGGCGGCCGCTGGCGTTGCGCATCGGGGGTGCGCGGCAGCTGCTGGCGCGCCAGGCGATGCTGGTGGCGTTGCAGGCGGTCCTGGCGCTGCTGGGTGCGCTGACCAGCGGCTAGCGCTGCGGCGCGGGGCGCGGGATTCCCAGATGATCCCGCAGGGTGCTGCCCGTATACTCCCGGCGGAAAATGCCGCGACGTTGCAGATCGGGCACGACGTGCTCGACAAACAGTTCGAACGGGCCGGGATACCAGGGCGGCATCACCATGAAGCCATCGGCTGCGCCGGCACGGTACCATTCCTCGATGCGGTCGGCGATGTCGGTGGGTGTGCCGCAGAGCATCAACTGCCCCATGCCGCTGGCAACCATCTTGTAGAGGTCGCGCAGCGTCATGTTCTGGCGCCGCGCATAATCCGTCAGCAGGGTCGCGTGATATTGCAGCGTGTCCGACGGCGGCAATGCCGGCACCGGGCCATCCAGCGGGTAGTCGGATACGTCGTGTCCCAACCGATGCTTCAGCGCGGCGAAGGCGGTCGCGGGCGGGATCTCCTCCGTCAACCGGGCCAGGCTGTCCTGCGCTTCCTGCCGCGTGCGGCCGATGAAGGGAACCAGCCCCGGCATCAGCGCCACGCTGGCGGGATCGCGGCCAAACCCCGCCACCCGCGCCTTGAACCCGGCGTGGAAGTCGCGCGCGCCGTCAAGCAGCAGTTGCGAGGTGAAGACCACATCCGCCGTGCGCGCGGCCAGCGCCTGGCCGACCCCGGACGATCCGGCCTGGATGATCACCGGCCGACCCTGGGGCGAGCGGCTGATGTTCAGCGGACCTTCGACCGCGAAATGCGTCCCGCGGTGGTGCAACGGATGCAGCCTGGCGGGATCGACGAAGCGCCCCGCGGCCTTGTCCATGATCAGCGCGTCATCATCCCAGCCGTCCCAAAGCCCCTTGACCACATCGACGAATTCTTCCGCCATCGCATAGCGGTCGTCATGCGCCGGATGCGCCCGCGTGCCGAAGTTCGCGGCATCGCCGGGCACCGATCCCGTCACCACATTCCAGGCCGCACGCCCGCCACTGAGGTGATCGAGCGAGGCGAACGCGCGCGCCAGGTGAAACGGCTGGCAATAGGTGGTCGAGGCGGTCGCACCGATGCCGACCAGGCTGGTGGTGGCGGCCAGCGCACCGAGCAGCGTCAGCGGTTCCAGCCGCGCCACCATGGAGGGATGGCCCTCCGGCCGGGCGCCGTAGCTGTCGGCGAAGAAGACGAAATCGAACTTGCCGCGCTCGGCGGTCAGGGCGATGCGGCGGATCAGGTCGAAATCCTGCGCCTGGGTCGCGGCTTCGGGATGGCGCCAGCCGGCGGCGTGGCTGCCCGGGACCTGGATGTAGATACCAAGATGCAGCATGGATCGGGCCTTGGTGATTGCCGGTGAAATCCGTGGCGGGTCGCGCGCCCCGGGTGGTGCATGACAGTACTTCGTATAGGCTGCGTCCACATACCTACGATCAAGGACCTGACCTGATGCGCGCAAGGACCATCATCCTGATCGGCTGCGTGCACGGGATCGGGCGTGCGGCCGCCTTCCGCGCCGTCGCCGCCGGATCGCCGATCGCGCTGCTCGACATCGACGCACCCGGCCTTGTGGCGCTGGCGGAGGAACTGCGCAGCGCGCATCCGACCCTGCCCATCGTCGCCCTGCCCACCGACATCACGAACCAGGCCCAGGTTGTCGATGCCGTGGCCAAGGCGGTCGAAGCGCTGGGTGAGGTCGAGGTGCTCATCGTCAATGCGGGCGGTGTCACCAGCCTCGTCCAGGCGGGGGAGTTGAGCCAGACGTTTGCCGACTTCAGCGCGAGCCAGCCGGCCGATTGGCGCCGCATCGTGGAACTCAACCTTTTTGGCGTGTTCAACGCTGCGCATGCCGTGCTGCCGCTGTTCAAGCGCGCGGGCAAGGGGCGCATCGTGCTGGTCGCGTCCGTCGCCGGGCTGGTCGGCAGCCCCGGACTGGCCACCTACGCGGCGGCGAAAGGCGGGGTCATCGCCTTCGGCAAGTCCCTGGCGCGGGAAGTCGCGCGCGAAGGCATCACGGTGAACACCGTCGCGCCGGGCGGCGTCGCGACACGCGTGTTTCCGCCGGGCACGCCGGCGGCCCAAAAGCGTGCGGAACGCATCCCGATGGGCCGGCTGGCCGAGCCGGACGAGATCGCCAACGCGATCATGTACTTCGCGCTCGGCGCGCCGGATTATCTCAGTGGCGAGGTGCTGAGCGTCTCCGGCGGGCCGCCCGCCTGAGCCTGGTCGCCTACCAGCGGATGTCCAGATCGAAGGGTTCCACCGGCACGAATTCCTCGTCATCCGCCGTGCCGTCGCGCCACATGAAGACGATGAATTGCGCCGGCGCCTGCATCACCGTCATGGGATGATGCCAGCAATCCGCCGCGAAGGTCACACCCTGCCCCGGCCGTGCGAGGAAGGCTTCCGCGCGTGACATGTCCGGCCCGCCAGATGCCGCATGCGGCGCGACCAGCGCCAGCCAATGCGCCGGTCCGATCGGCATGAAGGATTGCGACGAATAGCGATGGCGCTCCATGGTCACGACCCGCAGGGTATTGCCCTGCAACGGCAGCTTGTGGGTCAGGAACAGGCTCGGCGGCACGCCGGCGCGCAGATTGGCCAGCCTGCCGTCGAAGTAGGATTTTCCCGCCTCCCGCGGCGCGACAAGAACCTCGCCATAAGGTGCGAAGGCCTGCGCCGTCAGATCCTGCAACGCGATAGGTTTCATCTGGTCACGCATCCTCCTGGATTGGCCTCGACACACACCACGGCAGGCCCGCTCAGGACACCCATTCGCCGGCGCGCATGAGCGGCTCGGCCATGCCCTGGGCGTCGAGGCCGTCCACATCGACCTCGGCCGAGCCGATCATCCAATCCACGTGGATGAGGCTGCTGTTGCCGCCGCGGGACACGAAGGCGTCCTCATCCAGCGTATCGCCGTCCACGAAGCATTTCTTGTAGGCTTGGCCGAGTGCGATATGGCTCGCCGCATTCTCGTCGAACAGCGTGTTCAGGAACAGCAACCCGCTGTGCGAGATTGGTGAGGAGGCGGGCACCAGCGCGACCTCGCCCAGCCGGCGCGCCCCTTCGTCGGTGCCGATCAGACGCTCAAGCACTTCCTGTCCGGTGCTGGCCGAAGCCTCGACGATGACACCGCCCTCGAAGCGCACCCGGATGTCCCGGATGAGCGTACCCTGGTAGGCAAGCGGCTTGGTCGCCGCGACGTGCCCGGTCGTGCGCGCCGCGTGCGGCGTCGTGAACACCTCCTCCGTCGGGATGTTCGGGTTGCCGGTCACGCCGTTGCGCGCGGTGGATTGCCCGCCCATCCAGGCATGCCCGTCCGCCAGCCCGACGGTCAGGTCCGTACCAGGCCCACGGAACCGCAGTGCCGCGTAGTTCCGCCCGGTCAGCATCCGCCGGCGGGTCATCAGGACGGCGTTATGCGCGGCCCAGGCGGCGACCGGATCGACGGTGTCCACCCGGGTCGCGGCGAAAATGGCGTCCCATAGCCGGTCCACGGCCTGGGCCTCCGGCAGGTTGGGGAACATGGCCCGTGCCCAGGCGGGCGAGGCATAGGGCACCAGGCTCCAGTTGATCGCCGAGGCGGTGATGAGATCGAGCGCGGGCCGATAGGCCTTGGCCCGGGCGCGGTTGGCCCTGGCCACCTGCCCCGCATCCTGTCCGGCAAGGAGGTTCGGATCATCGCCCACGATGGCGAGGCGGGCCGCGCCACGACGGAATGCCTCGGCCATCCCGTCGAACAGCCATCCGGTGGCGTGGTCGAAACTGTCCGGCCGGGCGTAGCGGAAGCGCGACAGCGCCTGTTGATCGTCAGCGAAGAGTGTCGTGACAAGGCTGGCGCCGGCCCGATAGGCGGCATCGGTGATGAGGCGCGCCAGCGGCAAGGCCTCGATCGATGCGGTCATCACCAGTTCCTGGCCGGGCTGCAGGTTCAGCCCGACATGGACGGCGACGTCGGCCAGGGACGCGAGCCGCGCGTCCTGCGTGCCGGCAGACACCGGGGGGGTCGCGATCTGGTCCATGGGGCGTTCTCCGCGAGACGAGGTTCGCTGGAGAGTATCGGCAAGGCTATCGGGCAACCAGCCATCCCGGGTCGCCAAAACCTGCAGGCCCCCGCCGCCCAGCGCGGAGGCGAGACGGCAGGGAATGGTTGGGTTGAAGAAGGCCCGCCCGTTCCAGGCGTCAGGTCTTTCCGCCCCTGCCCCCGTGGCCGGACACATCCGCCCCCGCATCCGGCGCCAGCTTGGCGAACAGCGGTGCCGAGGCCAGGACCAACAGCCCGGCGCCGGCAAAGGCCCAGAAGAAATCCGCCCCGTCGGGCGCCGCGCGGCCGCCCAGCGCGGCCGAGCCGGCCAGGACGGCCGATGCCATCACCACGCCCAGCGCCGGGGTGATCTGCTGCAAGGTGCCATAGAGGCTGGTCGCCGCCGATAGCCGCGCCCCTGGCACATCGGCGAAGGCCAGCGTGTTCATCGCGGTGAATTGCAGGCTGCGCGCCAGCCCGCCCAGCGCCAACACCACGAACATCGCCCACCAGGGCCAGCCCGGCGCGAAGAGCGCGCCGGCGGCGCTGCCCGCCGCCGCAAGCCCTGTATTGGCCAGCATCGTCGCGCGGAAGCCGAAGCGCCGCAGCAGCGGCTGCGCCATCGGCTTCATCGCGAAAGCCCCGACCGCGGTCGCGAAGGTGACCAGCCCCGACTGCGTGGCGCTCCAGCCAAAGACCGTTTGCAGCAGCAGCGGCACCAGGAAGGGCGCCACCCCCGCCCCGATACGGAACAGGCTGCCGGCCACGGCGGCGGCATGGAAGGTCGGGATCGTCATCAGGCTCAAATCCAGCGCCGGCCGCGCCACCCGCCGGCAATGCCGCAGCGCCAGCCAGCCCAGGCCCAGCCCGGCAAACAGCGCGCCCCAGGCGAGCAGCGGCTCAAGCACCGTGCGCCCCACCGTCTCCAGCCCCGTCATGCCGAGCGCCAGCGCGCCGCCCACAAGCCACAACCCCTTCAGGTCGGGGGCGGCCGTCGCCTCATCGGGCGGGGTCGCGGGGATCATGGTCGCGACCAGCACCAGCCCCAGCACCCCGATCGGCAGATTGATCAGGAAGACGCTGCGCCAGCCATAGAGGTCGGTCAGCAGCCCCCCGATCGGCGGGCCGGACACGGGGCCGAGCAGCCCCGGCATGGTCAGCCAGGTCATCGCCGCCAGCATCTGCGCCTTGGTCACGCTTTTCAGCAGCAGCAGGCGCCCGACCGGCACCATCATCGCCCCGCCGACCCCTTGCAGCACCCGCGCCGAAACCAGCCAGGCCAGCCCATCGGCCGCCGCGCACAGCCCGGAGGCGATGGTGAACACCAGGATCGCCGCCATGAACACGCGCTTGGCGCCGAAGCGGTCGGCGACCCAGCCCGATACCGGCACGAAGACCGTCAGCGCCACCAGATAGGCGGTGATGGCGACGGACAGATTGGCGACCGGCTCACCCAGATCCCGCGCCATCGCCGGCAGCGCGGTCGCGACCACGCTGCTGTCGAGGTTCTGCATGAACAGCGCGCTGGCCACGATCAGGGCAAGCGCGCGGGGGGTGCTGGCCTGGGGCATCAGGTGAAACTAAGGGCCGGCACGGCGGCTGGGCAGCGGGGCGCGGATTACGCCTGCGCCATCTCGGCCGCCAGGGCGGCTTCCGCCATCTCCCGCAGCTTGCCGCGCTGGATCTTTTGGCCGTTCGGCCCGTCGGTGACGGGGAAGGCATCGATCGGGATGATCCGGGACGGCTGCTTGAAGCGGGCGAGGTGTTCGGTGCAGGCCGCCGCCAGGACCACCGGGTCCGGCGCGTCGCCCGATACGAAGGCCACCGCGATGCTGCCGCCGCGGGCGCCGACGACCTGGGCCTCGGCCACGCCTGGCTGCTGCTTGAGGAAGGCCTCGATCTCCTCCGGCGCGACCAGGAAGCCGCCCAGCCGCAGCGCATCGCCCAGCCGGGTTTCGTAGTCGAAGCCCGCGCCGGGATGCATTCGGCCGAAATCGCCCGAGCGGAACCAGCCATCGGCGGTGCGCGCCCGCGCGGTGGCGGCGGGGTCGCCGAGGTAGCCCATGAACAGCGACGGGCCGGAAAACTCCAGCTCCCCGGCCTCCGCGACCAGGCCGGTTTCGATGTCGCGGGCGCGGATGCCGGCGGCGCCGCTGGCCGGGGTGCCGCCACCGATGCGGCAGCGGATCGGGTCGGCCGGGTCCTGCAGGGCGAAGAGCGCCTGGCATTCGCTGCTGCCGTAGACTCCACGCGGCGCCATGTTCAGCGCGCCGCAGATGTCCACGACGCGGTCGGCGCCGGGATGGAAGCTGGCGAAGCCGGTGAAGAGGAAGGGTGCGTGCGGGCGCCCCCCGGCGGCCTCCGCCAGGCGCAGCAACAGGTCGTCGCCACCGACCATATGGGTGATTTTTTGCTCGCGGATCAGCGTGTCGGCGGCGGCAGCGTCGAAGCGCGCCATGGTCACGATGCGGGCGCCCCCCGCGATCCCGGCCATGGCCAGCGACAGGCCAAAGGTGCCGCAGAGCGGGACGATGGCCAGCACGGCCGCATCGGCTTCACCCGTGCCGGTGCGGGCCGCCACGTCGCGCGCATGGGTGGCGATGGCGGCCTGGGTATGGGCGACCAGCTTCGGCCCGGCCGTGGTGCCGGATGTCGTGAAGGTCAGGCACAGCGCGTCCGGCGCCGAATCATCCGCATGGCGTTCGGGGCTGGCATCCAGTTCCGCCCAGGGCAGCACCGGCACGCCGGCGATCTCGGCGATGCCGCCGGCATCCAGCCCCAGGATGAAGCGCAGGGGGGCGCGGGTATCGGGCAGGATTTCGGCCAGGATTTCGGTCGTGTTCATGCCGGGGAAGCCGAAGGCGGCGACCACGGCGGAAGGGCGAGCGCGATCCAGCAGCCCCGCGACATCGGCGGCGACGAAGCGGGTGTTGATGTGGATGGTCGCGGCGCCCAGGCGGGCCAGGGCGAATTGCGCGATCAGGTGTTCGGGCCGGTTCGGGCACCACAGGGCGACGCGATCGCCGGGGCCGATGCCCTGGCGGGCGAAGCCCATCGCCAGGCGGCGGGCGGCGGCGACGAAGCCGGACCAGGTCACGCGGCCACCGCCATCGGCGGCGACCAGCGCCAGCGCATCGGGTGCGCGGGCGGCGGACGCCTCCAGCAGGGCGGTCAGCGTCAAGTTCGTGTCGTCACCCGGCAAGCGCTGCGTTCCCCTGCTTCATCCCGGCGCGTGTCATGCCGCAGCGGGGCGCGGAACGCCAGAGCGGGGCGCAGGGTGTCGTCGCCGTCGCCCGTCCGTAGCGCGCCGCGAAAGGCATAGGGCGGGGCGCCCGGCCGTCATCGCGTCGCCTCGATGCGCCGCCATCGCCGGGTTTGGTCCGGCGATGGCGGCGATACATCAGGCCTCGTTCAGAAGGCCAGGTTGATGGTCAGTTGGACGCCCTGGGTCGTCAAACTGCCGGATGAATTGCCGACCAGTGTGCCGGAGGTCAGCGAGCCATTGACCCCATTGGGATTGGTGAAGGTGCTCGAATAATTGCCCTTCGCCATGTTCGTCGCCGAGAAGATGTAGTTGAAATCGACGAACCACGACGGCGTTATGAAATACGTCGCCCCGACCACCGCCGCCGCGCCATAGGTCCAGCCCGTGGTGGAGAAATTCTGCGGCGCGCCGGATACGTCGCTCCGTTGGCCATTGATGTCGGCGAAGCCGACCAGCCCGTTCAGGTTGGTACGCGTCTCCGACAGGGTCGGCCCGGCGCCGAGATAGAAGAACCCCCGGTCATAGGAACGCCCGATGAACGGGATGGCGGCGATCTGCTGGTTGATCGTCGTTTCGTAGGACTGAACGATGGCATTGCCGGTGAAGGGCACCGTGATGCCGCTGGCCGTGTAGGTGAAGGACCCCGCCTGCGGCAGCCGCGCATCGGTCACCGTGTCGGACGAAGCGAGGTTGCTGTAGGAGGCCTTGCCGCCCCAGATCCAGCGGCTGTCGTTGAAGTGCCGGAAATAGCCGGCCTGCACCGACGGCGCGAAATCGGTCTGGCGGCCCATCGGCACCGTCGCCGGCCCGGCGGCGGTCCCGCGGGAAACCAGGGCGCCGTGCTGGTAAACATCCGACGTCCCGACAGCATAGACGTCTTGGTCGCCGAAGCTGGTCGATGTCAAACTGCCGCCCGCGCCGATGTATACGGCGCTATTCGGCACGATCGACTGCGCAGAAACACCGCTCGTGCCAAGAATACCCGTAAGCAGCCCACTCAATACCAGCCCGGATCGCATTTTTCGGTCCCTATGACGATGACCGAACCTAGCATCGACTGCGGTGGAAGGCCCATCCCCCACCACAACCATTCCGCGAATCAATCGGCGTATTCACCCGCCGCGGTCAGGATCGGCCGCCAGCGGGCGATTTCCGCCTCAAGGAAGGCCCGGTGCGCTTCGGGGGTGACGCGCGCCTCCGGCTCCGGCGCCGTGCCGAGTTCAGCCATGCGTGCGATCAGCCGCGGGTCGCGCAGGGTGGCGCGCAGGGCGGCGTTGATGCGGTCCACCACCACGCGCGGGGTGCCGCGGGGCGCATACATGCCGTGCCAGACCGTCACCTCGAACGGCGTGCCCTGTTCGTTCGCGGTCGGCAGGTCCGGCAGCGACGGCAGGCGCGCATCGGCGGTGATGGCAAAGGCCTTCACGCGGCCCGAGGTGATGTAGGGCGTCGTGCTGGTCGTCTGGTCGCAAACCAGGTCGATCCGGCCGGCCATGACCTCGGCGAAGACCGGGCCGGTGCCGCGGAAGGCGACGGTGGTCACCGCCTGGCGCATCTGCGCCTGCAACAGGGTCGCGCATAGCTGCGACGCGCTGCCCAAGCCGGCATGCGCGACATTCACCCGGTCGCCGCGTTCGCGGATATAGGCCAGCATCCCGGCAAAGCCATTGGCCGGAAAATCCGGCCGCCCGATCCAGGTCATCGGCACGGGGGAAACGAGGCCAATCGTCTCGAACGCCGTCAACGTGTCATAGGGCATGCGGCGATACAGCGTCGGCGCGGTCGCCATGCCGATGTTGTGCAGCATCAGCGTATAGCCATCCGGCCGCGCCGTCGCGACGCGGTTGGCGCCGATGGTGCCGCCGGCGCCGCCGACATTCTCGATCACCACATTCCCGCCGAGTTCGCGGGAGAAGGGTTCGACCATGATGCGCGACAGCGCATCGGTCGGCCCGCCCGGCGCGAAGGGAATGATCAGCGTGACCGGCTGGCTGGGGTAGGTCTGGGCAAGCGCCGGCGTTGCCAGCGCCAGCATCATCGCCGTGCGTCGCAGTATGCGGATCATTTTTATGGTTCCTCCCTTACGCGTTCTTGTGTCAGCGGCCTCCGCCGATATCGACCAGCGCGCCCGTCATGTACGAAGCGCGTTCGCTCAGCAGGAAGGTCACGAGTTGGGCGACTTCCTCCGGCTCGCCAGGCCGCCCGAGCGCGGCGGCGGCGGTCATGCTGCGCAGGCGTTCAGGCCCGGCCTTGGCCTCATGCGTCGCGGTGCGGATCACGCCGGGGCGCACGCAATTCACGCGGATGCCCTGCTTGCCGACTTCATTGGCCAGGCCCTTGGTGAAGCCATCCACGGCGCCCTTGGCCGCGGCATACATCACCCGCAGCGGCTGCCCGCCGGTCTGCGCCGCGCGGCTGCCGATATTGACGATGGAACCGCCGCCCGATGCCGCCATGCGCCGCACCGCTGCCGCCGAGCAGAAGGCGGTGGAACGCAGGTTCGCGTTCATCAGGCTGTCGTATTGCGCCAGCGTCATCTCGGCGATGGCGAAATCGGCGCTGCCGCCGGCATTGTTCACCAGCCCCTTGATCGGGCCGATGGCATCGACGGCGGTGAACAGCGCCTCGATGCCATCGGGCGTCGTCGCATCGCCCTGCACGGCGACGCCGCCGATTTCCGCCGCGACCGCGTCCGCGCTGGTCGCATCGCGGGCGTAGTTCACCACGACCTGCCAGCCATCCGCCGCCGCCGCGCGCGCGACGGCGGCGCCGATGCCGCGACCGCCGCCGGTGACCAGCAGCAGCCCGCGCGTCATGCGCGACGCCCGAGGATGCCGAGTTCCGCGCGCGCCTCAGCCGCGCTCATCGGCTCGGACCCGAGTTCGCGCAGGATGCGCACGCCGCGTTCCACCAATTGCGCATTGCTGGTCGCGAGCACGCCCTTGTCCATGTAGATATTGTCCTCAAGCCCGACGCGCACATGGCCGCCCAGCAGCCAGGCCTGCGCCAGGATCGGGAATTCCATGCGCCCGATGGCAAAGGCGGCCCAAGGGCTGCCCGGCGGCAGCATCGATGCCGCATAGGCCAGCGTCTTCGGATCCCACGAAAACCCGTAGCGCACGCCCATCACGATCTGGAACAGGCAGGGTGCGGCCAGGGTGCCATCGGCGATCAGCGCATGCGCGAGCTGGATGTCGCCGCTGTCAAAAACCTCCAGTTCCGGAATGGCGCCGGCGGCATAGATCGCATCGGCCATGATCTTCACCGACCATGGCGCGTTGATCACGACGGCGCTGCCCGACCACATGGTGTTCAGGTCGAGCGTCGCGATATCGGGCCGCAGCGCGGTGATGTGCTCGATGCGCTTTTCCGGCGGCAGCAGGCCCGACGACGGATCGGCCACGCGCGGATTGTCGCGCGACGGCACGAAGCGCCCGCCGGGGCCGGTGGTCAGGTTGATCATCACGTCGCGGCCGCTTGCGCGGATGCGGTTCACCACATCCTCATACAAATCGACGCGCATCGACGGCACGCCGGTCTCCGGATCGCGCACATGGATATGCACGATGGCGGCACCGGCGTCAGCGGCCTCGACACAGGCCTGGGCGATCTGCGCCGGCGTGATCGGCAGATAGGGCGTCTGGCTCGGCTGGGTCAGGTTGCCGGTAACGGCACAGCTTATGATCGTCTTCTTCTTCATCGTTTCACACCCCATCCTGCGGCAGCACAAAGGTCCAGGTCAGCTTGTGCCCTGCCTGGCCGGCCGCTGCCGCTTCGGCCTTGTAATCATGCACCAGGCTCGTCTTGACCCCAAACACCGCGTCATCGTCGAGATACTTGTCCCCGGCCGCGAAGACCTGCGTGACCAGCGGTCGGTAGCCATTCTTGCGCAGCCAGAAATGCACATGCGCCGGGCGCATCGGCCCGCGCCCCATGCCCGCCAGCACCTGGCCGACCGGCCCGTCATGCGGCACCGGATAGGCGCTTGGCATGATGCTGGTGAAATGCACGATGCCATCGGCATCGGTCAGGAACACGCCGCGCAGCGCGTGCTCGTCACCGAACTGGCTGTCGTAGAGGCCGTCGGGGCTGGTGTGCCAGACATCGATCTGCACGCCCGCGATCGGCGCACCCGCGGGGTCTGTCACCTTCACGCGCACATCCAGCGGCTCGCCCAGGATGCCGCCGGAGATATCGGCGCCATTCGGCACATGCGGCGCGCCCAGGCGGTGGAAGGGGCCGAGCACCGTGCTTTCCGTCACCTCCGGATTGTGGTGGCGATGGGCGATGGCATCGACCAACATCGACACGCCCAGGATGTCGGACAGCAGGATCACCTCCTGCCGTTTCTCGCTGCACCAGGCGCCAAGATCGGTGATGAAGGCGATCCCCTTGTCCCATTCGGCGGGGGTGAGTTCGACATCCTTCACGAAGCCATGCACGTGGCGGATCAGCGCCATCATGATTTTTTGCACGCGCGGATCGGCGTCGGGGCTGATGCGGGCGACGACCTGGTCGGTCAGCATCACCTCGGCCGGTGTGGGGGCGTCCTTGGGCATTTCTTGGTCTCCCTTACGCGAGGGTCAGGATCACGCGCCCGCGGGTGCCCGCGGCGACGGCGGCATAGGCATGGGCGACATCAGCCAGCGGCCAGGCCTGGGCGATGACAGGGGGCGGATAGGCGCCGGACGCAAACCCCTCGGCCAGCGCATCCAGGATCGGCGCGCAGGCGGCGACCCCGCGCTTGAGGCTGTCCACCCCGATCAGCCGGGCCTCCTTGCGGTAGAAGGGGATCAACTCGATCCGCACCTTTTCGCCGGGCGTGCCGGCGATACAAACGACGCGGCCGCCGAAAGCGAGGGCCTCGATCGCCGGTTCGAACAGCGCGGGCGTGCCGACGCCATCATAGACGACATCGACGCCGCGCCCGCCGGCCATCTCCCGCAGGGTGGCGGCCAGGTCGATACCGGTGATGTCCAGCAATTCGGCGCCGACCTGGCGGCACACCGCATCCTCCGCGACCGCACCGCGGACACAGGCGATGACGCGCGCGCCGCGATGCCGCGCGATGGCGCAGACCGCGCCGCCGACGCCGCCCGTGGCCCCCAGCACCACCACCGTCTCACCAGGCTTTTGTGCCGCGTATTCGACCAGCCCGATCCAGGCGGTGACGTAGTTCACGCCGACGGCCCCGGCCTCGGCGAAGGACAGGTTTTCCGGCTTGCGGGCCAGGGCACCGGGCGGCAGCACGACGTATTCGGCATGCGAGCCATCGCGCAAAAAA
Source organism: Humitalea sp. 24SJ18S-53 (assembly GCF_050632385.1). Taxonomy (NCBI): domain Bacteria; kingdom Pseudomonadati; phylum Pseudomonadota; class Alphaproteobacteria; order Acetobacterales; family Roseomonadaceae; genus Humitalea; species Humitalea sp. 24SJ18S-53. Next base: position 3,967,743 of record NZ_CP192599.1, read on the forward strand.
CCGATGTCGCCGCCGGTGCCCCAGACCTCGGCGCCGACCCAATCCTCCGGCCCGGCCACGACCACGCCGGCGAAATCGCGGCCCGGGGTGCGCGGCGGCACCGTCTGGCGCATGCGCCCGGCGACGTTCTTCACATCGGATGGGTTGATGCTGGCGGCATGCACCCGCACCAGCGCGCCCCCAATACCCGGATCGATGCCGGGCATGGCCACCACGTCCAGCACATCGGGGCCACCGAAGGCGCCGAAGCGGGCGGCGCGAAAGGGGGTGCCTGCGTCCGTCTGACTGGTCATGCTGTCCCTCCGCCTTGCTTGATGCGTCGGATAGGGGGGCGTTTCCCGGCCGTCAAGGAAAAATGCAACCGATTGCACAACCTGTTGCCCAGGCCCGCTCGTGATAGGCTGCCGCCATGGACCAGACCGACCCGGCCCCGCCCCGGCCGACCATCGCCGATGTCGCACGCGCCGCCGGGGTGCATGCCTCCACCGTGTCACGCGCGCTGGACCCCGCCGCCCGGCACCGCATCAGCGAGGCCGTGGCGACGCGGGTGGCCGAGGCCGCGGCGCGGCTGGGCTACCATCCCTCCGCCCTCGCGGCCGGGCTGCGATCGGGCAAGAGCCGCACCGTGGGCGTCATCGTCCCCGACCTGACCAACCCGGTCTTCCCGCCGATCGTGGAGGCCATCGAGCGCAGCCTGTCCGCCGCGGGCTACGTCACCCTGCTGGCCAATACCGCCGGCGACAGCGAGCGGGAGGCCCTGGTCGTCGAACGCCTGGCGGCGCAGGGGGCGGATGGCGTCATCCTGGCCTCGGCCGCGCGCGGCAGCACGGCCGTGGCCCTGTGCCGGTCGCGCCACATGCCGGTCGTGCTGGTGAACCGCCGCCTGCCGCCCGGCGAAAAAGGCGATGTGCCGTCGGTCGTGTCCGATGATGCCGAGGGGTTGCGCGCCGCCGTCGCCCATCTGGCGGGGCTGGGGCATCACCGGATCGGCCATTTGGGCGGCCCGCCCGGCACGGCGACCGCGACCGACCGCCTGCGCGGCTTCCGCGCCGGCATCAAGGCCGCGGGGCTGGCCGAGGCGATCGGCCCCATCGTGCAGGCCGAGGCCTATTCCCGCGCCGCCGGCAAAACCGCCATGCAGGAGATCCTGCGCACCGGCCCCTGCACCGCCGTCGCCACCGCCAACGACCTGCTGGCCATGGGCGCCTATGACGCGTTGGAGGAAGCGGGGCTGACGGTGCCGGGCGATATCTCGATCACCGGCTTCAACGACATGCCGCTGATGGACCGCGTCGCGCCGCCGCTGACCACCGTGCGCATCCAGCACGCGGCGATGGGGCAGGAAGCCGCGGCGCTGATGCTGCGCCAATTGGCGGGACTGCCGCCAGGGCCGAACTTGCGGCTGGCGGCGGAATTGGTGGTGCGCGGATCGACCGCGCCGCCGCGACTGCGCGCGACCTAGGCCCGATCAGCGCGTGCGGTCGCGCCAGGCCATGCGCGTCAACAAGCCCAGGGCGGCGCCGTAGTAGTCGTCCGCGGCCGCGACGATGCTACCCGGCGGTACCTCCCCCCGCGTGACCAACCCCGCCACCGCCGCGATCCCCGCCGTCGCGGCATAGGGCGACACCGCATCGGTCACGAGGTCCGTCCAGGCCGGCAATTCGCGATGCCGCGGGTCGGACCAGAAGGCGGCGGCCGCCCTACACGCCGGTTCATCGCCCAGCCCGGCCCACGCCAGGTACAGCGGCACCCTGACGGCATCATAGGAAAACCGCGGCGGCCAGGCGTGCGGCAAGGACAGCCCGCCATCCCGGCGCGACACCGCCAGCCAATCGGGCGGCAAGCCCCAGCGACCAAACCGCGCCGCCCGCAGCAGCGCCAGCCCATCGGCGACCAGCGGGATCCAGCGCGGATCCGGCAGCGCCCCCGCCAGCACCCGCAACCCGGGAAAGGCGTAGTAGGAGGGGTTGAGGACCACAAAGCCCTCACGCTCGAACCCCCGCGCGCCGGGCAGCAGCACGGTCAGGGCCCCTGTGCGGCGCACCAGCAGCCGCAGGATGTCGCGGGCGATGTCGATGCCCTGGGCGGTCAGGCGCGGATCGCCCCAGCGCCGCCCGGCCTCGATCAGGCTGGCGCCGATGAAGATGTCGCCGTCCGAGGCATTGTTGGTGTCCTCGACCCCCAGGCCGGGGCGGAATTTCCAGGCTGTCAGGTGGTCGCCCGGCCGGCGCAGCTCCGTCCGGGTCCAGCGCAGGATACGGTCGAAGGCGTCGCGATCGTCGCTGCGCATGGCGGCCAGCAACGCCCAGCCCTGGCCCTCGGAATGCGAGATGCCGCCATTGCCGGTATCGACCACGCGGCCGTCGGGGGCCAGGAAGCGGGTCTTGAACAGCGCCCATTCGTCATGAGTCCAGGCGCCGGCCCCAGCCGCCGCGCCCAGCACGAACGCCCGGCGCCGGATCTGCCCGCCCGGCGTATGCGGCATGCGGGCGTTCCTTCTGCGGCTGGCGCAGCCATGGCCCCACGGCAGTTTCGCCCCGGTTAACGCGCCCCGTCAGCGGACCGGCGGCGGCGCCGGCGCCGCGGCATCGCCGCCGCCAAAAATCCCGCGCAGAAAGCCCGGTGTCAGCGCCGCCAGCGGGTTCACGCTGACCTGCGGATCGTCCATCGGGCCGGTCATCCGCCAAGTCGCCGCGAACAAGCCGCCGCCCGTCTCCGGGCTGAACAGCCGGCCCAGCAGCGGAATGTTCCCCAGCAGCGAATTGATCATATAGGCCGGCACGACCGTGCCCTGCGCGTCGATCGTCCGCCGCCGCCGATCCACCCGCCCCCGCGCCGTCACCCCCAGCGAGGAGGAAAACGCCCGCGCATCGGTCAGCACCAGCGACGTGCCATCGTAGCTGAAGGGCGCGACCATCCGGTCGAAATGCAGCCCGGCGCCGCGCAGGGCATCGAACAGCCCGAACAAGGTCATCGCCTGCAACAACTTCCCCAGGCCCGGCGCACCGCGCACGGCGAAATCATTCATGTCGGCGGAACCGACGAAGGGCCCAGCGCCCTCACCCAGCGGCCAGTTGCCGTTGACCGTCAGCCGCCCGCCCTCCAGGTAGTCCATCACATCCAGCGCATGCAGCAATTCGCCCGCGTTTTCCGAGGTCAGGGCGACCTGGCGGCTGCGCCCCTCTGGCGTCACAGCCACGGTGAAGCCGCCCGGTGCGCCTGACCCCTGGGCCGGCGGCACGCCCCCGGTCAGCCGCGCCCGCGTCACCGCACCGCTGCCGTCGAAGGACAGGCTGCCCGCCAAGCCGGTCAGCCGCCGCCCCCGGCTCAGCGCCACCTGGTCCAACCGCAGGTCCAGCACGACAGGCGGTCGCGTGCCGGCCGAGGGCGGCGGCACCGCCACGGGGGCCGCCCCCGCCGGCGGGCTGTGCAGCATCGGCGCCGCGTCCAGCACGCTGCCCGCCACGGTCAGCCGCCAGGGCTGGCCTACACCTGACGGCGGCCGCATCTCACCCGACAGGCGGTTCGCGCCCAATTGCGCCTCGGTGATCTCAAGCCGGTCCAGCCGCGATGCGCGGCCGAACACCGCTCGGCCGCGCACCGATATCCCGGGCCCCGACACGCGCAGCCCCTCGACCGCGCTCAGGGCATTCGCCGTCAGGATCAGGTTGGCTTCCAACGCCGCGGCATCGCCGGCGGGCTTGATCCAGCCGATCGGCTCCACGAACAGCACCGCGTCGCGCAGGTCGCCGCGCACCGCGACCCGGCCGCCGCCATCCCGGCGCCGTTCGGTCTGCACCACCAGCGCGATGGGGCCAGAGGCGAAATCCGTCACGTCCATCCCGGTCACGCCGACCTGGCGCGCATCGGGCCGCACCTCGACCCTTTCCCGCGCCACGATCTGCGACGCGGGGCCGGCGCGGAAATCCATCTCCACCTGCGCCCGCACCGGCATCTCGGCAAAGGTCGCGGTGCCGGTGAGCCGCAGGCTGGCCGGGTCCACCACCAGGTCGAAGGTGCCGCGGTCGAAGCCCTGGCCGAATAGCACATCGGCCAGCCTGGCCTGGGTCAGCCGGGCCGTGGCGCGAATGTCCAGCCGTTCCATCGGCAGGTCGCCCAGCAAGGGGAAGCCGACCGTCAGCCGTGCATCCGCGGTGCCACCCGGTGATTTCAGGTCCAGCGGCTGGCGGGTGAACAGCCCAAGCCGTGGGTGCTTGATCAAGGTGACCACATCGGCGACCGGACCCAGGACACGGGCCTCGATCGCCGCGCGCTCCTCGACGCCGCCGAGGTCGGTCAGGCGCACGGTCACGTCGCGCACGTCCAGCGCCGTGCCCGCCTGCCGCGCGCGCGCCTGCACCACGATCTCGCGCAGGCCGAAGGTGATGGTACCGCTGGCGGCCTCCGCCGGGGGGATCGGCCGCAGCCAATGGATCCTGGCATCGCTGAAGGGCAGCGTGCCATTCACCGCCGTCACGCCCGGGCTGGCCGCCCCTTCCGCCCAGGCGCCCTCGATGTGCCAGCGTCCGCCGGTCGCCGTGCCGGCCACCACGTTTTCCACCACCCACCAGCGGGCGCCCTCGACCACGCCCGGTGGCCAATAGGCGGACAGGTCGCCCATGTTCAGCCGGTCCAGCCCCAGGTCCAGGCTGCCGTTCCAGCCGCCGCCCTCGCGCCAGACGCGCCCGCTGGCGGTCAGGGTCGGCGCCCGCACCTCCGCACCACCCCCTTCGCGCGGGATCGCGCCCAGCCGGACGGCGGCGGTGGTCAGCACGATCGCCTGCGCCTGGCCGGCGGCATCGATGGTGCCGTCGATCCGCGCGCTGGCACTGGCCAGCATCAGGCTTTGCGGCATGCCCTCCGCATCCACCCCGGCCACGACCCGGCCCCGGCCGATGCTGGTGGCGATGCCATAGGCGATGCCCGTCGCCTCGGTCGCCTGCATGGTCAGGCGCAGCGCGATGGTGGCGTCCAGCACGCGCGGGGGGGGCAGCCAGCCGGCGGCGGCGGCGGCCTCCATGAAGGCGGGCGAGACCTCCGCCAGGTCGACCCATCCCGTCGCGCGCAACGGTTGCCCGGCGGCGGTCGCCGCCAGCTTCGCCACCGTCCGTGCCGCGCCGATGCCGAAGGTCGCGCTGCCTTCGAGTGCCAGGCCGCCGGCCGGGCCGCGCCTGGCGGTCAGGGCGATGGCGCCGGCCTGGGCGAGCGTCGCACCCGCCGCATCGCGCAGCTCCACCCGCCCGCCGGTCATGCGCAGGCGTTGCAGGGCGTCGAGCGGCGTCGGCGTCTTGGGGTCGAGCACCGCCGACAGCAGGCGCCATACGTCGGCCGGCGTGGTCGGCGCCGGGGCACCGCCGGATGGCGACACCCCCGCGGCGGAGCCGCCTTCCAAGACCCCCACATCATCCCCGCGCAGCATCAGCACCGGGCCTTCAAGGTCCAGCGCGCTGACCGCGACCTGGCCCCGCAGCAGCCAGGGCAGCGACACGGCGATATCGGCGGCCGGCACCTGCGCGATCACCTGCCCTTCGGCGTTGCCAAGGCTCAGCCCGGTCGCGCGCAGGGCCAGCGGCGACAGGTGCCCGTCGCGGAACCCGGCCCAGGCCAGGCTGACCCCCGCCAATTCCACCCGCAAGGTGCCGGTGCGGCCATCCAGTGCCTCACGCAGCCCCTCGGTCACCCAGGGCAGTTCCAGCGGGCCATCGTTCAGCCGCCAGGCCAGCCCGCCAATCGCCAGCCCCAGCAGGATCGCCGAGGCCATCGCCAGCCGTATCGCGGCGCCACAGACCGTGGCCAGCGACACCGTGACCCGCCAGCAGCCGCGCCCCACCCCGCGCCCAATCACCGCCGCGACCCGTCGGCCGGAGCCGCCCGGCGGAGGCGGCGCTTGACCGGCACCCCCGGTCACGGCTTGCCTGCGTGCGAATGAGCCCGTCCGAACCCAGCCTGCCCGCCCCGCTGCCCACGCAACGCGCCGTGCCGCGCGATGCCGCGACCCTGCCACGCCCCTTCGATGCCGAAGCGGGCCAGCGCCTGGTCGATGCCTTCGGCGCCTGCCAGCCCGAAGCCGCACCGCGGGGTGCCGACCTGCTGGCCGCGATCGGCGGGCACAGCCCGTACCTGACCGACCTGGCCCTTCGCGAACACGCGATCCTGGCCACCATGCTGGTGCGTGGCCCCGATGCGGCCTTCGCCACCCTGCTGTCCCCCCTGGCCCGGGCGGCGCCCGACAGCGCCACGGCCGCGATCGGCGGGCTGCTGCGCCAGGCCAAGCGGCAAGGCGCGCTGGTGATCGCGGCGGCGGACATCGCCGGGCTCTGGCCGCTGGACCGCATCACCGGGGCCTTGTCGGACCTGGCCGAGGCGACCCTGGGCTGCGCCACCCGCCACCTGCTGCACGCGGCGCATGCGCGCGGGGAATTGAAGCGCCCCAAGCGCGATGGCCGGGGCGACGGGCTGATCGTGCTGGGCATGGGCAAGCTGGGCGCGCGGGAGCTGAACTATTCCTCCGACATCGACCTGATCCTGCTGTTCGACGGCACCGCCGCGAACGACCCGGACCAGGCCCAGGCGATCTTCGTGCGAATCGCGCGCGACCTGGTGCGGCTGATGGAGGAACGCACCGAGGGCGGCTACGTCTTCCGCACCGACCTGCGGCTGCGGCCGGACCCGGGGGCGACGCCGCTGGCCGTCGGGCTGTCGGCGGCGATTTCCTACTACGAGAGCATGGGGCAGAACTGGGAACGCGCGGCCATGATCAAGGCGCGCCCGGTGGCCGGCGACCGCGCCGCGGGCGATGGTTTCCTGCGCGAGATCCGGCCCTTTGTTTGGCGGCGCTACCTGGATTTCGCGATGATCGCCGATATCGGCACCATCAAGCGGCAGATCCACACCAGCAAATCGGCGCGCGGCGCGGGGCGTGAGGTCGCGGTCGCGGGGCATGACATCAAGCTCGGCCGTGGCGGCATCCGGGAAATCGAATTCACCGCTCAGGCGCTGCAACTGATCTGGGGCGGGCGCGACCCGGGCCTGCGCGACCCCACGACGCTCGGCGCGCTGTCGGTCCTGGCGGCGGCCGGGCGCATCGGCCGCCGCGCGGCCGCCGACCTTGCCGATGCCTATGTGTTCCTGCGCACGCTCGAACATCGGCTTCAGATGATCGCGGACCGGCAAACGCATCGCCTGCCCGAGGATCCGGTCGCACTCGCCAACGTGGCCTCCTTTATGGGTTTTTCCGACACGGGCCCGGCGGATGCCGAACACGCAGGCACCGCCGCCTTTGCCGCGACGCTCACCGGCCATCTGCGACGCGTCGAGAAACATTATGCCGGGCTGTTCGAACATCTGCCAGCGCTGACCGCCGATCCCACCGCGGGGGACCGACCGCAGGTCACGCAGACGATCGCCCAGACCCTGGTCTTCACCGGCCCCGACGAACATGCCGCGACGCTTGAGGCCCTGGCCGAGATGGGCTTCGCCGATCCGCGATCGGTCGCGGGGCTGGTGCGGTCCTGGCTGCATGGCCGCCCGCGCGCGACCCGCAGCGACCGGGCGCGGGAATTGCTGGCCGGGCTGCTGCCGGCGCTGCTGACCGCCTTCGCCAACCAATCCGGCCCGGATGCGGCGCTGGCGCGCTTCGATGCCGTGCTGAACCGGCTGCCGGCCGGGGTGCAGGCGCTGTCGCTGCTGGCGCAGAACCTGCCGCTGCTGGACCGCCTGGCCTTCCTGCTGGCCGCCGCCCCGGCCCTGGCCGACCATTTGGCGTCCCACCCCGCGGTGCTGGAAGGATTGCTCTACGGCAGTTCGACCGAGGCCGAGGCGGGCGCCACCGGCCAGCCGAACGGCCCCAGCGCCATCGCCTGCCTGCCCGCCCTGGTGCGCGACGCCCGCCACCTGGAGGAAGCGCTGGACCTGACCCGCCGCCTGGCGGTGCAGCGCCGCGCCGAAATCGACGCCGCGGCGCTGGAGGGCGTGTTGTCCGCCGATGCCGCCGGCCTGGCCCGCAGCGAGTTGGCCGATACCGCCGTCACCGCCCTGCTGCCCGCGATCGCCGCCGATTTCGCGACCCGGTATGGCAAGGTGAAGGGCGGCGCCATGACGGTGGTGGCGCTGGGCAAGCTGGGCGGGCGGGAGATGCTGCCGGCCTCCGACCTCGACCTCGTCCTGATCTACGATCATGACGCGGCGGCGGAGGCATCGACCGGCGGGCCGCGATCATTGCCGGCGGCGACGTATTTCTCACGCCTGGCGCAGTCGCTGGTCTCGGCCCTGACCGCGCCGGGGGCCGAGGGGCGGCTGTATGAGGTGGACATGCGGCTGCGGCCTTCGGGCAGCAAGGGCCCGGTCGCGGTGCGGCTGGCCGCCTTCCAGGCCTATCACGCCGACAATGCCTGGACCTGGGAACGCATGGCGATGACCCGCGCCCGCGTGGTCGCCGGCCCCGCCGCGCATCGCCGCCGCGTGACCGAGGCGCTGCGCGCCAGCCTGCTGCGCCCGGTGCCGGCCGCGGTGGTGCTGGGCGATGCGGCGTCGATGCGCGCGCGGCTGCTGCGCGAATTGCCGCCCGGGAGCCTCTGGGACGTCAAGGGCACGCCCGGCGGGTTGATCGAGGTCGAGTTCATCGCCCAGGCCCTGCAACTGGTCCATGCCAAGGCGATGCCCCAGGTGCTGCGGACCACGACGCGGGAGGCGCTGGCGGCACTCGGCAAGGCCGGCGTGCTGCCCGAGGCCCCGGCGCTGATCGCCGCCGAGGCGCTGTGGCGCACCATCCTGAGCGTGCTGCGCCTGTCGGTCGGGCGCGGCGGGCGCGATAGCGACCTGCCTGGCCCGACGGCCGCGGCGCTGATCCATGCCGCGGCGCCGTTCTGCACAAGCCCACCGGTTGACCAGGCGGGGTTGCGCCAGCAAATGGCATTGGCGGCCGACACGGTGCGCGCGGCCTTCCTGCGCCACATCGGCCCCTTGCCCGAAACACCGGGCAAGCTTTTGGGGGGCACAGCAAAATGACGGCACTTGCGGTTGGCGACACGGCGCCGGATTTTTCCATGACGGCGACCAGCGGCACGGTCAGCCTGGCGGGGCTGCGCGGCAAACCCTTCCTGCTGTATTTCTATCCGAAGGCGGATACGCCCGGCTGCACCAAGCAGGCCTGCGGCATCCAGGAAGCGCTGCCCGCCCTTGGCAAGATCGGGCTGACGGTCATCGGCGTGTCGCCCGACGCGATGCCGCCCATCGAAAAATTCGCGGCCAAATACAAACTGACCTTCCCGCTCGCGTCGGACGCGGACCAAGCCGTCGCGACGGCCTATGGCACCTGGGTCGAGAAGAGCATGTACGGCAGGACCTACATGGGGATGGAACGCTCATCCTTCCTCGTGGGCGCGGACGGGCGGATCAAGGCGATCTGGCGCAAGGTGAAGCCGGAGGCGCATGCGGCCCAGGTGAAGGAAGCGGCCGAGGCGCTATAGGCCTCACCCCTTCGGCCACAGCCCCATCAGCGCCGCGGTCAGCGCCGAGGGATCATAGGGCTTGGCCAGCACCGGCACCCCGGCATGGCCCGGCGGCATCCCGTCGACGCCATAGCCGGTCGCGACCACGAAGGGCACGCCCGCCGCCGCCAGCGCATCGGCGACCGGGCTGCTCGACACCCCATCCAGGTTGAGGTCGAGCACCGCCGCATCCGGCCGGTCGCGCACCAGCGACGCCAGTGCCTCGTTCACGCTGCGGACCGGGCCGATCACCTCGGCCCCGGCGTCGATCAGCGCATCCTCGACCAGCATGGCGACCAGCGCCTCATCCTCCACCACCAGCACGCGGCGCCCGCGAAGGGAGGAGGGCGAGTTCGTGCAACCGGGGTAAGGCATCACGGGGTCAGTCCTTTTTCGGGCGAGAAGCTTGGCGGAGGCACCTGTCTGTCATCCGCCGGCCGGTGCCCTGGCTGTCCGTCGTCTGGCCCGGACTCCCCGGCCGATTCGTCATCATCCGCCACATGCAGCGCCTCCGCCAGATCGCCTGCTTCAGACAGCGGGCCATCGCGCGACAGCCCATCCGCCGGCGCGGCATCGGATGGCGGATGGAAGATGATGGTGGCGACAACACCGGCCGGTGCGTAGTCCAGCTTGACGGAAGCGCCCTCACCCAATTCGCCCGCCAGCCCCCGTTCCAGCAAGCGCGTGCCGAAGCCGCGCCGCGTCGGCGGTTGCACCGCCGGCCCGCCCGTCTCCCGCCACCGCAGCCGGATGGCACCGCCTTCGGTCCGGGTCCATTGCACCGACACGCGCCCCTCGGCCACCGAAAGCCCGCCGTGCTTGGCGGCATTGGTCGCCAGTTCGTGCAGCCCGAGCGCCAGCCCCAGCGCCTGCTTCGGGGCCAGCCAGGCCCCCGGCCCGGCGAAGGCGACACGCGGCGTCTCATTCGCGCGCCCCGGCAGCCAGGGGCCGAGCGCCGAGCGCACCGTCTCGCGCAAGGTTGCCCCCTGCCAGGTGGTCGCGGTCAGCAGGTCATGCGCCCGCGACAGCGCCAGGATCCGTGCCTGCAGGTCGATCACGAAGCGCACCATCGGCGTGCTGGCGCCCGCGGCCGCGCCAAGTGGCGGGTCGGCGATGTTGTCGGCCATCAGATGGCCGCGGGCGGTCTGCAACGACAGCGAATGCACCGTCGCCAGCGTGTTCTTCACCCGGTGGTTCAATTCGCCGATCAACAGGCGCTGGCGCGCCTCGGCCGCCTTGGCCTCGGTCACGTCGCGCGCGATGCCACCCCGCGCGTAGGGCGTGCCGAAGGCATCGGCGATCGGGAAGGTGCGGTCGCGGATCCAGCGTTCCTGGCCATCGACCCGCAGCACGCGGTATTCCAACTCGCTGCTGCCCGCGGCGACCTCCGCGCCATGCGCCTCGATCACGCGGTCCCGGTCCTCCGAGTGGATCAGCCGGGTCCATAGGCCGGGATCGGCCACCAGGTCGGCGCAGGCCGCGCCCCATATGCGCTCGAAGGCGGGGCTGACGTATTCGACCCGGGCGCCGGCGGCCTCGGTGATCCACAGCACGTCGGGGCTGGCGCTGCCGAAGCGGCGGAAGCGTTCTTCCGACACGGCGAAGGCATTGGCATGGGCGACCGCCTCGGCCCGCGCATTGGCTTCGGCCAGGACCTGGATCTGCAAGGCCTCGCGCGCCGCGATCAGGTCGGTCACATCGGTCGCGGCGCCGATCCAGCGCCGTACCGCGCCCTCCGGCCCCCGCGCCGGCAGGGCGCGGGCGGAGAACCAGCGCCAGGAGCCATCCGATCCGCGCAAGCGATATTCAGCGGCGAAGGACCGCCCGGCGGCGAGCGCGCTGATCCAGGCGGTGCGGACCGCCGGCTGGTCCTCCGGGTGCAGCACGGGGCTGCCGGGCAGGCTGGCCTCATGCGCCGGGCGGCCGGTGAATTCGGTGAAGCGCGGGTTCACGTAGTCGACGCTGCCATCCGGCCGCGCCGACCAGACGATCTGCGGCACCGCCTCGGCCAGGGTGCGGAAGCGCAATTCGCTTTCGCGCAAGGCTTCCGCCGCGCGGCGTTCGATCGCGACATCGGTGACCGCCATCACCGCACCCGACATGCGCCCCTGCGCATCGCGGATCGGGGCGGCCGAGGCGCGTAGCCAGGTCGTGGTGCCATCGCGCCGCCGGTACAGCATTTCGCGCGATGCGGCGGCGCCGCTGGCCAGGGTCTGGCCGAGCGGCGTTTCGGTCGGCGCCAGCCGCCGGCCGTCGGGCTGGAAGGTGTCCCAGACCGTGTCGGGCGTCAGTTCGCCCAGGGATTCGACGGACTGGCCCAGCACCTCCTCCAGCCGCTTGTTGCCGAAGACGATGCGGCCGGAGGGTGCCTCGGCCAGCATCACGCCGAGCGGGATGTGGTCCAGCACGGCGCGCAGCCGCGCCTCGCTTTCGCGCAGCGCCTGTTCGATCGCGCGTTGCGCGCCGGCGTCGCGGCAGAAGATGGTCAGCCCGCCATCGCCGCTCGGGTAGGCATCGGCGGACAGCCAAAGCCCCAGCGCGTCGTGCCAGGCGGTCACGTGCTGCGGCGCCTGCAGTTCCTGCGCGGCGCGATAGGTCAGCCCGAAGATGCCGGTGTCGCAACCGGGAAATTTGTCGAACAGGTTCTGCCCGAGGATGCTGCGGTCAGCCTCACCCAGCATCGCGGCGGCGCGCCCGTTCAGCCAGCCGATGCGGAAATCGGCATCGATGCCGAGGACGGAATCGGTGGTGCTTTCCAGCACGACGCCAAGCCGGGTGGCGAGGCTGCGCACCTCCTCCTCCCGCACCATGAAGCGGTCCGCGGCGGCGCGCATCGCGGCCTGGGCCGCGGCGAGTTCGGCGACACGCGGCCCCCGCGCCCGGCCGGTCGCCACCGCCCCGCCGGTCGCCTGGCCCAGCCCCGCCGCATCCTGGGACAGGCGGCGCAGCGGGCGGCCAATCAGCATGTCGGCGACCTGGCTGCCGCCGATCACCGCCAGCAGCACAAGCACGGCACCGCCGAAGCCGACCGGCAGCAAGGCCGCGCGAAAGGCATCATCGACCAGGGCCACGGGCAGCGCCACGACCACCACCCAGGGGGCGGATTCCAGCCGCTGCCAGGCGGCATGCACCGGTTCGCCCCGCTGGTTCAGCAGCGCGGCCTTGCCGCGGCTGCCCGATGTTGGGCCGAACAGCGAGTCCTGCATGCCGGCGCGCACACGTTCGCCGAACGATCCGGACGGGTCCGGAATGCGTGCCAGGACGACACCCTCGCGGTCGACGATGCTGGCGCTCCAGCCCTCGGGCGGCCGCGCCGCGCGCAGCACCGTCGACCAGAAGCCAATGCCGTCGGCGATGGCGCCGAGCGCCAGCCGCCCCGGCGCCGAGGTCGGCACCGCCACCAGCGTTTCCGCAGACCCCCCCGACGCGCGGCGGAACACGCCGCTGACCTGGGTGGTGCCGGACAGGGCGGCGGCGATCAGCGCCGCCTGCGCGGTCGGCGGCAGCGACGCCAAGTCATCATGGGCCGCGGTATCGGGGGCCGTGGTATCGGGGGCCGTGGCATCGGGTGCCTGGGCATTGGCGGGAACCGAATTGGCGGCGGGCGCATCCGCCCCCCGGGGCGGGGCGCTGGCGGCCAGGATCCGCCCCGTCGCATCGGCGACGACCAGCCGCGCGCCAACGTTCGGCGCCGGCTGCGGCATCGCCGCGGGCCCGAACGCCACCAGCGCCGCGGGCCGGCTTTCGCGGCCGGCCAGGGAGAGCAGCGCCGCACGCTGGTCCATCAGCGCGCCATCCACCGCCAGCGCGCCGCGCCGTGCCGCATCGCCGGCCGCATCGACCAGGGCTGCGATATCGCGCTCCGCCGCGATCCAGGCGGTCACGGCGGCCAGCGCCCAGAGCGGCAGCACCGCCACGAAAACGAGGCACGCGACAATGCGCCGGAACGGCCAGCCCGGCCGGCCTGGCCGATTGCCTGCGCCGGACGTCATCCCAAGGTTCGTCACCCCGCGGTCGCCTGCTGCCGCCATCCTGATCCCGCTCCGGTGCCGCGGCACACTAGGGCCTGATGGCCACGGGCGAACAGCACAGCGTTGTCGCCGGCCGGTTTTCGGCACTCGTCCCGCCGGTGGCAAGAGCCAAGACCCGTTCCGGCGGCACAACACGCGGGGTTGATCGGCGCAGATGATACCAGGCGTTGACCCCCCCGGCCGGTCCCGGCCAGTCTCCGTCCCGGCGCGCTGCGGCCTGGTTAACCGGTTGCACAGCGGCCCGGGGGCATCTTCGCGCAAGAAGCAAGGAACCCCACGCCGATGACCTCAAGCCGCCATGTGTCGAAGCCCCTCCGGTCGATTCTGCGCGCAGCGACGCTGCTTGCCGCACTGCCGGCCGCAGCCTTCGCGCAGGACACCGCCGGGCCGAAGTCGATCAACACCGGTGGCGCCCAGGGCGCCTACCACAGCGTGTTCTGCCCGCCGCTGCCGCCGGCCCTGTCGCGCGCCTATTTCAACAACTACACCTGCACCACATCCCGCGGCACGCTGGAGAATATCGAGCGCGTGATGGCCACCCCGAGCGCCATCGGCTTCGCCCAACTGGACGTCTATGCTCGCGAGGCCGCCCGCCGCACGGCCGATTTCCAGCGCCTGACGGTCATCCGCCGCGACATCGCCTGCGAAGGGCTGTGGATGGTCACCAAGAACGAACGCCTGCAGAACTACGGTGACGTGCAGGGTTTTGCCCGACGCATCCATTTCATCCTGCCGCCATTGGGGTCCGGCTCGGCCGCCTCCTTCGCCTTCCTGCGGGAGAATGACAATGAGGGCCTGGGCCGCGTGCCGGATGGCAATATCCGCCACGTCGCCGACGCGACCGAGGTGATCCGCGCCGTCGCTGCCAGCACCGATGGCGCGGTCGGCTTCTTCGTGCAATTCGCCGACCCGACCAATGCCAATATCCGCCTGCTGGTGGAACAGAACTTGCGCATCGTGCCGGTCGTCAGCCGCGAGATCATGCGCAGCCGCGTCGATGGCGAGGCCGTCTACCAGGTGCAGGAATTCGCCCTGACCGAGGGCGGCTTCCTGGGCATCGGCGGTCGGGCACGCAACGCCACCACGGCCTGCACCCCGGTCGCGATCTTCACCGGCAACCCCGATGCGGTGCCGGCCGGCAATGCCCGCGACGACCAGCGCGACCTTGTGCTGCGCGTCCGCGAGACGCCGGCGGCGCAGTTGTTGCCATCGCAGGGCGGCATCGCGCGCATCCTGTCGGGCGCGCGGCGGATGTCGCAAACGGCCGTGCAGGGCATGGAACACGCCGCCGAGGCCGCCAAGCAGGCGGCGCAGCGCGCGACGAACTGATCAGCCGCGCGGCAGGCCGGCGATGGCGGCGGGTTCCGGCCCGCCCGCCATCCAGTCCAGCAATTCCACCGTATGCACGGTCGGCAGGGCGCCGCCGCCGATCTGCGTCAGGCAGCCGATATTGCCCGCCGCCACCAGATCGGCCCCTGTGCGTTCCAGGTTCGCGCGCTTGCGGGCCTGCAATTGCCCGGCGATCTCCGGCTGCATCAGATTATAGGTGCCGGCGCTGCCGCAGCAGATATGGCCCTCCGCCGGTTCCTTCACGCGGAAGCCGGCGGTGACCAGCAGCTTCTTCGGCTCGGCAGTGATCTTCTGGCCGTGCTGCAGGGAGCAGGCGGAATGATAGGCGACCGTCAGATCGGGTTTCTGGCGCGTGGGCGCGTAGCCGAAGCCCGTCAGCACTTCCGAGATATCGCGCGCCAGCGCCGAGACCCGCGCCGCGCGTGATTTCCACGGCTCCGCTTCCTCGCGGAACATGAAGCCGTAGTCCTTGACCGTGGTGCCGCAGCCGGAGGCATTGACCACGATCGCATCGAGCCCCTCGCCTTCGATCTCGGCGGTCCAGGTTTCGATATTGGCGCGTGCGGCGGCCATGGCCGCGTCGTGCTGGCCCATGTGGTGGGTCAGCGCGCCACAGCAGCCGGCGCCCTGGGGGACGACCACCTCCGCCCCCATCCGCGTCAGCAGCCGGATCGTCGCCTCGTTGATGCTGGGCGCCAGCACCTGCTGCGCGCAGCCGGCGAGAAGTGCGACGCGGGCGCGGCGGGTGCCGATGGCGGGATGCACGCCGGGGCGTTCGATGGCCGATCGTGCCGGGGTTTTTGCTGGCGCCAGCGCCAGCATCGCCCGCAGACGCTGCGCCGTCATCGAGGCACCTGGCACGAAGCGGCCAAAGGGCCGTGCGACCCTGGCCCCGAACAGCGCCAGGCGGAACCGCCCCGGATGCGGCAGCAGGAAGCCCAGCGTCCGGCGCAGCATCCGTTCCGGCCAGGGCCGGACGTAGCTTTCCTCGATATAGCGCCGGGCGTGATCGACCAGGTGCATGTAGTTCACGCCCGATGGGCAGGTCGTCATGCAGGACAGGCAGGACAGGCAGCGGTCGACGTGCTTGACCACCTCCTCGGTCGCGGGTTCGCCGCGTTCCAGCATGTCCTTGATCAGGTAGATGCGGCCGCGCGGTGAATCCAGCTCATCGCCCAGCAGCAGGAAGGTGGGGCAGGTCGCGGTGCACATGCCGCAATGCACGCAGGTCCGCAGGATGGTGTTGCTGTCCCGCGTGTCGGGATCGCGCAACTGCGCATCGGTGAAGGACGTCTGCATGCGCGCCTGGCTCCCAGCCCCCGATTCAGGAGGATCGCGTCAGGTGTCCGACGCTTCCGGCGTGAAGGTCAAGGCGGCGCCATTCAGGCAATAGCGCTGCCCGGTCGGCGGCGGCCCGTCCGGAAAGACATGCCCCAGGTGCCCGCCGCAATCGGCGCAATGCACCTCCGTCCGCGTCATGAACAGCGACCGGTCGGTGGTGGTGGCGACCGCCCCGGGGATGGGGTCGAAGAAGGACGGCCAGCCGGTGCCGCTTTCGAACTTCGTGTCGGCGGTGAACAGCGGCTTGCCGCAGCCGGCGCAGTGGAAGGCGCCGGGGCGCTTTTCCGCATTGAACGGGCTGCTGCCGGGGCGTTCGGTGCCATGGCCGCGCAGCACGCGGAAGGCCTCCGGCGGCAGCTTGTCGCGCCATTCCGCGTCGGAATGCGTGACCGGGTAGGTCTGGGGGTCGGGCTTCTTGGCGCCGAAAAGGGACATGTGGGCTTCCTCCTATGCGGCCATCAGATGGGCGTAGCCCTTGCGGGCCTTGGCGACCTTGGGCGCGACCACCGCCATGCAGTAGCCCGACCAGGGGTTGTGGGTGAAATAATCCTGGTGCTCAGGCTCGGCCTCCCAGAACTTTTCCACCGGCAGAAGTTGCGTCACCACAGGGCGGCCCCACAGACGCTCGGCCTCGGTCATCGCGGCGCGCGCTTCGGCTTCCTGGGCCGCGTCGTGGAAGTAGATCACGCTGCGGTATTGCGGCCCGACGTCATTGCCCTGGCGGTCCTGCGTGGTCGGGTCATGGATGGTGAAGAACACCTTCAGGATATCGGCATAGGACACCACCGCCGGGTCGAAGCGCAGTTGGACCACCTCGGCATGGCCGGTCTGCTTGCCGCAGACGGCTTCATAGCTCGGGTTGTCCACGTGCCCGCCGGCATAGCCGCAGCGGCTTTCGGCGATGCCTTTCATTTTCAGGTAGACGGCGTCGAGGCACCAGAAGCACCCGCCGCCCAAAGTCGCGACTTGCAGTTCCGACATGGCATCATCCCCATTGCGTTGGCGCGACATATGGGGACCCGGCGGCAAGTTGCCAGCAAGCCCCCCCGATTGCATCGCCGCCACCGGCCGGTTACGCCAGAGACATGACCCTGACCTTCCCCGCTCCCGGCCCCCTCCCCCGCACCGCCGCCGATTTCCCCGCCGCCGTGGCGCTGGCCGAGGCGCATGAAACCTTCTTCCCGCGCGACCTGCGGGCGCATCTGGAGGCGGGGTATTTCGAACCAGCGCCCGACAACGCCATCATCGGCCCCGTCGCCGCGCGCGGCGCACCGAACGGGCTGGTCCTGCGCGACGGCCAGGTGGTCGCGGCCTGGGGTGATACGCGCCAGGTGGACATGACCTTCTCGGTCGCCAAATCCTATTTGTCGCTGCTGGCCGGGATCGCGGTCGGCGACGGGCTGATCGCCGACCTGGACCAGCCCGTGGCCGCGACCGTGGCCGACCCCGCCTTCGCCGGGCCGCACAATGGCCAGGTCACCTGGCGGATGCTGCTGAGCCAGACCAGCGAATGGGAAGGCAGCCTGTTCGGCAAGAGCGAGACCATCGACCGCGGCCGCGACCTGTCGCGTGAAGGCAAGGGCAAGGGCCGCGACCGCGTGCTCGCCACCCCCGGCACGCATTGGGAATACAATGACGTGCGGGTGAACGCGCTGTCGCTGGCGTTGCTGCACCGCTTCGGCCGCCCGTTGCCGGAGGTTTTTGCCGAACGGATCATGGCCCCCATCGGCGGCAGCAGCGACTGGGTCTGGGATGGCTATAACACATCCTGGGTCACCATCGCCGGCACCCGCCTGCACAGCGTGCCGGGCGGCGGCCATTGGGGCGGCGGCGTGCGGATGCATGCCGAGGACCAGGCCCGCATCGGGCTGCTGATGCTGGCCGATGGCGTCTGGAACGGGCGGCGGGTCCTGCCGGAGGGCTGGGTCGCTGCCTCCACCACCCCCATCCCCCTGAACCCGGACTACGGTCTGCTGTGGTGGTTGAACGCGAACGGGCGTTTCCCGGGTGCGTCGCGTCGCGGCTACAACGCGGCCGGGGCGGGCGGCAACATCATCTGGGTCGATCCGGACCAGGGCATCGTCGTGGTCGCGCGCTGGCTGCATCCGGATGCGACGGCCCGCGTCCTGGCGGCGGTGGCGGCATGACCCTCGTCCTCGATACCCACGTCGACTTCCCCTGGCCGACCACGCCGGACCCCGCCGGCGACACCACCCGCCAGGTGGATTTCCCGAAAATGACGCGTGGCGGCATGGGGGCGGTCGTGCTGATCGCCTATGTCGCGCAAGGCAAGCGCGACGCCGAATCCCGCGCCGCGGCCCGTGCCCGCGCCGATGGCATGCTGGCCCGCATCGCCGCCGATGCACAAAACCCCGTCGGCCCCGCCCGCCGCTTCTGCCGCACCGCCGATGAGATGGAAGCGGCCCATGCCGCCGGCGCCCTGGCCATCCTGGCCGGTGTCGAGAACGGCCACGCCATGGGCGGCGAGTTGGCGGCCCTGGCCGCCTTCCGCGACGCCGGGGCGATCTACATGACCCTGACCCATGACGGGCACAACGACCTGGCCGATGCCGCCCGTCCCCGCCCAACCCTGGGCGACGGGCCGGAGGAACATGGCGGCCTGTCCGATTTCGGCCGCGCCGCGATCGTCGAGATGAACCGCGTGGGCCTGCTGGTCGATGTCTCCCACGCCAGCAAGCCGGCGATGCTGCAGGCGGCGAAGCTCAGCCGCACGCCGGTCGTCGCGACCCACACGGCCTGCCGTGCGCTGGTGGATCATCCGCGCAACCTCGACGACGAACAGTTGGATGCGCTGCGCGCCGTCGGCGGACTCTGCCAGATCACCGCCGTCGGCGCCTTCCTGCGCGCGGGGGCCGAGGCATCGATGGTCGACTACCTGGACCACGTCGAACACAGCGTCCGGCGCATCGGCATCGACCACACCGGCCTGTCGTCGGATTTCGATGGCGGCGGCGGCTTCATCGGCTGGAAGGATGCGAGCCAGACGGCGGCCGTCACCGCCGGCCTCGCCACACGGGGTTTTTCCGCGCGGGAAATCGGGCTGCTGTGGTCGGGGAATTTTCTGCGGGTGATGCGGGCGGTGGAGAAGGCTGCCCTTTAAGCGAAGGTCTCGTCCAGCCAGTCCAGCACCCGCCTGTTCAGCAGCGACCGGTTCATCATCTCGCAATGCGCGCCGGCGCCTTCGCTCGCGCTGAAGCGCAGCAGCGTCTTCGGACAGCGCAATGCATCGAGGAAGGAACCCGCGCCCGCGGCCAGGCCGTCGTTCTCGGCCTGGGTCACCAGGGTCGGGCATGTGATGCGCTCGATGTGGCCGTTCATCGTGAACAACTCGGTCGAGGCAAGGTAGTCGCGCAGATTGTCCACGCCATGGGTCCAGAAGCCGCGCTGGATCACCTTCCAGGTGAGGGATCGGTTGCCGCGGATAAAGGCGTCGAGCTTTGCCAGGATCGCGCCATCCAACTGGCCCATGTCCCTGACCGCTTCGGCGGGGACGCCAAACTTGGTCACAAGCATCTGGCGAAACCCCTCCGCGATGCCCCATGACCCGGGATCAGCGACAAGCGCCGCGATGCGCGGTTCGCCCGAGGCACCACGGGGGGCGAGGTAGCCGCCGAGGCTCCAGCCGCTAAGGGCGATCCTCGCGGGATCGACCATCGGTTCGGTGACGGCGAAATCCACCACCGCGCGGATCACCGTCTCCCAATCGGCGCGAAAGGGAATGCCCTGCTCGTAGAGCATCGCACCCTGGCCAGGCCCATCGAACAGCAGGCTGTGATAGCCCCGCTTCGATGCCGCGATGGCGGACGCAAAATACATGTCGGTGATGGTGCCGTCATAGCCGTTGGTGTTGATGATCAACGGCCGCACCTGACCGGCAAAACCCTCGGCCGGGATGAAGTAGGCCGGCATGGCCAGGTCGCCAAAGGGGATCGTGATCGGCCGCACCGGCTCCGGCCCAAGCGCCAGGCCGGCATCCAGGGCCGCCACCTGCTTGCGAAAGGCAGCGACCAGGCGCGGGTCCACCGGGGCGCCGTAGATCGGGTGCAGGGAGGCGCCGTAGAACACGCTGGCCCGGAGATAGAACTCCCGCGCGCTGGCCAGATGGCCCTTGGCGCGCGTGGCATCGGCTTCGGCGACCAACCTGTCGGCGGCGGCAACCCAGGCGTCGTGGAAGGCGCCGTCGTCTCCGTCGCCGACGGCATCGGCGACGGCTTTCACCTCACCGAAGTCAGCACCGCCGTAGGGGATATAGGCCAGTGGCCAGGTGCCGAATTCGTCGTGGAATTCGTCCCTGAACAGGCCGGCCATGGCTACGCCGCCTTGGCTTGCCGCCGCGCGGCGGTCAGGACGAATTCGGTGTAGCCGTTCGGCTGCGCCGCCCCCGAGAAGATCAGGTCGCGCGCCGCCTTGAACGCCACGCCATCGAACCCCGGTGCCATCGGCGTATAGGCCGCGTCATCGGCGTTCTGCCGGTCCACCACCGCCGCCATCCGACGCAAGGTTTCATCCACCTGGGCCGGGGTGACGATGCCATGGCGCAGCCAGTTGGCGATGTGCTGAGCGCTGATGCGCAGGGTCGCGCGGTCTTCCATGAGCCCGACATCATGGATGTCCGGCACCTTGGAACAGCCTACGCCCTGGTCCACCCAGCGCACGACGTAGCCCAAAATGCCCTGGGCGTTGTTATCCAGTTCTTCGCGCACCGCATCGGCCGGCCAGTTGGTGGCGACGGCCAGCGGCACGGTCAGCAGATCGGCCAGCGTGCCGCGACGCCCGCCGGCGGCGATTTCCGCCTGGCGCGCGGCGACATCGACCTGATGGTAATGCAGCGCATGCAGGGTCGCGGCGGTCGGGCTCGGCACCCAGGCGGTGTTCGCGCCGGCACGGGGGTGGCCGATCTTCTGGTCCAGCATCGCGGCCATCGCATCCGGCGCGGCCCACATGCCCTTGCCGATCTGCGCCCGGCCACGCAAGCCGCAGAGCAGGCCGATATCGACGTTCCACTCCTCATAGGCCTTGATCCAGGCCGCGCCCTTCATGTCGCCCTTGCGCAGCACGGCGCCGGCTTCCATCGAGGTGTGGATCTCATCCCCCGTCCGGTCCAGGAAGCCGGTGTTGATGAAGACCACCCGATCCTTCGCGGCGCGAATGCATTCCTTGAGGTTCACGGTGGTGCGGCGTTCCTCGTCCATGATGCCCATTTTCATCGTGTTGGGCGCCATGCCCAGCACGGCCTCGACGCGGGAGAACAGGGTATTGGCCCAGGCGACCTCGGCCGGGCCGTGCATCTTCGGCTTCACGACATACATGTTGCCGGCGCGGGAATTCAGCCGCGGGCCCTTGATGTCATGCAGCGCCATGGCGGCGGTGCACAGGGCGTCGAGGATGGTTTCGGGGATCTCCGCGCCCTTCCAGGTCACGGCATCGGTCATCATGTGGTGCCCGACGTTGCGCACCAGCATGACGGCGCGGCCGGCGAGGGTCATCTCGCCACCACCCACTGCCTGCCATGTGCGATCGGCTTCCAGCCGGCGCGTCATCACGCGGCCGCCCTTGCTGAAATCGGCGCTCAGCGTGCCCTGCATCAGGCCGAGCCAGTTGCGATACAGATCGACCTTGTCGGCGGCATCGACGACCGCGACGCTGTCCTCGCAGTCCTGGATCACGGTCAGCGCGGATTCCAGCCACAGGTCCGACACGCCGGCCGGGTCGGTCGCGCCGATCGGGCTCTTGCGGTCGAAGCGCAGGTCCAGGTGCAAGCCATTCCGCCGCAGCAGGATCGAGGTCGGCGAGGCCGCATCCCCCGCGAAGCCCACGCATTGCGCGGGGTCGGCCAACGCCACGGTGCTGCCATTGGCCAGCGTGACCTGCAACGCACCATCGACCAGCGCATAACCCACCGCATCGGTGTGGCTGCCGACGGCCAGCGGCGCCGCGTCATCCAAGGCCTTGCGCGCCCGCGCCACGACGCGTGCGCCGCGCACCGGGTTGTAGCCGGCACCCTTCGCCGCACCGCCATCATCGGCGATCGCATCAGTGCCATAGAGCGCATCATACAGGCTGCCCCAGCGCGCATTTGCCGCGTTCAGCGCGTAGCGCGCGTTCGACAGCGGCACGACGAGCTGCGGCCCCGCGGTCTGCGCGATTTCCGCATCCACGCCGGTGGTGGTGATCGAGAAATCCGGGCCTTCCGGCAGCAGGTAGCCAATCTCGCGCAGGAACGCGGTATAGGCCGCCGCATCGACGGGCCGGGCGGGATGGGCGCGGTGCCAGGCGTCGATCTTGCCCTGCAAGGCGTCGCGTTCGGCCAGCAATGCCGCATTGGCGGGGGCCAGTTCGGCCAGGACGGCGGCAAAACCGGCCCAGAAGGCGTCGGGCGCGACGCCGGTGCCCGGCAGGGCTTCCTCGGCCATGAAGCGCGCAAGACCCTGATCGACCTCGATATCGCCGAAACTGACCTTATTCGCCACGATCCACTCTCCGCTTGTTCGCTGGATGCCGCCGGGGCAGGCCCCACCGCATCCGATCATCCCAAGCCGTAATACGGCATAGCCCGCCCCGAGCAAGCCAGATGGGCAACCCGGATGGGCAAAGCGGGCTTCGGACGCGTTCAGTCTTCCGCAACGCCGCGGGGCGCACACCTGCGCCATGCCTGTCACACTGAGCGTCACGGGCCGCCCGCCCACCGAGATCCTGGAGAACAACCGCCCTGGTGACTGGGCGGGCAGCGTTGTCCTGGGTGCGATCGCGACGGCCGTGCTGCTGACCGGTCCTGCGGCGAACCGGTTCCAGGCCGTGCTCGGGGCCGATGGGCGAACGGTCACCATCACCCCCGCCATGGTCTTCGACCGCGAAGCCTTCGCCGATATTGCCGACCCGAGCTTCATCTTCGGCATCTCGGCCCAGATCGGCGGGGTCTGGCACGCCGCCGATACGGAATTCACGGTGATCCTGCGCGGCGTGGACGACACCGCGCCCGATAATTTGCGCTTCACATCCGGCGGCTTCGTGCTGGAGAACGACATCGGCGGCGTGATCGGCGACCTGCGCGCGGATGACCCCGATACCGCAGGCGAACTGTACTACAGCGTCGCCTGGCCGGATTCGGCCTGGTTTTCGATCGAAGGCCGCACCCTGAGCCTGAACCCCGGGGTCGATTTGCTGCGTGAGGGCGGGACCACGCGTGAGGTGCTGATCGAGGTCTCGGACGGCCGCAACAGCCGTGCGGTCTCGCTGCCTTTCACCATCCTGAATGTGCTGGACGACGACGACGTGCCCGCCCCGCCGCCGGTACCACCGCCCCCGCCACCTCCGCCTCCGCCTCCCCCACCCCTGCCACCTCCTCCGGCGCCGCCGCCGCCTCCCCCACCTCTGCCGCCTCCTCCGGCGCCGCCGCCGCCTCCCCCACCTCTGCCACCTCCTCCGGTGCCGCCACCGCCTCCTCCACCTCCACCACCTCCTCCGCCCCCCCCTGTGCCCTCGCCCACCGCGCCGGGCAGTTCCGAACATGGCTTCGTGCAGACCCAACCGCAGGCCGCACCCATGGAGCAGGCGGCGCCGCACCCGGAGGAGGCGGTGACCCTGCTGCCCGTGGCATCGCCGCCGGACCATGTGGCGCCGGATGCCGAGGCCATCGCCGCCGCCTTCGCGCGCGCCTTTGCCCCGGTTGGCGCGACCGCACCGCCGACCGCCATCGCACCCGACGAGGAACTGGCCCTGGTCAGCCTGGTGGTGGCGCACCTGGAATGGTTGGCGGCCAATGCGGCCCCCCAACCACCGCCGCCACCGCCCCAGCCGCCCACCCCCGAAGGCCCCCTGCCCGGCCCGGAGGCCCAGCACCTGTTCGACACTCCACCGCCAGGCCCCTTCGACTGGCTGTAGCGCCCCCAGGGGTCAGGGCAGCGGCGACATCACCTGTTTCAGGCAGCGCAGGGTAAAGGACGTCCGCGTGTGCCGGATGCCAGGCAGGCGGTAGATTCTCTCGCGCAGCAGCGCCTCCGCCCCCGCCGTGCCGCCGACCGCGGCCTTGATCATGTAGTCGTATTCGCCACTGACCAGATGGCATTCCAGGATTTCGGGGATGGCGCGCACCGCCTCCTCGAAACGGGCCAGCAGCGTTTCGTCGTGGCGCTCCAGCATCACCTCGATGAACAGCGTGTCGGGGAAGCCCAGCGCCGCCTGGTCCAGGATGGCGGCATAGCCCTTGATGACGCCCTGCTCCTCCAGACGCTTCACCCGGGTCCAGCAGGGTGAGGCGGAAAGCCCTACCTCCTCCGCCAGGTCGGCGTTGGACAGGCGGCCGTGGCGGGCCAGGGCGCGGAGGATTCGTCGGTCGATGGCGTCCATCCCGAAAACATCTTCTGTTTCTTCGGCAGTGCACAACAGAAATCGACGTGGATTTTTCCCAGGATCGGACCAACATGCTGTTCATGGACGGATCGCACGCTTCCCCCCTTGCCCGCCCTTCCGTGTCGCTCGACGACCGCTGGGGCGATGGTGCCGCGCCGGTGCTGCTGACCGGCATCCAGGCGCTGGTCCGGGTGCCGCTTCTGGTGCGCGCGCTGGATGCCGCCGCGGGGCTGGCCACCGCCGGCTATATCAGCGGCTATCGCGGCAGCCCCTTGGGCGGCTACGACCGCGCCCTGCAAGGCCAGCAGAAGCGGCTGGATGCGGCCGATATCGTCTTCCATACCGGGCTGAACGAAGACCTGGCCGCCACCGCCGTCTGGGGCACGCAACAGGTCGGGCTGTTCGAAAAACCAAAATTCCAGGGCGTCTTTGGCATCTGGTATGGCAAGGGTCCGGGCGTGGACCGCACCGGCGACGTCTTCCGCCACGCCAATTCCGCCGGCACCTCCCCCTTCGGCGGTGTGCTGGCGCTGGCGGGCGATGACCCGCAAGCAAAATCCTCGACCGTGACCTCGGGCTGCGAACTGACCTTCATGGATGCCGAAATGCCGGTGCTGGACCCGGCCGATGTGGCCGAGGTGCTGGAATACGGCGTCAAGGCCATCGCGATGTCGCGCGCGACCGGGCTTTGGGTCGGCATGAAATGCGTCGCCGACACGATGGATGCGGCGGTGACCGTGGTGGTCGACCCGAACGCCTATGTCACCCATGTGCCGCCCCTGGCCCTGCCGCCCGATGGCCTGCACATCCGCGCCCCCGATCCTGCCGTGGCGCAGGAAGCGCGTATCCGGCGCTGGAAACTCCCCGCCGCCATCGCTTTTTGCGCCGCCAACGGGTTCAATCGGATCGTCGCCAACCCAGCGGACGCGACCATCGGCATCGCGGTGCGCGGCAAGGCCTATCTGGCCCTGCGGCAGGCGATGCAGGATGCCGGGCTGGACGACACCGCCTTCCGCATCTGGAAAGTCGGCATGGCCTGGCCGCTCGACCGCGACGCCGCCCGCGCCTTTGCCGATGGGCTCGACACGGTGCTGGTCATTGAGGACCGCCGTGCCTTCCTGGAACCGCAGTTGCGGGACGCCCTCTACGACGCGGAAAAACGCCCGCGCCTGATCGGCAAGACCGATGCCGATGGCGCAGCCCTGCTGTCCGACTGCGGGGAACTCGACCCACCCGCCATCCTGCGCGCCCTCGGGCGCCTGCTGCCCGGCCATCCCGTGCTGCGCGAAAAAATCGCGGCCCTGGATGCCCTGACCGCCCTGGCCGCGCCGCCGCTGCATGTGCGCGACCCGCATTACTGCCCCGGCTGCCCGCACAATACCTCGACCGTCAAACCCAAGGACAGCGCGGGCCTGGCCGGCATCGGCTGCCATTGGCTGGTGACCAAGATGCCGCGCGACCAGGTGCTGTTCAGCCAGATGGGCGGCGAGGGGGTCGCCTGGCTCGGCATCGCGCCCTTCACCGGCGTCGAACATGCAGTGACGAACCTTGGCGACGGCACGTTTGTGCATTCCGGTTCGCTCGCCATCCGCGCCGCGATCGCGGCCAAGGCGCATATTACCTACAAGGTCCTGGTCAATAGCGCCGTCGCCATGACTGGCGGCCAGGCGCCCGACAGCGACGCCAGCGTCCCCCGCATCGCCGCCATCCTGCGCGCCGAGGGTATCGAGCACATCGCCGTCGTCGCCGACGACCCGACCCGCCACCAGGGCGATCCGCTGATGCCGGATGCCATCGCCTTCCACCACCGCGACCGGCTGGACGCGGTGCAGAAGGAACTGGCCGCGATCCCGGGCGTGACCGCGCTGATCTACGACCAGGAATGTGCGACCGAACGCCGCCGCCACCGCAAGCGCGGCACGGCCGCCGCCGCCGACCGCCGCGTCGCGATCAACCCGCGCGTCTGCGAAGACTGCGGCGATTGCTCGGCCGTCAGCAATTGCCTGGCGGTGGAGCCCGTCGAAACCCCCTGGGGCCGCAAGCGCGTCATCGACCAATCCGGCTGCAACCAGGACATGTCCTGCGTCAAAGGGTTCTGCCCGTCCTTCGTGACCTTGCAGGGCGCGACCCCCGCCATGCCCGCGCCGCGCGAACCGGGCGGCCCGCTGCCCGCCCCCGTGCTGCCGCAACATGCCGAGCCCTGGAACATCCTGATCACCGGCATCGGCGGCCAGGGTGTCACGGCGCTGTCGGCGATCCTGGCGATGGCCGCCCATCTGGACGGCCGCGCGGTACGGACGATGGACCAGACCGGCCTCGCCCAGAAGGGCGGCGGCGTGTTTGGCATGGTCCGGATCGGCGCCCCGGGCGTGACGGCGGAGGCGATCGCCGGGCCGCGCATCGCGGCGGGCCAGGCCGACCTGCTGCTGGCGTCGGACATGGTCGTGGCCCATGGCCGCACCGCGCGCCCGTTGCTGGCCCCCGGCCGCACCGCGGCGGTGGTGGACCAGGAAGTGGCACCGACCGCCGCCTTCGTCGCCGATACCTCCACCCGCTACGATGCCGAGGGCATGCTGGACAGCCTGCGCGCGGTATGCCGCGACGTGCTGGCGCTGGCGGCGCATCGCCGCGTGCTGGCGGAACTGGGCGATGGGATTTTCCTCAACGTCATGCTGCTGGGCATCGCCTGGCAACGCGGGCTGGTGCCGCTGTCCGAGGCCGCCATCCTGCGCGCGCTGGAACTGAACGGGGCGCAGGTCGGGCGCAACATCGCCGCCTTCGAACTCGGCCGCACGGTGGCGCTGGAGGCACCGCGCGCAGCGGCGCCGGCGGAAACCCTGGATGCCTTCATCGCCCGCTGCGCCGACGACCTGCGCGGCTGGGGCAATGACCGCACCGCGCGCGACTACCAAACCTTCGTCGCCCGCGTGCGTGCGGCCGAAGGCGAGCAGACCCGGCTGACCTGGGCCGTCGCCCGCCAGCTCTACCGCCTGACCGCCTACAAGGATGAATACGAGGTCGCGCGCCTGCACAGCGACCCCGCCTGGCGCGCGTCGCTGGCCCAGACCTTCACTGGCACGACGCGGATCGAATTGAACCTCGCCCCGCCGCTGCTGGCGCATAAGAACCCCGACACCGGCTTGCCGGAAAAGCGCCGCTTCGGGCCGTGGATGCTGAAAGCCATGGCGCTGCTGCGGCACGGCAAGATCCTGCGCGGCACGGTGCTCGACCCCTTCGGCCGCACCGAGGAACGCCGCACCGAAGCAGCCCTTGCCGCCGAATACCGCGCGGGGATCGAGGCGCTGTTGCCGCTGCTGACCCCCACCACCCATGCGGCGATCTGCGATTGGGCCGAAGCCGCCGCTGGCATCAAGGGCTTCGGCCACATCAAGGCCCGCAACCTGGCCGCGGCACGCACAAGAATGGCGGCGATCCGCGCAACCATAGCGCGCTAGACCGTTACGCCGCCCCCGGGGCAGACTTGGCGGTGCATAGCAAGGCCGCAGCCGCATGGACGCGCCCGATACGCCGGCAACCCCGGCCCCGATGGAGGGGCACGGCGCCTACAACACCCGTTCCCAGGTCCAGGGTCACGGGCTGGCACCGGCCGTGGCCCTGTTCCGCACGGCCGCTACCCTCGTGCCCCTGCCGCACGGCCCCATCACCCTCGCCGATTTCGGTTGCTCCCAGGGCGGCAACTCGCTGACGCCGATGCGGGAGGCGATTGCCGTGCTGCGGGAACGGGCCGGTGCCACGCGCGACATCGCGGTCATCCACACCGACCTGCCGGACAATGATTTTTCCACGCTGTTCCGGCTGCTGGCGACCGACCCCGCCAGCTACATGCGCGACGACCCCGATGTGTTCTGCGCCGCCATCGGCCGGTCCTTCTACCAGCAGGTGCTGCCCGCCGACAGCCTGGCCCTGGGCTGGAGTTCCTGGGCCGTGCAATGGCTCAGCCGCACCCCGGCGCCGATCCCCGACCAGTTGCAGGTCGCCTTCAGCCGGGACCTGGCGGCGCGCACCGCCTATGCGGCCCAGGCGGCGGCGGATTGGCGCGTGTTCCTGACGCATCGGGGCCGCGAATTGCGCCCCGGCGGGCGGCTGGTGGTGGTGACCATGGCGCTCGATGACCTCGGGCGCTTTGGCTACGAACCGGTGATGCGCGCGATGCAGGCGGCGCTGGACGGCCTGGTCGCGGGGGGGCTTGTGACCGCCGATGAAGCCCATCGCATGGCGATCCCGACGGTCGGCCGCAGCCCCGACGACATCATGGCGCCCTTCAAGGCCGAGGGCTCCTTCGTCGGGCTGGTGGTCGAACAACTGGTGCCCTTCGCCGGCGAGGATACGCTCTGGGCCACGTTCCAGGCGGATGGCGATGCCGAGGCGTTCGGCCGGGGCTGGGCGGCCTTCTGCCGCGCCTCGGTCTTCCCGACCCTGGCCGGGGCGTTGAATGGCGGGGCGGCGGACCCGCGCCGGGCGGTCTTCTTCGATGCGATGGACGACGCCATGGCCCGGCGCCTGGCCGCGGCGCCAACGCCGGTGCTGATCCCGTTGGTGATGATGACCCTGGCGAAGCGGGCGTAGCGCATGGTCAGGATGCTTGGGAAAATGCGCGGGCCGGCATGCCAGGCCATGGGATGTCCGTCCTTGCGAAAGGGAAATGGTCCAGGCGGGACTCGCGTGCCCGTGCCGCGCTAAAATCCCTGGCCGACCGGAGGCCAATCCCGGGCGCCCGGCGGCCAGGGAGAACCAAGCCATGCCGTTCTTCATCATCCAGGGCAATTATTCGCACGCCGCCATGAAGGGGATGGTGGCCAAGCCCGAGGATCGGGCAGCCCCAGTGGCAAAGCTCTTGGAAAGCGTCGGCGGACGCCTCGTGTCCTACTACATGACGTTTGGCGACAGCGACTTCCACGTGACGGTGGAGGCGCCGGACGAACGTGCCATGCTCGCCGTCCTCGCGGCGGTGGGCGCGGGGCCGGGTGTGAGGGCACTTTCGACCACCTTGGCCATTCCGACCAACCAGGCGATGCAGTCCTTCGCGAAGGCGAAGGACATCGCGGCCGATTTCAAAGCGGCCGGGGCGGGCTGAGCCGCAGACGGACGGCGGGGGGCGCTTCCCCCGCCGCCAGGCCATTTCCGGGTCATCCCGGGGTGCCCTACCGCGCGGGCTGCTGCGCCACCAAGCCAGCGCAGCGCCGGTCGTCACCGACGCCGAACTGGATCGTCGGCAACAGCGCCAGCGGCAGGGCGACAAACCCCAGTGCCACCGCAATCCCGCCGCGGATGCCCAGTTCCAGGACCTCCGGCTGGATCGACGGGGCCTCGAAGGTCCCGCCGACCAGCATCGTGGTTTGCAGCGAGCCCACGGAAAACCGCTTCCCATCGGTGCGCAGCCGCAGGTCCAGCGCCTCCCGCGCCAGGTCGATCGTGCCGGTGCCGGTGATCAGCGCATCGGTGGTGTCGAGCAGCATGGTCCGCGTCGTCATCACCCCCTGCCGCAGCCCGAAATCGGCGATGAAGCACTGGATATCCGTCCGCGCCGGCAGGCCGAGCGCCGACAGGATCGCGCTGCCGAAGCGCAGGCCCGACAGATCGACCATCAGCGACGACAGGTTGCCGCCGACCATGGTGAAGGTCATCTCGCCATCGCCGCGACCGGCGATCTCGGCGATCGAACGCCCCGCGCCGGCGATCCGCGCCCGCCCGCCCAGCTTGCCCGCCCCATCGGCGATGCCTGTCGCACCCAGAAGCCGCGCGACGTCCAGCCGCTGGAAGCCGACGGTCGCCTCCGCGGCCAGGCTGCCGTCCTCGCGCGGGGTCAGCACGGCCTCGGTCGTGATCTGCCCCTCACCCATGCCGAAGCGCAGGGGATGCAGGGTGATGACGCCATCGACCAGCTCCATCGCCACCCGCAGGTCGTCGAGCGGCATGTCCCGGCCCTCGATCCTTTCGCCGTGGTAGGTCAGGTGGATATTGGCCGACCGGATGCGCGGGATGTTGATCGGCGCGGAGGGCAGGGTGCGGCCCGGGCGCGCGTTGGTGGCGCCGGGGGTCGGTTCCTCGCCGATGAAGCCGGCCAGGTCCTTCAGGTCGACGCGGCGGGAGGTCAGGTTGGCGGTGACCTCCGCCCGGCGACGGGTTGGCGGCGGGACGGCCACGGCGGCGGCGACGGTCTCGGCGGCCGTGGTTCCGGCAGCGATGGTTCCGGCGGGGGGCGGCTGGGGGGCCGCGATGCCGCGTGGCGTCGGGTCGGGCCGTGGCGTGCCGCGGGGCGGATCGATCTGCACCTGGGCGCCGGGCGGATTGGCTTCGGTGGTGTTCGGGACGGGGGCCGGGGATGGCGCGGCGGCGGCTTCGGTGGCGGGCGCGGCCGGGGTTGTGGATGGCGCAGCGGCCCCGGCCTCGGGGTCCTTGGTGGCGCCGCCGATCACCGATACCACGATGTCGCTCTTGCCTTCCCCCGGCACCACCGGCGCGTCATCCGCCTTCACGCTTTGCCCGCTCGGCGCCACCGCCCGGCGCACCGGGGCCAGCGGCAGCTCGGCGGCGGGGCGCGCGGCGCGCGGGGCATAGACCACCTCGCCATTGATGTCGGTGCTGCCGACGCGCCCGGCCAGGTCGAAGAAACGATAGCGCCCATCGGCGAAATCCAGCCGCCCCGCCACGGCATAGGCCGGGGTCTGCGGGATCGGCACGCCTGTCAGCGGCGCCAGCAGCGCCATGCTCGGCCCGGCCATCACCAGCCACAGATCGGCGCCGCGCATGTCCAGCGGATCGCGCAGGGTGCCGCGCAGGGTGATGCGGGTCGGGCCATTGGCGATGGACATGCGCAGCGGCCAGGCCCGTGATTCCCCGAACAGTCCCGTCAACTCGCCGCCCGTCATGGCCGCGGTGATCGGTTGGCCGGCGTAGGTCCCGGTCGCGGAGGCGATGACGACCGGGGCATCGGTGCGCTCGGTCGCCACTGTCACGGTCAGGTCGGTCGCGACGCTTGGCAGGATCGCCCGCACCTGGCCCGCCGTCACGGTGACCCGGCCGATCCGCGGGCCGGTGACCACGGCCGCCGCATCGACCATCAGCGCGGGGAAATCGGTATTGCCGATGCCATCGGCGGTTTCCAGCAGGGTCAGCACCGGGCGGTCCAGCGCGACCGAGGCGACCTCGAACCGCCCGGCCAACAACGCCCAACCGTTCAGCCGCGTCACGACCTGGGGCAAGACGGCAAAGGGCGGATCGGCGGGGAAGCCCGGCGGGTTGGCGATGCGCACATCGGTCAGCAGGATGTCGGTGTCGCGGCCGAAGCGCACGCCCAGATGCCCGATCGAGACCGGCCGGCCGATCTCGGCGCTGGCCCGGGCCTCGACCATCGGGATCAGCCAGTCCCAGCGGAATACCAGCACCGCCACCAGCAGGGCCGCGACAATCCCGACCCCCCAGCGTGCTGCGCGCATACCTCCACTCCCTGACATCGTCCGACCATGAACGCGCGGGCCGCGCGTCGGGTTGCGGGCGCCCAATCCCGGCGGCAGGTTATCGCCACATTCTGGAGCCAGCCGATGACCGACCTGACCGCGTATGTCCCGCCGCCCTGGACCACGCAGCACTGGGCCGTGACAAAACCGGGCGCCGAGACCAGCGGCGGGGTCGTCGTCTGCCAGAACCATGATGCCGCGCGGGCCGGGATAGCGGTGCTGGATGCCGGCGGCAACGCGGCCGATGCGGCGGTTGCGGCGGCGCTGGCGCTGGCTTCGGTCGAACCCTGGAACTCCGGCCTGGGCGGCATCGGCTTCGCCGTCATCCGCCACCCGGATGGGCGGGCCGAGACGCTGGATTTTGGCCCGGTGGCGCCGGCCGGCCTGGATCCGTCGCTGTTCCCGCTGACCGGCAAGATCAAGCGCGACCTCTTCGCCTGGCCGGAGGTGGTGGGCGACGCCAATATCCATGGCCCGCTGTCCTTCGTGATCCCCTCCTCGGTCGCCGGCTACGGCTTGCTGCATGAGACCTATGGCAAGCTGACCCGCGCGCAGGTGTTCGGCCCGGCCGTGGCCCTGGCCCGGCGCGGTCTGCCGCAGGATTGGTTCACCACGCTGAAGGTCGCCAATGCGGCCTCGACCCTGAAGCTCTACGAGGAATCCGCCCGCATCTATCTGCCGGGCGGGCTGCCGCCGGTCGCCCCCTACCAGGGCACGCCGGGCTTCTTCCGCCAGGGCAACCTGGTGACGACCTTGGAACGCCTGCGCGACGCGGGCTGGCGCGATTTCTACGAGGGCGGGCTGGCCACCGACCTGGTCAAGGACGTGACCGCCCTGGGCGGCATCCTGACCGCCGCCGACCTGGCCGGCTGCCAGGCGGCGCTGCGCCCGGCGCTCGGGGTGGACTGGCGCGGCTTGGGCACCCTGTGGCTGGCGGGCGGGCTGACCGCGGCGCCGACCATGGCCGCGGTGATCGAGGGCATGGCCCGCGTGCCCGCCACCGGCCCCGATGCGGCCTGGTATGTCGCGATGTCGCTGGCGATGCGGGATGCCTATGCCGAGCGCCTGT
This sequence comes from Humitalea sp. 24SJ18S-53, assembly GCF_050632385.1. Lineage (NCBI taxonomy): Bacteria > Pseudomonadati > Pseudomonadota > Alphaproteobacteria > Acetobacterales > Roseomonadaceae > Humitalea > Humitalea sp. 24SJ18S-53. The sequence goes on from NZ_CP192599.1 coordinate 4,000,870, forward strand.
CGGGCCTGGGTGCCGCCAAGGAGACCTCGGAAACCTGCACCACCCACCTGACCGTCACCGACCGCGACGGCCTGTCGGTGTCGATGACCACCACCCTGTTGTCGTCGATGGGCAGCCGCGTGGTGCTGCCGACGACGGGCGTGCTGATGAACAACGGCGTGATGTGGTTCGACCCGGCCCCCGGCAGCCCGAACCATTTTGCGCCCGGCGCCCGGCCGCTGTGCAACATGTGCCCGGCGATTTTTTCGGACGCCAGCGGTGGTCTGGTGGTGGCGGGGGGGGCCTCGGGCGGGCGCCGGATCCTGGCCAGCGTGTATCAACTGCTCGCCTTCCTGATCGACTTCCGCATGGCGCCGGAGGTTGCCGGGGCGCATCCCCGCATCGATGTCTCGGGGCCGGAGGGTGTGACCGCCGACCGCCGCCTGGGCGCCGACATCCTCGGCGCGCTGGCCCTGGCCGGGCCTTGCGAGGTCGTGGAGCACGCCGTCCTGCCGGTGAATTTCGCCTGCCCCAACGCAATCGTCTCAAACGGCGGGGTCCGGCGCGGGATCAGCGACGCGATGAGCCCCTGGAGCGCCGCCATCGGCCAGGGCTGACACGGAAATGTTTCGCTGACAGCGCCACGGCGGCGCTGTTAGCCTCGGGTCGGAGGAGGAATGATCATGACCCGACCGCAGCGTCACCGCATTGCCCTGGCCGCCCTGCTGGCGCTGGCCACATCCCCCGCCCTGGCCCAGCCCGACGCGGCGCTGCTCGCCCGCGGCCGCTACATCGGTGAGGTCGTGGGCGCCTGCGGCGCCTGCCACGACAGCGTCACCCCGACCATGCAGCCGATCCCCGGCATGGGCATGGCCGGCGGCCGGGTGTTTGACGAAGGCGTGTTCCGCGCCGTCGCCCCCAATATCACGCAGGACCGCGACACCGGCATCGGCGCCTGGACCGATGCCCAGATCGCCGCCGCGATCCGCGACGGGCACCGGCCCGATGGATCGCTGATCGGCCCGCCGATGCCGGTGGAATCGTATCGCCGCATATCCGACCGGGATCTCGCGGCACTGATCGCCTGGCTGCGCACCGTGCCGCCCGTGCGCAACACGCCAACCGACCGCAGCCGCTACAGCTTCCCCCTGGCCGCCATGGGGCCGCCGGTCACCACCGTGCCGGAACCGCCCACGAACGACCCCGTCGCGCGTGGGCGCTACCTGGCGGTGAACCTCGCGCATTGCATGGACTGCCATTCCGGCCAGCGGGCCACCGGCGGCGCCGACCCCGACCGGCGCGGCGCAACGGGGCTTGCGTTGGAAGGCCCCTGGGGCGTGGTCCGGGCGCGCAACATCAGCCCCCATCCCGACATGGGCATCGGCCGCTGGACCGACGCGCAGATCGTGGCCGCCATCACCACCGGCGTATCGGCCGACGGGCGGCCCCTGCAGCCGCCAATGGCCTTTCGCGGGCCGGTCTGGGCGCGGATGGACCCGGCCGACATGGCGGCCATCGTCGCCTACCTGCGGTCGCTGCCGCCGCAAGACGAGTAGGATTCATTGGGCGGGGGGCCTTCCCCCCCTGCCACCCGGCGGGCGATCCTGGCGCCACACCGCCAGGCGCCCCGCATGTCCGACACCGACCCCGCCCTGATGACCGCCGAGGCGCTCCTGGCGCTCTACGCCCGCCGTGCCCTGTCGCCGGTCGAAGCCCTGCAGGCGGTGACCGAACGCGTCGCCCGGCTGAACCCCTGGGTGAACGCCTTTGCCTGCCTGAACCCGCGCGCCCATGTCGCCGCCGGCGACAGCGCGCAGCGCTGGGCCTCCGGCCGCCCCATGGGGCTGCTGGATGGAGTGCCGACCACGGTGAAGGACCTGGTGAACATCCAGGGCTTCCCCACCCGCCGCGGCAGCCGCACCACCGACGCGACCCCGGCGACCGAGGACGCCCCGCTGGTCACCGGCCTGAAGGCCGAAGGCGCCGTCATCATCGGAAAGACCACCACCACCGAATTCGGCTGGAAGACGCCCGGCGACTGCCCGCTGCACGGCATCACCCGCAACCCCTGGAACCGCGACCGCACCCCCGGCGGGTCCAGCAGCGGCGCGGGGGCCGCCGGGGCGGCGAGTTTCGGCCCGCTCCACGTCGGCACCGACGCCGGCGGGTCGATCCGCATCCCCGCCGCCTGGTGCGGGCTGGTGGGAGTAAAACCCAGTTTCGGCCGCATCCCGCAATGGCCGCATGGCGCGTTTTCCGGCGTCGCCTGCGCCGGGCCGATGACCCGCACGGTGCGCGACGCCGCCTTGATGATGTCGGCCATGGCGCGTTTCGACGCGCGCGATCCCTATGCGCTGCCGGATGACAAGCGCGACTGGCGGGATGACATCGAGGATGGCGTGACCGGGCTGCGCGTGGCGCTCGTCCGCCGCCACGGTTTTGACGCACCGCTGGATGCCGAAGGCGATGCCGCCCTGATCGCCGCCGCACGCATGCTGGAAGCCCAAGGCGCCATCGTCGAGGAGGCCGACCCCGCCCTGCCCGACACGCGCGCCATTTTTGGCCGCGTCTGGGGCGTGGCCCTGGCCCGGCTGGTCGCCTCGACCCCCGAAGAAAAACGCCCCCTGCTCGACGCCGGCATCGAGGAGGTCGCCCGCCGTCAGGCCGACATGCCCGCCACCGATTTCCTGGGCGCCGAATTGATGCGCATCGACGCCGCCCACGCCATGGCGCGCTTCCACCAGCGCTACGATTTGATCCTGACCGCCGCCACCCCCACGGCGGCCATCGGCGCCGACCAACCGACGATCCGCCCGTGGGAGGCACTATGGCGCGACTGGGCGCCCTGGACCTTCGCCTTCAACCTGACCCGCCAGCCCGCGATCAGCGTGCCGGTCGGGCTGGACGAGGAGGGGATGCCGCGCGCCGTGCAGGTGGCGGCGGCACTGTATCGTGACGACCTGTGCTTCCGCGCCGCACGCGCGATCGAGCGTGCGGCGGCGGTGTCGAACGTGGCGCCGGTTTAGCCGGCTGCTGAAGACCGGGGGAGTGGCGCCTTGAGAGGGGCTTTGCCCCTCTCAAACTCTCCCCACCAAGGGGCCGTGGCCCCTTGGAAACCCACGGGATTTGGCAAGATCAAGGGAGGGGCATCGTGCTCCCTCGATCAAGGGAGCGCCCGTGATGCCCCTCCCTTGATCTTGCCAGTACATCGCGCCGGTCCAGGGGCGGCGGCCCCTGGTTGGGGGTGGTGTGGAGGGGGCGAACAGCCCCCTCCACGGCGCAACCTCCACGACCTTGCGCGACCCCATCAACCCGCGCGGCGGTTGAAGATCGCGTTGGCGACATCGCCCACGGCCTCGACGCTTTCGCCCGCATTCTCGATGCAGAGGATGCGGCAAGGGCAGGCTTCCAGCCCCTCGTAACGCCAGGGGAAGGCGCCGATCAGGCAGCGCTTGTTCAGCATCAACTCGATGTCGCCGCCGACGTTCTCGGCGTGGATCAGGCCTTCCTGGAACGCCCAGCTATGGAAGGGGAAGATGTTTTCCCGCACCGTGCGGCCGGATTTGTTGTGCACGTATTCGTAGGTGCCGAAGAATTCCTCGCAGGTCTTGCCGACCTTTTCCTCGAACCGCTTGGCCAGGTCCGGGCGCATGTTGCGGATGCTGGTGTTCATGGAATGGTCGCCCGAACCGCAATCGATGCCGAACCACTTGATCTTCTTCTTCAGCATCCATTCCAGCAGTTCGACGCCACCGCCCGGATGCATGCAGAAGTAGCGCACCAGGTCCTGCTGCGGCTGGCCTTCCCAATAGCGGTGCCAGCCGGTGTGGATGATCAGGATATCGCCTTCGTGGATATCCACCGGGGCGGCTTCCAGCATCGCCGGCGTGATCACCCCCCAGTCATCCATATGCGCCGACACGTCCACCACGGCGCCGGGGCCGACCAAGAAATCCATCGCGTAGGAGGCCATGTCCCCCATGCCATCGGTGCCATGCATCGCGCCGTCGATATGCGTGCCGACATGCAGCGCGCTGTCGATGCGCTGGGCGACGATCATCTTGGTCTGCAGGTTCTGCGCGTAATACATCTGGTTGCCGGCATAGCCGACCCAACCGGGCGTATGCACATTCATCAGATGCGTGAGATCGGTGATTTTCATGGCATTTTCCTTGTTCGCGCGCAGGCGGCCGGGATGACCCCGCGCGGAATTCCTCAGGTCAGGCGCGCAGCAGATGCATCGCATCCGGCGCCCAATGCGCGCGCACGACATCGCCGGGCGCGAAACGCAGCGCGGAGCGGCCCTCCGCCCCTTCGTTCAACTCGCGCCCGACGAGGCTCTGGCCGCCCGCGAGTTCGACGACATAGGTCGAGCTGGTGCCGTGGTAGATCGCCTGCCGCACCGTGCCCGGCAGCCCATCGCCCGCCGGCGACAGCGTGATCCGCTCCGGCCGGATCGCGACCTCGACCGCGGCATCGGTCGCGGCGAAATCCGCCGGCAAGGGCAGCATGGTTCCGGCCAGTTCAAGCTGGCCGCCGCTGACACGCCCCGCGAAAAAATTCGTGACACCCATGAAGTCGGCGACGAATCGCGTGCGCGGGTGGCGGAACAGATCCTGCGGCGTGCCCATCTGTTCGACGCGGCCGAGGTTCATCACCACCACTAGGTCGCTCAGCATCAGCGCCTCCTCCTGGTCATGGGTCACGAAGAGCGCGGTGATGCCGAGGTCGCGGGTGATCTGGCGCAATTCGGCCTGCATCGCCTCGCGCAGCTTGCGGTCCAGCGCGCCAAAAGGTTCGTCCAGGATCAGGATACTGGGTTCGATCACCAGCGCCCGCGCCAGCGCCACGCGCTGTTGCTGCCCGCCCGAGAGTTGCGCGGGATAGCGTTCCGAGAAATTGCCCAGCCGCACGACATCCAGCGCGCGGCGCACACGTTCGGCAATCTCGGCCGGGGCGACCTTGCGCATGCGCAACCCGAAGGCGACGTTCTGCGCGACCGTCATATGCGGGAACAGCGCCAGGCTTTGGAACACCATGCCGATGCCGCGCTGCGCGGCGCCAAGGTCGGTGACATCGCGGCCATCGATGCGCACGGTGCCCCCGGTCGGGCGCACCAGCCCCGCCACCATCCGAAGGGTCGTGGTCTTGCCGCAGCCGGAGGGTCCGAGCAGCGTCAGGAACTGCCCGGGCTTGATCTCGGCCGACACCGCCTCGACCGCCACCGCGCTGCCGTAGCGCTTGCTGATATTCTCAAGTTGCACATGCGCCATGGTATCAGCCCGCGAGAAGACGCTTCAGCCCAAAGCCGCGTTCCAGCAGGACCGCGATCCCGAGCGTGGCGGCGATGAGCATGGAGGAAATGGCCGCGACCGACGGATCGAAGCTGTATTCGAGGTAGGACATGATCGCGATCGGCAAGGTCGTCGTCCGCGCATCGACCAGGAACAGCGACACCGAGACATCGTCGAAGGACAGGATCAGCCCAAACACGAGGCCGGCGACGATCCCCGGCCGGATCAGCGGCAGGATCACATACCAAAAGGCGGAAAAACCCGATGCGCCGAGGGTTTCGGCGGCTTCCTCCAGCAGCGGGTCAAGCCGCGACAGTGAGGCCAGCACCGTCCGGATACTATACGGCAGGATCGCGATGACATGCGCCATCAGCAACCGCACCGGCGCGTCGCGCACATCCATCGCCGCGAGCGCGATCAGCAACGAAATCCCGATCACGATCCCCGGCACGATCAAGGGCGCCAGGAACAGCGATTCCAACGCCGCCTTGCCGCGCCAGTTGCTGCGATGCAGGCCAAAGGCGGCAGCCACCCCGATCGGCGTCGCGACCAGCGCCGCACTGACCGCGAGCAAAAGGCTGAGCCATGTCCCCGATCGAAAGCTATCGACCGTCAGCGCGTGGGCATACCAGCGGAACGACCAACTCTTGGGCGGGAAGGTCTGCACGGCCTCCGCATTGAAGGACACGATGACGACGCAGACCAGCGGCGCCAGCAGGAAAATGTAGATCGAAAGAATGGCGCATCGCCAGGCGAGCCGTCTGATCATTGCCGCACCATCCAGGCCCGCGTGCGGCGCGCATTGGTGTAGAGAAATCCCGCCAGCAACAGCAGCGTGGTCGCCAGGAGCACCGCCACAAGCGCCGCGGCAAAATGCCAGTCATAGGTGACGACAAGCTGCTGGTAGATCAGCGTCGTCATCACCCCCGCATTCGGCCCACCCATCAGCGCGGGCGTGACGTAGGAGGACATCGCCAGGCTGAAGACGATGCTGACCCCCGCGGCGATGCCGGGGTTCAACTGCGGCAGGATGACATCCCAGAAGACGGTGAAGGGGCCGGCACCCAGCGTCTCCGCGGCCTCCGGCACCGCGGGGTCGATCCGGTCGAAGGCCGCCATGACGCAGAGCACCATGAAGGGCAGGAAGACATGCACGAGGCCCACGACCACCGCCCCTTGCGTGAACATCATCCGCAGCGGCCCGTCCACCAGCCCGAAGCTGGCCAGCAGGCTGTTGATCACGCCATTGTCGCCCAGCAGCAGCATCCAGCCAAAGGTGCGCGCCACGATGCTGACCAGCAGCGGCGCGATGACGACCACCAGCAGCAGACTGCGCCAGCGTGCCGAGGTGCGCCACAGCGACAGTGACAGCGCGACGCCCAGCACCCCCGCGATCACCGTGGTCAGCGCCGAGATCCAGATCGTCTTGAACAGCACCCGCAGGTAGAACCAATCGAGCAGCCGCAGATAATTCCGCGCCGTCAGCGTCGTGCTGAGTTCGACCTCACCCGTCACCGGCGGGTTGAGGCTGAGTCCGAACAGATACAGCACCGGCAGCAGCAGCAGTGCGGCGACGGTGATGCAGCCCGGCAGCAGCAATATGGCCGATGGACGCTTCAGCACGGCGGCAGGCCCCAGGCGGTACGCAGCTCCCCCAGCGGCCGCAGCAGGGCGAAATACAGCCCCTGTGCCTCCAGCGAGGCCGCATGCAGATCGGCGATCTTGTCCTTCACCGCCACGCAATCCTCGGCGACCACGACGTAGAAGTCGCGCATGGCGGCTTCGCGCACGGTCGATTCGACGCAGCAATTCGTGGTGACGCCACCGACGACCAGGGTGCGGATGCCATTGGCGCGCAGCAGCACGTCCAACCCCGTGTCGCGAAACGCGCTGTAGCGATGCTTTACGATCACCGGTTCACCCGGTGCGGGTTCCATGCCCGCGACGAATTCGCCGCCCCAACTGTCCTTGCGGCAGACCTCCACCTCATCCGCGCCGAACCCCGGGCCGTCGCCGGCCTCGCCGGCCGAGGCGGTCCAGACCGCCGGTTCGCGGCGCCCAGCCACAGGAAAGCGATAGGGCGATCCGGCATTGCGAAACACCTGGCCGTATTCGGCGCGCACATGCACGACCAGCACACCCGCCGCCCGCGCGCTGGCCAGCAAGGCACGCAGACGCGGCACGGTCTGGTCCAGCAAGGTGATCTGGTCGCCATTGCGGCCGACCAGGCCCTCGCGCAGGCAAAAGTCGTTCTGCACGTCGATCAGCAGCAGCGCCGCGCGCCCGGGTGCGATCCGCGACTCTAGGTCGGGCAGCAGGGCGGCGGCCTTGGCCTCGGCATGCCAGCCACGCGGCCCGGCACCCGCCGAGGTCCAGGCGGACAGCACGGCATCCAGCCGCTCCGGCGTCGCCACGGCATAGCCGAGCATGCGGCAACGCGCCGCCAGATTCCCGCGCAGCGCGGGCGGCAGATCGGGCGCCAGCACGACCGCCGTGATCCCATTGCTCCGCAACAGCAAGTCGATGCGCGCGCATAGATAGGCCCCGGCGGCATCGCCACGGATCGCGACCTCATCGGGTGCAACGGTGCGCGCCGTCCAGTCGAGGCCAACGGGGCCACCAGCCTCCTCGGCGCAGGCCACGACCACCCGAAACACCCCCGCCTCGCGCGCCGCATCGGGCGGCGCCATGGCGACAAGGCAGGATCGCGCCGGATCGTCGAAGATACTGTCCGGCGCGGTCATGGTCAGAACGCGACCTCACGGTTCCACCGATCGGTCAGTGCCGACATCTGCGGCACGATCTTAAACCAGTCGAACACCTGCAAGCGATCGGTCGGCGGCACGCGTTCGCGCACCGCCGCGGTCACCACGGCGTTCTTGTTGACCGGCCCCGCGACCAGCGCGTTGCAGAGATTCTCCTGCACCGGCTTCGACAGGGCGAAATTGACGAAGCGCTTGCACAGCGCCGCGTTCCGCGAGTTCTTCGCGATGTGGTAGGAGGCGAGGCCGACCATGCCACCCTCGCTCGGCACCACATAGGTCACCGGCTGCCCGGCATCGATCAGCGCATAGGGCGGGATATGCGTGGTCATGCCGACCACCCAGGCTTCGCCGGAACTCAGCATATTCGTCACATCCACGCCGCTGCGGAAGAACTGCCGCAGGTTCGGCCGCAACTCACGCAGCGCCGCAAAGCCCGGCGCCAGATTATCCTCGCTGCCGCCGTTCAGCCGCGCGGCCATCACGATCAACTCCCAGGATCCCCAGCCGCCGATCTGCGGCAGCGACACCTTGCCGCGCAGGGCTGGATCCCACAGGTCGCGCCAGGATGTGATGGGCTTCGGCACCAGGTCGCGGCGATAGGCGATGCCATAGGAAACGTAGTCGAGCCCGACACCATGGTTGCGGAACTGGCTGGTCCAGACCGGCTCGACCTCCGCCAGGTTCGGGATATCGGCGGCCGTCAGCGGCATCGCCAGGTCTTCCATCACCGCACGGATATTGTCCGGATAGGGCAGCATCATCAGGTCGATTTCCGGATTGCGCCGGGTCACCATCGAACTGGTCAGCCATTCGGCGGAGGAGCCCAGTTTCAACTGCAACCGGATCCCCGTCTCACGCTCGAACGGCTCGACCACCGTGCGGCGGTATTCGCGTTCCCAGACGCCACCGAAGACGGTGGACACGATGCCGCCGCCCTGCGCCGCGGCCGGCACGGCCAGGCCAAGACTGAGCGTCGCACCGCTGGCGAGAAACTGTCGCCGAGATGAATCCTTCAACATGAGCATGCCTCCCTGGTGTCGCGGATCAGTTCATGCGGGCGCCGGAAACGCGCACGACCTCACCCCATTTGGTGAATTCGGCGCGCAGATGCGCGGTCAGTTCATCCGGCGTGCTGGCCGCGACGACGCCGCCCAGGGCGACCAGCGCGCGCTGCGTTTCCGGCATGACCAGGGCCTCGGCCGTCGCGCGTTGCAGCGTGGCGATGATTGGCGCGGGCGTGCCTGGCGGCGCATAGATCGCGTACCAGCCCTCGGCCACCACACCGGGCACGCCGGCCTCGGTGATCGTGGGCACGTCGGGCAGGACGGAAATGCGCTGGTCCGCGGCCAGGCCCAGCGCCTTGAACGACCCGGTCTGCACATGCGGCATCACCACCGGGATATCGACCAAAAGCATGTCGATCTCACCCGCCAGCAGCGCCGTCACGGCCGGCGCGCCGCCGCGATAGGGCACATGCAGGATGTCGATGCCGGCGCGCATCTTGAACAACTCGCCCGCCAGGTGAAGCGTGCTGCCGCTGCCGGTCGAACCGAAGGTCAGCCGGCCCGGCGTCGCCTTCGCCATGGCGACAAGCTCCTGCACGGTATTCGCCGGGACATGCTTGCCGACCACAAGAAGCTGCGGCGTCGAGACAACCCGCGACACCGGGGCCAGGTCCTTGAACGGATCGTAGGGCATGCTCGATTGCATGTGCGGGATCACCGCGAGCGCGCCGGCGGAAGCCAGCACGATGGTGTAGCCATCCGGCCGGCCACGGGCCACCGCCTCGATCGCCAACACGCCAGCGGCACCGCCGCGGTTCTCGATCACCACCGGTTGGCCGAGCTTCGACGACATGGCCGGGGCGAGCAGCCGCCCGATGGTGTCCACCGTGCCTCCGGGCGGAAAGCCGATCAGCATCCGCACCGGACGGTCGGGATAGCCATTGGCCTGGGCCTGGGCCGGCACGATGCGCCCCACGCCCAAACCGGCCACCATTCCGGCAACGCCGCGTCGTGTCAGCATGCTCAAGCCCTCCGTTGAAGCCATCGGCACGACGAACCCGGCCATCGCCGCGGGTCCCGCCTCATCTGTCCAGGATGATAGAAGCCAGTTTGAGTGATGTTCAAGATTAATTCCGAGGCATTCCAGATTTTTCCGCAGACCCGCCTTGGAATTGCATAAATTTGCGGCGCCGGTTTTCATACTGGCTCAAAATCTCTGTTGCCATCCGGGGCATTCGCGCTAAGCATCGCGCCACCGCCGAAGCCGCAATCAGCAGGGAGCGCACAGCGCATGACCGAACCCGCCAGCGACGCCGTCCTCTACCAGCGCGAGGGGCGCGTCGGCTTCGTCGTCCTCAATCGCCCGACCAAATTGAACGCGATCAGCGACCGCATGAAGGCGATGATCGTCCAGACCTTCCTCCACGCCGATGCCGATCCGGACACCAGCGTCATCGTCCTGCGTGGCGAAGGCCGCAGTTTCTGCGCCGGCCACGACCTGGACAATGAGGACGACGATTCCGGCGGCACCGACGCCTGGCTGTGGTCGCAGCAGCTTTCGGAAAGCGTGAAATCCGAGATGATGCCCTTCGAGGTGACCAAGCCGGTCATCGGCTCCGTACAGGGCCATGTGCTCGGCGGCGGCTGCCAGATGGCGATGTTCTGCGACCTGATCATCGCGGCGGAGAACGCCAAGTTCGGCGAGCCGGAGATCCGCTTCTCCAACAGCGGCCCCGCCTTCGTCATGCCCTGGATGGTCGGCTTCAAGCGGGCCCGCGAATTCATCTATTTCGGCGACACCGTCGATGCGCAGACGGCGCTGAATTTCGGCATGGTCAATCGCGTGGTGAAGACCGAGGATCTGCAGGCCGAAACCCTCGCCTACGCCAGCCGCCTGGCGATGATCGCGCCCGAGGCGCTGACGCGCACCAAGCTCGCCCTCAAGCGCGGGATCGAGATCGCCGGCTTCCGCAACGCGATCCAGGCGGGGCAGGACGTCATCTCGACGCTCTACGCCAAGGAGACGGCGGTGGGCGCCGAGTTCAACCGCATCGCCGAGTCCGAAGGACTGAAGGCCGCCCTGACCTGGCGCGCCAACCACTTCAAAACCGCCTGACCGGGACGACATCATGCTGAACGCGCTGCTTGCCCCGCGGTCCATCGCGGTGGTCGGGGCTTCCGAACGCCCGTCGCCGGGGCGCGCGATCCTCACCTCCCTCGATCGCCTCGGTTTTGCCGGCGATATCTGGCCGGTGCATCCGCGCAGCGCGACCGTGCTTGGCCACGCCTGCTATCCCAGCCTGTCGGCGCTGCCGGGCGTGCCGGATGTCGTGGCCTTCTGCATGGGCAATGACCGGCTGCCCGCGGCTTTCCGCGAGGCCGCCGAACGCGGCGTGAAATCCGCCGTGATCTATTCCGCCGGTTTTGCCGAGATCGAGACCGAGGCCGGGCGCCAGCTTGCCGACAAGATCACTGGCCTTGCGAAGGAGGCCGGCATCGCGCTCTGCGGCCCCAATTGCATGGGCGTGCTCAGCCCCGCCTCCCGCAGTTCGGTCTATCTGCACGAGGTCTTCGATCCGGAGAAAGTGACCGGCAACGTCGGGTTGATCTCGCAGAGCGGGTCCATCTGCATCGGCCTGGTCGCGGATTGCCGCCGCTACGGCTTCAGCCACGTCATCTCCACCGGCAATGAGATGGTGCTGACGACGGAAGACTTCATGGATGCGCTGATCGACGATGCGGCGACCAAGGTCATCGCCCTGTTCACCGAATCCGTGCGGCGGCCGGAACGCTTCGTCGCCGCACTCGACCGCGCGGCCGATGCGGGCAAGCCCGTCGTGGTGCTGAAAGTCGGCAAGACCGCCCGCGCGCAGCACGCCATCACCACCCATACCGGCGGCCTTGCCGGCGAAGCGGGCGCCTTCAGCGCCGTGCTGCGCGCGCATCGCGCGATCGAGGTCGATGACCCCGCCGAACTGGCCGAAGTCCTGGCCGCCTGCCAGGGCCGCCACATGCCGCGCGGCCGGCGCCTGGCCATCGTCACCGGGTCGGGCGGGCAGACCGAGTTGATCCTCGACCTGGCCGAACAGACGCCCATCGTGCTGGACCCGATGGCGCCCGCGGATCGCGCCGCCATCGACCCCGTGATCGGCGGCGTGCCGGGTGAGGGCAATCCGCTGGACGCCTGGGGCAATGGCAAGCCGGATGTGAACTATCCGCATTCCATGCAGGTGCTCGGTGCATCCGCGCATTGCGATGCCGTCGCCTTCTGCGGCGATGGCATGGACGGGCATCCGCTGGATGATCCCGCCGAGGACCTACCCTATGCCGAGATGGTGAAGGCTGCGGCCGCCGGATCGCAAAAGCCCTTCTACTACCTCAGCACCCGCGCCGGCGTGTTCCGCACGGACCAGGAAGCCGTGTTGCGCCCCGGTGGCGTCGCGATGTTGAGCGGCGTGCTGCAGGGCCTGCGCGCGATTTCGCGCCTGGCCGATTGGGGACAGCCGCGCGCCCCGCTACGGGCGGGCCCGGGCCTGCGCCCCGCCGCGATCGACACCGGCCGCGCCACCATCCACGAATACGACGCCAAGCGGATGCTGGCGAAAGCCGGCGTCGCGACGGTGCCCGAACACCTGGCGCAGACCCTGCCGGACGCGCTGGCGGCCGCACGCAGCCTCGGCTTCCCAGTGGTGCTGAAGGTTGTGGCCGATGCCATCGCCCACAAGTCGGAACTCTCGCTGCTGGAACTGCGCCTGACGGATGATGCCGCCGTCACCGCGGCCTGGGGCCGGTTGCAGGACCGCCTTGGCGCCATCGCGCCCGCGCCAGACATCGCCGGCATCCTGGTGCAACCGATGGTGTCGGACGGCGTGGAGGTCCTGGCCGGCATAAGCAACGATCCCGAATTCGGGCCGATCATGGCCTTCGGACTCGGTGGCACGCTGGTCGAGATTTTCCGCGACGTGGTGCTGCGCCCGCTGCCCCTGCGCGCGGGTGAGGCCGAGGCGATGATCGCCGAGACGCGGATCGCGTCCGTCCTTCTCGCGGGCGCCCGCGGCGCACCGCCGGCCGATGTGCCGGCGCTCGCCGCGAGCCTTTACGCGCTCAGTGACTTCGCCATCGCCAATGCGGCCCGCATCGCCGAGATCGACGTGAACCCGATCAAGGTGCTGCCGCTCGGGCGCGGCTGCATGGCGCTGGACGCGGTGATCCTGCCGAAGCCGTAGGGCTCAGCCGACCACGCGCTTGGCGGCGACGCGGTCGAGGAATTTTGCGGTTTCGATCACCGCGCGGCGATGCGTCGCGCGGCCGATCACATCGGCACCGTCCGAAGCCTCCAGCGTGAATTCCAGGCTACGGCGGTCCACGACCGTCAGCGTGCAGGTGATGGCCACGGTCATGCCGACCGGGGTCGCAGCCAGGTGATCCAGCGCGATATGCGTGCCGACCGAGCCGCGGCCCGCTTCCAGCAGCGGCGCGATGGCGGCGATGCAGCAGCGCTCCATCAACCCCACCAGGGCCGGCGTCGCCAGGACCGGGAATCCGGCGTTGCCGAAGCGGTCAGCGGTCAGGTCTTCGGTGACCGGCACGTCGATACGATGGGTCAGCCCGGCTTCAAGCGTCATGATGGCCTCGTTGTGTTTTAGTGTGGGTCAAATTTTGGCGCCAAGGGCGACGGCACGGTCTTAGCGAATCCCTCTTCCTGCGGAAAGGATTTTTGCTCATACTCAAATTATCGGGTCCGATAAGACGGAGGAAACCGCCCCCATGCCGCTCCAGCCTCGCCACATGCATCTTGGCGTTTTCATCCTCGGCTCCGGGCATCATGTCGCCGGTTGGCGCATGCCGGGCGCCCAGGCGGGGGCGGAGAACCTGCCGCTGCTGCAACACATCGCGCGCACCGCCGAACGCGGGAAGTTCGACCTGGTCTTCTTCGCCGATGCGCTGAACACCGCCGCGGGCATGCATCCATCGGTGCTGGTGCGGCTGGAACCGATCACCCTGCTGACGGCGCTGGCGATGTGCACGACGCATGTGGGCCTCGCGGCCACAGCCTCGACCACCTACACCGAGCCCTACAATCTCGCGCGGCTGTTCGGTTCACTCGACCACATCAGCGGCGGGCGTGCCGGCTGGAACGTGGTGACCGGCGCCTTCGCCGAAGCCGCGGCGAATTTCGGCACGACCAGCCACCCGCCGCACGACGAACGCTACGCCATCGCCGATGAATTCGTGAAGGTGCTAAAGGGGCTTTGGGACAGTTGGGAAGACGGCGCGATCGTGATGGATCGCGCGACCGGGCAGTATGCCGACACGTCCCGACTGCACACATTGAACCACAAGGGCAAATACTTCTCGGTCAAGGGACCGCTGAACCTGTCGAGGCCGCCGCAGGGCTATCCGGTGCTGATCCAGGCCGGTGCGTCAGACGTGGGGCGGGATCTCGCGGCTTCGGTCGCCGAGATCGTCTTCGCCGTGCAGCAGGACATGGCGGCGGCAAAGGCCTTCTCCGATGACATCAAGGCACGCGCCATCGGCTTTGGCCGTTCGCCCGACCATGTGAAAATCATGCCAGGCGTCAGCCCGATCATCGGCAGCACCGAGGCCGAGGCGCGTGAACGCCTGTTGCAACTCGGCGAGTTCCTCGACCCTGTCGCCGCACTCCGCATCCTGTCCGAACGGCTGGGCCACGACCTGTCCGGCTTCGACCTCGACGCGCCTGTCCCGGAACTGCCGGAATCCACGATCATGCGCGGCCATGCGGCGACGCTGACAGCCCTGGCAAAACGGGAAAACCTGACCCTGCGGCAATTGCGCAACATCGCCGCGGGGGCGATGGGGCATCGCCTGCTCTGCGGCACGCCGGAACAGGTGGCGGATGGGCTGGAGGAATGGTTCCGCGCCGGCGCTGCCGACGGCTTCAACATCATGCCGCCCTGGTTCCCCGGCGCCTTCGACGACTTTGTCGACCAGGTCGTGCCGATCCTGCAAAAGCGCGGGCTGTTCCGGCAGGACTATACGGGCACCACGCTGCGCGATCATCTGGGCCTGCCGCGGCCGCCCCATCCCGCCGCGTGATGTTCAGTCGCCGTGCGCCCGTCGAAGGGCGTGCAGGCGGGCGGGGGTGATCGGCAATGCGGTGATGGGCACGCGATGGCCCAGCGCCGCATCCACGGCCGCCGCGATGGCGGCGCCGATGGCGGTGGTGCCGCCCTCACCCGCGCCTTTCACGCCCAGGGTGCCGATGCGGCTGGGCGCATCCTCGGTGATCAGCATGTCCACGGCCGGCATTTCGGCGGCGGTCGGCATCATGTAGTCCGCAAACGTCACCGACAGCGGCTGGCCATCGGCGGCGTAGAGGAACTCCTCCAGCAAGGCACCGCCGACACCCTGCGCGGCACCGCCGGCGATCTGGCCCTCGACCAGCATTGGGTTCACCGAACGGCCGATATCGTAGCCGACCATGACACGTTCCAGCACGACCCCACTGGTTTCGGGATCGACGCGAGCCACCGCCATGTGGATGCCATAGGGGTAGGTCATGTGGCCGGATTCAAAGGTTGCCTCCGCCACCAGGTGCGCGTCACCTGCCGTAAGGCAGGCCGCGACGACATCTCCGATGGCGACACCAGCACCCGACCCATCGGCGGCGACAACCCGGCCGTCGCGCAGCGCCAACTCGGATGGCGGTCGTTGCAGCAGATCCCCGGCCCTGGTCAGCAATGTCTCCGACAGCTTGCCGCAGGCGATCGTGACCGCGGCGCCGCTCATCACCGTGACGCGCGTGGCGAAGGCGCCCATGCCGCGACCGATGCGATCGGTTTGGCCATGCACGACGCGGATGTTCTGGGGCGCGATGCCGAGGCCCTCACAAGCAATCTGCGCGAGCACGGTTTCCACCCCCTGCCCGACCGATGCGACGCCGGTGATGATCTCGGCTCCGCCCTCTGTGTCCAACTCGATCCGCACATCGTCGAAGGGGCCAAGGCCGCTCTTCTCGACGAAGAAGGCGAGGCCAAAACCGACCCTTTCGCCCGCATCGCGGCGCGCCTGCAACGCGGCTTCCATTCGCGGATAGTCGATGTGCGCCAGCGAGCGATCCAGCAGCCGCGCGTAATCCCCGGAATCATAGACGAGCGGCGTGCCCAGCGCGTCGATCTGGCGATCGAAGGGCATCGCCTCCGGCGGGATCAGATTCACCCGCCTCACCGCGATGCGATCCAACCCGAGTTGATCCGCCACCGCGTCCATCAACCGCTCGCGCACGAAGGAACTCTCGTAGCGCCCCGGCGCGCGATAGGTGCCAGCCGGCGTCTTGTTCGTCAGCCGCACATGGCCCGTCGCGCGATAGGCCGGAAACACATACGGCCCCGGCAGCATCGCCGCGGCAAGGTCCGGCACGGTGACGGCATGGGTGCGGACATAGGCGCCCTGGTCCACCCAGAATTCATCCTGGACACCCAGTACAAAGCCTTTCTCATCCACAGCCGCGCGGATGAGATGGGCCTGGTCACGCGAATGATTGGCGGCGAGCAGATGTTCGCGCCGGTCCTCGATCCATTTCACCGGGCGACCCAGCCGCATCGCGGCCAGGCAGACCAGCACATCCTCCGGATACAATTCGCCGCGGATGCCGAAGCCGCCGCCGACATCACCCTCGTGCAGATGGATCGCGGCGGGGTCGATGCCCAGCATGCCGGCAATCGCCAGCCGGTTCGCATGCGGCACCTTGGAGGCGCCATACATGCGCAGGATGCCGCCATCCATCACCGCCAAGCCACCGCGCGTTTCCAACGGCACGCCGGAATGGCGGCCGACCGCCAGGGTCAGTTCAACCTGATGCGCCGCCTTGGCAAAAGCCGCGTCCAGATCGCCATAGGCCTTGCACACCACGGCCGCTTCGGTGCCGTGCGTGCCGTCGAAGTCACCGGGATCCTCCGTGCCGCGCAGCAGCGGCGGCAGGTCGTCGATCTCGGCAAAGACCAGTTCCTCGGCGTCCTCGGCGGTGTAGGGATCCTCGGCAAAAACCAGCGCCATCGGTTCGCCGACGTAGCGCACGCGCTCCTGCGCAAGGATGGGCTGCCGGTAGGGGTCCAGTCCCTTCACGCTCATCTGCCGGAAGCCGATCGGCGGCAGCGATGCGACATCGGCACCGGTCCAGACCGCCACCACCCCGGGCAGCGCCAGCGCCGCCGAGGTATCGATCCCCCGCAGCACCCCATGCGCGACGGGCGCGCGCACCACCCGCATGTGCAACTGGTTGGGGACGTTCAGGTCCGCTGCGAAACGCCCCTCGCCGCGCAGCAGCGGCGGGTCTTCGATACGCCTTACGCGTTGACCGATTCCGCCCATTTGCCGAGCTCCTTAGCGGCCGCGCGGACAGCGGCGAGAATGTTCTGGTAGCCGGTGCAGCGGCACAGGTTGGACGACAGGACGTGGCGCATCTCCGCCTCGTCAAAAGGACGATCGCGCTCCAGCAACCACGTCGCCAGCATCAGGAATCCCGGCGTACAGAACCCGCATTGCAACCCGTGATGCGCCTGGAACGCGTTCTGCAACACGTTCAGCGTGCCGTCCGATGCGGCCAGCCCTTCGACCGTGCGGATCGCGCCGCCCGCGGCCTGCACGCCGAACATCAGGCAGGCGCGCACCGGCACCTCGTCAACAATGACGGTGCAGGCGCCGCAGACGCCATGTTCGCAGCCCAGATGCGTGCCGGTCAGCCCACAATCGTCACGCAGCACATCGGCCAGGGTGCGGCGTGGTTCGACCGTCACGCGATGCGGCGTGCCATTGACGGTGAAGGTGACGTCTTGCTGTGTCATGCTGGAATCCTGCCGCGGATCAAGGCGCGGATGCGGCCCGGCGTCGCCGGGAATTCCGCGATGTCCACACCAAAAGGCACCAGCGCGTCGCTGATCGCATTGCAGATCGCCGCCGGCGCGCCGATGGCACCGCCCTCACCCAGCCCCTTGGCCCCGGTGATCGTCGCGGCGCTGATGGTGACAAGGTGGTGGATCTCGATCTCGGGGATCTCGGCCAGGGTAGGCGGGATGAAATCCGCCAGGGTGCCGGTCAGCACATTGCCGTCCTCGGCATGGATGATCTCCTCCATCAACGCATTGCCGATGCCCTGCGCGACGCCGCCGCGCACTTGGCCATCGGCGATCAGCGGGTTGATGATGCGCCCGGCGTCCTCGACCACCAGGTAGCGTTCGATGCGGACATGGCCGGTCTCGGCATCCACCTCCACGATCACCGCGTGGCAGGCGTTGGAAAAGGTGCCGGACGGATCGTAGGACCCGCTCTCCGCAAGGTTGAAGCCACCGACATCGGAAAACAGGTCGCTGCGCTGGTGCACCTGCCGCGCCAGCGTATCCAGCGGCACCGAGGCGTCATTCTCCCCGACCGCCAGCCCATCGCGCAGCACGATCCGGTCTTCCGACGTCTGCAACAGCCGCGCCGCCCCCTGCCGCAACCGCGCCGCCAGGCGCTGCGCCGCGATCTGGCAGGCGCCGCCGCTGATCACCGCGGACCGGCTCGCAAAGGTCCCCCAGCCATAGGGCGTGCGATCGGTGTCGCCATGGATGATGCGGATGCGCGCCGCATCCATGCCCAGTTCATCGGCGATGATCTGCGCCAGCGCCGTGCGCAACCCCTGGCCATGCGGCGAGGCGCCGATGCGCGCCTCGACCTCGCCCGTGGCCAGCATGGCGATGTCCACCACCTCATACCCCGGCACGATCCCCATGCCGCGGGCGGCGAAGGCGGGCGTGCCATAGCCGGTGCGTTCGTTGAACACGGCCAGGCCCAGGCCCAGGAACCGCCCCTCCGCCCGTGCCGCCTTTTGGCGCGCGCGAAACGCCGGGATATCGAGCTTCGCGACAGCCGTATCCATCGCCTCGATATAGGACGCCTCGTCCAACATCAGCCCCGTCGCGGTGCGATGCGGGAAGCTATCCACCAGGTTGCGGCGGCGCAGTTCGACGGAGTCCATCCCCAGCGCCAAGGCCGCGCGGTCCATCAGCCGTTCGATGCCAAAGGTGATGACCGGGCGCGACACGCCGCGATAGGGCGCGATCGGACAGGTATGGGTGATCACCCCCCGCGCCCGCGCGGCATAGGCCGGCACCTTGTAGGGGCCAGGATACTCGGCAAAAGCCATCAAGGGCTCGACACCGCTGGTCGTCGGGTAGCAGGAAAACGCCCCGACATTGGCCAGTATTTCCGCATCCAGCGCCAGCAGATGCCCTTCCGCATCAAACGCCCCGCGCAGCACATGCCGCTGGTCGCGGGAATGGGCGGAGGCAGTCAGGTTCTCGTTGCGGTCCTCAATCCAGGCGAAGGCGCCGCGATGGCGCCGCGCGAGCCAGACCAGCACCGGATACTCCGGGAACATCGACATCTTCTGGCCGAAGCCGCCGCCGACATCGGGGGCCACGACCTGCAAATCGGCCTCCGGCATACCCAGCAGATCGGCGATGCCCGTGCGGATCATATGCGGCATCTGGAGCGATGCGCTGAGCCGCACGCGCCCCGTGGCGCGATCGTATTCCGCGCAGCCGCCGCGCCCCTCCAGCGGCGTCGCATTCTGGCGGCGCGAACGCACCGTCATCTCCACCACGCAATGCGCGGCGGCGAAACCGGCATCGCAGGCCGGGTTGCGCAGCAGCCCCTCGACCATGACATTGCCCGGGGCGACCGCATGCACCAGCGGCGCGCCGGGCAGCAGGGCGTCGTCCAGGTCCACGACCGCGGTATCGGCCTCGATCTCCACCTCGACCAGCTCGGCCAGGTCTTCGGCCAGTTCGGGCGTATCGGCGACGATGGCGGCGATGGGCTGACCGAAGAAATGCACGCGGTCGCGCGGCAGCACCGGCTGTTCCACCGGGCGATAATCGAAGCGGTGCAGCATCGGCTTGATGACGCCGACCTCGGGCATGTCGGCCGCCGTGACGAAGATCGCACCGGGCGGCATATCGGGCGGCGGCCGCAGTGCGACGATGCGCCCCGCGGCGACCGGGCTGCGGACGAAGCGCACCGCGCGCGCGCCGATGGCGATATCGGCGATGTAGCGCCCCTCGCCCCGCAGCAGCGCCGGGTCCTCGAACCGCACCAGGCGGCGGCCGACCCAGTTCATGCGGCGACGGCCTGGCGCAGCGCGCGGCGCGTCATCGCGCGCACCAGGTCGCGGCGGTATTCGGGGGCGGCGTGGACGTCCTCATGCGGGTCGCAATCGGCGGCTGCCCTATCGGCGGCGTCGCGGATCGCAGCCTCGTCCAGCGCGCGCCCGACCAGGGCCGCCGCGGCCGACACGGCCAGCACCGGCATGCCGCCGATGCCGCCCAGCGCGATCCGCGCCTGCCGCACCATGCCGCCATCGACACGCAATGCGACGACGGCCATGGCCATGGCGAAATCGCCGGCGCGGCGGTTGAATTCGGCAAAGCCGCAGCGCCAGTCGGCGCCGAGCAAGGGCAGCCGCACCTCGGTCAGCATCTCGCCCGGCTGCATCGCCGTCGTAAAAACGCCCTGGAACCAGTCGTCGGCCGCGACCTCTCGCGTGGCACCCATCCCGGCCACGACCATCCGCCCACCCAGGGCCAGGGTCGTGGCGCACCATTCGGATGACGGGTCGGCATGCGCGACGCTGCCGCAAAACGTCCCGCGCGTGCGGATCGGCGCATGGGCGATGTTGTGCACCACATCGGCCAGCAACCGCCCGAGCACCCCCGCCACCACGGGCGCTTCGAACCAGGCGTGCCGCGCCAGCGCACCGATGCGCAGGTGTCCATCCTCCGGCGTCACATGCGCCAGGCTGGCGATGCGGTTGATGTCCACCAGCACCGCCGGCCGCGCCATGCGAAAAGCCATGGTCGGCACCAAGCTCTGCCCGCCCGCCAGCACGCGGCCGTCATCCGCATAGCGCGCCAGCAGCGCCAGCGCCTGCTCCTGCGTCGTCGGCGCGTGGTAGTCGAAGGCGGCCGGCTTCATGATGGGCCCCGCATGGTCGGTGAAGAATATTGAGTGACACTAAACACGCCGGATGGGCTCCGCAAGCCTCATGCCTGTTTCAGGTTCACCCAAAGTGCGCGGGCCCGGCGTTTTCCGGGGTTGGCGATGCGATGCGGGTCGGTCGATCGATAGGCGACCAGGTCCCCCTCACCCAGGGTATAGACCTGACCACCCAAGGTGATTTCCAGATTCCCTTCCAGCGCGATGCCGAATTCATAGCCGTCGTGCGCCACCGGCCGGGGTGCATTGGCGGTGCCGGGGCTGTATTCGTTCATCGCGATTTCGATGCCATGCGTCGCGTCCGACTTCAGGATGCGCCGGCGCACCCCATCGGCGGTGGCATACACAGGCTGGCTGGCGAAGCGCGACACAGGCTCCGGCGGGGCCGCGATGGGCTGGCCCAGAAGGTCGCTCATCTGCGTCCCCAGCGCCGATCCGATGACCACCAAGGTGCCGATCGACGGCCCCGTCTTGCCGCGTTCCAGCAGGCTCAGCATGGAGGATGACAGCCCCGTCTGTTCCGCCAGGGCATGCAGGGTCAGGCCACGCTCGATCCGCAGCGCCCGCAGCCGCGCCCCGATCGTCATCAGCAACTCATTGGTTTCGGCCTGCAGGCGCGTATCGGTCGGGCCGCGCTGGTTGCCCGGCCCCATGACGCCGCGCCGGGGGGCTTCCTCCTGCGGGGCCGGCGTCTGGGCCGGCAGCTGGGCCGAACGCCGCGGCCTGCCCTTCGCCCGCCCTGCGATATCCTTCACCTTAACGCCCGAATCCGGCATGTCGTACCCCGAACGAATCTCGCTGCTGTCCCCATAGTCTCCCCCGTGCGCGCAGCCGGAGCAACCATCCGTTCAGCCACAGTAAAATGGTGACAGGCAGAATCGGTTAGTTTAAACACACTCAAATTATGACGCTGGATCGAGTGGCACTGATGCGCCGATCGCGAACAGGGGTGTGATGCCGATGGATGCGGGCTTCGAGACGGTAAGGGTCCTGACCCTGGATGAAACCTGCCCGGTCCTGCCGCTGATCGAGGGGCAAGGCCGCGCCGTCGCGCTGATCTGGCCAGGCACCGGCGCCGCCCATCGCAGCATGCACCATTTCGACATGGCCGCCGGCGACGCCACCGTCAGCCAGTGCCACCCGGGTGAGGCCGCCTATTACATCAAGTCCGGCACCGGTGTCGTCATGGACCCCGCCGATGGCGTGGCGCAGCCGCTGATCGAGGGCTCCATGGTCCATGTCGGGCCGAATACCGCCTACCGCTTCGTCGCGGGCGACGATGGCATGGTGATGCTGGGCGGTCCCTGCCCGCCCGATCCGGCGCTCTACGCCCACCTCTGATCCACGCCGACCCGGAGAGACTGACATGGCCATCCGCGTGTTCCACCGCGACAAGCCCGACCTGATGCTGCCCCTGATCTCGCGCGATGCGCGCTTCGTCATCTGGCCCGGCGTCGGCGCCGATACCGCCAACATGAACTACGTCCGCATGGACCCTGGCGAGGCGAATGTGCCGCATATCCACATCGCGTCCGAGGACACGATCTTCATCCTTGAAGGCGAGGGCACGATCCGCGACCACGACAATGGCGTGGAACTGCCGTTTCGCGCGGGCCAGGCGGTGCATGTCCCGATCGGCATGAAGCACGCCGTCAGCGCCGACCGTGGCGTCGGCGTCGTCAGCGTCGGCGGGCCGGCACCGGCGGATTTCGCCCTGCTCCGCAAGGTCGGCGCGCTGAAGGACTGACGGCGCCTACGGCCCCAGCCGTACCGGCCCGCGCGGCGTCAGGAAACTCGCCGACAGCGCGACGCGTTCACCCTGGCTGACCTGCACCAGCCCGCCTTCGGCCTGCCAATCCATGGCGGCCAGCGCGGCCTCGATCCGCACAGGTTCGGGGTGCGCGATGGTCAGCGCGACCAGCGAGACGCCGGTCTCGGCCATGCCATCGGCCGGGTGCACGCCCTCCGGCCATTCGATCAGCGACGGCAGCGCGCCACCGGCCGGCGGGCGTCCGTCGGCGGCGATGGTGATCTGCCAGGACAGGGCGCCGCGGCTCATCGCTTCCGGCGTGCCGAGCGGCAGGGGGCTGCGCGCCGCCACCGCCGCGATGTCCACGCAGCGCGCAACCCATCCCAAGATGCGCGGCCGCGCGGGCGGCGTGTCCAGGCCGAACCAGCGCGGCCGGGTGGGGGCCTCGGCGGCCGGATCGACGGCGATGACTTCCAGGTAGCGGCGGGGGCCGACCTTCAACAGCCGGTTGTGCGTGCCCATGCGCGGATGCACGCCGCCGGGGCCCATGGCGACGCCGAGCACGGATTCCACCCAATCCTCCCCCTCGGCCAGGGTTTGGGCGCCGATGGCCAGGTGGTCGAAATGCAATGTCATCGGCCGCATCCTGTCGCCATGCGCGTCTGGCGTCGAGCACCGAAAGCGATTGCGCCGTGCCTGGACGCGGCCCAATACTTTACGTGTTCCGTGCCTGCGGTGAGGGGGATGCAGGGCCTTCTCCGCTTGCGCGTGACATGGTGCGTAACGCTAGGGGGACCAAACCCATGTCGTACCCATCACGCCGCATGCTTGTCGCCGCCACGCTGCCGTGCCTGGTGCCGCTTCGGCCGGCGAAGGCCTTCATGCTCGTCTCGCCGGAAGAAGTCGCCCTCTCCGCAGCGGCCCCCATGCCGGCGCTGACCCGTTCGATCGTCGTCGGCGGGCCGCGCATCGAGGTTGATTCGCCCGATGGCACGCTGTCGCCGGGCCAGGCGATCGCCTTCCGCCTGCGCTTCGTGCCGGCCCAGGATGCAACCATCGACCCGGCGACGTTCCGCGCCTTCTACGGAAGCCTCGGCATCGATATCACCGGCCGCATCCGCCCCCATGCCCGGATCGACGCCCAGGGTGTGGTCGCCGAGAATGTGTCGGTACCGGCAGGCCAGCATCGGGTCGTTCTGAGCATCGCCGACTCGCAAGGCCGCGCCGGGCGGCGCGAGGTCCGCTTTTCCGTCAACTGACGCGCGGTGCCACCAAGGGTCGCGGCTTCGCCGGCCCGATCGCTTCTCTTGACCGCTTGGGCATGGGTGAACATTGGTCCCGCCAACAACAAGATGAAGATCTTTATGCGGACGGCCCTGGAATCTGTATTTTTTTAAGTTGTGTATTTTTGTGACGAGGCTAACATTCTCTTAGGTTTGTCGCGGGACATGAAAATCATGAAACATATTTTCGCCGCAGCATTGATCCTGGCCGCCAGCAGCACCGCGAGCTTTACCAGGGATCTGTTTTCAGTCGAACTGACGGTGGATGGGGCAACCGACCAGCGCAGCTATTCGTCCTTGCAGCAGGCCGCCGACGCGCTGACGACCGATTCGCTGCAAAGCATCAACATCAACTACACTGATGTGTCGGCCGCCACCGCCAACATCAACCTGCGCGGCGTGCCGGCCGTCGCCACCTATACGGCCAACTCCCCCTTCCTGCGGATCCAGGTGCCGGGCGCCGGCGTGGACAAGACCTTCACCGGCACCACCCGCGACGACAGCCAGGATCAGTTCGTCCGCTGGCTGCAAGGTGCGGGCGGCAGTGACGTGACCCGCATCCTGCAACTCGCCGTCGCCACGACGCCGATCGACCCGGTGGCGGGCAATCCGAATTCCGCGATGACGCAGATGTCGGTGTCGGATTTCAACCGATCGCTGCAATCCTCCTTCGGCGAACGCGGCGGCGTCGGGATCGGCGCGCGCTTCGGCTCCTTCAGCTCGGCCGGCTACAACAGCCAGAACTTTACCCTGCCGCTCGATTATTCCTGGCGCGTGACCGAGCGTGACACGCTGGAGGTCGATGTCCCCTTCGCCTACACCGATACCCAGGGAGCCACCTCCTACAGCGGCAACCTGGGCTTCCTGTACCGTCGGCAGATCTTCGATGTCTGGTCCTTGCAGGCATCGGGGCGTTTCGGCGGCGCGGGGTCGGTGGACCTGGGTTCGGCCACCGGCCTGTATGGCCTCGGCATCAATTCGATCCTGCGCTTCGACCTGCCGATGGACCTGCGCCTGACCATCGCGAATGGCATCAACTATGTCGCCACCCTGCCGGTGTCGCTCGGCCGCTACACCGCCAACTACGACATCGCCAACACGATTTTTCGGAACGGGGTGGTGCTGTCGCGCGACCTGGGGATGAGCATCGCCGGGATGCCGGTCATGGGGTCGGTCTTCGCCATCGACACGCGCTTCACCGGCAGCGAGGTCTTCATCAGCAACTACCAGGAATTCGGCGCCTTCGTGTCGGCTGGCCGGGATTCGACCTTCGGCCTGGGCTTCACGGTGATGACGGGCGACCAGGGCTTGTCGGGCTTCACGATCAACACCGGCGTGAAATTCTGATCCCAGCCATGCGGTGCGGGCCGCACCGCCAAGTTCCTTTCGTGTCCACAAAGGTCTAGAAATGCCCAGTACGACCGTCGGAGCCACAGGTGTTCGGCGCATCCGATTCGATCAGCATCGGCCCCATGCTGCCGCGGCGCCGCGTCCTGGGTTTCGGCGTGGCGGTATGCGCGACAGGCTGCGCCACGCGCACCCCCCCGCCGCTTCCGCCGGCCGATGATGCCGGGGTGGACCGCCTGCGCGCCGCCCTGGCCGAGGCCGTGCCGCAGCCCCCCCTCCCCGACCCGATCACGCAGGACCGCATCGCCCGCGCGATGCGCGAGGTCGCCGGCTCCGGCTATGGGATCGACCGGCCGGAACTGATCTTCGTGGTGGACCGCCATCCGGACGTGCAGGCGGCCTCCATCCTGCTGGCGCGGCCCGATGCGCCATGGGCGGTGATCGGCGGCGACCGCGTCTCGACCGGCCAGGCGGACCGGCGCGGGTATTACATCACCCCCACCGGCGTCTTCCTGCATACCCCCGCCATCCGCGACTACCGCGCGCTCGGCACCTTCAACCGCGACGGCATCCGCGGCCTGGGCGCGCAGGGCATGCGGGTCTGGGATTTTGGCTGGATTCCGGCGCGCAAGGGTTGGCGCGACGATGGGGAAACCGGGCCGATCCGCTTCCTGATCCACGCGACGGACCCGGACAGGCTGGAACCGCTGCTGGGCCGGACGGGTTCGCAGGGCTGCATACGCATCTCGGCGGCGATGAACCTGTTCCTGGACCGGCATGGCGTGCTGGACATCGATCATGAACGCGCGCTGGCCGAAGGCGACGCGCGAATGGCGGCACTGTTGCGACCGGACCGCGATCCGACGCCGCTCGCCGGGCGCGCATTGGTCGTGATCGATTCCTCGGACCCTGCCTGACGGGGCCGGCATCCAGGTTGCCCAGAACGGCGTCGCCGCTGTTCTCACGTCAGACCCCGCACAATGCTTGCCCACATGCCCCGCCCGGTCCAAGGCTGGCATAGGTCGCCGCAGGAGCCCCGCTTGATCGATACCCATTCGCATTACTATGGCGAGGCGCTGTTCCGCCGGCTTGAGGAACGCCGCGACGTGCCGCGGGTCGCGCGTGACGGCACCCGCCGCTTCATGGTCACGCCCACCAGCCGCTTCGAATTGCGCGGCGGCTTTACCACCCTGGCCGACCGCCTGGGCTGGATGGACAGCCAGGGCATCGACCGCCAAGTGATCACCTTCCCCGGCGCCCTCGGCCCCGACGTGCTGCCCGCGGCCGAGGCGCTGCCGCTGGTGCGCGATGTGAATGACGAACTGGCCGCCGTCTGCGCCGCGCATTCGGGCCGGTTCACGGCCCTGGCGGGGCTGCCGCTCGCCGATATCGACCTGTCGGTCGTGGAACTCGAACGCGCCTGCACGTCACTCGGCCTGCGTGGCGCCATCATCCCCAGCAACTATTTCTGCAGCCTGGCGGTGATGCGCCGCCTGCACCCGGTGCTGGATGCGGCCAGCCGGCTTGGCGCGCATCTGATGGTGCATCCGGGCCAACGACACGACGAACCGCTGGCACCGCACCTCTACGACGACCTCGGCATGCACCGCGCCTCCACCATCGACCTGCACAATGGCATCAGCCATGCGACGACAACGCTGATCCACGCCGGGCTTTCGGAACACTGGCCCGGCGCCAGCGTGCAGATCGTCAACCTTGGCGGTGCCTTCCCGTTTCTTGTGGAACGGATGGACCATATCTCGGCCATCCGCGCCCCAGGCGCACCATTGCCTTCGACCCTGCTGGGCGGGCTGGTCTTCGATACCGCCTCGCTCGGCCCGCGCGCGATCGAAATGGCGGTGGCGATCCTGGGGCCGGAGCGCATCATGCTCGGCACCGACTACCCGATCTTTGACACGCGCGTGGCGACCGAGGCCGTGGCCGCCGCGCGGATCGACCGCGCCGCGCGCGACGCCATCGCCTTCGGCAACGCGGCGCGCTTGTTCGGACCGAACGCCTGACGACGCAGCCTATTCGACCTTGCCGATCCTCTGCACCGCCGCGACCAGCCGCGCCGAATCCTCGGCAAAGAACCGCGCGAACTCCGGCGCGTCCATGTAGCGCGGCGGCGCGCCGGCGGCGTTGAACGCGCGGACCAGGTCGGGATCGGCCATCGCCGCCCGCACCGCGTCGCGCAGCCGCTGCATGACCGGCGCCGGCGTCGCCACCGGGGCGAACATCCCGGCCCAGATATAGAATTCCACGTCCGGATAGCCGCTTTCGATGAAGGTCGGCACCTCCGGAAAGGCCGGCGCGCGTTCCCGCCCCCAGCAGCCCAGCACCCGCATCCGCCCGTCGCGCACATGCTGCGTCACGGTGCCGGGCGCCGTCGCCAGCGCCTGGATGTTGTTGGACAGCAGTGCCGTCAGCGCAGGCCCCGCCCCCTGGAACGGCACGTGCAGCAGGCGGATGTCGGCGGCGGTGCAGAACATCTCCATCGCCACATGCAGGGTGCCATAGGCGCCGGAGGAGCCATAGGGGATCGTCCCCGGCGCCGCCCGCGCGGCATCGCGGAATTCCGCGATGCTGTGCCAGGGCGCATTGGCCGGGACCACCAGCATCGTCGGATCGGCATTGACCAGCGCGATCGGCGCCAACTGGTCCACCGTATAGGTCGGCGTGCGGTCGAACAGCCGCTCCGCGACCGGGATCACCGCCAGCGACGACAGTGCCATCAGCACCGTCGCGCCATCCGGCGCCGCCCGCGCGACAAAGGCGTTGCCCAGCGCCCCGGCCGCCCCGCCACGGTTCTGCACGACCACCGGCTGGCGCAGGATCTTTTCCATCGCCGCCGCCACCGGCCGCGCCGCCAGATCCGCCTGGCCGCCCGGCGGGAAGGGCACCACGATGGTGATCGGGCGCCCGTCCTGGGCCGAGGCGGGCAGCGCAAACACGACGGGGGCGGCCAAAAATCCGCGGCGGGCGATGGTCATGGGCGTTTCTCCGTCTTGCTGCGGATGTTCGGGCGGTTGGGCTGGTCAGGCCACCGGGTTTTCCAGCACCCCGATCCCGGGCACCTCGATCCTGACCACGTCGCCGGCCTTCAGGAAGCGCGGCGGGGAAAAGCCGATGCCGACGCCGGCCGGCGTGCCGGTGGCGATGATGTCGCCAGGCTCCAGCGTGATGCCGGCGCTGATCGCCTCGATCAGGGTGCGGATGTCGAAGATCAGGTCGGCCACGGGGGCATGCTGGCGGCGTTCGCCATTGACCCATGTGGTGATGACCAGGGCGCGAGGATCAGGCACGGCATCGGCCGTGACGATGGCCGGGCCCATTGGGCAGAAGCCGTCGATCCCCTTGCCCAGCACCCATTGGCGGTGCCGGTGCTGCAGGGTGCGCGCCGTCACGTCGTTGACGATGGTATAGCCGAACACATGCGCCATCGCATCGGCCGCCAGGATGCCGCGGCCCGGCTTGCCGATCACCACCGCCAGTTCGCCCTCGTAATCCACGCTCTGCGTCGGATCCAGGTGCCCCGGAATCGCCTCGCCCGTCGCGATCACGGTGGTCGGCGGCTTGGTGAAGACCACCGGGTATTCCGGCACGACATCCTTGGTCGATGCATCGAAACCCGAACCCGCGAATTCCTTCGCGTGCTCATGGTAATTCTTGCCGACGCAAAAAATGTTCTTCTCCGGCCGCGGGATCGGCGCCAGCAGCCGCGCCCCCGCCACCACGGGGGCGGTCGCGAAAGCGGCGCGGGCCGCCTCCAACGCCGGCGCCCCGGCGGCGATCAGCCCCAGCATCGACAGCGGCAACCCGGCGCCGGACAGGTCGCGCACGGCGCCCCCGGCATCGAGCGCGCCAAGCAACGGCACGCCACCGCTGGAATAAGTGACAAGGCGCATGAAGATCTCCGGCTGGCTCGGGCGCCGGAAGGCGGCGCTTCGGCGCCAATTTGGCCGGATGCCGGCGGCGGCGCCAGTGGCCCCCAGGGGCACCAATTCTTCACCAGTCACGCCCGAGAATGGCAGATGGCGCCGGATGCCCCCGGGGGGGTGTCTCGCCAAGGCCTCCCCCAAGCCGCCATACTCATGTTAACGGGGTTTCGCCGGTGCGGGACCGGCGGGAGTTCGCCATGCCCAATGCGCAAGCCGATCGACGGCGCCGACGCCGGATCCGCCGCGGCGCCTTCGGCATCATCATGCTTATCTCGGTCGCCGCCCTTGGCGCCGCCTGGTCGCTGCGCCAGGCCGCCATCGTCGAAACCGAGGGCGACCTGCGCCGGCTGTCGGTGATGCTGGCCGAACAGGCGGCACGGGCGTTCCAGGCCGCCGACCTGATGCTGCAGGCGGTAGTCGAGCAGGTCGAGATGACCGTCGCCTCGGCCGAAGAAGGCCTGGTGCCGGATTTCAGCACCGAGGTCGCGCATATGGCGCTGATCCGGCGCATCGCGAACCTGCCGCAAGTCGAAGCCATGACCATCCTCGATGCCGCCGGGGTGTCGATCAACGCCACGCGCGTTTGGCCGCCACGGCGGACGGCCCTGGGCGACCGGATGTATTTTCGCCACTTCCTCAACACCGACGACCGCCGGGCCTTCGTCTCCGAAGCCGTGATCAACCGGGTCAATGGCGACCAGACGGTCTACCTCGCGCGGCGCCTGACTGCGGCGGACGGCAGTTTCGTGGGCGTGGTGAACGCCGCCATCAACCTGGCCTATTTTGACGAGGTGTTCGCCGCCGCCGGTTTCCTGGAGGGCACCGGCGTCACGATGGCGCGGGCCGATGGCGCGGTGCTGAAGCGCTTCCCGCCGCCGCCGGACGGCACTGTCGGCGAAGTGCTGACCGCACCGGGCTGGTACGCCACCAGTGCCGCCGGCGGCGGCGGCTACCTGTCGCCCGGAACGCTGGACGACCACGGCGAGCGCTTCGTCTATGTCCGGCCCGTCCCCGGCTACGGCATGTTCGTCAACGCGACCCGGCTTGAAACCGCGGTGCTATGGCGCTGGCAGCGCCAGGTGATGGCGCTGGCGGCGGCGGTGGTCGTCGCCAGCCTGCTGACCGCCTACCTGGCCATTGTGCTGAACCGGCAGTTCACCGCCATCACCCGCGCGCATCGCCGCGCCGTCGCGCACAGCATCGCCTTGCGCGCGAGCGAAACCCGCCTGCGCGAAAAATCCACCGCGCTGGAGGCCAGCGAGACGCGATTGACCGAAACCACGCAGATCCTGCGCACCACGCTGGAACACATGAACCAGGGCATCCTCATGGTCGATGGCCAGGGGCGTGTCGCGGTGGCGAACCGCCGCGCCTCGCACCTGCTGGACCTGCCGCCGGAGATGTTCGACGGCCGCATGCGCTTCGCCGAGATCGCGGCCTTCCAGCGTACCAACGGCGAGTTCGACAACCTGTCGCCGGCCCAGCGCGAAACCATCGGCCGCGGCGAGACATTCATCGATCCGGTGACCTACGAACGCCGGCGGCCGAATGGCACGACCCTGGAAATCCGCAGCGTCCCGCTGCCGGGCGGCGGCATGGTCCGCACCTATACCGACATCACCGCGCGGGCGGAGGCCGAGGGCATGCTGGCCCTGGCCGCATCGCACGACCAGTTGACCGGCCTGGCCAACCGCAACGGCTTCGGCCAAAGGCTGGACAAGGCGCTGCTGACGGCCCAACGCGGGGGTGAGACCCTGTCGGTGCTCTGCCTCGACCTGGATGGCTTCAAGGCCGTCAACGACACGCATGGGCACGAGGTCGGCGACCTGCTGCTGCAACGCGTCGCCGCCTGCATGCGGGAGGTCTTGCGTGACGTCGACCTGCTGGCCCGCATGGGCGGCGACGAATTCTCGATCGTGCTGGGCAGGACCGACATGGAGCGCGCGGCACGGGTGGCCCAGCGCCTGCTGGATGCGGTGCGCCAGCCGCATACGATCGCCGGGCACCGGGTGATGGTCGGCGTGTCGATCGGCATCGCCGCCTATCCGCTCGACGGCGGCACGGTCGAACAATTGCTGCGCAACGGCGATGCGGCGCTGTACCAGGCCAAGGCCGGCGGGCGGAACCGCTGGTGTGCCTATACCAGCGACATCGGCGACCGCGAACGCCAGCGCATGGCGCTGGAGACCGACCTGCGCGAGGCGGTGGCGAAGCGGCGCTTCACCCTCGCCTACCAGCCGATCTGCGACGTCAACACCACCGAACCCGTCGCCTTCGAGGCGCTGCTGCGCTGGGACCACCCGTTGCGCGGTGCGGTGTCGCCCGGCGAATTCATCCCCCTGGCCGAACAGACCGGGTTGATCGTCGATCTGGGCCGCTGGGCGCTGGAGGCCGCCTGCGCCGAGGCCGCGGCCTGGGCGCTGCCGGTCCGCGTCGCCGTCAACCTTTCCCCCGCGCAGTTCCGCGACCCCGACCTGCTGGGCTTCGTGCGTGACGTGCTGCTGCGCACCGGCCTTGCCGCATCGCGGCTGGAGCTGGAACTGACCGAAGGGCTGCTGCTGGAACAGAACGACCATGTCGTCGGCGTGATGCAGGCGCTGCGCGCGCTCGGCGTGCGGATGGTGCTCGACGATTTCGGCACCGCCAATTCCAACCTCAGCTACCTGCGCGGCTTCCCCTTCGACGCGGTGAAGATCGACCGCAGTTTTTTGCGCGCGCTCAGCAGCGATCGCCAGGCGCGGGCGCTGGTCGAGGCGATGCTGGCGATGTCGCGCGCCCTCGGCCTGGACGTGGTCGGCGAAGGGGTGGAAACGCAGGAACAATTGACGATGCTGCGCCACCTGCGCTGCGACCGGGTGCAAGGCTACCTGCTCGGCCGCCCCGAAACGGGTGAGGTCGCCCGCGAAGGCCTGTGGCAACGCGCAAGCCGGCGCGGGGATGTCGCCAGGCTGTCGGCCTCGGGCCAGAACAACAACGCCTTGCGCTGAATCGCGAAGCGATCACGAGTCTAGACCCGCACCACCACGCCACCCGTCTCCAGCACTTGCCAGGCGGCTTCCGCATCCTCGGCGAAATGCACCAGCGACAGATCCTGCCGCTCGATCATCCCCGTCTCCACCAGTGCCTGCCAGTCGACGATGCGGCGCCAATGGGCTTCGTCCATCAGGATGATCGGCACCGCGCCAACGCGCCGGGTCTGCCGCAGGGTCAGCAGTTCGAACAGTTCATCCAGCGTGCCGAAGCCGCCGGGGAAGACGATCAGCGCCCGCGCCCGCATCGCCAGGTGCAGCTTGCGTATGGCGAAGTAGTGGAACTGGAAGGTCAGTTCGGGCGTGGTATAGGCGTTCGGCAGTTGTTCCAGCGGCAGGCGGATGTTGAAGCCGATGGCCGGGGCGCCGGCGTCATGCGCGCCGCGGCAGGCGGCCTCCATGATGCCCGAGCCGCCCCCGGTCGCGATGACATTGTCCCGCACGCCGGCGACCGGATACAGCGCGCCGCCGCGCTCCGACGCGATGCGGCCGAAACGCCGGGCCTCGGCATACCAGGCGGGTTGGCGCCCCGGCCCGTCCTCGGTGATGCGGGCGCTGCCGAAGACCACGAGCGTCGATCGGATGCCGGCCGCGCGCAGCGCGTCATCGGCCTTGGTGCATTCCATCTGCAACCGCACCCCGCGCATGGCCGGGCTCAGCAGGAAATCCTCGTCCATCACCGCCAGTCGGTAGCTGGGCCAGTCCCGGGGGTCCGTGGCGCGCGGCCCGCCGGTGCGATGGGTCTTGCGGCGCATGGGCGGCACCTCCCGGGTCGATCTTGTGGCGTGGACGCAACGCCGCGGCTATCGTGAACCGAACGAGGACGGCGCGAAACAACCGCCGCGACGGAGAAGCCCGATGGCCGTCACCCTGCAGGTCTGCGGCGCCGCGCGCACCGTGACGGGGCTGTGCCTGCTGTTCGACACGCCGGCCGGCAAGTTCCTGGTCGATTGCGGCATGTTCCAGGGTCCGAAATCGCTGAAGGCGCTGAATTACGAACCTTTCCCCTTCGATCCGCACGGCATCGACACGGTCTTGCTGACGCATGCCCATATCGACCACAGCGGCTTGCTGCCCCGCCTGGTCAAGCAGGGGTTTGGCGGCCGCGTGCATGCCACGCGGCCGACCGTGGACTTGTGTTCCTGCCTGCTGCCCGACGCCGGGCACATCCAGGAAATGGAGGTCGAGGGGCTGAACCGCCGCAACCGCCGTCGCGGCATCGCCCCGGTGCGGCCGATCTATACCGCCGACGATGCCGAACGCTGCATGACGGTCTTCGACACGGTGCCCTACGACGACTGGTTCGAACCGCTGCGCGGGGTCCGGGCGCGCTATTGGAATGCCGGGCACATGCTGGGCTCGGCCTCGATCGAGTTGGAATTCGCGCAGGCCGGCGCCGCGCCGATGCGTGTCCTTGTCTCGGGCGATATTGGGCCGGATGCCGGCATGCTGCAGCCCGGGCCGAGCGGCCCCGAGGGCGGCGTCGACCACGTCATCGTCGAATCCACCTATGGCGACGAGGCACGCCCCCCGGTTTCGCCCACCACCCGCCGCGCCGCGCTGGCGGAACTGGTGCGCAGGGCGGCGCGGCAGAACGGCGCGCTGCTGATCCCGACCTTTGCCGTGGAACGCGCGCAGGAGGTGATGCTCGACCTGGTCACCCTGATGGACACAAGCCAGGTGCCGCCCGCGGTGATCCATCTGGACTCCCCGCTCGCGACCCGCGCCAGCGGTGTGTTCCAGCGCCACGCCAAATCGCTCGACGACGGTACCGCCTTGCGCGCCGCCCTGACGTCGCCCCGCGTCCGCTACGTGCTGGATGCGGCGGTCAGCCGGACCATCGCGCGGCAGGACGGGTTCCACATCGTGCTGGCCGGCAGCGGCATGTGCGAGGCCGGGCGCATCCGCTTCCACCTCAAGGCACGGCTATGGGACCCACGGACGGTGGTCGCCCTGGTCGGCTTCCAGGCGACCGGCACCTTGGGGCGGCTATTGCAGGATGGCGCCGCCCTGGTCCGCATCCAGGGCGAGACGGTCAAGGTCGCCGCCCATATCGCCGCGATCGAGGGCTATTCCGGCCATGCCGACGGTCCCGAACTCGGCCGCTGGGTCGCCGCCCGTGCGCCGATCCACGGCAGCGCCTTCCTCGTGCATGGCGAGGAGGAGGCGATCGAGGGCCTGGCCCAGCGCATCACCGGCCGCGGCCTGCTGCCCGATACCGCGGTGATCCGCCCGCTGTTGGATGAGGTCTTCCACCTGGAACCCGGCGCCGTCGCCACGCGCGACCCCGCCGCCCCCGCCCGCCGCGCGCGGCGCGAACAGCTCGGCCAACCGGATTGGCACAATGACCGTGCCGCCCTGCTGCTGGGCATCGAGGAAGCGCTGGACGACGCCCACGACGACACGACGCGCGCCGCGGTGCTGGACCGGTTGCGCCAGGCGCTGCTGAACCGGGGCCGGTAACAAGGCAACCGCGTCGGCCGTGGGGGCGTTATGCTGCACCTGCTCAGTCGAAAGGGACACCATCTTGCCCCGCAAGAATCCATTCATGAGCCTCTGGCTCAGCACCGCGAACCGCGTCGCCAATACCGGCCGGGGGCTTGCGATGTCGGCCGCGCGCCGCCAGCAGGCCGCGGCGACCAAGAAGGCCGCCAGCGCCGTCACCAGCTTCTGGACACGCGCACTGTTCCGGGGGCCGAAGGGGCGGTGACGGCCGGGCGCAAGCCATGATCTGGACAAGGAAGCCGTCCTCGGCCGCGGGGATGCTGAGCAGCTTTGGGAGGGTGGCCACCCGCCTGGCGTCGCTGGCCTGGGCACCACCGCCCAAGCCTTTGCGCGCGCCGCCACGGGCGGTGCCCAAGGCGTCCATCCCGCCCGGGCGGATCACCGAGATTCCGGCCTTCGGCAGCAATCCCGGCGGGTTGCGTATGCTGGTCTACGCCCCCGCCCGGCCGCCCAGGCCGGGCGCGCCGCTGATCGTCGTGCTGCACGGCTGCCGCCAGGGGGCCGAGGCTTTTGCCACGGATGCCGGCTGGCTGGCCTTGGCGGATCGATTGCGGATCCCGCTGCTGCTGCCGGAACAGAGCACGCTGAACAACCGCCACCGCTGCTTCAACTGGTATCGCCCGAGCGACACCGGCCGTGGCGGGGGCGAGGCGATGTCGATCCGCCAGATGGTGCGCGCCGCGACCCGGCATTTTGGCACCGACCGGCGGCGCCTGTTCATCGTTGGCCTGTCCGCCGGCGGGGCCATGGCGGTGGCCATGCTGGCAGCCTATCCGGCGGTTTTTGCCGGCGGTGCTTGCGTGGCGGGCATGCCGGCTGGGACAGCCAGTTCGGGGCCGATGGCGCTGCTGCGGATGCACCGCGCCGACCCCTACCGCAGCCGCGCCGGCCTGGTCGCGGCAGTCCATGCCTCGGCCCCACCACGCGGAAAACAGCCCTGGCCCCGCCTGTCGATCTGGCAGGGCGAGCAGGACCGCACGGTGAACCCCGCCAATGCCGAGGTCCTGGCCGCGCAATGGAGCGGTCTGCACGGGCTCGACCCCGATCCCGCCACCGATGCGGCCGTGGCCCCCGGCATCCGTCGCCGCACATGGGGCCGCGCGGCGCGGCCGGCCGTCGAACTCTGGACCATCGCCGGCCTGGGGCATGGCTTCCCGATCCAGCAGGCCGCCCCGGGCGGCGGCCGTCCGGGCCCCTGGGTGCTGGAAGCGGGCCTGCCCGCCGCCCGCCACATCGCGGCCTTCTGGGGCATCGACCCGGCGATGGGCTGACAGTGCGGGATCGCAGTGGCGCAAAACCGCGCTAGCCTGCCCCGACGCCCCCAAGAAGAGGTCCGCCCGCCATGAAGGCCCAGAACATCCTCGGCACCATCGGCAATACGCCGCATATCCGGATCAACCGCCTGTTCGGCGCGGCGGAGGTCTGGATCAAGTCGGAACGCAGCAACCCCGGTGGCTCCATCAAGGACCGCATCGGGATGTCGATGGTCGAGGCCGCGGAGGCCGATGGGCGCCTGAAGCCAGGCGGGACCATCATCGAACCGACCTCCGGCAACACCGGCATCGGCCTGGCGATCGCCGCGGCGGTGAAGGGCTACACGCTGATCCTGGTCATGCCCGACAGCATGTCCATCGAACGGCGCCGGCTGATGCAGGCCTATGGCGCCACCTTCGAACTGACGCCGCGCGCACTCGGCATGAAGGGCTCGATCGCGCGGGCCGAGGAACTGGCCGCCACCATCCCCGGCGCCTGGATCCCGATGCAATTCGACAACCCGGCCAATATCGCCATCCACGCCAGCACCACGGCCCAGGAGATCCTGGCCGATTTCCCGGATGGGCTGGATGCGATCATCACCGGCGTCGGCACCGGCGGGCACATCACCGGGGTTGCGCAGGTGCTCAAACCCCTCTGGCCGGGCCTGAAGGTCTTTGCGGTGGAACCCAGCGCATCGCCGGTCATCTCGGGCGGGGTGCATACGCCGCACCCGATCCAGGGCATCGGCGCGGGTTTTGTCCCGGCCAACCTGCATGTCGCGCTGCTGGACGGGGTGATCCAGGTCAGCGCCGATGATGCGAAGGACTACGCCCGCCGCTCGGCACGGGAGGAAGGCATCCTGGTCGGCATCTCCTCCGGCGCCACCCTGGCCGCCATCGCCCAGAAACTGCCGGACTTGCCGAAGGGTGCGCGGGTCCTGGGCTTCAACTACGACACCGGGGAGCGCTACCTTTCCGTCCCCGACTTCCTGCCCGAATAGCCAAAAGGCCCCCGCCATGAACACGCAAGCGCCCGAAGCCGCCATCACCGCCTGGCTGGCGACCCAGGGCGACGCCATGATCGAGTTGCTCGCCCGCATGGTGAACACCGATGGCGGCAGCTACGACAAGGCGGGGGTCGATGCGGTCGGCGGGATCGTGAAAACCTTCTGCGCCGAGCACGGCATCCCCGTGGAGACCGTGCCCGGCACGCTCTATGGCGACTGCCTGCGGGCGACGGTGGCGGGCGGCACCGCCCTGTCCAGCGGCAACCGCCAGCAGAACATCGTGCTGATGGGCCACCGCGACACGGTCTTCCCCAAGGGCGAGCCCAACCGCCGCCCCTTCACCATCGTCGACGGCATCGCCTCCGGCCCCGGGGTCTGCGACATGAAGGCGGGGCTGGTGATGAACCTGTTCCTGCTCGCCGCCTTCCACAAGCACGGCGGCGCCCCCGGCCCGCTGGTCGGGCTGTTCACCGGCGATGAGGAAATCGGATCGCCGGAAGGCCGCCGCGTGATCGAGGCCGAGGCCCGGTCCGCCCGCGTCGTCCTGAACAGCGAACCCGGCCGCCCGACGGGCGCGGTCGTGACCGGCCGCAAGGGCGGCGTCTTCATGGCGATGGATATCGAAGGCCGCGCCGCCCATTCCGGCGGCAACTACGAATACGGGATCAGCGCCATCGGCGAATTGGCCCAAAAGATCACCGCCATCCACGCGCTGACCGATCTCGCGCGTGGCATCACCCTGAACGTCGGCCTCATCACCGGCGGGCAGAGCGTGAACACCGTCGCCCCCTCCGCCCAGGGCCAGATCGACCTGCGCTACATCAACCCCGACGACCGGGCGGAGGTGATGGCCGCGATCGCCGCCATCGTCGAAAAATCCTTCATCCCCGGCACCAAGGCCCGCCTGACCATCCGCGGGGAATTCCTGCCGCTGACCCAAAGCCCGGCGGCCAAGAAACTGTTCGAAACCTACCAGGCGGCCGCCGAGGCCACCGGCTTTACGGCGGCCGGCGAATTCTCCGGCGGCTGCGCCGACAGCGGGTTCACCGCCGCGGTCGGCGCACCGACCCTGTGTTCGGTCGGCCCGGTCGGCGGCAAGGCGCATAGCCCCGATGAATTCATGGTCGTGGCCAGCATGGTGCCCCGCGCCCAGGCGGCAGCCCGCGCGATCTTCGGGCTGGAGGCGGCGGGGCTGTAGCCCGCCCGCCCGGACGACAGCACCTTGTGACAGGCCGGTGAAGCACACAGCCCCCCCGCTTGACCCCCACGCCAGCCCCGCCCTACCACCACGCCACCTCCCCGCGGGGGCTGGGAGAAGGATTGCCATGACCGACGAAGCGCGCGACCGCATGACCATCCTGGCCGCAGCCCTGCCCTTCCTGAAGCGCTACGACGAGAAGATCGTCGTGGTGAAATACGGCGGGCACGCGATGGGTGAGGAAGAAACCGCCCTGCGCTTCGGCCGCGATATCGCGCTGCTGGAACAGGTCGGCATCAAGCCCGTCGTGGTCCATGGCGGCGGGCCGCAGATCAATTCGATGCTGAAGCGGCTGGATGTGAAATCCACCTTCGTGCAGGGCCTGCGCGTCACCGATGCGGCCATGCTCGACGTGGTGGAAATGGTGCTAGCCGGCCCCGTCAACAAACAGGTGGCCGAGGCGATCACCCGCGCCGGCGCCATTGCCGTGGGCATTTCCGGCAAGGATGGCGGGCTGATCCGCGCCCGCAAACTGTCCCGTGTCCTGCGCGATCCGGGCAGCAACATCGAACAGGTCCTCGACCTCGGCTTCGTCGGCGAACCCGAACATGTGGACACGCGCGTGCTGGACCTGATGATCGGCGCGCATATCGTGCCCGTCATCGCGCCGGTCGGCATTTCCGACGATGGCCAGACCTGGAACATCAACGCCGACACCGTCGCCGGCGCCATCGCCGGGGCGCTGAACGCCGAACGCATGCTGATGCTGACCGATGTCGCCGGCGTGCTGGATGGCGAAAAGCGCCTGATCCCCGAGATGACGGTGGCCGAGGCGCATGCCGGCATCGCCAGCGGCATGATCTCGGGCGGCATGATCCCCAAGGTCGAAACCTGCATCTACGCGATCGAACGCGGCGTGAAGGGCGCGGTCATCCTGGACGGCCGCGTGCCCCATGCCGTGCTGGCGGAACTCTTCACCGATGGCGGCGCGGGCACCCTGATCCGGCCCTGAGGCCGCGGGGCGCCCCCGACCCTTACCGCACCGACGAAAACCCCGTCGGCCGCAGGATCGAGCTCGCGACATTCGCCAGGATCGGCCCATCGGCTTCGCTCGCGGCCCGGGCTGCGATCCATTCCGGATCGGCCTGGAAGGCGCCCCACAGCCGCTCCCGCTCGGCCAGCGAGTCCCAGGCCAGCATGTAGTACAGCGCCAGGTTCGACGGCCCGATCTCCACCGTCCAGAACCCCGCCTGGCGGATGCCATGGCGCGCCCAGATCGCCAGGGTCGCCTTCTCGAAACGCTGCAACAGCGCCGGCAGGCGGCCTGGCAGGCAGGTGTAGATACGCAGTTCGTGCAGCATGGCGTGTCCTCCGATCCCTTGGCGTAACACGCCGCCGCGCCCCGCAGAATGCCCCGGCGCGACTCGCCGGCGTGGTTGTCCGCCCCGCGCCCGGTCGCTATCCTCCCCCCGATAGCGAGAACACAGCATGAACATGGACCTATGAGCGACCTTTTCGCCCGCACCCAGAAAGCCGCCGAGGAAGCCTATTCCGCCAAGGACATCGAGGTCCTGGAGGGTCTGGAACCCGTGCGCCGCCGCCCCGGCATGTATATCGGCGGCATCGACGAAAACGCGCTGCACCATCTGGCCGCCGAAATCCTGGACAATGCGATGGACGAGGCCGTCGCCGGGCATGCCAGCCGCATCGAGATGACGCTCGACGCCGGCAACTGGCTGACCGTGCGCGACAATGGCCGCGGCATCCCGACCGATCCACACCCGAAGTTCCCGAAGCAATCGGCGCTGGAGGTGATCTTCACCACCCTGCATTCGGGCGGCAAGTTCTCCGGCAAGGCCTATGCGACATCCGGCGGCTTGCATGGCGTCGGCTCCAGCGTGGTCAACGCCCTGTCCGACACGATGGAGGTGGAGGTCGCCCGCGACCGCACCCTCTTCACCATGGGTTTCTCCCGCGGCAAGCCGCAGGGCCCGCTGAAGAACGCCGGCCCGGTGCAGAACCGCCGCGGCACCACCATCCGCTTCCACCCCGACGAACAGATTTTTGGCCCGCAGCCCTTCAAGGCCGCGCGCCTGTTCCGCCTGTGCCGGTCAAAAGCCTATCTGTTCAAGGGCGTGACCATCCGCTGGGCCTGCGACCCCTCGCTGGCGACGGAGGAGGTGCCGGCGAATGCCGAACTGCATTTCCCCGGCGGGCTGCTGGACTACCTGACCGCCGCGGTCGAAAGCCGCCGCGGCGTCGTGCCCTCCCCCTGGGCTGGCGAGGCGGATTTCCCCGACAGCCAGGGCCGCGTGGAATGGGCGATGACCTGGCTGGACCAGGGCGAGGGGTTCCTGAACCTCTACGCCAATACCATCCCGACGCCGCAGGGCGGCACGCATGAAGCCGGGCTGCGCGCGGCCCTGGTCAAGGGCCTGCGCGCCTATGGCGAACTCAAGAAGGAAAAGCGCGCCGCCACCATCACCGCCGAGGACCTTTTTGGTGGCCTGGCCGGTATGTTGTCGGTCTTCCTGCGCGACCCGCAGTTCCAGGGCCAGACCAAGGACAAGCTGACCAGCGCCGACGCGACCAAATATGTCGAGGCCGCGCTGCGCGATCGCTTCGACCATTGGCTGACCGGCGACCCCGGCTCCGCCGACAATCTCCTGGCCTTCGCGATGGAGCGCGCGGAAGAACGCATCCGCCGCAAGGAATCCCGCGACACCCCGCGCAAGACCGCTACCCGCAAACTGCGCCTGCCCGGCAAACTGGCCGATTGCGCCAAGGAAGGCATCGACGGCACGGAACTCTTCCTGGTCGAGGGCGATAGCGCCGGCGGGTCCGCCAAGCAGGCCCGCGACCGCGAAACCCAGGCCGTCCTCCCCCTGCGCGGCAAGATCCTGAACGTCGCCTCGGCCACCACCGAAAAGCTGCGGCAGAACCAGGAATTGAAGGATCTGATCGAGGCCCTGGGCTGCGGCGTGGGGGATAAATTCGACATCGCCCGGCTGCGCTACGGCCGCGTCGTCATCATGACCGACGCCGACGTGGATGGCGCGCATATCGCCGCCTTGCTGATGACCTTCTTCTACCGGGAATTGCCCGAACTGGTGAAACAGGGCCGCGTCTTCCTCGCCATGCCGCCGCTGTTCCGCCTGCAGGCGGGCGGCAAGTCGGTCTATGCGATGAACGACGCTGACCGCGAACGACTGATCAAATCCGCCTTCAAGCCGAACCAGAAGGTGGAAGTCAGCCGCTTCAAGGGCCTGGGCGAAATGCCCGCCGCGACCTTGAAGGAAACCACCATGGACCGCGCCCGCCGCAGCCTGTTGCAGGTGGTGCTGCGCCCCGAGGATCGCGCGACGACCAATGAACTGGTCGAGGCGCTGATGGGCCGCAAGCCCGAACTGCGCTTCCGCTTCATCCAGGACAATGCGGCCAGCGTGGATATGGAGGCGGTGGACGCCTGACGGCGCTCAGCCCGCCAGCGCCATCGGCGGCGCGGGGGGGCGCGTCATCGCCGCTTCGATCTCCGCCCGCAGCAGGGCAAGATCGACCGGCTTGCCGACATGCCCATCCATCCCCGCGGCACGGCAGGCCGCGATCTCCGCCGCATCGGTATGCCCGGTCACGGCGATGATGGGCACCTGGCCGATGGGCCCTTGCATGGCACGGATGCGCGCGGCGGTGGCGCAGCCGCCCAAGCCGGGCATGTTCACATCCATCAGGACCACGTCGGGGCGGTTGCCCCCCGCCAGCATCGCCAGCGCCGCCTCGCCGGAGGCTGCCAGACTGATCCTGTGGCCGGCCAGCATCAGCAGCGCCTCCAGCACCTGGCGATTGCTGGCCAGGTCATCGACGATCAGGATGTGCAGCGGCCCGGCCGGCGCGGCCTCGGCCACCGGCACTGGCGCCGGCGCCGCGGGCGGCAGCGGTACAGGCGGCAGCGGCACGGCGGGCAGCGGCAGCGACAGGGTGAAGACGC
This sequence comes from Humitalea sp. 24SJ18S-53, assembly GCF_050632385.1. Lineage (NCBI taxonomy): Bacteria > Pseudomonadati > Pseudomonadota > Alphaproteobacteria > Acetobacterales > Roseomonadaceae > Humitalea > Humitalea sp. 24SJ18S-53. The sequence continues at coordinate 4,043,228 of NZ_CP192599.1, forward strand.
TGCCCTGGCCGCCCGGCCCCGGGCCATGCGTCACATCCCCCCCCATCGCACTGGCCAGGCCGGCGGTGATGGCCAGACCCAGCCCGCTGCCCTCGATCCCGGCGGTGCCGCGCCCACGGGCAAAATCCTGGAACAGCCGCGCCTGCAATTCGGCGGCGACCCCGGGACCAGTGTCGATGACGTCGATGCGGATGCGCCCGGCACAGGATGTCGCGGCCAGGGCGATCCGCCCGCCGGTGGGGGTGAACTTCACCGCATTGCCCAGCAGGTTCAGCAACATCTGCCGCAGCCGCACCGGGTCGGCCCGCACCATCGGCGACAGGCCATCGGCCAGGTCGACCGACAGCGTCAGCGCCTTGGCCGTGGCCTGGGGGGCGATCAGCGCCACGGTATCGGCCAGGAAAACGCGGGTATCCACGGCAGTGGGCGCCAGTTCCATCCGCCCCGCCTCGACCCGCGCCAGGTCCAGCAGGTCGTTGGTGATGGCCAGCACATGCCGCCCGGCCTGTTCGATCACCCGCGCCTGGGCGCGCTGCGCATCGCCAAGCGCCGCGTCCCGCGCCAGCACCTGCGCCAGGCCGAGCACCGTATTCAGCGGGGAGCGCAACTCATGGCTCATATGGGTCAGGAACAGCGTCTTCTGCGCATTCGCTTCTTCGGCGCGCGCGGTGTTGGCGGCAAGGGATGCCGAGGCCCGCGCTTCGGCCAATTCGGCCGCGAGCGAGACAAGCAGCAGCGACGCCGCGGTCCGCATCATCAGCTGCGCGGCCGTGGCGATGGTGAACCAATCCGCCCCGGGCAAGCCATTCTCCAACTGCTGCAACGGGATGGCGATGCTGGCCAGCCCGCGCCCCGCCAGGACCGCCGCCGCGGCCGCCAGCACCAGGCCGACGGCGCCGCGCGACGGCAACACCGCCCCCGCCCGCGGCCGCAGGAATTCCCAGGCCGCCAGCCCTGTGTAGATCGCCCCGATCGCCGAGGCGAGAAACGCCCGCGCCTCCAGGCTCGCCATGAAGGTGTCGGACGAACAGGCGGCGAGCCAGACAGCCGGCCCGATCGCCGCGACCGCCAGGCCGGCGGACCTGTCCTCGAACCGGCGGGCGCCGACGTAGAGCAGGCTGGCGGCGAATTGCAGCATCGCATTGGCGATGCTGATCGAAACCAGGTCAGGGATCGCGCCGCGCGCGCCGAGCAGCAGCATGGCGACGGCGCCGATCACATGCGCGATGCCCCAGTCGGCCAGCCAGCGCTGGTCCCGGTTCCGGGCCCAGAGCCAAAGCTGCACGGCGCCCAGCGACAGCGCGGTGGACATGGCAAAGAGTGCGATCGCGGGTGTGTGCAAGACGCCTCTCCACCGTCGCGGTGGGTTGTACTGGCTGCGTTTTGCTCGCCCCCCGGCTGAACCCGGCCCGCTGTGCCTGCGACGTGATGATGGCTAGCAGCGGATGGTCAGGAGCGAATAGACGCGAATCATGTGGATTAGGTCAATTTATCGCGGGGTGGTTGTGGCGCGACGCACACCCGCAAGCAGCGTCAATCAATCGTCGATGTCGGCCCCTTGGGCCGGGCCGCATGGTTCCAGACATTGCGGATCGTCTCGCTGAACGCGACGGGATCGGCGACCCCCTTCAGCGTGTGGCTTTCGGACGTGCGGCCTTCCATGCTGCCGATCACGATGTCACCGATGCCCATCATGCGGTGATACAGGCTCTGCTTCACCACGACGTCGCGGATGCGGAACACCTCGATATCGTCGCGCACCTTGGTCCAGAAGCCCTGTTCGATGACAATGCGTTCGTTGGTCACCGTGATCTTCTGCCGGCCCAGGAACGGCAGCCCCAGCATCAGGACCGACAGGAACATCCACAACGGGCCGTAGGACCGCTTGGTTTCCATCGCCGTTGCCACAGCCGCCTCGGACATCGTCGCTTCCTTCTGGGTGCGGCGCATTATCTCCGGCGTGACGATCCGGCGCCAGCCCCCATCGGGTCACGCCCCGGGGAGCAAAGGGGAGGCGTGCAACCAGTCGCGCAACACCGCCGCCATCGCCGCCGGCTCCTCCATCGGCGGCAGGTGGCCGGCGTTCGGGATCACCGCCAGCCGCGCGCCGGGGATCAGCCCGGCCATCTCCTCGGCCAGCGGGGGCGGGGTCAGCACGTCCTCGGCGCCGACGCCGACCAGCACGGGCATCCGCAGGCCGGGCAGCATCGGGCGGGAATCGGGGCGGCCCAAGATGGCTTCCTGCTGGCGCAGGAAGGCATCGCGGCCCACCCGGTCGGCCATGGCCATCACCTCCGCCGCGATCGGCCCGCCCTGGTGGCGCGGATGGATCAGTTGCGGCAGCAGGCGCGGCGTCACGCCCTTGAACTGCCCGGTCCGCGCCAACCCGATCAAGCCACGCCGCCGGCGCGACTGTTCGGCGGTATCGGCCCTGGCGGAGGTATCGAGCAACGCCAGCCGCAGCACCCGCTCCGGCGCCTGGCGCAGGATCTCCAGCGCCACATACCCCCCCATCGACAGCCCCGCGAGCGCGAAGACCGGCGGCGCCGCGGCCAGCGCCCGCGCCGCCATCGCCGCGACCGAGGCATCCTGCGTCAGGTCGGCGACCATCGGTTCGGCCAGGTCGGACAGGCCGGGAAGGATCGGCTGCCACAGGGCGGCATCGCACAACAGGCCGGGCAGCAGCAGCAGGGGGATGGGGTCTGGCATGGCGTCCTGCCTATAACGCTTCCTTGTTGCGGGAAACCGCTTGCGGAACGCGCATGAAAACTTGCGCCTGCGCGGGGGACGGCGCATATGCCGCCCGGTGTGCCGATGGGTCAGGCCGCCGCCGCAGGGCGGCAGGCTGCTTGTCGCTGGCACCCATGCGCCGGGATCCATCCCGGAACCCCTGGCCCGGCGGCGGGTCGTCACAATCGCCCCGCCCGCCTTTCATCGACTGGACACACGGATTTGACCGACATCAAGGACGCGGATGCCACGGCGCCCCACGACGCGACGCCCCAGGTAGCGCCTCCGACAGGGGAGCAGACGCTTCCCGAGACCATGCCCACCCCGATCGAGGCGGCTGCCGAGGCCGAGGCCCCTGCCGCGGAAGCCCCGATCGTGGAAGCCGCCGCCGCTGAAGCCCCAGCGGTCGAAGAGACAGCCATCGAAGAGACAGCCATCGAAGCGACTGTGGCCGAGGTTGCCGCCCCCGCGATCGACGCCGACCTGGACGGGCAGGACACGATCGACGCCCTCGCCGCCGACCTGCCCGATGACGAGGAAGAGGAGGCCCCCGAGCCCCTGGCGGTCGAAACCGCCCCCACCGTCTTCTTCGCCGACCTCGGCCTGTCCGACGAAATCGTCCGCGCCGTCACCGACAGCGGCTACCTGCACCCGACCCCGATCCAGGAGCAGGCGATCCCCGTCGTGCTGATGGGCCGCGACGTGCTCGGCTGCGCCCAGACGGGCACGGGCAAGACCGCCAGCTTCGTGCTGCCGATGCTGGATATCCTGACCGGATCGCGCGCCAAGGCGCGCATGCCGCGCAGCCTGATCCTGGAACCGACCCGCGAACTGGCGCTGCAGGTCGCCGAGAACTTCGTGAAGTACGGCAAGCACCTGAAGCTGGTCCATGCGCTGCTGATCGGCGGCGAAAGCATGGACGAGCAGAAGGCGGTGCTGAACAGCGGCGTCGACGTGCTGATCGCCACCCCGGGCCGCTTGCTGGACCTGTTCGAGCGCGGGCGCATCCTGCTGGCCGATTGCAAGGTGCTGGTGATCGACGAAGCCGACCGCATGCTGGACATGGGCTTCATCCCCGATGTCGAACGCATCGTCTCGCTGCTGCCGCCGCTGCGCCAGACGCTGTTCTTCTCCGCGACCATGGCGCCGGAAATCCGGCGCCTGGCCGATGCCTTCCTGCGCAACCCGCGTGAGATCACGGTCAGCCGGCCGGCCTCGGTCGCCACGACCATCACCGCCGGCGTGATCTGGGTGAAGGACGCCGAGAAGCGCGACGTCCTGCGCCAGTTGCTGCGGCGTGAGACGGTGCAGAACGCGCTGATCTTCTGCAACCGCAAGGTTGAGGTGGATATCCTCTACAAGTCGCTGAAGCGCCACGGTTTTTCCGTCGGCGCCCTGCATGGCGACATGGACCAGTCGGCCCGCTTCGCCACCTTGAACAAGTTCAAGGCGGGTGAGTTGCAATTGCTTGTCTGCTCCGACGTCGCGGCCCGCGGGCTGGACATCGGCGGGTTGAGCCATGTGTTCAACTTCGACGTGCCCTTCCATGCCGAGGACTACGTCCACCGCATCGGCCGCACCGGCCGCGCCGGGCGTGAAGGCAAGGCTTATTCGATCGCCGGCCCCGGCGATGCCAAGAACGTCGCCGCCATCGAAAAGCTGACCGGCGCGCCGATCCCGCCCCTGGTGATCGAGGGCGTCGAGGCCCCGACCCAGGAGGACATCGACGCCGCCCGCGACCGCCGCGGCGGCGCCCGCGGTGGGCGCGATGCACCCCGTGGCCGCGGCCGCGAGGCCGCCCCGCGCCGCGAGGCTCGCCCGCCGCGCGACCACAGCGAAGCCGCCCCGCCCCGCCCGGCCGATGGCGCCGAACCCCGCCCCCGCCGCGAGGAACGCGCCCCCCGCCGCGACGAACGGCCCCGCGAGGACCGCCCCCGCGAAGACCGTCTGCGCGCCGAAGCCGTCCGCCCGCCGCGCAACGACGCGCCCCGCGCCGAGGAGGCCCGCCCGCCCCGCCGCGACGACCGCGCCCGCCCGCCCCGCGACGAGCCCCGCGCGGCACCGCGCGAAGGCTACCGCGACGCCAGCCGTGACGACCGGCGCCGCCAGGATGACCTCGGCCCCAGCGTCTTGGGCTTTGGCGACAGCACCCCTGCCTTCATGCTGCTGCCCACGCCCAAGCCGCGCCGTTCGGCCGAACCCGACGCGCCGCCGCCCGCCGCCGCCCAAGCCGCCTGAGACTGCGGGCGTGACTTGCAGCGCGGCAGGGGCCACCCTGCCGCGCCATCGGACGTAGCAAAACGAGGAACGACACCATGAATGTCCTGACCCCGATCCCCGATTCCGCGCCGGCCAAGAAAGCCGCCTCCCCCTTCGTCTGGGATGACGCGCTGCTGCTGAACGACCAGCTCACGGAAGACGAGCGCATGATCCGCGACGCGGCCCATGCCTTCTGCCAGGACCGGTTGATGCCGCGCGTGCTGATGGCCAACCGCCACGAGACGTTCGACCGCGAAATCATGAACGAGTTTGGCGAGCAAGGCTTCTTGGGCGCCACGCTCGACAGCCACGGCTGCGCCGGCGTCGGCTATGTCTCCTACGGGCTGATGGCGCGTGAGGTTGAGCGCGTCGACAGCGGCTACCGTTCGGCGTTTTCCGTGCAGTCGTCCCTGGTCATGTATCCGATCCACGCCTTTGGCTCCGAAGCGCAGAAGGACAAGTTCCTGCCCAAGCTGCGCACCGGCGAATTCGTCGGCTGCTTCGGCCTGACCGAGCCCGATGCCGGTTCCGATCCCGCTTCGATGCGCACCCGCGCCAAGTCGGTGGACGGCGGCTATCTCGTCAGCGGGTCGAAGACCTGGATCACCAATTCCCCCATCGCCGATGTCTTCGTCGTCTGGGCCAAGGATGACGCCGGCGTGCTGCGCGGCTTCCTGCTGGAAAAGGGCATGAAGGGCCTGACCGCCCCCAAGATCGAGGGCAAGTTCAGCCTCCGCGCCTCCATCACCGGCATGATCATGATGGATGACGTCTTCGTCCCCGCCGAGAACATGCTGCCGGGTGTAAAATCGCTGGCCGGCCCCTTCTCCTGCCTCAACCGCGCCCGCTACGGCATCGCCTGGGGCGCGCTGGGTGCGGCCGAGTTCTGCTGGCACGCCGCCCGCGACTACACGATGAACCGCAAGATGTTCGGCAAGCCGCTGGCGCAGACGCAGTTGATCCAGAAGAAGCTGGCCGACATGCAGACCGAAATCACCCTCGGCCTGCAATCCGTGCTGCGCGTCGGCCGGCTGTTCGAGGAACATCGCGTGGCGCCGGAGATGATCTCCCTCGTCAAGCGCAACTCCTGCGGCAAGTCGCTCGACATCGCGCGCATGGCGCGTGACATGCACGGCGGGAACGGCGTGTCGGACGAATACCACGTCATTCGCCATGCGATGAACCTTGAGGCCGTCAACACCTACGAAGGCACGCATGATGTGCATGCGCTGATCCTCGGCCGTGCGCAGACGGGCCTGAACGCGTTCGGCTGACAACCATGAGCGAGACGGTTGAACTGGCCGTCTCGCGTCTTGGCGCGAGCGGCGACGGCGTGGGCGCCTGCGCCGATGGGCAGGCCTGCTACGTGGCGGGCGCCCTGCCGGGTGAATCCATCACCGCCCGCTTCACCGGCCATCGCGGCGACGCGATGGTCGCGGACCTGATCACGGTCCACACCCCAAGCGCCGACCGCGTGACACCCCCCTGCCCGCATGTCGCGGATCTCTGCGGCGGCTGTGCCGTGCAGCACCTGTCGATCCCCGCCGGGCTGGAATGGAAACGCGACCGCCTGGCCGAGGCGCTGTCCCGCGCCGGCGCCACCCCCGAAATCGCCATCGCCCCGCCGACCCTGCCCGGCACCCGCCGCCGCGCCGACCTCGCCCTGCTGCGCCGCGCCGATGGCTCGGTCGCGGTCGGGCTGCATGCGCGCGGCAGCCAGGCCGTCGTGGACCTGTCCACCTGCCTGGTGCTGGACCCGCGGCTGGTCGCGCTGTTCGAACCGCTGCGCGCCATGCTGAAACGCCTGTCGGCGCTGCGCCGCGCCGGCAGCGCCATCGTCAACCTGCTCGACACCGGGCCCGACCTGCTGCTGCGCACCGATGGGCCGCTGGATGCGCCGGGTCGCGGGCTGATCGCCGCCTTCGCCAACGAGCACGCGATCCCGCGCATCGCCTGGGCCATGGGCAATGCGCCGCCGGAAATGGCCGCCCAGACCGGCACCGTGGGCCTGTCGCTGTCCGGCGCCATGCTGGCCCCCGCGCCCGGCGCCTTCCTGCAAGCAAGCCCCGGCGCCGAGGCCGCGATCATCGCTGCCGTCCTCGCCGGCCTGCCGCGCAAGCTGACCGGAAAATCTCGCATCGCCGACCTTTATGCTGGCGTCGGCACTCTCTCCCTGCCCTTGGCCACCCGCGCCTCGATCGCGGCCTATGAAGGCGATGCCGAGGCCGTCGCCACCCTGGCCGCCGCTGCCGGCCGTGCCGGGGCGCGCATCGCCGCCGTAAAGCGCGACCTGGCCCGCCAGCCGCTGCTGCCCGCCGAAATCGACCGCTTCGTGGCCGTGGTGCTGGACCCGCCCTTCGCCGGTGCCGCCGAACAATGCGCCATGCTGGCGCGCAGCAAGGGCCGTTGCGTGATCTACGTCTCCTGCAACCCGACCGCGCTGGCGCGGGATGCCAAGATCCTGCTCCAGGGCGGCTTCCGCATCACCGCCGCGACCCTGGTGGACCAGTTCCTCTGGTCGTCGCAGGTCGAATCCGTGCTGGTTTTTTCGCGGGCTTGATCCCTGGCGGCGCGGCACGACATGCTGCCAGCCACCCAGGGAGAGTTGTCATGGAACGTCGTCAGATTTTTGCTGCCAGCGCCGCCGTCCTTGGCACCGCGCTGGCCGCACCTCGCATGGTATTGGCCCAGGCGCCCGCCGCCCAGGCGCCCGGCTTCTACCGGCTGAAAGTCGGCAGCCAGACCGCGACGATCGTGCATGACGGCTTCAACCGCGCGCCGAACATCACCAATGGCTTCGTCCGCAACGCGACGCCGGAGGCCGTGACCACCGCCCTGCGCGATGCCTTCCTGGCCCCGCCGGCGCTGGACATCCCCTTCTCCATCACCTTCCTCGAAACCCCCACGGGCCTCGTGGTCTTCGACACCGGCACCGGCGGCCAGTTGGGCAGCCCGAACGCCGGGCTGATCACCGCCAATATGCGCGCCGCCGGCATCGACCCCGCCGCCGTCACCCGCGTCGTCATCAGCCATTTCCACGGCGACCACATCACCGGCCTGACCAATGCCGACAACAGCGCGGTCTTCCCCAATGCCCAGGTGCTGGTGCCCGAAGCCGAATGGGCCTTCTGGATGGATGACGCGACGATGGGCCGCGCGCCCGAGGCGATGCGCGGCGCCTTCGCCAATGTCCGCCGCCGCTTCGGCCCCTATGCCGCCAAGACCGAACGTTTCGCCGCGGGGGCCGAGGTCGCGCCGGGCGTGCGCGCCATCGCGACCCCGGGCCATACCCCGGGGCATACCTCCTTCATCGTGGCCGATGGCAGCGACAGCCTGGTCATCCTGGGCGACGTGACCAACCACCCCGCGATCAACCTGGCCAATCCGGGCTGGCACATCGGCTTCGACATGGACGCCACCATGGCCGAGGCCACCCGCCGCCGGCTGTTCGACCAGGTCGCGACCGACCGCACGCGCTGCGTCGGCTATCACTTCCCGTTCCCGGCCAACGGCTACATCGTCAAGACCGCCGACGGCTACCGCCTGGTGCCGGCCACCTGGTCCAGCGCGGGCTGACCCCACCGCCATTGCGGCAGGGCGGTGCAGCCCTGCCGCAAGGCCAGGCAAACGCGGCGCAACCGGTCTTCGGGCCGCGCCGATTGGGCGTCGTCACGGTGCCCAACGCGCGTTAGGCTTCCTCCAAATTCGGAGAGCAAGCCCGATGCGATATGATTTCGTTCCGATGCCCTTCCGCAAGCCGCTGCGCTGGCCGAATGGCGCACGGATCGCCATGCTGCTGACGACCAATTTCGAATACTGGGACCAGGTGAAGGACACCGAGAAACCCTTCTATCCCGGCGGTCCCTCCATCATCACCGACATGCTGCCCGGCAATGTCTACGACAATCCGAACTGGACCTGGCGCGAATACGGCCAGCGCGTCGGCGTCTGGCGCATGTTCGAAACCTTCGAACGCGCGGGCGTGCCGACCTCCTGCACCATGAACGCGAAGATGGGGCTGGAACGGCGGGAGGTCGTGCAGCACGCGATGGATCGCGGCTGGGAAATCCTGGCGCACAACTACGTGCAGACCGACCTGCTGACCAACTACCAGTTCGACATCGAAGGCGAGCGCGCGGTGATCCGCGACACGCTGCGCGTCTACCAGGATGTCGTCGGCAAGCCCGCGCGCGGCTGGCTGTCCTGCTCGCTGCGCTCCACGCCCAACACCGCCGATATTTTGGCCGAGGAAGGGCTGATCTGCTTCACCGACCTGCTGAACGACGACCAGCCCTATCTGATCCATACCGAAAGCGGCAAGCCGATGGTGTCGATCCCCTATACGTCGGAGGTCAACGACTTCACCGTCTTCCTCCGCCAGGGCAAGGATGTCGACGGCGCCTTCGCTGTCTTCCGCGAACAGTTCAACGAGCTGTATCGGGAGGGCGCGACCAGCGGCCGGTTGATGAACATCGGCCTGCATCCGCATGTCATCGGCCAGCCCTTCCGCATCCGCGCGCTGCGCGACTTCATCGACTACGCCAAGACATTTCCCGATGTGTGGTGGACCACGCGGGAAGAAATCGCCGAATGGTATCTGCAGCACCACGCCGAACACATCGGCTGAAAGGTGATCCCATGACGCTACGCAAACTGGCCTTGCTGTGCGGGTTGCTGCTCGCCCCCTTCACCGCCTCGGCACAGGACACCTGGCAGCCCAATCGCCCGGTGCGCATCGTCGTGCCCTTCCCGCCGGGCGGCATTTCCGACAGCCTGGCGCGGCTCTTCGCCGATCGCACCGGGCCGCGCCTCGGCCAGCCCATCGTGATCGAAAACCGCAGTGGCGCGAATGGCGCCGTCGCCGGGGATTTCATCACGCGCGCGCCGCCCGATGGCTATTCCTACATCATGCTCTCGCCGTCGCATCTGATGGTGCTGCCGGTGCTGATGCGGCTGTCCTACAATCCGATGACGGATCTGGTCCCGACGGTGAACCTCGCGGCCAATCCGTTCTTCCTGGGCGTTCCCGCCGCATCGCCCTTCCGCACCCTCGGCGATTTCGTCGCGGCGGCACGGGCGCGGCCGGGGGCGCTGGACTATGCCAGCGGCGGCGCCGGATCGGGCACGCATCTGGTGATGATCATGCTGGCGATGCGCGCCAACCTCGACATCCAGCACATTCCCTATCGCGGCGGCGCGCCGGCGATCCAGGACCTGCTGGTCGGCCGCACCGCGGCCTATTTCGGCAACCCCTCCGACATGGCGCCCTTCCTGGCCAGCGGTGAGGTGCGGGTCATCGCGACCTCCGGCGCCGCGCGTTCCACCATGGCGCCCGAGGTGCCGACCGTCGCGGAGCAAGGATTCCCGGGCTTCCGCTTCGAAACCTGGAACGGCCTGCTGACCCCCCGCGGCACGCCCCCCGCCGCCATCGCCCGCGTCGCCGCCGCCTTCCGCGAAGCCTGCCAGGAGCCCGAGGTCCAACAGGGGCTGCGCCGCCTCGGGACCGAAGCGGTCTGCAACTCACCGGCGGAATTCGCCGCCCAGATGCAGGCCGAAGCCCCCGTCTGGCGCGACGTCGTGCAGCAATCCGGCTTCCGGCTGGACTGATGCGCATCACCCGCCTGCATCACGTCGCCATCGCCGTCAGCGACATGGGCCCGCTCGACGCCATCCTCGGCGATGCTTTTGGCTTACCGGCGCCGCATCGCGAACACCGCGCGGCCTCGTCGCTGGACATCGCCGTCTATCCCATCGGTGAAAGCGCCGTGGAATTGCTGCGGCCCCAAGGCCCCGGCTCCTCGGTCCCCGCCTTCATCGCCGAGAAGGGCGAGGGCCTGTTCCACATCTGCCTGGAGGTCGAGGACATCGACGCCGCCATGGCCGAACTCCGCGCCAAGGGCCTGCGCTTCCGCACCGAAGCGCCAATGCAGGGCCATGCCGGCACCCGCGTCGCCTTCCTCGACCCCGCCACCACGGGCGGCGTGTTGTTCGAACTGCTGCAACAAGCCCATGCCGGCTGACACGCCGCGCATCGCCGTCGCCTCGCCGTCCTTCTGCCAGCACCCGCTGCTGCGCGCCGAACTACTTGCGCTCTACCCCGACGCGAAACTGCACCAGTCCCCCTACCGGCTGGAAGGCGATGCGCTGGTCGCCTTCCTGCAAGGCCATGACGTCGCCGTCGTCGGTCTGGAGCACCTGACCGCCGAGATCATCGCCCGCCTGCCGGAGTTGCGCATCGTCGCCAAGCTCGGCACCGGCACCGACATGCTGGACCTGGCCGCCATGCGCCGGCGCGGCATCCGCCTGGGCTGGGCACCGGGCGCGAACGCACTGGCCATCGCCGAACTGGTCATCGCCTTCGCGCTCGTGTCGCTGCGCCACATGGGCGCGCTGAACGCGGCGCTGCGCCGTGGCGAACGCCCAGCCCAGCGTATGGGGCGGCTGCTGTCGGGCCGCGTCGTCGGGCTGCATGGCTGCGGCCATATCGGCCAGCATGTCGTGCGCCTGCTGGCCCCTTTTGGTTGCACGGTCCTGGCCCACGACATCATGGACCGCAGCGCTTTTTTCGATGCCCATGGCGTCACCGCCGTCAGCCTCGACGAACTCTTGGCGCGATCCGAAGTGCTGTCGCTGCACATCCCGTTGACGCCGGAAACGCGCGGCCTTTACGGCCCCGCCCTGCTCGACCGCCTGCGCCCCGATTGCGTGCTGATCAACACCGCGCGCGGCGAGATCGTGGATGAAGCCGCCCTCGCCGACCGCCTGCGCGACGGCCGCCTGGCCGCCGCCTGCGCCGATGTCTTTGCCACGGAACCCGAGATCGACCAGGCGCTCATCGACCTGCCGAACTTCTTCGCGACCCCGCACATCGGCGGCAGCGCGGAGGAAGCCCGCCTGGCCATGGGCCGCATCGCCATCGACGGCATCCTGCACAACGCCCTGCCCGAACCCGGCGTCCCGCCCTGGAACATCGCATGACCCATCCCTTGAGCAGCCGCGCGAAACTCGGCCTGATCGTGCCGCCAAACAACACGGTGAACGAGGCGGAATGGCAATCCGCCCTTCCCCCCGGCGTCTCGCTCCACGCCACCCGCATGCGCCTGAACCCCCTCGCGCGCTCACCCGAGGAAATGACGGTGCTGCGCGCCGACCTGCGCGAAGCCGCGGCCCTGGTCGCCGAAGCCGGCGTCGATGTGGTCGCCTTCGGCTGCACCGCGCCCTCCGCGGTCAATCCGCGGCGTGAGATGGAAACCCTGATCGCCGAAGCCGCCGGCCGCCCCGGCGTCACGGCAGGGGCCGCCATGGCCGATGCGCTGCTCGCGGTCGGCGGGCGCCGCGTGGTGCTGCTATCCCCCTTCTCCGACGCCGTGACGCGGCACGAAGCAGCCTTCCTTTCCGGCGAGGGGATCGAGGTCATCGCCGTCGCCTCCCTCGGCCACCAGACCTACGCCCCGGGCCGCAAGCTCGGCATCCACATGATCGGGCCGGAGGTGATCGACGCCGCCCTCGCCCCCCTGCCGGTCGATCGCGCCGACGCCGTGATGCTCAGCGGCACGAACCTGATCACCTTCCCACTGATCGAGGCGCTGGAACAACGCATCGACCGCCCCGTGGTCAGCAGCAACCAGGCCCTGCTCTGGTCCGCCTTGCGCCGCGCCGGCGTGACGGACCGCCTGCCCTACGGACGGTTGTTCGCGGCCAGCCCATAGGCATCGCCATCGCGCGTGATGTGCCACAGCGACCGCCCCCGCGCATGGTGCGGTACCAGCGCCAGGCCTTCGCTCACGGCTTCCTCCAGCAGCGCCTTGCGCGTCACCCGCGCCTGCGCCGGATCGGAACAGAAGGCCGAGACCAGCGACGGATCCAGCAACTGCATCGGATGATGCACCGCATCGGCGGCGATCAGCGCGCTTTGACGCGTGCCTTGCAGCATCACGCCGACCTGCCCCGGGCAATGCCCCGGCAGCGGGCGAAACCGCAGCCCCGGAAAGGGCGCGTGGTCATCCGGCACCTGGTCCAGCAACCCCGCCTCCATCAGCGGCAGCACGCTGTCGCGGAAGGACCCATGGTTGACCGGCGCCACCGCATCCCGCGCCGCCCAGTATGCGTATTCCCCCGCCGCCACGATATGCCGCGCACGCGGAAAGGTTGGCACCCAGCGGCCATCGATCAGTCGCGTCGCCCAGCCGACATGGTCGGCATGCAGATGGGTGAACAGCAGCGCATCCACATCCTCCGGCGCGATGCCCAGCCGATCCAGGAAATCCGTGTGCCGCCGATGCCAGGCCGCGCGCACCGGGCGTTCCTTGTCATCGCCGATGCCGCCATCGACCAGCACGGTGCGGCCAAAGGCCTCGATGGCAAACACCTGCACCCGCAGCAGCACATCATCGGCGGCCACATCGCCGCCGAGCGGATCCAGCGCCAGCGACCGCGCCAGCAACCCAGGCTCTGCCTCCGGAAAAATCACCTGCCGCGGCACGGCAAACGGATCCTCATCCGCCACCCCGCGCAGCACGATGCCGCCAAGGTCCAGACGCCAGTCACTCATGGCATATAGGCTCCACCATTCACCCAAAGAGTCTGGCCCGTCATGTAGCCGCTGTCCGGTCCCAGCAGGAACATCACCGGCCCCACCACATCCTCGGCCACCGCGATCCGCCCCAACGGGATCATCGCGCCATAGGCCGCGGCATCGAGGTGCTGTGTCGCCGCCTCATCCGACCGCCCGGTGCCGCCGCGCAGAAACGCGGTGTCCACCGCCCCCGGCCCAACGGCATTGACGCGGATGGCCGGCGCCGCCTCCAGCGCCAGGGTTTTGGTCATCGACACCATCGCCGCCTTGCAGGCCGCATAGGGGCCATAGCCGGGCCGTGTATGGGCGGCCAGGCCCGACACCATCTGCACCATGGCCGGCGCGTTTCCCTTGGCCAGCAATGGCAGCGCCGCGCGCGCGGTCAGGAAGGCGGTGCGCAGATTGCCCGCCACGACTTCATCCCAGAACACCGGATCGACGTCCTCCATCCGGCGCATCTCGATCAGGAAGCCCGCCAGGTTCACGAAGCCTTCCAACCCGCCCAATTCGGCAAAGGCCGCCTGCACGGACTCCACGTTGGTGCCATCGACCGGAATCGCCGTGACCCCATCCGGCACCCGATGCCGCGCCAGCGAGGCCGGCAGGTCCAGCACGCTGACCCGCCACCCTTCGGCCACCGCCCGCGTGACCAAGGCCCGCCCGATGCCGCCCGCCCCGCCCAGCACCGCCAGGCGCCGCGCCGTCATGTGCAATTGTCGGCAGGAAAGCTGTCGAACAGCGACCATTGCTGGTTGCGGATTTCGATGATGAAGCCCGGCAATTCCGCATCGCGCGCCGCGTCGAAACAGGTGTTCTCGCCACTCACCCCGGTGAAGCGGATGCCTTGCAGCGCATCGCGGATGGCGGTGCGTTCGGCCACCACCCGCGCCGGATCGCCGGTGACGCGCGCTCGTTCCATCGCCTGCTTCATCAGGAAGACGATGTCATAGGCCTGGGCGTCGCTGTGATGCGGGATGCGTTTTTGCGGCAGGCCACGGCGCGCGTTCTCCGCCGCGTATTTGCGGGTGAATTCGCGCGTCGCATCGTTCCGGTCCCACCAGAACCCGGCGACGATCAGCATCCCATCGCCCTCCGGCCCGAACAATTCGACCGAGTTGGGATCGGCAAAGATCTGCGATCCGATCACGCGCCCGGCGAACCCCTGGCGGCGCAATTCGCGCAGCACCTTGCCCGCCGAATCCGGCGTCGCCGCCATGGCCACGACCTGCGGGTTGCGCTGCATGATCTGGGTCACCTGCGGCGCCACGTCGAAGGTGCGATACTGGAAGGACACCGGTTCGCCAAACGTCACGTTCCGCGCGCGCAGCAGCCCCGGATAGAACATCGTCGCGGTGATGTTCGAAATCCGCTCATCCGAGACATAGATGATCTCGGCCCGGCTCATCGGGATCTGCTTGCGTTCCAGCGAGGTCAGCAGCCGCCCGAACTGCTTGCCCTCATCCTCGGTCAGCCGCCAGGCGTAGGTAAAATTCCCGGTCAAATTCGGCTGCGTCGCGGAATTCGGAATCTGCACGATGCCCAGCCGTTCCCCGACCGGAAAGGCGACCGCCGCCTCACCGGAAGAAAACGGCCCGATGATCGCCAGCGCATTGTCGTCCCGCGCGAATTTCTGGGCCGCCGTCGCCGCCTGGCGCGGGTCGGAGCCGGTGTCGAACTTCACCAGCCGGATCGGCTTGCCGTTGATCCCGCCGGCGGCATTGACCTCCGCGACGCCGAGATCGACCGAGGTCTCCGTCGCCTCCCCCGGCGACTTCAGCGGCCCCGACTTCACCATGGTCAGGCCGATGACAATCTCCCCCGCCTGCGCCTGCAGCACGGCGGGTGCGGCAAGCACGCCGGTGGCGGCCCCAAGGATGGTCCTGCGCAGCATCGTCCTGTCTCCTGTCATCAGTGACCGCCGAGGTAGGCCGCGGCCAGCGCCTCATTATCCGCCAGCAACGCCGCCGGGCCTTCCAGCACGACGCGGCCGAGTTCCATCACATACCCACGCGCCGCGGTCCGCAACGCCATGCGCGTGTTCTGTTCGACAAGCAGGATCGCCAACCCGTCGCGGTTCAATTCGCGGATCAGGTCGAACAACCGCCCGACCAGCAGCGGCGACAGGCCGAGCGACGGCTCGTCCAGCATCATCACGCGCGGTTGCGCCAGCAGCGCGCGGCCGATCGCCAGCATCTGCTGTTCCCCACCCGAAAGAATCGACGCGGGCATGTCGCGCCGGGCCGCCAGGTTGGAAAACCGCGCGTAGATTGCCTCTATATCGCCCGCGACCGCCGCATCGCGCCGGCCATAGGCACCCATCAGCAGGTTGTCATGCACCGTCATGCTGACCAGGATCTGCCGTCCCTCCGGCACCAGCACCAGTTTGCGCCGCACCCGTTCGGGTGCGCTCAGCGCGGTGATATCCGCACCATCCAGCACGACCCGCCCGGCGCCAGGCCGCACGGCGCCCTGGATCGCCTTCAGAAGCGTGGACTTGCCGGCGCCATTCGCGCCCAGCACGGTGACGATCTCCGCCGCGCCCACACCGATCGACACGCCGCGCACGGCATGGGTGCGGCCATAGCGGACATCCAGCGCCTCGACATCAAGCAGCATCGGTCTGCTCCTGCCCGAGGTAGGCCTCGCGCACCAGCGGATCGCGCCGCGCCTCCGCCTGCGTGCCTTCGAAAATCTTGGCGCCAAAATTCAGCACCACCACCTGGTCGCAGACCTGGTTGACGAAGCCCATGTCGTGCTCGACCACCAGCAAGGTCGTGCCCCCATCGGCGATGCGGCCAAGGAAGCGCGCAAGTTCCGCCGTCTCGCTCGGGTTCAGCCCCGCCGCGGGTTCGTCCAGCAGCAGCAGGGTCGGGTTGCTGGCCAGCGCACGCACGACCTCGATCTTCTTGCGGATGCCATAGGGCAGGTTGGCGACGACCTCACCCGGGTCGATGTCCAGCCCCGCCTCGGCCAGCAACGCCTCGGCCGCCCGCCGCCAGCGCCCGCGCGGCATCCAGCCGATCGGCGTCAGCAGCGCGCCCAGTCCCGACGCGCGCGCATGCTGCCCCAGCATGACGTTCTCCACCGCCGACAGATGCGGCATCAGCCGGATGTTCTGGAACGACCGCGCCAGCCCTGCCAGCACCCGCTCCCGCGGCGGCAGCGTCGCGATGGACCGCCCATCCAGCCGGATGTCGCCCGCATCGATCGGATAGACGCCGGAAATCAGGTTGAACACCGTCGTCTTGCCCGCGCCATTCGGCCCGATCAACCCGAAGCGCCCACCGCGCGGCACGGCGAAACTGACGTCATCGACCACCTTCAACCCGCCGAAGGATTTTTGCACCCCCTCCAGGGCCAGCAGCGCGTCAGCGGGCATCGGCGCGCCGCCAACGCAGGCGGGCCAGCAAGGTGCGCGTCACGATGCCCTCGGGCCGGACAATCATCATGGCGACGATGATGGCGCCGAAGACGACATAGCGCCAGGAACCGCCGATACGCAGCATCTCCGGCACCAAGGTAAAAAACGTCGCCCCGACCAGCGGCCCCCAGGCCGTCTGCGTGCCACCGATCAGCACGAAGAGCAGCACATAGGTCGATAGCAGCGGCGAAAAATACTGCGCCTCCACAAACGAGAAATGATGCGCGTAAAGCCCGCCCGCCAGCCCCGCCAACCCGGCGCCAATCGCGAAACTCGCGACCTGCACGCCGCGCGCCGGCACGCCCATCAGGGTCGATACCAGTTCATCATCATGCAGCGCCCGCATCGCCAGCCCGAACCGCGTCGCCATCAGCCAGAAGACGAAGACGACCGTCCCGCCCGCCGCCATCAGAAGCACCGGCAGATCGACATATTCGACCACGACCAGCCCCATCGCGCCGCCCAGCGCCGGCTGCGTCAGGATGATACCCGTGACGACCTGTGCAAAGGCGAAGGTCGCCAGCACCATGTACACGCCCCGCGTCCGCAACACCGGGAAGGCGATGGCAAACCCGACCAGCGCCGTGATCAAGGTCGCCGCCGGAATCGTCAGCGCCGGCGACCAGCCCATATGATCGCCCAGCATCGCCGCCGCATAGGCGCCGATCGCCATTGACCCCGCGCCCCCCAGGTTCAACTGCCCCGCCGCAGCGGTCACGAAGATGCCGTAGGCGAAGATCACGTTGATCGCCAGGATCGCGAGAATGCCCGACCAATACCCCGACATCACAGCTTGCCCTTGCCGATGCGCGACCCGCCAAAAAGCCCCTGCGGCCGCAGCACGATCGCCGCCAGCAGCGCCGTCCAGACCACCACCTGCGCCGCGTCGCCACCGAAGAAATGGATGCCCAGGGTTTCCAGCAACCCGACCAGCAAGCCCCCGGCGATCGCACCCCAGATCGAACCGATCCCGCCCAGCACCATCGCCGCGATCGCCTTGGTCCCGACATGATCGCCCATGAAGGGCGAGACATCGCTGTAGTTCACGACGAACAAGGCCCCCGCCACGCCGCAGAGCAAGCCGCTCAACACGAACACCACCGGCACGATGCGCGACACCTCCACCCCCAGCAGGGTCGCGGTATCCGGGCTTTCCGCGATGGCGCGCAGCGCGCGGCCGATCTGCGTCGTCTTCAGCAGCCAGGACAGCCAGAACACGATCGCCAGCGACATCAGCAAGGACGCCAGTTGCGGCATCCCCACCACCAGCGGGCCGATATGCAGGTCAAGCCGGAACCGCACCGGAAAGCTCTGCGCCTCCGACCCCAATACGATCAGCACCAAGTGTTCGAAGATCAGCATGAAGCCGAGCGATGACACCAGCGGGATCGCATGTTCCGTCGCATCGCCATGCCGGGTCTTCAGGTAGCGAAAGGTGAAACGCTCCACCACCAGCGACGCCAGGATCGCCACCAGGATCCCGCCCAGCAGCGCCAGCGCCCAATGCACCCCGCCCGACAGGCCAAAGGGCAGGCCGTATCTCGCCAGGCCCCAGGCCACCATGCCGGTCAACATGAACATCGTGGGAATGGTGAAGTTCAAAAAATTCAACACGCCGATGGTCAGGGTGAAGGCCACCGCGACCGCGACATAGATGCCCCCCAGCATCAGGCCGGAGACGATCTGCTGCGCCAGGGTGCTGCCCCCGGGCAGCGCCGCGATGGCCGCGATCAGCGCGATGCACAGGGCGGCAGCACCTGCGCTGAGCAACAGCGGATGCGCGGCGCGGATCACGCCCGTCACGGGATATGCCTATGGCGCAGCAACGACATCTCCCACGAATCCTGACGCCATCAGGTCTTGATTTCCCTGCCGCGCGCAAGCCCACATTCGGTCATTCCGCCGCCGCGACCGCACGCCGCAAAATCCCCGCCGCCGCGTCGCCCTTGATCGACTCCCGCCACAGTTTTTCCGCCACATCATCATGCAGCCGCACCGCATCCGGCGCGCTCGTCACCAGCGCGATCCCGGTCGCCAGGTTCGACTGCCCGCCCAGGCGAAACGGGCTGACCGCCAGCGCCGTCTCCCGCCGCGCCCGCGCCAGCGAAAACCCCGTCGTCGGGACCGATTGCAGCAGTAAGCCGATCTGCACCCCACGCGGCGGCGCCTCGGCCAGCCGCGCGACATGCAGGATCTCGGCCCGCGCGGCCGCGCGCCGTGCCGCTTGCACCGCCGGCGGCAGGTCGTGCCGCGCGGCGATCCCATCGGCCAGGGTCCGTTCCACCTCCGGCAGGGACAGCATGCTGATCACCCCGGGCCGGCGCCTCTCCCAGGTCGCCTTGCGCCGGCGCAGGGTCGCCAGCAGCGGCGCGGGGTCCTGCCCCGGCGGCAGCGCCTCGGCCACCAGTTCCGGCATCAGCGCGTCGTAGTCGTCGGATGTCAGCAACAAGGACAGCGGCCCGAAGAGCACGAACAACTGCTCGGCGACCTCCTCGACCTGGCGCAGCCTCTCGAAGAAGGCGAGCGGTGAGGCGAACCACTCCACCCCCACCCCCAGCAAGGTGCCCAGCGGCAGCCCCAGCACCGCCGCCGCCCGTTCCAGCATCGGCAGCTTTGGTGGCTCGCCCCGCTCATACCGATACAGCGCGGTCCTTGAGACACGCAGCCGCTCCGCCATCGCCTCGGCCGACAGCCCAAGGCCCAGCCGATGCGCCCGCAGCCTCTCGCCAATGCCCGGATACCGGTCGAGGTCGTCGTCACTCATCCGGCGATCCTAACGCCGTCCCGTTTTCGGGACATAATCCCAAATTACCCATTTCGTGCCGCAAATCGGCCACCCTGCTCAAACTCGTGGCTTGAGCGCGCCCCCGCCTTCCGAAATGCTCAGGCCATGTGCAGCATGACCCACATCACCATCGACGGCGCCCGCGTCGCCTATACCGAAGCCGGGGCCGGCCCCCGCGCCATCGTCTTCGTGCATGGCGGCTTCGGCTCCTCCTCCGGCCTCTGGGCCAGCACCATGGCAGCATTGCCGCCGGGCTGGCGTGGCTATGCCATCAACAATTTCGTCGAGTCCGATCCACCGCCCGACGGCTACACCATCCCCGCCTTCGCCCAGCGGCTGGATGGTTTCATCGCCGCCCTCGGCCTGCCCAGCGCGGTGATCTGCGGCCATTCCATGGGCGGCGTGGTCTGCCAGCAGACCGCGATCACCTATCCCGGCCGCGTCGCCGGGCTGGCGCTGGTCGCCACCGGCCCCTCCATCCGTAACCACGGCATCGCCTTGCAGGTCCTGGCCGACCTCGAAGCCGGGGGTGCGACGCGGCAGAACCTCGATGCCATCAGCCGCCATTGGTTCGCCCATATCCCCGACCAGGCGCAGTTCGACGCCTATGTGGACACCGCCACCCGCGCCCCTCTGGACGGCATGCTGGCCGCCCAGCGCAGCCTGGTCGCGACCGACCTGGAACCCCTGCTACCCCGCATCGCCTGCCCCACCCTGGTCCTGCACGGCGCCCGCGACCATGGCCGCACCATGGACCATGCCGAACGCCTGCTGGCCGGCATTTCGGGCGCCCGCCTCGCCCTGTTCGAAACCTCCGGCCACGCCCCGATGTGGGAGGCGCCCGCGGCCTTCCAGGCGGCCCTGGCCGAATTTTTGGCCCGCATCGGAGACGCCGCATGATCCGCCAACTCACCCCCCTGGTCCTGGCCGCCGCCATCGCGACCCTGCCGGCCCAGGCCCGCACCCTGCGCTACGCCTCGGTCGGCGATGTCCGGACCATGGACCCGCACGGGCTCTACGAAACCTTCACCCAGGCCACCCTCGCCTCCATCTACGAAGGCCTGGTGCGGATGAACGAGCGGCTGGAGTTGGAACCCTCCCTCGCCCTGTCCTGGGAAAACCCCGAACCCGAGCTCTGGCGCTTCCGCCTGCGCCCCGGCGTGCGCTTCCAGGATGGCACGCCCTTCACCGCCGATGACGTCGTCTTCTCCTTCGCCCGCGCCGCCACCGAGGGCAGCGACCTGAAAGTCCCCGTCGCGACGGTGCGCGAGGTCCGCGCCGTCGATCCCCTGACCGTCGAAATCACCACCCGCGGCCCCAATCCCATCCTGCCGCGGGAGATCGTCTTCCTCGGCATGATGTCTCGCGCCTGGGCCGAACGTGTCGGCGCCACCGCCCCCGTCGATATCCGCCAGCAGCGGGAAAACTTCGCCACCCGCAACGCCAATGGCACCGGCCCCTTCCGCCTGGCCCTGCGCGAACCCGACAGTCGCACGGTCTTCGCCGTGAACCCCGACTGGTGGGACACGCCCCGGCACAACCTGACCGAAGTCATCTTCCGCCCCATCGCCAATGCGCCGACCCGCGTCGCGGCCCTCCTGTCGGGCGAGTTGGACCTGATGGAACCCGTCCCGGTGCAGGACATCCCCCGCGTCAGCGCCACCCCCGGCCTGCGCGTGTTGGAAGGGCCGGAGATGCGCACCGTCTTCCTCGGCATGGACCAGTCCCGCGCCGAACTGACCGACAGCCCTCTGCGCGGCCGCAACCCGTTCCAGGATCTGCGCGTGCGCCAGGCCGTGCTGCTGGCGACCGATGCCCAGGCGATCCACCAGACCATCATGCGCCGCCAATCGCGCGTCGCGGGGCTGATCCTCGGGCCGGGGGTGGAGGGCTACGATTCCGCCCTCGACACCCGCCCCGCCGTCGATATCGCCCAGGCACGGCGCCTGATGGCGGAAGCGGGGCTGGCGGACGGGTTCGAGGTCGGGCTGGATTGCCCCAACGACCGCCTGGTGAACGACCAGGCGATCTGCACCTCGCTCGTGTCCATGCTGGCGCGGATCAACATCCGCGTGGTGCCGAACATCCGCCCCCGCGCGCAATGGGGCCAGAAGGTGCTGTCGCGCAACACCAGCTTCTACCTGCAATCCTGGTCCACGCCGACCTACGACGCCTTCAACCCCATCGTGTCGCTGCTGGCGGCGCCCCGCGACGGTCGCGGCACCTTCAACTCCGGCGGCTATGAGAATGCGCGGATCGAGGCCCTGATCCCGCGCATCCAACAGGAAACCAACCCCACCGCCCGCCGCGCGATGATCGGTGAAGTTTTGGGCATCCATCGCGACGAGGTCGGGCACATTCCCCTGCACCAGCAATTCCTGGCCTGGGGGGCGCGGAGCAACGTGACCACGCCGCTGATGCCCGACAACGTCATCAAGCTCTACCTGACGCGGATCGAGTGATCAGTCCGGGCGGATATTGTGTTCCCGGATGATCGCACCCCAGCGCACCCGGTCCGCCTCGATCTGCCGCTGGAAATCCTGCCGCGTGCCGCCCAGGCGCTGCAGCCCGTTCTCGGCAAAACGGCGCTGCACATCGGGTGCCGCCAGCGCCCGGTTCAACTCGGTGTTCCAGCGGTCGGTGATCGCATCCGGCGTGCGGCCCGGCAGCACCACGGCAAACCAGCTCGGGATCACGAAACCCGGCAAGCCATCGGTCGAGATCACCGGCAGTTCCGGCATCAAGGGCGATGCCGCGGCCGCGCCATAGGCCACGGCCCGCAGCCCACCATCGCGGATCTGGCCCAGAAACTCCGGCATATTGCCGAACATCACATCGACCCGGCCCGAGGTGATGTCCAGGATCGCCGGCGCCCCGCCACGATACGGCACCTGCGTGATCTGCGCCCCGGTCAGCGCGGAAAACAGGATGCAGGACAATTGCTGGCTGGACCCCGCGCCCACCGTCGCGCAAGTGGTCGTGCGCGACCGGTCCCGCCCCAGCCGCGCCAGGTCCTGCCAGGTGCGGATCGGCGATTGCGGCCCCGTCACCAGGATATTGTAGACCGAGGCAATCGACGCCACCGGCACGATATCCGTCGCCACGTCATAGGGCACCGTCTGCATCTGCGGCGTGATGGTCATGATGCCCATCGATGCCAGCAGGATCGTGTAGCCATCCGGCGCACTGCGCACCAATTCCTGCGTCGCGATCACGCCGCCGCCGCCGGTCTTGGTATCGACCACGACGCGCTGGCCGATCTGCTGGCTCAATTGATCCGCCAGAATCCGCCCGATCAGATCCGACGTGCCGCCCGGCGCGAAGGGATTGAGGAACCGCACCCCACGATTGGGAAAGGCCGCTTCCTGCGCCTGCGCGGGTGCGGCAAGCAACGCGCCGGTCAGCAACGCCATCGCGGCGATGCGGCGGGTGATGGTCTTCATGGACGCCTCCTGTCTGTTGAGCGCCGCCCTCGTGCCGGGGCGGTCGTGGTTAAACGTATCCGGGGCCCTCGATCGCGGGATGCGCGCGCAGCCATTCCTCATCTACATCCACGCCGATGCCGGGGCCTTCGTTCGGTCGCACGCAGCCATCCGCGCCGATGCGCCAGGGCTCGCTGACCAGCGCATCGCGGAACAGGTTGCCGACCGAGACGTCAGCCTCGAAATACCCGGCATTGTCGATGGCGCACAAAAAGTGGATCGACGCCGCCTGGTTCAGCCCCGTCATCGAGGAATGCGGATGCACCGGGATCTTATGCGCGGATGCGATGGCCGCGATCCGCAAGGCCTCGGTGATCCCACCGCATTTCGACAAATCCGGCTGCCAGATGCCGATCGCGCCATCATCCAGCAGCGGCGCGAATTCATAGCGGGTGAAATGATTCTCCCCGGCCGCCAATGGCGTATGGCCATAGCTGCGCGCCTCGGCATAGGCGCGCCGGTCGTGCGGCGGAAAGGGCTCTTCCAGCCAGCCCATGTTCAGCGCATCCATCGCCGGCATCACCCGCCGCGCGTCATCCAGGCGATAGGCGGTGTTCGCATCGGCCAGGATATCGAGTCCATCGCCAAAGGCCTCGCGCACCGCCTCCATCCGCGCGATGTCGTTCTTCACGGTATCGCCGATGCGCAGTTTCACCGCGCGATACCCCGCCTCCACATGCGGCCGCGCCTCCGTCACCAATTCATCGGGCGGCTGGTAACCGAGCGCCACGCCACCGGCATAGGCCGGCACCGCCCGCGCCGCGCCGCCCAGCAGCCGATACAAGGGCCAGCCAACCGCCTTGCCCCTGATATCCCACAAGGCCATGTCCAACCCCGACATGGCCAGGGCACATCCCGCGCCCATGCCATGGCTCGCCAATTGCCCGCGATAGATTTTCTGCCAGACACCCACAGTATCCGTCGTATCCATGCCCAGCACCAGGCGCTTCAGCGTGGTCTGCAACAGCGCCGCGACGGCGGTATGCGCGCGGCCGTGATGGCTTTCGCCCCAGCCGACCAGCCCATCCTCGGTGGTCACCTTCACCACCACCGCATCGCGCTTCACCGCCCGCCCGACACCCAGCGCCACGCCACCACCGGGCGGCACCGGGAAGGAGGTCGGAAACGCCTCGATATTCGCGATCCTGCTCACGCGCGCACCCCATATTGTTCAAGGAAGGAGTCACGCACCGTGATGCCCAGCCCCGGCCGGTCCGGAATTGCGACATGCCCGTCCACGACAGGGAAATCCTCCTCGATCAAATCATGCAGCATCGGGTTGTGACCCAGCGAATATTCCAGGATGAACCCCGCACTCTGCGTCGCGGCCAGATGCATCCCCGCGGCAAAGGCCGGCGCCCCCGACCACAGATGCGGCGCCAGGCGCAGGTTGAACGCCGAACACAGCGCCGAAATCCGCAACCCCTCGGTCAGCCCGCCCGCGATCGCCAGATCCGGTTGCAGCACATCGGCCGCGCGCAGTTCCGCGATCTCGCGAAAATCATGCCGGGTGAATTCGCTTTCGCCCGTGCTGATCGGCACGGTCGAACAGCGCCGCACCTCCGCCAACCCCTGCTTGTCGTCGCTGCTGACCGGTTCCTCGAACCAGAACAGATCCTCATCCTCGACCATGCGGCAGAAGGCGCGGGCTTCCGCGACGGTCCAGGTGCCATGCGCATCGGCCATCAGCTTGATGTCCGGTCCCAGCGTCTTCCTGGCCGCACGAACCCGCGCCGCGGATCGCGCCGGCGATCCATCCATCACCCCCACCCGCATTTTTACCGCGCGGAAGCCCGCCTTGTCGCAATACCCCTGCAGCTGCGCGCCGATAGTCCCCGCATCCGCCCAGCCGCCCGAGGCATAGGCCGGCATCCGTTCCACCCGGCGCCCGCCCAACAGCCGCCACACCGGCACGCCCAGCGACTTGCCCAGGATGTCCCACAGCGCGACATCCACCCCCGCGATGGCGGCGATCGACAGGCCACGCCGCCCCAGTTGCGGCAGGCCGTGTCCATTGGCGATGGCAAACCCCTCACGCGGGGTATTGTACATCGTGTCCCACAGCCGCGAGATATCGCGCGGGTCCTGCCCCATCAGCAGCGGCGCGTAGTCATCATTGATGATCGCCGCCAAGCCGGCACAGGCCGCCGCACTGCCGACTCCCGCCTTGGCCTCGCCCCATCCTGTCAGGCCGGCATCGCTGTCGATCCGCACGATGACGGAATCAAAGGTGGTGACGCGGCCGAAATCGCTGGTGTGCTGCCGTTCATACGGGATCGGCACGCGGCACCAGGTGGCGCGGACATGGGTGATCTTCATGGACCTGCGGCCTCCAGCGCCTGGCGTCGCGTTCGCGATGCGTCCCAGGCCTCGGGGTTGGCGAAATTTTTGGGCCGCTCGCCGGCCAGGATACGGATGGTGTCCTCGGCGGCCCCAGTGCTCATGCGCACCACGGCCTCCTGGCTCAGCCCCGCAGCATGCGGCGTCAGCAGCACATTCGGCAGCGAACGCAACGGGTGGTCGGCGGCCAAAGGCTGCACATCAAACACATCCAGCGCGGCGCCGCCGATACGGCCTTCGCGCAGCGCCGCCAGCAGCGCATCGCCATCGATCACCGGCCCGCGCGCGACATTCAATATCCACGCCTTCGGCTTCATCCGGGCAATCCGCGCGGCCGATGCCAGGCCTCGGGTTTCCTCGGTCAAGGGACAGGCC
Source organism: Humitalea sp. 24SJ18S-53 (assembly GCF_050632385.1). Lineage (NCBI taxonomy): Bacteria > Pseudomonadati > Pseudomonadota > Alphaproteobacteria > Acetobacterales > Roseomonadaceae > Humitalea > Humitalea sp. 24SJ18S-53. The sequence continues at coordinate 4,069,195 of NZ_CP192599.1, forward strand.
AGGACGATGAAATCGCTCTCGGCAAACAGCGGGTCCAGCGCCGCATAGGCGACCTCCGGCGGCAGCGATGCGCGGTCGCGCCGATACCCCAGCACGCGCATGTGGAACCCATGCTTCGCGATCTCGGCAAGCCGCGTCCCGATGGCACCGACACCCACGATGCCAAGTGTGCGCCCACGCAATTCGCTGGCCGTGGCGGTACGTGCGCGGGAAGACTCCCAGCCGTCGGTCAGCAGCGCCGCATGCATCGCCTCCGCATGGCGCAGGATCGCCAGCATCTGCGCGATCGCAAACTCCGCCACGGAATCCGCATTCGCCCCCGGCACATTGGCGACCAGGATGCCATGCGCGGTGCAATCCCCCACCGGGATCATGTCCAGCCCCACGCCCTGGCGGATCGCCCCCCGCAAACGCGGCGCCCGCGCGGCAAGGTCGTCCGGCAGCTTGCGCCGTACCACCACGGCATCGGCTTTCTTCAACAGCGTATCCAACCCATCGGCGCCGGGCAGTTGCACGTCATGGCCCGCGGCGCGCAACAAGGCCTCGCCGGCCGGATCGATGGGATCGGTCAGGGCAACCAGCATCGTCACGCCACCTTGTATTGCGTCAGCACGGCGCGATCGACCTCGATCCCCAGGCCCGGCCCATCCGGCACGCGCACGATTCCCCTGTTCTGCACAATCGGATTCTGGGCCAGATGGTCGCGCAGGGGGTTTGGCGTCTGCTCGAATTCCAGCATCGGCGGCATGGGGCGGAAGGCCGGCGGCGTATCCGGCAAGGCAGCCAAAAACTGCACCGTCGCGGCCAGCCCGATCGCCGAGCCCCAGGCATGCGGCACGCATTCGACCCCATGCGCGGATGCCATGGCCGCGATCTTCCGGCATTCGCTGATGCCGCCCGCGGCACAGACATCCGGCTGCACGATATCCATCGCCTTGCGCGCGATCACGTCGCGGAAACCCCAGCGGGTAAAGTCATTCTCACCACCGGCCACGGCCATATCCAGCGCGCGTGTCACTTCGATATAGCCCTCGTGATCCTCCGGGCTGATCGGTTCCTCGAACCACAACAGGTCCAGCGGTTCCATCGCGCGACCCAGCCGGATCGCCTGCGGCACGGTAAAACAGTGATTGGCATCCACGGCGAGTTTCACATCCGGCCCAATCGCCTCGCGCACCGCCGCCACGCGCCGAAGATCGAGTTTCGGGTCCCCCAGCCCGATCTTCATCTTGATCGCGCGAAACCCTTGCTCGACGTATTTCTCCGCCTCCTCGACCGCTTCCTCCACCAACCGGTCCATGTCGATGAAATACAGGCCCGTCGCATAGGCCGTGACTTCCGTCCGATGCGCGCCGCCGATCAGCTTGTGGATCGGCTTCTTCACCGCACGTCCGATGATGTCCCACAATGCGATGTCGATGCCCGACAGCGCCGCGATGGTCATGCCGGTCAGGCCGTAATCCTTGATGCGGTTGTACAGGTCTTCCCACACCACCTCGACATCGAAGGGATCGCGGCCGATCACGCGGTTGCGATACTGCGTCTCGATGATCGTCTTGTTCACCGCCGCCGGGCCATAGCATTCGCCCCAGCCGGTGATGCCCTCATCGGTCAGGATCTCGACGATGCAGGACGCGCGCGTGGTGTAGAGCCAGCCGCGCGCGGAGGTGAAGGGCTGCTCCACCTTCGACTGCAACACATGGCAGATGACGTCAGTGACTTTCATTTTTCTTTGCTTTCCCCCCAGGCGAAAAAACTCACTCCTCGCGCGGTCGTCGCTTCAGCAATTCCAGCCAATAGCCCTCGACCCCGCGCAAATGCCCACCCATCGCGGCCTCAGCCCGGTCAGGGTCCCCCGCCGCCACGGCATCGCGCATCGCGACATGCTGCGCCTGCGACAGCGGCGCGCGCGTGCCATCGGCGAAATAGGCGCGGCGCCGGTTGCGCGACATCAGGTAGAAGGCGTTGACCACGCGCAGGAACACATGGTTCCCCGTCGCCTCGACCATCGCCAGGTGAAACGCCGCGTCATTGTCGGCCAGGTTTTTGCCGGCCGCGATCGCCGCCTCGCCCTCGGCCAGGATCGCGTCGATGCGGGCGATGTCATCCTCGTGCCGGCGTTCCGCGGCCAGGCGCACGGCCTGCATCTCCATGATGCGGCGCAGTTCCACGACCTCGCGCACCTCCGCCTCGGCCAGCGGCACGCCCAATTCGGCCTGCAAGACCATCGCCTCGATCGACCCCTGCCGCGCCACGGCACAGAGGTAGATGCCCGAATTCGGCCGGCGTTCGACGATCCGCAACGCCTCCAGCACCGCCAGCGCCTCCCGCACCGCGCCCCGACCCACGCCGAACCGCTCGGCCAATTCGCGTTCGGACGGCAGACGGTCCCCCGCCTCCAACCGCCGATGCACGATGAAGGGCAGCAACCGGCCGATCAGATGGGTCGAGTTTTGACTTGGCGCCGAACTGGTCATACCAGATTGGTAATACCAACCCAACGGCCCTGGCAAGGGCCATCAAGGAAGACGTCACGATGATCGTCGAACAACGCACCTACACGCTGCACGCCGGCAAGGTGGGCGCCTACCTCAAGCTCTACGAGGCGGAGGGCATCGCCATCCAGAAACCCATCCTGGGGCGCCTGGTCGGGTATTACTCGACCGAATTCGGCCCGCTGAACCAGGTCATCCACATGTGGGCCTATGAAAGCCTGGCCGAGCGCACCGAACGCCGTGCGCGGCTGATGGCCGATGCCGGATGGCAGGGCTACATCGCCAAGGTCCAGCCGCTTGTGCTGACGCAGGAGAACAAGCTGCTGCTCCCCGCGCCCTTCATGACGCTCGCCTGGGCGCCGTAGACGGGTCTACTCCACCCGCCGCTGCGGGTTGCGCCAGGCCAGCACGGCCGCGATCGCGGCATAACTGCCGATCGCGGCCAGCGCCACGCGAAAGGCGCTGGCCAGGTCCACCCGCGCCACCGCCAGCGCCTGCTCGCTCAGGGTCGCGGCCCCGGCCGGTCCCGATTCCAACAGGGTCACCACCGCCGCCATCCCGCCCGGCCCCGCGATCAGCGCCGCCGCCGCGAACAGGATCGTGCCCGTCAACGCTGCCCCCACCGCCGCCCCCAGCGACCGCGCCAGCGCGACCGACGACGCGGCGGCCCCCAGTTGCGCGCCCCCAGCCGCCATCTGCACCGTGGTCTGCACCGCAGGCATCACCGTCCCCAGCATCGGCGACAAGACCGCGAACCAGACCGGCAACCAATTCGTCGGCACCACCGGCAGCGCCACCGCCAAGCCGAACAGCCCCAGCGCGAAGCACGACATCCCGACACTCGGCAGGGTCATCAACCCGCCCGTCCGGCTCATGATCCGCCCCGCGATCAGCGCGCCCACCGCGATGCCGCCGGTCATCGGCAACAGGATCAAGCCCGATTCCGCCGGCGTCGCCCCCCGGACCACCTGCAAGTAAAACGGCAGGAAGGCGATCAGCGAGATCATCGTCGCCCCGTGGCACAGCGCCAGCCCATCGGCCATCCAGACCGCCGGCTTGCGCAGCAGCGCGATCGGCAGCAGCGGCGCTGTGACGCGGGCTTCCCATTTCAGCAGCAGCCAGACCAGCACCACCGACAGCGGCAGCAGCACCGCCGCGGTGATCAAATGCGACGATGTCGGATGCCGCAGCGATTCCAGCCCCAGCAGCGCCGCCGGCGCCGCCACGGCAAACATCGCCACCCCCGGCAGATCCAGCACCGCGCCAAACCGCCCGCCCGGCGCCCGCCCCTTTTCCAGCCGCAAGGCCAGCAGCACCGCCAGCACGCCCAGCGGCAGGTTGACCAGGAACACCGACCGCCAGCCGAAATTCTCCGCCAGCAACCCACCCAGCAACGGCCCGATGGTCGAGGCACAGAGGAAGATCGCCGCCAGATAACCCTGGAACCGCCCCCGCTGGCGCGGCGGAATCGTCTCCCCGATCAGCGCCTGCGACAGGGTCATCAACCCGCCGCCGCCAAACCCCTGGATCGCGCGCGCGGCCGACAACGTCTCGATGCTCTGGGCAAAGGCGCAGAGCACGCTGCCGACCAGCAGCATCGCCAGCGCCCCCAGCAGCATCCGCCGCCGCCCATAGGCATCGCCCAGCCGCCCATAGATGGGCGCCGAGACGCTGGTCGCGATCAGGAAGGAGACAACGACCCAGGGGACACGCTCCACCTGGCCCAGATCGGCCGCGATGGCCGGCAATGCGGTCGCCACGATGGTCTGGTCCACCGCGGCCAGGAACATCGGCACGGCGATGGAGGGAAACAGGCGGAAAAAGACAGCGCGCGGAACCTGGTCGCCGCCGCCCTCCGCCACGCGGGCTACGCCACGACCGAGGGGATGCTGGAACCGAGCGTCATTGGACTTTCCCCTATCGCGTCGCCGGCAAGTCTGTCGCGCGGCCAGTGGGGTCCGTCAACCGCGGGGGTCAGACGTGGAAACTCTCCCCGCAACCGCACCGCCCCTTCTCGTTCGGATTGATGAAGGTGAAGCCGGCGCTCATCGCCTTGACCTCATAATCCATCACCGTCCCGATCAGGAACAGGGTCGCCTTGCGGTCCACCAGGATAGTCAGCCCCTGGTCGGTCACCGTCTCATCCCCCGCACCGGGCGCATCGACCCAGTTCAGGTCGTAGGACATGCCCGAACAGCCCTTGGTCTTGACCGCGATGCGCAGCAACTGCCCGCCCTCGGCCTTGTCATACAGCGCGCGCAGCCGTTCGGCGGCGGCATCGCTGATCCGCATCAGGGGCGGCAGCGGGCGGCGGGCGCGGGTTTCGGTGGTGGTGGTGCTCATCGTGCGAAACCCCCCTCAGAACATGTTGAGCGCGAGGCGCGCGTCTTCGCTCATCCGCGTCGCATCCCAGGGCGGATCCCAGACGACCTCGACCGTCACATCGGTCACGCCCGGCACCATCCGCACCGATTCCTCGACCATCTGCGGCAATTCCTGCGCCGAGGGGCAGGAGGGCGTGGTCAAGGTCATCTCCACCTTCACCTTCCCGTCGTCGCCGATCTCGACCGCATACACCAGGCCGAGTTCATAGATATCGACCGGGATCTCCGGGTCGAAAACGGTCTTGATCATGTCGATCACCGCGACTTCCGGCACGCGCGGCAGGGCCTCGCCTTCCGGTGTCCAGGTCGCGTGCACTGGGGCCGTCACGGGGTTCTCACTCACTGCGTGCCTCCTCGGCGCTGCCGTCGAGCGCGTTGTTCAGCGTATGCCAGGCCAGGGTCGCGCATTTCACCCGCGACGGGAATTCATGCACGCCGGACAGCGGCGACAACCGTTCCATGTCATCGGCCAGCGCCGGATCGCAATGGGGGCAGGCGCCGGTCATCGCCAATTCGCGAAACGCCGCCCCCAGCGCCCGCGCCTGGTCGGGCGTCTTGTCGCGCACGGTTTCCGTCATCAGGCTGGCGCTGGCCACGCTGATCGCGCAGCCCCGCCCCTGGAAGGCAGCATCGGCGATGCGCCCGTCCTCGCCCAGAGCCAGGAACAGCTCCATACGGTCACCGCACAGGGGGTTGTCGCCCTTGGCGTGACGCGTCGCGTTCTCCAGCCTGCGAAAATTCCGCGGGCGGCGACCGTGGTCGAGGATGACCTCCTGGTAGAGGTCGCGCAGGTCATCGAACATCAGGCAAAAAACTTTCGGGCATGACCCAGGGCCTCGGCCAGAAAGTCGATTTCGGCCAAGGTCGTGTACATGCCAAAGGAGGCGCGGCAGGACCCATCCACCCCAAGTCGTGCGTGCAACGGCTCCGCGCAATGGCGCCCCGCGCGTACCGCGATCCCGGCGCGATCCAGCAATGTGGACAGGTCATGCGGATGCGCACCCTCCAGCGTGAAGGCGAAGACGCCCCCCCTGTCCTGCGCCCGCCCCAGGATCGACAACCCCGGCACCGCCGACAGCACCGCCATGGCATGGTCGGTCAGGATGCGCTCATGCGCCTCGATCGCGTCGAAGCCGATGGCGTTCACGTAGTCGATGGCGGCATGCAAGCCCACCGCCTCGATGATCGCGGGGGTCCCCGCCTCATGCTTGGCCGGCACCGGCGCCCATGTGGATTTTTCAAGCGTGACCTCGGCGATCATATCGCCCCCGCCATAGAGCGGCGGCATCGCCTCCAGCAGCCCAAGCCGCCCCCACAAGACGCCGATCCCGGTGGGGCCATACAGCTTGTGCCCGGTGAAAACATAGAAATCGCAGCCGATGGCCTGCACATCCTGCCGCCGGTGCACGGCCGCCTGGCTGCCATCCAGCAGCACCTTGGCACCCTTCGCATGCGCCAGCGCCACCACCCGCTCGGCCGGCACCACGGTGCCCAGCACGTTGGACATATGGGTGACGGCGACCAGCCCCACCCGCCCATCGGCCAGCAATTCCTCCAGATGGCCCAGGTCCAACTCGCCCGCATCGGTGATGCGGCAGACGCGCAATTCGATCCCGCGCCCCGCATCCCGCAGCATCTGCCAGGGCACCAGGTTGGCGTGGTGCTCCATCTCCGACACCACCACCGCCTGGCCCGGCGTCATCACGCCACGCCCATACCCATGGGCGACCATGTTGATCGCCTCGGTGCTGTTGCGGGTGAAGACGATCTCCCGGCTATCCGCGGCATTGATGAATTTTTGCACGGCCACCCGCGCCGCCTCAAAAGCCTCCGTCGCCACTTCCGACAGGTTGTAGGCACCGCGATGCACATTGGCATAAGCGGTTTCCATGCAGCGCGTCATCGCCGCGATCACCTGCCGCGGCTTTTGCGCGCTGGCCCCGGAATCCAGGAACACCAGCGGCTTGCCGCGCGGCGAGCTGGTGCCGAGGATCGGGAAGTCGGCGCGGATGCGCGCGACGTCCAGGCCGGGGTGCAGCGCGCCGTCCATCACGCGGCCTTCCATGAACGTGCCAGCACATCGCGCACGGCGTCGCGCGCGGCCTCTTCCGGCATCTGGGCAATGGCGTCCTGCACAAAGGCCTCCACCAACAGGATCCGCGCCTCCGCCTGCGGGATGCCGCGGCTGCGCAGGAAGAACAGCGCTTCCTCGTCCAGCGCGCCGATGGTGGCGCCATGGCTGCATTTCACGTCATCGGCGTAGATTTCCAACTGCGGCTTGGCGTCCATCTCCGCCTCCTCGCTCAGCAGCAGGGCCTGGTTCATCTGGTAGCCATCGGTTTTCTGCGCGATCTGGCGCACCAGGATCTTGCCCTGGAACACCCCCCGCGACCGCCCGGCCAGGACGGTCTTATACGTCTGCCGGCTCGCACAGCCTGGTGCGGCATGGTCGAGGTAGGTCGAGGTATCGCAAACCCGCGTCCCATCCAGCAATTGCGCGCCATTCAGATGCGCCGCCGCCCCGGTCCCGTTCAGCGCCACATGCAATTCATTGCGCGTGATCCGCCCGCCCAGGTTCAGGGCAAAACTGTCATAGGTCGCACCCGCCGCGCAGCGCACCGCGATATTCGCCAGGTGAAAGGCCTCCGGCGCCTCGGTATTCAGCCGCAAATGCGTCAGCCGCGCCCCCGGCCCCAGGTCGATCTCGAACACCGGGTTGTGCAGCACGGCGACCCCGGCGGCGGAGATATTCCGCTCCACCAGCAACAGGCTCGCCCCAGCCCCCAGCCGGATCACATGCCGCGGATGAAACGCCACCGGATGCGCATCCGACGCCGAAATCAGATCCAGCGTGCCGCCATCGGTCCCCGCCGGCAGGTCCAGCAAAAGTCCGTCCTCGAACAGCATGCTGTTCAGCGCCACCATCGGCAGCGCGGCATCGGCGATGCCGGATGTCGCGGCCAGCGGATCGGCCCCGACCGTCGCCTGGTGCGTGGACAAATCCGCGCGGAACCGGCCATCGACGAACACCGCCCGCTGCGCCCCCGTCTCCGGTGGCAGCGCCACTGCGCCATCCACGGCGGTCAGCGGTTCGTGGAACGGCGCCTGGGCGATGGCGTTCAGGTCGGTGTATTTCCACGCCTCGGCGCGGCGGGTCGGGAAGCCCAGGGTGCGGAAGGTCTCGGCCGCCGCCGCGCGCAGCCGCGCCACGGCGACCATCCGCCCACCCGGCAACTGCTCCCGCAGGCCCTCATACCGCCCCAGGAACCCCGCAGCCCCCGTCGCCATCGCGCTCATGCCGCCGCCTTCACCACGCCGGCATAGCCTTCCACTTCCAGCTTCTTCGCCAGATCCGGCCCGCCCGAGGTGATGATCCGCCCGGCCGACAGCACATGCACCCGGTCCGGCACGATATGGTCCAGCAAGCGCTGGTAATGCGTGATCACCAGCGCCGAGAACGCCGGGCTGCGCATGATGTTCACCGTATCAGACACCAGCTTCAGCGCATCGATGTCCAAGCCGCTGTCCGTCTCATCCAGGATCGCGAATTTCGGCGCCAGCAGCGCCATTTGCAGCATCTCGTTGCGCTTCTTCTCGCCGCCGGAAAAGCCTTCGTTGACGCCGCGCTTCAGCATCTCGTCCTTCATGCCCAGCGCCGCCATTTTTCCACGCACGATCTTCAGGAACTGCATGGCGTCGTATTCGGACTCACCACGGCCGCGACGGATCGCGTTCAGCGCGGTGCGCAGAAAGGTCGCATTGCCGACACCCGGCAGTTCCACCGGGCTCTGGAAGGCCAGGAACAACCCCGCCGCCGCCCGCTCCTCCGGCTCCATCGCCAGCAAATCCTGGCCTTCGAAGGTGGCGGTACCCTCGATCACCTCATACCCGCCGCGCCCGGCCAGCACATAGGACAGCGTGGACTTGCCCGACCCGTTCGGGCCCATGATCGCGTGCACTTCGCCCGACGGCACGGTCAAGGTCAGCCCGTTGAGGATCCGCTTGCCTTCGACCTCGACGTGGAGATTTTCGATCCGCAACATGTCAGCCAACACTTCCTTCAAGAGAAATCTGCAACAGTTTCTGGGCCTCGACGGCGAATTCCATCGGCAATTCCTTCAGCACTTCGCGGCAGAAGCCGTTCACGATCATGCCGACCGCGTCTTCCTGCGAAAGCCCGCGCTGGCGGCAGTAGAACAACTGGTCTTCCGCGATGCGGCTGGTCGTCGCCTCGTGTTCCACCTTCGCCGTCAGACAGCGGTTCTCGATATAGGGCACGGTATGCGCGCCGCACTGGTCGCCGATCAGCAGGCTGTCGCACTGGGTGTAGTTGCGCGCGCCCGTCGCCTTGGCGCCGATCCGCACCAACCCGCGATAGGTGTTCTGCCCATGCCCGGCCGAAATGCCCTTCGACACGATGGTGGACTTGGTGTTCTTGCCGATGTGGAACATCTTTGTCCCGGTATCGGCCTGCTGGCGGTTGTTGGTGATGGCGACCGAATAGAATTCGCCGACCGAACCCTCGCCCTGCAGGATGCATGAAGGATACTTCCAGGTGATGGCGCTGCCGGTTTCCACCTGCGTCCATGACACCTTGCTGCGCGCGCCGCGACAGGCCGCCCGCTTGGTGACGAAATTGTAGATGCCGCCCTTGCCCTCGGCATCGCCGGGATACCAGTTCTGGACCGTGCTGTACTTGATCGTCGCATCATCCAGCGCGACCAGTTCCACCACCGCGGCGTGCAACTGGTTCTCATCGCGCATCGGCGCGGTGCAGCCTTCCAGATAGGAAACCGTGCTGCCCTCATCCGCGATGATCAAGGTCCGCTCGAACTGGCCGGTGCTCTTGGCATTGATCCGGAAGTAGGTGGACAGCTCCATCGGGCAGCGCACGCCCTTGGGGATGTAGACAAACGACCCATCGGTAAACACCGCGCAGTTCAGCGCCGCGAAGAAATTGTCGCCCTGCGGCACCACGGACCCTAGGTACTTCCGCACCAACTCGGGATGCTCACGCACCGCCTCGCTGATCGCGCAAAAAATGATCCCGTCCTTGGCCAGGCGTTCCTTGTAGGATGTCGCCACCGACACGCTGTCGAAGACCGCGTCGATCGCCACCGGCATTCGCCCCGTCTCGGCGTCCGGGCTCGGCGCGATGCCTTGCAGCCATTCCTGCTCGCGCAGCGGAATGCCCAGCTTGGCGTAGGTCTTCAACAGTTCAGGATCGACCTCTTCCAGGCTTTTCGGCGCGGACTTGGTCTTCGGCGCGGCGTAGTAGTACGCATCCTGGTAGTCGATCTTGGGGTAGCCGACGGCCGCCCAACGCGGCTCCTCCATCGTCTTCCAGAGCGCAAACGCCTTCAGCCGCCATTCCAGCAGCCACTCGGGCTCCTCCTTCTTGGCGCTGATGAAGCGAACGATGTCCTCGTTCAGCCCCTTGGGGGCGAACTCCATCTCGATGTCGGTCTCAAAACCCCATTTGTAGCCGCCATCATTGACGGTCTGGACGGTTTCGAGGGTCTCGGCGACAGCGGGCATATCTTTGTCGTCCTACTCGGCGGCCAGCGAACTGGCGGCGATGTGGGCAGTCTTGTGCGGGGTCGGTGCCGGGCGTTGCAGATCGGCCAGGGTGATGGCTGACAGGGCCGCCCGTACGGCCGCGTTCACCGGGTCCCACCGGCCACGCACCGGGCAGGTCGCCTCCGCATCGCAGCCGCCAATGGCGCCATCGACGCAGGCGGTCAACGCGATCGGCCCATCCACTGCGACGATGACATCCGACAACGGCATCGACGACAGCGGCCGCGCCAGGCGATAGCCGCCCTGGGCACCGCGCGTGCTGATGACGAGATCGGACTGCGCCAGCACCTTCAGCACCTTGGCCACGGTCGGTTCCGCGATCCCGGTCGCCGCCGCCAGCCCGGGGGCCGAAGCCGCACCGCCCAGATCATCGAGCCGGGTCATCACCACCACGGCGTAATCCGTCAGTTTCGACAGGCGCAACACCGCACCAATATCCTCTCGAATGATACCGGACTGCAATAGTCCCGTATGGGTGGCAAATGCGCCCGCCCCCCCGCTACGTCAAGCAGCGCGTCTTGCCGCATCGCGTCACCGCGAACAGGATGCGCGCAACCCAGACCGGACGGAGCCACATGCCTTACTTGACCACCGATGATGGCGTTGCCTTGCATTACGAGGATGTCGGCGAAGGCACGCCGATGGTGTTCGTCCATGAATTCGCCGGCGACCACCGGTCCTGGGAGCCGCAGCTGCGCTTCTTCTCCCGTCGCTACCGCTGCATCGCCTTCGACGCGCGGGGCTATCTGCCGTCGGATGTGCCGCCCACCCCGGCCTCCTACAGCCAGGACCGCGCGACCGACGACATCGCCGCCATCATCAAGGGCCTGAACCTGGCCCCCGCTCATGTCGTCGGCCTGTCCATGGGCGCTTTTGCTACCCTGCATCTCGGCCTGCGCCACGCCCCGCTCGCCCGCAGCCTGGTCGCCGCCGGCGTCGGCTATGGCGCCGCCCCCGGCAAGCGAGAGCAATTCCAGGCCGAGGTCGAAATCACCGCCGGAAAAATCCGCGACCAGGGCATGGACAAGATGGCCGACATCTACGGCCGCGGCCCGACCCGCCTGCAATACGAGCGCAAGGACCCGCGCGGCTTCGCCGAATTCATCGCCCAACTGGCCGAACATTCGACCCTGGGCAGCACCAATACCATGCTGGGCGTCCAGCGCGTCCGCCCCGCCCTGGGCGACCTGGAAGCCGGTTTCGCCGCGATGAAGGTGCCCACCCTGATCATCGCCGGCGACGAGGACGACCCCACCCTGGAACCGGCCCTGTTCCTCAAGCGCACCATTGCCTCGGCGGCGCTGCTGGTCATGCCGCATTGCGGGCACACGATGAACCTGGAGGACCCGGACGCCTTCAACCGCGCCGTGCTGGATTTCGTCACCATGGTCGATGCCGGCCGCTGGCCGCTGCGCGACCCCAGCACCCAGGCCGGCGGGATCTTGGGCGGCGGCCAGAAGTGAGCGGCACGGTCCCGCGCATCGCCTCGCTGGACCATCTGGCGCCGGGGGACAGTTTCGACCTCGGCACCCTGTCGCTGCCGCGGGAAGAGGTGCTGGCCTTCGCCACGCGCTTCGACCCGCAGCCCTTCCACCTTGATGACGCGGCGGCGGCCGAGAGCATCTTCCGCACACTGGTCGCCTCCGGCCTGCACACGCTTTCGGCGGTTTTTGGCCGGCTGATCACCTCGGGGTTGATCGCCGACGTCTCCCTCGGCGGCAACCAGATGGATGTGAAATGGCCCGCCCCCCTCCGCCCGGATGAGGAAGTGGCCGTGCGGGTGGAGGTGCTGGACCTGCGGCCCTCCGCCAGCCGCGCCAGCCTGGGCATCGCCCGGCTGCGCTATGTCGCGACGCGGACGGCCGATGGGGTGATCGTGCTGGACGCGACCGGCACCCATTTTTTGAAGCGCTAGGGCTATGACGTGGCCGCAACGGCCCTATCTTTGCATGATCTTCCCCTCATGCGCTTCCCCCGGATCCTGACGCCATGACACAGACCGCACCGGCCAGCCGCCGGCGCCGCCTCGGCTTGGCCCTGGCCCTGGCCCTGGCCCTGATTGCCGGCCTGGCAGGGCCGACAATGGCGCATGATTGCCCGGCCACCGCGCCCGAACCGGTGCGCCTGCCCGAACTCGCCGCCGACCTCGCCGCCCGGCGCCCCATCACCATCGTCGCCCTCGGCTCCTCCTCGACCGAGGGCAGCGGCGCCTCGGGGCCGGATGCGACCTACCCGGCCCGTTTGCAGGCGGGGCTGCGCGCCGCCCTGCCGGGGCGCGAGATCACCGTGCTGAACAAGGGCATCGGCGGCCAGGACGCGGCCGAAATGCTGCTGCGGCTGGAGCCCGATGCCCTGGCCCACGACCCCGCGCTGATCATCTGGCAGGTCGGCACCAATGGCGCCCTGCGCCGCCATTCGCCCGACCGTTTCCGCGAGATGATGACCGTCGGCGTGGAGCGCGCCGTGGCCGCCGGCGCGAATGTGCTGCTGGTCGACAGCCAGCGCGGCGCCTGGTCGCACGCCGCCCCCGAACGCGCCGCCTTCGACCAGGTGCTGGCCGACCTGGCGAATCGCCCAGGCGTGGCCCTGTTCCGCCGTGGCGCGCTGATGGATGCCTGGGCCGCGCGCGGCACCCCGCCCGAAGCAATGCTGACCGCCGACGCGCTGCATCACAATGACCGCGGCTATGCCTGCCTGGCCGCGGCAATCACAGTGGCCATCGTGCAGGGCCTGCCGCCGCAGCCGGCGGCTTTGACACCAATGGCGTCGCGCATGCCGTAACGGCCGCTACAAGCATTATATTCATTCCCCCTTGCATTCGCACTTGACGCAATCAGTGGTGTAAATTTAGTCCTGTAAAATGTCATTACAACTCAACTGCAACGATGCTGACACGGCACAGCCCGTCCAGACGCCGGGCCTGGCGGCTGCGGGTTCCGTTGCACGGCCATTGCATGCCGTGGCGCCAGCCGGGTTGGCGGCATTCCTCGACAGCTTGCCGCCGGACCAGGCCGGTTTCCTGCGCGCGGCGGGATTCGCGGCCAAGGCCGGAAGCGTGATGCTGCTGCCCGGCCCCGGCGGGGTCGCCGGCGCCGTGCTGGGCCTGGATGATGCCGCCTTGGACAGCCCCTGGACCTATGGCGGCCTGCCGCTGGCACTGCCGGAGGCCAGCGTGTGGCGCCTGGCCTCCGGCGCCGATCCGATGGCGGCAACGCTCGGCTGGTTGCTCGGCGCCTATCGTTTCGACCGGTACCGCAGCCGAAAATCCGCCACCCCCGCCCTTCTGGCCATCCCCCCGGGGACCGAGGCGGCGGTCGCCCAGGCCCACGCCATCTGCATGGCGCGCAACCTGATCAACACCCCGGCCGAGGATGGCGGCCCCGCCGCCCTGGCCGATGCCGTCGCCACGGTCGCCGCCCGGCACGGCGCACAGTTTGACCTCATCGAAGGCGATGCGGTCGCCACCGGCTTTCCCGCGCTGCATGCCGTCGGGCGTGCCGCGGCCCCCGGCCGGCAACCGCGCGTCGCGATGCTGCGCTGGAGTCACCCAGGCGGCGATCCAGCCGATCCGCTTGTCGTCCTGTGCGGCAAGGGCGTGTGCTTCGACACCGGCGGGCTTGATCTGAAGCCGGCCGAGGGCATGCGCCGGATGAAGAAGGACATGGGTGGGGCGGCCATGATGCTGGCGCTCGCCGATGTGCTGATGGCGGCCAAGACCCGCCTGCGGCTGCTGCTGCTGGTGGGCGCGGTCGAAAACAGCGTCGGCCCGGATGCCTTCCGCCCCGGCGACGTGTTGCGCACCCGCCTCGGGTTGACTGTCGAAGTGGGCAATACAGACGCGGAAGGTCGCCTGGTTCTGGCCGATCTTCTTGCCTATGGGGCCGAACAACGGCCGGCGCTGCTCCTCGACGCGGCGACCCTGACGGGGGCCGCCCGGGTCGCGCTCGGGCCCGACCTTCCGGCATTGTTCACAGATGATGCGCCATTGTTGCAATGCTTGCTTGACAGTGCAAAACGTGTCCACGATCCCGTGTGGCAGCTACCCTTGCATTCCAGTTACGATTCGTGGCTGGACAGTTCGGTAGCAGATATGAATAACGTCGCGTCTAAACCGATGGCCGGCGCTGTTATCGCGGCCCTGTTCCTTCGCAGGTTTGTGCCAGAGGGGGTTCCCTGGGCGCATATTGATACTTATGCATGGAACGATACATCACGTGCCGGACGACCCGAGGGTGGCGAGTGTCCCGGGCTACGCACACTGCTCGATGGCGTCACGGCGTGGCTGTCAACAGGCCGTGACAGATCCGGAGCAAATAGCGCAAGCGTTACGCACCAGTCGCGTGACAAGTAACTGGATAGTTTTCCAGACATTGGTGGCAATCAGCCCCGAATGTGCCGTAAAGGGCGCATGACAACAATCTTCTCAAGCCTCGGCAAAGGCGCTACGCCACGCCGAACAACAAGAAAAGGACATGTCGAATGACCGTCATTCTCTCCCCCGACCAGTTGGTCACCGTCCTCAGGGACACCACAGTGGCACTCGTCCGCCGCGATGGCCCGGATCTGTCGGCCCGGCAGCAGGCCGTGTTCCTGACCGTCTACCTCGATGAGGGTCCGCATACGGTGCGTGGCCTGGCCGCGGCGCTGAATGTGTCCAAGCCGGCGATCACCCGCGCCCTCGACCGCCTGGGCGACCTGGACCTGGCCCGCCGCAAGACCGACCCCGCCGATCGCCGCAGCGTCCTGGTGCAGCGCACCGTCAAGGGGTCCGCCCTGCTGAAGGAGTTGCGCACGACGATGGCCGATGCCGAACAGGCGATCCGGACCGGCGGCGTGGTGCCTGGCCTGCCGGCGAATACGGAAGCGCGCGCCCGCAAGGCGGTCTGACCCATCCAGCCACAGCGGGCAGCCGGCCATGCGCAGGCTGCCCCGCTGGCGGGGTTTTTCATACCGTAAAGTTACCGTTCTGTCATGTTTTGACCGTGCGGCGTCAGTCTCTTGGCCACGCTCACGACGGGCGATCACCGGCCGGCTGTGCCGGACTATGGCCTGGCCATGAAAACCCAACGGCCCCCGACAGCACCACCCAAGCGCCCCTTGCCGTCCGCGGCTGGGCGTCGTCAAAACATGTCTAATATGTTATGTTTTCGACAGGTCTGGTTGCAACGATTTCACGTCAGGCCATCCTCCCCATAACGCTCCCCTTCGTATTCTTTTCATAAGCGTTTATGACGCTTGTGTCAGGCGCAGGTCCGCCATGCGCGTAGGACGAGCAGAAGAAACACAATAAGGGGAGAGACCGGCGCATGTCGGGGACAATGACAAAAAGGGCCGTCAAGACAGCCCCGATGACCAAAGAGGAACGGAAGGTCATCCTGGCCTCCTCGCTCGGCACGGTGTTCGAGTGGTACGACTTCTACCTCTACGGGTCGCTGGCAGCCGTCATCGGCGCCAACTTCTTCGGCATGTACCCGGAATCGACGCGCAACGTCTTCGCCCTGCTGGCCTTCGCCGCGGGCTTCCTGGTGCGGCCCTTCGGCGCGCTGGTCTTCGGCCGCCTGGGTGACCTCGTCGGCCGCAAGTACACCTTCCTCATCACCATCGTGATCATGGGCGCCTCGACCTTCCTGGTCGGCATCCTGCCCACCTCCGAACAGATCGGCATCATCGCCCCGGTCGTGCTGATCGTGCTGCGGCTGTTGCAGGGCCTGGCGCTCGGCGGTGAATACGGCGGGGCCGCGACCTATGTCGCGGAACACGCGCCCAATGGAAGGCGCGGCTTCTACACCAGCTTCATCCAGATCACCGCGACGGCCGGCCTCTTCCTGTCGCTGATCGTGATCCTGTTCACCCAGATCGCCGTCGGTCCCGACAACTTCCGCGCCTGGGGCTGGCGCGTGCCCTTCCTGCTGTCGATCGTGCTGCTCGGCGTCTCGGTCTGGATCCGCTTGCAGATGCAGGAAAGCCCCGCCTTCAAGAAGATGAAGGAAGAGGGCACCGGCTCCAAGGCGCCGATCAGCGAGGCCTTCGGTCAGTGGAAGAACGCCAAGATCGCGCTCTTCGCCCTGCTCGGCCTCGTCGCCGGCCAGGCCGTGGTCTGGTACACGGGCCAGTTCTACGTGCTGTTCTTCATCGGCCAGGTGCTGAAGGTCGATCCCTTCACCCAGAACATGCTGGTCGCCTGGTCGCTGGTGCTCGGTTCGGGCGGCTTCGTCTTCTTCGGCTGGCTGTCCGACAAGATCGGCCGCAAGCCGATCATCCTCGGCGGCTGCCTGATCGCCGCCCTGACCTACTTCCCACTGTTCAAGCTGCTCAGCGCGGAGGCGAACCCCGCCCTCGCCGCGGCGCATGCGAACATCGAAGTGCGGGTCCTCGCGAACTCGAACGACTGTTCGTTCCAGTTCAACCCGACCGGCACGGTGACCTTCACCAAGCCTTGCGACGTCGCCAAGGCGGCGCTGGCGCGGGCCTCGGTGAACTACCGGGTCGAACCGGTCCCGCAGGGCACCGTCGCCTCGATCCGCATCGCGGGCGGCGCGCCGATCGTGGCCGGCACGCCGACCTTTGCCGCCGAACTCGCGTCGGCGCTCACCGCCGCAGGCTATCCGGCGGCGTCCAACCCGACTGTCGTGAAGATGAATTCGCCCTTCGACATCTTCCGCGAACAGCCGGCCGTGCTGATCGCCATCATGACCTTGATGGTGATCTACGTGACCATGGTCTACGGCCCGATCGCGGCGGCGCTGGTGGAACTCTTCCCCACGCGCATCCGCTACACGTCGATGTCGCTGCCCTATCATATCGGCAATGGCTGGTTCGGCGGGCTGATGCCGGCGACGGCCTTCGCCATGATCGCGCAGACGGGCGACGTCTACTTCGGGCTTTGGTATCCGATCGTGGTGGCGCTCGGCACCGTGGTGATCGGCATCTTCATGGTGCCCGAGACCTACAAGCGCGACATCTTCAACGATGACGTGACCACCCTGGCGGGGGAGCCGGCGCCCGCGCGCCACTGATCCCACCGCGACCAGACCAACACGGCGGCGCCGGGGGCAACCCCGGCGCCGTTTTGCGTCTTGTTCCCGCCGCAAGGTCGCCACATGCGCCGCCGAACGTCTCCGGGTCACATCAAGGGATGCTTTCATGCGCGTCACGCTCAGCCTCGCCCTCGCCGCCCTGCTCCTGGCCGGCTGTTCCAACATGAACCGCACGCAACAACGCGCCCTGTCGGGTGGTGCGATCGGCGCGGCCGGCGGTGCCGCCGTCGGCGCGCTGACCGGCGGCTCGCTGCTGACCGGCGCCCTGCTCGGCGGCGCCGGCGGCGCGGCCATCGGCGCGGTCACCGCCCGCTGAACCACCGCTTGGCGGCGCGCCTGTCCTGCGCGTAACGTCCGGAACCAGCCAAGGCCGGATCGGCAACGGTCCGGCTTTTGCTTGTCATACGGCCAACCGCCCATGATCCTCCTCGGGTCATGCCCGAAGGAGACCACCGATGCTTCGCCGCACCATCCTCGCCAGCACCGCCGGCGTGCTCGCCACCCCGGCCCTCGTCGGCGCCCAGGCCCTGCCCCGCATCACCATCGGCATGAGCGGCTGGACCGGCTTCGCCCCCCTGACCCTGGCCGAGGGCGCCGAGATCTTCAAAGCCAATGGCGTCGAGGTCACCACCCGCTTCGTCCCCCAGCGCGAACGCAACCTGGCGCTTGCCTCCGGCGCGCTGAACTGCGTCGTCACCACCGTGGACACGATGATCCAGTGGTCCAGCGCCATCCCGCTGGTGCAGGTGCTGGTGCTGGACCGTTCGCGCGGCGGCGACGGCGTCGCGGTGCGCCCGGCGATCAACACCTGGGCCGACATGCGCGGCAAGACCATCGCGGTCGATGGCGCCGGCACCACGCCGTATTTCGTGCTGGCCTATATGCTGCGCGAAAATGGCATGAGCATCCGCGACGTCCAGACCCCCACCCTGGCCCCGCAGCCCGCCGCCCAGGCCTTTGTCGCCGGGCAGTTCGATGGCTGCTCGACCTACGAGCCCTACCTCTCCCAGGTCCGCGGCATGGGCCCCAGCGGAAAAATCCTGGCGACCACGCTGGATTACCCCTGCGTCGTCGATACCCTGGCCTTCCAGCCCGCCTTCATCGCCGCCAATGCCGATGCCGTGCGCCGTGTCGTCGCCTCCTGGTTCGCCGCGCTCGACATGATCCAGCGCGACCCCACCCGGTCGAATGAAATCATGGGCCGCCGCGTCAACCAGACCCCGGAAGCCTTCGCCGCATCCGCCCAGTATATCGAATGGCTGGACCAGGCGAAGAACCGCGAATACTGGTCCGGCGGGCTGCTGCCCTTCGCCAACAAGGCGCATACCGTGCTGCGCGAGGTGAACGTGTTGCGCGCCGATGTGAACGTGCCGGCGCTCTTCGACGACCGTTTCATCCGGGCCTGATGCAGCCACTTCGCCCGGTCGGCCAGCCGACCCGGATCGCCCTTGGCATCGCCTTCTTCGCCGCCTTCCTCGCGGCCTGGTCGGTGGTGACCTATGGCGGGCTGGTGCCGCCGCTGTTCCTGGCCTCGCCGGGCAAGACCCTGGAGGCGGGCTGGGCGCTCTTCACCCAGTTCGGTTTCGCGGGCGACATCGCGATCACCATTTTCCGCGTCGTCGGCGGATTTGTCGTGGCCGCCGTGATCGCGGTGCCGCTCGGCCTCGCCATGGGCGCTTTCAAACCCATCGAGGCCCTGCTCGAACCCTTCGTCTCCTTCGCCCGCTACCTGCCCGCCTCCGCCTTCATCCCGCTGCTGATCCTTTGGGCAGGGGTGGATGAGGCTCAGAAACTGGCCGTCATCTTCATCGGCAGCGTCTTTCAGATCATCATCATGGTCGCCGTCGTCGCTGGAGCCACAAGGCGCGATTTGGTCGAAGCCGCCAGCACCCTCGGCGCCCGTTCCCGCGGCATCGTGCTGCGGGTCATCATCCCCTCCGCCGCCCCCCAGGTGGCCGAGACCCTGCGCCTCGTCCTCGGCTGGGCCTGGACCTACGTGATCGTCGCCGAATTGATCGGCGCGCAATCCGGCATCGGCCACATGATCATGGACAGCCAAAGACTGCTCGACACCGGCCAGATGATTTTTGGGATCGTCACCATCGGCGCCATCGGCCTCGTCACCGATTTCCTGGTCAAGGCGCTGAACCGCCGCCTCTTCCCCTGGGCGGTGATCTGATGTCGGACAAGGTCCTTTCCATCGCCGGCGTCACCCGCACCTTTCCGGCCCAGGGCGGCGGCACGCCGACCCTGGCGTTGCAGCCCACCGACCTGACCATCACCCCCGGCGAATTCGTCGCCATCCTCGGCCCCTCCGGCTGCGGCAAATCCACCCTGCTGCGCATCGTCGCGGGGCTGGACCGCCCGACCGCGGGCCAGGTCACGCTGGATGGCGTGCCCGTCACCGGCCCAGGGCCGGACCGTGGCATGGTGTTCCAGTCCTACACCCTGTTCCCCTGGCTGACGGTCGAACAGAACATCCGCTTCGGCCTGCGCGAACGCGATGTGCCGGAAGCCGAACAGGCCGAGATCGCCGGCCGCCTGATCGCCCGCACCGGGCTGCGCGGCTTCGAACGGCACTGGCCCAAGCAACTCTCCGGCGGGATGCAGCAGCGCACCGCCCTGGCCCGCGCCCTCGCCAACGACCCCGAGATGCTGCTGCTCGACGAGCCCTTCGGCGCGCTCGACCACCAGACCCGCGAATTGATGCAGGAACTGCTGCTGGAAATCTGGCAGGGCGACCGCAAGACCGTGCTCTTCGTGACACATGACATCGACGAGGCGGTCTTCCTCGCCACCCGCGTCCTGGTCATGTCGGCCCGCCCCGGCCGGGTGAAGGCCGTGGTGGATGTGCCCCTGCCCTATCCGCGCGACTGGACCGTGAAGACGTCACCGGAATTCGCCAGCCTGAAGGCAAGGTTGATGGGGGAGATCAGGGAGGAAGTGCGCAAGGCGGCCGCCGGGTAGTTGTTGCGCCATCGCAGCGCCTGCGGTTAGGTCCGTGCCGGAACGGAGCAAGCCCCATGCGGCGCGTCCTGTTGGTCCTCCTGCTGGCGATGATCGCGCTGCCCACAAACGCGCAGACCGCCCGGCGCGTCGCTCTCGTGGTCGGCAACGGCGCCTACCAGGCCGTCCCCCGACTGCCCAATCCCGGCCGCGACGCGCAGGATGTGGCGCGCGTCCTGCGATCTCTCGATTTCTCCGTCCAGATCCTGGAACACGCCGACCGTCCGACCGTGGAGGCCGCTCTACAACGCTTCAGCCGCGCCGCCGCCGGGGCTGAGATCGCAGCCTTCTTCTTCGCCGGACATGGGATCGAGGCGCGGGGCGAGAACTTCCTCATCCCGGTCGAGGCACGCCTCGGCTCCGTCAACGACCTGGATTTCCAGGCCATCGCCGTGACATCGGTGCTGCGGGCGATGCAGGGTGCGCAGGCACGCCTGCTGTTCCTCGACGCCTGCCGTGACAATCCCTTTGCCGTCAATATGCAGGGCCTGTCAGGGAGCCGCTCCCTGGCGCGCGGCCTCGCCAGGGTCGAAACCGCCGATCTCGGGACGCTGATCGCCTTCGCCACCGCACCCGGCACCGTCGCGGCTGATGGGAACGAGCGAAACAGCCCCTTCACCACGGCCTTGGTCCGCCATCTGGCGGAGCCTGGCCTCGATATCCGCCAGATCATGACCCGCGTCCGGCGCAGCGTGGTGGAGGCCACCGGTGGACGGCAGGTGCCCTGGGACAATTCGTCGCTCGTGTCGGACGTTGTGCTGCGCGCACACCAAGGCGGCCAGCAAGCGCCAGCACCCACGACCCAGCCGGCGGTGCTCCCTACGCTGCGCCCGCCGGGCACCGCCGCGGGGCGCGACAATTGGGCCGTCGCACGGCGCGTCGCGGCGGAGCGCGGCATTCCCTTGCCGCGCGACATTCCGCCCGGCAATGCCGAACGCGCGGGCAGCCTGGGGCACTGGGTCGGCGCATGGGGTGCTGCGGAGCGCTGGAACCGCGTCGGCCGCCATCAGATGATCATCATCCCGCGGGTCGACGAAGCGAACGGCACGGCGGAGGTCATCTACGCCCAATCAGGACCGACCGAACGGTCCCACGATCCGACGCGCCCCGGCACATTCAGGCGGTTCGTCGGGCGGGTCACGGCGGAGGCTCTCACCTTCACGGGGCCATGGACGTTTCGCATGTCCTGGCAGGGACCGAACAGTGTGATGGTGCATGGCACGCCCCCGCCAGGCGAACCGGGCCTCACCCCGATCGTCGTCCACGTACCGCGGGTCGAATAGCGCTCGCAACCTCGTCAAGTCGCCTTACGCCGAAACACGACGCTCTGGATATTGGCAGACCCGGGGACCACGACCAACGCGACTTCGTATCCGGAGGCCGGGGCATACTGGATACGATTCTGCACCACCACGAACAGCCGCTCCAACAGCGGGTTCAGAAGCTCCAGCACCACGGCGACCGAGCGTGTGGACTCACCCGTGCTCGGATCCACGCTGTTGGGACCGACGACGATGACCTGGCCGCCGCGCTCCGCCACGGCCGTCAGCCATGTGTTCAGCCGCGGTGGAATGCTGTCCGTCCTCGGCTGCGGCAAGGGCCGGACGACGATGCGCGTCGTGCGGTCCGCCATCGCCCGCCGGAGCTGCGTGTCGAAGGCGTCGCTGTCGATCATGTCGATACTTGCGACCGAGGCATGATCCGGCGGCGGCGGGGCCGGTGACTGGCAGGCGACCGCCAGCAAAAGCGATCCGAGCAACAGGCCGCGCCGCAGGCGTCGTGGTGTCCAGGGCATCGGAGTGTCTCCCACGCCCGGTGGCCAAACGGCCCGCCCGTTTTATTACGACACCGGGAGGATCAGTGTCGCGCAAGGTGTCGGGCCTTGCGAGTCGGATTGTGGATCCTGGACGGAAACGACGGCGATGCCGCCGTTACCGCACCCCGCATTCCGTCAGCACCGACGACGGATTCCCCTGCGCCCGCTGCGCCGCCTGCGCCACCCGCATCGAATCCGCCGCCGGCAGGGTCCGCACCAGGCAGGTGCCAAGCCCCGTCAGGTCGGTGATCGCGATTCCCCCCGACCGGCAGGACATCGCCGCCCGACCGACCCGCTGGCAGAACTCGCTGCCGCCATTGCCCTGCGTCGCGGCACCACCGCCACCCAACCCGGGAATGCCACCCGGCAGTTGCGGCAGCCCCTGGCCCATCGCCGGCCCCGCCGCCAACACCACCGCCATCATCGCCATCCGTCGCATGCCGTGCCTCCCGCTGAATGCGCGCGGACCCTCCTCCATCGCGCGTGGCCGGGTCAACCACAGGTGACGCCGGCCGATCCCGCGCTATGTAACCTGCATGATGATCGCCCCAGCCATCCCCCGCACCGCCCTCGTGACCGGCGGCGCCCGCCGCCTTGGCCGCGCCATCGCCCTGGCGCTGGCCGGGGCGGGCTTCGACGTCGCCATCCATTTCTCCACCAGCGACCAGGACGCCGAGGCCACGGCCACCGACATCCGCGCCCTCGGCCGCCGCGCCGTCACCCTGCGCGCCGACCTGACCCAGGAAGCCGACACCACCGCCCTGCTGCCCGCGGCGACCGCCGCCCTCGGCCCCATCGGCGTGCTGGTGAACAACGCCAGCACCTTCGAACGCGACGAGATCGCCGACGCCACCAGGGCCACCTGGGACCAGCATATCGAACCGAACCTGCGCGCCCCCTTCGTGCTCACCCAGGCCTTTGCCAGCCAATTGCCCGATGTGGCCGAAGGCGTGGTGCTGAACATGATCGACCAGCGGGTCTGGTCGCTGACCCCGCATTTCGTCTCCTACACCGTCTCCAAGGCCGCGCTCTGGACCCTGACCCAGACCCTGGCCCTGGCGCTGGCCCCCCGCATCCGGGTGGTCGCCATCGGCCCCGGCCCGGCCGTGCCATCGCCCCGCCAATCCCAGGCGCAGTTCGACGCGCAATGCGCCTCCGTCCCCCTCGGCCGCGGCACCAGCCCCGACGAAGTCGCGGCCGTCGCCCTGGCCTTGCTGGCCATGCCATCCTTCACCGGCCAGATGATCGCGCTGGATGGCGGCCAGCATCTGCAATGGGCAGCGCGGTCGATTCATGGCATGCCTGAGGAATGAGCATCCCCTTCGCGCCCGACGCCGACGCCGGCATCCGCCGGGTTTTCGTTCGCGGCCTGACTGTCCTTGCCCGGCTGGGCGTCTATCCGCAGGAACAGGTGGCCCCGCAGCGGCTGATCCTGGACATCGAACTGGCGGTCACCGACGAACACGCGCCCGACGGCATCGGGCCGGACCGCCTGGCCCGGGTGGTGGACTACGCGGCGGTTGTCGCCGCCGCCCGTCGCATCGTCGCCGACGGCCACACCCGGCTGGTCGAAACCCTGGCCGAACGCATCGCCGTCGCGGCGCTGGACGATCCGCGGGTGCTGGTCGCCCGGGTGACCGCCGCCAAGCCGGATATCCTGCACGACGCTTCTTCCGTTGGGGTGACGGTCGAACGGCGACGACGCGCCGGGGTTGCGGAAACGCCAAAGCCGCAACCGGACTGACGTCGCATCGATCACGTATCTTTCGGCATGGCATCAGCAACTTGCGGTCGGCACAGCCGCCCCCGCCCGCAATTCATCCACCGTGCTCCCTGGCTGCAACGACGGTATCATTCCAGTCAATCGCAACTTACATCTTGACGAGCGAGTTTCGTGGTTTCGGATGTTTATTCAACGAAATCAATGATTTGGTTTTTTGCTTAATTGCGTGGCAACCTGCTGTTACCGGCAGATGACATGGACTCCCGGGGGTTCCGCAGCATTCCGCCCACAGACTTATCCACAAGGTTCGGGGATAACAGGTGCCGGAAATAGGCAGCGCCTTGCGGCCGCCCCCAGGCACTAGTATCGCCCTGCCCATGCCCATCGACGCCCCCCCGCCGGACGCTGCCCCCGTGGCGCTGCCCCCGGGACTGCTGGGCGCCGCGGTGCTGATCGCCGCCCTGCCGAACCTGCCGCCCGGCCCGGGTGTGTATCGCATGCTCGATGCCGCCGGCGCCGCGCTCTATGTCGGCAAGGCGCGGGCCCTGCGCAAACGCGTCGCCGCCTATACGCGTCCCGCCCGCCTGCCCGAACGCCTGCGCCGCATGGTGGCCGACACCGTGTCGCTGGAGGTCATCACCACCAAGAGCGAGGCCGAGGCCCTGCTGCTGGAGGCCAACCTCATCAAGCGGCTGCGGCCGCGCTTCAACATCGTCCTGCGCGACGACAAGTCCTACCCGTGGCTGGTGCTGACCGAGGCGCATCCCTACCCCCAGATCGCCAAGCACCGGGGCGAGAAGAAGCCCGGCGCCTCCTACTGGGGGCCATTTGCCAGCGCCTGGGCGGTGAAGCAGACGGTGACCGCCCTGCAGCGCGTCTTCCTGCTGCGCTCCTGCCGCGACACGGTCTTCTCCACCCGCTCCCGCCCCTGCCTGCTGTATCAAATCCGCCGCTGCTCGGCGCCCTGCGTCGGCCGCATCAGCCAGCCCGACTACGCGGAACTCGTCCGCCAGGCGAAGCTGTTCCTGTCGGGCGAAACCCCCTCCATCCAGAAGAAACTGGCCGCCGAGATGGAGGCCGCCGCCGAACGCATGGAATACGAACGCGCCGCCGCCCTGCGCGACCGTATCCGCGGCCTGACCCATATCCAGGGCACCGACCGCATCAATTTGGATGGCATGGGGGACGCCGATGTGGTGGCGCTGCACCAGGCCGCCGGGCAATCCTGCGTGCAGGTGTTCTTCTACCGGGGAGGCCGGAACAACGGGAACCGGGCCTTCTTCCCGGCCTATGCCCGCGGCGACGTGCCGCCCTCGCAGGTCATGGGCGCCTTCCTGGCGCAGCTCTACGACGACATGCCGCCGCCCCCGCTGGTGCTGGTCAGCCACGACCCCACCGACGCCCCCCTGATCGCCGAGGCCCTGGCCCTGCGCGCCGGCCGGCGCGTCGAACTCCATCGCCCCCAGCGCGGCGACAAGGCCCGCGCGGTCGAACACGCCGAGACCAACGCACGCGAGGCCCTGGAACGCCGCCTGGCCGAAGGCACCGCCCAGACCGCCCTGCTGGAGGGCGTCGCCCGCGTCTTCGACCTGGCCGAGCCGCCCGCCCGCATCGAGATCTACGACAACAGCCACATCCAGGGCACCAGCGCCTATGGCGTGATGGTCGCCGCCGGCCCCGGCGGCTTCATCAAATCCGCCTATCGCAAATACGCCATCAAGGCCGCCGGCCCCGTCGGCGGCGGCGACGACTTTGCCATGATGCGCGAAGTCTTCGAGCGCCGCTTTGGCCGCGCGCTGAAGGAAGACCCCGGCCGCGACGGCGAATCCTGGCCCGACCTCGTGCTGATCGACGGCGGCCTCGGCCAACTCAACGCGGCGCGTGAGGTCCTGGCCGAACTCGGCGTGGACGACATCCCCCTGATCGGCGTCGCCAAGGGTCCCGACCGCGATGCCGGGCGCGAATGGTTCCACATGGCCGGGCGCGCGCCGATCCAACTGCCGCCGCGCGACCCCGTGCTGTATTATCTGCAACGCCTGCGCGACGAGGCGCATCGCTTCGCCATCACCACCCACCGCGCCGGCCGGTCCAAGGCGATGGTCAAATCCGAGCTGGACGACGTGCCCGGCGTTGGCCCCGCCACCAAGCGCGCCCTGCTGAACCATTTTGGTAGCGCCCGCGGCGTGCGCCAGTCGTCGCTGGAAGACCTGGCCCATTGCCCCGGCATCGGCCCCGCGACGGCCCGCCGCGTCTACGAGCATTTCCACCCGGGCGCCGAGGCGGCTACAAGCAGTGCGACCTGAGGGCGCGAGCATTTGCCGACCGACCTGCCGAACCTGCTGACCCTTTCGCGCATCGCCGCCATCCCGCTGCTGGTGGTCCTGGCCATGCTGCGCCAGCCCTGGGGGGATCTCGCCGCCTGCGCGGTCTTCGCCATCGCCGCCATCACCGATTACTTCGACGGCAAGCTCGCCCGCGACTGGCAACAGACCAGCGATTTCGGCCGCATGCTGGACCCGATCGCCGACAAGCTGCTGGTCGGTGCCGCGCTGATGCTGCTGGCCGGCAACGGGCACCTGTCCATCCTGGGCCTGGTCCCGGCCATCGTCATCCTGCTGCGTGAGATCCTGGTCTCCGGCCTGCGCGAATACCTCGCCTCCCTGCGCGTCGGCCTGCCGGTCACGCCGCTGGCGAAGTGGAAGACCGGCGTGCAGATGGGCGCCCTCGGCGTGCTTCTCGCCGGGGACTCGGCGGCCCCCCTGGTGGGCCTGGGCTGGCTGCCGCTAAACTTCCTTGGGGAGGCCGGTTTATGGGTCGCGGCCGGGCTGACGCTCGTCACCGGCTGGGACTATTTGACCGCGGGGCTGCGCCATGCCGGCGCCGCAACCAAACCCTGACCAAATGACATGCGGGCGCCTTCGGCGCCGCGACCAGATATCTTCGGGGCGCCCTTGGCACCCCGACGAAATACACCACGGGGCGCCCTTGGCGCCCTGACGAAATACACCAGAGGGCGCCCTTGGCGCCCTGGCCCCGACGCCGCATCTTGGCGATGCTACGCCCTGCCGGAGAGCACCATGATCCGTACCCTCGCCATTGCCTCGGCGGCCCTTGTCCTTGCGGGATGCACGGCGCGCGACGAATTCGACCCCTGGGGCCAGCGCGGCGTGATCCGCCCGGAAAACAGCGCCACCCTGGCGCGCGTCACCGGCGGCTCGCCGTCCTTCACCCCCCTGCTGCCCGAAGAGGGCAATGTCTGGCCGGTCGAGGAAGCCCCCCGCGCCACCCTCCTGAACCTTGAGGACCAGCAGCGCGGCATCCAGCCCGGCAATGCCGCCATGATCCCGCCGCCGCAGCAGTTGTTCCGCCAGGATGCGGTGGAATTCCAACAAGGCAGTTCGCAGGTCGCCCCGCCCATGCCGCCGCCGACCCGCGAACGCGCGCCGGCGCCGACGCAGCCGCTGCCGCCGGTGCTGAACATCTCGCCGCCGGCCACCGACCGCCTCCGCGCCCTGCCACCGGCGACGCCGCCGGCTGGTGGCGTGACTCTGCCGCCGGCGCTGAACATCTCCCCGCCGACCAATGACCGCGTCCGCACCCTGCCGGGCGGGGCCACCGTCGTGTCGCCGCCGGGCAGCCCCTCCACCTTCACCACCCCGGGCGGCGGCAGCGGCATCGCCGTGCCGCAGGGCCCCGATACCCTGCTGATCGGCCCGGGCGGCCGCATCCGCCAGGTGCCGGGCCAATAGGCGCCGTATGCAGATCCTCTACTTCGCCTGGCTGCGCCAGCGCACCGGCATCGCCGAGGAATCCGTGGCCCCGCCCCCCGGCGTCGCCACCGTCGCCGAACTGATGGCCTGGCTCGCCACCCGCACCCCCGGCCATGCCGCGGCCTTCGCCAACCCGGCCCAGGTGCGCGCCGCGCTGGACCAGGATTTCTGCGGCCCGGACACGCCCCTCGGCACCGCGCGCGAAATCGCCTTCTTCCCCCCCGTCACCGGCGGCTGACGACATGCGCCCGACCGTCAAGGTCCAGGCCGAACCCTTCGACATCGCCGCCGAAACCGCGCGGCTGGCGGCCGGCCGCAATGACATCGGCGCCATCGCCAGCTTCATCGGCCTGTGCCGCGCCGATGACGGTCTGGCCGGCATGGTGCTGGAACACTGGCCCGGCGTCACCGAACGCGCCATCGACACCATCGCCTACGACGCCATGGCGCGCTGGCCACTGACCGGCTGCACCATCATCCATCGCCATGGCCTGATGCGCCCGGGCGATGGCATCGTGCTGGTCCTCGCCGCCTCCGGCCACCGCGCCGCGGCGCTCGATGCCGTGGCCTTCCTCATGGACTGGCTGAAGACCAAGGCGCCCTTCTGGAAGCGCGAGGAATTTTTGGACGGCAGCCACCGCTGGGTGGAGGCCAAGGCCGAGGACGACGCCGCCACGGCCCGCTGGACCCAGGGTTAAACCATGCCATCCCGGCTGCTGGCCATCGCGGCGGGCGGCCTGCTGCTGGTCTGGCCCGCCCTGTGGAACGGTTTTCCGATTGTCTTCAGCGATACCGGCGCCTTCCTGCACCAGACGCTCGGGCCGCTGATGATCTGGGACAAGCCCTGGATCTACGGGCCGCTGCTGCACCTGTTCCATGAGCGCATCACCCTTTGGCTGCCGCTGGCGGCCCAGGGGCTTTTGGTATCCTGGCTGCTGTGGCTGACCCTGCGCAGCCTGGGGCGGGCGACCCCTGCCCGGCATGTGCTGGTCTGCGCGGCACTGGCGGCGCTGACCACGGCGCCGTTTTCCACCGCCCTGCTGATGCCTGACATTCTTGTGGTGGCGGTGGTCCTGCCCGCCTTCCTGCTGGGCTGGGGTTTTTGGGCGCTGACCACGGCCGAACGCATCGGCGTGGTGCTGGCGGCGACGGTCGCGACCGCGAGCCACCTGTCCTTCCTGCCCCTCGCCGCCGGGCTTGCCGTCATCGCCCTGGCTGGCGGCATCCCGGCCGGGCTGCGCGCCGCCCTGCCGCTGGTCCTGGCCATCGGCCTGCTGGCCACCACCAACCGCATCGGCCACGGCACCTGGTCCGTCTCCCCCCACGGCAGCACCTTCCTGCTCGCCCGGCTGATCGCCGACGGCCCGGCCGCGCGCACGATCTCCGACCGCTGCGCGGCGAATGATCCGGGCTGGTATCTCTGCGCCTGGGCCGGCCGCCTGCCGGTCGATTCCGACGTCTTCCTCTGGGCGCCCGACAGCCCGGTGAACCGCGACGCCACCGGCCAACCCCGCTTCCTGGGCGGAGCGCTGCTCTCGCCCGAGGCCCGCACCATCGTCGCTGAAACCATCTGGCGCGAACCCTGGGCCGTCACCCGCGCCATCCTGGTCAATACCGCCGAACAACTCGTCACCCTGCGCCCCGGTGACACGCTGGTCGCCGATCACCTCGCCCTGGCGCTCCGCCCCCAGCTGGAGGGTTTTTCCGCCCGCGAGACCGCGCGCTTCGACGCCAGCCTGCAAGCCCAGGGTCGGCTGGCGGCGCCAGAACTCCCCTATC
Source organism: Humitalea sp. 24SJ18S-53 (assembly GCF_050632385.1). Classification (NCBI taxonomy): domain Bacteria; kingdom Pseudomonadati; phylum Pseudomonadota; class Alphaproteobacteria; order Acetobacterales; family Roseomonadaceae; genus Humitalea; species Humitalea sp. 24SJ18S-53. Next base: position 4,098,785 of record NZ_CP192599.1, read on the forward strand.
CCGCGCTGGTGCTGCTCGCCCTGCCGCTGCTGCTGTGGGGTGCCTGGCGCGCCAGTGACCGTGGCCCGGCCATGCTCGCAGCCATCATCCTCGCCGCGCTGATCGGCAATGCCGCCGCGACGGGGGGCCTCTCCAAACCGCACCACCGCTACCAGGCCCGCATCGCCTGGCTGCTGCCCTTCGCCGCCATCGCCGTGCTGCTGCCGCGGCGGGTGGAAAAGACATGATCTGGGCCGTCGCCGGCGCCGCGCTGCTGTTGCTCTGGCCGGCCGTGCTGAACGGCTTTCCGCTGGTCTTCATCGACACCGTCTCTTTCCTCGCCCAGACGATCGTGCCGCGCATGGCCTGGGACAAACCGATGGCCTATGGGCCGTTCCTGCACCTGGGGCATTGGCAGGTGTCGCTCTGGGGGGCCGCCGCCTTGCAGGCGCTGGTGCTGTCCTGGCTGCTCTGGCTGGTGCAGCGCGCGGTCCTGGGCCGTATCACCCCCGCGGCGCATCTGCTGGCGGTCGGGCTGCTGGCGGCGCTGACCGCGCTGCCCTGGTTCGCATCCACCCTGATGCCGGACGTGTTTGCGGGCGTGACCGTCCTCAGCCTCTGGCTCCTGGCATTGGGGCGCCTGTCGCGGGCGGAAGGCTGGGCCATGCTCGCCCTCGGCGCCTTCGCCGTCGCCGTGCATCTGTCGCACCTGGTCATCGCGGCGGCCGTCATCGCCGGGGTGCTGCTGCTGACCTGGCGATTGCGGCCCGTGTTGCGCGCCACCGCCCCGCTCGCCATCGCGCTGGTCTTCCTGCTCGTCTCCAACGGCATCGGCCATGGCCGCTTGGCCATCTCCCCCTATGGCGCAACCTTCGCCCTGGCGCGGTTGCAGGCGGATGGCCCGGCAACGGCGCTGCTGCGCGCGCGCTGCCCCGACGCCGGCTGGTATTTGTGCGGCTTCGTCGATCGCCTGCCGATGGACAGCGACCAATTCCTCTGGGACCCGGCCTCCCCCGTCGCCCGCGACGCCGCGGGCAACACGCGCCCCATGGGCACGGTGCTGATCGCGGCCGAAGCCGCCCAGATCGTCGCCGCCACCCTGCGCGCCTATCCGCTCGAGGTCCTTCGCGCTGCCGCCCAGAACCTCGCGCGCCAACTCGTCACCTTCCGTGTCGGCGATACGCTGGTGTCCGATCACCTGGACGTCTCCGCCCGCATGATGGTGGCCGAGGGTTTTTCCGCGCGGGAACTCGCCGCCTTCGATGCCGCGATGCAGATGCGCGGCGCGTTGCCAGCGGTGGCCGAACCCCTTCTCTGGCCGCAGGCGCCGGTCGTCGCGCTATCGCTGGTCATCGGCCTATGGGCGGCAATTTCCGCGCGGGGCACGGCGGCCCAAAAACTCTTCGCCTGCGTCCTGCTCGGGATTCTCGCCAATGCGGCGGCGACCGGCGCATTGTCCAAGCCGCATCACCGCTACCAGGCACGCATCATCTGGCTGCTGCCCCTGGCGGCGGGCTTGTTGATGGCGCGGCGGTTGGCGGGGGAAGACTCCCCCGCCCTTCCCGTCACACGCCCAGCCGAGAAACCTCGGCCGGCGTCATCCGCACCAGCGCGTCATAGTCCTTGATCAGCGTCTCGGTGATCGCGCCCGGCGTGTACTGATAATCGGCGATGCAGCGCACCGGCGTCACCTCGGCCGCGGTGCCGGCCAGGAAAACTTCGCTCGCCCGGGGCATTTCATCGGCCTTGATGACACGCTCCACCACCGTCATCTGACGCTTGCGGGCCAGCGCCATCACGGTGCGGCGGGTGATCCCGTCCAGGAAGCAGGTGGGCGTCGGGGTATGGATTTCGCCGTCGAAGACAAAGAACACATTGGCCCCGGTGGCCTCCGCCACGTCGCCCTTGTAGTCCAGCATCATCGCGTCCGAAAAACCCTGCGCCTCGGCCTCGTGCTTGGACAGGGTGCCGATCATGTACAGCCCGGCGGCCTTGGACGCCGTCGGCGCGGTATCGGGCGCCGGGCGGCGCCACTTGGCCATGCCCAGCCGCACGCCCTGCATCCGGTTGTCACCGAACAGGTTCGGCCAGGCCCAGACGGCGATCGCCAGGTGGATCTTGGTGGCCTGCGCGCTCACGGACAATTGTTCGGTGCCGCGCCAGGCGATCGGGCGCACATAGGCGTCAACCAAGCCGTTGCGGGTCAAGGCTTCCTGGCAAGCGGCCGAGATGACCTCCTGCGAATGGGGTATGTCAAACCCGAGCAACCGCCCCGACTCGACCAGCCGTGCGGTATGCTCCGCCAGCTTGAAGATGTTGCCGTTATACGCCCGTTCACCCTCGAATACGCCGGAGGCGTAATGCAGGCCGTGGCTCAGGACATGCAATTTGGCGTCGCGCCAGGGGATGAACGCGCCATCCCACCAGATGAAACCGTCGCGATCGTCGAAGGGAACCAAGGCCATGAAAAAGCTTCCTTCCAAAAACTAGGAATGTTTTTGCCGCATTCGGAGTAATTTTATTGCGTCAACTAGCCCAAGCTAGACCCTATCCACCAAAAGTGTCAAACATACTGACCCAACCGGACAACATGCCTCCCATGCCAGACGGCAACAGCAGACCCCCTTCAACCACCCCGCGCGGGGGCGCGGCCCATGGATCACCGGGCGCCGGACAGGATTTGCTGTTCCTGCGGGAAGAGGAACTGCGCGCGGCGCAGGACCTGATGTTCTTCGGCTATCGTGACTTCACCGCCGGCGCCGACGCCATGTTGGAGGAGATGGGCCTGGGCCGCGCGCATCACCGCGTGCTGCATTTCGTCGGCCGCCATCCCGGCATCACCGTGGGCGACCTGCTGGGCATCCTGGCCATCACCAAGCAGTCCCTCGGCCGCGTGCTGACCCCGCTGATCGAACAGGGGCTGATCCACCAGGCCCCCGGCCGCCACGACCGGCGCCAACGCTTGCTGACCCTGACCGAATCCGGCCTGGCGCTGGAACGCCGCCTGTTCGAACGCCAGCGCGACACGGTGATGGGCGCCTATCGCGAAGCCGGTCCCCAGGCGGTGGACGGCTTCCGCCGCGTGATGCGCGGCCTGATGGGCCCGCAGGCCCGCGCCGCCCTGGATCGTGCCCGCCGCGATGGACCTGGACGATGAGCGACGCCGATACCGCCAGCCAGCCGCATCTGCTGGTGCCGCACCTGCTGGTCGTGGACGATGACGACCGGCTGCGCGTGCTGCTGCAACGCTTCCTCGGCGACCAGGGCTTTCGCGTCACCGGCGCCCAGGACGCCGCCGCGGCCCGCGCGGCACTGGCCTCCGTCGCCTTCGACCTGGTGGTGCTGGATGTGATGATGCCCGGCGAAAGCGGGCTGGAACTGACCCAGGCGCTGCGCCGCGACGGGCTGGACGTGCCCATCCTGATGCTGACCGCCGCCGGCGCGCCGGATGACCGGATCGCCGGCTTCGAAACCGGCGCCGACGATTACCTGGCCAAGCCCTTCGACCCCCGCGAATTGGCGCTGCGGATCCGCACCATCCTCAAGCGCGCCGCCCCCGCCGCGCCCTCTCCGGCGATGTCGGCGCCCCCGGTACAGCTCGGCACCCATTGGTTCGACGCCGAACGCGGCGAATTGCGCAATGCCGAGGGCAGCGTGCGCCTGACCGGTGGCGAGGCCGCCCTGCTCGCCGCCCTCGCCCGCCGCGCCGGCGATATCCTCAGCCGCGAGGAAATCGCCGTCGCCCTGTCCATGCCGGACGCCGGCGAACGGGCGATCGACGTGCAGGTCACCCGCCTGCGCCGGAAAATCGAAACCGACCCGCGCGAGCCCCGCTTCCTGCAGACCATCCGCCACCGGGGCTACGTGCTGCGACCCGGTCAATGAAGGCGCCCACGTCCTGGCTGCGAAGCCTGCTGCCGCGGGGCCTGCTCGGCCGCAGCCTGCTCATCATCCTGACGCCGCTGGTGGTGTTGCAGGCGATCGCGCTGCAATTGTTCTACGGCAACCACCTGGACGTGGTGTCCCGCCGCCTGGCCCATGCCGTCGCGGGCGATGTCGGCATGGTGGTCGAATTGCTGGAACGCTTCCCGCAGGACGCCGACCGCGGCTGGGTCTTCCGCGAGGCCGCCTGGCGGCTCGACCTCTCCCTGGCCTTCGAGGCCGGGGCGACGCTCGGCCCCGCATCCCAGCGCAACGTGGCGCTGCCGCTGCTGCCGCTGGAGCAGGACCTGGACGTCGCGCTACGCGAACGCGTGGGCCTGCCCTTCGACGCCGATTGGGCGTCCGACCCCCGCTCGGTCATCATCCGCGTCGCGATGCCCGATGGCGTGCTGCATGTGGAAGCCGCGCGCAAACGCCTCTTCACCACCACGCTCTACCTGTTCGTGCTGTGGCTGGTGGTCTCCGGCATCCTGCTCTTCTCGCTGGCCGCGGTCTTCATGAAGAACCAGGTCCGCTCGATCCGCCGCCTCGCCGAAGCCTCCGAAGCCTTCGGCATGGGGCGCGACCAGGGGCCGATGAAGCCCGAGGGCGCGCTGGAGGTGCGCCAGGCCGCCGCCGCCTTCAACCAGATGCAGGGCCGCATCCGCCGCTTCGTCGCCCAGCGCACCGACCTGCTGGCCGGCATCAGCCACGACCTGCGCACGCCGCTGACGCGGATGCGCCTCGGCCTCGCCATGCTGCCGGCCGATGCGCAGGAAGACGCCGCCGCCCTGACCCAGGATGTCGAGGAGATGGAGCGCATGGTCGCCGCCTACCTCGCCTTCGCCCGTGGCGAGGGGCAGGAGGCACCAAAACCGGAAAACCTGGTGCCCATCGTGCAGGACCTGGCCGCCCGCGCCCGGCGCGATGGCGCCCAGGTGGCGGTCTCCGCCCCCGCCGACCTCGTGCTGCCCTTCCGCGCCGATGCGATGCGGCGCTGCCTGGGCAATCTGCTGGACAATGCCCGCAAGCACGCGCGCCGCATCGCGGTGGAGGTCACCGCCGTCCCCCTGCACGCCGGCGGCACGCCCGCCTGGGCCGTCGTCACCGTGGACGACGACGGGCCGGGCATCCCGGAAGCGCAGCGTGAGGAAGCCTTCAAGCCCTTCGCTGCCTTCTCGGCCGGCGGCACGGGGCTCGGGCTGGCCATCGCACGGGACATCGCCCGCGCACATGGCGGCGATGTGGTGCTGGAGGACGCGCCGCTGGGCGGGCTGCGCGCCCGGGTCAGGCTACCGGTTTAGAGCATTTTCAAGTCAGGTGGACTCACCTGACGACTCGGAAAATGCGTCAAAACGACAGTCTAGACCAATCAAGCCGCGGGCTTGGACTGGTCGACCATCTGCTTGACCTCGTCCATCGCCTCGGCGAAGCGGCGGTTCAGCAGGCCCAGCGCCTCGGAATTGGACTTCTGGATCAGCTCGGCCAGTTCCTTCATGTTCGACACCGCGTGCTCGTAGGTGCCCTTGAACATCTCGGCCTGGCGGGCGGCCTTGTCCTGCGGCGCCGGCGTCGCGGTCATCGCGCGCATCGCCTCGGACATTTCGGTCATGGATTGCTGAAGGATTTCCATGTGCCGGCGGGCAACCGCCTGGGCGCCTTCCATGGCAATCTTGTTCGCGGCGGTCAGCGCATCAAGGTTGCGCTTCTGGGCCGCGGCCAGGGCGTCGAGGTCGGGCATGGCCGGCATCTTGAACTCGCTCATCATTTTCATGATGTCCATATCGGGTTTGAAGGGCTGCATGGCGACGAACTCCCTGACTGGTTGTTCATTACTCCATATCGCAGTGCAGCATCCAGTGACATTGCGTTTGATCAATCTTTACCCTCAGGGCTGGATCGGCTCCGCCGTAAGGGTCATCCGGTCCCCATCCGGCAGCCGCAGGCTGCGCGCCAGGCCCTCGGCGCGGTCCAGCGCCTTATCCAGGGCCGCCATCGTCGCCGACAGATCGACGCTGTCATCCTTCCGCCAGGCCCGCATCGCGGCCAGCCAGACCCCCGCCATCCCGTTCACCCGCACGGCACCCAGCGCGCCATCGGCGGCGATCCCGGCGGCCTCGGCCATCCGTGCCATCGACACCGGCAGCAGCGGCACGATGGCCAGCGCGGTCAACGGATCGCGCGGCAATTCCTCCATCAGCCGCAGGATGCCCGCCCGCCCCGGCTGCAAGGCGTCGAAGCGCCGCATCAGCACATCAAACACCCGCTCCCGCGGGCTGCCGCCGCCATCGGGGATGGTGCCGTCGATCACCACCCGGTCCACCACCGACGCATGCCGCGCCAGCAGCAGCGCCCGGATGGGGAAGCGCGCCCGCAGCCCCGCCGCCGAAACCCCCGCCTCGGCCGCGATCGCCTCGATCGTCGCCCCGCGCCAGCCTTCCGCCGCGACCACCCGCCACAGCGCCTCCAGCAGCGCCGCATCGGCCAGCGGCGTGCCGGGATAGGGCGGTGCGGCGAAGGTCGCGATGTCGTCGGAGGGCGTCATGGGCAGGTATCCTACTGTCGCCCCGCATATCGGGGCGCCAAGCCTTGGCCGTAAGGGGGGCCTCAGCCGGCCAGTTCGCGCGACCGGGCCGTGGCGGCGGCGATCGCCTGGTCCATCAGCGCCGGCCAGGCGTCGCTGGCCATCAGCACCGCCAGCGCCCGTTCGGTGGTGCCCTTGGGGCTGGTGACGGCGCGGCGCAGGGCGGCGGCATCCTCCGTGCTCGCGCCCAGCAGCGCGCCCGATCCCGCGACCGTGGCGCGCGCCATGCGGCGCGCCAGGTCCTGCGGGATGCCCTGGGCCACCGCCGCGGCCTCCATCACCTCGGCCAGCAGGAAGACATAGGCCGGCCCGCCGCCCGATACCGCCGTCACCGGGTCGATCAGCGCCTCATCCTCGACCCAGGCGACTTCCCCGATCGCCGACAGCAGCGCATCGGCCAGCGCCCGGTCGGCCGCCGTCGCGCGGGGGCCGGGGCAGCCCACGGTAAACCCCTGGCGGATCGCGGCCGGCGTATTCGGCATCGCCCGGACCACCCGCGCCGCCCCGCCCAGCGCCGCATCCATCGCCGCGATGCTGCGCCCCGCCATGATCGAGATGAACACCGCACCTTGGGCAAAGCGGGCATAGGCCGGCAGGGTCGCCGGCGCCTCCTGCGGCTTGATCGCCAGCACCACCGCGCCGGGCGCGAAGCCGGCCGGGATCGACGCCGCGTCGGGGACCAAGGTCACCCGCCCGTCAAACCCGGCCGCCGGATGCGGGTCCACCACCACGCAATCGGAAAGCCCTTGCTCCAGCCAACCGGCCAACATGGCGCCGCCCATCTTGCCGCAGCCGACAAGAAGCAGGGGAGGAAGGGTCAGGGTCATCGGGCGGGCCTCCGGCGGTTTCCCCCCGTCTGCCGCGCCATCACCCCCGCATCAAGCCTCCCCGACGCACTCCAGCATCGCCGCGGCCAAGGCCTCGGCCGGCGGCTTGCCGCCCCAGAGCACGAACTGGAACGCCGGGAAAAACCGCTCGCATTCGGTGATGGCGATATCGACCATATCCTCCAGGCTCTCCGCCGAGGCGCCACCGGCCCCCCGCAGCAGCACCGCATGGCGGAACACCGGCACGCCATCATCCGCATCGATACCGAAATGCCCGATCCAGAGCTTCTCATTCGCCAGCGCCAGCAATTCGAACAGCGGCCCGCGCCGGTTCGGCGGCACCTTCAGGTCGAAGGCGCAGGAGAAATGCATCGCACTGATCTCCGACGACCAGGAGAACCAGAGCGCGTAGTCGCACCATTTCCCGGGTGCCTCGGCGGCCATTTCCGAATCGGACGCGCGTTCATGCGTCCAGTCATTCGCCCCGAGAATCTGCTCCAGAACATCGAGCGGATTATGGGCGTGGTCGGTTTCCAGGCTGAGATGAGCAGACATCAGCATGCCTCCAGGCCAAGGGGTGACCCGCTCGCCCCCCGGCCCAACGCCCGGCCCGATTCCTCGGCCCCGGTGCGTCAGTCCGACCCCTGGGGGCGAATCGTGGCGGCACCCACAATTGGTAGATACCGCAGCGCGGAATCAGCGCGCAAGAGAGAGAGGGATAAAGCTGTCGATGACCGTTGCGCAATGCGCTGGCGCTTTGGCGCCAGCCGAGGCCCATCGTCACCCGACGGCCGGGCCAGCAGGCGCCGCCCCGTCCCGGTTGTTCCGGCCGGCGAGAAGCGCGATCACTTCGTCATGCAACATCTTGAAGGCGGTCACCGCTTCAAAGGCTCGCTCCACCACGAGCGCAAAGTCCAAGTTGATGCCATAGGTGTTTCTTTCGCGATGCCGGAAGGACCTGACCTTGTCCAAAACAGCATGGCATTCGCCAGAAATCACGGCGCCACGCACCGCCGGGTATGGATGCGCCATCCTGCGAAGCAAGGCGATATGCCAGCCCTCGGCATGGGTCACCGCGACCCCGTCCAAATCCGCGGCCAGCCGTGCCATGACACGCTCGCACCCCGTGTAGATCTTCTCCGCCGCGGAGGCACAAATAAGTGTTGCCTCCCATTTTTCCTGTGGGTCGGCAGGCGGGTTCAATGCATCGAGATGGGCAAGCCGAACAGAAAGATACTGCGCCTCGATGCCGATTTCGAAGAACTCGTTCTCGACATCAACGTAGCTCGGATGCATCGACCGCCCCTTCCACGAAATGCGGCAGCTTCCAGGGCGGCAACTCATCAAGATAAATCACATCAAATGAAAGACCCGACAGCACATCTTCAACCAGGCCCTCGATCGCATACTTCCGATCCCGCGGGCAGGATGTAACCAGAAGATCAATGTCGGAGTGAATCCCAAACCCCCCCCGGGCCAAAGACCCTGTCACGACCACCCGCACATCAAGCTCCGCAAGGGCCGCAGTTGCCGCCCGCGCCGCGGCAACAGCCCGAATACGGTGCTGATCCAGCGCCATTCCGTCGCCCTTGGCCATCACCAACCGCTCCTGACCGCAGGCTACTCGCAACGTGGCATCGTTCAACTCAGGCCCCATCATCCAGCCCATCGAAACCCGGCACCGGCACCACCACCCCCAACCGGGCCTCCAGCGCCGCCACCCGCGCCTCCAGCGCCTCGGCCTGTTCCCGCGCCAGGCGGGCGACCTCCATGGCCGCGTCCAGTTCTTCCCGCTTCACCAGCCCCAGGCGCTGAATCGCGGCCTCGGTCTGGGCCTGGACCATCGCCTCGGCCTCCGCCCGCATGCCCGCCATCATGCTGACAGCCCCGCCCGCCATGCCCGCCAGATCGTCGAAGAACTTTTTCCCGCCGGTGCCGCTCATGTCCTGCTCCTTGCCGCTGCTTCGCACCCCGCCCTATACCGCCCGCGGCGCGTAAGGACAGGGTTTGGCATGTATCTGGTCACGGGCGGCGCCGGCTTCATCGGGTCGAACATCACAGCGGCGCTCTGCGAGGCGGGGCAGGAGGTCCTGGTCTGCGACCGCCTGCGCGACGGCGCCAAGTGGCGCAACCTCGCCAAGCACCGCATCGCCGGGCTTTTGGCCCCGGACGACCTGCCGCGCTACCTGGATGGCGTGCCGAAACTGGATGCCATCATCCACATGGGCGCGATCAGCGCGACCACGGCGACCGATGCCGATCTGGTGGCCCATACCAACCTGACCCTGACCTTGAAGCTCTGGGACTGGTGCGCGGCGCATGGGGTGCCGCTGATCTACGCCTCCTCCGCCGCGACCTATGGCGATGGCGACCAGGGCTTTTCCGACGATTCCTCCGAAGCCGCCCTGGCCCGTCTGCGGCCGCTGAACCTCTATGGCTGGTCCAAGCACGCCACCGACCGCCGCATCATGGATCTGCTGGCCCGCGGCCGCCGGGCGCCGCCCGCCTGGGCCGGGCTGAAGTTCTTCAACGTCTATGGGCCGAATGAGGCGCACAAGGGCCGCATGGCCTCGGTCGTGGCCCATAAATACGCCCAGATCGCGCAGGGCGAACCCGCGACCCTCTTCGCCTCCGACCGCCCCGGCATCGCCGACGGCGACCAGAAGCGCGATTTCGTGCATGTGCGGGACTGCGTGGCGGCGGTGCTCTGGCTGCTGAAGAACCCCCGCGCCAAGGGCCTGTTCAACATCGGCAGCGGCCAGGCCCGCAGTTTCCTCGACCTGACCCGCGCCATCTTCGCCGCGTTGAACCGCAACGCCGATATCCGCTTCGTGCCCATGCCGGAGGATCTGCGCGGCAAGTACCAGTATTTTACCGAGGCCCCGCTCGATCGCCTGCGCGACGCCGGCTACGACCATCCCCCAACATCGCTGGAGGATGGCGTGGCCGACTACGTCCAGAACTTCCTGACGCAGCCCGATCAGCACCGCTGATGCTGCCCGTCATCGCTTTCCCCGCGATCGACCCGGTGGCGCTCGCCATCGGGCCGTTCCAGATCCGCTGGTATGCGCTGGCCTATATCGGCGGCATCGTCCTCGGCTGGCGCCTGCTGCGCCGCCTGGCCGCGCGCGAACCCGTCGCCGCCGATGCGCGCCAGATCGACGATTTCGTCACCTGGGCGACCCTCGGCATCATCATCGGCGGTCGCCTCGGCTACGTGCTGTTCTACCGCCCCGGCGCCTATCTCTCGGCACCCTGGGAAGCCTTGTACGTCTGGCAGGGCGGCATGTCCTTCCACGGCGGCGCCTTGGGCGTGATCGTCGCGACGCTGTGGTTCTGCAAACGCGAGAACATCCCGGCCCTGCGTTTCGGCGACCGGCTGGCGGTCTGCGTGCCGATCGGGCTCTGCCTCGGACGCCTGGCGAATTTCATCAATGGCGAGTTGTGGGGCCAGATCACCGACGTCCCCTGGGCCATGGTCTTCCCCGGCGCCGGCCCCTATCCGCGCCATCCGTCGCAACTCTACCAGGCGGGGCTTGAGGGCGTGCTCCTCTTCGCCGTCCTCCTCTGGCGCGCCCGCAGCCCGGACGTCCTGGCCCGCACCGGCTACCTGACCGGGTTGTTCCTGGCCGGCTACGGCGCTGCCCGCATCCTGGGCGAGGTCTTCCGCGAACCCGACGCCCACCTGGGCTTCCTGATGGGCGGGCTGACCATGGGCCAGATCCTGTCGATCCCGATGGTGATCATCGGGGTCTGGCTGATGCGGCGCAGCCGGGCGTGACGCCCACGGCGGAGCCACTCGACCCAGGCGAACGGCTCGACGCCTTCATGGCCCGCGCCAATGCCGCCTATTACGCGACCAAGGACCCCTTCGCCGATTTCACCACCGCACCCGAAATCTCCCAGGTCTTTGGCGAATGCCTGGGACTTTGGGCCGCGATGGTCTGGGACCTGATGGGCAAGCCCAGCCCGGTCATCCTGGCCGAGGCCGGCCCCGGCCGCGGCACCCTGATGGCCGACGCCATGCGCGCCATCGGCGCCGCCGCCCCCGATTTCGCCGCCGCGCTGCGGCTGCACCTGATCGAGACCTCCCCCCGTCTGCGCGCGGAACAGGCGACCCGGCTGGACGCCACCTGGCACGACGACCTGGCCGACCTGCCCCCCGGCCCGATGATTCTTCTCGCCAACGAATTCCTGGACGCCCTGCCGATCCGGCAATTCATCCGGCACGAAGATGCCTGGATGGAACGCTGGGTCCGCGACGGCGCCTTCGTCGAACGGCCCGCCCCGGACGCCCCCACGACCGGCGCCGAAACCGGCACCATCCAGGAACGCGGCGACGCGGCCCTCGCCTGGGTCACGGCCCTGTCGGCGCGCCTGGCCACCCAAGGTGGCGCCGCCCTGCTGATCGACTACGGCCCCGCCACCAGCGGCCCCGGCGACACGCTCCAGGCCCTGCGCCACGGCCAGGTCGCGGATGCCCTGGCCGACCCGGGCGCCGCCGACCTGACCGCCCATGTCGATTTCGCCGCCCTCGCCCGGGCGACCACGGCCCAAGGCCCGGTCCCGCAGGCGCTGTTCCTCGCCCGCCTCGGCTTTTTGGCCCGCACCGCCGCCCTCTCCGCCGCCAACCCGCGCCAGGCGCCCAAGCTCGCCATGGCAGCCCATCGCCTGACCGCGCCCGAGGCGATGGGACGGCTGTTCAAGGCCCTGGCGATCTGTCACCCCGACCTACCCCCACTGCCCGGTTTCGCCGCATGACACCCCCCTTCCTCACCGCCAGCCTGCCCGTCCCGCACGGCTTCTTCACCCGGCAGGGCGGCGTCTCCGCCGGCCGCTTCGGCAGCCTGAACGCCTCGCTGAACGGCCGCGACGATCCGGCGCTCGCCGCCGAAAACCGCGCCCGCGTCGCCCGCGCCATGGGGTTTGCCCCCGACCGCCTGCTCGGCCTCGTGCAGGTCCACGGCCCCGCCGTCGCCACCGCCACCGCCCCCTGGGCCGAACGCCCGACCGCCGATGCCATGGTCACCGCCACCCCGGGCCTGCTGCTCGGCATCGTCACCGCCGATTGCGCCCCCGTCCTCTTCGCCGACCCCGAGGCCGGGGTCATCGGCGGCGCCCATGCCGGCTGGCGCGGCGCGGTCGCCGGGGTGCTGGAGGCCACAGTGGACGCCATGCAGGCCCTGGGCGCCGACCCCGCCCGTATCCAGGCCGCCATCGGCCCCTGCATCGGCCAGGCCTCCTACGAAGTCGCCGCCGACCTGCGCGACGAAGTCCTGGCCGAGGACCTTTCCGCCGCCCGCTTCTTCCAGACCGGCCGCCCCGACCGCTGGTGGTTCGACCTGCCCGCCTATTGCGCCGCCCGCCTGGCCCGGCGCGGCATCGCCGCCACCCCGCCGCCGGCCGATACCCTGGCCGACGAAGCCCGCTTCTTCAGCTACCGCCGGGGCAGCATCGCTGGCGACCTGCCGGTCGGGCACCAGATATCCTGTATCGGGCTGGCGTCATGATCCCGTCGCCCGCATAACCCCCGCCATGCCCTATATGGTCATCTTCCTGGCGCTCCTGCTCCTGACGATGCTCGCCACCTGTTTCGCAGGCTGACATGCGCCCCATTGTGATCCCGATCCTGCTGCTGGCCCTGACCAGCGCTTGCGGCACCCTGCCCCAGCCCTTCCGCGGCAATCCGGGCGCCGAGGCCCGGCGCCTCGCAGCCCCCCCCGCCTATCGCCTGGCCGTCCCCGCGCCCGAAGAGGCGATGCTGACCGACAATGGCGCCGGCACCCTGGCCGTGGCCCTGGCGACGGCGCTGGAGGGCGCAGAAGTCCCCGCCGTCCCCGGCACCCCCACGCCGCTCGACTGGCGCCTGCTGATCAAGGCCGAACAGGATGGCGGCAATATCCGCCCACGCTATGTGCTGACCGATGCCGATGGCCGCGAACTGGGCGTGACCGCCGGCCCGCCCGTCCCGCTGCGCGCCTGGGGCGAGGAACAGGAGGTGACCATCAACGCGGTCGCGGCCTCCGCCGCCCCCCTGATCTCCACCATGCTGGCCCGCGCCGATGCCGCCCGCCGCTTCGCCGACCCCGACAGCATGCGCGCCGGGGGCGCACCCCGCCTGCGGCTGATGCCGGTGCGCGGCGCCCCGGGCGACGGCAACCTGGCGCTGACGGCGAAACTGTCGGAATTCCTGCCGCGCGAGGGCTTCCAACTGCAGGACATCGCCGATGGCGCCGCCTTTGCGGTCGAAGGCGTGGTCCGCGTCGCCCGCGACCGCGAATCCCCGCGCGAAGACCAGGCCGATATCCAGTTCATCGTCACCCGCCGCGACGGGATCGAACTCGGTCGCGTCGCCTTCGTGAACAATGTGCCGACCGGCAGCCTGAACGGGCTCTGGGGCGATGTCGCCTATGTCATCGCGCAGACGGCCGCACCGGGGATCAAGCAGGTGATCTCCACCGCCGGCGGGTTTTCGGCGGGCGGCCAGCAGGCCCCCGGATCGCCACCCAACGCGCCCGCCGAGGCCGCCGCCGCCCCAACTGCAAACCCGACTCCAAACCCGACCCCGACCAGCCGCGCCCTGCGCCCGCCGCCGGTTCCCGCCCGATGACCAACGCCAGATCGCCGGGCCGCCATGCGGTGGCATGGTGGACTCCGCGTGGTCACATTGCTAACCACGCGCGCCGTCCGGCCCGGAGCAAGCCCCGCCCATGAAAATCATCGCCTGCAACAGCAACCGGCCGCTCGCCGAGGCTGTGGCCGCCGCGCTGAACATCCCGCTCGCCCAGGCCAGCGTGCGTCGTTTCGCCGACATGGAGATCTTCGTCGAAATCCATGAAAACGTGCGTGGCGAGGATGTCTTCGTCATCCAGAGCACCTCCTACCCGGCCAACGACAACCTGATGGAGCTGCTGATCACGCTGGACGCGCTGCGGCGCGCCAGCGCCCGGCGCATCACCGCGGTCATCCCCTACTTCGGCTACGCCCGGCAGGACCGCAAATCGGGCAGCCGCACGCCCATCTCGGCGAAACTCGTGGCCAACCTGATCACCGAGGCCGGTGCCAACCGCGTCCTGACGATGGATCTGCACGCCGGCCAGATCCAGGGCTTCTTCGACATCCCCGTCGACAACATGTTCTCCGCGCCGCTCTACGCACGTGACATCCAGCAGCACTACGCCGGGCGCGAGCTGATGGTCGTCTCCCCCGACGTCGGCGGCGTGGTCCGCGCCCGCGCGATCGCGACGCGGTTGCACACCGACCTCGCCATCATCGACAAGCGCCGCGAACGCGCCGGCGTGTCGGAAGTGATGAACGTGATCGGTGAGGTCCAGGGCCGCGACTGCATCCTGGTCGATGACATCGTCGATTCCGGCGGCACCCTGGTGAACGCGGCCGAGGCGCTGATCAAGAACGGCGCCCGCTCGGCCTCCGTCTATGTCACCCACGGCGTCTTCTCCGGCGGCGCCGTCGCCCGCGTCGGCGCCTCGCCGATCGAGAAGATGGTCGTCACCGACAGCATCCTGGCGACCGAGGCGGTCCGCGTGTCGCGCAACATCCGCACCGTCACCATCGCGCCGCTGCTGGCCGAGGCGATGCGCCGCATCTCGGAAGAATCATCCGTCTCCACCCTGTTCTGCTGACGGCCTTCCGTCCCCCGGCCAAACACGGCAAGGTTCCTTGGACCGCGATGTCCAAGGAAAAGAATTCCCATGCAGTTGTTCTACGCCCCCGGCGCCTGTTCGCTCGGCATCCACGTCCTGCTGGAGGAGATCGGCGCACCGTATGAGGCCGTGCCGGTCGCCCTGCGCGAAGGCGCGCAGTTCAAGCCGCCCTTCACCACCATCAACCCGAAATCCAAGGTGCCGGTGCTGACCCTGGGCAATGGCTCGGTGCTGACCGAATACCCGGCCATCGCCTACTACCTGGCCGCGACCCACCCCACCGCGGGGCTGCTGCCGCCGGCCGGCGAACCCATGGCGCGCGCGCTGGAAGCCGCCGACTACTGCGTCTCCACCGTCCACATGCAGGCTTTCTCCCGCGTCTTCCGCCCCGACAAATTCGCCCCCACCGCGACCGACCACGACGCGGTCAAGGCGCAGGGCCAGTCCATGTTCGACGCGGGCCTCGCCCGGCTCGACGCGGCCCTGGCGGGGCAGGACTGGATCGTCGGCGACTACTCCTTCGCCGACAGCGCGATCTTCTACATCTGCTTCTGGCGCGCCGGGCGCATGAAGCAGGACCTGCCGCCGAACGTCGCCGCCCATTACGCCCGCATGCTGGCCCGCCCCGCCGTGCAGCGCGCGATGGCGCAGGAGGGTCTTGTGTGACCATCGCCACCCTCTGGACCAGCACCCGCACCAACGGGACCGTCGCCCATATGGTCGCCGCGGCCTCGGCCCTGCCGATCGAGTATCGTTTCATCTCGCTGCGCGGCGGCGACCACAAGACCCCCGGCTACCTGGCCCTGAACCCCAAGGGTGAGGTTCCGGCGCTCGATGTCGGCGGCGGCGTGGTGGTGACGGAAAACCCCGCGATCTGCACCTGGATCGCCGACATGGCGCCCGGCGCCGGGTTGCTGCCGACCAGCCACCCGCAGCGCGCCAAGGCGCTGGAATGGATGGCCTGGTGCCAGTTCACCACGGCGCGCGCCTTTTTCCTCGCACTCGGCGCCCGGCGCATCGCCGGTGATGACGCGGCCGCCGCCGCGGTGATCAAGGCCGACGGGCTGCGCCGCAGCCAGGCCGCCCTGGCACTGGCCGATGCCGCGATCCAGCCCGACGGCACCCTGCTCGGCACCGGACAGGTGATGGTGCCGGACATCCACCTGTTCATGCTGACCACCTTCGCCGGCTTCGCCAGCATCGACATCACCCAGATGGCGGGGCTGCAACGGCTGCGCGCCACGGTCGGCGCCAACCCCGGCGTGCAAGCGGCCCTTGCCCGCGAAACAGCGATCGGCTGATGACCCTGATGACCCGGACCTTGCCGCACACCCCCTTCTGGTTCCTGCGCCACGGCGAAACCGACTGGAACGCGCAATATCGCGCCCAGGGCGCCAGCGACATCGCGCTGAACGCCGCCGGCATCGCCCAGGCCCATCGCGCGGCGGCGGTCATCGCCGCCCTGCCGCCCGAACGCCGCCCGGCCCATATCGTCGCCTCCCCCCTGTCCCGCGCCCGCATCACGGCCGAAGTCGTGGGGGATGCCCTCGGCCTGCCCGTCGCGATCGACGAAGCCCTGCGCGAATGCTCCTTCGGCATCCAGGAAGGCCAGGTCATGGCCGAATGGTTCCACGCCTGGGTGGCGGGTGACGACACGCCCGAAGGCTGCGAACCCTTCGTCGACCTGCGCGCCCGCGCCCGCGGCGCCATCGCCGCGGCGCTCGCCAACCCCGCCCCGGTGCTGGTCGTCGCCCACGGCGCCCTGTGGCGCGGCTTCCGCGCCGAAGCCGGCCTGCCCGCCGATTTCCGCACGCCCAACGCACAACCGCTCTGGGTCACCCCGCCAAGCCCCGGCGACACAGCCTGGAGCCTGGCCGCCCTGGCGATGCCGGACGCCTGAGCCGAGGTTGCGCCCAGGAGAGGGCTTCGGCCCCCTCCAACCCCCGCTACGCGATCGGCACGCGCCCCGCGGTCACCGCCTGGTAGGTCGAGATCGCCAATGCGATCGGGTCGAAGGGCTTGCTCATGATGAAGGCCGGTTCCACTTCGCCGGCGGTCAGCAGTCGTTCGGGATAGGCTGTGACGAAGATCACCGGCACCTGCACGCTTTGCAGGATACGGCGCACCGCGTTGATCCCGTCGCCGCCGCGGCCAAGGTTCACATCCGCCAGGATCAGCCCCGTCGGGTGCGCGGCCGCCAGGCGCACGGCCTGCGCCTCGGTCGCCGCGATGCCGGTGACGCGGTGGCCGCAGCTTTCGACCAGCATGCGCAGGTCCATGGCGATGACGGGCTCATCCTCGATGATCAGCACGTCGGTCGCGGTGATGGTCCGCAGTGCGGCGCGCGCGGCTTCGAGCACGGCCACGGCCTCGGCCGGATCAAGCCCCACGACCTGTGCGGCATCAAGCACCGACAGGCCTTCCAGCGCGGTCAGCAGCAGCAATTGCCGCCCCGCCGTCGACAGCGCGCCGGGCGTCGTATCCAGGGCATCGGTCGGGGTCAGCCGCGTGATGGCCGCGAACAGCCCCAGGCTGCCTGGCAGCGGCGGCAGCCCCTGGCGCAGCGCATCGGCGACGATCGCATCGCCGCTGGCCTGGCTGCCGGTCAGCGCGCGGGCATAGCGCCGCCCAAAGGGCAGCGCCGCGACCACAGCCGCCATATCGGGCTTCTGCTGGGAGGTGTTTCGGGAATGCGGCACGGCGCGGCCTCCTGGTGTCGGCGGTCAAATGGGTGGACAGACACGGCATGGAACAGAGCCGATCCGAAATGTTGCGCCAGGCGCTCATGGCGATGATGCCGGGCCTGCGCGGCTATGCGCGGGCACTGACCCGCGACACGCATGCCGCCGACGACCTGGTTCAGGAAGCCGTGATGCGCGCTTTGGCAGCCGAAGTGCAATGGCAGGACGGCACCGAACCGCGCCCCTGGGTCTTCACCATCCTGCGCAACGCCTGGCTGGGCGGGCTGCGCCAGGCCCGGAACGGGCGCCGCGCGGCCACCGAGAATGCCCATGCCAGCGCCGATCACGCGGCCGAAACCCAATCGGGCCAGGCGGCGTTGCATGAACTCTCGGTCGCCATGGACCGCCTGCCGGCGACCCAGCGCGAGGCGCTGATGCTGGTCGGCGCACAGGGCCTGTCCACGGCCGAGGCCGCGGCCATCTGCGGCGTAGCCGAGGGCACGATCAAGGCGCGTGTCAGCCATGGGCGGCGGTCGTTGCGTATCGCTCTTGGTCATTGATGAATCGTGTGGCCTACGGATCACCTGCGCAACGGCAGGTGCGCCGCCTGGTTACATGCTATAAACACATGGCTGCCATGCATTCATTCGGTCGATTTTCCGCAACCATCCGCGCTGCCGTGCATTGGGGGGATATGGAAGATCAGAAGGCTGCCCCGATGACCCAGCGTTATGTGCTCAAGGCCAGCGACGAGAACCAGTCTGACCCGGCCGCATCGTTCCACGACCTGCTGATCGGCTGCCTGCCGCGCATGCGCCAGCAGGCCTTCGCCCTGACACGCCGCCGCGCCGATGCCGATGACCTGGTGCAGGCCGCGGTGGTGAATGCGCTGGCCGCACGTGATTCCTTCATCCCCGGCAGCAATTTCAAGGCTTGGATGTCCCGCATCCTGCGCAACCGCTTCCTGTCCGACGTGCGCCGCCGCCGTGAAATGGTGGAGATGGACGATGCGCCGGCCGAATCGATGTCCCGCCCCGCGACGCAGGAAGACTCGGTCGCGATGAGCGAATTGCAGGTCTGCGTCGCCCGCCTGCCGGCCGACCAGCGCATCGCGCTGATGATGTCGGCGGTGCAGGGCATGTCCTATGAGGAGATGTCGGAGGAACTCGGCGTCGCCGTCGGCACGTTGAAATGCCGCGTGTTCCGTGCCCGCAAGCAGTTGCAGGCCTGGCTGCTCGACGAAGAACCCACCCCGCGCATCGCCCCGGCGGCCCGTCCCGCCAAGCGGACCGGCGTCAGCACACTGGCGTCGGCGCCCGGCCTCACTCTATGATCGCGCCCGTTATGAACCGGGTTATGCACACTTAGGACGTGCCTTGAACGACGTTCCGCCAAAGCAGGATAAGACGAAGACCATGGACTCCCGGAACACCCGGCCGCCCGTGCGGGCCCGAGTGTCCGCGTCGGATGCCGCCTTCGACCTTTGGCTCCAACGCGGGCTGCACGCCATGTACGACGAAGTGGCCAAGGAGCCCGTGCCGCCGGAACTGCTTGCCCTGATCGAACGCGACCGGGGCAAGTCGTAGCGCCGAGGGGAGGCTCAGTCCTCCAGCTTTACCCCGGTCAGCTGCGCCATCTCCGCCCAGCGCGCGACTTCCGCCCGTTGAAACGCGGCGAAATCAGCCGGCCCCTGGGGTGCGGCGGTAAAGCCCGCCGCGACCAGCCGCCGCGCCACATCCGGATCGGACAGCGCCGCCAGCATCGCCCCCGATAGCCGCGCCAGCGCCGCATCCGCCGTGCCGCGCGGGGCGAACAGCCCGAACCAGGCATCCACCGCCATGAAGGGCACGCCGGCCTCGGCCGCCGTCGGCACATCCGGGAAATCCGCCAGCCGCGCCGGCGCACCGATCGCCAGCCCCCGCAGCCGCCCATCGCGGACCAGCCCGGCGATCGAAGGGAAGGTCGCCACATAGAAATCCACCACCCCCGCGACCGTATCGGTCGCCGCCGGCGCCGCGCCGCGATAGGGGATGTGGGTCGCCTCCAGCCCCTCACGCCGGACGAAGGTTTCCGCGATCACGTGGCTCGCGCTGCCGGCCTGGCTGGAGGCATAGGTCAGCCGCCCGCCATTCTTCCCGCGCGCGATCAGCCCCGCCATGTCGCGGGCCGGATGGTTGGCGGCCACGACCGTCGCGTGATGCACCGTCGCCAACCGGCAGACCGGCGAAAAACTATCGACCACATGGAACGGCAGCCGCGCCATCATCGCCTGGTTGCTGGCGTGGGACTGATTGTGGCCGAGCACCACGGTCAGCCCATCCGGGGCCGCCCGGGCCGCCGCCTCGGACCCGATCACCGCGCCGCCACCGGCGCGATTGTCCACCACCACCGTCTGCCCCAGCGCCGGCCCGGCCTTTTCCGCCAGCGCCCGCGCCAGGATATCGGTCGGCCCACCCGGCGGGGCCGGGACGATGATGCGCAGCGTGCCCGCCGTCTGGGCCAAGGCAGGGGTCGCCAGCAATGGCGCGGCGAACAGACTACGGCGGGACA
Organism: Humitalea sp. 24SJ18S-53; assembly: GCF_050632385.1. NCBI lineage: Bacteria > Pseudomonadati > Pseudomonadota > Alphaproteobacteria > Acetobacterales > Roseomonadaceae > Humitalea > Humitalea sp. 24SJ18S-53. The sequence goes on from NZ_CP192599.1 coordinate 4,118,991, forward strand.
GGGTCATGGCGCGGGCCTCCGATTGGTTGCCCTGGCTTTTGCGGCCTGCCCGCGAAAAATCAAGCCGGTTCGAGCTTCGCCTGCACCTCAAGCCACTCTTCCTCCAGCCCCGCCGCTTCCTTGGCGATGCTGGCCTGCTTGCGCTTGGCCCAGGCGATGTCCGCCGGGCTGTGCTTGGCATAGGTCGCCGGGTCGGACAGGCGCTTTTCGATCAGCTTGCCCTCCAGCCCCAGCCGTTCCAGCCGGGCCTCGATCTCCTTCGCCCGCGCCCGCAACGGGGCGGCGGCGGCGCGGACCGTGGCCTTGCCGCGGCGTTCCTCGTTCTTGTTCGAGTCCGACTTCGCCGCCGGGCGGGTGCGGTCGCCGAGTTGCGCGCGATAATCGTCCAGGTCGCCCTCGAACGGCGTGACCGTGCCATTGCCCACCAGCCACAGCCGGTCCGCGACCAGCCCGACGAGATAAGGATCGTGGCTGATCAGGATCACCGCGCCGCCGTAATCGGCCAGCGCCTTCACCAGCGCCTCACGCGCGTCGATGTCCAAATGATTTGTTGGCTCGTCCAGGATCAACAGATGCGGCGCCTCGCGGGTGGTCAGCGACAGCAGCAGCCGCGCCTTTTCCCCGCCCGAGCAATCCCGGATCTTCGTGTTCACCCGTTCGGCGTCCAACCCGAACCGCGCCAGTTGCGCGCGGCATTGCTGGACCGTGGCCTTGGGCAGCGCTTCCTGCATATGCGTCAGCGGCGTGCCGTCGGGATGCAGTTCCTCAGCCTGATGCTGTGCGAAATAGCCGATCTTCAGCCGAGGCGCGCGGACGACGTCGCCCGAAAGCGGCTCCATGCGGCCCGCGATCAGCTTGGCAAAGGTCGACTTGCCGTTCCCGTTCGCCCCCAAAAGCGCGATCCGGTCATCCTGGTCCAGCCGAAAATCCAGCCCGCTCAGGATGACGTTGTTGCCATAGCCCGCGACAGCGCGGCGCAGCGACAGGATCGGCGGCGGCGCCTTGTCCGGCTCGGGGAAGGAAAACCGGGTGACGTGGTCCTCCACCAGGCTTTCGACCTGGGGCATCTTTTCCAGCGCCTTCAACCGGCTCTGCGCCTGGCGGGCCTTGCTGGCCTTGGCGCGGAAGCGATCGACGAAATCCTGCATATGCGCGCGCTCGGCGGTGATCCGGGCGTTCTGCGCCGCCTGGTGGATCGCCCTTTCGGCCCGCAACCGCACGAATTCCGAGAAATTCCCGGCGTAGGTGGTGATCTTGCCGCGATCCAGATGCGCGATCTGGTCGACGCAACGCTCCAGCAACCCGCGATCATGGCTGACCACGATGCAGGCGCCGGAGAACTTGGCGAGCCACGCCTCAAGCCAGATCGTGGCTTCCAGGTCCAAATGGTTCGTCGGCTCGTCCAGCAGCAGCAGGTCGGGTTCCTGGAACAGGGCGCCCGCCAGCGACAGTCGCATCCGCCAGCCACCGGAAAACTCCCGCACCGAGCGTTGCTGGGCCGCGGCGTCAAAACCCAACCCCGCCAGCACCATCGCCGCGCGCGACGGGGCGGCATCCGCACCGATGGCGATCAAACGGTCGTGAATTTCACCCAATCGCGTCGGATCATGTGAAATTTCGGCTTCCTGCATCAGCGCCGCGCGTTCCGTATCGGCCGCCAGCACCGTCTCCAGCAGGTTGTCGTCCGATGCTGGGGCCTCCTGCTTCACCCGCCCCATCCGGGCGCGGGAGGCGATGAAGATCTCCCCCCCATCCAGTTGAAGCTCGCCCGCGATGGCCTTGAGCATGGTGGATTTGCCGGCGCCATTGCGCCCGACCAGGCCGATCTTGCGACCGGGATCGAGTGTCATGGATGCGGCGTCGAGCAACGGACGTCCGGCGATGCGGAGCGTCACGTCGCGAAGGGCGAGGACTGTCATGTTGCGGTGCTTCTAAACACTCGGCGGCGTCCCGTCACCCGCTGCGCTCTTGCCTTTGCGGCCCGCCCCGCCTAACCGCCCGCACAGTCACCACACACGGATACCGCCCAAATGGCCATCGAACAGACCTTCAGCATCCTCAAGCCCGACGCCACGCGCCGCAACCTGACCGGCAAGATCAACGCCAAGTTCGAAGAAGCCGGCCTGCGCATCGTCGCCCAGAAGCGCATCTGGATGAGCCGCCAGCACGCCAAGACCTTCTACGCCGTGCACGCCGCGCGCCCCTTCTACAACGACCTGGTGGACTTCATGGTCTCCGGCCCCGTCGTCGTGCAGGTGCTGGAAGGCGAGAATGCCATCGCCCTGAACCGCGAAATCATGGGCGCCACCAACCCCGCCAACGCCGCCCCCGGCACGATCCGCAAGGAGTTTGCGGAGAGCATCGAGGCGAACAGCGTCCATGGCAGCGACAGCGCCGAGAACGCGGCCGTCGAGATCGCCTATTTCTTCGCCGGCCTCGACATCGTCGGCTGAACCACGCTTAACCCCGGGCGGCGCATCAGCGCCGCCCGGGCGCTTTCCAGGCATGCGGCACGCCGTCCGTGCGGATCGTCTCGCCACGGGCGTGGCATGGCCCGCCGTTTTCGCCCCCGATTCACGAGCGAACTTTCATCGCACCAGCGACCTGGGGTAGCATCGCCCCGTGCCACGGCCCGCCTTTCGGCCGTGCCTCGTTCGCAGCAGTCCCAGGCCAGCCATACAGCGCTGCCGACCCCGACATGCAGGGCCCAAGCAGTGCCATCTGTCAGGAGGTTCCGATGCTCGATCAGGACGCCTGCCGTCATCTGTTCGGCAATATCCTGCGTTTCCGCGCCACGCCCTCGACCGGGGCGCATTTCCTTGTGTCCGAATGCACGACGATGCCCGGCGCGGGCACCCCGCCCAAGCGCCATCCCGGCGATGACGAGGGGTTCTACATCCTCGAAGGCCATTACGAATTCATCGTGGAGGGCAAGACGATCGAGGCCGGTCCGGGTGACTGGGTCGGCATCCCGAACGGCGCCCAGCACCAGTTCCGCAACGCGACGACGGAGGTCGCGCGCATGCTGATCGTCAACGCGCCTGGGCGGTTGCACGAGGCCTATTACGCAAAATTGGGCGAATTACTGCCGGAAGGCACCACGCAGGCGCCCGCCCCGTCGGGCCCGCCATCCGCCCCGGCACGGGCGGAGATGCACCGCTGCGCCGCGGCCTGCGGGGTGGAATTGCTGGTCTGAGGGACCGCCGCCGTCAGACCAGGAAGATCAGCATCAGCACCAGCAGGGCCGCGACGGCCGCGATCCCATAGGTCGCCGCCTTGCCGAAGGACTCCCAGGCGGCCTCACGGTTCGCCAGGATGTCCTGGGCCCGGACTTCAACGAATTCGACGGGGTGCGACTGCTCGGCCATGGCCGTGTCTCCAGGGTGGTATCGGATTGGGGGTTAACCGGCGCCGGACGCAGTCGCAAGGGGGTTCACCAGGCTGCCGGTCGCGGCGGGGGCATCGACGATGGCCCTGCCCCCTTCCAGCCGCACGCGCCCCGCCGCCAGCCAGGCCAGTGCCGCCGGATACAGGCGATGCTCCTCGGCCAGGACGCGCGCGCCCAAACGCGCCTCGGTGTCGTCCGGCCGCACCGGCACCGCCGCCTGGGCCAGGATCGGGCCTTCATCGACGCCCGGCGTCACCAGATGCACGGTGCAGCCATGCAGCCGCACCCCGGCCTCCAGCGCGCGCGCATGGGTGTCCAGCCCCGGGAAACACGGCAGCAGGGATGGGTGGATGTTGATCATCCTGCCCTCCCAGGCGGCCACGAACCCCGGCGTCAGCACCCGCATGAACCCGGCCAGCGCCACGATCTCGATACCATGGGCCTCCAGCACCGCCTGCATCGCGGCCTCGAACCCCGCCCTGTCGCGGCCACGGCTGGCGACGGTGGCGGTCGCGACCCCGGCGGCCGCGGCGGTCGCAAGCCCCGCGGCATCGGGCTTGTTGGACAGCACCAGCGCGATGTCGGCCGGATAGGCCGGGTCGGCGGCGGCGGCCAGCAGGGCCGCCATGTTGCTGCCGCGCCCGCTGATCAGGACCGCGACGCGGCGCCTGGTCAAATGGCGAAGCCCGCGGGGGAGTCGAAGCGCACGGCGGCCTCACCGCTGCCGGCCTCGATCCGGCCCAGGCGATGCACGGACTCGCCGGCCTCGGTCAGCAGGGTGGTGGCGGCGGCGGCATCGGCCTCGGCCACCACGACGGCCATGCCGATGCCGCAGTTGAACACGCGCAGCATTTCCTCACCGGCCACGCCACCGGCCTGGGACAGCCAGGCGAAGACGGGCGGGATCGGCCAGGCGGCATCCAGCACCGCCAGCGTCCCCTCGGGCAGCACGCGCGGCAGATTGCCGGGCAGCCCGCCGCCGGTGATATGCGCGGCGGCCTTCAGCAGCCCCGCCCGGTGCAGCGCCAGCAGCGACCGCACATAGATCCGCGTCGGCGTCAGCAGCGCCGCGCCCAGGGTGGCATCGGGCGCGAAGGGCGCCGGCGCCGTCAGCGCCACGCCGCTGGCCGCGATCACCCGCCGCACCAGCGAAAACCCGTTGGAATGCACGCCGGAACTCGCCAGCCCCAGCACCACATCACCCGCCCCGACATCCAGCGGCAGCAGCGCATTGCGCTCGGCCGCCCCCACCGAGAACCCGGCCAGGTCGTAGTCGCCGGCCTGATACATGCCCGGCATCTCAGCCGTCTCACCGCCCACCAGGGCGCAGCCGGCCTGGCGGCAGCCCTCGGCGATGCCCGAAACGACCTGGGCCGCGGCGGCGACATCCAGCGCGCCCGTGGCGAAATAATCCAGGAAGAACAGCGGCTCGGCGCCCTGCACCACCAGGTCGTTCACGCACATCGCAACAAGGTCGATGCCGACGGTGTCATGGATGCCGGCCTCTATCGCCAGGCGTAATTTCGTGCCGACGCCATCGGTGCTGCTGACCAGCACGGGGTCCGTGAAACCCGCCGCCTTGAGGTCGAACAGCGCGCCGAAGCCGCCGAGTCCCCCCATGGTCCCCGGGCGGTTGGTGGATTTGGCGAGTGGCTTGATCTTCTCCACCAGCGCATCGCCGGCTTCGATGTCCACACCCGCGTCGCGATAGGTCAGGCTGTTCATCGAAGGGTCCGATCGGGTAGGACAGGCAGGGCGTAATAGGGACGGCAGATGGATCACATCAGGCGCGGGCTCGCAACCGCTGGGCTCATGGCGGCTGGGTTGCTTGCGATGCCGGGCGCTGTCCGGGCGCAGGCACTGCCCCCCATGGCGGCCCCGCAGGCGGAGGCGACGCAGGGCGGCTTCAACCAGCGCGGCGTGGTCGCGGAGGCAACGGCCGATGACGCCGTGGCCGCGCGCGAACGCGGCATGATCGCGGCCCAGCGCAATGCCTATACCCGGCTTGCGTCCGAGATGGGCCTGCCCACCGCCTCCGACCGCCAGATCGAGGCGATGGTCGACAGCGTGGTGGTGGAGGAGGAGCGCACGACGCGCACCACCTACACCGGCCGGCTGACGGTGAACTTCAACCCCGAACGGGTGCAGGCCTTCGCCGGGCGCAGGCTGGCCGCGGCCCCCGCGACGGCGCCGCGCCCCCAAGGGGGGTCGCAGATCCCCGCGACCTACCTGGAGGTCACGGCCCGCTACGCCAGCCTGGCCGAATGGCTGGATGTGCGGCGGCGGCTGCTGGCCTCGGGCAATGTGGCGCAGGTCGATGTGCTGGCGATCTCGACCGACCAGGCGCGGCTGCGCCTGGGGCTGCGGGCGCCGGCGGCCCAGGTCGCGACCGAATTGATGGCCTCCGGGCTGCGGATGGCGCAGGGCGCGCGCCCTGGCGAGGGATGGCGCGTCGGCCTTGCCGGACGCGTCTGACCCCCCGCCGCCGGAACGGATCGAGGAAGCCGGGCCCTTCACCCTGGCGAACCTGATCACCCTGGCGCGGCTCTGTGCCGTGCCGGCGACGGTCTGGCTGGTGTTGAAGCACGAATACCAGGCGGCCTTCCTGCTCTTCGTCGCGGCCGGGATCTCCGACGGCATCGACGGCTGGCTGGCCCGGCGCAGCCATACGCGATCGGCCCTGGGCGCGGTGCTGGACCCGTTAGCGGACAAGTCATTGTTGGTGTCGATGTATGTGACCCTGGCGCTGACCGGCGCGCTGCCGGACTGGCTGGCGATCCTGGTGGTGTTTCGTGACGTGCTGATCGTGGGGGGTGTGCTGGTGCTGACCTGGGCGGGCTCTCGGCCGCAGATCAACCCGATCCGGTCGTCCAAGGCCAATACGGTGGCGCAGATCGCGCTGGTCGCCGCGACCCTGGCGATGATGGCCTATGGCATGCCGCCGCCGGCGGTGACGACCGCGCTGGTCTGGATCGTGACGGCGACGACCATCGTCTCGGGTGCCGCCTATGTCATTGGCGCCGCGCGGCAGCCGCGATGAGCAACACCAACGGCCCGCTGCTCTCCCCCCTCGAAGGCCGCGCCGTGACGGTGCGCGCGGCACCGGACCCGCGCCCGGCCGATCCGCCGCGCGCCCCGCCGCCGCCGAAGGAAGGCGCCACCCGGGGACAACGCCTGGGGCTGATCTTCGGCCTGCTGGGGGCGCTGTTCTTCTCGGTCTGGCTTTTCTCGGCGATCCTGACGCCCTTCGTGCTGGCGGCGGTCATTGCCTATTTCCTCGACCCGCCGACGACCCGCCTGACCCGGATGGGCGTGCCGCGCGGGCTTGCGGCATTTCTTTTGCTGCTGCTGCTGACCGCGCTGCTGCTGCTGGCCGCGGTGCTGCTCTATCCGCTGCTGCTGTCGCAGATCGGCATCCTGCTGCTGCGCCTGCCGGCCTATATCGCTTCGATCGGCGCGCAGTTGCGGGATGCGCTGATCCTGCTGGAGGAACAGATCGGCCCCGACCTGATGGATTCGCGGCTGCGCGAACTGGCGGTCGGCCAGGTGGGCGCCATCCTGTCCTTCATCGGCACCTCCGGGGCGCGGCTGCTGGGCGGGGGGTTCGCGCTGTTCAGCGTCTTCACCCTGCTGATCGTGACCCCGGTCTGCGGCTTCTACCTGCTGCGCGACTGGCCTTTCATGATGACGCGGATCGAATCCTGGCTGCCACGTCGCTCGGCCTCGGTGCTGCGGCGGCTGGCGCTGGATACGGACCGGGTGCTGGCCGCCTGGCTGCGCGGGCAGTTGATCTGCTGCGCGATCCTGGGCGGGCTCTATGCCGTCGGGCTGTCGCTGATCGGGCTGGAACTGGGGCTGCTCGTCGGGCTGCTGGCGGGGGTGCTGTCCTTCATCCCCTATGTCGGCACCATCACGGGCTTTGCCGCGGCGCTGCTCCTGGCGGCGGGGCAATGGGGCACGATGCATGGGCTGGGCCTGGTCGTGCTGGTGTTTGCCGTGGGCCAGGTGATCGAGGGCTATATCATCTACCCCCGCCTGCTCGGCGACCGGGTCGAGTTGCATGCCGTCTGGGTGATCTTCGCCCTCTTCGCCGGCGGCGTCGCCTTCGGCTTCCTGGGCGTGCTGCTGGCGGTGCCGATGGCCGCGGCGATCGGGGTGCTGGCGCGCTACTGGCTGCGGCGCTACCTCGCCAGCCCGCTGTATCTGGACCCACCCCGGACAGGGTCATGACACCCCGCCAACTGGCCCTGCCGCTGCCGACGTCGGAGGATTATTCGGCCACCGCCTTCCTGCCCGACGACAGCAACGCCCAGGCCCGCGCCTGGCTGGCCGAGCCGCGGCGCTGGCCCATGGGCCGCATCGCCCTGTTCGGCCCGCCCGGCGCCGGAAAAACCCATCTGCTGCGCGCGACCGCCGCCGCACGCGGCTGGCGCGTGCTGGATGGCGCCGGCCTGCGCGACCTGCCCGATGCCGCGCCCACCGCCCTGGACGACGCCGACCTGGTGCCCGACGACACGGCCCTGTTCCATTTGATCAATGCCTGCGCCGAGGCCGGCGCGCCGCTGCTGCTGGCCGGCCGCGCCCCGCCCGCGCGCTGGGCCACCCCCCTGCCCGACCTCGCCAGTCGGCTGCGCGCCACCACGGCGACCGGCCTTGCCGAACCATCGGACGCGCTGCTCTCCGCCCTGCTCGCCCGCCATTTTGGCCAGGCCGGGCTGATCGTCGATGCCGGGGTGCAGGACTGGCTGCTGCTGCGCCTGCCGCGCGAAGCCGCCGCGGTGCGGGAAGCCGCGGCCCGGATCGACCGTGCGTCCCTGGCCGAACGCGGTCGGGTCACGCGCGCCATGGTGCGTGGTGCCCTGGCCGATTGGGATGGCTTCGCGCCCGATGATGCGCCGCATCATGACGGTTTCTTGGCAATCGCTCAGACACACTCGCCGGATGTTGGTCCGCTGCTGTAGCGTCCTGTGTCATGAACGCCCCCATACCACCCCCTGCCCCCCTCGCCCCGGCCTCCGCGACGACGCAGCATGCCCCGTCACGCTTCATCAACCGCGAATTATCCTGGCTCGCGTTCAACGACCGGGTGCTGGAAGAAGCCGCCAACCCCAGCCATCCGCTGCTGGAACGGCTGCGCTTCGTGGCGATCTCGGCCAGCAACCTGGATGAATTCTATTCCGTCCGCGTCGCCGGCCTGCTGGGCCAGGAACGCGCCGGGCTGACCACCCTGTCGCCCGACGGCCTGTCGCCGGCGCAGCAACTGGCCGCGCTGAACAGCCGCGCCGGGGCGCTGATCGAGGGCCAGCAATCCGCCTGGCAATCCCTGCGCGGCCAATTGCGCACCGCCGGCGTGGTGCTGTGCGAGACCGAGGAACTGACCCCCGCCGACCGCGAATGGCTCGACCGCTGGTTCATGGACCGGGTCTTTCCGGTGCTGACGCCGCTCGCCGTCGATCCGGCGCATCCCTTCCCCTTCATCCAGAACCTCGCGCTCTGCATGGTGCTGAAACTGGTGCGGGAAGAGGACGGCGGCACCATGCGCGCCCTCTGCCCGCTGCCGCCGCAGGTCGAGCGCTTCATCCGCCTGCCCTCCGAACGCGGTGAGCCGATCCGCTTCGTCCTGCTGGACGATCTGGTGGCGATGAACCTGCCGCGCCTCTTCCCCGGCTTCATCACCGCCGAACGCGGCTTGTTCCGCCTGATCCGCGACACCGACGTGGAGTTCGAGGAAGAGGCCGAGGACCTCGTCCGCTCCTACGAAGACGCGCTGAAGCGCCGCCGCCGCGGCCGCGCCATCCGCGTGAAAGTCACCAGCGGCACGCCGGCCGATATGCGCGCCTTCATCGCCGAGGAAGTGGACGCCAGCCCCTCAGCGGTCTTCGTCGTCGATGGGCTGCTCGGTATGTCGGATGTGAAACAACTGATCGTGGACGACCGGCCCGACCTGCTGTTCACGCCCTATACCCCGCGCTTTCCCGAACGCATCCTTGATTTCGGTGGCGATTGTTTCGCGGCGATCGCGGCCAAGGACATCGTCGTCCACCACCCGTTCGAATCCTTCGACGTCGTGGTGCAGTTCCTGCGCCAGGCGGCACGCGACCCGAATGTCGTGGCGATCAAGCAGACGCTGTATCGCACCAGCCGCGACAGCCCGATCGCGCGCGCGCTGATCGAGGCGGCGGAGGCCGGAAAATCCGTCACCGCCATGGTCGAACTCAAGGCCCGCTTCGACGAGGAACGCAACATCGCGCTGTCCCGCGAATTGGAAGCGGCCGGGGTGCAGGTCGTCTATGGCTTCGTCGAATTGAAGACCCACGCCAAGGTCTCGCTGGTGGTCCGGCGCGAACGCGACACGTTGAAATCCTACGCCCATTTCGGCACCGGCAATTACCACCCGATCACCGCCAAGATTTACACCGACCTGTCCTTCTTCACCGCCGATCCGGCGCTGACGCAGGATGCGGCGCGGCTGTTCAACTACATGACCGGCTATGCGCGGCCGGAGAAAATGCAGGCGCTGGCCTTCGCGCCGCTGACCCTGCGCCCGGCCTTGATGGGGTTGATCGAACAGGAAATTCGTTTCGCACAGGAAGGCAAGCCTGCCGGCATCTGGCTGAAGATGAACAGCCTTGTCGACGAAACCCTGGTCGATGCGCTGTATCGCGCCAGTGCGGCCGGCGTGCAGATCGAATGCATCGTGCGCGGCATCTGCTGCCTGCGCCCCGGCGTGCCCGGCCTGTCGGACAACATCCGGGTGAAGTCGATTGTCGGTCGCTTCCTGGAACATTCCCGCATCGCCGTCTTCGGCAATGGCTACAAACTCCCAAGCCGCCGCGCCCGCGTCTATATCGGCAGCGCCGACTGGATGGCGCGCAACATGGACTGGCGCGTCGAAACCCTGGTGCCGGTGGAAAACCCCACGGTCCATGCGCAGATCCTGGACCAGATCATGGTGCTGAACCTGCAGGACACCGCACAGTCCTGGACCTTGGGGGCCGATGGCGTCTACACGCGGCTCGACCCGGGACCGAACCCGGTTTCAGCGCATGAGTATTTCATGACCAATCCTTCCCTTTCCGGCCGTGGCAGCGCGCTGCACCGTCCCGCCCGCGCCGCCCAGAAGCGCAAGCAGGACCGGGTGAAGCAGGATTGACCGCCGCCGTTCTTTCGCGCGACCCGGCGCTGCTGGATGACGCCGCGCCGCCGCGCTGCGGCGTCGTGGACCTTGGTTCGAATTCGGTCCGGCTTGTCGTCTTCGAAGGACGCGGCCGCAACCCGGTCGCGGTCTTCAACGAAAAAGCGGTGCTCGGCCTCGGCCGCGGCCTCGCCACCACCGGCATGCTGAACGAGGAAGCGGTCGAACAGACCCTGACCGTCATGACGCGCTACCACGCCATCGCCCGCGCGATGCGGGCGACGCCGGTGGCGGTGCTGGCCACCGCCGCCGTGCGCGACGCGCTGAACGGCCCGGCCTTCGTCTCGGCCCTGGAACGCATGCTGCCCGGGATGCCCGTGCATATCCTGGCCGGATCGGAAGAAGGCCGCTTGTCGGCCGAGGGCGTGTTGCTCGGCTTCCCCGGCGCCGATGGCATTCTGGGCGACCTCGGCGGCGGCTCCCTGGAACTGGTCGAATTGTCGGCCGGCACGCCGGGCCGCATCGCCAGCCTGCCGCTGGGCGCCATCCGCCTGGCCGACCGCGCCGACAACGACCCCGCCCGCGCCCGCGCGATCGCCGAGGCCGACCTGGCCACCGTCCCCTTCCTGGCGGAGGGCGCGGGGCGCGACCTCTACCTCGTCGGCGGCGCCTGGCGCGCCCTGGCGCGCATCCACATGGCCCAGACCGCCTATCCGCTGTCGATCGTGCATCACTACGTGCTGCGCCGGGAAGAAGCGCGGGACCTGGCCAGCGTCGTCACCGCCGCCACCCGCCGCACCCTGGAACGCATGCCCGGCGCCCCCGCCAAGCGCGTGCAGGACCTGCCCTTCGCCGCCGTGGTGCTGCGCCGGTTGCTGCGTGCGACCGGCGCCCGCCGCGTGGTGTTCAGCGCCAATGGGCTGCGTGAAGGCTGGTATTCCCGCCTGCTGTCGCCCGCCACCCGATCGGTCGATCCGCTGCCGGAGGCCGCCCGCGAACTGGCCGACCGTTTTGGTCGCGACCCGGCCCTGCCCCAGGCCCTGGCCGCCTGGACCGCACCCATTTTTTCGCCCGAGGACCCGGCCGGCGCCACCCTGCGCGAAGCCGCCTGCACCCTGTCGGACATCGGCAGCCACGACCACCCGGACTACCGCGCCGAACAGGCGTTTTGGCGCGTGCTGCGGCAGCCGGGCGTGGGGCTGGACCACCACACCCGCGCCTTCCTGGCCCTGGCCACGGCCCTGCGTTACGAGGCGGAGGCCGATTCCCCCTGGCTCGGCACCGCGCGGATGCTGCTGGATGGCATGGCGATCCGCCGGGCGGAGGCGCTGGGGGCGGCCCTGCGCCTGGCCTATACCCTGTCGGGCGGCACGCCGGCCCTGCTGGCCGGGACGTCGATGACCCGCGCCGATGGGCGCCTGACCCTGCGCCTGTCGGAAGGCACCGGGGTCTTTGCCGGCGAAAGCGTGCTGCGCCGGCTGGAAACCCTGGGCGCCGCGCTCGGCGTCCAGGCGACGGTGGTCGTCAGCCCGGGCTGACGATCAGCTTCACCTTCCGCCCGTCCACGCCCAGGGCGACCCGGCCGGATTTCAGCGCCAGCGCATCCTCGCCAAACACCACCCGCCGCCAGCCATGGATGGCGGGGACATCGGGGGAAGGTTCGGCCGCCAGCCGCTCCAGATCCTCGGTGCTGGCGATCAGGCGCGGGGCCACATCGTGCTGTTCGGCCTTGGTCGCAAGCAACACCTTCAGCAACGCCACCAGCGCCGGGGATGGCGGCGGGCCATTGTGCTTTTCGCGCGGGGCCTCGGGCAGCGCCTCCTCCGGCAGGGCCGTGGCCTCGGCGATCGCGGCCAGCAGCGACACGCCGGATTTTCCGCGCGCGAACCCGTCGGAAATGCCGCGCGCGCGCGCCAATTCGGCGGCGTCCGATGGCGCGGAGGCGGCGATTTCCAGCAAGGTCTCGTCCCGCACCAGGCGCTGGCGGGGGATATTGACCCTCTGCGCCTCCCGCTCCCGCCAGGCGGCGGCGGCGCGCAGGGTGCCGAGGTAGCGTCGGTTGCTGGTGCGCGGCTTCAGCCGTTCCCAGGCATCCTCGGGTTCGGTGCGATAGGTCGCGGGATTGTCCAGCGCGGCCATTTCCGCGCGCACCCAATCCAGCCGGTTCTCCGTCTCCAACCGGTCCAGCAGGGCAGTATAGACCCGGCGCAGATGGGTCACGTCGGCGGCGGCATAGGCGATCTGGGCGGGGGAGAGCGGCCGCGCCGACCAGTCGGAAAAACGATGCGCCTTGTCGATCGCCGCCCCGGCCAGCGCCCGCACCAGGCTGTCGTAGCTCGCCTGGTCGCCAAACCCCGCGACCATGGCCGCGACCTGGGTGTCGAACATCGGCACCGGCACGGCGCCGAATTTCAGCAGGAAGATTTCGACATCCTGCCGTGCCGCGTGAAACACCTTGACCACGCTTTCATCGGCCAGGAGTGCCCCCAGCGGCAGCAGGTCCAGCCCCTCGGCCTGGGTATCCACCACGGCGGTATCGTGCATCCCGCCCAGTTGGACCACGCAGAGTTCGGGCCAATAGGTCCTCTCCCGCATGAACTCGGTATCCACCGTGACGAAAGGCTCCTGGCGCAGACGCTCGCAGAGCGAAGCCAAGGCATCGGTCGTGGTGACCAGGACGGGGGCGGGGTCTTCGTGTGGGGGGCGTCGTGGCATGCCCACCCGTTCTATCCGCGCAAGGGACGGCCGGGAAGTCGCCCAGGCCGGCTATCGGGGTTGACATGGAGGGCTCCCCCCCGCTTGTGACGCCGCCTGATCCGATTTTTTTGGGGTTTTCCTCATGCACGCCTATCGCTCCCACACCTGCGGCGCCCTGCGCGCCACCGACGCCGGCTCCCCGGCCCGCCTGTCCGGCTGGGTGCATCGCAAGCGCGACCATGGCGGGCTGCTCTTCGTCGACCTGCGCGACCACTACGGGCTGACGCAATGCGTGATCCCGACCGGTAGCGCCGTCTTCGACGTGCTGGACAAGCTGCGCCCGGAAAGCGTCGTGACCGTGACCGGCGACGTGGTGGCGCGTGAGGGCTCCACCGTGAACCCTCACCTGCCGACCGGCGCCATCGAACTGCGGGTGCGCGAAGTGCATGTGCAGTCGGCGGCCGAGGTCCTGCCGATCCAGGTCGCGGGCGAACAGCAATTCCCCGAGGATTTGCGCCTGCGCTACCGCTTCCTGGACCTGCGGCGCGAACGCCAGCACCGCAACCTGATGCTGCGCGCGGGGGTCATCGCCTCGATCCGCGCCCGCATGGTCGCCCAGGGCTTTACCGAATTCCAAACCCCCCTGCTGACCGCCAGCAGCCCCGAAGGCGCGCGCGACTTCCTGGTCCCCGCCCGCCTGCATCCCGGCAAGTTCTACGCGCTGCCGCAGGCGCCCCAGATGTTCAAGCAGTTGGCGATGGTCGCGGGCTTCGACCGTTACTTCCAGATCGCGCCCTGCTTCCGCGACGAAGCCTCCCGCGCCGACCGTAGCCCGGGCGAATTCTACCAGCTCGATTTCGAGATGAGCTTCGTCACCCAGGAAGACGTTTTTGCGGCGATCGAGCCGGTGCTGCACGGGGTGTTCGAGGAATTCTCCGACTACTCCGGCACCAAGCGCGCCGTGACCCCCGCCCCCTTCCCGCGCATCCCCTATGCCGAGTCGATGCTGCGTTTCGGCAGCGACAAGCCCGACCTGCGGAACCCGATCCGCCTGGCCGATGTGACCGAGGCCTTCCGCGACTCCTCCTTCGGCCTTTTTGCCCGCGCGGTCGCCGCCGGCGGCATCGTGCGTGCCATCCCGGCCCCGGGTGGCTCCGCCCGCCCGCGCTCCTTCTTCGACGGCATGAACGAATGGGCGCGTGAACAGGGCGCCGGCGGCCTCGGCTACATCGCGTTTGAGGCCGGCGGAGAAGCCCGCGGCCCCATCGCGAAAAACCTGCAGCCGGAACGCATCGCCGCGATCCGCGCCGCCTGCGGCGCCCAGGATGGCGATGCGGTCTTCTTCGCCGCCGGCCCGGAAACCGCGACCGTCCGCCTGGCGGGCCAGGCGCGGACCAAACTTGGCACCGACATGGGGCTGATCGAGGCCGATTGCTTCAAGTTCTGCTGGGTCACCGACTTCCCGATGTATGAGAAGGACGAGGACACCGGCCGCATCGACTTCAGCCACAACCCCTTCAGCATGCCCCAGGGCGGCATGGAGGCGTTGATGGAGAAGGACCCGCTGACGATCAACGCCTACCAATACGACATCGTCTGCAACGGCATCGAATTGTCCTCCGGCGCCATCCGCAACCACCGCCCCGACATCATGATCAAGGCCTTCGAAATCGCCGGCTATTCGGCCGAGCAGGTCGAGGCCCGCTTCGGCGGCATGCTCAACGCCTTCCGCTACGGTGCCCCGCCGCATGGCGGTTCGGCCCCCGGCATCGACCGCATCGTGATGCTGCTGGCCGATGAGCCGAATATCCGGGAAGTCGTGCTCTTCCCGATGAACCAGCAGGCCGAAGACCTGATGATGGGCGCCCCGGCGCCGGTCGAGGATATCCGGATGAAGGAATTGTCGCTGCGCTGGGTGCTGCCGCCCGCCAAGGGGTAAGGGCAGTGTCAGTGCCGCCAGACCTTCACCGCTGACATCAGCAGGATCGCGGCCAGCAGCGGCAGCAGCACGGGCGTCGGCACCAGGCCAAGCAACTGGCCGCCGATGAACGTGCCGAGGACAGACCCCGCCGCCATCACCAGGATGAAGCGGCGGTTCCGCCCCAGCACGGCAAAGCTGCGATCCCGGCTGTAGCGGGTGAAGCCGACGATCATCGTCGGCAGGCTCACGGCAAGCGACAGGCTGCCCGCCAGCTTGATATCGGCGCCAAACAGCAGCACGAGCGTTGGAATCAGCAACTCGCCCCCGGCCACGCCAAGCAGCGACGCGACGACACCAATCCCAAAGCCGGCGACGACACCCGCCAAGGCCTGCGCCAGCCCCGTCAGCAGCGCCCCCGAACTGGCCGTGTCATGCGCGAACAACAGCGCGGCGGCGATCAGCACCAGCGCGACGGCAATGACGCGATAGAGGCTTTGCGACGTCAGCCTGGTTGCCCAGCCCGCCCCGAACCATGCGCCGAGCAGGCTGCCCGCCAGCAGATTGACGATGATGGGCCAATGCGCCGCGACCGTGCCGAATGGCACCGTGCCCGCCCGAAAGGGCAGCGCCGTGGCGACGACGACCAGGCTCATCGCCTTGTTGAGGATGACCGCTTCAAGAGCGGCAAAGCGGAACAGGCCGATCAGCAGCGGTAGTCGGAACTCCGCGCCGCCCAACCCGATCAGACCGCCCAATGCGCCAATGACGGTGCCGCCGAGGAACGGGGCCGCCAGCACATGTTCCCGATTGCTCATGAGGCTTTTTCGCTATGGCAAAAATACCATAGCGATCTCCAAGTTTCAGCGGGAGAAGCAAACGACGAACAATCGTTAGATTTTGGGGCCTATCTCGGGCACTGCTTGCCTGCCAAGCGCTTCCATATCCTCCGACGCAAGCGCGACCGCCGCCTTTTCAAGCCGCCGGTAGCGCTCGAGAAGCTCGGTCCCGAAAGGCGTCAGCCGCGCGCCGCCGCCGCGCGCGCCGCCCGGCGCAGCACTTATGACCGGCTCGATGAAAGCCTGATTGATGCTATCCAGCAGCGACCATGCGCGCTTGTAGTCCATCCCCATCTCCCGCGCCGCAGCCGAGATGGAGCCGGTATCGCGGATGCTTTCGAGCAGCGCCGCTTTCCCAGGGCCGATCCGGGCCCCGGACGAAAAGACGAAGGATATCCGCAGTGTTGGCATGGGGCGCAGGATAGACGCCGGGGCGTGGCAAAGCACGACGGACCCTGGCGCATAAATCGACACGCCCGGCCCAAAGGGTGCGGACAGGCGGGGGACGCGCTAGATGGGAGGATGAATCCCGTCTGGAGTGCCCCGCCCATGCGCCGCCGCCCTTCGATTGACCTGTTCCGCCCCGCGGTCGCGCTGCTCTTCGCCGGCTTGCTGGGCGCCCAGGCCCCCGCCTCCCCCCCGGCCCCGGGCGCCATCGCGGGCATGGAAACCCTCCTCGCCCATCGCGCCGCCTATTCCCTGACCCTGGAACGCGCCCGCGACCGCAGCCAGATCCGCGAGGCCAAGGGCGCCATGGTCTTCGAGGTGACGGACGCCTGCGAAGGCTGGGCGACCCGCCAGCGGCTGACGATGACCCTGACCGACACCGACGGGAACGACATCGACACCGCGTCCGACTACTCGACCTATGAATCCAAGGACGGCCGCCGCCTGCGCTTTTCCATGGTGCAGACGGCCAATGGCGCGATCCGCACCCAGGTGACCGGCGAGGCGCTGCTGGAGGCCGATGGCTCCGGCGTGGTCCGCTACGCCCAACCCACGGTGAAGGAAGAACGCCTCCCCCCCGGCACCCTGCTGCCGATGCTGCACACCCTGCGCGCCGTCCAACTGGCCCGCGGCGGCGGCCGCATCCTGACCGCGCCGCTGTTCGACGGCACCAGCGAGGATGGCGCCCAGGACAGCACCACCATCATCGCCGGCTGGTCCGGCCCGCAGCCGAACGAACGCTTCCCCAGCCTGGCGGCGCTCTCCTCCGCGCGGATGCGGATCGCCTTCTTCAGCCGCGCGCCCGCCGATGGCGCCAGCGGCGGCGCCAGCGCCCCGGAATACGAGGTCGGGCTGCGCTACTTCGAAAACGGCGTGGCCGACGAGTTGTCGATGGATTTCGGCGAATTCGCGATGGGCGGCCGGATGTTGGAAATGGTGCCGCTGCCCGGCGGCTGCTGACGCGGAATCGGTCCGGCCACCGCCGACCGCATGCTTCGCCACCCCGGCGCATCGGCCCGGCTTGCGCGTGGGGCGCTGAACGCGTGACAATGCCTTCATGGAACGCCCACATGAGAGGGGCGTCTGGAGGAATCGTCACATGGACCGTCGCACTATCCTGCAAGCCGCCATCGCCGGCGCCACAACCTTGGCAGCCCCCGCGATCGCGCAGGATTTCACCCAAAGCCTGCGCATCGTCGTCCCCTTCGGCGCCGGCGGCACCAGCGACATCCTGGCCCGACTGATCGCAACCCCGCTCGGCCGCGCCCTGGGCCAGGCGGTGATCGTGGACAACCGCCCCGGCGCCGGCGGCAATATCGGCGCCGACTTCGTCGCGAAAAGCCGGCCCGATGGGCACACGATGCTGCTGCTCGACGTGTCGGTCCTGGCGACCAACCCATTCCTCTTCCCGCGCCTGCCCTTCGACAATGTGCGCGACCTGGCGCCCGTGCAGATGCTGCTCTACGCGCCCTACATCCTGGCGGTGAACAACACGCTGCCGGTGCAGAACGCGGCCGAACTCATGGCCTATGCCAAGGCCAACCCGGGCAAGATCAACGCGGCCAATTCCGGCACCGGCACCCTGTCGCACCTGGTGGCCCTGTCACTCGCGGCGTCCTGGGGGACGGAGATGGTGGCGGTGCCCTATCGCGGCGGCGCACCGGCGCTGCTGTCGCTGGCATCGAATGAATCGAACCTGACCCTGGCCGGCGCGACCCAGTCGCAGGCCTATGTCGTGAACGGCCAGATGCGCGGCATCGCCGTCACCGGCCGCAACCGCCTGGCGGCCGTGCCGAACCTGCCGACCTTCCACGAACTGGGCTGGGCAGAACCCGATTCAGGCACCTGGCAAGGCATCCTGGTGCAAGGCGCCACCCCGCCCGCCATCATCGCGCGCCTGGAACGCGAGATCGCCACGGTCCTGGCCGACCCCACCATCCGCGCCCGCATCCAGGACCTGGGCGGCGAAGTGGCGGCCGACGGCGCCGCGGCCTTCCGCGCCAGGCTGACGGAACAGACCGCGGCCTATGGACGCATCATCCAGGCGAACAACGTGCGGATCGAGTGACGCGGGGTTGAAGTATTGGGGAGGGTGCGCCGTGGAGAGGGCTTCGCCCCCTCCACACCTCCCCCACCAAGGGGCCGTGGCCCCTTGGAACCCACGGGATTTGGCAAAATAATGGGAGGGGCATCACGGGCGCCCCCTTGATCGAGGGCGCACGATGCCCCTCCCATTATTTTTCCAATACATCGCGCCGGTCCAGGGGCGGCGGCCCCTGGTGGGGAGAGTTTGAGAGGGGCAAAGCCCCTTTCAAAGCGCAACTTCCCCATGACTGCACGCCCATCAGCGCCGCCAGAGCCACATGGCCAGAAGTGGTGCTGCCACCGCCACCGCGCCGGCCACGACCGGCACGACCGATGCGCCGCCCTGGCTGATCGCCAGCCCCGACCCCAGCACGCCCAGGGCGGCGAACCCCACCGACACCGGCGCCAGTACCCGCACCGCCCAGGGTTTGAACCCGGTGATGCCGGCGCCCCAGATGGCCAGCGGCAGCATCGCGACGAACAGCGGCACCGATCCGAGTTCCAGCGGCGCCACCACTTCGAACCACGGCAACACGGCCGCGATCGCGCCAATGACGCTGAGCGACGCGGCGATAGGACGCAGGCTCATCGCGGCAACCCCGGCGTCGGCGTGTCGATCACCGCACAGGTCAGCCGGCTGATGCAGGCCAGCTTGCCATCGGCGCGGCGGATCTCAGTCTGCCACACCTGGGTGGTGCGGCCGATGTGCAGCGCGCGGCAGATCGCCGTCACGGTCTGCCCTACAGCCACGGCGGCGACGTGGTTGGCGTTCACCTCCAACCCCACGCAGACCATGCCCTCGGGCGCCGCCATCCAGCAGGCCACGCTGCCGAGCGTTTCCGACAGCACCACCGACGCCCCGCCATGCAGGATGCCGGCGGGCTGGGCGTGGCGACGGTCCACCGGCATCTCGGCGCTGAGCCAATCGGGGCCGAATTCCAGCAGCTGGATGCCGAGCAGCCCCGGCATGGTATCCGCCATGCGCGCGTTCAACTCGGCGGGGTCGTTCGGCTTGCGCCAGATCGGTTTGGTATCGCTCATGCGGCGAAGGGTCGCAGGCGGCGGCGCGGCGTCAAGCCATCGCCGCCAAGCGGCGTCAAGCCATCGCCGCCGGGCGGCGTCTCAGCATCGCCGCCAGGCGGCGTCAGGGCACCGCGGCGCGCCAGCCGCGTCCATCGCGACAGCATCAGGCTGGCGACGACCCCGACCCCGACCGCCAGGCCGATCCAGATGCCCAACGGCCCCATGCCGCCCTGATGCGCCAGCAACCAGCCCCCCGGCAAACCAATGACCCAATAGCCGATGCCGACCAGCAGCATCGGCACCTGCGTATCCCCCAAGCCGCGCAAGGCGCCGGTCGCCACCACCTGCACCCCATCGGCCAGTTGGAACGCCCCGGCCGCCAGCAACAAGGGCACGGCGATAGCCACGACAGAGGGCGCCAACGGATCATCCCCGCCCAGGAACACCCCGGCCAGCGCGCCCGGAAACACCACCAGCAGCACCCCCATCGCCGCCATGAACCCGGCCCCCAGCCCGATGGCGACAAACCCCGACCACTGTGCCGCCGCCGGCCGCATCGCCCCCGTCGCGTAGCCGACGCGCGTGGTCGCCGCCTGGCCGATCCCCATCGGGATCATGAAGGTGAAGCTGCAAACCTGCACCGCGATGGCATGCGCGGCGACCGCCGCCGAGCCAAACCCGCCGACCAAAAAGGCCGCGGCGGAAAACACCCCGATCTCCAGCACCATCGACCCCGCGATCGGCAGCCCCAGCCGCAACACCTGCGGCACGCCCAGCAGCGCCGACCCCGCCCCGCGCAAGGGCAGGAACAGCCGCAGCCGCCGCAACCGCCGATCCGCAGCGACCGCCCACAGCAGCCCGCCGAACATCAGCGCATTGGCCAGCGACGACGCGACCCCCGCCCCCACCACGCCCATCGCCGGCACACCAAGCGCGCCAAACACCAGCAGCCAATTCAGCAACGCATTCACCACGATGCCGATGGCCGCGACCACCAGGGCGGCACGCGGCCGCTCCTCGGCCGCCAGCAAGCCGCGCAGCACGATGAACAGCGCGAAGGGCAGCAGCCCCCACATCAGCGCCCGCACGTAATCCTGCGCGAGGGCCGCCAGCGCCGCATCCTGGCCGATCAGCCGCAGCACCGCCTCCGCATGCCACAGCACCACCCAGGCCGGCAGCGTGGCGGCGACGGCCGCGATGCTGGCCGCATGCACCGCCCCACGCCGCCCGCGCAGCAACCGCACCCCCCGCCCACGCGCCTGGGCCAGCAAGGGCGCCGCCGCCATCGCCAGGCCAAAGGCCGGCGCCAGCACGGCCCAATACAGGTTGGCGCCCAGGGTGGCGGCGGCCAGCGCCTCGGCCGACAAATGGCCGAGGAACAGCACATCCGTCACCGTCAGCGCCATCTGCGACAGGTTCGTGAGCGCGAGCGGCCAGGCGAGGAGGAGGATCAGGCGCGCTTCCTGGCGCCAGGTGTTTTTGGGGGCGGTCATGGTGGGGCGGGGTGTAGCAGAGCGTGGGGGGATTCCGAGAGACGCCGCCTCTCGGGTTTTTGGCGCGCGGTGGGAAGGGCTGCTTCTGCTTGAAGATGCAAGCCTTACCGGCCATATAACCGGGCATAATCGCAGGAGGGTCTGGATATGAACGAAACGCCCCAGCGCCGCGCCGTCGATGCCTACCGGAACCGCTTGGCGGAACGCGGGATGGCGCGCTTCGAGGTTGTTGGCCGCGACGCCGACCGGGACCTGATCCGCAGCGTCGCCCGATGCCTGGCCGAAGACGGCGCGCAGGCCGAAAAACTCCGCGCGGCCGTCACCCAGACCATCGCCGCCCCCGCCCCGAAGACGGGCGGCATCCTGGCAGCCCTGCGCCGCTCGCCCCTGGTGGGCGAAGACCTCGACCTCACCCGCTCCCACGCCGAGGAACGCGCGGTCGATCTGTGACGCGCTACCTGCTCGACACCAATATCCTCAGCAACGTCATCAAGCCTGAACCCTCCGCCGCTTTGCTGACCTGGCTCGCGGCACAGGCGGATGATGACCTGTTCATCGCGTCGCTGACCCTGGCCGAGATACGTCGCGGCATCCTGGGCAAGCCGGCGGGACGGAAACGGGTGGCGCTGGACGCCTGGTTTGCGGGCGCGGAAGGACCGCAGGCCCTGTTCGCCGGCCGCATCCTGCCATTTGACGCAAAGGCGGCGCTGGCCTGGGCGGAACTGATGGCCGAGGGCGCGGCGGCCGGGCGCCCGCGCAGCCCGCTGGACATGATCATGGCCGCGGTGGCGGCGGCGAATGGCTGCGTCGTGGTGTCGGATAATGAGCGGGATTTTTGGGGGATCGAGGTTCTGAACCCGCTGCGTGAGGCTGCTGGATGATATGCGCTGAAAGCAGTCGGTCGAGGCCACCCGGCGGCGCGCGCGGTGAGGGTGGGCCAGAAGGCCCACCCTCGGTCCGCTCGACTTACTTCCGGACCGCAGGCTTTGTGATCGGGTAAAGCGGTGCGGCAGGGCGCGCCTGGGCGGTATCCAGAAGCCCCCGTCCAGTCGGCAAGGGAACGCCCAAGGCGGCTCGCATCGTGTCGCTCAAGAGCAACGATTGACGTGTTCGTTCAGGGATGCCGGCCGCCAAAAGACCGGCAAGTCCACCGGGCGTAGCCCACTGTCTGCGGTCCGTCAGGTCGCGAACCGGCGCCGGGCCGCTTGCCTTCACACCAGCGATCGCGTTGTCACAGTCGGCCTCATTGCGATAACCCTCGCCAGAGGCAACAATTTCACCGTTTCCACCGCACAGGCGCCAGCGGAAATCGCCGGCTGGATCGTTGTACTTCTCGTAAAACAGGCTGTCCGTTTTCATTGTCAATATTCCACTAAGGCGGCGCCGACATTTGTCGGGCCGGTCGGTCAGTGGGGGTTGACCTAGAGCAGCGCGTCGTTAGACGATCGCGCCTGTTAGAGCCCCTTAACCTGCCGCCCCAATATGCGGACGAGGTTCGGATGCCAGGGGTCGCTTCGGTGTTCCAGACCTGGCGACCCCACTCATCCGCGATCAAGTGTGATCATATCATTCCGGTTGGTGCCGACGAAATTGCACCGCGATGGACGCCTTCCGATAGTCAGCCTCGGATTGGCTCTAACCTCAAAAAAAGCGCGACTTTCCGCCGTTTTCTGGCGCCAGGCCATTTACAACTACGTCTGTAAACCCTGGCGGCGAACGGCATACGAATCCAGCACCGCCGATTCGTTCAGGTCGTGTCC
This sequence comes from Humitalea sp. 24SJ18S-53, assembly GCF_050632385.1. NCBI lineage: Bacteria > Pseudomonadati > Pseudomonadota > Alphaproteobacteria > Acetobacterales > Roseomonadaceae > Humitalea > Humitalea sp. 24SJ18S-53. Next base: position 4,141,776 of record NZ_CP192599.1, read on the forward strand.
CACGTCGTGGTGTCGGATCAATGAGACACGATCGTTCGATGGGATTCTTCGACGCCAGTTCCTAATGTCCCTCAGACGTGCACCGTCAAACGCTGTTGCTGCCCGCCGTCCCGAAGCCCCCGCGAGATGACACCGTCATCGCCACCTGGCACCGCCTCCTCCGCAAATACCTTCGGCGACGCGGATGCCTACGACCAGTTGATGGATCGCTGGAGCCGCCGCCTCGCGCCCCTACTGATCGCATTCGGCGGCTTGGCTGATGGTGAGCGCGTGCTCGACGTCGGCTGCGGGACCGGCAGCCTCGCTGTCCCTTGCCACGACCTTCCGCAGTGCCGGGATCAGGTGGGATGAGCGGGGATGTGGTGGGACGAAAGCCAGGTAAAAATTGGGTTTTCGCGCGATCGAGGGCCGCTCTGCAGGGCTGAAAGACTGTCCGCAGTAAACCCAGAAAAAATGGGTTTTTGACAAGAGGTTTCGCAGTGGCGGGGGGATCGGTGGTCGGTTCCTCGAACTCTCTTAAAGCGCTCTTAGAGGGTGTCTCGGGTTCGCGTCGGGAGGCGTGGAACAGGATGACTGTGCCGGCCGGAACGGGGGCCGTCAGGGCATGTTCGAGGGGGTCGGGCGTGGCGTCCAGCAGGTGCTGGAGAAGGAGGATGATGGACTGCGGCGGGGGCATCTGGGTCTCCGGCTGGCAAGGCCGAAGGTGAACGAAATGGGAACGACCCGATAGACGGTCGGGCCAGTTGTCCCCGCTATTCTTCGATCGGTTGGGGCGGTTTGGGGCTGACGTCGTGGGTGCGACCGGCGCGCATTTCATCATACAAAATCGACGTTATCTGCATGATACGCCTGGGATTTGGGTTGATCAGACCGCGTTGGAGGAGGCCCTGGCGGGCCGTTTCAAAGGCATCGGCCAGGGTGTCCATGTTGAGGGACTGGAACATCTTGACCTCGCCCTCGTGAGGGCTTGCGGGCGGCGCCACCGGGTCGCCCTGGTGCATCGGACCTTCGCCTGTCGCGAGCCATTCCAGGCGGACTTTCGTGACCTTCGCGAGGGTCAATAAAGTGCCCAGCTTGGGCTCCGAGCCGCGAAGATAATTTTTAAGAGTGCCTAAGGATATGCCTGCAGCGGTCGCTATGTCGGCCTGCTTACCCGCGTCGGAAACCGCCGTCCGCAGGCGATCAGCGAGGCCCGGGACTTCAGAGTTAGCCTCCTGAACTCCGAAATCATTGACTGCCGTGTCGTCAGACAATTTTTTGCCGATCATTCAAAGGGTTAGGCAGTGATTTGCCCATTTTGGCGGACCTGTGAACTCTGAAGTCATTTCCTTGCTTGCGCAGAGACATTTTATTGACCATCCTGCCAACACATTGTCCCACACCCCCGCGCCTCCGGCGCGTCTGGGACGGGCCGGCGGGATCGGATCGGATGGCGCAGCAGGGCTTGCACAAGGAGGAGATCAAGGCCGCGCTGGTGAAGCGCTTCGGCCCGATCACCGCCCTGTCCCGCGCCTGGGGCTGGGACCCGACCGCGATCTCCGTCGCCCTTACGGGAACGAAACTGCGCGCTCCGGTCGCGAAGCGCATCGCCGATGCTCTCGGCGAAACACCCCACACCCTTTGGCCTGACCGCTGGAACCCGGATGGGTCCCCACGGACTCGCCGCGTCATCAATCGGGAAATTGCCACTTCTGGCGTCCCGGCACACCCCGAAAAGAAGAAGGCGGCTTAGACAGGATGGAAATCCTTGCGATCCCACTCGACCGGATTTTGGTCGGCGACCGGCTCCGCAGCATCGATGGCGCCAGCGTCGATCTGATTGCCGCATCCTTTGCCGAGCGGGGACAGGACACCCCGATCACGGTCGGGGGCATCGACTTCGATGATGATGGCGCGCCGCATGACGCCGACCTTTACCCGCTGATCGCCGGCGCGCACCGCGTCGCCGCGGCGCGGATGCTGGGATGGGAGACGATCGAAGCGCGGGTGTTTGCCGGCAGCCAGGACGAGGCGTCGCTGCTGGAGATCGACGAGAACCTGATGCGGCGGGAGCTGGGCGCGCTGGACCGCGCGGTGTTCCTGGCGCGGCGCAAGGAGGTCTATGAGCGGCTGTTCCCGGAGGCCCGGAACGGTCGCGCAAGTAAGAGTCGCAAGGTTGCGACTCTTATCGGGACGCCTGGTTTCAGCAAGGAAACCGCCAAGAAACTCGGGCTCGACAAGGCCACCATCTTCCGGTCGCTGGCCCGCGCAGCGATCCCCGCGGAGATGCGCGCGCGCCTGGCCGGGCACCCTGTCGCCGATAGCGGCGCGCAGTTGGACGCGCTGCTGCGGTTGCCGGACGACCTGCGCGCCGAGGTCGTGGACGCGCTGACCCGGACCGACAAGCCGGCCCGCAACGTCGCCGCGGCCGTGGCGGAGATCCGCCATCTGCCGCCGCGCGACCCCGAAGATGTGCAGTTCGAACGCCTGGCACAGATTTGGGCGCGGACCACCAGCGCCCGGGCCAAGCGGCGGTTCCTGGAGAATATCGGGGCGATCATCCCGGCCAAGGCCGCCGCGTGATGGCCCGCGAGCCCAACTGGCCGATCCTCGACCCGGAACCGACGCCCATCCGCTGGTGGGAGGTCGTGGTCGGCGGTCTTTGCGTCGCGGCCGCGGCATTGGCGTTTTTTCGCTATGGCGGGCTCGCGATCTACGCCCTGCTGGACGTCCGCTAGCGCCATGTCGCGCGCGCGTCCCGCTCAGCCCGATTTGCTGGAATGGACGCCGCCGGTAGCCGTGCGCGCCTTTGACCCCGCGCGGGTCCGCGCCGCCACGATGGCGGGTCGCATCGCCAAGGCCGTGTCGGCGACGCTGCGGGACAGCCCGAAAGATCGGCCGACCATTGCGGCAGAGATGACCGCCTTCATCGGCGAGCGGGTCAGCCTGCACATGGTCAACGCCTGGGCCTCCGAGGCCCGCGAAGAGCATGGCATCCCGCTGGTGAAGCTGCTGGCGCTGCTGCACGTCACCCGCGATCGCCGTTTGCTGGAAATGCTCGCAGCCGATCTGGGCTGGGCTGTGATTGAGCGGCGCCACCTGCCGCTGATCGAACTGGCGGCCGTGCAGGAACGCCAGGACGATTTGCGCCGCCAGGCCGACCGGCTGCGGCACCAGGCGCGCAGCGGGGGCGGGCTGTGATGCGCGAATGGTGGTCCGCAGCTGACCTGGCCAAGCAAGCCCTGCCGGGCCTGCCCACCACTGAACGTGGCATCGCCATGCTGGCGGAACGCCGCGGCTGGTTGGCGGCAGAACATGAAGGATTTCGCTGGCGCGCCCGCGCCGGGCGCGGCGGCGGGGTGGAGTTCCACACCAACGTCCTGCCGCTGGAAGCGCGGTTGAAGCTGGTGGTGCATAGCGCCCCCGTCGCCGCCGTGCCGGCTCGCAAGGTGGCGAAAGAAGCGTTGGCGACACAGGAAATGTGGGCGTGGCTGGAACGCCAGCCGGAGAACCGGCGCACCAAGGCGGGGGAGCGCTTGGACGCCCTGCACACGGTCGAGGCGCTGGCGCAGTCTGGTACGGCCCGTAGCACCGCCTTTGCAATGGTGGCCGAGGCCAAGTCGATCCCCCTGCGGACGCTGTATGACTGGGCGAAGCTGGTCGAATTTGTCGATCGTGGTGACTGGCTGCCGTACCTCGCACCGCGTTTCGCTGGTGGCGGCGTCGACGCCGAATGCAGCGACCAGGCCTGGGATGCGTTGCGGGCACTCTACCTTCGCCAGAATGGACCCGACGCCACGACCTGCGTGCGCGATATCCGCGCGGTAGCAGCCCAAAATGGCTGGAAGCTGCCTTCGGACCGCACGCTTTTTCGCCGGCTGAAGGCCATTGACCCTGCCACCAAGACGCTGAAGCGGCAGGGTGTCGAGGCGCTGAAGCGCATGCTGCCAGCGCAACAGCGTGACCGTTCAGGCTTGCATGCGCTCGAAGCCGTTAATGCGGACGGTCACCGGTGGGACGTGTTCGTCAAATGGGAAGACGGCACCATCGAGCGGCCCATGATGACCGCGTTTCAGGACATCTACTCCGGCATGATCCTGTCTTGGCGGATAGACCGGTCGGAAAACTGGCACGCCGTGCGCTTGGCCTTCGGCGACCTGGTTGAAAAATACGGCATCCCCGACCGCTGCCTGTTCGACAATGGCCGGCACTACGCCAGTAAGAAAATCACCGGCGGCACGAAGAACCGCTTCCGCTTCAAGGTCCGCGAAGAGGAGCCTGAAGGCATCCTTACGGCGCTCGGCGTGCAGATCCATTGGGCCACGCCATATCATGGGCAATCGAAGCCGATCGAGCGCGCGTTCCGGGATTTTGCACGAGGTCTTGCGAAGCATCCTCTGTTCGAGGGGGCTTACACGGGCAACAGCCCGGTCACGAAGCCCGAGCACTACGGAACGAAGGCCGTTCCGATCGCCGTCTTCCTGAAAGTGTTGGAGCAGGGGATCACTGAACACAACCAGCGCACTGGCCGCACCGGTGGCGTCTGCGCCGGACGATCCTTCGAAGAGACGTTCAACGAGAGCTACGCCGCGGCGCTAATCCGCAAGGCAACGCCTGAGCAGCGGCGCCTGTGGCTGCTGGCGGCCGAGGCGGTGGCGGTGAACCGCCAGGACGGCACCGTTACCTTGATGGGCAACCGGTACCAGCACGAACTGCTCTCGCCGCTGCGCGGCAAGAAGGTCACCGTCCGCTTCGACCCGGAGAACCTGCACCAGCCGCTGCACATCTACCGGCTCGACGGCGGCTACATCTGCGCGGCCTCATGCATCGAGAAGGTTGGCTTCTTCGATGTCGAGGCAGCGCAGGCCACGGCGAGGCGCGACAGGGCGATCATTCGCCACAAGAAGGCGGCTGCCGAGCTGGAAGCGCCGATGAGCCTGGATGAGGCCGTCGTGCTGACGAAGCGGATCGATCGTCTGCAGCCGCCGCCAGCACCGCGCCTGGTGCGGCTCTTTCACGGCACATCGGCGCTGAAGCAGCTGCCCATGGCCGACGCGGAAGAGGATGCCCCCGACCCCATTCACGAGGCGATGCGCGCAGCACGACTGGCCCGAACGGCTGGGCGAGTGGCGCTGCGCGCGGTGCCCGACCCCGACGACGCGGATTGACGAACTGGAACCCGGAAATCCGCAGCGTGACCCGGAACGGAGAGAGGATTGCATGAACGACCAGGCAGAGGAACAGGAACAGGAATGGACGCCAGAGGCGATCGAGGTCGTCCGCGTCGCGGCGCTTGAGGCGCAGCAGCGCCTCGGCCTGTCTCAGACCGAGATGGGGCGGCAAATGGGCCGACCGCCCGGCACGCTTAGTGCCTGGCTGAACGGCACTTACACCGGTCGCAGCGAAAAAATCGCGGCCCAGGTGCAGGCCTGGCTGGGCAGTATCCAGGAGCGCGCCCGAATTCGGCGCGTGATGCCGAAGGCCCCCACCTTCATCGAGACGGCGACCGCCAGCCGTATCCTGGAGGTGCTGGCGCATGCTCAGCACCTTCCCGATCTGACTGTGACGGTCGGTCCGCCCGGCGTCGGCAAATCGATCGCGTGCTGCCACTACACGGCCACGGGCAGCAACGTCTGGAAGCTGGTCGCCGAGCCTATCCACAAGTCGCTGCGCGCATTCCTTCAGGACCTCGGGACCGCGATGGGCCTGCAGGGCGGCGGTCGCGTCGATCAGAAGTCGCGCCAGATCGCCATGAAGGTGGCCGGGAGCCGCGGGCTGATCATCATCGACGAAGCGCAGCACCTGCCTAGCGAAGTGCACGACCAACTGCGCAGCATCCATGACAAGGCGGTCGTCGGCATCGCGTTGGTCGGCAACCCTGACATCTACCAAAGCCTCGGCACGCCAGGCCAGACGAAGTACGCCCAGCTGCACAGCCGTGTGGGCAGGCGGCTCACGCTGACGGGGGCGACGAAGGGCGATGTCGCCGCACTGACCGACGCCTGGGGCGTCGAGGATGGCGAGACCCGCGCGTTGATCAGCGCAATCTGCCGCAAGCCCGGTGCACTGCGCGGCATGATGAAGACCATGCGGATGGCCCACATGCTCGCCAGCGCCGCCAATCGGCCGCTGACAGCCGACGATGTTCGCATCGGCTACTCGGGTCTTTCCGACACGCCTCTGACGATCGCGGAGGCGGCATGAGCGACGAACTCACCCGGCATCAGCGGGAGATTATCGGCGCGCGGCTGCTGGTGCTGGCGGGCGGCTTCTACTCCTCTCGCGAGACCGGCGGCAACTTCTCCGCGGCAGACGCCATGAACGTCTTCCAGGAACTGGAGGCCTGCGCCTTTGCCGTGCTGCCGAACGAGATCCCCCGCCCGCCGCTGGCGCCGTGGCGGTTCGTCCATCCGGGTGGTCGGGCGTGAGCGCGCCCCGGAACATGACGGTGGCGCGCATCATCGTGGCCGTGTCCGAAGACACGGGCGTGCCGGTGCCAGCATTCCGATCCGAGGTCCGTACGCATGACATCGCGCAGGCGCGGCATGCGGCGATGTTCGTTGCGCGCCGGCGGCTGGCGACCTGGTCGTGGAAGCGCCTGGCGCGCGAGTTCGACCGCGATCGCAGCACGGTCGCCGGTGCGATCGAGAAGACGGCCAGGCGCCTGCCGCACGACCCCGACCTGCGCGACCTGGTGGCGCGCGTCGAAGCATCCCTTGAACGACAGGAAGGACACGTCTGATGGCCGCCACCGACACCACCCCGCAGATCCCGGAGGGGTTCCGTGCGGACGCCGCCGGGCGCCTGATCCCCATCGCCAGCATCAAGCCCGAGCACCTGCTTGAGGATGAGCTGGTCCAGCAGCTGCACGGCGAGGCGCTGGTCCTGAACCACGCGCTGCTTGCGTTCCGCGCAGGCGCCTTCGAACGCATCCGCGCCTATGTCGCGCTGCTGGAACAGCACTACGGCGCGAAGCGCGGCGGGAAGAAGGGCAATCTCACCCTTTCGTCCTTCGATGGCGCCTTGCGGGTGCAGCTTGCAGTTGGCGAATACATCGGCTTCGGGCCGGAGTTGCAGATCGCGAAGCAACTGGTCGACGAATGCCTGCGGGCCTGGTCGGAAGGTGCGAACGACAATCTGCGCGCCATCGTGAACGACGCCTTCCAGGTCGATCGGGAGGGCAAGGTCAACGCGGACCGCATCCTGACGCTGCGCCGCTTGGCGATCACGGACCCGGTCTGGCAGCGCGCCATGGAGGCGATTGGCGATGCGATCCGCGTCACCAGCAGCAAGGAATACATCCGCTTCCACGCCCGGCCGACGCCGGAGAGCGAGCACGTGATGCTCGCCCTCGATATCGCGAGGGTCTGAGCATGTCGGAACCCAGCACGAACCCAGAACCGGCTTCCGACGTCGGCGGGATCGCCGCCGATCGGCTGCGCAGCATCGTCGAGCGCATCGAGCGTCTGGAAGATGAACGCAAAGCGCTCGCCGGCGACATCAAGGACATCTACGTCGAGGCGGGCAGTGCCGGCTTCGAGCCGTCCGTCGTGCGCAAGATCATCGCGCTGCGGCGGAGGGAGCCGGCCGAGGTCGAGGAGCAGGAGACGCTCCTCGACCTGTATCGCCGCGCGTTGGGGATGTGACGATGGGCGACCCCACCGATCTGGATGCGCCGCGCACCTATCTCTCGGCGGCGCATCACGCCGCCATCATGCAGAAGCTGCGCGCCATGGTGGATGACTTCGCGCTGCAGCTCGATGCGCTCGATATCTGCTCGCAGGTCGAGCTGACCTGCCGTGTCCCGGGCGTCGTGCTCACGATCTCCGTCCGCGACATGGCGCCGGGTGAGATGCCGTGACCAGCGACCGCGACGCCCTGCGCGCCCGCATCCGGGCGCTGCTGTCCCGGACCCAGGCGAACGGCTGCACGGAGGCGGAAGCTCTCGCCGCGGCCGAACGCGCCTTCGCCCTCATGCGCGAGCATGGCCTGGACGAGGACAGCGTTGCCTGCGCCAGGCTGAAGGTCTCCCTCGGCCGGAAGAAGATTGCGGTGGCAGACCGCATGTGGCCTGCCGTCGCATGGGCCTGCCATTGTGAAATCTGGACGGAGACCGGTGGCGACCAGCCGCGTCATGTCGTGTACTTCGGCCGCGCTCCATGGCCCGAGGTCGCCATCTGGCTGCACGGGGTGGTCGATGGTGCCGCCCGCCGCGCATCGCGCGATTACTGCGCAACCCGCGAATACAAGCGCCGTCGCACCGCGAAGACCCGCCGGCTTGCACGCGAGCACTTCCTGGAAGGCTTCGTCGCGTCCCTGCGGGTCAAGATCATCGAGATGAAGGCCGGCGATCACGACGTGCAGATGCGTGACTTGGCGGTCGCGAAGGCCGCGCTCGAACAGGAAGGGCTGAAGTTCAGCAAGGCGAAGGCGCCGAAGCCAACGCCGGATGCAGCGAAGTTCGGCGATGCGCGCGATCGCGGCGTACTGGCCGCCATGGGCGTGGACCTCGGCTGGGGCATCGGTGGCCCAGCCGCGACGAAGCGCATCACTCCATGAACGCCATCGCTCCGTTCCGACGCGCCCTCGACTTGCACATCCTGGATGCCTGCATCCTGCAGGTGACGGACGCGCCGCGGGCGGAGCGGTCGCTCGACGTCGAAATCTATCGCGCCCTGGGCTGGCGCGTCGCGCGCACCCAGGGGCTGCGCGGGCAGGCCTGGCGCTGCTGTTCGCCAATCGCCGCCACCTGGCAGCCGCTGCCCTTGCCGACCGAGGATCGCCATGCGGCCTCGCTGCTGTTTCCGCCCGGCTGGTCCTGGTCGATCGGCGTCCGCCGCGGCCATCCCTACGCCTGGTGCGCTGAGCGGGGCGATATCGTCCCCGGCGTGCTGTGGGCCGAGGCCAATCACCTGACCGTCGAACTGGCCGCCGTGAAAGCGGCGCTCTACGGGCACCGCGCGATGACGCTGCGGGCGCTGGAGCGCCGGGCATGAGCATCGCCGAACTGCCGCCGCAGCGCTTTGCCATCCCCATCACCGGCCATGCATCGCTGCCTGGTACCGGCCCGGCCGGTCAGTCCTGCGGCACCTGCGCGCACCTGGTCCGCGTGTCGGGCAACCGGCGCGACCACGCCAAATGCGGTCACCGCGCGGGCAAGAACACCCGCAGCGCCACCACCGATATCCGCCTGTCCCATCCCGCCTGCCGCTGCTGGAGCGCGCCCGCATGAGCAACACCACCGCCTCCCGCGAACGGCAGGTCTTCGGCGTCCTGGCCGGTTTTGAGGCGATGGTCGCCGAGCGCACCACGCCGATCGCACCCGACGTCGTGGCACGCGTGCTGCGCCTGGTGCGCGAGACGCTGGACGTGCCGGCGGATGTCGTCGCGCGTCGGGACTATCAGCGCAAATGGAAGCGCGCCTATGACGCTCGGGTCCGGGCGGCCCGGCCGCTGAAGACAGAACCGGTGGCGAAGCCGAAGCCGCAACCGCGCCCGGTCGGCCGTCCCCGCCTGGTGACCGATGAGCAGAAGAAGGCCCGCAAGCGCGAGGCGAACCTGCGCTTCCGCGCCAAGGTCGCGGCCCGCACCGAGGTGCCCGTTGCGCCGGCGGTGGTGGAAGCCGCGCCGGCCCCGGTGGTCGCAGTGCCGCTGCTGCGCGCCGCCCCCGAGCCCCAGCCCATAGCCGTTGTGGCCCCGAGCATGCCGGCTGAGGCATCCGCGCAATCTTCCGACGACCAGGTGCTGGCGCTGACCGACCAGCACCGCGCCGATATCGAGACGATGATGGCCGAGGGGCACCACGGCCGGCGCATCGCGCACGACCTGGGGCTGCCGCTCGGCCTGGTGGCGATCCACGTCACCGCCTGCCGGGAGCGCCGGGCATGACGCGCCAGCCCAACCTGTTCGGCCGTAGTGCCCTACCGCCGCGACTGGCCACCGATTTCGAGGCCTTCTGGGCCGCCTATCCGAAGCGGATCCCGAACCCGCGCGCGATGGCCGAGGCCGCCTTCGGCCGTACCGTGCAGGGCGGGGCGGCGCCGTCCGACCTGGTGGCCGCCGCGACCGGTTATGCCGCCGAGTGCCGCCGCCAGGGCATCAGCAACGACTTCATCGTCCACGCCAGGACCTTCCTCGGGCAGGCGCGCTGGATCGACTATCTGCCGAAGCCCAAGGCATCGGCTTCGGCAGCCACCGCGGTCGACCCCGCGCATCCGCTGGCCGCGCTGCAGCCGCTCTTCGGCGCCGCCGAATGGCGCGCGTGGATCCTGCCGATCGAGATCGCGAGTTTGACCGAAGGCATGAGCGCGCTGTTGGTCGCGCCGTCGAAGTTCCACCGTGACCGCCTGCGCCAGCAGCACGCGCCCGCGCTGCAGGCGGCCCTGCGGGTCAGGCGCCTCGAGATCGTGGCACGCGAGGAGATGGGCGCATGAACCCCGGCAACAGCCCCCTGCGCCGCGCACGCCTCGCGCAGTTGCACCTGGCCGCGAAGGCGCTGCGCCTGGACGAGGACGCCTATCGCGACGTGCTGGAGCGCGTCACGGGCAGCCGCAGCGCCGCGACGCTCGGCCTGCCGGCGCTGGACAAGGTGGTCACGGAATTCAAGCGCCTGGGCTTCAAGCCGGCGCCCCCGCGCGGCGCCCGCCCGGCCAGCCACAAGCCGCAGGTGCGGATGATCCGTGCCATCTGGCGTGACCTGTCGGCGCATGTCGAAGACGTCTCTGAGGAGGCTCTGAGAGCCTTCTGCCGGCGCCAGTCGAAGACGAAGGCGCACCCGGACGGGATCGATGCGCCGGAGTTCCTGGACAGCGTCCAGGCCAACCGCGTGATCGAGGGGCTGAGGGCATGGCTGGCACGGGAGAGGGCGAAGGCATGAGTGAGACGATGGCACGTCGCCTGCTGACGGATCCGGAGGTTGTGCGCGCTGTGGCGCATCAGCAGTTCGAGCCGGTGCTCGGCCGTCTGGCCGGGATGGTTCACCCGATGCTGCTGGAGGGCGGGCCGCTCTTTGTCATGGCGGAAGGCAATGCGCGGCTGCCGGATGGCACGCCGGTGCGGTTGCGCTTCACCGCCGAGATCGTGGAATGAGTTGCCGGTCCTGGCGCCGCCGCCGCGCCCGCCGCCAGTTGCGCCGTATGCTGGCAGGGCTTCCACCGGCCCTGCGGGCGCTGGCGATCGCGGCGATGCGGCTGGCGTGATGTCAGCGCCCGACCCTTCGGCGACTTCACGGCATCGGTGCCAGGCCGAGCAGGAAGCCCACTCCTCCAGGCAGGTTCGTCACCGCAATCCGTGTTCGGCCGACCGTCGTTTCGTTCTTGCCACCTACGGCCGGTGGGTTCGAGAAGAGCGCGTTGAAGGCCGCGCCGCGCGCATCAGTGTTCGTCGTTGGTTCGAAATGCGTGAGCAGCACCAGAAATGCAGAGAAGAGAGCTGCAACGCCGCGTGGGGTCCCCTCGGCAGTGACCATCACGTCGCGCAGGGTTTGGCGGTCGGGCTGAGCGGCGGTCACCAAGCTGATGCCATCGGATGTCTGGAACAGACAGGTCCGGGTGAGGACGCTGCCGTCTGCGCGATCACAGTTGATTTGCCTCGCTCGCTGGTCGAACTGCAGGCGGGTCGACGTTGCGTTGTAGCCCGCGACGAAGTCGACCATCGGCTTCCCCCAGCCACTTTGCGGCGCGGGAGTGGGCGTCGGGGCTCGGCGCTGCGGCGCCTGGGCCATGGCAGGTGCAGTTACGACGGCGAGCAGCAGCAGGATCGTCAGGCGCAGCATCGGGGCCTCCAGGTTGGTACTGCTAGCCTGCCGTATCATTACAGCGCCGCACAGGTCATATCTGCCAGGTCCCGTCCAGCGGCATGACCAACTCCCGCCTCCGCCCGCCTGCTGAACTGGCCCACATCGCCGATGCGATTGGTGCGAAGGCGACGCTGTGGCTGGTGGAAGAGCACGGGGGCACAGAGATCTATGTGCCGCACGATCCGAACCAGGGATCGCGCCTGGCACTCTGCATCGGTCTCGACGCGGCAAAGAAGCTGGCGGCGGTGCGCGGCGGCGAAGGTCTCCGGGTGCCGCTTGCGCGCGCCTGGCGCATCCATGTCTATGCCGATCGTGGCGACAAGCGCAGCGCGATCGCGCGCCGCATGGGCATGACCGAAAGCGGCATCTGGCGCGTGCTGCGCGGTGTCGCACAGTGCAGCACCGACCCGAACCCCTACGCCACGCAGATCCAGCGCGACCTCTTCGGCGGTTGACCCCGCGCTGGCGGGGGTAATCCGGCCCGCCATGCGCGCGCGATGGTCCGCGCCATGCCCATCATCGTCACCGATCCCTTCATCAGCGCCTTCGCCCATGTGATCGGCGAGGAGGCTGGCTTCGTGGACCACCCGCGCGATCCAGGCGGGGCGACCAACCTCGGCGTGTCGCTGCGCTACGCCAAGTCCAAGGGGCGCGTCCTCGATCTCGACCATGATGGCGACGTCGATGTGAACGACATCCGCCTGGTCACGCTGGACGATGCACGGGCACTGTATCGGCAGGATTTCTGGTTGCCCGCCGGCTGCCATTGGTTGCCGGAGCCCCTGGCGCTGGTGGTCTTCGACAGCGCCGTGAACTGCGGCGCCGGCCGCGCCGCGCGATGGTTGCAGACAGCGCTGCGCGTGACGGCCGATGGCGTCGTCGGCCCGCGCACCATCGCCGTGGCGCAGGGCCTGGTCCCCGCCGGCCTGCTGGTCGAAGCCATCGCCGACGTGCTGGCCGCACGCAATCTGCACAACGTGACGACCGGCGAATGGGCGACCTTCGGCCTGGGCTGGTCGCGCCGCCTCTTCCGCCTGGCGATGGCCGCCCAGACCTTGATCCCCGAAGGACCTGCCGCATGACCGAAGCCCTGACACAGGCTGCCATTCTGATCCTGGTCGCGCTGATTGGGCTGATCGCCCAGAAACTCGTCGCCTGGATCGACAAGCAGACCGATGTCAGTACCCGCGAGTTCCTCCATGGGCTCTTCGACCTGGTGCTCGATGCGGCGATCGAGAAGATCGGCGGGCTTAAGGGCGGCAAACTCACGCGCGAGGAGGCGATCTCCTACGCCGCGACCTATGTGGTGCATTCCGCCCCGGATGCGCTGCGCCGCTTCAACATGGACCCCGAGCGATTGCGTGAGGTGCTGGACCTGCGCCTGACCACGCGTGGGCATTGATGTGCCGGACGACGCGGACCGCGCCATGGCGCTGGCTGATGCTGATCGCGATGCTGCCATTGCCCGCCGTCGCCGACCTGCCACCGGCGAGGCTGCCGAGGCCTGCGAACTTTGCGATGCACAGATCCCCGCCGCGCGCCGCCTGGCGGTACCGGGTGTTCGGCTGTGCGTTGCCTGCCAAGGTCGAATGGAGAATGTGCGGTGATCAGTTTCGAATGGCGCGACCTCGCCTGGATGGTCGCCGTCGCTGTCGCGCTGGGCGGTCTTTTGCTCGCCTTCCTGCGCTTCAAGCTGGCGGGTGACTTCGCGCCCCGGGCCGATCTCGTCCTGGTGCAGGGCCGGATCAGCATCGTCGAAACGCGTCTCGCGCAAGTGCCATCGCACGACGATCTGCGTGGCCTGCAGGCGCGCGTCGCAGGGTTGGAGACGGGGGTCGCGGTGGTCGGCGAGAAGGTCAACAGCCTCGGCGACATCATGCGGCGCGTCGAACACCAGACGAACCTGCTGGTGACGCATCAGATCAACGGGGGGTCATCCTGATGAGCGGCTTCGCCAGGCTGCAGGCCGAAGACCGTCGCCTGACCATCCTGCGCACCCTGGCCGAAGATGCCGGCCGGCGCGCGAACGAATTCATCCTGAAGCGCGTGCTGAAGGCGATCGGCCACGATGTCTCGCGCGACGTGCTGCGCGCCGAGTTGGCCTGGCTGCTGGAGCACCGGCTGATCCGCATCGAGCGCCTGCATGACGAGGCGGGCGCCGAATTCCAGATTGCCGTGCTGACCGAGGATGGCGAGGACGTCGCTGGCGGCCGGCCGCACACGGGCGTCGCCCGGCCCGTGGCGCGGTAGATGCCGCGCCCTTCCTCGGTCCAGAAGCTGCCGGAGGAAGTCCGTGGCCTGATCGGCGCCCTGCGGGAGAACGGCCGCACGCTGGATGAAATCCTGGCCAAGCTGCGCGAGATGCTGGCGGACGATGACGTGCCGTCGCGCTCCGCCCTCGGCCGCCACATCAAGGGCATGGCCCATCTCGGCGAACGCATGCGCAAGGCGCGCGAGATCTCCGAAAGCCTCCGCCAGAAACTTGGCGTGGGGGAGGAGCGCACGGCCGCGCTCAATATCGAGCTGCTGCATGCCGCCGTGCTGGACATCTTCCTCGACGCGGATGAGGGGGAACCGGTCAGCCTCGAAAAGATGGGCGAGCTTGCCAAGATCGTCCGCGCCTTGGCGACGGCGCGGAAGGCCGATGCCGACACGACGCTCAAGATCCGCACCGCCGCCCTGGCCGATGCCGCCAAGGCGGCCGAGGGCGCCGGAAAGGCAGCCGGACTGACCGCTGCCACCATCGAGACGATCAAGGCCCGCATCATGGGCGTGAAGGCCGGCTGATGCCGCTCGACGCGCCCCTCCTGCCCGAGGTCTTCCTGCCCTACCAGCAGGATCTAATGGCGAGCGTCTCGCACCATGCCGTCACGGTGGCAGAGAAGTCGCGGCGTACGGGCTTCACCTGGGCCGTGGCCGCGGTCGCGGCATTGACGTCCGCCGCGCAGGCCGATGCGGAAGGCATGGACGTCTTCTACATGGGTTATGAGAAGGACATGACCCGCGAGTTCATCGACTATGTCGGTGACTGGGGAAAAGAGTTCCAGCTTGCCGCCTCGGGTGTCGAAGAGTTCGTCTGGAAGAACCCCGACAAGGCCGATGACGAGATCGGCGCCTTCCGCATCACCTTCGCCAGCGGCTTCGAGGTCGTGGCGCTGCCAAGCGTGGCGCGTGCCCTGCGCGGCAAGCAGGGGCTGGTCATCATCGACGAGGCCGCCTTCGTCGATGATCTGGAAGCCGTCCTGAAGGCCGCCATGGCGCACCTGATCTGGGGCGGCAAGGTGGTCATCCTCTCGACCCATAATGGCGAGGCGAACGCCTTCAACGCCCTGGTCAACGACATTCGCGGCGGGCGTGCCGATTACAATCTGCTCCGATGCACGTTCGAGGACGCGATCGGGCAAGGGCTCTATGAGCGGGTCTGCCTCCGCACCGGCCAAGCGCCGACCGAGGAAGGCAAGGCGGCTTGGAAGGCGCAAATCGAAAAGCAGTATCGGCACAACGCCGATGAGGAGCTGCACGTCATTCCGTCGCCGCTGTCCGGCACCTGGTTGCCGGGCGTGCTGATCGAGGCGCGGATGGACCCCAGCATTCCGGTGCTGCGCTGGGCGGCGCCGCCTGGCTTCGTGACCTGGCGGGACGATATCCGCGCGCGTGACGTCCAGGCCTGGCTGGAGGAGCATGTCGCGCCGCTCCTGGCCACGCTGGATCCGCGCACGCCGCATGCCTTCGGCCAGGACTTCGCCCGTAAGGTCGACCTGTCCGTCATGTGGCCACTGGCGATCGGGCGCGACCTGGTGCGCCGCACGCCGTTTGTCCTCGAACTGCGCAACATGCCGTACAGCCAGCAGCAGCAGGTCCTGCGCTTCATCTGTGATCGGCTGCCGCTGCTTCGGGCCATCGCGCTGGATGCCACGGGCAACGGCATGGCGCATGCGGAGGCCGCCGCAGATCGCTACGGCAGCCGCGTCCTCCAGGTGATGATGACCGAGCCCTGGTATCGGGAGTTCATGCCGCCGCTGAAGACAGCCTTCGAAGACGCCATGATCACGATACCGAAGGACCGTGACATCGAGACGGATTTTCGGATGGCCCGCCTGGTGCGTGGCGTTCCGCGTATCCCGGAGCGCACGCAGGACGACAGCGGGCAGCGCCACGGTGATGCCCCCATCGCCTGCGCCCTGGCCCTGATGGCGAGCAAGGCCGCCCCTGAGGCCTATGCCTACGAGCCGGTGCTCGACCCAACATCACGCGGCCACGCCGGTGCAACCCACGACGACGACATGCGCCCGCGCGGCACATTGCGCGGAAGGATTATGGCCTGATGGCTGTCTACGGTCCCGATGGCCTGGTGATCCCGGCCGCCGACATCGCCCGCCTGCGGGAGGACAAGGCCGGCCCGACGCTGAGCGGGGTGCGCTCCCCCATCTCCGGTCATCCGGCCGAGGGGCTGACACCGCATCGCCTCGCCGCGATCCATCGCGCCGCGGCCCTGGGCGACGCCCTCTCGTATCTCGAACTGGCCGAAGATATCGAGGAGCGCGACCTGCACTATTCCGGCGTGCTCGGCACCCGCAAGCGCTCCGTCGCGCAATTGCCGATGACGGTAGAAGCCGCCTCCGACGACCCGAACCACGTCAAGCACGCCGACTTCCTGCGCGCCTGGTTGCGCGAAGGCGTGCTGGAGGCGGCGCTGTTCGACCTGCTGGACGGGGTTGGCAAAGGCTTTTCGGTGCTGGAGATCATGTGGCGTACCGAGCCCGGCGCCTTCCTGCCGGAGGCCCTGCTCTGGCGCCCGCAGCGCTATTTTGAGGTGTCGCGCGAGGATGGCGACACGCTGGCGCTGCGCGAGGCGACGGGGCTGGAGCCGCTGGCGCCACACAAATTCATCGTGCATCGCCACCCATCCAAATCCGGACTGATGCTGCGCTCCGGCCTCGCGCGCCTCGCGTCCTGGGCCTGGATGTACAAGGCGTTCACCTTGCGCGATTGGGCAGTGTTCACCCAGAACTTTGGCCAGCCGATGCGCCTTGGCAGGTATGGGCCAGGGGCGTCGGACGAGGATCGCCGCACCTTGTGGCGCGCCGTCGCCAATATCGCCGGTGATTGCGCCGCGATTGTGCCCAAGGACATGGAGATCGAGTTCGTCGAGGTGAAGGGCCTGGCCGCCACCACCGACAATTACGAACGCCGCGCCGATTGGTTCGACCGCCAGGTCAGCAAGGCCGTCCTGGGCCAGACCACCACGACGGACGCGATCAGCGGCGGCCACGCCGTCGCCAAAGAGCACCGCCTGGTGCAGGAAGACATCGAGCGGGCGGACGCGCGCCTCGCCTCCAGCACGCTCACGCGCCAGCTTGCGCACACCATCATCGCCTTCAACTTCGGGCCGCAGAAAGCCTATCCCTCCATCCGCGTTGGACGGTCGGACGAGGTGCCGCTGCCAATCGTTATCGAGGCGCTGAAGGGCCTTGTGCCGCTTGGCCTGCGGGTCGAGGCATCGGAGGTGCGCGATCGCCTCGGCTTCTCGGAACCATCCGAGGGCGAAGGCACCGATGTGCTGGGCCTGCTGCGCGCCGCCCCGCCGCCGCCCGCGCCCGAACCGCCGCCCAGCCTGAACGCGATGCGCCGGCTGCTGACCTCCCGCCACGCCACCCAGCCCGATCCCGACCTGGTCGAGGCAATGGTGACCCGGCTTGCGCGTGACGCGGAGGGCGCGATGGCCGGCCTGACCGGCGCGATCGAGGCGGAGTTCGCCGCCGCCAGTGATTTGCCGGACCTGCTGGAGCGTATCACCAGGCTGTCGCTGTCGCCTGAAGATCTGGCGCGCGCCATGGGCCGCGCGATGGCGATCGCCCACCTGGCCGGGGAGGCCGCCGTGCTGGATGAGCTGCGCACCCGCCAGCCGTGACCGCCGCCGCGACCTTGGGCGCCATCAGCCTGCCGCCGGCGGAGGCGATCGCGTTCTTCCTGCAGAAGACCAACACCACCTCGGCGCATTGGACCGATGTCTGGCGCACCGCGCATAGCCGGCAATTCATGGTGGCGGGGGCGGCGACCGAGGCGCTGGTCAGCGACTTCCGCACCGCCATCCAGAAGGCGATCGAGCAGGGGACCACCCTGGCCGAATTCCGCGGCGATTTCGATGGCATCGTGGAGACACACGGCTGGGCCTACAACGGCGCCCGCGGCTGGCGCACCCGCATCATCTACGAGACCAACCTGTCGACGGCCTACGCCGCCGGGCGCCACGCCCAGATGGTGCAGCCCGAGACCGTCGCGGCCTTCCCATACTGGCAATATGTCCATTCGGGCGCCCTGCATCCGCGCCTGCAGCACAAGCAGTGGAACGGCCTGACGCTGCGCGCGACGGATGCTTTCTGGAAGTCGCACTACCCGCCGAACGGCTGGCGCTGCGGCTGCCGTGTCGAACCGCAGTCCGGCCGCGACCTGGCGCGGCAGGGCCGCCACGGGCCGGACGCGGCCCCGCCGATCGAGACCCGCCCCTGGACCAATCCGCGCACCGGCGTGACCAGCCAGGTGCCGGTCGGGATCGACCCGGGCTTCGACTATAATCCGGGCGAGGCCTGGTCGGGGCCGGCGCCGGTGCCGCCAGGCACGCGCCCGCCACCCGCAGGCTGGGCGCCGCCACCGCCGGTGATGCCGCCGACACCAGGCGTGTCGAATGCGGAGTTCGAGGCCCTGCTGCGGCGGGCGGAGGCGAAGGTCGGCATCGCTTCGCCGCCGCCGGCGCCCTTCGTGGATCTGCCGCCACCGCCTCGCAGGCCGCCGCCGACACCGCCTGCCGGTCCGGACCGTGGCTTGATCACCGTGCCGATCGTCGAGCCCGGTGATCCTCCCGCCGCCGGCGGGCCGCCGCCACCCCTTCGGGCGCGCGTTGCCTCGCCGCAGCGGTTCGCCCGCTGGCTTGGTGAGGCGCAGGGTGACAAGGCCCGCGCGCCTGCACCCATCGTGGTGGGCAACATCGACCGCCTGACCACCCTGGCCCTGCGCCGCAACGGCGGCCAATCCAGCATTGCCAGCAGGACCGTCGTGATCCAGCCGGATAAGTATCGGCGGATCGCCGGCAAGGATGCCCGGATCAGCAAGGCATCGGGCATGCAGGTGGCGCTCGCCCCTGCCGACATCGCGCGGCTGCCGGAGATCCTGGCGAACCCGCTGGCGGTGTTCCGCCAGGTGGATAACGGCAACCTCGTCTACGTGTTCCGCCCGGCTGGCGGGGATGATGGCAGGGTCGGCAAGCTGGTGATCGCGCTGGATCGCACGGTCACGGTGCGGGGCGGAGATGCGGCGCGTCGTAAGGTCACGGCGGCGTCGGTGATTAGCGGCGGGCTGACGACGCCGCAGGCACTGCGCCCGGAGATGTTCACGCTGTTGCAGGGAGGGTTGTAGCCAGGAAGGGAGCGCAACGCCCTTCACCAAAGTCCCGCTACCAGGGCGGGATGTTCGGCCACGAAACGACACCGTGGACCTGGCTACTGCCGCAACATAACCATCCCCACTGAGGATTTCCAGTATGGCCGGTGCCACCCTTTCCGCCCGCTTCGACGACGGCCAGGTGCGCCGCGCCTTCGTGGTGCTGGCGGCGATGGGCCGCGATCGCGGCGTGCTGGCGGCGATGGGCGTGGGCCTGGCCCGCAACACACGGCGGCGCTTCGACGCGGCGCAGGATCCTGACGGGCGCGCCTGGGCGCCGCTGAACCCCGCCTACGCCGCCGTGAAGAAGGGTTCTGGCATCCTGCGCGACAGCGCCATGCGGGGAGGCCTGCAGGGCAGCATCACCTCCGCCGTCGAGGGGCGGTCCGTCGTCGTGGGCTCGAACAAGATCTACGCGGCCGTGCATCAGTTCGGCGCGACGATCACGGCCAAGAAATCGCCGACCCTCGCATTCCGGCTGGGCACCGCGCTCGTCCGGCCGCGATCGGTCACCATCCCCGCGCGCCCCTATCTCGGCTTCTCGACACGCGATGAGGAGACGGTGCGGGAGGTGGCCTTCGACGCGCTGCGGCGGGCGATGGGCGGCTGACGCCGGTCCAGATCGGGGGCGCTTGCGCAGCCATGGATTTTAAGAGGGAATAAGAGGCCTAAGAATGGGGTTGGGCGGGTTTTCCCGCCCGTTACGTCCAACCGGGGCCGCCGACCGACGCCCCCCCCCACACGCCCGCCTGTGTGGCCGCGCGCGACCGGCGCCGCACCCCGCGACAGCAGGGGTCAATTCCCGCCGCGTGAGCCGCGACAGTGCCAGTCGCAATGCATCACATCACCTCCCTTCACGCGGCTTTGCCGCAGCCGAGCGCCGCCGATGCCGGCGCCCCCATGTGGCTGCACCTGGTCCCGGCCGGCACGACCCGTGGCCGTGACGGTCGCGGCCCGTTCGTGTTGACCGATCCCGCTGCTGTCATCGAGGCGTCGATGGCCGAAGGCCCGATCGTGTTGGATGAGAACCACGCGACAGATCACGGCCTGGCGAATGGCATGGCCGCGCCCGCCCGCGGCTGGATCGTCGAACTGCAGGCCCGCGACGATGGCATCTGGGGCCGCGTCGAATGGACCGCCTCCGGCCAGGCGCTGATAGCCGAACGTGCCTATCGCGGCATTTCGCCCGTGATCTCGCACACCAAAGACGGCGGGGTCGTGCTGCGCATCCTCCGCGCGGCGCTGACCAATGCGCCGAACCTGCCCCTCGCCACCCTCCACAGCCAGGAACCGACCATGGACCTGAACGCATTGCGGGAGGCCCTTGGCCTTCCCGCCACCGCCGATGATGCGGCGATCCTCGCCGCGGCCTCGGCCGGCCGCACATCCCTGACCTCGCTGAATTCGGTGGCCGTCGCCGCCGGGCTCGCCGCCGGTGCCGCGCCGGATGCCATCGTCACCGCCATCCAGGCGCGTGGTGCTTCGCCGCAGCTGGTCGCCGAGGTCACGTCGCTGCAGGCGCAGCTGACGACCCTGACCCAGCAGCGTGCGCGCGATGCCGCCGTCATCGCGATCGACACCGCGATCCGCGCGGGCAAGCCGATCACGCCGGGGCTCCGCGATCACTACATCACCCGCCACACGCTGGACGCCGAGGGCGTGCAGCGTGAGCTGGACGGGCTGCCCAGCATGCACAGCGGCGGCCTTGGCCATCGCGCCCCCGGCCCGGGTGGCGCCGCCGGCGACCTGACGCCGGATGAGCTGCAGGTGGCGTCGATGCTCGGCATCGACCCCGCCGCCTTCAAGAAAACCCGCGACGCCGCGGGTCAGACCACCACGATGGGAGCCGCGTGACATGGCGCTAACTGCAGCCCGAAACACGCCGCAGCGGGACGGCGGCGGCAGGACCCACAGCTTCACGATCGCGGCGAGCGTGACGATCTATCCCGGCGCCCTGGTGGCGTTGAACGCGGCTGGCGACCTGACGCCTGGTGCCGTGGCGACGACGCTGACCGCGGTCGGCCGCGCCGCGACCGGCGGCACGCTGCTGGCTGATGTCACGGCGACGGTCGAACGCGGGGTGTTCAAGTTCAAGAACAGCGCCTCGGGCGACCTGATCACCAAGGCCGATTGGGGCAAGTCCGTCTACATCGTCGATGACGAGACGGTCGCCAAAACCAACGGCAGCACTACCCGATCCGTGGCCGGCATCTGCCGTGGCGTGGACGCCGATGGCGTCTGGGTCGAGACCTGAGGGAGATATCGCGATGATCGTCAACGGCGCCAACCTGCGCACCCTGGGCATTGGCTTCAATGCCTCCTTCGCCAATGGCATGGGGCGTGCCACGCCCCAGTTCAGCCGCATCTCCACCACCATCCCGTCCAGCACGGCGTCGAACGAATACGGCTGGCTCGGCCAGTATCCGCGCGTGCGTGAATGGCTGGGCGACCGGGTGATCAACAACATCCAGACCGCCGGCTACACGATCAAGAACAAGACCTACGAGAACACCATCGGGGTCGAGCGCGAGGCGATCGAGGACGACAACATCGGCATCTACGCGCCGCTGTTCCAGGAAATGGGCTACGCCACCGCCTGCTTCCCTGATGAGTTGATCTGGCCGCTGCTGGCGGCGGGCTTCGCCACCAACTGCTATGACGGGCAGTACTTCTTCGACAGCGACCACCCGGTGCTCGACAGCACGGGCGCCGTCACCTCCGTCTCCAACACCGGCGGCGGGGCCGGCACGCCCTGGTTCCTGATGGATGTGTCGCGGCCGCTGAAGCCGATGATCTTCCAGGAGCGCAAGCCGTTCAACTTCGTGGCGATGGACAAGCCGGACGACGAGCAGGTCTTCACGACGAAGAAGTTCCGCTATGGCGTCGACGGCCGCGCGAACGCGGGCTTCGGCTTCTGGCAGCAGGCCTATGGCTCGAAGCAGACGCTCGATGCCGCCTCCTACAAGGCGGCGCGCGCGGCGATGATGGGCCTGAAGGGCGACTACGGCCGCCCGCTGAACATCATGCCGAACCTGCTGGTCGTGCCGCCGTCGCTGGAAGGCACGGCGCGCGAGATCCTGCTGGCCGAACGGAACTCGGCCGGCGCGACCAACGTTTGGCGGAACACCGCCGAGCTTGAAGTCGTGACCTGGCTGGCCTGAGGCGCATTGAGCAATGACCGAAACCCCCGCCGTGCATGGCCCGCTGCTGATCGTTTGCTCCCGTCCGGGTTTCCGGCGCGCTGGCGTGGTGCATGCGGCCGAGACCATCTGGCCCGCCGATACCTTCGGCGCGGACCAGCTGGCCGCGCTCGGCGCGGAGCCCCTGTTGTGGGTCGCCGATGCCATCGCATTGGAGCCCGCACCGCTGCCGGTGGTGACACTGATCCCGGCACCGGAACTGGACGTGGGTGCGGAAGGCGATCTCGGTGCCGCGACGCCCAGCGCGGCCGAGGCCGCGCCGACGGAGACGGGCGACGCGGACACCAAGCCCAAGCGCCGCCGCGGCGCCGTCTGATGTACGCGGTACCAGACGACATGATCCGGCGTTGGGGCATCGTGGAGATGACCCGCCTGACGGCTGAGGACAGCCGCCTGGATGACACGCCGGATTATGACCGTCTGAACCGCGCCTTGGACGACGCCGAAGGCATCATCAACGGCTATCTGCGCGTGCGCCTGGCGCTGCCGCTGCCCTTGCCGGTGCCGCCCGAACTGGAACGTGCCGCCTGCATCCTGGCGCGCTACGACCTGGGGCACGGGGAGGCGCGCACGCCCTCCGAACAGATGAAGACCCAGCGCGACGAGATTTTGGCCTGGCTGCGCGATGTCGCGAAGGGCCTGGTGGTGCTGGACGCCATCGCCGCCCCCATTAACACCTCCGCCGGCGCGATGACGCTGGACCGTGAGCCCGCATTGCGCCTGGCCGATGGGCTGATCGGATGAGCACGGATCCCGCCCTGGCGACGCCGCCCGAACTGGTCACTGGCGGCCCGCTGATCGCGATGCATGACGCGATCGTGGCGCGGCTGCGCGAGGTGTTTCCGACCAACAAATTCACCCACGGCTTCGTGGACAGCCGCCTGACGCCGGTCGAATGGGGCGACCTGATGCGGCTGAAGCCCTTCGTCGGCCTTGGCTGGGGCGGTGCGCGACCGAGCGATGCCAACGGCCGCCGCATGAGCGCCACGGCCGAATGGACCGTGTTCCTCGCGACCGGCAATTCCGCCGGCCCGACCCAGCGCTATGCCGGCGACACGCAGGGGCCGGGCCTGCTGGCCATGGTCCAGGTCGCGGCCGGTGCACTGCAGGGCATGGTGGTGCGGCCCCCGCGCGCGCGGGAGCCGGTGGGCACGGTCGAGGTCTCCGGGATCTCCAACCTGGTGATCGACGGCTTCCAGGAGAAGAACACCGCGATCGCCGGCATCGACCTGCGCATCCCCTTCACCCTGGAATGGATCGCCGGCGCCGATGAGTTCCTGCGCGCCGGCGCCGCCTGGGTCATCAGCGCCGACGAGACCGCCGGCCCCAACGACGACATCGACATCCGCGAGGCCCCATGACCGACCGCGTCTACGTCTTTCCCGCGCCGGGCCGCCGCGTGCGCGACCCGGCGACCGGCCTGCCCATCGGCGCGGAGGGCCTGGATATGCCCCGCGACAGTTTTGCGCTGCGCCGCATCGCGGATGGCGACCTGGTCCTGGCGGCACCGCCGGCGGCCGAGACGCCGCCGGAGCCGCCCGCCACCGAAGACCCGCGGCCTCGCCGCGCCACCAGCCGATAACAGGGGGACCGCATGCCTCAGTCCATCACGTTCGACGAAACCCCCTCCGACTGGCGCGTGCCGGGGACCTATGTCGAGATCCGCCCGACCTATGGCCGCATCGGCATCGTCGATTACCCGACGAAGGTGCTGCTGGTCGGCCAGGCCACCACCGCCTCCACCGGGCCGCGCAACGTGCCCGTGTTGGCGACGCGCGATGACGACGCCTCCTCCCGCTTCGGCGCGGGGTCGCAGATCGATGCGATGCTGCGGATGTTCCGCCGCGCGAACCTGACCAGCCAGGTCTGGATCATGGGCCAGGCGGACCCGGTCGGCGGCGTCGCCGCGACGGGGACCATCGTGCTCACCGGTTCGCCCAGCGCCTCCGGCCAGTTCAGCGTCAACATCGCGGGCCGCCGCGTCTCGATCCCGGTTGCCGCCAGCGCCACCGTCACCGCGATCACCGCGGCCTTGGCCGTCGCCGTCAACGCCATCACGCTGCTGCCCGTCACGGCCACCGCCAGCACCGGCACGCTGACGCTGACCTCCAAGCACACTGGCGTGTTGGGCAATGACATCGACATCCGGCTCAACCCGCTGGCGGGCGACGTCACCCCGGCCGGGCTGACCGCCGCTGTCACCGCGATGGCTAGCGGCGCCGGCGTGCCGGACGTCGCCGTGTCGCTGGCCGCGATCGCCGCGACCTGGTTCACCGATTTCGCCTTCGGCGCGTCGGATGCCGCCAGCGCCGCACTGATCGAGGCGGAGCTTGCCACGCGCTATCGCGCCAATGGGCGGATGGATGGCCACGCCTATTTCGGGCTGCGCGGCACGCATGGTGAGCTGACCGCGCTGGGTGCGGCGCGCAACTCGCCGTACCGTTCGGGTATTGGCGCCAAGGCCGCCGGTTCGCCCCCCTGGGAATGGGCCGCATCGCTCTGCGCCCGCGGCGCCTTCTACCTGGCGCAGGATCCGGCACGGCAGATGCGCAGCCTGACCCTGCCCGGCATCGTCGGCCCGGCGCCGGCCAATCTGTTCACCCCGGCAGAGCAGCACCTGCTGCTGCTGGACGGCATCAGCACCTTCGACGTGCAGGCCGATGGCACGGTGGCGCTCAGCCGCGTCATCACCACCTACCAGACCAACAGCCTGGGGGCCGCCGATGATGCCTGGCTGGACATCATGGTGCCGCGCACGATGTCGCGCATCCGCTACGATTGGTGGACCTACGTCACCCTCAACTATCCCCGCCACAAGCTGACCGATGACGACAGCCCGGCGGCGGAGGCATCCGACAGCGTGGTGACGCCGCGCCAGATGCACGGGTCCTGGGCTGGGCGCTGCAAGCTGTATGAGCGCCTGGGCTGGATCGAGGACGTGAAGCGCACCCTCGCGGAAAGCCTCTTCCAGCGCGATCCCGACAATCGCAATCGCATGCAGTCGCGCAAGCGGGCGCGGATCATCGGCAATTTGATGCAGATGTTCGACGCCCTCGAATTCGAAGCCTGATAGGAGGACCCGCGCATGGCGCAGACGCTTGGGATCATCGACATCATTTGGCGCAACAAGCGCTACAAGGTGGACAAGGGCGCCAAGCTGAAGCTGGGCGGCATGAAGGGAGTGCCGGTCGAACGCGCGCGCAGCATGGACCATGCCCAGGCGTTCGAGGGATCGGAGGTCACCGCCACCATCCAGCTTGAACGCGGCATGAGCCTGCTGGACGTGTGCAACCCGCCGACGGGCGAACTGCAGGCGCTCTGCGACACCGGCCAGACCTACAACTTCGCCGAGGCCTTCCTATCCAACCGGCCGGAAGCAACCGGTGGCGAGGGCGGCAAGATCGAACTGAAGTGGCTCGCCGGCGAGCCCGAGGAGCTGCTCAATGGCTGACCTGGACAACGACGCGGATGTCATTGTGGTGGGCGACGACGCCGACACAGCATCCGTCGACGAAGCCGGCGTCGTCATCCTGCGGGACGATGGCGAAAGTGAGCACCCGCTGCCCAAGCGCGCGATCGAGCACAAGGACGGCTCCATCGAATTGCCGCTGCTGCACCCGGTCACCCTGCGCTTTCGTACGAAATCCTCGGCCACGGTGCGGGAGGAAACAATCAGCCGCCTGGTGCTGCACCGGATGCTTGGCCCCGACATGCGCGCGATCTCGGCCGCCAGCGGCGACAGCCAGATCGTCGTGGTGCTGGCGCGCTCCGCCCGGATCTCGGAGGGCAAGTTCGGCTCGATCTTTGACCGTATGGATGCCGAGGACATTAGCGACGCCAGCCAGATCGTCGGCCGTTTTTTGGGGAATGGCCGCAAAACTGGCCGGTGATGCTGGCAGCGATCGGCGGGCACTATCACTGGTCGCAGGCCGAGTTGCTGAGCCTGAGTTACGCCGATGCTGCGTTCTGGCTTGAAGCGGCAGAGGCTTTGCACAAGGAGGGATGAGCGTGGCGCGTGATCTGAAGGCCCGCTTCATCCTGGAACTGCAGGATCGCGTTTCGTCCGGCATCAGCGCCATCACGGGGCGGCTAAATGCCCTGCGGGCGGTGTCGCAGCGCTTGGCGGGCATTGGCCTGGTCGGGGCCGGGCTGACCTTCGCCGGGCCGATCCAGTCAGCGGCGGCGTTCGAGGATGTGCTGCGGCAGAGCGTCATCACCCAGGGGCTCGTGGGGGACGCCGCGACGCGCGAGGTCGCCAGGCTGACCCAGGTCTACGAGCAGCTGGCCCGCACCACCGGCCAGCGCAGTCAGGCGATCGCCGAGGGCGCCGCCACGATGGTAGCCGCCAACATGCCGCGGGATGCCATCGAGCCGCTGGTGGCGATCGCCGCGCGCGCCTCCACGGCCTACGGCGCCTCGATCGGCGATATGAGCAGGCTGACCATTTCGCTGAGCCAGAACCTGCGCATTGCTCCCGCTGCCATGGCCGATACGCTGGCGCAGATGGCGCAGGCGGGCATGGAGGGGCGCTTCGAGCTGCGCGACATGGCCACCGAATTCTCCCGCCTGACGCCAATGGTGGAAGGTCTCGGGCTCAGCGGCCAGCGTGGCGCACTGATGCTTGCGGGCATGGCCCAGATGGCGCTACGCGGTGCGGGCACGGCTTCGGAGGCCGCAAACAACCTCGGCAACTTCCTCTCCAAGATCAATTCGCCGGAGACGGTGCGGAACTTTGCGGCGGCCGGTGTCAACCTGGAAACGCTGGTCGCGGATGCGGCACGGCGCGGCATCAACCCGGTTGAGGCCGTGGTCCAGCGCGTGCGCGAGATGAGCCGAGGCAACATGTTCCGCGTCGGCGCGCTGTTCGGCGACCAGCAGGTCCTGAACTTCCTGCGCCCGATGATGAGCGGTGTCGGCGAGTATCTGCGGATCGTGCGTGCCGCATCCGACGCGAACGCCTCGTTGACGGATCAGAGCTTCGCAACCCGGTGGACCGGCTTCCAGATCAATGTGGACCGTGCGACCGAGAGCGTGACGCAACTCGGCCGACGCATGGGTGCCGCCATGGTCCCGAACCTCCGCGCGCTGAATGATGGCTTCGACTGGCTGTTCGCCAAGCTCGACGAACTGGACGCCGCGCACCCGGGGATGATCGATGCCTTCATCCGATGGGGCGGCGCGGCGATGGTCGCTGTCGTCGCGCTCGGGTCGCTGTCCTTCATCCTCCCTGTCATCGTGTCGGGTGCGGCGCTGCTCTTCGCGCCGCTGACCCTGCTGGTCGGCATCTTCGGTGCCATCCTCGGCGTCGGCGCTGCGGCGGCCATCGGCATTGCCTTGCTGGCCGCGGCCTTCGTCGCCGCAGGCATCCACATCTGGCGCAACTGGGATCGGTTCCGCGGCTTCTTCGCGCAGTTGTTCGGCGGTATTCGCGCAATCTACATGGGCTTCGTCGCCTGGCTCGCCGGCTGGTTCACCGGCACCCAGGCCGATCGGGTCGCCGCCGTCATGCAGATGTGGCGCAGCCTCACCACCGCCTTCGGCGCCCTATGGGACATCATCCGCACCCTGTTCACCGATTTCGTCGCCTGGGTTGATGGCTGGACGGGGGGCGCCGCCAGCCGCGCCGTGCAGGGGGTCATCGGCGTATGGCAAAGCGTCGCCGCATTCGCCATCGACCTGTTCAACGCGCCGCGCCAGGCCTTCGACGATTTCGTCGCCTGGGTCGATGGCTGGTCGGGGGGCGCCGCCAGTGCCGCCGTGCAGGGGGTCGTCGCCGCCTGGCGCTGGATCGTGGACGGGGTGCAGGGCGTCTGGAACGACGTCTCGGCCGAGTTCGACAACTTCAGCACCGCCATCTCCGGCTGGATCGACAGCACGGTCGTGCCCTGGATCGAGCGTTTCAAAGCCCCTTGGGAGGCTCTTAAGGCCTTCTTTGCCGACCTCTTCGGCGGCATCGCCACGGTCTTCAACACCATCTTCGGCCCGATCGAGGCGGCGATCGCGCGACTGCGCGGGGCGATGCCGCAGGCGCCCGAAAGCACCACCGCCGAGGACCCGCGTGCACCAGGCCGCCGCAGCTTCAACCCCGGCCAGATCATGGCCGGCCAGGCCGCCCGGCTGAACGGCGAGATCATCGTCCGCGCCGCCCCGGGCACCGAGGTCGTGCGCACCGAAAGCGACGCGCCGGAGGTCCGCATCACCGCGCCCGATCGCGGCGCCATGCTCGGCGCGCCCTGATGTCCGGCGTGCTGGGCAGCCTGTTCGAGGAACTCTTCGAGGGGTCGTTCCGCGACGTCGAATTCCACATCGCCGACGACAGCACCGAAAGCGGCCGGCGCGTGCAGCGCTGGATGTTCCCGGGGCGCGACGGCGCCATGCACCAGGATATCGGCGGCCTGGCCGGGCGCTTTGAGGTTTCGGGCCTGATCATCGGCGATGACTACATCCGCCGCGCCAAGGCGATGGAACGCGCCTTCAACACCGCAGGCCCGGGCACCCTGGTGCACCCCTGGCGGGGCGAGATCGAGGCGGTGCTGGTCGAACCATGCAGCATCGTGCTGGACGAGAAGAAGCTGCGCGTCGCCACTTTCCGCGCCGTGTTCGAACGTTGGGTCGAGGCGCCCACCGCCGAACGCGACACGCTGGGTGAGCTGCTCGGGGCCTTCGACAGCCTGCGCTCCACCGTCCGGGGCTATCTGCGCCGCGCGCTCGCCCCCGTGCGCATGGTGCTGGCGGCGGTCGCGGCCGTGCGTGGCGTGATCAGCGGCATCATCGGCGGGCTGGCGACCTTGCGCGGTACCGCGCTCGGCGCCGGCGGCATCTTTCGCGGCCTGCTCGGCGATCCCCTGGCGGATCTGTCGGCGCTGCTGACCCTGCCGGCGGCCAGCCTCACCGGTGACCTGGTGGTCGACAAGATCGCGGCGGCACCCGAGGCGATCGGCCGTGCCGCCAGCAAGCCCGACCTGCCCATGATCGCCCCGGGCGGCGGCGCGGAAGATCCCGCGCAGATCCTGCCGCCGCGTGTCGCCACCCTGTCGCTGCTGGACTTCGCGGCCGGCCTGGCACCCGCCACCCCGGGCACGCCGGCGGCGGCCGTCACCCTCGGCACCCGCGCCCTGGCCCTGACCGAAGCGGCCAGCGCCACCGCCGCCATCGACTTCGCCTCGGCCGACGACGCCATCGCCTGGCGCGACCGGCTGGACGCGGCCCTCGCCGCCGGCATGGCCCAGGCGGCGGCGGAGGCCGCGGTCGATCCCTTGGGGGCGGCGCCGGTCTGGCGCGCGCTTGGCGATGTGCGGCGGGCCGTCGCCGCCGACTTCAACACCCGGATCGGGCGGCTGCCCCGGGTCGCCGCCGTCACCGCGCCCCCTGCCACCGTGCCGGCTTGGATCATCGCCAACCACCTGGCCGGCGACAGGCCCGGCGATGTGCGCGCGATGGTCGAGGACCTGGTCGTGCGGAACCGGCTGGCCCATCCGTCGATCGTGCCCGGCGGCGCCGTCCTCGAATGGCTGCCGCCCACGTGAGCGGCGCCGCCACGCTGCCGGTGATCAAAATCCGCATCGGCGGTACCGCCTTCCTGGATTGGCAGGAGGTCGAGATCAGCGTACCCATCCGGCGAGGGCCGCCTACCGCGATTTGGCTGAGCCTGTCTTTTGCTCTTACGGGCGTTCTTTCGAGCGCCGTTAAGGGCGGAGGCTGGGTTTCGGGATGGAGATCATCACGGGCGTCGAGCGACGGCGCCGCTGGCGGGCTGAGGAGAAACTGCGGATCCTGGCCGAGTTGGACGAACCCGGTGCCATGTTCAACGAGGTGGCGCGTCGGAACGATGTCAGCCGTGGCTTGCTGTGGCAGTGGCGCGACGCGCGGCGGCGCGGCAGGCTTGCGGGAAATGTCGCGGCGTTCGTCCCGCTGCGCGTTGTGCCCGAGTTGGCGGAACCGGCATCACCGACGGCTTGCCCGCATGCTGACGGCGAGACGGACGACCGCATCGAGATCGTGCTGTCCGACGGCACCGCGCTGCGCGTGACCGACCGGATCAGCACCACAGCGCTGCGTCGCATCCTGGCGGCGCTGCGCGGATGATCCCGGTTCCCTCCGGCGTGCGGGTCTGGCTGGCAGTTGGCCATACCGACATGCGCCGAGGCATGAACGGCCTGGCGCTACAGGTGCAGCAGGCCCTTGGGCGCGATCCCCATGCCGGTGATCTCTACGTGTTTCGCGGACGCCGCGGCGACCTGGTGAAAATCGTCTGGCATGACGGGCTCGGCATGTCGCTCTACGCGAAACGCCTGGAACGCGGGCGGTTCATCTGGCCCTCGACGGCGGACGGATCGGTCGCGATCTCGGGCGCGCAGCTGGCCTATATGCTCGACGGGATCGACTGGCGAAATCCGCAACGGACATGGCGGCCGGAGGCCGCAGGATAGATCAACGCCGCGACGAATTCCGCCTACCTGCCGCACGCAGTCTGTGATTCCATCATCGGCATGACGCCGCCGCCGGACAGCCAGCCCGACGATCTCGAAGCCCTGCGCGCAGCGCTGGCGGCAGAGCAATTGGCCCGGCGCGAGGCCGAGGCGCGCGCCTGCGGCGCCGAGACGATGGTGGCCCACCTGAAGCTGCTGATCGCCAAGCTCAGGCATGACAGGTTCGGCGCCTCCTCCGAGCGCGGCCGCAAGCTGCTCGACCAGTTGGAACTGGAACTCGACGAGGTGGTCACGGCCGCCAGCGAGGAGGCTACAAAGGCCGAGACCGCCCCCGGCCAACGGTCCAGCCCATCCGGCCGCAAGCCCGTGCGGGGCCCGCTGCCGGCGCATCTGCCGCGCGAGCGGGTGGTGATCGCGGCCCCGTCGGTCTGTCCCTGCTGCGGCGGCCGGCTGGCCAGGCTGGGCGAGGACATCACCGAGACGCTGGAGGTGGTGCCGCGCCAGTGGAAGGTGATCCAGACGGTGCGGGAGAAGTTCTCCTGCCGATCCTGCGAGGCCATCACCCAGCCGCCGACGCCGTTCCACCCGATCGCCCGCGGTCGTGCCGGGCCGAACCTGCTGGCCATGATTATGGAGGCCAAGTTCGGCCAGCACCTGCCGCTGAACCGCCAGAGCGAGGTCTATGGCCGCGAGGGCATCGAGCTCAGCGTCTCGACCCTTGCCGACTGGGTTGGCACCTGCACCGCCATGCTGGCGCCCCTGGTGACGCTGATCGACGCTCATGTCCTGGCGGGGTCGCGATTGCATGGCGATGACACCACGGTGCCGCTGCTGGCCAAGGGCAGGACCGTCACGGCGCGGCTCTGGACCTATGTGCGCGACGACCGGCCTTTTGCCGGCCCGGCCCCGCCGGCGGCGATGTTTCGCTATTCGCGCGACCGCACGGCGGAGCACCCGAACCGACACCTGGCAGACTACGCCGGGATCCTGCAGGCGGATGCCTATGCCGGGTTCAACGCCCTCTATGTGGCGGGGCGAGCGCCTGGCCAGATCACCGAGGCCGCCTGCTGGGCGCATGGCCGGCGCAAGCTGTTCAATCTGGCCGAGGTCGCCCGGGCGCCGCTGGCCGCCGAGGCGGTGCGACGGATCGATCTGATCTTTGATTCCGAGCGCGCGATCAACGGTCTACCGGCCAAGGAGCGCCTGGCCGTCCGGCTGCAGCACGTGGCGCCACTGGTCGCGGACCTCGAAGGCTGGATGCGCCAGATCCGCGCCAGGCTGTCGCGGCACAATGATCTGGCCAAGGCGATGGACTACATGCTGAAGCGCTGGGACGCATTCACGCGGTTCCTCAGTGATGGCCGGATTTGCCTGACCAACAACGCCGCCGAGCGCGCCCTGCGTGGCATCGCCCTGGGCAGAAAATCATGGCTGTTCGCGGGCTCCGATCGCGGCGGCGAACGGGCCGCGGCGATGTACTCGCTCATCGTCACTGCCAAGCTCAACGACGTGGATCCGCGCGCGTGGCTCGCCGACGTGTTGGCCAGGATTGCAGACCACCCGGCCTCGCGGTTGGTCGAATTGCTGCCCTGGAACTGGAAGGGCGATCAGGCCAAAGACGCCGCTGCCGCTCAACCCTCACCGCGCCGCGGCACTCGGCGGATGCTTACAGATCAGCCGCGACCTGGGCGAGATCGCCGGCGGCTTCACCCTGCGGGTCTACGACGCCGGCCGGGTCCAGCGCGCCGGAGGCCTCGCCGGCGTCGTCAGCCGCATCAAGCGCGCCGACGCGATCGAGATCCTGGCCGATGACGAGCGCCTGCTGGTCGGCTTCGTGGATGCGACCGAGGTGTCCTGGACCGAGACCAGCCTGGATTTCAGCGTCACCGGCCGCGACAAGACGGGTGACCTGGTGGATTGCGCCGCAGCCCCGGACGGCCCGGCCGAGTATCGCAACGTCACGCTGACCGATCTCGCGCGCCGCCTCTGCCAGCCCTTCGGCATCACGGCACGGGCCGAGGTCGATGTCGGGCCGGTGTTCCCACGATTTGCGCTGGATCCCGATGAGACGATTATGGATGCGTTGGAAAAGGCATGCAAACAGCGGGCGGTCCTGGCGCTGTCGGATGGCGTCGGCGGCCTGGTGTTGACCCGGAGTGGCCAGAACCGGGCGCCCGCCGGGTTGTCGCTGCCGGGCAATGTCGCCGCGGGCCATGCCAGCAGCAGCACCGAGGAACGGTTTGCCCGCTACATCGTGAAGGGCCAGTCGGGCTCGGCGCGCGGCACGGGCGGCCCGGCGCTGGCCTCCGGCGCGGCGCCCTTGGAGGAAGCTCTTCCGCCGCCCGCGGCCACCGAACGCGCCCGCATCATCCGCACCGGCCTGGCCGTGGACCCGGAGATCACCCGCCACCGCCCGAAGGTCTTCCTGTCCCGCACCGAAAGCGGCGGCGCCAGCCTGCAAACCCAGGCCGAATGGCGCATGCGTGTCGCCCGCGGCCGGTCAGACGTGCTGGCCTACACCGTGCCGGGCTGGCGCGCCGGCGCCGATCGGCGGCTGTGGCGGCCGAACGAGCTTTGCCATGTGCAGGACGCGCCCGGCGGCATCACGGGCGACATGCTGATCCGTGGCCTGCGCTTCACCGTGGGCGACAAGGGGGCTGCGACCGAACTCAAGCTGGTCGGGCCGGAGGCCTTCGACCTTGAGGATGAGGGCACACGCCGCCGGCGTCGCGATCCGCGCGGCAGCCCCGCCGGCGACAGCACCGCGCGCGAACTGACCCCCGACCTGCCGGCAGCCCGCCCGCGTGGATAGGCGCACCGCCGGCGCGGTGCGGGGTGCTGCGGTGCGCGGTGCCGTGGTCGCGGTGCATGACGCTGGCGGCGTGCAGACCGTCGACGTCGAAACGCATGACGGCATCCTGCGCACCGGGATCGAGGTGCTGCAGCCCTTCGGCGTCGCCGGCCAGGCGCCAGCCGGTGGGTACGTGCTGCTGATCGCGATCGGCGGCGACCAGGGCGACATGCTGGCCCTGCCGGTGGCGCACCCGGGAGCCAGGATGGGCGGGTTCGCCGCGGGCCAGGCCGCGCTCTACGACGCCATGGGCAATCGTGTTGCTTGCCTGAACAATGGCGTCATCGAGATCCACGCCTCGGTGCGCGTGCGCATCCTGGCGCCGGAGGTCGAGATCGAGGCACCTGGTGGTGTCAGCATCATCGGCGACGTGGCAGTGACCGGAAATATCACGGCGACCGGCACGATCAGCGACGCGACCGGATCGATGGACGAGATGCGTGGCACCTACAACAGCCACGGCCACACCGGCGCCGGCACCTCCGCACCCATCCCCTTGATGGACTGACACCCCGCGCCTGCGGGGGTCAATTGCATTGCACGCGCGCGCGATGGTCGCGCCATGGCAGCCCTCCTCGATCTCGCGATCCGCCGCGACCCGGACACCGGGCAATTCGGTCTTGCGATCGAGGGCCGCGACCTTGCCTGGGATCGCACCGCCGCCACGCCCATGATCATTGGCCTGGGCACCGATCGCTGGGCCAAGCCTGACGACATCCTGCCCGATGGCACGCGCGCGGCCGAGGCGACCGAGGTCGGCGCGCGCCGTGGCTGGCCGGGCGATGCCGTGCTGGGCGGGCGCATCGGTTGCCGGCTTTGGCTGCTGGCCCGCGAAAAGCAGCGTGAAACCACCCGGCTACGCGCCATCGCCTATGCCGAGGAAGGCTTGGCCAGCCTGCGTGATCGCGGCTTCGACGTATCGGTCGAGGCCACCTGGCTCAGGCGCGGCTTGCTGTCCCTGACCGCCCGATCTGGCACGTCGACCCTCACCATCCAGCGCCAGGTGGCCGCATGACCTGGCCCGTGCAGACGCCGGAGGCGATCGCCGAACGCATCGCCGCCCGCATCGAGCAGGCGTTTCCCGGCACGGATCCTCGGTCGAACGACACCGCGCTCGGCGTGTTGACCGCGGCCGTCGCGATGGAACTCTTCGACGTTCACCTGTTCCAGCAGATCGTCGCGCGCGAGGCGATGGTGGACACGGCCGACGCCTGGCTGGAACGGCACGCCAATACCTGGGGCACGCAGCGCGTGCCGGCAACGCGCGCGGCGGGGCTGACGACCTTCCTGGGGGCGGATGGCACCGTCATTCCCGCCGGTACCGCACTGCGCGCAGGCGACCTGGCTTTCAGCACCACCACGCTATCGACCATCGGCGTGGGCGGCAGCCTGGATGTCGCAGTGCAGGCCGACGCGCCGGGCATCGCGGGCAACCTGGTGGCCGGCGTGACCCTCACGCTCGTCTCGCCGATCGCCGGGCTATCGGCGCAATCGGCCGTTGTCGCGGCGCCGGGGCTCAGCGGCGGGGCGGGCGATGAGGGGGATGAGGCGCTACGGGCACGGGTGCTGGCCCGCATTCGCCGGCCCCCGATGGGCGGGCGAGTGGATGACTATGTCGCCTGGGCGCGCTCGGCCTCGGCCGACATCGCGCTGGTCAGCGTGATCCCGCTGCACCTCGGCCTCGGCACCGTTGGCGTCATCGTCGCGATGACGGGACCGCGCGCGCCGACCGGACCGGAACTGGCGCTTGTCGTTGCGGCGATCGAAGCGGAGCGCCCGGTCACCGCCGCCGTCACCGTGCTGGGTGCCACGACGCTGGCGGTGAACATCACCCTGTCGATCAGCCCCGACAACAGCGCGACGCGCGCCGCCGCGACGGCCGCCCTGGCGGCATTCTTCCTGGCCGAGGGCGCGATCGGCGCGACCATGCCGCTGTCGCGGATCTCCGAGGCGCTGTCCTCCGCCAATGGCGAGTACAGCCACATCCTGACGGCGCCGGCTGCGGCCGTGGTGCCGACCGCCACGCAGGTGCCGGTGCTCGGCACCGTGACGTTTACCTGATGCCGCGCGACACCGCCGCCGTCACCGCCGCCCTGCTGGCGCTGCTGCCGCAGGGCTGGGCCTGGTCGCGCAGTCCTGACGCTGTCGCGGTACGGCTGTTGGCGGCGCCGGCAGCCGAGATCGCGACGATGGAGGCCGCGATCCAGCAGCTGCTGGACGAGGTCGCCGACCCGCGCCTGGCCGATGCGATGCTGCCGGATTTCGAGCGCGTGCTCGGCCCCGATCCCTGCGGCCGCGACATGGCGGAGCTGGGCGCGCAATCCCGGCGCCTGATCGCGCACCAGCGCTGGACGCTGCGCGGCGGCGCCAGCATCGGCTTCTTCACAGACCTCGCAGCGCTGGTCGGCGTGCCGATCACGATCGAGGAGATCGTGCCCAGCGAAAGCGGCCTTGAAGAATGCAGCTACGAACTGATCCCGCCGGAGCAGCGCTTCGTGTGGATCGTGCACCTGCCGGCCACGAGCCTGATCGAACACGAATGCGGCGTGGCCGAGGCCGGCGATCCGCTCGGCGATTTCGAGGCGAGCCTCGTGGAATGCGTCATCCGTGACCACGCGCCGGCCCACACCCTGCCTATTTTCTCTTACGCCTGAGGCGCCGCGATGGACCGGATCAACAGCAGCAACACCATCGACATCGGCGGCGGCCGGCGCGGCTTCCGCGACAGGAACGAAGGCAGCGGCATTCGCGGCACCTTCGTCAACGCGGCCCACCACAACGCCATGCAGGAGGAAGTGCTGGCAGCCGTCGAGGGCGCGGGGTTGGTGGCGAACCCTGGCGTGCTGACACAATTGTGGCAGGCCATTCGGCGCATCGCCGGCGGCTATGCCTCGGTCCGCACTGCCAGTGCCACACTGACCGCCGATCACGCAGGCGTCGTGACGATCGCCGCGGCGGCCGACATGACCCTGACCCTGCCGGCTGCGAATGCCGCGGGCGCGACACCGATCCGCTACACCTTCGTTCGCACGGACACGACGGCTTTCGTCGTGACCTTGGCGCGCGTCGGGTCCGATATCATCGAGGGGCTGACCAGCATCACGGTGCCAGTCGGCAGCCGGATGACGCTGCTGTCGGATGGCGTGTCTGCCTGGCGGTTGCTGGGTGGGCAGGCTGCCCTGAATGGCATGGCCGTCTATGTCGCCAATGGCAGCTTCACCGTGCCCGCCGGGGTGCGGCGCATCCGGGGGCGCGGCTGGGGCGCAGGTGGCGGCGGCGCCGGCAATATCAACACCTCCTCCGGTGTGTCAGGCGGTGGCGGTGGTGGCTATGCGGAGGGCTACTTCGACGTCGTCCCGGGCCAGGTGCTGGCCGTCACCATCGGCGTGGCGGGTGTCGGTGGCACCAACGTCGTCAGTGGTAACGGCACAGTCGGCGGCACCACATCGCTTGGCGCCTTGCTCAGCGCCACGGGCGGCGGGCCGGGGCTTTACAGCAACGCTTCCGGTGGTCTCGGAGGCGTCGGTTCTGGCGGACAGCTCAACATCGGGGGGGATCAGGGCGGCACCGCCTCGCCAGTCGGCGGGTCATACATCGGCGGCTATGGCGGCACGGCGTTCTGTGCCGCGCCCGCCGGCCCGAACATCAGCGGGCAAGGGTTGGCCGGCCGGTTCCCGGGCGGCGGCGGCTCGGGCTCCAGCGCCAATAACTTCGGCGGCAACGGCGCCCCCGGCTACCTGATCGTGGAGTGGTGAGCATGGCGTTCGCACGCATCGTCGACGGCCGCGTGGCCGAGATCATCCCCGCCAGTGAAACGCCAATCGCCGAGCGCTTCCACCCAGACGTCGTCGCGACCTTGGTCGCGGCAACACCGGATGTGACAGAGTGCTGGACCTGGGACGGCCAGGCCTTCGCACCACCGCCCGCACCCGAACCGGCGCCCGCCATCCGCGTCATCCGCAGCCTGGCCTTCCGCGAGCGCCTGGCCGAGGACCGCCGCGCCGACCTGAACGTCGCCGCGATGCAGGCGGCCGTCGCCGGCGACGGCACGCTGCTGAGCTTCCTCTTGGACCAGACAGCCGGCACCACGACACACCTGGACGATCCGCGCGTCGTGGCGGGTGTCGCCCAGTTGCTGAACCAGGGGCTGGTCTCCGGCGTCGAGGCCGCGGCGCTGCTGGCGGATGGAACATCGGAAGAAGCCGCCTAGATGCCGCTGGCGCCCCCCGTTCGGCTGCTGATCCGCCAGTCGCCCATCGGCATCCCTGGCCCACCGGTCGGCGGATCCGGCGCGCGCATCCGGATCGAGGCGCGGGACGAATTCAACGCGCCGATCGACCCGGCCGATCTGGAATTGTGGGTCCGGCGTCCCGGCCTCGGCGCGGGGACGGTGCTGAAGTTCACCCTCGCCAACCTCACCAGGCTGTCGCTTGGGGTGTTTTACGCGGACGTGCTGTTCGACGCCGCCGGGGTTTGGGTCTTCGAGGCGCGGTGCAATGCGCCACGCATTGGTCGGTCTGATCCCTTGGCCCTGACCGTGGCGGCCAGCCGCGTGCAGCCGGCCGCGCCCCCGGGCGCGATCCTGGTCACCGAGGACCTGGACCCGGTGATGTTGCAGGATGGCGGCTTTCTGACGGTGCAGCGCGTCAGCGCGCTGCCTGTGACCGAGACACTACTGCCCGATGACACGATCCACCTGGTGCGTGGTGGGACCTCGCAAAGCGTCACCGGCGACGTGCTGTTGGCTGCGGCCGGCACGGCGTTGGCGGCCGTCCAGCCGCAGCTCGACGCCACGACCGAAGCGGCGGCACTGGCCGTGGCCGCACAGGGCGTCGTGGAGGGCGCCGTTCTTCTGGCCCAGGCCGCAGCCGATAGCACGGCCGCCAGCGTGGCGGGCGCATCCATCATGGCCGCGACCAAGATCCTACTCGATGCGATCGTGGTGGACCCCTTCACCGGCGGCCCCATCGCCCAGTTGCGGCAGGGGACGGTCCCGGGCAGCGCGGCCGACGCGGGGATCTATCGCTACGTTGGCATCAACTGGGTCCGTGAGAGCGATACGGTGCCGCGGATCCAGGCGCGGGTCGATGCAGTTGAGATCGCGGCCAGCTTTGTGGAGGACGCGCCCCTCGTCACAGGCTTGGCACTCGCCGTCGTCAACGAGTACGGCGATATCGGCTTGTCGCTGTCGGACGATGGCAAAACCTTCGCGGTCGGAAATGCGGAGATCATCGACGCAGGCGGCGACACGCGGCTGGCACGTAGCGATGGCGCGTCGGCGATCGACCTAACGGCGACCGGCGTCACCCTCCCCGGCATGATGTCGGGCGTCATTCCATCCGATCGGTATTCCCTCGCGATTGCTGATGAGGATGGGCACGTCGGCTTTGGCGTCCTCGCCGACGGCTCCGGTGTCGATGCGGGGGGCTTCACGCTGCGACTGAACGGCGGGCGTGAGGCGGAACTGGTAGGGCCGGACGGTTCCGTCCTGCTGACCGGGTTGCTTAGCGGAGCGGGCCTGGGCCTGGCAGGCATGGAACTGGCCGAGGTCGCCTTCGGCGATTTCGGCGTCATCTATGTGGATGAGTTCGGCTTTGTTGGGGCCGGCTTGAAGCTCGACGGCACGCAGGTCGGCACCGGCTTGGGCGGCACGTCAAGCGACGAGTATTCCCTGGCTGAGATCGAGGCGCGCAACAGTCGCGCCCTCGCGCTATCGGCACAGGCGGCGCGCGGCTACGTGGCTGATGTGCAGCGGCCAACTGCGCAGATCAACCACTTCATCGGCTACGGGCAGTCGCTGTCGAATGGCACCGAAGGGTGGCCCGCCGTCACAAAGACCGCGCGCGACGCCGGCCTGTCGATGATGGGCCTGAGCGTGCACCCGACCAGCGGCGTCGCCACGACCTGGGCGCCGGTTGGCGGCAGCGCGGCGTTCCAGGCGCTCGTCGCCACTGTGCGCAGCACGGTGACCACGGGGATCCTCTCCGATGTGGAGGTGGCGGCCCTGGCGCCTGGCGCGACCAACCTGGGAGAGACGATCCTTGAGGGCGCCCTGGCGTTTCTCCGACGCGCCTGGCTGGATCACCTCGCGCTATCTGCCGACCCCGCCCGCAGGTTCCTCGCGTCATCCTGTGGCGTCGGCGGGCGCAGCATCGCGGCGCTGTCGCGCGGTGCCAGCCCGGACCTGTTCGACCGCCTGGTGACCTGCGCCACCGCGGCAAAAGCCATCGCGGACGCGGCGACGCAGACCTATGCGGTGCCGGCGATGCTCTATGCCCAGGGCCAGCAGGACTACGGCGACGGCACGACCGAGGCGACCTTCAAGGCGGCGACGGGTCAGCTATTCGACGACTTTGCTGAGTATGTCTGCGGCGGGGTCGCCGGGCAGACCCGTCCGCCGGCGATTTTCCTGTTGCAGCCGGGCGGCATCTGGACCGCGGACGCGCTGCAACTCGCCATGGGTATGGCGTCGCTCGAACTGGCGGAGGAACGCGGTAACGTGTTCTGCGTCGGCCCTGACTACCCCGTGACGGACAAAGGCGGCCACCTCACCAGCAACGGGTATCGCTGGTTGGGCCAGCAGGTCGGCAAGGTCATGTATCGCGTGCTGGTGCGCGGTCAGGACTGGCGCCCGCTCTCGCCGATCAGCGCGACATGGCGCGGGCAGCAATGCCTGGTGTCGTTCTATGTGCCCGAGCCGCCGCTGGTTTTCGATCTGCCGTATGTCGGGCTCACCGCGACGACTTACGTGGGGAAGGGATTCTACGCCTATGATGACGACGGTGCGGTGACGATCGCCGAAGCTGAGATCGCCGGCGACGCAGTCGTCTCGCTCTCCCTTGCGCGCGCCGTGGTCGGCGATCTGCGCATCCGCTACGCCGGGTCGGCGACCTACTCCGGGCAGGGCTGCTTGCGCGATAGCGATGCCACCGTCGCGTCGGAGAACTACGAGTACAACGCCGGCACCGGCCAGGGCGCGGGCGAGAATCTCGCAGCACTCATCGACGAGCCTTATCCCCTGCACAACTGGTCCGTGGCGTTCGATATCGCCGCGACCGCTGATTGAGGACACCCTGACATGGCGACGCTTATTCGTGTTCCTGGCGCGGATTTCTCCGCGAACGCGCTGGGGTTTCTGCCGCCGGTCGCTGACGGTTTGCAGGGCTGGTGGTATTTCGGCGGAACGCTGGCGCAGTCGATCCGTAACCTGGCGCCGGGCGGCGTGGACGCGACCGCGACCGGGTCGCCGGCGGTAAGCACCGGGCATATCAGTTGCATCGGGAACTCGGTCTACCTCAACACGAGCATCCCCGAGACGGCCGAACTGACCATCCTGATCGCGCTTCGGTCGTTTGCGACATTCGCAAACACGGCAAATGAAGTCATGCCGCTGAGCACCTACGGATCGAACGGTGGCGCCGGCTTTTGGTTGGCGAAAAGCGGCGCGTCGGTTGGCCCCATTGGCATTCTCCGCGCGCACTCATTCGTCGATAACGCGGGCGCATATCTCCAGGTGCCGGCCAGCATCACGGAAGCGAACCTATCCACATGGAAATTCGCGTCGATGACCGTTGATGATGGTGTCGGCACGAACGTCTATGACCAGACGGGCGGGCTGACCGCGGCGGGGACCAGCGCCCTGGCGCGCAAGATCGTCGTCCCGCCGCGGACATTCCGGATTGGCAGTTCCTACAACACGTCATTCCAGGGCGGCGTCGATCTCGCCTTCGCCGCCATTTACAGCCGGGTGCTGACGCTAGCCGAACGTACCAGTGTCTATGCCGCGGCGCAGATCACCCTGGCCCGCCGAGGGATCACGGTGTGAACCCCAGCAGCGCCGCGCGCTGACTTGACCCTGTTTCCCGCCCCGAAAGGGCGGGGGTTCGGGGGCGCCAACCCCCTCACCGCCGGCTCGCACCGGCACGGATAAACCGCCCCACCCCACCTCGGCCGAGGCCTGGGGACAATGGAGGATGCCGTGTCAGAGTCGAGTCCGCCCCAAATCCCCGCGCGCCCCGCGGTGCCCGTCGCGCCCTGGCAGGGCGGCAAGCGCAACCTGGCCGCCCGGCTGATCACCCGCATCGCGGCGATCCCCCACACCACCTATGTCGAACCCTTCGTCGGCATGGGCGGCGTCTTCCTCCGCCGGCCGTTTCGCGCGCGGGCCGAGGTCATCAACGACATCTCCGAGGACGTGGCGGTGCTGTTCCGCTGCCTCCAGCGCCACTACCAGGCGCTGCTCGACATGCTGCGCTGGCAGCTCACCAGCCGGGCCGAGTTCGAGCGCCTGGCCGCGGCCACGGCCGACAGCCTGACCGACCTGGAGCGTGCGGCCCGGTTTCTGTACCTGCAAAGGACGGCTTTTGGCGGCAAGGTGCGCGGCCAGTCCTTCGGCGTGTCGCCGGCGGCCCCGGCCCGGTTCGACGTGACGCGGTTGGAGGCGATCCTGGCGGAGGTGCATGAGCGCCTCGCCGGCGTTGTCATCGAGCGCCTGCCCTGGGCGGTGCTGATCGCCCGCTACGACCGACCTGAGACACTATTCTATCTGGATCCACCCTATTGGGGTTGCGAGGGCGATTACGGCGCCGACCTGTTCGCTCGAGAGGATTTTGAGCGCCTGGCGGCGCAGCTCGCGGGGATCAAAGGGCGGTTCCTGCTGAGCCTCAACGATGTGCCAGGGGTGCGGGAGACGTTTCGGGGCTTCGCGATCGAGGCGGTGGAGACCAGCTACTCGCTCGGCGCCGCCCGGCGCGGGGCGGAGAAGGGGCGGGTGGGGGAAGTCATCGTGTCAAACATGAGGTGAGGAAGGCGGTGTTGTGCGCATTGAGGGCAGTGCGTCCTGCCGCCGACCGTAGCTGCTGGAACCTGCCGCCGGCGAAACATAGGCTACCTTCTCCATGGCCCGCGCTCGCTCTTGGTCCTCTCGGTATTTGGCATCCTTGATGAGCAGGTCGTGGCGGAGCGACTGGATGCTGCGCAAGGCGACGAGAAAATTCGATGTCCCCACACCGCAATAACCGAGACCAATGCCACTCAACACACTCAAGATTTGTGCGCCGATGTGCCACGCTCCATCATTGTTGGCCGGCCATTCGATGGCTTTGATTGTCACGAACAAGGCGATCACCACCACATACGCGATAAAAAGCGTTATTGCGCGCTGCTGCTGCTGGCGCAGCTCACGGGCGACGAGAGCGATCTGCTCCGATGGCAACGAACCGGGATTGAAGACGGTCGCAAGGAGGAACATCAGCTGGATGAGAAAGGCGCCCAGCACGGAAAACGCTGCGATTACTTCCGCAGCCATGCCCTTTAGGTTCGCAATGGGCACAAACCATCCTAGGACGCCCGCGCTGGCGATTACGAAAAGGGGAAGTGCCTTCTTCATCGTCATATGCCCCTTTCGTTCTCCTCCTACACCTTGATGTAACCCTTCTCCACGAAAGACTTGTAACTCGAGATCATCGCGCGCAACACGTCTTCCCGGTCCAGAAGCCCATGTTTGATCGCGATGCGCGCCTGTTGGCTTACTCGAAGGCTGTCGCCTGAAACCTGGCCATCATCGGTTTCGATGCTGATATCCTGGTCTTCAAGATTTCGAACGGCTTCCGAGACAGCGTCGAGCGGTACCCTTTCGACGCTTTTTCTGCTTCGACGGAAACCAAACCGAACTTTGACGTTGACCTCCTGATCGGGGGGAATTTCACTTAGCAGCCGTTCCGCCTTCGAATGATCCGCAATCACCACGTCGAGAATTCTTCGTAAAACTCCTCGATCGACTGTATCGAGTGCGGCGTCGCGGTGGACGTCGGTTTCCTTTTGAACCACCTCCACCCTTGTTCGCCCGTCTACCTCTGTTCGGCCGTTCGCTGGAGGTGGACCAATCGTTATGCTTTTAACTCCGAGCGCCTTTCGGCGTTCTGACGTGAGAGCCATTTTGTCGATTAGGACGACCGATGTCCCCGAAAAAAGCGCATGCGGCCCGGCCGCGAGTAACCAAGCGAGATAATCCTCC
This sequence comes from Humitalea sp. 24SJ18S-53, assembly GCF_050632385.1. NCBI lineage: Bacteria > Pseudomonadati > Pseudomonadota > Alphaproteobacteria > Acetobacterales > Roseomonadaceae > Humitalea > Humitalea sp. 24SJ18S-53. The sequence goes on from NZ_CP192599.1 coordinate 4,185,484, forward strand.
AGTTGGCGACGTCTTGCGTTCGCCCCCTGCACCACCATTACGTGGTCGTCGATGATGAGCCAAAAAGTCAGCGCATCGAGAAATTGCTGCCGGTCGGGTGCTGGCACCGAATCGATATCCAACTCAGGGCTATGCTCGGCCTCCAATAGCAGCGGTAAAAAGCTACCGGGGCGATAGCCAACTAATTCCCCGAAAATGTAGGACCTGCTCTCGTCTGCAGACGCGGTATCGCGCACGTGATTTATGAGAAGGCATTCATCTTCGCCGCTAGATCCAGCGGTGATCATTCGACGGCTTTGCCAGTTCGAGGATAACGTGGGTTTGCCGTCGACCGAGGATGCCAGGGTCCGTCGTATGGCCACCTCTAGCGTCAACCCCACCGCGGTCGGCTGGAAAGTGGCGTTGCGGTAAATCACACGCGATACTCGCTTCGTTGGCTTAGCTTCGGACATGCGAATCCTCCCCGGATTCGTATCCTGGCCGAACTGAGCACCCTGTTCGAGACCATTCCTCAAATGTTATGGAAGCCGTCGAAGCTCGAAAGAGGCTGCCCGCGATGGGTACCGGCTGTTGGCCGTCTGTCGACACTGCCGCTACCAAGCCCCAGTGATGCCCCGCCGCTTATAGCGAGGCCGGGCATCGTCCGCTCAACCGACTGGCTGAGGTGCTATGCTGCACCGAGTGCGGGGTACGGGACAGGTTAGGTTTTGGATCACCGCGCGATTACGACGACGTGCTCTGAAAGGCCTTTCAGACCCGTCTCAAACGACCTTCAGCGCCGCTTAGCAGGCTGTTCTTCTGCGGCCTTGCCGCGCGCCATGGTCAGGACGAACCGCTTGCCGGCGTCCGACAGCCCGTCCCAAATCGCCAGCATCTCGATGCGGCCCCTGGTACCGACCGGATTGTAGGACCAGCCCGGTGCCTGATCGCGGCCATCGTCGTTGGCGGAGGCGGGAGGGGCGGGGGGACTGAGGGGGGGCGTCATGCCACTATCGTATCAGGAGGGGCGAGGTCAGCCAGCGACGAAGTGTTGCTAGGTGGGCTGCTCGCAGGAGAGTGTTCTGAGGCGGCAGTGGATTTCGAAGTTGGTGCGGAAAGCCGTGGCAAACACTGCGAAACCTCGTGTCACGCTTCACCGGCCGAGGTCATCAACGACGCGAGCGGCGAGGTGGCGAACCTGTTCAGGGTGCTCCAGCGGCACTTCGTCCCGATGATGGACATGCTGCGCTGGCAGGTGACCAGCCGGACCGAATTCGAGCGGCTGCGCCTGGCCGTGCCCGGCACCCTGACCGACATGGAGCGCGCCGTCCGATTCCTCTACCTTCAGCGCAACGCCTGGGGCGGCAAGGTCCGGGGGCAGAATTTCGGCGTCAATCCCAGCGCTCCGGCCCGATTCGACGTGACCAAGCTCGCCCCGATCCTGGAGGCCGTCCACGATCGCCTCGCCGGCGTCACCATCGAATGCCTGGGATGGGAGGAGCTGCTGCACCGCTACGACCGGCCGGATGCCCTTATCTATATGGACCCGCCGTATTGGGGGTCTGAAAGCGACTATGGCGACGGGCTGTTCGGCAAGGCCGATTTCGCCCGGATGGCGGAGGTTCTGGCCGGGCTGAAGGGCAGCTGGTTGCTAAGCCTAAACGATACGCCGGGCGTCCGAGAGTGCTTCGCCGGCTTTGAGTTCGAGCGGGTGGAGACGTCCTATTCCATCGCCGGCGGGAAGCGGCAGGGCGGAAAGGTTGGCGAGGTCATCATCAGCCGGCCGGCGCCGAAGCCACGCGGGCCAAAGGGGCGGTGAAACGGGCGTTTATTGCGGGTCGGCGTGTCCAGAACCTCGCGACAATCTGTCCAAAATCGCCCGGCGCGCTACACGCGCCGTGCGCCGCGCCGGCCTGTCCCTCATCACCACCGCCCGCCGCCTCGGCTTCCTCTCCGCGCTCAAGGGCCCGCCCTTCCTCCTGCCGAATGAGGATTTGTCCGAAACCTACCGCCGCGTGACGAACCAGGTCCTGGCGAACCTCCTGGCCGACTGGCGCCGCATCCCCAAGGGGCTTTTGACCGCCTGCGGCAAGCTCCTGGCTTTTGCGGCTGGGCGAAAACGCCTCCCCCGCTGCCTGGAACCGCTGTGATACCGGCCCGCGGTGGCATCCTGTCGTTACTCCGGTCTAGGCTGGCCACCACACGCGCAGAACCAACGAGGATCGCCATGAACCGCCGGACCCTGATCGCCGCCCCCCTCGCCGCCCCCGCCTTGCTGGCGCTGCCGGCCCAGGCGCAGCCCGCCGGCGTGGTGATGGAGGAGTTCCTGATCCCCGGCGGCGCCCCCGGCGTCGAGATCTACCTGCGCAACAAGCGCCCCGAAGCCGCGACCGCCGCCCGCGCCGACCGCACCATCCTGATCTGCCACGGCGACACCTACCCCGCGAGCACCGTCTTCGACCTGCCGCTCGGCGGGCTGTCCTGGATGGACTACATGGCCGGCCGCGGCTTCGATGTCTGGTGCGTGGATATCCGCGGCTATGGCCGCAGCACCCGCCCCGCCGCGATGGCCCAGCCGCCGGACGCCAACCCGCCCCTGGTGCGCGGGACCGAAGCCGTGGCCGATATCGCCGCCGCCGCCGCCCATATCCGCAGCACGCGCGGCGTGCCCAAGCTGATCCACATGGGCTGGTCCTGGGGCACCAGCCTGCAGGGCCGCTTCGCCGCGGAAAACCCGGGCCTGGTCGAACGTCTGGTGCTCTACGCGCCGCAATGGGTCAGCCCCACGCCGACGCCCGTGTCGCCCAGCCAGCCCACCATCCAAGCCTATCGCACCGTGACCCGGGCGCAGGCGCGGGAACGCTGGATGAACGGCGTGCCCGACAACAAGCGCGCCGCCCTGATCCCCGCCGGCTGGTTCGAACACTGGGCCGATTCGACCTTTGCGACCGACCCGGAGGGCAGCCGCCGCGTCCCCTCCGTCCTGCGCGCCCCCAACGGCGTGCTGCTCGATGCCCGCGAATCCTGGGCCGCCGGCGTGCCTTGGTATGATCCCGGCAAGCTGACCATGCCGGTGCTGGTGACCGTCGCCGAATGGGACCGCGACACGCCACCCGCCCTGGCCGTCGCCCTCTTCCCCGCCCTGACCGCCAGCCCCGGCAAGCGCCTGGTGATGCTGGCCGAGGGCACGCACAGCATCGTCATGGAACGCAACCGTGGCGCCCTGTTCCAGGCCGTGCAGGTCTTCCTGGAAGAAAATATTGCCGCCTGACGGCGCCCCCGGCCCGGCGCGACGCCGGGCCGGATCACGCCGCTACTCGATGCGGATATTCGCGTTCCGGATCAGCGCCGCATACCGGTCCGCATCCCGCCGCAGAAGCGCCACGGCATCCGCCTGGGTGCCGCCACCCGGCAGAAACCCCGCATCGCGGATCCGGGCACGCAGGGTCGGGTTCGCCAGGGCCGCATTGACCCCCTCCACCCAGCGCGCCGCGATGGGTTCCGGCAGGCCGGGCGGCCCCATCACCATGTACCAGACATTGGCATCGAACCCCGGAAAGCCCGACTCGGCGACCGAGGGCACATCCGGCAGCCACTCCACCCGCTGCGGCATGGTCGTCGCGATCGCCCGCACCCGCCCCGCGCGAATATGCGGCAGGTATGTCGGCAGCGTGTCGATGGCGATGTCGATGCGCCCGGCCATGATCTCGTTCACCGCCTGGCCGGTGCCGCGGAACGGCACGTGCGTCATCTGCAACCCGGCCTCGAAACTCAGCAATTCCGCCGCCAGGTGCTGCTGCGTCGCCACGCCGGAGGAGGAGTAGTTGAGCTTCCCCGGATTGGCCCGCGCATGCGCCAGGAATCCCTGGAAATCCTGCGCCGGGCTGGCCATCGGCACGACCGCCACCAGCGGCACCGTGCCGGCCAGGACCACGGCCGTCTGCTCGGCAAAAATGTCGAACGGCGGCGGCTTCATCAGCGGCGGCACGACGGCCGAGGCGCTGACCGTCGTCATCAGCATGGTGTACCCATCCGGCCGCGCCCGCGCATTCGCCGCGGCCGCCAAGGTGCCCGAGGCGCCGGCGCGATTCTCGATCGCGATCGGCTGGCCGAAACTCTCCTGCAGGGCGGGTTGCAGGAAGCGGGCGATGATGTCGGTGCCGCCCCCCGGCGCGAAGCCGACCAGGAAGGAGATCGGGCGCGTGGGATACGCCTGGGCCCTGGCGCGGGTCGCAGCCAGGACGATGGGCGCGGCCAGCAGGCTGCGGCGTTGAAACATTATAGATCCTCCCTTTATTGGCGGGGAGAATGGCGCGGGCAGCGGATTGGGGAAAGCCCCGCTCAGCCCTTTCGCATCAGATGCGCCAGGCAGGCCTCGAACCCCACAAGGTCGGTGAAGCGGGCGGCGGGTGGCACATCGCGCACGACCATCACCCCGCCGCCGAGCGCGATACCGCCGTCGATCATCAGATTGTCGTGCAGGTCGAAATCCTCCAGCGACATGCCGTCCTGGTCCTCCCAAACTCCATCCGCCCGGCGCCGCGCATGCCCGCCCAGCATCGCCAGGGTGCGCGAGGTGAAGCGCTGCGTGACATTCGAATACCCCGCCACCGGCCGGCTGAGTGCGCGGAAGAACCCCAGCTCATACACCGTGCCGGCATCGGCGCTGGGGCCACGGAACGGGGTCAGGTTGGCGATCAGCGCGTCGCAGTCGCGCAGATGCGCCTCGTTGCGGGCGTAGATGGACATGGCGCGGCTTTGCGCGCCCTCGGCGGCGTCGAGGTCCGACGGCGGCCAGGGGTCGGTGGGGAAAATGCCCTCGGCGCCATAGGCCACGCACAGCGCCTTCTTCGCGGCCGCGGCGGCGCCCGGGTCGGGCAAGAACACATCGGGGCCGGCCAGGTAAATGCGCATTCAGTGCAGGATGCCCGAGGTGCGCGATTGTTTCCATCTCCCGTCGGTTGCAAAGCCGCAGGCGAGAGGGCCGAATGCCGCCATGGACCTCGAAGCAGAATACAACAACCGCGCCCGCGTGCCCGGCCACCCCGCCATCATCGCCGCCTGGGCCAGCGACTCCGCGGCCTGGCGGGCCGCCTGCCCGCGGGTGGAGCTGGGCCTGCCCTATGGCACCGCGCCGCGACAGGCGATGGATGTGTTCTGGCCCGGCGACCGCGATGACGTGCCCTTGGCCGTCTGGATCCACGGCGGCTACTGGCAGGGGCTGGACCGCAGTTTCGCCAGCCATTGCGCCCGGGGGCTGAATGGGCGTGGCATCGCCGTCGCGGTGCCGTCCTATACGCTGTGCCCGGAGACCACAGTCTCCGGCATCGTCGCGGAAATGCTGGCCGCCTGCACGTTGCTGTTTGCGCGGCACGGGCGGTCGATGCTGGTCGCGGGGCATTCGGCCGGCGGGCAATTGGCGGCGATGATGGCCCATGCCCTGCCGCGGGAGATGGTCGGCGCGATCCTGCCGGTGTCGGGCGTGTTCGAGTTGGAACCGCTGCTGACAACCACCATCGCCACACCCCTGCGGCTGGACGCCCCGACCGCGCGGAAACTCTCGCCGCGCTTCCTGCCCGCGCCGGGGGTCGTCACCCATGCCGTGGTGGGGGCCGACGAAAGCGACGAATACCTGCGCCAGACCCGGGACTTCGCCGAGGCCTGGGATGGCACCTGGGAAGCGGTCCCGGGCGCGGACCACTTCACCGTCATCGCCCCCTTCGCCGACCCCGAGGCGCCGCTCGTGGCCCTCGCGGAAAGGCTTGCGCGGGCGTGATGCTTTAGGCTTAAAATATCTGCAACAACGGGAGACTGGGTTATGCATCAGGGGATTCTGGGTCGCCGCGCGTTGATCGCCGGCACCACCGCATTGGCGACCACCGGGCTGTCGATGCCCGCCGTGCATGCGCAGCCCGCCGCCGGCATCAAGATCGGCGTCGTCGCCGTGCTGACCGGGCCGCAGGCGGCGCTGGGCACGCATCTGCGCGATGGCTGGATGCTCGGCATGCGGCACCTGGACGGCAAGCTGGGTGGCGTCGCGACCGAAACACTCGTGATCGACGATGAACTGCGCCCCGATGTCGCGGTGACCAAGGTCCGTGCCGCGATCGAGCGCGACAAGGTGGATGTCGTCGTCGGTGTCGTGTTCAGCAATGTCCTCGCCGCGATCATGCGCCCGGTGACCGAGACCAACACTTTTCTCATCAGCACCAATGCCGGGCCTTCGACCTTCGCCGGGCGTGGTTGCAACCCCTTCTTCTTCACGACCTCCTACAACAACGACCAGGTCCATAGCGTGATGGGCCAGTCGGCGACGGATTCCGGCTATCGCCGGGTCTTCGTCATGACGCCGAACTACCAGGCCGGGCGCGATGCCGTCGCGGGCTTCAAGTCCCGCTTCAATGGCGAGATCGTGGAAGAGGTCTATGTGCCGTTGACGCAGCTCGATTTCTCGGCCGAGCTGGCCAAGATCGCGTCGCTGCGGCCGGATGCGATCTTCACCTTCATGCCAGGCGGGCTGGGCGTGAACCTGGTGCGGCAGTATCGCCAGGCGGGGCTGGCCCATATCCCCTTCCTCTCCACCTTCACGGTGGATGAGAGCACGCTGCCCGCGCAGGGCGCGGCGGCCGAGGGCTTCTTCGCCGGCTCCACCTGGGCGCCGAACATGGACAACGACCAGAACCGCCGCTTCGTCCGCGATTTCGAAGCGCAGTTTTCCTACATCCCCGCCTCCTACGCGGCACAATCCTATGATGCGGCGATGCTGTTGGACTCGGCGGTCCAGAAAGTCGGCGGGCGGTTGGCGGACAAGGACGCGCTGCGCACTGCTATCCGGGCCGCGGATTTCCAAAGCACGCGCGGCGCCTTCAAGTTCGGCGTGAACCACTACCCGGTGCAGGATTTCTGGCTGTGCAAGGTGGAGCGCCGGCCGGACGGCAAGTTCCAGACCGCGACGGTGCGCAAGGTGCTGGAGAACAACGTGGATCCCTACGCCGCCGAATGCCGGATGCGCTGATCGATCCATGTCCACGACGCTGCTGCTCGTCCAGGGTCTGAACGGGCTGCAGCTCGGCATCCTGCTGTTTCTTGTCGCCGCCGGGCTGACCCTGGTGTTCGGCGTCATGGATTTCATCAACCTGGCGCATGGCGTGCAGTACATGCTGGGCGCCTATCTGGCCGCGGCTTTTGCCGCAGTGACGGGGTCGTTCTGGCTGGCGTTGTTGTGCGCGCTGCCGGCGGCGCTGGCCTTTGGCCTGCTGCTGGAATGGCTGGTGTTCCGGCACCTGTATGACCGCGACCATCTGTCGCAGGTGCTGGCGACCTTTGGCGTGATCCTGGTGCTGAACCAGGGCGTGAAACTGGTCTGGGGTGCGGCGCCCCTGCAGGTGCCGATGCCGGAATTGCTGTCGGGCGGTGTGGAGATCATGTCCGGGCTGCGCTACCCGGTCTATCGCATTGCCATCCTGGCCACGGGCCTCGCCACCGCCGGGCTGTTGTGGCTGGTGGTGGAGCGGACAAAGATCGGCATGCTGGTGCGCGCGGGGGCCACCAATGCACCGATGGTCGCGGCGCTGGGCGTCGATATCCGCCGGCTGTTCATGGGCGTCTTCGGCTTCGGCGCGATGCTGGCGGGGTTTGCCGGGGTGATGGCGGCCCCCATCCTGTCGGTCGAACCGGGGATGGGCGACAACCTGCTGATCCTGGCATTCGTCGTCATCGTCATCGGCGGCATCGGCAGCGTGCGCGGCGCCTTCATCGCGGCGCTGATGGTCGGGTTGATCGAGACGCTGGGCAAATCGCTGATGCCGGATCTGATGCGGTTGTTCATGGACGCGTCATCGGCGCGGCAGACCGGGGCGGCGCTGGCGTCGATGCTGATCTACATCGCCATGGCGGCGATCCTGGCGGTGCGCCCGGCGGGGCTGTTCCCGGTGCGGTCCTGATGCGGCGCGACCTGCCGGCGCTGGCGATTTTGGCGCTGTTGGCGGCTGCGCCCTTCATCGGCTTTGGCGAGGGGCATGTGCTGACGTTGCTCGCGCGCGGGATGATCTTTGGCGTGGCGGCGGTGTCGCTGGCGCTGATCGTCGGCGGTGCTGGGCTGGTGTCGTTGGGTCATGCGGCGATGCTGGGGTTTGGGGCCTATGCGGTGGTGATCCTGGACAAGGCGGGCATCACCGATGCGGCCATCGTCTTGCCGGTGGCGATCGCGGCGGCCGCGGGGTTTGCGCTGGTCACGGGTGTCATCGCCATCCGGACCACCGGCGTACATTTCATCATGATCACCCTGGCCTTTGGCCAGATGGCCTTCTTCACCGCGGCGTCACTGTCGGCCTATGGCGGCGATGATGGCTATACGCTGTATGGCCGCACCGAGGTGCTTGGGCGGCGGTTGATGGAAAACCGGCTGGCCTTCCACTTCATCTGCCTGGGCGCGCTGGCGCTGACCTGGCTGGTGTGCCGCCTGGTGCTGGCATCGCGGTTTGGGCGGGTGCTGCGGGCGTCGCGAGAGAACGATTTACGGGTTCAGGCCGTGGGCCTCGCACCCTATGGCTATCGCCTGACCGGCTATGTCATCGCGGGCGCGCTCGGCGGTTTGGCGGGATTCCTCCTGGCCAATTCGGCGGAGTTCGTGGCGCCGGCCTACCTCTCCTGGCAGCGGTCGGGTGAGTTGCTGTTCATGGTGATCCTAGGCGGTCTTGGCGGCTTGCATGGCGCGATGCTGGGCGCGCTGGTGTTTGTCGTGCTGGAAGAATACCTGGCCCACGCGCTCGGCGAACACTGGCGCCTGGTGTTTGGGCCCATGCTGATCCTGTCAGTGCTGTTCCTGCGCGGCGGGTTGGCGGGGCTGCCGGGGACCTTGCGGGGGCTGCGCCGTGGCTGACGCCCTTCTGGAGTTGCGTGACCTGCGCAAGGCCTTTGGCGGGTTGCAGGTCACCGATGGGGTGAACCTGGACGTTTTGCCCGGCGAAATCCACGCCGTCATCGGCCCCAATGGCGCCGGCAAGACCACGCTGATCAACGAAATCACCGGCCGGCTGTCGCTGGATTCGGGCCACGTCATCTTCTGCGGCCAGGATGTGACGCATCTGTCGATGGCGGCGCGCGCGCGGCGCGGGCTCGCGCGGTCCTTCCAGATCACCAGCATCATCCCGGGGTTCTCCGCGCTGGAGAATACCGCGCTGGCGGTGCAGGCGCGCAGCGGATCGTCGTTCCGTTTCTTCCGCCCGGCATCGACCGAATCGCGGCTGAACGCGCCGGCGCTGGAGGCGTTGGATGCCGTCGGCCTTGCGCATCGCGCCGACGTGCCCGCCGGGTCGCTGAGCCATGGCGAAAAGCGCCAGTTGGAACTGGCCATCGCCATCGCGACAGCACCAAAACTGCTACTGCTGGACGAACCCCTGGCCGGGGCGGGCCCGGAGGAAACCGAGCGGCTGATCGGCATCCTGCGCGGGCTGACCGCGCGCTATGCGATCCTGCTGGTCGAACACGACATGCGCGCGGTGTTTGCCTTGGCGGATAGGATTTCGGTGTTGGTCTATGGGCGCCTGATCGCGACGGGCGATGTCGCGAGCATCCGCGGCGATGCCGCGGTGCGCGCCGCTTACCTCGGCGAAGACGAGGCTGCGTGATGCTGGGCCTGCAAAACCTCACCGCCGGATATGGGGAAAGCCAGGCGCTGTTCGGTGTCGATGTGTCAGTGGCAGCCGGTGAGGTTGTGACTCTGCTCGGCCGCAACGGCATGGGCAAGACGACGACGGTGCGCGCGATCATGGGACTGTTGCCGAGCGTCGGCGGGCGCATCCTGGGGGGGGCGATGCAGTTCGATGGCGCGAGCCTGGTCGGACTGCCGCCGCATCGCGTCGCGCAGCGCGGCTTGGGCCTGGTGCCCGAGGGCCGCCAGATCTTCCCCACCCTCACGGTCGAGGAAAACCTGATCGCCACCGCCGCCGACCGCGACGGGCGCGGGCGCTGGACTTTGCCCGCGATCTACGCCTTCTTCCCCCGCCTGCGCGAACGCCGCGGCAATTCCGGCGCGAAATTGTCGGGCGGCGAACAGCAGATGCTGGCGATCGGCCGCGCGCTGATGACCAATCCGCGGCTGCTGATCCTGGACGAGGCGACCGAAGGCTTGGCCCCCATCATCCGCGCCGAAATCTGGTCGGTGCTGGCGCGGTTGAAGGCCGAGGGCCAGGCGATCCTGCTGATCGACAAGAACCTGGGCGCTGTCATGCGCCTGGCCGACCGCCACGTCGTCATCGAGAAAGGCCGGACCGTCTGGACCGGCAGCAGCGCCGAACTGGACGCCGATCCGGCCGTGCGCGACGATTATCTGCATCTTTGAGAGGGAGACATCACATGAGCGAAACCGCAGGCATCACCCGCGCCGGCACCGGCCTGGATGGCGTAGTCTGGAATATCCTGGGGCAAACCTATTTCCCCAAGCAGGCGACAGACGACTGCTTCGCCTTCGAGGCGATCAGCCCGCCCGGCACCTTCGTGCCGCCGCATATCCACCCGACGCAGGATGAATACATCCTGATGCTGGAAGGGACGTGGAAACTGATCCTCGATGGCCAGGAGCATGTCGCCAAGGCCGGCGACCTGGTGCGCATGCCGCGCGGGATCATGCATGGCTATTTCAACGAAAGCGGCACCGTCGGGCGTGCGTTCTTCTGGGTCAGCCCGGCGCGCCGCCTGCATGATCTGTTCCGTGCGATCCACAATGTGCCCGACCCCGCCGAAGTGATGCGGCTGTCGGCGCTGCATGAGGTGGACTTCCTGCCCCCGCCGGGCTGATGGCCGATCTGCGTGGGGCGTTGCCGTCGGACGCCGCCGACCTGGCGCTGCTGTTCGGCACCACCCCGCGCGTCATGGCGCTGCGTTTGGAAGCCCTGGCCCGCGACCCATCGGGCACGGTGCTGGTCGCGCTGGGGGGGAGTGGCGCCGTGGTCGGCGTCGTCGCGCTGCACTGGGCGCCGAGCCTGCAAACCGACCGCGCCGTGGCAAAGATCAGCGCGCTGGTGGTGGCCGAGGATGAACGCCGCCAGGGCATCGGCCGCGCGTTGATCAAGGCGGCGGCGCAATCGGCCCGCGTCGCCGGTTGCGATACGATGGAGATTGTCGCGACCGGCGCGTTCTTCGACGCGCTGGGCTTCGTCGCTACCGGGCCGTCGCTGTCGCGCCGCTTGCGGAAACAGGCGTGACGGCAAAGCCCGCCATCGCGGCATAGCCGCCGGCGATGGCGGCCAGTTCCTCGCGCGCGATCACATCTTCCAATCGGGTGAAGCCATCGGGGGCGCGTTCGCTGACGACATCGACCACACGCTCCGGCCCGCCCATGCGATTGCTGGTGACGATGGCCGCAGTTTTCGGCCGGCGTTCGGCGTCATAGGCGACCAGCGCATCGGGCACGGCCGTGCCGTCGAGCAACGCTGCCAGGCAGCGCGCATCCAGGATCGCTTGCGACGCGCCATTCGACCCGACCGGATACATCGGATGCGCTGCGTCGCCGAGCAAAGTCACGCGGCCCAAGGTCCACCACGGCAGCGGATCGCGGTCGCACATCGGGTATTCGAAGAATTCCGGCGTGGCGCGGACCAGCGCCTCGACATCGATGAACGGCAGGCGGAAGCGACGGACATGCGGCAGCAGTTCGGCGAGTCGGCCGGGCCGCGACCAGTCTTCCCGCCGCGGTGGGGCGCTGCTGCCATCGCCCTGGCGGACGCAGATGACCCAGTTGGTCAGCCGCGTGTCGGGGCGCGTGCCCGCGGCGATCGGGTAGAGCACCAGTTTTTCCGCCATATCGCCGGCGATGGCCATGACGTCACCGCCCTCATAGGCCGGCCAGTCCACCGCACCGCGCCACATCTGGATGCCGTTCCAGCGTAGCCCGCCATCATCCGGGTGCAGCGTGCGGCGGATGACCGAATGGATCCCATCGGCGCCGACCAGGGCGGTGCCGGTCGCGGTGCGGCCATCGGCGAAATGGGCCGTCACGCTATCGATGGTTTGCGAAAACCCCGTCAGCAGCGCGCCGGTGATCAGTGCGGCGTCGCCCAGGCGCTTGCGCACGGCGTCCCAAAGCATAGTGTGCAAATGGCCGCGATGGATGCTGAACTGCGGCACGTCGTGGCCCGCGTGCGTTCCGCGCGCTTCGGTCCAGATTCCTTGGCCAAAACGGTTCAGATAGCGCAATTCGCGCGTGCGGATCGCGCAGGCGTCCAGCGCCGGTAGCAGCCCCAGCGCGGCCAGTTCGCGGATAGCATGCGGCAGGGTGTTGATGCCGACGCCAAGGGATCGGACCTCCTGCGCAGCCTCGAACACCGTGCAGGGAATGCCGCGTTCATGCAGCGACAGGGCGAGCGTCAGCCCGCCGATGCCGCCTCCGGCAATGAGGATGGTCATTCGGCGGCCTTTGCGAAGGTGGGCACGGTCGGTTTGGGGCGGGCCTTGCGGCGCAACTCGCGCAGGTCTTCCTGATCGCGCGCGACGGTGCGCAGCAGCGCCTGGCGGCCGTATTCATAGGGCGGCGGAACGCGCACGGATTTTTCACCGTACTGCGCGGCCGCATGCAGGGTGAAGGCGGGGTCGGCCAGATGCGGCCGCGCCAGCGCCACAAGGTCGGCGCGCCCGGCCGCCAGGATGGTGTTCACCTGGTCGGCGGAGGTGATGGAGCCCACGCACATCGTGGCGATCCCGGCCTCATTGCGGATCATGTCCGCCCAGGGGACCTGGAACATCCGGCCGTAGCGCGGTTCGGCATCGGCCACGGTCTGGCCGGTGGAGACATCGACCAGATCGACCCCGGCCGCGGCGAAGGCGCGGGCGATGGCCAGCGTATCAGTGTCGGTGATGCCACCTTCCGCCCAATCGGTCGCGCTGATGCGCACGGACATCGGCCTTTCCGCAGGCCAGGCCACGCGCATGGCGCAAAAAACCTCCAGCGGAAAGCGCAGCCTGTTCTCGATGCTGCCGCCGTAGTCATCGTGGCGCGTATTGGTCAGGGGCGAGAGGAAGGAGGCGAAGAGATAGCCGTGCGCGCAATGCAGTTCCAGCATATCGAAGCCGCAGCGCACACCGCGCGTCGTAGCGGCGACGAAGTCGGCCTTGACGCGATCCATGTCTGCGCGGGTCATCGCGCGGGGTGTCTGATTTTCCGGCGTGTAAGGAATGGCGGAGGCGGAGATCGCCGGCCAGGCGCCCGTTTCCAGCGGCCGGTCCATGCCCTCCCACATCAACCGCGTGCCGGCCTTGCGGCCCGCGTGGCCGAGTTGCAGCGCGATCTTCGCCGGTGCATGCGCATGACAGAAATTGACGATGCGGGTCCAGGCGGCTTCCTGCTCATCGTTCCACAACCCCGCGCAGCCGGGCGTGATCCGCGCATCGGCACTCGGGCAGGTCATTTCCGTGAACACCAGCCCGGCGCCACCGACCGCGCGCGCGCCGTAATGCATCAGGTGCCAATCGCCGGGCAGACCATCCGTGGCGGAATACTGGCACATCGGCGACACGACGACGCGGTTCGGCACGGTCATCCCGCGCAGCGTGAAGGGCTGGAACATCGGCGCGCGATTGCCCGTGCCAAAGGCCGCCTGCGTCGCCGCGACGAAGCCGGGCGCGCGCAGCAGCAGATTGTCCCAGGTGATCGACTTGCTGCGCGTCATCACGCCAAAGGCGAAACGCGTCGGGTCCATGCCCCAGAAACGTTTTACCTGTTCGAACCAGACCAGCGAGACATCCGCTGCGTGCTGGGTCTTCTCCACATCCTCACGCCGGCCGGTTTCGAAGCGGGCGAGCGCGGTCGCCATGTCGCCGCCCGCCTGGATCGCGCCATGCAGGGCGATGGCGTCCTCCATCGCGAGTTTCGTGCCGCTGCCGATGGAAAAATGCGCCGTGGCCTTGGCGTCGCCCAGCAGGACGATGTTGTCCTTCACCCAGCGTTCGCAGCGGATCATCGGGAATTGGCGCCAGAGGCTGCGGTTGGTGGTCAGGCGGTGGCCCTGCAATTCCTCGGCAAAAACGGTTTCCAGGTAGCGGGCGCTCTGTGCCTCATCCATCGCATCCAGCCCGGCGCGGACAAAGGTTTCCGGGTCGGTTTCCAGCACCCAGGTGCTGGCATTCGCCTCATACTGGTAGCAATGGGCGATGAAGATCCCGACAGGGGTTTCCTTGAAGAAGAAGGTGAAGGCATCGAAGGGGCGCGTGCTGCCCATCCAGGTGAAGCGGTTGGGACGCAGGTCGGTATGCGGCTTGAAGTGATCGAGGTGCGCGTTGCGGATGGCGCTGTTGATACCATCGGCGCCGACGATCAGATCGGCATCGGGAAAATCCTCGGGCGAGGCGTCGGTGCGGAACAGCAGTTCGACACCCAGCGAGCGCGCGCGGTCCTGCAGGATCATCAACAACGTGCGCCGCGCACAGCCGCAGAAGCCGTTGCCGGGCACGCGCGTGACCACGCCCTTAGCCTGGATTTCGATGTCGTCCCAATAGGCAAAGGCATCGGTGATGGCGCGGAAGGAAATCGGGTCCGCGGCCTCGAACGCCGCCAGGGTCTGGTCGCTGAACACCACGCCGAAGCCAAAGGTATCGTCGGCGCGATTGCGTTCGACGACGGTGATCCGCGCCTTCGGGTGGTCGCGTTGCATCAGGATGGCAAAATACAAGCCGGCGGGGCCTCCGCCGATAACCGCGATGCGCATGTGACGGCCCTCCTGCTGCCGGCAATCTGCCGCAAACGCTTGCGGTCAGGCAAGATAATGTTTTAGGCTTCAAGTATTCCGCAAGGGGGACACGCCGTGCTGACGGGTCGCAATGCGCTGGTAACGGGCGGGGGAACAGGCATTGGCCTGGCCTGCGCCATGGCGCTGACAGCCGGCGGAGCGCGCGTGACCGTGCTGGGCCGCCGCCGGCAGCCGCTGGAGGCCGCCGTGGCCTCCGGTGCTGCCGCCGAGGCGATGGCGGCCGATGTGCTGTCCCTGCCTGCGCTGCCGGGCTTCGATATCCTGGTGCATGCGGCGGGGGCGGCCGAAAGCGCGTCCTTCCTGAAGTCCGATGATGCGCTATGGGACCGGATGCTGGCGGCCAATCTGCGGGGCGCCGTCAGCGTCACCCGCGCCGTGTTGCCGGATATGCTGGCCCGCGGGCATGGGCGCATCGTGCATGTCGCCAGCACGGCGGCGCTGAAAGGCTATGCCTATGTCAGCGCCTATGTCGCCGCCAAGCATGCGCTGCTGGGGTTTTGTCGCGCGCTGGCGACGGAGGTCGCGGGGCGCGGCGTCACCGTCAATGCCGTCTGCCCGGGTTTTACGGACACCGCGATCGTCGCGGAAAGCATCGCCCGCATCACCGCCGCGACCGGCCGCAGCAGCGAGGCCGCGCTGGCCGAGTTGACGCGCCACAACCCGCAAGGCCGGCTGGTGCGGCCTGACGAAGTGGCCGCCGCCGTGCTGTTCCTCAGCGGCCCGCAGGCGGGTGCGGTGAACGGCCAGGCCATCGCCGTGGACGGAGGCGAAACCACATGAGCGACGCTGAAACCGTGCTGGCCGATTCCCCCGCAGGCCATAAGGACGAGTTGCGCCTGTGGCTGCGGATGCTGACCTGCACCACCCTGATCGAGACGGAAATCCGCCGCCGCCTGCGCGCGGAGTTCGACACGACCCTGCCGCGCTTCGACTTGCTGGCGCAGTTGTTCCGCACGCCGGATGGGCTGACCCTGGGCGAATTGTCGCGCCGCATGATGGTCAGCAACGGCAACCTGACCGGCCTGTCCGGGCGGTTGGAGGCCGAGGGCCTGGTGGAACGCAGCACGCTCGCGACCGACCGGCGCGCCACGACATTGCGCCTGACCGCACGCGGCCGGCGCGATTTTGCCGTGCAATCCGCCGCGCATGAAGGCTGGATCGCCGAATTGTTGGGGGGGGTATCGGCCACGGACCGGGCCGCGCTGTTCCGCCTGCTGGCGCGCACGAAAACATCGGCCCGCGCCGCGATCGAGGAACAAGCCCCATGATCACGCCCAAGCATGTTCGCCTCGACATCAGCGACGCCGTCGCGACGATCACCCTGAATCGGCCGGAGCGCAAAAATCCGCTGACCTTCGAATCCTACGCCGAACTCGCGGCGATCTTTCGCGCGGCGGTGGCGGAGGATGGCTTGCGCGCCTTCGTTGTCACCGGCGCCGGCGGGAATTTCTGTTCGGGTGGGGATGTGCATGAAATCATCTCGCCCTTGCTGGAGCGCGACACCAAGGGGCTGATGGAATTCACCGCCATGACCGGCGAATTGGTCAAGGCAATGCGTGCCTGCCCGCAGCCGATCATTGCCGCCGTCGATGGTGTCTGCGCCGGCGCAGGGGCGATCATCGCCATGGCGTCCGACATGCGGATCGCGACCCCGGCGGCGCGCACGTCGTTCCTGTTCAACCGTGTCGGCCTGGCGGGCTGCGACATGGGGGCCTGCGCCATCCTGCCGCGCATCATCGGCCAGGGTCGCGCATCGGAACTGCTGTATCTGGGCCGCGCGATGACGGCCGACGAAGGCCTGGCCTGGGGATTCTTCAACGCGCTGCATCCGGCCGATGCGCTGGCCACGGCCGCCGCTGCATTGGCCGCGCGCATCGCCGCCGGGCCAGGGTTTGCCAATGGCATGACCAAGCGGATGCTCGGGTTGGAATGGGCCATGGGCGTGGAACAGGCGATCGAGGCCGAGGCCGTCGCCCAGGCGCTGTGCATGACCACCGCCGATTTCCGCCGCGCGCGCGACGCCTTTGTCGCGAAGCAGGCGCCGGTGTTTGGGCACAACTGATGCCGGATCGCGATTTCCTCTCCTGGCCCTTCTTCGAACCGCGCCATCGCGATTGGGCGGCCGAGGTCGAGGCGTTTGCCGCGACCCTGCCCGCGCATGGCGACGACACTGACGCCACGACGATCGCCCTGACGCGCGCCATGGGCGCCGCCGGCCTTTTTCGCGTCGCCGTCCCTGCCGATGGGCGGCTGGATGTGCGCGCGTTGTGCATTGCGCGTGACATCCTGGCGCAGCATGCCGGGCTGGCGGATTTTGCCTTTGCCATGGCGGGGCTCGGCACCGGCAGCATCACCTTGTTCGGCGATGACGTGCTGAAGGACAGGTTTCTGCCCGATGTGCGTGCCGGCCGCTCGCTCGCGGCCTTTGCCTTGAGCGAACCGGAAGCCGGTAGCGATGTCGCGGCCTTGGCGACCACCGCCACGGCCGATGGCAATGATCACTACCGCATCAACGGCACAAAAACCTGGATCAGCAATGGCGGGATCGCCGGGCATTACATCGTATTCGCCCGCACCGGTGAGGCGCCGGGCGCGCGCGGCCTGTCCGCCTTTGTCGTGCCCGCCGATGCGCCGGGGCTGACCATCGCCGCGCGGATCGAGGTCACGGCGCCGCATCCGCTGGCGACCTTGTCCTTCGCTGATGTGCGGGTGCCGGCGACGCATCGCCTCGGCAAGCCTGGCGAGGGATTCAAGGTGGCGATGGCGACGCTCGATGTCTTCCGCGCCACGGTCGGCGCCGCCGCCCTGGGCTTTGCCCGGCGGGCGTTGGACCTGACCGTCGAACGCGCCGCGACGCGCCAACTCTTCGGTGGGCCGCTGTTCGACCAGCAGATGACCCAGGCCGCCATCGCCGATAGCGCGACCGAGGTCGAAGCCTCCGCCCTGCTCGTCTATCGCGCCGCCTGGTTGAAGGACCAGGGCACGCCCCGCGTCAGCCGGGAAGCCTCGATGGCCAAGCTGCATGCGACCGAAACCGCCCAACGTGCCGCCGATCGCGCGGTGCAGATTTTTGGCGGGCTCGGCGTCACCAAGGGCCACAAGGCCGAGGAACTCTACCGGGAGGTGCGGAGCTTGCGCGTCTACGAAGGCGCCAGCGAAATCCAGCGCGTGGTGATCGCCCGCGCCGAACGCGACCGATGGGACGTGCAGCGATGAGGTATTCCGGAGACAGCCCCCACCTGGAACCCAGCGTCCACCAGGACGATTTCGCGCGCAAAAACCTGCCGCCGCGTGAGGCCTGGCCGGTGTTGCGCTTCGACCTGCCCAGCCTGCGCTATCCGCTGCGGTTGAACTGCGCGACCGAATTGCTGGACGCCAATATCGCCGCCGGGCGCGGCGATCATCCGGCCCTGGTGACACCGGCAGAAAGCCTGACCTACAGCGACCTCGCGGCCCGGGTGAACCGCATTGCCAATGTGCTGACCCGGCAGATGGGACTGGTGCCCGGCAATCGCGTGCTGCTGCGTTCGGCCAACAATGCCTGGATGGTGGCGGCGTATTTCGCCGTGTTGAAGGCGGGTGGCATCGTGGTCGCGACGATGCCGCTGCTGCGCGCGAAGGAGATCGGCGAGATCGTTTCGCGCGGCCACATCACCCATGCGCTTTGCGATGTGCGGCTGCGGGCGGAACTGGACAAACTGCCGCCGCTGCGCACGGCGACCTGGGGCGATGGCGATCTGGAAACGCGTTGTGCGGCGGAAGCCGACAGTTTTGCCGCCTGCGACACCTCGGCCGATGACGTGTGCCTGATCGGCTTCACCTCCGGCACGACCGGCGAGCCGAAAGGCACCATGCATTTCCATCGCGACATGCTGGCGATCTGCGATGCCTATTCCGCGCAAGTGCTGAAACCGCTGCCGAGCGATCGCTTCATCGGGTCGCCGCCGCTGGCCTTCACCTTTGGGCTCGGTGGGCTGGTGCTGTTTCCGTTCCGCGTGGGCGCGACGGCTATCCTGCTGGAACGGGCGGGGCCGGAGGATTTGCTGCCCGCTATCGCGAACTACCGCGCGACGGTCAGTTTCACCGCGCCCACCGCCTATCGCGCCATGGCGGCGTTGGTGGGGCAGCATGACATTTCCTCGCTGCGCCGCTGCGTCAGCGCTGGCGAGGCTCTGCCGAAGCCGACCTTCGATCTTTGGAAGGCGGCGACGGGCCTGTCCCTGATGGATGGCATCGGCGCCACCGAAATGCTGCACATCTTCATCGCGGCACCGATCGAAAAGATCCGGCCGGGCGCGACCGGCATTCCCGTGCCGGGGTACGAGGCGCGAGTCGTGGACGACGACCTCAACGAAGTGCCGCGCGGCACGCCAGGCCAATTGGCCGTGCGCGGCCCGACCGGGTGCCGCTACCTCGCCGACCCGCGGCAGCAGAAATACGTGCGCGACGGCTGGAACATCACCGGCGACACCTACATCCAGGACGCCGACGGCTATTTTTTCTACCAGGCCCGCAGCGACGACATGATCATCTCGGCCGGCTACAATATCGCGGGGCCAGAGGTGGAGGTCGCCCTGCTGACGCATCCCGCCGTGCGCGAATGCGGGGTGGTCGGTGCGCCCGATCCCGAACGGGGCATGATAGCCAAGGCTTTTGTCGTGTTGCATGAAGGCTTCGACGCTGGCGATGCGCTGGCCAAGACCCTGCAGGATCACGTGAAAGCCGAAATCGCCCCCTACAAATACCCCCGCGCCATTGTCTTCGTGCAGGCCCTGCCGCGCACCGAAACCGGCAAACTGCAACGTTTCGCACTGCGCCAGGCATGAGCCGCCCGACCGCCCTGCCCTTCGCCGCCCTGCCCGCGCGCGCCTGGCACGCCCCGGCACGGGTGCGCTTTTCCGACTGCGACCCGGCCGGGATCGTGTTTTTCGCCAACTGGTTCACCTTCGCCAATGCCGCGATCGAGGATTGGTTCGACCACGCGTTGAACGTCGATTTCCACGACCTGCACGGCCCGCGTCGCACCGGCACCGGCTTCGCCCATGCGGAGGCGGATTACTTCGCGCCGGGCATGATGGGCGACCGGATCACCCTGACGCCGCTCATCACCCGCATCGGCGGCGCTTCCTATTCGCTGACCGTGCATATCCACCGTGGCGAGACCGAACTCGCACGGCTCAGCCTCGTCACCGCCACCACCGACCTCGATGCGCGTCGCGCCATCCCGATTCCGGATGATCTGCGTGCCGCCCTGGTCGCCTACCGGGATCTTTGCGCCGCATGACCCATCCCCTGACCGCCCTGCAACCGCCTGGTTGGCCGGCGCCGCGCGGCTATGCCAATGGCATGGCCGGGCGCGGCCGCATCGTGCTGGTCGGCGGCCAGATCGGTTGGGATGCGACCGGCCGTTTCGCCAGCGGCTTCGTGCCGCAGGTGGCGCAGGCGCTGGAGAACATCCTGGCTGTTGTGGCGGAGGCCGGGGGTGGCCCGGAGCATATCGCCCGGCTGACCTGGTTCGTGGTGGACATGGATGAATACCGCGCCTCGCTGGCCGCCCTCGGCCCCGCCTATCGCGCCGTGATGGGCAAGAATTTTCCGGCCATGTCGCTGGTCGCGGTGACCGCGCTGGTGGAACCCGCGGCGCGGGTGGAGATCGAGGCGACGGCGATCATTTCGGACTGACAGCGGCGCGGCGGTGCGCCATGCTGGCCGCACCCGCCGGAGGCCGCCCATGGATCGCCGCAGTTTCCTCGCCACCACCGCCGCAGCGTCCCTCGCGCGGCCGGCCCTCGCGCAATCCGACAATGCGCGCACCCTGCGTTTCGTGCCGCAGGCCGACCTGGTCATCCTCGACCCGCTGAACACCACCGCCTACCCCACGCGCAACCACGGGCATCTGTGCTGGGACACGCTCTACGGGATCGATTCGGATTTCGTGCCCCGGCCGCAACTGGCCGAGGGGCATGTGGTCGACGACGATGGCAAGCGCTGGACCTTCACCCTGCGCAGCGGCCCGACCTTCCATGATGGCGAACGCATCCTGGCGAAGGATGCGGTGGCCTCGATCAAGCGCTGGATGCTGCGCGACACGCATGGGCAGACCCTGGCGACGCGCATCGTCTCGATCGCGCCGCTGGACGACCGGCGGTTCGAAATCCGGCTGAACCGGCCGTTCGGGCCGATGCTGGATGCGCTGGGCAAGGCGTCGTCCTACCCGTGCTTCATCATGCCGGAGCGCTTCGCCACGACCGATCCGGGCCGGGCGCTGACCGAGGTCGTGGGCTCCGGCCCCTATCGCTTCGTGCCGTCCGAGAGGGTTTCGGGCTCGCAGACCGTCTATCGCCGTTTCGACGCCTACCAGCCCGTGTCCGGCCCCGCCCCCAGCATGATCGCCGGCCCAAAACTGGCGAATTTCGAACGGGTGGAATGGAAGGTGATGCCCGACCCCGCCACCGCCGCCGCGGCCTTGCAGGCCGGTGAGGTCGATTGGTGGGAACAGATCGCCGCCGACCTCGGCCCCGTGCTGCGGCGCAATCGCGGCGTGACGGTCGATCGCATCGATACCGGCGGCATCATGGCCATGCTGCGCTTCAACCATCTGCACCCGCCCTTCAACGACCCGGCGGTGCGGCGGGCGATCCTGCCGGCCTTGACCCAGTCCGATTTCATGCAGGCGATGATGCCGGACCGCGATTTGTGGAAGGATGGTGTCGGCTGCTTCCCGGACGGGTCGCCTTTGGCCTCGGATGCCGGGCTCGATGCCATCACCAGCCCGCGCAACCTCGATGCCGCCAAACGCGCCCTGGCCGCGACCGGCTATGCCGGGCAGCCCGCGGTGATGCTGCATGCGACGGATGTGGTGAACAACAACATCCTGGGCACCGTCGGCGTGGATCTGCTGCGCAAGGTCGGCTTCACGGTCGATGACGCGGTGTCGGACTGGGGCACGGTGCTGCAACGCCGGGCGCGCCGCGAACCGCCGGGCCAGGGCGGCTGGGGCTGCGTCGTGGTGCTGTTCGGCAGCATCGACCTGGGCAATCCGGGGGCGCATCTGCTGCTGCGGGCGAATGGCCAGGACGCCTGGTTCGGCTGGCCCACCTCGCCCCGCCTGGAATCCCTGCGCGATGATTGGTTCGAGGCCCCGGACCTGCCCGCCCAAAAGAGCATCGGCCGCGACATCCAGACCCAGTTCTTCCAGGACCTGCCCTTCCTGCCGCTGGGCCAGTACCTGGTGGACAGCGCTTATCGCCGCGACATCACGGGCGTGCGGCGGGGCATCACCCTGCCGCTGAACGTGCGGCGGGGCTGAGGATCAGGTCGGGTCGGGCTCGGACGCCCGGCCCATCGGGTGCTTGTCGCCGCGGCCCATCCGCCGGGCGGCGCAGACCGCCGCGACCGGCAGCAGCGCACCGGCGGCCCCCACCGCGACACCGCCCGCGACACCCAGGGCAAAGGCGCCGCGCACCACCATCCGGGTGACGGCCAGTTGCACGCAAAGCGCCTTGATCAGCATGGGGTGATGCTCCTGTTTCCTTGGCGTTCAGGTGGGCGCTGCGCGGCGGCCATCAAGCGGGCGTTACACGATGGGGGCCTTGGTCATGTCACCTGCTGCTTGCGCGCCGGGCGCGGGGCCAGGGCGCGGATCGCCTCGGCCAGGGCGGGCTGGCCGGCTTGCAGGGCCAGGAAGGCGGCCTCATCCCGCGCGATCTCATACCCCAGGCGGTAGCCGGCGCCGGTCGCGGCCTCCAGCCCCCGGCTCAGCCCGGCCGCGACGGCGCCCAGGACCTTGGGCGTTACGGTCATGTTGCAACCGCGTGCGGACCATGCGGCCTGCCGCCTTGCCCCAGGCTCGCGCCGATGCTTTCTTCCGCCCGCCCCGCCGCCCGGTTGGGGATTGGGCTCCCGAGGATCAGCATGGCCAAGATCAAGGTAAAGACTCCCGTCGTCGAACTCGACGGGGATGAGATGACCCGCATCATCTGGGGGTTCATCAAGGACAAGCTGATCCTCCCCTACCTGGACATCGACCTGAAGTACTACGACCTCGGCGTCGAATACCGCGACCAGACGGATGACCAGGTCACCGTCGATGCCGCCAATGCGATCAAACAGTACGGCGTGGGCGTGAAGTGCGCCACCATCACCCCCGACGAAGGCCGGGTGAAGGAATTCGGCCTGAAGAAGATGTGGCGGTCGCCGAACGGCACGATCCGCAACATCCTGGACGGCACGATCTTCCGTGAGCCGATCATCTGCCAGAACGTGCCCCGCCTGGTGCCGCATTGGTCCAAGCCGATCGTCGTCGGCCGCCACGCCTATGGCGACATCTACCGCGCGGTCGAAATGAAGGTCCCCGGCGCCGGCAAGGTCACCATGACCTACACGCCCGAGAATGGCGCCCCGGTCGAAATCGGCGACTTCGCCTTCAAGGGCCCTGGCGCCTTCATGGGCCAGCACAACCTGAACGCCTCGATCGAGGGCTTTGCCCGCGCGTCGTTCAACTACGGCCTGTCGCGTGGCTTCTCGGTCTACTTCAGCCACAAGAACACGATCCTCAAGGCCTATGACGGCAACTTCAAGGACATCTTCCAGACCATCTTCGACAATGAGTTCAAGACCCGCTTCACCGCGGCCGGCATTGTCTACGAAGACCGCCTGATCGACGACATGGTCGCCAGCGCGCTTAAGTGGGAAGGCGGCTACCTCTGGGCCTGCAAGAACTACGACGGCGACGTGCAGTCGGACATCGTGGCACAGGGCTTCGGCTCGCTCGGGCTGATGACCTCGGTGCTGCTCTCCCCTGATGGCAACACGGTCGAATCCGAAGCGGCGCACGGCACGGTGACGCGCCACTACCGCGAACACCAGAAGGGCCGCGCGACCAGCACGAACCCGATCGCGTCGATTTTTGCTTGGACCCGCGGGCTGATCTATCGCGGCCAATTCGACGGCACGCCGGATGTGACCGCTTTTGCTGAGACCCTGGAAAAGGTCTGCATCGACACCGTCGAGAGCGGCTTCATGACCAAGGACCTGGCCACGCTGGTCGGGCCGAACCAGCCCTACCTGACCACCCAGGACTTCCTGGCGAAGCTGGATGAGAACCTGAAGAAGGCGATGGCCTGAGTTTTGCCTCGGGGGCCGGGATGACACTCTCGGCCCTCGATCTTCTTGCACTTTTGATTTTTGTGGCCTGCTGGGCGGGCTATGCCTCGGTCGTTGACCGCGTGCCCAGTATCCGCGCCCGCAGCGTGATCGCGGCGATGGACGAACACCGCCGCCGCTGGATGATCGCGGCGCTGGAGCGCGAGAATCGCATCTCCGACGTGTCGATCATCGGCAATCTGATGACCTCGACCTCCTTCCTCGCCAATACCTGCATCTTCATCCTGGGCGGGTTGCTGGCGCTGCTGGCATCGCCCGACATGGGGCGGCGCGTGCTGGGCGCGCTTCCGTTGCTGGAGGCACAGATCACCGACGGTGCCTGGGAAATGCGCATCGCGCTGATGCTGATCATCTTCGTCCGCGCCTTCTTCGAACTGACCTGGGCGCTGCGGCAGTTCAACTACGGCAGCATCCTGATCGGCGGGCTGGGGCGCGGGCCGTCCCACACCAGGGCGGCCGAGGTCGCGGCCCGGGTCATCAACCGCGCCGCCCGGCATTTCAACACCGGGCTGCGGGCCTATTACTTCGGGCTGGCGGCGCTGGCCTGGATCATCCACCCGATCGCGCTGATCATCGCCAGCCTATTGGTCTTGCAGGAAATTCACCGGCGGGAATTCCGTTCCATCGTGCGCGACGCGCTCTTGGACCCGGCGCGCTGACGGCGCCTCGCGCGTTCCGCCGCCCTCGGCATCGCGGCTTTCCGCATTTTCGTGCCTTGCCGTTCCCGCCCGGTTGTTCAACCTCCGATTGCGAGCCATAGCGGAACCTGGCCGCGGGCAGACCAGCCCCGACCCAAAGCCAGGAGCATCCCCATGATACTGCGAGCCTTGCTGACCTCGGTCTGCGTCCTGGCGACCTTCCACGCCGCCCTCGCCTGCACGGCGGTGAATGTCACCGGCCGCGACGGCACGGTGGTGGCCGGGCGTACCATGGAATGGGCCTTGGACATGCAGTGGAAGCTCGTCAGCCAGCCGGCCGGGGCGCCGATGGCACTCCGCCCGCCGCCGGGCCTCAACCTGCCGACCAACAACATCACCACGAAATATGCCCTGGTCGGCGTCGCCCCAGGCGTCTTGTCCAGCGTCGCGCTGCTGGAGGGGCAGAACTCCGCCGGCCTCGGCATGAGCGCCAATTTCCTTCCCGGCTTCACCGAATACCAGACAGTGACCCCGCAGGACCGGAACTACGTCTCCATCCTCGACTTCGGCACCTGGTCGCTTGGCAGCTTCGCAAGCGTCGCGGAGGTGCGGACCGCACTTCAGGCGACCAAGGTCTGGTTCGATGCCGCGGCCCTCGGCACGGGCGACTTGCCCCTGACGCTGCACCTGGTCTTCACCGACCGGACGGGCGCCAGCGTCGTCGTCGAATATGTGGGCGGCGAGCTGCGGCTGTACGACAATGTGGTGGGCGTGCTGACCAATGCGCCGACCTATGACTGGCACCTGCTGAACGTCCGCAACTACCTGAACCTCTCGACCGTGGGGGTGCAGGCCACGCGGGTCGGCACGGCGAATGTCACGGCGCTGGGCCAGGGCGGCGGGACGATGGGCATTCCCGGCGACTACACCCCGCCGTCACGCTTTGTCCGCGCGGCCTTCATGCGCCACAACACGACGCAGCCGGCGACGGGCGCCGAGGCGGTGCAGGCGGTCGGGCATATCCTCAATACCGTGAACATCCCCCTGGGCGTCGCGCAGAGCCAGGAGGGTTCGCAACTGGTGTCCGACTACACGCAATTCGTGGCGATCAAGGACCTGACCAACAATCGGCTGATGATCACGGACTACAATCACCGGCTGACCTTCCTGACGCTCGACCTGAACACGATCTTTGCCCAGGACCGGCCGAGCTCGATCCGCATCGCCGACCTGCCCTATCCCAGCGCGATCGATGCCACGGCGAGCCTGAAGCCGTAGGGGATTACTGTAAAATGGGGGGTGGCGCCTTGAAAGGGGCGTTGCCCCTTTCAAACTATCCCCACCAAGGGGCCGTGGCCCCTTGGAACCCACGATACTTGGTAAAATAAAGAGAGGGGCGTCAAAGGCGCGCTTTTGATCGATGGCGCGTCATGCCCCTCTCTTTATTTTACCAATACTCCGCCGGTCCAGGGGCGGCGGCCCCTGGTGGGGGAGGTTTGGAGGGGGCGAAGCCCTCTCCATTGCGCAACCTCCCCATTTTTCAATATCCCGCCAGGGTCAGCAACCGCCGGAAGACGGTCGGCAGGGCCGCCGCGGCCTCATCGGCCGGGCGCCAGGCTAGCCCTGGCGGGGCGGGCGCGTGCCCACGGGCCAGGAACAGCCGCATGGTCAATTCGAAGTGGGTGAAGCCGTGCCGCGCCGTGCCGGGCAGCGGCGCCCAGGCCCCGGCAAAGGGCGCATGGGCCAGGGCGGCGGCATCCTCCCACGGCGTATCGGTCCAGGGCGTCCCGGGGATATCCGCCATGCCCCCCAACAGCCCGCGTGGCGGGCGGCGCCCCAGCAGCATTTGGCCCGACGAATCCAGCGCCAGGAAATGCGCGCCGTGGCGATGCGGGCGCGCGGCTTTGGCAGCCTTGGCCGGCAGGTCGGCCGCGATCCCCTGGGCCTGCGCGGCGCAGGCGCCAAGCCAGGGGCATAGGGCGCAGGTGGGTGTCCTGGGCGTGCAGATCGTCGCGCCCAGGTCGAACAGCGCCTGGGCGAAATCGCCCGGGCGGGCGCGCATGGCGGGGTCGGCGCGGAAGCCCTCGGCCAGGGTGGTCAGGCGGCGCTTGGCGCCTGGCAGGGGCTCGGTCACGGCGAAGAGGCGGGCGACGACCCGTTCCACATTGCCATCGACCGGCACCACCGGCTGGCCCAGCGCGATGGCGGCGACGGCGGCGGCGGTATAGGGGCCGATGCCCGGCAGCGCGCGCCATCCCGCCACATCGGCCGGGAACCCGCCCGCCTGGGCGATGGCGCGGGCGGCGGCATGCAGGGCGCGGGCGCGGGCGTAGTAGCCAAGCCCCGCCCATTCCTCCATCACCGCGGCCTCGGGCGCCGCGGCCAGGGCCGCGACATCGGGAAAGCGCGTCAGGAACCGGGCGAAGCGGGGGGCCACTGCGGCGACGGTGGTTTGTTGCAGCATCACCTCCGACAGCCAGACCCGATACGGATCGGCCTGTCCGCCGGTCTCGCGAAAAGGCAGAATGCGCCGATGGCGATCATACCAGGCAAGAAGCGCGGCGGCGGGGGGGTAAAGCGGGGTCACGCCAAGGGCGATGCCCCACAAGCCCCGCCCCCGTCCAGTGCGACGCCACCCAAGCCCCCTTGGCGCGCCTTCGACCTGCGGGCGCTGGGCGCGCTGATCCCGACTGTCGCCCGCCCCGCCCTGCGCCGGCACGGCGGCCAGGCGGCGCTGCTGATCGCGGACTGGGCCGAGATCGCCGGCCCCGCCCTGGCCGAACTCGGCGTGCCCAAATCGCTGTCGGCCGGGACGCTGACCCTGGCCTGCACCGGCCCTGCCGCGATGCAGTTGCAGATGATGGCGCCGGTCGTGATGGACCGGGTGAACACCCACCTCGGCCGGGCCGTCGTCCAGCGGCTGCGCTTCGTCCAATCGGCGCCGCGCCCGGTTTTGCCGCGCGCCGGGGCAGCCCAGGCCCGCCCCGACGCGCCCTTGCCGCCCCATGTCCTGGCCGATCTTTCCGGCATCGAAAGCCCCGACCTGCGCGCGGCGCTGGAAAAAATGGCCCGCGGGGTCTATCGGAACACGCGCCGGGGGTGATGCCGCCCGGCCGCCCGCAGCCGGAGACAGCCCCTTGCGCCTTCCTCGCCGTAGCCTCCTTGCCCTCCCCGCCCTGGTGCCGACCCTGGCCGTCGCCCCGACGGCCTTTGCCCAGATCGCCGCGAACGACCCCCGCCTGACCGAACGCAGCTTGGGCCGCCCCGATACGCGCCCGGTGGTGATCGAGTTCTTCTCGCTGACCTGCGGCCATTGCGCCGCCTTCCACCGCGACGTGTTCCCGCGCGTGAAATCGCAACTGATCGATACGGGCCGCATCCGGATGGTGCTGCGCGACTTCCCGCTGGACCAGTTGGGCCTGGCCGCCGCCGCCGTGGCGCGCTCGCTGCCGGAGGCGAGCTACGACGCCTTCATCTCCACCCTGTTGAGCACGCAGGACCGCTGGGCCTTCAATCGCAACGGCGATCCGGCGGCGGAAATCGCCAAGCTGGCGGCCATCGCCGGCATGTCGCGCGAACAGGTGAACGCCGCGATGGGCGATCGCGACCTGCAACGCGCGATCCTGGAAGGGCGCCAGCGCGCGGAACAGGAATACCGCGTGAACAGCACGCCGACCTTCGTCTTTGGCAACAAGGTCGTCCCGGGCGGCATGCCCTTCGACCGTTTCGCCGAATATGTGCGTGAGGCGTCGGCTTGACGGAAGACGTCCAGCCGCAGGCGGACGACATTGAAGGCGCGGCGGCGGAAACGCCGCGCCCCCCGCGCAGCGCGACCCTCACGCGCCTGCGCATCGCCGGCTTCAAATCCTTTGCCGAGCCCACGATTGTCGAGGTCCTGCCGGGGCTGACCGGCATCGTCGGTCCGAACGGCTGCGGCAAATCCAATGTCGTCGAGGCGCTGCGCTGGGCGATGGGCGAAACCTCCGCCAAGTCGCTGCGCGGCGGTGAGATGGAGGACGTCATCTTCGCCGGCACCGCGACCCGGCCGGGCCGCAACCTGGCGGAAGTGTCGCTGTCGCTGGAAGACGCCGCCGGCCTGGCGCCCCCGCCACAGGCGGAGGCCGATTCGCTGGAAATCGTCCGCCGTATCGGCCGCGGCGATGGATCGACCTTCCGCGTCAACGGCCGTGAGGTCCGCGCCCGCGACATCCAGACCCTGTTCGCCGACATCGGCAGCGGCGCGCGCGCCAGCGCCATGGTCAGCCAGGGCCGCGTCGCGACCCTGATCGCGGCAAAACCCGAGGAACGCCGCAGCGTCATCGAGGAAGCCGCCGGCATCGGCGGCATCCGCGCCCGGCGGCATGAGGCGGAACTGAAACTGCGCGCCGCCGAGGCCAACCTGCTGCGCGCCGACGACCTGAAGGGCCAGTTGGCGACCCAGGCCCAGGGGTTGCAGCGCCAGGCGCGGCAGGCCGCCAGGTATCGCAACCTGTCCGGGCTGACGCGGGATGCGGAGGCGGAGTGGCTCGCCATCCTGGCCGGGCGGGCGGCGGCATCGCTGACCGCCGCGACCGCCGCCCTGGCCAGCGCCCGCGCCGCCACCAGCATCGCCGAAGCCGCCGCCGAGGCCGCCGCGATCCGCGCTTTCGCGGCCGAACGCGACCTGCCCGGCCCGCGTGAGACGGAAGCCGCCACCCGCACCGCCCTGGAACGCCGCCGGGTGGAGGCCGAAACCCTGGCCGATGCCGAGGCCGTAGCCCGCGCCGCCCTGGACGCCGCCCGCCAGCGCCTGGACCAGATCACCCAGGACCAGGCCCATGCCGCCGCCGCTGGGCGCGATGCCGCCGCCGCCCTGGCGCGGCTGGCGACCGAAGCGGAGGCCCTGGCCGCCGCCGAGGCCGCCCTGCCCGGCCGGCGTGTGGCCGCGGAAGCCGCGCAAACCGCCGCGATCGCCGAAGCCGCAACGGCCGACGCCGCGCTCGCCGCCGCCACCGAAACCGCCGCCCAGGCCGCCGCGGCCCAAACTGCCGTCACCACCGCGCATGACGCCGCCGACCGCACCGCCCGCGAGACCGGCGCCCGGCTGGCCGCCCGCCTGGCCGAACGCGATTCCGCCCGCGCCGAACAGGTGCCGCCCGAATCGCTGGCCGCCGCCGAGGCCGCCGTCCTGGCTGCCGAAGCCGATCTCGCCGCCGCCCTGGCCGCGTTGACCGAAGCCGAAGCCGCCCGGGGCGCCGCCACCGCCACCGCCGAGGCCGCCACCCGGGCCGCCACCGCCGATGCCGCCACCCGCGCCCAGGCGACCCAGGCCCTGGCTGCCAACCGCGCCCGCGCCCAGAAACTCGCGGCCGAACGCGACCGTATCGCCGCCGACCACGACGCCGCCCTGGCGGCCCGCCTGCCCGCCGAGACCCTGGCCGAGGCGGGTGCGGCGCTCGCCGCCGCCGAACGCGCCGGCGCCGATGCGGCCGCGGCGCTGGACGAAGCCGCCGCGACCCGCGCCGCCGCGACCACGGCCGAAGCCGCCGCCCGCGCCCGCGCCGCGGAAACCGAGGCCGCCCGCGCCCGCGCCGGGGCCGAGGCACAGGGCCTGGCTGACCTGCTGGCCGCGCGCGACACCGGCGGCGCGACCCCGGTGCTCGATGCCGTCACCCTGCCGCCGGGGTTGGAGGCAGCCCTTGGCGCGGCCCTGGGCGAAACGCTGGAAAGCCCGGCCGACGACCCCTCCGCCCTGCGCTGGTGGCGCGGCCTGCCGCCGATCGACCCCAACGCGCCCCTGCCGCACGGCGCCACGCCCCTGTCGCGGCTGGTCGAAGCCCCGGCCGCCCTGCAACGCGCCCTGTCCCAGGTCGGCCTGCTGCCGGAGGGCGCCGATGGCGCCGCCCTGCAGGCCACGCTGCGCCCCGGCCAGATGCTGGTCACGGCCGAGGGCGCGCTGTGGCGCTGGGACGGCCATACCGCCCGCGCCGGCGCCCCCACGCCTGGGGCCGTGCGCCTGCGCCAGCGCAACGCCCTGCGCGCCGCCCGACGCCGGCTGGACCAGGAAGCGGCCGCCGCCGCCGAAACCACCCGCGCACGCGACGCCGCCGAAGCCGCCGCCGCCGCCGCGACCAGCGCCGAGGCCACCGCCCGCGCCGCGCGCGATGCCGCCGACCAGGCCCTGGCCGCCGCCCGTAGCCGCTCCGCCGCCTGTGCCGCACAGGCCGCCGAAGCAGCAGGGCGGGTGGAAGTCCTGGGGCCGCAGCGCGAGCGCAGCGGCGCCGAGGCCGAAGCCGCCGCCGCCGAGGCCCAGGCCGCCGAAGCCGCCCTGGCCGCCCTGCCCGACCCCGCCCTGGCCACCACCGCCCGCGCCGAGGCCGCCCGCCTGGCCCAGACCACCGCCGCCCAGGAAGGCGCCGCCCGCACCGCCCGCCAGGCCGCCGAACGCCGGCTGGGCGAGACCCGCGCCGATGCCGCCCGCCTATCGGCCAAGGCGGCGGGCGCCGAGGCCCGGTTGGCCGCGCTGGACCCCGAAATCGCCCGGCTGACCGATGAGTCCGCCGCCGCCGGCCTGACCCTGGCCGATGCAGCCCGCACTCTGGCAGACCTGCCGGACCTTGCCGCCTTGCGCGCCGCCGCCGATGCCGCCCGCGCCGCCGCCGCCCTGGCGCGTGAGGTGGAGGCGGCCGCCCGCCGCGATGTCGCCGACCTCGATGCGGAGGCGCCCCGCCTTGTGGCCCGACGCACCGCGCTGACCGCCGATGCCGATGGCTGGCGCACCCGTGCCGAAGACGCCGCCACCCGCCTCGATTCGCTGACCGCCCGCCACGATGCCGCCGCGGCGGAGGCGGAGGCCGCCGCCGAAGCCCCCGACGCCGCAGCCACCCGCCGCGCCGCCGCCGCCCGCGCCCTTGCCCTGGCCGAGGCCGCCCAGGCCGAGTCCGCCACGGCCCTGGCCGCCGCCGAGGCCGAGGGCCGCGCCGCCACCGACGGCCGCCGCACCGCCGATGCCGCCTTCGCCGCCGCGCGCGAGACCCAGGTCGCGGCCGACGCCGCCCTGCGCGCCGCCGAAACCGAAGGCCGCGCCACCGCCGAACGGATCGTGGAACGCCTGGGCGAGGAAGCCACGCTGCCCGAACCACCCGCCGACCTGTCCGACGCCGCCGAGGAAAAGGCCCGCCGCCGCGCCGACCGCCTGGCCCGCGAGCGGGAGGAGATGGGGCCGGTCAACCTGCGCGCCGAGATCGAGTTGAAGGAGATCGAGGATCGTGCCTCCTCGATCGAAAGCGACCGGGCCGAAATCGCCTCCGCCATCGCCAAGCTGCGCGGCAGCGTCGGCTGGCTGAACCGCGAGGCGCGGGAGCGGCTGCGCGCGGTCTTCGACCGCGTCGATGTCGAATTCCGCGCCCTGTTCACCCGGCTGTTCGGTGGCGGGCGGGCGCATCTGGCGATGGTCGGATCGGAGGATCCGCTGGAGGCGGGGCTGGAGATCTACGCCGAACCGCCGGGCAAGAAACTGTCGTCGCTGTCGCTGCTGTCGGGCGGCGAGCAGGCGCTGACCGCGCTGTCGCTGATCTTTGCCGTGTTCCGCTGCAATCCCGCCCCTGTCTGCGTGCTGGACGAGGTGGATGCGCCGCTGGATGACGCGAATGTGGAACGGCTCTGCGACCTGCTGGACCATATGGCGGAGGAAGGCGGCACGCGCTTCCTGGTCGTCACCCACCATCCGCTGACCATGGCGCGGATGCACAGGCTCTATGGCGTGACGATGCAGGAACGCGGGGTGTCGCGGCTGCTCAGTGTGGACCTGGGCCGCGCGGTGGAACTGGCCGAGGGGCCGGGCGCGGGCTGACGCCGGCGAAACGGGCTGGCGGCGCGCCGGGCGCCCCCCTAGGCTCACGCCTTCAGACCCGCCCGGGAGACCCCCATGCTGCCCACCACCCTGCGCCGCGCGCTTTTCGCCACAGCCCTGTCGCTGCCGATGATGGGGCCGATGCTGGGTGGGTTGGCGCCGCACGCCGCCGCCCAGACCGCCCCCGCCGGAAACGTCTTCCGCTGGGCGAATGACGGCGACACCAATTCGATGGACCCCTACACGCGGCAGGAAACCTTCCTGTTGTCGTTCAACAACAACGTCTACGACGGGCTGGTCCAATACGGCCGGGGCATGCAAATCCAGCCCGCGCTGGCCGAGCGCTGGGAACTGCTGTCGCCCACGCAATGGCGCTTCCACATCCGCCGCAACGTCACCTTCACCGACGGCAGCCCGCTGACGGCGGAGGATGTGGTCTTCAGCATCGCCCGCGCGCGCGGGCCGGGCAGCAATGTCGCCGGCACCTTCCAGTCGATCGCCAGCATCGTGAAGGTCGATGACTTCACGGTGGACATGATCACCACCGTGCCGAACCCGATCCTGGTGCAGGAACTCACCACCTTCCAGGTGATGAGCAAGGGCTGGACGGAGCGCAACAACGCGACGCGCGTCGCCGACCTGACCTCGCGGGAAGAAAACTTCGCGTCGCGCAACGCGATGGGCACCGGGCCCTTCATGCTGACCAGCCGCGAACCCGATCGCCGCACCGTGCTGACACCGAACCCGCGCTGGTGGGGCCAGGTGGAGCACAACCTGTCGCGCGTCGAATTCAACGTCATCGCCAATGACGCGACGCGGGTCGCGGCCCTTCTGTCGGGCGAGATCGACATGATCTACACTGTGCCGCCGCAGGACGTGGACCGCATCGGCCGTGCGCCGGGGCTGCGCGCGTTGCAGGGGCCGGAGCTGCGGACGATCTACCTCGGCATGGACCAACTGCGTCCGGAACTGCTGAAAAGCGACGTGCGCGGGCGCAACCCGTTCCAGGATGTGCGGGTGCGGCGCGCCTTCTACCAGGCGATCGACGTCGCCGCGATCCAGCGCAGCGTGATGCGCGGCCAGTCGCGGCCGACCGGGTTGCTCTACGGCCCGGGCGTGAACGGCTTCCTCGAGGCCGATGACACGCGCCTGCCGTTGGACCTGGCGGCATCGCGCCGCCTGCTGACCGAAGCGGGCTATCCGAACGGCTTTGGCGTGACCCTGGATTGCCCGAACGACCGCTATGTGAACGACGAAGGCATCTGCACCGCCGTCGTCGCCATGCTGGCCCGCGTCGGCATCCGCGTGACCTTGAACGCGCAGACCCGCGCGCGCTTCTTCGCCGAGGTGAATGGCCCGCGCTACAACACCAGCTTCTACCTGCTGGGTTGGACCCCGGCGACGGGCGATGCACACAATTCGCTGTTCAACCTGGCGCGCACGCGCGACGGGGCGGCCAGCGGCGTCTTCAACAATGGCGGCTATTCCAACCCGCGCTTCGACAGCCTGACGGACCGCATCGCGGTGGAAACCGATGCCGCAGCCCGCCAGCGTCTGATCACCGAGGCGAGCACGCTGATGCGCGATGATGTCGGCTACATCCCGCTGCACCAGCAGCAGATCGTCTGGGCGATGCGCAACAACGTCCAGGTGGAGCAACTGGCCAACAACTACTTCCCGCTGCGCTTCGTGAGAATGAACTGACGCTGCGCGTCGGGCGAATGAACTGAGGCGGGAATTCGGTTCAGCCCGCTTCCCCATGGCGCGACCCCGGCGCTAGGCTGCCGGGGCGATGCCAGAACAAGAACCAGAACGCGTCCCCTTCGCCAGCAACCACCTGCTGCGCCGCGCCGCGGCCGGCGACAGCGCCCCGATGCTGCTGCTGCACGGCGCCGCCACCGGCGCCTGGATCTGGGAAGATGGATTTTCCGCCCGGCTGAACGCGGGGGGGCGGGAGACAGCCTCCTTCACCTTCCGCCGCATCGGGCGCAAGGGCGGCCCCGCCGGGCTGGATGACTTCCTGGCCGAAACCCGCGCGGCGCTGGAGGTGATCGGCCGCCCGACCTTGCTGGTCGCCCATTCGCTGGGCTCGCTGGTGGCGCAGCGGTTGCTGGCCGATCCCGCCGTGCTGGGGGCGGCGATGCTGGCGCCGGTCCCGCCCGAGGGGCTGTGGTGGTCGAACCTGCGGCTGGCGTTCAGCGACCCGTTCTTATGGGGCGATGTGGCGCGCATGTCGGAACCGGCGGGGTCGCGGCAACCCGCCCGCAACCTGAAATCGGCGCTGTTTGCCGGGCTGACCGATGCGGATGCCGCCCGCCATCTGCTGCACCTGGGCGGCGAATCCCGCGCCGCCCTGCTGGAAGCGCAAAGCCCGCAGCCGGTCCCGCCGCGCGCCCTGCACCGCAAGCCGGTGCTGATCCTGGGGGGTGAGGCCGATCCGCTGATCCCGGCCGATGCGGTCAAGCGCTGCGCCGCCTGGCATGGCACCAGCGCCCAGTTCCTGGCCAATACCGCGCATCTGATGATGCTGGATTCGACCTGGCCACAGGTCGCCGACGAAATCCTGGAATGGGCCGCCACGATTGGTTGACGCGCGCCGCGCGGGCGGTTGACACGCGGCACGCGGATTGCGAGCCAATTCGCGACAAACCGCCAGGAACCCCGATGACCCCAGATTACGAGGCCTATGCCGTGCAGGCCGCCGCCCTGATCGGCCTGCCGCTGCACCCCGATCGCGTCGCCGCCGTCGGCGCCAACCTGGCCCAGGCAGCCGCCATGGCGGCGCTGGTCTTTGCCGTTCCGCTGACGGCCGCCGATGAACCCGCCCCGGTGTTCGTCCCCGCACCGTTCATTCCCGTCTCTCCGGCCGCCGCATGACCGCCCAGAACATCGCGGCCGATGTCCGCGCCGGCCGCCGCAGCGCCGTGTCGGTGGCCGAGGCGGCGCTTGCCGCCGTCGCCGCCGGCAATCCGCGGCTGAACGCCTTCACCCATGTCGATGCCGCCCGCGCCCTGGCCACGGCCGCAGCGATCGACGCCACCGTCGCCAAGGGCGGCGACCCCGGCCCGCTGGCCGGCGTGCCCTTCGCCGTCAAGAATCTGTTCGACCTGGAGGGAATCAGCACCCTGGCCGGGTCCAAGATCGAACGCGACGCGCCGCCTGCCGCGCGGGATGGCTTTCTGGTGCGCCGGATGCTCGCCGCGGGTGCTGTGCCCGTCGGCGCGCTGAACATGGATGAATACGCCTACGGCTTCACCACCGAGAATGCGCACGAAGGACCGGCGCATAATCCGCATGACCTGGCGCGGATGGCCGGTGGCTCCTCGGGCGGGTCGGCGGCGGCCGTCGCGGGGGGGTTGGTGCCGCTGAGCCTGGGGTCGGACACCAATGGCTCGATCCGCGTGCCCTCGGCCATGTGCGGCATTTTCGGGCTGAAGCCGACCTATGGGCGGCTGGCGCGCAGCGGGTCGTATCTTTTTGCCGGGTCCTTCGACCATCTGGGGCCGTTTGCCCGGACCCTGGAAGATCTGGCCCTGGCCTATGACGCGCTGCAGGGGCGGGATGAGGAAGACCCCTGCCAGACGCCGACGCCGTTCCAGCCGGTCAGCGGTCTGACCGGGTTGGACGGGCTGCGGATCGGCGTCGCCGGCGGGCATTTCGCCAAGGGGGGCCATCCGGAGGCGCTGACCGCCGTCACCGGCTTCGCCAAGGTCCTGGGCGCCACCACGGTGGTGGACCTGCCCCTGGCCGCCGCCGGCCGCGCCGCCGCCTTCCTGATCACGATGGCCGAGGGCGGCAACCTGCACCTGCCGGACCTCAAGACCCGGCCCGAGGATTTCGACCCCGCGACCCGCGATCGCTTTTTGGCGGGCACGCTGATCCCGGCGACCTGGATGGTGCAGGCCCAGCGCGTCCGCGCCGCCTGGCGCGCCCAGGCCCTGGCGGCCTTCGAGACGGTGGACTGCTTCCTGACCCCCACCCTGCCCTGCGTCGCCCCGCTGATCGGCCAGGCGACGATGGTGATCGACGGGCAGACTCTCCCCACCCGCCCGATGCTGGGCGTCTACACCCAACCGATTTCCTGTATCGGCCTGCCGGCGATGGCAGTTCCGCTGGCGAATCCGGGCGGCTTGCCGCTGTCGGTGCAACTGGTCGCCGCCCCCTGGCGCGAGGACATCCTGTTCCGCGTCGCCGATGCGCTCGTCAAAGCCGGCGTTGCCGCCGCGCCGGAGGTCCCCGCCTGATGCAGATCGACGACCCAAAGACCCTGGCCGAGGTCACCGCCCTGTTCGAGGCCTATGAGGTCGCGCTGACCACCAATGACGTCGCGACCCTGGATGCGATGTTCTGGCAGCACGCCAAGACCGTGCGCTACGGCGCCGCGGAAAACCTGCATGGCCATGCCGAGATCGCGGCGTTTCGCGCGGCGCGGCCATCCGTGGGCCTGGCGCGCGATCTGGTGCGGACGGTGATCACCACCTTCGGCCAGGATTTTGCCACCGCCAGCACGGTGTTTTCCCGCAACGGCCGGATCGGGCGCCAGCAGCAAAGCTGGGCGCGCCTGCCCGAGGGCTGGCGCGTGGTCGCGGCGCATGTGTCGCTGTTGCCCGAGGGCGTCGCCGGGTAGCAGGCAATAAAAAAGGCCGAGGGGTTGCCCCCTCGGCCCGTCTGTTGGGACTTGGCTCAGGCCGCGCGCAGCGCCCGCGGCAGGTCGTTGATCGCGGCGTCCAGCATCGCGCTGGCGGCCTGGGGGTCCAGCGCCTTGGCCACCACGTCGCGCGCGGCGGCGGTCGCCACTTCGGCGGCGGCGTTGCGGACTTCGGTGATGGCGCTGGCCTCGGCCGCGGCGATGCGGTCCATCGCCATGCGTTCGCGGCGGGCGGCGGTCGCCTCGGCCTCGGCGGCGGTCGCGGCGGCCAGGCGTTCGGCCTCGGCCTTGGCACGCTCGATCATCGTGGCGGCTTCGGCGGTCGCGGCAGCGCGGTCCTGTTCGGCCTGGGCCAGCATGGCCTCGGCTTCGACGCGCAGGCGGGATGCCTCGGCCAGTTCGGCGCGCACCGCGGTGGCGCGCGCGTCAAGGGCGGCGGCGATCAAGGTCCAGAGCTTGCGCCCCAGCAGGCCGACGAAGATGAAGAAGGACACGGCGACCCAGAACTTCGGGTCCAGCCAGAAATGCTCATAATGGTGCATGGCGGGATCCCTTCGTTCAGGCGGCGCGTTGGGTCAGCGCGGATTCCACGGCGGCGCCCACCGTGGCGGGGCTGGCCGTGACGCCAAGCCGCGCCACCAGGGCGACGGCGGTATCGGTCGCGACATCCCGCAGCGCGCCCATGGCCCGGTCGCGGGACTGGGCGATGCTGGCTTCGGCTTCGGCCGTGCGCGCCGCCAGGATGGCGGCGGCGGCCTCGGCCTTGGCGTGGGCAGCGGCGCCGGCGGTCGTCACCGCGGCCGTCACCTCGGCCTGCGCCGAGGCACGGGCTTCGGCCATGGCGCGGCGCGTGGCACGGATGGCGGCATCCGCCTCCACCTTGGTGTCGCGCGCGGCGGTCAGGTCATCGGCGATGCGCGATGCGCGGTCAGCCAGGACCTCACTGACGGGCGGCAAAAGATATGTGGAGGCGACGTAGTAGAGCAGCCCGAAGATGACGACGAGCCAGACGACCATGCCGAGCAGGGCTTCGTCGCCGAAGCGCAGTTGCGGCATCCCGCTCTGCCCTTCGGCCGCTTGCGCGGCGATGGGAAGGGCAAAAAGGGCCAGGGCCGAAAGGCGCTTCATCATCATCTGGTTCCGATCTTACAGGCAACTGCCCCGGCACCCTTGCGGGCGCCGGGGCCGCGGATCAGGCGAACAGGATGAGGAAGGCGATCAGCAGCGCGAACAGCGCCACGGCTTCCGTCAGCGCGAAGCCCAGAATGCCGATCGGGAACACGACGTCGCGGGCGGCCGGGTTGCGTGCCACGCTGGTGATCAGCGAGGAGAAGATGTTGCCGATCCCGAGACCGACGCCGAACAGCGCGATGACGGCGATACCGGCCCCGAGGGCCTTGGCGGCGGCGACTTCCATGTGAGCTTCCTTTGAACGGTGATGTGGTTGCGGCAAAAAAGGCTGAGCGAACGCGGCCCAGTAGCGGGTGATCAGTGCAGGTGCACCGCGTCGTGCAGATAGATGCAGGTCAGGATCGCGAAGACATAGGCCTGCAGGAACGCCACCAGGATCTCGAAGCCCACGAGGGCCACGTTGATCGCCAGCGGCAGCGCCGCCAGCGGCAACCAGGCGGCACCAAGCCCCCCCAGCAGGACGACGAAGGTCGCGAAGACCTTCAGCATCACGTGGCCGGCGACCATGTTCGCGAACAGACGGATCGACAGGCTGACCGGGCGGGAGATGTAGGAGACGATTTCCACCGGGATGATGATCGGCGCCAGCCAGAGCGGCGCGCCCTCGGGGAAGAAGTATCCGAAGAACTTCATGCCATGCAGGCGGATGGCGACGATCGTCGTCACCAGGAAGACGATGACCGCCAGGGTCAGCGTCACCGCGATGTGGCTGGTATGGGTGAAGGCATAGGGCAGCATACCGAGCATGTTGCCGAACAGGATGAAGGCGAAGAGCGAGAAGACGAAGGGGAAGTAGCGACGCCCCTCATCCCCGACCTGGCTTGTCACCAGCCCCATGACGAAGCTGTAGAGCATCTCGGCGGCCGATTGCAGGCGCCCGGGGACCACGGCGCGCGGCCGCATGCCATAGACGAACAGCGCGGAGATCAGCGCGACCGAGACCAGCATGAAGGCATTGGCCTGGCTGAAATTCACCGCCGAGCCGAAAGCGCCGAACATCGGCACCAGTTCGAACTGGCTCAGCGCGTCGATGGTCGGACCTTCAGCGGCCACAGGCTCTCTCCCGCTATCCAGCGAACTTGCTAAATCTGAACTTACAATGTCGGACGCTTGGGCGGCATGAACAAACGATAGATGTTCATGACGCCGGCCGCGCCACCCACCAGGATCATCACCATCAGGAGCCAGGGTGACGTGCCGAGCCAGCGGTCGAGCAGATAGCCCAACCCGGCACCGACCATCAGGGACGAAACAAGTTCGACCCCCGCGCGCAATCCGAAGCCCCAAGGACCAAGCGCGCCGCCCTTGTCGCCGTCCTTGGCGACATCCAGACCATGACGGGTCCGGGCCTTGCGCAGTCGATCGTCGAATTCGTCTGCCACGATGTAACCCTGCCCCCGAGATTGCCCCCCCGGTTGGCGATGCGCGATTACGGGTGCATTGCAGCGATGTCAACCGCCGCGGGGGGTTTGCGGCGGCTTTGGTGGGCTATTCGGCGGCTTGCGCGAGTGCCGCGGCCGGCCCGATCCAGACCCGGCGGGGGATCAGGACCGTGCCTTCGAAAATGCGGCGGGCGGTGCGCATGACGCTGGCCCATTCGACATCGCCATCGCGCACCGAAATGCCCAGTTCCATGATGCCGGATGGGTGGACGATGCTGACCGGGACATCGGCGACCTCGACCTTCGCGACCTCGGCCGCCACGGTCCCGGGCAGGCGGGCGGCGGCGGCGATGGCGATGCCGCCGGTGGCGGCCATCGCCTTGTGCACCGCATGCGGCG
Source organism: Humitalea sp. 24SJ18S-53 (assembly GCF_050632385.1). Lineage (NCBI taxonomy): Bacteria > Pseudomonadati > Pseudomonadota > Alphaproteobacteria > Acetobacterales > Roseomonadaceae > Humitalea > Humitalea sp. 24SJ18S-53. The sequence continues at coordinate 4,225,458 of NZ_CP192599.1, forward strand.
TCAGGTAGCGCGCGACCAGGGTGAAATCGGCGCTGGGCCCCAGCAGCACGGGCTTGGGGATCACGCTGTCGGAGACATCGCCCAGGTTCATCATCGGCCCCGCCAGGCGGCGCAGCGCCTCGATCCGCGCCATCAGGGCGGTATTGGCCTCGATCTCGGCCGTGCTGGTATCGGCGCTGACGCCAAGCGCATCGGCCCGCACCAGCATCACCGGCATGGCGCAGTCGATCAGGGTCAGCGCCACGCCATCGACGATGTCCTGGCGGTTGCCGGTGGGGAACAGGGCGCCGCACTTGCCGCCCGAAACCTCCCGGAAGCGCAGGGACACCGGGGCCGCGGTGCCGGGGGCGCCAGGGATGGCGGTGTCGCCGTCGTAGGTGACCTCGCCGCCCGGGGTCTGCACCACGGCCTCGACCAGCGCACCGGCGTTGATGTTGCGGATCATGACGGAGGTTTCACCATCCTTGGCCGCGACCAGCCCGGCCTCGATGGCAAAGGGTCCGACGCCGGACAGCATGTTCCCGCAATTCGGCCGGGTATCGACCAGCGCCCGGCCGACATCGACCTGGGCGAACAGGTAGTCCACATCGACGCCCGGCTCGGCGCTGCGGGACACGATGGCGACCTTGCTGGTCAGGGTATTGGCGCCGCCGATACCGTCGATCTGCAACTGGTGCGGGCTGCCCATGGCCGCCAGCAGCACGGCATCCCGCGTCGCGACATCCTCCGGCAGGTCGGATTTGAGGAAATACGGGCCGCGACTGGTGCCGCCGCGCATCAGGACGCAAGGGATGCGGGTCTGCATGGGCGGGCTCCTGGGGCCGGGCTGTGGGAGGCTTTGAGCAGCACTATCCCCCCGCCAAGCGACAAAGCAAGCGGCCGTCTTGCGCCTGGCGCCGGGCGCTGGAAGGTTGGGCGTATCGTGACACCGCCCCCCCTCAACCCGCCGCCGCGCCCGATCGACCTGTTGCTGGCCTATGCCAAGGCGTCGTGCCTGGGCTTCGGCGGCGCCAATGTCTGGTGCCGGCGGGTGATCGTCGAGGAACGGCGCTGGATGACCGAACGCGACTATGCCGAGGTGCTGGGCATCGGCCAGGTGCTGCCGGGGCCGAATGTGGGCAATGCCGCCGTCATGATCGGCCGGCGCTTCTGCGGCGCCTGGGGGGCGATCGCCGGATCGGTCGGGCTCTATGGGCCGCCGCTGCTGGCGCTGATGGCATTTGCCCTGGCCTGGGACCGCTTCAGCGCGGTGCCGGGGGTCGCGGCCTTCATGCATGGGGTCGCGGCGGCGGCGGCCGGGCTGGTGATCGGCAATGCGGCGCGGCAGGCCGGCAGGCTTGGCCTGACCTGGGACCTGCTGGCGTTGCTGGCCCTGGCCGCCATCGCCGCCGCCTTCTGGCAATTGCCGCTGCTGCTGATCCTGGCGGTGGTGGGGCCAGCCGGCATCGCCGCCGTCGTCTGGCGCGGGCGTGGCCGGGTGTGACGGAACCCTCCACCCTTGGCCTGTTCTTCTTCTTCGCCCGACTGTCGCTTCTGGCCGTCGGCGGCGCCAATGCCGCGGTGCCGGAGATGCATCGCCGCATGGTCGATGACCTGGGCTGGGTGACCGACGCCGAATTCTCCAACGCCTATGCCCTCGCCAATGCCGCGCCGGGGCCGAATGTGCTGGTGGTCGCCTTGCTCGGCTGGCGGCTGGTCGGCGTCCCGGGGATGTTCGGCGCGCTGTTCGGGATGCTTCTGCCGGCCATGCTGGTCGCCTGGGTCGCGGCCGGCTGGACCCTGCGGCTGGCCGGCCACCCCTGGCTGGTCGCGATACGGGCGGGGCTGGTGCCGGTGGCGATGGGGCTGAGCCTGGCGACCGGGATCGTCATGACCAGTGCCTCGGCGGTGGCGTGGCCGTCCTATGCGGTGACGGCGGCGACGGCGGTGTTTGTCTGGCGATCGCACGCAAGCCCCGCCTGGGCGCTTTTGGTGGCAGGAATCGCCGGGGTGTGGCTGTTCTGATTGCTCCGGGCAGGCCAGGATCGGGGCATTATCTCAAAAAGGCATGCGCCATGCGGCGATCGATTTTGGCGTTCACGGGACTGCTGGCCCCGGCTTTTCTGCTGCTTGCGGGCGGCCAGGCCGCGGCACAACCCCAGGCGCTGGACCTCAGCACCCTGACCTGCGCCCAGGCGATGGCCGAGGAGCCGCCGATCCCGACGCGCCGCCTGGTACCCGCCATGGCCGGGGTGGTGGCCGCCCGCGCGGGCCATGCCCGGCTGCCGTCCGACGCGGAACTGGCCCAGTTCGGCACCGGGCTGCGCCAGGGCTGCGCCAATGACCCGACCCGCCCCGTGGCGATGATCGCGCTGCTGCAACCCTCCGCCCAGGCCGCCGAGAGCGACCGCGACATCGCCCGGATGACCTGCGCCACCCTGGGTCCGGTCTGGCGGCGGGAGGCGAACCAGATCGTGCCCTTCATCGCCGGGCTGCTGGCGCCCGAAGGCCGCCTGGCGGCCAATGGCATGGACCGCGTCGGCAACGGCTTGCAGGCCGCCTGCCGCGAACCCGTCAACGCGCAGCAGACGATCCTGGACGTGGTGGCGCTGCTGCCGTGATTTGCGAGGTTGCGCCGTGGAAGGGGCTGTTCGCCCCCTCCACGCCTCCCCCACCCAGGGGCCGCCGCCCCTGGACCGGCGCGATGTATTGGTAAAATAAAGAGAGGGGCATGGCGCGCCATCGATCAAAGGTGATCCAATGACGCCCCTCTCTTTATTTTACCAACAGCGTGGGTTCCAAGGGGCCACTGCCCCTTGGTGGGGAGAGTTTAAGAGGGGCAAAGCCCCTTTCAAAGCGCAACCCACCCAATACTATTCAGCCGCGCCGAGCGACCATGTTTCCCACATCGCCACGACGACCAGGATGCCCGTGACCGCCATGCTGACCGCCAGCGGCGCCAGCCATGGCGTGGCCAGGCCCAGCGCCAGCAGCGCCACCATGCCGACCATGTGCGACACCTGGAACCAGCCCCGGATGCTGGCCTTGAACAGGATCACCCCCGTCAGGAACAGCAGCGGCCCGCCGATCATCGTCAGCATGCCGAAGGCGCCGGTGTCGCCGCCCGGATGCGCCAGCACCAACTCGTCCCCGGCCGCGGTCAGGATGATGCCGGCCACGATGGGCAGGTGCAGGTACGTATAGGCCAGCCGCGCCACCCGCCCCGGCGCATCGGCCCCGGTGATGCGCGCGACGCCGGCCTCGGCCCCGGTGTCGAAATAGATCCACCACATCGCGATGCTGCCGGCGAAGGCCGCCGCCAGCCCGGCGCCGCTGCCCCAGGTCCAGGCCGCGTCGGCAAACGTCGCCCCGGTGATCAGCACCGATTCGCCGAGTGCTATGATGATGAACAACCCACAGCGCTCGGCCATGTGCCCGCCCTCGACCGACCAGTCATCGACCGAGGAGGCGCCCAGCCCCGGCACCCAGAACCGCATCGCCGGCGAGGCGTATTCGATCGCCAGCGCCACCCCCCAGAGCAACGGCCGGGCGGTGCCCTCCATGATCCCGCCCGCGATCCAGAACGGCGCCGCCAGCGTGAACCAGCAGAGAATGCGCTGGAAGTTGCGCCGCAACGCCCGGTCGCCGGCCGGGATCGCCGCCAGCACGAAGACGGTGCGGCCCAGTTGCAGCAGCACGAAGGCCCCGGCGAAGGCCAGGCCCCGGGTATCGAAGGCTTTTGGGATGGCGGTCGCCATCAGCAGCCCCACCGCCATCATGGCAAACAGCATCAGCCGCACCGGCACCCGCTCCGGATCCAGCCAGTTCGTCGCCCAGGATGTGTTCACCCAGACCCACCAGACCCCGAGCAGAAGCATCGCCCCCTGCAACACCCCGCCGGGCGAGGGGTGATGCAGCAGCGCATGCGACAATTCGGTGATGGCGAAGACGAAGATCAGGTCAAAGAACAACTCGACATAGGTGACCCGGTGGTGCCCATGTGTCGCGTGCGGGCGCAGCAGCCCATCCGATCGCGTGGTCTGCATGCCTGTCCCCTGCCGGTCCTCCGCGACGATAGGCGGCCGTCCGCGAATTTGGGAACCACCCGACGGTTGACCGCGCGATGCCCACGGAGAAGATGCGGCCACCATGCCCGATACCTCCCCCCTGCCCGTCTCCCTCCCCCCCGGCCTGCTGGGGGCGCTGACCGCCGTGCTCGGCCCCAAGGGCGTCATCACCGACCCCGCGGACCTGGCGCCCTGGACCACCGACTGGCGCGGGCTTTACCAGGGGGCGACGCCCTGCCTGCTGCGGCCGGCGAATACCAACGAACTCTCGGCCGTGGTGCGGCTGCTGGCCCGCGCCGGGGTGCCGATGGTGCCGCAGGGCGGCAATACCAGCATGGTCGGCGGCGGCGCGCCGGATGAAAGCGGCCGCCAGGTCATCCTGTCGCTGACCCGGATGAACCGCATCCGCGACCTGGACCCGATCGACATGACCATGACGGCCGAAGCCGGCGTCATCCTGAAATCCGCGCAAGACGCCGCCGCCGCCGCGGGCGCGCTGTTCCCGCTGTCCCTGGGCGCGGAGGGCTCGGCCACCATCGGCGGCGTGCTGGCCACCAATGCCGGCGGCAATACCACCGTGCGCTACGGCAATGCCCGCGAGTTGATGCTGGGGATCGAGGCCGTGCTGCCCGATGGCCAGGTGTTTTCCGGCCTGCGCCGCCTGCGCAAGGACAATACCGGCTATGCGCTGAAACACCTGTTCGTCGGCGCCGAGGGCACGCTCGGCATCATCACCGCCGCCACCCTGCGGCTCTTCCCCCGCGCCCGGGTGCAATGCGTCGCCCTCGCGGCCGTGGCGTCGGAGGACGCGGCCCTGTCCCTGTTCCGCCGCTTCCGCGACCGCGACGACACGGCTGTCCGCGCCTTCGAATACATGTCCGGCACGGGCATCGACATCGTGCTGCGCCAGATCGACGGTGCCAGCCTGCCGGTCGCCGAGCGGGCGGACCATTATTGCCTGATCGACCTCGCCTCCTCCCGCCCCGATGCCGATCTGCAAGGCCTGCTGGAAGCGGTGCTGGAAGCCGCCTTGGAGGCCGGCGAGGTCGTTGACGCCGCCATCGCCCAGTCCGAAGCCCAGGCCCAGGCCATCTGGCGTCTGCGCGAGGAACACCCCGAGGCCCAGAAGCGCGAGGGCGCCAGCGTCAAGAGCGACGTCTCCGTCCCGGTCAGCAAGGTGCCGGAACTGATCCGCCGGTCGTCCGACGCCCTGCGCGCGCTGATCCCCGGCAGCCGCCCGGTCCCCTTCGGCCATATGGGCGACGGCAATATCCACATGAACCTGGAACAGCCCGAGGGCATGGACCCGGCCGCCTTCCTGGCCCGCGGCCATGACATCATGGACACGGTGAACGAGGTCGTGCGCGACCTGGAGGGTTCGTTCAGCGCCGAACACGGCATCGGGCGGCTGAAGACCGACATGATGGACTCCTGGCGCGGCGGCGCCGAACTGGATGCGATGCGCCGGATCAAGGCGGCGCTGGACCCGCAGGGGCTGATGAACCCGGGCAAGGTCCTGCCGGGCTGACCGCACCCCGCGCGGCGCTGTTGCTGCTGGCGCTGGGTGCCTGCGCGCCCGGCGTGACCGCATCGCCCGGCACCGCGATGGCCACGCAGAACCTGGCGCTGATCCGCCACGGCCAGCCCCCATGCGAGGCGCTGGGGGCCGCCACCTACCTCGGCCAGGGCCGATTCGTCACCGCGTCCCATGTCGTCGATGGGGTGCCGGCGCGGCTGCGCGGCTGCGCGCCCTCCAACGCCGCGCCGCTGGTGGTCTTTGCCGGCAGGGCGCAGCCGGCCGGGGTGCAGCGCATCGGCCTGGGCCATGTCGCGCCGGATGTCGGCCTGCGCTACCAGGGCGGGCTGGACCTGGCGCTGTTGCAGGCCCGCACGCCCGACGGCCCGGGCGCATCGCCCTGCGGCTTCGATGCCACCCCAGGCCAGGCCGTCGTGGTCGCGACCCCCCGGCGCATCGTGCCCGCCCGCGTGATCGGCCAGATGCGGGAGGAAACGCCCATCCACGGCGGCTACACCGAAATCGCCATCCGGCTGGAACCGGGCGAATCCGGCGCCGGGGTTTTTGATGCCGAACAGGGCTGCCTGGTCGGGGTCGTGGCCAACCGCGACGTGGCCCGGCCCGACCGCACCCGAATCGTGCTGACCCAGGCGTTGCGGGCGTTCCTGGCCTTACCAGCCCCGATCGAGGCACCGAGAGTCGCCCCCGCGCCGCCGCGCTGATAGAAGCCTCCGGGCATGAGCCGCGTGGACCTCTATATCTTCCGACAACTGGGGATCAGCCTGGTGGCGGTCACGCTTGGCCTGGCGGCGCTGGTCTGGCTGACGCAATCCTTGCGCTTCATCGAACTGGTGCTGGACCGCGGGCTGTCGATGCTGGTGTTCATCCAGCTCACATCCTTGCTTTTGCCCAATTTCTTCTCGGTGATCCTGCCGATCACGACCTTCGTGGTGGCGCTGTTCACCTATGTCCGCCTGGCCAGCGACCGCGAATTGGTGGTGATGCGCGGCACCGGCATGTCCGACTGGCGGCTGGCGCGGCCGGCGATCGCGGCCGCCACGCTGTCGGCCGTGCTTTGCATGTTCCTGCAATTGTGGCTGGTGCCGATCAGCCACACCGCCTTCCGCGAATGGCAGTTCGAAATCCGGAACCAACTGGCTGCCATCCTGTTGCAGGAAGGCGTTTTCTCCAACATCGGCAACGACCTGACGGTCTATGCCCGCAGCCGCGACCAGGAAGGCATCCTGCGGGGCTTGCTGATCCACGACGGCCGCGACGCCGGCGCCCCGGTGACCATCCTGGCCGAGGCCGGGCGCATCACCACCACGCCGCAGGGGCCGCGCGTCACCCTCTACAACGGCATCCGCCAGCAGATCGAACGCACCGCACCGCCCCCGGGCAGCCCGCCCGGCACGCCGCAGGGCTATCGCCTCGGCAGCCTGACCTTTGCCGAGAACAGCCTGGACCTGTCCCGCCAGCGCGCGAACGAGGAAGACCGCAGGCGCGACAGCCGCGAACGCTTCATCGGCGAATTGCTGAACCCGGACCCGGCCGAGAACCTGCCGCCGCGCGACGTGACCAAGTTCCGGGCCGAGGCACACCAGCGCCTGTCCAACCCGCTGACCGCGCTGTCCTTTGCCATGGTCGGGCTGGCCGCGGCCCTGGGCGGCGCGTTTCGCCGCCATGGCGGTGGGGCGACCATCGCGATCGGGGTGATCTCGGTCGTCACCTTGCTGGCCATCGGGCTTGCCATCGGCAACCTGGCGGCGCGCGACAATTTGTGGATTCCGTTGATATGGCTGCATGCGATCGGGCCGGGGGTGATCGCGGGCTGGGTGATCTCCGGCGCGCCGGGCTGGCCGCGCCCGATGCCCGCCCCGCCGGAATCCGCGACCGATGCCGCCAGCGGATTGCCCGCATGATGCGCGCCCGATGAGCATCGCCTTCACCTTGGGGACCTATGTCGCGCGGCGCTTCGGGCTTGCCACGCTTGGCATGTTGACGGCGCTGACCGGGCTGGTCGCGCTGTTCGACTTCATCGAATTGCTGCGCCGGGCGGCGACCCGCGCGGATGTCGGCTTCGGGCTGGTGGCGACCATCGCGTCGCTGCGGCTGCCGTTCGTGGCGCTGCAGATCATGCCCTTCGCCGTGTTGCTGGGCGGCATGACGGCCTTCTGGCGGCTGACCCGGTCGTCGGAACTGATCGTGGCGCGGGCCGCCGGCGTCTCGGCCTGGGGCTTCCTGCTGGGGCCCTTGCTGGTCGCGATCGGGCTGGGCGCCTTCGGCACCGCCGCGCTGTCGCCGGTGTCGTCGGTCCTGCTGGCGCGGGCGGAACGGCTGGACAACGCCTATCTGCGCAATGCCGGCGGCGTGTCGGCCCTGGCCGCGGGGCGGCTGTGGCTGCGCCAGGCGGACCGGGACTTCGAACCGCGCGGCGTCGCCATCCTGTCCGGCCGCCCGGTCGCCGGGCGCGACACGCAAAGCGCCGCGGTGTTCCGGCTGACCGACGTGACGGTCTGGCGCCTGTCGTCGGACGACAAGCCACTGGAACGGATCGAGGCCCCGGAGGCACGGCTGATGCCCGGCCGCTGGGTGCTGGCCGATGCCCAGGTCTTTGGCGCGGACCGCTCGGTAACGCCGCGGCCGCGCGTGGAATTGCCGACCGAACTGACCCCCGACCGCATCGAGGACAGTTTCGCCACCCCCGACACGCTGTCCTTCTGGGCGCTGCCGGGGTTCATCACGGTGCTTGAACAGGCCGGCTTCTCGGCGGTGCGGCACCGGCTGCAATACCAGTCGCTGCTGTCGCTGCCGGTGCTGGCGGCGGCCATGGCGCTGCTGGCCGCCGGGTTCTCGATGCGCCAGGCGCGGCGCGGCGGCGTCGCGCAGATGATCGGCGCCGGGGTCGCGGCCGGTTTTGCCCTGTTCGTGCTGGACCGCGTGTCCGGCGAGTTTGGTGAGGCCGGCACCCTGCCGGTCGTGCTGGCGGCCTGGGCCCCGGCCGTGGCGGGGTTGATGCTGGCCTTGGCGCTGCTCCTGCATTTGGAAGATGGTTAGATCCCTGGGATGAGCCGGATGCCACCAAACCCCCACATCGCCCGCGGCCGCGCGGCCTGGCCGCGCCCGCTGGCCGGGGCGTCGCTGCTGGCGCTGCTGCTGGCGCCGGGCGGCCATGCCCTGGCCCAGTCCGGGCTTCCCCCGGGCATGGAGGGGTTGGTGCCGGGGCGTTTCGATTCCAGCGCCGACCCGGGGCGCGGCCGCGGCGCCGGCGTGCCGGGCACCGACGCCGGCCGGCCGGCCTCGGCCCCGCCCGGCGCCGGCCAGCTGGATCGCAACGCGCCGGTCACCTTCACGGCCGACACCGTGGAATACGACCAGGAAAACAACATCGTCAGCGCCGCCGGCTCGGTCGAGGCCTGGCAGGGCGAGCGCATCCTTCGCGCCGACCGCTTCACCTACAACCGCAACACCGGGGTCGCGACCGCCGAGGGCAACATCCAGTTGCTGGAGGCCGACGGCCAGGTGCTCTTCGCCGACCGGGTGGAATTGCAGGCCGGCATGCGCGACGGCGTGGTCGAGGGCATGCGCGCCTACATGCTGCAGAACGGCCGCATGGTCGCCAATGGCGCCCGGCGCAGCGGCAATGGCCAGATCCTGGACATGGCCCGCATCATCTATTCGCCCTGCGACCTCTGCGTGGACAATCCCGAGGCACCGCCGGCCTGGCAGGTCCGTGCCCGGACGGCGACCCGCGACCTGAACGACATGCGCATCCGCTTCACCGATGCGACCTTGCAGGTGGCCGGCTGGCCGATCGCCTATACGCCCTACCTCTCGGTCCCCGACCCGTCGATCCCGCGGCAGAGCGGCTTTCTGTCACCCAGCGTCGGGACGTCGAAGTTCCTCGGGCCCTTCATCGAGACGCCGTATTACTGGGCCATCGACGGGGCCTCGGACCTCACCATCTCGCCGCTGATCTCGGCCGACCAGGACCCGAACCTCGGGCTGGAATACCGTCGGCGGTTCAACAACGGCTACATCGAGGGCAGCGGTAGCCTGGGCTACTTCAACGGCAATGACAGCGACGGGGAGACGGGCTTCGCCGGGCACATCTTCTCCCGCGGGCGCTTCGCGCTGAACGAGACCTGGCGCTACGGCTTCGACCTGAACCGGGCGACGTCGGACGAGTATCTGCAGACCTTCCGCTACGGCAGCCGCCGCGTCCTGCCGACAACGGCCTTCACCGAGGGGTTCTGGGGCACCGAGGCCTATGCACGGGTCGATGCCCGCGCCTACCAGGGGCTGCGCACCACCGACGACATCGCGCAGATCCCTTCGGTGCTGCCGAATGTCTATTACGAACAGGTCCTGGCGGCCGACAGCATGGGGGGCCGGCTGTCCTACGACCTGGGCGGCTATGCGGTGATGCGCGACGTCGGCACCAGCAGCCGCCGGCTGGCCAGCCGGGTCTCCTACGACCTGCCGCGCCAGGGCATTTTTGGCGACCAGATCATGTTCCGCGTGCGCGGCGACGGGTTGGGACACTGGGCCGAGAAGCTGGACGAGCCGCCGAACAATGTGGTCGGGCTGAACAATGCCTCCGAGGCGACGGGCAATGTGCGCGCGGCCATCGACTGGCGCCTGCCGATGGTGCGTTCGGCCGGGGAATACGGCCGGCAGGTGATCGAACCGCGGGTGCAGATGGTGACCGGCCCGCAGACCGGATCGCAGATCAACATCGCCAACGAAGACAGCCTGAATTTCGAATTCACCGACAGCAACCTGTTCGCGCTGAACCGCTTCATCGGGCGCGACCGCCAGGAAGGCGGCAGCCGGGTGGACGCGGCCCTGCGCGGGGCCTGGTACTTCCCCAATGGCGGCATGCTGGAGGCGCTGGGCGGGCGCAGCTTCAGCGCGCAGAACAACCCCGCCTTCCCGGAGTATTCCGGCCTGGCGGGCCGTTCGTCGGACTGGGTCGGCCGGATCCGGGCGCAGCCGGTGCCCTGGCTCGACCTCGTCGCCCGCACGCGGCTGGACAAGGACACGCTGGAAGGCGTGTACAGCGAGCTGACGGCCAGCGTCGGGCTGGGCCCGGCCGCGGTCTATGGCGGCTACCTGTTCACGCCGCCGAACCAGTACATCACCCCGGTCCAGACCCGGCGGGAGGTGCAGGCCGGTGTCAGCGGGCGCGTCAATGAAAACTGGCGCAGCAGCGTGTTCGGACGCTACGACGTGCAACTCAACGAGCCGGTGTCGATCGGCGCCGCCCTGACCTATGAGGATGAGTGCCTGATTCTCGACGCACGCTACGTTCGGTCCTATGCGGTCACCAATTCGACCGGGGCCGCGCAGCCGGGCGACCAGGTGTTGCTGTTCCGCATTGGGCTGAAGACGGTCGGCGACTACTACCTCCGCGCCCTGTGATGGGCCAAACCATGGTGCCAGAGCGGGGTCGCGGGCAGGATCGCCCCCCCGTCACTGCGCCCGCAACGTTCCGGAAACTCCCCATGCGTCTTGCCTCGCTTCTGCTCCTGACGGCCGGTCTGCTCGGCACCGCCCCGCTGTCCACCAGCCCGGCATCGGCGCAGACCAATCGCATCCTGGCCGTGGTGAACGGCGATGTGGTGACCCAGGCCGATGTCACGTCGCGCGCGCGGCTCTTCGCGCTGAACAGCGGCGCGGCCGGTGCCGGGGCGGGTTTCACCGAACGGCTGAGCGCGCCGATCCTGCGGCTGCTGGTCGATGAACGGCTGCGTGCGCAGGAAGTGGCGCGCCGCCGCGTGCCGGTGACCGACGGCGATGTTGCGGAATCCATCACCGATATCGAACGCCGCAACAACGTGCCCCCCGGGGGGCTGGTGCGCCAGTTGCGCGGCGCCGGCGTCGAACCCCGCACCCTGTTCGAACAGATCCGCGTGCAGATCGGCTGGTCGCGGCTGCTGCGCGCGCTGCTGGGCCAGCAGGCCACCCCGGGCGAGACCGAGGTCAACGAATTCATCGCCGCCCGCAACGCCCGCACCGGGCAGCCGGAATTCCTGGTCAGCGAGATCTTCATCCCGCTGGACGACCCGACGCGGGAGCCGGAAGTGCGCCGCTTCGCCGAGGACGTGATCGCTCAGTTGCGCTCCGGCGTGCCCTTCCCGATCGCGGCGACCCAGTTCAGCCAGAGCCAGACCGCCCTGGCCGGCGGCGACATGGGCTGGGTCAATGCCGACCAGTTGGACCCCGACGCAGCCGCGCTGGCGCAGCGCATGCCGGTTGGCGCGATCTCCAACGCCATCCGCGTGCCCGGCGGCTTCCAGATCCTGGCGCTGCGGCAGCGGCGGGAGACGGGGGTGCAGAACGCCACCGTGCTGTCGATCCGCCAGGCCTTCCTGCCGTTCCAGGGCACGCTGGACCCCGCCAACCCGACCCAGCAGCAGCGCGACACGGTGGAACGCGCCGGGCGCATCACCGGCGGCTGCCCGGCGGTCGAGGTCGCGGCCCGTGGCAGCCCGCGCCCGGCCGACCCGGGCCCGGTGGCGATGGAAAACCTGCCGCCGCCGCTGCGCACCATCCTGTCGGGCCTGGCGCCGGGCCGGGTCAGCCAGCCGCTGATCACCCCCGATGGCGTGCTGGTCATCGCCGTCTGCGAACGCCAGACCCGCAACATGGCTGAGGTCACGCCCGACGTCGCCCGCCAGTTGATCACCCGCGACCGGTTGGAAAACATCTCCCGCCAGCAGTTGCGTGAGGCGCGGCGCCGGGCGCAGATCGAGATCCGCGCGGTGCCCGAGCCCGCCGCCGCCACCCCGGCCGGCCGGGGGTGACCGAAGCCACAGCCATGGCCGCGGCGTCGCTGGCGCCGCGCAAATCCCTCGGCCAGCACTTCCTGCTGGATGAGGCGATCTGCCGGCGTATCGCGGCCCAGGCCGGCGACCTGGCGGGGCGCCATGTGATCGAGGTCGGCCCCGGCCCCGGCGGGCTGACGCGGGCCTTGCTCGCGACCCCTGCCGCCTCAGTCGTGGCGGTCGAGTTCGACAGTCGTGCCGTGGCGCTGCTGGCGCCGCTGGCCGAAGCCTCGGCCGGGCGGCTGCGGGTGATCGAGGGCGATGCGCTGGGCCTCGATCTCGCCACCCTGGTTCCGGCCCCGCGCCATATCATCGCCAACCTGCCGTACAATGTCGCGACCCCCTTGCTGGTCGGCTGGCTGCGCGATGCCGCGGCCTTCGAGCGGCTGACCCTGATGTTCCAGCAGGAGGTCGCCGAGCGCATCGCCGCGGCCCCCGATACCTCCGCATACGGGCGGCTGTCGGTGCTGGCGCAGTGGCGGTGCCGGGTGCAGTTGGTGATGTCCCTGCCCCCTGGCGCCTTCCGCCCGCCGCCCAAGGTCTGGTCGGCCGTGGTGGTGCTGGACCCCAAGCCGGAGGCGCCGGACCCCGCCCTGTTCCGGGCGCTGGAACGCACCACCGCCGCGGCCTTTGGCCAGCGCCGGAAAATGCTGCGTGGGTCGCTCAAAAGCCTGGGCGATGCCGAGGGGTTGTTGGCCGGCGCTGGCATCGACGGGTCGCGGCGGGCCGAGACGCTGACGGTCGAGGAATTCGAGCGGCTGGCGCTGGGCGTGCTGCGCCGCGTCACCCCCTGAACCACCCGACCAGGGCGCCCAGGGTCAGCACGCTGAGCGCCGTGCCCACCAGCACCGCCGCCCCGCTGCGGTCCTGCCCCACCGCGTAGCGCTGGGCCATCAGGAAGGCGTTGGCGCCGGTCGGCATGGCGGCCGCCGTGACCGCCACCGCCGTCTCCAGCGACCCGAGGTCCAGCCAGAGGCAGGCGAGCCAGACCAGCGCCGGCTGGGCCAGCAGCTTCAGCAGCACGGTCGTGGCGAGTTCCGGCACCGCGCCCCGCACGGAAAAACCGAGTAGCGATCCGCCCAGGCAGAAGAGCGCGACCGGCGGCGCCGCCTGCCCCAAAAGTTCCAGGGTGCGGCGGAAAAAACCCGGCAGGGGCACGCCGGTCTGCGACCAGATCAGCGCCGCCAGCACCGCCATCACGATCGGGTTGCGCACCACGCCCGCGACCGTGGCACGCAGCACTTTTGGCCAGGCGGCGCCGGCGTTCTGGCCGATTTCCGCCACCACCGTCGCGGTGCCCAGCATCACCATCGAATGCAGCGCCAAGATGGTCAGCATCACCGCCAGCCCCGCCTGGCCATAGGCCGCGGCGATCAGGGGGATGCCCATCATCACCGAATTGCCGAAGCTGACGTTGAGGGCGAAGGTGCCAGCGTTGCTCAAGGACATCCGCCGCTTGGCGCCCCAGAGGGCGGCGACATAGAGCACCCCCGACCCCAGGAAGAAGGCCAGCGCCGCCCCGCCCCCGCCGCCATGCCCGGCGGTGCCGCCGGCGAAGAGCAGCGCCGGGGCGGCGAGGCTGAAGGTGAACCAGCCCAGGCCCCGGAACTGGTCGGCGTTCAGCACATTGCGCAGGGCGGAAAAATAGCCGGCGCCGATCAGCAGGAAGACCGGGGCGACCACTTCCAGCACCGTGCGCATGGCCTAGTCCTCGGCCAGCAGGGCGGCGGCGTGGGCGGCGAGACCCGTCTGCCGGTGCCGGGCGGCGCGGGCGGCGTGCAGCACGCAGCGGACGCTTTCCACCGTGGCGGCGAAATCCTGGTTCAGCAGCAGGTGGTCGAAATCGGCCCAATGGGCGATCTCGGCGCGGGAGGCGGCCATGCGGCGGTCGATTTCCTCCGCGCTGTCCTGGCCGCGGGCGACCAGGCGGCGGCGCAGCTCGGCCAGGCTGGGCGGCAGCAGGAAGACGCCGACCACATCGCCCGGCAGGGCGGCGCGCAGTTGCAGGTGGCCCTGCCAGTCGATGTCGAAGAGCACGTCCCGCCCCTCGGCCAGGGCCTGTTCCACCGGGGCGCGGGGGGTGCCGTAGTGGCGGCCGAAGACCTCCGCGTGTTCCAGCATTTTTCCCTCCGCCACCATGGCGGCGAATTTTTCGCGGCTGCGGAAGTAGTAGTGGTCGCCGTCGATTTCCCCCGGCCGGGCGGCGCGGGTGGTGGCCGAGATGGACAGCGACAGCGCCGGTTCGGTCTGCAACAGCGCCCGGCTGACGCTGGACTTGCCGGTGCCCGAGGGGGCCGCCAGCACGAGGCACACTCCGCGCCGGATCATTCGACGTTGGCCGATTGTTCGCGCAGCCGCTCGATCGCGGCCTTGAGGTCCAGCGCCAGGCGGGTCAGCCCCAGGCTTTGCGACTTGGCGGCGGTGGTATTCGCTTCGCGGCCGAATTCCTGGGTCAGGAATTCCAGCTTGCGGCCGACCGGGACACCGGAGGCGAGCAGCGCGCGGGCGGCGGCGATATGGGCGGAGAGGCGGTCCAATTCCTCCCGCACATCGGCCTTCTGGGCCAGGGCGGCGACTTCGACGGCCAGGCGTTCCTCGGTCATGCGGGCGGTGGTGTCGGCCAGGAGTTCGGCGAGGCTGGCACGCAGGCGGGCGGTGATGGCGGCGGGGGCGAGGGCGGCGTCGCGGGCGGCCAGGTCGCGCAGGGCGGCGATTTCGTCGAGCAGGGTCGAGAGGACCTCAAACAGAGCTTTTCCCTCGGTTTTTCGGCTTTCGGACAATTGGCCGAGGGCGGTTTCGAAGCCGGCGGAGAGGGCGGCGCGGGTGGCGAGGTCGGCGGCTTCATCGGGGGTGTTTTGCGGCGCGCGCAGCACGCCGGGCAGGGCCAGCAGGGCCTCGGCGCGGGGTGGCGTGGACCCCGGGATGCGGGCGGACAATTCCAGCGCGATGGCCAGGACCGCGTCCAGCGCCACGGGATCGACCGCGATGCGGGCGGCACGGTCCTGGCGTTGCAGGGTCAGGGCGGCCTGGATGCTGCCGCGGGAGAAACGTTTTGCCGCGACCTCGCGCAGGGGGATCTCCAGCCCCTCCTGGCCGGGGGGGAGGCGCAGGCGCAGGTCGAGGCCGCGGCCGTTCACGCTGCGGAGTTCCCAGACGAAGACGGTGCCATCGGGCAGGCTGCCGCTGGTACGGGCGAAACCGGTCATGGAGGAGAGGGTCATGCCGCGTTCTGGCGCGGCAAGGGAGGGAGGGCAAGGCGCGGGGGTTGCATGGGGGCGCCTCCTTGTGGAGGATAATATGCCTAGTATTTCGGAATTGTCAATCTTGACGAGGGGCGGGTGCGGCCCGCATCCCGCAGGTATGTGGACATCGATTGCGATCACCGGCGCTTCCTCCGGCCTCGGCGCCGCCATTGCCCGTGCGGCGGCGCGGCCGGGGGTGGTGCTTCATCTGGCGGGGCGGGATGCGACGCGGCTGGCGGCGGTCGCGCGTGATTGCGCGGCGGCGGAGGTGCGGGTCACGGTGCTGGACGTGACCGACGCCGCAGCGTGCGCCGCCTGGGTCGCGGGGATGGGGCGGTGCGATTTGATGATCGCCAATGCCGGGATCAGTGCCGGATCCGGCGGTGGGGTGGAAAGCGCCGAGCAGGTGCGGGCGATCTTTGCCACCAACGTCGATGGCGTGCTGAACGTGGCGCTGCCGGCCATCGCGGCGATGCGGGACCAGGCGCCGGGGCCGGATGGGGTGCGTGGGCGGGTCGCGGTGACGGGGTCGCTGGCGAGTTTCGTGGCCGCGCCCGGTGCCGCTTCCTATTGCGCGAGCAAGGCCGCGGTGCAGCGCTGGGCGGAGGCGACGGATGCCTCGGAACGCAAGTTCGGGGTGCGGCTGTCGTCGATCTGCCCGGGGTATGTGCGGACGCCGATGACGGAAAAGAACGCGTTTCCCATGCCGTGGCTGATGACGCCGGACGAGGCGGCGAAGCGGACCCTGGCCGGGTTGGCGGCGGGGCGGTTGCGGGTGGTGTATCCGCGCCGGTTGTATTTCTTGGCCCGGATGGTGGGGGCCCTGCCGCCGGGGTGGCGGAATGCGATTTTGGGGCGGGCGCCGGCGAAGGGGAAGGCTGGGTAGCTAACGAGCGGCTGTAGAACGGGGCGGTTGCGCCGTGGAGAGGGCTTCGCCCCCTCCAGACCTCCCCCACCAGGGGCCGCCGCCCCTGGACCGGCGCGATGTATTGGTAAAATAAAGGGAGGGGCATGGAGCGCACCGGAGCAATGGCGCGACCTTGATGCCCCTCCCTTTATTTTACCAAATCCGTGGGTTCCAAGGGGCCACGGCCCCTTGGTGGGGAGAGTTTGAGAGGGGCGAAGCCCCTTTCAAGGCGCCACTGCCGTTTTATTGACCACCCCCCCGCACCCAGTTCACCACCGGCGGCTCGCGAAACGCAAACCGCAACAGGTGCCGGGCGACGACGTCTTCCAGCTTTGCCACGGCTTCCTCATCCGCCCCGGTGACCCGCAGGACCAGCGTGTCCTGCGTCGCCTCCAGGCTGCAAAACCCGGCCGGGAAGGTGATGGTGCCGCGATCCGCTTCCTGGGTGACCGGGATCTTGTGGGCAAAATGCTTGCACAATTGGCCGAGGTAGCGGGCGGGCGTGGCCATCGCCACATGGGCTTGGCTGTCCATCAGGCGCGCTCCACGCCGGTCGCGGCGGCGTCCAGGGCGGCCGCCACGGCGTTGGCCTGGTCCTCGGTCAGCGGGCCGCGCGACAGGCGCATGCGCAGGGCGAGTTTCAGGTTTTCCATGGCGCGGACGACCTGGGGCGCGGGGCCGGCGCCGTGGATGCGGCCGGCTTCGGCCATGCGGGCGAGCAGGGCCTCCACCGACGCGCGGTTTTCGGCCAGGAAGGTGCGGCCCTCGGCGGTGATCTCGTGCAGCTTCTTGGCGCCGCCCTCGGCCGTGGTGGCGGTGACGTGGCCGAGTTCCTCCAGCAGGGTCAACGTCGGGTAGATCACGCCGGGGCTGGGGCTATAGGCGCCGCCGACGGCGTCTTCGATCGCCTTGATCAGCTCGTACCCATGGCGCGGCTTTTCGGCGATGAGATGGAGGATGACCAGGCGCAGGTCGCCCTGGGCGAAGAAGCGGCCCGGGCCGCCGCGCCCGCCGCCGTGACGGCCGTGGCGGGCGAAGGGGTGCTGGTCGAAACCATGGTCGCCGCGGGCGTGGCGGCGGCCATGGTGATGGTCGTGGTGATGGTCGTGGTGATGGTCGTGGTGGGTGTGTCGGTGGTGCATGATAACTCCTGATGCGCGTTGGTGCGCTGCATCTTAGATATATCGAACACCAGTCGGTTTCAAGGGCGATCTACTGGCCGAGTTGCGCCAGGCTGCCCGCCACCGCGCGGTCTGCGGCGCGGGTCGCGTCCTCCGGCAGCAGCAGGCGTTCGGCGACCATGCGCGCCGCGGCGGTGCGGACGGCGGCGATGTAGGCGGCGTTGTCGGCGTAGCGTTCCTCGATCGACGGGCGGGGATCGCGCGCGGCCTCCCGCGCCGCGCGGGTGGCGGCGAAGGGGGCGACGGCGCCTTGCAGGGGGAAGAGCGTGCCGGCGCCAAAGCCCTCGGCGCGGGGGTTCCAGCCGGTGTAGGTCGCGCGTGGCACGGCGAGCGGCAGCATGCGTATGCCGGCGACGGCCATGCCATCGGTATCGGCCAGGGGGACAAAGACCGGGTAGCGGCCGATCTCGCGCGGCGGGAAGACGGCCTGGTCGGAGAAGGCGGCGAAGGCGTGCAGCCCGGCATAGGGCAGGCCGGGGATATCGGCGGGCACGGCGCCGGCGGGGGCGACCAGCGTGCCATGGGCGCGCATCGGCACGCGGCTGGCGGGCGGGGCCGTGCCCTCGGTGATCCAGGCTTCCATGGCGGTCAGCAACGCGCGCATGGGCGGGCCGGCGTGCATCGGGTTGACCGGCAGGGCCATGGTGGGGGTGCGGCGCATCGCCTCGCCCGGGTCGGCGTAATGCGGCGTGCCGGCGATCATATAGGCGCGGACATCGGCCGGCAGGTCCAGGTGGTTGCCGGCGGGATCGGTGACGAGCAGCGATCCGCGGGAGGCCCACCATTCATGTTCGCTGTCGGTCTGCATCACCTTGGGGCAGGTGGAATTCAGCCGGCAGCGCAGCATCAGCCCGTCGCGCCGGCCCGACAATTCGTCGTCGAGCGTGACATAGGTGAAGGGAAACAGGTCGGCCTGCCAGGCCGGGTCCTGCGGGTGGCGGGCGTTGCGGCCGGCCTGGCCGAAGCGGACGTTGGTCGCCATGCGCCGGGCGCCGGCGATATGCGGCATCAGCCCGTCGAAGACGACGCGGCCGGAGGTGTCCTCGTTGAAGCCCATCCAGAGGAAGTCGCGCAGGAAGCGGCCGGATTGGGAGACACCAAAGCCGATGGCGCGATGGATGGTGGGGCGGCCGGCGGCGGCGAGCGGGTTTTGGGGGCCGCCCTCCCGCCGCAGGAAGGCCGCGACGTCGCGGGTCGCGGCGTAGCCCAGGCCGAGGACGATGGGGTCGCGGGCGGTATAGGTGACTTCATAAAGGGCGGCGGCGTCGAAGCCGGTGGCGGGGCGGGTGATCTCGACCTGCTGCGGCCCGGTCGCGCGGATGGCGAGGCCGGGGGGCGTCTGGCGCGGGTCGGCCCAATGCGCGCGGACGGTGACGGTCAGGTTCGCGGGGTCGGCCATCGGCCAGGCCAATGCGGCCGTGGCGGGGCTGCGGGTGTGGTCGAAGAGGAATTCTTCGCGCGAGGGGCCGGTGACGCCCGCAAGGGCCGGGGCGGCCAGGGCGAGTTGGCCGGGGGCGGAGGGGATGTCGGCCTGCCAGCCGATCCAGGCCATGCTCGTGCCGGCGCGGTGCAGGAAGCCGATGCCGGCATCCGCCGCCTGGGTCGCGCGGTTGGCACCGGGCTGCGCTGAATCGTCGAAGAGTTGCGGCGCCAGTTTGCGACCGCGGTTGGGGACGTCGACCAGAAGCGTGCCATTGCCGCGGGCCGGATCGGCGGGGCGCAGCAGGACGACATCGGCCACGGCCTCCACCCGCCCGGCGGCGTTGCGCGGGGCGCGGTCGATGTCGGCGATCACGGCGTTGCGCGGGTCGGCGGGATCGACCGCGATGGTGGCGCGGCCGGTGATGCGGACGTAAGGGCCGGTGGCGTCGAAGGCGCGGCCTTCGAAGGCGGGGACGGTTTCCAGCACCTCGAACCGGATGACTTGGGCGGCGGCGGGCAGCGCCACGCCGGCCAGCAGGCTGGCCAGGAGCAGGTGTCGCATGGATGTTCTTCCCCTCGGTCGCGGTCGTTCCGCCGCTATGGGGGAAGGCCAGCACGGAAGGGCGGGTGCCGCCAGACATGTGTGGATGATGGGCGGGTTTTCATCATGACGACATGAGACATTTAGCCCCGGTAGCGCAGCGCCTCGACCAATAGGGCAAAGGCGGGCGCGGGCTGGCGGCGGCTGGGGTAATAGAGGTGGTAGCCTGGAAAGGGCGGGCACCAATCGGCCAGCACCCGGACCAGGCGCCCGTCGGCGAGATGCGCGCCCGCCTGGTCCTCGGGCATGTAGGCGAGGCCGAAGCCGGCCAAGACCGCCCGGAGCCGCAGCGCGGTGTTGTTGAAGACGAGCGGGCCTTCGACCCGCACCTTCACCTCGCGCCCGGCTTGTTCGAATTCCCAGGCGTAGATCCCGCCATAGGTGGGCAGGCGCAGGTTGATGCAGCGATGGGCCGCCAGGTCCTGTGGCACGATGGGGGCCGGATGGGTCGCGAAATAGGTGGGGGCGCCGACGACGGCCATGCGCATGTCCGGCCCGATGCGCACGGCGATCATGTCCTTCGCCACCTGTTCGCCCAGGCGAATCCCCGCGTCGTAGCGTTCGGCGACGATGTCGGTCAGGCCGTAGTCGATGACCACCTCCACCTTGATGTCCGGGTAGGTGGGCAGGAGTTTTTCCAGCACGGGCCAGAGCACCGCCTCGGCCGCGTGTTCGCCGGCGGTGATGCGGATCGTGCCGGCGGGTTTGTCGCGCAGCGCGGTCAGGGCCGCGAGTTCGGCGTCGATCTCCTCCAGCAGCGGGCCGATGTTGCGCAGCAGGCGTTCGCCGGCCTCGGTCGGGGCGACGCTGCGGGTGGTGCGGGACAGCAGGCGCAGGCCGAGCCGGGCTTCCAGCCCCGTGATGGTATGGCTCAGCGCCGATTGCGAGACGCCGATCTGGGCGGCGGCCCGGGTGAAACTCCGCTCCCGTGCCACGGCGAGGAAGGCTGTGAGGTCGTTGACGTTCTCGCGCGGCATTCATGAATCCGGTTCATAGGCACGTGCCGATTTTACGCGCTAATCGCCCCGGGCCGCATCCCCTACCTCTCCGCCATCATCGCAGGAGAGCGATCATGGAGATCTACCGCGCCGGTTCCCGGCCCTCCGCCACCGGACCGGCGGACTATTTTACGGGCACCGTCCGCGTCGATCCGCTGTTCGACGCCCCCGACCCGGCGCGCGTGCTGGGCGCGCTTGTGACCTTCGAGCCTGGTGCGCGGACCGCCTGGCACACCCATCCGCTGGGCCAGACGCTGGTCGTCACCGCCGGGCGCGGCTGGGCGCAGCGCGCGGGGGGGCCGGTCGAGGATATCCGGCCCGGCGACGTCATCTGGTTCCCGCCCGGCGAAAAGCACTGGCACGGCGCGACCGCGACCACGGGCATGAGCCACATCGCCATCGTGGAGAAGCTGGACGGCACATCCGCCGACTGGATGGAACAGGTCAGCGACGCCGACTACGGGGCGAAGGCTTAGTCATGTCGCGTCCTTCGGCGGTGCTGGCGATCGTGCTGGTCAGCTACCTGATGATCGTGCTCGACGCCTCGATCGTCATCACCGGGCTGCCGAAGATCCAGGCCGATCTTGGGTTTTCGCCCGAGGCGCTGTCCTGGGTGCAGAGCGCCTATACCCTGGCCTTTGGTGGCTTGCTGCTGCTGGGCGCGCGGGCGGGCGACATCCTGGGCAGGCGGCGGATGTTCATGGCGGGGCTTGGGCTGTTCACCCTGGCGTCGCTGGCGATCGGCCTGGCGCAATCCGCGACCTGGATGATCGCCGCCCGCGCGGTGCAGGGCGTGGGGGCGGCGATCCTGGCCCCATCGACGCTGGCGCTGCTGGCCACGACTTTCGCCGAGGGGCCGGAGCGGACGCGGGCGATCGGACTCTACGGCGCCGTGGCCGGGATCGGGGCGAGCCTGGGGCTGGTGCTGGGCGGCGTGCTGGCCGACCTGCTGTCCTGGCGGGTGGGGTTCTTCATCAACCTGCCGATCGGCATGGCGTTGCTGATGGCCGCGCGGCGCCATCTGGTCGAGACGGAACGCCGGTCCGGCCGTTTCGATGTGATCGGCGCGGTGTCGTCGACCTTGGGGATGGGCGCGCTGGTCTATGGGCTGGTGCGGTCCGCGACGGCCGGCTGGAGCGATGCGGTGACGATCGCCGCGCTGATCGCGGGCGTCGTGCTGGGGGTGGTCTTCGTCGTGACGGAATGGCGCGCGGCGCAACCGATCATGCCACTGCGGCTCTTCGCCAGCCGTGAACGCTCGGGCGCCTATGCGGCGCGGTTGCTGTTCCTGGGGGCGATGATCGGCTTCTGGTTCTTTGCGACGCAGTTCCTGCAGGGGGTGCTCGGCTATAGCCCGTTCCAGGCGGGGCTGGCCTTCCTGCCGATGACGATCCCGAATTTTGCCGTGGCCATGGCGGTGCCTTGGCTGACCAGGCGAATGGGCAATGCGCGGCTGCTGGCCGCGGGGTTGAGCCTGGCGCTGGCGGGGATGGCCTGGCTCAGCCTGGTGTCGGCCGGCACGTCCTACCTGGCCGGGATCGCGCTGCCGATGGTGCTGATCGGCATCGGTCAGGGCGGCACGCTGAGCCCGCTGACCGTCGCCGGGATTTCCGGGGTGGCGGCGAAGGATGCCGGTGCCGCGTCAGGACTTGTGAACGCGGCGCATCAGTTGGGCGGGTCGCTGGGGTTGGCGATCCTGGTCGTGGTCTTCGCGGCGGCCGGGACCAGCGGGTTGCAGGGGATGGATGTGCTGGCCCATCGGCTGGCGTCGGCCTTTGCCGCCGCTGCGGTGATGCTGGTGCTGGCGCTGGGGATCGTGGTCGCGCTGATCGTGCGGCCGGGCCGGGTGGCGCCCATCGCCATGCCCGCCAAAGCCTGAAACAGGAGAACGACCATGCAAAAACGCACACTCGGGCGCAGCGGCCTGGAGGTTTCCGCCATCGGCCTCGGCTGCATGGGGCTCAGCTTCGGCTATGGCCCCGCGACCGACAGGCCGGATGCGATCAGCCTGATCCGCCAGGCCGTCGAAGGCGGCGTCACCTTCTTCGACACCGCCGAGGTCTATGGGCCCTTCACCAACGAGGATCTGGTCGGCGAGGCGCTGGCCCCGTTCCGCGACCAGGTGGTGATCGCCACCAAATTCGGCTTCGCCTTTGCCGCCGATGGCACGCAGCAGGGCCTGGACAGCCGGCCGGACAGCATCAGGCGGGCCGTCGAGGGGTCGCTGAAGCGGCTGAAGATCGACACGATCGACTTGCTCTACCAGCACCGGGTCGATCCCAACGTGCCGATCGAGGATGTCGCCGGCACGGTGAAAGACCTGATCCAGCAAGGCAAGGTGCGGCATTTTGGCCTGTCCGAGGCAGGGGTGGCGACGATCCGTCGCGCGCATGCCGTCCAGCCCGTCACGGCGCTGCAAAGCGAATATTCCCTGTGGTGGCGCGAACCCGAGGAGGCGGTGCTGCCGGCGTTGGAGGAGCTCGGGATCGGCTTCGTGCCCTTCAGCCCGTTGGGCAAGGGCTTCCTGAGGGGCGCGATCAATGCGGCGACCCGTTTCGACAGCACGGATTTTCGCAATACCGTGCCGCGCTTCGCGCCGGAGGCAAGGCAGGCGAACCAGGGTCTGGTGGATCTGCTGGGCGCGATCGCGGCCAAGAAGCGGGTGACGCCGGCGCAGATCGCGTTGGCCTGGTTGCTGGCCCAAAAACCCTGGATCGTGCCGATCCCGGGCACCACCAAGCCGCATCGGCTGGCGGAGAATATCGGCGCGGCCGACGTCACGCTGACGCCCGATGATCTGCGCGAGATCGAAGGCGCCATCGCGAAGATCACCGTGCAGGGCGCGCGGTATCCGCAGCATTTGCAGGCGCTGGTGGGGCGGTAGGCGCGCCCTACAGCGCCCCGCTGGCCAGCGCCTGGTCCACGCCCCCCAAAATATGCCGGGCCATCACCGCCCGCGCCCCGGGGGCGTCGCGCCGCAAGGCGCAGTCGCGCAGGGCGGCGTGTTCGCGGATCGCGATCGCCCCGCGAAAGCCCAGGGCGCGATACTGGTAGCGTTGGTAGCGGTCGAAGACGGCGGCATGCGTCGCCATCAGGGTGCGTGACCCGCAGGCGCTGATCAGCGTTTCGTGGAATTGCGAGTCGAAGCGCCGCCAGGTTTCCAGCACTGTGCCGTCGCCGGCGTGCAGGCGTTCCTCGGCCTGGGACAGCTTGTGGTGGATGGCGACGACGCGCCCCTCCCATTCCACGTCGCCGGCGTGGAAGGCCTGGTCCAGGGCATGGCCCTCCAGCAGCAGGCGCAGGTTGGCGATGTCGCGCAGGTCGGCGGGTGAGAAGGGCGCGACTTCGAACCCGCGCTGGCCCTCGGCCACCACCAGGCGTTCGGCGATCAGCCGGCTGAGCGTTTCGCGCAAGGTGCCGAGGCCGGCGTCATAGGCGTCGCGCAGCGCGTCCAGTTTCAGTTTCTGGCCGGGTGCCAGGGTGCCGCGCAGGATGTCGGCGCGGATCAGGCGATAGGCGCGTTCGCCGGCCGTGGGCGTCGCCGCCTCGGGCGCGGGACAGGGGCGGGTGGAGGCGAAGGGCACCAAAGTGCCGGTGCTGACGACATGCTCCACGCAGCCGGCCACGTGGGCTTCCAGCAGGCGGCAGGCGCCCGCCGCGTCGCGCGCCAGGGCGCAGTGCAGCAGGTCGGCGTGTTGGGTCGCGGCGACGGCGCCACGAAAGACCACGGCGACCATCTGGTAGCGCAGGTAGCGGTCATAGGCGGCGGCATAGGTTTCCAGCAGGGCGGCGGAGCCGCAGGCCTCGATCAACGCCTGGTGGAATTCGCGGTCGTAGCGTTTCCACAGCGCCGCATCGGCGGGTTCGCCGGCCAGGAGTCGGCGTTCCAGCATGGCCAGCTTGTGGTGCGCGCCGACGACGCGACCCTCCCAGTCCAGATCGCCCGCGGCGAAGGATTTGTGGACCGCATGGCATTCCAGCAGCAGGCGCAGTTCGGCGACCTCGGCAAAATCCGCGGCCGAGACGGGGGCGACCGAAAAACCGCGCTGGCCCTCGGCGACGACCAGGCCTTCGCTCGCCAGGCGGTTCAGCGCCTCCCGCAAGGTGCCCACGCCGGCGCCGTAGATCTGGCGCAGGCCCTCCAGCCCCAGTTTGCGGCCGGGTGCCAGGCGGCCGAGGACGGTGTCGGCGCGCAGGCGGGCGTAGACCGCCTCGCCCGAGCTGTCCTGCGTCTCGCTTTGGAGCGCGGCTGGGTTCTCCATGCTGGGCAGTATCGTGAAGGGCCGCCGGATAAACAATATCGGTGATCTGATAAAATTTCGGATGATTTGCCGAATCTCGCTTGATCCTGTCGGTGGGCGTCTCTAGCCTCCGCGCACCTGCCGCAGCCATGCGGCCAAGAAATCATCGGGGAGGACGATCATGCAATCGAAACTCGGACGCCGGTCCGTCATGGCAGCCACGGCGGCCGCATTGGCCACCGCCCCGATCATCGGCGCGGAGGCCCAGGCGCGGCGCCGTATCCGCTTCTCCGCCGTGTTTTCCGACCAGGACATCCGCGCCGACGCGATGCGCGGCTTCCAGCAGGATCTCGCCGCGCAATTCGATGTCGAACTGCATCTGAACGCGACGCTGTTCCGCCAGGGCACGGAGCTGGTCGCGATCCAGCGCGGCAATATCGAGATGGCGAATCTCGCGCCGCAGGATCTGTCGCGGCAGATTCCGGCCTGGTCGGTGATGGCCTCCGCCTACCTGTTCCGCGACGCCGATCATATGCGGAAGGTCTTCAACGGGGAGATCGGCGCCGAGTTCAACCGCATGGCGCGGGAGCAGTTGAACGTCCATGTGCTGGGTCCGCTGTATTTCGGCACGCGCCATGTGAACCTGCGGCCGCGCAAGCGCATCAACACGCCGGCCGACATGGCGGGGCTGAAGCTGCGCATGCCGCCGGGCGAGACCTGGCAGTTCCTTGGCGAGGCGCTGGGTGCGAACCCGACGCCGGTCGCCTTCGCAGAACTCTATACCGCGCTGCAATCCGGCACGGTGGATGGCCAGGACAATCCGCTGCCAGCCAGCCGCACGATGCGCTTCTTCGAGGTGACGACGCAGTTCGTGCTGACCAGCCACCTCGTCGCCTATGACCTGCTCTCGGTCTCCTCCCGGTTCTGGGATGGGCTGCCGCCGGCGCAGCAGCAGGCCATCCAGGCGGCGGCGAACAAGGCGATCGACCAGAGCACGCAGCGCCACGTCGCGCAGGAACAGGAGTTGGTGGCTTTCTTCCGCGCCCAGGGCTTGGAAGTCTATGAGCCGGACGTCGCCGCCTTCCGCGCCGAGGCGCAGCGGCGCTACTTGGCATCGCCCCAGTCGCAGGGCTGGCCGCCGGGCATCCTGGATCGCATCGCCGCGGTGCGCTGAGCGTGACGACCGCGGCGTGCCGCCTGTTCGATTGGGGCCGACGGCGCGCCGAGGAAGTGCTGTCCGCGCTGCTGGTGGCGATGTTCGTCGCCTTCATGCTGCAGATCGTCACGCGCTATGTCTTGAACGCGCCGCTGAGCTGGACGGCCGAGTTCTCCACCCTCGCCTGGGTATGGGGCGTGTTGTGGGGTGCCGGGCTGGTGCTGCGCGATGATGAGGAGATCCGCTTCGACATCCTCTATGGCGTCATGCCGGGCGGTGTGAAGCGGGTGTGCGATGCGATCACCGGCATCGCGGTGGTCGTGGTCTTCACCTGGTCGCTGCCGGCGATGGTGGACTACGTCACCTTCATGAAGGTGGAGCGCAGCGCCTATCTCGGCATCCGCTTCGACCTGCTCTACTCGGTCTATCTGATTTTTGCTGTCGCCATGATCATTCGCCACGCCGCCATCGCCTGGCGCGCGGTGACGGGACGCGGCATCGCCCGGGGTGCCGCGTGAACCTGCATGATCCCTTCACCCTGGCGATGATCGCGCTGGTCGCATTGTCGCTGATGGGCCTGCCGATCGGGCTGACCATGATCATGGCCAGCATCATCTACCTCGGCCTGTCCGGGCAGGACATGTCCACCGCGGCGGAGCAGGTGCTGAACGGGCTGAACGGCAGCTACGTGCTGCTGGCGGTGCCGCTGTTCATCTTCTCGGCCGGGCTGATGAATGCCGGCAGCCTGACCGACCGGCTGCTGCGCTTCTGCAACCTGCTGGTCGGTCGTTTTCGCGGCGGGCTTGGCCACGTCAATGTCGTCCAGAGCGTGATCTTCGCCGGCATGTCCGGGTCCGCGATCGCCGATGCCGCGGGCAGCGGCAAGGTGCAGATCGACATGATGACGAAGAACGGCGCCTATCCGGCGAGCTACGCGGCGGCCCTGACCGCCGTCACGGCCGTCATCGGGCCGATCATCCCGCCGTCGATCCCGATGGTGCTCTATGCGCTGGTCGCCGATGCCTCGATCGGGTTCCTGTTCCTGGGCGGCGTGATCCCCGGGCTGCTGATGGCGCTGGCGCAGATGGGCATCAATTCGTGGATGGCGCATCGGCACGACTTCCCGATCTCCGAACGCGTGCCGCTGCGCGAATTCCCCCGCCTGACCTTGGAAGCTTTCCCGGCGCTGCTGATGCCGGTGATCCTGCTGGGCGGCATCTATGGCGGCGTGATGACGCCGACCGAGGCCGCCGCCGTCGCCGCGGCCTATGCCTATCTGATCGCGGCGGTGTTCTATCGCAGCCTGACCTGGCGGCAGACCTATACCGCGGTGGTGGAAAGCGCGCGATCGACCGCCGCCATCGGCATGCTGATCGCCGGCGCGCTGGCCTTCAACTACGTCATCACCAGCGAGAACATTCCCGTCACCGTGCGCGGCCTTCTGGCGGGTTGGGAGATGTCGAAGTGGGAGTTCCTGCTCGTCGTCAACGTGATCCTGCTGGTGCTGGGCTGCCTGCTGGAAGGCAGCACCATCCTGCTGGTGGTGGTGCCGGTGCTGGTGCCGACCGCGCAGGCGCTGGGCGTGGACATGGTGCATTTCGGCGTCGTCGTCGTGGTGAACATCATGATCGGGCTGATCACGCCGCCCTACGGGTTGCTGCTGTTCATCGTGGCGAAGATCTCGGAACAGCCGCTGGCGGCCGTGGTGCGCGACACCATCCCCTTCATGCTGGCGATGATCGCGGCGCTGATGCTGATCACCTATGTGCCCGAACTGGTGCTCTGGCTGCCGCGGCTGATGGGCTACCAGGGGTAAGCCCCGCAAGACAGGAATCATCACCGTGGCCAGCACCATCTACGTCCTCAACGGCCCGAACCTGAACCGGTTGGGCAAGCGCGAACCGGCGATCTACGGCCACACGACCTTGGCCGAGGTCGAGGCGATGTGCCGCGCCGAGGCGGGCGGGCATGAGGTCGTCTTCCACCAGACCAATTACGAAGGCCAGTTGGTGGATTGGATCCACGAGGCGACGGATGGCGAGGCGGGGGGCATCGTGATCAACCCGGCGGGGTTGAGTTTCCGGTCGATCCCGCTGCTGGACGCGCTGAAGATGTTCGGCGGGCCGATCATCGAGTTGCATATCTCCAACATCCACAGGCGGGATCCGATCTACCAGCATTCGCTGGTCTCGACCGTCGCGACGGCGGTGATCGCGGGGCTGGGGGCGCGGGGCTATGGGACCGCGATGCGGGAGATGCGGGCGATGCTGGCGGGCTGAGACTACCGCCGCCCGGCCGTGCCCAGCCACACCGCGAGCATGACCAGCGCGCCACCCAGCAAAACCTGCGGGGCGGGCCATTCCGCCAGCCACAGCGCCGCGATCAGCGCTGCCGACAGCGGTTGCAGGTAGCCGACCATCGAGGCTTCGGTCGCCCGCGCCCGGGTCAGCAGGATGGTGAACATCGCCAGCGGCAGGGCGGAGGCGAAGACCGCCAGCACCGCCAGCGTGCCCCAGACCCAGGCCGGCTGGTCGAAGGCCGACAGCGGCCCGAAACCGACCGCCAGCGCCAGGGCCACGGCGGCGGCCACGACCTGTTGGCCGAGTGCCAGCATCGCCGGCTGGCTGGGCCGCACCGCGCGGACATAGACGGTGCCGAGCGCGTAGGAGAAGGCGGTCGCCAGCATCAGAAGGGCGCCCTCCAGGCTGGCCCCGCCCTCCAGCGCGCCCGGTCCCATGATGACGGCGATGCCGCAGAAGCCGAGGACAAGCCCCGCCAGCGCCAGCCGCCCCGGCCGTTCCCCGGCCAGCAGGAAGGCGGACAGCAGCCCGACCCAGAGGGGGGCCGCGGATTGGATCAGGGCGGCGGGCGCGGCCTCGATCCGGCCGAGTGCCATGGCGGTCATCACATTGGGCAGCCAGCCGTTCAGCGTGCCGACCACCAGCATGTGCCGGACCAGTCCCGGCGCGGGGCGGGACATGGCCCCCGTCGCGGCCAGGAACGCCCATATGGCGAGGCCCGAGATCGCCCCACGGACGCCCGCCAGGGCAAAGGGGTGCATCACCCCCGCCACCAGGCGCAGCACCGGGAAGGACGCGCCCCAGAAGAAGCCAATGACCAACAGCCGCCACCACAGCGGCACCCCGGTCAGGTTTTGCGGGGGCGTCACCGCGTCAGCGCGCGCCAGCGGGCGACGTTCTGGTTGTGCTCCTCCAGCGTGCGGGCGAAGGCATGGCCGCCGGTGCCATCGGCGACGAAGTAGAGGAACTCATGCACCTCCGGCCGCGTCACCGCGCGCAGGGAGGCGACGCCGGGGGCGGCGATGGGGCCGGGCGGCAGGCCGCGGATGCGGTAGGTGTTGAAGGGGTGGTCGCGGTCGAGGTCGGCCCGGCTGATGGGCCGGTCGAGCGGCCCGGCGGCGGCGGCATAGGCGACCGTCGGGTCCGATTGCAGCGGCATGCCCCGGCGCAGGCGGTTGATGAAGACCCCGGCGACGCGGGCGCGTTCTTCCGGCCGGGCCGTTTCGCGTTCGACGATGCTGGCGAGGACCAGTGCCTCGCGCGCGCTCGCCAACGGCAGGTTTTGGGCGCGGGCGGCCCAGGCCTCGGCCAGGGCGGTGTCCATGGCGGCATCGGCGCGGGCGACCAGGGCGGCGCGGGTGTCGCCCCATTGGTAGGTATAGGTTTCGGGCAGAAGGGCTGCCTCGGCGAAGGGCGGCGTGTCGCCGGTCAGGCCCTCGGCGCGCTCCAGCAGGGGCTGGATCTGACGGATGGTCAGGCCCTCGGGGATGGTGACGCGGCGCTGCACCGGGCGGGCGCGGCGCAGGATCTCCAGCACCTGTTCCAGCGAGGCCGTGGGCGGAAAGGCGAATTCGGCGGCGCGCAGCGGCCCCTGCCCGCGCGTGATCCAGGCGGCGGCGGTGAAGAGGCGGGCATCGGCGATCACCCCAGCCTCGGCCAGCAATGCGCCGATCGCGGGGCCATTGGCGCCGCGCGGGATGACGAGTTGCGCGGGGGCGGCCAGCGGCCCGGGCGCGACCCAGGTCCGTTGCGCCCAGACCCAGCCGCCGGCGGCACCCGCGACCAGGAGTATCGCGAGAAGGAAGAGGAAACGTTTCATCGGGCGGCGCCAGAGGTGGCGACGGCCCCCCGATTTGTCAGGGGGCCGCGCGCCGGATCAGGCAGCGCGGCGAAAGATCACGCTGGCATTGGTGCCGCCAAACCCGAAGGAATTGGACAGCGCCACATCGATCGGGCGTTCCTGCGCATAGAGCGCCACCCGGTCGATCACGCTTTCGCGCGACGGCTTTTCCAGGTTCAGGGTCGGCGGGGCCACGCGGTCGCGGATCGCCAGGATGCTGAACACGGCTTCGACGGCGCCGGCGGCACCCAGCAGGTGGCCGATCGCCGATTTGGTCGAGGACATGGCCAGGCCCTTGGCATCGTCGCCGAACAGACGCTCGACCGCTTCCAGTTCCAGGTCGTCGCCGAGCGGCGTGCTGGTGCCATGGGCGTTGACGTATTGGATATCGGCCGGCGTCAGCAGCGCATCGCCCAGGGCGGCCTGCATGGCGCGGAAGGCGCCTTCATGGCCCTCGGCCGGGGCGGTGATGTGGTAGGCGTCGCCGGACATGCCGTAGCCCACGACCTCGGCGTAGATCGTCGCGCCGCGTGCCTTGGCGTGTTCCAGTTCCTCGAGCACCACGACCCCGGCACCCTCACCCATGACGAAGCCGTCGCGGCCCTCGTCCCAGGGGCGGCTGCCCTTGGTCGGCTGGTCGTTGAAGTTGGTGGAAAGCGCCCGGGCGGCGCAGAAGCCGGCCATGCCGATTTCGCTGACCGCGGCCTCGGCCCCGCCGGCGACCATCACATCGGCGTCGTTCAGCGCGATCAGCCGCGCCGCATCGCCGATGGCATGCACGCCGCTGGCGCAGGCCGTGACCACGCTGTGGTTCGGACCCTTGAAGCCATAGCGGATCGAGACATGCCCGGAGGCCAGGTTGATCAGGGCCGAGGGGATGAAGAAGGGCGAAATCCGCCGCTGCTTGCCCTGGCTGATCAGGATGGAGGCTTCATAGATGGTCGGCAGGCCGCCGATGCCGCTGCCGATGAGCACGCCGGTACGGCAGCGCGACTCCTCGTCCTCCGGCATCCAGCCGCTGTCCTCGACCGCCTCTCCGGCGGCGACGAGCGCCAGCTGGATGAAGCGGTCCATCTTCTTCTGGTCCTTGGGGGCGATCCATTCGTTCAGGTCGAGCCCGCCATCCGCCTTCGTGCCCACCGGCACCTGGCCCGCGATCTTCGCGGACAGATTGGTGGTGTCGAAGGATTGGATGGCGCCGATCCCGCTTTCGCTGGCGAGCATGCGTTTCCACACGCGCGGCACACCCAGGCCCAGGGGACAGGCGATGCCCATCCCCGTGACCACGACGCGGCGCGGGGTCGTCATACGACCTAGCACGCGGCTTGCTCCTGCCCGCCCCGGTCCGGACTCAGGCCTTCGCCTTCTCGATGAACTCGATCGCGTCCTTGACGGTCGTGATCTTCTCGGCGGCGTCGTCCGGGATCTCGATGGCGAAGGCTTCTTCGAAGGCCATCACCAGCTCGACCGTGTCCAGGCTGTCGGCGCCCAGGTCGTCGATGAAGGAGGCCGTGTCGGTCACCTTCGACTCTTCGACGCCGAGGTGCTCGACGACGATCTTCTTCACCTTGTCGGCGGTCTCGCTCATGTGCGGTCCTGTCTGTCCCGATTGGACTTTATTAGGGGTGGGTGGGGTAGAGTTGGGCGGTTTCCTGACGCGGCGCCGGTGGCGGGCGGGTGCGGTTGTTGCGATTCCCTCGGGCCCTGGCGTCGTATCACGACATGGTGGGGCGGCGTAGCCGCCGCAGGGGCCGGGGGCAAGGGGAGGAATGCATGCGCAGCCCCCGCAAACCCCCGAACCCGGTCAGATCATGGCCATGCCACCGTTCACATGAAGTGTCACCCCTGTAACCCAAGCCGCTTCGGCCGAGGCGAGGTAGGTGACGGCGGCGGCGATATCATCGGGGTTGCCCATGCGGCCGAGCGGGATGCGCCCCATCAGACCGGCCTTCTGGGCATCGTTCAGGGCATCGGTCATGGCGGTTTTGACAAATCCCGGGGCGACCACGTTCACCGTCACGCGGCGCGGGGCGACTTCCTGGGCGAGCGCCTTGCTCATGCCGATCAGGCCCGCCTTGGCGGCGGCGTAGTTCGCCTGGCCGGCATTGCCGGTGACGCCGACGATGCTGGCGATCGAGATGATCCGGCCCGAACGGCGCTTCATCATGCCGCGCAGGGAGGCACGGGCCAGGCGGAAGGGCGCGGTCAAATCGACCTCGATCACATCGCCCCAGTCCTTGTCGCCCATGCGCAGGGCCAAGCCGTCGCGGGTCAGGCCCGCGTTGTTCACGAGGATGTCGAGGGCGCCGAGCTTTTCCTCGATCGCCTCGACCAGGGCGGCCGGGGCCTCGGGGTCGGACAGGTCGGCGGGGAAGATCGCAGCCCCTTCGCCGAGTTCGGTGGCCAGGGCCTGGAGTTCGGCTTCCCGCCGGCCGGTCAGGGCGACGCGGGCGCCCTGGGCGTGCAGGCCGCGGGCGATGGCGGCGCCGATGCCGCCCGTGGCGCCGGTGACCAGGGCAACCTTGCCGTCGAGGCGGAACAGGGCGGTCATGTGAGGCTCCTCAGCACGGTCTCGATCTCGGCGGGGGTGCCGCAGGCCATGGCCTGGGCATCGGGCGCGTTGCGCTTGGCCAGGCCGGTCAGGACCTTGCCCGCGCCCAGTTCGACGAAGCGGTCGCAGCCCATGGCGGCCATGGCGGCGACGCATTCGCGCCAGCGGACGGTGGCGGTGACCTGGGTGACCAGCATGTCGCGGATGTTTGCGGGGTCGGTGGCCTTGGCGGCGCTTACGTTGGCGACCAGGGGGACCAGGGGGGCCTGGATGCTGGCGTCGTCCAGCGCATCGCGCATCACGGCGGCGGCGGGGGCCATCAGGGCGCAGTGGAAGGGGGCGGAGACGGGCAGGATCATGGCGCGCTTCACGCCATCGGTTTTCGCGATCTCGACGGCGCGTTCGACGGCCGCCTTGGCGCCGCTGATGACGACCTGGCCGCCGCCATTGTCGTTGGCGGCCTCGACGACCTGTTTTTCGCCGGTTTCGGGGTCTTCCGATGCGCGTTCGCAGATGGCGATGGCCTGGGCGAGGTCGGCGCCCAGAAGGGCGGCCATGGCGCCTTCACCGGCCGGGACGGCGGCCTGCATCGCTTCGCCGCGCAGGCGGAGGAGGCGGGCGGCGGTCGGGATATCGAAGGCGGAGGCGGCGGCCAGGGCCGAGTATTCGCCGAGCGAATGGCCGGCGACGAGGGAGACGCGGTCGGCGAGCTTGAACCCGCCCTCCGATTCCAGCACCCGCAGCACGGCGAGGGAATGGGCCATCAGCGCGGGCTGGGCATTGGCGGTGAGGGTGAGGTCCTCCGGCGGGCCTTCGAACATCAGGCGCGACAAATGCTGCTTCAGCGTTTCGTCGACGAGGCCAAAAACCTCGCGCGCGGAGGCAAAAGCGGCGGCGAGGTCGCGGCCCATGCCGGGGGCCTGACTGCCCTGACCGGGGAAAACAAAGGCGAGAGCCATGTGTGAGGGGCCGCTTCTTGTGGCTATGGGTGCGGCGGGCGCCTAGCGGTGGGGGGCGGATGTGTCAATGTGACGAAAGCACAAAGCCTCTTCACGCGCGGGCAAAGACATGCTCAAAGCCGCCTCCCCTGCCGGGCGCGTGGCATCGCGCCCGGCTATGCCTGTTTTCTGGCCCCCGGCATCCCGCCGGTCGCCAGCCAGGCTGAGCCAGCCGAAGGGAAAACCGGTGCCGTTGTACGAAAGCGTGTTCATCGCACGCAATGACCTGACACAAGCGCAGGTCGAAGTCATCGCCGACCAGGTCGCGACCATCGCCACCGAAGCGGGCGGTTCCATCAAGAAGCGCGAGTATTGGGGCCTTCGCGGCCTTGCCTACCGCGTGAAGAAGAACCGCAAGGCGCATTACATGCTGCTCGGCATCGAATGCCCGCCCGCCGCGGAAAAGGAAATCGCGCGCCAGTTCGGCCTCAATGAAGACGTCCTGCGTCACATGACCTTGCGCGTCGAAGCGATCGAGGAAGCGCCGTCGGCCATCCTCGCCAAGCGCGCCGACGATCGTGAGCGTGACCGTGGCTTCCGCGGCCCCCGCCCGGCTGGCCGTTTCGGCAGCGGCCGTGGCCGTGAGCGCGACGACCGCGAGGAATTCCGCGCCCGTGGGCGTGATGACGGCGAAGAGGGCGTGCCCGAATACCGCGGCCGCGGCGGGGAGGAATAAGCGATGTCCGAAGAATCGAACCCCGCCGGCCGTCGCGCCGCCGTTGGCGCCCGCCGTCCGTTCTATCGCCGTCGCAAGTCCTGCCCGTTCAGCGGCCCGAACGCGCCGAAGATCGACTACAAGGACGTGCGCCTGCTGTCCCGCTTCCTGTCGGAGCGCGGCAAGATCGTCCCGTCGCGCATCACCGCCGTGTCCGGCAAGAAGCAGCGTGAACTCGCCAACGCCATCAAGCGTGCGCGGTTCCTGGCGCTGCTGCCGTACGTGATCGCGGACTGATACGCCGGAAGGCATGGGCAGCGTGGCGACCCCTTCTCAGGGCACCCGGGGCATAGCAGCCGACCCACGCTGGCTTGCCGCCGGCGCGGGGGGGCTCGTATCTGCCGCCTTGGCGCTTTGGGCGTTCCGGGGCCTGCCGCTGGGGCCGGGCCTGCTGTGGCTGTCACCGTTGCCGTTGTTCCTGGCGGGGTTGGGCTTTGGCCTGCCGGCCATGGTCGCGGCGGTCGGCGTGGCCTCGGCGGCGCTGCTGGCGGCCGGGGGGTTCATCCCCTTTGCCATCCATTTCCTGGCCTTTGCCTTGCCGGCCGTGATCCTGGTCGCGGTCGGGCTGCGGCGCGGGCGGTTGGACGGGTCGCTGCCATTGGCGCTGCTGGGGATCTACCCGGCCGTGCTGATCCTGTTCGCGGCGCTGCTGCTGGCGGGGGATGGCGGGCTGGAAGCGGTGCTGACGGCCATCGTCAAGGTCGGGCTGGACCGCATGGGCCTGCCGGCCGGTGACGCGATGGTCGCCGATATCGTGCGGATCAAGGCGGCCGCCGTCGGCTTCTGGCTGGCGCTGGCGCTTCTGGTCAACGGCATCGGCGCGCAGGGGTTTCTGGCCCGGCGCGGCCTGTCGCTGGCACCGCGCCCGGCGTGGTCGGAGGCGATGCTGCCAAAACTCTATCCGGCGATCCCGGCCGTGGCGCTGGTCATCGCGGCGATGGATGATTTTGGCGGCACCACCCTGTCGCTGTTCATCGTGCTGATGCTGCCGCTGCTGTTCCGGGGCCTTGCCGTCATCCACACCCGCACGCGCGGGCGCAATGGCCGGCCCTTCATCCTGGGCGCCGGCTACATGGCGCTTGTGATTTTCAGCGTCCCGACCGCCGCCTTCCTGGTGGGCCTGGCCCTGTTCGACCACTTTTCCGCGCGGGCCCCGCGCGGAACCACCTGACAACCCGTTTAGATTAAGGGGGATATCCCGATGATCGACCTGATCCTCATGCAACGCGTCGAAAAGCTTGGCCAGATGGGCGAGACCGTGAAGGTGCGCCCGGGCTATGCGCGCAACTTCCTGCTGCCGCAGGGCAAGGCCATCCGTGCCAGCCGCGACAACATGGCGAAGTTCGCCGAACAGCGCGCCCAGCTCGAAGCCCAGAACATCAAGCGCCGTGACGAGGCCGAGCGCGTCGCCGAGCGCGTGACCGGCCTGACCGTCACGATCATCCGCCAGGCGGGTGAGAGCGGCGGCCTGTATGGCTCCGTCAGCCCGCGCGACATCGCCGAAGGCTGCACCGAAGGCGGCTTGACCGTGACCCGCGCCCAGGTGCTGCTGGAGCAGCCGATCAAGGCGGTCGGCCTGCATACCGTGCGCGTCGAACTGCACCCGGAAGTGCATATCCCGGTGATCGTGAACATCGCCCGCAGCCTGGAGCAGGCTGAGAAGCAGGCCCGTGGCGAAGACCTCAAGGCCGCCGACGCCGCCGAGGAAGCGAGCCTGGAGGCCGAGCTGGCCGCCGAGCTGGCCGACCTGGGCGCCGCGAGCGAGTAAGCACACCCGGGGGCTTTTCGCCCCCGGACCCCGGCTGGGGGGCCGCCGCCCCCCGGACCGGCAAAGTGAAGCGGGGGCACCGCCCCCGCGCCCCGGCGCGACTTTGTCCCCGTTATCCCCACTTCGCACCACTCCAGGCGCGTCGCGCATGCGCTAGGATGGGGATATGGATTCTCTACCCGCTTCCGGGCTTCAGCCCCGCCTTCCCCCACAAAACATGGCGGCCGAACAGGCCCTGCTCGGCGCCCTGCTGGCCAATAACAAGGCCTATGAGCGCGTCTCGGAATTCCTCTCCTCCGAGCATTTTGCCGACCCGGTCCACGGCATCATCTACAGCGCGATCCAGCGCAGGCTGGAGGCCGGGCAACTCGCCGATGGCGTGACCCTGCGCGCGCAATTCGAACATTCCGGGCTGCTGGATGAGGTCGGCGGTGCCGCCTACCTGGCGCAGCTGTTGTCCGCGACCGTGGGCGTGATCAACGCCGGTGAATACGGCCGGGTGATCCATGACGCCTGGTTGCGGCGGCAGTTGATCGACCTCGGCGAAACCGTGGTGAACCGCGCCTTTGGCGATGCCGAGGGGCTGATCGCGCAGGACCAGGTGGAGGCCGCCGAACAGGCGCTGTTCGACATCAACAAGGATTCATCGACCGGCGGCGGCTTCCTGGGGTTTGACCGCGCGCTGTTGCAGGCGGTCGAAGTCGCGGCGACGGCCTTTACGCGCGGCGAGGGCGTGTCGGGCCTGGCGACGGGGTTGCGGGATATCGACCGCAAGATGGGTGGGCTGCACCCTTCGGACCTTCTGATCCTGGCCGGGCGTCCGGGCATGGGCAAGACCGCGCTGGCGACGAAGATCGCCTTCGGCGCGGCCAAGTCGCTGTTGCAGGAAGCGCGAGACAAGAACGGCCCCAACGCGGTGCCCAAGGCGGGGGTCGCGCTCTTCTCGCTGGAAATGAGCGCCGACCAGTTGGCGACACGTCTGTTGTCGGAAGAGGCCCGCATCTCCGGCGACCGCATCCGGCGTGGTGAGATCGAGCAGACAGATTTCGACCGCTTCGTGGCCGCCAGCCGGGAATTGTCGGCGCTGCCGATCTACATCGACGACACGCCCGCGATCACCATCAGCGCGATGCGCACCCGTTGCCGCCGGTTGCAGCGCCAGAAGGGGCTGGACCTGATCGTGGTGGACTACCTGCAGCTGATGCGCCCGGCGGCCGGCACCAAGCCGGAAAACCGCGTGCAGGAAATCAGCCAGATCACCCAGGCGCTGAAGGCCATCGCCAAGGAATTGCGGGTTCCGGTCATCGCCCTGTCCCAGTTGTCGCGTCAGGTCGAATCGCGCGAGGACAAGCGCCCGCAGCTTTCGGACTTGCGTGAATCGGGATCGATCGAGCAGGACGCCGACGTCGTGATGTTCGTATATCGTGACGATTACTATCTGGCGCAGCGCGAACCAAAGACCACGAACTTCGATAATGACGAGAAGTTCCACGCCGCCCACGACAAGTGGCAGCAGGAAATGGCCCGCGTGCACAATCGCGCCGAGCTTTACATCGCCAAGCAGCGGCACGGCCCCACCGGCAAGATCGACCTGTTCTTCGAAGGCGAGTTCACCCGCTTCGGCGACCTGGATCAGACCCACGAACCGGACCAGTATTAGCGCGTGGGTGCCCCCGGGGTCCTGACCGTATCGCTCGGCGCCATCGTCGCGAATTGGCGGTTTTTGGGGGGGGTGCAGCCGGGCCAGGCGGTCGCGGCGGTGATGAAGGCCGATGCCTATGGGCTGGGGGCCGAGGCCATCGCCCCTGCCCTGCGCGACGCCGGCTGCGCGCATTTCTTCGTGGCGCATAAGGCCGAGGGGCTGGCGCTTCGGGAGGTGCTTGGCCCCGGGCCGATGATCGCCGTGCTGAACGGCTTTTCGCCCGATCTCGGCTGCGACATTTGGCCTGTGCTGAACAGCCTGGCCGATGTGCGGGCCTGGGCGGGGCTGGGGCGGCCGGCGCTGTTGCAACTGGATACCGGCATGGCGCGGCTGGGGCTGCCGCCGGCGGAGCAGCGGCAATTGGCCGGGGAACCGGGGCTGCTGGCGGGGATCGACCTGCGCTATGTCATGACGCACATGGCCTGCGCCGATGAGCCGGCGCATCCGCTGAACGCGATCCAGCGCGATCGTTTCGTCGCCGCGGTGTTTCCGGGGGTGAAGCGCAGCCTGGCGGCGTCGTCCGCGATGTTCCTGGGGGCGGGGTTTGCGTCCGACCTGGCGCGGCCCGGGGCTGCGCTCTACGGGCTGAACCCGACGCCGGGGCACAAAAATCCGATGCAGCCGGTGGTGACGCTTGAGGCACCTATCGTGCAACTGCGCGAAATTACCGCAGGAACCCCCGTCGGCTATGGCGCGACCTGGGTTGCGAAACGTGACAGCCGGATCGCGACCGTTGCCGCGGGGTATGCGGACGGGTATCTGCGGAGCCTCTCGGGGCAAGGCTGGGCCATGCTGGCCGGCGTCCGGGTGCCATTGGTGGGCCGCGTGTCGATGGATCTGTTGACGTTCGATGTGACCGACGCGCCGCGGCCCAACCCTGGCGACAGGGTGGTGCTGATCGGGCAGGGCGTGTCCGCCGACGACCTGGGCCTGTCGGCGGGGACCATCGGGTACGAGATGCTGACCGGGCTTGGCCCCAGGTATCGCCGGGTTTGGGTCGCGTAGTGCCGAACCCGTTGGATGTGCTGGCCGCCATTGGGCGGGGGATGCTGGGCGTCTGCCGCTATGCCGGGGAGGTCGCGATTTTCGCCGGCACCGGGCTGGCGCATGCGGTGCGCCCGCCGCTCTATGGGCGGCTGCTGTGGCGGGCCTTTGTCGAGATCGCCTATTTCTCGTTGCCGGTCGTGGCGCTGACCGCGGTGTTCACGGGCATGGTGCTGGCGCTGCAGTCCTACACCGGGTTTGCCCGCTTCAATGCCGAGGGCGCGGTGGCGACCGTGGTGGTGCTGTCGATCACGCGCGAATTGGGGCCGGTGCTGGCGGGGTTGATGGTCGCGGGGCGCATCGGCGCGAGTTTCGCCGCCGAGATCGGCACCATGCGCGTGACCGACCAGATCGACGCTTTGACCACCCTGTCCACCGACCCGATGAAGTATCTGGTGGCGCCGCGCTTGATCGCCGCGACCATCGCCCTGCCGTTGCTGGTGATGGTGGCGGATGTACTGGGTGTGATGGGTGGCTGGATCATCGCGACGGCGAAACTGGGCTTCGGGTCGGGCGCTTATCTCGTCTCCACCTTGGATGCGCTGAAGACGATGGATGTCGTGTCCGGGCTGGTGAAGGCCGCGGTCTTCGGCTTCGTGGTCGCGCTGATGGGCTGCTGGCACGGGTATCAGAGCAAGGGTGGCGCCCAAGGCGTGGGCCAGGCGACGACGGCGGCGGTGGTCTCGTCCTCGATCCTGATCCTGGCGCTGGACTATGTGCTGACCGAATTGTTCTTCGCGCGATGACCGAGGTTCCGAAGATCCGCATGCGCGGATTGAAGAAGGCGTTCGGGTCCAAGCAGGTGCTGGACGGCGTCGACCTGGATGTGCGGGCCGGGCATGGCATGGTGATCCTGGGCGGGTCCGGGTCGGGCAAGTCGGTCACCATCAAATGCGTGATGGGGCTGATCACGCCGGACGAAGGGCTGATCGAGATCGATGGCGTCGATGTCAGCGCCATGACGGCGCGGCAGCGGACCGAGATCGCGGATCGCACGGGCATGCTGTTCCAGAACGGCGCCTTGTTCGACAGCCTGCCGGTCTGGGAAAACGTCTGCTTCAAGCTGCTGGCCCAAAACCGCATCACGCGCGGCAAGGCGCGGGACAAGGCGGCCGAGGTCTTGGCGCAGGTCGGGCTGGCCGGCAGCGTCGGCGACCTGTCGCCGTCGGAACTGTCGGGCGGCATGCAGAAGCGCGTGGCGCTGGCCCGCGCCATCGCGGCGCAGCCGGATATCATCTTCCTCGACGAACCCACCACGGGGCTGGACCCGATCATGGGGGCGGTGATCGACGGGTTGATCGTGGATGTGGTCAAGCGCCTGGGTGCAACGGCCGTCGCGATCACCCATGACATGGCGAGCGCGCGCCGCATCGGCGACGATGCCGCAATGATCTACCGTGGAAAGATGATCTGGAACGGCGATGCCCGAGTCCTGGGCCAGACCGGCAATGCCATGGTGGACCAGTTCGCCAATGGGTCGCGCGAGGGGCCGATCCAGATGGAGTTGCGCAAGTAGCACCTGGGGGTCCGTGACGGCATGCTGACGTGGATCGAGACGCATGTCGCGCGCAGCGTGCTGATCGTGGCGGCGCTGCTGTTGGCGATCTACCAGGTCTCCGCCCTGGTGTTGGCCTATAGCGGCGATGCCCGGATGGTCGGCGCCCTGGTCGCCGTGGCGCCGGAGGTCGCGGGCCCCATCGACAGCATTCCGGTGCGGGCGGGCCAGGAGATCGCCGCCGGCGCCACCTTGCTGACCATCACCCAGCGGCCCTTTGCCTTGGCGCTGGCGACGGCGCAGGCCGGTTACGACGTGGCCGAACAGAACCGCCAACTCGCGGCCCTGGCGGTCGCGGAGGCCACGGCCGTCGTGGCCCAGACCCGCGCGACATTGACCGATGCCGAGGCGGTGTTGCGGCGGCAGCAGGAACTCGCGGCCTCCGGCGACGCGCCGCGCCAGCGGGTCGATGACGCGACGCGCGATGCCGATGTCGGCCGCGGCGCCATGCTACGCGCCGAGGCCGCGGCCGCCGTGGCCGACCGGCTGGTGACGGTGCGGGCGGCGGAGGTCGCCGCCGCCGCGGCCGCGCGTGACCAGGCGAGCTACAACCTCAGCCGCACCACCCTGACGGCGCCGATCGCGGGGCGCGTCGCACCCTTCACCGCGCGGCCGGGCGACAACCTGGCGCAGGGCGTGCCGGTGCTGCTGCTGGTGACCGACGCGGATTGGCGGGTCATCGCCAATGTGGCGGAGCGGCATATGGCCCGCCTCACCCCGGGCCAGACCGTCTGGGTCACGCTCGGCAACCAGCCTTGGCGGCCGCATCGCGGCGTGGTCCGCAGCATCGCCACCGCCGTCACCAGCACGCCCGATGGCGTGACCGCCGGGGTGATCCCCTATGTCCCGCTGGACACCGACTGGATCCGCCTGCCGCAGCGTTTTCCGGTGGAGATCGTGCTGCCCGACCTGCCGGCCGATGCATCCCGGTTCCATGGCGCGACGGCCCGCGTGCTGGTGTTCTTCTGAATGGTGTTCTTCTGATCGGCACCTGGCATGCGCGGCAGGGGGTCATCACCTCGGCCGCCGTCGCCTGTTCGGTGCTGGCGGCCCTGTTGCTGGGACTGGATGACCCGTGGTGGGCGGCGCTCACGGCCTGGGTGGTGTCGAACGAACACCGCCAGGCGCTGTGGTCCAAGGGGGTGCAGCGGCTGCTGGGCACGGTGATCGGGCTGGCGCTGGGATTGGCGGTGGCGCCGATGGTGGCGGGGCTGCCGGTGTTGCAACTGGTGCTGCTGTTCGCGATCGGCACGGTGGCGACGCGGCAGCGCTTTGCCAGCGTTCATGGCTACGGCTGGCTCTACTGCGGCATCACCATGATGATGGTGGTGATGCAGTCGGCGGCCACGCCCTATGGGCTGCTGGCCTTTGCCCAATGGCGGGCGCTGGAGATCCTGACCGGCGTGGTCGTCGCGACCCTGGTCAGTGCGGTGCTGGGCGGGCCGATCGCCGCCGATATCGCCGCCGCGCGCGGGGCCGCGCCGGCCACGGTCGAACGCCCCGCCGCGCTGCGGCAGGTGGCACTGATCGGTGGCTTGCTGCCGGTGCTCGTCATGGTGACCTGGCAGGCGTTCGACGTGCCGCAGGTGGTGCAGATGGCGGTCACCGCCATCGTGGTGCTGGACAAGGACGTGACCCAGCAGGGGTTGCGCGGCCGGCAGCGCCTGTTGGGCTGCGCGTTGGGGGCCGCCTGCGGCATCGCGGTGGTGCTGGTCGGGACCGATAGCCTGATGCTGTGGCTGGGGGCGCTGACGATCGGGGTGTTCCTGTTTTCCACGATCCATCACGGCGGCGGGCCCTCGGCCTATGTCGGCACGCAGGCGGGGGTGGCCTTCATCATCGCGATCGTGTCCGGCAGCGGGCCGCCGGACATGTTGCTGCCGGCATTGGACCGGCTGGCCGGGGTGGTGCTGGGGGTTTGCCTGATCTTGCTGGCTGGGGCCCTGACCACGCCGGCCCGGGCGTCGCGAACGTAACAGGGGCGCGTCGCCGCCGGACCCGCGGCGGCTCCAGAATAGCATGCCATCGGACATCGCAGATTATTTGTAATTCCCGAAGTAGCGCGCTACCTATTTGTCATGCCGACAACACTCGAACGACCGATGGATGGCAATTTGCGGGAGCAGGTGCTCCAGCAGGTGCGCTCCGAAATCATCTCCGGCGAGAGCGCGCCGGGCGTCATGTATTCCGTCCCCAGCCTCGCGGCGACGCTCGGCGTCTCGACGACGCCGGTGCGCGAGGCCTTGCTGGAACTCGCGCGCATGGGGCTCATCGAACCCCTGCGCAATCGGGGATTCAAGGTCGTCGAGCCAAGCCTGGCGCAGTTGCGCGATCTGTTCGACATGCGCGAACTGGTCGAGCTTTATGCGGCGGAGATCGTGGCCCTGAAGCGCAAGAAGGATCTCGGGCCGCTGCGGATACTCGCCAATGATGTCGAGCGTGCTGTCGGGGCCGGCAGTGTTGCGGATTATCTCGCGACGGATCGTCGCTTCCATCAGGCGCTGACCGAACTCGCCGACAATGAACTGCTCACTGAGACCGTGATGACGCTGCGGGACAAGATGCGCCTCTATGGCATCGGCTCCGAGCAGGGCCTGGAGCGCCAGCGCGAATCCGTGGGCGAGCACTATCGGATCATCGAATTGGTGGAGATCGGCGACGC
The DNA here is from genome assembly GCF_050632385.1 of Humitalea sp. 24SJ18S-53. Lineage (NCBI taxonomy): Bacteria > Pseudomonadati > Pseudomonadota > Alphaproteobacteria > Acetobacterales > Roseomonadaceae > Humitalea > Humitalea sp. 24SJ18S-53. Next base: position 4,268,733 of record NZ_CP192599.1, read on the forward strand.
CGACAGCCTGCGCGGGCTGCTGAGGAACCATATCCGTTCCTGGCAGCCGATCTTCACCGAGGCGCTGCTGCAATTGGCGCGCGCCTCCGCGAAAGCCCGGTAGTCCGCCGAGCTTCGTCTTTTTGCCCAGGATCGCGAATTTTCGGCTTGCGCGACCAACGAAGCAAGCCCAGTAGCGCGTCACACGCGACACGTAGCGCGTTACGCATTACATGATGGAGACGACCATGGATCTCGAACCCCTCAAGCGGCTGCTGTGTCTCGGCTGCGGGTTTTCCTACGACGAGGCGCTCGGGCTCCCGGAGCACGGCCTGGCGGCCGGCACACGCTGGGCCGACATCCCGGACGATTGGGTCTGTCCGGACTGCGGCACCCCCAAGCACGCGTTCGAGATGATCGCGATTGGCTATGCCGCCGGCGGCGCCGACCTCGCCCGCACCGCCTGAGCCCTCAGCAAAGAAAGGAACCCGGGCCATGAGCAATTCGTTTGTCATCCGCAATGCCGAGCGCGGCCACGACATGATCACATCCGATGGGTCACGGGCGTCCTATATCGCCGGCCATCCCGATGGCTTCGTCACCCGCGCCTCAAGCTTCAATTTCCATGACTACCAGACCGGCCGGCCCGGCTTCGGTCCGGTCCGCGTCTTCGGCGATGAGGTTTTTCACGGTGCCGGCTGCGGTTACAACATGCATCCGCACCATAACTTCGTCATCTGTGCCTTCGTCTTCGCGGGCGATCTGACTCATATCAACACCGCGGGCGCGGGCATGGTCGATCGGCTGACAGCCGGGGACTACTACGTTTTCTCGGCTGGCTCCGGCGGCAAGCATGCGGAGCTGAGCGTCACGCCAGAGGATATGCACGTCATCTATCTCTGGGCGCTTCCGGGGCAGCTCTTCCTGCCGCCGAGCTACCATCGCGGCCATTTCGATTTCCGGAAACGACGCAACGACCTCGTGCAGCTTGTCGGCGACAGCGACGAGGCCCTGCCGATCCCCCAGGACCTCCGCGTTTCACGGCTGATCGCCGATGCCGGGCGTAGTTTCCCGTACCGGCCCCGCACGCGGTCGCACGGCCTCTATGTCTTCGTGCGCGAGGGCGCGGTGATCTGTGGGGGGATGGCGCTCGGCCGTCGTGACAGCACGGGAGTTTGGGACGTCGACGAGATCTCCCTGGAGATTGTCGAGGACGATACCGACGTGCTGATCGTCGAGACGATCATGGTCGACGACACCACCATCAAGGCCTGGGAGGGCAGTCATGCCGGTCACTAGCGCATGCTTTGCCGTCCTGCTCGCGGCACCGATTGGGCATGAGGTTTGCCCACCCCATCATCACAAAGGCGCATGACATGCCGATCATGGATGTCCGTTACCCTGCCGGTGGCCTCGACCAGGCCGCCAAGGCCGATCTCGCCAAGCGCCTGACCGATGTGTTGATCCGGATGGAAGGCGGCGCCGGCACGGACGGCGGACGCGCCTTCGCTTCGGTGCTGTTCACCGCGGTGCCGGAGGGCGACTGGTGGGTGGGTGGCGAAACGGGCGCCCGCTTCGTACATGCCCCGGGACGCTTCCTGGTCCATGTGACCATTCCCGAAGGCTATATGAACGCCGAGCACAAGGGCGAGGTGCATCGCTGGGTCGCGGCCGCGATCCTCGCTGCCACAGGAACCGAGGAGCCCGGAGCCGGGGGCAGCATCCTGACCGTCATCGATGAGGTGACGGAGGGCAATTGGGGGGCCGGCGGCGGGGTGATCAGCCTCGACAGCATCGCCGGCAGCGTCGGCATGTCGAAGACCGGCGCGCGTTTTGACTGGGTGCGAGCCTATTTCGCCGCCAAGGCGCGGATGCTCACGGCCTTCGGCTATCCGGCGGATATCGGCGGGCTGCCACCCAGCCAGCCGCGCTGACGACCACGCCGAGGGGGGTGGCGCCCGGGGCCGGGGCGGGCCATCTTGTTCATGGTTCGTTTCCAAAGGGTCTTCGCTTGGCCAAAGCCTCCCCCCGCTTCGTCTGCCAATCCTGCGGCGCCACCGCCGCCAAGTGGCAGGGGCGCTGCGATGGTTGCGGCGGCTGGAACACCCTGGTCGAGGAAACCGCCGAAGCCCGCGGCCCCGGCATCGCGGCCAAGGTCGCGGCCGGCGGGCGGCGCGTGGAATTCGTGGCGCTGCGCGGGTCATCGGCGCCGCCCCCCCGCACCGCCAGCGGCATGACGGAGTTGGACCGCGTGCTGGGCGGCGGTTTCGTGCCCGGATCGGCAGTGCTGGTGGGCGGCGACCCGGGCATCGGCAAATCCACCATCCTGCTGCAGGCGGCGGCCCGCATGGCGATGGCCGGCGGCCGGGTGCTGTATATCTCGGGCGAAGAGGCGGTGGAGCAGATCCGCATGCGCGCGCTGCGCCTTGGCCTGGCCGATGCCCCGCTGGCGCTGGCCGCCGCATCCGCCCTGCGCGACATCGCGGCGAGCCTGGAGGATGAGAGCCAGGCGACCCTGGTCGTGATCGATTCGATCCAGACCGTCTGGACCGATGCGTTGGACAGCGCCCCCGGCACCGTCGGCCAGGTGCGCGCCTGCGCCGCCGAGTTGATCCGCCTGTGCAAATCGCGCGGCTTTGCCCTGGTGCTGGTCGGGCATGTCACCAAGGAAGGTGCGCTCGCCGGGCCGCGCGTGCTGGAACACATGGTCGACGCGACCCTGTATTTCGAAGGCGACCGCGGCCACCAGTTCCGCATCCTGCGCGCGGTCAAGAACCGCTTTGGCGCGACCGATGAAATCGGCGTTTTCGAAATGACCGAGCAGGGATTGGAGGAAGTGCCCAATCCCTCCGCCCTGTTCCTGGCCGAACGGCGCGGCAATATCGCCGGCAGCGCTGTGTTCGCCGGGCTTGAGGGCACGCGGCCGGTGTTGATGGAGGTGCAGGCCCTGCTCTCCCCCACGCCCGGTGGCGGCACGCCGCGGCGGCAGGTGGTGGGCTGGGATTCGGCGCGGCTGTCGATGCTGATGGCGGTGCTGGAAACGCGCTGCGGGCTGACCCTGGGGCAGAACGATGTCTACCTGAACATCGCCGGCGGCTTGCGGATCAACGAACCCGCCGCCGATCTGGCCGTCGCCGCCGCCCTGGTCAGCGCCGCGACCGCCAAGCCGACCAGCGCGGGGGCGGTGTATTTCGGTGAAATCGGCCTGTCGGGCGAGGTGCGGCAAGTGGCGCAGGGCGAGTCGCGCTTGCGGGAGGCCGCCAAGCTGGGCTTTTCGGCCGCCGTGCTGCCGCGCCGGGTGGCACGCGGTGGCCGCACGCCGGTGGCACCTGACGGCATGACCGTCCGGGAAATCGGCCATCTGGCGGATCTGGTCGCCCCTTTTATCGATCCAAAAAAGAAGCCCGCGACCAAGGCGTGACGCCACGTTACGCGCCCGCTATACCCCGGCGCGCATGACCTGGGTCGACATCGCTCTGCTGGTGGTAATGGCCCTTTCGGCGATCATTGCCTTTTTTCGCGGCCTGGTGGCCGAGGTGCTGGGAGTCGCGGCATGGGTCGGGGCTGTCGCCCTGGCCTTCCTGCTGCAGCCACAGACGCTGCCGATGCTGCTGCCCTATGTCGAACCGCGCTGGCTGGCCGAGGTTTTGGCCGTCGGCGGCGTGTTCCTCATCACGCTGGTGGTGCTGAAGCTGCTGATCGGCTGGATTTCCGGCCATATCCAGCGGTCGATGCTGGGCGGGCTGGATCGCACGCTGGGCATCCCCTTCGGGATCGCGCGCGGGGCCTTCCTGGCGATCCTGGCCTATGTGGTCGGCGGGCTGTTCGTGCCGACCGCCGACAAGTGGCCCGATGCGGTGCGCGATGCGCGCGCGCTGCCACATGTCGCGGAAGCAGCCGATTGGATGGTGAATCGAATGCCGGCCGAATACCGTCCGCGCCTGCCAGACCTGCCCAGCAGGCGGGTGCCGACGCAAGAGGACCTGTTGCGGCCGCCGGCCAGAAGTCGCACATGACGGCTGTGCGACAAGCCCCGGATCGAACCCCGAACCGGTGCCATCGCTTGCGCGTAAGGGTGCCCCCCCGATGATCACCAATCCGCACGACGACGACCACTTCCACGAGGAATGTGGTGTCTTTGGAGTTTGGGGCGCGACCGATGCCGCCGCCCTCACCGCGCTCGGACTGCATGCCTTGCAGCACCGGGGCCAGGAAGCGGCGGGGATCGTTTCGCTCGATCGCGGACGCTTCCATGCGCACAAGGGCCGCGGCCTGGTGGGCGACAATTTCTCCGATGCCAAGGTGATGGCGGGGCTGCCCGGACGGGCGGCCTGTGGCCACAACCGCTATGCCACGACGGGTGAAACGGCGCTGCGCAATGTGCAGCCGCTCTACGCCGATTTCGTGTTTGGTGGTTTCGCCGTCGCACACAACGGCAATTTGACGAATGCCGTCGGGCTGAAGCGCGCGCTGGTGCGGCGCGGCTGCATCTTCCAGTCCACGACGGATTCGGAGGTGTTCATCCACCTGATCGCCACCAGCCTCTACGATACGGTGGTGGATCGGCTGATCGATGCGCTGAAGCAGGTGCAGGGCGCCTATTCGCTGGTCGCGCTGCATGATGGCGCGCTGATCGGCGCGCGCGATCCGCGCGGCGTGCGGCCGCTGGTGCTGGGCCGGCTTGGGTCGGGCGACACCGCATCCTGGGTGCTGGCCAGCGAAACCTGCGCGCTGGACATCGTCGGCGCCGATTTCGTGCGCGACGTGGAGCCGGGTGAGATCGTGCTGATCGACGACAAGGGCGTGACCAGCGTCAAACCCTTCGCCGCCGCACCGGAACGTTTCTGCATTTTCGAATACATCTATTTTGCCAGGCCGGATTCCGTGGTCGAGGGCACGCCCGTTTATGGCACCCGCAAGCGCATTGGCGAGGAATTGGCGCGCGAGGCCGGGGTCGAGGCCGATATGGTGGTGCCGGTGCCCGACAGCGGCGTGCCCGCCGCGATGGGATATGCGGCCGAGTCAGGCATCCCCTTCGAACTCGGCATCATCCGCAATCACTATGTCGGCCGCACCTTCATCGAGCCGACCGACCACATCCGCCATCTTGGTGTGAAACTCAAACATTCCGCCAATCGTGCGATGCTGGAAGGCAAGCGCGTCATCCTGGTGGATGATTCGATCGTGCGCGGCACAACGAGCCGGAAGATCGTCGAGATGGTGCGCCAGGCGGGTGCGACCGAGGTGCATATGCGCATCAGCAGCCCGCCGACGACGCATTCCTGTTTCTACGGCATCGACACGCCGGAACGCTCGCAATTGATGGCGGCGAATCATTCGGTGGCGGAGATGGCGCGGATCATCGGCGCGGATAGCCTGGCCTTCATCTCGCTGGACGGGCTGTATCGCGCGCTGGGCAAGCCCGGGCGGAACAGCGATGCGCCGGCCTATTGCGACGCCTGCTTCACCGGCGATTACGCGATCGCGTTGCCGGATGCGCAGGAAAACGCGCCGCGACCGCTGTCGATGCTGCCGGCTGTCGCCGAATGATCCGTCCATTGTTGGGCCAGGTGGCGCTGGTCACCGGGGCGTCGCGCGGCATCGGTGCCGCCGTCGCGGTGGAACTGGCGCGGGCCGGGGCGCAGGTCGTGCTGGTCGCGCGGACGCAGGGCGGGTTGGAGGAAACCGACGACGCCGTGCGTGCGGCGGGGTCCTCCGCGACCTTGCTGCCGCTGGACCTGATCAAGGATGCCGAGCAGATCGACATGCTGGGGCCGTCGATCGTCGCGCGGTTCGGGCGGCTGGATATCCTGGTGCATGCGGCGGGGGCTCTCGGCAGCCTGACGCCGGTCGCGCATATCCAGCCCAAGGATTGGGCCGAGATGATCGCGGTCAACATGGCCAGCACCTGGCGGCTGATCCGCACCTGCGATCCGCCGATGCGGGCGGCGCCGGCGGGGCGGGCGGTGGTCATCACCACGGGCCGCATCCAGCGCCCAAAGGCCTATTGGGGCGGCTATGGCGCGACCAAGGCCGGCCAGGCGCATCTGGTGCAAAGCTGGGCGCTGGAAACCCATGAGTCGCCGCTGCGGGTGAACCTGTATGACCCCGGCATCGTGGCGACGAAGATGCGCATGACGGCGATGCCGGGCGAAGACCAGTCCAGCCTGGCCCAACCGGCCGATGTGGCGCCGGAGATCGTGGCGCTGTGCCTGCCGACGGAGACACGGCAGGGCGAGACGGTGGTGCGCCCGTCACTCTGACGGCTTGCCGCGCCCCTTCTTGACGTCGGCGCGGATGGACTTGCCTTCCAGGCGGCGTTCCTTGGACCCGCGGGTCGGGCGCGTCGGGCGGCGGATCGGGGGTGGCGGCTTGGCGGCCTCCCGGATCAAGTCCAGCAGGCGTTCCAGCGCGTCTTCTCGGTTGCGTTCACGGGTGCGGTGGCGTTGGGCGGCGATGATCAGCACGCCATCCTTGGTCAGGCGGCGACCGGCCAGGCGTTCCAGGCGTTCGCGCACGGCTTCCGGCAGGCTGGGCGAATTGCGCACGTCGAAGCGCAGCTGGACAGCGGTTTCGACCTTGTTGACGTTCTGGCCCCCTGCCCCCGAGGCGCGCAGAAAATCCTCGTGCAGTTCACGCTCGTCCAGGCTGATGCGGTTGGTGACGGGGATCATGGGTGCTGCTTGCCCGTTCAGGCAGCACCACGCAAATCAGAACCGCTTCAGCAGCCGGTCGATGTAGTCCAACTCCTGTGCCGGGCGTTCCCGCTCCGCCCCACGGCGGCGCAGTTCTTCCTGGATGCGGCGGCTGCGCAGCAGTTCGGCTTCCTCCGGCACGCGGGTATCGCCACCGTTTTCGGCCGCCCCCGGCGCTTCGCGCGCGCGGCGGCCGAGGGGATCGCGGCCCTGGGCCAGGTCGCCGGGGGTGTCGCCGCCCTCGCCGCCTTGTTCGCTGCCATCGGCCATGCCCTGGCCTTCGCCGTCCTCGCCCTCTTCCTCGCCGGGCTCACCGCCGGGTTGGCCCTGGCCGAACTGGCGCTGCATCTGCTGCGCCATCTGGCGGTTGCCCTCGGCCAATTCGCGCAGGGCGCGCTGCTGGTCGGGGCGGGCGTCGTTGCCGCCGCGCAGGTTCTCCTGCGCCTCGCGCATCGCCTGGTCGGCGCGGCCGAGGGCGTCGGGCACTTCCCCGGTCAGGTCGCCGAATTGCTGCATCACCTCGCCCAGCGCGCGGCGCAGGGCGCGTTGCACGCGGGCGTCGCGTTCGGCGGCGGCGCGGTCCTGGGCGGCGGCTTCGGGCGGCTGGGCGCCGGGGGGCTGGCGGCCGGGCTGGCGGCGGGCGGCGTTGCGGCGCTGTTCCTCGGTCTCGGCGCGCTGGTGGCCTTCGTCCAGTAGCCCTTGCTGGCGGCGGACCATGTCCTGCATCGCGCCCATCTGCTGCTGGCCGCGTTCGCGGCGCTGCTGGCGCTCGGGGCTTTCGGCGCGGCTGTTGCGGCCCTGTTCCAGGTTGTCGAGCATGCGTTCCAGCTCGGCCAATTCGCGCTGGGCGTCGCGGTTGCGTTCTTCACGTGCCGCGTCGCGCATGCGCTGGGTGCGGCGGTCCAACTCGCGCTGGTCCAGCAGGCGGTTGGCGGGGTCGTAGGGCATCGCCTCGGCGTTTTCGCGCTGCAGGCGTTCGGCCAGGGCTTCCAGGTGGCGGCGGATGGCTTCGCGCAATTGCTGGATGCGTTCGTCGGTCTGCTGGCGTTCGGCCTCGCGCTGGACCTGCTGTTCCGGGTTCGGCGGGTTCTGGGCGTCCTGTTCGCGGCGTTCGGCTTCGCGCCGTTCGGCCTGGTCCAGCGATTCGCGCAGCGCCTGCCGGGCCTCGGCCAGGGCACGGGCTGTCCGGTCGGCGCGGCCTTCCTCCAGCGCCAGGGCGACTTCCCACAGGATGTCCTGGACCTCAGGGATGGCTTCGGGGCGGCGGTCGCGGACCAGCCGGGCGCGGGCGGCGCGCAGGGCCAGGTAGGTCGCGGAATCATGCTCGAAGGCCTCGGGCGAGGCGGTGATGCGGTCCAACTCGGCGCGGGAGGAGGCGCGGGCGTCCGGGTCCACCGACAGCGCCCGGCGCAGCGCAATCAGCGCCTGGGCGACAGGATGGGTGAAGGCGCGTTCCGGCAGGGTCAGGGTCGCGTCGTCGCTGCGACCTTCCTGCGCCGCGCCGTCGACGGCGACCAGCAGGACCCGCACCGGCAACCCGGCCCAGGGATGCGCGGACAGGTCGGGCTGGGCGGCGCCGCGCGCCTGCTTCGGCGACGCCGCGGGCAGCGGCAGGTCCACCACCAGCGCCGGCGCATCGGGGCGCGCGACCAGGCGGAGTTCGGCGCGGACGGTCACCAGGCCCCAGTCATCCTCGGCCCGCCAGGGCAGGCGCACGGCCAGGCCGCGCTGCGCCCGGCCGGGCGGTTCGGCAAAGGCCACGACCGGCGGGGAATCGGCGCGCGCGGTCAGCGACCAGCGGGCGATGTCGCTGGCGTCGCGGCGGATGCCGACGGTCATGCCGCGATCGACCAGCGCCTCGGCACCGAAGGAGGAGCCATCGAGCGCACGGAACGGGGTGGCGGTGCCATCCAGCAACAGGTCCGGCACGCCGCCGCTGCCGCCCGACAGGGCCAGGTGGACGCGGCTGCCGGCCGGCACGCTGACGCTGCCCCCGGCGGGGTCGAGGAAGAGGGGCGGCGCGCCGGTATAGGGCGGCGGGGTCACCCAGGCCTCCAGCCGCAGGGCGGGGGCGGGCGGCGGCAGTTCGAAGCCGGGCACCAGGGCGCGGCGCAGCCGTTCCGGCGTTTCGGCGCCGGCGATGCCAAAGGCGCCGACCAGTGCCACGACCAGCCCGCCACGCAGCGCGCGGCGGTCCAACGCGGCCAGCCCCGGGCGCGGCAGGCCGACGCGCAGGCGGCCGATCATCGCCCGTGCCCGGCGCTGGTGCTCGCTCCAGACCGCGCGGGAGATGGGGTCGTCGCCGGCCGCGTGGTCCGACAGCACGGCCAGCGGCTGGTGGCGCAGGCCGGAGGCTTTTTCCAGACGGCGGTCGGCGGCGGCCAGGCCCGGCACCCGCAAGCCGCGCAGCCCGCGCCAGGCGGCCCAGCCGAGAAGACCCGCGAAAACGGCCAAGCCAATCATGTGCAGCCAGCGCGGCAGCACCAGTGGCAGGCCAAGCAGCGCCAGGACAATAAAGACTCCGCCTACGCCGAGGACCGGCCAAAGCCGGGGCCACAGGGCTTCCCACCACAAGGCCAGGCGCGCGGCCCGGCGGCGGCGATCCAGGCGGTCGTCGGTCATGTCAGCCAGTCCGGCATGTGCTGGCGCGCCAGCAGGTCCTCGATCGGTTGGCGGTCGCGCACCACGGCGAAACGGTCGCCATCGACCATGACCTCGGGGGCCAGGGGGCGGGCGTTGTAGGTGCTGCTCATGGTCGCGCCATAGGCGCCGGCATCGAGCAGGGCGACGAGGTCCCCGGCCTTCATCGCCGGCAGCGCGCGGTCGCGGGCAAAGGTATCGCCCGTTTCGCAGACCGGGCCGACGATATCGGCCGGGGTGCGCGGTGCCACCAGGGCGGCCGGGGCCAGCGGCAGGATGCCGTGCCAGGCGTCATACATGGCCGGGCGGGCCAGGTCGTTCATGGCCGCGTCCAGCACGACAAAGCGCCGCGTGGCCCCGTGCTTGACCAGCACGACCCGCGACAGCAGCAGCCCGGCGGGGCCGGCCAGCCAGCGCCCGGGCTCGATCATCACGGGCAGGCCGAGGTCGCCCAGGGTCGCCTTGATGGCGCCGGCCAGGGCCTCCGGCGGGGGGGCGATCTCGTCGCGATAGGGGATGCCGAGCCCACCGCCGCAATCGACGCGCTGCACGGGCAGGCCGGCGGTGCGCAGGGTGCGGACCAGTTCGGCCGCCTTGGCATAGGCGGCGCGATAGGCCGACATGCCGGCGGTGATCTGGCTGCCGATATGCATGGCGATGCCGATGGGCTCGATCCCCGGCAGTTCGGCCATGCGGGCGTAGATGGCGGGGGCATCGCCGATGGCGACACCGAACTTGTTCTCGGCCAGGCCCGTGGTGATCTTGGCGTGGGTCTTGGCATCCACATCGGGGTTCACCCGCAGGGCGACGCGGGCGGTGCGGCCCATGGCGGTGGCGATGATCGAAAGGGCTTCGATCTCCTCCACGCTTTCGGCGTTGATCTGGAAGATGTCCTCGGCCAGCGCCCGGCGCAGGTCGGCCTCGGTCTTGCCGACGCCGGAGAAGACGATGGCGGAGGCGGGCACGCCGGCGGCGCGGGCGGCCAGCAATTCGCCCTCGCTGACCACGTCGGCCCCGGCGCCGCCGGCGGCCAGGACGCGGACGACGGCCAGGTTGTCATTGGCCTTCATGGCGTAATGGATGGTGGCGTTCAGCCCGGCGCCATCCAGGGCGCCCCGCAGGGCAGCGAGGCGGCGGCGCAGCGTGCCGGCCGAATACACCCACGCGGGGGTGCCGACGGCCGCGGCGATGCGGGCAAGGGCCACTTCCTCCATCATGAGGCCGGCCAGGGGATCGGCGGACAGGCCGGGACGGGCGGCCAGGAGTTCGGCGAAGGACGGGTCATCGCCGAATGCGGCGGGCAAGGGGGAAGCCATGCCCAGAATTATGGGGGCGCCATGCCGCGCTGCAAAGGAAGAAGCGCGCAGGCGGCGCCGCTGTTACGCGCCCGGCGCCGCCGCTGCCCGCAAACCGGGCGGTTTTGGCCCAGCGGGGCGGCAGGTCCGGCGGGTGTTTACCGGGATGGCCACGCCGGCGGCGGGGTCGTGCCCGGCGGCACGGGCGTCGGGTCCAGGACCGTTGGGCGCGGCGCCCGGTCCGGCGCCGGGTACGCGCGCGGGTAGATGATCCGGTCCGAAGGGCCGGGGGGTGAAATCGGCCCGACCCGGCCACAGGCGGCCAGGGAGGCCGCGAGCAGAAGAAGCCCCGTGCGCAAAATCATGCCAGACGCTCCCGCCACGCCGCCGCCATCCGGCGCACATTTTCGGGCGCCGTGCCGCCGTGGGAGGTGCGGGAGGCGACCGATGCCTCCACCGTCAGCACCGAATAGACGGCGTCGGTGATGCCGGGGTGGACCGCCTGCATGGCCTCAAGCGGCAGGTCGGGCAGGTCGATGCCGCGTGTCTCGGCCTCCTTCACCAGGCGCCCCGTCACGTGGTGGGCGTCGCGGAAGGGCAAATGCAGTTCACGGACCAGCCAATCGGCGAGGTCGGTGGCGGTGGAAAAGCCGGCCCGCGCCGCATCCCGCAGCCGCGCCACATCGGGCTTCAGGTCCCGCACCATGCCGGCGGTGGCGGCGAGGCCGAGGGTCAGGGATTCGGCGGCGTCAAACAGGCCTTCCTTGTCCTCCTGCATGTCCTTGCCATAGGTCAGGGGCAGGCCCTTCATCACCATCAGCAGCCCGACCACGGCCCCGGTGATGCGCCCGGTTTTTGCCCGCACCAGCTCGGCGGCATCGGGATTGCGCTTCTGGGGCATGATGCTGCTGCCGGTCGAGAACGAATCCGACAGTTTGATGAAGCCGAAATAGGGGTTGGTCCAGAGGACGATTTCCTCGGCGAACCGCGACAGATGCGTGGCGCAGATCGCGCAGGCGGCAAGGAATTCAATGGCATAGTCACGGGACGCGACCGCATCCAGGCTGTTGCGCATCGGCCCGTCGAACCCCAGCACCGCCGCCGTCATATGCGTATCGATCGGGAAGCCGGTGCCGCAGAGGGCGGCCGCCCCAAGCGGGCTTTCGTTCATCCGCGCCCGGCAATCGGCCAGCCGGCCCCGGTCGCGGCCGAGCATTTCGACATAGGCCAGCAAATGGTGGCCCAGGGTCGTCGGCTGGGCCGGTTGCAGATGGGTGAAGCCCGGCATGACGGAGCCCGCGTGCTCGCCGGCACGTTCGACCAGGGCGGTCATGCAATCGGCGATCTGCCCGTCCAGCCCATCAATGGCATCCCGGACCCAGAGGCGGACATCCAGCGCCACCTGGTCGTTGCGGCTGCGGCCGGTGTGCAGGCGCTTGCCCGCGTCCCCGATGCGGTCGGTCAGGCGGGCTTCCACGTTCATGTGGATGTCCTCCAGCGCCTCGGAGAAGGTAAAGGTCCCGCCCTCGATCTCGGTGGCGATGGCGGCCAAGCCGTCGCGGATGGCGGCCTCCTCCTCCGCGGTCAGGATCCCCACATGCTTGAGCATGGCGGCATGGGCCAGGCTGCCGCGGATGTCCTGGCGCCACATTTTACGGTCGAAGGAGATGCTGGCATTGATGGCGGTCATGATGGCCGAAGGGCCTTCGGCGTAACGCCCGCCCCATTGTTGGTTGCCCAAGACTGCCTTGCTTGCGTTCGTCACTGGAAGGAGTGCCCCGTGCTGTTCATGACCCGTCGCCAATCCATGATGGCCCCGGCGATGCTGACCGTTGGCGGCACTCTCACCATGGGGGGCGGCCTGCGTCCAGCATCGGCTGCTGAACGGGACGGGTTCGAGGCATTGGTCGAGACCCCGCCGCGGGCCCTGCCGGAGGGGCTGGCCTGGACGGATGGCGAGGGCGCGGCCTCCGGCCCCGCCGCCTTTGCCGGGCGGGGGATGGTGATCAACCTCTGGGCGACCTGGTGCGCGCCCTGCGTGGCGGAGATGCCGGCGCTGGACCGCTTGGCCGCGCTGCTGGCGCCGCAGGGAATCGTGGTGCTGCCGCTGTCGTCGGACCGGGGTGGGCGGGCGCAGGTCGCGCCGTTCTATGAACGCACGCGGTTGCGGAACCTGGGGATCTGGCTGGACCCGCGCGGCACGGTCGGCCGGGCCTTTTCCGTGCGCGGGCTGCCGACGACGATCATCGTGGGCCGCGACGGGCGCGAAAGGGCGCGGCTGGAGGGCGCGGCGGCCTGGGATTCGCCCCGGCTGGTGGCGGCGGTGCGACGGCTGGCCGGGGCCGAGGCACCGGCGAACACCAGCACCTGACGATTCGAAACAAACCGGTCTAGCCTGCGCCCAAACAGGAGGGCGCCATGACCGAGGACAATGACCCGCTGGCCGCCATCTTCGCGGCGACCGAGGCCCGGCAGCGCGAATCCGCTGGCGTCGACCCGCGCGCGGCCGATCTTTTCGCCATCGACGCCCGGATCGCGGCCCTGACCGAGGCCATCGTCACGGCCCCCGCCTTCATCGCCGCCCGTGACCGCTGGCAGGCGCTGCGCGACCTGGTGGATAGCGGCGCCCAGGTCGCGGTGCTGCCGGTGTCGCCGCGGGAATTGCAGCGCGACCTGGGCCGGGGCACCCCGGCCGAGGACAGCGCCCTGATGCAGATCATGGAACACGCCGAGGCCGAGGGCGCCGCCCCCGCCGTCCTGCTGGTGGACCGCCCCCTCGGGCATGAGGCGGATGACGTGGCCCTGCTGCGCGGGCTGGCGGTGGTGGGGGAAACGCTGCTCTGCGCGGTGGTGGCGGAGGCAGCACCCGGGCTGCTGGGCGAACCCGCGCAATCCGACCCCGCGCGACTGCACGAAAGCCCCGCCTTCGCGCCGTTCAGGACGCTGCGGGTCGATGCCGGTGCGCGCTTCCTGGCGCTCGTGGTCGGCAGCGGCTGGACGCTGGTGACGCGATTGGCCGCGACCGTGGCCGAGGATGGCTGGGGGGCCGGGGCCGAGGGCGAGGCGCCCTCCCCCACCGCCGCCGCGCTGGCGCGGTCGGGCCTGGCATCGGGCGCCACGCTGCCCAGTCTGCATCGCCCCCCAAAACTGGACCGGCCGGAGGCGACCGAGGCGGCGCAACGGGCGGCCAGGTTGCCGGCGGTGATCGCCTCGGCGCGGGTGATGCGGGCCTTGCGCGTCAGGGCGGCGCGGGCGCTGCACGCCGGCACCGGCCAGGCGGGGGCGCGGGTGCAGGCCTGGCTGGACACGGTGCCGGAAGCGGCGGGATCGACCGTCGCGATCAAGATGCAGGATGGCATGGCGGTGCTGGAGGCGCGGCTGCGGCTGGCCATGCCGGATGCGGCGACGCCGCTCCCGCTACGCCTTGCGGTTGTCGTCTGAGATAAAGCGCGCCGCGCGTTCCGCCACCATCAGCACCGCCGGCTGAATGTTTGGCGACGGGATCAGCGGGAAGACCGAGGCATCGGCCACCCGCAGCCCCGCGATTCCGCGCAGGCGCAATTGCGGGTCCACCACCGCGAGGTCGTCGCTGCCCATGCGGGCGGTGCCGCAGGGATGGAAGACGGTGCCGCCGGTGGCGCGGATGTTTTGCAGGATCGCGGCGTCATCCTGCGCGGCGGGGCCGGGGCGCAGTTCTTCGATGACCAGGTCAGCAAAAGGTTTTTGCGCCGCGATCTTCCGCGCCATATGGGCCGCCAGCAGCATCACCCGCACGTCATTGGGGTGGTCGAGGTAATTGGCCCGGATCACCGGTTTTTCCGATGGATCGGGGCTGCGTAGGGTGATGCTGCCGCGACTGTCGGGGCGGCACTGGCCGTAGTTCAGCATGACGCCCGGAAAGCGATGCAGCCCGTCGGCGTAGTTGAAGGTCGAGAAATTCACGAAGAGGAACTGCACCTCGGCTTCCTCCGCGCCGGGGGTGACGCGGGCGAAGGCATTGGCCTCGCCAGCGCCGATGGCGAGCGGGCCGCGCTTGGCCAGCAGCCAGTCCAGACCCATCTTTGCCTGGCGCAACGGGTTGGTCAGGATTTCGTTTAGACTGCCGCAGGGTTTTGTCCGCCAGATGCATTTGCCGACCAGGTGGTCCTGCAGGTTGGCACCGACATCGGGGGCGTGGTGGATCGTCTCGATGCCCAGCGCCTGCAAGGCGGCGCCATCGCCGATGCCTGACAGCATCAGCAGTTTCGGCGTTTCGATGGCCCCGGCGCAGAGCACGACCTCGCATGCCGCGGTGAACACGCCGCGACTGGTCTGCACCCCCGTGGCGCGGCCGCCATCGATGATGACGCGGGTGGTCAGCACGCCGGTTTCGACGCGCAGGTTCGGCCGCCCCATGGCGGGCTTCAGGATTTCGCGGGCGGAGGAGGAGCGCCAGCCGCCACGGGTGTTCAACTGGATCGGTCCCGCGCCCTCGATCGGGGTGCCGCCGTTGAAATCGGGATTCTCGGGCAGGCCGAAGGCGATGGCGGATTTGACGAAAGCATCGGCGGCGGGGGCGAGTTTGCGCGGCTGCGCGACATGGATCGGGCCATCGGCGCCGCGCAGGGGATCGGCGCCGCCTTCCCAGGTTTCCAAGGCGCGGAACACCGGCTCCACATCGGCATAGGCCCAGCCGCGCGCGCCGGCCTGCGACCAGCGGTCGTAGTCGGTGGGCGCGCCGCGCAGGAACACGAGGCCGTTGACGCTGCCGCTGCCGCCCAGGACCTTGCCGCGTGGCCAGTGGATGCGGCGGTCGTTCAACTGGGGCTCGGGCTCGGTCTCATACCGCCAATCGTATTTGCCGCTGCCGTAGAGCTTGGCGTAGCCGCCGGGCAGCGCGATCCAGGGATCGCCCTTGCCGGATGGCCCAGCCTCCAGCAACAGCACGCGGCAGGATGGGTTCTGCGACAGGCGCGCGGCCAGCAGGCAGCCGGCGCTGCCGCCGCCCACGACGATGATATCGGCGTCGTTCACGGGTCCAGGCGGACCCCGGTGCGGGCCACAACATCGCGGAACTTTGCCAGTTCGGCGGTCATGAAGGCGCGTGCATCGGCGGGCGTGTTCGGCCCTTCCCAGGCATCCACCCCCGCGATCAGCAGGCGCTGGCGCAGCGCCGGGTCGGCGATGGCGCTGGTGATGGCGCGGTTCAGCATCGCGACGGTCTCGGGCGGCGTGTCCTTGGGCGCGAGGATGACGTTCCAGGTGCCGAGGTCGAAGCCAGGCAGCGCGCCTTCGGCCAGGGTCGGCAGGTCGGGGAAGGCTGGGCTGCGCCGGGCGCCGGTCAGCGCCATGCCACGCACACGCCCGTCGCGCATCTGCGCGGCGGCACTGGCCAGCACCGCGACGCCAAAGGTGCCCTCGTCCTTGGCGATGGCTTCGACCATCAACCCGCCGCTGCGATAGGGCACGTGGGTGAAGGGCGCGGTGGCACCGGTCGACAGGCGCAGCATCTCCGCCGCCAAATGCGGGATCGAGCCGACGCCGGAACTGGCATAGGAAATCCCCTGCGGCCCCAGTCCGCGCAACGCGGCCACGGCTTCCTCCGGCGTGCGCGCGGCGAAGGAGGGTGTGAAGACCAGCACCAGCGGCCCGGTGCCGACGATGGCGATCTGGGCGAAATCGTTGATCGGATCGAAGCGCGTGCCGCCGGCGATGGCGTTCGGCGCCACCGCATGGCTCGAAGCCTCGACCAGCATGATGGTGTGCCCATCGGCCGGCTGGCGACGCAGCCAGTCCGACGCCACGGTGCCGCCTGCCCCGGCGCGGTTTTCCACCACGACGCGGGCGTTGTTCGGCAGGAAGGATTGCATCCGGTCGCCGACCAGCCGCGCCGCGATATCGGTGCTGCCGCCCGGTGCGAAGCCCACGACCAGCGTGATGGTGCGGTCGGGGAAGGCCAGCGCGGGCGCCGCCAGCAGCAAGGCGGGGGCGGAAGCGAGGAGGGTGCGGCGGTTGATCATGGCACGGCCACGCCAAGGGCGATGGCGCAGCGCTTGATGCCCTCCCAGGTATCGGGTTGCAGGGGCACGCCATTGGCCAGGCGATCGGCGCGCAGCCGGGCTTCGGAATCGCCGGGGGCCAGCACCGGAAGCGCGGGGTCGATGGGCTTGGCGGCGCGGACCCAGTCGACATAGGACCGGCCGGCCGCGTGGAACTCAGCCTCGGTGCCGAAATGCTTGGGGCTGAGGTAGATCGACAGCATCCCATTGGCGATGCGGCCACGTTCGGTGATCGGCCCGCAGGCGCCGCCGCCGGTCAACACGCCCCCCAGCAATTCGCAGATCATGGCCAGCCCGCTGCCCTTGTGTTCGCCAAAGGCGCGGATCGCGCCGAGCCCGCCGGCGGCATCGCGCGGGCCGACCTGGGCGTAGTCGCCATACAGCGTATGCGGGTCGCCCGACATGCTGCCATCGGGTTCGATCAGCGCGTCATCCGGCAGCGCCTTGCCGCCGTTGGAAGCGACCAGGACCTTGCCCTCGGCCACGCGCGAGGTTGCAAAATCGAGCAGCACCGGATCGCCCGGCAGCGGCACGCCGACGCAGAAGGGGGCGGTGGAGAAGCGGCGTTCGACACCGCCGAAGGGGGCGACCAGCACGGAGCCCGCGACATTGACGAAGTGGATGGACAGGATGCCGTCCCGGATCGCCTGTTCGGCATATTCGCCGATGCGGCCGACGTGGCCGGCGTTGCGAAGCCCCACGATGCAGGCGCCACTGGTGACGGCGCGGGAAATGCCGATGGCCGCGGCTTCACGCGCGACGGATTGGCCCAGGCCGAACTTACCGTCCAGCAGCACGAAGCCGCCGCCGTCGGTGATCGTCTCGACCTTCTGGCCGGCGAGGACATAGCCCTTTTCCAGCCATTCGACGTAGCGCGGCACGCGCGCGACACCATGGCTGTCATGGCCCGCGAGATTGGCGCCCAGCAGATGTTCCGCGACGCGATGTGCTTCGCCTGGGGCGCAGCCCGCGGCTTCAAAAATGCGTTGGACCAGGTCCTGCAGCGAGGCCGCGGGGATGGGGATGGTGACGTAGTGAGCCATGATATCCTTCAGGGTAGTGCGGCGATCGCCGAGGCAAGATCCAGGTTCGCGCGGTTTCGCGTCGGCGTCACCAGCATCTCGTTGATGCAGACCCGCGGGGGTTGCTGGCAGACGAAGAGGACGGCGGCGGCAAGGTCCTCGGGTTGCAGCATCCGCGCCAATTCATCGGCCGCGATCTTCTGCGGGCGCAGGTCGAGGATGGGGGTATTCACCTCGCCCGGGCAGATCGCGGTGGAGCGGATGCCGTGGATGCCGTTTTCGTTGTTGATGCTGGCCGAGAGCGCCACCAGCCCGTGCTTGGCCGCGATATAGGCGGGGCCCGCGACGGGGTGCGTGTGCTTGCCGGCCATCGAGGCGATCTGCACGATCAGCCCGCCACCCCGCGCCCGCATGCCGGGAAGCACCGCGAGGGAGGTGAGGAAGGGCGCGGACAGGTTTTGCGCCAGCATCCCCTGGGCCGCCTCGGCGGTCAGTTGGTGCCAATGGCGGCGCAGCAGGTTGCCGCCGGCATTGTTCACCAGGATGTCGATGGGGCCGATGCGATCGGCCGCGGCCTGGACAGCGGCGGCATCGGTCAGGTCCAGGGCCTCGATCTGCGCGTCCGGCAGGGTTTCGCGCAAAGGGGCTTCGCGCCGGCCCGAGAGGATGAGGCTGGCGCCTTCGGCCGCAAGCGCCCGCGCGACGGCGCGACCGATGCCGGACCCGGCACCGGTGACCCATATTCGCTTGCCCTTCACAGGACTTTGCCCGTCGCGGGGTCCAGCAGGTGCATGTTGTTCATGTCGGCCGCCATGGCGAGGGGCACGTTCGGATGCGCCTCGGTCGTCGGGTCGATGCGGCCGCAGATCTCGGCGCCGCCCATCTTGAAATGGATCAGGGTCTCCATGCCCATGGGTTCGATGACCTCGGGCGTGCAGGTCAGGATGGCGACGTTTTCGCGCGTCAGGTTCTTCGATTCCGTCAGGTGTTCGGGCCGCAGGCCGAAGACCAGGTCGCGCCCGGCCCAGGCGGCATAGCGCTGCGTGCGGGATTCGGGCACGGCCAGTTCGGTGCCATCCGGCAGGCGCACGCGCAGCGCGCCCGATCCATTCACCAGATGCGCGGGGAAAAAGTTCATCGCGGGGCTGCCGATGAAGCCGGCGACAAAGCGCGTCGCGGGGTGGTGGTAGAGTTCCTGCGGCGGGCCGACCTGTTCGATGATGCCGCCATTCATCACCACCACGCGATCGGCCAGGGTCATCGCCTCGATCTGGTCGTGGGTGACGTAGACGGTGGTGGTCTTGACGGTCTGGTGGACCTTCTTGATCTCCGTCCGCATCTGCACGCGCAGCTTGGCGTCGAGGTTGGACAGCGGTTCGTCGAAGAGGAAGACCTTTGGATCGCGCACGATGGCGCGGCCCATGGCGACGCGCTGGCGCTGGCCGCCGGACAGGGCCTTTGGCTTGCGCCCCAAAAGTTCGGTGATGTCGAGGATTTTTGCGGCGTTGTCGACGCGGCGACGAATCTCGTCCTTGGGGAATTTCCGCAGCATCAACCCGAAGGCCATGTTGTCGGCGACGGTCATGTGCGGATAGAGCGCGTAGTTCTGGAACACCATCGCGATATCGCGGTCGCGCGGCGGGATGTCGTTGACGATCTTGCCGCCGATGGCGATGTCGCCGGAGGTGATTTCCTCCAGCCCCGCGATCATGCGCAGCGTGGTCGATTTCCCGCAGCCGGAGGGGCCGACCAGCACCACGAATTCATGGTCGGCGATGTCGAGGTCGATCCCCTTCACCGCCTGGACGCCGCCCTCATAGGCCTTGACGATTTTCCTGAGCGTGACTTGCGCCATCAGCGATTATCCCTTTGTCGCGCCGGCCGTCAGGCCCGCGATGTAGTAGTCCATGAGGAAGGCGTAGACGATCACCGGCGGTAGAGCCGCCAACAACGCCCCCGCCATCAACTGGCCCCAAGCAAAAGTGTCGCCGCGGATCAGTTGCGACACGACGCCGATGGTCAGCGGCATCTCGGAAGGCTGCGTGATGAAGGCGGTCGGATAGACGAAGGCCGCCCAGGACACGGTGAAGGCAAAGATCGTCGCGGCGATGATCCCCGGCATCGCCACCGGGATGAAAATGCGCACCAGCATCTGCATCCAGTTGGCGCCATCGATCAGCGCCGCCTCGTCCAATTCCTTCGGGATGGAGGCGAAGTAGCCGATCATGATCCAGGTGCAGAAGGGCACGGTCAGCGTCGGATAGACCAGCACCAGCCCCCAGACCGAGTTCAGCAACCCGAGCCCGCCGACGATCTGGTAGAGCGGGATGAACAGCAGCGTATCCGGCACGAGATACGTGAGGAACACGCCGGTCGCCAGCGCCTGGCTCCCCCAGAAACGCATGCGCGACAGCGCGAAGGCCGCGAGCACCGAGATGATCATGGTGATCACCACCACGGAGGCCGTGATGATGATGCTGTTGTACATGAAGCCGCGGAACATCGGGTTGGAGATGATCCCCCAGAAATTCTCCAGGGTGGGCGACCGCACGATCCAGGGATTGCCGGACAGGTCGGCGATCTCAGCACTGCTCTTGAGGCTGGTCATCAGCATGTAGAAGGGCGGCGCCAGCATGATGATGGCGGCGAAGATCAGCGAGATATAGGCCGACCACAGCGCCCAGCGGCGTTCGCTGTGCAGGCTGCCGGTCTTGCGGCGGAAGCCGGGGACGGTGGCGCTCATCCCGCCATCTCCTTGTCGCGCCGATTGACGCCGCGCAGCACGAAATAGGCGATGACCGCCAGCAGCGGGAACATGAACAGGCTGACCGCCGCACCACGCGGGATGTTCCCGGACAGCACGCCCACCTGGAAGGCGTAGGACGCAAAGACATGCGTCAGGTCGCGCGGCCCGCCATTGGTCAGTACGCGCACGATGTCGTAGTTCGCGAAGGTGACGATCAGGCTGAACAGCACGGTGATCGAGATGATGTTCCGCATCATCGGCAGGGTGATGTAGCGCAGCCGTTGCCAGGATGTGGCGCCGTCGATGTCGGCGGCTTCGTATAATTGCTCGGGCACCGATTTCAGTGCCGCCAGGTACATGATCATGAAGAAGGGCGCGCCATACCAGACGTTGACGATGATCACGCTGGCCCGCGCCCAGCCGGGTTCACCCAGCCACGGCACCGCCGGCACACCAAAAACCGCCAGCAGCCAGTTGATGCTGGAATAGGAAGGTTCGAACATCCACCACCAGCCGAGCGTGGACAGGGCCGGCGGAATCACCCAGGGCACCAGCAGCATGCCGCGCCACTTGCGCTGACCCTTGGACGGGATGTGGTGCAGCATATGCGCCAGCCAGAAACCGATCGCCGCCTTGGCGATGACCGCGGTGACGGCGAAGATGATGCTCTGCCAGATGACCATCCGAAAGGTTTCGGAATCCAGCAGGATGTTGAAGTTCTCCAAACCGATGAAGGCGGTCATGCGCCGGTTCAGCGTGGCCAGGTACATCGCATAGCCCGCCGGCCAGGCGACCAGCCCGCCGATCACCGCGATCAGCGGCAGGGTCATCAGGAAGGCGATCGTGGAGCGCCGTCGCGCGAAGCGGCGCAGGCTGTCGCCGCCTTGGGGTTCGATATGCGAAACGATGCTGCCGTCGGCTGCCATCGGCGTGGTCCTTCGGGAATGCGGCGGCGCCGGGCGAAAGGCCCGGCGCCGCCAGACGATCAGCCGCGGCGCATGTTGGTGATCTCGCGGTCCAGCCAGCCCATCGCGGCATCGATGCTGTCGCCACCCTGGGCGACGCGCGCGATGACCTTGGTGTTCAGTGCCTGGATGTACATCTGCGCCGCCAGTTCCGCGGGCGCCGGGGCGAAGGCGATGCTAGGCCGGGCGTTGTGATGCGGTTTCGCCGGGTAGTTGAAGACCGTGCCGACCGGCGGTCCTTCCGTGTTCCAGACAGGGAAGTCGTTCATCGTCGCGAAGGGCGGGATGTCGTAGCCGTTGCTGGTGGTGGTGATGACCTCGGCCGAGTTGCGTTCCGACAGGAATTCCAGCAGCCCCTTGGCGGCGGTCTTGTTGCGCCCGAACGCCCAGATGCCCGAGGTCCAGGGAAGATAGGCGATGAAGCGCCCCTCCGGCCCCGCCGGCATCGGCACGGTCCAGCATTTCTCCGCGACCTGCGGCGCATCGCGCTTGGCGACCGCCCAGGCGGACGGCGGGTTGAAGATCAGCGCCGACCGGCCGGAAATCAGCGCCCGGTTGTTGGAGGCATCATCCCAGGCCCAGACATCATTCGGCAGGAAGCGCGACAGCCGCACGCCGTAATCGATCGCGGTCCGCAGCTTGTCATTGCCGCGAACCGTCGGGTTGCCGCGTTCATCGGTCACGCGGGCGCCGAAGCCGGCGAACATCGCCCCCACCCAATCCACGGCGTCGGTGAACTGGCCCATCGGCAGGCCGAAGGGGAAGCCCGCCTTGTGGCAGGCCTCGGCCGCGGTGAGGAAGGTTGCCCAGGTCCAGTTCTCCGCCCCCGGCCCAGCCCGGTTCTCGGCCGGCCACATCGCGCGGATGTCGATCCCGGCGTGTTCCTGCAGCAGGTCGAAGCGCACGCAGGCGGGCTTGTTCTGGGTGCCGGACGTCGCCGGCACGCCGCGCCAGGCGCCATTGTGCTTGCTGAGGTATTCCGCGACCGGGTTGGCCGGGCCGTATTTGGCCGCCAGGCGGCCCATGACGTCATCCACCGGCTCCAGCCGGTCGGCATAGCCGCCGACATCCCAGGGGCTGAGCGAGATGATGTCGTGCCCGCTGCGCGATTGCGCCTGGGCGGCGGCCGTCAGTTGCAACTGGTTGCCGGTGGTGTTGATGAAGTCGAGCTGGACGTTGACCCGGTTTGCCTCACCCCACTGACCGCAGAGCTGGCGCAGGGCGCCATTGCCGGTCGGGACCCAATGATCCCAGAAGGCGCAGCGCAAGGTGCCCGCCGTCCCCTGTGCGTGGACATTGAAAAGCGGCAGCGTCGAGGCCGCCACCCCGGCCACGCCGGCGCCAAGCGCCGCGCGACGAGACATCCCGTTGTTCGCCATTCCAGAAAACCCCTCCCAGAGCCCGGCCCCCGTTTTCGGGGTGCCGTGGCCGGTTGATCCGGCCTGTTTGCGATCCGATGCTACGCAGGGCGGGACCGGTGGTGCAATGGTCACGCTTGACGGAACCCCGGGCGGGGGTGAACAGGGCGCCATCTTCCAGACTGAAAGCATCCCATGGCCCGCGTTTTCTCCGGTATCCAGCCCTCCGGCGTTCCCACCCTTGGCAATTACCTCGGTGCCATCCGCAATTGGGTGCCGATGCAGAATGGCGACGAAAGCCTGTTCTGCGTCGTGGACCAGCATGCCATCACGGTGTTCCAGAACCCCGGCGAACTGGCTTCCGCCACGCGCGAAATGGCGGCGTCGCTGATCGCCTGCGGGCTGGACCCGGATCGCTGCGTGCTGTTCGTGCAGTCGCATGTGCCGGCGCATGTCAGGCTCGGCTGGATCTTCAACTGCATCGCGCGGCTGGGCTGGCTGAACCGGATGACCCAGTTCAAGGACAAGGCGGGCAAGGACAGGGAAGCCGCGTCCACCGGGCTCTATGTCTATCCGAACCTGATGGCGGCCGACATCCTGGCCTATCACGCGACATCGGTGCCCGTGGGCGACGACCAGCGCCAGCACCTGGAACTGGCCAACGACATCGCCCAGAAATTCAACCACGACTACGGCGTGGAGTTTTTCCCGCGTATCGAGCCGATGATCCTGGGCGTCGCCGCCCGCGTCATGTCGCTGCGCGACGGCAGCAAGAAGATGAGCAAGTCCGATCCGTCGGACCAGTCGCGCATCAACCTGACCGATGATGCCGACACGATCGCGCTGAAGATCCGCCGCGCCAAGACCGACGCCGAGCCCATCCCCGACCACATGGCCGGGCTTGAGGCACGGCCCGAAGCCCGCAACCTGGTCGGCATCCTGGCCGCCATCAGCGGCACCCTGCCCGAGAACATCCTGCGCGAGCAGGGCGGCAAAGGCTTCGGCGCCTTCAAGGAAGTGCTGGTCGAGGCGCTGGTCGACCACCTGTCGCCCATCGCGGCGGAGATGAAGCGCCTGCTGAACGATCCGGGCGCCGTGGACGCGGCATTGCACAAGGGCGCGGCACGGGCGGCGGCGATTGCCGATCCGATCGTCGCCGAAGCCGAACGACTGGTCGGATTCCTGCCGCCGCGCTGATCGATTTTCCTTGCGTCGCGGCGAGAGGACGCGCTCGCATACATCGCAGATTCGCGATGCAGGAGGGCGTGATGCTTCGTCGTTCGCTTCTGGCGGCCGGGGCGGCCGCGGCCCTTACACGGCCCGCCCGGGCCAACGAACCCGTCGATGTGCTGCTGGTGCTGGCGGTCGATGTCTCACGCTCGATCGACGAGGATGAGGCACGGCTGCAGCGCGAAGGCTACCGCCACGCCGTCAGCGACCAGGTGGTGGTGCGCGCGATCCAGGGCGGCATGATCGGCGCCGTGGGCCTGTGCTACATCGAATGGGCCGGGATCGAATACCAGCGCACGGTCATCCCCTGGACCCGGATCGCCAGCCAGCGCGACGCCGACCAATGGGCCGCGACCCTGGCCGAGGCGCCGCGGGCGTCGCTGTCCTGGACCTCGATCTCCGGCGGGCTGCGGGCCAGCCGCGCCGCCCTGGCGGAAGCCCCGTTCGAGGGCACCCGCAAGGTCATCGATGTATCGGGCGACGGGGTGAACAACAGCGGCCCGCCGGCGGAGGTGGAACGTGATCGCCTGGTGGCGGAAGGGGTCACCATCAACGGCCTGCCGATCATCAACGACCGCCCGACCTTCGGCCGCCAGCCACCCATCCCACTCGACACCTACTACCAGGAGGCGGTGGTGGGCGGCGTCGGCGCCTTCATGGTGGTCGCGGAGGACTTCGAATCCTTCGGCATCGCGGTGAAACGCAAGCTGATCCGCGAAATCGCCGGGCTGGATGGGCCGATGCGGGGGTAGGTTGCGCTGTGGAGAGCGCTTCGCCCCCTCCACGCCTCCCCCACCAAGGGGCCGTGGCCCCTTGGAACCCACGGGATTTGGTAAAATAAAGGGAGGGGCATCAACGCCGCGCCATTGGACAGAGGCGCGCCATGCCCCTCCCTTTATTTTACCAATACATCGCGCCGGTCCAGGGGCGGCGGCCCCTGGTAGGGGGAGTGTGAGGGGGACGACGTCCCTCTCACGGCACCACTTCCCCGATATTACCGCTCGATTTCCTCGGCCGCGATCCCAAACGCGGCCAGGCCTTCGCTGAGCAGGTCGCCCAGCATGTCCATTTGCAGCAGGTAGGTCGCGGTATCGCGTCCGGCGCTGCGTTCGCCGGCGGTTTTCAGGGCTTCTTCCCATTCTTCGGCTTCGTAATCGCCGCGGCCGACCCAGGCCAGGGCGATCAGGGCCGATTGTTCGTCCTCGTTCAGTTCGGACAGGAAGGCGGAGAGGCTTTCCTCGTCCATCTCTTCATCGCTGCCGTCGGGCTCGTCTTCATCTTCGTCGTCGTCCGACTCATCCTCTTCCTGGATGGCGCGGGCGTGGTCGATGACGGTTGCCACCGTCTCGAGGCTTACACGCAGGTCGAACTCGTCTTCGTCGGCGTCGTCGGCCATGGGCGGGGCTCCTGCCAGGGCGGTTCGGCGGGGAAGGAGGGAACCATCCCGCGGTCCCGCGCGCTATCGCATCTGTGTTCACGATCCGGCAAGTGACCGGGCGCAGGATAGCGCATGCTCCAGCCAGGAGGCAGGCACATGTGGTCGATGCGACGCGGGGCTTGGTTTGGGATGATGGGCCGGGCCGGGATCGCCGCCAGCCTGATCGGCGGCGGCTGTGCGGGCCTGGCGGCCACGCCGGCCAATGCGATCGAGGTCGCCACGGCGCCAACGCCGGCACGCCCGACGGTCCGCCCCGCCCCGGCCCGGCCGCGTGCCGCCGCCCCCGCCCGGCGCCCCCCCCAGGCCGAACCGCCGCTCTGCGACGCCCCGGGGGAGGCACGAATCCACCGGCTTGGGTCGAATCTGGCGGAGCTGGAGGATCCGGACGCGACGGCCATCCTGCAACACGCGATGCAGCTCTGCGTCAGCACCGCCCCGCAGCCCGACCGCACCCCCACGGGCCGCCCGGTCGCGCGTGGCCCGGTGTGGCGCGGCTGACGCCCCGTTCAGCGCACCAGCCCGGAGGTCAGCCCATAGCGCTCGGCCAGGCGCGCCAGCAGCCCATCGGCCTTGGCCGCGGCCAGGAAGGCATCGACCTCCGCCAGCCAGGCCGTCTCGTAACGGGCAACGGCATAGGCGAAGAGCGTGTCGCCAAAACGATCCGGCGATTCCATCACATGCGCCCAGCCGTGCATCTGCTGCATCCCGCGCGTATAGGCGAAGTCGGAGACGAAGGCGTCGGCGCGGCCCGCCAGCACCTCCGCCTCCCGCGACGCGGGGGGGGATACGACCAGCAGTTCGGCGGCGCGCAGCGCCCCGCGCATCTGGCCGACCTGGATCGTGCCGGCGGCGACCGCGATCACGTGGCCCGGGCGGTCCATGTCGGCCCATGAGGCGACCCGCGGGCTGTCCCGCGTCGTGACGGCGAAGATGGGGCTGCCCAGGTAGGGCTTGCTGAACGCCACCCTCTCGCTGCGCTCCGGTGAGATGCCGACGCCCATCATGGCGATGTCGCAGTCGCCCTGTTCCAGCCGGTCCAGGAATTCCACGAAATGCGTTTCGACGAATTGCAGCCGGACGCCGAGCCGATCGGCCAGGGCCTGCGCCATCTCGGCGTCCAGCCCCTCCATCTCCCCATTGCGGGGGTTGCGCCAGGAGATGGCGTAATATTCCGGCCAGATACAGACCAGCAGTTCGCCCCGGGCGCGGATCACCGCCAGGCGCGGCTGCCCCGAATGGGGCGAGGTCATCGGCGGCGTCACCACATGCGGCTGCGACGTGTGCGTCGCCAGTTGGACGGGGGGGCCGGCCCCGGCGTCAACGATTTGGGCGGGCGCGATCCGGGTCATCGCCGCAAGCTTTGGTGAAAACACCGATGCCTGCATGACGAACGCGGCGCAGGCTGCAATAATCGCGACAATGTCGGGCCGCATCCAAAACTCCCCCATCCAAGACTCCCCCACCCAAAACGCCTATGGGCGGATCCGCCAATTCCTCGGCTTTCGCCCCGGACAAGGCCGTGCGAGCGAGCCCAAGCCCTGGCTGTTGTTCGCCGCGGCGGCGCTGCTGGTGGGGGTCAGCCTGGCCGTCATGTACGGCATCCTGGCACAGCGCGGCCAGCGGGACGCCATCGCCGAGGCACGGCGCCTGACCCAGGGCGTCGCCGCCAGCCTGGCGGAGCAGTTGTCGCGCAACATCCAGACGGTCGACATCGTGCTGGCCGAATTGGCCGAGCGCGTTGGCGATGGCGATACCGACACCCTGGCCCGCACGCTATCCGCCCGGATTCGCGACGTGCCGCTGTTGCGCGCCGTCTTCGTCACCGATGCCGCCGGCATCGTGCAGTCCTCCACGGTGGAAAGCCTGGAGGATCTCAGCATCGCCGACCGTCCATGGTTCCAGGTGATGCGGCAGGGGTCGTCCCTGACCGGGCTGGGCGCGCCGGAACCGGCACGCTACCTGGCGGCCGACCCGACGCGTTCCATCGCCGAGCAGCGCATCTGGTCGATCCCGCTGGCACGCACCATCCGTGGCCTGCGGGGCGATTTCGCCGGCGTGGCGGTGGTGCTGATCAACCCCGAGGACCTGGCGGCGATCGCCCGGCAATCGGCCATGGCCTATGGCGTGACGGTGCGGATTTCATCGCCCGCCGGGCTGCTGCTGGCGCGGTCGAACCGCAGCCTGCGCGGCATCGGGGAGATGCATGCCTTGGCCTGGCCGTTCCGCGATTTCCTGCCGCGCCGGGAAAGTGGCACCTGGTCCGGCCGCGACCAGGATGGGCAGGATGTGGTCGCATCCTTTGCCGTGACGCGGCAGGGGTTTTTCGTGGTGGAGGTCGCCCGCACCCGCGCCGCCGCGGTCGAGGCCGCGGCAAGCCTGGCGCAGGCGCTGCTGGTCGGATCGGCCATCGCCGCCCTGATCGTGCTGGGCGCGCTGTGGCTGATGTTCCGCCAGGCGCAGGCGCTGAAGGCGCAGGGCGACGAACTGGCCCGCAGCGAACAGGCGGCCCGCAGGGCGACCCAGGCCAAGGAGGAATTCCTGGCCGCCATGAGCCATGAGATCCGCACCCCGATGAACGGCGTCATCGGCATGACCGGGCTGCTGCTGGACAGCGGGCTGGACCCGATGCAGCGCCGCTATGCCGACACCATCGGCAGCAGCGCCGAACATCTGCTGATGGTGCTGAACGACATCCTCGATTTTTCCAAGCTGGAATCGGGGATGCTGGACCATGAGGCGATCCCCTTCGGGATCGAGGCGGAGATGGCGACGATCGTCGAATTGTTCGCGCCCAAGGCCGCGGCCAAGGGTGTCGAACTCGTGGTCGCGCTGGACGATGATCTGCCGGCCCGGGTGGTCGGCGATCCGGGCCGCTTCCGCCAGATCCTGTTCAACCTGATCGGCAATGCGATCAAGTTCACCGAAAGCGGCTGGATTGAGGTCGTCGTCGGCGCCAAGCTGACTGGCCCGGGGCGGCAGGACTGGTTGCTGCATTGCGCCGTGGCCGATACCGGGATCGGCATCAAGGCCGAACAGGTGCCGCTGCTGTTCGAACGCTTCACCCAGGCGGATGCGTCGATCACCCGCAAATACGGCGGCACGGGCCTGGGCCTGGCCATCTGCCGGCGGTTGGCGGAACAGATGGGCGGCGGCATCCATGCCGCCCCGCGCGATGGCGGCGGCAGCGTCTTTCGCTTCGAGATTGTCGTCGGCCGCACCACCGATGCGGCGCCGCCCTTGATCGGGCTGGACGGCCGCCGCGTGCTGGTCGTGGATGACCTGGCCTTGAACCGGGAGATTTTGGCACGCCAGTTGACCACGATGGGCGCGCGGCCGATGGCCGTGGCCGATGCCGATGCGGCGCTGGCGCTGCTGCGGGTCGCGGCGGCGGCGGGCGAAGGCTTTGCGGCGGCGGTGCTGGATGGGCAGATGCCAGGGGTGGATGGGACGGAGCTGGCCCGCCGCATCCGCGCCGACCCCACAACCGGCAAGCCCGTGCTGGTGCTGTGTTCGTCGGGCATTGGCGCGGGCGGCGGCGCATTGTCGGGCCTGGTCGATGCCGTGTTGCTGAAGCCCGCCCTGCCCGGGCGGTTGCGCGACGCGCTGCTGCATGCGCTGGGCCTGGCCCAGGCGCCGGCGCCGGTGGCGCCGGACCTGCCGGCCGAACCGGATGCCGGCGCGCCGCCACGGCTGCGGGTGCTGCTGGTCGAGGACAATGCGACCAACCAGTTGGTCATGAAGGCCATCCTGAACCGCGCGCAATGCCATGTGGATGTCGCGGCCGATGGCGCCGAGGGCGTCGCCGCAGCCCAGCGCCTGCCCTATGACGTGATCCTGATGGATTTGCAGATGCCGGTGCTGGATGGGCTGGAGGCGACCCGCCAGATCCGCGGCGGCACGGGGCGGAACCGCCGCACCCGCATCATCGGCCTGACCGCCAATGTCGGCGTCGAGTTCGAACGCCAGTGCCGGGACGCGGGCATGGACGACTACATGGCCAAGCCGGTGCAGCGCGTGGCGCTCCTGGCCATGCTGGGGCTCGGCCCCGTGGTTGCGCAACCGGCCCAATAGGCTTGCGCGCAGCCGCGCGGGGCGTGAAGTTGGCCCATCTGAACACGGCGGGGGCGGTGATGTCGGTCCTGGTTCGCATCATCCTGGCGGCGTCGGCGGCGATCACCGCGCTGTTCCTGTCGCGCGACTCCGATAATTTCGGCGTGGTCAGCGCGATGGTGGGGGTTGCCCTGGTCGCCGCCGTGGTGGTGATCGCCGCCCTCGCGTCCCGGAAGAAGTGACAGCAGCATGGATCAAGGCACATTGGCGCTGGGCGATTGGCCGCTGCGGCACGGCGGGATCTTGCCCGATGCGCGGTTGGCCTGGCGCAGCCATGGCACGCTGAACGCGGCGCGCGATAATGTGGTGCTGTATCCGACATCCTATTCCGCGCATGGCGCCGATATCGAATGGCTGGTCGGGCCGCAGGGTGTGCTGGACCCGGGCCGCTGGTTCGTGCTGATCCCGGAGATGTTCGGCAATGGCGTGTCGTCATCGCCCTCCAACACCCACAACTACCCCGCGCTGGTGACGGCCTGGGACAATGTCGCGGCGCAGGCGCGCTTGCTGGCGGAGGTGTTTGGCGTCGCGCGGCTGCATGCGGTCTATGGCTGGTCGATGGGCGCGCAGCAGGCCTACCACTGGGCCGCGGCCCGGCCCCTGCCGGTGTCGCGGATCATCGCCGTCTGCGGCAGTGCCCGCACCGCCGTGCACAATCGCATCTTCCTGAAATCGCTGATGGCGGTGCTGGAAGCGGCGCCGGAATATGATGGCAAGGGTGGGTTTTCGGCGCCCCCGGTCGCGGCCCTGCGCGCCTTTGGCCGCATCTATGCGACGATGGCGCTGAGCCAGGATTTCTACCGCGCCGGGCTGCATGGGGCCGGGGCCCTGGATGACTACCTGCGGGATGAATGGGAAGCCCGCTACCAGCGCCGCCACGCGGCCGATCTGCTGGCGCAGTTGCGCACCTGGGAGGCGGGGGACATCGCCCCCGGTGGCGATCTGGCGGCGGCACTGGCCGCGATCGAGGCGCGGGTACTGCTGATGCCGGGGGAGACGGATCTGTATTTCCGCGTCGCCGACAATTTGGCGGAGGTGGCGCATCTGCGGGATGGGCGGGTGGTGCCGATTCCCTCGATCTGGGGGCATCGCGCGGGGAACCCGGCGACGAACCCGGTGGATACGGCGTTCCTGCGCGCATTGACGCGGGATTTTTTGGCGGGTTGATGGCAGCCCACCGAAACGGGCCGCCGCATGCTGTTGTTCGAGGATGATGAGATCTACGTCGCGGCGCATGATGTCGCGCAAAGCGACCATGACTTTCTGCTGATCACCTTCGCCCATATCGCCATGCCGACCGAAGGCCATGGCTTCTGGGGCCAGCCCGTGGCGGAAAAGCTTGGCATCGACAGTATCGGCTTCGTGTCCCGCAAGCCGAACTGGTACCCCGAAACATCGATGCGGGCCGCCATCGCGGCGCTGGCGCCCCGTCTGGCGCGCCACACGCGCCGGCTGACCTATGGGTCATCCCAGGGGGGCTACGGCGCGTTGAAGTATGCAAGCGCGCTGCAAGCCGCGGCGACCCTGGCCTTCGTCCCGCAATATTCCATCGACCCTTCGGTGGTCGGGGAATTCACCCGGAACAGCCATCGTTTTCGCCCCGATTTCAACCAGGGCATGGAGATCACCGCGGCGGATGTCGCGCCGCGCAGCTACATCTTCATCGACCCCCAGGATAAGATCGATCGCTGGAACGTCGAGATGATCCGCGCCGCGGCCCCAGGCGTCACCGTCATCTGGATGCCGCATACGCAGCATCGCCCGGTGATGACCATCGCCCGTGCCGAGATCGCATCCCTTCTGTTCAGCGCGGCCCTGGCGGGCGATGCGCCGGCCTTGGGGCGCCTGACGGCCCAGGCGCGGCGCGCCTCGGCGCATCGTTCCTACCACTTGTTCCGCGCGGCCTCGGTCCGGCATCCCGTCTGGGCCGCCGGGATTTTTCGG
Organism: Humitalea sp. 24SJ18S-53; assembly: GCF_050632385.1. Classification (NCBI taxonomy): domain Bacteria; kingdom Pseudomonadati; phylum Pseudomonadota; class Alphaproteobacteria; order Acetobacterales; family Roseomonadaceae; genus Humitalea; species Humitalea sp. 24SJ18S-53. Next base: position 4,300,193 of record NZ_CP192599.1, read on the forward strand.
CGCGAGGCGGCGCGGATGGTCGCGGACGAGCTTCTGCGGGCGCGCCCTCTGTATCACAAGGTTCTCCGGCGCCTGACCGCGCGGGCATCGCGGGAAGGCGATGTCGCCCGGGCCATCGCCTTGGCCGAATCGGCCATCGAAGCCGCCACCGATGATGCATCGCGCGGGGCCGCCCTGTCCGACCTGGCCAGCGTGACGCTGCGAAAACGCCGCGGGTCCGGCGATGCCGCCGACCTGGCCGCAGCGATGGCGGCGGCGCGGGCCGCCCTGCTTCTGCTCCCCGCGCATCGGCCGACGCTGCGCGTGCTGGCCACGGCACTCGGCATCGCCGGGGCCTTTGCCGAGGCAGCCGCCACCATGCGCCAGGTCCTGGCACTCAACCCGGCCGATCCGTCCGGGCACCACGCGCTGGCCGGCTACCTGATGCGCTGCCGCGACCGGGCCGGCGCGATCGCCGCCGCCCAGGAGGCCGTGGCGCGCATGCCCGACAACGCCGGCTTCCAAAAGCGCCTGGCGACCGCCGAGGCCATGCGCCCCTGACCGCATGGCTTGCGCCGCCCCGACAAGCCGCGCGAGACTCCCCAGTATGAAGCTCTGCAAAGCCCCCGACCCACACCCCACCACCCCGGCCTACCGCATGCCGCCCGGTGCCTGCGACGCGCATTGCCACGTCTTCGGGCCGGCTGATGTGTTCCCCTATGCGGACGATCGCGCCTATACGCCGCCCGATGCGCCGTTCGAGGCGCTGCAGGCGTTGCACCGGCACCTGGGCATCAGCCGTGCGGTGATCGTGCATGCCTCCTGCCACGGCACCGACATGGCCGTGACCCTGGATGGGATCGCCCGCAGCGGCGGGACCATGCGTGGGGTCGCGGTGGTCGATGGCGACATCACGGCCGGGGAACTGGCCCGCCTGCATGACGGCGGGATGCGCGGCGTGCGGTTCAACTTCGTCCGCCATCTGGGCGGCATGCCGGACCTGGCGGTGATGGACCGCGTGCTGGCGCTGATCGAGCCACTCGGCTGGCACGTCGTGCTGCACCTGGATGCGCAGGATGTCGCGGACCTAGCGCCGCGGATCGACCGCATCCGCATCCCCTTCGTCATCGACCACATGGGCCGGGTGCAGGCGAAGCTGGGGACCGATCAGGCGCCGTTCCGCGCCCTGCTGGGGCTGATGGAAAACCCCCTGGCCTGGGTAAAGATCTGTGGCGCCGAACGCGTGTCGGTCGGGCGGGCACCGTTCGAGGACGCGATCCCCTTCGCGCAAAAACTGCTGGCGGTGGCGCCGGACCGTTGCCTCTGGGGCACCGACTGGCCGCATCCGAATATCTCCCAGGACATGCCGAATGACGGGGCGCTGGTCGATCTCTTCGCGCGCTTCACCGATGACGAGGCGGTGCGTCACCAGGTGCTGGTGGACAACCCGACCCGGCTCTACTGGCCGGAAACCCTGGGATGAAGGCGCAGGCGCTGGCGATCTGGCTGCTGGGCGCGGTCTCCGCCCAGGCCCAGATCGGCGCCTTGCCGCTGGGGGTCGAGGATGGGCTCGCGGCCCTCGGCCCCGTGGTGGACCCGGCCCGCACGGCGGCCTTGCTGGCGCCGTTCCATCAGCCCTTCCCCCGGCCGGGGGTGCGCGAGGTGCTGGACCAGGCCTATGGCCCCGATCCGCGCCAGCAACTGGACATCTTTGTCGCCGAAACCCCCGGCCCGGCACGCCCGATCCTGGTCTTCGTGCATGGCGGCGCCTTCACCGGCGGCGACAAGCGCAGCGCCAACGGTTTTGCCTACCAGAACATCGGGGCCTGGGCGGTCGGCGCTGGGATGGTCGGCATCAACGTGACCTACCGCCTGGCGCCGGCGCATCCCTGGCCCGCGGCGGCCGAGGACCTGGCCGCCGCGATCGGGTGGATCCGCGCCCGTGCGCCGGATTTCGGCGGCAATCCCGACCGCATCATCCTGGTCGGCCATTCGGCCGGCGCCGCGCATGCGGCCGCCTTCGCCGCCACGGGCGAGGGGATCGCGGGACTGGTGCTGATCTCGGGCCTGTATGACATCGCCGCCCTGCCGCCTTCGCCAGGGATCGAGGCCTATTACGGCACCGACCGGTCGTTCTACGCCGAACGGGGGTCGCTGGAGGGCTTGGCGGCCACGGACCTGCCGATCATGCAGGCGACGGCGGCGCTGGACCCGCCCGGGTTCCTGCGCCAGGGCGAGGCCTTGCAGGCGGCGCTCTGCGCCCGCCCGGTGGGCTGCGCCCCGGCGATGGCCCGGCTGCCGGGGCACAACCATCTTTCGACGGTTTTTGCCATCGGCACCGCCGACCGGGAGTTGTCGGATGCGATCGCGGGGTTTGTGCAGCGGCTGCGGTAGCTGGAAAACACCCCATGCATGGGTTATGTATTTTACATAATCCAAGGATTCTCCGGATGACCGAGCCGATGCTCAAGATTCCAGCGGCCGAAGCACAGCGGCATTTCGGCCTTTACCAGGACAAGGCCCTGACCCAACCCGTCGCGGTCACGCGCAACGGGCGGGCACGCGTGGTCATGATCTCGATCGAGGAATACGAGCGGCTCAAGCGGCGCGACCGGCAGGTCGTGCGGACGGAAGACGCCCCGCAGGATGTGGTGGACGCGATCCTGGCGGCGCGACCGCCGGAGGAGGCGCAGGCCTTCGATCATGAGGCCGGTTAGGGGCGCGCTGCCATCCGTCGGCGACGTCATCCGCTACGCCTACCTATGGAGCCACGAACACGACGCGGGGCGTGAAGAGGCGGTGAAGGACCGGCCGGCCGCCGTGGTCGCGCTGATCCGGACGGCTGAGGGCGCTAACGAGGTGGTGGTGCTGCCCATAACCTCCTCGGCGCCGACGGAATCGGCTGCGGGCGTCGAAATCCCTGCCCCGACGCGGGCGCGGCTTGGGCTTCAGCGCGAGCAGTGCTGGATCATGGTGTCCGAGTTCAACGTCTTCGGCTGGCCGGGTCCGGATCTGCGGGCGACGGAGGCCGGCGCGGGGTCGGTCGTCTATGGGCCGCTTCCCTCCGTGCTGATGGCGCGGGTGCGGCAGGCGTTTGCCGCCTGGCGGAACGCGAAACACGTCAGGGCCGTCCGCCGGACGGAATAGCGATCCCGATCCCCCCCGCTTGCCTACCGCCCCCCGGGAGGACATCTATGCCGCCGAAACGCACCCCCACCATTTCAGGCGGCCGGACCCTATGGAAACCCTTCTGAACACCAACCTGCCGAACGGCGCCGACCCCGTGAAGGACGGCGACCAGAAAACCTTCATGCAGGACGTCGTCCAGGCGAGCCAGGAGGTCCCCATCCTGGTGGACTTCTGGGCCACTTGGTGCGGCCCCTGCAAGGCGCTGACCCCGGCGCTTGAGAAGGTCACGCGCGCGGCCGCCGGCCGGGTCCGCCTGGTCAAGATCGACATCGACAAGAACCAGCAGCTCGTCCAGCAACTGTCCCAGATGGGGCTGCCCCTGCAGTCCGTGCCGACCGTCGTCGCCTTCTGGAAGGGCCAGATCCTGGACCTGTTCCAGGGCGCCCTGCCGGAAAGCGGCGTGCAAAAATTCGTCGAGGGCCTGCTGAAGGCGGCCGGCGGGCAGATGCCCAGCGCCGATTTGCTGGCGGAGGCGAAGGCCGCCGCCGAGGCGGGCGACCACCAGGCTGCCCTGGAGGCCTACGGCGCCCTGGCCCAGGCCGAGCCGGAGAACCCCGAGGCCCTGGCCGGCGTCGCCCGCATGCTGATGCTGCTGGGTGAGGAGGAGCAGGCCCAGGCCGTGCTCGATTCCGCACCGGAAAAGATCGCCCAGCATGCCGAACTGGCCTCGGTCCGTTCGCAGTTGGAACTGGCCATCGTCGGCCGCGCCGCGCGCGAGAAGCTGGCGGATTTCGAGGCCCGCCTGGCCACCGATCCGAACGACCACGCGGCCCGGATCGACCTGGCCATCGCGCTGAATGCGATGGACCAGCGCGACGCCGCGACCGATGCGCTGCTTGACGCCATGAAGCGCGATAGCACTTGGGGGGAACAGGCCGCCCGCAAGCAGCTGCTGAAGTTCTTCGAGGCCTGGGGCTTCGAGGACCCGGCAGCCAAGGCTGGGCGGCGCAAACTCTCCGCGCTGCTGTTCCGCTGATCCCCGGCGGCGTGGCGGTTCGGCCCCGGGGCCTGGAGAAATGGTCCCACCCGAAGGGTCATGTCCCATGTCCGCCTTGACCATCAGCGTCGCCGACCTGCCGGAGGAGATCCCCGTCTTCCCGCTGACCGGCGCGCTGCTGCTGCCCCAGGGCCGGCTGCCGCTGAATATCTTTGAGCCGCGCTACCTGGCCATGATCGAGGATTCGATGGGCCATGGCCGGGTCTTTGGGATGATCCAGCCGGATGCGTCGGGCGCCCGCGGGACGAGCGGCCCGGCGCTGTATCGCGTGGGCTGCCTGGGGCGGATCACATCTTTCTCGGAAACCGAGGATGGGCGCTTCCTGGTCACCTTGACCGGGATGCTGCGCTTCCATGTGGTGGAGGAGATCGCCCTGCGCCGCGGCTACCGGCGGGTGCGCGCCGATTACGGCGGCTTCGCCGGCGACCTGGCGAATGGGGAGGCGGGTCCGCTCGACCGGGCGGCGCTGGTCGGGGCCTTGCGGCCCTACTTCAAGGCGCAGCACATCGACGCCAATTGGGATGCGATCGACCAGACGGCCGATGCGACCCTGGTCACGACCTTGTGCATGGTCTGCCCCTTCGACCCCCGGGAAAAGCAGGCGCTGCTGGAAGCGCCGACGCCCGGGGACCGTGCCGGCATGCTGGTCGCGTTGTTGCAGATGGAAGCCCATGGCGGCGCCGGCCCGGAAGGCCGGCCGAGCTGAAGACGATGGACCGGGAGACGCCAGCCATGACCGAACCGACCACCCCCCCCCAACCCGGCAGCGCGGTCGATCCGCGCCTGCTGGAAATCCTGGTCTGCCCCGTGACCAAGGGACCGTTGCGCTACGACCGCGCCGCCGGGGAATTGATCAGCGAGCAGGCGGGCCTGGCCTTCCCGATCCGCGACGGCATCCCGATCATGCTGCCGGACGAAGCGCGCCGCCTGGAGGGATGATGCAGCACGCGGTCACCGAGTTGCGGCTGCGCACGGCCGACCGGATGCTGGACGTGACCTTCGCCGATGGCGCGGTGTTTCACCTGCCGGCGGAATACCTGCGGGTCGAAAGCCCCTCGGCCGAGGTGCAGGGCCATGGCCCAGGCCAAAAAACCATCGTCGCCGGGCGGCGACATGTGAACATCATGCGGCTGGAACCGGTCGGGCATTACGCCGTTCGGATCGTCTTCGACGATCTGCACGACAGCGGGATTTTTCCGTGGGCGACGTTGCGCCGATTGGGGGAAGAGCAGGCCGGGATCTGGGCGGCCTATGAGGCGGCGCTGGCCGAACGTGGCCTGTCGCGCGATCCGCCGCCCCGGCGGGGGCGTCAGTCGGCGACGCCATAGCCCTCGGCACGAATGGCTGCGGCGACCGCGTCCCGGGACAGGGTCGTGGTGGCCTGGACGATGCCCTTGGCCAGGTCGACCTGCACCTGCGCGGCGGGGTCCAGCGCCTTGATCGCCTGGTCCACCGCGCGGACGCAATGGGCGCAGGTCATGCCGGTGACGGTCAGGGTGATCATCGTGGGGTCTCCATGGGCGGCGATATCTTACGCCCGAGGTTGACCCGGGGCACAGGATGGCAAATCTGCGCCGCATGACATCCTTTCCGCGCGTGCTGCTGCTGGCCATCCTGGTGCTGGCCCCCCCTGCCCTGGCCCAAACCCCCGCGACCGAAGGCTTTCGCGTGCTGAACCGCACCGGGCAGCAGGCGACGGCGCTCTATGCCGTGCGCAGCGGGCGGCCCGACTGGGGTGGCAACCTGTTGAACCGCGGCCCGCTGGGCGATGGCGCGGGGTTCATCCTGCGGCCGAACGCGGGGGCCGGGTGCCAGTTCGACCTGCGGATGGTGCTGACGGACGGGCGGGAATCGGTGGTGCGCGGGCAGGATGTCTGCACCGAGCGGCAGATCGCGCTCGATCCCTCCACCCCGCGCGTGCCGGTCGCGGCAGCGGTCCCTGCACCGGCCGCGCCAAGGGCGCCGAACGCCGCCCCCAATGCCCAGGCGCGCGCCAGTTCCGGCACCGGCTTCGCCATCGCCGCCGACCGGGTGATGACGAACCACCATGTCGTGGACACCTGCAACCGCGTGCTGGTCCGCACGCCGGATGGGCGGATGATCGCGGCCGTGCCACCGGCACGGGTGGATGCGGCGCTGGACCTGGCGGTGCTGAACGTGCCGGGGCTGGGGCTGCCGCCCCTGCCCTTCCGCAGCGGCCCCGCCGTGCGCCGGGGTGAGGGTGTGGTGGTCTATGGCTTCCCGCTGGCAGGCTTGCTGTCGTCGGACCCCAAGCTGACCCGCGGCGAGATCAACGGCCTGGCGGGCCTCGGCGACAACCAGGCGCAATACCAGGTCAGCGCGGAGGTCCAGCCGGGCAATTCGGGCGGGCCGATGCTGGATATGCAGGGCAACCTGGTCGGCGTCGTGGTGTCGAAATTGAACGCCCAGAATGTCGCGCGGCGCACCGGCGACATCGCCCAGAATGTGAACTTCGCCATCCGGGGCAGCGCCGCGCTGGAGTTCTTGCGCCGCGCCAGCATCACGCCGCGGCTGGCGGAAAGCACCGGTCCTGACCGCAGCGCGCCGGATGTCGGCGACATCGCGCACCGGTCCACCGTGTTCATCCGCTGCGAACGATAAGACCCCCGCGCCGGCGAAGCGGCGCGGGGGCCGTGTTTCAGGCGATCAGGCGCGCGCGGTCGCCGGCGTGCGGCCGAGCAGCTTGTTCGTGTCCACGGCGAAGGCGCCGGCACCAAGCCCGGCCTGCACCAGCAGCGCCGCGATCCAGAAGGCGGGGAATTCCCAGCCGCCGCGGGTCGCGCTGAACAGCCAGCCATTGCCGCTGTGCTGGATCAGGGCGCCGATCATGATCGGCAGAGCGAGGATGCTGACCAGGCGCACCCAGACGCCGGCGATCAGGGCGATGCCCGCGGCGATCTCGGCCACGATGACGACGACGCCAAAGATCGGCGGATAGCCCAGGCTGCCGAAGAACCCCATCGTGCCGGGGATGCCGAAGGTCATCAGCTTCAGCAGCGCGCCATGGGCCAGGAACATCAGCCCCAGCGACACGCGCAGGAGGAAGGCGGCATAGGGGGTCGTGGTGGCGGTGGTGGGCATGGGGGTCTCCGTTCGGTTCTATGCCCAGCGTCATGCACGAGCTTGTCCCCGGCTTCCAAGCAGCATCGCGAACGCCCATCATCACGCAGATCAATGAAGGGGCTCGCATGGCCGATCTCGGGACGCTGGACCTGAACCTGTTGCGGGTCTTCGATGCCGTGGCGCGGGAACGGCACGTGACGCGGGCGGCCGAACGACTGCATCTGTCGCAGCCGGCCGTATCGAACGCGCTGGCGCGGCTGCGGGCGGCGCTGGGGGATGAATTGTTCCTGCGCCGGCCGGGCGGGGTGGAACCGACCGCGCTGGCGCTGTCGCTGGCCGCCCCCGTGGCGGAAATGCTGGACCGGCTGCGCGAAACCCTCGCGACCCACGCGCCCTTCGACCCCGCGACCTCCACCCGCACCTTCATGGTCGGCTTCAGCGAATATGCGGAGGCGGTGCTGGGCGCGGCGCTGATCGAACGCATGGCGGCCGAAGCCCCCAACTGCATGCTTGCGATCCGCCACGCCGACCGCACCAATGCGCTGAACATGCTGGAATCCGGGGATGCCGGGCTGGCGGTCGCCGTGCTGGGCGAACCCCCTGCCCTCTATACCCGCGTGCGGCTGCTGCCAGAGGCCTTCCTGACCCTGGTGCGCCCGGGCCATCCGCTGGCCGAGGGCGAGATCAGCCTGGAACGTTTCGTCGCCTTTCCGCATCTGCTGCATTCGCCGAATGGCAGCCTGGATGGCGCGCTGGACGTACCGTTGCGGGAAGCGGGGTTCCCGCGCCGCCTGGGGGCGACGGTCGCGCATCTGTCGGCTGTCCCCGAAATCCTGCGGCGGACCGACCTGGTCATGACGCTCTCCGCGCGCCTGGCCCAGCAGATGGCCGATGTGCATGGGCTGGTGATGCGCCCCTGCCCGATCGAAATCCGCCACCTGCGCCTGTCGCTGGTGTTCCACCGGCGGTTCGAGGCCGACCAGGGCCACGCCTGGCTGCGCCGCACCCTGATGACCGTGGCGCGCGGGATGGGGCCGGCACCGGGATGATGTTCGATGTCGTGATTGTCGGCGCGGGATCGGCCGGGTCGCTGCTGGCGATGCGCCTTTCGGCGGCGGGGCTGACGGTGGGTGTCATCGAGGCCGGTGGGCATGACCGCCACCCCTGGATCCACATCCCCGCCGGCTACGCGAAGATCCTGACGCATCCGCGGCTGACCTGGGGGTTCCGCACGGCGCCGGACGAGGCGTTGGGCTTGCCCGCCTATGACTATCCGCGTGGAAAAGTCTGGGGCGGGTCGTCGTCGATCAACGGGTTGGGGCATGTGCGCGGGCATGCGTCGGACTACGACCTCTGGACCCAGCATGGCGCGACGGGCTGGGGGTGGGAGGCGATGTTGCCGGCCTTGTCCGCGCATGAATCCTATATCGGCGAGGACCCGGACGGGCTGCGCGGCCGCGATGGCCCCATTCCCGTGTCGCCCCTGGCGGAAACCCCGCCCTTGCTGGAACGCATGGTCGCGGCGGCCGAGGCCATCGGCATCCCGCACAACCCCGACATGAACGGTGCGCGCCGCGAGGGCGTCGCCCTGTTCCAGCAAACCCGGCGCGGCCGCGCGCGGGTGTCAGCCGCGCGCGCCTGCCTGATCCCCGCCCTGCGCACCGGGCGCGTCAACATCATCGACCGGGCGCTGGCACTGCGCGTCGTCGTTGAAGCGGGCCGCGCGACCGGCGTCGCCATCCGGCGCGAGGGCGTGGAAAGCGTGGTGCAGGCGCGCAAGGAGGTGATCCTGGCGGCGGGCGCCATCGGCAGCCCGCATCTGCTGATGCTGTCGGGGCTGGGGCCGGCCGACGCCCTTTCCGCCCATGGCATCGTGCCCCTGCGCGACATCCCCGGCATCGGCCAGAACCTGCAGGATCATTTCATCGTGCGGCTGACCTGGCGCCTGGCCGGTCACCGCTGGTCGGCCAACCGCCGCATCACCTGGCCGCGCCTGGGGCTGGAGGCGGCGCGCTGGCTGATCCAGGCCAAGGGCGCCCTCACTTGGTCACCCGGCATGATGGCGGTCTTTGCCGATACGCGCCGGATCGAGGCAGGGCGCGCCGCGGATGCGGAGACCGTGCCCGACGTGCAGTTCAACGCCGGCCCACTGTCCTGGCAGCCCGGCCGGATCGGCGTGCCGGAGGATTTGCCGGGTGCGACCACCGGCGTCTGGCAATGCCGGCCGGAAAGCCGGGGTGCGGTGACGCTGGCTTCGCCCGATCCGGCCGCGGCGCCGCGCATCGCGCCACGGTATCTGGCAACGCCGGGCGACCGGGATGCGCTGCTGCGGGGGCTGCGCCTGGCGCGGCGCTGGATGACTGCGGCACCGCTGCGGGGCGTCGTGACCGGGGAGGTTCGGCCCGGCCCGGATGTGGCCGATGATGCCGGGCTGCTGGCGTTTTCACGGGCGGCGGGCGGCACCGTCTATCACCCCTGCGGCACCGTCCGCATGGGGGGCGCCGACGCGCCGCTGGATCCACAGTTGCGGTTGCGTGGGTTGGATGGGTTGCGAGTGATCGATGCCAGCGTGTTCCCGACGATCCCCGTCTGCAACATCAACGCGACGGTGCTGGCGGTGGCGGAACGCGGGGCGGGGATGGTGCTGGCGTAGGCCGCGTCAGAAGGCCGATAGCCTGCGCGTCGGCGCCTCGACCCCACCCGGCAGCGGCAAGCCCTCGCGGCGCAGGCAGGCGTTGAAGGAGCGCCGCTCGGCCTCGGCGACTTCGGCGCGAACGCGGTCCATGTTGTCCCGGTTCTGGATGTTCATGCTGCGGTTGGCGGCGATCACGCCGGGGTCGCGGCGTGCCTCGGCGCGGCAGGCGGCGACTTCCGGCGTGTCGTTCAGATGGATCTGGCCAGCGGCACGCGGGCCGCAGGCAGCCAGGAGCAGGCAGGCAATCAGGGCAGATGAGCGGATCATGCGTGTTCCAACCAATCTTCGATCAGGCGGCGGGCGATGCTGTCGACGCGCGGCAGGCTGAAGCCGCCCGCCACCGGGTCGCGCAATTCGGCGCGGGTGAACCAGCGCGCGTCGCGCAATTCCTCCGGGTCGATGGTGATCTCATCCGACAGGCCTTCGCCGTAGAAGCCCAGCATGATGCTGGCCGGGAAGGGCCAGGGCTGGCTGGAATGGTAGCGCACGGCGCCGACGGTGATGCCCGATTCCTCGTGCACTTCGCGCCGCACGGCTTCTTCCAGGCTTTCGCCGGGTTCGACGAAGCCGGCCAGCGTCGAATACATCGTCACGTTCGGAAAGCGCTGCGAATGGCCCAGCAGGCAGCGGTCGCCGTGCACCACCAGCATGATCACCGCAGGGTCGGTGCGCGGGAAATGCTGCGCCCCGCAACCGGTGCAGGTCATCGCATTGCCCGCATTGCGCGGTTCACAGGTGGCACCGCAGACGCCGCAGAAACGGTGCCGGGTGCGCCAATGCATCAGCCCGCGGGCATGGGCGAGCACGCTCGCCTCGCCCGCCGGCAACAGCCCCGCGACGCCGCGCAGGTCGGTGAAGGCGCCAAGATCGGGCGGCAACAGCGGCAGGGGATCCTCGGCGGCCGAACAATCGACGGCGAAGACGGGCCGGCCGCCCCACAGGCCCAGTAGCGCCCAGGGGCCGCCCGCCATGCGCACGGCATCGGCGGCGGCGGGGGAGAGGAACACCGCCTCCGGCGTCCCGGCCTCGACCCCGCGCATCAGGCTGCGGCTGCGCCAGACCGGCGCGAACAAGGCGGCCGGATCGGTCAGGGCGGCGGCCAGGAAATCGGCGTCGTCGCGGCGGTTGCTGACGCGGTCGATCGGGCTGCCGGTATAGACGTTCACGCGGCTGGCGGGGATGGAGAGCATGATTGAGGTTACTGCCACGCGGCCGCACCCTCGGCAAACCGGCACGCGGCCGATAGGCTCGGCCGATGGATTTCTGGCAGGTTTTTGACGACACCGCCCCGCCCGCACCCTGGACGGACGCCTATCCGGCGACGATGCCCGATGGGCGGGTGCTGTGGCTGCCGATCCGCGACCGGGGCGACCATGCCGTCACGGGGCTGATCGCCAACCAGGCGAGTTTCGCCGTCGCCCGCGCCCTGGCCGGCTGGATGACCGAGGCCGCGCGCGGCTTTGGCGCCGATGTCGTGGTCGGGCTGCCGAGCCAGGGCCAGGTTTTCGCCCCCCTGATCGCCGAGGCCCTGGGCCATACCAACTGGGTCGCGCCGGGATGGTCGAGAAAGACCTGGTACGACGCGGCGCTGTCGGCCCCGGCGCATTCATCCACCAGCCCCGATGCGCGGGCGATGTGGCTGGACCCACGGGTGCTGCCCAGGCTTGCGGGGCGGCGGGTGCTTCTGGTGGATGATGTGCTGGCGACGGGGGCCTCGGCCCTGGCCGGGCTGGCCTTGCTGGACCGGGCCGGGGTGCGACCGGTGGCGATGGTGGCGGCGATGCTGCAAGGCGATCGCTGGCGTGCCAAGTGGCCCGCGGATGTGCCGGTGGTGGCGGCGTTTGCCACGCCGGTGCTGGCGCCGGTGGCGGGTGGCTGGGGGTGCCAATAACGGGGAAGTTGCGCCGTGGAAGGGGCTTCGCCCCCTCCACACCACCCCCACCAGGGGCCGCCGCCCCTGGACCGGCGGGATGTATTGGCATAATAAAGAGAGGGGCACGGCGTTCCATTGGTCAATGGATCGCGCGTGATGCCCCTCTCTTTATTCTGCCAAATTCCGTGGGTTCCAAGGGGCCACGGCCCCTTGGTGGGGAGAGTTTGAGAGGGGCAAAGCCCCTCTCAAAGCGCCACCTTCCCGTTACTTAGCCCCACGCAGCGCCAGCGTGCCCAGCCCCGCCAGAACCGCGCACATCACGAACCCCGCCGAATAGCCGCCGGTCGCCTGCACCAGCGCCGAAAACAGCGACGGCGAGACCAGCATTGCGCCACCAAACACCACGCCCAGCGCCGCCGTCGCGGCCCCGGCCCGGCCCGCGGGGACGACCCGCGCGGCTTCGGCCAGCAACACGCCGTTCCAGCCGACGGCGGTGGCGCCCATGGCCATGCCGGCCAGGATGATCATCGCCTGCGGCCAGCCGGGCCCCGCCACGGCCAGCACCAGGCCTGAGACGACGGTGCCGAGGCCAAGCCCGGTCAGCACCGGCAGGGCACCGACCCGGTCGGCCATGAAGCCCCAGGCGACGCGGCCCGCGACCCCGGCCCCCTGGCCGATGGCCAGGGCAATGCCGGCCTGGCCAAGGGCGACGCCCAGGACCTCGACCTGCCAGACCACGAAGAAGGAGGCGAAGCAGAACTGGCTGGCGCCGAACCCCGCCGCCGCCAGGGTCAGGCACAAAAGCGCCCGATGCTGGCGCAGCAGCGCCAAGCTGGATGCGGCTTCCCGCAGCGCCGATCCGTCGATGCGCGTGCCCGGCACCCGGTCCGCATCCAGCGCCGCGCGCAGCGGTTGCAGCGATATCGCGACCAGCACCGCGACCAGGGCGATCGTCGCCGCCCCCCAGCGCCAGCCGAAGGCGACGCCAACGGCCGGTGCCAGGGCCGCGACCATCATGTTGCCCGCCGGCACGCCGCATTGCTTCAGGCTGAAGATCAGGCTGCGCTGGTGCGGCGGCGCGCGGCTGGCCAGCAGGTGGCTGCCCGCCGGCGTCACCGGCCCATGGCCGAACCCCGCCAGCAGGGCCGATGCCGCCAGCGCCGTGGGCGTGCCCACCAGCGCCAGCAGGATGCCGCAGGCGATCAGGCACAGCCCGATCTGCAACAGCCGCACCCCGCCCCAGGCGCGCAGCAAGGTCGCGGTGAAGGGGCCGGAAATCAGCGCCCCGCCATAGACCAGCGCGGTATTGTAGCCGGTCAGGCTGGCCGCCAGCCCGGTTTCGGCCGCGATGGCGGGGGCCAGGACGGGGATGGTGAGGAAGGCGCCCATGCCGGCCAGGTGCACGCCCAGAAGCGCCACCATCACCGTCCAGACCGAAGGCTGTGCAAACATGGGTTTCATGTTGCGGGTGCGAAGGCCGGGCGTCCATGACCGCGCCGCCACACGTTATGTTGCATCGCGGCACACGCCATACTGTTGACCCAGTCCCCCCGGTAAGGGCAGGGCATGCGCGCCATGAACCTGTCTGCCCGCCTCCTGCTCCTGTTCCTCCTCCTGGCCGCGCCGGTCGCGGCGCAGGAGGCGCCGCCGATCCTGGCGCCCATGCCATTGCCGCCGGCATCGGTGGTGCCGGTCTCGGCGGAGGGACCGGCGCCAGCCGCGGTGCCCGCCGCCGCGCCAGCCACGCCCGCCGCGGCGCTGCCGGCGGCCGAGGCCGCGCGGCTGCGCGACCTGTTGCGCGACGATGCCCGCAGGGCCGATCTGCTGCGCACCCTGGACGCGTTGTCGACCGCCAGCGGCGCACCCGCCGCGGCGCCCGCCGCCGGCGGCGACCCCGCCACCCCTGGAACGGCCCCGGCCGCCGAGCCCGCCGCCAGCCCGATCCCGGAAATCCTGGCCCCCAACACGCTGGGCGCGCAGTTGCTGATGGGGGCCAGCCAGCGCATCCAGTCGATGTCCGACCAGTTGGTCGCGGCCATCCAGGCGCTGACCGACCTGCCGTCGATGGCGGCCTTCGTGTCCAACCTGGCGCGCGACCCGGTGACCCAGGCGCGGGTGCTGGATGCGTCGTGGAAACTGGCGCTGCTGTTCGGCCTGGGGCTGCTGTCGGAAAGCATGGCCCGGCGCAGCATCAGCCGCTGGCGCGACAGGCTGGATGCGGCGACCCCGCCGGGCGATGCGCCCTGGCCCTGGCTGCGCCGGGTACCGCTGGTCTTGGGGCGGCTGGTGCTGGACATGATACCGGTCGGGGCCTTTGCCGTCGTCTCCTATGGGCTGATCGGGGCGGTGAACCCGCTGCCGACGACGCAACTGATCCTGCTGGGCTGCAACAACGCCTATATCCTGGCGCGGGCGATCCTGATCGTCGCGCGGATGCTGTTCTCACCGGCATCGACGCATCTGCGGCTGCTGCCCTGCACGGATGAGACGGCGGCCTACATCACCGTCTGGCTGCGGCGGATCGTCGCGGTCGGCGTGGTCGGGTTCAGCCTGGCCGAAACCGGGCTGCTGTTTGGCCTGCCGTGGTCGGCCTATGATTCCATCATCCGGCTCGTGCTGCTGATGATCTCGTTGTTCCTCGGCATCGTCGTGCTGCAGAACCGTGCCGCCGTCGCCGCCGTGCTGCGCGCCCCACCCCTGGCCGAAGGCGAAAGCCCCGATCGGGGGCGCCGCCTGCTGCGCGCGCTGCGCTCGCGCCTGGCCGAGGTCTGGCACGTCATCGCCATCCTCTACCTGCTGGCGCTTTGGGGCGTCTGGGCGCTGGAGGTGCGCGACGGCTTCGAGCGCCTGTTGCATGTCTCGCTCACCACCGTCGCCGTCGTGGCGGTGGCCAAGCTGCTGGACGAGGGGCTGCGCCGGGCGCTGATCCGCGGCTTTCGCGTCGGCGACGATCTGGCGGTGCGCTACCCGGGGCTGGAACTGCGGGCGAACCGCTATTTGCCCGTGCTGAAGGGCGTGCTGTCCACGCTGATCATGGTCGTGGCGGTGCTTGTCCTGCTGGAATCCTGGGGCATCCAGTCCTTCGCCTGGTTCAAGCGCGGCGCGCTCGGCAACCGGTTGCTGGGGTCCGTGGTGCAGATGGGCTTCGTGCTGCTGCTGGCGGTCGGGGTGTGGGAGGCGGTGAACGCCTCCATCGCGCGTTACCTGGAACGGCTGTCGCGCGACGCCAAGGCGGCGAAATCCGCCCGCGTGCGCACCCTGCTGCCGATGCTGAAGACGGCGCTGCTGGTGGTCATCCTGACCTTCGTCATCCTGAACGTGTTGACCGAGATCGGGGTGAACGTGGCCCCGCTGATCGCCGGTGCGGGCGTGATCGGCCTGGCGGTCGGCTTCGGCAGCCAGAAGCTGGTGCAGGACGTGATCACCGGCATCTTCCTGTTGTTCGAGGATGCGGTGGCGGTCGGCGATTCCGTGCAACTGGGCGGGATGAGCGGCACGGTCGAACAACTCTCGATCCGCTCGATCCGGCTGCGCGCGCTGGATGGCAGCATCCACATCGTGCCGTTCAGCGCGGTAACCACGGTGACCAACCAGTCGCGCGACTTCGGCTTTGCCGTGATGGACGTGGCCCTGCCCTATAGCGAGGATACCGACCGGGTGGCCGAGGTGCTGCGCTGCGTCGGCGAGAGCATGCGCGACGATGCGAAATACGGCCCGATGATCCGCGATTCGCTGGACGTCATGGGCGTGGACAAGCTGGGCGACACCTCGGTGGTCCTGCGCGTGCGGCTGAAGACCGATCCGTCGGCGCGCTGGGCGGTGGGCCGGGAGTTCAACCGGCGCATGAAGAAGCTCTTTGCCCAGGAAGGGATCGAGCACCCCTCCCAGGCGCCAACGATGCTGGTGGAGCAGAAGCCGAAGCCCTCGGCCTGAAACGCTGACCAGATATGCGCGACGGGCGCGGGTGCAGTGCGGCATGGCGTGGCTAAGGTCACGCCATGAAAACGCACCGGATCATGATGATTAGCGGCCCGGCCGCTCAGTAGCCTCTCGCGGGGGGCTGCGGCCGGGACACCCCGCGACGCTCCCTTCACCCGATGATCCGGGAATTTCCAAAAATGTATTCCGACACACCGCTGACAGCGGCCAGTTTCTCCGTCCTCGCCGATGCCTCCGCCGGGCTTTTGCCGCGGTTGCTGGAACCTTTCGCCAAGCGCGACCTGGTGCCCGACCGGGTGCGGTCGCAGCGCCAGGGTGGGGTGATGACCATGGACATCACGCTGCATGCGATGCCCGCCCATATGGTGGACTTGGTGGCCGGGAACCTCGGTCAGGTGGTCGGCGTGCGGCGGGTGGAGGCGATGGAGGGTCGCCGCGTGGCCGCGGCCTGATTTTTCGCCTTGCTGCTGACCGCCGTACGCGACGGAATTGCTGCGGAGCGTGAACTACGAGCCTGTCTGACCAATCCCGCCTTGGGCCAGGACGAAGGCGGCGATTTCCGCCACGCCCTGGTTGATCTTCAGGTTGGTGAAAATGAAGGGCCGCGCACCGCGCATCTTCTTGGCGTCGCGGTCCATCACGCCGAGGTCGGCGCCGACCAGCGGGGCGAGGTCGGTCTTGTTGATCACCAGCAGGTCCGACCGCGTGATGCCCGGCCCACCCTTGCGCGGGATCTTGTCGCCGGCCGAGACATCGATGACGTAGATCGTCAGGTCCGCCAGTTCCGGGCTGAAGGTCGCGGCCAGGTTGTCACCGCCGCTTTCGATGAACAGCACTTCAAGATTGGGGTGCCGCGCCGACATGTCGGCGACGGCGGCCAGGTTGATCGAGGCATCTTCGCGGATCGCGGTATGCGGGCAGCCGCCGGTTTCGACGCCCATGATGCGATCGGGCGATAGCGCACCGGAACGCGTCAGGAATTCGGCGTCTTCCCGCGTGTAGATATCGTTGGTGATGGCGGCGATGTCGTGGTCGTCGCGCAGGTATTTGCACAAGCGGTCGAGCAGCGCGGTCTTGCCCGAGCCCACGGGGCCGCCGACGCCGACGCGGAAGGGTCCGTTTCTCATGAACGAAAGAGCCTTGTGTATTGGGTTTCATGGGCCATCGAAAACAGGTCCAGCATAGGAGTCGCGCTGCCGATGTCCTCCAACGGCGTCGCCAGGGCGGCATCGGTCGCGCGGGTGACGGCAGCGACCAGCGCCGCCGTCGCGATCTGCCCATCGGTCTGGCCCAGCGGGATCAACCTTACCCCCGCCGAGACGAGATTGGCGACGAAGCCCGACAGGTAGGCATAGGCCGAGGCCCGCAACGGCAGCCCGGCGAACCCAGCCGCCGCGCCAAAGACCACGGCATGCGCCAGCCGCCCCGGATGCCGCGCGACGAAAGCCGCAAAACCATCCTGGGGCCAGGCGCTTTGCGTGATGCGGGCGAAGGAATCACCTTGTTGCAGGCTTTCCAGCGCGGTTTCCGCCGTGCCGCGAAAGGCGGCGCCCAGGGCCGCCACGGCATCCAGGGCCGCGTCATCGCCCACCGCGCGATGCGCGGCGGCCAGCAGCGGCCCATCGACCGAGGCCGCGCCATCCGCCAGCACCGCTTCGATATAACCGACCAGGTCGGCGCGGTTGCGTAGCGCGCCCTCCTCCACCGCCATCTCGATGCCGTGGCTGTAGGAGAAGCCGCCGATCGGATAGGCCGGGGAGGTCCAGGCCAGCAGGCGGCCGAGGTCGATCTCAGTGGTGGTGATGGTCGTCGCCATGGTGATGCGTGTGGGGGTGTGCCGCGGCGCGGTTATGCTCGCCATAGGCGCCGCCTTCGGGGTTGAAGGGGGCCAGGACTTCTTGCACCCCGGCGCCGAGGCCACGCAGCATCGTCTCGATGACATGGTCGTGGCGGATCAGGATGCGGGCGCCGTCGATCTCCGCCGGCAGATGGCGGTTGCCGAGGTGCCAGGCCAGCCGAGCGAGGCTGATTGCTTCGCCGGCCGTCACTTCGATCAGCGGTTCGGGTTTGGCGCGCACGGCGACCAGGCTGCCGTCCTCCAGCCGCAAGGCATCGCCGTCGCGCAGCACGGTCGCCTCCGGCAGGTCGAGCAGGAAGGCCAGCCCGCCCTCCGCGACATAGGCTTTCCGCCGGCGAAACCGGTCGTCGAAATCCAGGGTGATGGTGTCGCGCGAATCCTTCCAGGATCCGGCGGCAAGAATCGTGTCGGCGCGGAGCATCAGAACAGAAAATACCTCTGGGCCATGGGCAAGACGCTTGCCGGTTCGCAGATCAGCAGCGCGCCATCGGCGCGCACTTCATAGGTCTCGGGATCGACCGTCACTTTTGGCGTGGCGTTGTTCAACACCATGTCCTTCTTGCCGATGCCGCCGCGCGTGTTGTGCACGGCCAGCAAGGGCCGCGACAATCCGATACGGTCGCCGATGCCATTGGCCAGCGCCGCGGCCGAGGTGAAGGTGACGGCCGAGGCCACCATGGACTTCCCATAGGCCCCGAACATCGGCCGGTAATGCACCGGCTGCGGCGTCGGGATCGAGGCATTGGGATCGCCCATCGGCGCCATGGCGATGGTTCCGCATTTCAGGATCATCTCGGGCTTCACACCGAAGAAGGCGGGCGCCCAGAGCACCAAATCGGCCAGTTTTCCGGGCGCGATGCTGCCGACATGCGCCGCGATGCCCTGCGCGATGGCGGGGTTGATCGTGTATTTCGCGATGTAGCGGCGTACGCGCATGTTGTCGTTGTCACCGGTCTCCTCCACCAGGCGACCGCGCTGCTGCTTCATCTTATGCGCGGTCTGCCAGGTGCGGATGATCACCTCACCCACGCGCCCCATCGCCTGGCTGTCGGAGGACATCATGCAGATGGCACCGAGGTCGTGCAGGATGTCCTCGGCCGCGATGGTTTCGCGGCGGATGCGGGATTCGGCGAAGGCGACATCTTCCGGGATGCGCGGGTCGAGGTGATGGCAGACCATGAGCATGTCCAGGTGCTCATCGGCCGTGTTGATCGTGTAGGGCATGGTCGGGTTGGTGCTGCTGGGCAGCACATTGGGGTAGCCGACGATGCGCAGGATGTCCGGCGCATGACCGCCGCCGGCGCCTTCGGTGTGGAAGGCCTGGATGGTGCGGCCACCGATGGCGCGGATGGTGTCCTCGACAAAGCCCGATTCGTTCAGCGTGTCGCTGTGGATCGCGACCTGGATGTCATAGGCATCCGCGACCGTCAGGCAGGTGTCGATGGCCTTTGGTGTGGTGCCCCAATCCTCGTGCAGCTTCAGCCCGCAGGCGCCGCCCAGGATCTGTTCTTCCAGGGCAGCCGGAAGGGCGGCATTGCCCTTGCCCAGGAAGCCCAGATTCATCGGGAAGGATTCAGCCGCCTGCATCATCCGCGCCATGTGCCATGGCCCTGGTGTGGAGGTCGTCGCCAGCGTGCCATGCGCGGGGCCGGTGCCGCCGCCGAACATAGTGGTGATGCCGGAGGCGAGCGCTTCCTCGATCTGCTGCGGGCAGATGAAATGGATATGTGCGTCGATGCCGCCCGCGGTCAGGATTTTTCCCTCACCCGCGATGATTTCCGTGCCCGGGCCGATGATGATGGTGACGCCGGGCTGCGTGTCGGGATTGCCGGCCTTGCCGATCGCGGCGATCCGCCCGTCCTTCAGCCCCACATCGGCCTTGAGGATCCCGGCCGCATCGACGATCAGCGCATTGGTGATGACCGTGTCCATCGCGCCCTGTTCGCGGGTGCGCTGGGACTGGCCCATGCCGTCGCGGATGACCTTGCCGCCGCCGAACTTCACTTCCTCACCATAGACGGTCAGGTCGCGTTCGACTTCGATGATCAGGTCGGTATCCGCCAGCCGCACGCGGTCGCCCGTGGTGGGGCCATACATGCCGGCATAGGCGTGACGGGATATCCGCATCAGACGACGCCCTCGATTTCGCCACGGAAGCCATGGATGATCCTGGCGCCGCGGAAGGGCACGAGGCGGATGGTGCGTGTCTGGCCGGGTTCGAAGCGCACGGCGGTGCCGGCTGCGATGTCGAGCCGCTTGCCGCGCGCCGCCACGCGGTCGAATTCCAACGCCGGATTCGTTTCGTTGAAATGGTAGTGGCTGCCAACCTGGATCGGCCGGTCGCCGGTATTCGCCACCACCAGTTCCGTCACCGGGCTGCCGGCGTTGAGTTCGATCTCGCCGGGCGCTGTAAAAATCTCGCCCGGGATCATCGGATCGGCCTGTGCACGGTGACGAGCTTGGTGCCGTCCGGGAATGTCGCCTCGACCTGGATTTCGGGGATCATTTCCGGAATGCCCTCCATCACCTGGGCGGCGGTCAGCACGGTGCCGCCGTCGCGCATGAGCTCGGCGACGCTGCGGCCATCGCGCGCACCCTCCACCACGTAATCGCTGATGAGGGCCACGGCCTCGGGGTGGTTCAGGCGCAGGCCGCGGTCCAGCCTTCGGCGCGCGACCTGCGCGGCCATGGCGATCAGCAGCTTGTCTTTTTCGCGGGGGGTCAGGTGCATGCGTGCATCATGGAACGAGCCATATCAATTCGTCCACAGCCGCGGCAACCGCGCCGGCAGGCCCAGATGCGGGGCGCGCAGGGCCAGGATGGCGGCCGCTACGGTGGCGCGCACGGCCGTCGCCTCACCGATGATGCGCGCCAGCAGCAGCCCCGGGGCGGGGATGGTGGCCGCCGCGCGGGCCGGCCCGGCCAGCGCGTTCCGCAACACCGGCAGCAGCGCCGCCGCCCCCGGCCCCACGCACAACAGCGTGGACAGCGCCCCGGCGCCGCCGAAACGAAACCGGTCGGCCAGCACGGCCGCATCAGTGATGCGCATGGCATCGGCCCAGAGCAGCCGGTCACCGACATGCAACCGCCAGGAATCGTGCAGCGTAAGCGTCGCCAGGACCTCCTTATGCGCCGCGCGGCCAAAAACCAGCGTTTCCACGGCCAGCAGGCGGGCATCGGCCGCCAGGCGGATCGTCGTGGCCCGGGCCAGCGAGGCGCGGTCGAACAGGATCGTTTCCTGCGGGATCCATTCCAGCGCGGCCCCGGCCCCGGCGGCCAGGTCCACGGCGATCCGCGTCGGCGGCCCCAGGCTGCGGTAGATCTTCTCCGCCGCCGCCGTCGCCACGGTCAGGCGCGCGTCGGCATCGAGCGTGATGCCGATGCGTAGCGCATCGCCACCGGCCAGGCCGCCGCCGATGTTCAGCAAGGCGGCGGTCGTCGCCTCATCCGGTTCCGGGTCGGGCAGCAGCAGCCGCAGCGGGGCCATCTGCCGCAAGTCGGCGGGCGCCGCGCCATGGGGGGCCGCCGTGAAGCGCGCGAGGATGCCGCCTTCGGCACGTTGATGTCTGGCTGGGAGCACGCGGCGACAATGCCACGATCCGCGGCCGTGGAAACCCGGGGGCACGACGATGATTTGCTGTGCGGGACGCGGGCGAACTGCACGCGAAAGGGGCATCCACCGTGCCAGCGGCATCCGGCGCGGCGGATCATGGACTTGGCACGGGCCTCGCTAAGCCACGACGATCAGGCACCGAAACCTGTGCGTCCAAAACACAAGAGGGCTATGTCATGACAACCCGCCTCCCCCCCGTCACACGCCGGACCGCGATCGCGGGCCTGGGCGCTGCTTTGGCGTTGCCGTACATCCGCCCGTCGATGGCGCAGGCCGCGCCGATCAAGGTCGGCGTGCTCCACTCCCTGTCCGGCACCATGGCGATCAGCGAGACCGCGCTGCGCGACACCGTGCTGATGATGATCGAATGGCAGAACAGCCGCGGTGGCCTGCTGGGTCGCCGGCTTGAGGCGGTGGTCGTCGATCCCGCGTCCAACTGGCCGCTCTTCGCCGAAAAGGCGCGTGAACTGCTGGCCGTGTCGAAGGTCGACGTGACCTATGGCTGCTGGACCTCGGTGTCGCGCAAGTCGGTTCTGCCGGTCTTCGAAGAACTGAACGGCCTGCTGTTCTACCCCGTCCAGTACGAAGGCGAGGAAGAAAGCCGCAACATCTTCTACACCGGCGCCGCGCCGAACCAGCAGGCGATCCCGGCGGTCGAATATCTGCTCGGCCCCGATGGCGGTTCGGCCAAGCGCATCGCGCTGCTCGGCACCGACTACGTCTATCCGCGCACCACCAACCGCATTCTGCGCGGCTACCTGAACAGCAAGGGCATCCCCGATGCCGATATCATCGAGGAATACACGCCCTTCGGTCACAGCGACTGGCAGGGCATCGTCGCCCGCGTGAAGCGCTTTGCCGGTGAGGGCAAGAAGACCGCGATCGTGTCGACCATCAATGGCGACGCGAACGTTCCCTTCTACCGCGAACTCGGCAACCAGGGGATCAAGGCCGAGGATATTCCCTCCGTCGCCTTCTCGGTCGGCGAGGAAGAGCTGGCCGGCATCGATGCGCGGCCGCTGGTCGGGCACCTGGCCGCCTGGAACTACTTCATGTCGGTGCAGTCGCCGGCGAACACCGAGTTCCTGGCGCTGTGGCGCGCTTATATCAAGAACCCGCGCCGCGTCACCAACGACCCGATGGAAGCCACCTACACCGGCTTCAAGATGTGGGCCCAGGCCGTGGCGCAGGCCGGCACGACCTCGGTCGACGCCGTCCGCACCGCGATGATCGGCCAGAAGGTGCAGGCGCCCGCCGGCTACGAAGAGCAGATGTTCGCCAACCATCACCTGTCCAAGCCGGTGATGATCGGCGAAATCCAGGCCGATGGTCAGTTCAACATCATCAGCAAGACGCCGACCGCGATCCCCGCGGAGAACTGGTCGCCGTTCATCCCCGAGAACGCCAATCGGCGCCGGCCCTGATGGCCTATTGGCGAGCGGGAGCCGTCGCAGTTGTTCTGCTTCTGCTCGCCACCCTGCCAGCCCGTGCGCAGGACGCCTTTACGGCGCTCCTGCCCGGGCTGACCGGAAGTTTCGCCGAGCAGGCGGACGCCGTGGAGCGCCTTGGGGCGCTCGGCGATCCGCGTGCCCTGCCGATCCTGCGCGCACTGGGCGATACCAGGCTGCTGCGCGGCCCCGACAACACGGTCATTGTCAGCGAAGCCCAGCCCCCGGCGGGCAGCGACGTGATCCGCATCAACAATCGCGTGCGTGGCGCCCTGCGCGGCGCCCTTGGTCGGCTGCAACTCGCGTCCAGTGATCCGGCCGAGCGACTCATCGCCGCCGAAGCGATCCTGCGCAACCGCAGCGCCGATGACATCCCCATGCTGGAAGTCGCCCTCGGGCGCGAGAATGTCGCGCGCAACCGCGACCGCATCGCCCTGGCCCTTGGTGGCGCGCGGCTGGCCGCGGCCGACCCCGCGACCAAGCGGATCGGCATTGCCGCGCTGGGGCGGTCCACCTCCCCCGAAGCGCGGTCGCTGCTGATCGAATCCCGCGCGCAGAACCCCGATTTGGCGCAGGAAATCGCCAGCGCCATCTCCGATATCGACGAACGCCTGGCGTTCCGCCGAGCGGCGGAGACGACGTTCCAGGGCCTGTCGCTCGGGTCGGTGCTGCTGCTGGCGGCCCTTGGCTTGGCCGTGACCTTTGGCGTCATGGGCATCATCAACATGGCGCACGGCGAGTTCGTGATGCTCGGCGCCTACACGACCTTCGCCGTGCAGGAGCTTTGCCGCAACATCCCGGCCCTGCAGCCCTGGTCGCTGCCGCTGGCGGTGCCGGCGGCCTTCCTGGTCACGGCCGCGATCGGTGCGGCGATGGAGCGCGGGTTGATCCGCCACCTGTATGGCCGGCCGCTGGAAACCCTGCTCCTGACGTTTGGTGTCGGCATGGTGTTGCAACAGGTCGTGCGCCTGACCTTTGGCGCGCAGAACCGCGAAGTCATCAGCCCCGCCTGGATGCAAGGCACGATGATCCTGCCGGGCGAGATCGCCATCACGCAGAACCGCGCCTGGATCATTTTGTTCTCGCTTTTTGTCCTGCTCGCCACCCTCGCCGCCATCCGCCTGACGCGCTTCGGGTTGGAAATGCGGGCCGTCGTGCAGAACCGCCGCATCGCCGCGACCATGGGCATCCGCACGGGCCGTGTCGATGCGATGACCTTCGCCTTCGGGTCGGGCATCGCCGGGCTGGCGGGTGTGGCGCTGTCGCAGATCGACAATGTCTCTCCCAACCTCGGCACCGGCTACATCATCGACAGCTTCATGGTCGTGGTTTTTGGTGGCGTCGGCAGCCTGATGGGCACGCTGGTCGGGGCCTTTACCCTCGGCTTGTTCAACAAGCTGCTGGAGCCCTACGCCGGGGTGGTGCTGGCCAAGGTGGCCGTGCTGGTCGGGATCATGATCTTCATCCAGCGTCGACCAAAGGGTCTGTTCGCGCTCAAGGGCCGGGCGGCTGATCAATGAACCGTCGCATTATTCTTATCGGCTGCGTCCTGCTGCTGGCCCTGATCCCGATCCTGAACCTTCTGCCACCCAGCAACGTCTTCCATGTCTCGGATTTCATCGTCAGCATTTCCGGCAAGTGGATCTGCTACGCGATCCTGGCCTTGGCGCTGGACCTGGCCTGGGGCTACGCGGGGATCCTGTCGCTCGGCCATGGCGCGTTTTTCGCGCTGGGCGGCTACGCGATCGGCATGCACCTGATGCGGCTGATCGGGCCGCGCGGTGTCTATGGCCATCCGGTGCTGCCCGACTTCATGGTCTTCCTGGGCTATACGGAACTGCCCTGGTACTGGCTGGGCTTCAACTGGTTCGCCTTCGCCTTTGCCATGGCGCTGGTGGTGCCGGGCTTGCTGGCGGCGGTGGTCGGGTATCTGGCGTTTCGCAGCCGCATCACCGGCGTCTACCTGTCGATCATCACCCAGGCGATGACCTATGCGCTGATGTTGGCCTTCTTTCGCAACGACATGGGTTTTGGCGGCAACAACGGCTTTACCGATTTCAAGGAATTGCTGGGGATGCCGCTGAACACCTCGGCCGCAAGGTCGGTGCTGTTCTACGCGTCGCTGGTCGCGCTGGTGGGGTCGTTCATCCTCTGCTCGGCGCTGACGCAGACCAAATTTGGGCGCGTGCTGACGGCGATCCGCGATGGCGAAAGCCGGACGCGGTTCCTCGGATACGATGTGACGAAGCACAAGCTGTTCGTCTTCGTGCTTTCGGCCATGCTGGCGGGGTTGGCGGGCGCGCTCTATGTGCCCCAGGTCGGCATCATCAACCCGGGCGAATTCAGCCCCGGCAATTCGATCGAGGCCGTGGTCTGGGTCGCCTTCGGTGGCCGCGGGACCCTGGTCGGGGCCGTCATCGGCGCTTTCTCGGTCAATGCGATCAAGACCTGGCTGACGTCCTTCGCGCCGGATTTGTGGTTGATCGCGCTGGGCTGCCTGTTCATCGCGGTGCCGCTGTTGCTGCCGCGCGGGTTGATCGGGTTGCTGCGCAAGGGGCCCGCGAAATGAGCAGCACCGGCCTTTACCTCGACGGCGTCTCGGTGGTCTTCGATGGCTTCCGCGCGCTGAACAATCTGTCGCTGATCGTCGAACCCGGCGAATTGCGGGCGATCATCGGCCCGAATGGCGCGGGCAAGACCACGATGATGGACGTCATCACCGGCAAAACCCGCCCGACGAAGGGCATCGTGCGCTTCCACGACACCGACCTGACACGCATGGACGAAGCCTCCATCGCCACCATGGGCATCGGCCGCAAATTCCAGAAGCCGACCGTTTTCGATGCGCTGACGGTGTTCGAAAACCTGGAACTGGCGCTGAAGGCACCGCGCGGGCCGATCCCCTGCATCCGCTGGAAGCTGAACAGCGAATCCCGTGGCAAGATCGACAGCATCATGGCGGAGATCGGCCTGTCCGAACGCGTGCAGGACCGCGCCGGCCTGCTCTCCCACGGCCAGAAGCAATGGCTGGAGATCGGGATGCTGCTGGCCCAGGACCCGCAACTGCTGCTGGTGGACGAACCCGTCGCCGGCATGACCGATCATGAGACCGAACTGACCTCCACCCTGTTGCGCGGCATCGCCGGCACCCGCAGCGTGGTGGTGGTCGAACATGACCTGGAATTCGTCCGCGCCCTCGGCAGCCGCGTGACCGTGCTGCACGAAGGCTCGGTCCTGTCCGAAGGGTCCATCGACCACGTGCAGAACGATCCGCGCGTGATCGAAGTCTATCTGGGGCGCTGAGACATGCTGGACGTCCGCGCCATCGACCTCTCCTACGGCGCCAGCCGCTGCTTGCGCGGGGTGTCGCTCAGTGTCGAACCCGGCAAGGTTGCCGCGGTCATGGGGCGCAACGGGGTCGGCAAATCCTCGCTGATGCGCTCCATCATCGGGCTGGAACGCATCGGCGGCGGTAGCATTCATTGGGAAGGCACCGACATCAGCACCCTGGCCCCGGCCGAACGCGCCCGGCGCGGCATCGGTTATGTGCCGCAGGGGCGCGAGATTTTTCCGTTCCTGACGGTGCAGGAAAACCTGGAAACGGCGCTGGCCGCCGCGCCGCGTGGCTCAAAAGTGCCATCGGAGATTTTTGACCTCTTCCCCATCCTGCGCAGTTTCTTGCGCCGGCGTGGGGGCGACCTGTCCGGCGGGCAGCAGCAGCAACTGGCCATCGCCCGTGCGCTGACGGCGCGGCCGCGACTGCTGATCCTGGACGAACCGACCGAGGGCATTCAGCCCAATGTCATCAAGGACATCGGCAAGGTCATCCAATACCTGGCCCGCGATCGCGGCTTTGCCGTGGTGCTGGTCGAACAGTATTTTGAGTTCGCCCGCGACCTATCCGACAGCATCACCGTCATGGTGCGTGGTGAGGTGGCGCTGGCCGGCCCGACCAGCGAACTGGACGAACCGGCGGTGCGGAAACTGCTGACGGTCTAAGCGTTCAGGTTACGGAACCGCTCGGCGGCCCAGGCCGCCAGCACGATGCGGTAGGTCGCCACGGCCGCCCCGATCACCGGATGCCCGGCCCAGGCGTGCCGCGCGCGCACCAACCGGGGCGTCGTGGGCGTGGCCGCCCCATAGCGGGGCAGAATTTCGTCGGCGATCAGCAAGGTGATCGGCAAGCCGCAATCAGCCAAGGTCACCGATGCGCCGCAGGCAAAGGGGCCGTCCTCGTCCAGCAACGTTTCCAGCACGCCCATCCGGTCCAGCGCGCGACGGATCGAAGGTGCCGCGACATCGGGCGGCGGGGCGCGGAACAGGGCGCGCAGCGGGGGGTCCACGCCGGTGTCGTGGAACGCAGCCATCTGGCGGATCTTGGCCCGCGCGTGGGCGTCGCCGGGTAGCAGGGTTGGGGTCGGAAAAACCTCCTCGATCCATTCCAGGATCGCGCTGCTTTCCGACAGCACAAAATCCCCATCCACCAGCGCGGGGATCGTCGCGGCCGGCACGATCGCGCGATAGGCGGGGCTGCCATAACCATCCGGCGGCGGCAGGGACTCGACCGACACGCCCTTCAACGCAAAGGCGATGCGCGCCTTGGCGCCGGAGGAGGAGATCGGCAGGTCGTAAAGCATCATCGGCCCAATTCCTCCGGCACCGCACAGAGGCGCCTCGCCTGCATCCAGGCCGCCAGGGTCGGTGACGCAGTGACCACGCACAAGGGCACCGCCAGCCACAACCCCGCCAGGAAGGGCACCGCCCAGACCACAGCCGGCCCCAGCGCGACCGCAAGGACCAAGCCCAGCAACGTATGCGGCCACAGCAAGCGCCAGGCATCGCCCCAGGTGACACCGCGATCGGCGCGGTTCTGCGGCGCCCAGCCGCCGCGCCGGCCAAAGGGCAGCAGCAGCAGGAAGATCGCCTTGTTCAGCACGGATGGTGGTTCAAACAGGGTGGTGAAACCGATCTCGGCCAGCGCCCCCGCCGCGAAGCGTCGGCGCCCGCCGTAGCGCGCGGCCTGCACCGGCTGCAGCAGTACCTGCAGGTACCCCATGAGTTTCGGCGAAAAATAGCAAAGCCAGGTCGCCACCATCACCGCCGCCAGCGCGCCCGATGGGGTCGCGGCGCCGCCGCCCGTCACCACGTTCATCGTCGCCGCCAGAAGCAGCAGCAGCCACAGCGGCGCGCCGAAAAACAGCAGGATCGCCTGCCACAACTGCCAGCGCCCCATCGCCGTCAGCCCAGGCAGCCGCAGCAAGGCGAAATACTGCATGTTCCCAGCCGCCCAACGTTGGTCGCGCCCCAAAAATTCGGGCATGGCGGGCGGGTTGCCTTCCTGGCTGCCGTCTTCGTCAGGCAGGCAGCGGACCTTCCAGCCGGCGGCGTGCAGGCGCACCGCCTCGACCTGGTCATGCGACAGGATGTGGCTGCCGTCGGGCAGGGTTTCCAAGCGCCCATGTGTGCGAAAGGGTGCGATGCGGATGATCGCGTTGTGGCCCCAGTAGGGGCCTTCGTCGCCCTGCCACCAGCCCTGCCCCGTCGCCCAGCTCCGCATCCCCGCGCGCATGCCGAACTGGAACAGGCGGGGGAATGGCGCGACAGCGGGGCGGCCAGTGATCAACTGCTGCAGGATGGCCAGGCGCGGATCCGCCTCCAGGCAGGACACGAGGCGCAGCACCGCGCGGGCGGACATGGCGCTGTCGGCATCCAGGCAGATGAACGCCTCCAGGCCCATCCCGTGGTGGTCGCACCAATCCATGACATTGCCGGCCTTGAAGCCGGTGTTTTCGGCGCGGCGGCGGTATTCGACCGGGATCGGGCGGCCGCTGCGCGCATGGCAAAACGTCGCGATGGCGGTCGCCTCGGCCAGGGCGGCCGCGGGGTTTTGGGTGTCGGAGGCAAACCACAGCACGAAGGCTTCGCCCGCCCCCGCCGCTTCCAGCCCGTCCAGCAGGGTCGCCAACGGCGGTAGCACGGCCGCCATGTCCTCGTTGCGAATGCAGACCAGGATGGCGGTCTTCACCCCTGGCACGTCGGTTTCTCGCGCACGACTCAACTGCGGCACCACGGCCGCCGGCGGGTCGCGCGATCCCATCAGGATGCAAAAACCCAGCAAGGCATTGCCCGCTGATATCGCCGACCACGGCACGGTGCCGACATAGGCCACCAAAATCAGCCATTCCCACACCGTCACCCCGCCTGGCGCGATGGCGCGCCACAGCAGGCCCAGCAGCAATGCGGTGATGGTCAGCGCCAGGGCAGCGAAAATCAGGCGATGCGGCATGGCGGCAGTGATCCCACTCAGAGCGTAACAGGACAAGCGCCGCGCCGCGTGCCAGCATCCGCGGATGGATGCAGACATCATCATCGTGGGGGCCGGCATCGTCGGCCTCGCCCACGCCCTCGCCGCCCGCCGTGCCGGGCTTTCGGTGCTGGTCGTGGACCGCGATGCCCAGGCCAATGGCGCCAGCATCCGCAATTTCGGCTTCGTCACCGTCACCGGCCAGGGGTTCCCGCACACCCATCGCCGGGCCATGCGGTCGCGCGCGATCTGGGCAGAGGTCGCGGCCCTGGCAAAAATTGCCGTGCATCACCGCGGCTTGCTGATGGCCTGCCGTCGGCCTGAAGCCGTGGCCGTCGCCGAAGCCTTTTGCGCCGGGCCAATGGGCACCGGTTGCAAGATGGTCGCGGCCGCCGACCTGCCGCCCATGCTGTCCCCTGGCGTGCTGGCGGCGCTGCACTCCTCGCACGAACTGCGCGTCGAAAGCCGCGACGCCATCCCGCGCCTGGCCGCTTGGCTGGAAGCGACGCAGGAGGTTCGCTTCACCCGCCGCACCGCCGTGCGCGGCGTCGCCCCCGGCATTGTCGAGACCACCGCCGGCACGCTGCGCGCCGAAAAGATCATCGTCTGCCCCGGCACCGATATCGCGACCCTGTTCCCCGAGGTCTTTGCCCGCCGCGACACCACCCTGTGCAAGCTGCACATGCTGCGCCTGGCCGATCCCGGCTGGCGGCTGCCGGCGGCTGTCATGAGCGACCTCGGCATGGCGCGCTACCTTGGCTACGCCCATGAAACCCCCCTGGGCCCCTTGCTGGATCGGTTGGCGGCGGAACAGCGCGATGCGCTGGACCATGGCGTGCACCTGATCGTGGTGCAGGGCGCCGATGGGTCATTGGTCGTCGGCGACAGCCATCATTACGCCGCGACGCCCGACCCCTTCCAGCCGGGGTTTGTCGACGAGATCATCCTGGATGAATTCCGCGCTGTTTTTGGCGCAGCGCCACCGGTCGTCGAACGCTGGACCGGGATCTACCCCTCCGGCCCCGAGGACATGTTCACCGAGGACCTCGGCCCCGGGCTGCGCCTGGTCAGCGTGACCAGCGGCACCGGCGCCAGCACCGCCTTCGGCATCGCCGAGGAAACCCTGGAGAGTTTTGCGTGATCAAAGCCGTCGTTTTCGATTGGGCCGGGACCGTGGTGGACCATGGCAGCCTGGCGCCGATGGGCGCCTTCGTCCGCGCCTTCGGCCAATTTGGTGTGACCATCACCGTGGCCGATGCGCGCGGCCCGATGGGCAGCGCGAAGCGCGACCACATCAAGACCGTGGGCGCCTTGCCGCACGTGGCCAAGGCGTGGCGCGAAGCCCAGGGCAGCGATTTCGACGACGCCGCCATCGACGCGATCTTCGCGGTGTTCGAACCGATGAACGTCGCGAGCGTCGAGGCCCATTCGGCGCTGATCCCCGGCGCGAAGCAGACCCTGGACTGGCTGGCCGCGCGGGATATCCGCATCGGCGCGACCACCGGCTATACGCGGCCGATCATGGCCGTGCTGGCCCCCTTGGCCGCCGCCCAGGGCTTTTCGCCCGAGGTCACCGTCTGCGCCGGGGATTTTGCCGCCGGCCGCCCGGCGCCGTTGCAGATGTGGCACGTCATGTCGGCCATGGGCATCTGGCCGGCCCATGCCGTGGTCAAGCTGGACGACACCCCGGTCGGCATCGCCGAGGGCCGCGCCGCCGGCACCTGGGCCGTCGGCCTGACCCTGTCGGGCAACATGGCGGGGCTGACGGAGGCCGAATTGGCCGCCCTCACCCCGGCCGAAACCGCAGCGTTGCGCAAGACCGCCGCTGTTCCGCTGCTGGCCGCCGGCGCGCATCTGGTGATCGACAGCATCGCCGGCCTGCCCAGCGCCATCGCCCTGCTGGAAGCGCGGATCGCGAATGGTGAGAGGCCCGGGCCCTACGGGTGATGGACAACCCGGCCGGCCGGGGGTTTTCTGCCCCCGCATGACATTCTCCCTCCTTGCCCGATGCCCCGACACCGGCGCCTTCGGCTATGCCGCCGCGACCAGCAACATCGGGGTAGGGGCGCGCATCTGCGCCCTGGCCCCTGGCGTGGGGGGTGTGCTGACCCAGCACCGCACCGATCCGCGCCTGGCCCCGCGGGGGATCGGGCTGCTGCGGTCGGGTTGCGACGCGACCCATACCGTCGCCGCCCTGGTCGCCAGCACGCCGGACCACGCCTGGCGCCAGTTGGGCGTGATCGATGCGACCGGCGCCACGGCGCATTTCCATGGCGCGCGGGTCAAGCCGGCCCATAACGCGGCCCACGGGCCGGGGGTCGTCGCCCTGGGCAATATCCTGGCCAATGACCAGGTGCCGGCCGCGATGGTCGCGGCGTTTTCGGCCGCGACCGGCGTCTTTGCCGACCGCCTTCTGGCCGGCCTGGCCGCCGGGCAGGCCGCGGGGGGTGAGCATGGGCCGGTCCTGTCCGCCGCCCTGCGCATCGTCACCGACCAGGAATTTCCCTACGCCGACCTGCGGGTGGACAAGGCGGATGATCCGATTGCCACCCTGGCCTCGCTTTGGGCCGAATACGCCCCTTGGGCCGATGAGTTCGTTTTGCGTGCGCTGAATGCCAATGCCGCGCGCGGCGGCTAAAAGAAAAGGAAGAACAATGCCCGTCCCGAACCGCCTGATGGACCTGGCCCCCGAGATCAAGGCCTGGCGCCAGGACATCCACGCACATCCCGAACTCGGCTTTTCCGAATTCCGCACCAGCGACATCGTGGCCGCGAAACTGGCGGAATGGGGGATCGAGGTGCATCGCGGCATCGCCGGCACCGGCCTGGTCGGCGTGCTGCGCGGCCAGCCGGGATCGCGGTCGATCGGCTTCCGCGCCGATATGGACGCGCTACCGATGGAGGAACTGACCGGCCTCGACTACCGCAGCCAGAATCCGGGCGCGATGCATGCCTGCGGCCATGACGGCCATACGGCGACCCTTTTAGGTGCCGCCAAATACCTGGCCGAAACGAAGAATTTCGCTGGCACCGTGCACTTCATCTTCCAGCCGGCCGAAGAAGGCGGCGGCGGTGGGCGCGTGATGGTCGAGGAAGGGATGTTCGACCGTTTCCCCTGCGACAGCGTCTATGCGCTGCACAATGACCCGAACCTGCCGCTCGGCACCGCGGCCTGCGTGCCGGGGACGATCATGGCGGCCAGCGACAGGCTGGTCATCACGATCAAGGGCCGTGGCGGCCATGCGGCGCGGCCGCATACGACGATCGACCCGGTGGTGGTCGGCGCGCATGTCGTCGTGGCGCTGCAGAGCATCGTCTCCCGCCGCGTGGACCCGATCCAGAGCAGTGTCGTCTCCCTGACCATGTTCCACGCGGGATCGGCGATGAACGTCATCGCCCCGGTCGCCGAAATCCAGGGCACCGTGCGCGCGCTGAACGAGGAGGTGCGCCAGCAGGTCGCCGCCCTGATCAAGCAGGTTGCCGAAAACACCGCCGCCGCCCATGGCGCCGAAGCCGTGGTCGAATACCGCTGGGGCTATCCGCCGACCGTTAACCATGCCGAGGAAACCGAACGCGCCGCCCGTGCGCTCGACGACATCCTGGGGGCCGACAAGGTGCTGCGCGACAACCCGCCGGTGATGGGCGGCGAGGATTTTTCCTACATGCTGCTGGCCCGCCCCGGCGCCTTCATCCGCCTGGGCCAGGCCGCCCCCGATGGCAAGGGCGCGGTCAACGTCCACAACCCCGCCTATGACTTCAACGACGATATGGCGCCGCTGGGTGCGGCGTGGTTCGCACGCCTCGCGGAACGCGAATTGCCGCGTTGATCCCGCGCACCGTCGGCGTCTTTTCGACCGGCGAGACCTTTGGCGATGCGATCTACAAGATCGTCTTCTGCCGCGCGCTGCGGGCGACGTATCCCGGCGCGCGGATCACCTGGTTCGTGACCGGCACGACGCTGTATGCGTCGTCGCTGTCCAGCGTTGCCGCGCCGCTGTTGGACGACGTGCGCGAACGCTGCGGCATCGGTGCGTCCCCGCGCGAATTCTTGGCGCGCCTGCCCGAAGGCATCGGCCCCTTCGACCTGTTGATCGACACGCAGTCGCTGGCCTGGCGCACGGCGGCGGTGTGGCGGGTGACACACGGCCGCTTCGTCTCCGCGATCCGTCCGCCGCAAAAGCCGGCCGGGCCGCATGTGCTGGACCGGCTTTTTGCCCTGATCGGCGACCCGCCGCGCGACCTGGCGCCGCTGCCGGTGCCCGACGCGATCCGCGCCGCGGCCGAAGCGGCGCTGCCGGGCGATGCCCCACGCCTGGCCATCGCGCCCGGTGCGGGCGGCGTCAAAAAGATCTGGCCGCTGGACCGCTTCATCGCCGTCGCCAAAACCCGGTCGGAAACCCCGGTCTTCCTGCTCGGCCCCGCCGAGGCACCGTTGCGCGCGGCCATCGCCGATGCGCTGCCGCAGGCCATCTTCCCGCTGGAGCACCCGGCCATCGCCGCCAGCGGCGGGCCGCAACCGCTCGCCACCATCGCGCTGGCCGCCCGCTGCCGCATCGGTCTGTCGAATGATTCCGGCGCGGGGCACATGATCGCGGCGTCGGGCACGCCACTGGTGTCGCTGTTCGGCCCGTCCAGCGCCACAAAATTCCGCCCCATCGGGCCGCGCGTGACCGTGCTGCGGGCGCAGGATCACGGCGGCGCCGACATGGCGTTGCTACCGGTGGCCGCGGTGTTGGCGGCGCTGGGTTAGTACATTTTCAAGTCAGGTGGACTCACCTGACGACTCGGAAAATGCGCCAAGACAACAAGCTAGACCGTTTGACGTGAGCCCTTGCGAACGGAAAATGGTCTAGCCGTCGATCGGCAGGCCCAGCGCCAGCCGCCCCGTCAGTTCAAGCTGCGGCATCTCCTGCAAGGGATGGAAGCGCGCGCCCTGCACGTCGCGGAACGCGCGTTCCAGCCCCAGGTCCCGGTAGAAGGCGGCCCCGCCGACCAGTTCCATCGCCCGCTCCACCGTCTCGATCGCCGCCTGGCCGGTCAGGGTGCGGGCGGTCGCGGTGCGGCCGGTGCGCGCCGGGCCTGGCGCCTCGGTCTCGGCGATCCGGATCATGCGGTCGAGCGCCATCTCCGCCTTGGCGAAGGCATTCTCCAGCCGCCCGGCCAGGACGGCGCTGGCGGCCCGGTCGCCCTTGGCCCGCACCAAGGTCAGGGCCTTGTCGCGCGCACCCTCGGCGACGCCGACATAGGCCGAATAGACCAGCGGGAAGGCCATGGCGAAGATGTGGTGGAACAGGATGTGCCACTTGCCCGGCTCCCGCCGCGCGGCGATCGCGGCCTCAGGCACGAAGACCTCCTCCAAGGTCACGTCATGCGACCCGGTGCCGCGCATGCCGAGGGCATGCCAGGTGTCGAGCACGCGCAGGCCCTCCGCCCGGAAGGGCACGCCGAAATGCAGGACAGTCGGGCCTTTCTCGGGATCGTCCAGGATCGCGCTGGTCATCAGCAGGTCGCCCATCGGGCAGCCGCTGGCGAAGCGCTTCCGGGCGGTGATGCGGTAGCCGCCCTCCACCCGCACCGCCTGGCCGGAACTCGGCAACCAGTCGGAGCCGCCGCTGGAGATCAGCACCAGATCCTCCGCGGCGATGCGCCGCAGCAGCGCCTCGACCGGCGCCTGTTCGTGGCGCCAGCGCCAGGCCGGCACCGCGACCAGGTGGCACTGCATGGAAAAGGCCAGCGCGGTCGCGCCGCAATGGGTGCCAAGCCGGCGGATGGCGTCGCAGATCACCCGGTACTCGGCGCCGCCGCCGCCCAGTTCCGCCGGCACCAGCGCCTTGAGGAAGCCGGCGGCGCGCAGGGCCTGGAACCCCTCGGTGACGAAGCCATCCTCCGCATCGTGCCGCGCGGCGGCGGCGGCGATATCGCGGCCGATCTGGTCGGCCAGGGCCACCCAGTCGGTGGTTTCCGTCCCCTTCAACAACGTGTCGGGCATCATGGTGTCGGGCATTGTCGCTCTCCCTGTCGTGGCTTTCGCCGTGCGTGCAGGGTGGCGAGGCGCTGGCAGGCCCTTCAAGGACAGAAAATGGACTTGATTTCATGCGATCGGCGGGATGACCCTGCCGCATGACCAGCTACGGACAGTTCTGCCCGGTGGCGAAGACCTGCGAGTTGTTCGCCGAGCGCTGGACGCCACTGATCCTGCGCGAGCTGTGTTGCGGCCCAGCGCAGTTCAACGATTTGCGGCGGCGCCTGCCGCTCATCTCCAAGACCTTGCTGGCGCAGCGCCTGCGCGACCTGGAACAGCATGGGGTGATCAGCATCACGGAGAAGCCGACGGGCCCGGGGCACGTCTATGCGCTGACGGCCGCTGGCGAGGATTTTCGCCCCATTATCGACGCCCTCAGCCTGTGGGGGCAGCGGCATACCCGGAACATCCTGCAGCCCGAGGATTTCGACCCGGTCTTCTTCCTCATGAGCGTGCGCGGCCAGATTCCCACCTCCGCCTGCCCGGTGGACCGCTTCGTCATCTGCTTCGCCTTCCGTGGACTGCCAGGTGCGAAAACCGCGTCGAAGCATTGGTGGTTCGTGATCACGCATCCGGACATCGAATTGTGCATGAAGAATCCGGGCTATCCGGTGGATGTGGAGATCTCGGCGGAATTGCCGACCTTCACCCGGGCCTGGATGGGCTATGTCGGGCTCGTCGACGAGCCGGCGCGCCGGATGATCGCCTTCGAGGGCGAGCCGGCGGCCGTCGAGCGCGCCAAGGGCCTGCTCGGCCTGTCCGACCGCCCCCGTGAACGCAGGCTGATCTACGGCACGCCGGACATGGTGGACGCGCATCGCGCGTAAGCCGCCGGCAGGGCCGATTTTTCACCATCCCCCCTTGCGCCCCGCCATGCGCCGCGCTGCAACAGCAGCGTCACAGGAGCCGCCCGCACATGCCCGAATCCCATCGCGTCGCAGCCAGCCCCGAAACCATCCGGTTCGGCGCCTTCGACGCCAGCTTCCCCCCCGTGCTGACCATCCGCAGTGGTGAGACGGTGGTGCTGCAATGCGTCTCCGGCGGGCCGGAATCCATGCCGCCCGCGGCCATGGGCATGGCGGTGCCCCCGGCGCTGGCCGCGATCCATGCGGCGATGCCGCCGCGCCTCGGGCCCCATATCCTGACCGGCCCCGTGGCGGTGGAGGGTGCCGAACCCGGCGATGTGCTGCGGGTGGATGTACTGAAGATCGATTTCGGCGCGGATTGGGGCTTTTGCGGCTTCCGCCCCCTGTTCGGCACCTTGCCGGAGGATTTCCCCTACAAGCGGATGCTGCATATCCCGGTCGATCGGGAGGCGCGGACCTGCCGCCTGCCCTTCGGCCCCAAGGAAGGCGGCACCATCCTGCCGCTGCGGCCGTTCTTTGGCGTGATGGGCGTCGCCCCCCCGGCCGATTGGGGCCAGATCAGCACCAAGGAACCGCGCGCCCATGGCGGCAACCTGGACAACAAGGAATTGGGCGAGGGCGCGACCCTGTTCCTGCCGGTGCATACGCCGGGCGCCAATTTCTCGGCCGGCGACGGCCATGGCGTGCAGGGCGATGGCGAGGTCTGCATCAACGCGCTGGAAATGTGCCTGACCGGCACCTTCCGCCTGACCCTGGAAAAGGGCGGCGGCGCAAAAGACCCGGCGCTCAAATTCCCGCGTGGCGAGACGCCGACCCACTACATCACCATGGGCATGAACGAGGACCTGGACCTGGCCATGAAGCAGGCGCTGCGGGAGATGATCGCCTTCATCGTCGAACGCACCAACATCACCCCGGCCGATGCCTACCAGTTCTGCTCCCTGGCGGTGGATTTCCGAGTGACACAGACGGTCAACGGCGAAAAGGGTGTGCACGGCATGCTGGCGAAGGGGTTGCTGGTTTGATCTGAACGGGGCAGCCCACTAGCCCTGGTGGGTCGCCACCTAGTTCTCCACAAGTTTCAGTGCCCGGGGCGAATCGAATGCTTGCCCCGGGGACCCCATCGCCCTTACCAATTGTGGTAGCAGGGCAGATGGGAGCCACAACCTATGGATTGGTCAGACGAGGCAATCGAGACCCTCAAGGCCCTCTGGGCCGAGGGCCATTCGACAGCGGAAATCGGTCGCCGCATGGGCATTTCGAAGAATGCCGTGGTCGGCAAGGCGCATCGCCTGGTGCTGCCCGCGCGGCCAAGCCCGATCCGGCGCGATGGCGTGCCGCGCCCGATCACATCGGGCCGGCCGATCATGGCCGTCGTGCCGCGCCCCGCGCCGGTCGCGCCCCGGGCCAGCGTGACGCGCCCGCCGGCCAGCCCGGTGCAGCGCATCATGGCCGCGGCCCCGCCGCCCGCCGCCCCCCGCGCCGTCGCGGCACCGCCGCCCGTGGTCCGGGCCTTCCCACGCTTTGGCGGCCGGACCTGCTGCTGGCCGCTGGGTGAGCCTGGGACGGCCGCCTTCCGCTTCTGCGGCGGCGATGCGCTGACGGGCAAGCCCTACTGCACCGAACACGCCGCCGTCGCCTATGTGCGGACGCGCGACCGCAGGGAAGATGCGGCCTGAGATCTGGCCGCTGCTTTAAACAATTGGCGTCCCCGGCGCAGACGTGCCATACGGCGCCCGCCGGGGGCGCCAGATAGCGCCGGCGGCATTCCCGCGCGCGCGGGGTCGTCAGCACGCTGCCGTTCCATACCGGACCGCTGGCAGGACGTGACGGCGTTTCCGGCCACATGGGCGGCCTGCCAGTTTCCTCCGGGGGGCTGGCTCGCCTCCCCCGTGCAGCCCGAAGCGCCGCGCTCCGTTCCTGGATAGCAGTCTCCCGGCCGCACCTGCCCGTACCCGCGCCGTACAACCCGCGACGACCCATCCCGGACAGGGCCAGGGCGCCGCAGCCCAGCGCCCCGATGGCGTTGGGCGGATAGGACGACGCATGTTCGACAATTACTTCCGCAAAGACATCACCTGGGGCGACAAGACCCTGACCCTGGAAACGGGCAAGATCGCCCGCCAGGCCGACGGCGCCGTGATGGCGCGCATGGGCGACACCATCGTGCTCTGCACGGCGGTCGGTGCCCGTTCGGTCAAGCCGGGCCAGGACTTCTTCCCGCTGACCGTGAACTACCAGGAAAAGGCCTTTGCCGCCGGCAAGATCCCGGGCGGCTTCTTCAAGCGTGAAGGCCGCCCATCGGAGCTGGAGACCCTGGTGTCCCGCCTGATCGACCGCCCGCTGCGCCCGCTGTTCCCCGAGGGCTTCCGCAACGAGGTCCAGGTCGTGGCGACCGTGCTGTCGCATGACATGGAGAACGACCCGGACGTGGTCGCCCTGGTCGGCTGCTCCGCCGCCCTGACCCTGTCGGGCATCCCCTTCTTCGGCCCCGTCGCCGGCTGCCGCGTCGGCTTCATCGAAGGCGCCTATGTGCTGAACCCGACGCTGGAACAGCGTAAGGACAGCAAGCTGGACCTGATGGTCGCCGGCACCGCCGAAGGCGTGCTGATGGTCGAATCCGAAGCCAAGGAACTGTCCGAGGACGAGATGCTCGGCGCCGTGACCTTCGGTCACCAGGCCTGCCAGGCGGTCATCCAGGGCATCATCGAACTGGCCGAGCGCGCCGCGAAGGAGCCCTGGGCCGTCAAGGAAGTCTCCGAGGCCGAGATCGCGCTGAAGGCGCGCATCAAGGAACTCGGCTTCGCCCCGATGGCCGAAGCCTACAAGGAGACGCAGAAGCTTCTCCGGCAGGGCAAGGTCGGCGCGGTGAAGAAGCAGGTCGCCGATGCCCTGACCGCCGAAGGCCATGATGCCGCCGCCGCCAAGGGCCTGCTCAAGGCGCTGGAAGCCGACGTCGTCCGCAACAGCATCCTGGACACCGGCCTGCGCATCGACGGCCGCGACACCAAGACCGTGCGCCCGATCATGGCCGAGGTCGGCGTGCTGCCCCGCGCGCATGGCTCCGCCCTGTTCACCCGTGGCGAGACGCAGGCCCTCTGCGTCGCGACCCTCGGCACCGGCCAGGACGAACAGGTGATCGACGCCCTGGGCGGCGATTATCGTGAAAACTTCATGCTGCATTACAACTTCCCTCCGTACTCGGTGAACGAGACGGGGCGGATGGGCAGCCCGGGCCGCCGTGAAGTCGGCCATGGCAAGCTGGCCTGGCGCGCCATCCGGCCGCTGCTGCCGGAAAAGACCATGTTCCCCTACACGATGCGCGTCGTGTCCGAGATCACCGAGAGCAACGGCTCGTCGTCGATGGCGACGGTCTGCGGCACCTCGCTGGCGCTGATGGATGCGGCCGTGCCGCTGACCCGGCCTGTCGCCGGCATCGCCATGGGCCTGATCAAGGAAGACCGTGGCTTCGCCGTGCTGTCCGACATCCTGGGCGACGAGGATTTCCTCGGCGACATGGACTTCAAGGTGGCAGGGACCGAGGCCGGCGTGACCGCGCTGCAGATGGACATCAAGATCACGTCCATCACACCCGATATCATGCGTATCGCGCTGGACCAGGCCAAGGGTGGGCGCCTGCACATCCTGGGCGAGATGGCCAAGGCGCTGACCGGCGCGCGCGGCGACGTGGCGGCCAATGCGCCCCGCATCACCGTGATCCAGGTGCCGAAGGAAAAGATCCGCGAAGTCATCGGGACGGGCGGCAAGGTCATCCGTGACATTGTCGAAAAGACCGGTGCCAAGATCGACATCGAGGATGACGGGACGATCAAGATCGCCTCGACCAACCCGGCAGCGACGGAACACGCGATCAGCATCATCCGTGGCATCACGGCCGAGGCCGAGATCGGCGCCATCTACAACGGCACCGTCGTGAAGACCGCCGAATTCGGCGCCTTCGTGAACTTCCTCGGCGCCAAGGACGGGCTGGTTCACATCAGCGAACTGGCCAATGAACGGGTCAACCGCACCACCGACATCATCAATGTCGGCGACAAGGTGAAGGTGAAGGTCATCGGCCACGACGACCGCGGCAAGGTGAAGCTGTCGATGCGCGTGGTGGACCAGGCGACCGGCGCCGACATCAGTGACCAGGTGGGCGCCAAGCGCCCCCGGGCCGAGGGTGAGGAAGGCGGCGAACCCCGTCGTGAACGCAGCGGCGACCGCGACGGCTTCCGCCGCGATCGTGGCCCGCGTCGTGGCGGTGGCGATTTCGCCGCCGACTGACCGGAATACCAAGCCGATGCGTCCGCGCATCGGCTTGGCCCCGGGCCTTGCGAAAGGCCCGTGAACGACTCATCTGCGACCGACGGGACCGCACGCCAGCCGGCCGCGCCCGCAACCGCCCGCCAAGGCCCCGAAGGCCCCGGCCCCAGCAAGAGCGAACGACCAGAAACGTGAAGCCAATCAACGCGATCCGCATGGGCGGTGCCGACGTCCTTCCCCTGGTCGAAGGCGGCAAGGGCGTTTCCGCCACCAATGGGCAAAGCAGCGGCGCCTGGGCCCATGCCGGCGGCGTGGGCACCGTCAGCGCGGTCAATGCCGATAGCTACGACGCGGATGGCAAGGTCATCCCCCAGATCTACCACGCCAAGACCCGGCGTGAGCGGCATGAGGAACTGGTCGCCTACGGCATCGCCGGCGGCATCGCCCAGGTGAAGGTCGCCCACGAGGTCAATGGCGGCCGTGGTCGCATCCACGCCAATATCCTGTGGGAGATGGGCGGCGCGGAACGCATCATCCGTGGCATGCTGGAAGCCGTGCCGGGCATGATCCATGGCGTGACCTGCGGCGCGGGCATGCCCTATGGCCTGGCCGCCGTGGCGCGTGAGCACCACGTCTACATGTATCCCATCGTCTCCAGCGCCCGCGCCTTCAACGCGCTGTGGCGCCGGGCCTATTCCAAGGCATCGGAATGGCTGGGCGGCGTGGTCTATGAGGACCCCTGGCTGGCCGGTGGCCACAACGGCCTGTCCAACAGCGAAAACCCGCGCCAGCCGGAAGACCCCTTCCCCCGCGTCCTGGCGCTGCGCCAGTTGATGAACTCCTTCGGGCTGCAGGCCGTGCCGATCATCATGGCCGGCGGCGTCTGGTGGCTGGAGGAATGGGAGGACTGGATCGACAATCCCGACCTCGGCCCCATCGCGTTCCAGTTCGGCACGCGTCCGCTGCTGACCAAGGAATCCCCGATCCCCGACGAATGGAAGCAGCGGCTGCTGACCCTGAAGCCGGGCGACGTGTCGCTGCAGGCGTTTTCGCCGACCGGCTTCTATTCATCGGCCGTGCGCACGCGGCTGCTGCGCGACCTGGAAGAGCGCAGCGAACGCCAGGTCGCCTATATCGGTGCCGCCGAGGGCGACAAGACCGCCGAATATGGCGTCGGCCCGCGCAAGCGCCCCGTCTGGATGACCCCGGAAGACCGCGCCAAGGTCGAACTCTGGACGCGCCAGGGCTTTACGGAAGCCCTGCGCACCCCGGACGACACGCTGGTCTTCGAAACGCCGGAAGCCGCGCGGGAAATCCTGCAGGACCAGACCGATTGCATGGGCTGCCTGTCGCATTGCCGCTTCAGCAACTGGACGCAGATCGAACCCGACTTCTCGACCGGCAAGCGCGCCGACCCGCGGTCCTTCTGCATCCAGAAGAAGCTGCAGGCGATCGCCCATGGCGGCGGGACCGAGGACAACCTGATGTTCGCGGGCCAGGTGGCGACGCGTTTCGCGCAGGACCCGTTCTATTCGAACGGTTTCATCCCGACCGCCGGCCAATTGGTCGAACGGATTCTCACGGGGCGCTGACTCCCCGGGGCCATGCTGATTGCGCATGGCCCAACCGCCAGCCCGCGACGGTGTTTCACCGTGGCGGGCCTGGAAGCACCGGCTTGGCCGCGCCACCTCCCCGCTAACACGTAAAGCGCGGAGCCTTCATGACCGATCATTCCAACGCCTTGTTCCAGCCCTTCATGCTGGGCGACATCCCTGTGACCAACCGCATCGCCATGGCGCCGCTGACGCGCAACCGCGCCGCGCGCGGCACCGATGCGCCACATGGGTTGAACGCGACCTATTATGCCCAGCGCGCCGACGCGGGCCTGCTGATCTCGGAAGCCACGCAGATTTCCCGACAGGGCCAGGGTTATATCTGGACGCCGGGGCTGTATTCCGAAACCCAGGTGAATGGCTGGAAGCAGGTCACCGACGCGGTGCATGCCAAGGGCGGGCACATCATCGTGCAGCTCTGGCACGTCGGCCGCGTGTCGCATGTCTCACTTCAGGATGATGGCGCCGCCCCGGTCGCGCCCTCGGCCATCGCGGCGAAAACCAAGACCTTCATCGAGACGGGCTTTGCCGAAACCTCGATGCCGCAGGCGCTGGACCAGGCCGGGATCGACGCGATCATCGGCGATTATGTGCAGGCCGCGCAGAATGCGACGCGCGCGGGCTTTGACGGCATCGAACTGCACGCCGCCAATGGCTACCTGATCGACCAGTTCCTCAAGGATGGCACCAACACGCGCACCGACCGCTACGGCGGCTCGGTCGAAAACCGTGCGCGCTTCGGGCTCGAAGTCGTGGATGCGATGCTGAAGGTGTTTCCGGCGAAGCGTTTTGGCGTCCGCATTTCTCCGGTCAGCCCGGCGAATGATGCGGTGACCAGCGACCCGGCCGAGGTGTTTGGCTATTTCGTCGCGGAACTGTCCAAGCGCGGCATCGCCTTCATCCATGTGGTGGAGGGTGCGACCGGCGGTCCGCGCGATGTCGCGCCCTTCGACTACGCGGCGCTGCGGAGGTCGTTCAAGGGCGCCTATATCGCCAACAACGGCTATACGCGCGCCATGGCGATCGAGGCCGTCGCTGAGGGTCGTGCCGACCTGGTCGCCTTCGGCCGTCCCTTCATCGCCAACCCGGACCTCGTGGCCCGGCTGCGCCAGGATGCGCCGCTGAACACGGTGAACCCCGCCACGCTCTATGGCGGCGGGGCCGAAGGCTACACCGACTATCCGGCGCTGGCGGCGTAGCCCTCGGCAAAAACCAGGCGGGAGGTCGAACAGGCCTCCCGCAGGGCGAGCAGGGGCGCGTAGTCGGGGCTGTCGTAGAAATTCCGCAGCGCGTCCATGCTCGGGAATTCCAGCACGACCAGGCGGTGGAAGAAGGGCGCGCCTTCCTTCACCTCCAACTCGGGGCCGCGGATCAAGTAGCGGCCGCCGAAGCGCGCGATCATCGGCGACACCGCCGTGCGGTATTCGCCGAAGCGGCTGGGGTCGGTGACCTCAAGGTCGGCGATCATGTAGGCGGGCATGGCGGGTCTCCCTCAAACCGGTGGCATGGCCTCGGCGGCGGCGCGGTCCATCGCGATGCGCCCGAGGGCATTCCAGCCGCGTTCGTATTGCGGCGCCACCGTAATCGCATCCAGCCGGCCCAGTGCCGCGGCCGCCCGCAGCGGCCAGTATGGGTCGCGCAGCAGCGCGCGGGCCAGCAAGACCATGTCGGCATCGCCATCGGCGACGATCGCGGCGGCCTGCGCCGGTTCGGTGATCATGCCGACCGATGCGGTCAGCATGCCCG
The DNA here is from genome assembly GCF_050632385.1 of Humitalea sp. 24SJ18S-53. Classification (NCBI taxonomy): domain Bacteria; kingdom Pseudomonadati; phylum Pseudomonadota; class Alphaproteobacteria; order Acetobacterales; family Roseomonadaceae; genus Humitalea; species Humitalea sp. 24SJ18S-53. The sequence goes on from NZ_CP192599.1 coordinate 4,343,685, forward strand.
TCGCCTGCCGCACCGCGCGCCCGCCCGGCACCTGGTATCCCGGCCCCACCGGGATCCTCTGCGACGGGTCGATGCCGCCGGAGGAGACGTCCATCGCCTCGACGCCCAGGTCCTTCAGCAGCGCGGAGACGCGGATGGTGTCATCGGTGGTCCAGCCGCCCTCGATCCAATCCGTATGGCTGATGCGGACCCAGAGCGAGACATCGGCGGGCAGCACCGCCTTCACGGCACGGGTGGCTTCCAGCAGCAGCCGGGTCCGGCCGGCGAAATCGCCGCCCCAGGCATCGTCGCGGTGGTTCGACAGCGGCGACAGGAACTGGTGCAGCAGATAGCCGTGCGCGCCATGCAATTCGATGATGCGGTAGCCGGCGCGGGCCGCACGGGCGGCGGTTTCGGCAAAAGCCTCGATGACGCCTTCGATCTCGGCCACCGTCATCGCCGCCGGCACGGCAAAATTGCCCATCGGCACAGGGCTGGCCGACAAGGTCGGCCAGGATGGCACGGCGGGGCCGTCGTTCCAGGGCGCGCCCCGGCTGGCCTTGCGCCCGGCATGGCCGATCTGGATGCCGGGCAGCGCGCCGGCATGGGCGATGGCGGCGGCCAGGCGGGCATGGCCGTCGAATTGCGAGTCTTCCCAAAAACCCAGGTCGCCCGGGGTGATGCGCCCGTCGCGGGTGATGGCGGCGACTTCGGTGATGACCAGCCCGGCGCCGCCCACGGCGCGTTGCAGCAGATGCGCCATGTGCCAGTCGGTGACCCGCCCATCATCGGCCGCGCAATATTGGCACATGGGCGACATGCCGATGCGGTTGCGCGATGTGCCACCGGCCAGATCCAGCGGGGCGAAGAGGTCGGTCATGAACCAGGCACTCCAAAAGGGGGCAATTGACCAAGGCGGTTCTGCATCACCACGACCCAGGGCGCACGCCCCGGGCCACGCGGCAGCAGCCGCCCCGATGTATCCGTCGCAAAGCGCGTCAGCACCACGGCATCGGCGACATTGCCGCCCAGTGCCGAAACGCTGCCCGGGGCGGTTTGCAGCACCAGGTCGCAATGCATCGGGCGGAAGCGCCCGACCTCCGCCGCGCGCGCCGACCAGGCGGGCAGCGGTGCCCGGCTGCGGTCGGCGCAGACCAGGTCGCCCGGCGCCGGCACCGCCTGTTCGGGTGCCAGCGGGACAAAGGGCGCCGTGGCCGGCCAGGCCGCCGCCGTCGCGGTCAGCCCGTCCAGGTACAGCGCATGGGACGCATCCGGCGGGAACTCCCGCACATCCACCCCGGCGCGCAGCATCAGGTAGGAGATGAAGGCCGCCGACCAGGGCGGATCGGCCCAGAGCGTCGCCGGCGGCGCCAGGGGATCGGGCGCGTACTCCGCCCTGGCGCGCGCGATCGCGCCCTCATCATCCGGCACGCTGCGCCAATAGGCGATCAGCCGGGGCATGTTGTCCGCCAGCCCTTCCAACCGGGGCGGGACCTCGCCGGGATTGGCCGCGTCCGGCACTGCGATCGCGCCCCATTCGCGCCATTCCTCGGCGGCGATGCGCAGCAGGCGTTCGCGCACGCTGGGCGGGTAGGCCATCGGTGGCCCCAGGGTGGCGGGGGGCGGCGGCGTGGCGCAGCCCGCAGCGAGCAGAAGGGCCAGGCACGAGGACAGGATGGCGCGCATGGGGCCTGCTTAGAGCATGCGCCGCCGAAGCGTAATCGCGCCACGCACCGCGAAAGTGATGCCGCCCGCCCCGCAATCCACTTGCGCGCCGCATGGCCGGGCCGGAACACTCCGGACATGACCTTGATCCTCCGCCCCACCGCCGGTGACAGCGCCCAGGCATGCGCGACCCGCGCCATGCCGCATTCCCAGGCGGACCGCATGCTGGAGGACGCCTGGGCCGATCCATGGACACGCGCATCCTTCCGCGCGACCGCCGCCGGGGTGCTGCCGACGGCGGCCTTCCTCGACGATTCCGACTTGCTGCTGGCGCTGAAGCACCAGGTGATGGCGGGGCTGTTGCAGGTGGCGGACCAGCCGGCCTTCGGCGCGCCCTTCGGCCCCGGCGGCGGCGGCAAGGGCAAGGCGAGCCAGGCGCCGCGCCTGATCGACGAATTCTCCAAGCGCGGCGGCGCCGGCGTCTTCCCCCACATCAGCCGCGCCGATGTCGTGGCGGGCTTGCGCGAACGCCTGGCCGACAAGAAGTCGATCAGCCAGAAGACCACCAGCCTGTGCGGTCCATCGGCGCTGTGCACCAGCCTGCTGCACGACGACCCCGATGTGTACGTGACCTATGTGATCAGCGTCTGGGAAACCGGCGTCGGCAAGCTGGGCACGATCGTCGTGAAGCCGGGCGAGGATTGCCGCAACTACAAGCCCAAGCCCATGCCGTCGAAGTTCAGCGGCAAGCCGCGCAACTTCATCGCCCCGGTCGATTGGGTGGCGCTGGCCAGCCTGCGCGATTCCGAGAACGACGTCTTCGACTACGACGACGACGACGACGCGGCCGGCGGCATCACCATGCCGGAGGACCTGGCCGAATGGTTCACCAAGGTCGGCTACCGCGACCAGCGCAACGAGACCAACATCTGGTTCACCAAGGGGGCCGCGAACATCGATGAGGCCGGACGCCTGCGATCGCAGGGCTATGCCGTCGCGCTGTTCATCTGCGCCAACATGATCCAGGCCAAATCGCAGCGGGACCACGGCGTCTTCACCATCCCCGACCATTGGATCCTGCTGAACCACACCTCGGGCTTCACCCAGGGGTCGATCGACCTGAACATCTGGTCCTGGGGCGGCGACATCCAGGTGCCCGACAAGGGGCGCCTGTCGGAGGATGATTTTTCCGGCAATTACTTTGGCTATGTCGCGGCGCGGCCGGGGTGATGGGCGTCGCCTAACCCTCGTCCTCGTCCGGCACCACGCCCAGCCGCTTCAGCCGCCGGCGCAGCGCATAGACCTGGTCCAGCAGCGACAGCACCACCGGCAGCGCGTCCTCGTTCACCGCCAGGTCGTCGCGCAGTTCCAGGATCAGCCGGACCCGTTCGACGTCGATCTCCTGGAACACCAGGCCAGGTTCGGGGTGGACGTAGCCCTCGGCGATCCAGCGTTGCAGATCCTCGGGCGAGAGGGATGCGAAGCGGGCGCGGAGGAGGTCCAGCGTGATCATGTGGTCGCGGCCTCCAACCCGGCACGGGGGTCGAAGGCGGCGTCAGGCTCCCAGTCCTTGAGGAAGGCTTCCAGCGCCGCATCCGGCGGGCCGGTCACCACCTTCAGCGTCAGGAACAAGTCCCCCGCCGCCCGGTCGCCATGCTTGGCGATGCCGCGGCCGCGCAGGCGGATCTGGCGCCCGGTGTCGCTATGGGGCGGCAGGGTGACGCGCACCGGGCCGCTGGGCGTGGGCGCCGTCACCGGCCCGCCCAGCACCGCCTCCTTGATCGTGACCGGCAATTCCACCCGCAGGTCCATGCCGTCGCGCTTGAAGACCGGGTGCTCGGCCACGTCCAACTCGATCATCGCATCGCCGTCCGGGCCGCCGTTGCGCCCGGGCGCCCCCTTGCCGCGCAGGCGCAGGATCTGGCCGGTGACGACGCCGGGGGGGATTTTCACGGCCAGGCTGTGCCCATCCGGCATCGTCAGGTGTTCGGTGGCGCCGAGGGCGGCCGACAGGAAGGGCACCGCCAGGCGATAGGCCTGGTCCTGGCCGCGGCGGGGGGCCGCCTCGGCGCGGCGCCGGGCTTCGAACATGTCGGCGAACAGGTCCTCGAACACATCGGCATTGCCGGCGCCATAGGCGCCGCCTGGGCGGTAGCGTTCGCCGGGTGCCCCCTCCGCCTGCTGGCGGTAGCCGCCGGTGGGGCGCAGGGGCTGGCCCTCGGCGTCGATCTCCCCGCGGTCGAAGGCGGCGCGGCGGTCGGGGTCGGACAGCAGGTCATTGGCGGCGGAGGCGGCCTTGAACAGCGCCTCGGCCGCCGGCTTGCCCGGGTTCAGGTCCGGGTGGTGCTTGCGGGCGAGCTTGCGGTAGGCCGCCTTGATGGCCTCCGGCGTCGCATCGCGGGCGAGGCCAAGAACTTTGTAGGGATCATCGGCCATCGTGCCATCCTGTCTGGCGAAACCGCGCCGCCGTTATTTTGCCCGCGCCCAGGTTCAACGTCCACATGGGGCCAACCGCTTTGCCCAAGGCCGCGCCGCCGGGTAATCTGGGCGCCACACGATGGAAGCCCCGATGTCCACGACCGGCCTGCCACCCTACGACGACGCCAACATCTTTGCCCGCATCCTGCGGGGGGAGATCCCCTGCAAGCGGGTGGCCGAGGATGACCACGCCCTGGCCTTCCACGACATCAACCCCCAGGCGCCGGTGCATATCCTGGTCGTGCCCAAGGGGCGCTGGGTCTCGCTGGCCGATTTCGCGGCCGGCGCCAGCGATGCCGAACAGGGCGGCTTCTGGCGCATGGTCGGCGCCGTCGCCCGCGACGCGGGGCTGGAGGCCAGCGGCTATCGCATCCTGTCCAACATGGGCGCCGAGGGTGGGCAGGAAGTCCCGCATTTCCACGTCCATGTCTTCGGCGGCCGGCGGCTGGGCCGCATGGTCGCGGCACCCGCCCCTTGAAGGAGCCCGATCCCCGCGCGGCGCTGACGGCGGCGGGCCAGTTGCCCGATGCGGAGCTTGATCTCGCGACCATCGCCCTGCACTTCGCCCTGATCGATACCCCCGATGGCGACTGGCGCGGGGCGATGGACCACCTGACCGACATCGCCCGCGCCATGACCCTGGCGGCGGAGCAAAGCCCCGCCGCCGAGCAGGGCGATGCAGAGGCCCGCCGCGGCGTGCTGGCCGAGGTGATCCACGGCGACTTCGGCTATGCCGGCGACAGCGAGACCTATGACGACCCGGCGAACGCCAATCTGCTGCAGGTGATCGAGCGGCGGCGCGGGCTTCCGGTCGCGCTGGGCCTGCTGTGGATGCATGCGGCCGATGCGGTGGGCTGGCCGGTGCATGGGCTGGACTTCCCGGGGCACTTCTTCCTGGCGCTGGAGGGGGTGCGTGGCCAGGTGGTGGTCGATCCCTTCAACGAAGGGACCGCGATGGATGCCCCGGCCCTGCGCGAGGTGCTGAAGCGGGTCGAGGGCCGGCAGGCCGAGTTGCGGCCGAACATGGTCGCCCCGGTGGAACGCCGGTCGGTGCTGCTGCGCTTGCAGAACAACATCAAGCTGCGCCGGTTGAAGGCGCAGGACATGGCGGGCGCGCTGGCCTGCACCGAGGACATGCTGCGCCTGGCGCCGGATTCCGCGCCGCTGTGGCGGGAGGCGGGGTTGATGAACCAGCGGCTGGACCGGATCGGCGCGGCGCTGGTCTGTCTGGACCGGTTTTTGGCGCTGGTGCCGACGGGGGAGGCGGCGGAGCGGGTGAAGGGGGTGATGGAGGAGTTGCGGCAACGCTTGAACTGAGGTTTTCCTTAGGTTTTTGCTGTTTCGGACAAATTGCCGGGGGCTTGCGGGCGCCCCCAGTTTAACGTTCCGACCGCCGCCTGGACGGCCTAGCATGCCCCCCAAAAGGGGCAGTCCGAGGCAAGGGAGGATGCGCCATGGCGATCGCCACCGTATCGAGCCGCATGCTGGCCACCGCCGAGGAGCGACGCACCCTCAGGCAATTCGTGCAGCGTGTCGTCAGCGAGCGCGGGTTTGGCCCGGATGCCTGCGACTTCACCTTCGGCAACCCCCAGGAACCGCCGCTGCGCGGGCTGGTCGAGGCGCTGATCCGCCACGCGGAGCCGCGCGGCGTGCACTGGTTCGCCTATATCACCCACAACCCGGTGGCGCGCGAGGCGGTGGCCCGGTCGCTGCGCCAGGCGCGTGGGCGGCCCTACCAGGCGGCCGATATCGCCATCACCGCGGGCGGGTTTGGCGCGCTGGCGGCGGCGCTGCTGGCCGTGCTGGAACCGGGTGACGAGGTTCTCTATCCGCGCCCGGGCTGGTTTTTGTACGGCGGGCTGACGCGCGCGGCGGGGGGCACGCCGGTTCCGGTGGATCTGGTGCCGGGGAGTTTCGACCTCGATCTTGGCGCCATCGCCGCCGCGATCGGGCCGCGGACGCGGGTGGTGGTGGTGAATACGCCGCATAATCCGACGGGGCGGATTTTTCCGCGTGCCCAGCTTGATGCGTTGGCGGGGTTGCTGGCCGAGGCATCCGAGCGGCATGGCAAGGTGATCTATCTGTTGGCCGACGAACCCTATGCGCGGATCGTCTTCGACGGGCACGTGCATATCAGCCCGGCCGAGAGCTATCCGCATACGCTGGTCGCCTATTCCTACGGCAAGGTGCTGCTGGCGCCGGGGGAACGGCTCGGCTGGCTGGCGCTGTGCCCGGATATGCCGGAGGCCGACCGCGTTGCGCTGCGCGACGCCGTGGAGCTGGCCCAGATGTCGCACGGCTGGGCTTTTGCGGGGCAAACGCTGCAGCGCGCGCTGCCGGAGTTGGAGGGTCTGTGTATCGACGTGACGGCGTTGCAGCGGCGGCGCGACCGGATGGTCGAGGGGTTGCGGGCGGCGGGCTATGAGGTGGCGGTGCCGGAGGGGACTTTTTATCTCGTGCCGCATGCGCCGGAGGCGGATGATGTGGCGTTTGCCGCCCGGCTGGCGGCCGGGGATGTCTGGGTGCTGCCGGGCAGTGTGGCGGAGATGCCGGGGCGGTTTCGGATCAGCCTGACGGCGACGGATGCGATGGTGGAGCGGGCACTGCCGGTGTTTGCGCGGGTGATGAGGGCGGTGCGGGGGTGAAGGACTGGATCGGCTGCTGGCGTTGCCGAAGGGCGTGGTTGCGGATCGGGTGACAGGTGCGATGGAAGATTTGCGGCACTGGTTGAACTAGATACAAAAGGCGGAGTTTTCGACGTTTCGGTCAAATTTCTGCTCGGTCGGTTCGGCAGTTGCTACACCAGATTGACTCAGCGTTTGTGGTGCGTATTGAGTTTGATGCCCTTCGAGAATCCATCATGCTGTCTTCCGCTCCCAAACGACCGTCCGAGTTTATTATTTCAGATAAACAATGGAGAGCAGTTAGTGCCTTGGAAAAACTACCGGAAGTAGGCCTGCAGGTGGCAATTTTTATAAATCACTTCGGCGCCATTGAAAATTCCCTGCCATCTCTTTTTTCAAAAATTACTGGAATAGATGGATCCACCAGCGAGCACTTGCTGGGAGTTAGCACCAGCTTTTCCCAACGTCTCGGAATAGTCGAAACAGCCTCGCTCGCAGTCGAAATGACTGAGGGATTTAATGCTTTCTATGATGAATTATTTTCAGAAATTAAATTTCTTGAAGGGCGACGCAACAGTTATTGCCATTCCTTATACACGAATACGGGCCACGCAGATCAAATTCGGATGATTTGTTATAAAACGGATGGAAGACGCGCAACAAAAGAAGAAATAATTACAGCCTTGTCCGTAAAAAAAGATTGCGCTCGGGCTGAACGAGTATCACTTTCATTATTTTATCTCCTCGAGGGAACAAGAATACTATCGAAACCCCTAAGAAGAAAAAATCAAAAAAATCCCCCTTCTAAATCAGCAACGTAGACAAAACAATTTGGGCGCCGCCCTATTTATTTTAGAATACATTTTTTATCCCGTGCGCAGTTGCTCACGTGCATTGGCTGGAGGGCAGCGGCGCACATCTCCCGTGGGCGGGAATTCATTAGCACGCCCCGCCAAAAATAGGTATAAAAACCGCGCTTGACCCACACCCCACCCCCACCCACCTTGCAAGGGTAGATTCCCAAGGACCGCCCCCAGGCCGCATGGCATTGCCGACCCCTTTCCGCGCTCCATCGCTGATGCAGCCAAACCCGGTGCTGGACCCGCAGACACGCCGCACGATCGACGAACGATCGGGCGCCATCCTGCGCCAAATCGTCGAATTGTATGTCGAGACGGGGGAACCCGTCGGCTCCCGCACCCTGTCCCGCCGCCTGCCCGTCGCGCTGTCCCCGGCGACCATCCGCAATGCGATGGCGGATCTGGAGGATGCTGGGCTGCTCTATGCCCCCCATACCTCGGCCGGGCGGCTGCCGACCGACCGGGGGTTGCGGCTCTTCGTCGATGGCTTGCTGGAATTCGGCGACCTGGCGGAGGAGGATCGCGACACGATCGCCGCCCGCTGCGCCGCCGCCGGGCGGTCGATGCAGGATACGCTGGCCGAGGCGGGGACCATGCTCTCGGGCCTGGCGGGGGCAGCAGGGCTGGTGGTGGCGCCCAAGGGCGAGGCGCCGGTGCGCCATATCGAATTCGTCGGCCTGTCCCCCGGCCGGGCGCTGGTGGTGCTGGTTACCGCCGATGGCCAGGTGGAAAACCGGGTGATCGACATCCCCGCGGGCCTGCCGCCCTCGGCCCTGGTGCAGGCCAGCAATTACCTCAACGCCCGGCTGGGCGGCCGCACCCTGGACGATGCCAAGCGCGATATCGAGGATGAGGTCGCCGCCCACCGCACCCAATTGGATGCGCTGACCGAGGCCGTGGTCGGCGCCGGCTTGGCGACCTGGGCAGGCGGCGGGGCACAGGGGTCGCTGATCCTGCGCGGCCAGTCGCGGCTGTTGCGGAACCTGGAGGGCCTGGCCCAGGTGCAGCAGATCGAGGCGCTGTTCGAGCGCCTGGAAGCCGAGGAGACGATGCTGCGGCTGCTGGACCTGGCGCAGCGGGGGACCGGGGTCCAGATCTTCATCGGTGCCGAGAACGGGCTGTTCGACAGCGCCGGGCTGTCGATGGTGGTCGCGCCCTTTGGCGCCGCGACCGGGCCGGATCGGCAGCGGGTGGTGGGCGCGATCGGGGTGATCGGACCGACGCGGATCAATTATCGCCGGATCATCCCGGTGGTGGATTACACGGCGCGGGTGATCGGGCGGTTGCTGGGCTGACGCCCATTTATTCGTTGCCCATTTATTCGTTGCTTAGGCGCCGCGCGGCGACCAAGACTATCCCCGGCGGACCTGACCGGATCGCGACAGCGGCAAACCTCCGCCACGGATGGACGACACCTGTCGTGCGCGAAGGGGAAACCCATGCCGCTTCCGCTCCTGGCGCTCGCCGCCTCGATCCTTCCAGAGATTGTGCGCGTCCTGGCCGGGGATCGCGCCGGGGCCGCCGCGGCCTCGGTCACCGAGGCCGTGCGCGTCGCGACGGGCACCGATGACCCGGAACTGGCCAAGCAGAAACTGGACGCCGACCCCGCCGCCGTGACGGCGCTGCGGGTGCAGCTTGCCCAGATCGCCATCGACGGCGAACGCCTTCGCTTCGAGGCGGAGGAGAAGCGGCGCCAGGCGGAGATCGACGAACTCAACAAGCGGCTGGCCGATGTGCAATCGGCCAGGAGCACGATGACGAGCCTGGCGGACAAGGGCAGCGCGATGGCCTGGGGGGCGCCGATCATCTCCCTGGTCGTCACGATCGGGTTTTTCTGGACCTTCTACATCGTGCGGCAGACCGACCTGTCGGTGAACCAGTCGGCGCGGGATTTGATGAACATCATCGTGGGGTCGCTGGTCGCGGCCTTTACCGCGGTGGTGAATTTCTGGATCGGCTCGTCGCAAGGCTCGCGGGACAAGGATGCGACGGTCCGCACCCTGCAGGCCGCGCAATCGGCCCAGGCGCAATCGGCCATCCAGGGACAGACAGAGCAGGCGCAGGCCGCGATCCAGGGGCTGCGGCAACTCGTGACCACGCCGGTCGCGGCGATGCATGCGGCGGGGCCGCAGAAACCCGGCAATTTCGACCGCTGCGTCGCGATGGTGCTGGAGAAGGAGGGCGGCTTCAGCAACCACCCGCGCGATCGCGGCGGGCCGACGAATTTCGGTATCACGCTGAAGGCCTTTGCCGATTTCAACGAGATGGATGCGGCGAGCGTCACCGAGGACATGATGCGCAACCTGAAGGTGGAGGAAGCCAGGGAGATCTATCGCGCCAAGTATTGGACCGCGGCCAATTGCGATGCGCTGCCGCCCGGGGTTGACCTGATGACCTTCGATTTCGGCGTGAACGCCGGGGTGCGGACCTCGATCAAGATGCTGCAGGAATTGGCGGGGGTGACGGCGGATGGATCGATCGGGCCGATCACCCTGGCGGCGGTGCGGGCCGGCAATCCCCGTGACCTGATCAACAAATTCGCCGAACGCCGGCTGGCGCATTACCAAAGCCTGGCGGAGTTCGACGTGTTCGGGCGCGGCTGGACGGCGCGCACCGTGTCGGTGCGGGATGAGGCGCTGCGGATGCTGGAGGCGGTGGCGGTGCCTACTCCGCCCTGATCCCGCCGGCGCGGACGACCGCGGCCCAGACCGCCTGTTCGGCCCGCAAGGCGGTCGCGAAATCGGCCGGGCTGTCGGCGATGATGGAAAAACCCTGGCGTTCCATCGCGGCCACCGTGTCGGGTTCCGCGACCCAGGCGCGCAGCGATGCATGGAGCCGCGCGATGATCGGCTCCGGCGTGCCGGCGGGGGCGAAGAAGGCCTGGAAATTGTCGGAGACGAGGCCGGCAAAGCCCTGTTCGACCAGGCTGGGCACGCCGCCGATGGCGACCGGGCCGGTGACGGCAAGGCCGCGCAGGGTGCCGGCGGCGACATGGGCTTGGGCCACGGGCAGGGAGGAGGAGACCATGTCCACCTGCCCGCCCAAGGCCGCCTGCACCGCGGGGGCGGCGCCGTTGAACGGCACGTGCAGGATGTCGATGTTGGCGCGCTGCTTGAGCATCTCCATCGCCAGGTGTGGCGAGGTGCCGATGCCGGGTGAGGAATAGGTCAGCGCCCCCGGCCGCGCCCGGGCCGCCGTGACCAGCCCCGCGATGTCCTGGAAGGGCCGGTCGGGGCGGGAGGCGATGATGTTGAAGGACGTGGCGACCCGCGTGACGGGGATCAGGTCGCGGGCCAGGTCGTAGGGCACCTGGGCATAGAGGCTGGGGTTGATCGCGATGGCGGCCGAGACGAACAGCAGGGTCGTGCCATCGGGGGTGGCGCGCGCCGCCTGGCCGATGCCGATATTGGCGCCGGCGCCGGGGCGGTTTTCCACGACGAAGGGCTGGCCGAGGCGGCTGGACAGGTCGCGCGCCGCTTGGCGCGCCAATTGGTCGGTCGGCCCGCCCGGGGCGAAGGGCACGATGACCCGGACGGGGCGGTCGGGCCAGGCGGTCTGGGCGATCGCGGGAAGCGCCAGCAGGGCGGGTGCGGCCAGCAGGGCGCGGCGGTGGACAGGGTTGCGCATGGGGCTTTGCCTCGGTAGTTTTTTATCGACAATATGTTTCCGCCACCCAGTGTATCGACAAGGGGGTGCCGGGCAAAGGGAGGCGGACAATGCGGCTTGTGACGTTTGATGCGGGTGCCGGCGCGCGCGTGGGTGTGGTGCTGGATGCGACCGGGGCCAGCGTGTTGGACCTGCATGCGGCTTCGGGCGGGGCTGCGCCCTATGCGTCGATGCTGGCGCTGATCGCGGCCTGGCCGCAGGTGAAGGCGCAGGTCGCGGGTTGGGCGGCGAGCCCGCCGGCGGGTGCCACGGTGACTGGTGCCAAGCTGCTGGCGCCGATCCCCCGGCCCGCGAAAAACGTGTTCTGCGTCGGCCGCAACTATCAGGCGCATATCAACGAGGGGCTGAAGGCCCGCGGCGCCCCCCCTGCCCCGCCGCCGGCCCTGCCGGAATTCTTCACCAAGCCGCCGACCGCCGTGATCGGGCCGGATGAGCCGACGCTGCATTTCCCGATCAATACCGCGATGGATTACGAGGTCGAGCTGGTGCTGATCATCGGCACCACCGGGCGCGACATCGTCCAGGCCGACGCCCTCAAGCACATCTTTGGCTATACGGTCGGCAATGACGTGACGGCGCGCCGGTTGCAGCGGGCGCATGGGCAGTGGTTCAAGGGCAAGGGGTTGGACAAGTCCTGCCCGCTCGGCCCCTGGATCGTGACGGCGGATGCGCTGGACCCGATGGATCTGCAATTGACCATGACGGTGAATGGCGAGCTGCGGCAGGACAGCCGGACCAGCAACATGATCTTCCCGATCCCGTCGATCATCGAGCATCTGTCGGCCGGGTTGACCCTGGAGGCGGGGGACATCGTGATGACCGGCACGCCGCATGGCGTGGGCTATGCGATGGACCCGCCGCAGCATCTGAAGGCCGGGGACAAGATGGAGGCCTATGTCGAAGGCATCGGCACCTTGCGGACGCCGGTGATCGACGCCTGAGGGCTGTCTCGCCGGGCTGGGGGCGTCGCGGAATTGTGGACGGACGTAAACGGTCGGTTCACGGAATGGGGCCCAGAAGGCGGGCATGACGTCCGGCCCGGTTTTCAGGATGGGGCCGCCGGACACCGCCGGGGTTCCGCCCATGTCCGCCTTGTTCCAGCGCCTGCTGCGCCGGCTTCGCTACCGCCCCGAGCGCCGCTACATGCGGGGCGCCCCGAAGCCGCCGCTTTATTGACTTGACCGCCTGATTGACTTGGCCAACCGGGCGGGGTTCCTGCGCCGCGAACAGACACGCGGAGCCCCACCCCATGCGCCCATCCGGCCGCCTTCCCGACCAGTTGCGGGAGGTCATCCTGACTCCCGGCGTTTCCCGCTACGCCGAGGGCTCCTGCCTGATAAAAATGGGCGTGACGGAGGTGCTGTGCACCGCCAGCGTCGAGGCGCGGGTGCCGCCTTTCCTGCGCGGCAAGGGCCAGGGCTGGGTCACCGCCGAATACGGCATGCTGCCCCGCGCGACGCATACCCGCGGCGATCGTGAAGCGGCGCGTGGCAAGCAATCGGGCCGCACGCAGGAAATCCAGCGCCTGATCGGCCGCGCGCTGCGCGCCGTGACCGACCGCGAGGCGATGGGCGAGATGAGCATCACGCTCGACTGCGACGTGCTGACCGCCGATGCGGGCACGCGCTGCGCCGCCATAACGGGGGCCTGGGTCGCGCTGCATTTGGCCTTCCAGCATTGCGTGAAGTTGAACGTGCTGCCGCGCGTGCCGCTGTCGGGCCAGGTCGCGGCGGTGTCCTGCGGGCTCTACAAGGGCACGCCGGTGCTGGACCTGGATTATGCCGAGGATAGCGACGCCCAGGCGGATGCGAATTTCGTGCTGACCGAGAGCGGCGGCATCGTCGAAATCCAGGGCACCGCCGAACAGGATCCGTTTTCGGAGGCCGAGTTCCTGGCGCTGATGGCGCTGGCGCGGCAGGGCACGGCGGCGCTGTTCGCGGCGCAGCAGAAGGCGCTGGGTCTCTGATGCACCGCAGGCTGACCGAGACCCGGATCTGCCTGGCCAGCCACAATGCCGGCAAGGTGGCGGAGAACGCCGCCTTGCTGGCCGAGCATGGCATTTCGGTGGTGAGCGCCAAGGAATTGGGCCTGCCGGAACCGGCGGAGACGGAAACGACCTTCATCGGCAATGCCACGATCAAGGCGCTGGCTGCGGCGCGGGCGTCGGGGATGGTGGCGCTGGCCGATGACAGCGGGTTTTCGGTGGCGTCGCTGGATGGCGCGCCGGGGGTTTATACCGCCGATTGGGCGGAGACGCCGACCGGGCGCGACTACCAGATGGCGATGGCCAAGGTCGAGAAACTGGCGCGCCACGACCGCGACCGCCGCGCCTGGTTTTCCTGCGCGCTGGTCCTGGCCTGGCCCGATGGCCATACCGAGGGTGTGTTGGGTGAGGCGCATGGCACCTGGGTCTGGCCGCCACGCGGGGACAAAGGTTTTGGCTATGACCCGATGTTCATTCCCGACGGCATGACGCAAAGTTTTGCTGAAATCGACCCGGCCGAAAAACACCGCATCAGCCATCGTGCGGCGGCGTTCCGGCTGTTGAAGGAGGCTTGCCTGGGATGACGATCGTTGTTTCGCCGCGCTGGATCTGGGATGCGGCCGGGGGGCTGCGCGGCGGGCAGCATGTGGTCATCGAGGGCAACAGGATTGCCGATGTGGTCGCCGAGGCACCGACCTTGGATGCCGACCGCATCGCCCTGCCGGACAGCCTGCTGATCCCGGGGTTTGTGAACCTGCATAACCACGCCTTCAGCGCGCCGCTGTTCCGGGGCCTGGCGGATGACATTGGCGAGGCGGATCTGCCGGGCGATGTCGTCTATTCGCTGCTGATGCCGCTGGGCGACATCGCGGCGGAAATCCTGGACGAGGAGGAGATCGGCGACGTCGCGGAAATGGCGTTGCTGGAGAATCTGAAGGGTGGATCGACCACCATCATGGATATCTGGCGGCTGCAACAGGCGCCTTTTGTCGGGCGTGCGAAGCGGCTGGGGTTAAGGACCTATTCCTGTCCCTACCTGTTCTCGACACCGAAGATGGATATGACGCCGGATGGGAAGCCGGTGACGGCACCGCTGGCGGCGGATACCGGCTTCGGCACGGTGATGGCGCTGATCGCGGCGCATGACGAGGGGCCGCGTGGACGGACTCGTGTCGGGTTCGGGCCGCATGGGCTGGATACCTGCACGCCGGACCTGCTGCGGCAAATTGGCGCGGCGGTCGAAAAACTTGGCGTGCCGCTGACGATCCATGCGGCGCAGTCGGCGGTGGAACTGGGGATCGTGCAGGAGCGCTACGGCACCTCGCCGATCCGGCATTTGCGGGATTTGGGGCTGCTGCGGCCGGGGACTGTGTTGGCGCATTGCGTGTTCGCGACCGACGAGGAATTGGCGATCGTCAAGGAACACGGGGCGGCGATTGCGTCCTGCCCCTATGCGTTTGCGCGTAGCGGCGTCGCGGTGCCGTTTGCGCGGTTCCTCGACAGCGGCATCCGGCTGGGTGTCGGGACGGATGGCGTTGGGCTGGACATGGTGGCGGAACTGCGCGCCGCGGCGCTGCTGGCGAAGGTGCAGGCGGGGCGGGCGGGGATCGCTTCGGCGGAGGCGATGCTGGGGGCTGCGACCCTGTCGGGGGCCGAGGCCATCCTGCGGCCGGACCTGGGGGTGATCGCGCCGGGGGCGACCGCCGACCTGTTACTGTTCGACCTGTCGGGCGCGCGTTACCAGCCGGTGTGGAACCCGTTGCAGGCGCTGCTGACCAATGGCGTCGCTGCCGATCTGCACAGCCTGTTCGTCGATGGCGTGCCGTTGCTGCGCGACCGCCAGGTGCTGGTGGCGGATGAGGTTTCCGTCGTGCGGCGCGGTGGGGCCGCGATCCGGCGGGTGTGGGATCATGCGCGGGATATGGGGCGGTTGCCGGCGGGGATCGCGGCGCGGTTGGCGCAGTGACACGTTCGGCCATCGTCCTTGGCGCGGGGATGGTCGGGGTGTCGGTGGCGCTGCATCTGCGGCGGCGCGGCTACGATGTGGTGCTGGTGGATCGGCGCGGGCCGGGCGAAGGCGCGTCCTTCGGCAATGGCGGGCTGATCCAGCGGGAGGCGGTGTATCCCCATCCCTTCCCGCGCGACATCGCGGAACTGCGGCGGATTGTCGGGAACCGGCAGGTCGATACCGCCTACCACATCGGCGCCCTGCCGGGGTTGGCGGCGCCGCTGCTGCGGTATTGGTGGCATTCCGAACCGCAACGCTACCTGGACGCGGTGCGCGGGCATGCGGCGCTGATCGCGACCTGCCTGGATGAGCATATGGCGCTCGCCCGCGACACCGAGGCGATGGCGCTGTTGCGGCCGATCGGCTGGATGAAGGTGTTTGCGGACCCGAACATGCTGGACGCGGCGCTGGCGCAGGCCGAGGCGGCGCGGCGGGATCATGGCGTCAATTTCACCGCCCTGGACCGCGCGGGAGTGGCCGCGGCCGAACCGCATCTGCTGGTGGAACGGGCGGGCGGCATTCATTGGACCGACCCGTTTTCCGTCAGCGACCCGCATGCGCTGACGCTGGCCTATGCGCGGCGTTTTGCCGAGGCGGGCGGAACGCTGGCCATCGGCGATGCGACCACCCTGCGGCGGGCGGGGTCAGGCTGGCAGGTCACGAGTGCGGCCGGGCCGGTGGAGGCCGCCGAGGTGGTGGTGGCGCTGGGCGATGCCTCGGCGCGGGTGACGAAGCCGCTGGGCTATGCGCCGCCGGTGTTTGGCAAGCGTGGCTACCACGCGCATTTCGGCCTGCACGGCAATGCGACGCTGAACCGCCCCGTGCTGGACGTGGGCAGCGGGTTTTTGTTGGCGCCGATGCGGGCGGGGGTGAGGCTGACCACGGGGGCGGAATTCGCGCAGCCGGGAGCGGCGCCGAGCCCGATGCAATTGGACCGGGCCGAACCCGTCGCGCGGGCGTTGCTGCCGCTGGCGGAACGGGTGGAGGTCACGCCCTGGATGGGCGTGCGGCCCTGCACGCCGGATATGCTGCCGATCATCGGGCGGATGCCGGGGCAGGCAGGGGCGTGGTGCGCCTTTGGACATGCGCACCAGGGGCTGACCTTGGGGCCGACGACGGGGCGGTTGTTGGCGGAGATGATGGTGGGCGAGCAGCCGTTCGTGGCACCGGAGGCGTATCGGCCGGAGCGGTTCGGGTAGCGCCGTGGATGTGGCTCCGCCCCCCTCCCCGCCAGGGGCCGCCGCCCCTGGACCGGCGGCATTGGTAAAATGCGGAGAGGGGCATGGCGCGCCTTGGATCAATGGCGCGCGCTTGATGCCCCTCTCCGCATTTTACCAAGCATCGTGGGTTGCAAGGGGCCACGGCCCCTTGCTGGGGAGAGTTTGAGAGGGGCAACGCCCCTCTCAAGGCGCGACCTCACACGATCTTGCGATCCGCCGGCAGGAACCGGTCCGTGTACGTAAAATCCATCGACGGGCGGATCGGGATGTCGAAGGCTTCGGCGACTTGTGCCGCCGAGCGTTCGAAGCGCGCCTGCACCACGCTGCTGACGCCATTGGCGCGCACGTGCGGGGTCAGCAGCGCGACTTCGTTGATCAGTTCGTTGCGTTGGATTTCCACGGCCTCGTCGATCAGCGGTTCGCGGCGTTTCAGCGATGCCATGGCGGCGCGCGGATCGGCGACCATGGCGCGGATGCCATCGATGGTGGCGGCGACGAAGGCCGTCACGGCTTCGGGGTTCCGCTCGGCGTAATCCTTCCGGCAGACCAGGCCAGAGGAATAGAGTTCCACGCCAAAGCGGTTGTATTGCAGCCAGCCGATGTCATTCAGCGGCACGCCGCTGCCGACCATGTTCAGCGCTGTGGTGGTCAGGAAGCCCAGCGTCGCATCGGCGCGGCGCTGCACCACCATCGCGTCGCGCAGTTGCGCGTTGACCGACAGGAACTCGATCTTCGACACGTCGATCTGGTTGGCGCGGGCGAAGATCGGGAAGAGCAGGCGCGTGCCCTCGCCATCGGTGACGGAGACCTTGCGGCCCTCCAGGTCCTTCGGGCGGGTGATGCCGCTGGACTTGAGGAAGATCGCGGCATTCGGCGATGCGTCGTAGAGCACGAAGACCGAGACGAGCTGGTTGTTCGGGTTGTCGTGGTTGAACTTCAGCAGCAGGTTCGTATCGGCGAAGCCGATGTCATAGGTGCCGGCAGCGACCTTGGTCATGGTGTCGCCCGAGCCGAAGCCGCGATCGATGCCGACATCCAGGCCGCGCGCGGTGAAGAAGCCGCGGTCGCCGGCCAGGGTCCAGGCGGAATGGGCGGATTGCCAGGTCCAGTCGAGCACGAAACGCACCCGGCGCGGCGCGGTCTGCGCGCGGACGGCGGGGGCGGCGAGCAAGGCGGCCCCGGCCAGAAGGGCACGACGTGGGACGGTGGTCATCTGTGGACTCTCCTGTGGGATGGGCTGCGCCATGCAACGGACGGGCCAGCCTATCGGTCGGGCTTGGCGGGAGGCAACCGTTGCGCCAGCCTGCTCGCCACGGGGGGGAAAATCCATGGCGGACAGGGCACCGGTGGCATTGGTCACGGGCGGGCGGCGCGGCATCGGGCGGGGCATCTGCCTGGCCCTGGCGGCCGAGGGGTTTGACGTCGTCGTGGCCGACCTGGGCCGCGATGCGGATGCCGACGAAACAATGGCCGCCATCATGGCACTGGGCCGCCGGGCCGCCTGGCTGACCGCCGATATCGCCGATGTGGACGGCCATGCGGGCATCGCGGCGGCGGCGTTTGGCGCCTTTGGCACCCTGGATTGCCTGGTGAACAATGCCGGCGTGCAGGTCGCGGTGCGCGGGGATCTGTTGGACACGAGCGCAGAGTCCTTCGACCGCCTGATGGGGGTGAACCTGCGCGGGACCTTCTTCCTGACCCAGGCGATCGCGCGGCGGATGCTGGCGGAGGAGCGTGGCGATGATGCGACGCCGCGCAGCATCGTCACCATCACCTCGGCCAATGCCTTCATCCCGGCGCCGGACCGGGCGGAGTATTGTTTCTCGAAATCCGCGCTGTCGATGATGGTGAAGGTGCTGGCGCTGCGCCTGGCGCCGCACGGCATCGCCGCGCATGAGGTGCGGCCCGGCATCATCCGCACGGCGATGACCGCGCCGGCGGCGTCGGCCCATGGCGCGCGGATCGCGTCAGGCGTGGTGCCGGCGCGACGCTGGGGGGAGCCGGAGGATGTCGGCCGCGTGGTCGCCACCCTGGCCGCGGGGCGCATGCCGTTTTCGACCGGCGATGCGTTTCACGTCGATGGCGGTCTGCACTTGCCGAGTATTTAATTTCAGTTGCGGCGGCGGCGTTCCTGCGCCTCGACCCGGCGCATGTCGACGAAGACGGCATAATCCTCATGTCGCGTCAGGGCCCAGCCGATGGCGCTGCCGCGTTCGATGGCGCGATGCACATCGGGGGCGGCGCTGGGCAACGCGAGGTGGAAGGCGATCATGTCCTGCTTGAAGGCGGCGGGCAGGTCGGTGCGCACGACCAGAGGGCCGTTCTGGATCGGGCGGGAGCGCCAGATGATCCGCACGTCGGACATCTTCAGCAGGCCCTTGTCCACCGCCGCGCGCAGGGCGCCGCGCGAAAAGCCCTGGGATTCCTCGCCCTGGCCGCTGGCCCAGGCGACACCTGCGTCATATTGCCGCCCCAGCACCGCGACCATTGCCTGTTCATGCCCGCCGGCGAAGCCGGTGCGACCAAAAAACTGCTCGGGGTTGATGCCGGCGCCGCGCAGTTCCGACCGTGGGATCAGGTAGCCGCTGGCCGAATTCGGATCGGACCAGGCCATCGCCTTGCCGCGCATCTGTTCCAGGGTCGTGATGCCGCTGTCGGCGCGGACATACATGACCGAGACATAGGAGGTGCTGCCATCGGCCTCCTTCGTCACCAGCAGGGGTTCGACGCCGCCATTGGTGTCCATCCAGGTCGCGGCATAGGCGGCGGGCGACATGTAGGAGGCTTCGAGTTGCCTCGCCGAAAAGGCCTGCTGCACGCCCGAATAATCGGCGGCGAAGAGGAGGCGGACGGGGATGCCGAAATTCTCCTCCATCATGCGGCGGTAGCCGTCGTAGCGGCCGAGGCGATCGGCCTCGTTCTCGCCGCCCAGGATGCCGAAGCGCAGCACCGGCACCTGGTCGGCCCAGGCGCGGCGGCCGGCCGGCGGCATGGGATGGGTTTCGACCTGCGCCCGGGCCGAGAGGGGGATGGCGGCCAGGAGGGCGGCCAGGCTGCGGCGATGCATGGGTTCGGTTCCGGGTTGCTCCGACGGGATGCTGTCACACGCGGTCCTGTGTTCCAAGCGACGGCTTCCCAGCGGGCCGGGGCGTCCCCATGCTTGATCCATGCGGGATAGCTACGACCTTCTGGTGATCGGCGGCGGGATCAATGGCGCCGGGATCGCGCGGGATGCCGCGGGGCGCGGCCTGTCGGTGCTGCTGGTCGAAAAGGGCGACCTGGGGGGGGCGACGTCATCGGCCTCGTCCAAGCTGATCCATGGCGGGCTGCGCTACCTGGAGCAGTATGAGTTCCGCCTGGTGCGGGAGGCGCTGGCCGAACGCGAGGTGTTGTTGCGCTTGGCGCCGCATATCGCCTGGCCCTTGCGCTTCGTGCTGCCGCACCGGCCGGCGATGCGCCCGGCCTGGCTGATCCGGGCGGGGCTGTTCCTGTATGATCATCTGGCGCGGCGCGTGACCTTGCCGGCGAGCAGAAGCCTGGCGCCCGGCGACCCGCTGCTGGCGCCGCTGGCGGCGGGGGCGCGCGGCTTCGCCTATTCCGACGCCTGGGTGGAGGACAGCCGGCTGACCCTGCTGAACGCGCGTGACGCGGCGCGGCGGGGAGCGGAGGTCCTGGTGCGCACGGCCTTCGTGGACGCCACGCGCGATGCCAGGGGCTGGACGGCGCGGCTGGTGGGGCCGGATGGCGCGGCCCGTAGCGTGCGGGCGCGTGCGATGGTCAATGCGGCTGGCCCCTGGGTGATGGCGACCCAGGCGGCCACCGGGGCGCCGGCCAGCGGTCGCGTGCGGTTGGTTCGCGGCAGTCATATCGTGGTGCCGCGGCTGCATGATGGCGACCAGGCCTTCATCCTGCAGAATGACGACGGGCGCGTGGTCTTCGTGATCCCGTATGAGGGCCGGTTCAGCCTGATCGGCACGACCGACGAACCGCAGGGGGATGAGGCCCCGGTCTGCACGCCGGCCGAGGAAGCCTATCTCTGCGCCGCCGTCAGCGCGCAATTCGCCCGTCCGGTGACGCCGGCCGATATCGTTTGGCGCTATGCCGGGGTGCGGCCGTTGTTCGACGATGGCGCGGGGGCGGCATCGGAGGTGACGCGCGACTATGTGCTGCGGCTGGATGAGGGTGGCGCCCCGCTGCTGACCGTCTATGGCGGCAAGATCACGACCTTCCGGCATCTGGCGCAGGAGGCGGTGGACCGGCTGTGCCGTGCCATGGGGCGCGATGCCGCAGCCTGGACCGCCGGGGCGGTGCTGCCGGGCGGCGACCTGGGCGGCCTGTCGCTGGCGGCGTTCGAGGAAGCGGCGGCGCTGCGCTTCCGCTTCCTGCCGCGCGCGGTGCTGGCGCGGATGGTGCGGTGCTATGGCAGCGAGATCGACCTGGTGCTGGCCGGCGCCGAAGGGTTGAACGACCTGGGGCCGGATCTGGGCGCGGGGCTCTATGCCTGCGAGATCGCCTGGATGAAGGCGCATGAATTCGCCACCACGGCCGAGGACGTGCTGTGGCGCCGCACCAAGCGTGGGTTGCATCTGGACGATGCGGCCCGGGACCGGGCGGCGCGGGCGATCGAGGCGTTGCTGGCATAGGGTTTGCTGCACCGGTCCCAGAACCTAGGTCTGGAGGCCCGCATGAAGCGCCGCGATTTCCTGAAGGTTGCCCCCGCCGCAGCATTGGCGGCCCCCGCCGTCGCGCAGGCGCAGACGGCAGCCCCGACCCGCAACGAAACCCTGCTGCTGGTGCAGGAATACGGGCCGAACAGCCTGGACATGCAGGGAATTGGCTCATCCCAGCCGGTCAATGGCGTGGCGCTGAACTGCTACGACCGCCTGGTGAAGTTCAAGCAGGTGCGCGTCGATGACGTGACCACCAGCTTCGACATCAATGCGCTGGAACCGGAACTGGCCGAATCCTGGCAGGACGCCAGCGATGGCACGAGCGTTACGTTCAAGATTCGTGCAGATGCCCGTTTCCATAGCGGCCGCACCGTCACGGCACGCGATGTCAAGTGGTCGCTGGACCGCGCCGTGAGCATCGGCGGCTTCGCCACCACCCAGATGAACGCAGGCTCCCTGGAGAAGCCGGAGCAGTTCGTCGCGGTGGACGACAAGACCTTCCGCATCGATTTCCTGCGCCGCGACAAGCTGACGATGCCGAACCTGGCCGTCACCATCCCCTTCGTCTTCGACAGCGAACTGGCCATCCGCAATTCCGGCGGCGATGTCTGGGCCAAGGATTACCTGAAGAATAACATCGCCGGCGGCGGTGCCTTCAAGGTCGAGGCCTGGCGCCCGGGCACCGAGACCATCTACACGCGCAACGACGACTGGAAGAACGGGCCGCTGCCGAAGCTGCGGCGGGTGATCGCGCGCGACATCCCCTCCCCCAGCACGCGCCGGGCGTTGATCGAACGTGGGGATGCCGACATCTCCTACGGCCTGCCGCCCAAGGACTTTGCTGATCTGGCGGCGGCCGGGCGGGTGCGGGTCTCGGCGGTGCCGGTGCCGAATGCGATCTGGTATGTCGCGCTGAATTCCTCGCTGCCGCCCTTCAACAACGTGAAGCTGCGTCAGGCCGTGGCCTGGGCGATCCCTTATGAGCAGATCATGCAGGCGTCGCTGTTCGGGCGCGGCGTGCCGATGTGGGGCGGGCCGTCCACCCCGGCGCAACTGACCTGGCCGGTGCCCTTCCCCTATACCTCCAACATCGACCGCGCGAAGGCGCTGATGGCGGAATCGGGCGTGGCGCCGTTCAGCACATCGCTGGTCTTCGACGCGGGGTCGGGCACGATCGCCGAGCCGATGGCCGTGCTGGTCAAGGAAGCGCTGGCGCCGCTCGGCATCACCGTCGAGCTGAACAAGGTGCCTGGTGCGAACTTCCGTGGCGAGTTGAACAAGAAGACGGCGCCAATGGTGATCAACCGCTTCGGCGGTTGGCTGGATTGGCCCGACTACTTCTTCTTCTGGAACTACCACGGCAACAATTCGATCTTCAACGTCGCGGCCTACCAGAACCCGGCGATGGACCGCTTGATCGACGCGGCGCGCTTCGCGCCAAATGCGCCGGCCTATGCCGATGCGGTGCGCGGGTTCCTGGAGTTGGGGATGCAGGAAGTGCCCTTCATCCCGATCGCGCAGCCGTTCCATGACGTGGCGATGCAGCGGACCATCGGCGGGTATCAATTCTGGCCCTGCCGCGAACCGGACTTCCGTTTCCTGACGAAGGGATGAGGGGCGTCCTCCTCCGGTTGGTGGGATCGCTGCCGGCGCTGGTAGCCGTGGTGATCGTCACCTTCATCCTGACGCGGGTGCTGCCCGGCGATACCGCGACGTATTTTGCCGGGCCGACCGCGAGTGCGGAGAGCATCGCGCAGATCAAGCGGGAATTGGGGCTGGATCGCCCGCTGCTGGAGCAGTTCGGCAATTACGTGCAGGCGCTGGCGCGGGGCGATCTGGGGATGTCGTTGACCACCGGGCAGCCGGTGTTGAAGGACATCGTGGCGCGGCTGCCGGCTTCGGCGGAACTGACCCTGGCCGGGCTGTTGATCGCCATGGGTATCGCCATTCCGCTGGGCATCGTGGCGGCGGTGAAGCAGGGCTCCTGGGCCGACCATGCCTGCCGCATCATCGTGACCGCGGGCGTGTCGCTGCCGGTGTTCTTCACCGGGTTGCTGCTGGTCTATGTCTTCTACTTCCTGCTGGGCTGGTCGCCGGCGCCGGTGGGGCGGCTGGATGCGTTTGCCTCGGCACCGCCGACCTATACGGGCTTCTACCTGATCGATGCGGCGATTGCCGGCGATTGGGAGACGTGGCGCAGCGCCTTCGCGCAGTTGATCCTGCCGGCGGCGACGCTGGGATTGTTCGCGCTGGCGCCGATCGCGCGCATCACGCGGGCGTCGATGCTGGCGGTGCTGGGGGCGGAGTTCATCCGCACGGCACGCGCATCGGGGCTGTCGTCGAACACCATCATCCTGACCTATGCGCTGCGGAACGCGCTGCTGCCGGTGGTGACGACGCTTGGCATGGTCTTCTCCTTCCTGCTCGGCGCGAATGTGCTGGTCGAGAAAGTCTTTGCCTGGCCGGGGATCGGATCCTACGCGGTCGAGGCGCTGATCGCATCGGATGGCGCGCCGGTGCAGGGGTTCGTGCTGACCATGGCGATCCTCTACGTCGTGCTTAACCTGACGATCGACCTGGTGAATCGGTTGCTTGACCCAAGGGCGCGCCAGGCATGAGCGACACAGCACTCGGCCACGCCCGGCATGTGGTGTCGGAGAACCCGGTCACCGGCATCGCGCTGGGGCTGTTCGTCTTCTTCGTGCTGGCCGCGATTTTTGGGCCGTCCCTGGCGCCCTATGACCCGCTGGCGAGCAACACCATGCGCGCGCTGCAACCGCCATCGGCGCAGCATTGGTTCGGCACGGACCAGATCGGGCGCGACATTTTTTCGCGCGTGCTGGTGGCGACGCGGTTGGATCTGGGGATCGCCGCGGCATCGGTCGCGCTGGTGTTTGCTGCCGGGGGGTTTGCTGGGCTGGTGTCGGGGTTCTTCGGCGGCTGGGTGGACCTGGTGATCGGGCGGATCACCGACACCATCATGGCGTTCCCGCTGTTCGTGCTGGCGATGGCGATTGTCGCGGCGCTGGGCAATACCGTGCCGAATATCGTTCTGGCGACGGCGATCATCAACTTTCCGCTCTATGTGCGCATTGCGCGGGCGGAGACGGTGCAACGGCGGGAAGCCGGGTTCGTCGATGCTGCCCGCATCGCCGGGCACCGGGACATGGGCGTGCTGCTGAGCCAGGTGGCGCCGAACATCATGCCGATCATGGTGGTGCAGATGTCGCTGACCATGGGCTACGCCATCCTGAACGCGGCGGGGCTGTCCTTCATCGGCCTGGGCGTGCGCGCGCCGACGCCGGAATGGGGGATCATGGTGGCGGAGGGTGCCGCCTTCATCGTCTCCGGCGAATGGTGGGTGGCGCTGTTCCCGGGGGCCACGCTGATGGTCGCGGTATTCTGCTTCAACCTGTTGGGCGACGGCGTGCGGGATATCGTCGATCCCCGGAGGCGGACGTGAGGACGCCGATATGCTCAAGGGGTTGGTGGACGTGAGCAACGTCCTCGACGTCAAGGATTTCTCGGTCGAGTTCCGCACGCGCTCCGGCATCGTGAAGGCGCTGGACCGCATCGCCTTCACCGTCGGCGCCGGCGAAACCCTGGCGCTGGTTGGTGAATCCGGATCGGGGAAATCCGTCACCGCCTATGCGCTGCTCGGCCTGCTGGATGCCGCCGGGCGGATCACCGGCGGGAGTGCCGTGCTTGAGGGCACGGAACTGACCACCGCCTCCCCCGCCACGCTCTCGGCGATCCGCGGCAAGCGCGCGTCGATGGTGTTCCAGAACCCGCGCGCGGCGTTGAACCCGATCCGTGCCGTGGGGGCGCAGATCGCCGATGTCCTGCGCCGCCATGCCGGTCTGTCGTCACGCGCGGCGGCCGAGGGCGCGATCGAGATGCTGCGCGCCGTCGGCATTCCCGACCCGGTGCGGCGATCGGCGGCCTATCCTTTCGAATTGTCGGGCGGCATGTGCCAGCGGGTGATGATCGCCATCGCGGTGGCGACGCGTCCCGCGCTGCTGATCGCGGATGAACCGACCACCGGGCTCGATGTCACCACCCAGGCGGTGGTGATGGATATCATGGGCAAGTTGGCCGCCGACACCGGCATGGCGACCATCCTGATCACCCACGACCTTGCGCTGGCAGCCGAACGCGCCGGGCGGATTGCGGTGATGCATGCTGGGCATATCGTCGAGGATGCGCCGACCAAGACCCTGCTGAGCAATCCTCGCCACCCCTATACGCGGCGGCTGCTGGCGGCGACGCCGACGGCGGCGGGGTCGCTGGCCGATTTGCGCTCGATCCCCGGCAGCCTGCCGGATCTGCGACGCACCGACCTGGCGCCGTGCCGTTTCGCGGCGCGCTGCGATCGTCACTTGCCGGACTGCGACCAGCCCCTGGTCTGGCGCGACATCGCGCCGCAACACCGCATCGCGTGCTGGAACCCGGCATGAGCCATATGATCGGCAATGACCCGACCCCGCCGGAGCTGGAAGGCCCGGCGCTGCTGGATGTCGCGGAACTGTCCAAGCGTTTTCCCGTCGGCAGGAAGGGCTTTTTCAGCGGCAAGTCGCCGTCGATGGTGCATGCCGTGGATGACGTGTCGCTGACCCTGGCGCGGGGGGAGACACTGGGACTGGTTGGCGAATCCGGCTGCGGCAAATCGACCCTGGTGCGGCTGCTGACGCGGCTGACCGATCCGACCAGTGGGTCGATCCGCTTCGGCACGCGCGAACTTTCGGCCATCCCAGCCAAGGATTTCGCCAAGGATTTTGACCGCGCCCGGATCCAGATCGTGTTCCAGGACGCGGGTGAAAGCATCAACCCGCGCTTCACCGCGGCCGATGCCATCGCGGACCCGCTGCGGCAGTTGAAGGGGATGACCGGCGACGCATTGCGCGCGAAGGTCGAGGAAGCGGCGACGCTCTGCGGCCTGCCGCTGGAATTGCTGAACCGCTTTCCGCACCAATTGTCCGGCGGGCAGCGCGCCCGCGTCGGCATCGCGCGCGCCATCGGGCCGCGCCCGGATTTGCTGGTGCTGGATGAACCGACGGCCGCGCTGGATGTGTCGGTGCAGGTCACCATCCTGCAGTTGCTGGTGTCGCTGCGCGAAAGCCTCGGTATCTCCTACGTCTTCGTCAGCCATGATTTGAACGTGGTGCGGCTGCTCTGCGACCGGGTGGTGGTGATGTATCTGGGCAAGGTGGTGGAGGTCGGGCCGGCGCGGGCCGTCTTCGACAATCCGCTGCATCCCTATACGCGCGGGCTGGTGGCGGCGGTGCCGCGCTTCGACGGACTGCGCGACGACGCGCTGCGCCTGGTCGGCGACCCAAAAAGCCCGATCGACCCGGACCCCAACGCCTGCCGCTTTCATGGGCGCTGCCCGATGGGGGTGGATCGCTGCGGGACGGAGATGCCGGCGTTGCGGAAGTTTGGCGGCGGGCGCGAAGCGGCCTGCCATTTTGCCGAGGAAGCCCCGCTGGTGGAGATGGCGCTGAGCTAAGCGCTATCCCTTCACCGCGCCTGCGGCCAAGCCTGCGATGACATAGCGTTGCGCCGCCAGCACGAAGGCCAGCACAGGCGCCAGTTGCACCGTCGCCGCGGCAAACAGCACACCCCAATCCACGCCCTCGACCGTGCTCAGGATTTCACTGAGCACAAGCGGCGTCGTGCGGGCATGCCGCGTGGTGAAGACCAGGGCAAAGATGAACTCGTTCCAGGCATAGACGATGATGAAGAGCGATGCGGCGATGACCCCGTTCATCACCAGCGGGAAGACGATGCGCCGCAGGATCTGCAACAGGGTCGCGCCATCCACCACCGCTGCTTCTTCCAATTCGCGCGGCACTTGGTCGATGAAGGCGCGCATGATCCAGGTCGAAAGGCTGACGAAGAATGCCGAGTAGAGCAGGATCAGCACCAGATGCGTGTCACTGAGCCGCAGCCAGCTGAACACCGGGAACAGCGGCAGGGTCACCACGATCGGCGGCAGCATGCGCACCACCACCATGAAGAAGGCCGACAGCGTCAAGAGCCGGCTGCTGTAGCGCGAATAGACATAGCCGGCGCAGGTGGCGAAGAGGACGGTCATTCCCGTCGCGCCGATGGTGACGATCAGGCTGTTCAGCATGTTGTCGAAGAAGGCCGGCCACGCGCGCCAAAGCTCCCGATAGTTGTCAAGCGTGGGGGTGAAAATCAGCGTCGGCGGGATCGCGAAAATATCGCGCGGCGGCTTGAAGCTGGCGGAGATCACCATCGCGATCGGGAAGACCGACCAGCACACCGCCAGCGCGCCGAGCGACAGGCGGATCGCCTTGCTGGCCAGGCTCGGCCTAGCCACGGGCGAACATCCGCTTCCAGGCGGCGTAGAGGTAGGGTGTAGCGATGGTCAGCGACAGCAGCATCATCACCAGCCCGGTGGCCGAGGCCAGGCCGAATTCATGATACCGGAAGGCCTCGCGGTAGAGGTAGACGGCCAGCACCTCGGTCAGTCGCGCGGGTCCGCCCTCGGTCAGCAGCCAGATCTCGGAGAAGACCCGCATCGCCGTGATGTAGCGGAACATCAGCGCGACCAGCAGCGCCGGCAGGATGATCGGGAATTGCACATGGATGAAGACGCGCCAGCCGCCGGCGCCATCCACGGTCGCGGCTTCGATTAACTCGCGCGGCACCGCCTGCAAGGCGGCGTAGAGAATCAGGAAGGTGAAGGGCGTATGGATCCAGATCGACAGCAGTGACGCGAGCACCAGCGCGTCGGTGGGGTCGGAGGACCAGTCGAGTTGCCCGATGCCGATCTGGTCCAGCGTCCAACTCACCATGCCGATGTCCGGTTCCAGCACGAAGCGCCACAT
This sequence comes from Humitalea sp. 24SJ18S-53, assembly GCF_050632385.1. Taxonomy (NCBI): domain Bacteria; kingdom Pseudomonadati; phylum Pseudomonadota; class Alphaproteobacteria; order Acetobacterales; family Roseomonadaceae; genus Humitalea; species Humitalea sp. 24SJ18S-53. The sequence continues at coordinate 4,371,693 of NZ_CP192599.1, forward strand.
CGCCACGGCCGAGACTTCGTTGATGGCGTAGGGCGCGATCAGCAGCGCGATGAACAGCGTGCGGCACGGCATCCAGCCGATGGCGAGAAACGCGAGCCCCAGCCCCAGCAGCAATTCGCCATAGACGACGACATTGACCACCACAAAGGTGTTCCAGACCGCGCGCCAAAAGACGCGGTCCGCCGCCAGCGCGTAGAAATTGCCGAGGCCGACGAACTCCGCCTGCGCGGTGAAGGAGACCTTGTTGAGGCTGAGCCAGACGACCCAGACCGCCGGCAGCAGGATCAGCGCGATCAGCAGAAACTGGGCCGGCGTCAGCAGGACCCATTGCGCGAGGCCGGGCCGGCCGCCGAACATCGGTCGGGTGCGGCGCCGCGGCTTGGCCGCGACGGGCAGGTCCAGCGCGCTTGTTCGTTCGGCCGCGCTCAACTCGGCAGCAACGGCTCGATGCGCTGCTTGGCCGTGCGCATGGCGGCCAGCGGCTCCACCTGGCCCAGCATGGCGCGCTGGATTTCCTCCATGAAGATATCCATCGACCGGCCGGCGCCTTCAAAGCCAGGCACGGTCAGGCGGGCATAGGGCAGCACGCGCTTCTCGGTGGTCAGGAAGGGCGCCATCTCCTGCACCTTGGGATCGTCGTAGGCCGAGGCGCGGACCGGCCCGTTGCCGTTGACCGCCGCGCGGATGGTGCTGGCGCGGGACGACACCTCACGGATGAAGGACCAGGACAGGCGCTTGTCGCGGGCGTTCTTGGGAATCGCCATGGCCCAGACCGAGGTTTTTGCCGGCGCCAACGCGCCAGGGGGGCCGACGGCGGCGGCCATGGGGATCGGTATGACGTCGATTTCGCCGGCAAAGCGGCTTTGCCGGGGGTCGTTGTAGTTCACGAAGCGACCGAAAGGCTGCGTCGTCATCGCCGCGCGGCCCTGCTGCATGGCGGTGATCACCTCCTCCGTCTTGAAGGTCATCACGTTGCGCGGCAGCACGCCCCGGCGGAACCAGTCGCGCAGCAGCGCGACCGAGCGCACCGCCGGTTCCTGGTCGGCGACGAAGCGGTAGTCCTGAGTGATGAAGTCGCCGCCATGGGCGCGGATGAGGTCCATGGTGCCGGAGGGATCGTCCATGGAATTCACGAAGCCGGCGACGCGAGTGCCGTCCGACCGGGTGAAGGTCAGCTTGTCCGCCGCCTGGATGATCTCGTCGTAGGTCGTCGGCACGGCGGTCACGCCGCGTTCGCGCATCAGCGCGCGGTTGAAGAAGAAACCATGGGTGGCGTGGCGATAGGGGATGCCGGTCTGGCGGCCACGGAAATTGTGGGAGGCATACATGCCGGCGGGGATTTCGTCCGGCATCTCCAGCGGTTCGGCCGCCATGAAGGGGGTCAGGTCTTCGAACAGCGGCGCGACATGCGGCCCGGTGTAGCGGTCGAGCAGAAAGGCGACATCGACGCCGCCTTCGGCCAGGGCGGCTTCGCGATACACGCGCTCATGCACCGCCTCGACCCCAAAGGTCAGCCATTCCGTCTGCATGCCGGTGCTGGCGCGCCATTCCGCGCTGCTGTCGCCCCCCGTGGCGCCGGTGACGGCGCGCTGGTGCACCGCATGGCCCATGATGACGAAGCGGCGCGGCTGGGCGATGGCCGGTGCCGCCAGCACGGCGGCGGCGGATCCCAACAAGAGTCGGCGGGTCGTCGTCATCGGAGTTTTCCCTCCTGTTCCTTGGTGTTCAGTCCGGTGCCACGAGGCCCACCGGCTGGCGTTGGTAGATGTGCTGCCGGGCCGCCGCGATATGCGCCTGCATCTCCGCCCGCGCCAAAGTCGCATCCCGCCTGCGGATGGCGTCGAGGATGGTGCGGTGTTCGGCGGCGATCAATCGTGCCCGCGCGACCGGGTCGTGCAGGCCAAAATTCCGTACCTCGACCGGACCGAGGCCGATGAGGTTCGGCATCTGCTCCAGGGTCGCGATGAAGAAGCCGTTGCCCGAGGCATGTGCGACCGCGCGGTGGAAGCGGAAGTTGGTGTCCCGCACCAGTTCCGGGGAGACACTGGTCACCATCGCCTCGGCCTCGGCCAGGGCGTTCTCGATTTCGGACAGGGTGTCCGGCGTGTGGCGCAGGGCGGCGAGTTGCGCGACCTCGCCCTCGATCGCGATGCGGAACTCGTAGAGGCTTTCGACATCGGCGACCGTCGCGATCGGCGGGAAGCGCATGGCGCCGGCTTCCGGCCCGCGCAGCACCAGGGTGCCACTGCCCTGCTGCGAACTGACGTAGCCCTGGTCGCGCAATTTTGCGAGCGCCGCCCGCAGCACCGGGCGGGAGACACCAAAGCGACGGCACAGGGTAAATTCGGTCGGCAGCTTGCAGTCGCGTGGGAAATCGCCACGGTCGATCAGCCGGCGCAGCTGCTCCTCCACCCTGTCAGCCAGGGTGGGGGCGCGGGCTGCATGCTGCGGCTGGGCGCCCGTCATGGTGTCAGACGGGCCGTTCGCCGCGCGTGGTCAGCCGGTGCATTCGCCGGCGACCGAGGCCGGTGAAGGCATCGCGCCGATGCATGGTGCAGCGGTTGTCCCAGATCACCAGGTCGCCGAGTTTCCATTCCTGCGCCCAGACGCGGGAGGGATCATTGGCGGTGGCGAAGAGTTCGTCGCAGAGCGCTTCCGACTGCGCCAAGGGCAGGCCGGGGATATAGGCGCCGAAGCGGCGGCCGAGGTAGAGCGCCTGGCGGCCGCTGAGCGGATGGGTGCGGATGATCGGATGGATCGGGCCCGGCATCTCCCGCACGTCATCCGTCTCGATGTCCTTGTAGCCCGGGCGCCGGCCGCCCTGGGCGTTGTGGCTGGCCTGGTGCTTCATGCGCAGGCGCTTGATGCGCTCCCGCGTCTCCGGCGAAAGCGCGCCGAGGGCCGCATACATATTGGCGAAGGAGGTATTGCCGCCGGTCGGCGGAACCTCCCGCGCCAGCAGCATGGTGAGGGCGGAGGGCGTGTCGGTGAAGGCGAGGTCGGTGTGCCAGTGCAATTCGCCGTCGCCATGCTCGCCGATCGGCTTGCCGTCGTCGGTGACGTTGGAGATGATCGTCACGTAGCGGGCGTTCTCGAGATAGACGGGCCGGCTGCGGGTGAAGTCCGGCGAAGGGAGGAGTTCCCCAAAGCGGCTGCCGAAGCGTTCGAAGGCGACGTCGTCGATATCCGTGCTGCGGATGCGAATGACAAGGTGGTCAAGCAGCGCCTGACGGACGACGGCCATATCCTCGTCCGAGAAATGGCCTGGGTCGAAATCGACGATGTCGGCACCAAGCGGGCCGCCGGTTGGTACGGCACGGACCCTGGTCTGGGCTTCGGCGAGCATGGACGCCTCCTCTGTCCTTGATGGACTTATTTGTCCGCATGCTCGCGGCGATCTTGCCAATTTGTCAACGGCAATTCGCGAGCACCCCTTAGGTCAGGGTATTGACCCATACGGCCACCGGGCCGAATGTTGGCGAAAGACATCGTCCTGGGGAGGACCGCCATGTTGCTTCGCCTCGCACTCCTGGCCGGCCTGGCCGTTGGTTTCGTCCAGCCCGTCGCGGCGGAAGCGATCTTCGTATTCGGCGACAGCCTCTCCGACGGCGGCAACAACTTCGTCTTGCGCGGCGGCGCCAACCCGAGGCCGCCCTATGCCGAGCGGTCGACCAATGGACCGGTGTGGGTGGAACTGCTCGCGCCGATGATCGGCGCGGAAACGCCCGTCGCCAGCCGGCGGGGCGGGACCAATTATGCCTATGGTGGCGCCACCTCCGGGCCGACCGCCGTCTATGCCGCGACCCCCAGTGATGGCCCCGGACAGCTTGCCGAGTATCTGGCGCGCACCCCCGCGGCGGATCCTGCGGCGCTGCATGTGATCTGGATCGGCGCCAACGACCTCGCCGCGATCTTCCGCGCCGAAGGCATCGATGGCCCCTTGGCGGGCCAGGCCATCGCGCAGACGACGGCGAATGTCGCAACCCTGGTCAATACCTTGGCCGAGCGCGGCGCCAAGCGCTTCCTGCTCGTGACGGTGCCCGACCGCGGCATCGTGCCGCGCTACGCCTTGGACACGCCGCCGATCGCCGCCAATGCGACGCAGCGTAGCGAGGCGCTGAACGCTGCGCTGGTGCCGGCCATTCGCGCCATCGCCGAACAGCGTGGGCTGGAACTGCGGGTTTTTGATGCCTTCGCGACCTATCGCGCGGTCGTGGCCGACCCTGCACGCTTCGGCCTCGTGGAGGCCAGGCAGGTGTGCTGGGTCGGCGACGCGCTGGGCAACGGGACCCAATGCGCGGCGCCGGATCGCTTCTTCTACTGGGACCCCGCGCATCCGACGACCGTGGGGCATCGCATCCTCGCCGAGGCGGCGTCTCGCGTGATGCAGGCGCCGCCCCTGGTCGCGGCGCGCTGATCAGGCGGTCAGGGTTCGCCCGCGCCGCGCAGCCCGGACGGCCGCAACACCAAGCACGACAAAGCCGGCCAGCAGGACCGCCTGCGTCACGTTAAAGGGTGTTTCGGATCGCGTCGCCGCCGCGCGCAGTTCCGGCAGTTTGGCAAAGGCCTGCGCCACGGCCACCAAGGCCAGCAGGTAGAGGCTGGCCACCATCCCGCCCGCATCCACCTGGCGCCAGCCGCCATCCAGCCGGAAGGCGTAGCGCGCGGCGAGCACGAGGCCGAGGACGGGCAGTGCGATCCCGCCCACCAGATGCGATGGCAGGATCCGGCCGAGGGGAAACAGGAAGCCCGTGACGCTGGTGGCGATCGCGCTGGCGAGGAACATTCCCGTCCAGCCGGGGCGGGCACCCTCACGCAGCAATTGGGCGACCACGACCGCACCTGTCGCCAGGGCGATGAAACTGAGCGCCGTATGGAGTGTCGTCAGCGTGGATAGATCGCTCGCCATCGCAGGCCCCCCCGCCGCGATCCGCCGGGGACCGCAGGTGCGAGTCATACCTGCATCATGGGGCGTTGCCGCAACGGTTTTTAGAGCGTGATGACCGCAGGCGCGAAGGCGCCGAAGATCTGAATCACCCGCGAAAACAGAATCCTGGACCCTGATGGGTGAGTGAAGGCGAACGCATCCGGGTCTAGCGCCGCTACCCTGCCCCGCCATGGGGGCAAATCCGGGCAGGAACCGAAGGTTCCCGCCGGAAAGCGCGAGGGGTGAAAAAAACCCCTCGCCTACACCGTCAGCGACGGATGCCGAGGCGCCCGATCAGGCTCTCGTAGCGCTTGTGGTCCTTGCGCTTCAGGTAGTCGAGCAAGCCACGACGCTGGCCAACCAGGACCAACAAACCACGACGGCTGTGGAAATCCTTGGGGTGCGCCTTGAGGTGTTCGGTCAGGTAGGTGATCCGGCCGGAGAGCAGGGCGACCTGGACCTCCGGGCTGCCGGTGTCATTCGCCTTGGTCTGGTATTCTTTGACAACCGCCGAGCGGGCGGCCAAGTCCATCGACATCGCGTGTTCCTTCGCGTTTGAGTTAGGCTTCGCCCTGGCCACCCATCCAGCGTTCGGGGAGCAACATGCCCCCATCCAGCCGGCACAGGCCCAACAAGCGCTCCCCCGCCATCACGCGGACCAGGCCCCCATCGGGGCTGGCATCGGTCGGAATGCGGCCCATGAACGCGACAAGGCTCATTGCCTCGCCGTGTTGGAGCCTCATGGCCTCTCCTGCGGTCGCGGCCAGTGCCGGGATGTCGGCCAGCGCGGTCGTTACCGGCAAGAGAAGGTCCGGGGAAGGAGGCGGCGTATCGCCGGAAACCAGCAAAGAGTCCAGCGAAACCGCCATGCTCTCAAGGAAGGGGCCGACCCGCAGGCGGCGCAGCGCCGTGATATGCCCGACGGTGCCGAGCGCACGCGCCACATCGCGGGCGAGCGAGCGCATGTAGACGCCCTTGCCCGAGCGCACATGGAAGATGGCGGTATCGGCGTCCGGCCGTTCGACCAGGTCGAATTCATCGACACGGGCCGGGCGGGCGGCGATGTCGACCGCCTGGCCGGAACGGGCCAGGTCATAGGCGCGTTCGCCGCCGATCTTGATCGCCGAATACTGCGGCGGGATCTGCATGATGTCGCCGCGAAAGGCGGGCAATGCGGCGCGGATCGCCTCATCCGAGGGTCGCGCGTCGGAGGTTTCGATCACCACGCCGTCGGAATCATCCGTGTCGCGTGCCTCGCCGAAGCGCAACGTGAAGCGGTAGATCTTGGTCGCGTCCATGGCATAGGGGACGGTCTTGGTGGCGGCACCGAAAGCCAGCGGCAGCACGCCGGTCGCCAGCGGATCCAGCGTCCCGCCATGGCCGACCTTCTGGGCCTGGAAGGCGCGCTTGACCTTGTTGACCACATCGGTCGAACCCATGCCACCCGGCTTGTCGATCACCAGCCAGCCGTCGAGGACGCGGCCCTTGGGCTTACGTTGAAAACGCGGGGGCATATCAGTCAGTGTCCTCAGGAATCGGGCGTGGGCGGCCGGCTGTGTCCAGCGCGACAAAGGTGAAGACCGCCTGGGTGACGCGGCGGGTGGCGTCTTCATGGCGTTCGCGGGTCCAGGCCTCGATGCGGATGCGCATGGAGGTGCGGCCGGTGGCGAGCACGGTGGCGTAGAGGCTGACCTCGTCGCCGACATGCACCGGGGCTTCGAAAGACATCGCCTCCACCGCCACGGTCGCGGCGCGGCCGCGTGCCCGGCGGGCGGCGGCATTGCCGGCGGCCAAATCCATCTGCGCCATCAGCCAGCCACCAAAAATATCGCCGGCCGGATTGGTGTCGGCCGGCATGGCAATGGTGCGGATGACGGGCGGTTCGGTCGGCGCCGTCACTCCGGGTCTTCCGGTTCGTTCTTGGCCAGCAGGTCGCGCAACACTTCGGGCTGCTTCATCAGCAGGTCCATCTTCAGCGCGTAATCCGGTGCCGTATCGGGCTGGAAATGCAGTTGCGGCGCGAACTTGAGGCGCACCGCCTGCGACACCGCGTGCCGCAGATGCGGCTGTTCGGCATGCAGCAGCTTCAGCAATTCGTTGGACACGGGCTTGCCGAGGGCGGCGACAAAAACCGTCATGTGCTTGAGATCGGGCGATGCCCGAACCTCGGTCGCGGTCAGGGCGATGCCATCAAGGGCGGGGTCACGGAATTCCCCGCGCGCAAAAACGGCGGAAAGCGCGTGACGCACTTCTTCGCCGACCCGCAGCATACGCTGGGACGGCCCCGCATCGGCGGCGCGTTTCGACATGGTGGTGGTGTTCCCTGGATAACCGGCGCCCCCGTTCTACGGGGGCGCCCCCGACGCTTTGACCCTGGACGCCTTTTACAGCGTGCCGGCGACCGTCTCGACCTCGTAGCACTCGATCTGGTCGTCCACACGGATATCGTCGTAGCGCATGAAGCCCATGCCGCATTCGTAGCCGTTCGTGACTTCCTTCACGTCGTCCTTGAAGCGACGCAGGGTCGAAAGTTCGCCCTGGTGGATCACCACGCCCTCGCGCAGCAGGCGAACGCCGCAGCCGCGGCGGACCACGCCCTCGGTCACGCGGCAACCGGCGACCTTGCCGATGCGCTTGACCTCGAACACCTGCAGGATCTGGGCGTAGCCCAGGAACTTTTCGCGCTGCACCGGAGCCAGCTTGCCGCGGACCAGCTTCTCGATGTCGTCCGCGACCTCGTAGATGATCGAGTAGTAGCGGATGTCGACACCGTCGCGCTGCGCCATCTCCCGCGCCTGCACCGTGGCGCGGACGTTGAAGGCGACGACCACGGCATCGGAAGCCTTGGCGAGCTGGATGTCCGACTCGGTGATCTGGCCGACGGCGCTGTGCAGCACCCGGACCTTCACCTCGTCGTTGCCGATCTTGCCCAGGGTCACGCCGATGGCTTCGGCGCTGCCCTGCACGTCGGCCTTGACGACGCAGGTGACTTCCTTCTGCGCGCCGGCCTGGATGCGGGCCAGCATTTCGGTCAGCGTGCCACGGCTGGCGCCGGCGGCATTCACCGCCTTCTCGCGCAGGCGGGCCTGGCGGAATTCGCTGATTTCGCGGGCGCGGGCTTCGTTCTCGACCGCGATGAAGGTCTCACCGGCCGAGGGCACGCCCGACAGGCCGAGGATTTCCACCGGGACCGAGGGTCCGGCTTCCTTCACCGTCTTGCCCTTGTCGTCCACGATCGCGCGCAGGCGGCCCCATTCGGCGCCGGCAACGACGATGTCGCCCTGCTTCAGGGTGCCCTTCTGGACCAGCACGGTCGCGACGGCGCCGCGGCCCTTGTCCAGGCGGCTTTCGATGACCGTGCCTTCAGCGGCACGATCCACGGCGGCGCGGAGGTCGAGCACTTCGGCCTGCAGCAGGATCGATTCCAGCAGCTTGTCGAGGTTGGTGCCCTGGGTCGCGCTGACCAGCACCACCTGGGTTTCACCGCCGAGGTCTTCCACGACGATGTCGTGGCTCAGCAGTTCCTGCTGCACGCGGGCCGGGTTCACGCCGGGTTTGTCGATCTTGTTGACCGCCACGATGATCGGCACGTTCGCCGCCTTGGCGTGGCGAATGGCCTCGATCGTCTGCGGCATCACGCCGTCATCCGCCGCGACCACGAGCACCACCATGTCGGTGACCGAAGCGCCACGGGCGCGCATCGAGGTGAAGGCCTCGTGGCCCGGCGTGTCGATGAAGGTGACGCGTTCGCCGGACGGCAGCTTCACCTGGTAGGCGCCGATGTGCTGGGTGATGCCACCGGCTTCGCGGCCGGCCACATCGGTCTTGCGCAGCGCGTCCAGCAGGCTGGTCTTGCCGTGGTCGACGTGGCCCATGATGGTCACGACCGGCGGGCGCGGCACCATGGTGGTGTCGACGTCCACGACGCCTTCCAGGCCGATTTCCACGTCGCTGTCGGCAACGCGCTTCACCCGGTGGCCGAATTCCTGGACCACGAGTTCGGCGGTGTCGGCGTCGATGCTCTGCGTCAGGGTCGCCATGACGCCCATGCGGAACAGCGACTTCACCACTTCGCCGCCACGGGCGGCCATGCGGTTGGCGAGTTCCTGCACCGTGATGACTTCCGGCACCACGACGTCACGCACGACGCGCACCTGGTCGGAGCGCAGCCGGGCCAGTTCGGCCTGGCGGCGTTCGCGTTCACGGGCGCGGCGCAGCGAGGAGATCGAGCGGGACCGCTCGTCCTCGCCCTCGATCGCGGCATTCACGTCGACGCGGCCGCTGTCGCGGCGGCCGGCGGAGGCCGGGGTGGTCTTGCGGACGGGCGGCGGCGGCATGCGCTTGCCGGCGGGGCCCATCGGCATCCCGCCCGGACGGCGCGGCGGACCGCGACGTTCTTCTTCTTCCTCGCCCGCCGGACGGGCGCGCAGGGTCAACTTGGCGGCGGCCGCACCCGGGGTGGTGGCGGCGGCGCCGGGGGCTGGGCTGCCGGGGCGGCGGGCCGGGACCGGGGCCTGGCCGACGGCATTGGCCGCGATCGGGCGGGCGACGGTCTGGCGGACCGGGCTGCCGGGCAGGTCGACGGCCGGGGCGGCGGCGACCGGCGCGGGGGCGGCCGGGGCAGCGGCGACCGGGGCCGGGGCGGCTTCCTCGGCCGGTTCGGGCGAAGGCACGCCGGTGGCGCGGGCCAGGGCGGCTTCGATATTGGCGCGCTTGGCAGCTTCGGCCGCGACCTTGCGCGCCTCCTCGGCGGCGCGGGCGTCCTCTTCCGCCTGGCGGCGGTCGTCCTCGGCGCGGCGGGCCGCTTCCTCGGCGGCGGAGCGGACCATCAGCGCCTGCTGCTCACGCAGCTCGCGCTCACGCTGGGCCTGAAGCCGGCGCTGTTCGTCCAGCACGCGCTGGCGGGTGGCCAGTTCGGCGGCGGTCAGGGGCCGGCCGGCGGGGGTTGCCGCGGGGCGCGGTGCCGCCGGGGCGGCGGCCCCTGGCTTCGCCGCGGCGGGCACGGCCGGGGCCGCGGGGCGCGAGCCCTGCGAGGGCACCATCACCTGCGGTCCGCCCGGGCGTGCCGGCGTGCTGACGACGCGCTTCTTCAGCACCTCGACCTGCACAGCCTTGCTGCGGCCATGGCTGAAGGACTGGCGGACGGTGCCGCCATCGACTGTCTTGTTGAGTTCCAGACGACCGCTGGGCCGAAGGCTCAGCTTGTTCTTGGTCGCATCCTGGTCGTTTTGATCGCTCATCCGTCCGCCTGGTAACCTGGTAACCGTCAAACTGTCCCGGGGGTGCTGGGGCCGCCGGCGAAACCGGCCAACCTCTGCGCCTCGGTTGCGATGGATCCGGCCAAACGACCAGGCGCCACCGCCACATGCACCGCCTGGTCCCGACCGAACACCCCGCCGAGATCGGCGGCGGTGAGCGGTGTGACCACCGGCACGTCGCGTCTGCCAAGCAGACGATCGCGTTCGGACAAGCTACCGTCCGCCGCTTCCACCAACAGGCCGACCCGGCCCGCCAGCAGCCATTCCTTCACGGCTGCCCAACCGGCAACCGCCTGTCCGGCACGCCGCGCCAGACCGATCTGGTCGCGTACGCGGCGCCGCAGACCATCCTCGATCCGCAACCTCAGGTCGGGGGGGACATGCACCGCACACCGCGCGGCCTTGGCAAAGGCCCCACGGGTGACGGCGCGTTCTAGCACATCGCCCCGCGCGCTCAACCACAAACCCCGCCCCGGCAGCTTCGCCGCGAGGTCGGGGACCACCGTGTTGTCGGGACCGATCACGAAGCGCAACATTTTTTCGCGCGAATCCGTGTCGCGCGTGACGATGCAGCGCCGGGTCGGTCCGGTTTCGGGTTCGTCCTCTACGGGATCGGCCGGGTCGGTCGTCGCGTCAGGCGGGGGCGTTGTCATCGGCCTCCGGCATGGCATTTTCGTCATCCGGGAACCAATGCGCGCGGGCCGCCATGATCACGGCATTGGCGCTTTCCTCGTCCAGGGCTTCCTCGCCCACGATCTCCAGCAGCTCGTCGGAGGCGAGGTCGGCCAGGTCGTCCAGCGACTTGATGCCCTTCTCGCCCAGCGCCACAAGCATGGCAGGCGTGAATACGCCGATCTCCAGGATGCTGTCCTCGACCCCGAGTTCGACGCGCTTGGCCTCCAGTTCCAGGTCCCGGGCGTCCAGGAAGGCCTGGGCGCGGCGCTTCAACTCGGCCGCGACGGATTCATCGAAGCCTTCGATCTCGGCCAGTTCCTCATCCTCGACGGCCAAAAGGTCCTCGATGGTGGAGAAGCCCTCGGTCACCAGCAGGCTGGCGATCATGTCGTCCACGTCCAGCGCCTGGACGAAGAGGCCGGTCTTGGTGCGGAATTCTTCCTGGCGGCGCTCCGATTCCTCGGCCTCGGTCAGGATGTCCACGTCGTAGCGGGTCAACTGGCTGGCCAGGCGCACGTTCTGGCCGCGGCGGCCGATGGCCAGGGAGAGCTGGTCGTCGGGGACCACGACTTCGACCCGGCGGGCCTCGTCATCCAGCACGACCTTGGTCACTTCGGCCGGGGCCAGGGCGTTGACGATGAAGGTCGCGTTGTCGGGCGACCAGGGAATGATGTCGATCTTTTCGCCCTGGAGTTCGGCGACCACCGCCTGCACGCGGCTACCACGCATACCGACGCAGGCACCGACGGGGTCGATCGACTGGTCGCGGCTGATGACGGCCATCTTGGCGCGAGAACCGGGGTCGCGGGCGACGGCCTTGATCTCGATGATGCCGTCGTAGATTTCCGGCACTTCCTGCGCGAACAATTTTGCGAGGAAGCCCGGGTGGGTGCGGGACACGAAGATCTGGGGCCCGCGCGGTTCCTCGCGCACGTCATAGATATAGGCGCGGACGCGGTCGCCGTTCTTGAAGGCTTCGCGGGCGATGGTCTCGTCCCGGCGCAGCAGGGCTTCGGCCCGGCCCAGGTCCACCATCAGGTTGCCGTACTCGGTGCGCTTGACGATGCCGTTCACGATCTCGCCGACGCGGTCCTTGTATTCGTCGAACTGCTTCTTGCGCTCGACCTCACGCACGCGCTGGACGATGACCTGCTTGGCGGTCTGGGCGGCGATGCGGCCGAAATCGATCGGCGGCAGGGGGTCGACGATGAATTCGCCGGTCTTGATGCCCGGCTTGATCTTCACCGCGATGCGAAGGGAAAGCTGCGTCGCCTCGTTTTCCACAGGCTCGGCATCGACGATCTCGGTCCAGCGCGACAGGCGGACTTCGCCGTTCTTGCGGTCGATGGTGGCGCGGATGTCCTTCTCCAGGCCGTACTTGGCCTTGCCCGCCTTGCCCATGGCCTGTTCCATGGCGTCGAGCACTTCCTCGCGCTCGATCATCTTTTCACGAGCAACGGCTTCGGCGACCTGCAGCAGTTCCGGGCGGGCGATGGCGACGTCGATGGCCATGGCGGTGTTCCTCTTTCTCTCGGTCAGTTGGGCGCGGCGGGGGGGCCCGCCGTCGCCGCGATCAGTTCATCGGTCAGGACCAGCTTGGCCCGCCGCAGGGTGGCGCGCGGCAGGGCGATCTCGGTCCCATCATCCAGTTTCATGCGGGCGGTCTCGGCATCGGCGCCCAGCACGATGCCGCGGAAGCGCTTGCGCCCGTTCAGCGGGACCATCACCTCGGCCGTCGCGATGTGGCCGATGAAGCGGTTCCAGTCCTTGATGCGGGTCAAGGGCCGGTCGATGCCGGCCGAGGAGACTTCCAGGTTCCACAAGCCCTTGAACGGGTCCAGCACGTCCAGCGCCGCGCCGGCGGCGTGGCTGATGGTGGCGCAATCCTCGACATCGATCATGGCGCCGTCGGTGCGGTCGGCCATGATCTGCACGGTCGGCCGTTCCTTGCCGCTGACCTGCACGCGGACCAGCTCGTAGCCCAGTTGCAGGATCACCGGCAGGATGCAGTCGGCCAGGCGCGCTTCCAGCCCCTCATGCATCGGCAGGTCGCCGGAGGGGAGGATCGGGGTCGCGATCGGTTCGGGTTTATCGGGTTCGCTGGTCACGGCGGGTCCGGTCGCAAGGCCCCCGAACCAACGGATCGGGGGGGACAAGAAAAGGGGTGGACATGAAAAAGGGCGGCCCCGCAAGGCCACCCCCTCTGAATGTCAGTGAAGATGTTTGTGTCGCGCTAGATAGCGTGCCGCCCCGGCCCAGGCAAGGACTTGCCGCCCCGGGAAGCCGATCATGGTGGATTGTCCATAATATGCGCCGTCGCGGCCGAATGCCGCCCCCGGCGGCCGCGAAACCGCCGATCCGCGGGTTGCAGTCCCGCGCCGCACGCCATATCACGCGCAATGAATACGGGGCGCCTGGCCCCTGGCCCGACGCTATTTGTTCGGGCAGCGTACCGTGTAGCAGGGGACATCGGGATCCATGAGCTCACTCGAAGTGAACAAGGTCTTCGGGGCGGTCCTGACGGCCGGCATCGCCTTCATGGTGACCGGTTTCGTCAGTGGGCTGCTGGTCCATCCGAAACCCGCGCATGAGCTGGCGATCGCGCTCGGCCCCGACCCGGCGGCGGCGCCGGCCGGGGCGCCCGCGGCGCCGGCCAAGGCCGACCCGATCCTGGCGCTTCTGGCCACGGCCAATGTCGCGAATGGCCAGACCGTGTTCGGCCGCCAATGCGCCGTGTGCCATACCGTGAACGACGGCGGCCGCGCGGGGGTGGGGCCGAACCTCTATAATATCGTCAACGCCCACCACGCCCATGCCGAAGGCTTCAACTATTCCGCCGCGATCCGCGGCATGAATGCGAAGCCCTGGAGCTACACCGACCTGAACGAATGGCTGTGGAAGCCGGCGCAATACGCCCCCGGCACGCGCATGGCCTATGCCGGCCTGGCCAATACGCAGCAGCGCGCGGATGTGATCGCCTATCTGCGGTCCCTGGCCGCGACCCCTGCCCCGCTGCCGACCGAGGCCGAGATCCAGGCCGCCGCGGCCGCCGCCGCCCCGCCGCCCGTGGCGACGGCCGCGGTCCCCGCCGAATCCGCGGCCGCGGTCGCCGCCGCCGCCGCCACGGCGCCGGCCGCGCCGGCACTGGCCCCGATCGGCCCGATGCTGGCGACGGCCAATGTCCAGAACGGCGAAGTGCTGGCCCGGCGCCTCTGCGGCGTCTGCCACACCTTCACCGAAGGCGGGCGCAACGGCGTCGGCCCCAACCTGTGGAACGTCGTCGGCGGCAAGCACGCGCATGCCGAAGGCTTCAACTATTCCGCCGCCAACCGCGCCCAGGGCGACAAGCCCTGGACCTATGAGGACCTGAACGCCTGGCTGGTGTCGCCCACGCGCTACATGCCCGGCACCCGCATGGCCTTCGCCGGCGTCTCCAATGCGCAGCAGCGCGCCGATATCATCGCCTATCTGCGCACCCTGTCGGCGAGCCCGCAGCCGCTGCCCTGAGGGCCTTCGATCCCCACGCAAAAAGGGCCGCCCCAACCGGGGCGGCCCTTTTTCGTATCAGGGGCGCCCCCCGGCGGCGGATACGATTATTCGCTGCCGAATGCCGACAAGGCTGCTAGCCTGCCTGCCTGAGGTTCGACCCGCCGCCCGCCAGGGCCGGCCATCTTTGAGAATCGACCCTGGCCCGCGTTGCCCGATCGGAGCCTCCAACGGCGTACCGAGGAAGCGCGACATGGCATATACGGTAGACAACATGCACTCGATGGCGGGGCAGGCCCCTGCCATCCGCCACATCGGCCCATCCGACCTGTGGCGGGCGCTGCGGCTGGGCTGGCAGGATTTCCTGGCCGCGCCGACGCAACTGTTCTTCCTGGCGCTGATCTACCCGATCGTGGGGCTGGTCGCGGCGGCCGTCGCCTCGGGCGACAGCCTGCTGCCGATGATCTGGCCGCTGGTCAGCGGATTCGCGCTGGTGGGGCCGCTCGCCGCACTCGGCTTCTATGAGATCAGCCGGCGGCGAGAGAACGGGATGGAGGTGTCCTGGCTGGATGCGCTGCAGGTCCGACATTCGCCGGCCATCTTCTCGATCCTGATCATGGGCGTGATCCTGCTGGCGATCTTCGTCGCCTGGATGACGGCGGCACGAATGATCTACGGGCTGACCATGGGCAGCATACCGAACGCGCCCTTCGACGCCTTCGTGCGCTTCGTCTTCAACTCGCCCGAAGGGATGCGGATGATCGTGCTGGGCAACGCCGTCGGCTTCTTCTTCGCGGCCCTGGTGCTGGTGCTGACGGTGGTATCCTTCCCGATGCTGCTGGACCGCGACCCGGGGATCGGCGTCGCAATCCGCACCTCCATCCGCGCGGTCGCGGCCAACCCGTTCACGATGGCCCTTTGGGGGCTGATCGTCGGGACGGCCCTGCTGCTGGGCGCCGTGCCATTCTTCGTCGGCCTGGCGGTGGTGGTGCCGGTGCTGGGGCATGCGACGTGGCATCTGTACCGGGCGGTGGTGGTCTGAACGGGTAAGTTGCGCCGTGGAGAGGGCTTCGCCCCCTCCACACCTCCCCCACCAAGGGGCCGTGACCCCTTGGAACCCACGGCGTTTGGCAAAATAAAGAGAGGGGCGTCACGGGAGCGCCATTGATCAAGGGTGCCCGGTGCCCCTCTCTTTATTTTGCCAATACATCTCGCCGGTCCAGGGGCGGCGGCCCCTGGTGGGGAGAGTTTGAGAGGGGCAAAGCCCCTCTCAAAGCGCAACCTCCCCAGTACTTACGCGCCCCCGCTACCGTGACGCCGCCTCACGCATCACCTCGGCCCGCGCCTGCAGCCGGGCGAAGACCGCCGCCGCGTCGGCATCGGTCAGTTGGCCGGCTTGCTTGCGGATGCGGCCGTCGATGATGACCGTGTCGATATCGCCGGCACTGGCTTGCAGCAGGACCAGGCCGGCCGGGTCGCTGACGGGGGCGGTCAGGGCGCTGTCGGTGCGGATCAGCAGCAGGTCGGCGCGCTTGCCGGGGGTCAGGCTGCCGGTGATGCGGTCCAGGCCGAGGCCCCGGGCGCCGTCGATGGTGGCTAGGCCCAGCATCTGCCGGGCCGTGACGGGCGGCGGGCTGGGGGCGGCGCGGGTCGCGGCCAGGCTTGCGACGTTCAGCCGGTGCAATTCGGCGGCCAGCGCGACGCGGAGTTGCGGCAGCAGGCCGCCGCCGACCATGGAGGGGATGTCGGTGCCGAGGGACACGCGCATGCCCGCGGCGGCGGCCTTGAAGATCGCGGGGTGGCCGTGGCCCATGTGCATCTCGACCTCGGGCGTCGAGCAGAGCATCGCGCCCTTGTCGGCCGCGAGCTTGTATTCATCGTCCTCGTGGCTGTTGGCATGGACGATCTGAAGGCGATCGTTCAGCAGGCCGGCGGCGTCCAGTTGCGCCAGGAGGCGCTGCTTGCGGTTCGGGTAGATCGCGGCGCCGGTATGGATCGAGATGGGGAAGCCGAGTTCGGCCAGCCGCCGCATATCGGCCAGCGCCGGTTCCAGCGGCGTGAAATCCGGGCCTTGCAGGCAGGTCCAGAGGTTGACCATCGGCCCCGGGCGCAGGGCGCGGGCATGCGCCATCATGCGCGCGTTGATCGCGGCCGCGTCGCCGCCGGCGGGGATCGGCGGCGCGGTATAGGCCAGGACCGCGCGGATGCCGGCGGCATCCAGCCCCGCCAGGGCGGCGTCGGCATGGTCGGGGGAGGCGGTTTCGCGGCTCCAGTCCATCACCGTGGTGACGCCGCCGAAAATTTGTTCCAGGCCGCCGGCGTGATCTGCCAGGCGCACGTCATCGGGCGTCATGCGGTTGGAATGGCGCAGGACGATGGTCTGGAAGTAGTCACCGAAGGAATGTTCGGTGGACAGGCCGCGCTGCATGGTCTGGGCTAGGTGGATATGGCCATTGACCATGCCGGGCATGGCGATGCGGCCGGTGCCGTCCAGGACCAGGGCGCCGGAGGGGGCCTCGATGGCGGCGGCGACGGCGCGGAGGATGCCGTCGATGATCAGGATATCGCCGCGCGGCAGGTCGCCGATGGCGGGGTCCATCGAGAGAATATGGGCGCCGCGGATCAGGATCGGGCGGTTGGCGGGGGTTTGCGCCATGGCGGGCAGCGCCGTGGCGGCGGCCAGTGTGGCGGCGGCGACGGCCAGCCCGCGCCGGCCGAGGCCGGTCGTGTCCTGCTTCGAGGTCATTGTTTGGGTCCGTTTCTTCCTGACGGACTTATGAATGCAACCGATTGCAGAATCAAGGCTCGGGTGGTTGCACCACCGTCAGCCAATGCCGCGCGATGGCGGCGCGGGGCGCGACCCAGGCGCGGCCGCTGGCGGCGATATGGGCCAGGATCGCCTCCAGCGCGCCCATCCGCCCGGGGCGGCCGATCATGCGCAGATGCAGGCCGATCGACAGCATGCGGGGTCGCCGGTCGCCCTCACGCAGCAGCCAGTCGAAGGCGCCGTTGCAGTAGTCGGCGAAATCGCGGCCGTTGAAGCGCGACTCGTTCAGGAACTGCATGTCGTTGGTGTCGAAGGCATAGGGCAGCACCAGGTGCCGCCGCCCGGCGACCGAGGTCAGGTACGGCAGGTCGTCGTCATAGGCGTCGCTGTCGTACAAGAACCCGCCATCCTCGACGAGCAAGCGCCGCGTATTGGCCGAGGCCGCGGAGCGCGTGTGCCAGCCGACCGGGCGGGTGCCGGCGGCGGCGCTGATGGCGGCGATGGTGCGCTGGATGGTGGCGCGTTCCTCATCCTCCTGCATCGCGGCGTGGCTTTCCCAGCGCCAGCCATGGGCCGACACCTCATGCCCGCGCAGCACGGCGTCGCGGACCAGGCCGGGCAGGCGCTGGGCGGCGCGGCCGCAGGTGCTGATGGTGGCTTTCACGCCATAGGCGTCGAACAGGTCCATGATCCGCCACCAGCCGGCGCGGGTGCCATAGGCGAAATGGGTGTCGGTGCAGGGGTCGGGGCCGTCGAGGGGGTGGGAGACCTCGTGGATTGCCTCGTTCCGCGCATCGCCGTCGCGGATGGAGAATTCGGACCCTTCCTCGAAATTCACGACGAAGGAGACGGCGATGCCGGCCCCGCCCGGCCAGCGTGCATGCGGCAAGTCCCCGGCATAGCCCAGGAGGTCGCGCGGCGAGGTGAGCAGCGGCGGCAGGTCGATGGTCATGCGGGTCAATACCTTGGCCGGCCCAAGCCGGCGCGACCGTGATCGTATCGTGAAAAACCGAGACAGTCACAACAGGCCGGCATCGCGATCCGGCCCTGATCCGTGCAACCTACGCCGCCGGGTCCCAGGCCGGGCGGCGGCGGCCGGCGAAGGCGGACAGGCCTTCCTGGCCTTCCTCCGATGCCCGCTGCATCCAGCTTTCATGCGCCAGCAGTGCCATTTGGCGCGCGTCCAGGGTCAGCCCGTTGGCGGCCAGGAAGGAGTGCTTGGTCACCGCGCAGGCACCGGGCGCCGAGCGCAGGGTTTCGGCCAGGATATGGGCCAGGCGGGCCTCGATCGCCTCGGCCGCCACGACCTCGTGCACGAGGCCGATCCGCAGGGCTTCCGCGGCGTCGAAGCGTTCGCCGGTCAGGGCGTAGCGGCGGGTGTGGCGCAGCCCCATGGCGTTGACCATGTGGGTGGAGATCGGGGTGGGGGCGACGCCGACGCGCACTTCCGTCAGGCCGAAGATCGAATCCGGCGTCGCCAGCGCCACATCCACGCAGCAGACCATCCCGCAGCCGCCGCCGAAGCAGGCGCCATGCACCATGGCAAAACTCGGCTTGGGGAATTCGTTCAGCCGCTGCATCGCGGTCGTGGTCGCCATGCTGGCGGCAAAGGCCTGGTCGGGCGGGTAGGCGGCGGCGCGCAGCAGCCAGGTCAGGTCGGCCCCCGCCTGGAAATGCTTGCCGTCGCCGCGGATGACCAGGGCGCGGACCTCGGGGTCGGTGGCCAGGCTGGCCAGGCCGTCGATCAGGGCCTCCAGCATGTCCTCGTCATAGGCATTGCCGCGGGCGGGGCGGTTCAGGGTGGCGGTGGCGACGCCCTGGTCGTCGATGGCAATCAGCACGGGCGCTGCTTCGGTCATGGCGGTTCCTCCCTTGGGGCGGAGCATGGCGCATCGCCGGGGCCTCCGATACGCTTCCGGCCTGACAGGAAAAGAGGATGGCCGCCTTGGACGACAGCTTCGTGGCACGGCGCGTGGCCGAGATCGCCGAATGGCACGGTGTCACGCCGCCGAACCCGCTGGCGTTGCTGGCCCTGGCGGATCTGGCGCCGGTGCTGGCCGAATTCGTGGCGTTGCGGGGGCAGATGGCCTTCGAATACGAGCCATCCAGTTTCGAGGCGGCCCTGGCGGCGACGCGGGACCCGGGCTGATGCCGGCCCTCGCCTACCCGACCTTGACCGCGGCGGCGGATGCCTTCGCCGCCGGAGAGGTTTCGGCCGCGGCCCTGACCGAAAGCTGCCTGGCGCGTATCGCTGCCCAGGATGGCGCGATCAATGCGGTGATCCGGCTGGATGCGGAGGCCGCGCGCAGCCGCGCCACGGCGCTGGACGCCGCCCGCGCACGCGGCGAACCGCTGGGACCGCTGGCCGGCGTGCCGATGCTGCACAAGGACATGTATTACCGCGAAGGCCATGTCAGCACCTGCGGCAGCAGCATCCGCGGGATGTTCGTCCCCCCGGTGACCGCGACGGTGCTGTCCCGGCTGGATGCCGCCGGGGCGATCGACTGCGGCACCCTGAACATGTCGGAATTCGCCCAGAACGGCACCGGCCACAACGCGCATTTCGGCGATTGCCGGAACCCCTGGAACACCGACTACTGCACCGGCGGGTCATCGTCCGGGCCGGGGGCGGCGGTGGCGGCCGGGTTTGCCTATGCCTCGCTGGGGTCGGACACGGGGGGGTCGATCCGCCTGCCGGCGACCATGTGCGGCGTGACGGGGTTGAAGCCGACGCAGACGCGGGTGCCGCGCACCGGGGTCATGCCGCTGTCCTTTTCCTGCGACAACGTCGGGCCGCTGACCCGCACGGCGCGGGACGCGGCGCGCTTCATGAAGGTGATCGCCGGCGCCGACGGGCTGGATCCGACCTGTGCCAGGGAAGCGGTGCCGGATTACGAGGCGGCACTGACCGGCGACCTGCGCGGGCGGCGGATCGTGGTGGTCGAAACCACCTTCATGGAGGACATCGACGCCCCGGTCATGGCGGCGTTCGAGGCGGCGCTGCTGGTCCTCGCCGCCCGGGGTGCGACGATCACCCGCATGGCGCTGCCGCTGATGCGGGCGATCAACGCCGGCATGGCCGTGCTGTCCCGCGTGGAATCGGCGACCATCCATGCCAACTGGATGCGCGAAAGACCGGGCGACTACGCGCCGCACCTGTCGGCCCGGATCTATGGCGGCTTCGCCATCCCCGGGGCGATCTATAACGAGGCGCTGGCGATGCGCGGCCCCCTGCTGCGCGCCTTCGTCGGCGCCTGCCTGACCGATGCCGACCTGGTCGCCAGCCCCACCATGCCCATCCGGGTGCCGACCCGGGCCGAGACGGATTCCGATGCCGATCCGGCCAATTGGCCAAGGATGCTGGCGGTGTCCACCAATACCCGGCCCTTCAACTACCTGGGGCTGCCGGTGGTGTCGGTCCCCTGCGGCTTCGACGACCGGGGGCTGCCGGTCGGGTTGCAGCTTGCCGCGCGACCTTTTGCCGAAGCGCGCGTTCTGGCAGCAGCAGATGCCTTCCAACGCGACACGGATTGGCATTTGCGGCGCCCGGACGTGGTCTGACCGGGGCGATCCCCCCGGTCCCGGCCCTTGCGCAGCCCGCTTTGCTTGCCGAGACTGCATCACGACCTTGGGACAACGAAGATCGCCGTGACGGACCGCCCCGCCCCCTTCGACGAAATGACGGAAGGGGAAGGCACGCGCCCCCCCTATGCCGGCATTGCCCGCTACCTCGCCACCGCCGGCGAACCGCTGTTGCAGCGAAAGCGGCGCGAGGCGGAGGTCCTGTTCCGCCGCATCGGCATCACCTTCGCGGTCTATGGCGAGGGTGGTGACCCGGAGCGGCTTATCCCCTTCGACATCATCCCGCGCATCCTGGGCCGCGGCGAATGGGACCGGCTGGCCAAGGGGCTGGAACAGCGGGTACGGGCGCTGAACGCCTTTTTGGCCGACGTGTATAGCGAGGGGAAAATCCTCGACGCCGGGCTGATCCCGCGCGCGCTGGTGATGGAGAATGCCTGCTACCGGAAGGAAATGGTCGGCATCCATCCGCCGCGCGGCGTCTATTCGCAGATCGCCGGGATCGACATGGTCCGCACGGGACCTGACGAATTCTATGTGCTGGAGGACAATTGCCGCACGCCATCGGGCGTGTCCTACATGCTGGAAAACCGCGAGGCGATGCTGCGGCTGTTCCCCGATGTCTGCGCGGCGCATCGCCTGCTGCCGGTGAACAACTACCCCGAGGAATTGCTCGAAACCCTGAAATCCATCGCGCCGGAAAACTGTACCGGAAATCCGATCGTCGTGGTGATGACGCCGGGGCCGTATAATTCGGCCTACTACGAACACTCCTTCCTGGCCGATGAGATGGGTGTCGAGCTGGTCGAGGGCACCGACCTTTTCGTCGAGGACGACATCGTCTTCATGAAGACGACGGCCGGGCCGAAGCGGGTCGATGTCATTTATCGCCGCATCGACGATGAATACCTGGACCCGGAGGTCTTCCTTCCGGACAGCACCCTGGGCGTCGCGGGGCTGATGCGGGCCTATCGCGCCGGCAATGTCGCGCTGTGCAACGCGCCGGGGGCCGGGATCGCCGACGACAAGGCGATCTACCCCTTCGTGCCGGAGATGGTGCGCTTCTACCTGAACGAGGAACCGCTGCTGGCGAATGTGCCGACCTTCCTGTGCGAACGGGAGGATGAGCGCGAATACGTGCTGGCGAACCTGGACAAGCTGGTCGTGAAGCTGACCCATGGCTCCGGCGGCTATGGCATGCTGGTCGGGCCGCATAGCACGCCCGAACAACGTGCCGATTTCGCCGCCCGCATCCGGGCGCGGCCGCATGAATACATCGCGCAGCCGACGCTCGCGCTGTCCACCGTGCCGACGCTGGTGGATAGCGGCATCGCGCCGCGCCACGTCGATCTGCGGCCCTTCGTGCTGACCGGGCGTGAAGTGCGGATCGTGCCGGGCGGGCTGACGCGGGTCGCGCTGCGGGAAGGGTCGCTGGTGGTGAATTCATCGCAAGGCGGCGGCACCAAGGACACCTGGGTGGTGGAGGACGAACCGGTCCAGAGCCAATCGCAATCCCAGTCCCAATCCGGCGGCGGGTCGCAAAGCCAATCGCAAAGCCAGGGGGGGGGCGGCTGATGCTCTCCCGCACCGCTGACAGCCTGTATTGGCTCGGCCGCTATTCCGAACGCGCCGGCAATGTCGCGCGCGGCTTGCAGGCGTCGCTGCGCATGGCCTCGCTGGGCGGCGCGCTGGCTTCGGCGCCGCAGGAATGGCAGGCGCTGGTCACCGCCACGGGCGGGCGTGAGGCCTTTGCCGAAAAGCATGGCGCCGCGACCGGCGAGACGGCGATCCACTGGCTGACGCTGGATACCGACAACCCCTCCTCGATCGCCAATTGCATCGAGAACGGGCGGCGCAACGCGCGCGCCGTGCGCACCGCGCTGACCGCCGACATGTGGGAGGCGATCAACGAGACCTGGCTGGAATTCCGCCGCATGGATGAAGGCACCATCCAGGGCGACCGGCTGCCCGGGTTCCTGGATTGGGTGAAGGCCCGAACCCTGCTGTTCAACGGGGCCGCCGCCGACACGATGCTGCGGGGCGAGGCCTGGCGCTTCACCCACCTCGGCACCATGCTGGAACGCGCCGACAATACCGCGCGGCTGCTGGATGTGCGCCATGCGGTCTTCGTGCCCGATGCACCGGAGGATGCGTCATCCCACGCGCAATGCCAGGCGGTGCTGCGCGCCGTCGCGTCGCTGCGCGCCTACCAGCACGTCTATCGCGCCCGGCTGACGCCGCGGCTGGTCGCGGAATTGCTGATCCTGAAGCCGGAATTGCCGCGTTCGCTGGTCGCCTGCTATCGCCGCGTGGACCAGGTGCTGGACCGGATTTCGCAGGATGCCGGCGGCCGGCGTGGGGAGGCGAATGACATCGTCGCCGCCCTGCACACGCGGCTGCGGAACGCCAGGATCGAGGATATCCTGGAGCAGGGCGTGCACGCCTTCATCACCGAGACCATCGGCATCAACCTCCGCCTTGGCATCCAGATCGCGGACACGTATCTGCACGGGTAAAGCTGGAGGAAACAACATGACCTATTGCGTCGGCCTGTTCTTGCAGGAAGGACTGGTCATGCTTGCCGATACCCGCACCAATGCGGGTGTCGATCACATCTCCACCTTCTCCAAGATGTTCACCGTGACGGCGCCGGGTGAACGGATGCTGTGCCTGCTGTCGGCGGGCAACCTGGCCATCACGCAATCGGCGTGGAACCGCTTGCAGGACGGCGTCTTCCTCGACCAGCGCAAGCAAACCTTGCTGAACGTGACCAATATGTTCGAGGCCGCCCGCCTGGTCGGCGAGGCGATCCGCGATGTCTATCGCGCCGATGCCGCGATGCTGTCGGCG
Organism: Humitalea sp. 24SJ18S-53; assembly: GCF_050632385.1. NCBI lineage: Bacteria > Pseudomonadati > Pseudomonadota > Alphaproteobacteria > Acetobacterales > Roseomonadaceae > Humitalea > Humitalea sp. 24SJ18S-53. The sequence continues at coordinate 4,395,235 of NZ_CP192599.1, forward strand.
CAGAATATCGGCTTCGACGTGTCGGTGATGGTCGGCGGGCAGATCGCCGGCGGGCCGATGCGGCTGTACCTGGTCTATGCCGCCGGCAATTTCATCGAGGCGACGCCGGACAACCCTTTCCTGCAGATCGGCGAGCACAAATACGGCAAGCCCGTGCTGGATCGCGGCGTGCGCCATGACACCAGCATCGACCAGGGCATCAAGCTGGTGCTGGTCAGCATGGACAGCACGATCCGGTCGAACCTGACCTGCGGGTTGCCGCTGGACCTGCTGGTGTATCGGGAGGGCACGCACGACATCGCGCTGCAACGGCGGATCGTGGAGGAAGACCCCTATCTGCGCACCGTGCGGGTGGGTTGGGAGGAATCGCTGCGTGCCGCCTGGCTCGGGATTCCCTCGCCCGACTGGGAATACGTCCAACAACAAAAAACAACATCCGAAAAGGAGAGCGCCGCATGATCGACCGCCGTTCAACATTGGCGCTACCGGCGCTGCTGCTGGCACGCCCCGCCTTCAGCCAGGCTTGGCCCAGCCGCCCGATCCGCATCGTCGTGCCCTTTGGCGTCGGTGGTTCCGCCGATGTCGCGGCGCGCTTCCTGGCCGAACCGCTGGCCGTGTCGCTCGGCCAGTCGGTGATCATCGAGAACCGCCCCGGCGCGGGGGCCGTCATCGGCACCGACCTGGTCGCGAAATCGCCGCCCGATGGGCAGACGCTGCTGCTGATGAGCAACACGCATACGGCGAATGAGACGCTGATCCCGGCGCGCCCCTATGCGCTGATGCGCGACCTGATGCCGGTCGCGGCGATCAACATCGCCTTCCATGTGCTGGCCGTGCACCCGAGCCTGGGCGTTTCCACCGTTGCCGAGTTGATCGCGGCGGCCAAGGCGCGGCCGGGGGCGATCGACTTCGCCTCCTCCGGCCCCGGCACGCCGTATCACATCGCCGGCGAGGTTTTTGCCGCCATGGCCGGCATCCAGTTGAGCCACATCCCCTTCCGCGGGTCGAACGAGGCGCGGACCGCGCTGATCGGCGGCCAGGTGCCGATGATGTTCGACGCCATCCCTACCATGCGCGAACAGATCGTTGCCGGCCGCGTGCGCGCGCTGGCCACGACCGGCCCGACCCGCAGCGTGCTGCTGCCGGAAGCGCCACCGCTGGCCGAGACGCTGCCGGGATATGACGCCAGCATCTGGCTCGGCCTGATGGCCCCCATCGGCACGCCGGCCCCGATCGTGGAACGGCTGAACGGCGAGGTGAACCGCATCCTGGGGCTGGAGACCACCAAGGCCGCCCAGGCCCGCATGGGCGCCCAGCCGATGCCGATGAGCATCGCCGAATTCGACACCTTCCTGCGCGCCGACATCACGCGCCAGGCGGAATACATCCGCATGGCCCGGATCCAGGCCGGCTGATGACGCGCTTCACCCTGAATGGCAGCCCCGTTTCGGTGGATTTGCCGGATGACGCCACCCTGCTGCATGCGCTGCGGGGGCCGCTGGAACTCAACGGGCCGAAATTCGGCTGCGGTGCGGAGGCCTGTGGCTGTTGCCATGTGCTGCTGGATGGCAAGTCGGTGCCGTCCTGCACCTTGCCGCTGACGGCGGTGGAGGGGTGCCGCGTCACCACCGTGGAAGGCCTTGGCACGGCGGAGGCGCCGCATGCCTTGCAGACGGCGTTTCTTGACGAACAGGCGGGGCAATGCGGCTGGTGCCTGCCGGGGATTCTGGTCAGTGCCTCGGCCTTGCTGGAGACCACGCCGCATCCGGATGAGGCGACGGTGCGTGCCGCGCTGGACCCGCATCTGTGCCGCTGCGGCAGCCACAACCGCATTGTCAGCGCCGTGATGAGGGCCGCCGCATGATCCCGATCGTCCTGGCGAGCACCCTGACCGACCGCACCCGCCCGGTGCTGGATGGGCGGTTTCCGATCCCCGGCGTCGCCATCACGCATGTCGCCGACGAGCCCGAGATCATCTTCCGGCGCACCCTGCGTGAAGCGGCGTTTGACGTCGCGGAACTCAGCATGGGCAGCCACATCGTCACCACGGCACGCGGCGACAGCCGCTACACCGGCATCCCCGTCTTCCTGTCGCGCGCTTTCCGGCACAATGCCGTCTGGATCAGGACGGATCGCGGGATCAACGGCCCCGGGGATCTTGCGGGCAAGACCATCGCGCTGCCGGAATACCAGCAGACGGCGGCGCTCTGGGTGCGCGGCATCCTGCGCGACCAGCACGGGGTCGATACGGCCTCGATCAAATGGCGGATCGTCAGCGAACGCATCGCGATCACGCCTCCGCCGGGGATGGATCTGGCCCCCTTGGGCGAAACGGCGGATGAGGCGTTGATCGCCGGCCGGGTCGATGCCTTCTTCGGGCCGCGCCCGCCGGCCGGGGCCTTGACTGCCGGCGCGCCGGTTGCGCGCCTCTGGCCCGAACCGCGCGCGGCGGAGGAAGCCTATCATGCCGCGACCGGTTTCTTCCCGATCATGCATTGCCTGACCATCCGCAAGGATGTCGCCGCCGCGAATCCCGACCTGCCGATGGCGCTGTTCGAGGCGTTTTGCGCCGCCAAGAACGCCTCGGTGCGCGAGATGATGCTGGGCAATGTGCTGCGGGTGTCGTTGCCCTTTTCGCATTACGAGGCGCAGGAACAGTCCAGCCTCATGGGCGGCAACCCCTGGCCCTATGGGCTGGCGCGCAATCGCGACGAAATCGCGGCGATGATTCGCTATGCCGTCGCCGATGGGCTTGCGGCCCAGCCCATCGCGCCCGAAGACCTGTTTCATCCCAGCGTGCTGGACGCGATCGACAAGGGCCCCTGACATGCAATACCCGCCCGCCGAACCCGGCATGCGTGAGGAGGATGTCGAGACTCCCGCGCTCGTGCTGGATCTCGATGCCTTCGAGCATAACCTCGACACCATGGCCGGCGCCCTGATCCCGACGGGGGTTCGGCTGCGGGCACATGCCAAGACCCACAAGTCGGCGGTGGTCGCGAATGCGCAGATCCTGCGCGGCGCCATCGGGCAATGCGTCCAGAAGGTGGGTGAGGCCGAGATCCTCGCCTGGGGCGGGGTGCGCAACATCCTGGTGTCGAACGAGGTCGTCGGGCCGAAGAAGCTGGCGCGCCTGATGGCGCTGTCGCGCATCGCCGATGTGGCGGTCTGCGTCGACGACGAAGCCCAGATCGTCGCGGCCGAGGCCGCCGCCGAGGCCGCCGGTCGCCGGCTGACGGTGCTGGTGGAAATCGACGTGGGCGCGGGGCGCTGCGGCGTGACGCCGGGGCCGGAGGCGGTGGCGCTGGCCACCCGAATCGCCGACAGCCCGCACCTGATCTTTGGCGGGCTCCAAGCCTATCACGGCAGCGCCCAGCACATCCGCGATCCGGAAGCGCGCGTCGCCGCCATCGCCTCGGCCAGCGAGGACAGCCGCCGCACGGTCGAACAGTTGCGCCAGCGTGGGCTGGATTGTCCGATTGTCGGCGGCGCCGGCACCGGGACCTTCGCGCTGGAGGCGGGCAGCGGCGTCTATACGGAAATCCAGGCGGGGTCCTATGCCTTCATGGATGCGGATTACGCCCGGAACGCGTCGCCGCCGCCGTTCCGCCATGCGCTGTTCGTGCTGGCCACGGTGATGTCGCGCGCGGTGCCCGGGGTCGCGGTGGTGGATGCGGGGCATAAGGCGATCCCGACCGACAGCGGCTATCCGCTGGTCTGGGAACGCCCGGGGCTGGCCTATGTCGGGGCCAGCGACGAGCACGGGAAGATCACCATTGGCGACGGCGCGGCCCCCGCCCTGGGCGAGAAACTGCGCCTGGTGCCCGGGCATTGCGACCCGACGGTGGATCGTTTCGACTGGTATGTGGGTGTGCGGAAGGGCCGGGTGGAATGCCTCTGGCCGATCGGCGCCCGGGGTATGATGGCGTAACCGGGCCGCGGCTGTGCTAGGGACGGGGTCGTGAGCTTCACTGACCCTGACCGCATCTGCGGTGCCCCGGCCGTCGCCGCCCTCTTCGCCTGCCGTCCGGCGGCGGTGCTGCGACTCTTCTATGTGCCCGAACAACGTTTCCGCGCTGGGCCCTATTGCGCGCTGCTGGCCAAGTCCCGCCGCCCCTACCGCGAAGTCCCGCCAGAGGAGATGACCCGCATCGCCGGCACGCCGCATCATGGCGGCATCGTCGGCATCGCCGAACCGCGATCCCTGATGGCCCTGCCGGACAATCTGGCGATCACGGGCACGCTGTTGCCGGTGCTGGATGGGGTGGGCAATCCGCACAACCTGGGCGCCCTGGCCCGGACGGCGGCGTTCTTCGGCGCGCGGGCCATGCTGCTGGGCGGCATGGGGCGGGCGGGGCTGTCGGATGCGGCCTATCGCGTGTCCGAAGGCGGGTTGGAGCACCTGACCCTGTATCGCGCCGACCCCCTGGCCTCGGTCCTGCGCGGCCTGGCGCCGCGCATGCTGACCGTGGTGGCCGTCGCCGCCGGCGGCGTCGCGCCGGCCGCCGTGCCGCGCGACCGGCCCATCGCGCTGGTCCTGGGCAATGAGGAAACCGGCCCGGCGCCCGATACCATCGCCGCCTGCGAGATGCGGGTGACCCTGCCCGGATCGGGGCTGGTCGAAAGCCTGAATGTGTCCGCGGCGGCGGCCGTGCTGTTTCATGCCTTGACCTGACAAGCGGCGCTTCCCATTCCCTGCGCACCCCCCCCGGAGAACATGATCATGACGACGACCCGCAGAACCCTGCTCGCCGCCGCGCCGTTGCTGGCGGCCCCGGCGTTCGCGCGCGCGCAAACCGCCTTCCCCAGCCGGTCCTTGCGGATCGTGGTGCCCTTCGCGCCGGGCGGGGCGGTGGACATCACCGGCCGGTTGCTGGCGGAAAAGCTGCAACCGATCCTGGGGCAGTCGCTGGTCGTGGACAATCGCGGCGGTGCGGGTGGCAACCTCGGCGCCGATGTGGTCGCCAAGGGCGACAAGGATGGCCACACGCTGCTGCTCTCCACCGCCTCGATCATGGCGGCGAACCCGTTCCTGTATCGGCGGTCGATGCCGTTCAACCCGTCGCGTGACCTGGCGCCTGTGACGCGCGTCTCCACCGGCACGGTGCTCTGCGTGGTCAACAGCGATCGCCCCTATCGCACCTTCGCCGAGATGATCGCCTTTGCCCGCGCCAACCCGGGCAAGATCTCGATGGGCAGCAGCGGGACGGGCACGGTCAGCCACCTGACCATCAGCGCGGTCAGCAAGTTCGCCGGCGTGGACATCACCCATGTGCCCTATCGTGGCGGCGGCCCCGCCATCACCGACCTGGTCAGCGGCACCATCGACATGATGTTCGACGTGATGCCGGCACTGATGCCGCATGTGCGCGAGGGCCGCTTCCGCCCGCTGGCCGTCGGCAGCGCCGAACGCGTGACCTATGTGCCGGGGCTGGAGGATGTGCCGGGGATGCGCGAGGCCCTGCCGGGCAGCAACATCGACATGCAGTCCTGGTACGCCATCAATGTGGCGGCCGGCACGCCGGAGGATCGCATCGCCATCCTGCACCGCGCCATCGTGCAGGTCGTGCGATCGGATGAGTTCAAGGCGCGGCTGCAGCCCCTGGGGTTCGAGCCGATCACCGATGCGACCCCGGCCGCCTTCGGCGCCTACCTGACCAGCCAGTTGTCGACGTGGGAAAAGCTGGTCGCGGATTCGGGCGCGACTCTGGACTGATCCGCCTGCGGCGTGGGGACTGATCCGCCCGCGGCGCGGCGACTGATCCGCCCGCGGCGCGGCGACTGATCCGCCCGCGGCTTGCGAAACATCCCCCGGGGGCGTCACCCTGACAGGCCGCCCCCGGGAGATCGCCATGCGTCGCCGCCCCCTGCTCCTCGCCGCCCTGGCCGCACCCGCGGTCGCCCGCGCCCAGCCCATCGCCGGCGGGCGGCCGATCCGGCTGGTGGTGCCCTTCCCGCCCGGTGGGGCGGTGGACATCCTGGGCCGGCTGATCGCCGAACGCCTGCAAACCGTGATCGGCCAGTCGGTGGTGGTGGAAAACCGCGGCGGCGCCGGTGGGCTGCTGGGCGCCGACGTGGTCGCCAAGGGCCCGGCCGATGGCAGCATCCTGGGCCTGATCAGCGTCACCACCCTGGCCGCCGCATCCTATATGTCGCGCAACATGCCGTTTGATCCGCAGAAGGATTTGACGCCCGTCACCCAGGTCACCACGGGCGGGTTGTTGTGCGTGGTGAACGCCGAAACCGCGACGCGGCGCCGCTGGACCGATTTTCGCAGCGTGATCCTGTGGGGCCGGGCGAACCCGGAGGGCATAAGAATGGGCTCCTCCGGCACCGGCACCACCAGCCACCTGAATATCGAGGCAGTGAACCAGGCGACCGGCGCACGTATCCTGCACGTGCCCTATCGCGGCGGCGGGCCGGCCATCAACGATCTGCTGTCGGGCACCATCGACATGATGTTCGACGTGTCGCCCGCACTGATGCCGCATGTGGAGAGCGGCAAGTTCAAGGCCATGGCGGTCTCCACCGCGCAACGCCTGGGCTTCGCGCCGGACATCCCCGGCTATGCCGAATTCGCCGATATCGGGCTGGGCGAGATGGATGTCGTCACTTGGAACGCGCTGATGACCGCCGCCCATACCCCGGCCCCGGTCGTCGAGCGCCTGTTCGGCGCGATCCGCCAGGTCGCGGTGATGCCCGATTTCATCGAGCGGCTGCGGCCGCTTGGGTATGACGTGGTGACCTCCGCGACGCCGGCGGCGCTTGGGGCGCTGATCGCGGCCGAACAGGCGCCCTGGCGGCGGCTGGTGGAAATCAGCGGCGCCCGGCTGGATTGATGCCCGATGCCGATGTGCTGGTCATCGGTGCCGGGGCCGCCGGCATCGCCGCCGCGCGCGCCCTGGTCGCCGCCGGGCGTTCGGTGCTGGTGCTGGAGGCGCGGGACCGCGTCGGCGGCCGGGCCTGGACGATCGACACGCCGGAAGGCGCCTTCGATGCCGGTGCCTCCTGGCTGCACAGCGGCCGCACCAACCCGCTGACGCCGCTGGCGCGCGGGCTGGGTGTGACCTTGGCCGATCATGATGCCTTGGGCGATGAGATCACCTTTGTCGGCCCCCGCCGCGCCAGCCCGGCCGAGGTCGCCGCCCGCGACGCCGCGCAGGCCGGATTTTACGCCCATGTCAAAGCCGCCGGCCCCGGCCCGCGCGGCGTGCCCATACCCACCGGCCCCTGGGGGCCCACCATCGCGGCCTGGGCGGGCGATCTGATCTCCGCCGCCCCGCTGGCAGCGATAGATCTGCATGATTTCACCGCCAATGCGCTGGACCCGCCGAACCTGCTGCCCGAGGGCGGGTTCGGCCATCTGGTCGCGCGCCTGGGCGGCGGCTTGCCGATCCGCCTGTCCTGCCCGGTCACCGCGCTGGACTGGTCCGGCCCCGGCGTGGTGGCGCAGACCGCCGCCGGGCCGGTCACCGCCAAACACGCGATCGTGACGCTGCCGACCCCGCTGCTGCTGGATTTCGCGTTTTCGCCGCCGCTTCCCGTGCCGCAGCAGGCGGCGGCCGAGGCGCTGCCGCTCGGCCTGCTGACCAAGGTGCTGCTGCCGGCAGCCGGGGCCGACCGGCTGGACGTGGTGCCGTTTTCCGTCGTGGACCGGCAGATCGCGCCGGGCGAGACGCTGGTCACCTTCCTGCTCTGGCCCTTTGGCCAGCCGCATGCGCTCGGCTTTGTCGGCGGGCCTGTGGCCTGGGCGCTGGCGGACCAGCCGCCCTCGGCCACGATCGCGTTGATGCGGGCCGAGATCGCCGCGCGCTTTGGCGCGCGTGGCGAATCGGCCTTCGACTGGGGGCGCGCCATAGTCACCGATTGGGGCCGCGATCCCTGGTCGCGTGGCGCCTATAGCCACGCCCGCCCCGGCCAGGCCGCGGCGCGGGGTGTGCTGGGCACGCCGCTGGATGCGGCCCGTCGGGTCATCCTGGCGGGCGAGGCCTGCCACCCGACGCTGGCCGGCACTGTCGGCGGCGCCTGGGAAAGCGGTTTGCGGGCCGCCGCCATGATCACCGGATAGCGACACATCGCCAGGGCGCGGCATCTGGCGCGGCGCCCCCGAACACTTGGCTTGGCGCGCCTGGACACTTGGCGCGGCGCGCCGCGACGGGCACAAGGACGACCACGCCGCGCCGCAACATGTTCGCGCCGCGGGGACAGGAGAGCATGGCCGCCGAAGCCCCCACCAGCGCCAGCCCTGCGCCGCCCTCGCTGACGCGCGACGGCGACCGGTTGATCTTTGCGGGCACGCTGGATTCCCAGGCCGCCGCGGCCCTGTGGCGCCCGGCGAGCGAGGCGCGGGCCGAAGCGACCGGGGCGATCACGCTCGATCTCAAGGCGGTGGACTCGCTCGACACCAATGGCGCGACCTTGCTGCTGCATGCGGCGGGCAGCGAGGCGGCGCCGAAGGTCGAGGGCGCCTCGGCCCCCGTCGCGGCGGTATTGGCCCGCGCGGTGACCGCGGCGGCGGCCCCCGCGCCGCAGGCGGGGCCGCGTCCGCTGTCGCTGCTGTCCAGCGTCGGGGCCGGGTTCTTCGATTTCCTGGGCGGCCTGCAGGAAAAAATCGCCTTTGTCGGCGAAACGGCGGTCGCGGGTGCCTCCTATGTCGTGCGGCCGCGCGGGGTGCGGCTGGGCGATGTGCTGCGGCACCTGGATGAGGCCGGCACCCGCGCCTTTCCGCTGACCATCCTGCTGGGCACCTTGCTGGGGGTCATCCTGGCGTTCCAGTCCTCGATCCCGATGCGGCAGTTCGGGGCCGAGATCTTCATCCCGCAACTGGTCGGCATTTCGCTGATGCGCGAACTGGGGCCGCTGATGGCGGCGATCATCCTGTCCGGGCGCACCGGTTCGGCCTATGCCGCCGAACTCGGCACCATGACGGTAAATGAGGAAGTGGACGCGCTGCGGATCATGGGGATCGACCCCATGCGCATGCTGGTGCTGCCGCGGTTGTTCGCCGGCACGATCGTGATGCCGGCGCTGGCGCTGTTGCTGACCCTGACGGGGCTGATCGGCATGGGGCTGGTGATGCTGGGCCTGGGCTTCCCCTTCGTCGCCACCATCAACCAGTTGGAACAGACGCTGCACCTGGGGGACATGGTCGGCGGGCTGTGCAAGGCGGCCGCCTTCGGCTTCGCGATCTCGTTGATCGGCTGCCGGGCCGGGCTTTCGGCCGGGCGCGGGCCGCGGGCGGTGGGCGATGCGGCGACCGGGGCGGTGGTTGGCGGCATCGTCTCCACGATCATCCTCGACGGCATTTTCGCTGTCGTGTTCTTCAGGATGGGCTGGTGACCGACGCGCCGGACCCGACCGAGGACCGCGGCAAGCGCGAGGCTGAGGACCGCGCGAAGCGCGAGGCGCAAACCCCCACAAAGCGTGAGGGCGACGACCGCCCGAAGCGCCAGCCCGGCCCGCCCGTGGTCACGGTCAAGGACCTGGCCATGGCCTTCGGCCGTCGCACCTTGTTCAAGGATGTGTCCTTCGAGGTGAAGAAGGGCGAGGTCTTCGTCATCCTCGGCGGCTCCGGCTGCGGCAAGTCCACCCTGCTGAAACTGCTGATCGGCCTGTTCCCGCCCACCGCGGGGTCCATCGACATCCTGGGCACCGACATGCTGGGCGCCGATGGGGACGCGCGTGAAGCGTTGCTGACGCGGCTGGGGGTGATGTGGCAATCGGGCGCCCTGTTCGGCTCCATGACCCTGCTGGAGAACGTGATGCTGCCGATGGAGGCGCATACGAGCATGCCGGAGGAGGCCCGCGAGGAAGCCGCCCGCATCAAGCTCGGCATGGTCGGGCTGTCGGATGCGGCCAATCGCCTGCCGGCCGAGATTTCCGGCGGCATGGCCAAGCGTGCCGGGATCGCGCGCGCGATGGCGCTGGACCCGCCGCTGCTGTTCCTGGACGAACCTTCCGCCGGGCTGGATCCCATCACCTCGGCCGGGCTGGACAAGCTGATCCAGGAATTGGCGCGTGACCTTGGCACCACCTTTGTCGTTGTCACCCATGAATTGCAGTCGATCCTGGCGATCGGGGATCGCTGCATCATGCTGGACAAGGATGCCCAGGGCATGATCGCGACCGGCGACCCGCGCATATTGCGCGACACAGCGACGCACCCCACCGTGCGCGCGTTTTTCCGGCGGGAGGCCGTTGATTAGATGGCCGTGAACCGCAGACTTTATGCCCGCGTGGGCGCGCTGATCCTGGTTGCGGGGGTGCTGGGCATCGGCTTCCTGCTGTTCCTGACCTCCGGCCGGTTCTCGGCCAATACCGCCCTGTTCGAGACCTATCTGCGCGAATCGGTGACCGGGCTGGATGTCGGGTCGCCGGTGCGGTTCCGCGGCGTGCAGGTCGGGCGCGTCACCCAGTTGCGGCTGGCCGGCAGCCTCTATCCGCGCCCCGAGAACCGCCCGAGGAGCGAAGCCGACGATGCGGCCTATCGGCGCGTCGTCGTGCGGTTCGCGATCGACCCGGCGGCGCTTGGCAGCAACGCACCGACCATCGAACAGGCCGTGGCGGCCGGATTGCGCGTGAAGCTGGCCAGCACGGGCATCACCGGGGTGATGTATATCGAGGCCGATTTCGTCGATCCGGCGCGTTTTCCTGTCGAACCGACGCCCTGGATACCGCAGTTCACCGTGATCCCGTCGATGCCATCGACCATCGCGCAAGTGACCTCGGCCGCCGAGGCGATCCTGACCCGCATCGAGGCAGCCCCCCTCGACCGCATCCTGCAGGACAGCGCGGCGCTGGTGAACGATTTCCGCGCGATGATCACCACGGGCGACATCGCCGTGGTGCTGCGTGAGGCCTCGACGACGCTGGTCGGCATCCGGGAGGCCATCGAGAAGGCCGACCTGCCGGGGGCGGTGGCGGAAATGCGCGGCCTGGCCGCCGATACCCGCGCGCTGGTGGCGGGGCCGGAGGTGCGCGGCGCGGTGCAGAACAGCGCCGCCGCGGCGGCCGAATTGCGCGCGGCGATGGCGCGCCTGCCGGCCGCGATCGCCCAGGTCGAACAGGCGGTGCGGACCATCCGGGTCGCGACCAGCGATACCTCGGCCGACCTGGCGCCGCTGCTGCGCGACCTGCGCGGTACGGCCCAGAACCTGCGCGACACCACGGAGACGATCCGCCGCACGCCGTCCCAGGGGCTCTGGGGCAGCCCGCCGCCGCCACCCACCAACCGCGAGCGCACCCGATGACCGGACCCTTTGTGACCCGCCGCGCCGGCCTTTTGGCGCTGCCCTTGCTGGCTGGGTGTTCCGTGCTGGACCGCCCCTATGTCGAAACGCTGCGCTATCCGTTGCAGCCCGCGCGGCCGGCCGCCATGCCGGTCGCGATGCCGGCATCGGCCGTGCGCGGCGGGCGCCCGCGCCGCCCGACTTTGATGATCCGCGGCTTGCGCGCCGCCCCGGGGCTGGACGCGCGGGGCCTGCGCGTGATCCGCGCCGATGGCACCGAACGGCTGGATCCCTATGCCGAATGGGTTGGGCCGCCGAATGAACTGGTGGAGGAGCAGTTGCGCCGCTGGCTCGCGGCCAGCGGTCTGTTCGGCGGCATCGTCGCCCAGGGCACCCGCGCCCGCACCGACCTGGTGCTGGAGGGCGAGGTGACGGCGCTGGAGGCCGATCTGCGCGACGGCCAATCCCGTGCCGGCATCGCCGTGCTGCTGCTGGCCGGCGACGATGGCGGGGGTGGACGGGTGGTGGGGCAATGGGCCGTGATCGGGCGGGCGCCGCTGCCGGCCTCCACCAACCCCGACGGGCCGCCGCCTGGCGCCATCGCCGCGTCGGGCACCGAGGCCCTGGCTGGGGCGCTGACCGCGCTGGAAGACGCGTTGCGGGCGCACGCCTGATCCGGCCGTCCCGCGCCATGGTCGCTTCCTTGGCGCTTCGTGAACAAAAACCCGCCGCCGGACCGAAGGCGTTAACCTTTCACCCATCTGCGCGTCGCTAGTCTCAAATCATGAGATGACGCCGCATGCGGTGGGAGACGCGCCACGATGACCAGCCGAGCGACCGCCGATGCCTGGGACGACGTCTGGAACAGGTTCGACGCGCGCCCGGTGGCGCCGGTCGCGGCCCGCCCGCGGCGCCGCGCCTGGCTCGGCCTGCTGGCCCTGCCGCTGGCCTGGTTCGCGGGTCCGGTGCTGATCGCCGGCGACATCCTGCGCGGGCCGGACAGCGCGGCACTGACCGACCGCGTGGATTGGGCGGCGGCCATCCCGGCCCTGGCGGTTTCGTTCCGCGATTCTGCCGGCCGCGACCATGGTCCCGGGGCGAGCCGCTTCCTCGATGGGCTCGCGCAGGACATGGCGGCGGCCTGGCAACGGCCGGAGGCGCGGTCGATCGTGCTGGCCGATCGGGGCAGCCCCCGGCTGGAAGGCGCCAGGCTTGAAGATATCGGCCGGCTGACGCTGGGCCTGGGGCGGGGCGGCGACGATGCCCCGTCGCTGCGGGTGACGATGTCGATGACCGCCCCCTTGCGGCTCGGCTGGGCGGTCACGGGTTTGCGGTTCAGCGATGCGGCCGCACCGGTGGGCAGCGTGGCGCAGGCGCCGCTGCGGCCCCGGATGATCGCCTTCTGATCAGCCCCGCATCGCCTGGGCGACCGCCTGGTCGCGCGGGTCCGCGCTATCGGCCAGCCCCGCCGCCACGCCGTCACGATCCGGCGCGGCGCGGTTCTGCGACAGCTTCTTCTTGCCGATCAGCGCCGTGATGGTCAGCCGCAGCCCGACGATGCCCTTGAGCTGCCCAGCCACGAAGGGCTTGGGCGCATCATCCACCGCCCAGGGTTTTTGCCGGGGGGATTCATGCAGGTCGGTCAGGCGGGAGACGACGGCGTGCAGACGGTCGGCGTCGTCATAGACCTCGACATCGCAATGGGCGTGGACGGCGACGTAATTCCAGGTCGGGACCACGCGTCCATGCTCGGCCTTTGAGGGATAAAGCGAGGGCGAAACATAGGCGTCCGGCCCGCTGAACACCGCCAGCGCCCGCCCCGCCGCCGCCAGCGCCTGCCATTGCGGATTGGCGCGCGCCAGATGGCCGTGCAGAACCTTGTCGGCGCGGTCCAGGATCAGCGGCAGATGGGACGCCGCGGGAATGCCATCGGCGCCGTTGCAGACCAGCAGGGCCAGGCGCGCCTGGGTGATCAGGCTGGCGAGTTCGTCAGCGTCATCAATGCGGAAGGCGGGCGGATTGTACATGGCGGCCGATTATCGCCGGCGCAGCATCGCGCGCAACTCGGACAGCCGCAGCGCGCCAAATACCGACACGGACAGGATATAGGCGACGCCGCCAGCCAGGCAGAGCAGCGCCAGCACCGCCAGCCGCAGCCCAGGCTCGGCCGGCCACAACAGGGCGCGGCCGGCGGCCAGCACCAGCCCCATCACCGCCACCGCCGCCAGCATGCGCGGCACGCGATGCCGCAGCCGGGCGTCGAAGACCAATTGCCGCCGCCGCATCAGCACCACCGCCAGCAGCCCCGCATTCACCGCCGCCGCGATCGCCGTGGACAGCGCGATCCCGACATGCGCGAGGAAGGGCGACAGCGACAGGTTCAGCGCCAGGTTCAGCGCCACCGCGACCAGCCCGATTTTTACGGGCGCGGAGGTATCGCCACGGGCGAAGAACCCCGGCGCAAAGACCTTCACCAGCACGAAGAAGGGCATGCCAAACGCATAGGCGACCAGGGCGGCGGAGGTGGCGGAGGCGGCATCGGCCGAGAAGGCGCCGCGCTGGAACAGCGCCATGATGATCGGCTCGGCCAACAAGGCCAGCGCCACGGCGGAGGGCAGGGTCAGCAGCAGCGACAATTCCAGCGCACGGTTCTGGCTGCGATGCGCCGCCAGCGGCTGGCCCATCCGCAACTGCCGGGCCAACAATGGCAGTAAGGCCGTGCCCATCGCCGCGCCGATGACGCCCAGCGGCAATTGCGCGACCCGGTCGGCATAATACAGGAACGACACCGCCCCCGCCGGCAGGGTGGAGGCGATGATCACGTCGATCGCCAGGTTCAACTGCGTCACCCCGGCGCCAAAGATGCCCGGCCCCATTCGCCGCAGCACGGCGCGCACCGCGGGCGTCAGGCGCGGTATGCCGACCAGCCCGATCGCCATGCCGGCGTCGCGCGCCGCCCACCAGACCAGCCCCAGTTGCACGATGCCCGACAGCATCACGCCCCAGGCCAGCGCATGGCCTGGCGTCGCGACGAAAGGCGTCAGCCCGATCAAGGTCGCCATGCTCATCAGGTTGAACAGCACCGGGGCCGCCGCCGCCGCGCCAAAGCGGTTCAACCCGTTCAACACGCCCGACACCAGCGCCGCCAGGCAGATGAACAGCAGATAGGGGAAGGTGATCCGCGTCATCTCCACGGTCAGCCCGTAGCGCAGCGGTTCGTCGGCAAAGCCCGGCGCCAGCACAAAAATCAACTGCGGCATCAGGATCCAGCCGACGACCACGATCAGCGACAGCCACAAGGTCATCAGCGCGGCCAAATGGTTCGCCAGCGCCAAGGCGGCCAGCCTGCCCTCGGCCGCCAGCGTTCCGGCGAAGGCGGGAATGAAGGCCGCATTGAACGCGCCCTCGCCAAACAAGCGGCGGAACAGGTTGGGCAGCTTCAGCGCGACGAAAAAAGCATCGGCAACCGGCCCGGCACCCAGCCGCGACGCGATCAGCACATCACGCGCGAAACCGAGGATACGACTGGCCATGGTCCAGCCGCCGACCGTGAGGACATTACGCAGCATCGGCGACTAGCGGGGTGCTGGAACAGGGGAGGTTGCGCCGTGGAAGGGGCGTCGCCCCCTCCACACCACCCCCACCAGGGGCCGCCGCCCCTGGACCGGCGGAATATTGGTAAAATAAAGAGAGGGGCATGGTCCGCCTTCGATCAAAGGCACGCCAATGGATGCCCCTCTCTTTATTTTACCAAATCGCGTGGGTTCCAAGGGGCCACAGCCCCTTGGTGGGGAGAGTTTGAGAGGGGCCACGCCCCTCTCAAAGCGCAACCTGCCAAGTTTCAGCACTTTGCTAGGTCGCCGCCGGGTCTGGTCCTGCCAGGCTGATGCGGCTGATGGCCCATTGGACGGTTTGTTCGCCGTCGTCGGCGTAGAGGGCCACTTGCACCGTGCGGCGTGGTTCGGCAGCCAGGTAGATGCTTTCTTCCACGGCGACGCGGGCGCCCTTGACGCGGATGCGCCAGCCGGCGCCGGAGGGCAGGCGCAGCATCACCGCCTGCTCATCCTGCTGCGCGGTCGCGGATACGCCGGGGTGCAGGTGGAAGCGGACGGTGAAGGGCATCGGCTTTTCGGCTTCGAGCACGTCTTCGCCGCGCAGGTCGTCGCCGCTTTCCGACAGGTAGATGCGGCGGCGATGGACGGCGCCGAAGGGCTTGCGATAGCCGTCATGGGCGATTTCCAGCCATTGGGCGCCGCCGGTTTCCTGGCGCTCGGCCTCCACCGCTTCCGGGCGGCGGCCGAGGCCGGTGTCCTGCAGTTCCGATGAATTGGTATCGGCGACGATCAGCGTGGAATGGGCGGCGGTGGCGCGCAGCGCGTCGCGCCAGCCGGCATCGGCGGCCGGGGCGGCGCCGCAATTGACGATCACCCGGTCGCGCCCGACCGACATTTCGAAGGAGAGCGTGCCGGCGTGATGGAAGCGGTCGGCGCCGCGTGGCAGCAGCCCCGTGCCGGCGCGGCCCGGTGGCGGCGGGCCGGCATCGACGATGACCAGGGTCCGCTGCGCCTGCATGCGCTGGAAGCCGCCATCGGGCAGTGCCAGGGGCGACCGCCCGCGTGCCTGGGCCTGGGTCAGGGTCAGGTCCAGCAGGCTGGCCGCTTCTTCCCGCGTGCCGTTGAACCCGGCCAGGCCGCCATCGCCATGGCGGAACAGGCGCAGCGCGGGGGCGGCGCGGTCGAGCGTCATGGCCAAGTGCGGCGGGCTTTCGACGCCGGCGCCGTGCAGCAGGTTGCGGATTTCGACCAGATCCTGAAGGGCGAGCAGGTGTTGCGCCGGGCTGCGTTCCACATGGCAGCCGTCGGGCAGGAACTGGCGTTCCAATTCCTGGGTCAGGAAGCGCAGGCAGCGCGAAAGGGCGGCTTCATCATCCAGGGCCACCGCGCCGGCCATGGCGCCCTTCAGCGCCGCGAGCGCGCCGCGATGCGCGGCCTCGGCCGGCAGGCCGGCGACCAGGGTGCGGACATCCTGCGCCATGCGCTGCATCACGCCGCGACGCAGGCTGTCCTCGGCCGTGGCGAAGAAGAAATCCCAATGGCCGAGCCAGGCGGAAATCCGCGCGCCCGCCACTTCCGGCACCGCGGCCAGGGGGTCGGCGCCCCAGCGGCCCAGGAAGGCCGCCGTCAGCCCGCGCCCGCGCAGCCGCGCCGCATCGGTGCCGAGCGCCCGCAGGTCGCGCGCCCAGCCGAAGGCGTGGGCGGCGGCGCGCCAGGGCAGGCTGCCCTGGTCCCAGCCGGTTTCCTCGGTCAGGGCGCGGGCGCTGCCCAGGAATTCGAATTCGCCCTGCAACAGCCGGTTGCCGCGCGCGGCATCGCCGGGCCAGAGGTCGCGGAAGGCGCGGGCGGGGGCATCCGGCGCCCGGACGGGCTTGAGCCCGGCGAGCATCTGGCGGGCGCCGCGGAGGAAATTCTCGACCATCAGGCGGCCTTCCCATTGGCGACCTGGCCGCCACGCAGCCCACGGATCGCTGCCGCATAGTCGTCGGTGCCAAAGACCGCGGTGCCCGCGACCAAGGTATCGGCCCCGGCGGCGATGCAGCGCGGCGCGGTCACGGACGTGACCCCGCCGTCGATCTCCAGCGCGATGTCGCGGCCGGTCGCGTCGATCATCGCCCGCAGTGCTGCGATCTTCGGCAATTGGCTGTCGAGGAAGCTCTGGCCGCCAAAGCCCGGGTTGACCGTCATCACCAGGATCAGGTCCAGCAGGTCCATCACGGGCGCGACGACGCCCGCCGGGGTGCCGGGGTTCAGCACCACGCCGGCTTGCAGCCCCAGGGCGCGGATGGTCTGCAAGGATCGGTGCAGATGCGGCCCGGCTTCGGCATGGACGGAGATCACCTGCGCCCCGGCATCGGCGAAGGCCGCGAGGTAGGGGTCCACCGGGGCGATCATCAGGTGCACGTCGAAGGGGATCGTCGTGTGCTTGCGCAAAGCCTTAACGATCGCGGGCCCATAGGAGATGTTGGGCACGAAATGCCCATCCATGATGTCGAGGTGCAGCCAGTCGGCGCCGGCGGCGGTCACAGCGCGAACTTCCTCGCCCGCCCTGGCGAAATCGGCGGCGAGGAGGCTGGGGGCGATGCGGATATTGCGTGTCACGGTGCGACCCTAGCCTTGACAGGCCCGGGACGCCAACCGCTGCCGCGTCACCGCTTCACGAAACGCGCGGCGAAGAAGCCATCCATGCCGCCCTGTTCGGCCCACATGTCGGGCCGGGTGCGCAGATTGCCGCCCCCGGTGATGGCGTCTTCCAGCCAGGGCATCTCCTCCTCCCGAATCGGGTCGGGCAGCAGGCCGGCGGCGTCGGCAGCGCGCAGGTGGGCTTCGCCTTCCTCGGGCTGCAGGGAGCAGGTGGCGAAGACCAGGCGCCCGCCCGGGCGTAGCATCTCGGCGGCGGCGGCGATCAGGCGGGATTGCAGGGCGGCCAGGGTCGCCACATCGGTCGGGCGCTTGAGGCGCGCGACATCGGGGTGGCGGCGGATGGTGCCGGTGGCGGAACAGGGCGCGTCCAGCAGCACGGCGTCCAGCAGCGCGGGCGGGCGCCACAACAGCGCGTCGGCCGCGATGATTTCGGCCTCCAGCCCCAGCCGGGCGAGATTGTCGGACAGGCGGGCGATTCGCCTGGCGTCCTTTTCCACCGCCGTCACGGTCGCGCCGGCGGCGGCGAGTTGGGCCGTCTTGCCGCCGGGGGCGGCGCAGAGGTCGGCGATTCGTTCGCCTTTTTTCGCCCGCAGCAGCATCGCGGGCAAGGTTGCGGCCACATCCTGCGCCCAAAACCCCTCGGGGCCGGGCAAATCGGCAAAACGGGTGCCGGCGGGCATGCGGGCGGTGCCATTGGGCAGCAGGATGGCGCCCTCGGGCGGGGCGACGCCGGGCAGCAGCGACAGGTCCAGCGGGGCCGGGATGCGGTGGGCCGCGGCGATGGCGCGCACCCCGGCGGCGCCGAACGCGCCGTGCCAGGCGGTCCAGAGCCAGACGGGGGTGTCGATGCGGTCGGCGTCGATACCCTCCAGCGCGCCCTGCCCGGCTTCGGCGACGCGGCGGAGGACGGCGTTCAGCAGCCCGGCAAAAGGCTTGGGCACCAGGTCGACGGCCGAGGCGACGGCGGCATGGGGCGGCGTGCCCAGGAACAGCAGTTCGGCGGCGCCGATGCGCAGGGCCTCACGCACCTCCGGCGGCGGTTCGCGCTTCAGATAGGGTTCCAGGATCGCGTCCAGGGTGCCCAGGCTGCGCAGCACGCTGGCGGCGATGCGGTGGGCGGCGGCGCGGTCGCGCGGTTCATGCGTCGGCAGCGCATCCAGCGCGTCTTCCAGCGACCTCCGGTGTTCCAACACGGCCTGCAACAGCGACAGCGCGGCGACGCGGGCTGGGCTGGCCTTGGGGTTCGGGGGCGCGGGCGTGCGGGGGCCAGAGGTGCGATGCCGGCCAGGGCGGGCTTCGGGGGGCAGGGGCACGCCTTTCGGGCGGCGGGGTGGGCGGTCTTGCATCGGCTTCCTATGTCCCGCCCTGGCCCCCCATGCTAGTGCCGCGTGGCCCATGCCCCCTGCCCTGTCCATCTTCCTCGATCGTTTGCCCGAAACGCGCCGCCCGCGACTGGTGCTGGTGCTGCTGTGCCTGGCGCTGTGGCTGCCGGGTTTCTTCACCATCCCGGCCAGCGACCGGGACGAGGCGCGTTTCGCCCAGGCCAGCCGCCAGATGGTGGAGAGCGGCGACTGGGTCCGCATCCGGGTCGGTGACGAAGACCGCAACAAGAAGCCCGTCGGCATCCATTGGGCGCAGGCGAGCGTGGTGACGGCGCTGGAGGCCGTGGGCCTCGGCACCCGCGCCGATATCTGGGCCTATCGCATCCCGGGCGTGCTGGGCGCGCTGGCGGCGGTGCTGGCGACCTTCCATTGGGGCCGCGCGCTGGTCGGGCGCAGGGCGGCGTTCCTGGGGGCGGCGCTGCTGGCCAGCACGATGGTGCTGGTGGTGGAAACCCATATCGCCAAGACCGATGCGGCGCTGCTGGGCACCGTCGCCGCGGCCATGGGGCTGTTTGGCCGGGCGTATCTGTCGCCGGGCACGTTCCGCACCGGGCAGGCGGTGGGGTTCTGGCTGATCCTGGGGGTTTCCATCCTGCTCAAGGGTCCGATCGGGCCGATGGTGGCGCTGTTTGCCGGGGTTACGCTCGCCATCGTCGACCGCCGCGCCGGCGGCGGCTGGCTGCATGCGCCCTGGCTGCGGGCGCTGCGGCCGGGGTGGGGCATCCCGCTTATGCTGGCCGTCGCCGCGCCCTGGTTCATCGCCATCGGCATCGCGACCGAAGGCCGCTTCTTCGCCCAGGCGATCGGCGAGGACATGCTGAACAAGGTCGGATCGGGCGAGGAAGCCCATTGGGGCCCGCCCGGGTTCTACGTCATGACCTTTGGCATCGCGGCCTTTCCGGCGGCCTTCCTGGTGTTGCTGGCGCTGCCGGCCGCTTGGGCCGACCGGCTGCGGCCCGGCACCCGCTTCCTGCTGGCCTGGGCCGCCCCGACCTGGCTGTTGTTCGAGGCGGTGGCGACCAAGCTGCCGCACTACACCATGCCGGTCTGGCCGGCGCTGATGCTGCTGGCGGGGGCCTGGGCGATGGATCCTCTGCGGCGGCCCGCGCCGCGCTGGGTGGCCTGGATCGCCGCCCTGGCGCTGGTCGGCACCGCGATCGGGCTGGCCGTGGCCGGCCCGGCGTTGATCTGGTTCGCCGACGGGCGGTTGATCTGGACGGCGGCGATGGCCGTGGCCGGGCTGGCGGCGGCGGCCCTGCTGGTCTGGGCCAGCACCGGAGCCTGGCGGGCTGGCGCCTATGGCCGGGCCGGGTTGGCGGCGGTGCTGCTGGTGGTGCCGCTGTATTGGGTCGTGCTGGCCGGGGTGTTGCCGCGGCTGGAGGCACCCTGGCTGGCGCCCCGCGTCGCCACGGTGATGCAGCGGGTCGCCCCGGGGCTACCGTCAGAAAAATTTGGCGTGGTCGGCCATCACGAGCCGTCGCTGATCTTCGCCATGGGGTCCGGCACGCGGCTGCTGCGCGACGGCGCGGCGGCGGCCGAATTCCTGGGCGGTGCGCCAGGGCGCGTGGTCGCGGTGAACGACCGCCAGGAAACCGCCTTTCGCGCCGAGGCGGTGCGGCTGGGGCTGGAGGTCACCGTGCTGGGTGAGGTGTCGGGCCTGAACTACGTGCGCGGCCGGTGGCTGACCTTGATGCTGTACCGGCGCGCGGGCTGACGGTTGACGCCGCCGGCCGACCCATCCCAGACGAACGCATGACCAGCCTTCATCGCCACCTTGCCGCCTGCAACAACACCGACCTGCCCGGCGGGCGCGTGCCGCTGTCGATCGACGGGGCGTTGGTCGGCTGGGTCAGCCCCGCCGCCGCCGAGGATCTGCGCCGCGACACGGCGGGTTTCGCCACCGACGGCGCGGGCCTGGCGCTGGTGCCAGGCGATGCCGCCGCCCGCAGCGCCGCGCTGGCCGCCGCCGCGCAGCGCCTGGCGCACGCCGGGCTGCTGCGGATCAGGGGCGAGGCCTTCGACGTGCGCGCCACCCCCGAAGCCCCGGCGCTGGCGGTGCTGGATCGCGGCGCGATCCCGGTGTTTGGCGTGGCGGCGCAGGGGGTGCACCTGAACGGGTTGGTCCGCCGCGCCGATGGGCTGCACATCTGGGTCGGCGTGCGTGCGGCCGACAAGGCGGTGGCGCCGGGCAAGCTGGACAACCTGGTGGCCGGCGGGCTGAGCGCCGGGCTGACCCCGATGGAATGCCTGGTCAAGGAAGCCGGCGAGGAAGCGGCGATCCCGCCCGACCTGGCGGCGCGCGCCCGGCCGGCGGGGCGGCTTGGCTATGTGATGTCGGCGCGCGAGGGCCTGCGGCGCGACGTGCTGCATGTCTTCGACCTGGACCTGCCGGAGGATTTCGTCCCCGTGCCGGATGGCGATGAGGTCGCGCGCTTCGAGCTTTGGCCCGCCGCGCGGCTGCTGGAGGCGGTGCGCTGCACCGAGGATGTGAAGTTCAACGTCGCCCTGGTGCTGATCGACCTGTTTTTGCGGCACGGGTTTTTGGGCGACCCGGATGGTGGCCTAAGGGCGGGGTTGGACCGCTTCCGGTAGCGACGTCAGTCGCGGCGCCGCGCGGACGCGTAGGTTCGCAACGCCAGTTCCCCTGCCCGGCTGTGGCGGAACCGGGTGATGAGCGCCCCGAGCGGCGCCGGCAGCGTATCGAGCGGCGGTAGCCGGACCGGATGCTCCGGCGGCAACAGCACGGGGCTGGCGAGAACGGCGAAGAGGAGATCGTCGATCCCGGGCTGATCCCCGCCCAGGAAGCGTGCATCGGCCAGCCTGGCCTCGACCTGCGCGAAGGCGTCCCCGATGCTGGCGACATCCGCATCGGGCGCATGGCTCGCCAGGTTCAGCCCCTTGGCCATCACCCAGCGCCAGGCCGGGTAGGCAAGCTGGATGGCGACCCGATGCGGCACGGGCACGCCCGCGGTCGCGAGGGGCTTCAGCAAATCCGGCCGGGGCAGCATGTGGCGATAGAAGCTGCGGACCGCGGGGCCGAACAGGCTCGCCACCATCTGACCAACGAACTCGGCATCGAAGCCTGGCACCACGACCGCATGGGCCGCGGCGATCGGGCCGGTGATGCGGTCGAAGGCGGCGCGCAGCCCGCCCGAGGCCTCGCCATTCCAGGTGAGCAGCGGCAACTCGACGGGCACCTTCTCGCGCCGGGACCGGATCGCGCTGAGGCCCGCGGCCGCCGTCTCGAAGCGATAGGGGATGGCAAGGCGGTCCAGCAGCCAGCGGCTGAGTTCGACCGGGGGCGCGAGTGGCGGCCCGTAGAGAAGAATCGCCGCATCGGCCCGCATCACCGTTCCCCCGCCACCCGACGGTAGAGAAGCGGCTTTCCGGGGGCGAAGGAATGGCTGGCGGGTTTCGTCAGGGCGCGGCTTGTGCGGACACGGCGTTCCAGCAGGCCTCGGCGGCGTTCGACAGCCGGCGCAGGGGGCGGAACAGCCGGATCTCGACCTCGATCGAAAACGCCCCGCCGCCGGCATCGACCAGGCGCCCGGCGGCCAGGTCCTCGGCGACCATGGTCCGCGGCAACCAGGCGATGCCCTGGCCCTGTCGCGCCATGGATTGCAGGGTGGCCGCGAGGGGGGCGGTAAAGACCGTCTCCAGCGAGGGGGCCTCGGCGAAGGAGGCCTGGGTTGCCGTGAGGATGCGCCCGAGGCCCGAGACCTCGCTATAGGCCAGCAGGCTCACCGGGGCCTCCGGCGTCCCGGGCAGGTGCTGCGCATACGGGGCGGTGACGGGAACCAGGCAGTCGGTGCCGACCACCCGGCTGGTGAAGGAGGCCGATACGAGGCGCGTCGGCACGTCGCGGCGGGCATGGCAAAGCAGGAAATCGGCATCGCCCGCGAGCAGGATCTTCTCGCAGGCGGCCATGGTGTCGGAAATCAGGTTCAGCGTGCCCAGGGGCGACAGCGCCCGGATCCAGCTTGGGAAGAAGGTGAAGGACAGGGCGTGGGTCACGGCGATGGACAGCGCCGCCCCGTCGCGCCCCGCGGCCTTCAACGCGCCGCGTCGCATCCGGTGCAGGTCCCGGGTCAGGTCGGCGGCCTGTTCGCGCAGGTAGTCGCCGGCGGCGTTCAGCGCCACGCCTTGCGGGCGGCGCAGGACGAGGGGCGTGCCGACCCAGGCTTCCAGCGCCTGGATGCGCCGGCTGAAGGCGGGCTGGGTGATGTTGCGCGCCTCGGCGGCACGCGAGAAGTTCCGGTGTTCCGCCAGGGCCAGGAAATCCTCAAGCCAGGCGAGTTCCATGGTCGATGCCGATCCTGCATGACGATTCCGAAACTTGGCATTGGAAAGGCGTCCAGGACAATCGTACCTGCACCCAGCAACCGAAAAGGGCATGCCAAATGCGCATCGTGGACGTCCGTGAAATCACCCAGCCGATCGCCTCGCCGATCCGCAACGCCTACATCGACTTCAGCAAGATGACGACGAGCCTGGTCGCCGTGATCACCGATGTGGTGCGCGATGGCCGCCCGGTCGTCGGCTACGGCTTCAACTCCAATGGCCGCTACGGCCAGGGCGGGCTGATCCGCGAGCGGTTTCGCACGCGCCTGCTGGAGGCCAAGCCCGAAAGCCTGCTGGACGACACGCGGGACAATATCGACCCGGCGAAGGCCTGGGCCGCGATGATGGTGAACGAGAAGCCCGGCGGGCATGGCGAACGCTCGGTCGCCGTCGGCACGCTGGACATGGCGATCTGGGACGCGGTGGCGAAGATCGAGGGCAAGCCGCTGTTTCGCATGTTGGCGGAACGCCACGCGCGCGAAGCGAACCCGCGCGTCTTCGTCTATGCCGCCGGAGGGTATTACTACCCGGGCAAGGACAATACGGCGCTGCGGGGCGAAATGCGCAGCTACCTCGACCGTGGCTACAACGTGGTGAAGATGAAGATCGGCGGCGACAGCATCGCCGAGGATGCCAGGCGGATCGAGGCGGTGCTGGCCGAGATCGGGTCGCAGGCCCAGCTCGCCGTGGATGCCAATGGGCGCTTCGACCTGGAGACGGGCATCGCCTATGCCAAGATGCTGCGCGACTTCCCGCTGTTCTGGTACGAGGAAGTGGGCGATCCGCTGGACTATGCGCTGCAGGCCGCGTTGTCGGAATTCTATCCCGGCCCGATGGCGACAGGGGAGAACCTGTTCTCCCACCAGGATGCGCGCAACCTGCTGCGTTATGGCGGCATGCGGCCGGATCGCGATTGGCTGCAATTCGACTGCGCGCTGTCCTATGGGCTGGTCGAATATTTGCGCACCCTGGATGTGCTGAAGCAGTTCGGCTGGTCGCCGTCGCGCTGCATCCCGCATGGCGGGCACCAGATGTCGCTGATGATCGCGGCGGGGCTGGGGCTGGGCGGGAATGAAAGCTACCCGGATCTGTTCCAGCCCTATGGCGGCTTCCCGGATGGGGTGCGGGTGGAGAACGGCCATGTCGTCATGCCGGAACTGCCGGGCATCGGCTTCGAGGGGAAGTCGGATCTGATCAAGGTGATGCGGGACCTGTCGGCCTAAGCGGTCCCGCACGACGCGGTCACGCGGCCGGTGTATCCTGGCCGCGTGTCCCAGACCGAATCGACCCCCGGGCGCATCCGCCTGCTGCCCAGCGCCACCGCCGACCGGATCGCCGCCGGCGAGGTGGTGGAGCGACCGGCCGCCGCGGTGAAGGAATTGGTCGAGAACGCGCTGGACGCCGGCGCCCGCCGCGTCTCGGTCGTGCTGGAAGGCGGCGGCAGCGCCCGCATCATGGTCGAGGATGACGGCACCGGCATGGCGCCGGATGACTTGGCCATGGCCGTGGAACGGCACGCGACCTCCAAACTGCCCGAGGAAGCGATGCTGTTCCGCATCGCCACCCTGGGTTTTCGGGGGGAGGCACTGCCGTCGATCGGCGCCGTCGCGCGCCTGTCCATCGTGTCGCGCACGGCTGGCGGCGCGGCGCATCGCATCACGGTGGAAGGCGGCGCCAAGGGCGCCGTCGCCCCGGCCGCCGGCGCCCCCGGCACGCGGGTCGAGGTGCGGGACCTGTTCTACGCCACCCCCGCGCGGCGCAAATTCCTGCGCCAGCCATCGACCGAGGCGGCGGCGGCGGTCGAGGCGGTGCGCCGCCTGGCCCTGGCCTGGCCCGGCGTCGGCTTCCGGGCGGAGGTCGAGGGGCGCGAGGTCCTGGCCCTGCCGCCACAGGACCGCGACGCGCGGATCGCCGCCCTGCTCGGCCCGGAGTTCGCCGCCCAGGCGGTGCCGGTGCTGGCCGAGGCGGAGGGGATGACCCTGACCGGCCTGGCCGCCTTGCCGATCCATACCCGCGCGACGACCGGCGGCCAGCACCTGGTGGTGAACGACCGGCCGGTGCAGGACCCGATGCTGCGGGCGGCGCTGCGCGTGGCCTATCGCGACCTGATCGAAAAGGGCCGCCACCCGGCGGCGGCGCTGTTCCTGGCCATCGATCCCGAGGCGGTCGATGTGAACGTGCATCCGGGCAAGGCCGAATTGCGCTTCCGCGAGGGCGAGCGGGTGCGTGGCATGGTGATCGGGGCGCTGCGCCGGGCCTTGGGGGTCGGTGCCGGCACCGCGGGGGGGTGGTCGGCCGGCACGCCGGGGGGTTGGCGCCCAAGCCCGCCGCGCGCGGAGGCGCCGTGGCAGGCCGCGACACCGAATGCGTGGCAGGCGCCCGGCTTCGCCGAGGCCCCCACCCAGATCGCCCCGGCGCAAACCGCCCTGCCGCTGGCGTTTTCCCGCGCCGCGCCCCCGGCCATCGCCGAGGATGCGCCGGACGGCCCGCTCGGCCGCCCCCTGGCGCAATTGCTGGAAACCTATGTCCTGGCCGAGGCCCCGGACGGCGCCCTGGTCCTGGTGGACCAGCACGCGGCCCACGAACGCCTGACGCATGAAGCCCTGCGCGCGCAGTTGATCGAGGGCGGGGTCCGCGCCCAGCCGCTGTTGCTGCCCGCCGTGGTGGATTTGCCGCGCGCCGAGGCCGCCGCCCTGCTGGCCGCCGCCCCGGCCCTGGCCCGCCTGGGGCTGGAATTGGAAGGCTTTGGCGGCGGTGCCGTGCTGGTCCGCGCCCTGCCGGCGCTGCTGGGCACCGCCGACCCCGGCCCATTGCTGCGCGACCTGGCGGAGGAAGTCGCCGATTGGGCCAGCGGCGATGATCTGCCGGCGCTGGAAAGCCGGCTGGATGCCGCCGTCGCCCGCCTGGCCTGCCACGGCAGCATCCGCGCCGGCCGGCGGCTGAACGCGGCGGAAATGTCCGCCCTGCTGCGCCAGATGGAGGCGACGCCGCGTGCCGCGACCTGCAGCCACGGCCGGCCGACGGTGCTGCGGCTGGACCAGGCGGCGTTGGAGCGGATGTTTGGCCGGCGCTGACGTCAGGTAAAACTGGCGCCCCGAGTCGCGATAGTTTAGATTCGATGAAAGGCAACGGCTTGCCGGGGAAGTCTCATGCGCCGCCGCATCAAAATCACCGCCCTTTTCCTCGCCGCCTGCGGGTTGTTCGCGGCACCACGGCTGGCCCAGGCCCAGGCCGACCAGCAGGCGCTGATCGACAACGCCACCCGCACGATCGATGAACTCTCCACCCTGGGCGACAATACCGCCGACTTCACCAATGTGCTGCGCCGGGCGCGGGCGGCGGTGATCTGCCCCAGCGTGATCCGGGCCGGCTTCATCTTCGCGGGCCAGGGCGGCGCCTGCGTGCTGGTGGCGCGCGATGGCAGCGGGTCCTGGTCGTCGCCGGCCTTCTACGGCCTGGGGTCGGGGTCCTTCGGCGCGCAGGCGGGCGTGCAGGAAGCCCAGATCGCCATGCTGATCATGAGCCAGCGCGGGCTGGACGCGGTGCTGAACAGCCAGTTCACCATCGGCGCGGATGCGGCCATCGCCATCGCCAACATGGGCAGCGGCATCGGCGGCGCGACCACCGCCGCGGTGGGTGCGGATATCGTGGCCTTCGCGCGGTCGCGCGGCTTGTTCGCGGGCATCGCGCTGGAAGGCAGCCTGCTGTCCACCCGGCCCGCCGCCAATCGCGCCTATTACGGCCGCGACGTGGCTGCGCGGCAGGTCGTGATCGATATGGCGGCGCATAACCCCGGCGCCGATCCACTGCGCGTGGTGCTGATGCGCCACGGCCCCCCGAACAGTTGAGACGCCCCCCCGGGAGACAAGGTTAACGCGATCGGTCTAGGCTTCGCACCTGACCACGCGATAAACGCCCCCGGAGGGACGATGCCGGCCCCAAGCCCCCACGCCCATCAGACGCCATCCCCGCGACGCGCCAAGTTGGGGGGGCCTGCCTGGGTCCTGGCGGCGATGCTGCTCGGCGCCTGCGCCACGCAACCGGCGCCGCCGCCGCCCGTCGCGGTCGCCCCGGCGCCGCCGCTCGACCCCGCCATCGTCAATGCGATCCGCGCCATGGGCGCCACCCTGTCGGCGGCACCGGCCCTGACCGTGCGCATGACATCGCTGCGTGAGGCCCCGCTGCCGGAAGGCCAGATGGTCCTGCTGGGCGCCACCACCGTCGCCGCCGTGCAACGCCCCAACCGGCTGAATGCGATCAGCGGCAGCGACCTGGGCAGTATCGCCGTCTGGTTCGATGGCACGACGCTGTCGGTGCTGGCGCCGGTCGCCAATACCTATTCCAGCACGCCGCTGGCGGGTTCGATCGAACAGATGCTGACGGCGCTGGACGATCGCTACGGCATCGACCTGCCGCTGCGCCCTCTGCTGGCCAATGACCCGGCCGAAATCCTGCTGCCGGTCGGGACCTCCGGCCGGTTGCTCGGGCGCACCATCGTCGGCGGCGTCGCCTGCGACCACTATGCGCTGCGCAACACCGCGGCGGATTGGGAGATCTGGATCGCCACCGGCCCCCGCCCCGTCCCCTGCCGCGTGTCGGTCGTCGCGCGCGGCGTGCCCGACGCGCCGCGCCTGATCCTGGAATTCGAGGCCTGGAACCTCCAGCCCCGCCTGGGTGCCCGCGACTTCGCCTTCACCCCGCCGCGCGGTGCGGTGCGCGTGCCCTTGCTGGAGCGGGGCCAGCGCCCGCCGATGGAGTCTGCCCAATGAGCCGCGTCATCCTCGGCGCCGCCGCCCTGGCGGCCGCGCTGCTGGCCACGACCGCACCGGCCGAGGCCTGGTATGCCGCGCATGAAGGGGGTGGCGGCGTCTACCACGCCCCCGGCGGTGGCACCTGGGCCGGGCATTCGGGCAGTTGGGCCGTCGGCGGGCGCCCGCCCGTGAACACCTACCACGGCAATGTGAACGTCTATCCGGGCTACTACCACGCCGCGCCGAACTACGGCGCCGCCGTCGCGGCCGGGGCCACGGCCGGGTTGGTCGGCGGGTTGACGGCGGGCGCGGTCGAGGCCGCGACACGCCCGGCCGCGCCGGTCTATTACGGCGCGCCGCCGGTGGTGCCGGTGTACCCGACCCCGGCCTATGCCTATCCGGCGCCGGCCTTTGCGCCCCAGGGCACGCCGCTGACCATCGGCACGCAATTGCCGGCCCTGCCGGGGGGCTGCACGACGCAGCCGGTCGGGCCGACGACCTACTACCGCTGCGGTTCGGCCTGGTTGCAGGGCTATATGCGGGGCAATAGCGTGATGTATGCGGTGGTGCCGCCGCCGGGTTGATGCCTGCGGGGCGCGGTCAGCCCGACCACGCCCCCCGGATCTCGGCGATCAAGCCCGCCGTCGATCCGTCATGTCCCCCCGCCTTCGCGCCCGTCGTCACCTCCGGCAGGAGTTGGCTGGCCAGCACCTTGCCCAGTTCGACGCCATACTGGTCGAAGGCATTCACGCCCCAGAGCGCGCCCAGGTAGAACACCTTGTACTCGTAGAGCGCGATCATCATCCCCAAGGTATAGGGGTTCAGCCGATCGAGCAGGATGGCGACACTCGGCCGGTCGCCGGGGAACACCCGATGCGGCGCCAGGCGCGCGACTTCGGCCGCATCCAGGCCGGCTGCGACCATCTCGGCCCGCACCTGGTCCAGGTCGCGGCCGACCAGCAGGGCTTCGGCCTGGGCCAGGCCATTGGCCAGCAGCATGCGATGGCTGGCGGCGTCACCATGTTCGGGGGCGGCGACCAGGATGATGTCGGCCGGCACGGGCGTGGTGCCCTGGTGCAGCAACTGCATGAAGGAATGCTGCGCATTGGTGCCCGGTTCGCCGAAGACCACGGGGCCGGTGGCATAGGGCACCAGCACCCCGTCGCGGCCGACCCGCTTGCCCAGGCTTTCCATCTCGACCTGTTGCAGATGCGCGGGCAGCCGGCCAAGCCGGGCGTCGTAGGGCAGGACGGCGCGGGCGGGATAGCCGAGGGCATTGACGTGCCAGACCTCGACCAGTGCCAGCAGCAGCGGCAGGTTCTCGGCATCAGGTGCGGAGAGCGCGTGCTCATCCAAGGCCCGCGCCCCGTCCAGCATGCCGGTAAAGGCATCCCAGCCGCAGGTCAGCGCGATCGACAGCCCGATCGCCGACCATAGCGAAAATCGCCCGCCGACCCAGTCGCGGAACCCAAAAACCCGGGCCGGGACGATGCCGAAGGCGGCGGTCGCTGAAAGATTGGTGGAAAGGGCGGCGAAATGCGCCCCCACCCCGGCCTCGCCGACCGCGCCGGCGATCCATTCGCGCGCCTTGTTGGCGTTCTGCATGGTCTCGGCCGTGGTGAAGGTCTTTGACGCCACCAGCACCAGGGTCGTTTCGGGATCCAGGCGGTTCGTCGCGGCCAGCCAGGCGTGGCCATCGACATTGGCGATGAAGTACGGCCGCATCGGCGAGGCTTCGGTCCACAAGGCCCGCACGGCCATGAAGGGGCCGAGGTCGCTGCCGCCGATGCCGATGTTCAGCACATTGGTGAAGCGCTTGCCGGTCGCCCCGCGCAGGGTGCCGTCATGCACCGCGGCGCAGAAGGCGCGCATCGCGTCCAGCGTGTCGGCGACCTCGGCCGAGGCATCCTCGGCGCCGACGCGGAAGCCCGCGTCGCGCGGCGCGCGCAGTGCGATATGCAGGACGGCGCGGCCCTCGGTGCTGTTCACCGCCTCCCCCGCCGCCATGGCGCGGGCCTGGCCGGCGACATCGGTCGCTGCCGCCATGCCCAGCAAGGCCGCCATCGCCGCATCATCCAGCGAGGTTTTTGAACGATCGAGCAGCAGCGGCCCCACCCTGTTGCTCATCCGCGCGAAGCGACCGGGGTCGGCGGCGAACAGGGGGCGGATGGTGGCGCGGCCCGTGCCGTCCTCGCGCGCGGTGCGAGCGAAGGCGGCAAGGTCGGCGAGGCGCCTGGCGATCGCTGCGGTGGTGTCGGTCACGGACGTTCAGATCTCCCTAAGGGTCGATACCCTATAGGAAAATCGTGGCGCGGATACGGCGGGAAGGCTACAGCCCGATCGGTTCGCCCGCCACCATGACCGACAAGGCGGCCGGCCGCAGCAGCCGCGCCGCCACCGCGGCGGTGCCGGGCTGCGTCAGGGCGGCCAGACGCGCCGGGCGCTGCGCCAGCCAGTCAAGCGGCCGGTTGTTGCGCCGTAGCGCCAGAAGATTGCCCGCGATCCGCCGCGTATCGGTGAATTGCAGCGGTGCATTGCCGGTCAGGAAGGCGACGGCATCGGCCAATTCCTCGGCCGTCGGGCCGGTCTGGGCCATGCGCGCCCATTCCTCGCGCACCAGGCCCAGGGTTTCGGCCATGCGGGCGTTTTCGGTGGCGACCGTGCCGATCACGATGCCCTGGCCGAACAGCGTGTCGAAGCCGGTCGAAATGCCGTAGGTCAGGCCACGCTGCGTTCGCACGCTGTCCATGAGGCGGGAGGAGAAGCCGCCACCGCCCAGCACGCGCAGCACGACCTGGGCCGCTTCCCAATCGGGGTCGGCGACCGACAGGCCGGTCTGGGCAAAAATCGCCAGGGATTGCGGGGCGGCGATCGGCACCACGCTGGTGCCGAAATCGACCATCGCGGGCAGCGGCGGCACGGCGGGCGGTGCTTCCGCCGGCAGGGTTGCGAAGAGCACCGGCATCAGCTCCGCCAGCGCCGCCGGGGTGATCGCCCCGGCCGCCGCGATCAGCAGCCCGCCCTGGCGCAACTGGCGCGCCAGCGCCGCGCGCAGCATGTCGGTGGTCATCGCCGGCAGGCTTTCGGCGGTGCCGCCGGTCGGGCGGGCCGCCGGGTGCGTCGGGAAAGCCGCCGGCCAAAAAGCGCGCCCCGCCCGGCCGCGCGGGGTTTCCTGCGCCGCCCGCAGGCTGGCCAGCGCCCGGGCGCGCGCGCGGTCGAAGGGATTGGCATCCAGGCGCGGTGCGGTCATGGCCAGGCGGGCCAGTCGCACCGCCTCCGGCAGCGCATCGGCCAGGCAGCGGAAGCCGCCATCGGCCTCATCCCGGCTGGCGCTGAAGGTCAGGGAAATGGCGTTGTCGCGCAGCGCCTCGGCGAAAGCGGTTTCCGACAGGTCGCCAGCGCCGGAGGTCAGCAACCCCATGGCCAGCGCCGCCGCCCCTTCCTGCCCGACGGGGTCCAGCGCCGCGCCGCCGGTCCAGGACCAGGTGAGCGAGACGACGGGGACGCTGTGATCCTCGGTCAGCCAGGCGGACAGGCCGCCGGCGGTGACCACCTGGATCGGCAGGGTGAAGCCGGTCATGCCGGGACCTCCGCGCCCTCGGGCAAGAGCCAGCCGGTGGCCTGCACCTGGGTGCCGCCGAGGACTGCGCGCGCGGCCGCGCTGACCTGCGTGGCCGTGACCGCGGCGATATGGGCGGGCCAGTATTCCACCGTGTCGAGCGACAGCCCGATCGACAGCGCCTGGCCGATCATGCGCGGGGCGGCCCCCAGCCCATCCAAGGTCAGCAGCGCACCGGCCGTCATCTGGCGGGTGCTGCGGGCGACCTCCGCCTCGGTCACGCCATCGGCCAGCAGGCTGGCGATGGCGGCGCGCAAGGCGGCTTCGACCCGCGCGGGGGCCACGCCCCGGCGGGGCGCGGCATAGATGCTGAAATCCGAGACGCCCATCGCATCGGCATCCATCGAGGCACCGACCGACAGGGCCAGCCCTTCCTGCACCAGCGCCCGATGCAGCCGCGATCCGGGGCCGCTGCCCAGGACATGGGCCAGGACCTCCAGCGGCAGCGCCTGGGCAGTGTCGCCCCAGGTCAGCGACGGTGCGGCCCAGGCCATGACGAAGCTGGCTTCCTCCACCCGGTCGTGGCGGACCAGGCGGGGGGTATGGGCGGCGGCGGGCGGGCCGGCGCGGTGGCGCGGGGTGAAGGGGCGGGCCGGGACCGCGCCGAATTCCTGTTCGGCGATGCGGCGGAACTCCGCCTCCGGCACGGCGCCCGCGACGACCAGCACGCAATTGGCCGGGGCGTAGTGGGTCGCGAAGAAGGCCGCCAGGGCGTCCCGGTCGATGCGGCGGATTTCGTCCGGCCAGCCGATGATCGGGCGCCCGGCCCAATGCTGCGGCCCCCACATCGCGGCGGCAAACTCTTCCTGGAAGCGGGCGCGGGGGGAGACGTCGGTGCGCTGGCGCCGTTCCTCGATCACCACCAGGCGCTCGGGGTCCACTTCGCTTTCCGGGATGACCGGCGCGGTCAGCCGGTCGGATTCCAGCATCGCGATCAGCGGCAGGCGGGTCGCCTCGACCTGCGCGTAATAGGCGGTGACGTCGCGGGAGGTGAAGGCGTTGTCGCTGCCACCCTCACGCGCGATTTTCCGGGAGAAGGCACCGGATTCGACGCGCGGGCTGCCCTTGAACATCATGTGTTCGAGGAAGTGGGCGGTGCCGGACAGGCCCGAGGGATCCTCCCCACCGCCAGCGGCGACGAAGAGGTATTGCGCCACGACCGGCGCGCGGCGCTGTTCGACATGCGCGACCCGCAACCCGTTCGGCAGCGACCACAGGCTGGCCCCGAACAGCGGGCGGCCACGATTGGCCGTCGTGGGCGCCGGTTGCGCGATGGCGGGGCTGGTCAGGCCAGGCGGGGCCAGCACCACGGGGGCGATGGCGGCGGCAAGGGTGGCGCGTCGGGTGATGTCGGGCATGTTCCGGAGAATGGGGGTCGCCGCCCGCCGCGCCAATGGGCGAAACGGTTGCAGAGAGTTTCAGGCACGCCGCCGCGTGGCCCCCATCCAGCCCTGCACCCGCTGCCCCCAGGCGACGCGGGAGCGCCGGCCCGGATAGCATTGCCGCACAGGGCCTTCGAAGTTGAAGACCTTGTAGCCCTCGTCCTGCGAATACTGCACCTGGATGCCGGCCTCGGCCGGGCGGTCGGCGGCATCGGCGATGCCTTCCAGCAGGGCCGTGCCCTGGGCGCCCTCACCCACCGAACAGCCCATCAGGTCGACGCAGCCGAAGGGGGCCAGCACATCGTTCAGCCGTTCGAACTGCGCCCGCATGGCGGGGAAATGCTGCACCGAAATGCCCGACAGATGGCCCATGTTGCCGGCATCATGGCCCGAGGCGACGTTCTGGATCCCCGGCCCGCCATGCGAGTAGAAGCGCACCATCGCGATCCCGCCGCTGCCGCCGGCGCGGTTGCAGACCTCGTCCATCGCCTGCATCACGGCATTGCTCATGCCATGCATGATGATCGGGTCGCCGCCCGCGCGCGTCAGGCCGGAACAGACGCGCTGGCGCTGGGCCGCATCCTCCGCATCCACCACGTTGATGATGCGATAGCCGCTGAGGCGTTCCATCGCGGCCCAGGTGGCGAGCCCGACGGTGCCATCGGCGGCGATCCCGCCGCCGGCCCGCCCCTGGAACGCGGCGACGGCCGCGGCGGTGCCGGGGCCATAGGCGCCATCGATGCTGATGGGGCTGCCCATCGACCGAAGAATGCCCTGGATCATGATGACGCGCGGGCCACGGTCACCGCGTTTGACGAGCAACATGCCGGTTCCCCCGAAGGTTCAAAGACCAGCGAAGGTTAATCCCAGGTGCGGGAGACCGGACCGCACATCTGCGTGTCTCGGGTGCTACACTTGTCCGCCCATGACCCGGGCCATGGCGCGCCACATCGGCTTGCGCTGGGCGTTCCAGTCGAGCGGCAGGCCGCGATGGAACAGCCCATCCCGCCGGGCGACGCCCGGGGTGGTCACCAGCCAGGAATAGCGGTCGATCAACCCCCAGGTCAGCACCGTCCGCACCCCGCCTTCGATCGCGGCGCCCAGGAAATTGCCGACCCAGGCCGCGACGGCGGCATCGCGGGCCGGATAGCCATTGGCCACCCGGTCGGGTTCGCGCACGTCCAGTTCGGTGATCAGCACCGCCAGCCCCATCGCCCGCAGGTTGCGTACGAAGGCAGTGAACTTGGGGGCGCTGAAGGCGTTGCGCATCTGCAGGTGCGCCTGGATGCCGACCGCATCCAGCGGCACGTTCTGGTCCTGCAAATGGCGGCACAGGGCCAGCAGCCAGCCGCGCTTGATCTCGGCGGCGGGGGTGTCTTCCTCGACCCCGTAGTCGTTCAACACCAGCCGCAAGGTCGGATCGCGTTCCCGCGCCAGGCGGAAGGCCATGCCGATGTAGTCGGGGCCGAGGGCGGCAAGCCAGGGCGTCGGCCGCAAGGGGCCAGAGGGGCTGGGATTGTCGCTGCCGGGCGGATTGGCCACGGCTTCGTTCACCACGTCCCAGTCGCGGATTCGCGGGCGGGTGCGGGCCAGCACCGTGTCGAAATGCGCCTGCATGATGCCGCGGGCGCGGGCGGGGCCTTCGGCCAGCGCGGGCGGCACCCAGGCCGGCAGAGCTTCATGCCAGATCAGCGCATGGCCGCGCACCGGGATGCTACGCGCCTGCGCCCAGTTCAGGATGACGTCGAGCGGCGCGAAATCGAAGCGGCCTTCCTGCGGTTGCAGGGCGGCGAACTTGGCCTCGTATTCGGGGACCAGCAGCCCGGCCTCGATCGCCACGGCCTGGGCATAGGTGGGGTTGGACTGGAGCAGATTGCCCAGCACAGCGCAGCCATAGGAAAACCCGTGCTGGCGGGCGATGGCGCCGAGGCCGGTGCCCGGTTGGGCCGCCGCGGCACGCGACAGGATTGCGGCGAGGGCCGCGCCGCCCAAGACGCGCCGGCCGGTGTATCCGTCTGGGCCGGCCGTCACGCGGCCCGGGCCAGCGGGGCCGCCGTGGTGTCGTTCGCTTCCCGGGCCAGGGTCTGGCGGTAGCGTTCGCGCCGCCATTGCATCAAGCGCCAGGCGCCGCGGGCCGCCAGGTCCGACATGCGTCCGCGCGGGTCGAGCCCGACGGATTTGAACACCATCGCCATGCCGCGCTGGATGTGGTGGTAGCGATAGGCCTGCATGGCCGTCCCCATATAGGCCGCGATGCAACGGGCGTGGCTGTAGGGGACGGATTCATCCTCGTTGCCGCAATGATAGGCGAAGGCGAGTTCGTCATCCTCGCTTTCGCCGATCCGGCCCGCCGCGACCCGCAGCCGCTTGGCGAAGGACAGGTTTTCGCGCGCCAGGTAGCGCTTCATGTGGTCGTAGAACAGCTTGAAATGGCGATACTCATCGGCCGCGATCAGGCGGCAGACTTCCTTCAGCACCGGCTCCGTCGTCTGTTCGCCGAGCGCGGTGTAGTAGGAGGAGGTGCCGGTTTCGACCATGCAGCGGGCAATCAACTCGCCCGTGCGGGAGCCGCGGATCGAGGCATCGGCGGTGGTATTGACGTGGTAGCCGGCGCGGTACCGCGCGAAGGCCGCGGCGAAATCCCAACCCGGATCGGCCAGCATGGCCCAGGCGCCCAGGGCATCGCCGTGCTGCTCTTCCTCGACCGCCCAATGATCGGCGGCGGCGCGGAAGGCGGGGTCGTCGTGAAACACGCCGCCCAGGTAGAGCGCGTAATCGGCACCGTTCTTTTCGACCATGGCGGCGGCCTTGACCAGCGGCACCAACGCCGGGTCCACGGCGGTGGGGTCGAACTGATCCCAGGCCACCTGATCCAACGTCCAGTGCTTCATGCCGAATCTCCCGCCAGTGTCGAGATCAGCGCCACTGCCTGACCATAGTGCCGGGTCAGCTTTTGGCCCAGCCCCGTATCTTCGCGATCCGGGGTATCGTTTCAAGCGGTTGTGTCAGAAAAGTGACATGCGGCCGCAAGAAGGTTCAGGCGGCTTCCGCGACGGCGGCCATGGCGCGGGCGGCGAGGAGCTGCTCCATCGCGGCCTCCCGCGCCTCCGGCGTGCCGGTGAGGCCAAGTTCGTTGTAGGCCTTGTCGGCGGCGGCGATCCGGGCTTCGGCCTCGGCCTTCGACAGGCGGGCCGGTGGGGTCGCCTCATCGGCCAGGATGGTCAGGCGTTCCGGCGTGACCTCGGCGAAGCCGCCGGGGACGAAGAGGACCTCCGTCACCTGGCCGCCCTCGGTGACCCGGATGAGGCCGGCGGCCAGCTTCACGATCATCGGCGCGTGGCCTGGAAGGACGCCCATCTCCCCCTCGGCCGCAGGGATGACGACCATCTCCGCCGGCCGCGACAGCAGCAGGCGTTCCGGCGAGACGAGTTCGAGCTCGAAGGTGGCCATGATACCCCCTTACGCGACCGCTTTGAGCGATTCGGCCTTCTTCACCGCGTCTTCGATCGTGCCGACCATGTAGAAGGCGGCTTCCGGCAGGTGGTCGTATTCGCCGGCGCAGATCGCGGCGAAGGAACGCACGGTGTCTTCGATCTTCACGAAGACGCCCGGGGTGCCGGTGAAGACTTCCGCGACGTGGAAGGGCTGCGACAGGAAGCGCTGGATCTTGCGCGCGCGGGCGACGACCAGTTTGTCTTCTTCCGACAGCTCGTCCATGCCCAGGATGGCAATGATGTCCTGCAGCGACTTGTAGGTCTGCAGGATGCGCTGCACTTCGCGCGCCGTGCTGTAGTGCTCTTCACCGACCACGCGGGGGTCGAGCCCGCGGGAGGTGCTGTCCAGCGGGTCCACCGCCGGGAAGATCGCCATTTCGGCGATCGAGCGCGACAGCACCGTCGTCGCGTCCAAGTGCGCGAAGGAGGTGGCGGGCGCCGGGTCGGTCAAGTCGTCGGCCGGCACGTAGATGGCCTGGACCGAGGTGATCGACCCCTTCTTGGTGGAGGTGATGCGTTCCTGCAGCGCGCCCATGTCGGTCGACAGGGTCGGCTGATAGCCCACCGCCGAAGGAATACGGCCCAGCAGCGCCGAGACTTCCGCGCCCGCCTGGGTGAAGCGGAAGATGTTGTCGATGAAGAACAACACGTCCTGGCCCTGCTCGTCGCGGAAGTATTCGGCCATCGACAGGCCGGACAGCGCGACGCGCGCGCGGGCGCCCGGCGGCTCGTTCATCTGGCCATAGACCAGGGCGACCTTGGAGCCTTCGGTATTGCCGTCGCCGAGCTTGATGACGCCGGCATCGATCATTTCATGGTAAAGGTCGTTGCCTTCGCGGGTCCGCTCGCCGACGCCGGCAAAAACCGACACGCCGCCGTGGCCCTTGGCGATGTTGTTGATCAGTTCCTGGATGGTCACGGTCTTGCCGACGCCGGCGCCGCCGAACAGGCCGATCTTGCCGCCCTTGAGGTAGGGCGCCAGCAGGTCGACGACCTTGATGCCGGTGACCAGGATTTCCGCGCTGGTCGCCTGTTCGTCGAAGGACGGGGCCGAGCGGTGGATGGTGTATTCCATGTCGTGCGGCACGGGGCCGCGCTCGTCGATCGGCTCACCGATGACGTTCATGATGCGGCCGAGCGTGCCCGGGCCGACCGGCACGGCGATGCCCTTGCCGGTGTCCACGACTTCATTGCCGCGCACCAGGCCTTCGGTCGTGTCCATCGAGATGCAGCGGACGGTGTGTTCGCCCAGGTGCTGCGCGACTTCCAGCACCAAGGTGCCGCCGCCGGCCATCGGCGTGGTCAGCGCGTTCAGGATCGACGGCAGTTCGCCGCTGAACTGCACGTCCACCACCGGGCCCAGGATCTGCGTGATCTTGCCAACATTGTTCTTCATGGGAACAGATCCTTGTCTAGAGGGCTTCAGCACCGGAGATGATCTCGATCAGCTCCCGGGTGATGTTGGCCTGTCGCGTGCGGTTGTAGTTCAGGGTGAGCTTGTTGATCATCTCACCGGCATTGCGTGTCGCGCTGTCCATCGCCGACATCCGGGCACCATGTTCGCCGGCCGCACTTTCGAGCAGCGCGCGGAAAATCTGGATCGCCAGGTTCTTGGGCAGCAAGGCGGCCAGGATGTCTTCCTCGGCCGGCTCGTAGTCGTAGAGCGCGGGGACCGTGCCGGGCTCGACCTCGGCCGTGTCCTCGGGGATCGCCGAGGGGATCAGCGCCTGTTCCGTCGGAATCTGGCTCATGACGTTGCGGAAGCGGTTGTAGACCAGGGTGCAGACGTCGAACTCGCCGGCTTCCAGCATCGCGGTCACCCGGGCCGCGACCTCGGCCGCCTGCTCGTAGCCGATGCGCTTGACGCCGGCGTAGGTGATCTCGCCCACCATGCGGGAGGCGAATTCGCGCTTGAGGAAGGTCGCGCCCTTGCGGCCGATCGACAGGATCTTGACCGTCTTGCCTTCGGACTCAAGCTCCCGCACCCGGGCGCGGGCGAAGCGGCCGACGTTGGTGTTGAACGGGCCGGCCAGGCCGCGATCGGCCGTCACCACCACCAGGAGGTGGACCTTGTCCGAACCGGTGCCGACCAGCAGCGGCGGGGCGCCGGGGGCGCCCGCGACCGCCTGGCCCAGGCGGCCGAGGATGCCCGCCATGCGCTCGGCATAGGGGCGGGCGGCTTCGGCTGCCAACTGGGCGCGGCGCAGCTTGGCCGCCGCCACCATCTTCATGGCCTGCGTAATCTTGCGCGTGGATTTCACGCTGTTGATCCGCAGCCGCAGGCTTTTCAGGCTCGCCATGCTGTGTCGTCCCTACCGGCCGCGTGTCAGGTGAAGGACTTGGTGAAATCGTCCAGGAAGGCGACCAGGGCGGCCTCATTGTCCTTCTTGATTTCACGCGCGTCGCGGATGCCGTCGATGATCGCCGGCGCACGGGACTTCACGGCCGCCAGCATCTGCGTCTCATAGGCGCCGATGCGGTTCAGCGGCAGCTTGTCGAGGTAGCCGCGGGTGCCGGCGAAGATCGCGAGCACCTGCTCCTCGACCGGGACCGGCTTGAACTGCGGCTGCTTCAGCAATTCCGTCAGGCGCGCGCCACGGGCCAGCAGCGCCTGGGTGGAGGCATCGAGGTCGGAGGCGAACTGCGCGAAGGCGGCCATTTCGCGGTACTGCGCGAGTTCCAGCTTAATCTTGCCGGCGACCTGCTTCATCGCCTTGATCTGGGCGGCGGAACCGACGCGCGACACCGACAGGCCGACGTTCACGGCCGGGCGGATGCCCTTGTAGAAGAGTTCGGTTTCCAAAAAGATCTGGCCATCGGTGATCGAAATCACGTTGGTCGGAATATAGGCGGAAACGTCGCCGGCCTGGGTCTCGATCACCGGCAGGGCGGTCAGCGAGCCATTGCCGAAGTCGTCGCCCATCTTTGCGGCGCGTTCCAGCAGGCGGCTGTGCAGGTAGAAGACGTCGCCCGGATAGGCTTCGCGGCCCGGCGGGCGGCGCAGCAGCAGCGACATCTGGCGATAGGCGACGGCCTGCTTGGACAAGTCGTCGTAGAAGATGACCGCGTGCATGCCGTTGTCGCGGAAGAATTCGCCCATCGCGCAGCCGCTGAACGGTGCCAGGAACTGCAAGGGCGCCGGGTCGGAAGCCGTGGCGGCGACGACGATGGAGTATTCCATCGAGCCGTTTTCTTCCAGCGTCTTGACCAACTGGGCAACCGTGGAGCGCTTCTGGCCGATGGCGACGTAGATGCAGTAGAGCTTCTTGCTCTCGTCGTCGCCGGCGTTGATACCCTTCTGGTTGATGATGGTGTCGATGATCACCGCGGTCTTGCCCGTCTGGCGGTCACCGATGATCAGCTCGCGCTGGCCACGGCCGATCGGGATCAGCGCGTCGATCGCCTTCACGCCGGTCTGCATCGGCTCATGCACCGACTTGCGCGGGATGATGCCGGGGGCCTTCACGTCCACGCGGCGGCGTTCGGTCGCCTCGATCGGGCCCTTGCCATCGATCGGGTTGCCCAGGCCATCGACCACGCGGCCCAGCAGGCCACGGCCGACGGGAACGTCCACGATCGTGCCGGTGCGGCTGACGGTGTCGCCTTCCTTCACGCCCTTGTCGTCGCCGAAGATGACGACGCCGACGTTGTCGTTTTCCAGGTTCAGGGCCATGCCCTTGATCCCGGCGCCGGGGAATTCGACCATCTCCCCGGCCATGACGTTCTGCAGCCCATAGACGCGGGCGATGCCGTCACCGACCGTCAGGACGGTCCCGACCTCGGCCACATTCGCCTCGGCGTCGAAGTTCGCAATCTGCGACTTCAGGATCTCCGAGATCTCGGCAGGACGAATGTCCATGGTCAGGCGGCCCCTTTCATCGCGTATTGCAGGCGTTGCAGCTTGCTCTTGATGCTGTTGTCATAAAGGCGGGAGCCGATCCGTACGATCAGCCCGCCCAGTATCGCGGGATCGACCTGCGCCGCGAGGCGCACGCCGGAAAAGCCCGATTCCGTCAGCCGCGCCACGAGGGCGGCGGATTGTGTTTCGCTCAGCGGCGCCGCGGTGGTGACATGCGCCACCTGCTGGCCGCGTCGGGCGGCCAGGGCCGCGCCAAAGGCCTCGGCCACCG
The DNA here is from genome assembly GCF_050632385.1 of Humitalea sp. 24SJ18S-53. Lineage (NCBI taxonomy): Bacteria > Pseudomonadati > Pseudomonadota > Alphaproteobacteria > Acetobacterales > Roseomonadaceae > Humitalea > Humitalea sp. 24SJ18S-53. Next base: position 4,435,759 of record NZ_CP192599.1, read on the forward strand.
CCGGCAGCATGGACAGGCGCCGGTTGGCGATCAGCACGCCGACCAGGTTGCGAACTTCCTGGCCGATGCCGGCCCGTTCGATCACGGCGAAGGCGGCGCGGCGCTGTTCCACCGCACCGAAGCGCGGGTCGGTGACGAAGGCGCGGAAGCCCGCGTCGTCCCGGTACAGTGCCCAAAGGCGATCCAGATCGGCGGCGATCCGGTCGGTCGCGCCGGGGTCGGTCGGGCGCAGGTCGTCGCCCAGGCCGAGCATGGCCGTGGCGTAACGATCAGCGGCGCCGCCGCTGTTGGATACCGTATCGGCAGCAATCTCAGGCGCGTCGGAGGCCACGGCGATTCCGTTCCATCTGGTCCCGAAGCCCGATGGCCCCGGATGAAATCCTGGTCATTCTGCCCTGGCGGCCGGCGGGCGGCTGCCAGGATGCCACGTGGGGGCGATCACCCCCTCGGACGGCGACCGGCGCTTAGCACGCTGCATTGCGTTGCGGCAACCGAGGGAGGCCGGGGTTTTTGCCCAAACCGCCGTTTCCGACGGTCCAGACGCGCAAAAGACTTACACCGGCGCGAACATCGGCACCGGCGCCCCGTTGTCGACCGTCGGCTTCCACACCAGCGACACCCTCTGGCCGATCTTCAGGGCGTCCATGTCGCAGTCCACGATATTCGTCAGGATCCGTGGGCCTTCGTCCAATTCGACATAGGCGATGGCATAGGGCTCGGCGACGCGCATGACGCTGTAGGAATAGATCACGCCCGTGCCCTTGCTCTCAACGAGGGTCACGTTGGGCGACAGGGTGAAGGGCGAGGAGCCGCGCGGGTAGAAGAAATGCTTCCCGGTGTCGCCGCAGAGCCCGATCAGCAGCCGGCCTTCGCGGGCGGAGTCCCAGAAGGGCTTGTTGGTCGGGTCGATGACGGGGGCCGGGATGGCGCGGTTGGATGCGGGGGTCATGCCATGCGCTCCAGGATCAGGGTGGCGCTGCCGTGGCGGGTGCCCAACAGCCCGCCGGTGCCATGCGCCAGAGCCAGGGACAGGCCGGGCACCTGCACGGCGGGATGGGCTTCTCCGCGCAATTGGCGCACGGCCTCGATGATCTTGGTCATGCCGCCGCGATTGGCCGGGTGGTTATTGCACAAGCCGCCGCCATCGGTGTTGAAGGCCAGACGGCCGACGCCGGAGATCAGGTTGCCGTCCGCGACGAACTTGCCGCCGTCGCCCTTGGCGCAGAAGCCCAGATCCTCAAGCTGCACCAGCACCGTGATGGTGAAGCTGTCGTAGATGCTGGCGTAGCGGATATCGGCCGGGGTGATGCCGGCCTCGGCAAAGGCCGCGGCGCCGGACATGCGGCCGCCGGAATAGGTGAGGTCAATGGTCCCGCCGGCCTGGTGCTTCAGCGCCTCGCCAGTGCCACGCACCGACACGACCGGGCGCTTCAGGGATTTGGCGATTTCCGGCCGGGTCACGATCAGCGCCCCGCCGCCGTCGCTGATCACGCAGCAGTCCAGTCGGTGCAGCGGGTCGGCGACCATGGGCGAGGCGACGACCTCGGCCACCGTCACGACCTTCTTCAGCATGGCGTTGGGGTTGTGTTGGGCGTGGTGGCTGGCGGCGACCTTGATCCAGGCCAATTGTTCCGAGGTCGTTCCGAATTCATACATGTGCCGCATCGCGACCAGGCCATAGGCGGCGGCGACGGTGCGGCCCATCGGAATCTCGAACGGATCATCGGGCACGTTGACGCCCCAGGAACGGGGAGCGGTGCCGGTCGCCATCGCCTCGGCCCGGGGGCGACCGGCCAGGGTGATCAGGGCCACGTTGCAGCGCCCGGCGGCGATGGCCGCGGCGGCATGGGCGACATGGGCCAGGTAGGAGGAGCCGCCGAAATCGGTGCTGTCGGCGTGGCGCAGCCGGTCCAGCCCCAGGTAGTCGACGATATTGACCGGCCCCATGCCCGGCGCGTCGCCGGCGCAGAAATACCCGTCGATGTCGTCCTTGGTCAGCCCGGCATCCTGCAGGGCGCCCCAGGCGACCTCCGCGTGCAACTGGGCGACCGACTGGTGTTCCGCCTTGCGCGTCGGGTGCTCAAAGGCCCCGACGATACAGGCCGCGTGTTTCAGGCTCATTCCAGCATCCCATTTCCCACGGCGCAGAGAATGCGCGATGGGCGGGAATGGCAACAGGGGCGGCGCGGCCGGCTAGGCCTGGCGCGCCGCGCCGCTGGCGAGCATCGCCTCGACCTCCGCGTCCGAAAGCCCCGCTTCGCGCAGCACCTCCGCGGTTTGCTCGCCCAGGCGGGGGCTGGGCAGGTGCCCCTCCCGCATGCCGCCACCGAACTGGTTTGCCGGGCGGAAGCGTTTCAGGCGGCCTTCGGTCGGGTGGTCTTCCTCGGTGAAGAAGCCGACGTCGTTCAGGTGGGGGTCATCCGGCAGGCCTTCCAAGGTGCTGCAGGGCATGGCCGGGACGTCGACGGCGGCCAGGGCTTCCAGCCATTCGGCGGTGGTTTTTTCCCGCAGGGCCTCGGCCCGCACGGCGAAATAGGCCGGCGTATTGGCGGTGCGGGCGGCGACCGAGACGAAACGCGGATCGTCGCGCAATTCCGGCCGGCCGATGGCGGCGAACAACCCGAACGCCTGGGCGTTGGTATTGGCGCTGATCGAGATGTAGCCGTCCTTGGTCGGCAGCGGCCGCGCGTCCTTGGACAGCAGGCGCGCATCGCCCGGCGGGCCGAGTGGCGGGTCGAAGCTCATCGCGCCCATGTGCTCGGCCATGACGAAGGCGGCCATGTTCTCGAACATCGGCACTTCGATCGCCTCGCCGACGCCGGTCTTTTCGCGGCGGTACAGGGCGAAGCCGATGCATTGGGCCGCGATCAGCCCGGTCGTGTGGTCGCACATCACCATCGGCACGTAGCGCGGCGTGCCGTTGGACTGGCTGAAGGCATCGGCGATGCCGGAGACGCCCTGGATCACGGTGTCATAGGCTGGGCGGTCGCAATACCGCCCGCCCTTGCCGAAGCCGAGGATGCTGCAATGGATCAGGCGCGGGTTCTTCTCCCGCAGCGACTCCCAGCCCAGGCCCAGGCGGTCCAACGCGGCGGGGCGGATGTTGGAGACGAAGACATCCGCGCCCTCGATCAGCCGCAGCATCGCCGCGCGGCCCTCGGGGCTTTTCAGGTCGAGGCAGACGGCGCGCTTGTTGCGGTTGAAGTTGATGAACTTGCCGCTCATGCCCGCATTGCGGCCGCGGCCGCCCAATTGGCGCAGCAGGTCGCCTTCGGGGGCTTCGACCTTGATCACATCGGCGCCCTGGTCGGCGAGGGACCGGGTGCAGATCGGCCCGACCACGACGCTGGTCAGGTCGATGACGCGCAGGCCCGCAAGGGGGCCGTTGTTCTGTGCCGTCATGCCGCGAACTCCGCCGATGCATCGACCGCGAGCGCGCCGGTGTCGTCGGCGGCCCAAAGCCTGATGGAGCCGGTCGTGCCATCGCCGGCCAGGGTGGCCGGCCGCCCGCAGAACAGCGGCTTCTGGTTTTTCGCGGCAAAGCTGCGCAGCGGGCCGCCGTGGCGGATCGCGGCCTCGGCCAGCAGCAGATGCGTCAGCCCGCCGTTCATCACCAGCGCGGGATAGCCTTCCTCGCCGCGCACGTAATCCGCGTCGTAGTGGATGCGGTGGCCGTTGAAGGTGATGGCCGAATAGCGGAACAGCAGCACCGGATCGGGGGTCACGACCTGCGACCAGGCGGGGTCGGCCGGGGCCATGGCGGGGCTTGCGGTGGCCGAGGCGGCACCCGGGGCGACGGCTTCGCGGTAGACGATGTCCTGGTCTTCGGAAACCAGCGCCACGCCATCGGCCGCGATCTCGTGCCGGACGGTGACAAAAACCATCGCCCCGGTGCGGCCCTGCTTTTCCGTGACCGCGTGGATGGTGCTGGTGCGTGTCGCGGTGGCGCCGACCGGCAGCGGGGCCAGCAGGCGCGTGCGACGGCCGGCGAACATGCGGCGCGGCAGCGGCACGGGCGGCAGGAAATCGCCCTTCTGGGGATGGCCGTCGGGGTCGAGCTGGGATTGCGGGGCGATGTCGGCGAAGAACATGGCGTGCCAATGCGCCGGCACCGTGTCGGGCACCGGATCGGGCGCGAGATCCAGGGTCGCACGAATGCGCCGCACGGCGGCCGCCGTGAACGTGTCGGTCACGGTTCGGCTGCGTCCGATCAAGGCCTGCAAATCGCCCATGCGGCGGGTTCCTCGGTTGTTCGGGCAGACCATGCGTCCGACGCCCGGCCTGGCGCAATCGGGGGGACGACGCTTGCACCCGGCGCGGTTTCGCGCCGAGCATGGATGGCACAGGACACGATACACGGGGGCACCTGCATGGCGGCCGACCAAGATCCGCCAAAACCATCCGTGGCCGGATCCAGGGCCGGGCGACGGTTGCTGGTGCTGGGCGCCGGCGGGCTTGCGGGCTGCGTCTCGATCCAGACGGGCGGGAGCGGCATCAACGACAATGATCCCTCCGACCGGCCCGGCCAGGGGCGGGGCAGCCGCGGTGCGGTGGCGCCGCGCGGCTATACCGGCATCTCCGACAGTGATCCCGCCGACGCGCCGGGCCAGGGGCGCGGCATCGGCTATCGCGCCGGCGGCGCCGCGTCCGATGCCGACCCCTTCGACGCCCCTGGGCGCGGCCGTGGCAATGTGCGACGCACGTCGGACAGCGATCCCGATGACCCCGCGGGCCAAGGGCGGCGCTAACGCCACGCAGAACAGTGAGCACGACGCGATGACCATGACCCTGGCGGAAGAAGCCGCCGCCCTGGCCTTCCCCGGCCTTGACGAGGACGCGATCATCGCGCTGCGCGAAGCACGCGACTGGTGCCATCTGCGCAGCCACACCAGCCCGGACCGCTTCGCGCACCTGGTCTCGATCGCCGATATCGACGCGCTGCTGCGGACCGACGCCGCGCGCGCCGGGCGCATCGCCGTCGCCGACAGCGCGCGTGAGGGTAGTGCCGCGGTGCCGGAGGAAGACTGGTCCTTCGATGACGGCCGCGTCGACCTGCCGCGGCTGTTCGATCGCTTCGACCAGGGCGGGACGCTGATCGTCAGCGAACTGCACGAACTGCATCCGCCGCTGGCGCGGTTCTGCCGGGGGCTGGAAAAACTGTTCCTGCACGGCGTGCAGTGCAACATCTACCTGACCCCGCCGGGTGCGCAGGGCTTTCGCGCGCATTTCGACACGCATGATGTGCTGGTCATGCAAGTCAGCGGCCAGAAGGACTGGCGCGTCTGGAACGGCCAGCCGGTGCCGGACCCGACGCGGCGGGTCCGCTGGGACAACCAGGTGGAGCCGATGGGCGAACCCATCGCCGTGCCGATGCGCCCGGGCGACATCCTCTACCTGCCGCGCGGGGTGATGCATGACGCGGCCACCCAGCCGGGCGGCGAGCCCAGCCTGCATGCCACGATCGGGCTGCTGGAACCCTCCTGGGCGGAGGCGCTGCGCCGCATCATCGACACGGCGGAGGAACAGGACCCCGCCTTCCGCGCCGCCGTCCCCACCTGGCGGATCGGGCAGGACGGGTTTGGCGCGGGGCTGGCCGACCTGGTCGCGCGGCTGGCCGCCCCGGGGTTGGTCGAGACCCTGGCGCTGACCTTGATCGGCCGGCTTGCGGAGGACCGGCTGCAGATGCCCGCGCGCGGGCTGATCGCCCCGCCCCCGGCGCCGGACCAGCGCCTGCGGCTGGCCGATTCCATGCACAGCGCCGTGGTGCCGCTGCCCGACGGCGGCGGCGCCCTGCGATACGGCGGCGGCAAGATCATCATGACCGAGGCGGAATTCGGCTGGCTGATGAGTTTGGAGGATGGGGCGGCCGCGGCCGACCTGCCGGGCGATGCGCTGGCGTTTCTGCAACGCCTCTTCGCGCTCGGCCTGCTCGAAGCGGTCTAGGCGCGGCCCCTTCCCCATCGCCGTCGCTGTGCCCAAACTGCGGGCATGACGACGACGGAGGCGGTGATGCGGACCCTGAGGATTGGCCGGCGCGCAGCATTTTTAGGCACCGCGGGGCTGCTGCCACTCGCCGCCCGGGCGCAGGGTGCCTGGCCGGACCGGTCGCTGCGCTGGATCGTCGGCTACCCGCCCGGTGGCGCGTCCGACACGTTCGCGCGGTTGATCGCGGCGCAGATGGCGCCGGGGCTGGGCCAGAGCGTGGTGGTGGAAAACCGTCCAGGCGGCGGCGCGGTGCTGGCGTCGGATACGGTCGCGCGCAGCCCGGCCGACGGGAACACCTGGCTGCACGTGGACAATGGCATCCTGGTCTACAACCCGGCGCTCTATGCCCGGCTGCCCTATGACCCGGACCGCGATTTTACGGGGGTCGGTTTCATCGGGCGCTTCCCGCTTTACATCGTGGTGCGGCCCGACAGCGCGATCCGGGATTTTGCCGGGCTGGTGGCGCAAGGCCGGGTACGGCCGGTGACCTATGGCACCCCGGCGGTGGCATCGCCGCATCACTTGGCGATGGAACTGGTCAAGCGGCGGTCGGGCCTGGCGGCGGAACACGTGCCCTATCGCGGTGGCCCGGCCTCGATGCAGGATTTGTTGGCCGGCCAGGTGGATTGCGTCGTGATCGACACCGCGACCGGCCTGCCCTTCATCCGCGACGGGCGGGTGCGGGCGCTGGTGGTGCTGTCGGATGCGCGCAGCCCGATGGTGCCGGATGTGCCGACCCTGAAGGAGTTGGGGCCGGATGCGGTCGCCTATGGCTGGCAGGGCATGTCAGTCCCCGCCGCGACGCCGTCCGCCATTGTTGCGCGGTTGAACGAGGGCCTGCGCGCGGCCATCGCGTCGGAGGATATCGCCCGGCGCATGCGCGACCTGGGCATCGAGGCGACACCCTGGAGCGCCGCGGAATTCAACGCTTTCGTCGGGCGCGAGAACGCGCTGTGGCGGCCGTTGATCCGCGAACTCGGCATCAGGCTGGATTCGTGAACGGCATCGGACGGCGCGCGGCGCTGGCCGGGCTGGCGCTGCCGGGTGTGGCCCTGGCCCAGACCCCCTGGCCGGACCGGACGATGCGCTGGATCGTCGGCTACCCGGCCGGTGGCGCGTCGGACCTGTTTGCCCGGTTGATCGCGGCGCAGATGGCGCCGGCGCTGGGCCAGAACGTGGTCGTGGAAAACCGCCCCGGCGGCGGCGCCGTGCTGGCATCGGATGCGGTCGCGCGAAGCCCGGCCGATGGCAATACCTGGCTGCACGTCGACAATGGCGTGTTGGTCTACAACCCGGCGCTCTATACCCGGCTGCCCTATGATCCGGACCGTGATTTGACCGGCGTCGGCTTCATCGGGCGGTTTCCGCTGTTCCTCGTCGTGCGGGCCGACAGCCCGGTCAGGGATTTCGCCGGGCTGGTGGCACAGGGCCGGGTGCGGCCGGTGACCTATGGCACCCCGGCGGTGGCATCGCCGCATCACCTGGCGATGGAACTCGTGCAGCGCCGCGCCGGGCTGGCGGCCGAGCACGTGCCCTATCGCGGGGCCGCCGCCGCGATGCAGGATCTGCGCGCGGGGCGGGTCGAGGTGCTGGTCGCCGCGACCGGCCTGCCGTTCCTGCGCGACCCGGAGCTTCGGGTGCTGGCCGTGCTGTCAGATGCGCGCAGCGCCTCGGCGCCCGAGGTGCCGACCCTGCGGGACCTGGGCATCGATGCCGTCGCCTATGGCTGGCAGGGCATGTCGGTGCCGGCCGCGACCCCGCCGGTGATCATCGCCCGGCTGAACGCGGCGATGCGCACGGCCGTCGCATCCGACGACATAACGCGCCGGATGCAGGAGATGGGTGTCGAGCCCGCGGCCTGGTCGCCGGCCGAATTCAACGCCTTCGTGGCAGCCGAGTCCGCGCTGTGGCGCCCCCTGATCCGCGATCTGGGGATCAGGCTGGACTCCTGATCCTCAATACAGATCGCCCAGGTTGCGCTGTGCGGCACCGGGGTTCGGTGCCGCGCTGGGCACGCCAAAGGCGGGCGGCAGGCCCGAGACGCCGCCGCCGCCGAACAGGGCATTGTCGTCCGGCGGCGGGCGGGCGCTGTTCTCGGTGCCCGGGCGGAAGGCTTCGACGATCGTCGCCCCGCTGTCGGTCTGGATGCGGACCAGCGCGATGCCCGGTGGCGCGCGGAAGGGCACCGGCGGGCTGCCGGCCAGGGCCGCGGCCACGACCTCACGGAAGATCGGGGCGGCGTTCAGCCCGCCCGTTTCGCCATCGCCCAGGGTGCGCGGTTCGTCGTAGCCGACCCAGATGCCGACCACGAGGTCGGGCGTATAGCCGACGAACCAATTGTCCATGTAGTCGTTGGTGGTGCCGGTCTTGCCCGCGATCGGGCGGTTCAGCCCCGCCCCGGCGCGGCTGCCGGTGCCGCGCTGCACGGCCCCCTGCAACATGCTGGTCATCTGGAAGGCGGCGATCGGATCGACGATCTGGCGCCGTTCATCCGTCAGCGGCGGCGGCCCCTGTTCGAAGCCACGGGTCGCGCATTCGGGGCAGGTGCGCCCATCGGGCCGCCAGACCAGCCGGCCGAAGCGGTCCTGCACGCTGTCGATCAGGGTCGGTTCCACCCGCTTGCCGCCATTGGCGAAGGAAGCGTAGGCCGAGGTCATGCGCAGCACCGTCGTCTCACCGGAACCCAGCGCCATGGCAAGGTAACGCGGCATGCTGTCGATCACGCCGAAGCGGGCGGCGGTGGCGGAAACCCGCTCCATGCCGATTTCCTGCGCAAGCCGCACGGTGACCAGGTTGAGGCTGCGTTCCAGCGCCGACCGCATGGTGACCCAGCCATTGCTGGTGCCGGCGTAATTGCCCGGGCGCCAGGTGCCCGCGGCGGTCTGGATTTCGACCGGCGCGTCCAGCAGGCGCTGGTTCGGCGGGATGCCCATTTCCAGCGCCGGCAGATAGACGAAGGGCTTGAACGAGGACCCGGGCTGCCGCATCGCCTGCGACGCGCGGTTGAACCAGGAGCGTTCGAAGGAAAACCCGCCGACCATGGCCAGCACGCGGCCGGTATTGGGGTCGAGCGCGACCAGCGCCCCCTCGACCGCCGGCAATTGCCGCAAGGCCAGGCGTTCCGGGCGGGCGGGGGTGCGCGGCGGATTGGCCGCGGTGGGCGGCAGCACTTCGACCAGCACCACGTCGCCGGGCGCCAGCACATCCTGCATGCGGCGCGGCGGCGGGCCGAGACGGCCGTCGCGCAGCACCGGGCGGGCCCAGGACTGCACCTCGTCGAACGGCAGGGTCATGGTCTGGGGCTGGGGGGCGGCACGCGGGTCGGGGCGTTCGAGCCAAGCCATCCGCGCCTCCCGGTCACGCACGTCCAGGGCGACGGCGACGCGCCATTCGGGCAGGGCGCCGGGTGGGCGCATGACCTGTTCAAGCTGGGGCAGCCATTCGGTCTGCACCGCCGAAATGCGCGACACCGGCCCGCGCCAGCCGCCACGGCGCCGGTCGTAGGCGAGCAGGCCGTGGCGCAGCGCGACCTCGGCCTGGGCCTGGAGGCGCGGGTCCAGGCTGGTGCGGGCCACGAGGCCGCCCATCGTCGTCTGGTCCACACCGAAGCGGGTCACCAACTCGCGCCGGACTTCTTCCGTAAAGTGTTGGCCGACGGGGACGAAGTCGGGGCGGCGGCTGGGGCGGGCCATCAGCGGCTCGGCCTTGGCCGCGGCGGCTTCCTCGGCGGTGATGGCGCGGTCGTCGGCCATGCGGTCGATGACCCAGTCGCGCCGGGCGCGGGCGGCCTCGGGGTAGCGGATCGGGTTGTAGTTGTTGGGCGCCTTGGGCAGGGCGGCCAGGAAGGCAGCCTCGGCCAGGGTCAGGTCGTCCAGCCCCTTGCTGAAATACTGCTGCGCCGCGGCGGCGACGCCATAGGCCTGGGCGCCCAGGAAAATCTCGTTCAGGTAGATTTCGAGGATGCGCGACTTGGGCATCGTCTCCTCGATACGGGTCGCCAGGACGGCTTCGCGCAGCTTGCGCAGCATGGTGCGGTCGCTGCCGACCAGCATGTTCTTGGCGACCTGCTGGGTGATGGTGCTGGCGCCGATGGCGCGGCGGCCGGTGCCGATATTCTCGACGTTGACCAGGGCGGCGCGCAGGATCGCGATGGGGTCGAAGCCGCCATGGGACCAGAAATTCTGGTCCTCGGCCGAAACGAAGGCCTGCTGCACCCGGCGCGGAATGGCGGCGATGGGCACGAAGACGCGGCGTTCGGTCGCCAGTTCCGCCATCAGCCGCGAATCGGCGGCATAGATGCGCGACATCTGCGGCGGCTCGTAGGTCGCCAGCCATTGGTAGTCGGGCAGTTCGGCCACGGCCGCGCGGTAGAAGCCAAAGCCCGCGACCCCGGCGGCCAGGATGACGGTGCCGGCCAGCACGACGCCGATGCGCCAGGTCCAGCCGAAGAAGCCGAAGCGATAGGCGCGCCTGGCCTTTACCGGGCGGTCCGCCTTCGGCGGGGGCGGGGCGGGTTTTTCGGGCGCATTGTCGCGCCCCAGCGGCCGGTCGGCGCGGAGTTCATGCAAAGCCATGGTCGCTTCCTACACCCGCGCGGGGCGGGAGGCGAACCACGAAGTCTTACACCGCGCGCATCAGGCCCCCGTCCACCATGATGGTCTGGCCGGTCACATAGGCGGCGGCCGGGCTGGCCAGGAAGACCACCATGGTGGCGACTTCCTCGGCCGAGCCGAAGCGCCGCATCGGGATGTCGGCCGTGACCTCGGCCTTGATCGCGGCCACGGTGGTGCCCTCGGCCGCGGCGCGGTCGGTGGCGCGGCGCTGCCACAGGGGGGTGAAGGCGCGGCCGGGGCCGACGCAGTTCACCCCTATGTTGTCCTGTGCCCATTCGGTGGACAGCGTCTTGGTCAGCGCATGCAGCCCGGCCTTGTGGACATTGCTGACCGCCTGTTCGGCGGTCGGCTGGCGGCCGGAGACGGCGCCCAGCAGCACGACGCGGCCCGCCCCGTCGCGGACCAGCGCGGGGTGGAAGGCCCGCAGCACCCGGATGGTGCCCAGCAGGTTGAATTCGTAATTCGCCAGCCAGTCTTCGTCGGTCAGCTTCAGGAAGGGCGACCGGTGGCTGCCCCCAAAGGCCGAGATCAGAAGCCCCAGCCCATCGGCGTATTCGGCCGCCAGGGCCGCGACCTGGGCCGGGTCGCCCACATCGCAGCGCACAGCGCGGGCGCCGGTTTCGGCCGCCGCCTTGTCCAGCTTGCCCTGGTCGCGGGAGGCGATGGTGACATCGGCCCCATCGGCCACCAGCATGGCGGCGGCGGCAAGGCCGATGCCGGACGATCCGCCGAGCACGAGGGCGCGGCGGCCCGAAAGTCCCAGATCCATGCGCCGATCAGTCCGGGCTGACGCCGGCGTCGCGCAGGATCGGCGCCCATTTGGCCGTTTCCTCGCGGATGAAGCGGGCCAGATCCTCGGGGGAGGAGGGCAGCGGCTCCACGCCGTGGCGGCCGAGGTGATGCACCACCTCCGGGTCCTGCAAGGTCGTGCGCATGGCGGCATTCAGCCGGTCCACGATTGCGCGCGGCAGGTTTTTCGGCCCGACCAGCGCGTTCCAGTTCTGCACGTCGAAGCCCGGCAGGCTTTCGGCGACGGTGGGGACATCGGGAAGCAAGGGGCTGCGCGCGGCGGACGGCACCGCCAGCATCCGCAACCGCCCGCCTTCGACCTGCGGCAGCGCGGTCGGGCCGGTCGAGAAGGCGAAATCGAGCTTGCCGGAGATCAGGTCCGTCATCAGCGGCCCGCCGCCGCGATAGGGCACGTGGATGGTCTTGACCCCGGCCAGGCGGTCGAGCAGCGCGCCCGACAGATGCCCGGCCCCGCCGACACCGCTGCTGCCATAGGTGATGGTCTCCGGCCGCGCCCGCGCCGCGGCGATCAGGTCGGCGGTGCTGCGCCAGGGCCGGTCCATCGGGACGACCAGCACGTTCAGCACATTGCCGGCCATGGAGATCGGCGTGACATCGGTCTGCGGGTCGAAGGGCAGGTTGCGATACAGGCTGGGGTTCACCGACAGCGCCGCGATGGTGCCCATCAGCAAGGTGTAGCCATCGGGATTGGCGCGGGCGACGATCTCGGTCGCCAGGTTGCCGCCGGCGCCGGGGCGGTTGTCCACCACCACCGGCTGGCCCAGCAACTGGCCGAGCTTCGGCGCCATGGTGCGGGTGTTCAGATCCGTGCTGCCGCCGGCGGCGAAGCCGACGACGACGCGGATCGCCTTGTTGGGATAGGTGTCCTGGGCGCGGGCCCCGAACGGGGAGAGGATGGCCGGCGCGGATAGCGACGCGGCCAGGATCGTGCGGCGTGGAAACATGGCGGACCTCCCGAATGGTTCGCGCGGCGGTTGTCCCGCCGTCGCGCGTCTTACTTGCCTTGAAACTGGGGCGGCCGCTTTTCCATGAAGGCGCGACGACCCTCGATGTAGTCGGCGCTGGCGAAACAGGCGGCGACCATGGCATCGCAGGTCGCGCCATCCTCGGCGCCGCGGTCCTTCAGCGCCTGGCCGACGATGAATTTTGCCGCACCGACGGTGAGCGGCGCATTGCCGGCGATGGTGGTGGCGTAGTCGGTGACATAGGCTTCGAGATCAGCGCTCGGCACCACGCGGTTCACCAGGCCCATGACGCGGGCGTCTTCGGCGCTGAATTTCCTGGCGGTGAAGAAGATTTCCTTGGCGAAGGACGGCCCGACGAGATCGACCAGGCGGCGGATGCCCTTCAGCGGATAGCCGAGACCCAACTTGGCCGCCGGCACGCCGAAACTGGCGGTGTCGTTGCAGATGCGCATGTCGCAGCACACGGCCAGCGCGGTGCCGCCGCCGATGCAATGGCCCTGGATCATCGCGATGGTCGGCTTCGGGCAATCGGACAGCGCGTCATACACGCGCGCGGTCTGCGCCTGGTAGGCGGCGACGGCGGCTTCGGAAGACCGCTCGCTTTCGAACTTCGAGATATCGGCGCCCGACACGAAAGCCTTGCCGCCAGCACCGTGGATGACGATCACGCGCACATCGGGATCGGCGGTGAAATCGGCGAGGATGGTTTCGGCGGCTTCCCACATCTCCATCGACACGGCGTTGTGCCGGGCCGGGTTGTTGAAGGTCATCCAGCCGATGCCGCCGCCCTTGCGGGCCAGCATCAGCGGGGTGTTGAGCGTCATGCCATCCATTATCAAACCACCTGTTCTGCGCGCAGACGCGCGATGTCCGCCGGGGCGACGCCCATTTCAGCAAGAATGGCGTCGGTATGCTCGCCGATCGCCGGCGGATGCGTGACGATGGCGGAGGGGGTGCGCGACAGAGTGAAGGGCTGGCCGACGTAGGTCGCCGTCTTGTTGCCATTCAGGGTCTGCGCGACGCCGAGGTGCTGTACCTGCGGATCAGCAAAAACCTGGTCGATGGTGTTGATCGGACCGCAAGGCACGCCGGCCTTGTTCATGCGTTCCACCAGGTCGGCGCTGGTGAAGGCCTTGGTGCGTTCGGCGATCAACGCGTTCAGCGCGTGGCGGTTGGTGGAGCGTGCCTCGCCACTGGCGAAGCGTTCGTCGGTGATCAGCGCGCCCAGGTCGAGCGCCTTGGCGCAGCGCGCCCAGATGGCGTTGCCGCTGGCCGCGATGTTGATGAAGCCATCCGAGGTCGGGAAGACGCCGGTCGGGATGCTGGTCGGGTGATCGTTGCCGGCCTGCTTGGCGATCTGGCCCTGCATCAGCCAACGCGACGCCTGGAAGTCCAGCATGAAGGCCTGGGCCTGGAGCAGCGAGGTCTGCACCCACTGGCCCTTGCCCGACACCTCACGCTCCAGCAGCGCCACCATGATGCCCTGGCTGCAGAAGATGCCGGCGGTCAGGTCGGCGATGGGGATGCCGACGCGCATCGGACCCTTGCCGGGTTCGCCGGTGATGGACATCAGCCCGCCCATGCCCTGCGCGATCTGGTCGAAGCCGGGACGGTCGGCGTAGGGGCCGTCCTGCCCGAAGCCGGAGATGCTGGCGTAGATGATGCGCGGGTTCACCGCGGCCATCGCCTCGTAGCCGATGCCCAGGCGTTCCTTCACGTCGGGGCGGAAGTTTTCCACGATGACGTCGGCGGTCTTGGCCAGTTCCTTGAGCAGCGCCACGCCTTCGGGGTGCTTCAGGTTCAGGGTCAGGCCGCGCTTATTGCGGTGCAGGTTCTGGAAGTCGGAGCCCAGGCGCGGGCCGCCCATCGGGTCGCCCTGGTCCAGGCCCTCCGGCATCTCGATCTTGATGACCTTGGCGCCCCAGTCGGCAAGCTGCCGGACGCAGGTCGGACCGGAACGCACGCGCGTCAGGTCGAGGACGGTGAAGCGCGAGAGCGCCGTGGAGGGGGTCGGGGCGTCTGTCATGGGGCCATCCTTTCGATCTGCCGACAGGATGTCAACAATCGGTTGACGAGATTGCCGAGAAGGCTTCGGCGGTCCGAAGGGCGTTCGCGCCGAGGGGACAAGCGTCCAGACTTTATATGAAGCTTGGCGCCACCCACGCCAGTCACTAGAGTTTAGTCAGGATATAAAACGCGCAACGTGCGATTCACCCCAGGTGCGCACCGTATTTTTTGGACGGAGTTCATTGCCGTGGATGCCCACATTTTAGATAAGAGCGCCACCCCAAGAAAGATTGATCTGGCGATTTTAGGAAGCTGCGTGACGCGTGACGCCGTGAATTTGATACTGGATCGCGTTAATATATCTTACTTTCAGGCACGGACTTCTATTGGATCCATGATGAGTGATCCGGTTTCCATGGACTTCGATCTCGACGAGGATGTCCCTAAATTTGAATTGCGCTGCGTTCGCGAGGATTTCAATAAGAGCTGGCGAAATGGATTTCAGGTAAAATCCGATATATTCATCATGGATTTTATTGATCAGCGATTTGGACTCGGAGTCGGAAGTGGCGGATATTTCACGTATTCGACACCGCTGCAGCGTGCTGTGAAAAAAACTCCTGAAGTGTTAAAGAAATTCCGATATTTTCGACCAAACAGAGATGAATATAACAATATTTTAACTGAATTTCTACCACCACTCTGCGATTACCTCGCAGAGATTCCAAATATTCATATTAATGATGTGTTTTGGACAATTGAAAAAGAGGATGGAAGTTTTTTCGATGAAAAAATGCAAAAGGAGGCGGATGAAAGTAATCGGACTCTCGAACTCATATACAACGCGATCAAGATACGGACGACGGCCAAATTCTTCGGGTTTGCCGAAAAAAAATTAGTGGCCCGCGTCAACCACCGTTGGGGCGATGCCCCCTTCCATTACAGCGAGTCCGTGGACAGGATGATCGCGGATACGATCCTTGAGCATGCAGCGGCGGCGCTGCGAGTGAACTCGCTTCCCTCCGCGTAGGATCGCGTCCGATCCTTCGGTCGCTGGGCAGGTGAGCTTGGCAGTGGATGCCGACACAATGTTAACAATGTGTTGACGATGACGGCGTACTTCCGCGATGTTGGTTCGTGCCTGACTCCATTCCCTCCGCGCCGCGCCGCGCGCTTAACGACGTCGTTCGCGCCTCGCTCGAACAGCGCATGCTGGATGGCAGCCTTGCCCCCGGCACCCGCCTGAACGAGGCGGCGCTGGCCGCCGAGCTTGGCGTATCGCGTGGACCGGTCCGTGAAGCGCTGCGCACGCTGCAACAGACCGGGTTGGTGGAAGGCGAAGCCCATCGCGGCATGCGCGTCCGCGTGCTGGAAGCGGCCGAGGTCGCCGAGATCTACGACATGCGCGCGCTGCTCAACGGCTTTGCCTGCGCCCGCCTGGCCGGTCGCGGCGAACCGACCGCGCTGCGGGCGATGGTCGCGGCGATGCAGGCGGCGATCGAAGCCGGGGATCGGGAGGGCTACTACCGGCTGAACCTGGATTTCCACCAGGCGATCTTCGTCGCCGCCGGGCACAAGCGCGTCGCCGCCGCCTATGACGCAGCCCTGCGAGAGGGCTGGCGGTCGCGGTGGGAATCGCTGGAAAGCGAGGCCAACATGCGCGCCAGCAACGCCGAACACACCGCGACGCTGGACGCCATCGCCAGCGGTGACGCGGCCGAGGCGCGGCGCCTGGGCGAGGAACATGTGCTGGCCGGCAAGCGGCGGTGGTTGGCCAAGTTGTAGCACGCAGCGGCGACGTCCTGGCCAGGCCGGTGTCAGCGGGGACCGGTCCAGACCTGATCGTTGCGTCGATCCCTGGCCGTCAGTCCGGCTTCACCAGCATATGCGGCCCCAGGTCGGACAGGGTCGGCGTGCCCAGCAGCGCCATGCCGCGACGAATTTCCTCCGCCAGCAGGCCGATGGCATGGGCAACACCCGCCTGGCCGCCGATCGACGCCGCATAGAGCATCGGCCGTCCCACGAAGACGAAGGCAGCACCCAGGGCCAGCGCCTTCAGCACATCGGTTCCGCGCCGCACGCCGCCATCCAGCATCACCGGCATGTCGCCCGCCGCCGCCACGATGCCGGGCAGGACCTGCAAGGGCGCCACGGCAAAGTCCAACTGCCGGCCGCCGTGGTTGGACACGATGATGCCATCCACACCGTGTTCGGCGGCACGACGGGCGTCCTCGGCGGCCAGGATGCCCTTCACCACCAGCTTGCCGGGCCAGAGCCTCCGCATCAGCGCCACATGCGCCCAGGTCAGCCGATCCCGCGCGCCCAGTTGCCGCACGAAATTGCGCGAGACGATCGGCACGCCGCGCACCGCGTCCATGTTCTCGATATGCGGCATGCCATGGTTCAGCAGCGTGCGGCCAAAGGTGCCGAGCAGCCAGCGCGGGCGGGTCGCGCAATCCCAGGCCAGGCGCGGCGTCGGGTTCAGCGGCATGGAAAAGCCGGTGCGCACGTTGTTCTCTCGGTTCGGCAGCACGGCGACATCGACCGTCAGCACCAGCGTGCCATAGCCCGCGCGCTTGGCGCGTTCGACCAGGGGCACGATGCGGGCTTCCTCGCCGGGCAGATAGGCCTGGAACCAGGCGGAGGGTGCGGCGCGGGCGACATCCTCCATCGCGATCAGCGAGGCGCCGGAGAGGATGGCGGGAAGGCCCGCGGCCTCGGCCGCTTGCGCCAGGACCACGTCGCCGCGATAGGCTGCCAGCGCGCTGCCGCCCATGGGCGCAAGCCCGAAGGGCTGGGCGAAATCCAGCCCCATGACGCGGGTGCGGGCGTGGCGCTCGCCGGTATCGACCAGGACGTTCGGGACGAAGGCATGCGCCGCGAAGGCGCTGCGGCTGTGGCGCAAGGCGCTGTTGGATTCCGTCGCACCCTCGATATAGCCAAAGATCGGGCGCGGCAGGTGGCGCCGGGCGGCGCGTTCGAAGTCATCCAGCGACAGCATGTCGCGCAGGCGGCGCGGCAGCGGCGGGGGGCGCAGGGCCGCGAAAGGGGCCGCGGTATTGCTCATGCCGGGGTCACCAGGATGAGCAGGGCATCGTCTTGTTTCTTGGCCATCATGCGGGGCAACATGAGGCCAAGTCCCGCCCCCGCCAAGGCTTGGCGCCCCAGGCTTGGCGGTCACCGCCGCGACATGGCATTATATCGTCATAGGGAGACACAGCCCATGCTCGACCGTCCGACACCCACCCTGACCATCGCCTCCATGCGCGACCGCGTGACGCCGGCCGAATGGCAGGCCCGGATCGACCTGGCCGCCTGCTACCGCCTGATGGCGCTCTATGGCATGGCCGACATGGGGGCCAACCACGTCTCGGTCCGGGTGCCGGGCGAGGACACCTTCCTCATCAACCCCTATGGCATGATGTATGAGGAGATCACCGCCTCCTCCCTCATCAAGATCGATCATCTGGGCAATGTGCTCGCCAAGACCGATTTCGGCGGTTTCGATTTCGGCGTGAACCGCGCGGGCTTCGTGATCCACAGCGCCATCCACCAGGCGAAGCATGAGATCGGCTGCGTCATCCATACCCACACCTGGCCGGGCATGGCGATCTCGTCGCTGGAATGCGGGCTGCTGCCGCTGACGCAGACGGCGATGCGCTTCGCCAAGATCGCCTATCACGACTACAAGGGCGTGGTGCTGGACCTGGAGATGCAGGAGGAGCTGGTCCGCGACCTGGGCGACTGCAATGCCATGATCATGTACAACCACGGCCTGCTGACGGTGGGCGAGACGATCCCCCAGGCCTTCAACGCGATGCATCGGCTGGAACTGTCCTGCAAGGCGCAATTGGCGGCGATGGCCTGCAACACCCCCCTGCGTCCGGCGCGGGAGGATGTCGTCGCCGCGACCTACAAGAACTACCAGCCCGGCACGCGGCGGGCCTATGGCGTGATGGAATGGCCGGCGTTGCTGCGCCAGCTCGACCGGATCGACGGGTCCTACGCCGACTGATGGAGGCGGTCGGGGCGCGGGCTTCGGATTCACACAAGGGCGGCTTGCATATCGCGGTCGAGAAGCTGCGCTTCCTGCCCGCGCGCCAGGTCACCGATGACCCGGCCCTGCTGACCCTGAGGTCCCTGGTGTTGGAGCCGCTGTGCCTCTGGCGGCACGGTCGCGCGGCGCCGGGTCTGTTCGCCCGCTGGCAGCACCATGACGAGGGGCGTCGCTGGATCTTCCAAATCCGGGACGGCGCGATCTTCCACGATGGCACGCCCTGCGATGCGGACACCATCCTGCACTTCATCGCGGGCATCCGTGATGCCATCGATACATTCGGCATGGCCTCGTCCTACGCGCGGTACCTGGCGGGCTGCCGGATCACGGCCCTGTCGCGTCGCGACGTCCAGGTGGAAGCGCCGGCGCCCTTCGCCGATATCCTCGACCTGTTCGCGGAGTTCTTCATCTCCCGCGAGACGGCCGAAGGCCTGCCGCTCCTCGGCACCGGTCCCTATCGGGTGGTGGACTACGCGCCGGAGCGGCAGGTGCGACTGGCGCGTGTCTATGCGACGGCGGGCCCCGCGCAGGTGACACTGCTGGCCGTGCCCCTGGCGGAGGACCGTCTGCGCGCCCTGCGCGACGGTGCGGTGGATGTCGCCATGAACCTGGAACGTTGCGAGCACCGGCTGGCCTTCGATGCCGACCTGGACTGGCTGCGCACCGTCAACACGCTGTCGGTCACGGCCTTCCTCAACGCAGCCAGCGGCCCCTTCGCGCGGCCGGAGGCGCGGCTTGCGGTCAACCACGCCGTCGATGGCCAGGCGATCGTGGAGGAGATCTTCTTCGGCCTCGGCGTGCCGGCCACGACGATCGTCAGCCCCGCCCACCTGGGCGCCTCGGCCGCCGCCCTCGCCCCCATCCCCTACGATCCCGAGGCAGCCCGCCGGCTGTTCGACACGGCGGACATTCGGGCACCCGTGCTGATCCGCACGCCCACGACGACCCCCGAAAGGGCGGAACGAATCAGCCAGGCCCTGGCCGAGGCCCTGTCGGCCGTCGGCGTCCCCGCGCGGATCGAGGTGCAACCCGACCGCCCGGCCTATGCCCGCGAAGCCAGCCGGCGGGAGATCGGCGACATGGCGATCTTCGATTCCACACCGCAGAGCACCTATCGTATCCTCAACGACAAGATCTCCAGCGCGGTACGGGCGCTCTGGTGGCAGGGGCACGACGACCCGGCGCTTGAGGCGCTGATCCAGCGCGCCAATCGCACCGTCGGCGATACGGCGCGGGAGGCCGCCTATGGCGCATGCCTCACCCGACTCCATGCGAATCCGGCCTGGCTCTACCTGTTCCATCCTATCGCCGTGGCCGGGATGCGAGACGGTTGTGCAGATCTGATGTTAAATGCCCGCGGCGTGATCGGATTCCACCCGCGATAGAGGTAGATTTTTTGTGCATTGCAGCGTGACGTCTTGCTGTCGCGTGGAAACGGCGTCATCGTTCCGCGATCCCTCGATGAGAACCTGAGACCATGCTTCGTCGTCACCTGCTTGCCGCCCCCGCCCTTCTGCTGGGTGCCGGCGCCGCCCAGGCGCAAGGCGCCTTCCCGACTCGCCCGATCCGCTTCGTCGTCCCCTGGCCGGCGGGTGGCGCCACGTCGAATATCGCCCGGATCGTCGGCGATGCGATGACGCCGCTGCTCGGCCAGCCGGTGATCTTTGACAATCGCTCCGGCGCGGGCGGCTCGCTCGGCGCGGAGAATGTCGCGAAGAGCCCGGCCGATGGCTACACGATCCTGATGGCCGGCGCCGGCGCCTTCTATCGCCCGCTGATCGACCGCGACACGCCCTTCAACCCCGATCGCGACTTCGGCTTCGTCGGGCTGATCGGCGATGGCCCCTTTGCCTTGGCGGTGCGGCCAGGCCTGCCGTCCGACCTGCCGGGCTTCATCGCCTATGCCAAGGCCAATCCCGGCAAGCTGAACATGGTCTCCTCGGGCATCGGCTCGACCAGCCACCTGGCCGGCGAGATGTTCAACCGCACCGCGGGGATCGAGGTGACCCACGTGCCCTATCGCGGCTCCTCCCAGGCCATGGTGGACCTGGTCGCCGGGCGGGTGGATTTCTACTTCGATGCGCTATCGGCGGTGGTCGAGCACTACAACGCCCAGCGTCTCAACCTCATCGGGCTGACGACCACCGCGCGCGTCCCGCAGATGCCGCAATTGGCGACCATCGCGGAGCTGGGGGTGGGCACCAGCCTCGCGAATTTCTCCGCCGCACCCTGGTGGGGGGTGTGCAGCCCGGCGAACATGCCGGCACCGGTGCTGGAGAAGCTGTCCTCGGCGCTTGGCGCCGCGCTGGCGCAGCCCGCCGTGGTGCAGGGCGTTGGGGAGCAGGGCTGCACGGTCGGCTTCCTGCCGCCCGTGCCCTTCGCCGCATTCGTCCGTGCGGAGAATACGAAGTGGTCGGCCGTCATCGAAGCAGCCGGATTGCGCGTGACCTGACACGCGAGGGTACGGGCCAGGGCGTGCGCGCGATGCGATGGCACCGCCCGGCCGAAGACAGGCCTGAAGCGCGTCACGTCGATCGCGCTGCAGGTGCCGGCCCCGTCAGTCGCCGCAGCCGGCGTCCCGCAGCAGGGTTTCGACCGCCGCTTCCGGGACGTCGCTGCTGGTGAAGCAGTCGCCCGGGGCGCGCAGCAGCACGAAGCGCATCTTGCCCTCGCGCGCCTTCTTGTCCGTCCGCATCCTGGCCATCAGCCGCGCCGTCGAAAACGGCCGCGGCAGGTCGATGACCCGCGCGCGCAGCCCCACCGCCGACAGGTGCCGCGCCACCCGCGCCGGCAGGCCGGCGTCGCAAAAACCCAGGCGGGTGGACAGCGCCACGGCCAGGACCAGGCCGATGGCCACCGCCTCACCATGCAGCAGGCTGCCGTCGTAGCCGCATTCGGATTCGAAGGCGTGGCCGAAGGTATGGCCCAGGTTCAGCAGGGCGCGGCCGCCGTCGGGGGCTTCCTCGCGTTCATCGGCGGCGACCACGGCGCCTTTCAGGCGGCAGGATTCCAGGACCGCGTGGCGCAGGGCCGCCGGGTCGCCGTCGATGGCGGCGGGGCCATTGGCCTCGCACCAGTCCCACAGCGGGCCGTCCAGAAGGCCGTGCTTGGCGACCTCCGCCCAGCCCGCGCGCAATTCGCGCCGCGGCAGGGTCGCCAGGGTGGTGGTATCGGCCAGGACCATCTTCGGCTGGTGGAAGGCACCGGCCAGGTTCTTGCCGGCCTTGAGGTTGATCCCGGTCTTGCCGCCGACGCTGCTGTCCACCTGGGCCAGCAAGGTGGTCGGCACCTGCACGAAGGCCAGGCCCCGCAGCGTGGTCGCGGCCACAAAACCGGCCAGATCCCCCACCACGCCGCCGCCGAGGGCGATGATCGTGGTGCGGCGGTCGGCGCCGGCGGCCAGCACCGCCTCCATCGTATCGGCGTAGGAGGCGAGGGATTTGGTCGCCTCGCCCGGCGGAAGGGTGATTTCGGCCAGGATGGTCAGCCCGCCTTCCTCCAGCCCGGACCGCAGGGTGTGGCCGTGCTGGGCCGCGACATTGGCATCGGCGATGACGACGACGCGGGTGCCGGGCAGCAGGGGCGCCAGCAAGGCGCCCGACCGGGCCAGCAGATTGCCGCCGATCAGGATGTCATACGGGGTGGACAGCGGCACGGTCAGCCGCGCGGGGCTGGCGTGGGTGGCGACCGCGTCCAGCACGCGCCGGGTGGTGCCCTCGGGCGGTTCGTCGGTGCAGTCCACGATCACATCGGCCTCGGCATAGACAGGGTGGCGTAGGGCAATCAGGTCCCGCAGCACCTGTGACGGGTCCTTGCCATGGAACAGGGGGCGGTGTTCGCGCCCGGCGACCCGGCGCAGCAGCGTGGGCGCGCGCGCCCGCAGCCAGATCGACAGGGCGCCGCTGGCCTGCACCGCCTGGCGGGTCACCGGGTCCATGAAGGCGCCGCCGCCGGTCGCCAGCACCAGGGGGGGGCCGGCCAGCAGGCGCGCGATGACCCGGCGTTCGCCATCGCGGAAATGCGGTTCGCCGTAGCGGGCGAAGATTTCGGTGATCGGCAGGCCGGCGGCGGCCTCGATCTCCGTATCCGCGTCGCGGAAGGGCAGGTTCAGCCGGTGTGCGAGGCGCCGCCCGATCGAGGATTTGCCCGCCCCGGGCAGTCCGATCAGCACGACGCTGCGCCCATGCGTGGCCTGCCCCATGGGCAGGGGCTGCCGCCAGGGGCTTTGGCTTTGGTGGGACGGGGGGGCCGCCAGGTCGAGGTTGCGTGACACGGTGGCGAAGGCTAGCACACCATCAACCTCCGCACAGGATGCCCCAGCCCCATGTTCCGCCGCCCCGTGCTTTCGATCCTTCTGGTGGTGATCGGGGTGATTGTGCTCGGGCTGCTGGCGATCGGCGCGTTTCCGCCGTCGGTCGATCCGCAGCCGATCGAGCGCAGCATCCCCAACGACCGTTTCGGTACTCGCTGACCGGTGGCCGACGGCCGGCATGTCGAGGCCTTTTTGGAAATGCTGTCGGCGGAACGGGGTGCCGCCCGCAACACGCTGGCCGCCTACAACGCCGACCTGGCCGATTTCGCCAGCCATGCTCGCCGCTTCGCCCAAAACCCCGAATCGGCGACGCCCGAGACCCTGGCCAGTTACCTTCGCGGCTTGAACGCCGCGGGGCTGGCCGCCCGCACCGCCCAGCGGCGGCTGTCGGCGCTGCGCCAGTTCTTCCGGTTCCTGGCGCGCGAGGGGGTGCGGGATGATGATCCGACCATCCTGCTGACCTCCCCAAAAACCCCGGCCAGCCTGCCCAAGGCGTTGCGGGAGGAGGAGGTGACCCGGTTGATCGCGGGGGCCGCCCTGTTGCCCGGCACGCGGGGGGCGCTCGCGGTCGCGATGTTGGAATTGCTGTATTCTTCGGGCCTGCGGGCCAGCGAATTGGTCACACTCCCTGCCGCGGCCCTCCGGGATGGCGAAATCCTGGTCGCGGTGCGGGGCAAGGGCGGCAAGGAGCGCTTGGTGCCGATCTCCGCCCGGGCTCGGGAAGCGGTACTGGCCGCCAGGCCCGCCGCGGACAAGGCCCCCACGGATAAGACACCGAGCCGCTGGCTTTTCCCATCCCGCGGGGCCGCCGGACATCTGACCCGCCAGGGCATGGCGCTGTTGTTGAAGGAAGCAGCCCTGGCCGCCGGGCTGGACCCCGACCGGGTCAGCCCGCACGTGCTGCGGCATTCCTTCGCGAGCCATCTGCTGGCGCATGGGGCCGATCTGCGCAGCCTGCAGGTGCTTTTGGGGCATGCCGACATCGCGACGACGCAAATCTATACAAAGGTGCTGGAAGAACGGCTGCGCGCGCTGGTCACGGCGCATCATCCGCTGGCGCAGGCCACGCCGCCCCGCCTAGCATCGCATCCACCGGGCAAGGGGTGATCGTGTGGCCTATGCGTTGCAGCAGCTGGTGAATGGCGTTTCGCTGGGAATGATCTACGGGCTGATCGCGGTCGGCTACACCATGGTCTATGGCATCGTCGGCATGATCAATTTCGCCCATGGCGATGTGTTCATGGTGGGGGCCTTCGTGTCGCTGATCGGCTTGCTGCTGCTGGCGGGCGGCATCGACGGGCCCGCGGCGATCGTGCTGGTGCTGGCTTTCGCCATGGGCATCACCGCGATGTATGGGCTGGCGGTCGAACGCATCGCCTACAAGCCATTACGCGGATCGTTTCGCCTGGCGCCGCTGATCTCGGCGATCGGGATGAGCATCGTGCTGCAGAACTACGTGCAACTGGCGCAAGGCGCGCGGGTCAAGCCGACCGAGCCGGTGGTGCGCGGGGGCATGGAATTGTTCCGCGATGCATCGGGGTTTGCCGCGACCATCAGCGCGATCCAGGTGCTGATCATCGTGACGACCCTGGTCGTGCTGGCCGGGTTCACCGTGCTGGTGACGAAAACGCCGCTGGGCCGTGCGATGCGGGCGGTGGAGCAGGATCGCAAGATGGCCAGCCTGCTGGGGGTCGATACCAACCGAACGATCTCGCTCGCCTTTGTCATCGGCGCGGCGCTGGCCGCCGTCGCGGGGTGCCTCTACCTGATGCGCTATGGGGTGATCGATTTCTTCATCGGCTTCGTCGCCGGGGTGAAGGCCTTTACCGCCGCCGTATTGGGCGGCATCGGATCGCTGCCGGGGGCCGTCCTGGGCGGGCTGCTGATCGGGCTGATCGAGACCTTCTGGTCCGCCTATTTCTCGGTGCAATACAAGGATGTCGCGGCCTTTGCCGTCCTGATCATCGTGCTGATCTTCCTGCCGACCGGGTTGCTGGGGCGGCAGGAGGTCGAGAAGGTATGAACCGCGCCTCCCTGCGTGACGCCGCGACCGTCGCCGCCGTCGCCCTGCTGTTGTTCGCGCCCATCGTCGGGCTGCGCACCGATGTGGGGCCGGTCGGGTCGCTGATCCTGCGTCCGCGCTGGGGGTTGGTGGCGCTGCTGGTGGGGCTGGTGTTTTGCGGACGGCTGGCGATCCTGGCGTGGCAAGCGCGGGGCCCGGCGCGGATCGCCTTGCCGCGCCTGCCGCGCATCGGGCGCTTCCTGGCCCCTGCCCTGCTGGGGTTCGCCGTCGTGCTGCCCGTGCTGCCCTTCACCGGACGGTATGAGCTGGATATCGGCATCCTGGTGCTGACCTATGTGATGCTCGGCTGGGGGCTGAACATCGTGGTCGGGTTGGCGGGGTTGCTCGACCTTGGCTACGTCGCCTTCTACGCAATCGGGGCCTATTCCTACGCGCTGTTGGCGCAGACCTTTGGTTGGTCGTTCTGGATCTGCCTGCCGCTGGCGGGTGTGCTGGCGGCGTTCTGGGGGGTCTTGCTGGGCTTTCCGGTGCTGCGGCTGCGCGGCGATTACCTGGCCATCGTGACGCTCGGGTTTGGCGAGATCATCCGCATCATCCTGCTGAACTGGGCCAGCGTGACCGGTGGGCCGAATGGCATCGGCGGGATTCCGCGCCCGTCCTTCTTTGGCCTGCCGTTTTCCGCCGATGGTGGGCCGGGCAGTTTCGCCGGCGCCTTTGGGCTGGAACCATCGCCAGTCCATCGGGTGATGTTTCTCTACTACCTGATCCTGGCCCTGGCCCTGCTGACGAACTGGGTGTCGATCCGGCTGCGCCGGCAACCGCTTGGCCGGGCCTGGGAAGCGCTGCGCGAGGATGAGATCGCGTCGCGCGCCCTAGGCATCAACGTGACCAATACCAAGCTGACCGCCTTCGCTTTGGGTGCGCTGTTCGGCGGCTTCGCCGGTGCCTTCTTCGCCACGCGGCAGGGGTTCATCAGCCCGGAATCCTTCACCTTCAGCGAGTCGGCGATCATCCTGGCGATCGTCGTGCTGGGGGGGTTGGGCAGCCAGTTGGGCGTGGCCATCGCGGCGCTGGTCATGATCGGCGGCTTCGAGCTGTTCCGCGACCTGGACGAATGGCGGATGCTGTTCTTCGGCGGGGCGATGGTGGTGATCATGATCCTGAAGCCACGCGGGCTGGTCGGCGAGCGGACGCCGACGGTTACGCTCGGCGGCCAAAAGAAAGCCATCGGCGGCGGCATGGTCGGGCAGGGTCAGGGATGAGCGCCCTGGCCGTACGCGACGTCACCATGCGCTTCGGCGGGCTGGTCGCCGTGGATGATGTGTCCTTCACCGCCGAGCCGGGGCGTATCACCGCCGTCATCGGGCCGAATGGCGCGGGCAAGACCACGCTGTTCAACTGCATCACCGGATTCTACCGCGCGTCATCCGGCAGCATCACCCTGGGCGACACGGCGCTGCACCGGTTGCCGGGGCATCGCATCGCGCTGGCCGGGGTGGCGCGCACATTCCAGAACATTCGGCTGTTCGGCGGCATGACCTGCCTGGAAAACCTGTTGGTCGCGCAGCATCGCACCCTGATGGCGGCGAGCGGTTTCGGCATCGGCGCGGTGCTGGGGCTGTCGCGCTATCCGGCCGCCGAGCGCCGCGCGATCGAACGCGCCCGTGCCTGGCTGGTCGCGACGGACCTGCTGGACCGCGCCGATGATGCGGCGGGCGCCCTGCCCTATGGCGCGCAACGCCGGCTGGAGATCGCGCGCGCCATGTGCACCGCGCCGCGCCTGCTGTGCCTGGACGAACCCGCCGCCGGGCTGAACCCGCGCGAATCCGCCGCATTGTCGGCGCTGATCATGGCCATCCGCGACGGCCGCGCGGCCGAGGCGCCGCCCTGTTCCGTGCTGCTGATCGAACACGACATGGGCGTGGTCATGGGCATCAGCGACCATGTCGTCGTGCTCGACCACGGCGCCAAGATCGCCGAGGGCCCGCCCGCCGCGATCCGCGCCGACCCCGCCGTCATCGCGGCCTATCTGGGCGAGGATGAACCAGCGTGAGCCTGCTGGCGCTCGAATCCGTCTCCGCCGGCTATGGCCCCGTCGAGGCCCTGCGCGAGGTGTCGATCACCGTCGCGGCCGGGGAGATCGTCACCCTGGTCGGCGCCAATGGGGCCGGCAAATCCACCTTGCTGATGACGATCTGCGGCGATCCGCGGGCGCGGTCGGGGCGTGTCGTTTTCGACGGCCGCGACATCACCGGCCTGCCCACGCATGAGATCATGCGCCTTGGCCTGGCGCAGTCACCGGAAGGGCGCCGGGTCTTTCCGCGCATGTCCGTCGCCGAAAATCTGCTGATGGGCGCCGAGGTCGCGGGCCACGACCCCGCCCCAGGCTTTGCGCGGGCGCATGATTTGTTCCCGCTGCTGGCGGCGCGTGCCGATCAGCGTGCGGGGACGCTGTCGGGCGGCGAGCAGCAGATGCTGGCGATCGCGCGCGCGTTGATGTCGCAGCCGCGCCTGCTGCTGCTGGACGAGCCGTCGCTGGGCCTGGCGCCGCTGATCGTGCGCCAGATCTTTTCGGCGATCCGGCGGTTGAACGAGGAAGAGGGTCTGACGGTCCTGCTGGTCGAACAGAACGCGTTCCAGGCGCTACGCCTGGCCCATCGCGGCTACGTCCTCGCGAATGGGCGGATCACGATGCAGGGCACCGGCGCCGAATTGCTGGCGCGGCCCGAAGTCCGTGACGCCTACCTGGGCGGCGGCCACGGCTGACCGGCTTTACCAGCCGCGCGCGATGTCCCGCCGACGAACCAGGGCGATCAGCGGCAGGGCGATGGCCACCATCAGCGCCTTGCCGACGATCTGCCCGGCCAGATAATCCAGGCTGCCGAAGGCGACGGACAGGAAGATCAGGCTGTCCACGACCAGCCCCACCAGGCTGCTCGCGACAACGGCCAGCAGCAGCCCCCGCTTCTGCAACGGGGTGAAGACCGCCATGTCAGCGGCCTCGCTGAACAGGAAGGCCAGGGCCGAGGCCAGCACCAGCGCCGGCGGCGCCAGGAAGGCCGAAAGGGCGGCGCCCACCAGCACCGCGCCGGCGCCGGCCCAGACGCCAAGCCGGCGCTGCACCATGTCGCGCAACACCAGGGCCAGGCCCACCATCAGCACGCCGGATGGCGCCATCAGCCCCGGCGCGACCGGGATCAGGCAGGGCCCGTTCGGCACGCAGACCGTGCCGGCATTGCCGATCAGCCAGTTGGCGGCGGGGATGGTCAGGGCGAAGCCGGCCAGGAACAGCAGGCCCTCGGTGCGTTTGGTCATCATGCGTTTGCCGATGCCACATAAGCCTCCCAACCGCGAGCCCGAAGGTCGCAAGCCGGGCATGCGCCGCAGCCAAAACCCCAGGCGTGGCGCTGGCTGCGATCGCCGATGTAGCAGGAATGGCTTTCATCCCGGATCAAAGTCACGAGCGGGGTGCCGCCCAGCGCCTCCGCCAGGCGCCAGGTCGCCGCCTTGTCGCGCCACATCAGCGGCGTGTGGATGACGAAGCGCGCATTCATGCCGAGGTTCAGCGCAACCTGCACCGCCTTGATCGTGTCGTCGCGGCAATCGGGGTAGCCGGAATAATCTGTCTCGCAGACACCCGTCACCAGATGGCGGATGCCGCGCCGCGCGGCCAGGGCGGCGGCCAGGGTCAGGAACAGGATGTTGCGCCCGGGGACGAAGGTATTTGGCAGGCCGTCGGCGCGCATGGCGATGGCCGCATCCTCGGTCAGTGCGGAACCGCCGATCGCGGCCAGGGTCGGCACCGCCAAGGTGTGGTCGGGGCCAAGTTTTGGCGATGCCATGCCGGCACGCAACGCGTCGCGGCAGGCGAGTTCGACCAGATGCCGCTGCCCGTAGTCGAAGCCCAGGGTTTCCACATGATCGAAGCGGGCCAGCGCCCAGGCGAGGCAAGTGGCGGAATCCTGTCCGCCGCTGAACAGCACCAGGGCCGTGTTCATCGAAGCCTGTCCACCGCCCAACGCGCTGCCTCCGCCACCACAGGATCGGCATCCTCGCACAGGGATTGCGCGACGGGCAGCAGGGCGGGTGTCGCGCTATTGCCGATGGCGATGCAGAGGTTGCGGATGAAGCGGTCGCGGCCGATGCGCTTGATCGGGCTGCCGCTGAACAGCGCACGGAAGCCCGCGTCATCCAGCGCGGCGAAATCGGCCAGCAGCGGTGCGCTCAGCGCGGCGCGGGGGGCGAAGGCGGGTTCGTCATGGGCGGAAGCAAATTTGTTCCAGGGGCAGACCGCCAGGCAGTCGTCGCAGCCATAGATGCGATTGCCCATGGCGGTGCGGAATTCCTCCGGGATCGGGCCGCGATACTCGATGGTCAGATAGGAAATGCAGCGCCGCGCATCCAACTGATAGGGCGCGGGAAAAGCCTTGGTCGGACAGACATCGAGGCAGCGCGAACATGTGCCGCAGTGGTCGACCTCCGCGGCATCAGGGGCGAGGTCGAGCGTGGTGAACACCTCGCCCAAGAACAGCCAGGACCCGAGGGCGCGGCTGACGAGATTGGTGTGCTTGCCCTGCCAACCGATCCCGGCCGCCTGCGCCAGGGGCTTTTCCGCGACCGGGGCGGTGTCGACGAACACTTTTACGTCCGCGCCTGGAAACTTGCCGACCATCCAGCGGGCCAGGGCCTTCACGCGCTTCTTCAGCACATCGTGGTAGTCGCGGTTCTGGGCGTAGACGCTGATGCTGGCGCGGTCGCGGCGGTCGAGGGTTTCCAGCGGGTCATTCGCCGGGCCGTAGTTCAGCCCCAGGCTGACGACCGACACTGCCTCCGGCCACAACACGCGGGGCTGGGCGCGTTGCTCGGCGCGGTCCTCCAGCCAAGCCATCTGCCCATGCATCCCGGCCTCCAGGAAGGCCGCCATGCGTTCGCGGACCTCCAGGCCCAGCGTGGCGCGGGCAAAACCCACGCTGTCGAAGCCGAGGGCCAGGGCCTCGGCGCGGATCAGGTCAGCCGCGGCCACGATACGGTGGCACGCCCTGGTCGGGGATCCAGGTGCCCTCGGGCGGCGTGCCGGATTGCCAGAACACGTCGATCGGCATCCCGCCGCGCGGATACCAATAGGCGCCGATGCGCAACCAGACCGGCGTCAGCAACGCGCCAACACGGCGCGCGATGTCGAGGGTGCAGGCCTCGTGGAAAGACCCGTGGTTGCGGAAGGAGGAGAGGTGCAGCTTGAGGCTCTTGCTCTCCACCAGCCAATCGGCCGGGATGTAGTCCAACACGATATGGGCGAAATCCGGCTGGCCGGTCAGCGGGCAGAGGCTGGTGAATTCCGGCGCCACGAAGCGCACGACATAGTTCAGCCCGGGATGCGGGTTGGGCACGCGTTCCAGCACCGGCACATCCGGATTGGCCGGCAGGCCGGACAGGTGGCCGAGTTGCGTCAGGCCGCTGGTGTCGGTGGGGGTGCTCATGCGACGGCTCTTTCCTGCCAACCCGCGCGGATCGCGGCGGCTTCCTCCACCAGGCGGCCGTCAATGATCGCGGCGCGCAGGCGGCCCATCAGGGTCTGGTAATATTGGATATTGTGCCAGGTCAGCAGCATGGGCCCAAGAATCTCATCGGCGCGGATCAGGTGGTGGATATAGGCGCGCGAATGCTTTTGGCAGGCCGGGCACGGGCAATCGGGGTCCAGCGGTTCCAGCGATTCCGCGTGGCGCGCGTTGCGCAGGTTCAGCACGCCGCGGCTGGTATAGGCGCGGGCGGTGCGGCCGGACCGGGTGGGCAACACGCAGTCGAACATATCGACCCCGCGCAGCACGGCGCCGATCAAGTCATCCGGTGTGCCGACGCCCATCAGGTAGCGCGGGCTGGTTCGGGGCAGCAGCGGCACCGTCCAGTCCAGCACGCGGAACATTTCCGCCTGGCCCTCCCCCACCGCTAATCCGCCGATGGCATAGCCCTCGAAGCCGATGGCGGTCAGGGCGGCGACGCTTTCGGCCCGTAGGTCGTTGAACACGCCGCCCTGGACGATGCCGAACAGCCCATGGCCCTCGCGCGGGACAAAGGCGGCGCGGGATCGGGCGGCCCAGGCCATGGACAGGCGCATGGAGGAGGCCGTTTGGGCTTCGGTCGCCGGGTGGGGCGTGCATTCGTCGAAGCACATCGTCACGTCAGCGCCCAACAAATGCTGGATCTCGATGCTGCGTTCCGGGGTCAGGCGGTGCTTGCTGCCGTCCAGGTGGCTTTGGAAGGTCACGCCATCGGCGTCCATCTGGCGCAGTCCGGCCAGGGACATGACCTGGAAACCGCCGGAATCGGTCAGGATCGGGCCATGCCAATCGGCCAGGCGATGCAACCCGCCGAGGCGCGCCACCCGTTCCGCCCCCGGCCGCAGCATCAGGTGATAGGTATTGCCCAGGATCATGCGCGCGCCCGTCGCGCGGACGCTGTCGGCGGTCATCGCCTTGACCGTGCCGGCGGTGCCGACGGGCATGAAGACGGGGGTTTCGACGGTGCCATGCGCCGTATGGAGGGTGCCGGCGCGGGCCGCGCCGTCGCGGGCCGTCTCGGTCCAGTGCAGGCTCATGCGCGCCACAGCAAACTACCGTCTCCGTATGAATAGAAGCGGTATTGCTCCGCGATGGCATGGGCATAGGCCGATTTCATGCGGGCTTCGCCGGCAAAGGCGCAAACCAGCATGAACAAGGTCGATTTCGGCAAATGGAAGTTGGTCATCAGCCCATCGGCCACGCGAAAGCGGAAGCCGGGCAGGATGTAGATGTCGGTCAGCCCCCGGAACGGCGTGACGCCGCCGCCGTCGCGGGCCGCACTCTCGATCAGGCGAAGCGCGGTGGTGCCGACGGCGATGACGCGGCGGGCGGCGTTGATCGTCGCGGCGGCCTCGGGGGTGATTTCGCCCCATTCGGCGTGGATGCGGTGATCATGCGGGTTGTCGGCCCGCATCGGCAGGAAGGTTCCGGCGCCGACATGCAGGGTCACCGTGGCGCGCGTCACACCGCGTGCGTCGAGCGCCGCCAGCAGGCGTTCGGAAAAATGCAGGCTGGCTGTGGGCGCCGCGACCGCGCCGGGGGTTTGGGCGAAAATGGTCTGGTAGTCGGCCACATCCTGCGCCGTCGGGCCATCGGGGCGGGGGATATAGGGCGGCAGGGGAATTTTCCCCGCGGCTTCCAGGGCCACGGCCAGGGCCGCCTGGTCGGGGCCGAAGTCCAGCCGGACCGCGCCGTCTTCGGGGGCGGCCAGGACGGTGGCCGTGCAATCCTCGGCGCCCTCGATCCGGATGGTGTCGCCGGCATGCAGGCGGCGGGCGTTCTTGGCCAGCGCGTGCCAGATGCCGCCGCCCTCGTTGCGGTTCAGCAGGATTTCGACCCGCGCTTCGCCCCGGCGCGCGGTCAGCCGGGCGGGGATGACGCGGGTGTCGTTGACCACCAGCACGTCACCGGGTTCCAGCAGCCCCGGTAGGTCCAGCATGGCGCGGTCGGATGCGCCGTCCGGGCCGACCAGCAGCAGGCGCGCGGCATCGCGTGGCCGGGCGGGTTCCCGCGCGATCAGGTGTTCCGGCAGGTGGAAGTCGAAGTCGGCGGTTTTCAGAAGCACGCGGGGGGCGGTAGCCGGGACCGGGCCGAACCGCAACCATGCTGTCATCCACAGGGCGCCGGGTTCCGCTAGGATGGAGGTATCAATAGGGATTCCTCCATGCGCCTCCTTGCCCTGCTTTGCCTGCTTCCCCTGTTCGCGGCCCCGGCCCAGGCCGAACGCTTTTCCTTCGTGGCGTTTGGGGACATGCCCTATTGCATCCCCTCGGCCCCGAACCTCTGCCCGGATGAGGAAGGTCGCGTGGCCCGGCTCATGGGCACCATCAACCGCGCCCAGCCAGCGTTCAGCATCTTCCTGGGCGATACCAAGGGGGGGTCGGAGATCTGCTCCGACGACCGCCTGCTGCGTGCCTTTACCTGGATGAGCCTGGCGGCCCACCCGCTGATCTATACGCCCGGCGACAATGAATGGACCGATTGCTGGCAGACCCGCGCCGGCCGCTTCGATGCGAATGAACGCCTGGCGCTGTTGCGCGCACGGTTCTTCCCCGATGATCAGAGCCTGGGTCGCCGCCCGATGCGCCTGACACGCCAGGCGGATACCGACCCGGCGATGCGGCTCTACGTGGAAAACGCGCGCTGGGAGCGCGACGGGGTGGTCTTCGTCACCGCCCATGTGCCCGGCAGCAACAACAACCGCCCGACAGTCCCGGGCGAAGCGCCGGTGATCGCCCCGCCGGCCTCCGCCGCGGCCGAATACGCCGCGCGCAATGCCGCCAATATCGCCTGGATCAACGCGGCCTTCGTCCGCGCGCTCGAATCCGGTGCCCCGGCCATGGTGATCAACCTGCAGGCCGATCTGTTCTATCGGGAGCGCTGCGGGCGCGGCTATGGCAGCGGCTATACCGACACGATCGCCGCGATCGGCGCGGGGGCGCGCGCCTTCGGCAAGCCGGTGCTGCTGCTGAACGGCGACAGCCACTTCTTCCTCGACGACCGCCCCATCCCGGCCGCGCCGAACCTGCGCCGCATCATGGTGCCGGGCGAGCAGGATATCCGCGCGGTGCTGATCGCGGTGGATACGGAGGCGGCCGAGCCCTTCACCCCCAGCCTGATTGGCGAGGCGGATCGCGTGGCCGCCCCCGGCTGCGGCTGACGACGACGAACTGCCCGTCCGCGCGGCATTTTTGGCGCGGGCGGGTTTTGGCGAGCCAGCCCGGGCCTGTTCGACCGCCCAGCACATGGCAGGATGGGGCATGGCCAATCCCCCCCCCGTTCGCATTGCCGTCGATATCGGCGGCACCTTCACCGACCTGATGCTGCTGGATGCGCGCGACCCCGTGCCGCGCGCCTGGAAGACCCCGACGACGCCGGAGGATCCCTCCATCGGCTTGTTGCGCGGCATCACCGAAGCGGCGTCGCGGTTCGGTTTCGCGCTATCCGATGTCGGGCTGCTGCTGCATGGCACGACCATCGCGACCAATGCGGTGCTGGAACGCAAACTGGCCCGCGGTGCGCTGATCACGACGGCGGGGTTCGAGGATGTGCTGGAAATCGGCCGCCATGTGCGGCGCGACATCTACGGGCTGACGCCCGCCGCCTTCCCCACCTTGATCCCGCGCGACCTGCGTTTCGGCATCGCCGAGAGGCTGCGCGCCGATGGCAGCGTGGAATTGCCGCTGGAGGAAGCCGCCCTGCCCGCGATCCTGGAGCGGTTGGGCGATGTGCAGGCCGTCGCGGTCTGCTTGCTGCATGCCTATGCCAACCCCGCGCATGAACGGCGGCTGGCGGCGCTGATCGCGGCGGCGCGGCCCGATCTGGCGGTGTCGCTGTCGTCCGACGTGTCGCCGGAGATGCGCGAATACGAACGCACCAGCACCACGGTGTTGAACGCGCTGCTGGTGCCGGTGGTGAAGACTTACCTCGACCGGCTGGCGGCGCGGCTGGCCGAGGCGGGGTTTTCGCCCAACGTCTACATGGTGCAGTCCAACGGCGGGGTCTGTTCGCTGGCCACCGCCGCATCGCAACCCGCGCGGCTGCTGCTGTCCGGCCCATCGGGCGGGGCGCTGGCCGCGGGGCGGCTGGCCGCACTTCTGGCGCGGCCGGACATGGTCGCGGTGGATATGGGCGGCACATCCTATGACGTGTCGGTGGTGCAGGACGGCCGGGTCGGCATCGTCACCCAGGGCGAGATCGACCGGCTGCCGGTGCGGCTGCCGATGGTGGAGATGCGGACCATCGGCGCCGGGGGCGGCAGCATCGCCGCCGTGGATGCCGGCGGCAGGCTCGCGGTCGGGCCGCGCAGCGCGGGCAGCAGGCCGGGGCCGGTCGCCTATGCGCGCGGCGGCACGGAGCCGACGGTGACGGATGCCAACCTGGTGCTGGGGCGGCTGGATCCGGAATTCTTCCTGGGTGGGGCGATGGCGCTGGACCTGCCGGCCGCCCGGGCGGCGATGGTCGCGCGAGTTGGGGCACCGCTGGGCCTGGGGGCGGAACCGGCCGCCGCCGGGGTGCTGGCGGTGGTCAATGCGACCCTGGCGGCGGCGGTGCGGCTGTCGCTGTTCGAAAAGGGGCTGGACCCGCGCGCCTTTACCTTGCTGACCTTTGGCGGCGCGGGTGGGCTGCACGCGATCGAGGTCGCGGAGGAAATGGGCATCACCGAAGTGGTCTTCCCCGCTGAACCGGGCACGCTGTCGGCCTTCGGCATTTTGTACAGCGACCTGATGCAGGATTTTTCCCGTGCGCGGCTGGTATCGGCGCGAGCGGAAAACCTGCCGGCGATCGAGGAGGCCGTGGCATCGCTGCGTGCCCAGGCCGATGCGGCGCTGGCGGCCGATGGCATTCCGCCCGCCGACCGAATCATCGGGCTGGCCGCCGACATGCGTTATCGCGGCCAGGCGTTTGAACTGCTGATCCCCTGGCCCGATGGCACCGATTTGGACGGGCTGGTGGCGGGCTTCCACGCCACGCACCAAAAACGCTTTTCCTACGCCAATGAAGGCGATGCGGTGGAGATCGTCATTCTGCGCGCGACCGCGACGGGGCGGTTGCAGAAACCCGACGAACGCGCGGCGGACACCGTTGGCGGCGGAGCGCAAAAAGGCACGCGCCGGTGCTGGACCCAGAACGCCTGGGCCGATGTGCCAGTCTGGCAGCGCGAATTTTTGGGGGCCGCCGATATCATCGCCGGCCCTGCGATCATCGAGGAAGCCTTTTCTACCCATTGGATCGGTCCCGGCTGGACCGCCAGGCCGGGCGCCGCCGGCGCGCTTGTCGCGACGAAAGGAGAGGCGGCATGAACCCGATCGACATCGAGATCATCCGCAACGCCCTTTCCGCCGCCGCGGCGGAGATGGACGTCACCATCTGGCGCACCAGCCGCAGCACCATCGTGCGCGAATTGCTGGACTACTCGACGGCGGTGTTTGATGCGGAGGGCTTCAACATCGCGCAATCGGCGCGCATCCCGCAGCATCTGAACAGCATGGGCCACGCGTTGCGCGCGCTGCTGGAACATCATGTCGCGGCCGAGGACTGGGCCGAGGATGATGTCGTCTGCACCAATGACCCCTATTCGGGGGGACAGCACCTGAACGACATCCTGGTGTTCCGCCCGGTGTTCTTCGACGGGCGGCGCGTCGCCTATGTCGGCGCGCTGGCGCATCACATCGATGTCGGGGGGATGGCGCCGGGATCTTACGCAGCAACTGCCACGGAACTGTTCCAGGAAGGCTGCCGCATCCCGCCGATGAAACTGATCGAGGGCGGTCGGCTGAATGACTCGGTCTGGCGCATGCTGGGCGCCAATGTGCGCAAGCCCGACCTCATGCTGGGCGACCTGCAATCGCAACTCGCGAGCCTATCGGTCGGTGCCGCCGCCATCACCCGCCTGGCCAAGCGTTTTGGCGCCGCGACGCTGATCGAGGCTCAGGCGAGGCTGCTGGACATGAGCGAGGCGCAGATGCGCGCCGCGCTGGCGGCCATGCCGGACGGCACCTATGAATTCGAGGATTTTGTGGACAACGACGGGGTGTCCGACACGCCGGTCCGCTTGCATGTCGCCGTCACCATCGCCGGAGATTCCGCGACCGTCGACCTGTCCGGCTGCGCGCCACAACAGGCCGGGCCGGTGAATTGCACCATCGGGATGAGCGCCTGCGGCGTGTTCTACGCGCTGATGGCGGCGACCGACACGGAGCTGTTCCCCAATGCCGGCTGCTACCGCCCCGTCACCATCATCACCCCGCTCGGCAGCGTGGTGAATTGCCGCTTCCCGGCCCCCGTCGCGCATCGCATCGCCGTGGTGCATCGCCTGGCCAATGCGATGTTCGGCGCGCTGCACCAGGCGGTGCCGGATCGTATCCCGGCTGCCTACTACGGTGGGTCCTACGTCGCATCGATCCAGACGGTGGACGAGGACCACAAGCGCGAAGTTCTGGTCGAGATCGAGATCGGCGGCGTCGGTGCCTCGCCGCGCGGCGATGGGGCATCGGCTTTTGCCGCCGGCATGCACAACAACGCCAATATTCCGGTCGAGATGATCGAGGCGACGATGCCGCTGTCGATCCGCCGCTATGCGCTGCTGCCGGATTCCGGCGGGGCCGGGCAGTTCCGTGGGGGCCTGGGGTTGCTGCGGGAATGGCGGGTTGAATGCCCCGCGGCAAGTTTCGGCGCCAATATGGAGCGCTTCCGCTTCGCTCCCTTTGGCCTGGCCGGCGGCGGCGCGGGCAGCCTGGGGCGGCTGACCCTGATCCGCGATGGGGTGGAGACGCCCCTGCCGCCAAAATCCGACGGCAACCGCCTGGGTTTTGGCGATGTGGTGCGGCTAGAAACCAGCGGCGGCGGCGGCTTCGGCGATCCGCATGCGCGCGACCGGGCGGCGCTCGCGCAGGATCTGGCACGTGGCGTGGTGACCACGCCCGGGCTTTACGACGGCTGAACCAGAGGCCAACCTCCGGCGCAATCGGGGGAAGACACGCATGGCCAATATCGCCGTCATCGGCGCCGGAACCATGGGCCATGCCTTGGCGCTGGTTTTTGGCATCGGCGGGCATCGGGTCCGGCTGACGGACAGCCATCTGCCGACCCTGGAACGCGCCCCGGCCCTGATCGACGCCGCGCGCAAAACCCTGGTCGCGGCCGGCGAAACCCAGTTCACCGCCGAGACACTGGCCGAGGCGCTGACCATCCACACCAGCCTGGCCGATACCTTGGTCGAGGCCGAATGGATCGTGGAAGCGATCATCGAACAGCCCGAGGCCAAGCGCGCCCTCTTCGCCGAGATCGACGCGCTGGCGCCGATGGAGGCGATCATCGCCTCCAACACCTCCTACCTCGACCCCTTCCCGTTGATCCCCGAACGGCGCCAGGCGCGCGCGATGGTCCAGCACTGGTATGCGCCGCCCTATCTGGTGGACCTCGTGGACATCGTGGCCGGGCCGCAATGCCCGCCGGAATTGATCGAGCAGGCGCGCGCGATGATCGCGGCCCTGGGCAAGCATCCGGTGGTGATGAAGCGCTTCATCCCGGGCTACATCGCCAACCGCATCCAGGCGGCGATCTCGGCCGAGGTTTTTCATCTGCTGGATGGCGGCTATGCCGAACCCGCGGATATCGACGCCGCGATCGTGCATGGGCTGGCGCTGCGCCTGCCGATCCTGGGGCATCTGGCCAAGGCGGATTTCACCGGGCTGGGCATCGCGCGCGACGCGCTGCGCAACCAGATGGTGCCGGCGCCACCGCGCAAGGATCACAGCCCCGCTCTGGACACGCTGCTGGCGGCGGGGCGCACGGGCGTGCGCGCGGGGGCCGGCTGGTACGACTGGTCGTCGCGCAGCCCGGAAGAATGGTTCCAGGACCGCGACCGGCGCTTGCTCGCGCTGAAACGCGCCTTGCGTGAGATCGGTAGCCTGACGGGAGAGAATCCATGATCCGCTACGACCTGTCGGGCAAGACGGCGCTGGTGACGGGCGGTGCCTCGGGCATCGGGCTGGCCACCGCGACCATGCTGGCGGCGGCGGGTTGCCGGGTCGCGATCAACCATCTGGCGGGCGATGCGCGCGGGGCCGAGGCGGTGGCGGCCCTGCCCGGCGCGATCGCGGCCCCGGGCGATGTGTCCGACCCCGATGACGCCGCGCGCATGGTCGGCCAGGCGGTCCATGACCTGGGGCGGCTGGACTACCTGGTGAACAATGCCGGCACGCCCGGCACGCGGCAGGCCATCCCGCCCAAGGATCTGCACCTGATCACCGAGGCGATGTGGGAGACCGTCATCGGCGTGAACCTGCTGGGCGTGTTCCGCTGCGCCAAGGCGGCCGCACCGGCGCTGGTCGCGGCGGGCGGGGCGATGGTGAATGTCGCCTCGATCGCGGGGCTGGGCAGTGCGGGGTCATCGCTGGCCTATGGCGCGACCAAGGCGGGGGTCGTGTCGCTGACACAGAATTTCGCCCGCGCGCTGGGGCCCGATGTGCGGGTCAATGCCGTGGCGCCAGGTGCCGTGGACAGCACCTGGATGGTGGAATGGACCGAGGCGCGGCGCGCGGTTTCGGCCGAAAAGGCGCTGCTGAAGCGGCGCTGCACGCCGGAGGATATTGCCGAGGTGATCGTCTTCCTGCTGGCGGGGGCGGCGATGGTGACCGGGCAGACGGTGATCGTGGATGGCGGGCTGACTCTTGAAAGCCGCTAGACCGCGATGCGTTCGCATTCGCTCACGCATCGCGGTCTAGCTTGTTGTTTTGTCGCGTGATTCAGCCCTGCGGCGCATTCGCGCCTACGGCCATCACGCTTTAACCCGCGACAACCGCCATGCCATGCACCTGGACCAGGAATTCCGGCACCGGCAGCGCCTTGACCATGCTGGTCGCACGCGCCGGAAAGGCACCAGGGGCGAAATACTCGCCGTAGATCCGGTTCATGTCGCCAAAATCGCCAGGGCGGATGAGTTGTACCTCCAGCTTCGCGACATGGGCGTAGTCCGACCCCGCGGCGCGCAGCACGGCGCCGAGGTTCTCCATCACCTGCCGCATCTGCGCCGGGAAGTCGTCGACCGCGATCTCGCGTTCGCCGCGGAACGGGATGATCCCGGAAATCAGCACCATCTGGCCGACGCGGACCGCATGTGACAGCGGGGCGAAAGGTCGAGTGACGCCGTCGGCAAGGATGCGGACCAACGGGGACTCTGGGTCTGTCATATGGTCTTGCCGCTCCATCGCTGGCACCGTGCGCCGGTTGTAGCGCCCCGCCCCAGTTCAACCAACCCATCCCGCTTGCCGCATCGGCCCGCAGCGGCGAGGCTGCGGGTCACATAGCCCAGGACTGCCGATGATGTCGCGCGTGGACACCGACCGCTTTCTCGCCGACCTGCATGCGCTGCGTGAGATCGGGCGGTTCAAGACCGGCGTCCATCGTCCGACCTATACGCCCGAGGACATGGAAAGCCGGCGCTGGCTGTGCGATCGCCTGGCGGAATGCGGGCTGACGCCGACCTTGGATGGTATCGGCAATGTGATCGGCCGCCATCCGGGCGCGGGGCCGCACCTGCTGGTCGGCAGCCATATCGAGTCGCAGAACGAGGCCGGGTGGTTGGATGGCGCGCTGGGCGTGGTCGCCGGCGTGGCGCTGGCCCGCGCGGGGCTGCCGGTCGATGTCGTGGCCTTCGCCGATGAGGAGGGGCACTACGGCGGCTTCATCGGCAGCCGGTCCTTCATCGGCGCGCTGGACGAAGCCGAGATCGACACCCTGGCCAACCGCACCCATGGCAAGCCGCTGCGCCAGGCGCTGACCGAGGCCGGGCTTGCGGGAAAGCCACGGTTCAAGGGCGATCCGTCGCGCTATCGCGGCTTCCTTGAGATGCACATCGAACAGGGCACGCAGTTGGAAGCGGCCGGGCTTGGCATCGGCGTGGTCACCGGCATCGTCGCCATCCGGCAATACCGCATCATCATCGACGGCATGCAGGACCATGCCGGCGGCACCACCATGGCCGAACGCCGCGACGCGGGGCTGGCGGCGGTGCGGCTGCTGGCGGCGATCGACGCGGAATTCCCCCGCGTCTGCGGCCCGCGCAGCACCTGGACCACCGGGCGCATCACCCTGGAACCAGGCGCCCCCAGCATCATCCCCGGCCGTGCCGAGGTGCTGTTCCAATTGCGCGACGTGGACCCCACGATCATCGCGCGAATGGAAGCGGCCCTGGCCGCGCTGATCCAGGAACACAATCGTCGCGACCGCTGCCCGGCGCGGCTGGAACCGATCAGCCTGTCCACCCCCGCGCCCTGCGACGCGGGTTTTCAGGAAGCGCTGGCCGCCGAGGCCGAGGCGCTGTCGCCCGGGTGCTGGCAGCGCATGCCATCCGGGGCCGGGCATGACGCGCAATGGGTGGCGCGGGTGATGCCGGTGGCGATGCTCTTCGTGCCCTCGATCGGCGGCATCAGCCATCATTGGGCGGAGGATACGAAGGACGCGGACCTGGCGCTGGGCGTGCGGGTGCTGGCGGGCGCGGCGGCGCGGATCCTGGCGGGTTAGCAGAGGGGCGCCATTCCCGTTGCCCAGAACGCAGACCCACGGAACGTCGAAACGTCTTTGCCCGGAGGACGCCATGAGCGCGCGTGCGATGCTTTGGACCGGTCGCGGCCTTACAGCACTATTCGCCTTGTTCATGCTGGGGGCGTCGATCGCGCCGAAATTGCTGCATCTGCCCGTGGTGGAGGAGACCATGGCCCAATTGGGCTGGCCCTCCGGCTACGGGCTCATGATCGGCGTCATCGAATTGACCTGCCTGGTGCTTTACCTGATCCCGCGCACCAGCGTGCTCGGCGCGGTGCTGATGATGGGGTTGCTCGGCGGTGCGATGGCGACCCAGGTCCGGGTGGGCAATCCCCTGTTCAGCCACATCCTGTTCAGCCTCTATCTGGGGCTGGTGATGTGGGGCGGGCTGTGGCTGCGCAACCCGCGTCTCAGGACCGTGTTTCCCCTGATGCGCCCATAACGTCGATCGATGGAGACAAGCCATGCCCAAGATGATTTTCGTGAATCTCCCGGTGAAGGATCTCGGCGCCTCCACCCGCTTTTATGAGGCCATCGGCTGCGAGAAGAACCCGCAGTTCAGCGACGGCAACGCCTCCGCGATGGTGTGGTCGGAAACGATCACCTTCATGCTGCTGACGCACGCTTTCTATTCGACCTTCACGTCGAAGCCGATCGCCGATGCCCATGCCACCAGCGCCGCGCTGATCGCCCTGTCGCGCGATAGCCGTGCCGAGGTCGATGCCATCGTCCTGGCCGCGGCGGCGGCGGGCGGCAAGGCGGATGTCCGTGCACCGCAGGACATGGGCTTCATGTTCAGCCGCGCCTTCGAGGACCCCGACGGCAACACGTTCGAGCCGATGTGGATGGACATGGCGGGGTTCGCCGCGGCGGGTGGCCAGTAGCTGGCCTTCACCGCGCCGCCAGCACCGCGCGCCAGCCGCCCAATGCGGTGACCTCCGGCGCGCCGGCGACGCCCTCGGCCTCGGCCAGGAAGCCCAGGACCGCGCTGCCATCGGCCAGCGTCACGCGGCCAAAGCCCAGTGGCGTCGGCACCTGGGCCAGCAGCGCGCCGATGGCGGCGGTGGGCAGCACCCAGACCTCGCCGGCGATGGCGGCACCGGCCGGGTCACGCAGCAGGCCGGGGCGGTTGCCCAGGTCGAACAGCCGGTAGCCAGGCGCGGTGCTCGTGGCGCGCAAAAACCGGCCGCCGAGCGCCGTGACCTGGTGGTTCAGCGGTAGCCCCGACATATGCGCGCCGATGCAGAACAGCGCCGTTTCCTCCGCGCCCACGGCCGGGGGCACCGGGCTTTCGCCGTTCAGCGCGACCCCCAGCCCGGCCAGCGCCCCGTCACGGAAGGCAGGTGCCAGAAGGGTCACGCCAAAGGGCACACCATCCGGCCGAAACCCGGCCGGCACCGCCAGCCCGCACAAATCCAGCAGGTTCACGAAATTGGTGTAGGTGCCCAGGCGGCTGTTGGCCGCGATGGGTTCGGCTTGCAGCGCGGCGAGCGTGGGCGTGCCCGGCGCCGTCGGCAGCAGCAGCGCATCGGCGCGGGCGAAAATGGCGCGGGAGATCAGCCGCGCCTCGGCCACCGCGTGGAAATCATCGAAGGCATCGACGGCGCTTCGGCCCAGCCCGCCCTCCAGGATGCTGCGCGTGACGGGGTGCAAGGTGTCCGGCCGCCTCTGCACGCGGTCGCGCAAGGCGGCCGTGCGTTCGGCCACCCAGGCCCCGTCGTAGAGCCGCCGCGCCACGGCGATCAGCGGCGCGATCGACACGCGCGCGACGGTCGCGCCGTGCGCCACGGCGCGATCCACCGATGCATGGAACAGGGCGGCGTCATCGTCGGTGTCAAAGATCAGTTCGGCGTCGAGCGGCACGGCGATGCGCCAGGATGGCTGCGGCGCCGGGGCGGCGGACCAGGCGGCGGGGGCGCTGCGGGAATAGGGATCGATCGCATCGGGCCCGGCGATGACGGCCAGCACGGCCGCGGCAT
Organism: Humitalea sp. 24SJ18S-53; assembly: GCF_050632385.1. Taxonomy (NCBI): domain Bacteria; kingdom Pseudomonadati; phylum Pseudomonadota; class Alphaproteobacteria; order Acetobacterales; family Roseomonadaceae; genus Humitalea; species Humitalea sp. 24SJ18S-53. The sequence goes on from NZ_CP192599.1 coordinate 4,478,613, forward strand.
CGGCCACGGACTGGGCAAAGACCGAAATGCAATCGAGCGACCGGCAGGCCGGCACCACGCCGCGGCTGGGGACCAGACCCAGGGTCGGCTTCAGCCCCACGATGTTCTGGGCCATGGCCGGGACGCGGCCCGAGCCGGCCGTGTCCGTGCCCAGCGAAAACGCCACGATCCCCGCCGCGACCGCACTGGCCGAGCCGGAGGAGGAACCGCCCGGCACCAGATCCGCCCGCACCGCGTTGCGCGGCGTGCCATAGGGGCTGCGCGTGCCGTTCAGCCCCGTCGCGAATTGATCGAGGTTGGCCTTGCCCAAAAGCAGCGCCCCCGCGGCGAGCAGACGGGCGACGGCCGGTGCGTCTTCACCCGGGACATGCGCAAAATCCGGGCAGGCGGCGGTCATCGGCAGCCCGGCCGCCGCGATATTGTCCTTCACGACGAAGGGCACGCCCCAGAGCGGGCGACCCTGCCGGCCCTCGGCCGCCAGCGCCGCCGCCCGCGCCAGCAGATCGGCCGGCGGCGTGGCGGAAATCAGCAGGGCCGGGTCGTTCCAGGCGGCCAGCCGGGCCAGGGCAGCCTCGGCCACCGCCACCGGCGAACCGCCGCCATCGAGGAATTCGGCCAGCCCGGCCAGCGTGAAGGTCAGGGTCATGCCTTCATGGCCAGCAAGGGGCGTGCCTGGGCTACAGCAGGCGGATCGGCGCGCCGGCCAGGTAGGCCTCGATCGCCTCGACCGCGCCGACGAAATAGGCGCGGTAGTTTTCCTGCGTCACATAGCCCAGGTGCGGCGTCAGCAGCGTGTTGGGCGCCGACCGGATCGGGTGGTCGGCGGGCAGCGGCTCGATATCGAAGACATCCAGCCCGGCGCCGGCGATCGTGCCGGCCTTCAGCGCGGCGATCAGCGCATCCTGGTCGATCAGCGGACCACGGCTGGTGTTCACGATATAGGCGGTGGGCTTCATGGCCGCGAGGTCGTCGGCGCCGATGATCCCGCGTGAACGCGCCGACAGCACCACATGCAGGGTCACCACATCGGATTGCGCCAGCAGGTCGCGCTTTTCGACCCGCTCCACGCCGACCGCGGCGGCGGCTTCCGCCGTCAGGTTCTGGCTCCAGGCGATGACGCGCATGCCCAGTGCCTGGCCGACCTTGGCGACGCGCTGGCCGAGTTTGCCGAGGCCGATGACGCCAAGCGTCGCACCCTCCGCCGCGCGGCCGACGCCGACCTGCCAGCCGCCGGCGCGCAGGCTGGCCTGTTCGGTGGGAATGCCGCGCAGCAGGCCCAGGATCACCCCGATCGCGATATCGACCGTCGGCGCGCCCTTGGTGGGGGTGCCGCAGACGGTGATGCCGGCGGCCTGCGCCGCCGCCAGGTCGAAGGAATTGTTGCGGCCACCGGTCGTCATCAGCAGTTTCAGCTTGGGCAGTCGCGCCAGCAGGCTCGCGGGGAAGGCGGTGCGTTCGCGCATGCCCAGGATCGCGTCGAAGGGGGTCAGGCGCGCGGCCAGCGCATCTTCATCGGCCAGGTGGTCGCGGAACACCGTGGTTTCGACGCGCCCCGCCAGGCGCTCCCAGGGGCCGAACGACAGGGCCACGCCCTGGTAATCGTCAAGGATGGCGAGGCGCATTGGCTGGGTCCTTCAGGGTCTGAACGTCGCGCTTACACCAGCCTGGGGAGGTGCGGCAGGGGGCTGGGGTTCAGGGCGCGGGCGTGACCACCAGGGGCGCCAGCATGTCCCGGAAGAACGCCGGCAGCGGCGTCGGCTGCTTCTGGGTATCGCGGTCCACGTAGACATGGACGAAATGCCCCTCGGCGCTCGCCACATCATCGCCATTGCGGAAAATGCCGATGCCGTAGCGGACGGAGGTGCTGCCGATGCGCTCCACCCGCAGCCCCGCCGTCACCAGGTCGGGGAAGGAGATCGGCCCCTTGAAGCGGCACTGGGTTTCCACCACCACGCCGATGATCGGCGAGGTCGCGAGGTCGATCGCCCCCGATCCCAGCAGGAAGCGCGCGACCACCGTGTCGAAGTATGAGTAATACACGACGTTGTTCACATGCGCGTACATGTCGTTGTCGGCCCAGCGGGTCGGGATTTCGAGGAACCAGCGGTAGTCGGCGCGGGAAGTCGGGGCACGGGTCAAGCGAGTCTCTCCGTCAGCCGAGCGCGTCGGCGGTGATGGCGGGGTCGACGCAGGCATCGAAGCCAGGTGCCGTGGCGATGGCGCCGGCGGCCAGCATCGACTCCTGCAGGCGGTTGAAGGCGATGCGCGAGAACACCGGCGTGGTCGCCCAGATGCCGAGCGCCTGGTAGCGCAGGATGGACGCGGACAGCACCTCCGGCGCGATATCGGGGAAGAAGGGGCCGACCGCGCCCGCGACGGCATCGGCCGATGCGACGCCGAGCCATTCCAGCGTGCGGGCCATGCCGCGCACCATGCCCGCCATGTCCGCGGCGCGTGCCGCGAGTTTTTCGCGCGTGGAATAGAAGGCGGTGTAGGCGGTGGGCCCGCGCGTGGCGGCGGCGTGCCAGACCGAACCGCCGGCCTGTTCGGCCAGCGTGGCGAAGGGTTCGAAGACCTGCGCCACATCCAGCGTGCCGCCCAGCACCGCCGCCAGGTTGGCCGCCATCCCGGCGTCGGTGGTGCGTGCGATCGCGGCGGGGTCCACCCCCGCCTCACGCAAATCCAGGCCGAGGCACCACCAGGGGGTCGGCACCTCGCTGACCGTTCCCAGGCGCAGGTCCAGCAGGTCGGGCAGCGTGAAATCCGGGTTGGGTTCGGCGCCCACCAGGAAGAAGGGGTCGCCCATGACCACGGCGCCGAAGGACACCAGCGGTGAGTCCGAGTCGGCCGCGTGGTCGCGGATCACCCGCATCGGGCCGGACCAGGCAAGGTCGGCGGCGCCCGACAGCAGGTTGGCAACGGCGCGGTCGGGTTCGCCCACGGTGATCAGGCGGACTTCCACGCCCTCGGCGGCAAAGGCGCCGCGGGCCAGGGCGGCATAGAAGGGTGTGTAGAAGATCGCGCGGAACGGCTCTTGCAAGACCAGGTCGGCCAAGGCTGGCATCCTCGATGGGGTGTGCCAGCATCGTCCGGTACCGCCGCGCCGCCAAGACCCGTCTGGAGCCCCCATGCACCGCCGCACCCTGTTCGCCGCCGCCCTGCTGCCCATCCCGGCCCTGGCGCAGGAGGCTTATCCCTCCCGCCCGATACGCGTGATGGTGCCCTTCGCGGTCGGCGGTATCACCGATGTCGTGGCGCGGGTGATGGCGGAACCGATGTCCATCAGCCTCGGCCGCCCCCTGGTGATCGACAACCAGGGTGGGGCGGGCAGCACGATCGGGGCCGCGGTGGTCGGGCGCGCGGCGCCGGATGGCTATACGCTGATGGTCGGCAGCGTCGGGCATACGGTGATGGACGTGCTCTATCCCAACTTCCCGTTCAAGCCGGCGCAGGATTTTGTCCCCGTGGCGCTGCTGGGGCGGCAGCCTTTTGTGGTGGCGGTGCATCCCTCGGTGCCGGCGACCAATATCGCCGAATTCCTGGCCTGGCTTCGCACCAAGGGGGCGGAAGCGAATTTCGGCACCGCCGGCATCGGATCGACCAGCCATCTGTCTGCCGAGTTGCTGAAATCCCTCGCGGGCGTGGATTTCACCGTCGTGCCCTATCGCGGCACGCCCCAGGCGGTGACCGACCTGACGGCCGGCCGGGTCGATTTCATGGTGGATAGCCAGACCTTGCTGGCGCCGCTGATCGCCGATGGGCGGGTGCGGGGCCTGGCCGTGACCACCCCCGTCCGGTCCCGCCTGTTACCTGCACTGCCGACCTTGGCCGAGGCAGGTGTCACCGGTTACGACGCCTCGGCCTGGCAGGCGATCTATGTGCCGGCCGGCACGCCGGCGCCGATCCGCCAGGCGCTGGAGGCCACGGCCCTGCGCGCCCTGGCCGATCCGGCCATCCAGCGACGCATGGGGGACATCGGGGTCGACCCCTTCGCCGATGGTTCGGCGGCGGCCGCGCAGGCCTATCTGGAGGCCGAGGTCGTGAAATGGGCGGCACTGGTACGCGCCGCGGGGATTCGCGGAGGTTAATGGGGCTTCGCCACCGGGCAAGCGGCTGCTACCCTGTTTGATGTAGGTTTCCCCGGAGTCGCCGCTTCAAACATGTCCGCCGCCCCGCAATCACACCTCGAACCCTTCCGCCTGCGGGGGGCGAATTTCAATTTGCTGGTGCTGCGGCTGCTGGACCCGCGTGCCGACATCGTGGTCCCCGCCATCGGCGACCAGTTCCGCCGCGCGCCGGGCATGCTGCGTCACGCCCCGGTCGTGATCGGGCTGGATGACCTGACCGCGCGCCCGGATGAGGTCAATTTTTCCGCCCTGGTCGCGGGTCTGCGCGAATTCGCCATCCTGCCGATCGGCACCACGGGCGGCACGGCCGAAATGCGCGCCGCCGCACAGGGCGCCGGGTTGGCAGCACTGCGCAATGCCGGGCACGATACCCCCCCGCCGGTGGCCCCCGAACCCGTCGCCGCCGTCGCACCGCCCCCAGCGGTGGCCCCGCCCGCCGAAGCGCAACGATCCGCCATGGTGGTGGACCAGTCGGTGCGGGCCGGGCAGCGCATCTGGGCCCAGGGCTGCGACCTGATCGTGACCGGCACGGTGAACCCGGGGGCCGAGGTCATCGCCGACGGGCATATCCACGTCTATGGCGCATTGCGCGGCCGGGCCATCGCCGGCGGCACGGATAATACGCAGGCGCGCGTCTTCGCGCTGCAATTCGACCCCGAGCTCGTCTCGATCGCCGGCTTTTATGCGGTGCGCGACGGCTACGGCGACGCGCCCATGGGCCGTGCCTGCCAGGTGCGCCTGGTCGGTGAAACCATGCGCTTCGACAAGATCGGTTAGTTCCAGCACATTTTCAGGGAGGCTTGGCGCATGGCGCAGGTCGTGACGGTTACTTCGGGCAAGGGCGGCGTCGGCAAGACGACGTCCTCGGCTGCGTTTTCCACCGGCCTCGCGCAGCGTGGCAAGAAGGTCGTGGTCATCGACTTTGACGTGGGGCTACGCAACCTCGACCTCATCATGGGGGTCGAGCGGCGTGTGGTGTTCGATATCGTCAACGTCATCCAGGGCGAGGCGCGGCTGAACCAGGCGCTGATCCGCGACAAGCGGGTGGATACGCTGTCGATCCTGCCGGCCAGCCAGACGCGGGACAAGGACGCGCTGAACCGCGACGGCGTGGCGAAGATCATCGAGGAACTGTCCAAGGATTTCGACTACATCATCTGCGACAGCCCGGCCGGGATCGAGAAGGGCGCGTTGCTGGCCCTGTATTTCGCCGATGCGGCCATCGTGGTGACGAACCCCGAAGTCTCCTCCGTGCGCGACAGCGACCGCATCCTCGGCGTCATCCAGTCCAAGTCCAAGCGGGCGGAGGAGAACCGGGATCCGGTGCGGGAACACCTGTTGGTCACCCGCTACGACCCGATCCGCGTCGCCAAGGGCGAGATGCTGAAGCTGGAGGACGTGCAGGAAATCCTGGCCGTCCCCCTGCTCGGCGTGATCCCGGAGAGCGAGGCGGTGCTCAAGGCCTCCAACGCCGGCAACCCAGTCATCCTGGATTCGGAAACCTCGGCGGCGCAGGCCTATGCCGATGCGGTGTCGCGTTTCCTCGGTGAGGAAAAGCCGATGCGCTTCATCGATACCGAGAAGAAGGGTATCTTCAGCCGGCTGTTCGGCGGGAGGGCGGCATGAGCTGGCTCAACTTCTTCCGCGGGCGGCCGGAGCCGTCATCGGCGAATATCGCCAAGGAACGGCTGACGATGATCGTCGCCACCGGCGGCAACCGCCGCAACGGCGATGACTTCCTGCCGCGCATGCAGAAGGACCTGATGGAGGTCGTGCTGCGCTACGTGAACGTCGATCCGTCCAAGGTGAAGATCACGACCGAGCGTGGCAGCGACCTGTCCACCCTGGCGATCGAGGTCGAACTGCCGCCGGCGGAGCAGATGCGCCGCGCCGGGTAGCCCCACCATGGCCACGACGCGCACGCAGGTCGCCATCATCGGGGCCGGCCCGGCGGGGCTGCTGCTGGGCCAGATGCTGCAACGCTCGGGGATCGATGCCACCGTCATCGAATCCCGGTCTCGCGCGCATGTCGAGGAACGCATCCGGGCCGGCGTGCTGGAACAGGGCACCGCCGATACGCTGCGCGAATGGGGCGTGGGCGAGCGGATGGATCGGCAGGGCCTGGTCCATCACGGCATCGAATTGCGCTTCGAGGGTGTGGGCCATCGGATCGACCTGTCCGGGCTGACCGGGGGCAAGCACGTCACGGTCTATGGCCAGCATGAGGTGGTGCGCGACCTGATCGCGGCCCGTGTCGCGCCGCTGGTGTTCGAGGTGGCCGACACCGCCGTCCACGACATCGCGACCGAACACCCCTATGTCACCTATACGCAGGACGGCGTCGCGCATCGGCTGGATGCGGAGATCATCGCCGGTTGCGACGGCTTCCATGGGATTTGCCGCGCCGCCGTGCCGGACGCGCGTTTCTTCGACCGCAGCTACCCATTCGCCTGGCTCGGCATCCTGGCCGAGGCGCCGCCGCCGACCGAGGAATTGATCTACGCGCGGCATGAACGCGGTTTCGCCTTGTCGTCGATGCGCAGCCCGACCCTGTCCCGGCTCTATCTGCAATGCCGGCCGGATGAGGACCTTGGCGCATGGTCCGATGCGCGGATCTGGGAGGAATTGCACCTGCGGCTCGGCACCGACCTGACACCCGGGCCGGTGCTGCAGAAGGGGGTCACGGCCATGCGCTCCTTCGTGACGGAACCGATGCGCCATGGCCGCCTGTTCCTGGCCGGGGATGCCGCGCATATCGTGCCGCCGACCGGGGCCAAGGGCATGAACCTGGCGGTGGCCGACATCCGCGTGCTGTTCCGCGCGCTGGAGGCGTTTTTCCGCAACGGCGACCAGCGGCTGATGGAGGGCTATTCCGCCACCTGCCTGAAGCGCATCTGGAAAGCCCAGCGGTTTTCCTGGTGGATGACGTCGATGCTGCATCGCTTCGACGATGATGATGCCTTCGAGCATCGGGTGCAGGTCGCCGAACTCGACTACGTCTGCAGCAGCCGTGCCGCCATGACCACATTGGCCGAGAACTACGTGGGGCTGCCGCTGGACGTGTAACGGCCGCCTGCCTCATCCTTCCGCGGCATACGGGGGGCTGGGCATGCTACGAGTCGCGGCCGTCGTGCTTCTGTTGTCGACACCGGCGATGGCGCATGTGGTGCGCTTCGAGGAAACCTCGCGCACCGCTTTCCCCGCCAATTTCGGCGCCGGCGCGTATGTGGTGATCCAGGGTGTCGCGCATGGCGAACTGGACCCCGCCGATCCGCGCAACGCCGTCATCGCCGATCTGGCCATCGCCCCGCGCAACGCCGCCGGCCGGGTAGAATACCGCAGCGAGGTCACGCTGCTGCGCCCGGCCGATCCCGCCCGCTTCAACGGCAGGTTGGTGCATGAGGTCACCAATCGCGGGCGCAAATTCCTCTTCGCCTACCTCTATGACGCATCGCTGCCGAACCAGGCGGCGCTGAACGCGCTGGCGACGGAGGAGAGCGTCGGCCTCGGGCGCCCCCTGGCGGAAGGGGCGGCGATGGTGTGGAACGGCTGGGACCCCGACGTGCCGCAGGGCGGCGGCAACCTGCGCCTGCAGGTGCCGGTCCTGGCCGGGCTGACCGCGACGATCCGCGATGAATTCGTCTTTGGCACGCGCCTGCCGGCGACCGCGACGACAGCGCCACTCTCCTATCCGCTGGCGCCGCCGGCAGCATTGCGGCTGACGATGCGCTGGACCCGGGCGCAGGCGCCGGTCGATGTGGCGTTCGAGGTCGCGGGGCCGCAGGCGATCCGCCTGCCTGGTGGCGGGCGTTTCGAAGCCGGTGCGATCTACGAGGCGACCTATGCCGCGCGCGACCCAAGGCCGCTGGGCATCGGCTTCGCCGCGACCCGGGACATCGCATCCTGGCTGCGCCATGGCGGCGCGCCGATGGCGGATCTACCGGTGCGCGGGGTGCTGGGTGTCGGGATTTCGCAGGCGGGGCGCTATCTGCGGCACCACATCGACCTGGGCATGAATGCCGATGAGGCAGGGCGCCGGGTATTTGACGGCGTGCTGGCGCATATCAGCGGCGCCGGGCGCGTGTTCATCAACGAACGCTTTGCCCAGCCGAACCGGACCGCGACCTGGCACGAGGATTTTGCTTTTCCGGAACACTGGTTTCCGCTGGCGCGGGGCGCAGGCCGCGATCCCGCGACCGATCCGCTGGTGCTGGAGGTGAATACCTCCACCGAATACTGGCAGAAGGGCGCGGGCCTGACCCACACCACGCCCGATGCGACCGCCGACCTGCCGGAGGTCGCCGGCGCGCGGCATTACCTGGTGGCCGGCACGAAGCACGGCGGCCGCGCGGGCCAGGGCGTGGCGCCCGGCAATTGCGCCAACCCGAACAATCCGCATAGCGCGGGGCCGCTGCTGCGCGCGCTTCTGGTGGCGCTGGATGCCTGGGTGACCGAGGGGCGCGCGCCCCCACCCTCCCGCGTGCCGCGCCTGGCCGATGGCACGCTGGTTCCGGCCGAGACGGTCCTGGGCGGCTTCCCGCCCATCGCGCACCTGCCGCCCGGGGTCACGCCGATCGCGCCGGTCATCGACTGGGTCGCGGGCACGCGGCCCGATGTCGGCTGGCGGCCGCTGGTGCCGGCGGTGGATGCGGATGGCAATGAACGCGCGGGCGTGCTGCTGCCCGATATCGCCGTGCCCTTGGGCACCTATACCGGCTGGAACCTTTACCGCGCCGAAAACATCGCGCGCGAACCCTGCGACCGCGAGGGCAGCTTCATGCCCTTCGCCCGCACCGATGCCGCCCGCGCCCCCGGCGACCCACGGCCCAGCGTCGCGGCCCGCTGGCCGACGCAGGCGGCCTTCATCGCAGCGACCCGCGCCGCCGGCGCCGATCTGGTGCGGGACAGGCTGCTGCTGGAGGAGGACGCCGCGGCCTATGTCCGCGGGGCCGAGGCCCTGGGCGCCGTCTGGCGGCCGTAGCGGTCGGTTTCTTGCATGCGATATCGCGCTGCTTCAGGAAAATGCTCGTGAACCGTCCAAAATTGCTCGCCGCGGCCCTTGCGGGCCTGATGCTGCTGCCTGTCGCGCCACGACCGGCGCAGGCCCAGGATCTGCGCATCGGCCTGGCCGCGCTGTCGGGCTCGGTCGATCCGCATTTCTACAATCTGGCCGCAAACCTGACGCTGGCGCTGCATGTCTTCGATCGCCTGGTGCAGCGCGGGGCGGATGCGTCGCTGCAGCCGGGGCTGGCGCAGTCCTGGACTCCGGTCTCCGACACCGTCTGGGCGTTTGCCCTGCGCCCGGGCGTGACCTGGCAGGATGGCCAGCCCTTCACCGCCGATGACGTCGCCTTCAGCCTGGCGCGCGCGCCCAATGTGCCGAACAGCCCGAGCAGCTTTGCCGGTTTTCTGCGCGCCATCGCGCGGGTGGAGGTGGTGGACCCGCTGACCGTCCACCTGCACACCCATACCCCGGCGCCGAACCTGCCAGGTGACCTCGCCAACGTCGCCATCGTCTCGCGCCACGCGGGCGAGAATGCGACGACCGAGGACTACAATTCCGGCAAGGCCGCCATCGGCACCGGTCCCTATCGGCTGGTGCGCTTCGTCCGCGGCGACCGCGTGGACCTGGTGCGCAACCCGGCCTGGTGGGGGCAAGCGCCGGAATGGGAGACCGTCTCGCTACGCGCCATCCCCAATGCCGGGGCGCGGGTCGCGGCCTTGCTCGCCGGCGATGTCGACATGATCGACCAGCCGCCGCTGTCCAATGTGGAACAGTTGCGCGCCGACAACCGGGTGTCGGTCATCACGACGCAGGGGATGCGCATCATCTTCCTCGGCCCCGACGTGGACAAGCCTTCGACGCCGTTCGCCATGGACCTCGCGGGCCAGCCGCTGGCGGTGAACCCGATGCGCGACCGGCGAGTGCGGCAGGCGCTGTCGCTCGGGCTGAACCGCGCGGCGCTGGCGGAGCGGTTGATGAACGGCGCGGCGACCCCCACCGGGCAATGGATGCCGCCGGGCACGCCAGGCAGCATCGCCGATCTGCCTACCCCGACCTTGGACATGGACCGCGCGCGACGCCTCTTGGCCGAGGCCGGCTTCCCCCAGGGGTTCCGCCTGGTGCTGCACACGCCGAACGACCGCTACCCCAATGACGCGGCCCTGTCGCAGGCGATCGCGCAGATGTGGACGCGCATCGGCGTCGCGACGACGGTGGAGGCATTGCCGGGTTCGATCTACTCCCCGCGCGGGTTGCGCCATGAATTCGCGATGGGGCTTTGGGGCTGGAGCAACAACACCGCCGAAGCCGGCGGCGGGCTGGTCAATATCCTCGGCACCACCGACCGGGCCGCCGGGCGCGGTGTGTCCAACGTGACCGGGTATGCGAACCAGGCGATGGATGCGCTGACCGCGCGGGCCCTGTCCACGCTGGATGACGCGCAGCGCGCGACCCTGCTGGCCGATGCGGTGCGGCTGGCGATGGATGATGCGGCGGTGATCCCGCTGTTCCACCTGGTCAATGTCTGGGTCGCGCGGCGCGGGTTGGCCTATGACGCGCGCGCGGATGAACAGAGCTGGGCGGTGGGGGTGCGCAGCCGGCGCTGACGCGCTGGAAAGGGCCGAGGGTCGGCAGCCACGGGCGAGCCTTACGTCGGACTCGCGGTCCCGACATGCCTTTCAAACACGATGAAGGCTTCGACCGCCGCCGCGATCATCGCGCTTCGGGCGTCGTCGGCCGCGCCCAGGGTTTCGATCGCATCGCATAGGGCGCGCCACATGCGCCCATGCTGCGGTCCATAGCCCAGGAGGAAGCGTCGTCCGGCCACGTCGCCTGGCGGCAGCAGCCCGTCCAGGGACCGCGCCAGGGCGAGCCCGCCCAGCCTCGAACCCTCACTGACATAGAGGTAGCCCATCGCGGCAGCGGCTGAAGGCGGTATCGGCAGGTCGCAGAATGCCGGCGGCTGTGGAAGCGTGGCCGGCGCATCGAGCGCTTCGAGATCCGCCAACAGCGCGCCGGATCGCCGACGCTCGGCAATATCGATGCCGTGCACGCTCAAGGTTGGCCCTTGCGCCAGCCGATCCTCGATGACGAAGTGAAATGCGAGGAACTGCCGCAGCAATGCGATGTAGTCGCCGCGCGACATGCTGCCCCCGGCAAGGCGGCGCAAGGCAGGAAGCTGGTGCAGCCGCTCATGGATCGTGCCCGTCGCCTGCCGCAATGCGTCGCGGACCGAACCATGCTCGTAGGATCCGGCGGAAACAGGCTGCGGCGGCATAATCCTGTCCAGGCCTAGGGACGCTTCGCAGACAGGTGGCGCGCGTGCCAGATCAGGACCTCAAGCACATCCGCCGTCCGCGCGACGGAAGCCCGCACGCTTTCCAGCAACTCGGGCATCCGCTCGGCTTCGACTCCGTCGGTGATCTCCAGCGCCGCAAGCTGCGCATTCTCCACCACCGAGGCGAGCAGGGTACGGAACACGAGGTCTTCCTGCGAGCCGAGGCGGCCGGCGCGCGGACGTTGGCCGTGGACAATGTCCTCCTGGAAGTGCCGGCGCGCCGCATCGGCCTCCTTGCGTCGGGTCAGGTCGTTGAACAGGAACACGAAGCCCAGCACGCGATCCGGTGCGGAGAAGACCGGATCGGCGCGCACGAGAAGCGCCTGGCTTTCGCCATGACGCGCTTTCAACCGTACCTCACCACGCCAGCTTCGGAGGTTGCCGAGCAGGTCACGCAGACGACGCCGAATAAGTTCATCATCGGTGAAGCAGCACAGCAGCTCACTCATCTCCCGTGGCAAGGGGCGGACGGCATCGGGGAGCAATCGTTCGAAGGCGTCGTTGATGAGCTGGACGGATCCGGACGGATCGCAGATCACGACCGGCAGGTCGGAGGCCAGCACCTGCCCCCGCACCAGATTGAGCTGGTCCTGCGCAATCAGCACCCGGACAGAACGGAACTGCAGCACCACATCGGTGACCGTCTCACCGATGATGCGGGCGGCCGCCAGGTCGCGCGGCGTCCAGGGATCGCCGGTGCCTTCGACAAGCTGGCGCCACTGCGCGAAGGATCGGCGTGGCGAGAGATCCGCCGGATTGTTGCCGACAACAACCGGCTTGGTCGGGTCGCCACCCCAGGTCACCATGCGCTTGCGTTCCGGGCGGAACCACAGAAGGTACTCACCCGGCGCGGTGGAGATCGAGACAGCGATCAACCCGCTCGCAACCGGCGCGAGGCGCGCCAAGGTCGGCACCCGCTGGCCGAGCGCATTGATCGCAGTCATCGGCGCGCGGGGCTGTTCATCCAGCCAACGACCGATCTCCCGCAACTCGGCGGTGCCCGGCACTTCGCCCGCGGTCTGCACCTGGCCTTCGAACAACAGCGCGGCGCCGACGGCGCCCACCGGGGCCAACAAGGCGTCGGCTGCCTCGAACAGCGCCACGCGCCAGTCGCCCTTGCGCGAAATCGCCTCGACCATGCGCTGTTCCAGCCGGCGCACGCCCATCTCGGCCTGGCCCTGGGAGAAGCTTTCGAGGGCGGAAATCCGCGTCCCGAGGGCTTCGGCCAGCAATTCGCAGACGGCCCGAATCTCAAAGGACGCGAAGCGCGGAATATAGTGGTGGCACGACACCAGCCCCCAGAGCCGGCCACCGACCATGATGGAGGCGACCAGCGTCGCCGCGACGCTCATGTTCCTGAGATACTGCACATGAATCGGCGACGAGCTGCGCAGCACGCACAGCGACATGTCGAGCTCCGCCCCGGTCAGGGTGGAGAACCTCGGCACCAACGGTACCGGCGTGTAGTTGATGTCGATCAGGACCCTGACGCGGTTACGCTCATACAGGCGCCGCGCGATCTGCGGGATGTCCGAGGCGGGATAGCGGTTGCCGAGAAACGGCTCCAGGTCCTGACGCCGCTGCTCCGAGAAGACCTCGCCATGGCCCTCCTCGTCGAAGCGATAGATCATCACGCGATCATATCCGGTGACATCGCGGAAGATCCGTGCCGCCTCGTCGCACAGCGCCTGCAGCGTATAGGTCGCCAGCAGCCGCTGGAGGGCCTTCTCGACCTGATGTGCAAAGTCCACCGTCTCGCCGGCAGGCTCAAGCTCAACCACCAGGCCACCGCCGGTCGGCCGGTGCACCAGAACGTCGCACATGATGGCGGCAGGCCCGGCGCGGCAACGCAGGGCGATCGGCACCGCGTCCATCCGCTCGGTCAGAATGGGGGCGATGCGCGCCACCAGGTCGGCGCCAAGATCCTCGAGCGTCACCTCCGCCCCGGCGCAGCCGAGGAACGCCGCGCTATTGGCGCTTGCCTGCATCACCGCCAAGTCGGGTTCGCGAAGCACGAGCAGCGCGCCATGTGGCTGTATCGAACCCGCCAGGTGAATCTGCTCGCGCTCGCAATTCGACAGGTCAGCCTGTCCAAAGGGCGGCAGGAAGGTCTGTGCCAGCCTGGACGCGTCGGTCACCCGGCTTCCTCCGCATCCTCATCGAGCCCGGCGTGGAAGCCGTAGCGGCCAAGCTTAGCGTAGAGGCTCTGGCGACTGAGGCCCAGCAGCTCGGCCGTCGCGGTACGGTTGCCATCGGCGAGCGCCAGGGCACGTTCGATGCAGTGCCGCTCCAGCGCCGCGGCCACGCGTCGCACCAGGGCAGGCAGGGGAGTCGTTCCGATATCCTTCTCGATGGCGCCCATGGCGTCGCGCAGGGGTGAACTGCCGTAGCGATCGCGGATGCGCCGGCCGACGTCGCGGATCACCATGCCGATGGCTCGGGTACCCCCGATCCCGCTGCTGGCGGCGGAGATCTCCACCTCTGCCTCAAGCCCGACCTCGCCGGTTATGACGGTGGGGAACAGGCGGACCTCGCCATGATCGTGCAGGCTGGCAAGCAGCACGCCGAGACCTGATCCCGGCCGGGCAAGCCAGCGGCCGGCCGACTGGCCAAGCACGCCGGCCTCTGTCGCGACCTGCACCAGTTCCAGGAAGGCCTTGTTGGCGCGCCGCACCGTGCCGTCCTGGTCAGTCACGACGAAGGCGTCGGGCAGGCGCTCCACCATCTCCTCGACCCGCAGCAGGGTACCGCGCGCGGCCGAGTGCGCGTCCGTCGCGGCGCTGGCAAGCTGCAGGAGGAAGACGGGGCCGGGATCCCGCGTCATGAGCGTCGCACGAACAAGCCATGAGGCGCGCTCGGCGCCGAGGTGTACCAGAATGCCAGGGGCGCGGCCCTGCTCGCGCGCGCGCCGCAGCATGCCCCGGAACGCCTCCTCGTCGCGCGGCGCGACCTCGCGCAGGAACTCCCAGCCCGGGGCCAGGCCGATGGCGCGGATCGCTGCCGGATTGGCTTCGATGACGCGCAGCGATTCAGCCTCGACCACGAGCACCGCTTCATTCGAGGCATCGAAGAGCAGGCGCGAGCGCGTCTCGATTTCGCGCAGTTTCCAGTAGTCTTGTTCCCGGGCCTGCTGCGTAGCGATCAGGCGCGACTGAAGCTCGGCCACCGCCTGCAGGTTTTTGCCGATGGCCATCAGCCCGGCCTCACCGCCCAGCCTGACGGTGGTGTATTCGATCGGCAGTTCGAGGCCGCTCGGAAAGCGCTGGCGCACCTGGCGGAAGGCGGAAACACCGCGGTTGCGCGCGTCATCGAGCATCCGGCGAATCCAGTCGCCGCCCGAATCGCCAACAGTATCGATCCACGGGCGGCCGACCCAGTCGGCAACTTGTTCCGTTGGAATGGCGCTGGAATGCGCAGCCGTGCGGATCACGCCCTCCCAATCGAGCGTAAGGGTGATGTCAGGCTGCGCGAAATTGACTCTGTTCATGGTACGTTCCAGCGGTGCCAAGGTGATTTTGGCCCCGACCCAGTATCTTTCTAGACCAAATCAATGGGCTTTGCAGGCCTAGTCGTCGCCAGGCCTGCAAACCGTGATGGTGGCTGACTTCACCGTGCCGGCGGCATGGCGAGTTCCGGGTAATCGCGCAGCATCGGGGCGCCCAGGAGTGGTCGGCTGACACCCTGGTGGCAGGTGGCGCAATTGACCTGCAGGGCATCGCCCAGCGGCCCCCTCCGGTCAGCCGGCAGGATATCCCGCAACGGCCCCACATAGTTGTTGTTCAAATCCCGCACCATGCGGATGCCGTGCCAAGCCGTCAGGCGCGGGCCGCGGCTTTCATCCCAGGGGGAGAAGGCGCGGGTATTGTGACAGAAGGTACAATTCACCCCAAGCGCCGAGGACAGGTTTATCATCAGCCCGTAGACAGATTCGGCATTCTGCACCGAATGCGGGGTGCCGGACGCCAACGGTGTCGGCCCCTGCAGCCGGATGTTCTGCGACCCTTGAAGGTAATGCGAGAACGGATCATGCGGCAGCGATGTCAGCCCCACGCTCGGTTCCCCCCGGTTTTGCATGCGTGGGGATGCCGCCATACCACGCGCGCCCTGTTCCGGGACAGCCGCCCAGACCTGCTCGGGCACCGGCCGGCCACGATGGCAAGTGTAGCAGGTCACGCCAGTCTGCTGCACATGGCTGGTCCAGCCATTGTTGACGTGGCGCACCATCTCAATCATCCGCCGCGCCACCTGCTTGCGGTAGTTGTCGTCGGAGGCGAAATTTCCTTCGACATGACAGCCGTTGCAACCGGCCTCCGGCGAGACCCATTCGGTCATCACCTGCATGATGCGCCCAAATTGCTCGATGCTGAGATGCCCCAGCAGGGGCACGTTCTCGTAGATCTCGGAGGCCCGGTCACCCTCGGCGCTGGCGGCATCCGGGGCTTCCGGTAGCTGGTTTCGCGCCCAAAGGGCGGCTTCGATCCGCGGATTGGCGACCTGGACCATGCCGGTCCCGCGGAAGCCGCTTTGCGCGCTGAGCACGGGCGGGTGTTCGAAGGCCTGCAGCGCGAAGACCACGCCCAGGAAGGCCGTGAACAGGAATGCCAGGGCCAGGGGGAAGCGGTATTTCATCGGCTGCCTCCCACGCCGAGTGCCGGGTCGAGCAGGATTGGCGCAACCGACGGATAGGTCGGCGCATAGCCGCGTTGCATGGCCCAGGCGTACCAATTGTCCACCACCGTCCCGGTCAGCAGGATACCGATTCCGCCAGCGATCGGGCACAAGGCTGCGAACCACCAGGCCCAGCGATGCAGGGATTCGAAGGTGGCGTTGAAGCCCATGGTCCAGCGCCAGAAGATCGCGGCGCGCTCGGCCGCGGTGCCGCGATCCACGGCCTGCTCCACCTCACGCTCACCACCAAAACGGCTGACGGCGAGGATGGTCGCGCCATGCATCGCGAAGAGCAGCGTCGATCCATAAAGGAATACGATCGAGAGTGCGTGGAACGGGTTGTAGAAGAGATTGCCGTACTGGATCGAGAAGGCTGCCGTCCAGTCGAGATGCGGGAAGATGCCGAAGGGCACCGCCTCTGACCAGCTGCCCATCAGCAGCGGGCGGATGAAGCCGAGCACCAGGTACAGCCAGATCGCCGCGGCGAAGGCCCAGGACAGATGCGTCCCAAGGCCGAGCTGTCGCGCGCGGCGATACAGCCTGGCCCACCACAGCAGTACCGACAGCGTCAGGAAGAAGCCCGCCATCAACCACCATCCGCCGTCACGAAGCGGCGGGAAGCGCAACCCATAGGCCGGCGAGGGTGGTTCCAGCGCCAGCCAGGGCAGGCGCCGGACGAACTCGACCGGGCTCCAGTTCACCGAGGCCAGCATGTTCAAGCCGATGATCTCGAAAGCGACGAAGCCGAAGACCAGCGACAACACGCCAAGATGGCCGAGGTAGAGCGGGCCGATCTGCGCATCGCCGATCTTGCCCATCAGGTAGCTGAAGCCTCTACCGCGGCCCCGGTATCGTTCGTCGCGCCCGATCGCCACGCCGGCATAGAGCGGCCCGCGCACCTGAACGCGGGTAAAGAGGTTAAGGTATTCAGCCATAGACCGGTCCTCCCTCACCGCGCCCAGATGGGCAGGTTGAGCCACCAGCCCCACCATTCGGGCCAGCCGCGGGTCCAGAACGGACCGCTGATCACAATGCAGACCGCACTCCAGAACCCAGCCGAAAGCGCGATGAACAACCCGAGGCGATGAATGCCGAGCGTGCCGATCGAATAGCCGATGGCGTCACGGAAGAAGGTGTTCTCGTGCTCGGAGGTCTTCACTGGTTCGCCCCGCGCCGGATTGATGGCGGCGAGAACCACAGAAGCATGCATCGACAACGCAAGCGTCGTGGCGAAGAAGAAGCTGACCGCCAGCATGTGCGCCGGGTTGTAGTGGAAGTGCAGGTACTGGTAGCCGACGTTGGACACCCAATCGAGGTGGGTCCAAATGCCGTAGGGGAAACCGTGCCCCCAGGCGCCCATCAGCACCGGCCGGATCACCACCAGCGTGAAATAGGCGAAGATCGCCATGCCATAGGCGAAGGGAATGTGCAGGCCCATGCCGAGCTTGCGCGCGATCTCCGCCTGGCGCAGCGCCCAGGAGATGAAGGCGCCCAGGGCACAGACCGTGATCGCCTGCCAGAATCCGCCCTGGCGCAGTGGCGCGAGTGCGAGGCCGTAGTCGAGATCAGGCGGTGCGACCGAGATCTTCCAAGGATTCCACACGCCGTCGAGCGCCGTGGAATACAGGATCAGCGCCGTGCCGAGCGTGGCGAAGAAGATCGTCGTGACGCCGAAGAAGCCGACGTAGAATGGCCCGACCCAGAAATCGAACAGGTCACCGCCGACCAGAGTTCCGCCGCGGACGCGGTACTTCCTCTCGAATGACAGCATCGCCATGGGCGTGTCCTCCCGCCAACCTGCGGCGACGCAAGGTCGCCTGAAGGGAGCCCGGCGGCGGGGGGCACGGTGGGGACCACCCTGCCGTCCCGTCGCCGGGCGGTCTCCGCTACCGGGGCGCCGAAACGACCGGGGCGGGTCGCGGACCCTCGATCCAGTTGAACCGGTCGGTGCTGAGCAGAATGAAGTGGATCAGCAACGCCAGGGTCATCAGGAAGACCGAGAGTGCGACGAGTACGCGACGCGGATCGAACAACAGCCAAAGTCGCCACATGTCCTGCGCTCCTTTCAGACGAGGAAGGTCGCCGCGGTCGTGACGCCATCCAGAAGTTCGGTGTAGCCGCGCGGCCCTGGAAGCCAGGGACGCCACATCCACACCAGGATGTGCGCAATGATCGCGATGACAGTGAAGGCGATGAAGCTCGAGACGAAGATTCCGTGGAATTCCTTCGCCTCGGTCTCCGTGAGGCCGCTGATAGATCCTTCCGTGCTGGCCATTATGGGGCCTTTCGGATGGCGGCCCGAGGGCCGGTTACCGCACATCTCCCGCGCGGCAGGGACACATACGGCCCACTGGGCCGGATGCGGCGTTCGACCCGGCAGAACCAGGTCGGCGCTTGAACTCCCTGGATGCGTGCATCCAGGGAGGTCGGACGGCACTGAGGCCGCTCGAAAAGGATGTTGCGACGCGCGCTCATGCGGGCGCTGCCTCTCGCATAAGGCCCAGTGAGGCTTCGACACGCGCGCGCGTCACGCGCACCTCGCCGGCCGCGCGCGCCGCTTCCTCGACCTGTTCGCGCAACTGCTTGGCGGTGGAGATGCGGACCAGGAATGGCGCGTCCTCGATATGCGCGTCCAGCAGGTCACGCGCCGCATCCTCCCAGCTTTCGGCGACCGCAGCGCGGACCGGCGTCGCGACCGCCGCGCGGTCGAGCTGCGTGCCGAGCGGCAGGATGTGGAACAGCGCGTCGAACAGCGCGTTGCAGTACTCCTGCACGAGGTAGGTCGCGCCGGCATATCCCATGAAGGGCGTGCCGGTGGCGCGGCGGATGATCGCGCCGGGAAAACTGGCGGGAATATATTGGGCCCGACAGCCACTTTCGGCGGCATACATGCGTTCATTGAACGAGCCGAACAGCACCAGCGGCGGGGTGCGCGCAATCGCCTCGCGCACCGCCGCATTGTCGGTCTTCTCGCCCGGCTTGCGGCCGAAGCTGAAGGCGCAGGGGATGCCGAGCTCCTCCGACAGGAAGCGCCGGATGCCGAGTGCATAGGTCTCGGTCGCGACGATGGCGAAGGCGGCGCTGGCGAAAAAATCCTGTGTTACGCTGCGCCATAAATCCCACAGTGGCTTCAGCGTTGTGTGTTTCTCGCGTTCAATGAATGGTTCAGGATCGGCCCCTGTCAGTTCGCCCAGCTTGCGCAGGAAGTTGGTGGTGGCATGCATGCCGATCGGCGCACGCAGCCAGGGGCGTTCCAGCGTTTCGCACAGCCGCGCGCCGAATTCGCGGTAGAGGCAGATATTGACCTCGGCATCGGCGAGCTTCGGCACATCCTCGATGTGGCTGCCCAGCGGGAAGACCAGATTGACCTCGCAGCCGATACCCTCGACCAGACGGCGGATCTCGGCGAGGTCCGATGGCATGTTGAAAGTGCCGTAGATAGGACCGATCAGGTTGACGCGCGGGCGCTCACCCTCCTTACGGGGGCGTGGTGGGCGGATGCGCTTCGCGCCGAATTCGGTCCACAGCCAGTTGATGGCGCGGTCGCCGGCCTGCCACTGGTCTTCGTCGATGGTGCGCGGGATGAAGCGGCGCAGGTTCGATCCCTCCGGCGTCACGCCGCCGCCGATCATCTCGGCGATCGAACCGGTGACGACCACCGCGGGCAGGTCGGCATCCTGGGTGGCGGCGGCGCGCGACAGCAGCGCTTCGGTGCCGTTCTGCGTCAGCGCATCCTCATCGATGCCCGTGACGACGATGGGCAATTCATGCGGCGGCAATCCATCGGTGTAGTGAAGCACGGCGGTGACCGGCAGGTTCTCGCAGCCCACCGGACCGTCGATCACCACGCGCAATCCGCGCACGGCGCTGAAGGCATAGACCGCGCCCCAGTATCCGCCGGCCCTGTCGTGATCGATGACAAGCATCGGCGTCAGGTCCCCACCGCTTCTTCGGCTTTGGCCCGCGCCGCACGCAGCTTGCGCTGGCGCTCGCGGAAGCCGGGCGGATCGACCGGACGTTCGCGGAAGCCATAGCCCGCGCCGTCGGGCGTGCCGACGCCGGCGAAGAAGGAGACCATGCGGCCGAAGCGTTCGCGCCCGCGGGTCTGTGCTGCGACAATGCCGGCGAGCGAGGCAGCGCCGGCGGGTCCGCACAGCGGCCGCGCCGAGACCATGTTGGTGAAGTACAGCGCGGGGATTCCCAGTTCCTTCGCCTTCTGCACCAGCGGCGTGGTGCCAAGCGCCAGGTCAGGCCTGACATCCCGCATCGCGGCCATGTCCTGCTCCAGGCTCGCCCGGTACTGCACATGCGTGCCACGGGCCGCGAGCCAGGCGCGATCCGCCTCGCTCCATTCCGTGCGCGGACAAGCGGTGCCGACATAGGGGACTTCGGCGCCGGCCTCGATCAGGAGCCGCGCGACGAGGAGTTCAGAACCTTCATAGCCCGAGACTGTGACACGGGCGCTGATCGGATTGGCCGCGAGGGCGGCACGGATCGCCGGCAGCGCGCGCGCCTTGGCATCCTCGCGTTGCACCTGGGTGACACCGGCGGCCGTCGCGATGCTATCGAGCCAGTCTGCGGTGCCATCGACGCCGACAGGGCCGGAGCCGACGACGGGGCGGCCGGCATTGCGAAATTCACGGATGGAAGCGACGTAGAAGGGATGGATAGCCGCCGCCACGGCACAATCCAGCGCGCCATACAGGTCACGCCATTCACGTGCCGGCAGTTGCGGTGCGATCCCGAGTCCGAGCGGCGCGAGCAGGGCAGCGATACCCGGCGGGTCGGCGGGGAACAACTCCCCGATCAGCGCGACACTGCGCGTGCCGTCCTGCATTGCCTGCGGGCGGGCGACGGGGCCGGACTCGGCTTCCAGGCGGGCGTGGCGCAGCATGGCGCCAGCCAGGACATCCTTCGCTTCGGCATGCGTCGGCACACCAAAACCCGGCACGTCGATGCCGATGATGCGGACGCCATTGAGAACCTTCGGCAACAGATCAAGGGGCACGCCCGACGCCGTCGGCACGCAGAGGTTGATGATGACCACGGCATCCTGCTGCGCAGGGTCGGCCAGTTGATGGACGGCGTCGCGGATATCCTCGAACAACTTGCCGGTGACGAGCGTTTCGGAATTGAAGGGCACATACCCCACGCTGCGCCGGGCACCGTAGAAATGGCTGGTGAAGGTCAGCCCATAGACGCAGCAGGCCGACCCCGACAGGATCGTCGCCACCCGCCGCATGCGCAGCCCGACGCGCAACGAACCGAAGGCCGGGCACATGGATTGCGGCTGGTCATGCGGGCCGCGCGGGTAATCCGCGGCCAAGCGATCCATGACATCGCTTTTCCCCGCGGCGCGCGCGGCATCAAGCATGGTCTCGCGCCCGCCATGGCAGCCTGTCGCGAGCGTGTCCACCGGCTCAGCTCCCCTCATAGACCACTTCGAGGGACGGCTTGTGCAACACTTCCGCTGCGCACATGTCCTCCATCGTGGCGGGGTTCAACACGACGTGCCGGCCAACCGTCTCACCCTTGAACAGACCGAGCAGCGCATCCTGGGTGAGTGGCGTCGGACGCAACGGCGGCGCCGCAGCCACCTGTTCGCCCAGAAATTCGAACAGACTTGCCCATTGGCTGCCGGGCCGGCCGATGATTTCGTAATTCGCGGATTTACGCCGGATGTCATCATCCGCCGGGATGGCTGCAAGGACGGGGATGCCAGCCGCGGCGGCGAAGGCCGCGGCCTCGCCCGTGCCATCATCCTTGTTCACCACCATGCCCGCGACGCCGACATTGCCGCCAAGCTTGCGGAAGTAGTCCACCGCCGAACAGACATTGTTGGCGACATAGAGCGACTGGAGGTCGTTCGATCCGACGACGATCACCTTCTGGCACATGTCGCGTGCGATCGGCAGGCCGAAGCCGCCGCAGACCACGTCGCCCAGGAAGTCGAGCAGCACGTAGTCGAAATCCCACTGGTGGAAGCCCAGTTTCTCCAATAATTCGAAACCGTGGATGATGCCACGCCCACCGCAACCGCGACCGACTTCTGGACCACCAAGTTCCATCGCGAAGACGCCGTCGCGCTTGAAGCAGACATCGCCGATCGCAACCGGCTCACCCGCGGCCTTCTTGCGCGAGGAGGTCTCGATGATGGTCGGGCAGGATTTTCCGCCGAAAAGAAGGCTGGTCGTGTCGCTTTTGGGATCGCAGCCGATCAGCAGCACGCGCTTGCCCTGCTGCGCCATCATGTAGCTGAGGTTTGCCAGCGTGAACGACTTGCCGATGCCGCCCTTACCGTAGATTGCGATGACCTGAGTCTTCTTGCTGGGCGGCGCTGTCGCCACCGGCTCAGGCGCGATGGCGGCTTCGGCGCGCAGCCGATCGACCATGGACACTGCCGAGGGCGCACCCTGCGCATTGACGACGGGAGCATTCATGCAGCGCTTCTCCAATCAAGGACGAGCTTGAGGCAGGCGACGTCGTCGAAGGCGGTGCGATAGGCGTGTTCGGCCTGCTCCGCGGGGGCACGGTGGGTGATCAGACCGTCGAGGCAGAGGCGACCCTCGGCAATCATCTCCGCCACCGCCAGCATGTCGGCATGGCGCCATTCGGCGGCGACGCGCAGCCGCGCCTCCCGCATGAAGGCCGGCGGGAAGGCAAAGGAGACACGGTCGGCATAGAAGCCCGCCAGGACGATCTCGCCGCCCGGCGCGAGGCGCGCAATCAGCCCATCGAGTGCCGCTGCGTCGCCGCTCGCATCGTATATCGCGCGATAGTCGCGGCGTTCGTCATCCTCCGGCCGCAGCACGGGGTATTCGGCGGCACCGGTCAGGCGCGCGGCCTGGGTCTCCCAGACGGTGGGCGGCGCCGCGCCCGTCAGCAACGTCAGCCGCGCCAGCAGGCACCCGAGCACGCCATGCCCGACGATGAGATCCGGCGGCAGCGCGGCAGCGGCCGAGATCGCGTGCCAGGCGGTCGCCGCCAAGGCCATCAGGATGCCGTGTTCGCCCAAGGACGGTTTGATGCGCGTGGTGCGCGCGCCCGGCACGACAAGCCGCTTCGCGGCGCCACCGAACAGCCCGCGCACCTCCATGCCATCCAGCATGCCGAAGCAGCGTGCCCCGGGGACGAAGACGGTATCGCCATCGCGCCGGCCGGATGCCTTGCCGGCGGCGGTGACGCGGCCCACAGCCTCATAGCCCGGCACCAGGGGATACCCCATTCCCGGAAAGGACGGCATGCGCCCCGACCAGAGCAGGCGTTCCGTACCCGTGCTGATGCCGCTCCAATCCACATCGACGACGACGTCGGATTCGCCGGGGGGCGTCAGGTCGAGTCGCCGAACCGCCATCGCCTGCGGTGCCGTCATGACGATAGCGACGGTGTCCATTGTTGGAGTTCCACCCTTCCCGTGAGTGTCAGTCTAGGAAGACAAATTAGAGTGTCAATACAAATTGACGATCAATGCAAACCGTTTGTCAGGCTGTCCGTTCAGCCACCAGCACGCTCACGATCAGCGGGATGCGCATGCGCAGCATGCGCGGACGCACAAATCCCGCGTCGCGCAGCATCGCCATGAGTTCGCCCGACCGGCGTGGCCGGCCCTGGCCCATCGCCAGCAGGTAGACGCCGAAATACGCGGCACCCATGCGTTCCGCGCCGCGCGTCGCGGCCATGGGTTCGGCGATGAGAATGCGCCCGCCCGGCACCAGCGCCCCGCGGACGCGATGCAACAGCGCCGCGACGACCGCATCGTCATGGTCATGAAGCACGCGCACGAGCGTCACCAGATCGGCTCCCGCAGGCAGCGGATCGGTGCGGAAGTCGCATCCGATCGCCTCGGCACGACTGGCAAGCCCCACCGAGGCAAAGCGCGCGCGCGCACGCGCGGCGACCGGCGGCACGTCGAGGAGAATGAGTGAGGCGCCAGGGGCATGCGGCGCGATCGCGGCAAGAAAGCAACCGTCGCCGCCACCGATATCGAGGATTCGGCGATGGCCGTCGAAGCGATAGGCGGCAGCGACTTCCTCGGCGACCATGGGCTGGGATGAGGTCATCAACGCGCTATAGGCGCCGGCGGGCGCCGCATCGCAGGGCACGCCAGGCACGCTGCGTGCGTAGCTCCAGAAGGCGCTCAGCCCAGCCCCGCGGCCATCGCGCAGCATCGCCACCGGATCGCGCAGATCATCGTAGAGTAGTGCATGATGCGCGACCATCGCCGCGACGCCCGGATTGTCGAGCAGCGCCGCCCCGAGCGGCCCGAGCCCATAGCGCCCATCGGCGGTCGGCGCCACGAGCCGCAGCGCCGCCGCTGCGTCCAGCAATCGCGCAGCGACATCAGGCGCCAGGCCGGTGCGCCGCGCGATGGTCGCCGCTGGCAGCGCGCCGCCACGCAACATCTCGAACAGGTTCAGCGTCAGGCAGGCAGACAGGGCCTGCGAATAGACAAAGCCCGCGCAGAGATCGAAGAGTTCTGCGGCCCGTCGCCGCGCGATCGGCCGCGTGAGTGGGAATCGCGCGGCCCAGGCGCGGAACCGCGCATCCCCCGCCAGCCGCACCTGCCAAGTGGCGAGCCGATCGCGCAGCGCCATGAAGGCGGCGGCACCGGGCAGCACGGTGCCGGCACGCAACACCATCACGCCGCCTTCTGGGTCAGCTTTGCTGGCAGGAGCCGATGCATCTCGGCCTGGATCAGCGCGCCGAGCGCGGGGGCGCCGGCGCTCGGCGGAATCGCCGCGACCGCTGCATCGGCCAGGCCGCGCAGCCGCGCAAGCGCGCCGTCGACACCGCAGGCCAGCGCCGCGTTCGGGCGGCCCAGGGCGGCATCGCGGCCGACCGGCTTGCCCAGCTCCGCAGCCTCACCCACCGCGTCGCGCAGATCGTCGGCCACCTGATAGGCCTCGCCCAGGCGTTCGCCCAGCAGCCGCCACGATTCTGCTTCCGCGCCGGCCGCGGCGGCACCGGCCATGGCGGCGGCGGCGAAAAGCGCGCCAGTTTTCTGGCGCTGGTATTCGGACAGGTCGGTGCGCGGCTCGCATTCCCAGGCCTGGCCGGCAACGATGCCGAAGGGGACGCCCACCCCATCGCCGATCAGTAGCATGACAGCGGGCAGCCGTTCCGGCGCCGTCGCGGCGGCGCGGGCCAAGGTCTGGAAGGCCAGCACAATCAGCGCATCGCCGGCGAGCAGCGCAAGCGGCGCGCCAAAAGCGCGGTGCACGCTCGGCCTGCCGCGCCGCGTATCGGCATCGTCGAAGCACGGCATGTCATCATGCACGAGCGAGGCGCAATGCAGCAGTTCGACCGCGGTCGCCACGGCAGCCGACAAGGCCGGACGGTCGTCGCCGCAGGCGCCCGCGACAGCGAGGACAAGGCGCGGCCGGACCCGCGCGCCGCGGGGAAACACCGCATGGCGCAATGCAGCGGCCAGGCGCGGCGGCGCGCCGGCCGCTTCGGCCAGCAGGACGGAATCGGCAAGGGCGCTTTCGATCCGGGATACAGCATCCATGGCCGGCCTCCTGAACTGTCTATTGGAACTGTCAGGCAAAACTGTCAGTCTTAGTTGACGATCATGTCAATCTCTTTCGGAGGTCGGATGCGCAGCGAGCGGGTGGCGATCATCGGCGGCGGCGTCGGCGGCCTAACGGCCGCGCTGCTGCTCGCCGCACGCGGCCTGGATGTGATCCTGCTTGAGCGCGCCGCGACGGTCGGCGGCAAGATGCGGGAAACCGTGATTGGCGGGCGGGCCATCGATGCCGGCCCCACCGTCTTCACCATGCGCTGGGTCTTCGACGAGATTCTCGCCCAGGCTGGCGCGGCGCTGGAGGACCACCTGACGCTGCGCCCCGCCGACATCCTGGCGCGGCACGCCTGGGGTGCTGCGGCGCGGCTCGACCTGCATGCCGATATCGATGCCTCGGCCGATGCGATCGGCGCCTTTGCGGGTCTTGATGCTTCGCGCGGCTATCGTGCCTTCTGCGACCGCGCGCGCCGCATCTATGCGGTGATGGAACCGGCCTTCATCCGTGCCGCGCGGCCGACACCGCTGTCCGTCGCCTTCGCCGGCGGGATCGGCGCCTTTCGTGATGTATCGCCCTTCGCCACGCTCTGGCAGGCGCTGGGGGAGCATTTTGGCGATCCGCGCCTTCGACAACTTTTCGGACGCTACGCCACCTATTGCGGCTGCTCGCCGTTTCACGCGCCGGCCACGCTGATGCTGATCGCCCATGTCGAGCAATCCGGCGTCTGGCTTGTCGAGGGCGGGATGCACCGCATCGCGCGCATGTTGCGCCTGTTGGCGGAAGCGCGCGGCGCCACCATCCGGACAGGGGTGGAGGTGACGGAGATTCTGGTCGGCGGCGGCCGAGCCACGGGCGTGCGTCTGGCCGATGGCGAGGTCATCGCCTGCAACGCCGTCATTGCGAATGCTGACGTCGCGGCCTTGGCGGCGGGCCACTTCGGCGCCGCGGCGCAGCGCGCCGTGCCGCGGGCCGGCGTCGCACCGCGATCCCTCTCGGCCGTCACCTGGGCCATGCTGGCCGAGGTCGAGGGCTTCCCGCTCGATCGGCACAACGTCTTCTTCGGCGACGAGTCCGCCACGGAGTTCGCCGATCTGTTCGACCATGCCCGGCTGCCGGACTCCCCCACCGTCTATGTCTGCGCGCAGGACCGTGGCGGCGGTGAATACCCGGTGGGGCGGCCCGAGCGTTTGCTCTGCCTGGTCAATGCGCCACCGTGCGGCGACCACTTCAAACCCAATGCGACGGAGATCGCCCGATGCGAGACGAACGCCTTGGCGCTGCTGGCGCGGGCCGGGCTGCGCCTGACGACATCACCGGAGAACACGGTGGTGACGACACCATCGGGGTTCGAGCAACTGTTCCCCGCGACGGGCGGCGCCCTTTACGGCCGGACGGTGCATGGCTGGCAGGCGAGCTTCCAACGCCAGGGCGCCGGGACGCGCCTGCCGGGCCTCTACCTGGCGGGGGGCGGCATCCATCCGGGGGCGGGCGTGCCGATGGCGGCGATGTCCGGACGGATGGCGGTGGAGCGCCTGATGGCGGACCTCGCTTCGACGCGCCGGTTCCATCGAATGGCTATGCCTGGTGGTATGTTGATGGGCTGAGCGACGATGGCCGGCATGGGCTGACCGTCATCGCCTTCCTCGGCAGCGTGTTTTCGCCCTGGTACGCCTGGGCGCGTCGGCGCGGGCCGGCAGATCCGCTGCAGCACTGCGCTTTCAACGTGGCACTCTATGGCCCGGGCAAGCGGCGATGGGCGATGACCGAGCGTGGCGCCAGCACCGTCCTGCGCGACGCGCGGACCCTTTCCATCGGCCCCAGTGCCGCACGGTGGGATGGCAACTCGCTGACGTTGCATCTGGCGGAGATCGGGGCGCCCCTGCCGCGCCGGGTGCGCGGCATCGTTCGTGTCCATCCCCTGGCGCTCGGCGATCGCGGCTTCATCCTGGATGTAGCGGGACGGCACCGCTGGCGCCCAATCGCACCCCGTGCGCGCATCGAGGTCGCGCTGGACTCACCCTCTCTGCACTGGTCAGGGACAGGCTACTTTGACACCAATGCCGGCGACGCACCGCTCGAAAGCGATTTCCGCAACTGGGATTGGTGCCGTGCATCGGCGGGGGATGCAGCGGCCATCCTGTACAATGCGCGCCGCCGCGACGGCACGGAGCGATCCCTCGCGCTGCGGGTCGATCGCCATGGCCAGGTGGAGGACATCGCCGTGCCACCGCCTGCGCACCTGCCCCGCACGCTGTGGCGCCTCGCCCGGCCAACGCGCGCCGACGCCTGCGCGGCGCCACGCGTGACGGAGACGCTGCAGGATGCGCCGTTCTATGCGCGCTCCGTCATCGCGACGGGCCTGCTGGGGCGAAGGGTGGTCGCGGTGCATGAAAGCCTCGATCTTGACCGCTTCGCCGCACTGCCGGTCCAGCTCATGCTGCCCTTCCGGGTGCCACGCTCATTCCAGTGAGGCGTCACGCTTCGCCTTCCGTGCCTCTCGTCGCAACACGATCAGTTCGCGCGCCCCCCAGCCGAGGGCGAGCCCGAAGGCCAGGAGCAGATCAAGCAGGCCGAAGACGGAATCGGACATGCCGCCGCTTCATGCGCGGTCGCTGGCCGGCACACGCCGACGCTCGCGCTCATCGAGACGCGAGAAGAGTTCGGCCGCCCAGACGACGCGATCACCAAAGGCCCACCACGGGACAGCGGGCCGCGGACGCTGCGCCGCCGCGGCGGCATCGACGAGGAAGCGGTTGGCCGCCAGCGGCGCGGCCGGCTGCGGCGCGCTGGTCGCGCGCCAGGCCAGCAGCGGCGCGCCGGCCAGCAACGCGACCTTCCGCCTACCGCCGACCACCGCGCGTGCCGAAACCGAATCATGACCCTGGCGTTCCAGCACACGGCCGATCTCCGCATAGATCAGCCGGGCGGCCGCGATGCCCGGGCGGCAATCCGCCGGCAAGAGCGGAATACCGGCCTCGGCCCGCCGGTAATGGGCATCCGCAGCGCGGAGCAGGCGCGCAACGACCACGGCCAGCGCCGGCGTGAAGCGTGGCGCGGCAAGCCAGGCCTCCGGCGCGATCCCGGCGTCCAGCAGCCAGTCGCTGGGCAGGTAGAGTCGGCCGGCGCGCGCATCCTCACCCACATCGCGCGCTATGTTCGTCAATTGCATGGCGACACCCAGATCGGCCGCGCGGGCAACTGCCACTGGAGATGCTGCCCCCATCAGCAGCGCCATCATCGCGCCGATACTGCCGGCCACGCGCGCGGCATAATCCTCCAGATCAGCGAGCGTGACGTAGTTACGACCCTGCGCATCCCAGGCCAGGCCTTCGAGCAAGGCGGCTGGCAGCGCGCGCGGGATGCCGTGGCGCGCGACCACCGCCGCGAGCGCGCGGTCGGCCGGCCAGGGCCCAGGACGCCCGGCGCAGATGGCATCGAGCCGGCGCTCCAGCACGCGCACCGCCCGCATCCCCCCGCCGTCCCGGTCGATCAGATCGTCGGCGACACGACAGAAGGCATAGAGCGCGGCCGCAGGCCGCGCGACGCGCGCCGGCAGCAGCAACGAGGCAGCGCGGAAGCTGCGCGACCCACTGGCGAGCATCGCTCGGCAGGCAGCGAGATCGGCGGGCGCGATCTCAGACGAAGGCGTCGGCATGCGGCACCACCTTGTCCAGCACGCGGGCGGAGGACAGCACGCCCGGCAGGCCCGCACCCGGATGAGTGCCGGCGCCGACCAGGTAGAGACCCTCCAGTTCCTCGCTGCGATTGTGGGGGCGGAACCAGGCGCTCTGCGTCAGCACCGGCTCCAGGCCGAAACCCGAACCACGCCATGCAAGCAGGTCGTCACGGAAGTCCAGCGGCGTGACGAGCTTGGAGGTAACGATGGCCTCCTCCAGGCCCGGCAACACCGTCTCCGACAGGCGGCGCTGGATGGCCCGCCTGTAGGGCTCGGCCTCGCGCCGCCAATCGATGCCCGCCTGCAGATTAGGCACGGGGGAAAGCACGTAGAAGGCATCATGGCCCGGTGGCGAGAGTGTCGGGTCGCTGGCCGTCGGGCGATGCAGGTAGAGGCTGAAATCCGCGGCCAGAACCTTTCGGCGGAAGATGTCGCGCAGCAATTCGCGGTAGCGCGGGCCGAGCAGGATGGTGTGGTGGCCGACCGACGCATATCGGCACCGCGTGCCGAAGTACCAGACGAAAAGTCCCATCGAGGAACTGGCGCGGTCGAGCCGGCGATCGGTCCAACGTTGCCGTGGTGCGTGGCCGAGCAGATGCCGGTAGGTCCAAGCTGAATCAGCGTTGGAAACGGTGATGGCTGCGCGAATCTCCTCGCCGCTCGCGAGCCGCACACCAGCGGCACGGCCGCCTTCGACCAGGATCGCGGCGACCTCGGCACCCAGCCGCAGTTCACTCCCCTGCCCGCGCAGCAGACCCACGAGTCCCGCGACGAGCCGCCCGGTTCCGCCCATCGCCCAATGCACGCCCCAGGCCCGTTCCAGATGCGGGATCAGCGCGTAGATCGCGCTGGCACGGAACGGATCGCCGCCGATCAACAGCGGGTGGAAGCTGAAGGCGGTGCGCAGCCGCTCATCCCGCATGTGCCGCGCGACGGTGGCATAGACACTGCGCCAGGCGCCGTATCGCGCCAAGGCCGGCACGACACGCGCCATGTCGGCGAATGATGCGAAGGAGGCATCGCCAAGTTCCTCGAAACCGAGCCGGCACAGTGTCGCCGACAACGCCATGAAGCGTTCGTAGCCTTCGACATCGCCGGGGGAGAGGCGCGCGACCTCGGCCCGCATCGCCTTCGGATCAGCGGAACAGTCGAAGTGGCTGCCATCGTCGAAGCGCAGACGGTAGAAGGGGCAAAGTGGTCGAAGGACCACGTCATCCGCCATGCGACGGCCGCACAACGTCCATAGTTCTTCGAACAATTGGGGCGCCGTCACGATGGTCGGTCCGGCATCGAAGGTGAAGCCGTCCTGGCGGAACACGCGCGCCCGCCCACCGGCCTGGTCGAGGCGTTCAAGCACCGTGACGCGATACCCGCGGGCGCCAAGTCTGATGGCCGCGGCCAAGCCACCGAAGCCGCTGCCGATGACGACGGCATGCGGCTTTGATACACGCGGCAGCATGTTCATGGCCGGTCCGGCTCGCCACCGGCCGCTTCTCGCAGGATCAGATCGGCGATGAGTGCCGGGTTCTCTTCATGCGCCAGGTGACCCAGGCCAGGCAGGCTGACGATGCGCGCCGCCGGCATCAGGCGCTGCAGGCGCCGCGCCTGGCTTGGGGGGATGGCGCGGTCATTGGCGCCGGTCAGCAGCAGCAGCGGCACGGCAAGGCCCGGCAGGTCGCGCAGAAGCGGCGCCAGGTCCCAATTGGCCATCATGCGCAAGGCCGCGCCGACATGTGACGCATGGCGAAACAGCCGCGCATAAAGCGCCACGCCGCGCGCATCGATGGTCGATCCCGTATCCCGCAGTAGCCGCTCCGCCACCGACTGGCGCGATGCCTGCCAGGCGAAGAGGCGTGGCACGAAAGGTAGTCCCACCAGCAGCCGGGCCGCGTGAGTGAAGAAAGCGGCATGGGCCTCGCCCAACGGCATCAGCGCAGCATTCAGGCCGATCACGGCGCGCGGCGCGATCGCGCCGTCGAGCACCATGCGCAGCAGGATCGCCGCACCCGCCGAATGCCCCGCCACCAGCACCGGCTTGATGTCCAGCGCCTGGGTCAAGGCCGTGACAGCCTGCGCCATGCCAGACAGCGTGAGCCGGTGTGGTGCCGGTACCGTCGTAAAACCATGACCGGGCAGGTCGGGCGCGAGCACCGTGACGTGCCGCGCCAGAAGCGGCATGAGGTCTCGCCAGGAATGCGTCGCCGCGGCAGTCCCGTGCAGCAGCAGCACAACCGGCCCACCGCCCATGACCTGAACGTGCCAGCGCAGCCCACCGGCGGTGACGAAGCGGCTCGCTTCGCGGTTCGGCCAGTCGCGCCCATCGCGTGCCCAATCCGGCGCATCACTTGCCCGGTGACTGCCTTCGGCAGCGCCGGCGGCCATGGCGGCGGGGGCAGGACCGATCATGTCACGCAGCACGCGCCGCGGCGCCGACCACGGCGGAAAGGGCCGCCGCATCCGCCTGCGGCAGCGGCACGTAGCGCCCCCCCATCGCATCCGCCAGCAAGCGCGCGAAGGGCTGCGGCCGTGGCGCCGTATCCACCAGCAGGATCGGCAATGCGGTCGCGCGCAGCAGCCGCGCCATGGCGAGCGCATCCGCCTCCCCGGCCGCACGCCCGGTCTGCCCATCGCGCGCGACATTCGCCCGGCCGTCGGTCATCAGGATCAGGAGCGGCAGGCGGCCCTGGCGACGCTCGATATCCGCAAGGGCGCGTGCTGCTTCCAATGCCGCGGCCAATGGTGTCGCACCACCGCCCGGCAAAGCGGCCAGGCAGCGCCGCGCCCGCCCCAATGCCTGCGTCGGCGGCAGCAGCACGGCGGCGGCATCCCGGCGGAAGGCGATCAGCGCGACGCGGTCGCGCCGCGCGTAGCATTCGGCGAGCAACATCTCCACCGCTCCCTTGGCTTCCGCCATACGGTGCAGTGCTGTGGAACCCGAGGCATCCACGGCGAAGATCGCCGTCGTCCCGCTACGTTCCTCGTATCGGCGCAACCGGATATCCTCGGCACGGATCAGCACGGGTCGATCGCTGCGGGGATTCTGTCGCCGACGCATGGCTTGCCACGGGGCGGCGGCACGAAGTGTCTCGATCAGCGCGAGCCTGGCGCCACCATGCAATCGGCCGGCCCTTGCGCCCAGTGCGCGGCCGCGCTTGCCATCACGCCGCGCGGCGCCGGCGCGGCCCACGGCACCAGTCCGCGTCGCGGCCTGCTGGGCGGCGGCGAGCCGGGCCAGCAGGGTCGGCGCCATGGCTGCGCGCACGGCGTCGATCATCATGTCCGCCAAATCTTCCTCACGCGCGGGACCGGCCTCGGGCTGACTCTCCGGCGCTTGGCCCTCGGCGGGTTCGGGCTCCGGCGCAGCGTCGTCCGGTACGCGCGTGGCGCGCGGCGCCAGGACCAGTCGCGCCGCAAGAACCGCGTCCTCTTCCAGCGCCGTGACCCGCCCGGCGAACGCGGCAGCGGCGCACATCGCGCGCAACGCCAGCAGGGTCGCGCGTGGCGAGGCGATACCAAGCGCCAGGCCGGTGGCACAGAGCGCTTGCAGCAGTTCCGGCTGCACCGTGACCTGCGGCAGTGCGAGGCGGGCCGCCGCGATGGCTTCGGGCGACGGCGACGCCATCAAGGCCCCGCGCGGCAGATCGTCGAGGCCTATCGCGAAGGCCAGCCTGTCGAGCAGTGGCGCGGGCGGCACTTCCTCCGCATCAATGCCCTCATCCAAAGCAACGATGCTGATCCGGGCCGGCCATCGCCGCGTGAGTCCATCGCGTTCGACCACGACTTCCCGCGCATCGAGCACCGCCGCCAGACGCGCCGCCATCGTCCCGGCCAGGCGTTCGGCCATCGGCACCACCACGACGCCGCCATCGGCTTCCGCCAGAATGCCGCGCTCGGCCAACGGGCGCCCGGCGGCCAATGTCGCACCCAGGTCCAGGCCACCGAGAACACGGCTATCCGGCGTATCCGGCGGCAGCCGGCGCCAGGCGGTTCCGGTCGGCATGGCATCCCGCAGGAGCGCCAGCCATCGGTCGCGCAGGGGTCCCGGCGCAGCCCGCAACGCAACACCGCCCAGCCCGACAGGATCGACCGCCAACAACGCGATGGCGTGGATGGCATCATCACCCGTCATGGCGTGCCGAGGACCTCCGCAACGGCGCGTTGCACGCGTGCAGTGCTGCCGGATTCGTCGAGTGGATTGCGGCGAAGGCGATGACATAGCGCTGGAATGGCGACGGCGCGGAGTTCGTTGTCTGAAATCTCGTCCCCCCCTTCGAATGCCGTGAGCGCCCGTGCGGCACGGATCAGGGTCAGTTCCCCACGCAGCCCGTCGGTGCCGAGCGCTATGCACAGGCGGGCAGCGGTCTCCAGGGCCGAGTCCGGCGTCCGGACGCGAGGCAGCCGTATCCGCGCTGCCGCGATCCGCGCGCGCAGGCGCGCCTGTGGTTTGCGCCACCGTGCCGCAAAGACCGCTGGCTCGCGCTCAAAACTGTCGCGCCGGCGCACCACCTCGACCCGAGTAGGAAGGTCCATCGGCGTGCGCACCTCGACCGACAGGCCAAACCGATCGAGAAGCTGGGGACGCAACTCACCCTCTTCCGGATTGCCGCTGCCGATGAGCACGAAGCGGGCCGGATGGCGCAGACTGATCCCTTCCCGCTCCACCACATTCTCGCCCGAGGCCGCAACGTCGAGCAACAGATCGACGAGATGGTCCTCAAGCAGGTTCACTTCGTCGATGTAGAGAAAGCCGCGATGAGCGCGGGCGAGCAGCCCGGGTTCGAAGGCGCGGACGCCGTCGACCAACGCACGTTCGATATCGAGCGCACCGGCGACGCGGTCTTCCGTGGCCCCAAGCGGCAGGTCCACCACCGGGATCGGCGCCGTCGCGGCGGTCCGCACGCGGCGCATGCGGCAATCTTCACAGAAAGCGCCAGGTGAGGCGGGATCGCAGCCGAAGCGACATCCGACGACGACACGCATGGGCGGCAGGAGTGCGGCGAGCGCGCGCACCGCGGTCGACTTGCCGGTTCCACGATCACCCTGCACCAGCACCCCGCCGATACCGGGATCGACGGTGACCAGCAGCAGCGCGCGGAGCATTTCCTCCTGCCCCACCAGGGCGGCGAAGGGAAACAGCGGACGCGCATCCATCTGCACGACATGGCGACGCGACGGCTTGCTGGGACGCGTCGTCTCGGCGACGGTATCGGCCGTCGCCTCCTCTCGCCGGATGCCGGTTGCGTCCATCTTCAGGCGGCGCGGCGGAGGCTGAACCGTGCCCAGACCGCTTCCAACGCGGCCACCAAGTGGTCCATGTCGGCGTCGCTATGCACGGGCGATGGCGTGATGCGCAGGCGCTCGGTGCCGCGCGGCACGGTCGGGTAGTTGATCGGCTGCACATAGACGCCGTGTTCGTCGAGGAGGCGGTCGCTGATCTCCTTGCAGACCACCGGATCGCCGACCATCACCGGGACAATGTGGCTCTGATTGTCGAGATGCGGCACACCGACGGCATCGAGCCGGCGGCGCAGTGTCGCGGCACGTTCATGCAGACGCTCACGCTCCACATTGCTGGATTTGAGATGGCGAAGGCTGGCGCGCACCCCGGCCGCGATCGCCGGCGGCAGGGCGGTCGAGAAGATGAATCCCGAGGCATAGGAGCGCACGAAATCGACCATCGCCACCGACCCGGCAATGTAGCCTCCGATCACGCCAAACGCCTTTGCCAGCGTGCCCTCGATGACGGTCAGGCGATGCGCGACGCCGTCGCGCTCGGTAATGCCACCACCGCGCCGGCCGTAGAGGCCCACCGCGTGCACCTCGTCGCAATAGGTCATGGCGCCGAATTCGGCCGCGGCGTCGCAGATGGCGGCGATCGGCGCGATGTCGCCATCCATCGAATAGACGCTCTCGAAGGCAACCAGTTTTGGGGCGGCGGGATCCAGCGACGCGAGCACACGCCGGAGATCGGCGACATCATTGTGCGCGAAGACGCGCCGCGTGGCGCGGCTGTGCCGCATCCCCTCGATCATCGACGCATGATTCATCTCGTCGGAAACGATGACGCAGCCCGGCATGTGGGAGGCCAGCGTGGACAGCGATGCCCAGTTCGACATGTAGCCGGAGTTGAACAGCAGTGCTGCTTCGGTGCCGTGCAGCTCCGCCAGTTCTGCTTCCAGCAGGACATGCTCGTGATTGGTGCCGGAGATGTTGCGCGTGCCGCCGGCGCCGGCGCCGTAGCGGTCGAGGGCGGCATGCATCGCCGCCAGCACATCCGGATGCTGCCCCATGCCGAGGTAATCATTGGAGCACCAGACGGTGACCTCACGCTCACGCCCGTTCACGTGGCGAATGGCGCGCGGATACTGCCCGGCCTGGCGCTCGATGTCGGCAAAGACGCGGTAGCGGCCTTCGCGATGGAGGCCGTTGATCTGATTCCGGAAAAACGCCTCGTAGTTCATGTCCGGCTCCCGTGGGGCGGCGGGGCATCGGTCTTCGTCACCGCGCCGCACCTGTCGCGATGATCACCGAGGGGAATAGCAGCACCTTGGCGCGCGCCTGGCAGAAGCCAGCGCCACATCGCCTCGGGCGGGAAGGGCAGAATCATCAGGGCATGTTCCAGCACGCCGAAGACCGCGAGGCTGGCGAGCAAGGTGAAGCCCGCGGCGGTTCCGGCATCGGCGCCAGGTGCGGCCGCGACCGCGACCAGCCCGATGCAAAGTGCGACGCCGGCCATGATCGACACAGGAAACAGCGCATTCATCGGCCGTCGCGCAAAATAGCTTTCGATGTAGCGGAGGTGATCGGGCAACAGCGCCTCGCCAAGATTGCGCACGCCGAGGAAGATGTTGAGCTTGGCGCTCAGCCGCATCGCGGCCAGCATAAGGAAGGTCCACAACCCGATCCGGTTCGGCCCGCCCGCCGTCAGCACGGCCACGATCGCGGCACCGGCCAGGATGGCGAGTTCATGCCACAGGATCGCCGCCACCGCGGCGCGGAAGCGTGGCCAGCCGCGCGCACCAGGCGGGCACGGCGTGCGCCGTGGGCCAGTCAGCACGCCGGTCAGGAATGTGACCTCGATCCATGCCCAGACGAGGATGGCGCAGGTGAAGGCCGCGTAGACGCCGGTGGGTGTGAGGCTCGTAGCACTCGCGGATAACCCCACAAGACCGACAGCCAGCAGCAGCGTCGCGCCAAGCAAGGTCCAACGAAAAGTCTCTCGCCGCAGCCCGTCCAGCACGAGGATCACACCCGTGCCGCCCCACCACAGGAGCATCGCGAAGAGGGCGGGCAGCAGATGCTCGACCATCCGCGGCTACCAGCTCGGCGCCAGGCGGATCTCCGCCGGCAGCGCCTTGCGGCGACCAGGGAGCAGGTACAGGTGCAGGAACTGCGCCGCCGCACGCGCCGACAGCCCCGCCCGACGCAGCTTCCCGCCAAGGCCAGTAGCTGATTTCGCCGCGAGCATCCGTTCGCTGGTGATCCGCAGCCGCTCCATCCTTACGTGGAATGCCGGATGGTCCACGTCCAGCGTCACTGGAAAAACCTGTTCGCAGATCGCCGATGTGATGCGGAACACCTCGTGATCGTAATCGGTCGGATGCATGCCAAGCGCTTCATGGAAGGCCGGGCGCTGATGGTCGCGCACATACATCGTGGCGAAGACGGCAAGCTGGAAGAATTTTACCCACAGCTTGTTCGTCCCCTCAAGCAACGATGGATTGGCGCGCATGAGCAGGGCGAAGGCTTCGCCATGGCGGAACTCGTCGTTGCACCACTGGTCGAACCAGTTGAAGATCGGGTGGAAGCGCCGCTCCGGATGCCGCTCGAACTGGCGAAATATGGTGATGTAGCGCGCATAGCCGATCTTCTCCGACAGGTAGGTCGCGTAGAAGATGAATTTTGGGCGAAAGTAGTGGTATTTCTTCGCACGCGTCAGGAAGCCGAGATCGACGCCGATGCCCACATCCTTCAGGCTATCATTGATGAAGCCAGCATGGCGGGCCTCGTCGCGGCTCATGAAGCCAAACAGATCCTTCATGTCCTGGTTGGTCACCCGCTTGCGTATTTCGGCGTAGAGCACGCAACCGGAGAATTCCGCCGTCACGGAACTGACCAGGAAATCCATCAACTCCTTCTGGAGCGGCGCAGGCAGCGCCGTGATGTCGAAAGCATCGAAGGCATCAGTGCGGATGAAGTGTCCCTTGTTCGGATCGGCGCGGAATTCCGCGATCAGCGCATCCCATTGCGCCCGCACCGAGGTGACGTCGATGGCGTCCATGGCCTTGAAGTCGGTGGTATAGAAGCGTGGGCTGAGAACGGTCTCGGTCAAGGCGCTGCGCGTTGCGTCGTTGACGTTCGTGCGACGCGCGGGAGTGACGGCGTTCATGCTGCCTCCTTGGGCTCGAAGCCGCAGTGGTAGAGTTCGGTGAGTTCGAACAGCGCGCGGAACTCGGTCCAGAAACGCTCGATTCCGGTTGCACGGATGACGGTCGCGCGGCAGGTCAGGGTCACGCTCTCGCCAAAGG
Organism: Humitalea sp. 24SJ18S-53; assembly: GCF_050632385.1. Lineage (NCBI taxonomy): Bacteria > Pseudomonadati > Pseudomonadota > Alphaproteobacteria > Acetobacterales > Roseomonadaceae > Humitalea > Humitalea sp. 24SJ18S-53. The sequence continues at coordinate 4,516,473 of NZ_CP192599.1, forward strand.
GCACCATGGTCGGTGCGCCGTGCACAATGACGCGGTCGCCGGGGCGCAGATCGATCCCTTCCGGGATCGCATGGGCGTGCAGGCTGTCGAAGCTTTGCTCGATATCGACGCTGCAAGTGATCTCGATGCGTCGCTGGCTGCCGAAGGGTAGCCAGGATGCCAGGCCGTCGTCCTTCATCGCCCTGGCCTTTCGTCGGTCAGCAATCGTGCGAAGGCTTCGGCCTGGCTATGGCCGAAGGCCTTGATGTCGATGCGGCGCCCTGTCGCGGGGTCATCCAGCGTCAGCCGACCGTCATCCCATGCGACCAGCCGGAATGGGATCTCTTGGCCCTGCGCCTCACGCATTCTTTCGCGCGCCATGCCACGAAGGGCGGCGCGGATAAAGCCATTGGTGCCTGGATCAAGCACCGCAAAGGCGTCCACGGCCGCGGGCTCGCGCACCGTCACGGCACCATCGGTGCGATCTTCGAAGACCAGCTGGCGCTGCCGCAGTGCGGTAGCGTTGTCCGGCGCGCGCGCGCCGCCGAGGAGGGCGATGCCAATGGTCACGGCCAGCAATACCACGACACCGAACAGGGGCGCCTGGGGGAAGCTGCGGTTGGTTGCCTGCCTTGCCATGGTGCTTGCTCCCTCAGGCCGCCGCAGCCGCTTCCGGGCGTGTCGCGTGGTCCTCATCGGTCTGCGCGCCGTGCAGCGCACGCACCGGCATGGCGGCCGAGGCCGCAAGCGCCTGCGCGAGGGCGCGTGCCGCCACCTCCGTATGGGGCAGCGCCCGCAACACCGGTTCGGGGTTCGACACGCGCAGCATTCGCAGATGCGGCCACAATGCGAAGTAGGACGCACGATGTCCGCTCATCAGGCGAAGCATGATATCGCCCGTGCCATCCCGGTTCTGGCGCAAATCCGCGCTACGGATCGCAGCGAAGGGGATGTTCACCGTCATCGGCAGAGCCACGCCGACACGCATCACGATGCGTCGCCCCGTGATCGTGTAGAGCGTCGTGCGCGCCGCCAACTTGCCTAGGCCAAGCAGCAGCACGATCGGCACCGCGCCGAGCGCGACCAGGCGCAGCCCGCCGAGCAGCGCGTCCTGCGGATTGGCGCGCCAGCCATCGGTAACATACCACAGGGCCAGCAGGGCGAAGTAAGCCGCCAGGCCCCGCAGATGGAAGGCGCGCAGCGCGAAGGGCCGCCAGCTTGGCGCGCCCTGCCAAAGGATCGTCTCGCCTTCGGGCAAGCGTTCGGGCAGGCCGAGGACCGGCTCGGAATCGTGTTCCCTCACAGCACGGGCCCCAGTCGACCGGGCGTCGCATAAAGGTGGCCCGAGGCGAAGTAGGCTGAGATCCGATCCTCCTCCCGCAGGGTGATCTGCATGGGTTCGCGCGTGGCGGGGGCGGCCACGAGCTGCGCTGCGGTCACCGAGGCAAGGTTCACGCGGCGGCGGCGATGATCGATCCGCACCAGCGGCATTGGCACCAGCACACGGCGCGCGCCCTCGGCGGCCATGACCTCGACCTCCAGGTAGCGCAGGGCCATGTCCGACCGGTCGATCCAGCCATCCACGACTTTGCCGCCGACGTTGCGGTCGAAGCCATAGACCGGCATGCCGCGCGGGTCGGGATCCTCCGGCTCGATCGAATACTCGGGTGCTGTGCGCAGGGGCACGATCTTCGGAACGGGCGCATCGAACATCATGTCCGGCACGTCGTGCCGCATCGCATAGGCCGCCGGCCCCACTCCATCCTGCATCGGATCACCAGTCGGCTGCAGCGGTGCACCGGGAAACCGCGCCGCTGGCCGGGCTGCGATGGGCGCTTCCTCCTCACGCCGCGGCACCTGAACGGTGCTGCCGTCCGCGAGGTGGAAGGTCTTGGGCGACGGCATGGCCGGAAAGCCCTGGACCGTGACGCGGGACCCACGATCGGAGACCAGCGGGTAGCCCTCCCGCTTATCCTCCCGACGCAGGTAGAAGATCAGCCCGGCGAAGAAGATCCAGAACGCATAGAGTGCGATCAGGGCCAGGTCGATTGAGCCGACGACGTTGCGCATGGCGTGCTCCGCTATGTCACGGTGCGGTATGCGATCCGGCAATGCCGAACCGCGACGGAAGCCCCGCCTGATCCTCTTGTGCCCACTGCACGAGAGGTCCAAGCGCGACCAGGGTGGCGAAAAGCAACACGATCTCGATCAGATAGACCGTGCAGTAGGCGGTGGCCGGCGTGATGAGCGCCGCACCCATTCCTTCGGCACCAGCCAGCGCGGCGATGCCATCGCGCAGCAGCCCGCCCATGGCGATGGCGACGCCAGCGGCCGTTGCCTGTGCAGCACCCCAGGCGCCGAGCGCGAGTCCGATCTGCCCCTGCGGTGCGGCCGTCATGAAGGCGGTCAAGGTCGCATGGGCAAAGCAGCCAGCGCCGAGGCCGATCGCCAGCGTGCCAAAGCCGAAGGTGCTGGCGCTTTCCATCGGCGCCGCAAAGATCACCAGCGCGAAAGCCAAGGCGCCGATCAACGCACCGGTGCCGGCGACGCGATAGGCATCGACGTCTCGCCCGATCAAGCGCGCGCCACCAACGAAGCCGATGATGCCCCCCAGGGCAAACAGCGCCGTCAGCGTCGTCGTCGCCGCAACGCCAAGGCCGAGCACCTGCCCACCATAGGGTTCGAGCAGCACGTCTTGCATCGAGAATCCCGCCGTGCCGAGCGCCACCGCCACAAGGCGGCGACCCCAGGGCCCGGTGCCGCGCAGCGCCCGCCAGCTTTCAAGGAAGCCCGGTCCATCGCCTTGGCCACGCGTGCGTGACGGGTCACGTGCCTCCTGCTTCCACAAGGCGATGATGTTCAGCAGCATGGTCGCAACAGCCGCGCCCTGGATGACCTGGATCAGACGGAGCTGGCTGAAGTTCACGAGCAGCGCGCCGAAGACGAGGCCGGCGATCAGCATGCCGAGCAACAGCATCACCGACAGCAGGGCGACGACCCGCGGCAAGCTGCGCGTCGGCGCCAGGTCCGCCGCCAGCGCGAGGCCAACCGTCTGCACCATGTGCATTCCCGCGCCGACCAGCAGGAAGGCCAGCGCCGCCGCCACATGCGCGGCCCATACCGGCCCGTTGCTGTCGCCCGACAGCAGGATCAGCGCGAAGGGCATGATCGCCAGGCCGCCAAACTGCATCAGCGAACCGAACCAGATATAGGGCACCCGCCGCCAGCCCAGCACGGAACGATGCATGTCCGATCGGAAGCCGATCAAGGCGCGGAATGGCGCGAAGAGCAGCGGCAGCGAGACCATCACCGCCACAAGCCCGGCCGAGACACCAAGTTCCACGATCAGCACCCGGTTCAGCGTACCGATCAACAGGGCGGCCGCCAGGCCCACCGAGACCTGGAACAGCGACAGCCGCAGCAAGCGCCCGACCGGCAGCTCCGGCGTCGCCGCATCGGCAAAGGGTAGGAAGCGCGGGCCGAGCCGCGTCCAGGCCTGCGCGAAGATGGCGTTGCCACGCGTCATGTCGGCAGCACCTCCATCGCCTGGGAGACGTAGAAACCCCGCGCGACCCGCCGCCCGCGGCCGAGCAGTATGCGCCCACCAGCGGTCAACATCGCGGAGAGCCGGTCATTGCTGACTGGCTCAATCGTCGGCGCGCGGTCGCCGCGTGGGAAGAACCGGCCGGCCGCATGCATCACCGCCAGCAGCGCCGTGCGCGGCGCGAAGGTAAACAGCACGGCGCCCCGCGAACGCGCCGCGAGTTGCTCCACGGCCGTCACCATATCCGTCGCGCAGTAGTGGATCAGGCTATCCATCGCCACAACATGATCGAAGCGACCAAGCGTGGGATCCAGCATGTCGCCGACGGAGAAACGGATCTCGCCCGCGCCCTGCCGGCTCTCCGCGCGTTCGCGCGCCAGGCCGATCAGCGTGGGACAGATATCGACCGCCGTGACGGAGGCACCGCGCCGTGCGGCCTCAATCGCCAGCGCGCCGGTGCCGCAACCGGCATCGAGCAGCCGCATCCCATGCATGTCATCCGGCAGCCAGGACAGTAGTGTCTTGCGCATGTCGTCGCGGCCCGCCCGCACCGTCGCGCGGATACCGCTGACCGGCGCGTCGGAGGTCAGGCGTTTCCACGCCTCGGCGGCCGTGCGGTCGAAATAGGTTTCAAGCTCGCCACGGCGGGCCCTGTAGCTGGCGGAGGTCATTAGTCGAACCCCAGCAGGTCGAAGATCTCGCGATCCTTCAGCGGCGCCGCCTCCAGCGCGTCAGTCCCTTCCCAGAGAGAGGTCGCCAGGCGGAGGTACTCCTGTTGCGCCATGAGGACTTCCGGCGATTCCTCCATCTCGAACAGCGTTGATTTCTTCAACCGCGAACGGCGGATGGCGTCGAGATCGGGGAAATGCGCCAGGGTCTTCATGCCGGTCGCCCGGTTGAAACGATCGATCTGGTCGGTACCGGCGCTACGATTGACGATCACGCCGCCAAGTCGCACGGGGTAGTTCTTCTCCTTCGTCTTGATCGCCGCGACGATGCGATTCATCGCGAAGATCGAGTCGAAGTCATTCGCCGCCACGATCAGCCCGCGGTCGGCATGCAGCAGGGGCGAGGCGAAGCCGCCACAGACCACGTCGCCGAGCACATCGAAGATGACGATATCGGTCTCGTCGAGCAGGTGATGCTCTTTCAGCAGCTTGACCGTCTGGCCGACCACGTAGCCGCCGCATCCGGTGCCCGCGGGCGGGCCGCCGGCCTCGACGCAGAGCACACCGCCATAGCCTTCGAAGACGAAATCCTCGCGCCGCAGTTCATCCGAGTGGAAGTCCACCGCCTCCAGCGCGTCGATCACCGTGGGGGCCAGGCGCTTCGTGAGCGTGAAGGTAGAATCATGCTTGGGATCGCAACCGATCTGCAGCACGCGCTTGCCGATACGGCTGAAGGCGACGGACAGGTTGGAGGAGGTGGTACTCTTGCCGATCCCACCCTTGCCATAGACGGCGAAGACACGCGCGGTATCGATGCGTGACGCGGGGTCGAGATGCACTTGCAGGCTGCCTTCGCCGTCGCCTTCGGTCATGCCCGGTCGGGGCCGCATCACGACAGTCATGTGGCGACTCCTTCGGCAATACCTTCAAGTCGGTCTTCGATTTCGTCACAGGCGTTGCGCAGTGCCGCCATCATGCTCGGGTTCGGCTGCCAGTAGCGGCGCTCATGCGCCTCGATCAGCCGGTTTGCGATGCGCGCGGAGGCCGTCGGATTCAGCCCCGCCAGACGCCGTCGCATCGTCTCGTCGAGCATGTAGGTCTGCGCCAGGTGCTGATAGACCCAAGGGGCGACGGCGCCGGTCGTCGCCGACCAGCCCATCGTATTGGTCACCTGCGCCTCGATGCAGCGCACGCCTTCATGGCCATGGACGAGCAGCGCCTCGAACCATTTGGGATTGAGCGCGCGCGTGCGGGTCTCGAGCGCCACCTGTTCGGAGATGGTGCGTATCTTTCCCTCGCCGCGCGTCTGGTCGCCGACGTAAGTGCTGGCGGCCCGACCGCGCACCGAACTGACCGCCCGGCTGATGCCGCCGAGCGTGTCAAAGTAGTGGTCGACCGTGGTGATCCCCAGTTCGACGGAATCGAGGTTCTGATAGGTCGCATCCACCGTGCCGAGCATATGCGTCAGCACCGGGTCATGCCGCGCCGGCCGGCCCGAAAGCCCATAGGCGAAGCCCTTACGGCGGCGCCAGGCATCGCCGAGTTCGGCCTCATCGGTCCAGGCGCCGTTCTCAAGAATCATGTTGACGTTGGAGCCATAGGCGCCCTCGGCATTGCCGAAGACGCGCAGGCTGGCATCCTCCAGCGAGCCGCCATGCGCGGCCTGAAAGGCAAGCGCATGCTTGCGGATGAAGTTCTGTGCGATCGGCTCCTCGGCCGAAGCGGCGAGGAAGGCGGCTTCCGCCAGAAGCCTGGTCTGCAGCGGCAGCAGGTCGCGGAAGATGCCCGACAGCGTCACCATGACATCGACGCGCGGTCTGCCCAGCGTCGCCAGAGGCACCAGTATCGCCCCCGCCAACCGACCATAGCTGTCATGCCGCGGCTCCGCGCCCATCAGCCACAGCGCCTGAGCGATCGGGCCGCCCTCGGTCTTCATGTTGTCGGTGCCCCACAGGACAACGGCAACCGTCTCTGGCAGGGCGCCGCTATCGGCCATGTGCCTCGTCAGCAGGCGTTCGGCCTGGCGCGCCCCATCCTGCACCGCAAAGGTCGATGGAATGCGGAAGGGATCGAAGCCATGCAGGTTGCGACCGGTCGGAAGGACGTCCATCGAGCGCAGCAGGTCGCCACCTGGTGCGGGACGGATGTAGCCACCGTCCAACGCATGGATCAGTGCCGGGATCTCGTGATCCACGCCCAGCAGCAGATCGATCTCACGTCGCCGCGCCGGATCGTTGATGCCGGCGGCATCGAGCATCTCGGCACGCTGCGCCGCGTCGGGTACTTCGCCCACGACATGCAGCCCGTGCGGGATCAGTGCGTACTCAAGTTCCAGCAGCGCGGCGCCGAGCTTCTCGATCTCCACCTCCGCCCCATCGCCCCAGGGCGGCTCGTCGGTGGCGAGATCAACCGCCGTCGCCTGCGCCTGGATCAATCCCGACAGTGCTACGCGCGCCATCGGATCGGTGCCGGGCTCCAGCGCCCGCCATCGGTCGCGCGACGCCTTGAGTTCGAGAAGACCACGATACAGCCCCGCCTGCGTGACCGGTGGTGTCAGGTAGCTGATCAGCGTGGCACCGGCGCGCCGCTTGGCGAGTGTGCCTTCCGACGGGTTGTTCGAAGCATAGAGGTAGAAATTCGGCACATCCCCGATCAACCGATCCGGCCAGCAATCCCCCGACAGCCCGGACTGCTTGCCCGGCATGAACTCCAGGGCGCCATGGGTGCCGAAATGCAGCAGCGCGTGGGTACCGAAATCCTCGCGCAGCCAGCGATAGAAGGCGGAGAAGGCATGCGTCGGGGCGAAGCCGTGCTCGAACAGCAGGCGCATGGGGTCTCCCTCCCAACCAAAGGATGGCTGGATGCCCACGACGACATTCCCGAAGGTGGCACCCAGCACCAGGATGCCGCTGCCATCGCTGTTGTGGCGGCCGGGTGCTGGTCCCCATTGGCGTTCGATCTCGCCAAGATGCGGTTCGCGCCGGACATGGTCATCGGCACCGATCCGCGCAGCGACATTGGCCGGCGTGCCGTAGCGTGCGGCATTGCCTTGCAGCACCGCCTCGCGCAGCGCATCGACCGTCTCCGGCACCGTGACCCCATACCCGGCAGCGGCCATGCCCTGCAGCGTGCGGAAGAGCGATTCGAAGACCGAGAGATAGGCGGCCGTGCCGGTCGCCCCGGCGTTGGGAGGGAAGTTGAAAAGCACGATGCCGACGCGCCGCTCGCGCCGCGCGACGCGCCGCAGCGCGACCATCCGTGCGACGCGCGACGCCAGCCGTTCCGCGCGTTCGGGATGCACGACCATGTGGCTCGTCTTGCCCGTCTCACCGCCGCGCCCGCCGAAGGTGATGGGCGAGATTGCACCATCCAGTTCCGGGATCGCGACCATCATGGTGGCCTCGACCGGAGTCAGGCCGCGTGTGTCGGCCTCCCACTGGCGCAGTGTCTGGAATTCCAACGCATGGGCTGCGAGATAGGGCACATCCAGCCGCGCCAGCAGTTCCTCGGCCGCGCGGGAATCATTGTAGGCAGGCCCGCCTACGAGCGAGAAGCCGGTCAGCGACACGACCGCATCAACACAGGGTACCTCCCCACGCAGGAAGAAGCGCTCGATGGCCGGGCGCGAATCCAGCCCGCTGGCAAAAGCCGGCAGCACGCGCAGACCCTTGGCCTCCAACGCCGCGACCACGCCGTCGTAATGCGCCGAGTTCTCCGCCAACACATAGGAGCGCATCACCAGCACTCCGACCGTTCCGGCGCCGCCGCCCCGCGGCAGTTGTTCCACGCGCTCGGCGATGCGGCCCGGCAAGCCCGGGTGGTACAGGCCGACATCCGGATATTCCACCGGCGGCGCCACCTTCAGCCGCCCGGCCAACGCCGCGCGCGGACCGGTCGCATAGCGGTTCACCAGCATGCGCATCAGATTGGCGATGTTCGCGCCGGTGCCTGCCAGCCAGTATTGCAGCGCCAGGAAATAGGCGCGCACATCCTGTGCCGTGCCGGGGATGAAGCGCAGCAGGCGCGGGATCTCTCGCAGCATCCGCATCTGGTCGCGGCCGGAGGCATGCGCGCCGGGCTTGGGCTTGCCACGTAACCGCTTGAGCAACCCCGCGATGCCGCGCGCCTCGGCCGACATGTCGAAACGCCCGAGCCTGGTGAGGCGCACCACCTCTCCGGCCGACAGGCAGCACAACATGGCGTCGCACCGCTCGCGGCGCGCAGTCAACGCCGGCAGCACCGCGCGGATGTGGTCGTCCAGGAACAGCATCGTCGCGACGACGATGTCGGCACGGGCGATGTCGGCACAGCAATCCGCCAGCGCATCCGCATCCGTGGCCCAGCGGTCGGCGGCGTGCATGGTCAGCACGGCGCCGGGCGTCTCGGCCTGCAGCATGGACTCGGCATCCTGAACGACACCGGCGAGGTGGCTGTCCATCGTCACCAGCACGATGCGCAAGGGCGGGCGCTCAGCGAGAGAAATGCGCTTTGGCATCGTACAGGGTCTCGACGGTGATGGTGGTCAGGCCGGCTTCGGCCGCGAAACTCTCCGTGTTGCGGCGAGCCTTGCCGCGCACGAAGAACGGGATTTTGCGCAGTTCCTTTTCGGCATCGGGTGCCCAGCCAAGCTGTTCGACCTTCGCCACAACGGCGGCTGCAGCACCGAGATGCGACGCGCCGGCATCGTCGTGGAACTCGAAATCGTCGCGGAACATATGTAGTAGATGTTCCTCGAGCCCCATCATCAGCGGGTGCACCCAAGTGTCGAACAGAACATTCGCACCCTCGAAGCCCATCTGCGGCGAATGGCGCGCCGGGAAATCCTGCACATGCACCGGTGCGGAGATCACCGCGCAGGGAATGCCGAGCTTCTTGGCGATATGCCGCTCCATCTGCGTGCCCAGAACCAGTTCCGGCTGCGCGGCGGCGATCGCGGCTTCGACCGCGAGGTAGTCGTCGCTAACCAGAGCTTCCAGCCCGTAGCCGCGCGCCGCCTCGCGCACCTCGCGCGCCTGTTCGCGACTGTAGGTGCCAAGGCCCACCACCTCGAAGGCCAGTTCCCGTGCCGCGACCCGCGCCGCGGCGATGGCATGCGTCGCGTCACCGAAGATGAAAACGCGCTTACCGGTCAGGTAGTTCGAATCCACCGAGCGCGAATACCAGGGCAGGCGCGACGTCTCCTCCGCCAAGATCGCCGTCGTGTCGATGCCGGCCAGGGCGCCGACCTCGGCGATGAAGTCCTGCGTGGCACCGACGCCGATCGGCACGACCCTGGTGCGCGGCTGACCGAAACTGCGTTCCAGCCACGCGGCCGCCTGGTCGGCGATCTCGGGATAAAGCACGACATTGAAGTCGGCTTCACCAAGCCGCGCCAGATCGGCCGGCGTGGCGCCGAGCGGGGCAACGACATGCACCACGACGCCGATCCGCTCCAGCAGGGCGCGGATCTCGACCAGGTCATCACGATGGCGGAAGCCGAGCGCGGTTGGGCCGAGGATGTTGCAGCGCGGGCGCTCTGCCGCCTTGCGAGGCGTGGTGGCGAAGGCGCGCACCAGGCGATACAGCGTCTCCGCCGCGCCCCAGTTCTCCTTGCGCTGGTAGGAAGGAAGGTCGATCGGCACCACCGGCACCGGTAGGCCGAGCGTGCGTGCGAGCCCGCCGGGATCGTCCTGGATCAGTTCGGCGGTGCAGGATGCGCCGACCAGCATCGCCTGCGGGCGGAAGCGCTCGAAGGCCTCGCGCACAGCAGCCTTCAACAGCTCTGCCGTGTCACCGCCCAGGTCGCGGGCCTGGAAGGTGGTGTAGGTGATAGGCGGCCGCTTGGCTCGCCGCTCGATCATGGTGAAGAGCAGATCGGCATAGGTATCGCCTTGCGGCGCATGCAGGACGTAGTGCAGCCCTTCCATCGCAGTGGCGACGCGCATCGCCCCCACATGCGGCGGCCCCTCATAGGTCCAGACCGCGAGCTGCATGGCGCTACACCTCAAGCCGCGCGCGACGCGCGAGCGGGCGAACGAAGAGTTCGGCGAGATCGCCCGCCTGCTCGTATCCCTGAATGGGCGAGAAGACGAGTTCGATCGACCATTTGGTCGCCAGCCCCTCAGCCTCCAGCGGATTGGCGAGGCCAAGACCGCACACGGTCAGGTCCGGCCGTGCCGCACGGAAGCGGTCGAGTTGCCTGTCGACATCCTGCCCTTCGCTGATCAGTACGCCGGGCGGCAGCAGCGCCAACTCCGGCGCCATGTGCTCGCGATGCAGATAGGGTGTGCCGATCTCGACCAGCAGCATGCCGAGTTCACGCGAAAGAAAGCGCGCGAGCGGTATCTCAAGCTGCGAGTCGGGGAGGAAGCCGACCCTTAGGCCCGACAACCGCTCGCGCCGGTGAGACACGGCGCGCCGGGCGCGCTGCTCACCGAAGGCGGTAGCCTCATGGAACGCGCGGGGAGTGACGCCCCATGCTTCGGCCACCGCACGAAGCCAGCGTGTGGTACCCTCGGCGCCAAGCGGAAACGGCGCCGCGATGCGATGCGCGCCTCTGTCGTTCAGCGCGCGGGCCGTTTCGGCAATGAAAGGCTGGCCCAAGATGTATCGCGTGCCGGCACCGACCGCCGGAAGATCGGCGGCGCGGCGCGGCGGCAGGAAATGGACCGGGCCGACGCCCATGCTCGCGAAGATGCGCCGGAACTGGTCCTCGACCACCTCGGCCAATGCGCCCACGACGAGAAGCGAGCGAGCCGCGTCGGGCGCCGCCGGCATCTCCGGCACCAGCGCCGCGAGACAGGCATCCTCGCCCTGGGTGAAGGTCGTCTCGATCCCGCTGCCCGAATAGTGCAGCACACGCACTTCCGGCAGGAAGCGACGCGACAGGCGTCGTGCGGCTTGGCCGAGGTCGAGCTTAATGACCTCAGACGGGCATGACCCCACCAGGAACAGCAGCTTGATGTCCGGCCGCCGCGCGAGCAACGAGTCGACGATCCCTTCCAACCCTTCATTGGCATCGCCAAGGCCGGCGAGGTCGCGTTCCTCGATGATCGCCGTGGCGAAGCGCGGCTCGGCGAAGATCATCACGCCAGCGGCGGATTGCAGCAGATGCGCACAGGTGCGGCTGCCGACCACGAGGAAAAAGGCGTCCTGGATCTTGCGATGCAGCCAGATGATTCCGGTCAGGCCGCAGAACACTTCGCGCTGGCCGCGCTCCCGCAGGATTGCTGGTTCGCCGCAACCCGCGGCTTTGTCAGTCGCGGGCGATGCGGCGACGAGGGTCATGACGTCAGCCCGCCGGGTGCAAACTGGCGCGGTTCAGCGCGCCGCGCGGCGCGCAGCTTCAGCAGGAACTGCGCCGCGTTGATGACGTAGGCGACATAGGCAGCGAGCGCGAGCAGCATCTGCGTCCGCGCATCGCCGAAGCCCACCAGCACGGCGACAACATAGCCGGTGTGCAGCGCGATAACGAGAAGGCTGAACACATCCTCCCAGAAGAAGGCATGGGCAAAAAGGTAGCGCCCAAAGACCTCCTTCTCCCAGATCGCCCCGGTCACCATGATCGCGTAGAGCACCAGCGTCTTGATGCAGACCGACGCCGTTGCCACGGCAAAACCTTCGCCGGTGGCGAGGAAGCGCAGTACCAGGGCAAGACTCGCGAGGAAGACCACGAACTGCGCGATGGCGAGGACACCCTGCACGCGTGTCCATGGCGATTGGTCGCGGCGCAACCGTTGTTCTGGCGTGTAGAGCGGGCACGGTGCCACGCGCCATGCACTACGTCGGGCAGTAACTCGGCCGGTTGCACTGCCCCAGGGGCTGCAATCCAGCGCGTTGATGAGGGGATCCAGGAGCCGGGTTGTAAGCATGTCTTGACAACGCTCCGTCAAACGCGGTCCGCTTGCATCAACAGAACGAACAGCCGCCCAAACGAGCTGTTGACAGGGGGAAGCGATGATCCAGGAGCCTTCGGCTTCCATTTCCACCCATAATGTCCTCCCCAGGCGAAGCTCGTTGCAGAACGCTAGAGCGGCGCCGGATTGAGTGTCAAGCAATATGGACGTCCGAAATGCTTGACACTTACCGCTTGTCGGTTTGAAAGTTCGCCGCGGGAGATTGGGATGGTCGACAAAGCGATGTCCGCTTCGCAGTCCATGGTTCAGCCGGATGGAACGCCCGAGCAGGGCGCCTGTTGGCCATCCGAAATGCGCACCCGGTCTTTCCGTACATCGGAAGCCGACGGAGCGGACGGCGATTGCCGCGCCGACACCTCATCCGCACGCCGCCTCCTTCTGCTTGCCCGGACGATCGAGCGTGACGTCATCCCGCGCCTGGTCCTCGCGCATCGGACCACGCGGGCCGCCTATGTCGATCGGCCACCGGGCCTCACGCCGACGCCGCAGGATGTGGCGACGCTGACCGCGCTCGCGATCCGCGCCGACCTGAAGGATGTCGAAGCCTTCGTCGATGGCGTCCAGGCCGCCGGAATTCCGCTCGACCGCGTCTATCTCGACCTACTGGCGCCAGTGGCGCGCCGGTTGGGTGAGATGTGGGAAGCCGACGAATGTGACTTCGCGACGGTGACCATGGGCCTGGCTGCCCTGCAACAGGTCGTGCTGAACAGCGGGCGACGCTTCACGCAAGCCCCGCAGCGGCCGCGCGTGGGCCGGCGCGCCTTGCTCGCCCCCACTCCCGGGGAAACGCACACCTTCGGCCTTGTGATCGTCGCCGAGTTCTTCCGCCGTGCGGGCTGGGAAGTCTGGAGCGGGACCGGCGCGTCCCAGCCCGAGATCGTCGCCAAGGTTCGTGGTGAACACTTCGCGATCGCGGCCTTCAGCATGGCCCGCGAGGATCACACCGCGGCCCTGGCCGACCTGATCCAACGGGTCCGGCGCGCGTCGGTCAACCGGCGAATCGGCATTCTCGTGGGGGGGGCCATCTTCGCCGAGCGCCCCCGCCTCGTCTCGGATATCGGTGCGGATGCGACGGCGGCGGATGGTGATGAAGCAACGTTGCAGGCCGAAACGCTGATAGCCATCAGTGACTTGCGGGCGTGAATCGACCTGCCGCGATCCCGTCGCGCGTGCAGAATTGACCTTGGGGAGGGTCGGCTTGTCTATGGCATCCTCAGGCATGAAGGACGGGTCGCAGCGTGAAGTCGTTCCAGGCTCCGAAGATCGCTCTCGGACAACTCGACGCGGAGGCGGTCGCGACGCTCGTCGCTGCCGCCGCGGATATTTCGCTCGTGCTTGACGCTGCCGGCATCATCCGGGATGTCGCCTTCAGCAGCGATGACCTGCTGGCCGAATTCGGCCAGAGCGAGAGTTGGATCGGCCGCCCCTGGATCGACACGGTCGCGCGGGATAGCCGGCCGAAGGTGCAGGACATGCTGCGTGCGCCGCAGGATCCGTCCCGGCCGCGTTGGCGGCACGTCAACCAGCTTGGTGCCGGCGGCGCCTCCGTCCCGATCCTCTGTACCTGCTCTGCGCTGGACAAATCCGGCGGTCTCGTTGTGTTCGGGCGGAACCTGCGGTCCATCTCGCAGCTCCAGCAGCGCCTGGTCGAGGTGCAGCAGTCCGTTGAACGTGGCTATTCCCAGCTACGCCAGGCGGAAACTCGCTACCGCCTGCTGTTCCAGACGTCCGAGGATGCGGTGCTGATCGTCGAGGGCGACAACGGCAAGGTGTTGGAAGCCAACCCGGCAGCGCAGCGCCTGTTCGGCACCGCCGCTCGCCGCCTGGTGGGCCGGCCTGTTGCCGAATCCTTCGCCATTGACAGTCGAGAGGGCGTGCTGGCCATGCTGGCCTCGCTCCGCGGCGTAGGACGGGCCGGGGAGGTCGAGGTCCGGCTGGCCGATGGCGACGCGCCGTTCCGCGTCACCGGTACGACGCTGCGCCACGACAATGGCCTCGTGTTCCTCGTGCGCCTATCACCGGTATCGGCGCAGCGCCAACCGGCCGGCATACCGGAAGGACATCGCAACCTGCTGCGCCTGGCCGAGAATGCGCCCGACGCCCTGGTCGTCACCGATTCCGACGGCGCGATTCTGACGGCAAACGCTGCCTTCCTCGACATGGCGCAGCTAACGTCGGAGGAGCAGCTCCGCGGCGAGTCGCTGGATCGCTGGCTCGGCCGGCAGGGGCTTGAGGCGGATGTGCTGCTGAGCAACCTTCGCAATCGCGGCGCGGTCAGGCTCTATGCGACGACGCTGCGCGGCCGGCTCGGCACAACGCTGGATGTCGAGATCTCCGCCGTCTCGGTCATGGAAGGCAGCAATCGGCGCTACGGATTTGCCATCCGTGATGTCAGCGCGCGGCTAAAGCGTCCGCCGAACGGCGCCGCCGTGCACGGCCGGTCAGTGCAGGAACTGACCGAGCTGGTCGGCCGCGTCCCCCTCAAGGACCTGGTGCGCGAGGCCGCGGACGCCATCGAGCGACTGTGCATCGAGGCGGCACTCGAGATCACCGGCGACAATCGCGCCTCGGCCGCCGAGATGCTCGGCCTCAGCCGCCAGAGCCTGTACGTGAAGCTGCATCGTTTCGGCCTCGGCGATCTCGACGCCGACCCGAAGGCCCCGAGGTAGCAACCGCATGGCGCGCCCGACACCCTCTCCGGCCGCGCCTGCCTCCGCCCCCTCGTCCTGGCCGATGGCCATGGCGGTGCTGGAGCTTCTGAAGCCGATCACCTGGTTCCCGCCGATGTGGGCTTTCGCCTGCGGCGTCGTCGCCTCGGGTGCCTCGCTGACACAGGCTTGGCCGACGGCGCTTTTGGGCATCGTGCTGGCGGGCCCCGTGGTCTGCGGCATGAGCCAGGCGGTGAATGACTGGTTCGACCGTCATGTCGATGCCGTGAACGAGCCGCAGCGCCCGATCCCCTCGGGCCGGCTGCCTGGACGCGCGGGCCTGTGGGTCGCGATCGGCTGGACCGCGCTGTCGATCGGCGGCGGATGGCTGCTTGGTCCTTGGGGCTTTGCCGGGACGCTGCTGGGCGTCGCCCTGGCCTGGGCCTATAGCGCGCCGCCGCTGCGGTTGAAGCGCGATGGCTGGACCGGGAATGCGGCCTGCGCCCTGTCCTATGAAACCCTGCCCTGGATCACGGCTGCGGCTGTGCTGTCTGGCGGCGCACCGGATGCCCGGCTGGCGCTGGTCGCCCTGCTCTATGGGGTCGGCGCGCATGGCATCATGACGCTGAACGACTTCAAGTCGATCGAGGGCGACCGCCGTTTCGGCATCTTGTCCCTGCCCGTTCGCCTGGGTGCGGACCGCGCCGCGCTGCTGGCCTGCGTCGTGATGGCGCTGCCGCAGATGGGCGTGGCGGTACTGCTGCTCGTCTGGGATGCGCCATGGCACGGCATGGTCATCGGGGTGTCGCTGCTGGTGCAGTTGGTATGCATGCGGCGGCTGCTGGGCGACCCGCGTGGGCTGGCACCTTGGTACAATGGCACCGGTGTCAGCCTTTATGTGCTGGGCATGATGGTCAGCGCGGCCGCGCTGCGGGGCCTGCCATGATGCAGGGCGCGGAATTCGGTTGGTTCAGCATCGTCAGGCTTGGGCTGGTGCAGACCGCGCTCGGCGCAGTGGTGGTGCTGACGACCAGCGTGCTGAACCGGCTGATGGTGGTGGAATTCGCGCTGCCGGCGACGCTCTCGGGGCTTCTCGTGGGGCTGTACTACGCGATGCAGATGCTGCGTCCGCGGATGGGGCATGGGTCCGACGTCTGTGGTCGGCGTACGCCCTGGATCGTCGGTGGCATGGCCACGCTGTGCCTTGGCGCCATTCTTGCCGCCATCGCCACCGGCATGATGGATGGGCCGCTGGTTCCGGCGCTGGCGCTTGGGATCCCGGCCTTTCTGCTGGTGGGCGCGGGTGTCAGCGCGTCGGGCACGGCACTGCTGGTACTGCTTGCGGCGCGAGTCGTCCCGGCGCGAAAGGCGGCCGCGGCTTCCATCGTCTGGATCATGATGATCGCGGGCTTCGTGCTGACGACTGCGATCTCGGGTCGCGTACTCGACCCCTACTCGCCGGGTCGCCTTCTGGCGGTGACGGCCTGCGTCGCGGCGCTGGCCTTTGCCCTGACGCTGATCGCCGTCTTCAGGCTGGAGGGACGCGCGCTTTCAGCGATTGCGCCCCGGCAGCAGCAGGACCGCGCCTTTCGCGATGCCGTCGCCCAGGTCTGGACGGAGCCGGAAGCGCGCCACTTCACCCTCTTCGTCTTTGTCGCAATGCTGGCCTACAGCGCGCAGGACCTGGTGCTTGAACCCTTCGCTGGCAGCGTCTTCGGCATGACGCTGGGGCAGACCACGCAACTCGCTTCCATCCAGCATGGCGGCGTGCTGGTGGGCATGGTGCTCTTCGCCGTGATCGGACGTCTCACGCAGGGGCGCCTTTCGGCGCTGCGGCTCTGGATCCAACTGGGCTGCGTCGCGGCAGCGGGAGTGCTCCTGCTGCTCGGTATTGTGGGCATGGTCGCGACGGTTGTGCTGCTGCCGCCGCTTTATGCGGCGCTCGGCCTGGCGAACGGGATCTTCGCGGCGGCGGCCATTTCCGCGATGATGCAGCTTGCCGCGCGCGGCAATGCCGGGCGTGACGGCGTCCGTATGGGAATGTTCGGGGCCGCCCAGGCCGTGGCCTTCGGGCTCGGCGGCTTGGCAGGGACCATCCTGCTCGATGTCGGCAGGCTGGTCGCGGGCGGCACGCTGGGCGGCTACGCGACCGTGTTCGTGGTCGATGCCGTGCTTTTCCTCGCCGCCGGCGTCATGGCGCAGCGCATCGGCTTGGTTGGCGATGATGGGATGGATCGCCTGCGCGCCGTCGCACCCGCGACCCACGGTGGATGAGGGGACACGGCATGAACCGTTCCATCGAGTCCTTCGACGTGGTGGTGGTCGGTGGCGGCCCTGCCGGCGCCACCGCCGCCGACGACCTGGCGCGCCAGGGGCGCTCCGTGTTGCTGCTCGACAAGGCAGGGCGCATCAAGCCTTGCGGCGGCGCCATCCCGCCACGGCTAGTCCGTGATTTCGGTATCCCCGCCGAGCTTATTGTCGCGCGCATCACCTCGGCCCGCATGGTCGCGCCATCCGCCCGCGCGGTGGACATGCCGATCGACGAGGGTGGCTTCGTCGGCATGGTGGATCGCGACGTCTTCGATGAATGGCTGCGCACACGCGCGGAGTCGCATGGCGCGGCGCGGCGCACGGGTAGCTTTGAGGGCATCCTGCGCGACACCGATGGAACGGCCACCGTCGCCTATCGGCCGAAGGGCGCGCCGGATGACGCACCACCTGTGCACGTCCGCGCCCGCTGCGTGATCGGCGCGGATGGTGCCCGCAGCGCCGTGGGCCGCCAGGAGGTGAAGGGCGCCGAGCGCGTGCGCTGCGTCTTCGCCTATCACGAAATCCTGCGCGCCCCGCAGGGCGAGGCACCGCGCTACGACGGCCAGCGATGCGATGTCTATTACCAGGGTCGGCTTTCCCCCGATTTCTACGCCTGGATCTTTCCCCATGGCGATACGGTCAGCGTCGGTACCGGCAGCGCGCGAAAGGGCTTCTCGCTGCGCGGCTCCGTTGCCGTCCTGCGCCACGCGACCGGCCTCGACCAGATGGAAACACTCCGTCGCGAAGGTGCGCCCATTCCGCTCAAGCCACTGCGCCGTTGGGACAATGGGCGCGACGTCATCCTGGCCGGCGATGCCGCGGGCGTCGTCGCCCCGGCCTCGGGCGAGGGCATCTACTACGCCATGCTCTGCGGCCGGCTGGTGGCCGAGGCTGCCGACGCCTTCTGCCGGACCGGCGATGCGCGGCTGCTGCGGACGGCGCGCAGCCGCTTCATGCGGTTGCATGGGCGCGTGTTCTGGATTCTCGGGATTATGCAATATGTCTGGTACGCTTCGGATCGCCGGCGGGAACGCTTCGTGTCGATCTGCCAGGACGCGGATGTCCAGCGCCTCACCTGGCAGTCCTACATGAACAAGGAACTCGAGCGGCGCGATCCGCTCGCGCATCTGCGCATCTTCTTCAAAGACCTCGCGCATCTCGTCGGTCTCGCTCGGGCCTGAGGCAGCGCAACCATGCATGCGGGAGAAACCGGATGATCGCCTTTCCTGCCGGAATGCAGCACGGCCTGGCAGCACCCGCGCGGCCGCTGCGCGCCCCGATCGGTGGCGCCATGGTCCGCCCCCACCACCCAAACCTGCCGCTGCGTATCGGCACGCGCGGCTCGCCGCTCGCGCTTTGGCAGACGCGCGACTTTCTCGGCATGATCACGCGTTTCTGCCCCGTGCTGCGCGATGCCAGGGCCTTTGTGGAACACACCATCCTGACCTCCGGCGACCGCATCCAGGACCGGCCGCTGGCGGAGATCGGCGGCAAGGGGCTTTTCGCCAAGGAGATTCACGAAGCCCTGCTCGATCGCCGGATCGACTTCGCCGTGCATTCCCTGAAGGATCTAGAGACCGACCTGCCCTCCGGCATCGCGCTGGCCTGCACGCTGAAGCGGGAAGATCCGCGCGATGCCCTAATCCTTGGCCCCGGGATCGAGACGCCGTGCGATCCGGCGCATCCCTTCGCATGCCTGCCCTATGGATCAAGCGTCGCAACATCATCGGTGCGGCGACAGTCGCAGCTTCTACATGCTCGACCCGATCTGCGGATGACGCTGATGCGGGGCAACGTGCAGACGCGGCTAGCGAAGATCCATGATGGCGGCGCCGCGGCGACCTTGCTCGCGTTTGCCGGGTTGAAGCGCCTCGGCCTGGCGCAGGAAGCGGATATCGTGCTGGACGAGCAGGCGATGTTGCCTGCCGCCTGCCAGGGCATCGTCGGCGTCACCGTGCGCGAGGATGACCTGGCGCTGCGCGAATTGCTCGCCGCCATCGAGGACCCAGAGGCGCGAGCGGTGTCGCAGGCGGAGCGCGCGCTGCTTGCGGCGCTGGACGGTTCCTGCCGCACGCCGATCGGCGGTCGCGCACAGGCGCTGCCAGGCGGGCGGCTCGCGCTGGTGGGGCTGGTGGCGCGCGCGGATGGCAGCTTCCTGCTGCGTCGTGATATCGAAGGCGACCAGGTCGACGCGTCGGCGCTGGGCTATGCGCTCGGCGACAGCCTGCGACGCGACGCGCCGGCCGATATCTTCGGCTGACGGCTCAGCGCCGCGTCAGCATTCGTCATGTCAAGTGAACACTACAGCGACAAGGCGAAGGATCGGCCATTGGCAAAACTGGCAGGTCCGGAAACGTCGCGGCGCTGCACTTCATCGGCCAGCACCCGACGGAGCATAGCGATCTGGTTGTCGGGCAGGCTTGCCAGCCACAGGCGCGTGAAGCTGGCGTCGTGAACCGGGTCGAGCACATGTCGCGGAAGCCCGATCGCGTTGGCATGGGCGCGTATCTCCGCAGCACAGCGCGGACTTTCCGCGCCGATGGACCTCAGCTTGCGCTCATCGGTGGCGATCGTTGCAACGAAGGCGTCGAGTTCGGCATGCGCCCGGTCGAGCGCTTCGGCCTGTCGTGCGGTCGTCGCCTCATCCAGCGCGGCCTTGAGGGATTCATAGGCGGTGCAATAGCCGCTTTTGCTCATACCGGCCGTCCTCCTGGCGTGCACCCCGGCGGCACCCTGCGTCCGGGGCATGTCCCTTCCGCCCACATCGAGCCGCAAACAGCACCGAATGTCAATTTGATATGACACTTTGCGAATGTGTTAGTTGACATTCGAGGAATGGTGCCAAGACTCCTAAGCGTCGAGGGAGGCACGCACGTTAGCACGATGACTGCTGCGGATGCGCCAATGGAGGTCCGCGATATGAGCCAGCAACGCAGCGCCGAGCGCGAGCGCGACCCAGAGCCACGACGCGCCGGTCAGCGCGGCGCGCAAAGCCAGTGCCAGCATCATACCGGGCAGTATCAGCATGGCGATCGCCATCGCGGGGAGCCCGCGCCCCGTGCGCCGCCGATACCCACCAAGCAAGACCGCTTCGACCACCAGGCACAGGATCACCAGATCGGCGACCCTTCCGGACTGAATGAAATCCGCCATGGCGATCACCTCCTTGCCCAGCTTTCCTCCATACCCAAGCGGAGACCGCATCTCATGCGAAATGTCATCTTGGCTGCCGTAATCGGCATCGCCCCCAGTCTGTTCGCCACGGCCCATGCACAGGAGGCCGGCGATGTGGAGGCTGGCCGGCGGATCTTCAACCAATGCCGCGCCTGCCACACCATCGAACAGGGCGGTCGCAACGGCGTCGGTCCAAACCTTTACGGCATCATCGGCAGGCGGGCAGCCTCGATCGAATCCTTCCGCTACTCGGCCAACATGCGCGAACTCGGCGAGGCCGGCCACGTATGGACGATCGAGAATATTCGGCCCTACGTCACCGATCCGAAGGCGGTCGTGCCGCGCGGCATCATGTCATTCGTCGGATTGCGCAATCCGACGCAGGTGAATGATCTGCTTGCCTACCTTCAGACACAGCGGGCACCATGAGGTAGCGACCGGTCGCACGGGTGGCAGAGAACACAATGGACATCCTTGCCCTGCTTGGCTTCTTCGCCACGGCCTTCATCGTGGCCAGTTCGGGCGCGGTGTTCCGGCCGGGCCCGTGGTATGAAGCCCTACGCAAACCCGAATGGTGTCCACCCAACTGGTTGTTCGCGCCGGCCTGGAGCCTTCTCTATATCCTGATCGCGATCTCCGGCTGGCTGGTCTGGCGTAAGGTCGGCTTCGCCGCGGCCGCGCCGGCCTTCGTCCTCTATGGCGTGCAGTTCGCGCTGAATGCCGGCTGGTCAGGAATCTTCTTCGGTCTGCGGCGGATGGACATCGCCCTGTTCGAACTAGTGCTGCTGTGGATGTCCATCGCCGCGACGATCGTCGCGTTTTCGGCCCATCACGCGGGTGCCGCCTGGATGCTCGCCCCCTATCTGGCCTGGGTGACGTTTGCGGGCGTGTTGAACTACGCGATGGTTCGGCTGAATCCTCGCGACGTGCGCACCAGTCCGCGGCCCATCTGACGTCCGAGCGCCGGCGCCGCCGGCACTCGGATGGTTCGCCTACACGTCCAGGTTCGCCACTTTCAGCGCATTCCCCACGATGAACTCGCGCCGCGGTTCCACCACATCGCCCATCAGGGTGCTGAAGACCTGTTCGGCATCCTCGATATCCTCCACCCGCACCCGCAGCAGGCTGCGGATCGCGGGGTCGAGGGTGGTGTGCCAAAGCTGGTCCGGGTTCATCTCGCCCAGGCCCTTGAAGCGCTGGATCGTCAGACCGCGCCGGCCCTCGCCCAGGATGCGGTCGAGGGCGGCGAGCGGCCCGGTGGCGACCAGCGGTTCCGCGGCGCCGAAGCCGATGCGGGCCGGCGCCGCCCAGTCGGCGGCGAAGGCCTGGCCACGTTCGGCCAGCCAGCGGGCTTCCGCACTGCGCAGGGCGGCCGGGTCCAGGTGGTGACGTTCGCCGACGCCGCGGACGGTGCGGGCCATGACCAGCCCATCCTCGTCCAGCGTGACCTTCCAGCCGCGTTCCTCGGGCCGGGCCTGGGCGTCCAGGCGCTGCGCCAGGGCCTGGGCGGCGATGCCGTCGCGATGGACATCCAGGGCACCGGCGATGGCGGCCTGTTCGACGATCTCGACCGGCACGCGCGCGGCCAGGCGGCGGATGCGACTGGCCTGCTGGCGCAGGGCTTCGGTGCGTTCGCGCAACTCATCGCCCTGGAACACGGTGCCGTCGCCCAGGGTCAGCCGCGCATTGGCCAGGGCCTTTTCAAGCTGGAATTCCTCGAGGCCCCGGTCGTCCTTGATGTAACGCTCCTCCTGCCCGCGCTTGGCACGGTAGAGCGGCGGCTGCGCGATATACAGATGCCCGCGTTCGATCAACGACGGCATCTGCCGGAAGAAGAAGGTCAGCAGCAGGGTGCGGATGTGGCTGCCGTCCACGTCGGCGTCGGTCATGATGATGATACGATGATAGCGCAGCTTGCCCAGGTCGAAGCCGCCGCGATCGGTCGGGCCGGTGCCGATGCCCGTGCCCATCGCGGTGATCAGCGTGCCGATTTCCGCCGAGCCCAGCATCTTGTCGAGACGCGCGCGTTCCACGTTCAGGATCTTGCCGCGCAGCGGCAGGATCGCCTGGAAACGCCGGTCACGGCCCTGCTTGGCGGACCCGCCGGCGCTATCGCCCTCGACCAGGAACAACTCGCATTTCGCGGGGTCCTTTTCCTGGCAATCGGCCAGCTTGCCCGGCAGGGTTGCGACATCCAGCGCGGTCTTGCGGCTGACTTTCTCGCGCGCCATCTGCGCCGCCTTGCGGGCGGCGGCGGCGAGTACGACCTGGTCGATGACGATCTTGGTTTCGCGCGGATGCGTTTCGAACCAATGTTCCAGCGCGTCGGCGACGGCTTTCTGGACGACCGGCTGGACTTCGGACGAAACCAGCTTGTCCTTGGTCTGGCTGGAGAATTTCGGATCGGGCACTTTGACCGACAGAACCGCGGTCAGGCCTTCGCGCATGTCCTCGCCGGAGAGTTCGACCTTCTCCTTCTTGGCCATGTCCTCGGAGATCTTCATCACGATGCGCGTCAGCGCCTGGCGGAAACCCGCCTGGTGCGTGCCGCCGTCGCGCTGCGGGATGTTGTTGGTGAAGCACAGCGCCAATTCATGCGGGCTGGTGTTCCACCACATCGCCAGTTCGACGCGGATGCCGGATTTTTCGTCGTTCACGGCGAAGGAAATCGGCGGCTTGAAGATCGGCTCCTTGCTGCGGTCGAGCCATTCGCAGAAGGCGACAAGCCCGCCTTCGTAGTGGAACAGCGTCTCCTTCACCTCGGCATGGCGTTCGTCGCGCAACTGCACATGCAGGCCGGAGTTCAGGAAGGCCAGTTCGCGCAGGCGGCGTTCCAGGATCGCGTAGTCGAACTCGGTCTTGCTGAAGGTGGCGGGGCTTGGCTTGAAGGTCACCTCGGTGCCGCGCACATGCACCGATTTGCCGGTGATCGACAGCGGCGCCACGGCATCGCCGGTTTCGAAGCGGATGAAATGCTCGTGCCCGTCGCGCCAGATCTTCACTTCCATCCAGTCGGACAAAGCGTTGACCACGGCGGCGCCCACGCCATGCAGGCCGCCCGAGACCTTGTAGTTGGTCTGGTTGAACTTGCCGCCGGCATGCAGCCGCGTCAGCACGATCTCGGCGGCGCTGACGCCTTCCTCCGGGTGCAGGTCGACGGGGATGCCGCGGCCATCATCCGTGACCGTAACGCTGCCATCGCCGTTCAGGACCAGCGAAACGCGCGTGGCGAAGCCGGCCTGGGCCTCGTCCACGGCATTGTCCATGATCTCGAAGGCCATGTGATGCAGGCCGGAGCCGTCATCGGTGTCACCGATATACATGCCCGGCCGCTTCCGCACGGCGTCCAGCCCCCGCAGAATCGTAATGTCGGAGGCCTGGTAACCAGCCTCCTCCGGGGCGCGCAGAGGCTCACTCATGAAGGCTTGGAACTCCGCATGTCATCGGGGGATTTTCAACCGTTTCTTCTAGCGCGGATCAGCAGAAAAGGCCAGCCGACGGTGGTCAGGCGACGGCGAATCCCGGGGCGGGCGCCAGATCGCCGGGGCTTGCGACGAAACCCTGCGCCCGCGGCGCAAGCGTGCCGAAAATATCGAGGTCCGTCCCGGTCAGGAAAACCTGCGCCGGCAGCGCCGACAATGCCGCGAACAATGCCTCCCGCCGGCGTTCGTCCAGATGCACCGCCGCCTCATCCAGCAGCAGCAGGGGCGCGAAGCCGCGCGCGGCGGCGATCAGCCCGGCATGGCCGACCACGGTCGCGACCAGCAGCGCCTTGCGTTCCCCCGTGCTGCACTGGTCGGCCGGCAGGCCGGTATCGGCCTGGGCCAAGGTCAGATCGGCCTTGTGGGCGCCGGCACGGGCGCCACCGGCGGCTGCATCGACCGTGCGGCCAGCCGCCAGGGTCTCCCGCAGGCGGTCCTCCACGGCCAGCGCCGGGGCTTCGTCCAGGGCCGCCGCGATGGGGCAGGACAGCCCAAGCCGTGCCCGTGGAAAATCGCCCAGCACGCCCGCCTGCAGCAACGCGTTCAGCCTGGCGACCAGCGAGCGGCGGGATGCGGTGGCGGCGACCCCATGGCGGGCCATCGCATCCTCCAGCGCCGCCAGCCAACGATCATCCCGCCGGCCTTCCGCCAGCAGGCGGTTGCGCTGGGCCATGGCGTTGTCATGCGCGCCGATTTCGCGCGCGTGATGCGGTTCTAGCGCCCAGGTCAGGCGGTCGAGGAAGGCGCGGCGGCCGCTGGCGGTTTCCTGGAACAGCGCATCCATCTGCGGCGTCAGCCAGACGGCGGCGATATGGGCCGAAACCTCGGCCTGGGTGCGGACGGGCGTGCCGTCGATGCGAAACACCCGGCGATCGGGGGCCTCGGGCGTCGTGCCGGTGGCGATTTCGACCGCGCCCCGCGGACCCAGAACCGATGCGACGACGCCCCAGGCCGGGGCGCGGCCTTGCGCGTCGCGCCGGGCGGGGTCGCCAGGCTTGGCGCCGCGCAACCCGCGGCCTGGCGTCAGCAGGCTGATCGCCTCAAGCAGATTGGTCTTGCCGGCACCGTTGGGGCCGGCGATCACGACGATCTGCCCCAACAGCGGCACGTCCAGCGCCGCCCATGAGCGGAACGCGGTCAGCCGCAGGGCGGTCAGTCGAAGGGCAGGCATCACAAATCCCCGCCCTGGCCTACCAGCCGGGCTAAGGCGTCACCCGATGCGGCCTAGACCCGCATCGGCATGAGCACATACAGCGCATCGCCTCGGCCAGCATCCTTGACGATGGTCGGCGCGGCGCCGTCGGCAAAATGGAATTCGACCTGTTCGCTGATCTGGTCGGTGATATCGGTCAGGTACTTGGCCTGGAAGCCGATCTCCAACGGACCGGAGTCATAGGACACCAGCGCCTCGTCCAGCTCATCCTGCATCTGGCCCAGTTCCGGGCTGTTCGCCGTCAGCATCAGGTTGCCGCGGCTGACCGAAAGCTTCACAGGCCGCGACTTTTCCGTGCTGATCGAGGCGACGCGACCCACGGCATCCGCAAAAGCCTTTTTGCCGACACGGAGAATCTTGTCGTTGCCCTTGGGGATGACGCGTTCGTATTCCGGGAAGGTCCCGTCGATCAGCTTGCTGGTGAGCTGGACGGTCCCGACATCGAAGCGGATCTTGGTGTCGGACAGATGGACGGTGATCTCGTCCTGGGTTTCTTCCGCCAGCTTGCGGACTTCGGCGATCGTCTTGCGGGGCACGATGACACCCGGCATCCCGGCGGCGCCATCTGGCAGCGGCTCCTCGACACGGGCCAGGCGGTGGCCGTCCGTGGCAACAGCGCGCAGCACCTTGGTGCCGTCGGATTCCGCGGCGTGCAGGTAGATGCCGTTGAGGTAGTAGCGCGTCTCCTCCGTGCTGATGGCGAAGCGCGTGCGGTCGATCAGGTCGCGCAGCGTGCCAGCCTTCAGCGCGAATTTATGCGCCAGCTTGCCTTCGGTCATGGAGGGAAAGTCCTCCACAGGCAGCACGTTCAGATTGGCGTTGGCGCGGCCGGCGCGCAGCGTCAGCGCGGCGTCGCCACCCTTGTGGTCCAACTCGACCTTGGTGCCATCGGCCAGTTTCCGGACGATCTCATACAGGGTGCTGGCGGGGGCGGTGGTGCGCCCGGGGCGGGTCACCTCGACGCCGGCCACAGCCTCGACTACCGCGATTTCCATGTCCGTGGCGGTCAAGGTCAGCACGCCGTCCTTGGCCGACAGCATGACATTGGCCAGGATCGGGATGGTGTTGCGCTTCTCCACCACGCTCTGCACGTGGGCGAGCGCCTTCAGCAGCACCGTCCGGTCCACCGAGATCTTCATCGCCCTACCCCCAAAATGCCCTGATCCGCGCTATCCCCCGATGGGTCGCGGCGGCCCGGGCAACGGCCCAGGAGATGTGTGTGCCGGCCTGACGGCCGGCGAATCGTGGCAAACAATCTAACAGTCGGTGCCGTGCCAGCAAACAGCACCGCTACGCCGCCTTTCGCACAATCAGCCCGATCGAGGTCGCGGCATAGCCCAGCACCGATAGCTTCAGGTGCGGCGCGTCCGGCACGCGCAGCGGTCCACCCTCATAAGGATAGGGGGGCAGGTCGATGAAGCCGTCCAGCACCCCCTGGCCGGGGTCGAAATCGACCGGCAGCAACGTATGGCCCTTGGCGGCCAGGCGGCGGCCCAACTCCTCGATATGCCGGCGCTGGAACAGCACGGTGGTGCCGCGTGAGATGGTCGGCCCGTCCGGGTCGATGTTGAATTCGGTCGTGTGCACCGCGACACCGCCCGGCTTCAGGCTGTCCATCGCCTTTTCGATGAAGCGCAGCCCAGCCTCGATCGTGCCCAGGTGTTCCAGCGCGCAGACCGACCAGACGAAGTCGAAACCGCCCTGCGCCAGGTCGGGCGGGATGTTGACCATGTCGGCGGCGCGCAAGGTCACCAAGCGGTCAAAATCGGCCCGGGCAACGAGATCGGGCTGGAACAGCCGGTCCGGGGCATTGCCATGCTGGTCGGTATCGACCCATTTCGCGGCCCGCACATCGCCGATGTCGAGGTCGGTCGCCACCACCTCCACGCCCTGGCTGGCCAGGTAGGCGGGCAGGTGTTCGACACCGACGGCAAAGCCAAGGCCGCGCCGCCCCGGCTGCAGCATCTCCGCCTCCCACAACGCCTGGACAGCAAAACAGTCTTCCCAGAGCTTGCGGTGATACAGCGGCATGCAGTGCAACTGGCCGCACCAGAACCGCAGCCATTCGCTTTCGATATCGGCCTGGCGGCAGATCTGGCCGCCAAGGCCCTGCAGCACCGGCACGGTCGGCAGCGCCACGTTAGGGCCGGCAAGGCCCATGATGTAGTATTGCCGCGCCAGTTCCGTGCCGAACACCTTGGTGTTCCAGGCCTGCCAACGCGCGGCACGCCGGGGCGCCCCCAGCTTGTGCAGGGCAGAGGCGGCGTAGCGGGGGAGGAGCGACAGGCGGCTGAACACTGCCGGCTTATGGCGAAAGACCGACGCCAGGGCTACCCCGCCCCGTTTTCGTCCCTGGCCGCCAACACCCGGAGCGCCGGCATCGCGACCTTTCCCAAGGCCGTGCGCGGCAATGCCGGCACTACCACCACTGCCTGTGGATGCTTGAAGCGAGCGAGCCTGCCTTCGAAATGCGCAAGCACTGCGGCCCGGTCGAAGTCAGGTCCGGGCACGACCACCGCGACCGGCACCTCACCCCATCGGGGGTCGGGGCGGCCGCAGACCGCGCCCTCCGCGACACCGGGGGCGGTGGCGAGGACGCGCTCGACCTCGGCCGGCACGATATTCTCGCCGCCGGAGATGATCAGGTTGCCGAGACGGTCGGTGAACCACCAGCGACCCTCGGCATCGGCATGGCCGATGTCGCCGGTGGCGAACCACTCATCTCCCCGGGGTGCCAGGGCGCCAGCCTGCCAATAGCCGGAAAACAGGTTGGGGCCGCGAACGTGGATCTGCCCGTCGGCCCCGACCCGCGCCTCGGCCACCGGGCGGCCGAGAGAGCCGGGCGCTGCCCAAGCCTCCTCTTCCGTCTGCGCGATGGCGATGGGGCCGGTTTCGGTCGTGCCATAGACCTGCTGGACAGGGATATTCCGGGCATGAAAGGCGTCGATCAGGTCACGCGGCACCTCCGACGACCCGGCCCCGATCGTGCGCAGGCTGGTCAGGTCGGCCGAGGCCCAGCGCGGATGGCTCACCAGTGCCCGCATCACCGTCGGAACCAGCAGGGTCACGGTCGGGCGCTCCCGCGCCACGGTGTCGAAGAAGGCATCGGGGTCGAAGCGCGGATGCAGCGTGACCCGCGCCCCCGCACGCAGGGCCGGCAGGGTCTGGATGCACAAGCCGCCGACATGGAACATCGGCAGGACGGTCAGCACATGATCTTCGGCGGTCAGCCCGAAGAGGGCGACGGCATGGCGGGCATTGGCCTCGATCGCCGCCTGGGTCAGCACCACGCCCTTCGGGCGGCCGGAGGTGCCGCTGGTATAGACCAGCAGCAGCGGCGCATCGGCCTGCTCCTCGCCGGCGCCGATCTGCGGTCCGCCCAGCGCATCCAACGCGACATCCGACAAGTCGGACGGCACCGACACCGCGCCCTGCGGCAGCCAGGCGCGAGGCGACGCGACGCCGGGGCCGCGAAACACCAGGCGCAGCCCCGCATCCTCGGCGATCCAGCGGAGTTCCTCGGAGGCCAGGCGCCAGTTCAGCGGCGTCAGGATCACGCCGTGCCGGGCGCAGGCCAGCAGGGTCGCCAGCATCCAGGGGTCGTTGTGGCCAAACCAGCCGATGCGGTCGCCGGGGGCGATACCCTCGGCGCGCAGGCGGTCGGCGACCTCCAGCGCGGCGCCGACCAGATCCTCATGATCCCAGACCGCATCCCCCGCGGTGATCACGGGGCGGGCGTGGCGGAACCAGTCGGGCAGCGTGCTCACGCGTCGGTTTCGCCGCGTTCGTACAGAGCCTCGCGTCCGAGGCGGTCGACGCAGAGTTCGGCGGTCCAGGGCAGCATCAACCCGCCGCAGCGGCTGTCGCGGTAGATGCGTTCCAGCGGCAGCGATTTCAGCATCGCCTGGCCACCGCAGGTGCGGATGGCCAGGGTGGCGATGGCATTGGCGTTTTCCATCACGCTGTGCTGCGCGGCATAGGCGCGCAGCACCTGTTCCTTCGTCGGATCGGGGCCGGCTTCGGTGATCGACTGGAACCACAGCGCCTTGGTCTGTTCCAGCATGATGTTCATCTGCGCGACGGCGATCTGCTTGGTCGGGTACATGCGGCGCTTGACCGGGGGCGTGCCGGGTATTTCGCCGCGCAGATAGCGCACGCAGAAATCATAGGCGGCCTGGGCCAGGCCCATGTAGGTCGGCGACAAGGTCAGGAACATGTGCGGCCAGCGCGATGCCGCCTGGAAATACAGCCCGTCCGGCATCAGCGCCGCATCCCCGGCGACGAACACGTCCTTGAACAGCAGGGTGCGGCTGACCGTGCCGCGCATCCCCAAGGGGTCCCAATCGCCGGTGACGCTGACCCCCGGCGCGTCGGCCGGCACGGCCAGATACAGCGTGTCGCGGCGCGACAGGCGTTCGCCGTGGTCCTCGGTCGCCAGGATGCCGTAGCGATGGGCATGGCCGGACAGGCTGGCAAAGATCTTCTTGCCGTTCACGACAAAGCCGCCATCGACGCGCCGCGCCGTGGTGCCGAAGGCGACCCCGCCCGCCGCCGCCGCGCCGCCTTCGGAAAACGGCTGCGAATAGATCAGCCCATCGTTCAGGATGCCCGCGTAGTGTTTCTGGCGCCGCGCGAGATGCGTCGCACGCGTGGCGGGTTCCATGTCCAGGTCGTCGGTCAGCATCCCGGTCCAGAGCGTGCTGCACACATGCATGTTCCAGGTCAGCGCCGTGGCGCCGCAATGCCGGCCGAATTCGGCCGCCGCCAGGCAATAGGCCCGGAACCCCGCACCCATGCCGCCCTCGGCTTGGGGGACGCAGATTCCGAGCCAGCCTTCGCGGTGCATATCGGCGTAGTTTTCGGCGGGAAAGGCGGCGTCCCGGTCCCAGCGCGCCGCACGCGGGGCCAGGACGCGCG
This sequence comes from Humitalea sp. 24SJ18S-53, assembly GCF_050632385.1. Taxonomy (NCBI): domain Bacteria; kingdom Pseudomonadati; phylum Pseudomonadota; class Alphaproteobacteria; order Acetobacterales; family Roseomonadaceae; genus Humitalea; species Humitalea sp. 24SJ18S-53. The sequence continues at coordinate 4,546,303 of NZ_CP192599.1, forward strand.
CGGAAAATTCCTGGGCGCGCTGGACGAGGCCCGCTTCAAACGGCGTCAGGCGCCAGGCGGCCGGGTCGAAGATCGGCGACGCGGTCATGCCGGCACGCTGTCGAGGAACCGCAGCAGGGCCGCATGGAAGGCGTCGGGCGCCTCAAGCGGCAGCAGATGGCCCGCGCCAGGGATCACCGCAAAGCGCGCGCCCAAAATGGCTTCGGCCAGGCGGGCCATGCCACGCGGGGGGGCGGTGGCATCGGCCTCGCCCGCCAGCACCAGGGTGGGGGCGGTGATGCGCGACAGGTCGGCGCGACGGTCGAAGCCGGTGAGGCAGGCCAGGGCGGCGCGATAGGCGGGCTCCGGCACCGTGGCCATCGCCGCCTGCGCGGCGGGCACCGCGGCGGGGTCGGCGGCGGGGCCGGCCATGCCGGGGACCAGATCGGCCGCGACCCCGGCCATGCCGCGCCCTTCCTCCAGCGGTTTTTGGCGCGCGGCCAGGAAGGCGTCGCGGAAGGCGGCATCCTTGCCGCCAAACGCGGCCGAGGTCGCGGCAAGGCACAAGGACCGCACGCGGTCCGGATGCGCGATGCCCATCTCGATCGCCACCATCCCGCCCATGGAATGCCCGACCACATCGGCGCGCGCGATGCCCAGGCGGTCCAGCAGCGTGACGGCGGCCGCGGCCAAGGTGCCGAAACTCATCGGGTCCAGCACAGCACCGCCGTCATAGCCCGGCATGTCCCAGGCCACGGCCCGCGCCCGCGGTGCCAGCGCGTCCAATGTGGGTTGCCAGAGACAGGCCCGCCCGCCGATCCCGTGCAGCAACAGCACGGCCCGCCCCTGCCCGGCTTCGATCACAGCAAGACACCTTCGCGCACCACGACCTCTCCATCCAGCGCGATGGTGGTGCCGAAACAGGGGATGTCGAAATGCCCCTCCGTATACCGCCCCGCGAATTCATTCGCGCCGGTCGAGAACAGGAAGTTCCCCGCGACCGCGCGCAATTCCGTGCCATTGGTGTCGCGCTGGTCGTACATGGCCAGCGCCTCATACCGCGCTCGCGGATTGGTGCCCCAGCCGACGTGGGACACGGCATAGGCCGCGCGATCGCCCCAGGCCGCAAGATAGCGCCGCATGAGTTCGGCATCGGTGCCGCTGCCTTCGATCTCCACGATGTGGTCGTCGACGATGTTCAGCCGCACCGCATCCGCCAGATAGCGCTTGAAGGTCAGGTTCACGTCGCCTGGCGCCAGCACCAGCGTGCCATTCACCGTGCCGGCGCGCGGGAAGGCGACGACCACGCCGCCCGGCCAATGCGCGACCGTGCCGGGGCGGTCCGTCCAGCCCCAGACGCCGGCGACGGCGGCCCCCGTCATGTCCACGACCAGGTCGGTGCCTGCGGCGCTGGTCACGTTCATGCGCCGGGCGGCGCGGGCGCGCGCGATGCCGGCCTTGACCGGCGCCATGTCGTCGGGGACGGGGATTAGCCGGGCCAGCGCCTCGGGGTGTTCGTTGCTGACCATCAACACCCGTGCGCCGGATTTTAGGATCGCGGGCAATTCGGGGGCATGCAGCAAGCCCTCAAGCGTCAGGTCCACCACCAGGGAGGAAGCGGCCAGCGCTGCCATCACCGCCGGATGCTGCCCCAGCGCCCGGCTGGCCCCGGTCGATCGCACCGGCACCGGGGCGGAACTCGCCGGGGTCGGCACCACGCAGCGGAAGGGCCGGCAGCCCAGCCGCAGCAGGGCGAATTCGGCCAGGTCGATGTTCAGCGCCCGCGACTGGCTTTCGGCCAGCAGGCAGACAACCTCACCCGGCGTCACCTTGCAGAGGCGGAAGACGGCGGCAAAAGCATCCAGCCAGGGGGCTTCGATCCGGTCGGTCAGCATGGGCGCATCGCAGCACGGGGCGAGATCCATGAATAGGCATGAAATGACGCGGGCTTCATACTGCGCTAGCTTCCCCCTGTGGCCCGCGAACCCCGCTTCATCGACGAGTATCTGCTCTATCTGCTGGCGCGCGCCAGCCACACCGTGTCGGCCGAGTTCCACAAGGTGTTGCGCACCCAGGATGTCGGCGTCGCCGAATGGCGCGTGCTGGCAACCCTGCATGGCAGCGGCGGGGAATCGGTGGGGGTCCTGGCCGATGCCTGCCTGATGCAACAACCCACCATGACCAAGACGCTGGACCGCATGGCGCGGGAGGGCCTGGTGGAACGCGGCGTCGATGCCGGCGATGGCCGCATCGTCCGGGTACGCCTGACCGAGCAGGGGGCCGTCGCCGCGGCGGGCCTGGTCGACGCCGCCCGCGCGCATGAAGCGACAGTCATCGCCCGGATGAGGCCGGGAGAGGCCGCGACCGTGAAAGCGCTGCTACACGGACTTTTGGCACGACACGGAGGATGAACATGCCGCCCATGGCAACGTTGCGACGAATCGTACTGGTCCTGATGGTCGTCGCCGCGATCGTGCAAATCCTGGTGATTATCTCGCGTTAAGACGGCTTGGCGGCCCATACACCGCACCAGCCGGCCGGCGCGATGGTGCCGGCGACGATGGCGCAGGCCGCCGGCGCCTGCCAGTGCAGGCAATTGTCGCAGCGCTGCGCACCCTGGGGGGTCGCCTGGTACATGACCATGGATTGCGCCATCTTTTCCTGGGCGCGGGCAGGCGCGACGACACCCGCGACGGCACCAAGGCCCGCCCCCAGGACCGCGCGATACGCGGAACGCCGGCCTATATCGTATTGCATACGAAGCATCTCCCCTTCCGGCTTGCCAGCATCGTGAACGTGGCAGCGACCCGAAAGGTTGCAACTGCGTTTGACAATAATCGCGACAAGGCGCGATTACGAATTACTCGTGGTTACTGCCAAATCCGGGTCAAGCCGCGCGTTTCAGGCTGAGTTCAGACCAGATCGTCGACAGCGCGCCGACCAGAAGATCAATATCGGCATCGGTATGCAAAGGCGACGGCGTAATGCGCAGCCGTTCCGTGCCGCGCGGCACGGTCGGATAGTTGATCGGCTGCACATAGATTCCGTAATGATCCAGCAGACGATCGCTGATGCGCTTGCACTGCACCGGGTCGCCGACCATGACCGGGACGATGTGGCTGGGGTTGTCCAGGTGCGGCACGCCCATGGCGGTCAGCCTGGCCCGCAGCAGGGCGACGCGGTTGTGCATCCGGTCACGCTCCACCGCGCTGACCTTCAAATGCTTGATACTGGCGATCGCGGCGGCGGCGCAGGCGGGCGCCATCGACGTCGTGAAGATGAAGCCCGAGGCAAAGCTGCGGATGAAGTCGCACATCGCGGCAGACCCCGCGATATAGCCGCCCACGACGCCAAAGCCCTTGGCCAGCGTGCCCTCGATGACCGTCAGCCGCGCCGACAGGCCCTCCCGTTCGGCGATGCCGCCGCCGCGCGGGCCATAGAGCCCGACCGCATGCACCTCATCGAGGTAGGTCATCGCCCCGAACTCATCCGCGACGTCGCAGATCTCCTTGATCGGCGCGATGTCGCCATCCATCGAATAGACGGATTCGAAGGCGATCAGCTTCGGCCGGTCGGGGTCGAGGTCGGCCAGCTTGCGGCGCAAATCCGCGACGTCATTGTGCGCCCAGATGCGGCGTTCGGCGCGGCTGTGGCGAATGCCCTCGATCATCGAGGCGTGGTTCAATTCATCGGACAGGACCATGCAGCCCGGGAGGCGGGAGGCCAGGGTTTCCAGCGACGCCCAGTTGGACATGTAGCCGGAGTTGAACAGCAGCGCCGCCTCGGCGCCATGCAGGTCGGCCAGTTCCTGTTCCAGGATCACATGGTAGTGGTTGGTGCCGGCGATGTTGCGCGTGCCGCCGGCGCCGGCGCCGCAGCGGTCGATCCCCTCATGCATCGCGGCCAGCACCGCCGGATGCTGCCCCATGCCAAGGTAGTCGTTCGCACACCAGACGGTGACCTGATCGGTCTTGCCGCCCTGGTGGCGCGTGGCGCGCGGAAAATCCCCCGCATGACGTTCCAGGTCAGCAAAAACGCGATAGCGGCCTTCCTGCCGAAGGCCGTCGAGCTGCTTACGGAAAAAACCCTGGTAGTCCATGACGACGCCTCCCTTCGTGCAGTTGGGCCGGGTACGCAGGTTGATCTACGCCAAAACGGTTGCGTACAGGCAGGTAGGCAACCGGGACAAGCGCGGCAACCGACAGGGCAGCATCGCGCGAAAACGGCCACGGCATGGCCAAGGTCATCGGGGCCGCCAGATCACGTGACCACGGCGACGGCCGCTGCGACCAGTGCCATTTCGTGGCCGGTCGATGTTTTCCATGCCACGCCGCCAGGGGCGCGGGGGCGCCAGGCGCGCCCCCTTCCCGCTACGCCGTGCGGTCGATCCCAAACACGGCCAGGGCCGCCTGCGCCGCCGCCAGCCGCGCGACCGGCACGCGGTAGGGCGAGCAGGACACGTAATCCAGCCCGATCGACTCACAGAACTGGATGCTGGCCGGATCGCCGCCATGCTCGCCGCAGATCCCCAGCTTCAGGTCGGGTTTCACGGACCGCCCCTTCTCCGCCGCGATGGCGATCAGCGCGCCAACGCCCTCGACGTCGATGGACACGAATGGGTCCTTCGGCAGGATGTCGTGGTCGACGTAGTAGGGCAGGAACTTGCCGGCATCGTCGCGCGACAGGCCGAACACCGTCTGGGTCAGGTCGTTCGTGCCGAAGGAGAAGAAGTCAGCGGCATCGGCGATCTTATCCGCCGTCAGCGCCGCGCGCGGCAGTTCGATCATGGTGCCGACCATGTAGTCGACCCGCGACCCCGCCTCGGCAAAGACCTCTTCGGCGATCTGGATGACCTGGGCGCGGGTGATGTCGAGTTCGCGCTTGATGCCGACCAGCGGGATCATGATCTCGGGCACCACCGGCTTGCCGGTTTCCTTGGCGACGATGATCGCGGCCTCAAAGATCGCGCGCGACTGCATCGCGTAGATCTCGGGGTAGGTGATGCCGAGGCGGCAGCCGCGGTGGCCGAGCATCGGGTTGGCTTCCGCCAGGTCGGCGGCGCGGCGCTGCATGGTGGCGAGGTCGGCCCCCAGGCTGACGGCGACCTCCGCCATCTCCTCGTCCTTATGCGGCAGGAATTCATGCAGCGGCGGGTCGAGCAGGCGGATGGTGACGGGCAGCCCCGCCATGATGCGGAAGAGTTCGGCGAAATCCTCGCGCTGGAACGGCAGCAGCTTGGACAGCGCATCGCGGCGCCCGCCCTCGGTCTCGCTCATGATCATCTGGCGCACCGCGCCGATGCGGGCGGGGTCGAAGAACATGTGTTCGGTGCGGCACAAGCCGATGCCCTCGGCGCCGAAGCGGCGGGCGGTATCGGCGTCGAGAGGGGTTTCCGCGTTGGCGCGCACCTTCAGGCGGCGCACGCCGTCGGCCCAGCTCATCAGGGTCGCGAAGTCGCCCGAGAGTTGCGGTTCGATCATCGCGACATGCCCGATGAAGATCTCGCCGGTGGCGCCATCCAGGGTGATGGTCTCACCACCGCGGATGATGTGGCCGCCGGCCGCCAGGGCCTGGGCATGGTAGTCGACCTGCACGCCGCCGGCGCCGGCGACGCAGGGCCGGCCCATGCCGCGTGCGACCACGGCCGCGTGGCTGGTCATGCCGCCGCGCGTGGTCAGGATGCCGCGTGCGGCGTGCATCCCGTGGATATCCTCGGGGCTGGTTTCGATGCGGACCAGGATGACCGCCTCGCCCTTGGCGGCACGGGTCTCCGCCTCATCCGAATTGAACACGACGACGCCGGAGGCAGCGCCGGGGCTGGCGGGCAGGCCCTTGGAGAGCAGCTTGCGCGGGGCCTTGGGGTCCAAGGTCGGGTGCAGCAACTGGTCCAGCGCGCCCGGGTTCACGCGGCGCACGGCCTCGGTGCGGTCGATCAGGCCTTCCTCGGCCATGTCGACCGCGATCTTCAGGCTGGCCGCGGCGGTGCGCTTTCCGTTGCGGGTCTGCAGCATGTAGAGCTTGTTCTGCTGGACGGTGAATTCGATGTCCTGCATGTCGGTGTAGTGCTTCTCAAGCTTTTCGCGCACCGCGACGAGCTCGGCGTAGGCCTTCGGCATGGCGATTTCCATGCTGACCTCGTTGGGCTTGGCCTTGAGCTGGGCCATCGGCTGCGGCGTGCGGATGCCGGCGACGACATCCTCGCCCTGCGCATTGATCAGGTATTCGCCGTAGAAGATGTTCTCGCCGGTGCTGGGGTCGCGGGTGAAGCAGACGCCCGTCGCGCAATCCTCGCCCATGTTGCCAAAGACCATGGCCTGCACGTTGACGGCCGTGCCCCAGGTCGCGGGGATATCGTTCAGGCGGCGGTAGGTATTGGCGCGCGGGTTCATCCATGACCCGAAGACGGCGCCGATCGCGCCCCAAAGCTGTTCATGCGGTGCCTGCGGGAACGGACGCCCCGTCTCCTCGGCGACCATTTCCTTGTAGCCATGGACCACGCGGTGCCAGTCCTGCGCGGAAAGCTGCGTGTCCTCGATAGCGCCGGTGTCCAGCTTCACCGATTCGATGATCTCCTCGAACCGATGGTGGTCCACGTTCAGCACGACCGAGCCATACATCTGGATGAAGCGGCGATAGCTGTCCCAGGCAAAGCGCGCATCGCCCGAGGCGGCCGCCAGGCCTTCCACCGTCGCATCGTTCAGGCCAAGGTTCAGCACCGTGTCCATCATGCCCGGCATCGACACGCGGGCGCCGGAGCGGACGGAGACGAGCAGCGGCTTGTGATTGTCGCCAAACACCATGCCGGTGGCGTCTTCGATGCGCTTCAGCCCGGCTTCGACCTGGGCTTCCAACTCGGCCGGGTATGTCCGGCCGTTTTCGTAATAGGCCGTGCAGACCTCGGTCGTGATGGTGAAGCCGGGGGGCACGGGCAGGCCGATGCCCGCCATTTCGGCCAGGTTCGCACCCTTGCCGCCGAGCAGGTTGCGCATCCCGGTGCCGCCCTCGTTCAGGCTGGCGCCGAAGGAATAGACCCATTGGTGGCTCATGGCGGTTATCCTTCGATCTTTGACAGGTCGGCGACGCGGTTCACGGCATCGACGAATTTTTGCAGCAAGCGGAGCCGGTTCGCGCGGATGGCGCGATCGGGGTCGTTGATCATGGCGGCAGCGAAGAATTCGTTGATCTTTGGGCTGAGTCGCATCAGCCAGGTGCAGGCGGCGTGGAAATCCTCCTGCGCCAGATCGGCGCCCCCGGTGGCCAGCCCCGATGCCAATTCGCTTTCGGCCGGCAGGCCCAGCAACGCTTGATCGACCGGGTCGGCGAAACCGGCACCGTCTTTCTTGGATTCGATGCGCAGGATATTCGCGGCGCGGCGATAGGCGGCCAGCAGGTCGGCGCCATCGGCGTGTTCCAGCATTTCGCGCACCGCATCGGCGCGGGCGAGCAGGCGCACCAGGTCATCCTCGCCGCCGGCACCAAAAGCCGCGGCGACGATGTCGTGGCGTTCGCCCTCGACCCGCAATTGCACGCGCAGGCGTTCGCCGATGAACTGCAACAATCCCTGGGCAAAGGCCGCCACCATCGGCGGATGCGCGGCATTGGCGGGGGCCGACCAGCCGGTCGCCATGACCTCGGTCGCCACCGCCATGCCGAATTCGGGCGAGGCCGTCGCGCCGACCGCCTGGGGGAAGCCGAAGAAGGCTTCGCCGATCGCGTCGGACAGGCCAAGCCGCAGCGCATTCTCGCGGATGATGCGGATGACGCCGAGGGCCGCGCGGCGCAACGCATAGGGATCGCCGCTGCCGGTCGGGCGTTCGTCCAGGGCGAAGAACCCGGCCAGTTGGTCCAGCTTGTCGGCCAGGGCCACCGCGACGCTGACCGGGGCGGCGGGCACCAGGTCACCGGGGCCGGCGGGGCGATAGTGTTCGCCAATGGCCGCGGCGACCTCGGGCGCCTCGCCATCATGCTGGGCGTAGTAGCGCCCCATGATGCCCTGCAATTCCGGGAATTCGCCGACCATGCCGGTCGCGAGATCGGCCTTGGCCAGGCGGGCAGCCCGACCCGCCTGCACGGGATCGGCGCCGAGGCGCGGGGCCAGCCAGGTCGCCAATTTCTCCAGCCGCGCCACACGCTGGCCCTGCGTGCCGAGTTTCTGGTGGAACACCACGCTGTCGAGCTTCGGCAGCCAGGCTTCGAGCCTCTGCTTGCGGTCCTGGTCCCAGAAAAAACGTGCATCCGACAGGCGCGCGCGCAGCACGCGCTCATTGCCCGCGATGATCGCCGCCCCGCCATCCGATGCCGCGATATTCGCAACCAGCGCGAAACGCGGAGCCGCCCGGCCATCGGGATGGCGCAGCGACACGTATTTCTGATTAGCGCGCATGGTCGTGCGCATCGCCTCGGGCGGCAGGTCCATGAAGGCGTCGTCGATGCGCGCCAGCAGCGGCACGGGCCATTCCACCAGCCCGGCGATTTCCGCCATCAGGGCTTCGTCGGGCACCACCTCAAGCCCTTCGGCCTCGGCCAGGGCCGTGATGCCGTCGCGCAGGAAGCGCAGTCGTTCGCCGCCATCCGCGACCACGTGCCGCGCCCGCAGCCCGGCTTCCCACTCGGCGGCATTCGTCACGGCGAAGGCGCCGGGGGACATCAGACGATGCCCCTCGGTCAGGTCGCCCGACGCCAGCCCGTGCCCGTCATCATCGCCATGCCGCAGGCCGAAGGGCACCACCGCGCCATCGAACAGGCACAGGATGCGCTTCAGCGGCCGCACCCAGGTGAAGGCGGATGTGCCGCCCCAGCGCATGGATTTCGGCCAGGGAAAGCGGCGCAGGATGGCCGGGATCACCTCGGCCAGCACATCGGCGGTGGCGCGGCCCGGGCGGTCCAGCCGCGCCAGGACGAAAACGCCTTTGCCGGTGTCGCTCAGCGCGATGGAAACGCCCTCGGCCGCAAAGGTCCCACCCGTCGCCAGCAAAGCCGCGGCTTCGGCCGCGGCCTCCGGCGCAAGGCGTGCCTTGCCGCGACAAAACGCCTCGATGGCGGCGATCGGGGCGCCCTGCCGGGGGCCGCGTTCCTCTCGCGTTTCAGCGGCGGTGGCGGAAGGCAGCACGCAAGACAGCGCGATACGGCGCGGGCCGTGGAACACGCGCGGCGCGCTCGGCACCAGCCCGGCCGGCGCCAAGGCATCGGCCAAGAACCGAAGCAGGTCGTCGGCCGCCCGCGCCTGCATCCGCGCCGGGATCTCCTCCGAAAACAATTCGAGCAGCAGTTCAGGCACTAGATCGCCACCTTCACATCGGTCCGGGCAAAATCATCGCCCTTGAACAGCAAGGGCTCGCCCCGCGCCTTGGCCAGCGCATAGGCGAAGCAGTCGCCGAGGTTAAGCCCGGCCGGGTGGCGCCCTTTGCCGAAGCGGCGCCAGCCGTCGATCGCCAACCCGGCGTGTTCGGCGGTGAAGGGTACCACCTCGGGGTCGATGGTCGCCATCAGGGCTTCGAGCTTCTCGCGCATCCCCGGGCTTGCACGGCCTTCCGTCACCATGGTGGCCTCGACAAGCGTTGGCGCCGCCATCGCCAGGCGATCCGCGCCAGCGATGGTCGCGGCCAATCCATCGGCCTCCGGCTCATCGAAAAGGATGGCGATTAGTACGGAGCTGTCGAGGATCATTTCGGCAGGCCGTTTTCGTCATACATGTCCGAATGATCGCTGGTCACACCCGGCGGCACCAGCTTCCCGGCGGCGCGCCCGATCTCCAGGATCGCCTGCACCCGTGCCTCCCGCGCCGCGGCATCCTGTGCCAGGGCAGCGGCCACCGCCTCCCGCAAGGCGGCGGTGATGCTGGTGCCGCGGCGCTCGGCCAGCCGGCGCGCATCGGCGATCAACGCCTCGTCCTTGATATTGAGTTGCCCCATGGCGTCCTCGCGGTAGAACCAACCTATCTTATTCTACCATCACGCCGGCGTACCCGCCACCCAGGCATCGCAACACGCCTTCGCCAGCGTGCGCACGCGGCCGATGTAGGCGGCGCGTTCGGTGACGCTGATCGCGCCGCGCGCATCCAGCAGGTTGAAGCGATGCGACGCCTTGATGCACTGGTCATAGGCCGGCAGCGCCAGTTTTTGGTCCAGCAACGCCGTGCATTCCGCCTCGGCATCGGCAAAATGGCGGAACAACATCGCCACGTCCGCGGCCTCGAAATTATGCGCGGAGAACTCCTGCTCCGCCCGCAGGAACACGTCGCCGTAGGTCACGCCCTGGCCGTTGTAGTCGAGGTCGTAGACGTTCTCGACCCCCTGCACATACATCGCCAGCCGTTCGAGCCCATAGGTCAGTTCGGCGCTCGGCAGGTCCACGGCCAGGCCGCCGACCTGCTGGAAGTAGGTGAATTGCGTCACCTCCATCCCATCGCACCAGACCTCCCAGCCCAGGCCCCAGGCGCCCAGGGTCGGGCTTTCCCAGTCATCCTCGACAAAGCGGATGTCGTGCAGCAGCGGGTCGATGCCGAGCGCGCGGTAGCTGTCCAGCAGCAGCGCCTGCGGATCGGCCGGGCTCGGCTTCAGGATGACCTGGTATTGGTAATAATGCTGCAGCCGGTTGGGGTTCTCGCCATAGCGGCCATCGGCTGGGCGGCGGCTTGGCTGCACATAGGCGGCGCGCCAGGGTTTTGGCCCCAACGCGCGCAGGGTCGTCGCCGGGTGGAAGGTGCCCGCCCCCATTTCCATGTCGTAGGGCTGCAGGATCACGCAGCCCTGGGCCGCCCAGAAGGCGGACAGGCGCAGGATGATCTCTTGAAAAGATGGAGGTTTTCCGGTCATCTCGCGCAATTCGGGTCTCTGGTCGGCCGCAACATAGGCGCGGCCCCGAAGTGCCGGCAAGGAAGGGGTGTTACAACCCGATCCTGGACCAGGCCGCGCGGTGTTCCGCGGCGGTGAAAGCGGCCTCCACCGCCTCCGTCGCCATGCCCGTCCCGCCCAGCAAGCGCCAGGGCAGGCTGCGCCGGGGCTGGCCGATCGGGACCAGCCTGGCCTTGTCGCCAAAGCGGCGTTTTGCCTCGCCATGCAGGGTGCCGAAGCCATCGGCCAGGCCCAGCGCCACCGCCTCCCGCCCGGTCCAGAAGCGGCCGGTGAATAGGGCGTCTTCCTCGGCCTTGAGCTTGCCGGCGCGGCGGCCGCGGACCCAGGTCTTGAATTCTTCGTGCAGGGTGGCGAGCAATTCCTCCAGCCGTGCCTGCTGCGCCGGGGTCGCGGCCCGAAAGGGATCCATCAGGGATTTTTCCGTGCCCGCCGTGGTCACGCGCCGTTCCACCCCGATCCGGGCGATGGCATCGGCAAACCCGAAGCCGGCCGAGATCACGCCGATGGAACCGAGGATGCTGGTCGGGTCCACGATGATCTCATCCGCCGCACAGGCCAGCCAATAGCCGCCGGAGGCCGCCGCATCCTCCACCACCGCGACGACTGGCACCGCCTTCTCCTCCGCCATGGCGCGGATGCGGGCGGCGATCAGGCTGGATTGCGCGGCCGACCCGCCGGGCGAATTCACCGCCAGCATCACCCCCGCCAGACGCGGCAGCTTGAAGGCGCGCTCGATGACCGGGTTCAGCCGTTGTGCCGACAAGGTCGGCGCACCGAAACCCCCCGGCTGCGGCGCGATGACGCCGTCCAGCCGGATGACGGCGACATTGGGACGGCGGCGCAGAAAGGGGATATCCATGCGTCATAGATGCGCGCCATCAAGCCGCCATCAACCCACGGCATGGGTTGCGACATGAAACGATACGATGCGGCCGGCGTTTTGGTTGTGGTGGCGGCCTATGGGCTGATGGCGCTCTATCGCGCGCTGGGTGTCGAACCCGCGGCGTTTTCCGCCTGCGCGCAGCAGCCACGGATGCTGGCCTGCGAACCGCGCGCGGTGTTGCTGTGGTTGCAGCACTGGCAGGTCTTTGGCGGCGCGGCGCTGGTGCTCGGGCTTTGGGCGCTGCGCGGTGCGCCCTTTCCCGTACGTGTTGCCGCCGTCGCCATGGGGGCCGTCGCGGTGGTCAACTTCAACATGACCTGGGGCGTGGCCGGCGCTGCATTGGGCGCATGGGTTTGGCTGTCTGAGGGGTCTTCCCCCGCGCCGATTCGTGCCATGTAGGCCCCGTTTGGCAGTCAGGAGTTCGCATGCAGGAAGATCGCGTCATCATCGTCGGCGCCGGCCCGGTCGGGCTGGTCGCGGCGGCATCCCTCGCCGCCGAGGGCATTCCCGTCGCGATCGCCGAAGCCGAACGCGACCTGCCGGATGGCTTGCGCGCCAGCACCTTCCACCCGCCGACGCTCGACATGCTGGAACGTTTCGGCGTGGTCCCGGCCATGGTGGAACAGGGGCTGATCTGCCCCACCTGGCAGTTCCGCGACCGCAAGGATGGCCCCATCGCCACCTTCGACCACGCGATGATCGCCGGCGACACCCGCCACCCCTTCCGCCTGCAATGCGAACAATGGCGCCTGACGCGCATGCTGCGCGACGTGCTGGCGACGAACCCGGCCGTCGAATTCATCTATGACGCCCGTGGGGCGGAGGTCGCGCAGGACGCGACGGGCGTGACCCTGACGATCGAACGCCCCGATGGCAGCCTGGACAGCCTTCGCGGCCGCTACCTGATCGGCGCCGATGGGGCACGCAGTGCCGTGCGCAAGAGCCTCGACATCGGCTTCGAGGGCCAGACGATCCCGGAACTCTACCTGACCCTGTCCACGCCCTTCGCCTATCACGACGCGATCCCGGACCTGACCAACATCGCCTATATCAGCGACCCCGACGAATGGTTCGTTCTGCTGCGGACCGCGAGCCTGTGGCGCCTGCTGCTGCCGACCGATGCGAATGAACCGGAAGACGTCATGCTGTCCGAAGCCCGGATCGAGGCGCGGATGCAGCAGGTCCTGCCGAACGCGGCGCCCTACACGATCCGCCACAAGACGGCCTATCGCGTGCACGAACGTGTGGCCGACAGCTACATCGCCGGCCGCGCCTTCCTGGCGGGCGATGCGGCGCATGTGAACAATCCGCTCGGCGGCATGGGCATGAACGGCGGCATCCATGATGCGCTGAACCTGACCGAGAAACTGGCCGCGGTCTGGAAGGGTGCGCCGATCGAAAGCATGGGGCGCTACGAACGCCAGCGCCAGAAGGTGGCGAAGGAAGTCGTGCAGCAGCAGGCGTTGCGCAACCGCAGCATCCTGAACCAGAAGGACCCGGAGGCGCGCAAAGCCTTTTTGGACGATCTGCGCGCCACGGTGGCCGACCCGGTTCGCCACCGCGCCTACCTGCTGCGCACCAGCATGATCCAAAGCCTGCGGGACCTGGAGGCGGTGGCATGAGCAACGAGAGCGACGCCGAGATCTATGCCCGCCAGGGCATGGGAAACCGGTCCGGCATCGGCAAGACGCCGGCGCTGGTCATCGTGGATTATGTCGAGGGCTTTGCCGACCCCGCGCATTTCGGCGGCGGCAACATCGGGCCGGCCATCGCGGAAACCGTGCGGCTGCTGGCCTTTGCCCGCAGCCATGGCTGGCCCATCGCGCATACCCGCGTGGTCTATGCCGATGACGGCAGCGATGCGGGCGTCTTCACGCTGAAGGCGCCGTCGCTGCTGAAGCTGACCGAAACGGCGGCGCTGTCGCAGATCGTGCCGGAACTGACGCCCGTGCCGGGTGAGTTGATCGTCCGCAAGCGCGGCGCCTCGGGCTTCTTCAACACGCCCCTGGCCGGTTGGCTGACCTTCCGCCACGTCGATACCGTCGTCGTCGCGGGCTGCACGACCTCCGGCTGCGTGCGGGCGACGGTGGTGGACGCGATGCAGCATGACTTCCGCTGCATCGTCGCGACGGATTGCGTCGGCGACCGCGCGATCGGACCGCATGACGCGAACCTGTTCGACATGGGCCAGAAATACGCCGACCTGATGACCAGGGCGGAGGTCGAAGCCGCCGCCGCCTGATCAGTCCACGCTGGCCCCGGTCGCGACCACCACCGGGCGCCAGCGGGCGGTTTCCGCCGCCATGAAGGCGGCGAAGGCGGCGCGGCTGGCCGAAGGCTGCGGCACGCTGCCACCGGCGATGATCCGCGCCGCGATCTCGGGCTCCCGCAACACGGCAGTGGTTTCCTGGAACAGCCGCTCCAGGATCGGCTCCGGCGTCCCGGCCGGGGCGAGCACGCCGAACCAGCCGGTGGACACGATATCCACCCCGGCCTCACGCAGGGTCGGGACCTCCGGGAAAGCCGGCGCGCGTTCCATGCCGGTGACCGCCAACGGGCGCATGCGACCGGCCTTGGCCAGTTCCGTCACTGCGCTGACCGACTGGAACAGCACCTGCACGCGGTTCTCGATCAGGTCCGTGTTCATCTGCCCCCCGTTCGTATAGGGGATGTGCTGCATCTCGATCCCTGTCGCCTGGGAGAACTGGGCCCCCGCCAGGTGCTGCGACGACCCCGCGCCGACCGAGCCGAAATTGATCTGCCCCGGCCGGGTGCGGGCATAGGCGATGAAATCCGCCACCGTCTGTATCGGCAGGGACGCCGGCACGACCATCAGGTTCGGCACCAGCGCCATCAGCGTCACGGGGGCGAAATCGCGCACCGGATCGAAGGGCATGTTCTTGTAGAGGGTGATGTTCACCGCATGGCTCGCGATGCTCGCGAGGCCAATGGTGTAGCCATCGGCGGGGGAGCGGGCGAGCACCGTCATGCCGATGTTGGTTCCGGCACCGGCCCGGTTCTCGATCACGATCGGTTGGCCGATGCGGGCGCCAACCCGCTCCATCACGATGCGCGCGATCACGTCGCCGGCGCCGCCCGCCGGTCCCGGCACGATGAAGCGCGGCGACCGCGCGGGCCAGGCCTCCTGGGCCGAGGCGACGCCGGGGGCCAGCGGCAGCAGGGCTGCCCCGAACAGGCTGCGGCGGTTCGTCGGGATGTTGAACATCGGGGCTGGCTCTCCATCGGCGGGCAAGGGCACCGCGACATTGCCTGGTTGTTATCGCCGCATCGCGCCCGGCCACAAGCACCACCGGGGCAAAAATGGGCTGGGCGGTGGTTCCTCCTGCCGCGGTCTGTGGCAACCTGCGCCCCGGCAACGCGCAGAGAGGCGAATACGATGTCTGATGTCCTTGGTTGGCGGCGCAAGTTCGGCGTCCTCGGCCCCTCCACCAATACCGTCGTTCAGCCGGATTTCGACATGATGCGGCCGATCGGCGTCACGGCCCACTACAGCCGCATCTACACGCCGAATGCGAGTGCGATCAGCAACGAAACCTTCCGCGCCGGCGCCGAAGTCATTGCCGGCAATACGCTGGATGCCGTGCGCAGCGTCATGACCTGCAAGCCCGACTACCTGGTGATGGGCATGAGCGCGGTCACCTTCTTCGATGGCGCCGTCGGCGCGGATCGCTTCATCAAGAGCGTCGAGGATGAAAGCGGCGTGAAGATCAGCGTCGGCTCCCACGCCTGCGCCGCGGCGCTGAAGGCCTATGGCGGGGTGAAGCGCCTGGCGGTCGTCTCGCCCTACTGGCCCAGCATGAACACCGAGGTCGCGCGCTATTTCGGTGACATGGGCTATGAGGTCGTGCGCGACCGCGCCCTGCAATGCCTGTCCTGGACCGCCATCGCCGAAGTCACCCCGGCCACGATGCGTGAAGTCCTGCACGACCTGGATGGCGATGATATCGATGCCATCGTCCAGGTCGGCACCAACCTGTCCATGGTCCGCTTCGCGGCCGCCGCGGAAATGTGGCTGGGCAAGCCGGTGATCGCGATCAACACCGCGACCTGGTGGCACGCGCTGCGCGCCAATGGCATCACCGACCAGATGGAAGGTTTTGGCCGGCTTCTGGCGGAGTTTTGACCCCCTGCCGCATCCGCGCCAGTGCGGGTGCGGCCAGCACCACGGCGCAGAGCGTCCAGAGCATCGCCTCGCGATTCACCGGATGCTCGGTCAGCGCCCAGGCCAGGGCCGTCAGTAGCAAGCCGCCCCCGGCCAGCAACTCGGCCCGCCCGCCGCCGTCGCGCGGCAAATCCCCGATCAGCCAACGCGCCAGCACGACCACCACCGGCACGGCAAAGGTCGCGAGCGGCGGGTCGCGGTAGCGCGGGTCGATCAGCAGCAGCACCTGCAACACCAGCGCGGTGCCGAGAAACAAGAAGGCCACGTCATCCAACCCCAGGTCGCGCCAGCGGCCGCGGAACAAGGTCAAGGTATCGGCGGCATTGCGCGGCGGCGGCACCACGGCCCCCGCCAGGACTAACCCCGCCCGCCGCAGCATCAGCCAGGCAAGCCCGCCCTGGGCCGCGAGGTTCACCGCCACGGCCAGTTGCAGGTGTTCATCGAAGGCGTAGGGCACCCCGCCGCACCAGGCGAAGGCCAGCGCGTTGCCCAGGGCGAAACTCAACGCCACCATCCGCGCATCGCGCGCGCCGCGCCAGAAAGCCAGCGACAGCAACATCGCCGCCCCGGCGTAGAACCCCCAGGCGGGATTTTCCGACACGCCACCGGTCAGCGGAAATTTCGGCGCGCGGTCGGCCGTCCATAGCCCCCAGGCGGCGCCGACGGTGCCTTCCAGCTTGTATTTCCAGCCCTGATCGAAGGCCTCGATGATGTTGTAATCAAGGTTTTCCGCCGCGGCCAAGGCGGCGAAACGGCGCAGGAACAGCGCCTGGTTGACCCGGGATGGCGCCGCATCCTCCCGCCAGCGGCCGCGCGATGGCCAGCCGACCTCACCGATCGCGATCGGCTTGTCGGGGAACAGCCGGCGCATGTCGCGGACCACCTGGGCGACATGGGCGATGGCGGTGTCGATATTGGTCGGGTCGTCTTCCCAATAGGGCAGGATGTGGATGGTCACGATGTCGACATGTGCGGCGAGGCTGGGGTTCCGTTCCCAGAATTCCCACACATCGGCATAGGTCACGGGCTGGCGCACTGCGGCGCGCACCCGGTCCAGCGCCTGCGCCAGGGCCGTTACCGGAAGGTCCCGGCGCAACAAAACCTCGTTGCCGACGACGACGCGCTCGATGGTCTCCGGGTGGCGGTTGGCGCTGGCGATCAGCCCCGCGACCTCGATCTCGTTGCGCGCCGGGTCGCGGCCGAGCCAGGCGCCCTGCCAGACGCGCAAGCCGTGGCGGGCGGCGATCTCGGCGGTGTCGTAAGGGGCCTCGGCATTGGCATAGGTGCGGATGGCGCGGACGCGGGGGGCGACCAGGCGCATATCCGCATCGACCTCGGCCGCGGTCGGGAAGCGTTCACGCAGCGGCGACTGGCCATCGCGGAAGGGCGCGAAGGAGACGCTGTTGAAGCGTTCCGTCGGCATCGGCACATCGGCGCCCTGCGGCCGGTTCGGCCACCACCACAGGCCAAGCGTCAGCAGCAGGCAGGCAAGGATCGCGGCGCGGGGGGGCTTCATCACGAAGCCTATAGGCAGGGTGGTTTGCGGCCGAAGCGCGGCGACGCGAAGAATTTTTCGATGCGCCGGAAACCGCCCGTCAATCTCCGCGTTTCATCATCATCGCATACCCCGTGGTGGCCCTCTCCCCCCAAACCGCGGTCGGCAGCAACCACGGGGCACTCCTCTCCCCAAGGCCGACCCGGCACCTCCCCCATCGTCCCGAAAGGGGCGGTGGGGCTTTCTTGTTCTCAGCGGTGCAGCCAGCGCGCCAGGCGCGTGGGGGCTTCCGCCATGTCAGCCTCCGGCCCGCAGTAGGAAAACCGCACGAAGCGTGACCCGCGTTCGCGGTCGAAATCGACCCCCGGCGTCGCCGCGATCCCAGCCTCATCCAGCATGCGCGCACAGAAGGCGACGCTGTCATTGGTCAGGTGCCCGACATCGGCCCAGAGGTAGAAAGCCCCATCGGCGGGCGCCAGCCGCTCGAACCCGGCGCGCGGCATCGCCTCCAGCAGGGCGGCACGGCTGCGGGCATAGCGGGCGCGGTTCGCCTCGCATTCCTCGATGCAGTCGAAGGCGGCTTCGGCGGCGACCTGGGCGATATGCGGGGCGCTGATGAACATGTTCTGGGCCAGGCATTCGACCGGGCGGACGAGGTCTTCCGGCAAGACCAGCCAGCCGATGCGCCAGCCGGTCATGGAAAAATACTTGCTGAAGGAATTCACCACGATGGCCGAGGGCGAATACGCCGCCGCCGTCGCCTCCGGCGTCCGGCCCCAGGCCAGCCCGTGGTAGATTTCATCCGACACCAGCCGCACGCCATTGGCGTGGCACCAGCGGGCGATGGCGGCCAATTCGTCGGGCGGCAGCATGGTGCCGGCCGGGTTGCAGGGGCTGGCGACGATCAGCCCTGCCGGGCGCGGGTCCAGCGCCTCCAGCATCGCCAGCGTCGGCTGGAAATTCGTCGCGGCATCGGCCGGCAGCAATTGCGGCTCCATGCCCAGGGCCACCAGGATATTGGCATAGGGCGGGTAGAAGGGGGCCGCCATGGCCACCCGGTCGCCCCGGTCGAAACCGGCCAGGAAGGCCAGCGGAAAGGCGCCCGAGGCCCCGACCGTCACCGCGATCCGGCCCGGATCGGCGGGATGGCCGTATTTTGCCGTATAATGCCCGGCAATGCGGGCGCGCAGCGAATGGTTCCCGAAGGCTTCGGTGTAGCCCATCGGCGCGCCGGCCTGCAGCGCGCGGATCGCGGCCTCGGCCGCGCCGCGCGGGGCGCCGGTGCCGGGCTGGCCGACCTCCATGCGGATCACACCGGGCGCTCCGGGGGGCAAGGCGGCCGCCCGGGCATTCGCCGCCGCGATGACATCCATGACCAGGAACGGCGGGGCCATCGCGCCCCGGCCGATTTTCAGCGCCACGACGCGCCCGCCCTATTCAAGCGTGCCGAGCGCCACGCCAAAGCCGCGCGGATCGCTCGCCGCCCGGCAGGTTTCCGGCGCGCCCGGCAGATACCTGCTGCAGCCGGCCAGGCTGGCACGGCCCGGATCGGACACGCCATTCGCCACGGCATCGGGCACGCTGACGCCACGCAGCGCCTCCCGCAGCGGGCCGGCCACCGCCAGCGGTGCGGCGAACTGCCCCGAACCCGCCGCCGCCGCGCGGAACGCCCGCAAGGTGCTGCTGGTGACGATGGCGGCCGGCAAGAGCGGCGGCTCGATGCTGCCGATGCCCGGCGCGGCGCCGAACAGGAAGCCCAGCCCCTGCGCCACCCGCCCGGTGCCGAACAGGTTGTTCAGGCTGAAGGCACAGGCGACGGCGCCCCCCTCACGGTCCATCACGACCAGTGAGGTCGAGGCCGGCAGTGACGGAAACGCGCCATCCCCGGCCGGGGTGCTGGCCAGGATCGCGGCCGGATCGCCGCCGCCGATGCGCAGGGCGCGGGCGGCGCGCAGGCCGGTCTCGGCCGCCGCCTGCGGCGTGGCGCCGCCTTGCAGCGCGCGGAAGGTCGCCGCGGCCGCCAGCCCGCCATCGGTCGGCAGCCAGTGGATGCGGTCGCCCGAGGCAATGCCCGGCGTGTCCAGCGACGGCACGATACGGGGCAGCCCCGCCCGCATCTCGGCCGCGGTCAGCCCGGCGCCGGCGACGGGGGAGACATCCTCGATCCGTCGCGCCAGCCCGCCCTGGTACATGTCGCCAACCCCGGCGGTCCGCAGCGCGGCCAGGGTGGAGGCGAGATCGGGCTGCTGCATCCTGGCGCCCTCGGCCAGGGGCCGCCCGTCCGGCGTGCCAAAGGACTGGCGCGACCAGGGGTCGGCGACCAGCGGGGTGCCGGCGACGGCCAGGTCGGCGGCCAGGGCGCGCGACACCTCCGTCCCGAAGCGGGCGGATTGCTCGGCCGGCGCGATCAATTGTTCGAAAGGCAGCCGCCCGCCGCGCACATGCACGGCGAACAGCCCGCGCGCATACATCGGGATGGCCGCGGGCCGGTCGGCGCCGGGGGCCACGTCGGTGCGGGCGCCGGCGGGGAAGATCACGGCCTCCGCCTCTCGCCGGCGCTGGTCATAGACCAGGCAGGCACCGCCGCCGCCAAGCCCGGCGCGGGATGGCAAGGTGACGGCCAGGGTGAAGGACGCGGCCACCGCCGCATCCTGCGCGCTGCCGCCGGCCGACAGGATTTCGCGCGCGACCACGGCCGCCCGTGGCTCATCCGTCACGACCTGGCCCAGGAAGCCGCGCACGAAGCCCGCCTGGCCCTGCGTCGGGCCGGTGGAACCGCCGAGGCCCAGCACCGAATTGACGCCGGAGGACACGCTGCTGCACCCCGCCAGCAGCCCCACGGCCGTCACGCCGGCCATTAGCCGCAACCCTGGCCGCCGCGCCTCGCGGGGGGGTGTCGCCGCCATGAAACGGCTGGCTGCCTGTGTGTCCGCCCTGGTCGTCATGCTGGCGATGTTCCCCCATGCGGCAGCGGGCCAGAGCACGCCGCGCATCGTCATGATCCGGGACGCGGAAACGGAGAACCTGCCCCGCGCCTACGCCGATCCGCTGTTCCGTGCCGCGGGCGTTTCGCCCTGCGCGGCGCGGATCACGCTGATTCAGGACAGCGCGATAAACGCCTTCGTCGTAACCGGCAACCGCATGTTCATCCCCACCGGGCCGATCCAGCCGGCGGAGGGGGCCATGGACCCCCTTCGCGCGGCGGCGCAGGCAGACCTGCGCAACCCCGTCAGCCGCGCTAACATGGTCCTCCACCACGCCACCCGGCGCCAACAAGGATTGCCCCGCCGATGACCAGTACCGTCCTCGCCCGCCGCGGCCTGCTCGGCGCCGCATTGGCCCTGCCGGTGACCTTGCCCGCCTGGGCCCAGGCGCTGACCGACGCCCAACGGGCCGAAGTGGTCGACATCCTGCGCCGGGCGCTGCGCGAAGACCCCTCGATCCTGCGCGACGCCATGGCGGCGATCCAGGCGGCCGAGGCGGCCCAGGCCGAAACCCGCCAGCGCGACGCCATCATCGCCAGCGCCGAGGCGCTGTTCCGCGACAGCGCCGACCCGATCAAGGGCAATGCCACCGGCGATGTCACCATCGTCGAGTTCTTCGACGCCCGCTGCGGCTACTGCAAGCAACTGCACCCGGCCATGGAGGCGCTTTTGGCGCGCGACCGGAACGTCCGCGTCGTGATGAAGGACCTGCCGATCCTCGGCCCGGGCAGCGTGCAGGCCAGCCGGGCGCTGCTGGCCGCCCATCGCCAGGGGCGCTACCCGGCGTTCTACGATGCGCTGATGCGCGTCAATGGCGAACCGACCGAGGCGGTGATGCGCGGCCAGGCGGAGCGGGTCGGCCTGGACTGGGCCCGCCTGCGGCGGGACATGGACGACCCGGCCATCCAGCGGCGCCTGGACGTGAACCTGGCGCTGGCGCGGCAACTCGGGATCGAGGGCACGCCGGCGCTGGTCTTCTCCGGCGCCCATATGCTGGTGCCGGGGGCGGTGGACGCGCCGGCGCTGGAGCGGATGGTCGCCCAGGTCCGCGCCATCCGCTAAATCAGGGGGCGCTGATTCAATCGGCGCGCATCCCGGTCAGGCGGATCACCTCCGCCCAGCGGGCAACCTCGGCGCGGATGAAGGTGCCGAGCGCCTCCGGCGTGCCGGGGGCGGATTCGGCGCCCTCGGCGGCCAGGCGGGCCTGGACGTCCGGATCGTTCATCGCGCGATGCACCTCCGCGTTCAGCCGGGCGATGATCGGCGCGGGGACGCCGGCCGTGGTGACCAGGCAATACCATTGCGTCGTCTCGAATCCCGGCACGCCCTGTTCGGCGATGGTCGGGATTTCGGGATAGGCCTGCATCCTCTGCGCCGAGGAGACGCCGAGCGCCCGTAGCCGCCCGTCACGCACCAGCGGCATCACCGCGGTGCCCCCGCTCATGGTGAAGCTGATGGTGCCCGCGACCAGGTCGTTGGCCATCGGGCCGGTGCCGCGATAGGGCACATGGGTGAACTCCACCCCGGCCGCATGCGCCAGGGCCGCGCCAGCGATATGCGCCGCACTGCCATTGCCGGCGGAGCCATAGGTCAGTTCACCGGGCCGGCGTTTCGCCAGCGCCAGCAATTCCTGCAGGTTCTGCGCCGGCACAGCCGGGTGCACCGCCAGGACATTGGGCACCAGCGCCAGCATCGAAATCGGCGCGAAGCCACCCACCGGATCGAAGGACAGGCGCGGATAGAGCGTCGGGTTCACGCCGAGCGTGCCGATATGGCCCAGCATCAGCGTATATCCGTCGGGCGGGGCGCGGGCGACGATTTCCATGCCCACCGTGCCACCGGCACCGCCACGGTTCTCCACCACGACCGAAACGCCAAGCGAGGTCGTCAACCTGGGTGCCAGGACCCGCGCCACGATGTCGGTCGTGCCGCCCGGGGCGAAGGGCACGATCAGCCGGATCGGGCGATCGGGCCAGGCGGCCTGCGCATGCGCCGCAAAAGGGGCGGCAAGGGCCGCGGCCAGGAATGGTCGGCGTGTGAGG
This sequence comes from Humitalea sp. 24SJ18S-53, assembly GCF_050632385.1. Taxonomy (NCBI): domain Bacteria; kingdom Pseudomonadati; phylum Pseudomonadota; class Alphaproteobacteria; order Acetobacterales; family Roseomonadaceae; genus Humitalea; species Humitalea sp. 24SJ18S-53. The sequence continues at coordinate 4,568,722 of NZ_CP192599.1, forward strand.
CGTGGTTTTTCCATCTTGTCCTCCTGCTAAAACGCGAACCGGCTCATGCCGCCATCGACGGGGATGACCGTGCCGGTCACATAAGCCGCGCGGTCCGAGGCGAGGAAGACGCAGACATCGGCGATCTCCGCGGCATCGCCGAAGCGGCGGGCGGGGATTTCCGCGTCGGCGAATTCCTGTTCGGCCTCGGGCGTCGGGTAGCGCTTGCTGATCTGCTCGCTGCGGATGCGGCCGGGCTGCAGGCAGTTGATCGTGACGCCATCGGCCGCGATGTCGCGCGACAGGCCCTTGGCCCAGATGTGGACGGCGGCCTTGGCGGCGAAGGCGGCGTTGATGATGCGGGGTTCGGAGGTGCCGGTGAAATTCACGATCCGGCCCCAGCCGCGCGCGCGCATGCCCGGCACCACGGCATGGGTCAGTTCGCGCAGGCGATGAAAATTCACCTCCATGCCTTCGTCCCATTCGGCGCGCGAGGCATCGAATTGCAGCGGGCGGCTGCCGCCGGCGGCATTGACCAGGATATCGACCGCCCCCAGCGCCCGCGCTGCGGCATCCGCCAGGCGCTGGGCCGAATCCGCCTCGGTCAGGTCGATCGCCAGGGGGATGATCTCGGCCCCGCCCGCCGCCGCGACCTCGGCGGCCAGCGCCTGCACCAGCTCGGTCCGGCGTGCGGCGGCGGCGACGCGGACACCTTCCATGGCCAGGGCGCGTGCGACCGCACGGCCGATGCCCTGGCTGCCGCCGGTGACCAGGGCGCAGCGTGCACCGATGTTCAGATCCATTGGATGTGTTTCTCCCGTCTTCGGGCATCCTCGGGGCGCGGCGGCCGGCGGGCAAGGTGCGCCCTTGACCGGTGGCGTCGCCGTGCTGCCCTGCCCTGCGTCCGGGACAGGGGTTTTGACGCGGTGCGACCCCATCTGACGCCGTGACGTGAAGCACAGGATGACGCCATGCCCGACAGCGCGACTTCGCTGCCCTCGCTCGACATCGGCATCGCCGGCATGACCTGCACGGCCTGCGCCGGGCGGGTGGAGCGCCGCGTGCGGGCGTTGCCTGGCGTGACCGGGGCTTCGGTCAACCTGGCGTCAGAGCGGCTACGCGTGACCGGGGCAGTCGCGGCGGGCGACGTGGCGGAGGCTATCCGGGCGGCGGGCTATGACGCCGTCACCGAAACCCTGTCGCTGCGCATCATCGGCATGACCTGCGCATCCTGCACCGCGCGCGTCGAAAAAGCGTTGCGCGGCGTGGCGGGCGTGCTGGACGCGACGGTGAACCTGGCCGCCGAGACGGCGCGGGTGACCGCGACCGCCCCGGCCGATGTGGCCACGCTGATCGCGGCGGTGCGGCGGGCCGGGTATGACGCGGCGCCGGTCGAGACCAGCACGCGGCCGGACGACATGGCCCGCGACCATGCCGAACGGCTGCGCGTGGTCGCGGCCCTGGTGCTGGCGGCCCCGTTGGTGCTGCCGATGCTGCTGATGCCCTTTGGCGTTCACCTCATGCCGCCCGCCTGGTTGCAACTGGCACTGGCGGCGCCCGTGCAACTTTGGCTGGGCGCGCGGTTCTACCGGGCCGGGTATGCGGCGCTGCGGGCCGGGACCGGCAACATGGATCTGCTGGTGGCGCTCGGCACCTCGGCGGCGTTCGGGCTCAGCCTGTGGAACATGACCCAAGGCCAGGGTGGCGCATTGTATTTCGAGGCTTCGGCCGTCGTCATCGCCCTGGTTCTGCTGGGCAAGCACATGGAGGCGATCGCCCGCCGCCGCACCGGCGATGCGATCCGCGCCCTGGCCGCCCTGCGCCCCGATACCGCCCGCGTGCGCCGCGATGGGGTGGAGGCCGACACCCCGCTGGCGCTGGTGACCATCGGCGACCTGGTCGTGGTGCGCCCCGGCGAATCCATCGCCGTCGACGGCGTCGTGGAAGAAGGCCAGAGCCAGGTCGATGAAGCCCTGCTGACCGGCGAGGGCCTGCCCGTCGCCAAGGCGCCCGGTGCCAGCGTCGCCGCCGGCGGCGTGAACGGCGACGGGCTGCTGCTGATCCGCACCACCGCCGTCGGCGCCGGCACCATGCTGGCCCAGATCATCCGCCTGGTGGAGGACGCCCAGGCCGGCCGCGCCCCGGTGCAGCGCCTGGTGGACCAGGTCAGCGCCATCTTTGTGCCGGTGGTCGTGGGGCTGGCGGCGATCACCGCGATCGCCTGGCTGATCGCCGGCGGCGGGGCGGATGCCGCCGTGCTACATGCCGTGGCGGTGCTGGTCATCGCCTGCCCCTGCGCGCTGGGCCTGGCGACGCCGGCCGCGATGATGGCCGGCACCGGGGTCGCGGCACGACATGGCATCCTGATCCGCGACGCGGCGACCCTGGAACGGGCCAAGGCGGTCACCACCGTCGTCTTCGACAAGACCGGAACCTTGACCGAAGGCCACCCAGCCGTGGTCGCCATCGAACCGGCCGGCATCGACGCCGACGACCTGCTGCGCCTGGCCGCCGCGGTCCAGGCCGGCAGCTTGCACCCGCTGGCCCGCGCCGTGACGATCGAGGCGGGGCGCCGCGACCTGGCCATCGCTGCCGCCACCGAATCCCGCGCTCTGCCGGGCCAGGGGGTCGAGGCGGTGGTCGAGGGACGGCGCCTGGTCCTGGGCAATACCGGGTTTCTGGCCGCGCATGGGCTCGCGCCCGGGGTCCTGGACGCGGCCGCGGCGCGGCTTGGCGCGGAGGGGCGCAGCCTGGCCTTCCTGGCCGAGACCTCGCCCGAGCCGCGCGTGCTTGGGCTGCTGGCCTTCGGCGATGCCGCCCGCGCCGGGGCGGCGGTCGCCGTCGCGGCCTTGCGCCGTGATGGCGTGCGGACCGTGCTGCTGTCGGGCGACACGCCCGCGAGTGCGGCCGCCATGGCCGCGTCGCTGGGGCTGGACGAGGCCGAGGGCGGGTTGCTGCCCGGCCAGAAATCCGCGCGGATCGCGGCGATGCGCGACGCGGGCGCGGTGGTCGCCATGGTCGGCGACGGGATCAACGACGCCCCCGCCCTGGCGGCGGCAGATATCGGCATCGCCATGGGGTCCGGCACGGACGTGGCGCTGCATACCGCCGGCATCACGCTGATGCGCAGCGATCCGATGATGGTCTCGGCGGCGCTGGACATCGCCCGCCGCACCGCCGGCAAGATCAGGCAGGGCCTGTTCTGGGCCTTTGCCTACAACGTGCTTGGCCTGCCGCTGGCGGCCTTCGGGCTGTTGAGCCCGGTGGTCGCAGGGGCGGCGATGGCGGCCAGTTCGGTCAGCGTGGTGCTGAATGCGCTGGCGTTGCGGCGATGGACGCCGCGGCGCTGATCGCCCTTCAGCTCGGCGGGAAGACGATCTCGCCAGGCCCGCCCACGTGGAAGCCGTGGTTGCCGATGACCGAGGTGCCGTTCATCACCGCCCCGGCCGTATTGGTCCAGGAACAGGCGATGACGGAGGCTTCGCTCAACGAGCCGGCCGGGATCGTCGCGGGGGTCGAGGTCAGGCGATAGGTGACCGCGCCGTTGCGCGTGACGACGCAGGTCGCGGGGGCCGGGGTCGTCACGCGGACCTCGGACAGGGTTGCGCGGTCCATGGGCTGGGGCGCGCAGGCGGACAGAGCCACCAGTGCCACGAAGGCGGCACCGAGGCTGCTGTGACGGGCGATCAGGATCTTGGTCATGTTGCGTCTCCGGACGGTTGTCTCCGTCAGGAAGCGCGCGAGCCATGCCGAGGGTTGCATCACCCATCCGGGGTCATGCCCCGGATGGGTGGTTATGCTGTCAGCGCTTCCACCACCCTTGCTTGCGCGGGGCGGCGGCGGCGTCGGGTTCGGCGCCGATCACGATCGGCTTGATCGCCGGGCCCTGCGCCGGTTCGGGGGCGGGCTCCGGCGCGGCCCGGGCAGCGACCACGGCAGGTTCGGCCGGGACCGGCGCGACCGCTTCGACCGGGGCAGTCTCAACCGGGGCAGCCTCAGCCGGCACCGCTTCGATCGGCGCGGCTTCCAGCGGCGCGGAGTCCACGGTGGCGGCCTCCGCCGGCGTGGCGACGCGACGGGTCGCCTCTGCCTCGGCCGCAGCTTCGGCCGCGGCCATCACGTCAAAGATGTCGTCCATCGTGCCGGCGAAGGGATCGGCCGGGGTCGGGCCGACATAGCGCGGGGCAGCGGCGGCGGGCGGCGTGAAGGGGGCCGGGGCGGCTTCAGGCTCGGCTTCCTCCGTCGCTGCCGGTTCGGCGCCTTCGCGGCCGGCCACTTCCTCACGCCGGCGACGCCCACCACGGCGGCGGCGGCGGCGGCGCTGCGCCTCCTCGCTGTCGGGGTTGGCGGCATCGGCCTCGGCTTCGCTGTCACCCACCAGGTCGTTCAGCACTGCCTCCGGGACCTCGACCTCGGGCAGGTCGGCCACGGGCTCGGCTTCGGCGCCGGGCAGTTCGGGCGCGCGCTCGCCTTCCTCGCGGCGACCGCCACGGCGGCGGCGGCCGCCACGGCGGCGGGCTGCGTCGTCGCGGCTGCGCGCACCGGCATCGTCGCGGCTGCGCGCACCGGCATCGTCGCGGCTGCGCGCGCCGGCATCGTCGCGGCTGCGCGCGTTGGCGTCGTCGCGGCTCCGCGGGCTGGTCTCATCGGCCAGATCCTCGGCCAGGGCGTCGTCGGCGAAGGTCAGTTCCTCGGCCTCGGTCGCCTCAACCGCCTCGGTCGCGGCGGTGTAGTCCATCTTCAACGCCGAGGTCGCCGCCGTGGGCAGCGGTGCGTTCGGGTTGGCCGCCTTGGTGCGTTCGATGCGGAAGGCCGCACCCAGCGCCGTGGGATCGGCTTCGAACAGCACGCACATGCCGGTCCGTGCTTCGATCGACATCAGGCGATCGCGCTTGCGGTTCAGCATGTGGATCGCGAGCGGCGCCGCCAGGAAGACGCGGATTTCGGAAGCGCGGCGACGGGCGCCCTCTTCCTCGATCCCGCGCAGCACCTGCAGGGCGGCGCTGTCCGGGCTGCGGACGATGCCGAGGCCCTGGCAATGCGCGCAGGTGACGAAGGCATGTTCCGTCAGCGACGGGCGCAGCCGCTGGCGCGACATTTCCAGCAGGCCGAAGTGGCTGATGCGGCCGACCTGGATGCGCGCGCGGTCGTGGCGCAGCGATTCCTTCAGCTTGCGCTCGACCATGCCATCGTTGCGGGCCGATTCCATGTCGATGAAATCGATCACGATCAGGCCGGCGAGGTCGCGCAGGCGAACCTGGCGCGCGACTTCCTCGGCCGCTTCCAGGTTGGTGCGAAGGGCCGTGTCCTCGATGTGCCGGTCGCGGGTGGCGCGGCCGGAGTTCACGTCGATGGCGACCAGCGCCTCGGTCTGGTTGATGACGATGTAGCCGCCCGACTTGAGCTGGACGGTGGGCGACATCATCGCGTCGAGGATCTGTTCGACACCGTTCTTGGCGAAGAGGGGAACCAAGGGATCCTGATACAGGCGGATCTTGCGTTCCTGACCCGGCATCAGCATCCGCATGAAGTCGCGGGCTTCCTTCCAGGCATCCTCGCCGGCGACGACAATCTCCTCGAAGTCGCGGTTGTAGACGTCGCGGACCGAGCGCTTCAGCAGGTCGGCTTCTTCATAGATCAGCGCCGGCGCGGCAGAAGCCAGGGTACGTTCGCGGATGTGGTCCCAGAGCTGGACCAGGTATTCGCAGTCGCGCTTGATCTCCGGCTTGGGACGGGCGGCGCCGGCCGTGCGGACGATCAGCGACATGCCCTCGGGCAGGTTCACTTCCTCGACAATCTCACGCAGGCGGCGGCGATCGGTCGCCGAGGTGATCTTCCGGGAGACACCGCCGCCACGGGGCGAGTTCGGCATCAGCACCGAATAACGGCCGGCGAGGGAGATATAGGTGGTCAGGGCCGCGCCCTTGCCGCCGCGCTCTTCCTTGACGACCTGCACCAGCATGATCTGCCGGCGGCGGATGACTTCCTGGATCTTGTAGTGACGCAGGTAGCGGTTCGGCACGCGGCGTTCGCGGGCCTGTTCGTCCTGGGTTTCTTCTTCCTCGTCCTCGCCGCCGAGGGTCTCCGGCGGGGGGGTGTCCTCGGCGCCGGTCTCGACCTCGATCGGGCCGGGGCCGTCATTGGCGTTGGGCTCGGGCAGGTCGGCCAGGGGCGCGGCGGCGGCGGTGAGGTCGGCTTCGGGCTCGACCTCGGCCACATCGGCCTCGGCGGGCGGGGCGGCCTCGCCGTGGCGGACCTCCTCGTTCATCGACATCGGCTGGGCGCGGGGCGGCGCATCGGGGGTCGGTTCGGCGTCAGGGGCGACGGCGACAGCCTCGGGGGGGGCGGCGTCTTCCGGCGCGGTCGCCTCGGCGACCGGCGCCTCCTCGACGACGGCGTCCACGACAGCGGCCTCTGCAACCACGGCTTCGGCGGTCCCGACTTCGGGGGCCGCGGCTTCGGGGGCCTCGGCGCCAGGAAGACCGGCCTCGATCGGTTCGGCCACGGCATCCGGCTCGAACGCGGCGGTCACACCCGCCTCGGCCAGCACTTCGGCGGCCAGGGTGTCGCCATTGGCCGCGGCTTCGGTCAGGGCGGCGGCCAGGGCTGCCTCATGCGCCGCGTCGATTTCGTCCTGGGCCGCGTCCTCAGCGGCTTCGGCGGCCTGGGCCGCCAGCAGGCGCTGCCGGTCGGCGACCGGGATCTGGTAGTAATCGGGGTGGATTTCGCCAAAGGCGAGGAAGCCGTGGCGGTTGCCGCCGTATTCGACAAAGGCGGCCTGCAGGCTGGGTTCCACCCGGACCACCTTGGCCAGATAGATATTGCCCTTCAGGGGCAGGCGGTCGGCGGCCTCGATGTCGAAATCATCCAGGCGGTTGCCGTCCAGGACGACCACCCGTGTTTCTTCGGGGTGGGATGCGTCGATCAACATGCGCTTGGTCATGGCGCGGAATACTCCCTGCCCCGGCACGCTTGGGGTGCTGCGGGGCGGCATGGGGTGGCGGGCCCGAGTGCGGGACGCTGAGACACGACCTGGCGCTGCATGCGGCGCATGGTGGGGTGTCTCATCCTTTCCCTCGGCGGGCCGCGCAGGATGCGGCGGCCCGGTGGCGATGCGACGTGCTGGGTCATGCCCCGGAATGGCCCCGCGGCCGGAGGGGCCACGGGCACGGTCGGGCCAGCGGCAGGCGCGCGATGGGCCAGGCGGCCCCGAAGACATCGAGGTGAGCCAAGCCCGCGCGCACCCGGTCGCGTGCGGCGACGCTTAAGGGGATGCCGGCGAACGGGCGGCGGCAAAGCGGCCGCTCCATGCCTGCAAGAATTGGCCGCCCTGCCCGATCGAACGGGCGCGGCGCTGGCGAATGCCGCACCGGCCCTGTTAAGGGGAACGGGCGGCGTGCCGACACCGACGGGGCAGCCAGCCCCGAATGCGCCGCCAGCGGCGCGTGCCGCCGGGGCACCGCACCATAGGAGCGGGAGGCTACAACCGCAACCGTCTGGTTGCCGACAAAATGGGCATCGCGGATCGGACCGAACGACCCGAAGTAACACAGGCGCTTGCGGCGTTTTTCTCGATTAAACCCGGAGGCGATCCAGGCTATATGCTGCGCCCTGCCACCGCAGGTTGCCGAATTTGCCGTTTTCCCGCCGACGCCTCTACGCCCTTTTCGCCAGCCTCGGGACGGCGGGCGGCCTGGCGTCGCCTGCCTTGGCGCAGTCGAGGCCGACGCGGCCGGCCCGCCGCCCCCCCTTGCCGCTGGTCGTGCTCGACCCCGGGCACGGCGGGCGCGACCCCGGCACGATCGGCGCCAGAACCGGCGTGCATGAGAAGGTCATCACCCTGGCCGCCGCACAGGAACTGCGCCGCCAGTTGGAAGGCAGCGGGCGCTGCCGCGTGCTGCTGACGCGCAACCGCGACATCTTCATCCCCTTGGACGAACGCGTCGCCATCGCCCGGCGGCGTCAGGCCGCGCTGTTCATTTCGCTCCATGCCGACAGTGCGCCCGGCGCGCGCGGCGCCAGCGTCTATACCTTGAACGGCAATGCGACGGACGCGATGTCGGCCGCGCTCGCCCGCCGCGAAAACAACGCCGATCGTGCCGGCGGCCTCAACCTGCCGCCCGTCAGCCCGGAGGTCGCGCGCATCCTGATCAGCCTGGTGCAGGCCGAAACGCGGGAAGGCTCCGACCGCCTGGCGCGCATGGCCGTGACATCGCTGGGCGAGACCGTGCCGCTGCTGCCCAACACGCATCGCCAGGCGGGGTTCGCCGTGCTGAAGGCGCCGGACATCCCCTCGGTCCTGGTCGAGATGGGGTTCTTGTCGGACCCGCGGGACGAGGCGGCGCTGCGACGGCCGGACCATCGGGCGCGGGTGGCGGCGGCGTTGTCGCGCGGGGTCCAGGCCTATCTGGCGGCGACCCCGACCGCGACGGGCTAAGGCGCCCGTCAGACGACCGCGTTGCGGCCCATCTCCAGGAATTTCTCCCGCCGCCGGGCCTTCAAGGTCGCGCCATCCTGGCCCAGCAGCGGCGTCAGCGCCGCCCAGACCGCATCCCCGACCGCCGTCAGCGCCGCCGCCGGGTCCCGATGCGCACCGCCCAGCGGTTCGCCGATCACCGCATCGACCAGTTCCAGCCGCTTCAGATCCTCGGCCGTCAGGCGCAGCGCCTCGGCCGCCGTCGGCGCCATGGCGGCGTCGCGCCACAGGATGGAGGCACAGCCTTCCGGCGAGATCACCGAATAGATCGCGTGTTCCAGCATCAGCACGCGGTCGGCCGCGGCAAGGGCGATGGCGCCGCCTGACCCGCCCTCTCCAATGATGGTCGCGACGAAGGGGACGGGGGCGTCGAGCCCGGCTTCGATCGCGCGGGCGATGGCCTCGGCCTGGCCACGCGCCTCGGCCTCAATGCCCGGGAAGGCGCCAGCGGTATCGACGAAGGACAGGATCGGCAGGTTGAAGCGCCCGGCGAGTTCCATCAGGCGCCGTGCCTTGCGATAGCCCTCGGGCCGCGCCATGCCGAAGTTGCGGTGCACGCGACTGTCGGTATCGGTGCCCTTCTCGGTGCCCAGCACCACCACGGCGCGGCCGCGAAACCGGCCCATGCCGCCGATGATCGCCGGATCATCGGCAAAGGCGCGGTCCCCGGCCAGCGGGGTGAAGTCCTGGATCAGCGCCTGGATCGTCTGCAACGCCTTGGGGCGGTCGGGATGGCGGGCGACCTGGGCCTTCTGCCAGGGCGTCAGTTTGGAATAGGTCGCGGCCAGCAGTTTCTCGGCCTTGTCCTGCAGGCGCCCGACCTCATCCGCCAGGTCCAGCCCGTCGGCGTCGGTCGCGCGGCGCAGTTCGTCGATCTTGCCTTCCAACTCGGCGATCGGCTTTTCGAAGTCGAGGAAGTGGCGCATCGGGGGTCCATCAGGGCCGACGGCACGGGGGGTGTGCCGCGGGCGGGGCCGTGGCGCGCGGGCGCCAGGCGGTTCAAGCCAGGGTGCCCCCCATAGCGCCCCCTTGCCGCGAGGGCCAGAGACAGCCCGAAAAGGCAATCCTTCAGGCGCGGACTTGCCGCGGCGGCCCCGGCGCGCGATATACCGCAACGGAAGGCCGGCGGCGGACGGGCCCCTCGCCAACCCGGTCAGGTCCGGAAGGAAGCAGCCGCAACGGGTTCTCGCCTGGGTCGCTTGTCGGTCTTCCACCCTTTCCCCAATCTGGGCCCCAATCTGGGCCCCAGCCTGGAAGGGTCTTTATCGGGCGGGGTTCGGCCGCCAACGTCGCCCGGCGGATCGCCTGGCGCCTGACGCAGGATGCCCCGCCGCCCATGCCGTCGGATTTCTTTGGATCGGATGAGGCAGCGGTCGAATCGCTGCCCGAACCGCCTGCGCCCGAGGGCATGGGGCTGTTCGGCGAGCCGACGCCGCCGCCACCGGCCGCAGCCCCACCACCTGCCCCGGTCATCGCCGCCCCCGCCAATACCCCCTACCGCGTGCTGGCCCGCAAATACCGCCCGCAGACCTTTGCCGACCTGATTGGCCAGGAAGCCATGGTCCGCACCCTGCGCAATGCCTTTGCGCAAGACCGCGTGGCGCATGCCTTCATGCTGACCGGGGTGCGCGGGGTGGGCAAAACCACCACGGCCCGAATCGTGGCCCGCGCGCTGAACTGCATCGGCGCCGATGGCACGGGTGGCCCGACGGTCGAACCCTGCGGGGTCTGCGCCGAATGCCGCGACATCCTGGCCGACCGCCACCCCGACGTGATCGAACTGGACGCCGCTAGCAACAACGGCGTGGAGAATGTCCGCGAAATCCGCGAACAGGTGCGCTTCCGCCCAAGCCGCGCGCGCTTCAAGATCTACATCCTCGACGAAGTCCACATGCTGTCGGGGCCGGCGTTCAACGCCCTGCTCAAGACGCTTGAGGAACCGCCGCCAGCGGTAAAATTCCTCTTCGCGACGACCGAGTTGCGCAAGGTTCCGGCGACCATCCTGTCGCGCTGCCAGACCTTCCACCTCAAGCGCGTGCCGCAAACGTCGTTGGCGACGCATTTCACCCGCATCGCGGGGCTGGAGGGCGCCAGCCTGGAGCCAGAGGCCCTGGCGATGATCGCCCGCGCGGCCGATGGCAGCGTGCGCGACGGGTTGTCGCTTCTGGACCAGGCCATCGCGCTGGCCGGCCCCGGCCAGGCGGTCGCTACCGAAACGGTGCGCGACATGTTGGGCCTGGCGGGCCGCGACCTCGTGTTCGACCTGATGGAAGCACTGGTCGCCGGCGACGTCGCGACCGCGCTGACGGTGCTGGGGGCAGCGCATGAACGCGGCGCCGATCCGGCCGTCGTGCTGGCCGATCTGGCCGACCTGACCCACACGCTGACCCGCATGGTGGCGGTGCCGGCCCTACGGGACGATGCCTCGCTGCCGGAAGCCGAGCGCACGCGGGGCGCGGCGCTGGCCGCACAACTGGACATCCCGTCGCTGACCCGGCTGTGGCAGATGCTGCTGAAGGGCCTGGGCGAATTCGCCGATGCGGTGGACCGCCGCGCCACGGCCGAAATGGTGGTGATCCGCCTCGCCTATGCCGCCGCCCTGCCGCCGCCGGGTGAGGTCTTGCGCCGGCTGGATCCGAACGGCGCCGCCTCGGGCCGTGGCGCGCCGGCACCGTCCGGCGGCGGCGGCGGCCCGCCGCCGCTGCGGGCCATGCAAGGTGGTGGCGGCGCGGCCCTGGCCGTGGCGGTGCCACTGGATGTGCCGGCGATGGCCGCCCCCCGTGCCTTCCGCGACGTGGTCGCCCTGGCATCCGGCCGGGCGCCGCTGCTGCATGCGATGCTGGTGCAGTCGGTGCATCTGGTCGGTTTTGCCGAAGGCCGCATCGAATTGCGCCCGCGGCCGGAGGCCCCGCGCGATTTCGCCTCCCAACTGGCGGCGATGCTGCTGGAGACGACCGGTCGGCGCTGGACCATCACCCTGTCCAACGACGCGGGCGAGGCGACCTTGGCGGAACAGAGCGCGGCCCTCGCCTCCGACCGCCACGAAGCGGCCCGGGCGCATCCGCTGGTGCAGGCGATCCTGGCCGTCTTCCCGACGGCCACCATCGGCCCGGTGCGCGACGAGCGGCTGGACGCCTATGGCCTGATCGCCGAAGAAACGCCGGAACCCGATTTCCCCGATTTCGCCCCGCCCGACGCCTCCGGCGCCTGGGATGGTGAATTCCCCGATGAGGATTAACGGAGACTCTCCATGAAGAACCTCGCCAACATGATGAAGCAGGCCCAGCAGATGCAGGGCAAGATGCAGGAAATGCAGGCCAAGCTCGACGCCATGGTGGTCGAAGGCCAGGCTGGCGGCGGCATGGTGAAGGTCACGCTATCGGGCAAATCCGACCTCAAGCGCGTCGCGATCGACCCCAGCCTGATGGATGACCGCGAGGTCCTGGAAGACCTGATCATCGCCGCCCACGCCGACGCCAAGCAGAAGGTCGAAGCGGCGATGGCGAGCGAAATGCAAAACGCCACCGCTGGCATGAACCTGCCCGCCGGGCTCAAACTGCCGTTCTGAACCAAGGATCGCCGCCATGCCCGATGACATCCGCGTCTCGCGACCGAACAACCTTGAAGCCTTCTGGATGCCCTATTCGGACAACCGGTACTTCAAGGCGAACCCGCGCCTGCTCGCGCGGGCGGAGGGCATGTCGTATTTCACGCCCGAAGGCCGCGAAGTGCTGGATGCCACGGCCGGGCTGTGGTGCTGCAACGCGGGCCATGGGCGGCGGGAGATCACCGAGGCGATCCAGCGTCAGGCCGGAATCCTTGACTTCGCGCCAACCTTCAACATGGGCCATCCCCTGGCCTTCGAGGCCGCGGCGCGGGTGGCGGAGATGACGCCGGCGGGCATGGACCGCGTCTTCTTCACCAATTCCGGCAGCGAGAGCGCCGATACCGCGCTGAAGATCGCGCTGGCCTACCACCGCGCGCGCGGCCAGGCGCAGCGGGTGCGGCTGATCGGGCGGGAACGCGGCTATCACGGCGTTGGTTTTGGCGGCATGTCGGTCGGCGGCATCGGCGGCAACCGCAAGCAGTTCGGTGCGATGCTGCCCTACACCGACCATCTGCCCCATACGCATTTGCCGCACCAGAACCGCTTTGTGCGCGGGCAGCCGGAGCATGGCGCGGCCCTGGCCGACAAGCTGGAAGACCTGGTGGCGCTGCATGGCGCCGACACCATCGCGGCGGTGATGGTGGAGCCGATGTCGGGTTCGACCGGCGTCCTGGTGCCGCCCAAGGGTTACCTGGAGCGGCTGCGCGCGATCTGCGACAAATACGGCATCCTGCTGATCTATGATGAAGTGATCACCGGTTTTGGGCGGCTGGGCACCGCCTTCGCCGCCGACCGGCTGGGCGTCGTGCCGGACATCATGACCATGGCCAAGGGCCTGACCAACGCGGCGGTGCCGATGGGCGCCGTGGCGACCTCCAACGCCGTCTATGATGCGATCGTGGATGGTTCGCCGGCCGGGATCGAGTTGTTCCACGGCTATACATATTCGGGGCATCCGCTGGCCTCGGCCGCGGCGATCGCGACGCTCGACCTGCACCGGTCCGAGGACCTACCCGGCCGCGCTGCCGCCATGGAACCCTATTGGCAGTCCGGGATGCACGCCCTGGCCGATGCGCCGGGCGTGGTCGATATCCGCGACTTCGGTCTGGTCGGTGCAGTCGAACTGGCGCCGCGCCCCGGCGCGCCGGGCAAGCGGGCGATGGAGGTCTTCCATCGCTGCTTCGACAAGGGCGTGCTGGTGCGGGTCACCGGCGACATCATCGCGCTGTCGCCGCCGCTGATCATCGAAAACAGCCACGTCGACCGTATCGTCGAGACGGTGCGCGAGGCTGTGGGGGCGATTTCGTAGCGACAGGGCAGGCAGATTGGCATAATCTGCCAATCGTCAGGAGCCACCCCATGCCCACCCGCAACGTCGTCGTCACCGAACACCAGGCTGTGCTGATCGACCGGCTGGTCGCCTCCGGCCGCTACCAGAATGCCAGCGAGGTGCTGCGCAGCGGGTTGCGGCTGGTGGAGGTGCAGGAGGCCGACCATGCCGCACGGCTGCAGCACTTGCTGGGACTGATGGCGGAGGGTGAGGCCGACCTCGCGGCCGGCCGGGCCGTCACGCTGGGAAGCCCCGAGGATATCTCAGCCTTCCTCGATGGGTTGGTCCGTGAACAGGATGCGGCGGCCGGGTGAGCTTGTGGCGGGTCACGCTGACCCAGAAAGCGATCTCCAACATAGGCGGCATCCTTGCCTGGACAGCGCGACATTTCGGCCCGGCCCAGCGAGATCTGTATCGCCGTGCCATCGAACAGGCCCTGGTCCTGCTGCAGCAAGGGCCAGGCGTGCCGGGAAGCCGCCCCGCCCATGGGGATCGCCCCGAGTTCCGCGTGCTTGCCCTGCGCGGGCGCAGTCGCCACGTGGTGATGTTCCGCGAGAGGGCACCTGGTGAGGTCGTCGTGCTGCGCGTCCTGCACGACGCGATGGACCCGCAACGCCATCAGGCCGACCCCTGACCGCCCCGTTTGTCGAAGCCCACCCGCCGCACCATATTGCGGCCAACCTTGCAAGAAGACCCCTCATGAGCGACCGTCCCCCCGTCCCCGTCACCGTGCTCACCGGCTATCTCGGCGCCGGCAAGACCACGCTGCTGAACCGCATCCTGACCGAGAACCACGGCAAGAAATTCGCCGTGGTCATCAACGAGTTCGGTGAGCTTGGCGTGGACAACGACCTCGTGGTGGATGCCGACGAGGAAGTGTTCGAGATGAACAACGGCTGCATCTGCTGCACCGTGCGCGGCGACCTGATCCGCATTCTGTCGGGCCTGATGCAGCGCCGCGAAAGGTTTGACGGCATTATCGTCGAGACCACCGGCCTTGCCGATCCCGCCCCCGTCGCACAAACCTTCTTCGTCGACGAGGATGTGAAGCGCGCGACCAAGCTCGACGCCATCGTGACCGTGGTGGATGCCAAGCACCTGCTCGCCCGCCTGGCGGACAGCAAGGAGGCCGAGGAGCAGATCGCTTTTGCCGACCTCATCGTGCTGAACAAGATGGACCTCGTAACCCCGGCCGAGGCCGATGCGGTCGAGGCGCGCATCCGCGCCATCAACCCCTGGGCGCAGTTGGTCCGCTCGGAAAAATCCAATGTGCCGCTGGATCAGGTCGTCGGCCGCGACGCCTTCAACCTGGCCCGTATCCTGGAACGCGAGCCGGACTTCCTCTCGGGCGAGGACCACCACACGCATGATGGCGACATTATGTCGCTGTCCTTCGAAACCCAGAAGCCGATCGACCCGGAAAAATTCAACGTCTGGATCCAGGACCTGCTGGCGACCAAGGGCCAGGACCTGCTGCGGACCAAGGGCATCCTGGCCTATGCCGGCGAGGATCGGCGCTTCGCCTTCCAGGCCGTCCATATGATCGCCGATGGCGATTTCATCGGGCCGTGGAAGGACGGGGCCGAACGCCGAAGCAAGATCGTCTTCATCGGCCGCGACCTGAACCGCCCGCAGTTGCGCCGTGGGTTCGAGGCCTGCGTCGCCTGATGAGCACCACCATCGACGATGCCGACGCGCTGCTCGCCAGGCGCGGCATCTCCCACAGCCTGGACGCCTGGGTCATGGGCGTGGCCTTTGGGCAGGAGGGCAAGACCGTCGGTTTTGCCCTGGGCGATGGCAGCCTGCGCCTGGCCGATCCGGATGATTTCGCGGCCCCATGGCGCGAGATCGCGGCCCATGACGGCGCCACCCGCACCGTCGTCCCCGATTGCGCCGATGGCTTCCTGACCGGCGGCGATGACGGCCGCCTGTGCCGCGTGGCACCCGATGGCAGCGTCACCCAGGTCGCGTCCCTTGGCGCGATGAAATGGGTCGAGCATGTCGCCGCCCACCCGGCCGGCGTACGCGCCGCCGCCGTCGGCAAGCAGGTCCAGGTCTTCGATGCCAAGGGCAAGTTGCTGAAGACCCTGGCGCATCCTTCGTCCGTTACCGGCATCGCGCTGGACGGCAAGGGCAAGCGCATCGTCGCATCGCACTACAATGGCGCCAGCCTTTGGTATGTCGCGGCCAAGGTGGACAGCCCGCGCTTCCTGGAATGGAAGGGCAGCCACACCGGCGTCGTCATGCACCCCGATGGCACGCATGTCGTGACGGCGATGCAGGAAGCCTCGCTGCACGGCTGGCGGCTTGAGGATGGGCAGCACATGCGGATGTCCGGCTACCCGGGCAAGACCAAGTCCATGGGCTTCACCAAATCCGGCCGCTGGCTGGCGACGGCCGGGGCCGAGAGCGTCGTGCTCTGGCCCTTCTTCGGCGGCGGGCCGATGGGCAAGGCGCCGACCGAATTGGCCGGTGGCGACGACGTGCTCTGCACCCGCATCGCCTGCCATCCGCAGCATGAGGTCGTGGCCGCCGGGTTCGGCGATGGGCTGGTGCTGATGGTCGAGGTCAGCAGCGGCAAGATCGTGCCGGTCGCGGCCCCCGGCCGCGGCGCCGTCTCCGCCCTGGCCTGGAGCCGCAGCGGCGCGCATCTCGCTTTTGGTACCGAAACAGGCTTTTGTGGCTTGGTGAACCTCGCGAAGCAGTAGGCAATGACCCTGAACATTCCCCGCATTGGTCTCGGCACCTGGCGCCTGCTTGGCGCTTCCGGCCAGGCATCGGTCGAAACCGCGCTCGAACTCGGCTACCGCCATCTCGACACCGCCGAGATGTATGGCAATGAGGAGATGGTCGGCATGGCGCTGGCGGCCTCCGGCGTGCCGCGCGACGATGTCTTTGTCACCAGCAAGGTCTGGTGGACCAACCTGTCGCCGGACGCGATGCGCACCTGCATGGGGATGTCGCTGCGGCGCCTGGGGCTGGCGCAACTGGACCTGTACCTGATCCATTGGCCGGCGAAGGGCATGGATCTGAACCAGGCGCTGGACACCCTGCAGACGCTGCAGGCCGAGGGGCTGACCAAGGCCATCGGCGTCGCCAACTTCCCGCCCGCGCTGCTGGAGGCCGCCTTGGCGACCGGCGCGCCCTTGGCGGCGTTGCAGGTTGAGTATCACGCCATGCTCGGCCAGGACCGGCTGCTGGCCATCACCCGCGCGCATGACATGGTGCTGACCGCCTATTCGCCGCTGGCGCAGGGGCGGCTGGCCGCGGACCCGACCCTGGGCGCCATCGCGACCCGGCTGGGCGTCACCCCCGGCCAGGTCGCCCTGGCCTGGCTGATGCGGCAGGACGGGGTGGTGCCCATCCCCAAGGCGTCACGGCGGGAAAACCTGGCGGCGAACCTGGCCGCCCTGGATATCGCCCCCTTGCTGACCGAGGCGGATCTGGCCGCCATCGCCGCCCTGCCCAAGGACAAGCGCGCCGTGAACCCGGTTTTCGCACCCGACTGGAACGCCTGACTTTCATCTGTTCCATTTCGGCATGCGGGCGGTCTAGGCTCCCTTCGGGGAGGGGCCCGCATGTCGAACGTCGCCGGCAAGGCCTATGGGATGAACGTCGTCACGCCCATGCGGCCGTGGAAGACGTGGATCAATCGCTTCATCTTCATGGTGGCCCGCACCCAGCCACAGCAGTTGGGCGGGCTGTTGGGCCTGTCGATCATCCATTTCGCCCGCTGGGTCATGATCCGGCGCGACCAGTGGCCAGACCTTGGCCAAGGGAAACCCCAACTCGCCAATGATTACATGCTGTTCGTCAGCAATTTCAACGGCACCTGGGACCAGTATATCGACGCCTTTTCCGACGGGATTCCGAATGGGCTGGACCTGTTCTGGTATTCCAGCACCAGCTACCCGGGATCCATCCCGATCACGCCCTTCAAGACCTATATCCGGCACAACCAGGTCGACATCGACTACTATTACAACGCGACGCCGGGCTCGGCGCAGCGCGACATCAAGGCGGCGTTCCGGGTGCGCGCGGTGCTGGACGACCTGCGGCAAAAACATGCGGCGATGGACCCGGCGGGGTTTGCCGCCGCGTATCGTCGGGCGCTCGCCTCGGTGCAGAACGACCTGCCGTCGCCGGGCTACGCGCCGGTCGCCAGCAACGACACGCAGAACGCCGACCTGAATCGCGGGGCGCTGGTATCGCGCCCGCCAAGCTGACCGGGGGTCCCTGGCGATGCCGAACTTCGATGGTGGCCACTATTTCCTGACGACGCTGATCCCGGTCCGCACCGATCTGGTGGCCGATCCGCGCAGCACGGCGATGATCATCTCCCACGTCCACGCGCTGCGGCAGGTGCTGATCGCGCTGCCGACCGCGCTGCAGACGCCGGCGACCGAGCGCATCGGCCAGAACAGCCCCTTTGCCCGCAACCGGGCGACGCATTTCGCGCGGTTCACGGTGATGGACGATGTCGCCTTCAACGGCCGCGGCCAGCGCGACCCGATCAAGGTGGCGCTGGCGGGGCCGGAGCCGCATACGCGCGACACGGTGGACCGGCTGCCCTTCCCCTACCTGATGTTCGTCGCCGATTTCGACGCGGCGGACGGATCGCCCGAGGCCCTCGCCACCTGGCTGCGCGACATCTGGGCCGTGATGGCGCCGGAACTGCGGGATATCCTGAGCCACTGCCAGGGCGACGCGACGGATGCCGATAGTTTTGTCAGCCTGATCACGCGCTGCCAGGTCGAGACGACCATGCCCTTCAACGACTACTGGCCCGGCGCGCCGCCGCTGTCGCCGCTGCCGCTGAAACAGGTGCTGGCGCCGGCGGGCGTGGCGGCGCTGGTCTTCGTCGTCGGGCTGATCGGCATGATGCTCGCGCACCATCATGGCTGGCGGCTGCTGATGCTGCTGGGGCTGGCCGGGATCGTCGTCGGCCTCTGGTATGCCTACCGCGAGGTGATGACCAAGGGCGCCCTGCCCTTCCCGCCGGCACCGGGCGCCGACCTGCCGGGGGTGCTGAAGGCGCTGTATCTGCAACAGCGCTTCACATCCTTCGCGATCGACACCCAGGGCAAGGATGACGCGGCGTTGCACGCGGCATTCGGCGATTTTCTGCGTGACCACAAGCCGGAGGATACGGCGGCCCCCACGCAGCCCCCCGGCGTGGTGCGGGCATAAGGGAGGCGGCGATGACCATCCAGCGCGAACTCGCCGATATACAGGGCAATATCCTGTCGGCCTATGGCCGGCTTGGATTCCCCAAAGGTCGTTTCCTGCTGCTGAATGTCGCGAATGCCGCAGCCGGGCGCATGGTGATCGACATGCTGCGGCCGATCGTCACCACCGCGGTGCGCTGGCCATCCAAGTCCAACCCCTACCCGCCCGGCACCATCTACCAGGCGCGGCCAGAGGTGGCGGTGAACCTGGCCTTCACCTTCCGCGGCTTGCTGGCGCTGGACGTGCCGATCCGCACCCTGCGCGGCATGCCGGATGAATTCATCGACGGCATGGCCGCGCGCGCCGATATCCTCTGCGACAACTATCCGCACAACATCAAGGAAACCTGGGATCCGGTCTGGCGCCCGACCACCGATCCGCTGCGCCGCGTCCACATCCTGGTCACGCTGAACGCGCAGATGAAGCCGGATGGCACGCCGGTCGATCGGCTTGACGAGATCACGCGGGAAATCGCGGCGCTCTGCGACCAGACCAAGGGCGGCGTCACGGTGCTGTCCGGCCATCGGGGCGACAATGCCGCCTACCAGGACCTGTCGGCCCTGCTGCAACAGGCCGGGGACGGCACGTATTACCCCATCCCGGTCGAACACTTCGGCTTCGTCGATGCCATCGGCGACCCGGTGTTCGAGGGCCAGGTGCCGGACGAGAACATGGCGCGCGAGGTGATCGGCCAGGGCAAGCTGATGGCCGACCAGACCTGGCAACCCATCGCCGCCGGCGAGTTCCTGTTGGGCCACCCGGATGAATCGCAGGAAATCGCGGGCCACGCGATGCCGATGGATTTCAGCCGCAACGGCACCTTCTTCGCCTATCGCAAGCTGCACCAGAATGTCGCGGGCTTCCGCAACTACCTCGCGTCAAAAGCCGATGCCTTCGCCGCCGTGATGCAGGTCCCGCGTGCGGAAGCGGAACCCACGCTGATGGCGAAGATCGCCGGGCGCTGGGCGGATGGCGTGCCACTGGTCTCCGCCCCAACCTTTGGCGAATGGCAGGCGGTGCGGACCCGTCGCGCCGCCGCCGAGGCCGCCGGCGACAAGGCCACCCTTGCCGCATTGGACCGCGCGCTGGTGGATTTCACCTTCGCGGGCGATCCGGACGGGGCGAAATGCCCGTTTGGATCGCATCTGCGGCGGTCCAATACGCGCGACATGCTGGACCCGCATTTGTCCACGCATGACCCGAAGCAGGTCAACGGATCGGTGCTGAACAACCGTCGCCGCATCCTGCGGCGCGGCCTGCCCTATGGCGCCGCGCAACCCGGCGGCGATGACACCGGCGAACATGGCATCGTCATGCTCGCGGCCTGTGCCAGCCTGTTCCGCCAGTTCGAGTTCGTGCAGCAGCAATGGATGCAATACGGGCTGGATTTCATGGCCGGCAACGACACCTGCCCCATCATCGGCAACCATGGCGAGGACGCGAAATTCGTCATTGCCAGCGATCCCGCCAGCGGCAAGCCGCCCTTCATCTGCGACCGCTTGCCACAGTTCGTCGAAACGCGCGGCGGTGATTACTTCTTCGTGCCGAGCATGACGGCGCTGCGCATGATCGCAACCGGCGTGGTCGATCCAACGTGATCGCGGCCCTGGTTTCAGGGCTGCGTATCCGCCTGGCCATGGGCTGGGCGGCGCTGGTCGCGCTGGTCACATTGGCGCCGCAACTGGTGTCGGGCGATCGCGTGGCAACGCTGGCGGCGTCGGAAAACCAGCGACACGTTTTTTCGCTGCTGCGTTTCGTGCTGCCGAACATCGTGCTTGGGCGGCAACTCATCAAAGCCTATGACAATACCGGCACGGCCATCGTCACCCGCCACACCGATGTCACCGAGGTGTTGGAACGCGACGCCGATTTTGCCGTCGTCTACGAACCGAAGATGCGGGCGATCACCGCCGGGGAAAACTTCTTCCTCGGGATGCAGGACAGCCCAGCCTATACGCGCGACGTGTCGAACATGCGGCTGGCGGTGCGGCGGGACGATGTGTCGGGCATCCTCATCCCCCTGGCCGCGCGGCTTTCGGCCGAAATCGTCGCCGCGGCGCCCGGGCGCATCGATGTCGCCGCCGATCTGACCCGGCGTGTCCCCGCCCGCGTCGTCGCCGCCTATTTCGGCACGCCCGGCTCGTCGGAAGAGGCGATGATCGACGGGACCACGAAAATGTTCTGGTACCTCTTCGTCGATCTGGCGGGGACCGAGGCGGTGACCCAGGCCGGACTAAGCGCCGCGGCGGCGATGCGAACCTACCTCGACGGCGCCATCGCCGAACGCCATGCGAACCCGACCGACGCGGATGACGTGCTGAACCGCTGCCTCGCCCTGCAACGCGCCGGCACGCCGGGGATGGATGACCTGGGTATCCGGAACAACCTGATCGGGCTGCTGATCGGGCTCGTGCCCACCCTGTCGAAGGCATCGGTCCAGGCCCTCGCCGTGCTGCTGGACCGGCCGGAGGCACTGGCGGGCGCCCAGGCGGCGGCACGGGCGGATGATGACGCGCTGCTGACCGCCCATGTGATGGAGGCGTTTCGCTTCGACCCGATCAACCCCGTCATCTACCGCCGCACCGTGCGGGATAGCGAGATCGCGCGCGGCACCCTGCGGGCGCGGACGATTCCAAAAGGAACGATGGTCCTGGCGTCGAACCTGTCGGCGATGTTCGACCCGCTGGCCGTGGAGGCCCCCAACGCCTTCCGCACGGACCGCCCGGCGCGGGACTACATCCTCTGGGGCTACGGCATGCACACGTGTTTCGGTGGCCACATCAACCGCGCGCTGATGCCGCAGATGCTGAAGCCCTTGCTGAAACTGCGCGGGTTGCGCCGCGCCCCGGGGGCGGCCGGTCAGGTGCAGGGCACGCCCTTCCCGCAAAATTTCGTGGTGGAGTTCGACCGCGTCACATAAGGCCCAGCGTGATCGCGGCCAGCACCGCATAGCGGCAGGTCTTTGCCAGCCCCACGACCAGCACGAAGCGCCACAGCGGCTCGTTCAGCACCCCGGCCACCAGGGTCAGCGGATCGCCAATGAAGGGCGCCCAGGACAGCCAAAGCGACCAGTGGCCCCATCGCCGATACCAGCCGCTGGCCCGTGCCAGCGCCTCCGGCTTGACCGGGAACCAGCGGCGATCCCGAAACCGCTCCACCTGGCGGCCGAGCCACCAGTTCACCATCGCGCCCAGCGTATTGCCGAGGCTGGCGACCGCGACCAGCAGCCAGGCCGGCTGGTCCCCGGCCAGCAGCAGGCCGACCAGAACGGCCTCGGACTGCGCCGGCAACAGGGTCGCGGCGACGAAGGCCGCGACGAAAAGCCCCAGACAGGCGGTCAGAAATGCTCCGCCCGCAGCACCGCGCAGTCGCTGATGGAAATAATCGCCGGGCGGGCGTCCAACAATTCATCCCGCGCATCGGCGACGCGGATGGCGACTTCGGCCGAGACGATCGCGACGATCATCACATTGTCCAGCACGCCCCCCGGCACGCCGCCCTGGCGCAGGCCCTGGCGGCCGCGACCGGCCATCACGGGCAGCATGGTCCAGCCGGTGGCGCCCAGGCGTTCCAGCAATTCGGTCACGGTTTCGGCCTGGACCTGCTCGACCACGATCTCGATGCGTTTGCGGGGGTGGTTCATGGGTGGATCAGGCCGCTGGTGGGGCTGGAGGCATCCGCCCGGTAATCGCGTGGCATGCGCCCGGCCAAGAACGCCTCCCGTCCCGCCACCACGGCTGCCTTCATCGCGCGGGCCATCCCCACGGGGTCCTTGGCATGGGCGATGGCGCTGTTCAGCAGCACCGCGTCGCAGCCGAGTTCCATGGCAAAAGCCGCCTCCGACGCCGTGCCGATGCCGGCATCGACCAACACGGGCACCTTGGCCTGCGCCTTGATCGCCCGGATCATATAGGGGTTCACGATCCCCATGCCGGACCCGATGGGCGCGCCCAGGGGCATGATGGCGACACAGCCCATCTCCTCCAGCCGCTTCGCCGCGACCGGGTCGTCGGCGCAATAGACCATCACCTCGAACCCATCGGCGATCAGCGCCGCCGCGGCTTCAAAGGTGCCGGCCATGTCGGGGTAGAGGTAGGGGGGCGGCCCCAGCACCTCCAGCTTCACCAGGTTCCAGCCCCCGGCCTCACGCGCCAGGCGCAGGGTGCGGACGGCCTCCTGCGCCGTGTGGCAGCCGGCGGTATTGGGCAGGTAGGTGTAGCGGTCGGGCGGCACGAAATCCTGCAGCAGCGGCGCCGAGGGGTCGGACAGGTTCACCCGCCGGACCGCGACGGTGACGATCTCGGCCCCCGATGCCGCGATCGCGGCGGCGGTTTCCGGCAAATCCTTGTACCGCCCGGTGCCGACCACGAGTCGCGAGGAGAATCGCCGCCCCGCCACCTCCCAAGAATCGCCCATGGTCAGCCTCCTCCGATGAATGCGACGATTTCCAGCGCATCGCCCTCGGCCAGGGCGGTGCTGGCCCAGGCCGAGCGGGGCACGATTTCCAGGTTGCGCTCGACCGCGACCTTCCGCCCGTCCAACCCCAAGAGGGTCAGCAGGGCGGCGACCGAGGCCGCGTCCGGCAAAGCATGGGTTTGACCATTGACGGTCACGGTTATCCTGGCGTCCATGGGGTCTAAATGGCCGGGCGGCGGGGGCGCGGCAAGCCGGGGCGTATCAGACGGCAACAAACCGGGATGCCACGCGCGCTTGCCGCGCCGAAACCCGCCGTGGTAGCCCCCCGCGGCTAGGGTGAGCCCTTTCCCCCCGCAGGATGACCGCCGTGACCCCGCCCCTGATCTACGTCTTGAACGGACCGAACCTGAACCTGCTCGGCCTGCGCCAGCCGGAGATCTACGGCGCGACCACGCTGGACGATGTCGAGGCGCTCTGCGCCGAGACGGCGGAAGACCTGAACCTCGCCATCGACTTCCGCCAGACCAATGGCGAAGGCGAATTGATTTCCTGGATCCACGAGGCCCGCGCCGCGGCCGCCGGCATCATCATCAACCCGGCGGGGTATTCGCATACCTCGGTCGCGGTGATGGATGCGCTGCTGGCCTCCGACCTGCCGGTGATCGAGGTCCATATCACCAACATCCACAAGCGGGAGGCGTTCCGCCACCACTCCTATGTCAGCCATGTGGCGACCGGGGTGATCTGTGGCCTGGGGCCGGGCGGCTATGCGCTCGCGCTCCGCGCCATGGCTGGAATACTCTCCCAAGGGGAAGACGACGCATGACCACCGGTATCCAGTTCGACCCCGCCGCCATCCGCGAACTGGCAAAGATTCTGCGCGAGACCGACCTGTCGGAAATCGAACTGGTCGAGGGTGATCGCCGCGTCCGGGTCGGCCGCACCGTGACCGTGGCACCGCAGACGGTGATGGTCGCCGCCGGCCCCGCCGCCCCCGCCCCCGCCCTGGCGGCCCCGGTCATCGAGGCGGTGCCCGATGCGGCGCATCCCGGCGCCGTGACCTCGCCCATGGTCGGCATCGCCTACCTGGCGCCCGAGCCCGGCGCGCCGCAATTCGTCACCGTGGGCGCCCGGGTCGTGCAGGGCCAGACCCTGTTGCTGATCGAGGCGATGAAGACCTTCAACCAGATCCGCGCCCCCAAGGCCGGCACCGTGACGCGGATCCTGATCGAGGGTGGCTCGCCGGTCGAATACGGCGAAGCCCTGCTGATCGTCGAATAGGATGTTCAAGAAAGTCCTGATCGCCAATCGCGGCGAAATCGCGCTGCGGGTGCATCGCGCCTGCCAGGAAATGGGCATCCGCACGGTCGCGGTGCATTCCACCGCCGACGACACCGCGATGCACGTGCGCCTGGCCGATGAATCGGTCTGCATCGGGCCGCCGCCGGCGCGGGATTCCTACCTCAACATGGCGGCCATCCTCTCGGCCGCCAGCATCACGGGCGCCGAGGCCATCCACCCCGGCTACGGCTTCCTGTCCGAGAACGCCAATTTCGCCGAGATGGTGGAGGCCCATGGCCTGGCCTTCATCGGCCCGACCGCCGAACACATCCGCATGTTCGGCGACAAGATCGCCGCCAAGGACACGATGCGGACGCTGGGCGTGCCGCTGGTGCCCGGCAGCGACGGCGCGCTGCACACGCTGGAAGAAGCCCGCGCGGTCGCCGAGATCGTTCAATACCCCGTGCTGATCAAGGCCGCGGCCGGCGGCGGCGGACGCGGCATGAAGGTCGCCCGCACCGCCGACGAGCTGGAGGACGCCTGGCGCCTGGCCCGGACCGAGGCCAAGGCCGCCTTCGGCGACGACAGCGTCTACCTGGAAAAATACCTGGACCGGCCGCGCCACATCGAATTGCAGGTGATGGCCGACATGTACGGCAACGTCGTGCATTTCGGGGAACGCGACTGTTCGCTGCAACGCCGCCACCAGAAGCTGGTGGAGGAAGCCGGTTCCCCCGCGCTGAACGCCGCCGACCGCGAGGCCCTGGGCGCGCAGGTCACGCGCGGCCTGTCCGGCCTCGGCTACCGCAACGCCGGGACGCTGGAGTTCCTCTGGCAGGATGGCCAGTTCGCCTTCATCGAGATGAACACCCGTTTGCAGGTGGAGCATCCGGTGTCGGAAATGATCTCCGGTGTCGATCTGGTGAAGGAGCAACTTCGCATCGCCGCCGGCGAGCCGCTGGGCTACGGCCAGGATGCGATCCGCTTCACCGGCCACGCGATCGAATGCCGCATCACCGCCGAGGATCCCGAGACCTTCGCCCCCTCACCCGGCCGGGTCACGCAATTCCACGCGCCCGGGGGCCTGGGCGTGCGGGTGGATAGCGCCCTCTACGCCGGGTATTCGGTGCCGCCGCATTACGACAGCCTGGTCGCCAAGCTGATCGCGCATGGCACGACGCGGGCCGAGGCGATCGCGCGGATGCGGCGCGCCTTGCAGGAAATGGTGATCGCCGGGATCAAGACCACGGTGCCGCTGCATATCCGCATCATGGACGACCCGGAGTTCCAGGCCGGCGACTACACCATCCATTGGCTGGAACGGTTTGTCGCGCGCGGGGCCGGCTAAACACCCTCCCGCAGCGGCGCCAGGGTCACGATATGGGGTCCGGCCGCGGCGCAATCCGTGGTCAGCATGAAGAACGACCTTGTGTGCTGGGCCGCCAGATGCGCGGTCGCGGCGGCCTGGTCGGCCCAGCGGGCGACGGTCGTCACCTCCCCGGTGCGGGTCGCCGAGACATAGAGATCGTAGTCCAGGCACCCAGGTTCCGACCGGGTCGCGGCCATGAAGCTCGGCATCGCCTGCAACAGCCGCAGCCAGCACTCGGGCCGTAGCCGCAGGCGGGAGACGACATGCACCTCCGGCACCAGGGCCAGGTCCTGGGGGTCGGCATCGATGGTTGTCACATCCCGCATTGGTGCTCTGCCTCCATGGTCGCGCGATCATCACGCCGCCGTGAGGCATACGCGGCACGGCTGGTTTCGGATGCGTTGCGGCGATGATCACGAATTCGTGATCCTTGTCGTCGCGTGGCCTGCCGGCCGCCGGCGTGCCATTCTGCGGCCGTGCGCCAACGCCCTCTTGAGATCACGCCGGACCTGATGCTGCGCGCCTATCGCGCCGGCATCTTCCCCATGGCCGAGGCGCGGGACGCCAACCGCCTGCATTGGCTGGACCCGGACCCGCGCGGGGTGCTGCCGCTGGACGCGTTCCACCTGCCGCGCCGGCTGAAGCGCACCGTGCTGTCCGGCCCCTTCACGGTGACGGCGGATGCCGATTTCGGGGGCGTGATCCTGGGCTGCGCCGCGCCGGCGCCGGGGCGCGAAGGCACCTGGATCAACACCGAGATCGAGACCCTGTTCCGCGCGCTGCACGGCATGGGCCACGCCCATTCGGTGGAGGTGTGGGAGGCGGGCGACTTGGTCGGCGGCCTCTACGGCGTGGCGGTCGGGGCGGCGTTCTTTGGCGAGAGCATGTTCAGCCGGGCGCGGGATGCGTCAAAGGTGGCCCTGGTGCATCTGGTGGCGCGGCTGAAACTGGCGGGCGCCAGGCTGCTGGATACGCAGTTCCTGACCGGCCACCTGGCGCAATTCGGCGCGTTGGAGATCCCGCGCGACGACTACAAGGCGCTGCTGGCTGCGGCGGTCGAGCAGCCGCTGAACTGGGTGGCTGCACCCGATCCGGCGATGCTGGAGGCGGCGATCCGGGCGCTGCGGGATTAGGCGCGTCGCGCCAGGGGCGATGCCTCGGGGGCCACCCAGGCCGGGCAAAGGCTGCGCCAACGGATGGTCAGCCCCCCGTCCTCGGCCAATGCCGGGCCGAGCGCCGGGGTCAGGTCCCCCGCCCCATCCGTCCAGCGCCAAGTGATCGCATGGCCCCGTTCGACCCCGTGGAAGCCACGGGCCAGGCGCGCATCCTCGGCATCGATGGTGGCACCGGCCCATTCCATCCGCGTCAGGGAGAGGCCCAGCAACCGGCCATCCGCCGACGCCATCGCGCCCAGCCGCGCGCAAGGCGACAGCAGCAGAACGGATCGGCTGCCACCAGGCAGGCGGAACCGCGCCTCATGCGGCCCGATGCTTTCGGGGCGCAGCATGCGGCCATCCACCAGCAGGGCCACGGCGGGCACCGGGTCGCGGCGCCAGCCCAGCGCATCGGCCCGTGCCGCCAGGGTCCGCATCAACACGGCCGATGCGGCGGCCCCCATCACCGGCGCGCAAGGGGTGGCCGGGCCGGGTGCCAGGGCTTCGGTCGGCCCGAACAGCCCGCGGTTGCCGTCATCCAGATAGGTCTCGGCGGCAGCGCCTTCGGCCAGCACGATGTCGTGGCTGGCCAGTTCGATGTGGTGGTAGATGACCTGGGCGCAGGTGTCCTGGGTGATCGTCGCGCCATTCACCAGGGCTTCGGCATGCACCAGATGCCCGTCCAGCAGCAGCGCATGGCTGGGACTGACCAGCAGGTCGTGATGCGGCACGCCATCGGCCAGCGCGCCGGCGCGGATGCGGATCGGCTGGGCGCGGCGGGGTTCGGGGTGGCGATAGGGGGCGACGCGGCGCTGCCCGGTCCAGACCAGGGGACGGTCGCCGCCGGGGGTGGTGACAAGGTCGCCGGCGCGCAGGGATTCGACGGGTACTTCGCCGCGCGGGGTCAGGATGGCAGTGCCGCGGACGTAGCAGGGCAGGTTCTGCAGCGCGGCGGGGAAGGTGTAGGTGCCGTCGCTGAACTGGAAGAACTCGACCTGGCTATGCCCCGAAATCGACACCGTGTCGGTGCCATCGGGCGATCCGGGCCTGAGGTCGGTGAAATAGCGGTAGTCCGACCACCGATCGAATGCAGCGTCGACGTCATGCCTGTGGATGTAGACCGTTTCAAAGCCGGTCAAACTCGTGGGCGAGGCATGCTGCGTGATGGCGTAGTCGGCCAAGGCGCCGCTGAAGATGACTGTGTCGGTGCCATCGAAGCCGCGAATGATGTCGTTCCCGGCCCCGCCGGTCAGCGTGTCGTCACCGCCCAGCCCCAGCAGCGAGTCATTGCCCTCACCGCCGATAAGCGTGTCATCGCCAGTGCTGCCGCCGATCCTGTCGTCACCGGCGCCGCCATCGGCGTAGCTGCCGCCCTCGGTATACCCCCCGGTCCCGGCGGCCAGATCGATGAAGCCCTCCGGCCGGCCGTCGATGTAGTCATTCCCGGCCCCGCCCTCGAACCGGTCGCCGCCGCCCCGGGCCGCCAGATAGTCGTCGCCATCACCGCCCAGCAGGGTGTCGTGGCCGCCCGACGCAATCAGGCGGTCATTGCCCCCCAGCCCGGACAAGGTGTCGTCAGCGCTGTCACGGTAAACATCGAGACCGTTTTCACCGAAATCCTCATGATCCCCGATGACGTCGTCGCCTTCGGTGCCGGTCAGCGTGTCCGCGCCGGAGGTGCCATGGATCGGATCGGCCATGCGTATTCCCCTGCCATGCCGGACGAGATTGGCACACGGGCGGCTTCACGACAATTTCGTAACAATCGACACATAAAACCCGCTAACCCGCCCAAAACCTCGCCATGGCGACATACAGCGGGATCCCCAGCGCGATGTTGAACGGAAACGTGACCGCCACCGACAGGGTCAGGTAAACCCCAGCATCCGCCTGCGGCAGTGCCAGGCGCATCGCCGCCGGCACCGCGATATAGGATGCCGACGCCGCCATCGTGCCCATCAGCGCCACCCCGCCGACCGACAGCCCGATCCCCAGCCCCGCGCCAATCCCGACCGCGGCGCCGAACAGCGGCATCAGCAGGGCGAAGGCCAGCAACCGCGGGTCCAGCGCCCGGGCGGCTTCCGGCGACCGGCGCCGGGCCTCGATCGCGGCGCGCAGCTGGCGGGTCGCGACCAACCCCATCTCCAGCAGGAACAGGCAGAGCGCGCCGGGGAACAGCGCCTCGGCAAAGGGCAGCAGTTGCGCCTTGGCGGGTGCGCCCCCGGCCCAGCCGATCGCCATGCTGCCCAGCAGCAGCACGACCGGGCCGCCGGCCAGGACCTCCCGCACCAGACGGGGGGTGCTGCGGGGCGCCTTGGCGCCGGCGGGGCTGCCGGCCAGCAACAGGGCGGTCACGATGGCGGGCGCTTCCATCGCGGCCAGGACGGCGGGCATGAAGGCTTCGGGCTGCATGCCGGCCGCGTTCACCGCCTGGGTCGCGGCGGCGAAGGTGACGACGCTGACCGACCCGTAATGCCCCGCCACGGCGGCGGCGGTCGCGCGATCCAGCCCCGTCGCCGCCCGCAACGCCGCGAACGCCGGGACCGGCAACAGGAAGGACAGCGACACGCCCAGCGCCAGCGCCGGCAGCAAGCCGACCGAGGCCCCGGGCGCCGCGAGCGCAAAACCACCCTTCAGCCCGATCGCCACCATCAGGTACAGCGACAGCGCCTTGGCCAGTGCATCCGGCAGGGCGAGGTCGGATCGCACGGCCGCGGCGAAGGCACCAAGGGCGAAAAACAGGACGGGCGGCGGGATGGCTTCCATGGCGTCGCTATGGACCTGGGCGCCGGTCCGGGGAAGATACCAATGCTGCGGCCGGATTTCTCCCGGCCGACCCGCGATCCGGCAGGCGATTCGCCGCAATGAAGTTACAGGTCACGGGTTCCATTCCGGCAAGACATGGCGGTGCCGCGAAAAATCTCGGGCCAAATCGAAATTGCCGCTTGCGGCGCGTCGGGGGGGGGCCTATCAGCCCGCTTAGACGCAGTACGCACGTGCCTCTGGCCCCAGGCCGCTCCGAACCGACATTTTTCGGTCGGCCAAAGGTTTACGCAACGACGTCAAGCGTTCTGGCACCCCCCATCGCTGCAAGGCGGTGGGGTCACTCTTGGTCGCTGGTTCGTTCGACCGTTTCGTTAACTTGGGGCCGCCGCCTGATACGGGCCGGTCCATACAATTTGGAAGGATGTTGCGATGACCCCCAAGGTCAGCCGCTTCCTGCGCGACGTCGCCCCCGCGACGCCGTGCCTGGTGCTCGACGTGGATCGCGTGGCGGAAAACTACGGCCGGCTGCATGCAGCCCTGCCGGCCGCGCGCATCTATTACGCCGTGAAGGCCAATCCGGCCGCCCCGGTGCTCGACCGCCTGGTGGCGCTCGGCTCCTCCTTCGACGCCGCGTCGTTCGAGGAAGTGTCGATGTGCCTGGATGCCGGCGCCGATCCGGCGCGCATCTCCTATGGCAACACGATCAAGAAGGAATCGGCGATTCGCGCCGCCTTCGCGGCCGGCGTGCGGATGTTCGCCTTCGACAGCGAGGCGGAGCTGCGCAAGCTGTCCCGCGCCGCCCCCGGCGCCCGCGTCTATTGCCGCATCCTGGTCGGCAACCTCGGCGCCGAATGGCCGCTGTCGAAGAAATTCGGCTGCGAGGTCGGCGAAGCCCGCCGCCTGATGCTGCTGGCCGAGGGCCTGGGCCTCGATCCCTATGGCCTGTCCTTCCACGTCGGCAGCCAGCAGACCAATACCGACGCCTATCGCGCCGCCATCGCCCGCGCGGCGATGCTGTTCACCGACCTGACCCAGGCCGGCGTGAACGTCCGCATGGTCAACCTCGGCGGCGGCTACCCGGTGCGCTACCGCGCCGAAGTGCCCGAGATCGACGCCATCGGCGATGCGATCATGGGTGCCATGGCCGAACACTTCGGCAATGCCATGCCGGAGATGGTGATCGAACCCGGCCGCTTCCTGGTCGGCGACGCCGGCGTGGTCTCGGCCGAGGTGGTGCTGGTGTCGCGCAAGTCGCAGGACGATCCGGTGCGCTGGGTCTACCTGGACATCGGCCGTTTCGGCGGGTTGGCGGAGACGGAGGGCGAGGCGATCAAATACGCGTTCCGCACCCCGCATGACGGCTTGGCGGAAGGCCCGGTCACCATCGCCGGCCCGACCTGCGACAGCACGGACACGCTCTACGAGACCTCCAACTACCGCCTGCCGCTGGCGCTGGACGAAGGCGACCGGGTCGAGATCCTCTCGACCGGCGCCTATGTCACGACCTATGCCAGCCAGCGCTTCAACGGTTTCGCGCCGCTGGCGGAGCACTACGTCTAGAGCATTTTCAAGTCAGGTGGACTCACCTGACGGCTCGGAAAATGCGACAAAACAACAGATTAGACCGTTTTACGTGAGCCCTTGCGAACGGAAAATGGTCTAATCGGGGGAGGCGAACGCCTCCCCTTCGCGGCGTTTCCATGTCTAGGATGCCGACATGGACGAAATCGACCGCAACATCCTGATCGCCTTGCAGGAAAACGGGGCCGCGGGCCTCGCTGAACTCGCCAAGGTCGCGGGGCTGTCGGTATCGGCCACGGCCGAGCGCGTGAAACGGCTGGAGGAACGCGGCACGATCCGCGGCTGGCGCGCCGACCTGGACCCGGTCGCCGCGGGCTGCGCGCTGCTGGCCTTCGTCTTCGTCGCCCTGCGTGCGGGCAAGGAGGATGTGGCCTTTCGCCGCGCCATGCGACGGCTGGACCCGGTGCTGGAATGCCACGCGGTCAGCGGGGCCTGGACCTATCTGCTGAAACTGCGCCTGCCCGACCTCGCGGCCCTGGAGAGCTTTGTCGCCGAGGAGATTCGCGCCGCCTCCGGCGTGGAGCGGACCGAGACGATCATCGCGATCGCCTCGGCCAAGGAAACCGCCATCCTGCCGGTGGCGGCGGCGGATGAGGAAGACTAAGCCCTAAGACGTCACCGGCCGTGCGCCCATCGCCGTCGTCCGCTCATCCATCCGCGCATCGTAGCGCAGCCCGCGCCGGACGCCCCAGAGGTTCACCAGCTGGAACAGCGGCAGGATGGCCTGGTCGTCCATCGCCACCTTCACCGCGTCCTGCAGCAACCGCTCGCGCCCCGCATCATCCAGTTCGGCGACCGCGCGCGCGGTCATCGCATCCAGTGCCGGGTTGCTGTAGCGGCCGTTGTTGCTGGCCCCGGTCCGCGCCGCCTGGTCGTAGGTGCCGAGGACATTGACCAGCGTGTAGGAGGCCTCACCGGTCACGCTGCCCCAGCCTAGCAGGCGGATGGCGAATTCCTGCCGCGCGTTGCGGCCGGAGAAGGACGCCCAGGGCAGCGCCTCGACCTGCGTGCGCACGCCGGCACGGGTCCACATCTGCGCGACCGCCTGGGCCGTGCGCGCATCATTCGGGTAACGGTCGTTGGGGGTATGCAGGGTCAGGCGGAAGCCCTGCGGGAAGCCTGCCTCGGCCAGCAGCGCGCGGGCGCGGTCGGGCGAGAACTCCGGCACCGGCACGGCCGGGTTGTACGAAAACACGCCCGGCGGCAGCCATTGCCCGTTCGGTGCGGCGGTGCCCTCCATCACCTGTTCGCAAAGCGCCACGCGGTTGATCGCCACGCTCAACGCCTGGCGCACGCGCAGGTCCAGGAACGGGTTCTTCTCCAGCGGCCGCCCGTCATTGTCGGTGACGAAGGGGACCGATCCGGTGCGGGAGTAATCCGGGAACAGGTAGATGACACGCAGGCCCTGGACCTCCGCCACCGTCACCCGTGCCTCGCGCCGCAGACGCGGCAGGTCGGAGGTCGCGACCTGGTCGATCAGGTCGACATCCCCCGCCAGCAAGGCCGCGGTGCGCGCCGGATCGGACCCGATGAAGCGGTAGTTCACCCGGGCCCAGGGCTCACGCTCACCCCAATAGGCATCGTTGCGTGCCATTTCGGTCCGGTCGCCGGACCGGTAGGCGATCAGCTTGTAGGGGCCGGTGCCGATGGCCGCGCGGCCGCTGTTGTAGTCATCCGTCGTCGCACCCTCACCCACATGCTTGCTCACGATGGCGATCGAGGCGAGTTCGGTCGGCAGCAGCGGATGCGGTTGCGCCGTGTGGAAGCGGATGGTCATCGGATCGACGACCTCGGTCCTGGTGATGGCCCGCACGAAGCCGCCGAAGCCGCCCGGGCTGTTCGGCACATTGGGCGCGCGGGCGACGGTGAAGGCGACATCGGCCGAGGTGAAGGGCTGCCCGTCATGCCAGGTCACATTCGGCCGCAGCTTGAACTCCCAGATCGTCGGCGCGACGGGCGTCCAGGACAGCGCGAGGCCGGGCAACAGCTTGGCGGTGGCATCGCGTTCGACCAGCCGGTCGAACAGGTGCATCGACACGGAGATATTCGGGCTGGCGTTGTAGAAATGCGGGTCCAGGCTGGTGACCGAACCGCCGACACCGATGTTAAGCGTCGGCCCGGCCGCCGTTTGGGCCTGGCCATCCCGCCCGATGAGCGGCAGCGCTGCCAAAGGGGCGAGCAAGGCGTGGCGACGTTGGAGCATCTGCGTGCAACCTTTGATGTGAGGGCCCGAAGGGCGAAAGGAGGCAGCCTAGCGACCCGCGACGCGCGCTGCTAGCATTGCTGATCAGCGCAGGGGTGGAGCCTTCATGTCCAAAATCCGGGTCGCGGCATTGGCCGCCGTATCGGTGATATCGGTAACGGCCGGCGCCTCGGCGCAGCGCCCCGCGGATACATTGATCATGGCGGTGGGCGCACCGGTCACCAGCCTCGACCCGCATTTCCATCAACTGTCGCCGAACAACGCCGTCGCCGACATGATCTTCGACAAGCTGGTCAATACCGACGCCCAGGCCCGCAACATCCCCGGCCTGGCGCTGTCCTGGACCGCCGTCGCGCCGACCATCTGGGAATTCAAGCTGCGGCCGAACGTGACCTTCCACAACGGCAACCCCTTCACCGCCGATGACGTGGTCTTCACGATCGAGCGGCTGCCGAATGTGCCGAACAGCCCCTCCTCCTTCGCCGCCTACGCACGGCCGATCGCGCGGATGGAGGTGGTCGATCCGCTGACCATCCGCTTCCACACGCGCGAACCCTATCCGCTGCTGCCGCTGGACATGACGAATGTCCGTATCCTGGACCGCGAGACGCACCAGAACGCGACGACCGAGGATTTCAACGGGCTGCGCGCCGCCATCGGCACCGGCCCCTATCGCGTCACCGGCTATCGCAACGGCGACCGGCTGGAACTGGCGGCGAACGAGACCTATTTCGACGGGCGCCCCGCCTTTGGGCGGGTGACCTACCGGATGATCACCAATGACCCGGCGCGGCTGGCATCCCTGCTGGCGGGCGACGTGGATGTGATCGACCAGGTCCCGACCTCCGATCTCGCCCGGCTGCGCGCCGACAACCGGGTCGCGCTGGCGGAAACCGTCGGGCTGCGGCTGGTCTTCCTCGGGCTGGATCACCTGCGCGGGGCGTCGGAGAATTCGCCCTTCGTCACCGACAACGACGGCCGTCCGCTGGGGCGGAACCCGTTGAAGGACGTGCGTGTGCGCCGGGCGCTGTCGATGGCGATCGACCGCCAGGCGATCGTGGAGCGCGTGATGGAGGGCGCCGCCACCCCGGCGGGCCAGTTCCTGCCGCCCGGCACCTATAGCCATGCGCCCAACCTGACGGCGACCGCCTTCGACCCCGATGGCGCCCGCCGCCTGCTGGCCGAGGCCGGCTACCCCAACGGCTTCCGCATGCAGTTGAACAGCCCGAACGACCGCTACATCAACGACAGCCGCATCGCCCAGGCCGTCGCGCAGATGTGGACGCGGGTGGGCGTCCGGACCTCGGTCGATGCGCAGACCTGGGCGACCTTCGTCGGCCGTGCGGCGCGCGCCGAATACTCCACCCACCTGATCGGCTGGGGGTCCAACCCGGATGCGTCGCACCCGCTGCGGAACATCCTGGCGACGGTCAGCCGCGAGCTGGGGCGCGGTTCGTCGAACCGGGGACACTACTCCAACCCCGAGGTGGACGGCCTGCTGAACCAGGCGCTGGTGGAGTTGAACGAAGCGCAGCGCGAACAGATCATGATCCGCGCCCAGACCATGGCGGCCGAGGATGTCGCCGTCATCCCGCTGCACATCCAGACCAATATCTGGGCGATGCGGCGCGGCTACGACGTCACGCCGCGTACCGATGAACTGACCCGCGCGCAGGACGTGCGGCCGGCGGCCCAGTAAGCACGTGACCCTCTATCTTATCCGCCGGCTGTTCCAGGCGCTCCTGGTCATGCTGGCGATGTCGGTGATCGTGTTTGTCGGCGTCTATGCCATCGGCGACCCGGTCGAGATCCTGATCTCGCCCGACGCCGACCAGGCGGAGCGCGCGCGCGCCGTCGCGGCCCTCGGCCTCGATCTGCCGCTGTGGGAACAGTATCTCGTCTTCCTCCGCCGCGCGCTGCAGGGCGATCTGGGGCGGTCCTTCGTCTACAATGAGCCGGCGCTGAAGCTGATCCTGCAGCGCATGCCCGCGACCTTGGAACTGGCGGTGTCGGCGACGGTGCTGGCGATCCTGGTCGGGCTGCCGCTCGGGCTTTACGCCGGGCTGCGGCCGGACAGTGTCGGCGCCAAGACCATCATGGCGACCTCCATCCTCGGCTTCTCGCTGCCGACCTTCTGGGTCGGGCTGATGCTGATCATGGTCTTTGCGGTGCAACTTGGCTGGCTGCCATCGACCGGGCGCGGCGATACGCTGGAACTGCTGGGCATAAGATGGTCGTTCCTGACCGCGGATGGGCGGGCGCATCTGGTGATGCCCGCGCTGAACCTTGCCCTGTTCAAGATCAGCCTGGTCATCCGCCTGACCCGCGCCGGCGTGCGTGAGGCGATGCTGATGGACTACGTGAAGTTCGCCCGCGCCAAGGGGCTGTCGCCCTCGCGCGTGACCTTCGTGCATGTGTTCAAGAACATCCTGATCCCGGTGGTCACGGTGACCGGGTTGGAGTTCGGCAGCACCATCGCCTTCTCCGTCGTCACCGAAAGTATCTTTGCCTGGCCCGGGATGGGCAAGCTGATCATCGACAGCATCAACGTGCTCGATCGCCCGGTGATCGTCGCCTACCTCATGATCATCGTGTTCATGTTCATCATCATCAACCTGGTGGTGGACCTGACCTACTCGATGCTCGACCCCCGCGTGCGGCTGGAAAGCAAGACCACATGAGCGCCGCCACGTCCCTGCCCCGCGTCGAAACGCCGCTACAGCGTTTCGTCGCGCAATTCCTGGAAAGCCGCGTCGCGGTCGGCGCGCTGATCGTCTTCGTGACGATCGTGCTGCTGGCCATCTTCGCGCCCTGGATCGCACCGCAGAATCCCTACGACCTCGCCCAACTCGACATCATGGATGGGCGGATGGAGCCCGGGACGGTGGGTGGCGATGGCTTCACCTTCTGGCTCGGCACCGACGATCAGGGGCGCGACATGCTGTCGGGCATTCTGTACGGGCTGCGTATCTCGCTCGTGGTCGGCGCGGGTTCCGCGTTCCTGGCGGGCGTCATCGGCGCCTCGCTCGGCATGCTGGCGGCCTATGTCGGAGGCAAGACCGATACGCTGATCATGCGGCTGGTCGACCTCCAACTGTCCTTTCCGGCGATCCTGGCGGCGCTGATGATCCTGGCCTTCCTCGGCAAGGGCATCACCAACGTGGTGATCGCGCTGGTTTTTGTGGAATGGGCCTATTACGCGCGCACCGTTCGCGGATCGGCACTGGTGGAACGCCGGCGCGAATACATCGAAGCGGCACAGTGCCTGGCACTGCCGACACGCCGCATCGTCTTCGTGCATCTGCTACCAAATTGCCTGCCGCCGCTGATCGTCATCGGCACCATCCAGGTGGCGCGGGCGATCGCGCTGGAGGCGACGCTGTCCTTCCTCGGCCTCGGCGTGCCGATCACCGAACCCTCGCTCGGGCTGCTGATCGCCAATGGCTACGAATACATGCTGTCCGGCAAATACTGGATTTCCTTCTATCCGGGCATCGCCCTGTTGGTGACCATCGTGTCGATCAACCTGGTCGGCGACCATCTGCGCGACGTGCTGAACCCGAGGCTGCAGAAGTGAATACTCTCGACGTCACCGGGCTTCGCACCGAATTCTTCACCCGCGCCGGCGTGGTCAAGGCGGTGAACGACGTGTCCTTCTCCGTCGCCCGCGGCAAGGTTTTGGGGCTGGTCGGCGAAAGCGGGTCGGGCAAGACCGTCACCGGCTTCTCCCTGATCGGCCTTGTCGACCCGCCGGGCCGCATCGTCGCGGGGTCGATCAAGTTCCAGGGGCGCGAATTGGTCGGGCTGCCGGAAGGCGAAATGCGAAAGCTGCGCGGCAACCGCATCGCGATGATCTTCCAGGACCCGATGATGACCCTGAACCCGGTCCTGCGCATCGACACGCAGATGATCGAGACGGTGCAGGCCCATTCCAACGCCAGCCGCGAAACCGCCCGCCAGATGGCGCGCGACGCGCTCGGCATGGTCGGCATCCCGTCGCCCGATGAACGGCTGCAATCCTATCCGCACCAGTTTTCCGGCGGCATGCGCCAGCGCGTCGCCATTGCCATCGCGCTGCTGCACCGGCCGGACCTGATCATCGCCGACGAACCGACCACGGCGCTGGACGTGACGATCCAGGGACAGATCCTGGCCGAGGTCCAGAAACTCGCGGCCAATACCGGCACCAGCCTGCTCTGGATCACGCATGACCTGTCGGTGGTCGCCGGTCTCGCCGACGATATCGTCGTGATGTACGCGGGCCGCATCGTCGAACAGGGCGATGTGGGCGAAGTGCTGGACGCGCCGCTGCATCCCTATACCTCCGGCCTGCTCGGCTCCGTCCCCAGCCGCAACAAGCGCGGCGAACCACTGCGGCAGATCCCCGGCATGACGCCCTCCTTGCTCTCGCTGCCCGTCGGCTGTGCCTTCCGTGCCCGCTGCCCGCAGGCGGGTGAGGATTGCCTGGTCGATCCCCCGTTCCCGGAGGTCCTGCCGGGTCGCTTCGCCCGTTGCGTGCGGCCGTTGCTGGAGACGGTGGCATGACCGCCGTCCCGATGATCGAACTGCGCAACGTCTCGCGCCGCTTCGAGAAGAAACTCGATTTCGCCGGCAAGCTCGCCAAGAAAATCGGCGTGCCTGTGCGTGAGGAAGTGGTCCATGCCGTGGACGGCGTGGACCTGTCAGTGATGAAGGGCGAGGTCGTCGGCCTCGTCGGTGAGTCCGGCTGCGGCAAGTCGACGCTCGGCCGCATGGTCGCGGGCATCATGCCAGCCTCGGGCGGCCAAGTGTTCCGCGAAGGCGTGGAGGTGAACACGCTCAGCGGCGCCGCGGCACGCCACGCGAAACTCCGCACCCAGATGATTTTCCAGGATCCCTACGCCAGCCTGAACCCGCGCTTGCGCGTGCAGGACATCGTGGGCGAGGCGCCGCTGTTCCACGGGCTGACCGATCGCAACGGCCAATCCGACTACGTCGATGACCAGATGCGTCGCGCGGGTCTCGATCCCGCCTTCAAGCGCCGCTACCCGCACCAGTTTTCGGGCGGCCAGCGCCAGCGCATCGGCATTGCCCGCGCGCTGGCCGTGCAGCCCGACTTCCTGGTTTGCGACGAAGCCGTCGCGGCGCTGGACGTGTCGATCCAGGCGCAGGTGCTGAACCTGTTCATGCGGCTGCGGGCGGAGTTGGACCTTACCTACCTCTTCATCAGCCACGATTTGGGCGTGGTCGAACACCTCTCCGACCGCGTGGTGATCATGTATCTCGGCCGGGTGGTGGAAGAAGCACCGTCCGAGGAAGTTTTTGCCCGCGCCAACCACCCCTATACGCAGTCGCTGCTGGCCGCGGTGCCGCGGATCGAGGCGCGGAAGAAAGTGTTCAACGTGGTGAAGGGCGAAATCCCCTCACCGCTCGACCCACCGCCCGGCTGCCATTTCCACCCGCGCTGCCCGCACGCGATGGATATCTGCCGCGTTGAACGCCCGGTGTTGCGCCAGATCGCGCCGAATCATCGCAGCGCCTGCCATCTGAACGACGTGGCCTGACCTTTCCGAACCAGCCAACACGGGTCTAGCCTCTGCGCAAAGAGGCTGGAGGAAGCCCCATGCGCTGGATTTTTTGCGTGCTGCTGGCACTGGCGACGCCTGCCCAGGCGTTTCCCGACCGGCCGGTGACCATCGTCGTCGGCTTCGCGCCAGGCGGTGCCACCGACACCGTGGCCCGCGTGCTGGCCGAACGCCTCGCACCACGCCTCGGCCAGCCTGTGGTCGTGCAGAACGTGCCCGGCGCCGGCGGCACCCTCGGCGCCGATCGCGTCGCCAAGGCTCCACCGGATGGGCACATGCTGGCCTTCGTGCCATCCGCCCATTCCGTCGTACCGGGGCTCTTCGCGCGGCTGCCCTTCGATTCGGTCCAGGATTTCGCCCCGGTCGCCTTCGTCGGCGACAGCGCGAATATCCTGGTCGTGACGCCCACCCTGGCCGTCACCGACCTGCCGGGATTGCTGACGCTGTCGCGTGCCGGCGGGCCGCCGCTGCTGTTGGGGTCCGCCGGATTGGGCGGCTTCCAGGCCGCGACCGAAATGCTGCGCATCGAGACGGGCATGGTCTTCGAACGCGTGCCCTATCGCTCCGGCGCGCAGGCAGCACTCGACGTGATGGCCGGGCGCACGCAGATGATGTTCGCCAATGTGGTCGAGGTGTCCGAGCAGGTGCGTGATGGCCGCCTGCGCGCCCTGGGCGCCACCAGTGCCACGCGCGCGCCCCTGCTGCCGCAGGTGCCGAGTTTCGTCGAACTCGGTTTCCGCGATTTCCAGGCCGATAGTTGGTTCGGGCTGCTCGCCACGCGCGGCACGCCGGAAGCCAGCCTCGATATCCTGCACCGGGCGGTGAACGCCGTGCTGGCCGAACCCGGCGCGATCGAGGCGATGCGCCGCGTCGGCGTCGAGGCCCGGGCCATGAGCCGCGCCGATTGGGCGGCCTTCCTCACCGACCAGACCACACGATGGACGGCAATCGCACGCGCATCCGGCGCCCGCGCCGAATAACCCCCTCCGAATAACAAGGAAACACCCATGCGAGGCAAGTTCCGCGGGATCTACCCGATCCTGTACACCTACTTTGACGACCAGGAGCGGTTGGACCGCGACGCGATGCGCAAGCAGGTCGAAGCCTGCATCCGCGGCGGCGCGCATGGCATCGCGATCCTCGGCTTCGTCGGCGAGTACTACAAACTCACCCTGTCGGAACGCCGCACCATCATCGAATGGGTCTGCGAGGATGTCGC
This sequence comes from Humitalea sp. 24SJ18S-53, assembly GCF_050632385.1. NCBI lineage: Bacteria > Pseudomonadati > Pseudomonadota > Alphaproteobacteria > Acetobacterales > Roseomonadaceae > Humitalea > Humitalea sp. 24SJ18S-53. The sequence continues at coordinate 4,608,896 of NZ_CP192599.1, forward strand.
CGGGCGCGTGCCCGTCGCCGTCACCGTCAACGAGCAATCCGTCGCCGGGCAGATCGAGATCGCCCGCGCCAGCGAAGCCGCCGGCGCCGCCTGGCTCATCCTGCAACCGGCCCAGATCAAGGGGCTGACCGAGGCTGCCCATGTCCGCTTCCTCGGCGCCGTCGCCGCCGGGACGAACCTGCCGGTCGGGGTGCAGAACAACCCGGGCAGCATGGATATCGCGCTATCGACCAACGCGCTGATCGCGCTGAACCGGAACCACCCCAACTGCTGCCTGATGAAGGGCGAAGGGCACATCCTGTATGTGAAGCGCCTGGTCGACGAAACCGGCGGCGCCTACGACATCTTTAACGGCAAGGCCGGGCTGGAACTGCCGAACACCCTGCGTGCCGGCTGCGTCGGCATGGTGCCGTCACCCGACGCCTTCGATGTGCACGTCAAGGTTTGGAACCTGCTGGAACAGGGCAAGCAGGCGGAGGCCGAAGCGCTGCACCGCACGATCCTGCCGCTGTACAACTTCATGATGATGCCCGGCGCGTCGGAGCATTACTGCTGGTACGGCAAGGCCCTCTTCGCCCGCCGCGCCGGCATCGCCGTCACGCACCAGCGGCAGCCGGCCGTCGTGCCGGATGCCTTTGGCGAGGCGATTGTCGCCGAATACGCGTCCGCACTGCCCTCGCTGGCAGGCTAACTCAGCGGCACTGGGCCCTGGTGCGCAGCGACTGCGACCGCTCCGTCTGCGCCCCCGTCAACCGGGGGAATTCGCTGCGGAGCTGGTCCAGGGTCGCACAGGCTTCCCGCCGCGCATTGAAGCCGACAAAGGAGGTGGCCAGGCCCAGCAGGGCTTCCGGCGCACGGCCGGACTGGGTGTTGCGGCGATAGGCCTCGTCGAAGGCGAGGGCCGCGCTCTGGAACTCGCGCTTGCCGACCAGGGCATCGCCCAGAAGGATGCCGGCATCCTGCGCACGGGCGCCCGGACGGTTGGCGAGCACTTCCCGCGCAGCCGTCTCGGCGGCCGTGAAGTCGCGCCGGCCCAGGGCTGCCTGGCCTTCCTGTAGGGCACGCTCCGGCGGACGGCTGGGGACGGCGGCCGGGGGTGGCGGCGCGGATGGGCGTGGCGGCGTCGGGGCGCCCGGGGCCGCGGCCGGGGGCGCGCCCGGCGTGGCAGACGGCGGCGCGGCCGGGCGGTTGCCGCCCTCCAGCGCCTGCAGCCGGAAGTCCATGTCGCCCTGCAATTTCGTCATCTGCTCGGCCAGGGTGCGATCGCGGAAATCGCCCTCGTCGGCACGGCCGCGCAGACGGCGGACCTCTTCTTCCATGGTCGTCACACGATCCAGCAGGCCCGCCAGGATCTCGGGCGAACCGGCACCGCCGCTTGAACGCGGCGCGGGGATCGGCACGGGGGCGACACTGCCGCCACCACCACCGACGCCGCCACGGCGCAGCATTTCGATTTCCTGCCGCAGTTGCAGAAGCTGGTTCTGCAGCGCGATCCCCTCACGGCTTTCGATCTGCGCCGCGGCGGGCAGGGCCGCGCCGAGGATCAGCAGAAACGTGAGGGCATAACGGGCACGGATCATCGACCAAATCCCCCTCGCGTCACCGGCGACCACATGGCCGGTTTGCGGCTGGATGGCGGCCGGTGGCCGCCATCACCTTCATTCAGTGCAAGCGAAGCCTTATCGCACCACGGTCACGGCGCGACGGTTCTGCGCCCAGGCTTCCTCGGTCGAACCGAGCGCCGCCGGACGATCCTTGCCGTAGGAGATGGTGCCAACGCGCGCGCCGGCCACGCCAAGCGCCACCAGCGTGTCGCGCGCCGCATTGGCGCGGCGCTGGCCGAGCGCCAGGTTGTATTCGCGCGTGCCGCGTTCGTCGGCATGACCTTCGACGGTGACCTGCACCTGGGGATACTGCGTCATCCAGTTCGCCTGGCGCTCCAGGATCGTGCGCTGGTCGGCGCGGACGTTGCTGCGATCCGTGTCGAACAGGATGCGGTCACCGACATTGGCGACCAGGTCTTCCTGGCTGCCGGGGCGGATGGTGCTGGTGCCGACCCCCGTGCCGGTGGCCGCCGTGCTGCTGTCGTTGGAAGAGCATGCGGCGAGCAACGCGAGGGCGGCGAAGGCGCCCAGGTATTTGGTGGTCATCTTGATCTCCTGTCGAACTGCGGGATCGCCTATCCGCCCGAGGGAACACGGGTCAAGACAAGGATACCCATCTGCTGGGCTTTTGGGGCGCGAATGTGGCCGATCAGGACAGCAAAGGGCTCCAGGCCGGATCGGTTGCATCGGTCGGGGTCATCACCTGGCGTTCGTTGAAGCCGGCGATGTCGATCATCTTCAGCCGCGCGGAGTAGCCGCCGCCCCGGGCGTCGCGCGACCGGGTCTCATTGTAGAACATCAGCACCCGCCCGTTGGGCGCGAAGGTCGGGGCCTCCATCTGCCAGCCCTCGGACAGGATGCGTTCGCCGCCGCCATCTGGGCGCATCACGCCGATCGCGAATTGGCCGCCGGCGATGCGGGTAAAGGCGATCAGGTCGCCGCGCGGCGACCAGACGGGGGTCGCATACCGGCCACGGCCGAAGGAAATGCGCCGGATGCCGCCACCGCCGCTGTCCATCACATAGAGTTGCTGGTCGCCGCCCCGGTCGGAATTGAACACGATCTGCGTGCCATCTGGCGAATAGCAGGGCGACACATCCAGCCCACCGCCCGAGGTCAATTGCCTTTCCCGCCGCGACCCCAGGTCCACGACATAGATGTTCGCATCCCCGCCGCGCGCCGCCGAGAGGATCACGCTGCGCCCATCCGGCGAAAACCGGGGCGACAGGGTCATGCCGCCGAAGGTGCCCAGGGCTTCCTGACGCCCGGTTTCTAGGTTGAACAGGAACACGCGCGGCTGGTTGTTGTTGTAGGACATGAACGCGATCTGCTGCGCATTCGGGTGCCAGCGCGGCGTCAGCGCCTGGAAGCTGCCATCGGTCAGGAAGCGGTTGTTCTCGCTATCCTGATCCATGATCGCCAGCCGTCGGGTCCGCCGGTCGCGCGGGCCGGTTTCCGCGATATAGGCGATGCGGGTGTCGAAATAGCCTTTTTCACCCAGCAGCCGCTCGTAGATGACGTCCGAGATCAGATGCGCGATGCGCCGCCAATTGGCCGCAGGCGCGGTGAAGGCGGTGCCCTGGATCTGCTGTTCCGGCAGCACGTCCCACAGCCGGAACTCGACGCGCAGGTTGCCGCCCTGCGGCTCTGCCCGGCCGGTCACCAGCGCCTGGCTGCCGGTCACCCGCCAATCCTGGAAGCGCGGCGCCGCGGCCGAGGTTTCGGGCGTCTGGGTGAAGCCCGGGCGTTCGACAGGCCGGAACAGGCCGGAGGACCGCAGGTTGTTCTGGATCACGCGCGCGATGTCGCGGCCGAAACGCTGGCCCTCGGCCGAGGCGCCGGCCAGGTCAGGCACCGCGATCGGAATGGGGTCGGTGCGCGCACGGGTGATGTCGATCGAGGCCTGGGCCCAAGCCGAAACGGGGACCGAAGCAGGCGCGGTCGCGCCCGCGGCCAGCCCAAGCAAGGCCGCGCGCCGACCGAAAGGAAGCGGGTTCATCGCACGAATCCCTGCGGTGAGAAATTGAAGGGAATCTCTCGCAGGCGCTGGATCTTGTCCGGCGAGAGTCGAAGCGTCGCAAGGTTGGCACAACGCGGGTCCAATACCGCACGACGGGCGGATTCATACAACGCGCGCTGGCGTGGCTCGGTATAGGCGCCATCGGCCGGGCGGACGTTGCGAACAATGCCCTGCGGGTCGATGTCCAACCGCATCGACACGCGCATCTGCCCGACATTCAGCATGCCGCCATCGACCGACCAGCATTCGCTGAGCTGGTCTTGCAACCCGCGCACATCACCCTGCGTCAGTTGCGCGGTCCCGGTCGGGCTGCCGGCGGCGCTGGCGGCCGGGGCGGCGGGGGCGTTGGGGCGGGCGCGCGGGGCCTCACGCTGCTGCTGCTGGCGCAGGGCTTCCAGCGTGTTCAGCACGCTGGTGCTGCGTTCCTGCGGCCGGGCGACCGGCGGCGTCTGGCCGGTGCCGGCGGTCGGCGCGGGCACGGGCGGCGGCGGGGCCGGCGGGGGCGGCAAGGGGATCGGATTGGGGCGCGGCGTCGGTGCCGCGGCCGCGACCTGCGGCGACGACGACGGGGGGGCCGGGGCCGGCGGTGCTGGCGGCGGCGGCGGGGTGCGCACCGGCGGCGCCGCCGCATCGGGCGTCGGCACCGGGCGCGGCGGCTGCGGCGTGGGCGGGGCTGGCGGCGGCGGCGCGGCGGCGGAAGCCTGTGCCGGTTGCGGCGGGGCGGGGCTCGCGGCCGGTGCGGGGGGCGGCGGGGGCGGCGGCGGCGGTGGGGCCAGCACAGCCTCACGCGGGGCATCGGGCGCGGGCGGCGTCGGCGTCGGCGCGGCGGGGGTCGGCATCGGCGCGGGCGGAGTCGGCGCATCCGACATCGTCGGCGCGTTCGCGACCGAAGGATTATCCGCCGGCAGCAATTCGACCGTGATCGTCTGCTCGGGCGGTTCCTCGAAGCGACGGCTCGGCAGGTCAAGCAGCAGGGCCAGGAAGAACAGCAGGTGCAGCGCCAGCGACGCGCCACCCCAGACCTTCAGCCGGTCGGGGCCAATGGCTGGCACGGGCCCGCGTTCGGCCCGCATCGGGCCGGGGTTGGGCCGCCGCGGCCGAACGGCCGCCACGGCCCGGCGAGGCGCCGGGCTTGGCAGGGGCCATTTTTCCGCCTGCGACACGGCCGCGCCTTCAGCGCCCGCCCGGGGTGGCGGGGCGCGGCGCGGGCGGGGCGGCCGGGCGCGGCGGCGCGGTGCCGGCGGCGGCCGGGACCGGCGGGGCGGCCTCGCTCAACAGCGCGATACGGGTGAAGCCGGCGCCCGACACGGCGCCCATGACCTCAAGCACCCGGCCATATTGGTTGGCGCGGTCACCGCGGATGAAGACGCGGCGTTCGGGGGCGCCCGGCTGCTGCTGCGACAGGATGGTGCGAAGCTGCGTCACCAGCGCCTCCATCGGCACTTCCGTATCCTGCAGGAAGACGCGGCCCTCGCGGTCCACCGACAGGGTCAGCGGCTCCTGTTCCTGGTTCAACTGGCCGGCCTGGGTCTTTGGCAGATCGACCGGCACGCCGACCGTCATCAGGGGCGCGGCGACCATGAAGATGATCAGCAAGACCAGCATCACGTCCACCATCGGCGTGACGTTGATCTCCGACATCGGGCGGTAGCGGCCGCGGCCACTGCGGCCGCCGATGGGACCCATCGCCATGGCCTCAGCCCCGCTCTTCGGCCTGGCGGCTCAGGATCGCGCCAAATTCCGACGCGAAAGCCTCCAGCCGGGCGGCGTAGCGCGCCAGATCGGTGGAAATCTTGTTGTAGGCGATGGTCGCGGGGATGGCGGCGACCAGGCCGATGGCGGTGGCGAACAGCGCCTCGGCGATGCCCGGGGCGACCACGGCCAGGTTGGTGTTCTGCATGCTGGCGATGGCGCTGAAGGAATTCATGATGCCCCAGACCGTGCCGAAGAGCCCGACGAAGGGGGCGGCCGAGCCGACGGTCGCCAGGAACACCATCCAGCGTTCCAGACGCTCCATTTCCCGCCCAATGGTCACGACCATGGCCCGTTCGGCGCGCTGCTGGACGCCGGTCAGGGCGATATCGGCGCCGACCGCGCGTTCGGCACCACGGCGCCATTCGCGCATGGCCGCGCCGAAGACGGCGGCGATCGGGTTGCTCGGGCGCTCGCCCTCGCGGTCGTACAACTCGTCCAGGCTGCCGCCGGACCAGAAGCGATCCTCGAAGTCATTGGCCGATTTGCTCAGTTTGCGCATGGTCACGGTCTTCTCGAAGACCACCGCCCATACCCAGACGCTGGCGAGCAGAAGCATCACCATGACCGACTTCACGACCCAATCGGCCTGAAGGAACAGGGACCAGAGCGACATATCCGTCGCCATGGGTGCCAATGCCGTCGCGCTCACGCCGCCCATAGGCCGCTTCTCCTAAACCAATGCGCCTGGCGAAACGCCGGCGCGCAGCGCCGACCGCCAGGGTTCCGGGATGGGTGTTGGTCGCAGCCCGTCCGCCCGGACGCAGACAAGCCCGACGTCGAGGCGCGCAAGCCGCGCCCCGCTCTCCTGGTCCAGCACGTCCTGCACCAGGTCGATGGAAACGCCGCCCAGCTTGCGGACACTCGTTTCCACGACCAGCGCCTGATCAAGCCGGGCCGGCCGCTCATAAAGCACATTGACGCGCCGCACCACGAGGAACGAATTGTGACGTTCGATAAGAAGGCTGTGCGGCAAGCCTATGTCCCGCAAGGATTCGGTCCGCGCCCGCTCGGCCCAGTGCAAATAGCGGGCGTGGTATGCGATTCCGCCGGCGTCGGTGTCCTCGAAATAGACCCGCAGCGGGAAGCGATGGACCCCGCTCATTCCAAACCGTCCAACAACAAGGGCTGGATCGCGAACCCCGCCGGCGGGGTCATGCCGAGGTGCCGCCACCCGGGCTCCCCCAACATCCGGCCGCGCGGGGTGCGCAGGATCAGCCCTTCCTGCATGAGGTAGGGCTCGATCACCTCCTCGATCGTATCGCGGCCTTCGGCCAGGGCCGCAGCCAGGGTTTCGACCCCGACCGGGCCGCCGCCATGGTGTTCGGCCATCCGGCGCAGGTAGCGCCGGTCCATGGCGTCCAAGCCCAGGCGATCCACCTCAAGCCGTGTCAGCGCGTCATCGACCATGGCGCGGCTCGCGGCTTTCTCCTCGACCAGGGCGAAATCGCGCACCCGCCGCAGCAGGCGGCCGGCGATGCGCGGGGTGCCGCGGGCGCGCTTGGCGATTTCGGTCGCGCCGTCTTCCGACAGGTCGAACAGCAGTTTTTCGGCGCCGCGCCGCACGATCCGAAACAATTCTTCCGGCGTGTAGAACTGCAAGCGCAGAGGAATGCCGAACCTGTCGCGCAAGGGCGTGGCCAACAGCCCAGCGCGGGTGGTGGCGCCCACCAGGGTAAAGGGCGGCAGGTCGATCCGCACGGTGCGCGCCGCAGGCCCTTCCCCGATGATCAGGTCGAGCTGGAAATCCTCCATCGCGGGATAGAGGGTTTCCTCGATCGCCGGCTGCAGGCGATGGATCTCATCCACGAACAACACGTCGCGCGGCTGGAGATTGGTCAGGATCGCGGCCAGGTCGCCCGCCCGTTGCAGCACGGGGCCAGAGGTGGCCCGGAACCCCACGCCCATCTCCCGCGCCACGATCTGCGCCAGCGTGGTTTTGCCGAGGCCGGGCGGGCCATGGAGCAGGACGTGGTCCAGCGCCTCGTTGCGGGTTTTTGCGGCCTGGATGAAGACTGCCAGGTTTTCCCGCGCGGCTTTCTGGCCGGTGAAATCGGCCAGGGTCTGCGGGCGCAGCGCGCCCTCGGCGGCATCCTCCTCGGCACGGGCGGCGCTGATGACACGCTCGCTCATCGCGGGGCCAGGGTCTTGAGGGCGTCGGTGATCAGCGCGCCCAGGGCCGGGTCGTCATCCATGCGGCGCGCGGCATTGCCCACCGCGACCATCGCCTCGGGCCGCCGGAATCCCAGGTTGACCAGGGCGGAGACGGCCTCGGCCTGCACCCCCTGCGGTTCGCCGGGCAGGGCGGCGGGCGGCAGGGGCGGGCCATCGGCCTCCGGCGTCGCGCGGCCCACGGCCCATTTCTGCATCGCCGGCTCATCGACGATGCGATTGGCCGTGGCGGCCCCCAGGCCCTTAATGGCGGACAGCCGCTTGCGGTCCTTGAAGGCAATGGCGCGGGCCAGATCCGGCGCCGACAGGCCGGACAGCACGACCAGCGCCTTCTGCGGGCCGACGGTCTTCACCTCGATCAGCGCGCGAAAGGCCTCGCGTTCGGCCGCATCTGAAAACCCGTGCAGCACGATCGCGTCCTGCCGCACCTGGGTTTCCACCAGCAAGGTCAGGATGCCACTCGCCGAGCGGCAAACATCGAGCGTCCGGGCGGAGCACGACACCAAATAGCCCACGCCGCCCACGTCGATTACCGCCGCGGTGTCGTCGGTGCTGGCGACACGGCCGGTCAGCATCGCGATCATGCCGGCACATAGCCCCGCGCCAGCGCCACCCGGCTGGACCGGTGATGCGCGTGGCAGATCGCCACGGCCAGCGCATCCGCCGCATCCGCGCGCTTCAGCACCGCCCCCGGCAGCAGGCGCCGGACCATGTCCTGCACTTGGATCTTATCGGCGTGGCCATGCCCGACGACCGAACGCTTGACCTCCATCGCCTGGTATTCGGCGACCGGGATGCCGGTCAGCGCCGGCGCCAGCAGCACCACGCCGCGCGCCATGCCGAGCTTGATGGCCGATTGCGGGTTCTTGTTCATGTAGGTGTGTTCGACCGCCGCCTCATCCGGCCGCAATTCGGCCAGCAGTTTCGCCAGCCCGTCGTGCAGGGTGCGCAGGCGGGTCGCCATCTCATCCGTGTCGATCGTGGACACGACGCCATCGCCAAGATGGCGCAGCCGGCTGCCGTCGCTCTCGATCAGCCCCCAGCCGGTATGGCGCAGCCCGGGGTCGAGGCCCAGGACCAGGACAGACCGGCGCGGGGGCGCGGCGTTCAGGCGGATAGCCGCTGCATCACGGCCTCCGGCACGTCGAAATTCGCGTAGACCGTCTGCACGTCATCATGTTCGTCCAGCGCGTCGATCAGTTTCAGGATGTCGCGGGCGCGATCCTCGTCCAACTCGATGGTCGCATTGGGGCGCCATTCCAGCTTGGCGCTTTCGGCCGGGCCGAAATGGGTTTCCAGCGCGTCGCGAACGGCAAAGAGGTCTTCCATCGCCGTGCGGATTTCGTGCCCGTCCTCGGTGCTTTCGACATCGGCGGCCCCGGCGTCGATCGCCGCGTCCAGCATGGCATCGGGCGTGGCGGCGCCGGCGGGATAGCGGACCACACCCAGATGTTCGAACTGGAAGGCGACACTATTTGTCTCGCCCATCGCGCCGCCCGCCTTGCTCAGCATCGACCGCAGGTCCGCGGCGGAGCGATTGCGGTTGTCGGTCAGGGTTTCGATGATAATGGCGACGCCATAGGGGCCGTAGCCCTCGTAGCGGACCTCCACATAATCCTCACCGGGACCGGGGGCGGCGGCGCGCTTGATGGCGCGGTCCACCGTGTCGCGCGTCATGTTGGCGACGCGCGCGGCCTGCACCGCCGCGCGCAGGCGCGGGTTGGCCGCGGGGTCCGGCAGGCCCGTCCGGGCGGAGACCGTGATTTCCCGGATCAGCTTGGCAAAGGCGCGCGCACGCCGTGCGTCCTGCGCGCCCTTGCGGTGCATGATGTTCTTGAACTGCGAATGCCCGGCCATGGGCGCCCCCCGACATGGCGCGTCGGCCAAAAACCCGATTCGCGCGTCATTCTGATGATCGGGGGGATAGCAGGGGCGCCGGCTGGGCGAAACGCCTCAAAGAATGCCGGTCAGGTTCAGGATGATGATGACCACGACGGGGACGCCGAGGAACCAGAGGGCAATGGATTTCATCGGAAGACTCTCCCAGGGGTTGCGATACGGGCCAAACGCCGCAGCCCCGCCCCGGGTTGCCTTACTTCATCATCGCGGCACCACCGACGACGCTGCCCAGGATCGCCAGGAAGCCCCCCAGGAACAGCATCCCGATGATCCACATCAAAACCGTGAAGGCCGATAGCACCAAGCCGATCACCGACGTGATCGTGCCCGCCTGGCTCGCCGCCCCGCGCGCGCGATTGAGGCCCATGATCCCCGCCACCACGCCCAGCACGCAGGTCACGATGCCGATCAAGGGCACGAAGCCCATCAAGCCACAGACAATGGACAGGATGCCAAGCACCAGCCCTGGATTGCCGGGCAGCGAACCGGCGGGGGCATTGGCCTGCTGGGCCTGCCAGTTCGGGGGCAGTTGCGGCTTGGGCGGGGGGATCGAGGGGACGGACATGAGGCTGTTCCCAGGCGGCTGGACCATCAACCTAGCATCCGCCGTGCCGGGAACCAGCGCGCGGGGCTTCCCAAAGGCGCGCGGGCGGTCACGATGCCGGCAAAACATGAGGCAACGTAGATGACCGAACCCGACCGCCCCTATGCCGGGCTTTTCGTCCTCGACGCCGGCCAGGGCGTCGCCGGCCCCTGCTGCGGCATGATGCTGGCCGCCACTGGGGCGGATGTCGTGAAACTGGAACCGCCGGAGGGCGATTGGTCGCGCGGCCTGTCCGTGCGCCAGGGCAGCGAGAGCGTCCTGCACGCCACCTGGAACCGCGGCAAGCGCGGCATCGTGCTGGACCTGAAAGACCCCGCCGGCCGTGCGGCGGCCAAAGCCCTGGCGGCGCGGGCCGATGTGCTGATCGAGAGTTTCCGCCCCGGCGTCGCGGCCCGCCTGGGGCTGGGGCCGGAGGATACCGGTCCCGATGCGGTCTGCCTGTCGATCTCGGGCTTTGGGCAGACCGGACCCTATGCCGAACGCCCCTGCACCGATTCCGTCGCCCAGGCCTTTGGCGGGCTGGCGGCGTTGAATACCGGGGCGGATGGCATTCCGCACAAGACCGGGCCTTTCGTGACCGACGTCTTCACGGGCGTCGCGGCGTTTTCGGCGGTGCAGGCCGCGCTGGCCGCGCGGTTGCAGGACCGCGCGGCGGGGCGGCCGCCACGCCGGCGGGTGCTGGACCTGTCATTGCTCGGTGGGACGGCGATGCTGCTGGCGTCGCAGATCGGGGAAAGCGCGCTGCTGGGGCACCCGCCCGGCGTGCCGAACGTGCCGGCCGGCTGCTACCAGGGCAGCGACGGGCACTGGCTGATGGTGACCCTCGTGCGCGACCCGGAGTTCGTGACCCTATGCGAGGTGCTGGGCCTGGCGATGCAGCCCCGCTTCGACACGTTTGCCAAGCGATCCGAACAGGCGGCGGTGCTGGTGCCGCTGGTCCGCGCGGCCTTCGCCACGCGTGGCCGCGATGAATGGCTGGCGGCGCTCCAGGCGGCGCGCCTCATGTCCTGCCCGGTGAATTCGCCCAATGATTGGCTGGCCGATCCGCATGTGGTGGCGGTGGGTGCGGCGCCCGCCAGCCTGCAGGGGGCACTTGGCGCGGTGCCGTTTCCGGTCCTGCCGGGGCTTCCGGCCAGTTTGGGACCGGCACCGCGCCTGGGCGAACACACGGCGGAGGTGCTTAGCCAAGCGCCCTGATGGCCGCGGCGAAGGCGGCCGGGGCTTCCTGCGGCAGGTTGTGGCCAATGCCGGGCAGCACATGGCAGGCGCGCAGGTCGCCAAACCGCGGATCGCCGGCGGCCGTCCCCCCCGGCGCGGAAACCCCATCGGCGCCGCCTTCCAGCGAGATGGTGGGCACGCCGATGACGGGGCGGCGGGCGAGCCGTGCCTCGATCGCCTCAACCGCCGGATCGCCGGGCACCAGGCCGTAGCGATGGCGATAGGAATGCACGACGACCGCGACAAAATCCGGATTCGCGAATGACGCCGCAGTCTCGGCATAGGTCGCGTCGCCGAACGCCCATTCCGGCGACCATAGGCGCCACAGCAAACGGCAGAAGGCATCGCGGTTCTGCGTCAGCCCGGCGCGGCCGCGTTCGCCATGCAGGTAGTATTGGTACCAGTGGCGATACTCATTTTCCGGCGGCGCCGGCCGCGCCGCGGCGGCGATGTCCTGGATGTTGTACCCGCCGCCGGTCACCAGCCCCACAACCCGCTCCGGCCACAGGGCCGCGACGATGCAGGCCGCACGCCCACCCCAGTCGTAGCCGCCGAGCACCGCACGTGGGATCGCCAGCGCGTCCATGAAATCGACCAGATCCTGCGCCAGCACCGCTTGCTGACCGGACCTGGGCGTGGCGTCGGACAGGAAGCATGTCGGGCCATAGCCGCGCAGCCAGGGCATCAGGACCCGATGCCCCGGCAGCAAACCCGCGACATCGGTGAAGGCATGCACGTCGTAGGGAAAGCCGTGCAGCAGGATGACCGGCGGCCCGTCGGGGTCGCCCGCCTCAAGATAGCCGACGTCCAGCACCCCCGCTGTGACGCGCCGCTGCTTCATCCGCCCGCGACCGTCATTCCATCCACCCGCACCGTCGGGCTGTCGGTCCCGCGCCGGAAGCGCAGGTCGTTGGCCGGCACCATACGGGCAAAGATGTCGGTCAGATTGCCGGCGATGGTGAAGCCGCTGACCGCTTCGGCCAGCACCCCATTGCGGATCATGAAGCCCGCGGCGCCGCGGCTGTAGTCGCCGGTCACGCCATTCACGCCCATGCCGATCAACTCGGTGACGTAGATGCCCAAAGTGATGTCGGACATCAGCGATTCCGGCGACAGGATGCCAGGCTCAAGCCACAGGTTTGTCGTGCTGGGCGACGGCGGCGAGGACACGCCGCGCGCCGCATGGCCGGTGGTGGCAAGGCCCAGTTGCCGCGCGCTGCGCGTGTCCAGCACCCAGGTTTTCAGCACGCCATCTTCGACCAGCGCGCGGGCGCTGGCCGGAACGCCCTCACCATCGAAGGGACGGGATCGCAAGCCGCGCGGCCGTGTCGCGTCGTCGCGCACGACCAGCCCCGCCGCCAGCACCCGTTCGCCCATCCGGTCGCGCAGGAAGGACGTCCCGCGCGCCACCGATGCGCCGTTGATCGCCGATGTCAGATGCCCCAGCAGGCTGCTTGCGACACGCGGCGAATAGACGATCGGCAAGGTCGCCGTGTCCGGCCGCCCCGGGTTCAACCGTGCCACCGCCTGTTCAGCGGCCAGACGCCCAAGCCCCGCCGCATCCTCCAGATCGGCCAGATGCGTCGCCGAGGCATAGTCGTAGTCCCGCTCCATCCCGGTGCCCGACCCCGCCAGGGCGGTGACCGAGATGGAATGCGATGCGCGCATGTATTCGCCGGCAAAGCCGTTGGTGGCGGCCAGGGCGATGTGGGTGCGGGACCAACTGGCGTCGGCGCCCTCGGTATTGGTCACGCCCTTGACCGCCAGCGCCGCATCCTCGGCGGCGGCACAGCGGGCGAGCAGGGCCGCGACCTCGGGTTCCTCATTGTCGCAGAGGTCCAGCACCGGGATCGTGCCCGCCGCGCGGTCCGGCAACCCACCGAAGGGATCCTCCGGCACGACGCGCGCCATGGCGACGGCGCGTTCGGCCAGCTCGGCAAAGCCGGTGGGCGTCGGGTCGGTCGTGGACACGATCGCACTGCGGCGACCGACAAACACGCGCAGGCCTATATCCTGCCCCTCGGCGCGCTCGACCTGCTCCATCTGGCCCAGGCGCCGCTGCACCGACAGCGATGCGCCGTTGACGAACAGCGCGTCGGCGGCATCTGCCCCCGCCGCGCGCGCGGCGCGCAGCAGGTGGTCGAGCGTGTCGAGGTGGTTACTCATGCCGCCAACTGCGCCGCGATTTCGGCGACGCCCGGCACATTCGCGGCCGGGCCGAGCACCGCCAGGGTCGGCGGGCCACGGAAGGCGAAGGCCGCGGCCTCGGCGATCTGCGCGAGGGTCACGGCCGCGATCTTCTGCTTGGTCTCCTCGGCGGGGATCACGCGGCCATGGACCTGCAACTGGCGGGCCAGTTGTTCGCAGCGGCTGCCGGTGGATTCCAGGCTCATCATCACGCTGGCGCGCAACTGGGCCTTGGCGCGGTTCAGTTCCGCTTCGGTCACGTCGTGCTGCACGCGGCGCAACTCGTGCAGGGCCACGGGCATCAGTTCCTTGGCCTCTTCCTCACCCGTGCCGGCGTAGACCGCCAGCATTCCGGAATCGCGGAACGGCTGGGCGAAGCAGGAGATGGCGTAGACCAGCCCGCGCTTTTCCCGGATTTCCTGGAACAGCCGCGACGACATGCCGCCGCCCAGGATCGTGGACAGCAGCATCGACGGGTAATGCCCGGGCGATGCGACGGCAGCACCTGGGAAGCCCAGCACGATATGCACCTGGTCCAGGTCCCGCGCCTCGCGGAACTCGCCGCCCAGATAGGCGCCGGGGGCGGCCGGCGGGGGGGCGGCTTCGGGCAGGTCGGCAAAATGCTTGGCGACGAGTTCGACCAGGCGGTCGTGGTCCAGCGCGCCGGCGGCCGCCACGACCATACGCTTGGCGCCGTAATGCGTGCGCATGTAGCCGGTCAGCGTGTCGCGGGTCATCGCCTTGATCAGCGTGTCCGTGCCCAAGGTCGGGCGGCCCATCGGCTGGTCGGGATAGGCGGTGGACTGGAAGTGGTCGAACACGATGTCGTCCGGCGTGTCGTTCGCCTGGCCGATCTCCTGCAGGATCACGCCGCGCTCACGCTCCACCTCCTCCGGCTCGAAGGTCGAATGCGTCAGGATGTCGCCGAGGATATCGGCCGCGAGGGGCAGGTCCTCCTTCAACACCTTGGCGTAATAGGCGGTGTTTTCGCGGGCGGTATAGGCGTTCAGATGGCCGCCCACGTCTTCCATGTCGCGCGCAATGGCGGCGGCGTCGCGCTTGGCGGTGCCCTTGAAGGCCATGTGTTCCAGGAAGTGGGAAACGCCGTTCTCCGACGCATCCTCATTCCGCGTACCGGCGGCGACATAGGCGCCGATGGACACGGTTTCGACCCGCGGCATGTGCTCGGAGACGATGGTCAGCCCATTGGGCAGCGTGGTGACGCGGACGGCGTCGGACATGTGGGAAAGATCCTTCAGGCCGCGTTGCGGAGCGCATGGCTCCGCACGGCGGCTTCGATGGTGGCAAGGTCAGCGGGCAGGACGTCGAAGCGTTCCGGCCTTTCATATAGGTCGGCAAGGTGCCTTGGCAGCGGGGGGCGGATGCCGGTCGCGCGTTCCACCGCATCGGGGAATTTTGCCGGATGGGCCGTGGCGGCGACGATGACCGGGATGCCGGAGGGCGCCAGGGCCGCGGCGGCAGCCGTGCCGCAGGCGGTGTGGGGGTCGGCCAGGTAGCCGGCGTCCCGCCACAAGCGGTTGATTTCGGCAACGGTGCCGGCGTCATCCAGCGAAAACCCGTGGAACAGGTTCTTCATCTCGGCCCAGGCGGCATCCGGCACCGGCATGTGCCCGGTGGCGCGGAAGCGCTGCATGGCCTGGTCGGTCGCCGCACCGTCGCGGCCGAGGGCATCGTGCAAGACCCGTTCAAAATTGCTGCTGACAGCGATGTCCATGCTTGGCGACAGCGAAGGCTCGACGGCGCGCATCGACATGTCGTTGCCGGCGAAGAAGCGCGTCAAAATGTCGTTGCGGTTGGAGGCGACGATCAGCCGCTCCACCGGCAGCCCCATCCGCCGCACCGCCCAGGCCGCCAGCACATTGCCGAAATTGCCGGTCGGCACGGCCAGCGCCACCGCCCGGTCCGGCGCGCCCAGATTCAGCGCGGCATAGGCGTAGTAGGGAATTTGCGCCGCGATCCGCGCCCAGTTGATCGAATTCACCGCCGCCAGCCGCATGTCGGTGCGGAAGGGGGTATCGGCGAACATCGCCTTCACCAGGTCCTGGCAGGTGTCGAAATCGCCCTCGACCGCGATGTTGCGGACGTTGGGCGACAACACCGTGGTCATCTGGCGGCGCTGCACGTCGCTGGTGCGGCCGCGTGGATGCAGGATGGTGATGTCGATGGCAGCGCGGTCGCGGCAGGCCTCGATGGCGGCCGAGCCGGTGTCGCCGGATGTGGCGCCGACGATGGTGATGCGTTCGCCGCGCTTGGCCAGCACATGGTCGAACAGGCGCCCGAGCAGTTGCAGCGCCACGTCCTTGAACGCCAGGGTCGGGCCATGGAACAGCTCCAGCGCAAAGGTATTCGGCGCGATCTGCACCAGCGGCGTGGTCGCCGGGTGGGCGAAACTGCCGTAGGCCTCGTCGCACATGCGCCGCAGATCGGCCTCGGCCACCGCATCGCCGACGAAGGGCGTCAGGATGCGGGCAGCCAGTTCGGCATAGGGCAGGCCGCGCAGGGCGCGCCATTCGGCGGGGGACAGGGTCGGCCAGGTTTCGGGGACAAACAGGCCGCCGTCTTCGGCCAGGCCGGCGAGCAGAACGCCCTCGAAACCGCGTGGCGCGGCCTGGCCGCGGGTGGAGATGTATCGCATGGGGGCCATTCCTAGGCGGTGGCCGCCCGGGTTGCAAAGCGGCCCGGGGCTTGCTCACTCCATCCCATGCGTATTGGCATCATCGGTACCGGCGTCGCGGGCAGCCTGCTCGCGGAGAGCCTCCTCCCCCTCCCCGGCTTTCGCGTCGATGCGTTCGAGCGGAGCGCCCTGGGCGAACAGGCCGAATCCGGCACCGGGCTGAACCTGGGTCCGAATGCGGCCAAGGCGTTGCGGCTGCATCTGCCGGCCCGCCACGCGGCCCTGCGCGCCGCCAGCCTGGCATGGCGCCGCTGGCAGGTGGATTTGACCGACGGCACCCGGTTGCTGGACCTGGACATGCTGGAGGTCGCCGAGGAACCCGGCATCCGCATCCGCTGGGCGGAACTCTATCGCCTGCTGCGCGAACCGGTGGCCGGTTGCACGCGACATGGGCACGCGCTGGAGGCGATCGAGGAAGACGCCGCCGGGCGGCTTGTCCCGGTATTCCGCGCTGGTGGGGCGCTGGTCCGCCATGGCGGCTACGACCTGCTGGTTGGCGGCGACGGGCGGTATTCGCGGCTGCGGGCGCTCACGTCCGGTGAGCCCGAGGGAAGTCTGCTCGGCGTCGGCGTCTGGCGGTTGCTGGTGAATGATGCGGCCGATTGCCCCTTCAATGACTATGGGCAGTGGTTCCAGGGCAATGCCAGGCTGCTGGCGTTCCGGGTGCCCGGAGGCGCCGTCTATGTCGCCGGGACCTATCCGCTGACGGAACAGGACGCCCGCACCCGCGCCTACCAGGCCGCCCTTTTCACCCCGCCCTCGGCCGCCCCCTGCCCGGCCGTCGCCTGGATGCTGGCCGCGATCGACCGCCTGTTCGACGACATCCACTGGGCGCGATCCGCGACCATCCCGATGCTGCGGAACGCGGCCGGCGGGCGCGCGCTGCTGCTTGGGGATGCGGCGCAGGCGATGGTGCCGACGCTGGGCCAGGGGGCGACGCAGGCGGTGGAGGATGGGGTCATCGCCGGGGCAGTCCTGGCGCGGGGCGGGGATGTGGGGGCGGCGCGGGATGAACGGGTCGCCTTCGTCCGGGCGTTTTCCGAGGAAGCGTCCGACACGCTTATCCCCGGCGTTGACCCTGTGGCCGGCACGCTGGCCAAGAACGGGCCGGCGTTCCGGGAAAAACTGCGGCGCCTCTACACAACTGTGCCAGGGCCATAGTCCGGGTTACGTGTTATCAACCTTACCGTCACATTCGATGGGAAAAAGCCCTTGAGCACTGGCCTGATCGCACTGCTGGACGACATCGTGGGCCTGGCCAAGGTCGCCGCCGCGTCGCTGGACGACGTGGCCGCCCAGGCGACAAAAGCCGGCGCCAAGGCGGCGGGTGTGGTCATCGACGATGCCGCCGTCACGCCCCGCTATGTGGTCGGCTTTGCCGCCGACCGCGAATTGCCCATCGTGCGCCGCATCGCCATCGGGTCGCTGCGCAACAAGCTGCTGTTCCTGCTGCCCGCCGCGCTGGCGCTGAGTTTCTTCGCCCCCTGGGCGATCACCCCGCTGCTGATGCTGGGCGGCGCCTACCTCTGCTACGAGGGCGCCGAGAAGATCATCGAGGCCATCTGGCCGCACGAAGCCGAAGCCACCCCCATCGCCGCCGTGGCGACCACCCCCCAGGCGCTGGAGGATGCAAAGATCCGCAGCGCGATCAGCACGGATTTCATCCTGTCAGCCGAGATCATGGCCATCGCCCTGGCGACGATCCCGACCTCCTCCTTCATCACCCAGGCGGCGATCCTGGCCGTGGTCGGCATCGGCATCACCGTGATCGTCTATGGCGCCGTCGCGCTGATCGTGAAGGCGGATGATGTGGGGGTCATGCTGGCGCGCAACGGCGGTCCGTTTGGTGGCGCGGCGCGGCCCATCGGACGCGGCCTGGTGCTGGCCATGCCTCCCTTCCTCAAACTGCTCAGCATCATCGGCACGGCCGCCATGGCCTGGGTCGGCGGCGGGATCATCCTGCATGGGCTGGAGGAATTCGGCCTGGGCGGCCCCGCCCATGCGATCCACGGGGCTGCGGTGGTCGCGCGGGACGCGCTGCCGGCGATCGGCGGGGCGGTGGAATGGTTCGTCACGGCCTTGGGCGCTGCCATCGTCGGGCTTGTGGTTGGTGCCGCGCTGGTGCCCATTGTGCATCGCGGGCTGGTGCCCGTGCTGCGCGCCGTAAGGAAGCCGGCCTAAACTAGGTAGCGGCTGTGCAGATGCGCCTCGAAATCCTTGGGGTCGAGCGGCTTGCCCGTCGCCGCCAGCAACAAGTCCTGGAACCCCAACCGCGCCCCCTGGCCATGCACATGGGTCCGCAGCCAGCCCAGTAGCGGCGCCATGTCGCCCAGGGCCAGGGCGGCCTCCAGCCCCGGAACATCGCGCCGGGCCGCCGCCATCAACTGCGCCGCGGCCATGGCACCCAGGGTATAGGAGGGGAAGTAGCCAAACGCCCCGTCGTGCCAGTGGATGTCCTGCAAACAACCGCGCGCATCATCCGGCGGATTCATGCCCATCAGCGCCTGGAACCCGGCATTCCACGCCTCCGGCAGATCAGCGACGGCCAGGCTGCCGGCGATCAGCGCGCGTTCCAGCCGGAACCGCAGGATGACATGCGCGGGGTAGGTCATCTCATCCGCATCAACCCGGATGAAGCCGCGCTGCACCCGGCGGAAGGACCGGGCCAGGTTGTCCGGGGCATAGGCCGCGGCCGGCCCGCCGAAGGACGATTGCAGCACGGGGCCGAGGTAGCCCAAAAAGGCATCGGTGCGGGCGGCCTGCATCTCGACGATCAGCGACTGGGATTCATGCGCCGCCATGCCGGCGGATTCGCCTACCGGCTGCCGCGCCCAGGCCTCCGGCAGGCCGCGCTCATACAGCGCATGGCCGGTTTCATGCAGCACGCCCAGCAGCGCCTGGGCATAGCCATCCTCGTTGTAGCGCGTGGTGATGCGCACATCGGTCGGCGTGCCGCCGCTGAAGGGATGCGCGCTTTCGTCCAGCCGCGCGTGGTCGTAGTCCAGCCCGATGCGGGCCGACATCGCCCGGCACAAGGCGCGCTGGGCGGCGATCGGGAAGGGTCCGGGCTGCTCCAACGGCGCCGGGCGGCTGGCCTGCAAGGCCTCGGCCCGCGGCAGGGCCTCGGCCAGGAAGGCCTCGTAATCGGCAAAGATCGGCTCCACGTCCGCGGCCGTCACGCCGCGCTGGTAGCCATCCATCAGCGCGTCATAGGGGTCGAGCCCGGTTGCCGCCGACAGCGCCTGGGCGACCTCTCGTTGCAGGCGCACGACCTCGGTCAGCGCCGGGCGGACCATGGGGAAGTCGGACAGGCGGCGGGCCTCGCGCCAGATTTTTTCACACGCGCTATTGGCGCGGCTGGTGGCTTCGACCAGGCGGGTCGGCAGGGCGGTGGCGCGGGCATGGGCGCGCTGCATCAGGGCCAAGTTGGCGCTGTCCCACTCGCCCTCGGCATCGGCCAGCAACAAGTCCTCGGCGACCGCGGGGGCGATCAGCATGTCATGCGCCATCCCCGACAGCATCGCCATCTGGTCGGCCCGCGCCGCGGCCCCGCCCGGCGGCATCATCGCACTGGCGTCCCAGCCCAGCATCGCCTGGCATTCGCCCAGGGTGGCGATGCGGGCAAAACACGCCTTCAGGCGGTTGTAGGCGGCCGATGGCATGGCTCTACTCCTTTGGGGCGGTGCGGCGTCGGCGCCAGGCAAGCACGCCGAGCACCCCCAGCAAGGCGCCCGCCAGGCCCCACCATGTGATGACATAGCCCAGGTGGTTGTTCGATGGGCGCGGCAAGCTGCGGGCGGGATCAGGCAGCATCGGCGCGGCGCCGCCCAGGGCGACGATGGCATAGGGCGCGACCGAAGGCAGGCCCAGTGCCGCCCCGATCGCCGGCGGGTCGAAGGTGTAGAAGCGGCGCCCGACCGGATCATCCTCGGCGGCAAACATCCCCGGGCGCTCGCCAGGGTGCACCCAGCCGGTGACGCTGACCACGCCCGGGGGATGGAAGATCGGGCTGTCGCGGCGATCGAGCGGCACCCAGCCACGATCGACCAGGATGGGGGGCGCGCCCTCCCGCTCCAGCGGCACGACCAGTTGGGCGCCCAGCACAGGGCCGCGGACCTCCAGTTTCAGGAAGGATTCCAGGTCATGGCGGAAGCGGCCCTCGACGATCACCTTCACATAGGGGCGCGGCGGGTCGTCCAGCGGGACCGGCGGCGCCTGTTCGGACGCGGCGATCGCGGCGACCAGGCCGTTCTTCCAGTGCATCCGCTGCAACTGCCACCAGCCCAGGCCCAGCAGCGCCACCAGCACCGGCAGCGCCACCACGGCGACCAGCCAGGCCGGGCCGCGACGGCGCGTCATGCCGACCGGTGGCGGTAATGCAGCGCCACCAGCAGCGCCTTGGCGATGCGCATGGTCACGACGGCGGCCGGCAGCATCAGCACCGGCCATAAGACCGCATGGACCCACAGCGGCGGTTGCAGCCGGAACTCGACGAGGAAGGCCCCCAGCATCGCAGCCGCGCCGATCACGAAGATCGCGGCCACGGCCGGGCCATCGCCCGCGTCATGGGCGCGCAGGTCCAGCCCGCAGGCGGCGCAGGCCGGGCGCAGGTCCAGCAGGCCCTGGAACAACCTGCCCTGGCCGCAACGCGGGCAGCGGCCCAGCAGGGCCACCGGAAACAAGGCGGCCCCGCCCCCGACTGGGGACGGGGCCGCATCTGGCCGTTCTGGCGAGGCAGGCATCAGTGGTGGGCGATTTCGCCCACGCCCCACCAGTAGATGCAGATGAACAGGAACAACCAGACCACGTCCACGAAGTGCCAGTACCAGGCGGCGGCTTCGAAGCCGAAGTGGCGCTGCGGGGTGAAGTGGTTCGCCCTGGCGCGGAACCAACAGACCGCCAGGAAGATGGTGCCGACGATCACATGGAACCCGTGGAAGCCAGTCGCCAAGAAGAAGGTCGAGGGATAGATGCCGCCGCCATGGAACGCGAAGGGCGCCTCGGCATACTCATAGGCCTGGAAGAAGCTGAAGGAGAGGCCGAGCAACACGGTGATGCCAAGCGCCTGCAACAGGTCCTTGCGGTTGTTGTCGAGCAGCGCCTGGTGCGCCCAGGTCACTGTCACGCCCGACAGCAGCAGGATCATGGTGTTCAGGAACGGCAGGCTGAACGGGTCGAAGGTCAGCACGCCCTTCGGCGGCCAGATGTATTCGGTCGCACCCGACACGTGTTCCGGGAACAGCGCGAAGTGGAAATAGGCCCAGAAGAAGGCCACGAAGAACATCACTTCCGACGCGATGAACAGCGACATGCCGTAGCGCAGCCCGATGCGGACGATCGGCGTGTGCAGCCCGGGCGTACGGCTTTCGCGCACCACGTCGCGCCACCAGACGAACATGCAGGCGAGCACGCCCAGCAGCCCGGTGAAGAAAATCCAGTGGATCGAGTAATGCGCCCACATGATGATGCCGAACAGCATGGTCGCCGCGGCGAAGGCCGCGAGCAAAGGCCAGGGCGAGGGATCGACAAGATGGTAGGGGTGCTTGTGCGGCGGGGGTGCCTCGTCCCCCGTCGCCACCATCATCGGTGTGCTGGCCATGGAATATGCCTTGCGCGCGTGGCGGCGCGAACAGGGGCGCCGTCTTCCGGGGGCATCAATCCCCGAAACGGCGCCGCGGATCAAGCCTTCGCGGCGCAGCAATCTACCGGGTTACGCTGTTTCCACGACCGACATGGGCCCCGGCATTGGCCAGCGCCCCGGCCCGCTCGGCATCGGCCAGGCTGCGGTAGAAGGTATAGGAGACGGTGATGGTGCGAATCCCGCGGGTATTCGGGTCCTCGGCGATCTTCGGGTCGATCCAGAAGGCCAGGGGCATCTGCGCTTCCTGGCCGGCGGCCAGGGTCTGCGCCTCGAAGCAGAAACAGGCGACCTTGTGGAAATAGCGGCCGACCACCTCGGGCGTCACGTTATACGTGCTGACGCCCTCGACCGGGCCATCGGACAGGTTGCGGGCCGAGTAGAAGCCCATGCCTTCCTCGCCCAGGCGCAAGACCACCTGGGCCTGCTCCGGAGCAAAATCCCACGGCAGGCCGGGATGCACAGTGGCGTTGAAGCGCACCGTCATGGCGGTGCCGTCGCGCCCGCCCGGCGCGGCCTCCGAATAGATCATCGGGGTGCCGTTGTAGCCGGTCATACGGCAGAACAGGTCGTAGAGCGGCACGGCGGCGAAGGACACGCCGACCATGAAGGCGACGAAGCCGAAGGCGGCGATGCCGGTCCGGCGATTGCGGCGCTTGAGGTCTTCGGGGGTCATCGGCCTGTGCTCACTACCCGTGCTCAGTGCTGGGACATGCGGGCGATCGCGACGAAGAAGAAGATCACCACCAGTGCCATCAGCGCGCCGAACAACGCAAAATTGCGCGCCCGGCGACGGCGGATGAAGGCGGCCTTTTCCTCGGGCGTCATGGGAACGATCTCGTAGGCCATCAGCCGAAAATCCAGTGGTCGACCGCGAGGCAGGCGAAAAGTCCCGCGAGATGCATCAGGGACACGCGAAAGGCCCAGCGCGCCGGGGCGTCATTGGTCAGGCTGCGGCCGGCCTCATCCTGCGCATCGGTGAAGACGCGCCAGCAGGCGTGCAGGAACCACAAGCCGATGGCCGCCGAGGCCACGCCATACCAGACGCTGGCGAAGCCCAGGAACCAGGGCGCCATGCCGACCGGCACCAGCACGGTGGCATAGATCAGGATCTGCCGGCGGGTTTCACGCGGCCCCGCCACCACGGGCAACATCGGCACGCCGGCGCGCGCATAATCGCCATGGGCCCAAAGGCTCAGCGCCCAGAAATGCGGCGGGGTCCAGAGGAAGACGATCAGGAACATCACCAGCGGCGGCAGGGCGATGCCGCCGGTGACCGCGGCCCAGCCGATGATCGGCGGAAAGGCGCCGGCGGCGCCGCCGATGACGATGTTCTGCGGCGTCCGGCGCTTCAGCCACATCGTATAGACAAACACGTAGAACCCGATCGACGCGGCCAGCATGCCCGCCGCCACCAAGTTGGTGGCAAGCCCCATCAGCGCGACCGAGGCGATGGACAGGAAGATGCCGAAGGACAGCGCGGCCCGCGGCGCGATCCGCCCGCCCGGGATCGGCCGGCGCACGGTGCGGCGCATCAGCGCGTCTATATCGCGATCGTACCACATGTTGATCGCACCGGCGGCCCCCGCCGCGACGGCGATGCACAGGATGGCGACCGCGGCGAGGACCGGGTGCAGGTCGCCCGGCGCCAGCGCCATGCCGACGACCCCGGTGAACACCACCAGCAACATGACGCGCGGCTTCAGCAGCGCGAACCAGTCCCGCACCTCGGACAGGTCGACGGAGGCCGAAAGATCAAGGGGGGCCGAAGCCCCCCCCGCGTCGTAACTCATGTCACTCATGGTCTCTCCCCCAATGGGCAGCTCACCGAATACGGGGCAGTTCTTCAAAGGTGTGGAAGGGCGGCGGGCTGGCGACCTGCCATTCCAGCGTGGTCGCGCCGGTGCCCCAGGGGTTGGCCACCGCGACCTCACCCTTACGGAACGTCAGGTAGATCACATAGAAGAACATCACGAAGGACGCGACCGAGATATAGGACCCGAGCGACACGACCATGTTCCAGCCCGACAAGGCATCCGGATAATCCGGGTAGCGGCGCGGCATGCCCTGGTTACCCAGGAAGTGCATCGGGAAGAAGGTCAGGTTCACGCCGACGAAGGTCAGCCAGAAGTGCAGCTTGCCCCAGAACTCCGGGTACTGCCGGCCGCTCATCTTGCCGATCCAGTAGTAGAACCCGCAGTAGATCGTGAAGACCGCGCCCAGGCTGAGCACGTAGTGGAAGTGCGCCACCACGTAATAGGTGTTGTGCAGCACGGTATCGATGCCGGCATTGGCCAGCACCACGCCGGTAACGCCACCCACGGTGAACAGGAAGACGAAGCCGATGGCGAAGAGCATCGGCGTCTTCAGCTCCATCGAACCACCCCACATGGTGGCGATCCAGGAGAAAATCTTGATGCCCGTCGGCACGGCGATGACCATCGTCGCCGCCATGAAGTAGGCGCGCGTGTCGACGCTGATGCCGGAGGTGAACATGTGGTGCGCCCAGACCACGAAGCCGACCACGCCGATCGCCACCATGGCGTAGGCCATGCCGAGATAACCGAACACCGGCTTCTTGCAGAAGGTCGAGATCACGTGGCTGACGATGCCGAAGCCCGGCAGGATCATGATGTAGACTTCAGGGTGCCCGAAGAACCAGAACAGATGCTGGAACAGCACCGGATCGCC
Organism: Humitalea sp. 24SJ18S-53; assembly: GCF_050632385.1. NCBI lineage: Bacteria > Pseudomonadati > Pseudomonadota > Alphaproteobacteria > Acetobacterales > Roseomonadaceae > Humitalea > Humitalea sp. 24SJ18S-53. The sequence continues at coordinate 4,633,376 of NZ_CP192599.1, forward strand.
GCCACCCGCCGGGTCGAAGAAGGCGGTCCCAAAATTGCGGTCGGTGATCAGCATGGTGATCGCGCCACCCAGCACCGGCACGGCCAGCAGCAGCAGGAAGGCGGTGACCAGCATCGACCAGACGAACAGCGGCATCTTGTGCAGGGTCATCCCCGGCGCGCGCATGTTGAAGATGGTCGTGATGAAGTTGGCGGCACCCAGGATCGACGAAGCGCCGGCCAGGTGCAGCGCGAACAGCGCCATGTCCATGGCGGGGCCGGATTGGTAGGTGTCGTCCGACAGCGGCGGATAGATCGTCCAGCCAGCACCGGCGCCACCGCCGACGAACAGCGAACCGCCCAGCAGCATGAAGGCCGGGACCAGCAGCCAGAACGAAATATTGTTCAGGCGCGGGAAGGCCATGTCCGGCGCGCCGATCATGATCGGCACGAACCAGTTGCCGAAGCCACCGATCAGCGCCGGCATGATCACGAAGAACACCATGATCAGCCCGTGAGCCGAGACATAGGCGTTCCACATCTGCCCGCTGGAGAAGATCTGCAAGCCAGGCGACATCAACTCGATCCGCATCAGCAGCGACAGGCCGATGCCCACGATCGCCGCGACCAGAGAGAAGATGATGTAGAGCGTGCCGATGTCCTTGTGGTTGGTCGAGAAGAACCAACGGGACACGAAGCCGGGCGCGTGATCGTGGTGCGCGTCGTGGTCGTGGGGAGCGTGGGCGGCGTCAGCCATGTCCATCCGTCCTTATTTGATCAGTTCTGGGGGGCGGGGGCGGCGACCGAGGCGACCGCCTGCGGCAGGTCACCCGCGGGCCAGCCCGGCCCCTGGCCTTGTGCGAAGCGCGTGCGCGCCTGCGCCACCCAGGCATCGTATTCCGCCCGCGGCACGGCCCGCACGGCGATCGGCATGAACCAGTGGTTGGTGCCGCAAATCTGGTTGCACTGGCCGTAGAAGGTGCCTTCGCGATCGGCCTGGAACCAGGTCTCCAGCGCGCGGCCGGGGATCGTGTATTTTTGGACACCCAGCGACGGCACGAAGAAGGAATGGATCACGTCATGCCCGGTGGTGATCACCCGCACGGCCGCGCCGACGGGCACCACCAGGGGGTTGTCCACCGCCAGATTGCGCAACTGGCCCGGCTGCAGGTCGGAATCCGCGATCGGATAGGAATCGAAGCTGAAGTTGCCGTTGTCCGGATACTGGTAGTGCCAGTACCACTGCCGTCCCTGCACGTTGATCGTCAGGTCGGCCTCACGCGGCTGGTCCGCGAAATAGATCAGGCGGAAGGACGGGATGGCGATCACGATCAGGATCAGCACCGGCACGACCGTCCAGGCCACTTCCAGGATCGTGTTGTGGCTGGTCTGCGACGGCACCGGGTTCACCGCGGCGCGGTAGCGCCACATGCACCAACCCAGCAGGGCCGCGACAAAGATCGTGATCACGACAATGATCCAGAAGACCATCTGGTTGAAATCGTGGATGACTTCCTTCAGCACGCCACCGGCCTGCTGCAGGCCCATCCCCCAGGCATGCGGGGCGCCCAGCATCGGGCCCCCTTCCGCCGCGAGCGCGCCTACGCTCAGGAACAACGGGAGTGCCGCCAGGAAAAGAACGGCCGTGAGGCCAGTGAGCCCGCGCTTCATGCCTGAAAACCGCATCCGCCGATCCTGCCTTCGCACCGCAGCGCCAGGGGCGTCGCGCGCTGGATAAAAACGACTGGCCACACACCGTGTCCAGCCGGCCAAAGCCCCCGCCAAAAGGCCGTGACCGCCACGGGACCTATAGGCTTGGCCTGCCGCACCGCACAAGCCGCCCGGACACATGACCTCGACCGGCCAGGCCGCAAGACGCCGGCCCCGAACCTATGTCAGGCAGCCAGGGCGGGGGCGGAGGCGTCCAGGCCATCGTTCAGCACCTGCACCAGGGTGAACAGGCCCGCCGGCGGCACCGACTGGATCGTTTCGACCGACGGCGACTTCGGGTCCAGCAGGTCGTGCAGCGCGAAATCCGGATGCCAGCCAAGCGTGCGCGACAAGGGCGCCATGGCCCGTTCGATCCACCACCGCGGCCCGTTCTCGGCGGCGAAATGGTTCACGAACAGCAGCCGCCCGCCGGGCCGCACCACGCGCCGCATTTCGGCGAACAAGCGCTTGGCGTCCGGCACCACGCTGGCGGTGAACATGGCGACCGCGATATCAAAGGATGCATCGGCGAAATCCATCGCCTCGGCGTCCATCTCCAGCAGCGCATCGACATGGGTCAGATGTTCCGCCGCGGTGCGTTCGCGGGCTTTTTCCAACATCTCCCGCGACAGGTCGATGCCGGTCACCCGCTTGGTCCGGTCGTAGCGCGGCAGGGCCAGGCCGGTGCCGACCCCGACCTCCAGCACCGCCGTCCCCGGCAGGCGGTTGACCGCGGCCACGGCACGACGCCGGCCGAATGCGGAAACACCCCCAAACACGGTATCGTAGACCCCGGCCCAGCGCCGATAGGCGTCTCGCACCGAGTCGGCGTCGAGTGCTGCGCGCGGATGGGCAGGAGTAATGGGGCCTTGCGGCGTAGTGATCGACATGCCGTGACCTTGGTTGATGATGCGATGAACAGCATGCGACCGGTCAAAGCAAGCCCGGATACGCTTTCGGGCTTCAGCCCCGCCGTCGGGGAATGGCTACCAGCACCCCGCCAGCGGCGATGATGACGGCCCCGGCCAGGGTCCATCCATCCGGCCATTCGGCGAAAACCAACGCCCCAGCGACGGTCGCCCAGACCAATTGGGTGTAGTGCAGCGGCCCCAGCAGGCTGGCCGGCGCACGCATATAGGCAAGCACCAGAAGGTAGTGCCCGGCCCCGCCCAACAGGCCCAGCAGCAGAAAAGCCCCCCAGACCCAGCCCGGCGCCGGCGTCCAGATGAAGGGCTGCCAGACGGTGGTCATGCAGAGCGCGGCAAATGATGTGTGCAGGACCGTGGTCCGGGTGTCATCCACGGTGGCCAGCCGCCGCGTCAGGATCTGGTAGGCCGCGAAAATAGCCGCCGACCCCAGTGGCAGCAGGGTCGCCCAATGCGGCGCGGCCTCACCGGTCAGGAAGGGCGGGCGCAGGGCAACCAGCACCCCCACGAAGCCCAGCGCCACCCCGGCCCAGCGCAGCGGTCCCACCTTTTCGTGCAGCACCAGGGCCGCCAGGGCCACGGTCAGCGCAGGCGCGACGAAGGAGACCGCCGTCGCATCCGCCAAGGGGATATGGGCCAAGGCACTGGAAAACAGGAAATTCGCGCCGAACAGGCAGGCGCTTCGCAACGTCTGCAGCACGGGTGCCTTGGACCGCCAGGGCAGCCCCCCCGTGGCGATCCGGATCGCCAGCGCCACGACGATGACATGAAACAGGAAGCGCCCGAACATGATCTGCGGCACCGGCAGGACCGTGGTCAGCAGCTTGATGGCCGTGTCCATGGCCACGAACAGCGCCAAGGCGGCGAGTTGCAGGGCCACCCCGCGCAGTGATGCCGTCACCCCGCGCGCCCCGGGCCTGGCACATCGGGCCTGGCGCCCCTGCTTTCCCCGACACCTCGCATCCCGCCCCCCGTGCCAGTCCAAGCGCGCCAGTCCAACCATGCCGAGGCTGCTGCGAAAGCACCACCACGACCGCGGCCATCACCGAATTCCTGCATGACGCATGCCAGACGCTGCCGGACGTCGCACCGCCGAATCGGCGCAGCCCTGCCCCGCCCAGGCTGATCCCGAATCAAGGCTGGGGCGGCAGCGCCGATTCGCGCGCAACCGACACCCCCTGCCCCGGGCGGGCCGAATCGCAGCCAAACCGCCCCGATCCAGGCGGCCCGGCCTCACGCCCGGTTACGATGGGTTGCGGTGGGGCGGTCAGCAGGGTAACCGGTTCGTGATATGGATGGCCCCCTGCCGGGCGCCGGGGCCTTGCAACCCCGCGCCGCCACTGCCGCGACGGCGTCCCCCGCGACACCGTTCCAGCAAGCGCCCGCCCCCCAGGCGGGAGGCGCTGGGGGACCTTTGCCGCGATACCGCGCATTGGTCGCGTCCGGCGACCTGAGCGCCGACCCCGCCCAGGCCTTCGCCGCCGAAACCCTGCAGGACCTTTGGCGCCGGCTGCGCGGCTACGATCCCCAGCCCGGCGCGCCCGAGGCCACCGGCTGGCTGGCCCGCGTCTTCCGCCGCAAGCCCGTGGACGAAGCGCCGAACGGCGCGCCCCAGGGGCTGTACCTGGTCGGTGAGGTCGGGCGCGGCAAATCCATGCTGATGGACCTGTTCTTCCTGACGGCCGAGGTGCCGCGCAAGCAGCGCATCCACTTCCACCAGTTCATGCAGGACGCGCACAAGCGCATCCACGCCTGGAAAACGGCCAATCCGGGCGATTCCGACCCGATCCCGCCCCTGGCCGACGCGATCATCGCCGATGCGGCCCTGCTGTGCTTCGACGAGTTCCAGGTCCATGACATCGTGGACGCGATGATCCTGGGCCGGCTGTTCGAGGCGCTGTTCCAGCGCGGCTGCGTCGTCGTCGCGACGTCGAACACCGCCCCGGACGACCTGTTTCGCGGCAAGCCCGGGCGGGATGCCTTCCTGCCCTTCATCGCCCTGATCAAGCAGCGGGTCGCGGTGCTGCACCTGCAATCGGCCCGCGACTTCCGGCGCGACCGGATTCGCGGCATGCCGACCTGGCATGTGCCCGCGAACGGCCGGGCCGAACGGGCGCTGGATGCGGCCTTCCTGGAACTGACCGGCCAGGACCATGCCCCGCCGCTGGTGCTGGAGGTCCTGGGCCGCCGGGTGGAATTGCCGGCCGCCGCGCGCGGGGTGGCACGGGCGTCCTTCACCGACCTGTGCGGGCGACCGCTCGGGCCGGCCGACTACCTGGCGCTGGCCACCCACATCCACACCCTGGTGCTGGATGACGTGCCGCGCCTGGGGCCGGAGAATTTCGACATGGCGCGGCGGTTCATCACGCTGATCGACGCGCTGTACGAACACCGTTGCAAGCTGGTCGGCAGCGCCGCGGCGATGCCCGACCAATTGTATGAATCAGGCGACAACGCGGCGATGTTCGAACGAACCGCCTCGCGCCTGATGGAAATGCAGAGCCAGGACTGGCTGGCCCTGCCGCATCTCACATGAACACCGATCCAAAAGGATTCGTCATGCGCCTCTTGACCCTGCTTACCCTGTCCTTGCTTGCCCTGGCGCCGTTGCGCTCCGCCGATGCCACGACCACCCGCCAGCAACAGGCCGGCAGCCGCCCGGCCGCGACGGCCCCGAACAGCCAGGCGCGGTCGGCCACGCGGGCGACCCCGCCCCGGTCGGCCACCCGCCAGACGCCCCGGCGCCAGACGGCCAGCACCCGGGCGACGACCGGCCGGACACAGGCCACGACCCAGGGGCGCAACCGCACCGCGGCCGCCCGCACCAGCGGGCGGAACGGTGCCGCGGCCTCCTGCCAGCGCCGCGACAGCCGTGGGCGCTGCGTCGGGCCGCGCACCGCGTCCCTGCAGGGCGCCGCCGGCTGGCAGGGCGGGCTGCCCGCCGCGTCCAACACCCAGTCCGATTGCCCGAGCGGCACGATGGCGACCCTGGCGCGCGGGCACTCCGACGTGACGCGCTGCATGCCGATCTGAACCGCCGCGCGCGCCGGTCAGCGATCCGCGCGGCGCATGGCGGGCGTTTTGCCGCAAGGGAATGCCGCGGGCCGCCTTGCCCGTGGTGGAACCCCGCGCTAGGACAGCCCCGCTTTTGACGCATCGCGAAAGATCCCCCCCAATGGCTCGCAACAAGATCGCGCTGATCGGCGCCGGCAACATCGGCGGCACGCTCGCCCATTTGATCGGGCTGAAGGAACTGGGTGATGTCACCCTGTTCGACGTTTTCGGTGGCGTCGCCGCCGGCAAGGCGCTCGACATCATGCAGTCGGGCCCGGTCGATGGCTTCGACAGCGCCATGGTCGGGGGTTCGGACTATTCCGCGATCGCCGGCGCCGATGTGGTGATCATCACCGCCGGCTTCCCCCGCATGCCGGGCATGAGCCGCGACGACCTGGTCGCCAAGAATGCCGGCGTGATCGCCACGGTGGCCGAGGGCGTGAAGACCTACGCCCCCGATGCCTTCGTCATCGTCATCACCAACCCGCTCGACGCCATGGTCTGGGTGTTCCAGCAGAAGTCGGGCCTGCCCCCTGAAAAGGTCGTCGGCATGGCCGGCGTGCTGGACAGCAGCCGCTTCCGCCTGTTCCTGGCGCATGAGTTCGATGTGTCGGTCGAAGACGTGACCGCCTTCGTGCTCGGCGGCCATGGCGACACGATGGTGCCGCTGACCCGGTATTCGACCGTTGCCGGCATCCCGGTGCCCGACCTGGTCAAGATGGGCTGGTCCACGCAGGAAAAGATCGACGCGATCTGCGCCCGCACCGCCAATGGCGGTGGTGAGATCGTGAAGCTGCTGGAACGCGGCAGCGCCTTCTACGCCCCGGCCGCCTCGGCCATCGCGATGGCGGAAAGCTACCTCAAGGACAAGAAGCGCGTCCTGCCTTGCGCCGCCTGGCTGACCGGCCAGTACGGCATCGACGGGCTGTATGTCGGCGTGCCGGTGGTGATCGGCGCGAATGGCGTAGAGCGGATCGTCGAGATCGAATTGAACGCCGAGGAAAAGGCCGCCTTCGACAAGTCCTGCGACGCCGTCCGCGAATTGCTCGAAGCCAGCCGCAAGCTGGTCGGCTGAGCCACTGGGGCGGCTTCGGCCGCCCCTTCTCATATCTGGGGACTTCTGCCGATGAACATCCATGAATACCAGGGCAAGGAACTCCTGAAGCGCTACGGCGTGACGGTGTTGGACGGCTACGTCGCCTTCACCCCAGAGGAAGCGGAAGCCGCCGCCCAGAAGCTTCCCGGCCCCGTCTACGTGGTCAAAAGCCAGATCCACGCCGGCGGCCGCGGTGCCGGGCGTTTCTCCAATGACCCCAACGGCAAGGGCGGCGTCCGCGTCGTGAAGTCGGTCGAGGCCGTCAAGGAAGCCGCCACCGCGATGATCGGGAATGTCCTGGTCACCAAGCAGACCGGCCCCGAGGGCAAGCAGGTCAACCGGCTGTATATCGAAGCCGGCTGCGACATCGCCCGTGAACTCTACATCTCGCTGCTGATCGACCGCGAGACCTCGCGCATCACCATCATGGCCTCGACCGAAGGCGGGATGGAGATCGAGGAGGTCGCCGAGCACCAGCCGGAGAAGATCCTGCGCACCGCCATCGACCCGGCGGCCGGGTTTTCCGACTTCAACGCCCGCAAGCTGGCCTTCGGGCTTGGCCTGAAGGGCAAGCAGGTCGGCGCTTTCAGCAAGTTCGTCGCCGCCTTCTACAAGGCCTTCGTCGACCTGGATTGCGCGATCGTGGAAGTGAACCCGCTGGTCGTGACCGGCGCTGGTGAGATCGTGGCGCTGGACGCCAAGGTGTCCTTCGACGACAGCGCGCTGTTCCGCCACAAGGACATCGAAGCCCTGCGCGACGATACCGAGATGGACCCCAAGGAACTCGACGCGGTCAAGAACGACCTGAACTACGTGGCCCTCGATGGTGAGATCGGCTGCATGGTGAATGGCGCGGGCCTGGCCATGGCGACCATGGACATCATCAAGCTCTATGGCTCGTCCCCGGCCAACTTCCTCGACGTCGGCGGCACGGCCACGGCGGCGCGGGTGACCGAGGCGTTCCGGATCATCACCTCCGACGTCAATGTGAAGGCCATCCTGGTCAATATTTTTGGTGGCATCGCCAAGTGCGACATGATCGCGAACGGCGTGGTCGAGGCGACCAAGACCCTGGGACTGAAGGTTCCCTTGGTCGTGCGCCTTGAGGGCACCAACGTGGACCTGGGCAAGAAGATCCTGGCCGAGAGCGGCCTGGCCATCATCCCGGCCGATAACCTTGCGGATGCGGCCCAGAAGGTCGTTGCCGCCGTGAAGAAGGTGGCCTGAGCCATGGCGATCCTCGTCAACGAGAACACCCGCGTGATGACCCAGGGCTTTACCGGCGCCCAGGGGACCTTCCATGCCGAACAGGGCATCGCCTACGGCAGCACCTATGTCGGCGGCGTGACCCCCGGTAAGGGCGGCACCACCCACATCGGCCTGCCGGTGTTCGACACCGTGGCCGAGTGCATTGGCGCGACCGCTGCGAATGCCTCCGTCATCTACGTGCCGCCGCCGTTCGCCGCCGATGCGATCCTCGAGGCGATCGACGCCGAGATGCCGCTGATCATCTGCATCACCGAAGGCATCCCGGTGCTGGACATGGTGCGGGTCAAGCGCGCGCTGTCCGGCAGCAACTCCCGCCTGATCGGGCCGAACTGCCCGGGCATCATCACCCCCGACGCCTGCAAGATCGGTATCATGCCCGGCCACATCCATCGTCGCGGCAAGGTCGGCATTGTCTCCCGCTCCGGCACGCTTACGTATGAGGCCGTGGCGCAGACCACGGCGGCCGGCCTCGGCCAGTCCACCTGCGTCGGCATCGGCGGCGACCCGGTGAAGGGGACCGATTTCATCGACGTGCTGGAACTCTTCCTGGCCGACCCGGAAACCGAAGCGCTGATCATGATCGGCGAGATCGGCGGCGAGTCGGAAGTGAACGGGGCCAACTTCCTGAAGGAAAACAACTTCGGGCCCGGCAAGCGCAACCTGCCCGTGGTCGGCTTCATCGCCGGCGTCACCGCCCCCCCGGGGCGGCGGATGGGCCATGCGGGCGCGGTCATCTCCGGCGGCAAGGACACCGCCGAGGCCAAGATCGCGGCGATGCGGGAGGCTGGGATCCATGTCGCCGACAGCCCGGCTGCGCTGGGTTCGACGATGATCAAGGCGATGCGCGGCTGAATCGAGCGTTGCGCGGCAGAACCGCCGCGAACAAACATTGCCAGGGCCGAACGGCCCAGAACGGTAAATCCCATGGCCCAACGGCCATGGGCGGCTACAGGTGCTTAAGAACCCCTGGGCCATAGGGTGACCAGCAGACCCGCCCCGACGGGCGGGCACGGAGAGAAGACCATGGCAGGCGTGGATGTTCTTGTAACGGCCATGACCGGCGCGAATGCCGCCTACCTCGCGGACACCTACGCGCGTTGGGTGGAAAAGCCCGACAGCGTCGATGCCTCGATGGCGGAGCTCTTCGCGGCCCTGAACGACGAAGCGCGCGCGGTGCTGACCGATGCGATGGGTGCCTCCTGGGCGCCACGCACCCGCGGCGGCTTCGGGCCGGAGCCCGAGGCAGCCCCCGCGCCGAAGAAGGGCGCGGCCCCCGCCGCCGCCAAGCCGGCGGATCCCGCCGCCGCCCGTGCCGCCGTGCTGGATTCCCTTCGCGCGCTGATGCTGATCCGCGCCTATCGCGTGCGCGGCCATCTGGAAGCCAGCCTGGATCCGCTCGGCCTGACCGAGTTGAAGAAGCACTCCGAACTCGACCCGAAGACCTACGGCTTCACCGACGCCGATCTTGACCGGCCGATCTTCATCGACCGCGTGCTCGGCCGCGAAAGCGCCACCCTACGGGAAATCGTGGCGATCTGCCGCGCGTCCTACTGCGGCGCGATCGGCGTCGAATTCATGCACATCCAGGATCCGGAACAGAAGTTCTGGATCCAGACCCGCATTGAAAACGCGCCCTGGCTCACCGCCTTCGACACCGACGCCCGCCGCAAGATCCTGACCCAGATCACCGAAGCCGAGGGCTTCGAGGCCTTCTGCGCGCGCAAATACGTCGGCACCAAGCGGTTCGGGCTGGAAGGCGCCGAAGCCACCATCCCCGCCATCCAGACGGTGATCGAGGTCGCGGCCGCCGCCGGCGTCAATGAAATCGCCATCGGCATGCCGCATCGCGGCCGCCTGAACACGCTGGTCAATGTGGTGAAGAAGCCCTTCACCCAGGTTTTCAGCGAATTCAAGGGCAACCCGGCCAATCCTGACGACGTGCAGGGCTCGGGCGACGTGAAGTACCACCTCGGCACCTCCACCGATGTGGAGATCGGCGGGCGCATGGTGCACCTGTCGTTGCAGCCGAACCCGTCGCACCTGGAAGCCGTCGATCCCGTCGTGATCGGCAAGGTCCGCGCGCGCCAGGACATGGCCGGCGACACCAAGACCCGCCGCGGCACCATGGCCATCCTGCTGCATGGCGATGCCGCCTTCGCTGGCCAGGGGCTGGTCTATGAAACGCTGGCGATGAGCCAGCTCATCGGTTACCGCACAGGCGGCACCGTGCACCTGGTCGTGAACAACCAGATCGGCTTCACCACGGTCCCGGCGCATGCCTATTCCGGCCTCTACTGCACCGACGTCGCCAAGAGCATCCAGGCGCCGATCCTGCACGTGAATGGCGACGATCCGGAGGCGGTGGTCTTCTGCGCGCGCCTCTGCGCCGAATACCGGATGCAGTTCGGCGCCGATATCGTGCTGGATATCGTCTGCTACCGCCGCCATGGCCATAATGAGAGCGACGAGCCCGCTTTCACCCAGCCGGCCATGTATGCCCGCATCCGCGAAACCAAGACCCTGCGGGTGAAGTATGCCGAGGCCCTGGCCGCCAGCGGCGCCGTCCCGGCCGCCGAGAGCCGCGCCATCCTGGACGCCTTCAACGCCACGATGGAGGACGCCTACCAGGCCTCCACCTCCTTCAAGCCGAACAAGGCCGACTGGCTGGAAGGCCATTGGTCGGGGCTGAAGGCCGCCGGCAATAGCGACGAGCAGGTCGAAACCCTGCACGCGACCGCCGTCGAGCCCGAGGTGCTGCGGGAAATCGGCCTGGCGCTCGCCCGCGTTCCGGCCGACTTCAAGGCCAACCCAAAGATCGTCCGCCAGCTTGAAGCCAAGAAGACCGCCATCGAAACCGGCGAGGGCATCGACTGGGCGACCGGCGAGGCGCTCGCCTTCGGCAGCCTGCTGCTGGAGGGCCACCGCGTCCGCCTGTCGGGTGAGGATGTGCAGCGCGGCACCTTCAGCCATCGCCACGCGGTGCTGATCGACCAGACCAACCAGGCGGAATACGTCCCGCTGAACAACATCCGCGCCGGCCAGCCGCGCATCGATGCCTTCAACTCGCTGCTGTCGGAAATGGGCGTGCTCGGCTTCGACTACGGCTATTCGCTGGCCGATCCGCATACGCTGGTGCTGTGGGAAGCGCAGTTCGGCGACTTCGCCAATGGCGCGCAAGTCATCATCGACCAGTTCATCGCCTCGGGCGAGACGAAGTGGCTGCGCATGTCGGGCCTCGTGATGCTGCTGCCGCATGGGCATGAAGGCCAGGGGCCGGAACACTCCTCCGCCCGGCCGGAACGCTACCTGCAGCTTTGCGCCGAGCGGAACATGCGCGTCTGCAACTTCACCACCCCGGCCAATTACTTCCACGCGCTGCGCCGCCAGTTGAAGGCGAATTACCGCAAGCCGTTGATCGTGATGACGCCGAAATCCCTGCTGCGGCACAAGATGGCGGTCTCCCCGCTCTCCGCCTTCGGCCCCGGCAGCGGCTTCAAATACGTCTATCCGGAGATGGAGGAGATCGCGCCGGCCGAGGAGGTCACGCGCGTCGTGATCTGCACCGGCAAGATCTACTACGACCTGCTGGCCGCGCGACAGGAACAGGGCGTCAAGGACGTCGCCATCGTCCGCCTGGAACAGATGCACCCCTTCCCCGACCGCGGGTTGCGGGACGCGCTGCTGCCTTACGTGAACGCCGAGGTCGTGTGGTGTCAGGAGGAGCCTGAGAACATGGGCGCCTGGCAGTTCGTGGACCGGCGGATCGAAAAGGTGCTGCTCGGCATCGACATCAAGGGCCGTCGCCCGCGCTACGTCGGCCGCGAGGCCGCGGCCTCCCCGGCGACGGGGCTGGCGCGCGTCCATGCGGCACAACAGGACGCGCTGGTTCGCAGCGCGCTCCGCCTCGCCTAAACGACACAAGCGGCTCGGCCGCGGCTGATAGACAGAACGGAAGACCATCGCTGATGACCGACATCCTTGTCCCGACCCTGGGCGAAAGCGTCTCCACCGCCACCATCGCGCGTTGGATGAAGGCCGTGGGCGACACCGTCGCGGCCGATGAACCGCTGGTGGAACTGGAAACCGACAAGGTCACGGTCGAGGTCAACGCCCCCGCCGCCGGCGTGCTGGAAGCGATCAGCGCCGCCGAGGGCGCCGAGGTCGAGCCGGGCGCCCTGCTCGGCACCATCCAGGCCGGCGCCGGCGCCCCCGCACGCGCCGTGCCGCATGCGCCGGAACCGGTCCCCGCCTCCGCCCCCAAGGCGGCGCCGGCGGTGGAGCCGCCGCATACCCATGCCGGCCCCGTGCCCCGCCCCGGCGGCGACCACGCGCCGATGCCCGCCGCCGCCAAGCTGATGGCCGACAACAAGCTTGCCCCCGCCCAGGTCGGCGACGGCAGCGGCAAGGATGGCCGGGTCACCAAGGGCGATGTGCTGGCGATGCTGGCGCGTGGCCCCGCGCCCGCCGCCGCCCCGGCCCCAGCCAAGGCGCCCCGCGCCCTGGATGCCGGCGAGGAGCGCGTAAAAATGACCCGGCTGCGCCTGACCATCGCGCGCCGCCTGAAGGAAGCCCAGAACACCGCCGCGATGCTGACCACCTTCAACGAGGTGGACATGTCGGCGGCGATGGCGCTGCGCACCGAATACAAGGACGCCTTCGAAAAGCGCCACGGCATCAAGCTCGGCTTCATGTCGATCTTCGTGAAGGCCTGCGTCGCCGCGCTGAAGGAATTCCCGGCGGTGAACGCCGAGATCGACGGCGATGAGGTCGTCTACAAGAACTTCGTGAACATGGGCATCGCCGTCGGCGGCCCGAACGGGCTGGTCGTCCCCGTGCTCAAGCACGCCGATAGCCTGTCCTTCTCCGGCATCGAGAAGGGTATCGCCGACTTCGGCCGCCGCGCCCGCGATGGGCAATTGGCGATGGCCGACCTGACCGGCGGATCCTTCACCATCACCAATGGCGGCATCTACGGCAGCCTGATGTCCACGCCGATCCTGAACCCGCCGCAGTCGGGCATCCTGGGCATGCACAAGATCCAGGAACGCCCCATGGCGGTGAACGGCCAGGTCGTGATCCGGCCGATGATGTACATCGCCCTGTCCTACGACCACCGGATCGTGGACGGGAAGGAAGCCGTCTCCTTCCTGGTGCGGGTCAAGGAGAATGTGGAAGACCCCCGGCGCCTCGTGCTGGAGGTCTGAGTTTGCGGCCCCCCCGCGACGAATCGCGCGGGGGGTGCTAGCCTCCGCCTCTGCGGCCCTATCCCTGGCCGCCCTGAGATGAGGAGGCAGCGATGCGATCCCACGAAAGCCAGTTTTCCGACGCCCGTCCGATCCGCCGCACGCTTGAGGAAAAGCGCCGCCTGGTGGCCGAACTGCGCGAAACCCTCGCGACCATGAAATCGCATGCCTCGGCGGTCACGCGTGACGCCATCAAGCTGCGGATCAAGGAACTTGAAGTCGATATCGCCAGCGCCCCGCCGCCGCGCGAACGCGACGACCGGCGCGCCCTGACCGATCCGGCGCTGAACCCGCGCCGCCGCGGGCCGCGCGTGACCTTCTAAGCAGGCATCGGGGCCGTCAGGCCCCGATCGCCCGGCGCAGGATCCCTTCGGTCAGCACCTGCGGCAACAGCATCGGCGCCCCGCCACCGGCGGGGTAGAACAGATACAGCGGCACGCCTTCCCGCCCATGTTCGCGCAGCAGCGCCGTGATGGCCGGATCGCCGCGCGTCCAATCCCCCTTCAGATACGCTATGCCTCCGGCCAGCAGCAGGGCGCGGGTGGCCTCGGTTTCCAGCGCCAGCCGGTCATTGACCTTGCAGGTGATGCACCAGGCCGCCGTCATGTTCACCAGCGCCGGCCGGCCCTCGGCCCGTAGTGCGGCGATTCGCGCGGCGGACCATGTCTCGACGCCCGTGGGCGTCACGGCCACGGCGGGGGATGCGACACGCAGCGGCGGCAGCAGCGCCAGGGCGCCGATCACCGACGCCAGCGCCACGGCCTGGCCCAGCCGGCGCCCCCGGCCGGTCGCGGCCTGTGCCGCCCCCAGCGCCCAGGCGCCAAACCCCAGCAGCAAGCCGCCACCAAGCACCATCAGCACGCCATCCGGCCCGCTTTGCTGCGCCAGCACCCAGACCAGCCAGGCGGCCGCCGCATACATCGGAAAGGCCAGGGCCTGGCGCAGCCGCTCCATCCAGGCGCCCGGCCGCGGCAGGCCCCGCGCCAAGCCGGGCCAGACGGCCAGCGCCGCATAAGGCGCCGCCAGCCCCAGCCCCAGCGCCAAAAAGACCGCCATCGTCCCGGCCGCCGGCAAGGCGAACGCCGCCCCCACGGCCGCCGCCATGAAGGGCGCGGTGCAGGGGGTCGCCACCAGTACCGCCAGCGCCCCGGTCATGAAGGACCCCGCGTGCCCGCCGCGCGCGGCCAGCGCCGATCCCGCACCCACCGGCCCGCCCACGGCAAAGACGCCCGACAGGTTCAGCCCCACCCCCAGCATCAGCCAGGCCATGACGGCGACGAACACGGGCGACTGGAACTGGAACCCCCAGCCCGCCAGGCCGCCCGCCGCCCGGAACGCCAGCATGGCGCCGCCCAGCACGGCAAAGGCGACCAGGACCCCGGCGGTATAGGACAGCGCCTCGGCCCGGACCGCGCCGCGCGCGGCACCGCCCATGCGGGCGATCGCCATGGCCTTCATCGCCAGGACGGGAAAGACGCAAGGCATCAGGTTCAGCAGCAGGCCGCCGGCCATCGCCAGCAGCAAAGCCTGCCACAGCGGCAGGCTGGGGACCTCGGGCTCCGGCGCGCCCATGGGGGTCGCGACCAGATAGGCGCTGCGGACCCCGGCGGCGTCGGTCATCGCGACCACGCCCGACAAGGACGCCGTCGCGGCGCTGGCGTCCCGCCGCAGCCCCAGGGTCAGGGCGCCGTCGCGCAGCCGCATGGGTTGCGGCGCCGCGTTGTCGATCAGCCCCGGCTCGTCGGGGAAGAAAAACGCCTCCCGCACCGTGCCGGGGGCCAGGCCCGGGCCGGACAGGGTCACGCTGCCGCGCGGGCCGTCGAAGCCGGCGGTCACTGCCCAGGGGCTGGGGCGCGGGGTGGCGGCCTCGGCCGTCACGAAGGCCGCGGCGGCCGGGCTGGGTTCGGCTACGGCCGCGACGGGCAGGCTGATCGAAAACCGCCCTTCCTCTGGGATGCAGACGTCGGCGCAGACCAGCCAACTGGCCTCGGCCTGGAGGGAAAACACCCCGCCGGGGGCCAGCGTCGCGGGCGGCGTCACGGTCAGCGGCAGCAAGACCTCGGTCGCATAGCCGAAATTCACCAGCGGGCCGAAGGCGAAGCGGCTGGGTGACGGCCATTCGATCGGCCCGGCGGCCCCGCCCTCCGGCAGGTCCAGCGCGATCTCCGTCGCCTGCCCGGCATCGCCCGGGTTGCGCCAATAGGTATGCCAGCCCGGCGCCAGGCGCTGGCGCAGCCCGATGCGGAAGGGCACGCCGGGGGCGACCGACGCGGCCTCCGACACCAGAACCACCTCGGCGCGGGGGGAGACGACCGGCGTGCTTTCATAAACCTGCGTCACGGGCATCGACCGCCCGACGACCGCCGGCCGGGACAACGCCGGCTGCGCCGCCGCCGAACCGGCCAGCAAAACCGCGCCAAAACCCGCCAGGAGAGGGAGACCGAACCGCATGCACCGATAGAACGGTCGCCTGCGGCCGCGGATCAACCCCCCAATCAGCGTTGCGGCCAGGCGCCCGCGCCGCCAACATGATCCCGCATGAGCCACCCCCCGGTCGCCACCCCGCCGAATCGCGCCGCCGACGCAGAGCCCTTTGCCGAGGACGTGGCCGCCTACCTGACCGCGCACCCGCGTTTCCTGGCCGAGCGGCCCGGGCTCTACGACGCCCTGGAGCCACCCCAACGCGTCCATGGCGACAGGCTTGCCGACCACATGGCAGCCATGCTGGCCGCCGCCCGTGCCGGTGGGCAGGCCGCGGCCGCCGGGCGGGCCAGGGTCCAGGCGCTGGGCGAACGGGTACACGCCGCCGTGCTGGCGCTGATCGACGAGCCCGACCCATACGCGACCGTGGCCGAGGACTGGCCGCGCCTGCTGGGCCTTGCCGCCTGTTCGGTCCAGACCGAGGCGCCTGCCCACCCGCGCCCCCTGCCGCCGGGCACCATCGCCGGCCTGCTGTCGCCGGGGCGCGACCTGGTGCTGCGCGACACGGCCCCGGCCGCCGCCGCCCTGCATGGCGAAGCCGCCCCCCTGGTGGTGCGGGAGGCGCTGTTGCGCCTGGCGCTGCCGGTGCCCGGGCTGCTGGTGCTTGGCGCGCGGTCGCCGGGCACCCTGCCGATGCGCGGCGGCACCGCATCCCTGCTGTTCCTGGCGGCGGCGCTGACGGCGGTGCTGGGGCGATGACGGGGCTGGCACTGACCCGCGCCTTCCTGTCCTGGTTCGCCGAGGAACGGCGCGCCAGCCCGCATAGTGTCGAGGCTTATGGCCGTGACCTCTCCGACCTCCTGGGCTTCCTGACCGGGCATCTGGGGGCGGAACCGGACCTGGCCGCACTGGCCGCCCTGCGCCCGGCCGACCTGCGCGCCTTCCTCGCGTTTCGCGCGGCGGCGGGGGCCGGGCGGGCGACGCGGGCCCGGCAATTGGCGGCGGTGCGGTCGTTCCTGCGCTGGGTCGCCCGGACCTACTCTGTCACCCCCAAGGCGCTGGTCGGCATCACCGGCCCCCGCCCCAACCCGCCGGTGCCGCGCGCACTGACGGTCGGCGATGCCAAGGCGCTGCCCGACCATACCGATATCACCCAGGCCAATGCGCGGCTGGCCCTGCGCGACCGGGCGCTGTTCACCCTGCTTTACGGCTGCGGGCTGCGCATCGCCGAGGCCCTGGCCCTGGATGTCCGCGACGCCCCGCCGGCCGGCGCCGACGTCGCCCTGCGCGTGCGCGGCAAGGGCAACAAGGAACGGCTGGTGCCGGTGCTGCCCGCGGTGCGAGATGCCCTGGCCGATTGGCTGGCGGTGCACGGCGGCACGCCCGACGCGCCCCTGTTCATCGGCGCGCGCGGTGGCCGGCTGGACCCGGCCGTGGCCCAGAAAGCGATGCGCGACGGGCGGCGGGCCCTGGGGCTGCCGGAACATGCGACGCCGCATGCGATGCGGCATTCCTTCGCGACGCACCTGCTGGCGGGCGGCGCCGACCTGCGGTCGATCCAGGAACTGCTCGGGCATGCCAGCCTGTCCACCACCCAGCGCTACACGGCGGTCGATACGGAACAATTGCTCTCCGCCTGGCGCGGCGCCCATCCACGCACCTGACCCCACAGCAGCCCTTGCGCGGGGCGCCGCCGGGTGCTGCGCTCAAGCTTCCGGCGGAGGGAGCCTTGGGATGCGGTTGCTTGGTCTGGGCTTATTCCTGCTGGCGACGCTCGGCCCGGCGGCCCTGGCCCAGCAACCGGCCGGCAAGCCGGAGCCACCCTCCTTCGACTGCCAGCGCGCCCGCGCCTGGGATGAGCAGGCGATCTGCGGCGACAACACGCTCGCGGCGCTGGATCGCCGCATCGCCGCCGCCTTCGCCGCCGCCCGCGATGCCAATCCGGCACGGCGCGATGCGCTTGCGGCGGAACAACGCACCTGGCTGCGGGAGCGCGGCGGCTGCAACAAGCCGGCCGGGCGGGAAACCCCGCAGGCCTGCCTCAGCCGGGTGATGACCGCCCGGGCCGGGGTGCTTGAGGCTGGTGCCGTGCCACCAGCCGCCCAGGCAGCCCCCGCGCGCGGCGGATGCGCCACCCCCGGCGGCTGGGCCGAACGCACGATCTGCGCCAATCCCAACCTGCTGGCTCTGGACCAGGAGATCGCGCGCCTGGCCACCCAGGCCGCCGGCCTGCGCGGCACGCCACCGCCCAGCGCCATCCGCACGGGCTACCTGGCGCGCCGCGATGCCTGCGAACGCCCGGTTGGGACGATGCCGATGGATTGCCTGGACGACCTGCTGCACGACACCCGCGACGCGCTGCGGGCCGCCACGGGCAGCGCACGGCCCGGCTGAACCGACCCCACCTTCCCGGAGCCCGCCCCATGATCGCCCGCCGCAGCCTGCTTGCCGCCACCGGCACCGCCCTCCTCGCAGCGCCCGCCCTCGGCCAGGCTGCCTGGCCCGCCCGGCCGATCCGGCTGGTCATCCCCTTCGCCACCGGCGGCACGACCGACATCATCGGCCGGCTGATGGCCGATGAGATGGGGCGGTTCCTGGGCCAGACCATCGTGGTGGACAACCGGCCCGGTGCTGGGGCGACGCTCGGCACGGGGCTGGTCGCGCAGGCGGCGCCGGATGGCTACACGCTGCTGCTGTCGACCATTTCCGGCATGGCGGTCGGCAATACGCTGTACCGTGAACGCATCACCTGGGATGCCGACCGGGATTTTTCGCATGTGGCGATGCTGCTCGGCACGCCCTACCTGCTGGTGGTCAACCCGCGCTTTCCCGCCCAGACCCTGGCCGACTACGTCGCCGAGGCGAAGCGTCGCCCACAGGGGCTGGAATTCGCCACCAGCGGCGTCGGCAGCGTGCCGCACCTGCTGGGCTTGCGGCTGGCGCAGGCCGCGGGGATCAACCTGACCCATATCCCCTATCGCGGCGGGTCGCAGGCGGCGACGGATGTGATCGCCGGGGTGGTGCCCAGCATGATCGACAGCCTGACCGCGGCCAGCGCCAATATGCGCGTCAATGCTGTGCGGGCGCTGGCGTTTTCATCCCCGGCGCGGATCGCCGATTTCCCCGATGTGCCGACCTTTGCCGAACTGGGCATGCCGCAGTTGAACGCCGATGGCTGGGCCGGGCTGGCCGCCCCCGCCCGCACGCCGCGCCCGGTGCTGGAACGCCTGGCCGAAGCGGTGCGCGCCGCCCAGGCCGCGCCGAATATCCAGCGCCGTTTTGCCGATACAGCGACGCAGCCCGGGCGCGTGTTCCTGGACGATGCCCAGGCCTTTGTCCGGGCGGAGGTCGCCGCCTGGGCCGATGTGGTGCGGCAGAGCGGCGCGACGATGGACTGACGCGCCGCCGGCGCGATGGACCGACGCGCCGCCGGCGCGACGGATTGATCCGCGCTCGACGCTAAGACACCGGCTCAGGCTGCGTCGCGTTCGGGAAGAACAGTTGCTCGCCGTTGATCTTGTAGCCGGCGATCGCCGCCTGGCCCTCCGCCGACACAAGCCAGTCGATGAAGCGCTGCCCATCCGCGACCTTCACATGCGGGTGCCGCTGCGGGTTCACCAGCATCACGCCATATTGGTTGAACAGCCGGGCATCGCCTTCGACCACGATCCGCAAATCCTGCCGATTGCGAAACGCCAGCCAGGTGCCGCGGTCGGCCAGGACATAGGCGTTCTGCGCGGCGGCGGTATTCAGCGCCGGTCCCATGCCCTGCCCGACCTCGCGGTACCAACTACCGCGCCCGGTAGCCAGGTCGACCCCGGCCTGCTGCCACAGGCGCAGTTCGGCGGCATGCGTGCCGGACCGGTCCCCGCGGGAGACGAAGGGCGCCCGCGCGGCGGCGATGCGGCGCAGCGCCTCCGGCGTGTCGCGCAGGCCGTTGACACCGGCCGGGTCGGCGGCCGGGCCGACCAGCACGAAATCATTGAACATCACGTGCTGGCGCGGGCCGCCAAACCCATCGGCGACGAAGCGGTCCTCGGCGGCGCGGTCATGCACGAAGACGACATCGGCATCGCCGCGCCGGCCGACATCCAGCGCCTGGCCGGTGCCCAGGGCGACGACGCGCACGGTGACGCCGGTGGCCTGCGTGAAGGCCGGCAGGATATGGCCGAACAGCCCCGATTGCTCGGTGCTGGTGGTGGAGGCGACGATGATCGTGCGGTCCTGGGCCAGCGCCGGCTGCGCGAGGCCAACAAGGGCGGCAAGGAACACGGCGCGGCGAAGACAGCGGATCATGGATTTTCCCCCTTTGGTCCGCCAGGGTCGTTGGTGGCGAGGCGCCCCGTCAATCGACGAGCATACCCGCCATACACCCAAATTTGCCGGATTCTGCCGGATGGCGCGCAGCGCCGCCGCGTTGACGCGTTTGTTGGATCGTTCTAACAATTTCGGCCTGATGGACACCATCCCCCGCCGCGCCCGCATCGAGGATGTTGCCCGGGAGGCCGGTGTCGCCCGCTCCACCGCCGCCCTCGCCCTGCGCGACAGTCCGCGGTTGCGCGCCGAAACCCGCGCGGCGGTCCATGCGGCGGCGACCCGCCTGCACTACGTCTACGACCGTTCGGCGGCGCAGATGCGGTCCGGAAAATCCTACACGATCGGGCTGCTGGTCTGTGAAATCACCAACCCCTTCTATGCCGAGCTGACGGCGGGCGTTGAGGCGGCGCTGGATGCCGCGGGCTACGTCACCATCATGGCCAATACCGCCGAATCCACCGTGCGGCAGCGCCGGATGCTGGAACGCTTCCGCGAACAGCCGGTGGATGGGCTGATCTGGATGCCCGCGGCCGGCACGCCCGCGTCGCTGGTCGATGAGCTGGATGCCTGGGGCGTGCCGCATGCGACGCTCGGCCGCGGCTTCCGGCGTGGCGCCCATGCCGGTTGCGACAACCGCGCCGGCATGGTGCTCGCGACCCGCCATCTGGTGGCGCTGGGCCATCGGCGTATCGCCTTCCTGGGCGGCAGCGCGAAAAGTTCGGTCTCCGTCGGCCGGCTGGCCGGATATGGCGCGGCGATGGCGGAAGCGGAGCTGGCGCCGCAGCACCTGACCTGCCGCACCGACATTGGCGAGGCCTCAGCCATCGGCGCGGCCCTGCCAAAAGATGGGCCAACCGCGCTGGTCTGCTTCAATGATTCCGTCGCCTTCGGCGCGATGCTGGGGCTGATGCGGGCGGGGCGGCGGCCGGGCCAAGATGTCGCCGTCACCGGTTTCGACGACATTCGCGAATCCGCCGCCTGGACCCCCGCATTGACCACGGTGCGGACCGCACCGGCCGAGATGGGCATGGCCGCCGCGCGCGTCCTGCTGGCCCGCATCGCCGACCCGGCCGCGCCGCCCTGCCGGGAGATCCTGGCGCCGCAACTGATCATCCGCGAATCCTGTGGGGCCGTGCCATGACGCAGAACCTGTCCGACACGCACCTGGCCCTGCGCGACGCCGCCCGCCGCTTCGCCGAGGCCGAGGTCGCCCCCATGGCCGTGGAATTGGACGAGACCGAACGTTTCCCGGCCGAGCTTTACGCCCGCCTCGCGCAGGCCGGCCTCTTCGGCATCACCGTGCCGGATGAATTCGGGGGCGCGGGCGCGGATGCGCTGGCCTATGCGCTGGTGATGGAGGAAATTTCGCGCGGCTATGCCTCGGTCGCCGACCAGGTCGGGCTGGTCGAATTGTTGGGGACCTTGCTGACCCAGCACGGCACACCGGCGCAACGCGAAACCTACCTGCGCCCGCTGCTGCGCGCCGACCGGCGCTGCGCCTATGCGCTGACCGAGGCCGAGGCGGGATCCGACCTCGCCGGGTTGAAGACCACTGCGCGGCGCGATGCCGATGGCTGGGTGCTGGATGGCGCGAAACTCTGGATCCACAACGCGCCCGTCGCGGATTTCGCCGCCGTGCTGGCCCGCACCGATCCGGCCGCGGGGCATCGGGGCATGTCGATCTTCCTGGTGGACCTCGATCGCGCCGGCGTCACGCGCGATCGCAAGGAACACAAGATGGGCCAGCGCGCATCGCCCGTCGGGGGCTTGCGCTTCGATGGCGTGCGCCTGCCGGCGGATGCGCTGCTGGGTGTCGAGGGCCGTGGCTTCCACATGATGATGTCGGTGCTGGACAAGGGGCGCATCGGCATCGCCGCCCTGGCCGTCGGACTGCTGGCCGCGGCGCTGGAGGACAGCATCGCCTATGCCAAGCAGCGCCGCCAATTCGGTCAGCCCATCGCCGACTTCCAGGCCGTGCAATGGATGATCGCCGACATGGCCAAGGACGCCCATGCCGCGCGGCTGATGGTGCATCACGCCGCCAACCTGCTGGACGCAGGCGGTCGCGCGACGCTTGAGGCCAGCATGGCCAAGTGCTTCGCCTCCGACGCCGCCGTCGCCCGCACCGCCGATGCGGTGCAGATCCACGGCGGCTCCGGCTACATCCGCGGGGTACGGGTCGAACGCCTGTATCGCGACGCAAAAATAACGCAGATCTACGAGGGGACGAACCAGGTGCAACGCATGATCATGGCGCGGACATTGTTGGCATGACCGACGACCGGCTGCATTTCGAGGAAATTTCCGTGGGCCTAGCCTGGGACACCGGCGGCATCACGGTGACCGAGTCGCATATCCTGGCTTTTGCCGGCCTGTCCGGCGATTTCTACGACCTGCACATCGATGATGATTACGCGCGTTCGCTGGGTTACCCCAGCAAGGTCGCGCATGGCATCCTCGGCCTGGCGCTGGCCGATGGGTTGAAGAACCGCGCCACGGTGCGGCTCGCGGCGATCGTGTCGCTGGGCTGGCGCTGGCGTTTCACCGGGCCGATCCTGGCGGGTGACCGGATCGCCGCGCGCATCACCGTGCTGTCAAAGCGCACGACCCGGCACGCGGATCGCGGCATCGTCACCATCGACCTGGATCTGCGCAACGGCCAAGGCGCCACCGTGCAGGCCGGCGAGAACGACATGATGGTGCATTACCGCCCCACCCAGCCCGCGATCCCCAGGTAGGCCGCCGCCAGCCGCGCCTGGCCTTCGTGCATGGCGCGGCCGGTGACGGTGGCGCAGCCGATGGCGCGGGCGGCGGCGATCAGCGGCGTGACCTCCGGGTTCGGGATCACATCGGCCACCACCTGGCTCGCGACCAGTGACGCGGGATCGAAGGGCATCGGATCGCCCGGGCGCAGCCCCATGGGCGTTGCATTCACCACGATGCCGTGGCCGGCGGGATCGGCGGTGCCGGCCGTGATCGCCACGCCGGGAAACCCCGCGCGCAGCGAGGCGACAAGTGCATCCGCCCTGCCGGGCGTGACATCGCACAGCACCAGCCGCGCGACGCCGGCGCCGGCCAGCGCATAGGCAATCGCGCTGCCCGCCGCACCGCAGCCAACCTGCAAGATCGATTGCCCGCGCGGCGGGTGACCGGAGCTGTCCAGCCCGGCGGCAAAGCCGGCGCCGTCGAACATCTCACCCTCCCACCCGCCGTCCTTGGCGCGGCGGACGGTGTTGACCGTGCCGGTCGCCCGCGCGACCGGGCCCAGCGCGTCCAGCAGCGGCACCACCGCCGCCTTGTGCGGCATGGTGATCACCAGGCCATCGAGGTTGTCGAGCCGCGTCAGACCCGCCCATGCCTCGGCCAGCACGCCCTGTGGCACCTGCAAGGGCACGAAGACCGCATCCATCCCAAGCCGCGCGAATTCCGCGTTGAACAGCGCCGGCGACCGCAGCGGCGCCACAGGGTCGCCGACGATGCCGAAGAGGCGTGTGCGGCCGCTGATCATGCGCGCTTCGCCGCATCGGCCAGCAACGCCTCGATCAACCGCTGCACCGGCAGGGCGGATCGGGCGCTATTGGATGGCTCGCGATCCTGTGTGATCGCGTCGAGCATCTCGGCGATCAACGCACGGTGGGGGCCATGGTCGAAGGCCATGGGGTCAGCGCCGCCACCACCCGAACCACCTTCGCCAAAAAACTCCGGCGGGGCGCCATCGGCGCCGTGCAGTTCCAACTGATGCGCGGATAGCACGGCCGAGCCTTGCGTCCCCGCGATCTCGATCCGTTCGGCAAAGCCCGGCCGCGCGACCGAGGTCGCATCGAGCACGCCAATCGCGCCGCTTTCGAAGCGCAGCGCCGCGGCGGCAATGTCCTCGGTGTCGATGGCCCGCAAGGGCGAGGTGACGGCAAAGCCTGCGACATCCCGCACCGGTCCCATCAGGTGCAGCAACAGGTCGATCGTATGGATCGCCTGGGTCAACAGCACGCCGCCGCCATCGCGCGCCATGGTGCCCCGGCCGGCCTGGGCGAAATATGCCGCGTCCCGCCACCAGCGGATACTGGCGCTGGCGGAGAGCGCCTGGCCCAGCCCACCGGCCTCCAGCACCGCCTTCAGCCGCAGCGCGGCGGGTCGGAAGCGGTGTTGCAGGCAGACACCGCAGCGCACCCCCGCGGCCTCGGCCGTCGCCACCAGCGCCTCGCCACGCGCGACGGTCAGTTCCAGGGGCTTCTCGACGATGAGGTGATGCCGCGCCGCGATAACGGCCTCGGCCACCGGCAGATGCGCGCCGGGTGGCGTCAGCACCAGCACAAGGTCCAGCCCAGGAGCCGCCAGCAAGGCCGCCTGTTCGGCAAAAACCGGCGCGTTCCAGCGGGCGGCAAAAGCCGCCCGTGCCGGGGCACTGCGCGCATGGCCGCCGATGATGGTGACACGTCCCGCGGCGGCCAGGTCCTGCAACGCCAGCATGTGCGGTGCGACGGCCATGCCAAGCCCGATGATCCCGACCCCAATGGGCCGATCCGTTTCCCGCTTCACAGGCTCCCCACCTCGCGCCTATCGTCCTTCATTGGAACGATCCGACAAGCACGATCGGGCGACACAAGGGAATTGTCCATGAGCATCATCTCACTTTCACGCCGCGACCTTGCCCGGTTGCTCGGCGCCACCGCCGCGACCCTGCCGCTGCTGCCGGGCGGAAAGGCCTTTGCCCAGGCACGCGGCACCACGCTGGTGATCGGGATCGACATCTCCGACACCATTACCTTCGACCCGGTGCGCCAGGCACAATACACGCCGCCGCTGACGCTCGCGGCCTGTTACGACAGCCTGCTGACCCTGGAACCGGATGACCTAGTCAATCCGAAGCCGTCGCTCGCGACCGCCTGGGCGCGGCGACCCGGCGGGGATGGCTGGCGCTTCACCCTGCGCCCGAACGTGAAATTCGCGAGTGGCGCGACCATGACGGCGGAGGATGTGAAATTCTCCTTCGACCGGCTGATCAACATGCGTGAACAGACCCAGCAGTATATCAAGTCGGTCGATCGCGTGGAGGTTGTGGACGCCAATACGGTGGACTTCGTCCTGAACTCGCCGAACGCGCCGATCCTGCCGATCCTTTGCAACCCTGGGTGTTCGGTCCTGGAAAAGGCCGTCATGTTGCAGCATGGCGCCGTGCAGGGTGTCGAAGCCAAGGACACGGATCGTGCGACCGAATGGCTGAACGGCAATTCCGCCGGCACCGGCCCCTATCGCCTCGTTCGCTGGGAACGCAACGGCCAGATTCAGTTGCAGCGCAACCCGAATTACTGGCGCGGTACGCCAGCCTTCGAACGCGTGGTGATCCGGCATCTGTCCGATAGCGCGGCGCAGTTGCTGGCCGTCCGGCGCGGCGACGTGCAGGCCGCGTTCAACCTGATCCCGGAGCAGCTTTCGACCCTGCGCTCGGAACCGAACGTGCGCGTGGACAGGCTGCCGAGCCTGGACTTCGTCTACATGGCGGTGACGGAGAATCCGGCGGCCAACCCGGCGCTGGCCCAAAAGGCCGCGCGCCAGGCGATCGGCCATGCCATCGACTACGACGGCATCCTGGGCAGCCTGCTGGGTGGCAGCGCGCTGCGCCCGGCGCACTTCCTGCCGATCGGGGTCAATGGCAGCACTGAGGAAATCGCCCGCCGCATCGGCTACAAGCAGGACCTGAACCGCGCCCGCCAGCTGCTGCAGCAGGCTGGCGTGCCCGAAGGGTTCGAGATGGAAATCGCCTACGGCAACGCGGCTGTCGCCGGCATTTCCTACCAGGTGCTGGGCCAGAAGTTGCAGTCCGACCTGGCGCGTGTCGGCATCCGCGTGAAGCTGAACCCGATGGATCAGGTGAACATCCGGACGGTCTATACGCAGGGCCGTGGCGCCGGCGGTATCCTGACTTTCTGGAACCCGCCCGCCGTGTCTAACGATCTGTGGGCGAGTGCGGTGGTGGAGCGCGTCGCGCGCCGCGTGCACTGGACCGTGCCGCAGGCGACGACCGACCTGGTCAAGCAGGCGTCGGAGGAACAGGATCTGGCGAAGGCCGCCGAGCTCTGGGTTGAGTGGCAGCGCCAGGTGGTGGACGTCGCCCACCACTTCATCCTGTTCCAGCCGATCTACCAGATCGCGGTGCGTAACAGCATCAAGGCCTTCCCGCTGACCGCGGCGGGTTGGCAGTTGGATACGGGCGGCGTCACCCCGGCCTGATCCCGAGTTTCTGCAGGCGGTGAGCGGCAGGGCCGTTCACCGCCCCTTCGGGCATCCGTCCTGACGCCAGGGCGGCGATCTGGGCGACCGTGTCCATCGCCTGATGTTCCGCCGCCTGTGGCGTCATGCCGGCCAGATGCGGCGTAGCGATGACATCTGCACGTCGGGCCAGTCGGTGACTTGGCATCTGGTCCGGCGCGCGCCCCACATCCATCGCGGCACCGCCAAGGTGGCCCGAGTCCAGCGCTGCTTCCAACGCCGCCTCATCGACCAACTCGCCGCGTGACAGGTTGATGAAGAATGCTCCACGCCGCATCGCGGCAAAGGCGCGAGCGTCCATCAGGTTCGCCGTTTCCGGCAAGGATGCCGCGAGGCACACCACAAAATCCGCGCCCAGCACGTCGTCCAGCGGCGTATCCGGCGCGGCCTTCGGGTCATGCGCCAGCACATGCATGCCCATCGCGCGGGCAATCTCCGCCAGGCGCTGCGCGATGCGGCCGTAGCCGACCAGGCCGAGCGACGCACCCGACATCTGCCGCCCCACCACTGGCACAGGCACCGCATCCTGCCGATAGGCGATGACCGATCGCGACACGCCGCGCGCCAGATCCACCATCATCCCGATGCCGAGTTCCGCAACGGCATCGACAAACCCGGGCGTCGCGCGCGTGACCAGGATGCCCCGTGCCGACGCGGCCGCGACATCGATGGTGCTGATGTCGACCGCGCAGCGCAGAAAGGCCACGAGGTCGGGCGTGGCATCGAACGTCGCCGCCGTCCCGGGCGAACCGCGATAGGCGATGATGGCATCACAACCCTTCGCCGCCTCGGCCAGTTCGGCATCACGCAGGTCCCGGTCGGTCGGATTGCGCACGATCTTGGCGTGTTGGGCGAGCGCCGCAAGGGCGCGATCGCCAAAGTAGCCGGGGAAGTTCTCTGGTGTGTGGGATAGAAAGACCTTCATCGCTCGAAACTCGCCTCCCGTTTTTCGTTGAAGGCGCGGATGCCTTCCAAATGATCGCCCGCCGAAAAGCACAGCACATTCATTTCATTCTCGTAGGCGAGGCCGGTTGTCAGCGGCGCCTCCATCGCCATACGCATCGCGGCCTTCACCGATTGCACGGCAACGGGGCTCAGGCCCGCGAGTTTCTGGGCCAGTTCGCGGGCGCGCGGCAGCAAGGCGTCGGGGGCCACGATCTCCTCGATCAGCCCAAGCCGCAGTGCTTCCTCGGCACCGATCGGATCGCCTAGCATCAGCAGGCGCGCGGCGCGCCCTTGGCCGATCATGCGCGGCAGGATCTGCGACGCACCGCCACCACCGACCCAGCCGCGCTGCACTTCGGGAAAACCCAGGCGCAGCGTGTCGGCGGCGATGCGCAGATCCGCCGAAAGCGCCGTCTCCGCCCCGCCACCCAAGGTCCAGCCTTGCAACGCCGCGACCACGGGCTTGCGCAACCCCCGCACCGCCGTCGAGTATTCAATCCTGTTGCGGAAATGCCAGGCCGAGGCGTAGCCGGCCAGCGCGTTCAAATCGCTGCCGGCGCAGAAGGCGCGATGGCCTTCGCCGCGCAGCAAGACCGAACGCACCGCGTCATCAGCATCCAGCGTGCGGCAAAGATCGGTCAGGCGCTTCGCCATCGCCGGCGTGACCGCATTGTGCTTGGCGGGCCGATCCAGCACCAACTCGGCCACCCCGTCGGAGACCTCAAGCCTCACATCGCCGTCCATCGCATATCCTCCCTTGGTTGACTTGATTGTATCGTTCTAACTGGGGCAGGATAGGGGCAAGCGGGGGAGGCCGCGTCCATTGCCGCGTTACATCGCGACCCGTCTGTTGTCCGCGCTCGCGATGGCCTTGCTGGCCAGCCTCGTGGTCTTTCTCATTTCCGCATTGGTGCCGGGCGATCCGGTGCTGGCGCAGATGGGCGACATCGCTGCGTCGAACCCGGCGACCGTGCTGGAATGGCGCGCGAAATGGGGCCTCGACCTGCCCTTGTGGGAGCGTTACGGGATTTTCCTATATGGCCTCGCACATGGCGATCTTGGCATCTCAATCGCCACGCGGCGGCCGGTGCTGGACGACATCGTGCAGTATGCGCCGGCGACGGTGGAACTCGCGACCATCGCCTTCATGCTCGCCATCGGTGTCGGCATTCCGCTTGGGATCGCAGCCGCCGTATGGCGCGACACCTGGGTCGATTCGTTGGCCCGCGTCATCTCCCTGCTCGGCGTCTCGGCCCCGACCTTCTGGCTCGCCTTCATCATGTTGGCGATTTTCTATGGCTGGCTCGGCTGGGCGCCCGGGCCGGGGCGGATGGACCCGATCGCCTTCCCGCCCGACGGCCCGACCGGATTGTTCCTGCTGGATGCGGCGCTGGCGCGGGACTGGGAAGCCTTCTGGGACGCGGCCACGCATCTCGTGCTGCCCTCCATTGTCCTGGCCGCGGCGACCATCGGGCTGATCACCCGCACGACGCGTGCGGCGATGCTGGACAGCCTCGGCCAGGATTACGTGCGCGTGGCCCGCGCCAAGGGATTGCGGGCGCGGGTGATCGTGCTGCGCCACGCGCTGCCGAATGCACTGGTGCCCGTGGTGACCCTGGGCGGCCTTGCCTATGCCAACCTGCTGGCGGGGGCGGTGATGACCGAGACGGTGTTCTCCTGGCCAGGCCTTGGCCGCTACACATTCCGCTCCGCCGCGGCGCTGGATTTTCCGGCGATCATGGGCATCACCCTCGTCGTCTCGGCGACCTACCTGCTGGTGAACCTGCTGGTTGATCTGTCCTATGCCGCGCTCGACCCGCGGGTGCGCCGATGAGCGCCACCGTGGTCATGCCGGTCGCGCGGCCGCGCTGGCGCCGCCGCCTGCAACGCTACGGCCCCGCCTGGGCCGGCACGGCGATCGTCGTCGCCTGGCTGCTGGTCGCCCTTCTCGCGCCCTGGATCGTGCCCTACCCGCCCGATGCGCAGGACATCGTGAACCGGCTGGCGCCGCCCTCCGCGACCCATTGGCTCGGCACCGATGTGCTGGGGCGCGATGTGTTTTCGCGCCTGCTCTATGGCGCGCGCTTGTCGCTGACGGCTGGGTTCACGGTGGTGCTGCTGGGGGCCGCCATCGGCATCACGGTCGGCATCGTCGCGGCCTGGTCGCGCGGCATCGTGGACGAGGCGCTGATGCGCTTCACCGACCTGGTGCTGTGCTTCCCGCCGATCATCCTGGCGCTGGCCATTGCCGCGGCCCTGGGCATCGGCACAACCAACACCATCCTCGCCATGCTTGTCGTCTGGTGGCCGAAATTCGCGCGATTGGCGCGGGCGCTCGCGCTGGTGCAGCGCAGCCAGGAGTATGTCGAGGCCGCGACCGTCCTCGGCCTGCGCCCGGTGCGCATCCTCGGCCGACACATCCTGCCGAATACGATGGGGCCGCTGGCGGTGCTGATCACGCTGGACCTCGGCAATGCGATCCTGACCTTCGCCGGGCTGTCCTTCCTAGGCCTTGGCGTGGTGCCGCCGACGCCGGAATGGGGCTCGATGGTCGCGGAGGGTCGTGAACTTGTCGAACAATGGTGGGTCGCGGCCTTCCCCGGCTTCGCCATCCTGACCGTCGTCGTCGGCTTCAACTTTTTGGGGGATGGGCTGCGCGACTGGCTCGATCCGAAGACGCGGTCACGCTGATGGATGTCACGCCCTTGTTGACCCCCGTGCTCGACGTCGAGGATCTGCGCACCGTCTTCCTGACCGACGCCGGCGCGGTGCGTGCGGTCGATGGCGTGTCCTTCACCGTCGGCCCCGGTGAAACCCTCGGCATCGTCGGCGAAAGCGGCTCCGGCAAAAGCGTCACGGCCCTGTCGCTGATGCGGTTGCTGGAAGAACCCGCCCGCATCATCTGCGGCAGTGTGCGCTTCCAGGGCCGCGACGTGCTGGCGATGACCGGCGAGGAACTCCGCAACTGGCGCGGCGATCGCGCGGCGATGGTGTTCCAGGACCCGATGACCGGGCTGAACCCCGTTATCCGCATCCTGCGCCAGGTGACGGAGCACATGATCTCCCACGGCCGCCAGACACCGGCCACGGCAAAGACCCGCGCGGTGGATTTGCTGCGCCGCATGGGTGTGGCAGCACCCGAACGCGCCGCCGCCTCCTTCCCGCACCAATTTTCCGGCGGCATGCGCCAGCGCGTGATGATGGCGATCGGCGTCGCCAACGACCCGGTGCTGCTGATCGCCGACGAACCGACGACCGCGCTGGATGTCACCATCCAGGCGCAGATCCTCGACCTGCTGCGTGGATTGAATGAGGAATTCGGCACGGCCATCGTGCTGATCTCCCACGACCTCGGCGTCATCGGCACGGTCTGTCGCCGGGTCGCCGTGATGTATGGTGGTGAGATCGTCGAGGAAGCCGAAACCGCCGCCGTCCTGACCGATCCGCGCCACCCCTATGCCTGGGCCCTGGTCAATGCCGTGCCGCGCCTGGACAGCCCGGCCGGTGCGCGGCTGGTCGCGATCGAGGGGTCACCCCCCAACGCGCTGAACCCGCCGCCCGGCTGCCGCTTCGCCGCCCGCTGCCCGTTCAAGATCGCCCGCTGCGAAACCGACCATCCCCCGTTGATGGAGGTCGCCCCCGGCCGTCGCGCGCGCTGTTGGGTCACCGCCGACGGCCGTCCTTTACCACCCCCGCCCATCGCCGCCGAAGCCATCACGCGCGCCCCGGCGCCCGAGGAACGCCCCCTTCTCGAAGCGCAAGCCCTGATCAAGCATTTCGCCCTGCCCCGCAGTGGCGTGTTCGGCAAACCCGGCACCGTGCATGCGGTGAATGGCGTCGATCTTCGCCTGCGCCGGGGTGAGGCATTGGGCATTGTCGGCGAAAGCGGCTGCGGCAAGTCCACCCTCGCACGGTTGGTGACGCGGCTGCATGCGCCGACATCCGGCACGCTGCGTTTCGATGGGCAGGACATCACGAACCTGTCCTCCGCCGAAATGCGCCCGCTGCGGCCACGCATGGGGATGGTGTTCCAGGACCCCTATGCCTCGTTGAACCCGCGCATGACGGTGGGCGATGCCCTGGCCGAACCGCTGCTGGCGCACAACCGCGTGGCCTCCCGCGCCGAAGCGCGCGAAAAAATCCTGGATCTGATGGCAACGGTGGGCCTCAAGCCCGAATGGGCGGAACGCTTCCCGCATGAGTTCTCCGGCGGCCAGCGGCAGCGCGTATCCATCGCGCGATCGCTGGCACTGGAACCTGATCTGGTGGTCGCCGACGAGCCGGTCTCGGCGCTGGATGTGAATGTGCAGGCGCAGGTGCTGAACCTGATGCTGGACCTGCGGGAACGGCTTGGCCTGTCCTACCTGTTCATCGCGCATGATCTCGCCGTGGTGCGGGCGTTCTGCGACCGCGTGTCGGTCATGTACCTCGGCCGATTTGTCGAGGAAGGTCCGGCGCTCGACGTCTTTTCCGCGCCGCTGCATCCCTACACCGTCGCACTGACCTCCGCCGTGCCCGAACCCGGGCGCGAACGCGTGGTGTTGGGCGGTGAGCCGCCATCGACGCTTGTCCTACCAACCGGCTGCGCCTTCCGCGGCCGCTGCCCCGTCGCCCGCCCCGCCTGCGAAGCCCCGCCCCCCTTGGTCGAGGTCGCGCCCGGCCGTCGTGTTGCCTGTCACTTCCCAGGATCCTTCCGTCCATGATGCGCCAGATCACCGCCGCCGAAGCCGCCGCCCTTGTTCGCGATGGCGACACCCTCTTGGTCGGCGGGTCCGGCGGCGGCCATGCCGTGCCGGATGCCTTGCTGGCGGCAGTTGGCGATCGCTTCCGCGCCACGGGCGCCCCCAAAAACCTGACCGCCGTGCATCCGGTCGGCCTGGGCGATGGCAAGACGCGCGGTGCGGGCCACCTGGCGCAGGAAGGGCTGTTGAAGCGCGCCGTATCCGGCACCTTCGTCAATTCCCCCGGCATCGCGCGCCTGGCGCTGGATGAGAAGATCGAGGCCTATACCCTGCCGCAAGGTGCGATGTCGCAATTGATGCGGGAAATGGCGGCGGGGCGGCCCGGGCTGCTGACGACCATCGGCTTGCACACCTTCGTCGATCCGCGCCTCGGCGGCGGGCGGCAAAGCGCGCGGGCGACGGAAGACCTGATTGAAGTTCAGGACTTCCGCGGGGAAGAATATCTTTTCTACAAACCCTATCCCGTGAACGTCGCCTTCATCCGCGGTTCCGCCGCCGATGCCAACGGCAATATCTCGATGGAGCATGAGGCCGTCACCCTCGAAATGCTCTCCATCGCGCAAGCCGCACGCCGCGCCGGCGGCATCGTCATCGCCCAGGTCAAGCGCATCGTGCCGGCGGGATCGCTGCACCCCAAGATGGTCAAGGTGCCGGGCATCCTGGTCGATGCCGTGGTCCTCGCCCCCGACCAGTGGCAAACCTTCGAAACCGAAGACAGCGCTGCGTACTCCGGCCACGCCCGCGTGGCGCTGGAGGACATTCCCCGCCTGCCGCCCGGACCGCGCCGCATCGTCGCGCGGCGCGGCGCGCTGGAATTGTTCGAAGGCGCCATCTGCAACCTTGGCTCCGGCATCTCCACCGGCATCGCCAATGTCGCGGCCGAGGAAGGTATCCTGCGGCGCATCTGCCTGACCAACGAACAGGGCAATATCGGCGGCGCGCCGGCTAGCGGGAATGAGGCCGGGGCGGCGATGTCGCCCGATGCGCAGGTGGACCAGCCCTACCAGTTTGATTTCTACGATGGCGGCGGGCTGGACCTCGCGTTCCTTTCCTTCGCCGAATTCGACGCGGAAGGGAATGTGAACGTCTCCCGCTTCGGCGGCCGCATCGTCGGGCCGGGGGGCTTCATCAACATCAGCCAGGGCGCGGGCTCGGTGGTGTTCGGCGGCACGCTCAGCGCCGGTGGTGTGCCGAAGGCGGTGCAGCGGGTCGAACAGGTCACCTTCTCCGGCGGCTATGCGCAGGCGCGCGGCCAGCGCGTGCTCTACGTGACCGAACGCGCGGTCTTCCAACTTGGCGCGCAGGGGCCGGAACTGATCGAAATCGCGCCGGGGGCCGACCTGGAAACCGATGTGATCGGCGCCATGGCGTTCCGTCCCGCCGTTTCCCCCAATCTGCGGCTGATGGATGCGCGGCTTTTCGCCGACGCGCCGATGGGGATCGACCTGCCGCGCGCGACACCCCGCCCGGCCCTGGCGCGCTTCGCGTGACGACGCACCTGGCCGTCGGCGAATCCGTGTCCTTCACGAAAACGCTGTCGGCGGCCGATATCGCCGCCTTCTCCGACATCAGCGGCGACCATGACCCCATCCACACCGATGCCGCCCATGCCGCGACGACCGCCTTCGGGCGCATCATCGCGCATGGCGCGCTGGTGATGGGGCTGCCCTCGGCGACCGCGTCCATGATGTCCAAGCGCTCCGTCGAACGGGGCGCCACCGGCACGCCGGTTTCGGCCGGCTACGACCGTATCCGCTTCACCCGCCCGGTTTTTGCTGGCGACAGGCTGACCGCGCGCTACACGATCGAGGCGGTGGACGACACCGCCGGCCGCACCCGCGCGCGGGTCGAGGTTGTGAACGACGCTGGGCAAACCTGCGTCATCGCCACGCATATCCTGGCCTGGGTTCCCGCCGCGTAGGCGCCCGCACCGATGAAAAGGCCCATGAAGGACAACGACCTGCCCATCACCCTCAGCCTTGGCACCGCAACGCCCGGCGGCGGCTTCCCCGCCTATGGCGCGGCCTTCGCCGCCGCCGTGCATGCGGCCGATCCCCGCGTCACCATCCTGCCGCGCAACACCGCCGGCAGCCTGGAAAACGCGCGGCTGCTGGCGGCCGGCGGGATCGATCTTGGACTGGTTGCCGGTGACGCCGCGACGACGGCCCTCAACGACGGCAGCGGAATCACCCTGGCCGCCGCGATGTATGCGACGCCGGGGATGTTCGCCCTGCGTGGCGACCACCCGGCCCGGACCATCGCCGATCTACGCGGGCAGCGCATCGCCTGGGGCGCGCGCGGGTCGGGCTTCATCGTGCTGGCGCGGCAGGTGATGGCGGGGCTTGGCCTCGACATCGAACGCGATTTCGACGCCGTGCTGCTGGACCGCGCGGGGGATGGGCCGGCGATGGTGCTGGATGGCAGGGCCGCGGCGCTCTGGGGCGGGGGTGCGGGTTGGCCGGGGTTTGCCGCCATCGCCGCCGGGCCGATGGGCCTGCGCTTCCTGGCGCCAAACGCCGTGGAGTGCGAAGGCATCCTGGCCGCCGACCCGGGCCTGCGGCCGATGTCCCTGCCCGCCCGCAGCTATGCCGGCCAGGCGGCACCGGTCGCCTCGGTCGGCACCTGGAGCCTGGTCCTTGCCCGGCCGGGGCTCGACGACGCCGCCGGCTTCCACCTCGCCAGCGCATTGCACGCGGCCCAACCCGGTTTTGCCGCGCTCTTGCCGCAGGCGGCGGAAACCACCCCCGAAAACACCGCCGCCGCGGCGCCCGACCCGGCGCAGATCCATCCTGGTGTGCGGCGCTTCCTGCGGGATGCCGGTCTGCTGCCCTGAATCAACGCGCCGCATTGCCGCCGGCGTGCCGGGGCGATACCTCGGCGGGGATACCACCGGAGCGCGTCATGACGCAGGACCAACGGCTAAGCCAGATCGCCGATCTCCTGACCTTGAAGGCCGATGGCAACTACGGGCTCAGCGCCATCAACCAGCGCCAGCACGCCCTGCAATGCGCGCTGCTGGCCGAACAGGCGGGCTGCCCGGACACGCTGATCGCCGCCGCCCTGCTGCACGATATCGGCCACATGGTGCACAACCTGGGCGAAAACCCCGCTGAGGACGGTGTGGACGACCAGCACGAAGCGCTCGGCCATGCCTTCCTGGCCAATTGGTTCGGCCCCGCCGTGACCGAACCCGTGCGACTGCATGTCGCGGCCAAGCGCTACCTCTGCGCGACCGAGGCCGATTACTTCGCCAAGCTGTCCGGGGATTCGGTGCTGAGCCTATCCCTCCAGGGCGGGCCGATGTCGGCGGCGGAGGTGGCCGCCTTCGACGCCATGCCGCATGCCGCGGCGGCGGTGCAACTGCGGCGCTTCGACGAACAGGCGAAGGTCAAAGGGCTGCAAACGCCCCGGGTCGCGCATTTCATGACCTATGTGGCGGGCTGCATAAACCCGCCGGCGACCGCGGCCGCCGTCTAACCCGGTGGCGGCCGGCGCCCGAACGGCAGCATCGCCCGGCAGCGCGCGCCAAGGCCGCGCACCTTCTGCCAGGCTGTCTCCTCCATGCCTTCCATCTTGATGGCCATGCCCGGCCATCGCTCGGCGAAACGCCCGAACAGGCGGAATGCCCAGGTATGCTGGTCGCGCAGGACGAAGACGCCCAGCCCGAAACACACCAGCCCAGGCAGGATCGGCAGGATCAGCCCGACAGGCCCCAACGCCATCAGCCCATAGCCCATGGCCTTTCGCTTCGGGCAGGGGCACATGATGCTCACTGGGCCGGGCACTCCTTCAGATGCGGCAGAGTGCCGCCCACGGGTGAAGGAAAGATGGCGATGATGCAATGCATCGCCAAGACCCGGCAACCAATCAGATGTGCAGCGCGCGCCCTTCGACCGCCAGGGCCGCTTCCTTCACCGCCTCGTTCAGGCTGGGGTGGGCGTGGCAGGTGCGGGCGATATCCTCGCTGCTGGCGCCGAATTCGATCGCCAGGACGATTTCCGCGATCAGCGTCCCGGCATCCGGCCCGATGATATGCGCCCCCAAGACCTTGTCCGTGTCCTTGTCGGCCAGGATCTTCACGAACCCATCCACATCGCCCATGGCGCGGGCGCGGGCATTGGCCATGAAGGGAAATTTACCGACCTTGTAGGCCTGCCCGCGGGCCTTCAGCTCTTCCTCGGTCTCGCCGACGCTGGCGACCTCGGGCCACGTGTAGACCACGCCCGGGATGGCCCCGTAGTTCACGTGCCCCGTCTGCCCGGCCAGGATCTCGGCCAGGGCGACGCCCTCTTCCTCGGCCTTATGGGCCAGCATGGCGCCGGCGATGACGTCGCCGATGGCCCAGATGCCGGGGACGTTGGTGGCGAAATGCCCGTCGGTCGCGACGCGGCCGCGGTCATCCATGGCCACCCCGACCTCGGCCAGGCCCAGGGATGCCGTATGCGCGCGCCGGCCGATGGCGACCAGCACCACATCGGCCTGCAAGGTCTCGGCGGCGCCGCCCGCGGCGGGTTCCAGGGTCAGGGTCACGCCCGTGTCGTCGGTGGTGGCGCCCGTCACCTTGGTCTTCAGGCGGAACTTGAACCCCTGCTTGCCCAGGATGCGCTCGAACGCCTTGCCCAGTTCATTGTCCATCGTCGGCACCAGCCGATCGAGGAATTCGACCACCGTCACCTCGGCGCCCAGGCGGCGCCAGACGCTGCCCAGTTCCAGCCCGATCACGCCGCCGCCGATCACCACCAGGTGCTTCGGCACGGCGGCCAGCTCCAGCGCGCCGGTGCTCGTCACGATCTGCTTCTCGTCCACGGCGACGCCCGGCAGGTTGATGCTGTCCGACCCCGTGGCGATGACGATGTTCTTGGCGGCATAGGCGGTGTCGCCCACGGTGACCTGGCCGGGCGCGGTGATCCGGCCCTCGCCCTTCAGCCAGGTGATCTTGTTCTTCTTGAACAGGAATTCGACGCCCTTGACGTTGGCCGACACGACCTCGCCCTTGCGGGCATGCATCCGTTCCAGGTCCAGGGTCACCGGGCCGACGTTCACGCCATGGTCGGCCAGCTTGTGGACCGCTTCCTCGTAATGCTCGGAAGAATGCAGCAGCGCCTTGGACGGGATGCAGCCGATGTTCAGGCAGGTGCCGCCCAGGGTGTCGCGCTTTTCCACGCAGGCGACCTTCAGGCCGAGCTGCGCCGCGCGGATGGCGCAGACATAGCCGCCGGGGCCGGCGCCGATCACGATAACGTCGAAGCCTGTTTCGCTCATGAAGGCGGCATCCTGCTGGTCGTTCGTCGCTTCATGGCCCGATGCGCCACGCCGGGCAAGGCTTGGCGGCGCGCATGGGGCCTGCGATGAAACGGCAAAGCCGGAGGAAGCCCCCATGACCGCCATCACCCGACGCGCGCTGCCCCTTTTGGCACTGGCCGCGACACCCGCGATCGCCCAACCCGCCTGGCCCGACCGCCCGGTGCGCGTGGTCGTCCCCTTCCCCGGCGGCAGCACGCCCGACATCGCGGCCCGGGCGGTCGCGGCGCATTTCACCACGGTCTTCGGCCAGCCCTTCGTGATCGACAACCGGGCGGGCGCGGGCGGCAATATCGGCACCGATGCGGTCGCCAAGGCGACGGACGGGCATGTGATCGGCGTGTCGATCAACTCGCCCCTGGCCGTGGCCCCGGCGCTCTTCCCCAACCTGCCCTACGACCCGCGGCGCGACCTGGTGGCGATTTCGCTGCTGGCGCGGTTGCCCCAACTGCTGGTGGTGCATCCCTCGGTGCCGGCCAGCGATGTCGCGGGCTTCATCGCCCATGCCCGGGCCAACCCGGGCAAGATGACCTATGGCTCGGTCGGCGCCGGATCGGGCAGCCATTTGGCGATGGAAGAATTCATGGCCCGTACCGAAACCCGCATGGAACACGCGCCCTATCGCGGCTTCCCCCAGGCGGTGCTGGACCTGGTGGCCGGGCGGATCGAGGCGATGTTCGTCTCCAGCGGAGCGGTACTGGCACAGGTGCGCGAAGGCCAGGTGCGGGCGCTGGCGGTGACGTCGGATACCCGCATCACCCAGCTCCCCGCCGTGCCGACCCTGGCCGAGGCCGGGCTGCCCGGCGCCGCTTCCTATGGCTGGATCGCGCTGATCGCGCCCGCCGCCACGCCCGCCCCGCGGGTCGCGCGCCTGGCGCAGGAAGCCCAGGCTGCCCTGGCCGACCCACGGACCAAGGCGACGCTGGAAGCCACCGGCTTCGAGATCGTGGCCAGCAGCCCGGCCGATGCGGCGGCCTATATCGCCGCCGAGGCCGAGCGCTGGGGCGGGCTGGTGCGCCGGCTGGACATCAAGCCGGACGCATAAGCCCCACCCGCCCGCCGGCGCCTGGACCATTTTCCGTTCGCCGAGGCTTACTTCAAATGGTCCAGCCTGTTGTTTTGACGCATTTCCGGAGTCGTCAGGTGAAGGCACCTGACTTGAAAATGCTCAATGCGCCGGCTGGCCGCGCGTCTTGTAGAGCGACAGCGCGATCGACCCCGCGATGATGCCGAAGGTCACCACCAGCGCGTATTCCACCGGTACCGCCTTGCCACCCGCGAACCAGTTGGCGAGCATCTTCGCGCCCACGATCATCAGCACGATCGACAGCCCATGCTTCAGATACTTGAAGCGGTGGATGATCCCGGCCAAGGCAAAGTACATCGCCCGCAGGCCCAGGATGGCAAAGACATTGGCCGTGTAGACGATGAAGGCGTCGTCGGTGACGGCGAAAATCGCGGGAATGCTGTCCAACGCAAAGACCAGGTCGGTCAACTCGACCAGCACCAGCACCAGGGCGAGCGGCGTCAGCATCCACTTGCCATTCTCACGCCAGGTGAAGGCGCTGCCCCGGAAATCGCTGGTCACCGGCAGTTTGCGGCGCATCCACAGCATCAGCGGGTTCTGGGTCGGGTCGCCGTCCTCCTCACCCACGCTGCGCAGCATCTTCCAGCCGCTGTAGATCAGGAAGGCGCCGAAGAGGATCATGATCCAGTCGAACTCGCGGATCAGCGATGTGCCGACCACGATCATCACGCCGCGCATCACCAGCGCACCCAGGATGCCCCAGAACAGCACGCGATGCTGATAGGCCGGGGGCACGCCGAACTTGGCGAAGATCAGGACGAAGATGAAGATATTGTCGACCGACAGCGCCCATTCGATGACGTAGCCGGTCAGGAATTCAAGGCTGCGGGTATGCCGTATCTCCTCGGTCGCGCCATAGGTCATGCGCAGATACACGAAGAATAGCAGCGCCAGCCCGACATAGGCCGCCGATTTGATCAGCGCCGTCGTGACCGGCACGGCGACCGGCTGGCCGTCCGGCCCCTTCTTCGAAAAAAGCCCAAGGTCGAACAGCAGCAGCAGCAGCACGCCGCCGTTGAAAATCACCCAAAACCAGATGTTCGCTTCCACGCCCAAAAATCTCCCCATACGGCCGGAGTGGGCGACAGACTTCGGGCCCCCGCTCTCGGCCACCCAACGGATGGCGATCCGACATCACGCGGGCACCCCCTGGGGATCGCTCCTGGGGGATGCCGGCGCCAGAGGGGCCCGGATCAGGTGTCCATCTAGTAATCTTTCGGACAGGTGGCAAGTGGGAAATTGCCTGGCGGAACATTGCCCCGCGCCGCTTGAGTCGGGCGGGGCGTGCGACCATGTCAGGCGTCCACGGGCCGAACCGGGCGGTGCGTGGGCGGGGCGGTTTGCGCCCGGCCGGATGAACGCTTAGATACCCGGGAAGTCACACACAGCGGCCAGGGCAGAAGCGCCCGCCGCGTAAAAATCGGGGCGCGACGATGGGTTCCTTCAGCATCTGGCATTGGCTGATCGTGCTGATGGTCGTGTTGCTGCTGTTCGGCAGCGGCAAGATCAGCGGCCTGATGGGCGATCTGGCCAAGGGTATCAAATCCTTCAAGGCAAACATGAAGGAAGACGAAAAGGACGCCTCGATGGAGGCGCAGGCCCCGGCGACGCCGCCGGCCGGCAGCATCCCCGGCCCCGCCGGTGCGACGGCCCAGGCGACGACCGCCCAGCCGGCCGCGTCGAGCCGCCCGGCCGCCTGATCCGATCCAGCCCCGCTTGGGGCTGGAGATCGGGTTTTCGTCATGACGCCCATTCCCGGCGGCATCGCGGCAGCCATTTGCGCCGCAGGGCGCCGGTTGGATGCGCGTGGCTGGGTTCCGGCCACGGCCGGCAATTTTTCCATGCGCCTGGGCGCGGACCGGATCGCCGTCACGCGATCCGGCTTCCATAAGGGCTTCCTGACCCCTGCGGCCCTGATGGTCGTGGACCTGGACGGTCGGCCGGAAGACGCAGCCCTTTGGCCATCGGCCGAAACCGGCCTGCATTGCGGCATCTATCGCCGCTTTCCGGAAACCGGTGCCGTGCTGCACGGCCATTCCATTGCCAATACGGTGCTGTCGTGCGCCGCCGGCGATGATCTGATCCTGGAAAATTATGAATTGTTGAAGGCGTTTCCGGGTCTGGCCACCCACGAAGCCCGCGTCGCGGTGCCCGTGGTGGACAATGACCAGGACATCGCCCGCATGCAGCGCGTGGTGGAGACCCGCTGGCGCGACATGGGCGGTGCGGCCCCGCCGGGGTATCTGATCCGCGGCCACGGATCCTATATCTGGGCCGACAGCATGCCCGCCGCCCTGGCGCGGTTCGAGGCGCTGGAATTCATGCTCGCCTGCGAACTCGCCACAAGGAGGATCCCGTGAGCCGCCTGACCGTCTGGAACGCTGGCGACACCAGCGTCGAAACCACCACCGAGGACGCGGCCGACATCGCCCGCATCCTGGCCGATATCAATGTCCGCTTCGAACGCTGGGACATCGCCCCGCTGCCGCCGGGCGCCTCGGCGGAGGATGTGCTGGCGGCCTATCGCCCGCGCCTGGATGCCTTCATGGACGGCACCGCCGCCGGCAGCAGCGATGTCATCCGCCTGACCCCCGATCATCCGATGAAGGATGCGCTGCGCCAGAAATTCCTGGACGAGCACATCCATACCGAGGACGAGATCCGCTTCTTCCATGAAGGTTCGGGGAATTTCGTCATCCACGCCAATGGCCGCGTCTATGACGCGCATTGCACCGCGGGCGACCTGATCAGCGTGCCGGCCGACTACAAGCATTGGTTCGATGCGGGTGAGGCACCGAATTTCACCGCCCTGCGTGTCTTCACCGACACAAGCGGCTGGACGCCGCATTACACGGGCACGGACATGGCCAAGCGCTTCCCCGCCGACACGCAGTGACGCGCCCAACCGCGATCCTGGTCGATATCGAGGGCACCACCAGCGCCATCGCCTTCGTGAAGGACACCCTGTTCCCCTTCGCGGAGGCCGCACTCGACAATTTCCTGGCGGATCACGCCAAGGACCCGGCGGTGGCGGCACTGGTCGATGACGTGCGCGCCCTGGCCCCCGGCCAGGATCCGGCGGCCGCCCTGCGCGGCTGGATGGCGGCGGATGCCAAGGTCACGCCGCTGAAAACCCTCCAGGGCATGATCTGGGAGGCGGGGTTCAAAGACGGCCGCCTCCAGGGCCACCTCTGGCCCGATGTGGCGGCGTGTTTGCGCGCCTGGTCCTCGGCCGGATTGCGGCTCTACGTCTATTCCTCGGGCTCGACCCGTGCCCAAAAGCTGCTGTTCGGCCATTCTGTCGCGGGCGATTTGGCGGGGCTGTTTGGGGGCTTCTTCGACACGGCGGTCGGGCCGAAGCGCGACCCGGCCTCCTACCGCAGCATCGCCGCGGGTTTGAACCTGCCGGCGCAGGAAGTCCTGTTCCTGTCCGACATCGCCGAGGAATGCGACGCCGCCCGCACCGCCGGCCTGCAAACCTGCCGCCTGGTGCGCCCCGGTGATGGCACCCTGCCAGGCAGCACGCATCCGGAAGCCGTCGATTTCCCGGCCGTCGCCGCGGCATTCGGGCTGCCGCGCCCGGGCTGACTCGGCCCCACCGACCGCGTAGGGTGCGCCCGCCACCCGACCCCCCGAGCCACGGGAGCCCACGATGCTGACCACCTACACGCTGGAAAACGGCATCGTCGTCACACGGCTGGGGGTCCAGCCGACCGACGTCTTGTCGCGCGCCGTCTGGCTCGACCTGTTGAACCCGACATTGGAAGAAGAACGCGCGGTGCAGGAGGCGTTGCGCCTGGAAATCCCGACGCGCGAGGAAATGCAGGAGATCGAGAGCAGCTCCCGCCTGTATCGGGAAGAAGACACGCTCTTTCTCACCGCCAACTTCCTCTACGGCGTGGAAAGCGGCGAATATGGCTCGACCGCGATTTCCTTCGTGCTCGCCAGCAGCGCCCTGGTCACGGTGCGCTATGCGACGCCAAAAGCCTTCCCCTCCTTCATCGCGCGGCTGACGCGCCAGCCGCAGACGCTGCTGAGCTGCCCCGATGCGGTGATGCTGCATCTGTTCGAACAGGTCGTGGACCGGCTCGCCGATATCCTGGAACGGATCGGCGCCGACATGGACCGCGCCAGCAAGGCCGCCTTCCGCACCGCGCGTGGTGAGATGAAAGCCTCCGTGCGCGACCGGGAATTGAAGAACGCGCTGATCGTCCTGGGTGAAGTGGGGGAAGTCACGACCCGTGCCTCGGAAACCCTGCTCGGCCTGAACCGGATCCTGACCTTCGTCGGCGCGGAAAAGGCGACCGCCGTGCGCAAGGAAAACCAGCCGCTGATCAAGACGCTGGTGCGCGACGTGCGAAGCCTGGTCGAACACGCCAATGTCCTGAACGCCAAGGCAGGGTTTTTGCTCGATGCCGTGCTCGGCATCATCAATGTCGAGCAGAACGCGATCATCAAGACCTTCACGGTGGCCTCGGTCGCACTGATGCCGCCGACCCTGGTCGCCAGCATCTACGGCATGAATTTTCGGTCCATGCCGGAACTGGACTGGAGCTTCGGCTACCCCGTGGCGCTGGGCGTCATGCTCTGCACGGCGATCCTGCCGCTGCTGTATTTCAAGCGGAAGGGGTGGTTGTAGCGTCGTCCCACAAGCGCGCCGCCCCCAGCACGCCCGAACTGTCGCCATGCTGCGCGGGCCGCAGCACCACCTGCTTCACATCGCCAAAGATCCAGGGCGCCATCAGCCCCGGCACCTGCTCATACAGATGCGGCAGGTTCGACAACCCGCCCGCCAGCACGATGCAATCGGGGTCCAGGATATTGGCGATCATCGCCAGCGCCCGCGCCAGCCGGTCGGCGTGGCGGGCGATGGCCGCCGTGGCGCGGGGATCGCCAGCCTTGGCGCGCGACACCGCCTCATGCCCCGTCGCCGTCCCCGCATCGGCGGCCAGCGCGGGGCCTGGCAGGAAGGTCTCGGTGCAGCCGGCGCGGCCGCACCAGCAGCGCGGCCCGGGGTATTCGCCGGGCGTCATCCAGGGCAGCGGCGTATGGCCCCATTCGCCGGCGATGCCGTTCAACCCTTCCAGCACGCGCCCATTGACGACGATCCCGCCACCGACCCCAGTGCCCAGGATGACAGCAAAAACGGTACCGAACCCGGCGCCGGCGCCATCGGCCGCCTCGGACAGCGCCAGGCAATTGGCGTCGTTGGCGATGCGGACCTCACGCCCCAGGCGGGCCGACAGGTCGGTGCCAAAGGCGCGGCCGTTCAGCGCCTGGGTATTGGCGTTGCGGATCAGCCCGGTCGCCGGCGACGGGCTGCCCGGGATGCCGATGCCGACAGTGCCGCTTGTGCCGGTCTCGGCCTCGGCCGCCGCGACCAGGCCTGCGATCGCCTCCACGATGGCCGCGTAATCGCCCGAGGGCGTCGGCACCCGCCGGCGCAGCAGCGCACGCCCATCGGCGCCGAGCGCCACGATTTCCGTCTTGGTGCCGCCCAGGTCGATGCCAATTCTCATGTCCCAAGCCTGCGGGGCCAGCCACGCGCAGGCAACCCCGGCTTGCGGGCGGCCCTCTGGAGTGGTGGAGTCATCTCATGTCCGAGACAACCATCGACCTGAGCGGGCTGACCTGCCCGCTGCCCGTCCTGAAGGCCAACAAGGCCCTGCGCGGCATGCCCCCGGGCGCCAGGCTGACGGTGATCGCGACCGACCCCGCCTCGGTCGCCGATTTCCACGCCTATGCCAAGGAAACCGGCCACGCGCTGGTCTCGGTCAGCGAACAGAAAGGCGCCTGGC
Organism: Humitalea sp. 24SJ18S-53; assembly: GCF_050632385.1. NCBI lineage: Bacteria > Pseudomonadati > Pseudomonadota > Alphaproteobacteria > Acetobacterales > Roseomonadaceae > Humitalea > Humitalea sp. 24SJ18S-53. The sequence goes on from NZ_CP192599.1 coordinate 4,677,530, forward strand.
GCTTCACCCTGCGCCGGCGTGAGGATGCGCCGACCACATGACCGTCCTGCTGCTGACCCACCGGGCGTGCCTCGACCACGACATGGGCGACGAGCATCCCGAATGCCCCGACCGCCTGCGCGCCGTGCTGCGCGCGCTGGAGGCGGAGGAGTTCATGATGCTCCACCGCGACCAAGCCCCGCGCGCGACGCGTGAACAATTGTGCCTGATCCACCCCGAAAGCCATGTCGACGCCATTTTGGCGGTGCGCCCCGAAGGCGACGCCCGCGTGGCGCTGGACGCCGACACGGTGATGTGTGCCGGCAGCGCCGAGGCCGCCCTGCGCGCCGCCGGCGCCGGCATCGCCGCGGTGGACGCCGTCTGCCGGGGTGAGGTGCTGCGCGCCTTCTGCGCCGTGCGCCCGCCGGGGCATCATGCCGAACCCGACGCGCCGATGGGGTTTTGCCTGTTTTCCAACGCCGCGATCGCCGCGCGCCATGCCCAGGTCGCGCATGGCCTGGCCCGCGTCGCGGTCGCAGATTTCGATGTCCACCACGGCAATGGCACCCAGGCGGCGTTCTGGGACAAGCCGGGGCTGTTCCTCGCCTCCTCGCACCAGATGCCGCTCTATCCCGGCACCGGGGCGGCCGCCGAACGCGGCCGGTTCAACAACATCGCCAATGGCCCGCTGCATCCCGGCGCCAATGGGGCGGCATTCCGTGCGGTCTGGGAGGATGACCTGCTGCCCGCCCTGGCCGCCTTCGACCCCGAATTGCTGATCATCTCGGCCGGCTTCGACGCCCATGCGGCCGATCCCCTGGCGCAATGCCGGTTGCGGGAGGTTGACTACACCTGGATCACCACCGAGTTGTGCCACCTGGCGCAGGCCGGGTCGGCGCGGGGACGGGTGGTCTCCATGCTCGAAGGCGGCTACGACCTCACCGCGCTGGCCGCCTCGTCGGCGGCGCATGTCCGGGCGTTGATGGAAGCCTGAACCGCCCCACTTGGGGGCGAGGTTGCGTCCGGACCCTATCGATTGCCCACGCCGGGTCGGGACCCGACACCACAGGAGCCGCCAGGCATGGCCGATGCCGAGATTGCCGACTTGTCCTTCGAAGCCGCGCTGGCCGAGTTGGAAAAGATCGTGAAGGGCCTGGAGGGCGGCCAAGGCGCGCTCGCCGAGGCGATCGGCGCCTATGAGCGCGGCGACGCGCTGCGCCGGCATTGCGAACGCCTGCTGGCCGATGCCGAGGCCAAGGTCCAGGCCATCACCCTCGGCCCCGATGGCGAAGCCGCCGGCGTGCGGGACCTCGCGTGATGCCCGACACGCTGGACGACACCGCGCTGAACGCCGCCCTCACCCTGGCCCGCGCCGAGATCGAGGGCGCGCTGGATGCGCTGCTGCCGATCGAGGAGGGCGACGAGGCCCGCCTCTACGCCGCCATGCGCCATGCCGCGATGGGCGGCGGCAAGCGGATGCGCGGCTTTTTGGTGCTGGAGGGTGCCGAGCAATTCGGCGTCGCCCGCGAATCCGCCCTGCGGGTCGCGGCGGCGATCGAGATGCTGCACGCCTATTCGCTGGTGCATGACGACCTGCCGGCGATGGATGACGACGACCTGCGCCGCGGCAAGCCGACCTGCCATGTCGCCTTCGACGAGGCGACGGCGATCCTGGCCGGCGACGCGCTGCAAGCCCTGGCCTTCCAGATCCTGGCCGAGGAAGACACCCATTCCGACCCCTCCGTGCGCGCCGAACTGGTGCGCTGCCTGGCCCGTTCGGCCGGGGCGCGGGGCATGTGCGGCGGCCAGATGCTGGACATCCTGTCGGAAACCGCCGGCGGCCCGCTGACCGAGGCCCAGGTCGGCCGGTTGCAGATGATGAAGACCGGCCGGCTGATCGAATTCTCGGCCGAGGCCGGGGCCCTGCTCGGCAAGGCCCCCAGCGCCCAGCGCCACGCGCTGGCCCTGTTCGGCCGCGACGTAGGCGCCGCCTTCCAGATCGCCGACGACCTGCTGGACCTGACGGCCACCCCCGAGGAAGCCGGCAAGCGCACATCCAAGGACGCGGCGCAGGGCAAGGCGACCCTGGTCGGGCTGCTCGGCCCCGACCGCGCCCGCGCCCAGGCGGAGCGCCTGGTGGACCAGGCGATCAGGCATCTGGACAGTTTCGGCGAACGTGGCGATAATTTAAGGATGCTCGCCCAGTACGTGCTTGGCCGCCGGTCATGACCGCTCGCCCCGCGACCCCGCTCCTCGATCGCGTCCAGATCCCTTCGGACCTGCGGAATTTCTCGCCCGATCAGTTGAAGCAACTGGCCGATGAACTCCGGGCGGAAACGATCCACACGGTCTCCACAACCGGCGGTCACCTGGGCGCCTCGTTGGGTGTGGTGGAATTGACGGTCGCGATCCATGCCGTGTTCGAAACGCCGAATGATCGGCTGATCTGGGACGTCGGGCACCAGGCCTATCCGCACAAGATCCTGACCGGGCGGCGGGACCGCATCCGCACCCTGCGCCAGGCGGGCGGGCTGTCGGGGTTCACCCGCAGGTCGGAAAGCGAATACGACCCCTTCGGCGCGGCGCATTCATCGACCTCAATCTCCGCCGGGCTCGGCATGGCCGTGGCGCGCGACCTCAAGGGCGACCATCGCCATGTGATCGCGGTGATCGGCGACGGCGCGATGAGCGCCGGCATGGCCTATGAGGCGATGAACAACGCCGGCAGCCAGAAGGCGCGGCTGATCGTCATCCTGAACGACAACGACATGTCGATCGCACCGCCCGTGGGCGCGCTATCGGCCTATCTGTCGCGGCTGATCTCCTCCCGCCCCTTCCTGTCGCTGCGGGAAGTGATGGCCAAGGTCGCCCGCCGCTTCCCGGCGCCCTTGGAACGCGCCGCGCGCCGGGCCGATGAATACGCCCGCGGATTGCTGACCGGCGGCACGTTGTTCGAGGAATTGGGCTTTTACTACGTCGGCCCGGTCGACGGTCACGAACTCGACCATCTGCTGCCGATCCTGCGCAACCTGCGCGATGCCGAGGATGCGCGGCCGATCCTGCTGCATGCCGTCACGCAAAAGGGCCGCGGCTACGCGCCGGCCGAGGCTTCGGCCGACAAATACCACGGCGTGCAAAAATTCAACGTCATCACCGGCGAACAGCAGAAGGCCCCACCCGGCCCGCCCGCCTATACCAAGGTGTTTTCCCAGGCCCTGATCACCGAGGCCGCTCTCGACGACCGCATCGTCGCCGTCACCGCCGCCATGCCGAACGGCACCGGCCTGGATGCCTTCGCCAAAAAATTCCCGACCCGCTGCTTCGATGTCGGCATCGCCGAACAGCACGCAGTTACGTTTGCTGCCGGCATGGCAACCGAGGGCCTAAAACCCTTCGTCGCGATCTATTCGACCTTCCTGCAACGCGGCTACGACCAGGTCGTGCATGACGTCGCCTTGCAGAACCTGCCGGTGCGTTTCGCGATGGATCGCGCGGGACTGGTCGGGGCCGATGGCGCGACCCATGCGGGCGCCTATGACATCGCCTTCCTGGGCTGCCTGCCGGGCATGACCCTGATGGCGCCGTCCGATGAGGTGGAACTGACCCATATGGTCGCCACCGCCGCCGCCTTCGACGGTGGCCCCATCGGCCTGCGCTTCCCACGCGGCGACAGCACGGGCCTGGCCATTCCCGAACGCGGCACGGTGCTGGAGATCGGACGCGGCCGGGTGCTGCGCGAAGGCACCTCCGTCGCGCTCCTGTCCTACGGCACGCGCCTGGCCGAATGCCTGCTGGCGGCCGAGGACCTGGCCACCCATGGCCTGTCCTGCACCGTCGTGGACGCCCGTTTCGCCAAGCCGCTCGATACCAACCTGATCGAACGCCTGGCCCGCGATCACGAAGTGCTGCTGACGGTCGAGGAAGGCTCCATCGGCGGCTTCGGCGCCCTGGTGTTGCACCATCTGGCCTCGCGCGGGCTGTTGGACCGGGGGCTGAAGATCCGCACCCTGACCCTGCCGGACCGGTTGATCGACCACGACACCCCTCGCCGCCAGTATGACGAGGCGGGGCTGAACGCGCCGCAGATCGTGGCCGCGACGCTCGCCGCCCTCGGGACCGACGCGCGGGCGCTGCCGGCACGGGCCTGACCGCCATGGAAGGCGCCGTGCCCGCCAAGCGGCTACGCGCCGACCTGGCGCTGGTCGAACGCGGCCTCGCCGAAAGCCGCACCCGCGCCCAGGCCTATATCCTGGCGGGCAAGGTGTTTTCCGGCGAAGCCCGCATCAACAAACCCGGCGACCTGATCCGCCCCGACCAACCGCTGGACCTGCGCGGCCAGGACCACCCCTGGGTCAGCCGGGGCGGGTTGAAGCTGGACCATGCGCTGACGCATTTCGGCCTGGACCCGACCGGGCGGCTTTGCCTTGACATCGGCGCCTCGACCGGCGGTTTTACCGACGTTCTTTTGACGCGCGGGGCCGCCGGGGTCATCGCGGTGGATGTGGGCCACGGGCAACTGGCCTGGAACCTGCGCAACGACCCGCGCGTGACCGTGCTGGAACGGGTCAATGCCCGCCACCTGAGCGCCGAACAGGTGCCCGTACCCGCCGGCGCGCTGGTCTGCGACGCGTCCTTCATCGGATTGGGGACGGTGCTGCCGGCACCGCTGTCGCTCTGCGCGCCGGGGGCCTGGGCGGTGGCGCTGATCAAGCCGCAGTTCGAGGCCGGGCGCGGCCAGGTCGGCAAGGGCGGGGTGGTGCGCGACCCCGCGATCCACCAAGAAGTCTGTGATCGGGTGCGCGGCTGGTGGTCGGCGCTGCCCGGCTGGACGGTGTTGGGGATCGAGCCGAGCCCCATCCTGGGACCGGAAGGCAACCGCGAATTCCTGATCGCGGCGCAGCGGGACGAAACGAACTAACCCTTCAGCCTAACCCTGGGCCGGCCGCTTCACCGGCGGCGCCGGGCCAAGCCCGCCCGAAACCTCGGCCAGCAGCGACCAGATGCGTTCGGGATCCATACGGATCGCGGGGTCGTTCAACAGGGTCTCCAATTCAGCGATCTTTCGATCGCGCTCCTGTTGATTCATGGCCTGTCACTCCAGACGTGATCCCCTCAAGGCAGGCCGTCGTCGGTGACCCCAAAGGTCAGTCTGTTTAGGCCATCCCGGCACCAGGGGTGCGATCACACCCGCGTGCGTGAGATGCGCCGGCGGCGGATCAGCCCAGCATCGCGGGGACCATAAGCCCGACATTGTGCCGCATCATCGCCTCATAACTCGGGGCCGGTCCATCCGGGGGCGACAGGGCATCGGCGAACAACCGCCCCTGCACGCGCACCCCGGCCTCCGTGGCCAGGCGTTGCAAGGTGGCGGGCTGGCTCATGTTCTCGATGAAGACCGCGGTGATGTTGTCCTGCCGCAACTGGCGAATCAGGCGGGCGACCTGGGCGGCGCTGGCCTGGGCATCGGTCGAAACCCCCTGCGGGGCCAGGAAGCGCACGCCATAGGCGGCGGCGAACCAGCCGAAGGCGTCATGGCTGGTCACGACCACCCGCCGCGCCGCCGGAACCCGCGCGATCTCCGCCCGGACCCAGGCATCCAGGGCGGCCAGACGTGCCAGATAGGGTTCTGCTCCCGATGCCGTGATCCCGGCCGCGGCCAGCCCGGCGGCGATGTTGCGGACGTAATGTGCAGCGGCCGTCACATCCTGCCAGGCATGGGGGTCCGCGACCTCACGTGGTGCGGCACCACCATGGGCGTGACCGGGCATCATGCGGCGCGGCAGGCCCTCGGCGGCGGTGACCATGGGCACGGTCGGCGCGGCCCCGCGGGCGAGGCGGTCGAACCAGGGGTCGAAGCCCAAGCCATTGCGCAGCAGCATCTTGGCACCGCGCAGCGACCCGGCATCCGACGGGCGCGGCTGGAAGACATGGGCATCGGCATCCGGCCCGGCGATGGCGCGCACCGCCACCGCCTCGCCGCCCGTCTGGCGCAGCAGGTCGCCCAAAATGCTGAAGGAGGCGACGACGGGCGCGGCGGCCTGGCCTTGCGCCGTCCGGGCGATGGCGGGGGCTGCGAGCAGCGGGGCGAGGAGCAGGGAACGACGATTCATTGGAATGATATACTATTGCACAACGCGCCTGTCCAGACGGCGCTTACAGCATCATCCCGTGGCTGTCCGTGGCGGCGCGCCGATGGCGCGCCGCCTTATGGACGGCTTAGGCCGCCGCCTTCCAGGTTCCAATCAGGCCTTGCGCCACCAACGTCTCGGCGATCTGCACCGCGTTCAACGCAGCACCCTTGCGCAGATTGTCGGCGACGCACCAGAAGGCCAGGCCATGCGGCACGGTCGGGTCGCGGCGCAGGCGGGAGACGAACACGGGGTCCTCGCCGGCCGTCTCGCTCTGGGTGGCGTAGCCGCCGTCTTCGCGGTGGTCGAGCACGGTGATGCCCTCCTGCGCGCGCCAGGCGTCCCAGGCCTGCTTCTCGGTGATCGGCGTCTCGAACTCGACATGGATCGCCTCGGCATGGCCGATGAAGACCGGGACGCGGACGCAGGTCGCGATGACCTGGATATCCGGATCGAGGATCTTCCGCGTCTCCACGGCCATCTTCCATTCTTCCTTGGTCGAACCATCGTCCAGGAACTTGTCGATGTGCGGGATGCAGTTGAACGCGATCGGCTTGGTGAACTGCTCGATCGTCGGCGGATCGTTCACGTAGACGCCGCGCGTCTGGTTGAACAACTCGTCCATCGCATCCTTCCCGGCGCCGGACACGGCCTGGTAGGTCGCGACGACGACGCGCTTGATGCGGGCGATCTCATGCAGCGGCTTCAGCGCCACGACCATCTGGATGGTCGAGCAATTGGGCACCGCGATGATGCCGCGGCGGCGCACCTGGGCCAGGGCCTGCGGGTTCACCTCCGGCACCACCAGGGGGACGTCGGGCTCCATGCGGAACTGGCTGGTCTTGTCGATCACGATGGCGCCGGCGGCGGCCGCGCGCGGCCCATGGATGGCCGAGACGGAGGACCCCGCCGCGCCGAACACGATGTCGGTGCCCGTGAAATCGAAGGTGTCGAGGTTGCGGACCTTGAGGACCGTCTTCTCGCCGTAGGAAATCTCACGCCCGACCGAACGGGCGGAGGCCAGGGCAATGACCTCGCTGGCGGGGAACTCGCGCTCGGCCAGGGTTTTCAGCGTCTCGCGCCCGACCGCCCCGGTGGCGCCCATGACTGCGATCCTGTAACCCATGACCCTGTTCCTTGCGTGTGTGGATAACAGCGCGCGATTAGGGGAATCCACGGCGCACCGCAAGAAAGCCTTGCGCAGGGCGCCCATGCGGCAAGCGTCAGGGCGCCATCAACAGCATCCACAGCGGCAGGGTCAGCACCGCCGCCAGGTGCTCGGTCGTGGTGATGGCCGCCATCAGCGGCGCATCCCCGCCCATGGCCCGCGCCATGACATAGGATGTCGCGGCCGTCGGCAGCGCCATGAACAGCACGCAGATCGCCGTCGCCAGCGGGTCCAGCCCGAAGAGGATGCACAGCCCCCAGGTCATCAGCGGCATCACCAGCAGCTTCAGCGCGCCGGTCAGCGCCTGGGTGCCGATCCGGTCGCGCAGCGCATCGGCCGATAGCGCCGCCCCCACCGTCAGCAGCCCTAGCGCCACTGACGCCTGGCCCAGCACCCGCAGGATGGGCGACAGGCCGATCGGCACCCCACCCAGGACGGAAAAACCGAAGCCCGCGGCGCATCCGATGATCAGCGGGTTCAGCACCATCTGGCGCAGCACCGCGACCGGCCGCGGCCGCCGCCCGCCGCCGACGGCAAAAGCCAGCGTCGTCGCGACCTGCACGAAGGGCACGATCAGCCCCGTGGCGATGGCCCCGAGCGCGATGCCCGGCCCGCCAAAGACGCTGCCCGCGATGGCGAAGCCCATCAGGTTGTTGAAGCGGATGCCGCCCTGCAACACCGATGTCATGGCCGGATGCCCATGGCCGAGCGCCCGCGCCAGCAGCACCGACAGCACGGCCCCCAGCGACAGCGCCCCCCAGAACACCGCCGCCATCCGGCCCAGCGGCAGCGCCCCCAGATCGACACCGCCGATGCCATAGGCCAGCAGCGACGGCAGCAGCACCCAGAAGACCAGGCGCTCGATCCCCGCCCAGATCGCGTCGTCGCGCAACAGCCGCGCCCGCAGCACGGCCCCCAGGGCCAGCAGCCCGAAGGCCGGGGCAAAAGCATCGATCCAGGCGGTCATCGGCCCGGGGTGTGGCCCGGCCAGCCCGCCAGGACAAGCGGCCGATCAGCGGCGGGTCTGCACGTAGTCCCAGAAATTGAAGGCGAAATCCTGCGCCGGGCGGGTTCCGATATGGCAGGTGAAGCAGGCGCGGACCGATTCCGGCGTCGTGGCACCGGCCAGGCGCGTCCCGTCCGGGTTGAAGCGGGCGTATTCCCAATCGGCGTTGCGCCACTCGGCCGGGTAGGACTCGCCCCATCCCTGGTGTTTCTGCTGCACGGCGATGGCGATGTAGTTCGGCTCCGCGATGAAGCGGCCCTGCTGGTCCAGCAGCGGATTGCCATCGGGGCCGAGCCTGGCGCGCCGGTCGGCCATCACGATCATCGTATCGTTCGGCAACGGCTGGCCGGGCCGGGCGGCGGCAAAGGCTTCCGGGTTCACAAAAAGGAACCGGATGATCTTGCGGTCGGCCTTGTCCACCGTGGCATAGCGGATGAAACGGCTTTCCCAGTCGGGCGGCAGGTCGATGTTCAGCGGCCCGGCCACCGGTGCGGGCGATTGGGCGGCGGCGGGCACCCAGGACGGACCGCCCGCGACGACGGCCCCAAGGGCCAGGAGGCAGGCGGCGAGGCGAAACGATGGGATCATGGGAAACCTCCGGGCTGGGCGTCGGCTTGGCGGTGAAGGTTGCGGCAATCAGATGCTGACGCCGCGGCACTTTGCAACCCACGGGCAGCGCGCGTGTTCATCCGGCGCGATCGATGCGCATGGGGCGCCGCGAACAAGGATGCCTGCATGACCACGGGTCGCGCGCTCGATGCGCTCAATTTCTTCCTGGCCGATGTCCGCGACGGGCTGGGGCCTTACCTGGCGGTCTATCTTCTGGCGGCCCATAACTGGGATGCGGGCAGCATCGGCGTGGCCCTGGCGGCGTCAGGCGTCGCGGGGCTGCTGGCGCAGGCCCCGGGCGGGATGCTGGTGGATGCGCTGCGGGCCAGGCGCGGGCTGATCGCGGTCGCGGCGGCCATCGTCGCCGCAACCTGCATCGCGGTGCCGCTGATGCCCGGCTTTTGGCCGGTGCTGCTGTCACAGGTCGTGTCGGGCGCCGCGGCTTCGGTCTTTGCCCCGGCGATCGCGGCGCTGACCCTGGGGGTCGCGGGCCGGGCCGCGTTCACCCGACGCACCGGGCGGAATGAATCCTTCAACCACGCCGGCAACGCCTTCGCCGCGGCGACGGCGGGCGGGCTGTCGTATTTTTTCGGCCCGATCGTGGTGTTCTGGCTGCTGGCGATCATGGCGGTGCTCAGCATCGCCGCCGTGCTGCGCATTCCGGCCGCGGCGATCGACCACGACGTGGCGCGCGGGCTGGAGGCCGGGGGCGCCCGCGCTGCCTCCGCCCCTTCGGCCTGGTCGGCGCTCCTGGCATCCCGCCCGCTGCTGGTCTTCGCCGGATGCGTCGCGCTGTTCCACGCGGCCAATGCCGCGATGCTGCCGCTGGTCGGCCAGAAACTCGCCCAGACGGATGCGGCGCAGGCGACGGCGCTGATGTCGGTCTGCATCGTGGCGGCCCAGGTGGTGATGGTGCCGATGGCGCTGCTGGTCGGTGCCAGGGCCGATACCTGGGGCCGCAAGGCGCTGTTCCTGGGCGGGTTCTGCGTGCTGGCGGCGCGCGGTGGCCTCTACACCCTGTCGGATGATCCCTTCTGGCTGGTCGGCGTGCAGTTGCTGGATGGTGTCGGCGCGGGGCTGTTCGGGGCCTTGTTCCCGATCATCGTCGCCGACCTGACGCGCGGCACCGGGCATTTCAGCGCGGCCCTGGGCGCGATCGCCACGGCCCAGGGCATCGGCGCCAGCCTGAGCGTCGGGGCCGCCGGGTTCATCGTGGTCTGGGGCGGGTATTCGATGGCCTTCCTTGTGCTGGCCGGCATCGCGGTCTTGGGGGCGCTGGTGTTCTGGCGGATGATGCCGGAAACATCGCCCGACCTGACCACCGCCGGCAGCCACGCACGCCTTTCGCCAAAAGAGGCGTGACGCCCGGATGCCATCGGCGCGATGCTGGCCAGGCGGCATCTGAGAGGGACCTCCCATGCGCACGGCAACACTCCTGGTGGCCGGCATCTTCGCTGTCGGCGTCGTGGCCCTTTTCGCGCGGCACCCGGTCACGCCGGGCGGCCGCGGCGGACCGCCGCCGCAAAGCCGCCCGGCGCCATCCATCGGCCTGGCGCCCGCCCCCGCCCCCATGCAAGCAGCCGCCGCGCCGCCCGCCTGGCAGGTCCCCGACCCCGACGCCCTGCCCGACACCCCCTTCGCCCGCAGCGTGCGCCACGGTCGCGACCTGATCGCAAAGACCTCCTCGCTGATCGGCCCCGACAATGCCGATCCGGCGCGGCGCTTCGCCGGCAATGGGCTGGACTGCCAATCCTGCCATCTGCAGGCCGGCACGCAGCAATTCGCCCTGCCGCTGGCGGGCATCTGGGGGGTCTTTCCCGAATTCATCGGGCGCGAGGGCGAGGTCCGCACCCTGGAAGACCGCATCAACGGCTGCATGCAGCGCAGCATGAACGGCCGCGCCCTGGCCCCCGACGGGGACGAGATGAAGGCGATGCTGAGCTACATCCGCTTCATCAGCGGCGATGAGCGCGTCGGCCAGTCGCTGACCGGCCGGGGCTCCCCGGTGCTGCCGCTGCCCAGCCGCGCGGCCGATCCCGAAAAGGGGCGAGCGGTCCACGCCGCCTCCTGCGCCGTCTGTCATGGCGACGACGGCCAGGGCCAGCGCCTGGATGCGGCCGAGGCCGCGACTGCCGGCCGGCGCTACCGCTTCCCGCCGCTCTGGGGTCCGGACAGCTACAATGACGGCGCCGGCATGGGGCGCGTCATCACCGCCGCGCGCTTCGTGCATGCCAATATGCCGATGGGCACCACCTTCGAAACGCCGCAGATCTCGGCCGAAGATGCTTTTGACGTCATGGCTTTCATCAACAGCCAGCCACGGCCGCATATGGCGGGGACCGAGGCGGATTACCCGAACCATGCGCTGAAGCCCGTGGACGCCGGCTACCCGCCCTTCATCGGCCCCTTCCCCGCGGCGCAGCACCGGTTTGGGCCATGGCAGCCGATCCTGGATTGGCTGCGCGACAACCCCCGCGCCAATTAAGCGGCTTCCCGATACCCCAGCAGCCGCAGCGCATTCGCCACCACCGCGACGGTGGAACCCTCGTGCAGGAACACCGCCACCCCCAGCGGCAAGCCCAGCATCGCGGATGGCACCAGCACCGCCACCATCCCCAGGCTGATCCACAGGTTTTGGTGAATGATCCGCCCGGTCTGCCGGCTCAGCCCGATGGCAAAGGGCAGCCGCCCCAGGTCATCGCCCATCAGCGCGATATCGGCGGTTTCCAGCGCCACATCCGATCCGGCCGCGCCCATGGCGATGCCGATGTCGGCGACCGCCAGCGCGGGCGCGTCATTCACCCCATCGCCCACCATCGCCACGCGATGCCCGGCCCGCAGCAACCCGATGGCCGCGACCTTGTCGGCCGGCATCAGGTCGCCCCAGGCCTCGTCCAGCCCGACCTGGCCCGCGACGGCCCCGGCCACGCGCGGATTGTCGCCCGACAGCATCACCATCCGCGCGATGCCCAGGCCGCGCAGCCGCGCGATCACCGCCGCCGCCGTGGGGCGCGGCGTGTCCATCAACCCGATCACGCCCAGCACGCGATCGCCGCGCCGCACCACCATGGTCGTGCGCCCATCCTGTTCCAGATCGGCGATCATGCGGAGCACCGGGGTCGCCAGGGGCGGGCCGTCGATCTCACCGAACAACGCGGCCTTGCCGACGAAGACCGGGTCGTCCCCGATCCGTGCGCTCAACCCCCGGCCGGTGATGCTTTGCAGGTCGTCGGCGACCAGGGGCACCGCGCCCGGCGGCAGCATGGCCCGCCCGTCGCGCACCACCGCGGCGGCCAGGGGGTGGTCGCTCAGGCTTTCGACCGCGATGGCGACGGCCAAGAATTCGGCGGCGTCCCCCCCGGGGGCCGGGCGCGCGTCGGTCACCCTTGGCCGCCCCTCGGTCAAGGTGCCGGTCTTGTCGAAGGCGATGGCGCCGATCCCGCCCAGGATCTCCAGCGGCCCGCCCCCCTTGATCAGCACCCCGCCCCGCGCCGCCCGTGCGACACCGGACAGGACGGCGCTGGGGGTCGAGATCGCCAGCGCACAGGGGCTGGCGCCCACCAGCACCGCCATCGCGCGATAGAAACTGGCGGCAAACGACTCGTCCACCACCACCCAGGCAAACAGCAGCAGCCCGACGATGCCGAGCACGACCGGCACGAAGCCGCGCTCGAACCGTTCGGTGAAACGCTGTGTCTGGGATTTATGGGCTTCGGCCTCGTTCACCATCCGCACCAGCCGGGCGAGCGTGCTGTCCTGGGCCATGCGCGTCACCATCACCTCCAGCACGCCATGGCCGTTGATGGTGCCGGCAAAGACGCGGTGTTCCGCGGCCACGCCATCCGGCCGCTGGCTCGCGCGCGAAAAATCATCCACCGCGCGCTTGTCGATCGGCACGCTTTCGCCGGTGATCGGCGCCTGGTCCACGCTGCTGCTGCCGTGGACGACAAAACCATCGGCGGGGATGCGGGTATTGGGGCGGATGATGATGATGTCGCGCAGCACCAGATCCTCGACCGGGACCTCGGCCGTGGTGTCGCCCCGGCGCACTTCCGCGGTCAGCGGCGCCAGCGCGGTCAGCGCCGCGATGGCGCGCCGCGCGCGGCCCATGGCGTAATGTTCCAGCGCATGGCCCAGGGTGAAGAGGAACAGCAGCAACGCGGCCTCGGCCCAGGCGCCCAGCACGGCGGCGCCAACCGCCGCGATCAGCATCAGTGTGTCGATATCGAGCCGCCCCGCCCGCAGCGCCTGGAACGCGCCGCGAAGGGTGAAGACGCCGCCAAAGCCGCAGGCCAGGATGTAGAGCGCGTGCGGCAACCAGGCCGGCGCCGCCGTCAGCACCGACAGCGTGACCCCGGTGGCGAGCAAGGTGCCGCAGGCCAGGGCGAAGCCCAGTTCGACACTGGCCAGGCTGTGGGAATCGGCGGCGCGGGTCACGCCAGCAGCGGTTTGATCTCATCGGCCGTTGGCACGCGGCCCATGGTCTTCACCACCCCATCCACCGCCAGGGCCGGCGTGCGCATCACCCCCATCGCGGCGATCGCCGCGGGGTCGGTCACCTTCTCGATCGTGAAGGCCAGGCCGAGCGTGCGCGCCGCCTGTTCGGCGTGCTCGGCCAGAGTGCGGCATTTGGCGCAGCCGGCGCCGAGGATCTGGATGTTCATGATGGGCTCCCTGACGAAAGGGTTTGGGCGGGCCGGCGTGGCGGCAGCATGCGCCGCAACGTGCCGTCTTTCATCACGACGTGGTGCCAAAGCGCGGCGGCGACATGCGCGGCCACGACGGCCAGCAGCAGGTTGCCCATCACCTCATGCACCTCTCCCCAAAGCCGGCCGCCAGGGATAGGCAACGGGGCCGGCAGGTCCAGGCTACCGAAGACCGTGACCTGGCGACCACGCGCCCAGCGGTCGAACAGCCCCGACAGCGGCAGGGCGATCGTCAGCACCGTCAGCGCCACATGCACCGCGACCGCGGCCAGATGCTGCCAGCGCGGCTGGCCCGGCACTGGTGGCAGCGGCGACACCGCCCGCCACGCCACACGCAGTGCGGCGAACCCCAGCACCAGCACGCCCAGGCTGTAGTGCACCATCGTCGCCGCATCGCGGCCGGCGCCGCGCGGGAACCATTCCATCGTGCTGCCGGTCAGCCAGGCCAGCACCACCAGCAGCGCCACACCCCAATGCATCGCGCGGGTGGCGATGCCATGGGGCCGTGCGTCGATGTCGTTCGTCATGTCCGCAGCACCAGGTTGAACACAAAGCCGACCAGCAGGATGCCGGCGGCGACGACCGCGACGAAGGTCGCGATCAACCGCGGCTTCAGCACGCGGCGCAGGATCAGCATTTCCGGCAGCGACAGCGCCACCACCGACATCATGAACGCCAGCACCGTGCCGAGTGCAGCACCCTTGCCCAACAGCGCCTCCACCACCGGGATCACGCCGGCGGCGTTGGAATACATCGGGATGCCGAGCAGCACCGCCAGCGGCACCGACCACCAGGCATCGCGCCCCATGAAGGAGGCGAGGAATTCCTCCGGCATATAGCCATGGATGCCGGCGCCGACCGCGATCCCGACGACGATCCAGGGCCAGACCTTGGCCACGATCTCGACCACCGCCTCACGCCCCAGGCGAATACGGTCGGTCCAGGTCAGGGGCGCGTCGCCGGTGGGGGCGGCCACGGCGCGCTGCGCCAGCACCCAATCCTCGACCCAGCGTTCCAGTCGCATCCGCCCCAGCACCCAGCCCGCACCGATCGCAACCGACAGGCCGAGCACCAGATAAAGAGCGGCGACCTTCCAGCCGAACATCGCCAGCAGCAGACCCAGCGCGACCTCGTTCACCATGGGCGCCGAGATCAGGAAGGAAAACGTGACACCCAGCGGCACACCGGCCGAGACGAAGCCGATGAACAGCGGCACGGCAGAACAGGAACAGAAGGGCGTGACGATGCCGAGCGTCGCCGCCAGCACATTGCCCAGACCCTCGCGGCGCCCGGCCAGGACGGCACGGGTGCGTTCGGCCGAAAAGAACGAGCGGACGATGCCCATGGCGAAGACCACGCCCGTCAGCAGCAGAAGCACCTTTGGCGTGTCGTAGAGGAAGAACCAAACAGCCTCACCCAGCCGTGTCCCGCGTGTCAGCGGCAAGGCCGAGAACACCGCATCCGCCATCGGCACCAGGCTTGCATAGAGCAGCACCCAGACCGGCAGGGCCAGCAACCACAACAGCACGGGGTCGAAGGCAGGGGCGCGCAAGTCTCGGGCGGGCATTGGGGGGTAATCCTGGCGGCGGCGCCGCTGCATGGCGCATCCCGCCACGGCGCGCCTTGATCCGTCGCAATGCGCGCCGGTTCAGGGGCCCCAATCGACGATGGTCAGATCCATCGGCATCGCACCGCGCACCTGGCGCGGTGGTGTGATGGGCGTCAGCGTCATGCGCGACCCGGTGCCCTCGGCCCGATCGAAATCCGCCGTCCCCGCCGGGTTAAATGCCGTCACGGCAAAGGCATCGAAGACCGAGGGAATCCCATTCGACATCAGCGCCGATGGGCCGTCCATCACATGCAGATGCAAATGCGGCGCAACGCTATTGCCGGTATTGCCGACCGCGCCCAGCACATCGCCTCGCTTGACGCGCGCGCCCGCCTGCACCGCGACACTGCCCGGCCGCAGATGCGCGTAGAGCACGAAGGCGCCGCCACCGATGTCCAACACAACGAAGTTTCCGTCCGCCTGTTCGATCGGCAGGTCCGCCGGATAGGTGCCGGGCACCTGTTCGGGCAAACCGTCCAGCGCCGCCACGACCGACCCATCCGCCACCGCCAGCACCGGCGCGCCATGGATGCGATAACTGCGCGGGTCGGTGCGTTCGCCGACGAAAATACGGTCATCATCGTCCAGCCGCTCCCAATCCACGGCAAAGCGCTGCGCCAGGCGAAAGCGCCCGTTCAACGGCAACAGCGCGCGGATATGCCGCGTGGAATCGCAGCAGCCATCGCCCACGATGTAGCGCCCGCCACGCAGCGGCGGGCCCAACACCGGCGGCGGCGTCACGATCACCGGGCTCTGCCCGATGGCCAGGCGCAACACCTGGCGCGCCGGCTCGGCGTAGAGTTCGACGTCATGCACCACCCCCGCCGGCGTGGGGCCATCGGCTGGTAGCGCCAGATGCAGGAAGCCGATGCCGAATTGTCCCGCGCCCAGCACCGTGCCGCCCTTGTCGCGTTGGGCACCGATTTCGAACCGCCGGGCGATCTCGGCCTCGTCCAGCGTGCCCAGGGTTGCGCCGCTGGTGGTGTCGCTGATGGTGATGCGGCGCAGATGCACCGGGCCGGGCATCACGTTCAGCAGTTGCAGCTCATACAGCATGTGCCGCTGCCCATCGGCACCCGGAAAGATCCATGGGGGCGCCAGGACCTCGGCGACCAGGGGAAAAGGCTGCGGCACGGGTTGCGCCCGCCCAGGACCGGGATGGGCCAAGGCAAGGCAGAGAAGGGCAGCAAACAGGGCGCGACGCATGGGCGTCCTCCTACCGATGCCGCGCAACGATCAAGCGGTCGGCGCGAAGGTGACGACAACCGGCCCTGCGTTGCGGAGGCGCGATGCACAACCTGCGCATGAATGCTTCCAATCCGCACGACCTGTGCGTTAGGCTTCCATCAAAATGTAACGATAAGAACAAGGGATGGAAAGCATGTTGCGTCGAACCCTGTGGATGCTTGTGGCCCTGCCGTTGCTGGCATGGTCGCAGATCAGCCTCGCCTTCGATACCTCGCGCTCGACGACACTGGACGCGCTGCTGCAAAAGGCCGTGGCCGATAGCCGCGTCTCCGCCATCACCGCGCTTGTGGTGCGCGCCGACGGGGAGGTGCTGTACCAGGGCGCCGCCGGGCGCCGCGACCCCGCCGCAGCCGAACCGGTCGCGGCCAACCAGTTGTTCCGCCTGGCCTCGATGACCAAGCCCTTCACCTCGGTCGCGGTGATGCAACTGATCGAGCAGGGGCGGCTGAACCTCGACGATCCGCTATCGCGCCACCTGCCGGCCTTCGCCAACCTGCGGGTGGTGCGCGAGGGCGGGGCCACCGAACCCGCGGCGCGCGAGCCCACGATCCGCGACCTGCTGCGGCACACCTCGGGCCTGTCCTACACCTTCCTGAACCTGCCTGGTGTCGTGGAGGAATACCGGCGGCTTGGCGTCGATGACGGCCTGGCGCAGCCGGATCGCGCGCTGGACGACAACATGGCACGCCTGGCGCAGGCCCCGCTCGCGGTGCAGCCGGGCAGCGCCTGGCGCTACAGCCTCAGCACCGATGTGCTGGGCGCGGTGGTGACGAAGGTCACGGGCCAGCCGCTCGATGCCTATCTGCGCGAACATGTGGCGGCGCCGCTGCGGCTGGACAGCTTCACCTTTCGCGTCGCCGGCGCCGAACGGCCGCGCATGGTGGTGCCGGTCTTCCCCGAGGATGGGCGCGGCCTGATCCCGATGGCCAGCCCGCAGACGGTGCCCTACCCGCTGTCGCGCGGCACCTGGACGGCGGACCCGGAACGCGCCTTCAGCGCCACCGCCTATCCCTCCGGCGGCGCCGGCGCGACCGCGACGATCGGCGATTACGCTCGTTTCGCACGGATGCTGCTGAACGAGGGTGCGTTGGATGGCGCGCGCATCCTGCGGGCCGAAACGGTGGCGGCGATGCGGGCGCCGCAGACGGGCGGCATGGCGATCAACCTGCGCGGGCCGGGCAATGACTTCGGCTTCGGCTTCGCCGTTGTCACCGATCCGGCGGCGGCCAATACGCGCCAGCCGGTCGGCACCTATTCCTGGGGCGGCATCTACGGCACCGGCTTTTGGGTCGATCCGGTGAACCGCATCGCCATCGTGGTGATGACCCAGACCGGCGTGAACGGCGGCGTGGTGGCCGGTGAGGTGCGTGAGGCCGTCTACGCCGCGATGCAATAGGCGGCGGGGCCTCAGCCCCGCCGCAGGTTCCACAGCATCGGGTTCGGCCCCTGCAACACGCCCGTCAGGTCGCTGCGGAAGGCCGTGCGCAGCACGAATTGCCCGGTCGGTGCGAAGGGCACCGCGTCCCACCCGACGCGCTGCACCTCGGCGAAGGCGGCCGCCTGCGCCTCGGCCGTCGGGGCGCGCAGCCAGGACTGGACCCCGGCCTCGATCCCGTCATCCGTCGGCCAACCGAACCAGGCGGCTTCGCCATTCGCGCGCACGATCGGGTTGACGGCAGGGTTGGCGGTGCCGGCCGCCGGCAGGTTCGTGTGAAAGATGTTCCACCCCCCCTGCGCCGGCGGGCCCTTGTTGGCGCGGCGGGCGACGATGGTCGGCCAATCGGCCTCGATCAGATCCACATCCACGCCCGCCCGGCGCAGGATCTCGGCGGTGATGCGGCCCTGCGGCACGATCGCGGCAAAATCGGTCGGGTTGATGATGGTGATCTTCTCGCCCGCATAGCCCGCGGCGCGCAGGGCCGCGCGGGGGTCGCGCATCACGGCGGGCGGCGGCGCTTCGACCACCCCCGGCAGGCCGCAGGCAAACAGCGCGCGGCAATCGCGCCCATCGCCGGGCAGTGCCACGGCGGCCATGTAGTCGGCCTGCGACGCACCGATCAGGTCGCGCACCGCCCGGCGCAGCGCCACCTTGTCGAAGGGCGCGTGCAGGTGGTTGAAACGCAAGAACCCTAGGAATCCGTTGGGGTCGTAGACCTGCGTCGTGATACCCCGCTCGCGCGCCAGGATCGGCACCAGGTCGGGCAGCGGGTATTCGACCCAATCGACTTCGGCCGTGCGCAGCGCCGCGACGGCGGTGCCGGGGTCGGGGATCCAGACCAGGTCTAGCCGGTCGAAATGCACGCGCTTGCCACCCGAAGCACTTTCCGCCGGCTCGTCGCGCGGCACATAGCCGTCGAACTTCGCGTAACCCGCGCGGGCGGCGGGGATGAACTGGTCCGGCAGCCAGCGCCACGGGCCCGATCCCACGATCTCGGTGATCGCGCGATCGGGCGGGGTGTCCGCCAGGCGTTGCGGCATGATGAAGGCGGGGGTCGCGACCGGCTTGGCCAGCGCGTCCAGCAGCGCGGGAAACGGGCGGATCAGCCGGATGGTCAGCGTCCGGTCGTCCGGCGTGCCCCATTCGGCCACGGCTTCCGCCAGGATGCGGCCAAACCCGTCGCGCTGCGCCCAGCGCCGCAGGCTGGCGACGCAATCCACCGACCGCACCGGCGCGCCATCGTGGAAGCGCAACCCGTCGCGCAACCGGATGGTCCACAGCAAGCCATCGGCGGACACGCTGTGCCCTTCGGCCATTTGCGGCCGCGGTTCCAGCCGCGCGTTCACGCCATACAGCGTGTCGAAGACGCAAAAGCCATGCGTGGTGCTGATCGTGGTCGGTTGCAGGATCGGGTCCAGCCCGACCAGCCCCGCCTGCGGCATGAAGCGCAGGGTGCGTGACTGCGGCGATTGCGCGAGTGCGGGGGCCGCCAGAAGGGTTGCGGCGAAAAGGCTGCGGCGATGCATCATCGTGTGTCCTCCTCCCGACCCGGTCTGGCGGAGGAAGGATGCGTCGACGGACCCATGGCCTGAACAGGCTGCAAGGTGACCGCGCGGCCCATCGATCCCTACGCCGGTCTTAACCGGATCAGGTTCCAGGGGTCGCGGTCGCCCGCCTCTCAGCCCGAAATGGGCTCCCCCCGATGTCCGAGATCGTTTTGCGTCAGGCAAGGGCCTCGCGCAAGCGCCGCCGCACGCTAGACTGACCCGAAAATAACCGGAGGCCGCCGCCATGGACGCCATCACCCAGCCCCCCGTCATCGTGCTGAACGACGCCGATGGCGTGGTCATCGCCCGCCAGGCCCTGCCGCCCGGCACCCCCGTCGCCCCCGGCGTCGCCGCCGCTCGCCGCATCCCGGCCGGGCACAAGGTCGCCGTCCGCGACCATGCGGTGGGTGAGGCGATCCGCCGCTACGGCCAGATCATCGGCTTCGCCACCGCCCCCATCGCCGCCGGCGACTGGGTGCATACCCATAATTGCGCGATGGGCGACTTTGCGCGGGACTATGCCTGGGGCGTCGATGCCAAGGCGACGGACTTCGCCGCCGAACCCGCGACCTTCATGGGCATCCTCCGGCCGGATGGGCGCGTGGCGACGCGCAACTACATCGGCATCGTCACATCGGTGAATTGTTCCGCGCATGTCGCCGAACTCATCGCCCTCGCGTTCCGCCGCAACCCGCTGACCAACGAGGACCCGCTGGCCGCCTGGCCGAATGTCGATGGCGTCGTCGCGCTGACGCACAAGACGGGCTGCGGCATGACCGATGGCGAACCGCTGCGCGTGCTGCGCCGCACCCTGGCGGGCTATGCGCGCCACGTGAATTTTTCACACGTCATCGCCATCGGCCTGGGCTGCGAGGTCAACCAGATCGGCGGCATGCTGGAAGAACAGCGCCTGTCCGGCCGCCTGCGCAACATGGACATCCAGGAGATGGGCGGCACGCGAAAAACCGTCGCCGCCGGCGTCGCCTTCGTGCGCGAGGTGCTGGACGAGGCGAACAATATCACCCGCGTGCCCTGCCCCGTCGCCGGCCTGACCGTCGCGCTGCAATGCGGCGGGTCGGACGGCTATTCCGGCATCACCGCCAACCCCGCGCTCGGGGCTGCGTCCGACCTGATCGTGAAGCACGGCGGCACCGTCATCCTGTCGGAAACCCCGGAAACCTACGGCGCCGAACATCTGCTGACGCGCCGCGCGCCGTCGCGCGAGGTGGGCGAAAAACTCGTCGGCCTGATGCGCTGGTGGGAAGCCTATACCGAACGCGAAGGCGCGGAGATGAACGCCAACCCCAGCCCCGGCAACAAGGCCGGCGGCCTGACCACCATCCTGGAAAAATCGCTGGGCGCGATGGCCAAGGCGGGCACGACCAACCTCGTGGACGTCATCGGCTATGCCGAACCCGCGACCGCGCGCGGCTTCGTCTTCATGGACACGCCAGGCTACGACCCCGTGGCCGCCACCGGCCAGGTGGCGGGGGGTGCGAACCTGGTCTGTTTCACCACCGGGCGCGGCAGCGTCTTCGGCTGCAAACCCGCGCCGTCGATGAAACTCGCGACCAACACCGCGATGTATGTCCGCATGGAAGACGACATGGATGTGAACTGCGGCACCATCCTGGCCGGCGAGGAAACCGTGCAGGACGCCGGCGCGCGGATTTTCGCCCAGATCCTGCGGATCGCCGGCGGCGAGCGGACCAAGAGCGAGCAATTCGATTTCGGCGCATCGGAATTCGCACCCTGGGTGCTCGGCGCGACGATGTAACAGGCCGGCACCTGGACGAATGCGCGGACCCATCTGATACTTCGCGCCCAATGCAATGAATGTGGCCTGTCCGCATTCACACGGAAAAGGCCACACCCATGCAACGCAGAATCTTCACCCTGGCGGCACCGCTCCTCATGGCCGGGTTCGTCCTGAACGGCTGCGTCTCCGAACAGCGGTATGACCAGTTGCAGCAGGCCTACACGCAGTTGCAGGCCCGCTACACGGCCGATGAGGCGACGATCCAGATGCTCCAGGGCCGGCTGAAGGTGACGATGACCGACCGCGTCCTGTTCTCCTCGGGCGGCTACCGGATCGATGCCCGCGCGCGCGAGACGTTGCTGAAGATGGTGCCGACCCTCCAGGGCCTGACCAATACCCGCGTCATCGTCGAAGGCTATACCGACACCACGCCGGTCGGGGCGGAACTGCGGCGCGAAGGCATCTCGTCGAACCTCGACCTGTCGTCGCGCCGCGCTGACACGGTGGCCGACGTGCTGATCGCCGGCGGCGTGCCGCGCACCATCGTCTCGGCCGATGGGCGTGGCGAAGCCAACCCGGTCGCGCCGAACGACACGCCGGCCGGGCGGGCGCAGAACCGCCGTATCGAAGTGACGCTGGTCGGTCCTGGCAACTGACGCCCCGCGGCGTCTCCCGATCACGGATCGGGAGACGCCGCGAAGTAAGGACAGATCATGACCACCCCAGAGATCATCGCCGAACTCGCCCCCGGCGGCGAACTTCGCGCCGGCATCAACCTCAGCAACTTCCTGCTGGTCAGCAGCCGCGGCCCGGCCGGGGAACCGCAGGGCGTGTCCCCCGACATGGCGCGCGCGGTGGCCGATCGCCTGGGCGTGCCGCTGCGCCTGGTGCCCTTTCCCAACCCCGGCGCGGTGGCCGATGCCGCGGGCACTGGCGCCTGGGACATCGCGCTGATCGGCGCCGAACCCCAGCGGGCGGAAAAAATCGCCTTCACCGCGGCCTATGCCGAGATCGAGGCGAACTACCTCGTCCCCGCCGGTTCGCCGATCACCAGCATGGCGCAGGTGGACCAGCCCGGCGTGCGGATCGCGGTCAGCGCGCGCGCCGCCTACGACCTCTGGCTCGACCGCAACATCCACGCCGCGACCCTGGTGCGGGCCGAGGGGCTGGATGCCGCGTTCAAGCTTTTCGTCGACGAGGGGCTGGATGTGCTGGCGGGACTGCGGCCAAAACTGCTGACCGATGGCGCGACCCTGCCCGGATCACGCATCCTGCCCGGACAGTTCATGAGCGTGCAGCAGGCCATCGGCACGCGGCGCGGCAACACGGCGGCCGAGGCTTTTTTGCGCGACTTCGTCGAGGAAGCCAAGGCAACCGGCCTGGTCGCCCGGCTGATCGCCCAGCACGGCGTGCAGGGCCTGTCGGTGGCCCCCGCCGCCTGAATTCAGCGAATGGGGCGCGCGGGGTTGTTCGGGTCCAGCCCCAGCGCCTGCACCGTCGCCGGGTTGATCTGGCCCGTCGTCTGCAGGCCGCGCCCCTGCTGGAAGCGTTCGATCGCGGCCTGGGTCCCGGCGCCCCACATGCCGTCCACCGGCCCGCGATAAAACCCCATGGCGCGCAGGCGCTGCTGCACGTTGCGGACCGCGATCGGGCTCAATGGCTCCGGCGCGGGAACGACCGCGGCAGCCGGTGCGGGCGGCTGCGCGTTCCGCGCCGACAACAGGTCGCCCGGCGTCAGGCCGAGGGTTGCCACGGTCGCCTGGTTCAACTGCCCCGTCACCTGAAGGTTCCGAGTCTGCTGGAACCGCTCCAGCGCCGCCTGGCTTTCCGGGCCCCAGACGCCATCGGGCTGGCCGCCGTAGACACCGGCCTGGCGCAGCCGGTCCTGGATCATGGCAGCGCCGCCCGGCGTCAGGACCTGGGTATAGGTCAGCACGGGGGCAGGTTGCGCCTGGGCGGGCAGCGCCATCATCGGCGACGCGAACAGCATCCCGGCCAGGATCGCCTGTGAAAGTTTCATTGCGTGATGTCCTTCTGCGGCGTGGGTCGTCGTCAGAAGAAAACAACGCCGAGACGGCGCTGCGGTTGCATCCCGCTCAGCCGCGCGGCGCTGGCCCGAAGCGCGCATAGAGGGCGTCCGACAACGCCGCCAGCGCCGCCTCGGCCCGCGCGCCCGCCACGTTCGTCGTCATCACCATCGCAAAATCCTGCGCCGGCTGCACGAAGATGACCGCGCGGTTCAGGTTGTTGGACCCGGCGTGTTCCAGCCCCACGGCGGTGGTGAACCCCGCCGTCAGCACGCCCCAGCCAAGCCCATAGGCCGGGTTCGCCCCAAGCCCCGGCCCCGGCGGCACGCCTATGACAGGGTCATGCAGCAGCCGCAGCGTGTCGGTCCGCACCAGCGCCGGCCCGCGGCGCCCCTGGCCGGCATGCCAACCCGCCCAGGTCGCGAAATCCAGGATCGACATATGCACCAGCCCAGCCGGGCCGATGATCGCCGGATTGTCGCCATCCGGCCCGGCCAGCATCGGCTTCAATTGGCCATCCGGCAGCAGCATATGGCCCAGCGGCGCATCGACGCGGCCAAGGCTCGATTGCGGCCCCAGCCCCGCCGTCGCCAGGCCCAGCGGATCGAACAGCCGGCGGCTGATCAACTCCTCCCAACTCATGCCCGCGGCGCGTTCGATCATCGCGCCCGCCATGGTGTAGCCCATGTTGGAATAGGCCCAGGCCGCGCCAGGCGCCGCCACCAGCGGCTGCTTCACCCATTCGCCGACCAGCCACAGGCGCAGCCCGTCCAGGTTCATGGCGTCCTGCGCGAAGGACTCCATCAGCAGGCGGCCGAAGGCGTCATTGTCGCCGGGCATGCCGCTGCTATGCGACAGCAATTGCCGCAGCGTGACCGGACGCAGCGCGGGCACCATGCGGTCCAGGAACATGGGAAAGGCCTCGGCGACCGAGGTATCCCAGCGCAGCCGGCCTTCCTCCACCATCATCGCGGCCAGCAGCGCCGTCATCGCCTTGGTGTCGGAGCCGAGGTGGAAGCGGTCGTTCAGGGTGACGGGGATGTCGGCCCCGGCCCTGCGTGTGCCGACGGCGCCGGCGCCGAGCAGCCGTCCGTCGCGCACCACGGCGGCGGCGATGGCGGGCAGGCCGTGCGCCGCCAGATACGGGCGCAGCAGGTCGTCGAGCGAGGCCCCCGGCGACTGCGCTTCCGCCCCCAAGGCGGCGACCGCGACGGCGACGCCAATGGCAAGGGCACGCCGCTGCATGGCTTCGCCTCCTAGAGTGGCCCGCGGTTCATCCTGCTCAATGCCTCGTCCACGCGGCGGTAGGTCGCCTCGATCCCCGTCACCCCAGCCTTGCCCAGCCGGGCCGCGTGCTTCTGGTGATACGCCTCCGCCGCCGCGCGGCTGTCGAACAAATAGACGCCACCCGCGCGTGCGCCAAAACCTTGCCCCTCCGGCCCGTCATGGGTCCAGAGTTTCCAGATCAGCCCCGGTTCCCCGGCGATGCTTTCGGCCAGGGCCAGCATCGCCGCCCGGATCTGGGGGGTGGGGTCGCCACGCCCCGGGAAATCCAGGATCAGCAGGCAATAGTCAGTCGGAATACGGCACCGTCCGCTGCGTCTGCTCACCCAGGCCCGCGATGCCCAGGTGCATCGTCTGCCCGGCCTTGAGGAACACCGGCGGCTTCTTGCCCAGGCCGACGCCCGGGGGCGTGCCCGTGCTGATCACATCGCCCGGATGCAGCGTGATGAAATGCGACACGTAGGACACCAGCTTCTTCACACCGAAGATCATGGTGCGCGTGGAGCCATCCTGCATCCGCACCCCGTCGATGTCGCAGAACATCGCCAGGTCCTGCGGGTCGGCGATCTCATCCGGCGTGACCAGCCAGGGGCCGAGCGGGCCGAAGGTGTCGCAGCCCTTGCCCTTGTCCCAGGTGCCGCCGCGTTCGATCTGCCATTCGCGTTCCGACACGTCGTTGCACAGCGCATAGCCCGCGACATGCGCCATCGCATTGTCTTCCGACACGTTGCGCGCCAGGTCGCCGATGATGATCGCCAGTTCAACTTCCCAATCGGTCTTCACGCTGTTCTTCGGGATCGTCACGTCATCATCCGGCCCGCAGAGCGCGCCCAGCGACTTCAAGAAGATGATCGGCTCCTTCGGGATCGGGCTGCCGGTTTCGGCCGCGTGGTCGGCGTAGTTCAGCCCGATGCAGATGAAGTTCTTCATCCCCGTGACCGGGGGCCCAAGGCGCGGATTGCCCTCGACCGGCGGCAGGGTGGCCGGGTCCAGCGCCTTGATCTTGGCAAGTTGGGCTGACGACAGCGAGGCACCGGCCAGGTCCGGGATCACCGAGGACAGGTCGCGGATCGTGCCGGTGGCATCCAGCAGGCCGGGGCGTTCGTGACCGGTGTGGCCGTAGCGCAGCAGTTTCATCGGATGCTCCTGAAAGACAAAAACCGGTGGTTAAAGCGTCCAGCCGCCATCGATGACGATGGCCTGGCCGGTGACAAAGGCGCTCTCGTCGGCCGCGAGATAGGTCGCAAGGGCCGCGATTTCCTCGGCCGTGGCAAGCCGCCCCATCGCCTGGCGCGCGACGAAGGCCGCCCGCGCCGCCTCCAGCCCACCCGAGGCCGTGGCATTGGCGGCGATCCGTTCGCCCAGGCTAGGCGTGTCGACCGTGCCAGGGCAGAGGCAATTCACCCGGATGCCACGCGCCACCACATCGGCCGCGACCGCCTTGGTCATGCCGACCACGGCGGCCTTGGTGGTGCCATAGAGGAAGCGGTTCGGCGCGCCCTTCACCGAGGACGCGGCGCTGGCCATGTTCACGATGCTGCCGCGGCCGCGTTCGATCATGCCCGGCAGCACCGCCGCCATGCATTTCCACATCGCCCGCACGTTCAGGGCAAAGGCGAAATCCCATTCCGCGTCGGTCGCGGTCAGGGCGGTGTTCTGGTGCACGAAGCCCGCGCAGTTGAACAGCACGTCAAACGGACCGTGGTCCGCAACGACACGCGCGACGGCGGCATCATCCAGCACGTCCAGCCCAAAGCCGCCCAGGTCCGCGACCAGCGCCGCATCGCGGTCGGTGGCGACGACCGTGGCCCCTTCACGCGCGAACATCTGCGCCGTGGCGCGCCCGATCCCCTGCCCCGCCGCGGTCACCAGGCAGCGCAGCCCGTTCATTCTTTGGGTCATGTCAGTGGTTATGCCGGCTTTCGCCGCGCGTCTCCAGGATGTTGAGGTAAAGCGTCGCGGGCTCCAGGCAGCCGCCGGAGCCCAACTGGCCGACCATGCCCCGCTGGATTTCCTCCCAGGGCGTCTTGTTCAGCAGCACCGGCGGCACCCATGCGGCGCGGCGTGCGGCGAGCTCCGCCTCCGGGATCAGAACATCGACGCGACGGGTGTTGAGGTCGATGCGAATCGGGTCGCCCGATTTCAACAAGGCCAGCCCGCCACCCACGGCGGCCTCGGGCGAGACATTCAGGATGCTCGGGCTGGCCGAGGTGCCCGATTGCCGCCCGTCGCCCATGGTCGGCAGCGCGTTGATGCCCTTTTTGATCAGCGCTGCCGGGGGCTGCATGTTCACGACCTCGGCAGCACCCGGGTAACCGACCGGGCCGGTGTTGCGGATGACCAGCACGGTGCGTTCATCGACGCCCAGATCGGGGTCCTCGATCCGCGCGTGGTAATCCTCGGGGCCTTCGAAGACGACGACCTTGCCTTCAAACACGTCCGGCGGATCGGCCAGGAATCGGGCGCGGAATTCGGCGTCGATCACGCTGATCTTCATCACGGCATTGTCGAACAGATTGCCGGTCAGCACGACGAAGCCCGCGTGTTCCTTCATCGGTTTTTGGTAGGCGCGGATCACGTCGCGGTCGCCATCCGGGATCTTTGCCAGGTTTTCGGCGATGGATTTTCCGGTGACGGTCAGCGCCCCCGCGTTCAGCCGCCCGGCGGCCAGCAGTTCTTTCATCACCGCCGGCACGCCGCCGCCCTGGTGGAATTTTTCGCCCAAAAAGCGTCCGGCCGGCTGGCAATCGACCAGCAGGGGCACATCGGCCCCGACGCGCTGCCAATCGGCCAGGTCATGGTCCACGCCCATGTGGCGCGCGATGGCGACCATATGCGGCGGGCAGTTGCTGCTGGCACCAATGGCCGAGGCGGTGGCGACCACATTCTCGAAGGCCGCCTTGGTCATGATGTCCGATGGGCGCAGGTTTTCGCGCACCATCTCGACGATCCGCACCCCCGTCGCATGCGCCATCTGGCCGCGTTCCCGATACGGGCCGGGGATGGCGGCGCAGCCGGGCAGCGACATGCCCAGCGCCTCGGCCAGCGAATTCATCGAAAGGGCGGTGCCCATCGTGTTGCAATGGCCGACGCTGGTGCTGCTGGACGCGACCAGTTCCATGAACCCTTCATAATCGATCTCACCCGCCGCCAGCATCCGCCGCGCTTCCCAGACGATGGTGCCGCTGCCGGTCAGCCGCCCCTGGTGGTGCCCATCCAGCATCGGCCCACCGGAGAAAACGATCGCCGGGATATTCACCGTGGCCGCCCCCATCAGGCAGGCGGGAGTGGTCTTGTCACAGCCCGTGGTCAGCACGACGCCATCGATCGGGTAGCCGTGCAGCACCTCGACCAGCGACAGATAGGCCAGGTTGCGGTCCAGGGCCGCGGTCGGGCGCTTCAAGGTTTCCTGGATCGGATGGATCGGGAATTCCAGCGGCACGCCGCCCGCGTCCCGGATGCCCGCTGCGATGCGCGGCGCCAGCGCAATATGGTGGCGGTTGCAGGGGGCGATGTCGCTGCCGGTCTGGGCGATGCCGATGATCGGCCGGCCCGACTGCAATTCGCCCCGCGTCAACCCGAAGTTAAGCTGCCGCTCGACATACAGGGCCGTCATGGACGGATCCTGCGGGTCGTTGAACCAGCGTTCGCTCCGCAGCCTGAACGACTTCTTGGTCTGGTCGAACTCGGCCATGTCGCGTCTCCCGATTTTGCGATGAAGCGTCGGAGGAGGGCCCCCTAGTGTCAACATGTGCCAGAAATCGCGGCAGACCGCCCGATGCCGTGGCACCAGCGCCAAATTGCAACCGCACGTTGCCGATACATGTCGTTTTTTTCATGTGTCTGCCACCACCCTGATGGCCATCTCCTGACAAAGGTGGTGTTCCGCCGCAATCGAGGCTCAAGCGACGCATGCGCGTAAAATTCGCCGTTTTGGCAGCCTGTGCAATGTTCCTCCAGGCGGGATCGCTTCGGGCGCAGACAGCCCCGCCGGCGGCGGCGCCCTCCGGCCCACCGCCGATCACCGTTCTGGCCGCGGCCGCCACCATCGGCCCCGTCCCGCTGGAGGTCCTGGCCAATGGCATCGTCCAGGCCACCGCCATCGTGTCGGTCCGCGCCCGGGTCGATGGCCAGATCGACGAGGTCCATGTCCAGGAAGGCCAGAGCGTACGTCGCGGCCAGCCGCTCTTCACCCTGGACAGCCGCACCAACCGCGCCCTGCTCGCCCAGCAGCGGGCCAATCTGGACAAGGACCGCGCGCAACTGACCCGCGCCCGGTCGGATGCCGCCCGCTACGCCGCCCTGCGGTCCGATGCCTTCGCCTCCGCCCAGCGCGCCGAACAGGCCGCGGCCGATGCGCTGGCCCTGGAAGCCCAGGTCCGCGCCGATGAGGCGCAGATCCAGCAGACCCAACTGGCGATCGATTTCGCCGAGATCCGCGCCGAGGCCGATGGCCGCCTGGGCGCGCTGCCCTTCAAGGCGGGCAATTTGGTGCGCTTCGCCGAGGGCGCCGTGCTCGCCACCATCACGCCGACCGACCCGATCCTGGTCGCCTTCAACGTCCCGGAACGCTGGCTGTCCGAACTGCGCACAGCCTTTACCGCCGGCCAAGTTGTGCGCGCCCGCGTCCGCGCGCCAGAAGACCGCACCGGCCCCCCCGTCTGGGGTGATGTGGTCTTCGTCGACAGCAGCGTGGACCAGCAGACCGGCACCATCCTGCTCAAGGCCCGCTTCACCAACACGGAAAACCGCCTCTGGCCCGGGCAGTATGTCGAGACGGTGCTGGTACCCCGCACCGATGCCGAGGCCCTGTCGGTGCCGACCCCCGCCGTCCAGATGGGGCAGGAGGGGCGCTACCTTTTCGCGCTGCGTGACGGTGTCGCGCGGCGCATCCCGGTGCGCCTAGTGCGCCAGGCCGGCGACCGCAGCGTCATCGTGGCCGAGGGCCTGGGCAATGGCGACATGGTGGTGACCGAGGGCGCCCAGCGCCTGCGTGACGGCAGCCGTGCCACCGTGCGCGGCACGCCGCCGGCCGGCCCCCGCCCCGCCGCCGATGCGACATCGCCCGACGCCAGCATGCAGCAGGCGGCCGCCCGATGAACATTTCCGAACTCTGCATCAAGCGGCCGGTGATGACCTCGCTGCTGTCGCTCGGCCTCGTGCTGGCGGGCATCCTGGGGTACCTGTCGATGCCGGTGGCCGCCGTGCCGCGGGTGGATTTCCCGGTCATCTCGGTCACCGCCTCCTTCCCCGGCGCCAGCCCCGAAACCATGGCGACCTCGGTCGCGCTGCCGCTGGAACGTGAGTTCAGCACCATCGGCGGGCTGGACCAGATGAGCAGCACCAGCGGCCAGGGCTCGCTGCAGATCACCCTGCAATTCGTGCTGACCCGCAACATCGACGCCGCGGCGCAGGACGTGCAGGCCGCCATCACCCGCGCGCAGCGCCGCCTGCCGAGCGAAATGACGACGCCCCCCAGCTACCGCAAATCCAACCCGGCCGATGCGCCGGTGGTGCTGCTGGCGCTGACCGGGGGCGATGTGCCGCTGTGGCGGCTGAACGACATCGTCTCCACCTTCGTCTCGCCGGCGCTGTCGCGCGTGCCGGGCGTGTCGCAGGTGCAGACCTTTGGCGAGCAACTCTACAGCGTGCGCGTGCGGCTGGATCCGGACCGCACGGCGGCGATGGGCCTTGGGCTGGACCAGATCAGCACCGCCATCCAGGGCGCGACCTCGGTCACCCCGGTCGGCACCCTGTCCGGCCAGCGCCAGCAATTGACCATCCGCGCCAATGACCAGCCGGCCGATGCTGAAGCCTTTGGCAACCTCGTGATCGCCGCGCGCAATGGCGCGCAGGTGCGCCTGGGCGACATCGCGGAAGTGTCGGATTCGGTGCAGAACGAACGCCTCGCGTCCTGGCGCAATGGGCAGCGGGCGCTGATCCTGGCCGTGCAGCGCCAGCCGGATGCCAATACCATCGCCGTGGTCGATGGCGTCCGCGCCGCGCTGCCGACCCTGCGGGCGGCCTTGCCGCCGGGGGCGGAGCTGCATGTCCAGCTCGATCGCAGCCTGTCGATCCGAGATTCCGTGCATGACGTGCAGGAAAGCCTGCTGATCGCCATCGGCCTTGTGGTGCTGGTGATCTTCCTGTTCCTGCGCCGCTTCACCGCGACCTTGATCCCGACGATCGCGGTGCCGATCAGCCTCTGCGGCACCTTTGCCCTGATGTATATTCTCGGCTTCGGCATCGACAACATCACGATGCTGGGCCTGACCCTGGCCGTCGGGCTCGTGGTCGACGACGCCATCGTGGTGCTGGAGGTCATCGTCCACCACATGGAAAAGGGCATGCCGGCGCGGCAGGCCGCGATCCTGGGGGCCAAGGAAGTCGGCTTCACCGTGCTGTCCATCACGGCATCGCTGATCGCGGTCTTCCTGCCGATCCTGCTGATGGGCGGCGTCGTGGGCCGGGTGTTCAACGCCTTCGCCGCCACCGTGTCGCTGGCGGTGATCGTATCCTGCGTCGTGTCGCTGACCCTGACGCCGCTGATGGCCGCGCACCTGCCCAAGCACAAGGGCGGCGGCATGCTGGACCGTGGGCTGGAGGCCGGCTTCCGCGGCATCGAAACCGCCTATGCCTGGCTGCTGGATGGCGCGCTGCGCTTCCGCTTCATCGTCTGGATCCTGTTCTTCGCCAGCCTGGGCGCCGCCGGCTACATCGCCGCGGTGATGCCCAAGGGCTTCTTCCCGGTCGAGGACACCGGCCTGCTGTCGGTCTCGACCGAAGGCCCGCGCGATGCCTCCTACGCCACCATGGTCGACCTGTCGGGACAGGCGGCGGAGATCATCGGCCGCAGCCCCTATGTCGTCTCCGTCGTGAACAATGTCGGCGCCGGCGGGCAGAGCCAGGTGATCAACCAGGGCCGCATGTTCATCGAGTTGAAGCCGCGCAACCAGCGCCCCGCGATCCAGGAGGTGGTGCAGCAATTGCGCCGCGACACCTCCCGCGTGCCGGGCCTGCAGGTCTTCTTCAACCCGATCCAGAACCTGTCCTTCACGGCGCGCCAGGCGCGGACGCAATACGTCTATACGATGCAGGGCCTGTCCACGACCGAACTCTATGACAGCGCGGAACGCATGGCAGCCCGGCTGCGCCAGGTGCCGTCGCTGCAGGATGTGAACACCGACCTGCAGATGGATGCGCCGGTGGTGAACATCTCGGTCGACCGGGACCGCGCCAGCACCCTGGGCGTGACCTTGGACCAGGTGCGCCAGTCGCTCTACTCGGCCTTTGGCGCACGGCAGATCGCGACGATCTTTGGCCAGGCCAACGCCTATCCCGTCATCCTCGAAGCCTTGCCGGAAGACCAGCGCGACGAAAGCGGGTTGGCGAAACTGTATATCCGCGCGACGGCCAATTTCGCGGCGGGCAGCGCCACCAATATCGCGGGCGCGACGCGCCTTGTGCCACTGTCGGCCTTCGCCAATGTGGATCGCTCCATCGGGCCGCTGACCGTCGCGCACCAGGGCCAGTTGCCGGCCGTCTCCATCGGCTTCAACACCGCCCCCGGTGTGTCGTTGGGTGAGGCCGTGACCGCGATCCAGGCGGCCGAGCGCGAATTGGGCCTGCCGATCTCCGTCGTCACCGGCTTCACCGGCACCGCGCAGGTGTTCCAGGCGGCGCTGGCCGGCCAGGGCTTCCTGCTGCTCTCGGCGATCTGCGTGATGTATCTGGTGCTGGGCATCCTCTACGAAAGCCTGATCCATCCGCTGACCATCCTGTCCGGCCTGCCCTCCGCCGCCCTCGGTGCCTTGGCGACGGTGTGGTGGTTCGGCATGGATCTGTCGGTCATCGCGGTGATCGGCGTGCTGCTGCTGATCGGATTGGTGAAGAAGAACGCGATCATGATCGTCGACGTCGCGTTGCAACGGCAGCGCGACGGGATGACGCCGCTGGATGCCGTGCGGACCGCCTGCATCCTGCGCTTCCGCCCGATCCTGATGACCACCCTGGCCGCCGCAGCCGGTGCGGTGCCGATCGCCGCGGGCTGGGGTGCCGCCGCCGAATTGCGCCAGCCGCTGGGCCTTGCGGTCATCGGCGGGCTGGCGGTCAGCCAGTGCCTGACGCTGTTCGTGACCCCGGTGCTGTTCCTGGGCTTCGACAGCCTGGCGCGGATGCTGTCCTTCGGGCGCGGCCGCACGCCTGCTCCGGCAACTGTGATCGTGCCGGCGGAGTAAGGCATCGCGCGTTCACTCTTTCGCGCGGCGCCGGTCGCTATTACAGACCGGCGCAATAACGTGATCCGGAGTCAACGCCCATGACCATCAGCCGCCGCGGCGCACTGGCCGCCACCGCCGCCGTGCTCGCCGCCCCCGCCCTGACTCCCCAGGCCTTGGCGCAGGAAGCCAACTTCCCCAGCCGCCCGCTGCGCCTGATCATCGCCTTCGCCCCCGGCGGCGGCACCGACCTGATCGCCCGCACCCTGGCGGCACGGATGTCCACCATTCTCGGCCAGGTGGTGGTCGTGGAAAACCGCCCGGGCGGCGGCGGCAATACCTCGACCGAGGTCGCCGCGACCGCGCGCCCCGATGGCTACACGCTGCTGATGGGCAACCAGGGCCCGATGAGCGTGAACCCGACGCTGTTCCGCAACCTGCGCGTCGATCCCGCGACAGCCTTCGACCCCATCGCCATGGTCGCCGATGCGCCGCTGCTGCTGGTCGCCGGGCCAAAGCTGAAGGCCAATACCGTCCCCGAACTGCTGGCCGAAATCCGCGCCGCGAATGGCGACCTGACCTACGGCAGCGCCTCGAACGGCTCCGCCAGCCACCTATCCACGGCGCTGCTGTTGCAGTCGACGGGCCTTGAGGCGACCCACGTCCCCTTCCGTGGCGCCGCCCCGGCGCTGACCGAAGTGATCTCGGGCAATGTCCATTTCATGGTCACGACCTTGCCGTCGGTCATGGGGCTGATCGCCGGTGGCCAATTGCGCGCCATCGCGACCACGGGCGATACGCGCCTGCCGCAACTGCCGAACGTGCCGACGATCGCGGAAACCGTTCCCGGCTTCCGCGCCACGGCCTGGTACGGGATCCTGGTGCCGAAGGGCGTGGACCCCGCCATCCGCGCCAAGCTGGCCGAAACAATCATGGCCGCCACCAGCAACCCGGAAGTCGCCTCTCGCCTGCGCGAAGAAGGCGCCGAACCGAGCCGGATGGATGGCGAAGCCTTCCGCCGCTTCATCGCCGAGGAACGGACCCGCTGGGCCGAAGTCGTTCGCGCCGGCGCGATCAACGTGGACTGACAGGCCGGGGGGCTGGCCGGCGCGGAACCACGCCCCGGTCAGCCCAACCAGGTCAGCCCAACCCCCGGATCAGCCAAAGCGCCGAAACCCCGGCAACGGCCGAGGCCGCGAAATTCCCGGTCCGCCACTGCACCAGCAGCGTCGCGACCGCCGCCACCCAGACGCCCACCCCGCCCAGCGCGATCCCCGGCATGATGTAGGCCACGAAAATGCAGCCCGGCAGGTATTGCAGCAACCGCGCCAGGAACGGCGGGGGCCGCAGCGCCCGCAGCACCGCATACCCGCCCGCGCGACAGAGGTAGGTCGCCGCCGCCATCCCCAGGATCGCGAGCACCACATCGGCGCGCAATTCCATCAGGCCCGACCCGTCATCGGTCCGCGGCGCCCGGCCGCCCACTCAGCCAGGCGCCCAGGGCCGCGCCGGAAAACGCCCCGGCCAACAGCGGCACCGGTGCCGGCACGCCCAGGCGATGCAGCGCCAGCGCCACCACCCCCGCCAGCAGCCACGGCCAAAGATCATGCCGCAGCCCCCGCCACAGCGGCACCAGCATCGACAGGAAGGCCGCAGTGGCGGCGAAGAACAGCGGGTGCCCGGGCGGCAGGCGAACGACCTCCCCCAGGATATGCCCCGCCCCCACCTGCAACACCCAGGCGGTCCAGAGCAGCACCCCGACCCCCAGCAGATAGGCCGCATCCCGCCCGCCCCGCCGCTGTTCGGCGACCGACAGCGCGAAGGAATGATCCACCAGCGTCGCCAAGGTGCCCCAGAGCTGCCAGCCCCGCAGCCGATCCAGCCAGGGCGCCAGCGCCGGCCCCATCGGCGCCATCCGCAGGTTCACCACGAAGGCCGCCAGGACCACCGCGGCGAAGGGCGCCGGATCCGCCCAGTATTCCAGGGCCAGCAACTGCGCCGATCCGGCAAAGACCAGCGCGCTCATCAGCATCGCCTCGGCCAGGGACAGGCCGTGCTGTGCGGCGACGACGCCGGTGACCAGGCCAAAGGGCACCATGCCCAGCACCAAGGGCCGCGCCGCGCGCATGCCGCGGATCATGCCCGCGCTGGTGAAGATGACCTGCATCGCGCCAGTGTGCCGCCCCGCCGCCAAGCGGTCAGCCCCCATGCCCGCCGGGACACCCATGCAACGCCGCTGACCGGCAGTGGAATAAACTTGTCGCGCGCCGCGCGCCGCACCTTGCCGCCCCGGCATCACGGGTCCAAACCAAGGCCCAACTGGGCGTCTGCCCGTGACCGCGGGCAGTCCCGCATAGGTGTCGATGCAGGTCTATCTGCCGATCGC
The DNA here is from genome assembly GCF_050632385.1 of Humitalea sp. 24SJ18S-53. NCBI lineage: Bacteria > Pseudomonadati > Pseudomonadota > Alphaproteobacteria > Acetobacterales > Roseomonadaceae > Humitalea > Humitalea sp. 24SJ18S-53. The sequence continues at coordinate 4,712,640 of NZ_CP192599.1, forward strand.
CGAAATGAGCGTGGATGCCCTGCTGCTGCTGGGCATCGGCTTTGGCGTGGGCTGGCTGTCGGGGCTGTTCGGCGTCGGCGGCGGGTTTTTGATGACGCCGCTGCTGATCCTGACTGGCATCCCCTCCCCCGTCGCGGTCGCCTCGGGCGCGTGCCAGACCTTGGGGGCTTCCGTCTCCGGGCTGATGTCGCATTGGCGGCGCGGCAATGTCGATGTGCGGATGGGGCTGACCTTGCTGGCCGGGGGGTTCCTCGGCTCGGTGATCGGCGTGCAGGCCTTTGCCTGGCTGCGGCGGCTGGGCCAGGTCGATCTGGCCGTCGCCTTCTTCTACATCGTGGTGCTGGGCGCGGTCGGGCTGCTAATGGTGCGCGAATCGGTGGGCGCCATGCTGCGCCGGGGCCGTGCGTCGTCGTCGCGGCTGCACGAGCACTTCTGGATGCACGGCCTGCCCTTCAAGGTGCGCTACCGCAAGTCGCGGCTGTATATCTCGGTCATCCCGCCGCTGCTGGCCGGCTTCGGCATCGGCATCCTGTCGGCGGTGATGGGCGTCGGCGGCGGCTTCATGCTGGTGCCGGTGATGATCTACCTGCTCGGCATGCCGACCGCCGTGGTGATCGGGACCAGCCTGTTCCAGGTCGTCTTCGTCTCGGCCAACGTGACCTTCCTGCAGGCGATCCAGACCGGCAGCGTCGACATCGTGCTGGTCCTGCTGCTGCTGGCCGGCGGCGTGTCCGGCGCGCAATTCGGCGCCGCCATGGGCGCCAAGCTGCGGGGTGAGCAGACACGCTTCCTGCTCGGCCTGCTGGTGCTGGCGGTCGCGGGGTCGCTGTTCTGGGGCTTGGTGCAGACGCCGGAATCCACCTTCGTCATCGGCCCCGTGCCATGAGGTGGTGGGGCCTTTGCCTCGTCGCCCTGGCGCTGATGGCGCAACCGGCCGTGGCCCAGCCCGCCCTGGTCGCCGAACTGGCGGAAACCTCGGTCGAGATCACCACCGGCTTCACCGGCGGCTCCATCCTGGTCTTCGGCACCGCCGCGCGGCCGATCGGCGCCACGGGCGACGAAGTCCTGGTCGTCGCCACCGGCCCCGCCCAGCCGATGGTGGTGCGCCAGAAAGTGCGGATCCTGGGCTTCTGGGTGAACGGGCCGACCGCGCGCTTCCCCGATGTGCCCGGCTATTACGCCATCGCCGGCACCCGCCCGCCGTGGGAGATGCTGCCCGAACCCGAACGCCAGGAACGGCGGCTGGGGCTTGATGCCTTGCCGCTGCGGGCCATGGGTCGCCAGGCGCCGGCATTCCGCGCCGCCCTGCTGGACCTGAAGCAGCAGGAAGGCCTGTGGTCCGAACACGCGACCCCGGTCGCCGTCGCCGGCGGGCAGTTGTTCCACGCCCGCCTGCCGCTGCCCGCGACCGTCATGACCGGCAACTACACGGTGCAGGTGCTGCTGATCCGCCAGGCCCGGGTGGTGGCGCGGCAGGAACTGATCTTCCGGGTCGAACGGGTCGGCACGGCCGCCAGCATCAACGCCCTCGCCCGCCAGGCGCCGGCGCTCTACGGTCTGCTCTGCGTCGCGATCGCGGCGTTCGCGGGCTGGATCGGCAGCATCCTGTTCCGCAGAAGCTGACGGAGAACATCATGCGTTCGGACCACCATGCCTGAGGCGGCGCAGCGCGACCGTGTCTTCCTTGTCGTGGTGGACGACAGCGAGGAGCGGCATGTGGCCCTCCGCTACGCCTGCCTGCGGGCGAAAAAATCCGGCGGGCGGGTCGCGCTGCTGCGGGTGATCGAACCCCCCGGGCAGACCGAATGGGCCGGCGTCGGCGCGCTGATGGCCGAGGAACAACGCGATGCGGCGGAAAAACTGCTCTCCGGCCTGGCGGTGGACGTGCAGGACATCACCGGCGGCTACCCCATCCTGCTGATCCGGGAGGGCGATCCCCGCGATGAACTGCTGGCCTTGCTGGAGGAGGAGAAGCGCATCTCCATCCTGGTGCTGGCCGCGGCCGGCGGCTCGGGCGGGCCGGGGCCGCTGATCGCGGCGCTGACCGGGCGTTTCGCGTCACGGCTGCGGGTGCCGATGACCATCGTGCCGGCGACCATCGGCCTGGATGAGCTTGAACGCGTCACCTGACCCGCGCGCGCCGCCGGTTGCATCCGGGTCGGGCCGCCCACATCTTCCTGGCAAATACGCCACACGGGACCATGCATGTTCATCGAAACCGAAGCCACGCCGAACCCGGCCACCCTGAAGTTCCTGCCTGGCGAGGCGGTGATGGGCGACCGCGGCACCGCTGATTTCACCAATGCCGACGCCGCCGCGCGGTCGCCCCTGGCGCTGCGCCTGTTCGGCCTGCCGGATGTGGCGCGGGTGTTCCTCGGCGCCGATTTCGTGACCATCACCAAGTCGGGCGATGCCGATTGGCAGGGCCTGCGCCCGCAGGTGCTGGGCGCGATCATGGCGCATTACCTGGCGGGCCACGCCGTCCTGGGCGAGGACGCGGAAGCGGCCGAGGAGGAGGACGTGGACCCCGCCGACCAGGAAATCGCCGCACAGATCAAGGAATTGCTCGATACCCGCGTGCGGCCCGCGGTGGCCGGCGACGGCGGCGACATCATCTTCCGTGGCTTCCGCGACGGCATCGTGAAATTGCGGATGCAGGGGGCCTGCAGCGGCTGCCCCTCGTCCCGCGCCACGCTCAAGCACGGCGTCGAGTCGATGCTGCGCCATTACGTGCCGGAAGTCGTTTCGGTCGAGCAGGTCGAGGCCTGACCAGGCGCGGGACCGCATCCCGCGCGTCATTCCATTTCCCCATGGTGACAATACGCGGCGCGCGCTGGACGCGCCGCGGGCTTTCCCAGCATGTGCCGCCATCGCCCCCACGCCTGCCCAGGGAAGCCCAACCTTGACCGAAACGATCGCCGATACCGCCCTCGACCAGCTTTTCCGCGACGCCCGCACCCACAACAAGTGGCAGGACCGGGCCGTGCCGGAAGACAAGCTGACCGAGATGTACGACTTGCTGAAGCTGGCCCCGACCTCGGCCAATTCGTCACCGGCCCGCTTTGTTTTCGTGCGCAGCGCCGAAGCCAAGGCCAAGCTGAAGGCGGCACTCGCCCCGGGCAACATCGAAAAGACCATGACCGCGCCGGTGACGGTGATCGTGGCCTATGACCCGGTCTTCTACGACAAGCTGCCGACCTTGTTTCCGCACGCCGATGCGCGGGCCTGGTTCGCCGGCAATGTCGCCTTCTCCGACACCACGGCGCTGCGCAACGGCACGCTGCAGGGGGCCTACCTGATCCTGGCGGCGCGCGCGGTGGGGCTGGATGCCGGCCCGATGAGCGGCTTCGACAACAGCAAGGTGGACGAGTTGTTCCTGTCCACCCAAGGCTGGAAGTCCAACTTCCTGGTCAACCTGGGCTATGGCGAGCCCTCGGGGCTGTTCCCGCGCAGCCCCCGCCTGGCCTTCGACGAGGCCTGCCGGATCATCTGAACGGGTTGCGAAAAACGGGGGAGGTTGCGCCGTGGAGAGGGCTTCGCCCCCTCCACACCTCCCCCACCAGGGGCCGCCGCCCCTGGACCGGCGGAATTGGTAGAATGAAGAGAGGGGCATGGTGCGACCTCGATCAAGGGCGCGCCCGCGATGCCCCTCTCTTCATTCTACCAAACAGCGTGGGTTCCAAGGGGCCACGGCCCCTTGGTGGGGATAGTTTGAAAGGGGCGAAGCCTCTTTCAAAGCGCCACCTTCCCGTTATTCAACAGCCTGCTAAGCCGCCGCCCTACCCCCGCGCGGATCCAGCTTGTACCCACCTGCCTCGGTCAGCAGCAGGCATGTGTTGCTCGGATCCGGCTCCACTTTCTGGCGCAGCCGGTAGATATGCGTCTCCAGGGTATGGGTCGTGACATTGGCGTTGTAGCCCCAGACCTCGTTCAGCAGGATCTGCCGCGGCACCGGCCGTGCCCCGGCGCGGTAGAGGTATTTCAGGATCGCGGCTTCTTTCTCGGTCAGCCGGATTTTCCGGTTCTTCACCGGTTCCAGCAGCAACTTGGAGGCCGGGCGGAAAATATACGGCCCGATCGTGAAGACCGCATCCTCGCTATTGTCGAAGACGCGCAACTGGGCCCGCAGCCGGGCCAGCAATTCGTTCAGCCGGAACGGCTTGGCGATGTAGTCATTGGCGCCGGCATCCAGCCCCTTGACCACATCGGCCTCGGCATCCGCCCCCGTCAGCATGACGATCGGCACCTTCACCCCCGCGCGGCGCAGCCGGGCGCAGAGGTCGCGGCCATCGCCATCCGGCAGGCCGATATCGAGCAGGACGGCATCGAAACGCGCCCCGTCCGCGGTCAGCATGCGGTGCGCCTCGGTCGCCGTCCCGGCCTCGGACGGCAGGAATTCGCCATCCACGGCCAATTGTTCGGTCAGGGTGGCGCGCAGCGCCGGATCGTCGTCGACGATCAGGATGGGACGGGCTGACATGCGCGGCGGCACTCCCAGGGGGACGTGTTGACGGGGTCGAGTCCGGCAGCGCCGGTAACGTTTCGTGATGTTGGCGCCAGGGCATCAACACCGCAAGTGCGGCATCCGCAGACCCCCCTCGCGCGTATGCACAGCAGACGAAACGTGACCGCTGCGGGATCGCCCCGGAATCGCCATGATCCGGGACATGCTTAGGGGGTGTCATATGCGTTTGGGACGCCACATCTGCTGCGCGACCGTCCCCGCGCCTCATTTCGCCTAAGCGGACCACGGCAAGAACCGAACGGAATGTTCAACGCATGACCAGCACCGGCAACCTCGCGCCCGACCTGAGATCCGATCCGCAGGACGGCACCTTCGCCCTGCCCGATGCCCATGCCCTGGCCATGCGCCTGGTGCACCGCGCGGTCAGCGACCTGCGCCGCGGCACCCCGGTGCTGTTGCGCGGGCCGGATGGGCCGCTGGTCTCGGTCGCGGCCGAAACCGTGGGCGCCCGAGGCCTGGCGGAACTGGCCGCCGTGGCGCTGGCCGCCCCGGTGCTGCTGCTGGCCCCTGTCCGGGCCGCGGCCGTGCTGCAACGCCCGGTGCCCCAGGGCCGCGGGTCGGAGGATGGCGCCGTCGCCCTCCGCCTGCCGCCCGCGCTGCTGGACCCGGCCGTGCTGCGCTCACTGGCCGACCCGGTGGCCGAACGGCTGCTGCCCGAACAGCCGGAACGCACCCTGGCCCCGCCGCTCGGCACCACGGCCATCGCCCTGGCCAAGATCGGCCGCCTGCTGCCGGCGCTGGTGGTGGCCCCGGCCTCCGAGCCCGCCGCGCAGCGCCTGTCGCTGCTGGCGATCGACGCCGCCGACATCGCCGCCTATCCGCTCTCCGCCGCCACCAGTCTGACCCGGGTGGCCGAGGCCCGGGTGCCGCTGGAAGATGCGCAGGACAGCCGCATCGTCGCCTTCCGCGCCGCCGATGGGGGGATCGAACACCTGGCCATCCTGGTCGGCGATGTCGAAGCCCTGGTCGCCTCCGGCGGCGCCCCGCTGTCGCGCATCCATTCCGAGTGTTTTACCGGCGACCTGCTGGGTTCGCTGAAATGCGACTGCGGCCCGCAGTTGCGCGGCGCCATCGCCAAGATGAACGAGGAAGGCGCCGGGGTGCTGCTCTACCTGGCCCAGGAAGGCCGCGGCATCGGCCTGGTCAACAAGCTGCGCGCCTATACGCTGCAGGATGCCGGGCTGGACACGCTGGATGCCAACCGCGCCATCGGCTACGGCGCCGATGAACGGTCCTTCCTGGTGGCTGCCACGATGCTCCAGGAACTGGGCATTCCGCGCGTGAAGCTGCTGACCAACAACCCGGACAAGCTGGCCGGCCTGGCCGCCTGCGGCATCGAGGTCCTGGGGCGGGAGGTGCATTCCTTCGCCGGCAATGGTGTGAACGACAAGTATCTGGCGACCAAGCAGGACCGCTTCGGGCATCTGCTGGGGTAAGGCTCAGGCCGGAAGGACGCGCGCCAGGGCTTCCACCGTGGCGATCCGGCGGGGCCGGTGGCGCGTCCATGTCCAGAACCCAAGGCCCAGCAGCAGCACCAGCGACACCGCCAGCGCGCCGAGGAAGATGGTCCAGTCGTCGCCCGTCACAGCCAGGTAGATGCTCCCCCCCAGGCTGGCCAAGCTCATCGCGCCGAAGGCGCCGATCGTGAAGAGCGGCATGAACCAGCCGCTGCCTGCCTGGACCTCGATCCCCGGGTAGCGCTCCAGCACCCAGGCCACCATGCCGCGGACAAAGGCGCTGTAGGCCGCCGGCGTTGTGATGCTGCCCATGAATTCGATCGGGCGGCGCTCGCCCGTCAGCCAGATGCGGGTGAAGTGGTAGGAACCGCCCTTCGATTCCGAAAACCCGACCCGTATCCGCGCGATCCCCGCGAAATTCAGGCGCAGCAGCGTGCCGTCGTCCCCGCCGACCCCGATCGCTTCGGCGGCGAGGCCCACGGTGACATCGGCCCCCTTCAGCCCCAGGCGACGCAGGCGGCGCGTCATGGGCGCCCGGAACAGCAGGGGGTTCGGCATCTGGCGCGAAGTGTCGCGGCGCGCGGCGCCGGATTCAATCCCGGGGGGTGCTGGCCCGGCGTTTGCGTGGCACAAGCCCATCATGCAGACCGATGGCGTCTCCACTGTGCTCTATGGCGTTCGTCCGGCCCCGCCGGCCGATGGTGGCCCGGCCTTGTCCGAGGGCACCGCCGCCCCGGTCCCCTCCGATGCCAGTTTCGACGAGATCCTGCGCTCCCTGAACCCGCTGCATCATGTGCCGGGGGTCGGCATGATCTACCGGGCAGCGACGGGTGAGAGGGTGCTGCCTGCCTTCCAGATCCTGGGCGCCACCCTGACGGGTGGGCCGGTCATGGGGCTGGCCACCGCCGCCTGGCTGGCCGTGGGGGCATTGTCCACGGCCCAGGCCGCGACCGACCGCGCCGATCCCGCCGGCGCCGCGGCACGCTACGCCGCTGCCGCAGCCCGGCCGAACTATGCCTGAACCCGGTATCGCGCGGGTCACGCCCGATGGGCTGCTGCGGCTGGACGGGTTCGTCATGCGCTGCGCCCTGGGCCGTGGCGGCATCCGCGCCGACAAGGAAGAGGGCGACGGCGCGACACCCACCGGCCTGCTGCCGCTGCGCCGCGTGTTCTACCGCGCCGATCGCGGCGCCATCCCCCGGGCCGCCGTGCCGGTGGAGCCCCTGGCGCCCGAGGATGGCTGGTGCGACGACCCCACCCACCCCGCCTACAACACCCGCATCCTGCTGCCCCACCCGGCCCGGCATGAGGAGCTGTGGCGCGCCGACGGGCTCTACGATGTGATCGGCGTGCTCGGCTGGAACGACGCGCCGGTGGTGCGCGGCCGTGGCAGCGCGATCTTTCTCCACATCGCCCGGCCCGACCTGTCCCCGACCGAAGGCTGCATCGCGCTCGCCGAACGGGACGTGCGGGCGCTGCTGGCGGCCGGGCTACGTGGGATCGAGGTTATCGGCTGAGCGTCACAGGCAGCGCCCGCGCCATCGTCGCGGCGAACGGCGTCGTCGGCCGGCCGATCAGCCGCGAGAGTTGGCGCGATTCATCGAACAGCGCCCCATCGGCCGCCCCGGCATCCGAATCCGCCAGAAGTGCCGCGAGTCCTTCAGGCAGCCCCGCGCCCGTCAGCGCCGCCCGATAACCCGCCTCCGGCAGGTCGACATACGGAATCTCCCGCTCCGCCTGACGCGACAATTCGGCGGCGAATTCCGCCAATGTGAAGGACTGGTCGCCCGCAAGTTCGTAGATGGCGCGCGCGGGCGCGTCGTCGTCGAGCAAGGCGACCGCCGCGGCCTCGGCATAGTCGATGCGCGCGGCGCTGGAGATGCGCCCGTCGCGCGCGCTGCCGATGAAGGCCCCGTGTTGCAGCGCCGGCGGGATCGAGGCCGCATAATTCTCAGTGTACCAGCCGTTGCGCAGCAGGGTGAAGGCAATGCCGCTCGCCGCGATCAACGCTTCCGTCTGGCGATGGTCCTCGGCCAGGCCGAGTGCCGAGGTGTCGGCATGCAGCACGCTGGTGTAGGCAATACGCGCCACGCCCGCCCGCTTCGCCGCCTCGATCGCGTTGCGATGCTGCGCCACGCGCTCACCCAGCGCGTTGGACGAAATCAGCAGCAAGCGCTCGGCGCCCGCGAAAGCCGCATCGAGCGTCTCGGGCCGGGCATAATCCCCCTGGCGAATGACGACACCCTTGGGAAACAGCGCTGCGGACCCAGCGGGGTTGCGGACGACCGCCGCGACCGCCTCCGGTCCGGCGCGCTCCGCGATCGCGGCAACGACAAGCCGGCCGAGCTGGCCGCTGGCGCCGGTGACAAGAAAACGGGGATGGGAGGTCATGGAGTGGATCCGGTCTCGGTTGTTGACTTAGTCTCAGTTAGAGACCATTGACCGAACCGGAAAGACGGCACTTTTCCGTCACCTGGTTACCGCGGAGAGACCGGATGGATGCCTGCACGATTCTAGGCGGCAAGGCCGCGGGCTGGCTCGCGATGGGGCTCGACGACACGCGCTGCCCCGTGCGCAACCTGCTCGACCACATCGGCGACCGGTGGTCGGTGCTGCTGCTGGCCACACTCGCGGGGGGGCCGAAGCGGTTCAGCGCACTCGCCCGCGCCGTGCCCGATATTTCGAAGCGCATGCTGACGCAGACGCTACGGACGCTCGAAACCGATGGGCTGGTGCACCGCGACGTGCGGCCCACCGTGCCGCCCAGCGTCACCTATTCGCTGACGCCGCTCGGTGAGAGCCTCGCGGCGCCGCTGCTCGGCCTGGTCGAATGGGCCGAGGCGAATTTCGCCGCCGTCTGCGACGCCCGCGCGCGCATGGCGCAGGCGGCGTAGCGCTCTACTCCAGCCGGATATCCGCGACCCGCACCAGTTCCGCCCATTGCGGCGCGTCGCTGTCCATCGTCTGCCGGAATTCCGCCGGCGTCGAACACAGCGGCACCGTGCCCAGGCGTTCCAGCGCCGAGCGGAAGGTGACATCGGCGCAAGCGGCCCCAAGGATCGACGCCATCCGGGCGACGATGGCATCCGGCGTGCCGGTCGGTGCGATGATGCCGTTCCAGGTCTCGGCCCGGAATCCCGGAAACCCTTGTTCCGCGACGGTCGGCACGCCCGGCAGCGCCGGCATCCCAGCCGGCCCCGCCACGCCGATCACCCGGATCGAAGCGCCGCCGACATGCGGGATGATGTCCGACGGGTTGCCGAAATAGGCGCCGATATCGCCGGCCAGCACCGCCGCCATGGCCGGCGCCCCGCCGCGATACGGCACATGCACCGCCGATGTCCCGCTACGCGACAGCAACAACGCCATCGCCAGATGGTTCGACGACCCGGCGCCGGCCGAACCGTAGTTCAACGCCCCCGGCCGCGCCCGCAGCACGGCCAGGAACTCCGTCAAATTATTGGCGCCAAGGCTGGCCGAGATCGCCAGCACCTGCGGGTTCGACGCGATGATCGACACCAGCGAAAAATCCTTCGACGGATCGAAGGGCAACCGGGTCAGCGCCGGCAGCATCACCATCTGCGACGCGCTGGCGGTCATCAGCGTGTAGCCATCGGGCCGGGCCCGGGCGACGGCCTCGGCCGCGATCGCGCCATTCGCCCCGGCACGGTTTTCCACCACGACCGGCTGGCCCAGCCGCGGCCCCAGCCATTCGGCGCTGAGCCTGGCGATGCTGTCGGTGACACCCCCCGGCGCGAAGGGCACCAGCAACCGCATCGGCCGGTCGGGCCATGCCGGTTGTGCTATCGCGGGTGGGGCGAGGAGCAGGAGGAGCCAGAGGAGATGTCGCATCATGGCCAAAGCCTATGCGACACATTGCAACCACGTCAGACGATTTCCGCGGCCCGCCGCAGGCTGTTGATCATGGACATGCCCAACAGGTAGGCATGTGCCTTCGCGGGATCCGCCGCCGTGCTGGCCATGCGGTCACGAAACGCCTGGTGGGCGACAGGATCGCGCGCTTCCAGGTTCTGCTTGTTGACGATGGTCTGGCGCTGCACGTGTTCCACCGTCACGCCGCGCCGCTGGCGGTCGTAGAGGCTGAGCACCGCGTCATCCGCCTCCCCCCGCAACACCGGCACCAGTTTCTCCACAAGATTCACCGCGTCATGCACGCCACCATTCAGCCCCATGCCGCCCAAGGGGTTGTTGATATGCGCGGCATCGCCCACCAGCAGCAGCCGTCCCCGGCAAAAGGTTTCCGCCACGCGCTGATGCACGCGGTAGAGGGTCGTGTGCTTGATCGGGTAGTCGCAGCGCCCCTCGACCACGCGGGCGAAACGGGCGCGAGCAAAGGCCTCGGTCATCACCTCCTCGTCCGACACCTCCGCCCGCACCGGGAACATCGCGCGCCAGACGCCGGGGACGCGGAGCAGGAAAAACCATTCCTCCGGGTCGGCGTAGTAGGAGACATCGGCCAGCCCCGGGATGATCGAGGCGAAATCGAATTCGGTGGACAGCACCAGGAAACGCTCGGGCCAGGTAAAACCCTCGAAGGCGATGCCCGCCGCCTTCCGCACCGCGCTATGGGCACCGTCAGCCCCGATCAGATACGCGCCAGCGATGCGCGTGCCGTCCTCCAGCACCGCCTCCACATGCTCGCCATGGTCGATGGCGTTTTCCACGCGGGCGTTGAACCTGATGTCGTAGAGCGGATTCTTGCTCATCAACTCGTGCAGGATGCGGGTCAGTTTGAACTGCTCGCATTGCAGCCGGTAGGGATGCCGCGTCACATCCGCCAGCACCCTAAAATCGAACTCGGCGATCAGGCTCTGGTCCCGCGCGCGGTATTGCACGCGCGGGCCGATGATCCCTTGGGCGATCATCGCCTCGGCGGCGCCCAAGTCGTCCAGCATGTCCAAGGTGGGCGCGTGGAAGGTCGAGGCGCGCATCTCGGTCGAGATCGTCGGCCCCGCCTCCAGCACCACCACCGGGATGCCCTGCTTCACCAGGCTGGCGGCGGCCACCAGGCCGACCGGGCCGGCGCCGGCGATCAGGACAGGCTTTTGTTCGGTCACACGGTCACTCCAGTCATGCGGGCCAGCGCCACGGCGGGCGCCGTCAGTGGCACGCCCCGGGTGCACAGCGCCGCGGCGGGCGCCATGCTGGCCTGGGCGAGGGCCACCACGGGGTCTTCGTCAAACGCCGCATCGGCGGCGGCGGCGATAGCGGCAAGATAGCCGGCGTGGTTGCCGGCCGAAAACAGCGCCCAGGCACCGGGGATCAGCCGGGTTCTTGTCGCCGCCCCCATCACCGCTGCCGTGGGCGCCAAGGTGGTGGGCGCGGTGCAGAGCACGATGCCGCCGCCGCGCGCTGCCACCGCCTCGGCCAGCATCGCGTCCAGGCGCGGGCCGCCGACGGCGCCCAAGGTGGTGCAGGTGACCAGCACCGCGTCCGCCGTCAGCGCGGCCGCCGCGACCACGGCGGCGGTGCGGGCCAGGATCTCCGGCGTGGCGCCGCCCGCGGCCTCGGCCTCGGCCAGCAGGTCGGGGCGCAGGATGTGGGTCAGCGTGACGCCCGGCGGCGCCGCCGCGTCGAAGACGGCGATGTTGCTCGCCGCCGTATGCAGCAAGGCGATCCGCATCAGCCCCAGACCAGGCGCCACAGCAGCGGCAGCAACATCGCCGAGGCCAGGGCGTTCAGCCCCATCGCCAGCCCGGCAAAAGCCCCCGCGACCTCATTCACCCGCAGCGCACGGGCGGTGCCGATGCCATGCGCGGCGACGCCCATCGCCAGGCCCCGCGCGCGCCAATCCTTCACCCGCAGCAAGGTCAGCAGCAGCGGCCCCAGGGCCGCGCCCAAAATCCCCGACCCCATCACCACCACGGCCGTCAGGCTGGGCAGCCCGCCCAGCCGTTCGGCGATGCCCATGGCGACCGGCATGGTCACGCTACGCGGCGCCAGCGTCGCCAGTACATTCGCCGGCGCGCCCAGCACAGCCGCGATCGCGACCCCGGCGACCGCGGCAAACACCCCGCCACAGAGCACCGAGGCCAGCACGGCGATGGCCGATCGCCGCACAGCCTCCCACTGCCGATACAGCGGCACCGCCAGCGCCACGGTCGCCGGCCCCAGCAGGAAGTGCACGAACTGCGCGCCGGCAAAATACGCCGCATAGGCCACGCCACCGCCCAGCAGCAGCGCCGACAGCAGCAGCACCGCGATCAGGGTCGGGTTGGCGATCGGGTGCCAGCGCGCCGCCCCCGCCAGCCGCACCGCGACCAGCCAGGCCAGCAGGGTGACGGTCAGCGCGGCCAGCGGTTCCTGGGCGAGATAGACCCAGATCTGCGCCAAGTCTTCCATCAGCCGAAGCGCCGCAGCAGCGCCTGGGCCAGCAACCCGGTGATGCCCAGGGCCAGCAAGGTGCCCCCGGCGATGGCCAGGGCGATGGCGACCCCCTGCTGCGCCAGCAGCGGCAGGTACAGCACCACCCCGACCCCGGCGGGCACGAACAACAGCCCGAGATTGCCGAGCAAGCCATCCGCGACACCGCCCAGCCCCTCCGGCACCGGGCGGCGGCGGGCCAGCAGGGCGGCGAAGAGCAACACCATCCCGATCGCCGGACCCGGGACCGGCAAGGCAAAGGCGCGGGCCAGGACCTCACCCGCCAATTGGCAGGCGAGCAAGGCGGTCAGGCCCGCGATCATGCGGTCAGCCCTTGGCTTTGGTGTAAGCCTCGTAATGCGGGGCCGGCTTGCAGATGCGGTTTTCCTGCTTCTGCAACAGACCCATCGACGCCGACTTGGCCAGATATTCGCCCCAGGCCGGGTCGGCCGCCATGGCGCCGCGCTTGGCGTCGCGATCGGCCAGGCTGTCGTAGCCCCAGAGGTGGACGACCGTGTTCAACTCGCCCTCGGTCGTGGTGAACCAGCCGAGACAATTCTTCAGATACTTCTGCTGCAAGGGCCAGGCGGCTTCCTCGTAGAGCTTGACGAAGGCGGCCAGCTTGCCGGGGTGGCAGGTGTAGATGCGGTGGTCGACGATCATGTTTTGGCGGCTCCGTTATTGGACCGCCGCAGCATGGCCTTGGCCCCGACACAGGTCGAGAGGCCCCGGATGGCTGCCGGGTGCCTATCCTTGAAAGCAAGGTTTTCCGTGGATTTTTCGCCTTTCGGACAAATGGGTGCCCGGGGCAGAAGCAACATAGCCGCGGCCCCGGCGGGCGTGTTGGGAAAAAGCGAGTTTTGGGCGAAAAATCCTATTTTTTGCCCGGCTTGAACACTTTCATCGGCCCGAACGCCTGGCAGACCGGCATCACCTGCACCAGGTTCACGTTCACCCGCGCCGGGCGCGTCGCCACCCAATGCACCGCATCGGCGATGTCGTCCGGGGTCAGCGCATCCGCGCCTTCGTAGATCGACGCCGCCTTCTGCGCATCGCCGCCGAACCGCACCGTGCTGAATTCGGTGCCGCCCACCAGCCCCGGTTCCACATCGGTCACCCGGACCGGCGTGCCCCAGAGATCGGCCCGCAAATTCTGGCTGAACTGGCGGACAAAAGCCTTGCTCGCACCATAGGTATTGCCGCCCGGGTAGGGAAAATCCCCCGCCGTGCTGCCCATGTTCACGATATGCCCGGTCCCACGTAAAATCATCCCCGGCAGCACGGCGCGGGTCATGTACATCAGCCCCTTGATGTTCGTGTCCACCATCGCGTCCCAGTCATCGAGCGACGCCGATTGCGCGGGGGCGAGGCCGAGGGCCAGGCCCGCGTTGTTCACCAGCAGGTCGATGGCGGAAAAATCCTCGGGCAGGCCGGCGATGGCGGCTTCGACCGCCGCGCGGTCGCGCACGTCCAGTTGCAGGACGTGGCTGTTGCCGAGTTCGGCGGCCAAGGCCGCAAGCCGCTCCGCCCGGCGCCCCGCCAGGATCAGCCGCGCGCCATCGGCGGCGAACCGCCGGGCGATGGCCGCGCCGAAGCCGGCCGAGGCGCCCGTGATCAATGCGATCATGCTCAAAACCCCTCCAGCACGATCTTGCCCTTGGCCTTGCCGCTTTCCTGGAAGGCATGGGCGCGGATCATGTTGGCCGCGTCGATCTTGCCGAAATGCTCGCCGAGCGTGGTCTTGATCACGCCCTCGTCCACCATGTGCGAAATCTCGTCCAGCAACCGGTGCTGGGCGATCATGTCGGGCGTGCCATGGACCGGGCGGGCGAACATGTATTCCCAATGCAGGCTGGCGGATTTCGGCTTCAGCGCCTGCACCGGGGCGGCGCCCAGGTCGTCGATCAGGCAGATCCGGCCCTGGGGGGCGATGATCTCGACGATGTCGGCCCAGTGCTTTTCCGTGTGGGTGGTGGAGAAGACGTAGGGCACCGCAAGCCCGATGGCCTTGACCTGCGGCGCCAGGGGCAGCGTGTGGTTCAGCACGAAATGCGCGCCCAGGTGTTCGCACCAGGCGCGGGTTTCGGGGCGGCTGGCGGTGGTGATGATTTTCAGCCCGGTCAGGCGGCGGGCGAGTTGGATGGCGATGGAGCCGACCCCGCCGGCGCCGCCGATGATCAGGATCGCGGCGCCATCGGCCGCCTTGCCGCGGATGATGCCCAGGCGGTCGAACAACCCCTCCCACGCCGTGATCGAGGTCAGCGGCAGGGCGGCGGCCTGGGCGAAGGACAGCGAGCGCGGCTTGATGCCGACGATGCGCTGGTCGACCAACTGCTGTTCGGCATTGCTGCCGGGGCGGGCGATGGAGCCGGCGTAGAACACCTCCTGCCCCACCCAGAACATTTTTGCGTCCGGGCCACGGGCGATGACGACGCCCGCGGCGTCGAAGCCGAGGATGCGCGGTTCGCCAAACGGGTCGGCGGCGCGGCGGATTTTGGTATCGACCGGATTTACCGCGACGGCGCGGATTTCGATCAACAGGTCCTGGCCCTGCGGCTGGCCGGGTTCGGGCAGGTTGAGGTCGAGCAGCGCGTCTTCATGGGTGATCGGGTGGCAGTGGGTGTAGCCGACGGCTTTCATGGGCATGCTCCGGGCGCGCGTTGACAGGCGGGGGCGCCATCACCCAGCCTCGGTGCGTATTTGCACGCGGAGGGGACAGCCTTGCAACGAGCCACGACACGCCGGGCGATCATGGCCGCGGCCAGCATGGTGCCCTTCGCGGCTTGGGCGCAGACCCTGCCGCCCACGATCACCCTGGTCGTCGGCGCCACCCCCGGTGGCACCACCGATGCCCTGGCGCGTGAGGCGGCGGAGGCGATGCGTGAAAAACTCGGCCGCAACGTGGTGGTGGAAAACCGCGCGGGCGCCGGGGGCAACATTGCCGCCGCGGCCGTGGCGCGCGCGGCCCCCGATGGCGGCACCTTGCTGGTCGCCTTCACCAGCCACACGCTGAACGCCGCGCTGATGCGGCAATTGCCCTATCGCCCGATCGAGGATTTTACCCCCGTCTCGCTGCTCGCCCGATTGTCGGCCAGCGTGCTGGTGGTGGGGCCTTCGGTGCGGGAAGCGGATTTGGCGGCCTTCATCGCGACGGCCCGCGCGGCGCCGGATCGCTACAGTTTCGCCGTCGGCGGGGTGGGGTCGTCGCTGCATATGCAGACGGTGCTGTTCCGGTCGGCGCTGCGCCTGACGGGGCCGGAAATCCCGCATCGCGGCACAGCGCCCGCGCTGGTCGATGTGGTGGGCGGGCATGTGGATGCGATGTTCGTGCCGCTGGACGTGGCCGGGCCGCTGCTGCGGGAAGGCCGGGTGCGGGGGCTGGCGGTGACCTCGACCGAGCCGCTGGCGGCCCTGCCGGGCGTGCCGGCGCTGGGCAGCGTGGCGCCGGAGGTGCGGCCCGCCGTCGCCTGGTTCGGCGTGCTGGGCCCGGCGGGGATGGCGCCGCCGGTGGTGGCGCTGCTGCATGACGCGATCGCGCCGGCGCTGGCCAGCCCGCGCACCATCCAGCGCGTGGCCGATGCGGGGGGCGATGTGCCCGCGATGTCCCCGGCGGGTTTTGGCGAATTCCTGGCGCGCGACATGGCGCAGTGGATCGAGATCGCGCGGCTGGGGAATATCCAGCCGCAATAGGGGATCAGATCGCCCGGCGCGCGCCCCGCAAGGCCAGTTGCGCGCCGATCCCGCAGGCCGCCATCACCACCATGGTCGCGATCGCGGCACCGCTTTCCAGCACGCCGACCATGGCCGTCATCAGGGCGCCAAAGCCCATTTGCAGCGCGCCCAACAACCCGCTGGCCGTGCCGGCATAGCCGGCGCGCACGCTGATCGCGGCGGCGATGGCATTGGGCTGGCCCATGCCATTGCCGCAGGCGACGACCGCCATCGGCAGGAAGACGACCCAGAGGTCCAGCGGCAGCGCCAGCACCAGCACCAGCCCCGCGATCGCGCCGGCGGTGGTGATGACCAGCGCGATGCCGATCATCCGCATCGCCCCCAGCCGCGACGACAGCCGCCCGGCCGAAAACGAGCCGATCATGTAGGTCACCGAAATCACCAGGAAGGCCATCGCGTAATCATGCGGGCTGCGCCCCAGGCCCTGCACCACGATGAAGGGCGCGCCGCCCATGAAGGCGAAGAACACACCCGCCGAACAGATGTTGATCGCCGCCAGCGCGCGAAACTGCGGCAGCGCCAGCAAGCCGCCATAGGCGCGCAGCACGCCGGAGACGCCGGCCATCGCGACCGGATTGGCCAGGGTCTCGGTCAGGCGCCAGGCGGTGATCGCCAGCACCAGCCCGCCCAGCACCAGGCAGGTCACCATGGCGGCGCGCCAGCCGAAGGCCTCGTCCAGCCAGGCGCCCAGCAGCGGCGCCACCATCGGCGCCACCGCCATCGCGGTCATGACATAGCCCAGCATGCTGGCCGCCTGGTCGCGCGGGAAGGCGTCGCGCACGATGGCGCGGCTGAGCACGAGGCCGGAGCAGGCGCCCATCGCCTGCACCACCCGCCCCGCGGCCAGCCAGCCGACCGAGGGCGCCATCACGCAGACCAGCGTGCCGAGCATGTAGAGCGTCAGCCCGCCCAGCAGCACCGGGCGGCGGCCGAACTGGTCGGACAGCGGACCATAGATCAACTGCCCGAAGGCGACGCCGGTCAGATAGAGGGTCAGCGTCGATTGCACCGCCGCATTGCTGGTACCGAATTGCGCCGCCATCCCCGGCAGCGACGGCACCAGCACCTGCATCGTGAACGGGCCAAGCCCGGTCAGCGCCACCAGAAGCCAGATGGCGGGTGTCTTGTTCAAAGGATGCTTTGGCCCGTCTTCTTCCAGTCGGCCAGGAAGGCCTCAAGCCCGCGATCGGTCAGCGGGTGCTTGTACATCTGGCGGATCACGGCCGGCGGCAGAGTCGCGACATGGGCGCCGAGCTTCGCCGCCTGGATCAGGTGGATCGGGTGGCGGATCGATGCGACCAGGACCTCGGTTCGCAGCGCGGGGTAGTTCATGTAGATGGTCATGATGTCCGCGATCAGGTCCATCCCGTCCTGCGCGATGTCATCCAGCCGGCCGACGAAGGGGGAGATGAACGTCGCCCCCGCCTTGGCCGCCAGCAACGCCTGCCCGGGCGAGAAGCAGAGCGTGACATTGACCTGCGTGCCTTCGCCCGACAGCGTCTTGCAGGCGCGCAAGCCGGCTTCGGTCAGCGGCACCTTGATGCAGACGTTCTTTGCGATGTCGCGCAGATACCGGCCCTCGGCCAGCATGCCCGGCAGGTCGGTCGCGGTGACTTCGGCGCTGACGGGGCCTTCGACGATGGCGCAGATTTCGGCGATGACCTCGGCCATCTTGCGGCCGGACTTGGCGATGATCGAGGGGTTGGTGGTAACGCCATCCACCATGCCGGCTTCATTGAGCGCGGTGATGTCGGCGATGTCGGCGGTGTCGACGAAGAATTTCACGGGGGGTCTCCGGCAGTGGCTTCGGGTGCGGCATAGCGGATGGGGCGGGCGCGGCGAACCCCTGATGACATGACACCTGTGTCGCTGTTCCCGGATGCGCCGGTGACGCGGGTGCGCGTGCTGCTGCCACTGCCGTTGGCCGGGGCCTACGACTACCGCGTGCCGGAGGGATTTGCCCTGCCGCCGCCGGGGTCTTTCGTCGAGGTTCCGCTGGGGGGGCGCGACGTCGCGGGGGTGGTCTGGGATGGGGAGGCCGACCCGGACCTTCCGGCCGGGCGGCTGAAACCGATACGCCGGGTGTTCGATTGCCCGGCGATGACGCCGAGCCTGCGCAAACTGGTCGATTGGGTCGCCGCCTATACGCTGTCGCCGCCCGGGGCGGTGCTACGCATGGCGATGAGCGCGCCATCGGCGCTGGAACCGGGGCGGCCCACGGCGGGCTGGACGACCGGTGGCGGCACCTCGCGAATAACGCCGGAACGGGCGCGGGTGCTGGCGGTGCTGGCCGATGGCGTGCCGCGGGCGGGGTCCATCCTGGCGGCCGAGGCGGGGGTCAGCCCCGCCATCCTGCGCGGCATGGCCAATACCGGGCTGCTGGTGCCCGCGTTGCTGCCAGCCGCGGCGCGGTTCGCGCGGCCGGACCCGGATCATCCGGGGCCGGTGCTGGGGGAAGCGCAGGCTTCGGCGGCGGCGGCCCTGTGCCAGGCGGTCGATGCGCGGGCGTATTCGACCACAATGCTGGCCGGCGTCACCGGGTCGGGCAAGACCGAGGTTTACCTCGACGCCATCGCCGAGGCGTTGCGGCAAAACCGCCAGGCGCTGGTGCTGCTGCCGGAAATCGCCCTGTCGAGCCAATGGCTGGAGCGTTTTGCCCGGCGGTTCGGCGCGGCCCCGGCCCTGTGGCATTCCGAACTGACCAGCGCCACCCGCCGCGACACCTGGCGCGCGGTGGCCGAGGGGGTGGCGCCCGTGGTCGTGGGGGCGCGGTCGGCGCTGTTCCTGCCCTTTCCCGACCTGGGCGTGCTGATCGTGGATGAGGAACACGAGACGTCCTTCAAGCAGGAGGAAGGCGTCGTCTATTCCGCCCGCGACATGGCCGTGGTGCGGGCGCGGTTTGCCGGGGCGGCGGCGGTGCTGGTCAGTGCGACGCCCAGCCTGGAAACCCTGACCAATGCCGAAGCGGGGCGGTATCGGGCGCTGCATCTGCCCTTGCGGCACGGGGCGGCGGGGTTGCCGACCGTGTCGGCCGTGGATTTGCGGACCGACCCGCCGGAGCGGGGGCGGTTCCTGTCGCCCAAACTGGTCGCGGCGGCGCAGGCGGCGATCGCGCGGGGGGGGCAGGCGATGCTGTTCCTGAACCGACGGGGGTATGCGCCGCTGACGCTCTGCCGGTCCTGCGGGCATCGGATGCGCTGCCCGAACTGCACCGCCTGGCTGGTCGAACACCGGCTGCAACGCCGGCTGCAATGCCACCACTGCGGCCACGCAGAACCCATCCCGCCCACCTGCCCGCAATGCGGGGCGGAGGGGTCCCTGGCCGCGGTGGGGCCTGGCGTGGAGCGGGTGCAGGAGGAAGCGGCGATCGCCTTTCCGGACGCGCGGCGGATCGTGATGGCGAGCGACACCTTGCCGGGGCCGCTGGCGGCGGCGGAGGCGGCGCGGAAAATCGTGGACCGCGAGGTGGATCTGATCATCGGCACGCAGATCGTGGCCAAGGGGTGGAATTTTCCGCATTTGACCCTGGTGGGGGTGGTCGATGCCGATCTGGGGCTGGCAGGGGGCGATCTGCGGGCGGCCGAACGGACGATCCAATTGCTGCACCAGGTGGCGGGCCGCGCGGGGCGGGCGGATGCGCCGGGTGAGGTGATGCTGCAGACCTGGAACCCGGAGCACCCGGTGATGCAGGCGCTGATCGGCGGCGATTTGGACGCGTTCATGCGGGCGGAGGCGGAACAGCGCAGGCCGGGGCATTGGCCGCCGTTTGGGCGCTTGGCGGCGTTGATCGTGAGTAGCGAGGATGAGGGGCTTGCGGATCGGGCGGCGCGGGATTTGGGACTCGCGGCGCCGTATGGGCCGGGGGTGGAGGTGCTGGGGCCGGCGCCGGCGCCTCTGGCGCTGTTGCGGGGACGGCATCGCAGGCGGTTGTTGCTGAAGGCGGCGCGGGATGTGGCGGTGCAGCCGATTTTGTTGGAGTGGCTGGGGCGGGTGCCGGTGCCGGGGAGTGTGAAGGTGCAGGTGGATGTGGATCCGGTGGGGTTTTTGTAGGGCCGGTCTCACAAAGCCTGCGCAGCCGTCCTTACCCATTCGACGAAGACGGCATCGCTCACGCGGCCAGCGGCCATGTCCAACATCATGACCGTCGCCTCGGCATCACCGGCGGTGAGCAAAAAACCGTTCCGGACCAGGAAGGTTTCAAGCGCCACGAAGGCCGTGCGCTTGTTGCCGTCGATGAACGGGTGGTTGCGGGCGATGGCCAGGGCGTAGAGCGCGCCCAGTGTGGGCGGGTCGGGTGCGCCATAGCCGGCATGGTTGATGGGCCAAGCCAGGGCAGATTCCTGCAACCCGATGTCCCTGATGCCGGAGGCGCCGCCGTGTTCGGCGATTTGTTCGTCATGGACGGCCAAGAGCAGTTCGCGCGTCAGCCAGACCGTCACTTCGCCAGTTCACGCAGGACGGCGCGGCGCTTCTTCATGACTTGGCGCGCGACCTCCATCTGGGCGGCAAAGTCCGGGTCGGTCGTGGTCAGGCGGATGCCGCCGTCGGTTTCCACGACGAAGAGAGTATCGCCCTTGCCGACGCCTAGCTTGGCCAGCAGTTCCTTAGGGAGGATGACGCCGACCGAGTTGCCGATGGAGGTGAGTTTGAGGGCGGACATGGGGGTCTCGTCGTTCGTACGGACGTTGTAACCAACACTTGGTTCTGTCGCAACTGGTGAGGCTGTTGCGGCGGCGACCGCGGAGCCAGTTCATGTCGGGGGATCGAGGCCAGGTTCGCGTGATGGCAAAGGCTGTCTGGGCAGGATTTGGTTCGGCCGGAACACAGCATCGTTCCGCGGCCGTGTCGGCACCCCGCCGCATCGCTCGCCCCTGGCGCAATCAACGGCAAATTGGACCTCGTCGACGCAGCCCCGTCGTCTCGTCGTCTCGTAAGTCCGCGCACGTTGAAACCAGACCTCCGTATAAGGCGAGCGGCTGGCTAGAACCGCGTAGAAATCCGGTGGTATCGAGAAGCCCGACACAATTGGACTGCGCCATTCGCCGCGCGCTCCATAACGGGCGATGACAGTCGCGATGGGGAGACACACGAGACTCGTGTCCACACGGATCTGAAGGAACGCGCGCCAGGAATATGGGACAGGACGGTCAGACGACCGCAGATAGGCTGGGTAGGGCTGCGTCACGTCAAGAAAGGTTGGGCCAGAAGTCGTTCGGGGATGCCCCAGATGCCGCCAGGACGATGACCCGGAGGCCCCTACAGCCTCGAGACGCAGGCCGAGAAGGTGTTCTAATACATCGGGCTTCTCCACACCGCCTGAACTCGCCACCTCCATCATGCGCGTAAGAAGCTCGTTCGGGTCGGGTTCGGCCACGTCGACGTAGCGGTCGATCTGCTTCGTACAGCCAGCGGATAGCAGGGCGGCAAGGCAGACGGTTAGCGCGGTACGCCCGACCAACATTCTTGCCCTTTGTGCCGCGCCATGAAGCACCGCGCGTGCGCGGGTAAAACTGCTGTCTGACCAAGAGTCAGCAGGGCACGGCCAGCGAGCATCAATCACGCAGGCCGTTTCGCGACATTGATGCCGCACCGGCAAAGACCGCCGCGATCACCAAGGCGAGTCGCCCAGCGATCACGGCGCGCCTCACCCCTTCCCATGACAATGCTTGTACTTCTTCCCCGACCCACACGGGCACGCCGCATTCCGGGGCGTCCGGTTCCACGTCGTCGGGTCCATCGGGTCCACCCCAACGGAATACCCCTCAACGCCCGCACTCGCCGCCGTCACCGCCGCGCCATACTCCCGCGCATCCGGCAGCGGGTCCGACCCATCCGGGTTCGGGTGGCGCATATCGGTCACCCGCACCGGCTCCGGTTCCGGCAGAGGCTGGTCGGGCATCAGGTCGATGCGCATGATCCACTGCGTTGTGCGTTCGCGCAGGTCGCCCAGCATGTTGTTGAACAGCAGGAAGGCTTCGGATTTGTATTCGTTCAGCGGGTCGCGCTGGCCATAGGCGCGCAGCCCGATGCCCTGGCGCAGGTGGTCCAGCGCCAGCAGATGTTCCTTCCACACGGCGTCAAAGATCTGCAGCAGCAGCGCCTTTTCCACCTGGCGCATCCGCTCCGGCCCGAAGTCGGCGGCGCGTTGTGCGGCGCGGGTTTCGGCGGCCTGTTCGATGCGTTCATGCACCGCGACCTCGTCGATGCCTTCCTCGCGGCCCCATTCCTCGACCGGCAATTCCAGGCCCAGAAGGTCAGAGACCTTCTTCTGCAGCCCGACCATGTCCCATTGCTCGGCATAGGCGTTGTCGGGGATCGCGCGATCGACCATGTCGCGGATCACTTCGCGCCGCATTTCCGCGACGGTTTCGGCCAGGCTGTCGGCGGCCATGAACGCGCGGCGCTGGGCGTAAACCTCCTTGCGCTGGTCGTTCATCACGTCGTCGTACTTCAGCAGGTTTTTCCGCGTGTCGAAGTTCCGGGCTTCGACCTTCTTCTGGGCCTTTTCCAAGGCCTTGTTGATCCAGGGGTGGACGATCGCCTCGCCCTCTTTCAGCCCCAGCTTGGTCAGCATCCCGCCCATGCGGTCGCTGCCAAAGATGCGCATCAGGTCGTCTTCCAGCGACAGGAAGAAGCGACTGCCGCCGGGGTCGCCCTGGCGGCCTGAACGGCCGCGCAACTGGTTGTCGATGCGGCGGCTTTCGTGGCGTTCGGTGCCGATCACGAAGAGCCCGCCGGCGAGTTTCACCTTCTCGGCCGAAACGGCGACCTCGGCCTTGATGTCGGCCAGGGTCCGTTCGAATTCAGGGCCTTCCGGCTCACCGGCAAACACCGCGGCGGCCAGCATTTCGGCGTTGCCGCCCAGTTTGATGTCGGTGCCGCGGCCGGCCATGTTGGTCGCGATGGTCACCGCCCCCGGCCGCCCGGCCTGGGCCACGATGCCGGCTTCCTGGTCATGGTGGCGGGCGTTCAGCACCTTGTGCGGAATGCCCTTCTTGGTCAGCAGTTCGGAGATCAGTTCCGACTTCTCGATGCTGGTGGTGCCGACCAGCACGGGCTGGTCGCGGGCGCGGCATTCCTCGATCAGGATCGCCACGGCCTCGTATTTCTCGCCGGCCGAGCGATAGACCTCGTCATCCTCATCCTTGCGGGTGACGGGCACGTTGGTCGGGATTTCGACCACTTCCAGCTTGTAGATTTCGGCGAATTCATCGGCTTCGGTCGCGGCCGTGCCGGTCATGCCGGCCAGCTTGGGGAAGAGCCGGAAATAGTTCTGGAAGGTGATCGACGCCAGCGTCTGGTTTTCCGGCTGGACCGCGACGTGTTCCTTGGCCTCCAGCGCCTGGTGCAGCCCGTCGGAGTAGCGGCGCCCCTCCATCGCGCGGCCGGTGAACTCGTCGATGATGATGATCTTGCCCTGGCGGACCATGTAGTCGACGTCGCGGCTGAACAGCACATGCGCCCGCAATGATTGGCTCACGTGGTGCACGACGGACACGTTGGGCGCGTCATACAGCCCGCCGGCCTCGATGATCCCCGTGTCGCGCAGGGTCTGTTCAATCGTCTCGGTGCCTTCTTCGGTCAGCGAGACGGTCTTTTGCTTCTCATCCTTGTCGAAGGTGGTCGGGTCCTTGACCAATTCCTTCACCACCGCGTCGACGGTGTTGTAGAGTTCCGACGTTTCGTCGGTCGGCCCCGAAATGATCAGCGGCGTCCGCGCTTCGTCGACCAGGATGCTGTCGACCTCGTCCACGATGGCGTAGAAGAAGTCGCGCTGGACCATCTCGTCCTGGCGATACTTCATGTTGTCGCGCAGGTAGTCGAAGCCGAATTCGTTGTTGGTGCCATAGGTGATGTCGCAGTGATACGCCGCGTGGCGTTCCTGATCGACCAGCCCATAGACGATCTTGCCCGTGGTCATGCCCAGGAAGCCGTAGATCTGCGCCATCCAGTCGGCGTCGCGGGTGGCCAGGTAGTCGTTCACGGTGACGACATGCACGCCCTTGCCGGCCAGCGCGTTCAGGTAGACCGGCAGGGTCGCGACCAGGGTCTTGCCCTCGCCGGTCTTCATCTCCGCGATGCGGCCTTCGTGCAGGACCATGCCGCCGATCATCTGCACGTCGAAATGCCGCATGCCGAGCACCCGGCGCGACGCCTCCCGCACCGTGGCGAAGGCTTCGGGCAGCAGGTCGTCCAGCGTCTCGCCTTTCGCCAGGCGTTCGCGGAACAGCACCGTCTGGTTGGCGAGGTCGGCGTCCGACAGGGCCTGCATGGCCGGTTCCAGCGCGTTGATCGCCGGCACGCGGGCCTTGTGGCGCTTGAGCACGCGCTCGTTGGACGTGCCGAAGATGGCGGCGGCTAGGCGGCTGAACATGGAAGACCCGGACTCCGTGAACCCCGGCGCGCGGCCTGACCCCCGGCGAATGCGGGCGGCGGGCGGTGCCCCGGGGGGTCGCCAGGAAACATCTGGACTCCGCGCATCTAGGCGCGGCGGGGGGGCGGGTCAACGCGCGGTCTCGTTACGGCCTGAAACGGGCGCGGTGGTTGTGGCGTTACAAGAGTTCGGCCAAATATAAGTCTCTTATTCTGGAACACGCCCCATGCGTCGCCTTGCCCTGCTTCTTGCCGTCATCGCCGCCCCCGCATTGGCCCAGCCGGTGCCCGCGACGCCCCCCATCCCGGCCGCCCCGGCTGCTGCAGCCCCCGGCGCGCCCGATCCGGTGGTCGCCCGCGTCGATGGCGCCGACATCCGCCTGTCGGAGGTCCAGGAAGCCATGGCCGGCCTGCCCGAGGAATATCGCAACGCCCCGCCAGCGATGATCTTCCCCCTGATGGTGGATCAGATGGTGGCCCAGAAGGCCATCGTCGCCGCCGCCCGCGCCCAGGGCCTGGCCAATGACCCGACCGTGCAGCGCCGCATGCGCCGGGCCGAGGAAGTCGAGCTGCAGCAGGCCTTCATCGCCCGTGAAGTCGCCCCCCTGATCACGGATGAGGCCCTGCGCGCCCGCTACACCGCCCAGACCGCCACCCGCGGCGGTGAGGAAGAGGTCCGCGCCCGCCACATCCTGGTGCCGACCGAGGCCGAGGCCCGCACGATCCTGGCCGAGGCCCGCCGCCCCGGCGTGGATTTCGCCGACCTGGCCCGCCGCCGCGGCACCGGCCCCGGCACGCAGTCGGGCGGGGACCTGGGCTTCTTCAAGCGCGACGACATGGTGCCGGAATTCGCCACCGCCGCCTTTGCCCTGCAACCCGGCCAGATCGCCGAGGCCCCGGTCCGCAGCCAGTTCGGCTGGCACGTGATCAAGGTCGAGGAACGCCGCACCGCCCCGGCGCCCTCCTTCGAGGACAGCCGCGAGACGCTGCGCCAGCAGGCGGTTGAGGAAACGGTGGGCGCCGTGGTGGAACGCATCCGCGCCGCGGCGACGATCGAACGCTTCAACATCGATGGCAGCCCGATCGCGCCGGCCCCGGCGGCCCCCGCCCGGATGCCCGACGCGGTGCCGCCGCCGGCGCCCGCGCGCAGGTAAGGGCAGTCCCTCGGGCTCCCCGAGGCCGGGTTCTTGCCCCGGCCTTGTCAGCCCTCCAGCCCACCCCCGCCAGGGGCGGCATAGGGCACGCCCACCGTCCGCATCAGCCAGGCCAGCCGGTGCCGCTGCGCCGCCTGGGCATGGAGGCGCGACGCAGCCTCGGCCGCGTCGCCGTCGCGGGCGCGCAGGGCGGCCAGGATCGCCAGGTGTTCGGCATGTGCCTCCTCCGCCCGGCCTGAGATCGTCAGCAGGCTCGGCAGCAGCGCCATGTTGGCGGACAATTGTTCCAGGCTGCGCAGCAGGTAGCGGTTGTGGGCCGCCAGATAGAGCAGCCCGTGGAAGCGCTGGTTCGCCTCCGCCAGCGCACGGGCGTCGTGGAACAGGGCGGGTTCGGCGGCGATGATCTCACCCATGGCGGCGATTTCGGTGCCGCTGGCGTGCTGGGCCGCGAGGCGTGAGGCCGCGGCCTCCAGCACCTCCCGCATCACATAGAGTTCCACGACCTGCTGGTGGTCCGGGCGGGTGACGACCAGGCCGCGGCGGGCTTCATGCGTGACCAGCCCCTCGGCCTCCAGCCGCGCGATCGCCTGGCGCACCGGGGTGCGGGAGACGCCGAAACTGGCCGCGAGGTCGGTTTCGGTCAGCCGCAACCCCGGCGTCAGCACGCCGTCGCGGATGGCTTCGCGAATCCGGGCATAGGCTTCCTGGCCACGGTCGCGGGCGGGTTCCGGTCCGATCATCTGGTTCATGGCGGCAGTCTATCGCGTCTGGACATGATTGGATACGACTGTATACACTCGGGCACAACAAGACAGGAGAGAGGGCGTGCCAGATTTCGCCCGCATCTATGACGTGTTGGTGGTGGGCGGCGGCAATGCGGCGCTCTGTGCCGCCATCACGGCCCGCCGCGCCGGGGCCTCGGTGATCCTCTGCGAGGCATCGCCCCCGCCCATGCGCGGCGGCAATTCGCGCCACACGCGCAACCTGCGCGCGCTGCACCCCGGCCCGACCAAGGTGCTGACGGACGCCTACCTGGAAGAAGAATACTGGGACGATTTGTTGCGCGTGACCGGCGGGCGCACCGATGAACACCTGGCCCGCATGTGCATCCGCGCCAGCCAGCACGCGCCGGATTTCCTGGCGAGCTGCGGCGTCGTCTTCCAGCCGTCGCTGTCGGGCACTCTGTCGCTATCGCGGACCAATGCCTTCTTCCTCGGCGGCGGCAAGGCGCTGGTGAATGCGCTGTATCGGGAAGCCCAGGCCATCGGCGTCGTGACGCTGACCGATACCGAAGTCGAGCATATCGAGGTCGAGGACGGTTTTGCCCGCGAAGCTATCATCTCCCACAAGGGGTTTCCCGAACGTATCCGCTTCAAGGCCATCGTGGCGGCCAGTGGCGGCTTCCAGGCCAATCGCAACTGGTTGCGCGAATACTGGGGCGATGCGGCGGATAACTTCCAGATCCGCGGCACCCCCTATGCCCAAGGCCACGTGCTGAAGGATCTGCTGGCGCAGGGTGTGCAGCAGGTCGGCGACCCGACCCAGTTCCACGCCGTCGCCAATGACGCCCGCGCGCCGATGGAAGACGGCGGGCTGGCGATGCGGCTGGATTGCGTGCCCTTCTCGCTGGTGGTGAACCGCGACATCGAACGCTTCTATGACGAGGGCGAGGATGTCTGGCCCAAGCGCTACGCCATCTGGGGCCGGCTGATCGCGCAGCAGCCCGGCCAGACCGCGCTGGCGGTGACCGATAGCCAGGCCGTGCACAACTTCCTGCCCAGCGTCTATCCGCCGCTGAAGGCGAACACGATCGCCGAGATCGGCCAGCAGGCCGGCTTCGACGGCGAGGCCCTGACGCGCGTCGTCGAAGCCTTCAACGCCTCCGTCGTGCCCGGCACCTTCCGCCCGATGGTGCCGGATGATTGCCGCACCGAGGGGCTGACCCCGCCCAAGAGCCATTGGGCGCGGCGCATCGACCAGCCGCCCTACTACGGCTACCCGCTGCGGCCCGGCATCACCTTCACCTTCCTGGGGCTGAAGGTGGACGACAAGGCGCGGGTGATCATGGCCGACGGAAAACCCTCGGCCAACATGTTCGCAAGTGGCGAGATCATGTCGGGGAACATCCTGGGCCAGGGCTACCTGGCGGGATTCGGGATGACACTGGGCACCGTCTTCGGGCGGCTCGCGGGTGAAGGAGCGGCACGCCATGTCCGGAACTGAACTGGAATCCGACGCCTACCAGGAT
This sequence comes from Humitalea sp. 24SJ18S-53, assembly GCF_050632385.1. Lineage (NCBI taxonomy): Bacteria > Pseudomonadati > Pseudomonadota > Alphaproteobacteria > Acetobacterales > Roseomonadaceae > Humitalea > Humitalea sp. 24SJ18S-53. Next base: position 4,740,513 of record NZ_CP192599.1, read on the forward strand.
GCCCGCCGCCAGATGGCAGTGTGCAATGCCTGCCGCTACTGCGAGGGCTATTGCGCCGTCTTCCCCGCCATGGCGATGCGGCGCGATTTCGAGAAGGCCGACCTGACCCACCTGGCCAACCTCTGCCACGGCTGCAAGGGCTGTTACCACGCCTGCCAATACGCGCCGCCGCATGAGTTTGGTATCAACATCCCGGCGACTTTTGCCACGGTCCGGCAGGAGAGCTACGCCGAATACGCCTGGCCCCCGGTGATGGGAAAAGTGTTCGAACGCAACGGGACTTTGGTGACGGGTCTTGCGACACTCGGCGTGACCCTGGCGCTGGTGCTGGCGGTGCTGTTGCGCGATCCGGCGGTGTTGTTTTCGGCGCAGACGGGCACCGGGGCCTTCTTCCGCGTGATCCCGCTGTGGCTGATCAACCTGCTGGCGGGCGGCACCTTCGCCTTTTCGATTGTCGCCATGTCGATGGGGGCCTGGCGCTACTGGCGCGGCACGGGCGGCATGGGCGGGCCGATGACGCCGGCGCCGGTCGTCGATGCGGGCTTCGATATCCTGACCCTGCGGAACCTCGGCGGCGGCGGGCATGGCTGCAACGACCTGGACGACAGCTTCGCCCAGCATCGCCGCTGGCTGCACCAGGCGATGTTCTACGGCTTCATGCTGTGCTTCGCGGCGACCACGGTCGGCGCGATCTACCACCACGTGTTCGGCTGGAAATCGCCGCATGCCTTCCTGACGCTGCCGGTGCAACTGGGCACCTGGGGCGGCGTGCTGCTGTGCATCGGCACCGCGGGGCTGATCGTGGTGAAGACCGTCACCGACCCCATTCCCGTGGCGCGCAAGCTGATGGGCGGCGAGTACGCGATGCTGGGGCTGTTGTTCCTGATCGGCGCCACCGGGCTGCTGCTGCTGGTGGTGCGCCACACCGGCGCCATGGGCATCATGCTGTCCATCCACTTCGGCCTGGTGCTGTCGCTGTTCGTGGCCTTGCCCTATTCGAAAATGGTGCACGGCATCTACCGCGGCATCGCGCTGATGCGGAACGCGCGGGAAGTGCGGGCGGCGGTGTAGTTCGGGTCGGGCGGGACTTGAGGAGGGCTTCGCCCCCCTCAAACTCCCCCCACCAGGGGCCGCCGCCCCTGGACCGACGGGGTTATTGGTAAAGGAAAGGGAGGGGCGTCAAAGGCGTGCCATCGATCAGGGATGCTCCCCGCCCCTCCCTTTCCTTTACCAAATAGCGCGGGTTCCAAGGGCCCGCCGGCCCTTGGTGGGGGAGGTCTGGAGGGGGTGTTCAGACCGGAGACATCCCTGACGCCTGTTCGGAGACATGCTTGACGCTTTTGGGCTTGGTTTCTCGGGAGAGGGACGATGCCCTGGAAGGCGTTATCTGTGATCGACACCCGTCGGGAGTTCGTCCGTCTGGCCAGCGTCGGCGATGTCAGCGTGGCGGCGTTATGCCGTCGCTTTGGCATCAGCCGGCAGAGCGGTTTCACCCTGTTGCGGCGTCACCGCGAGACAGGCGATGCGGGCCTCGTGGAGCGCTCGCGCCGGCCGCATGACAGCCCCAGGCGGGTGGCGCCCGAGATCGAGGCGCAGCTGCTTGCCCTGCGCGCGGCGCACCCGCGCTGGGGCGGGCGCAAGCTGGCGCGGCGGCTGCGCGACCTGGGCGTGGAGGGGGTGCCGGCGCCATCGACGGTGACGCAGGTGCTGCGCCGTGCCGGCCAGATCGACCCGATCGAGGCCGAGCGGCATCGCGCCCTGACCCGCTTTGAACGCCCAGCCCCGAACGAGCTGTGGCAGATGGACTTCAAGGGCCACATCCCGGCCGGCAGCCGGCGCTGCCACCCGCTGACCGTGCTGGACGATCATTCGCGCTACGCCCTGGGCATCGCCGCCTGTGCTGGCGAGACGCTGATCGAGGTCCAGGGTCGGCTGACCGCGCTGTTCCGCCGCTATGGCCTGCCCGGCGCCATCCTGTGCGACAATGGCTCACCCTGGGGCGCCACGGGCCATACCGGCAGGCTGGCGGTGCAGCGCAGCGCCTTCGAGGTCTGGCTGATGCGGCTGGGCGTGGCGACCCTGCATGGGCGGCCGCGGCATCCGCAGACCCAAGGCAAGGACGAGCGGTTCCACCGCACGCTGGATGTGGAGGTGCTGCAGGGCCGGCGCTTCGCCGACCTGGACGACTGCCAGGCGGCGTTCAACGCCTGGCGGCCAGTCTACAACGAACAGCGCCCGCATGAGGCGCTGGGCATGGACGTGCCGGCGAGCCGCTACCGGCCCAGCAGCCAGGGCTTTCCCGAGGTGCTGCCGACGCCCGACTACTACCAGACCGACCTGGTGCGCCGGGTGCGGCCGAATGGCTGCTTCAAGCTGCATGGCAGGATGGTCGGGCTGTCGCAGGCCTTCGCCGGGCTGGACATCGCGCTGCGTGCGACGGGGCGGGATGGCGTGCTGAGCCTGCACTTCATGCGCTTCAGGCTGGGTGAGGTGGACATCACCGGGCCAGAAACGATAATCGGACCCGTCAGGGATGTCTCCGAACACCCGTCAAGCATCTCTCCGGTCTGAACAAGGGGGCGAAGCCCTCTCCAGAATCCGCCCGCACAAGACTGGCGCCCCGTCAGCGCACGCCCACGCGGTTCACCGGGCCGCCCAGGTTGGCGCCGCCCACGCCGGGTGCCCCAACGCCGGGCACACCAACGCCAGGTGCCACGCCCACCCCCGGCGCGCCAACGCCCGGGGTCACGGCGCGGCGTGCCGCTGCCCGTGGGGCAGCCGCCGGGCGCGCGACGCAGCCGACCGGCACGCCGGGGCCGTTGCAATAGACCACCGCCTGGGCCGGCGACGGGGATACGGCCGCAAGGCCGCCGGCAAGGGTCATGATCGAAAGCAAGGCGCGCATGGTGTGCATTCCTTTGGTTGCGGCGTAACGCGGGCAGCCAGGGATCATCCTCCCGTTCGGCAAAATCTTACAGCCCCGAATCAGGACACCGAGTTCAGGTGGCTCAGGCAGCCCCCGGCCGCTTCGGCGGCGGGGCGGGCCACGTCGCGCGTCATGAACCCGGCCATGACCAGGCTGCGCGCGGCCGATCGCAGCGCGTCGGGGATCGCCGTGCCACTGGTCACGGTCGGCAGCGCCCGGTCGTAGAGGGTCTTGCCGGCCGCCGGCAGCGCCGCGGCGCAGCGGTCGGCGATGCTCCGGTCGGCCAGGGCAGGCCCGGCGGCGAGCCAAAGCCCAAGCACGGCGGCGGAGAGCAATCGAAGGTCAGGTCCCGGCATGGCATTCACCCATCTGGCCGCTGATCTTGTCGGGCGACGCGATGACGCCAAACCGCACACCGGCCGCCCCCCATGCGGCCGAACCTTCCACCAAGCCCTTAACGGCGCCCCCCTTGGCGGGAACTGCTGCGCGCGCGACAACGCCGCGACCTGCTTTGAGGATACGCCGATGGCTGCCAAGGCCCTGCCCGTCTCGCCGCTCCTGGTTCCGATGCCCGAGGTGCCGCCCATCGCCGGCGTCGCCATCGGCATCGGCGCGGCGGGCATCCGCTATGCCACGCGCGAAGACGTCACGATGATGACCTTCCCCGCCGGCACCACGGTCGCGGGGGTGTTCACCAAGAATCTCTGCCCGGGCGCGCCGGTGGATTGGTGCCGCGCGGCGCTGAAGGGTGGCAAGGCGCGGGCGCTGGTGGTCACCGCCGGCAATTCCAACGTCTTCACGGGCAAGGCGGGGAAGCAGACCTGCGTGGACACCGCCGCCGCGATGTCGGGGCTGCTGGGCTGCAAGCCGCGTGAGGTGTTTCTCTGCTCGACCGGCGTGATCGGTGAAAAGCTGCCGACCGAAAAGCTGACCGCCGCCTTGCCCGCGGTCTTCGCCGGGCTGGACGCCAACCGCTGGCCCGAAGCCGCCCGCGCGATCATGACGACCGACACCTTCCCCAAGGCATCCGTGCGGAAAGTCATGCTGGGCGGGGCCGAGGTCACCATCGCCGGCATCGCCAAGGGCAGCGGGATGATCGCGCCGGACATGGCGACGATGCTGTGCTTCATCGCGACCGATGCGAAGCTGCCGGCCCCGGTGTTGCAGGCGGCGCTGAAGGCGGGGGTCGATACCTCCTTCAACCGCACCACGGTGGATTCCGACACCTCGACCAGCGACACCGTGCTGGTCTTCGCCACCGGCCAGGCCAAGCACGCCAAGATCGCCGCCGATGCCCCCGCCAGCGCCGTAAAAGCCTTCCGCGCGGCGCTGGCCGACCTGTTGCTGGACCTGGCGTTGCAGGTCGTGCGTGACGGCGAAGGCGCGCAAAAACTGATCCGCATCGACGTGACCGGCGCCGTCACCGCCAAGTCGGCCCATCGCATCGCGATGTCGATCGCCAATTCGCCCCTGGTCAAAACCGCCATCGCCGGTGAGGACGCCAATTGGGGCCGCATCGTCATGGCCGTCGGCAAGGCGGGCGAGCCGGCCGACCGCGACCGCCTGTCGGTCGGCGTCGGCGGCACCTGGATGGCGCGTGAGGGGGAGATCGTCGCCGGCTACGACGAGGCCCCCGTGGTCGCCCATATGCGCGGGCGGGAGATCGATATCGCCGTGGACATCGGCCTCGGCAACGGCAAATCCACCGTGTGGACCTGCGATTTGACGCATGGCTACATCGACATCAACGGGTCCTACCGGTCCTGATCCCCTTCGCTCCCCTTGCCACCGCGCGGCTGCTGCTGCGCCCGCTGCGGGCGGAGGATGCGGCCGCGCTGCACCGGCTGGTCAACGACTGGGATGTGGCGAAGAACCTGGCGCATGTGCCGTTTCCCTATCCGCGCGACCTGGCCGATGGCTGGATCGCCGATACGCAGGAACGGCTGGACAAGGGCGTCGGCTATTCGCTCGCGATCGAACAGGATGGCGCGCTGGTCGGTTGCGCCGGGCTGACGCTGAAGGGGGATGAGGCGGAGCTCGGCTATTGGATCGGCCGGCGGTTTTGGGGCCAGGGCATCGCCGCCGAGGCCGCCGGGCGCCTGGCCACCTGGGCGCTGGCCACGCTGCCGCTGCGCCGCCTGCACGCGCAGGCCCTGCCCGACAACGCCCGCAGCATCGCCGTGCTGCGCCGCATCGGTTTCCAGGATGATGGGGAGGGTGAGGCGGAATTCGTCTCCCGCGGCGGCGCCATGCGGGTGCTGCGCTTTGTCGCGACCCGCGACAGCCTGCCGCTGCCCGAAGCGCCCGCGCCGGTGGCGGAAGCGGCCGCCGCGTCCAGAATCCTGCTGGTCGCGGCCTGCGCGCTGATCGACACCGACGGTCGCGTGCTGCTGGCGCGCAGGCCGGAGGGCAAGGCGCTGGCCGGCCTGTGGGAATTCCCCGGCGGCAAGGTGCACCCCGGCGAAACCCCCGAAGCGGCGCTGATCCGGGAGTTGCACGAGGAACTGGGCATCGACGTGACCGAGGCCTGCCTTGGCCCCTTCACCTTTGCCAGCCACGCCTATCCGGGCTTCCATCTGCTGATGCCGCTGTACCTGTGCCGGCGCTGGACCGGCACGGTGACGGGGCGCGAGGGCCAGGCCCTGGCCTGGGTGCGGCCGCAGAAACTGTCGGACTATCCCATGCCGCCCGCCGATGTGCCGCTGGTCGCGTTGCTGCGCGATTTTCTCTGAGGGACCGCCGCCATGAACCCCACCGCCTGCCTGCTGATCATCGGCAATGAGGTGCTGTCCGGCCGCACCCGCGACGCCAACCTGCAATTCCTGGCGACCCGCCTGGGCGAGCGGGGCATGCCGCTGCGCGAGGTGCGGGTGATCCCCGACGTGCCGGACACGATCATCGATACGGTGAACGAGGTGCGGCAAAAGTTCGACCATGTCTTCACCACCGGCGGCATCGGGCCGACGCATGACGACATCACATCCGAATGCATCGCCCGCGCCTTTGGCGTGCCCTGGGAGGTGCATGAGGAAACCCGCGCGCTGATGGCGGCCGACTACGCCAGCCGCACACCGCCGGTGCAGTTGAACGCGGCCCGGCTGCGCATGGCGACCCTGCCGCGGGGTGCGGTGCCGATCCGCAACCCCGCGACCACGGCGCCGGGGTTCAGCATGGGCAATGTGCATGTGATGGCCGGCGTGCCGCGCATCATGCAGGCGATGTTCGACGCGCTGGCACCGTCCCTGCCGCGTGGCGAACCTGTGCTGTCCCGCGCGGTGCATGCGCTGGGCGTCTACGAAGGCCAGATCGCCGCGGGGCTGGAAGCCATCCAGCAGCGGTTCGCCGAGATCGACATCGGGTCCTACCCCTTCTACCGCGCCGATGCGCCGGGGGGCGGCGGGGTGGCGCTGGTCGCCAAGGGGACCGAGGCGGCGGTGCTGGATGCGGCGGCGGCGGCGATCACCGAGATGCTGGCCGGGATGGGCGTGGCGCCGATCGCGGGTGAGCCGACGACGCCCTGACGGGCTGCAACCCTGCGGCAGCCGCCGCGTTTCCATCGGAACGGCCGCCGTCGCGGCCCGATGGAGGGCAGCGCCTTGGTCCACCCCGGTTTCACCCGCAACGTGCTGCTGGGCCTGCTGACCGCGGCGGTGCTCAGCCTGCCCCTGGTCGCCTTTGGCCAAACGCCGGCGCCGGTGGTGCCGGCCGAGGTCGTGCCGGCGACCCCTGCCCCGCCCGACCAACCCGTTCCGGCCGCGCCGATCCCCGATGCGACCGGCATCACGCCGCAAGGCATGATGGGCGTGACGCCGGCGCAGCCTGACGTGCCCGCGACGCCGAACCCGCCAGCCGCACCCGCGCCTGGCCAACCCGCTGCTGCCGCGCCTGTCGCGGCCGAACCGGGCCTGCGGGAGGTGCGGCGCGCCAGCCTGATGATCGGGGCGGCGGTGCATGGCGGCGATGACGCCAGGATCGGCACGATTTCCGATGTCATCCTGCCGCAGCGTGGCGGCGTGCCGGTCGTGGTGCTGACGCTCGGCGGCGTCCTGGGGGTTGGCGGGCGGATTGTTGCGCTGCCGGCGGACCGCCTGCTGCAATCGCCGCCGGATGGGCGATGGGTGCTGCCGGGGGCGACGGCCGAGACCCTGGCGGCGCTGCCGACCTTTGCGTTCGGCGGGCCGGCGCCGCGTCAATAAGCCAGCCGGCTATTGTGCGAAGCCCGGAATCCCGCGCCGGAACGCATCCTCCCGCCCATCGCGCGTGATCTGCCAAAGCGGGCTGTCCACCGCCAGGCGCTGGCCGCCATCGCGCTGCACCGGGCGGATCACGATGGTCCCGACATCCCGCGTCTGCGCCCCGAACAGCAGCAGCGGCACGCGGACATAGATGCCCTTGTCGAAGGACCCCTCGCCGAAGCGCGCCGCCGACACGTCGGTGATGGTGGCGAAGCCGCCGACCTCGATCCCGCTGTTGAAGCGGCGCCCCAGTTCCAGGGTGCCGCCCCAATCGCCGGCCAGGTACCGCCCGCCCCGCACCACCGTGTAGAGGTTCCACAGCGGCAGGTCGGCGTAGAGCGAGGCCTGTCCCGTGGTCACCGTATAGTCGCGGAAGTCGAAGCGCTGTTGCGTGCTGCGCTGCTGCACCCAGTTCACATCGACCCCGACCGCGATCGGGCTGGCATGCGGCCGCCACAGCAATTCCGACGACACGCCGCCGAACATCGGCTCCAGCAGCCCCGCCGTGACGCGGGCGAAAATATCCGGCGCCGGGGTCCAGATGCGTTCGGCGTAGAGCGCGGGGATCGATGTCGTGCCATCCCGCGCATAAAGCGCGTAGTCGCTGCGGACATGCGGCAGGACGCTGTCGCTGGGGGCGCCCCCGCCCATATTGCCGAAGATCGCCTGGCCCAGGCTGCCGGCGACGGCAAAGCCGGCACCGATCTCCAACCGCCCGCCGACCGCGACGCCGGCCTGGTAGCGCACCGACCGGGTGGGGTCGCCCAGGATGATGTTGATGCGCGGCAGGATGCCCCAGTCGAAGAACGGCCCCGGGGCGCGGATGGCGCCTGGCCAGACGCGGGTATCGGCGGGCAGCAGGAAGGTCGCGGCATAGGCTTCCTCGGGCGAGGCCTGGCGCCGGCCCACCGCCTCCAGCACCGCGCGGGGGATGAGCATTTCCGAGACTTCGACGCCCGCGTTCCACCAGGCCAGGCGCAGCATCTGGACGTCGTCGGGCAGCAGGTCGTTGACCGCGCGCAAGATGCGGGCGGCGATCTGGGCGATGGTGCGGAAGCCGCCGCCGGAGACGGCGATGCGGGCCTCCTGCCCCTCGATGCCGAAGGCGATGGCGGGCAGGCCGGCGGCGCGCAGGGCGGCGAAGACGCGGGCGGCCAGGGCGGCGTCGGCGGGGGTCGCGGGGTCGGGCGGCGGCCGGGCGGGCATCGGCGGCGGCGGGGCCAGGCGGATGGCCGGCGGATCATCCGGGTTCATCCGCAGGCTGAGCCGGAACAGCAGGTCGGTGCCGTTCACGGCAAACAGGCCGGCATCGACCGAATCATTCGACCATTGGATGCCGGCGTTGAAGCGTGACGCGGCCTCCCCCCGCAGGTTGGTCGTGCGGCCCGGGTAGCCGCCGCGTTCGTCGCGCAAATTGTCGGCGGAATATTCCGCCTTGACCCGGAAGCCATCGACGTCGCCCCAGGGGGTCGGCAGCGGCGGCAGGGTCACCTCCACGCCGCCAAAGATGCCGGCATAGGGGCCGCGGAAGTAGGAGGCGTTCAAGGTGCCGCCCTGGCCCACATCGCGCGGCCGGTTGGCGAAGCTGTCGGAGATATTGGTCAGCGGGTTGGTCACGTCCTGGCCGGTCGCCTGGCGCCCCCAGCCCATGCCGGCGGTGACATCGACCGGACCCCAGCGGCGGGAGGCGACGATGTATTCGGCGCCATAGATGCCGGTGCCGATCATATCCTGCAGCCCGATGGCGATGGCCGGGGTCCATTCGCCTTCCTCGACCAGGCGCAGTTTCAGGTCGAAGGAGCGATCGGTGGTCATGCCTTCGCCGGTGGTGCCGTTGAGCCGTTCCGCCAGGCGGAAGGTTGCTTCCAGGAAGGGCAGCGCCTGGAAGGAGACGAACCAGAAGCGGCGCTGGTGGCGAATCGCGGCACCGGCTTCCAGCGTGCCATCGGGGCGGAAGCGGGCGTTGCGGCTTTCGATCAGGCCGACGCCGCCGAAATCCATGCCGGTGCCGGGGACGTCCTGCGCCAGGGCGGGGGCAGCCAAAGGTGCGGCCGCCAGCATGATGCAGGCAGCGCAGATACGCGCGACGCTGGCGGCGACCATGCGCCGCACCCGAATCCCCAAGGCCCCCATATCCTCACAGAATCGTGAAGTTCGGGCGACTTGGGAAGCCGGAAACCGTCCATAAGCGGGGCAGCATGTCCGGTTTGTCATGCCAATGTTGCAAGCGGGCGCGTTGACCGGACCCCGCAGCGCAACATACTTACACCATACAAGGGGTTAACCTGGGTGTGGTAACAGCCTGTCCCGGTCCCGAAAGCAATGGTCAACCAAACATGTCCTTGACGCATGACCCCCGCGACGCCGCCTTCCACGGCCGCCGAACCGACGGCAGCCCCGTCCGCCGGCCGCTGTCGCCGCATTTGCAAGTCTATCGGCTGGGCATCACGGGCAACCTGTCGATCCTGAACCGGATCGCCGGCTGCGCCTGGACCGGGGGCATCCTGCTGCTGGTCTGGTGGCTCGTGGCCGCGGCCGCGGGGCCCAGCGCCTTTGCCACCGTGCAATGGTTCCTGGGGTCCTTCCTCGGCCTGCTGATCCTGTTCGGGATGACGGCGGCGGCCTGGTACCACACCCTGGGTGGCATCCGGCACCTGGTCTGGGATGCCGGCTACGGCTTCGACCTGCCGACGGTCTATACCTCTGGCTACGCCGTGCTGATCGGCACCGGCGTCTTGACGGTCCTGACATGGATCGTCGCGTTGATCGTCTGGTGAGGCTGGCATGAAGACCGAACACGACGCCGCCCTGCGGTTGCGGACCCCCTTGGGCCGGGTGCGGGGCCTGGGCTCCGCCCGTGGCGGCACGCACCACTGGTGGGGCCAGCGGCTGACGTCGCTGGCGCTGCTGCCGTTGACGCTCTGGTTCGCGATCTCCGCCGTGTCGCTGGCGGGGGCCACGCATAGCGATGCGCTGGTCTTCATCGGAGCGCCGCTGAACGCGGTGCTGCTGATCGCGACCCTGCTGCTGACGTTTCATCACACCAATGCGGGTTTGCAGGTCGTGATCGAAGACTATGTGCGAGCCCCCGGGGCCCGCATCGCGGCGCTGCTGGCGGTGCAGGCGGCCTGCTGGCTGCTCGCCATCGCCTCGGTGCTGGCGGTGCTGCGGATCGCGGTCTGATCGTGTTGGCCCGGGCGCCCCTGCGCCCGGCGATTTTTTTGGGGGCCGCGGCCTCCATGACGGATGGAACGGGACGATGAACGCCATCAGCAAGCCAAGCAGCGGTGCCTACCGCGTCGTGGACCATACCTATGACGTGGTGGTGGTCGGCGCCGGTGGGGCCGGGTTGCGCGCGACCTTCGGCATGGGTGCGGCGGGGCTGAAGACCGCCTGCATCACCAAGGTCTTCCCCACCCGGTCGCATACCGTCGCGGCGCAGGGTGGCGTCGGCGCGGCACTCGGCAACATGGGCGAGGATGACTGGCGCTGGCACATGTACGACACCGTGAAGGGGTCGGACTGGCTGGGCGACCAGGATGCCATCGAATACATGTGCCGCGAGGCGATCCCCGCGATCATCGAGCTGGAACACTACGGCGTGCCGTTCAGCCGGACCGAGGACGGCAAGATCTACCAGCGCCCCTTCGGCGGCCATATGCAGGACTACGGCAAGACGCCGGCGATGCGCGCCTGTGCCGCCGCCGACCGCACCGGGCATGCCATCCTGCACACGCTCTACCAGCAGTCGCTGAAGCATGGCTGCGAGTTCTTCGTCGAATATTTCGCGCTCGACCTCATCATGGACGACGAGGGTGTGTGCCGCGGCGTGATGGCCTGGAACCTGGAAGACGGGACCATGCATCGCTTCCGCGCGCAGCAGGTGGTGCTGGCGACCGGTGGCTATGGCCGCGCCTATTTCTCCTGCACCTCCGCCCATACCTGCACCGGCGACGGTGGCGGCATGGTGCTGCGCGCCGGGTTGCCGATGCAGGACATGGAGTTCGTGCAGTTCCACCCGACCGGCATCTATGGCTCCGGCTGCCTGGTGACGGAGGGTGCGCGTGGCGAGGGCGGCTATCTTACCAATTCCGCCGGTGAGCGTTTCATGGAGCGCTATGCGCCGACGGCCAAGGACCTGGCATCGCGCGACGTCGTGTCCCGCGCCATGTCGGTGGAAATCCGCGAGGGCCGCGGCGTCGGCCCGAACAAGGACCACATCTACCTGCACCTGGAGCACCTGGGCGCCGACCTGCTGCACGAGCGCCTGCCGGGCATTTCCGAAACGGCCAAGATCTTTGCCGGCGTGGATGTGACGAAGGAGCCGATCCCGATGCTCCCGACCGTCCATTACAACATGGGCGGCGTGCCGACGAACATCCACACCGAGGTGCTGCGCCCGACCGCGCAGGACCAGGATGCGATCGTCCCCGGGCTGATGGCGGTGGGTGAGGCCGCTTGCGTGTCGGTGCATGGGGCGAACCGCCTCGGCACCAACTCGCTGCTGGATCTGGTCGTGTTCGGCCGCGCCGCGGCGTTGCGGGCGGCGGATGTCATCAAGCCCGGCGCGTCGCAGCCGCCGCTGCCGGCCCGCGCGGGTGAGGCATCGCTGGACCGGCTGGACCGCACGCGCCACGCCAAGGGGTCGACCCATACCTCCGAGATTCGCCTGGCGATGCAGAAGACGATGCAGACCCATGCGGCGGTGTTCCGCACATCGGAACTGCTGAGCGAGGGTGTAACCAAGATGCAGGGCGTCTATGACGCCGCGCGCGATTTGAAGATCTCGGACCGTTCGCTGATCTGGAATTCCGACCTGGTGGAAGCGCTGGAGTTGGAGAACCTGATGGGCAACGCCATGACCACCATGGTCGGCGCCGAGGCCCGCCACGAAAGCCGTGGCGCCCATGCGCATGAGGATTATCCCGACCGCGACGACGTCAACTGGATGAAGCACACGCTGGCCTGGTGCGATGCCGATGGCAGCGTGAAGCTGGATTACCGCGACGTGAAGATGCGCACCCTGACCAATGAGGTCCAGGTATTTCCCCCCAAGGCACGGGTGTACTGATCGATGGCGACCTTCACGCTTCCGAAGAACAGCAAGGTCGGCGCGGGCACGACCCACAAGGCGCCGGCCGGTTCGACCAAGGTGCGGTCGTTCAGCATCTATCGCTGGGACCCGGATACCGAGGCGGCGCCCCGGCGCGATGTCTATGAGATCGACCTGGACAAGACCGGGCCGATGGTCCTGGACGCGCTGATCAAGATCAAGAACGAGATCGACAGCAGCCTGACCTTCCGCCGGTCCTGCCGCGAGGGGATCTGCGGGTCCTGCGCGATGAATATCGACGGGACCAATACCCTCGCTTGCCTGAAGCCGATCGAGGAAGTGGCCGGCGAGGTGAAGATCAACCCGCTGCCGCATCTGCCGGTGGTGAAGGATCTGGTGCCCGACCTGAGCCAACTCTACGCGCAGTATCGCAGCGTCGAGCCCTGGCTGAAGTCCGACACCCCGCCGCCGCCGGATGAGGAACGCCGGCAGTCGAAGGAGGAGCGGGCCAAGCTGGACGGGATGTGGGAATGCATCCTGTGCTTCTGCTGCTCCACATCCTGCCCGTCCTATTGGTGGAACGGTGACCGGTATTTGGGGCCGGCCGTGCTGCTGGCGGCGTATCGCTGGATCGCCGATAGCCGCGATGAGCGGACCGGGGACCGGCTGGACGATCTGGAAGATCCGTTCCGCCTGTATCGCTGCCACACGATCATGAACTGCACCAACACCTGCCCCAAGGGGCTGAACCCGGCGCAGGCGATCGGCAAGATCAAGCAGTTGATGGTGGAACGGCAGGGCTGATTTCACGGCCAGGCAAGGCGCACGCTGCGGGGGATGGATTTCTTCCCCGCGGTGGTGCGTAGAAGGCGCTTGAGCAGCCGGATGGCAGGCATGTCGCGGCGCTCAATCGCAGGCCAGAAGTAGCGCATCAGCCTTTCGGACAAATCCGGGTCGGGTAGCAGCCAGGGCGGCCCGTTGAGGGCTGACCGGATGCTCAGGCGCCTGATCAGCACCAGAAATCCCAGCCCCAGGATGCGATGCGCGCGGCGGCAGGCGCGGGTGATGAAGGATTCAATCCTTCTGAGCGGGTGGTCGTCGTCGTCGAGGGCGACGAGGGTTTCCAGCAGGGATTGCCATAGCCCGCCGTGCGTCAGGCGCCGGAAGTAGCGGGCGATGGTGTCGGGCTTGCCGAATTTTTCCGGAGTGTCGCGCCAGGGGGACGCCGTGCAGGCGATGTGGAAGATCGCGTCCATACGGGCGCGGAGGTCGCCGACCTGGCGGCCGGCGGGGGAGCGGTGGATGAGGTGGGGGTAGAGGGCGAGCCATTCGGCGTCGGAGAGGGGGCACCAGGGACGGGGTGGGGTGTGGGGGCGGAGGGGCATTTTTGGGGTGTAGCATGGGGGAGGCTAAAAAAGGTAAAAAAACCTATTATGCCCCGACAGCCTAATTGAGAAGCGTGTTCGGCGCGTCTAGCGCAGAGGTTATCGGCGTTGTTGTCGCGCGCCAGCGTGAGCACGCGCCTAGCTGGTCTATTACCCGGCCGGCACCAAGCGCCGGCTACAACGACGGCGCATTGGCAGTGCTGAATTCAGACTCAATCGCTTCCGCAGTTATGACAGAATAATCGCCTTCAGCGAATGTCGGTTCGGCTGCGCCCTTCAGCTGGAAAGTGAGCTTTGTGAGATCCCGCATCAGCTCGACGAAGCTGACGATCCATTGACGTATCTGCTCGTCATCTATCGTCCAGACGTGGGATTGGTCGCCAATGTAAAGAACGAAGTCCGTAGTCAATCCGCGAACCTCGTCGTTGATAGGCTCTAGCCACGAAGCGTAGTGAGCCATCAGGTTTCTGACTTCCCGAAACCCAGCCATCCGTTGGACCATCGGATCGGCTCTATCTATTGGCAGGTGCTTTCGGATAATGACCTTCGCCCGGTCGATCTTTCGTTCAAGGCTGTTTTCGCAACGTCTCTGCTGATCGAGGTCGGAATAGCCTTCCAGGGTGGCGCCTTGATCGACCTTGTCGCGATAGATCTCCGCCATCTCAAGTACGATGAGGGCGTGTTCGACGGCAAAGCTCGCTCCAAGAATTTGGCCTCGAATGGCCCGCATCTGCAAAGCGATCTGACGAGGATCTCGGAGTGGGGGATGGGCCGTGTTGAACGCAATCCATGCCTTGGGCCTCAGCCGCACGCCGGCCTCCGTGGGGATTCCTCTGAACTTCTCGGAACGTTGCCGCTTCATAGATTCTCCATCCCGTGAGGCCGCCCCGGCCGCATTCGGTCTTCGACTGTCTCGGCCCAGTAGGCTGGTCGCATTGACGCAGGCCCCGTCCATTCACCTAACAGCGTCAGCATCACCCGGCCGCGCCGCTAACCAATCAGCGCCCGCAGTTTTGCCCTGATCTGCCCAAGCTCCGCCGCCGTCACCCGCGCCTTGCGCACCGCCCGACGCGCCCGCCAATCCAGGCTCTTCACCTGATCCGCCAGCGCCACACTCGGCGGCTCACCGGCAATCGCCACCTCAAACGGATAGCCCTTGATCTTCGTCGTCAGCGGGCAGCACAGCATCAGCCCGACCTTGTCGTTATAGGCAGCCGGGCTCAACACGACGGCGGGGCGATGCCCCGCCTGTTCATGGCCAGCCTGGGGGTCGAATTGCAGCCAGACCACATCGCCAGCATCCGGCACAGTGGCCGGAGGCTTCACCACGTTTCCTTACCGACCGGCGCACCGTAATCGACCGGGTCATGCCGATTCTCGGCCGTGATCCCGTCCAACAATTCGGTCAGGTCGAAGGATGGCTCCCGGGCGGGCTCGATGATGATCAGCCCGCCTTCCTCACGCACGTCCACGGCCTGGTCGATCGAAACCCGTGCCGCTGCCATCACAGATGCGGGGATGCGGACGGAGGCGCTGTTGCCCCACTTCTTGACCATGACCTTCATGGTGCCGTTTTAGGCGGGGCGTGCCGAGTGTGTCAACAATGTTGATACACTCACCCCGCAAACGGATCCTGCACCAAAATCGTATCATCCCGCTCCGGGCTGGTGCTCAGCAGCGCCACCGGCGCCTCCACCAGTTCCTCGATGCGCTTGACGTATTTGATCGCCTCGGCCGGCAGTTCCACCCAGCTACGTGCGCCGCGCGTGCTGCCCGACCAGCCCGGCAGGGTTTCGTAGATGGGCCGCGCCGCCGCCTGCGCGCCCATGGCGGCCGGCAGGCGCTTGGTCAGCACGCCGTCGATCTCATAGCCGGTGCAGATCTTCAACTCGGAAAGACCGTCCAGCACGTCCAGCTTGGTCAGTGCCAGGCCCTGCACGCCGCCGACCTTGACCGCCTGACGCACCATGCAGGCATCGAACCAGCCGCAGCGGCGGGGGCGGCCGGTGACGGTGCCGAATTCATGGCCGCGTTCGCCCAGGCGCTTGCCGATCTCATCGTGCAATTCCGTGGGGAAAGGGCCGCTGCCGACGCGGGTCGTATAGGCCTTGGCGATGCCCAGCACGCGGCCGATCATGTGCGCCCCCACGCCGGCACCGGCGGCGGCATTGCCGGCCACGGTGTTGCTACTGGTGACGTAGGGATAGGTGCCGTGGTCCACGTCCAGCATCACGGCCTGGGCGCCCTCGAACAACACGCGCTTGCCGTCCAGGCGGGCTTGGTCCAGCCGCTCCCAGATCGCTTCGGAGAAGGGCAGCAGTTTTGGTGCCAGCGCCGAAAGCGCATCCAGCAGGGGTTGCTTGGCAAAAGGCTCGGCGCCCAGGCCCTTCAGCAGCGAATTGTGGTGCAGCAGCAGTTCGTCGAGTTTCGCCGACAGGGTCGCCGGTTCGGCCAGGTCGCAGAGGCGGATGGCGCGGCGGCCGATCTTGTCCTCGTAGGCCGGGCCGATGCCGCGGCCGGTGGTGCCGATCTTGTCCTCGCCGCGCGCGGCTTCGCGGGCGCGGTCCAGCGCGGGGTGCAGCGGCAGGATCAGCGGCACGTTTTCCGCGATGCGCAGGTTGTCGGGGCCGACATGCAGCCCCTGCGCGGTCACCTTGGCGATTTCCGACAGCAGCGCGTCCGGGTCCAGCACCACGCCATTGCCGATGATGCCGAGTTTGCCGCGCACGACGCCCGACGGCAGCAGCGAGAGCTTGTAGGTCTGGTCACCGACGACCAGCGTGTGCCCGGCGTTGTGGCCGCCCTGGAAGCGCACGACGATATCGGCGCGGCTGGCAAGCCAGTCCACGACCTTGCCCTTGCCCTCGTCGCCCCATTGGGCGCCGATGATGGCGACGTTCGACATGGCTCAATCCTCGATCGGCACGGGTTTTTGGGCCCGCAGGATGTGGGTGCAGCGCAGGCGCCGCGGGTCATCGGTGGTGGACAGGGCCGCGACGGTCACAAAACCCTGTGCGCGGAATGGGGTGCCGTCCTGGCCGAGGGCGAGGAAGAGGCGCGGCGCTTCGTCCGGCACCGGGGCGGCGCTGAGCACGGCGTCGGGATAGAGCGTCAGGCCCGTGGCGGGTTCGTCGCCGGACAGGTAGCGCCCGCCGCGCGCCATCTCACCCGTGCGGCCGGGGCCGTAGAGGGTGAAGGCGACGCCGGTGTGGTAGGTGAAGCCGCGGAATTCGACCGGGTCCAAGGTGATGCGCAGGTTCGGCGCGCGGGCGCGGATGGCGGCGATGACCTCGGCGGCATTGTCGGCGATGGCGCGGGCGGCGGGTGGCAGGGCGGCGGCGGCCAGGGCCGCCAGGGCGCCATCGGCGGGGCCGGCGGCGGCCAGAAGCGCAGGCAGGCCATCGGCGGGCGGGCCGGCTTCGGCCGACAGGGCGGTGACGGCGGCGGCGTCCTTGCGGTCCAGGGCGCGGGCCAGGCGGCCGCGGAGGGGCTCGGGCACCCCGGCCTCGGCCAGCAGGGTCGGGGTCATGGTCGGCATCAGCACGTCGAGGGCGACATCGGTGACGCCGACGGCGGCCAGGGCGGCGACGCCGAGCAAGGCGACTTCCGCATCCGCGGCGGCGCTGCTGGCGCCGATGATCTCGATACCGGCCTGGGGCAATTGGCGTTCGGGCACCAGCGCCGTGCCGCGCACGCGCAGCACCTGGCCGGCGTAGGACAGGCGTAGCGGCCGGGCGACGCGGGCCAGGCGAGTGGCGGCGATGCGGGCGACCTGGGGCGTGGTGTCGGCGCGCAGGCCCATCATGCGCTGGCTGACCGGGTCCATCAGGCGAAAGGTCTGTTCGGCCACGGCGGCACCGCTGCCGGCGAGGAGACTGTCCTCGAATTCCAGCAGGGGGGGTTTGACCCTTTCGTAGCCATGCGCGGTGAAGACATCGAGCATGGCTTCGACCAGCGCGGCCTCACGCGCCGCGTCGGGGGGCAGCATGTCGCCGAGCCCGGCCGGCAGAAGGGCGCGGCTGGGGGTGTCGTCGCCGGTCATGGGGTGTCGGGGCTCGTCATGGGGGCGGCGTTGTGTGGCAGGGGGGCGCGCAAGGAGCAAGGTGTGGCGGCCTTGCAAAAGATGCGGGGGTCGGGGAATGATCCGGCCATGCTTCGACGCGCCCTGATTCCCCTGCTCCTCCTGGCCGGCTGTACGGCCACTCCCGGTGTCGACATGGGGGGCGTGGACATGGGGGGTGGTGGCGGCATCGGCGATCCGTTGATCGCGGCGGCGACATCGGCGCCCAGCACCTTTGGCAACATGGGCCAGTACCAGGGCAATCCGGCCGGGGCGGCGCGGGCGATCGTGCAGTTGGAATTCCTGACCAACGCCTACCAGACCGATCCGATCTGGGCGCCGCAGGCGAACCCGATCATGGTCGAGCAATTGCAGCAGGCGCAGGCCGAGATGCGGCAGACCTTGGGCATCGCCCAGGCGGCGCCGGCGCAGAACGTGGTCGATGCGCTGAACGCGGCGGCGCAGCAGATCTCGGCGGGCAATATCCAGGGCGCGCAATTGGCGCTGTCGGCGCCGGGGTTCACGCTGGGCGGGGCGGAGACGCTGCGGCGCCTGGGCAATATGCAGAGCACGACGCTGACCTCGGTCGCGGCGGCGGCGGTGAACCAGGCGGCGATGATGCCCAACCAGGGGATGGGCAACCGGCCCTTTGGCGGCGGCATGCGCCGCCGATGATCCCGCGCCGGTTGTTGGTCCTGCTTCCCTTGGCCGCCTGCGCCGAGGAACGGGTGGAGGGGCGGTTCGGCGACCCGGTGACCGTCGCGGCCCTGAACGCGCCGGCCAGTTTCGGGAATTTGTCGCGGTTCAGGGACGACCCGGCCTCGGCCGCGCGGGGTGTCGCGAACCTGGAGTTCCTGACGGATACCTTCCAGAACAATCCGATCTGGGCGCCGCAGGCCAATCCCGTGCTGTCGGTGCAGTTGCGCCAGGCGCAGGCGCATGTGCGCCAGACCCTGGGCATCGCGCCCGGGGTGCCGAGCGCGACCGTGATCGAGGCGCTGCGCACCGCCGCCAGCCTGCTGGACGCCAACGACCTCGCCGGGGCGCGGCGCATCCTGTCGCCGCCGGTTTTTACCGCTGGCGGGGCGGAGACGCTGCGGCGCCTGGGCGACATGGACAATAGCCGCGTGGTCTCGGCCGCGGCGCAATCGGTATCGCAGGCGGGGATGGATGGGAGTCGCGGCGGGCGGCGGAACTAGGCCATTTGCCGCCAGGACCACGCTACGCCTGCGGGTGCTGCCAGCTTTTGAACACCGCCTCCAGGCTATAGCCGTCGGGATCGAAGACGCCGGCTGCATAGTAGCGGGGATCGTAGTGGAGCCGCGCCCCCGGTGCGCCATTGTCGGTCGCGCCGGCGGCGATGGCTGCGGCGTAGAAGGCGTCCACCTCCTCGATACTGTGCGCGACGAAGCCGATATGGGCCGCGGTCCCATCCGCCCTGCCCGGGCGCAGCCAGAAGAACACCCGCCCGTCGCGGCCGAATCCCTTCAGGTCAGGATGCCCGGCCGGGCCATTGGCGCCGTCGTAGTCGAGGACATGGCGGATCCCGAGGGGCAGCAGGGCCTTTTCATAGAAGGCGATGGCGCGCGGCAGGTCGGCGACGGAGAGGAAGACGTGATCCAGCATGGCGGCGATCCTTCAGCGGCCGGGCCGGCGCGTTACGCCGCCGCCCCGTCAAACACCGCGTCCAGCGCCCAATCCAGCCAGGGCAGCAGGGCGGCGATATCCGCGCGCTCCACCGTCGCACCGCCCCAGATCCGCAGGGATGGCGGGGCGTCGCGGTAGCCGGCGATGTCCAGGGCCACGCCCTCGGCCTCCAGCAGCGTCGCGATGCGCTTGATCGCCGTGGCGCGGCCGGCTTCGGGCAGGGCCTGGAACCAGGCGACCGCGGGTTCGATGCAGATGGAGGTGCTGGAGATCGATGCGGCATCCGTGCGCGCCAGGAAGCGCCAGCGGCCGTCGCGGGCGATCCAGGCGGCGATGGTGGCCAGGTTCGCCTCCGACCGCGCGACCAGGCCGGGCAGGCCGCCGACGGTCGCGGCCCAGCGCAGCCCGTCCAGCGCATCCTCGACGCAGAGCATCGAGGGGGTGTTGATGGTGTCGCCGCGGAAGAGGCCCTCGATCAGCTTGCCGCCGCTGGTCAGGCGGAAGATTTTCGGCAGCGGCCAGGGCGGGGTGTAGCTGGTCAGGCGCTCCACGGCGCGGGGCGACAGGGCGAGCATGCCGTGCGCCGCCTCACCGCCCAGGACTTTTTGCCAGGACCAGGTGACGACATCCAGCCGGTCCCAGGGCAGGTCCATGGCGAAGGCGGCGGAGGTCGCGTCGCAGATGGCCAGGCCTTGGCGGTCCGGGGCGATCCAATCGCCATCGGGCATGCGCACGCCGCTGGTGGTGCCGTTCCAGGGGAAGACGACGTCGCGGGACCAGTCCACGGCCGCGAGGTCCGGCAGGCCGCCATAGGGGGCGGAGAAGGTCCGCGCATCGACCTTCAACTGCTTCACGATGTCCTGTGCCCAGGCCTCGCCAAAGGATTCGAAGGCGATGACGTCGACGGGGCGGGGGCCGAGCATGCCCCACAAGGCCATCTCGACCGCGCCGGTGTCGGAGGCGGGGACGATGCCGAGACGCCAATCCGCCGGCATGCGCAGGACGGCGCGGGAGAGGTCGATCACCTCGGTCAGCCGGGCCTTTGGTTCGGCGGCGCGGTGGCTGCGGGCCAGCATGGCGCCCTCCAGCGCCGACAGCGACCAGCCCGGACGCTTGGCGCAAGGGCCGGAGGAGAAATGCGGATTCTGGGGGCGCAGGTTGGGCTTGGTCATTAGGCGTCGGTATGACGAGGGCGGGCGGGGGGCAAGTCCCGGCTTGGTGGGGGCGGCGCAGTGGAAGGGGCTATTCGCCCCCTCCACGCCTCCCCCAACCAGGGGCCGCCGCCCCTGGACCGACGAGGGGTTTTGGCCAAGGCACGGGAGGGGCGTCAGAGGCGGTCCAGCACCGCTGGTGCGACATGCCCCTCCCGCGCCTTGGCCAAATTCCGCGGGTTCCAAGGGCCCGCCGGCCCTTGGTCGGGGGAGTGTGAGGGGGACGAAGTCCCTCTCACGGCACCGCCCTCACCCCGCGAAGCGCCCCCGGTCCACCGTCACCGTATGGTCCAGCGGCCCATGACCGCCGCCAAACCCCGGCGCGGCGGCGATGGCTGCCGCGACGTAGGCGCGGGCGCGCAGGACCGCATCGCGCAGTGTCATCCCCTGCGCCAGCCCCGCCGCGACGGCGCTGGCCAGGGTGCAGCCGGTGCCATGGGTGCTGGTGGTGGCGATGCGGGGGGAGGAGAAGGCCTCGACACCAGCCCCGGTCGCCAGCAGGTCGACCAAGGTGTCGCCTTCCATGTGGCCGCCCTTGAGCAGCACGGCGGGCACGCCGAGCGCCAGCAAGGCCCGCGCCGCCGCATGCATCGCCGAAAGGTCGGGGATCGCCATGCCGGCCAAGGCCTCGGCTTCGGGGATGTTCGGGGTGATGATGGTAGCCAGGGGGAGCAGGCGGCGCTTGAGGGTCGCGACCGCCTCCGTCGCCAGCAGCGGGTGGCCGCCCTTGGCGACCATCACCGGGTCCACAACCAGCGGGGTGTTCCGCGCGTCAGAATCCAATGCGTCGCAGACCGCGTCGATGGTCGCGCTATCGGCCAGCATGCCGGTCTTGATCGCATCGGCGCCGATGTCGCGCAGGACCATGCGCATCTGCAGGCGGATGAAATCCGGGTCCACGCCGATGACCGCCTGCACACCGTGCGTATCCTGCGCCGTCAGCGCGGTGATGGCGGTGGCGGCATAGGCGCCGAGCGCCGTGCAGGTCTTGATATCGGCCTGGATGCCGGCCCCTCCGCCGCTGTCGGAGCCGGCGCAGATCAGGACGCGGCCGACAATCATTCGGCGGCGTCCTTGGGCGCGCGGGCGGCGGCGGCGCGGATGGTGTCGGCCAATTCGTCGGTGATGGTTTCCACCATCGCCTCATCCTCGGCTTCGGCCATGACGCGGATCAGGGGTTCGGTGCCGCTGGTGCGGATCAGCACGCGGCCGCGCGCGCCCAGTCGGGCCTCGGCGGCGGCGATGGCGGCCTTCACGGGGGCGTCGTTCAGCGGCGAGCGGCCGGAATGCCGCACGTTCACCAGGCGCTGCGGCAGGGGTTCGAACAGGCGGCAGACCTCGCTGGCGGGGCGGCCTTCCTCGACCAGGGCGGCCAGCACCTGCAGGGCCGCGACCAGCCCGTCGCCGGTGGTGCCGAGGTCGGAGAGGATCATGTGGCCGGATTGTTCGCCGCCGACATTGCAGCCGGCTTCACGCATCATCTCGCTGACATAGCGGTCGCCGACCTTGCTGCGCTTCAGCCCCAGGCCGGCGCCCGTCAGGTAGCGTTCCAACCCGAGGTTGGACATGACCGTGGCGACCACGGCCCCGCCCGTCAGCCGCCCCGCCTTGGCCCAGGATTGCCCGACGAGCGCCAGGATCTGGTCGCCATCGACGATCTGGCCCTGTTCATCGGCCAGGACGAGCCGGTCGGCATCGCCATCCAGCGCGATGCCCAGGTCGGCGCGGCGTTCGCGCACCATCTCGGCCAGGCGCCTGGGGGCGGTGCTGCCGCAGTCCTTGTTGATGTTGAAGCCATCCGGGGAGGTGCCGACCGCCACCACATCCGCGCCCAATTCCCACAGCACGGTGGGGGCGACACGATAGGCGGCGCCATGGGCGCAATCGACGACGATGCGCAGCTTCTCCAGGCTGCGGCCTTTTGGGAAGCTGGCCTTCGCGGCCTCGATATAGCGGCCGGTCGCGTCATCCATGCGGCTGGCGCGGCCGAGTTTCTGCGGCCCGACCATGGCGCCCGACAGGTCGCCGCGCATCAAGGCCTCGATCGCCAATTCCTGGTCGTCGGTCAGCTTGAAGCCATCCGGGCCGAACAGCTTGATGCCATTGTCTTCGAAGGAATTGTGGCTGGCCGAGATCATCACGCCGAGGTCCGCCCGCAAGGACCGCGTCAGCAGCGCAATGGCCGGCGTCGGCAGCGGGCCGACCAGGACCACATCCATGCCCGCGCCGATGAAGCCCGCGGTCAGCGCCGGTTCCAGCATATAGCCGGACAGGCGGGTGTCCTTGCCGATCACCACGCGATGGCGATGCGTGCCGCGATTGAAATACTGGCCGGCGGCCTGGCCCAGCATCAAGGCCGTGACCGCATCCATCGGCGGGCGATTGGCGACGCCGCGAATGCCGTCGGTGCCGAACAGGCGGCGAGTGGTCTGGGGCATGGACGGCGCACTCCTGCGACAGGCATTGGCGGGTTGGGGATGGACGGGGGAGGTTGCGCTTTGAAAGGGGCTTCGCCCCTCTCAAACTCTCCCCACCAAGGGGCCGTGGCCCCTTGGAACCCACGGAATTTGGCGCAAGGGAGAGAGGGGCGTCATGGGCGCGCCCTTGATCAGGGGTGCGACATGCCCCTCTCTCCCTTGCGCCAATACACCGCCGGTCCAGGGGCGGCAGCCCCTGGTGGGGGAGGTGTGGAGGGGGCGAAGCCCTCTCCACGGCGCAACCTTCCCGTTCATCCGCAACCTGTCAGCGCGGTGATACATCCGGGCGGCGTGGGTCGTCCAATGCCGGCATGTCGCCCGCCTGGATCGCGCGCCAGACGGCCAGGGCCTGGATCGTTTCGGCGACGTCGTGCACGCGGATGATGGCGGCGCCCCGGGCGGCGGCGGCCAGGGCGGCGCCGATGCTGCCGGGGCCGCGGCGGGCGGCGTCGTCCTGGCCGGAGAGGGTGCCGATGAAGCGCTTGCGGCTGGCGCCGACCAGGATGGCGCAGCCGAGGCCCAGGAACAGCGGCAGCCGGTCGAGGATGGCCAGGTTATGGGCGGCGGTCTTGCCGAAGCCGATGCCGGGATCGACGCAGATGCGGGCGCGGGGGATGCCGGCGGCGCCGGCGGCGGCGATGCGGGCGGCGAGGAAACCCGCGACCTCCAGCGCCGGATCATCGTAGCGCGCCTGGGCCTGCATGGTGCGCGGGTCGGCGGTGGAGGAATGCATCAGCACGACGGGGGCGCGGGCTTCGGACACCGTGCGGGTGGCCAGCGGGTCGTGGCGCAGGCCGGTGACGTCGTTGACGATCTCCGCCCCCGCTTCCAGGGCCAGGGCCATGGTGCTGGCGTTGCGGGTGTCGATGCTGAGGGGGGCCGCCGTCGCCAGGGCGCGGATGACGGGCAGGACCCGGGCGCATTCCTCGGCCGGGGTGACCGGGGCGGCGCCGGGGCGGGTGCTTTCGCCGCCGATGTCCAGGATGTCGGCACCGGCGGCGAGCATGGCATGGCCCGCGGCGATGGCGGCATCGTGGCTGGCGTGGCGGCCGCCGTCGGAGAAACTGTCGGGGGTGACGTTGACGATGCCCATGACCAGCGGGCGCCCCGGCTGCACGGCTAGGCCGGCGAAAGGGGGTGGGGCCTCGGTCAGGGTGTCGAGCAGGGCGGACCAGTCGTCCGGGACATCGACCGCCGGGACGATGGCGCGGGTGACGCCGAGTTGGATCAGGCGGGCGAGGCAGAAGGCCATCGGCCCGCCCGCCAGCGGCAAGGCCCGACCGGCCCCGACAGCGGCGAAGGCCGCCGGGCCGTCGAGCAAGCCCAGCGGCTCAATCCAGCGGGAGCCGTCAATCATGGCCGGGGGGTAACGCCTTGAGGGGGTGATGAGGGATTGGGAGGGCGCGCACTGGAAGGGGCTTCGCCCCCTCCAGACCACCCCCACCAGGGGCGGCCGCCCCTGGACCGGCGGAATTGGTAAAATGAAGAGAGGGGCGTCAAGGGCGCCCCTCTGGTGCAGGGCACTTCACGCCCCTCTCTTCATTTTACCAAACATCGTGGGTTCCAAGGGGCCACGGCCCCTTGGTGGGGGGAGTTTGAGGGGGGCGAAAAGCCCCTCTCAAGGCGCCCCCCCATTCTTCAGCGCCCCATCAGGGCGTCACACCCCCGGCTGAGGCGCCGGGTTCAGGCCGGGGCCGCCGGTGTTGGGGCGGGGGTTGGCGCGGCCGCTGGAGGGGACGCTGCCGCGGCCTTGGTTGATAGGTTCGTCGGGGCGGACGCGGATCACGGGTTCGCCGCGCATGACGGTGCGGATTTCGTCGCCCGACAGGGTTTCGTGCTCCAGCAGGCCTTTTGCGATGGCGTGAAGCTCATCGACGTTGGCTTCCAGGGTTGCTTTCGCATGGGCGTAGGCGTGGTCGATGATTCGGCGGATTTCCTTGTCGATCGCCTGGGCGGTCGCTTCCGACAGGTTCTTCGACTGGGTGACGGAGTGGCCGAGGAAGACTTCCTGGCTATCGGCGCCATAGGCGATCATGCCGAGCGCGTCGGACATGCCCCATTCGGCGACCATCATGCGGGCCTGGTTGGTGGCCATCTTGATGTCGCCGGAGGCGCCGTTGCTGACCTTGTCGGAGCCGAAGATGATTTCTTCCGCGGCACGGCCGCCCATCGCCATGGCCAGTTCGGCCAGCAGCTTGGACTTGTGCTTGGAGTAGCGGTCACCTTCCGGCAGCGACATCACGAGGCCCAGGGCGCGGCCGCGCGGGATGATGGTCGCCTTGTGGACCGGATCGCATTCCGGCTCCTTCATCGCCATCAGGGCGTGGCCGGCCTCGTGATAGGCGGTCATGGTCTTTTCGGCTTCGGACATGACGAGCGAGCGGCGCTCGGTCCCCATCATCACCTTGTCCTTGGCGTATTCGAATTCGGCCATGCCGACGGTGCGGCGGCCGCTGCGGGCGGCGAGCAACGCGGCCTCGTTCACCAGGTTGGCGAGGTCGGCGCCCGAGAAGCCGGGGGTGCCGCGCGCGATGGTCTTGGGATCGACGTCCGACGCCAGGGGCACCTTGCGCATGTGGACGCGCAGGATCTTCTCGCGGCCGTTCACGTCGGGGTTGGGGACGACGACCTGGCGGTCGAAGCGGCCGGGGCGCAGCAGGGCGGGGTCCAGCACGTCCGGGCGGTTGGTCGCGGCGATCAGGATGACGCCTTCGTTGGATTCGAAGCCGTCCATCTCGACCAGCATCTGGTTGAGGGTCTGTTCGCGTTCGTCGTTGCCGCCGCCGAGGCCGGCGCCGCGATGACGGCCGACCGCGTCGATTTCGTCGATGAAGATGATACAGGGCGCGTTCTTCTTGCCCTGTTCGAACATGTCGCGGACGCGGCTGGCGCCGACGCCGACGAACATCTCGACAAAGTCGGAACCGGAGATGGTGAAGAAGGGGACGTTGGCTTCACCCGCGATGGCGCGGGCCAGCAGGGTCTTGCCGGTGCCGGGGGGGCCGACGAGCAGCACGCCCTTGGGGATCTTGCCGCCAAGGCGCTGGAACTTCTGGGGGTCCTTGAGGAATTCGACGATTTCTTCGAGTTCGGACTTGGCTTCGTCGATGCCGGCCACGTCTTCGAAGGTGATGCGGCCTTCCTTCTGCGTCAGCAGCTTGGCCTTGGACTTGCCAAAGCCCATGGCGCGGCCGCCGCCGCCCTGCATCTGGCGCATGAAGAAGATCCAGACGCCGATCAGCAGCAGCATCGGGAACCAGGACAGCAGGTAGTGGATCAGCGGGTTGCCATCGGCATCGGCCGGGCGGGCGACGACGCGGATGTTCTTCTCGGTCAGGCGGGAGACGAGGCTGGGGTCTTCAGGGGTATAGGTGCTGAAGGTGCGGCCGTCGTTCAGCTGGCCGGTCAGGGTATTGCCCTGGATGGTCACGTCGCGGACGTGGCCGGCGTTCACCTCATTCAGGAAATCGCTGTAGGCGACCTGCTGGCCAGCGCGGGTGGCCGTGGTCGAAGGCTGGAAGAGGTTGAACAGTGCCACCAGCAACAGGGCCACGATGACCCACAATGCAAGGTTTCGGCCGAAATTGTTCACCGCGCGTTTCCCGTGATCCGGCCGGCGGGAGAGCCGACGGGTGCAACATAGGGTGTCTTGCCCCCTGCATGAACCCTTTCATCGTGCAACAGCGGGTTACAGGCGGCACTTATTGCGCCGGACCGCCGGCGGGGCGGAACAAAAGGGGCGCGGGGGACAGCCCCGGCAGACCGGCACGGACGATCGCGGGCAGGTCGGGCGGCCAGCCGCCCCCCCCTGGCGCATGGCCGGAACACTGCCAGCGGCCGTCCCAGGTGGTGCCGCGCCATTCCGGGACCACGGCGGCCGGTTCGCGGGCCAAGATACCGGATGGGGTGAGCACGGCGCCGGCCAGGGTGCCGTGGCCGCGGGCCAGCAGGCCGGCGACGCCCATCGCCGGGGGTGGGTGGATGGCGCCGGCGATGGTGCGCAGCGCGGCCGAGAGCGCCGCGCGGGCGGTCGCGTCCTGGCCGAGGGCCGCCCGGTCCAGCCGCGCCCAGCCTTCGGGGCGGAAGGCGACCGACTGGGCGAGGCGGGTGGCGACGGCGGCGGCGGTGGCGGCGCGGCGATGGGCGTAGCCCGCGGCGATGAAGGACAGGGCTGCCGCCATCGGCCCGTCCGGGTCCATCGCCTGGCGCAGCCGGGCGCGGGCGAAGCGGGGGTCGGTGTTGGAGGCATCGCGGATGGGGGCCAGGCCTGCGGCGGCACAGACAGCCTCCAGCCGCGCCGGGGCGATGGACAGCAGGGGGCGGAGGATCAGGGCCTCGGGCGTCGCGCGGACCGGGGCCATGCCGGCCAGCCCGTCCGGGCCGCTGCCGCGCAGGGCGCGGAAGGCGACGGTCTCGGCCTGGTCGCCGCGATGGTGGCCGAGGAGCAGCCAGGGGGCGCCGGCCGCGTCGCAGGCGGCCAGCAGGGCCGAGAGGCGCGCGGCGCGGGCGCGTTCATGCAGGCGGGGGCCGGGGGGTAGGCCGAGGGGCAGGATCTTGGCCGGGATGTTTTGGCCGCGCAGGAGGGCGGCGACGCTGGCGGCCTCGGCATCGCTGCCGGGGCGGAGGCCGTGGTCCACGACCAGGGCCAGAAGCCGCCCGCCCCGGGCCAAGACCCAGTCGCGGGTGAGCAGGGCGAGGGCCAGGCTATGCGGGCCGCCGGAGACGCCGACGGCCAGGTGCGGCGCCGCCCCGAATGGCCCGAGCGGCGCCATCAGGGCGGCAAAATTCATTGCAGGATGTCGAAAGCCGCCAGGGCGTGGACGCGCATCACGGCGGCGAGTTCATCGACCAGCACGTATTCATCGGCGCCGCCCATGTTGAAGGGGGTGGGGCCGTAGACCACGGTCGGCAGGTCCTCCATGCGGAACCAGCGGGCGTCGCTGCCGCCGACGCGCATGTTGACGGCGACGGTGGCCGACAGGATTTCCTCGGCCACGCGGTGGAGGGTTTGGACGACCGGGTTCGCGGGGTCGGTGTGGTTGGGTTCGAACTGGCGCAGGGCGCGCCAGGTGATGCCGGGCAGCGGGTCCAGCGCGGCATGCAGGGCGGCGCCCAGGGTCGCGCCCGACACGCCGACCGGCAGGCGGATATCGGCGGTGGCGCGGGCGCTGGCGGGGACCAGGTTGGGGGCGGTGCCGCCCGACACCTGGCCGATGTTGACGGTGACGCTGCCCAGGACCTGGGATTCCCCCTCCCCCGACAGCGGCTCGCTGATGGGGCGGGATGCGGCGATGGCGGCGGTGACGCCCGGGGGAGCAGAGACAGGCAGGGCGCGTAGGCTGCGCAGGACGTCGAGCGCCACGGACAGGCGGTCGATGGCATTGTCGCCGAGATGCACATGGGCGCCGTGGGCGGCGCGGCCGGTGGCTTCGACCTCCAGCCACCAAAAGCCCTTTTCACCAAAACGCAGGACGCGGGGGCTGCCGGCGTCGCCGATGATGGTGGCGTCGCCCCGGGCCTCGGGGATGTTTTTGAGCAGCCAGGCGGTGCCGAGGGGACCCATGCTTTCCTCGTCGCCGGCCAGGGTCAGCACCGCCTGCCCGGCCCAGTCGGCGCGGTGTTCGGCAAGCAGGGCGAGGGCGACGATGGAGGCGGCGATGCCGCCCTTCATATCGGCGGCGCCGCGGCCGTAGAGTTTCCCGCCGCGCAAAAGGCCGCCGAGGGGCGGGACGGTCCAGGGCAGCGCCTCGTTGACCGGATAGGTGTCGAGGTGGCCGTTGAAGACGACGCGCTTGCCGGGGCGGGCGCCGTGCACGATGGCGACCAGGTTGGTCACGTCGGGGCCGGTCGGATGCAGGGTCAGCGTCGCGGAAGGGATCAGTTCGGAGACGATGGAGGCCGCTGCCTCGGCCGCCGCGCGCACATCGCCGGGGGGGTTGGGCGAGGCGACGGCGATGAGTTTCTGGGCGACGGCGACCACTTGGTCGGTGCGGGACAGCGCGGCGGCGATGAAGTTTTGGCGCGCGGTCATCCCAGGATGTCCAAGCTGTGTTGGCCAAGGGTGGGGGCGCCATGGCCCATGGGCGGGCGCTGTCCGTCGAAGGAGACGGGCATGGCGACCAGGGTCGCGGCACCGTCGCTGGTTCGCGCGAGCATGCCGAGGGCGGCGGTCTGCGGATCGGCCGCCAGTTCCTGGATGGTGTTGATGGGGGCGCAGGGCACGCCGGCGGATTCGAACGCTTCCAGCCAGGTCTTGCGGTCGCGGGCGGCGAGCAGGGTGCGGATGGCGGGCAGCAGATCGTCCTTGTGCAGCAAACGTGCGCGATTGGTGGCGAAGCGGTCGTCGGCGGGCCATTCGGGGCGGCCGACCACGGCGCAGAATTTCTGGAACAGCCGGTCGTTGCCGCAGCAGATCAGGAAGGGCGCATCGGACGCGTCGAAGGCTTCGTAGGGCACGAAGTTCGGATGCCCGCTGGCGTGGCGCTCCGGCGGCTTCTGCTGGTTGACCCAGGCCGAGAGTTTCTGGCCCGCCCAAAGGGTCGCGGTTTCATACAGGCTGGTGTTCACGATGCAGCCGCGCCCGGTTTTTGCGCGCTCGGTCAGGGCCGAGAGGGCGCCGATCACCGTCCACATGCCGGTGCCCTGGTCCACCACGCTGGCGCCCATGCGCACGGGCGGGCCATCGGGCGCGCCGGTGATGGCGGAGAGGCCACAATAGGCTTGCAGCAGGGGTTCGTAGCCCGGCCGCCCGGCCATCGGCCCGGTGTGGCCGAAGGCGCCCATCTCACAATAGATCAGGCGCGGATGCAGCGCGGTCACGGCGGCGCCGCCGATGCCGAGGGTTTCGGCGGCACCCGGGCGCATGTTGTGCAGCAGGATATCGGTGCTGGCCAAAATGCCGTGCAGGGCGGCGACGCCCTCCGGTGTCTTCAGGTCCAGCACGACGCTGCGCTTGCCGCGGTTGAATTCCCAAAAGTTCAGGGCGTCGCCGTTGCGGAAGGCGGGGCCCATGCGGCGCGCGTCATCGCCGCCATCGGGTTTTTCCACCTTGATCACATCGGCGCCGAGGTCGGCGAAAATCGCGGCAGCAAAAGGGCCGGAGAGGACCTGGCCGATTTCGACCACGCGCAGCCCGGCCAGCGGTGTGTTGCTCATTCCACGGGAATGCCGGCGGCGGCGACGACGGATTTCCAGCGTTCGATATCCTCGGCGACGAAGCGGCCGAAGTCGGCGGTGCCGAGGGCGCGCTGCGTATTGCCGTCGGCCAGGTAGCGCGCGGTGGTGGCGGGTTCGACCATGATCTCCAGCAATTGGGCGGCGAGGCGGTTGACGATCTCGGTGGGCGTGTTGGCGGGGGCAAAGACGCCGTTCCAGGTCAGGATTTCATAATCGGGCAATCCCGCCGATTCCGCCACGGTCGGCACATCCGGCGCCATGGCGAGACGTTCGCGCGAGGTGACGGCCAACGCGCGCACGCGGCCTTCGCGCACCTGCGGCATGGCGGTCGTGGTGTCCAGGAACATCGCCTGCACATTGCCGGCGATGACATCGGTGATGCCCTGCGGATTGGCGCGATAGGCGACCATGTTGAAGGGCACGCCCGCCATGTGGCGGAACATCTCGGCAGCGACGCGGGAGGAAGCGCTGCCCCATGCCACATCCAGCCCGCCGGGCTTGGCGGCGGCGGCACCGGCCAGGTCGCGCATGCTGCGGATCGGCAGGTCGTTGTTCACCACGACGAAGAGCACCCCGGTGCCGAGCAGCGCGACCGGCATGAAGTCGTTGATCGGATCGTAAGGCAGGCGGCGGAACAGCGCCGGATTGCTGGCATGCGTCGTATTGGCGGTGAAGAGGAAGGTATAGCCATCTGGCCGCGCCCGCGCGACGGCCTCCGACGCCAGGAACCCATTGGCGCCGCCACGGTTCTCCACGACGACGGGTTGGCCCAGGCGGCGCGAGAGCGGTTCGGCGAAAAGCCGCGCACGCAGGTCGGTGGCGCTGCCGGCAGCGAAGGGCACGATGAAGCGGATCGGGCGGGCGGGCCAGACCTCCTGCGCGCTGGCCGGGAGTGCGAGGAAGGGCAGCGCGAGGGCGGCGCGGCGGGGGATCATTCCGCGGCCTCGGCGCGGCGATAGGCGTTCAGCGATCCGGCCTTCATCAGCCGTCCGTTCAAGGGCCGCCCGATGATGCGTTCGGCCAGGCGCGCGCAGCCGATCAGCGCATCGAGATCGACGCCGGTCTCGATGCCCAATTCCTCGCACAGGAACACCAGGTCCTCGGTGCAGACATTGCCCGCGGCACGGGAATCGCCGTGGCCCGCGAAGGGGCAGCCGCCGAGGCCGGCGACCGAGCTGTCGAAGAGCGCCACGCCCATGTCCAGCGCCGCCGCGACATTGGCGAGGCCCAAGCCGCGCGTGTCGTGCAGATGCAGGCCGAGCGCGGTCTCCGCCGGCAATTCGGCGCGCACCAGACCGACCAGGCGGCGGATCTGGTCGGGATTGGCCCAGCCCATGGTGTCGGCGAGGTAGAGTTTCGGCAGGATTTTTCCGCGGGAGGTGCAGAGCTCCACGGCGGCGCGCGCCATGCGCACGACCTTCTGGGGGGCGATGGGGCCTTCCTTGTTGCAACCGAAGGCGGCCATGACCATCGCCGCTTCGACGGCGATGCCGGCCTTGTCGTACAAATCCATCCAGGCGGCTTGCTTGTCCAGCATCTCCTCCGCGCCGCAGCCATTGTTCTGGCGGGCGAAAGCATCCGATGCATAGAGGCTGATGCGGCCGGTCAGGTCGACATTGGGGCAGGCCTGGGCGCGGAAGAACCCGGCCTCGTTCAGCCAGAGCCCGGTGTAGTGCACGCCGGGTTTCTTGCGCAGGGCAGCGAAGAATTGCTCGCTGTCGGCCATTTGCGGGACGCGCTTGGGGCTGACGAAACTGGCGACCTGGATGTGCTTCAACCCGGTTTCGGCCAGGGCCTCGACCAGGCGCACGCGGTCTTCCAGCGGGAAGATCTGCGGTTCGATCTGGAAGCCTTCGCGGGGGCCTTCCTCACGGATGTCGATTTTCTTCGGCCTGTCGGACATGGCTTCCCTCTCCTTGCGATCAGGGTCGGAGCAGCGGTTGTGGATGTCAACCATTCGCGGCCGGATGCGTGGCCAGATGCGTGGCCAGATGCGTGGATGGACGCGCCCGCGCCGCACCGGCAACATGATGTGCCGAGGGCACAAGCATGGACGATACCACGGCGGCCGCCGCGCTTCTGGCGCGGCTGGTCGCCTTCGATACCACCAGCCGTAACAGCAACGCCGCCCTGATGGGGTTCGTGGCGGAGGGGTTGCGCGCGCAGGGTGTCGCGGTGCGCGAACAGGTCGATGCCGCGACGGGCAAGGTCAATCTGCACGCGATCATCGGACCGCGCGTGGCGGATGGCATCGCGCTGTCGGGGCATGTCGATTGCGTGCCGGTGGATGGCCAGGCCTGGCTGGCCGATCCCTTCGTGCTGCGCCGGGAGAACGGCCGGCTGATCGGTCGGGGTGCTGTGGATATGAAGGGGTTTTGCGCCTGCGTGCTGGCCTCGGTGCCGATGTTCCTGGCAGCGGGGTTGCGACGGCCGGTGCATATCCTGCTGACCTTCGATGAGGAAACCACGCTGGCCGGGGTGAAGCTGCTGGCGCCGAGTCTGGGGCAGGATTCGCCGCCGCCGGGGGCGGTGATCGTGGGCGAGCCGACGATGCTGGCGCCGATGCCGGGGCATAAGGGGATGGCGTCGTGGAACGCCTCGGTCACCGGCGTCACCGGCCATTCGTCGCGCACCGACACCACCGCCAATGCGCTGCATGCGGCGGCGGAGGCGGTGGCCTGGCTGGCGCGCGAACAACGTCGCCTGGTGGCCGAGGGCGCGCGCGACGCGCGCTACACCCCGCCCTATAGCACCGCGCATTGCGGCACCTTCGCCGCCGGCACGATCATGAACATCGTGCCCGACCGCGCGGGGTTCGCGTTCGAGTTCCGCACCCTGCCGGGCGATGCGCCTGGGCCGATGCTGGCGCGGCTGCAGGCCTTCCTGGAGGCCGAGGTCCTGCCCGGACTGCGGGCGGTGGATCCCGCGATCGAATTCACCTTCGCCGAACGCTGCGTCTGCCATCCGCTGGACCTGCCGGACGGGCATCCGCTGACGGGCTTGCTGGAGGGGCTGACCGGCCAGGCCGCGGCCGCGCGGGCGAGTTACGGCACGGAGGCCGGAACCTTCCAGCGGGCCGGCATCCCGGCCATCGTCTGCGGCCCCGGCAGCATCGCCCAGGCGCATCTGCCGGAGGAATGGATCGCCGAATCCCAGGTCGCGGATTGCATGGGGCTGATGCGCCGTGTCGCGGGGCACCTGGCCGCGTGAAGGCCACGTCCCTGCCCGACCTGACCGTGCGGATCGCCATGCCGGACCTGCGGTCCTGGCTGGGCGGCACGAACCTGCCCGGCGTGATGAGTTTCACGGCCAGCGCGCCGGGGCCGCATGTCGCGCTGGTCGCGCTGATGCATGGCAATGAGATCGCCGGCGCCATCGTGCTGGACGGCCTGCTGCGGCAGCAATTGCGCCCGGTGCGGGGGCGGCTGTCCTTTGTCTTCGCCAATCTGCTGGCGGCGTCGCGCTTCGACCCGACGGACCCGACCGCCAGCCGCTTCGTCGAGGAGGATTTGAACCGGGTCTGGGCCATCGAGGCGCTGGAAGGCCCCCGCCGCAGCGCCGAATTGCGCCGGGCGCGGGAATTGCGGCCCTTCTTCGACACCGTGGATACCTTGCTGGACCTGCATTCGATGCTGTGGCCATCGGATCCTTTGCTGCTGTGCGGCCAGACCGACCGGGCGCTGCGGCTGGCGCTGGCGATCGCCGCCCCGCCGCTGGTGGTGGCGGACCAGGGCCATGCGGCCGGGCGGCGGTTGATGGATTACGGCCGCTTCGGCGCGGCCACGGGCGATGCGACGGCGCTGCTGGTGGAAGGCGGCGCGCATTGGCAGGCGTCGACAGTGGAGAGCCTGGCGACGACAGCCGACCGGTTCCTGGGATTGTCGGGCGTGCTGGACCGGGCGCCGCCCGCCCCGGCGCCCGCTGTGCGCCAGGCGCGGGTGACCATGACGGTGACGGCGCGGACGGATGACTTCGCCTTCCTGCAACCGGTGCGGGGGGGCGATGTGGTGCCGCGGCGGAACACGCTGCTGGCACTGGATGGGGATGAGGAAATCCGCACCCCCTACGACCACTGCCTGCTGGTGATGCCGTCACCGCGCGCGCGGGCGGGGCAGACGGCGGTCAGGTTGGCGCGGCTGGAGGTGTAGCAATATTGGGAGGTTGCGCCGTGGAAGGGGCTTCGCCCCCTCCAGACCACCCCCACCAGGGGCCGCCGCCCCTGGACCGGCGGGATGTATTGGCAGAATAAAGAGAGGGGCATGGCGCGCCATTGGCCAATGGAAGGCGCGTGACGCCCCTCTCTTTATTCTGCCAAATCGCGTGGGTTCCAAGGGGCCACGGCCCCTTGGTGGGGAGAGTTTGAGAGGGGCGAAGCCCCTTTCAAGGCGCGACTTGAGCAATCAGCGCGTCAGAACTCGACTTCCAGTTCCTCGATCTCTTCCGGTTCGACCAGGGCCTCGGCCACCCATTCAGCCATGTCGGGCCAGGTCATGATCTGGCGGCAATAGGCGGTGCAGATCGGGTCAAGTTTCACGTCATAGGTCAGGATACGGGTGGCGACCGGGGCGAACATCGCGTCGGCTGTGGTTCGCCGCGTGCCGAAGAGCCATGGGCCGCCGTGGGTCGCCAGGCAGTCGCGCCACATCTCGGTGATGCGGTCGATGTCCGATTGCGCGCCGGACCAGACCGGGAAGCCCGGGCGATGCGCCTTGAGGTTCATCGGCAGCGATCCGCGCAGGGCGGTGAAGCCCGCGTGCATTTCGCCGCAGAGCGATCGGCAATGGGCGCGGGCGGCGCGGTCGGATGGCAGCATGGCGGCGTCGGGAAAGGTTTCGTTCAGGTATTCGGCAATGGCCAGCGTGTCCCAGACCTTCAGCCCGTCGTGTTCCAGCCTGGGAATGCGAATCGAGGAGGCGCGCAGCAACAATTCACGCCGCGCATCCGGATCATCCGAACCCAGGGCTTCGATGGTGCAGGCCAAGCCCGAGAGTCGCACGAGCAGAAAGCCGCGCAGCGACCAGGACGAGTAGTTTCGGCTGCTGATCAAAAGACGTGCCATACTGTCCCGCCGGTTCAATGCATGGGCGATTCCGCCATGTCGTTGCCCTGATGGCAAGCACGGGATCGCGTTGCGCTTGACGAAACCGATGATCCAATGCGTGATTGCATACGATGTATGCAATTTACCAGGCGCAGGCTGACCTGCTTGACCCATTTCGCGTCGCCGCACGCGGCGCCGCCGATATTTTGCAGAGCTTGGACCACGGGAAGGCCTCGCCCTGGCCCCTGCCCGCCTGGTCGCTGCGACGCACCGCCGCGGCGCTGGAGATTTTCGGCACGGCGGCGCCCACGCACAAACGGCCGGATTTCGCCATCACCGAGGTGAAGTCGGGCAATGCCACGCTCGCTGTGCGGGAGGAGGCGACCTACGCCACCCCCTTCGGCACCTTGCTGCATTTCGCCAAGGATGACGCCCCGCCGCAGCCCAAGGTGCTGATCGCGGCCCCCATGTCGGGGCATTTCGCGACGCTGCTGCGCGCGACGGTGGCGACCATGCTGGCCGACCACGACGTCTACATCACCGATTGGCACAATGCGCGCGACGTGCCGCCATCGGCCGGGCGCTTCGGCTTCGACGAATACACCGCCCATATCATGCGTTTCATCGAGGAGATGGGGCCGGGATCGCATGTGCTGGCGGTCTGCCAGCCCGCCGTCGCGGTCCTGGCCGCCTGTGCCCTGATGAACGAGGATTCCAATCCCGCGACGCCGCGCAGCGCCACCTTGATGGCCGGGCCGATCGACACGCGCAT
Organism: Humitalea sp. 24SJ18S-53; assembly: GCF_050632385.1. Taxonomy (NCBI): domain Bacteria; kingdom Pseudomonadati; phylum Pseudomonadota; class Alphaproteobacteria; order Acetobacterales; family Roseomonadaceae; genus Humitalea; species Humitalea sp. 24SJ18S-53. The sequence goes on from NZ_CP192599.1 coordinate 4,776,496, forward strand.
CAGCCCGACCCAGGTGAATGTGCTGGCGCAGTCCAAGCCGATCGAATGGTTCGAACGCAACCTGATCGGCACGGTGCCCTGGCGCCTGCCGGGTGGTGGGCGGCGGGTCTATCCGGGCACGACGCAATTGACCGCCTTCCTGTCGATGAACCTGGACCGGCATACGAATGCCTATCGCGACCAGTTCCGCCACCTGGTGGATGGCAATGCCGATGGCGCCGCGGCGCATCGCAAATTCTACGACGAGTACCTGGCGGTCATGGATTTGCCGGCCGAGTTCTTCATCGAAACCGTGCAGCGCGTGTTCCAGGACCACGACATGCCGCTGGGGCGGATGATGTGGCGTGGGCGCCTCGTGAACCCCGGCGCCATCCGCCGCACAGCGGTGATGACGGTCGAGGGCGAGCGCGACGACATCTGCGCGATTGGCCAGACGATGGCGGCGCTGGACCTCTGCACCAATCTGCGGCCGGCCTACAAGAAGCATCATCTGCAGACGGGTGTCGGCCACTATGGCGTGTTCAGCGGCCGGCGGTGGAACCAGGAGATCTACCCGCAGGTGCGGGATTTCATCGGGGCGGTGAACGGGGCGCGCGGGGTCTAGTCCACGCCTGCCAGGACCCGCGCCACACTTGCCGCCATCGCCTCCGCGGCCGGTGGCAATCGCCGCCCGCGCCGTGACAACAGCGCGATCCGCCCGCCCGCCAGCAGCCGGTCCGCCAGCAGCCGGTCCGCCAGCGGCACCGCCTTCACCCGGCCCAGCGCCACATGCAGTGCCAGCAACTGCGGCGCCATCACCGCGACGCCACGCCCATCGGCCAGGAAGGCCGCGGCGACATGCGGCGAATTCGTCTCCAGCATCGGGCGGATCATGACCCGTGCCGCCCGGCAGGCCAGGTCGAACAACTGCCGCGATGCCCCGAGGTGCGATGGCGCGACCAGCGGAAACCCGGCCAGTGCCGCGAGCGTCAGGCGCGGTGCGCCGGCCAGCGGGTGCTGCGGCGCCAGCATCACGGCAAAAGGTTCGGGGGCGGAGGCCAGGACCTCGATATCCGGATCGGGCGTCGGGTTGAAGGCGACGCCCAGGTGGCAGTCCCGTTCCCGCAGCGCCGCCAAGGTCGCATCCGACCCGGTCACCGAGATATCCAGCGTCACCGCCGGATAGGCGGCCGCAAACCCCGCCAGCGCCGCCGGCAGGCCGGATGAGGCGAAGCTTTCCACCACCCGCAGCACCACATGCCCGCGCCGCACGCCGCGCAGCGCATCCAGGTCGGCGCGCAGCCGTTCGGTCAGGTTGGTCGCCTCGCGCCCGTGGTGCAGCAGGATCTCGCCGGCCGGGGTCAGCGCGACGCCGCGCGCGCCGCGTTCCAGCAACTGGGCGCCAAGGTCCTCCTCCAACTGCTGGATGCGGCGGCTGATCGCCGATTGGGCCAGGTGCAGCACGGCCGATGCCTCCCGCATCGACCCCGCCTGGGCGACCGCCAGGAAACAACGCAGGCCTGCTGGAATCATGGGCATTTCCTGAAGAGGCGATGCCATTCAAGCATCATGCTGCGCGATATTTGGCGCTTGTTCGATCACCGTCAACGGTCTGCATTGCACCGCACAAGAGGAGTCTCGCGATGCGCATCGTCGACCAGCCGACCCCGAGCCGCCGCGCGATCCTGGCCATGGGGCTCGCCGCCCCCTTCATCGCGCCCGCCGCGGCGCAGGGGGCGTTCCCCTCGCGCCCCGTGCGGATCATCGTGCCCTCGGCGCCGGGTGGCAGCCTGGATATCCTGGCGCGGCTGATTTCCCGCCACCTCGGCGATCGGCTCGGCTGGTCGGTGCCGGTGGAAAACCGCAGCGGTGGCGGCGGCAACATCGGCTTCGACGCCGTCGCGAAAAGCCGCCCCGATGGCTACACGATCCTGATCGGCAGCGATCCGCTGACGGTGAATCCCAGCCTGTTCCGCGACATGCCCTTCGACCCGCTGCGCGACCTGCAACCGCTGACCATGATCGCCACGCTGTCGCAGGTGCTGGTGGTGCATCCCAGCCTGCCGGCGGCCGATTTCCCCGCCTTCGTGGCGCTGGCGAAATCCGGCAGCATGCAGATCAACATCGGCACATCCGGCACCGCCTCGCCGGGGCACCTGACCATCGCGCAACTGGGCCATGCCGGCGTGCCGCTGACCCACGTGCCCTATCGTGGCGCCGGGCCGGCGGCGCAGGATGTCGTCGCGGGCAATATCCAGGCGGGCATCTTCACGCTCCCCGCCGCGCTTGGTTTCGTGCGCGATGGGCAGATGCGGGCGCTGGCGATCACCTCGTCGCGCCGCTCCCCCTTCGCGCCCGACCTGCCGACGATGTCGGAGGTCGTGCCCGATGTCGTCGTCGATTCCTGGCAGGCGCTGTTCTTGCCGAGCGGCGTGCCGCCGGAGGTGTCGCAGCGCCTGCACAATGAAATCACCACGGTGATCCGGCTGCCGGAGGTCGATGCCTTCCTCAAGCAGCAGGCCTTTGAACCGGCGCCCGGTTCGCCCGAGGACCTCGGCGCGCTGATGCGTGCCGAAATTCCGAAATGGCGGCGCGTCGTGCAGGCCGCCAACGTCCGCCTCGACTGACAGCCTCCAGGCCGCAGTTTTTTGTAAGGCTCGCGCCGTGCGGGCCAGGAAGGGAAACACATGTCCAGAGAACCGGTGTTGTTCAACGAGTCCCGCATGCGCGCGATGATGGATCGGCGCGGGCTTGACCTCGTCATCCTGCGTGGCGTCGAGAATTCGCGTTATGTCAGCGAGTTCCTGCACAATGGCGGCAACCTCGGCTACCGCCCCTTCTGCGTCTTCTACTTCCGCGATCCGGCGAAGAAGCCGGCCTTCGTGGTGCCCGCCGTCGACCTGCACCTGGCGATGACGCTGACCTGGATCGAAGACGTGCGCGCCTATGCCATGGCGGAATTCTTCACCGATATCGACACGCATTTCTACGTGGACTTCGCCAGCGCCGCGAAGGCGATCCTGGCCGAGCGCGGCGTGTCCGGCATGAAGGTCGGCACCGAGGGCGACAACCTCACCTCCGGCTTCCGCACGGTCCTGGACGGGTTGCTCGAAGGCAACACGATCGAGGATATTTCCTTCGAGATGGAAATCGTCCGCATGGTGAAGACGCCGGAGGAAATCCGCCGCCTGAAGCTCGCGACCGAGATCACCGTCAAGGCGCATGCGAGTTTCCGCGACGCGATCAAGCCAGGCGTGAGCGACCTCGACCTGCACAAGGCCGCCTGCTTGCGCATGCTGAACGAGGGCGCCACGGCGGTGAACTTCATCAACACCGGCGCCGGCCCGGCCAATGCCTTCGCCGCGCATGACCCGTTTCCGCGCGGCTACGTGTTGCAGTACGGCGACTTCGTGAAGGTGGACATGGGCGCCCAGGTCATGGGCTACTCGGCCGACTTCGTGCGCTCCTACTTCATCGGCGAAGCCTCCGAACGCCAGCAGGAGATCTGGAAGCGGTTGAACGAGGTGCAGTTGGAACTCGGCCTGTGGATCAAGCCCGGCGTCACCGGCGGCGAAATCTTCGACCGCGGCTACGCCCAGATCAGCCGCTATCTCAACAAGTTCCCGCGTGAATTCTTCGGCCATGGCATCGGCCTGGGTAGCCATGAACAGCCGCGCATGAACGCGGTGAACCGCACGGTGGTGGAACCGAACTCCGTGCTCTGCGTCGAATTCAGCTACTACCACGACGGCGTGCGGCACCACACGGAAGAGACATTCCTGATCAAAGACGACGGCGTCGACCATTGGACGGCAGGCTGCCCGACGGAGTTGATCGTGGCGGTTTGACAGGTTGCGCTGTGGAGAGGGCTTCGCCCCCTCCACGCCTCCCCCACCAAGGGGCCGTGGCCCCTTGGAACCCACGATGTTTGGTAAAAGGAAGAGAGGGGCATGCAGTGCCCTGGATCAAAGGGGCTCCCTTGACGCCCCTCTCTTCCTTTTACCAATTCCGCCGGTCCAGGGGCGGCGGCCCCTGGTGGGGTGAGTTTGAGAGGGGCAAAGCCCCTCTCAAGGCGCCGCCCCCCTAAACCGTGAACTGCTCCGCGATCACGCGTTCCGACAGCCCGTGGTCCGGGTCGAAGAGCAGGGTCAGTGTCACCTCGCGGTCTTCGCGCACTTCCACGCGGACGACTTCGCGCACTTCGGTGAAGTCCGCCACGGCGGCGACGGGGCGTTTGTCGGCTTCCAGCACTTCGAAGACCACGCGGGCTTCGGCGGGCAGCAATGCGCCGCGCCAGCGGCGGGGGCGGAAGGCGCTGATCGGTGTCAGGGGCAGCAGGTTCGCGGAGAGCGGCACGATCGGGCCATGCGCCGACAGGTTGTAGGCGGTGCTGCCGGCGGGCGTCGACACCAGCACGCCGTCGCAGGACAGTTCCGCCAGCCGTTCGCGCCCGTCGACCAGGATGCGGATTTTCGCCGCCTGGCGGGTTTCGCGCAGCAGGCTGACTTCGTTGATGGCCAGGGCTTCGTGGGTCGTGCCGTTCACGTCCAGTGCGACCATGCGCAGCGGGTGCAGGGTCGCGGCCTGGGCATCGGCCAGGCGCTGCGGCAGATCGGCCTCGTGATAGGCGTTCATCAGGAAGCCGACGCTGCCGCGGTTGATGCCATAGACGGGTTTGGCATGGCCCATGAAGCGATGCAGCGTTTCCAGCATGAAGCCGTCGCCGCCCAGGGCGACGATGACATCGGCCTCTTCCGGCGGGGTGTCGCCGTAAAGCGCCACCAGCCGCGCGCGCGCGGTTTCCGCGGGCGGAGAGGCGGAGGCGAGGAAGGCCGCGCGTGGAGGGATGGTCAGGCGGCTGTCCTCGCGCTGGCGGCCGGTTCGCCCGGCACCAGGCGGCGGTGTTCCAGCACCGGCATGTCGCGCCGGATGCGGGCGGTCAGGCGGTTGTCGATGGGCGCGGTGACGAAGCCGACGCCATCCGACGCGCGGGCGACGACATGGCCCCAGGGGTCGCAGATCAGGCTGTGGCCATAGGTTTCGCGCGGCCCCTTGGGTTCCGCGTGGCGGCCCCAGGTTGCCGGGGCGACGAGCCAGGATTGGGTTTCGATGGCGCGTGCGCGCAACAGGGTGTCCCAGTGGTCCTTGCCGGTGGCCAAGGTGAAGGCGGCGGGCAGCATGATCACGTCGGCGCCGCGCCGCCGCAGGTCCAGGAAGAGTTCCGGGAAGCGCACGTCGTAGCAGATGGCGCAGCCGATGGTCAGGTCCTCGGCCTGGTAGGTCACGACCTCCGACCCCGCGCGATAGGTGTTGCTTTCGCGATGCCCGGTGCCGTCGGGGCGGGTGATGTCGAACATGTGGATCTTGCGATACCGCGCCAATTCGCGGCCGTCGCGGCCGAAGGCGACGGTGGTGTTGAACAGTTTTTCGCCGCCGTCTTCGCCGATGCTGCCGCCGTGGATGAAGATGCCGTGCTTGCGGGCGAGGGTTTGAATCAGCGCATAGGCGCCGTTCGGATCGGCGCCCAAGACCTCGGCGGCGGCGAAGCGGGTGGCGCGGTCGCCGCCCAGGCAGGTCCAGATTTCGGGCAGCACCACCATGTCGGGGCGGTCGGCGGCGACGGCGGATTCGATCAGCCGTTCGGCGGCCAGGAGGTTGGTGGCTTTGTCGTGCCCAGGGTTCATCTGGATGGCGGTCACGCGCATGGCGGGCACTCCAAGAATGGGGTCAGCGACCGCCGCGCGGCCAGTCCATGCGCGGTTCGGCGCGTGACTCCGGCCGTCCGCCGCCGCGCGTGGCGCCCGGATAGGCGGCCGGGGGCGGGATGGGGGGGGAGGCGCGCGGCCCCTCGCTCTCCTCGCGCATCGGGCGGATGGTCGGCGGCGGTTCGGCCCAGCCGTCGTCCGGCGCGATGCGGCGGCGCGGGGCGGATTCCGGCAGGCGCATGGCCAGGGTGCGGAGTTCGGCCTGGATTTCGTCGAGCTGTGCCTCCAGCCCCTCCATCCGGCCCTTCAGCCCAAAGACCGAGAAGGGCATCAAGGCAAAAGCGAGGACGCAGAGCACCAGCAGCAGCAGCACCAGAAGCCCGGTCCAGTCCGGCAGGCCCGGCACCGCGAGGCGCGTGACAAGTTCGGCCATGTTCAGCCCCCCGTGACGCTCATGTGGCGCGCGACGGCCGGCGCGCGGGCGCGGCCGATGATGAAGTCGTGGCCCTTTGGCTTGCGGGCGATCGCCGCCAGGATTTTTTCGCGCAGCCCGTCGTCGTCCAGGTCCGGGTCGCGCAAGGGCGCGCGCAGGTCGGCCGCGTCATCCTGGCCCAGGCACATGTAGAGCGTGCCGGTGCAGGTCAGCCGCACCCGGTTGCAGGATTCGCAGAAGTTGTGGGTCATCGGGGTGATCAGGCCGAGCCTGCCGCCGGTCTGCGCCACATCGTAATACCGCGCCGGCCCGCCGGTGGTGTGGCCGCTGTCCGTCAGGGTCCAGGTTTTCGCCAGGCGTTCGCGCACCAAAGACAGCGGCAGATACTGGTCGGTGCGGTCGCCCGAGATATCGCCCATCGGCATCGTCTCGATCAGGGTCAGGTCGAAGCCGTGCTCGCCGCACCAGGCGAGCATGCGGTCGTATTCCTCCTCGTTCACGCCCTTCAGCGCGACCGCGTTGATCTTGACCTTCAGCCCGGCGGCCTTGGCGGCGAAAATGCCGTCCAGGGTCGGTTCCAGCTTGCCCCAGCGGGTGATGGCGGCGAATTTCTGGGGGTCCAGCGTGTCCAGGCTGACGTTGATGCGGCGGACGCCGGCGGAATACAGGTCATCCGCCATCTTGGTCAGTTGGGACCCGTTGGTGGTGACTGTCAGTTCCTTCAGCCCCCCGGCGCCGATCCGGGCGCCCAGGTTGCGGAACAGGGAGATGACGTTCTTGCGGACCAGCGGTTCGCCACCGGTCAGGCGGATGCGTTCCACGCCCAGCCCGATGAAGGTGCCGCACAAGCGGTCGAGTTCCTCCAGCGACAGGACTTCCTTCTTGGGAAGGAAGGTCATGTCCTCCGCCATGCAATACACACAGCGGAGGTCGCAGCGGTCGGTCACCGAAACGCGGAGGTAGGAGATCCGCCGACCGAAGGGGTCGAGCATGGTGGGAGTCCCTTTGGCGCCAATAAGGCACGATTTGGTCCGGAACCCCCTCCCCCCGCAAGGGCCAGCCTATAGAATCCCCATCAGGCGGCCCGCAGCCGGGCCAGGAAGGCGGTCATTTCCTGGCGCAGGGTACCCGACTGGGCGGCGACCTCGGCCGAGGCGGTGCGGACCTTGGCGGCCGTGCCGCCGGCCTCATCCACCCGGGCTTCCACCGTGGTCATGGCCTGGGAGGCGGCTTCGGAGCCACGGGCGGCCTCGGCCACGCCGCGGGCGATTTCGGCCGTGGCCGCACCCTGTTCCTCGACCGCGGCGGCGATGGAGGAGGCGATGTGGTCCAATTCGCCGATGGTCTGGCCGATGCGGGCGACGGCGGTGGCATTGCCTTCGGCGGCCAGGCGGATTTCCTCGATCTTGCCGCCGATCTCCTGGGTGGCGGTGGCGGTCTGGGCGGCCAGGGCCTTCACCTCGCTGGCGACGACGGCGAAGCCCTTGCCGGCCTCGCCGGCGCGGGCGGCCTCGATCGTCGCATTCAGGGCCAGCAGGTTGGTCTGGCCGGCGATGTCGCTGATCAGGCGGACCACGTCGCCGATGCGGGCGGCGGCGGCGGTCAGTTCCTCCACCTGGCGGGTGGTGGAGGCGGCTTCGGACCGGGCGCGGGTGCTGATGGCGGTGGATTCGGCCATCCGGCGGGAGATTTCGGCGATCGAGGCGGCCAGTTGCTCGGCCGCGGCGGCCGCGCCCTGGACGTTGGTCGCCGCCATGTCACCGGCTTCGCGGGCCGTGCCGCTTTGGGTGCGGGTGTCGCCGATGGCCTGGGCCATGCTGTCGGCGGCACTGGTCATGCCGGTGGCGGCCTGGGCCAGGTTGTTGGCGATGCCGCCGACCGTGGTTTCCAGCCCGGCGCCCAGGCTTTCCAGCAGCGCCTGCTTTTCGATGGCGGCGGTCTGGGTGGCGCGTTCCTGGGCGGCCTCCATCTCTCGCATGCGCAGGGTATTGGCGCGCAGCACTTCCAGCGCGCCCGCCATGGCGCCGATTTCGTCGCTGCGGCCGGCGCCGGGGATGGGCTGGGCCGCATCGCCGGCGGCCAGGGCCTCGGTCCGGCCGATCAGGGCGCGGATCGGCTTGGCGATGCCGCGCGCCAGCACCAGGCTGCAGCCCAGCGCGATCAACAGCGCCAGCCCGGCGCTGCCGAGCAGGATGCCCTGGTCGCGCGCCAGCCCGGCCGCGGCCCGGGTCTGGTCCAGCAGGATCTCGGCGACGGCCGCCGGCTGGCCGGCGTAGTCGGGCAGGGTGACGGTGATGGCGAGGAAGGTCTGGCCGCCGCGTTCGATCAGGCGGCGTGCCTGGGTGCCGCCCAGCGACGCGTCCAGCTCGGCGGCGTCCAGCAGCCCTTCGGGACGGGTGCCGCTGACCTTGACCATGCGGCCGTCCTGGCGGGCGTGGATCAGGACGTCGGCGCGCACAGCCTCCTGGATGCGGGACAGCAGTTCGGGCCCGACGATGGATTGGGCCATGGTGACGCCGACCGTGCGCCCTTCGAACATCACCGGGGCGACCGCCGCGGCCAGCAACCCGTCGCGGCCATAGGCCAGGCCCAGGGAGACGCCGCCGCCGCTGCTGGTCCGCACCACGTCGCGGCGGCGCTGCGCCACGTCATCGACGCGGTCCAGGTTGGCGGTGGAGCGGTATTGCAGCATCGCCGGCGGCGTCATGATGCCCATCATCCCGATCAGCCGCTCCGGCGCCAGCGAGGCCTGCACCGGGTCGATCAACGGCGGCATCGCGTTGCGATCGACGCGGCGCGTGGCGTCCACCACCCCCGGCATCGCCGCCAGGGTGCGGGCGATGCTTTCCAGCCGCGACAATTCCAGGCTGAAAATGGTCTGCAAGGTGCGCGAGATGCGGTTGGCCGACGCGTCGGTCGCGGCTTCGTGCCGTGCCTCGGCCTGCACCCAGGCGACGGAGAGCAGCCCCAGGGCCATCGCGGCCCCCATGAGCATGAAGGCGATGACGAGGCGGGACTGGATCGTCTTGAAGCGGGACATTGGGCGGCATCCGGAAAGGCGGACCTTCAACTTGCCAGTGACAGGCTGAAGGCTTCGCTAATCCGGTCGCGACGGGTGCGGTTTCGATCTCAACCCCAGTTGCGGTCGTGATCGGCATGGGTCCGCAGATAGGCCCCGGGCACAAAATGCCGGTCGTAGAACTCGGTATCGAGCCGGTGCGCCTGCAAATAAGTTTTCAGGAACACCGCCGGCACCGTCGCCGGGAAACGGCCGAAGGTGGCGAAGACATAGTCTGCCATCAGCGCGGTGATCTCGATCGCCTCCGCGTCGATGCCGGCGGCGGCGGCGCGGACCGCGGCATTGTCCCGATAGGGTCCGCCCTGGTTCGGATCGAAGGGACCGCCGCCCCTGGACCGGCGGAGTATTGGTAAAATAAAGAGAGGGGCATCACAGGTGTTCGACTGATCGAGGTCGCGCTATGCCCCTCTCTTTATTTTACCAAATAGCGTGGGTTCCAAGGGGCCACGGCCCCTTGGTGGGGAGAGCTTGAGAGGGGCAAAGCCCCTTTCAATGCGCACCCCCCCCCATTCTTCAACACCCGATCAGAAAAACAGCGCGAAGCTGCCGGCGACTGTCAGGAAGACCAGGGCGAAGCGCCGGTACCAGACCACCGGGACGACGTGGAACAGACGCGCGCCGATCGGCACGCAGATCAGCATGATGGGCAGCAGCAGCAGCAGCTTGGCCAGGACCAGTGCCCCGACCAGCCCCGCCCAGATCGGGATGACGACCGACACGACCGAGATCATGGCAAAGAACAGGATCAGGCTGGCGCGGTGCTGGCGGGCTTCCTCGGCGCCCGCGAGGAGGTAGAGGATCACGGGCGGGCCGCTCATGCCCGTGGCGCCCTTCATCAGGCCGGCGGTGGCGCCGACCGCGACGTTCAGCCCGGTCGGGCGGGTGCCGTGGTAGCGCCAGCCGGACATCAGCAGGAAGCCGAAGACCAGCACCAGGAAGCCGATGGAGCGGCGCAGCACTTCGCCATCCGCGCTCAGCAGCACCCAGGCGCCGAAGGGGGTCGCGATCACGGCGGCCAGGCCGAGCGGCAGGATGGTGCGGCGGTCGGCATGGCCCATCGCCTTGGGCAGCAGTTGCACCGAGACCAGCAATTCCATCAGCAGCATCACCGGCACGGCGGCCAGCGGCCCCCATAGGGTGGAGAAGACCGGCGACAGCAGGATGGCGGTGCCGAAGCCGGCATAGCCGCGCATCAGCCCGGCGACGGCGGTCGCGACGACGGCGGGCCAGAACTGCCAGGTGCCCGGCAGGGAGACGACCGCATCGAGGAAGGCGGTCATGCCTCGTCCACGATGTCCAGCGATACGACCGCGGCGTTGATCAGCACTTTGCCCACTTCCTCGAAATTCACGGTCACGCGGTCCCCGATCACCGATTGCACCTGGCCGATACCCCAGTCAGGGCGGTGCGGATGCCGGACTCGCATGCCGGGTTCGAGAGGGATCGACATGATGGCCGCAACATCAAGGCGAGTTTACCGCACCGCAAGGGGGCGGGGCCTAACGCGTTGTGCGCAAATCAGGGCAGGATGGCTCCCATGACGGTTGACAAAGACCATACGGACGACGCGGCCCTTGCCTTGGCGCAGACACTTTGCGCACGGCTGTGCCATGACCTGGGCGGCCCGGCCGGCATGGCGGCATCGATGCTGGAGACGGCGGCCGCCGAGCTGGTGCCGGCGGGCGGCGGGCAGGGCCGGCCGGATGGGCCGGTGCTGGACGAGGCCCTGGCCATCGCGCGGGATGGCGCTGTCGCGGTGCGGGCGCGGTTGCGCGTCTGGCGCGCGGCCTGTGGCGGCGACACCGGGCCGCTGGACGCGGCGGCGCTGGCTGCGCTGGTGACGGCGATGCTGGTGGATACGCGCGTGACCTTCGATTGCGCCATGCCGCCCGATACCATCCTGCCGCCGGCGGCGGTGCAACTGGCGCTGGTCGCGACGATGCTGGGGGTCGAGGCGCTGCCGCGCGGCGGCATCGTGCATCTGGCGGGCGGCCCGGACGAAATCCTGGTGTTGCCGCAGGGGGTCGGGGCGCGCTGGCCGGCCGGGCTTTCGGCCGCGGTGGCGGGGATGGCGGTGGAGTTGGAACCGCGCCGGGTGCTGCCGGCCTTCCTGGCGGCGCTGGCCGCGGCCGAGGGCTGGCGGCTGGGTATCGGCCTGGGGCCATCGACGATGCCGGGGCCGCTGATGATCACCTGGCCGGACTGATCCCGGCGTCGGATTCCCGCTCGCCCTTTACCCTTCCTTCGCGCACCGGCCCGCATATGGCGATCTCCTATCCACCCGGGGATGCGCCATGGATGACCTGCTCGCCGACTTCCTGACCGAAACGCATGAGGGTCTGGAGGCGCTGGATGCGGCGCTGGTGCGGCTTGAACGCACGCCGGATGATTTGCCGACCTTGTCGGAGATTTTCCGCCTGGTGCACACGATCAAGGGCACCTGCGGCTTCCTTGGCCTCGGCCGGTTGGAAAAGGTGGCGCATGCCGCCGAGAATGTGCTCGGCCGCTATCGCGACGGCACGCTGAAGGTGACGCCACCCGGGATCACGCTGGTGCTGTCGTCGCTGGACCGCATCAAGGAGATCGTGACCGGCATCGGCGCGACCGGCAGCGAGCCGACGGGCGATGACAGCGCGCTGATCGGCGCCCTGGATGCGGCGGCGAGTGGTGAGGCGAAGGCCGTGGTGGCAGCGCCCCCGGTCGTTGAGGCCCCGGTTGTTGCGGCCCCCGTCGTTGAAGCCGTGGCGGTTGCCCCGATGGTCGTTGAACCCGTGGCCGCGCCGGCCCCTGTCGCCCCGGCGCCGGCCGCCATCGATCCCCTGGCCGACACCGCCGGCACCCCCACCGCCGGGCCGCAGACCATCCGCGTCGCGGTCGAGGTGCTGGAGGACCTGATGACCCTGGTCAGCGAACTCGTGCTGACCCGCAACCAGTTGATGCAATTGGCGCGTGCGTCGGGCGACAACGCCTTTGCCGTCCCCTTGCAGCGGCTGTCGCATATCACGACGGATTTGCAGGAAGGCGTGATGAAGACGCGCATGCAGCCGATCGGCCATGCCTGGGCGAAGCTGCCACGGCTGGTGCGCGACCTGACGCATGAACTGGGCAAGAAGATCGACCTGGACATGAAGGGCGCCGAGACGGAACTCGACCGCCAGGTGCTGGAACTGATCAAGGACCCGCTGACCCACATGGTCCGCAACAGCGGCGACCATGGGCTGGAAGGCCCGGCCGAACGCCGCGCCGCCGGCAAGCCGGAAACCGGGCGCATCATCCTCAACGCCTATCACCAGGGCGGGCACATCATCATCGAGGTCGGAGACGATGGGCGCGGGTTGCCGGTGGAGCGCATCCGCCGCAAGGCGATCGCCAATGGGCTGGCGACCGAGGCCGAGCTTGCGGTGATGAACGAGCGCGACATCCAGCGCTTCATCTTCCGCGCCGGTTTTTCGACGGCGGCGGCGGTGACCTCGGTGTCGGGTCGCGGCGTCGGGATGGATGTGGTGAAGACCAACATCGAGAAGATCGGCGGCACCATCGAACTGCGGTCGCGCGAAGGGCGCGGCACGACCTTCATCATAAAAATTCCGCTGACCTTGGCCATCGTGTCGGCGCTGGTGGTCGAGGCCGGTGGCGAACGCTTTGCCATCCCGCAGATCGGCGTGCTGGAGCTGGTGCGGGTCGGCGGCGATGCGACGGCCGATGGCGCCAGCGACGGCGCGCGGGTGGAACGGCTGAACGACACGCCGGTGCTGCGGCTGCGCGACCGGCTGCTGCCGCTGGTGCGGCTGTCGGAATTGCTGTGCCTGGATGTGCCGGTGCCAAGCGAACCGGCCGGGCCGGCCGACCGCGATGCGGGCTTCGTCGTGGTCACGCAGGTTGGACCGCATGTCTTCGGCATCATCGTGGACCGCGTCTTCGATACCGAGGAGATCGTGGTCAAGCCGGTGGCGCCGATCCTGCGCCACGTCACCATGTTCAGCGGCAATACCATCCTGGGCGATGGCTCGGTCATCATGATCCTGGACCCGAACGGCATCGCCCGTGCGACCGGCGTCGGCGCCGATGGGGCGGAGGACGCGACGCAGATGGCCAATGCCGCGACCGGGCTGCAGACATCGACCCGCACGGCGATGCTGCTGTTCCGCGCCGGCGATGCGACACCCAAGGCGGTGCCGCTCGGCCTGATCGCGCGGTTGGAGGATATTCCCGCCAGCCAGATCGAAATGGCCGGTGGCCGGCCGGTGGTGCAATACCGCGGGCAGTTGATGCCGCTGATCCCGCTGTCGGGGCATTGGTCGCCGCCGATGGGCGAGGAAGGCGCGCGCCAGGCGGTGCTGGTCTTCACCGATCGCGGCAATGCGCTCGGGCTGATGGTGGACGAGATCCTGGATGTCGTGGACGACGCGCTGAAGATCGAGGCGCGGCAGGACCAGCCGGGCTTCCTGGGCAGTGCGGTGATCTCGGGCAAGGTGACGGAGGTGCTGGACTGCGGCTATTGGCTGCGCCAGGCGGGCGAGGACTGGTTCGCCCCCGACCAGCAAAGCAAGACCGGCGCGCGGTTGCTGGTCATCGACGACAACGCCTTCTTCCGCCACCTGCTGGTCCCGGCGCTGTCGGTCGCGGGGTATGACGTGACGGCGGTGGATGACGCGGCGGCGGCCCTGCGGTTGCGCGACGCGGGCCAGTCCTTCGACGCCATCGTGTCGGATATCGAAATGCCCGGCATGGACGGCTTGCATTTTGCGGCCGCCGTGCGGGAGGCCGGGCCGTGGCGCGACCTGCCGATGATCGCGCTGTCGGGTCGCGCGGCGCCGGCGGATGTCGCCCGCGGGCGGGACGCCGGCTTCACCGATTACGTCGGCAAGTTCGATCGCGAGGCACTGCTGCGCAGCCTGGCCGATTGCCTCGCCCATGTCGGCGCCTGAGGAGACGAGAACGATGCAAAGCGTCCAGACCCAACCCAGCCCCGCCCGACCTGCCGATGACGCGACGCAGGTCTTCCTGACCCTGACGGTCGGCGGCAAGCCCTGCGCCGTGCCCGCCCTGTCGGTGCGGGACGTGCTGGGGCCGCAGACCATCACCCGCATCCCGCTGGCCCCGCCCGAGGTCGCGGGCAGCCTGAACCTGCGCGGGCGGATCGTCACCGCGATCGACCTGCGCCGCCGGTTGAGCCTGCCGCCGCGTGAGGCCGGGGCACCGCGGCCGATGAGCATCGTCGTCGAGCAGAACGGCGAACTCTACAGCCTGTTGTCCGATGCGGTCGGCGATGTCGTGCCGCTGGCGGCCAAGGATGCCGCCCCCAATCCGCCGACGCTGGACCCGCTCTGGGCCGCCGTCAGCAAGGGCGTGCATCGCCAGGATGGACGGCTGCTGATCGTGCTGGATGTCGAGCGCGTGCTCGACTTCGGCCAGGCCTGAGAGGGAGACGAGGCGATGGCCCGCACAGCGCTTGTGGTCGATGACAGCCGCGTGGTCCGCAAGGCGGCGCGGCGGATGCTGGAAGGCTTTGGCTACACCGTCGCCGAGGCCGAGGACGGCCAGGTGGCGTTGAACGCGTGCCATGCGGCGCCGCTGCCGGAACTCGTGCTGCTGGACTGGAACATGCCGGTGATGGACGGCATCACCTTCCTGCGCCGCGTGCGCGCGGATTTCGGCCCGGACCATCCGCAGGTGGTGCTGTGCACGACCGAGGCGGAGATGGAACGCATCCTGATGGCGCTGGAAGCGGGCGCGCAGGAATACATCATGAAGCCCTTCGACGCGACGATCCTGGGCGGCAAGCTGGCGCAGATCGGCTTGCTGGACGAGGCGGAGGTGCCAGCGTGACCGCGCCCGGCAGCGTGCGGGTGCTGTTGTGCGACGACAGCGCGACGGCACGCGGCGCGATGGCCCGCGTGCTGGCGACCGATCCCGCGATCCTGGTCGTCGGCCGCGTCGCCGATGGCCGCGCCGCCATCGAGGCTGTGACCACGCTCGCCCCCGATGTCGTGCTGCTCGACCTGGAAATGCCGGTGATGGATGGCATGACGGCACTGCCGCTGCTGCTGCGCGCCGCACCCCGCACCGCGGTGATCGTGGCCAGCGCACTGACCCAGCGCGGGGCCGCGGCGGCCATGGCGGCCTTGCGCGCGGGGGCGGCGGATTATGTGCCCAAGCCCTCGGCGGCGCAGGGCGGGATGCACGACCCGGCCTTTCGCGAGGAACTTCTGGCCAAGGTGAAGGGCTGGGCCCGGATGCGTGCCAAGCGCGCCGCCCCGGTGCCGTTGGCGCGCCCCGCCGTGGCGCAACCGGTCGGTCCCCGCCCGCGCGCGATCGGCATCGGCAGCAGCACCGGCGGGCCGCAGGCCCTGGCCGCGCTGGTTCGCCGACTGTCCCCACCGCCCCGTGTTCCCATGCTGCTTGTGCAACACATGCCGGAAGGCTTCACCACCATGCTGGCCGATCACCTGAACCGCCTGGGCGGCCCACCGACGGCCGAAGCCCGCGATGGCGAACCGCTGTTGCCCGGCCGCTTGTACGTCGCCCCCGGCGACCATCATCTGCTGGCCGAGCGTGACCATGCGGGTGGGCTTGTGGCCCGTATCACCCAAGGCCCGCCCGAGAATTTTTGCCGCCCCGCCGTCGATCCGATGCTGAAAAGCCTGCTGAAGGCCTGCGACGGCCGGCTGCTGGCCGTGATCCTGACCGGGATGGGCCAGGATGGGTTGGTCGGCTGCCGCGCGGTCGCCGCGGCCGGTGGCACGGTGATCGCGCAGGATGAGGCGTCGTCGGTCGTCTGGGGCATGCCCGGCGCCGTCGCGCGCGCGGGGTTGCCGGCGCTTCTGGCGCCGCCGGAGGCGCTGGCGGACCGGATGATGGCGCTCTGCGCCGGGGAAGCGGCGCCGGGCGTGCGCGCGGCGTTGCGGGCATGAGTGCGTCGATCGCCGTCCCCTTCGGCAGCGCCCCGGCCGGCCCGCCGATTTCGCCCGACACCTTCAACACCATCGCGGGGCTGGCAAAGACCCGCGCGGGAATCGTGCTGACGCCGGACAAGGGCTACATGCTCGACACCAGGCTCGCGACCATCCTGCGGCGCGACAATCTGCCGAACCTGAACGCGCTGGCGCAAAAGCTGCGCGGGCCGGGGGCCGAGCCGCTGATGAAGGATGTGGTGGAGGCGCTGACCACCAACGAAAGCAGCTTCTTCCGCGACGGCAAGCCGTTCGAACATGTCGCGCGCATCGTCCCGGCGCTGCACGCCAAGCGCCCGCCGGGCCAGAAGATCCGCATCTGGTCGGCCGCCTGCAGCACGGGGCAGGAAGCCTATTCGCTGGCGATCCTGCTGTCCGAACTGGGGCTGGCGAACCGACCCTTCGAGATCTTCGGCACCGACCTGTCGCGGGAGGTGGTGGAGCGTGCGCGCGAAGGCCTCTTCACCCGGTTCGAGGTGCAGCGCGGCCTGGCCGTGCAGCGCCTGGTCAAGCATTTCGCGCAGGAGGGTGCTGCCTTCCGCATCAAGCCGGTGTTGCGCGCGGCCTGCCGGTTCGAGGAGCGGAACCTGTTGGGCGAACATCGCGCGCTGGGGCAATTCGACCTGATCTTCTGCCGCAACGTGCTGATCTATTTCGACATGCCGACCAAGGCCAAGGTGCTGGGCGCATTGGCGGCGCAGTTGGCGCCCGATGGCGCGCTGTATCTGGGCGGGGCGGAGACGGTGATGGGGCTGACGGACCGCCTGGTGCCGTTGCCGGGCGAAAGGGGCGTCTATGGCCCTGTCGGAAAGGCTGGGTGATTGGCCAGGACCGTGTCCGCTGCAGCGGACACGGGCTAGCGGGTCACGGCCTCAGGCCGCCACCCTTGCTTCGGCCCGGGCAACGGCGCCCGCGCCGGACCGGGTGCCGGAGGCAGACGGATCGCGCAGCACATAGCCGCGACCCCAGACCGTGCCGATCAGGTCGGACGCACCCGCCTGGGCCAGCTTCTTGCGCAGCTTGCAGATGAACACGTCGATGATCTTCACCTCAGGCTCGTCCATCCCGCCATAGAGGTGGTTCAGGAAGGCTTCCTTGGTCAGCACGATGCCGCGCCGCAGGGTAAGCAGTTCCAGGATCGCGTATTCCTTGCCGGTCAGGTGCACCGGCCGGCCATCGACCGTCACATCATGGGCCGACAGATCCAGGTTCAATTTCCCGACCGTGAGCGTCGGGCGGCTGAAACCCTTGGCGCGGCGGACGATGGCCTGGATGCGGGCGACCAGTTCCTGCGGGTCGAAGGGCTTGACGATGAAATCATCGGCGCCGAGGCCGAGACCCTTCACCTTCGCGCCCGGCTTGCCCTGGCCCGAGAGGATCAGGACCGGGGTTTCGATCCGGGCGGCGCGGAGTCGGCGGACCACCTCATAGCCCTCCATATCCGGCAGGCCGAGGTCGAGGACGATAATATCGTAATCGTACAGTTTAGCGAGTTCGAGGGCTTCTTCACCCGTATCGGCGGTGTCCACCATCATGGACGCCTGCTTGAGCATCATTGTGACGCCACGCAGGGTAGTGAGATCGTCTTCACAAAATAGGACGCGCATTTTTTTGGCCTCCACACGGTATGCGAGTAAGACCTACCACTTTTGCGTGTGTCGTCCATCGCTTTTTCACGCTTTATTCGTATCAAGAGTTGGATAATCTCCTAACAAGATACTAACGCCAAGGAATGGCTCATGTTTCTGACGGAAAAGGCCGATGCGGCAGGTTCATCCCTCAATCGGATACAACCTATGGGACGTGTCGGGAAATTGGCGCGGATGACCGGAATGGCGCTCGATGTCGCCGAATTCGATCCACCACCATCTGTTGGGGATCGTCTTGTTTTTGGCATTGCTCCGGTGGCCGAAATCATCGGCTTCGCGGATGGCAGGGCGCAGGCGGTGGCCTTTGGCCCGCTGGAGGGGCTGGCGCCGGGGGCGGTGGCCAGGTTGCTGCCGTCGTCGGGGCTGGCGGTGTCCGATGGCTGGCTCGGCCGGGTGCTGGATCCGCTGGGGCAGCCGCTGGATGGCGGCCCCGCCCCGCCCCCCGGCGCCCGCATCCGCTCGACCCGCGCGGCCCCGCCCGCGGCCGGCACCCGCGCCAGGCTGGGGCCGAAACTGGATTTGGGCGTGCGGGCGATGGACCTTTTCGCCCCCTGCCGGGAGGGTCAGCGCCTGGGCCTCTTCGCGGCCTCCGGCGTCGGCAAGTCCAGCCTGTTGTCCATGCTGGCCTCTGCGGCGGCCGATGTCGTGGTCTTTGGCCTGGTCGGCGAACGCGGCCGCGAATTGCGCGAATTCATCGAGGATGACCTCGGCCCCGATGCCATGGCCCGCGCCTGCATCATCTGCGCGACATCGGACACCGCCCCGGCGATGCGGCGGGAAGCGGCGCATGCCGCGATGACCGTGGCGGAACATTTTCGGGACCAGGGGCGGCGCGTGCTGCTGCTGATCGACAGCGTTACACGCTTCGCCATGGCGCAGCGCGAAATCGGCCTGGCCGCCGGCGAACCGCCGGCGACGCGCGGCCACCCGCCATCGGTCTTCGCCGAACTGCCCCGGTTGCTGGAACGCGCGGGGCCGGGGCCGGAAGGCTGCGCCGGCTCCATCACCGGCCTGTTCACCGTGCTGGTCGAGGGTGACGATCATGACGAACCCATCGCCGATGCCGTGCGCGGCATCCTGGATGGGCATGTCGTGCTGGACCGGCGGATTGGCGAGGCCGGGCGCTACCCGGCCGTCGATGTCCTGCGCAGCCTGTCGCGCACAGCACCAGGATGCCTGGCACCGGAGGACCGGCCCCTGGTGCGGGAGGCGCGGGCCGTGCTGGCGCTGGCGAATGAACTGACCGACCTCGTGCGCCTCGGCGCCTTCCGCCCCGGTGCCGATCCCGCCGCCGATCGCGCCCTGGCCCTCGCCCCCAGGATCGAGGCGGTGCTGACCCAGCCCAAGGGCGAACGCGCCACCTCGGCCGAAGCCTTCGCCGCATTGGCCGATGCCCTGCATGGCGCGTGACACCCTGGCCCTGCTCGCCCGCCTGCGCCGGCTCAGCGTCGCCGCCGCCCAGGGCGTCCTGGCCGACGCACAATTGCGCGCCCGCGATGCCGAATTACGCCAGGCCGCGGCTGCCGCCCTGCTGCTGGCCGAACGCAACAGCGGCGGCGCCGACTACGCCGCCTGGCACCCGCGCGGCGTGGCCGCGCGCGATGCGGCCGGGCGCGACGCCGCGCAGGCCGAAACCCGTCGCGCCGCCGCCCTCGGCGTGCTGGTCGCCGCCCGCACCGCCGAACGCAGCGTCGAACGCCTGGCCGAGGAACGCGCCAAGACGGCGCATCGCGACGCGCTGCGCCGCGACACGATCCGGCTGGAGGAAGCCGCCTACCCGGCCAGCACCCCGCGCCGCACCTGATCGAGTTCGATGGATTCGAACAGGGCGCGGAAATTGCCCTCGCCAAAGCCTTCGTCGCCCTTGCGCTGGATCAGTTCGAAGAAGATCGGGCCGATCACCGTATCCGTGAAGATTTGCAGCAGGCGGCCGCCGGAAGGGGAACCGTCCATCAGGATGCTGTTGGCCTGGAGGCGCGCGATATCCTCGCCCGTATCCGGCAGGCGCTGGGGCAGGAGTTCGTAGTAGGTCGCGGGGGTTTTCAGGAAATTGACGCCGCGGTCCCGCATCGTCTCGACGCTCGTGTAGATGTCGCTGGTGCCCATGGCGATGTGCTGGATGCCTTCGCCCTTGTAGACGCGCAGGAACTCCTCGATCTGCGACTTGTCGTCGCTGCTTTCGTTGATCGGGATGCGGATCTGGCCACAAGGGCTGGTCAGCGCCTTGGACTTCAGGCCGGTCAGCTTGCCCTCGATGTCGAAGTAGCGGATCTCGCGGAAGTTGAAGAGTTTTTCGTAGAAGCTGGACCAGGCGTCCATGCGGCCGCGATGCACATTATGGGTCAGGTGGTCGATCACCGTCAGGCCGGTGCCGCGTGGGGCCTCGACCGGCAGGGCGCGGAAATCGACGTCCCAGATGCTGCCGGCCTCGCCGTAGCGATCGACGAAATAGATCAGCGAGCCGCCGATGCCCTCGATGGCGGGGATGTTCAATTCCATCGGCCCGACGCGGCCGTGGAAGGGGCGTGCGCCGAGGCGCACCGCGCGTTCGAAGGCCTGCGCCGCATCGGCGACACGGAAGGCCATGGCGCAGGCACAGGGGCCGTGCACGCGGGCAAAGGACTGGGCAAAGGAATCCGGTTCGGCGTTCAGCACGAAGTTCACATCGCCCTGGCGCCACAGGGTGACCGCCTTGCTGCGATGCCGCGCCACCGGGGCGAAGCCCATGCGGGCAAAGGTCGCTTCCAGCGCGGCCATGTCGGGGCTGGTGAATTCGACGAATTCAAAGCCATCCGTGCCCATCGGGTTGGCGTCGCTGATGACGCCGGCGATGGCGGTGCGGTCGGGGGGGATGTCCATGGCGGCCTCCGGGTCGTTTCCGGGGAAAGATTATCGCCAAGGTCGGAGGGATTTTCGGCTATTCGCCCCCATACCTGGGGTATCTGTGGTGGTTGTCACCCGAAAGGCCGCAACCCATGGCGAAATCCGCCCCTGTCACGCTCGATGCCGCCGATCGCCGTATCCTGCGGGCGCTGCAACAGGACGGCCGGCTGTCCATCGTGGCGCTTGCGGAAAAGATCGGCCTGTCGCCCACCCCCTGCCAGCGCCGGGTGAAACGGCTGGAGGAGGAGGGCGTCATCGCCCGCTACGCCGCCGTGCTGGACCCGCGCCGGGTGGGATTGCCGCTGCATGCCTTCGTGCAGGTGGCCCTGGCGAGCCATACGGAGGAAGCGGCGGCGAGTTTCCACAAGGCCATCGCCGAGCGCCCGGAGGTGATCGCCGCCTACGCCATGTCGGGCGACATGGACTACATGCTGCACGTCGTCGCCGCGGATTTCGACGCCTATGCCGATTTCGCGCTGAAGGCCTTGTTGCGGATGCCGGGGGTGAAGGAGACCCGATCCTCCTTCGTGCTGACCGAGATCAAGCCCTCGGCCGGCGTGCCGGTCTGATCAATAGCCGCGCGAGAAATCCACGAGGTTCAGCAAGGGCTGGCCTTCCCGTGCCCGGCGCAGGTTGTCGACGACCTGGGGGGCGACGCTGGCGGGGATGGTGATGCTGGCGGCATGCGGGGTCAGCACGATGCCGGGATGGCGCCAGAGGGGGTGGTCGGGCGGGAGCGGTTCGGGGTCGGTCACATCCAGCGCGGCGCCGGCCAGATGACCGCTGTCCAGTGCCGCCAAAAGGTCGGGCTGCACCACATGCCCGCCGCGCGCGGCATTCAGCAGGAAGGCGCCGCGCGGCATCCGGGCAAAGGCGCCCGCATCCAGGATGCCCCGGGTTTCCGGCGTCAGCGGCAGCAGGCAGACCAGCATGTCGGATTGGCGCAGGATGGCGTCGAAGCCCTCGGCGCCATGGTGGCAGGCGATGCCGGGGATGGTTTTGGGCAGGCGCGACCAGCCGGCGACGGGAAAACCCAGGGCGGCCAGTTTCCCGGCGGCATCCTGGCCCAATTCGCCCAGGCCCAGCACGCCGATACGGCGGGCGGCGGTGGCCGGGGCGGGCAGTTCGTGCCAGATCGCGGCCGCCTGCTGCGCGCGATAGGCCGGGTCCTGGCGGTGGAAGCGCAGGACGTTCAGCAGCACCCATTCGCTCATCGCGGAGGTCAGCAGCACGTCCTTGAGCCGCGCCACGGGCACGCCCTTGGGCGTGCCCGGGGGCCGCAGCAGGTGGTCGACCCCCGCGCCCATCGATACCACCAGCCGCAGGGCCGGGTAGCGGGCCAGGTCGGCCAGGTCATGGGTGCCCCACATGACCACGGCCTCGATCGCCGCCGGATCGCCGGCATCGGGCCAGAGGCGGATGTCGAGGCCCGGGTCGCAGGCCAGCAGCGCGTCGCGCCAGGCGGCCTGCGCATGGCCCTTGGTCGCCAGCAGAACGGCCATCAGGCGGCTTCCTCCCAGGAGGGTTCGCCCTCGGCCAACGGCATGGTGCGGATGAAGGCGCGCCAGTCGTCCTTGCGCGTCGCCGCCCGCTTGGTGCCGTCGGGCAGTTCGGCATAGAGGCTCAAGACCCCCTTCGACCACATCATGTCGAAATGCGACTCCGATTGCAGGACCCAACCGCTGGCGCGTTCGAAGACGCCGTCCTTGATCTTCGGCTGCACCTTGGCGATCCACCACCAGCAGCCGGCCGCCAGGACCAGGCCGCCGACGTAGAAATGCACCAGCGTGGTGGCGGCGAAGGAGGCGGCCAGGATGGCGGCGGCGGGCCAGACGTTCTCGCCATAGCGATAGACCGGGCTGCCGGGGCTGTTCATCTTGCGGATATGCACGCCGAGTTTCAGCCGCTCGGAATCGAGCAGGGTCTTCATGCGTTCCAACTCTCTCACGGCACAGGCTCCCGCGCGGCCACCGCAAGGTCGAAGGCGGCGGCCATCAGCGCACGCGTATAGGGCTGTCGGGGCGCCGCGACCACGGACTCGGCCTCACCTTCCTCGACCAGCTTGCCGTCCTTCATCACGGCGATCCGATGCGCCATCGCACGGACCACGCGCAGGTCGTGGCTGATGAACAGATAGGCCAGGCGATAGCGCGCCTGCAGGTCGCGCAGCAATTCGACCACCTGGGCCTGGACCGAGACATCCAGGGCGCTGGTCGGCTCATCCAGCACCACAAGCCGGGGTTTCAGCACCAGGGCGCGGGCGATGGCGACGCGCTGGCGCTGGCCGCCGCTGAATTCATGCGGGTAGCGTTCGGCCATGGCGGGTTCCAGCCCGACCTCCTCCAGCGCCGTCGCCACGGATTTGGCGCGGGCGGCGGCGGTCAGGCCGGGTTCGTGGACGGCCAGGCCCTCGCCGACGATGTCGGCGATGCTCATGCGCGGGGACAGGCTGCCGTAGGGGTCCTGGAAGACGATCTGCATTTTCCGCCGCAGCGGGCGCAGTTCGGCGCGGGAGAGGCCGCCGATGGGCTCGCCCTCGAAGCGGATCAGCCCGGTGGCGGGTTCCAGGGCCAGCATGGCGAGGCCGAGGGTGGTCTTGCCGCTGCCGCTTTCGCCGACCAGGCCCAGGGTCTCGCCCTCCCGCACCGACAGGCTGATGCCGTCCACCGCCTTGATGTGGCCGGTGACGCGGCGCATCAGGCCGCGGCGGATGGGGAAGTGGACGCGCAGGTCCTCGACCTCGGCCACCACGGGGGCGTTGTCGGCGACGGGCACGGGGCGGCCGCGGGGTTCGGTCGCCAGCAGCATGCGGGTGTAGTCATGGGCGGGGTTGCCGAAGACCTCGGCCACCGGGCCCTGCTCGACCACGGTGCCGTGGCGCATGACCACGACATGGTCGGCGTGCTTGCGCACGATGGCCAGGTCATGGGTGATCAGCAGCAGCCCCATGCCCAGGCGGTGCTTCAGGTCGGCCAGCAGGTCCAGGATCTGCGCCTGGATCGTGACATCCAGCGCCGTGGTCGGTTCGTCGGCGATCAGCAGTTGCGGGTCATTGGCCAGGGCGGCGGCGATCATCACCCGCTGGCGCTGGCCGCCCGACATCTGGTGCGGATAGGCGCCGAGGCGGGCGCCCGGATCGGGCAGGCCGGCGCGTTCCAGCAGTTCGATGACCCGGGCGCGCAAAGCCTCGCCGCGCAGGGGGCGGTGCAGGGTGATGGCTTCCTCGACCTGGCGGCCGACGCTGTGCAGCGGGTTCAGGCTGGTCATGGGTTCCTGGAACACCATGCCGGCGACGCCGCCGCGCAGGCGGCGCAGGTCGTCTTCCGGTGCGGTCAGCACCTCGGTCCCGTCCAGAAGGATGCGCCCGGCGGGGTTGGTGCCGCCTGGGCCGAGCAGCCGCAGGCAGGACAGGGCGGTGACGGACTTGCCGCTGCCGCTTTCGCCGACCAGGGCCAGGGTCTGGCCGGCGTGCATGGTGAAGGAGACGCCCTGCACCACCACCTTGCCGCGAAAGGCGACGGAGAGGTTATCGACGGTCAGCAGCGGTGTTGCGGAACCCATACCCCGATCTGCCCTGCCGGCCAGAGATAGGCAAGTTCAGGGTTCCGCAAGCTTTGCCCATCAGCGGCGGGTAGTCGGCGGGATTTCCGAGATGCGCAGGGTCGCGCGCTGCGGGGCGCCGCGTTCGAAGGTGCCGATCCAGATGTTGTAGTTCCCGCTGCGCGGGTTCTGGATGAGGATGCCGGGGTTCAGCCCGTCCAGGTCATCGTTGCAGATCCAGTTGCCGGCGGCGTCGTTCATCACCAGGGTCGTGTCGGTCTGGGCGACCACCGAGATGAACAGCGGGTAGCTGCCGGCCGTGTAGTTCAAATCCACGTCGGGCTTGGAAAAATCGATCCAGCCGCCGCAATCGGGACCGAGGCCCTGGACCTCACGGTCGCCACCGGCTTCGACCTGGATCTCGCGCGGGTCGGGCTCGAAGCCGGCGCGCAGGTCCACCGTCGCGTAGCGCGGCTGGGCGCGCCAGTCCGGCGTGGCCTGGGGGGCCTGCTGGCCGCCCTTGGGCTGGGCCAGGACGGGCGCGGTCAGGAAGAACAGGGAAAGGCCCGCGACAGCGACGGTTTTCAGCATGCGATCATGTCCGTTCGGCCGCGTTGGTGGGGTGCTTTGTTGCGCTGCCGGTCGTCCCAGGTTGCGCCAGAACGCGGCGCGGCGGATAGCCTGCACGACGCATTCGGCGGATGAAATACGCGTGACGGGCGGTTTACCTGTCAGCGGGGGGCGCCGGCGATGCCCGACAGGCGCACGACCTCGGCGCCATTGGCCCTTTCGCGTTCGATCAGGGCGGCGAATTCCTGCGGCGTGCTGCCGATGCCGTTGAAGAATTGCGGGGCGAGGACGCGGGCGCGGAATTCCTCGGCCCGGACGACGCCGCGCACGGCCAGCGCCATGCGTTCCTGGATCGCAAGGGGCGTCCCGGCCGGGGCGGCCAGGCCCCACCAGGCGCCGGTATAGGGAAAATTGTAACCGAGTTCGACCATCGACGGGACGCCGGGCAGGTCCGGCAGGCGCTGCGCCCCCAGCACGGCCAGCGGGCGGATGCGCCCATCGCGGATCAGCGGCATCGACAGCGCCAGCGCGCCGTAGGAGGCCTGGACCCGTCCCGCGACCAATTCGCGGAAGGCGTCGCCGATGCCGCGGAAGGGCACATGTTCCATGGCGAAGCCGTCGCGCGCCTTGATCCATTCCCACAGCAATTGCTGCGCCGAGCCGACGCCGGACGACCCGTAGTTCAACCCAGGTCGGCCGCGCGCCCAGGCGACGAAATCGACCAGCGAGCCCTCCGGCGCATCCAGGCTGGCGACCAGGACGGAGGGGCTGGTGGCCATCTGCGTCACCGGCACCAGCGAGGCGAAGCGCTGGAACAGGGCCGGTTCGACATGCGGCAGGGTGGACATCACCTCGATATTCACCGCGCAGAAGGTGGTGCCGTCGGGCGGCGCCATGGCGCAGGCTTCCAGGCCGATGACGCTGTTGCCGCCGGGGCGGTTTTCCACGACCACGGCCTGGCCGAGGTCCTGGCGCAGCCCCTCGGCGACGGCGCGGACCAGGATGTCGAGGTTGCCGCCGGGGGGTTGCGGGACGATCACGCGGATCTGGCGGCGCGGCCAGTCGGGGGCGGGCTGGGCCTGGGCGGTGGTGGCGACGGCCGTGCCGAATGCGGCCAAGGCCGTCCGGCGCGTGATCTGCGTCATGCTGGAATCCTCCCGGTTATGTTCTTGGCCGCGAGGTCGGACAGTACTCGGTCCAACCCCGCCGCATCTTGCGCGACAGCATGCACGTAATGATCGGGCCGCACGACCGCTGCCCGCACGCCGTGGCGCTGGAACCAGGTGGCGAGGAGGCCATCGCGTTCCTGCAACCCGGCAGCGCCGATGCGCCAGGCGCCTGGCGGGGCCGGCAAACCGCCATCGACGAAGACGCGCCAGCCGTGCCCCGCCACGCGGTCCAGCAGGCGCCAGTCGTCACCGACGCGCACCATCGGTTGCGGGAACAGCGTGCCCTGGGCGGGGTGCGGCGGGGAGGCGAAAAACCCGGTTTCCAGCGGCGGCACGATGTCCTGTCGCGTCACCACCGGGGGCTGGCCGCCGCCCTGGGCCAGCAGCGCCGCATCGCGCGCCCGGGCGGCGCCGGGATCGCGTTCGCAGATCTGCCGGCCGATGGTTTTTATGCGCGCGGTCAGGGTGCGAACGTGCTGGCCGCGTTCCTGGCCGTAGGTGTCGAGCAGCGCGGGATCGGCGCCGTCGCGGCAGGCGGCGAGTTTCCACAGCAGGTTCGCCACATCCCGCAGCCCCTGGCACATCCCCTGGCCGATGAAGGGCGGTTGCTGGTGCGCCGCGTCGCCGGCAAGGTACACCCGACCCCGCCGCCAATCCCGCGCGACCAGCGCATGGAAGCGATAGGCCGCGGCGCGCCACAACCGCGCGTCGCCAGGGCCGAGCCAGCGTGACAGCAGGCGCCAGACCTCGGGTTCCGCCTGCATCGCGGCGGGATCTTCGCCGGCCAAAAGCATGATCTCGAAGCGGCGGTGTTGGCCGGGGCCGATGATATAACTGATGGGCCGCGCCGGGTCGCAATGCTGCGCGGCATGGAGGGGCATCCTGGCCAGGGCGTGGTCATGGACCAGCAAATCCACCACCAGCCAGGGTTCATCAAAAACCAGGTCGTCCAGCGCGATGCCGAGCGCCTGGCGGATGAAACTCGTGGCGCCGTCGCAGGCGATGACGTGGTCGGCGGTCACCACGCGTTCGCGCCCCGTGGCGTCGCGCAGATGCAGGATGGCGTCGGCGGTCACGCCCACCGCTTCGGTGCCGAGTTCCACCGTCACCTCCGGCATCGCCATCGCATGCGCGCGCAATTCGGCCTCGACCGGCGGTTGGCTAAAAACCATGGTGGGCCAAAAGCCCATGGGCCAGGGTGGCGGCACCATGTCGATGCGGCGGATCAACTGGCCATCGACGCCAAAATGGTCGGAGGCCGGGAAGGGTGCGGTATGCGGCAGGATGGCGTCGGCCACCCCCATGTTGTCGAACAGCCGCATGATCTCGTGGTCGATCGCGATGGCGCGCGGCTTGTCGTAGATATTTTCCGACCGATCGATCGCCAGGGTCGAAAAGCCGGCCTGGCCCAAAAGCCCCGTGGCGACCGCGCCGCAAGGCCCAAAACCGACGACGACGGCGTCGTAATGCTCAGGCAAAGCGGATCGCCAGTTGCGCCGCCTTGGTGGCCGCGGGTTTTGGTGGCGCGATGCCCCATTGGTCGGTGCGGCCCTGCGGCCAGACCCAGTGGTCGGGGCCGCGCACGATGTGGCTGTCATCCACCTGTTCGACTTCGGCGGTGTATTCGACGACGATGCCAAAAGGGTCGATGAAATAGGCGAAGACATTGTCGCCCGGCCCGTGCCGGCCGACGCCCCAGGCGAGCGGATGGCCGGCATCGATCAGCCGGCCGCTGCCGCGCATCACCGCTTCCCAACCCGGCATCTGGAAGGCGACGTGGTTGAGGCCGTTGACGGGTGCCTCGGCCAGGACCACGGCGTGGTGGTCGCTGTTGCAGCGTTCGAAGGCCATCAGTTTGGACCGGTCCGACAACGCGAAGCCGAGGCCGGATTCGAAGAAACGTGCGGTGGCATCGACATCGGTGCAGTTCAGGTTCACATGCGCCAGGCGCTCCGGCCGGTCGGGCGCGGGGGCATCGGGGGTGCGGCGTTCATCGCCGGTCACGAAGCGCAGGACGGATCCCCAGGGGTCACGCAGGGTGGCGCCGAAGCCGCCGCCGGGTTCGTCGATCCTGGCGGGCGGCGTCAGCACCACGGCCCCCGCCGCCACCGCCGATGCCAGGACGGCCCGCACGTCCGGCGCGGCAAAGGTCACGCTGCGGATGGCGGGTGCGGCCGCGGCATGCAGGGCCAGCACATGGTGATCGGCGCCGGTCGCGCGCAGCCAGACGGAGCCGCCATCGCGCACCACCGGCACCAGCCCCCAGACCGTGGCGTAGAAGGCTTCGGCGGCGGCCAGGTCCGGGACGCACAAATCGACGCTGCGCAGGGCGGTGACGGGGAAGCCGGGCATGGCGGCTACTGCCGTTCCATGCCGGTGCGGGCGATCACCTCCGCCCAGCGGGTGATTTCGGCCTGCACGATGGCGCGGGTTTCGGCGGGCGTGCCAGGTGGGCGCGGCACCAGGCCCAATTCGCCGAGCCGGCTGCGCAGGTCGGTGTTGTCGAACAAGGCGCGGGCCATGTCGGTGATGCGCGCGACGGCGCCCGGCGGCATGCGGGCGGGGGCGCCGATGGCATACCAGGTCTGGATGTCGAAATCGGGCCGGCCCAGGGCTTCGGCCACGGTCGGCACATCCGGCAGCAGCGCCGAACGGGTGCTGGAGGTGATCGCCAGCGCGCGGACTTCCCCGGCGCGCAGCTGGCCGAGCACGGCGGAGGCGGTTTCGCTGACCACCTGCACGTCATTGGCCCGCAGCGCGAGCAGGGCGGCGGGCGTGCCGCGATAGGGCACGTGCATCAGGCGGAAGTCGCCGGCGGCCTGCACCGCCTCGGCGACGAAATGCTGAGTGCTGCCGACGCCGACGGTCGCGACGTTCAGCGTATCGGGGCGCGCTTTTGCCCGCGCGATCAGGTCGGCCAGGTCGCGCGGGGCATCGGGGTTGCTGGCGGGACCGGCCAGGATGACCAGGCCGATGCCGGCGACCATGGCGATGGGGTCGATGTCGGCGCGCGGGTCATAGGGCAGGCGCCGATACAGCGCGGCGGAAACGGCAAAGCCGTTGTTCAGCAGCATCAGGGTATGGCCATCGGTGGCGCGCGCCAGGGCCTCGGCCGCCAAGGTGCCGCCGGCGCCGGGGCGGTTTTCCACGACGACGGGCTGGCCGAGGTTGGCCGCCATGCCCGGGGCCAGCAGCCGCGCCAGGATGTCGGTGGTGCCGCCCGCGGCAAAGCCCTGGATGAAGCGCAGCGGCCGGTCGGGCCAGGTGCCTTGGGCGCGCAGGACGGTCGGTGCCAGCAAGGCGCCGCCCAACGCCAGGCACGCGCGGCGTGTTGTGTCGGCCATGGAAATCCCCCCCGGGATGTGCAAACGATTGTAGCAAGGCATGACGACAGCCTTGTGCGGCGTCAAGCATTCTCAATGAAAACGGAAACAGCCATGTCCGATGCCCTTTTGCTCCGTCGCCTCCAGGTCGCGGAACTCGTGACGAACTGGGCGGTCTGGCGCGATG
This sequence comes from Humitalea sp. 24SJ18S-53, assembly GCF_050632385.1. Taxonomy (NCBI): domain Bacteria; kingdom Pseudomonadati; phylum Pseudomonadota; class Alphaproteobacteria; order Acetobacterales; family Roseomonadaceae; genus Humitalea; species Humitalea sp. 24SJ18S-53. The sequence goes on from NZ_CP192599.1 coordinate 4,805,966, forward strand.
CTGGCGACTGGGAGCGGTTTGCGACCTGCTGGCACGAGGATGGGCGGATGTTCGCGACGTGGTGCCAGGCACCAGCGGCGGGCTTCATCGAGGCGTCGAAGGCCGGCTGGGCCCGTGGTGTCTCGATCCTGCACTTTCTGGGCGGGTGCTCGGTGGATCTGGCCGGGCGGCGGGCGATCGCGCAGACGAAGATGACCATCAGCCAGCGCGCCGAGGTGCATGGCGTGCTGGTCGATGTGGTCTGCACCGGCCGCTTCCACGATTTCATCGAGGAACGCGACGGCCCGGATGGCCCGCGCTGGGGCATCGTGCTGCGGCAGCCGATCTACGAGAAGGATCGCATGGACCCGGTCGATCCGGCGGCGCGGCTGGAACTGGAGCCGACGTTGCTGGCGCGCTTCCCCGAGGGCTACCGGCATCTGGCCTATCTGCAGACGCAGATCGGCTATGACGTGAAGACCGACATGCCGGGGCTGAAGGGGGAGCGGGTGCAGGCGCTCTATGCCGCCGGGCGGCGCTGGCTGGCCGGGGAAGCGCCGGGCTGGGAGGAGTAAAGCCAGCCCCGCTTGCCGGATGGCCCCGCATCGGGGGATGCTGCGGGCAAGGGCCGCGCAAGGCCCAGCATCCGGGACGAGATAGACCATGACATTCAGCCGCCGCGGCGCCATTGCCCTCGCCGCCGTCCTCGCGGCGCGCCCCGCCTTTGCCGATGACGCCACGGCGTTTCCCGAGCGGACGATCCGCATCATCGTGCCCTTCCCGCCCGGCGGGTCGAACGACATCATCGCGCGGCAATTGTCGGACGCGCTGCGCGAACGGCTGGGCCAGCCGGTGATCGTGGAGAACCGGGCCGGCGCGGGCGGCAATATCGGCGCCGATGCGGTGGCGAAGTCGCCGGCCGATGGCTATGCGCTGCTGCTGACGGCGCCGGGGCCGCTGTCGATCAACGAGCATCTGTTCCGCAGCATGCCCTTCGCGCCGGACCGCGATTTCGCGCCCGTCGCGCTGGTCGCCAGCGTGCCGATCGTGCTGATGGTGGCGCCCGCCCTGCCGGTGCGTTCGGTCGCCGAATTGGTGGCGCTGGCGAAGCGGGAGCCCGGAAAAATTGCCTTCGGATCCTCGGGCAATGGCAGCACCAATCACCTGGCGGGCGAGTTGTTCAAGACGATGGCGGGGATCGACATCGTGCACGTGCCCTATCGCGGGGCGGCGCCGGCGATGACCGACCTGGTCGGCGGCCAGATCCAGATGCTGTTCGACAATATGCCCGCCGCGCTGCCGCAGGTGCGGGACAACCGCGTGCGCGGCCTGGCGGTGGCCGGGACCAGTCGCGCGGCGGCGCTGCCGGAGTTGCCGACTATTGCCGAATCCGGCCTGGCCGGTTTCGATGCCGAAGCTTGGTTCGGCCTGGTCGCCCCCGCCGGCACCCCTGCCCCCGTGCTGCGCCGGCTGGAACAGGCGGTGGCCCAGGCGCTGGCCGATCCCGCCCTGCGCGCGCGCTTCGCCCAGGGCGGGGCCGAGGCCGGCAACCGGGCCGGTGCAGCGTTTGGCGGCTTCATCACCACCGAACGCGCCAAATGGGCGCAGGTGGTCGCGGCGTCCGGCGCGCGGATGGAGTAAAGCGCGTTGCCGGTGGTTATCGAACCGGCCTAGAAGCGTCGCATGCGCCAATTTCGGTTCATCCTCGCCCTGGTGCTTTGCCTGCAGAGCAGCCTGGCGATGGCGCATTGCCTGCGGCTGACGACCGCCGACCAGCCCTTCCATGTCGAGATCTGCACGGCCGAAGGCCTCATGCTGATCGACCTGGCGGAGCCGCAGGACGGCGAGCGCCATAGCGACCGTGCCTTCGCCGGCTTCTGCCTGGCCTGCCATGGGTTGCCGGGCATCGCCCTGCCGGCGGTGGCCGAGGTGCCGGCGCCGCGCATGACCCCGATCCTGCTGCCGCCGCTGGCGCGGCAGACGGCGCCGCCGCTGGGCGCGCGCGCGCCGCCCTACCACCCGACCGGGCCACCGATCCTCTCCTGAGCCGCATGACGCCCCCGTGTGGGGCGTTCCGTCATGCCGGCGTGCTGGCCACACGCCAGCCGCCCGGCCGTCGCGATCCGGAGAGCCATATCATGTCCATCCACACCCGCCGGGGGCTGCTCGGCGGCCTTGGCGCCGCAGCACTGCCTTTGCCCGCCTTCGCCCAGAACCGCACCATCACCGACGCGCTGGGGCGCGAGGTCACAATCAGGCCGCGCCCCGAACGTGTCGTCGTGATGTTCAACTACGAGGAATTCACCGCCATCGCCGGCACCGCGGGCTGGGACCGCGTGGCCGGCATGAACCGCATCGTCTGGGAAGGCTGGCGCCCGGCGATCTTTTCCCGCTACAGCGCCGTCATCCCGGCGCTGGCCAGGATGCCCGATGTCGGCAACACCGATGAAGGCACGTTTGGCGCCGAGAAGGTGATCTCGCTCCGCCCCGACCTGCTGATGATGCCGGCCTGGGCCTGGAATGCCGCCGAGACGGTGCGGACCCAGATCGCCGCCGCCGGCATCCCGATCCTGGTCTTCGACTACAACGCGCAGACCCTGGAGCGGCACGTCGCCTCGACCCGCGCGATCGGGGCTGCGATGGGCACGCCGGACCGGGCGGAGGCGCTGGTCGAACGCTACCGACGCAACATGGGCGAGATCCTGGACCGTGCGCAGCGCGCGGGCGGGGCGCCGCGCGTGCACCTGGAACTCGGCCAGGGCGGGCCGGGGGTGATCGGCAACAGCTACGCGGCAAGCACGATGTGGGGGCGGATCTTTGCGACGCTCGGCGCACGGAACATCGCCGAGGGCCGCATCCCCGGCAGCTACGGACCGATCTCCGCCGAGGCGGTGCTGGCCGCCGATCCGCAGGTCCTGTTCATCGGCGCGTCATCCTGGGCGAACCGGCCGCTGGCCGTGCGCACCGGCTATGGCGTGGCGCCGGAGGAGACGCGGCGGGGCCTTGCCCCCTATGCCGCGCGGCCGGGCTGGGCCGGGCTGACCGCGATCCGCCGTGGCGAATTGCATGCGATGGAACACGGGCTGTGCCGGACATTGTTCGACGACACGGCGACACTCTACATCGCGCAACGCCTATGGCCTGGCGTGTTCGAGGGCGCGGACCCGGTGGCGGCGCTGGCCGATTACCACGCGCGTTTCCTGCCGGTCGCGTTTTCCGGCACCTGGATGTTGCCGTGGCGGGCGTGACGGCCGCGCAGGCGGATTGGACGCGGCGCGCGGCGCGGCGGGGGGTCGTGCTGGCCAGCGGCGCCGGGCTGCTGGCGCTGTGTCTGGTCATCGACGTGGCGACGGGGCCGGCGATGCTGTCGCCGGCGACCGTCGCGGCATCGCTGTCGGGGCTGGCGCGGGACCCGATGGTGGATGCCATCGTCTGGGCCATCCGCCTGCCCGTCGCACTGATGGCGCTGCTGGTCGGCGCCGCCCTTGGGCTGACCGGGGCGGTGATGCAGACCATCCTGAACAACCCGCTGGCGTCGAGCTATACGCTCGGCGTTTCCGCGGGCGCCGGGTTTGGCGCGGCGCTGGTCATCGTCTTCGGCGCGGCGCTGCCGCTGGCCGAGGCGCAGGCGGTGCCGCTGGCCGCCTTCGCCTTCGCGGCCCTGGCCTGTGCCGGGGTCTGGCTGCTGGGCGGCATCCGGGGTGCCACGCCCGAATCCCTGGTGCTGGCCGGGATTGCGCTGATGTTCCTGTTCCAGTCGCTGCTGGCGCTGTTGCAGTTCATCGCCTCGCCCGAGGCTTTGCAGCAGATCGTCTTCTGGCTGTTCGGCAGCCTGCAACGGGCGACCTGGCCGAAGCTTGCCTTGGTCGCCGCGGTGCTGGCCGTCGCGGTGCCGCTGCTGATGCGCGATGCCTGGGGGCTGACGGCGCTGCGCCTGGGCGATGAACGCGCCGCGGCCCTGGGCGTGCGCGTGCGCGGGGTGCGGTTTCGCGGCTTCGTCTTCGTGTCGGTCGCGACGGGCGTCGCGGTCGCCTTCGTCGGCACCATCGGCTTCATCGGGCTGGTGGCGCCGCATGTCGCGCGGATGCTGCTGGGCGAGGACCAGCGCGTGATGCTGCCCGGTGCCGCCGTGGCGGGGGCGGTGCTGCTGTCCGCGGCATCCATCGTCAGCAAGACCGTGTCGCCCGGCGCGCTGTTCCCGATCGGCATCGTCACCGCGCTGATCGGCGTGCCTTGCTTCGCCTGGCTGATCGTGACCGCGCGCAGGTCGCATTGGTGAGCGGCGTGCATATGACCTTCGACGATGTGTCGGTGCGCTACGGCGCGCACCTGGCGGTGGACCGCGTGTCCCTTGCCGCGCGGGGTGGCGAGGTGCTGGCCCTGGTCGGGCCGAACGGGTCCGGCAAGTCGTCGCTGCTGCGGGCGGCGGCCGGGTTGCAGCGCCATGAGGGGTCGATCGGCCGCGCCGGGCTGGATAGCGCGGGCATCGGCTTCCTGCCGCAGGACAATGGCGCGCGGGCGGCGCTGACGGTGCTGGAGACGGTGTTGCTCGGCCGGCTGCGCGCGCTTGGGATGCGCGTGCCGGCCGCCGAGGTTGCGCGCGCCGTGGCGGCGCTGGAACGGCTGGGAATCGCGGGCCTCGCATCGCGCCTGCTGGCGGAACTCTCGGGCGGGCAGCGCCAGATGGTGTTCCTGGCGCAATTGCTCTGCGCCGGTCCGGGGGCCCTGCTGCTGGACGAGCCGAGCAGCGCGCTGGACCCGCGCCACCAGGTGGCACTTCTGGGGCTGCTACGGCGGCTGGCGCGCGACGAGGGCCTGCTGGTCATCGTCGCGATCCATGACCTGAACGCGGCGGCGGTGTTCGCCGACCGTGTCGCGGTGCTGTCGGCCGGCCGACTGGTCGCGACCGGCCCGCCGCCCGACGTGCTGACCACCGCGCTGCTGGCCGAGGTCTATGGGCTGGAGGCGGAAGTGCATGTCACCGCGACGGGGCGCCGCGTGATCGTGCCGGTTGCGGCGTTGGGATAGGGGAGGTTGCGCCGTGGAAGGGCCACCTTCACGCCAATTCCATGTTCCAGAACACCAGGAACTGGTCCGCCACCACGCCGCGCACGTTGGACCGGTGTCCCGTGACCGCCTTGTAGTCGCCCAGCGGAATGGAGAAGGCTTCTTCGTTCGACAGGCGTTGCAGGGTGGTGGCGATGGCCTGTTGCTTGACCGGATCCGTCTCGAAGGCGAATGCGTCGCGCAGGCGCTCAATCTCCGGGCTTTCGGCCCAGCCGATGTAGCCGCGCGTGCCGCGGCCATCGAGGTCGAGGTTCACGATCGGGCTCATCAGGTCGAGGTTGGACCACACGCCCCAGGCGATGCTCCAGCCGCCTTCCGATACCGGGATACTGCGGTTGCGGCGGGCGAGGAGCGTGTTCCAGTCCATCGAATCCACCTGCACGTTCATGCCGATGGAACGCAGGAGCTGGTCCGTCACCGGCCCCGGCGCGGGTCGGGCCAGAAGGAGGTGCCCTTGCGCGCCAGCCCCCCGCCGATCCCCATCGGCACGCCATCGGCGCGCCAGCAGGAGGCACCGGTCATCCGCGCGCCGTCGAAGAGGATCGCGCCCATGCCGCCCGCGACGTGATCGCAGGGGGTGACGGGATGGCCCATCGCCGCCAGCGCGTCGTGGATCGCCTGCGGCACGCCGCGTTCGATTTCCGCATCCGGGCCGTGGGTGAAGACGCGCGGGGCCTCCACCGCCTGCTGCACGGTCATGCCGTGGTCCACCAGGTTCATCACGAACTGGAACACGGCCGACGGGATGCGATGCGCCCCAGGCAAGCCCACGGCGAAATAGGGGCGTCCGTCGCGATAGCCGATCATCGCGGAAATGCCGCTGGTGATCCGCTTGCCCGGCATCAGCGACAGCGCGTGGCCGGGATGCGGGTCGAAGAGATACATGTAGTTGTTCGGGATGATCCCCGTGCCCGGGATCATGATGCGCGCGCCGAACAGGCTGTTGATGGTCTGGGTCGAGGTGACGATATTGCCGTGCCGGTCGGCGATGGTGACATGCGTCGTATTGGCGGATTCATTCGTCAGCACGCGCGATGCGAAATCGCCGCTGCGGCTTGGGTCGATTTCCGGGCGGCGCAGGTCGCCATAGGCTTTGGAGATGATGCGTGCGACCGGCACATCGACGAAGGCCGGATCGGCGGTGGCGGCGCGGCGGTCCGCGGCGGCGATTTTTAGTGCCTCCAGCACCAAATGCAGCGTGTTGGTCGTGCCGAAGCCGGAGGTGGTGAGGTCGAACCCCTCCATCAGGTTCAGCATCTGGATCACATGCACGCCGCCGGAACAGGGCGGGGGCGGGCCGATCACCTCGACACCGCGATATGTTCCGCGCACGGGATCGCGCGTTTCAGTGCGGTAGGCGGCAAGGTCGCCCAGGGCCATGGTGGAGCCAAGACCGCGCAGGTGGTCCACGATCCGCGCGCCCAGGGCGCCGCCATAGACGTGGTCCGGCCCGTGTTCCGCGATGGCGCGCAGGGTGTTGGCGTAGTCAGGCATGGTCAGCCAGGCGCCCTCGGCCAGCGGGGTGCCGCCGGGCAGGAACATCGCGGCGATGGTGGGATCCAGCGCCAAATCCGGCGCGGTTTCGGCGATGCAGGAGGCGAGGTAGGCGGTTACCCGAAACCCGCGCGACGCATGGCGGATCGCGGGTTCCATGACCGCGTCCAGCGGCAGCGTGCCGAAGCGATCCAGCGCCTCGCACCAGGCCTTGAGCGTGCCCGGCACGGCGACGGCGGTGGCGCCGACTTTGTTCTCCCGGCCCGCGGTTTCCATGTAGTCGGGCCAGGTATCGGCGATGGGGCGATACATGTCCGGCCGCGATGCGGCGGGCGCGGTGGACAGGCCATCCAGCACCACCTCCCGCCCATCGGCCAGGCGGATCAGCGCGACGCCGCCGCCGAAGAAGCCGACCATCATCGGTTCGACCACGGTCAGGGTGAAGAGGGCGGCGATCGTGGCATCGATGGCATTGCCGCCGGCGGCCATGATCTCGGCGGCGGCGGCCGAGGCGAGGGGGTGGTTGGTGACGGCCATGCCGCCTTCGGCCGTGACCGGCGCCTTTTCGGTCGCGAAAGGCCAATCGGGCATGTGTCTTCGGGCTCCCGCGCGGCCCGGATGGGCGGCCGGTGGCGAGTATCGGGAGGCTTGGGCCGGGCTGTCCAATACCTGCCGCCCGTATTTTTGATAAGCGGGACGTCTGGTTTCAGCGCAGGCGGAAGCCGCGCGCGTGGCGGATGAAGCGCCGGGCGGCGGCCAGGACTTCGTTCCGGCGATGGGCGATGGCCAGTTCGGCGGTGATGCCCGTGCCCGCCAGGGGGCGGTAGGCGACGCCGGGCAATTGGATGCAGGCGACCGATTGCGGCACCAGCGCCACCCCCAGCCCGACCGCCGCCATGCTGGCGATGGTCATGAAATCCCGCCCCTGCGGCCCCAGCCGCGGCGAGAACCCGGCGGCGCGGCAGGCGATGATCGTGTGGTGGTGGAAGCTGACGTTGGGCGCGTGGTGCGGGGTGATGAAGGTCTCGGCGGACAGGGTATCGAGCGGCACGACATCCCGTTGCGCCATCGGGTGGCTGGCCGGCAGGGCCAGCGCCACGGGTTCCTGCAACACGGCGAAACTGGTGATGCCCATGGGCAGGGAGACGGGCGGGCGGATGAAGCAGATGTCCAGGCGATCCGCCGCGATCGCCTCCAACTGCTGCTGCATCGGCATTTCGGTGATGGCCAGGTCCACCTCCGGGCAGGTGTGGCGGAAACTGCCGAGGATGGAGGTGAGCAGCCCGGTATAGGCGGCCGAGGCGACATAGCCGATCGCCAGGCGCCCGACCTCGCCACGGCCGGCCTTGCTGGCGGAGAGGAGGGCGGCCTCGGACCGGGCCAGGATATCGCGGGCATCGCGGGCCAGCAATTCGCCGGCCAGCGTCAGGCGGACGGAGCGGCGGGTGCGGTCCAGCAGGGCGGTGCCGATGATCTCCTCCAGCGCCTTGACCTGTTGGCTGAGGCCGGGCTGGGCGATGCCCAGGCGTTCGGCGGCGCGGCCAAAGTTCATCTCCTCGGCCACGGCCAGGAAATAGCGCAGGTGCCGCAATTCCATCCTGGCCGGGTTCATCCGATAACTCCCGCTTATGAAAATAGCCGATGGCGGATACTGGATCGGCTCCAGTCGCGGCGTCCATCATGGCGGTGATGCAGGAGACGCCCCTTATGGATGACCACGCGCCCCACAGCGCCCATTGGGGAGCCTTTTCCGCCCGTTGGGATGGCGCCCGCGTGTCGGTCATCCCCCACCCGGGCGATCCTGCCCCCTCCCCCATCCTGGGCAATTTTTCCGATAGCCTGCGGCACCGGGCGCGGATCGCGCGGCCCATGGTGCGGCGTGGTTGGCTGGAACGCGGGCCGGGGCCGAGCACGGAGCGCGGGCGGGAGGATTTCGTGGCGCTGCCCTGGGACGAGGTGCTCGACCGGCTGGCCGCCGAATTGGAGCGGGTGCACGGCGCGCATGGCGCCGAGGCGGTGTTTGGCGGCTCCTACGGCTGGTCCTCGGCCGGGCGGTTCCATCATGCGCAGAGCCAGGTGCATCGCTTCCTGAACGTGGCGCTGGGCGGCTATGTGCGTTCGGTCAATTCCTACAGCGCCGGCGCGTCGCAGGTGATCCTGCCGCATGTCATGGGATCGCTGGAGGGGCTGTTCCGCCACGCCGTCACCTGGGACCAAGTGGAGCGGGAGACGGAACTGGTGTTGTGCTTCGGTGGCATGGCGCTGAAGAATTCGATGATCGCCAGCGGCGGCGTCAGCCGGCATGTGGAACCGGGGGCGATCGGCCGTGCCCGCGCGCGGGGCTGCCGCTTCGTGCTGGTCAGCCCGCTGCGCGACGATTTGCCGTCGCAGGCGGAGGCGGATTGGCTGCCGATCACCATCGGCACCGATGTCGCGCTGATGCTGGGGCTTTGCCATACGCTGGCGGTCGAGGGGCTGCACGACCAGGGATTCCTGCACAGCCATGCGGTGGGCTACCCGCAATTCGAAAGCTACCTGCTGGGCCGGGATGACGGCCAGGCGAAGGATGCCGCCTGGGCCGGCGCCATCTGCGGCATCGATGCCGGGCGCATCACGGCGCTGGCGCGGGAATTGGCCCAGAAACGCAGCCTGATCACCGTCGCGCATGGCTTGCAGCGCGCCCAATATGGCGAACAGCCGGTCTGGGCGGCGGCGGCGTTGGCCGCGATGCTGGGGCAGATCGGCTTGCCGGGCGGTGGCTACAGCTATGCGATGGGGACCATGGGGCATTATGGCCGGGTGCCGAATGCCGTGCCGATCCCGACCATGCCACAGGGGCGGAATGGCGTGCGGGCCTTCATCCCCGTGGCGCGAATCTCGGACATGCTGCTGAACCCGGGGGCGGGGTTCGACTACAACGGGCAAAGCCTGACCTATCCGGATATCCGGCTGGTCTATTGGGCCGGGGGGAATCCGTTTCATCACCACCAGGATCTGAACCGGTTGCGCGAGGCCTTTGCGCGGGTGGAGACACTGGTGGTGCATGAGACCGCCTGGACCGCGACGGCGCGCCACGCCGATATCGTGCTGCCGGTGACCATGACCCTGGAACGCGACGACATCGGCGCGGGGGGCACCGATCCGCTGATGCTGGCGATGAAGGGCATCGCCCCGCCCTTTGCCGAATCGCGCGACGATTTCGCCATTTTTGCCGCTCTCGCGGAACGGCTGGGCGTGGCGCAGGATTTTACCGAAGGGCGCGACGCCGCCGCCTGGCTGCGCCACCTTTACGAACCGACGCGCGCGGCGCTGGGGGGCGCGCCCGACTTCGACACGTTTTGGGCGCGTGGCGAGATGGTGCTACCATCCCGCCCCGATGACGGCGGCGCGCTGGGTGCCTTCCGCCGCGATCCGGCCGCCCATCCGCTGACGACGCCCAGCGGCAGGATCGAGATGTTTTCCGACACCGTCGCGGGGTTTGGCTACGATGACTGCCCGGGCCACCCGTGCTGGCTGCCGTCATCGGAACAACCGGATGCGCGCCACCCGCTGCGCGTCATCGCCAACCAGCCGGCGACGCGGCTGCACAGCCAATTGGATTTTGGCGCGCATTCCCAGTCGTCGAAGCGCGCGGGGCGAGAGGTCGCGCGCCTGCACCCGGCCGACGCCGCCGCGCGCGGCATCGCCGATGGCGATGTCATCCGCATCTTCAACGACCGCGGCGCCTGCCTGGCGGCCGCCGGCCTGTCGGCGGATGTGGCGCCGGGGGTGGTGCAGCTTGCGACCGGGGCCTGGTATGACCCGCTGCCGGGGAATGAACACAAGCCGCTCTGCGTGCATGGCAATCCGAATGTGCTGACGCGGGATATCGGGACATCGCGCCTGGCGCAGGGCAGTTGCGGCCAGACCACTGTCGCGCAGGTCGAACGCTTCGACGGCGTGCTGCCGCCGATCCGCGCCTATGACCCGCCGGCGGGTGCCTGAGCCATGGGGCCGCTCGCGGGGATACGCATCCTCGATCTGACGACCGTGGTGATGGGGCCTTATGCCACATCGGTCCTGGGCGACCTTGGGGCGGATGTCATCAAGGTCGAGGCCCCGGATGGCGACGTGATCCGCAAGGTCGGCCCCAGTCGCGGCGGCGAACTGGGGCCGCTGTTCCTGCACGCCAACCGCAGCAAGCGCGGCATCGTGCTGGACCTGAAGACGGAGGCGGGGCGCTGCGCGCTGCTGCGCCTGGCGGAAACGGCGGATGTGCTGGTGCACAACACCCGACCGCGCGCGATGGAACGGCTGAGGCTGGGCCCCGCGGTGCTGGCCGGCGTCAATCCGCGCCTGGTCTATGTCACGGCCTGCGGCTATGGGCAGGACGGGCCCTATGCCGACCGGCCCGCCTATGACGACCTGATGCAGGGCGCGGCGGGCATTGCCGCGCTGATGGCGGAAAGCGGCGATGGCGTGCCGCGCTATGTGCCGGTGAACGTCGTGGATCGTTCGGTCGGACTGCACACCGCCATCGCGATCCTGGCCGCGTTGCGCCACCGCGATGCGACCGGGCGGGGACAGGATGTCGAAGTGCCGATGTTCGAGACCATGGCGAGCCTGGTGCTGGGCGATCACCTGGGCGGCTTGACGCATCTGCCGCCGACCGATGGCGGCGGCTATGGCCGGCTGTTGTCCCAGCAACGCCGGCCCTATGCCACGGCGGATGGGTATTTGTGCGTGGTGGTCTACGACGATCGGCAGTTTCACGGCTTCCTGCGCGTGGCGGGGCGGGAGGATTTGTTGGCCGACCCGCGCTTCGCGACCTTTGCCGCCCGCGCGCAGCATGCGGGGCCGTATCAGGGGGAGATCGCGGCCATCATGCGCACCCGCACGACAGGGGCATGGATCGGGCTGCTGCGCGGTGCCGATATTCCGCATGCGGAGATGCATGACCGGCACTCGATCCTGGAGGATCCGCATATGCAGGCCGTGGGATTTTTTGGCGCGGCCGAGCACCCGACCGAGGGGGCCGTGCGCAGCATGCGCATCCCGACGCGCTGGAGCGACAGCCAACCCGCGCCGTCGCGACTGGCGCCCGGGCTTGGCGAACATACGCGGGAGGTGCTGGCCGAGGCCGGCCTGTCGCCGACGGAGATCGATCGGGTGGTGACGCCGGATGGGGAGCGCTCGACGTCGCGGGCCAATCCGGCATGATGGCCCGCATGATCGACCTGCGCAGCGACACCCTGACCCGCCCCAGCCCCGCCATGCGTGCCGCCATGGCCGCCGCCGAGGTGGGCGACGATGGCTATGCCGAGGACCCGACGGTGCGGGCGCTGGAGGAGGCCGCCAGCGCGCGCTTGGGCAAGCAGGCGGCGCTGTTCATGCCGAGCGGCACGATGGGCAACCTCTGCGCCCTGGTCAGCCATGCGCGGCGGGGGGCCGAGGTGCTGCTGGAGGCGACGAGCCATATCCAGCGGTCCGAACTGGGCGGCATCGCGGCCCTGGCCGGGCTGCCGTCGCGGCCGCTGGCGGGGGTGAGGGGTGCCGTGCCGCTGGCGGCGCTGGAGGCGGTCTGCGAGGCCGGCGAATACGGCGTGCAGCCCAAGCCGGGCCTGCTGTGCCTGGAAACCAGCCACAACGCCGCCGGCGGCGCGGTGCTGCCGCTGGACTACCTGGCCGGTGCCGCCGGTTTCGCGGCCCGGCACGGCATGCCGCTGCACTTGGATGGCGCGCGGCTGTTCAACGCGGCGGTGGCGCTGGGCGTGCCGGCCGAGGCGATCGCGCGCCATGCGGATAGCGTGACCTTCTGCCTGTCCAAGGGGCTTGGCGCACCGGTGGGGTCATTGCTCTGCGGCACGGCGGATTTCATCGGCGCGGCGCGGCGCAACCGCCGGATGCTGGGCGGCACGATGCGCCAGGCCGGGGTGCTGGCCGCCGCCGGGCTGGTGGCGCTGGAGAGCATGGTGGAGCGGCTGGCCGAGGATCATGCGCGCGCGAAACGCCTGGCGACGGGGCTGGCGGAGATCGCGCCAAGCCTCTGCGATCCGGCGGCGGTCGAGACCAATATCCTGTTCGTCGATTTCGCCGCCAGCGGCATCCCCGCCGCCGATTGGGCACGGCGGCTGGCGGAACGGGGCATCGCCTGCCGCGCCGCCAGCGCCACGCGGATGCGCTTCGTGCTGCACCTGGACATCGACGATGCCGGCGTGGCGGCGGTGCTGGCCGCGATCGGCGCGCTGTGGCCGCGGCGCGTGGCGGCCTAAACCGCCGGCAATTGCGCGCCCATGTCGCGTGCCGTCGCCAGCAGGTGGGCGCGCATCAGCGCCCCCGCCTTTTGCGCGTCGGCTGCGGCAAAAGCGTGCTGCATCGCCCGGTGGTCGTCCAGCACCCGGGCCAGGCCGGCGCGGTAGTCGGCGCGCGGCGTCTGTTCGGCCAGCGCCAGGGCCAGCAATTGCCGCCGCGCCATGCGTGACAGGCGCCGCGCCTGGTCCAGCAGGCGGCGCAGGTAGGGGCTGGCCGCCGCCATCAGGATCGCGTCGTGGAAGGTGCTGTTGTGGCCCTGCAGGGCCGCCAGGTCGTCGCGTTCCAGGGCCGCGGCGGCTTGCGCGATGGCCCCGGCCAGGGTCGCCGCGAGCGGCGCGCCGCCGTGGCGGGCGGCTTCCTCCGCCGCCAGGGATTCCAGCGCCGAGCGGCAACGATACAGGTCGCCGATCTCGGCGGCGGTGAAGAGGTGCACCTGGTAGCCGCCGGCGCCGAGCGCATCCAGCGCGCCGTCATGCGCCAGCTTGCGCAGCGCCTCCCGCACGGGGGTGCGGCTGACGCCGAGGCGGATCGCCCAGTCGGTGTCCTTCAGGCGCATGCCGGCGGCCAGTTCGCCGGCTTCCAGCCGAAGCCACAGCAGGTCGTAGGCGCGCATGTGCAATGGCTCCGCCCGGCCGAACATGTCCTCATCCGGCGTTGCGGTTTGGCGGCTGGGCGTCATTGACTCGCTTCGTTTGAATTCTGAATACTGAATTCGGCTATGAAGGATGCGGTACCGTGACCTCTGCTGGCAACCCCGCGCCGACGCTGGATGCGGCCATACGCGCCGCCTTCCCGGACCTGGCCGGCACCTACCTCGATGTCTCCGCGCGTGGCCCCTTGCCGCTGGCGGCGCGACGGGCGGCGGAGGCGATGCTGTTGTCCCAGGCCACCGGCGCGATCGCCAAGGCGGATTGGTTCGACATGGCGGAACGCGTGCGGCGCAAGGCCGCGGCGATGCTGTCGGTCGCGCCGCAGGACATCGCCTTCACGAAAAATGCCTCCGACGGGTTGAACATGGTTGGGGCGGCGCTGCGGCTGAAGGCTGGCGACCGCATCGTGGTCGCGCCGGCCTTCGAGCATCCGAACAATGTGCTGCCCTGGCTCTGGCAGGCCGAGACCAATGGCGCCGAGTTGGTGCAGATCGCGCCAAGCCAGGGCGAGGATGTCGAGGACGCGATCATCGCCGCGATCGACGATCGCACCCGCCTGGTCGCCGTCACCAGCATCGACTTCGCCAGCGGTCGCCGCACCGACCTGCATCGCATCGGTACCGTGTGCCGCGCGCGCGGCGTCTTCCTGCTGGTCGATGCCGCGCAATCGGCGGGCGTGCTGGCGGAGGATATGTCCGTGCTGCCCGTCGATGGCTGGGCGACGGCGGCGCAGAAGGGCTTGCTCGGGCTGTATGGATTGGGGTTGCTCTATGTGAACCCGGCCTGGATGGACCGGCTGCGTCCGGTGTTCCTGGCGCGCTTCTCGGTGGACATGGCCGAGGCGAATGAGGCGGCTGGACCGGAAGGCGGCTGGCAGTTGAAGCCCAACGCCGGGCGCTTCGAGGTCGGTAATCATAATTTCGTGGCGCTCGCGGCGTTGGAGGCTTCGCTCGACCTGCTGGCGCTGGTGGGCCGCGCCGAGGTGGAACGCCGCGCCACCAGTGCCGCAGCGACCCTGCGCGCGGGGATCGCGGATCTTGGCCTGCCGTTGCTGCCGCTGGCGGAAGCGCATCGCGGGCATATCGTATCCGTCGGCGATGCCATCGGCAGCGGCCACGACAGCACCGACACGCCCTGGATCAACGCGCTGAGCATCGCCATTCGCGAAGCCGGCGTGGTGCATTCCGTCCGCCGCGGCGTGCTGCGCCTGTCCACCCATGTGCATGCGCTGCCCGAGGTCGTGGCCCGCGCCTTGCAGAGCATCGAAGACTGGCAGCGCAAGACGATGCGCTGACGCCCGCCAACCCAGGAACAAGGAGGCTCGATATGACCCATCATTCCGACCCCGCCGCGACGGATCTGCAGCACCGCCTGTTCGACACCGCGGCCGAGCAGGCCGATGCCTTCGACCCCCATAGCGACTGGGATGCACAGGGGCGCGCCAATACCAGGCGCCGCAGTTTCTTGGCGCTGGCGCTGGCCTCCGGTGCGGTCAGCCTGGGTGGGGTGCGACCGGCCGCCGCACAGGCCCGCACCGTGTTTCGCATGGATGAGATCAACGCGGTCCATTACCTGGCGACCACCTTCATCGAGGCAAATCTCGCGCCGGAGGCGCGCATCGACTGGCGCTTCGTCCGCGTGGGGTCGGTCGGCCATGCGCGTGTTGCCGCGTTCACGCGCGGCGACCTGGATGCCTTCGCCACGGGCTGGAATTACCTGGCGACGATCGAGTTGCGCGACCTGAAGGGCCAGGCGGTTTGCGGCATCGGCGGCGGCGGCACGCGGTTGCTGGCGCGCGCGGGCAGCGGCATCCGCACCCTGGCCGACCTGAAGGGCAAGCGCGTCGCGGTCAATCCGCTGAACAGCCAGGACATCATGCTGATCTACGCGTTGCGCGGCATCGGCATCGACCCGATGCGCGAGGTCACGCGCGTGGAGATCGGCAACCCCGCCGGCATCATCGCCGCCATGGCGCGCGGCGATGTGGATGCGACCAGCATTTTCGAACCCTCCGCCTCGGTCATCCTGTCGCAGCAGGGGGCGACGATGATCAGCGATCTCAGCGCCGAGAGTTTCGGCAAGTCGCATGGCGGGATGTACATCCGCGATGCCTATGTGCGCGACAATGAGGCAGCGACCCAGGCGATCGTCGCCGCCACGGTCAAGGCGATCGACTTCGTCAACAACAACAAGGAGGAATATGTCCAGCGCACGATGCGCGTGACGGGGCAGACGCGGGAGATCGCGACGCTCGCGGTCGAGAATGTCTCGCCGTCCTGGCAGATGCCGATGAACACAATCCGCGCCATCAGCAAGGCGGTCTATGAATTGGGGCTGGAGGATCGCGATGTCTCCTCGGTGATCGCGAACCGGGTGAACTACAGCTTCCTTGAAAAAATCACCGGCAAGCCGAAGGCGGAGCTTGGCTATGTCGCCTGAGGCGGCGGTCGCCATCCAGCCGGCGATCCCCGCCCCGGCGGATCGCGGCAGGGTCGCGCGGTTCATCGGCGGGATCGACCCGCTGGCCTTCGTGCTGCCGCTCGGCATCCTGACGGCCTGGTCGGCGGCCTGGCTGTTCGAATGGATGCCGCGGGTGTTGCTGCCCAACCCGATCGACGTGGTGACGACGATCGCGGAATGGTTCAACGCCGATTGGGCGCGCGGCCGGCCGACCTATTTCTCGGGCACCTGGGCCAGCGATGCGGCGGGGTCCACGTTCCGCGCGATGGCGGGCTTCGTCATGGGCGCGGTGATGGCGATCGTGCTGGGTATCTGGGTCGGCTGGAGCCGCACGGCGGAACGCGTGCTGGACCCGACGGTGCAATTGCTGCGGCCGATGCCGCGCACGGCGCTGCTGCCGTTTGCGATCATCTTCTTCGGGCTGACCAATACCTCGGCGCTGTTCCTGGTGACCTATGGCGTTTTCCTGCAGGTCTATGTGCAGGTGGTGACGGGGGTGAAACTGGTCAGCCGGGATTGGAAGCGCGCGGCCTTCATGCTCGGTGCCTCGCCGCGCCAGGTGTTGTGGCGCGTGGTGTTGCCGGGGGCGATGCCGCATATCTTCAGCGGGCTGCGGCTCGGTGTCGCCTATGCCTGGACCTTGATGATCCTGGCCGAGATGTTCGCCGTTTCCGCCGGCTTCGGCTACGTGCTGTGGCGCGGCTATGAGTTCATGCGCATGGATATCGTGCTGGCCGGCATGCTGATGCTCGGCATCTTCGGCTTCCTGTCGGACCGCGTCATCGTCGTCATCGGGCGGCGCAAACTGGCCTGGGCGCAGGATATCGCGGGGAATCGCTTGTGAGGATTTTTGTATGACGGGTGAAGTCCAGGCGCGCGGCATCATCAAGCGCTACGGCAATACCGTCGCACTGAATGGGGTCGATGTGGATCTGCATGCGGGGCAGATCACCCTGCTGATCGGCCCCTCCGGCTGCGGCAAGACGACCTTGCTCAACATGATCGCGGGGTTCGAGGAACCGAGCGCCGGCACGCTGACAGTGGATGGCGAGGCGGTGCACGGCCCCGACCCACGCCGTGGCGTGATCTTCCAGGACCCGACCTTGTTTCCCTGGCTGACGGTCTGGGAGAACGTCATGTTCGGGCCGGAGGTGCGCGGCGAAAACCGCGCCGCCGCCGAGGCCCGCGCCACCGAATTGCTGCGCATGGTCAGGCTGTGGGATTTCCGCAACCACCGGCCATCGCAGCTCTCGGGCGGGATGCGGCATCGCGCGGCGATCATCCGCACCCTGGCGAATGACCCGCAACTGCTGCTGGCGGACGAGCCCTTCACCGGGTTGGACGAACACACACGGCGCCGGTTGCAGAGCGATTTCCTGACCATCGTGCAGCGCACGAAAAAGACCGTGGTGTTTGTGACGCATAATATCGAGGAAGCGATCTTCCTCGCCGACCGCATGGTGGTGATGAGCCCGGGGCCGGGCCGCATCAAGCAGATCATCGACGTGGACCTGCCGCATCCGCGCAACATCCTGTCCGACGAATTCAACCAGTGGCGCGCCCGCCTCTACAACCTGATCACGCCCGACGTGATCGAGGAAACAATGGAATAGCGCCGATGGAACCCGATGACCGCATGATGGTCGAAATCACCGCCCACCGCCTGCGCGCGGCGGCGGAGGAGATGATGGCGACGCTGATCCGCACCGCCTATTCGCCCAATATCAAGGAACGCCGGGATTGCTCGGTCGGAATTTTCGATGTGAAGGGGCAGTTGCTGGCGCTGACGGCGATCGCGCCGCTGCATCTGTCGTCGCTGCTTGGCGTCGTGCAGCATGTCACGAAGCGCTTTCCGTTGGAGACGCTGCGGCCCGGTGACGGTATCCTGGCGAACGATCCCTATAATGGGGGTGGGTCGCATCTGCCGGACTTGACCTTGGCCACGCCGGTCTTTGCCGATGGCAAGGTGGTCGCGTTTGTCTGCAACATCGCGCACCATTCCGATGTCGGCGGCAAGGTGCCGGGCAGCGAGAGTGCCGATTGCACCTCGATCTTCCAGGAAGGCTTGCGGCTCCCGCCGGTGAAACTGGTGTCGGAAGGCGTGGTGCAGCAGGATATTTTCAACATCGTGCTGCTGAATTCGCGCACTCCGCAGGAACGCGAAGGCGACCTCAAGGCCCAGGTCGCGACCAATGTCACCGGCGTGCGGCGGATGGAGGAATTGATCGCCCGCTTCGGCAGCGATGGCGCCGCCGCCGCCTTCGAAGCCATTTTGGCGCATGGCGAGGCACGGGCCCGTGCCGCGATCGCGGCGCTGCCGCGCGGTAGCTGGAGCAACGAGGAAATCGTGGACAGCGACGGGCTTGGCCCCGCCGCGCTGCGGGCCTGCGTCACGGTGACGGTAGAGGGCGACAGCCTGCGCTTCGATTTTACGGGGTCCGACCCGCAGATGCGTGGCGCGCGCAACATGGTGCTCGGCGCGACCCTCGCGGGTGTCTATTACGCGGTGAAGGCGCTGGTCGATCCCGACCTGCCGCCGAATGCCGGCACCTTTCGCCCGATCGAGGTCGTGGCGCCGCCGGGATCGCTGTTCAACGCGACGCCGCCGGCGGCGGTGGGGGATCGGTCGTCGCTCGGCAATTTGTTGGGCGATCTGATTTTCGGTGCCTTCGCCCAGGCGGTGCCGGAACGGATCATGGCCGGCTGCGGGCCGCTCGCGGCGATGACGTTTTCCGGGGTCGATCCGCGGTCAGGTCGCTATTTCGTCGATTACGAAACCTATGCCGGTGCGGCCGGGGCGCAATTCGACCAGGATGGGAAGGATGCCGTGCGCGTGCATATCTCCGGCTCCGCCAATCTGCCGGTGGAGGCCGCGGAGCATGAATTTCCCCTCGCGGTGCTGCGCTACGAGTTGATCCCGGATTCGGGCGGGGCGGGCATGTTTCGCGGCGGGCTGGGCACGCGGCGCGATGTGCAGATGTTCGCCGAGGAGGGGCGCCTGGTCGGCCGCGCGCTGCGCCAGGTCGTGGCCCCGCGTGGCCATGGCGGCGGGCATGATGGCAGCCTGGGGCGCTTCGACCTGCGCCCCGGCACCGATGCCGCGACGAAGCTGGAGGCCACCTTCTCCGACCTGCCGATCGCGGTGGGTGAGGTGGTGCGGATCGAGACCCCGGCCGGGGCCGGTTTTGGCGATCCGCGCCTGCGCGACCCCGCCCTCGTGCTGGCGGATGTCGCCGATGGCAAGGTCAGTGCGGAGGCGGCTGAGCGGCTCTATGGCGCGGTGGTGCCGGCATGAACGCCATCTCCAACCCCGCCGGCCGCTACGCCCTGGGTGTCGATGTCGGCGGCACCTTCACCGACCTCGTGCTGATCCGCCTGGCGGATGGGGTGATGACGACGCACAAGGTGCCCTCCACCCCCGCCGATCCGTCGCAGGCCATGGGCATCGGCATCGCCGAATTGCTGGCCCTGGCGGGCGCGCCGGCTGGGGCGGTGTCCTGGTTCGGGCATGGCACCACGGTGGCCACCAATGCGATGATCCAGGGGCGTTCGGCGCGCACCGGCCTGGTTACGACGGATGGGTTCCGCGACACGCTGGACATTCGTCGCCAGCGCCAGCCGCATAATTACAACATCCGCATCCCCAAGCCGGTGCCGCCGGTGCCGCGCGCGCTGCGGTTCGAGATACCGGAACGCCAATTCCTGATGGCGCGCGATCCCATCGCGCCACGGCGCGAAGACCTCGCCCCCGCCATCGCGGCCTTCCGCGCTTCGGCTGTCGAGGCCATCGCCGTCTGCTTCCTGCACAGCTACCTCGACCCCACGCATGAACAGACCGTCTCGGCCTGGCTGCGGGAGGCGCTGCCGGGTGTCTTCATCTGCCCGTCGCACGAAATCCTGGCCGAGTTCCGCGAATACGAACGCCTGTCCACCACCGTGCTGAACGCCGGGCTTGGGCCGGTGATGAGCCGCTATCTGGCACGCTTGCAGCAGCGCACGGAGGATCTGGGCCTCGGCTGCGCGCCGCATATCCTGCAATCGAACGGCGGCGTCGCCTCGCCGAGGGAGGCGGGGGAAAAGCCGGTGCGGACCCTGGCTTCCGGCCCCGCGGCCGGCGTCACGGGGGCGATCCATGGCTGCCTGGCGGCGGGGTTCCCGGACATCATCACCTTCGATGTGGGTGGCACGTCGCTGGACGTCTGCCTGGTGCAGGGGGGGCATCCCGCCCTCGCGCGGGAAAAAGAGTTCAACGGCTGGCCGGTGCGCTTCCCGATGATGGATGTGCATTCGGTGGGGGCGGGGGGCGGGTCCATCGCCTCGGTCGATGCGGGCGGGTTTTTGCAGGTGGGGCCGGAGAGTGCGGGGGCGCATCCGGGGCCGGCTTGCTACGACCGTGGCGGCACGCGGCCGACCGTGACCGACGCGAATGTGGTGCTGGGCCGGTTGCATCCGGAACGGCTGCTGGGCGGGCGCATGCCGATCCGCGCCGAACTGGCGCGGCAGGCGATCCAGACGCATGTGGCCGGGCCGTTGGGCATGGGGGTGGAGGAAGCGGCCTCCGCCATGCTCACCATCCTGAACGAGAACATGCTGCGCGCGGTGCGGCTGATCTCGGTGGAACAGGGGCATGATCCGCGACGGTTTGCGCTGGCGTCTTTTGGTGGCGGTGGGCCGTTGCTGTCGCAGGCGCTGGCGCGGGAACTGGGCATGGCGACGGTGATCGTGCCGCCGGGGCCGGGGTTGCTGTGCGCGCTGGGGCTGCTTGTGGCCGATATCCGCACCGATTTCAGCCGCACCTGCCTGCTGCCGCTGGAGGCCAGGTCGATGCCGGCGCTGCAAGCGGCCTTTGCCGGGTTGGAGGAGGAGGCGACGCATTGGCTGGCCAGCGAGGCCGAGGCCGGCGCCCCGGCGCGGCGGCAGCGCGCGCTCGACATGCGCTACCAGGGCCAGAGCCATGAATTGACGGTCGCGGTGCCGGATGCGGCGGACCTGCCTGCCGCCCTGGCCGCCGCCTTCCGCGCGGAGCATGAGCGCGTCTATGGCTATGCCGCCGAAGCGCCGTTGCAGGCGGTCACCGCGCGGCTGGCGCTGACCGTCGCCGTCGCCCGCCCCCCCGCCGCAGTGGCGGAGGGCGAGGGCGATGCCCGCGCGGCACTACGCGGCCAACGTCGCGTCTGGTTCGCCGAGGCCGGCGGCTGGACCGATTGCCCGATCTACGACCGCGCCGCCCTGCCGCCCGGCGCCACGCTGACCGGCCCCGCGATCCTGGAGCAGATGGACACCACGACCGTGCTGCATCCGGGCCAGGTCCTGCGGCGCGACGATGCGGGCAATCTGCTGATCACGCTGGAGCCGTCATCGCCATGACCGCGGCCTGGCATCGGATCGGCATGCTGATCCCGTCGTCCAATACCTCGATCGAGCGGGATTACCCGGCCTGGATGCCGCGCAGCCTGTCGTTCCATTTCGCGCGGCTGACCATGACGCGGCTGGATGCCGATGGCATGGCCGAACAACTGGCCGATCTGCGCCGTGCGACGACCAGCCTGGCGGATGCGAAGGTCGATGCCGTGCTGCTGTGCCAAACCGCGGCGAGTTACTGGATGGGGCAGGCCTGGGATGCGCAGATCCGGCGCGACATGCAGGGCTGGTGCGGCGGCGCCGTGGCGCTGACGGCGGCGCAGACGGTGCTGGATGCCCTGGCGGCGCTGGGGGTGACCCGCGTGGGCTTCGCGGCGCCCTTCCCGCAGGAGATCGGCCAGGCCAGCCTGGACTACCTGGCCGCCTGCGGGATCGCGACGGTGGCGACGCAATTCGGCGGCTATCGCGACAACTTTGCTATCGCGGAAATGCCGGCGGAGGAGGTCATCGAACTGGCCTGCGGCGCTGACCACCCGGATGCGCAGGCGGTGCTGATGCCGGGCGGCAACATGCCCTGCCTGGGCGTCGCCGATGCCATCGAGGCACGGATCGGCAAGCCCATCATCACCACCAACCAAGCCGGCATGTGGACGTTGCTGCACCAGTTCGGCCTGCCGGACCCCATCCTCGGCGCCGGGCGCCTGCTGCGGGAACGCCCGAAGCCTATCCGCTGATCGCGGCGAAATCGCGCACGGCCTGTTCGACCAGCGCTTCGGGCGTCGGCCGGCCCATGGCGTCGAAGAAGACCTCGTATTCGATCATCCCGTCGTATCCCGCCGCGTCCAGCGCGCGCAGGAAAGCAGCGACGTCGATCTCGCCCTGGCGCAGCGCCGCACGGCGCGGCGGCCCGCCATCGCGCGGCAGCACGACGCCGCAGACCTGGACCACGCGCAGCAAGCCGGCCGTGTCCCGCAGCAACGCCTCGATCCCGTCATCCCAATAAGAATGGAACAGGTCGAGCGTCAGCCCGAAGCCGGGCAAGTCCTGGATCGCATCGCGCGCGGCGGAAAGCTGGTTCAGGCAACTGCGCAGCCCCATTGCCATCGGATGCATCGGTTCCAGCGACAGCGCCACGTCCTTTGGCGTCGCGGCCGCCATCGCCGCCAGCGCCCGGCGCGTCGCCGCGCGCAGCAACGCGGGGTCAGCACCGGCGGCACCCGGCAGCGTATGCAGCAGCCCGCCCGGGATCACGTTCACCGGCGCCTGCAACACCAGCGCCGCCGCCAGCAGCCGCGCATCCAGGGCGGCTTGGGCGGCGGCCTCGGCCGGGTCGGCATGCAGAAAATAGCCGGCGCTGTTCAACGATGCCGCGCGCAGCCCATGCCGCGCCAGCACGGCGGCAATCTCCTCCGGCGCATGGGCCGAAAACACCGGCGGCGTCAGGCCGATGCCGCCGATGCCGTGCGACGCCAGCAGGGCGCAAAACGCCTCCAGCGGATAATCGGGGGGTGCGCCGTAGAGGCTGATGGCGAAGCGGCGCAGGATCGGATGTGTCATCCGAACAGGAAGTCGCGCACCAGCGCCGCCGTCTCATCCGGGTCGGAGGCCGCGACGTGGTAGCTGTCGTTGTCCACCACGATCAGCTTCGACCCCGCGATCTGTTCCTGCCAGGCGCGCACCTCGGCGACCGAGCCCAAGCCGCTGCCGGTGGTGGTGACGACCAGGGTGGGGGCGGTGATGCGGGCGACCTCCGGTGTCACATCCACATGCGGCACCATCTGCAGGAAACCTTCCAGGGTGGAGGCGGCGGTGCGGCCCATCATCTCCGTCCACCAGGCCAGGGCTTCGGGCGGCATGCGGCTGCCCATGCGGCCGGCGTTGGAGGCGGCGACCCAGGCCGGCACGCCGTCGCGCGCGATCTGCGCCCGCCAGCCCGGCGTCTTGTCGGCGACCGAAGCCAAGGACGCGGGGCCGCCCAGCACCGCCAGGCGGTCCACCAGCGCCGGATGCCGCGCCGCCAGGGCGAGCGCGATGGTGCCGCCGATCTTGCCGCCGACCGCATGCACGCGCGCCAGGCCCAGGTGGCCGAGCAGCGCCACCACATCATCCACCAACTGGTCGAAGCGCCAGGGGTGGTCGGGCGGCATCGGCGTCGATGCGCCATAGCCGCGCAGGTCCAGCCGCAGCACGCGGGCGTGGCGCGACAGCGCGGGGACGAAGGCGCGCCAGGCCTCGGCGCTTTCGGCCAGGCCGTGCAGCAGCAGCACGGTCGGCGCGGGCACCCAAGGGTCGGTGAAGTCGTCGAGGCGATAGGCCAGGTTCACGCCCGGCGAGATTTCGAAATGTGGCATGGTCTTTCCCTTCAGATGCAGCGCGTGCCGCCGCCATCCACGTCGATCATGGTGCCGGTGATGAAACTGGCGCGGTCGGAACAGAGGAAGGCGACGAGGCCCGAGACTTCCTCGATCGTGCCCAGCCGGCCGAGGGCGACGGAGGCGATGGCGGCGGCGTTTTCCGCCGTGCCGTCGCGCCCGGTATCCGCGGCGCCCTGGGCGACCAGCGCATCCCAGCGCGGCGTCGCGATGGGGCCGGGATTGACGCCGGTGACCAGCACATTGTCCGGCGCGCATTCCTGCGCCAGCGCATGGGTGAAGGCCAGCAGCGAGGCATTCACGCTGCTGCCGATCAGGTAGTTCGCGCGCGGCTGGTGGCCCGAGCGGCCGATGATGTTCACCACCCGCCCCCAGCGGCGCTGCCGCATCGGCGGCGTCAGGATGCGAGCCATGCCGGCATAGCCCAGCAGCTTCAGGCCCAGGGATTTCTGCCAGCCGGCATCGGTGGCATCGGCGATGCGGCCCATCGGCGTGGCGCCGGCATTGTTCACCAGGATGTCGATGGGGCCGAGCGTCTCGAGCGCGCGCTGCGCCGTCGCGTCGCGTTGCGCGGGGTCGGTCAGGTCGCAAGCCATGGGGATGGTGCGCGCACCGGTTTCGGCGGTGATGGCGGCGGCGGCGCTGGCCAGCCGTGTCGCGTCGCGGGCGACCATGGCGATGGTGACGCCTTCGCCCGCCAATTCCCGCGCGATGGCAAGACCGATGCCGAGGGAGGCGCCGGTGACCAGCGCCGTCCGGCCTTCAAGACCCAGTTTCATCCCGCACGCCCCGTTCTTCCCAAGGCGGGAAGTGGCGGCGTGCGGGTGATGCTGTCAATCAGCTGATCGAGATATTGAACTGCTTCGCCACGCCGGACCATTCGACGATCTGTTCGCGGATGATGCCGACGAACTCGGGCCCCAGCGGCGGCGGGTTGCGCGGCAGGGTCTGCAATTCTTCGAACCGCAGGCGCAGTTGGGGATTGGCGAGCAGTTGCGGGATCAGCGCGGACATGCGTTCCGCGATCGGCGCCGGCAGGTTCTTCGGCGCCGAGAGACCGAGCCATTGCGCCGAGGTCAGGCGCGGAAAACCCTGTTCAGCAAAGGTCGGGATATTCGGCAGCGCCGGCAGGCGTTGCGGCGTGGAGACGCCAAGGCAGCGCAGCGAGCCATCCTTCAGCATCTGCACATTGGTGGTGATGGGGTCGATCATGCTCTCGATCTGGCTGGCCATCAGGTCCTGCATCGCGGGCGCGCTGCCGCGATAGGGCACGTGGTCGAGGTCGGGGGCATTCGCCTCGCTGGACAGCATCGCGCCGAGCAGGTGCGGCGCCGAGCCAATGCCGGAGGAGCCGTAGCGCACCGGGCGGGTTTTTGCCGCCGTTAGATACTGGCCCAAGGTCTGGAAGGGCGAGTCGGCGCGCACCAGCAGCACGTTCGATGCTTCGACCAGCATGCCCAGGTGGGTGAAGTCGTTGATCGGATCGAAGGGCAGGGTCGGCATGGTCGCGGTCGAAAAGACCTGCACCGAGGCATGGCTGACCAGGAAGGTATAGCCATCGGCCGGCGCCTTGGCGACGAAATCGGTGCCGATCACGCCGCCGGCCCCGGCGCGGTTCTCGACCACGACGGTCTGGCCCAGCGCCTGGCTGAGCGAGGGCGCCATCAGCCGGGCGATGGTGTCGACCAGCCCGCCTGGCGGGAATTGCGCGACCAGGCGGACCGTGCCGCGGGTCGGCCAGGCGCCGCCCTGGGCGCGGGCGATGGCGGGCGCCGCGAGGGCGGCGGCGGTGACACCCAGAAGATGACGACGATTCAACATTCTTGCGCTCCCAGCGGTCAGAAGACCGATGCGGCGCCCAGATTCCGTGCATCTTGCCCGGTGTTCCGGCGACGATCAGCCCGATGACCAAGGGATGGGCAAATGTCGTGCCGGAAATCGCGCGTCAGTTGACGATGCGGGAGGTCGCGCCCGGGGCGAGCCAATGCAGGGTCAGGTAGCAGGCCCCGGTGCGGGACGACCAACGGCTGATCGCGCGCAATTCGCCACGCGGGGTAGCGAGGGTGCCGAGGGTTTCGACGATCCCGGCGTTCTCCTGCGTGGTGAAGGCGCCGGGGGCGCGCAGCAGGGACCGGGCCGTGGCGGCGCAGGCCTCCATGGGGCGTTCGGCGCCGTCGCCGGGTGGGGTCAGCGCCATTTCGCTGACCTGGCCCTGGTCGAACATCGCCATGGCGTCGCCCTGGGGGGTGGGGAAGAGCACGCCCTCGGCGCCGCCGCAGAGCGGGCCGACCAGCGCCTCCGGCCCCGCGGCGGTGATGGCGGTGGCGCGCGACATGCCCAGCGAGACGGCGCCGAACCCCGCCGTCTGCGCAAGGGCGCCGGGGGCGACGAGCGCCAGCGCGAGGCTAACCGAGCGTAAAGGCTTCATTGATGCTGCTCTGCACGCCGCCGCCGACCACCGGCCCGCCGCCAGCGACAAAGACAAAATCGCCGACCGCCGCGGCGCCAAGCCCGTGGCGCGGCGTGATCATCGGCGCGTGCTGCTGCCAGGTATTGGTGGCGGGGTCGTAGGATTCCATCTGGCCAAAGACCTTGCCCGTCTCCTCGCCGCCCATGCACCAGATGCGCCCGCCCATGACGACGGCGCCATGGCCCGAACGCGGCGTCGGCATCGGGGCGCGATCCACCCATTCGTCGTTTTCGGGGGTGTAGACGCGATGGTGCGCGACGTTGGTGGCAAAGCTGTTGATGCGGCCGCCGATGGCATGGACGCGGTCGCCCATCACCACGACGCCCTTGTGGTCGAGCGGCAGGCCCGGCATGTCCGCCCGCCCGGTCCAGCGGTCGGCCTGCGGGTCATAGACCTCATGCCAGGGGATGCTGCGCTTTTCCGGGGTGGTGTCGCCGATGGCGCCGCCCAGGATGTGGATCTTCCCGCCGACCGCGGCGACGCCCGAGGCACCGCGCGCACGCGACAGCGGGGCGATGCCGCGCCAGCGATTGTCGGCGACATCATAGGCGAAGCATTCGCGATGCGGCCGCCGGTTCTGGTCGACGAAGCCGCCCAGCGCATAGATCACCCCATCCATCGCCGCGACGCCGACATGGTTGGCGCCCAGCGGCAGCGGCGCCAGTTCGATCCAGACATTCGCCACGGGGTCGTAGGCGTGGTGGTAGGGCCGGTTCACCCGTTGCAGCCCATAGCCGCCGATCACATGCACCTTGCCGGCCCATGCGGTGGCCCAGCACATCTCGCTGCGCGGCAGCGGCAGGTTGGCGCGGGCTTCCCAGCGCCCCGGCGCGCCCATCGGCGCATGCGACAGGATGAAGCGCTGCTGCATCGCCTGCGGCGGCAGCGGGACCGAGGCTTCGGTCAGCGACGAATAGGGCGATGCCGTCTGCGCCACGGCACGGCCGACAAAGGGGGCCGCGAGCAATGTACCGAGCAGGACGCGGCGGGGGGGGATCGGCAGGGGCATGCGGGGGTCGCTCCGTGTCGCGGCCATGGGGAGGAGGCCAGTCGGGCGCAGCATGGCGACGACGCGGCTCCATGAAAAGCCCAGCATCATAACGTTACAGGACCACTGGCGCGCCCGGATTCGGGACGTCCGGCACAGGTGACGGACATTTTTGCCGGGCATTCCCAGCGGTTTGCAGCCTAGTCTTCACGCTTCCGCGCCAGGGAGGAACCCGGCCTTGCGTACCAAGACACGGCACATCGCCACCGCCCTGGCGCTGCTGGCCGGCCCGGCCCTGGCGCAGGATCCCGCCGCGGAAAACCGCGAATTGCGGCAGCGGCTGGAAGCGATGCAACTGCGCATGGAGCAGATGGAGGCCCGCCTGGCCGCCATGGCCGCCGGCGCAGCACCGGCCGCGCCCCCCAGGGCTGCGCCCGCCGCGCGGCCCGTCGCACCGCCGGCACGCCCCGCGACGGTCTCCTCCGAACTCCGCCAGGCGCGCCAGGCCGCCGACGAGGCCCGCGCCGCCGCGGCCGAGGCCCAGGCGGCGCAGCGCAGCGCCCAGGCCGCCGTCGCCCCCGTGGCCGTCCGCACCGAGGTGGAGAACAGCCTGCGCGGCGACTTCCCAGGATCCTTCCGGATCCCCGGGACGGATACCTCGGTCCGGCTCTATGGCTTCGTGAAGCTTGATGCGTCCTATGATTTCTCGGCCCGCAACCAGGCCGATGCCGTCACGGCGCAGAGCATCCCGCTGAACCCCAGCCTGGCCAGCCTGCAAGGCGGTAGCACCAATGTCAGCGCCCGGCGCACGCGGCTGGGGTTCGAAACGCGCAGCCCGACCGCCTGGGGCCAGTTGCTGTCGCAGGTCGAGATCGACTTTGGCGGAACGCCCCCCTCCCCCGCGGGGCTGGCCACCAGCAACGGCTTCCAGCCGCGCCTGCGCCTGGCCTATGCGGCGCTGGGCGATATCGCGGATGGGCAGTTGCTGGTCGGGCAGTTCAACAGCCTGTGGAACGACGACGCGCTGTATTTCGCCGATGGGCGCTGGACCAGGCTGGGCATCCAGCGGCTGGACAACAGCACGCCGCTCGGCACCTCCGGCGTGCGGCAGGCGCAGGTGCGCTACAGCAAGCAGATCGCCGATGGGCTGACCTTCGCGGTCACCGCCGAAACGCCCTATTCGGATTTCACGACATCGGCCGATGGCGCGCTGTATCCGGATTCGTCGCCGGCCATCGCCTTCAACACCCTGCCCGATGTGCTGGCCCGGCTGCGCTACCGCGACGAGAGCAAGATCTTCGCACTGCGCGGCATGGTCCGGCAGATCGAGGCGACGAACAACGGCCCCGGCACATCGGGCACCGAAAGCGCGGTCGGCTGGGGGGTCGGGGCGATGACCTCGATCAGCACCATTGGGCGGGACTTTTTCACGGGCCACGTGAACTACGGCTCCGGCATCGGGCGGTATCTGGACAGCACGTCGAATGGCCAGGGCGGCGTGTTGAGCCAGCCCACGATCGGCAAGGGGGTGCTGGATACGGTGGATGTCTTCTCGGTGTCGGTCGGCTACCAGCGGCGCTGGTCGGATACCGTGCGGTCGAATTTCTTCTATGGCTATGCGCAGTTGGACTACCCGTCCTTCGCCAACCAGTTCTCGCCGACCGGGGCGGGTGCGCCGCTGCTGAATACGCGGATGAACCAGGCGGTGGCGAATATCATCTGGAGCCCGATTCCATCGGTCGATGTGGGCATCGAGTATCTCTACACCACGCGCGACATCCTGAACCCGATCATCGCCAATGGGCTGACCGCGAGCCAGGGCAGTTCGCAGCGGTTGCTGTTCAGCACCATCGTGAATTTCTAGTCGTAGAGCGCGAAGGCACCGGCCAAATTGCGGGTGGGTTCGCGCAGCAACAGCCCCAAAAGTAGCCGCGCCTTGGCCGGCGCCAGCATGCCCGCCGGCACCAGGCCGCGCGCGATCAGGTCGATCTCGGCCCCGGCGTAGCCATAGGTGCTCGTAAAAACCGGCCCGGTGGTGCAGCGGGTGGCGAGGACGACCGGCATTTGGGCGGCAAGGTCACTGAGCAGCGGCGCGACACCGGCCGGCACATGCCCCGCGCCAAACCCCGCCAGCACCAGCCCGGCATAGCCAAGCCCGGGCAGGGCCGCGAGCATCCGCCCATCCTCCCCCATCGCCCAGGTCAGCAGCGCCACCGGTAGCGGCGGCCCGGCGCTGGCCGGCAGGCAGGGCATCCTGCCCACGCGGGCATAGATCCGCACCACACCCTCGGCCACCACGCCCAGCGGCCCGGCCAGCGGCGAGGCGAAGGCAGAGGTCAGGGCGGTATGCGTCTTCTGCACGAAACGTGCGGCGTGGATGTCGTCGTTCAGCACGACCAGCGTGCCGAGGCCGCGCGCCGCGGCGCTGGCCGCGACCTGGGCCGCCGCCAGAAGATTGGCCGGGCCATCCGCGCCCGGCGCATCGGCGCCGCGCATCGCGCCGGTGACCACCACGGGCCGGTCGCCGGGGACCAGAAGGTCCAGCAAAAATGCCGATTCCTCGATCGTGTCGGTGCCCTGGATCACCACGGCGCCGTCAAAACCTTCGGCGAAAGCGGCTTCGATGCGGCGGGCCACATCGACGAGGTTGCCGGGTTCGAGCGAGGGGCTCGGCAGGCGGAACAGCGAATACGCCTCGATCTCCGCGACATCGGCCAGTGCCGGGACCGAGGCGACCAACTCGGCCGCCCCGAGCCGCGGCAGAATGCCCCCGCCCGGGTCCGGCACCATGGTGATGGTGCCGCCCAGGGAGAGGAAGAGGAGTCTTGGTTTTTTCACGCGGCCTTGTCCGGCGCGGGGTCGGGCAACTCGCCGGCGCGATAGCCCGGCAGGCGGCCAGCCGGCAGGATGGTGACGAAGGCCAGCCCCGCCATCAGCAGCAGCCCGATCTTCAGCGCACGCAGGCGGGATTCGGTGTTGATCCGCATGGCTTCATCCACCTGCGCCGGGGTGGCGGTGGTGCGTTCCAACGTGGCGCGCAGGCGGTCGTTGCTGACGAAATTGACGCTTTCCAGATCGACCTGGTTGGTCAGTTCGACCGGGATGATCGGGCTTTCGGCGACGCCGCGCAGCACGCTGGCGCTGAGCAGGGTGACCAGCAGCGCGCCGGCCACCGCCGTGCCGACGGCGGCCGCGAGATTCTGCGTGGTGCCGCGCAGCGAGCCGACGTCGCCGGCCAGTTCCTTGGGCGATGCGGTGACCAGCACGTTGAACAGCAGGGTCACGAGCGCCCCCTGGCCGATGCCAAAGACCACCAGCCCGAACAAGACCGGCAGCGTGCTCCAGTCATTGCTGACGACGAAGGCGAGCCAGACCAATGCCGCCGTGCACAGCGAAAAGCCGACACGGCCGATCTGGCGCGGGCTGAAGCTGCCATAGAGCCGCACGATCAGCATGGCGGAAAAGAACACCGTCAAGTTGAACGGCATCATCGCGACCGAGGTTTCAAGCGGCGAACGCCCCTGCACGATCTGGATATACAGCGGCACGGAAAAGTTCAGCATCGCCTCCAGCGCCACCACGGCGAAGAGTGCATAGACGGCGGCGCGTTCCTGGGCGGATTTCAACACGTTCAGGTCCAGCAGCGGGGTCTTGCCCGCCGCCTGCTGCCGCCGCGTCCAGCCGAGGAAGACCTGCAGCAGCACGATGCCGACCACGATCATCGCCGGCGCCGGCGACATGCCCGCCAGGTTGAAGGGCGCCCCGGGGGTCGCGAGGCCAATGCCCCAGCGGTTCAGGTTGTTGAAGCCGAAGCTGATCAGGATGATCGCGGAGGCGGCCAGGACGACGCCGACCAGGTCGATCTTCACCTCCGGCCGGCCCTGTTCGGGCTTGAGGCGGAAGCTGAGGAAGAAGACCAGCGCGGATAGCGCCACCAGGATGCCGAACACCGGGCGCCAGCCGACGAAGGTGCCCAGCACGCCGCCGATGGTGAAGGCCGCGACACCCGCGGCGGCGCGCGCCGAGCCGAGTGCGCCGATCGCCGTCGCCTGTTGCCGCCCGCGATAATTATGCGCGATCAGCGCCACCAGCGATGGCACCAGCGCCGCCGCGGCAAACCCGGCCAGGCCCTGGGCCGCCATCATGATGCTGGCATTCCAGCTGATGACCATCATCACCTGGGCAATGCCAAAGATCACGATGACCGAGCGGAAGACGATGGCCGAACCAAAGCGCTGGTTCAGCTTGGCGCCCAGCATGACGAAGCCCGCGACCGCCAGCGAATACATCACGATGCCGGTCGCGACCGTGGTCGGCGGCACGTTGAAACTGGCGACCATCCCGCTCATGGACACGGGCAGCGAGGCGACGTTGAAGGACATCAGCACCTGGCCGAGCGCGATCGCGATCATCGGCACCCAGGAGGCGTGTTCCTCATCGGCCGGTGTCATGGCGGTGCTCATGGGCGAAACCCCTTATGCTTTGTGACAGTCACGCGTCGGGCCGGGAGGCGAAGAGGTTCATCCCCAGGCGCTCGGACAGGAACTTGGTGGCCAACTGGCCCTTGACGCTATTGCCCGCGGCATCGAGCGGCGGCGCGAAGGTGCCCAAGCCACCCTTGCCGGGCGCGATGGTGACGATGCCGCCGCTGACGCCGCTTTTGCCGGGCAGGCCGATTTCATACAGCCAGTCGCCGGATTGTTCGTACAACCCCGCCGTCGCCATCACCGCCAGCACGCGCTTGCAGCGATCGGCATCGACCACGCGTTCGCGGGTGATCGGGTTCACCCCACCATCGGCCAGGGTCGCGCCCATCACCGCGAGATCGCGCGCCGTGACATTCAGCGCGCATTGGCGCGTGTAGATGTCGGTCGCCTCATCCGGGTCGCTATACATGCGGCCGTAGCCATAGAGCAGCCGGGCGATGCCCTGGTTGCGCTGGTTGGTCGCGGCCTCGGACTCATAGACCTCATTGTCGAGCGCCAATTCGCGCCCCGCAAAAGCGGACAAGCCGTCGCGGATAAAACGCCATTTCTCCTCGGCATTCGCGCCGGGGGCCAGGCTGGTCGTGGCGATGGCACCGGCATTGACCATCGGGTTCATCGTGCGGTCGGCGTTGAGTTCGATCGCCATGACCGAGTTGAACGGCAGGCCGGTGCCATTCACGCCGATCTTCTGCCGCGCCTGCCCGCCGCCGAGCGCCTGGCAGACCAGCGCGAAGACGAAGGGCTTGGAGATGCTTTGGATGGAAAAGGCGTGGTCGGTATCGCCGACCGCGACCACCCCGCCATTCACCCCGACCACGCAGACGCCGAAGAGGTCGCGTTTCACGCTGGCCAGGGCGGGGATGTAGTCGGCCACCGTTCCGTCGTCATTGCCGCGGTAGCGTGCATGGGCCTCTGCCACCAGGCCGCCAACCAGTTCCGCCGGCGGCAGCCGCCCGGTGGAGACTTCGGCGGGGCCAACCGCCTCGTCCTGGTGAAGTTGCGCGTACATGCTTCCATCCCACAAAGTTTTTGACGCTACCGTTGCGGCACGCCCTGCCGCACCCCCGGGGCGTCCCCATTCTGGACGCCCGGTCCCAAAGGCCCAAGCCCGAACCGGGGCGGGCGAGGCTTGTCTCCGCGACGATGCGCCTCGTATGGTTGCGAAGGCCAGTCGCAATCGCGCAGCGGCCGGGGGGTCCCATGGCGGACGGGGATGTTTTTGGGCGCATCGCGGCCCAGGCCTCGGCAGCCGCCGTCCATTCCATGACCTATGCCACCGGTGGGCGCCCCGCGGCCGAGCAGTTCGCCGCCTGGCGGGACCGCTGCGGTTCGGTGGTCCAGATCACGGCCACGGCACCAGTCGCGCAGGGCTTTTTCGCCAGCAACACCCTCTGGAGCCTGGGCGACATGGCGCTCAGCCAGGTCAGCGTGCCGGCCAGCGGCTTCGCCCGCCCGAAGGCGCTGACGCGGCGCGATTCGCTCGACCATTGGACGCTGGGCTTCCTGCGGCGGGGCGAGATGCGGACCCGGGTCGGCGACACGGTCCATACGACGGTGCCGGGCGATCTGTGCCATACCTGCCTTGGCGAGGCCTTCGACGGTGAGCGCACGGATTGCGACTGGCTGGTGCTGTTCATCCCGCGCGATGGCTTGCGCGACTGGGCGCCGGGGCTGGATGCCACGCGCAATGCGCCGAACCGGACGCCATTGGCAGGGCTGTTGCGCGACTACCTCGGCCTGCTGGAACGGCGCATGCCCATGATGACGCAGGCCGATGTGCCGGCGCTGCTGGACTCCACCCGCGCCATGATCGGCGCCTGCATCGGCAACGCCCGGCCGCAGAACGAGGTGACGCTGGCGCAGCTCGACCGCATGCGGATCGAGCGCATCCGGCGAATCGTGCAGGACAATCTGCGGGCGCCGGGCTTTTCCCCCAGCCGCTTGTGCCGCATCGCGGGCATATCGCGGTCGCACCTCTACCGGCTGTTCGAGGCCGAGGGCGGCGTCGCGCGCTACATCCAGTCGCGCCGGCTGCTGGCCGCGCATGCCGCCCTGGCCGACCTGGCGGCCCAGCCGACGATTGCCGCCATCGCCGAGGAATTCGGCTTCACCGATGCCTCCAGCTTCAGCCGCGCCTTCCGCGCCGAATTCGGCTACCGGCCAAGCGATGCGCGCGCGGCCGGGCTGTCCGGCGCGGCCCTGGCGGCGCGGCACATGCGACAATCGCGTGACGAAACCTCGGACCTGGCCGGTTTCCTGCGCCGGCTGCGGCGCTGATGGCCGACATTGGGACGCCGGGCACAGCCGCGTGACGCATGGCCAATGCGCCGCAAGGCCCCGGGGGGCCATAGCCTGGAGCCACGGCCTTGGGGCGAAGGCCTGAATTCTTGCCCGCCCGAACCGGTTCGGGCATGATTCACAGGCCCGGGACGGAGACGCGAAAGCGGCGTCCCCGGTGGGGAGGTCAATCCGATCGGACGGGGCACCCTGGCGGGGTCGCACCCGGTCGGACACGATCACAAGACCTGACATGACAACAGAAACGCGACGCGGGAGTTCCTGGTGCGCCATCGTCTAGCATTGCCGCGTGGACCCGTCCGGTCGGCGCTTGCCGTCACCCTGGTGGCGTCGCTGTCCCTGACCGCCTGCGATGGCGGCACACCCGCCGCCGCGCCGGAAATCCGCCCCGTGCGCGTGATGACGGTGGAAACGCGCAGCGGCGGCGATGTCGTCTCGCTGACCGGCACGGTGCAGGCGGAGACGGAGGTGAACCTGGCCTTCCGCATCGAAGGCCGGATGATCGAGCGCGCGGTGAATGTCGGCGATAGCATCGTCGCCGACCAGGTCGTGGCCCGGCTGGACCGGCAGAACGAGGAGAACAACGTGCGCGCCGCCCGCGCCGCCGTCGCCGCGGCGCGCGGCCAGTTGGTCGAGGCACGCAACAACTACACCCGCCAGCGCGAGCTGCTGGTCAGCGGCTTCACCACCCGCGTGCGCTATGACGAGGCCGTCCGGACCTTGCAGAACGCCCAGTCCCAGGCGGATGCGAACGAGGCCCAGCTCAACATCGCCGAGAACCGGCTGGGCTATACCGAGCTGCGGGCCGATGCCCCCGGCACCGTGACCGCGCGCGGGGCCGAGCCCGGCGAAGTGGTCCAGGCCGGGCGCATGATCGTGCAGATCGCGCGCCAGGAAGGCCGCGACGCGGTGTTCGACGTGCCGCCGGCGGTCAAGGACATGGCCGATGCCGATCCGCGGATCGAGGTCTCGCTGACCATGGACCCGCGCGTTGTGGCCGTGGGACGGGTGCGGGAGGTGGCGCCGCGCGCCGATGCCGCGACCGGCACCTTCCAGGTGCGGGTCGGGCTGACCGATCCGCCGGCGGTGATGCGGCTGGGGTCCACGGTGACCGGGCGGATGCTGGTCAACAGCGGCCCCAGCATCGAAATCCCCGCGACCGCGCTGACCCGCGCCGATCGCGAACCCGCCGTCTGGGTGGTGGATGCGGCGACCGAGACGGTGTCGCTGCGCCGGATCGAGGTCGTGCGCTTCGACCCCGCGCGGGTGCTGGTCGGCCAGGGGCTGGTGCCGGGTGACGTGATCGTCACGGCCGGCGTGCAGGCACTGCGCCCGGGTCAAAAAATCCGCCTGCTGGGCGCCGCCGCGCGATGATCGGGCCGAATCTGTCCGACTGGGCGATCAAGCGCCAGTCGCTGGTCATCTACTTCATGCTGGCGGCGATCATCGCCGGTTCCATCGCCTTCATGAAGCTGGGGCGGAACGAAGACCCGGCCTTCACCTTCCGCACCATGATCGTGCAGGCGGGTTGGCCTGGGGCGACCCTGGACGAAACCCTGTTGCAGGTGACCGAGCGGCTGGAACGCACGCTGCAGGAAACCCCCAACATCGACAGCCTGCGCAGTTTCACCAGCGCCGGCACGACGACGATCTTTGTCGATCTGAAGGGCTCGACCCCCGCCGCCATCGTGCCGGACATGTGGTATGAGGTGCGCAAGCGTATCGGCGACATGCGGCATACCCTGCCGGCCGGTGTCGTCGGGCCGGGCTTCAACGATGATTTCGGCGATACGTTCGGGATCATCTACGGTTTCACGGCTGATGGATTTACCCACCGGGAACTGCGCGACCGGGTGGAATACGTGCGGTCACGGCTGCTGCGCGTGCCGGATGTGTCCAAGGTCGAGATCATCGGCGCGCAAGACGAACAGATCTTTATCGAGTTCTCGACCGAGCGGCTCGCCGGCCTCGGGCTGAACTATGGCGCGCTGATCGCCAGCCTGCAGGCCCAGAACATCGTGCGGCCCGCGGGCGTGGTGCAGACGGGTGAGGAACGGCTGTCGCTGCGCGTGTCCGGCGCCTTTGAATCCGAACAGGACCTGTTGGCGGTGAATTTCGTCGCCGGCGACCGGATCATCCGGCTGGGCGACATCGCCGATGTGCGCCGCGCCTATTCCGATCCGCCGCAGCCGATGTTCCGCGTGAACGGCAAGCCCGCCATCGGGCTGGCCATCGCGATGCGGGATTCGGGCGATATCCTGGCGCTGGGCCGCAATATCCAGCGCGAAATGGCGGCGATCACCGCCGAACTGCCGGTGGGGATCGAGCCGATCCTGGTCGCCGACCAGGCGCAGACCGTCGATGAGGCGATCGGCGATTTCATGGAATCGCTGTGGCAGGCCATCGCGATCATCATGGTGGCGAGCTTCGTGGCACTCGGCATGCGGCCGGGGTCGGTGGTGGCGCTGTCCATCCCGCTGACCCTGGCCATCGTCTTCCCGATCATGTCCATCGCGGGGATCGACCTGCAACGCATCTCGCTGGGCGCGCTGATCATCGCGCTGACCCTGCTGGTCGATGATGCGATGACCACGGTCGATGCGATGATCCGCAGGCTTGGTGCCGGCGACAGCAAGGCCGATGCGGCGACCTTTGCGTATCGCACCCTGGCGGCGCCGATGCTGACCGGCACCCTGGTGACCATCGCGGGTTTTGTCCCGATCGGCTTCGCCGCCAGTTCGGCGGGCGAATACACGTTTTCCATTTTTGCCGTGGTCGGCATCGCGCTGATCGTGTCGTGGTTCGTGGCGGTGATTTTTGCGCCCGTGATTGGCATGGCCATCCTGAAGGCGCCGAAGGCGCAGGTGGCCGATGCGCCGCCGGGGATCGTGCTGCGTATCTACACGCGCTTCCTGCTGGCCGCGATGCGGGCGAAGTGGATCACCATCGCGCTGACCGTGGTGGTCTTCATCGGTTCCATCGCCGCGATCCGCTTCGTGCCGCAACAATTCTTCCCGGCGTCGGATCGCAACGAATTGGTGGTGGACCTGACCCTGCCGCAAAGTGCCTCGATCCACGCGAGCGAGGAGGTCGCCAAGCGGCTGGACACGGTGCTGGGCGCCGATCCGGATGTGGAGCGGTTCAGCACCTATGTTGGGCGCGGCGCGATCCGGTTCTATTTGCCGCTGAACGTGCAACTGGCCAATCCGTTCTTCGCCCAATCCGTCATCGTGGCCAAGTCGCTGGCCGGGCGGGACCGGTTGCAGGCGCGGCTGGAAACCCTGCTGGCGAATGACTTTCCGGGTGTCGTGGCGCGGGCCTATCCGTTGGAACTCGGCCCGCCGGTCGGCTGGCCGCTGCAATATCGCGTCAGCGGCCCGGACCCGGAGGAGGTGCGCGCCATCGCCCTGCGCCTGGCGCAGACCGTGGCCAGCAGCGCCAGCGCGCGGCATGTGAATTTCGACTGGATCGAACCGGCGCGGCAACTCCGCATCCGGGTGGACCAGGACCAGGCGCGGCAATTGGGCCTGACGTCGCAGGCGCTGGCGACGGTGCTGAACGCGGCGGTGACGGGGCTGCCGATCACGCAGATCCGCGACGACATCTACCTGATCAACGTCATCGCCCGCGCCAATGCGGCGGAACGAATTTCGCTGTCGACCCTGCGCGGCTTGCAGGTGCCCTTGCCGAACGGCCGGACCGTGGCGCTGAGCCAGTTCGCGACCTTCGACTACGAACAGGAATACCCGCTGATCTGGCGGCGCGACCGGGTGCCGACATTGACCGTGCTGGCCGATGTCGTGCCGGGCGTGCTGCCGGAATCGGTGGTGTCGGAAATCGCCCCCGGCATCGCCGCGCTGAACGCCTCGCTGCCGCGCAACTACCGGATCGAGACGGGCGGCATCGCCGAGGAAAGTGCTGCCTCCCGCGCCTCGGTCGTCGCGGTCGTGCCGGTCATGCTGTTGATCATGCTGACCGTGCTGATGTTCCAGTTGCAGAGCTTCCGGCGCCTGGCCCTGGTGGTCGGCGTGCTGCCACTCGGCATGATCGGCGTGGTCGCGGCGCTGCTGTTGTTCAACCAGCCGCTGGGGTTTGTCGCCATCCTGGGCATCCTCGCGCTGCTCGGCATGATCGCCAAGAACGCGGTCATCCTGATCGTGCAGATCGAGGCCGACCGCGCCGCGGGCCGCAGCGTCTGGGATGCCGTGGTCGCCGCCGGCGGTTCGCGCATCCGGCCGATGATGCTGACGGCGATTTCCACGATTTTGGGGTTGATCCCGATCGCGCCGACGGTGTTCTGGGGGCCGATGGCCTTTGCCATCATGGGCGGGTTGCTGGTCGCGACGGTGCTGACCCTGGTCTTCCTGCCGACAGTCTATGTCGTCGTGTTCGGCGGCAAGGAACAGGTCGGCAAGGAACGGGCCTGAATGTTGGGCCGGGCGGTGCTGCTGTTCGGCCTTTGGGTCGTCATCGCGGGCACCGATCCGGCCGGGCTTGCGGTCGGGGTGCTGGCGGCACTGGGGGCGGGTTGGGTCAGCCTGCGCCTGCTGCCGGGCGCCCCGCGGGTCCGCCCGCTCGCCTTGCTGGCCCTGGTGCTGCGGTTTTTCTGGCAATCCATCGTCGCGGGCATCGATGTCGCCTATCGCGCCTTGTCGCCCAGCCTGCCGATCCGCCCGGGGTTCGTGACCTATCGCTGCGGGCTGCCCGCCGGTCCGGCGCGCGATGCCTTCCTGGCCCTGGCCAGCCTGGCGCCCGGCACCCTGCCGGCGCGCTGCGATGATGATGGCGTGGTGCGCGTGCATTGCCTGGACCGCGGCGCGCCCATCGCCATGGACGCCGAGGAAGCCCGCTTCGCGCGCGCCTTCGGCCTGGATCGCGGCGATGGCTGACGCGCTGCTGGCCGCCGCGGGTTTCATCATGGCGACGGTCGCCCTGGGCCTGGTGCGCATCCTGCGCGGCCCGTCCGACCTCGACCGGTTGATGGCGGCGCAGTTGATCGGCACGGGCGGGGTCGCGGCGCTGTTGCTGGTGGCGGGTGCGACGGGGTCGGGTGCCGTGGTCGATGTCGCGCTGTGCCTGGCTGTGCTGGCGGCTTTCGTCGCCGCCGCGCTGTCGTTGCGGGCATGATGGACATCGCCAGCCTTGCCGCCATCGTCGCGGGCTGCGTGTTTTACCTTGCGGGCAGCGTCGGGCTGCTGCGCTTCCCCGATCCGTTGAGCCGGCTGCACGCGCTGACCAAGGCCGATAATCTGGGCCTGGGGCTGGTGGTGCTCGGCCTGTTGTTCCGCGTCGATGGCGTGCTGGACGGGGCGAAGCTGGTGCTGGTCTGGCTGCTGGTGCTGTTCGCCGGCGCGACGGTCACGCGGCTGCTGGCGCGGCGGTTGCCGTGACGGGGGGGCTGGCGCTCGATGCCGTGCTGGCGCTGGCCGTGGTCGGGGTCGCGCTGGCGGCGCTGCGGCTGCGCGACGCCTTTGGCGCGGTGGTCGCCTTCATCGCCTTTGGGCTGCTGCTCGCCTTGGTCTGGGTGCGGATCGGCGCGCCGGATGTGGCCCTGACCGAGGCCGCGATCGGCGGCGGCGTGACCGGCGTGATGCTGATCGGCGCCGCGACGCGCCTGCGCGCCGAGGCCGCGCCGCCCGGACTTGGGCTGCGGCTGGCCGCGGGCGTGCTCTGCGCCACCATCACGGCCGGCCTGGCCGCCGCCGTCCTGCTGCTGCCCGAACCGGGGCCGAGCCTGGCCGTCGAGGCGGCGGCCCACCTGCCCGGCCTCGGCCTGGGCAATCCCGTGACCGGGGTGCTGCTGGCCTATCGCGCCATCGATACCTTCATGGAGGCGGTGGTCCTGGTGGTCGCGCTCATCGCCATCTGGTCGCTTGCCCCCGATGACGCCTGGGGCGGCCGGCCCGGCGCCGTGGCGCGGCAGGATGGCGCGCTGGGCTTGTTGGCGGGCGTCTTGCCGCCCATCGGGCTGCTGCTGGGCGTGCACCTGTTCTGGGTCGGCGCCGAGGCGCCCGGTGGCGCCTTCCAGGGCGGCACCATCCTGGCCGCGATGTGGATCCTGGCCTGGATGGCCGGGCGGGTGGAACCGCCCCGCGCCGACAGCAGCACCACCCGCTGGCTGATCGTCCTCGGGCCTGTGCTATTCCTGGCCGTCGGGTTGTTGGGCTTTGTCGTGGCGGATGGCTTCCTCGCCTATCCGGCCGGTTGGGCCAAGCCGCTGATTTTGGGGATCGAGGCGGCGCTGACCCTGTCCATTGCCGCCGCCCTGGCGCTGATGGTGGCGGGGTGGCCGGCGCGATGAGTGCGATCACGCTCTATGGGCTGATGGGGGCGGCGCTGGTCGGCATCGGCCTGTATGGCGTTGTCGTGCAGGCCACGCCGTTGCGGCGGCTGCTGGGCTTCAACCTGTTGGGCGGCGGGGTGTTTGTGCTGTTCGGCGTGATCGCGCGGCGCGGGGCGGCGGCCGGCATGGGCGGCGATCCGGTCCCGCAGGCCATCGTGATCACCGGCATCGTCGTCGCCTTCGCCGCCACGGCCCTGGCGCTGCAAATGCTGCTGCGCCTGGCCGCGCTGCGTGAGAAGCCCGACCAGTGACCAGCACCGAGGGCGGCGCGCTGCTGGTCTGCATCACCATGCTGCCGGTGGGTGGGCTTTTGTTGGCCTTCCTGCTGGGCGGGCGCTGGGCCGAACGGGTGGCGCTGCTGGCGCTGGCGATTGGCGCCGTCGTGTCCTTCGCCATCGCCGCCGCCGTGCTGCGGCTGGATGCGGCGGTGGTCTATCTGCTGGGCGGCTGGGCGCCGCCGCTGGGGGTTGCGCTGCGCGCAGATGGGTTGTCGGCGGCGATGCTGTCGACGACATCGGTGGTGATCGGCGCCACGGCGTTTTTCGCGCGTGGGCGCTTTG
Organism: Humitalea sp. 24SJ18S-53; assembly: GCF_050632385.1. Lineage (NCBI taxonomy): Bacteria > Pseudomonadati > Pseudomonadota > Alphaproteobacteria > Acetobacterales > Roseomonadaceae > Humitalea > Humitalea sp. 24SJ18S-53. Next base: position 4,846,786 of record NZ_CP192599.1, read on the forward strand.
GCCAGGGGCCGGGGGAGCAGCGCCAGGCCCTGGTGTTCTGGGTGCTGCTGCTGGCGGTCTGGTCCGCGCTGAACGCGGTCTTTGTCGGCACCGACCTGTTCAACCTGTTCGTGGCGCTGGAGATGCTGAGCTTCGCCGCGATCCCGCTGGTCTGCTTGGATGGCCGGGCCGAGACGATGGCGGCGGCCCTGCGCTACCTGATCTTCGTGCTGTTCGGCTCGGTGTTGTATCTGCTGGGTGCGGCGCTGCTCTATGGCGCCTATGGCACGCTGGACATCACGCTGCTGTCCACGCGGGTCAAGGCCGATCCCGCGACGATCGTGGCGGGGGCGCTGATGACGGCGGGCCTGCTGGCCAAGACCGCGTTGTTCCCACTGCATCTGTGGCTGCCGGCCGCCCATGCCGGGGCGCCGGCGGCGGCCAGCGCGGTGATGTCGGGGCTGGTGGTCAAGGCGTCCTTCATCCTGATCCTGCGGATCTGGTTCTGGGTGATGCCGGGGCTGCTGACCGGAATGGCACCGCAGATCCTGGCGGCCTTGGGGGCCGCCGCCATCGTCTTCGGCAGCGCGCTGGCGCTGCGCCAGGCGCGGTTGAAGCTGCTGATCGCCTATTCCACGGTCGCGCAGATCGGCTACCTGTTCCTGATGTTCCCGCTGGTCGCCGCCGATCCGGCCCATAGCGGCGGCCCCTGGACCGGGGGCATCCTGCAGGCCGTGTCCCATGCGCTGGCCAAGGCTTCGATGTTCCTGGCCGCGGGGCTGGTCGCCGAATCCGTCGGCCACGACCGCATACGCGACCTGGGCGGCGTCGCGCGCGCCTTGCCGGTGACGGTGGTGGCCTTTGGCCTGGCCGGGCTGTCGCTGATGGGCCTGCCGCCAAGCGGTGGCTTCGTCGCCAAATGGCTGCTGCTGAAGGGCGCCATCGCCACCGGGCAATGGTGGTGGGCGCTGGTGATGCTGGCCGGCGGCTTGCTGACCGGCGGCTATGTGTTTCGCGTGCTGGCGGTCAGCCTACGCGCACGGCCGTCAGGCGCCGTGTTCGCCGCCGTGGCGCCGCGCCGGGAAGCGGTGGTGCTGGTGCTGGCGCTGGGGTCCGTGGCCTTGGGGCTGGTGCCGCTGGCCTCCTTCGGCCTGTTGCAGATCGGGCGGCTGCCGTGACGGGGCTGCTGCCCGCCACGCTGGCCGTTCCGGCGGCGATGCTGCTGGCCTGCCTGTCGCCCTGGGTCCGGGCGCGCGCGCTGTGGCTGCTGGCCTTCGCACCGCTGCCGGGGCTGGCTGCCGCGTGTTTCGCCGGCGATGGGGTGGCGCTGGTCTCGGATGCCGATCACTTCCGTTTTGGCCTGGCGATCGACCCGCCCGGGGCGATGCTGCTGGGGGTCGCGGCGCTGCTGTGGTCGGGGGCGGGTGCCTATGCCGCCGCCTATCTGCGCGACGAACCGGGCCAGGGGCGCTTTGCCGTGGCCTGGCTGCTGACCCTGACGGGCAGCCTGGGGGTTTTTGTCGCCGCCGACCTGGCCAGTTTCTACCTGCTCTTCGCGCTGGTCAGCCTGGCGGCCTGGGGGCTGGTGGTGCAGGATGGCACGGCGCGGGCGCGCCATGCGGGTGCGGTGTATCTGGTGCTGGCGGTTCTGGGTGAGATCAGCCTGCTGCTGGCCTTCGCGCTGCTGCATGCGGCAAGCCCCACCGACAGCCTGGCGATTCGTGATGTCATGGCGGCGCTGCCGGCGTCGCCCTGGCGGGACCTGACCATCGGGCTGCTGATCCTGGGGTTCGGGCTGAAGGCGGGGCTGGTGCCGCTGCATGTCTGGCTACCGCTGGCGCATCCGGCGGCGCCCATGCCGGCCTCGGCGGTGTTGAGCGGGGCGATCATCAAGGCCGGGATCATCGGGCTGGTGCGCTTCCTGCCCTTCGATGACGGCGGCGGCTGGGGCGAAGCGCTGGTCGTGATCGGCTTCGTCACCGCCTTCTACGCCGTCGCGGTCGGGATCACGCAGGCGAATCCGAAAACCATCCTGGCCTATTCCAGCGTCAGCCAGATGGGGGTGGTCGTGGCGGTTCTGGGGCTGGGCGATGTGCCGGGGGCGGTGTTCTACGCTTCGCATCATGTGCTGGCGAAGGGGGCGCTGTTCCTGGGCGTGGGCGTGGTCGCGGCGTGTGGGCGGCGCTGGCTGTGGATCGTGCTGCTGCCTGTCGGCGTGCTGGCGCTGGGGTTTGGCGGGCTGCCGCTGACGGGCGGCGCATTGGCCAAGCTCGCGGTGAAGGATGCCTTTGGCAGCGGCTTGCCGGCGCTTCTGTCCTATCTGTCGGCGGCGGGCACGACGCTGCTGATGGCGCATTTCCTGGGGCGGTTGCGGCGCATGGCCGATCCCTATGCCGCCGCCGTGCCGCCGTTTGGCTTAGTTGTGCCCTGGCTGGGCATCGCCTTCGCCGCCGTCGCGGTGCCCTGGGCGCTGTTCCCCGGGACGGTGGAGGAGGCCGTGTCACCGTCGGAGATCCTGTCCGGGTCCTGGCCGGTGGCCTTGGGCCTGCTGCTGGCCGTCGGGCTACATCGCTGGGGCGCGGCACTGCCGCAACTGCCGGAAGGCGATGTGCTGGTGCTGGCGCGCCACGTCGCCCCCGTGCTGACGGCCTGCGGCAATGCGCTGGAACGGGCCGAGGCGCCGATGCAGCGCTGGTCGGCGGCGGGGGTGGCGATGCTCGGCCTGGCCGTGGCCCTGGCCGTGAGCATGCTTTAGAGCGTGATGGCCGTAGGCGCGAATGCGCCGCAGGGCTGAATCACGCGACAAAACAACAAGCTAGACCACGATGCGTGAGCGAATGCGAACGCATCGCGGTCTAGCGGCGCGGCGTCGGAAAACCCGGCGGCCGGTCCATCCACGGATAACCATTGCGCGCCTGTTCATAGGCGCTGTCGAACAGCGCCTTCATATAGGCTTGGTCGAATGCCTCCGGCCGCTCCGCTTCGAACGCCGGGTCGATATAGGCCAGCCGGAACCCCACCCCATCGCGCTGCGATGTCAGGAAGATCCGCACCACGTCATTGACCCCGCTGAAATGGATCGTGGTGGACAGCGCGCGGCGGGAGATCGCGAAGAAGCGGCGGCTGGTGGTAGCCCATTCGGTGTCCATCCGCGCATTGCGGATCAGGTAGGCCGTGCGCTGCCGTTCGATGCCCGCGTCTCGCGCACCGGCGGCGAGGTCGAGCGAGGCGGGGAACAGGAACATCTGCGACGCGGCCCCGCCATCGACATGCATCTCCTGATACCGCCGCCCGGCGCTTTCGACCGATGTCAGCACCGGCGGAAAGGCCCCGGGGATCGAGGCCGAGGCCAGCATGATCTGGCGCATCAGCACGATCGCATCCGGATGCCCGCTGGCCGCGATCGCACCGATGTTCCAGACCACGGGCCGCTGCACATCCAGGTTCGTGGTGCCGATCAGCAGCAATCGTCCGCGTGCGTATTCGCGCGCGATGGCGGCCATCATGCTGTCGTTCACATGCTGTTCGATCAGCCGATACAAAGGCCCGGTATCGGCCAGTGAATCACCGAACAGCAGCGCCGTCGCCATGCGGCGGAACAGCAGGATGTCGGGCGGCGCCACGCCGGTAAAAACCTCTCGCAGCGCGGGATCGTAATCGGGGCCGAGGAAGGCGAAGGGCGCGCTCAGCGCGCCCGCCGAAACCCCGGTCACCACCTGGAATTCCGGGCGTTGGCCGCTCGCGGTCCAGCCGACCAGCAGGCCGGCGCCGAAGGCGCCATTGTCGCCACCGCCGGAGATCGCCAGGTAATCCGCCGGCGGCAGGCGCCGCCGCTGGTCGGGTGGCAGGCTCGCGACCTCACGCAATCCCGCAGCACGCAATTCCTGTTCCAGCGGCGCCGATCCGCGATCCACCCAGAAACGCGCGTTCGGGATGCCGAGGGGCTGGATCTCCTCGGTCAAGGCTTCCGGGGGCGCGGGCAGGCGCGCGATGGTGCAGGCCGGCAGCAACAAGGCCACCAGCAGCGCCGCGCGTCGTGTCCAAACTGTCACCCGTGGTGTCCTCCCAATCTTCGTGGCCGAGTGTCGAGGCAAGTTGCCTGGACGACAAGCACAGCATCACATGAACATCCCATGGCGATGTCTCGTATGCGCATCATGATGCTTGCCACGGACAGGCCGCATGTGGGACTCCGAAGGCATGGCAAAAGCACCGCGCAGCCGCGCCGCGTCACCCGTTCCCGCAGCATCCCCTGTTGAATCCCCGGTTGAGTCCCCAGTTGAGTCCCCAGTTGAGTCTGGCGTGACGCAGCGCGCGCCGCTTCTGGTGGACCTGGCCTTGCAGGGCGGTGGCTCGCATGGCGCCTTCACCTGGGGCGTGCTCGATCGCCTGCTTGAGGAAGACTGGCTGCGGTTCGAGGCGATTTCCGGCACCTCGGCCGGTGCGATGAATGCCGTGGTGATGGTCGATGGGTTCGCACAGGGCGGTGCGGAGGGCGCGCGCGCCGCACTGACGCGCTTCTGGCGCAGCGTGTCGAAGGCCGCGGAGATGAGCCCGCTGCGCCGTGGCCCGGTCGATGTGCTGCTGGGTCGCTGGACGCTCGACACCTCGCCCGCCTATGTCGCGATGGATGTGATGACGCGGCTGTTCTCGCCCTATGACATGCCGTTTGCCGGGCCGAATCCGCTGACCGATATCCTGGCGGCGAATGTCGATTTCGCGCGGCTGGCGACGGCACCGATCAAATTGTTCATCACCGCGACCAATGTGCGGACCGGGCGCGGGCGGGTGTTCCGCAACCATGAAATCTCGCCGGATGTGCTGCTCGCCTCGGCCTGCCTGCCGACCATGTTCCAGGCGGTGGAGATCGACGGCGATCCGTATTGGGATGGCGGCTTCGCCGGTAATCCGACGATGACGCCGCTGGTGCAGGAATGCGTGTCGGACGACACCATCCTGGTCGCGATCAATCCCGTCGAACGCCCCGGCACGCCACGCACCGCGCGCGACATCATCAACCGGCTGAACGAGGTGTCGTTCAACGCCGTGTTGCTGAAGGAATTGCAGATGATCGCCCTGCTGCGCCAGGTCGCCGATCCCGGCAATGTCGAGACGGCGCATTGGGCGAAGATGCGCCTGCACATGATCCGCAGCGATCTGCTGATCGGGCTCGGCTCCTCTTCCAAGGTCAATGCGGAATGGGATTTCCTGACGATGCTGCGCGATGAGGGCCGGCGCGCCGCCGAGGATTTTATGAGCGCACGCGGCAGTGACCTCGGCCAGCGTTCGACCCTGGACATCGACCAGTTGTTGCGGAAGGGCGTCTGACGTCATGGGCTTGCTTGGCATCCTGCTTGGCCTCGGGCTGCTGGTCTGGCTGGCGTTCCGTGGCTGGAGCATCCTGTTGCTGGCCCCCGCGGCGGCCCTGATCGCGGCGGGTTTCGCCGGCGAACCGTTGCTGGCGCATTGGACCGAAACCTTCATGAACAGCGGCGCCCGCTTCGTCGGGCAGTTCTTTCCGCTGTTCCTGCTGGGTGCGCTCTTCGGCAAGTTGATGGACGACAGCGGGTCGGTGTCGTCCATCGCCGCGTTCATGACGGAGAAGCTTGGCCCGAGCCGCGCGATCCTGGCGGTGGTGCTGGCCGGTGCCTTGGTGACCTATGGCGGTGTCAGCCTGTTCGTCGCGTTTTTCGTGCTGGCGCCGATGGCGCAGGCGTTGTTCCGCGCCGCGGCGATTCCGCGACGGCTCATGCCGGGGGCGATCACGCTCGGCACCTCGACCTTCACCATGTCGGCGCTGCCCGGCACGCCGTCGATCCAGAACGCGATCCCGATGCCGTTCTTCGGCACCACGCCCTTTGCGGCGCCGGGGCTTGGGATCATCGCGTCGCTGATCATGCTGGGCTTCGGGATGTGGTGGCTGCGGCGCGCCGAACAGAAGGCGCGGCTTCGGGGCGAAGGCTTTGGCGACGAGGCGACGCCGGTCGCCGATCCGGCGCTGGTGAACGACCCGGTGCTGCGCGAACGTGCCTCGACCGCGCGTGAATTCGACCCGCCCGAACTGGCGCATAGCGCGCATAGCGACAAGCTGCCGCCGATTGTCATCGCGATCCTGCCGCTTGGTGTCGTCGTGCTGGTCAACCTGCTGATGTCGATGGTGGTGCTGCCGCGCATCGATGCGGGCTTCCTGGCCGAAGCGCAGTGGGGCGGAACCTCGCTGGCGGCGGTGGGCGGCGTCTGGTCGGTGGCGACGGCGCTGGCGGCGGCGATCGCGGTGCTGATCGCGCTGAACGCGCGGCGCCTGCCGTCGCTGCGCGCGACGATGGATGCGGGGGCCAATGCCTCGGTCCTGCCAATCCTGAGTGTTGCGAGCCTGGTCGGCTTCGGCGCCGTGGTCGCCGCCCTGCCGGCGTTCGAGGCTGTGCGGGATTGGGTGCTGGGCATCGGCGGCGGGCCGCTGGTGTCGCTGGCGGTCGCGACGAATGTGCTGGCGGCGCTGACCGGATCGGCATCCGGCGGCATGACGATCGCGCTGGATGCGCTGGGGCCGACCTACATGGCGATCGCGGCGCAGACGGGGTTGGACCCGGGGTTGATGCATCGCGTCGCCGTGATCGGCGCCGGCACCCTGGATGCGCTGCCGCACAATGGCGCGGTGGTGACGATGCTCGCGGTCTGCGGCTGCACCCATCGCGAAAGCTACATGGACATCGTGATGGTCAGCATCGTCGGCGCGCTGCTTGGGCTGATCGCGGTGATCGTGCTGGGCACCTTGCTGGGGTCTTTTTAGGGGGCTGCGTTTCGCCCGACCGCCTTGCGCCAGCGCAAAGGCGGCGCCAGGATATTTGGCGTAGTCTTGCGATCACAACGCTGAAACTTGGGGAGATCCGGCCATGAGAATTCCGTTCAAACACGGCGGCGCGCTGGCCTTGCTTGCCATGTGCATGCAGCCGGCGCTGGCCCAGCCCGCGGCCGAACCGGCACGGGTGATGACGACCAGCACCCTCGCCGGGCTTTGCGGCCTGCCCGCGACCAATCCCGACCAGCCGGCGGCGCAGGCGTTCTGCCGCGGCTTCATCATCGGGGCGGGGCAGTATCACAACGAAGTGTCGCAGGCCCGCGGCGCGCGCCCGATCTTCTGCCTGCCGACCCCTTCGCCATCGCTTGAGGCGGGGCAGGCGAGCTTCGTCGGCTGGGCCGCGGCGAACCCGCAGTATGGCGACGACAAGGCGGTGAACAGCGTGATGCGCTGGGCCGCGACCACCTATCCCTGCCCGCCCGCCGCGCCGGCGCGCCGCGCGACCAGCCGTTGAAACGGGAGGCCCTGACGATGCGTAAGACCTTGTTGATCCCCGCCGCCCTCGCCCTGATGCTGGGCGCCTGTGCGGACATGACGCAGCAGCAGCGGACCGTCGCCACCGGCACGGCCATCGGCGCGCTGGGTGGGGCCGCCATCGGCTCCTTCTCCGGCAATGCCGGCATGGGCGCGCTGATCGGCGCCGGTGCGGGCGCCGCCGGCGGCTTCCTGGTCGACCAGAGCCAGCGCAACCGCTGATCGCCTGGGCGCCGGCCCCCGTCTCGGGGCCGGCGCTACAGCGGCAGCAGCACCGGCACGAGCAGCACGCAGACCACCAGCACGATCAGCGCGAAGGGCACGCCGATCTTCACGAAATCACCAAACCCGTAGTTCCCCGGCCCAACCACCAAGGTATTCACCGGCGATGAGATCGGCGTCATGAACGCCGTCGATGCCGCCAGCGCCACGATCATCGCAAAGGGATAGGGCGACGCGCCCAGGTCGGCCGCGACCGCCAGCGCCACCGGCGCCATCAGCACCGCCGTCGCGGTGTTGGAGATGAACAGCCCCAGCATCGCGGTGATCACGAACAAGGCCGCCAGCACCACGCGCGGCGACGCGCCACCCACCGCCGCCAGCAAGCCATCGGCCGCCAGGTCGACGCCCCCCGTGCGTTGCAACGCGATGGAAAACGGCAGCATGCCGACGATCAGCACCAGGCTTTTCCAAGAGATCGAGCGATAGGCGCTGTTCATGTCGATGCAGCCGAGCAGGCCCATCAACAGGCAGCCGATCAGCGCCGCCTGCACATTCGGCACGACGCCGGTGACCATCAGCACCACCACCAGGCCCAGCACGGCCAGCGCCTGGGGTGCCTTGCTGGCGACGGGCAGGACCTCGTCCATTTCGGCTGGCAGGTTCAGCACGACCATCGCCGTGGTATTGGCCTGCGCGCGGCGGATATCGCCCCAAAAGCCGATCAGCAGCAGCGTGTCGCCGGCCCTCAGCTTTTCATTCAGCAGGCCGTGGCCATGCACGTCGCGGCCGCGGCGCAACCCGATCACGGTCAGGCCGGATACGGCGCGAACGCGCGCTTCCAGCACGGTCTGGCCGAGCAGCGACGATTCGGCGGGCAGCACGACTTCCACCATGCCCAGTTCCTGCGAACGGTCGGTGAAATAGGCCTGGGCTTCCTCCAGCGGGAGCAGTTCCAGGCGGAATTTTTCGCGCAACGGTTCCAGTTCGATGTGCGGCCGCAGCACGTCGATCAGCAGCACATCGCCCGCTTGCAGGCTGGTGCGCGCCACCGGGCGGATCACGTCGGTGCCGAAGCGGCGGGCACGCTCGATCGCCAGCAGGTTCACCCCGGCGGTACGCAGGCCAAGTTCCTCCAGCGTCTTGCCGATCAGGGGGGAGGATGGCGCCACGCGCACCCGGGCCTCGCGATCGACCAGCCCGTATTGCGCGATCCAGTTTTTCTGGCTGGGTCGTGCCGCGGCGGCGCCGGCATCCGGTGCGCCGGCGGGCAGGAAGCGCCGGGCGAAGAGCATGTAGAGGATGCCGACGAGCAGGATCGGGATGCCGAAGGGCGTGAAACTGAAGAACTGGAAGCCGTCGATTCCCTGGCGTGCCAATTCCGCATTGACCACCAGGTTGGGTGCCGTCGCGACCAGGGTCAGCATGCCGCTGATCAGCCCCGCAAAACTCAGCGGCATCATCAACTGACTGGCCGGCGTGCCGCTGTTCTGCGAAATCCGCATCACCACGGGGATGAAGATCGCGACCACGGCGGTCGAGGACATCAGGGCGCCGAGCCCCGCGACCGACAGCATCAGCAGCACCACCAGCTTGGTCTCGCTGCTGCCGGCGCGGGCGCCGATCCAGTCGCCCAGCCGGCGCGCGACGCCGGTGCGGACCAGGGCTTCGCCGATGACGAAGAGCGCCGCGATCAGGACGATATTCGGGTCGCTGAAGCCCGACAGCGCCTCACCCATCGTCATGACGCCGGTGAAGGGCAGCAGGACGATCATCAGCAGCGCCACGGCATCCATGCGCGGCTTGTTGATGACGAACATGGCCACCGCCGCCAGCAGCAGCGCCAGGACGATCCCCAACTCGGCGTTCATCGGCGTTAACCGATGCCCCAGGGCAGGCCGAGCAGATGCCAGGCCGCGAGGAAGGCCGTCCAGACGACGCACATCACCACGACATAGGGCAGCATCAGTGCGATCACCGTGCCGATGCCCGCGTCCTTCTGGTACTTGATCGCGAAGGTCACGATCATGGCGAAATAGGCGTTCAGCGGCGTGATCGAATTGATCGGCGAATCGCCGACGCGATAGGCCGCCAGCACCGCTTCCGGCGCCACGCCCAATTGCATCAGCAGCGGCACGAAGATCGGGGCAAAAATCGCCCATTTGGCGATCGCGCCGGTGATGATCAGGTCGAGCAGGAAGGTGACCACGACGAAGCCGATGATCAGCCACAGCGCATCCAGGTTGGCACGTTGCAGGATCTCGGCCAACGACACCGCCGCCAGGGTCGCCATGTTGGTGTAGTTGAAGAAGGCGATGAACTGGCTGATCACCAGCAGCAGCAGGATCAGGCCGGATAGCGCGCCGATCGACTTCTGCATCGCGGCGATGACATCGTTGGTGCCCTTCATCGTGCGCGCGCCGATGCCATAGGCGGCACCGCAGACCAGGAAGACCAGCGCGATCGACACGATCAGGCTGTTCATGAAGGGCGAGTTGCCGATGATCGTGCCGGTATCGGGGTTCCGCAGCGGCGCACCGGGCGGCAGGGTCAGCGCCAGGATGAAGGCGAAGGAGGCCAGCATGCCCCAGAAGGCATAGCGCAAGCCGCGGCCTTCATCATCGGACAGGCCGGTCTGGCCCTCCACGACATAGTCGCCGGTATAGGCGCCAAGGCGCGGTTCGATCACCTTCTCGGTGATGATGGCGATGACGAAGGTCAGCAGCACGACCGATCCGATGGAGAACCAGACATTGGCCGCGAGATCGATCGACAGGTTCGGATTGACCAGGTGGATCGCGTCATTGGTGATCTCGGTCAGGATGCCATCGGTCGGCACGATCATGACATTGACGAGAAACGCCGAGGCCACCGCGGCGAAGGCCGCCGCGAGCCCGGCCAGCGGATGCCGCCCCACGCTGACGAAGGCCGCCGCCGCCAGCGGGATCAGCACCAGGTAGCCGGCATCCGCGGCGATGGAGGAGATGATGCCGACGAAGACCAGGATATAGGTCAGCGCCCCGGGCGGGGCGACAACCACCAGCTTGCGGATCAGCGCCTTCACCAGCCCTGCTTCCTCGGCCACGCCGACGCCGACCATGGCGACGATGATCACGCCGACGGCGTTGAAGCTCATGAAATTCTGCACGACCCCGGTGAACATGAACCGGATGCCGTCGGTGGTCAGCAGGCTGCGCGCGACGGTGCGGGCGGGTTCGATCTCACCGCTCGCCGGGTTGTAGGCCTGGTAGGATACGCCGACGCCGAACATGTAGAGGACCTGCGACAGCAGGATCACCAGCGCGATCAGATAGACGAAGATCATCACCGGATGCGGCACCCGGTTGCCGACCCTCTCGACCACGTCGAGGATTTTTTGCATCGAGGTTTTGGGCGCTTCGGTCATGGGGTGGCGTCCCGGCCCAGCGCATCCAGGATCCGCACCCAGGACCGGATGCCGCGATGGAAGCTTTCCAGGTTGTATTTCTCGTTCGGGCTGTGGATGCGGTCATCGTCCAGCCCGAAGCCGGCCAGCACGACATCCATGCCCAGGGCCTTCTTCAATTCATGCGTCACCGGGATCGACCCGCCGCCGCCGATGAAGACCGCGGGCTTGCCCCATTCGGCCGTCAGCGCGTCGCGTGCCTTGCCGAAGGCCGGCGCGTCGATCGGGAAGCCGATGGCCTGGCCCGAGCCATGTTCCAAAAACTCCACCCGGCAATCCGCCGGCACCCGCGCCCGGACGAAGGCGCGGAAGGCGGCGCGGATCTTGTGCGGATCCTGGTCGAAGACCAGCCGGAAGGAGATTTTCGCCGAGGCCATGGCGGGGATGACGGTCTTGAACCCGGCCCCCTGGTAGCCGCCGCCCATGCCGTTGATCTCGCAGGTCGGCCGCGACCAGACCATTTCCAGCACCGAACGCCCCGTCTCGCCCGCCGGCACGGACAGGCCGACGGCACCGAGGAAGGCCTTCGCGTCGAAGCCCAGGCTGTCCCATTGCGTGCGCAGCGCCTCCGGCAATTCCGGCACGCCGTCGTAGAAGCCGGCCAAGGTCACGCGGCCGTCGGCATCGTGCAGGTCGCTGATGATGCGGGCCAGGATGCGGTTGGGGTTGGCCGCGGCCGAGCCATAAAACCCCGAATGCAGGTCACGGTCGGCGGCGTGGATGATGATTTCCTCGCCGCAGAGCCCGCGCAGCATGGTCACGATGGCGGGCGTCTTGGCGTCCCACATGTTGGTGTCGCAGATCAGGCCGATGTCGGCGCGCAGCTCATCGGCATGGGATTTCAGGAAGGGCGGCAGGTTCACGCCGCCGGATTCCTCCTCGCCCTCCAGCAGGATGGTCATCGGGATCGGCAGGCGGCCGGTGACGGCTTTCCAGGCGCGGCAGGCCTCGACGAAGGCCATCAACTGCCCCTTGTCATCCGCCGTGCCGCGTCCGCGCAGGATTCGGGTGCCATCGGCCAAGGTCTCGATGCGGGGATCGAAGGGATCGGCATCCCACAATTCCAGCGGATCGACCGGCTGGACGTCGTAATGCCCGTAGAACAGCGCCGAGGCGCCCTTGGCGCTGCGGTCATGCGCCACGACGATCGGGTGGCCCGGGGTGGCGCGGGCGCTGGCGTCGAAGCCGATGCCGCGCAGATCCTCCACATGCCAATCGGCGCAGGCCTGGCATTCGGCGGCATAGGCGGGGTCGGTCGAAATCGACTTGATGCGCAGCACCACGAAGAGGCGCGCCAGCGCCGCATCGAGATCGGCATCGACATGCGCCAGGACGGCGTTGAGGTCGGACATTTGGCTTCCTCCGCTACGGCCTTGCCCCGGTCGGCCACCGCAACATAAATGGATCACAGAAGCCTATGCCACGGCCAGCGCCGAAAGCATGGGCCGGGCGTCCCCATGCTACGCAGCCCGTCCCGTTGGGCGTCGCGTGCTTCGCACTTGCGGCATGGCATGTTAGCCGAAGGGCCTGTCACGGCGCCGGCGCCCCACGCGCCCATGGTGCAGGATTCGGAGAGCACGCCCATGACCGCACGCATCCTCTTGCCCGGCCTGCTCGGACTGGGCGCCGGCGTGCTGGTCCTGGCCGGGCTTCAGGTGGCGGCGCCCATCCTTGTGCCGATCACCTTCGCCTTCTTCACCATCGCCCTGGTCCTGCCGCTGCAGCGGGCGCTGGAAAGCCACATCACCCGTCCCTTGGCGATGCTGGTCACCATCATCGTGACCCTGGCCGTGGTCAGCCTGCTTGGCGGCATGGTGGTCTGGGGGCTGACCCGGGTGGGCGCCTGGCTGGTCACCAACAGCGCCAATATCACCGCGCTGTATGCGCAAGCCGCGGTGATGCTGGAGGCACGGGGCTTCGACGCGGCGGTGATGCTGGCCCAGCAATTCGACATCGCCTGGCTGCTGCGCCTGGTGCGGTCGGCGGCGGCCCAGGTGCAGGGGCTGTTCACCTTCATCGCGCTGATGATGGTCTTCGTCATCCTGGGGATGATGGAAGTGGACATGACCGCCCGCAAACTCGAAACCCTGGGCGGCAAGGGCCAGGGGCGGGCGGTGCTGCACATCGCGCAGCGGGTCGCGTGGAAGCTGCAACGCTACATGGTGGTGCGCACCGTGATGAGTGTCGCGACCGGCCTTGCGGTTTTCGCCTTCGCCTATCTGTTCGGGCTGGAACTGGCGCTGGAATGGGGCGTGATCGCCTTCGCGCTGAACTACATCCCCTTCATCGGCCCGCTGGTGGCGACCGCGCTGCCGGCGCTGCTGGCGATGGTGCAATTCGGCACGGTCGGCGCGGCGCTGACCGTGCTGGTCAGCCTGAACGTCATCCAGAACATCATCGGCAGCTACCTGGAACCGCGCATCGCCGGGGCGGCGCTGGCGGTATCGCCCTTCATCGTGCTGCTGTCGGTGTTCTTCTGGGCCTTCCTGTGGGGGATCGCCGGCGCCTTCATCGGCATCCCCATCGTGATCGCCTGCCTGACCGCCTGCGCCGCCTATCCCAGCACGCATTGGGTGGCGGTGCTGCTGTCGGGCTCGGCCGATCCGGTTCAGACCGAAGGCTGACGCCCGATACCGTGTTGCAGGGCCGCGTCCAGCCCGGCCGGGTCCAGCCCTGACAGCAAGGGGTTGTCGCGCAGCGGCTGGCCCCACAGCACCTCCAGCGCCGTCACCACCGCGTCGGTGACCGGCAGGCGCAACCCGCGCGTGGCGCCGAGCCAGAGGTAGAAGGCCAGGCCATAGGGCACGTCCTCGGTCACGTAGCGGGTGTCCATGGTGGCCGGGCCAAGGACCGACCCGCGCGACTGGGCGATGACCGCCGCCATCTCATGCATCGGGCCGAGCGCCACGCCGTTGGACCGGTGCAGCGATTCCTCCAGGCTCAGCACGGTCAGGCCAAAGGCCTGGGCCAGGCGGTCGCGTTCCTCCGCCATGGCGACCATCAGCCGGCAGGCGGCGGGGGTCATCATCGCGTATTGCGGCCAGGGCTCGGCGTTTTCCATCCGGGTCACGTTGGTCAGCGCCATCACCGCGTGGATGATCGGGTTGGCGTTGCCCAGGGCCGCCTGCAAGGCGTTCGGCACGATGGGGCTGGCATGGCCGAACAGGGCGGTCGCCAGGGCCGCCAGGTCGGGGGCGGCCGCCGTGGGCACCGCCGCCAGGTCCACCGCCTTGCGGATGCCGGCGACGCGCACGCGGTCGGGGGCCAGGCGCCGGCCCATGACCGGGGTCGTCGCCATGGCGCCGATGGCCGGGCGGTGCGCGGCGCCGGCCATGGCCGCATCCAGCGCCAGCGGTGCCAGGCTGGCGCAGGGCGCGATCAACAGCGGCACGCGCAATTCCCGCGCGATGGCAGGCAACAGCGCGGGATAGGCATAGGCCGGCACCACCAGCAGTGCCGCGTCGGCACCGGCCAACGCATCGGCCAGGTCGGTCGCGATGCGCAGGGCAAAGACGCCCTCCAGCGCCCCTTCGGCCGTCATCCGCCCGTCGCAGCCGGCCGTGCCGGCGCCGGAGGGCGACCACAGCGCTGCCTCATGCCCGCGCGATACCGCCAGCACCGCCGCCGCCGGACCGATCGCCCCTGCCCCCAATACCGCCAAACGCATCGCGCACCCTTCCCCATATCGGCCCAAGCTGGGCTAGCCTTGCACCAGACGTTTACCCAGGAGAACCCGCGATGACGATCACCCGCCGCGCCAGCCTGCTCGGCACCCTGGCCATCGCAGGTGCCGCACAGGCCCAGACCGCCCCCGACGCTTGGCCCAGCCGCACCATCCGCATGATCGTCCCCGCGCCGGGCGGCGCCGGCACCGCCGATACCATCGCCCGCATTTTCGCGCAGGAGCTGGAGAAGCAGTTGCCGCAGCGCGTGATCGTCGAAAACCGCGGCGGCGCCAACGGCAATATCGGCGCCGTCGCGGCCGCCCGCGCCGCGCCGGATGGCTATACCCTGCTGTGGTCCTGGGCCGGCACCCTGGCGACCAATCCGGCGCTGTACCGCAACCTGCCCTTCGACCCGGTGCGCGATTTCGAACCCGTCATCCTGGTCGGCAACGTGCCGAACCTGCTGGTGGTGAACCGGCAATTGGGGCCGACGACGCTCGCGCAATTCACCACCTATGCGCGGGAGAATCCGGGGGCGATCAACTTTGGCTCCACAGGCAATGGTTCGTCGATGCATCTGGCGGGCGAGTTGTTCAAGTCGCTGACCAGCACGCAGATGACTCATGTGCCCTATACCGGCCCGGCCGGGGCCAGCACCGACCTGCTCTCCGGCCGTATCCAAGCGATGTTCAACCTGGTGACCGGCGCCGCACCGCAGGTCCGCTCCGGTGAGGTCGTGCCGATCGCCATCCTGTCCGACACCCGCGCGCCGCAACTCCCCGATGTGCCGACCACGGCGGAACTGGGCATGCCGGGGCTGGTGTTCGGGACCTGGTTCGGCGTGCTGGTGCCCAAGGGCACGGATGCGGCGCTGGTGACGCGGTTGAACACCATCGCCAACCAGGTGCTGGCCAACCCGGAGGCGCGCGCCCGGCTACAGGCCGCCGGGCTGGACGTGCTGGGTGGCCCGCCGTCGCGGCTGGCGGATCATTTGCGGGATGAGATCGCGCGCCATGCGGTGCTGGTGCGCGCCTCCGGTGCTCAACTGGACTGAGAGGATTTTGGGACCAGGGAATCCCCCAGCGACTGCATCAACCGGTTGGCGTTGGCGAACATCGCCACCGCGTGGATCAGGTCCAGGATCTGCAAGTCGTCCAGCCCCGCGTCACGCAGCGGAGCAATGGCGGCCGGGGTCATCGCCTGCGGATCGCGCGTCAGCGCCGCGGCGAAATCGCCAATGGCGCGCAGCCGCGGGTCGGGTGCGGGGCCGCCGTCCAGCACCGCCTGCATCGCCTCGGTCGCACCGGTGATATCGACGAAGCGCTTGGCATGGACCGAGGTGCAATAGACGCAGCCATTGACGATCGAAACGATGGCCGTCGCGTATTCGCGTTCCGAAAACGGCAGCCCGCCTTCGGCATACATCACCGTGGTGAACAAGGCGCCGCGTTCGCCGAGCGAGCCCGGGTCATGCGCCAAGGTCAGGAAATAGGTCGAACGCCGCTGCGCCGGGGGGCAGGCCTCCAGCGCCGCCAATTGCGCTGGGGTCGCGGTGGCGGCATCGACGGGCGCCAGGCGTGGCCGCCAGCCGACGGGGCGCATCGTGAAGCGGGTCATGCCGCCAGCATCCGCAGGCCGGCCAGGAGCCGTATCTGATAGGGCACGAAGGCGATCAACTGCGTCAGCGCCACGATGTCGCGCGACGAAAGGCCCAAGGCGGATAGCGCGGCGATCTCCGGCTTGCCGCAGGCTTCGGGTTCGCTGGCGACGATATCGGCGTGGCGCAGCAGCACGGCCATGCGGGAATCGCCCTGCGGGGGGGACAGATCCTCGGCCTCGGGCGCTGGGGTTTCGAGCAGCGCGCGATACCGCGCCGCCAGCGCCGCATCGCCGCCACGCAGGGCCACGCGCAGCGCCAGGGCCGCGCGTTCCTGAAGGCTGATCCCGCCAGGGTCGGCCGGCAGCAGCAATTCCTGGAACGCGCCCTGGGCGTGCTGGCGCGCTTCCGGGCGCAGCGCCCGCAACGCGACCAGCGGGTTTTTGGGATCGAGTCCCAGGATATCCTCGATCAGGTCGCTCATGCTGGCACTCCGGGGGTGGTGGCGGGCCACTCGTCGCCGAGCAGTTCCGGGGTTTCATAGGCGCAGAGGGCATCGAAGTGGATCGCCCGGTCCTCGACGAAGAGCGACCGGGCGATGCCCTGCGCCAGGCGTTGCGCGCCCTGGCTGACGGCGGGGATGTCGCCCGCCAGCTTGCCGTGGCTCAGCGTCGCGGGATGGTTGAAGCAATACACATTCGCCAGCGCGG
Source organism: Humitalea sp. 24SJ18S-53 (assembly GCF_050632385.1). Classification (NCBI taxonomy): domain Bacteria; kingdom Pseudomonadati; phylum Pseudomonadota; class Alphaproteobacteria; order Acetobacterales; family Roseomonadaceae; genus Humitalea; species Humitalea sp. 24SJ18S-53. The sequence continues at coordinate 4,863,734 of NZ_CP192599.1, forward strand.
GACAGGCCCCGGGGATGATTTCCTGGAACGCGAAATCCGGTGCCAGGTCGGGCGAGGTCGCCAATTCCTCATGCGGCGGCGCGAAGCGGTTCCCCCAAAAACGGATATGCGGTGCCAGCAGCGCCAGTTCCGGCCGGCGCGCCAGATCGACCCGAAAGCCCGTCGCGAAAATCATGAAGTCCAGCCTATGCACCCCGCCCGGGGTTTCCACCCGCAGCGCGCCATCGGATTCGGTCAGCGACAGGATCGGGCTGGACAGATGCAGCCGCGCATTGTCGTGGCGCGCGACGCGCAGGGTGCTGTCGCGCGGCGGCGGGGTTTGTTCCGACAGCACCACCTGCAGGAAACGCCATTTCCATGCGTCGGACAGGCCGGCAAAACCATGCACCACGCCGGGACTGCCGATGCCGGTGAACTTGTTCACGCGCGGCAACGCCGGGCGGCGGACGAAGAGGTCGAGGCTCCCCGCCCCTGCCTCCAACGCGGTCGCGGCATTGTCCATGGCGGATGCGCCGGCACCGACCACGCCGATACGTTTTCCGCGCAGGGCGTCAAAGTCGATGACGTCGCGCGAATGCGCCCAGAGGTGGCGGGAAACGCCCTCGGCCATCTCCGGCACAAACGGCCCACCCAGCCCATCGCGCCCGCTGGCCAGCACCACCCGGCGGGCGGTGATGCCGGCGCCTTCCAGATCGAACAGCCCGTCGGGGCGCAGGCGGATCAGGGTCACATCGGTGTCGTTCTCGACCACGATGCCCATCACCTGGCGATACCAGCCGAGGTAATCCATCCACATGGTGCGCGGGATCTTGTCCAGCGCGGCCCAGGCGCCGGCACCCCACTGCGCCTCGAACCAGGCACGGCAGGTCAGTGCCGGCAGGCCGAGGGCCGGCCCCGCCAGGCCCTTGGGTGAGCGGAGGGTCTCCATCCTGGCAAAGGTGACCCAGGGGCCTTCCTGCCCCGCCGGGGCGCGGTCCAGCACCCGCACATTGTCGACGCCCAGCAACCGCAGCGCGGCCGCGGCCGAAAGCCCGCACATGCCCGCGCCGATGACCGCGACATCGGCCACGCCGTTGCGCGGCGGCACCCAGGATTTCGCCGGCAGTTCCAGGAAAGACAGGTCTTGTGCGAGGCGGGCTTCGAGCGCCTTCAGGCCCATCATACCAACGCGTTCTTCACGAAGCGCCCGCCCTGCATGATGGCCGACAGATGCGCGCCCTGATGCGTCAGCAGCGACAGGTCGGCCAGCGGGTCGCCATCGACCACGATCAGATCGGCCAGCGCGCCGGGGGCGATGCAGCCGATGCGGCCTTCTTCGCGCAGCATGATCGCGGCGTTGATCGTGGCGCCGCGGATGACCTCCATCGCCGGTTGCACGCGGCCGCGGATGACGAATTCCTCCGACTGGTGGCGATGCATCGGCCCCAATAGATCGGTGCCGTAGACCATCATCAGCCCGGCCGCATCCATCTTGGCCAGGGACTCCAGCCCTGCCAGCCGCACATCGTCGATCTTGGCGACGCTGTCCGGTGGCAGGCCGAGTGCGGCGCCTTCGTTCTTCAGCGCTTCGTAGGTCACCAGGGTCGGGCAGGCGATGGCGCCGGCGGCAGCGGCGGCGCGGGCGGTTGCCTCGGTGATCAGGTTGCAGTGTTCCAGGCTACGCACGCCGCAGCGAACGGCGCGGGCGATGGCCTCGTCGGTGTAGAGATGGGCTGAGACATAGGTCTGCGCCATGCGCGCTTCCTCGACCGCCGCACGCACCTCATCCTCGGAAAAGCCGACGAAAGCGATCGGGTCGGTCGGCGAGGCGACGCCGCCATTGGCCATGATTTTTATGTAATCGGCGCCAGCCTTGATCTCCTCACGGCAAGCCCGCCGCACGGCATCGACGCCATCCACCAACCGCCCCAGGCTGCCCAGGCGCCCGGCGAAAAAATCGGCCGGGCGCGTGTCGTGCCGCCCGCGGAAATCGCAATGCCCGCCGGTCTGCGACAGCGCTTTGCCGGCAATGGACAGGCGGGGTCCGGGCATCAACCCTTCATCCCAGGCCATCTTCAGCCCATAGGTCGCGCCGCCCAGGTCGCGCACGGTGGTAAACCCGCGCATCAGCATTTCGTTCATCAACCGCGCCGTGTGCAGCGTGACGACGGCATCCGGCAGCATCGCATTGGCGCCAAGATTCGCCAGCGCCGCCACGACATGCACGTGGCAATCGATCAGCCCCGGCATCAGCGTCTTGCCGCGCAGGTCGATGCGCATAGCGGTGGAGGCGATGGGGCGGTCCGATACCTCCCGGATCGCATCGCCCGCGACCAGCACATGCATGTTGGGCAGGGCGTGCTCGCTGGCGCCGTCCAGGACGGTCGCGTTCTCGAACAGGATCATAGGGGCGTGCCCTCCATTTCGGCCATGCGCAGCAGCGGCAGCGCGATGGCGGGTGCGACCGCCTGGATCGCCGGGATCTGGTCCGCGCGCAGCACGCCGGGCCCATCCAGCACGTTCAGCGTGCCGATGATCTGGCGCATCGAGACGACGGGGATGTTGATGCAGGACCCGCAGCCGAGGCTCGCGATCAACGCGTGGTCCGGAAAGGCCCAGCGAATGGCCTCCGCGTCGCCGCCATGCCAGGGTTTGCGCGCCTCCAGCACATGCGCGCCCCATGGCGTCGGCCCCATGCGCTTGCGGCCGGACAGGCGATAGGCCTCGGGGTCGGAGGAATGCACGCGTTCCACCTCATGCCCATCGCGCGTCACGAACAGGATGGTGAACAGCCGGAACCCGGTCAGCGCCAGCACGGCGTTTTCCGCCGCCAGGAACGCCTCTTGCGGCGAGGCCGCGGCGGCGGTGTCGCGCGCCAGCCGAGCGAAAATTGCGATGCTCATGCGACCGGTGCCTTCTGGTTGCGTTCGGGCAAGATTCCCTGCGGCCGCAGATGCAGCAGCAGGATAAGGGCGACGCCGACCGAAGCCTCACGCAAGGCCGCCGCCTGCAGCGCGGAAACGCCGGGGACGAGTTCGGCGGCGAAGCGCGTCGCCTCCAGAAACCCGATCAACAGATAGGCACCGAGTACTGCCCCCGATGGCCGGCCATTGCCACCCGCCGTCACCGCCAGGAACACATAGATCGTGACCAGCGGCGCAAACAGTTCCGGCGCGATGTAGGATCCGTAATGCCCATACAGCGCCCCGGCCAGGCCCGCGATCGCGGCGGCGATGGCAAAAGCCTCGGCCTTCATGCGCGACACCGGCTTGCCGGCGACCGCGGCCACCACCTGGTCCTCGCGGATCGCGCGCAGCGCGCGGCCCCAGGGCGAGGCCGACAACCGACGCAGCGCGAACCACACCAGCGCCACCAGCGCCGAGACACCGACCAGCCAGGTCAGGTGAAATGCCGGCCCCCATTCGCGCGGCACGCCGCCGGGAATGCCGGAAATCCCATCCGTGCCGCCGGTCAGCCAGATCTCGTTGCTGGCAATGATGCGCACGGCCTCGGCAAAGCCCAGGGTCACGATGGCCAGATAATCGTCGCGCAGGCGCAGGGTCGCGCCGGTGACGACCAGCCCCGCGACGCCGCCCGCGACCAGGGCCGCGACCAGCCCCACGGGTAACGGCACGCCGCCCCATTTCACCAGCATGGCCGATGCATAGGCGCCGATGGCAAAAAACCCCGCCAGCCCCAGGTTCACCAACCCGGTCATGCCCCAGGCCAGCGCCAGGCTCTGCGCCAGCAGCGCGTAGATGCCGCCGATGACCAGCAGGAAGACGATGTAGGCGGTCATGCCCGCGCCCCGAACAGGCCCGTTGGCCGCACACTCAGCACCATCAGGATCACCGCGAACCCCACGACCGAACGGTAGGAGGGGGAAATCAGCAACACCGTCAGTTCCTCGACCATGCCGATCACCAGCGCGCCCACCACAGCCCCCGGAATCGACCCCAGCCCGCCCAGCACGGCGGCAGCAAAAATCGCCAGCACCAGCCGCGGCCCCGTCAGCGGGTCGATCGAGGTATCGAGCCCCACCAGCATCCCGCCCATCCCCGCCAGCCCCGCGCCGATGGCGACGGTGATGGCCGCGATCCGCACCGGGTCCACGCCACGCAACCGCGCCAGATCGGGATTGTCGGCAACGGCCCGCATCGCCCGCCCCAGCGGCGTCAGCGCCAGGAAGGCCCAAAGCCCCGCCATCGCAGCAACAGCGATCGAAAAATTCTTGATCTGCTGCGGCCCGACCCGGATGGGACCGAAAAACACATCCCGCAGCATCGGCAGATCATAGCCGCGCGGCCCATTGCCCCAGATGAAGCGCACGACGTTTTCCAGCACGATCGCCGCGGCCAGGGAGGCGATGGCCATCATCAGCGCCCCCGCCTTGTCCAAGGGCCGCACCGCGACCCATTCGACCGCGACCCCCGCGACCGCCGCGGCGAAAAACGCCGCGATCAGCGACACCTCCATCGGCCAACCAAAAACGGTATTCGCCACCCAGCCGCCGTAGGCGCCGATCGTCGCCAGCGCCCCGATGGCAAAATTCGGATAGTTCAGCACGGCAAAGATCGCCGAAAAGCCGATCGCCGGCACCGCCAGGATGGTGCCGGAGATCAGCCCGTTGATCAGCGCCTGGAGGATCGCCTCGGACACACTCAGGCGATCTTCATCAGCACCAGCGTGCCGTCCCGCACCTGCTCATAGCGGAACTTCACGTCGATGATGTCGCCGACCTCGTTGAAGTCGCAGGGGCCGGAGGCGCCGTCGTAATTCACCGCGCGCCCGGCCGCGATGGCGCGCAGCCCGTCGAGCGCATTGTCCACCGCCTCACCCGATCCTTGCGACACCAGGCGCACATTGTCGCGCACGATCTGGCCCGTCGCATCCCCGCCCTTGGCCATCGCCATCAGGATCAGGTTCACCTGGTCGTAGATCTGGCAGGTATAGGGATCGGGCGATTGGTTGTTCACTAGGCGCTGCACCTTGGCATAGGCGCCCGAGCCCTCGGCGGGCGAAGGCGCCAGGGTCATCACGCCCTCGGTCACTTCCTTCGGGATGGCGCCCAGCATCGCCTGGTTGACCGAATAGGCGAAGGACAGGATTTTTCCGCGGAACGAGGCGCGATAAAGGTCGCGCAGCAGGACCGAGGTATCGGGCGTATAGCCACCCGCCACGATCACATCCGGGCGCGATCGCATAGCCTGGTCCACCTCCGTGCGCAGCGACGGCTTGGTCGCGTCGTAGATCAGCAGTTCGGCGGTGCTGCCGGCGCGTTCGGCGGCCGTCTTCATCGCGGCGAATTGCGACTGGGTGAAGGGCGTCTGCGGCATCATGACGAAGATGCGCTTGCCGCCCTGTTCCACGGCGAACTCGCCGAACTTGCGCCCCTGCAGCGTGGTGTTCGGCTGGGTGCGGATCAGCCAGCCGTTGTGCGGCAGCAAGGTGATGGAATCGGCGCCCGACACGGTGGCCAGGAACACCCGGTTCTCCCAGCACAGGGGGGCCACTGCGGTGGTCACGCTCGATGCCCAGGTGCCCATGATGGCGGCGACGCGATCGACGTCGATCAGCTTCCGCGCAGCGCGGACGCCGGCCTCGGGGTTGGTCTGGTCATCCTCGCTGAACAACTGGATCTGGCGGCCCAGCACGCCGCCGGCGGCGTTCACCTGGTCGATGACGCCCTTCACACAGGCGGCCATCACGGGGCCATAGGGGCCGCCCGCGCCGGTCAGCGGCGTCAGCGTGCCAAGCCGGATCGGGCCGGCGGTCTGCGCCCGTGCCAGGGCCGGTGCGGCCAACAGCGCCGCAAGCGTGCGGCGGCCAATGGAAAGGCTCATCCAGAAATCTCCTTGGTCATGCGGACGCCCAGGAACAGGCGGCGGATTGTCGGATCGGCGGCGAGGCCCCGGGCCGTGCCGGCATGGGCGACCTGCCCATCGACCAGCACCACAGCGTCATCGGAGATGTCGAGCGCGTCCAGCGCGTTTTGTTCCACCATCAGCACCGGCATCCCGGTATCGACCAGGGTGCGGATGATGGCGAACAACCCCTGCGCCGCCACCGGCGACAGGCCGGCGGTGGGTTCGTCCAGCATCAGCAGCCGCGGCCCGGCCATCAGCGCCTGGCCCATCGCCAGCACCTGGCGCTGGCCGCCCGACATGGTGCGCGCGGCCTGCCGGCGGCGTTCGCGCAGCATCGGGAAGCGGTCGTAGACATCGGCCATGCGGGACCGGGCGCGACGCCCCTCGGCATAGGCGCCCATGGACAGGTTCTCCTCGACCGAAAGCGCGCCAAAAACGTTGCGTTCCTGCGGCACCAGCACGCAGCCGGCGGCGATCATCGCGGCGGGGCTGGCGGGGGTCACCACATCGCCGAAGACCCGGATGGTGCCGGTGATGGGGCGCAGCAGCCCGGCCAGCAGTTTCAACACGGTGGATTTCCCGGCGCCATTGGGGCCGATGACGCAGACCATGCGACCAGGCGCCAGGGTGAAGGAGACACCCTTCACCACATGATCATCGGCGCCATAGCCGCCGACCAGGCCCTCGACGACCAGCGCGGTCATGCGACGTTCCTGCGCGTGCCGAGATACGCGTCCTGCACCACCGGATCGTCACAGACGCTGGCGAAATCGCCGGTCGCCAGCGTCTGCCCCGCCGCCATCACCACCACGTCCTGCGCGATGCGGCCGACAAGGGCCATGTTGTGTTCGATCAGCAGGATGGTGCGCCCCTCGGCGGCGATGGTGACGAGCAGGTCGCCGATCTCCTCGGCCAGGGTCGGGTTCACCCCGGCGGCGGGTTCATCCAGCAGGATGATCTCGGGCCGCGCCATCAGCGCGCGGCCGATTTCCAGCAGCTTTTTCTGGCCGCCGGACAAGGCGGTGACCCGGTTGTCGATCACATGCGACAGGCGCAGCCGGGCCGCGATCGCCAGGGCCTGTTCGGCCAGGGCCGCTTCTTCCCGACGCCGCGCGGCCGGGCCGAACAAGGCCGCGGTCCAGTTTTCACCGGCTTGGCGCTGGCCGTAGAGCATCAGGTGTTCGAACACCGTCAGCTTCGGAAAGCCGCGCGCGATCTGGAAGGTGCGGACCAGCCCCTGCGCCGTGATCGCCTCCGGCCGTAGTCCGATCAGGTCTTTGCCGCGCAGTTGCACGCGACCGGCATCGACCCGCAGCAGGCCGGAAATCGCGTTGAACAGGGTGGTCTTGCCGGCGCCATTCGGGCCGATCAGCGCGGTGATGCGCCCAGGTGCGACGGAAAAGCCGACGCCATCCAGCGCCGCCAGCCCGCCAAAGCTGCGGCGCAGCCCCTCCACCGTCAGGATCGGGGTGTTCTGGCTGTCCATCACCCCAGCCTAGACCGGTTGCCTCAGACTTCGAGCATCTTCTTCAACAGGTCCACATCCTCGGCAAAGGAGGAATCGGCCTGCATCAATTCGGTGATGCGGCTGACCGCGTGCATCACCGTGGTGTGGTCGCGGTTGCCGAAGTGGCGGCCGATCTCGGGCAGGCTGCGGCTGGTCAATTGCTTGGCCAGGTACATCGCGACCTGGCGCGGCCGGGCGATGTTCCGCGCCCGGCGGGGGGAGGCCATGTCGGTCATCTTGATGCTGTAGTGATCCGAGACCTTCTTCTGGATCTCGTGGATCGTCACCCGGCGATCATGCGCGCGCAGGATGTCGTGCAACACCTCCTGCGTCTGGTCGAGGTTGATCGCCCGCCCGAACAGGTTGGCATGCGCCACCAACCGGTTCAGCGCGCCCTCCAACTCACGCACGTTGCCGGTGATCTTGCTGGCCAGGAATTCCATCACCCGCGGCGGCACGGTGGCATGCAGCGACGCCGCTTTGGCCTGCAGGATCGAGATGCGCAATTCGTAGGTCGTGGCATGGATATCGGCGACCATGCCGCAGCCGAGCCGGGTGCGGAGGCGATCCTCCAGCCCCGACAAATCCGACGGCGACTTGTCGGCGGAGACGACGATCTGCTTGCCGGCTTCAACCAGCGCGTTGAACGTATGGAAGAATTCTTCCTGCGTGTTGTCCTTGCCGATCAGGAATTGCAGGTCGTCGATCATCAGCACATCGACCGAACGCAGGCTTTCCTTGAACTCCATCGTATTCTGCCGGCGCAGCGCGCCGATGAAGCGGTACATGAAGGTTTCGGCCGACATGTAGGTCACGGTGCTGGCCGGATGATTCTCGCGGATCGCCCAGGCGATCGCGTGCATCAGGTGCGTCTTGCCCAGGCCCACGCCGCCATAGAGGAACAGCGGGTTGAACCCGACGCTGGCCGGGCGTTCCGACACGCGGCGCGCCGCGGCATTGGCGAATTCATTCGGCTTGCCGACGACGAAGGTATCGAAGGTGAAGCGGGGGTCGAGCGAGGGATCCTGGCTGGGTGCTGCGCCATTGGCCGTGGCCGGTGCGGGAAGCTCGGCCACCTCGACCGGCGGCACCACCAGCCGTTCGCCGGCCGGCGCGGCCGCGCCCAGGCGACCGGCCAGGCCCGGCGCCGGGGCGGCCGAACTGGCTTCCTGCGCGGCGGCGGCGGCTTCGCCCGGCGCGTCCGGCGCGACGCGCACTTCGATCCGGCGCACGCCCAGGCCCTCCGCCTGCCACAGCGTGCGCAGGCGGTCGGCGTAGTGGCTGCGCACCCAGTCGCGCAGGAAACGGCTTGGCAAGAGCACCACGGCGACGTCGCCGGCGATGCCGGCCAGGGTCATCTGGCGCAACCAGGACCGGTATTCGGCATCGCCCACTTCCTGCCGCAGGCGGCCGCGGATGCGGGCCCAGGCTTCGGTCAGGGCGCCGGCGGACAGGGTGGCGCCTTCGGCGCGCGCAGGGGCCTCGGCGGTGCCGCCGTCATGGCCGCCCGCCATGGCGCGGCCCTCAAGGGCCGCCGATGAGGCCACCGACGGACTGGTGCTGCGCTCCTGCTCCATACCGCTGACCGCTCCACCCCGAGACCACGACATGCCCACGCAATCCAACACCCATCCGTGCCGGCAGGCCACGCCCCAGGGATCGGTTGCAGCACGCTGCCCCCGACACGCCCAAGGCCTGGCAGGCGAGGCAAAACGCCCGCCCGGCTGCGCCTTGCCAGCCGCAAAGCGACCGGTCGACACACACCCCTGCCCACAAAATTTCTGGCTACAAATCTAAACAGTCACCGGTCCGACACGCAAACAGCACGCAACGCTTCGAAACATTAAATGTATAGGCGTGGCTATCCTGCCACCATTTGAAGGTGAACAGAAAAAACGACTATATATTTTGATATGACTGGCCGGCAGGCCTCCACCCGTCGGTGGATACTACGCTCGCGTAGTCTCCAGCGACAACGGGGCCGAAGCATGAACGCCCGCCGGCATGGCCGGCGGCGCGGTCATCAGGCGGTGGCGCTGGCGCCCATCGCCTTGATCCGCGCGGACAAGCGCGACAGCTTCCGCGAGACGGTATTGGCGTGGAAGGTGCCCTTGCCCACCGCGCTCTGCATTTCAGGCTGGGCGGCGATGAACGCGGCCTGGGCCTGGGCCTTGTCCCCACCGCTGATCGCGGCTTCCACCTTCTTCAGGTAGGTGCGGACATGGCTACGACGCGCGGTGTTGCGCGCATTGCGCTTCGCGGTCTGACGGATGCGCTTCTGCGCGGACGCGGTGTTCGCCATGGCGGTCTTGTCGAGCCGATCGTGAAGTAGGTTGAATGCACGGGATGCCCCGTGCGAGGGCCGGGTGGTATCCCCCGGACCCCGCGTGAGTCAAGGGAAGCCTTACCAAGCCCCCCGCAACTCAGCTGTCCGTAAAGCGCGCGGGGCGCTTTTCGGCGAAGGCCGCCATGCCTTCCTTCTGGTCGGCCGTGGCGAAAAGCGACTGGAACAGTCGGCGTTCGAAGCGAACACCTTCCTTCAGCGTGCTCTCGAAGGCGATGTTCACCGCTTCCTTGGCCATGGCGACCGAAGGGGCCGACATCGCGGCGATGGCTTCCCCGGTCTTGATCGCCTCGGCCACCAGGTCGGCCGCGGGGACGATGCGGCTGACAAGGCCGGCGCGCTCGGCCTCGGCCGCGTCCATCATCCGCCCGGTCAGGACCATGTCCATCGCCTTGGACTTGCCGACCGCGCGGGTCAGCCGCTGCGATCCGCCGGCGCCGGGGATGACGCCCAGCTTGATCTCGGGCTGGCCGAATTTTGCGGTATCGGCGGCCAGGATCATGTCGCACATCATCGCCAGCTCGCAGCCGCCGCCGAGCGCGAAGCCCGCGACCGCGGCGATCACCGGCTTTTGCGACGTCAGCACCGCCTCCCAGCGCTTGCCGATGAAGTCATCGGAATAAATGGCGGGAAAGGCGCGGCCCTGCATTTCCTTGATGTCGGCGCCGGCGGCAAAGGCGCGTTCGCTGCCGGTCAGCACGATGGCGCGGATCGCGGCATCGGCCTCCATCACCCGCAGGGCCTCGCCCAATTCGGTCATCAGCTGGTCGCAGAGCGCATTCAGCGCCTTGGGACGGTTGAGGCGGATCAGCCCGACCGGGCCATGCGTCTCCACCAGGATCATCTCATAGGCCATCTGCGGTGTTTCCCCGTTGCGTCGGCGCAGTATCGCGCGGCGCCTGGGGAGTGGCCAAGGGGGGGCGTCAGGCGGCGTCCGGCAAGGCCTCCAGCCGCTCGGTCTCGGCCCGCACGGTCGCCTCCAGCAGCCGCACCGTCTGCGCCCGCGGCAGCCCGGTGGGCAGCGGCGGCAGGATCGAGATGGTGATGGTGCCCGGCCGCTTCAGAAACGCCCGCCGCCCCCAGCAGCGGCCGCTGTCGGTCGCCACGGGGATGATCGGGGTGATGACGCCGGCCAGGGCCGTGACGCCGGGCTGCCACGGCAGCGGCGTGCGCGGCGGCGCCCGCGTGCCCTCAGGGAAGATCACCACTTGGCCACCGCGGGCGGCGGCGGCCGAGGCAGCGCGCAGCATCTGCTTCAATGCCGGCCCGCCGCCCGACCGGTCCACCGGCACCATCCCGGTATGCCGTGCCATCCAACCGTAGCCGGGGATGTTCATCAATTCCTTCTTCATCACGTAGATCGGCGTGTCCACCAGCATCAGCCAGACGATGGTGTCCAAGGCCGATTGGTGGTTCGACACGATCAGCGCGCCGCCGCGCGGCAGGTGCTCGGTGCCGGTGACCACCAGCCGGATGCCGCAGACCACCCGCATCAACACGATCACCGCCCGCGCCCAATAATTCATCACGGCATAGGTTCGGCGCGGCGAGCCCAGCAGCACCATGGTCCCGGCGAAGGCCAGCCCCGCCGTCATCGGATAGAACAGCGCGTTGAACACTGTCGAACGCAACAAGATCATCACGGCCCGCATATCGCCACTTCCCGTCCGAGCCTTGGCAGGCTGCTAAAAATGGGGAGGTTACGCCGTGGATGGGGCCTTGCCCTCCACACCTCCCCCACCAGGGGCGGCCGCCCCTGGACCAACGAAATATCGGTAGAATAAAGAGAGGGGCGTAATGCATCCCTCGGCCAATGAACTCCCAGTGACGCCTCTCTCTTTATTTTACCAAACATCGTGGACACCAAGGGGCCACGGTCCCGTGGTCGGGACGAGTTTGAGAAGGGCAAAACCCCTTTCAAAGCACCACCCCGATTTTCAGCCGCCATTTAGAGCAATATTGCCTCGCGGTGAATCGCGAAGCGATAGCAAGGCAGTGAAATTGTTCGGTAAACGCCGGCCGGATCGCACCCTGGACCGCGATGCGTCCGCATTCGCTCACGCATCGCGGTCCAGCTTGTTGTTTTGTCGCGTGATTCAGCCCTGCGGCGCATTCGCGCCTACCGCCATCACACCCTAGGGCAGCCGCCGCAGCCAACGCCGCAACACCAATTGGGCGACCGCCCAGCCGAGCACCCAGGCCGCCACCGGCACCGCCAGCAGGCCAAGCCAGGGCACCAGCCCACCCAGCGCGGCCCAGCCGACCTCCCGCCCCGGGGCCAGGCTGGCCAGCAGCATCAGCGCGGGCAAGGCCAGCGTCACCCCGACCGCGGCCCCGCCCCCGGCCAGAAAGCCCAGCCGCCGGGCAAAGCGCCCGGCGATTTCGCCATCGGCCGCGCCCCATTCATGCAGCAGCACGATGGCATCGCGCCGCGCCGTCAGCCCGGCGCCCGCGCCAACGGCCACCACCGCGCCCGCCACTACCGCCACCAGCGCCAGCACCGCCAGGGCCAGCAGCCGCACCCCCTGCGCCAGGGCCGCGACCTGTCCCGCCCAGGGGCCATGCGGCTCCAGCACGGCCCCCGGCACGGCGGCGGCGACGGCGGCGGCCAGATCTTCAGCCCGGGCGGCGTCCAAGGTCAGGTCCACGATAGGCGGCAGCGCGGGGCCACCACCCTCCCCCAGCCAGGGCCGCAGCAGCGCCGCCAACTCGGCCGGGTCGGCCGGGGTCGCCGCGATGACGCCCGGCACGGCCAGTAGCCGCTGCACGGCGGATTCGGCGCGGGCGCCGTGCGGCAGCAGCACGGTGGCGCTGTCTGCGGCGGCGCTGCGCCAGCCCTCGGCGAAATGCCGCGCGGCCTCGGCCCCGGCCATCGCCAGCGCGGCCAGCAGCGCCATCGCGCCGACCAGCGCCGGCAGCAGGCCAAAGGGCAGCGCCCGGGCCAGGCCCAGCGGATCGCGCGCATGGCGCCGGCTGCGCACCATCATGCCGGGTCACCCCGGGTGACGCGGCCGTCGTGCAGGTGCAGCGACGGGGCGGGGTGGCGCGCCGGCAGGTCCTCGCTATGGGTCGCGACCACCACCGTGGTGCCCAGGCGGTGCAATTCGATCAGCAGCATCAGCAACCGCCGCGCCTGGACGCCATCCAGGTTCCCGGTCGGTTCATCGGCCAGCAGCAGGTCCGGCCGGCCGACCACGGCGCGGGCGATGGCGGCGCGTTGTTGTTCGCCACCCGACAGGGTCGCAGGGCGCATCTCGGCCCGGTGGTCCAGCCCGACCCAGGCCAGGATTTCGGCGACATCCGGTTGCAGCGACGCCTCCGGCCGCCCCGCCAGGCGCAGCGGCAGGGCCACGTTATCGGCCACGGTCATGTAGGGCAGCAGGCGGAAGTCCTGGTAAACCGTGGCGATGCGCCGGCGGGTGGCGGCCAGCGCCGTGCGCCTGGCGGTGCCGACGCGCAGCCCCAGCACATCGATCTGGCCGGTGGTCGGGCGCAACGACAGGCCCATCAGCCGCAGCAGGCTGGACTTGCCCGCCCCCGACGGCCCCAGCAGCCAGGTGAAAGACCCGGGTTCGAGTGTGAAGCGCAGCCCGCGCAGCACATCCGGCGCCGATTCGGGCGCGCCCGGATACCGCAGGCCGACGTCGGTGAATCGCAGCATGGGTAGCCTGTGCCACGCCCCCGCCCGCGACGCCACCATGCGCACCGGCCAGCAATAACGCATGATGGCTTGTGCGACGGCCCGTGCGTTGCGAGAAATGCCGCATGCGGATTGTCTGCCCTGCCTGCGACGCGGCCTATCAGGTCCCGGATGACATCCTGGCACGGGTGCCGGAGGTGCGTTGCGTCCGCTGCGGCCATACCTGGCGCCCGGCCGAGGCCGCGCCCATCGCCCCGCCGCCGCCGGTCGCGGCCCCCGATCCGGTCCCGCCATCGGCGAAGCCGATTTCGCCGCCGCCACCGCCACCCGAACCGGTTGCCCCCCCGCCCGAAGACCCGCGCCGGTTGCGCATGGCCTGGCTTGCCTCCTTTCTCGTGCTGGGCGCCGGGGTCGCAGCCGCATTCGTCTGGCGGGGACCGCTGACCGCCGCCTGGCCGCCGCTCGGCCGGCTCTTCGCCGGGCTTGGCATCGGGGTCTGATTCCGCTCTCCGCGCGTTGACAAGGCGGGGCGCATGGCAAAGCCTCCGCCCCGTCTTCCGGAGCCTTGACCGTGACGCTACGCGCTGCCTTCGCCCTTGCCGCCACTTTGTCGATGGGTCTGGCCAGTCCGCCACCTGCCACCGCGCAATCGCTGACCATCGGGGTCGAGGCGCCCTTCGGCCTGGATCCACACTTCCTGTTCGCCGGGCCGAACATGGCCGCGGCCCGCCACATCTATGACAGCCTGATCAACCGCGACGCCGAAAGCCGTTTTGTCCCCGGCATCGTGCAGTCCTGGACGGCGACCGATGCGCAGACCTGGGAATTGAAGCTGCGGCCCGGCGTCACCTTTTCGAACGGGTTGCCGCTGACGGCCGACGACCTGGCCTTCAGCATCGCCCGCGTGCCCGCGGTGCCGCAGAATCCAGGACCCTATACATCGAACCTGCGCACCATCGCGCGGGTCGAGGTCGTGGACCCACTGACCCTGCGCATCCACACCGACCGGCCGAACCCCGTGCTGATGGGGCAGTTGACCAATATTTTCGTGGTCTCCCGCGCCGCGACGGAGGGCATGACGACCTCCGATTTCAACAGCGGCCGCGCCGCGATCGGCACCGGCCCGTTCCGCGTCACCGAATCCCGTGGCCGCGAAGGCATGACCATCGCCCGCAACGACACCTATTGGGGTGAGGCACCGGCCTATGCGCGGGTCGACCTGCGGGTGATCGGCAATGACTCCTCCCGCCTTGCGGCCTTGCTGGCGGGCGACGTGGACCTGATCGAATCCGTGCCGCCCGCCGATGTCGGGCGGCTGGAGCGGGATGCGCGGTTTGCCGTGTTCCGCCGCAACTCCGACCGCATCATGTTCCTGATCCCGAACATCGGCGCGGAACGGCTGCCGCTGCTGACCGATACCGCCGGGCAGCCGCTGCCGAACAATCCCCTGCGCGATGTGCGGGTGCGGCGGGCGCTGTCGCTGGCGATCGACCGCACGGCCCTCGTCGCGCGGGCGTTGGATGGCCAGGCGGTCGCGACCGGCCAGATGGTGCCGGAACAGTTCGGCGCCTTTGATCCGACGTTTGGCGTGCCGACGTCCGACCCGGCGCAGGCGCGGCGCTTGCTGGCCGAGGCGGGCTACCCCAACGGCTTCGGCATCACCATCGGCTGCCCGAACAACCGCTTCGTCAATGACGCGCGGGTGTGCCAGGCGGCCGGGCAAATGCTCGCCCGCGCCGGCTTTGTGGTGAAGGTCGAGACGCAGCCCTGGAACGTGTTCTCGCCGCGCACGGTGGAGGGGCGCAACGACCTGCCGCTGATGATGTATGGGCTGTCGCTGTCGTCGTCGCGCGACGCCTCCTACATCCTCTCGACCTCGGTCCATACCCGCAACGTCGCCGAGGCCTTCGGCCAAGGGAACCGGGGCCAGTTCAGCGATCCGCGACTGGATGCGCTGATCGATGCCGCCATCATCCGCAGCGACGCAGGGCGCGAGGACGCGCTGCGCCACGCGATGCGCGAGGCGATCGACCAGGTGCCGATCGTGCCGCTCTACAACCAGGTCGTGATGGTCGCGGCCAAGGCCGGCATCACCTACACGCCGCGCATGGACGAACAATTGGTGGCGTCCCACGCCCGCCCGACCGGAGCCATGCGATGAACCCGACCCGCCCCGTCATCGCCGGACCGCGCCATGCGATCAGCGCCGGCCATTACCTCGCCACCGCCGCGGGCATGAAGATCCTCGAAGCCGGCGGCAATGCCATCGATGCCGGCGTCGCGGCGGGCATGGTGCTGGGCGTCGTGCAGCCCGACATCGTGAACATCGGCGGCGTCGCGCCAATCATCATCCGCCGTGCCGATGGGCGCATCGAAAGCATCGCGGGGCTGGGCCATTGGCCGATGTCCCTGCCGCCCGACATTTTTATGTCGCGCCATGGCGGAAAAATGCCGCGTGGCGTGCTGCGGACCGTGGTGCCGGCGGCGCTGGACGCCTGGATCACCGCCTTGGAACGCCATGGCACGATGGGGTTCGCCACGGTCGCCGAGCCCGCGATCCGCTTCGCGGAGGAAGGTTTTTCGGTCTATCCGATGTTCGCCGAAAGCCTTCAGAGCCATGTGAAGGACTATTCCGACTGGCCGTCCAACGCCGCGATTTTCCTGCGCGACGGGGCGGCGCCAAAGGTTGGTGAACGGTTCCGCCAGACCGATCTCGGCGCGATGCTGCGCTTCATGGCCGATGAGGATACGCGGGCGGCCTCGACCGGCGGTCGCATGGCGGGCCTCGCCGCTGCGCATCACGCCTTCTACCGCGGCGACATCGCCCGCACGATCACCGCCTATGTTCAGGCCGAGGGCGGGTATCTCTCGGCCTCCGACATGGCCAACTACCGCTCCCGCATCGAACCGGTGGTGACGCGGAACTGGCGCGGCCATGCGGTCAGCACCTGTGGCCCCTGGTGCCAAGGGCCGGCGCTGCTGGAGGCGCTGCTGCTGATGGAACGCGCCGGCTTCCACGGTATGTCGCACAACAGCCCCGACTACCTGCATCTGCTGACCGAGAGCATCAAGGTCGCGATGGCCGACCGCGAATACCATTTCGCCGACCCGGCCTTTGTCGATGTGCCGCTCGACGCGCTGCTGGGCGAGGAGCATATCGCCGCCCGCGTCGCCGAATTCCATATCGACCGGGCGCATCCGGGCATGCCGGAACCGCTGCTGGGGCGCGGCACGCAGATTCCCCCGCCGAGCACGAAGCCGATGCCGGTCGCGGATCCCGATACTTCCTACGTCGCGGTGGTGGATGCGGAGGGCAATGCGTTTTCCGCCACGCCGTCGGACGGCACCTTCAACGGCCCGATCATTCCGGGGCTTGGCATCATCGCCTCCGGTCGCGGTACGCAGTCGCGCCCCGATCCGGCGCATCCCTGCGGCGTCGGACCGGGCCGCCGGCCGCGGCTGACACCGAACCCGGCGCTGGTGGTGACGCGCGATGGGGCGGTGATGCCGCTTGGCACCCCGGGCGGCGATGTGCAGATCCAGGCGATGCTGCAGGTGCTGATCAACCGGCTGCATTTCGGCATGGACATCCAGGAATCGATCGAGGCACCGCGCGTGGCCTCCTATTCCTTCCCCTCCTCCTTCGCGCCCTACGACTACTTCCCGGCGCGGGTGGCGGTGGAGGGCCGCATTCCCGTCGCGACCCGCGACGCGCTGCGTGGCCGTGGGCATGACGTGAAGGACTGGCCGGACTGGACCTGGCTGGCCGGCAGCGTGGAGGCGGTCGAGAGCGACCCGGTCACCGGCATGCGTCGCGGCGGCGCCGATCCGCGCCGCCCCGCCTACGCGTTGGCGATGTGACGATGCGCAAGGTTCTGATCAGCGCCAAGGATCTGGCGACATGGCTCACGCAGGACGACGCCCCGGTCGTCCTGGCCGTCCGCGGCGGCCCCGTGGCGCCCGCCACACCCCGCATCCCCGGCGCGGTCGACGTCGAATTGCCGCGCGACCTGGCCAGCCCGCAATCCGGCTTCAGCGGCAGCCGCCCGCTGCCGGCCATCGCGGCGCTGCAAGCCGCCGCCCGCGCCTGGGGCATCACGCAAAACCGCGCCGTGGTGCTCTACGACCATGATCGCTGCCTGCAGGCCGGGCGCGGCTGGTGGGTGCTGACCTGGGCGGGCATCGCCGATGTGCGCATGCTGGACGGCGGGTTCGCTGCCTGGACGGGCCCGACGGCGACCGAGGCCCCAAGCCCCGCCCCCGGCGATGTCACGCTGTCGGCCGGGCATCTGCCCGTGCTGGATGCCGATGCGGCGGCGGCGATGGCGCGGGCGGCGATCCTGCTGGATACCCGCATTCGCCCGAACTACATCGGCGGCGTCACCGCCCCCGGCCAGCCGGGGCGCGGGCATATCCCCGGTTCCATCAGCGCGCCGGTCATCGACACACTGACCGAGGCCGGCACCGTCACCGACCCCGCCACCCTGCGGCACCTGTATGGCGCCTTGGGTGTCGATGGGCGGGGCCAGGTGGGTGTCTCCTGCGGCGCAGGGGTTTCGGCGGCGCTGACGGTGGCGTTGCTGGCCTCGATCGGGATCGAGGCCGCGATGTTCCCCGGGTCCTGGTCCGCCTGGAGCGCCGATCCCGCGCGCCCCGTCGCGATCGGCGGGTTGCCTGGCTGATCAGGGCCTGACCGTCAAAACCCCGCGGGCATCCAGCGCCAACTCGGCGCAGCCGGGCCGGAATCCGGCCACATCGACCGGGTGGAACAGATACAGCCAGGGCGGGTTCTGGTGCAGCCGGGCGAGGCAGGCGCCATACGCCGCTTCGCGCGCCGTATCCGCCACGGCGTGATTGGCCTGCGAAATCAGCGATTCCAGCGCCGGATCGTCGTGGCCCTGCCACCACACAGCCTTGACCGCGCTGGAAATCTTGTCGTTCAGAATACGAAATGTGCTGTGCGGCGATGAATCGAAGATCGCCATGTCGCCGATCTCCTTCCGCCCGGCCTGGCGGGCGTATTCGGGGCGGTCGGGTTCCAGGTCGATCCGGGTCGGGATGCCGATGGCGGCCAGGGAGTCGGCCACAGCCGCCGTGATCAGCGGCGCGCGGTCTGGCATGAAGGTGGGGGTGCGGATGACCAGCGGTGCCGCCAGCCCCGCCTGGTCGAACAGCCGCCGCGCCGCCGCCGGGTCATGCCGGTAGGGCGCGACCCCGGCCGCCCGCGCGCCCAGGTGGAAGGGGCTGACCACGGTGGAGGAGGCGACGCCGAGGCCGTGGAACACATCCTCGATGATCGCCGGCACATCGACCGCCAGGTTGATGGCGCGCCGAGCCTCCGGCTGCGTGAAGGGGCCGTGGCGTTCGTTGAGGAAATACATCACCGACAGGGTGTTGGTCGCCCGCAGCCAGTCGAAGCGGGGCTCGAAATCCAGCCGGTGGGGGCAGCGTTCCAGGTTCAGGGCGACATCCACCGCACCATCGCGCAGGGCGGCCAGGCGGTCCTCAGGGGCGAGGTGGCACAGTATTTCGATGCGGGCGGTGCCATCGCCGGGGCCGACGCGGGCCAGGAGGGCGCGGTCGCCCTCGGTGTAGGAGTCCACCCGGTAGGGGCCGGTGCCGAGGATCGGCAGCCCCTCCGGCGTTTCGCGTGCGATAAAAAACTCCGAAAAAATATCCAGGATGTCCGCAAAAGGGCTTGGCGCCACGACCCGGACCGAGCCGCGTGAGGTGGCCGTGATCGACACGCCGGCCAAATAGCGGGCGTAGGACCAGGGCATGCCAAAGGTGTCGACTGAGACCAGGATGCCCTGGATGAAGGCCAGGATGTCCTCCGCCTCACAGGCTTTGCCGTCGTGGAAGGTGGCGCCGGGACGGATATCGAAATCCCAGACCCTGCCAGCAGCGTCGTGGCGCCAGGCGGAAAACAGCCCTGGCCGGGCGCGGCCTTCGTGCCAGCGGCACAGGGGTTCCAGCACCAGGGTTTTCAGGGTCATGACGCTGGTGTCGTCGGTGACCTGGCGTGGGGTGGGAAAGCGCAGCTTTTCCGCGGCGATCCGCAGGGCGGGCATGCAGGGATCCTTGGTTTTGGGTGTGGCGGATTCTGCCGGTGGACCGGGCGGCGGGGCAAGGTGGGGGCGCGGTCTTCGCGCTGGGGGTTGCGCCGGGGCGGGGCGGGGGCTAACAGGCGCCACGGCGTTTCGCGCCGGCATGCTGCCGTAGCTCAGTGGTAGAGCACTCCCTTGGTAAGGGAGAGGTCGAGAGTTCAATCCCCTCCGGCAGCACCATTCTATCCCATTGAAATGTCGGAAAACTAGGGATAATCAAGGACCTGTCGCGCCTCGACTAATACAAACGAGGCGTCCAATGGTGTTTGCTATGGCCCGTCCGACAGCCGTTACCGGCAGCCGCTTCCCCTATGCCCGAAAGGTGGTCCCGAAGGATGTTCGGGGCATGCTCGGCCGCACGGAGTTTCGTCGCGCTCTCCATGGCGCCACCCCGGCAGAGGTGAAGCAGCAGAATTGCGACGCTATTAAAGAGTGGGAAGCGGAGATCGCGGCAGCGCGTGCAACGCTTCGGGGCGACACCCTACGCCTGACGCAAAAGCAGGTTCTGGCCATATGCGGAGAATGGTATCGCGGCGAGATCGCCCAATGGGAAGACGATCCTGGCGACCCCGTAGGTTGGCAAATCAGCAGAGACATACTTCTGGACGGCATGGAGACGGCAAGCAGCCTTAAGGCGCGGGCAGCGGCCCATCTTCGCGGCTTAGGGATCGCCGCCGACGTTGATAGCCTGGACCGCTTCACGCAGGCATGGCGAGAGACTCGGACTGACCTGTATGAGACGCTGCGGCGTCGTGCGACTGGCGATTATGCGCCGGACAAGACCGCTATCCGCTTCCCAACCAAGGCCGATGTTAAGACGGCTGAAAAGCAAGCAACGCCGCTTCCCGCCGCCGACCTATTGGCGCTTTGGGCAAAGGAGGAGAAACGCGCCACTAGCACCCTTCGCAAATATACCAGTTCGTTCGCCCAGGTGGCCCGTATTCTCGGCTTCGATGACTTTCGACGCATAACGGAAGAGGATGTCATACGCTTCAAAGGCGCGCGACTAGACGAAGGGGTTGTGCCTAAGACCGTCTCACATGACGTGCTTGCGGGAAGCGTGGTGTGCAAGTGGGCCGTCAAGAACAAGCACATTAAGGCGAACCCGTTCCAGGGACTGGCCCCGACTGTAGGAAATCGCGGGGAGGAGACTCGTTTTCCCTACACTGACGAAGAGGCCGCGATCATTCTGAATGCGGCCCGAAAGGAAGCCACGTCTCGACGCTGGCTGCCCTGGCTACTCGCCTTCACTGGGGCACGCATCAGCGAAATTGCCGACATGCAGCGGGGACACGTGCGGGAAGACAGCGGGGTGATGATCCTCGATATCTGCCCAGTGAAGGGCCGCGCCGGAAAGAATGAGACGTTTCAGCGGAAGCTTCCCATTCATCCTGCGGTTCTCGATGAAGGGTTCCTGGCCTACGTCGCGTCACTCCCTGCCGATCCGACAGCAGCACTCTTTCCCGATATCACCGTAGCGCCAGACGGCACGCGCTCCCCCACCGCGCAAACAAATCACATGCGTTGGGTCCGACGCATTGGCGTAAGGCGCAAAGGCACCGTACCGGCTCACTCGTGGCGACACCGTATGGAGGATGCACTCCGGCGGGTCCGCGCCCACCCGGAAGTGATGGATGCCATTACGGGCCGCTACAATCCTCGCAACGCAGGTGCGGAGTATGGGAACGGGTTCCGGGGCATGCCCGACGAAACCATAAAAGACCTGCGGAAGGTCCCCCTCCCCCCCGGCGTGAAGCCTCCGCCACCATAGACGCGCCTCACCGCTCCGCTTGCTACCTTGCCTATGTTCTCTTCGTTCACACAGGGGACCCGTTGAAGTCGGCGCGGATGGGCTGGGGCGTCTACCTAGGGTCCCCCATCCCCCAGCAAGGGAAACGGTTTCCTCCCTGACACCATAACGGTTTTCGTCATTCTGCCGTCGCCCCAATCAGGGGCATCGCCCTGTTCGCCACGGCAACGTCGCTGGCATCGCCCCCCGCATGTGTCGCCGTAGGCGCGTCCTATCGGCATCCGACCTCCCACGGAAGGCATCCGTGAACCCTGCACATCTTGCCCCAGGAAGCCCCTCACCGGCCCCCTGCTACACCCCTAGCGGCAGGTCTGGTTTGGGCTGTCCTGGCGCGACCCGGCCACAAGGAAACAGCAAATTCGCACCCTCACCGACCCCCCAACAGGGTCGCAACGCCCGACGTTGACCATCACACTGCATTCGTCCCGCGCCGCGTCGTGCGGGGAACACTATGTCGAGGCGAAGGACCCCGAGTTCGCCATGGCCCGCATGCTGCTTGATGCCGGCCACGACCCCCTCACCGCCGTCCGCACTGTTTGGGCCGGGGCGGGGATGCCATCGCTTACGGGGGTCCTCGGTCGCTGGGCTTCAGTCCGCACGAAAGAGGAGGACGGGGGGAGCTTCCGGCTGGTGGCGCAGCGCTCCGGCCCCACGCGCAGCGCATCCCCGCTCTTTGAGAAGGAAGGCTTCACGGCACAGGAAACCGTCTACATGAAGGATATCTAGCATGGCGTTCATCATCGGCGCGGCGGTCGTTTCCGCTGGCGTCGGCATCGCGCAATCGGTCATGGCTGGTCAGGCCGCGTCCAAGGCAGCATCGGCACAGCAGCGG
Source organism: Humitalea sp. 24SJ18S-53 (assembly GCF_050632385.1). Taxonomy (NCBI): domain Bacteria; kingdom Pseudomonadati; phylum Pseudomonadota; class Alphaproteobacteria; order Acetobacterales; family Roseomonadaceae; genus Humitalea; species Humitalea sp. 24SJ18S-53. Next base: position 4,885,820 of record NZ_CP192599.1, read on the forward strand.
GCACAAGACCTAGCGCTCAACAGCCAACTCAAGGACCGTCTCGCGGCGATCCAGTACCAGGAAGACCTGTTCAAGCAAGATTTGTCCTACGCGCAAGAGACTCTCGACTACCAGGAGAGCGAGTTCGGGCGGCAGGAGCGGGTCCTTGAGAGGAACCGAACGGCCATCCAGAAGAACACGAACGACAGCATTGCGGGCATCATCGCGCGTCGTGTGGAGGAGGACATGAGTTCCATTCTCCAGGAATACGGGATCGCGCAGAGTGCCGGTGAGGCGCGGGCAACGACCCGTGTTCGGTCCTCGGCGCGTGGCGTTGAAGGCAACAGCGTCGAAGCCCTGATCCAGGACGTAAGCCGGCAGGAAGGCGACGCGGTGTCGGTCCTCACGCTGAACCGGGAGGCGACCAGCCGGGGTCTGACACGGGCCGTGATCGAGGCCCGGACGCAGGGGGCGCAGCAACTGGCGAACCAGCAGGCGCAGACCTACCAGCCCTCGACCCCGATCCGGACGATGGGTCCCCTGGCGTCCATCAACACCCCCGGACAGGTCGCGCAGCCATCGCAACTGGCAACCCTCGTGGGCATCGGGAGTGCCGTAGCGGGCGGCTTCAACACCTACAATTCGTGGAGCGGCAACACGCCCGCGAAGACCGTCAACCAGGGCACAGCCTGGATATCCCGCCAGTTCAAGATAGGAGCGCCCGCGAATGGCGGTTGAACAACAGCGGTTCCGGCCGCAGTCATCGGCGTGCGGTTCGTCCTGGGTCCGCACCTAGAACCAGGTGGCGGGAAGCCCGGCAGGGCATGGGAACGTAGAGTCCGCTTTACCTTCCTTGCTCCCCTTATAGTGCCCCGAATTGTCCCTCTCGGGAGGCATAGGGCGAACGCCCCAACCCCTAACGGGGGAAGACCAAGAGCCGCGCCGCGGATTAGGGTCCCCCCTCCCATGACCGTTCATTTTACCCCGCTCTTTGTCCCCCGCGCGTAAGCGCCTAACGGGAGACCAGCGAGGTGAACGAGATACGGGACGAATATCAGACTTAGGGGGGCTGATAGATCGTGGGGGGTAGGGGGGTAGTTAACAAGAATGTTAAGTGATTGTTAAGGGACCTTAAAAGGGAAACCAGTTAAGGGTTAGTAGTTAAAAACCAGTGGAAGTGTGATTTAAGTGCAATATAGTGATTGTATAGTGTTTCTATAGGGGTTGTTATGATCCCTACAGTGATTGTTAAGGGGCCTCTTCCGGGTCCCCCTGTGTGGTCTTTGGCGTGAGCCTAGCGTGAGCCTGATGGTCCCTGTGTAGGGATGGTGATGTGCCCCTAGAGTGATACCGCACACCTCACTTCCCAATCTCTATACCCTGATCTCTGCCTCTATGAAGGTGTAGTCCGCTTTACCTTCGCACTGGTTTCCGAAGCGATGCCTGAAAAGGCCCACGGAAAGACCCCAGTGAAGGGCGGAACGTGTCTCACGCTCTCCGGTCTCCCTCGCCCGGCGGCCCGGTCTCCCCGCATGTCGCGCCCCCTGCACTGCGCGCGGTCTTCAATCGCCCCCATCTGGCCCCTAATCCGGCCCGGTGGGGGTTTTTTGCTGGGAAGGTAAAGTCAGCTCTACCTTCGTGGACTGGCCCAGCCCTGATTTTCCACCGCAGAAATCTGAGCACCTCACCACACTCGCGCGAGGGCTGATTTACCCCCATGGGGTCCCGGCGCAGCCACACAGGGGAATGCTGGGGCAAGGCATGGCCGCCCTGCCTGTCGGGTCTCAAGGACCGGGGAAGCGGACCCCGCGCCCGCACGACCGGACCACGGACCGACTCTCACCGACGTTATGTGACAAATGCTCCCCCTAAAGGGAGCTTCGTTGCGGTATCGTTCGGAGACTCCCATGTCATCCCCGTTGCAACCCCACGGGAGACACACCCATGCCCAGCCTCGCTACCTTCGCCCTCGGTTCCGTCGCCCTTGAGATCGATCCGGGGGCCGTCTTCCTGCGGGCCGGGCGTCTTGAGTGCTACCTTCGCACCGCCCCGCACGACCCCCGGCGCTGGGGCTGGCACCGCGAACCCGGCAGCCTGGAGATAGACGCGGGCCGTCTCCGCTTCACCGCATCCAAGGCGCCTGTAGCGGGCTGATAACGGGCCGGCAGGGACCCGTAGCGGAAGGTATAGTCAGCTTTACCTTCCACCCCTGCCGGCTCCTCCCTTCACATAGCCTGCCGCCTTGTCAGGCCGGCAATCGTCCGCGCGTTGCCATGTGCCGCGCCCTTGCGGGTCCCTCCGGTGTCCCCGCGTGAAGGTAGAGTCAGCTTTACCTTCCGAACCGACCGGCCCCCCTCTCGTTCCTCTTCGTCCTGCCCTTCACCGGCCCGGTCTTTGGGTCTTCCGGTCGCGCCCGGTTTACCCGGCCCAGCGGCCGTCTATCCTCCACCCCTGGAACGATATCGCCGGGGACCAAACTCTTGCATCCAAACATCATAGCGGCCGGCATCATCGCCGCTGGCCTGTTTGCCGCCGCGAGCATCAATAAGGGCACCTACCAAATCGCCGCCGAAAGCGGGCTTGCCTACCGCCTAGACACTCGAAGCGGGCAGGTGGTGGTCTGCGTCGCTCCCGTGGCACTTACGCCTATTACTACCTGCCACAGCGAAAACCCTTAGCCCGATTGTATCAATAACCAATCAACGACCGTTGCTCAGTCATTGACACACTTGCCGCCCGCTGCTTTCCTTCGCCCCGCCGATCAACCGAGGGCAAGAACCTATGGCCGCATCATCCGACACGCCGCGCAGCTTCGTCGCCTATCTGCGGGTCAGCACCGACCGGCAGGGGCGTAGCGGCCTTGGTCTGGAGGCGCAGCGGGCCGCGATAGACGCCTTCGTGAAGGCCCCTGACAGGCTGCTACTGCCCCCCTTCGTGGAGGTGGAGAGCGGACGGAAAACCGATAGACCCCAGCTAGGTGCCGCCCTGGATAGGTGCCGGCGGGTCGGAGCTACGCTCTTGGTCGCCAAGGTGGACCGGCTTGCCCGCAATCTGCCGTTCCTGCGGAGCTTGATAGACGGCGGCGTTGACGTGGCCTTCTGCGACCTGCCGAACCTCCCGGCCGGGGGTATGGGCCGCTACATGCTCTCCCAAATGGCCCTCTTCGCAGAGCTTGAGCGGGACATGATTGCGGACCGGACCAAGGCGGCGCTGGCCGCTGCGAAGGCGCGGGGGGTCAAGCTAGGCGGGGATCGGGGCTATCGTCCGCCGTCTCCCCCGGACGCGAAGGCTGGCGGTGATGCCTCCGGGGCGTCTCGTTCACTGGCCGCCGATCATGCTGCCTTCCGGCTGATGCCCGTGGTGGAAGAGATACGGGCAGCGGGGGCGGTGTCTCTGCGGGACCTTGCTTCCGCCCTTACGTCACGGGGCATCCCCACACCGACCGGCAAGGGGGGCTGGACGGCTACGGCGGTGCGGCGGGTTGTGGAACGGGCAGCGCGGGCGGCAGCCTGACCAATGGAATAAGGTTAAATATCCTGTATATAAAGGATTATTATCTTATTTCCCCTATCCCGTTTCTGGTCCCGGGGCGGGCGTCCTGTGCGTAGGGCAATCTGTACAGTGCAGACGGCAAACGCAGGAAGGTCGCCGCACGACTGCGTTCAAGAGCCACCCCTACCGCCCCCAAAGACTCGCCCAGGGAACCCTGTCCATGCCCCGACGTGACACCCAGGGGATGTGAATAACGTCCCCGCAGGCAGCTTTTCAGGCTCTGCCGCTACACCCCTACCAGACACCCCCAGAAAGCCCGCCTGTGGACTCCCCGACCCCCTAGAATTGGACCCTACGGAGCATCCCCCGCCCTCGGCACGTCCCCCACCCTTGGAGACGGACCGGCGAGGGCGGTTGACCTTGAATAACTGCCCTCATGGGAGGCGCCGTAAGGCTTGGGTTGCTCAATGCCTTGGCGCCAGATGGCTACTCCAACAAACTAATACAAATACCTGCCAGGGCATGCTCGCACGTCTTGCCAAACCCAAGCTATTCCCTCACTTTCCGGCTCCCCGCAACGGCGTGACAGAGGTTTCAATCCCCTCCGGCAGCACCATTATCTCAAGGGCTTAGCCCCCGGCGCGACCGCCCGGTATGGCGGAATGGCCCCGCCCCCCTCACTGCACCTTCGCCGCGCTCGGCCGCGCGATCAGGTTCTGCGTCACATAAATCTCACACCGCTTCACGTCATAGGGAAACAGCGGCAGCAACGAACCGTTCAGGCACAGCCGGTAAATATCGTAACCCGGCAGGCATTCGAAGAAATCGCGCATCGTCACATGCGTCGCGATATTCGCCGGAATGAACTCGAACTGAATCAGCCGGATGCGTCGATCCGCTATCGCGCTCGCGGCGCCCTTCAGCACATTGAGGTCGAAACCCTCCGTGTCGATCTTCAGGAAATCGATGGTCTCGATGCCGCGCTCCGCCAGATAGGCATCCAGCGTCGTGCAGGCGATCTGGTGGCTGACGATGGCGTCGTCGAAAATGCCCACGGCGTCGCGGCTGAGGCTCGCCTGGGTCGAGCCGTCGCGGTCGGCGAAATCGAACAGCTCCAGCGTGCCGCTGCTGTCGCCGAGGGCGGCATTGACCAGCGTGACGCGCGCCGGATCAACGTGGGTGGTCAAGTCGGCAAAGGTACGCGGGTGCGGTTCGAAGGCATGGATGCGCGCGGTCGGCGCGATCCGCGCCAGGTACTTGGCGTAGGACCCGTAGTTGGCGCCGACATCGAACAGCATGCCGCCCTGCAAGTCGGGCGCGATGCTGTTGAGGAAGGCTTCCTCGGCATGGTTCAGACCGTGCCGGCCCTTGAAGTTGATGGCGATGCCGTTGCAGCGCAGGGCCAGGTCATAGATCGCCCGCCCCAGCCAGGCAGCTGAAGGGCGGTTGATCGCCCAGATCAGCGGATAGGCGGCATGGGCGAGCCAGCGGCGAAGGCGACGGTCCTGCCAGGTCGTGGTCGTGGGGCGCTTTGCGATCTCGGACACGGACGTCTCCTGGCCGGGGCGTGGTGCGAACCGACCCGCCCCGTTGCCTCCGTGGGACTGTGACCTGTCGTTGCGGGTCGCGCCAGAAGGGAGACGGCCCGTCCCGGCCTTGCGCCCTACCCCCGCCGGGTCTCGGCAAAGGGCACCGGCCGGCCCTGCGCCGTGCCGACCACGGCATCGTCGCGCATCACCACCTGGCCGCGCACCACCGCCGCGACCGGCCAGCCATGGCAAAGGTGCCCGGCAAACGGCGTCCAGCCGCAGGGCGACACGATCCAGGATTCCTCGATCCGCCGTTCGGCCGCCATGTCGACCAGGGTGAAATCGGCGTCATACCCCACCGCCAACCGCCCCTTGCCGACCGAGCCGTAGACCCGCGCCGGCCCCGCCGCCAACAGGTCGGCCAGCCGCATCAGCGACAGCCGCCCGGCCGAGACATGGTCCAGCATCATCGGCACCAGGGTCTGCACCCCGGTCAGCCCGGCCGCGGTCGCGGGCCAGGGCTTTTCCTTGTTGGCGCGGGAATGGGGCGCGTGGTCGCTGCCGATCGTGTCCACCGTGCCATCGGCGATGGCGCGCCAGGCGGCCTCCATATGGCGGGCATCGCGGATCGGCGGGTTCATCACGGCATAGGCGCCCAGGCGGTCATAGGCATCGGGGGCACATTGGGTCAGGTGGTTCACCAAGACCTCGACCGTCGCGACGTCGCGGTAGTCGGCCAGGTATTCCAGCTCCTCCTGCGTGCTGACGTGCAGGATATGGGCGGGGCGGCCGGTCTTGCGGGCCAGCGCCATCAGCCGCCGCGTGCCGAGGAAGGCGCATTCCACGTCGCGCCATTCGGCGTGCAGGGCATAGGGGCCACCGGCCGCATAGGCGGGCTTGCGGGCCTGCAGGCGGTATTCATCCTCGGAATGATAGGCGATGCGGCGGCGGCCGTTGCGCATCACCGCTTCCAGGCTCGGGTCGTCCTCGATCATCAGGTCGCCGGTCGAACTGCCCGCAAACACCTTGATGGCGCAGACATTGGGTTCCAGTTCCAGCGCGCCGAGTTCGCCGATGTTGGACCGCGCGGCGCCGACGTAGAACCCGATGTCGCACCAGCTACGGCCATCGATATAGCCGCGCTTCCAGTCCAGCTTGGCCGTATCGGTGATCGACGGCGCGGTGTTCGGCATGTCGAAAACGGATGTCAGCCCGCCCAGCACGGCGGCGCGGGTGCCGGTTTCGACGGTTTCGACCGCCGGATCGCCGGGGTCGCGCAGATGGACATGCGGATCGGTCAGCCCCGGCATCACATGCAGATGAGCGCAATCCAGCGTTTCGGTGGCCTGGGCCAGGCGCAGGTCGCCGATCGCGGCGATCTTGCCGGCGCGAACGCCGACATCGGCGGTCTCGATCCCCCAGGGCAGCACGCAGCGGCCGTTTTTCAGGATCAGGTCGAAGTGTTGGGTCATGGCGGTTCCCGGCGTAGCGGCCGCCAGTATCGCGCCGGCGGCCGGGCGCGGAAAGCCGGGCGGCGCATGATTGACGCGGAACGCAAGGTGCCCTTTGAGAGGGCCGAGATACGGGAGAACGTCATGATTCATTCTAACCAGACCACCCTCGGCCGCCGCGCGATCCTCGGCGCCGCCGCGATGGCCCTTGCCGCCCCGGCGCTGGCCCAGACGGCAACCGCTTGGCCCGACCGCCCGATCACCCTGGTCGTGCCCTTCCTGGCCGGCGGGTCCACCGACATCGCGGCCCGCATCCTGGCCGACCGGATGCCGCCGCTGCTGGGGCCGCGTGCGCGCATCATCGTGGAGAACCGTGCCGGGGCCGGCGGGTCGGTGGGGGCCGATTTCGCCCGCCGCCAGGCGCCGGATGGCTATACCCTGCTGCTCGGCACCGCATCGTCGCATGGCACCAACCCGGTGACCTTGCAGGACACCACGCGCTACGACCCCATCACCGACTTCACCCCCATCGCCCTGGTCGGCGGCGGGCCGCTGGTGGTCGTGGTGCCGCGCAATTCACCCTTCCGCACGATCGAGGATCTGGTCGCCGACATGCGCGCGCGGCCCAATGCGCTGCATTGGGGAACCTCCGGCACCGGCAATATCGGGCACCTGACCGGGGCGATGGTCCTGGCATCGGCCCCGGGCGGCGGGGCGCCGCTGGAGGCCGAGCACGTCTCCTACCGCGGCGGGTCGCAGGTGATGGAGGCGATGGCCAAGGGCGAGTTGAATTTCTCGCTCGAACCCATGGCCTCGGCGGCGCCGCATCTGCGCGACGATGTCAGCCGCGGGCTGGCGGTCACGTCACGCGAACGCAGCCCGCTGTTCCCCGACATGCCAAGCCTGCTGGAGCGCGGTTTTGTCGATTTCGACAGCACCACCTGGAACGTGCTGGTCGGGCCGCGCGGGATGCCGCCGGAGATCACGGCGGCGCTGAACCGCGCGACGCTCACCGTCCTGGCCGATCCCGCCGTGCGGTCGCGCCTGTCGATCGCCGGGGTCGATGCCGCGCCGCCGATGACCCCCGATCAGACGCGCGACTTCTTGGTGGCGGAACTGGCGAAGTTCCGCGCGATCGTGGCGCGGGGTGGGCTGACGTTCAACTGAGCACCCGCACCGGCTGCCCCGCCAGCCAGGCCCGCACCGCTTCGAAACTGCCCTGGTAGCGGGCCAGGAAATTCTCCCGCGTGCGGCCGCCGATATGGGAGGTCAGCAGCGTATTCGGCAGCAGGGTCAGCGGGTGGCCCGGCGGCAGCGGTTCCTGGTCGAAGACGTCCAGCCCCGCGCCGCCGAGGGCACCCGATCGCAGCGCCGCGACCAGTGCCGCCTCATCCACGATCGGGCCGCGCGCGGTGTTGATCAGGATCGCGCCGGGTTTCATCGCGGCGATCTCGGCGGCGCCGATCATGCCGCGCAGGGCCGGGCTGTAGCGGACGTGGATGGTCAGCACATCGGCTTCGGCGAAGAGCGCCTCACGCGTCACGCGGCGGGCGCCGGCCTCGGCCGCGGCCGCGTCGGTCAGGCGGGGGCTCCAGGCGATGACCTCCATGCCCAGGGCCGCGCCGACGCGGGCGACGCGCCCGCCCAGATCGCCCAGACCCAGCACGCCCAGGACGCGCCCGGTCAGGCCGCGCCCGAGGTCGGCGCCCCAGCCGCCGGCGCGGATGGTGCGGTCCTCGGCCGGGATGTTTTTCACCAGGCCCAGGATCAGCCCCCAGGCGAGTTCGGCGGTGGCGGCGGAAAAGCCGTAGGTGGTGCCGCAGACGGTGACGCCGGCGGCGGCCAGTGCCGCCAGGTCGAGGGCCGCGTTGTTCATGCCATGCGTGACCACCAGCCGAAGGTCGGGCAGCCGCGCGATCAGGGCGGCGTCGAAGCGGGTTTCTTCACGCGCGGTCACCACGATCTCGCAGCCCGCCAGCACCGCCGCCGCTTCATCCGGCCCGGACAGGCGGCCATGCACCTTTGGCACGATGCCGCCGGGCAGGCTGGGCCAATCGGCCGCGGCGAGAGCGAGGTTCTGGTAGTCGTTGATGATGGCAAGGCGCATGGAAGAAGTCCGGCTGGGTTCGCGCTTGTCCGCCGAACCGGCAGCCGTGCCTAGGGCGTGCTACTGCATCCGCAGGCCGAGCGATCTGACGAGTGGCGAAAAGCGCGTCACCTCGGCGCGGGCGATGGCGGTGAATTCGTCGGGCGTGCTGCCCTTCGGGATCAGCCCGGCATTGGCGAAAAGCGCCCTGAGGTCAGGATCTTCCAGCGCCGCCAGCAGCGCCTGGCGGATCCGTTCCCGATAGGCGACCGGCATGCTGGCCGGTGCCATGAGCCCGTAGGTATTGGCGCCAAGCACCTCTGGATAGCCGACCTGCGCGGTGGTCGGCACATCCGGCAGGAAGGGGTAGCGTTCCGTGGCGGCGACGGCGAGGCCGACGAACTGCCGGTCGCGGATCGGGTTCAGCACGACATTGGCATCGAGGCAGACGATATCCACATTGCCCGACAGCAGCGCATTCATCGCCGGGGCCGCGCCATTGAAGGGCACGGGCGTGGCCTGCAGCCCCGCGTCTCGGTTCAGCAATTCGCTGGTCAGGTAGGTCAGCGTGGCATTGCCGGCCATGGCCATGTTCAGCTTCGTCGGATTGGCGCGGGCATAGGCGACGATGTCCGCCATCGTCCGGAACGGCCGCGACGCGCTGCTGACGAAGACGGTCGGCACGTTGGCGATGCTGCTGATCATCGGCAGGTCCACCCAGGGATCGAAGCCGAGCTGCATGGTCAGCGGCCGCAGCGAATGGATGCCCGTGGGGTGCAGCAGCACGGTGTGATTGTCGGTCGATCGGATGACGAATTCCGCGGCGATGATCGACCCCGCGCCCGGCTTGTTCAACACCACCACGGGCTGGCCCAGGCTGCGCGCCATGCCCGTGCCGATGGCGCGCGCGATCGTGTCGCCCGAGCCCCCCGGCGGGAAGCCGATGACGATGGTCAGCGGCCGGTTCGGCCAGCCCGGCTGTTGCGCCAGCGCGGGAGACACGACCGCGCTGGCCAGGGCTGTCCCAAGCAGGCGTCGAGAGATCATCATGTGAGCACCACGTCGGCTTCTTCCAGCACATGGGCGGGGATCGTCAGGCCCATCTCCCGCGCGGCCTTGAGGTTGAGAGTGAAGGGGCCGCGGCAATTGCGGTCGATCGGGATTTCGGCGGGGTCGGCACCCTTCAGGATATCGTCCACCACGAAGGCCATCATCGGCCAGGCTTGCTTCTTTCCGGGGTTGAAGGAGGCAAGTCCGCCATTGCGCGCGATGGAAAGCTGGTTGCCCACGGCCGGCAGCTTCGCCTTCAGGAACAACTCGCCCAGCCGCGCGCCATTGGTGTTGAACAATTCATGCGGGCCGACGATCGCCGCCTCGCAGCCGTCGCGCTTCATGGCGTCGATGGAACCCTCGAAGGCATCGAGGGTCATCGTCTCGTAGATCCTGAACTCCATCCCCATCGCCTCGGCGGCTTCGCGGAACTGGATCATCGCGGCTTCGGCGGGCGAGTAGGTGTGGTTGTAGAGATGCCCAACCTTACGGATGTGCGGCAGCACCATCTTCACCAGGCGGACCTTGGTCCAGTTGTTGTAGGGAATGTAGGAGAACCCCGTGAAATTCCGGCCGGGCCGCTGGTAGCTTTCGATCAGCCCTGCGGCCATCAGGTCCGTCGCCCAGGCGACGACCGGGATGCGCGTGCCCGCGACCAGCGGTGCCAGGGCCAGGTTGCCATTGGTCATGAAGGACACGATAACATCCGGCTTCCAGTCCACGATCTCACGCGCATATTGCTCGGTCAGCGGGAAGCTGCGGTTGCCGAAGCGCTGGAGGTATTCGACGTTCTTCCCTTCATGGTAGCCGATCCTTTCCATGCCCGCCTTGAAGTTGACCATGTCGTTGGTGTCGACAAAGGCATCGCCGTTACCGACGTAGTGAAGCAGGCCGATGCGAGCGACGGCCGGAGGATTGGACATGCGGGAACCTTGGCGCGAAGGGAGAAGAGAAGGAGCGGGCGACGCCTGATCAGGCCGCGATGGACGATAGGAACGGACACACCGGCATAGATCGGATTGGTGTCGTCATTGTTGCTTCCTCATCGCCCCCGTTCTGCGGGGCTTTCTTGTCGGACGTTGACCCTGACGATAGGTCAGCCCGACCGGGCCATCAACCTTAGAATCAGTCTATTGACCTTTTGACCCACCTGTCACGTCGCGGCGGGCGGCCAGGCGGCGCGGGGCATCGCGTCCATCGCGACAAAATCCGGCTCCTCCGTCGCGCCAAGCCCCGCGCAATCCAGGCTGGCCAGATCCAGCGCCCCCGCCGTAATCGCCAGGCGCGGGCCGCGCGCGGTATCGGCGTAAAGCCCAGGATGCGCCTCCATGAAGCGCACCGCCTCGGCCTTCGGGCGGCCGGAAAAACCATCCACAAAATGGTGCCCGTTGCGCTCCACATGCGGCAGGCCGAGCAAGGCGATCAGCGCCAGATCCTGCTGCACGCAGACGCCGGCCAGGGTGGTCAGGTCCTCGGCACTCATGAAGAAGTCCGGGCCCCAGGCGCGGCAACGCGCCAGATTGACCAGGCTGCGCCAGACGCCCTTGCAAGCCTTTGACGAGACCCCGGTGTAGCCAAGGCCGCGCGCGGTGACGAAGGCATCCAGCGGCCCGTCGCTTTCGTCGATGATGACCGGGCGATGCGCCGCCAGCGCCGCCATGCCCGTTTCCAGCGCTCGGGCGCGTTTGACCGGTTGCTCGATGAAGACGATGGCACGGCGCAGACCATCCAACCGCGGCTCGGCCTCCATCGCGCGCCATAGGGCGATGACGCCGTCAGCGTCTTCATATTGCTCATTGCCATCCAGGCTGGCGCGATAGCCGGGGCGCTGGTCGAGCACGGCCGCGATGCGCGACAGGCGATCCACATCCGCCGCGATGTCGCCGCCGACTTTCAGCTTCCACCAGCGGTGGCCGTAGGTCGTGGCGACCTCCTCCAGCGTTTCCGGCAAGCCGTCGCCGACGCGGCTTTGCTGGTCGGCGGCGGTGATCGGATCGACCAGCCCCACGGTATGCCGCGCCTGCACCCGGGTCAGCGGCACCAGCCCCGACAGCATGGCGCCAAAATCGAATTTTTGGAGATCAGGCGCGCAATCATGTGCCACCATGCCGCCGATATTGGCGCGCATGCCGTCCCAGAAGGACAGGCCGTGCAATTTCAGCAGCGCGTCCAGCATCGCGCGGTCGAGCAAGGCGCGACCGTAGGAGGCGACGAGCGGATTCAACGCCTCCGCCCCACAACCCGCCACCTGCGGCGCATAGCCATTGGCGAAATGGCCGAAGGCCGTGTCGAACCCCGCCGCGACCGATGCCGCGCAGGCGATCTCCAGGCTGCGGCGCAACTGGTCCATGTTCTGCGCATCACTCAGCGCCGGCGATTTGTCGAACCATTTGGCCGCCAGGGTTTCCGCCGCGACGCCCCAGGCCCCGCGCCCATCCGCCGTTTCGATGCGCGCGCGCAGCACGGCCTGGCGCCCGTCGGTCACGGTGATGACACCAAAACGGAAGGGCATGCGCAGCGCAAAAGGCCATTCGCGGCATTCGGTTTCGACCAGGCGGAAACGCGGGGCGTCATGCATGGGTCAGGGCTTCCTCGATGCCGCGCAGGTAGCCGATCGCGCGGGCGGCGCAGCCCGGCCCGTCGGGGATGTAGTCGAAGGGTTCCACGCCGCAGATCCCACCATAGCCGGCCGCATGCAGCGCCCCCAGGATCGGCGCGAAACGGTCGCCGCCCTGGCCGGGGCCACGGCGGTTGCGGTCGTTCAGGTGGATATGCGCGATATGCCCGCTCGGCAGCCAGCGCCGGATGAGGTCGGGCACCGCCTCGGCCTCCGCGTTTCCGGCGGCGCTGGTGTCGATCATCGTGCGCAGCGCCGGGTTTTGGATGCGATCGATGATGGCCACGGCTTCCGCGACCGTGCGGCACCAGGTGTTGTCGGGCGGCGCCAGGGGTTCCAGCACATAGGTCACGCCGGCGTCTGCCGCGCAGCGCGCCGCATACGCCATCGCGGCCTCGGCATGCGCAGCCTCCGCCGCTGATGTCACCACGCGCTGGAAGGGCGATCCATGCACCAGGTATCCCATGCCCAGGTCGGCCGCGAGGCCGACCAGCCGCGCCATCACATCCAGTGTCCGCGCATCGCCATGGCTGATCGACAAGCCGGCCGGCGCGACCAGCAGCCAATGCAGCCCGGTCAACGCCACGCCCTCGGCATCGGCGATGCGGCGCAATTCGGCGCGGGCGGCGGCGGGCAGCAGATGCGGGGCCTCCGCATCCAGGGTGAAGGGCGCGAGTTCCAGCCCGTCGTAGCCAAGTTTCCGCGCCAGCACGCATTGCGCCGGAAAACTGAGGTCGCGGATGACCTCATTGCACAGCGAAAACCGCATCAGCCCGCCGCCACGAAAAGCGCATCGGCGGGCAAGATACCAAGCAGCCGCCCCGTGTCCGGGCCGGGCGCAAAAATCGCCATGGCACCTTCGGGATATTCGGCCTGCGTCAGCCCACGCCCCAACACCATGCCGAGCGGCACGATATGCCCCACCAGGATATCGGTGACCGCGGGCCCGGATGGCCGGCCGCTGCGCGCCCGCAGCCAGGCGATCTGTTGGTCGAGGCGCATCGGGTCCGGCGTATAGTCATCGGCATTCAGCATGGGTTCGACCACGGCCCGCGCGCCAAAGGCGATCTCGGCGGTATCGCGGGCGCGAAACACCGGGCTGGCCAGCACCTGCCCGATCGGGATGCGCAGCGCGGCCACGGCGGCGCCGACCCGCTGGGCTTGGGCGCGCCCGGCGTCGGACAGGTTGCGCTGCGCGGCACGGTTCCGCAGGTCGCCGGTATCGGCCTGGCTGCGGTCGGTGATGCCGTGGCGCATCACCACGACCACGCCCCCGGCCTGCAACGCGCCGACCAGCGTCGTCGCCGCGGCCTGGTCCACGAAGAACTTGGGGGCCACGAAGAACGCGGGGGCCGCGATCAAGGCGCGCCGTCGCATCGCCTGTGCCTGGCCCATGATGTTGCTCCCCCGGTAACGAAGGCGACCCTACCAGACCAATTCCCCGCGCAGAAAGGCCGCCGCCTGGGGGTTGCTGGGGCCTGCGAAGAACGCGCTGGCCGGGGTGTGTTCAAGCACATGGCCGCGATGCAGCACGACCACGTCGCCGGCCAGCCGCCGGGCCTGCGCCAGGTCATGCGTGGTCATCACGATTTTTGTGCCGCGGGCGGACAGGGTGGTGACGATCTCCTCCACCGCGCGGGTCGCGGCGGGGTCCAGGCTGGCGCAGGGTTCGTCCAGGAACAGGATGTCGGGGTTCAGCGCGGCGGCACGGGCCAGGGCCAGGCGTTGTTGCTCGCCTCCCGACAGGCGCCGCGCCGGGCGGCCGGCCATCGGCGCCAGCCCGACCAGGGCCAGGGCGGCCCCCGCGCGTGCGGTCCGCGCGGCGCGCGCCACGCCGGCCAGGGCCAGGGGGTATTCGGCATTGGCCAGGACGGAGCGGCGCAGCAGCACGGGGCGCTGGAAGACCATGGCCTGGTGCTGGCGCGGATCGGCGCCGCCGGACCAGACCACGCGCCCGGCGCTGGGTGTCAGCAAGCCGTGCAGCAGGCGCAGCAGCACGCTCTTTCCCGCGCCATTCGGCCCGATGATCAAGGTGGGCGGGCCGGCGTGGATGGTCAGCGCCACGTCGCGCAGGATGTCGATGCCGTTGCGGGCGAACCCCAGCGCCTCGGTGGTAACCGGCAGGATGGTGGCGGGGGCGCGCATCACCGGGCCCAGCGATCGGCGCTGTCGCGCAGGAATTGGGCGGCGCCATTCACCGCCAGCACGATCGCCATCAGCACGATGCCCAGCGCCAGTGCCAGGGGCAGGTCGCCCTTGCTGGTTTCCAGCGCGATGGCGGTGGTCATCACGCGGGTAAAACCGTCGATATTGCCGCCGACGATCATCACGGCCCCGACCTCCGCACAGGCGCGGCCAAAGCCAGCCAGCAGCACGGTCAGCAACGCAAGGCGGCCGTCCCACAGCAGGGTCGGCACGGCGCGCAGCGGACCCGCGCCGAAGGAAAGCAGTTGTTCAGCATATTCCTCCCACAAGCCCTCCAACACCTGGCGGGTCAGGGCCGCCAGGATCGGCGCGATCAGCACCGCCTGCGCCGCGATCATCGCGGTCGGGGTGAACAGCAGGCCCAGCGCGCCCAGCGGTCCGGACCGTGACAGCAGCAGGTAGATCAACAAGCCACAGACCACGGGGGGCAGGCCCATCAGCGCGTTCAGCCCGACGATCACCGCGCCCCTTCCGGGAAACCGCGTGACCGCCAACAGGGCGCCCAGCGGCAGCCCGATGAGCGCGGCGATGGCGACGGCCATCAGGCTGACCCGCAGCGACAGGCCGACGATGCGCGCCACCGCCGGATCGACGGTCGCGACCAGCGTGACCGCGGTGCCAAGGGCGCTGCCCAGATCGTTCACGATGCTCTCCCGAAGAGGCGAACCTGCGTGCGGCACCGGGGGCGGTCAACCGGCGATCGGCTTGACGTCCCAGCATTTCCTGCCGGAATTTGCCGATTGATGCCGGATATCCTGACCCTGCGGGAAGCCGCGACCTTCCTCCGCCTGTCGGAGCGTTCGCTCTACGACCTGGCCCGGGGCCGGCGCGTGCCGGCGGCGCAGATCGGCGGCAAGTGGCTGTTCCCACGGGCGCTGCTGGAACGCTGGCTGACCGCACAGGCCGACCCGCCCGATGCCGCCCATCGCCTGGTCCCGCCACCCATCCTGGCCGGCAGCCACGACCCCTTGCTGGATTGGGCGGTGCGGCAGTCCGGATGCGGCCTGGCGCTGCGTTCCGGCGGCAGCCTGGATGGGTTGCTGGCCCTGGCCGAGGGCGGTGCCGTCGCCGCCGCGACCCATCTGCTCGACCCCGATAGCGGGGCCTTCAACGAACCGGCGGTGCGGGATGTGCTGGCGGGGCGCGGCGTCACCGGCATCGTCTGGGCCTGGCGGGACCAGGGGTTGCTGGTGCCCGCCGGCAATCCCCGGGGCCTCGCCACCGTCACCGACCTGACCGGGCCGGGGCTGCGCGTGGTCGGGCGGCAGCCCCGGGCCGGCAGCCATATCCTGTTGCAGCACCTGCTGGCCGAGGCGGGGGTCCGGCTGGAACAGATCGCCTTCCTGGCCACATCGGCCCTGGCCGAGGACGAGGTCGCCGCCGCCGTGGCCGAAGGCCGCGCCGATGCGGGGTTCGGCATCCGGGCCGAGGCCGCGGCGCGCGGCCTGGGCTTCGTGCCGCTGATCCGCGAACGCTTCGACCTTGTGATGGACCGCCGGCACTATTTCGAGCCGCCCTTGCAGGCGTTGCTGGGGTTTGCGCGCGGGGCGCTTTTTGCCGCGCGGGCCGGGGCCATGGGGGGCTACGACGTCAGCGCAAACGGCAGCGTTGCGTTCAATCTTTAGCATTCGCTGCAAATTACTAATGATATACTATACGGTCGCGATGATCCGTGCATACTCCGCCCCGAACCTGGAGGCCACTGCCATGCCCAAGAATTTCGCGACCCCAGCGCGGGGCCCCACGGGCCTGGCCGCCGCCGCGGCCTTCGTCCTCGCCACGCTCCCTGCCCTCGCCCAGCAGGCGCCCGAAGCGGCGCGTGCGGCCGAGGCCAGTTGCGAACAGGGGCGCAGCCTGGGCCATGGGTTGTGCGGCTGGGCGGAATTGACGGTCGATGCCTTCGGCAATGTCACCGGCGGGGTGCGGCGTGGCGCGGCGGCCGATGGGCAGGTGTGGATCGGGCTGAACGCCGATCTTGGCGCCTTGCTCGGCTGGGATGGCTGGTCGGCGGAGGTCAGCGCCTATGGCATCTACGGCCGCCAGCCGACCGCGACCCTGGTCGGCAGCCAGGCCGCCGTCAGCAATATCGAGGCGCTGACCACCGCCCGGCTCAATGAGCTGTGGCTGCAACGGCGGGTGGAGGGCCTGGGCTCCATCCGCTTCGGGCAATTGGCGCTGGATACCGAATTTTCGGTGGCGGCGGCCGCGGGCAATCTGATCAGCGGCACCTTTGGCTGGCCGGTGGCCTTGGCCAGCGCCCTGCCCGCCGGCGGCGCCGCCTATCCGCTGCCGGCCCCCGGCGTGCGCCTGGCGCTGGGCGATCCGGATGGCGGCACGGGCGTGCGGGCCGCGCTGACGGCCGGCAACCCGGCGGGGCAATACGCGCCCACGACCAACCCGCAGGCGCATAACCGCTACGGCACGAATTTCAGCACCTCCGGCGGTGCCTTTGGCATCATCGAGGGCGTGACCGGCGCCGCGGCGCCGGAAGGCTCCGACGGGCCGCGCCCCTGGGTCGCGAAGCTCGGCGCCTGGTATCACAACGCCGGCTTCGATTCGCAGCGCTACGACAGCATCGGCCTGTCGCTGGCCGATCCGGATTCGAATGGCACGCCCAAGCGCTACGGCAACAACTATGGCGGCTATGGCATCGTCGAAGCGGTCGCCTGGCGTGGCGAGGATGCCAACGTGAACCTGTTCGGCCGGGTCTATGCCGCCCCACCGGACACCAACCTGATCGCCTTGCAGGTCGATGCCGGGCTGGCCTGGACCGGGCCGTTTGGGCGCGCGGCGGATGTGCTCTCGCTGGGCGTGTCGCAGGCCCGGGTCGGGTCGGTCGCGCGCGGGCTGGACCGCGACATGCAGAGCTTTGGCCAGGACCGCTTCCTGCGCACGCATGAGACGATCATCGAGCTGAACTACAATCTGTCGGTCGTGCCCGACCGCTTCTCGGTGCAGCCGGTGGTGCAATGGCTGATGAACCCCGCCGCGCGCGAACCGGATGAACGGGTCAGCACGGTGCAGCCCCTGGGCGATGCGGCGCTGATCGGGGTGCGGCTGAGCCTGGTGTTCTGAGATTGACGGCGCGATGAGATAAACATATCTTTATGCTGCGTTGGTCCCGTGCGAACGGGTGAAAAGGGAACGCCGTAAGCGGGGGCCTGCCCCCGTGAGTCGGCGGCTGCCCCAGCAACTGTCGGCGGTGAATCGCCGGCCCTTCCGCCCCATCCGGGGCGGGCCACTGCGCGGGCAACCGCGCGGGAAGGCCGGGCCGGTGGTGGTGACCCGCAAGCCAGGAGACCTGCCAGCGCCGCCGACCCCACCCGCGCCGATCCGGCACGGGCGGCGGCGCCATCCGTATCGGCCGGGCTGGGCGCACCGGGCGTTGGAGCAGACTGCGATGACCATCGCCGCCACCCTCGGCTACCCGCGCGTCGGGCCACGCCGGGAATTGAAGACCGCCCTGGAATCCTTCTGGGCTGGAACCACCACCGAGGCCGATTTGCTGGCCAGCGCCGCCGCCCTGCGCGCCGGCGCCCGCGCCGTGCAGCAAGGTGCCGGCATCCAGCACGTGCCATCGGGTGATTTCGCGCTCTATGACCATGTGCTGGAAACGGCCTGCGCGCTTGGCGCCATTCCCGATGGCTATGGCTGGTCGGGCGATGGCCCGGCCTCGATCGCCACCATGTTCGCGCTGGCCCGTGGCGCCCGCGGATCGGCGGCGGAACAGGCCGCCGGCATCCCCAGCACCGCCCTGGCGCTGGAAATGACCAAGTGGTTCGACACGAACTACCACTATCTGGTGCCGCGCCTGTCGGGTGCGACGCGGTTCCGCCTGCTGCACAACCGCTGGGCCGATGCGGTGCGCGAAGGGCTGGCGCATGGCACGCGGACGCGGCCGGTGCTGCTGGGCCCCGTATCCTTCCTGTTGCTGTCCAAGGGGGATGACGGGACCCGTCCGCTCGACCTGCTGCCCGCCCTGCTGCCGGTCTATGCCGAGGTGCTGCGCGGCATCGCCGAAGCCGGCGCCGCCTGGGTGCAGATCGACGAGCCTTGCCTCGTGACCGACCTGCCGGCCGGCGCCGACGCGGCCTACCGCCAGGCCTTTGCCGCCCTGGCCGGGGCCGCCCCCGGGCTGAACCTGCTGCTGACAACCTACTTCGAGGGGCTGCGCGACAATCTGCCGCTGGCGGCCTCCCTGCCCGTCGCCGGGCTGCACATCGACCTAGTGCGCGCGCCGGGGCAGTTGCAGGCGGTGCTGGACGCGGTGCCGGCGAACCTCTGGCTGTCGCTCGGCGTCGTCGATGGCCGCAACATCTGGCGCACCGATCTGCGCCGGGCGCTCGGGCTGCTGACCACCGCCGCGGCGGGCGGCAGGGCCAAGCGGCTGATGGTCGCGTCATCCTGTTCGCTGCTGCACGTGCCGCACAGCCTGAAACTGGAAACCGGCCTGGACCTGGCGCTGGCGTGCCGCCTGGCCTTCGCCAATGAAAAGCTGGCCGAGATCGCGGTATTGGCGCGCGGGCTGGACGAGGGCGAGGCGGCGATTTCGGCCGCGCTGAAGGAGAGCGATTCCATCGTCGCCGCCGCCCGCGCCGATGTGCGGCTGCATGACGAAGCCACCGCAAAGCGGCTCGCGGCGGTCACCCCCGCCATGGAGCAACGGACCACGCCCTACGCCACCCGCGCCGCCGCACAGGCACGCCGGTTGTCGCTGCCGGTGCTGCCGATCACCACCATCGGATCCTTCCCGCAGACCGCGGAAATCCGTGCCCTGCGCGCGGGGCTGGCGCGCCAGACCATCACCCAGGAAGGCCATGACGCCGAAATGGAACGCCTGACCGCCGAGGCGGTGGCCTGGCAGGACGAGATCGGCGTGGACGTGCCCGTCCATGGCGAATTCGAACGCAACGACATGGTGAAGTATTTTGGCGAGCAATTGTCGGGCTACGCCTTCACCAAGCACGGCTGGGTGCAATCCTATGGCAGCCGTTGCGTCGCACCGCCGATCATCTGGGCCGATGTGTCGCGTCCGGCGCCGATGACGGTGCGTTGGGCCGCCTTCGCCCAATCGCTGACGACACGGCCGATGAAGGGGATGCTGACCGGGCCGGTGACCATGCTGCAATGGTCGTTTGTCCGGACCGATATTCCACGCGAAACCGTCTGCCGGCAGATCGCGCTGGCGATACGCGATGAGGTCGCCGACCTGGAAGCCGCCGGCATCCCGATCGTGCAGATCGACGAACCTGCCTTCCGCGAGGGGCTGCCGCTGCGCCAGGCGGATCGACAGAACTACCTGCGATGGGCGGTCGCCTGCTTCCGCCTGTCGGCGGCGGTGGTGCGGGACGAGACGCAGATCCACACCCACATGTGCTACAGCGAGTTCAACGACATCATCGCCGATATCGCGGCGATGGATGCCGATGTGATCTCGATCGAAACCGCGCGCAGCGACATGGACCTGCTGGGCGCGTTCGAGGGCTTTGCCTATCCGAACGAGGTCGGGCCGGGCGTGTGGGACATCCACAGCCCGCGCGTCCCGACCGCCGAGGAAATGGCGGCCCTGTTGCGCCGGGCGACCGCGCGCATCGATGCCAGCCGGCTTTGGGTGAACCCCGATTGCGGGCTGAAGACGCGCGGCTGGCCGGAGGTGAAACTGGCCATGGGCAACCTGGTCGCGGCGGCGCGCCAGGTGCGGGCGGAACTGGCGGCGTAGGCAGCCGGGGCGCCCTGCCCCTGCGGGCGGGGCGCCGTCTGGCGTCGCGGCGGGCGATCGGGCAAATTCGCGATCATGCCCGCCAACGCCGCACCATGCTTCGATGGAGATTCTACGCGCGGCCGAGCGACGCAGGTGCCGGGATGCCGCGCGTCCGTGCCGGCCTGACCATGTCGCATATCCGGCGCCTGATCGAACCGCTCTTCGTGGCTGCGGCGCTGGTGGCGGTGCTACTGGAATCGACGCTGTGGCGCTGGCTTGAAGTGCTCGGGCAACGCCTGTCCCGCCTGGGCATTTTCGCCGCGTTGGAACGGCTGATCGACCGGCTCAGCCCCACCGCGGTCATCATCGTCTTCGTGCTGCCCTTCGTGCCGATGATCCCGCTGCTGAAATTCACCGAGTTCTGGTTGCTGGAGCACCATCACTTCATCTGGGCCACGGTGGTCATCATCGGCGCCAAGGTGATCGGCGCCGCCTTCTCCACCCGCGTTTTTGCGATCGCGCGACCAAAGATGCGCCAGGTGGCCTGGTTCGCCAGGGCCGATGCCGCCGTTGTGCGTTTGATCGACCTTGGGCACCGCACCTTGGACGCCATCCCCGCCTGGGTTTTTGCCCGCGCGCAGGTGCGACGCGCGCGGCTGGCCGTCGTGGCGTGGTGGCGGGGCTGGTGGGGCCTTGGCTAACCCAGCATCTCGAACACATCACCATCCGGCTGGCGCCCGACGATGTGCCGCTGGTGCCAAAGCGCCCAGAACAACAGGTGCCACGCGGCCAGGCCTTCGTGCTTGCCGCCGGCGGCGCGGAACAGCGGCAGGATGCGGTCGGGCCGCGCCACCTCCGCCACACCGGGCTGGGCCGCGACCAGCGGCGCCAGGCGGTCGGCCGCGCGGGCGATCCAGGCCCCGACCGGCACGGTAAAACCCTGCTTGCTGGCAAAGGGGCGGGACCAGGGCGCGCGGGTTTCCAGCCAACGCCGCAGCAACCACTTGCCCACCCCGGCCTGGGTCTTCAGCGCATCCGGCAGGCAAAAGGCGGCGGCGGCGACGCCGGGGTCGAGGAAGGGGGTCCGCCCCTCCACCGCATGCGCCATCAGGCAGCGGTCCAGTTTCAGCAGCAGGTCGTTGGGCAGCCAATCGGTGACATCCAGCGCCTGCGCCACCTGCAATCGCGTGCGACCGGGGGTCATTGCCGCGGCCTCGGCCGCCGCGATCCCGTCGCGCCAGCCGGAGGGGCTTTCGCGCAGCACATCCACGCGGTCGAAGGCGCCGCGCGCGCGCATCGCCTTGCCGCCCAGCCACCAGGGCCGCATCGCCGCGCGGTAGCGGCCATAGCCGCCAAAGATCTCGTCGCCGCCTTCGCCGGACAGCACGACCTTCACCTCCTGCCGCGCCCGCTGGGCGAGGAACCAGGTCGGGATGATCGCGTAATCGGCGGCGGGGTCGTCCATCGCGGCGACGATGGCGGGCAGGTGGCGCCAGACCTCGGCCTCGGTGACGCTGATGGTGATGTGCCTGGCACCCGCGCCCTTGGCGGCGGCGGCGGCGGGGGCGCGCTCATCGGGCGCGCCCGGCACGTCGAAGCCGGCGGTAAACGCCAGCACCGGCTGTTCGTTCAGCCGTGCCATGGCGGCCAGGATGGCGGTGCTGTCGATGCCGCCCGACAGGAACAGGCCATAGGGCACGTCGCTGCGCTGGTGCAGGTCCACGCTTTCCATCAGCGCGGTGTCGAGCCGGGTCAGGGCCTCCGCCTCACCCACCGGTTCCGGCCCGCCGTCGGGCAGGGCCTCGCGGTGGCGGCGGGCGACGATGGCGCCATCGGCGACGACCAGGGTTTCGCCCGGCAGCACGCGGCGGATGCCGGAAAAGATCGTCTCCGGCCCGGTGGTGAATTGCGCCTGCAGCAATTCGTTGCGCGCTTCCGGCCGGATGCTGGCGCTGACCAGCCCCGCCGCGATCAGCGCCTGCGGTTCGGAGGCGAAGGCGATGCCCTCGGGGATCTCCGCGACATAGAGCGGCTTGATGCCAAAGGGATCGCGCGTCAGCACCACCTGGCGCGAGGACCGGTCGTGGATCGCCAGCGCATACATGCCGCGCAGGGATTCGGCATAGGCCAGCCCCTGCTGCCGCCACAGATGCAGCGGCGGTTCGCAATCGCTGCCGGTCGCGCAATGCAGCGCCCCGGCGGTGGTGAGTTCGCGGTAGTTATACACCTCGCCATTGCCGATCAGCGTGGCGCTGCCGGCGTGCAACGGCTGGTCGCCGGTCGCCAAGTCGATGATCGCCAGCCGCGTCTGCGTCAGCGCGACATTGCCCGCGATATGGCTGCCATGACCGTCCGGCCCGCGATGCGCCAGGGCCGCGGTCAGCCGTGCCACCACCGCCGGATCGACGCTGGCGGCTTGGCGGAGGATCAGGCCTGCTATGCCGCACATGGAGTTCTGGTCCGCCGTGTTGCCTGGGGTCGGGACTGCCGCAAGCCAGGGCGCGGCGCAAGGCCGGGGGCGGTCAGGGGGCGACCTGGGCCAGGAAGGCGCGCCAGGCGGCCACCACCGGGGCCTCGGCGAAATTTTGCGCGAATGTCTGGCGCCCGGCCGCGGCCAGGGCGCTTGCCCGGTCGGACTCGGCCAGCAACGCGGCGATGGCGACGGCCAGGGCGCCAGGGTCTTCCAGGGGCACCAGGATGCCGTTCCGCCCATCCTCGATCAATTCGCGCGGGCCGGCGGCGGCGGCGGCGATGACGGGGCGGCCGGCCGAAAACCCCTCCAGCACCACATTGCCCAGGGGTTCGTGGCGGGAGGGCACGACCAGCAGGTCGGCGCCGGCCAGAAGCGCGCCGGTGTCCTGCCGCCAGCCCAGGAAGGTGACGCGGTCGGCGACCCCGCATTCGGCGGCCAGGCGGGTCAGGGCGTCGCGTTCGGGGCCCTCGCCGGCCAGGGACAGATGCGCGGCGGGCACGCTGGCCAGGGCCCGGATCAGGACATCAAACCCCTTGTTCCGGTGCAGCCGGCCCAGCGCCAGCAGCCGGCGCTGGCCGGGCAGCGCGGCGGGCGCGGCGCCCACCAGGTCCGGGGCAAAATTCGGCAGGTAATGCGCCCGGTCGGCGGGCCAGCCCTGTGCCACGATATAGCGCACCAGGTCATGGGTATTGCCGACCAGGTGATCGCAGCGGCGATAGTACTTGAGGTCGTAATACCCCCCCAGCCGCCCCACCAAGGTCCAGGGACCGGCCGGTGTGAATCGCGCCGCGCGGTTCATCCAGGCGACAGTCACGGTGGGCGAAAAATCCCGCAGCGCCCGCTTCAGCCGGGGGCCGGTCAGCAGGTCGAAGACGCCGCCAAAGCCCAGTTCCAGCGGAACCACCCCACCCGCTTTCAGCCGCGCAGCGCGCTGCGGATCGCGCCGGACGGCCGCCAAAACATCATCGCCCGCGTCATGCAGCGCCAGGGTCAGGCGTTCGAAGAACAGTTCGGCGCCGCCCTGCGGCGCGCCGGCCATCACCTGGGCCAGTTTCATGGGGCGATCCGCATCAGCGATGCCGCTCGGGTTCCAACCGCGCCTTCAGGTAGGACAGCAACGGGAACAGCCCGGCGCAGAGCGCGATCAGCAGGCCCCAGCCGCCTTCCTTGTAGCCCTTGCGGGCGACAAAGCACTTCCAGGTGCGCGATACGAAGCGCCGCAGGTTGCCGCCCAGGCTGCCGATGTCGCCGGCCGCCAGCAGATCGGCCGCGCGCGCGCTGCTATAGCCATCCAGCCGGCGCAGCATGTCGGAGATATCGCGGTCCACATGATGGATAATCGCCGCCCGTTCGCTGCCCGTGCCGGGGGTCAGCCGCGCGCCTTCGGCCCCGGTCCAGTCCAGCCCGGGATGCACCCGCTGCCCGCGCCAATGTTTCGCGCCACGCCGGAACAGGATCGGCTTCAGCGTGGTGCCGAAACTGCCGCCCCAGCCGTGCAGGATCAGGTGGTCGCCCACGTAATTGTCGATCGGCACGCGGTGGAAGGCGGCGGTGCTGGTCGCGATGGTGGCGCGGATGGCGCTGGCCAGGGCGGGCGGCACCTGTTCGTCGGCATCGACCTCCAGCACCCAATCGCCGGTGCAGGCGGCGATGCCGGCGTTGCGGCGGTCGCCTTCCAGTGGCCAGGCACCCTCGATCACGCGGGCGCCGAGGGCGGTGGCGATGGCGGCGCTGTCGTCGGTGCTGCGGTCCAGCACCACGATGATCTCATCAGCGAAGGCCAGCGAGGCCAGGCAGGCCGGCAGCCGCGCAGCTTCGTTGCGCGCGACGACCAGGGCCGACAGGCGGGGCGCCGTCATGCAGGCACGGGGGCGCCGAGCAGCCGTTCCGCCGCGGCGATGACGCGATCGACGGGCAGCGCCTCCATCGGCGCGTGGCCGGGCGGGCCATCCGCGACCACAGCGGCGGCATGGGGGCCAAAGGGCGCGTATTCATTGGCCGGGCTCATGCCGAACAGACCCAGGGTCGGCGCCCCGGCGGCGGCGGCCAGGTGCATCAGCCCGCTGTCATTGCCCAGATAGAGCGACGCCCCCGCCAACACGGCGGCGGCTTCCGGCAGGCTCAGCCGGCCGACCAGGTCGACCGAGCCAGGCAGGCCCGCCAGCACGGGGGCCGCCAGCGCGCGTTCGGCATCGCCCGGCCCACCCATCACGGCGATCCGGGCGCCCGGAAGCGGGCCGTCGGGGGCGGTCAGCGCGCGGGCGACGGCGACGAAACGCTCGGCGGGCCAGATCTTACGGTCCCAATTGGCGGTGGGGCCGAGTGCCAGCAGCGGCCCCGCCCCGGGCAGCAGGGCCGCGCCCCTGGCCGCATCCGCCGCATCGAACCAGGCAACGGGGGCGATGTCGGCGGCGGTCAGCCCCAGGGTCTCGGCGATATGGCCCATGCGGTGCCCGGCGCGCCGGCCGCCGCGCATCACCGCCCGGCGCCGCGCCGGCACCATCCAGGCCATCGCCGACCCGCGCAGATCCACCACCAGGTCCCACCACCGGGGTGCCACCTGCGCCCAAAGCAGCGGCCAATGCAGCGACCAGCGGCGCTTGGTGACCGAGATGGTGGCGTCGCGCCCGGGCATGCGCGCAAACACCTCCACGGCCGCCGGGCCGCAGGCGATGGTGATCCGCGCGCCTGGATGCTGGCGCAGCAAATGGTCGAGCAGTGCCGTGGACAGCACCGCATCGCCGATCCGTGTCGAGGTGATGAAGAGGATGCGCATGATTTCGCCCCCCCTTAGCACGCCCCCGGCCGGGGGGCGCCAGCCGCCCTTGTCCGCGCCGCCGTCCGGCATCACCTTCGATGCCATGACGCGCATCACGCCCCTGCCCGATCGCGCCGTCCTGGCCATGGATGGCGAGGACCGGGTCACCTTCCTCCAGGGCCTGGTGTCGGCCGATATCGCGGCCATCGCCCCGGGGGCCGCCGCCTGGGCCGCGCTGTTGACGCCGCAGGGCAAGTGGATCGCGGATTTCTTCGTGGTCAACGACGGCGCCCGCCTGCTGCTGGATGTCGAGGCAGCGCAGGCCGAGGCGATCACCACCCGGCTGATGCGGTTTCGCCTGCGGGCCAAGGTGGCGATGGCGCCGACCGGGCTTGCCGTCTCTGCGGGCTGGGACGGCCCCGCCCCGCCCGGCGATCTATGCTTCGCCGACCCGCGCCTGCCCCAAGCGGGCTTCCGCATCCTGTCGGCCGAACCGCGTGGCACCGACCCCTTCGCGGCCTGGGACGCGCATCGCATCGCGCTCGGCCTGCCCGATGGCAGCCGCGACCTCGACGCCGAAAAATCGGTGCTGCTGGAGGCCGGGTTCGACGAATTGGCCGGCGTGTCCTGGACCAAGGGCTGCTGGATGGGCCAGGAACTGACGGCGCGGACAAAATATCGCGGGCTGCTGAAGCGCAGGCTTTGCCCGGTCGCGATCACCGGCCCCGTGCCGCCACGCGGCGCGCCCTTGCTGAATGACTCGGGCGCCGAGATGGGCGAAATGCGCTCGGGCACCGATGGCATCGGGCTGGCGCTGCTGCGCCTGGCGGCCATCGAGGATGGCGCCCCCCTGACCACCGGCACCAGCCGCCTGACGCCGCGCGTGCCGGGCTGGATGCGGGTCTTAGCGCAACCGGTCGACCAGGGGTCCCTGGAATAGCCGGATTCCCTGGGACCAGCCCCAGGCGACGGCGCCGGCCCGGTCCACCCCGGCCAACCAGACATTGGCCCCCCAGTCGTCGCCAAGGGCGTCCAGCGCGCCGACATGGCGGGGCAGGCGGTTGGACCAGGCCAGGCGCAGCCGCGCCTCCGGGAAATCCGCCAGCAACGCGGGGGTGATCAGCGGCAGGGCGTCGGCCGAGGCGACATCCACCGCGACGCCATAGCCGCGCAGGCGGCAGAAGCGGGCGGCCAGCACCGCCTCGGTCGGCTGGCGCAGGATGGCACCCAGGTCCAGGCAGACGGTCACGCCCCGGCGCGCCGCCGCCGGCAGCGCCGTATCCATGCGCAGCCAGTCATCCGTCGCGACCCCCATGGGCGGCAGCGGCAGCGACAGCGGCACGCCGCCCGACCGCGCCATTCCGGCCGCCTGGCGCCCGGCGACGGCGGCCATCAGCGCCACATCCGGCCGGCCAGCCGAAGCCGCGCCGATGATCGCCAGGAGGGAAGACCAGTCCGGCCGCTCATCCGTCCAGCCCGGGCTGGCCGAGCCGTCGGGGTCCAGGCGGCAGACGGTCTGGCGGACCAGATGCGCCGACAGATCGGCCTGGCCCAGGGCCTCCAGCATGCCAGGCCGGGTCGGTGCCTCGGCGGAATCGCCGGCCGGGTCGTCGCGGCCAGGGGGTCGGGCGGGGCCGATCAGCGACGCTTCCAGCAGGGCCAGGATGGCGACGGCGTCCTCCGGCAGGCGCAGCCGTTGCAGGGCGACGTCGGCATCGGCCGGGTCCAGCACGTTGCGCAGCGCGGATTCGGCCGTGGCCAGGGCCAGGGCCGGCGGCACGGCGGAGGCGACCAGCCCGCCATCCGGCAGCCGGAACAGCCGCAGCCGGGGCGCCATGCGCAGCGGTGCCGCGGCCGTATCCAGCAGGCGACGGTGATGCGCCCGGGTGCCACCGGACACGGCCCGCGCCGGGCGCCAGACCAGGATTTCGCGCCGGCCGCCGCCCTCGACCGCGTGCCGCACCAGGGCCGCCAGGTCGGCCGGCCCGCCCGGCATGGCCGCGATCAGCGGCGGCGCGTCGAGCACCGTCATGGCACCCACCGCGCCAGCAGCCCCGGATTGCCGCAGCCGGCCCGGCCCGCCGCGCCCGTCGCGGCGGCGCGGGTCGCGCAGGCGGTCGCCTCGCACCCAGCGGCCAGGGGGCAGGCGCCCAGGCGCTGGGCCGCCAACAGGACATCGACGATGCGGCCGGCGTAGATCGCGATGCCGTGGCGCAGGCCCCAGGCCAGGGCCGCCGGCACATCGGCGCCGACCAGCACGCTGCGCGGGGCGATGGTGGCGATGGACTCGCCCAGGATGCCCGGCAGGCCCTCGGACCAGCGCAACAGCAGCAGATGCGCGGGTATCGCGCCCGGGCGAAGCCAGCGCAGCACCGTCGTATCCAGCGGCCCGACGCCCAGTTGTCCGCCGGATCGCGCAAGCTGGTCGCGCCAACGGGCCAGGGTCGCGGCCTCGGCCAGCATGGCCGGGGGGGTGATGGCGGTGCCGGAAAAATCGGCGGGCGGCGGGGCGCCGGGCGGCAGGTCCAGCCAGAAGGGCGGCTGCGCCGGCGATCCGGGCGCCAGGCTGGTGGCCTCGGCCAGGCCGGCCAGCGGGTCCAGGGGAAAGGCGGCCTGATCCGCCGGGCGCAGGCGCCAGCCGACCAGATGGGGTGCGGCGCCCCGCGCGATCAGGGCAAAAGCCTCCCGCAGCGGTGCCGCGCGGCGGGGGGGTATCGCGGTCTTCCGGGCGCTGCCGGCGACCGACGGCGGCTGAAAGGCGCGGCCAGCGGCCAGGACCAACGATGTCGCGTCGCCGGGCAGGCGGAACTGGCGGGCCTGCACATCCTCCGACAGCCGCCGCGCATCCGCCGCCAGCACCACCAGGCTGGCCGAGGGCGCCAGGACCAGGATCATGCCGTCCTGCCCCATCAAGGCGTGCCCGTCGTAGGCGACCGCATGGGCCTTGGCCAAGGCGGTGACCAGCCGGGCCGGCGCGGCCGGCACATCGGCGGTCTGCAGCATCAGCACCGCGTCGCAACCCAAGCCCGCGGCCGCCAGCAGCGCGCGCAGCCGGGGCGGGGGTTCGGCCGAACGGGCCTCCGGCGGCGGCCCCTTTTGCGATGGTGTCGCGCCGAATGGTTCGGGGGCAAGGCGGGACAGCAGCATCGGGACTCCTTCCCAGGGCGGCGCGCCCGCGGGCGCGGCGGCCTTGTCCCTTGCTCCACGACCGCGGCGCCCGGCCCGATCGTTACGGGGGGGCCAGGCGTTTTGCTCGGGCGCTGGCAGGGTGCCAGGGCGCTGATGAAGGTTTCCCCAACGCAGGCGCCTTGCGCCGGCAACCCGCTTGGGGTTACGCGCCTTGTATGGATGTGCAGAACGACGCCGATCCCACTCCCACCAGCCCGGGTCCCGCTGTGCCCGGCAACGCCGCCCTGGCGGAAGCCGTGCGGGGCCTCAAGCGCGCCAGCGTGCTGGTCGTCGGCGACGCGATGCTGGACCGCTATGTCTACGGCAGCGTCAACCGTATATCCCCTGAGGCACCGGTCCCGGTCCTGACGGTCGAACGCGAACTCGCCATGCCGGGCGGGGCGGGCAATGTGGTCCGCAACCTGACCGCCCTGGGGGCCGCCGTCGCCTTCATCAGCGTGGTCGGCGACGACGTGGCCGGCAGCGACCTGACCGGCCTGGTCGGCGGCCAGCCGGGCGTGGAGCCCTGGCTGCTGGTCCAAGGCGGCCGCGCGACCACGACAAAAACCCGCTTCATCGCCCAGGGGCAGCAATTGCTGCGCGCGGATCATGAGGTCGCGCGCGCCGTGCATCCGCGCCTGGCCGACCGCCTGATCAAGATCGCGGCCGATACCGTCGCCGCCTGCACCGTCATGGTGCTGTCCGACTACGCCAAGGGCGTGCTGGCCGGCGATACCGCGACGCGGCTGATCGCGGCCAGCCATGCCGCCGGGCGCCGGGTGATCGTGGACCCCAAGGGCGACGATTATTCCCGCTACCACGGCGCCGACATCGTCACGCCGAACCGTGGCGAACTGGCCGCCGCGAGCGGCATGCCCGTGTCGACCGAGGCCGAGGTCGTCGCCGCCGCCCGCGCCCTCCAGGCGCGGCATGCCTTCACCGCCGTGCTGGTGACGCGCAGCGAGGATGGTCTGACCCTGCTCGACCGCGACACCGTCTGGCATTTCCCGGCCGAGGCGCCGGAGGTGCATGACGTCTCCGGCGCCGGCGACACCGTGGTGGCCGTGCTGGCCGCCGCGATCGCGGCCGGGCGCGACCTGCCGACCGCCGCCCGGCTGGCCAACATCGCCGCCGGCATCGTGGTGGGGAAGGTCGGCACCGCCGTCGCCTCAGAGGAAGACATGCTGGAGGCGTTGAGCGAGGAACGCGGCGCGCTGCGAAAGATCATGTCGCGCAGTGCGGTCGCCGAAATGGCCGAACGCTGGCGCCAGCGCGGCTGGCGGGTCGGCTTCACCAATGGCTGCTTCGACCTGCTGCACCCGGGGCATGTGCATCTGCTGGAACAGGCGCGGTCCTGGTGCGACCGACTGATCGTGGGCCTGAACGGGGATGAGAGCGTGCGCCGGCTGAAGGGTCCGACCCGCCCGGTGCAGGGCGAATCCGCCCGTGCCGCCGTGCTGGCCAGCCTGGCGACGGTGGATGCCGTGGCACTCTTCGCCGAGGACACGCCGCTGGAATTGCTGAAGGCGATCCGGCCCGATGTGCTGATCAAGGGCGCCGACTACACCGTCTCCGAAGTCGTTGGCGGCGATCTGGTGACCGAATGGGGTGGGGTGGTGCGGCTGGCGGAACTCAAGCCGGGCAATTCCACCACCGCCACCGTCGCGCGCATACGCGGCTGACGCGGTGACCACCTGGGGGCCGCTGTTCGAGCCCCGTCGCCTGGGTGAGGCCGAAGCCCGGCCGCGACCCAATCGCAACCCCTGGCAGATCGACCAGGACCGCATCGCCTTCAGCCGCCCCTTCCGGCGCTTGCAGCAGAAGACGCAGGTCCATCCCCTGCCGTTCAACGCCCATGTCCGCAACCGGCTGGTGCATACGCTGGAGGTCGCGTCGGTCGGCCGCTCGCTCGGCTACGCCGTGGGCGGAGAACTGGCCGCCGAACTCGCGGCCGATGGGCGCACGGCGGATGACCTGGGATACCTGGTGCAGGCGGTCTGCCTGGCCCATGACATCGGCAACCCGCCGTTTGGCCATGCGGGTGAGGCGGTGATTGCCGACTGGATGGCCCATTGGCTGGACCGCCACGCCGCGCTTGGCCTGGACGGCGACCTGGGGTTTTTCGACGGCAATGCGCAGGGGTTCCGCGTGCTGACCCGCGCCGATGGCTATCGCGAACGCGGCGGGCTGCGGCTGACGCTGGCGAGCCTGGGCGCCTTCCTCAAATACCCCTGGGCGCCCGGCGATCCGCGCGCCGCGCGGGACGGCCTGCCGGGCCAAAAATTCGGGTTTTTCGCCACCGAGGCCGATGTCTTCGCGGAAGTCGCCGCCGCCTGCGGCTTGCGCGATGCCCGCCACCCGGCGGTCTGGCTGATGGAGGCCGCCGACGACATCACCTACAGCCTGGCCGACCTGGAGGATGCCGTGGAAATCGGCATCCTGCATTATCGCGACTATGCCGACCTGGTGGCCCCCCTGGCCGGGCTGACGACCGCCGCCCTGGCGCGGGAGGACAGCGACGCCCAGCGCATCGCCTGGCTGCGCAGCCGCGCCATCGGGCGGATGATCGAAACCGCCCAGGCCGCGTTCCTGGCCCATGCCGATGCGATCATGCACGGCCCCACGCCCGGCAAGGACCTGATGGCGCTGGCGCCCCCGGACCACGCGGACCGCCTGGTGCTGTTCGACGCCATCCGCGCGACCAACCGCAACCGCGTCTACGTCAACGCCCGCAAGGCCGAGTTCGAGATCGGCGCCGCCGATGTGCTGGGCAAGGCGCTGGACGTCTTTGTCCCGGCCTGCCTGGAGATGATCCGGCGCGGCGGCGATGAGGCCGCCTGCGCGCTGCGGACCCGCCAGGCGCTGGCGATGATGGGCGACTACACGCCAAAACCCGGGTTTTCCCCCAGCGAGACCCTGCGCTGCGCGGTCGATTTCGTCGCCGGCATGACCGACAACTACGCCGCCTGGCTGGCGGCGCGTCTGCGCGGGCTCGACGTGTCGCACTGAGGCCGGTGAGGCTGCTTGCCATGGCCCATCGCTTGCATATCATCCGAGCATGAACCTGATGCATCGACGCGGCCTGCTGGCCCTCTCCGCCCTGGGCGTCCCCGCCCTCGCCCGCGCGCAGGCGCGCAGCGTACGGGTCGTGGTGCCCTATGCCCCAGGCGGCGGCATCGATATCTCGGCCCGGATCTTTTCCGAAGCGCTGACGCCGATGCTGGGCGAGTCCTGGCTGGTCGAAAACCGATCGGGCGCCAATGGCGCCGTCGGCAGTGCCGTGGTGGCGCGGGCCGATCCCGATGGCCGCACGCTGCTGTGCAATTCCGACAGCCACCTGCTGGCGCGCGGCGTGATGAAGCAGGTGCCCTACGACCCCGTCGCCGATTTCACCCCGATCGGGCGGCTGGCAGTCTCGCCGCTGGTGCTGGTCGGCGCGCCGGGCCTGGCGCCGCGCGACCTGCCGGCGCTGGTCGCCGATATTCGCGCCAACCCGGACCGGCATGCCTTCGCCAATACCTCCCTCGGCACCTCGGGCCATCTGGCGACCGAGGTCTTCCGGCTGGAAACCGGGGTGCCGTTGCTGATCGTGTCCTACCGCGGCACCGGCCCGGCCTTGCAGGATGTGGTCGGCGGGCAGACCAGCCTGATGATGGCGCCGCTGGTGTCGGCCCTGTCGCTGATCCAGACGGGGCGGTTGCTGGCCTATTGCGTGACCGGGCCGGGGCGCGCCGCGGTGGCGCCCGAAATCCCCAACGCGGCCGAGGTCGGCATGCCGGCGCTGGCGCCGATCGCCCCCTGGTTCGCGCTCTGGGGGCCGAAGGGGCTGCCGGCGGCGCAGGTCGCGCGCATCCATGCCGCCGCGCAGCAGGCGGCCACGACCCCGGAGGTGCGGCGCAAACTCGCCGACCTGGGCGGCGACCCCATCATCGGCGAAAGCCCGGAAGCCTTTGCCGCGCTGATCACCCAGGCGACGGCGCGCGGGTTGTCGGTGCTGGCGCGCGCGGGCGTGCAGCCGGAGTAGTCATTCCACCCGCAGTGCCGCCCAGGCCGCCGCCCGCGCGCCGGGGTCCTGCACCACGACCAGCCGGGTCGCGGCCAGGGTGGCGAAGCGGTGCAGCACGGATTTGCGCCGCGCCGGGGCCAGCGGGTGCAGCGGGGCCTCGCGCATGATGGCGGCCTCAAATCCATCGGCCAGGATCAGCCCGGTATCGGCCGGCAGCAGTCCCTGCGGGAAATCCGGATCGACGGCAAAATACAGCCGGTCGCACCAGTCGCGGTATTCGCCCCATTTGCCGTCGGTCAGGAAATCGCGGGCGCAGGATTTGACCTCGATCGCCGAAAACCCGCCATCCGGGCGCAGGGCCAGCACGTCCAGCCGCCGCCCGGTCGGCAGCGGCACTTCGGCGACCGGTGCCCAGCCCAGGTTGCAGCACAGCCGCAGCGCGCTGCGGGTGATCGACAGGGTGCGTTCGGCGGGGTCCATGTTCGCGCTATGTTCAGTTCACCCCGACATTTGCGCGCCAGCCTTGCGAGGGCAAGTCTTGCACGCGACGCGCGCGGGGCTAGGGTGCGGCCGTGATCCAAACCCTCCCTTTCTGGCGCGAAAAGACGCTGCGGCAGATGACGCGCCGCGAATGGGAAAGCCTGTGCGACGGCTGCGGCCGCTGCTGCCTGCACAAGATCCGCGACGAGGAGACCGAGGCCCTGCATTGGACCGCCGTGTCCTGCCGCCTGCTGGACACCGATTCCTGCCAATGCAGCGACTACACCCATCGCCGCGCCAAAGTGCCCGACTGCATCCAACTGACGCCGCACAAGGTCGCGACCGTGGACTGGCTGCCGCCGACCTGCGCCTACCGCCTGGTCGAGGAAGGCCGCGACCTGCCGCGCTGGCACCCGCTGGTGTCCGGCCGCCCGGAGACGGTGCATGAGGCTGGCATTTCGGTCCGTGGCCGCGTCATTTCCGAACGCGAGGCCGGCGCGCTCGAAGACCATGTCGCCGCCTGGCCAGGCCGTTGGCCACCGGGCATGCGCAAACCCGCCCTGTTGAAAAAGGAGATGATCCCATGAAGAACGCCATCTACGGCGGCATCAATGCCGCCGTGCTGACCCCGATGCACGCCGACCTGACGCCCGACGTGGCGCGCATGGCCGAACACGCCGCTTGGCTGCTGGCCAATGGCTGCAATGGCCTCGGCCTGCTGGGCACGACCGGTGAGGCCGCGTCCTTCGGCCTGCACGAACGCCGCGCCATCCTGGAGGGGCTGATTGCCGCCGGCATCCCGGCCGCCAAGCTGATGCCGGGCACGGGCTGCGCCAGCCTGGGCGACACCGTCGAACTGACCCGCCACGCCCGCGACATGGGCTGCCCCGGCGTGCTGATGCTGCCGCCCTTTTACTACAAGGCGCCGTCGGATGACGGGCTCTTCGCCTATTTCTCGGCGGTGATCGAACGGGTCGGGCCGGGCATCAAGATCTACCTGTACCACTTCCCGCAGCAGTCGGCCGTGCCCTTCAGCCTGGACCTGATCGACCGCCTGATCACCGCCTTCCCGGACACCATCAAGGGCGTCAAGGACAGCAGCGGCGACTACGCCAACATGCTCGCCATGGTCGAACGCTTTTCCGCGCGCGGCTTTGAAGTCTATTCCGGCAGCGACGAGTTCCTGCAGCAGATCCTGGCGGCCGGCGGCGCGGGCTGCATCACCGCGGCCAGCAACGCCAACAGCCAGTTCGGCGCGGTGGTCTATGCCAAGCGCACCGGGCCCGAAGCCGATGCGGCCCAGGCCCGCATGACCGCGACGCGCCGCGCCGCGACCTCGGTGCCCTTGATCCCCGGCCTGCGCGAAATCATCGCCCGGTCGCGCGGCGACAACGCCTGGCGCACGATCCGCCCGCCGCATCTGCCGCTGAACGCCGAACAGGCCGACAAGATCTGGGCCGCCTGGGAAGCCGCCGGCGGCTTGCCGCTGCCGGGCCTGGGCCTGGCCAAGGCCGCGGAGTGAGCGGGGAACTGCGCTGCCGCGCGCCCGCCGTCGCGACCCAGATGCAGGATGACGCGAATGTTCGCGTCACCCGCTGGGATTTTTCGCCCGGCGCGGAAACCGGCTGGCACCGGCATGGCCTTGGCTATGTCGTGGTGCCGGTGACCGACGGGACGCTGCTGCTGGAATTGCCGGGTGGTGCGACGACGGAGGCACGGCTGACCGCCGGCGTCTCCTACACCCGCGACGCGGGGGTGGAGCACAATGTTATCAACGGCGGGACGGCCCCGCTGTCCTTCGTCGAGATCGAGTTGAAGTCGCTGGTGGGCTGACGCGAACGGCCGAGGCGCCTTACGCGTCTCGGCCCAACAGCCTCAGAAAATACCCGAACCGCCGAACAGGCCGGTGCGCTGGCGCTGGATGATCGGCGTGGTGCCATCTTCCACCGAGCGGCCGAGCGCGGAGTTTTCGCGCAGGCGCTGCGTCTCGCGCGTCGGGTCCACCACGGTGCCCGGCGGCGGCGGATCGCGCCAGAACATCAGCCGGTCCACGACCGAACGGTCGGGCTGTTCCATCCGCAGCGCTTCCTCATCCACCCGGCGGCGCACCCCGGCGGGCGCCGAAGGCCCGGCCTGGGCGAGCAGGGCGCTTTCCGACGCCGTGCGGGGTGCTGCCTCGGCAAAGGCGGTGGAGGGCGCCAGCAACCCCTCCCCACCGTCGCGGGCGGAGGCTGCCTGCGGACGCGACGCGCCGGGGCGCGGCACCGGCAGGTCGGTCAGGCTGGGCGGCATCGACAGCGGCGCGCGGGTGACGACCTGGAATTCATCCGGCGCATCGCGGGAAAAGCCGAGGGTTCGGGCGGTGTCCTGGCCACAGCCGGCGAGGGCCGCGGCCGCGAGCAGGACGGGGATCAGGGTTTTGCTGTTCATGCGCAGGATTTACCCCCAGCCCAGCCCGCGGTCGAGTGGCAACCGCAGGCGCCTATGCCGTCGGCGCCTGCTTGCGCAGCAGGCCATCGGCCACCAGCACCATCACCCCCAGCACGATCGCGGCATCGGCGACGTTGAACACATACCAGGACCAGCCCCAGGCCTGGGCGTGGATGAAGTCGAAGACCGCCCCCCAGCGCAGCCGGTCGATGCTGTTGCCGATGGCGCCGCCGACCAGCGCGCCAATGGCGACCGCCGTGGTGCGGTTTTCCGCCTTCCACAGCCAGCGCAGCAACACCGCCACGATGATCGCCGCCACCCCGGCCAGGGCGAGTTGATGCCACGGCCCATCCCCCGCCATCAGCCCGAAGGTGACACCGCGGTTCCAGACCATGGTGAAGTCCAAGGCAAAAGGCCCCACCGCGACCAGCGGCAGGTGCCCCACCGTTTGCAGGTCCAGCACCTGGTCCGCCCACCATTTGCTGGCCTGGTCCGCCACCAGCACCAGGATGGCGATGGGCAGCGCCAGGCGCAGCCGGGCCGGGCCGGATGCCGTCACGCGCCCACCGCGGCTTCGCAGCGCAGGCAGAGCGTCGGGTGGGCAGCGGACCCCCCGACCTCCGGCAGCACGCGCCAGCAGCGGTCGCATTTCTGGCCTGGGGCGCGCTGGAAGGTGACGGTCGCGGTGTCGGCGGG
Source organism: Humitalea sp. 24SJ18S-53 (assembly GCF_050632385.1). Lineage (NCBI taxonomy): Bacteria > Pseudomonadati > Pseudomonadota > Alphaproteobacteria > Acetobacterales > Roseomonadaceae > Humitalea > Humitalea sp. 24SJ18S-53. The sequence continues at coordinate 4,921,941 of NZ_CP192599.1, forward strand.
CTCGGGCGCGATGGCCAGGCCCGAGACGATGCAGATTTCGGCCCAGGCGGCGATGTCGAGCAACCCGGCATCGGCGACCGGCAGCGCCAGGATGGGGGCGGCCTGCAGGCTCGACCCGATCTCCCCGGCCGCGCGGGCGCGTTCCAGCACGGCCGTGACTTCGCCGCGGATCGCGCGGATGCGCGCCCAGCGGGTGGCCAGGGCCTCATCCCGCCACCGGCCCGGAACCTCCGGAAAATCGTGCAGGTGGATGCTGTCGGTGTCGGAGGGGAAGCGCGCCAGCCAAGCTTCCTCGGCCGTAAACACCAGCACCGGCGCCAGCCAGGCCGTCAGGCAGCGGTGCAGCGTATCCAGCACCGTGCGCGTCGCGCGGCGGCGGTGGCTGTCGGCCGGATCGCAATAGAGCGCGTCCTTGCGCACGTCGAAATAGAAGGCCGACAGGTCGGCGGCGCAGAAACTGTGCAGGTCGGGCAGGACCTCGTTCCAGTCATGCGTCTCGACCGCCTGCTTGATGCGGGCATCCAGGTCGGTGACCCGGTGCAGCACCCAGCGTTCCAACTCCGGCAGGTCGGCGTAGGCGACGCGTTCGCTGTCCTCGAACCCCGCCAGATTGCCGAGCAGCCAACGCAGCGTGTTGCGCAACCGGCGATAGAGTTCCGCCTGCTGCTCCAGAATCCCCTTGCCGATGCGCAGGTCCCCGGAAAAATCGGAGGACATGACCCAGAGACGCAGAATATCCGCGCCATAGGTCTTCATCACATCCTGGGGCGCGGTCACGTTGCCCGCGCTCTTGGACATCTTCATGCCCTTCTCGTCGAGCACGAAGCCATGCGTCAGCACGGCCCGGAACGGCGCCACCCCGCGCGATCCGATGGATTCCAGCAGCGACGACTGGAACCAGCCGCGATGCTGATCGGACCCCTCCAGATACAGATCCGCCGGGAAGGGCAGGTCGCGTTCGGGGGTAAGGGTGAAGGCGTGGGTGGAGCCGCTTTCGAACCAGACATCGACGATATCCATGACCTGTTCGTAGTCGGCGGGGTCGTGGCCCTCCGGCAGGAAGCGCGCGGCGGCGCCGGGCTGGTACCAGGCATCGGCGCCCTCGACGGCAAAGGCCGCGCAGATGCGGTCCATGACCGCCTGGTCGCGCAGCACCTGGCCGGTCGCGCGATTGACGAAGACGGCGATGGGCACGCCCCAGGCGCGCTGGCGGCTGATGCACCAGTCGGGGCGGGATGCGACCATGGAACCCAGGCGGTTGCGCCCGGCCTCCGGCACGAAATGCGTCGCGGCAATTGCGTCCAGCGCCTTCTGGCGGATGGCGTTGCCGTCATCCATGGCGATGAACCACTGCGGCGTGGCGCGGAAGATCACCGGCTTTTTCGATCGCCAGGAGTGGGGATACGAATGGACGAGTTCACCCTTGCCCGCCAGCGTCCCGGCCGCCGCCATCGCCGCATAGACGGCGGTATGCGCCTTGAACACATGCAGCCCGGCAAAGCCCGGCGCCTGGATCGTATAGGTGCCGTCGTCGTTCACCGTTTCCGGCACCGGCAGCCCGTTCGCGCGGCCGAGCGCAAAATCGTCCTCGCCATGGCCCGGGGCGATATGCACGAAACCCGTGCCCGCATCGGCGCTGACGAAATCGCCCGGCAGCAGCGGCACGTCGAAATCATAGCCGCCGGCGGCGCGCAGCGGATGTTCTGCGATGGCGCCGGCCAGTTCGGCGCCCTTCAGCACGCGGCGCAGGGTATGGGCCGCCAGCCCGCAATCCTTCTCGAAGGCGGTCAGCAGCGGCAGCGCCACGATCACCTTTTCGCCGACCCGCAGCAGCGAGGTCTCGGCGACCCCCTCCACATGCACCAGCGCGTAGTCGATCTCCGGCCCATAGGCGACGGCGCGGTTGCCGGGGATGGTCCAGGGGGTGGTGGTCCAGGCGATGACATGGGCGCCGACCAGGTCCTGCGCGCCGGCCGTGACGATCGGGAAGCGTGCCCAGAGGGTGGCGCTTTTATGGTCGTGGTATTCGATCTCGGCATCCGCCAGCGCGGTCTTCTCGACCGGGCTCCACATCACCGGCCGCAGCCCGCGATACAGCGATCCGTTGATCAGGAACTTGCCGATCTCGCCGACGATGGCGGCCTCGGACGAAAAATCCATGGTCGCGTAGCGCCGGGGGAAATCCCCGGCCACGCCCAGGCGCAAGAATTCATCGGACTGCACGCCGAGCCAATGCTGGGCATAGGCGCGGCATTCGGCGCGGAATTCCAGGACGGGGACGTCTTCCTTGGCGACGCCGCCCTGATACTTGCCCTTGGGGTTGCGGTATTCTTCCTCGACCTTCCATTCGATCGGCAACCCGTGGCAGTCCCAGCCGGGGATGTAGTCGGCGTCGCGGCCGGACATCTGGGCGGCGCGGTTGATCACATCCTTCAGGATCTTGTTCAGCGCATGCCCGATGTGCAGCGGCCCGTTCGCATAGGGCGGGCCGTCATGCAGCACGAATTTTGGCCGGCCCTTGGACTTGGCGCGGAGTTGCTCCCACAGCCCCAGGCTCGCCCAGCGGGCCAGCCAGGCGGGTTCGCGCTTCGGCAGATCGCCGCGCATGGGAAAGCCGGTCTGCGGCAGGAAGACGGTGCCGCGATAATCGCGGGCGGGGGCGTCGGGCATGGGATGGGTCCGGGCCGCGGAAGCGCGGCGAAAATGGTGTGGCGAGCGCCAAAGGGGGGGTCCCGACCGCGAACCGCGCGGTCAGGCGGTGCGGCGGTCGGGCCGAATAATTCGCGGGCGGGGCGGCAAAACCATGGCCGGGTTATGGGGAGGCGCCCCACCCCGGGTCAAGTCGCGGCCCCGCGGGTCACATCAGCCGCCACCACCGCAGCGCGCCCAAGACCCCCAGGATCGAGGCCAGGATCAGCCCCATCGACATGGCAAAACCCCAGGGCACGTCCACGCCCGGCAATTCGCCCACGTTCATGCCAAAGATCCCGGCGATCAGCGCCGGCGGCAGCATCACGGCCGAAATCACCGACAGCACGAACAGCCGCTGGTTGGTCTGCTCGCCCAGCAGCCCCGCCAATTCATCCTGCGCGATGCGGGCGCGTTCCTTCAGCGCCGACAGGTTGCGCAGCAGCGTGCCGAACCGCCGCGCGGCGCGCAGGGTGGGCACGAAGGTTTCCTCCTCCATGCCCTCTGGAGGCTCGGCCTCGAATTCGACCAGGGCTTCGGCGGTGGCGCCGAAATTGCGTTCCAGGCGCAGGGCGTCGCGTCGCAGGGCGGCCAGGGCGACCCGTTCGGCGGGCAGGTCGGGGTTGCGGAGGAGCGCATCCTCCAGCCTGGCCAACCGATCGGCCATGGCCTGGAGCGCCCTGCCCGCCGCCACGGCAAGCCCATCGAGGATGGCGCCGAGCGCCGCGCCTTGATGGGCGCCGGCGGGCGGGTTGCGGGCGATGCCGCCGACCACGTTCAGCGGGTGGCGCCGCGCGGTGACCAGCAGCCCCGGGGTAAGCGCCAGGTGCAGCAGCGCCATGTCCAAGGACGCCTTCGGGTCGATGTTGAAATGGAAATCCGGCACGGTGCCGCAGATCACCCCGTCGGCGGCGTCCAGATGCGGCGCGTCATCCGCCTCCAGCAGGGCCGCCAGCGCCGCGGGCGGCAGTGGCAGGGTCGCGATGGTGGCGCGCGCCCGCTGGTCCAGCAGGTCGAAATGCAGCCACAGCCCGGTTTCCCCCGCGACCATCGCGGCGGTGGCGTCATCCCCCTCCAGCGGTTGCGGCGGGCCGCCGGCATGGAAGCGCCAGCCGGCGAGCAGCCCGGGGCAGGCCTGGGGCAGGTGCGGGTTCACGCCGGCGCGGCAAGGACCGCGCGTGCCGCCGCCGCATCCTGCGCGATCGCGATCTTCAGCGTCTCCAGCCCGTCGAACTTCGCATCCGGCCGCAGGAAGGCCACCAGCCTGACGCCGATCTCCTGCCCGTAGAGGTCGCCGGCGAAATCGAACAGGTGCACTTCCAGCCGCGTCTGCGGGTCGCCGCCCAGGGTCGGACGGCGGCCGACATTGGCGACGCCCGGCACCTCGCGCCCATCCGGCAGGACCACCGTCACGGCATAGACCCCGCGCGCCGGTTCCAGGTGCCGCCCGAACCACAGGTTGGCGGTCGGCCAGCCCAGCACCCGGCCCAGCTTGTCGCCGTGCACGACCTCCCCCCGCACTTCCCAGGGCCGGCCGAGCGCCAGGGTCGCGCGTTCGGGATAGGCATCCTGCAGGAAGCGGCGGATGCGGCTGCTGCTGATCGGCCCGCCGGCATCGGTCACGAAGGGGGCGATGGACACGCCGATGCCCCGCGCCTCCGCCAGGCGTTCCAGCAGGGCGACATCGCCGCCGCGCCGATGGCCAAAGGCGAAATCGGCCCCGCAGGTCAGGTGCCTGGCCCCGATGCCCCGGTGCAGCACCTGGTCGACGAAGGCCTCGGCCTCCATCGCCGCCAGATCCGCGTCGAAGGGGATGGCGAAGACCGCGGTCGCCCCCGCCGCGCCCAGGGCCGCGGCCTTGGCCGGCAGCAGGGTCAGGCGGAAGGGTTGGTCATCGGGGCGGAAATGTTCGCGCGGATGGGGTTCGAAGGTCACCGCCGCCAGCGGCAGGTCGGGCCGCGCCGCATGGGCAGTCCGCAGCACGGACAGGTGGCCGATGTGGACGCCGTCGAAATTCCCCATGGCGATGGTGGCGCCACGCAGCGCCGGCGGGACATCCCGCCAGCCTTCGATCACGATGGGCGTGGTCATGTCTGGTCCGCGCGCAGCCATTTTTCGACGCTGGGCGGCACGAAGCGGGCCAGCAGGTCCAGCGCGGCGTCGCCGTCGGGCGCCACATCGGCCAGGATTCTGTGCTGCGGGCGCAGGAACCCCTGGGCGGCCATGTGGTCGAACAAGTGCAGGATCGGGCCCCAGAACCCGTTGATATCGAGGAAGACCAGACCCTTGCGATGCAGGCCCAACTGGCTCCAGGTCAGGATCTCGGAGGCTTCCTCCAGCGTGCCGAACCCGCCGGGCAGCACGATGAAGCCGTCCGACAATTCGGCCATCAGGGCTTTTCGCTCATGCATGGTGGCGACGACGCGCAGGTCGGTCAGGGCGCCGTGCCCGACCTCCCGCCGCATCAGGGCCTCGGGGATCACGCCGATCACCTCACCGCCGGCGGCCATGGCCGCATCGGCGACCACGCCCATCAGCCCGACATGGCCACCGCCGTAGACGAGGCCGAGGCCACGACCGGCGATGGTGCGGCCCAGGGCCGCCGCCGCCGTGGCATAGCCGGGGTCGAACCCCGGGTTCGCCCCGCAGAACACACAGACGCGCCGCAGGGGGCGTTCGGAATCAGGTCCATCCATGCGCCCGATGTGGCGTGAATCGCGCGATCCGTGAAGTGACGATCCTCAGTCAGGCCGCGATTGCACCAGCACGACCGCCTCGCCATCGATCACCGGCCGGCCGCCGACCGAACAGATCGTGCTCAGGGTCGCGCGTTTCTTCGCCGGGTCCAGCGCGGTGACGGTGGCCGTCGCCGTGACCGTATCCCCCGGCCGCACCGGGGCGCGGAATTTCAACGTCTGGCCCAGGTAGACGGTCCCCGGCCCCGGCAATCTGGTCCCCAGCACGGCGCTGATCAGCGCCGCCGACAGCATGCCATGGGCGATGCGCCCCTTGAACGGCGACGCGGCGGCGAATTCCTCATCCAGGTGAACGGCGTTGGTGTCACCCGATACTGCGGTGAACAGCAGGATATCGGCCTCGGTGATGGTTTTCGCGAAGGAGGCGGTCTGGCCGACGCACAAATCCTCGAAGAACAAGCCCTGCGACATCCTGCGTTTCCCCCGCTTCTTGTTGGTGATGACCTGGGCCTGCGCCCGGGCTTAGTCGTCGTCGTCATCATCGTCGCGATCGCGGCGGTCCCTCCGGTCGCGGGTGCGGCGATCATCGTCGCGCCGTGCCCGGGGGTCCTGCCACGCCCGGCCCTCCCGCCAGGCATCGAACCGGGTCCAGCCCGGCCCATCGCGGCGGTCGTCGGGTATATAGCTCTCCAGCCGCGTGCAGTTTCCGTTGGAACAATTGGTCGAGGAATTGGACGACTGAGCCTGACCCAGGGCCGGCATCAGGGCAAGGCTGGCGACCAGCCCGGTGAGACGCAAGGCGACGCGCATGGCATGCTCCCTATCCATCCGCCGTAGGATTCCCCCTGACCGCGTCCCGCCTATGGCGCCGAAACGGCCGGATCGTGGCATCAATCCCGGCCCATCGTCTGGACAGGGCGCGACCCCGGCGGGACAAAGCCTGGCAACCAATCGCCAGGAGCCCCCATGCCCAGCACCGAAATCGGCACCAGCCAGCGCCTGCTGGACGAGTTGCGTGGCTGGGTGGAGATGGAAACCCCGACCACCGATGCGGCGGCGGTGAATCGCCTGATGGACCATGCCCAGGCCGAACTGGCCTCGGTCGGGGCCGTGCTGGAACGCATCCCGGGGGTACGGGGCTTTGGCGACAACCTGGTCGCGCGCACGCCGGGCGAGGGCAAGCCGATCCTGATCGCGGGGCACCTGGACACGGTCTGGGACCACGGGAAATTGACCTCCGACATGCCGTTCCGGATCGACGGCGCCCGCGCGCATGGCCCGGGCATCTACGACATGAAGGCGGGGTCGTTCCTGGCCTTCCACGCGGTGCGCGAAATCCTGCGCCAGGGCACCAGGACCAATCGCCCGATCACCCTGCTGCTGACACCCGATGAAGAAGTTGGCAGCCCGACCAGCCGCGCCTGGATCGAGGCCGAGGCCGCCAATGCCGCCGCCGTGCTGATCCCCGAACCGGCGGGCGGGCCACAGGGCGCCTGCGTCACCGCACGCAAGGGCGTCGGCCGGTTCGACGTTAAGATCCACGGCGTCTCGGCCCATTCCGGCGGCAACTGGTCGGACGGGCGCAGCGCGGTCGTGGCGCTGGCCGGGCTGATCATGAAGGTCCATGCGATGGTGGACCTGCCGCGCGGCGTCACCACCAACGTCGCCCCGGTCTGGGGCGGCAGCCGCCCCAACGTGATCCCGCCCCATGCCGGCTGTGAGGTGGACCTGCGGGTCGGCACCGTCGCCGATGGCGAGGAGTTCGAGGCCCGCATCCTGGCCCTGGCCGGCGAACATGATGGCATCCGCATCGAGATCACCGGCGGCATGAACCGCCCGCCGATGGCCGAGACGCCGGAAATCCTGCGCCTGTTCGGCATCGCGAAGGATCTGGCCACGGCCGCCGGCTACAACCTGCCGAAACAGCATCGCGGCGGCGGTTCGGACGGCAACTTCACCGCTGCCATGGGCATCCCGACCCTGGACGGCCTCGGCTGCACCGGCGCCGGCGCGCATGCGCCTTACGAGCACATCCTGTGGGACGACCTGGCCCCGCGCGGCCGGGTGCTCTGCGGGTTGCTGGAGACGCTTTGACAGCCATGTAGCCCGCCGTCCTGCCCTTGCCCGTGTTTCCGAACCGGCCTCAACTCGCCGCCAGGGACAAACGGCCGCGAAACTTGCGGCGAGCGGGAGGAACGGATTCATGGTGGCGATCACACTCGGACGGCGCGGTCTGGTGGCACTGGCCGCGAGCCTGGCCCCGAGCCTGGCGGCGACGCGGGCGATGGCCCAGGCGCCCTGGCCGCGTGGCTCGGTGCGCTTCATCTTTCCCTTCACACCGGGATCGGCGGTCGATGTCGTGGCGCGGCTGATCGCCCAGGATTTGGCGGAACGCCTCGGCCAGCCCTTCATCGTCGAAAGCCGCACCGGCGCCGGCGGCAGCGTGGGCACCGAAGCCGCGGCGCGCGCGCGGCCGGATGGCGATACCTTCCTGGTGGGGTCGCCGGGCAATATGGCGATCAACCCGGCGCTGATGCCGAACCTGCCCTTCGACGTCGCGCGGGATTTCGTCGCGGTGACGCATCTGGTCACCTTCCCGCAGGTGCTCGTGGTATCGCCCAACCTGCCCGTGCGGACCCTCGCGGAACTCGTGGCCTATTCCAAGGAGAACCCGGGGCGGCTGAACTACGCCTCCTCCGGCGTCGGCGCGACCAATCACCTGGCGATGGAAATGCTGCGCGCGGCGACCGGGCTCAATGCCACGCATGTGCCCTATCGCGGCGGGCTGGTGACGGTGCAGGCGATCCTGTCGAACGACGTGCAGATGTGTATCGAGGGCATCCTGACCCTGCCGCCCTTCATCGCCGACGGAAAGGTGCGCGCCATCGCGGTGACCGGCGCCGAACGTTCCGCGCTGATGCCAAACGTGCCAACGGTGGCCGAGACGGTGCCGGGCTTCGATGCCGGCGCCTGGGTCATGCTCTTCGCCCCCATGGGCACGCCGCAGCCGATCGTGGACAAGCTGTCCTCCGAGGTGCGGGTCTCCCTCGCCAAGCCGGCGATCCGGGCGCGGCTGGCGGAACTTGGCGCCACCGTCACGGGGACGACGCCGGCCGAGGCCGCGGCGATTCATCGGCAGGAATTGATCAAGTGGCGACGCGCGGTGGAGGCCTCCGGCGCGACGGCCGGCTGAGTGACAACCTCCCCGTTTCCCCGGCTGTTCGACCCGATCGAACTGGCCGGCCGCCAACTGCGCAACCGCGTCGGCTTCGCTTCCATGACCACGCGCATGCCGCGCGACGGTGCCGTGACAGATGCGCTGATCGCGCATCTGTCGGCCCGCGCGGCGGGGGGTGCCGCCGTAATCGTGACCGAGGCCCTGGCCGCCTGCCGTTCGGCCGCCGTGCCGGCCCGGGTCGCGGCCTATGACGAGGCGCAACTGGGCGGAATGTCGCGCCTGGCCGAAGCGGTGCAGCGCCACGGCGCCGCGCTGGTCGGGCAGCTTTGGCACGCGGGCAACGCGCATCGTGACGCGCGATCGCTGAATGCCGTCGGCCCATCCGCCGTCGTCGACGCCGCCTCCTGGACCGTGCCGCGCGCGCTGAGCGCGCAGGAAGTGGAGGGGCTGGTCGAGGAATACGCCGATAGCGCCGCACGCCTGCAACGCGCGGGGTTCTCCGGGGTAGAGATCTCCGCCGCGCATGGCTTCCTGCCGCTGCAATTCCTCTCGCCGGTCACCAATTTGCGGGAGGATCGCTGGGGCGGCGATGCGCTGGGCCGCAGCACCTTTACCCGCGCCATCCTGTCGGCGGTGCGCGCGCGCTGCGGCACCGGCTTCATCATCGGGTTGAAAATGCCGGCCGATGACGGCGTGCCAGGATCGATCGGCCCGGCCGAGGCCGCGCGCCTGGTCCAGGCCATCGTCGCCGACACGCCGCCCGACTGGCTGTGTTTCAGCCAGGGCAGCCACGGACCCGGCCTGTGGATGCATGCACCGGACATGCATGAGCCGACCATGCCCTTCCGCGCCGCCTGGGCGCCGCTGCGCAAGGCCGCCGGGTCGGTGCCTGTCGCGGCGATCGGGCGCATCGCATCGCCGGCGATGGCGGAAGCGCTGCTGGCCTCCGGCGACGCGGATATGGTGATGCTGGCACGGCCGCTGCTGGCCGATCCGCAATGGCCGTCAAAAGCGGCACGCGCCGCCGCCGATACCATCCGTCCCTGCATCTACTGCAATGCCTGCTGGAACGAGATCGACCGCGCCGCGACCGTGGCCTGCAGCGTCAATCCGCGCGCCGGGACCGTGGCGGATGCGGCGCCCGCGCCCGCCCTGGCGGACACGCCACGCCGCGTCGTCGTGGTGGGCTCTGGTGTCGCGGGCATGCAGGCGGCGGCGGTGGCGGCCGAGCGTGGCCATGGCGTGACATTGCTTGGATCCCGGATCGGTGGCGCGGCGCGGCTGCATGCCAACCTGCCCGGTTGCGGCGATATCGGGCGCTTCCTGGATTATCTGGACCGACGCCTTGCAGCGGCCGGGGTCACGCGCGCGGTGGGCGGAACGCCGGCCGACATCCTGGCGCTGGCGCCCGATGCGATCGTGCTGGCGACGGGCGCCGCGATGGTGGCGCCACGCGGCGGCACCGCCGGCGGCCAGGATCTGCGTGCCGCCATCGCGGCGCTGCTGGCCGAAACGCAGCGGCGCGGCGGGCTGGCGGTGTTGTTCGACCACGACCACACCGCCGCCACCTATGCCGCCGCCGAATTCCTGCTGGAACGCTTCGACCGGCTGCTGCTGCTGACGCCGCGCGACGCCATCGCCCGCGACGTGCCGGCGATCTACGCCCAAGGCGTGCATCGCCGCCTGGCCGCCGCCGGCAACCGGTTCGAATTGCTGATCCATCGGGAGCCTGTGTCGATGACCAATGGCGCGCTGCGCATTCGCCACATCCTGACGGGGGTGGAGACGGTGGTGCCGGGGGTCTCACTCCTCACCTACGCAACACCCCGCCGCCCGCGACCGGACCTGGACGCGCCGCTGGCGGAGCTTGATGTGCCCGTGTTGCGCATCGGGGATGCCGTCGCGCCGCGCCTGATGATTTCGGCCATACGCGACGGCCAATGGGCTGGGGAGACGGTGTAGCGCCATCGGCCCAGGGCTTCCGTCACGCCAGGAAACCCAATGTGATCAGGGCAGCGGCGCATCCTGGCCGGCGCCCGCGCTATTCCGGTGCGGCACCACCCGCGCCCGTCCGATTGCCCCCGGCAGCGCGATCACCGAAACTGTTGCGGGTGGCGCCACATCGAGAGCGATCGGCCAGCAGGCCGCATCGTGGCGTCATGGGCAGGAAGGGTGTGTCGCCATGTGCGGGATTGTTGGTCTTGTGGGGCGCGGTGAGGCTGCGCCCCGCATCCTGGATGCGCTGCGCCGGCTGGAATACCGCGGCTATGACAGCGCCGGGATCGCGACCCTGGTCGATGGCCGGATCGACCGCCGCCGCGCCGAGGGCAAGCTGTTCAACCTGGCCAATGTGCTGGGGGCCGATCCACTGCCCGGCAGCCTGGGCATCGGCCATACCCGCTGGGCCACGCATGGCGCGCCCACCGAACGCAACGCCCACCCGCATGGCACCGCCCGCGTGGCGGTGGTCCACAACGGCATCATCGAAAACCACGCCGAGTTGAAGCGCGAACTCCAGGCCCTGGGCCAGGTTTTTGAAACCGAGACCGATACCGAAACCTTTGCGCGGCTGATGGACCAGCTTCTGCAAGAAGGCTCCACGCCGGAACAGGCGGCGGCCGCGGCGCTGAAGCGCGTGCATGGCGCCTTCGCGCTGGCGATGATCTTTGCCGGCCATCCCAACCTGCTGATCTGCGCGCGGCAGGGCGCGCCGCTGGCGGTCGGCTTTGGCGAGGGCGAAATGTTCGTCGGCTCCGACGCGCTGGCCCTGGCGCCGCTGACCCGCCAGATCGCCTATCTGGAGGAAGGCGACTGGGCGGTGCTGGATGACCGTTCGGCCCGGTTCTTCGATGTGGCGGATCGGCCGGTGGAACGCCAGGTGCGGCTGACCGCCGTCTCGGGCGCCGCGACCGGCAAGGGCAATTACCGCCATTTCATGGAGAAGGAGTTGCACGAGCACCCCGTGGTGCTGGGCGACACCCTGACCCAATACCTGGAACCGACCTCCCGCCGCGTCACCCTGCCGCCGCTGCCCTTCGACCCCGTGACCGTGCCGCGCCTGACGATGACCGCCTGCGGCAGCGCCTTCCTGGCGGCGATGGTCGGGCGCTACTGGATCGAACGCCTGGCGCGCATTCCGGTCGATGCCGATGTGGCCAGCGAATTCCGCTACCGCGACCCGCCGCTGGCCGATGGCGGCGCCGCCATCCTGGTCAGCCAGAGCGGCGAGACGGCCGACACCATGGCCGCCCTGCGCCTGTTGCGTGAGCATCGCCAGAAAGTCCTGTCCGTCGTGAACGTGGCGGAAAGCAGCATGGCACGCGAAAGCGACGCCACCGTGCTGACCGTCGCCGGGCCGGAGATCGGCGTCGCCTCGACCAAGGCCTTTACCGCGCAACTGGCGGTGCTGGCCTGCATCGCGATCGGGCTGGGGCGCGCGCGCGGGCACGTGTCCGCGACGGATGAGGCGAAGCTGACGATGGCGCTGCTGGAACTGCCGTCCAACGCGGCCCTGGTGCTGGACCAGGATGCGGAAATCCGCGCGATGGCTGATGAAGTGGCCAAGGCGCGCGACGTGATGTTCCTCGGCCGCGGCACGCTGTTTCCGATCGCGATGGAAGGTGCGCTGAAGCTCAAGGAAATCTCCTATATCCATGCCGAAGGCTATGCCGCCGGTGAGATGAAGCACGGCCCCATCGCGCTGATCGATGGCGCGGTGCCGGTGATTTCGCTGTGCCCGTCAGGACCTTTGTTCGAAAAGACCGCGTCGAATTTGCAGGAAGCCGCGGCGCGCGGCGGCCGCATCATGGCCTTCACCGATGATTTGGGCGCCGAGCGCCTGTCCGCCTTCGCCGAACGGGTGGTGGTGCTGCCGCGCGTCGGTGCCTTCGCCGCCCCGGTGCTGCATGCCATCGCGGTGCAGTTGCTGGCCTACCAGGTGGCGGTTTTGAAGGGTGGGGACGTTGACCAGCCGCGCAATCTGGCGAAAAGCGTGACCGTCGAGTAATCTCCGGGAAGGTCACCGTTCATGCCCAACACGCCACGCCGCGCCTTCCTGGCCGGGTCCGCCCTTGCCCTGGCCGCGCCCGCCATCGCCCAGGCCCAGCGCGCCTGGCCGGACGGGCCGATCCGCCTGGTCGCGCCCTTTCCGCCCGGCGGCAGCGTCGATCTGATGTGCCGCCTGTTGCAGAATCCGCTGCAAGCCCTGCTCGGCGTGCCGGTGGTGGTGGAAAACCGGGCCGGCGCCAGTGGCTCGCTCGGCACCGCGATCGCCGCGCGGGCGCCCGCCGATGGCCAGACCTTCGTCATGGTCTTCGACACGCATGTGGTGAACCCCGTGCTGATCCCGACCCTGGGCTACGACCCGGCCAAGGACCTCAAGGCCGTGATGCTCGTGGCGTCCGCGCCGATGCTGGTCACGACCTCGGCCACCGCCCGCCAGTGGACGGGCCTGGGGCCGGTGATCGAACGCGCCCGCCAGGCGCCGGAGACCATCACCTATGGCACGGTCGGCGCCGGCAGCCTGGCGCACCTGACCATGGAGCGGGTGCAGGAAGTCACCGGCACCAAGATGGTGCATGTCCCCTATCGCGGCGGCGGCCCGCTGAGCACGGCCGGCTCCACCGGCGAGATCGATCTCGCCATCGCCAGCGTGGTCGGCCTGGGCGGGCTGGTCGGCACCACCTTGCGCGCCCTGGCGCAGACCGGGGCGGAGCGTTCCCCGCTGCGGCCCGCCATCCCGACCCTGATCGAAAGCGGCGTGCCCGGCGTCTTCGCCCAGGCTTTCTGGGGGCTGCTGGCGCCGGCCGGCGTGCCGCAGCCCATCATGGACCGCTTCCATGCCGCATTGGCCGAGGCCATCCGCCTGCCGGCCGTGCGCCAGCCGCTGGAGATGCAGGGCGTCGATGTCGTCGGATCAACTCCTGCGGCCTTCGAATCCTTCCTGACCGAACAGACCGCGACCTGGACGCGCGTCGTGCGCGACAACAACATCACGGTGAACTGACGCTATCGGCGCTATTGACCGCGACCCGCCCTACATCGGCCCGCCCGGCACGGCGCTGGCCGTCAGGGGCGGGAATTGCTGCGGGTTGGGCAGGTGGTAGTGCCACCATTCCAGCCCGTAGTGGTCCCAGCCGGCCGCCGTCATGATGCCCAGCAGCAGCGCCCGGTTGCGCTGGGCGGCGACCGGCACCTCCAGGCTGCCGTGGGCTGATGCCTCCTCGGTCGCGTCGAAGCCGGTGCCCATCTCCAGCGCCGCACCCGTCACGGCATCGGCCAGGGTCAGGTCCACCGCGACGCCGCGCGGATGCAGGCCCCCGCCGCGCGGGTCGGCGACGAAGCGCTTGTCGGTGACGGCGTTCCACAAGGCCCATTGCGCTTCGACCGGGCGATAGGCATCGAAGACCAGCAGCTTGAACCCCAGCGGCGCCGCCAGGTCGCGGGCGGTGAGGAGCGCCATCCGCGCCGGCGGGCGCAACATCGCCAGCGGGCGGCGATAGATCGGGCGCCCGGCCAGGTTGTCGGCAGTGGCATAGCGTATGTCGAAGAGCAGGCCGTCGGCCTCGGAGAGCGGGATGAGCATGGGGCGCATGGGTAACACGTGGAACGGATACGGGCGCAACCCTTGCTGATCTTGGCGCTCGACGGCTCCGGCCCGCGCGTGGCGGCGGCGCTTTGGCAGCCGGGCCAGCCGGCACGCCATTTGGCGCAGGATGCCGCCCAGGGCCATGCTGCCCTGCTGCCCGCCCTGGTCGAACGCCTGCTGGCCGAAGCCGGCCAGCCGCATCCCGACGCGGTCGCCGCCAGCATCGGCCCGGGCGGCTTTACCGGGCTGCGCGCGGCCCTGGCCCTGGCACAGGGGCTGGCCATGGGGTTTGGCTGCCCGGCCATCGGCGTCACGGTCGGGGAAGCCCTGGCCGCGGCCGTGCCCGATCTCGTGCGCGCCGCCCGCCCGGTCTGGGCAGTCACCGACAGCAAGCGCGGCCATTGGTTCCTGGAACGCTTCGCCCCGGGTGAGGATGCCGCCCTGGCCCCGCCGGAGCCCGTCTTCCCCGACGCCCTGCCGCAGCCGCCCGGCCCGGTCGCGGTGGCGGGGGACCGCGCCGCGGCCCTTGCCGCGCGCTTGCTGGCACGCGGCGACCAGGCGCTGCTGACCGATTCGCGGCGGCCCGATCCCGCGGCCGTGGCGCGGGTCGCGACCTGGCGCCTGGGGGGGCGCATCGCGCCGCGCGCGGCGCAGCCGCTGTATGTGGACGCCCCATCGGTGCGGCCGCCGGCGTGACCCCCCGCCCGATCCATGCGGTGGATGTGCCGGCGCTGGCCGGGCTGCACACGGCGGCCTTTCCGCCGGAGGAATCCTGGGGCATCGGCGCGATCGGGACCATGCTCGCCATGCCCGGCGCCTTCGGCCTGGTTCTGCCCGAACAAGGCTTCATCCTGGCCCGGGTCGCGGCCGGCGAGGCCGAGGTGCTGACCCTGGCCGTCGCCCCGCCCGCCCGTCGCCAGGGAATCGGCGCGGGGCTGGTGGTCGCGGCCATGGCGGGGGCGCTGGCCCGCGGCGCATCGGTGCTGTTCCTGGAAGTATCCGAAGACAATCTTGCCGCCCGGGCGCTTTACGCGGCGCTGGGCTTTGAACAGGTCGGCCGGCGGCGCCGTTACTATGCCGATGGATCGGATGCGCTGGTGCTCAGCCGCCCGCTTTCTGCAACAGAAGCCGGCTGACCCCATCGGCGCCGGTTTCCAGTGCCAGCACCACATGGCCTTGTTCGGTCGCGGTGCGGGGAACATTGGCCAGCGGTTCCGCCCCCCGCATCAGCACCAGAAGTCGCTCGCCCGGCTTCAACCGATCCAAGGCCAGCCGCGTCCGAACAAAGGTCATCGGGCAAGTCTCGCCGGTGATATCGAGCGTCTGGGACAATTTTTCTTGTCCAAGTAGCGATAAATTACCGGTCGGTTCTTGCGAATCGGGCATGGGTAGTCCTATTAGCGAAACATCGATAAACAACAGGAGACATGATCCATGTCCCAGGACAATTCGCCGGACTTACTCGGCCTGACCGTAGACATCGTGTCGGCGCATGTGTCGCACAACCCGGTCGGGATGGCCGATCTTCCTTCGCTGATCCAGCAGGTCCACAAGACGCTGGCGTCCCTGGGCACCACGGCAACAACCATTGCCGTCCCGGCGCCGGTGGAAAAGCCCCAGCCGGCGGTGTCGGTGAAGAAAAGCATCCAGGATGACCATCTGGTTTGCCTTGAAGACGGCAAGAAGCTGAAGATGCTGAAGCGTCACCTCAAGACCTCGTACAACCTGTCGCCGGAACAGTACCGGGAAAAGTGGGGTCTGCCCGCCGACTATCCCATGGTGGCGCCCGCCTATGCGCGGACCCGGTCGGCCCTGGCCAAGCAGATCGGCCTCGGCACCAAGCCGAAGGCCGCGCGCGACGGCAGCGCGGACTGATCCAGCAGGCTGATGCTGCCTGGCCAGGGGCGTTTCCCCTGGCCAGTTTGAACACGACGGCGCGCCGCTGAACCGGTCCCAAAACCGGGCGGCGCGGCGATAAAGCGAGGGGTGCTTGGCCATGTCCGCGCTGCACGGCTATGGTCCGCCGCACATGGACCTCGCAACCCCGTCCCGTATCGAACGCCTCTGCATAGAGCGCGGCCTCAAGATGACCGGCCAGCGCCGGTTGATCGCGCGCGTCCTCAGCGACGCGGAAGATCATCCCGATGTGGAGGAACTCTACCGCCGCGCCCTGGCGCTCGACGCCCGCGTCTCCATCGCCACGGTCTACCGCACCGTGCGCCTGCTGGAGGAGAAGGGCATCCTGGAACGCCACGACTTCGGCGGCGCCCGGGCGCGCTACGAACCGACCGAACACGGCCACCACCATCACCTGATCGACGTCGAGACCGGCAAGGTCGTCGAGTTCGAGGATGAGGCGCATGAGGCGGTCATGCAGGCGATCGCCGCCCGCCTGGGCTTCGAACTGGTCGGCCACCGGCTGGAGATGTTCGGCCGCCGCCGGGCCGAACCCGCGCCGCCGGCACCGCCGCCCCCCAAGGCGAAGCGCCCATGACCTTCCCTGGCGGGATCGTCGCTCGCGGCGGCTTCTCCGCCGATGCCGGTTTCGGTGAACTGCGCGCCGGTGAACTCGGCGTCCGCATCGCGCAGACGGCGGCCGAGGTCGATGCGGCGCAGGCCCTGCGTTTCCGCATCTTCTACGAGGAAATGGGCGCGACCCCGGACGCGCAGACCCTGGCCAGCCGCCGCGATGCCGATGCCTTCGACGCGGTGGCCGACCACCTGCTGGTGCTGGACCACAGCCTGGGCGACGGGCCGCAGGCGATCGTCGGCACCTATCGCCTGATCCGCCAGCATGCCGCCGATGCGGTCGGGCGATTCTACACCAGCGCCGAATACGACATCGCGCCGCTGCTGGCCTATCCGGGCAACCTGCTGGAACTGGGGCGGTCCTGCGTCGATTCGGCGCACCGGACCCGGAATGCGACGCAACTGCTGTGGCGGGGCATCGCGGCCTATGTCTTCAAGCACCATATCGATGTGATGTTCGGCTGCGCCAGCCTGCACGGGACCGATCCGGATGCGCTGGCGGCACCGCTGACCTACCTGGCGACCGAACACTTGGCACCGCCCGCGCTGCGCCCCCGCGCCCTGGCCGCGCGCCATGTCGAGATGCGGCGCATGGACCCCGCCGGCTACGACCCTAAGCGGATCCTGGCGGCCCTGCCGCCGCTGGTGAAAGGCTACCTGCGGTTGGGCGGCTTCGTCGGCGATGGCGCGGTGATCGACCACCAGTTCAACACCACCGACGTCTGCGTCGTGGTGAAGACCGATCTCATCACCTCGTCCCGCATGAAATTCTACGAGCGCAAGATCGCCGAGGGCCAGGAAGGGCCTGACACCGTATAGAGCGTGATGGCCGTGGGCGCGCATGCGCCGCGGGGCTGAATCACGCAACAAAACAACAAGCTGGACCGCGATGCGCGGGCGAATACGAACGCATCGCGGTTTCGTGTCCGGCCCCCGGTTATCCGCGCCCCGTCACCCCGGCCGCCACTCCGGCCCGTCATAAGCCTCGGGCACCGCCAACCGCCCGGAGGCGATGTCGGTGGCCAGCACCGCCAGGCGATCGGCCAGTGCCGGCGGCACGTCGCCGGCCAAGGCCAGGCGGACCTGGTCGCCAATGCCCGCCCGCAGGTCGGAAAAATTCCCGGCGCAAAACGCCTCGACCGCCGCCACGACCGCCCAGCCATTGTCGGCGACCGCCGAGGCGACAAACACCGGATCCCCCGGCCGGATCGCGGCCAGGTCGCCGCCCGGCGCCGCCACGGCGGGGTCGGTCCAGTCCAGCACATTGCCGATGGCGCGCGCCCCCGCCGACCGCAGCGCGTCGGTCGCCCCCGACCGCCCGCCGTCCAGCATGGCGAATTGCACATCCATCCCGGCCGCGCATTGCGCCGCCGTCCAGGCACGGGTCAGCGACGCGTCGTGCTGGTTGCCGCAAAAGCCGGTCAGCAACCTGGCACCCGGGTTCGCATGCGCCAGCCCCGCGGCGAAGGCCGCGCGGCCGCGCAACCCTGGCGGCACCGGTTCGCCCGACAGATGGCCGACCACGCCGCCTTGCGTCCACCACCCGGCCAGGGCGCCGGCCAGGAAGGCCGAGTGTTCCTGCAACACCTCAAAACAGGCGATGCTGGGACCGGCGATGCGGCCCTGCGTCACAGCAAACCGCACATTGGGGAAATCGGGCGCGACGGCGGCGGTCGCGGCCTCACCCTGCCCACCATGGGCGATGACCAGGTCGGACGTGGCGGCGGCGGCGGCCAGGGTGGCGGCGCGGCGGGCCGGGTCGGCCTGCCACAGCACCCGGGCCGCGATCGGGTGGGCGGCGGCGGCGCGGGCAAGCCCTGCCTCACCGGCCGCGTTGAACGACCCGGCACCGGGTTGGCCGAAACAGACCAGGGCGACGCGGGGTGCCACGGTCAATCCGCGCGGATGCCCATGGCGCGGATCGCGCCGCCGATGTCGCGCACCTGCGCCGCGACAAAGGCGGTGAACTCGGCCGGCGTCGTCGGGCGCGGCACGATGCCGTGTTCCTCCATGCGGGCGATCACCGCGGGGTCGGTCATGCTGGCGATGGTGGCGGCGTTCAGGCGTTCGACGATGGCGGGCGGCAGGCCGGCGGGACCCGACAGGCCCAGCCAATTCTCGGCGACCAGGTCGGGCATCCCGACCTCCGCCGTGGTCGGCAGGTTCGGCGCCATCGGCTGCCGCACCGGGGACGTGACGGCATAGGCGCGCAACCGCCCGTCGCGGATGTGTTCGATGTTCTGCGGCAAGGTGTCGAAGGACAGCGGGATCGACCCGCCCAGCAGGTCCGCCTGCATCGGCGCGGACCCCCGATACGGCACATGCGTCAGCGCAAGCCCGGTCTGGCGTTCGAACATGATGCCGACGATATGCGCGACGCTGCCGGCGCCGGAGGTGCCATAACCCGGCGGCGTCCGCTGCGCCCCGATCCAGGCGCGCAGCCCGGCGACATCGGTCGCGGTCACCAGGGTGCGGTTCGCCACGATCACCAGCGGCGTGGCCCCCAGGTAGGTGACGTGGGAAAACCCCGCCACCGGGTCATAGCTCGCGCTCGGATACAGCGGCGGCGAGGTGACGATGGGCGCCGTGTTGGACAGCATCAGCGTGGTGCCATCCGGCGCCGCCGCCGCGACCTGCGCCGCCCCCAGCGTGCCGCCCGCGCCTGGCCGGTTGTCCACGACGAAGCGCCCGTTCAGCCGCTGCGACAGCGCATCGGCCAGCACCCGCGCCACGATGTCGCTGCTGCCGCCCGGCGGGAAGACCACGACGATCCTGACCGGGCGCGACGGCCATGGCGCCTGCGCGGCGGCGGGCTGCATCGCCCCAAGGCACAGGATTGCGAGAAGAAGCGGCAGGATGCGGCGCATGGGCGGACTCCGGGAAACCCGCCCCCAGGCCAGCAATCCCCGGGCCAAAGCCCTACAGCAGGCCGGACAGGCTGCCCCAGCCGTTCGGGCGCTCCGCGACACCGGCCACCGCAAGCCCCCCCAAAAGACCCAGCATCGTCGCGTCCCACAGGGGAATCCCTGTCTCCGCCTCGATCTCCGCCGCCAGGGGGGCGGCGGGATAATTGGTGCACCAGGCCAGCAGCACATCCGGCTTTTGGGCCGCCAGTGACCGGGCCTGGAGCAAGATCGTATCGTAGGGGACGGAGGCGTAGGAGAGGTTGTCGGTCATGCCGAGATGGCGCTCCGAGACCACCGGCACGCCTTCGGCGTTCAGCCGTTCCACCAGCCGGCGCTGATGCGCCTCGGCATAGGGCGTCAGCAGCCCAATCGACTGCACGCCGCTCGCCGCGATGGCGCGCAGCAGCGCCAGGCCGGATGTATCGGCGGCGATCCCGGTCGCATCGGTGATACGCGCCACCAGGTCGCGGTCGTGCTCCAACCCGATGCCGCCGCCCTTGCTGCCGTTCCAGATGATCGCGTCGGGCCTGGCGTGGGACAGCAGGGTCGCGGCCTCCAGCATCGCGGCCAAATTGTAGCGGTCGGGAAACGGATCGCGGTCGCCATGCACCGGGATGCGCGCGAAGAGCGCCGCGGCCTGCGGCAGGTCGCGCAGCGCCGCCTGGGTCGTGCGTTCGACGACGGTATTGCCGGAAGGGGTGATCGTTCCGATCAGGCGCGGGTTCGGTGGCAGCAGGGTATGGGCGTTCATGCGCGCCACGCTGGCAAAGTGCCGGGTCTTCGTCCATCCATGCAGACCTTGGGGGGCGTTGAAGCATGGTGGAACAGGCATTGTCGCCGCGCGCGGCAGCGACGCGGCAGCGCATCCTGGATGCGGCCCTGGTGGAATTCGCCGCCAATGGCCTGGCCGGCGCGCGGGTCGATGAGATCGCGGCCCGGGCCGATGCCAACAAGCGCATGATCTACGCCTATTTCGGCAGCAAGGAGGATCTGTGGCTAGCGGTGCTGGAAACCGCCTATGCCCAGAAACGCGCCGAGGAACACGCGCTGGAAACCACCACCCTGCCGCCGATGGAGGCGATGCGGGCGCTGGTGCGCTTCAACCTGCGCTACACCGCGGCCCATCCGGAATTCGTCGCCCTGCTGAACCAGGAAAACATCCACCGCGCCGCCTACCTCAAGCGCAGCGGGGCCGTGCCGGCATTGTATTCGCCGCTGCTGGCCGCGCTCAGCCGCGTGCTGGAACGCGGCCAGGCGGAGGGCGTGTTCCGCGCCGGGGTCGATGCGATGCAATTGTATGTCTCGATCCTGGCGCTGGGGCATTTCTACATCGCCAACCGCCACACCCTGTCCACCATCTTCGGCACGGAACTGACGACCGAGGCCGCGCTGGCGGCGCGGGAAGCGCATATCGAACAGGTCGTGCTGGGGTATCTGCGTCCTTGACGCGCGCCGTCACCGTCAGGTAACTACCCGGTTACCAGACGGGAGAAAATCATGGCGGAACGCCGCATCGGGCTCATCATGAACGGCGTCACCGGCCGGATGGGCATGAACCAGCATTTGATCCGCTCCATCGCCGCGATCCGTGCCGATGGCGGCGTGATGCTGGCCAATGGCGACCGGCTGATACCCGACCCCGTGATCGTCGGCCGCAACGAAGACAAGCTGCGGGCGCTGGCCCGCGCGCATAACATCGACCGCGTCTCCACCGACCTCGACGCCTGCCTGAAAAACCCGGACGACATCATCTTCTTCGATGCCGCCACGACGCAGATGCGCGGCGGCCTGATCCGCAAGGCGATCGCCGCCGGCAAGCACATCTATTGCGAGAAGCCGACCTCCGACAACCTGGCCGAGGCGTTGGACTTGGCGCGCGTCGCCAAGGCCGCCGGCATCAAGCATGGCGTGGTGCAGGACAAGCTGTTCCTGCCGGGGCTGCGCAAGTTGAAGATGGCGATCGACAGCGGATTCTTCGGACGCATCACCAGCGTGAAGGGCGACTTCGGCTACTGGGTGTTCGAGGGCGATTTGCAGCCGGCGCAGCGCCCGTCGTGGAACTACAAGAAGGCCGAGGGCGGCGGCATCATCCTCGATATGCTCTGCCACTGGCGCTACGTGCTGGACAATCTGTTTGGCGAGGTGCGCAGCGTCTCCTGCCTCGGTGCCACGCATATCCCCGAACGCATCGGTGAAGACGGCAAGCCCTATGTCGCCGATGCCGATGATGCGGCCTATGCGACCTTCCAACTCGAAGGCGGCGTGATCGCCCACATCAACTCATCCTGGGTCACGCGCGTGCGGCGCGACGACCTGGTGACCTTCCAGGTCGATGGCACCCATGGCAGCGCCGTCTGCGGGTTGCAGAAGTGCTGGACGCAGAGCCGCGTGAACACGCCCAAGCCGGTGTGGAACCCCGACGTCGCGCAGCCCATCGATTTCTTCGAGGGCTGGCAGGAAATCCCCGATACCGAGCCCTATCCCAACGGCTTCCGCGTGCAGTGGGAATTGTTCCTCCGTTATGTGGCCGGCGAAGTCGCAACCTATCCCTGGGATTTGCTGGCCGGGGCCAAGGGCGTGCAACTGGCCGAGGCCGGGCTGCAATCCTGGGCCGAACGCCGCTGGATCGACCTGCCGGAGCTTGCCGTCTGATGCCGACCATCACCCTGCCCGTGGCCGGGGGCCTGGCCCCCTTCACAACCAGCCCGCCCCGCGTCTTTGCCAAGGCCGCGCCGCCGTTCCCGCGCATCGCCTTCGCCGCCGCGCATGTCGTGGCCGATCCCCTGGCGCCGCAGGACCCGTGGCTGGACGCCAAGATCGACTGGGACCGCACCATCGATTTCCGCCGCCACCTTTGGTCGCTCGGCCTGGGCGTCGCCGAGGCGATGGACACGGCCCAGCGCGGCATGGGGTTGGACTGGGTGGAAGCCCAAAACCTGATCCGTCGCAGCCTGGATGCGATGCAGGATTTTCCGGGGGCCGTGATGGCCTCCGGCGCCGGCACCGATCATCTGGCGCCCGGCCCCGATGTCACTGTGGATGACGTCATCCGCGCCTATGAAGAACAATGCGAAGCCGTCGAGGCCATGGGCGGCCGCATCATCCTGATGGCCTCCCGCGCGCTCGCCAAGGCCTCCAAATCCCCGGCCGATTACGAACGCGTCTATGCGCGCATCCTGTCCCAGGTGAAGCAGCCGGTGATCATCCATTGGCTGGGCGAGATGTTCGACCCCGCGCTGGAAGGCTATTGGGGCAATCACGACCACATGGCGGCGATGGACACGGCGCTCGCCGTGATCACCGCCCATGCCGACAAGGTCGACGGCGTAAAAGTGTCCTTGCTGGACGACCAGAAGGAAATCTCGATGCGCCGCCGCCTGCCGAAGGGCGTGCGGATGTATACCGGCGACGACTTCAACTACGCCGAACTGATCGCGGGCGATGCGCAGGGCCATTCCGACGCGCTGCTCGGCATTTTCGATCCCATCGCCCCGGCCGTGGGCGGTGCGTTGGCGGCGCTGTCGCGCAACGACCTCAGCACCTTCCACGACATCCTGGCGCCCACCGTCCCGCTGTCGCGCCATATCTTTGCGGCGCCGACGCGGTTCTACAAAACAGGCGTGGTCTTCATGGCCTGGCTGAACGGCCACCAGGATCACTTCGTCATGGTCGGCGGTCAGCAGAGCACGCGCAGCATCCAGCATTTTGCCGAACTGTTCCGGCTGGCCGATGCGGCCGGCTTGCTCAGCGACCCGGATCGGGCGGTGGCGCGGATGCGGTCGCTGCTTGCAGTGCATGGCGTGGCATGAGGCCGCTTTCCCTCAACACCGTCACGGTCAAGGAACGCTGGGGTCTTTCCGAGTGCATCGAGGGCTGCGCACGCCACGGCATTCCCGGGATCTCGCCCTGGCGTGACGTGCTGGCCGCGATGGGCGTGGATGCCGCCGCGAAGAAAATCCGCGATGCGGGGCTGACCGTCTCCGGCCTGTGCCGTGGCGGCATGTTCCCCGCCGCCGATGCCGCCGGGCGTGCCGCCGCCATCGAGGACAACCGTCGCGCCATCGCCGAGGCCCACACCATCGGCGCCGCCTGCCTGGTCATGGTCTGCGGCGGCTTGCCCCCTGGTTCACGCGACCTGCCCGGTGCGCGACAAATGGTCGCCGATGGGCTGGCCGCGATCCTCCCCGATGCACGCGCGGCGGGGGTCACCATCGCCCTCGAACCGCTGCATCCGATGACCTGCGCCGACCGCAGCGTGCTCTCCACTTTCGCCCAGGCGCTGGACCTGTGCGACGCGCTGGGTGCCGGCACCGGCGTCGCGGTCGATGCCTATCATGTCTGGTGGGACCCCAACCTTGCGCGCGACATGGCCCGCGCCGGGTCGCGCATCGCGGGGCTGCATATCTGCGACTGGCTGGTACCGACCACCGACCTCGTGTTCGATCGCGGCATGCCGGGCGATGGCGTCATCGACCTGGCCGGTTTCATCGCGCTGGCCGAATCCGCGGGCTACGGCGGCCTGGTCGAGGTCGAACTCCTGTCCCGCCGCTGGTGGGCCGAGGACCCGGACCATGTCCTGCGCCTGATGAAGGAACGCCACGCCGCGATCGGCTAAAAAATCCTCGGGAGGAAACATAAAAATGACCCATCGCCGCAGCCTGCTCCTGGGTGCGCTCGCCATGCCCGCGCTGGCCCATGCCCAAACCGCCTGGGCGCCGACGCGGCCGATGCGCTTCGTCGTGCCCTTCCCCGCCGGTGGCGCCACCGACATCGTGGCCCGCGTCATGGCCGATCGCATGGGCGAAAAATTCGGCCAGCCCGTCGTCGTGGAAAACCGCACCGGCGCCGGCGGCAATATCGGCGTGGAGGCGGTGGTCCGCAGCGCCCCGGATGGCCACACCATCCTGATGGGCACGACCGGCACCTTGACCATCAACCCCCATCTCTACGCCAACATGGGGTTTTCGCCGGCGACGGACCTGGCCCCCATCTCGATGGCCTTCACCACCGACAGCGTGCTGATCGTGAACCCCGCGGTGCCGGCCCAGAATGCGGCGGAATTCCTGGCCCTCGCGCGGGCGCGGCCGGGCACGCTGTCCTATGGCAGCGCCGGTTCGGGCAGCAGCACGCATATGGTCACCGAGCTGTTCCGGCTCGTCGCCGGCATCCAGGTGCAGCACGTGCCCTATCGCGGCAGCGCGCCCGCGCTGAACGACACCGTCGCCGGCACGGTGAACTTCATGATGGACCAGGTGCCCTCCGCGCTGGGGCAGATCCAGGGCGGCCGGGTGCGCGCGCTGGCCATCACCGGGCCGCGCCGGTCGCGGCTGCTGCCCGATGTGCCGACGATGGCCGAGATCGGCCTGCCCGCCGCGGAATCCACCTCCTGGGGCTCGGTCATGGCACCGGCCGGCACGCCGCCGGCCGCCATCGCCGCCCTGGCGGCGGCCTGCGCCGAGGTGCTGGCCCAGCCCGCCGTGCTGGAACGGCTGGCGACCGCCGGGGCCGATGGGGTCTCCTCCACGCCCGCGGCGCTGGCGGCCTTTATGGCGAGCGAAAGCACGAAATGGGCCCGGGTGGTGCGGGAAGCGAGTATCACCGTGAACTGACAGGCGGCCCGGCCGCTCCTCCCGCCCCTGGCGGTGGGAGGTGTTGCGGCGCCCCCGATCACCCGCCCAGGGTGCGTCGCACGGCGTCGGTCCAGCGGTCATGCCGCCGGGTTGCCTCGGCCGCAGGCAGGTTGGGCACGAAGCGCCGGTCCAGCCGCCAGCCGGCCCCAGCCCCGACATCGCCCGGGGCCGGCTGCAACCCCGCCTGCACGGCCGCCAGATAGGCGGCACCCAGGGCGGTGGTTTCCTGCACCACCGGCCGGTCCACCGGTGCCCCCAGGATGTCGGCCAGGCATTGCATGGTCCAGTCGCTCTCGCTCATGCCGCCATCGACGCGCAGCACCGTGGGGGTCATCGCGGTGCCGCCGCCGCGTGCCGCGGCGTCGTTCAGGTCGGCGGCCATCGCCAACAGCAGGTCACGGGTCTGGAAGGCGACGCTTTCCAGCGCGGCGCGGCAGAATTCGGCCGGGCCGGTGTTCCGGTTCAGCCCAAAAATCGCCCCCCGCGCCGAGGAATCCCACCAGGGCGCGCCCAGTCCGACGAAGGCCGGCACCAGGATGACCGATTGCGCGGGATCGGCCTCCGCCGCCAGGCGCCCCGCCTCCTCGGCTGCGTTGATGATGCCCAGCCCATCACGCAGCCATTGCACGGCGGCCCCGGCGATGAAGATCGTGCCCTCCAGCGCATAGGTCCGCCGCCCCGCGATCTGCCAGGCGATGGTCGTCAGCAGGCGGTTGTTGGACGGCACGGGAGCGTCGCCGGTGACCATCAGCGCGAAGCCGCCGGTGCCATAGGTCGACTTGACCATCCCCGGCAGGAAACACGCCTGGCCGAGCGTCGCCGCCTGCTGGTCGCCGGCGATGCCGCGGATCGGAATGGCGCGGCCCAGCACCGACGCATCGGTCATGCCGAATTCGGCGGCGCAATCCAGCACCTGTGGCAGGACCGAGGCCGGGATGCGGAACAGCCGCAGCATATCGTCATCCCAGGTGCCGGTCGTGATGTCGAACAGCATGGTGCGGGCCGCATTGGTCGCATCGGTCGCATGCACCCGCCCACCCGTCAGGTGCCACAGCAGCCAGGAATCGACGGTGCCGAAGCACAGCCGCCCGGCCTCGGCCGCCGTGCGGGCGCCGGGCACCTCCTCCAGCAGCCAGGCGAGTTTCGTGGCGCTGAAATACGGGTCCAGCACCAGCCCGGTGCGCTGGGCGATCATCGAGGCGACGCCCGCCGCGCGCAGCGTATCGCACAGCGGCGCGGTGCGCCGGTCCTGCCAGACGATGGCGCGATGCAGCGCGCGCCCGGTGGTGCGGTCCCACAGCAGGGTCGTCTCCCGCTGGTTGGTCAGGCCTAGGCCGGCGATGGTGGCGCCCTCGGTCGCGGCCATGACCTGTTTCAGCGTGGCGATGCTATGGGCCAGCAGATCCTCCGGCGCATGTTCCACCCAGCCGGAGGCCGGGAAATGCTGCGCCAAGGCGATGCGGGCGGTGGCGCGCGGCGCAAGGTCGGCCCCAAAAGCCATCGCCCGCGTCGAGGTTGTTCCCTGGTCCAGTGCCAGCACCACCGTATCGGCCATTTGCTTCTCCCTGCGCGGCCGCCACTGTAGGGCGGTTGGGGGAATCGGCGACATGATGTCATTGCGTTTATGGGATCTGGCCGGGGACGACCCGGCGCGGCGCTTCAGCCCCTATTGCTGGCGCATCAAGATGGCGCTGGCGCACAAGGGGCTGGCGGTCGAAACCCTGCCCTGGCGGTTTTCCGACCGGGACGCCATCGCGCCGCATACCAAGGTGCCGGTGCTGGAACATGCGGGCGGCAGCCTGTCGGAGTCCTGGGCCATCGCCGAATGGCTGGAAGCCAATTTTCCGGACCGTCCCAGCCTGTTCGGCGGCGATACCGGCCGGGCGGTGACGCGCTTCGTCAACGGCTTTGCCGATGCGGTGCAGATGGGCGGCATCGCGCGCCTGGTCGTGGCCGATATCCCCGGCGTGCTGGTCGAACGCGACCGCGCCTATTTTCGCGACAGCCGCGAACAGCGCTTCGGCATGGCGCTGGCCGAGGTCGTGGCCGGCCGCGAGACCAAGGTCGCGGCGTTCCGTGACTCGATGCTGCCGATGCGCCTGGTGCTGCGCGCGCAGCCGTTCCTGGCGGGCGATGCACCAGCCTATGCCGACCACATCCTGTTCGGGGGCTTCCAATGGGCGCGCTGCGTCAGCGCCTTTCCGGTGCTGGAACCCTCCGACCCGATCTGGGCCTGGCGGGAACGGATGCTGGATGCCTATGGCGGCATCGGCCGCGCCGCCGTGGCTTTTGCGGGGGCGTAGCCGCCAGCACCCCGGGCCTGTATCCCCCCGGCGATGCTCCCCCTCGATCTTCCGGTCGCCGAGGCGCTGCCCGCGCTGCGGGCGGCCCTCGCCGCCGGGCCGAACGCCGTCCTGATCGCACCCCCGGGCGCCGGCAAGACCACGCTGGTCCCGCTGGCGCTACGCGACGAACCCTGGGCGCTGGCCGGCCGCATCCTGGTGCTGGAACCCCGCCGGATCGCTGCCCGCGCCGCCGCCAACCGCATGGCCACGCTGCTGGACGAACCCTTGGGCCAGACCATCGGCCTCGCCACCCGCCTGGACCGCGCCGGCGGCCCTGGCGTGCGGGTGGAGGTGATCACCGAGGGCCTGCTGGTCCGCCGCATGCAGTCGGACCCCGGGCTGGATGGCGTCGCGGCCGTGTTCTTCGACGAAGCGCATGAACGGCATCTGGACACCGACCTGGGCCTAGCCCTCTGCCTGGACCTGCAACGCGCGCTGCGGCCGGAACTGCGCCTGCTGGTGATGAGCGCGACCTTAGATGCGACCGCCTTCGCCGGCCTGCTCGGCCCCGGAACGCCGGTGGTCGAAAGCATGGGCCGCGCCCATCCCGTCACCCTGCGGCACCGCACCCGTGACTTCGCCGACCCGCGCGACCTGCCGGAGGCCATGGCCGGCGCCATACGCGACGCGATGCGCGACCACCCCGGCGACGTCCTGGCCTTCCTGCCGGGCTGGGGCGAAATCCGTCGCACACAGGAACGCCTGTCCGGGGTGGATGCGCTGGTCTTGCCCCTGCATGGCGAATTGCCGCCCGCCGAGCAGGACCGCGCCCTGGCCCCCGCCGAGCGTCGCAAGATCGTCCTGGCGACCAGCATCGCCGAAACCAGCCTGACCGTTCCCGGCGTGCGCATCGTGGTCGATGGCGGGTTTCGCCGCGCGCCTCGGCTGGATTCGGGCACCGGCCTGTCCCGACTTGCGACCGTGCGCATCGGCAAGGCCGCCGCCGACCAACGCGCCGGCCGTGCCGGGCGCACCGCCCCAGGCCTGGCCGTGCGGCTCTGGACCGAGGCGCTGCACCGTGGCCTGCCCATCGCCGACCGGCCGGAAATGCTGGAGGCGGAACTGTCGGGCCTGCTGCTGGATTGCGCCGCCTGGGGTGCCGCCCCCGGCAGTCTGGCCTGGCTCGATGCCCCACCGGCCGGCGCCCTCGCGGCAGCGGCGAGCCTGTTGCGTGAACTGGAAGCCCTGGATACGGCGGGCCGCATCACCACCATGGGCCGCCGCATGGCCCGGCTGGGCGCGCACCCCCGCCTGGCCCGCATGATGGCCGCCGCCGAGAACGAAAGCGAAGCCGCCCTGGCCGCCGATATCGCGGCCCTGCTGGAAGAACGGGACCCCATCCGCAACCGCGACGCCCCGGCCGAAATCGGGTTGCGGCTGGACCTGCTTTCCGGCAGCGATCACGCCGATGCCGATCGCGGCACCGTCCAGCGCATCCGTCGCGCCTCGTCGCTGCATCGGCGCCGGCTGGGTGTCCCGGGCGGCACGATGGCCGAGGGCGATCCCGGCGCCCTGCTGGCCGCCGGCTTCCCGGACCGCATCGCCGCAAGGCGAGGCACGATGGAGGGCGCCTTCCGCCTGGCCGGCGGCGGCATGGGTGCGAGGCTTCCCCCCACCGACCCCCTGTCCAAGGCGCCCCTTCTGGCCATCGCCGACCTGGACCTGGTGGGCACCGAGGCCCGCATCCGCATGGCGGCCCGGCTGGACCGGGCGGTGCTGGAAACCCGCTTCCCCGAACGCTTCGTCCGTGAAGAAGGCGCCGCCTTCGACGCCCGCCTGGGCGCCGTCGTCGCCCGCCGCCGCCTGCGCTTCGGGCCGCTGGTGCTGGAAGAAACCACGATCCCTTCGGACAACCCCGAAGCCGTCGCCCAGGCCCTGGCCGAGGCCGCCGCCAGCCGCGACTTCCGCGACCTGGGCTGGACCGACGCCGCGCGCCAGACCCAGGCGCGGATCGAGGCGATGCGTCGCCTGGAACCCGATGGCGACTGGCCCGACACCACGATGTCCCCGGCCTGGCTGGCCCCGCACATCCTGGGGCTGACGCGGCTGTCCGAACTCGCCAGCGTGGACCTGACCGCGATTTTCCGGGGGCTTTTGCCCTGGGATGCCCAGAAACGGCTGGATACCTTGCTGCCGACGCGGCTGCCGCTGCTGGTGGGGCGTTCTGCGGCGGTGGATTACACCGCCGACCCACCACGGCTGGAGGCACGGGCGCAGCATCTGTTCGGCCTGGCCGGGATGCCGCCGCTGGCGGGCGGGCGGTTGCCCTTGCAAGTGGTGCTGCTCAGCCCGGCCAGCCGCCCGATCGCGGTGACCGCCGACCTCGCGGGGTTCTGGGCCGGCGGCTGGGCCGATGCGCGCAAGGATTTGCGCGGGCGATACCCCAAGCACGACTGGCCGGAAGACCCGGCCCAGGCCACCCCGCCACCCGAGAAACCTCGCCGGGGGTAGCGGCCGCGCGCCAGAAAATGTTTAACGGGCACGCCATCAAGGGAGCAGGACCATGAGCGACGAAACCATCGGCACCGGTGCCGAAGCCACCGCCGGCCAGACCGTGGCCGTGCACTACACCGGCTGGCTGTTCGACGCCGCCGCCCCGGACACCAAGGGCAAGAAGTTCGACAGCAGCCGCGACCGTGGCCAGCCGTTCCGCTTCGAACTCGGCGCCGGCCATGTGATCCAGGGCTGGGACGAGGGCGTGGTCGGGATGAAGATCGGCGGCCACCGTCGCCTGACCATCGCCCCGGAGAAGGGCTATGGCGCGCGCGGCGCCGGCGGGGTCATCCCGCCGAACGCGACGCTGGTGTTCGACGTCGAGCTACTGGGCGTCGAGTAAGACTCAGAACAACGCCATCTGGGCCGGCTGCGGCACCGCCGCGGCCGGCACGCGAAAGGCATCACAGTCCAGCGACTGATGCCTGACGCTGGCGCGGTCCAGCCCATGCTTGCGCAGGGCCAGGGCAAAGCGGCTGGCCAGAAGGTCCGCATAGGGACCCGTACCGGATTGCCGCTTGCCGAAGCGGCTGTCGTAGAGTTCCCCGCCCCGCGTCTGGCGGATCAGCGACAGCACCTTGGCCGCGCGGTCGGGAAAATGCTGGTGCAGCCAGGCCTCGAACATCTGCGCGATTTCCAGCGGCAGGCGCAGCAGCACATAGCCCGCGCGCGTGGCGCCGTGGCGCACGGCGGCGTCGATCAGGTGTTCCAATTCGGGGTCGTTCAACCCCGGGATCATCGGCGCGGCCAGGATGCCGGTGGGAATGCCCGCGCGCGACAATTCGCCGATGGCCGCCAGGCGCCGGGTGGGGCTGGCCGCGCGCGGTTCCATGACCCGCGCCAAGGCGGGGTCCAAGGTCGTGATCGACAGGCAGACATGGACCAGGTTCCGCTGCGCCATGCGCGACAGAATATCCAGGTCGCGGGTCACGCCGGCTGACTTGGTGACGATGGTGACCGGGTGGTTGTGCGCGTCCAGTACCTCAAGGATTTGGCGCGTCAGCCCCAGGGTGCGTTCCACCGGCTGGTAGGGGTCGGTATTCGCGCCCAGCGCCACCGGCTTGGCCACATAGCCCGGCTTGCGGATTTCCTTGGTCAGCAGGGCCGCGATATCCGGCTTGAACAGCAGCCGGGTTTCGAAATCCAACCCCGGCGACAGGCCCAGATGCGCGTGCGACGGCCGCGCGAAGCAATAGATGCAGCCGTGTTCGCAGCCGCGATACATGTTGATGCTGCGGTCGAAGCCGATGTCGGGCGAGGTGTTCCAGGCCATCGCCGACCGGCTGCTGTCGCGGGTCAGCGTGGTCGCCAGCGGTTCCGGCGCGGCAAAGGCCGCATCCAAGGTGCCCCAGCCATCATCCCAGGCGACCGTCGACTGGCGTTCATACCGATTGGCCGGGTTGGACAGCGCACCGCGCCCCTTGCGGGCACCGATCGATGCAAGGGAAGGTCCGTGCAGGCTGCCGTCGGGCATGACCGCGTTCTCCTTTCGTTCGATCCACAGGACCATATGGCCGGCCCAGACGTCAAGAACAATATGAGAACTCTTGCCGTCGTCATCCCGGCGCTGAACGCCGCCGCCACCCTGCCCGGCGTGTTGGCGCGGCTGGCGGAATGGCCCTCGGCCGAGATCCTGGTGGTCGATGGCGGCAGCACCGATGGCACCACGGGCCCGCGCGTCATCAGCGCCCCACGCGGCCGGGGCGGGCAATTGGCCGCGGGGATCGCCGCGACGACCGCCCCCTGGCTGCTGCTGCTGCATGCCGATACCCGGCTGGAACCGGGCTGGGCCGCGGCGGTCCGGGCGTTCATCGCCGACCCGGCCAATGCCGGCCGCGCCGCCTACTTCCGCCTGGTGCTCGATGACCCCGCCCCCCAGGCGCGGCGGATCGAACGCCTGGTCGCCTGGCGTTGCCGCGCCTGGCACCTGCCCTATGGCGACCAGGGATTGTTGGTTGCGCGCAAAACCCTCGACGCGGTCGGCGGTATCGCGCCCCTGCCGCTGATGGAGGACGTGGATCTGGTTCGCCGCCTGGGCCGCGACCGCATGGTGGCGCTGCCGGTCGCCGCCGTGACCTCGGCCGCGCGCTATCGCCGCGATGGCTGGTGGGCGCGCCCGATGCGCAATCTTGTGCTGCTGGCGCTATGGCGCCTGGGGGTCTCGACGACGCGGCTGGCGCGCTGGTACGGCTGACGCCCGATGACCGATCACCGCCCCGTCCTGCTGGTCTTTGCGCGTGCGCCGCGGCTGGGTGCGGTGAAGCGGCGCCTGGCGCGGGGCATCGGCGCACGCGCCGCGCTGCGGTTCTATGCCGGGCAGTTGGATGCGGTGCTGCGCGCGGCGGCCTTCGACCGCCGCTGGCGCACGATCATCTGCGCCACGCCCGATGGCGCGCATATGCCGCTGCGTCGTCGGTTGCCGCTGCGCGACCAGGGGCACGGCGACCTCGGCCAACGCATGGACCGCGCGACCAGGCCGCATCGACGCGTCGTCATCGTGGGCTCCGATATCCCGGGCATCGGCGCCGCCGATATCGCGGCCGCGTTCCGCGCGCTGCACCGCGCCGATGCGGTCTTCGGACCGGCCGAGGATGGCGGCTACTGGCTTGTCGGCCTCGGCCCACGCCGCCCTTCGCGACCCTTTGGCCATGTGCGCTGGAGCAGCGAACACGCCCTCGGCGACACCATCGCCAATTTCACCGGCCGCCGCATCGCCCTGCTGCGCATTCTGCGCGACGTCGATACCGCCGAGGATTTTTGGGCACTGCGTCAGCTCTGACGCAGATGTTCCTGCAAGCGCGGCATCAACTCGACCAGGTTGCAGGGCCGGAATCGCGCATCCAACTGCCAGCGCAAAATATCGTCCCATGCATCTTTCACGGCCCCGGTGCTGCCCGGCAGGGCAAACAGATACGTGCCCCCCGCGACGCCGCCCAAGGCGCGCGACTGGATCGTCGACGTCCCGATCTTGGCGTAGGACAGCATGCGGAAAAGCTCACCAAAACCGGTGATTTCCTTTTCCAGCACACGGGAAAACGCTTCCGGCGTGACATCGCGGCCGGTGATGCCGGTGCCGCCCGTGGTGATGACGCAGTCGATCGCGGGGTCGGCGATCCAGGCGCGCAATTGCCCGGCGATCAGGTCCGCCTCGTCGCGCAAAATCTTGCGGTCGGCCAGCCTGTGTCCCGATTCCTCGATCCGTGCGGCGAGCGTGTCGCCCGAACGATCCGACGCCAGGTCGCGCGTGTCGCTGACCGTCAGGATCGCGATGGCCACGGGCAGGAAGCTGCGGGATTCATCGATCGGCATGGCGGTCAGTCCACGATGAACAGCCGCGCACCCGTCGCGGTCGATGACCGGTGCGCCGCATCGCCGTGGTCGGACACGCGGTAACTCATTCCCGCCGTCAGGGTGAAACGCCGCCCGTCGCGCAACTCGGTCTCCAGCACGCCCTCCAGCACCGTCAGCACATGGCCACGGTCGCACCAGTGGTCGGCGATATAGCCGGGGCTATAGGTCACCATCCGCACCCGCAGGTCGCCGATTTCCTGGGTGCGCCACAGCGCCTGGCCGACATCGCCCGCATGGGTGGTTTCGGGAACGGTCGCCCAATCGGTGACGGTGAAGGGCAGGGTGGGAATTTTCACGGTTGGTGCGCGCCTTGCCAGGGAGCGTGCAGCCTAACCCCCGGTTCCGTTCATCGCCACCCGCTGGCTGCGCGACAGCATGCGCTGCACCTCCTCCGGTGAGGCAAAGCGCGGGAAGCGCCCCTCCGCCAACCGGTCCAGGCTGGGCGAGGGCAGGCCCAATCGGCTGGCATAGATCCAGGAATAGGCCATCACACGCTGGACGAAGGCGCGGGTTTCCGCGGCCGGGATGCTTTCGACGAACAGCAGCGGATCGTTCCGGTGCCGCCCCGGTGGCATCCAGCGCCCGACATTGCCCGGCCCGGCATTGTAGGAAGCGAGCAGCCGCAGCAAATCGCCCTCCACCGCGCTATGGGTGGTCAGGTAAACCAAGTAGCGCTGCCCGACTTCCAGGCTGAAGGACGGGTCGTGCAGCCGCTGGTGCCCACCACGCCCGCGCAAGCTGGGGTCGCCCACCACATAGGCCGCCGTCGCCGGCATCAACTGCATCAACCCACGCGCACCCGCCGAACTGACGGCGCCGGGTTCGAAATTGCTCTCCTGCCGGGCCAGGGCATAGAGCAGCGATGGGTCCACCCGATACCCGCCCTGCGGCTCCAGGCGGGGGATCGGGAAGCGTGCGAAATCGCGGGGCCGCCCATCCGCGCCCTGCACGACCGAGGCCAATTGCGCCGCCAGGTCGGGCATATTCGCCTGCGACGCCACCGCCAGCATGGCGCGGCCGAGTGCGGGATTGCCGGCGGCGACCGACCACAGCCGGCGCAATTCCGCCTCCGCCCGGTCGCGCTGGCCGATCTGCAACAGCGCCAGCGCCCGCCAGCCGCCGGCGGTTTCCGCCAGCACCCGGGTTTCCACATCGCCGGCCACGTCGTTTTCCCAGGCAAAGCCAGGGGCCAGGCCCAGAGCGCGCCGGGCGAGCAGCCCGTAGAAGGTGCGCGGTTCCTGCGCCGCCTGCAGCAACCAGGGGATATGCTGCCCCGGGCGACGCGCGCGAATCACCGACCGCGCGGTCCAATAGGCCCCGGCGGCTCGCAGGGATGCTGGGGCCAATTCAGCCCGCGCCGTCGCCTCGAAATACGGGATGGCGAGGTCCGGCCGGTTCAGCGCAAAAGCCGCAAGCCCCGCGACAAAGGCCGGCCCGCCATGGCCGGGTGAAGCGCGGGCGGCATCCATGCCCAGCGCCATCGCTTCCTCATCCTGCCCGTTCTGGAACAGGACCAGCGCCACGTCGCCCTGCAACAGGGCCGCGGCATCAGGCGCCAGGCCGCGCGCACGGGCGATCATCTGCAGCGCGCCGGACACATCGCCATCGCGCGCCCGGTCGCGCACCGCGCGTTCCAGCCCCGCATTGCGGGCCATGGCCGGCACGGGCGGGGCCTGGTCCTCGGGTGCCACGGCGGCGGCCATCGCCAGCATATCCGGCATCGGCGCCGGGGTCGGCACAGCGGCACGCGGCTGGCGCCGCAGCAGCATGGCATGCAGGCCCGGCCCGTCCGGGTGGTCCGGGTTGTCGTTCAGCCAGGCCTGGACCTCGGCCAACGGCGCCGCATCCGGCGCGCGCAGCCAGCGATCGGACAGGACGTGGGAGATCAGGCGGCGGTCATCCAGCCGTTCGGCTTCCCGCGCCGCCCCGGCCGCATCGCCACGGGCCTGCAAGTCGAACACCCGCACCAGGCGGGCGGCGTCGGATGGTGCCAGCGGCTGCGGCAGCCCGCCGACGCCCGCGGCCACGCGCAGCGGCGCCGCGGCAGCGAATTCGGACACGCCGTCGGCGATGGGCATCAGGACAAAGGGCGCGGCGGCCGAGGCGGTGGCGAAGCGTTCGCGCGGCGCGCTGTTCCGCGCCGGTGCACGATTGGCCTGGCGCCGGTTCGCCTGGGAACGGCTGGCCCGCGACGGGGCGCCGCTGGCCTGCCGGGTCCTGGCCGGGGCGGTGCGGGCTGTCGGGGTCGCTGCCCCAGACCGCTGGCTCGCGGATCGGGCACCCTGCACGGATGCTTGCTCGGTGGCCCGTTGCGCCAGCCCCGGGGCGATGATCCCAAGGCTCAGCGTGGCGCCGAGGACCAATCCCAGGAACAGGGAGCGGTGACGGCGCCGGGCCAAGGGGCGGAAGACGCTCATGGCGTGCATGCGTTAGCGATGGGTGAACGGCAGGCGCAACCCGAATCAGCGGGACGAATCCCGTATATTTGGATGGCGCTCAAGGAATCAGCGGCTTGTAAGGCATACTTAACAAAAATAACCCTCACCCCTGGCCATCCAAACGGCGTCGCAGCATGACCAGGTCGGCCCAGCCCTCGCGTTTCGCGGCAGGGCTGCGCAACAGATACGCCGGGTGCAGGGTTGGCAAGACGGGCACGGGGCCCAGCCCCTCCACGGTGATCTCGTGCCAGCGGCCGCGTAGGCGCATGATGCCTTCACGCCCACGCAACAGCGCCTTGGCCGCGGTGCCGCCCAGCAGCAGCAACTGGCGCGGCCGCACCAGCGCGATGTGGCGCAGCACGAAGGGCAGGAACAGCGCGATCTCGGCATCGGTCGGCGTCCGATTGCCGGGCGGGCGCCAGGGCAGGATGTTGGTCACGTAGAAATCATTGGCCCGGTGCAGCCCGACCGAGGCCAGCATCCGGTCCAGCAACCGCCCGGATTGGCCGACGAAGGGGCGACCCTCGCGGTCCTCATCAGCCCCCGGCGCCTCGCCGATCAGCATCAGCCCGGCGTCGGGGTTGCCGTCGCAGAACACCATGTTGGTCGCGGTATCGCGCAGGCCCGACCCGTCGAAACCCGCGATCGCAGCGCGCAGCGCCTCCAGGCTGCCGGCGTCGGCGGCCAGGCTCGCGGCGGCCGCCGGGGCGGGGGCGAAGCCGGCTGCGGGCGTGGCGGGGGCCGGGCGCGCGACCAGGGCCGGCGCCGGCGGGGCCACCGGCGCCGGCCCCGCGAGCCAACGCGCGGCACCTGGCGGCACGCGGTCCCGCAGCGGCGCCGGGGTCGGCTCCATCGGTTCATCCGCGCCCCAGTCCGCCTGGCAGCGCAGCGCGGCAAGAAGGGTTGCGGTGGCATCCTGGTCCATCCCGCCTGTATCGGGCCGCAAGACCAGAGACGGCAAGACTGGCGACGGCAAGGCCGGACGCCTTTCGCATCCGCCCCCCCGGCGCTACATCAAGCCGACAGATTGCTGCGCAGGGAGAAGAGGACCGACATGGCAGACCGCGAAAGCATGGATTTCGACGTGCTGATCGTCGGCGCCGGCCCCTCGGGCCTGGCCGCCGCGATCCGCCTGAAGCAGATGGCGCCCGATGCCGCCGTCTGCGTCGTCGAAAAAGGCAGCGAGGTCGGCGCCCATATCCTCTCCGGCGCGGTGCTGGAAACCCGCGCGCTGGACGAACTGATCCCCGACTGGCGCGACGATCCCCCGGCCCTGGCGACCCCGGCCGGCGACGACCGCTTCGTCTTCCTGACCGCCACCCGCGCCATCCGGCTGCCGACCCCGCCGCAGATGCACAACCACGGCAATTACATCGTCAGCCTGGGCAATGTCTGTCGCTGGCTGGGTGCCAAGGCCGAGGCGCTGGGCGTCGAGATCTACGCCGGCTTCGCCGCGTCGGAGACGATCATCGAGGATGGCCGCGTGCAGGGCGTCGTCGCCGGCGTCATGGGCATCGGCAAGAATGGCGAGGAAGGCCCGAACTACCAGCCCGGCATGGAGTTGCGCGCCAAATACACGCTTTTTGCGGAGGGCTGCCGCGGCTCGCTGACCAAGAAGCTGGAAACCACCTTCGGCCTGCGTGCCGATGCCGCGCCGCAGACCTATGGGCTCGGCGTCAAGGAATTGTGGGAAATCCCGAAAGACCAGCACAAGCCGGGCTTCATCTGGCATTCGGTGGGCTGGCCGCTGGCGTCGGATACCTATGGCGGTGCCTGGCTCTACATGTTCGGCGAAAACCTGGTCAGCGTCGGCTTCGTCGTCGGGCTGGACTACGCCAATCCCTGGATTTCCCCGTTTGAGGAAATGCAGCGCTTCAAGACCCATCCCGCCGTCGCCCCGATGCTGGCCGGCGGCAAGCGCATCGCCTATGGCGCCCGCGCGCTGAACGAGGGCGGCTTGCAGGCGATCCCGGAACTGGCTTTTCCGGGCGGCGTGCTGAT
The DNA here is from genome assembly GCF_050632385.1 of Humitalea sp. 24SJ18S-53. NCBI lineage: Bacteria > Pseudomonadati > Pseudomonadota > Alphaproteobacteria > Acetobacterales > Roseomonadaceae > Humitalea > Humitalea sp. 24SJ18S-53. Next base: position 4,959,783 of record NZ_CP192599.1, read on the forward strand.
CGGCTGCACCGCCGGCTTCCTGAACGTCGCCAAGATCAAGGGCTCCCACACCGCGATGAAGAGCGGGATGCTGGCGGCGGAAGCGGCCGCGGAAGCGCTGGCGCTGGGCGACACCGCGTCACCGGTGCTGAAGGCCTATCCGATCGCGCTGCGCGACTCCTGGGTGTGGAAGGAATTGCACGGCGTCCGCAACATCCGCCCCGGCTTCGCCAAGTTCGGGTTCTGGGGCGGCATGGTCAACGCGGCCTTCGAAACCTATGTCACCCGTGGCCACTCGCCCTGGACCCTGGCGCACCACCCCGACCACGCGACGACCAAACCCGCCGCCGACAGCCCGCGCATCGCCTATCCCAAGCCGGATGGCGTGCTGACCTTCGACCGCCTGTCGTCGGTGTATCTGTCGAACACCAACCACGAGGAAGACCAGCCGGCGCATCTGAAACTGCGCAATGTCGAAACCTGGTCGACGGTGAACTGGGCCAAATTCGCCAGCCCCGAAAGCCGCTACTGCCCGGCCGGGGTCTATGAGGCCGTGGACATCGACACGCCGACGCCGCACCTGGTGATCAACGCGCAGAACTGCGTCCATTGCAAAACCTGCGACATCAAGGACCCGGACCAGAATATCGACTGGTGCACGCCCGAAGGCGGCGGCGGGCCGAACTACATCGGCGGGATGTAGTCAGGGCCGCACCGACTCCAGCACGTCCGTCAGGGTCGTCTCCCACGGCACCTGCGGCGCCCAGCCCAGGGCCTGGCGCGCGGCGGTGGCGTCGGGGATGGCGCTGCGGACATCGGTCGGGCGCAACAGGCCAGCCGCTTCCTCGATCACCGGGTCCACGCCGGCCAGGCGCAGCACATCGCGCAGGATGTCGCCGACCCGCCTGACCGTGCCGCTCGACAGGTTCAGCGCGATGCCGGGGGCCAGCCCGGGGGCCGCGGCCAGGGCGGCGGCATAGGCGGCGCAGACGTCGCGCACATCCAGGAAGTCGCGCCAGCGATCCAGCGCGCCGACCTTCAGCACCGGCGGCTGCAGCCCCGCCGCGATGCGCATCGCCTGGCGGGCAAAGGCGCCGACCACATAGCCATCCGATTGCCCCGGCCCGGTCTGGTTGGCCGGGCGCAGACGGATCGCGTGCAACCCGCGCAGCGCCATCTCACCGATCGCCAGATCCGCCGCCGCCTTGCTGGCGGCATAGGGGTTGGCGGGGCGCGGCAGCGCCTGCTCGTCCACCGGTTCGCCGGATTGGTAGGTCAGCCCATAGATCTCGGCGGTCGAGACATGGATGAAACTCGCGGCCGGCGCATGCGCCATCACCGCATCGGCCAGGGCCAGGGTGCCATCCACGTTGATGCGCCAGGTCCCCGCCGGATCGGCGAAGGAGGCCGGCACCGAAGCCTGCGCCGCCAGATGCAGCACCGCATCCGGCGCCGCCTGCAGCACCGCCGCCCGCAAGCTTTCCGGCGCCATCAGGTCGGCGACCACGACCTCATCCGCATGCGGCATCGCCTCGGCGCCGCGCCGCATCGCGATCAGGCGCGACTGCGGCAGGGCGTGGCGCAGGACCGGCAGCAGGTGGTGGCCGACGAACCCGCCGGCACCGGTGATCAGGACGCGCCGCGGCGCGGCGGTTGCGGTCATGACCCGCCCCGCTCAGCCTATCCGTTTCTTGTGGCGGGCGATGTCCGCATCGACCATTTCGGCGATCATCGCGGCCAGCGAGGTTTCGGCCACCCAGCCCAGCTTTTCCTTGGCCTTGGTCGCATTGCCGTGCAGCACATCCACCTCGGCCGGGCGCAGGAAGGCCGGGTCGATCTTGATATAGTCCTCGGCGTTCAGCCCGACATGGGCGAAGGCGGCCCGCGCCATCTCACCCACCGTGGTCGTGACGCCGGTCGCCACGACATAGTCGTCGGCCTTGTCCTGCTGCAGCATCAGCCACATCGCCTTGACGTAGTCGCGCGCGTGACCCCAGTCGCGCTTGGCGTCCAGGTTGCCCATCGGCAATTCGCTGGCCAGGCCAAGCTTGATGCGCGCGACGGCGTCGGTGACCTTGCGGGTCACGAATTCGATGCCGCGCAGCGGGCTTTCGTGGTTGAACAGGATGCCGCTGCTGGCGTGCAGGCCAAAGGATTCCCGGTAGTTCACCGTCATCCAATGCGCGTAGAGCTTGGCCGCCGCATAGGGGCTGCGCGGATAGAAGGGCGTCGTCTCGCTCTGGATGGGTTCCTGGATCAGGCCATACATCTCGGAGGAGGAGGCCTGGTAGAACCGTGCCTCGGGCGCTGCGATGCGCACGCCCTCCAGCATGTTCGCGGCCCCCATGCCGGTCGCCATGCCGGTCAGCAGCGGCTGGTTCCAGGACGTCTTGACGAAGGACTGGGCGCCGAGGTTGTAGACCTCGTGCGGCTTGGATTCCTGCACGGCGCGGATGATCGCGGACAGGTCCAGCAGGTCGCCGTCGATCATGCGGATGTCACGCTCGATACCCAGCCAGCGCAGGCGGCTATCGATGACTTCGGCCGACGCGGAGCGACGCAGGAACCCCCAGACCTCGTACCCCTTCCCCAACAAGAACTGGGACAGGTAGGCACCGTCCTGTCCGGTGATGCCGGTGATGAGTGCGCGCTTCATGTCATTCCTTGGTCAATCAGGCGGCGCGGTTTTAGCCCAGGGATGCTGCCCTGGCCAGATGTTGCGGTGCCGCGGGGCGTGACGTGGGGGTCAGGCGGCCCGGCGGCCCGGCAAGGTCACGGTCGGCAAGGCCACGGTCGGCAAGGCCAAGGTCAGCGCCCAACACGCCGCCAGCATCATGGCCGATCCGATCAGGCAGGCCGCAAGCCCCGCCCAGGCGTAAAGCAGCCCCGACAGCAGCGTCCCGCCAAAGCGCCCCACCGCATTGGCGGCGTAGTAGAAGCCGACATCCTCCGCCGCCTTCGCATGGCCCGCATAGGCCAGGACGAGGTAGGAATGCACCGATGAAGTGACGGCAAACCCCAGGCCGAACAGGCACAGCCCGGCCGGCACGAAAAGGTCCGGCCGCGGCACGCCCGCCAACAGCAGCGCCGCCATGACGGCCGGGACCAGCGCCAGCGCCAGCGACCAGGCCCGCGCCGCCGGCACCTCGGCCGACAAGCCCTCGGCGCTTTGGCGCACCAGGGCGGGTGCGGCCGCCTGGATGGCGCCGTAGCCGATGGTCCAGAGCGCCAGGAAGCCGCCGACCGTCGTGAAGGCCCAACCCGAGGCATAGAGAAACACCGGCAGCCCGACCACGAACCAGACATCGCGCGCCCCGAACAGGAAGACCCGCGCCCCGGCCAGCAGGTTCACGCCCCGGTTCCTGGCGAACAACTCCCTGGCCGATCCCGATGCCCTGGCGCGGCCCATCAGCGGCGGCAGCGACAGCACCACCGCGACCAGGATCGCGCCCAGCAACGCCGCCATGGCCCAGAGGGCGCCACGAAACCCCAGCCCCTCCAGCAGCAGGCCACCAAGGAAGAAGCCAAGACCCTTCATCGCGTTCTTGCTGCCGGTGAAGAAGGCGACCCAGCGGAACAGCCGCCCCTTGGCATCGCCCGCGGTCAGCTTGATCGCGGATTTGCTCGCGGTCTTGGTCAGGTCCTTGGCGATGCCGCAGATCCCCTGCGCCAGCACCACCCAGGCGATGGACAGCGTCGCACCCCAGGCCGGGGACATGGCCGAAAGAAGCAGGAACCCGACGATCTGCGTGGACAGCCCCACGGCCAGCATGCGCGCGATGCCGAAACGGGTGGCGAGCCAGCCGCCGGCCAGATTGGCGCCGACGCCGGCGGCCTCATACAGCAGGAACAGCAGCGCCAGGGTAAAGGGGCTGTAGCCCAGCCGAAAGAAATGCAGCAGCACCAGCATCCGCAACGCGCCATCGCTGAGCGTGAAGCCCCAATAGGCCGCGGTGACGATGGCGTAGTCGCGGGCGCCCTGGTTCACAGCCCGACACGCGCCATGTGGCAGGCCAGGTCCACCATGCGGCAGGCGTAGGCCATCTCATTGTCGTACCAGGCATAGATCTTCAGCATCGTGCCGTCGGTGACCATCGTGGACGGCGCGTCGATGATGGCGCTGCGCGTGTCGCGCGCGTAGTCGGCCGAAACCAGCGGGCGGGTTTCGCAGCCCAGAATGCCGGCGAGCGGCCCGGCGGCGGCGGCGGCGAACAGCGCGTTCACCTCTTCGGCCGAGGTTTCGCGCCGCATCTCGAAAACGCAATCGGTCAGCGATGCGTTCAGCACCGGCGCCCGTACCGCATGGCCGTTCAGGCGGCCCTTCAATTCGGGATAGATCAACGCGATGGCGGTGGCACTGCCTGTCGTCGTCGGCTGCAACGACAGCATCGCCGATCGTGCGCGGCGCAGATCCTTGTGCGGGGCATCGACGACGGCATTGGTGTTGGTCGGATCGTGGATGGTGGTGATCTGGCCGTGCCGGATGCCGATCGCCTCATGCACCACCTTCACCACTGGGGCGAGGCAGTTGGTGGTGCAGGATGCGGCGGTGACGATGGGGTGGCGGGCCGGGTCGTAGAGCGTTTCGTTCACGCCAACGACGACATTCAGCACGCTGTCGAATGTGACCGGGGCCGCGACGATGACCCGCCTGGCGCCCCGGTCCAGATGCCCTTGCAGCGTTTCGGGCGTCAAGAACTTGCCCGTGCAATCCAGCACCACATCGACGCCGAAATCGCCCCAGGGAATGTCGCCGGGCCGCGCATGGTCGGAAAAGCCGATCCGGCGGTCGCCGATGCGCAAGGCCTCGCCCTCGGCCGCGATGCCGCCACGCCAGCGGCCCTGCACGCTGTCGAATTCCAGCAGATGCGCGCAGGTGGCGGCACCGCCCTTGGTTTCATTCAGGTGGACGATGTCCAGCCGGTTGCCGCGGCGCGGGTCGTCCGGCTGGCGGTCGGCGGCCCCCATGGCCGCGCGCAAGGCCAGGCGGCCGATCCGGCCCAACCCGTTGATGCCGACCCTCATGCGCGGACGACCGCGTGCGGATCGGCCAGTTCGTCGACCCGCGCCTTCAGCGCCAGGCGGTCCAACGAGGCGATGGGCAGGCTGGCGAAGGCTTCGAGCCGGCGGCGCAGCCCGGCATAGACCTCGTTCAACAGGGTCGCACGCTCCGCGACGCCGCCGCTGAATTTCTTGGGGTCCGGCAGCGGCCAGGCGCCGGTGATGGTGGTGGCGCCGAAGTCGGGGCAGGCCTGGCCTTGCAAGGTGTCGCAAAGCGTCAGCACGAAATCCATTCTCGGGGCGCCCGGGCCGGTGAAGTCGCTCCAGGATTTGGACCGCAGCCCCGACACATCGTGGCCGAGCGTCTTGAGCAGCGACAGGACCTCCGGCAGCGGGCCGCCGGGCGATGGCTCGGAGCCGGCGGAGAAAGCGGCGAAGCGCCCCGGGAAGAACCGGGTCAGGATGGCCTCGGCCATGATGGAGCGCGCGGAATTATGCGTGCAGAGGAACAGCACGTTGAACATCGGCATGATCTTGTCGTCCCGGGTGAAGGTATCGAGCATCCGGCCCAGGTCGCCGCAGCGATCCGGTTGCCCGCCGCAGCAGGCATCGGCCAGGAAGGCGAGCAGGCCGCGCAGCCGGGCCAGCCGCGCCGCGTAGATCAGGCTGCGCCCCTGGCGGGTGGCCGCGACCAGCCCCGCCTGGTCCAGCGCCCGCAGATGAAAGGACAGGGTGGAGGACGGCACGCCAAGCCGGGCGGCAAGGTCACCGGCCGCCAGCCCGGTCGGGCCGGCATCGAGCAGGGCCCGCAGCAGGTCGAGCCGGGTGGCCTGCCCGAGGGCAGCGAAGGCGAAGGCGGCGTCGTCTGATTCCATATTTCCAGTTTAATGGAAACATGGCGGCGCGGCATGACACTCCGATGACGATACGCGTTCAGTGCCCGGTCAGGACAGCACGGCCAACCCGTCGGCCGCCACCACGCCCCGCCCCAGGGGCAGCACGAACAGCGGGTTGATCTCTGCCTCCATCAGGCGCGACCCGATCGCCTCGCCCATGCGGGCAAAGGACAGGATGGCCTGTTCCAGCGCGGCCAGGTCGCAGGCGGGCGCGCCGCGCCAGCCGGTCAGCAGCGGATAGCCCCGCAACGTGCGGATCATGTCCGCCGCATCGGCCGGGCCGATTGGCAGCAGCCGCACGACCGAATCGCCCATCAGTTCGGAGGCGACGCCACCCATGCCGAGCAACACGCCCGTTCCCAACTGCGGATCGCGGATCAGGCCCAGGATGAGTTCCACCCCGCCGCGCACGCGCTGCTGCACCAACAGCCCTTCCGGCTCGATCCCGGTGGCCGCCCGCACCTGCGTCAGCATGTCGCGTGCGGCGCTGGCGATCTCGGCGGCGGGCACACCCACGCGAACGCCGCCGACATCGGATTTATGCAGGATGGCGTTCGACAGGATTTTCAGCACCAACTCGCCGCCGATGCGCTCGGCGATGGCCTGTGCGGCGTCCGGCGTCGCGGCGCTGCCTTCCTGCACGACGGGCAGGCCGAAGCGGGCAAACAGCGCCTTGCTATCGGCCTCGTTCAGCGAACCGGCCGGCAGCGCCGCAAGCGGGTCATGCGCCACCGGTTCCGATGGCGCCACGACGGCGGCGGCGGGCGCGGCCAGCACCGCCAGGACCGAGGCGCAGGCCTCCGGCGCGGTCAGGGCGATGACCCCCTGCCGGTTCAACAGGGCGACGATCTCGGGGGCATGCGGACTGACATAGGCGACGATCGGTTTTTGGCTGCGCGCCTGGCCCTCGGCGATGGCGCCAGCGGCAATGGCGGGCTGCGCCAGGGCGGAACTGCCGACCACCACGGCCAGCGCATCATACTCGGGGCTTTCCAGCAGCGCTTCGATCGCGCCCTTGAACACATCCGGCCGCACCCCCGCCAGGGTGACATCCACCGGGTTGCCAATCGGCTCCTGCGGGTCCGACCCGAGCAGGGCCGCCATCCGCGCCGTGGTCGCCCCATCCGGCATCGGCACCTCGAACCCTGCCAGGCCAAAGGCATCGGCCAGCAGCGCGCCGGCGCCCCCGGTCGAGGTCAGGATGGCGATCCGCCGCCCGCGCGCCCGGCGCGGCTGCACCAGCGCCGCCGGCAGGTCGAGCAGATCGTCGAAGGTGGTCGCGCGGATCACGCCCAACTGGCCGAACAGCGCGTCATACATCCGGTCCGCCCCGGCCAGCGCGCCGGTATGCGACACCGCGGCCCGCGCGCCGGAGGCCGAACGCCCCACCTTGAACACGACAATCGGCTTGCCCGCGCCTGCCGCCCGCAGCGCCGCCGCGCGAAAGGCGCCGGGACGGCGCAGCCCCTCCATATACAGCGCGATAACGCGGGTCGCCGGGTCATCGACCAGGTGTTCGACGAAATCGCTGACGTCCAGGTCGGCCTCGTTGCCGGTCGAGACCAGCTTGGCAAAACCCATCCCGCGCGCGGCACCCCGCGACAGCAACGCACCCAGGATGCCGCCGCTCTGCGACACGAGGGAGACACCGCCCGATGGCAGGTCCGCCGCCTCCAGCGCGCCCGTCGCCGACAACACGATGCGGTCGGTCAGGTTCACCAGGCCGATGGTATTCGGGCCCAGCAGGCGCATCGCGCCCGCGGCCTCGCGCAATTCCAACTGGCGCCGGGCGCCATCGGGGCCGGCTTCGCCATAGCCGCTGGCCAGGACGATGGCAGCGCTTGTGCCGCGGGCGGCCAGGGCGCGCACGGCCTCGGTCGCGCGGTCCGGCGCCAGCAGCACGATGGCGACATCGGGGGCGGCCGGCAGCGCCGCCACATCCGCGAAGCACGGCAACCCCGCGATATTCTGGGCGCGCGGATTGACCGGCCAGATCTCGCCGGAAAAACCGTGGCGTTGCAGGTAGCCGACAGGGCGCCCGGTCATCTTCGCGGGGTCGGCCGAGGCGCCGACGACCGCGACACTACGCGGCCGCAGCAGTCGTGCGATCGCACTCACTTGCGCGCGCCCTTGTCGAGGAAGGCCGTCACCGCCGCGCGATGTTCCGCTGTCGTGTAGCAGATCGCCTGCGACTGGCTGCCGATCGCCATCACCTGTTCGAAACTCGATTCCAGGCTGCGATCCAGCGTCGCCTTGGCAAAAGCCAGCGCCGGGGCCGAACCCGTGCTGAGATCACGCGCCCAGGCCTGCGCCTGCGGCAGCAAGTCTTCGAGCGGCGCGACGCGTTCCACCATGCCGATCGCCAGCGCCTCGGCCGCACCCACGCGGCGGCCGGAGAAGACCAGATCTTTTGCGCGCGCGAGCCCCACACGGCGGGGCAAAAAGTACATGCCGCCGCCATCGGGGATCAGGCCGCGCTGCAAGAAGCTCATCGTGAAATGCGCGGGTTCGGCGGCGATGATGACGTCGCAGCACAGCGCGATGTCGCAGCCGAGCCCGGCCGCCGCACCATTTACCGCGGCGATCGTCGGCTTGCCCATCGCATGCAGCAGCGACACGGCGCGATGCGTATTCTGCTGCCGCTTCCAGCCATTCACCGCAACCTGGTCGGCGGGTGCATCCAGCCGCGCGCGCATGCCGCGAATGTCGCCGCCGGCGCAGAAGGCGCTGCCACGGCCGGAGATCACCAGCGCGCGGATCGCGTCATCCGCCGCGACCCGTTCCAGGGCCGCGATCATCTGCGCCCGCATGGCGTCGTCGATTGCGTTGCGGACGTCGGGGCGGTCGAGCAACAGGGTGGCGATCCCATCGTCGACGGACAGATGGATGGCCGGGGCAGGTTCGGTCATGACGCTGGTCTTTCTTGGTTGAAACAGGTCATTCCGCGCGCAGGTTCGCGCGGCGCACCACGGCGGCCCAGCGTGCGCGGTCGGTCTCCATGAATTCGCCAAGCGCCTGTGGCGAGGCGCTGGATTCGACCTCCACGCCACCCTCGGTCAGGCGGCGCAGAATCTCGGGGTCGACCAGGGTCGCGTTCAGCGCCGCGTGGAGGATGGCGATGCGGTCGGGCGGCGTGCCGCCGGTCGCCAACAGCGCGTACCAGGTCGCGGAATCCAGGCCCGGAAAGCCCTGTTCGGCGGAACTCGCGACATCAGGCAAGGCAGGGCTGCGACGCGGGCCGGCGATGGCGATGGCCCGCAGCGTTCCGGCGGCGATATGCGGCTGCAGCGGCGCGGCCGCGTTGGTCAGGATGTCCAGCCGCCCACCCAGAATGTCGTTCAACGCCGGGCCGGTGCCACGGTAGTGGATCGGTTCCAGCGGGACGCCCAGTTCGACGCCGATCATCGCCCCCAGCGCATGCCCATTGGTGCCGACGCCCGGCGTGCCATAGGTCAGCGGCGGATTGGCCACGCGGGCCACGGCCTGCAATTCCGCAAGGCTGCCGACGTTCAGTCGCGGCGCGGTGGTGATGACATTCGGCGACGCGCCGATGAAGCCGATCGGTGCGAAGCCGGTCTGCATGTCGTAGGGCAGGCGCTGCTGCACCAGGCCGGAGATGATGAACGACCCGCTGCCCGCCAGCAGCACGGTGTGCCCATCCGGCGCCGCCTTGGCGACCACGTCATTGCCGAGCACGCCACCCGCGCCGCCACGGTTTTCCACCACGACCGACTGGCCCAGCCGCGCCGCCATGCCATCGGCCAGCAGGCGGCCCACCACGTCGTTGCTGCCGCCGGGGGTGAAGGGGATGATCAGCCGGATCGGCCGGTTCGGGAACGCGGCCTGCGCGAAGCCTCGGCGCGAGGAAAGGGCGGCGGCGGCCAGGAATGGCACGGCCAGCAGGGTGTCACGACGAAACATGTTTTCTCCCGGGGTTCTTGGGATCCGTCTTGTGGCGGAACGCGCGCCCGCGCGAGGCCATAATCCTTGCCCCACCCCAAGGCAGGGTTATGCTGGATTGATGGACAACCCCCTGCCGCCGCTCGCCGCCCTGCGCGCCTTCGCCCTGGTCGCGGAAACCGGCAGCCTGACCGCCGCCGCCGCGCGGCTGAACGTCACCCAGCCCGCCGTCAGCCGCCGCCTGCGCGAGTTGGAGGAGACGCTTGGCCTGCGCCTGGTGCATCGCGGCGCCAATGCGCTGCGCCTGACCGAAGCGGGCGCGCAATACGCCGCCGCCCTGGCCGAAGCTTTCGCGCGTATCGAGGCCGCCACCGCCGCCCTCGGCGGCCGTGTCGCCGCCCCCTTGCGCATCCGCGCCTACAACACGCTCGCCCTACGCTGGCTGATCCCGCGCCTGCCAAAATTCCGCGCATTGCATGATGGGCTGGAGGTGGAGGTCCTCGCCTCGACCTCCAACGACGTCGATTTCGCGCGGGATGCGCTGGATGCGGCGATCCGCTCGGCGCCCAGCGGCCGGGCGCCGGCGCCGGGGGCGCTGCGGCTGAACCCGCTGCATATCGCCCCCTACGCCACCCCGGCCCTGGCGCGGCGGCAACGGGGGGGCGCGGAGCCCCTGGCCGGGCTGTCGCTGCTCGGCAGCCGCATCCGCCCGGCGGATTGGTCGATCTGGTTCGCGGCCCAGGGCCGGGCCGGGCTGCCGGCCGTGCCCTTGCTGTTCGAAAGCACGTCACTCGCGATCCAGGGCGCGCTGGAGGGGCTGGGCGCCGTGATCTGCGGCCCGGCGATGGTGGCCGATGACGTACGCCGCCGCCGCCTGTCGCCGCTCGCGACGGGGGCCGCGCCGACCGGCGAACACTATTGGCTGATGCTGCCGCCCGGCGTGCCGCGGCCGGAGGCTTTGGCGTTTCGCGACTGGCTGCTTGAGGAGGCGGGAGTGGCGGCGGTGGCTTAGCAAGGTGCTGGCGTGATTCGCTGTCCCTGGCCTTTGGCTGTGGAGGTGTGGATCGGATCAGCCGGGGGCGGGCGCCTAGTTCAGCGACGTCAGTGCCGAGGCGCGTGTCCCGGCATCGCGCCCGCCGCGTCGGATCCGCGCGGTGGCAGCGTCGCGCTTACGCGCGACCCGTTCCGAGTGGACCGCGGCCTGAACTGGGCTTTGCCAAAGGGCTCTTGTCGCGTGGGCGACATTTCCTTGGATACATGGCGCCTGCGGCAGACTCCCGAGGGCGTGTTTCAGAAGCGCCGCGTCACGCCTGAGCCGCGACCAACGCTCTCCGCGCTACCGGTTGTTGCGCATCGCGCAGTCCTCGATGCGCTGGAACACCTGTTGCATCGTCACGCCCTGCAACGGGTAGGGGAAGGTCGTCCCCTCCACGGTGACCTCGAGGTTGCCGCGCACCTGTATCAGGCGCTCGACCTGCTGGCCATTGAGCGGGATGATGGTGCGACCCTGGCCGCCGTCGGTGCGGCCACGGGCGTTGATCGGGCCGCCCGGCGTGCGGATGTTGACCGGCTTGTCGCCGGGCGGATTCACGCCGTTCACCGTCAGAGTGTATTCGCGCCCCACCGCCCAGAAGATCCGTGCGCCGCCCAGCCTGCCCGGAAGCAGGCCGAAGCAGCGGTCGAAGCGGGCGCCTTCGAAGACGCGGAAGATCGCCACATTGCCGATGCGGCCAACCTCCTCGTCGCGGCGCTGGGCCTGCGCCGGGCTGGCGAGGCCGAGCAAAACAACAGATGCGAGAAATGCGGAAAGCCTGGCTTGCATCTGGGTCCCTCTGGCGTCGAAGCCAGATGGCTGAACCTTTCCATGAAGGTCAAGACTGCGTTGGCACGCCGGTTCGCTGCCCGAAGTCGCGGACCAGCATGCGGTTGTTGGTCAGCCGGAATCCCGTCTCAAATACGCTCCAGCAGGCTGCGAAAAACCCATCGCTGTATGTGTGCCGACGTGATCCGCTGTCCCGGGCCTTTGGCTGTGGAGGCGCGTGCCGGAGGCCTTGACCCGAACCCATGGCTACCTGGCCAGCCAGCAAGCGGATCGAGGAGGTCTTCGGCTGGATCAGGCACTCCGCCAGGCCAGGCACCGCGGGATCGGGTGGGTGGGGGCGGTGTTTTCGTTGGCCGTCACCGCCTACATCCTGATCCGGCTACTCAAACGGCTGGGACACCCCGCCTGAACCGTCGCGGTGGCGACGGACAGCACGCATTCGCTACCCCACGGGCGCCGGCCAAGCCCATCAATGAACGTTCTTCAGCAGCCTGCCAGGCCGTTCGACGTGCGCCCTTGCGAACAGAAAATGGCCAAGGGTCCTGCCTCCGAAGTTCGTCGCTCTTCGCGGCGAATTTCAGAGGCGGGACACCAGACCGCGATGCGTTCGCATTCGCTCACGCATCGCGGTCTAGCTTGTTGTTTTGTCGCGTGATTCAGCCCTGCGGCGCATTCGCGCCTACGGCCATCACGCTCTAGGTATCGGCCAGCCACAGGTCGAAGCGCCGCTCCAGCCTTCCCTCGTTCGCGGCCCAAAAAGCCTCGTTCAGCGACAGGCTCGTATCCGCATGGGCCGATGGCAGTTCGGCCAGCGCCGCCGGCGTCATCAGGGCCGGGGCCCCGATCGCCGTGGGCGTGAAGGGGATGCGGGTCGCCAGCGCCGCCTGCGGCCCGGCCTCGGCCGCCAGGCGCAGAAAGGCAAGGGGCCGGTCGTCCTGGTTGCCGCCGCTGGCCCTCGTGGCCGGCAGGACCCAGGAATACAACGTCGTCAGCGCCTTGTCCCAGGCGATGCCCAGCGGTTTGTTCGCCGCACGCCCGGCCGCGGTGATGCGGCCGTTGAAGGCGGCGGCCATGCCGACCTCACCCCGCGCCAGCCACTGGCCCGGCAGGCTGCTCGTATCCCACCAGCGCACGTCGCGCCGGATCAAGGTCAGCAGGCGGAAGGCACGCACCACGCCCTCCTCGGTGCCGAGCGTCGCATACAGCGCCTCCGGCGCCACGCCATCGGCCAGCAGCGCCACTTCCAGCGTGCAGCGCGGGCCCCGGCGCAGCGCGCGCGGTCCGGGAAACCGCGTCAGGTCGAACAGATCGGCCCAGCCTTCCGGCACGCCGGTCAAGGCGGCCGGGTCGTAGCCGAGCACCAGTGCACGGCGCGCGGCCCCCAGGCCGTAGGGATGCACGGCGTCCGGCGCCAGCGTGTCCGGGTTGGCGATGGCGGTCCAGTTCAGCGGCGAGAACAGGCCCTCGGCCACGCCGATCAGCAATTCATCGCCCTCGACCAGCACGACATCCCAGCCGCCGCCATTGGCGCGGGCGCGCAGTTCGGCGATGCCGCCCTCGCGCGTCTCCTCCAGCACGCGGACCCCGGTCGTGGCCTGGAAGGGTCGGAACAGCGCCTCGCGCAGCGCGTCCTGCCAGGCGCCGCCGGTCGTGGCGATGACCAGGTCGCGCCCGGGCTGCGCCTGCGCGGTGATGGCGGGCAGCAAGACGCCCGGCAGAACACCACCAGGGATGAGTGACATAAGCTGGCGGCGGCGCAGCATGTCGCGATCTGACCTTTTCCGTGACGTGCCGGGACATAGGCCGCATCCGCGGCGAAACCATGGCAAATCCGCCCCGTTCGACGCGATGAAACCATTGTGGACGCATCGTTGCCGAATGCCACGAAACGGCCGCGGGCGCGCCGCCGCTGGACGCGGCGGGCGGGGCGGGTTAGCGCAACACCATCCTGGCAGGAACAAACGGCATGACCGAGCCGACCGTGACCGCGACCCAACAGGGCGCGGCCCGCGCCATCCTGATGAACCGCCCCAAGGCGCTGAATGCGCTGGACCACGGCATGATCCTGGCGCTCAGCGCAGCACTGGCCGCCGGGCGCGACGATCCCCGCGTGGCGCTGGTGCTGCTTGAGGGCGCCGGTGGCCGCGCCTTCTGCGCCGGCGGCGATGTGCGGGCGATCCGCGCGGCGGCGGTGGCCCGCGACATGGCGACCATCGACACCTTCTTCGGCGATGAATACGCGCTGAACCGGGCCATCGCGGACTTCCCCAAACCCTGGGTCAGCCTGATCGATGGCGTGTGCATGGGCGGCGGCATCGGCGTGTCGGTCCATGGCAGCCATCGCATCGTCACCGAACACGCGATGCTGGCGATGCCGGAAACCGGGATCGGGCTGTTCCCAGATGTAGGCACCTCCTTCACCCTGCCGCGGCTGCATGGCGCCCTGGGCATGTGGCTCGCGCTGACGGGCGCGCGGTTGCAGGGGGCGGCGGCGGTCGAGGCCGGGCTTGCGACCCATTTCGTGCCGCGCGACGCCCTGCCTGGGCTGCGGGAAGCGCTGGTGGCCGGCGACCTGGCGGCGATCGACCGCGCCGCCGTCAGCCCAACGGGGCCGATCGCGGCCCTGCGGCCCGCGATCGACCGCTGCTTCGGGCAGGAAGACGTCCCGGCCGTGCTGGCGGCGCTCGCCGCCGAAGGCACCGACTGGGCGCGGGCGCAGATCGCCATCCTGGACCGCATGTCGCCGACCAGCCTCTGCGTCACGCATGAACTTCTGACGCGCGGCGCGGGGCTGGATCTGGCATCATGCCTGACGATGGAACGCGCCCTGACCCGACGCATCACGATCCACCCCGACTTCATCGAAGGCGTGCGCGCGGTGCTGGTGGACAAGGACAATGCGCCGCGCTGGACGCCCGCGACCGTCGACGCGGTGGACCCCGCCGCCATCCGCGCCCTGTTCGAACCGGAGACCGCGACATGATCCGCGACCTCGACGCCCTGCTGGCGCCGGTCACCGCCGAAACCTTCATGGCCGAGCATTACGACAAGGCCCCGCTGCACGTGGTGGGCGGCCTGGCCAAGTTCGCCCATGTCCTGTCCTGGCGGCAGATCAACCGCCTGCTGGACATGACGCATATCTGGTCCGCCACCAGCCTGAAGCTGGTGATGGACAGCCAGACCCTGCCGGCCGAACAGTTCTGCACGCGCCAGGTGGGTCGGGATGGCATGCAGGTGATGCAGCCGGACGCGGCGCTGGTGCGCCAATGGGTCGGGCGCGGCGCCAGCGTCGTGATGAACGACGTGGACAGCCTGACCCCAGGCCTGGCCGGTGTGTCGGAAGCGATCGAGGCAGCCGGCTTCGGCAAGGCCCAGGCGAACGTCTATATCTCCTGGCAATCGCACAAGGCGTTCCACGCACATTACGACACCCATGACGTCTGGGCCGTGCAGGTCGAGGGCGAGAAGTCCTGGAACATCTGGGAAGGCCGCGCCGACTACCCGATCCCGCACCCCGCCTTTCGCGGCCAGCCCCAGGCGCATCACGAACAGGCCAAGGGCCGCTTGCGCGAAAAGGTGCTGATGAAGCCGGGCGACCTGCTCTATCTGCCACGCGGCTGGTATCATGATGCCCTGGCCGAGGCGCCGGCCAGCGTCCACATCGCCTATGGCGTGCATGCGCCGCTCGGCATGGATGCGCTGAACATCCTGCTGGAGCGCGCCTTGCACGAAAGCCTGTTCCGCCAACCCCTGCCGCGGCAGGACGGCACGGCGGCAGCCAAGTTCGCGCTGACCAGCCGGGCGGGGTTGCTGGGCCAGAAACTGGCCGAATTCGCCCGCGAGCCGAAGGTGATGGAGGCGCTGGCGGGGTTCGTCGGCGGCTACCGCTTCCAGCGCGGCGGCAACGACCTGCTGGCCGCACGCGGGATTGCGCAGGATACCGCCGATGGCGGCGACGATGCCCCGGCCTGGCGTGTGCTGGCACCGGGGGCCAAGCCGGTGCGACGCGGCGCCGAGCTGGTGCTGAAGACCGCCAGCGGCACCCTGCCGCTGACCGCGCCCGAAGCCGAGGCGGTCGCCTGGCTCACCGGCCGCAACGACGCGACCGAGGCCGAATTGGGCCGGGCGCATCCCGGCGTGCAGGCGGGCACGCTGCTGCAACGCTTGGCCGCCGCCGGCGTTCTGGCTGCACCATGATCATGAAACATCTGATACCCGGACTGCTGTTCGGACTATTGGCGGCCGCGCCCGCCATGGCGCAGGTGCGCAGCTTCTCCTGCATCGGGGCGGAGCGGTTGGAGGATGATGTCTTCGAGGTGCCGTTCCGCAACGGCCGCCCCGAACCCACCGCCGAGTCCTTGCGCACGCCTTTGGCCGCGGTGGTGGCACTGGCGCGCGAAGACCCCGCGCGGAACATCTGCGTGCTGGGCCATGCGCGGCAGGAAGGCGGCCAGACGACCGGCACCCAACTGGCCGCCCGCCGCGCCCGCGCCGTGGCGCAGGCGCTGTCGGCCGAAGGCGGCATCGAACGCGACCGCATCCGGGCCGAAGCGCGCAACCCCGCCTTCAGCCGAAGCGCCGCGGCCGCTGTGGCGCGCCGGGCCGTGACCATCGTGGTGCTGCCGTAGGTGGTTGCTGGACTATGGGAGGTTGCGCCGTGGAGGGGGCTTCGCCCCCTTGTTCAGACCGGAGACATCCCTGACGCCTGTTCGGAGACATGCTTGACGCTTTTGGGCTTGGTTTCTCGGGAGAGGGACGATGCCCTGGAAGGCGTTATCTGTGATCGACACCCGTCGGGAGTTCGTCCGTCTGGCCAGCGTCGGCGATGTCAGCGTGGCGGCGTTATGCCGTCGCTTTGGCATCAGCCGGCAGAGCGGTTTCACCCTGTTGCGGCGTCACCGCGAGGTTGGCGATGCGGGCCTCGTGGAGCGCTCGCGCCGGCCGCACGACAGCCCCAGGCGGGTGGCGCCCGAGATCGAGGCGCAGCTGCTTGCCCTGCGCGCGGCGCACCCGCGCTGGGGCGGGCGCAAGCTGGCGCGGCGGCTGCGCGACCTGGGCGTGGAGGGGGTGCCGGCGCCATCGACGGTGACGCAGGTGCTGCGCCGTGCCGGCCAGATCGACCCGATCAAGGCCGAGCGGCATCGCGCCCTGACCCGCTTTGAACGCCCAGCCCCGAACGAGCTGTGGCAGATGGACTTCAAGGGCCACATCCCGGCCGGCAGCCGGCGCTGCCACCCGCTGACCGTGCTGGACGACCATTCGCGCTACGCCCTGGGCATCGCCGCCTGTGCTGGCGAGACGCTGATCGAGGTCCAGGGTCGGCTGACCGCGCTGTTCCGCCGCTATGGCCTGCCCGGCGCCATCCTGTGCGACAATGGCTCACCCTGGGGCGCCACGGGCCATACCGGCAGGCTGGCGGTGCAGCGCAGCGCCTTCGAGGTCTGGCTGATGCGGCTGGGCGTGGCGACCCTGCATGGGCGGCCGCGGCATCCGCAGACCCAAGGCAAGGACGAGCGGTTCCACCGCACGCTGGATGTGGAGGTGCTGCAGGGCCGGCGCTTCGCCGACCTGGACGACTGCCAGGCGGCGTTCAACGCCTGGCGGCCAGTCTACAACGAACAGCGCCCGCATGAGGCGCTGGGCATGGACGTGCCGGCGAGCCGCTACCGGCCCAGCAGCCAGGGCTTTCCCGAGGTGCTGCCGACGCCCGACTACTACCAGACCGACCTGGTGCGCCGGGTGCGGCCGAATGGCTGCTTCAAGCTGCATGGCAGGATGGTCGGGCTGTCGCAGGCCTTCGCCGGGCTGGACATCGCGCTGCGTGCGACGGGGCGGGATGGCGTGCTGAGCCTGCACTTCATGCGCTTCAGGCTGGGTGAGGTGGACATCACCGGGCCAGAAACGATAATCGGACCCGTCAGGGATGTCTCCGAACACCCGTCAAGCATCTCTCCGGTCTGAACACCCCCTCCTGACCTCCCCCACCAGGGGCCGTGGCCCCTGGACCGCCGCGATGTATTGGCAAGAGAAAGAGAGGGGCGTCGCTGAAACGCCCTTGGCCAAGGGCGCACCATGCCCCTCTCTTTCTCTTGCCAAACGCCGTGGGTTCCAAGGGGCTACGGCCCCTTGGTGGGGAGAGTTTGAGAGGGGCAAAGCCCCTTTCAAAGCGCCACCCCAAAAATCCCCTCAACCCCCAATGCGTTACTTCGGCCAGGGCGTCGGTGGCGGCACGTCGCACACTGGCGTCACGTCCTCTGTTCCGAAATCGGCTGGCGACACGATTTCTAGGTATTCCATGTCCGGCGAGTAGTCGAACAGGTAGTGGCTGATCCCCGGCCGCTGGTGCACGCAGTCACCGGCTTCGACCAGGGTCACCTGGTCCTCGTACATGAACTTGGCCCAGCCCTTGGTCATCAGCACGATCTGGAATTCCGCGATGTGCTGGTGCCAGCCGGTGCCATGCACCGGCGGAGCATCGGGATTGGCCTTGACCAGATGCGCGATCACCCGCCCGCCCGTGGCATCCTTGATGCCCAGGTCGCGGTACAGGAAGAACTCGCGCAAGCCATCCTTGCGCCAGGGCGTGTCGCCCGGCTTGTTATGACTGAAGAGGTTGACCAACGGGCTGTCGAGCATGGCGACACCTTTTCGCGCTTCGGGTGGCGTTGGCGGGCGTTCCCCAGTCCGTCTTCAGTGTGCGGATCAACGAAGTTTGCATGGAAGGTGTCGGTCGGAACAACTGCTTTTCGCAGTCGCAGCAAAAATCAATGGGTGCCCGCCAGGAATCGCACCACCGCCGCGCGGTCATCCGCGTCGCGCAGCCCGTTGCCGCCCATCCACAGGCCCGGGAACATCTCCTCCGGGTCGGCCAGGAACCGGTCGAGCAGGGGCCCGGACCAGACCTGGCCGGCGCTTGCCAACACCGACGAATAATCGAAGCGCGGATCGCCACCGACCCGGCGCCCGATCAACCCCGCCAGGTTCGGTCCCGCACCCGGCGGGGCCGCGCGATCCGCCGCGTGACAGGCGGCGCAACGCGCTTCAAAGATCGCCTGGCCCCGCTCCGCCGCCGCGGCGGGGATCGCGGCCAGCAGGGCCGCCGCGACCAGCGCCCTCAAAGCCCGTATTCGATCCGCACGATCCGGTCCGTGCCGCTTTCCCCACCCCAGGCCTGGCCCGGGACGCCGTCCATCTGGCGGACGTTGGCGTTGGCGCGGTCGGAGGGAAAGCTCTGGAACGCCTCCGTCGTGGGGTCGAAACGCACGATGGCATTGGCCGGGAAATCGGTCAGCCACACCTTGTCGGTGGAATCCACCCAGACGGAATAGGCACGCGGCCTTTCGCCAGGCAGGCGCCAGGCCTTCCACGACCGGTCGCGCGGGTCATGCATGGACACGTTGCCGCTGTTCCATTCGCTGATCCACAGCCGGCCCTGGCTGTCGGTCCAGACGCGGCGCGCGCCCTGGTTCGGGGTCGGCGGTTCGACGATGCGGACGCGTCCGCTGTCCAGGTCCTCGATCTGCGCCAAGTGGTTGCCGGCCAGCGACACGTACCAGATGCCGCCCTGCGGCGTGCGGGTGATGCCATAGGGGCCACGGCCACGCGGGGCCTCCCACACATCCATCTTTTCCGCGCGGGGGTCGAAGCGGCCGTAGATCCCGTTCTGGCCGGTGAACCAGTAGACGCCGCGGTCGTCGAACACGCCGGTGTTCAAATTGCCGTTGGCAAAACGCTCCGGCAGGCGCCAGAGCATGACGCGATGATCGGCCGGATCGACGCGGGCGATGGCATTCTGGCCGCCGTAGGTCACCCAGGCGGCGCCATCCGGCCCGCGGATCACGCCATGCGGCGCCCCGCCTTGGCCAAGCGCCACCACGCGGATCGCGCCGCTCGCGGGGTCCAGCCGGTTCAGCGTGCCGTTGCGCTGGCCGCAGAACCAGAACGTCCCATCGCCGGCCGCGGTCACGTCGCGCGACCCGACGCGCCCGCTGCCGGGGGTGGTCGCATCGAAATAGGTGACGCGGTAGCCAGGCGGCGTGGTTGCCGCCGCGCGGCGCGGGAACGCGGCAGGGCTGGCAAGGATGGCCCCCGACAGGGCCAGCAGGCTACGACGGCGCATCGGATCCTCCCTGAACATTTTGACGAAACATGGTGTCGCACCCCGGTCCGACGCAAGCAGGATCGTCGCCCACGGTGGCGCGCCCGCGCGACCTGTTGCAGGCTGTATGAAAGGAGATCCAAATATGCCCGACGCGCCGCCCTTCGTGCCCTCTGCCCGCTACCCCGATTCCGCCTTCGAGATCCTGCACCCCTCCTTCGCACCCATGCAGTTGATGAATGCCCCGGTGGAGCGGCTGTGGACCGGCGGCGCCTGGGGTGAAGGGCCGGCCTGGTTCGGCGGCCATCGCTCGCTGATCTGGTCCGACATCCCCAACAACCGGATGCTGCGGTGGGAGGAAGAGGGCGGCACCGTCTCGGTCTTCCGCAAGCCTTCCGGCTACGCCAACGGCAATACCGTCGACCGCCAGGGCCGGCTGATCACCTGCGAACACGGCGGGCGCCGTGTGGTCCGCACCGAACACGACGGGCGGGTCACGGTCGTCGCCGCGCGCTTCGACGGCAAGCGGTTCAACAGCCCGAACGACGTGGTGGTGAAGTCGGACGGCAGCGTCTGGTTCACCGACCCGCCCTTCGGCATCCTGTCGAACTACGAGGGCGAGGCGGCCGAGCCCGAACTGCCGCACGGCGTCTATCGCGTGGATGGCACGACCCGCGCGATCACCCTGGTGGCCGATGGCATCGCCGGGCCGAATGGCCTGGCCTTCAGCCCGGATGAGGAAACCCTCTACCTGGTCGAAAGCCGCGCCCAGCCGCGCCGCCTGCTGGCCTTCGACGTGATCGAGGGCAAGCGCCTGGGGTCGCCGCGCGTGTTCATCCAGGGCGCGGTCGGTGAATCGCCCGATGGCTTCCGCGTCGATACCGCCGGCAACCTGTGGTGCGGCTGGGGCATGGGCGCCGGGCTGGACGGGGTGCGGGTGTTCAACCCGGCCGGCGAGCCGATCGGGCATATCCACCTGCCGGAACGCTGCGCCAACCTGTGCTTTGGCGGGCGGCACCGGAACCGGCTGTTCATGGCCGCCAGCCGCTCGCTCTATTCCGTCTATGTGAATGCGCAGGGCATGGCTTGACCCGTCCGGCGCCATGCCCGGGGCTGCCATGTTTCAGCCTTGGGCATGGATTATCCGATTGGATATCCCGAACATAGAAGATGGCTGAATGACGCGGCTCCTGATCACTGGCGGCATGGGGTTCATCGGCTCGGCCGTGGTGCGGCGATTGCTGCGCACCACGGATGCGACGGTGGTGAACGTCGACAAGCTGACCTATGCGGCCAGCCCGGCCAGCCTGGGCGCGCTGGGCCACGATGCGCGCCATGTGCATGTGCGGGCCGATATCTGCGACGCCGCGGCGATGCGCCAGGTCTTTGCGGAATGGCGCCCGTCGCGGGTCATGCACCTGGCCGCCGAAAGCCATGTGGACCGGTCGATCGACGGCCCGGCGGCCTTCATCCAGACCAATGTGGTCGGCACCCAGGTCCTGCTGGAAGCCGCCCGCGAACATTGGATGTCGCTGGAGGGCGCGCAAAAAGCCGATTTCCGCTTCCACCATGTCTCCACCGACGAAGTCTTCGGCTCGCTCGAAAGCAGCGACGATCCGCCCTTCGACGAACACACGCGCTACGATCCGCGCAGCCCCTATTCCGCATCCAAGGCCGCGTCGGACCATCTGGTGCGCGCCTGGCAGCATACCTACGGGATGCCGACCTTCGTCTCCAACACGACGAACAACTACGGGCCCTGGCAATTCCCGGAAAAGCTGATCCCACTGGTCGCGCTGAATGCGCTGGAGGGGCGGGCCCTGCCGGTCTATGGCGATGGCTCCAACATCCGCGACTGGATCCATGTGGAGGACCATGCCGAAGCCCTGTGCCTCGCGCTGTTCCACGGCACGCCGGGCGCGACCTATTGCCTCGGCCCGCGCCAGGAACGCAGCAATCTTGAGGTGGTCCGCGCGATCTGCGCCACCATCGACCGGCTGCGCCCCGATCCCGCCGGCCCCCGCGCACGCCTGATCACCTATGTCCGCGACCGCCCGGGCCACGACTTCCGCTACGCCATGGACCCGTCGGGCGCCGAGGCCGCACTGGGCTGGAAGGCCAGATGGTCCTTCGAGGCCGGGCTGGAGGACACGCTGTCCTGGTACCTGGCCCATGAGGCCTGGTGGCGGCCGATCCGCGACAAGCATTACGCCGGCCAAAGGCTCGGCACCGAAAAGGCATCGACATGAAGGGCATCATCCTCGCCGGCGGTTCGGGCACCCGCCTTCACCCGATGACCTTGGCAGCCAGCAAGCAGTTGCTGCCGGTCTACGACAAGCCGATGGTCTATTACCCGCTCGGCACGCTGATCCTGGCGGGCATCCGCGACATCATGCTGATCTCCACCCCGCATGACCTGCCGATGTTCCGGCGCCTGCTGGGCGACGGCAGCCAGTTCGGCGTCACCCTGACCTATGCCGAACAACCCAGGCCCGATGGCATCGCCCAGGCTTTCGTCATCGCCGCCGACTGGATCGGCGGGCAGCCCTGCGCCCTGGCGCTGGGCGACAACATCGTCTTTGGCGCCGGCATCCCCGAACAGTTGCAGGCGGCCAGCAAGCGGGCCGAAACCGGGCTTGCGACCATCTTCGGCTATCGCGTCGGCGACCCGGAACGCTACGGCGTCGCGGAATTCGACGCGCAGGACCGCGTTCTGTCGCTGGAGGAAAAGCCCGCCCATCCGAAATCCGACTGGGCGGTGATCGGGCTGTATTTCTACGACGCGCGCGTGACCGACATGGCCCGCGCCCTGGTGCCATCGGCGCGGGGTGAGCTGGAGATCACCGACCTGAACAAGGCCTACCTGGCCGATGGCACCCTGGCCTCCGAACGCTTCGGCCGCGGCTGCGCCTGGTTCGACGCGGGCACCCCCGCATCGCTGCTGCAGGCCGCGCAATTCGTCCAGACGGTGCAGGACCGCCAGAGCGTACAGGTCGGCTGCCCGGAGGAAATCGCCTTCCGCATGGGCTTCATCGACGCCGAGGCGCTGCGGACCCAGGCCCGCGCGCTCGGCAAGACCAGCTACGGCAAATACCTCGCGGACCTCGCGGACGGACGGCACGCATGAAGATCGAGCGGCTGGCCATCCCCGAGGTCCTGCTGCTCGAACCGAAGCGCTTCGGCGATGAGCGCGGCTTCTTCTCGGAAGTCTGGAAGCGCAAGCCGCTGGCCGATCTCGGCGTCGATGTCGATTTCGTGCAGGACAACCACTCCCTGTCGGCCGAACGCGGCGTGGTGCGCGGGCTGCACTACCAGCGCGCGCCCTCGGCGCAGTCCAAGCTGATCCGGGTGGTCCGTGGCGCCATCCTGGATGTGGCGGTCGATGTGCGGGCGGGGTCGCCGACCTTCGGGCGGCATGTCTCGGCCGTGCTGTCGGCCGCGAACTGGCGCCAGGTCTATGTGCCGCGCGGCTTCGCCCATGGGTTCTGCACGCTCGAACCCAATACCGAGGTCATCTACAAGGTCGATGCCTATTACGACCCCGCGGCCGATGCCGGCATCCTGTGGAACGACCCGGCCCTTGGCATCGATTGGCCGCTGGATGCGGAGAATGCGATCCTGTCGGCCAAGGACCGCATCGCCCCCCGCCTGGCCGATATCCCGCCCCCCTTCACCTATTGAGGCCCGCCATGCGCCGCATTCTCGTCACCGGACAGGGCGGCCAGCTTGCCACCGGCCTGGCGGAGGCGCTGCCGGCACAAGGGTTCGAGGCGCTGCTGGTCGGCCAGCCCGATTTCGAATTCGACCGGCCGGAGACCATCACCGCCGCCTTCGCCGCCGCCCGGCCCGATGCCGTGGTCAATTGCGCCGCCTGGACCGCCGTGGACGCGGCGGAGGATTCCCCGGCCGAGGTCTTCCGCGCCAATGCCATCGGCCCCGCCCTGGTCGCCGCCCATTGCGCCGCGGCCGGCATCCCGCTGGTCCAGATCTCCACCGACTACGTCTTCGACGGCCAGAAGGGCGCGCCCTATGTCGAGGAGGACGTGCCCAACCCCCAAAGCGTCTATGGCCGCACCAAGCTTTCGGGCGAATGGGCGGCGCTGGCGGGCAATCCGCAGACGATCGTGCTGCGCACCGCCTGGGTGCATGCCCCGATGGGCAAGAACTTCGTGCGCACCATGCTGCATTTCGGCGCCGAACGGCCGGTGCTGCGCGTGGTCGGCGACCAGCAGGGCACGCCCACGGCGGCCCCCGACCTGGCCGATGCCATCGCGTCGATCCTGGCGCGCATCCGCGACGGCGGGTGGCAGCCGGCCTATCGCGGCGTGTTCCACGCGACCAACGGC
Organism: Humitalea sp. 24SJ18S-53; assembly: GCF_050632385.1. NCBI lineage: Bacteria > Pseudomonadati > Pseudomonadota > Alphaproteobacteria > Acetobacterales > Roseomonadaceae > Humitalea > Humitalea sp. 24SJ18S-53. Next base: position 4,983,825 of record NZ_CP192599.1, read on the forward strand.
GGCGCCACCACCTGGCACGCCTTTGCCCAGGCGATTTTCGCCGCCGCCGCGCCCTTCGGCGGCCCCAGCCCGGTGGTGGAGGCCATCGCCACCGCCGATTGGCCGACCAAGGCCACGCGCCCTGCCGATGGGCGGATGGATGGCGGCAAGCTGCAACGGGTCTTTGGCGTCACCCTGCCGCCCTGGGAGGCAGGGCTGGCGCGCGTGATGCGCGGGCTGCAGCACCCAGGCTAATCGCCCCCAGCCCCTTTGCCACGCGGCCCCGGCAGCCTAGATTACAGGTCGCCTAAGGATCCGATCATGCCCGCCAGCCGCCAGGATTTTCGCAACTGCATGGCCCGCCTGGGGGCGGCCGTGAATGTCATCACGACCGATGGTCCCGGCGGCCGCGCCGGCTTCACCGCCAGCGCCGTGTGCAGCGTCACCGACGACCCGCCGACCCTGCTGGTCTGCATGCGCCGGGGCAGCTCCACCTCCGGCGCGTTCGAGGCGAATGGCGTGCTCTGCGTCAACGCCCTGGCGATGGGCCATCAGAGCCTGTCCTCGGCCTTCTCCGGCGCCGGCGATGTCGCCATGCCCGACCGCTTCGCCCTGGCCACCTGGCGCACGCTGGAAACCGGCGCGCCGGTGCTGGACGATGCCGTGGTGTCCTTCGACTGCCGGATCGTCGATTCCGTGGACAAGGGCACCCACACGGTGCTCTTCGCCGAGGTCGAGGCGGTGCGGGCCGGCGAAGGCGCGCATTGCCTGATCTACTGGCAGCGCGACTACCACCGGGTTGGGGCGGCCTGAACCCCTACCACTGGCCCCTACCACTGGCCCCTACCACTGGCCGTAGAACACGCCGCCCTTCTTGTGGTTGTCCGTCACGCGTTCCGCCTCCGCCCAGGTCATCGTCGTGCGGTGCTTCAGCCCGGCGAACCAGGCCAGTAGTTTTTCGCGCATTTTTTCGCGCACCGGTTCCAAGGTGGGATCGGTGCCGCGGTCGAAAAACTCCTCCGGGTCCGCCGCCAGGTCGAAAAGCTGCGGCGGCATGCCGCTGGACCAGTGGATGTATTTCCAGGCCTCGGTCCGCACCATCCAGGCATGGTGTTCCCCGATCGGCAGGCCCAGCCGGCGCCGCGCCCCACGAAAACTCCAGTCGAGTTCCGAAAACACCGCATCGCGCCAAGGCCCTTGCCGCCCGCGCGTCGCTGGCAGGAGAGAACGCCCCTCCATCAAATGCAGCGCGGGGTCCAGGCCCAGCGCCTCCAGGATCGTCGGCAGGATGTCGATCGATTCCACCAGCCGCGTATCCGTGACGCCGCGCGCCGTGGCGTCCGGATCGTAGAGCAGGAAGGGGATCTTCTGGATGCAATCGTGGAACAACTCCTTCTCGCCCAGCCAATGGTCGCCCAGGTAGTCGCCATGGTCGGCGCAGAAGACCACCAGCGTGTCCTGCCACCGCCCGCCGTGGTCCATCGCCGCCCAGACACGGCCGAGGTGATGGTCGAGCTGAGAGACCAACCCCTGGTAGGCCGGGCGCACCGTGTCGATGCAGTCGTCCGACTGGAAGGCGCGGCTGACCTCCTCCTCCATGAAGGCATCCTGGACCGGATGCGCGCCGCGTTCCGCCGGGCTGCGCGACACCGGCAGGCATTCCTTCGCGCTATACATCGCATGCCAGGGCGCCGGCGCGACATAGGGCCAATGCGGCTTCACATAAGACAGGTGCAGCACCCAGGGCCTGTCGCCCTGCGCCTCGATGAAGCGGATCGCCTGGTCGGTCGTATAGGCGGTTTCGCTGTGGGCATCGGCGACCTTGGCCGGAAAGCGCGCGTTGCGCATGTGCCAGCCGGACTGGGTCTGCACCGCATCGTCGGTGACGGCGATGACATGGTCTGTCCAGGGATCCGCACCGCCATAGCCTTGCGCGCGCAAAAAGTCGGCATAGGCGCTGTCGGGTTCGGCGTGGTGGCCGTCGTGGCGATCGACCACGCTGAACCAGCCTTCGCGCAGCAGCACAGCCAGTTCGTCGGCGCCATCCACCGCCAGGCGCCGCATCCCCTGCCGGTCCGGCACCACATGCGTCTTGCCGGCCAGCGCCAGCGTCCGCCCGGCCTCACGCAGGTGCCAGCCAAGCGTCACCTCGCCCACCGACAGCGGCACCCGGTTGTGCGTGGCGCCGTGGGAGGAGACGTAGCGCCCGGTATAGGTGGACATGCGCGACGGGCCACAGATGCCCGATTGCACGAAGGCATTGGGAAACCGCGTCCCACGCGCCGCCAGCGCATCGAGGTTCGGCGTCTTCAGATGTGGATGCCCGGCGCAGCCCAGGTGGTCCCAGCGTAGCTGGTCGGCCATGACGAAGAGCACGTTCCGCACGGTCATTCCTCTTTTCCCCCTGCCCCGACATGATCAGCCTGGACCATGCTCCAGGCCTGCGCCTGCACGGTGCACAGGAAAAAGGACAAGCCCCGATCGCGGCGTTTCGCCGACGCGGGTGGGCCGCGCCCAGGTTTCCCTCGACGTGCCGGCCACCGATCGTGCAGCATCGTTGCGCCATCGGCGCGGGCTGCGCACAGCAGAATACGCACCCGCCCTGACGGAGGAGGGACGTCATGTCGTCGGCAACCACCATGCAACGCGGTCTGGCCCTGGCGTTTGGATTGACGCTGGCCCTGGCGACCGCACCGGCGGCCCAGGCCCAACCGGCCGCCGCCCCCTCGGCCGCCGAACAGGCCACCATCCTGCGCGCCGCCGGCTTCGTGCAGCGCGGCGGCGCCTGGGTGGGATGCGAAGGCCAGTCGCGCGCCAGCATCGAACCGGGCGATGTGCGCGACATCAATGGCGATGGTTTGCCCGAAGCCTTCGTCACCGATGGCGGCACGGCCTGCTACGGCATGACCGGCCAGGGCTTCGTGCTGCTCACGCGCGGCCAGAACGGCCAGTGGCGCAAGGTCTTCGAAAGCCCGGGCATCCCCACCGTGATGACGACATCGGCGAATGGCTGGCCCGACCTGCAGGTCGGCGGACCGGGCTTTTGCCACCCGGTCTACCGCTGGAACGGCCGGACCTATCAACAGAACCGCTTCGTCGAGGAGCAGCGCGGCGCTTGCGCGCGGCGCCGCTGACCCCGACGCGGCATTACACCTCGGCGTAGGCGCCGTTGCGCCAGATATAGAAGACGTAGTCGGGCACGGTGATGTCGCCCTTGGGGGTGAAGGAGATCGGGCCCAGCACCGTCTCCCACGGTCCACCCGACTTCAGCACCGCCGCGATCCGGCGCGGATCGACCGCGCCGACGCGCGTGGCGCCCTGGGCAAAGATCTGCACGGCGGCATACGTATAGAGGACATAGCCCTCCGGATCGATGTTGCGCGCGCGGAACCGTTCCAGCACCGCCGCCGCCGAAGGCCGCTTCCGCGGGTCGGAGGAGAAGGTCATCATCGCCCCTTCGCCGGCCGGCCCGGTGATCTGCCAGAACTCGTTCGTCACCAGCGCGTCGCCGCCGATCAGCGTGACGTTCAGCGCCTGTTCCTTGGACTGGCGCAGGATCAGCCCCGCCTCGGTGTGGTAGCCGCCGACGTAGACGACATCGATGCCGGCCTGCTTCATCCGGCTGACCAGCGCGGAATAGTCGCGCTCGCCCGGCGTATAGGCGGCGTAGAGCGTTTCCGTCACGCCGGCCGCGTTCAGCGCCTTCTTGGTTTCTTCCGCGAGACCCCGGCCATAGGCCGAGTTGTCGTGCAGGATCGCGACCTTCTTGCCGGCGAAGTTGGCGGCGATATAGGCGCCGGCCACCGCACCCTGCTGGTCGTCACGACCGCAGACGCGGAAGGTGTTCCACTTGCCCTGCTCGGTGAAGGCGGGGTTGGTGCTGGCGGGGCTGATCTGCAGCACGCCTTCCTCGGCATAGACATCGCGCGCCGGGATCGACGAGCCGGAGCAGTAGTGCCCGGCGACGAATTTCACCTGGCGCCCCGACAACTGGTTGGCGACCGACACCGCCTGGCGCGGGTCGCAGGCGTCATCGCCGATTTCCAGGACGAGGCGCTGGCCGAGCACGCCGCCGGCGGCGTTGATGTCTGTCACCGCCTGTTCAGCCCCGGCGCGCATCTGCGCGCCGAAGGCGGCGTTGGATCCGGTCATCGGCCCGGCGGTGGCGATGCGGATGGTGCCCGCCTGGGCGCGGGCGGATCGGGTGATGAGGCCCGCGGCACCGAGCGTGGCAGCGGTGAAGAGCGGGCGGCGACCGATGGTCATGGGCTGTCTCCGGAATCTGGGTAAAGGGAGCCTAGGACATCGGACGTGGCCGGCGCCAGTGAGACAGGTTCCAGTGAGTCACGTCGGCGTCATAGCGCGGAAGTGATCGGTCTCGATTGGGGGGAGCACAGGTTACACGGCTTGGCGCATGGTGTTGAAAAGCGCTAGGGTAAGGCGGCTGTCAGGGAAGATAACGCAGATGCCCCGCACCTTCCATCGCACCACCGCCGTCCTGACCGCATCGCTGATGCTGGCGGGTTGCGTGACCACGCGGGCTGGCCGCATCGGGTCGGATGACGGCAGCGATCCCTGCCGCAGCCAGCTCGTGGCGCTGGACAGCACGGGCAATTTCTTCGCCGAGGATATCCTGCGCGGCGCCGCTGTCGGCGCCCTGGCCGGGGCCGCGATCGGCGGCCTCGCGTCGGGCAATTGGCGCGGCGCGCTGCTGGGGGCCGCGATCGGCGGCGCCGGCGGGGCTGCGGTCGGCTACTACGCCTCGGTCAACCAGCAGGGGCGCGACCAGGCGGCGGTGTCGGCGCAGATCGGCACCGACCTGCAACGCGAAAATGCCGAACTGGAACGCACCCAGGTCGCCTTCGACCAATTGATGGATTGCCGCTTCCGTTCGGCCGCCACCGTCCGCATGGCGGTGCAGCAGGGCCGGCTGGATCGCGCGACGGGCGTCGCCCAGATGGCCCAGATCCGCACCCGGGCGCAGCGCGACCTGCAACTGGCGCAGCAGATCAACACCCAGATCGGCACGCGCGGCGCGGAATTCGACACCGCGATCGACAATACGGTGCCGGGCGGCAAGGCCGCGGTGGCCGGCGCCGTCGTCGGCCGCCAGCAGCCGATCCAGGTGACCGCGCGCCGCCCGGTGCCGCTGCGCCTGCAACCCAAGGGCGACAGCCCGGAAATCGCCCAGATCGGCCCGCGCGACGCGGTGACGGTGCGGCCGGCGGCCGATGGCTATGCGCTGGTCGAAACCTCCTCCGGCCTGCGCGGCTATGCGCCGTCGGATGCCTTCCAGACCACGCGCGGCCCGGTGCGGGTGGCCGATGCGAGCATCCCCTCGGCGCAGGGCGGCGAATTGCGCAGCTTGGCGGCGACCAACCTCGCGCGGCGCGACAACTTCTCTGAAAGCGTCGGCAATGCCGAACGTCTGGCGTCGGCGGGTGGCTTCGAACTCGCTGGCTGATCACCTGATCCGCGCCTGCCGCGTCGCCCTGCTCGGGGCGTCGCTTTGGATTGGCGCGGCTGCCGCACAGGAACCGCCGCAGGCGCCGATCCTGCGGGTGGAGGCTGCCGCCCATACGGCGCCAGTCCGCCGCATGGCGATCGACGCCGCCGGCCGCGTGCTCGCCACCGTCTCCGACGACAAGACCCTGCGGCTCTGGTCGCTGCCGCAGGGCACGCCGCTTGGCGTGCTGCGGGTGCCGATCGCGGCCGGTGAGGAAGGCGAACTCTACGCCGTCGCGCTGACGCCGGATGGCACGCGCGCCTTCGCCGCGGGTTTTTCCGCCCGCGCCTGGGATGGCGCCTTCGCGGTGTATTTGTTCGAGACGGCGACGGGCAAGCTGCTCGCGCGCCTGCCGGGCCTGCCCGCGCCGGTGCAGCATCTGGCGGTGTCGGCCGATGGCGCGCGCGTGGCGGCGGCCCTGGCCGGGCGATCCGGCATCCGCATCTGGGATGCGCGCACCGGGCGCCTGCTGGCGGAGGACAATGTCGGCTGGCAGGGCGCCGCCCGCATGGTGGCCTTCGATCCCTCCGGCCGCCTGGCCGCGACCTCGGCCGATGGCAATGTGCGGGTCTACGACCCCAGCGGCCGGCGCACCGCCATCCGCACCCCGGTCGCGGGCGGCAAGCCCTATGGCATCGCCTGGTCGCCCGATGGCGCGCTGCTGGCGGTGGGGTTCGAGGACCGGCTGCGCGTCGAATTGCTGGCCAGTTCCGACCTGCGCAACGTGATGACCCCCGATGCCTCGGGCTTGTTGGGTGAGGGCCTGCCGATGGTGGCCTGGGCCGCCGATGCGCGTGGCGGGGTGCAGTTGCACGCGGCCGGCTACGCCCGCGCGGCCGCCGCGACGGCGCCGGATGCGCCCGGCTTCATCATCCGCCGCTGGGCCGATTTCGGGCTTGGCCCGCCGCGCGACATCCCGGTGGCGCGCGATGCCATCGCCCATCTGCTGCCGCTGCCGCAGGGCGGGCTGGTCTTCGCCACCGCCGACCCCGGCTGGGGGCGCCTGGCGCCCGATGGCGCGGTGGCGCTGGCGCCACGCCCGCCGGGCGGCGATTTCCGCAACACCGCCAACCTGCTGGCGGCCAGCGAGGACGGCCAGCGCGTGCGCCTCGTCCTGCGGCCCAATACGCCGGCGCTGATCTTCGACGCCCAGGCGGGGCGCCTGGACGAAGGCGACACGCCCGGCCTCTACGGCGCCCGCCAGCAATCGGCCCGGATCGTGGTGACCGATTGGCGCAACCAGAACCGCCCCCGCCTGAACGGCCGCCCGCTGCCGCTGGGTGAGGGTGAGTTCAGCCGCAGCCTGGCCATCATGCCGAATGACCAGGCCTTCCTGCTCGGCACCGACACGCATCTGCGGATGTTCGACGCCAGCGGCCGCCCGATCGACCAATTGGCCATGCCGGGCGCGGTCTGGGGGCTGGTCGCGCTGAACGGCATCGCCGTCGCCGCATTGGGCGATGGCAGCATCCGCTGGTTCGACACGACCGACCGGCTGGTCGAACGCGGCGCGCTGTTCGTCCATGCTGATTCCCACCGCTGGGTCGCCTGGACGCCGGAGGGCCTGTTCGACCACGCGCCCCAGGGCGGGCAGGAATTGGTCGGCGTCCACCTGAACAACGGCCGCGCCCAGACCCCCGAATGGGCCAGTTTCCAACAGGCCTATCGCGCGCTGTATGCGCCGGCCGCCGTCCGGGCGCGGATGCGCGGCGATGCGGCCCCCGCCGCCGCGCGGATGGCCGAATTGGGCGATGTGCGCGGCCGCATCGGCCGCCTGCCGACCCTGGCCGCCGGCCAGGCCTGCGCCGTGACCGACGCCGGCTGCCTTCCGGTCGCCTGGGGCGGGGCCGAATTGCCCGAAGGGGCCAGCGCCCTGCGCCTGACCTTCGCCACCACGGACCGTGGGCTGGGCCTGGGACCGCTGGATGTCATGGTGAACGACCGTATCGCTGTGCGCGCCGTGGCCGTGCCGGGGCAGACGGCGGTCGAGGTGCCGCTCGACCCCGGGCCGAACCGCGTCTCCGCCCGGCTCTATGCCGATGACCGCACGCTCTTCGCCGAAGGGCCTGCCCTGGACCTGCGCCGCGCCGGCCAAGCGGTGGCGCCCGCCGCGGCGGGGCGGCTGATCCTGGTCGCGGTCGGCGTGGATCAATACGCGCTGCCCGAACTGAACCTGCGCTTCGCCGTGGCCGATGCGCGCACGGTCGTCGAAACCCTGCGCCAACGCGCCGGCGGCGTGTTCCGCGAAGTCGTCGCGACCCTGCTGACCAACCAGGACGCCACGCGCGAAAAAATCCTGGGCGCGCTGGCGGCGGCGGCGCAGGTGGCGCAGCCGGAGGATACCTTCGTCCTCTATCTCGCCGGCCACGGCGTGCGCAGCGAACCGGACCGGCGCTTCCTGTTTCTGCCGCATGAAACCACCAGCATCGCCAATTGGGATGCGCTGCGCCGGATTGCGCTGGATGAGGACACGCTGGTCGGCGCCCTCGCCTCCATCCGCGCGCGCGATGGGTTCCTGTTCATCGACACCTGCCACGCCGGTCAGGTCACCATCGACAGCCTGGCGGCGCTGGGCAACGAAACCGGGCGCTTCCTGCTGGCCGCCAGCACCAGCGTGCAGGAAGCGCTGGATTCCTACGACGAACGCAACGGCATCTTCGCCTTCGCCGTGCGCGAGGGACTGGGCGGGCGGGCGGCGATGGATAGCGAGGGCCGGGTGTCGGCGCTGTCGCTCGGCGAATGGGTGACGCGGCGGGTGCCGCAACTCGCGCGGGAGAAACAGCACCGCCAGGATGCGGTGTTCCGCACCGCGCAACGCGACCTGCGGTCCTTCCCGATGGGGGCGGTGGCGCGGTAGCGGCCTGCCGGAAAACGGGGGCATCCGCTGCTGGTTTGGGTCGCCGGATGCGCGCGCCGGCGCAGGGATTCTTGAATCTCAAGCATCATTTCGGCAACCGGCGCGGCCCCTGCGCGTTTACCGGCATTCCCCATGCCGTATGCGCCGCCAGGACTCTCCCATGGCCAAGTTCCTGACGTTGAGGAGTGCCGTCTTGACCCGCTTCGCGTTCACGCCGCCGCTCCCCGCCGGGTCATCGCCGCGATGGGCAGTGGCCTGGCGGCGCACAGGATGAATGCCGCCGGCCCGGACGGCGCCGCGCCTGACGACAGCGCGCCCATAAGCTTCGTGCTGGAAAACCTGACCCCGGCGGCCGCCGCCCTGCTGCTGGCGTCGCCACGCCGTGGCGCGGAACGGCAGGACACGGCCGTGCGAAACTATGCCGCGGCGATGGCGGATGGCAGTTGGGTCCTGAACGGGATCCCCATCATCGTCTCGCGCCGCGGCGTCCTGCTGGACGGCATGCAGCGCCTGCTGGCTTGTATCGAAAGCCAGGTCCCCCTCTCGACCTTCGTCGCGCGCGACGTGGACGACGACGTGCTGCACACGATCGACCAGCATCGACGGCGATCCTCTTCCGGCAGCCTCGGTGCCCCGGGCATGCGCAAGGCCGATGCCCAGATGGCGTTGGTCGTGCGGCTCCTCGATTATGAGCACCTGACGCAGCAGGCCATCGCGCCGCCGGCACTGTCCTGGACCATGGTCGAACGCCTGATGCAGGCCAACCCCGGCCTGCAGGAGGCCGTGGCCGCAAGCCTGCCCATGGCGGGATCACCCCTTCCCGAACCGGTGCGCACGGCGATCCTCTACATGGGCAATCAGGTGGACCGGACGAAGACGGGCCGGTTGCTGGCGGCCGTCGCGCATCCAGACGGGTCGGCGCCAGGGGAACCCGGCGTGGCGCTGCGGCGGGCCCTGGACCGGGCGGTCCAGGCCGGGCCGCGCGGCCTTGGGCGAAACACGCTCTTCGCGCTGGCGATCAAGGCGCTGAATGCGTCGCTGCGTGGCGAAACCTTGTCCCAGATCGCGTGGAACACACAGCCCGTCGCGGGCGAACCCGCGGAACCCTTCCCCTGCTTGGATGGCTATGCCGGGCTGGCCATGCCCCGCGCCGATTCCGCCGGCCGCAAGCAAGACCGCGGCCCCGTGCCGAACGACTGCACCGCGCGGTTCGAACGCATCGACCAGGCCACCGCCACGCGATACCTGGCGACGAACATCGCCAGGCGCGGACCTGTCCAGACGCTTGTGGCCGCCTTTGCGCGCGACATCGCGGCGGGCCGGTGGATGCGCAACGCGCAGCCGATCTGCTTTTCCGCCGATGGCCGGCTGATCAACGGACAGCACCGGCTGATGGCCGTCATCGCATCGCGCGGCACGATCGAGGTGCCGGTGGTGCGCTGCCTGCCGGAGGCGGCCCATGACACCTACGACATCCATATGCGGCGGGCGCCGTCGGTCGATGAGGACACCGAAGCCTTCGGCGACCATGCGCTGGCGGCAGCGATGGCGAATCTGCTGTGGCGGCAGGAACGCCGGCCAAAGGCGACGCGCGCCAAGAAGGCCTCCGCCGCTGAAGTCCGCCAGATCCTGACCGAGTTTCCCCGCCTGCTTGGCCTGCGCGGCTTCGCCCGTCGGATGCTGGCCTTCGGGCGCGCCTCGGTCATGGGCTACGGCGCCTTCGTGATCGAACGCGACCGGCCGGACCTGGCGCCCGGCTTCCTCAAGGCGATCCAGACCGGCGCCGACCTGCCGGAGGGGCATCCGATCCTGGCCCTGCGCGAGGCGTTGCAGCGCCTTCGCCGGGATCGTGCGCCCCAGGACGACCAACTGGCGGCGCTTCTGTCCGGTTGGGAACGGTTCAAGGCCCACGCGGCGATGCGCGGCCTGGCCGATCCGGGACAGCAGGCGGCCCCAGCCGCCGCGGCGGATACGCGTCCGATCACCCTTCGCACACCGGCGCCCGGCCTGCCCCAGGGGCTGGCGGACCTGCGCCGGCGTATGCGGCAGCAGGCACTGATCGCGGACTACGGCGCCTTTGCCTTGCGCCAGGACGATGCGCTCACCCTGATGCAGGAAGCGGCGCGCGCGGCGGCCGAAGGGCTCACGGCCACCTTCGCCAAGGTGCTGGAATATGACGGCGGGACGGACAAGCTGTTGCTACGGGCCGGGGTCGGGGCGCGCGCGCCATCACCGGCGACCGACCACCGCGTGAAGCGGGACGTGGCTGTGGTGATCGGCGCTGCGACCGCACCCTTCGGCGTCCTGGAAGTGGAGGACACCAGGCCTGGGGCGTTCGGCGACGCCGACCTCCGCTATCTGGAGGCTTTGGCCAATACACTTGGCCTTGCGCTGGCGCGCCTAAGCAGTGCGGGGGCGCATGCGAAGATCCTCGCCGAACGCGGCGCCATGCTGGCCGAGGTGCGCCACCGTTTCAGCAACGGGCTGCAGCTCGTCCACATGGTGCTGACGTTGCAGGCCAAGGCGGCCGAGACGGTCCTGGCGCGTGACCTGCTGCGAAGAAGTGCCATGCGCGTCATCACCATCGCGGCCGTCCACCGGCAACTCAATCAGGGTGAGCGCTTCGAGACGGTGGAGATGGCAGGGTATCTGCACGGGCTGGTCGGCACATTGCGCACCAGCCTGTCGGGGCCGGATGCCGGGCGATCCATCGCACTTGAGGTTGAGCGAGGCGCCTTCTGGCCGCCGCAACGCGCGCAAATGCTCGGCCTTGTCCTGGGTGAGCTGCTGGCTGACGCCATGGCCTATGGCAAGGGCTCCCTCTGCGTCCGCTTCGTCAGGACCCAGAGCGGCGGGCAGTTGGAACTGGAAGACCAGGAGTCCGACCGCACGGCGATGGACGAAGGCGACAGGGGCATCGGCATCCGGATGGTCGCCGCCATGCTGCAGGAACAAGGCGGCGCCTTGTCGGTCGTGCGGGGCGATGCCGGATCGCGGATCCTGGTCGCCTTTCCGCAACTGATCGAACCCGCCTGACCCATCCCCGCGGGACGGTCGATGCTGTGTCCGGGCGTGCTGCTTTCCCTGGCCGGACTTGCGCCGATGCCTGTCGCGATCAGCAGGCAGAATCATCATGCCGGCGGTGGCGGGCCTCCATTTCTCGCAACGCGCATGTCACGAAGCCGTGAGAGAAAATGGCCGGCCCAGACGCCGGCAGGCGGGTCACCATGCGACATGCCAGGGCTGGCCAGGGCGGCGCGGCCTCAGGCACGGCCCGCCGGCCGCCAAAACCGCCAGGCGGATTTCGCAGGCACCATGATCATCAGCCTTTGCAGGAGGCAAACCCTGGGCCGCTCACGCGTTAAGGATCGGCGAATGAAGGGGCGAGAACATGGGCCTCGCCGCCTCGCCATATGGAGAATTGCCGGTGGCCTTCAGCTCAGACGATTTCGGCGGCACAATCCGCCTCCCGCGCAACGTGCATACGCTCACCAGGATGGAACCCAGGCCAGGCGCCGTTTCCCACAATGGCGGCGGGATACCGCCCGCGCCGGTGGAGCAAAGCCCGCACATGCCATCCTTCGCGGCGACCCAACGCGAACCGATGCGTTCCGACGCCGCAATCGGCGGCGAGGTCCGGCGCCTGCGCCGGGCCCAGGGCAAGACGCAGAAGACGTTGGCGGAGCATGTCGGGGTGACCGGCGCGCAGTTGCACCGCTACGAGACCGGGACGACGCGCATCGCGACGAGCCGGCTGATCGCGATCGCCGAAGCCCTTGGCGTCCGCGCGGATAGTCTGATCTCCGCCGGATCCGCCACCGAACCCGACCCGCATCCGAAGGCTGGCAGCAACGACGACGATATCGTGGAATTGATCCATATCTTCGGGACCATCACCGATCCGCGACACCGCAGCGCGCTGGTGGCCGTGGCCAGGATGATGGCGACCCACTACCAGCGCCGCGCACGGTCCGGCGACGCGGGCTGATCAGAACCGCAGTCGACAACACCGATCAACGACACGGCAAGGCGGCCACGATGCGCCGAACACATCGTGGCCGCGCTGCGTGGAACCCATCGTGGCCGCGCTGCGTGCTGGCTGCGCGCGGCGATTGCGCGGCATCAGGCCAGGTCCCGGCGCAGCCTGTCGCCGGTCTATTTGTAGATCAGGAAGGTCCTGATGCGTTCCCACTCGGCCCATGCCTCGAACACATAGGCACCCTTGAACCGGTAGGGCGGTGCCGCGACGTCCAGGCAGCGGAAGCCACCGACGGGCGCCTCGATATTCCGCGGCGTGTTCAGTTTCTTCCACGAATTGGTCAGCAGCACCCAGCGGAATCGCGGAAAGACCTCCGTGTGGTATTCGTGGATCAGCGCATCCGGCAAATGCTGCAACACGTCCTTCATGATCAGCAGGTCGGCGGCCGGCAGCTTGGATTTGTCTTCCGGCATCAGCGCGAAGCTCACGCCCTTGCGGGCATAATTCCGCGTGTTGGTTTCAATGAGGTTGGAGACCACATCGAAGCCACGGTAGTTGATGTGATCCAGATTGAGAAAACGCGAATACTGCCAATCCCCGCAGCCGACATCCACCACCGACCTGACATCGTTCATCCGCATGAAGGTTTCGAGGAAGCCGCGGTAGCCGATGTTGACGAAGGGGTCGGAGCCGGGGCCGGACGAGCCCCATTCGTTTTTCTCGTAGATTCGTTCGAAGGTGGTGCGAATGTCGCCCGTCGATGCGGCTGGCGTCGCCGGGGCGGCCGCCGATGAAGGCGTCTGCGCGGCGGGCACGCCGCCTTGGGCGGAACCCTTTTTGTCGTCGGCCATCTTCAGTCATCTCCGGTCGGGCACAGACCGTCCCCGGCGACCAACCAGCACCGGATGGCCGCCAGCATCGGCACGATCTGCATCCCCTCGCACCGATCTTCCGTCAAGCGGCAGGCCGCTGGTTGGCCAGTCCCGCCGTTCCGGATATAGTTGAACTCCGATAGGCCATATCACGGTCACGCTGAATCACGGTCACGCTGACGGGACGGCTATGGCGACGCGCGTTGATGCCCGCGAAATGGAAGACCCCCAACTCGCGGCATGCGTGGCCGGGCTGGCGGCGGACCCGGGGAATTCGGGTCGGCATGTCGCGCTCGGCCGGCTCCTGCTGGAACGATCGGCCTATGGACGGGCGCGCATAGCGCTGACCGACGCGATCGCGCTCGGCCACCATGATGCCGAAGCGCATGTCCTGCTGGGCAACATACACCGCATGAGCGGCGCCTTCCTGACCGAAGCGCGGACATTCGACACCGCCGCGCGCATGTCCGGCGGGCATGACGAATGGGAATTCCGCGCCGCCGCCGCCTATTGCAACGCCGGCCTGCCGGACCTCGCCATGCAGCGCTTCGCTCGCGTCCGCCGCGTCCTGCCGGATTGGTGGGCGGGCGAACGGGCGCGCGCCGAAGGCATGCTGGCGGCCGCCCACGCCACGCTGCGCCGCCTGATGCCCGCATTGCGCCCCGGGCGCATGTCGGCGGGTGAGGTTGCGACGCTGATCATCGCCCTGACCTCGGTCGGGCGGCTCGGCTGGGCCGAACGCCTAGCCGATTGGGGCGAGGCCCGTTTCGAAGGCCATGGATCGGTGCTGTTCGCGCGCATGCGCCTGGTCTATCGCCAGGGCGATCCCGAAGCGGCGCTGCGGCTGCTGGCACGGCATCCGGTGACGCATCCCGCGACCCAGGCGATCGTCGAATTCGCCTCCAAGCTGGCGATGGACTGCGGCGATCCGGATCGTGCCTCGGCCTATCTGGAACGCTGGCCGCGCGCCCGCTGGTCGCATGGCACCTGGATCCAGGCCTGCCGCATCCGCATGGTCGCCGAGGACCCGGACGGGCTGATCGCCCTGTCCCGAAGCTGGATGGGCCTCGGGCCCAGCTTCGACAGCATGCCCCATCGTTTCTGGCTGGAGGCGGTTCGCGCCGCCGGGCGCCTGCCGTTCCTGGCGAAGGAGGACGCGCGGCGACCCAGCGGGGGGCTGGGCGTGATGCAGTTCTGGGATGCCCCCACCCCGCCCGACGATGTCGCCGTGGCCCTGGCCAGTTGGCGCGCCGTCAATCCGGATGTGCCGCATACCGTGCTGCACCTGGACAGCGCGCGCGACTTCATCGGGGGCGCTTACGGCGATGTCGCGCTGCGCGTGTTCGATCGCTGCCACCATGCGGCGATGAAGGCCGACTACCTGCGGCTGCTCTGGCTGCATACCCATGGCGGGCTTTACGTCGATGCCGACGAGCATTGCGTGGCACCGGTCGATCCGCTGCTGAACGCGCTGGAGGACAGTGAGATCGTCGTGGTCCTGGCCGGCGATTCCCCCGGCTATTTCAACAATTGCCTGATCGGCGCGCGGCCCGGTTCGCCCCTGCTGGCCGCCGCGATCGCCGAGGTGAATGAACGCACCCTGGCGGCGGAGGCGAACAACACCCGCCTGAACATCTGGAACGATACCGGGCCGGGGCTGCTGACGCGCACCGTGATCCCCAACATGATGCGTGCGGCGACACCGCAGCGCATGCGGACCGTGGCGACCCTGGCGCCAAACCTGCGTGACTTCGCGCGCAACGACCCCGACCTGGCATACAAGCTGACGCCGAGCGGCAACTGGCGGCTTTCGTAGCCACCAATGGTCTTCCGCGCGCGCCAACCCGCCGCGGCCATGGACGACTGTTGTGGTGCCGCCGCATGTGGATTTCTGTTCTATAAAGACCGGAACGAATATAAGTATTAAATGGTTTTCATTCTGGTTTATTTCGATATTTAAATTTACGTGCAAAATGTAAATCAGTATAGAATGAATAAAGTCTTGGTTTGCACGGCTGCCTGGTCTATTAGGCACATATGATGCGGGGCCAGGAGGCAGGTTCGCGATGGCAAGGATCCTGTTGCCCGGCGCGTATACTCGCGCCGCGCCGTCAGCCCGTGCGAACGGGTGTCGCGCATCGCATCAGCGGGCGTGGCCGTCGCATGGCCTGCCGGCAGCGCCGCAACCCAGACGCGCGCCCCCGCGAAACCTCAGCGCCTGAGCAGCCAGATGATCGCCGCGACGACAAGCCAGCCGAACACGGACAGCAGGAAGATCAAGAGCGTCGCGGCACGCCAGTTCAGGCGGTCCGTCGTGCGCCGATCCCGGCCTTTCCCGCTGCCATCCGACTGCATGCATTGACCCTTGCAACCATGGGCGGACCGAATCGTGCGAGCCGGAACACCCCTCTTCGATCCTTAACACAGGGCGCGGCCTCAGCGGCGAGCGGCCCGTGCTCCGGGAGCAATTAACCATGTGCGCCATCGCCGGCCTGTTCCACCCGACCAGCACCAGGCTGCCCGACACCGGGCTGTTGCGCGGCATGGCCCATGCCCTGCGCCATCGCGGCCCCGATGGAGAGGGGTTCTGGGCCGAGGCCGGGCTCGCCTTCGCCCATCGGCGCCTGGCCATCGTCGACCTCGCCGGCGGCGCCCAGCCCATGGCCAGCGACGACGGCGCCGTGGTGCTGACCTTCAACGGCGAAATCTACAACCACCTGGCCCTGCGGCGGGAATTGGAGGCGCTCGGCCACCGCTTCCAGACCCGCAGCGACACGGAGGCGATCCTGCACGGCTGGCGCGCCTGGGGCCTGGGCGTGCTGGACCGGCTGAACGGGATGTTCGCCTTCGCGCTATGGGATCGCGACCGGGGGCAGTTGCTGCTGGCGCGCGACCGCCTGGGCGAAAAGCCCCTGCATTACGCGCGGCTGCCCGATGGGGGCGTCGCCTTCGCGTCGGAAATCGGCGGGTTGCTCGCCATCCCGGGCCTGTCCCGCGCGATCGATCCCACGGCCGTCGATGATTACCTGGCGCTGGGCTACGTGCCCGATCCGAACACGATCCATGCCGCCATCAAGCGCCTGCCGGCGGCGCATTTCCTGTTGCTGCGCCGGGGCGAAACCCGCATCCCGGCGCCGCTGCGCTACTGGCAGGCCCCGCGCGCCGTCGCCGCCGCCCCGGCGCAAGCGGCCGAGGAGCTGGCCGAACGCCTGCAAGCGGCGGTCGAGGCGCGGCTGATGTCGGACGTGCCACTCGGCTGCTTCCTGTCGGGCGGGCTGGATTCCAGCGCGATCGCCGCCCTGTCGGCCCGCGCGGGGCATCCGCTCGACAGCTTCACCATCGGCTTCCCGGGTGCGGCGGATGAAAGGGCGGAAGCCGCCATGCTCGCCGCCCGCCTGGGCGGCACCCACCATGCGGAGATGGTGGACAGCGACCCCATCGCCGCCGCCCGGCAGCAGGGCGCCATTTTTGGCGAACCTTTCGGCGACCCCTCCGCCGTGCCGACCCTGGCGGTCTGCCGGCTCGCCCGGAAACACGTCACCGTGGCGCTGTCCGGCGACGGCGGCGACGAAATCTTCGCCGGCTACCGCCGCTACCGCTGGCACCAGATGGCCGAGGCCGTGCGCCGCTTCATCCCCGCCCGTATCCGTGGCTCGGTCATCGGCGGCGTCGCCCGCGCCTATCCCAAGCTGGACCGCGCGCCCCGCTGGCTGCGGGCCAAGACCACGCTGACGGAAATCAGCCTGGACAGTGCCATGGGCTATTACGGCACGGTCTGCCGGATGGCCGACCGCCAGCGGCGCGGCCTGATGTCGCGCGCCCTGCGCACCGCCGTCGACGGCCATGATCCCGCCGCCCGCTTCGCCGCCCTGATGGGGGAATGCGACCCCGACGAACCGCTGCTGCAGGCGCAATACGCCGACCTGCACACCTATCTGCCCGGCGATATCCTGACCAAGGTCGATCGCACCAGCATGGCGGTGTCGCTGGAGGTGCGCCCCCCCCTGCTCGACCACGACCTCGTCGCCTGGGGCCTGGCCCTGCCGGCGTCGCTGAAGCTGCATGGCGGCCAGGGCAAGCATGTCCTGCGCGGCGCCATGACACCCTTCCTGCCGGCCGAGGTCATGCGCCGCCCCAAGCGCGGCTTCGCCAACCCGCTGGGCCAGGTTCTCCGCACACACGCCGGCGTCGTCCGCGACCGGCTGCTGGGTGACGCGATGCTGGACAGCGGGCTGTTCGATGCCGCCGCCCTCGGGCTGCTGGTGGACCAGCACGAAAGCGGCCGCTTCGACCACGCCCAGCCGCTATGGCACCTGCTGGTGCTGGAGGGTTTCCTGTCCGGCGTGGATCGTGCCGCCCTGGCCGGCTTCGCCCCCCGCCCCATGGCGCTTGCCGGATGACGGCCCCGGCCGACAGCCTGCTCGCGCGCACCGCGACCGACAGTCTGCTCGCGCGCACCGCGCGGGGCGCCAGCTGGGTCGTCGCCTGGCGGATGATGACCCGCGTGCTGGGGCTGATCAGCACGCTGGTGCTGGTGCGGCTGTTGCTGCCGGCGGATTTCGGGCTGGTGGCGCTGGCCACCGCCTTCGCCGTGTCGCTCGACATCTGCCTGGCGATCGGGGTGGAGGACCAGATCGTCCGCGCCCGCGATCCGCAGCCAGTGCTCTACGACACCGCCTTCACGCTGAACCTGATCCGCGGATTGTTCCTGGCCGTGCTGATCGCCGTGGCGGCGGCGCCCGCGGCGCAGTTCTTCGGCGATATGCGGCTGGAGAGAATCCTCTTCGCCCTGGCCTTCTCGGCCGCGGTCAGTGGCGCGACCAATATCGGCGTCGCCGATTTTCGCCGCCGCATGGAATTCGACAAGGAGTTCCGCCTGCAATTCTACCCGCGGGTCGCGGGCATCGCGGCCGTGATCGTCGCGGCCTTCGTGCTGCGCAGCTATTGGGCCCTGATCATCGGCATCCTGACCAACCGCTTCGCCCTGGTGGCGATGGGGCATGTGATGTCGCCGTATCGGCCGCGCCTGTCGCTGGCCGCCTGGCGGGACCTCGTGGGAGTCTCGACCTGGACCTGGGGCATCGGCGTCGCCTCGGTCCTGCGGGACCGGGCCGACAGTTTCTTCGTGGGGCGCATCCTGGGGCTGCCGCCCCTGGGGCTTTACGCCGTCGCGCATGAGGTCGCCTCGCTGCCGACCAGCGAATTGGTCGATCCGATCTGCCGCGCCTGCATGCCGGGGTTCGCGACGGCCCTTCGCGGCGAAGATGTCGGCGGCGTGCGCAGCGCCTATCTGCGGATCAACGCGCTGGTGGCGCTGCTGACGATCCCGGCCGGGGTCGGCATGTCGCTGATCGCGGGGCCGCTGATCGCGCTGGCCTTCGGCCAGGGCTGGGTCGATGCGGTGCCGGTCGCGGCGATCCTGGCGGTCGCCTTCACCATGACCTTGTTCGGCAATGTCAGCGTCGCCCTGCTGAATGCCAAGACCCTGCTGCGCACCATCCTGGTCGTCACCGCGGGGGCGGCCCTTCTGCGCGTGCTGCTGCTGGTGCTGCTGATGCCGCATTTCGGCCTGGTCGGCGCTGGGATCAGCCTGGGGCTGGCGCTGGTCGCCGAACATGTGACCCTGGTCGGGCTGGCGCTGCGCATGGTGGGGCTCGGCGCCTGGTCCTTCCTGGCCTGCCTGCGGCGCCCCGCCATCGCGGCCGCGGCGATGGCGCTGGTGCTGTGGGGCTGCGGCCTGGGCTGGGTCGCGCCGCCGAGGGATGCCGCCATCGCCATCTGGCACCTGCTGGCCGCGATCGGCCTCGGCGCCACCGTCTTCATCGGCTCGGTCGCCGCGATGTGGCGCCTGGCCGGTTGCCCGGCGGGGGCCGAGACCGACCTGCTGGCCCTTCTCACCCACCTCGCCGGCCGTCTGCGCCTGCCGGGGGGCGGACAGATGGCGGCACGCGGTGGCTGAGGTCGCAACCGGCTGGAGCGTCGCCGTCTTCGCCCGCAACGAGGCCGCCAACCTGCCCGCCTGCCTGCACGCCCTGGCGCGCGCCGGGCTGGGGCCGCGGGGCCATGTCACCGTGCTGCTGAACGGCTGCTCCGACGCCTCGCCCACCGTCGCGGCCGAGGCGCTGCGCGCCGAAGACCTGGCCGGCCGTGTCTTCGCGATCCCGCAGGGCGACAAGGCCAATGCGGTCAACGCCTTCCTGCACGCGCTGCGCCCCGCCGCGAGCACCTATTTCTTCGTCGATGGCTATGCCGCCGTCGCCCCCGATGCGCTGCGCCGGCTGGACCAAAGCCTGCGCGACAAGCCCGTCGCCAATGCGGCGGCGGCGGTGCCCAGCACCGGGCGCAGTGCCGAGGCGTTGCGGCGGAGCATGGTCGCCTACCCTGGGCTGCACGGCTCGCTCTTCGCGCTGCGCGGCAGTTTCGTCGATCGCATCGTCGCCGACGGCTTGCGGCTGCCGGTCGGGCTGTATCGCGGCGATGGGCTGCTCGGGTCCTTCGTCATGCACGACCTGGATTCCGCCACGGGCGGGTGGCTGAACGAACGCCTGGAAGTGAACCTGGACGCCACCTGGGTGTCACCGCACCTGCGGCCCTGGCGCTGGCAGGATCTGCGCCGGCACTGGTATCGCCTGGTGCAGCAGGCGCGCGGCCGGCTGCAATGGGCGGCGCTGTGCGAGGCGATCTATCCCGCCGGCTTCACCGCCCTGCCGGCCGATGCCGATGCCGCCGCCCTGCGCTGGATCGACGCGGCGCCGGCCCAGCGTGCGCCCAGGCCCTGGCGCGATCCCTTCGCCGCCGTGGCGCTGCGGCGGATGCGGCGGGCGCCGCCCTGGGGCGACCTGACACCGCGCCTGGTGGCCGAGGTCGCCGCACGATGACCCTCTCCTTCGCCCGTCACGCCGGGGCCGCGCGGCAGGGGTTGGGTGCCGTGGCGGCGCCGCGGCACTTCGCCCCGCGCCCGGACCGCCCGGCCGTCCGTTGCTTCGCCCTGCGCGAATGGGCAGGGGGGCTGGTCCATGCGTTGCGCGGCTGACGCCGCCCGGCTCGTGCCGCTGCACGACGCCCGGCTGCCCGATTGGTGCGACCGTTTCCTCGCGCCGCCGGGGTCCGGTGACTTCTTCGCCGGGCGGGTCTGGTACGACACCGTGCTGGCGGGCGCGATCCCGTCCGGGGCGCAGCCGGTCCTGGCGGTCGGCGGCGCCGGGGATGCCGTGCTGCTGCCCTTGCTCCGCCAGGCGGGGCGCCTGCGCAGCCTGGTCACGCCCTATACCCTCGGCTGGGCGCCGCTGCTGGCGCGCCGGGCGGAAGGTGCGGCGCTGCGCGATGCCGGGCGCGGCCTCGGCCATCTGCTGCACGGCCGGGGTCCGACGCTGCTGGAGGCGATGGACCCCCAGGCCCAGGGCCTGCCCGCGCTGCTGGATGGGCTGCGCGCCACCGGCCTCTCGGTCGACCGCTTCCGGCATTTCGGCAATTGGCGCGCGCCGCTGCGGCCCGGCGACGGCTGGGACGCCTATCTCGCCGAACGGCCGCCGGCCCTGCGCGCGACCATCCGCCGCAAGACGGCACGGGCCGGGCGCTTCACCGCCTATGCCCAGTCGGGGCCGATGCTGGAGGCCGGGATCGCCGCCTATTGCCATGTCCGCGCCCGCAGTTGGAAACCCCAGGAACCCTTTCCGGCCTTCGATCCCGCCCTGATGCGGGCCGCGGCCGCGACCGGCGGGCTGCGCCTGGGTGTGCTGTCGCAGGCCGATGGCCAGGCCATCGCCGCGCAATACTGGGTGGTGTCGGGCGGGCGCGCCTGCCTGCTGAAGCTGGCGCATGACCAGGGCGCCAGTGCAGCCTCTCCGGGCACGGCGCTGACCGCGCTGATGATCCGCGGGCTGATCGACGAGGATGGCGTCACCGAACTCGATTTCGGCCGGGGCGATGATGCCTACAAGCAGCTTTGGGCCGGCCAGCGGACGGAACGCTGCGGCGTCGTGCTGACCGATCCCTGGCATCCGGCCGGCTGGGTGGAACTGGGGCGCCAGGCGCTGGCCCATGGCCGGCGCTGGCTGAGCGACCGCATGGCGACAGGGAATATGCGCGCATGAAAATCCTCTACAGCCATCGCATCCGGTCCCGCGACGGGCAGTCGGTGCATCTGGAAGCCATGGTCGCATCCCTGCGCGCGGCCGGGCACGAGGTGCTGGTCGTCGGCCCCGCCGGTTTCGACCAGGCGACCTTGGGCGACGACAGCCGCATGGTGGCGCTGGTGCGCCGCTGGCTGCCCGCCTGGGTCGGGGAACTGGCCGAACTGGCCTATGCCATCCCCGCGACCTGGCGGCTGAACCAGGCGGCGGCGGGGTTTTCCCCCGATGTCATCTACGAACGCGCCAATCTGTTCCACCTGGCCGGCGCGCTGGTCGCACGCCACCGCGGCCTGCCGCTGTTGCTGGAGGTGAACGCCCCCCTGGCGCAGGAACGCGCCCGCTTCGGCAACCTAGCCCTGCGCCGCATCGCCGCCGCCACCGAGCACTTCAACTGGCGCCGCGCCAGCACCGTGCTGCCGGTCACCGCCGTGCTGGCCGCGATCGTCGCGGCGGCCGGCGTGCCGGCGTCGCGCATCGTGGTGATCCCCAACGGCATCGACATGGCCGATTTCCCCGAACCGCCACCACCGGCGGAGGCGCCGGAGGTCGTGCTGGGCTTCGTCGGCTTCCTGCGCGACTGGCACGGGCTGGATCG
Source organism: Humitalea sp. 24SJ18S-53 (assembly GCF_050632385.1). NCBI lineage: Bacteria > Pseudomonadati > Pseudomonadota > Alphaproteobacteria > Acetobacterales > Roseomonadaceae > Humitalea > Humitalea sp. 24SJ18S-53. Next base: position 5,005,745 of record NZ_CP192599.1, read on the forward strand.
CGTGCTGCGCGCCATCGCGGCCTGGCAGGGCGCGCCGCGCTTCGTGCTGCGCATCGTCGGCGAAGGCCCGGCGCGCGAGGGGCTGGAGGCCCTGGCCGCGGAGCTCGGCATCGCCGACCGGCTGCATTTTACCGGGCTTGCCGCGCGCGACGGGATTCCGGCGCTGATCGGGGGTTTCGACATCGCCCTGCAACCCGGCGCCGTCGCCTATGCCTGCCCGCTGAAGGTCCTGGAATACATGGCCGCCGGCCGCGCCATCGTCGCCCCCGACCAGCCCAACCTGCGCGAATTGCTGGAGGACGGCCGCACCGCCCTGCTGTTCGACCCCGCCGACCCCGACGGCATGTGGCATTGCGTGCTGCGGCTTGGCCGCGACGCGGCGTTGCGCCAGCGCCTGGGGGAAGCCGCGCGGCAGGAAATCGGGCGCCGTGGCCTGACCTGGGCCGACCACGCCCGCCGGGTCGTCGGCCTGGCGACGCAGGAGATCGAACGCCGCGACACGGCGCGCGACCCGCGTAGCGCCCATCTGGAAACCGCCTCATGACGCTGGGGCAAAGCCCCGCCCCCCCCCTGCTGCTGCACGTCTTCCCGAGTTTCGCCGTCGGCGGCGCGCAGGTGCGCTTCGCCGCACTTGCCAACCGCTACGGCACGCGCTGGCGCCATGCCGTGGTGGCGCTGGACGGGCGCGAGGCCTGTGCCGCGCGCCTGGCACCCGACGTGCCGCTGCAACTGGTCCCGTCGCCCTATGCGCGCGGTGAGGCCGCGCCGCAGCGCTTGCTCGCCATCATCGCCCTGCTGCGGCGGCTGCGGCCGGCGCTGCTGGTCACCAGCAACTGGGGCAGCATCGAATGGGCGATCGCCAGCCGCTTCCTTCGCGACCTGCCGCACCTGCACACCGAAGACGGTTTTGGTAGCGACGAAAGCGCCGGCCAGATTCCGCGCCGGATCCTGGCACGCCGGCTGGTCCTGCGGCGCAGCTCCGTGATCCTGCCCTCGGTCACGCTGCTGCGCGCGGCGCGCGAAACCTGGCGCCTGCCCGAGGCGCGGTTGCGCTACGTCCCCAACGGCATCGACCTGCGCCGTTTCGCGCCTGACGGCGCGCGCGCGGCTTTGGATGCCCCGGGCGAAGGGCCGTTGATCGGCACGGTCGCGGCACTGCGGCCGGAAAAAAACCTCGGCCGCCTGTTGCGCGCGGCGGCGATCCTGCTGCGCGACGGCGTGCCGCTACGCCTGGCCATCGTCGGCGATGGACCCGAAAAGCAGCCCCTGATGGCACTGGCCGAACATTTGGGCATCGCCGCATCGGTCGCCTTCGCCGGCGCCATCGCCGACCCGGCGGCGGCCTATCGCGCGATGGACCTGTTCTGCCTGTCCTCCGACACCGAACAGATGCCGTTCTCGGTGCTGGAAGCCATGGCGACCGGGCTTTCCGTCGCCTCGACCGATGTCGGTGACGTCGGCACGATGCTGGCCGAGGAAAACCGCCCGCACCTGGCCGCCCGCGACGATGCGGCGCTGGCGGCGGCGCTGCGCCCGCTGCTGCGCGATCCTTCGCTGCGCACAAGGCTCGGGGCCGCGAACCGACGACGCGTCGAAAACGACTACGACCAAGAAACGATGTTCGCGACCTATGCCGCGTTGATCGATGGGCTGGCGAGTGAATGAATAACGGCGGTTGCGCCATGGAGAGGGCTTCGCCCCCCTCCAAACCTCCCCCACCAAGGGCCGCCGCCCCTGGACCGGCGCGATGTATTGGAAAAATAAAGGGAGGGGCATGGAGCACGTCGGGCCAATGGCGCGACTATGATGCCCCTCCCTTTATTTTACCAAACGCCGTGGGTTCCAGGGGCCACGGCCCCTTGGTGGGGAGAGTTTGAGAGGGGCAAAGCCCCTTTCAAGGCGCAACCTCCCCATCCTTCGACAACCCATCACCGCCGCGCGAACACCGCCACGATCGCGCAGGCGCCAAGTGCGGTCAGCAGCAGCGGCTGGACGCCCGGCTTTGCCACCGGCGCCTCGGCGGCGATCGCCGCAGCCACCTTGGCCCGTGGCAGGGCCGCATCTTCGGGCAGGGCGGCTTCCTTCCCCGACCAGGCCCGGGTGAATTCCGCGCCCAGCAGGAAGATCACGGCCGAGTAGTAGATCCACAGCAGCACCACCACGATGGTGCCGGCCGCGCCAAACCCCGCTGCCGCGCCCGATGCGCCGATGTACAGCCCGATCAGCGTCTTGCCCGCGGTGAACAGCACGGCGGTGGCCAGCGCGCCGATCATCACGTCGCGCCACGCCAGCCGGCGGTCGGGCAGGATCTTGTAGATGGCGGCGAACAACAGCGCGGTGACGCCGAGCGACACGGCCTCGTTCGCCAGTTTCAACGCCGTCTCCATCGCCGGCGACAGCGATGTCAGCCACGTGCCCAGGACCGACAGGGCCGCGTTGATGCTGAGTGACACCAACAGCAGGAAGCCGGTGGTGGCGACCAGCCCCATCGCCGCCGCCTTGGCGCGCACGAAGCCGGTGATGGTTTCCGCCGTGGTCGCTTCCGTCGGTGTCTCCACCTTCCAGACCGCGTTCAGCGCCCCCTGCAGGGCACCGAAGGCGCCAGAGGCCGTCAGCAGCAGCGTGCCGGCACCGATGAACACTGCCCAGCCGCCCCGCGCTTCGCCCAATGCGCCCTGCGCCATGGCATCGACCTGGCGCCCCGCGTCATCCCCCAGCAAGCCGGTCAGTTGCTGGTTCAGCGCGTCGCGCACCATCGCGTCGCCGAACACCAGCCCGGCGACGCCAGAGGCGATGAACAGCAGCGGGCCAATCGAGAACAAGGTGAAATAGGCGATGGCCGCCGCCCGCGACAAAGCATCATCGGCGAAGAAGCCGATCAGCGTGTCCTTCGCCATGGCCATCGCGCGCGACATCATCTGGGGCTCCTCCGCCCCAGGCAAACGCGGCAGCCGTGGCTGCGGTTGCAGGCTTCAGTTGGCCGCGGCCGGCCGCCGCGCCACCTGCACCGACACTTCCTGCGAGCGCCCGTCGCGCTGGTAGGTCAGCCGCACGCTCTGCCCCGGCGCGGTGCCCGCGACGCTGCGGATCAGCGCGCGGCTGGTGTCCAGCGTTTCGCCGTTCAGCGCCGTCACCAGGTCGCCCTGGCGCAAGCCGGCGCGTGCGGCGGGGCTGTTGCGTTCCACGCCCTGCACCAGCACCCCGCGCCGGCCGCGCTGGCCGGGTTCCGGCACCAGATCCTGCACTGCGACGCCCAGCCAGCCGCGATCGACGCGGCCATCGCGGCGCAACTGTTCGATCACGTTGCGCGCCAGGTCGGATGGCGTGGCGAAGCCGACGCCGGCGCTGGCGCCGCTCGGCGAATAGATCGCGGTATTGATGCCGATCACCTCGCCCGCCAGGTTGAACAGCGGCCCGCCGGAATTGCCCGGGTTGATCGCGGCATCCGTCTGCAGGAAATCGTCGAAGGGGCCGGTGCCGATGTCGCGCCCCCGCGCGGAGACGATGCCCGAGGTCACGCTGCCGCCCAGGCCAAAGGGATTGCCCGCCGCCAGCACCCAGGCGCCGACGCGCATCGCGGAACTGGACCCGAAGCCCACGGTCGGCAGCGCCACGCTGGCCTCCACCTTCAGCAGGGCCAGGTCGGTCAGGTCATCCGTGCCGACCACCCGCGCCGGCAATTGCGTGCCGTCCTGCAGGCCGACCACCACGCGCGTGCTGCTGCCCAGCACATGGTTGTTGGTCACGACCAGGCCGGTCGGGTCGATGATGAAGCCCGACCCCGCGCCGCTCATCTGCTGGCGCCCGCGGCGGTCGCGGAAATAGCGTTCGAAGGGGGTGCCGCGCAGTTCCGGCGGCACCGTGCCAGGCTCACCCTGCACCGCGATGTTCACGACGGCGGGCAGCACCCGCTCCGCCAAATCGGCGAAATCGGGCAGCGGCGATCCGCTGGCCGACAGGCCGCGCTGGGCGCAGCCCGCACCCGGCAACATCATCACGGCAGGCAGGGCGAGGAAGAAGCGGCGCGGCAGCGGGGTGGTCATCATGAACTCCAGTCAGCGCCCATCATTGGGCCTTTGGGCGCCCGGGCTCAACATGGGGGCTAGGGCCTGTGGACAATTGGCCTCGGGCGCGTTCGGCGGCGCTTTTCCGCACCTGTCGCGTTGGCTTTGCTCGCCGATGAACAACATCGGCCGCGCAAATCCGCCTTGCAGGCACGAAAAATCGATCGCCGACCGCATCCCGAACCAACTGTCCACAGACCCTAAAGCGCGCCCCGCACCGCCGCCGCGACCCGGTCGACCTGCGCCGTGTCCAGGTAGGGATGCATCGGCAGCGCCAGGATACGCCCGCACAGCGACTCGGCCACCGGCAACGGCGGCATCTGCCCGATCGAGGCCAGGTGCCCCGCCGCATAGGCCGGCTGGTGATGCAGCGGCTTGGGGTAATAGATGCCCGACGGAATGCCCTGCGCCTGGAGCGAGGCTTTTACCCGGTCTCGCTCCGCCTCATCGCGCAGCAGGATGGAGTAGATGCCCCAGGCCTGTTCGGCGCCCTCCATCTCCCCCGGCACGCGCACCGCATCGCCCAATTGTTCGGCATAGCGCGCGGCGATGACGCGGCGCGCCGCCAACTCGCCCTCGAACAGCGGCATCTTGGCCAGCAGGATGGTGGCCTGGATGGTGTCCAGCCGCCCGTTCATGCCGGTGCGCAGCACCTCATACCGGCTGCCGCCCTCGCCATGGGTGCGCAACTGGCGATACAGCGCGGCGCGGTCGGCATCATTGGTCAGCAGCGCGCCACCATCGCCGTAACAGCCGAGCGTCTTGGTCGGATAAAACGACAGCGCCGCCGCATCGGCCCATTGGCCAAGCCGTTTGCCATGCAGCGAGGCCCCAAAGGCCTGCGCCGCGTCATCCAGGGTGAACATCCCTTTTTCCGCGCAGATCGCCTGGATGGCGGGCCAGTCGGCCGGGCGACCGAACAGGTCCACCCCCACCACGGCACGCGGGCGCAATTTCCCCTCGGCCTCGACCAGCGCGATACGGCGCCGCAGGTCGGCCAGGTCGATGTTGAAGGTGCCTTCCTCCACATCGACGAAAATCGGCGTCGCCCCCAGCACCAGCGGCACCTCGGCCGTCGCCGTATAGGTAAAGGCCGGCAGGAAGACCGCATCGCCGCGGCCGATCCCCTCGGCCATCATGGCGATCTGCAAGGCATCGGTGCCGGAAGACACGCCGACGCAATGCGCGGCCCCGGAGAAGGCCGCCAGCGCGGCCTCCAACTCGGCCACTTCCGGCCCATTGATGAAGCGGCCGCTATCCAGCACCGAGGCGATGCGCCGGTCGATATCGGCGCGGATCAACGCCTGCTGGGCGGCCATGTCGAACAGCCCGATGGGGCGAGTCACTGCAGTCATGGGATCTGTCTCTTCAAGCCTGAATCACGGTTGCTCGATACGCCGGGGCGGCCGCGTCGCCCAAATCACCCGATGTGTCGCGTCGCAACGCGCCGCGGGTGTCCACCACCAGCGCGGCATGGGCCAGCACCATGGCCAGGTCCATCCCCGGCTGGGGCGTCACCAACAACACCGCATCCTGGGCGGCCAGCAGCGCCGGCGTCAGCGCCACGCTGCCGAGGTCGGGTGCGGCCCCACCCAGGCGCCGCGTCGTGGGGAAGCGTGGCACCAGCGGGTCGTGATAGCCCAGGACCGCGCCGCGCGCCGACAACAGCCGGAAAATCTCGATCGCCGGGCTTTCGCGCGTATCCGGCACCCCTGACTTATAAGCCAGGCCCAGCAGCAGGATCCGCGCCCCGTTCAGCCCCCGGCCACGCGCATCCAGCGCATCGCGCAGCCGTTCCACCACATAGGCCGGCATGGAATCATTCACCCGCCCCGCCAATTCGATGAAATCCGACGGCAGGCCCAGCCCCCGCGCCGTCCAGGCCAAATAATGCGGATCGACCGGGATGCAGTGCCCACCCAGCCCCGGCCCCGGCCGGAACGGCATGAAGCCAAAGGGTTTTGTCGCGGCGGCGTCCACCACCTCATGCACATCCAGCCCCATGCCGTGGCACAGGCGCTTGAGTTCATTCACCAGCCCGATGTTCACGGCGCGAAACACGTTCTCATAAAGCTTGGCCAGTTCCGCGACGGCCAGCGACGAGACCGGCACGACCTGGCCGGCCACGGGGGCATACAGCGCCTCCGCCACCCGCAGGCAGGCGGGCGTCGCGCCGGCGACCAGTTTTGGCACACGGGCGACGGTGCCCTCCGGATTGCCGGGGTCCTCGCGTTCGGGGCTGTAGATGGCGAAGCCATCCACCCCGGCCGTCAGCCCCGCCGCGACCAGCGCCGGCAGCACGTAATCGGCCGTGGTCCCCGGATAGGTCGTGCTTTCCAACGACACCGCCTGCCCCGCCCGCAGATGCGGTGCGACCGAGGCCATGGTGTCCCGCACCGCCGACAGGTCTGGCTCCTTATGCGGCCCGATCGGGGTCGGCACGCAGATCAGCAACGCATCGCAGGCGGCGATGGCCGCCCCATCCTCCATCCCATGCGCATCGATGCCGATGATCCGCGCGTCGTCGATCCCGTGCACCGGGCTGCGCCCCGCCCGGATCGCCATGATTTTCGCCGGGTCGATATCGAAGCCGGACACCGGAAATCCACATTCGGCAAAGCGCAGCGCCAGCGGCAGCCCCGCATAGCCCAACCCGATGACGCCGATCCGCGCCCGCCGGTCGCGCAAAGCCGCGATCACGGCGGCTTCAGCCATGCGGCGCCAGGCCATCCCTGTTGTGGTCGAATTCCGGCACCAGCCGGCCCAGTTGCGCCAGCGCCCCTTCGATCTGGCCGGAGCGGGCGGCAGCCGCGACCTCATCGATCGCGCGCCCGATCAGCGCCGGGTCCGCGGTGCGCGGCGTCGCCACCAGCAGCCCCGGAAACCGCGTGGGGCGGGGCGGTTCGGCGCCGTGGAACATTTCCTCGAAGAGTTTTTCGCCCGGGCGCAGGCCGGTGAAGCGGATTTCCACGTCATTGTCGGGCCGCAGCCCCGCCAGCCGGATCATGCGGCGCGCCAGATCGACGATTTTGACGGGCTGGCCCATGTCCAGCACGAAAATCCCGCCATCCCGCAGTTCCGGTGGCCGATCCTCGGCATCCTCGGCGCCAACGACGCTGGCCTGCAGCACCAGCCCCACGGCTTCGCGCACGGTCATGAAATACCGCCGCATGTCCGGGTGGGTCACGGTCAACGGCCCGCCGCGTTCCAACTGGCGGCGGAACAGCGGCACCACGCTGCCGGTGCTGCCCAGCACATTGCCGAAGCGCACGGTCACGCAGCGCATGCCCTGGCCGGTCTGGCGGGCGGCGACATCCAGCCCCTGGCAATACATCTCGGCCAGGCGCTTGCTGGCCCCCATCACGCTGGTCGGGTTCACCGCCTTGTCGGTCGAAATGAACACCATCGCCCGGCACCCCGCCGCCCGCGCCGCATCGGCCACGATCCGGGTGCCCTGGGCATTGGTCAGAAGCCCCTCCAGCGGGTCGTTCTCGACCATCGGCACATGCTTCAGCGCGGCGGCATGGAACACCAGGTCCGGTCGCGTCTCAGTGACCAGCCGTGCCAGCCGCGCCGCGTCGCGCACATCCGCCAGCACCGCCCGGCGCGGAATCCCCGGGTGGGTTTCGGCCAGTTCCAGGTCGATCTGGTACAGCGCGTATTCGCCGTGATCGAGCAAGGTCAGCATCGACGGCCCCAACGCCGCCACCTGCCGCGCCAATTCGCCGCCGATCGTGCCGCCGGCGCCGGTCACCAGCACCCGCCGCCCCTGCACCAGCCGTGCCATGCCGATCCGGTCCAGCGGCACCTGGGGCCGGTCCAGCAGATCCTCGATCGCGATGGGTTTCAGGTCCATGCGGCGGGAATCCTCGGCCGCCGAGCGCGTCGCCGGGTCCAAGGTGGTCAGCCGTGGCGCCCGGCGCAGGGTGATGCCCTGGCGGTCGGCGACGTCGAGCAATTGTTCCAGCGCCTCGCCCTGCACCTCCGGGTCCGACAGCACCAGGATATTGGGCACGCGGCCGGTCGCGCGCAGGCGTTCGATGACGGGTTCGGCTTCCTCCACCGTGCCCAGGATTTCCTGGCCCTGGATGCGGCGGCCGGATTGGCGGGCGTGGCGCGCCAGGATGCCCAGCACGCGGTATTCCGGCGGGCGTTGCCGGGCGAGCGCCCGCAGGAACAGATCCGCGGCATCCCCCGTGCCGATCACCAGGGCGGTGGGGGCGCCGACCGCCTCCGGCTGGGTCTGGCGCAGCCGGGCCACGGCGCGCGCCCCGCACATCAGCACCGTCAGCACCACGGCATGGGTCGCGGGAAACAGCGGGTTGGGCGACAGGCTGGCCTGGAACCCGGCGGCACCCGCGGCAAAAATGGCGCAGGACACGACCGCCGCCCCGGTGACGGCCATCAGGTCGGGGGCCGCGATGTAGCGCCAGTATTGCCGCGGCAAGCCAAAAGCCGCCCCGGCCAGCAGCACCAGCGCGACATTCACCACGATCGCGGGCCCCAGCCCCGCGGGCAGCGGGCCGGGCGCCGCCAGCAACAGGGCCAGCGGCAACGCCACGGCGGCGACCAGCGCGTCCAACGCCAGGTTCAGCAGAATCCGATGCGATGCGCCCAGGGCCATGCCGGGGGCATAGACCACAAGGGCGCCGGCGCAAACGTGTTCTGTCGGCGCTTTCCCCCCGCCATCCCGTGGCGGTCCGCGCAGACGCCCTATTTCGGCTTCTGGTCGGGCGTCCTGCCGCTCATGATTTCGTATATACGGTCGCAGGCATTCGGCTCCTGCACCCGAAAGCTCCGGCGCAGGAAGATGGGGGAATTGGGTCGCATCGTGTCGGCCGAGATACGCATGAAGCCGACGATACGATCCCACGGGACCGCGCCGAATTGCGCGATCTCGGCCTCCGGCGTCCCCCAGGCGACACTGCTGTCTTCGCAATACGGGATCACATATCCCGAATGCACCACGGACACATAAATCCATCCCGTCGTGTTCTTGAACGTCGCGAAGGTAATGGATGAATCGATCGCCCTGGACGTGGAGGTAAAGCCTTTCAGAAGCTCATTGTCCGTCATGCGGCCGATATGGGCGGATTCTTTTTTTACGATCTTCCGCCACATCGTATATTGATACAGCAACTCGTTCTGTTCTTTCGAAATGACTTCCTTGCCGTATTTCACGCCCCAATCGGCAATCTCTTCTGGGGTAAATCGACGGCCGTAGCGCCGGAACATGTAGTCGGCGAAAGCGTTGGCGACCGTCCTTTGCAGGTAGTCGCGATCCGTGCGGGTATCGGGGGGGCTGAAGCCGCCGGCCTCGAACAGGTCGGCCGGCGCCCGCTTGTCGCCGCGAAAGGTCACCGCGTTGCTGCGTTTCAACTCGGGCGTGAGCCACCAGTCGGTGGCGATCGCCGATTTGTCGCCCTGCTTCACATCCATGACGCTGGGCGTCGGGCGGACCTGGGGCTTGTAGCCCACCCCATTGGCCTGCGGCTGCGGCCCGCCGCGCGTGCCGATGGTCGGGGGGGCGTTGTGCCGCTGCCCGGGTGAGGCGCTGCCCCGCTGCGCATCCGCCTTGGGCTCGGCGATCGCCCAGGTCACCTTGATCATCTTCGCCATCAGGTCATCGACGCCCTGGACCACGTCCGGCGCGGTCTGCGGCACGATGATCGGCCAGTCGCCTTTCGGAACCTTCTGCTTACGCGTCGCGAAGCTGTAGTCCGGGCAAGGGTCGTACATGTCGAAGTCGAGCTTGATCGCCAGGGACGACCACCCCTGCATGACCTCCATGCCGGTATTGTTGGCTGGCCCATTATTCGACACAGTCACGTCGCGCTTTATATACTTGGTCACTCGCGCCCCCATTTTTTGTTATATTTTTGGCTGCCTGGACAGGAACGACCCAGCCAAGCCGTGCGGATGCTTATGTCGGTGCCGGTCCGATGACGGCCAATTTCATTTTTTTAGCAACATCATACGAGACAAGGCACCCACGGTGCCGCGCCTCTTTTTGTGCGATTTTCTACAATCTTTAGCGCCAGAGCGTGGTCCGTTTCGATACCATGCGCAAGACACGAAACCGCGCGCGACGCGGGCCCTTGCCGAAGGGTATCGGCCCTTGCGGCTCATAGGCCGCCGATGCTGCATACCCCCGCAACGGCGCGGCCGCCCTGGTCACACACCCTGGCAGGCCCCGGGCAAAAGCGTCAGAGGCGCCCCCGCCCCGGCAGGGCCATATGGATATGCCGCTTCAGCGGCACCGGGACGCCGGCCTTGTCGCAGGGTTGCAGGATGCGGCGCGGGATGTCGGACAGCGACGCCAGGGTGCCGCCCTTGGGCTGCGAATACCCGGCGATGGCGATGCTGGTCAGCCCGGTCCTGGCATCGAACGCCGTGACCCGCCCCCAATCCCCGGCCCGGCCAAAGGCATAGGGGCCGGTTTCATCCGACTTCAGCAGCACCATGTCGCCAGGCTCATAGGCCGTCACAAAGGCCTCGCCACTGTCTTCGTAGCCGATCTTCATGTGCCCCTGCCTCCCCGGCCCGGCCCCGTGCCGTACCCTGTGGGGAGGAGCAAGGGCCGGGAGAGGTTAGCGTTTCGTGACCAAGCCCTGCGGTTTTTTGACCCCACGGCCGCCACGTTCCGGTGTAAGAGGGCGCGGCCAAGGGGCGATCTGCGCCCCGCGCCCGGCCGGACCCAGCCTATTTGTCCGAAAGACCCCGTTTCCAGGCGGGGCCTCACTTTTGTTGTAAGGAAGCCATGTCCACCGCCTGCCGTGTTCGTCGCCCGTGACGATCCAGACCGTGACCGTCCGCGCTGATGACGCCGATACCCGCCTCGACCGCTGGTTCCGCCGCCACTTCCCGCAACTGACCCAGGGCGCGCTGCAAAAGATGCTGCGCACCGGCCAGGTGCGCGTCGATGGCAAGCGGGCGGAGGCGAACGACCGCCTGTCCACCGGCATGGTCGTGCGCGTGCCCCCGCTGCCCGAAGGCCAGGCGCCCAAGGCCGCGCCCCGCCCGGTGGATGACCGCGTCGCCAAGGACCTGCAGCGCATGGTGCTGTATCGCGACGACCATGTGATCGCGATCGACAAGCCGCATGGCCTGGCGGTGCAGGGCGGCCCCGGCATCACCAAGCACCTGGACGGGCTGCTGGACGCGCTGAAGTTCGACGCCGAGGAACGGCCCCGCCTGGTGCACCGGCTGGACCGCGATACCTCCGGCGTGCTGCTGCTGGCGCGCACGGCCGGGGCGGCCGGCAAGCTCGCCGCCGCCTTCCGTGGGCGGGATGCGGAAAAGACCTACTGGGCCGTGGTCGTCGGCCAGCCGGTGCCGCCCGAAGGGCGGATCGAGATGCCGCTGATGAAGGCCCCCGGCGCCCGCGGCGAACGCATGACGGCCGCCGTCGCCGACCCCGAGGAACCCGGCGCCCGCGCGCCGGAGGGCATCCGCGCCGTGACCGACTTCCGCACCCTGGACGTCGTGCGCCACCGCGCCGCCTGGATGGAACTCAAGCCCCTGACCGGCCGCACCCACCAGTTGCGGGTGCATTGCCTGGAGGCCCTGGGCGCCCCGATCCTGGGCGACGGCAAATACGGCGCCTCGGCCGCGCATATCGAGGGGTTGCCCGGCGCGCTGCACCTGCACGCACGGGGCATCAAGCTGCCGCACCCGATGGGCGGAACGCTGGAGGTGGAGGCCCCGCTGCCATCGCATATGGCGGAAACCTTCACCTACTTCGGTTTCGAGGCGCCGCGCACGCACAAGCCACGCCGCACGCCGTAAGCCTAGGGCGCGGGCGGGGTCACCACATATAAGGCGGCATGACCCTCAAGCGCCTTGCCCTGTTCCTGCTGGCCCTGCCCGCCCTGCTGCTGGCGGGCGCGGTCGCCTGGCTGCTGCTGGTCTTCGACGCCGACAGCCTGCGCCCCCGCCTGATGGCGGAGGCGGAGCGCGCGACCGGCCGCCGCGTCACCATCGACGGCCCGCTGAAACTCGGCCTGTTCCCGCTGTCGGTCGCGGCGGGGGGCGTGTCGCTGGCCAACCTGCCCGGCGGCAGCCGGCCCGAGATGCTGACCCTGCGCCGGGCCGAGGCCGAGGTCGCCTTCGGCCCGCTGCTGCGCGGCCAGGTGGTCGTCTCGGCGCTGCGCCTGACCGGCGCCGACCTGCTGCTGGAACGCCGCAACTGGATTTTTGAACGCCCGCCCACCCCCGCCGCCCCGGCCAGCGCCCCGACAGCCCCGCGTGACCCTGGCCCCGCCGCCTTCCGGCTGGACAATGTGGTGCTGACCGATGCGCGGGTCGCGGCGGCGGGCCAGCGCATCGACATCGCCCAGGCCACGCTGCGCGCCGGCACCCATTTCGCGGCCGAAGCCCGCTGGCGCGACCAGCCCTTGCGGCTGACCGCACAAGCCGGCGCCTTGACCGCCACGCCCTGGCCCCTGACGGCCGAGGCGACGGCCGAGGGCATCGCCCTGCGCTTCGAGGGCAGCGCCCCCGGCCCCGACCAATGGGACGCCGCCGAGGGCATGGCGACCCTGCGCCTGGACCGCGCCGCGCGCCTGGCCCCGCTGCTGCCGGCCGCCGCCACCTGGCCGGCGATGCAGGACATCACGATCAGCGCGGCACTCCGCCCAGGCCGGGCGATCGGCGCGCTGCGGCTGGAGGTCGCCCAGGCGGCCCAGGGCCCGGCGCGGCTGGAAATGCTGCGGCTCGCGGCCGAGGGCCCGGAGGCACCGATCACCGGCACGGCCAATCTGCGCCTCGGCCTGGGCCTGCTGGCGCTGGAGCTGACCGCCGGCCCGGCCGCGCGCTTCTGGCCCGGCCGCCCGGCGAGTGACTGGCCGATGGGGCTGGTGGCACAGGGCGAGGGGCTGACGATCACCGCCAACGGGGTCCTGGGCGCCTCCGGCGGGCCGGGCGCCGGGAATTTTGCTCTGCGCGCCGCCGATCTCGGCGCCACCGGGCGCCGGCTGGGCCTGCCCTTTCCCGCGCTGCGCGACGTCAGCGTCAGCGCCCGCGCCACGCCCGAGGGCGACGGCATCCGCCTCGCGCCGTTCGAATTGGCCAGCGCCAGCGGCGACCTGGCGGGCGACATCCTGCTGCAGCCGGGCACACCGCCGCGGGTGACGGCGCAACTCCGCGGCCAGCGGCTGGACCTGGATGCGACGATGGCGGCGCTGGCGGTGCCGATCCCGGCCGCACCCGCAGCGCCGGCCGCCCCGCTGGTGGCCCCCCCGCTGCCGCGCCCCGGGCCGGCGCGGGTCATCCCCGACCTGCCGCTGCCGACCGACTGGCTGGCCCGCCTGCCGGTGGCCGGAGAGGCTGGGCTTGGCCTTGGCGAGCTGGTCTGGAACGGCGTGACCTACCGCGACCTGGACCTGCGGGCCGTGCTGGCCCCGGGCAGCGCGATCCTGGACCCCTTCGCCGTCACCCTGCCCGGCGGGCAGGTCGCGCTGCGCATCGAGGCCACGCCGGCCCGCCTGGCCCTGCGCGCCAGCACCCAGGACCTGGATACGGCGGCGTTCGAAACCGCCTACGGCCTGCCGCGCCGGCTGTCCGGCCCGCTGGAACTGGACCTGGACCTGGCCGGGCCGGCCGGCGGCCTGCGCGCCTGGCTGGCCGGGGCCAGCGGGCACCTGGGGCTGGCGATGCTGGGCGGGCGGCTGGAACCGGCGATGGTCGCGGGGATTCCGCCACAACTGCTGTCGCTGCTGCTGCCGGGCGGCATGCCGGCCGAAGGCATCGCGCAACGCTGCACCGCGCTGTGGCTGCGCATCGGCGATGGCGCCGCGCGGATCGAGACCCTGCTGGTCGAGGGCGCGCTGGGGCGCCTGGGCGGCACCGGCGCGATCGGGCTGGCCGACGAGGCACTGAACCTGCGCCTGCTGCCCGACCTGCGCCTGGGCCAGGTGAACGTGCGCGCGCCGGTCGGCGTGGTCGGCACCCTGGCGGCCCCCCGGGTCGGCCAGGTCGATGCGCGGGGCGCCGCCGCCGGGGCGCTGGGCGCCTTGCTGTCGCTGCAACGCACCCCCGACCGGCGCCTGGGCGCGCTGGCGGAAGACCTGTCGAACGGCGGCCCGGCGCTGCCGGACTGCGCCCCCGCGCTGACCGCCGCCCGCGGCGGCCGCGCCGGCCCGGTGCCGCCCCCGCGTGATGCCGAGCCCGCCCCCCGGGTCACGACGCAGGATCTTCTGCGCGGGTTGCTGGGGCGTTGAGGTCCGTCTAAGCGCGGCACATGAAGCGCTTCTGGACCAAGGTCGAGGTCACCTCCATCCCCGGCGGCTACGGCCTGACCCTCGACGGGCGGCCGATGCGCCTGCCGGGCGGTGGTGCGCTGACCGTGCAAGGGGCCGCGATGGCCGCCGGCGTGGCCGCCGAATGGCAGGGCGTGACGGGCGAGTTCACCTGGGATTCGCTGCCGCTGACCCGGCTGGTCGGCACCGCGCAGGACCGCATCGCCCCCGATCCGGCACCGGTGGTCGATGCCCTGGCCGTTTATGGCGAGACCGACCTGCTCTGCTACCGCGCCGAGGATCCGCGCCTGGCCGCCCGCCAGGCCGCGACCTGGGACCCGTTGCTGGACTGGGCGGCCGACACGCTCGGCGCCCGGCTGCGCGTGACCCAGGGTGTCATGCCGGTGGCGCAGGATCCGGTGGCACTGGCCGCCCTGCACGCCGCCGTGGCCCGGCAGGACGCCTGGAGCCTGGCGGCACTTGGCATACTGGTGCCGTCGCTCGGCAGCCTGGTGCTCGCCCTGGCGCTGGTCGAAGGCCGGTTGTCCGTGACCGAGGCCCTGGCCGCCGCCCGCATCGACGAAGCCTTCCAGCAGGATTTTTGGGGGGTGGATGCCGAGGCCGATGCCCGGGCGGAAGCCGTGGCGGCCGATGTCGCGCTGGCGGCCCATCTGTTCGCCTTGTCGCGCGAGGCCTGACTTTTTGCGTTGCGAAACGGCAGCCTTGCTGCCATAAGCCCCAGGTCGGCGGGGTTCATCCCGCCCATGCCGCGCCCATCGCGTGATCGGACGCCCCACGACACCCCAAAAAACAGTGGGTCGGGGCTCTCCGGGTGGGACCCTTTTTTCATAAGGGGTGGCGGCCAATCACCCCGCAGCCGCCCCGCACCACGCTTGGGTTGCCGCACGCGCCATGCCGCTCGGGTATGGCCGACAGGACTCTCGTGACCGATACCATTACCTTCGCCTCCCTCGGCCTGGCCGAACCCCTTATGCGTGCCGTGGCCGATGTCGGCTTCGTCGTGCCAACCCCCATCCAGGCCCAGGCCATCCCGGCGGCACTTGCCGGCCGTGACGTGCTGGGCATCGCCCAGACCGGCACCGGCAAGACGGCGGCCTTTGGCCTGCCGCTGCTGCATCGCCTGCTGAACCAGGGCGGCCGCCCGCCGCGCGGTGGCTGCCGCGCGCTGATCCTGTCGCCGACCCGCGAACTCGCGTCGCAGATCGCGGCCGAACTCAAGTCCTACGCCCGCCACACCGGGCTGACCCATGCGGTCGTCTTCGGCGGCGTGCCGGAAGGCCCGCAGAAGCGGGCCATCATGGCCGGCGTCGACATCCTGGTCGCCACCCCCGGCCGCCTGATGGATCACATGAGCCAGGGCACCCTGCGCCTGGACCACGTGACCACGCTGGTGCTGGACGAAGCCGACCAGATGCTGGACCGCGGCTTCCTGCCCGCCGCCCGCAAGATCGTGGCCCGCGTGCCGGCCGCCCGGCAGACGCTGTTCTTCAGCGCCACCATGCCGACCGAGATCGACCGCCTGGCGGCCGAAATGCTGCGCGAGCCCGTGCGGGTTTCCGTCGCCCCGGTCGCGACCACGGCCGAACGGGTTGACCAGCGCGTCATCCACGTCGGCCGCGACGGCAAGCGCGCCGCCCTGTCGGCACTGCTGGCCGCCGAGGGCGTCGGCCGCGTGCTGGTGTTCAGCCGCACCAAGCATGGCGCCGACCGCATCGTGAAGCAGTTGGAGCAGGACGGCGTCCAGGCCAACGCGATCCACGGCAACCGCAGCCAGAGCCAGCGCGAAAAGGCCCTGGCCGCCTTCAAGGCCGGCACCGCGCCGGTGCTGGTCGCGACCGACATCGCCGCGCGCGGCATCGACGTGCCGGGCGTCACCCACGTGATCCAGTACGACCTGCCGGAAGTGCCGGAAACCTACGTCCACCGCATCGGCCGCACCGCGCGCGCCGGCGCGTCGGGTGAGGCGGTGGCGCTGGTCAGCCCCGACGACATCTCCCTGCTGCGCGCGATCGAGAAGCTGACTCGCCAGCAGGTTCCCGCCTCCGGCGACGTGCCGCTGCCGGGCGCGCCCATTCCCAAGCCCGCGCCGCGCGGCCAGGGCCGGCAGCAGCAGAACCGCGGTGGCGAACATCGTGGCGGCGGCGGCGGACGCGATCCGCGCCGCGCGGCGGCCCCCGCGGGCCACGCCCCGGCGCGGCGCCCCGATGCGCCCCGTCCGGCCGCCCCGCGTGGCGCGCCAGGTGGTGCCGGCCGCCATGCCTCACCGTCGGCCCCGCGCGAAGCGGCCGAGGGCCGCAAGGACCGTGGCTGGCGCGACCAGGATTTCCGTGACGGCGGCGCGTCGGACGGCGGCAATAGCGAATTGCCGGCCTTCCTGCGCCGCGGGCGGTAGGACCCAGCATCGTCCGGGCGGCAACGCTCGGGCGGGTTGCGGCATGCTGGGGAGGTTGCGCCATGGAGAGGGCTTCGCCCCCTCCAGACCTCCCCCACCAGGGGCCGCCGCCCCTGGACCGGCGGGATGTATTGGTAAAATAAAGGGAGGGGCATCGCTGGTGCGCCCTACGCGAGACGCGGTCTCGCCCCTCCCTTTATTTTACCAAATCCCGTGGGTTCCAAGGGGCCACGGCCCCTTGGTGGGGAGAGTTTGAGAGGGGCGAAGCCCCTTTCAAAGCGCGACTTCCCCATTATTCAGAAATTCCAGCGGACCGTCGGCGCTTCGTCGAAGACGATTCCCAGGGTCTGGCCATAGGCCCGCGCCCGCACGGCCAGGCGCGACACCGCCCCCCCCTGGCCGTTCGAGCAGCGCTGGCATTGCGGCCTGAACAGCAGGTCCGGCAGTTCGATATCGAGCGCCAGGAACAATTGTCGAAATCCTTCGCTGACCAAAAACTTCGGCACCACATGGTCGGCGATGTAATAGGGGCACGGATACTCTGTCCCGCAGGTATGGCAGCCGCCGCGCCGGACATTGCCGCCGATGGTCTGGATATCCAGCCCCTGCACCGGGCTGACGAAGGGTCCCGTCGCCGCGACGCAATTCTTTCGGATGCCGATGGTATGCGGTGACTTGGTGCCGGTCAGCAGGGACTTCTGCGTGCCGGTCAGGTCATCGATGAAATCGGGGATATCCTTGTTCGCCATGTTGGAGATCTGCGCGACCAGCGGTGCCTGCTGATCGCTGCAGCGCTTGCATTGCGGGAAGAGGTAGGTCTTGTCCCGCGTCTCCAGGCAGTCGCGCGCGAGTTTCGGCAATTGGGTCGGCGGGCAATGGTCGCCGGTCCAGGGCTGGTCGCGATCTGTCTCGGCATGGGTCAGGCAGGTGTGGCAGCCATGGGCCAGGCCGATCACCTGGACCGCGGTCTTGACCGCGAAGCCGGCATCGAAGCGATAGGTCTGCCAATCGCCGGTCAGCACCGCGTAGGTCTGCTCGTCGTCCACGCCGGTCCAGGCCGCGTCCGAGGAACTGGACGCGAACTCGGCCTCGATCAGGTCCTTGATCGCCAGGCCCTCGGCGCTGATGTCCAACTTGGCGCGCTTGATGCGGTTGTCGACCTGGACGGACAGGCGCCCGCTCTTCCGCTTGAGCTTGTTCTCCGACATCGCTCGCGACCTCCCGCAGGTCCATCCCGGTGTGCGGTACGCCCGCAGGGGCGCCACGGTCGGCGACGCTATCGTTCGGCTTAGGGTTTTGCACAGGACATTCGCGTATGCGGGGCCGATTGCCGCGGTGCACAAAACTGTCTCTGGTCTTCTGGTCGGGGCGCCCCATATGTTGCGCTGCACCATACTGGAGTGCCTTAGCATGCCCGACACCAACCAGCCTGACACCACGCAGTCCCAGGACCTGCCGAGCTTCGCCGCCGATGGCGCGGCGATGACGCCGGTCCTGCCTGGCAAGCCGCGGGAAACGCCCGAGGCCGACGCCGAGGGCCCCTCGACGGCCGACTGACGCAACACATCGGGCCGCGCGGGCAATCCATTCGCGCGCGCGGCCGGAGATGCAGGCGGTCGAAACCGCAAAAACCATTCAAATTCAAATATTTGCGGGTACCGGCGCGTGGACCCCGCGGCGTTTTGCCTGGCATTCGCCCCGCCGCTAGGCCCGGCCCCATTGCCGCCAAGCGCGCCGCCCCATCCAAAACCCCATCAGCACCCCGCCCGACACCCCCGCCAGCGGCATGACCCCGAAGGCGACGCCCATGGCAAAGGCGCCTTCGCGTTGGGACACATCCAGCGCCGCCCCGATGGCCCCGGCGACGACCACGCCCAGGATCGCGCCGCCGATGGCCCCCAGCACGAACCCAACCGCACCGCGCAGCAGCGCCCGCCCCAACCGCGTCGGCCGCCCGCCCTGCGTCGCCCCCAGCAGTCCGCCCCCCGCCATGGTCGCCGCGATGATCGCCCACATCGGCGCATCGGAGGACCACAGGCTGGTCGGCAGCAGGGTCGCCCGCGCGACCATGTAGAGCAGGAAGCCGGCCGGCAGCCCCAGCACCGCCCCCACCACCAGCCCGGCGACGGCGGCCGTGGCCGTCCCCGCCGGCTGTCCCGCCGGCAGCGGCGGCGGCCCCAGCCTGGCGCGCATCGCTGTCAGGCGATGGAACAGCGCGTCGCCATCCCCATCGGGATCCGCGGCGTCGATCAGCGCGGCGAAAGCCGGGCGCTCGGCGGCGGGCAGCCTGGCGTCGATCTCCCGCACCAGGGCATCGATCGAGGGGCCAAGAACCTCGCGCCGCTGCCGCGTGATGATGTCGATGCGGCTTGGTGGATCGTCTGGCACGCGGCATCAGACGACGCCCATCCGGCCGCGTCCAGCAGCGTCAGCCGAAGGCGCCGGGCCAGGCGGCGCGCAGGGCCGCGTCCAGATCGGCCATGGTCGCGGGGATGCCCAGGTCGCGCAGGCTGGTCACCCCATGCTGGCGGATGCCGCAGGGCACGATGCCGCCGAAATGCGACAGGTCGGGCGCGACGTTCACCGCGATGCCGTGCCAGGCGACCCAGCGGGTGATGCGCACGCCGATGGCCGCGACCTTGTCTTCACGCCCGCCGGGTCGTGCGACCCAAAGCCCGATCCGCCCCTCCCGCCGTTCCGCCACCACGCCGAACCGGGCGAGTGCGGCGATCACCCAGCCCTCCAGCGCCTGGACATAGGCGCGCACGTCGCGCGGCGGGATGGCGCGGCCGTCGCGGGTCAGGTCCAGCATCACATAGGCGGTGCGCTGCCCGGGGCCGTGATAGGTCCATTGCCCGCCGCGCCCGGCGGCGAAGACCGGGAAGCGCGCGTCCAGCATGCCCTCGGGCGTGGCGGAGGTGCCGGAGGTATAGGTCGGCGGGTGTTCGACCAGCCAGACCAGGTCCCCCGCTGTTCCGGCCCGGATGGCGGCGGCCCGGGCGGCCATGGCGGCCAGCCCCTGGGGGTAGGGCAGCAGGCCGGGTGCAGTTAGCCACGCGGGGCCAGTTGAACCATTCCCTGTCATCGGCTATGCCCCGCCACTCTGCGGTCGTGGCGGAATGGTAGACGCGCCAGCTTGAGGTGCTGGTAGGGGCAACCCTGTGGAAGTTCGAATCTTCTCGACCGCACCAGTTTTTGTTCCCGCGTTGCCTTGATCGTCTCACCCGCCCATCTTGCGGGAAGGACATAGGGGACCGGCATGGACGAAGATTTCCGCAAGGCAGCGCTGGACTACCACCGCCTGCCGCGGCCGGGCAAACTCTCGCTCGAACCCACCAAGCGGATGGCGACGCAGCGCGACCTGGGGCTTGCCTATTCCCCCGGTGTCGCCGCCGCCTGCGATGCGATCGTGGCCGACCCTGAGGCCGTCTGGGACCTGACCACCCGCGGCAACCTCGTCGCCGTCATCACCAATGGCACGGCGGTGCTGGGCCTCGGCGCCATCGGCGCGCTGGCCAGCAAGCCGGTGATGGAGGGCAAGGCCGTCCTGCTGAAGAAATTTGCCGGCATCGATTCGATCGACCTGGAGGTCGAGGAACGCGACCCGCAGAAATTCATCGAGGTCGTGGCCCCGCTCGAACCCACCTTCGGCGCCATCATCCTTGAGGACATCAAGGCCCCCGAGTGCTTCATCATCGAGGCCGAGTTGCGGTCGCGGATGAAGATCCCCGTCTTCCACGACGACCAGCACGGCACTGCCATCACCGTCGCCGCCGCCATCGTCAACGGGCTGGTGCTGCAGGGCAAGAAACTGTCCGAGGTGAAGGTCGTCAACACCGGCGGCGGCGCCGCGGCGCTCGCCTGCCTCGACCTGCTGCTGAGCATGGGGCTGAAGCGGGAAAACGTCACCGTCTGCGACATCCTGGGCGTGGTCTACGAAGGCCGCACCGAACAGATGGACCCGTGGAAGGCGAAATACGCCCGCGTCACCAACGAACGCACCTTGGAAGACGCGCTGCCGGGCGCCGATATCTTCCTCGGCCTGTCCGCCCCGCGCGTGCTGAAGCCGGAATGGCTGCATCTGCTGGCGCCAAAGCCGCTGGTGCTGGCGCTGGCCAATCCGGAACCGGAAATCCTGCCCGAGGCGGTGCGCGCCGCGCGCCCCGACGCGATCGTCGCGACCGGCCGCACGGATTATCCGAACCAGGTCAACAACGTCCTCTGCTTCCCCTTCCTGTTCCGGGGCGCGCTGGATGTGCGGGCGACCACGATCAACAAGGAGATGACCATCGCGGCGGTCGAGGCCATCGCGGGCCTGGCGCGCAAGGAAGCCAGCGAGGCCGTCGCCTCCGCCTATGGCGGTTCCGCGCCGGTCTTCGGGCCGGACTACATCATCCCCAAGCCCTTCGACCCGCGGTTGATTCTTGAGGTCGCCCCGGCGGTCGCCAAGGCCGCCGCCGAAAGCGGCGTCGCGCGCAAGCCGATCGAGGATTTCGCCGCCTATCGCAGCGAATTGGAACGCTTCGTCTTCCGCTCCGGCAACCTGATGCGCCCGGTGTTCGAAGCCGCCCGCGCCCAGCCCCGCACCGTCGTCTATGCGGAGGGCGAGGATGAACGGACCCTGCGCGCCGTGCAGACGGTGCTGGACGAGGGCATCGCCGAACCCATCCTGCTCGGCCGGCGGGAGGTCATCGAATCACGCGCCCATGCCATGGGGCTGCGGATGGATTTTTCGGAAAGCGTGCGGATCCTGGATCCGGCGCAGGACCACGCGGTGTTCGATCCCCTGGCGAAAATCTACCAGGTGAAGGTTGGCCGCCGCGGCATCCCGCCCGATGCGGCGGAACGCGCGGTCGCCGGGCGGCCGACGGTCGCGGCGGCGTTGCTGCTCGAAGCCGGGTTGGCGGATGCGGCCATCTGCGGCGGCACCGGCGAATGGATGCGCCACTGGTACCAGGCGCATGACGTGATCGGCCAGGCGGATGGCGTGTCGCGTGTCTATGCGCTGTCGGCGCTGATCCTGCCGCAGGGCCACCTGTTCTTCGTGGACACGCACCTGGTGCTGGACCCGACGGCGGAACAGATCGCGGAGATGACCCTGCTCGCGGCCGAACAGGTGCGGGCCTTTGGCATCGTGCCCAAGGCGGCGCTGCTGTCGCATTCGTCCTTCGGCGCATCCCACGCGCCGGGGGCCAAGAAGATGCGGGTGGCGCTGCGGCTGATCCGCGCCGCCGCGCCCGAGCTTGAAGTGGATGGCGAAATGCACGCCGACGCGGCCCTGGTCCCGGCGATCCGCGACAAGGCGGTGCCCGACAGCCGGCTGACGGAGACCGCCAACCTGCTGGTCATGCCGGGGCTGGATGCGGCCAACATCAGCCTGAACCTGCTGAAGGCGGCCAGCGACGGCTTGATGGTCGGCCCGCTGCTGCTGGGGATGCGCAAGCCGATCCATGTGCTGGTGCCGAGCGTCACCGCGCGCGGCATCGCCAATGTGACGGCGCTGGCGGTGGCCCAGGCGCGGCAGTAACCGTCGGGGGGAAGGGCGCGCCTTGAGAGGGGCTTCGCCCTCTCCATGGCGCAACCTCCCTCCATCACGGAAACGTCACGTCGCAGACGATCGGCGCGTGGTCGCTGCCGCCCAGGGCCAAGGCATTGGCCATGGTATTGCTGCCGGGCAGCAGCGTGAGCGTCGCGCCTGGCGGTCCGATGACGTGGCACCAGCCATCTTCGCTGCCCAGCGCCACGCCGCCGTAGATATGGGCGACCGCCGCGGGGCTGATG
The DNA here is from genome assembly GCF_050632385.1 of Humitalea sp. 24SJ18S-53. Classification (NCBI taxonomy): domain Bacteria; kingdom Pseudomonadati; phylum Pseudomonadota; class Alphaproteobacteria; order Acetobacterales; family Roseomonadaceae; genus Humitalea; species Humitalea sp. 24SJ18S-53. The sequence continues at coordinate 5,028,241 of NZ_CP192599.1, forward strand.
TTCAGGTCGCCGACCAGCAGCGTGCGGGCCGGGAAAGGGCCGGCGCCGCAGAGGAATTTCTTGAACAACAGGTTCGCCGCGACCGCGACCTCGCCGCCGGATCCCTCGCCGGCAATCCCCTCATTGCCCGTCGCCAGGCCGAGGCGCGTGAGGGTGGTGTCCCCGCCGAGTGGGGCGTGCCAGTGGTAGATCGTGACCTGCGCCAGCCCGTCGGCCACCCGGACCATTTTTGGCCGTCGATGCGCCAACAGGTCGGCCCGCCGTTGGATCGGCCCGGTCAGCTTCTCTTCGCACAGGATGCGATCGGTGATCACGGGGCGGTTGGCGGTGCCGCCGAGCAATTTGCCCTTGGATCCGCGGATGATCGATGCGTGCTTGCCGGGTGCGAAGACCCATTCGCGGACATCCGGATTGAAGGCGTAATTCAAATCCGCGGTTTCGCCTGGCGGGTATGGTAAAATTCCCAGTGGCGCAGTCAGGACATTGTAATAGGCACCCCGCCCGACGCCGCCCCCGCCTGTGACCGCCGGGCCAAGGAAATTCCCTTCGCCGAAGGCCGTCCTCAGCACCTTCTTGTTGGCGCTGCCCAACGCGGCATCCGCGTCGACCAGCAGCATGCTGGCGTAGGTGTTCTTCTCGGATTCCGCCGCGGTGTAATTCTTCGATCCCTCCTGCAGGAAAGCGTAATTGATCGCGTTGGCGGTCTTGTAGGTCTCAAGCCTTGCGCGCTTGACCAGGTCGTCCATCCCAAGGCAATTCCACGTCATCACGCGAATCATCGAAGCCCGCCCCAAGATGGTTGCCGCATCGACGCTACCGGCGCGCCCCTGGCGGCTCCAGGCACCGGCACATTCACAATCGAGACCTCACGCATAATTGGGCCGTTCGCGTGTGACAACGGTCGGCAGGCCGCCCAGGTGCTAGGCACCCAGGCCGCAACGCCCCATATGCGCTGCATGGCCGATACGCCCGCCAAACGCACCGATCCCGCCGTCGCGGCCTTCCTGGCCAAGGTCGCCGCCATGCCGGCCGTCCGCACCGCCGGCACGCCGGGGCGGCTGATCTTCGCCCTCGATGCCACCGCCAGTCGCCAGCACAGTTGGGACCAGGCCTGCCATCTGCAGGCCCAGATGTTCCACGCGGCGGCCGAGGTCGGCAGCCTGGCCGTGTCGCTCTGCTATTTCCGCGGCTTCATGGAATTCGCCGGCACACCCTTCCTGACCGATCCCGATGACATGACGCGGCGGATGACCGGCGTGCGCTGCCTGGGCGGCCAGACGCAGATCCTGCGCGTGCTGCGCCATGCCATGGCGGAAACCACGAAAACCCGCGTCAACGCCCTGGTCTTCGTCGGCGACGCGGTGGAGGAGGATGTGGACGCGCTGTGCCACGCCGCCGGTGAACTCGGGTTGCGTGGCACGCCGGTCTTCGTCTTCCACGAAGGCGGGCATCCGATCGCGGCCAATGCCTTTCGCCAGATCGCCCGCGTGTCCGGCGGGGCCTATGCGCCCTTCGACGCCGGCAGTGCGGGGGCCTTGCGCGACCTGTTGCGGGCGGTGGCGGTCTTTGCGGCCGGCGGGCGGCGGGCGCTGGCGGCGCTGGCCGGGCCGGCGGCCGCGCGGATCGCTGGGCAATTGCCGGCGCCGGCGCGCTGATGGCCTGGCTGGCCCTGGGCGGCGTCGGGCTGATCGCGGTGTTGTTGCTGCTGCGCGGCTTTGCCAACGCCCCCCCGGCCGCGGTCCGGCGTGGCGGGGCTTGGCTGCTGGGCGGGCTGGGGTTGGCGATCGCGCTGCTGCTGATCGTCTCCGGCCGTGCCGGCCAGGCCTTTGGCGCGCTGGTGCTGTTCGGGCCGCTGGTCCTGCGCTGGTATCGGTCCTGGCAGCAGGCCCGGACCTTCGCCACCGGCGGGCGCGCCCATGCGGGCGGGGTCAGCACGGTCGAAACCGCGACCCTGACCATGACGCTTGATCACGATAGCGGCACCATGACGGGCGCGATCAGTCGCGGCGACCATGCCGGGCAGTCGCTGGCCGACCTGGCGCTGCCGCAGGTCCTGGCGCTTTTGGCCGATTGCCAGGCCAGTGACCCGGAAAGCGTACCGCTGCTGGAAGCCTGGCTGGACCGCGCCGACCCCGACTGGCGCGACCAGCCACAACCGCCGCGTGCGGCCGGCGGGGCCATGGACCGGACCGAGGCACTGGCCATCCTGGGCCTGCCCGACAACGCGACGCCCGAGCAGATCAAGGCCGCGCATCGGCGCCTGATGGCCCAGGCCCATCCGGACCGGGGCGGCAGCGATTGGCTGGCCGCGCGGATCAATCAGGCGCGGGACCTTCTTCTGGGCGATTGATAGCCCCGGCTTGCCCGTTGGGGGGGCAGCGTGGCACTCCTTCCTCAACCCACGCCAGCCAAGGAATTGCCGTGTCGATCAAGCCGCTCAGGAAAGCCGTGTTCCCCGTGGCCGGCCTCGGCACCCGTTTCCTTCCCGCCACCAAGCAGATGGCCAAGGAAATGCTGCCGGTGGTGGACAAGCCCTTGATCCAATACGCGGTTGAGGAAGCCCGCGCCGCCGGGATCGAACAGTTCTGCTTCGTCACCGGCCGCGGCAAGACCATGCTGGTGGATCAGTTCGACGTCGCCTACGAGCTGGAACACGTGCTGCGCGAACGCAACAAGACCAAGGAATTGGAGATGTTGCACGCCCAGGCGCTGCCGCCGGGGGCCATCGTCTCCACCCGCCAGCAGGTGCCGCTCGGCCTCGGCCACGCGATCTGGTGCGCCAGGTCCTTCATCGGCGATGAACCTTTTGCGATCCTGTTGCCCGACGACTTGATGCAATGCGACGTGTCCTGCACCAAGCAACTCGCCGACGCCTATTACGCGACCGGCGGCAATGTCGTGGCGGTCGAGGAAGTGCCGCGCGAGATCGTCAACCGCTACGGCGTCATCGCCCCCGGCGCCACCACCGGCAACCTGGTGGAAATCAAGGGCCTGGTCGAAAAGCCCAAGGTCGAGGAAGCCCCATCGAACATCACCGTCATCGGCCGCTATGTGCTGATGCCGGAGGTGATCGGCCACCTGTCGCGGATGGAACGCGGCGCGGGCAATGAAATCCAACTGACCGACAGCATGGCCAAGCTGATCGGCGCCCAGCCCTTCCATGGCGTGCTGTATGAGGGCCGGCGGTTCGATTGCGGCGACAAGATCGGCTATCTGGAAGCACAGATCGCCTTCGCCCTGAAGCGGCCCGAGATGGCGGATGCCGTCCGCGGCTTCCTGAAGACCTATACCTGATTCCCCTTGAGGACTCCTCCGGCATGACCAGCTTTCGCCACGACTTCCACCCGACATCCCTGCGCGAATACGACATCCGCGGCATCGTCGGCCAAACGCTTTCGGCCGAGGACACGTTTGCGATCGGCCGCGCCTTCGGCACGATCGTGGCGCGCAATGGCGGCAGCCATGTCGTGACCGGGCGTGACGGGCGCTTGTCGTCGCCGATGCTGGAGGCGGCGCTGATCGAAGGGCTGATGGCCAGCGGGATGAAGGTCACCAGCGTCGGCTGCGGCCCGACGCCGATGCTGTATTATGGCCTGTATCACTTCGGTGCCGATGGCGCCGCGATGATCACCGGCAGCCACAACCCGCCGAACTACAATGGCTGCAAGATGATGCTGGGCAAGAAGCCCTTCTTCGGCACGCAGATCCAGGACCTCGGCCGCATGGCCGCGACCGGCGATGTCGTGACGCCGGACCAGCCGGGCAGCCAGACGAGCGTCGATCTGCGCCAGGACTACATGCACCGCATGTTGAAGGATTACGACGGCGGCGAGCGGAAGCTGAAGGTGGTCTGGGATCCGGGCAATGGCTCGGGCGCCGAAATCACCCGCATGATGGTCAAGCATTTGCCGGGCGAACACATCGTCATCAATGGCGAAATCGACGGCAATTTCCCGAACCACCACCCCGACCCGACCGTGCTGAAGAACCTGGAGCAGATGATCGCCCAGGTCCACGAACACGGCGCCGACCTGGGCATCGCCTTCGACGGCGACGCCGACCGCATCGGCATCGTGGACAATGAGGGCGTGATGTTCTTCGGCGACCAGCTGCTGGTCGTGCTGGCGCGCGACGTGCTGCGCGATCACCCCGGCGCCACCATCATCGCCGATGTGAAGGCCAGCCAGTTGCTCTTCGATGAAGTCGCCAAGGCCGGCGGCCAGCCGCTGATGTGGAAGACCGGGCATTCGCTGATCAAGGCCAAGATGGCTGAAACCGGCGCCCCCCTGGCCGGCGAAATGTCGGGCCACGTCTTCTTCGCCGACAAGTGGTACGGCTTTGACGACGCGCCCTATTCCGCCATCCGCCTGCTCGGCATCGTCGCGCGCATGACCGGCAAACTTTCGGATGTGCGCCACGCCTTCCCGGTGCTGCTGAACACCCCCGAACTGCGCTTCAACTGCCCCGACGAACGCAAGTTCGACGTGGTGGCGGAGGTGAAGGCGCGCCTGGCCGCCGAGGGTGCCAAGGTCAACGATGTCGATGGCGTGCGCGTGCTGTCCGACGATGGCTGGTGGCTGCTGCGTGCCTCCAACACCCAGGCGGTGCTGGTGGCGCGTGCCGAAGCCTCGACCGAGGCCGGGCTGGAACGGCTGAAGGCGCAGATCGCCGCCCAGGTCGTCGCCAGCGGGCTGACCGCGCCCGATTTTTCGGGCGAGAACGCCGGGCACTAAGTGGGCTGGCCGCTCTTCGTCTACGGCACGCTGCTGGATGCGGCGGTGCTGGCGGCGAAAAGCGGCGATCCCCGGCTGCCGTCGCGCGCCCGCCCCGCCTGGGTCGATGGCATGCGCCGCGTGGCGTTTCGCGGCACGCCCTACCCGACCCTGCTGCCGGGGGTGGGGCGGGTCGCGGGCCGCCTGGTGCGCCCCACGCCCGCCGCGCTGCGGCGGCTGGCGGTCTATGAAGGCCCCGCCTATCGCCTGCACCCGTTGCGCGTGACCACGCCGCGCGGCCCCGTCAGGGCGCGCGCCTGGATGGTCGCCCGGCGCCACGCCGATCCGGCAAAAACCTGGAAGCCTGCCGCATGATCCTCGAAGGTCCCCGCGTCACCCTGGCCCCCTTGGCCGAGGGCGATCGCCCCGCCTTTGCCGCGATCAACGCCGATCCGGCGGTGATGCGCCATTTTGCCAGCGCCATGACCCGCGCCGAAAGCGATGCCTTCCAGGACCGGATCGCGGCACATTTCGCGGAACACGGCTTTGGGTTCTGGGGGGTGTTCGATCGGCGATCGGGCGCGCTCGCGGGGCTCTGCGGCCTGGCGCATATTCCCTGGGACGCCCATTTCACCCCGGCGGTCGAAATCGGCTGGCGCCTGGCACCGGCCTTCCAAGGCCAGGGCCTGGCCGAGGAAGCCGCCCGCCTGGCGCTGGCCACCGGTTTTGGGCAGTTGCGGCTGCCGGAGATCGTGGCCTTCACCGTGCCGGCGAATACCCGCTCCGTCGCGCTGATGCGCCGCCTCGGCATGGTCGCCGATGGCGGCTTCGACCATCCACGCCTGCCGCCGGACCACCCGCTGCGGCCGCATCTGCTGTACCGGCTTTCACGAGCCGACTGGGTCGCGCGGGTGTTTTCCTAGCTGTTTGGTCCCGGATTTTGATGGTGCAGTCTTCTCCAGCAGGTGGAAGGAACAGGACAACAACCTGCGGCGCCCCGCGAAGATCCAACAGATGGGCCTCCAGGAGATTGCGCTCGACCCGCGGGCCGTGCGGTCCCTTCTGGCCAAGATCAGCGCCCCCGCCCAGTTCGGCGGGCCGTTAGACACATGCAGGTTGGGATTACCCTTGACAGTGGTTGCGACTTGAAACACCTTTTGCATACGTATGCAGGGAGAGAGCAATGATTTACCACTTGAAGCGGGGCCGCGACGCCCAGGCCGCGGCGAACGACGAGGCCCAGGTTCGCACGACAGTCGAGGGAATCCTCGCTGATGTCGCAAAGCGCGGCGACGCCGCCGTGCGCGAGCTCTCCGTCCGCTTCGACCGTTGGGACCGCGCGGACTACCGCCTGACCGACGCCGAAATCCGCGACTGCCTTTCGCAGCTCTCCACCCGCGACCTTGAGGACATCCGCTTCGCGCAGGATCAGGTGCGCAACTTCGCCCAGGTCCAGCGCGACGCGCTGCGCGATGTCGAGGTGGAGACGCTGCCCGGCGTCGTGCTCGGGCACAAGAACATCCCGGTCAATGCGGTCGGCTGCTACGTGCCGGGGGGCAAGTATCCGCTGCTCGCCTCGGCGCATATGTCGGTGCTGACGGCGAAGGTCGCCGGCTGCGCGCGGATCGTGACCTGCGCGCCGCCCTTCGAGGGAAAGCCGGCGCCGGCGATCGTCGCCGCGCAGCACCTGGCCGGCGCGGATGAAATCTACTGCCTGGGCGGCGTGCAGGCGATGGCCGCCATGGCACTCGGCACCCAGACGATCGCGCCGGTGGACATGCTGGTCGGTCCGGGCAATGCCTATGTCGCCGAGGCCAAGCGCCAGCTCTTCGGCCGCGTCGGCATCGACCTTCTCGCCGGCCCGACGGAGACGCTCGTCATCGCCGATGAGACGGTGGACGCCGAGATCTGCGCCACCGACCTGCTGGGCCAGGCCGAGCACGGCCCGAACTCCCCCTCGATCCTGCTGACCACGTCGGAAAAGCTCGCGCGCGAGACGATGCGGGAGATTGAGCGCCTGCTCGGCATCCTGCCCACCGCCGGCATCGCCCGAAAGGCCTGGGAGGATTTTGGCCAGGTCATCCTCTGCGATTCCGAGGAGGAGATGGTGCGCGAGGCCGACCGCATTTCCTCCGAACACGTGCAGGTCATGACGCGCGATCCCGATTACTTCCTCGCCAACATGACCAATTACGGCGCGCTGTTCCTCGGCCCGCGCACCAACGTCGCCTATGGCGACAAGGTGATCGGCACCAACCACACGCTGCCCACGGGCAAGGCCGCGCGCTACACGGGCGGGCTCTGGGTCGGCAAGTTCCTCAAGACCGTGACCTACCAGCGCGTGCTGACCGACGCGGCCTCGGCGCGGATCGGCGAAGTCTGCTCGCGGCTCTGCATGCTGGAGGGCTTCGTCGGCCACGCCGAGCAGGCGAACGTGCGCGTCCGTCGCTACGGCGGGCGCAACGTGCCCTACGGCCAGGCGGCGGAGTAGCCGGCCGTGGAGCTTCCCGCCGGACCCTCCTTCCGGCTCGACGGCAGGCGCGCCCTGGTCACGGGCGCGGGGCGCGGGATCGGGCTTGCCGCCGCGGCGGCGCTCGCGGAGGCGGGCGCGCATGTGACCCTCGCCGCGCGCTCGGCCGGGGAGATCGAGGCGGCGGCAGCGGCGATCCGCGCCCGTGGATGGGCGGCGGAGGCGCTGGTCCTCGACGTGACGGACATCGATGCGGCGGCGGGCGCCGTCGCCGCGGCGGCGCCGTTCGACGTGCTGGTGAACAACGCCGGCACGAACCGGCCGAAGCCTTTTACGGAGGTGACGGCCGAGGATTTCGACGTGGTGATGGGCCTCAACCTCCGCGCCGCCTTCTTCCTGGCGCAGGCGGTGGCGGGGCGGCTGCTCGGCGCGGGGCGGCCGGGTTCCATCGTCAATATCTCCTCCCAGATGGGTCATGTCGGCGCGGCCAGGCGCTCGATCTACTGCGCCTCGAAATGGGCGATCGAGGGGCTGACCAAGGCCCTGGCGGTCGAGCTTGGGTCGGCCGGGATCCGCGTGAACACGGTCTGCCCGACCTTCATCGAGACGCCGATGACCCGGCCCTTCCTCGCCGATGCGGGTTTCCGCGAACAGGTGCTGTCCAAGATCAAGCTCGGCCGGCTCGGCCGGGTGGAGGATGTGACCGGCGCGATCGTCTATCTCGCCTCCGACGCCGCGGCGCTGGTGACGGGCAGCGCGCTGCTGGTGGACGGGGGCTGGACCGCCGAATGAGCGCGCGGCCGCCTAGGCCACCTGGGCGGCCGGTCAATGCCCATGAGGTGGCGCGGCTCGCGGGCGTGTCGCAGTCGGCGGTCTCGCGGACCTTCACGCCGGGCGCGAGCGTCGCGCCGGCGATGCGCGAGAAGGTGCTGGAGGCGGCGCGGGTGCTGGGCTACCGGCCGAACCTGATCGCGCGTTCACTGATCACGCGCCGCTCGCGCATCGTCGGCGTCGCGGTCGGCTACCTCCGGAACCAGTTCTACTCGGAGGTGCTGGAAGTGCTGTCGGAGCGGCTCCAGGCCCGGGGCTACCACCTGTTGCTCTTCATCGCGCCGCAGCGTGGCGACGCCGACCCCCAGCTTGAGGAGGTCCTGCACTACCAGGTGGACGCGCTGGTGCTGCTCTCCGCCACGCTCTCCTCGCGGCTCGCGGCGGAATGCTGCGCCAACGGCGTGCCGGTGGTGCTGTTCAACCGCACCACGCGCGGCGCGGGGATCGAGAGCGTCACCGGCGACAACCTGGCGGGCGGGCGCCGCGTCGCGGAATTCCTGGTGGCGGGCGGGCATGAGCACTTTGCCTTCGTCGCCGGGCTTGCCGATTCCTCGACCGGGCGTGACCGCGAGCGCGGCTTCCGCGAGGGGTTGGCGGCGCATGGCGTCACGCGGATCGAGCGTGTCGAAGGGGACTATGACTTCGAGCAGGCGGGTCGGGCGGCGGATGCGCTTTTCGCGCGCCCGCAGCGGCCGGACGCGGTGTTCTGCGCCAATGACCACATGGCTTTTGCCGTGATGGACGCGGCGCGGCGCCGGCATGGGCTGCGGGTGCCGGAGGATGTGTCGATCATCGGCTTCGACGACGTCGGCCCGGCGCATTGGGCTGGCTACGACCTCACGACCTACTCGCAGCCGGTCGGGCCGATGGTGGAGGCGGCGGTGGCGCTGCTGGAGGCGCGGCTGGCGGATTCCGCGGCGCCGGCGCAGCACGTGGTGGTGCCGGGCGAGCTTGTCGTGCGCGGCTCGGCGCGCGTGCCGCGCGACATCGTCGCGTGCGAGGGGCGCCGGGTATGGCGCGGCGACGCCGCCCCGGCTGGTAGCCCCAGCGGCCGCAATGCGGCGCAGAGTGATCTCGAGGCTTTCAGCCCTGAAAACGGAGGCAGGTGACGTCGGAGGTCGCTATCGGAGCGGGGCATGACGAATGCGGCCGACCCGATGGAGGACTTTGAGACAGGGCGGCACCTGCTGTCCTTTAGGCTGGGCCCATCTATCGCCTCGCCATCGGCGGCACTAGCCGTAGATGCGACGCACGACACGCTCCAGCAGCGCAACCATCGCGAATTGTGCCAGCCCGATAGCGCAGAGCAGCGCGACGGCAGCCAGGATCAAGGCGGTCTCCGCCTGTGCCCCGGCAAAAAGGATCAGGTAGCCGAGGCCCCGCTGCGCCGTGATGAACTCGCCGACGATCACGCCGATCATCGACATGGTCACGGCGATCTTCATGCCCGCGAAGATGTGCGGCAGCGCATAGGGAAAGCGAATGGTGCGGAAGACCTGCCAGCGCGTCGCCGACAGCGAATTGGCAAGGCGCAGCATGTCCGATGGGACTTCCGACAGCCCCTGCGACGTCGCGACGACCAGGGGGAAGAAACTGATGAAGGTCGCGAAGGCGAGGCGTGACGGTGCGCCGATGCCCAGCCAGACGATGAAGAGCGGGGCCAGGGCGACCTTCGGGATCAGTTGGAAGATCACCAGGTGCGGGTAGATCGCCTCCCGCAGCAGGCGCGAATAGGTGATCGCGACGGCCAGCACGATGCCCAGCGCCGTAGCGATCGCGAAGCCCAGCAAGGATTCGACGAAGGTCGGCCAGGCGTGCTGCAGCAGCAGCGGCATGTTGTTCGACAGGATCAGCCAGACCGCCTTTGGCGGCGGCAAGATGACCGGCGGAATATTCCCGTAAGCGACCACCAGGTGCCAGGCGAGCAGACACAGCAGCGCAGTCGCGATCGGCAACAGCACCCCGCGAAGCCAGACGAGCCGGCGCAGCAGGGATGTGGTGGCCGGGCGGGTCATGCCGTCACCAGCGGCTGCATGCTGGCCTCGATCAGGCGGCGCAGATCGGCGCAGATCGCGGTGAACTCCGGCGTATCGACCAGTTCGGCGCGGCGTGGTCGTGCGAAGGGCATGCGCAGGTCAGCGATCACCGTGCAGGGGCGCCGCCGCATGACGATGACGCGGTCCGACAACAGTGCTGCCTCGCGGATGGAATGGGTGACGAAGACCGCTGTGCGGTGCGGCTCGCTATCCCACAGGCGCAACATCAGCATGTTCATCTCGTCGCGCGTGATGGCGTCGAGCGCGGAGAACGGTTCGTCCATCAGCAGCAAGGCCGGGTCCTGCGCCAAGGCACGGCAGAGCGCGACGCGCTGGCGCATGCCGCCCGACAATTGGGCGGGGCGGCGGTCATGGAAGCCTTGCAGGCCGACCTGGTCCAGCAGGACGGAAGCGCGGGCGCGATAGGCCGGGATGGGTAGGCCAAGGATCTCCGCGGGGTAGAGCACGTTGGCCATCGCCGATTTCCACGGCAGCAGCGTCGCGTCCTGGAAGACGACGGCACTCTCACGTCGCGGGGCGACGACGCGCGTGCCGTTCAGCACCACCTCGCCAGCGCTCGGGGTCTCGAGTCCGGCGATGAGCATCAGCAGGGTGCTCTTGCCGCAGCCGCTGGGTCCGAGGACGGAGACGAACTCGCCCTGCGCGATGTCCAGGGAGACATGCTGCAACGCCTCGACCGGGCCCGCGGCGGCGTCGTAGATTTTCCGCAGGTTGCTGAGCCTGAGCAGCGGATCAGCCATGGCAGGTGCGGCACCTTCGGGTCTGGGGCGTCATGATCTGTCCGGCGGCAAAAGTCGAAGCATGGATATCCGCAAGGTCGCGAATAAACACAAGCGAGATATCGACATAATAATCAATATAATTCGTTCGAAAAAATAGAACACATAATACTGCCTGCATTTCGGGCGGATTGCACGCAGGTCCGAAGCAATAAGGCTTCGCGAAACACCGCGCATAGTGGTATACACCGCGTCGAATAGTTGGCATGCCGATTGCTGCATGCGCCTCCTTGCCGCAATGCCGCGGCCATCGCCGGAGCTTGTAAAGATGCCGCAGGATCTCGCCGTATCGGCCGCGCCGACCCGCCGTGCGGCGCTCGCCGGTGTTCTCGGCGCCAGTGCCGCTGCCTGGCAGCCGAAGCGCGTCTTCGGACAGAGCCTTCGCAAGGTCCGCTTCGCCATTCCCTGGGTGCCGGAGGGCTCCAACCTGCAGGCCTATGTCGCGCGCAATCGCGGCTACTGGCGGCGGCTTGGACTGGACGTGGAAATGTCCACCGGCACCGGCTCCAACAACGCCGCCCAGGCCATCGCCACCGGTCAGTTCGACATCGGCTTCATCAATGCCTCCACCCTGCCGGTGATGGCGGCGCGCGACCTGAAGCTGATCGCCATCGGCCAGTGCGACTACAAGACGACGATGGGTATCGGGGTGCTGGACGGTTCGCCGATCCGCCGGCCGAAGGACCTGGAAGGGCGCAAGCTCGGCGGCGCGCCGACCTCTTCGGAATTTCCCTATCTGCCCGCGTATGCCGCCGCGGCTGGCGTGGACATGACGAAGGTCGAACTCGTGCAGCTCGATGCCCGCGTGCGTGAGACTGCGCTGCTGCAGCGCCAGGTCGATGCCATCACCGGCGTCGGCTCCACCATGCTGTCGCAACTGGTGCCGCGCGGCGAAAAATTGCGCGTCATGCTCTACGCCGATACCGGGCTCGACCAACTGCTCGGCCAGACGATGGTGGCGACGCCGGAGGTCATCGCGCGCGACCCCGGCCTGGTCCAGGCCGTGGTGCAAGGCATGATGGAGGCGACCAAGTTCGCCGCCCTGAACTTCGACGAATCCATCGAGATCTTCCTGCGCGAAGTGCCGGAGATGGCGCTGAACCCGCGGGCGAAGGAACAGGTGACGCTCAGCCTGGGCATCACCCAGACCATGAACCTGGTGCCGGAGGTGAAGGCCCAGGGCGTCGGCTGGATGCAGGCGGACAAGTACCTGCGCATGTGGGACCTGACGCAGCAATTCGTCACCCGCACCAATACGCCGCGCCCACCGATCGAGACGTTGATGACCAATCGCTTCGTCGGCGGCGTCACCTACAGCGATGCCGAGTGGACTGCGATCGACGCCCGGCTGGCGCCTTTCAAAGCCTATTTCTCGGTCTGACCGATGCATCCGCCGCTAGCCTTCGCGTGCGCTGTCGAACCAGGCCGACAGGGCCAGCGTGGCGCGGCGCAGGCATTCGGTCATGGCGGCGGATGGGCTTCGGCCCGTGCGGATCGCGCAGGCGATCACCGAGGCTCGTGGAGGTGCCCCGAGCAGGGGCACATAGCGCAGCCCCGCGCGGAGGCGATCCGCGCCGGCGGAAAGCCGCGCCTGTAGTCCGATGCCGATACCAGCGCGCACCATGTCGCCCATCAACTCAAACGAATTGGTGGTCACCACCGGCGCAGATACCAGCCCCGCGCGGGCCAGCATGCCGTCGACGACCTGGCGCAGCCCGATATCGGCATCGGGCAGCATCAGCCGCTGCTCCGCCAGCCAGGGCAAGTCGATGGAGGCTGCATGCGCGAGCGGATGGTCGTCGCGCAGCATGACGAAAATGCGCGTGGCGCTGGAAGCCAGGACCTCCAACTCCCGTCGCGGCGTCAGGCCGGAGGCGATGATGATATCGACCTCGTCCCGGAGCAGCAGCTCCAGCAACTGGGGCGAATTGGCGGTCCGCACGTCGAAGGTCACGCCGGGATGCGTGGCGCAGAATTCGGCCATGAAATCGACAGCGAACTCTCGCCCCAACGTATCGTTGACGCCCAGCGCGATGCGTCCGCGATGCAACCCCTGCAATGCGTCGATCTCCGCGCGCGCCGTGGCGAGTTCGCGCATGGCGAGGCGCAGGCGATACATCAGCGCCTCACCCGCCGTCGTCAGCCTACAGCCGGCGCGACCGCGGCCGCGCTCGAACAGTTCGGCGCCCAGTTCCGTCTCCAGCAAGTGGATCTGGCGGTGTATGGCGCTGGCGGCGATGTCGATCTTCTCGCTCGCGGCACGGAACGAGCCATGCTGCGCGACCTCGTAGAAATAGCGCAACGCGGCCGTGTTGCTGATCTGCGGAATCAGACCAAGGCTCATGCTTTCTCCACCCTGGCAGACAGGAACGCCGGGCAGCATGCCCGCGGCACCTTCACCGCGCCAGGATCTACGACCCACATGATAAGGAGGGCTGCGTGGCCCCGACCCGTTCCGATCAAACCCTGATCGTCGGCGGAGGCCCGGTCGGCATGACCGCGGCTCTCTCGCTTGCCCGCCGTGGCATCCCCGTGCGCGTGCTTGAGGCTGGGCCCGACTTCGCCGCCGATCCGCGCGCCTCCTCCACCCATCCCTCGACGCTCGACATGCTGGAGGAGCTGGGGCTTGAGGTGCCGATGATGGCGCAGGGGTATCGGGTCGATTGCTGGCAGTTCTGGGACCGGATGGATGGGCCGATCATCAAGCTGGAACTCGGCGAACTCGCCGGGCTCACGCGGCATCCGTTCCGGCTGCAACTGGAGCAGCACCGCCTCTGCGGCATCATCCAGCAGGCGCTGAAGACGCATGGGGTCGAGGTAGCCTTCAACAGCCGCGTCACCGCGCTGCGGCAGGACGAGGACGGCGTCGTTGCCACCGTCGATGGGCCCGGCGGCACGCGCGAGGAAACGGGCCGCTTCCTGATCGGCGCCGATGGCGGCCGCAGCACGATCCGCAAGTCGCTCGGCATCTCGTTCGAGGGCTACAGCCTGTCCGAACTTTTTGTCGTGGTGACCACCGAATATCCGTTTGGTCAGCACGGCTATGCTGACGCCTGCCATTTCGCCGACCCCGACCAATGGGCGACGCTGTTCCGCACGCCGAACGGGGGGGCGGAACCATTCTGGCGGATCTCCATGCCCGCCATGTCCAACCTATCCGAGGATGAGGCGCGGAACTTCGACCGTTGCAGCGAAAGGCTCGCCATCCTGCTGCCTGAGGGCGCCCGGGCGACGGTGTTCCACGCGAACCTGTATGGCGTGCATCAGCGCGTCGCCGGGACTTTCCGGCTCGGACGCGTGTTGTTGGCTGGCGACGCTGCGCATGTGAACGGGCCGACCGGCGCGCTGGGGATGAATTTCGGCATCCAGGATGCTGTTTTTCTCGCCGAGCAACTCGCTCGGGTCTATGCCGAGCCGGCCGATACGACCCCGCTCGACCGCTACGACCGGCAGCGCCGCGTGCTGGCCGAGGCGATCCTCCAGAAGCAGCCGCAGCTTATCAAGGCCAGGCTGGAACTGCGCGATGCGGAGGCGCGGAAAGCCCGCAACGCCGCGCTACGTGCGATGGGGACCGATACGGCGCGCAGGATGGCTTTCCTGAAGGAGAGCACGATGCTCGACAGCGTGGCGCAGTCGGCGGCCCTCGGCGCGGGGTGACGCCGGCGACCGACCGCCCACAACCCTCATGGAATTGTCACCCCGGTCGGACCGCCATTGGCCGGCGCGCCACCTCCTCGACCGCGACCTGCCGCAGCACGGCAACGAAATCCTGCGCCAGCCGTGACATCGGCCGCAGCCGGGCGCGCAGCAGTCGCGCGGTGCTTTGGATGGCCGGCCGAAAAGGTCGCACCGGCAGGTCGTGCAGTTGCGCGCCCATCAGCCCGAAGCCATCTATCAGCGCCACCCCGGCACCGGCCCGCAACAATGCACCAGCCGAGCTTTGCTGCGACACTTCGACCGCGGGGCGGAACGGCACATTCGCCTCGGCGAAGGCCCGCTTGATCGCCTCGCCCAGGACCAGGTGACGGCTGGGGCAGATCAGCGGCAGGTCCTCAAGATCTTTTGGGCCGATTTCCGCCAATGCCGTCAGCGGGTGGCCATGCGGCATCACGCAGGCGACTTCCGTGGCGCAGAGGTCGCCAACCAGCAGCCCGGCATGACCGACGGGGCCGATGACCACGCCGAGGTCGGCGCGGTGCCCCGCCACCAATTCGATCACCTCATGCGCGCTGTAGGTGTCCAGCGCGACGGACGCGTCCGGCCGCTGCTGGCGGAAGCGGTGGATCGCCTCCGGCAGCAGCACATTGGCCAGGGACGACAGCGTGGCGATGGCCAGGATGCCCGCGCGCCCGGCGCGTAGGTCGCCGGCCAGGCGCTGCACCAGTTCGATCGCGGAAAAGGCGCCCAGAAGTTCGGGGAACATGGCCTGGGCCTCGGCCGTCGGCAGCAGGCGCTTCTTCTGCCGAACGAAGAGCGGGAAGCCCAGGCGGCGCTCGGCCTGTTGCAAGGTCCGGCTGACCGCGGGTTGCGAGATGTTCAGCGCGGCGGCGGCGGCCGTGACGCTGCCGAGTTCCATGACGTGCCGGAAGACCGCCATCTCACGCAGGTCGAAGATCATAACCAGGCAACATGAACTCTGATCATATCGGCATTTGCACACATTGATGCGGTCGCGGCAAATTGCCGGGACGGGCCGAACGAGCCCGATGGGTGAGGAAACTGCGATGCGACTGACACGACGCCATGCGCTCGGCGCGCTGGCCATGGCGGCTGCCGGCCGGCCCTTCGCGGCCGCCGCTGCCTGGCCGGACCGCCCCGTGACGATCGTCGTGCCCTTCCCGCCGGGCGGCAGCAACGACGTCATCACCCGGCTTGTCGCGCAGCAGTTGAGCCGCAGCCTGGGCCAGCCTTTTGTTGTGGAAAACCGGCCCGGCGCGAATGGCAACATCGGTGCGGCGGCGGTCGCCCGGGCGGCGCCGGATGGCTATACCTTGCTGGCGTCCGGCAACGGCCAGAACGCGATGAACCACGGCCTCTACGCGCGGATGCCGTATGACTCGCGCAGCAGCTTCGTCCATGTCGCGCAGCTTGCCTCGATGCCGAACGCGCTGGTGGTCACCGCCAACTTCCCGGCCCGCAGCTTTGCCGATCTGGTGAACATGGCGCGGGAACGCCCCAACCAGATCGGCTATGCCAGTCCCGGCAGCGGTTCGTCGGGCCATCTCGCCATGGCCATGCTGCAACGCGCGGCGGGGATCGAATTGCTGCACGTGCCCTATCGCGGCGCGGCGCCCGCGATCACCGATGTGCTGGCGGGGCAGGTGCCCGTGCTGATCATCAATGTGGACATCCCGCTGCCACATGTCCGCGCCGGCACGCTGCGCGTCCTTGCGGTGACCAGCAGCGAACGCAGCAGCCTCTACCCCGACGCACCGACGCTGGCCGAGGCCGGTGTCCCCGGCTTCGCCGCCGTGGGCTGGGTCGGCATTTCCGCCCCCGCCGGCACGCCGCCGGATGTCGTGGCCCGGCTGCATGCCGCGATCACCGAGGCCCTGCGCGAGCCGCAATTGCGCGAGCGTTTCGCCGGCAGCGGCTACGTCGCCGCCAACGGCAGCCCGGACGACTACGCCGCCTTCATCGGCGCCGAGATCGACAAATGGGGAAGCGTCACCCGCGACCTCGGCATCACCCTCGAATAGGCACCGACATGGAATTTCTCGACAGTCGCCCCCGGCGCGACGTGACCCCGGAAATGCGTGCCTCCGTGCTGGAGGACCTGCCGGAACTGGCAGACATCCAGCACGAGGAACTGCGGCGCAAATGCATCGACGCCTGGTGCCTGGCGCTGTCGGAGACGAGCTTTGGCCGCATCACCGACCTGCCGGGCGAAGCCAATCCGGGCATGTTCACCCTGAAGCGCGGCAACCAGGCGGCGCATCTGCGTGGCGTGACGCGAATCGCGCTCGCCATCGCCGACGACTTCATCACCAGCTACCCGGAAGTGCGGATCGACCGCGACATCGTGCTGGCCGGCGGCCTGCTGCACGACGTCGGCAAGGCTTGGGAGTTCGAGCCGGCGAACCGCGCGCGCTGGACCACCGACCCTTCGGCGAATGGTTCGCCGTCGCTGCGGCATCCCGTCTATGGCGCGCATATCTGCATCGCCGTGGGGCTGCCGGAATCGATCGCGCATATCGCCCTGGCCCATTCCATGGAGGGCGAGCACCTGATCCGCGGCCTGGAATGCCTGATCGTGCAGCGGGCGGATCACCTCTGGTGGTCGATCGCCGGCGGCTGCGGGCTGTTGGATCCGAGCAGCGATCCCATCCTGGCCGCGCGCAAGATCGTGCCACGCGCGCTGCGCGACTGACGCGCCAAAACCAACGGGGAGGAACGACAACAATGACAAAGCAACTCGGTCGCCGGGCCGCGCTGGCCGGCCTGGCGCTGCCGGCCCTGGTCCGCCCCGTGTCGGCGCAGCCCGCCTGGCCGTCGCGCCCGGTGCGCGTGGTGGTCTGCTGGTCGCCGGGCGGCGGCGTGGATGTCGTTGCACGCCGGATGTGCGCGAAACTGTCGGAACAACTCGGCCAGCCTTTCGTGGTCGAGAACCGGCCGGGCGCCACCGGCTCCATCGGCGCGGCCGAGGTCGCGCGCGCGGCGCCCGACGGGCACACGCTGCTGGCGATCGACAATTCCTTCTCGACCCTGCCCTACCTGTTCAGCCGGCTGCCCTTCGACCAGGCGACGGCCTTCCGGCCGATCTCGCTTTCGGCGATCTCGCCGCTGTTCCTCGGCGTTTCCGCCAATGCGCCGCACCGCGACCTTGCCGCCTTCATCGCCGCGGCGAAGGCGACGCCGGAGAAGATCAGCTACGGCACCGGCGGCAACGGCAGCGCGCCGCATTTCGCCACGCTGGCCTTCGAGCAGGCCGCCGGCGTCAAGCTGTTCCACGTGCCCTTCCGCGGCGCCAACGAGGCCGTGACGGCGGTGTTGTCCGGCACGGTGGATGCGGTGATCGTCTCCATCGGATCGGCTTTGGGCAGCCTGCAGGGCGGGCAGATCCGCCCCCTCGCGATCAGCGGCGGCGGCCGCGTCGCGGCGCTGCCAGGGACGCCGACCTTCGCCGAGGCCGGGCTTCCTGGCTTTGGCGTGGTCAGTTGGTACGGCCTGGCGGCGCCGCGCGGCACGCCGGATGCGATCATCACGCGGCTGCATGCGGAGATGCGCAAGGCGCTGGCGACGGAGGACATGAAGGCCTTCCTCACCTCCATCGGCTCGGAGCCCGGCGGCCTCGATCCCGCCGCCTTCCAAAGCCTGATCACGGAGGAGACGGAACGCTGGCGTAGCGTGGCCCTGGCTGGCGGGATCGAGCGGCAATAAGTGCCTGGCGGATCCCGGGGGCGTGGGCTGATGGGCAGCCCGAAGGCGTCACGCACCCTCACCCCATGACGCCTTTTCCGAGGATTTGAAGCTTTCCAGAGGCACCACGAGGCCTGGGCGGAGATCGGTTGAGTTCTTGATTTGTTCCCATCTTTGGGCCAGTCTCCGCCCATGTCCGAACCCGATCCCTTTGCGCCCCGGGTCTTCTCGTCGAGGCGGTTCCGCCTGCAACAGGCACGGTAGCCAAAGGCCTTGCCCAAAACCCAGCCCGTCCCGGATCGGCCTTCCATCGACCAGCCTGCCCTGCTTGCCGCCCTGCGCGCGCGGGTCATCCGGCTGGAGGGCGCCGGGCGTGCCGCCCATGACACCGCCGCCATTCCCGTCTGCGACGGCCTCGGGCTGCCGGGCGGCGGTCTCGCCCGCGCGACCTTGCACGAGATCCTGGCCGCCGAACCCGGCTGTGGCGCCGCTTTCGCGGCCGTCCTGCTGGCCCGCAGCGGGGGCACCGTCCTCTGGATCGGGGCCGGCACGGATGCGCTGACCGCCTGGCCTCCGGGCCTCGCCCGTTTCGGCCTGCTGCCCGCCAAGCTGATTCTGCTGCGTGCCGAACGCTGGTCCGACGCACTCTGGGCGATGGAGGAGGCGCTGGGCTGCCCCGCCGTCGCCGGCGCCCTGCTGGCACCGGACTGGCACGCCGATCCGGCCGCGGCCGCACTCGACCTGACCGCCAGCCGCCGGCTGCAACTCGCGGCGGAGGCGGGCGGCGGCATCGGGCTGCTGCTGCGGCCTGACATGGCCAACCCGCCGCCCAGCGCCGCGGCCAGCCGGTGGCGCATTTCCGCGCTGAATGCCGCCGGGGCCGGGCACGGGATGGGTGACCCGTGCTGGCAGTTGGAGCTGCTGCGCCTGCGCGGCGGCAGGCCCGGTGGTCCCTGGGCGGTGACCTGGCGTGCCGCGGCCGGGCGGATGGAGCGGGATGCAGCGGCATGATCCCCGACGCCCGCCGCTTCCTGGCCCTGCACTTGCCAGACCTCGCCACGGACCGCCTCCGGCGTGCGGAGCCTGATCTGCCGCCTGGCCTGCCTCTCGCCACCTGGGCCAGCGAGGGACCGCGGCGGGCGCTGGCGGCGGTGGACCATGCCGCGGCGGGTCTCGGCCTGCGGGCTGGCCAGGCGCTGGCCGATGCTCAGGCCATCGTGCCGGCACTCATTCTCCGTCCCGCCGATCCGGCCGGCGATGCGCGCATGCTGGAAAGCCTGGCGCTATGGGCGCGGCGCTACACCCCGCTCGCCGCGGCCGACCAGCCGGATGGGTTGCTGCTCGACATGACCGGCTGCGCCCATCTGCTGGGTGGCGAGGCGCCCCTGCTGCACGACGCGCTGGCACGGCTGCGGCGCGCGGGGTTCGCCGTGCGTGGCGCGGTGGCCGGCGCCGCGGCCACCGCCGGCGCCCTGGCCCGGGGCACATGCGACGGCCCGATCGTGGCAAGCGGGGCCGAGGCGTCGCGGGTCGGGCCGCTGCCGCTCGGCCTCGCGCTGCGGCTGGAACCGGGCTTGCTGCTGCGGCTTATGCGTTTCGGCCTGCGCAGCGTCGGGGATCTGCTGGCATTGCCACGCGCGCCCCTTGCACGGCGCTTCGGGGCCGATCTGCTGCACCGGCTCGACGCCGTCACGGGGCAGCGGCGCGAGGCCATCCGCCCTGTCCAGGCACCGCCCGGCCTCGTCGTGGCGCGGGATTTCGTGGAGCCGATCGTCACCCGCCCCGGCATCGACGCGGTGCTCGACCGGCTGCTGGAAGCCTTGTGCATCAAGCTGCGCGAAGCAGGGCGCGGGGCGCGGCAGGTGGTGCTGCTGGCCTGGCGGGTGGATGGCATGGTGCAGGAACTGGCGATCGGCACCGGCCAGCCGACGCGCGCGCCGGCGCATCTGCGCCACCTGTTCCGCGATCGGCTGGAGCGGCTGGAACCCGGCCTTGGCTTCGAACGCATGGCGCTGGAGGCCCGCGCCACCGATCCCATGGCGACCGGCCTGCAGGCCGCGCTCGCCATCGGCGGCCGGCGCGATGACGGCGCGGCGCAGGTCCTGGCACAGTTGCTCGACCGGCTGCGCCAGCGCGTGCGGGTGCAGCGCGTGGCCCCCCTGGCCAGCCATTGGCCGGAGCATATGGTCGCCCCGCTGGACCCGCATGATGCCATGCCCGCCATGCCCGCGGGCTGGGCCGCTTCGGCCGCGCCGGTGCTGCTGCTGCGCCGGCCGCAGCCTATCGAGGTTGTGGCGCCCTTGCCGGATGGCCCGCCCGCGCTGCTGCGCTGGCGCGGCACCGCGCAGCGCGTGCTGCGCGCCGAGGGGCCGCGGCGGCTGGAACCCGCGTGGTGGCGTGGCCCCAGGCTGCCGCCGTCCCGCGACTATCACCAGGTGGAACTGGCCTCCGGCGCCCGGCTATGGGTCTATCGCGCCGGGTCGCCCGGGGCGGCCTGCTGGCTGTTGCACGGGCATCTGCCGTGACCGGCTATGCGGAGTTGGCGGCACGCTCGAACTTCTCCTTCCTCGATGGCGCCTCGCACCCGCATGAACTGGTGGAAACGGCGCGGGCGCTGGGCCTGGCCGGGATCGGGATCTGCGATACCAATTCCCTGGCGGGCGTGGTGCGCGGCCATGTCGCGGCGCAACAGGCGGGGCTGCCGTTCCGGGTCGGTTGCCGGCTGGTGCTGGACGATGGCAGCGCCTGGCTGGCCTGGCCCACCGACCGCGCCAACTATGGACGACTGACCGCGCTGCTGTCGCAGGCCCGGATGGCGGCGCCGAAGGGCGAATGCCGGATCGGCCGGGCGGCGATGCACGCCGCCGCCACCGGCTGGGTGCTGGCCGCCATCCCGCCCGGCGATCCGGACGATGGCTTTGCGGAACGGTTGCGCGCCGATGCCAGGGCGTTGCGGGGACGGCTGGCCTTGCCGCTGCTGCTGGTGGCGTCCTGCACCCATCGTGGCGATGACCAGATGCGGCTCGACCGGCTGGCCACCATCGGCCCGGGGCTGCTCGCCATCGGGGATATTCGCTACCACCACGCCGCGCGCCGGCGGCTTGCCGATGTGCTGAGCGCGATCCGGCTCGGCCGCACCGTCGATGCGCTGGGCCATGACGCGGAGCCAAATGCCGAGCGGCACCTGAAGCCGCCGGCCGAGATGGCGCGCCTGTTCGCCCGCCATCCGGAGGCGCTGACCAATACGCTGCGCGTGCTGGCGGCGACCGGCGGCTTCTCGCTCGGCCAGTTGCGCTACGAATATCCGGACGAAATCCTGGAGGAAGGCCGCACCGCGCAGCAGACGCTGGAGGCGCGAGTCACCGCGGCGTTGGAAACACGCTGGCCGGACGGCGCTTCGGCGGCGGTGCGCGAGGGCATCGCGCATGAACTGCGGCTGATCGGGCAGCTCGGCTACGCGCCCTATTTCCTGACGGTGCACGAGATCGTCCGCTTCGCCCGCGCGCAGCAGCCGCCGATCCTGTGCCAGGGCCGCGGCTCGGCGGCCAATTCCGCGGTGTGCTTCGTGCTCGGCATCACCGCCGTCGATCCGTCCCAGCACAACCTGCTGTTCGAGCGCTTCATCTCCGCCAGCCGCGGCGAACCGCCCGACATCGACATCGATTTCGAGCATGAGCGGCGGGAGGAGGTGATCCAGCACCTCTACCAGCGCTATGGCCGCGACCGTGCGGCGATCTGCGCCACCATCATCCGTTTCCGCGCGCGCAGCGCGATCCGCGAGGTGGGCCGCGCCATGGGCCTCACCACCGACGTCACCGCCCGCCTCGCCAAGGCCAGTTGGGGGCCGGGGCGCGAGAGGGAACTTTCCGAACTCGCGGCGGAGGAGGGGTTGGACACCGGCGACCCGCGCCTCGCGATGGCCGTGGAGCTGGCGGAGGAGTTGCAGGATTTCCCGCGCCATGCGGCGACCCATGTGGGCGGCTTCGTGATCACCCGCGGGCCTTTGGTCGAACTGGCGGTGGTCGCCAATGCCGCGATGGAGGACCGCACCGTCCTCGAATGGGACAAGGACGATATCGAGGCGCTGGGCATCCTCAAGGTGGATGTGCTGGGGCTCGGCATGCTGTCCTGCCTGCGTCGCGGCTTCGACCTGCTGCGCCAGCACGCGCGTGTCGATCTCGATCTGGCCAGCCTCCCGAAGGAATGCCCGGAAACCTACGCGATGCTGCGCCGGGCGGATTCGGTCGGCGTGTTCCAGGTGGAAAGCCGGGCGCAGATGAACATGCTGCCGCGGCTGCGGCCGGATAAGTTCTACGACCTGGTGATCGAGGTCGCCATCGTCCGCCCCGGCCCGATCGCCGGCGACATGGTGCATCCGTATCTGCGGCGGAAATCGGGTGCGGACAAGGTGGTCTATCCATCGCCGTCATCGGACTACGGGCCGCCGAACGAGCTGGAGCAGGTGCTTGGCAAGACGCTGGGCGTGCCGCTGTTCCAGGAGCAGGTGATGCGCATCGCCATCGTCGCCGCGGGCTTCACCCCGGATGAGGCGGACAAGCTGCGCCGCGCCATGGCGACCTTCAAGGCGCGTGGCCAGGTCGAGCAATACCGCGACAAGCTGGTCTCCGGCATGGTCCGGCGCGGCTATGTGCGCGACTTCGCCGAGCGTGTCTTCACCCAGATCGAAGGCTTCGGCAGCTATGGCTTCCCGGAAAGCCACGCGGCCAGTTTCGCGCATCTGGTCTATGCCTCCTCCTGGGTGAAGTGGCACCACCCCGCGGCCTTTGCCTGCGCGCTGCTCAACAGCCAGCCGATGGGTTTTTACGCGCCGGCGCAGATCGTGCGCGACGCGCGGGAGCATGGTGTGGCGATCCGCGCCATCGACGTGAACGCCAGCGCCTGGGACTGCACGCTGGAGCCGCAACCGGACAGTGCCAATGGGCTGGCGCTGCGGCTTGGGCTGCGGCTGGTGACCGGGCTGGCGGCGGAGGATGGCGCGCGCATCGCCGCGGCGCGCGAGGCCCGCAACGGGGCGCCCTTCACCTCCGTCGAGGAACTCGCCTGGCGCGCCGGGGCGGGATCGCAGGCGCTCGATGCACTGGCCGCGGCCGATGCCTTCGCCGGGCTCGGCGCCGGGCGGCGCCATGCGGCGTGGGAGGCGCGCGGCATCCCCGGCGGGCCGCGCGATCTGCCATTGTTTGCCGCGGCCACCGATCCCCTGGCCGACGAAACCGCGCTGGTGCCGGAACCGCAGGTGGCCCTGCTGCCACCCACCGAAGGCGAGACGGTGGTGGAGGATTACCGCGCCACCGGCCTGACGCTGCGGCGGCATCCGCTTGCCCTGCTGCGCCCGCAACTCACCGCGCGGCGCTGCGCCGATACGCGCGGCTTGCGGCAGGCGCGCCAGGGCTCGACCATCCGCCTGCCGGGGCTGGTGCTGATGCGCCAGCGGCCAAGCTCGGCCAAGGGGGTGGTGTTCCTGACGGTGGAGGACGAGCATGGTGTCGGCAATCTGGTCGTCTATCCGGATATCGCGGCGCGCTGCCGCGCCGCGTTGGTCGCCGGACGGCTGCTGCTGGCGGAAGGTCGCGTGGAACGCGTGGCCGAACACACCGAGGTGCCGATCACGCATCTGATCATCCGCGCCCTCACCGACTGGTCGGACCTGCTGGACGGCCTGCTGCTGCCTGAGGCGGAAAGCGATACGGCCTGGGCGGAACGCAATCTCGGCCGGGCCGACGAGGTGGCGCATGCGAACCAGGCGGTTCGCAAGCCGAAAGCTGGGCTGCCGGGAAGCCGGGACTTTCGGTAGCGAGGGTATCCTGGGCAGCGCCAACCCCATTCGACGCGCCGCCTGGACCTGCGGCCCTACAGGCGGGCGAAGTAGAGGCGCAGCGGCGTCTCGCCCAGGATACGGCGCCGCACTGCGGCATCCGGCACCCATTCCGCCAGCGCCTCCACGGTGTCCTGATAACGGATGCGGTCCTCGAAACCGGCGAAGGGCCAGTCGCTGCCCCAGAGCAGCCGTTCCCCGCCGCCGACCCGCACCAGTTGCGACGCCAGGTCGGGCAGCAGGGCCTGGTCATGCTGACGATAGCCCGCCGACAGCTTCACCCAGGTGCGACCACGCTCCACCGCCGCCAGCACCGCCTGGAAACCGGGGCAGCGCGTGCCGAGGCCTGGCGTCGGATGGCCGAAATGATCCACCACCAGCCGCGCGCCGGTGGCCTCCACAGCCTGCAGCAAGGGCGCCAGGCGCTCGCCCTCGCAATTCACATGCACGTGCCAGCCAAGGTCGGCGATGCGGTGCAGCAACTTGCGATAGGTCGGGCCGCCCAGGTCGGGCAATGTCGGCACGCGGCGGAACTGGAAACGGATGCCGACGAAGCCGGCGGCGTCCAGCAATTCCAGTTCATGCAGGCTGATCTCCGGATCGACGATCGCCGTCGCGCGCAGCCGGCGGTGCTGCTTCAGCGCACGCAGGCTGTAGTCATTGTAGTCGCCATACAGGCTGGCCGCGGAGATGACCCCGAAGGATACGCCATGCGCGTCCAGTGTCTCGATCAGTGTCTCCGTCGCGGCATCCTCGGTCGGGCGATGCCAGGCCGTGGCGCTGAGCGGAAGCGCTTGCGTGTAGACGTGGAAATGGGAATCGACGAGCGGTGCTTCCGCGGTCATGCGCCCGGCCCCCGCTACAGCCGCTCCATCCCGGATCGGTCGATGACGGAATTATAGGTCGCGATATCGTCGCGCAGCCGCGCCGCAAGATCCTCGGGCCCCAGCGCACCGACCTCCACGCCCAGTTCGCGAATGCGCGTCAGCGTCGTCGGCTGACGCAGCGTGGCCAGCACCTCCCGATGCAGCGTGTTCACGATGGATTGCGGCGTGCGCGCCGGCGCGAAAAGCGCGTTCCAGCCCAACAACTCGCAATTCGGCACGCCCACCTCGGCGAAGGTCGGGACATCCGGCAGCAACGCCGAACGCTGCCGACCGGAGGAGGCGAGGGGCCGCACCGCCCCGGCGGCGAACTGGCCGCTGAGCGCCGCATAGCCGTCGATCGTCACGTCCACATCGCCACGCTGCAACGCGGTGAACAATTCTGGTGTGCTGCGATAGGGCACCAGGGTGATCGGCAGATCCATTTGCAGACGGAGCATCTCCGCCAACAGGTATTGCGTGGTGCCGTTCGGATGCGTGCCCAAGGTGAGCGGCCGTGCGCGCGGCGCACGCAGGTCGGCGACGCTGCGGATCGCCGAGGTCGGGCTGGTCATCAGCACCAGGTCGAAATGGATGACCGAGATGATCGGCGTGAAATCCTCGATCGGGTCGTAGGGCAGGGACCGGAACAGCGCCTTGCTGATGGCGGCGGTGGAGGACAGGAAGATCAGCGTATGGCCATCCGGCGCGGATCGGGCGGCGGCCTGGGCCGCGACGATGCCGCCCGCGCTCGGCCGGTTCTCGACGACAAAGGGCGCGCCCAGTTTCTCCGTCAGGGACTGCGCGACAATCCGTGCGGAGATATCGGCCAGCCCGCCCGCACTGAGGCCCAGCAGGATCCGCACAGGGCGATTGGGATAGGGCTCGTCGGCCGCCGTCGTCAGCAGCGCGGTGGCACCGAGCAAGGCGCGCCGGGACAGCGGCAGCTTCGCGTGACCGGTCATTTTCGTTTCCCCCATTTTTTGGCGACGCCAATCATTGGCCCGGAGGGTGGCACAACGGCCGCGTGGCGTAGCCCCCTTCTTTTTGGCTATATTGATGCGCCTTGGTCATCAGCCGGCCGCCGTGGCAGCACCTGCGAGCAGCCGCCGCAACCCGGTCAGCACGGCCCGGCGCAGCGCCTCGGCCTCGGCGGACAAGGCTTCACCCTGGCGGCGCTGGATGCCGATGCGACGCATCAGCGGGGGGTCCACCAGGGGGATACAGCGCACGCCTTCCCGCCGCCCCACCACGGCCAGCTGCGGCACGATCGTCGGCGCCACGTCATCCGCCGCAAGCTGCACGGCCGTCGCGATGTGCTGCACCTCGTGCTGCCAGTTCAGCCCGACGCCGATGCGGGCCCGCACGCTGTCCAGCATGCGACGATTGCCCGACATGGTGCCGATGGCGATCAGGGGTGTGCCTTCCAGGGCGCTCCAGGGCAACGTCGTGCGTTCGGCCAGAGGGTGGGTCAGGGAGGTCACCAGGACCATGCGGTCCTCGCCGATCACCTCCTGCACCAGGCCAGGGGTTTCGTCGCCCAGGATATTCACGCCGAAATCGGCACTGCCGGCCGCGACAAGGCGGGTGATCTCGATGGCGGACAGGTCCAGTAGCCGCAGCCTGGCCTGCGGGCGCCGGCGCAGATAGGTCTTCAGCACCGCGGGCAACGCCGTGGTGGCGACGCTGGGCAGGCAGCAGAGCGTCGTGGTCGGCAGGCCGTAGAACATCTCCTCCCGCGCCTTCACGAAGGCCTGTTGGAGCCCCTCCAGATGCTCCCGCAACTCCGGCAGCAGGCGTATGCCGGCCTCGGTCAGGACCAGCCGCCGGCCGGTGCGGATGAAGAGGCGAAAGCCCAATTCGGCCTCCAGCCGTTGCAGCCGCCGCGACAGCGTGGGTTGGGAGATGCGCAACTGCCGGGCGGCCGCATGCACGCTGCCGCCCTCGACCACGGCGATGAAGCCTGCGATCACCGAAACGTCCAATACCGCTCTCCCTAATACGCTGGCTGCATCAATTTCATCCGATTTGGCGCGCGCGCCCAGCCCGTGATCGCGCCTATTCTCACGATCGGAGGACGCCAAACGTGAACAACCCGAGTGATCCCACGGCCGCATTGCCGGGGCCCGAGCCCTTTCCCCCCTTTGAAACCCTGCTGACCCGCATCGAAGCCGGCAGCATCCTGGTCGTGACCATGAACCGGCCGGAGGTCGGCAACGCCCGCAACACGCGCATGGCGACCGAACTGCTGGAGGTCTGGACACGGCTGGCACAGGCACCCGGCGGCATTCGGTGCGCCGTGCTGACCGGTGCCGGCGACCGGCTGTTCAGCGGCGGCGGCGACCTGAAGGAACGGAAGGGGATGACCGACGCCGCCTGGCAGGCGCAGCACCATATTTTCGAGCAAGGCCGCGACCAATTGCTGGCCGCCCAGGTGCCGGTCATCGCCGCGGTGAACGGCCATGCCTACGGCGGCGGCTGCGAGACGGCGCTGCTGTGCGACTTCATCTACGCCGTACGCGGTGCCCGCTTCGCCCTGCCCGAGGTCACGCGCGGGATCCTGCCGGGATCCGGCGGCACGCAGATGCTGCCGCGCGCGGTGGGCGAGCGCCGGGCCAAGGAGATTATCCTGAGTGGACGCCCCTTCAGCACCGAGGAAGCCCACGCCTGGGGCATGGTGAACCGCCTGTGCGAGCGGGAGGAACTGATGCCGGCCGTCCTGGAAAGCGCGGCCGCGATGGCGGCCAATGCGCCGCTCGCGGTGCGGGAGGCGAAGCGCAGCATCCAGAATGGCATGGAGGTCGCGTTGCACGACGGCCTGGCGTTCGAGGTCGAGGCCTATAACCGCCTGGTCGTGTCCGAGGACCGGCGCGAAGGCGTTCTGGCCTTCAACGAGAAGCGCGCGCCGCGCTGGCAGGGCCGATGAGCGGCGCGATCTACACGGTTGAATCCGGGCTCGCGCCGGGTTGGGAGGACGAGTTCCTGCGGTGGCAGGCGGAGGAGCATGTGCCGCTGCTGCTCGGCCTGCCGGGCTATCGTGCCGTGACGCGATTCCGCGCGGCGGGACTTGCGAACCGCTTCCTGAACCTGTGGGAGGTGGACAGCACGCAGCGCTTCCACGCGCCCAGCCACGACGCCAAGGTCAATACGCCGTGGAAGGCGCGGATCGTGCCGGCGCGGGAACTGCTGATCCTCAGCTTCTACAACGTCGCAGCGACCTTGCCGGGGCCGGCGCAGGATCGGCCCGCCGCCGCCCTGCTGCGCCATCGCTGGCCGGCTGGCGGGATGCCGCAGGCCGTCGCTGACCACCTGGCCAGCGATCCGGCCACCTGCCGGGTGCACGTCCTGACCGATGAGAACGACCCGGCGCGCGTGACGCTGCTGCATCTGCTGGCGACCGATCTGCCTGCCGCCCCCATCGCCGGGGCAGAAACCGATCGCTTCATCGCAATCTCCGGGGAGCCCGCCTGATGGCCTTCATGACGCAACCGCCCGACCCGAATCCGAAGACACCGAAACTGCGCTGCCCGCCCGGCGCGGTGGATTGCCATATTCATTTCTTCGGGCCCGAAGCGACCTATCCCTTCGATGCGAAGACCCCGTACCACTCCGGCGATGCCTTGGCGGAGGACTACATCGCCCTGCAGAACGTGCTCGGGCTGCACTACGCCGTCATGGTCAATGCCGGTGGCTACGGCCGCAACCCGCAGCTTCTGATCGACACGCTGCGGCGTTTTCCCGGCCGCTTCCGTGGCGTCGTCGTGCCCAAGGATGATCTTTCCTCGCCCGAGATCGCCGAGATGGATGCGCTCGGCGTGTGCGGCGTGCGCTTCGTCAGCCTCAAGCGCGGTAGCCACTTCCCCCAGGTGCTGCCAGACCTCGCCGCGCGCATCGCGGAATTCGGCTGGCATGTGCAATTCTATCCAAGCGGCGCCGATATCACGGACTACGTCGACCAGTTGATGGCGCTGCGCAACACCATCGTGCTGGACCATTTTGGCAGCGTCCCCACGGCGGGCGGCATCGACCAGCCAGCCTTCAAGACGATCCTGCGGATGCTGGAATCCGGCCGTGTCTGGGTGAAGATGTCGGGGCCGATGCGCTGCATGAAGGAAGACTTCCCCTATGCCGCCATGACGCCCTTCGCCCGGGCCCTAGTGAAGCATGCGCCGGAGCGGCTGGTCTGGGCCTCCGACTGGCCGCACGCGAACATGACCAGCGATCGCGCCATGCCGAACGATGGCGACCTGCTCGACCTCATGCTGGAATGGGTGCCGGATGAGGCGGTGCGCAATCGCATCCTCGCGCGCAATGCCTGGGATCTCTATGGCTTCGAGCCCGTGGCATGATGCAGCCGGCGATCCCCTGGGCGAGCGATCTGAAATCCGCCTGCGACGCGCATGCGACCCGGCTTGCCGTCTTCGATGGCGCCACGGGCATGACCTATCGCGAACTGGGCGGCCGTGCCGCCGCGGTCGCGCAGGCGCTGCTGGATGCCGGTGTCACGCCGGGTGAGCCGGTGGCAACGTCGCTGCGCAACAGCCACGCCGCCGTCTGGGGCGCTTTTGGCGTGCGGCTGTCCGGCGCCGCCGAAACACCGTTGAACCCGGCGCTGGGTGCCGACGAGTTGCGCCACAATCTGGCGATCACCGGCGTCAAGCGCGTGCTGACGACCGCGGCCAATGCCGACGCCTTCAAGGCGTTTGGCTGCACGCCCATGGTGATCGAGGATCTGGACACGGCGCGTGGCGATCTCGGCAAAATTCCGCCGGTGCCGCGGGAGGCGCATGGCCGCATCGGCTTCACCTCCGGCACCACCGGCGCGCCCAAGGCCATCGTGCAGACGCATGGCGCCCGCTGGATCGGCAATCTGCTGCAGCGCGCGGCGCTGCCCACGGCCGTCGGGCCCGGCAGCCGCATCCTGCTGGTCACGCCCTACATGCACGGCGCCTCCGTGCTGACGATGGCCTTCCTCGAGCGTGGGGGCAGCGTGGTCCTGCTGGATGGCGCCGACATGGCGCGCATCGCGCCGCTGTTGGAGGAAGGCAGCATCGACCATATTTTCGCGCCCCCGACCGTGCTCGCGAAACTGACGACCGCCCTGCCGGATCGGCATTTCCCCGGCATGCGGGCGGTGTTCTGCGGCACCGCGCCATTGTCGCCGACGCTCTATGGCAAGGCGTGCGCCATGTTCGGGCCGGTGATCCGGATCGCCTATGGCAAGACCGAGTTGACCAATCCCATCGCCGTGCTCACCGCCGAGCAGACGGATGCCTATTACGCCGAGGGTCCGCATTACGACGGCGTCTGCGTCGGCTACCCCGCCTCTGGCGTCGAAATCGCGTTGCGTGGAGAGGATGGCGCCATACCCGGCCCGGGCGAGGATGGCGAGGTGCTGCTGCGCGGCCAGCACATCTACGCCGGGCACTACGCCACGGACGGCTTTCACCCGCTGGAGCCAGGCGCGTTCCACGAAACCGGCGACCTTGGCCGCTTCGATATGCAGGGCCGGCTGCACCTGGTCGGCCGGATGGCCGATGTGATGAAGTCGGGCGGCTACAAGGTCCATCCCGACGAGATTGAGCGCGCCCTTGCCGCCAGCGGCCAGGGCGCGGCGGTCGCGGTCATCTCCCTGCCCTCCGAATACTGGGGGGAAATCGTGGTCGCGGTGGCGGAGGGTGCCGATGCGGGCTGGCCGGAGCGCGCACGTTCGGCCGTCGCTGGCCTCGGGCGCCACAAGCAACCACGGTTGCACGTCACGATGCAGGAACTGCCGCGCAACGTGCAGGGCAAGATGGTGCGCCGGCGCATACGTGAGCGGGTGCTGGCTGAATATGGCCTGGTTGACGGACCCCATCCACGTCTGGAGCGTCGAGGTTGACTGCCTGTCCGCCATGGCCTTGTTCGCCACCCACGCCGTCGACGTCGGGCACCAAGCCTGCCAGGCTCGGCCCGCGTGGCGCATGGGACAACCTCCTGCGCCAGCGCGATGGTCGGGGCCGTTCATCGGCACCGCGGGGAACGAATGACGATGCGGGAACTGACGAGTGCGGCGCTGCTCGACGCGGTGCGTGGCTGGGTGGAGATCGAAAGCCCGACGCAGGATGCGGCCGCGGTGAATCGCGTCGCCGATCATGTGGAGGAGAAGCTTCGCCGCATCGGCGCGCGCATTGAACGCCGCGCGGGCACCGGCGGCTTTGGCGATATTCTGCTGGGCCACGTTGCCGGCGACCGTGATGGCCCCGGCATCTTGCTGCTCGGGCACATCGACACGGTGCATCCGGTCGGCACGCTTGCCGGGCCGCTGCGCTTCCGCGTGGAGGGCGACCGCGCCTATGGCCCCGGCATCTATGACATGAAGGGCGGCAACGCGATGGCGCTCGCCGCCCTCGAACACCTGCACGGGATGGGCCGCAGGCCGCGTCTGCCCGTGACCTTCATGATGATCCCGGATGAGGAAGCCGGCAGTCCAAGTTCGCGCGGCGCCATCGAGGCAGAGGCGCTGCGACACCGCGTCGTCCTGGTACCCGAGCCTTCGGGCGATGGCGGGCGCCTGACGATCGCGCGCCATGGCATCGCGCGCTGGCACCTGCGCACGATTGGCCGTCCGGCGCATGCCGGTGCCTATCACGCAAAGGGGCGCAGCGCGATCCGCGAGATGGCACACCAGATTCTCGCGATTGAGGCGCTCACCGACCATGCCCGCAATTTCTTCGTCAATATCGGCACGGTGGCCGGTGGCACGCACGAGAACATGGTGCCCGCCGAATGCCAAGCCATCTGCTATGCGCTGGTGCCCACCGCGACGGAGGAGATGGAGCTGCGAAACGCCCTGATGGCACTACGCCCGCATGATCCTGACGTGCGGCTGGAGATCACCCAGGGCATCTCGCGCCCCCCCTTCTCGAAGACGCCGGCAATTCAGGCGCTCTACGATCACGCAGCGGCCTTGGCGCGCGATACCGGCTTTGCCGTCGCCGGCGAACGTGTGGCCGGTGGCGGCAGCGATGGCAATTTCACGGGCGCCCTCGGCATCCCGACACTGGATGGCCTCGGCGTCGTCGGGGATGGTCCGCACACGCATGAGGAGCACCTGCTGATCTCGTGCCTCGTTCCTCGAACCACGCTGATGGTCCGCCTCTTCGAGACCCTGGGCGAGCCCGGTACGCTGCCTGTGGTCGACGGGTAGGGGCTGATCACCGCTCCTCCTCCAGCAACCGATAGCCGACGCCGGGCTCCGTCCGGAGCAGCCTGGCAGCCTCGCCGAGCTTGGCGCGCAACTGCCCGACATATACCCGCAGATACTGGCTGTCCTCGACATGCGCCGGCCCCCAGACCTCGGTCAGCAGGCGCCGCTGCGTCACCACCCGGCCGAGGTCACGGGCGAGCGCCGCCAGCAGATCCCACTCACGCGGGGTGAGCGAGAGTTCAACGCCCGTCACGCGCGCGACGCGCCGTTCCAGATCGATCTCGAGCTGCCCTGACGTCACGATCGGCGAAGGGGCTGTCGCCAGCAGCACGCGCCGCGTCGCTGCCCGCAGCCTGGCGAGCAGTTCGGCCAGGCCGAACGGCTTTTCCACATAGTCATCGGCACCGGCATCGAGTGCGGCGACCTTCTCCGCCTCCCGGTCGCGCGCGCTGATGATGATGACCGGTACGCTGCTGAACGCGCGCAGCCGCGCCAGCGCCTCCTTCCCATCCATGTCGGGCAAGCCGAGGTCGAGCAGCACGCAGGCCGGGCCGCGGGACGCCGCCAGCCGCAGTCCCTCGCGCGCCGTCTCCGCGCGCAGGGCGGCATAGCCGGCCGCCTCCAATGCAGCGCCCAGAAAGCGGTGGATCTGCGGCTCGTCATCAATCACCAGGACCGACAAGGGTGCCGCGGTCATGCCGGGAATCGCAGCGATATGCGCGTCCCTCGTCCCGCAGCGATCGGGCTTTCCGCCGCGATGCGTCCCCCCATCGCCCCGACCAGGCCACGGCAGATCGACAGGCCAAGCCCGGATCCGGCGGCGATGCTGTCGGTGCGCACGGCGCGGAAAAAGGCATCGAAGATACGGGGCAGGTCCTCGGGCGGAATGCCGGGCCCGTCATCCTCGATGAGCACCACGACCTCCGCCCCCTCACGACGCGCCACCATGCGCACAACGCCATCCGGCGCGGCGTATTTCAGCGCATTGTCCAGCACATTCTCCAGCACCCTGTCGAGCAGCGCGGGGTCGAGCCGCGGCCGCGGCGGATCGGCCGGCAGGTCGCGCAGGATGCGGCGGGTGGGATGCGCCTGTTCCGCATGCGTGGCCGCCTCCTCCAGCGCGAGCGCCACATCCACCGGTTCACGCCGCGGCACCAGTTGGCCGGTCTCCAACCGCACGATGTCGAGGATGGCGGACATCCAGCGCGCCAGGCGGGTGGCCTCCTCCTCGATACTGGCCAGCAGGTCGGCGCGGGTCGCCTCGGTCAGCGCGGGGCCGACGGTGCGCAGCGTCTCCGCGGCGCCGCGGATGACGGTGAGCGGCGTGCGCAGGTCGTGCCCAAGGCTGGTCAACAACGCGGTGCGCAGCGCCTCCGTCTGGCCGCGGGCACGGACATTGGCGGCGATATCCGCCAGGCGCGCACGTTCCAGCGCCACCGCCGCCTGGTCCAACAGCGCCTCCAGGGCGCGGTCCGCCTCCGGGTCCGGCGCGTCGCCTTCGGGATGCAGCCCGAGGAGCCCAAGCGCCACCGCCTGACCGTCGCGCACCGCAGTCAGGGGCAGGAAGCGCCAGGCGCTTGTGGGCAGGGTCGCGGTGCCGCGCCCGGCGGCACGGCCATTGGCCAGGGCCCAGCGCGCCGCGGCCATGGCGCCGTCATCGGGCGTGGCATCGGCGGGGCTCGCGGCGCGCAGCACGGGTTCGGCCTGCAGCACCGCGTCGCGCGTGAACTGGCCGGGCAGGATCGCCGCCAGCGCCTCGTCCAGCGGCAGCAGCAGGCAGGCGGGGCCGCCGGTGATACGCGCCGCCTCCTCCACCACCGCCATCTGCAGTTCGGCCATCGAGGCCTCTGCATTGAGCCGCCGTGAGAGCGCGGTCAGCCGCCGCAGCGCCGCCAGCCGCAGCGCCGCCGATCGCACATTCCGGCCCAGCCTGCCTGTCGTGCCAGCCAGCAGCGCCGCCACCGCGCCGAACACCACGGCCCCCAACACATCCTGCGCCGAGGCGATGGTCAGCGTGTAGCGCGGCGGCAGGAACAGGAAGTTCCAGACAAGAAAGGCAAGAACCGCCCCGACGCCCGCATGCACCGGCCCGGCGATGGCGGCGATCGCCACGACGGCGGCCAGATAGACCATGCCGAAGGCGGCATCGGGCACCATGCCATCCAGCACGGCACAGACCAGCGTCGCGGCGCCGACCAGCAGCGGCACCACGAGCCAGGTCGTCCAGCCCGGCAGATGGCGCGGCGTGGGTGCGGCGCGCGCGGCCGCCTGGCTCGGCACCACATGCAGCGTGAATTCCGGCGCCTGGCGGGCCAGGGCGCCGATCAGGGTCTGCCCCAGCGCACGCCGCCACCAGGGCGGGTCGCCGCGCCCCAGGACAATGTGCGTGGCACGGCGCGCGCGGGCATGGGCCAGGATCGCGCCCGGCAGATCCGTGGCCGTCGTCACCTCGGTCTCGGCGCCGAGTTGCTGGGCCAGCGCGATGCCCCGCCCGGGATCGGAGTCCTGGCCGGGCTGCTCGACATGCAGCGCCAGCAGCGGTGCATGCAGCGCATCGGCGAGGCGGCGGGCCTGCTGCAACACCGGCTCGGCCGCCGCCCCGCCGGGGATGAGCGCGAGCAGGCGGTCGCCCACGGGCCAGGGGCCGGCCACCGCATTGCGGCGCATCCAGGAGGTGACGTCGGCATCGACACGATCCGCTGTGCGGCGTAGCGCCAATTCGCGCAGCGCCGCCAGCGCGCCCTCCTTGAAGAAGCCGCGCAACGCCCGCTCGGCCTGTTCGGCGCGGTAGATTTTCCCCGCCCGCATGCGCTCCAGAAGCTCCGCAGGCGGGATGTCCACGAGTTCCACCGCATCCGCCCCCTTCAGCACGGCATCCGGGACGGTCTCGGCGACTCGCACGCCGGTGACGCGCGCCACCGCCTCGGCACTGCTTTCCAGGTGCTGGACGTTCATCGCGGTCCAGACCTCGATGCCGGCGTCGCGCAGTTCCTCCACATCCTGCCAGCGCTTGCTGTGGCGGCTGCCCGGCGCGTTGGTATGGGCGAGTTCGTCCAGCAGCAGGATGGCGGGGCGCCGCGCCAGGGCGGCGTCGAGGTCGAATTCGTGCAGCACCTGGCTGCGATAGGCGATCGCACGCAGCGGCAGCCTGGGCAGCGTGCCGATGGCGGCTTCGGTCTCGGCCCTGCCATGCGTCTCGACCAGGCCGACCAGCACGTCACGCCCCGCTTCCTGGAGGCGACGGCCTTCCGCCAGCATCTCCACGGTCTTGCCGACGCCCGGCGCCGCGCCGAGAAACACTTTGAGGCGACCGCGACCTTCCCGCGCCGCAAGCTCGGCCAGGGCATCGGGATCTGGTCGTTCGGGATCTGCGTTGTTCATCTGCCGGCAGAATAGGACAGCGCGCGCCTCACGTCAGCGACGGCGACATCGCCGCACCCAGTATGGCCTTGGCGCCTGTCACGCCGATGGCCGTGGCGTCAGCCTGCGGACATCCGCGCAGGCCGATGATCGCCAGCGCCCGGACCGCGCACCTGGAACCTGGTGCGGCGCCGTCAACGCTGCGCCTCCAACGCGAGGTTGAGCCGCAGCACGTTGACGCGCGGCTGCCCCAGCAGGCCGAATTCGCGGCCCTCCGTATGGTGTTCCACCAGTGCCGCGAGGCGTTCCGGCGAAAGGCCCCGCGCCGCCGCCACACGCGCGATCTGCGCACGTGCATTCTCCGGGCTGATATGCGGGTCAAGGCCCGAGCCACTGCCCGTCACGGCATCGGCCGGGACATCGCGCCGGCCGGCCACACGCGCGATCACCGACGTCAGCAAGGCCGCACTGGTCGGCCCCAGTTGCGATGCGGCCGAGGAGGCGGCGTCATAGGGCGCGGCGGCGGTCGCCGAAGGCCGGCCTTGGAACCAGACGTCGTCCTCGAAATTCTGGCCGATCAGGGTAGAGCCGATCACCCTACCCTCACGACGGACCAGGCTGCCGCCGGCGCGGTCCGGCATGGTCAGGCCCGCGAGAGCGGTGACGCCGAGCGGCACGACGACGCCCACCAGCAAGGTAAAGCCGAGCAGCAGGGAAAGCAGCGGGCGCAACATGGTTCAGGCCACTCCGATAAGGGTGAGCAGGAGGTCGATGATCTTGATGCCGATGAAGGGCGCGACCAGGCCGCCCAGGCCATAGATCAGCAGGTTCCGCCGCAGCAGCGCCGCGGCGCCGATGGATGTATAGGCGACACCGCGCAGAGCCAGCGGCACCAGCGCCACGATGATCAGCGCATTGAAGATGACGGCGGAGAGGATGGCGCTTTGCGGACTGGCCAGCCCCATCACGTTGAGCGCGGCAAGACCCGGATACTGCGCCACGAAGATCGCCGGCAGGATCGCGAAATACTTCGCCACGTCATTGGCGATGGAGAAGGTGGTCAGCGCGCCGCGCGTGATAAGCAGTTGCTTGCCGATCTCCACCACCTCGATGAGTTTCGTCGGGTCGCTGTCCAGATCCACCATGTTGCCGGCCTCGCGGGCCGCTTGCGTGCCGGTCTGCATCGCAAGGCCCACATCGGCCTGGGCCAGCGCCGGCGCGTCATTCGTGCCGTCGCCAGCCATCGCCACGAGCCGCCCCGCGGCCTGCTGCGCGCGGATGTAGTCGAGCTTGTCCTGGGGCTTTGCCTCGGCGATGAAATCATCCGTCCCGGCCTCCACCGCGATGGCGGCGGCGGTCAGGCGGTTGTCGCCGGTCACCATCACGGTGCGGATCCCCATCCGGCGCAGTTCGACAAAGCGCTCGCGCATGCCCGGCTTGACGATGTCCTTCAGCTCGATGGCGCCCAGGATGCGGCCATCCCTGGCCACCGCCAGCGGCGTGGCGCCGGTGCGCGCGATGCGGTCGATACCGGCGGCCAGTTCGGCCGGGATCGCCACGCCCAGCGTCACCGCCAGGCTGTCCACCGCGCCCTTGCGGTAGGCGCCGCCAGGCAGGTCCATCCCCGAAATACGGGTCTGCGCGGTGAAGGGCACCGGCCGCGCGCCGTCCGGGGTGATGGCGGCGATACCGTAGCGCTCCCTGGCGAAGGCGAGGATGCTGCGGCCCTCCGGCGTTTCATCCGCGAGGCTGGCCAGCACGGCTGCCTCGGCCAGCTCCGTCTCGCCCACGCCAGGTGCCGCGATGAAGGCGGCGGCCTGGCGGTTGCCGAAGGTGATGGTGCCGGTCTTGTCGAGCAGCAGCACGTCCACATCGCCCGCCGCCTCCACCGCACGACCGGAGGTGGCCAGCACGTTGAAGCGCACCAGCCGGTCCATGCCGGCGATGCCGATGGCGGAGAGCAGGCCGCCGATGGTGGTCGGGATCAGCGTGACCAGCAAGGCGGCCAGCACCACCACCGAAGGCGCGGCACCGCTGTAGCTGGCGAAGCCCACGAGCGTGACGACGGCGATCAGGAAGATGATCGTCATGCCGGCCAGCAGGATGTCGAGCGCGATCTCGTTCGGCGTCTTCTGGCGCGACGCGCCTTCGACCATCGCGATCATGCGGTCGAGGAAGGTGCCGCCGGCCTCGGCGGTGATGCGCACCAGGATGCGGTCGCTCACCACCAGCGTGCCGCCGGTGACGGCGCTGCGGTCGCCGCCGGCCTCGCGAATCACCGGCGCACTCTCACCGGTGACGGCGCTTTCGTTGACGCTGGCGATTCCCTGCACCACTTCGCCGTCGGAGGGGATGATCTCCCCGGCCTCCACCAGCACATGATCGCCGCGCTTGAGGTCGGCGGCGGCGCGCGGGATGGTGAGCGTGGTGTCCTCCGGCAGCGGCACGAAGCGCGCCATGGTATCCCCGCGCGCGGCGCGCAGCGAGGCGGCGCGCGCCTTGCCGCGGCCTTCGGCCACGGCTTCCGCGAAGGTCGCGAACAGCACGGTAAGCCAGAGCCAGGCGGCGATGCCGGCCTGGAAGCCGAACGGATTGCCTGCCAGCGCGTCACGCAATGCGAGCAGTGTGACGAGGATCGCCACCGCCTCCGTCACAAAGATCACCGGGTTGCGAACCAGGTGGCGCGGGTTGAGCTTCAGCACCGCGTCGATGGCCGCGCCGCGGAGGATGGCGCCATCGAACAGCGCGAACGAGGATTGCATGGGGTGCGGCTTTCAGAAGGTCTGGCCGGCGAGCATGGCGACATGCTCGGCGATCGGGCCAAGGGCGATGGCAGGCAGGTATTGCAGCCCGCCCAGGATGAGGATCACGCCGGCCAGCAGCCCGATGAACAGCGGGCCATGGGTCGGCAGGGTGCCGGGGCCGTCAGGGGCGCGCGGCTTGGCGGCCAGGCTGCCGGCGATGGCCAGCACCGGGATGACGAAGGCGAAGCGGCCGAGCAGCATGGCCAA
Organism: Humitalea sp. 24SJ18S-53; assembly: GCF_050632385.1. Lineage (NCBI taxonomy): Bacteria > Pseudomonadati > Pseudomonadota > Alphaproteobacteria > Acetobacterales > Roseomonadaceae > Humitalea > Humitalea sp. 24SJ18S-53. Next base: position 5,066,705 of record NZ_CP192599.1, read on the forward strand.
GCCCAGGGTGGTGTTCAGCCAGGGCGTGTCGGCGGTGAGCCCGCCGAAGGCCGAGCCGTTGTTCCCCGCGGCCGAAGTATAGGCGTAGAGCATCTCGGTCAGGCCATGCGGCCCTGCATCCTGGAGCGAGGCGGTGCCGACCTCCAGCACCAACGAGAGCCCCGCAAGGCCAAGGATGGCGGCAGGCAGCACGAGCACCGCCAGCATGGCGAGCTTCACCTCCCGCGCCTGCACCTTCTTGCCGAGATATTCCGGTGTGCGCCCGACCATGAGGCCGGCGATGAACACCGCCAGCAGCGCGAAGATCAGCATGCCATAGAGGCCGGAGCCGACGCCGCCCGGCAGCACTTCGCCCAACTGGATCAGGAACAGCGGCACCAGGCCACCGAGCGGCGTGAAGCTGTCGATCATCGCGTTCACCGCCCCGCAGCTCGCGCCCGTGGTCGTGGCGGTGAACAGGGCGGCGAGCGCCAGGCCGAAGCGCAGGTCCTTGCCCTCCATGTTTCCCTGGACGGGCGAAACACCGGCCGCGATATGCAGCGGATTGCCGGCGGCTTCGGCGGCGTAGATCGCCAGCGTGGCCGCCAGCACGAAGCCCACCATCACCGCCAGCAATGCGCGCCCCTGCCGCGCATCGCCGATGATCCGGCCGAAGGCGAGGCACAGGGCGAAGGGAATGACCACCTGCAACACGATCTGCAGGCTGGTGGCGAGCGCGCTCGGACCTTCGAAGGGATGCAAGGAATTCACGCCGAAGAAGCCGCCGCCATTGGTGCCCAGGTGCTTGATCGCAAGCTGGAACGCGACGGGGCCGAGCGGGATGGCCTGCTCACCGCCGCCGATGGTCGCGGCCGCGACACCCGCCTCGAGCGTCTGCGGCACGCCCATGGCGATGAAGGCGAAGCTGGCGAGAACTGCGCCAGGCATCAGCAGCCACAGCGTCACCCGGGAAAGATCCGCCCAGAAATTGCCTAGCTGCGTCACTGCGCCCGCGGCGAAGGCGCGCATCACCGCGAAGGCCAGCGCGATCCCTGTGCCGGCGGAGAGGAAGTTCTGCACCGCGAGGCCCGTCATCTGGCTGAGATGCGACATCACCGCCTCACCCGAATAGGCCTGCCAGTTCGTATTGGTGACGAAGGAGATGGCGGTGTTGAAGGCGAGGAAGGGCGGGATGCCATCGAAGCCCTGCGGGTTCAGCGGCAGCAGGCCTTGCAGGCGGAGGATCGCATAAAGCAGCAGGAAACCCGCCGCGTTGAAGGCGAGCATCGCCAGCAGATAGCCCTGCCAACCCTGCCCGCGTGACGCATCCACGCCGGCGACCCGCAGGATCGCGGCGTCCATGCCGGCCAGCGCGCCCAAGCGGCCATTCGCCAGGCATGCAAGCCACCGCCCAATCGGCACCGCAAGCAGCAGCGCGCAGCCGAGCACGAGCACGATCTGCGCCCAACCGATCAACGTCATGTCACAGGCTTTCAGGCCGCAGCAGGGCCCAGAGGAGGTAGCCAAGCAGGCCGAGCGCGACCACGGCGCCAAGCCAGAGTTCGAACCCCATGATCAGACGCGCCCGCAGGCACGGACGTAGAGGCCGAGCAGGATGAAGCCGCCAAGACCCGCGGCCAAAAGCACAAAGTCGAGCATGATAATCCCCTTGGTCAGGGGCCAAGATTGCGGGACGATGGCATCGTCGCGCGATGTGGAAGCAGCGCCTTGGGCGTAAGGACTTCGTAAGGGCGATGATGCTCATCACCGGCCGAGTGTTTGCGCACGTCGCCTCACCACCGCCAGCGCCAGGTCGAACGCCGCCCCGAGATGTGCCGCGCCACGACGCACTGCGTGTTGTTGATCCAGGAACCGCCTTGCCGCTGCCTTGCCGTCATATACTGGTGGGCCGCAAGACACAGCAGCGGGCCGCTGCCGATGAAGGCAATCCGATGGCCGAGCGAAATCGCCGTGGCGACGGGCTTTGATGACAGCGGCAGGCAGGGCGAGCGTAGCTGACTGCGGGTGATACAGATCCCTTGCGCGATCCGCTATCGGTATGCACAGTAACGACCACGGCATTGCACGCTGAAGCATTCGTTAATGCCTAACTGATCGTAACCACGTACAACACCAATAGCGACGACGGGCGCCATGAAGAAAAAGACGCGGTTCTACCGTGCACTCCTGGCCGGTCCAGCCTTGGTCTATATGGCCGCGGCCGGTCCCGCTGTGGCGCAAGCCCCGGCCGGCCAGCCACCGCCGACACCGTCCGTGGAGGAGTTGCTCCGCCGCATGGAACAGCTCCAGCGGCAGGTGACTGAAATGGACCAGCTACGGCGTCGCGTGGATGAATTGGAGGCCGCGCAACGCACCGCCCGCCCAGCACCATCCCCGCCGCCAGCACGCACCGCGGCGGCCCCGCCGCGCGCCACGCGCGCCACACCGGTGGCGCCAGCCCCCGCGCCGATCATCGTGGCCGAACCACCGCCGGCGCCGGTGACAGCGCGGGTGACGCGCGCCGACGTGGACGAGGCGATGCGCGGGTCGATGCCGAATTCCTGGCGCATCCCGGGCACCGAGACCTCCGTCCGCCTGTATGGCTTCATCAAGGCCAACATGTACGGCGATATCGATGTGCTGAACCGCAGCGACGCGCCGTCGGTCCAGGGCATTCCGCTGGCGGGCAGTGCCGCGGACCAGCGGTCGGGTGACCTGTCCTTCAGCGCCAGGCGGTCGCGCATCGGCTTCGATACCCAGACGCCGACGCCCTGGGGGCCGCTGACCACGAAGCTTGAGATGGATTTCGCGGGCGACCAGCCAAGCCCCTCCGGTGCCGCCACCTCCTCCGGCTACATGCCGCGCCTGCGACAGGCCTATGTGGAAGTGGGCGGCGAGCAGGTCCGGCTGCTCATCGGCCAGGCGAACAGCCTGTGGAACGAGGGCCTGTTCGAAACCCTGACGGATTCGACCTTCCTGAACGCCTCCGCCGTCCGGCAGGCACAGGTCCGCCTGAGTGGACGGCTCGCGCAGGGGCTGACCGGGCAAGTATCGTTGGAAGCGCCCTATACCGACTACACCAGCAGCGCCGGCGTCTTCTATCCCGACAGCAACTTGAATGGGGGTGCGAGCCCGGCCACGAACCAGGTGCCGGACCTCCTGGGGCGGCTGACCTATCGCCGCGACCTTGGGGACCTGGAATTGCGCGGATTGGTGCGCCAATTGCGCATCGACACCAATGGCACGGCGGCGTCGCCCACGGGCAGTGGCAGCACCGTCGGCTGGGGCCTCGCCACCAATGGCAAGCTGAACATGCGTGAGCTCTGGACCGGCTTTGGCCACGACCAGTTGATCGGCATGGCCTCCTACGGCCAGGGCATCGGCCGGTATTTCGATGCCACCTCCAGCGGGCAATCCGCCTTCAGCGATATCGGCCTGGCCGGCGTGTCCAGCGTCAGCCTCAATGCCATTCCAAGCTGGGGGGTCGCGGCGGGCTACCGGCACTTCTGGATGCCGACGCTGCGCAGCACGGTTGGCTATGCCTATGCGCGCATCGACAGCCCCGGCTACGTCGCGGCATTCACGCCCGGCTCGTCGGCCGCCCAATCGGTCAACAACGACATGCAGATGGGCGTGGTCAACCTGATCTGGAGCCCCTTCGCGCGCGAGAGCGGGGGGACGCTCAGCAACGGCTCGCTCGATCTCGGCATCGAGTACATCTACTACCGGCGCGACCTGCAGGGCGGCTCGACCGCCGCGGGCGCGGGCCAGTTCGGCCAAGGCATCGAACAGCGCATCCAGGCCGCCGCCATCGCGCGTTTCTGACGTCGCGGACCATCAAGCCAGGCAAGTCGTTTTCGTCGTTGGAGAGAGTCCATGAGCAGCGTGTCCCCGCGCGTCGATCAGTTCCTGATGATCCATTCCGGCCGCGCCGATGCATGGCGCGACCTGACGCATCTCGCCGACGCATGGGCCAAGGGATCGGCCGAGCGTGGCGAGGTGGAGGCCCTGATCACGGCGATGACGGCGGTGGAGGAATATCACGCCTTTCCGGGACACCGCCTGTTCACCGCGCTCAACGACAAGGTCGCCTCCAGCGATGCAGGCGGCACGGCACGGCTTGCGCGGCGTATCTCGAACGCGCTGCTGACGCGCAGCTACCGCGAGAACGCGGGGGATTGGGAGACGGAGGATCGGAGCGCCGCGGAGGCTGCCGACCTGCTGCCGGCCCAGCTCAGCGAAAGCCGCCAGCGGCGCCCATATTTCGAAGTGCTCTTCGTCAACAGCCAGCCGGCCTCGCGTTGGCCGTCCATGGCGCAGGAGCTGCGCCGGCTGCGTCGCCCGGAAGACGAGTTCATCTATGAACCTGTCTTCGTCGGCTCCTTCGAAGATGCGTTCTGCGCGATCGCCAACAATCCCGACATCATCTCGGCCGTGCTGGCCGAGGGTTTCTCGTACCGCACGCGCCATGACGTGCCGATCCTGCGCTCCCTGCTCGACCCCCTGGGCGAGCCCGAGGGGTCCGACAAATCGGCGCTGCGCCTTGCCGGTTTCCTGAAGCGGATCCGCCCTGAACTGGATATCTACCTGCTGTCGGACCACGATGTTGAAACGCTGGCTGGCGATGCCGCCGCGGATGTGGTGCGCCGCATCTTCTACACGGTGGAGGAGCCGCTGGAGACGCATCTGGCGATCCTGGAAGGGGTGCAGGCGCGGTTCGAAACACCCTTCTTCGACAATCTGAAGGAATATGCACGGCGGCCGGTGGGCACCTTCCATGCCCTGCCCATCGCGCGGGGCAAGTCGGTGTTCAAATCCGATTGGATTCGCGACATGGGCGAATTCTACGGCATCAACCTGTTCCTGGCGGAAAGCAGTGCCACGACCGGCGGCCTCGACAGTCTGCTCGAACCCACGGGCACGATCAAGCGGGCGCAGGAGTTGGCAGCGCGGGCCTTTGGTGCCGATCACGTCTTCTTCGTGACCAATGGCACCTCCACCTCCAACAAGATGGCGGTGCAGGCGCTCTTGGCCCCGGGCGATATCGCGGTGGTGGATCGCAACTGCCACAAGTCGCACCACTACGGCATGGTCCTGACGGGCGCGCAGCCCTACTACGTCGAAGCCTTCCCGATGACGGAATACTCGATGTACGGGGCGGTGCCGCTGGCCACGATCAAGCGCGCCTTGCTGGCCTTGCGCGCGGAAGGCCGGCTTGACCGGCTGAAACTCCTCGACCTGACCAACTGCACCTTCGATGGCCACATGTACAATGTCCGCCGCGTGATGGAGGAGTGCCTGGCCATCAAGCCGGACCTCATCTTCCTGTGGGACGAGGCCTGGTCCGGATTTGCGCGCTTCTCGCCCTTCCTGCGCCCGCGCACGGCCATGGGCGCTGCCGCCGACATAGAGCAGTGGCTACGAGATCCGTCGTCCCTAGACGCCTATGACGCCCAGCAGGCGGCCCTCGGCGACGCGCCGTCGGACGAGGCATTGCTCGACACACGCCTCATCCCCGACCCACGCAAGGTGCGGTTGCGCGTCTACCAGACCAACTCCACGCACAAGTCCATGTCGGCGATCCGCCAGGGCTCGATGCTGCTGGTGAAGGACGTCGATTTCCACACCGTCGAAGCGCAGTTCCATGAGGCGGTGTTCACCCATGCCTCGACCAGCCCGAACCAGCAATTGATCGCGAGCCTGGACGTGGCGCGGCGGCAGATGGAACTCGAAGGCTACGGCCTGGTGATGAACGCGATCGAAATCTCGCTCAGGATTCGTCGGGCGATCAGCGAGCATCCCTTGATCTCGAAGTACTTCCAGATCCTCGGTTCGGATCGCATGATACCGGCGGAATACCGCAAGTCCGGGTTCAAGGATTTCTTCGCGCCAGGCACCAACTGGGGCACGCTGGTGAAGGCGATGCGGGAGGATGAGTTCTACCTCGACCCCACGCGCATGACGCTGGTCTGCGGCACCGCCGGCTTCGACGGCACGCAGTTCAAGGGGCTGCTGGCCAGCAAGTACGACATCCAGTTGAACAAGACGTCGCGCAACAGCGTCCTGCTGCAGTCCAACATCAACAACACGCGCAGCGACGTGGCGCATCTCATTCGCGTGCTGGTCGAGATCTGCCATGGCATCGAGAAGCGCCTGGCCGATGGCGGCGACGCGGAGCGCACGGATTTCGCGGCGCGGGTGAAATCACTGATGACCGACGTGCCGGACCTGCCGAACTTCAGCCATTTCCACGAGATTTTCCGCGGCGATGCCGGACGCACCACGCCGGAGGGCGACATGCGCTCCGCCTTCTTCGGCGCCTATGATCCTTCGGTCTGCGAGTATGTGCCGCTCCATGGCGCGGAGTGCGACCGGCGGCTGCGCGAGGGGCCGGAGATGGTCTCCGCCAACTTCGTCATTCCCTACCCGCCCGGCTTCCCGATCATGGTGCCAGGCCAGGTGCTGACGCAGGAGACGATCGACTTCATGCGAAAGCTCGATGTGAAGGAGATCCACGGCTACGAGAAGGCGCGTGGCCTCAAGCTGCTGAAGCCGGATGCGGTCGCCGCCAAGGCGCGGCGCTGAACAAACCCTTCCGATCGCAGGAGGCGCGGATCATGCAAGCGTTCTTTCACTTCCTGGCTACCAACGCCTATATCCTGCTCTTCCTGACGGTGGGTCTCGCCGTATGGCTCGGGCGGCAAACCGTCGCGGGCTACGGGCTTGGCATGGTCGCCTCGGCGATCATCATCGGCTGCGGCCTTTCGGTCTGGGCTTCCGTCTATGGCGAGAAGCTTGAGCTCAACAATTTTACGCGCCTGCTGTTCTACTACCTGTTCATGTATGGGGTGGGGCTCCGCGTTGGTCCGTCCTTCGTCAATAGTCTTGGTGGGGACGGGCTGAAGTTCACCCTGCTGGCCGTCGTGTCCTGCATCGTGGGCCTCGGGCTTGTTGTCCTGGGCACCAAATTCTTCGAGCTGCCGATCGGCGCGGCGGGCGGCATCCTGGCCGGTTCGCAGACCATGTCGGCGGCGATCGGTTCGGCCGAGCAGGCGGTGCTGGCCGGCGCATTGGTCCTGCCCGCCGGAACGACGCCGGAGCAGGTCAGCGCGATGATCGCGCTATCCTATGGCATTACCTACATCTGGGGCACGGTCGGCATCATCCTGATCACTAAGTACTTGCCGAAATGGTGGGGGCTGGATGCGCGTGCCGCGGCCCGTGACTACGAGAAGGAGTTTGGCGTCGCCTCTGGCGACACACCGGCGCTTTCGGGCTGGACCGCCGGCGGGCTGCGCGCCTACCGCCTTGAGAACGCCGCCTGGCAGGGTCGGACGATGCGCGACATGCTGCGTGAGAATCCGGAATACCGCTTCGTCAACCTGGTGCGTGACGCCACGGTTCTTGGCGCCGATGAGGATATGCCGCTGCGCATCGGCGACGTGATCGCCCTCGGCGCGCGACGCGAGGCGATGACGGCGAAGATGGGCCTGATCGGGCCTGAAGTATCGGACCGGGCCGCGCTCGACCTGCCGCTCGATCGTGCCGAGATCCTTGTGACCAACGGACAGATCCTGAAACAGACGCGCGAGGAATGGCGCGCCCTGCCCGGCGCCGATCATATCCAGGTGGTGGCGCTGGAACGGTCGGGCGTGCCGGTGCCGATCGGCAGCAACACGACGCTGCAGCGGATGGACATCGTGACGGTCGTTGGCCTCAAGGACGCGGTCAACAAGATTGGTGCGGCCTTCGGGCGGGTTGTGCGTCCCTCGACCGCCACGGACCTGCTGACGCTTTCGCTGGGCATGATCCTCGGCTTCCTCATCGGACAGATCGAGTTCCCGGCGTTTGGCGCAAAGGTCGGCCTGGGCAATGCGGGTGGGCTGCTGGTGTCTGGTGTCATCGTCTCCTCCGTCGCGTCGCGGCTGCGCTTCTTCGGCAATACGCCGGCCGCGGCGCGCAATGTGCTGGAGGATCTGGGCCTCGTCGTCTTCGTCGCGATCGTGGGGATCAACGCGGGCAACTCGCTCCTGGCGCAGTTGACCGGGATTCTGGCGCTCAAGATTTTCCTGGTGGGCTTTGTCGCCTGCACCTTGCCGCCGATCATCGTCTGGACCATCGGCTACCACGTCTTCAAGCTGAACCCCGCCGTGCTGATGGGCGGCGTGGCCGGTGCGCGCAGCCACAGCGGCCCCTGTCGTGAAGCCGCGGTGGAGATCCAGTCCAATGTGCCCTGGATCGGCTTCCCCGTGGCCTATGCGGTGTCGGGCGTCCTGCTCACGGTGTTCGGCTATTTCGCGATGCTGCTCGCCCAGTAGATCTATCGATCCAGGAGATCAGGAATGGCGTGGTTCGTGGAGTTCCTTGCCAAGTATCCCGAACTCACCTTGTTCCTGGTCATCAGCATCGGATATGCGATCGGCGGCGTGAAGGTCGGTGGCTTCGGCCTGGGGCCGGTGACCGGATCGCTTTTCGCGGGGATATTTGTGGGGCAGTTCGCCCATGTGCCCATCTCGGGCATGGCGAAATCGTTCCTGTTCCTGCTGTTCCTTTTCGGCATCGGCTATTCGGTCGGCCCGCAGTTCATGCAGGCGCTGAAGCGGGACGGGCTGAAGCCGGTCCTCTTGGCCATTGTGTGCTGCGTCACTGGACTATTCACCGCGATTGCAGTGGCGAAGGTGCTCGGGCTCGATGCGGGCTTCGCTGCCGGTCTTCTTTCTGGTGCGCTCACCGAAAGCCCTGCCATGGGGACGGCCACGGAGGCGATCAGCATGCTGCCCCTCCCGGAGGCGGAGCGGGCACGCCTCATCGCGCATATCGCTGTTGCCGACGCGGTCTGCTACGTTTTCGGGGCGGTCGGTGTCATTTTGTTCTGCAGTGTCGCTGGCCCCAAATTACTGGGGATCGACCTCAAGGCCGAGGCGCTGGCGCTGGAGCGCGAGCTCGGCATCACCAGGGCATCCCCAGGAACGGCCTCCACGTGGCGACGGTTTGAGGCGCGTTGCTACCGCGTTCCCGCCGATGCGCAGATCGTCGGCCTGCGTGTCGCCGAAGCCGAAGCGCAATTTGCCGAACAGCGCATCTTCATCCAGCGAATCCGACGTGCCGGCGAGATCCTGGAGGCGAGCGCTGATCTTCCGCTGGCCGCGGGCGATATCGTCGCCATCTCGGGGCGGCGCGAGGTCATTGTGGACTTTGTCGGCCCACGTGCGCAGGAGATCGAGGATCGCGAGTTACTCGATATTCCAATCACGTCGATGGACGTGCTGCTGACCAGGCGCGACCTCGCCGGCCGGCGTGTCGACGAGGCGGCGAAGATGGATTGGGCGCGGAGCCTTTATCTGCGCGCCGTCACCCGCGGTGGCTTGGCCCTGCCGTTGTCGCCTGGCCTCGTGCTGGAACGTGGCGACATACTTCGGGTTGTAGGGCCGGAACCAGTCGTGGCACGCGCTGCCTCCCAGATTGGCGCCGTCGTGGCGCCGATCTTCACGACGGATTTCGTCGTGTTGGGCCTTGCAATCTTTCTTGGAGGCCTTGCGGGCGTGCTGATCAGCTTTCCGATCGGCGACATGAAGATCTCGCTCAGCACCAGCGTCGGAACGCTTCTGGCGGGTCTGATCGTAGGGCATATGCGGACGCGCTTTCCGCTGTTCGGGCGAATTCCGGACGGTGCGGTGGCGTTGATGACCGCGCTTGGCTTGGCGGCCTTCGTCGCCATGACAGGGCTTCATGCCGGACCGGTCTTCGTGGCCGCTTTGGCCGAAGCCGGCATCGGGCTGCTTTTCGGCGGCATGGTGGTGACGTTGGTACCAATGTTCGTGGGGCTATATTTCGGGCGATACGTGCTTCGGATGAACCCGATCCTGATCCTGGGCGGCCTTGCGGGAGCGCAGACCATGACCGCGGCCATGGCCGCGGTGCAGGACCGCTCAGGCAGCCCCGTGGCCGTTTTGGGCTACACGCCGGCTGTACCCTTTGGGCACATCCTTCTTACGACATGGGGGACGGTTATCGTTGGTGTGATAGCTGGGTGACTTGGAAGTGGTGGGGCGCCACTGCAGGACGACGTTGCCGCAATCAAGGCCACGCTCACTCCACCTTGATATTGGCCGCGCGGACCACCTCACCTAACTTGGCGTGTTCGGCGCGGACAAAAGCGGCGAAGCTGGCGCCGTCTCGGGCCCAGACCTCGGCACCTTGCTGCGCGATCTTGTCGACCATCTCCGGCTCGGCGAGGGCGCGCAGGGTGGCCGCTGACAGCCGCTCGCGGATCGGTGCGGCCATGCCGTTGGGCGCCACCAGACCGAACCAGATCGCCATCTCGTAGTTCGCGACGCCGGCTTCCTGCATGGTCGGGACTTCCGGCAGTTGGGGATGGCGGGTGGCCCCGGACACCGCAAGCGCCTTCAGCGCGCCGGAGCGGATGTGGGGCAGCAGAAGCGGCACGCCTTCGAAGCCCACTGGGATGTCGCCTGCGAGGAGCGCGGTCGCCACGGGCGCCGCGCCGCGATAGGGGACATGCGTCAGGTCGATGCCGGAGCGCAGTTTCAGCAGCTCGAAGGCCAAGTGTGTACTGCCGCCGACGCCGGCGCTGGCGTAGTCCAGTGCGCCTGGACGTGCCCTGGCCATGGCGATCAGCTCCGCGACGCTGCTTACCCCCAACTTCGGGGACGCCACCAGCACGATCATGATCCGCGCGCAGCTCGCGATCGGGGTCAGGTCTGTAAGCGGGTCGAAACCCGCATTGGCGAAAAGATGCGGGTTGATCGCCATGGTCGCGGTATTGGCGATGCCGATGGTGCGGCCATCCGGCCGCGCCTGCACGATGTCCTTGGTGCCCAACATGCCACCCGCGCCGACGCGGTTGTCCACCACCGCCGTCTGCCCCAGCATAGGGCCGAGCCTGTCGGCGAGCAGCCGGGCCAGCCCGTCATTGAAGGCGCCCGGCGGCGCCGGCACGATAATCCGCAACTGCCCATCGGGCATTCCCTGTGCCCGTGCCGTGCCGGCCGCAGCCAGCGCGGCGGATGATGCGAGCAGCGCGCGCCGATCAATTTTCATTGTTGTGTCCTCCGCTTCGTTCACGGCCGCATCGCGGCGATATCGTCGAGCGACGCGCCGAGGCCGAAGCCCGGCGCATCGCTCGGGATGAGCTTCCCGTCGCGCGGCACCGCCATGCCGGGGAATAGCCTGGTTTCTGCCAGGGGCACGCCGGGGGCGCTGCCCATAAAGAACTCGCCCATGGGTGCGCCCGGCACGGCAAAGCCGAAGTGCTGGCCATAGGGTGTGTTCAGGCCAGCATGCGGAATAACTGAGATGCCCGCCGCATCGGCGATGGCGGCGATGCGCAGGCAGGCCGTCAATCCACCGGCCCAGGCGATATCGGGCTGGAGTATGTCGGCAGCGCGACGTGACACTGCGTGCAGAAAGGGCGCCGGCATGTACCAGTGCTCACCGGTCGCCAAACCACACCAGGGTAGGCGGCGGCGCAGCGCGTCCTGCCCGTCCATGTCCTCGGGGATCAGGCAATCCTCGATCCAGCGGAGATCGTATGGGCGCAGCCGCTCGGCCAGCCTCACGGCATATTCGACATCGAAGGCCATCCAGCAATCGAGCATCAGCTCGACCTCCGGCCCGATCAGGTCGCGGGTCCGGGCCACCGCCTCGACATTGCGGATCAGTCCGGGCAGCCCGTCCACCGGGCCATGCGGGCAAGGTAGCTTGGTCGCCCGAAAGCCGAGCTCCATGTGCCAGTCGGTGTCGCCGCCGGTGGCATAGCAGTCGATATGCGGTCGCGAGGGGCCGCCGATCAGGCTGTACACGGGCTGACCCAGAACCTTGCCCTTCAGGTCCCACAGCGCCAGGTCGATCGCGCTGATCGCATAGGCGGCGAGCCCTGCGGCGCTGTAGGTCGCCGCCATGCGCGCCATCATGTCCCACAGCTTCTCGGTGGCCAGTGCTGGCTCGCCGATCAGCAACGGCGCCAGGTGGCTCTCGATCGTCGGGATGACGGGGCCGGCGTAGCGACTGATGCCGAAGCCCCAACTGCCGTCGCTCGCCGTCACCAGGCAGCCGACGCCGGGCCAGGCAGGACGCCAGGCGCGGCGGTCGAGCTTGAAGCGGGAATGCCGGGACATGGGCCCGGCGACCTCGGCGCCGGCGTTCCAGCTTGGGCGCCGTGGCGGGGTCATGCCGGGGCCGCCGACCAGATCGCTTCGGATCGGAAATGCGTCGATCCGCGTGATTGTCAGCATGGACGCTCCGCCGATGTTTTCATTGCCCCCACAGTGGACGCTGGAAGTATCTGAACACAAGGTTCTCGGCCGGTGGACTGGCGACTGCAGGCATTCGTTTGACTGCTCAAGGAGAATGGCACCGATACCGTTCTGCAGTCAGGGACCACTTCTGACCGTCAAGCGCCCCGTTCGGCAAGCAGCGGCGACAGGCTCCTTGCCAGGGCCTTCAGCCCTTCCGCGACGGGGCCGTCCAACATCTCCGGCGTCGCGACCGACGCCGCACCGCCGCAGTTCAGGGCCAGCACGTGGCGCCCATCGGCGGAGATCACCGGCACGCCGATGGCATTCACATCGGCGTGGTAGACCCGGAAGTTCTGCACATAGCCAGCGCGGGCGTAATGCGCGAGGCAGGTCTCGATCAGCGCCGCATGGGCGGGCCACTCCGCTCCCGACTCCCGCTCCAGCGCTGGGATCAGCGCCAGCCGATCCTCTGTCGTCAGCCCGGCCAGATGCGCGCAGCCCAGGGCGGAATTGGCGACACGTAGCGACGTCCCGACATGGAAGGCGAGGCGCAGGATGGAGGGCACCTCCGCCCTTTGCACCACGACCATTTCTGTCCCGCTACGCGCGGCCAGCGACACCGCCAGGCCGAACTGATCGGCCAAGCGCTGCATCGGCCGCAGCGCGGCGGCAGCGATCCCCGATCCGGTCAGGGCGCTGACGCCCAGGGTCAGCACCCCCGGTCCGGGCCGCAGTTTGTCGGGGTCACGGCCCGGCACCAGCAGGCCCAGGTCGAACAGTGTGTGGCACAGCCGCCAGACGGTGGACTGCGGCAGCTTCAGCAATTGCGCGATCTCGGTGCCGCCCAATTCCGTCCGCGCGGCGGTGAAGCACTGCAGGACGCGGATGCCGCGAGCCAGCGCCTCCACGATGTCCCGGTCAGTTTTCATAACCATCTCTTCATTGACAAGCGGGCGTGAAACCGGTCTTCTACCCGAAGAACGGATTCTTAACCCGCCTGTCGGATTAATACAATGAACGATGCCGTCGCCACGGAGGATTTCGCCGACCTTCGCCGCTTCTTCGCCCCTGCCTCCATCGCGATGATCGGCGCCACCGAGGACCAGTCGAAATTCGGCGGTCGCTGCATGAAGGCGCTGATGGGCTTCGGCTTCGCGGGCCAGATCTTCCCGATCAACCCCAAGCGCGACACCATCCTCGGGCACCGCTGCTACGCCAGCATCGACGACGTGCCAGTGGTGCCGGACCATGTCGGCATCATCCTGCCGGCCCATGCCATCGCCGGCGCGCTGGAGGCGTGCGGCCGCCGCGGCGTGCCATTCGCGACTATCTATTCCGCGGGCTTCACCGAAACCGGCACGGATGAAGGCCGCCGGCTGCAGGATGAGCTGCGAGCCACCGCGCAGCGGACCGGCATTCGCTTCATGGGGCCGAACTGCAACGGGCTGATCAACTACGTCCATAAGGTCGCGCTCACCTCCACCGGCCTGCTCAACCGCGCGCAGCCGCCGGCGGGCGACATCGCTGTGGTCAGCCAGAGCGGCGGCGCGGGCCAGATCAATACGATGTGGCGCGCGCAGGAGGCCGGACTCGGCATCTCCTACCAGGTCAGCAGCGGCAATGACGCCGACCTCGATATCCTCGACTACGCCAACTTCATGTTGGAATCGCCGGAAACCCGCGTGGTGCTGATGCTGGCCGAGCATATCGCCAGCGGCCCGCGCCTGCGCCGCCTCGCGCAACGCGCCGCTGCGGCGCGCAAGCCCATCGTGATGATCAAGGCGGGCCGCACGGAAGCCGGCAGCCGCGCCGCCGCCTCCCACACCGGCGCCGTCACCGGATCCGACGCGGTGTTTGAGGCGGCGATGCGCCAACTCGGCATCATCCGCGCCGTCGATACGCCGGAGCTGTACGAGGCCGCGATGCTGCTGCGCCGCGGCCGCCTGCCCGCCGGCACGGGCGCCGCGGCGCTATCGGTCTCCGGCGGCAATCTGGTTATGGTGGCCGACCTCGGCGCCACGCTGGGGCTGGATTTCCCGCCCTATGAGGCGGCGACCCAGGCCAGGCTGACTGCGCTGCTCCCGGGGTTTTCGGGCGCGCGGAATCCCACCGACCTGACCGCCGCGGCCATCGCCTCCGCCACCATCTACACCGACGTGGCGCGCACCCTGGCCCAGGATGCTGCCGTGGATACCTTGGTGCCCATCGTCACCCTGGCGCCGAAGCACGACCTGGAAGCGATCGCGGCGCTGTCGGAGGCGAGCGCGAAGCCGGTGGCACTGCTTTGGACCGGCCATTGCCTGGACGACGCGTCGATGGTGCCCGCGACGCTCGTCGCACGCGGCCATGCGGTTTATCGCGACGCCCTGCCATGCCTGCGCGCCGTCGCCCATGCGGCGCGTTACGCAGCCTTCCTCGATCGCACGGCGACCCCCGAGCGCCCCGCCGGCATCGACCGCGCCGCCGCGATCCGCCTGGTGCGCGCGGCCGGCGCCAGCTTCAGCGGCGCGGAGGCCAAGGCGCTGCTCGGCCTCTACGGCCTGCCCTTCCCCGCCGAGAGCCTGGCGACCAGTGCCGAGATGGCCGTGCAGGCGGCCGCAGCCATTGACGGCCCGGTGGTGCTGAAGATCGAATCCGCCGACATCCCGCACAAGACCGAGGCTGGCGGCGTGATGCTGAACCTGCGGGGCGCGGAGTCCGTCCGCGCCGCGCATGACGCCATCCTCGCTTCCGCCCGCGCCTACAAGCCCGACGCCCGGATCGACGGCGTGCTGGTGCAGGAAATGGTCCAGGGCGGGCAGGAGATGCTGCTGGGCACCGTGCGCGACCCCACCTTCGGGCCCGTGCTGGTCGTGGGCTTCGGCGGCATTCATGTGGAGGTGCTGCGCGACGTCGCCTTCCGCCTGCCGGCGATCGACCGCGAGGAAGCGCTGGCGATGCTGAAGGACCTGCGCATGTTCAAGCTCCTGGAGGGCGTGCGTGGCGCGCCGCCGGCCGACATGGAGGCACTGCTGGACACAATCGTCCGCATGTCCTGGCTGGCCCAAGACCTGGGTGCCGAGGGGCTGGAGATCGACGTGAACCCGCTGGTCGTCCTTCCGCAAGGGCGCGGCGTACGCGCGCTGGACGCGCTGGTGTTGCGCGCATGAGCGAGGCCGCATCGCTGTTGCGCCGCGCCGCCATCGCCGGCATCGGCCAGAGTGAGGTCGGCCGCGTGCCAAGCGTGCCGACGCTGGAACTGCAGCGCCGCGCCGCCACCGCGGCGCTAGAGGATTGCGGCCTGACCTTTGCCGATATCGACGGGCTGCTGACCACCCCCTGCCGGGTCGAGGACTGGGCCATGCCCTGCGCGATGGTGGCCGAGGAACTGGGGCTGCGGCCGCGCTACCTCGCGACCCTGGATGTGGCGGGGGCAAGCGGCGCTTCGATGGTGCATCACGCCGCCATGGCGGTGGCGACCGGCCAGGCCAAGGCCGTGCTCTGCGTCGGCGGGCAGGACCTGCTCTCCCACGGCGGGCGCAGCAGCGCGATCGGCCGCATGGCCGGCGCCGGCTGGGCGCATCCGGAATTCGAGGCGCCTACGGGGCCACTGGTGCCGACGCTCTACGCGCTGATCGCGCAGCGCCACATGCATGAATTTGGCACCACCCCCGAACAGATGGCGGAGGTTGCCGTTGCCATGCGCGGCTATGCGGCGCTGAATCCGGCCGCGCACAAGCAGGCGCCGATCAGCATCGCAGATGTGCTCGCTTCGCCCATGGCGACCACGCCGCTCCACATGCTCGATTGCGCCGTGGTGTCGGATGGCGCGGCGGCGGTGATCGTCACCACGGCGGAACATGCGCGCGACCTGCGGCAGCGGCCCATCGCGTTGCGCGGCCAGGGCTACGGCTACAGCCACACCTATGTCGGCGAATACCCGACCGTCACGACCACGGGGGCCGTGGATGCGGGGCGCGAGGCCTTTCGCCAGGCTGGCGTCACCCCCGCGGATATCGATATCGCGGAACTCTACGACTGCTTCACCATCACGGTGATCGTGGAGCTGGAGGACCTCGGCTTCTGCAAGAAGGGCGAGGGCGGCGCCTTCGTCACCGGCGGGCGCATCGGCCCAGGATCGTCGCGCCGCAAAGGCGGTCTACCTGTCACGACCCATGGCGGACTGCTCTCGGCCGGGCATTTCGGCACGGTTGGCGGCATGCTGCATGTGCTGGAAGGCGTGCGGCAGTTGCGCGGCCAGGCCGCGGCGCGGCAGGTGCCGGATACGGAACTCGTGCTGGTGCATGGCAATGGCGGAATCATCGGGCTGCATTGCACCTTGATCCTGGGGCATGCGTGATGAGCGATCCGAACAGCCACTTCTGGACCAGCGCCGCCGAAGGGCGCTTCGAGCTTCCCTTCTGCGTCGATTGCGGCAAGCCGCATTTCTTTCCACGCCACCGCTGCCCCGCCTGTGGCTCGGACCGATTGGAATGGCGCGCCGCATCGGGGCGCGCCACGCTCTACAGCACCTCCACTGTCCATCGCCCACCCTTTCCGGAGCTGGCGGCGGAGGTGCCCTATGTCGTCGCCATCGCGGCGCTTGAGGAAGGGCCGCATCTGATGGGGCGGCTCACGGCCCCGGCCCCGATCGACGCGCCCTTGCGGATCAACCTCACTGCCGCTGGAGAGGGGCGAAAGCTGATCCTGTTCGACCAGGTGTAAACATCGTCCGACCGGCCGAGATGCTGGCGGACCTCGGGAAGGAATTCGAACATGCAAAATGTGAAACGTCGCGCCCTTGTCGCCAGCGCCGCAGCGCTGGTCGCATCGTCCGCCAGGGCGCAGGGGGATGCTTGGCCAAGCCGGCCGTTGCGGCTGGTCGTTCCCTGGCCCGCCGGGGGGCCCGCCGATCTCATCGCCCGCCCCATCGCCCAACGACTGCAGGATGCGCTGGGAAAGCCCGTGGTGGTGGACAACCGTCCGGGTGCGAATGGCGAGATCGGCGTGAACCACGTCATCCTCTCGCCGAACGATGGCTATACGCTGCTGCTCGGCCACGTCGGTCCGGTCTGCATCAGCCCCGCGACCAATCCGCATCTGCCCTATCGTCCGCTAAACGACTTGACGCCGGTGGCGCGCGTGGTCTCGGCGCCGCTGGTGATGGTGGCGCGGCCGGGGCTGAACATCAGCACCATGCCGCAGCTGATCGCCTTGGCGAAGTCGAGGCCTGATGGCCTTGTCTTCGGTTCCGTCGGCGTCGGCAGCACCACCCATCTGGCGGCCGAGATGCTGAAGCGTGCCGCCGATATTCCACTGCTGCACGTCCCCTATGCCGGGGCGCCGCCGGTGGTGACGGATATGCTGGCCGGCCGCGTGGACCTGAGCTGCCTGAACGTCTCGGGCGTGCAGAGCTTCATCCAGGACGGCAAGCTGATCGCCATCGCCACCACCACGGCACAGCGGCCACGCACCTTCCCCAACCTGCCCACCGTGGCCGAGACCGTGCCGGGCTTCGAGGTGAATTCCTGGCATGGCATCCTCGGGCCCGCAGGCCTGTCGCCCGCCATCGTGCAGCGACTCTGGACCGAGATCGCCGCCATCATGGCCCAGGCCGAGCTGCGCGACGCGCTGCTGCGTCAGGGGTTGGAGCCCGAGGCGACGGGCCCCGCAGACTTCGCCGCGATCATGCGGCAGGATACCCAGCGTTGGGCCGAGGCGGTGCGTGCCGCCAATTTGACGCGGGAATAAGGAGCAAGCTGATGCGTTCGATCTACCTGGTGCTGGACATGGAGAACGACCTGGTCGCGGAGGACGGGCCCAGCGGAAAGGGCCCGATGGGCGAACAGGTGCGTAGCCGCGGCATCATTGCCAAGACGGCCAGCGCCATTGCCAAGGCACGCGCCGCCGGGGTGCCCGTGGGTTTTGTCCGCGTAGGCTTCTCGCCCGATTATCGCGAATGCCCCACGACGTCGGCCATCTTCTCGGGCGCGAAGCAGCATGGGCTGTTCAAGCTGGGCGAATGGGGCACGGCCGTGCATGACGCGCTGAAGCCGGAACCCGGCGACTTCGACATCGTGAAGCATCGCGTCAGCCCATTCTACGGCACCAACCTTGAGCCGATCCTGCGGGCGCATAAGATCGAGCACATCATCTGTTCCGGCGTCTCGACCGTCGCGGTGGTGCAGGCCACGGTGCGAGAGGCGCATGACCGCGACTATGTGGTGACCGTGCTGGAAGACTGCTGCGCCTGCCCGACGGCGGAGGCCCATGCAGCGGCGATCACGGTGCTGCAGCGCTTCGCGAGCTTTACCACGGCCGATGCCTTCGACTTCGCGACGGCGTGACTTATCGCCTGGGCAGCGCGCTCGCGATCAGCGAACTGCCCAGTGCATCCTAGTCGAAGTTGCGCCGGCTGACACTGGACTTGCCCCGCTTTGGTGGAGAGGCATTGTGTCAGGCGGCAGCCATCGTCTCGAACTGTGCAGGGCGAGAGCATGCTGCTTTTCTACGGAATCGAGATTCCGAACCGGGGCGATGTCTGATTCAGCATCTAGGCTGGGAGGAGGCCAGCATGGATGCGCGCATATGCTGAGGATCTCCGAGAGCGGGCTGTGCAGCGCGCCGAGGCAGGCGAGACGATCCGCTCGATTGCCGAGGCGCTACAGATCAGCCCTTCCTGCGTTTCGCAGTGGCGCAATCGGCTGCGCGAGACCGGGCGCTGGAACCTGGCCAGACGGGCGGCCACAAGCCCCGGATTCCGGTGAGCGAGTGCGCTGAGTGGCTGCGGGCGCGCGTCGCCGAGGGGGCCGTTCACGACCCGCGGCTTGACGACGGCACTGGCCGCCTGCGCCACCGCGATCACGCACCAATTTCACGGCCTCAACTTTGAATTCCCGACTGAATACCCATCGCTGCATGGGGCCTCCGATCCGGTTGGAAAACCTTGTCCCAGTGTCCACCAAACCAGCAGCAGGCCATATCTGCTTCGCGTGCTGACGCCCGGCTAAGCGTCAGTCCCGCATGCGGGCGATAACCTCCGCCGGCGTCGCGCCGGGGGCGGCGCGCAGCGCGGCGAAGACGGATTTTTTCGACCGCGCCCGCCAACTGACCGGCAGTTTCGCCAGCATCTCGTGCAGGGCGAGATAGGCCTGCTCGTTCCAGATCTGCTCATGGGCAAGCCGCGCGGGGCCAAAATCGAAGCGCTGGCTGCCTCGGCCTGGTTGCGCCGAGCGGAGGTTGGCCGTCGCCTGCTGATCCACCTCCGCGTCGCGGATGACCACGCCGTAGTCGCGCGCCGCCGCTTCCGGCGTCAGCCGTCCGGACCGCACATCGGCAACAACGGCCTCGGCGTCCCGGGTGAAGGGGTCGCCACGCCCGCCGCCGCCGGGCGAGACGATGCGCACCACCGCGCCCGCAGGCAGGTTGAACAGGTCCGTATTGCCCAGGTCATGCTCCGACGGCGTGCCGGGGTTCAATGCGAAGGTGCTGGCGGCGCCAGGCCTGCCGCCGAGCGTGCCCCAGGGCTGGAACACGGAACGGTCGCGGTTGCGCGCCGTGACCACGGCATCTGGCGCATCCGTGGTGAATTCCAGTACCGTCGCGAGGCCGCCGCGATGCGCCCCGGCGCCACCGCTATCCGGCATCAGCCCATAGCGCAGCACGCGCACCGGCGCCTCGGATTCGGTGATCTCGATCGGGCTGTTCTTCAGATAGGCGGCATCGGCGCCGGAGCCATCCGTGCCATCGCGATGCGGCATGCCGCCGCCGCCGCCGACGATCGGGGCCACCGCCACGATGGAACGCCGCCCCGTGCGCCGGTTCTCGCCGGAGATGTTGATGATGGAGGAGGAGCCGGCGGGCGCCGCGGGCAGCCGTTCCGGCGCGGCCTGCACGAAGGCGCCGAAGACCAGGCTGCGCAGCCGCGCGCAGGTCAGGCTGCGCATGCCCACGGCGGCGGGGTGCTGCGGGTTCACCACGCTGCCTTCCGGCAGGATGCAGGTGAAGGGCCGCGTCGTGCCGAAATTCAGCATGATCTTCGGGCTGAGCGCCGACAGCACATAATAGACGCCGACCATCACCAGCGAATGCCGCGCATGCCCGCCGGTCGGCACGTTCATCGAGGACAAGGTCTGCGGATCGGTGCCGGTGAAGTCCAGCACGGCGGAATCGCCAGTGATCCGCAACGTCAACTTCAACCGCAGCGGGTCGCCATCCGGCCCGTCCTCGTCGCAGTAATCGGCAAACACGTATTCGCCATCCGGCAGCCCGGCCAGCACCGCGCGCGCCTGCGCCTCGCCGTAGTCCAGCAGGTCCGCCATGCCGTCGACCAGCGTCTCCACCCCGAAGCGACGCACCAGGTCAAGGATGCGGCGCTCGCCGGTGTTCACCGCCGCGATCAGTGCCTTCAGGTCGCCCCAGTTCTGATCGGGCACGCGCACATTGGCAAGGATGACGCGCAACAGCTTCTCGTCCAGCACGCCTTCCTGATACAGCTTGGAGGGTGGCACGCGGATGCCTTCCTGATGCACCTCGGTCAACGTGCGCGACAGGCTCGCCGGCACGGCGCCGCCGACATCCACGTTGTGGATGTGCCCACCGGCGAAGGCGATGATGCGGCCCTCATGGAACACGGGCTTCCACATGTTCGTGTCAGGCGAATGCGTGGCGAGGTAGCCCGAGTAGGGATCGTTCGTCATGGCGATGTCGCCGGGCGCATAGCCGCCGTGCACCAGGCCGATCGCCGCCTCATAGTCCACGCCGGGATACCAGGTGGCGCCGAGATCAAGCGGCACCGCGCAGGTCTTCCCATGCGCATCGAGGAACTGGACAGTGAAATCCTCCGTCTCCTTGACGAAGGTGGAATGCGCGGTGCGGTAGAGCGTCGTGGCCATGCTCTCCGCCGCGGCCCGGCAATGGTTGCGCAGCACCTGCAGCGTGATGGGGTCGGTACGCATCAGATCATCTCCATCACGAGGTTGCCCTGGGCATCGGCGCGCACCTGCCATCCAGCGGGGATCAGCACGGTGCAGTCGGATTGCGTGACGACGGCCGGGCCGGTGAGGCGCATGCCGGCGCTCAGCGCGTCACGCCGATACAGGCCCGCCTGCCGCCAGGCGCCCGCCAGCCGCAACGAGATCATCGTCTCCGGCACGGCCTCGGCCTCGACCACCGTGTCGTCGCGGACCGGCAGGGGGGGCGCGCGGCGCAGTGCCGCGGCGCGCAGGCCGACCACTTCCACCGGCGCGTCCGGGTCACAATGGCCGAAGGCGTCTTTGTGCGCAGCGTGGAACAGCGCCGCGAGATCGGCGGCGGTGCCCTGCTCCCGCCAGGTGGCGGGCAGCGGCACCGGCACCTCGAAGGACTGGCCCTGGTAACGAAGGTCGGCGCCGAGGCTGATGTCCGAGGCGCCGTCGCCGCCCATCTCGTCCAGCGCCGTCCTCGCCTCCGTGGCCAGCGCGTCGAAGGTGTCGCGCAGCAGGGGTAGCGCGGATTCGGTCAGCGGCAGCAGCAGGCTTCGCATGGTGTCGCGACGCAGATCCGCGGCCAGCGCGCCGAGCGCGCAGAGCGTGCCCGGCACGGCCGGCACCAGCACGCGGCGGATGCCCGCCGCTTCCGCCAGTAGCGCCCCCAGCATCGGACCGGCGCCGCCGAAGGGCATCAGGGTCAGCTCGCTGGCATGCGCGCCGGCGCGTGCCAGCAGCTTGTCGATCTCCACCAGCATCCCGCTGATGGCGACGCGCAGCACGCCCTCCGCCACCGCCGGCACATCAAGCCCAAGGCGATCGGCGATCGGCCGTGCGGCGGCCTCGGCCAGCGCGCGATCGGGTGCGATGGCGCCGAAGCCAAGCTGCCCCTGGCCCAGGATGCCACACAGCAGCGCCGCATCCGTCACTGTGAACTGCGTGCCGCCGCGCCCGAAGCAAGCCGGGCCGGGGGTGGAACCGGCGCTTTCCGGGCCGACCTGCAGCACGCCCTGCGCATCGACCCGCGCCATGGAGCCGCCGCCCTGGCCGGAGGAGATGACGGCCACGGTCGGGATGGCGAGCGGGAATTCGCCGATCGCCTGGCCGCTGCCGAAGGAGGGCGCGCCATCGGCCAGCAGCGCGACATCCGCGCTGGTGCCGCCGATATCCAGTGTCAGCACCAGCCTTTCGCCCGCCGCGCGCGCCACGACGCCAGCGCCAACGACGCCGGAGGCGGTGCCCGACAACAGCATCCCGACGCAATCCCGCCGTCCGCGCTGCGCTGTCATGGTGCCACCGGCGGAGGTGGTGAGCAGCAGAGGTGCGGCGATACCGGCCGCGGTGAGCTGGCCCTGCACGCGTTCCAGGTAGCCGGCGATGCGCGGATGCACATAGGCATTCAGCACGGAGGTGGTGGTGCGCTCATATTCGCGGATCGCGGGCCAGACCTCGCTGCCGCGGAAGATGAAAAGCTGCGGCGCGATCTTGCCGATCATGGCAGCGACCGCGTCCTCATGCGCGGCGTTGCGCCAGGCATGCAGGAAGGACACCACGACGCCCTCGCAGCCCTGCGCCAATGCCGCGGCCAGCGCGGCGGCGACAGATGCGCGGTCGGGCGGCGTCAGCGTGCGGCCTTCGGCATCCATGCGCTCGGCAATGCCGAAGACGGATTCGCGCGGCACCAATGGCGCCGGCCGTTCGCAGAACAGGCTGTAGGGATCCGGCATGCGCAGCCGCGCCAGTTCCAGCATGTCCGTGAAGCCGGCGGTGGTGAACAGCGCCAGCTTCGCGCCGCGGCGCTGGATGATGGTGTTCACGCCGACGGTGGTGCCGTGCACGAAGCGCTCGACCTGCGCCGGGACCAACCCGTCCGTCGCCAGCCGGCGCAGGCCGGTGGCCACGTCCTGGCCGGGTTCGGTCGGCGTGGTCAGCACCTTCAGGGTCTCAAGCCGTCCCGTGGTTGTCTCCAGCGCGACGAAATCCGCGAAGGTGCCACCGATATCCACGCCAATGCGCCAAGCCATCTTCTGTCTTTCCGTCACGTCGCGCTGAAGATCGGCCATGTGCCGCGGGCGAGCCAGACGATGAATCCGGCGTCGCGCATAAGGTTGACTTATGGGGTCGTTGTTCCCGGCAGGAAGCGCCGGATGGAAAGCCCGTCCAGCGGCACGTCGCTGCGGCCATCCAGCACCAATTCGCTGAGGATGGCGCCGATGGCCGGGCCGAGCTGGAAGCCATGGCCGGAAAAGCCGAAGGCGTGGAACAGGCCGGGCGTGGTGCTGCTGGGGCCAACGACGGGGATGCCGTCCGGCATCATGCCGTCGATGCCGCTCCAACTGCGGATGACGGAGACGCCAGCCAGCGCGGGCACGATGGCCACCGCCTGGCGCATCGCTCCCAGGATCGCTTCTGGCGTGGCGCGGGAAAACGGCACCGTGGGATCGCCGGTGCCCCGGCCGCCGCCGAAGATGATGTTGCCGCGCGGGATCTGGCGCAGGTAGATGCCGCCGCCCACCACGCCGAGATTGGGCCGGATGAAATACGGGATCGGCTCCGTGACGCCCATGTTGGGCGTGTGCGGCCGCACCGGCACGGGCTCGCCGAACCATTCCGCCACCTGGCCGCCCCAGAAGCCCGCCGTGTTGACCAGCGTGTCGGCGCTGAAGACCTCGTCGCCGGCCTCTACCACGAAGCGGCCCTGCTCGTGCCGGCAGGCGGTGACGCGGACGTGTTCGCGGATCGTCGCCCCCGCCGCACGGGCCGCCTGGGCGAGCGCCGGGGAGAGCAGGCGCGGATTGGCCGAACCATCCTCCGGCGCAAAGGATGCCGCGACGACGGCGGGGCCGAGCCAGGGATACTCCCGGCGCAGCGCCGCCTGGTCGAGGAAGCGCACCGGAAGCTGGTATTCGCGCGCCACGTCCAGATAAGCCAGGAGGTCCGCTTCATCCGCCGCGCTGCGGGCGAGCTTCAGGTGGCCGGTGGCGACGAACTCGCAATCCGTGCCCAATAGTCGCGGCAGGTCCTGCCAGATGGCGTGCGACCGCTTGGCGATCGGCAGTTCTGCCGGGTGACGGCCCTGTTGGCGCACGCCGCCATAATTCACGCCGGAGGCCTGCGAGCCGACCAGCCCACGTTCCAGCAGCACCACCCGCGCCCCGCGCAGCGCGAGATGCAGCGCCGTGGAGCAGCCCGCGCCGCCACCGCCGATGACGAGGACCTCGGTCTCCTGCACGGGACGGGTCATCGCGCCAAGGCCGGCATGGGCAGGGGTTTCACCGGCGCCTGGCCACGCAGCCGGCCGACCTGCGTCACGCTGCAACCCAGTGCATCGGCCAGCACCTCCGCCGCCGCCGCGCCGCAGACGCGGCCCTGGCAGCGGCCCATGCCGATGCGGGTGAAGGCCTTGGCGCGGTTCACCTCCGGCGCCGCGCCGGTCGCCACATCGGCGCGCGCGGCATGGCGCAATTCGCCGGCCCGCACCGCCTCGCAGCGGCACAGAATGGTTTCGTCGGGCATCTCGGCGGCAAGACGCGCGGGAAACGGGAAGGCGCGGTCCAGCGCCGCCCGGAACCGTGCCTGCGCGCGAAGGCGTTGGTCGAGTTGGCGGGCCAGGGCCGCATCGGCGGGCTGGCCCGCGTCCTCCAGCAGGGCAAGCGCCGCGCGCGCCCCGGCCAGTTCGGCGACATCGGCGCCGCCAATGCCCGCGCCGTCCCCAGCGAGGTAGATGCCGGGCACCGCCGTGCGCCCGGCGGCATCGCGTTCCGGCACCCACAGATGCGACGGTGTGTCGAAGCGCATCGGCACCCCGGCGAGTTCGGCGAGCTGCGCCTCGGGCCGCACCCCCCATCCGAGTGCCACGGCATCGCAGGCCAGGCGATGCTCCGCGCCGGAAGCGTCGCGCCAGCGCAGGCCCGTGACGCCGTCCTCGCCCTCGATGGCGAGCGGCGTCGCACCCTCGCGGACGAAGATGCCGGCGGCGCGCAGGCGGGCGACGTACCAGGCCCCCTTCGCCAGCGTCGCCGCGCCGTCACGCAACCCGGCCAGCGCGTGCAGCTTGGCGTGCCACGGCGTCGTGTCGATCACGGCCGCGACGCCGGCGCCGGCCTTCATGTACTGGTAGGCCACGAGCCACAGCAGCGGGCCGCTGCCGACGAAGGCGACCCGGCGGCCGATGGCGCAGCCCTGCACCTTCAGCGCGATCTGTGCCGCGCCCATGGCGGTGACGCCCGGCAGGGTCCAACCGGGGACGGGGATCACCCGGTCCATTGCGCCGGTGCACAGGATGGCGGCGTCGAAGGCGACCTCCTCGACCTGGCCATCCCTGATGGTGTCCAGCCGGCCGGCCTGGATGTTCCAAACCAGTGTCTCCGGCCGCCAATCGACCTGCGGTTTTAGAGCATCCAGCGTCGCATGTAGCGCGGCGGCGCGCCCGCCCTCCAGCCCGTACAGCGCCTTCGGCGTGCGGGTGAAGCCGGCTGGTGGGCGCTGGTAGATGCGTCCGCCGCCATCCGGCGCCTCGTCGATCCAGACAGGGCGCTGCCCCGCGCGCACCAACTGTGCCACGGCGCGCACGCCCGCAGGCCCGGCGCCGATCACCGCGACTGTCATGCGCGGCGCAGTCGCATGCCGGGTTGCAGCAGCGTGGTGCAGGCGCGGACCCGGCCGCTGCCGTCCAGCACCACCCGGCAATCCTGGCAGGCGCCCATCAGGCAGAAGCCGGCGCGGCGGCCATCGCCGAACTCGCTGTCCCGCAGGAAGGTCTCGCCCCCGGCGAGGATGGCGGTGAGCAGCGTGTCGCCCTGGCGCGCGGTCATCGCGCGATCCTCGAAGGTGAAGCGGATCTCAGGGCGGTCCTGATCGACCAGTCGCACCAACTGCAAGGCCACCTCCTGCCGCACCATCGCGCCGTTGTAGTTTCTACAGTATGGAAAGAAAAGCTTCTCTTTTCTATCATGCGGAATTACGCTGGCCGGACTTGCCCCATGGACGCAGCATTGGATCATTCCGACACGCCGCCCGAAGCGGCCGCCGATATGGCGCCGGCCGAGACGACGGCCGCGACCTCCAGCATCCAGGTGCTGGACCGCGTCGTGCGACTGCTGGAGCGGCTCGGCGAGGCCGGCGATGGTGGCGAACAGCTTTCCCGACTTGCCGCCGGCCTCGGCCTCTCGGCGTCCACCGCGCATCGGCTGCTGGCGGCGCTGGAACAGCATGGCTGGGTCGAGCGCGAGGACGCGACGCGCCGCCACCGGCTCGGCACCCGACTGATCGCGCTGGCCGGGCGCGCGGCGGAAGGCACCGGACTGCGGCGGATCTGCCGGCCCGCATTGCTGCGGATCGCCGCCGAGACGCAGGAAACCACCTTCCTCATCGTCCGCAGCGGGCTGAATGCCGTCGTCGTGGACCGGCAGGAAGGCAGCTACGTCATCGAGAGCCTGACGCAGGGCACCGGCGGCCTGCTGCCGCTTGGCATCGGGTCCGGCAGCCTGGCCATTCTCGCCTGCCAACCGGAGGCGGAGGTCGAGGCCATCCTGGCGGCCAATACGGCGCGGTACCGCGAATACGGCACGACCGCGACGGCGGTTCGCACCAGCCTCGGCGGCATCCGGGAGCAGGGCTACATGCTGGCCAATGGCTCGCTGATCCAGGGGCTTTCGGTGATCGCCATGCCGATCCGCCCGACCGGGCGTGACGTGACAGCGGCGATCGCGATCAATTTCATCACCACCCGGCTGGAGCCAGCCAATCGCCAGGCGTGGCTCACCCTGCTGACGCAGGAAGTCCAATCCATCGAAGCGGGCATGAGCCCGCCACCCCGCCAGAACCGGCCTCCCAAAAAAGGAAAGACCTGATCATGGACCGCTTCACCCTGCCGTCGCGTCGCGGCGTTCTCGCGGCGGCACTCGCCGTGCCCGCCTTGTCCCAAATGGCATCGGCCCAGCCGGCCTGGCCGACGCGCCCGGTGCGCATCGTGGTGCCCTTCGCCGCCGGTGGCGCGACCGATGGCAGCGCGCGCATCGTGGCGCAGAAGCTGAGCGAAGTGCTCGGCCAACCCGTGGTGGTCGAAAATCGCCCCGGCGCCGGCGGCACCACCGGCGCCGATTTCGTCGCCAAGGCGGCGCCGGATGGCTACACCTTCGTCATGGCCTCGGTGTCCAACCTTGTGCTGGCGCAGGGGCTCTACAGCCGACTGCCCTATGACCCGGTGAAGGATTTCATCCCGGTGGCCCCTGTCGTGATGGCGCCGATCGGCATCGCCGTGCAGTCCAGCCTGGGCGTGACCACGCTGCAGGAGTTCATCGCCCTGCTGAAGGCCAATCCGGGCCGCTACCAGTATGGCAGCGCCGGCAATGGCGCCTCCGGCCACATCTCCAGCGTTGCCTTCCTGCAGTTGACCGGCACGCAGGCGCTGCACGTGCCGTATCGCGGCAGCGGCCCGGTCTTCAACGACCTGCTGGCCGGCGTGGTGCATTTCACGGCGGACGTCCCCGGCCTGATCAAGCCGCACCATGATGCCGGGACGATCCGGGCGCTGGTGATGGCGACGCCGGAACGTTCCACCGCGCTGCCCGACGTGCCGACCAGCGCCGAGGCCGGGCTGCCGGCCTACCGCGCCTATTCCTGGTTCGGCCTGTTCGCGCCGGCCAATACGCCTATGCAGATCGTCGACCGCATGGCGGCGGCGGTGGAAACCGCGGTGACGGACCCCACGGTGTCCCTGCGGCTCGACCGCGACCTCGGCCTTCCGCCGATGCCCGGCTACACGCCGGCCCGCTTCGCCGAATTCCTGCAGGAGGAGATCCGCTACTGGCTGCCGATCGTGCAGGCCAGCGGCGCACGGCTGGACTGAGCCCCTTCAGTCGGGCGGCACGTCCGCCTGGCATAGTGCCCGCATGATCTCGGAAAGCCGGTCCACCATTTCCGGATTGCCGAGCATGCGGCTGCGCAGCAGCACCACCTTGCGCTCGACCCGGGGCAGGAAGGGCCGCGCCACGACGCCTGGCGGCAGCACGCCGCGGGCGAAACCATCGACAATCGCGAAGCCGATCCCCTCGCGCACCATGGCGACGGCGCCGACCGTGCTGCCGATCTCGATCGCGATGCGTCGCTCGACCCCTTCGGCGTCGAAGGCGAGGTCCAGGCTGCGGCCGAAATCCTGCCAGCCGCCGAAGCCGATTTCGGGCAGCCCTGCGAGCTGGGCCGGGCCCAGCCCGGGCTGCGCGGCCAGGGGATGGTCCTCCGGCAGCAGCACGATGCAGGGCACGGTGCCGAGTTGCACATGCTCTAGCCCCGGCACTTCGACGGAGGTCAGCGCCAGGCCGACATCGAGCCGGCGCGCCAGCAACGCCTCGCCCAACTCCCGTACCGGCATCAGGTTCACCGAGATGCGTGCCAGGGGCCATTCCCGCCGGAGTTGCGCCACGGCCTTCGGCACCAGCGACACGCCGAGCGAGGAGGTCGTGCCGAGCCGCAGCAGGCCGCCCTGCCGGCCGCCGAGGTCGCGCGTCAGGCTGCGAAAGCTGCGCAGTTCATGGAACAGTCGCTCCGCTTCCGGCCACAGCGCCGTCGCCTCCGCCGTGGGTGTCAGGCGTCCGGCGCGGCGGCGGAAGAGCGCATAGCCGATGCGATCCTCGCAATGCCGAAGGGCCTGCGACAGGGCGGGCTGCGAGACGTTCAGCGCCTTGGCCGCCAGGCTCAGGGAGTTGCTGCGCATGATCTCGCAGAAGATCTCGATGTCGCGTGCATTCATGGCGTGGCTCCGCCGTGCGAGATCCGGGCTGGCGATCGGCCCAGTCAGTCGATGCCGTCCTAACCGGTAAGCCCGCGGACGCCCAGGCCCTTATGACTGCCCAGATTGTCGAGGACGACGATGTCGCCGGGCCGCAGCGCCTGGATCAGCGCCTGCTGCCGTAGGCAAGGAAACTGCGCACGTTGATCGGGCCGTCGAACACGGCGGGTGCGGCGATCCTGTCGGCACGCAGGGCGGCGACGAAGGTCAGCGTCTTCCAGCGCCCGTGCGCGGTCTTGTCGATCAGGCGCTGACCTACGGCACAGCGACCGTGGGTGCGGACCATGTTGGTCTTGGTCCAGGTCTCGTCGATGAAGACCAGCCGTGCCGGATCAAGCCGCCCCTGATACTGCCGCCAACGCGCGCGACTACCACCAGCCGTTCGACGCCATGCTGTACGGTTGGAAGGCCGGCGCGCAACGACCTGCATCCCACCATGAAGCCGGTGACGTTGGTGGAACGTGCCATCCGCGACAGCAGCAAGCCGCGCGACACGGTGCCTGACTGCTTCGGCGGCTCGGGCACCATCATGATCGCGGCGGAGCGCACCGGGCGGCGCGCCGCGCTGCTGGAGATCGACCCCGCCTATGCCGACGTCATCGTGCGGCGGTGGCAGGAGGCGATCGACGAGGTGGCAGTGCTGGAGGGCGATGATCGTATCTTTGCCGATGTCGCCGCAGCGCGCGGCATCGCCGATCATGATGTGACCCAGACCGCCGAATCATAGCAATTCCGCGCCGCTGCATCTTGTTTGGCTTGTGAGTGGCACAGCACAAATGGTCCGTCACACACAGAGCACCCGCCCTGCAGCACGACGGAGACCACGCGCTTCGCCCCCTCGCCTTCTCCTCCCGCGACAGTCGGGCGTCAGGCGGTGCGCGTCACCTCGGTTGCCCCTTCGGCCTCCGAGGCCATCTCGGCCAGGGTCACCGGCCGCAGCGGGAAACGCGCCGGCA
Organism: Humitalea sp. 24SJ18S-53; assembly: GCF_050632385.1. NCBI lineage: Bacteria > Pseudomonadati > Pseudomonadota > Alphaproteobacteria > Acetobacterales > Roseomonadaceae > Humitalea > Humitalea sp. 24SJ18S-53. Next base: position 5,096,631 of record NZ_CP192599.1, read on the forward strand.
GCACCATGCTGGCGTCCGGTGCGCGTCCAGCAGCCGCCGACAGCATCAAGGCGACCGTGGGCCCGCAATAGCGGCCCTGGCACGGGCCCATGCCACAGCGGGTGAAGGCCTTGACCTGCCGGGCGCCGGGGGCGCCCAGCGCCGCGGCCTGGCGGATACCGCCGGCGGTCACCTCCTCGCAGCGGCAGACCAGCGCCTCGTCGGGCACCGCATCGGCGGTGCCGGGGGCATAATACTGCTCCAGCAACGGGCGGATGCGGCGCCGCCGCGCCAGCTCCCGCCGCAGCGGCGCCGCGATCGCGTCCGCCGCCGCGCGGTCCAGCCGGCCCAGATCGAGGGCTGCCCCCAGCGCCGCCAGGCGACCGGTCAGGGGTGCTACCTCCGCCCCGTCGATCCCGGCCCCATCGCCCGCCACGCGGACCCCCGGCACGGAGGTCGCGCCATAGGCGTCCTGACAGGGGCGAAACGCCTGCTGGCCGGCATCCCAATCCAGGGCGCAGCCCAGCGCCATGGCCGCCTGGACATCCGGCACCACCCCGTCATGAATCGCCAGCAACCCGGTCTCGATCTCCTGCGTGGCACCATCGCTGCGGAACCGCAGGCGCGTCAGCCGTTCCTGCCCGAGCGCCTCCAGCCCTTCGACCGCATGATGGACAGGGATGCCGCTGGCCCGCAGCCGCGCCATCATTCCAGCGCCACGCAGCAGATAATCCGCAGCACCCAACGCCCGCGGCAGGTGCCGCGCGGCCCCCCGCCAGCGCCCGGCGGGGACCATGTCGAGGATCGCCAGCGGCCGCGCCCCGGCCGCCACAAGCTGCGTCGCCAGCAACAACAGCAGCGGCCCGCGCCCGGCCAGGACGAAGCGCCCCTCCGGCACCAACCCGCCGGCCTTCAGCGCGATCTGCAACGCCCCCGCGCCCAGCACACCGGGCAGGGTCCAGCCCGGGAAAGGCAGCGGTCGCTCACGCGCACCCGTCGCCAGCAGCAGCCGCCGCGCCAGCAGGGGTGCGACGACACCATCGCGGGTCGCCATCACCCGCCAGCCGGATGCCCCGTCCGGCAGTGGCACCGGCGCCATGTCCCAGGCGGTGGTCGAAGGACGGTACTCGGCGCCGCAGCCACGAAAGGCACGGATGAGCGCCAGCCCGGCACGATCCCCGCCGCGCGCCTCCAGCGCGCGGTAGATCTGGCCGCCGGGCGCTGCTTGCTCGTCCAACACCATGGTCGCCAGGCCCAGCGCCGAGGCCTGGATGGCAGCCCCCATGCCGGCCGGCCCGGCGCCGATCACCAGCAGGTCGCGCACCGCATTCATGCCGCCACCTGCCGGCGCACGCGCATCCCCGGCGTGACCAGGACCAGGCAGGCCTGGCGGTTGGGCTGGCCGTCGATCTCGACCAGGCAGTCCTGGCAGGCCCCCATCAGGCAGAAGGCGGCACGCGGCGCGCCGCTGGCCATGGTGTGGCGGAAGGGCAGCCGGCCCAGGCGCAGCAGCAGGAAGGCCACCGTCTCCGCAGGCCGCGCCCGCACCGGCTCCCCATCCAGGAACAGGTCGATGGCCTCGGCCGCGTCAGGCGGCGTGATCGGGCGCAGCATGGAAACGCTCCGTGGTGAAGGCGGCGCCATCGGGGGGGAGACTGCCCTCGCCCAGCGCCGGACCCAGCACGCGGGCATGCACGGCCGCCAGCGTCACACCGCTATGGCAGGTGGCGACGAAGGCACCGGGATGGCGCGCGGACTGCTGGTAGATCGGGAATTCGTCACGCGGCATGACCCGCAGCGCCGACCAGCTTCGCACGACGCGCGCCTGGGCCAAGTGCGGGAACTCCAACATCGCCCGCGCGGCATGCCGGCCGGTGATGTCGATACTGGTCGCGGTGCTGAACCCCGCATCCCTCTCCACGCTATTGCCGAACATCACCGAGCCATTCTCATTCTGCCGGATCGTCGAGGTAGGGTAGTCGAGGAAACGCGGCACCCGCTCGGTCACCACGATCTGGCCGCGCACCGGACGCACCGGCACATCAAGGCCGACCATCGGCCCCAGCGTGGCATTGGCCAGCCCCGCCGCCAGGATGACGCGGTCGGCCGCCCATTGCGCCGCCTCGGTCTGCACGCGGAAGCCGCCGCCGGGCAGCGGCAGGATGTCGCCGGCGGGTTCGGCGGGGCGATAGACGATGCCGGCCAGCTTCGCCGCCACATGCATGGCATGCAGCAGCGCCAGCGGATTGGCATAGCCATCCTCGGGGCTCCAGGAGGCGCCACGCACAGCAGGGCCGATCAGCGGGATATGTTCGCGCAAGGTGGCGTGGTCGACCATGCGCATCGGCGTGCCGCCTGGCTGTCGCGCCAGGTTGGCGCAGATCTCCGCGCGGACCTCCAACTCTCTCTCGCCCAGGCAGAGATGAAAGCCACCGGGCTGGCGGTATTCCACGTCGATCCCCGTGCGTTGCAGCAGGGATGCGGCGAATTGCGGCCAGAGCGCCGCCGATTGTCGCGTCCAGCGCGCATAGGCGGCCATATGATCGCCCTTGCCCTGCACCCAAATCAGCCCGGCATTGCCGCGCGATGCGCGGAAGGCCATGTCGCCATCATCCAGCACGATGACCTCGGCGCCGGCATCCGAAGCGCCCAGCGCCACGGCCATGCCGACCAGCCCACCGCCCAGGACGATGCAGCGACTGCCCATGGCTGGCCTCAGTAGCCGCCCGTATAGGCGCGCTGCACGCAGGCGGCGCGCATCTGGTTGATCATGGTCATGAAGTCGAAGACTGGCAGCCCCGTGGCCTTCTGCACCGCGTGCGAATAGAGCGGGATATTGGAGCATTCCAGCAGCAGGGCGCCGATATCGGGATTGTCGCGCACCAGCCCCTGGGCGATGGCGACCACATCCGCCTCCACCGCGTCGGTATCGAGCGGCCCTGTCTCCTCCATGATCGGCGTGCGGAAGGCAGCACTGGTTTCCAGGCCGGCCACATGGATCGGGCAGGTCGGATTGGGCCAGGCCCGGGCCAGCAGATCCGGCGTCATGCGTGGCTTCTTGGCGCAGATCACGCCGATGGCGCGGCCGGTGCCCAGGGTCGCGCCGATGAAGGGCAGTTGCAGCAGCGGCGAGAGCATCACCGGCACCTTCACCGCGCCGGCGATCAGATGCTGGAAATGCAGCATATAGCCGCAATCGCTGGTGATGGCCTTGACGCCATGCGCCTCCAGATACTGCGCCGCCTTGAGGACATTGGGCATCAGCGAGGTATCGCCGCGATCCAGCAGCGCCTCGATTGTCACATCGGGAATGGTGTGGAACAGGACCGGGTAGTCGTAGGAGCTGGCATTGCCGACATCGCCCGGGGGAAAGGGATTGACGCAGTCGATCAGCAACACGCCGATGTCATGGCCATAGGAATGCGCGCCGGGGCGCGGATGATAGATCGGCATGGGTTCAGCCTCCCGCGAGGATGGTGGCCGCGATCTTCTCGGCGGCCATGATGGTGGGGATATTGGTATTGGCGCGCGGCACGCGCGGCATGATGGAAGCATCCACCACGCGCAGACCCTGAACGCCAATGACGCGCGCATGCGGATCGACCACCGCGCCGTCATCCGCCGCATCGCCCATGCGGCAGGTGCCGGAGGCATGCCAGGAGCCATGGACCTTGTCGCGGACATAGGTGTCCAGCGCCTCCTCGGCGGCCATCAGGCCGGAGACGCTTTCACCCTCGGTGATCAGCCGGCGGATGAGCAGGTCGCGCAGCGGCGCGGGGCCGTCGAGCAGCGCGCCCAGCGCCGTGGTCAACAGGTGGTTCTTGCGATTGATCCGCCCAAGATCGCGCACGCGCTCGCTCATATGCGTCGGGAAAGGGTGGTGGACCGCAGCCTGCATGGCCGGATGCGCGAAGAGCACCGCCACCCGCCGCATCCCCAGCTTGAGCCGCGCCAGGTCGCGCGGGTCGGAGAGCATGTTGAAGCTGACCTTCGGCTCCGCCCGCCACTCCGCGCTGTGGAGCGTGACGTTTCCCAGCGAATAGGCCTTGTTGACCCAGGTGATGATCGAGCCGAGGCGCTGCCCGACCGCATGCCAGCCGGACTTCGCCATGGCGACCATGTACATGTCGCTTTCCGGGCAATCCTCGATGCCCGAGGACCAACGGCGCCCGACCAGGATATGCCGCCGCAGCGTGTCCGGCAGGCGTGACTCCTTAGGCAGATAGGCGCTGATCGAGATCGCCGGATGTTCCTGCAGGTTGCGCCCGACGGCGGGGCGGTCCGCGATCACCTCGATGCCCATGGCGCGCAGCGCGGCGGCGGGTCCGATGCCGGCGCGCATCAGCATCGCCGGCGAATGCAGCGCCCCGGCGCAGAGGATCACCTGCTTCGCGGCGAAGCCTTCCTCCTTGCCGTTGACCATGGCGCGGACGCCGGTGATGCGCGTTCCCTCGCGCAGCAATGCGGTGACCTGGGCATAAGGCTGGATACGCAGATTCAGCCGCGCGCGGGCGCGGTTGTCGAGATAGCCGATCGCCGCCGAGACACGGCGATCGTAGATGTTCGAGATGGCAAGCGGAAAATAGCCGTCCTCAAACTGCCCATTCTGGTCCTGCAGCGACGTCGCGCCATCATCCTTGAAGGCCTGGGCGGCCGCCCTGGTGAAGGCGGGCCAGACATCGGGCTGGATGCGCCGGATCGGGATCGGGCCGTCGCCGCCATGCAGCGGGCCATCGAAATCCATGTCGCGTTCAAGCTTGCGGAAATAGGGCAGCACGCCCTGCCAGTCCCAGCCGGCCGCACCCATCGCCGCCCATTCGTCGTAATCGGCCGGCGTGCCGCGATTGGCCTGCATGTCATTGAGGCTCGACCCGCCGCCCATCAACCGCGCCTGTTCATAGCGGCGTATATCGGGCGGGGCGTTGCGATCCTCGGCCTGGAAGCTGACGCGCAGGTCAGCCCAGAGATTGGATTCCTTGAAATAGGCGATCCGCGGGTAGCTATCGAGGATATCGGGTTCCACCTGATCCGGCGGCGTGTCGCGCCCGGCTTCCAGCAGCAGCACGTGATGGCCGGATGCGGCCGATAGCCGCCCCGCGAGCGTGGCGCCGGCCGAACCGCCGCCGACGATGATCGTGTCGTATTGCATGCTCATCCCTCGGCGCGGATGCCCGCGGCGATCTTCTCGGCCATCATGATCACTGTGATATTCGGATTGGCGCAGGGGATGCTGGGCATCAGCGAGGCATCCACCACACGCAAGCCCTCCACGCCCAGCACGCGCCCTTGCGGATCGGTCACGGCCATGGCGTCGTCGGCAGCACCCATGCGGCAGGTTCCGCAGGGATGCCAGTCGCCCTGGGTGCCGGCGCGGATCCAGTCTTCCAGGATGCGTTCATCCGCCAGGATTTTCGCCAGGGTGAACCTTGTGTCGATGGCCGCGCCCAGCACGATCTTGCGCCCGATCGCGCCCGAATCCAGCAGCCCGGCCGCTATGTCGGTCTTGAAGCGGTTCCAGCGCGTCTGCTGGATCAGGTTGCGCACGCTGGCGGCGAAGATGCCGGGCCACCAGCTATGCACATAGGATCGCACCGGATCGGCCGAGAGGATGTCATGCACCCAGCGCACGCCGTATTTCATCCGCGCCATGTCGCGCGGGTCCGACAGCAAATTCAGCGCGACATAGGGCTCGACCGCCGGATCCGGGCTGCGCAAGGCCACCTCGCCGCGCGAATAGGATTTGTTGGGACCGAAATTGAGCGTCCCCAGGCGCTTGCCCACGCGGCTCCAGGCGAAGCGGCCGGACACGGTCAACTTCATGTCCGTCGGCGTGCAGCCGGGGAACTGGGAACTCCAGCGCAGATGTAGCAGCAGGTTGTTGCGGACCTGCTCCGCCATGCGACCTTCAGGGGCGATATGCACCCCAAAACCCAGCAGCGGATGGTCCAGCAGGTTCTGCCCAACGCCCGGCCGATCGGCACGCATGGCGATGCCCATCGCCGCCAGATCGGCGCCCGGGCCGATGCCGGCGCGCAACAGCACCGCCGGCGTATGCAGCGCACCGCAGCTGATGATCACCTCGCCCGCCGTGATGTGCTGCCGACCCTGTGGCCCGGACAGCTCCGCCCCCGTGCAGCGCGTGCCGTCGAAGGTCAGTTGCTGCAAAATCGTCAGCGGCAGGATGCGGAGATTCGGCCGGCGGCGGGTCTTCGTATCCAGATAGCCGATCGCGGCGGAGACGCGCTTTCCGTAAATGTTGTTGCGCGCGAAGGGAAAGCAGGAATCGCCGTGATAGGCGTGCCCGTCATCGACATAGGGGATGTCGCGCTTGGCCAGCGCGTCGCGGAAGGAGAGGGCGAAGCGGCTCCAATCCTCGGGGAAAGTGCGGCGGAGCGGGATGGGACCCGAATCGCCATGCAGCTCACCATCGAAATCCATGTCGCGCTCAAGCTTGCGAAAATAGGGCAGGCAGGAGTCGAAATCCCAGCCTTGCGCGCCCATCGCCGCCCATTCGTCGTAATCCGCCGGCAGGCCGCGGATGGCGATCTGCGCATTGACCGCCGAGCCCCCGCCCATGACCCGCCCCTGTTCGTAGCGGCTTGGGGCCAGCTCCGCCTCGACCTGCTGGCGGGAGCGGTTGCCGGGCGGGTCGGAATAGGCGGTCAGATCGGTCCAGTAGCGGATCGGCGAGAAGTAATCGGGCAGGAACCCGTTGTCGGTGATCGAGGCCGGAACCTGGTCGGGCGGCGTGTCGGGCCCGGCTTCGACCAGGATGACACGGCGCGACGGATCCTCGGACAGGCGGGCAGCCAGGACGCAGCCGGCGGAGCCGCCGCCCACCACCAGCCAGTCGCAGCTTATGTCATTTGAAATATTCAATTGAATGCCCCAATATCGCTGCCTGCGACCCCAAACCGCGCCAGAGTCCCCTCGCCGATGTTGCCTGCCGGATACGCCCCATGGCCGTGAAGACCGCCACCAGAACCAGCACCACGAAGCCGGCCAGCAAGACCAGCGGGGCGCAGGAAACCCCCGGCCGCATCCTGGTCGCGGCGCTCGAGGCCTTCGCCGAACTCGGTGTCGACGGTGCCTCGGTGAAGGAGATCACCGAGCGCGCGGGCGCCAATATCGCCGCCGTCAACTACCATTTCCGCTCCAAGGACGATTTGATCCGCGCCGTGCTGGAACGCTTCCTGGGCGAGATCAACGACGGCCGCCTGGCCGCGCTGGACCGTTGCCATGCCGAGGCTGGCCCCGGCGGCCCGACGCTGGAAGCGCTGGTCGAAGCGGTGATGCGCCCGATGGTCACCTTCAGCCGCGACCGGCAGAATGGCCGCGCCATCGTGCGGCTGCTGCTGCAGGCGCGCGCATTGCCGCGCGGCAGCATCAATACCATCCTGGCCGCGCAATTCGACCCGGTGCATCTGCGCTTCATCGACGCGTTGAACCGCGCCGCACCCTGGCTGGAGCGGGATGAGATCGTCTGGCGCTACGATTTCGCGCGCGGCGCGATGATGCAGATCCTGTCCGATCTGGATCGCAACATGGACCGGCTGGTAAATCTCTCGCCGCGGGTGGCGCAGGCGGATGACGATGCGGTGGTGCATCAACTCGTCACCTTCATCGCCGCGGGTTTCCGGGCACCGCCCAGTCGGCGCTGACCATCACGCCTCCTCCATCGCACGGTGGCAGGCCGCGCGGTGGTTGGGGCGCAGGTCGCGCAGCACCGGCTCGGTCAGGCACTGGCCAATCGCCATGGCACAGCGCGGACGGAAATGGCAGCCCTCGGGGCGGTTGAGCGGGCTCGGCGGATCGCCTTCCAGCGGCGGCGGCAACGGGCGATCCGGATCCGGTTCCGGCGAAGCGGCACGCAGCGCACGGGCATAGGGATGCGCCGGATTGTTCCAGGCCTCGGCATCCATGGCCTCGACGATGCGGCCCAGATACATCACCAGCGTGCGGTCGGCGACATGCTGCACCAGGCCGAGATCATGGGTGATGAACAGCATCGCGAGATTCCGTTCCTTGCGGATCTCCAGCAGCAGATTGACCACCTGCGCCTGTACCGAAACATCGAGTGCCGAGACCGGCTCGTCACAGATCAGCAGCGCCGGCTCCAGCGCCAACGCGCGCGCGATGCCGACGCGCTGGCGCTGCCCGCCCGACAACTCATGCGGATAACGTCCGTCCCAGGACGCGGCCAGGCCGACGCGATCCATCAGCGCCGCACGGCGCTTGGGTGCATCGGGCAGGCCATGCAGCCGCATCGGCTCCTCGATCAGCCGCCCGATGGTCAGGCGCGGATTGAGCGAGGCATAGGGATCCTGGAAAACGATCTGGATCTGCTTGCGCAGCGGGCGCCAGGCGCCACGGCTGCGCCCAACCAACTCCTCCCCGCCCAGGCGGATCGAGCCACCCTGCGCCTGGTTGAGGCCGATCAGGCAACGCGCCAGGCTGGACTTGCCGCAGCCGGATTCGCCGACGACGCCGACGATCTCGCCCGGCGACACGTCGAAGGACACGCCATCCACCGCATGCACCAATCCGCGGGCCGAGCGGAAGCGCACGACAAGGTCGCGCACGGACAGCAGCGGCGCGGTCATGCCGCCATCTCATGGGATCGGAAGCAGGCGGCGGCATGGCCGGGGCTGTGCTCGCGCAATGGCGGCGCTGCGGTGGTGCAGTCGGGCAGCGCCATGCCGCAGCGTGGCGCGAAGGCGCATCCCGCCCAGCGCTGCGGCCCTGGCGAGGGCACCATGCCGCCGATGCCTTCCAGCGGCGCCTTGCGGCCCAGCGCCCCCGGCACGGCGCGCATCAACCCACGGGTATAGGGATGGCGCGGGGCGCGAAAGATCCCGCGCACCGGCCCCTGTTCGACAATGCGGCCGGCATACATCACCGCCATCTCCTGCGCGGATTGCGCGACCACGCCCAGATTATGGGTGATCAGCAGCAGCCCCAGCCCCTTCTCGGCCTGCAACCGCCCGAGCAGCGCCAGCACCTGCGCCTGCACCGTGACGTCCAGCGCCGTTGTGGGCTCATCCGCGATCAGAAAGGCCGGGCCACCGGCGATGGCGGTCGCGATGACAACGCGCTGGCGCATGCCACCCGACAGACGATGCGGAAACTCCTTCGCTACGCGCGCGGGGTCGGGGATCCGCACCTCGGCCAGCAATGCGATGGCACGGTCCCGCGCCTCGGCGCGGGAGGCACCGCCATGGGCGCGGACCGCCTCCGCGACCTGGTCGCCCACGGTATGCGCGGGGTTGAGGGCCGTCATGGGTTCCTGGAAGACCATGCCGATGCGCCGGCCGCGCTGGGCGCGCCAGCCATCGGGCGACAGGCCGAGAAGCTCCATTCCATCCAGCTTCACCGAACCGGCCGCGACCGACAGCGGCGGCGGCAGCAACCCCATCACGGCATGCGAGGTGACCGATTTTCCGCAGCCGGATTCGCCCACCAGCGCCAGGGTATGGCCGGGACGCAGGCTAAAGGACACGCCCTCGACCAGCGGGACCCGGCCCGCGGCGATGCACAGCCCCTCCACGCTCAGCCTGCTCTCGCTCATGCCGAGCGTTCCCGCAGGCGGGGATTGAGGGCGTCATTGAGGCCCTCCCCCACCAGGTTGAGGCCCAGCACCGTCAGCAGCACGGCGATGCCGGGCACCGTCACCACCCAGGGCGCGGTGCGGATCAGGTCCCGCCCCAGCCCGATCATCGTGCCCCAGGACATCACATTGGGATCCCCCAGCCCGAGGAAGGACAGCCCCGCTTCCGCCAGGATCGCCGAGGCGGCCGTGATGGTCGCCGCCACGATCAGCGGCGGCGCGGCGTTGGGCAGGATCTGCAGCAGGATGATGCGGGCATCCGACATGCCGAAGGCCACGCAGGACAGCACGAATTCCCGGTCGCGCAGCGCCATCACCTCGGCCCGCGCCAGCCGCGCCAAAGGCGGCCAGGACACGACGGTGAGCGCGGTTACGATCGTCCAGACCGTGGGCGACAGGATCGCCACCAGCACGATGGCGAAGAGAAAGGGCGGGATCGTCTGGAAGATCTCGGTCAGGCGCATCAGCACGTCATCGACCCAACCGCCGAAATAGCCGGCGATGGCGCCGATGCCGACGCCGATCAGCGTCGCCGTCAGGGCCGAGGCCAGCCCGACCAAGAGCGAGACGCGCGCGCCATAGGCGACCGCGGCCCCCATGTCGCGGCCGAGATTGTCGCTGCCCAGCAGGAAGTCCGGATCCTCGCCAGGCGCCAGCAGAGGCGATGCCACCATGTCGAAGGGATCGTCAGGCCAGAAGCGGCTGGCGGTCAGCGCCAGCACGACGACGCCAAGCAGAAGCACCAGCCCCAATATGGCCGAGCGGCGGCGGAACATGCGGCGGAGGAAGACCGTCATCGCAGTTCGATCCTGGGGTCGAGGCGGAGGTAGAGAAGATCGACCACCAGGTTGCAGATCACGACGAAGATCGAGGAGACAAGCAGGATCGACAGCAGCAGGTTCTGGTCGCGCGACGCCACCGCCTCGAAGGCCAGGCGACCGAGGCCGGGCCAGGCGAAGACGCTCTCCACCAGGATTGAGCCGCCCATCAGCGCACCGACCTGCACGCCCACCATCGTCACCAGCGGCATCAGCGCATTGCGCAGCACATGGCCGTAGGCCACGCGGCGCTCGCTGACGCCCTTGGCCCGGGCCAGCTTGACGTAGTCCTGGGTATAGACCTCGATCACCGAGGCCCGCACCAACCGCGTATAGATGGCCAGGAAGAACAGCGAGAGCGTGACCGAGGGCAGCACCAGATGCCGAAGCCGGTCGATCGCCCAGGCAAAGCCACGCGGGTTGTTGACCAGATCCTGCATGCCGCCCGTGGGCAGCCAGCCCAGATGCACCGAGAAGAACAGCATCAGCATCAGCCCCACCCAGAACAGCGGCGTGGCATAGAGCAGCAGGGAGAAGAGCGAGATCGCCTCATCCGTCACCGAGCCCGGGCGACGCGCGGCGGCGACGCCCAGCACGATGCCCAGCGCGATCGCGATGGTCAGGCTGGCGCCCATCAGCAGCAGCGTCGGCGGCAGCCGGCCCAGGATCAGCTCGGTTGTCGAGATGCCATAACGTGGCGAATGGCCCAGGTCGAAACTGGCCAGCTTGAGCACGTAGTTGAGGAAGCGCTGCGGCGCGGGCACATCCAGCCCGAATTGAGCGCGCAGCCGCTCCAGATAGGCAGGGTCGGCGCCGCCGGCCTCGCCGGCCATCACCTCCGCGGCATCGCCGGGCGCCAGCGACAGCAGCACGAAGTTCAGCACCAGGATGCCGGCGATGATGATCGCACCCTGACCAAGCCGGCGCAGCAGGTAGACGACAAGGCGGCGGTTCATGCCGCCTGCCGGCCATCGGCGATGCCGCCGGGGCGGCGCCGCCGTATCGTGGAGGGCATCGGGCGAAACTCTCGTCGTGACCGGAAGGAGGATCCGCCGCGGCCGGGACCGCGGCGGGGAGGCATCAGCTCGGGGCGAGCCAGGTATCGGCGAAGCTGCTCCGAATACCCTCGGGCCCCGAGGTATGGTTGCGCACGCGCCGGTTGGCGATCGTCACCGTGGTCAACTCGACGATCGGCAGGATCGGCAGGTCGGTCATCGCCAGCTTCTGGAATTCGACGAACATCGCGCGGCGACGGGCTGGATCGGGTTCCACCGCCGCGTCCATCAGGATCTGGTCCATCGCCGGGTTGTTGTAGCCCGAGGCATTGGTGAAGGGCACGCCGCGCTGATAGGCGCCAGAGTACCAGAAGCGCTGCAGCCCGATCGTCGGGTCGGCCGTGGCGGAGGCGTAGAAGATGTTCATGTCGAAGGCGCGCTCGGTCCAGATCTCGCGCAGCCAGGTGGCATAGTCGGTGTTGCGGATATCGGCGTCGATGCCGATACGCCGCAACGTCTGGCGCAGGTATTCGGCGAAGCGCTGGTTGCCGTCGGAGTAATTGCCCCAGCTGATGGTCAGCTTGAAGCGCATGTTGCCCGCCGCGCGCGGATAGCCGGCCTCGTCCAGCAGCGTATTCGCGGCCGCGATGCTGAAGGCCTGGCTGGGCACGTCATCGGTGAAGAAGGCCCGGGCGTTGCGCGGCACCGGGCTCACCGCCGGCTCGGCCAGGCCGAACCAGATGTTCCTGGCGATGAAGCTGCGATCCAGCGCCCGGCTGATCGCCTGCCGCACCTTGACGTTCTTGAGGTATTCATTGCTGAGATTGAATTCGAGCCACTGCGTGTCGTTGGCGTGTTCGTAGCCCTTCGACTCGACTTCCATCGTCGGCAGCGCCCGCAACCGCGCCACATCGTTCAGCGGCACGGGGTTGTAGGGCCCGAGCAGCACTTCCCCCCGCTCCAGCGCGGCGGAACGACCGGCGCCATCGGGGATCACGCGGAAGACGATGCGGTCGAGATAGGGCTTGCCCGCATCCCAGTAATCCGCGTTCTTCTCGAGGATGATCGCCTCGCCCCGGCGCCACTCGACGAACTTGAAGGGGCCCGTGCCGACGGGGCGCAGATTGTGCGGGTTGCTGGGGATGTCGGTGCCTTCGTAGAGATGCTTGGGCAGCACGCCGGCTTCATAGCCCATCAAGTCGATCAGCATCGCTGGGCTCGGCTTGGACAGGCGCATCACGACGGTCAGCGCGTCGGGCGTCTCGACCTCGGTGACATTCGCCATCAGGGCGCGCAGGCGCGGATGCAGCTTCTTCCAGACTTCGGTGACGGTGAAAGCAACGTCGGCAGAGCTGAAGGGCCGGCCATCGTGCCAGCGCACGCCCTCGCGCAGCTTGATGGTGACGGTCTTGCCATCGGGCGCGACCTCCATGGCCGTCGCCAGCGCCGGCTGCGGCTTGAAATCCCAGTCATAGACAAAGAGACCATCGAAGATCTTGGGCGCCACCACGGTGGTGACCAGCGCCGTGGTCAGGGCCGTGGTCAGCAATGTCGGCTCCGGCGAGATCACCGCGGTCAGCACGCCACCCGACACCGGCGCGCCTTGCGCCAAGGGCGAACGCGCGACGAGACCCACGCCCGTGGCCAGAGTTGCGCCGCCAGCGAGCAAACGCGTGAGATCGCGTCGGCCGAACATGTCATGCATGATGGTCAGTCCTTATGCGTTGCGCCACGGCGCATCTGCGGGATCGTCATTCGGGAATGATGGCGGCGCGCGCCAAGGCTTATTCAGCGGCCAAAGGCAGCGCGCCCGGCAGGCGCCAGCCATATTGGCGGTCGAGCCCAAGCGCCTGCACGATCGCAACACCGCGCGCCAGATGCTCGGGCTTGAGCCCGCTCAACGGGCGCCGCAGATCGCCCGCCGGCAGCCCCACCGCCTTCATCAGCGACTTCACGGCCACCGGGTTCACGGCGCTATAGGTGAAGTGCAGCAGCGGCAGCAGGCGCAGATAGGTCTCGCGGAACACCACGGATTGCTCCGGCGTCGTCCAGGGCTTCGACATCAGCGCGATGCCGGCCGGATCGATATTGCCCGTCATATTCGCCGTGCCATGCCCGCCGAGCGACATGGTCGGCACGACCAGGCCGAGGTTGGGGCTGTCGCAGCACATGATCGTCGCATCGGGCTGGGCCGCGCAGACCTGGGCCACCTGACCGACGCGGGTCGTGCTTTCCTTCAGCACGATGATGTTCGGATGCTTCATCAGCCGCAGCAGGTGATCCCAATGCAGGTCGGACTTCACCCGCGGCGGGTTGTTGTAGATGCCGATCGGCAGTTCCACCGCATCCGCGCAGTCGCGGAAGAAGGTCTCGATGTCATCCTCGGGCGCGCAGATGTAGGCGGGCGCGGCCAGGATCGCGCCATCGGCGCCGGCTGCCTTGGCATGCTGCAGATAGGCGATGGTGGCGGCGGTGCTGGTGCCCGTGCAGCCATAGAAGAACTTCATCCCCTGGCGCGGCAAGGCCGCGGTCTTCTCGACCACCGCGCGCCGCTCCTCCGGCGTCAGCATCGAGACCTCGCCGGTCGAGCCCATGAAAAGCAAGGCCGAGGTGCCGTGTTTCGCATGCCAGTCGATCAGCGTGCGAAAAGCGCCGAAATCGACGCTGCCGTCGGCGTTGAATGGGGTGATGAGGGCGACGAAGGATCCTTCGATACGCATCTTGGCCATGGCCATGCTCCGATCAACGCGAATGACGTCGAGCCTAGGACGGCCTCGAAGTGGCTTGCAACAGAAAATTCAATCGTTCGTTTGAACGGGCGAGCGATCGCGGCACGCCACCGGCTGTTTCGCGGGCAGGCTGCCGCATCCTCAGCCACATGCGCTGCCACCCGGCGGGTCGCGCCGGATCATGATGGCAAGGAGAAGGCCCGGCCCAGGCCCCGGGACAGCAACAGAAGGAAACAGCGCGACCATCGGCGCCGCACCCGGCAGCGCCTGTCGCCGCGGAGGGGCCGATACCGGGCAGGTCACGCACCGGCGCCCTCCGCCACGCCGAATGCCACCCAAACTACGCCTGCGTCGACAGGCTGCGGGATTATTCGCGCGGCATCACGAATTCAATCAATCGTTTGAGTTTCCCCCCTTCCCCGCAGACCCCATCCCCTATTGCGGTTCGAAGCCCGATTGCCGCAGCAACGCGGCGCCGCGCTCGGCCTCGGCGGTCTGCACGGCGACGAAATCAGCCTGGCTCTCGGCGACAGAGGTGAAGCCTAGCTCCGCCAGGCGGCGGGCCACGGCGTCCTCGGCGACGATGCCGCCCAGGGCGGCGTGAAGGCGCATGGTCACCGCCTCGGGCAGGCCGCGCGGCCCCCAGACGGCATACCAGCTCGCATAGCGCAGGGCGGGGAAGCCGGCCTCGGCGACCGTCGGGATGGCGGGCGCCGCCGGGCTGCGCGCGGCGGCGGTGATCGCCAGCGCCCGCAACTGCCCGCCCTGCACCAGCGGCAGGGAGGAGAGGATCGGGTCGACCATCACCTGTACCGTGCCCGCGGCCAGGTCCGTCAGCGCCGGCGCCGAGCCCCGATAGGACACCAGTGGCACATCCACCCCGGTGATCTGCCGCAGCGCCAGCACCGCCAGATGCCCCGCGGCCCCCAGCGAAGAGGTGGCGAAGGCAAAGCCGGCCGGATTGCCACGCACCGCGTCAACCAGGGAGGACAGATCAGCATAGGGCAGGCGCGGCGCGGTCACCACCAGCAGCGGCCCCTCGGCCACCCGCGCGACGGGGGTGAAATCGGCCAGCGGGTCATAGGGCGGCCGGCGCATGATCGCCCCGGTCAGTGCGTGGATCGACGCGCCGAAAAGCAAGGTATAGCCATCGGGCGCGGCCGTCTGCACGGCTATGCCGGCGACCACGCCATTGCCGCCAGCCCGGTTCTCGGCCACCACCGGCTGGCCCAGCACCGCATGCAACCGCTGCGCCATCAGCCGCGCGACGGTATCCACAGCACCACCCGGCGTGGTGTTGATCAGCAGATGGACCGGTCGCGCCGGCCAGCTCTGCGCCCGCGCGCCACCAGGCAGCAGCAGCAGCAGCGCGGCCAGGCATGCCAGGGTGGGAAGGATAGGTCGGCGCATCGCGCACTCCTGTTCAGCTCATGTGGCGGTCTGCCCTATGCCCTGGCGTCCGGCCGTGACCTGCCGCGCTGCCGGCGGCTTGCCCTCGGGGAACCGGCGGTATGGACTGCGCCCGGTGGTTCCGAGGGGAATGGGATGGAGACGCGCACCGACCCGGCGATGCTGGCCGCCCTGGTGCATGGGCTGCGCGGCCCGCAGCGGCTCAATCTGCGTCAGCTTGAAGCCTTCTCGGCCATCGTTGGCGCCGGATCGATCAGCGCCGCGGCGCGGCTGCTCAATGTGTCGCAGCCCGGCCTGAGCCGGCTGTTGATGGCGCTGGAACAAAGCCTGGGCTTCGCGCTCTTCCTGCGCCATGGCAAGCGGCTGGCGATCACGCCGGAGGGCGCCGAATTCGCCGATGAGATCGCCCGCAGCCTGACCGGCCTGGCCGCGCTCGAAAAGGCGGCGGACGACCTGCGCGGCATGCGGCGCGCGGTGTTGCGCATCGCCGCCCTGCCGGCGCTGTGCTTCCAGTTGCTGCCGCGCGCCATCGCCGGCTTCATGCGGGACCATCCCGGGCTGCGCGTGCAGTTCGAGGCTCTGAGCGCCCAGCGCATCACCGAGGCCGTGGCGGCGCGCCAGGTCGAGATCGGCGTGACCCAGATGTTCGGCGCGGCGCCGGGGGTGGCGGTGGCCGCCACCTATGCCTCGGACTGCCTCTGCGTGATGCCGCCGGGCCACAGGCTGGCCGCGCGGCAGGTGGTGCGGCCGGCTGATCTGGAAGGGGAAGCGCTGGTGACGCTGCCGGCCTCTAGCACGACCGGCACGCGCCTCGCCGAGGTGTTGGGCGGCCCGCCCGAGGCACGGGTGGAAACCTTCCTCTCCTCCGCCGCCTGCGCGATGGTGGCCGAGGGGGTTGGCGTCGCCGTGGTGGATGCCTTCACGGTCGAGATCTTCGGCGCCCGGATTGAATCCCGCCCCTTCCTGCCAGCGGTCGATTTCGGCTTCCAGGTGGTGCATCCGGCGCCGCAGCCGCTGTCCCGCCCGGCCGTGGCTTTCTTGGCGCACCTGGCCGTTGCGCTGGCCCAGGATGGCAGGATCAGGCCAGGCTGAGCTCACCGCACCGCCACCAGCATGTCGGTCTCAAGCGAGCTCATCGGCGCCGCCAGGGGCCGAACGGCGCCGGCCGGGAATCGGGCGCGCCTTTCAAGCGTCACCCGCCAGGGCCAGGAGCTGCGGCTTGAGCACCTTGCCGTAGTGCGATCGCGGAATCGCCTCGACGAAGCAGACGCGGCGCGGCTTCTTATGGGCGGCCAGCACGGCGCGGCAATGCGCGACCAGCGCCGCCGCATCCGGGGTGGCTCCGGGGCGCAGCACGACGAATGCCGTCACCGCCTCCCCCCATTCGCGGTCGGGCATTCCGGCGACGGCGACCTCGGCGACATCGGGATGGCTGGCCAGGGCGTCCTCGACCTCGGCCGGAACGATGGAGGTGGCGCCCGAGCGGATCACCTCCTTCAGCCTGCCGGTGATCGACAACAGCCCGGTGGCGTCCAGCCGGCCCAGATCGCCGGTGTGGAGCCAGCCATCGGCCAGGGCCGCGCCACTCGCGGCGGGGTCGTTCCAATAGCCGGCCATGACATGCGGGCCGCGGATCATGACCTCCCCCTCCTCGCTAGGCGGCAGGGCGGCGCCGCCGGGCCCGCCGATCCGCAATTCCGTCGAGAAGAGCGCATGGCCGACGCTGGCCATCGCCGCCTCGTCCCGCAGCGCGGCCGGGGGCAGGTAGGTGGAGACCGGCGCCTCGGTCATACCATAGAGCACGCCGAGCCGAGGCCCGCAGACCGCCAGCGCGGTGGCGAAATCGGCCGGCGGCAGGCGGGATCCACCCAGAATAACGGCGGTCAGCCGCGCCAGCCGCGGATCGGCCGTCGTCATATGCGGCAGGGCACGCACCAATTGGGTCGGCACCAGGGAGGTCCTGGTGGCGCCGCTGCTGTCGACCTGCGCGGCGAAGGCTTCGGGGATGAAGCGGCCGCCCAGCACCACCGTCGCGCCGGCGGCCAGATGCGCAAACATCACCAACTGCGCGATCGGCCAGAGCGGACGGAGATTGAGGAAGACATCCTCCGGCCGCGCGTCGAAACCGGCGATGGTGTTCTGCAGCACGGCCGCCAGGTTGCGGTGCCGCAGCATGATCGCCTTGGGCCGCCCGGTGGTGCCGCCGCTGAAATTGAGCGTGGCGAGATCCGCGGCGTCGCCATCCTCGAAGGGCGCGTCGATGGCGCTGGCCAGCAGCGACTCGTAGGCGACGGCACCGGGCAGCGGACCGCCCACCGAGACGACATGCGCCAACTCCGGCAAGGCGTCCCGCAGCAGGGCCAGCGGCGGCGCCAGCTCGGCATGGGTCAACAGCGCCCGGGCCCCTGCATGGCGCAGCAGCGCCACCAGATCGCCCGGCGGCAGGCGCGGGTCGAGCGGCACGCGCACCAGCCCCGCGGCCATGCAGCCATAGTCGCATTCGAGGTATTCGCGGATATCCGGCAGCAGCAGCGCCACCCTGTCGCCCCGCCCCAACCCCAGCCCGCGCAGCGCATGGCCGAGCCGGGCCAGCCGCGCGCCGAAGCAGGCAAAACTCCAGTCGCCCTTGGCGTCGCGCAGCGCGATGCGGTCGCCATGGCGCCGCGCCAGCCGCGCCAGCAGCCTGCCCAGATGCATCAGCCCCAGCCCGAAAGCAGCACGCGGCCGGTGGTCGCGCGGTTCTCCATCAGCGCATGGCCGTCCGAAGCCTCGGCGAAGGGCAGCACCCGGTCGATCATCGGCCGGACCTTGCCGGTCGCCATCAGATGCAGCGCCCGGCGCAGATCCTGATAGGTCGCATTGCCCGAGCCCATGATACGCAGCCGGCGCATGATGATCAGCCCCGGGTCCATCTCGACCTTGCGGGCGCCGATATTGCCCAGCACGACGATCGCCGCGTTCTGCGCCGCGCTGCGTAGGCTCTCGCCGATCGTGCCGGTCACGACATTCTCCAGGATGATATCGGCGCCCTGCTTGCCGGTGCGCTGCCAGACCTCGGCGCTGAAGCGCAGATCGGGGCTCACCACCACCTCATCGGCGCCGACCGCGCGGATCGTCTCGACCTTGCTGTCCGAACTGGTGACGGCGATCACATGGGCGCCGACGCTCTTGGCCACCTGGATCTGGTGCAGGCCCAGCCCGCCACCGGCGCCGGTCACCAGCACCACATCGCCAGGCCCCGCCTGTGCCACGCCCAGCACCGCGCGGACGCTGGTGCCGATGGGGCAGCAGGCCATGGCGGCATGTTCCAGCGACAGCCCATCGGGCACCCGCACCGCGTTGCGCGATGGCACGGTGGTGTATTCGGCATAGCCGCCCCCGCCATGCTCACCCACCACCCGGCTGTCGCGGCACAGGTCGGGCCGGCCACCCAGGCAGTAGCGGCAATGGCCGCAATGCAGCCGGACATAGACGACAACCCGCTCGCCAAGGCGCGACTGCGGCACGCCGGCGCCAAGGCCCACGATCTCGCCGGCGATCTCATGGCCCAGGATCTGGCCGGGCTTGTCGCGCGGGATATGGCCGCCGCGCGAAAGCACGTCGTGATAGCAGATGCCGGCGGCATGGGTGCGGATCAGCACCTCGGCGGCCGCGGGTTCGGGGCAGGCGACCTCGGTGCAGCGCAGTTCCTCAGGACCGCCGAAGCGGGGGAAGGTGACGGCTCGCATCAGGCTCATGCGGCATCGTCCGAAGGCTGCATGCGAGCGCCGGCTTCGCGGCGTTCGAAGGCGGCAGCGTTGTCGCGGAAGTCGCGCTGCTGTTCGACCCAGTCGCGCATCGCCTCGACCTCCGCCTGGGCGGCCTGGTCGAGCAGCTGGCTGTGGCGCAGCAAGCGCTTGGTGGCCTGCACCGCCGTGGGGGGCATGGCGGCCAGGCGCCGGGCCCAGCCCAGCGCGGCGGCCAGGGGATCCTCCGCGATGCGGTTGACCAGGCCGAGGTGCAGCGCCTCCTCCAGCGGGATCTGATCGCCCAGCAGCATGAATTCCATCGCGCGGCCGGGCGGCACCATGGTCGGGAGCCGTACCGCGCTGACGCCGGAGATCATGCCATGCGGCACCTCGGGGAAGGCCAGCCGCGTGCCGGGGGCGGCGATCCGCAGGTCGCAATGCAGCGCCAGCGTGAGCCCCATGCCCAGGCAGTGCCCGTGCAATGCCGCGATCACCGGCTGCGGCAGCGCCGTGCCGACATTGGGGATGGCGTCCATCAGCGTGCGGGTCGAGACCATGGCCCCGGTCGCATGCATCGCCTTGACATCCGACCCTGCGCAGAAGGCGCGCGGCCCGGCGCCATGCAGCACCACGGCGCGGATGGCGGGATCGGCGGCGATCTCCCGCCAGGCCGCCGCCAGCGCCTCCTTGGCCGGGATATCCAGGGCATTGAGCCGATCGGGCCGGTTGAGCGTCACAACGGCCACGCCATCGTCGTGCCGGTCGAGCAGGATGCTCATGCGAAGAAGGGGATCATGCAGCAGGGACCGCCGGTCAGTATGGGACGGTAGGCTGGCGCGGCCGGACGCTCGCGCGAAATACCAAGCCCGATGGTGCTTATGCGCCTTGGTTATAAGCCAAAGGGAGCCCACCCGGCGGCACGCCGTCAGGACCGCGCAGGAGCGGGTCCTGACCGGTCTCAAGGATCGGTTGCTGGCGCCCGACCTGGTCGAGGAGTTCACTCGGGGCTACGTCGAGGAGATCAACGCGGATAATCGGGACCGCGGCAGCCAGAAGGCACGGCTGGAAAGCCAGGGCGCCAAACTCGGTCGCCAGATCCGGAACCTGTTGGAGCTCATCAAGGAGGGGCACGGCAGCCCGGCAATGGTCCAGGAGCTGCGCCAGATCGAGCAGGAGCGTGACAAGGTCACCCGGCAGATCGCCGAGGCCGGCACACCGGAACGCGTGCCGGTCCTGCACCCCAACCTGCCACTGCTTTTCCGTCGACGCGTGGAGACCCTCGAGGCCCAACTCCAGGATCCGGAGATGGTGGCCGGTGTCGCCGCGGCCCTGCGCTGCCTGATCGACGCCATCCAGGTCTTTCCTGGGGCAAAGCGGGGCGAGGTGGAGGTATCGCTACGGGGGGATCTGGCCGCCTTCCTGCATCTGGCGCAGGCCGAGGAGGGCCGGGCGATGCAACGGGCCCAAAACGGCAAAACCCCTGACACCACGAGGGATGTCAGAGGCTTGCGACTTGTCATGGCAACGTTGGATGCGGGGACCCGCAAGCATCTTGATTTGCTACTGGTTGCGTAGGTGATGCGACGCGCATTCACAGCGATCCGGCGGGCCTTCGGCCGCTCGCTTGGGCCATTCATGGAGGTGCCACATTGGGTGAGCCGCACCAGCGCCCCAACACCGTGGAAATTGCGGCGCCGACCCATGGAAGTTCCTTCGAGGGGCCCGCGCGGATGACCGATCGTGGCGGAGGATGATAGCTTCCAGGCGGAGGGCTGGCCCGGGTCGTGACCGGGTCGAAGACCTGCCTCGTGTGGTTCCTGTGTGACCCGGTGCGTAGGATCGGGCGCCAGTTCTGGATGCGAGTGGGGGGTAGAGGGGCCATCCGGCGTCACCTGGCGCCCCACGCGGCGCCAGGTCGGGTTGGTCAGGCGGCGTCGGCGTCCGGCCCTAGGATCCGTGCCCGGGCGGCGATCCGTTCGCGGATCGCTGCCGGCAATTGGCGCGGTGACATCGCGCGCGGCAGCCCAAGCTCGATCATGACGTCGTCCGATTCACCGAAGAGTGCCTCGAACTCCGCGAAATTGTCGAAGCGACGCCGTGTGACGTTGTCGACGAATGTCTCCGCGGGCACGCCTTCGGCAAGAATGACGGCGTGGTCCTCGGTTTCAATGTGGAAGAAGGTAAAGCGGGGCTCTGGATTGCTCACCTGATGGATCGTGGTGCCATTGATCAGGGCGCTGGCATGCACGAGCACCCCGTCGATCACAAGCGCATGCGACGGCGAGAGAAACAGGTCTCGCCGAGGAAGGTCCTCGCCGAGGGCGCCGGCAGCAATCCGCACGGGATAGGATTGAACCCGGTTGGTGAACATGGCGACAACAGTCTGCCGACCGATCCAGCGAACCCGTCTCGTCCCAAGGTCGGCTGTCAGAACCAGGTCGCCGGCGGCCAGGGATTCGACGGTGCGCTCTCCGTCCGGCGTGGCGATCAGGGTGCCGGTGAGGAAGCAGACGACCAGATCATTCGCCTGAATGTTGAAGTTCTGGTTCGGCAAGGCCTCGTTGTTGGCAAACAGAAAATAATCGCCGTTCGTATCCTGAGCGACAATGCCCGCAAGACCCGGCTCGTGCCCGATATAAGTGTAGGTTCCATCGTAGGAATTGGCTGTCGTGAAATTCACGGCGACAGACTCGTTGACCGTCAACGTGTCGTCACCCGCGTCGGCGGCTGCTTGGCCGCTGGGGATCTGGCCATTGATTGTGTACTGGTTGGTTCCGCCGGGTGTGAGCGTGTAGAAAAACGTGCTGGGGAAGATTGCCATTGTCAGAACCTTTCCAGTGGATTGGTAAGGAATGAACGTTGCTTTGCGAACGGCCTGGTACGACCCGTCCTGCGGAAATCATCGTGCCGCTTTCAACGCGCCGCGATGCCGTCACTTCGGCATGTTATTACGACATACAAATGCCATGTGCTCGAGAAGGGTGCAACAGTTTCGACTGCACAGTTTCAATGAATCTTCAGAGATGGTCGGAAGCAGACATCTACTTAATGTATATTCAGTCGATCGATCGCGATTTTTCGTCTCAATTACTGCCTATATCGCAAAATGATGGACGCCACCCGTTTTGAAGCGGGTCCCGACGTAGTAATTCCGCCTTCCCTTCGCAGGCTGCGCACTGGTGGGCTCAGCTCGGTGCTAACCAAGCATGGCGATGTTTGCTGCGGCGTACATGTCGTCAGCCGGTTTCATCAGAAAGCCCTAGGCCGGCCAACACTGCCCGCGCGTCGGCCTGCGCCGCTTGGTCCGCTTGGCGGAGAAGGTCGAGATAAGCCTCCCCCGCGTCGGTCATCCGCTGCCCGCGTGGGCGGATGATGCCAAAATGCACGGAGACCCAGGGCGCCCGCCACGGCAAGGCCACGAGGCTACCGTCACGCAGCAGGCTGGCCGCCACAGGCAAGGTCACCGCCGCCACAGCATCGGAATGACGGACGGCGATGAGCTGCGCGCTGGGACTTGCCACGATCATCGCGGGGTAGGCTGGATGTCGCTGCCCGGCCGACTGCGCGAAATCACGTGCCTTGGCCATCGGGTCGGACACCCGATGCGGGATCTGACCAGGGAAGATGAGCGGCCAGCAGAGGATGGCAGCAAGGTCCAGTGCACGCTGCGCAAGCAACGGATGTCCCGCCCGGGCGACGAAGACGCCCGGATGAGGGCGCAGTGGCTCCACCAACAGATCCGGCGCGTCACCGAGTTCACGCAGATCCATCAGCCCAATAGCCGCCTCCCTTTCACGCACGGCGCGCGGCACTTCCGGCCATTCGGTCGCCACCATGCGCAAGCGCAGCGCCGGATGAATCGATAGCAGCCGGGCACCGGCCACGAGCCCGATCGTTTCCGCCACATAATGGCCGGCGATCACCACAAGCTCGTGCTTTTGCGCGCCGCGCGTGGCCAGGAGCAGGCCGTTCAACCGTTTGGCGCGCTCCAGGATTTCCTCGCCCTCGGCCAGCGCGACCCGGCAGAGGTCGGTCGGTATCACGCCGGATCGACTCCGTTCGAATAGCGGGCCGCGCAAACGGGCTTCCATGGCGGTCAGCAGCCGGGAGAGGGCGGGCTGGCCCATGCCCAGAACCCGCGCCGCCCGCGCTTGGCTGCCGTTGTCGGCGATGGCGCGGATGATCCGAAGGTCTCGGACGTCCAGCATATGCCAATCCATGAAGTGTAAATTGCAGAATCAGCATAATCCCCGCCGAGTAGGAATTGGGCAAGACTGACGCCGCAACCGGCGTCGCGCCGCACCCAAGACAACCAGGGGTTGGTGTGCCGACACGATGACCACAGTGATGTGGGTGAGGTCGCCCTCGACCCGGCGCCGGACCTGCGCACCTGAAGGGAGATTTCGCCTGATGAGCAACACACCACGGCCATCGCGCCGCAACATGCTGCTGGGCGGGGCCGCGGGCGTTGCCGCCGCCGCGACCACCGGCGTGCAACTGGCCCAGGCGCAAGCACCGGCGCCGACGCCGGCTCCGGCCGCAGCCTCCGGCCGCAAGCCCAACATCATCGTCATCTGGGGCGATGACGTCGGCATCTGGAACATCAGCGCCAATAGCCGCGGCCAGATGGGCTTCCGCACGCCCAATATCGACCGCGTCTTCAACGAAGGCATGACCTTCACCGACTATTACGCCGAACAATCCTGCACCGCCGGCCGTTCGGCCTTCATCACCGGCCAGGCGACGGTACGCACCGGCCTGTCCAAGGTCGGCCTGCCAGGGGCTGCCGCCGGCATGAAGCCCGAGGATCCGACCATCGCCCGCGTGTTGAAGGGCATGGGCTATGCCACCGGGCAGTTCGGCAAGAACCATTTGGGCGATCGCGACGAACACCTGCCGACCGCGCATGGCTTCGACGAATTCTTTGGCAACCTCTACCACCTGAATGCTGAGGAAGAGCCGGAGAACGTCGACTATCCACGCAACCCGGAATTCCGCCGCCGCTTCGGCCCCCGCGGCGTCATCAAATCCTTCGCCAATCCGGACGGCACGCAGCGCATCGAGAATACCGGCCCGCTGACGCGGGAGCGCATGCAGAACGTGGACGATGAGTTCCTCGCCGCCGCGTCGGACTTCATGGACCGCAAGCATGCGGCGAACGAACCGATGTTCCTGTGGTGCAACGCGACGCGGATGCATTACCGCACCCATGTGCCGGCCAATTTCCGCGGCCGGACCGGGCTGAACGAATATGCCGATGGCATGATCCAGCACGATGAATGGGTCGGGAAGATCCTCAAGAAGATCGACGACCTCGGCATCGCGAACGACACCATCGTCATCTACGGCACCGACAATGGGCCGCATTTCAACACCTGGCCCGATGCCGGCATCACGCCCTTCCGCAGCGAGAAGAACAGCAATTGGGAAGGCGCCTTCCGCGTGCCCTTCGCCATCCGCTGGCCGGGCCGCATCGCCCCGGGCAGCTTCACCAACGAGATATTCTCCAACCTCGACTGGTTCCCGACCCTGGTCGCCGCTGCCGGCGATGCCGACATCAAGGCCAAGCTGCTGGCCGGCTTCACCACCCAGGGCCATTCCTACAAGGTGCATCTGGACGGCTACAACCAATTGCCGTTGCTGACCGGGCAGACGCAGGAAGGCCCGCGCAAGGAATTCTACTACTTCAACGACGACGGCCAGATGGTCGCGATGCGCTACGAACGCTGGAAGGTCGTCTTCCTCGAAAACCGAGGCGTCGGCTTCGGCGTGTGGCGCGAACCCTTCGTGACCCTGCGCGTGCCCAAGCTCTTCGACCTGCGGATGGACCCGTTCGAGCGCGCGGATTCGGCCAGCAACACCTACAACGACTGGGTGATGGACCGCGTCTTCATCTTCGTCCCGGCCCAGGCCAAGGCGCGAGAGTTCTACGAGACCTTCAAGGACTTCCCGCCACGGCAACGCCCCGACAGCTTCAACCTGGAAGGCATCCTGCGCCAGATGGAAGAAGCTGGCGCGGGCGGCGGCTGATCGTCCCCTGCCTGCCGCCATTCCCTCCGTGGCGAAAGGCAGATTCGCGGGCGGGCGTCCCCCAGGCGCCCGCCCGTTTCGTGAGTGCGACAGCGGTGATCAATATGACTGACCATTCCCACACCCTCAGCCGTCGCCATGCCATGGCACTGGCAGGTGCTGTCCTGCTTGCGCCGGGCCTGGCCGCCGCGCAGGGCAATGACGCTCTGCCGTCCTGGCGTGACGGGCCACGTAAGCGCGCGCTGCTGGATTTCGTCGGTGCCGTGACACAGGAGGGCGGGGCCGACTTCGTCCAGCCCAACGCCCGCATCGCCGTCTTCGACAATGACGGCACGCTCTGGGTGGAGCAGCCCGCCTACACGCAGCTCGTCTTTATCCTCGACCGCATCCGCGCCCTGGCCCCGGGGAATCCGGACTGGCAGCAGGATCCGGTGTTCCGCGCGGCGCTCGCGGGTGACCTCCACGCCATCGCCGCCGGTGGGATGGAAGGGCTGATTCGGCTGATCGGCGCCGCCCAGGCCGGCACCAGCCCGGACGATTTCCGCGGTGTCGTCGCCGAATGGCTAGCCAGCGCGCGCGATCCGAAATGGGGCCGCCCCTATACCGCCCTGGTCTACCAGCCGATGCTGGAAGTGCTGGCCTTCCTGCGCGCGCGTGGCTTCGCGACCTTCATCGTCACGGGCGGCGGGGTCGAGTTCGTTCGGACCATCTCGCAGGATGCGTATGGCATCCCGCCGCACCAGGTTGTCGGCACCACCTTTTCCCTGAAGCCCGGCGAGGCCGATGGCCGCATCACGCTGACGCGCGAACCGCATGTCGATTTCGTCGATGACGGGCCCGGCAAGCCGGTCGGAATCTCGCGTCAAATCGGCGCCCGCCCGATCGCCGCTTTCGGCAATTCCGACGGCGACTACCAGATGCTGCGCTACACGACGGAAGGGCCGGGGCGCCGCTTCGGCATGATCGTCCATCACGACGATGCTGATCGCGAATACGCCTACGACCGGGATAGCGATATCGGCCGCCTGGCGCGTGCAATGGACGAGGCGCCGCAGCGGGGATGGCAACTGGCCTCGATGAAAAACGACTGGGCCCGCATCTTCCCATGACCCCAGCGCAGATGGAACCAATCCGACCATGAAAGCCCTGCGACGCGCGCTTCTCGACGGCGCGATGGTGGTGTTGCCGCTCGGCGCGATCGTGTTGCTGGTGCTTGGGATTGTGCGCCGCTTGCAGGACGCGGCCGACCCGCTGGCCGGGCGCTACGTGCACCCTGCGCTGGTCGCGGTGGCGATGCTTCTCCTGCTCTGTCTCCTGATCGGCATCCTGGTCCGTTCTGCGAGCGGTCGTGTCGCGCGGCGCCTATTGGAAGGCGTGCTGTTCGAGCACATCCCCGGCTACCGCTTGGTCAAGGCTTTTGCCGGTGATGGGCCGCTCGGCAGCGGCAACGCTATGCGCCCGGCGCTGGCGGCGATCGAGGAAGGGCTCTGCCCCGCCCTGGTCATGGATGAATTCGCTGATGGCCGACTGATGGTTTTCGTGCCGGGATCGCCGGCGCCGATGTCTGGCGCGCTCTACATCTTCACCCCCGACAAAGTGACCTTTCTGGACGTGCCGCTGCTGCCCTTCATGAAGGGTATCTCATCATGGGGCCTCGGGTTGCGCGAGATGGTCGAGAGGCAGGAGGCGCTTGCCCTAGAAACGCAGCGGGGCGGCTAAGACATCGGCGGAAGTTCAGCCGTTGAGGTGCGAGTTCGATGGCGGCGATCGACCCCATGTCGTCTTGGCAATCGCGTTCGACTGCGGCCCGGCAAGGGTCGCTACAACGCTACCAACCACTCTTCGCCACTCAGCCCTCATGGTTGTTTTCGTGATTCATTTCACAACTAGTAGTTGATTCAACGAGGCATTCTCCCGCAGTCTTCAATCGAATTCACGCCATAGAACAGGAGACCTTCACGTGCCGTTAACGACCCTCACCTTCAACGCTGCCGGCCTGAACAACCCGATGGGAATCGCGGGCGGCATCTACAGCTACAGCGCCGATGGAAATGTCCCGACATCAGACCTCATTCTGCAGTATTCGGATGATGACGGTGAGACCTGGACTGATTTGGCGGTGACGAACGTCGACACCAACGGCACCGATACCACTGATCAGCCGGTGACTTGGAGCTTCACGCCGCTTGCGGCCGGCTCTTATGACTTCCGTGTCGAAGGCCAGGGGTTGAATCCGGGCGGCCAGGATGCCGGGTCGCCGATCTACTCCGGGACGTTGGAAGACATCGACGTCGTCTGTTTCCTTGCCGGCACGCTGATTGCCACGCCGGATGGCGAGGTCGCGGTCGAAGCCCTTTCCATCGGCGACCTGGTGTTGACGGCCGATGGCCGCGCGGTGCCAGTGATGTGGCTGGGCCAGCAGACCGTCGCGACCATCTTTGGCATGCCAGAGGCGCGCCGCCCGGTGGTGATCCGCGCCGGCGCGCTGGGCGACAACCTGCCGCGGCGCGACCTGCGCGTGACATCCGACCACGCCATGATGATCGAGGGCGTGCTGGTGCAGGCCGGCGCGCTGGTCAACGGCGCCAGCATCCAGCGCATTCCGCTGGCCGAGCTGGGCGACCGCTTCACGGTCTTCCACATCGAGACCGAGCACCACGAGATCGTCCTGGCCGAAGGTGCCGCAACCGAGACCTTCATCGACAACGTGACCCGCGCACGCTTCGACAATTTTGCCGAATTCGTCGCGCTGTTCGCCGCCGAAGGACGCCCGATGCAGGAACTCGACCACCCCCGCACGATGAGTCATCGCCAAGTTCCCGTCGCAATTCGTGCGAGAATCGCGGCACGCGCTGCAGTGCTAGAGGGCCGTGACGCTGTCGCGGCCTGACCGAGCCTGACTTTTTCGAATCCAAGCAGGGCCGCCCTGAATCCAGGGCGAGCGAGTCGTCGCCGGCAACCGGAACGTGGCCGCCTTCGTCGAAGCCGACCGCACCAAATGGCGGAGGTCGTCGCAGCCTCCGGCCTGCGATTTGAAAAGGTCGCGTTGCCGGTGGCAATCAAACACACTTACAAGTCAGGCATGCACCTTCGGGTCCTGCGCCAGTTCTGCATCCTGCTCGCCCTGGCGCTCTGCCTGCAGAGCAGCTTGGCGATGGCGCATTGCCTGCGGCTGACGGCCGCGGACCAGCCCTTCCATGTCGAGATCTGCACGGCCGAGGGGCTCGTGCTGCTCGACCTTGCGGAGCCGCAGGATACCGAGCGGCATCAGGATCGCGCCTTCGCCGGCTTCTGCCTGGCCTGCCATGGCCTGCCGGGCATCGCCCTACCGGCGGTGGCCGAGGTGCCGGGCCCGCGCATGGCGCCGATCCTGCTGCCGCCGCTGCCGCGCCTCGTGGCCGCGCCGCTGGGCGCCCGGGCGCCGCCCTACCCGCCCACCGGGCCACCTATCCTCTCCTGAACCGCATGACGCCCCGCGCCGGTCCCGGCGCGGGGCGTTCCGTCCTGTCGGGGGGCAACCCCCGGCGCTGACCGGCGCGCTCGCCAGACGCGGGCCCGTCCGGTCTTTGCGACCCGGAGAGCCAGATCATGTCCATCCTCATCCGCCGGGAGCTGCGCGGCGGCTTCGGCGCTACCGCGCTGCCCTTGCCTGCCTTCGCCCGGAACCGCACCATCACCGACGCGCTGGGGCGCGAGGTCACGATCAGGCCGCGCCCCGAACGTGTCGTCGTGATGTTCAACTACGAGGAATTCACCGCCATCGCCGGCACCGCGGGCTGGGACCGCGTGGTCGGCATGAACCGCGTGGTGTGGGAGGGTTGGCGGCCGGCGATCTTCTCCCGCTACGGCGCCGTCATCCCGGCGCTGGCCAGGATGCCCGATGTCGGCAACACCGATGAAGGCTCCTTCAGCGCGGAGAAGGTCATCTCGCTCCGCCCCGACCTGCTGATGATGCCGGCCTGGGCCTGGACCGCGGCGGAGACGGTGCGCAACCAGATCGCCGCCGCCGGCATCCCCGTCCTGGTCTTCGACTACAACGCCCAGACCCTGGACCGGCACATCGCCTCCACCCTGGCCATCGGCGCCGCCATGGGCAGCGAGGCGCGCGCGGCGGCGCTGGCCGATCGCTACCGCCGCAACATCGACATCCTGGACCGCGTCGGCCGCGTGGCTGGCGCCACACGCCCAAAAATCCACCTGGAGCTGGGGCAGGGCGGCATGGAGGTGATCGGCAACAGCTATTCGCCCGCCACCATGTGGGGGCGGATCTTCGAAACCCTCGGCGTCCAGAATATCGCGCAGGGCCGGGTGCCCGGCAATTTCGGCCCGATCGCGGCCGAGGCGGTGCTCGCATCCAACCCCGACTATATCTACATCGGCGCCTCCTCCTGGCTGAACCGCCCCAAGGCCGTGCGCACCGGCCACGACGTGACGCCGGAGGAGGCGCGGCGCGGCCTGGCGCCCTATGCCACGCGCCCGGGCTGGGCCGGGCTGGCCGCCATACGCCACGGCGAATTGCATGCGATCGAGCATGGGCTCTGCCGCACCCTCTTCGACGACACCGCGATGCTCTACATCGCCCGCCGCGCCTGGCCCGGTGCCTTCGAGGGCATGGACCCCGTCGCCGCCCTGGCCGAGTATCACGCCCGTTTCCTGCCGGTCCCCTTCTCCGGCACCTGGATGCTGTCGTGGCGGGCGTGATCGCGGCACAGGCGGATTGGGCAAGGCTGGCGGCCAGGCGCAGCCTCGTGCTGGAAAGCGGCGCCGGGCTGCTGGTGCTCTGCCTTGTCGTCGATGTCGCGACCGGGCCGGCCATGCTGGCGCCGGCGACCGTCGCGGCACCGCTGTCCGGGCTGTCGCGCGACCCGATGGTGGATGCCATCGTCTGGGCCATCCGCCTGCCGGTGGCGCTGATGGCGCTGCTGGTGGGGGCCGCGCTCGGGCTGACTGGGGCGGTGATGCAGACCATCCTGAACAACCGGCTGGCGTCGAGCTATACGCTCGGCGTTTCCGCGGGCGCCGGGTTTGGTGCGGCGCTGGTCATCGTCTTCGGCGCGGCCTTGCCGCTTGCCGAGGCGCAGGCGGTGCCGCTCGCCGCCTTCGCCTCCGCGGCGCTCGCATGTGCCGGGGTCTGGCTGTTGGGCGGCACCGGCCTCGCTGGACACGATCTCGGCGCCGGAACCGATTCCGGAGCCCTCCCTCGTCACAGCGAGCCCGGCGGCGACGTCGATGCCGGTCGGCGAATGTGGCGATGCACCGCCCTTGCCGTCTCCCCATTTACCCTGGCGCAAGGCACCGGCCTGGGCGGCGCCCCTCTCCCGCCCGATCGGTGGTGACCGCCCAGACACGCTGCGCGGCTGCGTCGCCTGGCTTCAGGCCGAGCTCGGCGCCAAGCATCCGGCCGCCAAGGAGATCGCCGGTGCCGCCCACACCATCATCCGGGTGGCGTACCGACTCTTCGACCTCGACGACAAGGACCTGCCGGCCGATCCTCTGAGTCTGCGTCCCCATCTACGCGACGCCAAGGCCCGGCGCTTCGATGTGGTGGTGCGCGCGTTCGAGGTGCGCAAGAAAGAACTTGAGAAGGAATTGGCTTCCGCTGAGGTCCCTGCGCCACGCCTTCATCCGAACCTGGCCCAGGTCTATCGCGACCGGGTGGCTGAGCTGACCCGGCTTTTGGCGCAGGATGACGCGGCCGAGGCACGGGAACTGATCCGCAGCCTGGTCGAGACGATCCGCCTGGTGCCGGAGAACGGCGTGCTTCGGATTGAGGTTCGCGGCGCCCTGGGCGCCATCTTGGCCTTAGCGGATGGTGCCACAAACGCAGAACGCCCCGGCGTTGTTGCCGGGGCGTTCTGGGTGCAAATCAAGGGTGATGCGGGGACAGGATTTGAACCTGTGACCTTCAGGTTATGAGCCTGACGAGCTACCGGGCTGCTCCACCCCGCGCCAGGGTGATTTGTGATGGTATGGGAGAGGTATCTGCAAAGATCCGGCGTGGTGACCTGGCGGCGACCGACTTTCCCGTGCCTTGAGGCACAGTATCATAGGCGCAAAGGCGTTTCACGGCCGAGTTCGGGATGGGATCGGGTGTAGCAGCCTCGCGATAACCACCAGGTCACCGAGCCGGAACCTTGCAAACATCTGGTGAGATTGGAGAGTGTCGGTTTGGTGCTGCGTGCGGCGTGGTCTTGCGACCACTGCGATGACGAAAGAAGTGTGAGTCTGTCGGGCGATTAGGACCGCTTAGCTGAGTGCATTACTGCACGTACACATGCGGCCTATCAACGTGGTGGTCTTCCACGGCCCTTGGGGAAGCATAGTCTAGAGGGGGGTTTCCCGCTTAGATGCCTTCAGCGGTTATCCCGTCCGTACTTAGCTACCCGGCCATGCCACTGGCGTGACAACCGGTTCACCAGAGGTACGTCCATCCCGGTCCTCTCGTACTAGGGACAGATCCTCGCAAGCCTCCTACACCCATGGCAGATAGGGACCGAACTGTCTCACGACGTTCTAAACCCAGCTCACGTACCGCTTTAATCGGCGAACAGCCGAACCCTTGGGACCTGCTCCAGCCCCGGGATGCGATGAGCCGACATCGAGGTGCCAAACCTCCCCGTCGATGTGGACTCTTGGGGGAGATCAGCCTGTTATCCCTAGAGTACCTTTTATCCGTTGAGCGATGGCCCTTCCATGCGGGACCACCGGATCACTATGGCCGACTTTCGTCTCTGTTCGCGCTGTCGCGCTCACAGTCAGGCGGGCTTGTGCCATTGCACTCAACAACCGATGTCCGACCGGTCTGAGCCCACCATCGCGCGCCTCCGTTACGATTTAGGAGGCGACCGCCCCAGTCAAACTGCCCACCACGCAGGGTCCCGACCCAGGATAACTGGGCTCGGTTAGACGCCAGAAAAGCGCAGGGTGGTATTTCAAGGATGGCTCCACCAAAGCTAGCGCCCCGGCTTCAAAGCCTCCCACCTATCCTACACAGCCCTTTCCTGGCGCCACTGCGAAGTTGCAGTAAAGGTTCATAGGGTCTTTCCGTCTGACCACGGGTACCCCGCATCTTCACGGGGAATTCAATTTCGCTGAGCCCATGCTGGAGACAGTGGGGAAGTCGTTACGCCATTCGTGCAGGTCGGAACTTACCCGACAAGGAATTTCGCTACCTTAGGACCGTTATAGTTACGGCCGCCGTTTACCGGGGCTTCGGTTCGATGCTTGCACATCTCCCCTTAACCTTCCGGCACCGGGCAGGCGTCAGACCCTATACGTCATCTCTCGATTTCGCAGAGCCCTGTGTTTTTACTAAACAGTCGCTACCCCCTGCTCTGTGCCACCCACACCTGCTTGCGCAAGCATGGGTCTCGCTTATCCCGAAGTTACGCGAGCAATTTGCCTAGTTCCTTCAGCATGGTTCTCTCAAGCGCCTTGGTATGCTCTACCAGTCCACCTGTGTCGGTTTAGGGTACGGTCAAATGCCAGTGCTATTTCCCGGACCAATCCAGCAGCACCTCCAATCCAATAAGGAGATACGAACCTTCACGGTCGTCACATCTGGCAGGCTCAGGAATATTCACCTGATTCCCATCGACTACGGCTGTCGCCCTCGCCTTAGGGGCCGGCTCACCCTGCGCGGATTAGCCTTGCGCAGGAACCCTTGGACTTCCGGCGGGAGAGTTTCTCACTCTCCTTGTCGCTACTCATGTCCGCATTCGCACTTCCCATACCTCCAGCATACCTCACGATACACCTTCAACGGCTTAGGGAACGCTCCGCTACCGCATGCATTTCTGCACACCCACAGCTTCGGTAAGTGGCTTGAGCCCCGTTACATTTTCGCCGCAAAACAGCTATTAGACCAGTGAGCTATTACGCTTTCTTTAAAGGATGGCTGCTTCTAAGCCAACCTCCTGGTTGTTTTGGCCGTCTCACATGCTTTCCCACTTAGCCACTATTTGGGGACCTTAGCTGGTGGTCTGGGCTGTTTCCCTCTCGACAATGGACCTTAGCACCCACTGTCTGTCTGCCGCGCTATACTCACCGGCATTCGGAGTTCGGTTGGGTTTGG
>NZ_CP192599.1:5135000-5868228 GCF_050632385.1 Humitalea sp. 24SJ18S-53
CCGGCGGCCGACAAGACGAAATGGGACGTGTCAACTGTCCGCGCGGATGTTGTTGTCACGGATCACCCGCCCCCATTTCTCCACCTCGGCGCGCAGGAAGGCCTCGGCCTGGGCTGGCGGGCTGGCGACGATGTTGGCGCCCTGGTCGGCCATGCGGGTCCGCACGACGGGGTCCGCCAGCACCTGGGCCAGGGCCTGCTGCATGCGGGCCACGATCGGCGCCGGGACCTGCGGCGGGCCGACGAGCACCCAGTAGGTCAGCGCCTCGAACCCCGCGAAGCCCTGGCGTGCGAAGGGCGCGACCCCGGGCAGGTAGCCGCTGTCGGCCAGGGTGGACACGCCAACCGGCCGCAGCGCCCCCGCGCGGATATGCGGCAGGATGATCACGATATTCGACATGAACAGCGGCACATGCCCCGCCAGCGCATCCTGCAACGCCGGCCCGCCGCCGCGATAGGGCACATGCGTCAGCCGGAAATCGCCCCGCTGCTGCAACAGCACCGCGGCGATATGCGCCAGGCTGCCAACCCCGGTGGTCGCATAATTCAATGCATCCGGCCGGTCCTTGGCCGCCGCGATCACCTCGGCCATCGTCCGGTAAGGCAGGCCGGGATGCACCGTCAGCGCATAGGGACAGGTGCCCAGCACGCTGCAGGCGGAAAAATCGCCCGCGCGATACGGCAACGGCATCAGCGTGTCATTGGTCGCCAGCGTGTCGTTCGCCAGTAGCCAGGTGTAGCCATCGGGGGCGGCGCGCGCCGTTTCGGTCGAACCGACCGAGCCCGAGGCACCGGCGCGATTGTCCACCACGATCGGGCGCCCGAGCAATTCCTGAAGCCGTGGCTGGATGATGCGCGCGACGGTGTCGTTCGACCCGCCCGGCGGGAAGGGCACGACAATCCGCACGGGCCGTTCCGGCCAGGCGCCCTGCGCCCGCCCGATGGACGGAAGGGCCAGGCTGGCGGCAAGGGGGCCGGCCAACAGGGTGCGGCGTTGCATCTTGGTGCGTCCTTGTCCCGTCGTCGGGTCCCGTCACGCATTCGGGCATGCCGGCCGGTCCGGATCAAGCGCGACGGTCACGCCGCGCGTGCGATCCCCGGAACCAGCGCGCCACGAAACCCTTCGATGATATGCGACGCCATGGCATCCGCGGCCGGTTCGCCGACCGAGGCCGGATGCCGCATCAGCACGATGCCCATGTCCGGCAAGGGCGGCAGGCCCTCCGCCTCACCCAGCCAGGCCAACCCCTCGGGCAAGGCGCCAGGCGTGCTGACGGTCAGGGCCAGGCCCGCCAGCGCCACGGTGAAACACCCCGTCTGGGTCGCCGAATTATAGGTGACGCGCCCCCGCCGCCCGGCCTTGCTCAAGGCCGTCAGGGTCGCATTGCGCCAGGGACAGTCGGATTCCGCCAGGGCCAGTGCCAGCGGCAAGGGGTCGCGCCGGTGCAGCGCATGGCGCGGGCTGCCCACCCAATGCAGCGGCCCCCGCCACAAGGGGCGCGATGTCATGCCCGGCGGCTCGTGCCCCTCGGTCAGCAAGGTCATGTCAAGCGCCCCGGCGGCCAGCCGGTCGGCCAGCACATCGGAATTCATGCAGATCACGTCGAGTTCGACCGCGGGATAGGCCTCGGCGAAGCGGGCCAGGATGCCGGGCAGCCACTGCAGCGCGTAGTCATCGGGCGTCCCCAGCCGCACCGTGCCGACCATGGGGGGGGCCCGCAGCGTCGCCACGATCTCGTCATTCAGCGCCAGCAGGGCGCGCGCCCGTTCCAGCAGCCAGGCGCCGCGCGGGGTCGGGACCATGCCGCGCGCGGTCCGGGTCAACAGGCTGTGGCCGAGCGATTCCTCCAGCCGGCGCAACTGCATCGACACCGCCGACTGGGTGCGGCCGACGCGCTGGGCGGCACGGGTGACGCTGCCGCCCTCCGCGATCAGCACGAAGGATCGAAGCAGGTCGGGGTCGAGCCCGGCGGGGATGGCAAGCATGGCACCAACATCAAGCATTCTGATAGGCAAAGTCAAAACAACTCGTTTGGTTTATTTTGCCCAGGCGATCACACATGGCGTGTCACCAGCCAACAAGGAATCCCGGTCATGTCCGGTTTCGGCCTCAGCCTCTCGCTCCCCACCAGCGTCCGGATCACCGGCCTGCGCGGCTTTTCCGCCATGCTGAAGCGGGCCCTGGTTGCGATCGAGACGCGCCGCGACCTGGCCGAGATGGACGACCGGATGCTGCGCGACGTCGGCATCAGCCGCGCCGATGCGCTGCATGAGGCGGAGCGGGCGCCGTGGGATCTGGACATCACGCGGCGCGGGCAGTCCTAACCCGCCAGCAACCGCCGCGCTTCCGCCTGCAGTGGGGTGGCCGACAGGGCGAAGACCTGCCGGCCCTCACCCCGGCTCATCCCGTCCAGGTCCATGCCCACCAGCATGGCGACCAACCCGGCCGCCCCGGGCCGCAGCAGCGCCGCGGTCATCCCCAGCACGCTGCCATCGGCGACGATCACCGGCCCCCCGGAATAGCCCATCAGCGCGGGCATCCGGGCGATGAAGCCTGGCCCGCTGCCCTCCAGCACGGCCGCCGTGGTATCGACCTGGCCGGCCGCCATGGCGGGGCCGATCCCGGGCGCGCCCAGCGCCCAGACCGCCTCCCCCAACACCGGCAAGCGGTCGGCGAAGGCGGCGGGGCGAAGGAAGCCGGGTTCGACCCGCAGCACCAGCACATCGAGGTCGGGGCTGCGACCCGCCACCCGCGCCGCGGCAAAGCGACCATCGGGGCGGCGCAACCAGGCCCGCGTGGCGCGCGGCATCACATGGGCACAGGTCAGCACATGGCCGTCGTCCAGCCCCACGACGGCGCCGAGGATCCGGCCGGGCGCCTCACCCCCGGCATGCAAGGAGGCGAAGCCGCCGGCCAGGAAGGCGGCGGCCGGGGTGCCGGTGACATGCTGTTCCAGGCGGGGCGCGCAACCGGCCAATGGGGCCAGCAGCAGGCCCCGGCGGGCCAGTTTCGGGCCACGAACCGGCAGGGCGCGTCGTATATGCAAGGCGGCGGTTTCTTCCCTGTTACGGAAGCGACTCGTGCAGCGAAATGACTGTACGGCGTGCTTACGAAATCACTGCCTAACGCGCACGTAATGGATGCCTGCGCGTTCGAGCCCTCCCCGCCGGGAGCCCGGGCATCGCGAGTCTGCAAGGCGCGCCGATGCTGGCCCTGGGCGGCGTCCTTGCGTGCGACCGCCGCGGCCAGCCCGCCCCGGGCCTTCTCGCAGAGGGCTTCATCGATGGGGCGCGACGCCGGAGGCGCTGCGGCAGCCAGCCCAGCACCGGTCGCTTGGATCATCCGTCATCGGCATCCGGCGCTGGCCAGGCACGTCACGGCCGCTGGGCCATGCGCCGGAGGGCCTCGTTACACTGCGTCATATTGCGATGCAGCAAGATGCTTGACAGGGCGGAAACTCATGAGTACCCGTTCACGAAACTTGTCAGTTTCCAGCGCGGAAGACCCTCATGCTCCCCTCTCAGCACCGCCGTCGCCTTGCCGCGCCCGCTTCCGCCCTCGTCCTCGCCCTGCTGGCAGCCGGCTGCAAGGAACAGCAAAGCCAGGCCGCCCCCGCCGCACCACCGCCGGCGGCCGTCACCGTGGTGACCCTGCGGCAGCAGCCGGTGCCCATCACCATCGAACTGCCAGGCCGCACCGCCGCCTATCGCACGGCCGAGGTCCGGCCCCAGGTCGGCGGCGTGGTGCGCGAACGCCTGTTCGCCGAGGGGCAGGACGTGCAGGCGGGCCAGCCGCTCTACCAGATCGACCCGGCCCAGTTGCAGGCCAGCCTGGATAGCGCCGAGGCCTCCCTCCAGCGCAACGAGGCGACGGCCGCCTCGGCCGAGATCACCGTCAACCGATACCGCCCGCTGGTGCGCGCCCGCGCGGTCAGCCAGCAGGACCTGGACAATGCCGAGGCGTCGCTGCGCCAGGCCCAGGCCGATGTGGCCCTGGCCCGCGCCGCCGTGCAGAGCGCCCGCATCAACCTCGATTTCACCCGCGTCACCTCCCCCATTCCGGGGCGCACCGGGCGATCCAGTGTCACGCCGGGTGCGCTGGTGACGGCCGACCAGGCGAATGCGCTGGTCACCATCACCCAGCTTGATCCGATCTATGTGGACATGACCCAGCCGAGTTCCCGCCTGCTGCGGCTGCGGCGGGATGTCGCCAGCGGCGCGCTGCGCCGCGACGATGCCGGCGCCGCGGTGGTCAAGCTGGTGCTGGAAGACGGCAGCGAATACGCCGCCCCCGGGCAGTTGCAATTCTCCGAGGTGATCGTCGATCCCGGCACCGGCTCGGTCACCCTGCGGGCGGTCTTCCCGAACCCGCAGGGGCTGCTGATGCCCGGCATGTTCGTGCGCGCCCGCGTCGAGGAAGGTGTCACCGACCGCGCCCTGCTGGTGCCGCAGCAGGCCGTGACCCGCACCCCGCGGGGCGAGGCCACGACCATGGTCGTGGATGCGGAGAACAAGGTCTCCGCGCGGATCATCCAGGCCGAACGCGCCGTGGGCACCACCTGGCTGGTGACCGCCGGCTTGCAGGCGGGTGACCGGGTGATCGTGGAAGGCGTGCAGCGCGCCCGGCCCGGCGCCACGGTGACGGTGACGGAAACCACCCAGGCGGCGCTCGACCAACGGGGCCGCCCCGCGGCCGTCGGCGGCTGAGATGGCCCGCTTCTTCATCGACCGCCCGGTCTTCGCCTGGGTGCTCGCCATCGCGCTGATGATGGCCGGCGTGCTGTCGCTGCGCAGCCTGCCGGTCGCGCAATATCCCTCGATCGCGCCGCCTTCCATCTCGATCTCGGTGTCCTATCCCGGCGCCTCCGCCGAAACGGTGCAGAGCACGGTGGTGCAGATCATCGAGCAGCAACTGAGCGGCATCGACAACCTGCTCTACTTCAGCTCGGAAAGCAGCAAGGACGGCAGCGCCACCATCACGCTGAGCTTCGCCCAGGGCACCGATCCCGACGTCGCCCAGGTGCAGGTGCAGAACAAGGTGCAGCTCGCCGTGCCGCGCCTGCCCCAGGCGGTGCAGCAGCAGGGCCTGCGCGTGGCCAAGGCGACGCGCAACTTCCTGATGGTGGTGGGCTTCGTCTCGACGGACGGGCGGCTCAACAATACCGACATCGGCGACTACATCGCCTCCAACGTGCAGGATGCGATGAGCCGCACGCCCGGCGTCGGCGACTACCAGTTGTTTGGCGCGCAATATGCGATGCGGCTGTGGCTGGATCCGGCGAAGCTCGTCAACTTCGGCCTGACGCCGGCTGACGTCTCGACGGCGATCCAGGCGCAGAACGTGCAGATCGCGACCGGCGAACTGGGCGCGCTGCCCTCGGTCCCCGGCCAGCAGTTGAACGCCACCATCATCGGCCCGTCCTACCTGCAGACACCGGAGCAATTCGGCGCGGTGCTGCTGCGCGTGCAGCCGGATGGGTCGCAGGTCCGCCTGCGCGACGTGGCCCGCGTGGAACTCGGTGGCGAAAGCTACGCCATCACCAGCCTCTACAACGGCCGTCCCGCGGCGGGCATCGCGGTCAAGCTCGCCAGCGGCGCCAATGCGCTGGACACCGAACAGGCGGTGCGCGCCACCATCGAACGGTTGCGCCCGACCCTGCCCGCCGGCGTCGAGGTGGTCTTCCCCTACGACACCACCCCCTTCGTGCGGCTGTCGATCCAGGAAGTGGTGAAGACGCTGATCGAGGCGGTCGTCCTCGTCTTCCTCGTGATGTACCTCTTCCTGCAGAATTTTCGGGCGACCTTGATCCCCACCATCGCCGTGCCGGTCGTGCTGCTCGGCACTTTTGCTGTGTTGCAGGCCCTCGGATACAGCATCAACACCCTGACCATGTTCGGCATGGTGCTGGCCATCGGCCTTCTGGTCGATGACGCGATCGTCGTGGTCGAGAATGTCGAGCGCGTGATGGAGGAGGAAAACCTCTCCCCCCTGGAAGCCACGCGCAAATCCATGGACCAGATCACCGGCGCGCTGGTCGGCATCGCGCTGGTGCTGTCGGCGGTGTTCCTGCCGATGGCCTTCTTCGGTGGATCGACCGGCGTGATCTATCGCCAGTTCTCCGTCACCATCGCGACGGCCATGGGGCTGTCGGTGCTGGTGGCGGTGATCCTGACCCCCGCCCTCTGCGCCACGCTGCTGAAGCCCCCCGCCAAGGCGCATCACGAAAAGCGCGGCTTCTTCGGCTGGTTCAACCGCAGCTTCGACCGCGGCAACCGCGTCTATGGCCGTGGCGTCGGCTATGCGCTGCGGCGGCCGTTCCGGCTGGGCGCGGTCTATTTGGCGCTGGTCGTGGTCCTCGGGGTGCTCTTCGTCCGCCTGCCGACCGCCTTCGTGCCGGATGAGGACCAGGGCACCCTGTTCGTCCAGGTCGTCGCCCCGCCCGGTGCCACGGTGGAGCGCACGCAGCGCGCCGTGGATGCGGTGACCAAGTACCTGCTGGAGCAGGAAACCGGCGTCGTCTCCTCCGTCTTCGGCATCACCGGCTTCAGCTTCGGTGGCCGTGGCCAGAATTCCGGCATGGCCTTCGTCAGCCTGCGCGACTGGGATGATCGCCCCGGCCCGGCGAATAGCGTGCAGGCGCTGGCCGGGCGGGTGATGCGGCATTTCTCCGGCTATTCGGATGCGATGATCTTCGCCTTCGCCCCGCCGGCGATCTCGGAATTGGGCAATGCGACGGGCTTCGAGTTCCAGTTGCTGGACCGTGGCGGCCTTGGGCATGAACGCCTGCTCGCCGCCCGCAACCAGTTGCTGGGCCTGGCGGCGCAGAGCCCCATCCTGGCCGGGGTGCGCCCCAATGGGCAGGAGGATGAACCGCAGTACCGGCTGGTGATCGATTGGGAACGCGCCAGCGCCCTTGGCCTGTCGATCGCCAACGTCAATTCCACCGTCGCGGCCGCCTGGGGCTCCAGCTACGTCAATGACTTCATCGACCGTGGCCGGGTGAAGCGCGTCTTCATGCAGGGCGAGGCGTCCTCCCGCATGTTGCCGGGCGACCTGGAAAGCTGGTTCGTGCGCAACAGCGCCGGCCAGATGGTGCCCTTCGCCGCCTTCGGCCGTGCCGAATGGGGCTATGGCCCACCAAAACTGGAACGCTTCAACGGCGTCGCCTCCTTCCAGATCGTCGGCAATGCGGCGCCGGGCCGCAGCACCGGCGAGGCGATGGCCGAGATGGAGCGCCTGGTCGCCCAGCTTCCCCCCGGCATCGGCCAGGACTGGAGCGGCTTGTCCTATGAGGAACGGCAATCTGGCTCCCAGGCGCCGGCGCTCTATGCGCTGTCGTTGCTGGTGGTCTTCCTCTGCCTCGCGGCTCTCTACGAGAGTTGGTCGATCCCCGCGGCGGTGATGCTGGTGGTGCCGCTCGGCGTGCTCGGCGCGGTCGTCGCCACGCTCTGGGCCGGCATGGCGAATGACGTCTATTTCCAGGTGGCGCTGCTCACCACCGTCGGGCTTTCGGCGAAGAACGCGATCCTGATCGTGGAATTCGCCAAGGAGGAGTTCGAGCGCGGCGCCAGCCTGGCCGATGCGGCGCTGTCCGCGGCTCGGCAGCGGTTGCGGCCGATCCTGATGACGTCGCTGGCCTTCGTGCTGGGCGTGGTCCCGCTGGCGCTGTCCACCGGCGCGGGCTCCGGCGGGCGCAATGCCATCGGCGTCGGCGTGATCGGCGGCGTGATGGCCGGCACGGTGCTGGCGATCATGTTCGTGCCGGTGTTCTTCGTCGTGGTGCTGCGCCTGTTCCGCGTGCGCCAAAAATCCACGACCGAACCCAAGGCCATCCCGCATCCGGCGGCCGGAGAATGATGATGCGCCGTCCTCTGCTTGCCTTGCCCCTCGCCGCGATCCTGCTGTCGGGCTGCAGCCTGATCCCCGACATCGGCCGCCCGGCGGCGCCGGTGCCGACCGCCTGGCCGGATGGCCCGGCCTATCGCACCCCGCCCGCCGCCACGGCGGTCACCGATCCGCTTCTGTCGGCGGATGCGACGGGCTGGCGCGAGGTCTTCCGCGACCCGCAACTGCGCCAGGTGGTGGAACTCGCCCTGGCCAACAACCGCGACCTGCGCATCGCCACGCTGAATGTCGCGGCGGCGGAGGCACAGTATCGCGTGCAGCGGGGCGAGTTGTTCCCGCAGGTCGGCGCCACGGCGTCGCTCAATGCGCAGCGCATTCCGGCCAGCCTTTCCACCGGCGGCGGTGTCGCGACTGGCACGCGTGGCATTTCGACCCGAAGCTGGAGTGCCGGCGTCGGCTTCACCTCCTGGGAAATCGATCTGTTCGGCCGCGTGCGCAGCCTGAGCCAGCAGTCGTTCCAGCAATACCTCGGCTACGCGGAAACCCGACGCGCGTCCCAGATCACCCTGGTGGCGCAGGTGGCCAATGCCTGGCTGACCGTGGCGGCGGATCGCGAATTGCTGGCGCTGACGCAGCAGACGCTGACGAACCAGCAGGAAGCCTATCGCCTGACCCAGGCCGGCTACGACGGCGGCACCGCCACGGCCGTGGCGCTGCGCCAGGCACAGACCTCGGTCGAGACGGCGCGCGCCAGCCTCGCCCAATACACCCGCCAGCAGGCGCAGGATGAGAATGCGCTGAACCAGTTGGTCGGCGCCCAGGTACCGCCCGGTCTGCTGCCAACCGCACCCCTGGATGGTCCGGGGCTGGTGGCGGAGGTCCCGGCGGGGCTGGAGTCCACCATCCTGACCCGCCGCCCGGACGTGCTGGCGGCCGAGCACAACCTGATGGCCGCCAATGCCAATATCGGCGCGGCCCGCGCGGCCTTCTTCCCCTCGATCACATTGACGGCCAATGCCGGCATCGCCAGCGCCAGCTTCAGCCGGCTTTTTGCTGCCGGCGGCGGGAACTGGAATTTTGCGCCGCAGATCAACCTGCCGATTTTTTCGGGCGGCGCACTGCAAGGCAGCCTGGACCTGGCCAAGGTGCAGACGCAGGTGCAGGTCGCGGAATACGAACGTGCCCTGCAGACGGCCTTCCGCGAAGTGGCCGATGCGCTGGCGGCGCGCGGCACCTATGGCGACCAGATCGCCGCCCAGGCGGCCCTGGCGGATTCCTATGCCGATGCCTATCGCCTGTCGCTGATGCGTTTCCGCGGCGGGCTCGACACCTTCCAGGCGCCGCTGGATTCCCAACGCCAGCTCTTCACGGCGCAGCAGGCGCTGATCACCCTGCGACTGGAGCGGTTGCAGGGGTTGGTGACGCTCTACAAGGCACTGGGTGGCGGCTGGAGTGAGGCCAATGTCCAGGCGGCCGAAGCTGCGGTCCCATGATGCAAATCCCGCCCCCGCGTGCCAGCATCGGCCGTCCCGCTTCCGGACCAAGACGATGACAGCAATCGCATCGGCCACCATCGAGGCCGCGGAGTCCGCGACGCGGCGCCGGCTGACCGAGGCCGATCGACGGCTGGAACTGGTGCGCGTCGCGGAGGACGTGTTCCTCGCCCAAGGCTATACAGCGGCGAACATGGATGATGTCGCGCGCGGCGCGCGCATGTCGAAGAAGACGCTCTACCAGATCTTCGCCTCCAAGGCGGCGCTGTTCGAGGCGGTGATCGCCGACCACCTGGCGCCGCTGAAAGCCTCGGCACCGGAGGAGCAGGGCGACGATCCCCGCGCCGCCCTGACCACCCTGCTGGAAATGGCCGCGCGCCACCTGCTGGAGCGCCGCCAGATCGGCATCTTCCGGCTGATCTCGGCCGAGGGCAAACGCGCCCCCGAACTGGCCGAGGCCTTCCACCGCGCCGGGCCGGGCGGGGGCGAGGGCTCGCTGGAGCGCTGCATCGCGGCCCATGCGCGGCGCGGTCACCTGCGTGTCGAGGACCCGGGCGAGGCGGCCAGCATGTTGTTCGGCATGGCCATCGGCAAGATGCACATGATGCTGCTGCTGGGGCTGCGCCAGCAGCCGGAGGCGGAGGAGATCGCCAGCATGGTGGCCCGGGCGGTGGACATCTTCCTGCGCGGGACGCTGCTGCCCAGCGTTGCCTGAAAGGCATCTCCGTCGCGCATCGGTTCCCGACCTGTGGCGCGGGCGGGATGTCCATTGCGGTGCGACGGCGCCGGCGACGGCAGCGGGGTCACCCCGGCCACCCTTCCCCGGCGCCACCCACGACCCACGCGACCGGCAAGGCGTCACGCGGGCTGGTCCGGTGCTGGCCGCTCTCCAGAACAGGAACAGAACGTGAATATAGTCTAAAGCGGGCCTTGCCGGCAAGTGACAGATCGATGTGAAAACCGCCCTCCAGCCCCGCTATGCCTACCCGCCGGGCAGGGGCAGCACGTTCACCGCCAGACCGACGGTCGCACGCTGGCCGCAGTGACCAGTCCATAGGCGGTGATCCCGGCCGCCACCCCCCAAAAATGCCCCGCCAGCCCCATGCCCAGCGGTCCCGCCAGCAGCCAGCCGCCGCCGACCGCGAAGCCGATCCGGCAGATCGCCGCCAGCAGCGGCCCGGTCATCCGCCCCGCCCCCTGGGCCGCGAAGTACATCGCCATCCCAAGCCCGAAGCCACCCAGCGCCGGCCCGGTGATCGCCAGCGCCCCCGCCGCGATCGCCAGCACCGCCGGATCGGTGGAAAACGCCGCCGCGACCGGCCCCGGGAAGACCCCCACGACGACGCCGGCCGATCCCGCGACCAGCAGCGCCAGCCCGCCCCCGACCCAGGCCGTGCGCCGCGCCCGCACCCAATCCTGTGCCCCCACCGCCCGGCCCACCAGCGCCGTCAGCGCCGAACCGACACCGAAGGACAGCGGCACCATCAGGAACTCCAACCGGGCCGCGATGCCATAGGCGGCGACCGCCGCCACCCCCCAGGGCACCAACTGCGCCGTGACCAGGATCGTGGTCAGGTTGGCCAGCGCCGCCAGCACGCAGGCGATCAGCCCGACCGACAGGATGCGCCCGAACAGCACCCGCTGGATCGGCACCCGCCAATGCGGCACGAAACCGGCGCCCCCCAGGGCCACCGTCACCCACATGGCGACCGAGGCCGCGGCGAAAACAATGGCAAAGGCCAATCCCAGCCCCGGCAAGCCCATCCCAAAAGGCTCGGCCAGCGCCCAGGCCAGTATGGGATAGGCGATCCAGGCGACCACCATCGT
Organism: Humitalea sp. 24SJ18S-53; assembly: GCF_050632385.1. Classification (NCBI taxonomy): domain Bacteria; kingdom Pseudomonadati; phylum Pseudomonadota; class Alphaproteobacteria; order Acetobacterales; family Roseomonadaceae; genus Humitalea; species Humitalea sp. 24SJ18S-53. Next base: position 5,146,166 of record NZ_CP192599.1, read on the forward strand.
CCGCGCCGCCAGCCCATGCCGCCCGCCGCCGCGCAGCACCGATGCCAGGGTATTCGCCATCCAGGCCGGCAAGGCCCCCAACCCGAACAGGATCAGCGCATAGGGGATGGCGGCGGCCGCGGCCTCTGGCCCGCCCACCAGGCGCAGGATCGGCCCCGGGAAGCCCACCATCAGCAGCATGAAGCCGGCGGCGAATCCGGCCGCGATCAGCATCGCATGCAGCACCAGGGCCGAGGCATCGTCCCGCCGTCCCGCCCCCAGCGCCCGGGCGATGGCCGAAACCACCCCGCCGCCCATGGCGCCCGTGGACATCTGCTGCATCAGCAGGGCGAAGGGCAGCACCACCGCCCAGCCCGCCAGGGCCGCCGTGCCCTGGCGGGCGGCCAGCACCGTCTCGATGATCTGGGCCGTGGCCTGGATCGCCGCGACCAGGCTGGTCGGGGCCGCCAGCGCCAGGATCTGGCGGAAGATGCCGCTGATCGCCGGCGGCGCCGGAACTGGCGGGGAAACATCGGGCAAGGGCGGAATCCGGAAGGCTGCGGCGGCATGCCAACACCGGATGACGGGATCGGCAAGGGAAGTGAGTTGCGAATCACTCGCAACTACGATACGCCAGCATGACCAACGGAGGCACACATGGCCACACGCGGACTCCCCCACTGGCCCTGGCAGGGTCACGAAACCGCCGATCTCCCGGCGGCCGAATCCGTCCTGGTGGATGCCACGCGGCGCTGGGCCGAGGCCAGGGTCTCCGGCTGGCCCAGCCTGCCTGCCCTGCACCCACCCCTGGCCGCGAGCCAGGCCGAGGCCGCCGCACGGCCGCTGGACGCGCTGCTGCATGCCATCGCCGCCGGCCGCCCCCTGCGCGTCGGCACCCAGGCCAACCCCTGTGTCCTCGGCTGCGAACCGCTGCTGTTGATGGGTTGCACGCTGACACAGGCCGCCCCCCGGGCCCATGCCCTGGCGGCCTGGTGCGCGCTGCTGCCGCCCTGCCCGGCCTATGCCGCCATGGGCCATGCGCTGGCGGTGGGTGTGGCTTTTCGGCACGCCGGGCTGGTTTTTTCGGGGCCGCTTGTATCGGCCGCTTGCTTTTGCCCAGGTTCCAACAGAGATTGACCAACACAAGCAGTTACATTCAAGGTGAGTGTAACTACCAAGTAACTGAGCCTGCAACCGAACTGTAATTCGTCACAAAACACTGTTCATCCAGGGGTATGCCTCCGGCAAGATACACCACGCGATAGTCACGGGGTCACTTCAGCCGAAGGTTTTCCCCGAATGACCCGATCGATCCGCCGCCAAGCCCTTGCCGCCATGCTGCTGGGCGCCACCGCGCTTGGTGGCGTGGGTGCCGTCTTCCTCCCCAACGCCTTCGCGCAGGGCCTCCCCAGCGCCACCTCCATCGCCCCGCGCGCCGGTGCGCCCGCGAGCTTCGCCGACCTGGTCGAGCAGGTTTCGCCCTCCGTCGTGCGCATCGCCATCGATGGCGGCTCGGGCGCCAGCCCCGCGCGCCGCGGCGCCCCCGCGCCTGACGCCGATCCGGAAGGCCGCCGTGGCGGCCAGGGCTCTGGCTTCATCATCGATGCCGACGGGCTGATCGTCACCAACTTCCACGTCGCGGGCCGGGCCGAGAACATCACCGTGACCCTGGCCGATGGCACCGTGCTGCCGGCCAAGCTGGTGGGCGGCGATGAGCGCACCGACCTGGCCGTGCTGCGGGTCGACGCCGGGCGTCCGCTGCCGGCCGTGCCCTTCGCCACCGGCACCCCGCCGCGCGTCGGCGACTGGGTCGTGGCCGTGGGCAACCCCTTCGGCCTCGGTCTGACGGTTACTTCCGGCATCGTCTCGGCGCGTGGCCGCGACATCGGCGCGGGTCCCTATGACGACTTCCTGCAGACCGACACGGCGATCAACCCGGGCAATTCCGGTGGCCCGCTGTTCGACATGCAGGGCCGCGTGGTCGGGGTGAATACCGCGATCCTGTCGCCCTCCGGCGCCTCGGCCGGGATCGGCTTCGCGGTTCCGGCGGAAGTCGCGGCGCGCGTCGCCGGCGACCTGCGCGAGCATGGCCGCGTGGCGCGCGGCTGGCTGGGTGTCGAGACGGCACCGGCCCTGGCCGCCAATGGCCGCCCCGCCCCGGGTGCGCGCCTGGCCAATGTCATGCGCGACGGCCCCGCCGCCCGCGCCGGGCTGCTGCCGGGCGATGTCGTGACCCGCGTCGACGACACGCAGATCAACGACGGCCGTGCCCTGGCCCGTGCGCTCGGCGCCCGCGCGCCGGGTTCGGAAGTGACGCTGGCCATCCAGCGTGGCCAGGAGAGCAAGACCATCCGTGCGACGATCGGCGACCAGCCGTCGGTGCGCGAGGCCGCGGCCCAGGCTGAGCCTGCGCCCACGCCGCGCCGCCGCGCCCCGGCCGACGAACTGCCGAACAGCAAGCAGCGCCGCTGACACACCAGTGCAAGGCCGGGCATCGGCCCGGCCTTGCACTCCCAGGACCCGGAGCCTGCGCAGGCGCAGGCTCCGGGTTTTATGCTTTTGCCATTGCTCGTCGTTCGGACGTTTTCGCCCGACCATCTTCCAAGCCATCGCTTGGCCTGGGCATGTCCTGCGGCGCGATCCGTTCGATATGAAGCGATATGTCGTCCCTGGCGGAGCCGGGGCCATTGAGCCGCAACTGACGACTCGGCATGCTACCGCCTGAGGAAACGTCAGGATAAATACAATGATGATGCGCGGAATTGCGACAGCGCTTGCTCTGCTCTGCGGGCTGCCGGCAGCGGCACAGGAGGCATGGCCAACCCGGCCGCTGCGTCTCGTCGTCGGCTTCCCGGCTGGCGGCCCCACCGACATCCCGGCCCGCATCATCGCGGAGCAGCTGCGCGGCCAGCTTGGCCAACCCGTGGTGGTGGAAAACCGCACCGGCGCCGGCGGCCGCATCGCCCTGGACCATGTGCTGTCACAGCCGCGGGATGGACATACCCTCCTGCTCTGCACCTACATCGACGCACTGAATTCAATGAGCGCGTCGCGCCCCTATGCGCTGGGCGACATCGTTCCGATCAGCCAGATCACGCGGGCCTATTACGCGCTGGTCGTTCCGAACAGCCTGCCGGCCACGAATGTCGCGGAATTCGTCGCCTTGGCGAAGGTGCGGCCGGAGGCACTGGCGTTCGGCCATGTCGGCCCGGCCTCCATGCCCAATCTGGTGGCGCGGATGTTCGAGGGCGCGGCGGGCGTCACCATGGTGGAAGTGCCCTATCGCGGCACGCCGCCGGTGTTGCAGGACCTGATCGCCGGGCGCCTGCAACTCTTCGTCGGCCCGCTGGTGAACACCATGCCGCTGGCCCGGGCTGGTGAGGTCCGCGCCATCGGCGTGACCAGCCCGCAGCGCCTGACTGTGGCGCCGGAGGTGCCGACGCTGGCGGAGCAGGGGATGAACCTCGTGGCCTTCGGCTGGCTCGGCGTCTGCGGCGGCGCCGGCACGCCTCAGGCGGTGGTGCGGCGGATGAACGAACTCGTGTCGGCCGCGGTGGCCTCCCCGGAATACCGCACGGCGGTGGAGGGCACCGGCGCCTCGGCCGTGTCCTCGACGCCGGAGGGTCTGGGCCAGCTCATGCAGGATACGGTGGAGCAGTATGGCGCGGTGATCCGGCGGTTCAGCATCCAGATGGACTAGACCGCCCTTCCGCTCGAAAAGGCTTACGCCGAACGGTCTATCTTGTTGTTCTGTCGTGTGATTCAGCCCTGCGGCGCCTTCGTGCCTACGGCCGTCACGCTCGGATAGGCAGCGGCTGCCCCCCGCAGGCCCAACACCCCGCCCGTTCCACCGGCCTGAACGACACATAAAAAAACGCCCGCGGCAGGCGCCGCGGGCGTTGTTTCGGATCGCTGACCGGCAGCCGGTTCAGTCGGCGGCAAGCGCCATGCGTGAGCGGTTGAGGATGCTCATCACATGGTCTTCCGCCGCATCGGCGACCTGTTCGGTCTGCGCCGGGGTGAACACGTGGCCCGCACCGCCCATCACGCGGTAGTCGATCTTCACACCCTTCTGGGTGTTCAGCTTGTCCACCAGCTTCTTCACCGACGGTTCCGGCACCAGCTCGTCATCCGCGCCATGCAGGATCAACCCGCTGCACGGGCAGGGCGCGAGGAAGCCGAAGTCATAATGGCTGGCCGGGGCGGCGATCGACACGAAGCCGCCCATCTCCGGCCGGCGCATCAGCAACTGCATGCCGACATAGGCCCCGAAGGAATAGCCGGCGACCCAGAGCATCGAGGCCCCAGGGTTCACCGTCTGCAGGAAGTCGAGCGCCGAGGCCGCATCGGAAATCTCACCAATGCCGCCATCATAGCGGCCCTGGCTGCGGCCGACGCCGCGGAAATTGAAGCGCAGGGTGGAAAACCCCATCGCCTTGTAGCGCTCGAACAGCGCATGGGTGACGCGGTTGTTCATCGTGCCGCCGTGCAGCGGGTGCGGGTGCAGCACGAGGGCGACCGGGGCGCCGGGCTTGCCGGCGTGGTGGTAACGACCTTCGAGCCGCCCGTCCGGGCCGGCGAACATCACTTCTGGCATCGTGTTCTACATCCGGTTGAGGCGCCGGCGTGGGGCCGCCGACACCCGATCGGGAAACCAGGCCAGCGCACGGCGCGGCCCGATGGCAAAGAGGCATGGCCGCAGCCGAGGGGCGTCGTTGACGTTCCTCGGCATGGCCCATACCCTTCCGTGGCGACAGTTTGTCGCGCGCATCGGACTTCGGTCGTTCATGGCTGCACCAGGAGAGGTTCCCGTCTCCTGGCGCGCTGCCAATATAGAGTTGCGTTGCGCGGAATCATAAGAAAATCATGACACCTTTTTTGGTATATGCATGGCAGGCATCCCCGCCGCGCATGACGGCCGTGTAATGCCCGTCCGCGACCACCGTGCCACCCGCCATCCGTGCCAAAAATCCGCGAAATGACCCAGGGTCTCTACCTTGACGCGAATGCGACCGAACCGCTTCGCCCCGAAGCCCGGGCGGCGGCGATCATCGCGTTGGATACGATCGGCAACCCATCCTCGGTCCATGCCGAAGGACGCGCCGCACGGCGCCTGCTGGAGGAGTCCCGCGCCCGCATCGCCGTGACCTTTGGCGCAGCCCCGGCCGAGGTCGTCCTGACCGCCGGCGGCACGGAAGCCAATGCCATGGCCGTGCACGGGCTTGGCCGCGGCCGGCGCATCCTGGTGGGCGCGACGGAGCATCCAGCCGTGCTGGCCACGGCCCCCGGCGCCACCGTGCTGCCGGTGCTGGCCGACGGCACCATCGACCTGGCCGCCCTGGCGGCAGCGCTGGCCGATGGCCCACCCGCCCTGCTCTGCCTGATGGCCGCCAACAACGAGACGGGCGTTCTGCACCCCCTGGCCGAGGCCGCCGCCCTCTGCCGCCAGCATGGCGCAATGCTGCATGTCGATGCGGTACAGGCGGCGGGCCGCGTCGTGACCGGGCTGGGCGCCGCGGACAGCCTGGCGCTGTCCGGCCACAAGCTGGGCGGCCCAAAAGGCGCCGGCGCGCTGATCCTGCGGCCTGGCCTGGCGCTGGCCCCGCTGCTGGCCGGCGGCGGGCAGGAACGCGGCAGGCGGGGCGGCACCGAGGCATTGCCCGCCATCGCCGGCATGGCCGCGGCGGCCGAGGCGGCGCAGCCCACCGCCGCCGCCCGCCTGGCGGCCCTGCGTGACGCGATCGAGGCCGGCGCCGGGCTTCCCGTCGCGGGCGCCACCGCCCCCCGCCTGCCCAACACCACCAGCCTTGTCGTGCCCGGCACCCCCGCCGAAACCCTGGTCATCGCGCTGGACCTGGAGGGGGTGCGGGTGTCGGCCGGCTCCGCTTGTTCCTCCGGCAAGGTCGGGCGCAGCCATGTGCTCGATGCGATGGGGTTGGGCGAGGCCGCCGGCCAAGCGATCCGGATCAGCCTGCCGTGGAATGCGCCGGACGACGCCCCGGCCCGGTTTCTTGCAGCCCTGGCCCGCGTGCGCGCCCGGCGCCTTTGATCTGTTGTGCCTTTACCCCGGCGTGGGGTGCGCCACATTGGGCAGATGCGGAACCGCCCCATCTACCTCGACAACCACGCCACCACGCCGGTCGATCCGCGCGTGCTGGCGGCCATGCGCCCCTGGTGGGAAGAGAATTTCGCCAATCCGCATAGCGTCGAACACGCCATGGGCCGCGCCGCGGAAGAAGCGGTCGAACAGGCGCGCCAACACATCGCAGCCCTGATCGGGGCCGATGCGCGGGAGGTCATCCTGACCTCCGGCGCGACCGAGGCGAACAACCTGGCGATCAAGGGCGCCGCGCGCTTCGCCGCGGGCCAGGGCAGCACGCGGCGTCGTGTCATCACCCTGGTCACCGAACACAAATGCGTCCTGGAAAGCGTCCGCGACCTGGCGGCTGAAGGTTTTGAACCGGTCATCCTGCCGGTCGGGCCGGACGGGCTGCTGGACCTGGACGTGCTGCGCGCCGCCCTGGCCGTGCCGACGCTGCTGGTCAGCGTGATGGCGGTGAACAACGAGATCGGGGTGATCCAGGACATCGCCGCGATCGGGGCACTGGTCCGCGACACCGGCGCACTGTTCCACGTCGATGCGGCCCAGGCCTCCGGCCGGATCGCCATCAATGCGGGGCTGGCCGACCTGATGTCGCTGTCGGGCCACAAGCTCTACGGCCCCAAGGGGATCGGCGCGCTCTATGTCCGCCGCCGCCCGCGCGTGCGCCTGGCGCCGCTGTTTTCCGGCGGCGGGCAGGAACGGGGCCTGCGGTCGGGCACCCTGGCCACGCCCCTGGTGGTGGGCTTTGGCGAGGCGGCGCGCATCGCCCGCGCCGAGGGTCCGCTGGATGCCGGGCGCATCGCCGGCCAGCGCGACCGTTTCCGGGCGGCGCTGGAAGCCGCTGTCCCCGGCCTGCGCCTGAACGGCCATGCGACAGCGCGGGTCGCGGGCAACCTCAACCTCACCTTTCCCGGCGACGTGACGGCGGAGGCGATCATGGCGGCCGCCCCGGGCGTCTGCGTTTCCACAGGCTCGGCCTGTTCCTCGGCCGAGATCACCCCATCGCATGTCTTGCGCGCCATCGGCGTTTCCGACGGTGATGCGCGGAAAACCTTGCGGATCGGCCTGGGGCGTTTTACCTCGCCGGCCGACGCCACCACCGCCGCCACGCTTCTGGCGGCGGCCTGGGACGCGGCCCGATCCGATCCATCCAGACCCAGTGCCCATGCGGTAGCGGAGTGACCATGCCGAAGATGACGTTCATCGAGCGAAACGGGAACCACAAGACGGTGGAAGCCCCGCTTGGCCTTTCGGTGCTGGAAATCGCCCATCGCCACGACGTGGATATCGAAGGCGCCTGCGAGGGCTCGCTCGCCTGCTCCACCTGCCATGTCGTGGTGGATGCCGCCTGGTTCGCGAAACTGGTGAAGCCGACCGAGGATGAGGAAGACATGCTCGACCTCGCCTTCGACCTGCAGGAAACCAGCCGCCTGGGCTGCCAGTTGATCATGACCGATGCGTTGGACGGGCTGGTGGTGAAGCTGCCGGCGGCGACGCGGAACGCCGGCGGTTGACCGACTACGGCAGCGAGGGCGGGCTGTTCCGGCGGCTGCGCGCCGCCGCCCCCGCCTGGGAAGCCTATTGCTGGCACCCCTTCGTCCAGGGCCTGGCCGATGGCAGCCTGCCCTTGCCCGCCTTCCAGCATTACCTGGTGCAGGACTACCTGTTCCTGCTGCAGTTCGCCCGCGCCAAGGCGCTGGCGGTGTTCAAGGCCGAAAGCCTGCAGGCCATGCGCGACAAGGCGCAGGCGGTGCTGTCGATCCTGGACGAGACCAAGCTTCACCTGACCTATTGCCGCGAATGGGGGCTGGATGAGGCCGCCGTCGTCGCCACCCCCGAAGCCGCCCCCACCGTCGGCTATACCCGCTGGGTGCTGGACCGCGGCATGGCGGGCGACATCCTGGACCTTGAGGTGGCGCTGGCCCCCTGCACCGTCGGCTATGGCGAGATCGCGATGCGGATCAACGCGCACCCGTCGCGCAGGCGCGATGGCAACCCCTACGAATCCTGGATCGCGACCTATGGCGGCGCCGAATACCAGGCCCTGGCCCGCGCCGCCGCCATGCGGCTGGACACGCTGGGCACAAGCCATGGCGGCGAGGCCCGTTTCCCCTCCCTGTCATCCAACTTCGCCGAAGCCGCGCGGCTGGAGACACACTTCTGGCAGATGGGATTGGACGCCCGCTGATGCGTATCCTGGTCGCGATGTCCGGTGGGGTGGACAGCAGTGTCGTCGCGGCCCTGCTGCATGAGCAGGGGCATGAGGTGGTCGGCGCCACCCTGCAACTCTACGACCATGGCGCGGCCGTGAAGAAGTCAGGCTCCTGCTGCGCCGGCCAGGATATCCACGACGCCCGCGACGTCGCCGACCGCCTAGGCATTCCGCACTACGTGCTGGATCGCGAGCAGCGTTTTCGCAACGCGGTGATCGACGATTTCGCGGATTCCTACGCCCGCGGCGAAACCCCGATCCCCTGCGTCCGCTGCAACCAGACGGTGAAGTTCCAGGACCTGGCCGTGCTGGCGCGGGACCTGGGCTGCGAGGCCCTGGCGACCGGGCACTACGCCCGCCGCGTGGAAGGCATCGATGGCCCGGAACTGCACCAGGCCGCCGATCCCGCGCGCGACCAGTCCTATTTCCTCTTCGCCACCACGCGCGAGCAACTGGCCCTGGCGCGCTTCCCGCTGGGCGACATGCCGGACAAGGCCGCCGTGCGCGCGCTGGCCGACCGCTTTGGCCTGGGCGTCGCCCAGAAGCCCGACAGCCAGGACATCTGCTTCGTGCCGGAGGGCCGCTACAGCGACCTGGTGGCACGGCTACGCCCCGATGCGGCGGCGCCGGGGGAGATCGTCCATGCCGATGGCAGGGTGCTCGGCCAGCACCAGGGCATCGCGCGCTACACCGTGGGCCAGGCGCGCGGGCTGGGGGATGCCTCCCATGCCGATGGCGAAAGGCTGTTCGTCACGGGCATGGAGGCCCAGACGCGCCGCATTATCGTCGGCCCCCGCGCCGCGACCGCGACCGAGGAGGTGATCGCCGGCGACACGAACTGGCTGGTCGCCCCGCCCGAGGGCGATTTCGCCTGCTTCGCCAAGCTGCGCGCGCGGGAGGTTCCGCGCCCGGCGGTGGCCCATTGGGATGGGGCGCTGCTGCGCTTGCGGCCCGAGGTCGCGGCCATCGCCGCCCCCGGGCAGGCGATGGTCCTGTACGATGCGATGGGGCGCGTCCTCGGCGGCGGGTTCATCCGGGCTGCCTCCCGCGTTGACATGCGGCAGAGCGCGGCCTAATCGCAGCGCCTGCCCGCTTGGGGCAGGTTTTGGGGCGGTGTAGCTCAGCTGGTTAGAGCACGGCACTCATAATGCCGGGGTCGGCGGTTCAAGTCCGCCCGCCGCTACCAATATTTTTCACGACTTATCCACAGGCACGAAGCCGCCTCGGGCTACGGCGGCGGTCGTTCACCGTGAATGATGTTTTGGTTGCGAGATGCGGCTGCGTCAAACCGCATCGTCACCTCGGCCAGCGCCCCCCCGATCCAGCCGCTGCCGCCGCAAAAGCGGGCACGGCATTGTCGCCCGAACGTCCAATACCACCTCGCATACCCTCATCGGCTTCGACCAGCCGTCGCTGGCCGGGAGCCGCGCGACGGCCTCGGCCCAGGGCTGGTCGCGGTCGCGGCGCGGCCCGTCGAGATCGATCTCCCCGCATCGGAGCGGCCAGAAGCGCCGATTGCCGGTTTCGTCGCGCAGGTAGGTGTCGGGATTCACGCTGCCGGCGAAGACCCACTGGGCAGCGGCCATCACGGCCATGGTGACGGGGCGGATCAGCGCGATGCGCCGTGCAGGAGAGACAGGTTGTCAGAGAGAAAAATGGAGCGGGCGAAGGGATTCGAACCCTCGACCCCAACCTTGGCAAGGTTGTGCTCTACCCCTGAGCTACGCCCGCATCCGAGGGCGCTATGCCATGCAGCCCGAACCATTGCAACCCTACCCGACCGACCCTGCACCGCGATCCCCGGTCTGGATGTGCAGCCCGCACCCGCAAAGTCCGCCTGGCCCCGCATGGGCTCCATCATGGGCAAGCCAGGGAGAGCGGGGATTCACCATCGCAGCCCGGCATTCGTGCCTGCGCGGCTGGGGCTCAACAGCGCAGCCATCCCCGGTCGAAGGCCGCAGCCTGCTCAACAACACGCTGCGCGACGGACAGCCTCGGCGGCGAAGGATGCCGCCAGAAGTATCGCTACCAGTACGTTTTCTGGTACGATAATTAACCTTTTGGAAGCGGGTCTGGGGAGCGTGCAGCGCCATGCCGAGTGCGTTCTGGACGATGTGCGGGTGCCCGAACTGCTGGCGCACGGGTGAAGCGCCGGAGCATTTTTTAGCGGACCCGATTCTCAACCCCGACGGCCCCCCCGCCGAGAGTCAGGCCTTCTTCTCAACCGCCCAGATTGCCCACCAACTCCGCTCCTCATGGGCGGGGTTCTCCGAAGGCACCTTCCGTGCCTGGAACCAATCGACCGTCACCTACGCGATCAATGATGCCGTCACCGGCTACAATGGCGAACAGGCCGGCCTGATCAACATGACCGCGCTGATGCAATACCGTGCCCGGGAAGCCTTCATCCTATGGGATGATCTGGTTCCTCTTGCCTTCGTCGAATCGGATTCGCCATTCTCTAATATAACCTTCAATCTATCCAGCCGGACAAACAACAATCTCAGCTACGCCTCACCCGGCAGCCTGACGCCTCTTGGTGGCAGCAACTACGCGTTTAACCGCGGTCAAATCTGGCTCAGTTCGACCTACACGTCGCACGACACTGACAGCGACATGGTGTACGGCGGCTACGGATTTATGACCTATATCCATGAAATAGGCCACTCGATCGGCCTGTCGCACCCTGGCAGCTACAATGCAGGCCCAGGTGTTTCGATCACCTATGGCGCCAATGCGGAATACGCGCAGGATACCCTGCGCTATACTGTCATGTCTTATTTCAATGCATCAGAAGATGGCAGCGGCACCGATCACTACGGCAGCGACAACTTGCTGAAATACGCCCAAACGCCCATGGTCCACGATGTCATGGCCATCCAGGCGATCTACGGCGCCAGCACCACGACCCGCGCCGGAGATACCAACTACGGCTTCAACAACACCAGCGGGCGTGACGTTTTTAATTTCTCTATCAACACAAATCCGATCGTCACCATTTTCGATTCCGGTGGCAACGACACCCTCGACCTGTCGGCCTATACGCGCGGCAATCGCATCGACTTGGCGCCAGGCGCCTATTCCGATGTTGGCGGCTTCATGACCAACAATCTTGGCATCGCCTTCAGCACATTGATCGAAAACGCCAATGGCGGATCGGCATCAGACACCATAATCGGCAATTATGCAAACAACTGGCTGCGCGGAAATGGCGGAAATGACACCATAATAGGCAATGGCGGCTTCGATACGGCAATTTTTAACGGTTTTATGCGAAATTATACCATAACAGAACTTTCCGCCAACGCCTCCTCGCTGCGCTCCCGCGTCAGCGGTTCCGATGGCACAGATTCGCTGTTTGGCATTCACCGGCTGCAATTCGCGGATGGCGCGGTGTACCTCGAAGAAGGCAATCCCCTCTTCGATGGCTTATACTACACGCAGCAAAATCCCGACGTCTTCAGGGCAACCAATACATCCCCGTTCGCCCATTACCTCAGCTACGGCTGGAACGAAGGGCGCAACCCGTCGCTCTATTTCAACAATAACGGCTACCTCTCAGCCAATATCGATGTACGCAACGCCCATGTGAACCCGCTGCTGCACTACGACATCCACGGCTGGCGGGAGGGCCGCGACCCCGGCTTGAATTTTGACACCGCCGGCTACCTGGCGATCAACACCGATGTACGGGCCGCGGGGATCAACCCGCTGATGCACTTCATGGACTATGGCCGCTTCGAAGGTCGCGCCACCCAAAAGATGGTTGGTAGCGTCGATTCCTTTGGCTTCGACCGCCAATTCTACCTCATGAAGAACCCGGACGTCGCCGCAGGCGGCATGGATCCGTCGCTCCATTTCAATCTCTTCGGCTGGCACGAAGGCCGGGCCGCCAGCAGCTACTTCGACACGGCCGGCTACCTCAGCCGCTACGCCGATGTCCGCAGTGCGGGCGTCAACCCGCTGACCCACTACAGCACGTCGGGTTGGCGGGAAGGCCGCGATCCTTCCGCGACCTTCGACACCTCCGCCTACCGTGCCAACTACACCGATGTCGCGAACGCGGGGGTCAACCCGCTCTGGCACTACATGGCGTTTGGCATCAACGAAGGCCGCGCCGTCTTCAGCGATGGGGTGTTCGACTGACTCGGCGGCCTGCTACTGGGGCGGCTTGAGTGGCGGCCCGCCCGCCCCTAGGTTGCGGCGCCCGTACAGGACCACCCCCCATGAGCATGAGCCGACGCAAGATCTACCCCGATGCCGCCGCCGCCCTGTCGGGCGTGCTGAAGGACGGCATGCTGATCCATTCCGGCGGCTTCGGCCTCTGCGGCGTGCCGATGGCGCTGATCGAGGCGATCCGTGACGCGGGCGCCAAGAACCTGACCTTCGTGTCCAACAACGCGGGCGTCGATGACGGTGGCCTCGGCCTGCTGCTGAAAACCCGCCAGATCAAGAAGATGATGTCCTCCTACGTCGGGGAGAACGCCGAATTTGCCCGCCAGTTCCTGGCCGGCGAGCTCGAGATCGAATTCAACCCCCAAGGCACCCTGGCCGAGCGCATCCGCGCCGGCGGCGCAGGCATTCCCGCCTTCTATACCAAGACCGGCGTCGGCACCGCGGTCGCCGAGGGCAAGCCCACCGCCGAATTCGACGGCCAGACCTTTATCCAGGAACGCGGCATTTTTGCGGATCTGGCCATCATCCACGCGTGGAAGGCGGATACCGAGGGCAACCTGGTGTTCCGCCGCACCGCGCGGAACTTCAACCCGATGATGGCGACCGCCGCCCGCGTGACAGTCGTCCAGGTGGAACACTTGGTCGAGGCTGGGGAGATCGACCCCGACCACATCCACACCCCCGGCATTTTCGTGAAGCGCATCGTCGTGCTGCCGCCCGGTTACGTGAAGCGGATCGAACAGCGCACCGTCCGCCAGCCCGAAGCCGCATAAGGAAAGACCGACAAATGGCCTGGACGCGCGACGAAATGGCGGCCCGCGCCGCCCGCGAATTGGAAGACGGCTTTTACGTGAACCTGGGCATCGGCATCCCGACCCTGGTCGCGAACCACGTGCCCGATGGCATGACGGTGCAGTTGCAGTCGGAAAACGGCATGCTCGGCATCGGGCCCTTTCCGCTGGCTGGTGAGGAAGACGCCGACCTGATCAACGCCGGCAAGCAGACCGTGACGGCGCTGCCGAACTCATCTTATTTCGATAGCGCATCGTCATTCGGCATGATCCGCGGCGGGCATATCGACCTGTCGATCCTGGGCGCCCTGCAGGTCGCGGAAAACGGCGACCTCGCCAACTGGATGATCCCCGGCAAGATGGTGAAGGGCATGGGCGGCGCGATGGACCTCGTCGCCGGGGTCAAGCGCGTCGTGGTGCTGATGGAACACACCGCCGGCGGCAAGCCCAAGCTGCTGAAATCATGCACCTTGCCGCTGACCGGCCAGCGGGTGGTCGATACCGTGATCACCGAACTCGGCGTCTTCGCCATCGACAAAACCGCCGGCACCATGCGCCTGACGGAAGTGGCGCCGGGCGTGACCTTGGAAGAGATCGCGGCCAAGACCGAAGGCGCCTATATCGTCGCGGTGTGACCGACCCTCTCGCGCTCTACATCCACTGGCCCTTCTGCGCGGCCAAATGCCCCTATTGCGACTTCAACAGCCATGTGCGGGACCGTGTCGACACGGCCCGCTTCATCGCGGGCTTGCGGCGCGAACTGGCGCATGAGGCCGCGCGCGCCGGGCGCCGGCCGCTGGCCAGCATCTTCTTCGGCGGCGGCACCCCCAGCCTGATGCCGCCCGACGGCGCCGGCGCGCTGATCGCCGATGCCCTGGCGCTGTTCGACCCACTGCCCGATATCGAAATCACCCTGGAAGCCAACCCGACCAGCGTCGAGGCCGGGCGCCTTTCCGCCTTCCGCGACGCCGGGGTGAACCGCATCAGCCTGGGCGTGCAATCGCTGGAACCCGAGGCCCTCGCCTTCCTCGGCCGCAAGCACGACGTGGGCGAGGCGATCACGGCGCTGGAACTGGCGCGCGGGATTTTCCCGCGCGTGTCCTTCGACCTGATCTACGCGCGCCCCGGCCAATCGCTCGACGCCTGGCGGGCCGAACTCCGCCGCGCCCTGGCCTTGGCCGCCGACCACCTCAGCCTCTACCAACTGACCATCGAACCCGGCACGCAATTCGCCACCCTTTTTGGGCGCGGCGCCTTCGCCCTGCCGGAGGGCGATGACGCGGCCGCCCTCTACCTCGCCACGGCCGAGGAAGCCGCCCGCTTCGGGCTGGAAGCCTATGAAGTCTCCAACTATGCCAAGCCCGGCGCGCAAAGCCGCCACAACCTGGCCTATTGGCGCCACGGCGATTACCTCGGCATCGGCGCCGGCGCGCACCAGCGCCTGACCCTGGACGGCGCCATCACCGCCGCCCGCCGCCACCGCGCCCCGGAAGAATGGCTCGCCCGCGTCGAACGCGACGGCCACGCGCGGACGGAGGAGGAAACCCTCTCCCCCAGCGACCTCGCGCGCGAAGTCCTGCTGATGGGCCTGCGCCTGGCGGAGGGCGTGGACCCCGCCCATCTCGCCGCCCGCAGTGGCGTGACCCTGGCCGATGCCACCGACCCGGCCATGCTGGTCGCCTGCATGAACGAAGGCTACCTGCGCTGGACCGACACCGGCCGCCTGGCCACGACGACCGAGGGCTTGTTGCGGCTGGACGCCATGCTGCCGGTCCTGTTGCGTTGAATCCGGCCTTCGGGGCACCCTGACACGATGCGCACCGCCTTTCTCGGCTCCTATGGTTTCGGCAACCTCGGCGACGAATTATGCCTGATCGAGGCGATGCAGAGCTTCCCTTCGACCGAAGCCCGCGCCTTCAGCACCGGCGCCGACTGGACCATGCGCTGTGCGCCCGGCCTGGCGGGGTGTTTCCGCAACGGTGACGCGATGATGGATTTCGCGCCGGAGCGCGTGGTCCTGGGCGGCGGCCATGTCGGCACGGTGGAAGCCTTCGCCGCCTTCCTGCCCTGGATGGCGCGGGCGGCCGATGCCGGCGCCGAACTGCATATCCACAACATCGGCGTCTCCGCCGGGGCGCTGGACGACAGCATCACGCCCGCCGGCTACGCCGCGCTGGGGCGGCTGAAAAGCTTCACCGTGCGGGATCCGGCATCGGCCGTCAGCGCGGCCGGATGGGGGCTGCCGATACGGGCGGGGCTGAGCCTGTTTCCCGAACGGGCGCTGGTTCCCGACCGCACCCTGGCCGAGGCCATGCTGCCGCGTGGCAAGCCTTTGCTGGGGATTTCCATCATCCCCTATCCCCTGATGGACCGCTGCCTGCGGCGCGACGCCGCCCGCGTGCGGGCCTTGCTGGCGCCCTTCGCCGGCTATGTCGCGGTCCCCATCGTCAGCACCATCCATCGCTATGCCAGCGACGAAGATGACGCGACGGGCTTCCGCCGTTTCGCCGAGGCTTTCCTGGACGGCTGGGACATCGCGATGCCCCAGATGCTGGACTACGACTGGTGGCAGGCGAACATGACCCCGGCACGGCTGCGCGGAATCATCTCCCGCCTCGACACCCTGATCAGCCAGCGCAAGCACAATGTCATCCACGGCATCGGCGCCGGGGTGCGGACCATCGGACTGCATCCGATCGAGGACAACAGCGTGCCGCGCACCATGGTCGCGGTCTCGGCGAACCTGCCCCAGGGCAGCACCTGCGTCGGGCTGCGCCACGAATGACGGTCCTGTTCTTCGGCGATTTCGGCACGGGGCACATGGCCGCCGAAACGGCGCTGCTGGAAGCGGTGCGCGCCATCGGCGATCCGGATCCGATCGTGGTCACGGCAGCGCCCGGATTCACGGCGCGCTGCGCCCCCGACGTCACCTGCATCGCGCCGGGTGAGGCACCGCCGCGCCAGCCGTCCCGGATCGTCCTGGCCGGCCCGATCGGGCGGGCGCGGCGCGTGCCGCCCCTGATGGCGCTGTTCGAGGACGCGATCGCGGCGACGCCACGGGCGAATGCCTGTTTGCACAACCTGTCCCTGCCATCGGGCGTGGACAGCGCGCAGGGCTTGCGGATCGCGGCGACACTCGACGGCCTGCAAGGCAGCATGCGCGACCACGTCACCCACCTGACGATGATGCGACGCGGCTTGCGGTGGTTTCCCGCGCTGGCGACATTCCCCGAACGCACCCTGCCGCACGACGACAGCCTGGCCTGCCTGCTGCCGGAAGGGCCGGCGCCGCTGGGTCTCATGCTCGACGCCTCCCCGCACCTGCTGGAGAGCATGGACAAGCACCCCGCGGCGTTCCGCCACGTGCTCGGGCTGCTCGCCGATCGGCCGGTGCTGCCGATCCCGCCTTCCGTGCGCCAGGCGGGTGACGATTCCGCCCCCGACCCCATCCTGGGCGCCCGCCAGGCGCTGCTCGCCTTCCGCCCCGGGCAGGCGCCGCTGCTGCCGGCATTGCTGGACGCCGATTGGTGGCTGTCGCACGCGACACCCGGCGGAATTGGGGGGCTGGTGAAGCGCTGTGCCATGCTGGTGACCACCAGCGACCTTGGCGTGCTGCTCGCCGCCGCGACCGGGGTGCCCTGCCACATCATCGGCCTCAGCCAGGATGATGCGGCGACGCGCGCGGGCGGCACGCTGGCCGGCGCGCTCGCACCAGGCAGCAGCTTCACCGTTTTGCGCTGACCCTCGGGGGCTGTCCTCGCCCATCCGCTTCGGGCATGTTGTCCTGAACAACCAAATGTTCAGGAGGCTACATGTCCAAAGTAACGAGGCGCGACCTGGCGACAATCGCCGCCGCCGCCGCGACGACCAGCCTGTTCGGCCGCGATGCCCGCGCCCAGGCCACCCAGCAGCTTGCCATCGCCACCGGCACCACGGGCGGCGTGTATTATCCGCTCGGCGGCGGCCTCGCCTCCCTGTTGTCGCGCCACATCCCGGGCATGAGCGCCACGGTCGAAGTGACGGGCGGATCGGTCGCCAACAACCAGTTGCTGGGCGCATCGCGCGTCGGGCTGATCTTCACCCAGGTCGATGCATCGGTGGACGGCATCCGTGGCGCCGGGCCGTTCCGTGGCCGCGCCGTGCCGGTGCGCGCCGTCGCCGTGCTCTACACCAACCGCATGCAGGTGGTGACCACGGCCGCGACCGGCATCCGCACCATCGGCGACATGAAGGGCAAGCGCATTTCGACCGGCGCGCCGGGGTCCGCCACGGAACTGATGGCCTTCCGCCTGATCGAAGCCGCGGGCCTGGACCGCGACAAGGATTTTCGCGCCCGCGAACGGCTGTCGCCGGCGGAAAGCACGAACGCGATCAAGGACGGCAAGCTCGACGCCTATTTCTTCGTCTCCGGGATTCCGACCAGCGCGATCACCGACCTCGGCGCCAGTCCCGGCGTCACCCTGCGCCTGGTCGACCACGATGAATTCATCCCGAAGATCGTCGAGGCCCATGGCCCGGTCTACTTCCCCGAGGTGATTCCCGCAGGCACCTATCCGGGCCAGACCACCGACAACAAGCAGATGTCCGTCGCCAATATCCTGGCGATGCGCGAGGACGCGCCGGCCGCCCTGGTCGAGAGCATCCTGCGCGTCGCCTGGGATTACCGCGCCGACCTGGCGCAGGTGCATGCCGAGGGCCGGGGCTTCACCCTGGAACGCCAGAAGACCGCCGCCGCCGGCATCCCCTGGCACCCCACCGCCGAAGCCTTCTGGCGCGCACGGGGTGCAACGCTGGCTTAAGGACTGGCGCGTGACAAATATTGCCGGCCTGCCGCCTGAAGCAGGCGACCTGGATGCCAAGACCGCCGAAGAGGTGGTCCGGCTGATCGAAGCCGAGGAAGGCGTACAGAACCGCTTCACCGGCTGGCTTGGCGTGACCGGAACGGCGGTGGCGCTGGCCATGTCGCTGTTCCACCTCTGGGCGGCGTGGGACATCGTGCCCACGACGACCCTGCGCTTCGTCCACGTCACCTTCGCGCTGGTGCTGAGCTTCTTCCTGTTCCCGGTGGCGCGGCGGTATCGCGACCGATTCATGGCGTGGGACGCGGTGCTGATCGCGGCCAGCCTGTATGTGCTGTGGTATCTGATCGACGGCGGCGACGACCTGCTCGACCGCTATGTCTTCCCCGAGCCGATGGACATCGTGGTCGGCTGGATGCTGATCGGGCTGGTGCTGGAAGCGACCCGGCGGACGACGGGCTGGATCATGCCCTTCGTCGCGGGCTGTTTCATGCTCTATGCCTTCTTCGGCGATCACTTGCCGGCGCCATGGACGCATCGCGGCTATGATGCGGAGCGGTTGATCCCGCATCTGACCACGACCCTGGACGGTATTTTTGGCACCGCGGTCGATGTGTCGGCGACGCTGATCATCCTGTTCACCATCTACGGCGCCATCCTGTCGGCCACAGGCGCCGGCAAGTTCTTCGTCGATTTCAGTTTCGCCGCCACGGGCGGCAACGCGGCCAGCGCCGGGCGCACCGTGGTGCTGTCGTCGTTCTTGCTGGGTGGGCCGTCAGGCTCCGGTGTCGCGACCACGGTGACCATCGGCACCGTCGCATGGCCGATGATGAAGCGTGTCGGCTATCGCCCCGATGATGCGGGCGGCTTGCTGGCGGCGGGGGGGCTTGGGGCGATCATCTCGCCGCCGGTCCTGGGGGCCGCGGCCTTCCTGATCGCCGAATACCTGAAGATCGGCTACCTCGACGTGCTGAAGATGGCGGCGATCCCGACCATCCTTTATTATTCCAGCCTGCTGTTCATGGTGGAGCTGGACCAGCGGCGGCTGAATGTCGCGGGGCTTGGCAATATCAAGGTGCCGGTCGCGCCGCTGCGCGAATTGTTCGCCAAGGGCTGGTTCCACTTCTCCTCGCTGATCGCGATCATCTTCTTCATGGTCATCGGCTACTCGTCGACCATGTCGGTGCTCTACGCGATGGGCGTCGCCATCGTGTTGTCCTTCCTGTCGAAGGAAGGGGCACTCTGGCCACGCCGGCTGGTCAAGGCGCTGGCGGATGGCGCGATCCAGGCGGTCGGCATCGCCGCGACCTGTGCCGCGGCGGGCATCATCGTCGGCTGCATCACGCTGACGGGTCTGGGGCTGAAGTTCTCCGACATCGCGATCCAGGCGGCCGGCGGGTCGCTGTTGATCACAGCACTCTACACCGCGCTGATCGTCTGGGTCGTCGGCCTCGCGGTGCCGGTCACCGCCTCCTACATCATCTGCGCCGTGGTGGCGGCGCCGGCGCTGATGAAGCTCGGCGTGCCGGATTACGCGGCGCATATGTTCGTCTTCTACTACGCCGTGCTGTCGGAGGTTTCGCCCCCGACCGCGCTGTCGCCCTTTGCCGCGGCCGCGATCACCGGGGCGGGGCCGTACCGCACCACCCTGATGGCGTGGAAGTACACGCTGCCGGCCTTCATCCTGCCCTTCGTCTTCGTGACCGATCCGGAGGGCGTGGCGCTGTTGCTCTCCTTCCTGCCCGGCATGGGCTGGGGCGATGTGGCCTGGCAGTTCCTGTTGGCGGCATCCGGCCTGGCCGCCCTGGCGGCCGCCTGCCAGGGCATGGCCTGGCGGCCCCTGGCCGCGTGGGAGCGTGCCGGCTTCACCCTGGCCGGGCTGATGCTGGTCTTCCCGGCGCTGCTGGAGTCGATGTTCTCCGGGCTGCTGCCCGCGCCGCATCTGCTCGGTTTCGTGCTGCTGGCCGGGCTGATCCTCCTCAACTTCCGAACCCGGACCCGGGCCGCGTGACGCCGCGCGATCCGGATTTCGTCGCCAAGGTCCGCGAGAGTTTTTCGCGGCAACCCTTCATGGCGCATCTGGGCGCGCGGTTGACGTTGGTAGAGGCGGGCCACGTCGTCGTCGAA
Source organism: Humitalea sp. 24SJ18S-53 (assembly GCF_050632385.1). Classification (NCBI taxonomy): domain Bacteria; kingdom Pseudomonadati; phylum Pseudomonadota; class Alphaproteobacteria; order Acetobacterales; family Roseomonadaceae; genus Humitalea; species Humitalea sp. 24SJ18S-53. The sequence continues at coordinate 5,166,353 of NZ_CP192599.1, forward strand.
CTGCCCTGCGTGCCGCATGTGGCCCAGCAGCACGGCCATGTGCATGGCGGCGCCGTCGGCGCCATCGCCGACAGCGCGGGCGGCTATGCCGGCTTCACCCTGTTCCCGGCCGGCAGCACGGTGCTGACCGTGGAATACAAGGTGAATTTCCTGGCGCCCTCACGCGGCGATTTTTTACGCGCCATCGGCCGGGTCGTTCGCAGCGGCCGCACGCTGACCGTCTCCGACGTGCAGGTCATGGCGGTGCGCGACGGCGTGGAACACCTCTGCGCCACGGCGACGCAGACGCTGATCTGCCTGGCCGGGCAGGACTGACACCGACCTACCGCGGGCGTGCCCGCCGCCTGGCGTCGCCAAAGGCCGGTGAGGCGGCGCGGGGCGCGGCAGCGTGCCGGTCCAGCACGGCGGTGATCTCCGCCACCGCCTCGGCCGGCAACCCGCCCAGCACCCGCGCGAGGCGATTGGCCAGCGCCGTCTTGGCCGGGTCCAAGCCGCCGGTGTCCAGCCTGACCTTCGGCCGGCTTTCGCGGGCCAGCAGCGCGATCTCCTCGGCGTCGTCCCAGATCAGGCCAAAAACCTCGTTGACCTGGTGCACCAGCCCCGGGGTCGGCGTGCCGCGCCGTCCGTGTTCCAGGGCGGAGAGATAGGCCGCCGAGATCTGCAGCGCCTCGGCCAGATCCTTCTGCCGCATGCCACGCGCCCGGCGCAGCGCGCGCAGGCGTTCGCCAAACGGCGTCACGACCGGCGCCGCCGCAGCAGCACATGCACCGACCCCGAATTGGCGGCATGCGGATGCGCCAACGCCAGAACCAGCGGGCGCAAGTCGGCGGCGTTGAGCCAGAACGGCAATTCGCGCTTCAACACCCCGCCATGTGGCACGGCCCCCTTGCCGGTCACGATGCAGACGCAGCGCAGCCCGTCATGCGCGGCACCAGCCAGGAATGCGCGGACGGCCCCATGCGCCTGCTGCGCGGTGCGGCCATGCAGGTCCAGCGTGCGTTCCGGCCGGGTGCGGCCGCGGCGCAGATCCTTCCAGCGGTTGGAATCGATGCCAGGTGGGGGCGCGCCGACCGCGATCTCCCACGGCGGCGGCCGCCGCACGGCCGGGGCAGGGGCCGCGCCGGGCGGGACGGCTGCCGCCACCACGGGCGGCGGCCGCGCGGGCGTCGGCGGCAACGCCTTGCCCGGCATGGGCGCGACACCAGCCCGCTCGGCCCAGGCGCCCCACAGAGCGACCTCCTGCGGCGAGACATTGCGGTGACGAGGCGGCATGGCCCGCAGATAGGGCCCCGGGCAGAAGCGCGCCAGCAGGTTGTTGAAAAACGGGGAGGTTGCGCCGTGGAGAGGGCGTCGCCTCGCCTTGCAACAGCCTATTCGCCGCGCAACTGCGCCAGCATCCAGTCGCGGAACACCGCGATGCGCCGGGGCAACACGTCGCGATCGCGATACATCAGCAGAAACGCGCCCTCCGTCGGCAGCGCCACGTCGAAGGGCAGCACCAGGCGCCCGGCGCGCACATCGGCCTCGATGAAGCCATGGCGGCCCAGCGCCAGGCCCAGCCCATCCAAGGCCGCGCTATAGGCGATGTCCGCGCTGGTGAAGGGGATGCGCCGGGCCAGCGGGACCGGCGGCGCGCCGGTCCGCGCGTACCAGCGCTGCCAGTCGGCGGCATCGGTCGGTGCCTGCAACAGGGTGTGGTGCTCCAGATCCTGCGCCCGGCGCAGCGGCGGCGCGGCCTGGAGGTAGGCGGGGCTGCACACCGGCACCACGACCCGTTCGATCAGCCGGTGCGACAGCATGCCCGGCAGGGATTCACCGGCGCGGATCGCGACGTCCACGTCCTGCGGCACGGGGTCGTCGGGCAGGGCGGTGGTGATCATCACCTCCTGTTCCGGATGCTGCGCGTGGAACCCCGGCAGGCGCGGCAGCAGCCAGATGCGGATGAAGAAGCGCGAGCCCCAGATATGCAGCTTGCCGGCCCCGGCCTGGACCTCCCGCGTGCCAGCAGCCAGCCGGCCCAGCCCGTCGCGCACCGCGACCAGATAGGCCTCGCCCTCGGCCGTCAGCCGCACATCCGCCCCGGTGCGCAGGAACAGCCGCAGGCCCAGGAACACCTCCAGCTTGCCGATCTGGCGGCTGACGGCGCCCGGCGTCACGTGCAGTTCCGCCGCCGCCTTGCTGAAACTTTGCAGCCGCCCGGCGGCTTCGAAAGCGCGCACGGCATTCAGGGGGGGCAAACGCAGGGGCACCAGGAGGCCTGTGACTTTTTCTCAAAAGGCAGCCGACCATAAGTCGTTAGGTCAAGCAAGGCGGATGGCCCAGGTTCCGCCCGGTGCAGGGGAGAAAACAGGCATGGTGACCGATCTGGCGCCTGGCGTGGAAACGCTGATCGACGGGCGCCTCTACGTCCTGCGCCAGCCCTGCGTGCTGGACGGAAGGATGAGCAGCTACCCAGCCGATGCGCGCGGATATACGGCGGTCAACTGCTACCTGCTGGTCGAAGGCGGTTCGGCGCTGATGCTCGACACCGGGTTTTCCGCCCATGCCGGCCAGGTGGTGGCGCAATTGCGATCGGTGCTGGCGCCGGGCACGCGTCTGTCGGTCTATCCAATGCGGCTGAACGAATTCATGTCGGTCTGCAATGTCGAGGTGATCGCCGACAACTTCGATGTCGAGCAATGCTATTCCTCCAACCCCGATGCCTCGCTCTGGGTCGATTTCGGTGGGCGGTCGGATGCCGGCGGGGTGATGCCGGCACCGTTGAAGACGACCCTTGTCGCGCGCGTGCAGACCCTGAATGTCGGCCCCGGCACCGGGCGCCCGGTCGAGGCCTTCCAGGCGCCGATCCGGCTGATCGGCACGCGATGGCTCTACGACCACGCGACCCGCACGCTCTTCACCTCCGACAGTTTCACCCATGAATGGGCGACCGACGCCGCCGGTCCCTGGACCCTGGACCGCGCGGACGACGCCCAAGGTCCCGCCCATTTGCGCAGCTTCCTGCTGAACACGCGCTACTGGTGGCTGGAGGGCGGTGAGACGACCTCCCTCCGCCGCAAGCTGCGCGACGTTTTCGATCGCCACGACATCGAAACCCTGGCCCCCGGCTATGGCCGTGTCTTCCGTGGCCGCGACACCGTGCGCCGCCAGTTCGACATGATGGACGACGTGCTGGCCGATCTCAGCCGCGACCGCATCGCCCCGCATTACGTCTTCCGCGACGAGTTGAGGTAACCGCCATGACCCCACGCGAACCCATGCCGCGGCAGATCGCCGATGGCGTCTTCTGGCTCGGCGACTGCCTGGAACAGCGCGCCAAGGGCAAGATCTACCACACCTACAACGCGGCCTTCCTGGTCTGCGGGACCGAGGCCTCGATGCTGATCGAGACGGGGCATCCCAAGGATTTCCCGCTCATCGACGCGCAGATGAGCAAGCTGCTCGCCGGCCGCGCCCCACTCAAATACCTGTTCGTGACGCATCAGGAGACGCCGCATTCGGGCGGCCTCGGCCGTGTGCTGCATCGCCATCCGCAGGCGCTGCTCTGCGGCGATGTCAGCGACTACCACCTGGCCTTCCCGCAATACGCGCACCGGCTGATGCCGATGAAGGAGGGCGATCGGATCGACCTCGGCGGGCGGGAGTTTGTTGCGGTGGAACCGGTGATCCGCGACCTGCGGACCACCTGGTATGGCTTCGACACCGGCGCGCGGGTGCTGTTTCCGGGCGATGGCTTCGCCTACAGCCATTATCATGAGGACGGGCACTGCGGGCTCTGCGCGGAGGAGGCGGTGTCGCTCGACCTGCCCGATGTTTCCGCCGTCTTCGCCGACCGGGCGCTGTTCTGGACCAAGTTCACCGACATGCGGCTCTACGCCGACCGGCTGCTTTGGCTGCTCAAGGAACTCGACGTGCGGGTGATCGCGCCCAGCCATGGCCTGCCAATCCGCGACCCCGCCGTGACGGTGCCAAAGATCATCGAGGGGCTGCTGTATGGCGGCTCCGTCCCCGAATCCGGCACCGAGACGGGGCTGGCGCCACCGCCCGACCTCGTCGCCGCCCAATAATCAAGAAAGCACTCAGGAGGACGCCATGGGCAACGACCCGCACCCAACCGTTTCACGCCGTGGCCTGCTGGCCAGCGCCGCGCTGGTCGCCGCCGCGGCCCCCGCCTGGGGGCAGGCCGCCTGGCCGACGCGCCCGATCCGCATGATCGTGCCGGGCACCGGCGGCGGCGGGATGGATGTGATCGCCCGCGTGATCGCCGACCGGGTCAGCGCCCTGCTGGGGCAGCCGATCGTGGTGGAAAACCGCGCGGGTGCCGGCGGTAACATCGCCGTGGATGCGGTCGCGAAGGCGGCACCCGATGGCTACACGATGCTGCTGGGCCAGACGGCGCATTTCGCCATCAACCCGTCGCTCTACGCCCGGCTGCCCTTCGACCCGATCCGGGACTTCATCCCCGTCATCCTGCTGGCCGATGCGCCGAATGTCGTGGTGGTGGGCGCAACATCACCCTACCACACGCTGGCCCAGGTGGTGGCGGCGGCCAAGGCGGCACCCGATGGGCTGGACCTGGCGACACCGGGCAATGGCACCGTGTCGCACCTGACCGGCGAGTTGTTCCAGCAGGTCGCCGGCATCCGCTTCACCCACGTGCCCTATCGCGGGGCGGCGGCGGCGGTGACCGATGTGATCGCGGGGCGGGTGCCGGTCATGATGTCCTCGGTGCCCACTGCCCTGTCGCATATCCGCGAGGGGCTGTTGCGCGCGGTGGCGGTTTCGGCGGCGAAGCGCAGCCCGGTGCTGCCGGACGTCCCCACCATCGGCCAGGCCGGCTACCCGGGCTTCGATGCCAATACCTGGTACGGCTTCTTCCTTCCGGCCGGCACGCCGGCACCGATCGTGCAGCGCCTCAACGCCGCGGCGAACGAAGCCCTGCGCGCCCCCGGGGTCGCGGACCGCGTGCGGCAGGAAGGCGGCGACATCGTCGGCGGCACGCCGGCAGCCTTCGCCGAACTGGTCGCGGCGGACCTGGCCAAGTGGTCGCGCGTGGTGCGGGAGTCCGGGGCGCGTGCGGAGTAGAGCGTGTAGCAGGGTGCTGAATATACGAGGGCCGTGCATTGAAAGGGGCTTCGCCCCTCTCAAACTCTCCCCACCAAGGGGCCGTGGCCCCTTGGAACCCACGCGATTTGGTAAAATAAAGAGAGGGGCGTCGTTGGTACACGATTGATCACGCGCAGGCCATGCCCCTCTCTTTATTTTACCAATACTCCGCCGGTCCAGGGGCGGCGGCCCCTGGTGGGGGAGGCGTGGAGGGGGCGAAGCCCCTTCCACTGGCGCCACCTCCATATATTCAGCACCCCGCAACGGCTCACCGTGCCGCCGCGTCATCCTCTATCAGTAGCACGTGCAGCCGGCGCGGCCCGTGTGCGCCGAGTTCCAGGGTCTGTTCGATATCGGCGCTGCGGCTGGGGCCGGTGACGAACATCAGGTTGCGCGGCATGAAGCCGCCCGTTTCGGCATCCTGGCGTTCGGCGCGCAGCAGGTCCCAGGCCTCTTCGTAGGCGCCGACCACGCGGCTGGCCCGCAGCACCACGATTTCCGATTCCGGCAGCAGGTTCAGCGTCGTGGGCCGCGTGGGGTCCGATGGGAACAGGATCGTCCCGGTTTCCGCCACGGCCGCCCAGCCGTGCTGGACCGAGACGGTGTCGCTGCCGTCCGCCCGTCGCGCCTCGAAACCCAGCATTGGTCGGTCGGCCCAGGGCAGCGCCTCCAACTCCGGATGTGGCGCCATGACAAAGCGCGGCGGCAGGTTTTGGGCGGCCAGCCAGTCGGCGACGGCGCCCGGCACGTCGGCCGCATCGGCCAGGCGGACGACCGAGCCGAACTCCTTCTCCACATTGCGCACGAACAGCGCGATCTGTTCGGGGCGCGACACGCGCGACCGCGCCGGGATCAGGTGCCGGGGGTGGGTCGCCAGCCTGCCGGCCAGCATCGCCGCCTGGTCGGCCGGCAGCGGGCCGCGGCGCAGGCCACGGCGGATGGCGCCCAGGATGGCGTCCTTGCTCATGAGGTGCGGCTCCGCTGGGCGGCGGCGTAGCGCGCCATGAAGGTCCCGCCCTCCGGCACCGGCAGGTCGCGCCCTTCGGTCCAGCCACCCGCGAGGGGCAGGCTGCGAAACGCGCCCTTCTTGCGGCCGAGCAGCCCCAGAACCCCGATCATCGCCCGCGTCGCCATCCGATAGGCGCCGGGCCGCCGCGCGAACCAGCCCCAGACGCCCAGCCCCGTGCGGACGGAGGAGGGCGACAGGTGCCGCTCGAACTCCCTCTCCCGCCAATGCCGCATCATCTTTGGCAGCGGGATTTTGACGGGGCACACGCTCTCGCACTTGCCGCAGAAGGTGCTGGCGTTCGGCAAATGCCCGGCCTTGTCCACGCCGATCAGGGTCGGCGTCAGCACGCTGCCCATCGGCCCGGGATAGACCCAGCCATAGGCGTGGCCCCCCGTCGCGCCATAGACGGGGCAATGGTTCATGCAGGCGGCGCAGCGGATGCAGCGCAACATCTCCTGGAACTCGGTGCCCATCATGTTCGACCGGCCGTTGTCGATCAGCACGACATGGTATTCCTGCGGCCCGTCCAGATCGGCCCGGCGCCGGGCGCCGGTGGAAAACGTCGTGTAGACGGAAAAATCCTGACCCGTGGCGGATCGTGCCAGCAGCCGCAGCAGGCTGGTCGCATCCTCCAGCGTCGGCACCACCTTCTCGATGCTGGCCAGGGCGATGTGGACGCGCGGAAGAGTCTGCGTCAGGTCGCCATTGCCTTCGTTGGTGACGATGACCGACGACCCGGTTTCGGCGATGAGGAAGTTGGCACCGGTGATCCCCACGTCGGCCGCCAGGAATTTCTCGCGCAGCCGCGTCCGCGCCTCGGCCATGATGTCGCGGCGGTCGCCAAAGACCCGGTCGGCCGGCAGATCGGTATGGACTGCCCGGAAGGTCTTCTCCCAGTCTTCCCGGTTCAGGTGGAAGGCGGGGGCGATGATGTGCGACGGGCCTTCGTCGCGGATCTGCAGGATGTATTCGCCCAGGTCGGTCTCGACCGGGGTGATGCCGTGTTTCGACAGATGTTCGTTGATCCCCAATTCCTCGGAGATCATCGACTTGCCCTTGGTCACCGTGCGGGCGCCGGCGTTGCGGCAGATCTCCAGTACCTTGGCGCGGGCCTCGTCGGCGGTGCTGCACCAATGCACCTGGCCGCCGGCGCGTTCCACGTTGGCGGCGTAGGTTTCCAGATACCAGTCCAGGTTCGCCAGCGTGTGGTTCTTGATGTCCCGTCCGATGTCGCGAAGCCGTTCGAACTCCGGCAGGTTCGCCACGGCCCGGGCGCGGTTGCCGGTGAACATCGGCCGCGCGTGTTTCAGCGCCTTCTGCAGGCTGGCGTCGTTCAGCGCGTCGTGGGCGTTTTGTTTGAACGCGGGGGATGTGATGTGCATGGCGCCAGGATGATAGCGCCCGCCGCGCCTGCCGCTAGACCCGGATTTCCACCATCACCGGCACGTGGTCCGACGCCTGCGTCCAGCCGCGCGCGTCTTTCAGCACCTTGTGCGACACCAGGCGATCGGCAAAATCCTCGCTGACCCAGATGTGGTCCAGACGGCGGCCCTTATCCGCCGCGGCCCAGTCCTTTGCCCGGTAGGACCACCAGGAATAGAGTTTTTCGGTGTCGGGCACGAAGCGGCGCGGCGCATCCACCCAGGCCCCGGCCCGCTGCCAGGCCCCCATCGCCGCGACCTCGACCGGCGTGTGGGACACGACCTTGAGCAGCGCCTTGTGGCTCCAGACGTCCTGTTCCAGCGGCGCGATATTCAGGTCGCCGACCAGGACCGACCGCTTGGCTGGGCCGCGCGCCGCCTGCCAGGCCGTCACCTCCGCCAGAAAATCCAGCTTGTGGCCGAACTTCGGGTTGATCAGGCGGTCAGGTTCATCCCCGCCGGCGGGCACGTAGAAATTATGGATTTCCACCGGCCCGGACGGTGTCGGCACATCGACGCCCAGGTGCCGGCAGTCGCCCTTTTCGCACCAGTCCGGCTCGCCCGCCCGCAAGGTGATCGGCAGGCGGGAGAGGATGGCGACGCCGTTGTAGCCCTTCATGCCGCGCACGATGCGATGGGTGAACCCCAGCACATCGGCCGCTTCATGCGGGAAGTGTTCGTCCGGTGTCTTGGTTTCCTGCAGGCAAAGGATGTCGGGCGACAGACGCCCCACGACATCCGCCAGCAGCGGCGCGCGCAGCCGCACGGAATTGATGTTCCATGTGGCGACGCGCAGCGACATCAGACGATCTTCCCTGTCAGACGATCTTCGTGGTGACCGTGCCGACGCCCTCGACCATGCCTTCCAGCAGGTCGCCCTTGACCACGGCGGCCACACCTTCGGGCGTGCCGGTCATGATCAGGTCGCCCGGGGCCAGTTCGACCAGCTCGGACAGGTTGGCGATGACTTCCGGCACCGACCAGATCAGCTTGGACAGGTCGCTCACCTGGCGAACCTTGCCGTTCACCTTCAGCTCGATCTTGCCCTTGGACGGATCGAAATTGCCGGCCGGGATCATGTCGCCCATCGGCGCGCCATGGTCGAACCCCTTGCCCATGTCCCAGGGGCGGCCAAGCTTCTTGGCTTCGCCCTGCACATCGCGCCGCGTCATGTCGAGGCCGACGCAATAGCCCCAGACATGCTTCATCGCATCGGCGACGGAGATGTTCTTGCCGCCGGTGCCGATCGCCACGACCAGCTCCATCTCGTGGTGCAGGTCCTTGGTCACGGTCGGGTAGGGCATATCCTTGCCCCCCGTCAGCGCGGCATCGGCCGGCTTGCAGAAGTAGAAGGGTGCCTCGCGGTCCGGGTCATGGCCCATCTCGCGCGCATGCTCGGCATAGTTGCGGCCGACGCAGAAGATGCGGCGGATGGGGAAGGCGCCGCCGCCGGCGACGGGCACGCTGGCCTGCGGGGGGGCGGGAATCACGTAATCGGCCATCGCGGCAATCCTTTTCGGAAGATCGCCGGGACCATAACCGCTGATGTGCGACGCGCAAGCGGCCCAAACGAAAGCGCCCGGCCAGGGGGGTGGCCGGGCGCCGCTTCCGTCCGGAAACGGGTCGGGCGAGCCGGCAGGGGATACCGGGGCTCGACCACCGGTGGTGGGGCCACCGATGGAGAAACATTAGCGCCAGAACCAAGCCCGCGCAAAGCGAATCGGGCCAAAACCACAAGCGAAAACCTATTCGGCGGCGACCGAAAGCGGCATCGCGGCCCGTTTCGCTGCGAAACCCGCACAGGCCGCACCAAATGCATGGAAGATGCGCACCGAGTGGGCATCTCGATCCCAATCATACTCCGGGTGCCACTGCACGCCGAGGGCAAACCCCTTCGCATCGGCGACGCGCACACCCTCCACCGTGCCATCCGGCGCCCAGGCTTCGGCGATCAGGCGGGGTGCCAGGCGTTTCACGCCCTGGTTGTGCAGGCTGTTCACCGGCAGGGCGACCGGGGCCTCGGTCCAGATGCCTTCCAGCACGCCGCCGGGGGCGACGCGGATCGCATGCGCCTTGCCGGTGCGGACCGCGGGGATGGGTTGGTCAGACGGCGTCGAATGATCCATCCGGCCAGGCAGGTCCTGGATGCGTTGGTCCAGGCTGCCGCCCAGGGCAACGTTCAACTCCTGCATGCCGCGGCAAATCGCCAGCAGCGGCACGCCCGCCGCGATGGCGGCGCGGATCAGCGGCAGGGTGGTGGAATCCCGGTGGTCGTCTTCCGGCGTGCCTTCGGCATGGGCCGGGCCGTCGTAATGGCGCGGGCCGACATTGGACCGGCTGCCCGTCAGCATCAGCCCGTCCAGGCGCGGCAGGATTTCGTCGACAAAGGCCTCACCCCCCGCCGGCAGCAGCACCGGCACGCCCGACACCGGACCCATGACCACCTTCACATAGTGGTCGGAAGCCGCGTGGTTGGGGGTCGCGAAGAGCCCAAAAGCCTTGACGCAACAGGAAATGCCGATCAGCGGCCGCATGCCAATATCCCGCTCCGAACCCATCCAACAGGCGTCGAACCAGCTCCACGCCCCAGATGCGCTGCAAATGCTGCGCCAGAGATAGTGTCCCGTTCCCTGATGGCGACATCAAGGCGACAATGCTGTGACAGCTGCGCCACACACGCTGGCACCGCTGCCCGCCCCACGCATGGCTTGGCCCGGACGGCGCTCAGCGGTTGGCGGTTTCACGCTCCAGGAAGCGCGGGTCGTTCATCTCGAACAGGGCAGGATCGAAGCGCACGCCGGTGCGAATCTGAGTCAACGTCACCCGCGTTTCCCGCGCCTGGGCATCCACGACCAGCCATTGGCGCAGTTCCATGGGGTTGGTGGCGAAGACCAGCGTGATGCGCCCTTCGGCCGGGCTATTGGTCCGGTTCACCGTCAGGCGGGAAAACCCGCCGGATTCCTCGACCCCCGTCAGGGTGACATCCCCCGACAGCCGGATCGGGTTGCGCAGCAGCACCGACAGCGGCGTGGAGCCGATCGGCACGATCGTCGGCTGCTTCAACTCACGATCCAGCAGCATCATCTGGCCATTGGCCGCGACCAGCAGCGTCGGCTCGGGCGCGTCGTAGTCGAAGCGCATCCGCCCCGGGCGCCAGATCATCGCGGTGCCCATCGCGGACCCGCCATTCTGCGCGATTTGCAGGAAGCGTGCCTCGAACGTCGTCATCGCGTTGAGGTAGGCTTCCACCCGCGCCACGATGTTGGCTTGCGCCCGCGCGACGAAAGGCGTTGCGCAAAGCGCGGCGACCAGGGCGCGGCGCGGCAGGCGGATTGGCGTCATGATGTGCAGCAACAGCCTCTACTTGGTTGGCGGGCGCATGGCGCCGCCGGCGCCCGGCAGTTGGCCGCCCAATTGACCCAGGGCGCCACCCAGCGCGCCAAGGTTGCCCATGTCCATCACCCGATACCCCTCCGGCGCACGGAACAGCGCCGCATCCTGCGCGCCGTAGCGGACCTCCGTCGCCTCGATCGTTTCCTGCCCGCGCGCGGTCGACCCGGTGCCGCGCAGCAGCACGCCATCGGTGGTGATGCAGCCGGTGCCGGTGCCGTTCGGGTTGGTCATGCGCCAGTTCGTGCAGGTCAGCCCCGCAACCGTCGCGGTGCCTTCGCGGGTGAACCGCGTATCGGCGCTGGGCGCCATCGGGTTGACCGGCAGGGTCGCCGGGTCGAAGGCCATCCGCATCGCCATGCGCTGCGGCTCCATCAACATCAGCGCGGATTGCCCGCGGGTATCGACGATCATCGCCCCGCCCTGGCCCGGCATGTCCATCCGCATCCGGCCTTCGGCCGCCTGCCAGGACATGCGCACATTCTGGTTGCCGGCGCGGTAGCTGACGGCGACATCGCGGGTCGGCTGCAGCGCCGGTGGGCGGTCCTGCGCCAGGGCAGGCGTGGCGGCGATCAGCAGCATGGCGAATGTGGCGGCACGCATGGCGAAATCCTCCCGGGGGAAACGGTCAAAGCCTTGGGCGGCGGTCGGCGGCCGGTCAAGCGACCGGCCGCTCACGTTCACAGGATGAAGCGCGACAGATCGGCCGAACCGGCCAGGGGCGCCACCTTCTCGCGCACCAGCGCGGCACCCACCCGCACGGAATCGCCCCGCCGGTCGGAGGCCGTGAAGGAAATCTCCTCCAACAACCGTTCCAGCACCGTCGCCAACCGCCGCGCGCCGATGTTTTCCACCCGCGCGTTGATGTCGGCGGCCAGGTCGGCCACGGCATCGATCGCGTCATCGGCGAAGTCGAGCATGACGCCCTCGGTCCCCAGCAGCGCCACGTATTGCTTGATCAGGCTGCTTTCCGGCTCCGTCAGGATGCGCCGCAGGTCATCCCGCGTCAGCGCCGCCAGCTCCACCCGGATCGGCAACCGCCCCTGCAATTCCGGCAGCAGGTCCGAAGGCTTGGCCAGGTGGAACGCGCCCGAGGCGATGAACAGGATGTGGTCCGTCTTCACCGGCCCATACTTGGTGCTGATCGTCGTGCCTTCGATCAGCGGCAGCAGGTCGCGCTGCACGCCTTCGCGCGACACGTCGCCGCCACGAAAACCGCCTTCGCTGGTGCGGGCGCAGACCTTGTCGATCTCGTCCAGGAAGACGATGCCGTTGTTCTCGGCATTGGCCACCGCCTCACGTGTCAGACGGTCCTGGTCGAGCAGCCGGTCGGCCTCGTCGCGGATCAGGGCGACGCGGGCCTCGGCCACCGTCACCTTGCGCTTCTTGGCCCGGCCGCCGAACATTTTTCCGAGCATTTCCTGCATGCCGGCCATCTGCTGCGGCGGCATGCCGGGCATGTCCATCATGCCCATGGGGGTGCCCTGGGGGTCGGAGACCTCGACCTCCACCTCCCGCGCCTCGATGCTGCCCTCGCGCAGCATTTTCCGGAATTTTTGCCGCGTGTCGCCGGCGGCGTGTTCGCCGACCAGCGCGGTCAACAGCCGTTCCTCGGCGGCGAGTTCGGCGCGGGCCTCGACCTCATGCCGCGCCGTCTCGCGCATCTGGTTGATCGAGATTTCGACCAGGTCGCGGATGATGCTGTCCACGTCGCGGCCGACGTAGCCGACCTCGGTGAACTTGGTCGCTTCCACCTTGATGAAGGGGGCATTCGCCAGGCGCGCCAGGCGGCGGGCGATTTCCGTCTTGCCGCAGCCGGTCGGGCCGATCATCAGGATGTTCTTCGGCACGACCTCCTCGCGCATGCCGGCGCCGAGTTGCTGGCGGCGCCAGCGGTTGCGCAGCGCGATGGCGACGGCGCGCTTGGCATCGCCCTGGCCGACGATATAGCGGTCCAGTTCCGACACGATCTCGCGCGGGGACAGGTTCACGGTTTCGCTCATGGTGCGTCGGCTTCCAGGGTTTCCAGGATGAAACGCCCATTGGTGTAAACACAGATATCGGCGGCGATGCGCATCGATCGTTCGGCGATCTCGGTCGCGTCCAGCCCTTCGACCGGCAGCAGCGCCCGGGCCGCGGCCAGGGCGAAATTGCCGCCCGAACCGATGCCGATGATCGCATCCTCCGGTTCCAGGACGTCGCCCTGGCCGGTGATCAGCAGGCTGCGCTTGTTGTCGGCGACGGCCAGCAGGGCTTCCAGCCGGCGCAGGTAGCGGTCGGTGCGCCAGTCCTTGGCCAGTTCGACGGCCGCCCGTTCCAACTGGTCGGGGAAGCGTTCCAGCTTCGCCTCCAGCCGTTCGAGCAGGGTGAAGGCATCGGCCGTGGCGCCGGCGAAACCGGCCAGGACGCGGCCCTGGGCGATGCGACGCACCTTTCGGGCGTTATTCTTCACGACCGTCTGGCCGATGCTGACCTGGCCATCGCCGGCCATGGTGACGCGCCCGTCCTTGCGGACGCAGAGAATGGTTGTGCCGTGCCAGCCGAGGGGGTCGGCACCTGGGGGGGATGTGTTGTGCATGATGGGTGCCCAGATGGGCGGGCGCAGGGCCGGTGGCAAGCAGCCCCCCCTTTCCGGTATGAATCGGTCACATGCTCCGCCTCACAGACCTCCGCCTCCCGCTCGACCACCCGCCCGAGGCGCTGGCCGCCGCCATCGCCGCCCGCCTGGGGGGGGCGCCGCTGTCCTGGCGCATCGCCCGCCGCGGCTATGACGCCCGTGCGCGCGGGCGGGTGGTGCTGACCTACACCATCGATGCCGAGGTGGCGGACGAAGCCGCGCACAGCCTCCCTCACACTCCGGACACCACCTACCGCCCCGTCGCAACCGCGCCCTCGGGGCTGGCCCATCGCCCCATCGTGATCGGCACCGGCCCCTGCGGGCTGTTCGCGGCGCTGATCCTGGCCGAATCCGGCTTCCGGCCGATCATCCTGGATCGCGGCAAGGCGGTACGCGAACGCACCCAGGACACCTGGGGCCTATGGCGCCGTGGCGTGCTGGACCCGGAATCCAACGTGCAGTTCGGTGAGGGCGGGGCCGGGACCTTTTCGGACGGCAAGCTCTGGTCCCAGGTGAAAGACCCAGCGCACCACGGCCGCAAGGTCCTGACCGAATTCGTCCTGGCCGGGGCGCCGGATGAGATTTTGTACGTCTCAAAACCCCATATCGGCACCTTCCGGCTGGTGCAGATGGTGGAATCCATGCGCCGCAAGATCGAGGCGCTGGGCGGCGAATACCGGTTTTCCAGCCGGGTGGATGATATCGAGGTCGTGGACGGCGCCGTGCGCGGCGTGGTGCTGCACACGGGCGAAAAGATCGCCGCCGACCACGTCGTCCTGGCCATCGGCCACAGCGCCCGCGACACGTTCGAGATGCTGCATGCGCGCGGCGTGTCGATGGAGCCAAAACCCTTTTCCATCGGGGTGCGGATCGAACACCCGCAATCCCTGATCGACCGCGCCCGCTTCGGCGCGGCGGCCGGGCACCCGATCCTGGGGGCGGCCGACTACCGCCTGGTGCACCACGCCAGCAACGGGCGGTCGGTCTATTCCTTCTGCATGTGCCCCGGCGGCACCGTGGTCGCCGCGGCCAGCGAGCCTGGCCGCCTGGTGACCAATGGCATGAGCCAGTATTCGCGCAACGAACGCAACGCGAATGCCGGCATCGTCGTCGGCATCGACCCGGCACGGGATTACCCGGACGGTCCGCTGGCCGGCATCGCCTTCCAGCGCCATTGGGAAGAAGCGGCTTTTGCGGCGGGCGGCGGCACCTGGGCGGCGCCAGCGCAGCGGGTGGAGGATTTCTTGGCGGGCCGGCCCTCCACCACGCTTGGCGATGTGGTGCCCTCCTACCGCCCCGGCGTCACCCCGACCGATTTGGCGCTGTGCCTGCCCGACTTCGCCGTGGTGGCGATGCGTGAGGCGCTGCGGGCCTTTGATGGCGAACTGGCCGGCTTCGCCATGGGCGACGCGGTGCTGACGGGGGTCGAGACCCGCACCTCCTCACCGTTGCGGATCACGCGCGGGCCGGATGGGCAATCGGTCAACACGCGCGGCCTGTATCCGGCGGGTGAGGGCGCCGGCTACGCGGGCGGCATCATGTCGGCCGGGATGGATGGCATCCGCACGGCCGAGGCGGTGGCGCGGGTGATCACAGGGCTGCCCCCAGCGCCGGGGCGTGGGCGGGAGAAGGAAGCCAGCCTGATCTACGGCTGACCCTATAGAGGCAAGGTCGCCGCGCCGGGGGAAAAGGACCTCAGGTCCGGCGTGCTGGGCGGCACCGGCGCCGGATCGACGAAGGGGCCAGGTAGCGTTGGCGCCGGGGTCGCGGCCGGAGTCGCCGCCGGGGCGGGCGCCGCCACCTCCTCCTCCGCCGTATAATCGATCACCACCCGCGCCTGGTTCCCGGCGATCACCAAGACCCGCATCCCAACCTGCAGCGCCTCGACATCCCGCTGCGTCACCGCCACCAGGTCGCCATTGCGCTTGCGGATGATGTATTCGAACCCCGTGGTGTCGCCGCTGGCGCGCTCCACCGCCGTGCCGACCAGCCCGCCGAACACGGCCCCGCCCAGCGCACCGACGGCGGCGCCCAGGCCGCCCCCCGGTGTCTGCGACCCCACCAGCCCGCCAGCCGCGGCCCCCGTGGCACCGCCTGTCGTACCATCGGCCGCGATCCGCACCGGGCGCACGCCGGCGATCACGCCCCGGTCGGCCGGGTTCGCCTGCTGCACCGCACGGGTCGCATAGGTGTCGGGGTTGTAAGTCGGCGAGCAGGCGGCAAGCACTGCAACCAGCGGTAGGAAGGGGGAAATCCGGATCATTGTGCCCACGGGCTACAGCCCCGCCCGCCGCCTGTCACGCCACACTTTGCCCTCACCCCCGTTGCGGGACTAAACCCATCACATGAGCCGAAGCCCCAATACCCCGACCGAGGCCCGCCGCGCCGCCATCGCCCGCACCACGTCGGAGACGGATATCCGCGTCTCCGTCGACCTCGACGGCACCGGCCGGGCCGAGGTCGCGACGGGGATCGGCTTCCTGGACCACATGCTCACCGCGCTGGCCAGGCATTCCCTGATCGACCTGACCGTGGCCGCCACCGGCGACCTGCATATCGACTTCCACCACACGACCGAGGATGTCGGCATCGTGATCGGCCAGGCGATCCGACAGGCCCTGGGCGACAAGCGCGGCATCCGCCGCTACGGCCAGGCGACCATCCCTATGGATGAAGCGCTGGTCGAAGCCGCGATCGACCTGTCGGGCCGCCCCTTCCTCGCCTTCGCCGCGACATTCTCGCGCGACAAGTTGGGGGAGATGGATACCGAGTTGTTCGAGGAATTTTTCCGCGCCCTCGCCTTCAACGCTGGCGCGACCCTGCACATCACCCAGCGCGCCGGCACCAACGCCCACCACATCGCCGAAGCCTGCTTCAAGGCGGTCGCCCGCGCCCTGCGCGCCGCGGTGGAACCCGATCCGCGCACGGCCGGGGCCATCCCCTCGACCAAGGGCGCGTTGGACGGCTGATGCGCATTTTTACGGCCCACGCGGGTCCGCACCGCGACCCCGAGGATTTGCTGCTGGTGCCGGAACGCGCCTCGCTGGTCGCCATGGTCGTGCCGCTGCCCTGGTTGCTCTGGCATCGCTGCTGGATGGCGGCGGCCGCCTATTGCATCGTCGCCCTGGCCATTGGCCTTCTGGCCACGCCGTCCATCGCCGTGTGGCTGGCGGCCGGCGCCCATATCCTGATCGGGCTGTCGGCGCAGGACATCCGGCGCCTGCACCTGGCCGCCGTCGGCTCACCCACCATCGCCGTGGTCGCCGGGCGTGACCGGGATGCCGCGCTGTTCCGCCTGCTGGCCGAACGCCGCGACCTGACCCGCGTGGAGCTTCGCTGATGCGCGTCGCGATCATCGACCCCGGCTCGGGCAACCTCGCCTCCGTGCTGCGCGCGCTGGAACATGCCGCGGCCGAGGCGGGCATCGACGCCACCATCCGCGTCACCACCCATGCGCCGGACCTGGACGTCGCCGACCGCATCGTCCTGCCGGGCCAGGGCGCCTTCGCCGCCTGCCGCCGCGGGCTGGACGACCTGCCCGGCATGTTCGAGGCGCTGGAGCGCGCCGCCCGTTTCGACCGCAAGCCTTTCCTGGGCATCTGCGTCGGCATGCAGTTGATGTGCGATCGCGGGCTGGAACATGGCGTGACCCAGGGCCTGAGCTGGCTGCCCGGCGACATGGCGCCGATGGACCCGCGCGCCCCCGATGGCACCCCCCTGCCGCTGCCGCAGATGGGCTGGAACGGGCTGGATTTCGCCCCGGACGCGCATCCCCTGCTGGATGGGCTGAAACCGGGCGCGCATGCCTATTTCGTGCATTCCTACGCCTGGGCCGGCGCCGACCCGGAAGACGTCCTGGCCACCACCGATTACGGCGGGCCCGTCGTCGCCATGATCGGCCGGGGCAATATCGTCGGCACCCAGTTCCACGTCGAGAAGTCGGGCCCGGTCGGCCTGCGCATCCTGACCAACTTCCTCGAATGGGCACCATGACCGACACCCATGTGCGGCATCTGCTGGTGGAACGCGCCGAATTTCTGACCGACGGCGATCTGAACGACCTGGCGGAAGCAACCGATGCCGCGATCGCCGAGGGCGGTGGTTTTGGCTGGGTGAATCCACAGGGCCGCGTCGCCCTGGCCCGGCATTTCCGCGGGCTGCTGCTGGTGCCGGAACGCGAAGTGTTCGTGGCACGGCTGGACGGCACCTGCGTCGGCTCCGCCTTGCTGGTTCGCCCGCCGCGCCACAACGAAGCCCAGGCCTGGGCCGCCACGCTGAACCACGCCTATATCGCGCCCTATGCGCGCGGCCACGGCCTGGCGCGCATGCTGGTGACGCGGGTGGAGGAACGGGCCGCCGCCCTTGGCCACCGGGTGCTGAACCTGGATGTGCGGCAAACCCAGTCCACCGCGATCGCCCTGTTCGAACACCTGGGCTACACGCGCTGGGGCACGCATCCGGCCTATGCCCGGGTGAATGGCCAGACGGTCGCCGGGCATCATTATTACAAACTGCTCGACCCCGGCCGTGGCCGCACGACGGACGCGCTGGTTCCGGGTGAACGCTGATGGGTTTTGACCTCTACCCCGCCATCGACCTCAAGGCCGGCCAGGTCGTGCGCCTGCAGCGCGGCGACATGGACCGGGCGACGATCTATGCGGAGGATCCCGCCGCCCAGGCCGCGGCCTTTCGCGCCGCCGGCTTCCACTGGCTGCATGTGGTGGACCTGGACGGCGCTTTCGCTGGCCGCCCGGCCAATGCGGCGGCGGTCCGCGCGATCCTGGCCGCCACCGACGCCCCGGTGCAGCTCGGCGGCGGCGTGCGCGACATGGCGACCCTGGAAGCCTGGCTTGAGGCCGGGGTCGCACGGGTCATCATCGGCTCGGCGGCGGTGAAGGACCCGGCTTTCGTCCGCGCCGCCTGCGCCAAGCACCCCGGGCGCGTGGCGCTGGGCATCGATGCGCGCGACGGCATGGTGGCGACCGAAGGCTGGGCCGAAACATCTGACATGACGGCGCTGGATTTGGCGCGCGCCTTCGCCGACAGCGGCGCGGCCGCGATTATCTTCACCGACATCGCGCGCGACGGGATGCTGGGCGGCGTGAATGTCGCGGCGACCGCGGCACTGGCGCGGGCCGTGCCGGTGCCGGTGATCGCCAGCGGCGGCGTGGCCGGTGCGGGCGATATCGTCGACCTGCGGGCCGCACAGGCGGGGATCGCCGGCTGCATCATCGGCCGCGCCCTCTACGATGGGCGGGTGACGGCGGCTGCGGCCCTGGCGGCGGCGGGCTAGCATTGGCGGCGGCGCCAGTGGATGGGGCTTCGCCCCCTCCACGCCACCCCCACCAGGGGCCGCCGCCCCTGGACCGGCGGAGTATTGGTAAAATAAAGAGAGGGGCATCACTGGCGTTCCAGTGGCAAAGGTCGATACATGCCCCTCTCTTTATTTTACCAAACCGCGTGGGTTCCAAGGGGCCACGGCCCCTTGGTGGGGAGAGCTTGAGAGGGGCGAAGCCCCTTTCAATGCAGCACCATCCAGCTTGATCAGAGAGGACAGCCAATGACCGATCGCGTCGCCATCATCACCGCAGGCGGAAGCGGCATGGGCGCGGGGGCCGCGCGCAGCCTCGCCCGCGACGGCCACCGCGTGGCGATCCTGTCCTCCTCGGGCAAGGCGGAGGCGCTTGCCGCCGAACTCGGCGGCATCGGCGTGACCGGATCGAACCAGTCGCCCGACGACCTCAAGCGCCTGGTGGACGCGACGCTCGACCGCTGGGGTCGCGTCGACGTGCTGGTCAACAGCGCCGGCCACGGTCCCCGCGCGCCGCTGCTCGACCTTTCCGACGACGACTGGCACCGCGGCATGGAGGTCTATTTCCTCAACGTCGTGCGCCCGACGCGACTGGTGGCGCCGGTGATGCAGGCCCAGCGGTCCGGCGTGATCATCAACATCTCGACCTTCGCCACGTTCGAGCCTGATCCCGTCTTCCCCACCTCCGGCGTGTTCCGGGCCGGGCTTGCCGCCTTCACCAAGCTCTTCGCCGACAAGTATGCGGCCGACAACGTCCGCATGAACAACGTGCTGCCCGGCTTCATCGACAGCCTGCCGGAGAAGGAGGAGTTCCGCGCCCGCA
Organism: Humitalea sp. 24SJ18S-53; assembly: GCF_050632385.1. Taxonomy (NCBI): domain Bacteria; kingdom Pseudomonadati; phylum Pseudomonadota; class Alphaproteobacteria; order Acetobacterales; family Roseomonadaceae; genus Humitalea; species Humitalea sp. 24SJ18S-53. The sequence goes on from NZ_CP192599.1 coordinate 5,186,030, forward strand.
TCCCCATGGGGCGCTACGGACACACGCAGGAGGTCGCGGACACGATCGCCTTCCTGGCCTCCCCCGGGGCTGGCTACATCACGGGGCAGAACATCCGCGTGGACGGCGGGATCACCAGGTCGGTCTGACGCCCGGGGCCGATCTACGCCGGGACGTGTTCCACATGCACCTCGGCGCTTCGACCGAAGTAAAGCGCCCGGCGGCCCGGGAAGGAGACGATGTACCCGGCACAGCCCGCCGCCGCGGCCCTTTGGCAAAAGCCCGCGTAGGTATAGCCGGGCACAAGCTGCTGCGCCTCCCGGATGGCGGCCTGCATCGACGCCGCGTCGAAGCCTGGGGCGATGGCGGTCCTGACCTGCTGCGTCGGCAGTTCGACGCTTTGGCCGTCGGGCAGGTAGTAGATCGCGACCGAGCGGCGGAAATCGATCAGGTAGCTTTCGAAACCGGCGCGCATCAGTGTTTCGACGATCTGCGGGAAGGTCAGGCTATTGCCCTCGGCGCCGTCCAGGCAGGTTTTGGCGACGGATTTTTGGAAATCATCCATGGGGTGTCTCCTTTGGTCAGTCCATCGGGATGGTCGTCATCCGGCTTTGCGCGACCATCCGTTTCAGCAGCCGTTCCAGCGTTTCGCGTTCCTCCGCCGACAGGTGGTCGAAGAACGCCGCATCGTTGCGGTCGGCCAGCGCGGCCAGCGCCGGGACCAGGCTGGTGCCTCGCGGCGTCAGCGCCAGCGTCTGCGCCCGGCCATCGTCGGGGCTGGCGCGCCGCAGCATCAGCGCCTTGCCGATCAGCCGGTCCGCGAGTTTCGTGATCGCGCCGCGCGTCATGCCCATGTCGTCCGCCAATCGGCTCGGCGGCATCGGCGCCTTGCCATAGAGCGCGCGCAGCATGACCCATTCGGCGACCGTCACGCCCTCGGCCGCCAGTTTTTCGGCAAAGGCGTGCGAGACGTGGTTGGACACGGTGCGCAGCCAAAAGCCGAGATGCGCGGTCAGTTCCGGCACGGGTGGGGGGGACGGCACGGCGGCTCCTTTGGTTGACTAGGAAACTACTGGCCGGAAATTTCCTAGTCAACCACTACGCACTGACACGAAAACGACACTTGACCGCGAACCCGTTCCGACGCATCGCGCCAGTCCGCGCGTCCGATCGGCGCGGCAACCGACATCCGGAGATATTCATCCGTTGCTCGCCCTGCGTGTCATTCCGTGCCTGGACGTCAAGGAGGGTCGCGTCGTCAAGGGCGTGAACTTCCTGGACCTGCGCGACGCGGGCGACCCGGTCGAACAGGCGGCGGTCTATGATGCGGAGGGCGCGGACGAGATCACCTTCCTCGACATCGGCGCGACGCACGAAAACCGCGACACGATGATGGATGTCATCGCCCGCACGGCCGCCGAGGTCTTCATCCCCATGACCGTCGGCGGCGGCGTGCGCAGTGTCGATGACGTGCGCCGGTTGCTGCTGGCGGGCGCCGACAAGGCCAGCATCAACTCCGCCGCGGTCGCCGACCCCGCCCTGGTCACCCGCTGCGCCGAAGCCTTTGGCAGCCAGGCGATCGTCGTCGCCATCGACGCGCGCCGGGTCGGGGACCATTGGGAGATCTTCACCCATGGCGGCCGCCGCGGCACCGGCATCGATGCCGTCGGCTGGGCGCGACAGATGGCCGAACGCGGCGCCGGGGAATTGCTGGTCACCAGCATGGACCGCGACGGCACGCGCCAGGGCTTCGACCTGGACCTGCTGCGCGCGCTGCGCGCCGCGGTGCGGCTGCCACTGGTCGCCAGCGGCGGCGTCGGCACGCCGGAACACTTCGTCGCCGGCGCGCTGGCCGGTGCGACGGGCTTGCTTGCCGCCAGCGTCTTTCACTACGCCGACATGCGGATCTCGGATGCCAAGGCGGCGCTCGCCGCCGCTGGCCTGCCGGTTCGCCATGCCCCGGCACGCGCCACTTCTGACTGAGCAAAGGGCCGATCCCGCATGGCCAAGACTGCCAAACCGACCAAGACGCCCAAGGTGAAGAAAAAGGCCATCGCCGCGACGAAACTTCCGATGCCGGCGTCGATTCCCGTCCAGGCGGTGGTCGTGGCCCCACCAAAGGCCGTGCTGCGTGCCGAACGCGCCGCCCTGGTGCCGCTGCGCCATGCGGTGAACGGGACCGCGGACGCCAACGCATCGATCATGGAACGACTGGAACGCACCGTCCGCGCCCGCCAGGCCACCGGCAATGTCGGCCTGTCGCATTCCGCCCGCCTGCTGTCGCGCGGTTCCGCCAAGGTTGCCCAGAAACTGGGTGAGGAAGCGGTCGAGCTGGTGATCGAGGCGACACTGGGCAACCGCCGCGCCGCCGTGCTGGAAAGTGCCGACCTGCTCTATCACCTGGTGGTGCTATGGGTGGACCAGGGCATCAAGCCGGAAGAAGTCTGGGGCGAACTGGTCCGCCGCGAAGGCATCTCCGGCATCGCCGAAAAAGCGGCGCGGCCCAAGGGCATCGTGCGGGCGGCGAAGACGACGAAACTGCCGTAGACCAGCGCCACCCCGCTGTTGTCCCGCGGTCAGGCGGCCGCCGTCACGCCCCCCGCGCGGCCACCAGTCGCCCGATGAACAGCACCGGCCCCGATGGCCGCCCCAGCGGCGACCCGCCGGGCGGTTCCAGGCTGATTTCGATCAGCATCCCCGGTTCGGGGCGGATCGACGCCGGTGCCGTCACCGTCACCCGGCCCTGGGCAGGGACAAAACCCAGGCTGGTGGGGGCCGTGGCCCCCTGCGGCAGCGCCCAGAGTTGCAGCACGCGGTCCGGCGCGACCGGACCCGGGTTGACCGCGGCCAGGCTGATCGCACCGCTGGGGGTGGATTCCACCAGCCAGGCCGGCTGGTCCTGGCTGGTCAGCAGCACCGTCATCAACGCCTGTTCGGCCGGCGGGCGCACCAGCAGGAAGGCGGCCAGCCCAGCGGCCACCGCCGTCGCGCCCAAGGCCCAGGCACGCCAGATCCGGGGCGAATAGGGCGGCGGGGCGGGCCGCCCATCGGGGCGCGGCAGCGGGATGACCACGGGCGCGGGGGGGACGGCCGGCGCGCCTTCCACCAGGCGCAACGACGGCCGCACCGGCAGGGCGGCGTCGATGCGGGACCACAGGCCCTCCGGCGGGCTTTGCGGCGGGGCCAGGTCGGCCAGCGGTGCCAGGCGCGCTTCCCAGGCGGCGACGGCGGCCGCCAGGGCGGGGGTGGTCGGCAGGGCGGCGGCCACCTCGGCCGCGTCGCGGGCTTCCAGGCTGCCCAGCACGTATTCGCCGGCCAGCGCATCCAATGCGGCGGGGTCGTCGCGCGGGATCATGCCAGGCATGTCCGCAGTTGCAGCAGCCCGCGCCGGATCCAGGATTTGGCGGTGCCGAGCGGCAGGGCCAGCCGCGCCGCGACCTGGACATGCGACAAGCCGTGCACGAAGGCCAGGATGATGCCCTCGCGGTTCTTCGCCTCAAGCTCCGCGAGGCAGGCGCGCAGCCGGGTTCCGGCCTCGGTGGCCAGGACCCGGTCCAGCGCTTCGGGATCGACCGGCGTATCGCCCAGGGCGGGGTCGTCGGTCGGCATTTCGCGGCCACGGGCGCGGGCGATGTCCAGCGCCGCGTGGCGCGCGATGCCGCCCATCCAGTGCCGGGCCTCGCCGCGCGTGGGATCGAACTGCGCGGCGCGGCGGGCGATTTTCACGAAGGCGTCCTGCACCGCATCGGCCGCGGCATCGCGGTCGCGCAGGATCGCCATGGCGATGCCGAACAGCCGCGGGCCTTCGCTGTCATACAGGCTGCGCAGGCTGGCGCGGTCGCCCGCGGCCACGGCCTGCAGAAGGGCGGTGCTCATGCAGCGTTACGCGCGGCGGCTGTCGTTGGATGCACGATCACCGGATGCAAGATCATTGGCCCAACAACCGCTGAAGTCGTTGCAGGATATCGCGCAACTCCAGCCCCGGCGCCGGGGGCGGCACGGCGGCACCTTCGGGCTGGCGCGCGCGCAGGGCGGCAATGGCGGCGGTCGTGTCGGCCAGGCGCATCTCGGTCGGGTCCACCGGGCTGCCGCTGCCGAAGCCGCCCATCCGCACCAGCGCGCGGTCGGCGGTCAAAAGCTCCTCGGCGGCGCGGGCGGTGTCGTCGGGGCGTGGGGCGCAGACCAGGCTGCGGCCTTCCAGCCCACAGGGCATGTCGAACAGCCGGTTCGGCGGAAAGCGCAGTTGCGCTGTCCCGGTCAGCGCCTGCCAACCACGCGCGGCGGCGTCCAACCCCAGGTCCCGCGCGACGACGATCGGCACGGCACGCCCGCCGCGCTCGACGATGTCCAGTGCAAGGCCGGGACGGCTGGCGGTCGGCGCCTCCACCCAGTCGCGATGGGACAGGCGGCAATCGGCGCGGTCGGTCATGCGATCGACGGTGCAGGAAAGCCGCCAGGCGCCGAACGATTCCTCTTGCGCAACAGCCGGGGCCGCGAGCGAGAGCAGGGCAGCAAAGGCGATGGCGTGGCGCATCATGTGAGTAGCATAGTCCGGTTGGAGGAGGACTGTCATGACACCCATCACCTGGCCCGATGGCGCGACGACCGCCGCACTCGGCATGGGCACCTGGCACATGGGCGAACGCGGCGCCGATCGCGCGGCGGAAGCGTCGGCCCTGCGGCTTGGCCTCGACCTTGGGCTGTCGGTGATCGACACGGCGGAGATGTATGGCGATGGCGGCGCCGAGGAGGTCGTGGCCGAGGCGATCGCCGGACGGCGCGACGATGTCTTCCTCGTCTCCAAGGCCTATCCGCAGAACGCCGGCCGCGCATCGCTGCCGCTGGCCTGCGAACGCAGCCTCAAGCGCCTCGGGACCGACCGGCTGGACCTGTACCTGCTGCACTGGCGCGGCGGCATTCCGTTGCAGGAAACGGTGGAGGCGATGGAACGCCTGGTGCGCGCGGGCAAGATCAAGCGCTGGGGCGTGTCCAACCTGGATGTGGAGGACCTGGAAGACCTTGGCCCCGCCATCAGGCATTGCGCCACGAACCAGGTCTTGTGGAACCTTGAGGCGCGCGGCGTCGAGTTCGACCTGCTGCCCTTCTGCGCCGCGCGGAACATGCCGGTGATGGCCTACTCACCCCTCGGCCAGGGCGGCGCATTGTTGCGGCACGCGGCGTTGCGCGAGGTCGCGGCGCGGATTGGCGCCAGCACGGCCCAGGTGGCGCTGGCCTTCGTGCTGCGCCGGCCAGGCGTGCTGGCGATCCCGAAGGCGACCGATCCCGCGCACCTGCGCGACAATGTTTCGGCACGCAAGCTGCGGCTGGAACCCGGGGACCTGGCGGCGCTGGAACACGCGTTCCCGGCGCCGCGGCGCAAGCGACCGCTGGCGATGATCTAGCGGAGGGCGGCGGCCCCTGGTCGGGGGTGGTACGGACGGGCGAGAAAAGCCCCATCCGCGGCGCAACCTCCCCATGCTTTCACAACCCCTTCTCACCACGCCGCCCGACCGCCTATCAACCGGCGACGCCGCGCGCATGTCACGTGCCTGAGTGGGTCAGACACAGGAGACCGCCATGGCCGACACCGCCCATGCGACGTCGTTGCTGGAACCCATTGTCCTGCTCGCGACCGCCGTCATCGCGGTGCCGCTGGCAAAGCGGCTCGGCCTTGGTTCGGTGCTCGGCTACATCTTCGCCGGGATTGCGATCGGTCCTTTCCTGCTCGGGCTTTTCGCCGAACCCGGGCGGGTCACCGGCATCGCCGAGCTTGGCATCGTGCTGCTGCTCTTCATCATCGGGTTGGAGTTGAACCTGGGGCGCCTATGGGCCATGCGGCGGGACATCTTCGGTCTCGGCACGGCGCAGATCGTGGTCTCCGGCGCCGTCATCACGCTGTATCCGCTGCTGGTCGGGGACCGCAGCCTGCCGGCCTCGATCGTCGCGGGGCTGGGCCTGGCACTCTCCTCCACCGCCATCGTGATGCAGATGCTGGAGGAGCGGGGCGAGGTCGACAGCCCGCACGGGCGCACCGCCTTCGCCGTGCTGCTGATGCAGGACCTGGCCATCGTCCCGATGATCGCCCTGGTCGCATTCCTGTCACCGCTGGAGGGCAGCGACGATGGCCCCGCCTGGCTCGGTGCGGTGCGGATGCTGGGGGCTGTCGCCGTGGTGGTCCTGGCCGGCCGCTTCCTGCTGAACCCCTTGTTCCGCGTTCTGGCGAAAACCGGCGCGCGGGAGATCATGACCGCCGCCGCCCTGCTGGTGGTGCTGGGCGCCGCGGAGTTGATGACCCTCGTCGGCCTCTCCGCCGCCGCCGGCGCCTTCCTGGCGGGGCTGCTGCTCGCGGAATCGAGTTACCGCCACGAATTGGAAGCGGATATCGAACCCTTCCGTGGCTTGTTGCTCGGCCTGTTCTTCCTGTCGGTGGGGATGAGCGTCGATCTGGATGTGGTGCGGGCGAACTGGCTGTCGCTGCTGGTCGCGGCCTGCGCTCTGACCGTGACCAAGGCCGTGATGATGTATGGGCTGGTCCGGATCTTTGGGCACGACCGCCCGACGGCGGTGCGGTCCGGGTTGCTGCTGTCGCAGGGCGGGGAGTTCGGCTTCGTGCTCTTTTCGGCCGCCGCCGCGGCACAGGTGATGACGCAGGGCCATGCCAGCCTGCTGGTGGCGCTGGTCACGCTGTCGATGATCATGACGCCCTTCGTCGCGCGGTTGGCGCCGCTGCTGGTGGGCCGCACCGCGCGGGCGGAACCGGAGGAGGATTACGCCGGCGCGCGCGGCAGCGTGCTCGTCATCGGCTTCGGCCGCGTCGGCCAGGTCATGGCCCAGGTGCTGCTGCGGCGTGGCGTGGGGCTGACGATCATCGACACCGATGTCGAACAGATGGAGGCGGCCGCCCGCTTCGGCGCCAAGGTCTACTACGGCGACGGCTCGCGCCTTGACGTGCTGCGCGCCGCCGGCGCCGGGCGCGTGAAGCTGATCGCCGTCTGCACCGACCGGCAGGAGGTGACCGACCGCATCGTCGCCATCCTGCGGGACTCCTTCCCCGACACGCCCTGCGTCGTGCGGTCCTTCGACCGCCGCCATTCGCTGGGGCTGCGGGCAAGAGGTGTCGTGGAGGTGCGCGAGACATTCCACGGGGCGCTGACGATGGGGCGTGAGGCACTGGTCGGCCTTGGCGTGCCGCCGGAGGAGGCGGAGGGCGTCATGCAGCACGTCCGGGCCCGGGACGAGGCGTTCCTGGTGGCGCAGATGCAAGGCGACCTGACCGGCATTGGCGACCGCTACCGCATCCGCCCGGAGCCACTGGACAGAGAACCGCCGGACAGAGAACCGCTGGGCCGGGCGCAGCCGTAGCCCCGCCCGCTACCTCGGCAACCCCGGCAAGGCGCCGCTGCCGGTAAACGCCCCTGTCGATTGCGACCAGTAGCGCGCCAGTTCCAGCGCCCGCGCCAGTTGCGCCGCGGTCACCACATCCATATCCGGCCCACCGATGCGCATCACCCCGCTGCGGTCCAGCGTGCTGAGCCCGTGGCTCTCCGGACGCCAGGGCGACATGCCGCCTGGCAACCAGTCCAGCGCGATGTTGCGGATATGCGCAATCTGCAGCGCGCAGCCGGCAGGCGTATCCGCTTGCTCGTCAGTCGCCGAAACGATGCCCACCAGCCGACGCAAGACCATGACGCGGGGCTGCACGGTGTGGTCGCGGTCGCCGGGTCCACAGCGCGTGGCGAAGAGGTCGTACAACTGCCCGACATAGGCTTGGTAGTCGGCCCGCTTGGTCGGGCCGACGCCATCGACATGCACATGCCCGTCGATACCAAAGCGCGACGCCTGGCTTTCAACGCCATGGCCGACACCGGGGCCGAACATCCGGTGGTTCGGCGTGTCGCGATGCGCGTAGCTGTCGCCAAAGGCATGCAAGGCCAGGCCAAAGGCGAAGGGATCGGCCGAAGGATCGATGCCGCGCAGGATAGCCAGGCGCTTTGCCGTCTCCCGCTCCATCAGCTCGCCGGTCAGCGAATGCAGCCCCTTGTGGACATCCAGCATGATGCTGAAGTCGCGGCTGGGTTCGGGCAGGACGGTGACCTGGCGCGCGGCGTAGCAGCCGGACCACATCCGCCCCGCCTGCAGCATGGTGCAGATGCCGTTGTTGAGTTCGACCGGGAGGTTGGCGAAGGAATCGGCGTAGCCGTTGCGTTCCTGCTGCGCGATCCGCGCCGCCAGTTCATGCGCCACCGGCCGGGGCGTATAGTCCGGCTCCAGGAGCAGGTTCATGGCGTCAAGATCGGCCATCTCATCCGCCAACTGGGTGTAGAAGGCCAGCCGCTTGGCCAGCGCGTCCTTCACACCGCTGCCGAGCAGGACGGCATAGACCGTGTAGTAGTGGCCGACTTCCTCCCACGCCGCGGGGTCGCGCGGGTCGGCCGCGGCGCGGATCGGGCCGGGGGTGTGGGTGCGGGCGATGGCCTCGGCTTCGGCAAACCCGCGCCGCCCGGTGCCACGCTGTTGCAGCGCATGCGCCAGTTCGTGGCGCAGCACGGGGTCGGCAAAACAGGCGGTCGTGGCGTCACGCAAAAAGACCTGGCCTTCGGCCGCGATGCCACGTGCGCCAAGGGATTGGCACAGGCGGCGGGCGGCGGGGCCGGTGTGGATGGCGGCATCGGACAGGTCGGCGCCGAACCAGGCTGCGGCGCGCCGTTGGTCGTGGTCGTTGAGTGTCTGGCGCCGGTCCATGGTGCCGCAACCTAGGGCTGCGACACCCCGGCGGTCCATGCCCCGGCGTTCACGATCAGCGGAACGCGGGGGGCTCGTCATCCAGCATGTCGGGCATCGGCACTTCGATCCGCACGGTGGAGGGATCCACCCCCGTGCCGCGATCGATCCAGTAGGTGACCGATTCCGGCCAGAGGATCACCACCGCGACCAGCACCAGTTGCAGCCCGACCCAGGGGATCGCCCCCCAATAGATGTCGGAGGAGCGCACTTCCTTCGGCGCGATGCCACGCAGGTAGAACAAGGCAAAACCGAAGGGCGGGTGCATGAACGACGTCTGCATGTTCACGCAGAGCAACACGCCGAACCATACAAGGTCGATGCCGAGCTTGGCCGCGACCGGGGCCAGCAGCGGCACCACGATGAAGGCGATCTCGAAGAAGTCGAGGAAGAAAGCCAGGAAGAAGACGAAGATGTTGACGAAGATCAGGAAGCCGGTCTGGCCGCCCGGCAGTTGCGCCAGCAGATGTTCGATCCACAGCCCGCCATCCACGCCCTGGAAGACCAGGCTGAACACGGTCGCGCCGATCAGGATGAAGATCACCATGGCGGTGATCCGCATGGTATTGGCCATCGCCTCCCGAATCAGGGTCCAGGTCAGGGTGCGGTTCATCCAGGCAAGGCCGACGGCGCCGACAGCACCCATGGCCCCGGCCTCGGTCGGCGTCGCCAGGCCCATGAAGATGGTGCCCAGCACCAGGAAGATCAGCACGATCGAGGGCACCATGCCCTTGGCGACCTTCCAGATCAGCGGCCATCCGCGCTCGTGCAGCGCCTCATCCGGCAGCGGCGGCACCTTGTGCGGCTGGAAGATCGACACGCCGGCGATGAAGGCCAGGAACAGCAGGATCTGCAGGATCGAAGGGCCGATGGCGCCGGCGTACATGTCGCCCACGCTCTTGCCCAACTGGTCGCCCAGCACGATCAGTACGAGGGACGGCGGGATGACCTGGGTGATGGTGCCCGACGCCGCGATCACGCCGGTCGCGATCCGCATGTCGTAGCCATACTTCATCATGATCGGCAGCGAGATCATGCCCATGGCGATGACGCTGGCGGCCACGGTGCCGGTAATGGCGCCCAGCACCGCACCCACAAGGATGACGGCATAGGCCAGCCCGCCCGGCACCTTGCCGAACAATTGCCCGGTGCCCTCCAGCAGATCCTCCGCCAGCCGGCAGCGTTCCAGGATCGCGCCCATCAGCGTGAAGAACGGGATCGACAGCAACAAATCGTTGGACAGGATGCCAAAGACCCGCAGCGGCAGGTTGCCGAGGTAGGCGGCCGGGAAAAACCCCATCTCGATCGACGCGAAGCCGAAGAACAGCCCCACCGCGCAGAGCGAGAAGGCGACCGGGAAGCCGATCAGCAGGAAGACCACAAGCCCGCCGAACATCAGCGGCGGCATATACTCAACGTTCATGGGGCTTGGTGGTTCCCGATCACTGTGTAGGGCGTTCGTAGGCGACGACGATCTCGACGTCCGGCTTTTCGCCCTTCAGCAGGGCGATGCGCTTGATCAGTTCCGACAGGCCCTGCAGCGACAGCATGGCGAAGCCGACCGGCAGCACCAGCTTCACCGGCCAGCGCAGCAAGCCACCGGCGTTGGACGACGTCTCCCCGCGGACAAGGGCTTCCCAGAAGAAGGGCCAGGTCATCCAGGCCAGCAGCATCATCCCCGGCATCAGGAAGAAGATGATGCCGAAGACATCGACCCAGAGCCGGGCGCGTTCGCTCAGGTTGCCGTAGATGAGATCGACGCGGACATGCTCGTTCCGCAGCAGGGTATAGGGTGCACCGAACATCACCGTGCCGGCGAAGAGGTACCACTGCACCTCCAGCCAGCCATTCGATGACATCGACAACCCGTAGCGGACGACGGCGTTGCCGGCGCTGATCACGCAGGCAAGCCCGACCATCCATTCGGCGGATTTGCCGAAGACATGGCCAACCGCATCGACGGCCCGGCTGAAGGCGAGCAGAGGCCCCATGCGATCAGCGCCGCAGCGGTGTCGCGGCCGCCGGGGCGGCGGCGGCTTGGTTCTGGGCCTGCGCCTGCATCGAATAGACGAAGCTGTCGTAGGTGTTTTCCGCCACGCGGAACCATTGCAGGGTGGGATCGCGGAAGGCCATGAAGTGGTCGTACACCTTCTTGAAATTCGGATTGCGGGCCGCCGTCTCGTCATACAGCTTGAAGGCCTCGCGGTAGCAGGCCTCCATCACCGGGCGCGGGAAGGCGCGCAACTGCGTGCCCTGGGCCACCAGGCGGCGCATCGCCGGCGGATTCACCACGTCATACTTGCTGATCGTATCGATGGTGGCGTCGCGACATGCGCTTTCCAGGATGTCCTTGTAGATCTGCGGCAGCTCGTTGAACTTCGCCTGGTTCACATAGAATGACAGGTTCGGCCCGCCTTCCCACCAGCCAGGATAATAATAGTAGGGCGCCACCCGATTGAAACCGAGTTTTTCGTCGTCGTAGGGCCCAACCCATTCGGCCGCGTCGATCGTGCCACGTTCCAGCGAGGGATAGATGTCGCCGCCCGCAATCTGCTGCGGCACCACGCCCAGACGTTCCAGGACGTTTCCGGCGAAGCCGCCGATGCGGAACTTCAGCCCGCGCAGGTCTTCGACGGTGCGGATTTCGCGGCGGAACCAGCCGCCCATCTGCGCCCCGGTGTTGCCGGCGGGGATGGAGACGATGTTATAGCTGGCGAAGAAGTCCTTCATGACCTCCCGCCCGCCGCCATGATGCAGCCAGGCGTTCATCTGGCGCATGTTGAAGCCGAAGGGCACGGCGGCGTCGAAGGCGAAGGTCGGGTCCTTGCCGACGAAGTAATAGCTGACGGTGTGGCAGGCTTCCACCGTGCCGGCCTGCACCGCATCGGCGACCGCAAGACCCGGGACCAGCTCGCCGGCCGGAAACACCTGGATGCGGAACTTGCCATCGGTCATCGCCGCGACCCGGCGGCCGACATGTTCACCAGCACCGAAGATGGTATCGAGCGAGCGGGGGAAGCTGGACGCGCAGCGCCAGCGAATCTCGGGCATCGCCTGGGCCAGCGCGGGGGCGGCAAGCCCCAGGGTCGCGGCAGCGATCGTGCTTCCGGTCAGCAGATTCCTGCGATCCAAGACGTATTTCTCCATTGATTGGGTTGGCCGCCCTGTAGGAACGCGGGCTGGCCCCGGCAAGTTAACGTTTGTTCGGAAGTTGCGCCACAGCGCTGGCCAGGACGCCTGTCGCTGCTAGACTCATCGCCGTGAAGCACGTTTCGACAAAATGCTGAACCTGCTCGTCCTGCTCGTCGCGGCGCTTCTGGCGTTGGGCGTCGCGGGGGCCGTGCGGCATGGGTTGGGGCGCTTCATCGCGGCGGGATGCCTGGCGGTGGCCGCCGGGTTCAGCATCATCGCCATCGCGGCACTGGCGACCGCGGGCGCCGATACGCTGATCTTGGCGCTCGGTCCTCCCGGTGCCGCATTCACCCTGGCGCTCGATCATCTGTCGGCCTGGTTCCTGCTGCTGCTGGGGCTGGCGGGGATGGCGGCGTCGGTCTTCGCGATGGCCGATGCGCAAAAAACCGCACCACGCGTGGTCGCGGCCTATCCGCTGTTCCTGGCCGCCATGGCGATCACCCTGCTGGCCGCCGATGGGCTGACCCTGTTGCTGGGGTTCGAGGCGATGTCCTTCGCCTCCTGGGTGCTGGTCGCCCATGGCCACGTCGATCCGGCGAACCGGCTGGCGGCGCGGCTGTACCTGTCGTTCGCCTTGACCTCCGGCGTGCTGATCGCGGCGGCGTTGGCGCTTTGGGCGGCGGGGGGCGGGGTATCCTTCGCCGCCTTGCGCGCGGCCCCGCCCGAGGGCTGGCGCGCGGCCGCCATCCTGCTGCTGGTGCTGGCCGGGGCCGGGTCCAAGGCGGGGCTGGTGCCGCTGCATGGCTGGCTGCCCTTGGCGCATCCGGCGGCGCCCGGGCATGTCTCGGCGCTGATGTCGGCGGCGATGGTGAAGATCGCGATCTATGTCATGGCGCGGCTGCTGCTGGATTGCGCCGGGCCGTCGCAGCCCCTGTGGTGGGGCGTGCCGCTGATCGCGGCGGGGGCGGCATCGGCGGTGCTCGGCGCGCTGCGGGCGGCCTTGGAGGAAGACACGAAAGTCATCCTCGCCTGTTCGACGATCGAGAATGTCGGGCTGATCGTGGCGGCGCTTGGCCTGGCGGCGGTGTTGCGGGCGGCGGACCTGGGCGCCTTGTCGGCGCTGGCGATGGGGGCAGCACTGCTGCATGCGCTGGGCCATGCTGTGTTCAAATGCGGGCTGTTCCTGGCGGCGGCGGCGGTGCTGACCGGGGCGGGGTCGCGGCGGTTGGACAGCCTGGGCGGGCTGATCCACGCGATGCCGGTGACGGCGGCGGCGTGCCTGGCAATGGCGGCATCGGCCGCCGCCCTGCCGCCGCTGGCCGGATTTTCCGGCGAATGGATGTTGCTGCAATCGCTGCTGGCGGGCTGGCGGGTGGGCCCATTGCCGATGCAGGTGGGGCTGGCCGCGACGGTGGCCCTGGTCGGGCTGGCGGCAGCCCTGGCGGCGGCGGCGATGGTGCGGTTCTGGGGGCTGGTGTTTTTGGGGCGCCCGCGTGGGCCGCGGTCGGCGGCCGCGTTGGAGGCTCCACCGCTGGCGCGTGCCGCGTTGGTCGGCTGTGCCGCGGCCAGCGTGTTGTTCGGGCTGATCCCGGGGCCGTTGCTGGCGCTGGCCGACGGCGCGGTGCGCCAGGCGGTGCGGCACGGGCCGGGGGCGCAGGCCGGGTACTGGGCGATCTGGCCGGGCGATGGCGCAACGGCCTATGCGGCGCCCGTCATCGCGGTGCTTTTGGCGGTGACGGTGGCGGCGATCGTATGGGCGGTCGGGCGGCGGTCGCCGGCCGGGCATGCGATCGGGCCGGCCTGGGGCTGCGGCTTTATCCCGCCCGGACCGGAACTGCCCTTTGGCGACCCGCTGGCGCAGCCCTCGGCCGCCGGGCTGGCCCAGCCGCTGCGCCGGATGCTGGGCGCGACCCTGCTGGGCGCGCGGGAACAGGTGACGATGCCCGAACCGGGCGATCCAGCGCCCGCCAGCATCCAGGCCGGTTTCGCCGACCCGTCCTTCACCCGCCTGCTCGAACCCCTGGCACGGTTGCGCGACCGGCTGGCCGACAAGGCCGATCGGCTGCGCGACATGACCCTGCGCCAATGCCTGTCGCTGACCTTTGGCGCCGTGGTGGCGCTGCTGGCCCTGGTCGCCTGGTTGGAGTCGGGCGCGTGACCGCCTTTGCCGGCGTGCTGACGCAGCTTTTGCACGGCGCGCTGCTGCTGGCGGCGGCGCCCGTGCTGGTGGGGCTGGTGCGCTGGCTGAAGGCGCGCCTGCTTGGCCGCCGGGGCGCTTCGCCGTTGCAGCCCTGGCGGGACCTGCTGAAACTGTTGCGCAAGCAGCCGGTCGTGGCCGAAAGCGCTTCGGTCGTCACCTTGGCCGCGCCCTATGTCGCCGTCGGGGCGACCATTGTCGCGGTGCTGCTGGTGCCGTCCTTCGCCCGGGGCATGCTTCTGGGGCCGATGGCCGACCTGGTGGTGCTGGCCGGGTTGCTGGCCCTGGCGCGCGCGGCGCTGGCGCTGGCCGGGTTGGATGCCGGCACCGCCTTTGGCGGGTTGGGCGCGGCGCGGGAGATGGCCTTTGCCGCCATGGCCGAGCCGGCGCTGCTGATCGTGGCGCTGTGCTGCGCGATCCTGGCGGGGTCGTCGAACCTTGATGCCATCGCGACGGCCTTTGCCGAGGGGGGCCTGGGCATCCGCGTGTCGCTGGCCCTGGCTTTTGCCGCACTGGTCGCCGTGGCGCTGGCGGAAAACGGGCGCATCCCGGTGGACAATCCCGCGACCCACCTGGAACTGACCATGGTGCATGAGGCGATGATCCTTGAAGCCTCCGGCCGGCACCTGGCCTTGTGGGAGTATCAGGCGGCGCTGCTGTTGATGCTGTGGCTATCCTTGCTCGCCGCGCTCTTCGCGCCGATCGGCATGGCGCCGGCCGGGGCGGGGCCGGTCGCCTGGGTCATTGGCATCCTGGCCTTTGCGGCAAAGATCGGCGCGCTGGCGGTGGCGCTGGCGGTGTTCGAATGCGCCAGCGCGAAGATGCGCGTGTTCCGGGTGCCCGAATTCCTGGGGGCGGCGCTGTTGCTGGGGTTGCTGGGGGCGCTGTTCCTGTTTGTCAGCACCGGGTTGCTCTGATGCAGTTCGGGCAACTTCCCTTCGATGTCGCGCATGGGTTGGCGGGGGGGATGCTGCTGGTGTCCTTCGTGCTGCTGTATCAGCGGCGGGTCTCGGCGCTGATCGGGGCGCTGGCGACGCAGGGCGCGCTGCTGGGCATGGCGGCGCTGTGGCAGGGCTGGGTGCAGGGGGCGACGGGGCTTTATCTGACCGGCTTGATCGCGATTGTCGCCAAGGCCGTGCTGATCCCCTGGGCGCTGTCGAAACTGGTGGACCGGCTGTCGCTGCATCGCACGGTGCAGACGGCCCTGGGCATCGGCCCGTCGATGATCGCAGGGGTGGCGCTGGTGGCGCTGGCCTTGGTCGTGGCGCTGCCGGTCTCGGCCGGGGGGTCGGTGCTGGCGCGGGAGGACCTGGCCGTCGCGCTGTCCATCGTGCTGCTGGGGATGCTGGTCATGATCGCCCGGCGCAATGCCATCGGGCAGGTCATCGGCCTCATGAGCCTGGAGAACGGGTTGATCCTGGCCGCGGTCGGGGTGCAGGGGCTGCCGCTGGTGGTGGAATTGTCGACCGCGGCGCTGGTGCTGGTCATCGCCCTGGTGGCGGGGGTCTTCCTCACCGGCATCCGCGAACGCTTCGACAGCCTGGATATCGCCTTCCTTGAGGACCATCGGGGTGAGCGGCGATGAGCCTGGCCGCCGCCCTGGTCCTGCTGCCCTGGGGGTCGGCCGTGCTGCTGGCGCTCTTGCCGCGCCCGGCGCTGGCGGCGCGGGGCAATGTCCTGGCCGCGGGCTTGGGGTTCTGCATCGCAGCGCTGCTGGTGTTCGGGCCGGACCTGGCGCCGGGGATTCTGCACCTGGATGCGCTGAACCGGCCATTGCTGTTGCTGGGCGGGTTCATCGGCGCGACGGCGGCGGTGTTTTCGCTCGGCGTGGTGCATGCCGAGGCGTTTCCGCCGGCGGCCAGCCGCGCCTATCACGCCGCCTTCCAGATCTTCCTGGGCGCCAACCACCTGGCGCTGCTGTCGGAAAACCTGGGCGTGATGTGGGTCGCGATCGAAATCGCCACCCTGTCCTCTGTCCTGATGGTCGCGGTGCATCGCACCCCGGCCGCGATCGAGGCCGCGTGGAAGTTCTTCGTCCTGGCCGGCGTCGGCATCGCGCTCGCCTTGTTCGGCACCATCGTGCTGGCCATGGCCGCCCATCCCCTGCTGGCGGACCCCGAGGCGGCGCTGTCCATCCGCGCCCTGCGTGCCGTCGCGGCGCGGTCGGATGCGGGGTTGCTGACCCTGGCGATGGTGCTGCTGCTGGTCGGCTACGGCACCAAGGCCGGGCTGGCGCCGCTGCATTCCTGGCTGCCGGATGCGGATGCGGAAGGGCCGACCGCGATTTCCGCCGTGCTGTCCGGCTTGCTGCTGAACGCCGCCCTGCACGCCATCCTGCGCGTGGGCGGCATTATTTCGCTGAATGCCGTGGCGATCCCGATGCAGCCCTTCCTGATGGGGCTGGGCGTCACGTCGCTGCTGTTGGCCAGCCTGGCCCTGTGGCGCCGGCGCGATGCCAGGCGGCTGTTTGCCTGGAGCAGCATCGAGCACATCGGCATCGCCGCGATCTGCTTTTCCATCCCCGGCGGGGCGGCGGCGGGGCTTTTGCACATGATCGGGCATTCGCTGTTGAAATCGGCGGTGTTCTTCGCCGTCGGCCGGGCCGTGCTGCTGAAGGGCAGCCAGAAGATGGCTGATATCTCGGGGCTGGTGACGTCGCATCCGGCGCTGGGCTGGGGGCTGCTGCTGGGCATCGCGGGGCTGTCGGGAATGCCGCCGTTCCCGCTGTTCGTGTCGGAGTTGCGTCTGCTGCTGCTGGCCGGCGGGGTGATGCCCTGGTTGCTGGTGCCGCTCTGCGTGGGGTTGCTGACGGCGGGGATCGCGCTGGTGACGGCGATGCAGCGGCTATGCCTTGGCCCCGCGACCCCCGATGTGGCGCCCCCCGAGGCGCCGGCGCTGGCCGGGGCCTGGACGGTGCTCGGGCCGCTGTGGCTGCATCTGGTCGTGGCTGCCGTGCTGGGTTTTGGCATGCCGGGGCCGATGGGCGCGGTCCTGGCCGCCGCCGCCGGGGTGATCGGGCGATGAGCGGGCCGGCGACGGCGCTGATCCGGGCGGGCCGGGCCGTGGCGGTCGGCGGTGCGACCGGGCGCCATGTGCTGGCGACCGAAGCCTGGGCCGCGCTGCCGGCAGCACTGGCCGCCGAACCGCGCCTCGCGCTGCTGGGGCTTTGGGGTGAGGCGGGGGTGGTCCACGCCGCCTTCCTGGATGAGGAAAGCGAGGAGGTTTTTCTCGCCACGGCCGATGGCGCGGCCTTCGCCTCACTGGCGGCGGCGCGGCCGGGGGCGGCGCTGATGGAGCGGGCGGCGCGCGACCTTTGGGGCATCGATGCCGTCGATGCGGTGGATCGGCGACCCTGGCTGGATCATGGCCGCTGGCCGGTGACGGCGCCGATGTCGGCCCGGCCGCGCCCGCGCGATGGCGCGCCGCCGCAACCGACCTTCCTGCCGGTGGAGGGCGAGGGCATCCACGTCATCCCCGTCGGCCCCATCCATGCCGGCATCATCGAACCCGGGCACTTCCGCTTCCATGTGCAGGGTGAGGCGGTGGTGCGGCTGGAGGTGCGGCTGGGCTATGTCCACAAGGGCATCCCAGGGCTGATGCGGGGCAAGAGCCCGCGTGCGGCATCGCCCTTCCCGGGCCGGATTTCGGGCGACAGCACGGTCGCGCATTCGCTCGCCTTCGCCCGCGCGGCGGAGGCCGCGACCGCGCACACCCCACCCCCGCGCGCGATCTGGCTGCGCGCGGTGATGGCGGAATGCGAACGGATCGCGAACCACCTCAACGACTGGGGGTTTGTCTGCAACGACGCCTCCTTCGCCTTCCCCCACGCCCGCACGGGGCTTTTGCGCGAAGGGCTGCTGCGGGCGTGTGAAGCGGCGTTCGGCCACCGCCTGATGATGGACCGGGTGCTGCCGGGGGGTGTGGCGACCGACCTGGACGCCGCGGGCATCGCCACCTTGCGCGCGGCCATGGCGGCGATCGGGGCGGAGGTCCCGGGGCTGCTGCGCATCTACGACACCCACGCCAGCCTGCAGGATCGCGTGGTCGGCACCGGCATCATCGCCACGCACCTGGCCGCGCGCTATGGCGCGGGGGGCGTGGTCGGACGGGCGTCCGGGCGGGGGTTCGACGCCAGGCGGCTGCCGGGCAGCATGCCTTATGACGCGCTGGATTTCGCCATTCCCGTGTTGCCCAGCGGCGATGTCGATACGCGGGTGCGGGTGCGGGTGGCGGAGATCACGGCCTCGATCGGGCTGGTCGGGCGGCTGCTGGACGGGCTGCCGGAGGGTGCCATCCATGCGCCCGTGCCGATCCGCGGCGGCGAAGGCATCGCCATCGTCGAGGGCTTTCGCGGCGATGTGCTGCACTGGCTGCGGCTGGATGATGGCGGGTTGATCGAGGCCTGTTTCGCCCGCGACCCGTCCTGGTTCCACTGGCCCCTGCTGGAAGCCGCCGTCGAGGGCAATATCGTCGCGGATTTCCCGCTGATCAACAAATCGATCAATGCCTCCTACAGCGGGGTGGACCTGTAGATGCTTTGGCCCCGCCTCGCGCGATCGCTACTGCAGCGCCCCCTGGCCGAACCCGTCGCGGCCCCGCCGGAGGACACCGTGGCGGCCCTGGTCGCGCGGCTGGAAGCGGCGGCGGGGGTACGGCTGGGCCGGTCGCTGGCGATCCGCCACGTCGATGCCGGGTCCTGCAACGGCTGCGAGCTGGAGGTGCATGCGACCGCGAACCTGCTGCACGACCTGGAACGTTTCGGGCTGCGCTTCGTGGCCAGCCCTCGGCACGCCGATGTGCTGCTGGTGACCGGCCCGACAAGCCGCAACATGGCGGAGGCCCTGGCCATCGCCTATGCGGCCACGCCCGACCCGAAATGGGTGGTCGCGGCCGGCGATTGCGCGGTCGATGGCGGGGTGTTCAAGGGCAGCGGCGGCCCGGGCGGCTACGCCATCGCCGGGGGGACGGATTCGGTGGTGCCGGTAGACCTCATGATCCCGGGCTGCCCACCAAGCCCCATGGCCCTGGTCGAGGGGTTGTTGGCACTGCTGGCGGCCAATGAGGACGGGCGGCCGGCGCGACGGCGGTAGGGCGATGGACGAATCCGGCAAGGTTGCGCCAGTGGGAGGGGCTTCGCGCCCCCAACCCGCCAAACGCTACGCCGCCGGCAGCCGCACCACGAAACGCGCGCCGACCACCTTGCCGCTTGCGTCGCGCCGGTTCTCCGCGCCGATGCGGCCGCCCAGCCCCTCGACGATCTGGCGGCTGATCGACAGGCCGAGGCCCGAGTGCTGGCCGAACCGCTCCCCTCGCGGCCGTTCGGAATAGAAGCGATCAAAAATGCTTTCGAGGTTGGCTTCGGGGATGCCGGGGCCTTCGTCCTCAACCGAGACCTCGACCACCGCGCCCGTTTGCTTCGCGCGCAGCCAGACTTTGCCGTTGGCGGGGCTGAAGCTGACGGCATTGCCCAGCAGGTTGCGCAGGACCTGCACCACCCGGCCTTCCACGCCGCGCACGACCAGGCCTTCGGGTGGGGCTTCCAGTTCGACGCTGGGGTCGTCGTCGTCCATGGTCGCGGCGTTCAGTTCGGCGAGGGCCGCCAGGATGGGGGCCAGGTCGACCGGTTCGACCGCGGTGCGCGACAGTTCGGCATCGACGCGGGACGAATCGGCGATGTCGCTGATCAGCCGGTCCATCCGCACCGCATCCTCGGCGATGATGGCGAGCAGGCGCAGGCGTTGTTCCGGCTTTTCGATGCGGCGCAGGGTTTCGATGGCGCTGCGCACGCTGGTCAGCGGGTTCTTCAACTCATGCGCGACGTCGGCGGCGAAGCGTTCGTTGCTGTCCACGCGCGCCCAGAGGGCGGTCGCCGCATCCTGCAGGTCGCGCGCCAGGACGCCGATCTCATCCTCCCGCGCCAGCAGGGCGGGCGGCACGCTGCCTGTGCGGCCTTCGCCAGCACGCATCCGCCCGGCGGCGCGGGCCAGTTCCAGGATGGGGGCCGCCAGGGTGCGGGCCAGATAGACCGACAGCGCCACGGTCAGCACCAGCGAGATCAGGAACAGCAGAAGGACGGAGACACGAATCTCCATCAACCGCTGGTCCACGTCCCGCGCCTCCCGCGTCAGCAGGACGATGCCGACGCCCTGGTTGGCACGGCGGGCGGGCTCGGCGACGGAGATCAGCAACCGCCCCTCCGCGGTGCGGCGGACGTAGGGGGCGACGCCGCCCTCCAGCGCCAGGCGCAATTCCTCGCGCCGGTCGGGGCCAAGGTCGGGTTGCCAGTCGAAGGATGGCGCATCCGGCGTCTGGTCCACCACCACCGGGCCGGTGCCGATATTCGTGCCGCTGCGCGGAAAGGCCGAGAGGAGCTTTTCGTAGAGCCCCACCACCGACCCGGCCAGCGCGCCGCGCGGTTCGGGCGGCGGCAGCGGTTCGGTCGCGACCGCGCCACCGGGGCCATCGCGCACCCGGCTGTCGGCGACGACCAGGCCCGTGTTGTCGAACAGCCGCGCCTGGGTATTGGGCGAAGGCTCGACCAGGCGGCGCAGCAGGGGGCGGGCGGATTCGGGCACCAGCACCGGGCGGTCGTCCTGGACCCGCACCGCGGCCTCGGCGATCGCGCCGGCATAGATGCGGGCCTGGGTGCGCAGGGCGTTCACCTCGGCGGCCAGCAAGCCGTTCTGATACTGGTCCAGGTAAAGCAACGCGGCGGCCAGCAGCGCGGGCGGCAGCGCGTTGAGCAGCAGGATGCGCTTGAGCAGCGGCGACACGCGGGCGCGGAACCCCGGCCGCGGCGGGGCCGTCGGCAGGGGCGCGTCGGGGTGCCGCGTATCGGGGCGAATGGGTGTGCCGTCGGGCACGCGGGGGTCCTTCTCTGGCGCCCGGATCGGGCAGATGGCATCTTAGCCTTGTCGCGGGTGTTCCGCGCACCCCCCTGCTGGCGCCGGGGGCCTGTTGCGCCGCGCGGGTTGCCAGTGTCCCGCCCGGCCCCATGTGCGGTCCAGACCACACCGCCCTGTCATGTGCGCTTGAGGAAAGAGACCGCGTGAACATTCAGACACCGCCGGCAACCGTCGCCGACCCCGAAGTGGCGGCGACGCCCGACATCGCGGCCGGGCGGCCCAGCCAGGCCGACGCCGAGGCCGCCGTGCGGACCCTGCTGCTCTGGGCCGGCGACGACCCGCTGCGCGAGGGCCTGCTGGACACCCCCAAGCGGGTGGCCAAGGCCTATCGCGAATGGTTCTGCGGCTATGACGAAGACCCGGAGGAATTGCTCGCCCGGTCGTTCGAGGAAGTGGACGGCTATGACGAGATGGTCGTGCTGCGCGACATCCGCCTGGAAAGCGTCTGCGAGCACCACATGGCGCCGATCATCGGCCGGGTGCATGTCGGCTACCTGCCGGCCGGGCGGGTGGTCGGCATCAGCAAGCTGGCGCGGGTCGTCGATGCCTTCGGCAAGCGGCTGCAGATCCAGGAAAAACTGACCGCGCAGATCGCCAATACGATCCAGGACGTGCTGCAGCCCCTGGGCGTGGCCGTGGTGATCGAGGCCGCGCACCAGTGCATGACCACGCGCGGCGTGCACAAGACCGGGGTGTCGATGGTGACGTCGCGGATGCTCGGCGCCTTCCGCGACGATGCGGCGACGCGTCGTGAGTTCCTGGCGATGATCCAGGGCAGCCGCGGTACGATGGAAGGTTAAGGATGGGGGAGGGCTGAGGCCAACATGGCCGGGGTGGTCGCCGGGGTCAGCCGTGCGCCGGGCCACCACTTCAGCAAGCCCGCGGCCCTGTCGATCCGGCTGACCGCCGGGCTGGGGGTCGAGGGCGACGCCCATGCGGGTGTCACCGTCAAACACCGCTCCCGCGTCGCGGCCGACCCGACCACGCCCAATCTGCGCCAGGTGCATCTGCTGCATGGCGAATTGCTGGATGAACTCGTCGCCGCCGGATTTCGCGTCGGCCCCGGCCTGTTGGGTGAGAATGTGACGACGCGGGGGCTCGATCTGCTTGGGCTGCCGGCCGGCACGCTGCTCTCCCTGGGCGCGACCGCGATCGTCGAGGTGACGGGCTTGCGCAACCCCTGCCTGCAACTGGACCGGTTTCAGCCGGGGCTGATGGCGGCGACCCTGGGCCGCGATGCCGATGGCCGGTTGATCCGCAAGGCTGGCGTCATGGCCGTGGTGATCGCGGGCGGCGATGTGCTGCCGGGCGATGGCATCGGGGTGGCCTTGCCGGCCCTGCCGCATCGGCGGCTGGAGCCCGTCTGACGGGTTGACCCGGCCGGGCGCGCGTGGCCCCGTCGGGCGGTGCCGCTCGCCGCCATCGGGTTCACCCTTCTCTGCAACCTGTTTTATGCTTGCGGCTACGCGCTGGCCAAGGTGCTGTCGGCCAGCCTGGATCCGGTGCAGATCACCTTCCTGCGGTCGGTGCTGGTGCTGGCGGCCTGGGGCGGCATCGCCGCCTTCCGCCCGGAACCGGGCGTCGCGCTGTTCCGTGCCGTGGCGCCGCCCAGCGCCTGGGCGCAGCGGCTGGCGGGGGCGGTGCTGATCCTCTCCACCCTGCTCGGCGTGCTGGCCTATGCGCTGCTGCCGGTGACGGAGGCCGCGGCCCTGGGCTTCACGGCCCCCCTGATCACCGTGGTCCTGGGCGTGACGGTGCTGGGGGAACGTGCCAGCGCGCGCCGCTGGATCGCGGTCGCCTGCGGCTTTGGCGGCATGCTGCTGATCGTGCGGCCCGGGGGTGAGGTGTTTCGCCCGGCGGCGCTGGTGCCGATCGCCTCGGCCCTGACCTATGCGTTGTACCAGGTTCTGATGCGGCGGCTGCGGGGTGCGGCCAGCGCCAGCGACGGCGTGGTGCAGGCCGCCATCATGGGGGTCCTGCTGCTGGGACCGCCGCTGATCTGGAGCTGGCGGCCCTTTGGGTGGGAGGTCGCGGCGCTGGTCGTGCTGTTCACCGCCCTGCAGACCGGGGGCCTGGCCGCCCTGGCGGCGGCGGTGCGGCGGGCGGAGGTGTCGGCCCTGGCCCCCTGGCACTACGCCCGGCTGATCTTCGCCCTGGCCATGGATGCGCTGCTGTTCGGGCGCTTTCCGATGCCCCTGGCCCTGGCCGGCTGCGCCCTGATCGCCGCCGGCGGCTTGCTGCTGTTGCGCGACCGGCGGTAAGCCTGCCCCGCTGCTGGCCCATGCTGGCGCCGGAGCCTTTTGCCCATGGACCTGTCCGCCGTGTTCACCGCCCTGATCCTCGGGGTGGTGGAGGGATTGACCGAATTCCTGCCGATCTCCTCGACCGGCCACCTGATCGTGCTGGGGGAGGCGCTGGGGTTCCAGGGCCCACCCGGCAAGGCCTTCGAGATCGCGATCCAACTGGGTGCGATTTCGGCCGTCATCTGGATCTATCGCGGGCTGCTGTGGCAGGTCGCGGCGGGCATGTGGGCGCCGGGCACGCGCGAACGCTATTTCGCCACCAACATCATCCTGGCGTTTTTGCCCGCGGCGGTGATCGGGGCGGTGCTGCATGGGCCGATCACACGGCTGCTGTTCAGCCCGCTGGTGGTGGCGATCGCGCTGATCGTCGGCGGCATCGCGATCATCCTGATCGAGCGGCGGCCGCGTGCGGCCACCATCGCCTCGGTGCCGGAGATCGGGCCGGTGACGGCGGTCCTGATCGGCTTTGGCCAGGCGCTGGCGATGATCCCCGGCACGTCGCGGTCCGGGGCGACCATCATCACGGCGCTGCTGCTGGGGGTGGAACGCAAGACGGCGGCCGAGTTCTCCTTCCTGCTGGCGATCCCGACCATGTTGGCGGCGACCGCCTTCTCGCTGTTCAAGGCGCGGGCGGATCTGGATGCCTCGGGGTTGGGGCAGATCGCGGTGGGGTTTCTGGCCGCGTTCGTCGTGGCGCTGCTGACGGTGCGGGCGGTGCTGGCGGTGATCGGGCGGATCGGATTTACGCCCTTCGGGTATTACCGCATCGGCTTGGGCTGCGTGATTTTGGTGTGGTTGGGGCTGCGCTGACTATTCCAGCTTGACGCCAGGCAGGGCGACGGCGCGGCGGGAAGTTTCCAACTCGTCGGCGATCAGCGCCGCATAATGGCGGGGTGAGACCTCGTCGCCGCTCGCGACCTCGGCCCCCAGGGCTTGCAGGCGGCCGCGCATGGCGGGGTCGGCCAGGGTTGCGGCCAGGGCGGCGCGCAGGATTTCGATCACGGCGGGCGGCGTGCCGGCGGGGGCGAGAAGGCCCAGCGTGGTGGTCAGTTCCGGCTGCACCAGCCCCGCTTCGCGGAACGTCGGCACATCGGGTAGCAGGGGGCTGCGCTCGGCCGACCCGATCGCCAGGATTCGGGCGCGGCCATCCGCATGCAGCGGCAGCGCGGTCGAAAGCTGGTCGAAGACCGTGGCGACATTGCCCGCGATCAAATCGCTGATGGCGGGACCGGTGCCGCGATAGGGCACGTGCAGCAGGGTAGCGCCGCTGCCGTTGTTGAACAGCTCCACCGCCAGGTGCGCCCCGGTGCCGATGCCCGATGTCCCGGCGGTGATCGCCCCCGCGCGCACCTTGGCCAGCGCCACCAGTTCGGCAAGCGTTGTCGCCGGCGTCCCGCGCCCGGCCAGCACGACAATGGGGATGCGATAGGCCGGGCCGACGGGTGCAAAATCGCGCAACGGGTTGAAGGGCAGGCTGGGCATCGTCGCCGGCAGCAGCGACAGCGGGCCGCTTGATCCCATCAGCAGCGTGGTGCCATCCGGCCGCGCCCGGGCGACGGCCTCGGTGCCGACCACGCCGCCCGCCCCGGCACGGTTGTCCACGATCACGGGCTGGCCGAGGATCTGCGCCATCGGCGGCGCCAGCAGCCGGGCGGTGAAGTCGAGGTTCCCGCCCGGCGGGAAGGGCACCACGATGCGGATCGGGCGGTCGGGGAAATCGGCCGCGGCGGCGACCCGGCCGAGGACCGCCATGGCGGCGGCGCCCAGAATGATGTCACGGCGACGGGCCATGCTGTTCCTCCCTGGCCCCGATCGTTCCGTGCCGGGGTCGCGCGATGGTCGTCCGGCCCGGCCGGCGCGGCAAGGGCGCCGCCCCACGTCACACCGCGGTGACCGGCCGCCCGCAAGCCTTGCCGCGCCGCCGCATTGGTGGCGCAATCCCCCCGGATCATCGGGCCGCGTCGCAGCGCGGGAATCGATGCGACGGGAGGCACGCCATGGCAGCACCACAGTTCCTGCTGCAAACCGGGGCGGAAGCGCCCGCCCTGGCCGGCGGCCAGCCGGTGCAGGCGCGCTTTGCCGAGGTGCAGCGCGCCGCCGGGGCCTTTGCCGGGCTGTTCGCCGAGCCGGTGCCGACGCGCGATGCCTCGGGCAGCATCGTGTCCTTCGCCTGGTATGGCCCGACCGCCAATGGCGCCGAGCCGGAGGCGCTGACCAGCCTGCCGCAACCGCGCCGCGCCGCGGCCGAGGCGCAGTTGCGCGAGGCCCTGGCCGCCCTGGCGCCACGCGCCAAGGGTGCCGGGCCGGACGCCGCGCTGCTGGCGGCCGCGCTGACCCTGCCGGATGCCGGCGGCATCCTGGTGCTGGATGGGCGGCCGGTGCTGGCGGGCTGGGGGCTTGGTGCGGCCGGGATGGCCGCCCTGGGGCCGTGGCTGCCGGGCACCGCGCCGGCGCCGGCCCCGCCGCGCGCCGCGCCCACGGGTGGTGCGACCGCGCCGCCGGCCCCGCCGCCGCCGCCGCCGGGCGGCATCGCCCCGGGTGGGCCGCGCCGCTGGTGGCTGCTGCCGGTCGGGTTGGGCATCGCGGCGCTGTTCCTGGCCCTGGGGTTCTGGCTCGGCTGGCGGGCGCTGGCCGACCAGGTGGCCAACCGCCGCCTGACCGCCGAATTCGTCGATCGCGACCGGGTGCGGCAGGCGATCGAACTCCAGCGCCGCAGCAACGAAACCCTGGCCGAGGAGGTCGAACGCGCCCGCGCCGCATCCCAGGGCAATGTCTGCCGCGCCGAGCCCAATACCCTCGCACCCCCCGGCCGCACCCTGATGCCGCAGGATTTGCCCGCCCGGCCGACGCCGGCCCCGGCGCCCGACGCGCCGCTGGCCCCGCGCCCGTCGAACCTGCTGCAGCAGTTGGACCAGGCGGTGGTGCTGGTCATTGGCCAGGGCGGGCCGGATGGCACCAGCATCGGCACCGGCTTCTTCGTCGGCCCGGGCCAGATCGTGACCAACAACCATGTGGTCGCGGCCGCCGGTGGGCAGGTGGTGGTGACGAGCCGGCATCTCGGCCGCGCCTTCCCGGCGCGTGTCGTGCAGACGACGGCGGCGGCGCAGCCGGGGCAGCCCGATTTCGCCTTGTTGCAGGTGGAGGGCGCGCCATCCCTGACCCCCTTTACCCTGACGCGCCAGGCGCAGCGGCTGGATGAGGTCGTGGCCGCGGGTTTCCCGGCCGCGATCGTGCAGAACGACGCGCGGTTCCGCGCGGTGGTGCAGGGCGATCTGTCGCAACTGCCGGACCTGGTGACGACGGATGGCCGGATCTCGGCAATCCAGACCTTGCAGAGCGGGCTGGTCGCGATGCCGCATACGGCGTCGATCAGCCCGGGCAATTCGGGCGGGCCGCTGGTGGACCGCTGCGGGCGGGTGGTGGGGGTGAATACCTTCAACTTCATCAACGCGCAGATGGCCGAACGCGTGTCCTATGCCCAAAAAACCGAGGCCTTGCTGGAGTTCCTGCGCGGCGCCGGGGTAACGCCGGCGCTGGCCGATGGGGCGTGCAGCCCGCAGGCGGCGCCGGTGCCGGTGGAGATCGTGACGCCGGCCGTGCCGCCGGGTGTTGTCCCGCCAGCCGTTGTCCCGCCAGCCGTTGTCCCGCCGGCCGGGGGGGCGCCGGGAACGGCACCGCCGGCGGCGGCACCTGTCGCCACGACGCCACCCGCCACAACACCGCCCACCCCAGCCGCCCCGGCCCGGACGCCCTAAGCCATGGCGCGTCTCCTCGCCGCCACGACGCGCGATGCCGATCTGCACGCGCTGGCCACCGGCGGGCAGCCGGTGGTCGCGGCCTGGGCGCAGATCGCGGCCCATCTGGCGCGGCGGTTGTCCCCCGCGCATGCGGCCATCCTGGCCGAACCCAGCCCCGATCCCGCGCGCGGCACCACCGACTGGTATGCCGATGGCAGCGGCGACGCGCTGCCGCTGGACGACGCCGCCCCGGACAGGGTCGCCGGTTTCGAAACCCTGGCCGCCGCCATCCGGGCCGAGGCCGAACGCCTGCTGGCCGAACGCGACGAAGGGCTGCGGCTGCTCGGCGACCTGATCCGGCTGGCGCTGGAAATCCCCGACCGCTCCTACATCCGCATCCGGGGCGACGCGCTCTTCCTGGTCGCCTGGGGCCATCACCTGGCCGGGCGGACAGAGGGTGCGGCCCTGCTGCGCACCCTGCCGAATACCGCGACACCCATGGCGATCCTGGCGCTGGGCCCGACCCCGCGCCGGCCGATCTGGCCCTGGGCCTTGCTGGCCGCCGCCCTGCTGGCGCTGCTGCTGGCGATCGGCGCCTTCATCGCCTGGCGCGACCCGATGGGCTGGCTGGCGAATTCGGACGCACAATGCACGATCGACCCAGCCGACCTGGAACTGCTGCGCGACCTGGACGCCGTGCGGGCCGAGGAAGCCACGTTGCGCGACCGCCTGGCCGGCATCGCCGAGGAACTCGGCCGGCGGCGCCTGGCCTGCCAGCCGCCGCCGCCACCCCCGCCACCACCGCGCCCGCCCGAACCGCCGCCCCGGCGCCCCGACCCGCCGCCGCCCCCGCCGCCACGGCCGGAGCCCCCGCCGACGCCGCCCCCCACGCCGCCGCGCAATGACGACGCCGACCGCGCCCGCCGCGAAGGCGGCCAGGAAGGCCGTGCGCAGATCATCCTGGGCTGGGACACGCGCGATGATCTGGACCTGTCGATCGTCTGCCCGGACGGGCAGATCATCTCCTACCAGCGGACCCGCGCCTGCGGCGGCACGCTGGACGTGGACCGCAACGTGGGCGGCAACCGCAGCCGCACGCCGGTGGAAAACGTGTTCTTCGACAATCCGCAGCCCGGCACCTACCAGGTGCGCGTCCATCAGTTCGACAATGTGGACCGGCCGGAGACACCCTATCGCGTGACCATCCGCGTGCAGGGCCAGCCGGAACGGGTGATCCAGGGCATCGCACGCCCCGGGCCGCCGCGCGTCGTCGACCGCTTCACGATCCCGGCGAGGTGACGGGGATGCTGCGCCTCACCGAACTGCCCAAGAACCGGCTACGCTGGACCGGCCCCGCCGGGCTGACGCCAGGTGTCGCCCTGGCCCGGTTGCGGCCCTTGCTGGCCGCCATGGGTCCGCATCACGCGGCCCTGCTCGCGACCCCCGCCGAGGGGGCGGAGGCCATCGCCTGGGACGCCCCGGGCAGCGCGATGCGCGGCCTGACCGGGCTGAACCGGCACGACCGGGCGGTTTTTGCCGCCAGCCTGACCCTGCTGCTGTCCGACATCCGCCGGGCCGCCGAAACCGCGCGGGCGCAGGGTGACACCGACAAGGCCGCCTTGCTCGACCTCGCGCGCATGGTGCCGGTGCAGGACACGGTGTTTGCCGTCGATGGCGCGCCGGTGCTGGCCGCCTGGGGGTTCGCGGCACCCGAAGGGCCGGTGGTCTCGGCGCTGGCGCGGTTCGATGACGCGACGGTGGCCGCCCCGGTGGCGCGGGACCGGGCGGCACTATGGATCACCGCCGCCGCGCTGGTGGCCTTTGGCGCGGCGGCGCTGTTCGCGGCCCCGGTGCTGCGCGGGATGCTGGAACCGCCGCTGCCGGCCTGCCAGGTGGATACGGCGCAGTTGGCCGCGTTGCGGGAGTTGGAACAGGCGCGCGAACAGGGCCGGGCGCTGGCCGGTGAGCGTGAGGCACTGCGCCTGGCGCGCGGCCGGCAGCAGCAGGACTGCCCGCTGCCGCAAGCCCCGCCGCCGCCGCCCGTGCCGGCCGCCCCTGAACCGGAGCCGACACTGCCCCCGGCGCCACCGCCGCCCCGGCCAACGCCGCCCCCCCCCCCGCCGCCGCGCACCGACCTGCCGGCCGATCGCTGGAACCGGGGCGATGTCGCCTTGCTGGAAGGGTGCTGGAACCTCGCCTCCGACTACCGCACGCGCGATGTCCGCACCGGGCGGATCAACACCGTGCGCGCCTGGCGGGTGTGTTTCGACCGCGCCGGGCAGGGGCGGCAGACCCTGACCTTCGACAATGGCGCGGTCTGCGAAGGCCCGGCGCGCGGCAGTTTCGAGGGGCGCAACCTGCTGATCGACGACGTCAGCGACCTGCAATGCAACGACCAGTCCTACATCTTCCGCCGCATCAGCCGTTGCGAAAGGGCCAATGACACCCGCGCCGAATGCGAAACCACCCAGCCCGGCCAGGGCACCCGGTCGCGGGTGACGTTTCAGAGATGAACCCATCCGCCTTGCTGCGCCGCACCGCTTCCGCCGATAGTAACGCCCTATTCGCGGAGCCCATGCGATCCCCCCCTTCATGACAGCCCCCTTGGCACCCTTGCTGAGCCTGATCCCGGCATCCGGGATCCAGTTCCTCGATGTGGATTTCGACATCGAGGCGCTGCCGCGCATCGGCCGCGCCTTCTGGGACGAGAAGCCGCTGCACATGCGGGACGAGGCCGGCGACCAGCAGGTGTTTCTGCGCGCGCTGGAAGAATCGGAGGAGGGCGAGCTGTACGACCCGGTCGGCCAGCAGCACCCGCCCGAGGACGAGGTCTATCGCATCACCCGCAGCCAGGCGCTGGAACCGTTCCTGGGCCGTTGGGTCCCGCTACCCTACCTGCGCGTAAAATCGGGCCAGGCCGATGGCGCGGCGGGGTTCGAACCCGGGCCGACCAATTGGGTCCGGGTGCGGATCGTGGAAATGACCGGGCTGCGCGGCGTGTCGCATCGCGCGGTGCTGGCCTTCGACACCAGCCTCGCGGCCTTCCAGAAGGGCCGCCCCTACAGCGCCCCCAGACCGGAGGATGCCGAGGAGGAACATGAATTCGCCCTGGCCGCCCGCATGGCCGACAATGCCGGATTCCTGGCCGAGGGCTGGTTCGGGCAATGGATCGAGGCGATGTTCCTGGACCTCAAGCGCGCGCAACGGCGCGGGCGGGAGGTGAAGGTGGAGGACCTGCCCTATCGCATGGAACCCTGGGCACGGTTCCTGACGATGCTGGAGGTCCTGGGCCATGCCGGCGCCGCTCCCCGCGTGCGGCTGGTCAATCCCGGCGAACCGGGGCGCCGCAAGCCGATGGTCGATGTCGACCTGGTGCTGGACATCGGCAATGCGCGGACCTGCGGCATCCTGGTCGAATCCGCGCCCGACGGGCCGCTGTCGCTGAATGATTCCTACCCGCTGGCGCTGCGCGACCTGACCCGGCCGGAACTGACCTGGCAGAAGCCGTTCGAAAGCCGCGTCGAGTTCTCCCGCGCGAATTTCGGCGACGACGCGGCCTCGCGCCGGTCGGGGCGCGCCGATGCCTTCGTCTGGCATTCGCCGCTGCGGGTGGGTCCGGAAGCCGTCCGGCTTGCCGGGCAGTCGATCGGCAACGAGGGCGCGACGGGATTGTCCTCGCCCAAGCGCTACCTTTGGGATGAGCGGCCGGCGGTGCTCGGATGGCGTTTTGCCGGGGCGCAAGGTGTCGCCAAGGAATTGCCGGTGATGGGCGCTTTCATGGTCGCCCTGACCGAAACCGGCGAAGTCGTCTCCCGCAGCCGCAACGCGGCGCCGGGGATCCGGGCGCGGTTTTCGCGGTCGTCGCTGTTCACCCTGATGCTGGCGGAGATTTTTTCGCAGGCGATCAGCCAGATCAACGCGCCCGCCACCCGCGCGGCGCGGCGCAACGCCGATGTGCCGCGCCGGCTGCGCCGGGTGATCCTGACCCTGCCGACGGCCATGCCGGTCGCGGAACAACGCATCGTGCGGCGCCGTGCCGAACATGCCGTCGAACTGGTCTGGGATTGGATGGGCTGGTCCACGGCCGCCCCCGAACGCGCGGCCGCGGCCCCCGCGCCGCCGCGCGTGACGGCGAATCTGGATGAGGCAACGGCGACGCAGCTTGTCTGGCTCTATGCCGAGGCGATGCATCGCTTGCAGGCCGATGCGCGGCAATTGTTCACGCTGATGGGGCGCACGCGCGAAGGCTACGGCACCACGCCGTCGCTGCGCATCGCCAGCATCGACATCGGCGGCGGCACGACCGACCTGGCGGTGACGACCTTCGCCCTGGCGCAGGACCAGGAAATCCGCCCGACGCAGAATTTCCGCGAAGGCTTCAAGATCGCCGGCGACGACCTGCTGCAAACCGTCATCGAACGCATGGTGCTGCCGCCGCTGGAACAGGCGCTGGGCAATGCGGGCCTGGGTGAGCCAAAGGCATTCCTGCGCCGCGTGCTGGGTGGCGCGCGGGGCGGACAGGCGGAATCGGAACGGCAATTGACGCGCCAGTTTGTCGCGCGCGTGCTGGAACCCTGCGCGCTGGCGCTGCTGTCGGCCTATGAAGCGCTGACACCCGCCGAGGACGGGCCGTTCGCGCGCCTGCCGCTGACCGCCGGGCCGGGGCGCCCGCGGCATGATCGCGCGATCGCATTCTTCGAACGCGCCGCCGCCGATGCGGGGGCGGTGGGCTTCGTGCTGGACGCCGTCGAAGTGCCGGCCGAGGCGGGTGCCATGGACGGGCTGGTGCGCGGCACGCTGGGCCCGATCCTGGCCGATCTGTGCGAGGCCGCGCATGCCTTCGATTGCGATGTGCTGCTGCTGTCCGGCCGTCCGTCGCGGCTGCGCGCGGTGACGGATATCGTGCTGGCGAAGCTGCCGGTGCCCGCGCATCGCATCGTGCATATGCAGGGCTATCCGGCCGGCGGCTGGTATCCGTTCCGCGATTCCAACGGGCGGATCGAAGACCCGAAGACCACCGCCGCCGTCGGCGCGATGGTGGCGACCCTGGCCGAGGGTTCGCTGCCCGGCTTCCTGCTGCGGTCGTCGCGGTTGGGGATGAAATCCACCGCACGCTTCATCGGGCGGTTGGAGACCTCGGGCCAATTATTGCGGCAGAACGTGTATCTGCGCGACGTCGACCTGGACGCCGCCGATAGCGGCATGCCGCTGGAGGTGGAGATCCCGTTCGAGGCGCCGTCGATGCTCGGCTTCCGGCAATTGCCGCTGGAACGCTGGCCGGCGACGCCCTTGTACGCGCTGGAATTCGGCAATGCCGATGGGGTGCGGAACCTGGCGCTGCCGCTGACCCTGCGCCTGGCGCGCGGCACGGCCGCGGACAATGCCACGAACGCGGAAGCGGAAGCCGCGCTGGAAAACTTCAAGCCGGTCAGCATTCGCGATGCCGATAAGCAGGAGTTGCATACGACGACGGTGCTGATGCGCTTGCAGACGATGCGCGACGACGCCGGCTACTGGCGCGATACGGGGGCGCTGGGCGTGCCATGACAGACCAGGAACTCGCCAACCAGGCGCGGGGGGTCGAGGCGGCGTCGGGCCGGGCGCTCGACTGGTTCGCGACGTCCAGCAAACCCGGGCTGGATGCGGCGGCGCTGGCGCGCGAATTGCGCGGGGCGCGGGTGCGGGCGCACAAGCTGGCGGCGGCCGCCGCGCGACCGATGTGTGTGGGCGTGTTCGGCCCGTCGCAGGCGGGAAAGTCGTATCTGATCTCGGCCTTGGCGCGTGCGGGTTCCGCACCGCTGATGACCCTGTTCGAAACCCGCGCCGTCGATTTCGTGCGGGAGATCAACCCCGAGGGCGGGCGCGAGGCGACGGGCCTGGTCACCCGCTTCACCATGAAGCCGATCCAGGGACCGCCGGGGATGCCGGTGGCACTGCGGCTGTTGTCGCAGACCGATGTCATCAAGATCCTGGGCAATGCCTTCCTGTCGGATTTCGATCCGGCCGATGTGGAACCCCCGGGCGCCGGCGCGCTGGAAGCCGCCATCGAACAGGCGCGCGGGCGGCTGTTGCCGCAGCCCTTCGACAAGCTGTCGGAGGATGATGTCTTCGTCGATCTGCGCGAATATTTCGAAGCGCGTTTTGGCGGCCATTCCACCGTCCAGGCGCTGAAGACCGCGCGGTTCTGGCAGGCCGCGAGTGAATTGGCGCCGAGGCTGGACCATGCCGGGCGCGCGGATCTGTTGGGTGTCGTCTGGGGGCGGTTGCCGGCGCTGTCGGCGGCCTATGTGCGGCTGGCCTCAGCCTTGGCCTTGCTGGGCCATGCCGATGACGCCTTCTGCCCACTGACGGCGCTACTGCCGCGCGAAGCCAGCATCATCGATGTGCTGACCCTGAACCGGCTGAACGATCCGGCCGATGCGACCATCGCGGTCGCGACCCGCACGGGTGCGCGGGCCGATCTGCCGCGCGCGGTGCTGACCGCGCTGGTGGCGGAAGTCACCGTCCAGTTGCAGACAAAGCCGTGGGATTTCTTCGACGTCACCGACCTGCTGGATTTTCCGGGGGCGCGGTCGCGCGAACAGATCCGCGATCCCGCAAGACATCTGGCCGATCCTGCAAAACTCCCGGCCATCCTGTTGCGCGGAAAAGTCGCCTATCTGTTCGAACGCTACTGCGCCGAGAATGAATTGACCGGCATGCTGTTGTGCATCGGCCCGTCCAACCAGGAAGTCCGCACCCTGCCGCGCATGGTCGCGGAATGGATCGACGGCACGCATGGCGACACGCCGGAAAAGCGCGCGGCACAACCGACCGCGCTGTTCTTCGTGCTGACCAAGTTCGATGCGGAATTCGAAAGCAAGAAGGGCGCATCCGACGTCGGCGGCACGCGCTGGACGGCGCGCCTGGCGGCGTCGCTGACCGATTTCTTCGGCAAGGAATCCGCCTGGCCGCGCGAATGGCATCCCGGCAAGCCGTTCCAGAACCTGTTCTGGCTGCGCAACCCGAATGTCGAGAACAAGGCGATCCTGGACTACGATGCCGATGGGCACGAGACCGGCGTGCGCCCGCAGGAATCGGAACGCGTTGGCCGCCTGCGCCAGGATTTCCTGGACAACCCCGAGGCCCAGAAACACTTTTCCGATCCGTCGCTGGCCTGGGACGAGGCGATGCGGCTGAACGATGGCGGCATCAGCCATCTCGCGGCGCGGCTTCGCCCCGTTTGCGATCCCGCGCTAAAGCGCCGCCAGGTGGCGGCACGCCTGGCCGACCTGGGCGAAAGGCTGCGGGCGCGCCTGCTGCCGCATTGGCATTCCGCCGATCTGGCGCAGGAACTGGTCAAGCGCCGCGCCGCCGGCCGTGCCGTCGCCATTGCCTTGGCCAAGGCCGTCGAACGCCAGCGCTTCGGCCATCTGCTGCGCGCGCTGTCGCCGGAGGCGGATGAGGTCGCGGCCTCCCTCGCCCGCGCGCGTTTCGCGGCGCCCGATTCCAACGCCATTTCCATCGGCGCCCGGACCGCCGCCAGCGGCTTGTTGGCGGAACTGGATTTCGGCGACGACACGCCGCCAGAGATAGACAGCGATGGGCAGGGGGATGAGGCGGATACCCTGGCCTCGACCGCGCTGAAATTATGGGCCGACCGGCTGCACGCCTTTGCCGATAGCCCGGCGGCGGCGACATTGTATGGGCTGACGCCGGAAGCGGCGGGCACCTTGGTGGCGGAATTGCTGCGTTCGGCCCGGCGCACCAAATTGCAGACGTCGATCGCCGCCGAAATCCGCGCCATCCTGGGGTTCCGGCGCCATGCGACGGCCGCCGCGGCCGTGTGCGGGCTATGTGCGGCGCTGCGCATCGGCGGCTTTGTCGCAGCCCTTGGCTTCGATGCCATGCCGGTCGCGGAGCGGCCCCTGGTCGGCGCCGACCGCCGCCCCGTCTTCGCGCCGCGCCGTGCGGCGGATTCCATCCCGGCCCTGGGCGAGACCGCCGCCGACTACGACCGCCAGCAATCGCTCGACTGGATCCAGGCCTTCCTGCGATCGATCGATTTGAACGTGCAGGGCGATGGCGACGACCAGGTGGATGTCGCGCGCAATGCCGCGCTGGGCCGCATCCTGGCCGATCTGGACACGGCGCTGACCGCCGCGCACGCCGCATGACCCGCATCCTGATCCAGGAAGACGCCGACCACCCCGATGGCGGCTTTGCGCGCGTCCTGGTTGAGGGCATGGCCGGCCAGATCATCTCTGCCGTCACCATCGCCCGCGAAGGCTTCGGTGCGGACAGCCTGGGCCCGCGCGGCTGGCAGGTCGCGGCGGCCCGATTGGCGCCGGACTCCGCCTTCGACCAGGGCGCCCACCTGGTGCTGATCCTGGGGCCGGATGTGGTCGAACACCTGGAGGCCGGACCGATCCGCCTGGGCTTGCCGGAGATCGACCTGACCCAGGTGGTGATGTGGCCCGACATCGCGCCACTGCCCGCCGCCAAGCGGGCCGGGTTCGCCACCGCACGCCGGGCCGCACGGGCGGAAAGACCCGCGCCGCCGCTGCGCGGGCCTGATCCGCTGCCGGCACCGGATACCGATGCGACCGTCGTGATCTCCCGCCCGCCACCGGTGATGCCGCCGAGCACGATGCCGCCGCCCGACCCCGCGGCGCCCGCATCCCCGTCGCGGCGGCGGGCGCCGATCTATGCGCTGGTGATGATGCTGGTCGCCGCGGCCTCACTGGGCGGCTGGATCTACCAGGATGAGATGATGGGGCTCTGGGCGCAGCCCGAACAGGTCGTCCCCCCCGTGGCCGACCCGCTGGACACCGCGACCCCCGCGCAGATCGCGGCGATGAACCTGGCCCCGGCGCAGATCCTGGCCGTCGCCGAACGGCGCCAGGCGCGGGCACAGCACCAGGACGCGCTGCTGCTGCTGGAACTGGCGGCGGCGCAAAACCATCCGCCGGCGATCAGCGCCCTGGCGCGCTTGTATGATCCCGCGAGTTTTACCCAGGGCGGCGCGCTTTCCGTGCCCAATCCCGCCAAGGCCGCGCAATACTGGCGCGCGGCCGAACGGGCGGGCGACCCGGCCGCCGCGCCGGCCCGCGCGGCCTTGCGCGACCGCCTGTCGGCCGCCGCCCAGGCCGGGGATTCGAGTGCCGCCCTCGCATTGCAGGACAATTGGCCATGATGCGTATCGCCCTTCTGCTGATGGCCCTGGCGCTGCCCGCGACCGCGCAACAAAGCCGCGGCATCATCGTGCCGCCGGCGCAGCGCAGCGCCCTGATCATGGAGGGTAAGCAGACCCTGACCCAAAAAGTCCTGGTCCGCCCCGGCGCCACCCTGCACACAGCCCCCGACGCGGCGAACGGGCGGCCCATTCCCGGCTTCACGCTGTTCCACGTCTATGCGCGCCAGAACGGCTGGATCGAGGTCGGACCCGACGCCCAGGGTCCCACCGTCGGCTGGATGCGGGAAGAACGCAGCGTCGCCTGGCGCCAGACGATGGTGCTGTCCTTCACCAACCCCGCCGGGCGCGACCGCACCATGTTTTTCGCGGAGCGCGACCCGCTCCGTCGCGTCATCCTGTCGCAGGATATGGCGGCGGCCGCCGCCACCGCACGCACCGCCAACGACGGCCGCGTGATCGCGCTGGAACCCGAAACCTTCGTCGACATCACGCGCAACTTCTACCTGCTGCCGATCCTGTCGGCGGAGGAGATCGAGAACGAGCGCGGCAATCGCATGCGCCTGCTGGAAGTCGCCTCGGCCCCCGCCGAGCGCACCGCCGCCCCCGCGCCGCCGCCGCCGAATCCGCTGGAGAATTTCCGCGGCACCATCGTCTTCGTGCTCGACACAACCTTGTCGATGCAGCCGTATCTCGACCGCACGCGCGATGCGATCCGCAACGTCATGGCCCGCGTCGGCGAAACGCCGCTGCGCGATCGCTTCCGCTTCGGCCTGATCGCCTATCGCGACGCGATGGAGGGCAATGCCAGCCTGGAATACGTCACGCGCGTCTTTGCGAGGCCGGACTTCGCCGCACCCGTCGCCGCCATCCTGCCGCAGATCGCCGCCGCCAATGCCGCGACGGAAAGCAACGAAGGCTTTGACGAAGACGCCATCGCCGGGCTGAAATCCGCGATCGACGAGATCGACTGGGCCTCCTTCGGTGGACGCTTCCTCATCATGGTGACGGATGCGGGCGCGCGGGAGGCGAATGACCCGCGCTCCTCCACCCATCTCGGCATCCGCGAAATCCGCGACCTGCTGAAGCAGCGCCAGATCGCGCCCTTCGTGTTGCATCTGCAAACGCCGGAGGGCCGCAACAACCACGCCCGCGCGCGGTCGCAATACACCGAACTCACGCGCTTCGATGGCGCCAATGGCTCGCTCTACTACCCGATCCCGAATGGCGAGGTCGCGGCCTTTGGCCAGACGGTGGAAGCGATCACCGAGGCGCTGTTGCGCCAGGTCGCCGCCCTGACCGGCACGCCCATCGGGCAGTTGCGCGGCGAACCCGCCGCGGCCACCCCCCAGGTCGCGCAGCAGGTGGAAGTGGTGGCCCAGGCGATGCGGCTGTCCTACCTCGGCCGCGCGCAGGAAACCCAGGCGCCGGATATTGTGCGGTCGTTTTCGACCGACCGCGACCTGCGCAACCCGGATCGCGCCAATATGGATGTGCGGGTGCTGCTGACGCGTGACCAACTGTCGGATTTGCAGGCGGCCTTGCGGCTTGTGGTGGACCAGGCGAACGCGGGGCGGCTCGCGCCGCAGACGGTCTTCGCCAATATCCGCGCGGCGGCCCTGGCCGCGGCGCGCGATCCGCGACGGATCGGCAATCTGGAACGGCTGGGCGGCGCCTTTGGCGAATACCTGGATGGCTTGCCCTATCGCAGCCAGGTGATGGAACTGACCGAACAGGATTGGCTGGACCTGCAACCGGGTGGGCAGCGCGAATTGCTGAACGGGCTGGAAGCCAAGCTGCGCCTGTTCGAGGAATACGCGCGCACCCCGGCCCTTTGGGTGCAACTCGGCAGCGGCGCACAGCCCGGGTCCGCGGTGTTTCCGGTGCCGCTCGACAGCCTGCCGTGATCTTTTGCCCCGCGCTGGAATTGCGGGGGGTCGTGTCACGGCGGCGCTCGGGCGGTGCGGTCTTCACCCTGACGGTGCCGGTGCTGTCGCTGGCGCCCGGCGGGTTGCTCGCGGTGACGGGGGCCTCCGGCACGGGCAAATCCACCTTGCTCGACGTCGCGGCCCTGGCCCGCCGGCCCGATGCGGCGGGGGCGTTGCGCGTCGCGGGGCATGACGCCGCCGCCCTGTGGCAGGCCGGGCGGGTGGAGGCGCTGGCCGCCCTGCGCGGCGCCTGTTTCGGCTATATCCTGCAAACCGGCGGGCTGGTGCCCTTCCTGACCATTCGCGCCAATGCCCAACTGGCGCAGGATTTTGCCGGGCGCCGCGACGCCGCCCATATCACCGCCCTGGCCGAGGCGCTGGAGGTGGCCCCGCTGCTGGACCGCTTCCCCGACAGCCTGTCGGTCGGCCAGCGCCAGCGCGCGGCGATCCTGCGCGCCCTGGCGCATCGCCCGGCCGTCGTGGTCGCCGATGAACCCACCGCCAGCGTGCATCCCGACATGGCGGACACCATCCTGACCCTGC
Source organism: Humitalea sp. 24SJ18S-53 (assembly GCF_050632385.1). Taxonomy (NCBI): domain Bacteria; kingdom Pseudomonadati; phylum Pseudomonadota; class Alphaproteobacteria; order Acetobacterales; family Roseomonadaceae; genus Humitalea; species Humitalea sp. 24SJ18S-53. The sequence goes on from NZ_CP192599.1 coordinate 5,224,707, forward strand.
TGGCCGAACAGGCGCGCGGCGCCGGTGCCGCCGTGCTGCTGGCGACCCATGACGTCGCCGCCGCCCGCCGCCACGGGTTTTTGGAAGCCCCCCTGCGCCCCGCGGCGGCAGCCAGCACCCTGGCGGAGCCGGTGGACGCCTGATGCGCGCCTTGCGTCTCGCCCTGGCCGATCTGCGGCGGGAACCGGCGTTCACACTGTGCAGCGTGCTCGCCCTGGCCGCCGTGATCGCGCCGCTGATCCTGCTGGCCGGCCTGCGCGCCGGGGTCATCGCCGGGCTGAAGGAAGACCTGGCCGCCAGCCCCCGCGCGCGGGAAATCGTGAACACCACCAATCGCGCGCTGGACGACGCCTGGTTCACCAGCCTGCGCGCCCGCCCCGATGTCGGCTTCCTGGTCGCCCGCACGCGCCTGCTGGCCGCGACCGGCAGCCTGGAATCCCGCGCCAACCCAGGCGCCGCCATCCGGGTCGAGGTCTTGCCGACCGGCCCCGGCGACCCCCTGCTACCTGGCCTGCCGCCACCGGCCGAGGGCCAGGCCGTCCTGACCGCCAGCGCCGCGCAGCGCCTGGCCGTCGCGCCCGGTGACCCGCTGCGGTTTCGGGTGGTCCGCACGGTGGGCAGCGCGCGGGAGGTCCTGGGCATGGACCTGACCGTCGCCGCCATAGCACCCCCCGCCGCCGGCGCGCGGGATGCGATCTTTGCCGACCCGGCGATGGGCCGCCGTGTGCAGGATTTTACCGACGACCGCGCCGCCGATGCCGGGCCGCGCACCGCCGAGGGTTTTCGCCTGCACGCGCGCCGGTTGGAGGATGTGCCGACCCTGGTCGCCGCCCTGCGCGAACAAAACATCGAAACCGCATCACGGGCGGAGGATGTGGCGGCCTTGCTGGCCCTGGACCGCAACCTGAACGCCGCCGTCGCGGTGATCGCGGCGGTGGGTGGGGCCGGGTTCATCCTGGGACTGGCGGCCGCGCTCTGGGCATCGGTCGAACGCAAGCGGCGCACGCTGTCCTTGCTGCGGCTGATGGGGATGCGGCGGCTCACCTTGGTGATGATCCCGGTGTGGCAGTCGCTTGCGTTCGCGTTGCTGGGCACGGCGGCGGGGGCGGCGATCGCGCAGGGCGCGGCGATGCTGGTCAACCGCTTGTCGCTGCTGGGGGCGGCTGATGGGCGCGCCCTGGCGCGGATCGGGCTGGTGGAGATCGGCGCGGCGGCAGCACTTTCGGCACTGGCGGCAATCCTGGCCGCCGCCGTCGCCGCGCGCCGCGCCGCGGCGGTTGATCCGGCGGAGGGGCTGCGGGATGCTTGAGCAAGGCTATGAACGACATCTCGTGTGAGGCAGCATGCGCAATGCTTTCTTCCGCCGTGATCTCTTCGCCCTGGGCCTCGCCGTGAGCGGCGTCGCCCAGGCGCAAACAATGCCCGAACTGCGCCAGGTCGCGCTGCCGGGCCTGCGCCTGGCCTACCGCGACACGGGCGGGGATGGGGTGCCGCTGGTGCTGCTGCACGCGAATACCGGCACCAGTCAGAGTTGGGCGCCGGAACTCGCAGCCTTCGCCGCCGCCGGCTATCGGGTGATCGCCACCGATCGCCGTGGCTGGGGGGGCAGCCTGGCCGATCCGGCGACCGGTCCCCAGCCCGGCAGCGTGGCGGAGGATCTGGCGGCGCTGGTGGATCATCTGCGCCTGCCGCGCTTCCATCTCCTCGGCGTCGCGGGCGGCGGCTTCGTGTCGCTGGACTACGCCGCCTGGCGGCCGGAAACGCTGCGCAGCCTGGTGATCACCGCCAGCACCGGCTCCTTCTCCGAACCCGAGATGCAGCAACTGACCCGCAACATCGCGATCCCCGGTTTCGCCAGCCTGCCGGAGACCTTCCGCGAAATCGGGCCATCCTTCCGCGCCCTCTACCCCGATCGCGTCGCCGCATGGGCGCATGCGCAGGAAGCGGCCCGGCAGCCCGGCGCACCGGCCCAGCCGCTGCGCACGCCCAATACCTTCGCCAAGATCGCGACCATCCGTCTGCCGCTGCTGGCGATCACGGCAAGCGCCGACCTGCTGGCGCCGCCCGCGCTGATGGCGGCCTGGCTGCGCCACGTGCCCCAGGCGGAGGTGGTGGCGATCGCGGATGCCGGGCACACCGTGCCGATGGAGCAGCCCGCCTTGTTCCATGCGGCCGTGCTCGGCTTCCTGGAGCGGCACTGAACCGCGCCGACCTTGCCCCTCTCGCCGCCCTGGCACAGCCTGACCGGCCGGGCATCGCTGTCCGCGCCGCAACAAGGGTGGTCCAGGTGTCGGTGAAAAAAGGACGATGGGTCTGGGTCCTCGCTTCGCTGTTCTTCGCCGGGTCGGCCGTCGCCCAGCCGGCGCCCGCGCCCACTTGGCCGCAAAGCGCCTTCAACCCGCAGCCCCTGCCCGAGGACCTGATCCTGCCGATGCCTTGCGGTGGCGCCATGGCGTTCCGTCGCATCGAAACCCCGACCGGCGATGGCGTGCTGGATGACCGGCCGGCCCTGCTGGGCAGTGCCGACCCGGACACCGGCTATGTCGAATACCTGCGGCGCGTGTATCTGGTCGGCCCCTTCGGCGGCGGGCCGCAGCCGCGGCATTTCTTCATGGCCAAGTATGAGGCGACGCGGGCGCAGATCGACGCGCTCCGCCTCCCGCAATGCCCGGCCGGCAATACCGCGGCCGGGCGCCAACCCGCCGTCAGCCTGTCGTGGTTCGAGGCGATGGAGGCCGCCCAGCGCTATTCCGGCTTCCTGCTGCGCAATGCCCGGGCGCAATTGCCGCGCCGGGGCCAGGCGCCCGCCTTCGTCCGCCTGCCGACCGAACAGGAATGGGAATACGCGGCACGCGGCGGGGCGGCGGTCGGCGAGGCGGATTTCCAGGCCCGCACCTTCCCGATGCCGGAGGGTGTGGAGGCCTATGCCTGGTTCCAGGGGCCGCGCAGCGCCGCCGGCCGGCTGTCGGCCATCGGGCTGAAGCGGCCGAACCCGCTCGGGCTGCACGATATGCTGGGCAATGCCGCCGAATGGGTGCTGGAACCGTTCCGGCTGAACCGCGTCGGGCGCAACCACGGGCTGGCGGGCGGACTGGTCGCGCGCGGCGGCGATTTCCGCACCACGACCGAGGGCCAGTTGCGATCCAGCCTGCGGGTCGAATACGCGCCCTTCGTCGCCGATAGCGGGGAGCCGACCCGGCTTGCCACCATCGGCACCCGCTTCGTGCTGGCCGCGCCCACGCAGGGCAGCCTGGCCGACGCCACCAGTTTCCGCGACGCCTTCCAGGCCGAAACCCGCGCCCGGGCGACACCGGGCGACGATCCGGCGGCCTTGCTGGACGCGCTGCGGCGCGACCAGGCGGACCCGGCGATGCTGGCGGCGCTGGACCGGCTGGGCGCCGCCTATGCCCGCGAAACCCGCGACCGCGCCGACCGGGCCAGGCTTGCGGCACGGGCGCAGATCCAGGCGGCGGCGGTGCTGGCGCGCGGGGTGTTCATCGCCAATTCACGCGCCGGTGGGCTGCAGGCCATGATCAACAACCCTGCCAGCGTCGGCGGCACGGCACAACAGGTGCCCGCCTGGCGCGGCATGCTGGGCTCGGTGCAGACCGAGGTGGAGGGCGGCGTCCGCGCCTATGCCGCCATCATCGCCCAACTGGCCGGGGCCGCCGATGTGGCGGTGGGGACCGAGGCCGAGGTGGTGCAGCAGGATTTGCGCGCCCAGCGGGTGCCGGAACTGGCGGGGCCCGTGGCGCTGGTCGCGCGCCATGCCCAGGCGGCGCGCGGCGGCGGGTTGCCGCCGATGGCGACGCTGCGGACCGATATCCTGCGCGATGCCTCGGGGCGTTGAAATGCCGCCTTCGCCATCGCTTCATCCTGGCCGCGCCACAATTGGTTGCTTATCTAGTCGGTGCCGTGCCCCTGCCCGGCGTGTAGGAGGTATTGCGTGACGATGCGGGCCTGGCCCCTGATTGCCGTCCTGTCGTTCGGCGCGGCGCCCGTGCTGGCGCAGGGCTACGATGGCGACTGGTTCGGCACGGTGGATTGCGTTCCCCGCGACGCCTTCGACCGCGGCAGCACGCAGGCGCGCGGACGGGTCGCGAACAATGTCCTGACGCTCCGCTTCGGGTCGAACAGCGTGACGGGGCGGATCGTGGATGTCGGGGTCACGCATCTGGTGCGGCTGGAAGGCAGCCTGCCGCGCGGCGGCTTCGCGACCTTCGACGGCGTGATCGTCACGCCAAGCCAGATCCACGCCCGTGGCATCGTGGGTGAATCGCCCTGTAACCTGAACCTGACCCCGGCCGGGGCGCGCGCCCCGGCGCAGCAGCAACGCCAGATGTCGCCGGAGGCGCAACTGGAAATCCCGCCGGCGCCGCCCTACGCGACCATCCCGCCAAGACCCAATACCCTACCGCGCACCGGCGGCGCCCCCGGCAAATTCGTGGCGCCGGCGACGCCCATCGATCGCCCACAGGCCGGCGCCAGCATCCAGGCGCCGCAGCCGATCGACCGGCCCGCGCCCGGCGCATCAGTGCAAGGCGGACCCGCGCCGACGGCACAGGCACCGCAACCGGCACCAAGGCAGCAGGCCGCGCCGGCCGCGCCGCCCGTCGCCACTGCCCCGCCGGCGAACCCGCAGGTTGCGGACCGCCTGGCCTGCGCGCTGGCCGGGACCTGCGGCCCGCCGACAGGGGGAACGCGACCGTGACGGGGGATGAATATTGGGAAGTTACGCCGTGGAAGGGGCTATTCGCCCCCTCCACACCTCCCCCAACCAGGGGCCGCCGCCCCTGGACCGGCGGAATATTGGTAAAATAAAGCGAGGGGCATCGCAGGGGCACCTGTGATCAATGGCGCGCTATGCCCCTCGCTTTATTTTACCAAACGTCGTGGGTTCAAAGGGGCCACGGCCCCTTTGTGGGGAGAGTTTGAGAGGGGCGAACAGCCCCTTTCAAAGCGCAACCTCCCCAATATTCAACACCCTGGTGACCTCCGGTTCAGACCTTCCAGACGATCTTCTCGGGTGGCGGCGCGGTCGGGTCGCATTCCAGCCAGTTGCCGTTCTGCACGGACACGCCGGTCATCGCCAGGATGAAGCCCCAATGCGCCACCACCACCGCGTCCCGCCAGGATGGCAGCGCCGCCATCTCGGCGCGGAACAGGGCGGCGCGGGCGCGGACCTCGGGCTCCGGTTCCTCGATCGTCGGCCACCAGATTTCGTCGATCACCGAGAAATCATGTGCCGGGAAGGCCATCTCCAGTTCGGTGCGCGGGCTGCCGACGTCGCAGGTGAAGGCGTAGCGTTCCCGCGCCAGCGGATTGACCGTGACCGGCAGGCCCAGGGCCGCCGCCAGCGGGGCCGCGGTTTGCAGCGCGCGGGTATAGGGGCTGCTGATGATGTGCCGGATCGGCCGCGCCGACAGCGCGACGGCGGCGGCGGCGGCCTGTTCATGCCCAAGCGGGGTCAGTTTCGGGTCGACGATCCCCGGGTCACGCCGCGTCGCGGTGAAGTGAAGGTTGAACTCGCTTTGTCCGTGGCGAAGCAGGATCATGCGCAGTGTGTCCTGAAAGAGCTGCCGCTGGGCGTAGCGGCGGTGGCCCATAACGGCAATGGCCGGGGCTGGTATGCGCGCCCGACTCGGCGTGCGATGCAAGAATGACGTTGCACGCAATTCACGATTGACGTTGCGGTGACCATGCCGCGTGCCTAAGTGACAGGCGACAAAGGAGCGTATGATGCAAGGCGGCTTTCCGATTGACCTGATCCTGTTCGGCATGGTCGCTGCCTTCCTGGTGCTGCGTCTGCGCGGCGTGCTGGGCAAGCGCACCGGCTTCGAACGGCCACCGGTGGACCAGCGCGCGGCACCGCCCGCCGGCCCGCGCGCGGCGGAATCCGAAGCGCCCCGCGTCGCCCCCGCCGCCGGCGGGCCGCGCCTGGTGCTGCCGGACGCCAGTTCGCCGATGATCCAGACCCTGACCCGGATGCAGTCCATCGACCCGGGCTTTGAGCCGAACGGCTTCATGGCCGGGGCCGAGGGCGCCTTTCGCATGATCGTGGAGGCCTTTGCCGCCGGCGACCGCGTCACCCTGCGATCCCTGCTGTCGGACGACACCTATGCCGGGTTCGAGGGCGCGATCACCCAGCGCGAACAGGCCAACGAAACCCAGCGCACGGAAATCCGCTCGATCCAGGAAATGGGGATCGAGGCGGCGGACCTGCGCGGCACCGTGGCCGATGTGGCGGTGCGGATCGTCTCCGACCAGGTCAATGTCACGACGGGCGGCGATGGCCTGCCGGTGGCGGGCGCCGATGCGGTGACCGAGATCACCGACGTCTGGACCTTCCAGCGCGACCTGGCGGTGAAGGACCCGACCTGGCGCCTGATCGGCACGCGGTCGGCCTGACCGCGCGCCCCGTTCGCGGGGCGCGCGTATTTTTGCTTTTGGGTTTTGGCGGCAGCGGCGCCATGTTGGGCGCATGGTCGGCGGCAAAGACATAACAGCGCCGGGGAGGGGTCGATCTGGCGCAGTCCAATTGGGCGCGGCGCCAAGGTATCCAACTCCCCGGGATCCAGGTCGCCGGGATCCAGGCCGCCGGAATCCAGGTCGCTTGGCGCTGGTCGCATCCGCGCTGCTCGGCGGCATCGCCGCGGGTGATGCGGCTGGCCAGCCGATGGCCCTGCCGTCGTCCTTGCCGGGCTGGGATACGGAAGCCCCGGCCAAATCCTGGCATGCGCTGACGATCAGTTGCGGCGCCTGGGCCGCGATGCCGCCCGACCGCCCGCTGCTGACACCGGCCCCGCCACGCGCCGCCACGGCCGAACCGGACCCGCCCGAAACCTCCATCGTCGCCCGCGCGGCCAACCCCGCCGCCTGGCGTGGGCTGTGTGAGGCCGCGGCCGATCTGGCGCGGCAATTCCCGCTGCCCGAAGCCCCGCGACGCGGCAATACCCCCGCCGCCATCGCCCAGCGTGAGGCCGTGGCCGAGGCCCGCCAGGCACGCGACGCCGCCTTTCGTGCCATGCTGGACACATATCTGGTGGCGGTGCCGCTCGGCACCGGGATCCTGACCGGGTATTATGAACCGGTGCTGCGCGGCGCACGGCAAGCCGATCTGCGCCACCGCACCCCCCTTTACGCCCGCCCGCCCCTGGCGGCCGAGGAACCGCCCCCGCCACCGCCGGTGGTGGAGGCTCCGGCACCGCTGCTGCGCCGGGCGGCCGTGGCCGTGGCGGTCGCGCCGCCTTGGGCCGGCGTGCCGCGCCCGACCTGGCCGGACCCGGCCAACCTGCCACGCGCGGGGGCGGTGGTGGGCCCGGCGCATGAACAGGCCATCGCGGGCGTGCGCACACCCGTCCCGGCCGACCCGATCGCCAAGCCGGATACGCCACCACCCCAGGTCGTCGAACCGCTGGACGCCTCGGCCGAGCCTGCCGCCCCGCCGGAACTGATGTCCGGGCACGGCTTGCCGCCGATGCGCCCGGGCGCGCGCCCGCCCAGCCTGCCCTCCCGCGCCGCGATCGAATCCGGCGCGCTGGCCGGGCGCGGGCTGGAACTCGCCTATGTCGACAACGCCGCCGACGCCTTCTTCCTGCACATCCAGGGGTCTGGCCGGGTCCTGCTGGCGGATGGCAAGGTGCTGCGCCTGGGCTACGCGGCGCAGAATGGCCATCCCTATGTGCCGATCGGGCGCATCCTGTTGAACCGCGGCGCCATTCCGCGCGAACGCATGTCGATGCAGGCCATCCGCGCCTGGCTATCGGAAGCCCCACCGGCCGAGGCGACGGCGCTGATGGCGGAAAACCCGTCCTTCATCTTCTTCCGCGTGATGGAGGGGCTGCGCCCGGACGAGGGTCCGCCAGGGTCGCTCGGCGTGCCGCTGATCCCCGGGCGGTCGCTGGCGGTGGACCGGGCGCATGTGCCGATGGGCGCGCCGGTGTTCCTGGTGGGGCGCGATCCGCTGACCGGGGCACCCTTCCACCGGCTGACCATGGCGCAGGACACCGGCGGGGCGATCCGCGGGCGGGCGCGCGGCGACCTGTTCTTCGGCTGGGGCGATGCCGCCGGGGAAGCCGCCGGCCGCACCCGCGACGATGCGCAATTCTGGGTGCTGATCCCGCGCGCGGTGCTGGAGCAGCCCGCGCCGGAAACAACCCCGGCCCCCGAAACCGCCGCGGCACAGTAGCCGCCGGGCCGTTGCGCCCGGGGGCAGTCGGCATAGGATGTTGCCATGTCGCAGACCCGGCCGCGCGTTGCCCTGTTCGTCACCTGCCTGGTGGACCTTTATCGGCCCACGGTCGGCTTCGCGGCCATTCGCCTGCTGGAAGCCGCCGGCTGCATGGTCGAGGTTCCGCCCGCACAAACCTGCTGCGGCCAGCCCGCCTACAATTCCGGTGACCGCGCGACGGCGCGGGCGATCGCGCGCGGCGTGATCGATGCCTTCCAGGGCTATGACTACGTGGTGGCCCCCTCCGGCTCCTGCGGCGGCATGATCGGGCACCATTATGCCGGGCTCTTCGCCGACGACGACCCCGATTATCGCGGCCGGGCCGAGGCGCTGGGGGCCAAGACCTTCGAACTCATCGCCTTCCTGACCGATGTGCGCGGCATGGCGGGGGTTGCCGCGGGGTATGATGGCACCGTCACCTACCACGACAGTTGCTCGGGCCTGCGCGAACTGGGCGTGAAGGCGCAGCCGCGCGCGCTGCTGGCCGGCATGAAGGGCCTGGCCCTGCGGGAAATGGCCGAACCCGAGACCTGCTGCGGCTTCGGCGGCACCTTCTGCGTCAAATACCCAGAAATCAGCACCCGCATGGTCACCGACAAAACCCGCGACATCACCGCGACCGGCGCCGACACGCTTCTGGCCGGCGACCTGGGCTGCCTGCTGAACATGGCCGGCCGCCTGGCGCGTGAGGATAGCCCCGTGAAAGTGCGCCACGTCGCCGAAGTCCTGGCCGGCATGACCGGCGATGTCCCGCCCATCGGCCAGGCCCGGCCGTCATGAGCGCCGTGCGCAAGGCACCGCCCTCGGCGCTGGCGGCCCTGACCGAACAGGGGTTCTACCGGATCGCCCCGCTTGAAATGGCGGGATTGCTGGGTGCGACCGCGACGCCCACGGCCCTGGCGGATTTCGCCGCATCCTGGTCGCGGCTGGAAACCGATGGGTTCATGGCCGATGGCGGCCGCTATCGCCGCCGGCGCCATGCCAATTTCGCCGCGGTCGCCGGCGTCCCCGGCCAGCGCCGGGGCGAACACCGGCCGCATTTCCAGGCCAGCGTGCACAACAGCCTGAACGGCGGCGTGGACCGCTGGTTCGCGCCGGTCGAAGCGGCGGTGGGCGATAGCGCGGTCCTCGGCGCATTGCTGGAACTGGGGCGCGGCGCCGCCGATACGCTGTTCGGCGCCCGGGACTGGTTCACCGAAATGCACCAGTTCCGCATCGAGGCCGCTGCCGGCCTACCCGGCTACCCGACACCCGAAGGCGTGCACCAGGACGGCGTGGACCTCGTCATCATCGCCATGATCGCGCGCACCAACCTGACCGGTGGCGAGACCGTGGTGGCGGCACTGGACGGCAGACCGCTCGCACAATTCACCCTGGACGGCATGCTGGACACGGCCGTGCTGGACGACACCCGCGTGCGACACGGCGTCAGCCCCATCGCACCCACCGACCCGACCCTGCCATCCTGCCGCGACGTGCTGGTACTGACCTGGAAGCGAGTCTGACGGGTCGCTGGGGAGCGGAAGGCGGCGCTTTGAAAGGGGCTTCGCCCCTCTCAAACTCACCCCACCAGGGGCCGCCGCCCCTGGACCGGCGCGATGTATTGGCAAGAGAAAGAGAGGGGCATGGCGCGCCCCTGATCAGTCGCGGTTCCGCGACGCCCCTCTCTTTCTCTTGCCAAACGCCGTGGGTTCCAAGGGGCCACGGCCCCTTGGTGGGGGAGGTGTGGCGGGGGCAAAGCCCCTTCCACGGCGCGACCTCAGCCCCCCGGCACCCGGCTGCCGAAGATCGCGGTGCCGACGCGGACGTGCGTGGCGCCGAGGGCGATGGCCGTTTCGAAATCGCCGCTCATGCCCATCGACAGCAGGGGCAGGTTTTGGCGCGCTGCCAGGTCCGCGAGGAAGGCGAAGTGGGGTGCGGGGTCGGCCTCGGCCGGGGGGATGCACATCAGGCCGGAGAGGGTCAGCCCGTATTCGTCGCGGCAGGTGTTGCAGAAGGCTTCGGCCTCGGCGCGGGGGATGCCGGCTTTTTGCGGTTCGTCGCCGGTATTGACCTGGACCATCAGGCCCGGTGTGCGGCCGGTGGCCTTGATGGCGGCGGCGAGGCTGGCGGCCAGGCGGGGGCGGTCCAGGCTTTCGATGACGTCCGCGACCTCGACCGCGTCGCGCGCCTTGTTGGTTTGCAGCCCGCCGATGATGTGCAGGCGCAGGTCCGGGTGGGTTGCGCGCAGGGCGGGGAATTTGGACTGGGCTTCCTGGACCCGGTTTTCCCCAAACACGGTCTGGCCGGCGGCGAGGGCTTCGATCACGGCCTCGGCCGGGTTCAGCTTGGACACGGCGACCAGGGTGACGCCGGCGGGGTCGCGCCCGGCCTTGGCGCAGGCCGCGGCGATGCGGTCGCGGATACGGGCCAGGTTGTCGGCGATCGTGGTCATGGGTGGCTTTCGTGAACGGTGGGCGGACCCTATGGGCGGCGGCCCGACGGCTCAAGCCAGCGCCGGCGGGGTGGCCGCGGTTGTGGCTGGTCGGCGATGCGCAGCGATTGCCGGATCTGCGCGCGGCGGCGGCCAGGCTACCTGGGCCGCGCGGGGCGGCGGGGGTTTTGGCGCGCGACCAGGCGCCAGGTGTGATGGTGGGGCTGGCGCGGCTGTGCCGGGCCAGGGGGCGCGTGCTGCTGGTCGCGGGTGACGGGCGGGCGGCGCTGCGGCTGCGGGCCGGGCTGCATGTGCCGGACCGCCGGGCGGCCGCGGGGCTGTTGCCCTTTCTTCTGGCGCGGCGTGGCGGCGCGCCCTGGGCGCGGCTGACCGTGGCCGTGCATGGGCGGGCGGGGCTGGCGCGCGGGCGCCGGCTGCGGGCCGATGCCGGGCTGGTCTCACCGGCCTTTCCGACCTTGAGCCATCCTGGCGCGGCGGCACTCGGCCCGCATCGCTGGGCGCGGCTGGCCGGATCGTGCCGGCGGGGGCTGCCGGGGGTCATCGCGCTGGGCGGCGTGGCGCCGGCGACGGCGGGCCGTCTGCCAGGCTGGGCGAACGGGTTGGCGGCGATCGGGGCCCTGGTGGCGATCAGGCAATAGTGTCGCACCGCAACAGGGCGCTGTGTCATTCGGGTCACAGTGTCTCAAGGATGTCGCGCTAGGGTCGTTCGCACCATTGCCGCGTCTCCATGCGCTGGGTCATTGTGCCGTCAGATTCAGCCACCCCCATGTTGGGGGCGAGCACCCTGGGGGGGCGGGCGGATCATTCATTGCCAGGGAAACCTGGCCTGAGGAGGATTTGGGTATGCGCAAGCTTCTGCTCGGCACCACTGCGGTTGCCGCGGCTGCACTGTTCGGGGCGCACGACGCTTCCGCGCAGACGGCCCCCACGGTTCGTATTGGTGGTTACTTCGGCACCGCCTGGTTCAACGTTCAGGACACCGCCGACAAGGCCGCCGTCGTGGCCAACCCGGCCGCTGGCCAGCCGGCCAACGCGACCCGTACCTTCGGTCGCGACCAGAACGACTTCTACACCGACTTCGAAATCCAGGTCTTCGTGACCGGCAAGGCCGCCAACGGCCTCGTCTACGGTGCCACGATGGAACTGCAGATGGACAACGTCGGCGCCGGTTCGCCGGGCACGACGCTGGACGTCGACGAGGCCTATGCCTTCGTCAGCACCCCGACGCTCGGCACCATCCGCTTCGGTGACGAAGACAGCGCCGCCAACCTGCTGCAGGTTCGCGCGCCGATGATCGCTGGCATGGGTTCGGACGGCGTCTGGGACGAAGGTCTGCGTCCGTCCTCCTCGGGTCTGCGCGCGACGAACGGCTCCTCGCCTTCGCTGCTCACGGCCATCAACGACGGCAGCGACTCCTCCAAGATCATCTACCTGTCGCCGCAGTTCTACGGCTTCGACGCCGGCGTGTCCTACGCGCCGAACGCGGGCGAAGGTGAGCGTTACTACCTCGGCACCGCCTTCCAGCCGACCGGCCCGGCCGCGGCGCAGGGCGCCGTTGGTCAGCGCGACCGTACGACCACGCGTAACGAAGTCTCCTACGGCCTGCGTTACCGCGGCACGTTCAGCGGCGTCGGCATCGCGGCCGGCTTCGGCGGCATGTTCATGGATCCGGCGACGATCGGCGCCGTGACCGGCGGCGCGGCGCAGACCACGGGCACCGCGCTCAACAACCTGCGTCAGATCACGGCCTACACGGTCGGCCTGAACCTGTCGGCCTACGGCTTCACGGTCGGCGGCGAATACACCTGGGGCAACTACGCCCTGCAGTCCGTCGGCCGCACGGCTCTGCCGCGCACGCTGAACGGCAGCAGCCACTACGTCGTGTCCGCCACCTACACGACGGGCGCCCTGGCGTTCGGCGCGTTCTACGGTCAGGGCGAGCAGGACAACCCCACCCTCGCGAACGGTGCCAGCCCTGGCAACCGCACGCAGTCGATCTACGGCATCGGCGCTGCCTACACCGTGGCTCCGGGCATGGACCTGATCGCCAACTACACCTGGATGGACGACAAGAACGACCCGTTCAACATCGCCCCGGTCGGCTCGACCTTCACCTCGACCTCGCGTGAAGCTCAGGTGCTCGTCGTCGGGACGCGCCTGGCCTTCTGATTGGCTGGCGGTCCGGCCCCTGGGCAACCAGGGACCGGCTGCCACCACAGGGGACATCGGACGAAGGGCGGTGGGGAAACCTGCCGCCCTTTTTCGTTGCGATCTTCGCTGCAAGCGCCAGCCTTTGCGTGGCGCGCGTTGTGCGGCTAAGGATGCGCCGTCATCGGGACGCTTCGCGGAACCGCCAAAATGAATCGTTTCACTTCCTCGCTTATCGCCGCCTGCGGTGCAGCCCTGGTGCTGGGCGCCTGCACCAGCGAAAACAGCCGTATTCCCGGCCAGGATGAGTATCGCGACGACAGCCGCCGCGCGTCGGTGCGTGGCCGCCTGAGCGGAAACGAGAACGGCATCCTGATCGTCGGCACCGACCGGTCGAACCAGGGCGGCGCGGGCGCCGGTTCTGGTGGCGCATCGGGGATCGGCGTCAACGCCTTCCTCTGGCGCGCGACCCTGGACACGCTGTCCTTCATGCCGCTGGCCTCGGCCGATCCCTTTGGCGGCGTGGTCATCACCGACTGGTATGCGCCGCCGGCCGCACCGAACGAACGCTTCCGCGCCACGGCCTATATCCTGGGCCGGCAGTTGCGGTCGGATGGCGTGCGGGTGGTGGTGTTCCGCCAGGAATTGCGCGGCAATACCTGGATCGATTCCCCGGTCAGCGCCAGCACAGGGTCGGAGCTGGAGGACAAGGTCCTGTCCCGCGCCCGCGAATTGCGGAGCCAAAGCGCCTCGGGCTGACGGCCGGGGCGGATTGCATGACAGGGAAGGCGGCAAGCGGCCTTCCCTTGGAGGCTGCGGCACCCTAATCGTGCGGTCTCAACACGCGCAATCGGCCCGATGAACGATAGTCCTGCCCCCGTCCGTTATGATTTTGCTGCCGCCGAGCCGCGCTGGCAGGCCGCATGGAATGATCGCGCGATCGCGTCGGTACCGGATGTGCCGCCGCCTGGCGCCAAGAAGTACTATGTTCTTGAAATGTTCCCGTACCCCAGTGGAAAAATCCACATGGGGCATGTGCGGAACTACACGCTCGGCGACGTCGTCGCGCGCTACAAGCGCGCGCGCGGGCACCTGGTCATGCATCCGATGGGCTGGGATGCCTTTGGCCTGCCGGCGGAAAACGCGGCGCGCGAACGCGGCACGCATCCGGCGGCCTGGACCTATGCCAACATCGCCGCGATGCGGGCCGAATTGCAGCGCATGGGGCTGTCGATCGACTGGTCGCGCGAATTCGCCACCTGCGATCCCGAATACTACGGCCAGCAGCAGGCGCTGTTCCTGGAATTCCTGGCCAAGGGCTTGGTGGGGCGCCGTGAATCCTGGGTGAACTGGGACCCGGTGGACGGCACCGTGCTGGCCAATGAACAGGTCATCGACGGCCGCGGCTGGCGATCGGGCGCGCCGGTCGAAAAGAAGAAGCTGTCGCAGTGGTTCTTCGGGATCACCAACTTCGCGCCCGACCTGCTGGCGGCGCTGGATGGGCTGGACCGCTGGCCGGATCGCGTCAAAACGATGCAGGCGAACTGGATCGGCCGCAGCGAGGGCGCGCGGGTGCGTTTCGCGCTCTCCACCCCCGTCGATGACACGGCCGAGGTCGAGGTTTTCACCACGCGACCCGACACATTGTTCGGCATGTCCTTCATCGCGGTCGCGGCCGAACACCCCCTGGCCACGGCCGCCGCGAAGCAGAACCCCGCCGCCGCCGCCTTCATCGCCGAAGCCCGCGCGATGGGCACCAGCGAGGTCGCGATCGAACAGGCGGAAAAGCGCGGCTTCGATACCGGCTTCACGGTGCTGCATCCCTTCACGGGCAAGGCCTATCCGGTCTGGATCGCCAATTTCGTGCTGATGGAATACGGCACGGGCGCGATTTTCGGCTGCCCGGCGCATGACCAGCGCGACCTGGAATTCGCCCGCAAATACGGGCTGAGCGTCACCACCGTGGTCGGCACGGAGGAGGTGGGCGACACCGCCTTCACCGACGATGGCGTGCTGGCCAATTCGGGCTTCCTGGACGGCTTGGACGTCGCCGCCGGCAAACGCGCCGCCATCGACCGGCTGGAGGCCCAGGGCGCCGGCCAGGGGGTCGTGAACTGGCGCCTGCGGGACTGGGGCGTGTCGCGCCAGCGGTATTGGGGCTGCCCGATCCCGGTCGTGCATTGCGACGACTGCGGCGTGGTGCCGGTCGCCGCCAGCGACCTGCCGATCCGGCTGCCGGAGGATGTGGATTTCTCCCGCCCCGGCAATCCGCTGGACCATCACCCGACGTGGAAGCACATCGCCTGCCCATCCTGCGGCAAGCCCGCGCGGCGAGAGACGGACACGTTTGACACCTTCGTCGATAGTTCCTGGTATTTTGCCCGCTTCTGCTCGCCCAAGGCAGATGTGCCGGTGGTGCGGGCTGCCGTGGATGCCTGGCTGCCGGTCGACCAGTATATCGGCGGCATCGAGCACGCGATCCTGCACCTGCTCTATTCGCGCTTCTTTACCCGCGCGATGCGCGAAGCGGGGGAGGTCGGGATTTCCGAACCGTTTGCCGGGCTGTTCACGCAAGGGATGGTGACGCACGCATCCTTCAAGGGCGCGGATGGGCGCTGGCTCTACCCGACCGAGGTCGATGTGACCGCCCCCGGCGCCGCCGTGCACCGCGACACCGGTGAGGCCGTGACGGTCGGCCGCGTCGAGGCGATGAGCAAGTCCAAGCGCAACACGGTCGATCCGGGCGCGATCATCGACCGCTACGGCGCGGATACGGCGCGCTGGTTCATCCTGTCGGACAACCCGCCCGAGCGGGACATGGAATGGACCGAGGGCGGTGTGGCCGGCGCCTATCGCTTCAGCCAGCGCGTCTATCGCCTGGTCTTCGCGGCCGAATTGCCGCCGACCGATGCGCCGATGCCGACAGACGACGCATCCAAGCGCCTGCGCCAGGTGACCCATCGCAGCATCGCCGCGGTGACCGAGGCGCTGGAAACCTTTGCCTTCAACGTCGCCGTCGCGCGCATCCACGAACTGGCCAATGCCATCGGCGACAGCGAGGTGCAGGGTGCTGCGCGGCGCGAGGCGCTGGAAATGCTGTGCCGCCTGGCATCGCCGATGATGCCGCATTTGGCCGAGGAATGCTGGGCGCTGCTGCGGCCCGAGCCTGGCCCGCTGGCCGCCCAACTGCCCTGGCCCGAAGCCGATCCGGCGCTGCTGGCGACCGACACCATGACCCTGGCGATCCAGGTCATGGGCAAGCTGCGCGCGACCCTGGAAATCCCCATCGGGCTGCCCGAGGCGGACATCTTCGCCCTGGCGGAGGCCGATGTGAACGTGCAGCGTGCCATCGCTGGCAAGCCGATCAGGAAGCGCATCCATGTCCCCGGCCGGATCGTCAATTTCGTTGCCTGAGCCTCGCGCCACCCGCCGCGGTCTTTTGGGGCTGGCGGCGGCCGCGAGCCTGGGCGGCTGCGGCTTCCGGCCGATGTATGCGCCGGAGGGACGGTCCGCCACGCCGGATTACGAGGAACGGGTGACGCGCGAACTGGCCGCCGTGCAGGTCGCCTTGCAGGGCGAGCGGACCGGGCAGCTGTTCCGCAGGGCCTTGCAGGAAAAGCTGAACCCGCGCGGCACCGGCGTCGCGGCGCGCTACGAGATCCGCACCGGACTGACGATCGCGGCCGATCCGCTGGGGTTCCGGCGGGACGGCACCTTGTCGCGCGTGCGCTACAATGGCGCCGCCCCCTGGACCCTGGTGGTCCTGGGCACGCCGCCTGTCGCCCTGACCGCGGGGCGGGCGCGCAGCTTTGAGTCCTACGACGTGCTGGACAACCAGTTCTTCGCATCGGACTTCGCGCAGGAAGAGGCGATACGGCGCCTGATCGAGATTCTTTCCGACGACATCGTGACGCGGCTGGCCCTGTATTTCCGCAGCCAGCCGGCGGGCTGACCGGCGTGGCGCGGCTGGATGCCCGCCGGGTCGCCGGGGTTTTGGCCGATCCGGCCGCCTGGCGGCTGATCCTGCTGCATGGCGAAGACCAGGGCCTTGTCCAGGAACGCAGCGCCGCCCTGATCGCGGCCGTGATCGGCGACCCCGATCCATTCCGCTTTGCCGAACTGTCCCGCGAAGCCGCTGCCCGCCCGGGCGCGTTGATCGCCGAAACCACCGCCGGCGCGCTGACCGGGGGGCGCCGCGTGGTGCGCGTGCGGGACGCGACCGATGCGCTGGCACCGGCCCTGAAAGCCGCGCTGGCGGCGCCGGGGGAGGCGCTGATCCTGGCGGAAGCGGGGGCGCTGAAGAAGCGCTGCAAGCTGCTGGACCTGGTGGAACCGGCGCCCGATGCCTGCGCGATCCTCTGCGCCCCGGAACGCGGCGACACGCTGGTGGCCACCCTGCGCCGGATGTTCGCGGCCGAGGGGGTGGAGGCGGATGCCGCCGCCCTCGACTGGATCGCCGCCCGCGCCCCGGACGACCGCCAGGCCGTGCGGCGGGAGGTGGAGCGCCTGGCGCTCTACGCCGGCCGCGGCGGCGTGTTGGACGAGGCGGCGCTGCTGGCCAGTTCCGGCGGCGATGGCAGTGGCCCCGATCTGGATGACGCGCTGGCCGCGGCCATGGTCGGCGACGTGGCGGGGACGGATAGGGCGGTCGCGGGCGCCTTCGCCGATGGCGCGGCGCCGGTCGCGGTGCTGCGGGCGATCTTGCGGCATCTGGTGCGGCTGCGCGAAGCGGCGGTAGCGGTCGAGCGTGGGGCCAGCCCATCCGATGCCATGGCGGGGCTGCGGCCGCAGGTGTTTGGCCGGGGCCAGGCGGCGTTCGGCCAGGCGCTACGGCGATGGTCGCCGGCGATGCTGGCCGCGGCCGCCCAAGCGGCGCTGGAGGCGGAGGAACGGGCCAAAAGCGGTGGAACGGGACGGCCGCCCGTACCGGATGCGGCCCTGGCGCGGCAGTTGTTGATGACCTTGGCAAACCGGGCCGCAGCCCGGCAGCGTTAGGCGTCCGGCATCAGCAGGCGCAACAGCCCGTCCAACTGGTCCAGATCAGCGTAATGCAGGGTCAGCCGGCCGCCCCGGCCGGAGCGGCGCAGTTCCACCTTGATACCAAGACGCGTCATGAGGTCGCGGACCACGGCCTCGGAATCCGTGTCGCGGGCGCGGTGGGATGGCCCGGGGCGGGGCGCCTGGTTGGCCAAGGCTTCCGCCTGGCGCACGTTCAGCCCCTTGGCGACGACCAGCGCCGCCAGGCGTTCCGGATCGGGGGCCGTCAGCAGGGCGCGCGCATGGCCCGCTGTCAGCCGGCCATCGGACAGCATGTCCCGCACCGGCATGGGCAAGCCCAAAAGGCGCAGCGTATTGGCGACGTGGCTGCGGGATTTGCCGACGGATTGGCCTAATGCGTCCTGGGTGAGGCCGAATTCGCCGATCAGGCGCTGGTAGCCGAGGGCTTCCTCGACCGCGTTCAGGTCCTGGCGTTGCAGGTTCTCGACCAAGGCGGCGGCCATGGCGGTGCGATCATCCAGGTCGCGGACGATGACTGGGACGTCGTGCAGTTGCGCCAGTTGGGATGCGCGCCAACGACGCTCACCGCCGATGATCTGGTATTGGCCAGGGTTTCCTGGTTTTGGCCGGACCAGGATGGGCTGCAACACGCCATGGGCGCGGATCGAGGCCGCCAGATCCGCCAATTCCGATTGCGCGATCGGGCCGCGCGGCTGGAAAGGACCCGGTTCCAATGCCGTGACCGCCAGGCTGCGCGGGGATTGCGCCGCACTGGTCCCGGCATCGCCCAGCAGGGCGGACAACCCCATGCCGAGGCGTGGAGGTTTGCGGCCGCTCATACGCGCGCCAAACGGCGTTCGCGGCGCAGGAATTCGGCAGCGAGTTCGATATAGGCCAACGCCCCTGCCGAACGAATATCGTAGAGCAGCACAGGTAAGCCGTGCGACGGCGCCTCGGTGATGCGGATGTTGCGTGGGATCACGGTCTGGAAAACCTTATCCTTGAAATGCGCACGAACATCGGCGGCGACCGCCACGGACAGGTTGTTGCGGCGGTCGAACATGGTCAGCACGATGCCCTCCAGCGCCAGTTTCGGGTTCAGGTTGCCGCGCACCCGTTCGATGGTGCGGGTCAGGGCGGAGACGCCTTCCAGCGCGAAGAATTCCGTCTGCAACGGCACCAGCACAGAATCGGCTGCCACCAGCGCGTTCAACGTCAGCAAGCCGAGCGACGGGGGACAATCGACCAGGATGTGGTCGTAGGTGGCCAGGGCATCGGCCGCGCGTTCCAGGCAGACCGACAGGCGGAATTCGCGTTCCGGCAAATCCACCATCTCGATCTCCGCCCCTGCGAGGTCGGAATCGGCCGGCAGCACCGACAGGTTCGGGATTTTCGTCGCGCGCAACAGATCCGGCAGCGGATGGCTGCCGAGCAGCGCCGCATAGGTGCCGGCGCCACGTTCGCTGCGCGGCAGGCCCAGGCTGGTGGAGGCATTGCCCTGGGGGTCAAGGTCGATCAGCAGCACGCGCTTGCGGCTGGCCAGCGCCGTCGCAAGGTTCACCGCCGTCGTGGTCTTGCCCACGCCGCCTTTCTGGTTCGCGACGACGATGCGTCGCGGTTGTTTGGAGTCAGGGGCCGGCACGGCGGATCCCGGAAATGCGGAAGATGGTGGCGTCGGGGTCGGTCCGGCTGGGGAACCGCTCCAGGGCCATGTGCCAGTCGGGGCGTGCCGCGGTCAACTCCGCCTCTGCATTTCTGCCCTTGGGGAAGAGTGCGACGCCGTCAGGTGCCAGCAGGCGTTCGGCGAAACCGAGCAAGGTGCCAAGCGGTGCAAGCGCGCGCGCGGTCAAGACGCCAAGGGGCGGCAGGACCACATCCTCGATCCGCGCAACATGGACCCGGACGTTTGGCAGCCCGATTTCACCAGCGGCGGCGACAAGGAACGCGGCCTTGCGCCGATCCACTTCGACCAAATGCCAGGGGCGATCGGACAGGCACGCCAGCACCAGGCCCGGAAATCCACCGCCGGACCCGAGGTCGGCCGCAGGCGTCTGGCCCGGTGGCAGCAGGTCGAGCAATTGCTCGGAATCGACCACATGCCGCTGCCACAACGTGTCGCGATCGGCCTTGGCCACCAGGTTGATGCGTTGGTTCCAACGAATGAGCAGGTCCAGAAGATGCTCGGTGCGTTTCACGTGGAACACCGGCGCAGATGGACGGCCAGGGCGGTCAGCGCCGCCGGCGTGATGCCCGCGATGCGCCCGGCGGCGCCAAGCGTGGGTGGTGCGGATTGGGCAAGCCTGTGCTGCATCTCCCGCGACAGGCCCGGGACGGCGGAAAAGTCCAGGCCACGCGGCACGGCGACCCGGTCTTCCCGCCGGATAAGCGAAAGTTCATCCGCCTGACGGTCCAGATAGGGCGCGTAGAGCGCCTCTGCGCGCAAATGGGACTGCACATTGGGGCTTAGGTCGCCGAGCCAGGGGGCTACGGCGACCACAGAACTCCATTCCGCCTCCGGCAGGCCAATCGCGTCGAGGATGCTTCGCGGCTTGCCGTCCTGGTTGACCGGCACACCGGCATTCTGCAGGGCCGATGTGGTGTGCGTTTCCGAACGGGCGCGGGCCATGGCGTCGTCGATCGCGCCCGCAAAGGCGCGATGGCGCCTGGCGCGCTCGGGGCCGACGCAGCCCCAGGCGATACCCGTTTCCGTCAGGCGCAGCCCGGCATTGTCGGCGCGCAGCGCCAGCCTGTGCTCGGCGCGCGCGGTTAGCATGCGGTAAGGCTCCGATACCCCTTGCAGGGTCAGGTCGTCGGTCAGCACCCCGATATAGGCCTCCGACCGCGCCAGCACGCGCGGGGTCGGATCGCCCGAGGCCATGGCGGCGGCGTTGATTCCGGCCATGATCCCCTGGGCCGCGGCCTCCTCATAGCCGGTCGTGCCGTTGATCTGGCCAGCCAGGAACAGCCCCGGAATGCCGCGGCATTCATAGCTTGGCAGCAGGCTGCGCGGATCGACGTGATCGTATTCGACCGCATAGCCCGGGCGCAGAATCTTTGCGCGCGACAGCCCGGGAATGGCGGCGATCATGGCGGCTTGCACATCCACCGGCAGGCTGGTGGAGATGCCGTTCGGATAGACCGTGTGGTCGTCCAGACCCTCGGGTTCCAGAAAAACCTGGTGCCGTTCGCGATCGGCGAAGCGAACGACCTTGTCCTCGATCGACGGACAGTAGCGCGGGCCGACGCCCTGGATGCGGCCCGAATGGACGGGGCCGCGGGTGAGGTTCGCGGTGATGATCCGGTGGACGTCCGGTGTCGTCCAGGTGATGCCGCATTGGACCTGTGCCAGGGTGATGGCGTCGGTCATCCAGGACAGCGGTTCCGGCACCTCGTCGCCGGGCTGCATTTCCAGCGCCGCCCAGTCGATGGTGCGCCCATCCAGCCGCGGCGGCGTGCCGGTCTTCAGCCGGCCGAGCGGCAGGCCAAGATTGCGCAAGGCATCGGACAGTCCGACGGAAGCTGCTTCGCCCATCCGCCCGGCAGGGTTTTGCGTATCGCCCACATGAATGACGCCACGCAGGAACGTGCCTGTCGTGACCACGGCGGCGCCGCAGGGGATCCGGCGGCCATCGGCACAGATGATGGCGGACAGCCGGCCGTTGCCATTGCGTTCCAGGGCTTCGGCGGCGCCCTCGGCGATGGTCAGCAGGGCGGTGTCGCGCAGCAGGGCCTGGATGGCTTCGCGATACAGGCGGCGATCAGCCTGCACGCGCGGGCCGCGCACGGCGGGTCCCTTGCTGCGGTTCAGCAATTTGAAATGGATGCCCGCCTGGTCGGCGGCGCGGGCCATCAGCCCGTCCAGCGCGTCAACCTCCCGCACCAGATGCCCCTTGCCGATCCCGCCGATGGCCGGGTTGCAGGACATCTCCCCCACGGTTGCCTTGTTGTGCGTCAGCAGAAGCGTGCGTGCGCCGCAGCGCGCGGCGGCGGCGGCCGCTTCGGTGCCGGCATGGCCGCCCCCCACCACAATCACGTCGTATCTGTCAGTCATGCGCTGCCTATAGCGCCGCTACTTGCCGATGCAGAAGTCCCTGAACACGGCATCAAGCACCGCCTCCGTGCTGCCTTGCCCCGTGATCCGCCCGAGGGTGCGCCGGGCGGCGCGCAGGCATTCCGCGACAATCTCCGGCATCGCGGCGTCCAGGGCCGTCGCAAGCCAGATGGCGGTCTCGGACACCGCCGCGATATGCCGCGGCCGGGAGAGTGCCGCCGTGGCCGTGACCCCCGCCAGCATTTTCACTTGCCGCCGCAACACATCATCGAAAGCGTCAAGCCCGGCCCCGGTCAGGGTGGACATGACAAGGCCTTCGGTTGGGGCTGCCAACAGGTCAGCCTTGTTCGAAACACGCAGAACGGGCGTGGCCATTGGCGGCAGATCTGCACCTGCCGGAATGTCCGGCGCGGTCATCAGGATCACGAGGTCCGCGATGTCGGCCTTCTCCAGGGCGCGGCGGATGCCCTCCGCTTCGATCTCATCGACGGTGTCCCGAATGCCGGCGGTGTCGGACAGGGTCACGGGTATGCCATCCAGGTCCAGCCGCACCTCGACGATGTCGCGCGTGGTGCCTGGGTGGCGGGACACGATAGCCGCATCCGACCGCGCCAGATGGTTCAGCAGCGATGATTTGCCGACGTTGGGCGCACCCAGGATCACGACGCTGACACCCGAACGCAGCCGGCGCGCCTTTTCGCCGGCCTTGAGATGGGCGGCCAAATCCTGCTGAAGCCGGCCGATGCCCGCACGGACAGTCTGGTCCAGGTCGGTGGGCAAGCCTTCGTCGGCGAATTCGATATTGGCTTCCTGATGCGCCAGAAGCCGGAGCAGATCCTGATCCCAGCGGATCAATTCCTTCGCCAGGCCGCCACTGGCCTGGCGCATGGCCTGGCGTCGTTGCCCCTCGGTCTCGGCGGCCACCAGATCGGCGATGCCCTCGGCCGCGGTCAGGTCGAGCTTGCCGTTGAGGAAGGCGCGGCGGGAGAATTCGCCCGGCTCCGCGGGGCGGCAGCCAAGGGTCACCAAGGCCTCCGTCACCGCCGCCACGACGGCCAGGCCGCCGTGCAGGTGCAGTTCCAGGGCGTCTTCGCCCGTGGCGGACCGGGGGCCGGGAAACCACAGGACAAGGGCGCGGTCCAGCACCTCGGCCGATCCGGGCCTGCGCAATGACCTGATACCCGCTGTGCGGGCGGGCGGCAGGCTACCCACAAGTGGCGCGACCTGCCCCCCACAGCCGCTGCCGGACAGCCGGATGATGGCGACCGGGGCGGCGATGGCGGCGGTGGCGAGCGCGAAGATGGTGCCGCCCTGTTTCACGTGAAACGCTTCAAGCCTTGGGTGGCGGCACGTCGTGCTCGGTCAGCATCAGGCGCGCGACCCGGCCGCCATGCAGGATATGGGTATCGAGGATTTCGTCGATATCGGCGTTGGTCCTGGCCTGGTACCAGACGCCTTCGGGGTAGATCACAAGGGCTGGGCCGAACTCACAGCGCTCCAGGCAGCCGGCGCTATTGACCCGGGACTGGGGAACCCGAAGCTCCTTCATCCGTGCCTTCATGTAGTCGCGCAGCTTCTCGCTCCCCCGGGCTGCGCAGGATCCGCGCGGATGGCCATCGGGTCGCTTATTGCAGCAGACGAAAATATGGCACTTATAGAATAGCGGCGGGTCGGGTTCGGTCACATCGGCCTCGATCAGACACCGCTTTCCTTTACAGCCAGACGGGCCGGACGCGCCATGCTTGACGAGTTGCGTGAAAAAGCGCCCAAACACGGTGATCAGGGCGCGATGCGACAAGCAAGTTTCCATACTCCCCTTGGTGAGATCACGCTCTTCTCCTCGGCCGATGGGCTGACGGCGCTGGAGTGGGGTCGTGGCGGCGGCGCAAGCCTGGACACGTCGGAACACCCGTTGCTGGCCGAAGCCAAACGGCAGTTCGACGCCTATTTCGACGGGCAGCTTTCGCAGTTCGACCTGCCGCTTGCCCCGGATGGGTCGCCATTCCAGCAACGGGTCTGGGCCTGCCTGCAAACGATTCCCCTCGGCCAGACGATGTCCTATGGCGAAGTCGCGGCCGTCGTGGGCACCGCCGCGCGCGCCATCGGGCAGGCGAATGCGCGCAATCCCTTGCCGATCCTGATTCCATGCCATCGGGTCACTGCCGGGCAAGGCCGCCTTGGTGGCTATTCCGGCGGCGATGGCGTTCAAACCAAGAAGTGGTTGCTGGCCCACGAAGACCGAATGAGCCGTGGGGTGTTTCGACTGCCTAACCAGGGAACGACAAGATGACCCATGCGATACGCATCCACCAGCATGGTGGCCCCGAGGTCCTTTCTTGGGATGAAGTGCCAACGCCAACCCCGCGGCCGGGTGAGGCCCTGGTCAGCCACCGCGCCGTCGGGCTGAACTACATCGACGTCTATTTCCGCACCGGGCTCTACAAACTGCCCTCC
Source organism: Humitalea sp. 24SJ18S-53 (assembly GCF_050632385.1). Taxonomy (NCBI): domain Bacteria; kingdom Pseudomonadati; phylum Pseudomonadota; class Alphaproteobacteria; order Acetobacterales; family Roseomonadaceae; genus Humitalea; species Humitalea sp. 24SJ18S-53. The sequence goes on from NZ_CP192599.1 coordinate 5,249,022, forward strand.
CTGCCCGCGACCATCGGGATGGAAGGCGCCGGCATCGTCGAGGCGATCGGCGAAGGCGTGACCGAGGTCGCCATCGGCGACCGCGTCGCCTATGCCTCCGGTCCGGTCGGCGCCTATGCCGAAACCCGCACCATCAAGGCTGATCGCCTGGTGAAGCTGCCCGATGGCATTTCCTTCGAACAGGGCGCGGCCATGATGCTGCAGGGGATGACGGCCCAATACCTGCTGCGCCGGACGTTTCGCGTGCAGGCGGGGCAGACCATCCTGGTCCATGCCGCGGCCGGCGGGGTCGGGCTGATCCTGGTGCAATGGGCCAAGGCCCTGGGCTGCACGGTCATCGGCACGGTGTCGACCCAGGCCAAGGCCGACCTGGCCCTGGCGCATGGCGCCGACCACATCGTGCTCAACAGCGAAGACCTGCCGACGCGCGTGAAGGACATCACCGGCGGTGCCATGCTGCCGGTCGTCTATGACAGCATCGGCAAGGACAGTTGGGATGCGTCGCTGTCCAGCCTTGCCCCGCTCGGCATGATGGTGTCCTACGGCAATGCCTCCGGGCCCGTGCCGCCCTTCGATATCGGCATCCTCGCGTCCAAGGGATCGCTCTACCTGACGCGCCCGACGCTCGCGACCTACACCGCCAAGCGCGAGGATATGGTCGCTTCGGCCGCCGACCTGTTTGCAGCGGTTGCATCCGGCGCCGTGAAGATCCGGGTCAACCAGACCTGGCCGCTGAAGGAAGCCGCTGCGGCCCATCGTGCCTTGGAAGCGCGTCAGACGACCGGAAGCACGCTTCTGATTCCCTGAATGGATCGGAATTTCCCCGGTTTGAAATCGTTTCCGGGGAAAATTCCCTGAAAATCATTCGCCACACGAGAATCATCGCGTGGCGAAGAAAATCCTGACTTTATATTATTTCGCCGGGCTATTTCCCGTCGGCCCGCACAATCTCCATCAGGCGCGCGACATGGTCCGGTGGCGTCTGGGGCACGATCCCATGGCCCAGGTTGAAGATCGCCGGGCGACCACGCAGCGCCTGCAACACACGCCGCGTCCCCGCCTCCAGCGCCGCCCCGCCAGCAACGACAGCCAGCGGATCCAGATTGCCCTGCACCGCGATCGACGCCGGAACCGCGCCCGCGGCCCAGGCCGGGTCCATCGACGTATCCATGGACACCCCCTGCACGCCCGTGCGGACGGCGTAGGCAGGCAGGGACGCCCCTGACATGCGGGGAAAGCCAATGATCGGGACATGGGGCCTGCTGGCCCTCAGAGCCGCCACAATGCGTGCCGTAGGCTCGACCACCCATCGGGCAAAACCATCCGGCGGCAAAACACCCGCCCAGGAATCGAACAATTGCAGGATTTCGGCGCCGGCATCGACCTGCGCCTCAAGATAGGCGACCGTCGAGGCCTCAAGGACCGCGATCAACTGGGCAAAAAGCACCGGATCGCGATGGGCCAGCAGCCGCGTGGCCGGAAATTCGCCGCCACCGCGGCCATCGACCATGTAGCAGGCGACCGTGAACGGGCTGCCGGCGAAACCGATCAGCGCCGTGCTCGGGAAATCGCGATCGAGCGCACCGCGCAGGCGACTGACCGTTTCCATGATCGGGGCCGCGCGGGCGGCGACCACCGTCGGGTCGAGTTTCGCCACGGCCACCGCATCGCGGATCGGCTCCAGCAGCGGCCCCTCGCCCTCGGCAAAGCGCAACGGCTGCCCCAGGGCCCATGGCACCATCAGGATATCGCTGAACAGGATCGCCGCGTCGAAGCCATAGCGGCGCAACGGCTGCAAGGTAACCTCGGCCGCCAGGGCGGGATTGGTGCAGAGCGCGATGAAATCCCCGGCCTGCGCCCGCAATTCGCGATACTCCGGCAGATAGCGCCCCGCCTGGCGCATCAACCAGGCGGGAGGTGGCCAGACGCTCTCACCTGAAAGCACGCGAAGCATCGGTTTGCCGGTTTGCATGCCGTTCTAATCCCTGAATTGAAGATAAGAAGAAAGATGGTAGTGATTTGTAGGCCCTGTGAATCATGGGGAGGCAATGCGCCCCTGATCGCTCCACAGGGTTCTGCACAAGGGAGGATGGCCGGAATGCCCAGTCCAAAGGCCGCCGAGGCGTCGATGTCCCGGGTTTGCCCCTCGACCCCCGCGAATCACGTCCCCAGGCGCTCGCTCCGCACGTCTTATCCCCATATCCGGCGGTCGCGATGTGGACCCGTCATGACTGTCCCCGTTATCCCCAGTTGCGGCTTCGAACCATCCCGGCAATGCCCCACCGCATGACAAACCTCCATCTCGTCTCCGACAGCACCGGGGACACGCTGAACTCCATGGCCCGCGCGGTTTTGGCACGGTTCGAGGAACCGATGGTCGTCCAGCACCGCTGGTCGCTGGTCCGCTCGCGGCTGCAACTCGACCGCGTGCTGGAAGGCATCCAGGCCGAACCTGGCCCCGTCCTTTTCACCCTGGTCGATCGCAGCCTGCGCCTGGCCTTGGAGGAATTATGCGCGCGATTGGGCGTGCGATGTCTTTCCGTGCTGGACCCGGTGCTCGACCTCATGCAGCAGGCGATCGGCGAACGCGCCCAGGCCAAGCGCGGCGCGCAGCATGTGATGGACGCCGATTACTTCCGCCGCATCGATGCCATGCACTACGTGCTGGCGCATGATGATGGGATGAGCACGGCCGGCGTGCATGATGCCGATGTGCTGCTGGTCGGCGTGTCCCGCAGCAGCAAGACGCCGACCTGCTTCTACCTCGCCAATCGCGGCATCAAGGCGGCCAATATCCCGCTGGTGCCCGGGGCCGTGCTGCCGATCGAATTGGATGCCATCGGTTGCCCGATCATCGGGCTGACCATCGACGCCGACAGCCTGATCGACATCCGCCGCCACCGGTTGCGGCTGATCGGCGCGGGTGGCGTGCGGCAGGACACCAATGACTACGTCGATCCTGACTCGGTAAAGGCCGAAATCCTGGCGGCCCGGCGCCTCTGCGGGGCGCGCGGCTGGCCGGTGATCGATGTGACCCGCCGGTCGATCGAGGAAACCGCGGCCACCGTGGTCCAGCTCATGGAGGCCTGGCACCAGCGCCGGCGTGATGCCAAGCAGGCAAAACCCCTCGCGTCATGATCCAGGCCGAGGATCCGCCGATCCTGCTGGCTTCGGCATCCGCCAGCCGCGCCGGTCTGCTGCGCGCCTCCGGCCTGGTGTTCGAAGCGCGCGCCGCGCATGTCGATGAAGACGCGCTGAAGGCCGCGGCCCTGGCCGAGGGCATGCCGGTCGCCGACACGGCGCTGATGCTGGCCGATGCCAAGGCGCGGCGCCTGGCCATGCGGGACCCCAATCTGCTGGTCATCGGCGGCGACCAGATGCTGGTCTGTGGCGATGATCGCTTCGACAAGCCGGCCGATCTGGCCGCGGCCCGGGCGCAGCTCATGGTCCTGCGCGGCAAAACCCACATGCTGCCGACCGCCATCGTCGTCTGGCGCCATGGCCGGCGCATCTGGCATCATGTGGCGACGCCGCGCATGACGATGCGCCAATTTTCCGACGCGGTGCTGGACGCGTATCTGGCGGCCGAAGGCGATGCGGTCTTGGCCTCGGTCGGCGGCTATCGCGTGGAAGGGCCCGGCATTCAGCTTTTTGAGCGGATCGAAGGCAGCCAGGACGAGATTCTGGGCCTTCCTATCCTGCCTCTCCTCGGCTTTCTGCGCCAACACGGGGTCCTGGCAGGATAACGACGCCTACCCCAAGGCCAAGGGCGCTTCCGGCTGTTCATCCTTCAGCGCGACGCCCGTCCCGGATTGCGCCCTGGCCCCGGCCAGCAGCCAGGCGATTTTCGCCGCCGCCGCCGGCGGCGACAGGCCGCCCGGGCGGATGTTGCTGATGCAATTGCGCTCCGCATCCGTCCGCCCGACCCGCGGCCCCCAGGTCAGATACGCCCCCAGGCTATCGGTCGAGGACAATCCCGGCCTCTCCCCGATCAGCATCACCACCGCCAAGGCCCCCAAGGCGCCGCCGATCTCGTCGCCCAAGGCGACCCGCGCCTGTTCCGCCACGACGAAGGGTCCGGGCACAAATCCCAGACGGCGCAGGGGGTCCAGCAAGGCCGAGACAACCGCGACGGCCTGCGCCTGGACGCCAAGCGCGCAAAGACCATCGGCGGCGACGAAGACCACGGCGCCGGGATGTGCCGATGCCTCCAGCACGCCCAGGTCCGCCGGGCGCAACCGCCGCCCCTGGTCCGGCCGCAGCAGATAGCTTCGCCGGTCCACTGCCTGGCTCGCGACGCGCAGGATCGGCAGGTCCAGGCTGGCGGCCTCGGCCACCAGCGCCGCCGCGTCCAGCGCCGACCATACCGCGTCGCGCGCCGCCGCATGATCGGCCTGGAAGGCCAAATGCGATGCGGTCGGCACCGCATTGCCGGCCCGCCCCAGTGCGACCCGCGCCGTGGTCATCCCCCGCAGGTCGCGCCAAAGGCGCGGCGCGGTCACGGCAAGGCTTTCAACAGCCGGGACGGCAGGGCGCCCGTATCGCTGCTCGGCGCCACGCCATTGCGCGCCAGCCAGGCAGCGAATTCCGGCGCGGGCTGCCGGCCCAGCAGCGCGCGGGCATAAAGCCCGTCGTGGAAGGATGTCGATTGATAGGCCAGCATCACGTCATCCGCGCCGGCCACACCCATCACATAGGTTACGCCCGCGGCCCCCAGCAAGGTCAGCAGCGCGTCCATGTCATCCTGGTCGGCCTCGGCATGGTTCGTGTAGCAAACATCCACCCCCATCGGCAGGCCGAGGAGTTTGCCGCAGAAATGATCCTCCAGCCCTGCCCGGATGATCTGCTTGCCGTCGTAGAGGTATTCCGGCCCGATGAAGCCGACGACGCTGTTGACCAGCAGCGGATCGAAGGCCCGGGCGACGGCATAGGCGCGCGTCTCGATCGTTTGCTGGTCGACGCCGTGATGGGCATTGGCCGATAGCGCGCTGCCCTGGCCGGTTTCGAAATACATCACGTTGCGGCCGAGCGTGCCGCGACCCAGGGCCAAGGCCGCTGCCCGCGCCTCGGCCAAGAGCGGCAGGGTGACGCCAAAGGACTCGTTGGTGCCCTGCGTGCCGCCGATGGACTGGAACACCAGGTCCACCGGCGCGCCGCGCTGCATCGCCAGCATGGTGGTGGTGACATGCGACAAGACACAGGTCTGCGTCGGGATATCCAGCCGGTCCCTGACTCCGTCCAGCAACTCCAACAGCCGGCACAGGGTTTCGACATTGTCGGTCGCGGGATTCACCCCGATCACCGCATCCCCGGCGCCGAGCATCAGCCCATCCAGGATCTGTGCCGCGACACCGCGCGGATCATCCACGGGGTCGTTCGGTTGCAGGCGGATCGACAGCGTTCCCGCCAGGCCCAAGGTGTTGCGGAAGCGCGAGATCACCCGGCATTTCGCCGCCACCGCGACCAGATCCTGCAGGCGCATGATCTTTGATACCGCGGCGACCATCTCCGGCGTCAGCCCGGGGCGGATACGGGTCAACGCCGCTTCATCGACGGTCAGCAGCCAATCGCGAAACCCACCCACCGTCAGGCTGGCGATCGGCGCAAAGGCGATACGGTCGTGGCTGTCGATGATCAGCCGCGTCACGTCGTCGGATTCATACGGGACCACGACCTCGTGCAGAAAATGCCGCAGCGGCAGATCGGCCAACGCATGCTGTGCCGCGACCCGCTCCATCGCGCTGTCCGCCGCGACGCCGGCCAGCGCATCGCCACTGCGCAGCGGCGTCGCGCGCGCCATCAGCATGCGCAGATCATCGAAGACGAAACGCGTGCCGGCGATGGTATGGGCGAATGCCATTCTGACCCTCCGGGCCCCTCGGGCCATGGACACATGCCCTGACCGAGGGGAGGATCGCGCAAACTGCACCTTGGGGGAACCATGCATCCGGACGCCGGCCAAACCGAGAACTGGCCCGATGGCCTGTTCGCGCTGCTGGAAGCGCACAAGATCCGGCAGGTGGTGGTCGTGCCCGATGCCGGGCATGCGCGGCTGATCCGCAGGGTCCAGGCCTCCAACACCATGCGCCTGATCCCGCTGACGACCGAGGAAGAGGGCATTGCCGTCCTCGGCGGCGCCTGGCTGGGCGGGCAGCGTGGCGTGGTGCTGATGCAATCCTCTGGCGTCGGCAATTGCATCAACATGCTGTCGCTGGCCGCGACCTGCCGGTTTCCCGTGCCGATGCTGATCACGATGCGGGGCGATTTCGGCGAATTCAACCCGTGGCAGGTGCCGATGGGCCAGGCGACGCCGGCCGTGCTGGAAGCCATGGGCTGCATCACCCATCGCGCCGATACGCCGGAAGATGTCGTGCCCATCGCCGATGCGACATTGCGGCTTGCCTTCAACACCTATCGCGCCACCGCCTGCCTGATCGGGCAGCGCGTGCTGGGCGCCAAGACTTTTGGGAAATGAGCGCCATGGTGGAGGTTTCGGCCGCCGGCCTGCTGCATCGTCGCAGCGTCGTGCCGGCGCTTCTGGAGGATCGCGGCGATCTGCTGGTGATCGCCGGCCTGGGCGCGCCAGCCTGGGATATCACCGCCGCGGGCGACCATCCGCTGTCCTTCCCGCTCTGGGGCGCGATGGGCGGTGCCGCGCTGATCGGCCTGGGCCTGGCCCTGGCGCAGCCCGACAAGCGCGTGCTTGTGCTGACCGGCGATGGCGAAATGCTGATGGGCATCGGTGCGCTCGCCACCATCGCGGTGCAGGCGCCAAGAAATCTGTCGATCGTGGTGCTGGACAATGAGCGCTACGGCGAAACCGGTGGCCAGATGACGCATACCGGGCTCGGCGTGGATTTGAACGGCATGGCCACGGCCGCCGGGATCCCGGCGGTGCGGCGGGTCAGCAAGCCGGATGAGATCGCCGCCCTGCGGGAGACGATCCACACCGGCATCGGTCCCTTCTTCGCGACCGTGAAGATCGACCCCGAAACCCTGCCGCTGGCGCTGCCGCCGCGCGATGGCGCTGTCCTCACCACCCGCTTTCGCGGCGCGCTTCTGGGCGACGCGGCCCATCTGGAGTAGCCCCATGCCCCATGTGTTGATGCTGCGTTCCATCCACCCGGACGCCATGGCGAGCCTGCATGCCGCGGGCTGCACGACCGAGGTCCTGGAATTCCCCGACGCGCGGAACATGGCCGAAGCCCTGCCGCGCGCCGATGCGGTCACCGTGCGCCTGACGCCGATCACCGCGGCGGTGATGGATGCCGCACCCAACCTGCGCATCATCGCGCGGCACGGCGTCGGCTTCGACAGCGTGGACATCCCCGCCGCCACGGCGCGCGGCATCCCCGTCACCATCACGCCCGATGCCAATGCGCAAAGCGTCGCCGAACACGCGATGATGCTGCTGCTGTCCTGCGCCCGGCAAACCCGTGTCTATGACGCGCGGCTGCGGGGCTGCGGCTGGGGCCAGGTGGCGGAGGCACCGACCTTCGACCTCGCCGGCCGCAGCATCCTGGTGCTGGGCTTTGGTCGCATCGGCGGGCGCGTCGCGCGGCTCTGCGCCGCCTTCGGGATGCGCGTGCTGGTGCACGACCCCTATATCCCGCAGAACACCATCAAGGGCGCAGGCTTCATCCCCGTGGCCGACCTGCACGCCGGCCTGGCCGAGGCCGATATGGTGACTTTGCACGTGCCCTCCAGCGAAGCCACGCGACGCATGATCGATGCGCCCTTCCTGGCCGCGATGAAGCCGGGCGGCGCCTTTGTGAATACCGCGCGCGGCACGCTGGTGGACGAGGCCGCCCTGCACGCCGCGCTGACCAACGGCCACCTGGCCTGCGCCGGGCTGGATGTGTTCGAGACAGAGCCCGTGCCGGCGCCAATCCCGCTGTTCGACCTGCCGAATGTCACCGTGTCGCCGCACTCCGCCGCCAGCACGGCACAAGGCATGCAACGCATGGCGATGTCTTGCGCTGAAAGCATCCTGGCGACCTTTGCCGGGACACTGACACCGGATGTCTGCGTGAACCCGGACGTCCTGCGGCGGAACGCGTAGACGAAGAGACGGGTGGCGCCTTGAGAGGGGCTTTGCCCCTCTCAAACTCTCCCCACCAAGGGGCCGTGGCCCCTTGGAACCCACGGCGTTTGGCAAGAGAAAGAGAGGGGCATGGTGCGCCCTTGCCCAGGGGCGTTTCAGCGACGCCCCTCTCTTTCTCTTGCCAATACATCGCGCCGGTCCAGGGGCGGCGGCCCCTGGTGGGGGAGGTGTGGAGGGGGCGAAGCCCTCTCCACGGCGCAACCTCCCGTCCTGCTAACCCCGCGTCACCGCAAGCTCCACCACGCGGTCTTCCGGGTCCAAGTCCCGCTCCAGCGCATCCAGCGTCGCGACGAATTCACTGCGCAATGCCGCCTTGCGCGCCTCCGGCAACCAGGAGGCTTCGACGCCTGCCAGGCTCAGCCGGCGCGCCTCCGCCCCGCGCCAGCCCAGGTCGGCGAAGACCGTGCGCCACGAATGCCCCATCGTGGTGCCGAAGATCGTCGGGTCATCGGTGCCGAGCGTGATGTTCAGCCCCGCATCGTACATCGCCTTGATACGTTGGCGCCGCGGCGCGCGGTTCCAGGTCAGGCCGGACCAGCAGGCCATGGTGAAGGGCACCTGGTCTTGCACCGCGCGCTGCACCACCGCCGGATCGGCCAGGATGTTGTAGCCATGGTCCAGCCGGTCGCAGCCCAGCGCGTCGCGGCATTGCGTGTAATGGGTGGGCGGCGCCTCGAACAGGCTCTGGTTGTCTTCGCAGACATGTGCGGTGCGGCGGAAACCGGATCGTCCCGCCTGGCGCCAGGCCTCGACCCAAAGCAACGGCGGCCCGGCGCGTTCGGCGCCATCCAGTCCGATGCCGACCACCTTCGGCCGCGGGTATTGCGCCATCCATTCCAGCATCTGCAACGCTTCCGACGGCAGGCAGACGCTGCGGTCGATGCAGGCGATCAGCAGGGAGGACACGCCAAAATCATGCTCGGCCCGCTCCAGCCCCTCGATCAGCCCATCGACGATCTCGGGATAGGCCACGCCGTTCGGTGTGAAGTAATGCGGGTTGAAGAAGATTTCCGCATGACGGACGTTGCCGTGGCGGTGCAGGTCTTCGATGCATTCATAAGCCACGCGGGCAAAATCCCGCGGCGTGGCGAGCGCCAGCGCCGCCAACCGCAGTGCATCGAGGAATTCGTAGAAGGTCGTGAACTGGTAAAGCTCGGTTGCCGGCTTCGGCAACCGCAATTCATTCAGGAAGGCGAGGTCATCCAGCGTCTCGGGCCGGATCGCGCCGGCGATGTGCAGGTGCAATTCCACCTTCGGCACGGCATCGAGGTAGTCGGAGAAGGAGAGTTTCGTCATCAGTTGCGGCTCATGTTCCACAGGAACATCGCCGGCCCGTCCAGCACGCCCGTCAAATTCGCGCGCCAGGCGCTGGCGGCGGTGAACTGGCCGAGCGGCATGTAGAACCCGCCCTCCGCCGCGCGGCGATGGATTTCGGTCGCGATGCGCAGCCTTTCGGCCGCATCCGGCGCGCGCGCGAATTCCATGCGCAGCCGCTCCACCTCATCATCCTTCGGCCAGCCGGCGAAACCGGCGGGAAACCCCGCGCCATTGAGGAAAGGGTTCAGCAACGGCGACTGCATATCCGGCACCGTGTTGGTCGTATGCGCGATGTTCCAGCCCTCCGGCCGCGCGCGCCGGCCAAAATAGGTGTTGAGGTCCATCGCCTGCAGATCGACGCGCAGCCCGATCTGCGTCAGCAACGCCTGCGACACCAGGCCCAGCGCCGCGATCCCCGGCGCATCGGCTGGATGGATGATGACGACGGGGCGCGACAGGTCCGCGCCGCTGTCCCGCAGCATCCGCCGCGCACCCTCCAGGTCGGGCGTCATCGGCATGCCCGCCGTGGTTTCCAGCGGCGTGCCGCAGCCATACATGCTGCGGCATTCCCGCGCATATTCGGGCCGCCCGGCCACGGCGGCCAGGTAGTCGGCCTGGTCCACCGCCAGCATCACCGCGCGCCGCACGGCAGGATTGTCGAAGGGCGGGTGCAGGTGGTTGAAGCGCAGCAGCCCCTGGAAGCCATAGTGCGACACGGTCGCGACCCGCACCGCCCGGTTGCGCTCCAGCACCGGCAGCACATCGGCCGGCAGGCGTTCGACGTAGTCGATCTCACCCGTCGTCAGCGCGCTGACCTGGGTCGAGACATCGGGCAGCGCCAGCAATTCCACCCGTTCCATCCGCGCGACCTTGCCGCCGCTGGCCCAGACCGCCGGCTCGGACCTCGGGCGATACCCCGCGTGGCGCTGCACGACGATGCGGTCGCCCGGGACGTATTCTTCCGCGACGAAGCGATAGGGACCGCTGCCCATCACCTGCGGGATCTGCTGCGTCGGCGATGTCGCCGCCAGCCGCGCCGGCATCATCGCCGGCACCATCGCGCCGGGCTTGGCCAGCGCTTCCAGCACCAGGCCAAAGGGTTCGCGCAGCATCAGGCGAAAGGTCTTTGGGTCCACCACGTCGATCGAGGCCGTGGCCCGCATCAAGGCCCCGCCCAGCGCATCGCGGGCACCCCACCTTCGCAGGCTGGCCACGCAATCCTCGGCCGTGACGGCGGTGCCATCGTGCCAGGTCAGCCCGTCGCGCAGCGTAAACGTCCAGCTCATGCCGTCGTCGCTGCGGGTGAAGCGATCGACCATCTGCGGCGTCGGTTCCCAGCGGTCGTTCACGGCAAACAGCGTGTCGAACACCAGATAGGCGAAGTCGCGCGTGGTGAAGCTGGTGGTGAAATGCGGGTCCAGCACGCGGGTCAGGGTCTCGGGCGCGACACGCAGCGTATTGGCCCGTGTCGGCACTTGGGCCAAAGCGGGCGTGGCGATCACCAGGGCAGCCAGCAGGCTCAGGCCAGGACGCAGCATCGACGGGGGCACTCCAAGGGCGCGAAAGCCTGGATGCGCCCGGCAGCCCCTGTCAATCAGCGCGGCGCCTGCCCGCCCAGCACGCGCGTCAAACCCATGGCCGCATCCCGCAGCGTGTCCGCATAGCCCGCCGCCGCCTCCCGCGTCAGCCGCGTGACCGGGCCGGTGATCGTCAGCGCCCCGGCAAAGCCTTCACCCGGCCCAAACACGGGCATCGACATGCTGGCGGTATGCGGATCGTTCGCCCCGGCGGTGTAGAGCGGCAGCGCGACCGTCGCGGCATCCGGCGGCAGCGGCACCGCGCCAAAGATCCGCAGCACCTGCGCGATGCCGGAGCTGTCCATCGGCAGCAGATCGCCCTCGCGCACATGCAAGCGCAGCATGTGGGGGGAATCCACCCGGAACAGGCATTGGCGATACGCCCCGCGCCGGATGTAGAAGGACGCACTTTCCCCCGTCGCGGCGACCAGGGCTTCCAGCACCCGCATCACATGCGGCTCCAACCGGAATGATTGCTGGTAGATCCCGCCCAGCCGCAGCACCTCGGCATCCAGCCGATAGGAGCCGTCCGGCAAATGCGCGAGGAAGCCGCATGCCTCCAGCGAGATCGCCAGGCGCATGATCGTGCTCTTCACCAGCCCGGTGCGCTCGGCCAGTTCGGCCAGGCTGACCGCCGCATCGCCCTTGCGGAAGGCGGCCAGGATGCGCAGGGCGCGCTCGGCGGCCGCGACGCCCTCAAGGGCCGGCTTCGGGCGACTGGTTTTGGTCATGGCGTTACGGTTACGGCCCTGGCGGGGCGTGAGCAAGCCAGCCATGTCGTTCCGTCATGGTGATCCATTTTCGCCTTGCGCCCTCCATCGGGCGTGATATTTCGAAATCGCGTTTCGTTTTTACCAAATATGCGCAGGGATGGAGAGAACCAAATGCCGTCAGGCTTCAGGATCGCGACGCGTTCGCGCCAGGTGAGCGCCGATCTGGCCGAGCGCTTCCGCGCTCTCCCCGTCGCCAATGTCAGCGACAACATGTCCCGCATCACCGCCGGCGGCCCGCGCCTGCGCCCCATGCACAATGGCGACGTCATGTCCGGCCCGGCGCTGACGGTGAAAACCCGCCCCGGCGACAACCTGATGATCCATAAGGCGATCCTGCTGGCCCAGCCCGGCGACGTGATCGTGGTCGATGCCGGCGGCGACCTGACCAACGCCCTGATCGGCGACCTGATGCTGGCGCAGATGGTCTATCGCAAGCTGGGCGGCATCGTGATCAACGGCGCCATCCGCGACAGCGCCACCATCCGCGAACAGGATTTCCCCGTCTTCGCCGCCGGCGTGACGCATCGCGGCCCCTACAAGGACGGCCCGGGCGAAATCAACCTGCCCATCGCGATCGACGGCATGGTGATCGAGGCCGGCGACCTGATCATCGGTGACCCCGACGGGCTGCTCTGCGTGCCCTTCGACGTGGCCGAACAGGTCTATGCCGCCTCCGTCGCCAAGCAGGCCGCCGAACATCGCCAGGTCGCCAATATCAAGGCCGGCACGCATGACGCCGCCTGGGTCGATGCCGCCCTGCGCCGGCTCGGCTGCGAAGGGCTGGACTGATCCCGACATGGCCAATCCCGTCGTTCTCATCACCGCGGCCAAGCTGGCGCCCGACGCCCTGGCGATGCTGGAACAGGCCGGGCTGACCCCGGTCCTGACCGCCGGCTATCCGGAGGAGCCGGAACTCCTCGCCGCGATCGCCCTGCACCGCCCGATCGCCATCCTGCACCGCCAGGGCCTCATCACCTCCAAGGTGCTGGACGCGGCCCTGCCGGATGTGCGCGTGGTGGCGCGCCATGGCGCGGGCGTGGATGGCATCGACCTGGCCGCCGCCGCCGCCCGTGGCGTGACCGTGACGCGCGCGGCGGGGGCCAATTCGCGCTCCGTCGCCGAACACGCCATGGCGCTGCTGCTGACCATGCTGAAGGACCTGCCCGACGTCACCGCCAAGATGCGCGCCGGCCTGTGGGAAAAGACCTCCCGCATGACGCGCGACATCGACGGCATGGTGATCGGCATCGTCGGCCATGGCGCCATCGGCTCCAAGGTCGCGCGCATGGCCAGCGCCTTCGGCATGCAGGTCCTGGCCTGGGATCCGCTGCTGCCCGCCGGCCCGCTGCCCGGCCCGGCCAAACGTGTCGACACCCTGCCAGACCTGCTGGCGCGGGCCGAGGTGCTCAGCCTGCATTGCCCGCTGGACGCATCGTCGCGCGGCATGATCGGTGCCGCCGAACTCGCCCTGCTGCCGCGCGGCGCCATCCTGGTGCATACCGCGCGCGGCGGCATCGTCGACCAGGCGGCGCTGCTGGCGGCACTGGATTCCGGCCACCTGGCCTGGGCCGGCGTCGATGTCTTCGCCAAGGAACCGCTGGAGGCGGACAGCCCCCTGCGCCAGCATCCGCGCGTGGTGCCGACGCCGCACCTGGCCGCCAATACCCCACGCGGTGCCGTCGCCATGGCGAGCGGTGCCGCCGAATGCATCATCGCGGTCCTGGCCGGCCGCGCCCCGGCGCTGGAGGGCGCCGTCGTCGTGCCCGGCGGGCTGCCCGCCGCCGCCTAGCGCCATCACGGAGGAACGTCCAAAATGAACAAGAACATCAATCGCCGCGGTCTCCTGGCCGCCGGTGCCGCCCTGGCCCTGCCTTGCCCCGCCCTGGCGCAAACCGCCTGGCCCGCCGGCCGCCCGATCGAGGTCATCGTCGGCTTCGCCCCGGGCGGCGGCACCGATGTCATGGTGCGCGTGCTTGCCACCTTCCTCGCGGCCGAACTCCCCGGCGCCAATTTCGTCGTGCAGAACCGCGCCGGCGCGGGGGGTGAAACCGCCTATGTGGCGCTGCAAGCGGCCCGGCCGGATGGCTACACCATCGGCGCGATCAACACGCCGGGCTACCTGTCCGTGCCCGTCTCCCGCCCCGTGCGCTACGACCGCACGAAGATTCGCCCGATCGCGCGGCTGGTCGACGACCCGACCGCCTTCGTGGTCCGCCAGACCTCGCCCTATCGCAGCCTGCGCGACCTGGTGGAGGCCGCCCGCCGCGCCCCGGGCACGATCAGCGTCGGCTCTTCCGGCGTCGGCACCGACGACCATCTGGGGCTGACCTTGTTGCAGGCGGCCTCCGGCACGGAATTCATCCATGCGCCCTATGCCGGCGCCGGCCTCGTGAAGAACGCGGTCCTGGCCGGGCATATCGATGTCGGCGGGCTGAACCTGGGTGAGATCGGCGTCCTCGGCCAGGAGAACCCGCCGCTGCGCGCCCTGGCCGCGATGGGCGAACAGCGCTGGGACCTGATGCCGACCGTGCCGACCTTCCGCGAGGAAGGGTTCGATGTGCTGATGACCAGCGAACGTGGCTTCGCCGCCCCGCGTGGCATCCCCGACGACGTCGCCGCCCGCCTGCAGGACGCCATCGCGCGGGTGGTGGTCAAGCCGGAATGGCAGGAGAAGGCGCGCCAGTTGGAACTGCCGATGGCCTACCTGCCCGGCGCCGAATGGGAAGCGCAGATGCCGGCGCAGGAAGCGCGGTATCGCCGTATCTGGGAAACCACGCCTTGGAACTGAACGGCGCACCGACCCCGCCGTTCCGGACGGCGGCCAAGTCGGTGCCGCGACGCCTGCGGGGCATCCTGGCGCTGGATGATTTCGAGGTCGCGGCGCGGCGCCACCTGCCGCGCCCGATTTTTGGCTATGTCGCAGGTGCCGCCGAAACCAACGCCACCCTGGCCGACAACCGCGCGGTCTTCACCGAATGGGGCTTTGCCCCGCGCGTGCTGGCCGATGTGTCGCAGCGGTCGCAGGCCACCACCCTGTTCGGCCAGGCCTACGCCGCCCCCTTCGGCATCGCGCCGATGGGCATGGGCGCACTGATCGCCTATCGCGGCGACCTCGTGCTCGCGCGCGGCGCGGCGGATGCGCATATCCCGATGATCATGAGCGGATCCTCGCTGATCCGGCTTGAGGAGGTCGCGGCCGCCGCCCCCGGTTCCTGGTTCCAGGCCTACCTGCCCGGCGAACCCGCGCGGATCGCGGCGCTGGTGGACCGCGTCGCCCGCGCCGGCTTCGGCACGCTGGTGCTGACGGTCGATACGGCGGTGCTGGCGAACCGCGAGAACAATATCCGCACCGGCTTCTCCACCCCGCTGCGCCCCAGCCTGCGCCTGGCCTGGGACGGCATCACCCATCCCCGCTGGTCGCTCAACACCTTCCTGCGCACGCTCACGCGCCACGGGATGCCGCATTTCGAGAATTCCTACGCCGAGCGCGGCGCGCCCATCGTGGCGCGGAACATCGCCCGCGACTTCAGCATGCGCGACCACCTGAACTGGACGCACCTGCAACAGATCCGCCGGCAGTGGCAGGGCCGCCTGGTGGTCAAGGGCATCATGAACCCGGCCGATGCCCGCATCGCCTGCGACAGCGGCGTGGATGGCATCATCGTGTCCAACCACGGCGGGCGGCAGTTGGATGGCACCGTGTCACCCCTGCGCGTCCTGCCGGAGGTGGTCGCCGTGGCGGGCAATATCCCGGTGATGCTGGACAGCGGGTTGCGCCGTGGCACGGATGTGCTGAAGGCGATGGCCCTGGGCGCGAGCTTCGTCTTCGTCGGCCGGCCCTTCGTCTACGCCGCGGCGATCGGCGGCGCGGCGGGCGTGACCCATTGCATCAACCTGCTGGGCGCCGAGATCGACCGCGACATGGGCCTGCTTGGCATCAACAGCCTGGCGGAGCTGCGGCCCGAGACATTGCGCAGGATGGGCTCCGCCCTGGCGTGACGACCGCGTGTGCCGGGGCTAGACCGCGATGGGGTCGCATTCGCTCACGCATCGCGGTCTAGCTTGTTGTTTTGTCGCGTGATTCAGCCCTGCGGCGCATTCGCGCCTGCGGCCGTCACGGACTAACGCCCTGTCCACACCGGCGGACGCCGCGTCAGGAACGCATCCACGCCCTCCGCGAAATCGGCGCTGGTGAAGCACATGGTCACCAGATCGTCCCCCGGCACCCCATGCGCCGCCTCGCGCAGCCGGCGCAGCGCTTCTTTGGTCGCGCGCAGGGTCAGCGGCGCGTGGCCGGCGATGGTCGTCGCCAGGGCGCGGGCGCGTTCGGCCAGCGCCTCGGGCGTGTCCAGGACTTCGCTGAGCAACCCCGCCGCCAGGGCTTCCGGCGCCTCCATCAACCGCGCGGTGAACACAAGGTCGGTCAGCCGCGCCG
The DNA here is from genome assembly GCF_050632385.1 of Humitalea sp. 24SJ18S-53. NCBI lineage: Bacteria > Pseudomonadati > Pseudomonadota > Alphaproteobacteria > Acetobacterales > Roseomonadaceae > Humitalea > Humitalea sp. 24SJ18S-53. The sequence goes on from NZ_CP192599.1 coordinate 5,265,228, forward strand.
GCCCGATCAAGGCGGCGAAGCGCGCGTAGTTCGACATCGACAGGCAATTGCCCAGGGTGCGCGCGATCGGCAGCCCGATCTTTGCATTCGCCGACCCCAGCCGCAGGTCGCAGACCCCCGCGATGGCGGCCCCGCCGCCCGTGCAGGCCCCCGCGATCGCCGCGATCACGGGCTTGGGGCACAATTCGATCGCGGTCAGCACGCGGTCGATCCGCGCCTCGTAATCCAGCGCATCCTGCGGCGTCGCAAACGACCGAAACTGGTTGATGTCGGTGCCGGCGGCAAAGGCCTTGCCCCCCGCGCCGGTGATGATCCAGACCTTGATGGCATCGTCTTCCGCCACGCGCCGGGCCATGGCCGCGAGGCCCTCGTACATCGGGAAGGTCATCGCATTGCGCGCCTGCGGGCGGTTCAATGTCGATACCGCGATGCCGTCGCGGATGTCTTCCAGCAGTTCGGCGTCCATTCTATCGCTTCCTCAATTTTGTGGTCCCGCCAACCAGGCGCGCCCGGCGGCATCGGCGCCCGATGGCAGGGGCGCCGCCGGATCGACGATCCAATCGAGCAGATCGGCCATCACCACACCCCGAATACTGTCCCGCAGCAACAGGTGGTAGCCATCCTGATACCGCGCGACGGTCAGCGCCGCCCCATCCGGCACCGATCGCAATGCCCGGCGCACCGGCCCCTGCGGCACGATGCTGTCCTTCGCGCCCAACAGCACCAGCGTCGGCACCGAGCAACAGGCGGGCAGCGTGCCGACCGCCTGGTCCATCAGGTTCGTCACCCCCCACAGCACCTCCACCCGCGTCGTCCGCAAGGTCAGCGGATCGCGCGACAGGCGGCGCAGCGCGGCCGTGTTGTCGCTGGCGACATAGCCTGGCGCGCTGTTCTCGAACCCCACCGTCGGGATCGTATGCGCCGCCAGCCACAGCACGCCCGACAGGCCGCGGCCCATCGCGTCGCGGTTCCACAGCGCGGGGGCCAGCAGGATCACGCGGTCGGCCGCCCCCTCACCCGCCAGCAGGGCGATGGCACCGCCCATGCTTTCGCCCAGCAGCACCAGTGGCAGCCCCGGGTGGCGCGCCCGCAGCAGCGCCAGCGTGTCGCGTGCGTCATCGGTCAGCGTGCGCGTTCCCGCCCAAAGCCCGCGCCCCGGCGCCGCACCAAAACCCCGCTGGTCATAGGCATACAGCGCCACCCCGCCGGCGGTCAGCAGGGGGGCCGCTTCCTCAAGGAACAGGCCCGAGTGATCACCAAGCCCGTGCAGCGCCAGGACAACGGCACGGGGCGCGCCCTCGGGCGGCCAGGAGGCCAGCGGCAGCCGGGCGTCATCGGCCGCCACCACCGCATCCGGCATCAGCCGGGGCGATCCCGTCACCGGCCCGGCCGGCCATTCCCGCGGCGAACAGGCGCCGACCAGGACCAGAAGAAGCAGTAGCGCGCGCACCCCCCGAGTATGGGGTGCGCCGGCGCCCGCGGCTATTCCGGCTGCATCCCCGTGGCCCGCACCAATTCCTGCCACTTGCCCCGCTGCGCCACCATCAGCGCCGCGAATTCGGCCGATGTGCCGGGGAAAGGCGCATTGCCGAGCGACGCCAGCCGCTCGACCAGCGCCGGGTTCTGCAGCCCCTGGTTGATCACCTGGTTCATCCGCCTGACGATCGGTTCGGGAATGCCGCGCGGCCCCATCACGGCCGAAAAGCTCGGCAGGTCGTAATCGGCCACGCCCTGTTCCTGCACCGTCGGGAATTCGGGCGCCAAGGGCCAACGCGTCGCGCTGGTCACCGCCAGCGCCCGCACCTGGTTGGCCCGCACCGAGCCGATGATGCCGGAGTAGCTGTCGAACACCACCTGGATATTGCCGGCGATCAGATCCGCCAGGGCCGGCGCGGAGCCGCGATACGGCACATGCGTCAGATCCACCCCGGTCCGCTGCATGAACAGCACGCCCAGCATGTGGTTCGCCCCGCCCGCCCCGGCCGAACCGAAGTTCAGCCGCCCCGGATTGGCCCGGGCATAGGCGATCAACTCCTGGATGCTGTTGATCGGCAGGCCCGGAAACACCGCCACGATGGCGGTGCCGGTGGCGAAGGTGGCGATGGCGGTGAAATCATCCACGCCCTCATACCCCGGGGTCTTGAACAGCAGCGGCGCGCCCAGGTGCGACGATGGGCTGGCCATCATCACCGTGTAGCCATCGGGGGCCGATTGCGCGACATGCGCGGTGCCGATGGTGCCGCCGGCCCCGGCCCGGTTGTCCACCAGCACCGGCACGCCCAACCCGTCGGACAGGACCTGCGCCTGCAACCGCCCGGCGATGTCGCTGGCACCCCCCGGCGGATAGGGCACCACCAGCCGGATCGGCCGGCTGGGCCAAGGTGCCTGTGCGGGCGCCTGGGCCACGGCGGGCGTGGCAAGCACCCCGGCGGCGAGGCTCGCCCCCAAGGCAGGCAATACGCGGCGACGGATCATCCGGGGGGCTCCTGTGGCGTGTCGGGCAAAGATGGCCGCATTGTCAGCAAGAACCAGTCCAGCGGAAGCCGTGCTTTCGCACCCCCGGCGAATTCCGCCGCGCCGGAACCTGCTCTATGCTCCGCCAACCCTGATGGAGACCGCCCGCATGCGCGATGCGAACATGACCGGCTACGCCCCCCACCTGGTGGCGGGCGTGACCCCGGTGGACAAGATTGCCGTGACCGCCCGCGTCACCACCTGCGACGGCGGCGGCGGCACGCTCGGCCACCCGTCCATCGCCCTGCGGATCGAAGACCACGAGATCACCTGCCCCTATTGCTCGCGCACCTACGTCTTGGCCGAGGGCGCGGGCGACGATCATGGGCACTGACGGGTGGCGCCTTGAGAGGGGCTTCGCCCCTCTCAAACTCTCCCCACCAAGGGGCCGTGGCCCCTTGGAACCCACGGCGTTTGGCAAGAGAAGGAGAGGGGCAGCGTGCGCCCTTGGCCACTGGCGCCTCAGTGATGCCCCTCTCCTTCTCTTGCCAATACATCACGCCGGTCCAGGGGCGGCGGCCCCTGGTGGGGGTGGTGTGGAGGGGGCAAAGCCCCTTCCACGGCGCAACCGCCGAGGCCTGACGTGACCGACGCCCTCCCCGACCTGTTGCAGCCGCCGCCGCCGGATATCGACCGGCATCTGATCCTGGTGGATGGCTCGGGCTATATTTTCCGGGCCTTCCATGCCTTGCCGCCGATGACCAATCCGGCCGGGGTGCCGGTCAATGCCGTCTTCGGTTTCTGCAACATGCTTGGGCAGTTCTTGCAGAAGCATGCGGCCAGCCATATCGCCGTGGTCTTCGACACCTCTCGCGTCACGTTTCGCCAGGCGATCTACGACCTCTACAAAGCCAACCGCACCGAGCCGCCGCCGGAGCTGGTGCCGCAGTTCAGCCTGATCCGCGACGCGACCGATGCCTTTGGCGTCGCGCGGATCGAGTTGGACGGGTTCGAGGCCGACGACCTGATCGCCACCTACGCCCGCTTGTTCACCGAATCCGGCGGGCGGGTGACGATCGTCTCCTCCGACAAGGATCTGATGCAATTGATCCGCGACGGCGTGATCATGCTCGACCCCATCAAGCAGAAGCCCATCGGCCCGGCCGAGGTGATGGAAAAATTCGGCGTCGCCCCGGACAAGGTGGCCGAGGTCCAGGCCCTGGCCGGCGACCCCACGGACAATGTCCCGGGCGTGCCCGGCATCGGCATCAAGACCGCCGCCCTGCTGATCAATGAATTCGGCGGCCTGGAAGCCTTGCTCGCCGGCGCCGGCACGATCAAGCAGCCCAAGCGGCGCGAGGCGCTGCTGGACAATGCCGACAAGGCGCGGGTGTCGCTGCGGCTGGTCACGCTTGACCCCGCCGTGCCGCCCCCGGCGCCGATCGAAACCCTGCTGGCCCGCCCGCCGGAACCCGCGCGCCTGGCCGGCTTCCTGCGCGACCACGGTTTCCGCACGACCCTGCATCGCTTCGGCCTGGACGAGGCCGTGCCGAACCGCACCGCCCCCGCCGTCCTGGCGCCCGCGGCCCCGACCGATGCCCCGGCGCCTGATGGTTTCGGCCCCTATGTCACCATCACCGACGCCGCCGCCTTGCAGGCCTGGGTGGATGAGGCGACGGCCATCGGCATGGTCGCGCTGGATACCGAGACCGACAACCTGGACGCGCTGGCCGCCTCTCTCGTCGGCGTGTCGCTGGCCGTCGCGCCAGGCCGCGCCTGCTACATCCCGCTGCGGCACACCGGGCTGGATCCGTTGTCGCCCAAACCCGACCAGATGGATTTTGCCGAAGCCATCGCGATCCTGCGGCCGATGTTCCGCGATCCTTCGGTGCTGAAGGTGCTGCACAACGCCAAATACGATCTGACCGTGCTGGGCCGGGCGGAAAACGGCGCGCTGGAGGTATCGCCCATCGGCGACACGATGATGGTGTCCTACAGCCTGGATGCCGGGCGCCACAGCCACGGCATGGACGAATTGTCCATCCGCCACCTCGGCCACCGCCCCATCCCCTTCGCCGAGGTGACCGGCACCGGCCGCACGAAAATCCCTTTCGCCGCCGTCCAGCTGGACAAGGCCACCGCCTACGCGGCCGAGGATGCGGACGTCACCTGGCGCCTGTATCAGGTCTTGTTCCCGCGCCTGCTGCCGGAAAAGGCGCTGGCGACCTATGAATTGATCGAACGCCGCATGATCGGCGTGCTGCGCGACATGGAGGCCGCCGGCGTGCTGGTGGACGGCCGCGAACTCGCCCGCATCGGCGGCGATTTCGGCACCCGCATGGCGGAGCTGGAAATCCAGATCCACAAGCTGGCCGGCCGCCCCTTCAACCTCGGCAGCCCAAAGCAACTGGGCGAAATCCTGTTCGACGAACAGGGGCTGCCCGGCGGCAAGCGGACAAAAACCGGCGCCTGGAGCACCGATGCCGCCGCCCTGGAAGAACTGGCCGCGCGCGGCCACGACCTGCCGAAACAACTGCTGGAATGGCGCCAGTACCAGAAGTTGAAATCGACCTATGTCGAGGGGCTGACGGCGCAGATCGCGGGTGATGGGCGCGTGCATACCGACTACGCGCTGGCCGTGACCTCCACCGGGCGGCTGTCATCGACCGAGCCCAATCTGCAGAACATCCCGATCCGCACGGAGGCCGGTGCCCGCATCCGTCGCGCCTTCATCGCCGCACCCGGGACCGTGCTGATCTCGGCGGACTACTCGCAGATCGAATTGCGGCTGCTGGCGCATCTGGCGGATGTGCCGACCCTGCGGGCCGCCTTCGCCAATGACGAGGACATCCACAGCCGCACGGCATCGGACATCTTTGGCATGCCGTTGGGCGAGGTGGACCGCGAAGCGCGGCGTCGGGCCAAGACGATCAACTTCGGCATCATCTACGGCATGGGGGCCTTTGGCCTCGGGGCGCGGCTCGGCATTTCGGCCGGCGAGGCGAAGGGCATCATCGACGCCTATTTCGCCCGCTACCCCGGTATCAAGGATGAGATGGACCGGCTGAAGAAGGAAGCGAAGGAGAACGGCTTCGTCCGCACCCCCTTCGGCCGGCGCCTGTGGATCGAGGGCATCGACAGCAAGATCCAGGGCATCCGCGGCAATGCCGAACGCGCCGCGATCAACGCACCCTTCCAAGGTGGCGCCGCTGAAATCATCAAGCGCGCCATGGTCCGCATGCCGCATGCCCTGGAAGAGGCCGGGTTAACCGCGCGTATGTTGTTACAGGTTCACGACGAACTGCTGTTCGAGACACCGCTGGCCGAGGCCGAAGCCATGTCCGCCCTGGCGAAACGGGTGATGGAGGGCGTCGCCAACCTGCGCGTTCCGTTGAAGGTTGAGGTCGGCCAGGGCGCGAATTGGGGTGAGGCACATTAAAACCGCCCCACACGCGGAATATTGCCAAAATGAAAAGCGGAAGATTCATTGATCGCTTCTAGGATGTCACTTCGGGCTGGATGTCCCGCTTAGGAAAAATCAATGGATCTGGGAATCGGTCGTCTGATGATGGCCAACATGTGGCTGTGTGTTGCGGTGCTGGTCGCCGCGACGGTGGCCGCGGCCTACCTGAATTATGGTAATACGGCGGCCCTGCTCGGCTCCGTCGCTTCGGTCATGCTGATGATGCGTAGCGAATCCGAACAGCCGGCGCCGCTGCCTGAACAAGAAGCGGCCTGATTTTTTACGCCGGGACTTGATCGTCCAGCAGGATCAAGCGGTGAAGTCGCCGCTTGTACTGCGCTTCATCCCATTCGGTCGCGCGATGCAGGCTGCAGCGATTGTCGCTCATCAGCACATCGCCCGGCTTCCAATGGTGTTCATGGACGAAACCCTGCTGCGTCATATGCGCCAGCAGTTCGGCAAAAAGCGCCTCGGGCTCCGGGTCGCCTTCGATGATCGACCCCCATTCGCCGCCGAGGTAGAGGCCCTTCTTGCCTGACTCCGCATGCGTGCGCACCAGCGGGTGCAGCACGTCGGGGAAGCGTTCGGCCTCGGCCTGGCATTGTTCCTCGCTCGCATCGGGGAACAATTCGCGGAACAGCCGCGCCCGGCTGTGGCGCACGCGCAACCCCTCGATCCGCGCCTGCATCGCCGGCGACAGGCTCTCATAGGCCGCGATGCCATTGGCGTAGCGCGTCTCACCCGCCTCCGCCGGCACGGTGATGGCGTGCAGGAAGGTGAACAGCGCCGGGTGCTGCAAATGATAATGGTCGGTGTGCCAGTTCAGCCCGACCTTGGCGGCCCCGGCGGCACGGCCGTTCTCCACCACATTGCCGACGACAAAAATCTCATGATGGTCGTGGTGGCACAGGTCGCGCCGGCTATGCAGGTCCAGATCGTCGCCGAACCGCCGTGCGAAGCCGACGTAGCCCGCATCGGACAGATGCGCCTGGTCGCGGATCAGCAGCAGCGTGCGTTCGACGCAGGCCGCGCGCAGGATGGCGGTGACCTCCGGATCGGCGGGGGCGGCGAGATCGACGCCCGACACCTCCACCCCGATCGCCGGACCCAGGTTGCGGACGCCAAGACCCCGCTCGGCCGCCGCTTCACGCCACGCGAACATCAGACGGTCGCCGATGCGCGGATCAGCCCCAGGCGGCGCTTATCGGCCTCGGAGGACAGGAACCGGTCATACAGCGGCAGGGCAGCGGCTTGGAACGGAGCGCGGTCGGGGTTGGTGATGTTCACCCCGGCGGCGACGACCTGGGCATGTAGTTGCGCCTCACCCTGGACCACCAGGTTGCGTTCCCAGACGGCGGATTCCATGGCCGATTGCAGCAGCGCCGCCTGGATGTCGGGCGGCAGGGATGCGGCCTTGCGCTCGCTCATGATCACCGGCGCGGTCAGCGCCAGCCAGCCGATCGGCGCCCAGTTCTTCGCCACCTCGTAGAATTTCTGGCCGACGTAGTTGGTATAGGCAGCCTCCGCCCCATCCACGACGCCGGTCTGGATCGCGCCATACAATTCGCCATAGGCGAGCGGCGTCGCATTCGCGCCAAAGGCCTGGAAGGCCGCCAGATGCGCCGGGTTCTGCTGCACGCGGATCTTCTTGCCCCGCAGATCGGCCATGCTGCCGACCGCATCGCGCGTCATGATGTGGCGGATGCCGGAGGAATACAGGCCCAGCAGCCGGAAGTTGCGCGCCTTGGACGCTGTCGCCAGGTCGTCCATCACCGGGCTGACGGCGATGCGGTCCAGATGCGCGTAGTCGCGCACCAGGAACGGCATGTCGAAAAGCTGGAACTCCCGCACGAAATTCGCCAGCGCCGCATGCGACGGCACGGCGATATCGACGGTGCCCAGGGCCACGCCCTCGATCATCGGCAATTCATTGCCCAACTGGCCGTTCGGGAAGATCTGCAACCCGGCGCGGCCATTGGTCAGTTCGCGCAGGCGGCGGTCCATGACCTTCAGCCCCTCGTCCTGCACTTCGCCGACCGCATTGGTATGCGCGGCACGCAGGATGATCGGCGCCTGCGCCAGCGGATGGCGCAGCACGACGGCGGAGGTCAACGCAGTGGCAAGCAGCCCGCGGCGGGCGAGAGTCATCGTCATGGGAATTGGCTCCTTCACATCAGGGTCTGCGGCAGCCACAGGACAACCTGCGGCACATAGGTGGACAAAATCAACATCAGGATCAGCGGGATCAGCGGAATCCAGATCACCCGGCTGACCTGCATGACCGACCGCTGCGCGACGGTGCAGGCGACGAACAGACAGATGCCATAGGGCGGCGTGATCAGCCCGATCGACAGGTTGATCGCCACGACCACGCCGAAATGCAGCGGGTCGATGCCCAGGCTGATCGCGATCGGCATCAGCACCGGCATCAGGATCAGCAGGGCGGAAATGCTCTCCATGAACATGCCCACGATCAGCAGCAGGATGTTCACCGCCAGCAGGAACATCGCCGGACTGCCGACATGCGTCGAAAACCAGGCGGCGATCATCTGCGGCACGTCCTGCACCGCGACCAGCCAGGAAAAGATCGACGCCGTGCCGATGATGATCATGACGGCCGAAGAAATCCCAGCCGTGCGCAGCATCATCGCCGGCAGGTCGGAGAGCTTGATCTCCCGATACACGAACAGCCCGATGATCAGCCCCGCGACCACGGCCAGGACCGCCGCCTCGGTCGGCGTCACCACGCCGCCGATGATGCCGACCACGACGATCAGCGGCATCGTCAGCGCCGGGATGGCCGCGATGAAGGCCGAACCCAGGCGTGGCCAGGAAAACGGCTCGGCGTCCGAATACCGCTCCGGTTCGCGCCGCGCATACAACCAATGCCCCACCATCAACCCCGCCGCCGCGATCAGCCCCGGAATGATGCCCCCCAGGAACATCGCGCCGACCGACAGGTCCGAAATCATCGCCAGCACGACCATGATGATCGACGGCGGGATGATCGGCCCGAGCGACCCGGCCGAGGCCACCACCGCCGCCGCATAGTCGATGTCGTAGCCGCGCTTGCGCATCTCCGGCAGCAGGATGGAGGAAATCGCCGCCGTATCCGCGCTGCCCGACCCGGAGATCGCCGAAAGCCCCGTCGCCGTCACGGTCGCCACCATGAACAGGCTGCCGCGGATCCAGCCGACCAGCGCCGTCGCCAGCCCGACCATGGCCCGCGCGATGCCGCCCTGTTCCATGATCAGCCCGGCCAGCACGAAGAACGGAATGGCCATCAGCGGAAAACTGTCGAGCCCGTTGTAGAGCCGCTGCGCCACCACGACCAAGGGCGTCGCCCCGGTGATCGCCAGCGTCAGCGCACCCGCGACGCCGAGGACAAAGACCATCGGCGCGCCGGCCGCCAGCAATGCGAGGAAGGATCCGAAGGACAGGAACATCGCCTCAATCCACCCGCACGCCGCCGCCGGTGGTCACCGCGGCACCGCCGAAGATGATCGCGCCGAAGCGGATGGCGCATTCCAGCGCGAAATAGGCCGCGCTGATCGGCAGCGCGACATAGGGCACCTGCATCGAGATCTGCAGCGCGGCGGAGGTCTGCATGCCGCCGATCTCCATCAGCAGCAGCCCGCCCTCGAACACCACCCACAGGAACCACAGGCACAGCAGGGCCACCGGCACCATGATCAGTCGCGTGACCAGCGGCGGCAGCATTTCGACAAAGGTTTCGATCGACACATGCAGCCGCATCCGCATGGCGTAGCCGGCGCCCAGAAGCACCATCCAGACCTGCGCGAAGGTCGCGAGTTCCGTCGCCCAGGCGATGGAGAAGTTGAACAGGTACCGCCCGGCGACCTGCGCCAGCACGGTTCCCAGCATGATCGCGACCAACAGGATCAGCACGATCTCGACGACCCGGCGCACCAGCGCCAGGCCGGCCTGTGCGACAAACAACATGCGCCCGCCCCGTGAAATGCCGGCGCATGCTTTGTCCCGATGCCAGGCCAAGGCAACCGCGTTTACGGGAGTCTTCGCTCCCGCCACCCCCGGTTTGCCGCCGGTTTGGGCAATGGGCGCACCGTCACACCCTGGCTGCCGCAAGCCCCGGCAACAAAGCCGCCACCCGTTCCAGCCCCCGATCCCGCACCCCCATCGCGCGCAGCCCCGCCAGGGTATTGGTCAGGTAGTCCCGATTGGCGCCGCTGATGCCATGGGCCGTCGCGATGGCGGCCGCCGCCCGATCCGCCGGCAGGCCGGGGACGAACACAGGGGCGGCGCGATCGGCGACATACAGGACGGCGGTCAGCCTTTCGCCGCTGTCCAGCAGCATGACCGGCCTGGTGGTGCGGCGATATTCGCCAGCGACCAGTTCGCGCGCATCCAGCACCGCCAGCGCCGCCGCCGCATCCTGGGCCGCCACGCGAAACGCCATCCCCCGGCACGCGCCCCCGGGCCGCAGCCCCAGCACCAGGCCGGGCCTCGCCGCGGTGCCGCGATGATGGTGCGACCAGATGCAGAAACTGCGGTGCCAGCCGTTCAGCCGCGCCGGATGCGCCGAGGCATGCGGGAAATCCGGCCGCCAGATCAGCGAACCGTAACCGAAGACCAGCAGGGGGGTGTTCGCCAGCATTGCAGGCCCGGCCCATGCCATCCCGCCCGGTTCGGGTCTATAGGCTGTGCCGGATGCCCCTGCGCTTCCTCTCCCGCCGCCGCTGGTGGCTCTTGCTGCTGATCCTGCTGCCGCTGCTGGTGGCCGGCGGCCATACGCTGCTGTGGCGCTGGATGGGGGCGCAGATCGAACAATCCTTCGCCGCCTGGGCCGATGCCCGGCGCGCCCAGGGCTGGACCATCGCCCATGGCCCCCCCGAACACGGCGGCTGGCCCTTCGCCGCCACCTTGCGCTTGCCGGAAATCCGCTTCGTCGGCGCGGCCGGCACGGTGCCCGGCGGGTTGGAATGGACCGCCGAGACCCTGACCCTGCGCGTCGCCCTGCCCAATATCGGGGAGCTGGAGGTCGAACCCGAAGGCTTCCAGCGCCTGCGCCTGGGCGATGCCGAAGCCCCCTTCATCGCCGATCGCATGCTGGCCGTCTTTGCCCTGGAACCCGGCGTGCCGCCGCGGGATGGGCGTTTCGCCGCCGACCGGCTGCGCGTCGGCATGGCCGGCGGCGCGTTGGAACTGCGCGCCGCGACCGGGCGCTTCGAATCCCGCATGAGCGCCACCGAAGCCGAACCCGCACTGCTGATCGCGCTGGAGGCACGCGACATCCTGCTGCCGATGCCAGGCCCGCTGGGCCGCGCCGTCACCCTGTTGCAGACCGAGGTCGCGATGACCGGCCCTATCCCGGGCGGGCGCCAGCCGACCCGCCGCGCCGCGACCTGGCGCGACGCCGGCGGCACGTTCGACCTGCGCTCCCTGACCCTGCAATGGGGCGATGTGACGCTTGAAGGGGCCGCGACCCTGGCGCTGGATGACCAGTTGCAGCCGATGGGGGCCGGGACCCTGCGACTGACCGGCGCATCGGAAGGCCTGGCCGCCCTGGCCGAAGCCGGGGCGGTCGGCGCACGCGCCGCCTTCACCGCGCAAGCCATGGTGGCCTTCATGGGCCGCCCGGGACCGGAAGGCGGACCGCCGCAAATCGACGTGCCGCTGACCCTGGAAAACCGCACGGTGGCCATCGCGCGAATCCCGCTGGCGCGTATGCCGGCACTGGTCTGGCCGGGGGAAGGGGCCGCGCCGTGACGGCGGGTGGAATGGAGGCGCCAAAGCGCCATTCCCCGCATCCCACTACGACGGCTTCGCCTTCAGCAGGCCCATGAAAAGGCGCAGCGCCTTCGGCACCGCGTCCGCCGGCGGCTCGGCCGTATGCCATTCGCCAAAATGCCCATCGATCGCCATGCGCGCCAGGCCATAGCCGAAGGCCCGTGTCACCAGCACGGTCTGCGCGATATCGAGGTCCGGCGCGAGCGCCCCGTCCCTCCGCGCCTCCTCCAGCAACCCGACCATGACCGCGCGGATGGCGGCATTGGCCGTGCGGATGCTCTCCGATGCCGCGATGTCGATCAGCGAGCGCGAACTGATGATCTGGAAATGCGTCGGGTTCCGCAGCGCCCATTGCAGATAGGCTGAACCCAGGGCCTCCAGGCGCGCCAGCGGCGCCTGGTCCAGCGTCGCCTGCAAGGCCGCATCCACCGCGGCTTTCAGCCGATCCATCGCCTGTTCGCCGACGGCGGTCATCAAGGCGGTCTTGGTGGCGAAGTGGCGGAAGGGCGCGCCGGGCGACACACCGGCCCGGCGCGCGGCCTCCCGCACCGAGACATGCTCCACGCCGCGTTCCTCGACGATGTCGATGGTCGCGGCGATCAGGGCCTCGACCAGGTTCCCGTGGTGGTAGCGGTCGGGCTGGGGTTTGCGCATGGCGCTGCCATAGCACGCGCGCTTCGGGCGTAAATGTAATCGCCGATCACTTTTCGATTGTGCCCATCCGGGCACCGATGTAATCAGTGCTTACTCACCGAAGGAGACACACAATGTTCAGAACCCTCGCCCGCATCGCCCTTGCCACCTGCCTTGGCAGCCTTCCCGCCGCGGCCGAAGCCCCCCCGACCTTGGAGATCGTCTGGCCCGTCGAGGGCATGGAGATACCCTTGGGCACCGATATGGAGCGCGCCATCGGCGTCGTCGTGCGCAGCAACTTCACCCTGCGCCCCGCCGGCCAATGCGGGGCCGACCCACGCTGCGGCCATATCCACATGAAGATCGATCCGGACGGCAACACCTGCAACATCCCCGGGCGGCCGTACAACAGCATGAACAGCGACTTCGGCGGAGATCAGATCGCCGCCCGCTTCGGTCATTGCCCGGTCGCCACGGGGCCGCATGTGATCGGCATCCTGCTGGCCAACGACCACCACCGCCCGGTGCTGGTCGACGGCCGGCCGGTGACGGCCGTCATCCGCGTGACGACGCGCTAGGCGCCGCGCGCCGGCGCGCCGGACCCTGATCGTCGGCGCCGGCTGGCCGCCCGCGCCGCATCACGGCCCAGCTCCACCAGGATACGATTTTTCTCACTCCCGCTGCATCCACCCCATTCGCCCGGCCGTAACGCATGCAGCGGGGCCGGTGCGGTCTCGCCGTTGCGATACGGAGAGACCACGATGACCCACACCCCGCTGAAGATCGCGCTTGCCGCCACCGCCCTGCTGGGCGCCGCGCCCCTGGCCGAAGCCGCCACCCTGGTCGCCCTGACCGCCGACAACCGCCTGGTCCGCATCGACAGCACCACCCGCCGCGCCACCGCGCCGGTGGCCGTGCGCGGCGCCGATGGCGCGCTGCTGGGCATCGATGTGCGCCCGACCGACGGCAAGCTCTATGGCATCACCGCCAACAACCAGATCGTGACCATCGACCCGGCCACCGGCCAGGCGACGCAGGTCGCGCGCCTGTCCGAACCCTTCGTCGGCGGTGGCCGCGTGGTGCTGGACTTCAATCCGATGGCCGACCGCATCCGCCTGATGGGGATGAACGGCACGTCCTTCCGCATCCATCCGGACACCGGCGCCGTGACCCGCGACGGCAGCCTGAAATATGCCGCCGGCACGCCCCTGGCCGAGACGACCCCGCGCGTCACCGCCGGCGCCTATACCAACAGCATGGCCGGCGCGACGGCGACGATGCTCTTCACGATCGACACCTCGCTCGGTCAGTTGAACGTGCAGATGCCGCCGAACGATGGCGTGCAGGTCGTGCGCGGCCCGGTCGGCACCGGCCTTCCGGCCGGCATCGGCTTCGACATCCTGACCGAGGGCACCACCAACACCGCCTTCCTGCTGGCCGGCGGCACGCTGCACACGGTCAACCTGGAAACCGGCGCGCCGACGGCGCTCGGCCCGGTGACGGGCCTGCCCACCGCCGAAATCACCGACATCGCGGCAACGCGCTGACCTTGGCGCGCCGCCTTGTTTCCAGCCCTCCACGGGGGGCGGCGCAGCCAGGCTGGGCCGGAGCGGGCGGACACCCGCTCCGGCCTTTGCCGCGATATTCCAGGTATCCCCGGCGGCGTGCCGTCGCCCCATCGTCGCCCGGGGTGGTGCCCGAACGGCCGCTGCTGGTCCTGATCCGCGTCGGCGCGGTCTATGTGATCATCGTTCTTTGATCGGCCGCTGACATGCGTCTGCCATCATGATGCTGGCCGCGACGCCCGATGCTGTGGCATAAGAAAAATAACCTATTTCCCGCCCCCCATGCTACACGACCCGCATGACCCATCCCCATACCCCCCGCCCCTGGTCCCCCCTCTCCGACCTCGAATGGGCCGCCCTCTACCCCTACCTGCAACACCGCTCCCCCGCCGGTCGCCAGGTCGGTGACCTGCGGGGCCGCATCGACGCCATTTTCCACGTCGCCTGCGCCCATGCCCCCTGGCGCGACGTTCCCGAAAAATACGGCAAACCCGATACCATCGCCCGATACTTCCGCCGCCTCACGCATGGGGGCCTCTGGCAAACCCTGCTCGAAACCCTCGCTCGCCTCGACGACGACCACCCTTTGCGCGCGATACAAACCTTCATCTTCCGCGCCTGTCGCCGGGCGCATCGCATTTGTGGGGAGGGGATCACTTTGGTAGTGGTTCCAAAATTCGCCCCCACCCGATGTGCGATCTGAAACCGGCCTTTGAATTGGGTTTGCGTCCGCAGTCCACGACAAATTCTCGCCGGCCGGTTTGATAGCAAATGATCGGCTTTGAGCGTGGATCGCGCGAAAAGCGTTAGCGTTTTGGTAGTTCGTGAGCGCGGAACGATCTTGGCTGCTCGGCCTGCCTCACTCGCCCCCGCCTGCCTTAGCCTCCGCGTGCGAGGCCAATTCTCGGCGGAGCCGGCGTCCGACCATGGCAACCAGCGAGGCGCCGCTATGGCGCCGCTCCGTGGCATCGGCCACGGCACAGATGCTCTGATACTGGCGGAAGACGACGGCCACTAGGCGCGGCCTGTCCAGGGGTATGCCCACCTCCTGATAGATGCGTTCAACGTTCTCATAAATGGCGGTTATCAGCCGTTCATCGACCGCATCCAGGGGGGGCGGTGGCCCCGTGTCGGTCTGCTCTTCGACGTTCCGCGCGGTCTTCATGGCGTCGCCAACCAGCAGCCAGTCCATCGATACGCCGAGGAAATCGGCCACAGGCTGCAGGTTGTTTGCGCGCGGCGATGTGTGTCCGCCGAACCACTTGGCGAGCGTGGTTTTCTCGACCCCGCTGCCTTCTGCCAGCTGCTGCATGGTTACGTCCCTCGCCTTCCTCGCCTCGTGAAGGCGGGCGGGCAGCCCGCTTGGCTTGCGCTTCACAGCCCCCTCTCGGAAGGAGCAGCACGACACCCCTTTTCGGAATCGCAAGCTGTTGTTCTGGCACAATAAATACCGTTTTTTGTCCTTGTCCGCAGGAACACAACCGTAAAACGGAATTTCCTGGTTGCGAAAATGCCGCTAAACGGTATCTTCGCGCTGTTGCTTCCCATGAACTCCACATCAAACCCCTTTTAAAAACCCGCCTGCCAGGGCGGGGTATCGGAGACAAAGCCCATGGCCGTGCGCCGGAAAGACGGCAGCTGGAACGTCGCCAAACTCCCGTCTGGTGACTGGCATCCTGAGGAGATCAAGGCCGCTGTCCGCATGGAGCGGCGCGGCATGAACCTCCAAAAGCTTGCCCGCGACAACGACCTGCACCCGAACGCCTGCGCGCATGCCATCGCGAAGCCGCACTACCTGGGCGAGCAGGCCATCGCCAACCTCCTCCGTCTCTCCCCTGCGGACATCTGGCCGAACCGCCACGAGGCGGATGGCACCCGGATATGTCAGGTCCGTGTGAGAACGAAAGCTAGCCCTCCCTCCACCGGCGGTCATTGTGAAAATCGGGTGGCTGCATGAGGCGGCGCCAGGAATTTGGCGGGCAGACGGTCCTGGGCGGACTGCTGTTTGCCGGAATGATGTGGCTGATCCTATCGGCGGACCGGCTGCTGGGCGTGGCGGTGGAGGCGCTCCGGTGAGCGCCACCTTCATGGAGGCGACCCCGCTCGCCTGGGCCTACATCTGCCACCGCCTGGCGGCGCGGCAGGCCGGCGACCGCTACCAGCGTCAATGGGCGGCCGACCTTCGCGACCGCGCGGCCAACAGCTTCCGCGCCGCGATTCGCGCCGGCGGCGCCGAGGCGGCTGCGACCCGTTCCGCCCGCCTCCTGATGGATGAGCGCCTGGACGTCACCGACCCTGGCCTGCTGGTCATCCTGCTGACGGTGCCGGCATGAGCGAGCTGGACGCCATCAAGGCCCGCATCCGTGCGCTTGGGGCACGCACGACGGCGCGCGGATGCACCGAGGCGGAGGCTTTGGCGGCGGCGGAGAAGATGCTGGAGCTGATGCGCCAGCACCGCCTGACCGATGACCAGGTCGCCTGCGGCGAAGCCGAGGTGAGCCTTGGCCGGATGCGCCGGGCGCCAGGCGACAGCATCTGGCTGCTGGTCGCCTCCGCCTGCCACTGCATCGCCTACACGCGGCGCTCCTTTGCCCGGCCGATCCGGGTTGTCTACGTCGGCCGGCTGCCCTGGCCCGAGGTCGCGGAATGGATGCATGGCGTGGTCGCCGGCGCCATGGCCCGTGCCAACCGAGACTTCCTGAAAACCCCAGGCTATCGCGCCCGCCGGACCCGCCGGACCCGCAACCTGGCACGTGCGCATTTCGCGGCCGGCATGGCCGAAGGCTTGGCCTACAAGCTTGCCGGCTTGATCGGGCAGGACGGTGCCAAGGCCGAACGCGCTGCCGACGTCGCCCTTGCCCGGCGCGCCATCGTCGATGTCGAATTCACCAAGTCCCGCCCCGTGCCAGTGCTGAAGGGGGCCGGCAGCTTTGCCGGGGTCCGGAACAACGGCCGCACCGCCGGCATGAACACCTCGGTTAACTGGGGGGTCAACGGGGGGAAACCGCCCCTCGCCATCGGCCGGGACCGAGGGGAATGAGTGCCGCCCGGAACGGCGCCAGCAACTGGCGGGTGGAATACGCCAGCCTGGCGATGCGGCTCTGCCGCGCCCGCGCCGCCGCTAAGCTGCGGCAGGCCGATGTCGCGCAGCGGGTCGGTATCTCGCTACGGCAATTCGCGCGCCTGGAGGCGGCGGAGGTCGATCCCACCGCCCGCGTCCTCTTCGCCTGGGCGCACGCGGTCGGGCAGCGCATCAACATGACAGATATGGCATGCGCCCCCGCCGAGGACGCCGCGCCATGATCGTTTGGCGTCCCTGGTCCAAGACCGAGGATGACGCGTTGCGCGACGCGACCGGTCCGATCAGGGACGTGGCTGCGGCACTTGGCCGCACCGAGGGTGCAGCGCGGGCACGTCGTGGCTTCCTGGGTCTGAACGACCGGATTTGCCGCTGGACGGACGCAGAGGATGAGGCCCTCCGCACCTCCATCGAGCCGACCAAGGTGCTGGCTCGGCGGCTTGGCCGGACCCCAGGTGCCATGGCCCGCCGTTGCGCCACGCTGGGGATAGTCCGGATTAAGCGGGTCGCACCGCCCGTGACGATCCGCGCCGAGGCATCGACCACCGTCACCCGGCGCTGCCTCCAGTGCCGAGTGACCTTCGAGACGCCCCGCCACCTGTTTGTCTGCGCCCGCTGCAAGTCCTCCGTGACCTGGCGCGAGGCCGACCTGGGATGAGCCGCCGCCCCGTCCTTAACCGCGCGCAAGGGTCGTTCTTCGACACCGCGCCGGAACCGCTTCCGCTCCACGACTTCGGCATGGAGGTGCGCAGTGTGCTTGCCGAAACGCTGGCGGCGGCGCGCGACGGCGGTGCCGATCGTCACGCCGTCGCGGCGGCGATGAACCGCCTTGCGGGCGATGAAGGTTCGGGGAGGGAGATGACGAAGCGGATGCTGGATCAATACTGCGCCCCATCGTCGACCGATTGGCGGTTCCCCTTGGAGGCGCTGCCGCTGCTGCATCGCGCGACCGGCGATGCCCGGCTGCTGACGCTGGTGAACAGCGCTTGCGGCCAGAAGGCCCTGCCGGAGGAAGCTGCCGCCCTCGGCGAGCTGATGCTGCTGGAGATGCAGAAGCGCGAGCTGAATGAGCGTGCCGAGGCGCTGCGGCGCCGGCTGCCGAAGGGGGCGACGGAATGGGCGTCGCGTGAGATCGCGCGGCGGGGGCGGGCATGACGGGGGCCATGTGGAGGACCGCGCAGGGGTGGGCGGACGCGAACCTCCCCGGCATGCCGACGACGAAGGTCGGTGTGACCCACCGAGCGAAGCAGGAGGGCTGGTCCTCCCGCCCCCGCAGCGGACGTGGTGGCGGGCGAGAGTATTCCATCAAGGTCTTGCCGCAGGAAGCGCGGGCGGCGCTTGTGACCCGTCTCGCCGACGCCGCACCGGCCCCGATAGAGCAGCCAGCGCTCCCTGCGCTTCCCGCGCCCGCGACGGCGCAAATGGCCAATTGGCAGCGCCAAACCATGGATGCCCGCGCCGTGATCCTCGCGGAGCTGGAGCGACTGGCGCAGGTGGCTGGCATTACAGCCGCCATCGCAGAGATGGTCGGCCGCGCGAAGGCAGACACTCTGCCCCAACATCTGAAACAGTTCGTAGGCGTAGCCAACGCACGCGCCGGCAAGACGGGCGGGCGCACCTTGTCCGTCATGACGCTGTATCGGTGGCGGTCCGAGGCTAAGCGCGGCGTTGCCGCACTGGCACCCGTCGCGCCGTCGCTGTCGGTTGCACCGCCAGCCTGGGCACCGGCCTTCCACAAAGAGTGGAACGGGCCGACGAAACGCAAGCTGTCCGAGGTGCTGCGGACGATGCACAAGCATCTTCCCGAGGGCGTCGCCATGCCCTCGCCCTCGGCCGCCAGGCGCTACCTGGACAAGCTGTCGCCGCTGGAGCGCGAGGCCGGGCGCCACGGCCCGAACGGCATGCTGCAATTCCTGCCCTACAAGCACCGATCCGTGGATGGGCTTCCGCCGATGGCTACGGTCACGGCAGATGGGCACACCTTCAAGGCATGGGTGCGGAACCCGCGCAGTGGCAGGTCGTTCAATCCGGAAGTCGCCGTCGTGATGGATACCGCGACGCGGTATCTCCTCGGCTTCTCGACTGCGCTCGCCGAAAGCTCGCAAGCGATCCGTGACGCGATCCGGCACACCGTCGAGCGGTTCGGCATGTTCGGCCTGTTCTATACGGACAACGGAAGCGGCTTCATCGCGAAGGCGATGACATCGGACGCGGTCGGGTTGCTGGCCCGCATCGGAGCTTCGCCGGAGAATTCGACGCCGGGCCGCGCGCAGGCACGCGGTAAGATCGAAGCCTTCATGAAGGTGCTGCGCGCCGCTGCGCGCGATTTGCCGACCTATACCGGCCGTGACGTGGATCGCGAGTTCAAGAAGCGCCTCGAAAAACAGATCAGCAAAGACACCAAGGCGACCGGCACATCTCGGCGCGTGATTAGCTGGGAGGACTTCACGGCCTTCCTCGGCGACGTGTTTGATCGCTACAACATGAAGCCGCATCGGGGCCTGCCGAAGTTCACAGATGGTAACGGCGTCAAACGCCACATGTCGCCGCACGATGCGATGGAGCATTGGCGTGCGCAGGGTTGGACACCTCGCATGGCGCCGGCCTCCATGCTCGACGATCTTTTCCGGCCCTGCGAAGAGCGCACTGTTACCCGAGGTCTCGTGCCGCTCGGCGACGCGAAGTATTTCGCGGCCGATCTGACGCCGTTCCATGGTCGCCGGGTGCGCGTCGGCTATGACCCGCATGATCCGTCTAAGGTGTGGGTGCGCACTTTGGAGGATGATCGCTTCATTTGCGAGGCGACCCTGAATGGTCACCACACAGAGCAGCACCCGCGCTCCATGGTGCAGATCGCCCAGGACAAGCGCAATGACCGACAGGTGGACCTGCATCGCAAGGCAGTCGAGGCCATTGAGGACGAACGCCGGGGCTTCCGTGTCATCGAGAACGCGCCGCAGGTGGCGCCGCACGTGCTCAACCACACTATCGAGCGGGCGCATGCCGAGTTGCCCCTCCAGGTCGCAGCGCCCGTCGCGCTGATCCAGCCCACCGAGACGCACGAGGATCGCTGGTGGCGGCGCGCCTCGGGCCTTCAGGCCAAACTCGATGCGGGGGAGACCCTGTCCGAAGCCGATGCCCACTGGCTCGCGGTCAACCGCCAGGAAGGCTGGTTCAAGGCCCGCCTGATGGCCGCGCAGATGGCTGCCAGTTTCCCCAATCCCGCACGGAGAACAGCATGAACCACCTCACCATTGTGACGCCCGGTGCCGCGCTGCCCTCGGCCACCGGCGGCGTCGCCGCGTTGCGCAACATCACCGCGCTGTCGGCGCTGATCACGCGCACGATGCAGCGCGCCAGCCATCTGCCCGGCCTCGCTACGTTCTCGGGACCGTCCGGCTTCGGGAAGTCCTTCGCGGCCGCGCACGCCGCCGGCGCCTTCCGGGCCTACTACGTCGAGGCGCGCTCGGGTTGGACGCGCAAGGCCATGCTGCTGGCCATCCTCCGCCAGCAGGGTGTGGTCCCGGCCAGGACGGTGACTGAGATGGTCGACCAGGTGGCGGAGCAACTCGTGCTTTCGCGCCGCCCGCTGATCATCGACGAATTTGACCACGTGGTCGCGCGCTCGCTCGTGGAGCTGGTCCGCGACATATACGAGCAGAGCCAGGCGACCATCATCTTGATCGGTGAGGAATACCTGCCGCAGAAGTTGCAGCGGTGGGAGCGCTTCCACGGCCGCGTGCTGGACTGGATGCAGGCGTCGCCGTGCAGCCTGCCGGATGCCCAGGCGCTGGCGCGCCTCTATTGCCCGAACCTGACCGTGGCGGATGACCTGCTGGCGCGGTTGGTCAGTGAGGCGCACGGCTCCTGCCGGCGCGTTTGCGTCAACCTCGATCAGATCAATGTCTACGCGCGTGGTGAGGGGCTGGAGACGATCACGCTCGGCGATTGGGGCGGTCAGCCGCTGCACACCGGCAAGCCGCCCGCGACGCGGAGCTTTTGAGATGGCCAGCCCAAAGGCGCTACCCATCCCGGATGGTGCGGAGGGGTTGTCCAAGTTTGGCCTCCTCCAATTGATCGATCGCACATATCCGCTTGATGCCGGCGAGTACGAGGGTCTGGCAAAATTGTCGCGCGCAGGTGTGCTTGCTTACGCAATGCAGTTTGCAGCGGTCAAAGACAGACGAGCCCTGGCCGACGCGCGCTGGCGGGAGCTTGAAGAGGAGGTACAGGACTGTCGCAATTTGTGGCTGCGAGCCATTAACAACGTCACCGTCCATAGCATCCTGCTGGACAAAGCATGCTCGCCTGGCGGCCGCGCGGTTCTGAATGCCCAGGCGCTGGCACGGGCAAGCTGGGCGGAGGAGAAAGCCTGCGCAACCTACCGCAAGGCTGTGGAAGTCTCTGACGCCTTCCACGAGCAGTACATCATCGACCACTGGCTTCACTCATGACCGCCCCCCGCAAGGCCCGCACCGCCAAGGTCCCGCCCGTGCCGGCGACGGTGGAGGAGCTGTCGCGCGACGGGCTGCTGTTCCTGTTGCGGTCGCGATTCCCGCCCGATGCCTGGGACTTGGCCCGTGCGCGTTGGCATGAGCTGTCTTGCGTGAGTGACGCCGCCTCCCAGGTGTGGCGCGCCGCAGCAGCCCAGGGGGACGCCGCGTTCGATGCGCAGATGCTGGCGTTCGGGGAGCGCGGCCAGAGCCTCGCCGCCCGGCGCCGGCTTCGGAAGGCAAGCGAAGCTTTCGACGCGGCCTCCGCCAAGCGGGAACGTCTCTACGCCGCCTACGGGCGCGCCAGCTCGATCGCCGATGCTTTCTGGGAAGCGCACCTCAATTCCGGCGGGGACACCGCATGACGCCCCCGCGCAAGCGCCGCCCGACGTTACGCCCGCTCGCGCGCCTGACGGGGCGCGACGCGGTCTGGTCGATCATCCGCGAGCTGGCTGCGCGGCCTTCGCCGGAATTTACAGCGCACGACATCATGGCCAGGATGACGGGCGGCACCGCCATGGTGAACGACTACATCCGCCGCCTTGCCGCAGCCGGGATCGTTGAAGTGCTGGTGCCCGCCACCCGCAACACGCGGGGCGTCTATCGCCTGGTGCAAGATCACGGTGTGGAGCCGCCGCGCGTCAACGCCGCCGGCACCATCGACAACACGCCGAGCGAGCAGGAGCGCCTGTGGCAGGCGATGAAGGTGCTGCGCACCTTCATCGTGACTGATCTGCTGACGTCCACCGGCATCCAAGCACCGGGGACGGTTCGCAGCTACGTCTGGAACCTGACGCGCGCCGGATACCTGGCCGTGGTGGAACCGGCCGGCCGGGGCACCTTCGCCCGATACGCCTTGCTGGCATCGCGCAACACCGGCCCGCGCGCGCCTGCGGTGCGGCGCGGCGGCATCGTGCTCGACCAGAACACCGGCGCCCAGATGTGGCCCGTGCCATGAAGGCCGTCGCAATCCTTGCCGTCGATCGGGCGCGCGCCGCCTGGGGCGATGATCTGCCGGCCTGGGTGCTGGCGCTGGCCATTGCCAGCGACGCCACCAGCCAGGCCAAGGCGGCCAAGGCAGTGGGCTATTCGCCGGGGCGGATCAGCCAGGTGCTGAACCGCAGCCTCAAGCCCGAAACCGGGCAGCTTGAGCGCGCGGTGCGCGGCGCCTTCATGGGCGACACCGTGAATTGCCCGGCGCTGCGGCAGGAACTTCCCGCGCAGCAGTGCGTGGCATGGCAGCGCCGCCCCTACGACGGCAGCAATCACCAGACGGTGCGCATGTTCTTGGCATGCCGCGACTGCCCGAACCGGCAGAGCGATGCCGATGCCGGCGGGGACACCACGGCATGAGCATCCAGCCCCACCGCACCCAGTGGACGCTGGTGGTACGCGGCGGCGGCTTGCCGCCCGGCGATCAGGTCGAGACCTTTCCCGATGCGGCGGCCGCGCAAGACCGCCTCCGCATCCTGCGGACCACGGCCGCCCAGAAGGGCGAGCCCCTGGTGTCCCGAATCATGCCACCGAAGGGGCACGCTCAATGACACCGATGCCGCCGATCATCTGGCCGGCCGAGCCCGCACAGGTCGAGGACGCCCGCGCCGATCTGCTCCAGTTGATGGAGCGCACATCGCCGGCCGAGGTGCGCGAGATGATGCGCGCCCTGGATGACGCCATGCAGGGCGCGCCGATCGAGACGGTGCTGCTCGCCCTTTCTTCCGCGTTAGGCGAGGCCGCCGCGCAATGCGTCGGCCAATGCACCCCGGAAGCCCTCGCCACCCTGGCGGTCACTTTGCAAATCGCCTGGGGCCACACCGTCACCACCCGTACCAAGCACTGAGAGACTAACATGGCCCCCAGCACCCGCACCCGCGTCAAAACACCCGCCCTTGCAGTGGTCGCCCCGGCGACCGCCGCACAGGCCGCAGCCATGGTCGCGCGCATGGGCAGCGTCGGCCGCGACCTGGTGCTGCTGACCGCAGCCCTGGATGAAGAGATCGCGGCCAGACGTGCCTCGGTAGAAGTCCAGGCCGCACCGCTTCGTGTCGAGCTGGCGAACCTCCAGGCCGGCGTCCAGGCATGGGCCGAGGCGAACCGGGACGATCTGACCAAGCGCGGCCGGACCAAGACAGTGCGGCTGACCACCGGTGCGCTGCTGTGGCGGCGCTTGCCGCCGTCCGTCCGCATCACCACGCCGGGCGCAGTGCTGCTGCTGCTGGAGACGATGGGCCTGGAGCGCTTCCTGCGTCGCAACGTCACGATCAACCGCCAGGCGATGCGGGGTGACCCGGTCGCGGCCCGCTTGGTGCCAGGCGTATCGATCGGTAACCCCGGCGAGGAATTCATCGTGCAGCCCCATGCCGAGGAGCTGGTGGGCTGATGGGCGCCCCCGTCACGAAGGCGCGCCCGGATGCGATGAAGCGCCTGGTGGTCGCCATCCAGGTGCGCCGCCGCAAGCTGGAAGGGCTGGCCGAGGAGGCCGACTGGCGTGCCTTCCTCGGCCGTGTCACGGCCGGTGAGGTGAGCCTGCGGGCGATGAACGGCCGCCAGCTGGGCAAGGTGCTGGACGCGCTGCACGACGCCGGCGCACCCCGGTCAGCAGGCGGCCCGCAGCGGTCACGCTACGCCGATGATCCCCAGACGAAGATGATGCGCGGGCTGTGGATTGAGCTGCACCAGGCGGGCCGCGTGCGAAATCCATCCGAAGAAGCGCTGAACGCCTTCGTGAAGCGGCAGACCCAGCAGGACATGGGCGCGCTGTCGGCCGCCCGTGCAGCGGCCGTTATCGAGGCGTTGAAGGGCATGATGAATCGCCCTGCGCCGAAGGCGGGGGGCACGCCGCCATGATCCTCCAGACCGGCGCCGAAGCGCTTCTGCGGGATCGCGCCATCATGCGCACCTGGCCCGCGTCGCTGGTGGAGATCGCGGAGGTGATTGGCATTGCGGCGTCGCTTCGCCTGGTGGACGCCTACGGCGGGACCACCCTCTATGTGCCCGCCCATGCCGAACCGACCCATCGCCTGGTGCAGTCGATCGGGCGGGAGGCGGCGGCCCTTTTGATAGAGCGCTACACGCGGGAGAAGATCGAAGTTCCGACCGTGCGCATGGCCCGCAGTCGCAAGGTGCTGATCGCCGGCGCTTCCGGCCCGACGCACGAGGTGGCGCGCACGCTGGGCGTCACCGCGCGCTGGGTGCGCATGGTGCGCAATATGGGGCGGCCGGACCCCCGCCAGATAGACATGTTCGCCGCCCGCGTGGAGGATTGACCGCGTCGCCTCCGGGATGAGGCACCGGAAGCCCTTCCGCCTACGTCCACGACTTTCGCGCGCGATGGTGGCACCTCAACCGGAGGTGTCCCGTGGGCGACTTTCTTCTGACCGCAGCCGCAATGAAGGCGCTCTATGTGAGCGTCGGCGTCGTCATCGCCATCCTCGTAACGCGGTGGCTGGACCATCGTGGGGGGATACGGTTCCGCCACGCCCTGAGCGTCATCATGTTGCAGCCACAGGCGGCGGCACTCTACTTCGGCCTGCGCATCCTCGGCATCTGCATCTTGCTTGGACTGCTGGTCGGTTGCGGCTCGGCGCAGGCCAACAGCCTATTCCCCTCGCGCTACGACCCGCAGATACGCGCCGCCGTCGAGCGCTGGTGGCCTGACCATCCCGACTGGCTTGCCTGGCGTGCGCAGCTCTATCAGGAAAGCCGACTGCGGCCGGATGCCGTGTCGCCGGTCGGCGCGGCCGGCCTCGCGCAGTTTATGCCGGGCACCTGGCGCGACGTGGTGCGGGAGCTGCGGTTGCCCGCCGGCGTGTCGCCCCACCAGGATATCGCGATCGATGCCGGCGCCTATTACATGGCCCGGATGCGCCGCACCTGGTCGGCGCCGCGCTCCTCGGCCGAGCGGCATCGTCTGGCCCAGGCCAGCTACAACGCCGGCCCCGGCAACATCATTCGGGCGCAGACGCTGTGCGGTGGTGCCTCGGATTGGCCAGGCATCAGCCCCTGCCTGCCGCGCATTACGGGCGCCCTGCACGCCGCCGAAACGCAAGGCTATGTCGCCTCCATCGCGCAATGGCGTGAGCGCATGATCGCCGAGGGCGCGCGGCCGTGATCGGCTGGCGCCTCTACCTTGCCGTTGGGGCGCTGCTGCTGGCCGGCGGCGCCGCGCTGTGGGTGGGCGTCACCTGGTCGGGTTTGGAAGCCCGCGCGGCCGAGGCGACCCGCCGGGCAGAGATCGCGGAGCTTGCCGCCAGCCGCAATGCCGCCGCCCTGGCCGAGGCCGCCAGCATCCATGAATCGCAGATGCAGGCCGTCGCGGCCCGCGCGCAGAGCGCCGAGGCCGAGCGCCAGGTGCTCGCAACCCAGGTGGAGGCCCTTCGTGTCGATCCGAGCCATTCGTCTCCTGCCGCTCCTGTGCTTGTCCGCGCTGTTGATCAGCTGCGCCTCCGTCGCCCCGGTGCCAGAGGTGCGGCTGGTGCGGACCCCGCCGCCCGCCCCGCTGCTGGTGCCGCCGGCGGCGCCGGCCCTGCCGCCGCCAGGCGCCCCGCTGACACAGGGCCGGGTCGGTGAATTGCTGCTCGCCTATGACGCCGCCCTGGCGACCGCTGCCGCGCAGCTGCGCGCCATCGCCTGTCTTTATCCGGACACCTCCGGCGCCGCCTGCGGCACCCCGCCCTGACCTGCTGACCTGGAGCGTGCACCGTGTCGTTGTCGTTTGATGAGATGCTGAAACTGTGGCCGATCGTCGTGACGATCGGGGGCATCGTCCTCGCGGGCGTGCTCTGGCGCTTCCGGGGGGAATTCGCCACCAAGGCCGATGTTTCGGAGCTGCGCTCCGAGGGCGTGAAGACAGCCCAGCGCCTGGAGCGCATCGAGCGGGACATGCAGCACCTGCCGACGCGAGAGGACATCCATCGCATCCAGCTCGGGATGACCGAGATCAAGGGCAGCCTGGGGGAAATGCGGGTCGAGGCGCGCGGCGACCGGGAGCTGCTGTCGCGCGTGGAGACGGCCATGGCCAGGCATGAGGACATCATCTCCTCGCGCGCCCGCAGCGGAGGCATGGCGTGACCCATCGCGACCCCATGGCGGAAGCCTGGCGGGCGCATCTGCGCATCGCCATCCTGCGCGCCCTGAATGATGACCCCGGCCGGGCGAGCAACGAGAGCCTGCTCATGGACCTGGTGCAGGCTGTCCACATCTCGGCCGACCGCGACCAGGTGCGGGATGAGCTGCTGTGGTTGCACGCAGAGGACCTGGTGGCGGCCACCGTCACGCGCGGATCGATGATGGCGCTGCTGACCGAGCGTGGCGCCATGGTGGCCGAAGGCCGGCGCACCCATGAGGGCGTGAAGCGACCGAACGTCACCGCCGCCGTGGCGCGCAAGGCGCTGTCCATCAGCCTGGACCGGCTGAAGCGCTGACATGGCGCATCCCCCGGAAACGACAGCCAAGCTCCGCGCGGCCTATGTCTATGACCGTCTCGGTTTGGATGCCGCATCGGATCGCGCGGGCATCAGCATCGCCACCGCGCGCCGCTGGAAGCGAGAGGCGGAACAGGCCGGCGATGACTGGGACCGGGCGCGCTCGGCCGCGCGGCTGTCCGGCGATGGCAACCAGCTCATCACCCAGATGATCCTGGATGACTACCTGACCCTGCATCAGGCCACGATAGAGGGCGTGAAGGCGGACGCGAAGATTACCCCGCTGGTGAAGGCGGAGATCATGTCGCGGCTCGCCGACGCCTTCACCAAGACGATGGCGGCCGTCGCCAAGGCATCGCCGCAGATGAACCGCCTGGGCGTGGCTACCGATGTCATCCAGCGCCTGTCGCGCTATGCGGCGGAAGTGCATCCGCACCACGCCTCGGCGCTGTTGGAGGTACTGGAACCCTTCACGGTCGAGCTGGCCCGAGAATACGCATGAGCGGTACGGCCGCCGGCGGCCCGCGCCTGCGCACCAGGTCGCGCAGCGAATTCCGGGCCGACATGGCGGACGTCGCAGCAGAGCTGCGCCGCCGCATCGAAGCCGATGTCACTGGCCTGGACAACAGCCCGGAGGCCATCGCCGATCGGCGCCGCCAGGCGCTGGCGCCGGACGGCTTCGCCTTCTTCTGCCGGACCTATTTCCCGCACTACATCCGGAACCCGCAGCACCGGTCCCGGCTGCACGATTACCTCTATCGCCGCCTGCCCGAAATCCTCACGACCACGGCCGGGCAGAACGATGTGATCGCCGCCCCCCGTGGCGAGGCGAAATCCACCATCTGCTCGCAGCTCTTCCCGCTGTGGTGCATCGCCCGCCGCGCCAAGCACTATGTGCTGATCCTCATGGACGCCTTCGACCAGGCCGCCGTGATGTTGGAGGCCATCAAGGCGGAGCTGGTGTCGAACCCCCGCCTTGCCCATGACTTCCCCGATATCTGCGGCCAGGGGCGCGTCTGGAAAGAGGGCGTGATCGTCACCGCCAGCGGCGTGAAGATCGAGGGCGTGGGGTCGGGCAAGCGCCTGCGCGGCCGTCGCCACGGACCGCATCGGCCCGACCTGGCGGTGCTGGACGATATCGAGAACGACGACAACGTGCGCAGCCCGGAACAGCGCGACAAGCTGGAAGGCTGGGTGGACAAGGCGGTGCTGAACGTCGGCGCGGCGGACGGGTCGCTGGACGTCATCTATATCGGCACCACGCTCCACTATGATGGCGTGCTCGCGCGCAAGCAGCGCAACCCGCTTTGGCGTGCCGCGAAATTCGCCAGCATCGTCCGCTGGCCGGATGCGATGGATCTGTGGGACCGCTGGGAAGAGGTGCTGCGGAACGACGGCCCGGATGCGGCCGACGCCCTCTATGCCAGCCGGAAGCCCAGCATGGATGCCGGCGCCATCGTGAGCTGGCCCGGCGTCCGCCCGCTGGTCGCCCTGATGAAGTTGCGGGTGAAGGTTGGCCATGCCGCCTTCGACAGCGAGCAGCAGAATGACCCGGTCAGCAGCACCGATGCGCTGTTCGGCACCGTCACCTTCTGGGTCGATCGGCTGGCCGATTGGGTGTTCTTCGGCGCCTGCGATCCCTCCCTTGGCAAGCAGAACCGCGCCCGCGATCCGTCCGCCGTGCTGATCGGTGGCCTGAACCGGGAGACCGGCGTGCTGGACGTGGTGGAAGCGCTGATCCGCCGTCGCCTGCCCGACCGGATCATCGAAGACATCATCACCATGGAGGAGGAATATCGCTGCCTCCGCTGGGCGATCGAGAGCGTCCAGTTTCAGGAATTCTTCCGCACGTCGCTGATCGCGCGTGGCCAGGCGCGGGGCGTGCCGGTGCCGGCGGTGCCTGTGATCCCCCTGGGCGACAAGGGGCTGCGCATCGAACGGTTGCAGCCGCATGTCGCCAACGGCGTGGTGCGCTTCCATGCCGGCCATACGGCCCTGCTGGACCAGCTACGGCACTACCCGATGACGGATCATGACGACGGGCTGGATGCGCTGGAGATGCTCTGGATGACGGCTATCGGCCGCCAGCCATCGGCCGGCGCCACCTCGGCCAGGCCGCCCGGCAAGACCGCCGGGGGAATGGGTGCGGCGATGTTTGGGCGGCGCTCGGTCGCCATGCGGAGGATGCGTTAATGCGCCTGTTCAACGCCACGCGAAGGGCCGTTGCCGTGGCTGCCCGCGCTGCCGCCCGCTTCGTGGAGGCGGCGGATGATACCCCCACCGCCGACCCGGCGGCGGCCAGTCGGGACAATGACAATGGCTGGACGCGCCTGTCCGGTCGCGTCGGTGAGCGCGACCTCATGCCGATGGACCAGCAGCGCATGCAGGAGCTGGCCGCCTATGTCTGGGAGGCCAACCCACTGGCCAATCGCATGATTGAGCTGCCGGTGTCGTTCCTGCTGGGCGAGGGCGTGCGCTTGGAGGTGGATGCGACCGATGCCCAGGAATGGCTGGAGAAGTTTTGGAACCACCCCCTGAATGCCATGGATATCAACCTGGTGTCGCATGTGCGCGAGCTGGCGATTTTCGGCGAACAATGCTGGCCGGTTATCCGCAATGAGGTGACCGGCCAGGTGATCCTGGGCAAGGTCGATCCGGCCCGCATCACGGCGGTCATTACCGACCCGGACAACGACGCCGTGGTGATTGGCGTGGAAGCACGCAATAGCCGTGGCGATGGGGCGCTGCGGACCTGGCGCGTCATCTATGCGGCGGAGGAGGCCGAGCTGTTCAGCCCGGCGACCATCGCCCTGCGCGAAGCGATGGATGGCGATTGCTTTTTCTTCCGCATCAACAGCCTGTCCTCCGGCGTGCGGGGCCGGTCCGACCTGCTGGCGGCGATCGACCATGTGGATGCGCATGAACAGCTAATGTTCGGCGAGGTGGAGCGGTCCGTGGTGCTGCGGTCAGTGTCTTGGGACGTCAAAATGACCGGCGCGACACAGGAGCAGATTGACGAACGCGCCCGCACCACGCCCGCGCCGTCGCCGCTATCGGTCAGGTTTCACAATGAGGCGGAGGAGTGGGAGCTGCTCACCCCCACCCTCAACTCGGCCGATGCCGGTGAGGCGACGCGCCTGGTGCGCAACCATGTCCTTGGCGGGGCATCGATCCCGCAGCACTGGATGGCGGACGGCGGTGACGTGAACCTGGCCACCGCCAGCAGCATGGGCGAGCCGACCTATAAGGTGTTCACCCAGCGGCAGCGGCTATGGCGTGCGATCCTGGAGGATGTGGCCGGCTACGTGGTGCGGTCGCGGCTGTTGGCGCTTGGCGTGTCCGATCGCGCCGCAGAACCAGCCTACCGCCCGCGTGCGATCTTCCCCGAGCTGACCGCGAAGGACATCGCGAAATTCTCCACGGTGTTCGGCCAGGTGGTGATGGGCGCCGCGCAGGCGGTCCAGGCCAACATGTTGTCGATCGAGAGCGCGGTGCGCCTGGTGGTGACGGCGGCGGCGCCGTTGGGGCTGGAAGTGGACCCGTTGGAGGAGCTGGGCAAGGCGGCGGCGGAGCTGGCGCGGCGCAATGAGGAGGATGCCTTTGTGGACCCGCCATTGCCCGGCATCCCGCCGGCGGGCAGCACACCAGCCTCGCCACCCCCAGGAATCGGGATTGATCCGCAGCCGCGCGTCCCGTGACCAACCAGGAACGCACCGCTCGCTTTGCGGCCGAGCGGGATCGCCGCCTGAAGGATGGCGTGCGCATGCAGCGGGACACGGCGGCCGAGGTGCGCCGCCAGTTGGAGACGGCCGCCGAGATCATCCGCAGCACCCTGGCTGGAGCGCCCAGCGACTTCCGCCGCTGGCGCCTGACTGAGTTGCAACGCGAGGTATCCAAGGCCCTGGTCGCCGCCACGGCGCCGGCGACGGACAGCGTGCTGGCGGGAATCGCGGCGAGCTGGGGCGCCGGCGTCGCACAGGTGGATGCGCCGCTTGCCGCCGCCGGCATCGACCTGACCGGGAGCCTGGTGGCGCTGGATATGCGCGTGCTGACATCGATGCGCGAATTCGCCACCCACCGCATGGCGGACATCACCACGCGCGTCGCGAACCGGATCAACACTGAGATCGCGCAGGCCGCCATCGGCACACAGACGCCGTTTGAGGCGGCGCAGCGGGTGAACCTGGTGCTGAAGGAAGGCGGGATGCGGCGCGCCACCACCGTTGTGCGCGACGGCCTCGGCCGCGCCTATTCGGTCGCGGCACATGACCGCCAGGTGCAGGCCGTCCAGCTCGTGCCGCAGATGCAGAAACAGTGGCGGCGGTCGGGGAAGCTGCACAGCCGCTATGAGCACGATGCGATCGACGGCCAGGTGCGCGACGTCGATCAGCCCTTCGACCTGCCGAACGGGGTGCAGCTCATGTTCCCCCGCGATCCGTCTGGCCCGATCGGCGAGACGATCAATTGCGGTTGCACCTCGCTGCCATTCATGGCGTCCTGGCCGAAGTCGGTGCCAGCGCGCCGGCCCTTCACTGCCGAGGAGGTGGCGGGCGACCGAAACAAGCGCGCCCTGGCTGCCGCCCACGGCGAAATCTAGGGTCCGCCGGGGAGGCCCCCAGGACGCCGCCAGGCGGTATCTGGCGGGGTGTGTAGCGGCCCGGCGCGTCCGGCGGCTGCTACCCCCGTTAAAAGGCATTTAATGACCCCTTCCTGATCGGGCATGCAGCCCGCAGGACGCCCCGCCCCCGGAAAGAGGCGGGGGAAGCCGTTCCTCCCGCGTTTCGATCCGCCAGCCGCGATGGTCCTGTCTCGCCCCGATTTGGGGTGGAGCGGAGAGCAGCATTGGCCCGTCCCCCGAAGTCCCCCGAACATTCCGGCGAAGTGCCGCCTGCCGATGATGCGGTGGCGCAGTCGTCCGCCGCCGATACGATGACGCTACCGCCTGCCGATGACGCTGCGGTGGTTCCGCCCGTTGCCGACGCGGTGCCGGTGTCGCCTGCCGCCGATGTCGTGACGCCGCCGCCTGCTGGCGAAGCGCAGGCGGATGCGCCCCTGGCCGCCCGCGTGCTTGACGCGTGGCTGGGCGAGGATGACCGCCAGGCGCACGAAAGGCGCGCGAAGGAATGGCTGGCTGACCACCACGGCCTGTCCGTGGACGACATTCTGGGCGTCAATTTCCAGACCGGCACCATCGTCACCACCGCCGGCGCCAAGCTGGTGCTGGCCCGCGCATGACCCTTCGCGCAATCCTGGAGGCCGCCGCCGGCGCTTCCAACACCTATCGGGTCCGCGTGATCCGCGCCGGCCTGTCGGCGAACGGCAACCTCTATCCCGATGCCGTGCTGCGCGAGGCCGTTGCGCTGTTCCAGGGCGCCCGCGTCTTCGTGAAGGGCGATCGCGAGCACCTGGCCGGCGCCGGCAAGGACGTTCGCAACCTGATCGGCGGTCTTTCCGAGCCGCGCTTCGTGGAGGGCGGCAAGCCCAACACGGGCGCCATTGAAGCGGTGCTGACGCTGATCCTCGGCGAGGCCGATCCCATCGCCACCAAATTGCGGGAGGCCGTCACCCTCGGCCTGACCGATCTGTTCGGCCTCTCGGTCGATGTCGCCGGCACCTCGGTTGCCGGCGCGGGAGGTGTCCGCGTCGCGCGGCGCTTCGCGAAGGTGAATTCCGTGGACTTGATCGTTGAACCCGGCGCCGGCGGCCAGGTCATCGCTTTTCGTGAAGCTGCCGGAGAGGGAACCACTATGGACCGCGACCAGTTGCTTGCTTTTCTCAAGGCCAACAACCCCGCCTTGCTTGAGGGTGTGGACGAAGCCACGGTCACGGTGGAGGCGCTCCAGGCCATCTTGGCCGGTGCCATCGCGCCCGCCCCCGCAGCCGGGCGCACGGTCGAGGCTGACGGTGATCCCGCCACGATGGGGCGCGATGACCTGATCGCCGCCATCACTGCCATCGACCCCAGCAAGCTGCCCGCCGATGTCGCCGCCGCCACCGAGGACGATCTGCGCGCCGTCCTGGTCGCGCTGCGCGCCGCCCCGCCGGCCGCCACCACCGCCATGATCGAAGCCGCGATGGATCGCCGCGACCGCATGCGAGCGCAGGTCGCGGCCTCCGCCCTGCCGCCCGCCGCGCGGAACCGCGTCCTCGCCGATCTGCGGAACACCAACTTCACGGAGGCCGCCCTGACCCGTCGCATCCAGTCCGAGGGCGAGTATCTGGCAAGCCTCGGCGTCGGTCGCGTGCCGGGCGGTGTCGGCGGCTACGGGTCCACCCGCATCGGTGAAGACCAGGCCGAGAAGCACGAGCGCATGCTTGAGGCGTTCTTCGACCCCAAGCATAAGGACCACAAGCACGCCCGTTCCTTCAAGGAATGCTACATCCTGCTGACCGGCGACAACCGCGTCACCGGCCGCCTGGAAAACGTGCGCTTCGCCGAAGCGCTGGCCAGCACTACCTTCGCCTCGGTGCTCGGCAACAGCATCACGCGCAAGATGATCGCCGACTATCGCGCCGCCACCGATCTGGACATGTGGAAGCTGCTGGCGACGGTCACCCCGGTGGGCGACTTCCGCAGTCAGGAGCGCACGCGCTTTGGTGGCTACGGCGACCTGCCGGCGGTCGCGGAGTCCGCGCCCTATGTCGCGCTGACCAGCCCCACCGATGAAAAGGCCAGCTATGCGGTGACCAAGCGGGGCGGGACCGAGAACGTCACGCTCGAAATGATCAAGAACGATGACGTGGGCGCCATCCAGCGCATCCCCGTCAAGATGGCCCGCGCCGCCAAGCGCACGCTGGCGAAGTTCGTCCTGGACTTCCTCCGCAGCAACCCGGTCGCCTATGACGGCGTCGCGCTGTTCCATGCGACGCACAACAACCTGTCCGTCGCCGCCCTGTCCGCCGTCAGCTATGCCGCTGTGCGGTTGGCGATGACCAAGCAGACGGAATTCGGTTCGACCGAGGCCCTCGGCATCGGGCCGAAGTATTTGTGGCTGCCGCCGGAGCTTGAGGAGACGGCATCCAACCTGTTCCGGCGGAACACCAACCTCGACCAGACCTTCGTCCAGACGCTCACGCCAACCATCATCCCGGTCTGGTATTGGACGGATATCAACGACTGGGCCGTGTCGGTCGATCCGCTGGACATCCCCACGGTGGAGGTGGGCTTCCTTGATGGCGAGGAAGAGCCGGCGCTGCTGGTGCAGGACAACCCCTCGGTCGGGTCGCTCTTCACGAACGACACCATCACCTACAAAATCCGCCACATCTACGGCGGCACCGCGCTCGACTGGCGCGGCGTGTCCAAGGCCGTGGTGCCCTAATACCATGCTGGCCGACCTCCAGCTGCTGGCCGATGACCTGGTGCGGGATGACGTGGCACGCGTCACCCCGGCCCAGCGGGAACGCGCCATCATCGCGGCGCTCGCCCAATACACCAAGGATCGCCCCCGCCGCTGCGTCGAGGACGTGGTGGCGGAGGGCGGCTCCCAGCTCGCCATCCCGGACGGCGGCATCCGTGTCGCCGCCGTCGAGGTGCCGGTGGGTCAGATCCCGCCCGCGCTCCTGCCGGCCTCCACCTGGGGCCACTATCACACGCCCACCGGCGTCTGCCTGATCCTGACCCGCCCGCTGGCCGCCGGCGATTCGGTGCGCCTCACGCTGCTGCGCTCGCACGTCCTGTCCGCATTCGAGGACACCGTGCCCCATGGCGACCGCGAAGCGCTGGCAAGCTATGCCGCCGCCGTGCTGTTCGACCAGATCGCGGCGACCACGAGCGGAGACGGCAACCCGACCATTCCCGCCGATGCGGTCAACCACGCCAGCAAGCCCGAGAGCTTCGCCAGGCGGGCGGAGCGGCTGCGCCAGCGCTACTACGACCTGCTCGGCATCGACGTGCGCCGCACGCAGCCGGCCAGTGCCATGGCGACCCAGCCGCTTGCCGCCAGTGACGGCGGCCGCCGCCTGACCCATTTCCGGCGGCGCCGCTGATGGCCTCGCCAGTCTCCCTGCGCCTCGACGACGCCGCCCTGCGCGGCCTGATGGCCAGCATCCCCGTCGTCATGACCGAGGAGCTGTCGGCCGGCCTGGCCGAGATCAGCCTATTCGCCGAACGCGAAATCAAGGAACGCACGCCCACCTCCGGCGCCGGCACGCTGCGCGACAGTATCGGCGCGCTGCCCGTCACCCTTGGTGGTGGCCGCATCACCGCAGGTGTGGGCACCGCGCTCGCATATGCCGCACCGCTGGAGCTGGGGAGCAAACCGCATTGGGCACCGATCGCGCCGCTGTTGGATTGGGTGCAGCGCAAGCTGGGCAAGTCGGGAGAGGAGGCGGAAGGCATGGCTTCCGCGATCCGCTTCAAGATCGCGCGCCACGGCTCCAAGGGCCATTTCTTCTTCCGCGACGGCATGGCCTTCGTGGAGGCCCCGGCACGCGGCATCCTCGCCGCCGCCGTCGCCCGCGCCGCCGCGAGGGCGGGCGCATGAGCACCGCGACGCTGGAGACGGTCCGCGCGGCCATCGGCGCCATCATGCAGGCGGTGCCCGGCATCGGCATCGTGCATCCATATGAGCGCTACGCCGCCACCGAACCCCGGTTCGCCTCACTCTATATGTGGCAGCCGCCCGAGTATGACAGGAAGCCGGAGCTGCGCGGCTGGTTCATCCGCCGCGTGGGGCATCGCGAAACCGCGTATCGAAGCACGGCGAACGAGCTGTCGATCGACTGGCAGCTGCGCGGCTACATGGCGATCCAGGATGCGCTGCAATCCGAGATAACCATGGACAACCTGGTGGAGCAGCTGCGCTTCGCCATCCTGGCCGATGTGACGCTTGGCGGCCTGCTGGACGTGCCGCTGCCGCAGGACGCCCCGCTGGGCGCCCAGCTGGTGGAGAGCGGTCCTTATATGTTTGCCGGCGTTCTGTGCCACGGCGTGCGGCTGGACTGGACCACGTCCTATCAGCGCGACCTGCGCGATGACCTGTCGGCCGCCGGCGACTTCCGCATTTTTCACGCGAATTGGGACATCCCGCCGCACGGCAATGTCCAGCCGCCGCTTCCCGCCGACGCCACCGCCGACGCCACCGATCACGTGTTGATCCCGGAGTAAAACCCCCATGACCGTGCCGTTCAACCTGATCCCGATCGACACCCGCACCCCTGGCGTCTACATCGAGGCCGACAACAGCCGAGCCGCAAACGGCGCCAACATCATCCCGACGCGGGTGCTGGTGATGGGCCAGATGCTGGCCGGCGGAACCGCTACCCCCCTGACGCCGCAGGTCTGCACCTCGGCCGTCCAGGCCGCCGCGCGCTACGGCCGTGGGTCGCAGCTCGCGCTGATGCTGGAAGCGTTCAAGCGCGGCAGCGACACGGTCGAGGTATGGGGGATTGGCGTGGTTGACGCCGGCGCATCGGTCGCCGCTGCGGGCCAGGCGCTGGTTGCGGGCACCGCGACCGCCGCCGCCCCGGCCAACCTGATGGTGGCAGGGCGACGCTACCGGTTCGCGGCCGCTGCCGGTGCGACCGCCGCCAGCATCGCGGCCGGGCTGGTGGCCGCCATTAACGCGGACCTGGATGCCCCGTTCACGGCGGCCAATGTCACGGTGCCGGCCCGCGTGGACATCACCGCCCGGAACAAGGGCGTCAACGGCAACGACTTCGATATCCGCGGCGTCTATTACGATGACGATGCGCAGCCGCCGGGGATCACGGTCACGGTCACGCCCATGGCGGCCGGCGCCACCAACCCTGTCATCAGCACGGTGTTCACCGCGCTGGGCGATATGTGGTTCACCGATTTCGTCGTGCCGTGGAACGATACCGCGAACCTGCTGCTGTTGCAGGATGAGCTGGTGG
The DNA here is from genome assembly GCF_050632385.1 of Humitalea sp. 24SJ18S-53. Lineage (NCBI taxonomy): Bacteria > Pseudomonadati > Pseudomonadota > Alphaproteobacteria > Acetobacterales > Roseomonadaceae > Humitalea > Humitalea sp. 24SJ18S-53. The sequence continues at coordinate 5,301,965 of NZ_CP192599.1, forward strand.
CTCGCTTCGGGCCGATGCGCCAGCAGGACTGCCACGCCTGGCGTGCGCTGAGCGACACGCTGAACAACCTGCTGACAGCGGGCGGCAACCGCAACTGCCCCCATATCAGCGTGCCCGGCTGGTTTGGTTCGCCCTCACCGCCGCCGGTGGTGGCTGCGACGCTGGCGGCCGTCTCCTGCCGCTCGCTGACCAACAGCCCCTCCCGTCCGGTGCAGACGCTGGTATTGCCGGGCATCCTGCCGCCCCCGCTCAAGGACCGCTTCAAGCGGGCGGAGCGTGATCTGCTGTTGCACCGTGGCATCTCCACGCTCGTGGTGGACAGCGGCGGGACGGTCAGCATCGACCGGGTGGTGACCGAGTATCGCGAGACCACCACCGGCATCGCCGATACGAGCTACCTCAATGTGGAGACGCTCAAGACGGTCACCTACCTGCGCTACGACACGCGCGCGCTGTTTGCCACCAAGTACCCGCGCCACATGCTCGCGGAAGACGGCACGCAGTTTGGCCTGGGGCTGCCGGTGATGACGCCGAAGCTCGCCAAGGCCGAATTGATCGCGCGCTTTGCGCTCTGGGAGGAGATGGGGCTCGTCCAGAACCGCGCGGATTTCATCGCCAACCTGCTCGTGGAACGCTCGTTGACCGATCGCGACCGCCTGGATGCGCTGATCCCGCCCACCTGCATGAACCAGTTCCGCGTGTTGGCGGCGCTGTTCCAGTTCCGCACCTAACCCACGAGAGGGAGCCGCTACCACCATGCCCAGCTCAATGCGCGCCGGCACCATCACCTTCAAGGTGAACGGTGCCCAACAGGATGCCAAGGGGGTGTTCACCTACAACCTCGGCAAGCCGAAACTGACAGCCATTGTCGGCGCGGACCGGGTGCACGGCTTCTCCAGCGCCGTGCAGGTGCCCTTCATCGAAGGGATGATCACGGACAGCAGTGATTTGGATGTGGCGTCGCTGCTGAGCCTGCGCGACGGCACGGTCACGCTCGACCTGGCCAACGGCAAGACCATCATCCTGCGCACCGCATCCTATGCGGGCGAAGGCAACATCACCACGGAGCAAGGCGAAATCGCCGTGCGCTACGAGGGGCTGGAAGCGATCGAAATGAAGGGAACGGCCACGTGAGCAAAGAGATTGATCACGACGACGCGGTGAAGGCCATCGTCGCGGAATGGGGCGAGCCCTTCGCCTCCCTGGCGACCGATGAGCGCATTGCTTTCGAGGATGGCAAGATCTGGATCACGCTGTGGAAACAGCTGATGATCGACGGCGAACAGCAGGGACGCATTGGCTTCACGGAGCCGACGCTTGATCAGCTGCAGAAGCTGGACGCGATCCCCGGCGAAATCGGCAAGACGCGCCGCCTGCTCGTGCAGGTCTGCGGCCTGACCGAGAAAGAGGCCGGCGCGATCGGCCTGCGCGACCTGACCAAGGCGGGACAAGTCCTCGCGGCTTTTACGGATACCGCCCGCGCAACTGGCGTGTAGCGCTGGCGGACCTGGCGGAGGGCTGGCACTGGCAGCCCTCCGAATTGATGGCCCTGACGGTGCGCGAGGCACTGGCCTGGCACACTGAGTTGCGCCGGCGGAGGGAGCGGGATCGTGGCGGATAAGAACGGCATCCGCGCGGTCATCGAAGTGGTCGATCGCGTCACAGCGCCGGTGCGCCGGATCGGCGCCGGCATTTCCGCGATGGTCCGCAGCCTCAACCTGGACGCGACACGTGAGCAGATCGGCCGCGTCGTCACTGGTTTCACCGAAGTGACCAAGGCGGCCGCCCTGATGGCCGCCAAGATCGTCGCCAGCTCCACCGCCATCGGCGCGGCCTTGATGGCGATCACGCGCGGCGTCGCCGAGACGACACAGGCCGCCATCACCTCCGCCCGCAGCGTCAACGTGACACTCCAGGGCTGGCAGCGCTTCGGCCACGCCGCCACGCTGGTCGGTAGCAGCGCCGAGCAGATGGGCTCCGCCCTCGGCTCGCTGCGCGATCGGGCATTGGACGCGGCGCGCGGCAATAGCGAGCTGCGTGTGGCGTTCCGCCGCATGGGCGTGGCCCTGGTGGATAGCCGTGGGCAGCTGCGCCCGACCGAGGCGCTCATGGCCGACGTGGCCGATGCCTTCGCCCGCGTGCCGGACAGCGCCCGCCGCACCGCCGCCGCCGTCGCCCTGTTTGGCGAGGCCGGCGTGGGGCTGATCCCCATGCTCGCGCAAGGCTCGGCGGGGCTGCGCCGCGCCGCCGAGGACGCCCGCTTCCTCGGGCTGGTGATGACCGATGCCGAGGCCGGCGCCTTGACCGATTTCGGCACCAGTCTGCGCCGACTGCGGGGTGCGCTGGACGGGGTGCAAAACGCCATTGCCGTGCGCCTGGCGCCGGTCATCACGCCGCTGGTCACCGCCTGGACCAACTGGATTGCGGCCAATCGCGAACTGATCGCGACGCGTATCGAGGAATACATCCGCGCCATCCCTGACGTGCTGCAATCGCTGAGCGACCAGGCCAGCACGCTCTGGGGTGTGCTGCGCCCCATCGTGGCGACATTCGGGGATTGGGTGTCCTGGTTCGGCCCGCTGAACAGCGCCGCCGTGGCGCTCGGCCTCTACCTCGGCGGCGGCCTGCTGGCCTCGGTTGTGCGTCTCACCGCCTCGATCGCGGGGCCGGCGATCGGCGCGATCGGCACGTTCATCTCCGTGCTCCGCACAGGGACCGGCGTCATGGCCGCATTCAACGCCGTGCTCCTGGCCAACCCGGTCGGGCTGGTGATCGCCGGCATCGTGCTGATCGGCGCCGCGGCCTATCTGCTCTGGCGCTACTGGAAGGACATTCCCGGCCTGTTTCGCGCCATGTGGGGCAGGGTGCGCGAGCTGTTCAGTGGGTTCGGGGACTGGGTGGGCGGAGCCTTCCCAGCGATCATGGAGACCGCTGTCACGATCATCACCACCGTCTGGGGGGTGCTGCGCACCTGGTTCAACACGCTGTGGAATTTCTGGGTTCGCGAGCCGTTCAACGCCTTCATCACTTGGCTGGACGGTTGGACCGGCGGCGCGGTGACCGCGGCAGTCGGGCGCATCACGGATGCGTGGCGCGCCCTCGGCGGCTTCTTCGGGGACTTGTGGCCCGGTATCCAGGCCAACTTCGCAGCCTTCATCACCTGGCTGGACGGCTGGACGGGAGGTGCGGCGACGGCCGCCGTTGCCCGCATCATGGACGCATGGCGCGCCCTCGGCGGCTTCTTCGGGGACCTGTGGCCCGGTATCCAGGCCAACTTCGCAGCCTTCATCACCTGGCTGGACGGCTGGACGGGAGGTGCGGCGACGGCCGCCGTTGCCCGCATCATGGACGCATGGCGCGCCCTCGGCGCCTTCCTCGTGGATCTGTGGGCCGGCATCCAGGCGACCTTTGACGCCGTATGGGGGCCAATCCTTGCCGGCCTCAATCGGTTGGATGCCTTGTTCCAGCGCAATCCCCGCACGCCCGGCGGCCCTGGCGATCCGCCGGCCGATGGTCCGCGTCGCGGCACGCTCGGCGGCCGATCGCGCGCCAGCGGCTTCTACGCCCCCGACGTGGACGGCCCGCCCGTGCCACCCGTGCAGGGCGGTGGCGCACAGCGCGTCGATGCCGGCGGGCAGATCGAGGTGACGGTGACCGATGATCGGGTCGCGGTGACACGCGTGGAGAGCAACGATCCGCGCATCCGCATCCAGGCCGGCACCGACACCGGCCGCTACATGGCCACGCCATGAGCGGCTCCCTCCTTTCCAGCGCGACCGGCTTGCTGCGCCGCCTGCGCCCGGCCAGTTTCCGTGGCGTGGCCTTCGTCGTCGTCGGTTCGGGCACCGACCTCGGCCGCCGCGTGGTCACTCACAAATTCCCGCTCCGCGACACGGTCCAGCACGAGGACATGGGCCGGCGCGAGCGCAGCATCACGATTGAGGCGTTCCTTGTCGGTGATGATGCGGCGGGCCGTCTCGCGCGCCTGGAGAGGGCGCTCGAACAGGCCGGCGCCGGGCGCCTGGTGCATCCCACCTACGGCGAGTTGCAGGTGGTGGTCACGGCCGCCAAGACCATGACAGGGCTTGAGCAGGGCCTGGTCCGGGTCAGCATCACATTCGAGGTGGATGATGAGGCCAGCGCCCAGCCGCGTGGCGTTACCAATGGCACGTCACTGCTGGACCGCCTCGGCCTCGGTGCGGTGTCCGCGTTTGTGGATGAGTATGCCAGCCTGCTGACGATCGACGGGTTGCAGGACTTCGTGGCCGAGCAGCTGGGCGAGCAGCTGGGCGCGCTGGGCCTGAGCATGTCGGACCTGGCGTCGGTCTATGGGCTGGCCGGCCAGGCGCTTGGCGTGTGGGGCCTGCTGGAAAGCTGGACCGCCTCGGCCGAGGTATCGCCCAGCCCTAGCGGCATGTCCGTCTCGGCCGGCGCGGTGGTCACCAGCATCGCCGCCCTCGGCCGCGCGGACCAGGTCGCTGATGCCACGGGCGCCGTTGTCGGCGCCGTCGAGGCATGGCGCGCGGCCGGCACCCTGCCCAACACGTTGACGGCCAGCGCGCCGCGCCCAGACGCCCTTATCGCCCTCTCGGCGGCTGGTGCCGGCATCACCGCTCCCGCCGGCGTCAGCGCCACGGACAGCCGCCGCGCGGCGGCATCCAACTTGGCGGCATTGGACCTGCTGGTGCGGGCGACAGCGGCGGCCGAGGCGGTGCGCGCCGGAGCCGTCGTGGCATGGGACAGCCGGGATGAGGCGGCATCCTATCGCGACCGCATTGCCGACGCCCTGGACGATGCCGCCGATCGCGCCGGCGGCCTCGGCTGGGATGCGTCCTGGCGTGGGCTGCTGGACCTGCGCGCCGCATGGGTGGGGCATATCAACAGCGTCGCGGCGCCCCTGCCGCGCGTGACGTCGGTGATGCTGGCCGCACCCCGCTCCTCAGTGCGGCTGGCCTATCAGCTGGACGGTGACGCCCTGGCCACGCTGATCGGCCGTGCCGGCGACATCGCCACCCGAAACGCCGCTTCGCACCCTGGCTTCCTCCCGGCGGGCGAGCCGCTGGAGGTGCTGACCGATGCCGGCTGACACCGGCCGCCAGGGCACCACCCGCGTCGCGCTGACCGTGGATGGCACCGAATGGGCCGGTTGGACCGAGCTGGAGGTTAGCCGGTCCATGGAGCGCACCGCCGGCGCATTCGCCCTGGGGCTGACCGAGCGTTGGGTGGGCCAGCCCGAGCCTCGGCCGATCAAGCAGGGCATGGCATGCACCGTGGCCATCGACGGCGACGTGCTCGTGTCTGGCTGGATCGATGATGTCGAATATGCCTACGACGCGACCAGTCACCAGCTGGTGGTTCGCGGCCGCGACAAGACCGGCGATATCCTGGACTGCGCGGCATATCAGCGGCCTTTCGAAATGGGCGGCCTCAAGCTGGATGAGATCGCGCGCCGCCTTTGCGCCCCCTTTAACATCCCGGTTATCGCCCAGGTGGACATGGGGCGGCCGATTCCGCGCTTTGCGGTCCAGCCTGGCGAAACCGTCTTTGATGCGATCGAACGCGGATGCCGCCAACGCGCCGTCCTCCCCATGCCCGATGGCAAGGGCGGGCTGCTGCTGACCCGCGCCGGTCTTGGCGGTCCGGCGGCGGCGGCCCTCAAGCTCGGCGGTGACGACGGCAATATCATCAGCGGCAAGTTGACCCTCTCCGCCAAAGAGCTGTTCAGCGACTACATCGTGATGGGGCAGGCCAGCAGCACCAACGCGTTCACCGTGTTTGGCCCAAACCCAAACGCACCCGAGGCGTCTGCCAGCCTCGGTCCGTCCGCCCGCGTGCGCGATCCATCGGTGACGCGCTATCGCCCCACCGTCGTGCTGGCGGAGAGCGAGGGCAGCAGCGTGACATTCCAGCAGCGCGCCGAATGGCAGCGCGCCGTCGCGGTTGGCAAATCGGTTCGCGGCACCCGCCTCGTTCAGGACTGGCGCGCTGATGGCAAGCTGTGGCATCCAAACACCCTGGTGCGCGTCACCGATCGCCTCTGCGGCCTGGACAATGCCGAGATGCTGATCGCCGCCACCAAGATGCGGTTGACCGAAGCCGGCACGCTGACCGAGCTGGAGATCGCACTCCCTGATGCCTACCGATTGATCCCCGAGGGCGACCTGAGCGGAAGTTCTTCCGCTCATGATCCGTTTAGGATTTTCGATAGACCGGGGTGATGAGCGACCACCGCGCCCTGCTGCCGCTGCACCGCCGCATCATGCTGATGATGGGGCGTGGCACGCTCAATTTGACCAGCGACGGTGACGGCCAGCAGCGCATGCAGGTGGGGCTGTTGGATGGCGAGCTGCGCGACGCGGTCGATCGCGTCCAGCAGTACGGGTTGAGCGCACACCCCATGCCGGGCGCCCGCGTCGTCGTTGCCTGCATGGGCGGCAACCGCGACCACCCCGTGATCATCGCGGCCGACGATCCACGCCATCGCCCGACCGGGATCAAGCCCGGCGAGGTCGCGCTCTACAGCGCCGCCGGCCAGTTGGTCCTGCTGCGCGAGGACCAGGGCCTTGAGATCACCACCGCCACCGGCACGCGGATTGAGGTCAGTCCGGAGAACGTCGTGACCGTCGAGTGCGAGCAGGTCGTGCTGAAGGCCGCAGTGTCGGTCCGTCTGGAAACCCCGCTGCTGGAGGTGACAGGCATCATCCGCGACCGGGCCGATAGCGGCGGCGTGTCGATGGACCAGATGCGCGACTTCTATAATGGACATGGGCACCCCGCGCACAGCGCTCCGCCCGTGCCCCTGATGTCATGATCGCCATGGCCTGGGACAACAACACGCAGGCCGGTGCGCTGGTGTGGCAGCCGGGCGGGCTCGCCACGGATGCCGGCCTCGGCACCGCCATCTACATCAGTCTGTTTACCGACCGTCGCGCGACCGTTGATGAGATGCCGGAGGGCGACCGCCGGGGCTGGGTGGGCGATGTGCTCGCGATGGATGATGACCGGATCGGCAGCCGACTGTGGCTGTTGAAGCGGGAGATCGCCAGCGAGGACGTGCGCCAACGAGCCGAGGATTACGCGGCCGAAGCGCTCGCCTGGATCGTTGAAGGCAATCTGGCGGCGGCCGTCGAGGTCGCGGCCGAATGGCTGACGGGCGATGTGCTTGGCATGCGTATCACCGTGGTCGCACCGACGCTGGGCGAGGTGCCGCCATTCGTTGTGCCGCTGCGGGTGGGGCAAGCCTGATGCCGATGGTTCGACCAACCCCCCAGCAGCTGCGCGCGCGCATCGAGGCCGAGTTTGACGTGCTGTTCAACGGCGCCGATCCGCGCCAGCGCCGATCGGCCGAGGGCGTCCTCGCGCGCGTGCTGGCGCTGGTCAGCCACGAGATGCTCGGCGCCATCGAATGGGCATCGAAGCAGGTGCATATCGCGACCGCCGGCAAGGAAGAGCTTCCGGCCCGCGCGGCGTTCTGGGGGATCACCGCCAACCCTGCGACGGTGGCGAGCGGCCAGGTCGTCTTCCTGGGCAATCCTGGCGCGGTGGTGCTCATGGGTACGGAGCTGCGCCGCGCTGACGGCATGCGCTACCGCACCACCGCCGGCTGCACCATAGATGCCGGCGGCACCGGGCCGGCCGACGTGGTCGCAGTCGTGGCGGGCAGTGCCGGCAACGCCGTTTTCAGCACGATCCTGTCCCTGATCGAGCCTGTCGCGAACGTCCAGAATGCGGCCTCGGTCGGTGTCTTCGGGATTGGCGGCGGCGCGGATATCGAGGAGCTGGAGAGTGTCCGCGCCCGCGCCGCAAAGCGCGTGCAGGAACCGCCGCACGGCGGCGCGGCGCACGACTACGAGGCGTGGGTGCAGGAGGTGGTTGGCCGCACCAAGGTTTGGGTCAAGCCGCTGATGCCAAGCGTGGGCAGCGTGACTGTGTTCTTCGTGATGCCAGACGGGAGCATCCCGGATGCGCCCACGGTCGCCCTGGTGCAAGCCATGGTCGAAACCAACCGCCCGGTCACTGCCAGCTCGGTCACGGTCCTGGCGCCAGTCGCCGACCTGGTGCCCTTCACCATCGCGCTTTCGCCGGACACGCTGGCCAACCGGCAGGCAGTCGCGGGGGAGCTGGCGGACCTGCTGCTGCGCGAGGCCGAGCCCGGCGGAACAACACCCGCCAGCCGGATCGGCGCTGCCATCTCCGCCGCGACCGGCGAGTATAGCCACGTCGTGTCGTCACCGGCCGGCTCCATCGTCTCCGCCGCCGGGCACATCGCGCGCCTCGGTGCCATCTCATGGCTGTAGCCCGCAGCGCCGAGGCGTATGCCGCACAGCTCGCGGACCATCTGCCGCCCGGCGACATGTGGCAGCGCGGCGCCGATCCGACGATGGGAACGCTGCTGCTGTGGTCAGGCCAGACGTTTGCCTATGTTGATCGCCGCCGCATGGACGTGCTGCGCGAGGCCGATCCGCGTCAGGCAGTGGAGCTACTGCCTGATTGGGAGGCGGAGGTTGGCCTGCCCGATCCCTGCACGCCACTGACCGTCATGTCGGTGGGGCAGCGGCGCAGCCTGGTCGTGGCACGGCTGACAGCACGCGGTGGACAGAGCCGGGCTTTCTTCATCGCCCTGGCCGAGGCGCTTGGATATCCAGGCGCCACCGTCACCGAATTTCGGCCCTTCACCACGCGCAGCGCCTGCAACGCGCCGGTTCACGGCCCCCGCTGGTGGTGGACCTGGCGTCTGAACCTGCCAGGCGCGTTCAACATCCGCCGCTTCACTGCGCGCAGTGCGGTCAATGAGCCGCTGCGCTCCTGGGGTGATAGCGCGCTGGAATGCACCGTGCGCCGCGTGAAGCCGGCGCACAGCCACGTCCTTTTTCGATACGGGTGAATTGAATGCTGCGGATCACTGATCCCTCTGCCGTCGTGGATAAATGGGGCGCCGGGAAGCCGGGGTTCACGGACGGCGATCCTCTCGCCGGCATCGGCGTGACCTATCTGAATGCGGCCTGGTTCGACGGGGTGCAGGAAGAGCTGGTGCGCACCCTCGAAGGCTATGGGCTGGTGCCTTCGGGCGCCGATCTGGCGCAGCTGCTGAAGGCGGTACGGCGCGCTGCCGGCGGCAATTCGTCGGTCCGCGCGGCCAGTGGAACACTGACGGCGGATGACGCCGGCGTCGTCGCCATTGCCGCAGCGGGCGACATGACATTGACGCTGCCGCTGGCCTCGGCCGCCGGCGGCCGGCCGATCCGCTACACGTTCGTGCGGACAGACACCACCACCGCCGTCGTCGCACTGGCCCGCGCCGGGACGGACATTATCGAGGGGCTGACCACCATCGGCGTGCCGGTTGGCAGTCGGATGACGCTGGTCTCGGACGGCAACCTGGCGTGGCGGCTTCAGGGTGGGCAACCGCTACTCGGCGGTATGGGCGTGTATATCGCCGGCGGCTCGTTCGTCGTGCCGGCCGGAGTTCGGCGCGTCAAAGGGCGGGGCTGGGGCGGCGGCGGCGGCGGCGCAGGCAATATCAACACCTCGTCTGGCACGTCGGGCGGCGGCGGTGGCGGCTATTTCGAGGGCATCGTCGATGTGGTCCCGGGCCAGGTGGTGCCCATCAGCATTGGTGCGGCGGGTATCGGCGGCGCCAACACCGTCGGCGCCAACGGAACGCCCGGTGGCATCACATCGTTCGGCTCGTTCATGAGCGCCACCGGGGGTCAGGGTGGGCGATACGACAACGCGTCCGGCGGCATCGGCGGCGTCGGCGTTGGTGGCCAGATCAACATCTCGGGCGATCAGGGCGGCACGGCCTCACCGGTGGGCGGGTCCTACATCGGCGGCTACGGCGGCACGACGTTTTGCGGTGCTCCGGCGGGACCGAACATCAGTGGGCAGGGTCTGAGCGGGCGTTTTCCGGGCGGTGGTGGGTCGGGGTCCTCGGCCAACAACTACGGCGGCAACGGTGCCCCTGGCTACCTGATCGTGGAGTGGTGAGCATGTACGCCCGCATCGTTGACGGCCTCGTGGCCGAGATCATCCCCGCCACCGACACGCCGATCGCCGATCGGTTCCACGCCGATGTTGTGGCGACATTGGTCGCGGCGGCGGCCGGCGTCGCACCTGGCTGGAGCTACACCGGGAGCGTCTTTGCCGAACCCCCGCCGCCGGCGCCACCGCCGGCGATACGCGTCATTGCCCCGCTGGCGTGGCGCCGGCGGCTGGGCAGCAAGCGGCGGGCAATCACCCTGGCGGCGTCGGCCGACCTCGAAGCGGGCGATCCGACGATACAGGTGATGATTGATGACGTCGCAGCGTCGCGCCTGATCAACCTCGACGATCCTGATCTTGCGGCCGGTGTCGCGCTGCTCGCCGCGCGCGGCCACATCACCGAGGGCGAGGCCAGCGCGCTCCTCGCCGATGGCACGTCGGACGAGTTGCCGGACTGATGGCGGATGTCCCAGCACAGCTGCTGCTGAGCCTCTGGATTGAGGCGGCAGCAAAAGCGCAGCTGATCGCGCCCTATGAGGTCGTGCTGCGGTTCTGCGGTTATGACACGGCCGGACAGCGCGTCCCGACCACTGGCCCCAGCATCACGTGCGAGCGGCCTGATCGGCAGACCAAGCTCACGGTTGGGCCTGGCGCGATTGCCGCCCATGGCGATGAGTGGTGGGTGACTGTCGTGCTCGACCAGCCCGGCACCTGGCGCGTGGACGCCTATGTCGAAGGCCCCATGCTTGCGGGCACGTCCGACACGATCACCCTCAAGGGGTCGATCGGGACGGGTGAGCCATGGGATGGCTGGATCGCGGCGGCGCGGAGCGCGGCGGAGGCAAAGGCGAGCGCCGAACGGGCGGCAGAGGACGGTGCGGCGGCGGGGGCGGCTGCCGGCGCCGCCGCCGGACTGGCTGCCGCCGCACCCGCCGCTGACGCAGCCGCTGCCAGCGCCGGTGCCGCAGCCAGCGAGCGCGCTGCCGCCGAGGCGGCGCTGCTGCGGGCGAATGCGGCGGCCGACACCACCGCCAGCACGGTTGCCAACGCGGCTGTCCAGCGAGCCACCCTGCCCGAATTGACTGCCGCCATGGCGGCGTCGCCGGACGACACGCTCGGCGTTGTATTCGCGGGCGCTGATGCGGGGAATTACCGAAAAACCGCCGGGTCGCTGGTCCGTGAGAGCGATACTGTGCCGCAGATTCAGGCTCGTGTGGCTGAGGTTGAGATCGCGGCCAGCTTTGTCGAGGACGCGCCACTCGTCACAGGCTTAGCACTCGCGGTCGTCAACGAGTACGGCGACATCGGCATGTCCTTGTCGGACGACGGCAAGACGTTCGCGGTCGGCAACGCGGCAATCCGCGACGTTGACGGCGACACGCGGCTGGCGCGTAGCGATGGCGCGGCGGCGATCGACCTGACGCCCCTGGGTGTCACCTTGCCCGGGATGTCGGTCGGCGTCATCGCGCCGGGACGCTACTCCCTCGTCATCAGTGACGAGGATGGTTACGCGGCCTTTGGCCTCCTGGAGGACGGATCGGGCGCCGACATTGGCGGCTTCACCCTGCGGCTGAATGAAGCCCGCGAACCGGTGTTGGAAGGACCTGACGGGTCTGTGCTTCTGAGGGGCCTGCTGAACGGCGCGGGCGTGGGTCTTGGCGGGCTGGAGTGGGCCGAAGTCGAGTTCGGAGACTTCGCCGTCATCTACGTCGATGAATACGGTTTCATTGGCGCCGGGCTGAAAATGGATGGCACCCAGGTCGGCACCGGTTTGGGCGGCAGTGGTACGTCAGCCGACGAATATTCCGTGGCCGAGATCGAGGCGCGCAACTCTCGTGCCCTCGCGCTATCCGCACAGGCGGCACGCGGCTACGTGGCCGATGTGCAGCGGCTGGTGGCCGCGATCAACCATATCCTCGCCTACGGCCAGTCGCTGTCGAATGGCACCGAGGGGTGGTCTGCGTTGACAAAGGTTGCGCGGGACGCCGGGCTGCTGATGGTGGGTGCCAGCGTGCACCCGACAAGCGGCGTGGCCACGACCTGGGCGCCGGTTGGCGGCAGCGCGGCATTCCAGCCACTCATCGCCACTGTGCGCAGCACGGTGACCACCGGGGTACTCTCCGATGTGGAGGTCGCGGCCTTGGCGCCGGGCGCTACCAACCTGGGCGAGACGATCCTGGAAGGCGCCCTCTCATTTCTGCGGCGCGCGTGGCTGGATCACCTCGCCGTCACGGCCGACCCCGCCCGCAAGTTCCTCGCGTCATCCTGCGGCGTCGGCGGGCGCAGCATCGCGGAATTGTCGCGCGGCGCGAGCCCTGAACTGTTCAATCGCCTGGTGACCTGCGCCGCCGCCGCCAAGGCCGTGGCGGACGCGGCGGGGCAGACCTACGCCGTGCCGGCGATGCTCTACGACCAAGGGCAGCAGGACTACGGGGACGGCACGACCAAGGCGGCCTGGAAGGCGATGACGGGCCAACTCTTTGACGACTTCGCCCAGCACGTCTGTGCTGGTGTGGCCGGCCAGTCCCGGCCGCCCAGCATCTTCATGGTCCAGCCCGGCGGCATTTGGACCCAGGATGTGCTGCAACTCTCCATTGGAATGGGCGCGCTGGAGTTGGCCGAGGAGCGAAGCAACGTCTTTTGCGTCGGCCCCGACTACCCGGTGACAGACAAGGCGGGGCACCTCACCAGCAACGGCTATCGCTGGTTGGGCCAGCAGGTCGGGAAAGTGATGCACCGGGTTCTGGTGCGCGGGCAGGATTGGCGCCCGCTCGCGCCCTTGAGCGCGACCTGGCGTGGGCGGCAGTGTCTCGTGTCGTTTCACGTGCCCGAGCCGCCGCTGGTTTTCGACCTGCCGTATGTCGGCCGCACCGCGACGGACCACGCGGGGAAGGGCTTCTACGCCTACGATGACAGCGGGGCAGTGGCGATCGCCGCCGCCGAGATCGCGGGCGACGCCATCGTCCTGCTGTCGCTCGCCCGCGATGTGGTTGGCGATCTGCGTGTCCGCTATGCGGGCTCTGCCACCTATGCCGGGCAGGGATGCCTGCGCGACAGCGATGCCACCGTGGCGTCAGAAAGGTACGAGTACAACGCCGGCACCGGCCAGGGCGCGGACGAGAATATCGCCGCGCTCATCGACCAACCCTACCCCCTGCACAACTGGTGCGTCGCGTTCGACGTCGCCGTGGCTGCTGAATAAGGACAGTCCAACGATGACAACGCTCATTCGGTGCCGCCCCGCAGATTTTGCGGCAAACGCGCTGGGGTTCCTACCGCCGGTCGCTGCCGGGCTCCTCGGCTGGTGGTATTTCGGCGGCACGCTCGCGCAGTCGATCCGCAACCTGGCCCCGGGCGGCGTGGATGCGACAGTCGTTGGGGCACCGGCCGTGAGTGCAGGCTATATCAGTTGCGTCGGCAACTCGGCCTATCTCAATACCAGCATCGCCGAGCCGCCCGAGGCAACAATCCTCGTCGGCATGCGATCGATGGCGACCTTCGCCACCTCCGCGAATGAAACCATGCCCGTCAGCAGCTACGGCCCGAGCGGCGGCCTGGGCTTCTGGTTGGCAAAATCCGGCGCGTCGGTCGGCCCCATCGGCGTCCTTCGTGCTCACGCGTTCGTCGATAATGCGGGTGCGTATTTGCAGGTTGCCGCGAGCGTCACGGAGACAAACCTGTCCACTTGGAAGTTCGCCTCCCTCACGGTGGACGATGGGGTTGGGGTCAATGTCTATGACCAGACCGACAACCTCACGGCCGGTGCCACCAGCGCCCTGGCTCGGAAAATTCTCGTCCCGCCGCGCACGTTCCGCATCGGTAGTTCGCACAACTCAACTTTCGCTGGCGGGGTCGATCTGGCGTTCGTGGCCATTTACAACCGCGTCCTGACGCCAACCGAGCGGGCGAGCGTGTACGCCGCCGCGAAGGTCACGTTGGCCCGTCGAAGCATCGTGGTGTGAACCCCAGCAGCGCCGCGCGCTGACGTGACCCTGTTTCCCGCCCCGAAAGGGCGGGGGTTCGGGGGCGCCAACCCCCTCACCGCCGGGCGACACCGGCACGGATCAACCGCCCCACCCCACCTCGGCCGAGGCTTGGGGATCATGGAGACAACCGTGTCGCTGTCGAGTCTACCCCACGAAGCAATCGCCCCTACCGCCCCGCCCGCCGCCTGGATCGGCGGAAAGCGGAACCTGGCCGCCCGCCTCATCACGCGCCTACAAGCCGTGCCCCATCGCAGCTACCTGGAACCATTCGTGGGCATGGGGGGGATTTTCTTCCGCCGTCCCTGGCGCGCGCCGGCCGAGGTCATCAACGACGCGAGCGGCGAGGTGGCGAACCTGTTCAGGGTGCTCCAGCGGCACTTCGTCCCGATGATGGATATGCTGCGCTGGCAGGTAACCAGCCGGACCGAATTCGAGCGGCTGCGCCTGGCCATGCCCGGCACCCTGACCGATCTGGAGCGCGCCGTCCGGTTCCTCTACCTCCAGCGCAACGCCTGGGGCGGCAAGGTCCGGGGGCAGAGTTTCGGCATCAATCCCAGCGGTCCGGCCCGATTCGACGTGACCAAACTCGCCCCGATCCTGGAGGCCGTCCACGATCGCCTGGCCGGCGTCACCATCGAATGCCTGGGATGGGAGGAGCTGCTGACCCGCTACGACCGGCCGGACGCCCTTATCTATATGGACCCGCCCTATTGGGGGTCCGAAAACGACTATGGCGACGGGCTGTTCGGCAAGGCCGATTTCGCCCGGATGGCGGAGGTTCTGGCCGGGCTGAAGGGCAGCTGGTTGCTAAGCCTGAACGATACGCCGGGCGTTCGAGAGTGCTTCGCCGGCTTTGAGTTCGAGCGGGTGGAGACTTCCTATTCGATCGCCGGCGGGAAGCGGCAGGGCGAAAAGGTTGGCGAGGTGATTATCAGCAGCGCCGCGTCGCCAGGCGGGACGCGAAGAACGGCCGTGAAGAGGGGAGAGAATCGCCGTTGAGCGGGTTGAAACGGGCGTTATTGCGGGTTCAGCCGCTACCAAACCGCGCGCCAATCACTACCAAATCGGCCGGCGCGCTACACATTCTCGGCCTTGGCTTCCTGGTGCTGATCCGGCGTCTCGGGCTGCGTTCGGCGCTGAACGGCCCACCCTGGCTGCTGCCCGATCCCGATTTGTCCGAAAGCGTCATGCGCCACTGCTGGCCTGCGATTGAGCGCCGCGACATCACCGTCATCCGCCTGCTCCGGCGTGTTCTCCGCACCCTCGCCGGCAAGAAATCGATCCCACGCAGTGTGCGCATGGCTTGGCCGTGACCCCGCGCCAGCCCGCAAGGTTGCCGCCACCCGGCCCAGGGGGTAATCGCCCCCGATCCGTTCACGCCCGGAGGCGACCCCCTTGCCGATCCTGCCCGACACCTGGATCCGCCGCATGGCGACCGAAAACGGCATGATCACGCCCTTCGCCGACCGTCAGCATCGAGAGGGGATCATCTCCTACGGCTTGTCGTCCTACGGCTATGACGCGCGCGTGGCCGATGAGTTCAAGGTTTTTACCAATGTGGACAACGCTCTGGTCGATCCCAAGCGGTTCGACGACACGGGCTTCGTCTCCCGCAAGGGCGAAACCTGCATCATCCCGCCCAATTCCTTCGTGCTGGGCCACACCATCGAATATTTCCGCATTCCGCGGGATGTCCTGGTGATTTGCCTGGGTAAATCCACCTACGCCCGCTGCGGCCTGATCGTGAATGTCACGCCGCTGGAACCCGAATGGGAAGGCCAGGTCACCATCGAAATCAGCAACACGACCCCGCTGCCCGCCCGCATCTATGCGAACGAGGGCATCTGCCAATTCCTCTTCCTGCGCGGTGAAGAGCCGCCGGAAGTTTCCTATGCCGACCGCAAAGGCAAATACATGGGCCAGCGCGGCGTCGCGCTGCCGAGGCTTTAGACAATGGACCGCATCCACATCCAGGGCGGCCGCCCGCTCTCGGGCAATATCCCGATCTCCGGCGCGAAGAACGCGGCCCTGCCGCTGATGGCGGCGTCGCTGCTGATGGACGGGCCGCTGGTCCTGACCAACGCACCCGACCTGGCCGACATCGCCACCATGGGCGCGCTGCTGCGCCAGCACGGGCTGGCGGTGGACCACGACAAGACCGCGCGCACCATCACCATGTCCGGCGCCGCCACCAGCCTGGAAGCGCCCTATGACCTGGTGCGGAAGATGCGCGCCTCCGTCCTGGTGCTGGGGCCGCTGGTCGCGCGCTTCGGCCAGGCACGGGTCTCGCTGCCCGGCGGCTGCGCCATCGGCACCCGCCCGGTGGACCTGCACCTGAAGGGGCTGGAGGCGCTGGGTGCCACCATCTCCCTCGACGGCGGCTACATCACCGCGACCGCCCCGAAGGGGCTGGTCGGGGCAAAGATCATCTTCCCCCAGGTCAGCGTCGGGGCCACGGAAAACCTGCTGATGGCGGCCTGTCTCGCCAAGGGCACCACCACCCTGGTGAATGCGGCGCGGGAGCCTGAGATCGCTGACCTCTGCGCCTGCCTATCGGCCATGGGCGCGGTCATCAGCGGTGCCGGCACCGACCGTATCACCGTCGAAGGCGGCGCCCCGCTGCACGCCGCGACCCATGCCATCGTGCCCGACAGGATCGAGACAGGGACCTATGCCATCGCCGCCGCCATCACCGGCGGCACGGTCCTGCTTGAGGGCGCCCGCCTCGAGCACCTCGGCGCCGTCGCCCGCATCCTGCGCGAAGCCGGCGTGGAAGTGGCCGAGGAGGGCGGCGGGTTGCGCGTCTCCCGCCTGAACGGATTGCACGGCGCCGATGTCATGACCGAACCCTTCCCGGGTTTTGCCACGGACATGCAGGCCCAGTTCATGTCGCTGATGGCGGTGGCCGAGGGTGCCTCGATGGTCACCGAGACCATCTTTGAAAACCGCTTCATGCACGTGCCCGAACTGACCCGCATGGGGGCCCGCATCACCATCCACGGCGCCTCCGCCATCGTGCGCGGCGTGCCGATGCTGTCCGGCGCGCCGGTCATGGCGACCGACCTCAGGGCCTCGGTCTCGCTGATCCTGGCGGGCCTGGCGGCGCGCGGGGAAACCGTGGTCAGCCGGGTCTACCACCTGGATCGCGGCTACGAGCATGTGGAGCGCAAGCTGGCGGCGGTCGGTGCGGCGATCGAACGGCAGCGTGGCTGACATGGACCTGCCCATGCCCAGCCTCGGCACCGGCGCCAGCGTCGAACCGGCGCTGGTCTTTGCTTTGCCCAAGGGCCGGATCCTCAAGGAACTCGGCCCGCTGCTCGCCCGCGTCGGCATCCTGCCCGCCGCGGATTTTGCCGATGAAGACAGCCGCCGCCTGCGCTTCGAAACCAACGACCCCGGGCTGGATGTGGTCCGGGTCAGGCCCTTCGACGTGGCGACCTTCGTGGCCCATGGCGGCGCGCAGATCGGCGTCGCCGGCGCGGACGTGCTGATGGAAAGCGATTCTGCCGAGATCTATGCGCCGCTCGACCTCGGCATCGGCCGGTGCCGGGTGTCGGTCGCGGAACCGGCCGAGACGGCCGGGCGCGACGATCCCAGCCGCTGGTCCCGCGTCACCGTCGCGACCAAATACCCCAACATCGCCCAGCGCCATTTTGCCGCCCGGGGTGTGCAGGCAGAGGTCGTGCACCTGAACGGCGCGATGGAACTGGCCCCGGGGCTGGGGCTGGCGCGGCTGATCGTGGACCTGGTGCAGACCGGATCGACGCTGGTGGCGAACGGCCTGGTGGAAACCGAGGTCATCGCCCAGGTCACCTCCCGCCTCATCGTCAACCGCACCGCCTTGAAGACGCGACCCGAGGCGATCGGCGCGCTCATCGCCCGCTTCCGCGCGGCGCTGGCGGCATGAAGCGCCTCGACACCCGCGGCCAAAAATTCGAGACGGAGTTCGCCGCCCTGCTGGATGAGGCGCGGGAGACGACCAACCGCGTCGATGGCGCCGTCGCCGGCATCATCGCCGAACTGCGCGCCGGCGGGGATGCCGCGCTGATCGACCTGACCGCCCGCTTCGACCGCTGGCGCCCGGCCGATGCCGCCGCCCTGCTGGTGACGGCGGCCGAGATCGACGCCGCCATCGCCGCCTGCGACCCGGGCGATCTCGCGGCACTCGACCTCGCGGCAACCCGGATCGAGGCCTTCCACACCGCCCAAAAACCGGCCGACCTGGAACTCCCGGACCCGGCCGGGCTGACCCTGGGGCTGCGGTGGAATGCGCTGGATGCGGTCGGGCTCTATGTCCCCGGCGGCAAGGCGGCCTACCCGTCCTCTGTGCTGATGAACGCGCTGCCGGCCAAGGTTGCCGGGGTGGCGCGGATCGCGATGTGCGTGCCGACCCCCGATGGGGTGTTGAACCCGCTGGTCCTGGCCGCCGCCCGCCGCGCCGGCGTGTCGGAGATTTTCCGCATCGGCGGCGCCCAGGCCGTGGCCGCCATGGCCTATGGCACCGCCACCATCGCCCCGGTCGATCGCATCGTCGGCCCCGGCAATGCCTATGTCGCCGAGGCCAAGCGCCAGGTTTTTGGCCGCGTCGGCATCGACAGCATCGCCGGGCCTTCCGAAGTGGTCATCCTGGCTGACGCGGCCCAGAACCCCCGCCACGTCGCCATCGACCTGCTGGCCCAGGCCGAGCATGACGAAGCCGCGCAGGCCATTCTTCTGACCGACGACGCCGGCTTCGCCGACGCGGTGGCGGCCGCGGTGGCGGAGATCATCCCCACCCTGCCGCGCGCAAACATCGCCGGCGCGTCCTGGGCCGCCCATGGCGCCATCCTGCTGGTGCGCGACTGGGCGGAGGCCGCGGCACTGACCGACCGCCTGGCCCCGGAACACCTTCAGATCATGGTGCCCGACCCCCGCGCCCTCTTCGCCCGCATCCGCCACGCGGGCGCGGCGTTCCTGGGCGCGCATTGCCCGGAGGCGCTGGGGGATTACGTCGCCGGCCCGAACCACGTGCTGCCGACCGGGCGCACCTCGCGCTTCGCGTCCGGCCTGTCGGTCTATGAATTCATGAAGCGCACGACCTGGATCGAGGCGACGCCCGCTGGGCTGGCGGCGATCGGCCCCGCCGCGGTGCGGCTGGCGGAGGCCGAGGGGCTGACCGCGCATGCCCGGTCCGTCGCCGCGCGGCTGCCCATAGGCGAATGCGCTTGACCCGCCCGCCCCCCGCGCACATGTTCCGCCCGCAAGAACGGCCCCCGAGCGGGGCCGCGCCCACGCGCGACCGGTCCTCGGCCACGATACGGCGGAGAGAAGCCCAGCCGCGTCGCGGCGTAGAAAGAAAAGGATAGGCATGTCAAAGGAAGACATGATCGAGTTCAGTGGCCACGTGATGGAGCTGCTGCCCAACGCGATGTTCCGAGTGAAACTCGACAACGAACACATGGTCTTGGCCCATACCAGCGGGAAGATGCGCAAGAACCGCATCCGCGTCTTGGCGGGCGACCGGGTGAACGTGGAAATGACGCCGTATGACTTGACCAAGGGGCGGATCACGTTTCGGTTCAAGTAACGCGCCCGCCGCTGCTGCTGGCCTCTGCCAGCCCGCGGCGGCTTGATCTGCTGGCACGCCTCGGCATCACGCCCGACCGCATTGCCCCCGCCGATGTCGACGAGACCCCGCTGAAGGCGGAGTTGCCGCGCCTGCTGGCCGCCCGCCTGGCGCGGGCCAAGGCCGAGGCCGCCTTTGCCCTGAACCCCGATGCGCTGGTCCTGGGTGCCGACACGGTGGTCGGCGTCGGCCGCCGCATCCTGCCCAAGGCCGAGACGGAAGCGCAGGCCCTGGCCTGCCTCGACCTGCTCTCCGGCCGGCGGCACCGGGTCTATACGGGGGTGGAGGCGATCCATCCCGGCGGCCGGCGATCCCGCCGCCTGGTGTGCAGCGTGGTCGCCTTTCAACGCCTGACCGCCCAGCAGCGCGACGCCTACCTGGCCGGCGGGGAATGGCGCGGCAAGGCCGGGGGCTATGCCATCCAGGGCGCCGCCGAGGGCTTTGTGCGCTTCCTGTCGGGCAGCCATTCCAATGTGGTGGGGCTGCCACTGTTTGAAACGGCGCAGATGTTGCGCGGGTTGGGGTGGCTGGTGCCATGACGCGCAGCGCGATCTTTGTCTCCGTATCCCCGGGCGAACGCCGCATCGCACTATGGCGCCAGGGGGTGTTTGAGGGCGCCTGGATCGAACGCCCCGCCCGCCCCGATGGCGTGGGCGACCTGGTGCTTGGCCGCGTCGCGGCGGTGGCTCCGGCCATGGCCGGCGTCTTCGTCGCGATGCCCGACGCCGAGACCGGCTTCCTGCCGGAATCCGAGGCCAAGGGGATCGACCTGTCCGAGGGCAGCATCCTGCCCGTCCGCGTCACCCGCGCGGCCCAGGGCGGCAAGGGGCCGCGCCTGACCGCGAAGGTGCCGAAGGGCACCGACGTGTCCGGCCAAGCCCCGTGCCTGATCGCCCGCGGCCCGGATGCGGCGGTGCGCATGGCCGAGGCGTTTCCCGGTCTGGCCGTCGTGACCGACGATGCGGCCGAGGCCGGCCGCCTGCGCGCCATTTTGGGTTTGGGGCGAGTCGGCCTGGTCGCCACCGCCTTCGACGCCGAGGCCGAGGAGGCTTTTGCCGCCCTGGCCGAGCCCGAGGTGCCGCTGCCAAACGGCGGGCAATTGACCATCCAGGTGACGCGCGCGCTGACGGCGATCGACGTTGACGCCGGCCCCCATGCCGCCCGCGACGCCAATGCCGCGCGGGCACTGAACCAGGCGGCGCTGGTCGAGGCGGCGCGGCAGATCCGCCTGCGTCACCTGGCCGGCGGCATCCTGCTGGATGCGGCGGGGATGCCGGCCAAGGCCCGTGCCGCCCTGCTGGCCCCCTTCGCCGCCGCCCTGAAGCCCGACCCGCTGGCGTCGGTGGTCGGGCTGTCGGGCTTAGGCTTCATCGAAGTGCGCCGCGCGCGCCTGTATCCGCCGCTGCATGAATTGATGACCGGCCCGCTCGGCCAGGGCCTGGCCACGCTGCGGGAGGCCATGCGCGAGGCCCGGGCGATGCCGCAGGCCACCCTGGCGCTGAGGGCGACCCCGGCGGTCATCGGCGCGCTGCAGGGTCTGCCAGGGGCGCTGGAGGCATTTGCCGCCGGCGCGGGGCATCCGCTCGTGCTGCGCCCCGATCCGGACGCGCACAGGCCCATGCTGGAGGACGTCCATGGCTAGCGCCCCGAAGCCGCGGCCCTGCCCGATTTGCGGACGGGCCCCGGTGGCGCCGCATCGGCCGTTTTGCTCGGATCGGTGCCGCCAGGTGGACCTGGGGCGGTGGCTGACCGGCGCCTATGTGGTGCCGGGAACGCCGCTCGATCCCGATGATCAGGAACCGTCCGCGGAAGACTGACGTCGCGCGGGTGGACAGGCGGGCGGGGTTTCGGTATTTGCCGCGTCCTCTACCGCTTTTCGGCAGCGCTGCTGCCGGGACAGCTTGGGCCCAGGTAGCTCAGTTGGTAGAGCATGCGACTGAAAATCGCAGTGTCGGTGGTTCGATTCCACTCCTGGGCACCATCCACTTTGAATAGCCTTTCTTTTCAATCGGTTGTGTAGCGTTTTCGTCCCACTCCGGCGTTGGCGCGCTGGGTGGGACTTTTATTTTGGCAGCTTCTTCCGCCGCCACGCGAGCAAGAGCGCCCGCTGCCATCACGCGCTGGGCTGCCCCGGCGGTGTATCGCGCCACCTCTTTCAGGGTCCGATGCCCTGTCACGGCGGCGATTTCGTTTGCCGAACAGCCAAGCTCGGCCAGGCGGCTCGCGGCGGCCTTCCGCAGGCCGTGGGGCGAGCACTGCGGCAGCCCGGCAGCCTTGCACCAGGCCCGGAAGCGGTTGCCGAAGCTATCCACCGTGTAGGGCGTGCCGCGTTCGCTGGTGAGGAAGTGCAGGCCCGTGGTCGGCGTCGCGGCGATGATGTCGGCCAGCGCGGGAATGATGGGCAGGGACAGCGTGACAGGCTTGCGGTTGCGGTTCTTCTGCTGGGTGAACGTCAGCACCCCGTCGCGGACGTGCTGGCGGCCAAACACCACCACGTCGCTCCGGCGTTGCCCGGTGAACAGCAAGAGTGCCATGGCGAGGCGCGGCTTGGACCCGATCGGCCAATACGCCTCGAACTGCTCCACTTCCTCCCGGGTCCAGGAATGGAACCCGTCGCCCGTCGCCGCGAGGTAGGGGACAGCCTTGGCCGGGTTGTCCTTCACCAGGCCAGCAGCGATGCCATGCTTGAAGACGGCCCTCAGCGCCTTCACCAGGCTGTTGGCGGCCTCCGGGGTTTCGGCTTTGTCGTCCCGGAACTTCAGCACGTTCCGCGGTTCCATCATCGCGGCGCGGTTGTCGCCCATGGTCGGATTCTTTTGGGCCTTGGTGGCGAGGAATTTTTCGAGGATCAGCCGGCGGACGTGCCCCGACCGGGGGTCAAGCCGCTTGAAGTCGGCGCTGCGGTAATAGGCGACCACGAGCGCCGTCATCGTGCCGGGGACGACGGCCCCGACCGTCCGCTGCGGAGCCGCCGGTGCCGTTTCCATGGCGCGGCGATACTCGGCATCGAAGGCCGTGCCCGTGGGGTCCTTGGGGTCGTTCGGATTCTCATGCAGGCGGACCTTGGGCATGCCCGGCCGGCGCAGGTAACGACGCACGTTGCCGTGGCGGTCGGTGTCGCACACAACAAATCTGTAGCGCCGCACGAGGTCGATCACGGGGCGTCCCATTCGTTCGCTTCCGTTTCACCGCTGGCGGCGGCACGCATGTCTTCGGCCCAGGCTTCGAGGTCGCCTCGGTGCCATGCCTTCAGGCTGCCCGTGGTGGCAATTGGCTTGGGCAGCCGGCCGGCCTTCGCTTCGGCGTCAAACGTGCTGGGCGACATGCCAACATACTGCGCCGCCAACTCCCGGCGCAGCATGAGGGGCCAGCCCGGCAAGGTGCCGCCGTCGCGCATCAGGTCCCAGGGGGGAGGTGTTCGTGATGTGCCATGACGCGCCTCCGTTCCGAAGCTGTTGCGGGTAGTCGCCCCCGCCATGAAGGAACGGCGGGGGCGTTAGTCCTTGCTGGCCGCGCAGGGAACCACCCCTGCCGCCTGCTGTCGGTGTTATCTCGGACACCGCCGACTGGTCCGAGCGCGAGGGCCGGAGAACCCTGAGGCCGCGCGCCGCGGCCGTAGCGTCACACGCCGGCGTTGGTGACCCAGCCGATCGGGTCCTGCACCGCCGCCGCCACATCGAAGTGGATACGCAGCGTCGCGCCCAGCACCTCGGGCGAGGTGAAGGTCTCGACGGTCGGCGTCTGCTGACCATGGAGATAGCCCATGGTGATGCAGCGGCGGGTGACGGGGCGGGGCGCCAGCCACCAACGGTTGCCGGTGAGGGCCGGCTCCACGATCACCGTCAGGTCGTAGGGCTGAACCTCGGCGCGCGTCGTGGTGGTGGTGAGCGCCGCGACGAGTTGCCGCGCCAGGTATTCGCGGGCCGGCGAGACGACGATGGCGTAGGGTTCCAGGGCGAACACGATGTTGCCCTTGCCATCTTTCTGAGACCGCATCAGCGCCACGGCATCGGCCAGGCTGGTCGCCGACAACACGCCGCTCGTTCCGATGTTGCCGCGTGTCGCGTCGAACCAGGGCAGTGCATCGCTCAGCGTCGGTCCGAGCCCCGCGCCGGCGGTCAGCAGCCCCGCCGCCAGCAAGCGTTCACGTGCCGCTGCACCCTGCGCGCTGGCCATCATCCACTCGGCCAGCCCGCCCAGGTCGTCGTTCACCAGGGCCTCACGAGACACCGGGAAGATGTTGGCGAAGGTGGCCAGCTTGATCTGTTCGCCGTTCTCCATCGGGAACGCCGCCGTCACCTCGCCGCCTTCGTTCACCAGGTCGAGCGGCTTGTGCTGGGCCAGTCGGATCAGTGTCGTGGGGCGGAAGTCGGGAAGATCGCGGATCTGCGCCAGCTCAACCAAGCGGGTCCGCAGCGTCGGGTAAAGCTCAGCCATCGCGCGGCTGGCGCCCGAGCTCAGCAGGCTCGGAAGATCCGACGTGGTCAGACGGGCGAAGATCTGTTCCGCCGCCATGCCGCGCCCGACGTGCTGGCCACGCTGCTGCAGCCGGTGCGCCATGACGTCCGCGATGGTGTATCCGCGCAGGCTGGCGGCGGCGCCGGTTGGGGCGCGGCCCAGGATGCGCGCGGCGATGTATTCGCTCTCGGCATCGTGGGTGGTCTCCCCCCCCTCGGGCAGCGCGCGCACGGTGGACGGCGTGACCGCGGCGGCATGCGCCGTGGCCATCGCATCCAGCGCGGCAGACACGGCGTCCGCCTTGGTGGCGCTGGCCGCGGCCTGGGCGGTGACCCAGGAAGTGTCCAGGTTTGCCCGCCGGGCGATGCCCGCGAGCTCAGCATGTGTTGCGACGGGAACGGCAGCGCCGCCCGGTTCGGAAAGCGTTACCGACATGTGTGTGTGTTCCTTCGTGTGTGACTGTTTCTGCCCCATGGCCGCGATCTGAGCGGGGGGCATCCTGAAGCAGGCGATGATAGCCTGAGCAGCAAGACTGGTTGGGCTGGCCGGGGGCGCGGCCGCGCCGAGCAGGTGGGTCGCAAACCCCTTGGCCAAGGCCTCGGGGCCGTCCATGTAGGTTTCGGCATCCATCATCGCCGTGATGGCGGCGGGCTCCAGGCCGGTGCGCGCGGCGTAGATGCGGACCATGATGGCGTCGATCTTGCCCAGGATTTCGGCCGACGCGGCGTGATCCGCCTTCGTGCCCATGGTCACCAGGCTGGCGTTGTGGATCATCATCATGGATGCGTCGTGCATCTCGATCCGCGACGCGGCCATGACGATGTAACTGGCGGCGCTGGCCGCCAGCGCGTTGACGCGGGCGGTCACGGGGCCGCCGTGCTGCGCCAGCATGTTGAAGATGGCGAAACCGTCCAGCGCCGAGCCGCCGGGGCTGTTGACCAGCACGGTCAGGGGCGCGCCGGCGGGGATGCCTTTGAGCGCGGCGCGAACATCGGCGGCGGTGACATCGAATCCGATGGCGCCTTCGATGACGATCTCATACCCGCTGGCCCGCTTCGCAGCGCTCGCGGGCGACTTCGCAGCGACTTCGGGAATCTCGGCCGCAAGCGCCGCCGCCTGCGTCAGAAGGTGCTGCACCGGCGACACGAAAGGGAGCGCGTCAGGCATTGCCACCCGCCCCCGCAAAGATGCGATCGAGCGCGAAAGATGCGTCCGCGGCGGCGGCGTCGGCCGCACGCTCGCGCGCCTCGCCTACGGCCACCAGGAGCCGCCCCAGGCCCACCAACTCGGACGGCTCAAGCTCCACGCCCATGCCTTCCCCGGAGGCGCAGATGGCGACCCGTCCGGTGTGCGAGACGAGGAGGCCGGTGTGGATGCGGGAACCGCGCACAGCGGCGAAGACGGGGACGGGCAGCACCAGGGCGCCGCCCACCGGCGGGAGGGCGGGGGTGTCGTCATTCATGGTCGGGGGCCTCGGCGTAATCGGGGAACAGGGGGAGGACCCCCAGCGCATCCAGCAACGCCCGGATCACGCTGCGAACGTGCGGCGTCACGTCGAGCATGATGCCGGCGAAGGGCAGCTTCTTCCGATTGGGCAAGACCTTGTGATTGAACGCTGCACCCTCGCCCACAGGGCAAAGGTCGCCACGCCAGAAGCGCACCTCGGGGGAAACGTAATTCACCGGCCCCGCGATCAACCGGCAGGGCTGGGCCAGATCGTCGAGAGGCGCGAGGAAATGACCGCTGCGGAGCTGGCGAACGGCTTCTTCCCGAAGCCAGGCATTGCCGCGTTCATCCTTGAGAGCATCGAGGCCGAAGTCGCGGTGCAGAATCGCGCTGTCGAGGATCGCGGTCCCGATCTTCAACGGCAGGCCGAGGCCCTTTTCCGTGTCCGTCAACTCGCCCAGCAACTTGAGATAGATCGCATCAACGACGTGGAAGGTCCGCCGCGACCCCGTGCCTGGGTGCGCTGGCTCGAGCGTCGTGAACACCCCGCGCTTCACCCATTCGGTGATCCGCGCAGCCGGCAGGCCGGTGGCCGCGGCGACCACCCCGATCTCGAAGGTGCGGCTGGCCAGATGTTGCAGAGCGCTCGGGTTGGGCATGGCAGAAACTCCTTTATAAGAGAGTATATACCATCTCATGTGGGTGTGCGCAATCTTTATGGCGCGACAGGTCAGGGATATGAGAAGGGCGCCGTCTGGCGCCCCTCCGTCTTCAGGCAGCGCCCTACGCCGCGGCCACAGTCTGGGGCTTCGGCGGCAATGGAGCGGACGGTAACGGGCGCCACGTGCTGATCGGTGGCGGTATCCGGCAGCGGGAGGAAGTCACGCCGCCTGCCCGCCGTAGAGGCGCAGCAGATCGTTCACGATGCACCAGGCCCAATCGGCGGCTGGACAGTTGGCCGGGTCCTCGACACCGTTCGGCATCTGCGCTTCGGACTTCGCGGCGCGGGCGATGGCGAGGATGCCCTCCATCGTCTGCGGGTCGGCATCATCGATGGCATAGAGGGTGCGTTCGCATGCCGCCCATAGCGGGTCGTCTTCACAATTCAGGCGCCCGCCGTCGCGGTTATAAGCGGCGATGTTGGCGACGTGTTCGGCACAGATGCGGATCAAGTCCGCGTCCGGGTTCGGCGCCGCGACGACGGTTCGTGACGCGGCGGCACAAACCCCGAGGGCGGCAAGTGCGCCGCGACGCGTCGCGGCGATACCGGGCCTCCGGATTGGTTCCGGTTGGAATGCGGATGCCGATGGATTATTGAGTTTGTCGGTCATGATCTGAAGTCCTGTTCAGGTTGTGAGGACCGCTCGCCCCCTGGCAGGGGCAGAACGGCATTGAACCGGCGGCGGAGTCAGGCCTGCAAAGCTTCCCCCGCCGCCGGGGCGCCGGTTTCCCGGCCCTTCTGCTGGATGCCCATCCGGGCCATCTCCAGCCGAAACGTGATCTCCGAATTCATCGTCCGGCAATTCTGCTTCGCCTGCTCTCGCAGCCACGCCTTGAGCGTCGGTGAGATTCGGACCCGCATCATCTGTGGCTCGGTTTCCATGCGGCCTCCTTTCGTGCCCACATTATGGGCCATAACGTGGGCATACCGTCAAGGCAGAAAGTGGGCCACGATGTGCCCATGAACCGGACCGACCCCCTTTTCAAACTCCGCCTCCCAGACTTCCTCCGCGAGAAGCTGGAGAAGGAAGCCGCGAACAACCGCCGAAGCCTCACCGCCGAAATACTCGGGCGTTTGGAGATGTCCTTTTCCGATACGGCCGAGCGTTTAGATCGGTTGGAGAGCGAGGTCTTTCACGGCGAGCGCGGGAACGAAGATCTTGCCGGGCGCGTCCGCGAACTGGAGCGCGAAGTTGAAACGCTATCCCGAAGCCGCCGCTAACTTGAACCATTGCCCTCAGCCCACTGGTTCATTGTTGCGCCCCCCCGCCACAACCGCCGATAGAGTGACACCATGAAACACACGCTCTTGGCGGTCCTGACCGTTGCGCTGGCCGGTTGTGCGCCGCAGACCGGCCCATATTCCGCCGAACAACTGGCCCAATGGGAGAGCGAGAGTTTGGAGCGGTTACGTCAAGTAACTGAGCAAGCAGCAGCCGCAGAGCGAGCCCTAACCCCCGCTGAACGCACAGCCCGCGACAACGCAGCCGCGAAAACCGCCCGCGAAAACGAACTTCTAGAACGTGCCCTGACCAACTCCCCCGACTATGCCGCAGCTATCCGCCGCGCGGCCATTGCGAACGTCGATGCGGAACCGCCGCAGCCTGGCCGTCGTGTGCCACGCGAGCAACGCATCACCGCCGAGGAATCCCGGTTATCCGATGCGATCGAGGTTCGCCGGCGCCAGCGGATGCAAACGCAGGCGAACATCGACCAGACCCGTCGCGACATCCAGGCCGAGGCCAATTGTCGCGCCAGAGGTCAGGCAATCGAAGCCGCCTATTATGACCGCCGGTCGTTGCTGAATCTGGAGGCTGCGTTGAATGGCAACCAGGCGATGCAGGAATGCCTGAGCGCTTACCGCCGCACGAGGTGACGCCCCCGTCATCATGGGCGCCGAACGCGTTACTAACGACCCCCTGCCTTCTTAGCCTCATCCATCGCGGCGCGGGTCCCTTCTGGGGTCTGGCGTATACGGGTCACAACAGCACGACAGTTCGCTAGCGCCAGGGCGGAAAATCAGAGACGCGACGCAGAGCCATCACCCACCCGACACCGCCCGCGTAGCCCCCAGTTCGGCCAGTGCCTCATACACCAGCCCCGTCAGCACCTCCCGCACCTCCGTAGGCGTCTCCACCCCGACCAGCAGCGGCGCGGCCTTGGACGGTATCCCCAGCAGCTTGGCGCGGGCGTTGGCGAAGGCACCCTGCATCCCAGCCACCACGTCGCGCGCCGGCACCAGGTCGCCACGGGTCAGGGCGTTCTTCATGGCCTGTCCATCAGCCTGCGCCCGAGCCAACCGCGCCCGCTGCTCGACCAGGTCCAGCCCGCTGCCATCCCGACCGGCCCGGCCCGCCGCCTGCTCCCTCAGCCGCCGGCAATAGGCCCGCGTCGCCGCGCCGCGTCCGTAGCGCCCGCCGGGCTCGCGGGGGATCACCCCTTCCTGCGCCAAGCGTCGGACCAGCCGGGGTGTCACGTCCCAATCGGCGGCCAGCACCGCGGCGGAAACCAGATCGTCAGTGGCCATGGGGCGCCCAGGTGGCGGCGGAACCCCCTTTGGAAAATCCGATGGCTAGCGAGATCACGTGCTGTTGTGACCCGTATACGGCGGTTGCCAGGAGGGACCCGCGCAGGCTGAGCGTCATCGCCGTGCCTCCCTCGCCAGGCGACGCAAGGCGCCGACAAGCTCGCTCTTGTCTTCGTGGAAGGCATGGGGCTGGCCCGATGATGGCGGGCGCAGCCGGGTTGCCTGTTCGGTGATGGCGTCGATCAGTTCGGCCAAGGGGCGCATGGGGGCGCAGGGGGGCGCATAGTTTCCATTCCCCGCCATGCGTGTGCGCGCGCGTGTGTGCATCATGGGTTTTCCTCCGCCCCCATGCGCCCCCTGCGCCCCTCATCGGGCTTCAGGCCGATGCCCTGGATGTGGTCGGAGCCGTTCACCCGCTTGTATTTCACCTTGGGCTGGCGTTCGGCCCACCCCCTGAAGCGGCTGCGGCTGGCCTCAGGCTCGCCATTGCGCGTTGCCCATGCGTTGAAGTCCGAAAGCAGCTTGCCCGGTCGTTCCTGAAGGGACGGGTCGCAGATGCAGCGATCGGCCAGCCATTGCCCGAAGGCATCTTGCGCCTCGAAGTATTCCGCCGTCGCATCTGCCACCACCGCAGGCTTCGTCAGCCCGTCGCGCTGCCAGGCGAGGCATCCCCCGATCATCCACCGCAGGATGGCGGGCCATTCCGCCTTCAGCTTCTCCTCCAGCTGGCGATCGGGCGCGGCCGGCTTGTGGATGAACGGGACGATGTTGAACCGCCGGCGCGCGGCCTCGTCCACATTCTTCAAAACGGGCTTATGGTTGCCGACGATGGTCAGCTTGAATTGCGGCCTGAAGGTGAAATTGTCCTGGCGCATGAACCGCGCCGTGACGGGATCGCCGCCGGTTAGCTGTTTGATCCGCGTCTCTGCCCAGGCCCGGCCTTCCTCGGTCTCCGATGCCGTCACTAGCCGTGCGCCTCGCAGCATCGCCATGTCAGTCGTGTGCTTATCGTTCTGCGAGGCCGTGAAGGCGTCCATGGTGGCGGTCGTGGCGTAGTCGCCCATGATGCCCGACACGGTGTTGAGGAAGACGGATTTACCGTTGCCGCCCGGTCCGTAGCCGAAGAGCAAGGCATGCTCGCGGATGTCGCCGGTCAGGGCATAGCCACACCAGCGGCGCAGGAACTCGATTAGGTCGGTATCCTTGCTGGTGGCATCCTCCAGGAACTTCAGCCAGGTCGCCGGGGGCGGGCCATCGCCGGGCGCCACGGCCGTGGTCTTGGTTATGAACTCAGCGGGCGACGCGGGCCGGAGGATGCCGGTCTTCAGATCCACGGTGCCGCCAGGCGTGCCGAGCAGGAACGGGTCGCGGTCCAGGACATCGGCCTTGATCGCCATATCTCCCCGCTTGGCGAAGGTTTCCACGGCGCCCGCGAAGCTGGCCTTGCCGGTGATGGCCTTGCCCTTGAAGTCGGCGTTTCGGTTCATCTGGTGAACCAGTTGCCGTGCCCAGGTGAAGGCGACGCCGCGCATGGCGATGGCCCAATGCGTGCCGGCCCACTGGTGCCACTGCCCAGTGTCTTCGCAGAAGCGGAACACGTCGCGGTGCTGGGCCTCAAACACGCGGGCGACGCCATCCTCGGTTAGCTCGATGTCATCGTTCGCCGGCTTCGTCCCGGCCCGGTCCCAGATGCGCCGCAACTCCCGCTCTCCGCTGGCGGTGCCCTTCTCGGCCAGCCAATCAGCGGTGCGGGGGTCGCCGTCGAGCGCCTGCTTCAGATCCTCATACGTGCCGCCGTCCCGCTTCACCGCTGCACCCATGGACATTGCCAGTGCCGATCGGCTCTGGTCCGCCGATTGCGACCGCGCACCCTTGGGGAAGATGCTGGAGGCCTTCGCCGGCTTTGCTGCCATCGCCGGCCCGGCTTCCTCGATCAGCCATCGCAGGTCGGCCATGGGCACCTGCCGCAGCGCTTCGGGCGAACCCGGCAGGCGGTCATCAGTGACCGCGAAATACCGTCCGGCGATATACATCTCGATCCCGGGCGGATGCTCGCTGGCGCCGGCCCGCTTAAACTGGCGCCCCGTCTCGCTGCCCATGATTCGGCGCAGGGGGGGCAGGTCCTCTGGGTCATAAGTGAAGAACAGCTTCGCGCCGGTGCCAGACGGCGACACCTCGGCATAGGTCTGGAACCGGTCGATCACGGCCAGCGCCCAGGGTGCCCAATCGCCGGTCTCTGCCCGGCAGGTGTCTAGGTCGATGCCGCCGACGGCCAGGCCATCGTGGTCGCCGAGCTCGATCCCGACCCCACCATCGCCAAACGGCTTCGGCAGACGGTCAGCACAGGACTTCGCGGCCTCGCGCGTGCCCCAGGTGGCGGGGTCATCGGCCTTCCCCTTCCGGCCGTCCGGCGCGTAGGGGACTTTAGTCGGCTTGCCTTTCGGCCCGCGGCCTTCGACCTGCCAGGCCACCCAGCGGGGGGCGTCGGCGAGGTCGGCGAGCGTCATTTCCGGGCGTTGATCGGCGCCCAAAAGTGGGACACTCTGATTTGTGGCCCTAGAGAAACCTTGGCCTTGTGAAACGTCCCACTCGCCCTTAGAACCTTGATTTACTTGCGCTTTCGCGCTCCACTCCTGGGCACCATCCCTTTGTTTTTTGCGTTTGTTCCCAAGCTCTTGCGGGAAATTTTCAGTCTCGCTGCCATGTGGACCATGGGCAGCCATGGCCGCCTGACGCTTGCCTCCCCCGCGAAGGCCCGGACATGTCCTTGGCCGCGGCCCATGCCATAAGCGCGCCGCAACCGTTCCAAGCCCCGAGCCGACATGATTCGTCTAGATAATATCAGCAAGCAGAATGGCCTTCAGCTCCTCTTCATCGAGGCTTCCGCGGCGCTTCAGAAAGGCGAGAAAATCGGCCTCGTCGGCCCGAACGGCGCTGGCAAGACGACGCTGTTCCGGATGATCACCGGCCAGGAGCAGCCCGACGAAGGCCAGGTGTTCGCCGAACGCGGCATCACCATCGGCTTCTTCAGCCAGGACGTGGGCGAGATGTCCGGCCGCAGCGCCGTGTCGGAGGTGATGGACGGCGCCGGCGACGTGAGCAGCGTCGCCGCTGAATTGCAGGCGCTTGAGGCCGCCATGGCCGACCCGGACCAGTTCGACAAGCTGGACGAGATCATCGAACGCTTCGGCGAAGTGCAGGGCCGCTTCGAAGCCCTGGGCGGCTACGCGCTGGAGGGCCAGGCGCGCGAGGTCCTGGCCGGCCTCAGCTTCAGCCAGGAGATGATGGACCACGACGTCGGCGCCCTGTCGGGCGGCTGGAAGATGCGCGTGGCCCTGGCCCGCATCCTGCTGATGCGCCCCGACGTCATGCTGCTGGACGAACCGAGCAACCACCTCGACCTCGAAAGCCTCATTTGGCTGGAGCAGTTCCTGACGGGCTATGAGGGCGCGCTGCTGATGACCTCGCACGACCGCGAGTTCATGAACCGCATCATCAACAAGGTGATCGAGATCGATGGCGGTTCGCTGACCGCCTATTCCGGCGACTACGAATTCTACGAACAACAGCGCCTGCTGAACGAGAAGCAGCAGCAGGCCCAGTTCGAGCGGCAGCAGGCGATGCTGTCCAAGGAAATCAAGTTCATCGAACGCTTCAAGGCCCGCGCCTCCCACGCCGCGCAGGTGCAGAGCCGGGTGAAGAAACTCGACAAGATCGAAAGGGTCGAACCGCCAAAGCGCCGCCAGACCGTGTCCTTCGATTTTTTGCCCGCGCCACGGTCCGGCGAAGACGTGGTCAACCTGAAGAACGTCCATAAGCGCTACGGCAGCCGGGTGATCTACGAAGGGCTGGATTTCCTGGTGCGCCGCAAAGAACGCTGCTGCGTGCTGGGCACCAATGGCGCCGGCAAATCCACCTTGTTGAAACTGGTGACGGGATCGACCGAGCCGGACCAGGGCACCGTCGCCCTCGGCGGCAGCGTGAAGATGGGCTATTTCGCGCAGCACGCCATGGAATTGCTGGACGGCGACCACACCGTCTTCCAGGCGCTGGAGGATTCATTCCCCCAGGCGGCGCAAGGATCTTTGCGTGCGCTGGCCGGCTGCTTCGGCTTTTCCGGCGACGAGGTGGAAAAGCGTTGCCGCGTGCTGTCGGGCGGTGAAAAGGCGCGGCTGGTCATGGCCAAGATGCTCTACGACCCGCCGAACTTCCTGGTGCTGGACGAGCCCACGAACCACCTGGACATGGCGACGAAGGAGATGCTGATCACGGCACTCTCGCAATACGAGGGCACCATGCTCTTCGTCTCGCACGACCGGCACTTCCTCGCCGCACTGTCCAACCGGGTGCTGGAACTGACGCCGGAGGGCATCCACCAATACGGTGGCGGCTACACCGAATACGTCGCGCGGACCGGGCACGAGGCACCCGGCCTGCACAGCTAACCGTTTAGCTGGTCCCGCGATCCTGCCGGACGGCCATGCAGTTGGACTCGCCCAGCGGGCAGACGACGATATAGACCGCCCGCCGGCCGCAGCCCTCGACGCCGACGGTGTATTCGGCCCGTTCGATGCCGCGCCAGACGGCGGGCTCGATCGTCTCGCTGGTCAGGACGGTGCCCGTGGCGGCGGGGCAGTTCAGTTCGAACTGGCCACGGCGCAGGGCGGTTTGCACGCCGGCATCCTGGCCTTGCACCAGCATCTGCGAGGGCGTGGTGCAGGCGGCGAGGCACAGGGCGGCGAAAAGCGACATAGGGCGGATCATGCGTGGAGCTCCTTCTTCCGGGGGTGACGCTGTTTCAGGCGGCGGCGCGCAACGCGTGCGCATCGGCGACGGCGTCGGCGATGCCACGCCAATCCGCCAGTTCCGGCTTGCCCGGTTTCCGTGCGCCAAACATCTGCGCGATGATGCCGCCGTCGCTGTCCATCAGTTCGATGCTGGTGACGGGGCCGTCCGTGGTCGGCTTCACCACGCGCCAGGCCTCGGCCACGCCCGATTCACGCAGATGCAGGTTGAACGCGGGGTCGAGCACGTTGAACCAGCCGCCCGGCGAGGGCATCAGCCGCTGCACCGGCCCGGTATGGATCTGGATGGCGTGCCGGTTGCCGACGAAGATCATGATCGGCGTGCCGGCGGTCGACGCCGCGGTCAGCGCGGCCCGCGCGGCGCCGGTTTCCAGCCGCGCGGCTAGGTCCGTCCCTGCCAGCGACAGCGCCTGGCGGCGGCTGGCCTTGTGCTTGCGCAGCAGGGCGAAGAAGTCATGCGTGTCGCGCAGCGCCAGCCAGTCGGCGCGCAGGGCATTGGCATCGACCAGCCCCTCGGCGACGGGGGCCGGGCGGGGCACCGCGGCCTCGGGCGGCGGGGCGGGCTGGTCGGTCGCGAAGGCGGCGACCAGGGCAGTCCAGGCCGCCATGTCCGTGCTCGCGGGGTCAGCGAAAATCTTGTGCACGGCCTCCCCATCGCGATCAAAAATCTGGATCGAGGGGCGTTCGCCGCCCAGGGCATAGCCATGCGCCCAGGCGCGCGGGAAAAGCCGCAGGTCGATGTCCGGCCCCAGCACCAGGATGTGCCCGGGCCCGGTGGTGACATCGACGAAGCTGCCGCGCCGTTCGTGCACGGCATGGTCATTGCGGGTCAGCGCCATGATGGGGCCGACCTCGGGCAGAGCCTCGAAGATCGCGCCCCAGTCGGGGCGCAGCGGGGTGGCGCCGCCAAGGGCGACCAGGGCTGCCTCGGTCGTGCCGAGGATGACGGCGGCATCGCGGATGCGGGTGGAGGGGCTGGTCGCGTGCAACGCCGCGTAGCGGTCGGACAAGGTCATTGTGGTTTCCTCTCGTGGGGCGGTCATCGCGGGCGGGTTTGCGCCGGCACCTCGGCCCGGGTCTCGAGGCGGCGCTGGGCGATGGCGGTGGGTTCGCAGGCCTGGCGGTGTACGGCGGCCGTGCCATCGCGTGCCGCACCCCGGCGCGGCCGGGGCAGGCTTTCCACCGTCGCGGGCGGGCGCCATTGCCGCATGCGCGGGAAACGCCAAGCCAAGCCGGAAGGGGTGCCTGGCCGGCCCGCGTCGAAAACGCGTTACTTGGTCAGGATGAGTTTGTTCGAACTGGTCAGGCGAAGGCGATAACTCTCCTCGCGATGACGAATCAGCACCTCGCGCGACTCCGCGAACAGGGTCGAGGCTTCGAGGACCGGCAACGGCGGATGGGGGGCGTCGGACGGTGTCGTGGCGGTGGATGTCG
This sequence comes from Humitalea sp. 24SJ18S-53, assembly GCF_050632385.1. Classification (NCBI taxonomy): domain Bacteria; kingdom Pseudomonadati; phylum Pseudomonadota; class Alphaproteobacteria; order Acetobacterales; family Roseomonadaceae; genus Humitalea; species Humitalea sp. 24SJ18S-53. Next base: position 5,336,927 of record NZ_CP192599.1, read on the forward strand.
CCGTGGGCATTCCTGCGGCTTGTGTCACATCGCGGTCCTTCTGATGGTCGGCGCCTGGGGGGGCTGACATGACCGTGCATTACCCGAGCAGGTGAGTTATTGCAAGTGACTCGCAATTGCACGTCGTCCAGGGCACCGACTTGTCGGCCGGCCCGCCGCTGTGGCATTCCCCGCGCGAGCGGACCGGGGGTCCGGACCTTCTGACGCCGCCGCTTTCTGGAAGGTCGCCTGATACATGCCGCACGACACGAAGACCGTCACGATCGGGCCCGTGGCGCTTGCCAATACCCTGCCGATCGCCGTCATCGCCGGCCCCTGCCAGATGGAGAGCCGCGAACACACGATGGAAGTGGCCGGGGCGCTGAAGGACATCGCCACCCGGCTCGGCATCGGGCTGATCTACAAATCCAGTTTCGACAAGGCGAACCGCACCTCCGCGACCGCCGCCCGGGGCCTGGGGCTGGAGGCCGCGCTGCCGGTTTTTGCGGAAGTGCGGGAACGCTTCGGCCTGCCGGTGCTGACCGACGTGCATGATGCCGGTCAATGCGCCGCGGTGGCCGAGGTGGTGGACGTGTTGCAGATCCCGGCCTTCCTGTGCCGCCAGACCGACCTGCTGCTGGCCGCGGCCGCCACGGGTCGCGCGGTGAATGTGAAGAAGGGCCAGTTCCTGGCGCCCTGGGACATGAAGAATGTCGCGGCGAAACTGACCGGCGCCGGCAATGACCGCGTGCTGCTGACCGAACGCGGCGTGTCCTTCGGCTACAACACGCTGGTGTCCGACATGCGGGCGCTGCCGATCATGGCGCGCGACACCGGGCTGCCGGTGATTTTCGACGCCACCCATTCGGTACAGCAGCCAGGTGGGCAGGGCACCTCCTCCGGCGGCCAGCGCGAGTTTGTCGAGACCCTGTCCCGCGCCGCCGTGGCCGTCGGCGTGGCCGGGCTGTTCATCGAAACCCATCCCGATCCCGACCGCGCGCCCTCCGACGGGCCGAACATGGTGCCGCTGGCGCAGTTCGAGGCGCTGCTGAAGCGCCTCATGGCGATCGATGCGCTGGTCAAGGGTTTTGCCGCGTGAACCCCATCGTGCTGGTGCCGGCGCGCATGGCGGCCTCTCGCCTGCCCGGCAAGCCGATGGCCGATATCGGCGGCGTGCCGATGATCGTGCATGTGATGCGCCGCGCGCGGGAGGCCGACATCGGGCCTGTCGTCGTCGCGACCGACAGCACGGATATCGCCGCCGTGGTGCGCGATGCCGGCGGCCTGGTGCAGATGACGCGCGACGACCATCAGTCGGGGTCCGATCGCGTGCATGAGGCACTGACCGCCCTCGACCCCGATGGCCGCTACGATGTGATCGTGAATGTGCAGGGCGACCTGCCGACGATCGCGCCGGGGGCCATCCGGTCCTCGCTCGTCCCGCTCGATAGTCCGGGCGTCGATATCGCGACGCTGGTCGCGCTGATCCGCAACGAGGAGGAGCGCGAAGCCACCTCGGTCGTCAAGATGGTCGGCAGCGAGATCGCCCCCGGTCGCTTCCGCTGCCTGTATTTTACCCGCGCCCAGGCGCCCTGGGGCGACGGGCCGTTGTGGCACCACATCGGCCTCTATGCCTGGCGCCGCGCGGCGCTGGCGCGGTTTGTCGCGCTGCCGCCATCGCCGCTGGAACGGCGGGAGAAACTGGAACAGTTGCGCGCGCTCGAAGCCGGGATGCGGATCGATGCGATCGAGGTGGATGACGTGCCGCTTGGCGTGGACACGCCGCATGACCTGGACCGTGCACGCAGGATGCTTGGCGCATGACCGATGACGCACGCAGGCTGACCCTGACGCGGACCGTCGCACTTGAGGCCGATGGGCTGAACGCGCTGACCCTGGCGCTGGATGGCGAACTCGGCGCGCTGGTGCTGCGCGCGGTCGAGTTGATGCTGGCGCGGAGTGGGCGGGTCATCGTCACCGGCATGGGCAAGTCCGGGCATATCGGGCGCAAGCTGACCGCGACCCTGGCCTCCACCGGCACCGCGGCGCATTTCGTGCATCCGGCCGAGGCTTCGCATGGCGACCTTGGCATGATCCGATCCGACGACACGGTGATCGCATTGTCCTGGTCGGGTGAGGCGCCGGAACTGGCCGATATCATCGCCTATACGCGGCGGTTTGGCGTGCCGCTGGTGGCGATCACGTCGCAGTCGGACAGCGCGCTGGGGTCGGCCGCCGATCTGTGCCTGACCTTGCCGCGCATGCCGGAAGCCTGCCCGAACGGGCTGGCGCCGACGACCTCCACCACCATGCAACTCGCGCTTAGCGACGCGCTGGCGATGTGCCTGCTGGAGGCACGGGGCTTTTCGCCGCTCGACTTCCGCGACGTCCATCCGGGCGGCAAGTTGGGCGCGCGGCTCAAGCGCGCGCGCGACCTTATGCATGGGGTCGAGGAACTGCCCCTGGTGCGGGAAAACGCCACCCTGGCCGAAGCCATCGTGGAAATGACCGGCAAGCGTTTTGGCGTCACCGGCGTGCTGAACGCCGCCGGCGCCCTGTCGGGCATCCTGACCGACGGCGATTTGCGGCGGTCGTTCACGCAGGGCTTCCGCGACCGGCCGGTGCATGAGGCGATGACCCGCGCGCCGCAGACGGTGACCGAGGAAGTGCTGGCCGCCGACCTGCTGGCCCTGTTGAACGACAGGCGCATCACCAGCGTCTTCGTCGTCGATGGCCAGGCGCGGCCGATCGGCATTCTGCACCTGCATGATCTGTTGCGCGCCGGGGTGATGTAGGCCCGCGTTACGCCCGCATCGCCTGTATGACCGCCCGCAACCCGGCCGACATGTATTTCCGGGTCGGGTAGTAGAGGTAAAGCCAGTCCTCCGGCTGGCACCAGCCGTCCAGGCAGCGGAGCAACTGCCCGTCCCGGATGCCCTGCGCCGCCCTGTCTTCCCAGACATAGGCCAGGCCCACCCCCGCGATCGCCGCCTGCACCATCAATTCGTGATTGTCGGTGGACAGCGGCCCCGTCGGCTGGAACGCGATCGCGCGGCCGCCCTTGGCAAAGTCCCAAGGGTAGCGCGTGCCGGTCGGATAGAGATTCTGGATGCAGACATGGCCGCCGAGATCGTCCGGCGTCCGCGGCATCGGGTTCTTCTGGAAGTACCCGGGCGATCCCACCACGGCGAAGCGTAGCCGTGGCGCGATCTTCAAGGCGGTCATGCCGTCCCGCAGGCTCTCGCCCAGGCGGATGCCGGCATCGAACCCCTCGGCCACAATATCCACCAACTGGTCCGTCGCGATCACCTCCAGCGCCAGATGCGGGTTCGCCGCGATCAGCCCACCCAGCACCGGGCCGAGCACGAAGGGCGCGATGGAACTCGGCACGTTGATCCGCACCTTGCCGAAGGGCGTGTCCCTGAACTGATTGAGCCCATCCAGCGCCGCGCCGATGTCGCCCAGGGCCAGGGACAGCCGCGACAGCAGCATCGCCCCCGCATCGGTCACGGACACGCTGCGCGTGGTCCGGTTCAGCAGCCGGATGCCCATCCGCGCTTCCAGGCCGCTGACCGCATGGCTGACGGCCGATGCGGTGACGCCACGTTCCTCGCTCGCGCGGCGGAAACTCTTGTGGCGCGCCACCGCCTCGAAGGCGGCGAGTTCGGCGAGGTCCATGGCTTTCATTGTTGAATCTGAATCAGCAGTCCCATGATGATTATCAGTCTAATGTTTTCAATCTGCTGGCGCAATTCTCCCGTCATCGCCGCTCGGCAATCCCGCCGACGCCGGCCGACACAGGAGAATTCCCATGGCCGACTTCATCCCTCCCGCCAGGAATACGGGCTCGATCTTCGCCGACATGCGCGGCCACCACGTCGCGATCCGCACGCCCGATTATGCGACGGCCAAGGACTGGTATGTCGAAAAGCTGGATTTCCGCGTGGTCGCCGAATGGCCCTACGCCGATGAGCAACTGGCCTACCTGGCACCGGCGGCCGACGACAATTTCTACATCGAGATCCTGGGCGGCGGCGAACCGGCCCCGGTGGAAGCCAGGCCCTATACCGACCTCGGCGACAGCCTGAAGTATCGCGGCCTGCATCACTTCTGCCTCAACGTGTCGAACGTCGACGCTACGGTCGAAAAACTGCGCGGCCGTGGCGTGACCATCGTCACCGAGCCCTTCGTGCTGCCCGCCATCAGCCGCAAGCTGGCCTTCTTCTGCGACCCGGTCGGCAACCTGATCGAACTGGCCGAAGTCCTGCCCTGATCGCAGCGCTTCCATTCGCGGAGACAGCAGCATGTCGCAAGCAAAGCAGACACACGGCGCCCTGTTCATCATCGGGGCGGGGCCCGGCATCGGCCTGGCGGTCGCCGAGCGGTTCGGTCGCGAAGGCTCGAAGATCGTCCTTTCCAGCCGCAACCCCAAGCGACTTGATCCGCTGGTGGCGGCGCTCGTGGGCAAGGGCATCGACGCCCATGGCCTCGTCCTCGATGCCACGGATGCCGCGGCCCTGCGCACCGCCATGCGCAATGCGGATCGCATGACGGGCGGGCTGACGGCGGTGCTCTACAACGCCGCCAATGTCCGCCAGCAGGACCTGTCGGCCATGACGGATGCCGAGGTCGAGGGCGATGTCGCCGTCAACATCACCGGTGCGCTTCACGCCATCCGCGCAGCCCAGGCGCTGTTCGCCGCAAGCGGCGGCACGATCCTGGTGACGGGCGGTGGCCTCGCGGTGACCCCGCATGCCTCCTACGCCAGCCTGGGCCTTGGCAAGGCCGCGCTGCGCAACCTGGTCCAGGGCCTCGCGGCGCCGCTTGCCGCCCAGGACATCCGCATCGGAATCGCCACCATCGCAACCCTCGTCGCGGCCGGTTCACCGGAAGCCTTGGGCGCGGCCGAAGCGATCTGGTCGCTGGCCACGGCCGAGGCCGCGCCTGGGGCCGCGCCCTGGGAAATCACCTACCCCACCGCCTGACAACCAATTGGAGATCACCGTGACCCAACTCGTCTTCTTCATCACCGGCGCATCCCGTGGCCTCGGCGCCCTGATCGCCGAACAGGCGCTCGCACAGGGGCACAAGGTCGTCGCCACGGCGCGTTCGCCGGCATCGATCACCGAGCGCTTCGGCGACCTGTCGCCCAACCTGCTCGCGCTGGCGCTGGACGTTGCCGACGACGCACAGGCGATCGCCGCCGCGGATGCCGCCATCGCCCGCTTCGGCCGGATCGACGTGCTGGTGAACAACGCCGGCTTCGGCCTGCTCGGCGCGGTCGAGGAAGCGAGCGCACAGGAGATCGAAGCCGTCTACCGCACCAATGTCTTCGGCCTCCTCGCCGTCACCCGCGCCGTGCTGCCGCATATGCGGCGGCAGAAGGCGGGCCGCATCCTGAATTTCTCCTCGATCGGGGGCTACGCCGCGTCCCCCGGCTGGGGCGTCTATTGCTCCACCAAATTCGCCGTAGAGGGTCTCAGCGAAGCCCTGGCAATCGAACTGAAGCCGCTCGGCATCCATGTCACTGCCATCGAGCCGGGCTATTTCCGCACCGATTTCCTTGACGGCGCCTCGCTGAAGGTGAGCCAGGCGCAGATCGCCGATTATCACGCGACGGCCGGTGCCATGCGCGGCTTCGCGGCCCAGGCCAACCACGCACAGCCCGGCGACCCCGCCAGGCTCGCCCAGGTCGTCGTCGATTTCGCCGAGGCTTCGGATCCGCCGGTCCGCCTGCCGCTCGGCAGCGACACGGTGGCCAAGATCGAGGAGAAGAACGCAGCGACCGCCGCCCTGCTGGCCCAGTGGCGGGCGGTGTCGGTCTCGACCGACTTTCCGGCCGGCTAACCACCTGGGGCTGGATCATCCCGCCGGCGCCTGCACAATGGCGCCGGCGCGCCGACAAGCGCCACCTGGGGAGTGACATCATGTCCGCTGAACGCCGCCTGACCGAACTCGGGATCGTCCTGCCCAAACCCCCCAACCCGCTGGCCAACTACGTGCCCTGGCGGATCGGCGGGGGGTTGCTGTTCCTGTCGGGCGTCGGCCCGCGGCGGGAGGATGGCACCGCGATCACAGGCGTGCTGGGCGACGGGCTGGGCGTGCCGGAGGGCTATGCGGCGGCCAGGCTCTGCGGGTTGAACCTGCTGGCCAATATGCGCGGCGCCCTCGGCAGCCTGGACCGGGTGGACACCATCCTGAAGGTCCTCGGCATGGTCCGGGCCGCCCCGGGCTTTGGCGAGCACCCGGAGGTGATCGACGGCTGCACCGACCTGCTGGTGGAGGTGTTTGGCGATGCCGGGCGCCCGGCCCGATCGGCGGTCGGCATGGGCAGCCTGCCGCGCGGCATCGCGGTGGAGGTCGAAGCGGTGGTGTCGCTGCGCGATTGATCGCGGGCCCGGACCGGCGCAGCCTTGGGCCAAAGGGGATACGCATCCGATGACCACGGCTGAACCCGATACCTTCGACTACGTCATCGTCGGATCCGGCGCGGCCGGGTCGGTCCTGGCCAACCGGCTGACCGCCGACCCCTCGGTCACCGTCTGCGTGCTGGAGGCGGGGCCGCCCGATCGCAACCCCTTCATCCATATCCCCGCGGGCTTCATAAAAACCCTGGCCGATCCCGGGGTCACCTGGCAGTTCAAGACCGAACCCCTGCCCATGACCGGCGGGCGGCGCATCGCCACGACCCAGGGCCGCACCCTGGGTGGCTCCTCCTCGGTCAACGGGATGATCTACAATCGCGGCCAGCCGGCCGACCTCGACACCTGGGCGCAGCGCGGCAATCGCGGCTGGGGCTATGCCGATTGCCTGCCCTACTACCGCCGCAGCGAAAACCGCATCGGCGTCGCGGATGACACGCGCGGCACGAACGAGAATGCGATCCCGGTCACCGACATGGACTGGATCAACCCGGTGTCGGAGGCCTTCATCAAGGGGTGCGTCGGCCTCGGCATCCCACGCACGCGGGACTACAATTCCGGGGACCAGGCCGGGGTCGGCTACTACCAGCGCACCATCCGCAACGGCCGCCGCGTCTCGGCCGCCGTGGCCTTCCTCAAGCCCGCGATGAAGCGGCCGAACCTGGAGGTTCGCACCAACGCCCGCGCCAGCCGCATCCTGTTCGACGGCAAGCGCGCCATCGGCATCAGCTATGTGTCGGCACCCGCCGCCCCGCCGCGCCAGGTGCGTGCGCGGCGGGAGGTGATCCTGTCGTCCGGCACGGTGAACACGGCGCGACTGCTGCAGGTTTCGGGTGTCGGCCCGGCCGATCTGCTGGCGACACTCGGCGTGCCGGTGGTGCATGAATTGCGCGGTGTCGGCGCGAATTTCCGCGACCACTACGCCTCCCGCCTGGTCATGCGCGCGAAGCCGGGCGTCGAAACCCTGAACCAACTCGGGCAGGGGCTGAAACTGGCCGGGCAGATCACGCGCTGGGCGCTGCGCCGGCCGAGCATCCTGGCAACCTCGCCATCGCATGTGCATGTCTTCTGGAAAAGTTTCGCCGGGCTGGACCAGCCGGACCTGCAATGCGTCTTCACCCCCGGCTCCTATGCCGAGGGCAAGGTCTATGTGCTGGACGACTACCCCGGTGTCACCGCCGGCGCCTGGCAGCATCGCCCGGAAAGCCTGGGCTGGGTCCGCGCCCGCAGCACCAATGTGTTCGAGGATCCGGAGATCAACCCGAACTATCTGTCGGACCCGATGGATATCCGCGTCCATCTGGGCGGCATGCGCCTGTTGCGGCGGATGCTGGCGACCCCGGAACTCGGCGCCTTCCTGGAGGCGGAGACCCTGCCCGGCCCCCAGGCCCAGAGCGACGATGAATTGCTGGATTTCGCCAAGAAGAACGGCAGCACGACCTACCACCTGATCGGCACCGCGCGGATGGGGCCGGCGACGGACCCGACCACGGTGGTCAACGACCGCCTGCTGGTCCACGGCATGCAGGGGCTGCGCGTGGTGGATGCGTCGATCATGCCGAGCATGCCATCGGCCAATACCTACGCGACCACGCTGATGATCGCGGAAAAGGGTGCCGACTTCATCCGGGGGCGCGAGGCGGCGGCTTAGAGCGTGATGGCCGTAGGCGCGAATGCGCCGCAGGGCTGAATCACGCGACAAAACAACAAGCTAGACCGCGATGAGTGAGCGAATGCGAACGCATCGCGGTCTAGCCTTATTCCGGCTGGATATTCGCCGCCCGGATGATGCCGCTGCTGCGCGCGAATTCCAGCGCGATATGCGCGATGAAATCGCCCGGGCTTTCGGCGACGGGTTCCGTGCCGAAATCCAGCAGGCGCCGCGCAACATCGGGTTCGGCCGCGATGCGTTGGGCGGTTGCGTTCAGCCGCGCCACGACCGTCTCCGGCAGCGCGCGAGGCCCCCAGAACCCGTACCAGACGATGAAGACGAAATCCGGCAACCCGGCCTCGATCAAGGTCGGGATCGTGGGTGCGACGCTGCTGCGCGTCGCGGCGGTGATGCCGAAGGCGCGCAGGCGGCCGGTCTGCACATGCTGCAACACCGACAGCAGCGGGGCCATCATCAACGCGACATTGCCGCCCAGCACATCGTTCAGCGCCGGCGCGGTGCCGCGGTAGGTGACGGTTTCGACCGATGGCGTGCCGATGCGGGCCTTGAAGGATTCGGTGGCGAGGTGCCCCATCGCCCCCAGCGCGCTATTGGCGAATTCGAAGCTTTGGGGGGCCTCGCGCATCGCCGCGATCAACGCGGGCAGTGTCTCCGCCCGGACTTTTGGCCCGCCGACCAGCACCAGCGGCCCCTGTGCGACGCGTGCCACCGGGGCGAAGTCGGCGATGGAATCATAGGGCACGTCGCGCATCACCTGGCGCGCGACCAGGTGGATGTCGGCCGAGAACATCAGGGTGCGGCCATCGCCGGCGGCGCGCGCCACCGCCTCCGCGCCGATGCGGCCGTTGCCGCCGGAGCGGTTTTCGACCACCCAGGTCTCGTTCAGCAGCGCCCCCATGCGCCCGGCGAAGAGCCGGCCGATGGCATCGATCGCACCGCCGGGGGCGTAGGGCACGATCACGCGCACCGTGGTGTCCTGGGCGGCCGCGATGCCTGGAAGCAGGGCAAGCAGGGGAAAGGCGCGGCGGGCCAGGGACATCGGGCGCTTCTCCATTCGGGGTCTGCCGCCCCGTGTTGATCCGGACGTGATCATCAGTATGGTGACGATCAACGCAAGGGGGAAATGAACGATGCCAGATCCTGTCACCGAGGCGCTGCTGTCCGAACTCGTCATCGCCAACCGGGTTTTGGCACGCGAGGGTGTGGTGGATGATTTCGGCCATGTCGCCGCCCGCGATCCGCACGACCCGACGCGTTTCTGGCTGTCGCGGTCGCGCAGTCCGGAGATCGTGTCGCGCGAGGACATGATCCGCTTCGACCTGGACGCGAACCCGGAGAACCCCGGCCACCTGCGCCCCTATCTGGAAACCATCCTGCACGCACGGTTGTTTGCCGCCCGGCCCGATGTGATGGCGACGGTGCATCACCACAGCCGCCCGGTGCTGCCCTTTACGCTGGACCCGTCGCGGCCGCTGCGGCCGGTGTTCCACCTGGGGTCGGTGATCGGCCCCACGGTGCCCTTCTGGGACAGCCAGGATGAATTTGGCGACACCGCCATGATCATCGACACCAGGGAGGTGGCCGATAGCCTGGCGGCCGCCCTGGGTCCGCATCCGACCGCGCTGCTGGCGCGGCATGGCGCGATCTGTGTCGGCGCATCGATCCCGGAGGTCTGTTTCTGCGCCATCTATATGCAGGAAAACGCCGCCGTGCAGATCGCGGCGGAAGCCCGCGGCGCGCCGATGTTCCTGACCCCGGGCGAGATCGAGAAGACCCGCAAGATGCAGTTCGGCGAACGCCCGCTGAACCGCGCCTGGGCCTATCGCCGGGCGCGCGCGGGGTTCGGGCCGCTATGAGCATCCTGGTCGCCGGGGGTGGCATCGGCGGCCTGGGCGCCGCCCTGGCCCTGGCACGCGCCGGGCACAGCGTGGATGTGTTCGAACGCACGGAGAAATTCGGGGAAATCGGCGCGGGCATTCAACTCGGCCCCAATGTGTTCCACATGTTCGACCGCCTGGGCGTAAAACAGGCGATGCTGGACATCTGCGCGCGGCCGCAGGCACTGGTGATGCGCTGCGCCGTGCAGGGGCATGAGGTGACGCGCGTGCCGCTGGGCGACGCGTTCGCTGCCCACTTCGGCAATCCCTATGCGGTGATCCATCGCGGCGACATGCATGGTGTGCTGCTGGCGGCTTGTGCGGCGATGCCGGGGATCAGGCTGCATACCGGCCGCGCCGCCGCCGGATTCGCGCAGGATGCCGATGGCGTGACCCTGCGGTTCGAGGACGGCGGCACGGCGCGCGGGGACGCGTTGCTGGGCTGCGACGGATTGTGGTCGCGCATCCGCCAGCAGGTGATCGGCGATGGCAAGCCTGTCGTGTCCGGCCACATCGCCTATCGCGCCGTGTTGCCGATGGACCAGGTCCCGGCGGGCGTGCCGCGCGACGAGGTTCTGTTGTGGGGCGGCCCCAAGATGCATCTGGTGCATTACCCGCTGCGGCGCGGCGAATTGATGAACCTGGTCGCCGTCTTCCACTCCGATGAATACAGCGAGGGCTGGGATTCTTCCGGCGACACGGACCTGCTGTGGAAACACTTCGCCGGGGCCCGCCCGGAGGTCCGCAGCATGCTGGAGAAGATCGAGACCTGGAAATACTGGGTGCTGTGCGACCGTGAACCGGTGCGCGGCTGGGTGCGGGGGCGCGTGGCCCTGCTGGGCGATGCGGCGCATCCGATGCTGCAATACCTGGCGCAGGGTGCCAACATGGCGCTGGAGGATGCGGTGTGCCTGGCCGATCAACTCGGCCGCTTCGACCTGCCGCGCGCGCTGGCGGAATATGAATCGCTGCGGGTGCTGCGGACGGGGCGCGTGCAACTGACGGCGCGCTTCTATGGCGAGATCTACCACGCGGGTGGGGTCAAGGCGGAGCTGCGCGACATGATGCTGGCCGGGCGCGGCGCGCAGGCGGCCTGGGCGGGGATGGCTTGGCTGTATGATCCGCCGGACTGGCCGCGAGCTTAGCCCTTCAAACCCCCGCGGGGGCTGCGCGCAATGTATCCATCGTGCGTTGCGCGCCCTCTGCCTCGATGCCGAATTGGCGCAGCGAGAAGCCGGCCATGCCGAGGGCGATTTCGCGTTCGCCCATGATGACCAGGCCGATGCCCTCCTGCGCGCTGAGGAAGGTCGCTTCATCCTCGTCATGCGCGCGGGCGCCGGCGATGATCGCGGGATTGGCGGCGCGGGCCATGTCCATCACGCGGCGGCAACTGGCGGCATCGGGCATGGCCAGGATGATCAGGCGGGCGGTATCGGGGCGCGCGGCGCGCAGCACCTCGGGCCGGGTCGCGTCGCCCCAGACCACCGGAACGGCCTGGGCACGCAATATTTCGGCAAGGGCGTGGTCGGATTCGATGGCGACATGGGAAATGCCATGCGTTGCCAGCGCGCGCGCCACCACCCGGCCGACACGCCCGTAGCCCGCGATGATCGCATGCCCGGACAGGCCGCTTGGCGGCAGCGGAAAGGCGCGCGGCGGCGCGCGACGCGCCTGCCACGCCCGATAACGCCGCGCGCCCACGATGCGCATGGCCAGGCGTTCGGCCAGCAGGACGGAGACGGGCGTGAGCACGATCGCAAGCGTCGCCGCGGCCAGGATCGGCCCCCGCGCCGCTTCGGGCAGGATATCGCGCCGGATGGCGAGTTCCTGCAGGATGAAGGAGAATTCGCCGATCTGCGCCATGCTGCCCGCCACGACCGCGGCGGTGGGCAGGGCCACGCCCATCGCCGCCAGCAGCAGGAAGATCGCGACCCCGGTCGCGAGCAGGACACAGACGAAGGTCGCCACGGTCAGCCCGGGCGCGCCCAGCACCTCCGCCGGATCGACCAGCATGCCGACCGACACGAAGAACAGCGCGACGAAGACGCGTTGCAATGGCGCCGTCTCGGCGGCGGCCTGATGGCCCAGCGGGCTTTCGGCCAGCAGGACTCCGGCGAAGAAGGCGCCAAGCGCCGGTGAGACGCCGAACAGCGCGGAGGATCCGAAGGCGGTCCCGAGTGCGGTGACGATGACGGCCAGCGTGAAGAGTTCGCGCGATCCGGTGCCGGCGACCAGCCTGAGCAGGCGCGGCAGGAGGACGCGCCCGACCGCCACCATGGCCAGGACGAAGGCGACGAGTTCCGCACCCGTGCGCATCATCGCACCACTGATGTCATCGCCCGCGCCGGGGGCCGCGGCCACCGGCAGGATCACCAGCGCCAGCACCACGACCAGGTCCTGGACGACAAGCCAACCCAGGGCGATCCGCCCGGCCTCACCGCCCAGGCGGCCCTTTTCCTCCAGCGTGCGGGTCGCGACGGCGGTGGAGGAGATGCCGAGCGTCAGCCCGAAGACCGCTGCGGGCAGCGGCGCCAGTCCGAAGGCGAGGTGGCCCAGCACAGCGCCCAGCGTGGTGCCCGCGGCGATCTGCATGACGGCGCCCGGCAGCGCGACCCGCCAGACGCTGAGCAGGTCGCGCAGCCGGAAATGCAGCCCGATGGCGAAGAGCAGCAAGGCGACGCCGACCTCCGCCATCGCGGTGGTGAAGCCGGCATCGGCGACGAAACCCGGCGTATAGGGGCCGACCACCAAACCCGCCGCCAGATAGCCGAGCAGCGGCGGCAGCCGAAGCAGCCGGGCGACCAGGCCCAGGGCGAATGCCATGGAAAGGGCGATGACGAGCGAAGCCAGAAGCGGTGGCGCATGAAGCATGGGGCAGGCTAGCCCTGCCCGGCCGAACCGTCACCGCCGTGCCTTGCTGAAAACCCCGTGTTCAGGCCGCTTTCCGGCGTGCCAGCGCCGCGCGCAACCAGCCCGCCGTCGCGCGGTAATGCTCCGCCAGAAGCGCGCCCGCGTCGCGCGGGCGGCGGGCGAGCGCGGCTTCGGCGATGGCCGCGTGTTCCGCCGCGACATCGCGGCCCGGATAGGCCGCGGCGCGGGCCAGCGCGCGATACCGTGCGGCGCGGTCCCGCAAGGTGTCGCAAAACCCCAGCAGGGTCGGCGACGGGCAGGCGGCCAGCAGGGAAGCGTGGAAGGCGCTGTGCAGTGCCTCCCATTCCGGCCCGTCGCGCGCGGCGCGATCCAGCCGGAAGCGCGCGACGACGATGGCTTCCTCCCAAGCGGCATCCCCTGCCAGGATGCTTTCGCGCAGGGCCACCTCCTCGACCCAGCAGCGGGCGCGGACCAATTCGTCGAAAGCCTCGACACTGGCGGGGGCGGCGCGGAAGCCGCGTTGGTCTAGCCGTTCGACGAGCCCTTCCGATGACAGGCTCGCCAGGGCTTCCCGCACGGGCGAGGGGCCGGCGCCGTAGCGCGCGGCCAAGTCGTGCACCTTCAATTTCACGCCGGGGGCCAGCACGCCGTCCAGCAGATCCTGCCGTAGCCGGCGGTGGATCTGGGTGGCGAGGGTGTCGGGCGGGGGTTCAACCATGCGGCCAGGGTGCCAAGCGGCGATCCGAACGACAAGCCTCTTGCGTTTTCGGTTTTATCGATAAAAACTGACATCAACCGGCGGCTCACGCCGGGCTGAGGACGTCCCAATGGCAAATCCCCTGCGATTCATCGCCGGCCTGCTTGTGCTTGCCGGGCTGGCCGCCCCGGCGGCGGCGGCCTGGCCGGAACGGCCGGTGCGGCTGACCGTGGCCTTCGCGCCGGGCAGCAGCACCGACGTGCTGACCCGCGCCCTGGCGCAGCGCTTAAGCGAAAGGCTGGGGCAGCCTTTTGTTGTCGAGAACCGGCCCGGTGCCGGCGGCAATATCGCCACGGCGGCGGTGCTGCGCGGGCCGGCGGATGGCTACAATTACCTGGTGCATTCCACCGCCTTTGCGGTGAACCCGGCGCTGTTCAAGGAACGCGCGGGCTATGATGCCGAACGGGATTTCGTCGCCGTCGGGCTGCTGGCGATCACGCCGAACGTGTTGTTCGTGCACCCGTCGGTGCCGGCGACCAACCTGGCCGAACTGCTGGCCTTGGCGCGGACGCGGCGGATGGAATACGGATCGTCGGGCACCGGCACGACGCCGCACCTGGGGGCGGAGCAGTTGTTCCGCGCATTGGCGGGTGTCGATATCCTGCATGTCGCCTTCGGCCCGGCCCAGGCGGTGACGGCGGTGGTGGCGAACCAGGCGCCGATCGGATCGACCAGCTTGCCGCCGGCGCTGCAACTGATCCGCTCGGGCGCCGTGCGCGGCATCGCGATGGCGGCGCCCGAACGCCACCCGGCCTTGCCCGACCTGCCGACCGTCGCTGAACAGGGATTTCCGGGTTTTGCCGCCAGCACCTGGTTCGCGATCATGGCCCCGGCACGTACGCCGGGCGAGATCGTCGAGGCCTTCAACGCGGCGCTGATGCAGTCGCTGGCCAGCCCGGAGATGGCGACGATGCTGAACGCCCAGGCGTTTTCCGCCCAGCCCATGCCATCCGCCGAAACCAGCGCCTTTATCCGCGCCGAAGCCGCACGTTGGGCCGAGGTGGTCCGCACCTCCGGCGCCACGGCCGATTGAGGATTTTTTCGCCCCATGCGCAACGTTTCCCCCGACACTCTGACCGACGCCTTTGCCGCCTATGCCGCGAAGGCGCCGGATGCGCGCACCAAGGCGGTGCTGTGCAGCCTGGCCAAGCACCTGCATGCCTTCGTCAAGGAAACCGCGCTGACGCATGACGAATGGCGCACGGGGCTGATGGCGCTGACCAAGGCGGCCGAGATCACCACGCCCGAGCGCAATGAGTTCATCCTGTTCAGCGACCTGTTCGGGATTTCCTCGCTGGTGGACATGGTGAACACGCCGGCGGGTGCGACGTCGTGCAGCAACCTCGGCCCCTTCCACCAGCATGGCGCGCCGCCGCTGGCCGATGGCGGCGACATGTGGAAGGGGCAACCGGGCGAACCCCTGGTGGTGCTGGGGCGCATCGTCGATGGCGCCACCGGCCAGGGCGTGCCGGGCGCGACCTTGGACATGTGGCAGAACGCCGACAACGGCTTCTACGCCGCCCAGGATGCGGACCAGCCGGCGAAGAATTACCACGGCATGCTGACCTGCGCGGCGGATGGGTCATTCTGCTTCACCACGACACGGCCAAAACCCTACACGGTGCCCTACGACGGTCCCGCGGGGGACATGTTGCGGGCGCTGGCGCGGGACGCCTGGCGCCCGGCGCATCTGCACCTGATCGCCGAGGCCCCGGGCTATGTGCCGCTGGTGACCGAGTTGTTCCCGGAGGGCGACCAGTACCTGGACAGCGATGCGGTGTTTGGCGTGCGGGCGGATATCGTGGTGCCGCTGGTCGAAAGCAGCGACCGCGCGGCGCTGCCGGCGCATCTGGCGAAACGGGACGCGCTGCCGGAGGTGTTTTTGCTGACCGAATTTGTCGTCAGGATGGCGCGCCGGGCTTGAGCCCCGCGTCGGGCGCGGGGCGGCAATTACGTCAGTCACTTTGACATAAATGCCCCCGGCGCGGACGCTCTGGCCATGGAGTACGCCCTTACCCTGTTCGGCTTCGCGATCGCGACCTCCGCCACGCCCGGCCCGAACGTGCTGATGGTCGCGGCGGCCGCGGCGCAGGCCGGGGTCGCGCGGGTGGTGCCGCATATGATGGGCATTACCTTGGGTTTTCCGGCGATGCTGCTGGCGATCGCCCTGGGGCTGGGGTGGCCGTTCG
The DNA here is from genome assembly GCF_050632385.1 of Humitalea sp. 24SJ18S-53. Taxonomy (NCBI): domain Bacteria; kingdom Pseudomonadati; phylum Pseudomonadota; class Alphaproteobacteria; order Acetobacterales; family Roseomonadaceae; genus Humitalea; species Humitalea sp. 24SJ18S-53. The sequence goes on from NZ_CP192599.1 coordinate 5,352,694, forward strand.
CGGCCTTTCCCTGGCTGCATGTCGCGATGCAGGTGGCAGGGGCTGCCTGGTTGCTGTGGCTGGCGTGGAAGATCGCCTCCGCCCCGCCGCCGGGTGAGGCCGGGGGGGTGGTGCCGCTCGGGTTTTGGGGGGCTGCCGGGTTCCAGTGGGTGAACCCGAAGGCCTGGATGATCGCGCTGGCGGCGCTGCCCGCCTTCACCACGCCGGGGGAGCCGATCCTGCCGCAGGCGGCGCTGATCGCCCTGGTGTTTGCCCTGGTGTCGCTGCCGACCTTGTTTGTGTGGGCCTGGTTCGGCACGGCGGCGCGGCGGTTGTTGGGTGGCGGCGTCCGGCTGCGGGTGTTCAACGGGACGATGGCGTTTTTGCTGGTGCTGAGCCTGGTGCCGATGCTGCGCTGGTAGCGCGCATCATGGCAGGCGCTGGCTGACCCCGCCGGCCTCCATCACCACGCGCCGGGGCACCGTGGCGCCGGTCGGCAGCGCGCCCCAGACGGCCTTGCGCGCCTCCACGATCGCGACACCGGCGTAGCGCGGGGCGATGGCGCGGCCGGTCGCTTCCCAGATCCGGGCGCCGCGCAGCAGCGGCTGCCAGCCGAAGGGCGGGATGAACAGGGCCGTGTCGCGGCGTTCCACCTGGAACAGGTGGCGGTCCAGCAGGCGCGACAATTGCCCGGCCGAATAGGGTTGGCCGTGGCCGAAGGGCGTGTGTTCCAGATGCGCCCACATGCCGCGCCGGTTGGGGACGACCACGATCAGGCGCCCATCCTCGGCCAGCACGCGCCAGACGTCGCGCAGCATCTTGCGGGCGTGGTCGGCGGCTTCCAGCCCATGCACCAGCAGGACGCGGTCGAACGAACGGTCGGCGAAGGGCAGGTGCATCTCCTCCACCAGCGTGGCGCTGCGCGTCTGCGGCATGGCGCCCAATTGGGTGGGCACGGCGGCAACGCAGCAGGCAGCGCCGTCGCGCCATAGATCGAGGTAGGGCTGCGGCCAGCCGAGGCCGAGCACCCGTTCCCCCGGCGCCGCCGGCCACATGCCCGCCAACCGCGTGCGCAGCAGCCGCGCCGCCACCCGCCCGGCCGGGGTGGCGTAGAAGGCTGGCAGACCGTGGACCTCTTCGCGCATGCAGCCGATATAGGGCCGATCCGCCGGCGACCCAATCGCCCCGCTTCCCCGAGGAGAGACCCATGGCCGTCCGCGCCGAAGCCATTCCCTGCCTGAGCGACAATTACGCCTGGCTGCTGACCGACGAGGCGACCGGCACCGTGGCGCTATGCGACCCGGGTGAGGCGGGACCCCCCTTGGCCGCGATCAAGGCGGCCGGTGGGCGGCTGGACATGATCCTGCTGACGCATCACCACGGCGACCATGTCGCCGGCGTGGCCGAGGTGGTGGCCGCGACCGGGGCCAAGGTCATCGGCGCCGCCGCCGACGCGCATCGCCTGCCGCCCCTGGATGTGGCGGTGAAGCCGGGCGACACGGTCATGCTGGGCGCGACCCCGGCCGTGGTGCTGGACAGCCCGGGGCATACGATCGGGCACATCGCCTTCCATTTCGCCGATGGTGGCGTCGTGCTCTGCGGCGACACGTTGTTCGCCACGGGCTGCGGCCGCCTGCTGGAGGGCACGCCGGCCGATATGTTCCACGCCCTGGCGATCCTGGCGGCGCTGCCGGACGAGACGCTGGTCTGCTGCGGCCATGAGTATACCGAGAGCAACATCCGCTTCGCGCTGACGGTGGAGCCCGACAACACCGCCCTGCGTGCCTGGGCGACCAAGGCCGCCGCCCTGCGCGGAGAAAACCGCGCGACGGTGCCGACGACGATGGCGCACGAACGCGCGACAAACCCCTTTGTCCGTGCCGCGGATGTCGCGACCCTGGCGACACGTCGCTCGGGTAAGGATAACTTCCGCTAATCCGCCGCCTGCGAAGGACCCTGCCTGCCCCATGCCGATGATCCTGCACCACTCCCCCGCCAGCCCCTTCGTCCGCAAGGTCATGGCCGCCGCCATCGCGCGTGGCATCGACGGCCAGATCACGCCGGTGGCAACCAATCCGCATGTCTCCCCGGATGAACTGCTTGCGGTGAACCCGCTGTCCAAGATCCCCTGCCTGGTGCTGGAGGATGGTACCGGCGTCTTCGACAGCGCGGTGATCTGCGACATGCTGGACCGCATGGGCGATGCGCCCCCGCTGATCCCGGCCACCGGCGCCCCGCGCACGGCTGTGCTGGTGCGCGAAGCCCTGGCCGATGGGATCATGGATGCGGCGGTGATGCGTCGCGGCTTTGTCGGCCAGCCGATGGATGAGGTCCGCACCCGCACCGACGCGCGCCAGAAGGCGGTTGTGCAGCGCGGGTTGGCGGCGTTGGACCATGCCCCACCGGCCGGATTGGCCGACCTGGGCGCGATCGCCGTCGCCTGCGCGCTGGGCTACCTCGACTTCCGTTTCCCGCATGAGCCCTGGCGTGAGGCGCATCCCGCCCTGGCGGCCTGGTTCGCCTCGGTCTCGGCCCTGCCGCCGATCGCAAAAACCCAGCCGCCGGCCTGATCCGGCGATGCGCCTGCCCGATTTGGGGGATCCGGATCTGCAGGCCCGCAGCGTCATCGCGGCGCTGGGGCTGACGCCGCATCCCGAGGGCGGGCATTACCGCGAAACTTGGCGCGACGTGCCGGCCGGTGGCGGGCGTGGGGTGGGGACGTCGATCCTGTTCCTGCTCGCGGCCGGGGAGGCCAGCCATTGGCATCGGGTGGATGCGGCAGAGGGCTGGCACTGGCATGCCGGCGCCCCCTTGGCGCTGAGCCTGTCGGCGGATGGGCAGGACACCACGGTGCTGCACCTGGGGCTGGACCTGGGCCGGGGGCAGGTGCCCTTTGCCATGGTGCCGGCGGGGCATTGGCAGGCGGCGGCGTCGCTGGGGCGATGGAGCCTGGTCGGCTGCACCGTCTGCCCGGCCTTCGAGTTCGCGGGGTTCGAGATGGCGCCGCCGGACTGGCGCCCCCGCGGATGAGCGATGCCGCCGCCTGGGATTCGAAGTACGCGGAGCAACAATTTCTGTTCGGGACGGCGCCGAACCTGCATCTGCGCGCCATCGCGCATCGGCTGCGGCCGGGAATGCGGGCGCTGGCGCTGGGCGATGGCGAGGGCCGCAACAGCGTGTTCCTGGCCGGGTTGGGGCTGGAGGTGACGGCCGTGGACTGGTCGGGTGCGGGGCTGGCCAAGGCGGCGACGCTGGCGCAGCGGGCCGGGGTCGCGCCGCGCTTCATCCAGGCCGACCTGACCGCCTGGGCCTGGCCGGCGGCGGGTTTCGACCTGGTCGCCTGGATTTTCGTGCATCTGCCGCCGGCCGACCGGGCTGTGGTGGCGGCCGGTGCGGCCGCCGCCCTGGTGCCCGGTGGACTGCTGGCGCTGGAGGCCTTCGCCCCGGCCCCGGAGGGCCGGCGTGCCGGGGGGCCGCGCGAGGCATCGCTGCTTTGGACCCGGGCCGAGGTCGAGCGGCTGTTCCCCGCGCTGGAGGTGCTGGAACTCTTCGAGGGCGCGGTGCTTTTGGACGAAGGCCCCAAGCACCAAGGCCAGGCCGAGGTGGTCCGGGCCTTGTTGCGCCGGCCCGTCTAGCCGCGCGCATGGCCGCCGCGCGGCGGCGCATGCATGGCCGACGCGCGATACCGCACGATGGACGGTGGGCGTTGATGCGGCGCAGCATGGCGCCAATGGCAGCAAGACCCCCCGACCAGCCACCCTCTGTCGCCGACCGGGCGGAAGTGCGCCGGTTGCTGCTGGCTTTCGGGGTCGGCTGCTTTGCCTCGGCGCTCGGGACGCGGCTGCTTGATCCGCTGATGCCGCAGGTTGGCGTCGAATTCCTGACCGATCCGCGGACGACGGCGCTGCTCGCGACCGCCTTCGCGCTGCCCTATGCGCTGATCCAGCCGATCCTGGGGCCGATCGGGGATGCGCTGGGCAAGCGGCGGGTGATCGGCTGGTGCCTGTTGGCGCTGGCGGCGGCGACGATGCTCTGTGCCCTGGCGCCGGGGTTTTGGTCGTTGTTCGCGGCCCGCATCCTGGCCGGCGCGGCGGCGGGGGGCGTGTTTCCGCTGACGCTTGCGGTGTTTGGGGACCGCGTGCCGCTGGGGCAGCGCCAGGTGGCGATCAGCCGGTTGTTGATGTTCGCGATCCTGGGGCAGATTTCGGGCGGCCTGCTGGCAGCGACGCTGGGGCCGCTGGCTGGCTGGCGTGGGGTGATGATGGTGGCCGCCGTGGCCTCGGTCATTGGTTGGGCGGCGATGCGCGGGGGGCCGCGGGTGGCGGCGCAGCCGTTGCGCTTTGGCCAGGCCTTTGCCCAGACCGGTCAGATTCTGGGTAATCCGGCGGCAAGGCTGCTGTTCGGGGCGGTCTTCGCCGAGGGCTGCCTGATCTTTGGCATGTTCCCCTACCTGGCGCCGATCATGGTCGAACGCGGCATCGGCGGCACGGTGGAGGCGGGCATCGCCATCGCGGCCTTCGGCTGCGGCGGGTTCCTGTACACGTTGCTGGCGGCACCCGGGCTGCGGGCGATCGGGCAAAGCGGGCTGCTGCTGCTGGGCGCCGGGTTGATCGCCGGGGCGCTGCTGGCGGTGGGCCTGGCGCAGGCCTCGGTGGTGGTGATCGCGGCCGCGGTGGCGCTGGGCCTTGGGTTTTTTGCCGTGCATGGGTCGATCCAGACACGGGTGACCGAGGTCGCACCCCATGCCCGCGGCAGTGCCGTGTCGATGCACGCCTTCTGGTTCTTCCTGGGGCAAAGCCTGGGGCCCGCGGCGTTTGGACTGGCGGCTGGCGGGGTCGGGGTGCTCGCCACCCTGACGGTTTGTGCGGCGGGGATCCTGGTCCTGGGTGTGCTGCTGGCGCGGCGGTAGGGGGCGGACGGGGTTCGCGATTCGCCCCCAGGGAACGTTCCGTGATTCCAGGGGCGTCGATTCGCCGATTACGAAGAACGCGGAATCAGTGGGTTGATCCGAGTCGTGCGAACGAATCGCTGACGGGGTTGCATACCAGCAGTGGTAGGTCGGGGGAGGTTGAGCCACAAGCGCGTTCTTTTGATGCGACTCGGGGGGTGGCCCTGGCTCACGCGGCGTTCACTTGCCGTCCACGTTGGCTTTGTTAGGCTTGGGTTTCAGTTCCAACCTCGCCAGAGGATATTGTTTCAATGCGTGCATGGTTCGGCGCCCTCGCCCTCGTCCTCGGCCTGTGCGCAGCGGCGCCGGCCGAAGCGCAGAACCGGTTCTGGCTGCAGAACAATACGGGCCAGACGATCCTGTCCGCCTATGTCTCGCCCAGCCGCATCAGCGATTGGGGGCCCGACATTCTGGGTGCCAGCGTGCTGCCGCCGGGGCAGCGGGTCTGGGTGACCCCGAACACCAGCGACTGCCAGATCGATGTGCGGGTGACCTACCAGGGTGGCGGCGAGGATCGGCGCATGGGGGTGAATGCGTGTTCGCTGACCACCATCACCTTTGGTGGTGGCGGGGGCGCGGCCGTAGCACCCCAGGGCAAGGGGGTCGTCACCCAGAGCCGGAACCCGTCGTTCAATTTCGTCAATCAGTCAGGGGCGGTGATCCGCGAGGTCTATGTCTCGCTGTCATCGGAAAGCGTGTGGGGGGTCGATCGGCTGGGGGCCAATACGCTGGCGCCGGGGCAATCCGTTGCGATCAACCTGCCGGTCGGGCGGGACTGCAACGTGGATATGCGGGTGGTCTTCATGAATGGCGCGGCCCAGGAACGCCGCCGTGTCGAAACCTGTAGCCGGACAGAGTTCGGTTGGCGTTGATCGGGTTTTTCCGCGCGGCGGGGTGTGATAACTGGGCTGGGGCGTCTCCGTAGCTCAGCAGGATAGAGCACCAGATTCCTAATCTGGGGGCCGTGGGTTCGAATCCCGCCGGGGACATACCTTTTTGGAGTTGGGCGCCAAGGGGTTTCGGGTTTGGCGCGGGGCCTGGCGGGGCGGGTGGTTGCTTACCTTCCCACCGGATGCCCACAAATTGACCGCGACCTCCTCTTCGCCGGCAACCACCTCATAAATGAGGACGAGGCAAGCCTTAAGGGTCAGCCCGTCACTCTGCAGCTCAAGGACTTTTGCGCGCGGTTTAAATCGCTCTCGAGAAGCCCGGATTGAACTTGACGAATGCATCCCCATGCTCCCCGCACCGTGCGGTGCTCAATGCCCAGCAGGTCGAGATCGATCAGACGGTGCACTGGGCCGCCGTGCAGCAGGCGCAAGACCTCAGAGAGCGCCCAGCGCGCCCGCTACGGCGCCGACAAAAGGCGCCCCGACGGCCTTGCCCGCCAAGAGCGTCATACCGCAGCGATCAAGCACGCCATCCGCCAAAAGTCTCTCATAGGCCGGACGATCTTCGAACGTTTCCGCTTGGGCGACACGCTTCCACATCTCGGCCGTGGGGCGCGCGCCCGGCAGGGTGTGCAGCCGCATTGTCCGAAAGTCGCGATAGCCGCGTCCCAAGCCCGCCTCGACGATCATGTCGAACCCGATCTGGTCGAGCGCGCGCCGTCCGACCGCATTGTCGAGACCGCACAGGGCGATCGCCGGCTCCTGAGGCTGGCGCTTGAAATCGGCGGCGAACAGCCGCTCTTGAATCGCCGCTCGAAAGCCGCGGCGCTCGGCCCAGGCGGCCATGGCGCGGGTCTTCTTCGTCCCGGTCATTGCCGCCTCGGTCAGGATCGATGTGCTCTCTGTCGACTCAGTGATCTCGTCGACATCCTGAAGAGCCGCTTCAGCGCCGGCACGAAGTACCATTTTCGGGTTCGTCGATCCCGGCACGCGTCGCGGGCGGCGACAAACACGTAGTGGCCACAGAAGTCAGGGCGGGGGGGGATAGGAAGTGGGATGGGCTTTCTGCGGGACATCAGCATCACTGAGCTATGATCGCGGACGGTCCGTCCCCATGGTCGGCCTCCTCTGATCAGGCGTGATGTGCTGTTCTGAAAGCGCCCTGCGGAGAAAAAGCTCCTATACGTGTGTGGGAAAATATAGATTGAGAGCATTTTGCGGTGCGCCTCAGATGGCCTCGTCGGGCTGGCGACGTGGTGAGGCGACTTACGCTTTGATAATCTTACATTTTCTTACTTGCCTCAGCATAATCAGAAGAAAAGGAGAAGGCTGCGAAAAAGCCGGCGACGCAGCTTCTCGGCTGAACCTTCCCGCGTGGCGAGTTTGGTGAGGAAACGGCCGACGTGACACGGCGGCACGCCGCCCCCACCGTTCGGCGACCGCCTGTATCGAAACGGCAGCCCAGCCGCGGGCGCTGCCTAATCCACGCGAATTCCGGCTGTCCGGATCACTTCGCCCCAGCTTGCTGACTCCGCCCGGATATAGCCGGCGAAGGATTCCGGCGTGCTTGGCATGAACTCCACGCCCAGTTCGGTCAGGCGCGGCTTCACCGAAATATCCTGTAGCGCCGCGCTGATCGCCGTTGCCAGGGTGAGCACGATGTCCACCGGGGTGCCCGCCGGTGCCACGATGCCGTGCCACGTCGTCGCATCGAAGCCTGGCAGGCCGGCTTCGGCGACCGTCGGCAGGTTCGGCAGGGCGGCCGATCGCGCCGGCGTCGTGACCGCGAGAGGCCGCAACGCGCCGCCCTGGATCAACGGGATCACCGAGGCCGATGTCGCGAACATCAACTGCACGCGCCCATCCACCAGATCCGTCAGCGCCGGCGCGGCACCGCGATAGGCGACATGCACGATGTCCACCTGTGCCCGCAGCCGGTACAATTCGCCGGCCAGGTGCGCCGCCGTGCCGCTGCCGGATGATGCGTAATTCAACGCGCCGGGCCGCGCCTTCGCCAGCGCGGTCAGTTCGGCCAGCGAGTGCACGGGCAGGGTAGGATTCACCACCAGGACGTTCGGCTGCGAGCCGATCAGCGCGATCGGCGCGAAATCCCGCAACGGATCGAAGGGCGTATTGCGGTAGAGGAAGCTGTTGGCGGCCAGGATACTGTTGTTGGCCATGAGCAAGGTGATGCCATCGGGCGTTGCCTTGGCCACCATCTCCCCGGCCACATTGCCGCCGGCGCCGGGGCGATTCTCGATCACCACGGGCTGGCCGAGCAAATGGCCGAGCTGGTTGCCCAGGATGCGCGCGATGACGTCGCTCGGCCCGCCGGGGGTGAAGGCGACGATCAGGCGAAGGGGGCGGCTGGGAAAGGCTTGTCCCGCCGCGCCCTGTGCCAGGGCGGTCCGGCCAGGCAGCAGCCCGCTTCCCAAGGCCAACCCATAGCCCAGCAGCCCTCGGCGCGCGGTGGTCATGGCGTACTTCCTTTTTTTCCCTGCCCGCGATCCGGACGACAACAGCGCATCACAGCCCCATCGAAGGGGCAAGGGGGAATATCGATCATTTTCTATCACGGCTTGAATGATCGGTATTGTGTGCGGGCCCAGCGGCGTTACCATCACGTCGACAACCCTTGGGTGAGAGGCAGCGATGGCACCCCGACCGACCGCCGATGGACAGGACGTGCCGCCGCTGGGCGCCGCCACGCGCGGGGCGGCGACCATGGCCACGCGCATCCACGCGGCCTTGCGAGAGGCGCTGATCCACGGCGCCATCCCACCCGGCGCGCGACTGCATACCCGCGACATCGGCAAGCGCTACGCGACCGGCCTCAGTCCGGTGCGGGAAGCGCTGAGCCGCTTGTCCACCGAGGGGTTGGTCCGCCAATCCGACCAGCGCGGCTTTACGGCTGCCCCGCTTAGCCTGGCCGATCTCGACGAACTCACCCGCACCCGTTGCTGGCTGAACGAGGCCGCGTTGCGCGAAGCCATCCACCGCGGCGACGCGGCGTGGGAGGAGCGGGTGGCGCTGGCCTTCTTCCGCCTGTCACGGCAGCCACGCTTCCTGGGCGATGCGGATGCCGTGAGAAATCCCGCCTGGGACGACGCCCACCGCGACTTCCATCGCAGCCTGATCGCCGGCTGCGACAGTCATTGGATGGACGGCTTCTGCGACCAGTTGTTCGATGCCTTCGAACGCTACCGCAACCTGACGCCGTTCAATCGCGTGACCCGTCCGAACCATTTGGACGAACACCGCGCGATCATGGAGGCAGCCATCGCACGCGATGGCGAAACGGCCGCGCGCCTGCTGCGCACGCATTTCGAACGCAGCGAGACACTGGTGCGCCAGCACATGGCGTCCACCCAACACGAGATCCGCCCCGATGCATGAACAGGAATCAAAAAACTTCCGGCTGCTTGGCCACGACCCCTCGGCAGGGTTCGGCGGCGGCAGCCTTGTGGAGGTGCGGCGCGGCCATGCCTATGTCGGCAGCACGGGCTGGGACGGCCACGAAGGTTTTACGGTGCACGACGTCACCGACCCCCGGGCGCCGCGCAAGGTGTGGCAGTTTATCGCCCCGCCGGGCATCCGCATGCACAAGCTGCGCCTGGTCGGCGATGGGTTGCTCTATGTGAATTCGGAACGCCTGCCCGGATCGACCGCGCGTGCCGGGCTTTATGTCTTCGACATCAGCCGCCCGGCGGAACCGAGGGAGGTCGCCTTCATCGACATGCCCGGCAGCGGCCCGCATCGCTTCGGCATCGACAATGCGCGCGGCCTCGCCTTCCTGCCGAATGATGCCGAGGGCTGGAAGAAACGCGTGATCTGGACGCTGGACATTCGCAATCCGCTGAAGCCGGAGGTCATCAGCATCTGGGGCCTGCCCTGGCAACGCGCGGAGGGCGCGGCCCTGGGCAATGACCCCATGCCGGCCGAGACGGAATGCACCCTGCACGGCCCGCCGATGATCCGCGGAGACCGCATGTTCGCGGCCTTCTGGGGCGGCGGCGTCGCGGTCATCGATTGCGCCAACCTGTCGGACATGAAGCTTGCCGGGCACATCTGCTGGTCGCCGCCCTTCGTCGGTTCCACCCACACGGCCTGGCCGATCGGGGACCGGCCGTACCTGGTCGTGACCGACGAGGCGCGGGGTAAGCAGAACTACTGGGACAGCCAGTTCATGTGGATCCTGGACATCCGCGACGAGAAGAACCCGGTCCCCGTCTCTACCTGGTTCCCGGAGCGCGAGCGCTACTTCAATCGCGGCGGCCGCTTCGGCGCGCATAACATCCTGGAGAACATCCCCGGCGACGGTCCCTGGGCCAACACCGTCTTCATCACCTATTTCAACGCGGGGCTACGCGCCGTGGACGTCAGCGACGTGCTACGCCCGAAAGAGGTCGGCTGCTTCGTGCCCGCGCAGGCCGAGGGTGCGCGGACCATCCAGTCCAACGATATCGGCGCCGACGAACACGGTCGCCTCTATCTGATCGACCGCTGGGGCGCGGGCATGCACATCGTCGAATACACGGGCTGACCATGTGCGAGTCCTGCGCAGCGATCGATCAGGCCGGCATCGGCGCAGCACTGCTGGCCCGCGCACGCGCGATCGAGGCAGCCCTGCCTGGTGAGCCGGTGCCGGACCAGGCCTGGCGCATCCTCGCAGGTGCACAGGGCGGCGCGGTCGCCTGGGCGCATCACCGGCGCATGCTCGGCTGCCTGGAGGCGGCGGCGGCCAGCCGCAAGTGCTACGCCCTGCGGTGTGACGACGCGGCTGCCAGCCCGGCAGCAGCGCCGCGAGGCCGCATGGCCTGGCCTCGCTTGACCGGTGCAGGCGCGCTCCCCACCGTCGTGGCTGGCCGGTCCTAGAATCGTCCCAAGAGGAAATAAAAAATCATCATGTCAGCCGCCCCCGTCCCGAGCTGGACCGACCATTTCCCCGGCAATTTCCTCTGGTCCAATGCGATGCTCGTCTGCAAGGGCATGGCGCCCTATGGCGCCGTGGCGATGCGCGACATCGACCGCATCGGCGCGCGCCTCGCGCCCCGCCAGGGCGAGGCCACCGCCTGGGCCGAGGAATGGACCGCCGAGGCCGAGGTGCTGGAAGCCCGCGCGGCGGAGACTGGTGCCGAGACGGCTGGCCATCTGCTGCTGCGCGCCGGCATGTACCGTTTTACCGGCGAGCGTTTTGTGCCCCCAGGCGCGGAAAAGCGCGCGATGGGCGCTGCCTCCTACCGCAGCCTGCACGCCGGCCTGCGCGCCCGCCACCCCGAGATCGAATTCGTCGAAGTGCCCTATGAGGGCACAACCTTGCCGGCGCTGTTCATGAAGGCCCCCGGCGTGCCCGACCGCGCCCCCTGCGTCGTGGTCTTCGACGGCATGGATAATTGCAAGGAGATGAGCGTGCTCTTCGCCGGGCTGGAATTCGCCAGGCGCGGCATGCACACCCTGGCCATCGACGGGCCGGGGCAGGGCGAAACCCTGCGGATGCGCGGCATGAGCGCCCGGCACGATTACGAGGCCGCCGGCAGCGCCGCCTTCGACTACCTCGCCGGTCGCCAGGATGTGGACCCGGCCCGGGTGGTGGTGATGGGCTATTCCTTCGGCGGCTACTACGCCGTGCGCGTCGCGGCATTCGAGCCGCGCTACGCTGCCGGCGTCGCGCTGACCGCGCCGCATTGGGACCTGGCCGGTTTCCAGCGCGGCGTGCGCGACAAGGCGCGCGCGGCGGGCCAGACCATCGCGCAATCCAACTTCCAGTTCCGCTGGGTGGTGGGGGCCGCGGATGATGACGCCGCCATCGCCATCGCCGAACGCTTCGACGTCGCGGGCGCCGCGGCCCGCGTCGCCTGCCCCTTTCTCGTCACCCACGGCGCCGACGACCGCGTGATCCCCGCCGCCAATGCCGGAAAGCTGCACGCGGCCCTCGTGACGCCAAACAAATCGCTGCGAATCTTCACGGCCGAGGAGGGCGGTGCTCAGCACGCCCATGTGGACGACCGCCAGATCGGCATCGACCACGCCGCCGACTGGATTACCACGACGCTGCAGCAAGCGGCGCGTTGAGGAGACCGTACATGCTGTATCGCCGCACCGCCCTGGGTGCCTCCATCGCCTCGCTCGCCCTGCCGGCCCTGGCACAGGCCCCCCGCCGCCCGCTCGTGCTGATCGTCGGCGCCCCACCTGGCGGCACGGCGGATGCCGTCTGCCGCGTCCTGGCCGAGGCGCTGCGCGGCGAATTGGGCGGCGTGGTGGTCGTCGAGAACCGCGGCGGCGGCAGCGGGCTGGAGGCCGCGGACCGCCTGGTGCGCGCCGAGCCCGATGGGCAGACCCTACTGATGGCCAACACCAGCGTGCTCGCGATCAACCCCAGCCTCTACCCCCGGCTGAGCTACGACCCGCTGCGTGACTTCGCTTTCGTCGGCAAGGTCGCTACGGTGCCGATCCTGCTGGCCGTGCGCCGCGAACTGGGCGTGCGCAACGTCGCGGAACTGATCGTCCTGGCGCGCAGCCGCCCCGGGGCGCTGAACTTCGGCTCGGCCGGCACCGCCACCGCCATGCATCTGGCGGGCGTGCTGTTCAACCAGATGGCCGGCACCGAGATCACCCACGTCCCGTTCCGCGGCAGCGCGCCGGCCGTGACCAACTTCATCGGCGGCCAGGGCCTGGACATGATGTTCGAGCCCGCCGCGACCCTGCTGGAGCACATCGCCCGCGGCACCATCGTGCCACTCGCCGTCGCCGACGGGGAACGCGCCACGGCCCTGCCCGATGTGCCGACGATGTCCGAGGCCGGGCTGACCGGCTACCTCGCCTCCCAGTATTTCGGCCTGGTGGCCCCCGCCGCGACGCCCGATGCGACGGTGCATCGATTGAGTGCCACGATGGCGCGCGCGCTTGCCACGCCCGCCGCCATCGAACGGCTCCGCTCCATCGGGGCGCAGCCGGCCGCGTCCTCGCCCGAAGAATTGCGCCGCTTCGTGGAGGAGGAGATCCCGCGCTGGCGCGAACTGGTGCGGATCTCCGGCGCGCAACTGGATGGCGGCGGATGAGCGAGGCGCCCGCCTGCGCGGCACCCGATCGCGCGCCGCGTCGCCCCGTCGTGGCGGTGCCACCGCTTGCCTGCGACAGCCATCTGCATGTCTTCGGCCCGGCCGCGCGCTATCCTTATCAGCCCACGCGCGGCTACACGCCGCCGGACTCGCCGGTGCCCGAGATGCAGGCCCTGCACAAGGCACTCGGCATCGGCCGTGCCGTGCTGGTGCAGGCCAGCGTCCACGGCACCGACAACCGCGCGATCCTCGATGCGGTGGCGACCGACCCCACGCGCTACCGCGCCGTGGCCGCCGTCACCGAGGATGTGACCGATGCGGAACTCGCCCGGCTGCACGCCGGCGGGGTGCGCGGCTTCCGCGTCAATCTGGTGGACAAGGGCGGCATGCCGTTCCGTTCGCTCGCATCGCTGGAACAGGTGGCCGCGCGCGTGCGCGACTTCGGGTGGCACGCCGAATTGCTGGTGCATGTGGAGGAGAGTCCCGAATTCGTGGAGATCGCCCGGCGCCTGCCGATCCCGGTCAGCGTCGGACACATCGGCTACACCAAGGCCGCCGTGGCGCTGGCGCATCCCGGTTACCAGGAATTCCTCGCCCTGCTGCGGGACGGGCTGGTCTGGGTCAAGCTGACCGGGCCGAACCGCCTCTCCGCGAGCGACCGCGCCCCCTATGCGGACGTGGCGCCGCTGGCGCGCGCGGTGATGGAAGCAGCGCCGGACCGCATCGTCTGGGGCACCGACTGGCCGCATGTGATGCTGAAGGGCGTGATGCCGAACGACGCCGACCTGATCGACCTGCTCGCCGAATGGGTGCCGGACGCGGCCCTGCGCCACCGCATCCTGGTGGACAACCCCGCGACGCTCTACGGCTTCGGGCCCTGAGCATGCGAGCCGACGCCGCCGTCCCGCCAAAACTGCCGGGCAGCCTGGAGGCGAACCGCCGCCTGTCGCAATGGCTGCACCTGTCGCCCGATGGCCGCGTCGTCGTCACCCCCGGCAAGGTGGAGATCGGCCAGGGCATCCTGACCGCACTCGCCCAGATCGCCGCGGATGAGTTGGACGTCGCCTACCGCCGCGTCTCGGTCACCGCCGCCTCGACCGCCACCAGCCCGAACGAGGGTGTGACCTCCGGCAGCCGTTCCGTGCAGGACAGCGGGCTGGCGCTGCGCCACGTCTGCGCCGCCGCGCGGGCGATCCACCTGGCGGTGGTCGCGCAGCGCAGCGGCGTGCCGGTCGAAGCGCTGCGGGTGCAGGACGGCACCTTCCTGGCGCCGGACGGGCGGGCGGGCGGGTCCTATTGGTCCGAGGCCCGGTCGGGGCTGCTCGATTGCGACGCGCCCCCGGATGTCGCCGCCAAGCCGCCCGGGGCGCGCCGCATCGCGGGAACCGCCGCTCCGCGGCTGGACCTGCCGGACAAGGTGTTTGGCGCCCAGCGCTACATCCATGACCTGCGCCTGCCGGGCATGCGGTTCGCCCGTGTGCTGCGGCCGCCATCGCGCAATGCGCGCCTGGTCGGCGTGCCCGATGCACCGGAAGGCGTTGCGCTGATCGTGGACGGCAGCTTCCTGGCACTGGCCTGCGATACCGAAGGCGCCGCCGAAGCCGCCGCCACCCGCCTCGCCGCCCGCGCGCGCTGGGAGGAGCAGGACAGCCTTCCCCCCGCCGCGGCCTTGCCCGACCGCCTCCGCGCAGGCCCGGTCGAGAGCACCACCATCATTTCCCGCCCGCGATCGCCTTCCGCCGCGCCAGGCACGACCCTGCGGGCGACCTTCTTCCGGCCCTACCTCGCCCATGGCTCCATCGGCCTCAGTTGCGCCATCGCGCGCTGGTCCGGCGATGGCATGCTGGAGGTCTGGTCGCATTCGCAGAACATCTTTGGCCTGCGTCGCGATCTGGCGATGACCCTCGGCCTGCCGGTGGAGCAGGTCACTGTCCACCACCGCGAAGCCGCCGGCTGCTACGGCCATAACGGTGCCGATGATGTGGCGCTGGATGCGGCGCTGGTCGCACGCGCCCTGCCCGGCGCGCCGGTGCGCCTGCGATGGAGCCGTGCGGACGAGCTGAGCTGGGCGCCCTTCGCCCCCGCGATGCTCGTGGAGGTCGAGGCCGAGACGGCGGCGGATGGCAGGCTGCTGGCCTGGCGCCAGGACATTTATGGCAATGGGCATCTCAGCCGCCCGGGCATGGCGGCGGCGCCATCGCTGCTGGCCGCGAGCCATCTTGCCGCCCCCTTCGACGTGCCGCCCGCGCTGAACCCACCCCATGCCGGTGGCGGCGGGGCCGATCGCAACGGCGTGCCGCCCTATGACACGGGCGGGCTTTCGGTGCAGGTGCATCGCTGGCTGGAGATGCCGCTCCGCACCTCCTCCTTCCGCGCGCTCGGTGCCATGGCGAATGTGCTGGCGACCGAGAGCGTGATGGATGAACTCGCGGCCGCCGCCGGGCGCGACCCGGTCGCATACCGGCTCGCCCACCTGGCCGACCCGCGCGCACGCGCTGTGATCGAAGCGGTCGTCGCCATGGCTGGTCCGCAGCCAATGGAGGGGCGCGGCGAGGGGACAGGCCGCGGCCTGGGCTATGCGCGCTACAAGGGCACCAGCGCCTGGTGCGCCGTCATCGCCGAGGTCGAGGCGGAGGCCCAGGTCAAGGTGCGCCGGCTGTGGCTGGCGGTGGATGCCGGCGAGATTGTGAACCCCGAGGGCGCGGCGCATCAGATCGAGGGTGGCGCAATCCAGGCCGTCAGCATCGCGCTGAAGGAAGCCGTGACCTTCGACGCGCGCGCCATCACCAGCAATGCCTGGGACACCTACCCCATCCTGCGCTTTTCCGAGGTGCCGGCGGTGGACGTGCGCCTGATGGACCATCCGGACCAACCGCCGCTCGGCGTCGGCGAATGCGCGACGGGGCCGACGGTGGCCGCGATCGCGAATGCGATCCATGACGCGCTGGGCGTCAGGGTCCGCAACCTGCCCTTCACCGCCGATGCTGTTGCCGCGGCGATGGGCTGAACGGGATATCTCCATGGATCAGGATCATTGGCACCCCAACAGGGAGGTCGCGCTGCTGGCCGGCACACCGGCCGGCGGCGGCCAGGACCGGCCGGCCCGCGCGCTGCTCGGCATCCTCGGCGAACAGGGGCTCGTCCCCGTGCCGATGGCACTGACGAACATCCCTGGCCGGGGTGGCGGCAATGCCTGGGATGATCTGGCGCGGCATCCGGGCGACGCGCATCGGCTGGCGATCAACTCCCCCACCATCCTCAGCAATCTGGCGCTCGGAGTCAGCACGCTGGCGTGGGATTCGCTGACGCCGCTGTGCAACCTTTATACGGAATATCTCGCCTTCGTGGTGCGCCCCGATTCACCCATCCGGGACGCCGGCGCGCTGCTGCTTCGCCTTGGCAACGACACTGCGGCCCTGCCGATCGCACTGGCGACGGCCATCGGCAACGCCAACCACATCGCCCTGGCGGGCATCACGCGCCACGCGGGCGGCACGGTGGGGGCGCTGAACATCGCCGTCTTCGACAGCGCGCGGGACGCCATTGCCCATGTGCTGGCCGGCCGGGCCGAGCTTGGCGTCATCACCGCGGCCAGCCCGGTGCCCGAACTGACCGCGGGCACGATCCGCTGCGTCGCCGTTTCGGCACCCGAACGCCTGGGCGGGATCTATGCCGGGGCGCCGACCTGGCGGGAGCATGGCGTGGACTGCGTCGCCGGCCCCTGGCGCGGCGTGATCGGCCCGGCCGGGCTGACGCGGGCGCAGATCGGTTTCTGGGAAGACGCGCTGCGGGCGGCCACGCGAACGCCCGCCTGGCGCGACGAACTGGCCCGCCAGTATTGGTCCGACACCTACCTCGCGGGTGACGCCCTGCGTGCGTTCCTGCGTGATGAGGACGCCACGATGGTCGCGGCCCTGCGCGACCTGGACCTGTTGCGGGAGGCTTCGTCCGGCTGACGACTGCCGCGTTTTTTGAAGGAGGAAACAATGAACAACAATCTGAAGCGGCGCGCCGCCCTCGGCGCCCTCGCCGCCGCCGTTGCGATGCCGGCCCTGGCGCAGCCTGCCTATCCCAACCGTCCGGTCCGCATCGTCGTGCCATTCCCCCCCGGCGGCACCTCCGACATCCTGGCGCGGCTCGCGGCGGCGAGGTTCAGCGCGGAGCTGGGGCAGCCCTTCGTCGTGGACAATCGCGCTGGCGGGGCCGCCAATATCGGCGCCGATTTCGTCGCCAAATCGGCGCCGGACGGCTACACGCTGTTGCTGATCTCCAGCGTGCATTTCATCAATGCCGGGCTGTTCGACGGCCGGCTGTCCTATGACGTGCTGCGGGACTTCGCACCGATCGGGCTGATCGCCGGCGTGTCGCAGGTGGTGCTGGTCAACCCATCCCTGCCGGTCAACACCTTGGCCGAGCTGATCGCCTATGCGAAGGCGCACCCCGGAGCGTTGAACTACAGCTCCCCCGGCAATGGTAGCCAGCCGCATCTGACGGCGGAGCTTTTCAGCACCGCCACAGGCATCCGCATGGTCCATGTGCCCTATCGTGGTGCGCCCCAGGCCGTGACGGATGTGGTGAGTGGGCAGGTGCAGTTGACCTTCGCCACCTCGCCCTCCGCCGTGCCGCTGGTGCGCGGCGGACAAGTACGGGCGCTGGCCGTGACCTCGGCCCAACGGATCGCGGCCCTGCCGGACGTGCCGACGGCGGCCGAAGCCGGGCTGCCGGGCTTCGAAAGCGTCGGTGGCAACGGGCTTGCGGCACCTGCCGGCACGCCGGCGCCGATCATCGACCGGCTGAGCGGGGTGCTTATCCGGATGTTGCAGGATCCGGATCTGCGTCGCGCGCTGACGGAACAGGGTGCCGACGCAAGGGTCACGACGCCGGCCGAGTTCACCGCCTATATCGGCGCCGAGGTCACGCGCTGGCGTGAGGCGGTGCGACTGTCCGGCGCGAAGCCCGACTGACCCCCCGGACGGCATGTCCGGTGTCACGCCGCCCCAGCCCATGATCCCCGCACGGTGTGCGCCCGTGGATCGCTGGCCGTGTTCCCGGTGTCGAGCGCTTCCTCCAGACGTGCAGTGTCATGGGCGGCGGCATGCGGTGCCGGCCTAGCCGCGGATCAGCGCATGATAACGATCGATCGAGATCTGCTTCGTGCAGGCATGGACCGACCCCGATCGCCGAATGGCTGTCCGTGCCCAGTGTGGCATCGTCGCGCGCAAGCAGCGCGTCCACCGCTGCCGTCCTGGCTGTCAGGGCGAGCGGTGAAACGCCGCGCGGTGACACCGCGTCGGATCGTGTCCCATCCCGTGGCTGCCACTTCCGCGCGGTGCTGCTGAGTGAGGATCCATATGGCGGCACGAGCCGGGACAGGGCACTGGCCAAGCCTTGTTTCCCTCGCTCTTCCCCCGGTGTGGTTCAGGGTGAAATGGGGTGAATTGGCTCGAGCGAACAAGCACTCTACGAATGAGACAAGAGAAAAAGTGTTGAAAGGGCTCGATTCGACCCAATTCCGACTTACGAAATGGGCGTGATCCTTGAATTCCTAATCTGGGGGCCGTGGGTTCGAATCCCGCCGGGGACATACCCTTTCTGGGTTTCGCCACGCCCACCGGCTCGAACGCCCAGACGGGTGTGGGGGACAGTGATCGCGTCCCGCGCCCTTACTCCTTCGGCAGAAGCGCCTGGAAAATGAGATCGGCGCCGTCGCGCAGCACCGCGCTGGCGCGCGGGCCGCCAAGGTAGGGCAGGCTGGACCAGGCACCGTCGAACAGCATGGCCAGCAATTCACCCAGCCGCTGCGGCTGCGCGGCACCAGCTTCGCGCGCGAGGTCGATCAGGTCGTTGCACATGCGTGCCTTGAACTCCGCGACCAGGCGATGCGTCGGATGCGCGGGGTCCGGAAACTCGGCCTGGGCGAGGAGCATGGGGCAGCCGCGATAATCCGGATCCTCCAGTTCCTTGGAGGCGGCGACCATCAGGGCGCGGAGCTTGCCGGCGGCGGTGGGCGCCTCGGCCGTCACCTCCTTGAACCAGGCCTCCCACTCCTCAGCGTCTTCGTGGAGGATGGCGGCGATCAGCGCATCCTTGCTGGGGTAGGCGCGATACAGGCTCATCTTCGTCGCCTCGGCGACGCGACAGACCTCTTCGACGCCGGTGGCGCGGATGCCCTGACGATAGAACAGGTCCTTGGCAGCGCTCTGGATGCGCTGCGCGGCTTTCGGCTTGCCGGCCGTGGCCTCGGACATGGTGACCAGACTCCTTCCTGCGATCGCCCCGCTTGAAAATTTTGCGGTGCAACAAACATTAGCCCTTGATGAGACTGACCGGTCACTTCTATACGGACGGACCGGTCGGTAACATCGACCATCGGAGAATGGCTATGTCGATCCATCAACGCAAGACCCTTGCTGCAACCCGGGTCGATATTCGGGGCGAGAACCCTTGGTTCTCCTGGCTTTCGAAGACCTTGCCCAGCCGCGCCACCCAGGGGGTCGCGGCCCTCGCCCTATTGGCCAGCGTCAGCACCACGCAGCCCGTCCTGGCCCAGGGCGCGCCGCCCGCGCCGCCGGTCACCGTGGCGAACCCGCTTTCCCGCTCGGTCCAGCAATGGGACGAACACACCGCCCGGATCGAACCGGCGGCCCGTGTCGAGATCCGGCCGCGCGTCTCGGGCCAGGTGATGCAGGTGCATTTCCAGGACGGCGCCCCGGTCCGGGCCGGCGACCTGCTGTTCACCCTGGACCAGCGCCCCTTCCAGATCGCCGTTGCCAGTGCCGAGGCCGAGGTTGCGCGCAACGAGGCGCGGGTGACGGTCGCGGTGCAGCAGGTCAACCGCTACGCCCCGCTGGTCGAACGGCGCTTCTCCTCCGAGTCCGACATGGACAACCGCCGCAGCGTGCTGCGCGAAGCCCAGGCTGGCTTGGCCGCCAGCCGCGCGGCACTGCGCCAGGCCGAGCTTGACCTGGAATTTTCTGAAATCCGCGCCCCGCGCGACGGCCGCGTCAGCGATCGCCGCGTGGATGCCGGCAACCTGGTGCAGCAGGGCACGACCTTGATGACCACGCTGGTCGGGCTGGGCCAGGTCTATGCGGTCTTCGACGCGAGTGAGGCGCAGTACCTGCGTTACGCCCGGGCCGCGGCCGGCGGCATGCGGCCGGGTGGCGCGCAGGACGGCACGCCCGTGCAGTTGCGCCTGCTGGATGAGGCGGAGTTTTCCCACCGTGGTCAGCTCGACTTCGTGGACAGCGTGTTTGACGCGCGCAGCGGCACGATCCGTGGCCGTGCCGTCGTGCAAAACCCCGACTTCCTGCTGACGCCGGGCAGTTTCGCGCGGTTGCGGCTGTTTGTCGGCGACAGCGCCTCGCTGCTGGTGCCGGACTCGGCGATCCTGGCCGACCAGGGCGGGCGCATGGTGCTGACGGTGAACGAACAGGGCACGGTCGCGCCGAAGCCGGTGCAGTTGGGTCCTTTGGTGGATGGGCTGCGCGTCGTGCGATCCGGCCTGACGCCGCAGGATCGGGTGATCATCGGCGGGTTGCACCGCGCGCGCCCCGGTGCGCCGGTGACGGCGCAGGCCGGCCACATCGGGCCTGCGCCGCTGGCCTCGGCCGAATAGCCGGCAGCACGGGCTTCACCGACATCACAATCAGCGCGCCCTTGCGGCGCGGGGCCAGACGCGAAGCGCGCCTGGCGTCTGAGGGAACACGACCATGCGCCTTGCCAGATTCTTCATCGACCGACCGGTTTTCGCCGCGGTCCTGTCCATCGCGATCACGCTGATCGGCGGGATCGCCGCCACGCGCCTGCCGATCGGCGAATTCCCGGAAATCGCGCCGCCCACCGTGCAGGTGACGGCCTTCTATCCAGGCGCTTCGGCGGAAACCATCGCCTCCACCGTCGCCGGCCCGATCGAGCAGGAGATCAATGGCGTCGACGGGATGCTCTACCTGTCCTCGCAATCCACCGGCGACGGGCGCGTGGCGATCAGCGTGGTCTTTCGCCAGGGCGTGGATGTCGATCAGGCGCAGGTGTTGGTGCAGAACCGCGTCGCCATCGCCGAACCGCGCCTGCCCGAGGATGTGCGGCGCCTGGGCGTGACCGTGAAGAAGGCCTCGCCGGACTTCCTCATGGTCGTGCACATGTTGTCGCCCGACGGCAGCCGCAGCCCGGAATTCGTGTCGAATTACGCGACCCTGACCATCAAGGACCGCCTCGCGCGATTGGAGGGTGTCGGCGACGCGCAGGTCTTTGGCGCACGCGACTATGCCATGCGCGTCTGGCTGGATCCGGACCGGGTCGCGGCGCGTGGCATGTCGGCCGGCGATGTGGTGGCGGCGTTGCAGCGCGCGAATGTGCAGGTCGCGGCGGGCGCGATCGGCCAGGCGCCGCGCGCCGATGGTGCGGGCGCCTTCGAGGTCGCGGTGCGGGCGCAGGGCCGGCTGGCCACGCCCGAACAGTTCGACGAACAGGTGATCGGCACCGGCGCGGGCGGCGCGCCGATCCGGCTGCGCGACGTGGCGCGGACCGAGATCGGCGCGAACGACTATACCATCAACGCGCTGCTCGATAACCGCGTCGCGGTCGGCATCGGCGTCTTCCAGCGGCCGGGCAGCAACGCGCTGGCCACGGCCGCCGCGATCCGCGCCACGATGGATGAGGCCGCGCGCGCCTTCCCGACCGGCATCGCCTACGACATCGTCTACGACCCGACCCGCTTCATCGCGCAGAGCATGGAGGCCGTACTCCATACCTTCATCGAGGCGGTGGCGCTGGTCGTGCTGGTCGTCATCCTGTTCCTGCAGAACTGGCGCGCGGCGGTGATCCCGCTGCTGGCGATCCCGGTCTCCATCATCGGCACCTTCGCTATTCTGCTTATGCTGGGTTTCACGCTCAACTCGCTGACCATGTTCGGGCTGATCCTGGCGATCGGCATCGTCGTGGATGATGCGATCGTGGTGGTGGAAAACGCCGAACGCCACATGGCCGCCGGGCTGTCGCCGCTGGAGGCCGCGCGCAAGACGATGGACGAGGTGGGCTTTGCCCTGATCGCCATCGCCCTGGTGCTGGTCGCGGTGTTCCTGCCGACGACCTTCATCAACGGCATTTCCGGCGCCTTCTACCGGCAATTCGCGGTGACGATCTCGGTCGCCACGGTGCTGTCGGCTATCGTGTCGCTGACCTTGTCGCCGGCGCTGGCGGCGCTGCTGCTTAAGCCGCATGGGCATGGCACGCCGAAGCGGGTGTTCCTGCCGATCACCATGTTCTTCCGCGGCTTCAACTGGGTTTTTGACAAGCTGTCCTTTGGCTATGGCGGGCTGACGCGGAAGTTGGTGCGGCTACCGGTGATCCTGATGATCCTCTACGCCGGCCTGCTGGGCGCCACGGCGCGCCAGGTGCTGGTAACGCCGACCGGCCTGGTTCCGCCGCTGGACCGTGGCTACATCATCGCCGCGTTCCAGTTGCCGCCCGGTTCCAGCCTCAGCCGGACGGATGAGGTGATCCGCCGCGCGTCGGACACCATCGCGGCCGTGCCGGGTGTCGCCAATTCGATCGCCTTCGTCGGTCTTGATGGTGCGACCTTCACCAATGCGCCGAATACGGGCGTGGTGTTTGCCGGGCTGAAGTCCTTCGAGGAGCGCGCGCATCTCGGCGTCACGGGCAATAGCATCCTGGCCGATCTGCAACGCCGGCTGATGGGGGAGGATGCGGCGCTGGTGCTGGTCATTCCGCCACCCCCGGTGCCCGGCATCGGGACGGGCGGTGGCTTCAAGCTGATGATCCAGGACCGCGCGGGCCTTGGCCCCCAGGCGCTGGAGCGCGCGACGCAACAGGTATTGGGTGCCGCGAATGGCGCACCGGGCATCGCCTTCGCCTTCAGCCTGTTCAACACCTCGACGCCGCAGATCGAGGCGAATATCGACCGGCCCCGTGCGGAAATGATCGGGCTGCCGATTTCCCAGGTACATGAGGCGATGAGCATCTATCTCGGCTCGGCCTTCGTGAACGACTTCAACCTGCTGGGGCGCACCTGGCGCGTGACGGCACAGGCCGACCAGCAGCACCGCCGGTCGATCGAGGACATCTCGGCGCTGCGGGCACGGACGGACTCCGGCGCCATGGTGCCGCTGGGCAGCGTCGCGACCTTCCGTGAGACGGCGGGCCCCTATCGCGTGCCGCGCTACAACCTGTTCCCGGCGGCGGAGGTGCAGGGTGCGGCCATCCCGGGCTTCTCCACCGGGCAGGCCATCCAGGCGATGGAACAGGTGATGCGCACGGCGCTGCCGGAGGGTTTTGGCTACGAATGGACCGAGATCGCCTTGCAGGAGACGACCCAGGGCAATACCGCGCCCATCGCCTTCGGCCTGGCGGTGGTCTTCGTCTTCCTCGTGCTGGCGGCGATGTATGAAAGCTGGCTGCTGCCGCTGGCGGTCGTGCTGATCGCGCCGATGTCGGTGCTGGCCGCGCTGCTGGGCGTGCAGCATGCGGGGCTGGACAACAACGTGCTGGTGCAGGTGGGGCTGGTGGTCCTCGTCGGCCTGGCGGCGAAGAACGCGATCCTGATCGTCGAATTCGCCCGTGCCGCCGAGGATGAGGGCATGACGCGCTGGGAGGCTGCCGCCGCCGCCGCCCGCACGCGCCTGCGGCCGATCCTGATGACCTCGCTGGCCTTCATCCTCGGCGTACTGCCGCTGACCGTGGCGACCGGCGCGGGGGCGGAGATGCGACAGAGCCTGGGTGTCGCGGTGTTCTACGGGATGCTGGGCGTGACCATCTTCGGCCTGATCTTCACGCCGGTCTTCTACGTGATCGCGCAGAAATTCGCGGGACGCGGGACGAAGAAGGCGGCTGTGGCGCCGGACACGCAGGTGGTGGTCACGCCGCAATAGAGTGTGATGGCCGTAGGCGCGAATGCGCCGCAGGGCTGAATCACGCGATAAAAGAACAAGATAGACCACGGTCCCGGCGGGCGGCCCCGGAGACCTGAACGAGGGCGGCATCCCGACGGGGTGCCGCCCTTTTTCGTGCCCTTCGCCGCATGCAGGGCTCCGTGCATATCAGGAGATGGGGCTGCTTGAGCGGCGCTGCTTCACGGCATGGTTTCTCGGGCGTGGGTTCCAGGTCCACCCCGGGTATCGCGCTCAAAACATCTGATACTTAAACGAAGGATCGCGCGTCCGGGTCGTACCATGGGGTGATGCCGTGCCTTGCGCACGCGCCGCTCGGACGGTCCGAAGTGGCGCAAAACGCCCTGGCGCGGGGTGCGAATTTCGCCCCGGCCACCTTGGCGACCCGCATCCACCGATTTTCTCGCCATCGGCCCCTGCCCGGCATCGCTTCGGTCACCCGCCGCCCAACGGGCCGAAATCGGCCGTTCATCAAGGTATTCCGCCGGATTCCGACTCTGGGAATTTTCGTCACATGCAATAATACCCCGAAAAATTGCATAAGATGAGGAGATTTTCATGTAGAGCCCGGATCATCCGTGCAAGAAAACCCTGCGGTCGTCAGAGATCGCGTTTCTTGGGTGGGTATAAGAAACACATGGCTAACGAAGAGATACAAAATTTGCCAATAATTTCAGCAAATTCAGTCAACGCATCATCCAACACTGTCAGTATTTTTTACGAAAATGCAGGCAATCAACAGCTTTTGTCCGGGTATAGCACGCTCGGCCACGTCTTTAAGGAAGGGGAACTGGCCGCAGGGCAGACCCTGACCGGTGTTATCAATGGTCAGACCGTCGCAGTGCAGGTCGATGTCAAAACGACCTATGCGGATGGTTCTGCGAAAATGGTCGTGCTGACCACGGCCCGGCCCGACCTTGCGGCCGGGGCGGCTGTCCAGGCGGTCCTGACCGCGACCTCGGCGCCCGAGGCGCCCGACCTCAACCTGGCCAACAGCCTGGCCGGGCACAGCTTCTCCGTCGCCCTGACCGCGTCCAATGGCGCTGTCACCCAGGTCGACGTACTGGCGGCGCTGAAGACCGCGCTGGCCAATGGCACGGCCTCTTTCTGGCAGGAAGGACCGCTCGCGTCGCAGGCGCGGGTCGAAATCCCGGTCGGCGGCTCACAGCGCATGGTCTTCGACGTCACCGCCTTCGCCGATGGCGGCATGGTCGTCGATGCGCAGTTCAACAATGACGGCGCCATGGCCGCGTCCGGCGGCCCGGTCGCCTACACCGTCGCCGTCACCATGGATGGCAAGCAGGCCCTGAGCGCCAGCGTCAACCAGGACCAGTACCAGAACTGGCACGAGACCTTCTCGAGCAACGACCGCGATGGCGGCCAGGGCCTCGGCGACCCGTCGACGGGTTGGCTCAACATCGTCCACGACATCGCGCATCTGCAGGAAGCCGGTGCGGTCGCCTCCTATGACCTCGCCAATGGCATCTCCGAGACGCTGCTGAACAAGTATGCCGCGGCGACCTCGGCGGCGGGCTGGGATGCCCCGCTGGCGATCAATGGCGTGCAGCAAGACATGTACGGCGTCGGCGGCCGTTCCGACATCGGCTTCACGACCGAGGCGAATGTCGCCTGGCTGATCAGCCAGGATCCGCGCGCCGCCGCCTATGCGCTGGGCCAGGCCGAAACCGCGAGCGCCACGACCTGGCACCTGTGGGACGCCAAGAACGACACCTGGCTCGGCACCGACGCCTATCCGGCGCTTTGGACGGATGAGCGCGGTGGCACCGGGACCGCCGGCAATGCGAACTCCACCGGGCTGACGCAGCCGCTCGACGAAAGCTCGGGCTGGGCCCTGGATTCGGCGCACCAGCCCGACCTGTCCTACGTGCCCTACCTGATGACCGGGTCGCGCTGGATGCTGGACAACCTGCAGGCCCAGGCCAGCTGGAACATCATGTTCCAGTGGCCCGACGTGCGGGACAACGCCGGCGACCTGGTCGTGCAGGAGAACCAGGTTCGCGGCGCCGCCTGGGCGCTGCGCCAGCTTGACGAAGCCGCCTGGGCCAGCCCGGACGGCAGCCCCGAGAAGGCCGCCTTCACCGAGGCGGCGAATGCCAACTGGTCCTGGATCGTCTCCCAGATCCCGAAGTGGACGCAGGAACAGGGCGAGGCGCATGGCTGGTTGCCTGGCGTCTATGGCACCGACGGTGCGATGCCGCCCTGGCAGCAGGACTACTTCGCCTCCACCGCCATCGCCGCGGCCAGCCGTGGCAATGCGGATGCGATGACCTACCTCAACTGGGCCTCCAACTTCCTGGTGGGCCGGTTCACGCATGAGGCTGATGGCTTCGCCCAGCATGACGGCGCGGCCTACCTCATCGCGATCAGCCCCGTGGGTAGCGAGACCCCGTACACGACCTGGGCGCAGATCGGCGCGCAGACCGAGGCACGCGGGTTGTCGAATGGCGATGGCTGGGCGATGACCGATGGCAACTACGGGCAGTTGGCACTCGCGACCCTGGCCGGCATCGCCCGGCTGACCGGATCGACCGAGGCGGCGGATGCGTATCGCGCCCTGGTGGCCGAGTCCGTGCCCTTCACCTCCGATGCCATCTTCCGCGAGGACCCGACCTATTCGCTGGCGGCACCGGGTGAGGTGCTGACGCCGATCGAGGTGCCGGTCACCACGCCGCCGGTGGTGGTCGTCCCGCCGATCGTCGTGGAACCGCCCGTGGTGGTCGAGCCGCCGGTGGTGGTGGTCCCTCCGGTGGTCGTGGAACCGCCGGTGGTGGGCGTCCCGCCGGTCGTTGTCGACCCGGCCACGTCGGTCGCGCTGTCGATCATCCTTGGGGCCGACTCCTGGAAGGGCGATCCGAAGGCCATCGTCCTGGTCGATGGCGTCGAAGTGTTCCGTGGCCTGATCTCGGCATCGCACGCCAGCGGCGGCGCCGAGGTCAGCCTTGGCGAGGTCGCGGCGGGCGTCGATCACAGTGTGATCGTGCGCTACACCAACGATGCCTGGGGCGGATCTTCGGCGACGGATCGCAACCTGTATGTCGAGGACATCCTGATCGACGGTGTCTCGACCGACCTGGAGGCCTACCTGAACTCCAACAGCAGGAAGGTCTTCGAATTGTCCGCCGACAAGGTCGTGCCGGCTGAGGTTGCGCCGCCGGTCGTGACCCCGCCAGGCGAAGTGCCGGACGTCGTTCTCCCCGTGACCCCGGCCGGGGCGACGGTCGGTGCCGGTGCGGACACCTTGCGCATCGCCGTGTCGGGCGATGCCTACAACGGCAGCCCGCACTTCATGGTCTTCGTGGATGGCAAGCAGATCGGGGGCGTACAGACGGCGACCGCGAGCCACGCGGCCGGCGAGGAGACCCTGTTGGACATCAAGGGCAACTTCGGCGCTGGCGCCCATGACCTGGCCATTCGCTTCCTGGACGATGACTACGGCGGCGATTGGACCCAGGACAAGAACCTCTATGTCGACTCCGTGGCTGCGAACGGCGTCGATCAGTTGCAGGAGGCGGAACTCTACAGCAATGGCGACGCCATCTTCCGCGTCGTGTTGAGCGACGCGGTCTTCCACACCTGATACGACAACAAGACCGGTTTCGCTGAGGTCCAGCGAAACCGGTCCCCCGTCAATAACATTCAAGAGATAGCGCCTTTCGGTGGCGGCCCTGGCCGCACCCGAAAGGCGCTGTTATTGTTTGGCACGACTAAGACGGATGTGCTTGTATCGTTTCCTATCGGCATTTCCGCGCCGCGTCCGGCCGACCTTGCCGCCGTGACAGGCTAACGGGCCGCCATCAGGGCAATCTTCTCTGCGACGAGTGCCCGCAGCATGGATCACGTGACGCCGCACATGGTCGAACCGATGACCTTCCAGTTCGAGACCGTGACGCCCGCGGCGGCGGCGTCCCTGCTTGCCGCGCGACGCCGGGGCGCCGAACGCCAGGACGCTGTCGTGCGCGCCTATGCCGAGGACATGGCGGCACGGCATTGGATCCTGAACGGTATCCCCATCGTGCTGTCGCGCCGCGGCGTGCTGCTGGACGGCATGCAGCGCCTGCACGCTTGCGTGGATAGCGGCGTGTCCTTCCCGACCTTCGTCGCGCGCAACGTGGGCGATGATGTCGAACACACGATCGACCAGCATCACCGGCGCTCTTGCGCCAGCATCCTGAGCGCGCGCGGGGTGCCCCACGCGCATCCCTTGATGGCGCTGATCACGCGCATGATCGCCTATGACCACCTGACCTTGCAGGACGCGGCGCCACCGGCGCCGTCCTGGGGCCAGGTCGAACGGCTGCTGCGGGCCAATCCCGGGCTGGAACTGGCGGTGGGGGCCAGCATGGCGATGGCGGGATCGCCGCTGCCCGAGCCGGTGCGCACGGCGATCCTGTTCATGGGCTACCAGGTCGACCGCGCGAAGACCGATCGCCTGCTCGCGGCCGTGGCGCATCCCGAAGGCTTCGCCCATGGCGAACCGGGGGCGATGCTGCGACTGGAACTGGACCGCGCGGCCGAGGTCAATCCGCAGGGCGGCGGGCGGAACGTCCTGTTCGCGCTGGCGATCAAGGCGCTGAACGCGTTGTTGCGTGACGAAAGCCTGCGCCACATCGGCTGGACCGCTCGGCATGCCGCGGGCGAACCCGCCGAGCCCTTCCCGCGGCTGCATGGCTACAACGGGCTGGCGACACCTGGCCCCGAAGCGCGGGACATCGCCCTGGCCGAGGACCTTGTCCCGCCAGGCTGCACGGCGACGTTCGAGGTGATCGACCAGGCCACCGCCGCACGCTACCTGGCGATGAAGATCGCCAAGCGCGAACTCATCAAGACCCATGTCGCCGCGATGGCGCGCGACATCATGGCCGGGCGCTGGATGCGCAATGCCCAGCCGATCTGCTTTTCCAAGAGCGGCCGGCTGATCAACGGCCAGCACCGCCTGCTGGCGGTGATCGCATCGCATGGCGCCATCGACGTGCCCGTCGTGCGTGGCCTGCCGGAGGCCGCCTACGCGACCTATGACACCCATGCGCGGCGGGCCCCGCCGGTCGAGGATGACACCGGGGCCTTCGGCGACCAGGCGCTGGCGGTCGCCATGGCGAACCTGCTGTGGCGGCGCGAACGCCGGACCCCCAGCATGCGGGGCAAGAAAGCCACCGCCGCCGAAATCCGGCAGATCCTGGTGGAGTTCCCCCGTCTGCTCAGCCTGCGCGGCTTTGCCCGGCGCATGCTGGCCTTCGGCCGCGCCTCGGTCATGGGCTATGGCGCCTTCGTCATCGAACGGGATGAGCCGCAACTGGCGTCCGTCTTCCTCAAGGGCCTCGAAACCGGCGCCGACCTGCCCGAGGGCCATCCCATCCTGGCGCTGCGTGAACAGTTGCAGCGGCTGCGGCGCGAACATGCGCCGCAGGACGACCAGCTGGTGGCCTTGCTGGCGGGCTGGGCGCGGTTCAAGGCGCGCCTGCCCGCCCGCGACACGATCAACCACAAGCTGCCCGCCGAAGCGCATGACCCCGCAACGAACCGCTATGCGCGCAGCCTGCAGGTGGCCACCGCCTCGACGCCGCCGCAGGCACCCCAGCGGACGCAAAAGATCGAGCTGGCCGAAGGCTTGGCCGAACTGCGCCGCCGCCGGCAGCAGCAAGCCCTCAGCGCGGGGTTCGGCGCCTTTGCGCTGCGACACAGCGACACGACGGCGCTGATGCAGGAAGCATCCCGCGTCGCGGCCGAAGGCCTGTCGGCCCGGTTTTCCAAGGTTCTGGAGTATCAGCGCGAGACCGACACCCTCTTGCTGCGCGCGGGCGTCGGTTGGCGCGAGGGCGTCGTCGGCAACACCCTGTTCCCGCCAGGACGCTCATCGCCCGCCCGGCATGCCTTTTCGACCGGGCAGCCGACCATCAGCAACGACCTGTCGGCCGACGATCGCTTCAGCACGCCGCGCCTGCTGCAGGACCATGGCATCAAGCGGGAGATCAACGTGGTGATCGGCGGGCGCGGATCGCCCTTCGGCGTGCTGGAGGTAGACGATACCCGGCCCGGCACCTTCAGCGAGACCGATGTCCGCTACCTGGAGGAAGTGGCCAATACCCTGGGCCTGGCGTTGGAGCGCGAACGCCAGGCCGCGGAGAACGAGAAGATCCTGGTCGAACGGGGCAGCTTCCTGTCGGACATCCGCCACCGGGTCAGCAACGGGCTGCAACTGGTCCATAGCGTGCTGAGCCTGCAGGCGCAGGAAGCCGACAGCCTATCGACGCGGGCCATGCTGGAACGGGGGGCGATGCGGGTCATCACCCTCGCGGCCGTGCACCAGCAGCTCTACCAGGGGGAACACGTCGATACGGTGGAGATGCGCGGCTATCTGGCCGGGCTGGTCGAGATGCTGCGCGACGGGCTGCCGAATTTCGGCAACGGGCGATCCGTGGCACTGGTCGCGGAGGCCGGCACCTACTGGCCGGCGCAACGGGCCCAGATGCTGGGCCTTATCCTGGGCGAACTGCTGGCCGATGCGCTCGGCTCGGGCGAGGGGGCCTTGCGCGTCCGCTTCGAGGACAAGCCTGGCGGGGCCCGGCTGGAGCTGGAGGATGAGGAGGGTATCTTCACCGGCGATGACGGCCAGGGCGCGGGGGTCGGCATGCGGATGGTGTCGGCGCTGCTGCTCGAACAGGGGGCGGCGCTGTCGGTGGTGCGCAGCGATGCCGGGTCGCGCGTGCTGATCGCCTTCCCGCCGGCGGTCGCGCCGCCCTGACGGGCGCCCCGGGTCAGGGGCCGCCGAGCTTGGGCCCAGGCGTCCTGCTGTTCGACAATGAACCGCTGCAACGCGCGATCATGGCGCTGGCGCTGCGCCACGAGGGGTTCCGCGTCTTTACGGCCAGCGTCGCGGCCGAGGCGCTGTATCAGTTGGCGACCCATCCGGAGATCGCCGTCCTGGTACTGGAAGCGGCCTTTGGCCCGGATGCGCCGAGTGGCTTCGATTTCGTTTCGGTCGCCAGGAGCATCCGCCCGGAGCTGGGTGTCATTTTCCTGACAGGGCGGCATGACCTGCTGCTGGGGCGGGCGCATGGCCGGCGCGAACGGCACCTGCGCAAACCTTGCTCCGTTGCCCGATTGGCCGAAGCCCTGCGTGAATTGACCGCGTAACGGCGCGACGGAGCCGGCCCTGGGCCAGTCATGCAAATGCCATGCGAAATGTCTCTCGAATTGAACAATGCTTTATTTTTGGGGCGTCATAACCCTCCGATTCTCGCAAGGCTTCGATCACGATTTCGTCATCGGACCGACACCATGACCTAACGATCAATGCACGCATAACGCGAAATTCGATTATTTTTTTCCCTGGCCACGAGAAATGTATCAATGAACAGGGCGTCAGGTGTTCCGGCATCATTCGCTTCCGCCCTCTCCCTGGCCCCTTGCTGGGTGGGGTTCAGCCAGGTGGATACGGCAAGGCCGAAATACGCCGCGGCGCGTAACGGACGCGATGGAGGAATCCAGGCAATTTTCGCAAGGCTCACAATCATGATGCTTTGCACCCTGGCAGCGTCATGGTTTTTTACGCCTCAGGGCTAGCTGGAAAGTCCCCAAAACGAGAAGCGGGCGGGGCCCGAGGCACACTTGGAGAGAAGCTGATGTCAACAAATCCAAACGGCTACGGCGGGACAATTCGTCTGGCGTCTGGTCTGCGTGCGATGACCGGGATCGATTCCAGGCCAGCAACGATCTCGCACATCGGTCGCGCCCCTGAATCCATGATGGACCGGGCCGAATCCGCACCGGCGCCCACCGACCAGCGCTTCCGGATGGCGCCCTTCACGCCAGGCCGCCGCACGGCGATGGGTTCCGACACGGCGGTCGGCGCCGAGGTGCGCCGCCTGCGCCGGGCCCAGGGCAAGACCCAAAAGGACTTGGCCGAACAGGTCGGCGTGACCGGCGCGCAACTGCATCGTTACGAAACCGGCGCGACACGCATTGCGGCCAGCCGCCTGATCGCCATCGCCGATGCTCTTGGCGTCCGCGCTGATGTCTTGATTTCCGCGGGTTCCTCGAACGAACCGAGCCATCCTGTGGGGCCGGCCAGTGAAGATGATGACATCGTCGAACTGATCCAGGTCTTCGGGACCATCGCCGATCCGCGCCACCGCAGTGCGCTGGTCGCCGTGGCCCGGATGATGGCGACGCATTACCAGCGTCGCGGCAAGGTCGGCGATCCGGACTGACGCCGATCGGGGCAGGATGGCGCCGGCCGGTGCCGTCTTGCCCTTCGGGGGCAACAACCCCTCCGTGCAATCGAATGCGGCCTTGTGGCCGGCAATTGCCAGCGCGCCTCCGTCGAGCCTCCCCCCGCGGAGACTCGCGGGGCGCGTTTTTTCGTTAGGGGAAAGTCGGATGTCGCATCCGGGCAATCTCAAATAATGCTTCATGTGTCTTTTATAGAAACAAAGACATTATAAAACATCCTGCGATAATTACGGAGTGCGGGACAGCGCGGATGCCTGGCGAACCAGCCCCGGTGTCTGCGCTTCAAGCAGGCGCCGCATCAGCGCGCGTTCGCGCTGCCCGGCCGCCGCGCTCTGTGCGCCAGCCCCGCCGCGCCACGACACGACGGCCATGACCGGTCGCCCGTGGCCACCCCATAGGCCGTTCCAGGCCTGCGTCGCGCGGGTCCGCAGCCCATCGCCCGCGGGCCGCCCAGCCAGCCAGACCGCCACCGCGACCATCCCCGCACCGCCGCTGCCGTGCCGGACATGCCAGACGGCGTCCTCCGTCGCGACGGTGAAGACGCCGGCTTCATCATCGTCACCGGCGACGCGGCCGCGTTCGGCCGCCACCGCGGCCCAGGTCACCCGGGCGGGAAACACCAGCAACCGCCCCGCCACCACCGCATCGGCGCAACGCAGCCCGTCGGGACCGCGATCCGCCACGCAACCAGGCGGCGCGACCAACACGGCGGCGGTCGCCGCCGGCCCGCCGGCCCCGGCGGCATTGGCCCAACTCGCCATGGCCAGCACCGCGCCCCCGGCGATCAGGGGCAGTGCCGCCGCCGCCGCCAACCGTGTGGTTCGAAAGCCGCCGTCGCCGCGCGGCGCCGGCGTGTCGAGGTCAGCCACCCCATCCTGGCGGAACGGCAACCCCGCCAGGACTAGCAGCAGCATGACCACCGAAAAGAAGCCCCAGCCGTAGATCACATGATCGGCCGCGGCAGCCTCTGCGCTGCCCAGGTGATGGCCCAGCAGCACGATCCCCAGCGCGCGCAGCCCATTGGCCAGGACCGGCACGACCACCGCCAGCACCAGGACGATCAGCCGTCGGCCAATGCCCTTGAACATCACCGCAGCGTAAAGCGCGCCGAAAGCGAGCGATGCGATCACGAAGCGCAATCCGGCGCAGGCCTCGGCCACGTAGAAGATGCCGGCGGGGATTTCGATGACCAGGCCATCGGCGTAGTGCGTCACGCCCGCCAGGCGCAATCCCATCACGATGATCGCGGCGGTCAGATCCTGCAGTTGCGGCACCAGGAATGCCCCGAAAGGCACCAGGAACACGAGGTAGGCCAGCGGTGCGGCCATCGCGCGGCAAATGCGCCAGCCGAGCACGGCCAGCAGCAGCACCTCGACCATGCCCAGCGCCGCGAGCTGCCGCCCCTCCATGATGCCGAGCCGTTCGGCCACCAGCCAGGCGGCCGCGAAGGGCAGCGCGGCCAGCCCCAGCAGGGGCGCCGGTTCCGGCAGCAGCCCGGCCACCCTGTGGCGCCGCGTCCAGGCGAGCCACCCCGCTACCGGCAACACCAGCCAGCAGTGGTTGAACGCGGTGGAACGCGACCAGGTCTCGATCGCGGCCCGCGCCTCCGCTTGGAACAGCAGCGCCAGGATTCCGAGGCCGACGGCGAGCACCACCAAGGCGCGCTGGCGCACAGCGGCGTCGCGCTTTGGTGCGGCTATGACGGCCGGGAGCCCCGATGCGGTCATGCCGCGGCGTCGAGGCGCGGGGCGGGCGCATCCTGCGGTGGCAGCAGCGCGTCGAGCCGGGCCAGCGTCACGGACCAGTCGTGCCCGGCCAGCACCGCATCGCGCCCGGCCTGGCCCAGACCCGGATGCGCGCCGCGCAGGACCTGCATCACCGCCTGCACCGTCTCATCGACGCCATCGGCCACCAGGATGTCGCGCCCGCGTTGGGCGCGAACACCCTCGAACGCCTGGGGGGAGGCGATCACCGGGCGGGCCATCGCCATCGCCTCCAGCACCTTGTTCTGGATGCCGCGGGCGATGTGCAGCGGCGCGACGGCAATCGTGGCATGGGCGATATAGGGCCGCGTGTCGGCAACCTTGCCGGTCACGTGCACGCCCGGCAGGGATGCCAGCGCGCGCACGGCGGGGGCGGGGTTGGCGCCGACGATGTGGAAGGTCGGGGCCGGTCCGCCAGACTGCCGCAGCACCGGCATCACCTGGGTCGCGAACCAGGTGACGGCATCCACATTCGGGCGGTAGTCCATGGTGCCGGTGAAGACCAGCCGGGCCGCGTCGCCGGTGAAGGGATTGGCGAAATGCCGTTTCGGGTCGAAGCGCGCCAGGTCGACGCCATTGTCCACCCAGCCGACGCGATCGGCGCAAGCGGGTGCCAGGTCCACGAAGCGGCGGCGTTCTTCCTGGGAGACGAGGATGGTGTGGTCGAAGCAGGCCGCCATGCGCGTTTCGAAGGCCAGCAGCGTCCGTGCCTCGCGCTGCCAGATCTGGCGCATCGGCGCGCGCGCGCCGACGGCATAGGCCGCCCATTTTTCGGAATCGACATCGACCAGGTCGAGCACCCGCTTTGGCGCGACGGCATTGCCCGTGGGCAGCAGCGCATAGGGCGCCATCGCCGCGGAATAGGCGAAGACGGCATCGTAGCGCCCGGCCGCGAGGCCGAGCCCGGCCCAGCTATGCAGTTCGGTCGAATGGAACCAGCCCAGTGTCAGCGGATCGCCCGGCCGCACGCGCGCCAGGGCGCGCGTGGCGGCCAAAACCCGGTTGCCGGTGGTCGCGTGGACGACCTCGTCGCAGATCGCGCGCAGCTTTGGCAGGTGCACCAGGTCGGCGGGATCATCCACCAGGCAACCCAGATCGACATCCCAGCCCTGGGCCAGGCGTTCCAGCATGTGCCAGGCGCGAATCTTGTCGCCCTTGTCGGGCGGATAGGGAATCCGGTGGCACAGGAACAG
Source organism: Humitalea sp. 24SJ18S-53 (assembly GCF_050632385.1). Classification (NCBI taxonomy): domain Bacteria; kingdom Pseudomonadati; phylum Pseudomonadota; class Alphaproteobacteria; order Acetobacterales; family Roseomonadaceae; genus Humitalea; species Humitalea sp. 24SJ18S-53. The sequence continues at coordinate 5,387,682 of NZ_CP192599.1, forward strand.
CAGGCGGCGTCGCATCGGATCAGCCCAACCCGCGCACGATCGGCGGGCCCAGAAGGTTGGCCAATCGCAGCGGCAGGCGGCGCCAGCCGGCGATCAGCAGACGGTATTTTGGGTTCGTCGGATTGTGTTCCGGCAAGGTCGCGCCTTCGCGCAACTGGTAGCAATAATGCAGTGGCTGGGCCGAAAAACCCCAATTCTGCTTGAAGGCATAGGCACCCGTGCCGGATTTGCTGCGCCCGAAGTCGAACAGCCGCGCGCCGCGTTCGGCGCCGGCACGACGCATAACCTCCCAATACATGAAGTCATTCGCGGCCAGGGCGCGCGCCGCGCGGGTGCCGCCGCCGTAATAGGGCAGGACCTCCTCCCGGAAATGGAAGTTCAGGACGGAGGCGACGGGCGTGCCCTCGTGCAGTACGGTCGTCACGTCATGCGCATCGGGGAAGGCTTGCGCGAGCAGGCGGAAATAGCGCTTGGAAAAGACCGGCGTGCCGAGGTTCAGCATGCTCTGCGCATAGACCGAGAACAGCGTGTCCGTATCGCCATCGCTGACCGAGGTCAGGCCGTTCTGGATGCCCTTGCGCACCATTGCGCGTTGCTTGCGCGGGATCGCCTTCATGTCGGTATCGGCATCGCCGGTGATGGCGCGGCGGAAGGTGTTGTACAGGGCCGGGCGCTCCGTCCAACCGGGGTCGGGTGCCGCCAGGCGACGGAATTCCAGACAGGGTGCGTCGATCGCCTTCATCACGTCGCGGGCATGGGTTTCCAGCGCGGCTGCGGCGTCGGGCGTGACCGCGACCGGCCCGCCATAGACGCAAAAGGGCGTGGAGATCAGCGCATCGCCAAACAGCCGCGTGCGCATGCGGGCCATCGGCAGCACGCCGACGATCGCGCCATCCTGTTCGGCGCAGGCGAAATACGTCGCGTGGCCAAAGGCGTCCTCGATCACCTGGCGCCAGCCGGACAGGTGGAAGAAACTCGCTTCGGGCGTGGCCTGGACGAAGGCGTCCCAGGCGCCGCGCCTGCTGTCGTCGAGAGCGTGGATCCGTAACGCCATTTAATGGGCACCTTGTTGGTTGCCGATGGCGGCGGCATGGACATCATCCATGCGGCCCCAGGCGAAATCGCGCAGCAGCCGGTCGATCCTTCGCGCCATGCTGGACAGCCGTGCATAATGTCGGAAGCGCGACCGCCAGGCCGTGCCCGCGACCCGCGGCTGGCCCGGATCCACTTCCCAGGGGTGGAAGTAGAAAGTGCCCGGCCAGGGATCGACCGCATTGACCCGCCGCAGCCCGGCGCGGAACAAGCCATAGGGCAGCAGCCGGAACCAACCACCGCCCGAACAGGGCAGGTTGCGGCCCAGCGCACGCACGGTGGTCATCGGCAGTTCGATGACGCCATCGGCGAAGGGGCGATGCGGGCCGCGCGGCGCATCGGATTCGCCGTACAGGTCATGCCGGATCGGGAAGATCGAGGATGAGTAGGCGTAGCCTTCTTCGGCCAGCACCGCATGGGCCCAGGGCGTCGTCCGGACGCCGACGGAAAAGGTCGGCGCGCGATAGCCTATCACGCGCGTGCCGGAGGCATCTTCCAGGATCTGTTTTGCCCGGCGGATATCGGCGCGGAACGCATCGCGGCCGATGGCATTGACCAGTTGATGCCCGAAGCCGTGGCTGGCCAGTTCATGCCCATCGGCGACGATGCGGCGGATCAGCGCCGGATCGCGTTCGGCGACCCAGCCCAGGGTGAAGAAGGTCGCCTTCACGCCGGCCCGGCCGAAGGCATCGAGCACGTGGCGGGTATTCGTGCCGACGCGCGGCGCCAGCCGGTCCCATTCATCGCGGTCGATCAGGTTGGCGAAGGCCTGGACCTGGAACCAGTCTTCCACATCCACGCTCATGGCATTCCGGACGGGGGCATTCCGGACGGGGGTGGACATCAGGGTGCCCGCCGGTGCTCGGAGAAGAGTTCCGACATGCGCGAAAAAACCCGCTCCCGTCGCGCCATGATGCGTTCCAGGGATTCGACGCGCAGGGAAAGCCGGTCGACCAGGTCGGCGTTGTTCGCCTCATGCCGCTCATCGCCCTGGCCCGGCAGGCCGCCGAGGTCGTCCTCCAGTTCCAGCGCCGTCGCCTCGACCATCGGGGCGGTCAATTGGTCGGCGTGTTCCAGCGCGCCGCCCAGCAGCACGCGGGCGCAGAGGCGGTTGATCCGCCGCGGGATGCCGCCGCTGTAGCGATGGACCCGATCCAGCGCCATGCCTTCCCACGACGGCCAGCCTTCCCAGCCGACGCCGCGCATGCGGTGTTCGACATAGGCGTGGGTCTCCTCACGCGACAACCCGCCCAGGTGGTAGGAGGCGAGCACCCGCTGGCGCAGTTGGTCGAGGTCGGGGCTGGCCAGCACGCGGCGCAATTGTGGTTGGCCCATCAGGATGGTCTGCAATGGCGCCTGCCCCTGGTCGGTGACGTTGGACAGCATCCGCAGTTCTTCCAGGGCCACGGGCGGCAGGCCCTGGGCCTCGTCCACGATCAGCAAATGTCGGCGGCCGCCGCCGCGCAGCATGGCGGCGATGCCGATCAGCACGGCGGCCTTCGTCCCCTCGGTCGGGGCGCCGAAGGCGTCCGCGACCAGGCGCAACACATCGTCGCCGGAGACCTGGGTCGTCGCCACGCGGGCGATCGCAAAGCCGTTCGGGTCGAGTTCGTTGCAGAGCTTTTCGATCAAGGTTGTCTTGCCGGCCCCGACTTCGCCCGTCACCACGACGAAGCCTTCGCATTGCGCGATGCCGTAGGTCAGGTGGGCATAGGCGCGGCGATGGCCTTCGCTCGGGAAGAACAGCCGCGCGTCGGGTGTCATCTGGAACGGGCGTTCACGGAATCCGTAGAAGTCCATGTTCATTGCACGTCCTCGAATGTCTTGCGCAGGGAAACGAGCACGACGTTCTGCGTCGCCCGTCCGATGCCGTTGTCCTGGTCGTTCAAGGTGGTGATGAATTGCAGCAGGCCGCTCAAGCTCGGCGTCAGTTGATGCACCAGTGACAGGCTGGCGGAGAACAGGTTGCCGCTGCTCTGCCCCGGTGATTCGAAGGTGCCGGCCTGGAGCTGGATGATCGAGGTCGTCGTCTCCGTCAGCTCATGCGCCCAGGACAGGGTGCCGTAGCTGTTGTTCTGCGGGAAGGCCGTGGTGCCGATGGCGGCAGAGACCGGGGTCAGTTCCTGGCGGTACAGCGAGAAGCTGAAGGTATCCCGCGGCCAGACCTGGCTGATCGTCAGGCCGCCCGAACGCACGCGCATCAGGCCGCTTTGCACAGCGGTGAAGGAATTGGCGAAGGGCTGCGCCACCGGCGCGCCCGTCGCGATGTCGATCGGGTTGCCCAGCTCATCCAGTGTCGTCGTCGAAAGCAGGTCCACCGCGGTCTGCGCCGCTGTCGTCAGCGTATCCGAATAATTCGCATAGAGCGTCGTGCGGCCGCCCAGGGCGACAGCAGCCTGCAGGAAGGCCGAATCGACACCGTCGCGATGGCCGTATTTCACGGTGATCTGGCTGTCCGGCGACAGGTTCAGCCGGGTGCCGACGGACCAGACCGGCTCCTCGATGGTATAGCCCGGCGTGCCGGCATAGTTCAGCGATTGGTAGCCGACCTCCACCAGGGCCGCGACCTGACGCGTGATCGCATAGCGGGTTTCGACCGTCGCGATGCGGCGATAGGCGCCGTCGAAGACCCCGGTCCCCGCATAGTCGGTCGAGACCACCCGGCCTTCCATCGCGAAGCGGCCAAAATCCTCACCCGTGCGGGCGACGGCATAGAATTCGTTCCCGGTGAAATCCTGGTTGGTGAAGAAGGTCTGCCCGGTCGGCGTGACCCCACCAGAGCCGTTGCCGCCGATATCCTGCTTCACGTACTGGAATGCATAGCCAACCTGCACCGTGGCGGTGCTGCCGAAGCGATGCACGTAATACGGCGAAACCTGGAAGGTCGTTGTCTGCACCTGGTCGTTGCGGGTCGTCACCGCATTGCCCTGGGGTGCGTAGCCACCGCCCGCGGCCTGCACGGCGGCGGCGCCGCGTATGTCGACGAACACCGCCTCGGGGATCACCGTCGCCAGCAACTGCCCGTTGCCGTTCTGGTTGATGCCGTTCTGGCTGCTGTCGGAGCCATAGGCCTGGAACGTCGGGGAAAGGTTCACGACGCCCTTCAGGCGCGCCGTATCCACCTCGAACAGTAGCCCGGGGGTGACGCTGAAGACCATGTCCGCGCGGCGGTTCGTCGCCGTCAGGTTGATGTTGTCGGTGGCCAGCACCTGGGTGGTGAGGCTGGGCGTCAGGCGCCAGCCGCGCGCCAGGTCATCCGCCGCGGGGGTATCCGTCGAGTAGGGGAAGCCAAGCGCACCGATCCGCAACCCCGAGGGACGCACCCCCGCAATCGTCGGTTCGGCGCCCACGGTGCCGCCCTGCGCGCCACCTGTCCCCGTCCCCGTCCCCGTCCCGGGTGCGGGTGCGGCGACAGCGCTACCGCCCGGCACCGTTGCCTGCGTCGGCATCGGGACCTGGGCCATGGCCGTTGGACTGATGACCGGTAAACTTGCGCCCAGCGCCGCCCCCAGGCCCGCGATGCGCAGCACGGCGTGGGCATCACGTGTCATGCGGGGCCTCATAGTTGCCGTAAGCGCCAAAGGTGTCGTTCGCCGTAAGCCGCACGCGGTTCAGCAGCAGTTGCAGCACGGGACAGGCATCGATCATGTCCAGGGCTGCCTCGACCTCGTTGCGCTGGGTTCGTTCGGCATCGACGACCAGCACGACCTGGCCGGCGACGGCGGCCAAGGCGGTCGGCTCGCTGGTCGAAAGGCAGGGCGGGGTGTCCAGCACCACGATGTGGTCCGGCAGCGACCCCGCCAGGCGCAGCACCGCGGCGGCCATGCTGGCCCCCGACGGCAGGTCCGGCTGCCCCGGAAGGGAGGCGCCATAGGGCAGGATGTGCAGGCGCTCGATCGCCGTCGGCAAGGGCGTTGCCGCCCGGCGGTTGCCGACATCCTGCGCCAGGGCCCGCAGCCCCATTTCCGTGGGCACCCCCAGGGTGTGGCTGATCCCGCCCAGGCGCCCGTCGGCATCGACCAGCACGACATGGCGCGTGCTGCTGATCGCGATGCTGGCGGCCAGGTTCAGCGAGGTGAAGGTCTTGCCTTCATTCGGCATGGCGCTGGTGACCAGGACGATGCGCCCGCGTGGGCCCAGCCCCGATGCCGCGTCCTTGATCGTCCGCACGACCTGGTGCTGGACGATCGTCATCTCCTCCCACCGGCGGCTGCGCTGCGGGCCATCCGGGCTGTGGATCAGCCCGGCTTCCACCAGCGTGGCACGGCTGATCACCGGGGGGGGCGGTGCCGCCGGCGCAGCGGCGGGGGCCGGGGCCGGGCGTTCAGGGCCAGGGCGTTCGGCCGCCCGTTCGGGCGCGATTGCCGGCGGCGGCGCGGCCATCGGCGTGCCCGGCCCGCCAAGCATCTCCGCGGCACGCTCCACCAGGTGCGTGCGGCGGTTCAACGGGGCGCTCATGCCACCATCAGTCGAAGCAGCATGCCGGGCACGCCGGCCAGCACCGCGCCAAAGCCCACGAACAGCATCGCGACGCCGCCCGCGAAGCCAAAGCCCTGTGCCACGCGCGGCGGGGACTTGGGCGCCGAAACCGCGCCCAGGACCGGCAGACCCAGGGCGCGCAGGTCATGCACCGAGTAGAAGGTGCGATCCAGCCGCACCAGCAGCAAGGCGACCGCGAAGCCCGCACCGATTCCCGCGACCAGCACGCCGGCCGCGAGCAGCGGACGGTTCGGGGCGACGGGCGCGCTTGGTATGGTCGCCGGGTCGATCACTTCCAGCTTCACCCGGTCGGAATTCGTCCGTGCCGCCCCGGCGATCTGGATCGATTCCCGGCGTGCGAGCAATTCTTCGTAGTTGCGGCGCAACACCGTGTAGTCGCGGTCCAGGTTGAGGAATTGCGCCTGCACCTCCGGCTCGCTGCGCGCGACGGCGTCGAGCCGGGTGATCTCGGCGCGTGCGTCGCGATCCTGCCGCTCCAGCGAGGAGATCTGGGCCAGCACATCCACCAGCCGGACCCGCAGTTGTTCAAGTTCGGGGTTTTGCCGGGCCGCGCGGGGGGCGGACGCGGCGCGCGGCGCCGGGCCCGGGCCGCTGGTGCGCATCCGGGCGATGGCGGCGCGTGCGGCCACGACCTCCGGATGCTGGTCGGTGTAGCGCAGGCGCAAATCGCGCAATGCGCGTTCGGCATCGGCCAGGCGTGGATCGCCGCCACCCCCGCCGCCAACCTCCGGCGCGGGCTGGGCCGAGGCCACGTCGATCTGCTGCTGGGTCAGGTCGCGGCGCATGCGGGCGTCCTGCAATTCACCCTGCACCTGCGCGAGCCGCGTCCGCGCCTGTTCAAGCCTGGAATTTCCGCCCAGGGCGTCGGATGGCAGCAGGTCCACGTAGCGTGCCTGGAATTCCGCGCGGCGACGTTCCGCCTGGCGCAACTGGACTTCGTAGGTGGCGATCTGCTGGCCGATGAAGGTGCGTGCGCTGGCCATCTGCTGCCGGTCGGTGGCGACCGCGGCTTCCATGAACAGCGTCAGCATCGTCTGCACCACGTCGCGCGCGACGCGGGGGTGGGTGTCGCGGTAGTCGATGGTGAACAGGTTGCGGGTCTGCGGCGTGATGCGGATGTCCCGCGTCAGCCGGGTGACCAGCAGGTCGCGCTCCGCCGGGGTCGAGACCCGCTGTTCGAGGTCGGTGCGGTCGATGACCTTTTCCAGGTTCGGCCGGCTCAGCAGCGTGCGCTGCAGCACCTCCACCTGGCCGGCGGGGGAGCTTTCGACCGCGATGCCGCGCAGCAAGGTGGCTAGGATGGCGTCCGCGTCAGCGTAGATCCGCGCGCTGGATTCGTATTTGTTGGGAATCAACTGGATGCCGATCCAGCCGATGACGCAGACGACCCAGGCGGCCAGCAGCGCCTTCCAGCGCTGCCGCCAACCGGCGGAGCCGTAGCGCCGCACCAGGGCATTCAGCTGCATGGCTCAGAACCAGCCCTGCGGGATGACGAGCGTATCGCCGGGGCGCAGCGCGATATCCTGCGTGACATCACCGCCGCGCATCAGGTCGCCGAGGCGCACGGGGATCGCGGCCGAGGTCCCACCCTCACGCCGGATGATCGACGCGCGGTTGCCGGCTGCATAGCGTGTCATGCCCCGTGCCCCGATCATGACATCCATGACGGTCATCCCCTCCCGATAGGGCATGGCCATCGGCATCGCCGCTTCGCCGATGACGCGAATCTGGCGCTCTGGTGGCCCTTGGAAAGATCGTACCATGACGGTGACGTTCGGTTCGATCACATAGGCGCGCAGTCGCTCCTCTATCCGCTTGGCGAGTTCGGTCGGCGTGGCGCCCGCGGCGACCACATCCGGCGCCAGCGGCAGGGTCAGGCGCCCATCCGGCCGGATGGGCAGGTCGGCTGCGCTCAATTCCGGCGCGCGATAGACGAAGACGGTGACGGTATCGCCAGGCCCCAACACATAGTCCGGCGCGGCGCCATTCGCCGGGTCGGCGACCGCCACCGGATCGGCCGTCGTGACGGGTGCGGCGACAGGCGTGGCGCCCGGGCCGGCGCATGCCGCCAGGGCCCCCGACAGGGCCACGGCACAAATCATTGAAACGGCTGCTTGTGGGAAGCGGACCATGTGGGTGCCTCATGTCGTTCTGCGGCCCAACACGTTGGTGTTCGTCTGCCCACCACCGCACCAGCATTACCGCGTCCTACTGATCGTCAGATTAGCGGACAGACTAAAAACATCAACGAAATCATGAAGCAAACATCTGACATCCGACGCGATGATCTCTCGTGTGATGCAAATTTTGATGAAAATTTGCAGGATAATTTGAATACTCGACATTTTGTCGTCTAATAAACGTCGTTGTTTCATTTTTTCGTGGAATGATAAATATAATTCCTATTCTTTCGACGGATCGGATTCTATAAGCCTCTCCATGGAGAGCGTCGGTGGACACCGTGGGAGGGTCGAATGACAAATGTGTTCGGCCATAGCGTAAGATCCGATCTGCTTCTCATGTATATATGTGAAGCATTCGCCGTTTTCCTGGCAGTATACGGCATCATGGCCTGGGGGATGCCGCAGGGAACGTCAATAAATCTGGTTCAGGCCGGCATGGTCGCGGCGATCCTGGCATTATGCTCCGGCTTGGTTTCGGCCGCGAGCGGATTGTACCAGCCGTCCTGCACCGCCCTGGCATCGCGCATGTTCATGGGGGCCGCGGTCGCGGCGGTGCTGCTGACACTGATCGCCTGGGTCATCCTGCGGGCCTTTCCCGTGACGGACGCGCCGGGTGCGTCGACTGTCGAGCTCGGCCAGATCCTGCTGGGCTGGCTATGTGCCATCACTGTCGCGCGATTTGCCTGTGTCGGGGCGACGCGGGCCGGGCTGGTGCGCCGACGCATCCTGGTGTTCGGCGACGACGCCTGGCCCCCCGGACCCGAGGCTGGGCGGCTGGAGCCCTTCGAGATCGTGCATTTGCCGATCGGCGCGATGACCCTGACCGATGCGCTGCGACCCGACCGGTTGCGTGCCGGGCGGATCTGCGCCGTGGTTGCGGCCGACCCGTCGGCGCTGGCGCCCTCGCTGCGCCAGCATTGCCTGGACGCGGGCGTGCGCGTGCTGACGGAAGACGAGCTGCTGGAATGCCGCCTTGGCCGCGTGGCAACCGACCGGCTGCCTGGCGACTGGCTGCGCACGGCACGCGGGACGCAGGAGGGGGCGGCCCAGGCCGTGCTGCGCCGGGCCTTCGATATCTCGGTCGGCCTGGCGCTTATTCTGCTGACGCTGCCGGTCACGATGGTCGCGGCGCTGGCGATCCGCTTCGACAACCCGGGCCCCGTCTTCTACCGGCAGGAGCGCTGCGGGAAGGATGGTCGCGTCTTCACCCTGTTCAAGTTCCGCAGCATGACCGTCGATGCGGAATGCGGCGGGGTGCCGGTCTGGGCGGTGCGCAGGGATCCGCGCGTGACCCGTGTCGGCCGTTTCATCCGCCTGACGCGGATCGACGAATTGCCGCAGATCCTGAATGTGCTGCGCGGCGACATGTCGATCATCGGGCCACGGCCGGAACGGCCTGGCTTCGTCGCCGAACTCGGCCGCGTCATCCCGCATTACGACGACCGCGCCTGCGTGCGGCCGGGCATCACCGGCTGGGCGCAGGTCAACTACCCCTACGGCGCCTCGGTCGAAGATGCGCGCATGAAGCTTGCCTATGACCTCTATTATGTTCGCAACCGCAGCTTCTTCCTCGACCTGCTGATCCTGGTCGCCACCGTCCGGGTCGTGCTGTTCCAGGAGGGCGCGCGGTGACCCGCCGTTCGCCAGGCGGGCGCGCGTGACCTTCGTCACCTCCACCTTCCTGCACGCGGGCTGCGCCGCCATCTGCGCGACCTGGGCGGTGCTGGTGCTCTGCGCCGGGCGTAGCCGGACGGCACTGCTACTGGCCGCCACCCTGGCGATCACGGCGGTCTGGGCCGGGGCGGTCGCCTTCGCGCCGGATGCGCCGCTGGATGGCGTCGCGGGGCTGTTGGAGGTGACGCGCAGCGCCGCCTGGTTCGCGGCCCTGCTGGTGCTCTACCGGCGCGTGGCGGGCGCGGCGAACGCGCCATTGGTGCGGCGTTTCGCTTGGGCCGGGATCGCCGTGACCGCGCTTGCGCTGGCCAACATCCAGCCGGGCATGGAGGCGGCGCTGACGCTGCCGACGCTGGGTTCGCCGGTCGTGCTTGCCAGGCTCGGCATCGGGCTGCTGGTCGTGCTGCTGGCCGAGAACCTGTACCGCGTGGCGCCCGAGGCGGCGCGCTGGCACATCATCCTGCCCTGTATCGCGCTCGGCGGGCTCGCGGCCTTCGACCTGCTGCTTTACGCCGATGCCGCGCTGTCGGGCGCCTTCTCGCCAGGGATGATCGATGCGCGCGCCATCGTGACGGCGGTGGCCGCGCCCTTGCTGGCGATCGCCGCGGTGCGCGACCGGCGGTCGCGGCGCGATCCGCCGGTGTCGCGGCAATTGGTGTTCCACGGCACCACCTTGATGGTGGCGGGGACCTTCCTGCTCGGCGTCGGGGCGGTCGGCGAGGCGTTGCGCCATCTCGACGATCCCTGGGCGCAGGCGCTGCAGATCGGGCTGGCGGCGGGGGCCGTCATGGCGCTCGCGGTTGCCGGCACGGCGCGTTCGGCGCGGTCGTGGCTGCGGCGCCTGCTGGTCGATCACTTCTTCATCGCGCGCTACGACTACCGCCGCGAATGGCTGCGCTGCGTCGCCACGCTTTCGGACCATGGCAGCGACACGCCGGCCGATGTCCGCGCCATCCGCGCCATCGCCGATGCGGCGGACAGCCCGGCCGGGCTGCTGCTGATGCGTGACCCCGATGGCACGGCGCTGCGCTGGGCCGGCGCCTGGAACGGGCCGACCGACATGATGGAACTGGCCGAGGACCATGCGATGGTCGCGGCCTTGCACGCCGGCGAATGGGTGGCCCAGCCTGGCCCGGGGGAGCTGGCGGATCTGCGTGCCTCCTTCCCTGAACTATGGATCATCGTGCCGCTGACGCATCACCGGGACGGGCTTTTGGGCGCGGTGCTGCTGGCCCGCCCGCGCGCCCCCTTCGTGCTGGACGGCGAAGTCTTCGCGCTGCTGCGGACGCTGGGGCGCGAAGTCGCCATGTTCCTGGCCGAACGGCGTAACGCCGAACGGCTGACCGACCAGGAACGGCTGGCAGCCTATGCCCGCCGCTTCGCCTTCGTCGCGCATGACGTGAAGACCTTGGCCGCCCAGTTGCGGATGCTCTCCGCGAATGCCGCGGCGCATATCGCGGATCCCGACTTCCAGCGCGACATGTTGATCACGCTGGGCGCCGCCAGCGAACGCATCGACACGCTGATCTCCCGCCTGCGTGGCCCGGAGGATCGTGCGGCCGATGCCCCCACGATCGAACCCCTGGCCCGCTTGCGCAGCCTGGCCGCCGGCCGCCACCCGGCCGTGGCGGTCGAGGATGACGGCCAGCCCCCCTGCCTGATCCCGATGGCGCCGGACGCTTTTGACGCCGCGGTCACGCATCTGCTGGACAATGCCATGGAAGCCTCCGCCCCCGGAGAGCAGGTCAACGTCTGCTTGCGCCATGATGGACCGAAGGTCGTGGTGGACATACGCGACGGCGGCAAAGGCATGACCGCCGATTTCATTCGCGATGCCTTGTTCCGCCCGCTTGCCACCACGCGACCGGACGGCAATGGCATCGGCGCCTGGCAGGCGCGCGCCTTGTTGCGCGCGGCGGGCGGTGAGGTGACGGCGGTCAGTGCACCAGGCCGCGGCACGACGATGCGACTGACACTTCCGGCCATCCGCCCGCGGGACGACGTGGGCCGCCGAGCCGTGGGGGCGGAGCCATGAGCAAGCCAAAACTGTTGATCGTGGAAGACGATCCCGGGCTCTGCGCCCAGTATCGTTGGGCCTTTCCCGAATGCCGCGTGCTGATCGCCAACGACAGCGCCCAGGCGCGCCTGTTGGCGGCCAAGGAGCGACCGGCGGCGACGTTGCTGGACCTCGGCCTGCCACCGGATGAAGAAGGCGTGAGCGAGGGCTTCGCGACCCTGGAAGCGCTGCGCGTGCTGTGCCCCGGCATGCCGGTCGTGGTGGTCAGCGGGCAAGGTCAACGCGAACATACGCTGCGGGCGATCAGCCTCGGTGCCTATGATTTCTGCGAGAAGCCGGTCGATGTCGCGGTGCTGCGCACCATCATCGACCGCGCGCTGCGCTTGCGCCAGTTGGAGGAAGAGAACCAGCGCCTGGCGTCGATGCCGCGCGCCAGTCCGATCCGCAACATCATCACCGCCGACGAGACGATGCTGAAGCTGTGCCGCACGGTGGAGCGGCTGGCGCAGGTCTCCGTCCCCGTCCTGTTGCTGGGCGAAAGCGGCACCGGCAAGGAAGCCCTGGCACGCGCGCTGCACGATCTGGGTCCGCGTTCGCAGGGGGCCTTTGTCGCGATCAATTGCGCGGCCATTCCGGAAGCCTTGCTGGAAAGCGAGTTGTTCGGCCATGAACGCGGCGCCTTCACGGGGGCTGTTCGACAGGTCGCGGGGCGGATCGAATCCGCCAGCGGCGGCACGCTGTTCCTCGACGAGGTCGGCGATTTGCCGCCGTCGCTCCAGGCCAAGCTGCTGCGCTTCCTGCAGGAGCAGGTGATCGAGCGTGTGGGCGGCCGGGTGCCGATCCGCGTCGATGTGCGGGTCGTCTCGGCGACCAACCAGCCGCTGGAAAGCCAGGCCGAGGAGGGCCGGTTCCGTGCCGACCTGTTGTACCGGCTGAACTCGCTGACCGTGCGCGTGCCGCCGCTGCGCGAACGCGGCGATGACAGTCTTCTGCTGTCGCGCTGGTTCCTCGCGCGCTATGCGCAGGATCTGGGCCGGCGGTTGCGTGGGTTCGATCCTTCGGCGACGCAGGCGATCATGAACCATCCCTGGCCCGGCAATGTGCGTGAACTCGGCAACCGCATGCAGCGCGCGGCGCTGATGGCGGACGGTCCGTTGATCACCGCGGCCGATCTTGAGCTGGCCGTGTCGTCGCCGACGCCGGACACCGACCTGGACCTGCGATCCGCGCGCATGCGCGCCGAACGCGCCGCCATCGAACGTGCCCTGGCGCGCAGCAATGGCAGCCTTTCGGTCGCATCCCGCTTGCTCGGCATCAGCCGTCCGACGATCTACGCGCTGCTGCATACCCATGGCATGGCGGCTGGCCGCATCGGTTCCGATGCCGGGTCGCAGAACCAGACACCATCGAAGCCCGAATGATGGGAGCCCCGAGATGACCAGCACACGCCGGCCCTTTGTGCGGCCTTCCTTGCCGACTGGGCTGCTGCCCGCAGCGCGAACCACCCTGTTGCTCGCGGGGTTGATCGGCGGGCTTGGCATGGCCGATGCCCATGCGGCCGCCCCCGACCGGGCGCGGGCGGCACTGGCGCGCGGTGACCTGCGCGCGGCGCAGATCGAATGGCGCAACGCCGTGCGGGAAGACCCGGCCTCGGCCGAGGTGCGGGCGGCGCTGGCCGCCGCCAGCCTTGAGATCGGCGACGGGGAAACCGCGGAGCGCGAAGCGCGCGCGGCGATGGAACGCGGCTACGACGCCGCTGCCGGCACGTCGCTGCTGGTGCGTGCCTTCCTGGTCTCGGGCCGCTTCGACGGGCTGCTGGAGGCTTTCCCGACCCCCGTGCCGGAAACCCCCGCCGGCGGCCAGGCCGCGGCGGGCCGCGCCGTCGCGCTGCTGGCCCTGGGCCAGGTCGAGCCGGCGCGGGAGGCGGCGGCGACCGCGCAGCGCCTGGCGCCTGGCGCCACCGAACCCGACCTGGCGGCGGCCCAGGTGGCTGTCGCCCTGCGCGATCGCGCAACGGCGGATGCCCTGATCGACGGGGTGCTGGCGCGTGCGCCGGACACGGTCGACGCCATCCTGCGCAAGGGCGCCGTCCTGTATGAACAGCGCGACATTCCCGCGGCGGTGGCGATGTTCAACCGCGCCATCGCCCTGGTGCCCGGGCATCTGGCGGCGCGGCTGCGCCGGGCGGAGGCGCTGATGGCCCTGGGCGATACCGCCGCCGCCAAGACGGATATCGATGCCGTGCTGGCCACGGTGCCGAACATGGCACCGGGGCTGTACCTGCGCGCCAGGCTGCTGGCTGGGAATGATGACTGGGCCGGCGCCGATGCCGCCCTGCAACGCATGGGGCCGGCCGTCGGCAACTTCAACGACGGCTACCTGCTGCTGGCCGCGGCGCGGCGCGCGCTTGGGCAGGCAGCGCAGGCCGAGGATGCCGCGCAACGGCATTTCGCCCGCTTTCCCGCCGATCCGCGCGGCGCGAAGATGCTCGCCACCTTCGCGATGGAAGCGAACCGCCCGGGCGACGCGCTGGTCGCCCTGACCCGCCTGTACGAACGCGGCGGCGCGGATGCCGAGGCACTGGACATGCTGGGCCGGCTGCATGCCGCCGCCGGGCGACGGGCGGAGGCGCTGTCGGCCCTGCAGCAGGCGGCCGCGCTGGCGCCGGACGATGCCGCCATCCTGGCGCGCCTGGCCGCGGCACGGCTGGCCGCGGGGGATGTCGCCGGCACCTCGGCTGCGGCCACGGATGCGCTGCGGCGCGACCCGGCGCGGACCGGTGCGCGTGAGATGCTGGCCTTCACCGCGATGGCCCGCGGCGACCAGGCGACCGCCGCTGCCGAACTGGACCGGCTGGACCCGGCGGCACGGCGGGGTGAGGCCGCTGGCGTGATCGATGGCACGCTGCGGGTCATGCGGATGGAGCTGGCGTCGGCGAAGACCATCTTCCAGGCCGTCCTGCGCGATCATCCCAATTCGGTCGTGGCCCGGCTGGGCCTGGCCCGCGTGGCCTGGATCGAGGGCGACCAGCCGGACATGGAGCGCCTGCTGGCCGAGGTGCTGCGCCTGGACCCGGCCAATGCCGAAGCCGCGTCGCAGCTTGGCAACGTCAGCCAGCCGGGTGCGCCCCGCGCGGCCGAGGCGCGCGCCGTGCTGCAGGCGGCCCAGGCCGCCGCGCCGGGTGAGGTCGGGCTCGCCATGACCCTGGCCAGCGTGCTGCTGCGCAGCGGCGACCCCGCCGCGGCCGCACGGCTGCTGGCGACCGCGCCGCTGCGCGACAACCCCAACCCCATGCTGCGCATGGCCCGTACCGAGGCGCATGCGGCGGCCGGCGAATGGGCCGAGGCCGAGGCGGCGGCCCGCCTGGCCCTGGCCGAGATGCCCGATTCCACCCAGGCGCGCCGGCAACTGGCGGGGTTGATGCTCCGCGCCGGCGACATGGCCGGCGCCCAGGCGCTGATCCTGCAGGGCCTGCGGAACCAGCCGGGTGATGCATCGCTGCAACAGGCCCTGGTGCGGCTGGCGACGGATCAGCGCGGCGTGGACGCGGGGCTTGAACAGGCCGACCGCCTGGCCGCGGTGCAGGCGGCGCTGCCGGCGGCACGGGTGCTGCGCGGCGACCTGCTGGTGGCGGTGAACCGGCACGAAGAAGCGGCGCGTGCCTTCGCGGCGGCCCAGGCCGAAGCGCCATCGGGCATCCTCGCGCTGCGCCTGACGCGTGCCTTGATGGCCGCCGGCAAGCGGGACGAGGCGACCGCCGCGCTGCGCGCCTGGGTGGCGCGCGAGCCGACGGATGACGCGGCGCAGGTGCTGCTCTCGCAGCTCGACATCGAGGCCGGGCGGATGGGGGATGCCGAGGCCCGGCTGAACGATGTCGTGGCGCGCCGGCCGGACAATGCCGTGGCGTTGAACAACCTGGCCTGGCTGGTCGGCCAGAATGCCGATGCGCCGAACCTGGGCCGGGCGCAGGCGCTGGCTGAGCGGGCCTACTTCCTGGCCCCCAGCGCCGACACCGCCGATACGCTGGGCTGGATCCTGGCGCGCGATGGCAAAGCGCAGCAGGCCGTGCCGCTGCTGCGCCAGGCGGTGTCGGGGCAGCCGGCGAACCAGCCCGACCTGAATGCCGCCTATCACCTGGCTTTCGCACTGAAGGCCAGCGGTGCGCGGGATGAGGCCCTGGCGGTGCTCAGCGCGGCCCTGGCGCCCGCGACGCCTTTCGCCGAACGGGCGGGGGCGGAGCGGCTGCTGGCCGACCTGCGCGCCGGCCGCTGAACCGGCCGATGCGCGACGCAGCCTTCTTTTGGGCCGGTCCGTGAGCGCGCTGCTGGACAGCGGCGCCGCGCCGGCGTGGGACAGCGTGCGGCGGCCGATCCGGCTGCTGACCTTCAGCACGCTGTATCCCCATGCGGCGCGGCCCAACCACGGCGTCTTCGTCGAAAACCGCCTGCGCCACCTGGTCGCCGGGGGTGAGGCGGAAAGCATCACCCTGGCGCCCGTGCCCTGGACTCCTATGCCCTGGCGCGGCTTCCGCAACGCCACCCCGGCCGAGGAAATCCGGCATGGGCTGCGCGTGCTGCATCCGCCCTTCCTGGCGGTGCCGGGCCTGGGGCTGCTGACCACGCCGACCAGCCTGTATGCCGCCGCGCGGCCCGCCCTGGCGCGGCTGCTGGCCGAGGGCTGCGTCTTCGATGCGATCGACGGGCATTACCTCTACCCGGATGGCGTGGTCGCGCTGCGCCTGGGCCGGGAGTTCGGGCTGCCGGTGGTGCTGACGGCGCGGGGGTCGGATGTCAGCCAGTTGCCGGATCATTGGCCGGCACGCGGTGCCATCCTGCGGGCGATCCGGGATGCGGATGCGCTGATCGCGGTCAGCCAGGGGCTGAAGGACGGGCTGGTGGCGCTGGGCGCTTCGGCGGCCAGGGTGACGGTGCTGCGCAACGGCGTGGACCTGGACGCGTTCCGCCCGCCCGGGGACCGCGCCGCGACGCGGGCGGCGCTTGGGCTGGGGGATGGTCCGGCCCTGCTGTCGGTCGGCCACCTGATCGAACGCAAGGGCCACGACCGCATCATCGCAGCCCTGCCGTCCCTGCCGGGCCATGGCCTGCTGATCGTCGGCGACGGCCCCGACCGGGCGGCGCTGGGCGCCCTGGCCGAACGGCTTGGGGTGGCCGACCGGGTGCGCTTCGAGGGTCCCAGGCCCCATGCCGCGCTGCCCACCTATTATGGCGCGGCGGATGCGCTGATCCTGGCGTCCAGCCGTGAGGGCTGGGCCAATGTGTTGCTGGAGGCGATGGCCTGCGGCACCCCGGCCATCGCCAGCCCCGCCTGGGGCAGCCGTGAGGCGGTGCGTGCGCCCGAAGCCGGGCTGGTGCTGCCGGATGCCAGCCCCGAGGCCATCGCCGCCGGCGTGCGCCAGCTTCTGGCCAACCCCCCGAACCGCGCCGCGACCCGCGCCTATGCCGAGGGGTTTGGCTGGGAGGCGACGACGCAGGGGCAGTTGGCGGTGTTCCGCAAGGTCCTGAACGAGGCATCGCGATGAAGCGCCGCGTCCTGCTGGCGGCGGGCCTGGCCCTGCCGCGCCTGGCTGCCGCCCAATCGCCGCCGGCCATCGCCTGCGTGGAACGGCCCGGCGACATCGTGCGGCTGATGCTGGAGGGGTTTGGCACCCCGGCCGGGCGCATCGCGGTCTTTGGCCAGGCGTTCCGGCCTGGCGCCCTGCCGTCGGGCCGTGGGCTGGCGGCCCGGATCGATGGTGGTGCGGCCTTGCCGGTGCAGGTCGACATCAACAGCCGGCACCCGGATGGCTCGGCACGGCTGGCGGTCATCGCGCTGTCCTGCCCGGCCCTGCCCGCGCGCGCCACCGCCACCGTGGTCCTGGCAGCGGCGGCGCAAGCCGATGCGCCGGTGCTGGACGTGGCCGCGGCGCTGGCGGCGCACCGGGCGGAGATCCAGGTCGGCAATTGGCGCATGGACCTGCTGGCGCAGTTCCAGGCGGCGCTGGCGGCGCGGCCGTGGCAGCGCGGCCCGCTGGCGGTGCAGGCACGGATCGCCACGGCGCTGCCGCCGGCGGCGGTGGGCGGGGTCGCCTCGGTGCGGCTGGTGGCTGATGTGTCGCTGCGGGCGGATGGCTCGCTGTGGGTGGATGCCTGGCTGCGCAATGATGTCGCCATGCAGCCGAATGGCGGTGCCGCCGCCTACCCGCTGCATCTCGTGCTGGATGGCGGCGATGCGCTGCGCGCCGAGATCGGCCGCCAGCACCAGTACACCGCCTGGGGGCGGCTGCGTGGCACGGCGCCCGCCCCGCCCCGGATACGGCACGATGCGACCTACCTGGCCGATACCGGCGCGGTCGCGCGCTACGACCTGTCGGCCGGGGTGGATGAGGCGATCCTGCGTCGCCTGGGCGATACGGTGCTGGCCCCTGGCTGGGCCACGCCGCTGGGGCCGCGCGACATCACGCAGAACATGTACCAGGCGGGCGGACGGTCCGACATCGGCCCCGCGACCCTGGCGCAGGCGGTCTGGCTGATGACCGGCGATGCCCGGGCGGCTGCCTATGCCGAAGGCCAGGCCGAGGCCGCCGGCAGCATCCCCTGGCATTTCTGGGACGGGGCGCGCGGTGGCTGGATGGACCCGACCCGTTTCCGGGCCCTGTGGACCGATGGGCGCGGCGGCCGCCCGCCCGGGGGGCTGGCGCAGCCCATCGCCGGGGACACGGGGTGGGAGCCCGATTGCGCACATCAGCCCGACCTGTGCTTCGTGCCCTTCCTGCTGACCGGGCGGCGCGCGCTGCTGGATAATCTGCAGGCCCAGGCGAGCTGGTGCGTGCTGTCGCAGTGGCCGGCCCCGACCGCGCGCGGCGCCGCCGGCGCGACCGGGGTGGGTGAGGGTGTGAATGTGGTGCGCGGCAACCAGGTGCGCGGCAGTGCCTGGTCGCTGCGCCAGTTGGACAATGCCGGTTGGGCCAGCCCCGACAACGACCCGGCGCTGCCCTGGCTGCGCGCCGCATCGGCCGGCAACTGGGGCTGGCTGCGCGCCAACCTGGCCGGCTGGTCTTCGCAACAGGGTGAGGCGCAGGGCTGGATCCCCGGCGAATACGGCACAGCCGGGGTGCTGGTGCCGTGGCAGCAGGATTACTTCGCCTCGACCGCGGCCAATGCGGCGCGGCGCGGCGATGCCGATGCGCGGGCGGTGCTGGAATGGATGTCTGGCTTCCTGGTCGGGCGCTTCAAGGCGGGTCCGCGCGGCTTTTCGCCCAACGATGGGGTCGCCTACCAGATCGCGATCATCGGCGATGGCGGGCGGGTCTTGCGGCAATGGGCGGAGATCGGCGCGGCCACGCGCGCGCGAGGGCTGTCGAACGAGACGGGCTGGAGCAAGGCGCAAGGCAATTTTGCGCAACTGGCGATCCAGAGCCTGGCGGCGCTGTCCGACGTGCTGGACACGCAGGATGCGGCCAGCGCCTATGCCTGGCTGGCGGCATCCGGCGCGCCCTTCATCGGCGCGCGGGATTTTGCGCGCGATCCGCTGCTGAACATCGTGCCACGTGGGCGGCCACGCACAGGATCCGCGGCGCGCTGCCGGGCATAGGCGTGACGCCGCCCCGGTCGTCCACCCGTCTCCGGCTGCGGGCGGTGACGGCCAGGATCGCTCGGCTTGATGCGGATCGCGGGCCGAGTTGTTAATAAATAATTGACGCGGTCGCGCGACAGCGCTTTTTGTGTGGGGTAGTCCGCTGACGACCCAGCCGCAAAATGCACCAAGGCGCGTAGATCGAGGTCATTCTGATGTGGACGTGCCGTATTCGTGGCCTTGCCCTGTGCGGCATGTTGCTTTTCGCGGGACAAGCCGCCCCGGCCTGGGCGGCCGACGATCCGTTCGAGGACACGAACCGCTGGATCCACGGGTTCAATCGCGCCGTGCAAACCATGGTCCTGAACCCGTTGGTCGAGGCCTATCACGCCGTCGCGCCCGAACGCCTGCGCCTGGGCATCGGCAATGCGATGACCAACCTGGCCGAGCCGATGACCGCCGTGACCGGGCTTTTCGCCGGGCGGTTTGAATTGGCTGCGAATGCGGTGACGCGCTTTGGCATCAACTCGACCATCGGCATCGTGGGTATTCATGACCGCGCCAGCGAGATGGGCTATCCGCGCCAGCGCTTCACCGCGGCGGACACCTTGTGCAGTTGGGGTGTGCCGAGTGGTCCGTTCCTCGTGCTGCCGTTGCTCGGGCCGTCCAGCCTGCGGGATGCCGGTGCACGGATCGGTGTCGCGCTGGCATTGTCCGAGGTGCTGGGATCGGAGCCCGTTCTCGCCTTCGCGGGGAGCGAGGCGTTTGTCGGCTACGCGCAGATCCACGACGAGGTCAGGCGCGTCGAGGCGGACTCGCTCGATCCCTACGCGGTCTATCGCAGCGCCTATCGCCAGCAGCGCGCCGCGATGTGCGAGACGGATCGACAGGTGCTGATGGCCGGCGCCGAGGAGGATGAGTCCGACACGCGATAGACCGCGATGCGTTCGCATGGCGCTCCTGCTTGTTGTTCTGTCGCGTGATTCAGCCCTTCGGCGATCACGCGCTAACGTCCGCGGCATAGCAGGCGAGGGCGGCCATTCGGCGCCACCACCACCCGCGCCTGCCGCCCGGGCGCGCAGAGCCCCGCCAGCGTGCGGGGCGTGCCCAACGCAGTCCCGCCGGCGACACGGGAGATCGTGACCCGGGAATGATAGGCCAGGCCTCGGCCGGGGACCGCGGAATGGTATTGCGCCACGGCTTCGGCCCAATTGCCGGTGCGCGCGCGCAGTTCACCCAGGAAGTGCGCGGCATAGGCGACGTTGGCGGTCGGATCGAAGGCCGTGTCCAGGTCCGGGAAGGCGCCTGGGTGGTGCAGCAGGTTCACCTGCATGCAGCCGACGTCCACGGAACGGATGTCGCGCGCCCGCAGCGCCGTGACCTGCGCGATCGCGGCCTCGGCGGTGTTGGGGAAGTGGCTGCCGCCATCGGCGTTGATGGCGAAGGGCCATGGCGCCACGCCGCCCGTGGGGGCGGGCCTGCCGCTTTCGACGCGGGCGATGGCCAGCATCAGGCCGGGCGGCACCCCGGTGCCACGCTCCGCCACCGCAATGGCGCGGCCGCAGGCGGTCCAGGGATCGGCGGCGATGGCCGGCGGCGCCAGCGGAAGCTGTGGCAGCAGGAGAATGAGCGCGCATCGCAGGCGGCCCCATTGCCGCGCATCAAACCCGTTCACCTGGGCTGCAGGGCTTGCGCGAAAGCGGCCGCCAGCATCGCCCGCACGCGCACCGCCTCCACGGCCTTGTCACCCGTCGGTGCGCGTTCGAGCACCAGCTTGATCGAGGCGAGAAGTGCCGCTGCCAGGGCGGCGCGTTCCTCCGCGGGCGCGCGGTCCAGCAACCGGCGGACGGCCTCTTGGACCGCGGTGTCCCCTCCCCGGGTTGTCATCTGATGTGCCCTGTCTGATGCGGCGGAACGGGGGTCCACCCGCGAACTTGTGCACGTCTTCCATCGAAGCTGGAACTGGCAGATTGAGCGCTTTGCATCGAATAAATCGGAACATTCCGCGTGGTCTTTGGCGATCCTCACATTGGAATAGGCGGACGACCCCGCCAATCGTGAAAAACACCACCCGCAGCGTGAAAGGCTTCTCCAAAGCAGCTATCGGGAGGCCGGCGGTGTGCCCGATGAGTCCTGCGGAGCCTTTTAAAACATGGTGTTATCCCGGTTTGCTAAATGCACATGAAAGAGGCGACCGGATTTTTCAATGACACCCTCGACGGTTACATTCTTCATGTTGGCGAAAGAGCTTCAGAGGAACCTCAAGCCAACGCGGAGAACGACGATGTCTCAAAGACTGGCACCCCTGCACCCATCGAATGACGCCGTGGAGATCATCCACGAGCTTGCATCCTATGCGCATCAGAATGGGTTGACGCTTGCCAGCGACGCGTTGGTCGAATTGCTGGCGGTGCTCGCGCAGTCGGCCAGCGCGACACATTAGTCGCCAGGCGCAAGCAACTGGGCGCTGGTCGACGATCAGGCGCCCGTTGGCGTTAAGCCGTTCCTGCGTCGCCGGACCAATGTCGATGGCTGAAGCTGTGCATCAAGCGCTGCGCGTGGCGCCGCCGCCAGGACGCGGTCAGCAGGCTTGCCAGCAAAGCGGGACCGATCTGCTGGGCCGTTCCTGGGGCGCG
Source organism: Humitalea sp. 24SJ18S-53 (assembly GCF_050632385.1). NCBI lineage: Bacteria > Pseudomonadati > Pseudomonadota > Alphaproteobacteria > Acetobacterales > Roseomonadaceae > Humitalea > Humitalea sp. 24SJ18S-53. The sequence continues at coordinate 5,409,356 of NZ_CP192599.1, forward strand.
CCGCCCCATGGTTTCACGTAACGTTTCGCCTTTGCGAAAAATATGACTCTGAAAAATGTGATATTGACGTTTCACAGTTTAGAAAGGCACATTCGACGGCGCTGACAGACCGGGGCTCGGAAAGCCGCAGCGCCGGACGGAGGACCCGCATGAAAGCCTTGATGGGCATCCGCACACCGGATGCGTCGCGGCCTGTGACGACGGCACAGCCGCAGCGGACCCCACCCTCCGCCCTCGGCGATGGCACCGCGATCGCGACGCAAGGGGCCGCGCCGTGCACGCAGCAGGACGTGGCGCTGGTCGTCGCGGTCGTGTGGTGACGGCCCAGGTCCTCTCTGGTGACATCGCCGCCTTGCCGCCGCCTGCCATCCTGGCGGTGCTGGCGGCGCGGCACCCCGGGCGCGTGGCCATCCTCTCCTCCTTCGGGGCGGAGGCGGCGATCCTGCTGCATCTGGCGGCCCTGGTGGATCCGGCGATTCCGGTCCTGTTCCTCGACACCCAGCGCCATTTTCCTGAAACCCTGGCCCATCGCGACGATCTGGTGCGGCGCCTGGGGCTGACCGGCGTGCGCGACATCCGCCCCGATGGGGCCGAGGTCGCCGCCGAAGATCCCTTTGGCGCGCTGTGGATCGCCGGCGCCGACGCCTGCTGCGCGCTGCGCAAGGTGCGGCCGCTGGACCACGCCCTGGCGGGCTTCGATGTCATCGTCGATGGCCGTAAGCGGCATCATGGCCAGGCGCGCAGCGACTTGGCCATGGTCCGGCATGACGGGCTGCGCCTGCGGGTGTCGCCCCTGGTGGCCTGGGATGCGGTGGAAGTCGCGGCCTATCGCCGCCGCCACGCCCTTCCGGCGCATCCGCTGGCCGCGCGGGGCTATGCCTCGATCGGATGCGAACCCTGTACCAGCCCGGTCGCAGCCGGCGAGGCGCCACGCGCCGGGCGCTGGCGCGGCGCCGACAAGACCGAATGCGGAATCCACCGCCCCCCACCGCCTCTGCCGAAAGCCAAGACCCGTACCATGGACGACCTCGACCAGTTGGAAGCCGACAGCCTGTACATCCTGCGCGAGGCCTATAGCCGCGTGCGCCCCCTGGCGCTGCTCTGGTCGCTCGGCAAGGACAGCAATGTGCTGATCTGGCTGGCGCGAAAGGCCTTTCTGGGCCGCGTGCCGTTTCCGGTCATGCACCTGGATACCGGGCTGGAGTTCCCCGAGGCCTATGCGTTCCGCGACCGCTATGCGGCGGAATGGGGCCTCGACCTCATCGCCGATGCCTGCCCGCCGTTGGAGGCGACGGACCCGACGCTGATGCCCTCCAGCCGCGTCGCCGCGCGCAAGACCGAGGGGCTGCGCGCCGCCCTGCTACGCTACGGGCTGAACGGGGTCATCGCCGGCATTCGCCGCGACGAACAGGCGACCCGTGCCAAGGAACGCATCGTCAGCCCACGCGCCGATGACGGCGCCTGGGATTTCCGCGACCAGCCGCCGGAATTCTGGGACCTGTATAACCTGGACCGCCCGCCGGGGTCGCATGTGCGGATCCATCCGCTGCTGCGTTGGACCGAGCTGGACGTCTGGCGCTACATCGCGCGTGAGGAGATTCCCGTCTGCGAGCTGTATTTTGCGCGCGGCGGGCAGCGCTACCGATCGCTTGGCGAAGTCGGCATCACCCATCCGATCGCGAGCGACGCTGCCGACATCACCGCCATCCTCGCCGAATTGCGCGCCACCACCGACCCCGAACGCGCGGGGCGCAGCATGGATCATGAGAGCGAGGACGCGTTCGAGCGCCTGCGCGTGGGAGGCTACCTGTGACCGTGTCGCGCGAGGGCGATCTGCCTGAAGGCGAGGAGGCCGGCTTCCCGGTCGTGATCGTCGGCCATGTGGACCACGGCAAATCGACCTTGGTCGGGCGCCTGTTGCACGATACGGGCGCGCTGCCCCCCGCGCGTATCGCGGCGCTGCGGGAACAATCGGCGAAGCGTGGGCTCGACCTCGAATTCTCCTTCCTGCTCGACAGCCTGCAGGTTGAGCGCGACCAGGGCATCACGGTGGATGCGGCGCAGGTCTGGTTCCGCGGCGCGCGCCGGCGCTATGCGGTGCTGGATGCGCCGGGCCACGCCGAATTCCTGCGCAACATGGTGACCGGCGCGGCGCAGGCCGATGCCGCTGTGCTGGTGGTGGATGCGGAACAGGGGGTTGGCGAGCAGACGCGGCGCCACCTGTACCTGCTGTCGATCCTGGGCATCGCCAATGTCGTCGTCGCGGTGAACAAGATGGACCGCGTCGGCTGGGGCGAGGCGCGTTTTTCCGCGCTGGTCGCCGAACTCGGCACCTACCTCGGGGCGCTCGGGCTGCGTGCGGCGCGCTATGTGCCGCTGTCGGCGCGCCATGGCGACAATGTCGTGACCGGCAGCGACGCGGCCCCCTGGTATGAGGGGCCGAGCCTGGTCGCGGCGCTGGACGCGCTGCCGCCGCGCGTGCGGCCAACCGCCTTGCCGCTGCGGCTGCCTGTGCAGGACATCTATCGCATCGGCGACAAGCGCGCCCTGGTCGGGCGGTTGGAGACGGGGCGCATCGCCGTCGGCGACGAGGTTTTGCTGGCACCTGGCGGGCGGCGCGCGAAAGTGCTGAGCCTGGAGGGCTGGGGCGGGCCGCCACGCATCGCCGCCAGCGCCGGTGAAAGCGTCGCGGTGGTGCTGGATCGCGATGTCTTCGCCGAACGCGGCCATGTGCTGGGCGCCACCGATACGCCGCCCACCGAGGCGCATGCCGTGACCGTGCGCCTGTTTTGGCTCGACCCCCAGCCGCTGCTGGAAGGCGAGCGGCTGATCCTGCGCCACGGCACCGCGGAAACCCGCGCGGCGGTGGAGGCGATCGAGGCGGTCATCGACGTCGATGCGCTGACCTCGGCCCCGGCCAAGCAGTTGGAACGCAACGGGGTGGCGCGGGCGCGGTTGCGGGCGCGGCGACCCTTGGCGCTCGACACCTATGGCAGCAGCCCGAACACCGGGCGCGGCGTGCTGGTGCGCAACCACCGCATCGTCGGCGGCTTCGTGGTCGAGGCGCTGGAACAGGCGGGCAGCAACCTGACCGCCGTCGCCGCCCCCTTGAGCGCGCAGGAACGCGCACGCGCCAATGGCCATCGCGGCGGGGTGCTGTGGCTGACGGGTCTGTCCGGTTCGGGCAAGAGCACCCTGGGCACGCGGGCGGTGCGCGAACTGGCCGCGCGCGGCGTGCAGGCAACCCTGCTGGACGGCGACAATCTGCGCACCGGGCTGAACCGCGACCTTGGTTTCCGTGCGGAGGACCGGGCGGAGAACGTGCGCCGCACGGCGGAAGCGGCCGCCTTGATCGCCGACGCGGGGCTGGTCGCCGTGGTGGCGCTGATCTCGCCAATGGAGGCCTATCGCGCGGAGGCACGGCGGATCATCGGCGACCGCTTCCGCGAGGTGTATCTGTCCACCGACTTGGCGACCTGCGAGGCGCGGGATCCCAAAGGCCTGTATCGCCGCGCGCGTGAAGACAGGCTGGCGGATTTCACCGGCGTCTCTGCGCCCTATGAGGCGCCGCGCAACGCCGAGCTGGTGCTGGACACGGGGCGGTTGGACGAGGGCACATCCACGCAACGCCTGGTCGGACTGGCTCTGGAGGCCTTTGCCTTGGATGGCGCCGCGGATCGCGCGGCGTGAACCGGGGGCGGGGCTGAAATTTTCACATCACGTGACGTATGAACTTGTGAATCACTTTGAAGACGCGTAAATACACTCAGGCCGGCGACCACTGACGTCGCTTCCATGGGGACCACCGACATGCACAGCCCTTCCCGCCCGTCCCCTCATCCCGCCGCGTCGCGGCCGATGGCGGCGATGATGTGCGGGATGGGCTGTCCGGGCTCCCGCCGCGGCTAAGCCGCCCGCTTCCCCCCTTCCTGATCCTTCGACTGCCACTCAGACGCCGCGGCTCGCGGCGCGGGAGACTCATATGCGTCATTCCATTCCCGTCCTCGACGGCGGTGCCCTGATTGCCGTTGCCGCCCAGGGCGATGCCGGCTGGTTCCTGATCGCTATCGACGCGCGGCTGGAGGAGTTGGACCGCGCCAATTTCCCCAGCGCGCCCGATGTGGAACGCGCGGCCCGGGCTTACCTGCGCCGCAACCATCCCATCACCGCCTTTTGCTGGGGTGCGGCCGACCTGGGCCAGGGCGAGCGGGTCGGCGCGTGAGCGCTGCCCTGCGCCCAGCCGAGACGGCGGCACCGCTGATCGCGGCGATTGCCGCCGCCGCTGGGCGCCATGATCGCGACGGCAGCTTCCCCTTCGACAGCCTGGCGCTGCTGCGCGATGCCGGTGTGCTGGCGCTGACGGTGCCGGCGGCGCTGGGTGGCGGCGGCGCGGGGCTGCGGTTGGCGGCGGATGCCGTGCGCGAGGTCGGCGCCGCTTGCCCCGCGACCGCGCTGGTGCTGGCGATGCAGCTCGGCAAGCAGGCCGGCCTGGCGCGAAACCAGGCCTGGCCGGCGGCGCTGCGCGAGAAGGTCGGGCGGCTTGCCGTGACCGAAGGCGCGCTGATCAACGCCGCACGGGTGGAACCGGAGCTTGGTTCGCCCACCCGTGGCGGCCTGCCGGCCACCATCGCCCGGCGCACCGCGACGGGTTGGCGGATCTCCGGCCACAAGCGCTACGTCACCGGGGTGCCCGCGCTGCATTTCATCGAGGTGCTGGCCCGCACTGACGAGGCGTCGCCGCGCCTTGGCATGTTTCTCGTCACAGCCGGCACGCCGGGGCTGGAGATACGCGAGACCTGGGATCACCTCGGCCTGCGCGCATCGGGCAGCCATGACCTGGTCCTGACGGATGTGGAGGTCCCGGCCGCCAATGCCATCGGCCTGGCGCCGGCGGCGACATGGCGTGGCAGCGATGCGGTGCAGGCCGCGTGGAACGCGCTGCTGGTCGGGGCCGTCTACACCGGCGTCGCGCAGGCGGCGCGGGATTGGGTGCGGGGGTTTTTGCGCGCCCGGCGGCCCACGGGCCTGGGCGCCACCCTGGCGACTGCGCCCACCGTGCAACAGGCGGTGGGTGCCATCGAGGCGCGGTTGATCGGCAACCGGCGCATCACCGCATCGCTGGCGGCGGACACCGATGCCGGAACCCCGCCATCGGCGACCGAAAGCGGCGCGGTCAAGGCCGTGCTCTCCGCCAACGCCCTGGCCGCGGTCCAGGCCGCGGTCGCGCTGGCGGGCAACCACGGGTTGGACCGCAAGAACCCGCTGGAACGCCACTGGCGCGATGTGCAGTGCGCCGGGGTGCATGTGCCGACCGAAGACGCGGCCTTTGGCGCAGCCGGCCGCGATGCCCTTCTTGCAGGAGATTCGGAATGATCGACGTGACCTTGCGGAGCCTCGGGGTTCTGCTCTTTGCCGTGGCGCTCGTCTCGCTGGCCGGGCTGGTGCGCCCATGACGCTCGGCCGCCGCACTTTTGTTGCCCTGCTGGCAGCACCCGCGCTGGCGCGCGCGCAGGATGTCTTCCCGGGCAAGACCCTGCGCTACATCTGCCCGTTCCCGCCGGGGGCCACGAACGACAATGTGTCGCGCGTGATGTCGCGCGCGCTGGCCGCGCGGCTTGGCGTGAATGTGGTGGTGGAAAATCGCGCCGGCGCGGGTGGTGCCGTGGGGGCGCGGCTGGTGGCGGAAAGCCGGCCCGATGGCCATACGCTGCTGAATGCCTCGGCCGGCAACCTGACCATCGCGCCGCATCTGGGGAATGTGGGCTATGATCCGCTGCGCGGCTTTGCGCCCATCGCGATGGCGGGCGAGTCGTATAGCCTTCTGGCGGTGAATGCCGCCTTGCCGGTGAACAGCCTGGCCGAGTTGATCGCCTACGGCCGGCGCAATCCCGGCGTGCTGAACTATGGCTCGGCCGGGATCGGTTCGGCCGGGCATCTGCGCGGTGCGCTGCTGGCCGATGCGGGTGGGTTCGAGGCGGTGCACGTGCCCTTTCCGGGCAGCGCGCCGGCCGCGAATGCGGTGATCTCGGGCGATGTGCACTTCATGATCGACCCGATCATGGCGCCGCATGTGGCGGGTGGCCGCGCCCGCGCGCTTGCGACGTTTGGCCAGGGCCGATGGGGCGCCTTTGCCGATGTGCCGAATGCGGTCGAGACCGGCATCGGGGCTGACTGGCCATCCGGCGGGTGGTTCGGGCTGTTTGCCCCGGCGCAGACGCCGCCCGCCGTGGTCGAGCGGCTGAACCAGGATTGGAACGCCAGCCTGGACGACCCGGAAGTCGCGGCCGCGCTGATCCGCTTCGGGCTGAAGCCGGAAAAGCTGACGCCGGCCGCGCTGGCCGATCGCGTGGCCCAGGACCACGCCGCCACCGGACGGGCGCTGCGGCGGCTCAACATTTCCTGAAGGAAGCCAGGACCATGACCCAACCCCTCGAATTCATCGGCATGATTTCGCCCCGGCGCAGTTCGGAAATCCACCCGGCCAGCGGGCCGGTGCTGGATGCCGACTACCTGGTGCGCTTTGCCCAGGCGCATGAGGCTGGCGGCTTCGATCGCGTGCTGCTGGCCTGGCATTCCACGCATCCGGATACGCTGCTGGTCGCGAGCCATGCGGCGGCGCATACGAAGCGCATCGGCTTCATGGTGGCCCACCGGCCGGGTTTTGTCGCGCCGACCTTGGCGGCGCGGCAGTTCGCCACCTTCGACCACCTCAGCGGTGGGCGTGCCGCGATCCACATCATCACCGGCGGCAATCCGGCCGAACAGCGCCAGGATGGCGACTTCCTTGATCACGACCAGCGTTATGCGCGATCCGATGAATATGTCGGCCTGCTGCGCCGGGTCTGGACGGAGGACAAGCCCTTCGACCACACGGGCGCGCATTACCGGGTCGAGCGCACCTTTTCCGACATCAAGCCGGTCCAAAAGCCGCATATCCCGATCTTCTTCGGCGGGTCGTCGGATGTGGCCATCGCCGCGGCGGGGCGCCATGCGGATACCTATGCCTTCTGGGGCGAAACGCTGGACCAGGCGCGCGACACCATCTTCCGCGTGCGCGAGGCCACGGCGAAGGCGGGGCGGGACCCGGCAAAGATCCGCTTCAGCCTGTCGGTGCGGCCGGTGCTGGCCGATACGGAAACGGCGGCCTGGGCACGGGCAAAGGATATTCTGGAGCGCATTCGTGAACTGCGTGGCGATGCCTTCGGCAAGGGCACGTCCAAGCCCGAAAGCCTTGGCAGCCAGCGCCTGCTGCAAGCGGCCGCGGGTGGTGCGGTGCGCGACAAGCGGCTGTGGACCGAGGTCGCCGCGGCGGTCGGCGCCGGTGCCAATACCACGGCCCTGGTCGGCACGCCCGAACAGGTGGGCGATGCGCTGGCGGATTACGCCGCGTTGGGCGTGACCACCTTCTTGATCCGTGGCTTCGACCCGCTGGAGGATGCGGTGGAGTTCGGCCGCAGCCTGCTGCCGGCGACACGGCGCGCGGTCGCGGCCCGGCTGCGTGTGCCCGAAGCGGCCTGAGGCGGGCGCTGCCCTACCCCGGCAGTTTGAACAGCTTCAGCGCATTGTCCCGCAGCACCTTGCGTAGCGGATCCGGCCGGAAATCCAGCGCCATCATGTCGTCCATGGCGCGTTCCGGATCCACCACCGTCCAGTCGGTGCCGAACAGGAATTTGTCCTGGCCATAGGTATTGGCGTAGTGCACCGCCTGCGGCGGCCAGTGCTTTGGCGCATAGGCGTCACCGGCCATGTAGATGTTCGGATGCTTCCAACAGCAACTGATCATCTCATCCGTCCAGGGGTAGCCCAGGTGGATGCCGATGATGTCCAGTTCGGGGAAATGGATCGCCACCTTGTCCAGGGTCATCGGCCGCCCGACTGAGGGCAGGCGGCGGTCCTTCTGGTACACGAGGCAGTGCCCGACCTGCATCATGATCGGCACGCCAAGCTCCGCGCAGCGCGCGTAATAGGGGTAGTAGATCGCCGCGTCGGGTGCCTCCCCGAACCAATGCGGGTAGAGGTGCGCGCCGACGAAACCGTAGTCGTTCACGGCCTTGTCCAATTCCTTCAAGCCGGCGATGCCGCGCGTCGGATCGATGCCGGCAAGGCCGGAGAAGCGGAGCGGATATTTGCGGCAGGCGTCGGCGACCCATTCATAGGGAATCTCGGTCGATCCCTTCACGCGCAGGTCGCCGCAACGCGCCGCGATCAGCAACGAGCGTTCGATACCGGCGCGATCCATCTTTTCCAGATAACCTTCGATGGTGATGCCGCGCTGGAGGTTTTCCTTCACGCGCACCTTCTTGCGAAAATCATCGTCGGTCGGGATGCGGCCCTCGGCAAAGGCCTCGGGCGTGGTCAGGTTCACCACGATGTCGATGGCGCCGTAGCCCGTGCGGGTCTTTGTGACATCGAATGCATAGCCGGAAGCGGACACGGCGGATTCCTCGATCTGTGTTGTTCAGGCGGGCAAGGTAAAACTGCCGTCAGGCACGCGCAGGCAGCGCGCCCAATGGCCAGGTGCGCGTTCATATTCCATCGGCGGCGCGTCACGGCAGGCCGGCATCGCCACGGGACAACGCCCCGCGAAGAAACATCCGGGCGGCAGGGAGAGCGGGCTTGGCACCTCACCCGTCAGCATATGGCGCGCCAGGCGTACATCTGGATCGGGCGGCAGGGCGGCGGAGAGCAGCGCCTGTGTGTAGGGATGTGTCGGTGACGCGAACAGCGCCCGCGTCGGCGCCTGTTCCACGATGCGGCCGAGGTAGAGCACGATGACCCTGTCGGTCACCAGTTCCAGCGTTTCCAGGTCATGGCTGACGAAGAGCATCGCGGCACCGATCTCCCGCCGCAATTCCTCCAGCAGTTTCAGGATGCCGGCGCGCACCGACAGGTCGAGCGAGGAGGTCGGTTCGTCCAGCACGATCAGTTTTGGGCGCAGCGCGATGGCGCGGGCGATGCAGACGCGCTGCAACTGCCCACCCGAGAGTTCATGCGGGTAGCGATCGAGCGAGGCGCCCGGCAGGTGCACGAGATCCGCCGCCTGCTCCACGGCGCGGCGGCGGGCATCGCCCTGCAATCCCGTGTGCAGCAGGAAAGGTTCCTGCAGGGAGCGGCGAATGGTCATGCGCGGGTTCAGCGCGCTCCATGGGTCCTGGAACACGATTTGCAGCCGCGCGCGCATCTCGCGGAGGCGCTTCTCCGGGACATGGGTGATGTCGGCGCCATCGAACAGGACGCTGCCTTCGCTGGCCTCCAGCAAGCGCGCGGCCATGAGGCCGATGGTGGATTTGCCCGATCCGCTTTCGCCGACCAGGCCGACGATCTCACCAGGGTTGATCGACAGGGAGACGTCGTTCACGGCATGCACCGTGCGGCCATCCGGCGTGGCGAAGCGTTTGACCAGGTTGCGCAGTTCCAGGACCGGTGCGGTCATGCCGCGGGCCGTTCGGCGAAATGGCACCAGGCGCTGTGGCCGGGTGCGACCTCCATCCCAGGCGGCAGGGTGCCGCAGCGCTCGGCACGCTGCGCACAGCGATCCTGGTAGACGCAGCCAGGCGGCAGAGCAAAAAGGTTCGGCGGCGTGCCGCCGGTCAGCCGGTATCCCGTGCTGGCGATGCGGCGCGGTGTGCTGGCCAGCAGTGCCCGCGTGTAGGGATGCGCCGGGTTGCGAAACACCTGCTTCACCGGCCCCTGTTCGACGATCGTGCCGGCGAACATCACCGCGACCCTGTCGCAGTAATGCGCGATGACGCCGAGGTCATGGGTGATCATCATCGCCCCCATGTTCCGCCGGCGCACCAGGTCGCGCAACGTGTCCAGCACCTGCGCCTGCACCGTCACATCCAGGCCGGTGGTCGGCTCGTCCGCGATCAGCAGCTTGGGGCGGTTCACCAGCGCCAGCGCCATCAGCACCCGCTGCGCCATGCCGCCCGAAAGCTGGTGCGGCCAGGCGAGCAGGCGGCGCTCCGCATCCGGGATGCCGACTTCCTCCAGCATCTCCAGCGCGCGTTGGCGGGCCGCGGCGGCGCCCACCGGCCCGCGCCGGCGCTGCATGCGGGTCAGCTGGTCGCCAATGCGCATCAGCGGATCGAGCGAAGTGCGCGGCGATTGCACCACCATGGTCAGGTCGGTGCCACGGATGCGGTTCAGCGCACGTTCGTCGAGGCCCAGCAATTCCTGCCCCGCGAAACGGGCCGACCCGCCGGCAATCCGCGCCGGGGGGCGCAGCAGGCCGAGCAGCGCCAGCGTGGTCAGCGATTTGCCGGCGCCGCTTTCGCCGACAAGGCCCAGGATCTCACCACTGTCGAGCGTGAAGCTCACGCCGTTCAAGGCGGTGGCCACGCGTGTGCGATTGTACAGGTCGCGCGCGACGAAATGGACGCGCAGGTCCTCGACCGCCAACAGGCTCATTTGCCGCTGGCCCGCCGGCGCGGATCCAGCAAATCCTGCACGCCATCGCCCAGCAGATTCAGCCCGATCACCAACAGGATCAGCGCCACGCCGGGCAGTGTTGCGACCCACCATTCGCCGGAGATCACATATTCCGCGCCCTGCCGGATCATCGCGCCCCATTCCGGCGCCGGTGCCTGGATGCCGACGCCGACGAAGGCCAGCGTCGCGGAAATGCGGACCGCCCAGGCCATGCGGATCGGCAATTGCGCCGTGGCCCCAAGGATCGCGTTGGGCAGGATGTGCACAAGCATGATCCGGCCCGTCGAACAGCCCTGCGCGCGCGCGGCCAGGACAAAGGGCGCGTTGCGCAGGGCCAGGACCTCCGCCCGCACCAGCCGGATGAAGATCGGGCTGTCGAGTAGGCCGACGACCAGCACCACGTTGACCAGCGACGGCCCGGCCGCCGCGACCACCGCCAGCGCCAGGATGATGGTCGGGAAGGCGCGCAGCACATCGGTCGTGCGCATCAAGACCTCATCCACCCAGCCGCCGCGATACCCGGCCAGCAGGCCCAGCGGCACGCCGGCTGTCAGGCTGATGAGCCCGGCCGGCAGCAGGATGGCGAAGGCATAGCGGCTGCCATGGATGATGCGCGACAGCAGGTCCATGCCATTGCCGTCGGTGCCGAACAAGAAGCCGGGTTGCGGTGGTTGCAACACGTGGTTGGGAAAACTCAGCACCGGATTATGCGGTGCCAGCCATGGCGCGAAGATCGCGACCAGGGCGAAGGCCAGAACGATCAGGAAGCCGACGGCAAACGTCGGACTGCGCCGTGCGATGCCGACCAGCAGCAGCGCGCGCGGGGGTGGGATCGCTTCGGTGGCGGACATGTCAGTTCCGCGGTTCAAGCAGCAACCCGGCCAGGTCGACCAGGAGGAAGGCCACCACCGAACAGACTGCCAGCGCCAGGACATAGCCCTGCACGGCGGCGAAATCGCTCTGCATGATCGCGTTCAGCCCCCAATGGCCGAGCCCACCGCGCGCAAAAACATATTCGATCAGCGATCCGGTGGCGAAGAGCGACACCAGTTCGACGCCGGCGAAGGTGATCAGCGGGACCAGCGCCCCACGCGCCACGATGCGCTGGATGCGGCCGTTCGAAAAACCGGCGGCGCGGGCGTAGAGGACATGGTCGCTGCCCAGCAGTTCGATGGCGATGGCGCGGGTCTGCTTGATCACCGGGCCACCCGCGGCCAGCATCAGGCACGACACCGGCAGGACCAGGTGCCCGATGGAGGAGCGGGCCGCGTCCCAATCCCCCGCGAGCATCGCATCCAGGGTCGGGAAGCCGGTCGCCACGGGTGGTGCCATCAGCTCCATCGAGATCAACCCCATCGGCGCCGGCGCCCAGCCGAGCAGATAGAAGAACACGAAGATCGCCATAAGTCCGAGCCAATAGGTCGGCACCGAAAACCCCAGCAGCGCGATGCCACGGCTGAGCTGGTCAAAAATCCGGTTCGGATACAGCGCCGCATGCAACCCGATCGGCACGCCGATCAGCAGCGACAGCACCAGCGCCGGTATCACCAACTCCAGCGTGATGGGCATGAGGCTGACCAGATGGTGCAGGATCGGCGTGCCGTCCTGCCAGGAGCGCCCCAGATCGCCATGCGCCAGGCGCAGCAGGTAGTGCCCAAACTGCATCCACAACGGCTGGTCAAGCCCAAGATCCTGCCGCACCTGCGCCAGGATGATCGGGTCGGCGATCGGCCCGGCGATCATCGCCGCCGGGTCCTGCTGCCCGATGCGCACCAGCATGAAGGTGATGAACAGGATGCCGAGCAGGACCGGGATGCTGACCAGAAGCCGTCGGGCGATGAAGACAGAGACAAAACGAAACACCGGCCTTGGCGACCCCCTCAGCCTTCGGCGCGCAGGCTTTTCCAGGCCAGCCGGTTGTGCGGATACCAGGTGAAGCCGCCGACGCGGGCGGCGAAGACCTCGTGGTTCCCGGGCAGGAACAATTCCACGATGGCCGCATAGCGGGCCTGTTCGCGCTGCGCCTCGGCCACCAGATCGGCCCATTTCGTGTCGTCGCGTTCGGAGATCGAGGCGTCGATCAAGGCATCGAGACGCGGGTTGTTGTTGCCGTTGACGTTGGACCCGCCGCGGCTGTGGGTGGAGAGGAAGAGATTGTAGGATGGATCGGCGACGAAACTCGCGGCCCAATGCGTGATGAAGGGCAGCGACCAGACATTCACCGCGCGGCGCGCCGTCATTTCGGTCGGCGGAATCCGCTTCGGCGTCGCGCGGATATTGGCCTTGGCGAGCGAGGCCTGCATCTGCAGCGCCACCCCCTCCTCCCACCACCAGTTCGTGCTGTATTCGAGGGTGATGTCGATGCCACCCGCGTGCCCCGCCTCGGCCAGCAGCGCCTTCGCCTTGTCGTAGTCCGTCTCGTAGGTGAAGGATTCGACATAGCCAGGGATTTTTGGTGCGAGCACGGAGCGCGAGCGCGTCGCCAACCCCATGAAGACGGCCGTGCCGATGGCGTCGTAGTCGGTGGCATAGGCGACGGCCTGGCGCACCCGTACATCGGTAAAGGGCTCCAGCCGCGGGTTCATTCGCACCGTGGCGCTGGCCGTGCCGAGCACGCTATCGACCCGCACGTTCCTGTCGCGGCGCAGTTCGGCGATCTGTTGCAGGGGGATTTGTTCGGCGTATTGCACCTGCCCGGTGCGCACGAGCGCCACGCGGGTCGCGGCGGAGGGGACTTCCCGCCAGACGATGCGGTTGTAGTAGGGGGCGGGGAAGACGTAGTTCGGGTTCGCGACGAAAACCGCCTGCTGGCCCTGCCGCACCTCCTGCACATGATACGGGCCGTAGCCGCAGGAGTTCTGGCCGAGCCAGCGCGTGGCGAAAGGATCGTCGGGCAGGGCGTGCTTCTTCGCCTCGGTGCTGTCGAACAGCGCCGGGATGTGCAGCGCCATCACCGAGAGGAAAATACGATTCGGCGTGTTCAGGGTGAACTTCACCTGGTCGGGGGCCAGGGCCTCGACCGACTTGATCTGCGCCACGGTCTTCATGAACAGGCCGGTGCGCCGCTGGCTGTCCGACTTCTGGTAGGTCCAGGTGATGTCCTCGGCCGTCAGTGCATTGCCGAAGGGGCTGCGGACATCGGGGCGCAGCTTGAAGATGTATTCCAGCCCGTCGTCGGAAACGGTCCAGCTTTCCGCGAAATGCGGTTCGAAGCTGCTGAAGTCGAGTTCCGGCTTGCCGTCGGCGCCGGTGCGCACGGGGTGCCGCACCAGGCCCTCGTAGATGTTGACGGTGCTCTCGATCTGGCCCGGCACCCAGGCATCCGGATCGAAGCCCTTGGGCGTCGTGCCCATGGCCAGGATCAGGGTACGGACGGCAGGCTGCGCCTGGGCCTCCCCATCCGGCGCGAAGGCGCTGAACAGCGGCGCCGCGGCCAACCCGGCCATCAGGTCTCGACGAGGCAGAACCATCGGCGGCATCGCTCCAGACAGTGGCTCGGCGCCCATGAAGATGTGCGGGCGGCCGCTTGTGTATGTTGTATTATCGGCAATACATTTGGGCATGCGTCAAGCCACATTCAGGGACCGCCGATGCTGATTTCCCATGGGATTCGCGCGGCGGCAGCGCGCACGCCAGGCAAGATCGCGTTGCAGGAAGACGCACGCCAGATCACCTTCGCCGCGCTGATCGAGCGCATCGACCGGGTGGGTCACCTGGCGCAATCGGGGCTCGGGCTGCGGCATGGCGAGCGTGCCGTGATCCTGGCGCCGAACCGGATCGAATACCTGGAAGTGGTTGCGGGCCTGTCCGCCGTGGGCGTCGCCGTCGCCAGCATCGGGCCGGCGGCATCGCTGCCCGAGATCCGCTTCATCTGCGAGGATTCGGCCGCGCGCGTGCTCTTCGTCGATGCCGCGTTGGAGGAGGCCGCGCGCGCGGCGATCCCCGCGTCGGTCGAGCAGGTGATTGTCTTCGGCGACCAGTACGAGGGCCTGCTGCAACGTGCCGCGACATCGCCCTGCGTTGCCGCGACGACGGAGCAGGATATCTTCTCCATCCCCTATACCTCAGGCTCTACCGGGCGCCCCAAGGGGGTGATGCTATCGCATCGGGGCCGCATCCTGTCGGCTTTCTGCATGGCGGCCGAACACGGTTGCTATTCGCCGGACGACCGCGCCATCGCGACCACGCCGATGTTCCATGGCGCGGGCCTGCTGATGGCGCTGACGCCGATTTTCTTCGGCGGGTCCGTCCGCGTCCTGCAACGCTTCGATGTCGAGAAGCTGCTGCATGCCATCGGCGATTTCGGCGCGACCAGCGCCTATCTGGTGCCGACGCATTTCGCGGCACTGTTCGCCATGTCGGCCGAAGCGCGCGGAAAATTCCGTGTCGGCACGCTGAAGGCGGTGATCTCCGGCACCGCACCGCTGGCCCAGGCCTTGAAGTCCGAGATCATCGGCTATTTTGGCGATGGCAGATTGTACGAACGCTACGGCGCCACCGAAACCTCCATCGCCACCTGCCTGCGCCCAGCCGATCAGTTGCGAAAAATCGCCTGCGTCGGGCTGCCGTTGCCGCTGACCCGCGTGCAGGTGCGGGGCGATGACGGGCGGGCGCTGCCGCCGGGTGAGGTTGGCGAACTCGCCGTGTGTTCACCTTATATGTTCAGCGGCTACCTCAACATGCCGGAGGCGACCGCGGCGGGCATGCGCGATGGTTGGTTCGTCACCGGCGACCTCGCGCGGCGTGACGAGGAAGGCTACGTCTACCTGGTCGACCGCAAGAACGACATGATCATCTCCGGCGGCGAGAACGTGTACCCGCGTGAGGTCGAGGAGGTGCTGCGTGCACACCCCGCCGTCGCGGATTGCGCGGTGACCGGCGCGCCGCATCCCTATTGGGGCGAAGCGATCGTGGCCTTTGTCGTGCCGCGCCCCGGTACGGTCCCGGATGTCGCGGTGCTGCTGGACCTCTGCCGCCAACACCTGTCGCGCTACAAGGTGCCCAAGGACATCCGGCTGGTCGAAAGCCTGCCGCGCAACAGCATGGGCAAGGTGCTGCGACGGGACCTGCGCGACGGGCTGCGCGCCGAAGCGGCGGCGACAACGACGTAACAAGAAGGGAGCCAATTCCGATGGACGGCCTGACCCAGGCGACCGCGGCCGATGAATGGCAATTGCGCTGCGACCTCGCGGCGCTGTACCGGCTGGTCGCGCACCACAAGATGACCGACCTGATCTATACGCACATCAGCGCGCGGGTGCCGGGGCCGGAGCATCACTTCCTGATCAACCGCTACGGCGTGCTGTTCCATGAGATGCGTGCCTCCGACCTCGTGAAGATCGACCTGGATGGGCGGGTCGTCGAGGATCAGCCGGAAAGCAAGCGCATCAATACCGCGGGTTTCATCATCCATTCCGCCATCCACATGGCGCGCCCCGACCTGGCCTGCGTGATCCATACGCATACGCCCGATGGCATCGCCGTGTCGGTGCAGGACCATGGGCTGCTGCCGCTGACGCAGCAATCGATGAAGTTCTACAAGCGCATCGCCTATCACGACTACGAAGGCATCTCCCTGGACCTGTCGGAGCGGGAGCGGCTGGTACGCGACCTCGGGTCGCACAAGGCGATGATCCTGCACAGCCACGGGCTTCTGGTCGGTGGTGCGACGATCCACGAGGCCTTCCACAACATCTACTACCTGGAACGCGCCTGCCAGACGCAGATCAAGGCGCTTGGTGGCGGCGGCAAGCTGAAGCTGCCGCCGGCGGCCGTCTGCGAACATGCGGCGCGGCAGTTCGATGCGCTCTCCGCCGAACACTACGCCTTCTTCTGGAATTCCGCCTTGCGCCTGGTGGAGGCCGAAGCCCCGGCGATCCGGCGTTGAGCGCCGCCATCACGCGCCATTTCGTCACCGTCGGCGGGCGCCGCATACACTATCGCCGTGTGGGGGAAGGCCCGGCGCTGGCGATGCTGCATGCCTCGCCGCGCTCGGCCACAGAACTGCGGCCGAACCAGGAGGTTTTTGCCGGCCGCTTCACCACGCTGGCCTTCGACACGCCAGGTTTCGGCCTGTCCGACCTACTGCCGCTGGCGCAGCCGGAGACGGAGGACCTGGCCGATGCGCTGGCCGAAACGCTCGATGCGCTGGGTGTCGGCCAGGTGGCAGTCTATGGCCGCCACACGGGGGCCTCGGTCGCCGTGGAATTCGCGGCACGCCATGGCAACCGCTGCGCGATGGCGCTGACCAACGGCTTCCCGATCTACTCCAAGGCGCAGCAACAGGATCGGCTGACGCGCTACCTGAATCCGATCGTGCCGAGTTTCGCCGGCGAACATCTGCTCTGGCTCTGGTATCGCTTCCGCGACCAGCACGTGTTCTGGCCATGGCACGAACATGATTTGGCGCATCGCGCGAATGCCGAGGTGCCGGACCTCGCGACCCTGCATCGGGGCGTGATGGAGTTTCTTGAGGCGGGGGACAATTATCGCATCGGCTATGCGACGGCCTTTCGCCATCGCGGGTTGGATGCGCTGCCCGACCTGAAGGTGCCGGTGTGCTTCGGCAACCGCCGCAGCGACAGCATCTTCAAGACCATGTCGCTCTATCCGCCGGAGGCCTGGACGCAGGAGATGCCGGCGGAGACGCTGGCGGCCGCGCGCGCCGAATTGGCCGTTCTGTTGCGACATCCGGCAAAGGGCGAGGTTCCCGCACCACCGCCGACCAACGCCATCGCCGGGCGCACGACGCTGGACTTTGTCGCGGTCGACGGCGTGCAGGTGTTGACGCGCAGCATGGGTGACCTGTCGGCCGGCAATGTGTTGATGCTGCTGCATCGCCTGCCGGGTTCATCGGCGCTTTATGACGAGATGATCACGACGCTCGGCGCGCGGCGACCGGTCCTGGCGCTGGACCTGCCCGGGCATGGCGAATCCGATGCACCGCCCGAGGCGACGGCGAGCATCGAGGCGGCCGCGGGCTGGGTGCTGCGCGTGCTGGATGCGCTCAACCTCGGCACCGTCAGCCTCTACGGCCATCAGGGCGGCGCGTCCGTGGCGATCGAGGTGGCCCTGCGCCAACCCCAACGTGTCCACGCCTTGGCGTTGGACGCGCCCGTGGCACTGCCGGCCGTCCCGCGCGAACAGATCGGCGCGCGCTGGCTGGAGGGCGTGGCCCCGCTGACCCCGGTCTGGAACGGCGACCACCTGCTGCGCGCCTGGCACATGCGGCGCGACATGGAATTGTGGTTCCCCTGGAACGACCGTCGCCCCGCCACCGCGCGCAAGCACGCGCCGCGGATCGATCCCGCCGCGCTGACCCTGGAACTGCGGGAGGTCATGAAGCAGCCGGAGAGTTTTGCGCCCGCCTGGCGCGCCGTCTGGTCCTATCCGACGCGGGAAAGGCTGGCCTTGACGACGCAACCCTGCCTGTTGCTGGCCAATAGCAGCGACGTCTTCGCGCCCTGGATCGACGAGGCCGCGGCGGTTCGCCCGGATGCGCGCCTGTTTCGCGACGCGGACCCGACCGAGGCGCTGCGCGATTTCTAGGGCAGCAAGGGGTGCAGCACGCGTTCGGCAAAGGCGTCGCGTCGTGCCCGGCGCGCGTCATCGAAGGCGGCGGGATCGGTGGGCGCATCCAGCGCGCCGAGATCAATACCCTTTGCCGCCAAAATCTCCTCCAGACCCTGCAGCCGGTCGGCCAGTGCGTAGGTTTCCATCGCCAGCGCGATGGTCACCCGCATCAGATCCGCTTTTGGTAGATCGGCCAGATAGTCGAAGTCATTCGGCATCGTCGCCTGCCTTCGTGCCAAGGGTGATGTGGTAGCGGAACCGACCGACATAGGCCTTGCTGTCCTGGCCGCCAGCGCCGACGGATTCGCCGGTATGGACGTCGGTAAAACCAACCTCGCGATACAGACCCTCCAGATCCAGCGCGTGGTAGTCGCGCCAGAAGGGTTCGCCATTGTGGTCGGTGTCCCAGTCGAGCAGGTAGGCGCTGAGCGGGTCGACGGCGGCGTAGCTCGGCAATTCGGCATTGGCGAGGACACCGCCGGGCGCCAGCAGGCGATGCGCCGCATGGACCACGTTGCGGATCGCGGCGATCGGGATTTCATGCAGCAGAAGGATGCAGAAGACGAGGTCGAAGGTGCCCTCGGGCAGGTCGGGCGCCTCGGCATTCGTCTGGTGGAAGGTGATGTCGCGGCCATGCGATGCGGCGCGCTGCGCGGCATAGCGCAGCATCGGCGCGCTGATGTCGGCGGCGTGGAAATCCGCCCCGGGAAACGCGTCCTGGATCGGGTAGCCTTTGTAGCCCGGCCCACAGCCCAGGTAGAGAATGCGCTTGTAATCCCGCTTCGGTAGCACCGACAGCAGGGCGCGGCCCATCTCATCCATGCGCTTGCCGTAGCGGTGCATGGAATAGGTGGCGACGCCGGTTTCGTAGATCAGCCCGGCGAGTTTCTCCGCATGGAAGCCGCCCGTCTGCAAATGGAATTCCGTATCGGTGAAATACGCCGGCGCCACCAGATCCGGCGCCAGGCGCAGCGACACGCCGGCGGGCGGCTGGTCCAGCCTGGCCTCGATCTCGGCACGGCGCGGTTCGTAGCCCGCGCGCACCTGGCGCCACATCGCTTCCTGGCTGATGCGCGCCAGGCCACGGCCAGCCTGATAGACGGGGTCGTGGCCGAAACGCGCCTCCATCACCGCATGATCGCGCAGCAACGCTTCGGGCTTGCCTGCTGCCCAGAGCTCATAGTCCCGGCGCAGTTGCGGTGTCAGCCGTGTCGCGACCAGGTGCTTGATGCTTTCCACGAAGTCGAGCCGCGCCTGCTGTGGTCGCGATAGCCTGTCATCCATGATCGTCACCCCGTTCCCCGATCAAAGCCCCAGCACGCCAGGGTTCATCCGCCCCGCCGGGTCGAGCATGTGCTTGATGCGCGCGGCCAGGCCATAGGCGGGCAGCGGCGCATAAAAGCGGCCGAGTTGCGCATGCACCGCGCCATGCGCATGGAACACGTTGCGCAACCCCGCACGCAACGCGGTCACCGCGGCGCGCGCCGCGGGGTTCGGTGGTATGTCGCCGAAACGCGCGCGATGTCGTTCCGACAAGGCCTGGAAATGGATCGGGTCCAACTGGTCGCGCCAGTACATCATGGGTTCGATCGTCACCTGCGGGCCGACCGATGACATGATCCAGTTCACGCTGACCTCTGCGTCCCGCAACGCGGCCTCGCTCTGTGCGATGCGGGCCTGCAACGCATCAAGGCAGCCCATGGCGCGGCTGGGGGCCAGGATGCCATGCACCGGCACCCAGCGTTCTCCCTCCGGCCCGACCATGCCACGCACGGAGTAGGGCCGCGCGTGCAGCGCCTGCGGCACCGATGGCGTCAGTACCTGCGCGGTGGGGCCGATCGCCTTGCGGGCCTGGTCGATCAGGGCCTCGGCGATCGCTTCCGTCGCACCCTCCACGGTCAGGTGCAGGGTCCAGGCGTTCTGCTCCAGGTCGCCGCGGGTCCGCGTCAGCCCCGCGACGCGTTTCAGCGTCTGGCCGATCGATCCCGCTTGGCCGGCCACCGCTGCCGCGGTGCGCAGTGCCTCGGCCAGGTCGACCTTGCTGGCCGAGGCCGCCTTGGCCCGGTCCATCGCGAAGGCACGGCCGGCAAAGCCCGTGGCGACCAGCCGCAGGATCGCGGCCAGCACAGACGGCGCGTCCGGAAAGCCCAATGATGCGAAGGCCGCCGGGCGTTCGGGCGCCAGGCGCAGCACGACCTCGGTCTTGACGCCATAGGCGCCGCAGTCGCCCAGGAAGATGCCGGTCAGGTCAGGCCCGTGATGCCGCCAGAAGGGGGGCAGGTCCGGCTGCGCGCCGCTGCCGGTGCGGGTGATGCTGCCATCGGCCAAGACCACCGTCAGGCCGATGATGCCTTCCATCCCGCCGGGCAGGTTCTGCGCCGCGGCGCCGCCGATGGTGGAGACGCTGCCGGAGATGGGGCTCTGCTGCACCGCGCGCAGCCCGTGCGGCCGCAGTGCATCGCGCAGCGCCTGCCATGTCGTGCCGGCGCCGACCACGGCATAGAAATCCTCGGGGACGACACGGATGGTGTCGAGCCTTCGCAGGTCGAGCGCGACCGTCGGTGTCGTCGGCACCACGCCACCGGTGTAGGACATGCCGCCGCCGCGCGGCAGCACGGCACAGCCGGCTTCGGCCAGGAGCGTCACGGCATCCGCGACCTCGGCCGTGGAGCCGGGTCGCAGCACGAGATCGGGGGGGAGGCTGTCCGGCCACAGAAAAATGTCGGACCCGGCCAGTTGGCGCGCCGCCGCGTCCCGATCGACGTTCGCTTCGCCCAGACGCTGCGCAAGGGCCTGGGTGAGGCTCTCCGCCAAGACCGGGGCGGCGGCGAATTGCGACGTCACGTTGGCCGCTCCAGGAAGTCGAGTTGTCTTATCTTCAGAACATCTTGGGGCCTGTCAACCGGGGCGCGTCAGTCCGCCGCGTCGCTTTCGGTCGACCACATCGAACGACCGGACCGCTGCACCCAGCGCATTCCCATCTGGTATTCGTAGAGGTCCGGCTGATACAGCGCCTGGAGGTATTCGACGACGCGGCCATGCTGGTCGCGCACCTGGCGCCGCACATACAACAAGGCCGAGCCGACCGGCACGTCGAGCGCCGCGGCGACGGCGTCATTCGCAAGCTTGGCCGAAATCGCCTGCTCTGCCCGGGCGATGACACAGCCGGCGTCCTCCAACAGGCGCAGCAGCGGCCGCCGCGTCAGGTCGGCGCGTTCGAAGCCGCGCCCCACCTCCTCCGGCACCCAGGCGGTGAGATGGGAGAAGGGGCGATCCTTGTAGTGCCGGACGCGGACGGATTTCTGCACCATCGTGCCGCGCGGAGTCTCCAGCGCCGTGGCGATCTTCGGCGGTGCCGGCAGATAGGCGAAATCCAGCACCGTCACCGGCGTCTTCAGCCCCATCGCGACCAGGTCGGCGAAGAGTTCCGTCAGGTCGTGGCGAATCTGCGGTTGATCGGCATCGGCCTCGGCAAAGGTGCCGCTGCCGCGCCGCCGGCTGATCAGCCCCTCTGCTTGCAAGCGGTCGAGCGCGCGGCGGATGGTGATGCGGGACACGTTGAAGGATCTGGCGAGTTCATGTTCGCTCGGCATCGCCAGCCCGGTGTCCCAGGTGCCTTCGGCCAATTGCTGGCGCAGCACGACATAGACGCGATGATAGAGCGGGACCGGGACGTCTTTCGGAGTGGTCACGGAAACGCGGTCTGGAACAAGGCGAGTCCCCTGGGCGACACGGACGACCCCAGCATGAGGCATCCCACACAGCCGCAACGGTCGGCATGGTGTCAAGCGCCGGGGGCGATCTTCACCGCCGCCGGGTTTCACCTATGGTGCCGGCGATTGATCGCAGCCTCCGGCATCAGGATTCCCGCACATGTCTCCCGCACTTGAAGCGATAGAGAGCGACGGCGCGCTGCCGGCGCAGGCCGATGTCGTCGTCATCGGCGGCGGCATCATCGGTGTCATGGCCGCCTACGTGCTGGCGCAACGCGGCGTCAGCGTGGCGCTTGTCGAGAAAGGCCGTGTCGGCGCCGAACAATCGAGCCGCAACTGGGGCTGGTGCCGCCAGCAAGGCCGCGATCCGGCCGAGATTCCATTGAGCCAGCACAGCCTGCGGCTCTGGGGCAGCCTGCAGGAGGAGATCGGCCGCGACCTGGGCTTCCGCCGCAGCGGCGTGACCTTCGTGACCAAGGACCCGGCGCAAGTCGCCGAGTGGGAGGGGTGGCTGGCGCAGGCACGCCCCTTTGGCCTCGACAGCCGCCTGCTGGGCGGGGCCGAGACCGATGCCCTGCTGCGTGGCAGCAGCGAGACCTGGCTGGCTGGCCTGCACACGCCGAGTGACGGCGTTGCCGAACCCTCCCTGGCGGCGCCCCGCATCGCGCAGGCCGCGCGTGGGCTGGGCGCCAGCCTCCATCAGGGCTGCGCCGCGCGGGGCCTGGAGACGACGGCCGGGGCGGTATCGGCCGTGGTGACCGAGGCAGGCCGCATCCGCACATCGCGGGTACTGTGCGCGGGTGGCGCCTGGACGTCGATGTTCTGCCGCCACCACGGCATTCCCCTGCCACAGGCGGGTGTCTATGCGACCGCCTTCCGCACGGTGCCGGGGCCGGACATCACCGCCGGCGGCATCGGCATGCCCGGCTTCGCGGTGCGCCGCCGGGCCGATGGCAGCTACACCGTTGGCCTGGCCGGGCGGGGCCGGGTGGAGATCTCGCCGCAGGGGTTGCTCTATGCGCGGGAATTCTGGCCGACCTTCCAGAAACGCCGGCGCAACGTGACGCTGGGGCTCGGCCGATCCTTCTTCTCGGGTCCGGAGGCGATGCGGCGCTGGTCGCTCGACGGTATCTCCCCGTTCGAGCGCCTGCGCGTGCTCGACCCCGCCCCCAGCCAGGCCTTGGTCGAGACTGCGCTGGCCCAGATCCGCGCTGCCTATCCGGGTTGGGGCGATGTCGCGGCGGCGGAGGCCTGGGGTGGCTTCATCGACAGCACGCCCGACGCCGTGCCGGTCATCTCGGCGGTGGCGACATTGCCGGGGATGTATCTCGCCACCGGCTTCAGCGGCCATGGCTTTGGCATCGCGCCGGGGGCCGGATATCTGGCGGCGGATCTGATGATGGGCCTGCCACCGATCGTGGATCCCGCGGGCTTCCGCTACGCGCGGTTGGTGGAAGGCGGCAGCCTGGCCCCGCGGGGAAGTTTTTGACGCGCCAGCCCCACCGAAGGCCTGGCGCGCGCGAGGCGACGCCAGGCCCCCGCCGCGCGGATTACTCCACGCGAATGCCGAGTTCCGGAATCGTGCGCGCCCAGAATGCGTGTTCGTCGCGCACCTGCGCCGCGAAGGCGTCCGGGCTGACCGCAGTGGTCAGGGGTTCGAGCCCGTCGCGCCCGAGCTTTTCGTGGAAGGCCGGAAGGGCGGCGATCTCCGCCCCCGCCGCCCGCAGCGTCGCGATCGGGCCAGCCGGGGTTCCGGGCGGGTAGAACAACCCGTGCCACCCGGTGACCGCGTAGCCCGGAAGCCCCTGCTCGGCGACCGTCGGCACGTCGGGGAAGGCCGGCGACCGCTGCGCGCCGGTCACCGCGATCGCCCGCAACTGCCCTTCGCGCACCAGCGGGATCGCCGGTGGCGGGGAGGAGATGTTGAACTGCACGGTGCCCGAGACGGCATCCATCAGCGCTGGCGCCGTGCCGCGATAGGCGACGTCGGATAGCTCGATCCCGGCCATGCGGGCGAGCAGCTTGCCGGCCAGGTGGTTGTTCCCGCCATTGCCCGAATGGCTGAAGGTGATCTCACCCGGCTTCTGCCGCGCCAGCGCGATCAGTTCCTGCAGGTTGGTCGCCGGCCAGCGCGGATTGCCCACCAGGATGTACTGGTAGTTCGCCAGGATTCCGACCGGGACCAGCACGCGTGCCGGGTCCTGCCCGGCTTCGGTGCGATAGACATGCGGGTTGATGACGATGTTGGAGGACACGGCATAGAGGAATGTGAAGCCGTCGGCCCGCGACCGCACCGCCTGCAAGGTGCCGATATTGCCGCCGGCACCGCCGCGGTTTTCGACCACCACGGGCTGGCCCAGCTTCTGCGACAGGATCTGCGCGAATTCGCGCCCGACGATGTCCGTGCCGCCGCCCGCGGCATAGGGGACGATCATCGTCATGGCGCGGTTCGGCAGCCATGGGGATGTGCCCTGGGCCAGCGCGAGCGACGGCATGGCAAGGCTTGGGGCGAGGAGGAGGCTGCGGCGCTTCATGGCGTTTCCCTGGTATTTCGTTTCCTGCGCCCTGCTTAGCACATGTTGCGATGCGCTTCGACCCGGGTCCCGGCATGACGGCAGGCTGCCTGGCGATGGAGCGGCAAGCCCCCTGACCGCCATCGCCATGACTGCGACGTGGACGCGGTCGGCGCAGGCGTTATGCTGAACCGGTGCGACAGGCGAGGCGATCGAATGGCTCAGGTACGACGGACCGGCGCCAGGCGCGCCTTGCGGGCCGAGGCGACGACACTGGCCGTGGCCGGCGCGGTCAGCGACCCGGAACTGCGCCAGCTTATCACGCGCATGCCGCTGTGGCGCCGCCCGGGGTTCCTCATCCGTCGGCTGAACCAGATCCACTATGCGATCTTCTACGAGGAATGCGCCGAATTCGACATCACGCCGGTGCAGTATGGCATCCTGACGACGCTGTCGCTCAATCCCGGTGCCGACCAGAATTCCATCGCGCATGACGTCGGAATCGACCGGACCAATGTGGCCGATGTGCTGAGCCGGCTGACCCGGCGCGGGCTGGTGCGGCGTCAGCGTGGGGCGGAAGACAAGCGCACCTTCGTCACCTGGCTGACGCCGGATGGCGAACGGCTGACCAAGGCCATGCTGGGCGCCATGCGCCGCGCGCAGGAGCGGCTGCTGAACCCACTGGATGGCGCGGAGCGGGAGCAGTTCCTGGCGACGCTGCTGCGGTTGATCGACGCGAACAATGATGTCAGCCGCGCGGCCCTGGGGCCGACGCGGATCGACAAGGCGGCCTGAAACCCGGCGGGGTCAGCCGGGCTGGGCCTTGTTCAGGATCTCGTCGGGGGTGGAGGAGACAACCTCGACGTATTTCGGGGTGAAGGCGGGGCCGCCGCCTTCGATGAACTTGATGAATTCCGGCTTCATGGCGCGCAACACTGGCAGGATTGCCGCGTGTTGTTCGATGCTGGACCATTCCGCGATCAGGAAAAACCGCTGCGGGTCTGTGGTGTCGCGGCACAATACGCCGTCCTTCACCTGGGCCTTGGACTTATGCATGGGATTGTCGTCGTTGTAGTCGAAGGCTTCGAACAGCCGGATGAACTCCGCCTCATGGCCCGGCATGACCCGGAAATCATAGATGTGGAGGAAGTTGCCACGCTGCGCGAGCGGTTCCTGTGCCATGGGTCTGCCTTCCTTGGGATGGTGAAAATATGAGGGTATGCTGATCAAATGGCGCCGCGCAACCGTTGCATGGCGGCCACGCGCCTCGCTAGACTGTGACGGCGGGATGGCAGGGGTGCGTGGCGGATGACCTGGCAGGCGACGGTACCGATCGACAGCCTTTCGGATGGTCAGGTGCTGGGCCTGTCGCTCGGCGGGGTCGAGGTCACGCTTTATCGGCTGGGCGCGGAGGTTTTTGCGACCCATGGTGTCTGCACCCATGCGCTGGCCTTCCTGAAGGACGGCTTTGTGGTAGGGGGCGAGATCGAATGCCCCCTGCACCAGGGACGCTTCGACATACGCACCGGCCGCGCGATGTGCGCGCCGCTGACCAAGGACTTGCCGGTCTACGCGGTCGAGGTTCGTGATGGGGTCGTCTGGGTCGATCCCGAAACCGTTTTGACGGCGCCGGCCGCGGCACCCGCCGTCGTCACCCCTGGCGTCGGTAACGTGGTCGTCGTTGGCGCCGGCCAGGCCGCCGCCGCCGCCATCCGCAGCATGCGCGTCGGCGGATATACGGGCGCGATCGCGCTGGTCGGCGAGGAGCCGCACCTGCCCTATGAGCGCCCCCCGCTGTCCAAGACATCCCTGACCGATCCCGAGGCCGAGCATCCGCCCTGCCTGACGGCGGAAGACGCGGCGGCTTTGGGTGTCGCCTTGCACCTGGGCCATGCCGCCGTCTCGGTCGTCGATGGCGTGACGCTGGATGACGGGCGGGTGCTGCCCGCCGATGCGGTGCTGCTGGCGACAGGCGGGCGGGCGCGCCGGCTTTCGGTGCCGGGTGCGGAGCTTCCTGGCATCTTCACCCTGCGCAACCGAGAGGATGCGGCGGCCATCGCCTCTGTGCTGCGCCAGGCGCATCATGCGGTCGTGATCGGCGGCGGTTTCATCGGGCTGGAACTGGCGTCGGCCGCGCGCGCGCTGGATGTCGCGGTCACGGTGCTGGAGGCCGCGCCGACTCTGATGGCCCGGGTGATGCCGCCCGCCTTGGGTGAGGCGTTTGCGACGCTCGCAACCACGCATGGCGTCGCGTTGCGGTGTGGCACGGCCGTCACCGGGCTGCGCCCCGATGGGCCGGGGCTGATCGTGGAGACCAGCAGCGGCGAGATCGCGACCGACTGCGTGCTGGTCGGCGTCGGCATGGAGCCCGAGGTCACGCTGGCACGCGACGCGGGCTGCGACATTTTGCTGGGCGGCATCGCGGTGGATCGCGATGGGCGCAGTAGCGTGTCCAATATTTTTGCCGCGGGCGATTGCGCCGTCCTGCGGCAGGGACCCAATGGCGCGCCGCTGCGTCTGGAATCCTGGCAGAATGCCGAGGATGCCGGCGCCGCCGCGGGCCGCGCCATGGCGGGCGCACCGGCCGTGCCCGCGCGACGCCCCTGGTTCTGGACCGACCAGTTCGGGGTGAACGCCCAGATGCTGGGCGTGCCGCAGGCCAGCGACCGCGTCGCGCGCCGCGGCGATACCTACATCTGCTGCGACCCCGCGACATCGGTGCCGCGCGCCGTGCTGGCCTTCGACGATCCCGGTGCGGTGCGCGATGCCAAGGCCTTGCTGGACGCGGCAATGCCCTTCGATCCGGCCGCCCATGATGCGCGCTGGCTGGACATTGATGAGGAGAGCAACATGGACACCGTCGCCGACGCCCTGTCGCTACGCCGCCGCTTCGCCTGGCCCGCCGAGGGCCTGACCCGCATCCCCGACTGGGTCTATACCGACGACACCATCTACCAGCGCGAGGTCGAGCGCATCTTCCATGGACGCACCTGGAATTGCGTCGGGCTGGAATCCGAAATCGACAAGCCGGGCGATTTCATCCGGTCGCATGTCGGGCCGACCCCGGTGGTGGTGAGCCGGGCCGAGGATGGCAGCATCCATGTCTTCGAAAATCGCTGCACCCATCGCGCGGCGGAGTTTTGCCGTGAACTCTCCGGCAATGTCGGTGAATTCGTCTGCCCCTATCATCAATGGACCTATGACCTGAAGGGCAATCTGCAGGGCGTTCCCTTCCGCCGTGGCGTCGCCGGCAAGGGCGGTATGCCGGAGGATTTTCACACCGCCGACCATGGTCCGCGCAAGCTGAAGGTCACCACCCATCGCGGCGTGATTTTTGCGACTTACGCCGAGGATATGGAGAGTTTCGCCGACTACCTTGGCCCCGATGTGCTGCGCGAATTCGAAGCGACCTTCGATGGGCGCAAGCTGGTGGTGCTGGGCCATTACCGGCACACGTTGCCGGGCAATTGGAAGCTTTATCATGAGAACCTGAAGGACCCGTACCACGCGACCTTGCTGCACACTTTCCTCGTCACTTTCGGCCTGCTGGTCGCCGGCAACAAATCGCTGATGCTGGCCGATGACAGCGGTCGGCACGGCGTGATGTGTTCGGCCAAGAGCGACAAGAAGGTCAATGCCGACGACGCCAAGGAAATGCGCGCCTACAAGGAAGGCATGCGGCTGGAAGACCCGCGCATCATGGATTTCTTCGATGAGTTCGACAGCCCCTGGTCGGTGACGATGTCCACCATCTGGCCGAACCTGATCGTACAGCGTGAGATGAACACGCTCGGCATCCGCCAGATCGTGCCGACCGGACCGCATGAGTTCATCATGAAATGGACCATGTTCGGCTTTGAGGGCGACACGCCGGAGATGACGCGGCATCGCCTGCGCCAGGGCAATCTGATGGGCCCCGCCGGCTTCCTGGGGCTGGAGGACAACGAGGCCATGAAGTTCGTCCAGGACGGCATGAAGAACGTGCCGGGCGGACAGCACATGGTGGCGCTGGACCCGGCGACCCCGGCCGGCACCAGCGATACCCTGATTTCCGAAGCAGCCATCCGGGCGATGTATCGCCACTGGCGCCAGGCGATGGCGCTCTGACCATGCTGGACATTCCCAATAGCCTGGACGCTCGTATCGAGGCCTTGCTGCTGCGTGATGAGGTGGAGCGCTTCAACGCCGAATACTGCGCCCGACTGGACCGCGCCGACCTGAACGCCTGGACCGAGCTTTTTACCGTGGATTGCTTCTACCTCGTCACCTCACGCGAGAATCGCGATGCCGGCATGCCGGTCGGGCTGGTCGATTGCGAGGGCATCGGCATGATGCGCGACCGCGCCTTTGCCATCCTGAAGACGTCGATGTTCGGGCCGCGCTACCTGCGCCACATGGTCAGCAATCTGCGGGTCGATCCGCCGAAGCCGAATGGCGATTTTTCGGCGCGTGCGAACTACATGGTGTTCGAGGTTCTGTACGACCGCCCCGACGCACGAATCCTACAGATCGGCGAATACCACGACATCTTCGCCCGCACGACCGATGGCGAGTTGCGTCTGCGGGAACGGCGCTGCGTCTACGACAACCTCCTCGTGCCCACCGCTCTCTGCCTGCCGGTCTAGCGCGATGGACGGCCAGGGCATCGGCGCCAGTGTCCTTCGGAAGGAGGATGCGCGGCATCTGGCGGGCCAGGGGCGTTTCGTCGCCGATATTCGCATCGCGGGGCTGCGGGAGGTTGCTTTCCTGCGCTCACCCCTGGCCCATGCGCGCATCACGGCGCGCACGGCGCCGGTGGGCAGCGACGTGCTGTTCCTGGCGGACCTGACGGGGGTAAAGCCCATCGTCACGCGGTCCGGCATTCCCGGCTACAAGCTGTCGGAATGGCCGGTGCTGGCGGATGACCGCGTGCGCTATGTCGGCGAGGCGATCGCCATGTGCGTCGCGGATAGCCGGGCCGAGGCCGAGGATCTGGTCGATACGGTGTTCGTCTCCTACGAGGAACTGCCGGCCATCGCCTCCTGCGCCGCGGGCCGTGCGCCGGGGGCCGCCCTGCTGCATCCCGACTGGGGCGACAATCTTTTCCTGCGCAGCAGCGTCGGCAAGTCGGTGTCGGTCGAGGCTGCGCATACCATCCACCTCGACCTGACCTGCGCGCGCCAGGTCATGCACCCGATGGAGGGCAAGGGCCTTGTCGCCCGGTGGGATCATCGCACCGCGATGCTGGTGGTGCATACCTCCACCCAGGTGCCCCACCTGATCCGGACCGGACTTGCCGAGGTTCTTGGCATTCCGCAGGCGATGATCCGCGTGGCGCCGCCCGATGTCGGTGGCGGCTTCGGCTACAAATGCCTGTTGCAGCCGGAGGAGATCGCGGTCTGCTGGCTGGCGCTAACGCGCAAGGCGGCCTTTCGCTGGACCGAGGACCGGCGCGAACACCTGGTCGCTGGCGCCAATGCCCGCGAACACCACTACACGATCACCGCGCATACCGATGCGCGTGGAAAACTGCTGGCGTTGGATGCCGAGGTGGAGGTGGATACCGGCGCCTACTCCGTCTGGCCATTCACGGCGGTGCTGGAGGCCGCGCAGGCCGGCGGCAACCTGCCCGGCCCCTATGTCGTCCCGGCCTATCGCTGCGAGGTCTATTCCGTCGCCACCAACAAGCCGCCCTTCGCGCCGTATCGCGGCGTGGCGCGGCCGGGTGTGTGCTTCGCGATCGAGTTGACCATCGATGCGATCGCCCGCGCCGTCGGGCGGGAAGCCGCGGATGTGCGGGCGGAAAACCTCGTGCCCGGGTCGGCGATGCCCTATGTCAACATCACCAACAAGCATTTTGACACGGGCGACTATCCGGCATCGCTCGCGCAGGCGCGCGACATGGTCGGCCTGGACGCGTTTCGCGCGGGATCGCGGCGGGATGAGAAGGGCCGCTACATCGGCATCGGCTTCGCGACCTACACCGAGCAATCCGCCCATGGCACCAAGGTTTTTGCCGCCTGGGGCCTGCCGCTGGTGCCTGGCTTCGACCAGGCCAGTGTGAAGCTCACACCCGATGGCGCGCTGGAAGTGCGCGCGGGCATTCACACCATCGGCCAGGGGTTGGAGACGACCCTGGCCCAGGTCGCGCATACCGCGACCGGCGTGCCGCTGGAACACATTCGCGTCACGCTCGGCGATACCGGTGAAACGCCCTTCTCCACCGGCGCCTATGCCAGCCGTGGCATCGTGATGGCGGGCGGCGCCGTCGCGCGTGCCGGCGGCGTGGTAGCCGAACGCATCCGCGCCATCGCCGCACACCTGCTGCAGACCGAACCGGAGAATGTCGTCGCGCGCGACGGTCGCTTGCACGCCGGCGCCGCCAGCATCGATTTCGCCGAGGTCGGCCGCGCCTGGTACATCCGCCCCGACACGCTACCGGAGGGCGTGAACACCGCCGGGCTGGAAGCGACCGAGGGCTACAAGCCCACCACCGACAATGGCGTCTTCTCCTTCGCCACCCATGCCGCCAAGGTCGCGGTGGATGCGGAGACGGGGCGGACCGAGATCCTGGACTACGTGATCGTCGAGGATTGCGGCACCATGGTGAACCCCATGATCGTCGAGGGCCAAACCCGCGGTGGCGCCGCGCAAGGCATCGGCACGGCGTTGCTGGAAGAATGCACCTATAGCGACGATGCCCAGCCACTGGCCTCTACCTTGCTCGACTACCTGCTGCCGGGCGCGACCGATGTGCCGGCTTTTCGCATCGCGCATACGCAAACGCCGTCGCCGCATACGACGCATGGCATCAAGGGTGTCGGCGAAGGTGGTGCCATCGCGCCGGCGGGCGCCTTGGTGAATGCCATCAACGATGCGCTGGGGCCGCTGGGTGCGGTGGTTGCTGCCGTGCCGGCGACACCGGCACGGGTGCGCGCCGCCATCGCGGCGGCCAGCGCATGAAGGCCGCATCGTTCGATTACCATCGCGGCACAAGCCTGGCGGATGTCGTTGCAAGTCTGGTGGCCGATCCCGATGCGCGCCCGTTCCTGGGCGGACAATCCCTTTCGCCGACGATGAACCTGCGGCTGGCTCGCCCGGCCCGGTTGATTGACCTGAAGCCGATCGGGCTGCGCGATTTCGCGGCGGACGAGTCCCGCTTTCATCTGGGCGCCGGGCACACCCATGCGGCGATCGAGGATGGCTTGGTGCAGGACATGACGCGCGGCTTGCTGCCGCATGTCGCCGCCGGCATCGCCTATCGCGGCGTGCGCAACCGGGGGACGTTTGGCGGCAGCCT
This sequence comes from Humitalea sp. 24SJ18S-53, assembly GCF_050632385.1. Taxonomy (NCBI): domain Bacteria; kingdom Pseudomonadati; phylum Pseudomonadota; class Alphaproteobacteria; order Acetobacterales; family Roseomonadaceae; genus Humitalea; species Humitalea sp. 24SJ18S-53. The sequence continues at coordinate 5,440,864 of NZ_CP192599.1, forward strand.
GGCGCATGCCGATCCGGCTGCCGACTGGCTGACGGTGCTGATGCTGTTGAATGGCAGCGTGCATGCGATGGGCCCGTCTGGCGCGCGCGCCATCGCCGCCGCGGATTTCGTGACCGGCGCCTATGCCACAGCACTTGCCGGCAATGAGATCCTGACGGGCTGCGACCTGCCGCGCCTGTCGGAGACTGCGCGTTGGGGTTGGTGCAAGGTCAACCGCAAGACCGGCGCCTTCGCCGATGCGCTGGGTGGCGCGGTGTTGGATGGCGCGCTGTGCCGCGTGGCTGTCGGTGCAATCGATGCAGCGCCCATGCTGCTGCTGGAAACCTCGACCGCCTTGCGCGCGGGCGGCGTGCCGGCCGCCGTCGATGTCGCGCCCGTCGAATGCGCGCGCCTGCTGACGCATCTGGATGCGGATGGGCGTGCCTTGCGCGGCGCGGCCGTGGTGCGCGCGTTGCAGGGAATGCACTGATGGTGCCGCTGAAACTGACGGTGAATGGCCGATCCGTCGAACATCTTGTCGTGCCGCGCACGCATCTGGCGGACCACTTGCGCGATGCGATGGACCTGACCGGCACGCATCTTGGCTGCGAACAGGGTGCTTGCGGCGCCTGCACGGTGCTGGTCGATGGCGTGCCGGTGCGTGGTTGCCTGGTGCGCGCGGTGGAATGCGATGGGGCCTCGGTGCGCAGCATCGAAGGCTTCGACGATGATCCGGTGATGGCGGCACTGCGCGTCGCGTTCTCCGCGCATCACGCGCTGCAATGCGGCTATTGCACGCCGGGGATGCTGATCACCGCGCGCGACATCGTGCTGCGGCTCGGCGAACAGCCGGAGGCGCGGGTGCGTGCCGAACTCGCCGGCAACCTCTGCCGATGCACCGGCTACCAGGGCATCGTCGCGGCGGTGATGTCGGTCGCGGCGGGCCGCGCGCCGCAGCCGCCCGAAACCCGCGTTGCCGAGGCGCGCGCCATCGCGCCGGCACCGGTCGCCGCGCAGCCTGTCACCGCCGTCAGCCTGCCGGCGGGTGCCGCGGGCGTGACCGAAACCCTGGCCATCGCAGCGCCCGCCGATGCGGTTTTTGCCATCCTGTCCGACCCGCGACGGGTCGCCGCCTGCCTGCCCGGGGCCGAGATCACGGCCTGGGACGGCACGCGGCTTGAGGGCGGGATGCGCGTGGCCCTCGGCCCCATCAAGGTCGCCTTCGCCGGCAGCGGCGAAGCCAGTGCCGATGCTGCCACGCGCAGCGGCCGGCTGACCGGCAGCGGGCGCGACGGCGGCACCGGCAGCGGCGCCGTCGGCAGCGTCGCCTGGCGCGTGGTCCCGCAGGGCGACAATTGCCAGGTCGAGGTCGACATCACCTGGCGCCTGTCCGGCGCCCTGGCCGGCTTTGCGCGCGGTGGGCTGGTGCGTGACCTCGTCGGCCGCATGGCGCGCGAGTTCGGCGCGAATCTTGCAAAGCTGCTGGCCGGTGCGCCGGTGACGGCAGCACCACCGCCATCGCTGTTTGCCCTGTTGTTCCTATCCCTTCGTGCGTGGCTTTCCGCGCGCTTCACCCGTCGTGATGGAGGCTCTCCATGACCACCCGCCGCCTTGCCCTTGCTGCCCTCGCCGTCCCTTTCCTGGCGCGGCCTGCCTTTGCCGCCGAACGGATGGCGGTGCGGCTCGATTGGTCGACCTGGGGCAGCCAGGCGCCCTTCTATCTGGCGATGGCGCGCGGTTGGTATGCGCGTGAAGACCTCGATGTCTCGATCGAGGACGGCAATGGTTCGGTTGCCACGGTGCAACTGGTCGGCAACGGGCAGTTCGACGTGGGGCATGCGTCGCTGGCCCCGATGATGATCGCGCGGGGGCGCGGCATCCCGGTGCGGGCGATCGCGAGCTTCGCGCGCCAGAACGACATCGGGCTGATGCTGCCGCGTGATCGCATGCCGACGGAGACCGGGCCGGCTGCCGTCGCGGCGCTGCGCGGCCGCACCTTGGCCTTCACGCCGGGATCGCTGGAAACGCCGTTCCTGGATCGTTTCCTGGCTTCGGGGAATTTGCAGCGCACGGACGTGCAGCTTCTCAGCGTCGATGCCGCGGCCAAGATCGGCACCTATATCGCGGGTCGCGCCGATGGCGTGTTCAGCGCGATCCCCTTTGCCGTCCCGCTGGTCGAAGCGCAGCGTCCCGCCGGCGCGATCCGTTTCGCCGATCATGGTTTGGTGTTCCCGTCCTTTGGCCTTTTCGCGACGGAGCGCAGCATCGGCACGCGGGCGCCCGCGCTGCGCCGCTTCGCCAGCATCACCACCGCCGCCTGGATGGCCGTGGCGGCCGGTGCCGAGGATGAAGCCATCCGCGCCATGCAAGCCGCAAAGCCGCAGGCCCGGCTGAACCCGACCGTGCTGCGCGCGCAGATCGACAGCATGAAGACCTTCTTCACCAGCGATGCGACGGCGGGCCAGCCGCTTGGCATCATGGCGGAATCCGATTGGGCGACGGGCGTCGACAACCTGGCCGGGGCCGGGCAGATCGAACGGCGTGAGGCGCCTGGCGCCTATTTCACCAACGACCTGCTGGACGTCGCCGCGATCCGCCGGCTTGCCGGGGCGTGATCTCGGCCCGTGCCCTGGGCAAGCGTTTTGCGGAAACGCAGGCGCTTGCCGATGTGACACTGGACATCGGGCGCGGTGAGTTCGTGGCACTGCTCGGCCCCTCGGGCTGTGGCAAGAGCACGTTTTTGCGCATGCTGGCGGGGCTTGAGGTGCCGTCCTCCGGGTCGCTGACCCTGGACGGCAAGCCGGTCATCGGCCCGCCTGAGCGCCTGGGCATCGCCCTGCAACGCGACGCCCTGCTGGACTGGCGCAGCGTGCTGGACAACGTGCTGCTGCCGGCCGACCTGCGCGGCGGCCGCACGCCGGCGCTCGTCGCCCGTGCCCGCGAACTCTTGAACCTGACGGGGCTTTCCGATTTCACCGGGTCCTGGCCAGCCGAGCTTTCGGGCGGCATGCGCCAGCGCGCCGCGATCTGCCGTGCGCTGCTGGAAGACCCGCCGCTGCTGCTGATGGACGAGCCTTTTGGGGCGCTCGATGCCATCACGCGGGATCAGTTGAACCTTGATCTGCACAGGCTTTGGGTCGAACGACGCATGACCACGTTGTTCGTGACCCATAGCATCACAGAGGCCCTGTTCCTCGCCACCCGCGTCATCGTCTTCGCCCCGCGCCCGGGACGGGTGCTGGAACAGATCGAGGTGGACCTGCCGCTGCCACGCCATTTGTCGGTGCGCGAGGAACCGCAGTTCATCGCCCTGTCGCGCCATCTGCGCGCGACCTTCGAATCCATGGGCCTGCTGCGGGACGCGGCATGACGCGGGGTGCGTTGCTGCCGTTGATCGGCATCGTCGTGGCACTGCTGGTCTGGGAAGCGGCGGTGCGTGGCTTTGGCGTGCCGGGCTACCTGGTGCCCGCGCCATCGGCCGTGTTCGCGGAGATCTGGGATTTCCCGCTGTGGTACGCGCAGCAGGCCGCCTTCACCACGGGGATCACGCTGGCCGGCTTCGCGGCGGCGGCGGTCTTCGGTGTCGCCTTCGCCATTCTCATCACCGAAAGCCGCACCTTGGAACGGCTGTTGTTTCCGCCCTTCGTCGCGCTGAACAGCGTGCCCAAGGTGGCCTTGGCGCCGCTGCTGGTGATCTGGTTCGGCACGGGTTCGCCGCCAAAGATCCTGGTGGCGTTTCTTGTCGCGGTCTTTCCCGTGGTCGTGGATTCCGCCCTTGGCTTGCGCAGCGCGCCGCCGGACGTGCTTGACCTGGCCCGTGCGCTGCGCGGCTCGCGTTGGTCGGTGCTGCTACGCATAAAATTCTTCGCGGCGCTGCCCTCGATCTTCGCTGGGCTGAAGGTCGCGATGTCGCTGGCTTTGGTTGGTGCGATCGTGGGGGAATTCGTCTCCTCGCAGAATGGTCTGGGTCACGTCATTCTTTCGGCGCAGGGCTCCTTCGATACGGCGCGCGTCTTTGCCGCGCTGATGCTGTTGGCCGTGATCGGGATGGCGTTGATCGCCCTGGTCGGCTTCGTGGAACGGCGCGCGATGCCGTGGCGCCGTGGTGCAACGGGTCATTGAAGGAGGCATGTGATGGATAGACGGTCTGTTATGAGTGGCGGCGGCCTTGCCATCGCGGCCGGGCTTGCGATGCCGGGCGTGGCGCGCGCGCAAACGCCGCAGGTGCGCTGGCGCATGGCGACAGCCTGGCCACGCAGCCTGGAGACGATCTACGGTTCCGCGGAGGCCTTCTGCCGCCGCGTCGGCCAGATCACCGAAGGCCGCTTCGAAATCCGCGCCTTTCCTGGCGGCGAGCTGATGCCCGCCTTGCAGACCTTCGATGCCGTGCAAAATGGTTCGGTCGAATGCGGCCATGTGCTGACCTCGAACTTCATCGGCAAGAGCCCGGCCCTCGCCTTCGACGGCGGCCTGCCCTTCGGCCTGAACGCCCGGCAGCAGATCGCCTGGTTGAACGAGGGCGGCGGCATGGAGCCGATGCGCGCGCTCTTCCGCAAGTTCAACATCGTGCAGCACCCGGTCGGCAATGTCGGCGTGCAGATGGGCGGCTTCTTCCGGCGCGAGATCAACACCGTGCAGGATCTGTCCGGGCTGAAGATGCGCATCGGCGGGCTCGGTGGCCGCATCCTGGCGAAATTCGGCGCGGTGCCGCAGCAATTGCCGGCCAGCGACATTTATTCGGCGCTGGAACGCGGCACGATCGACGCGGCCGAATGGATCGGGCCCGCGGATGACGAGAAGCTCGGCTTCCACCGCATCGCGCGCTACTACTACTACCCAGGTTGGTGGGAAGGCAGCGCGCAGATCACGGCCCTCTGTTCGGCCCCCGCCTGGGCCGCGCTGCCCGACGCGTTCAAGGCGGCCTTCGAGGTCGCGGCGAATGAGCAGGTCATGCTGATGCTGGCGCGCTACGATGTCGCCAACCCGCCGGCGCTGCGCCGGATGATCTCCCAGGGCGTGCAGTTGCGGCCGTTCCCGCGACCGGTGATGGAAGCGGCGTATCGCGCCTCGTTCGAAGTCTTCGACGAGATCGTCGGCGAAAACGAAGATTTCAAGACGCTCTACGCGCCGTGGCGCGCCTTCCTGGAGAACAGCAACAGCTGGATGCGGGTGGCGGACTTCAACCTCGACGCCTTCCGCTTCTCCAACGCGGTGCCGCCGGCGCGGTAAGGCTGGCGCACTTGCGCGCCGGAGATGCCTCCGGCGCGCAAGTGCTCCAGTGTCGAAGGGGCCTCGGTTCGCGGCCGGCACCAGGCCGTCATGCCGACTGGGTCGTCACGGGTTCACCGCGCCATCCGCGCGGCAGCGGTATCGAGCAGGCGGATCACCTCCGTATCCGCAAGCTGATGGAAGTCGGCGTAGAAGGCGCCGATGCCGTGAAGCGGCCGGGCTTCGTGCAGGCACACCACGGTATCCGCTTCCGCTCGCATCGCGGCGACGGTGTCGGGCGTCCCGACCGGTACGGCCAGCACCAGGGGCGAGGGGCCACGGCGACGCAGCGCGCGCAACGCCGCCCGCGCCGTCGCACCCGTCGCCAGGCCGTCGTCCACCACCACCGCGGCGCGGCCGCGCGGGTCGGGACGCGGGCGGTTGGCGACGTAAAGCAGGCGCCGGCGCTCGATCTCGGCCATCTCGCGTTTGCGTGCCGCCTCGATGAAGGCATCGGTCGCGCCGGTGGCGGCGATGATGTCGTCGTTCAGCACGGTCTCGGCCTCCCCACCATCGGTCACCGCGCCGATCGCAAGTTCGGCCTGGAACGGTGCGCCGAGCTTGCGCACCAGGATCAGGTCGAGCGGTGCGCCCAGTGCTTCGGCGACCTCGGCGCCCACGGGCACGCCGCCGCGTGGCAATGCGTAGACGATGGGGCGGACGAGGTGCATCTGCCGCAGCCGCTGGCCCAGCAACCGCCCAGCCTCGGCGCGATCGGCAAAGCGCGCGGGGGCGTCAGCGAACATGGCCGATGTCCTCCACAAGGCAGCCGCGGAACCAGTCCGCGGCCAACCGGGCCACCTGTTCCAGCGCGTGCGCTTCCTCGAACAGATGGGTGGCCCCCGGCACGATCGCGAGTTCGACGTGGCAGGTCATCCGGGTGCGTGCCCATTCGTTCAGCGACAGCACCTGGCGATCGTCGCCGCCGACGATCAGCAGGGTGGGTGCGGTGACCTTGCGGAGCGCCTCCTCACCGGCAAGGTCGGGTCTTCCGCCGCGAGAGACCACGGCACCGATGGCCGCTTGGTGGGTCGCGGCGGTGACCAGCGCGGCGGCCGCACCGGTGCTGGCGCCGAACAACCCGATCGGCAGGCCGCGCGTCTCGGCATGATCAGCGAGGTCGTCCACCGCTGCGCCCAGCCGCTGCGCCAGCAGGCCGATATCGAAGATCTTGCGGCGATCGGCGGCCTCGTCCTCGGTCAGCAGGTCGAAGAGCAGGGTGGCAAGCCCGGCCTGGCGCAAGGCCTCGGCGACCTGGCGATTGCGCGTACTGTGGCGGCTGGACCCGCTGCCATGGGCGAAGACGACGGTGGCCTCGGCCTGGGCGGGGACCTCCAGCATGCCGGCCAGCCCCATCGGTGGTATGATGATCCGTATGGCGCGATGGCCAGGATGTGATGGCGAAGCGGACATGTCCTCCTCCCGAACTGTCCTGTGCAGGGCGAAACGATGCACGATCGCGCGCGCGAATGCCTTGACCTCGCTCAATCCTGCGTAGGCCTCACCGGTGTTACCGCGGCACTGATTGACGTCGATCAAGGCCGCGGCTTCTCGGATTGGTATGATCCGCGCCACACGCTGCGCGCCGGCGTGTTGACATACCAGGGAGGGGACCAGCATGGCCTTGCCGCTGCAAATCACCTTCAAGGGCGTGGCGCGGTCGCCGATACTGCGGGCGCGCATCCGCGGACAGGCGCCGATCGCCGAACGTGTCGAGGCCGATATCCCACGCTGCCACATCTCGATCGCGACGCCGCGGCGCAGCGATCACCGGGACCGCATGGGGGCGGGCCATGAGCGGCAGCCGGGACGACGAAGCGCAACCGGCCACCGCCGCCGACATCACGGCCATACTGGGCGCGATCGACGAGACGATGCTGGCGGACATCCACCGCACCGGCGCAAGCGCGGCCGAGGTGCTGGAAGCCTTCACGCGGTTCGAGGGCGATGACGCCATCGGCCGGGTTGCCCGCCGCGCGGCCAGCGCGCGGGTGGTCGAGGTCATGGCCATCCTGCAGTCCGCCGACACGGGACCGGAGCGGGATTGACCGACCCGGCGGTCGGATCAGAAATCCGACACGCGGCCTTTGCGTTCCCAATCGCCGTAGCGGGTGGGTTCCGGGCCAGCCGGCCCGCCATACTCGGCCGGGGGTTCGGCGGGCGGTGCCGGCTTGGTGACGGCCGGCGCGGGCGGGACCGGCTTCGCCGCCGGGACGGGTTCGGGGGCGGTTGCCCCTTGAGGTTGCTTCGTCATGCACCCCACTTGGGGGCTTTGGGCGAAAAGGACGACCCCCATGGGCGGATATCTGCGAACCACGATCCTGCTGGCTGCCATGACCGCGATCTTCGTCGCCGCGGGGGCGGCGATCGGCGGGCAGGGCGGTGCGCTGGTCGCGCTGGCCATCGCCGCCGGCATGAACCTGTTCGCCTGGTGGTCCAGCGACCGGGCCGTGCTGCGCATGGAGCACGCCGAACCGGTCGGGCCGGCCGAAGCCCCCGAGCTGCATGCCATGACCGCGCGGCTGGCCGCCAACGCCGGCCTGCCCATGCCGGCGCTGTACCTGGTGCACGACGACCAGCCCAACGCTTTTGCCACGGGCCGCAGTCCCAGCAATGCCGCCGTCGCGGTCACCACGGGCCTTCTCCGGAGCCTGCCGGAACGCGAGGTCGCCGGGGTCATCGCGCATGAACTGGCCCATATCCGCAACCACGACACGCTGGTCATGACCATCGCGGCGACCCTGGCGGGCGGGATCGGCATGCTCGCCCAGTTCGGCGGGCTTTTCGCGCGCGGGCGGGGCGACAACGGGCGATCCAACCCGCTGGGCATCATTGGGGTGCTGCTGGCGGTGATCGTGGCGCCCCTGGCCGCGATGATCGTCCAGATGGCCGTCAGCCGCACGCGTGAGTTCGAGGCTGACCGGATTGGTGCCGAAATCGCCGGCGATCCGCTGGGGCTGGCTGGGGCCCTGCTACGGCTGGAACAGGGGCGCGACGTGCCGAACCACTACGCGACCCCCGCGACGGCGCATCTGTTCATCGTGAACCCTTTTGCCGGCGGCTTGTCGCGGCTGTTTTCCACTCATCCCGCCACCAGCGACCGTGTCGCGGCGCTGGAGGCGATGGCGGGTGCCCGCTCCGCGCCGAGGGGCAACCCCTGGGGCCGGTGATTCAAAATTCACTGGTGCTTCGTCGCGTGATTACGCTAATCAATCAACAGGATGGGGGATAATCCTGACGCTCTGCATTGGCCACGCCGGCTAGCCCTCGGGCTGCCCTTGCTTTTGGCTGCCTGTGGCACATCGCGTGCGCCGTCGCGGACCGGCGTGCCAAGTTCGACGGCGGCCGCCGGTGGGCCGATGTCCTGCGTGCCATTCGCGCGGGAACGCTCCGGGATCGGGCTGCAAGGCGACGCCTGGCAGTGGTGGGACGCCGCCGAGGGCCGCTATCGCCGTGGTCGGGCGCCGCAGCGCAATGCCGTGCTGGTGTTCCAGCGCACCAGCCGCAACCGCAGCGGCCATCTGGCTGTCGTGGCACGGATCGCGGGCCAGCGGGAAATCCGCGTGGATCATGCCAATTGGGCCAGTGGCTCGGCACGCGGCCGGATCGCGCGGGATCAGCCGGTGCTGGATATCTCGGCCCGCAACGACTGGTCGCTGGTACGCGTCTGGTATCCGCCGGCGAATGACTGGGGCAACACCGGCTATCCGACGATGGGTTTCATCTACGCCTGATCAGCCGGCCAGGATCGCGATGCCGCGTGTGGCGGCGAAGCCGATGCCGACCGCGTCACCCGCGCGCCGCGCCCGATCCACATTCGGGCAGACCACGAACAGCGTGCCGAGGTCGGTGGTGACGCCGTATTCCATCACCGTGCCGAGGTAGGACGCCTTTTCGATCACCCCCGGCAGCGCCGCCTCGGGGTCGTCCGCATCCAGGATCGCGACCGCCTCGGGCCGGATGGCGACCGGGACCTCGCCAGTCGGGCGGCCACGATGCGGCAGATGGAAACTGGCGCGGCCGAGTGCGATCTGCCCGTGGGTGTCGTCGCGCGCCGTCAGCAGCCCGGTGACGCGGTTCGCCTCACCCACGAAATCAGCCACAAAAGCGTTTTGCGGCTGTTCGTAGAGGTCGCGTGGCGTGCCGGCCTGGGCGATGATGGCGTTGTTCATCACGATGACCTGGTCCGAAATCGCCAGCGCCTCGGCCTGGTCGTGGGTGACGTAAACGCCGGTCAGGCCAAGGCTGGATTGCAGGTCGCGGATTTCTTCCCGCATGCGGCGGCGCAGCCGGGCGTCCAGGTTGGATAGCGGTTCGTCGAATAGCAGTACCGACGGCCGCAGCACGATCGCGCGTGCCAATGCGACGCGTTGCTGTTGCCCACCCGAAAGTTGCGACGGATTGCGGCCCTCGAACCCCTTCAACCCGACGGTCGCCAGGGCTTCCATCGCGCGGGATTCCGCTTCGGCTTTTGGTGTGCGGGACACGGTCAGCCCGTACATCACGTTTTCCAGCACGCCCATGTGCGGGAACAGCGCGTAGGACTGGAACACCATCGACACGTCGCGTTCGTTCGGCGGCAGGGCGGTGACGTCGCGCCCACCGATCAGCACGCGGCCCTCGCTGGTCTGCTCCAGCCCCGCGATCATCCGCAACGTGGTGGTCTTGCCGCAGCCGGAGGGCCCCAGCAGCGTGCAGAGCGTCCCAGCCGGCACGGTGAAGGACACATCCCGCACCGCCACCGTCTGGCCATACCGTTTCCAGACATTCTCGAAGCGGACTTCGGCGGCGCGCATCATGCGGGCATATCCTTTCTGCGGCCGATGCGCCTTTGGCCGACGAGCAGCGTGATCAGGCCAAGCGCCGTCAGCATCAACCCGATCAGCACCACGGCCGTCGCGATGGCCAGGCCGTAATCGCCGTTGATCACACGGTTCACGATGAACACTGTCGCCAGTTCGTATTCCGCGGTGACCAGGAAGATCACCGCGCTGATCGTCGTCATCGCGCGGACAAACGCATAGATCAGCCCGGCGATGATGGCCGGCCGCAGCAGCGGCAGGATGATGCGCCGAAAACCATCGGCCCCGCCGCCGCCCAGGACGGCGCTGGCCTCATCCAGCGATTTGTCGATCTGCGACATCGCCGCCATGCCGCCGCGCAACCCGACCGGCAGGTTCCGGAACACGAAGCAGGCGATGATGATCGCCGCCGTCCCCGCCAGTTCCAGCGGCGGCAGGTTGAAGGCGCGGACATAGGCGACGCCGATGACCGTGCCGGGCACGGCGAAGGACAGCAGGGTCGCGAATTCCAAGGTGCCCTTGCCGTAGAACCGCGTCCGGCTGAACAGCCAGGCGGCCAGGATGCCCAGCCCCGCGGTCAGCGGTGCGGCGGCCGCGGCCAGCGTCACCGTCGTCAGCACGCTGTTCCAGGCGAGGCCGGTCAGCGCGAGGCCGTGTTCGCCCCATTCGGCGGAAAACGCCTTTTCCATGTGGCGCAAGGTCGGGGTGAAATCGCGGCCCCAGACCTCGACGAAGCCACCGGCGATGGCCAGGCCGTAGAGCACCAGGGTCAGCGTGGCCCAGGGCAGCACCACCATCAGGCACAGCCGCCGCACGCCGGCCGGGAGCGGCGGCGCCAGCCCCGCATCGCCCTTGCCGCCGATCGAGACGTAGGATTTGCCGGCGGTCAGCCGCCGCTGCACAGCAAAAACGCCGAGCGCCACGACCAGCAGCACCAGCGCCAGGGCCGCGGCACGCCCACCATCCGCCTGGGCGCCAACCACGGCGAAGAAGATTTCGGTCGACAGCACGGCAAATTGCCCGCCGAGCACGATGGGATTGCCGAAATCGGCGATGCTTTCGACGAAGCCGAGCAGGAAGGCATTCGCCAACCCCGGCCGCAGCATCGGCAAGGTCACGTTGAAGAAGGTCGTGCGGTCGTCGGCGCGCAGGGTGCGCGATGCTTCTTCCAGGGTCGGCGACAGCCCCTCCACCACCCCGATCAGCACCAGGAAGGCGATTGGCGTGAAGGAGAACAATTGCGCCAGCAGCACGCCCGGCAGGCCGTAGATCCAGCGCCCAAGTTCAATGCCGAACCAAGCATCAGCCGCCTGTGACACCAGGCCCGACCGCCCAAAAATCAGGATCAGCCCGAGGCCCAGGATGAAGGGCGGGGTCACGATCGGCAGCACCGTCAGCAGCCGCAAAGGCTTGGGAAAGCGTAGCCGGCCACGCACCGCCAGCAAGGCGAAGGCCAGCCCGAGCGCCGTGGTGCCACTGGCGGTCAGGGTCGCGAGGAACATGGTGTTCCACACCACGCCGCAACGCGTCCCGCCGATCAGGCAGGCGAAACTCCAGAGCCGGTCATCCGCCAGCCGCCCGACGATGGCCATCGGCACAAGATCGCCAGCGGTGTCGCGAAACGCGTCCGACAGCATCGCCGCCAGGGGCCAGAAGGTGAATAGCCCGACGCCCGCCGTGATCAGCAGCGCGATGGCGGCGGTAAAAGGGTCGCCGCGGAAGGCACCGCGCCCGGCCAGCCCCGCCGCCAGCACCAGAAGCAGGCACAGCGGCACCAGCGCGCCGCCGAGGCCGATACCGAACTGGCGGTCCACCTCGCCGAACATCGTCTCCAGCGCCGGCGCGTTCCAGCCGCGCACGCCGATCGACCAGCCCTGCGCGGCCCAGAGCAGCAGTCCGGCACCACCGGCCAGGGCAAAGAGGCTGGCCCGCATCGAACGCGCCATGGGCAGCACGGCCGCGGCCAGCGCCAGCGCCGGGGCCAGCACGGCGGGCCAGAGCCACCAGCGGCCTTCGGTCAGTGCCAGGCCGAGTGCCGATCCCGCATCCGCATCGGTCAGCCAGGCAAGCCCGGCCCAGGGCACCGCGCCCAACCCGTCCTGTTGCAGGTACCAGGGCAACAGAAGGGCCGCGAAAAGCCCCAATGCGCCACCGATACCCCCCGCCTTGCGCATCGGCTTAGCGCGGCAGGCTGTTCACCTCGCGCTCCCAGCGCTCGATCAGGCGGCGGCGTTCGGCGCTGGTGCCGTATTTCGCGAAATTATAGTCGATCAGGCGGATCTGCGCGATCGGCGGCGCCTCGGGCGGGATCGGGGTCGCGCGGTTGGATGGCGTCTGGAATTGCTTGTTCTCGGCGCCCAGGGCCTGGGCCGCGGGGGTCAGCGCCCAGTCGTAGAACCGCCGCGCCTGACGCTCGTTCCGCGCGCCGCGAATGATCGACATGCTGCCGATCTCATAGCCCGTGCCCTCGCTCGGGATCGCGCTGGCGACCGGGAAGCCGCCCAGGCGTTCGGTCACCGCATCATGCACGAAGGAGATGGACATCCCCGTCTCACCCCGCGCCACCGCCTTGATCGGCGCGGTGCCGGAGCGCGGATAGGCGTTGATGTTGCGATGCAGGTTGCGCAGGTACTCGAAGGCGGGATCTTCGCCCATCAACTGCACGATGGTCGCGATCATCACATAGGCGGTGCCGGAGGAGCGGGGATCGGCCATCTGGATCTCGTTCCGGAACCGCGCATCCAGCAGGTCGGCCCAGGAGGTCGGTGGCGCGATATTCCGCCGCGCCAGCAATTCGGTGTTGTACCCGAAGCCCAGCGCGCCGGCGTAGATGCCGACGGTGCGATATCGGCTGTCACGCGCCTGGCGCTGCGCCCAGTCGGTGAGTTGGTCGAGCATGGCGGAACGATATTCGGCCGTCAGGTTGTCCTCGGCCGCTTGAAGATGCGGGTCGCCAGTGCCGCCGAACCAGACGTCGCCGCGCGGGTTCTGTGCTTCGGCGCGGATCTGGGCCAGCACTTCGCCGGACCCCTTCTGGCTCATGCTGACGCGGATGCCGGTGTCGCGCTGGAAGGCATTGGCCGCCGCCTGGCACCATTCGACCTGGGCCGAACAATACAGGTTCAACGATCCCTGGGCCTGGGCCGCCACCGGCAGGGCCAGGACGGCGGCCAGCATGGCGGCCGGGAAAAGACGACGCATGGGGTGAACCCTCCCTGATGCCCGGTCGTTGCCGGGGCGTCAGGGAGTCATGCCAGAAAACGAATGTGACGAAAAGATGACGGTTTGAAGTCAGCGCTTCGCTTCGATCGCGTCCCAGATCGCCGCCTCAAGATGCACGCCGTCGAAGCGCGCGACTTCCTGCAAGCCGGTCGGCGAGGTCACGTTGATCTCGGTCAGATAGCCGCCGATCACGTCGATGCCGACGAAGATCAGTCCGCGCGCCTTCAGGTCCGGCCCGATGCGCGCGCAGATTTCGCGTTCGCGCTCGGTCAGTTCCGATTTCTCGGGCCGCCCGCCGACATGCATGTTGCTGCGCGATTCACCCGCCGCGGGCACGCGGTTGATCGCGCCCATCGGCACGCCGTCGATCAGGATGATGCGCTTGTCGCCGCTGCGCACGGCCGGCAGGTATTGCTGGATCATCAGCGGTTCGCGCGAACGCTCCCCCCACATTTCCAGCAGCGAGTTGAGGTTGGAATCCTCCGGGCGCAGATGGAACACGCCGGCGCCGCCATTGCCGAACAGCGGCTTGACGATGATGTCGCCATGTCGCGCGCGGAAATCCGCGATCTCGGCGCGGTCCAGCGTGACCAGCGTTTCCGGCATCAGGTCGGGGTAGTTCAGGACGAAGAGTTTTTCCGGCGCATTGCGGACCGAAGCGGGGTCGTTCACCACCAGCGTCTTCGGGTGGATCATCTCCAGCACATGCGATGCGGTGATGTAGGACATGTCGAAGGGCGGATCCTGGCGCATCAGCACCACGTCCATCGTGGACAGGTCCAGCACCTCACGCGTGCCGAAGGCGAAATGGTCGCCCTTCTTGCGCTGCACCGTCACCGGGTGGGCCTTGGCGCGCACCTGGCCGTGGGCGAAGGTCAGGTCGCGTGCGTGGTAGTGCCACAGCGCGTGGCCACGGGCCTGTGCTTCCAGCATCAATACGAACGTGCTGTCGCCGTCGATGCCGATGCTCTCCATCGGGTCCATCTGTACGGCGACTTTGAGGCCACGGGTCATCGGCTGGGTCCTGTTTCGGTCGTGGCGACGGATGGCAGAGGTTCGGCCCGTAGGCAAACGCGGCCTTGCGGCCGGGAGGCAACCGCGGCCCTGCGTGTGGGGGCAAACCCGGCCATGCGGCCGGGGGGTGTTGACCAGCGGCCGAGGGTGCCGCTTGTTCGCCCCCATGCGCACCCTGACAGGGGCGGCACGCCTGGCCGGGGTTCTCGGCTGGCCCGTCGCCCATTCCCGATCGCCCTTGCTGCACGGAACCTGGCTCGACCGCCACGGGATCGACGGCGCCTATCTGCCGCTGCCGGTGGCGCCGGCCGAGTTTTCCGTGGCGGTGCGGGGGCTGATGGCGCTGGGGTTTCGTGGCGCCAACGTCACGATCCCGCATAAGGAAGCCGCCTACGCCCTTTGCGATGAGCGGGACGCGGCGGCCGAGCGGGCGGGGGCCGTGAACACCATGGTGTTCAAGGACGGCCGCATCTGGGGCAGCAACACCGATGGCTGGGGGTTCTGCGAATCCTTGCGCGAACAGGCGCCGGCGTGGCGGGCCGATGCCGGGCCGGCGGTGCTGCTGGGCGCCGGCGGGGCAGCCCGCGCCATCGCGGCGCGCCTGCTGGATGAAGGCTGCCCCCGCCTGGTCCTGGTCAACCGCAACCTGGACCGTGCGATGGCGCTGGCGGCCGACCTGGGCGGCCCGATCGAGGTCGCAGTGGACCCGCCCTTGGCCGGGGCATCGCTGCTTGTGAATACCACCAGCCTCGGGATGCATGGCGAGCCGCCATTGATCATCGACCTGTCCCCCTTGCCGACGCACGCGGTGGTGGCCGACATCGTCTACGTGCCGCTGGAAACCCCGCTGCTGGCGGCCGCCCGGGCCAGGGGGCTGGTCGGCGTGGATGGCCTGGGGATGCTGCTGCATCAGGCGCGCCCCGGGTTTTCCGCCTGGTTCGGGGTGGAACCGGTGGTCGATGCCGCGTTGCGGGCCGTAGTCGCGGCCGATATCCCTCTGACATGAAGATTCTGGGCCTCACCGGCAGCATCGGCATGGGCAAGACCACCGCCGCCCGCGCCTTTCGTCGCCTGAAGGTGCCGGTCTTCGATGCCGATGCGGCGGTGCATGTGTTGCAGGCCCCGGGCGGTGCCGCGGTCCGCCCCATCGGCGCCGCCTTCCCCGGCACCGTCGTGAAAGGCGTTTTGGCGCGCGAGGCCCTGCGGTCCGCCGTGCTCGGCAATCCGGCCGCCCTGCGGCGGCTGGAAGCCATCGTCCACCCGCTGGTGCGGCGGATGGAGCGTCGGTTCCTGTCCGCCTGCCGCCGCCGGGCGGAGCCGCTGGTGGTGTTGGACGTGCCCCTGCTGTTCGAAACCCGGCCCGATCCGCATGCCGGGCTGGATGCGATCCTGGTCGTCTCGGCACCTGCCGCCGTGCAGCGCGCCCGTGTCCTGCGCCGGCCGGGCATGACGCCGGCCCGGCTGGATGCCATCCTGGCGCGGCAAATGCCCGATTCCGAAAAACGCGCCCGCGCCGACCACGTGCTGCACAACGGCCTGTCGAAGCACCACGCCCAGGCCCAGGTGCGGCGCCTCGTCCGGCGGTATCGCCCAAATGCGTGAAATCGTCCTGGATACCGAGACCACCGGCCTGGACCCCCTGCTGGGCGACCGGGTGATCGAGGTCGCGGCCATCGAATTGGAAAACCTGCTGCCCACCGGCCGCGTCTTCCATCGCCTGGTGGACCCCGAGCGCGACATCCCGTCGGAAGCGACCCGCGTGCACGGCTTCACCCGCGACGATTTGCGCGGCAAGCCGCTGTTCCCGGCCATTGTCGAGGAGATGATGGCCTTCCTGGGCGACGCGCCGATCATCGCGCACAACGCCCCCTTCGACTTCGGCTTTTTGGACGCCGAATTGCAGCGCGCCGGCCGGCCGCGGCTGGACCGCAAGCGCATGGTCGATACCTTCGCCATCGCCCGCGAACGCTACCCGGCCGCCCCCAACAGCCTGGATGCGCTGTGCCGGCGGTTCGAAATCGACCTGTCGGAACGCGGCACCCACAATGCGCTGCTGGACGTGCGGCTGCTGGCCCAGGTCTACCTGGAACTGCGCGGCGGCCGCCAGCCGGGGCTGACCCTGGCCGCGGAAACCAGCGCCGGGCAGCAGGACTCCGCCCCGATCGCCGCGGTCGCGGGCCTGACCCGGCCGCGCACCCCGCACCCGATCCTGCCCGATGCGGCGACCCTGGCGGTCCATGCCGCCTTTGTCGCGCGCCTGAAGGACCCGGTGTGGCTGCAACCGCCCTTTGCCGAGACCGCGCGGGACGGCTAGACCGCGCCCGAACATTAGGGGTGTGCATCCATGTCTGACGGACGCTTGGTCATCGGCAATCGGCGGTATTCCTCCTGGTCGCTGCGCGGCTACCTGGCGGTGGCGCTGGCGGGGCTGGATGTGGTGGTCGAAACCATCCCGATGGAGCGCCCGGAAGGCGGCGGCAGCACCCCCGCGATCAAGGCCGCCGCCCCGGCGGGGCTGGTGCCCTTCCTGGAACACCAGGGCGCGCTGGTCTGGGAAAGCCTGTCGATCTGCGAATACTGCGCCGAGATCAACCCGGCCCTCTGGCCCGCCGACCGCGCCCAGCGCGGCACCCTGCGCAGCATCGCGACCGAGATGCACGGCGGGTTCCTCGCCCTGCGCCAGGCCTTTCCGATGAACCTCGGCCGCACCGCCAGCGCAGCGGCGCGGGACGCGCGCGTCACCGCGGCGGTCACCGCCGATATCGCCCGCATCTGCGACCTCTGGGCGCGGGCCATCGCGCTGACCGGCGGGCCCTTCCTGAACGGGGCCTCGGCCGGGGCCGCCGATGCCATGTATGCCCCGGTGGTCTTTCGCTTCCACCGCTGGGGGGCTGCGATCACCCCGGCGGCCGAGGCCTATGTCGGCGTCATGCTGGCGCATCCCGCGATGCAGGCCTGGCAGGCCGGCGCCGAGGCCGAGCCCGAGGCCTGGGTGCTGCCGCATTACGAAGCCATGATCAGCGACCCGGCATGACCACCGCGACCCTGCTCGACCACATCGGGATCTGCACCCGCGACCCCGAGGCGCTGTGGGCGACCTATACCGCCCTGGGCTTCACGCTCAGCCCCGTGGCGCGGCAGTCGGGCGGCAAGCCGCCGGTGATGCTGGGCACCGGCAACCGCTGCGCGATGCTGCGCCGGGGCTATGTCGAGTTGCTGGGGATCATCGACCCGGAATTGCCTGACAATGGCTTGGGCAGGTTCCTGGACCGCTACACCGGCCAGCACATCATCGCCTTCGCGATGGAGGATGCCGAGGCGAACCTGGAACGGCTGCGTGCGGCCGGGCTGGAGATTCCCGGCATCGCCTGGCTGGAACGCCCGGTGGACGCACCGGACGGCCCGCGCGCCCGCTTCGCCCGCCTGCCCTTTCCCGACGCGCCGGAGGGCCGGTTGCAATTGATCCGGCACCTGACGCCGGAACTGGTGTGGCAGCCGCGCTGGATGGACCACGCCAACCACGCCGTGGCGCTGGAGGCGACGATCCTGGTCTCCGACCGCCCGGCCGAGAGTGCCGCCAGGCTGTCACGCCTCTGCGGCCTGCCGCTGGAGCCTGATCCTGCGGGCGGCTTTGCCCTGGCCCTGCCCGATGGCGGCCGCGTCCGCATGCTGACCCCCGACGCGTTGCCGGCCGTGCTGCCTGGCGTGGCGGCCCCGACCTTGCCCTTCCTGGCCGGCTATGTGCTGCGCACGGATGACGGCAATGCGGCCGTGCGCAGCCTGGGCCTGCCGGTGGTGCCGGTGCCGGGTGGGCTGATGGTGCCGCCCGCGCATGCCGGCGGTTCCGCGCTGGTTTTTGCGGGATGATCGCCCCCGGTGCGGCGATCGTCGGCAAGTCCTTGCGGACCTACTACGCGCCGGGCCGCGCCACCGCGTTGGACGCTTTTTTCGCGCGCTTCGTGCGGGCGGGGGATGTCGCCTTCGATATCGGGGCGCATGTCGGCGACCGCACCGCATCTTTCCGCCGCCTGGGCGCCCGCGCCGTCGCGGTGGAACCGCAGCCGCCGCTGGCCCGTGCGCTGCGGCTGATCTTTGGCCGCGACCCTGGCGTGGTGCGTGTCGCGGCGCTGGTCGGCGCCGCGCCGGGCCAGGCAATGCTGCGGCTGAACACGCAAAACCCGACCGTCGCCACCGCCTCGGCCGATTTCATCGCGGCCGCCGCGGGGGCCGAGGGGTGGGAAGGCCAGGCCTGGGATTCCGCCATCACCCTGCCGGTCACGACCCTGGATGCGCTGATCGCGGACCATGGGGACCCCGCCTTCATCAAGATCGATGTCGAGGGGTATGAGGCCGTGGTCCTGTCCGGCCTGACGCGGGCGGTGCCGGCGCTGTCCTTCGAATTCACCACCATCCAGCGCGACGTGGCCGCCCAATGCCTGGATCGGCTGGCCGCCCTGGGCCCCTACCGCTTCAATGCCTGTCTGGGCGAGGAGCACCGCTTCGTCCTGGTCGACCCGGTCGATGCCCGGGCAATGGCGGCCTGGATCGCGGGGCTGCCGCATGCCGCCAATTCGGGCGATGTCTATGCGGCGCTGGACGAGGCGGTGTTGAGGGTATGAGCCTCGATATCCTCCTGCGCCATCTGTCGATGGTGGGCGCGCTGGCGCTGCTTTCGGCCCTGGTGGTGCGGATGATGATCCGGTTCCCGGTGATGGACCCGGTCGATCACCGCAAGGCGCATGCGGTCCCAACGCCACGTGGCGGCGGGGTCGGCATCGTGGTCGCCTTCATGGTCGGCATGTGCGGGCTGTATCTGTCGGCGCAGTTCGCCCGACTGGCCGATACGCAGTTCCTGGGCGTGATCCTGGCCGCCTTCGCGATCGCGGTGGTGTCCTTCATCGACGATCTGAAGGATCTGCGTTTTGCGGTGAAACTGGCGGCGCAGACGGCGGCGGCGCTGGTCGCCATCGCCTCGGGGCTGGTGGTGGACCGGTTGGCGATCCCCTGGGTCGGGGTATTCTCGCTGGGGCCGCTGGGCATCGTGATGACGGTGTTCTGGATCGTCGGCTGCACGAATGCCGTGAACTTCATGGATGGGCTGGACGGGCTGGTCGGCGGCACGGTGCTGATCGTCTGCGCGATCCTGGCGGCGGTGGCCGCGGACCAAGGCGGCTGGTTCATCTATGCGGCGGCGCTGCTGCTGGCGGCGGGCATCGCGGGGTTCCTGCCGTTCAACCTGCACCCCGCGCGCATTTTCATGGGGGACGTCGGCAGCCAGTTCCTGGGGTTCGTGCTGGCGGTGTTCGCGGTGGCCTCCGCGCGCTTCGATGCGGCGCAGATGTCGTTCCTGATCGTGCCAATGCTGATGTTCGGGCTGTTGGCGGATGCGGCATTCACCTTGCTGCGCCGGGCCGCGATGGGCGAACGCATCAGCGCGCCGCATCGCAGCCATTTGTATCAGATGGCGCAGCGTGCCGGCGTGCCGGTGCGTGCCGTGGCGGCGGTGCATTGGGGATTCGCGCTGTTCCACGGCGCGCTGGTCGTGGTGTTCCTGGCCCTGCCGGGCACGCTGAAACCGCTGATCGTGGTGCCGGCACTCGCCGTGCAGATGGTCTGGGCAGGTTATGTGATGCTGCGAATGCGGCGCGCGGGGATCAGCTTTCGCGCCTGATCAGGCGGCGTCGCTGAATTGCAGCGACGCCAGCCGCGCATAGAGCCCGCCCTGCTGCACCAATTCTTCATGCGTGCCGGTGGCGACGATGCGCCCGGCTTCCAGCACCACGATCCTGTCCGCCCGGCGCACCGTCGCCAGGCGATGCGCCACCACCAGGGTCGTGCGGTTTTCGGCCAGTTTCGCCAGGGCGCGTTGCACCGCCTGTTCGGATTCCGCATCCAGCGCGCTGGTCGCTTCGTCCAGCAACAGGATCGGCGGGTCGCGCAGGATGGCCCGCGCGATGGCGATGCGCTGGCGCTGCCCGCCGGACAGCATCACACCGCGTGCGCCCAGGTGGGTGTCGTAGCCCTTGGGCAAGGCCGCGATGAAGCCATCGGCGGCAGCGGCCTCGGCGGCGGCGCGGACTTCGGCATCCGTCGCATCGGGGCGGCCGTAGCGGATGTTTTCCGCCGCCGTGGTGGAGAAGACGATCGCATCCTGCGGCACCAGCCCCAACCGCTTGCGCAGATCGGCGGGATCGACATCGCGCACATCCACCCCATCCACCCGCACCACGCCCGACGCCGGGTCGTAGAAACGCAGGATGAGTTGCAGCAAGGTCGTCTTGCCGGCGCCCGAGGGGCCGACTATCGCCACCGTCTCCCCAGGTTCGACGGTCAGGGTGATCCCATCCAGCGCGCCCTGGCCAGGGCGGGTGGGGTAGTCGAAGCGTACATTCTCAAAGGCCACGCGCCCCTGGGGCGGCGTCGGCAGCAGTGCCGGTGACGCGGGGGCGGCGATGCCGGGGGTCGCGGCCAGCAGTTCCAGCAGCCGGTCGGCGGCCGCCGCCGCACGCTGGATCTCGCCCCACAATTCGCTGATCGAGGCCCCCGCGCTGGCCAGGAGCACGGCGTAGAAGACGAAGGCCGACAATTCGCCCCCCGTCATCCGCCCGGCGATCACATCCTGCCCGCCGACCCAAAGGCTGAAGGTGATCGCGCCGAAGCCCAGCAGGATCACCATCAGGATCAAGGTCGCGCGCGACGCAATGCGGCGCAGCGCGGCACCGACCGAGCCTTCGATCTCCCGCGAGAACCGCGCGCGATCCAATGGTTCGTGGGTGAAGGCCTGGACAGTGCGCAGGCCGTTCAGGGTTTCCTCGGCCGTCGCCGCCAGGTCGGCCACGCGTTCCTGCGCCGTCTTCGACAGTTTCCGTTCCCGTCGCCCGAACAGCACCAGCGGCACGACGACGATCGGCACCACCACCAGCACGATCCCGGCCAGCTTCGGGCTGGTCAGGAACAGCATGACGAAGCCGCCCGACGCGGTCAGCACATTGCGCAGCCCCATCGAGATCGCCGAGCCGATCAGCGATTGCAGCAATGCGATATCCGCCGTCAGCCGCGACAGGATGTCGCCGGTGCGGGCGGTCTCGAAAAATTCCGGCGACAGGCCGATGATGTGGTCGAAGACCGCGCGGCGCAGGTCGGCCGCGACCCGTTCACCCAACCAGGACACCAAGTAGAACCGAAGCGCCGTCGCCAGCGCCAGGGCCGCGACCACAGCCGACATGATCAGCGCCGCCCGGTTCAACTGCCCGCCGCTGCCGGCGGCAAACCCATCGTCGATGAGAAAACGCAACCCCTGGCCGAGGGCCAACACCAGCCCCGCCGCCGACAGCAGTGCCACGCCCGCCAGCGCAACGCGCCCCAGATAGGGCCGCAGATAAGGCAGGATCAGCCGCAGGGAGGTCACGCGCCGCGTCGTCATGGTGCGTGGGCATCCAGCAGGGGTTCGGGCAGCGGCATCGGGCGGGCGCCATAGGTCCAGACCAGCCAAGCCTCTACCATGCGGTCGGGAAACGTCTGGCGCAGCAGCGCGCGATAGGCCGCCATCTGGCGCAGATAGACCGGCGCCACCGCCTCCGGCAGTTCGGGCGGCGGGCGGTTGGTCTTGTAGTCCACGACGACCACGCGGTGATCGGTCACCAGCAGCCGGTCCACCTGGCCCGCCAGCAGGCGCCCACCGATGCGCCCGGCCAGCGGTGCCTCGGCCAGGCTGTCCGGCCCAAAGGCTTCGGCCAGGCCCGGGTGTTCCAGCACCGCCATCGCCTCGGCCAGCACGCCCGCCTGGGTTTTCGGGTCGATGCCCTGGCCTGGCTTGGCCAGCCAGTCGCGGCCGAGCGCCTCGCGCGCGGCGGGGGGGTGGTCGGGCAGGTGTTGCAACAGGGCATGGACCAGCCGCCCGCGACGGAATCTCTCGCCCGTCGGGTCGGGCTTGCCGTGGGGGGCGGCGGTGGGGGTCTCTTCCTCACCCGGCAGGCCGGATGGGGCGAAGGGGCCGGTCGGGGCCTCGTCGGTGGCGTGGACACTCGCCCAGGCCGGCAGGATGGCGGTGGCGGCACTTTCGGCCGGGCGGTCGTCGCGCGGCGGGTCGGTCTGGGCGGAGGCCAGCCGCAGCACCGCCTGCCCGCCGGTGTCGCTGCCCGGCGGCGCCCAGTCGAAGGGCACGGAGTCCACCCCCTCCAGCGCGGCGAATCCTGTCGCGACCTTGGCATGCCAATCGGCCGCGCCCTTGGCCGGCTGCCAGCCGCAGACGATCAGCCGGTCCTCGGCGCGGGTCAGGGCGACGTAGAGCAGGCGGTTCTCCTCCTCCTTCGTCGCCTGCGCGCGCGCCGTATCCAACGCGGCAAAGGCGGTCGCGCGCCGGGCTTCGGCCGGCCGGGGGGTGAAGATCGGCAGCGTGACGCCGCCGTGTTCGGCCCAGCGCAGGGTGTCCGAACGGCCGCCGGGGCCGACGTCGGGCAGGATCACCAGCGGCGCCTGCAAGCCCTTGGCATTGTGCACGGTCATGATGCGCACGGCATCGGCGCCGCTTTCAGCCTCGCGCTTCACCATCGCCCCGGCGCCGCGCAGGCGGTGCAGGAAGCCTTGCAGGTCGGGCGGGTTGTTGCGTTCATCGGCCAGGGCGGCGTTCAGCAATTCGTCCAGCGGATCGGCCGCTTCCGGCCCGAGCCGCGCCAGCAACCGCGCGCGCGCCCCATCCTCGGCCAACAGCCCGGCCAGCAGCAGGTGCGGCGTGGCCCCCACGGCGCGGGCAGCGGCGCGGGCCAGCCATTCGGCGGCATCCGCCAGCGGCCCCTGCCCGGCGCGATGCGTCATCAGCGCGGCCCAGAGGCTGCCCTGGCGCCGGTGCGCCAAGGCAAAAAGCGAATCCTCGTCCAACCCAACTAGCGGCGATGTCAGCACCGAGGCCAGGGCCAGGTCATCATCCGGCTGCAGCAGCACGTCGCACAGCGCCAGCAGATCCATCACCGCCAATTGTTCCGTCAGCGCCAGGCGGTCGACGCCGCCGACCGGCACGCCCCGCGCCTTCAGCCCCCGGGTCAGCGCGGTCAGGAAGCCGGCATGCCGCCGCCGCACCAGCACCAGCACATCGCCGGCGCGCAAGGTGCGGCCTCGGGACGGCAAAAATTCGGTGCCGACCATGGCGGCGATGCGGACGGCGACGGCCTCGGCGCATTGGCCGATGGTGTCGGGCAGGCTGACGGGGACGAGCGGCACGTCCCAGGGTGTCGGCGGCGGCGATTTCTGGCGCAGCAGCAGCGGCCACAATTCGACCTGCCCGGCCTGGCCGGCGCGGTCGGCCACATGCATCAGCGTGCCGGGCACGGTCACGCCCTCGGCGGCCTCGGGGGCGATGAAGACCGCATCGACCAAGGCGAGCACGGGCGCGGTCGAGCGGAAGGACACGTCGAGCGCCACTTCCTCGAATCTTTGGCCCGTGGCGGTGACCTCGGCGGCGAAATGTGCCTTTTCGCGGGTGAAGCCGGCGGGATCGGCGCCCTGGAAGGCGAAGATCGATTGCTTGGGGTCGCCGACCGCAAAAATCGTGCGGATCGATTCACGTGGGCCGGTGCCGGAAAAGAACTCGCCGGCCAGTGCGCCTGCGATGGCCCATTGCGCCGCGTTGGTATCCTGCGATTCATCCAGCAGCAGATGGTCCAGCCCGCCATCCAGGCGGAACAGCACCCAGGCGCTGCCGGGGTCGCGCAACAGATCCTGGGCCGCCGCGATCAGGTCGTCGAAATCGAGCAAGCCAGCAGCCGTCTTGCGGCTGTCGTAAGCGGCACGCACCGGCCCGGCCAGGGCCGCGAAGGCGATCGAGGTCGCGCGCAGCCGCAACCCCGCCTGCACCGCCCGCAGGATGTCCAGGCGCGCGGCCTCCGCCACGAAGGCCGGGTGCTTTTCCAGGATGCTCCGCAACTCGCCCTTCTGAGTCAGCAGCGCGTCGGACCAGTCGTCCAGCCTTGCCGCACGGGCCGCATCCGGCAGCGCCAGCCAGGCGCGCATCGCCTCGCCAAGCCCGCGTTCGGTCTTGGTCTTTGCGTTCACCAGCCCGGCCGCTGCCTGGCGCACCGCATCGGGCACCAGGGCCATGCGGGCCAGGACCGCGTCTTCATTATCCTCGGGATCCAACCCCAGCCAGTCGGTCAGCGCCGCGTTCAGCGCGGCCAAAGCGACGCTGTCCTTCGGCAGGGGCTTGGCCTTCTGCAAGGCATCGCCGATGGCGCGGTCCAGGGTGGCGCCATCCGTCTCGCCGGCCAGGCGGGCCAGGGCGTCGGACGGCGCGCCTTCGCCGGACAGCGCCGCGTCGCGGGCGGCGGCGGTGATCGCCAGGCGCTCGGCATCCTCGGCTACGCGAAAGCGCGGCGGCAGTTTTGCTTCGATCGGGAAGCCGCGCAGCAGGCCCTGGGCGAAGGCATGGATGGTGCTGATCCGCATGCCGCCCGGCAGGTCCAGCACATCGGCAAACAGTTTGCGCGCCCGCAGCAGCATGGCGGCGTCGGGGCGGTTGCCCGTCAGTTCGACCAGCGCCTTGGTCAAATCCGGATCGCCCGCCACCGCCCAGCCGCCCAGCCGCGCGTTCAAACGGTTGGCCATCTCGGCCGCCGCCGCCTTGGTGAAGGTCAGGCACAGCAGCCGTTCCGGCCGCTGGCCCGGTTCCAGCAGCAGTCGCAGCACGCGGTCCGTCAGCACCTTGGTCTTGCCGGATCCGGCCGAGGCGTCGACCCAGGCCGAGACCCCGGGGTTCGACGCCGTGCGTTGCGCCGCGGCGGCGCGGCTGCGGGCGACTTCGCTCATCCTTCGTCCTCCCCGGCGCCCCATTCGGCGGCGCGGGACAGGTGGGCATAGGGGTCGCCGGCCGCCACGCGCCGGGGGTGCGGGCGGGCGATGAAGGGCCGTGCCTCGCGCAGGAAGGATTGCGCCAGGGCCGCCGTCGCGTCCAAGGCATCGGCGGCCAGCCCGCCAACCTGGGCGACACCTTCGGCGCGCCGGCCGACCTGGCCGGGTTCCACGCCGCCGGTGATCCGTCGGTATTCCAGCCGCGCGACCTGTTCGCCCGGCACCGCATTCAGGTGGGGCATCCCGTCGCGGCCGATCATCGCGGCCCCCAGCGAGAGTTGCGGGCGGCGGCCGTCCCCGACCTCGGCCTTGGTCGGCATCTGGCCGGTCTTGAAATCGATCAGCGACAGCCCGCCGCCTTGCAGCAAATCCACCCGGTCGGCGCGGCCCTTCAGCGTGACCTCAGGCGACAGGCCCAGGCCGATCTCGCCGGAGATTTCAGCAAAGCGGCGGGCGGGTGGGGCGGCATTCTCCTCGGCGGCGATCCAGGCGCCGATACGGACCAGGCGGGCGCGCCAGAACGCGACCAGCGAGGGACGGGCGGTATGCGCCTCCAGCGCCTTTTCGGTCGCCTTGGCGAAAAGCGCTTGGGCTTCCTCGGCGCCGGGCCAGGGCTGGCCCTCCAGCCAACGCGCCCAGGTCGCCAGGGCGGCATGTGCGGCGGTGCCGAATTCGGCTGCGCCGAGGGCCGAATCCAGCGGGTCCAGCGGGCGCAATTCCAGCATCCGCTTGGCGTAGAAGCCGTAGGGGTCGGCGATCAGCGCCTCGACCTCGGTGATATTCAAGGTGTCGGGGCGCAGGGCCGCCTTGGGGTTCGGCGCGGGGCGGCCGCGGGGGTGGGGCGAGGCCACGCGGTCCAGCGCCGCCGCCCAGGCCGTCGCGTCATGTTCCGGCAGCGCCAGCTTTTGGCCATCGAGGAATGTTGTCAGCCGGGTCAGCCAGCGGGCAGGGCGGGTCGGCGCGCCCCCGCGTTTGCGCGCGCGCGACAGCACCACATCGTCGCTGGACGCTGCCAAAAGCAGGAAATCGGCAGCCTGGCGGCCGATCAGCGCCTCGGCGGGCGGCAGGCCGAATTTTTCGCGCATCGGGCGCGACAGCCAGGGGCCGGGGTCGGTGGCGGCGGGCCAGACGCCTTCCTCCAACACGCCCAGGACCACCCGGTCAAAGCGCTGCAACCGCGCTTCCAGGAGACCCAGGATGGCGATGCGCGGATGCGGGCTGCGGCCACGGGTGGCGCGGATCGCCGGGGCCAAGGGGCCCTCCAGTGCCGCATCGAACAGCGCCGGCCAGGCACTGGGCGGGATCGGCGGCAGGGCGGCCATGGCGGGTTCAAGGGCCGCGAGGTGCAGCGCCAGGGGCTCGCCTTCCTCACCGGCATATAGGCGCAACCCACCGTCGCGGTCATCGGTGCCGGCCAGGGCCTCCGCCGTCGCCATCTGTGCGGCCAGCAGGTCGCTGGGCGCCATGTTGGGCGCATGCGGCAGCCGGTCGAAGCCTGCAAAAACGCGGTCCAGCGCGTCGATCAGCGGCAGCAGCCGCAAGCGGTCGCCTTCGTCGCGCAACCGCACCACCGCCACGCGCAGACCCGCCAACCCCGGCGCCGGGCGCGGCCCGCGCAGCACCACGCGGTCGAGCAACCGCACCGCCGCCATCCAGTCCAGCCGGGCCATGCCACCCGCTGCCAGCGGATGTTTCAGGCAGGACAGCAACGGCACCGGGGCAAAGCCCTCGGCCACAGCGCGGGCGATCAGGCGCAAAAACGCGCCGCCCGGGGTTTCCGCCAGCGGTTGGCCGGCGCTGTCGTCGGCCACCACGCCATGGCGCAGCAATTCGGCCGAAACCCGGCGTGCCAAATCGCGGTCGGCGGTGACCAGCGCGGCCGAGGCACCCGGCGTTTCCAGCGTTTCGCGCAGGGCCAGCGCCACGGCGGCGGCTTCGGCCTGGGCATCCGGGGCGGTGATGGTGGACAGGTTTTTGGTCGCGGGGGCCCAGCGTGCCGGATCGGGCGCGCGCCAGTCGGGTAGGGCCAGGCCCTCCGGCGGGCGCAACGCCAGGCCGAGCAGGGCCGCGCGATCCGGTGAGGTGCTTGCGACAGACCCGGGCCAGGGCCGCAAATCCGCGACCTGGGCGCCCAGATCGGCCAGCAGCCGAGCTTGGCCATGCAGCGGATGGGCAGGGGAGTCATGGATGGCCTGGTCCATGGCCGGCATCGCCTCCGGCGCGCCATGCATCACCACGGCCCCTTGCGGCAGGCGGGCGACCACGCGCAGCAGTGCCACGGCGGCTGGGATGGTGCCGCCGGCGCCGATGCCAGCGGCGATGACCGGCGCCTGCGGCGGATCAGCGCCCCAGGCTTCGGCCTGCGCCCGCAGGGCCGCGACACGGCGGGCGCCGATGTCCATCAGCCCCTGTTCGTCCAGCCACGCCGCCCAAAAATCCAGCAGCGGCGTCAGGAAGCGCAGGGTGATCTGCCAATGGATGGCAAATTCCTCTGGCACCAGGGTCGCCAGGCGGGCCGGGTCGGCATCCTCCAGCGCGATCTCATCCAGCAACCGGGCCAGTTCGGCCGCCATGGCCCAGGCCTGCGGCGCGGTGCCGGGGCCGCCGAGGTGGGCGGGCAGGCGCAACACGCAGGCGGTCAGCACGGCCAGGCGCCGGGCCGGGTCCACCGCGGGCGGCAGGGCGAGCAGGGCCGGCAGGGCCAGTTCGTCGGCATCCTCGACGGACAGCCCGGCCAGCGCGCGCATGCGCGGCAACAGCATGGCCGGCGCGCCCTCGCCGGCGGCCTTCAGGAAGGCCGCTTGCAGGGCGCGGGCGGCGCGGCGGGTCGGCAAAAGGATGGTGCTGGCGGCGAGTTGCCGCGGGTCGTCGCCATGCCGGGCCAGCACGCCGGCCGCCAGGCTGCCAAGGAAGTCGGCGTGGGCCGGGATGCTATGCAGCGAAAGCCGCGTCAAAAAATCCGCCCGGGCAAACCGCCCGCCAAGACCGACTCGATCCGCGTCAGGTCATCCGGCGTGGACAGATGGAACCACACGCCATCATGCACCTGCGCGAAGCAGCGCCCGGCGGCGATCGCGGTGTCGTAGACCCGGTTCAGGCTGAAGGGCCCCTCCGGCGCGTCGCGGAAGGCATTGGGCGCCAGCACCTGCACGCCGGAGAAGATATAGGGGCAGATCTCCCTCTCCTTCGGGCGGCGCGGGCGGCCGAAGGGGTCGAGCATGAAATCACCGTAGCCGACTTCGCCATCCACCGTCGCGCTGCGCACCAGCAGCAGCAGCACATCCATGCTGTCCGGGTCGAAGCCGGCGGCCAGGCGGGTCAGCGCCGGGGTGGGCCCGTCCAGCCAATAGGCATCGCCATTGATAACGGCGAAGGGCCCATCGCCGAGCCTCGGCAGGGCGGCGAGAACGCCGCCGCCGGTTTCCAGCCGCGCCGCCTCTCGCACAACCGTGACGGCCGGGGTTTTCCGGGTCGCGCAGGCGGCAACGATCTGGTCGGCCAGCCAATGCGCGTTGACCACGGCCTGGCCAATCCCGGCATCGGCGACCCGATCCAGCGCATGGTCCAGCAGGCTGCGCCCGGCGAGCGTCAACAAGGGTTTTGGCGTGGTCGCGGTCAGCGGCCGCATCCTCTCACCCAGCCCCGCGGCCAGCACCATCGCATGCGTGAGCAGGATGCCGGGGGGGGCTTCGGGTGTCAGGATCAGCGAGGCTGTCACGCGGCGGGTTCCTCCTGGGGGCGGGGGGTGCTTAGAGCATGATCCGCGGAGGCGGAATCGCCGGAGCGGTGAATCATCCGATCATCATGGGTTGGACCCTGTCCGCGTCAGCGGGCCAGGGTCTAGCGCGTCCATGCCCGGCGCCAAAGCGACGGGATTGCGACGCAGGGCGGCCGGTACCGCATCGTCGAGGAAGGCAGCCAGCGGCGCGGTGGCGGGGTGCGCCAGCGCGGCGGCCAGCAGCGCCCAGCAGCGCGGGCCATGGATCAGATAGCCCGGCTTCTGGTCGCGCCGGGCCAGTCGCACCCAAAGGGCTGCCACCCGCAGGTGGCGCTGCGCCGCATGCACGGCCATGGCGGCGCGGAAGTCCGCCGCATCCAGGTCCGGCCGCAGCGCCAGGTAGCGCGCCACGGTGGCCGCCCGCACATCGGGTGCCACGTCGCGGCGAGCGTCCTCGACCAAGCTGACCAGATCGTAGGCGGGGTGGCCGAGGGCTGCGTCCTGGAAGTCGATGATGCCGGTGCGGGCGGGGCCGCTGCGGCCGGGCAGGTCCATCAGGTTGGCCGGGAAGTAGTCGCGGTGAACGAAGCCCTGGGCGGCGAAGGGCGCCAGCATGGCACCCAGCGCCGCCGCCAGCCCCTGGCGCACGGCGGCCGATGGCAGCGCGCCGAAAGTCGCGGGCCACCACCAGTCGCAGAAGGTCGCGGCCGTTGCCACAGTCATGGCTTGCGCATCCCAGGCGGGCAGGCCGGGCGGCGGCGGGGCGGCGTGCAGGGCGGCCAGGGCCTCGGCCGCATGGGCATACAAGGGTGCCGCCGCTGCGCCGGCATCGAGCAGGGCCGCATGGGTGGCGTCGCCAAAATCCTCGATCAGCAGGAAGCCGGCTTCGTCCTCGGCCAGGATGCGTGGGGCCGACAGGCCGAGGCCCAGCAGATGGCGGTCGACGGCGACGAAGGGGCGGATGTCCTCCGGCGGCGGCGCGTCCATCAACAGGGCCGGGGCCGGGCCGCCGGACAGGCGTGTGTAGCCCCGGCGGGAGGCATCCTGCGGAAGTGTCTGTCCTTCGGCGGCCGCGAACCCATGCGCCGCGAGGAAGGTTTTGGCGGCTTCGGCGCGGGTCATGGCAGGCGGTCGTCCCATCCGGTCAGGCTGGCGGTGCGGTGGTCGTCTTCTCCGGGGGTCAGGGTGATCTCCAGCGCATTTTGTGGGCGGAGGTTGCCCAGGCGGTCGGGCCATTCCACCAGGACAATGCCCTCCCGCGCCTCGTCCCAGCCGAGTTCCAGCAAATCCTCCGGCCCCGCCAGCCGCCAGAGGTCGAAGTGATGTGCCGGGCCGGCCGGCAGGTCATAGGGCTGGACCAGGGTGAAGGTTGGGGATGGCACTTCCAGATCCGGATTGCCTGCCGCCGCGCGCAAAAACGCCCGGGCAAAGGCGGATTTGCCGGCGCCCATGGGGCCTTCCAGCAAAATCGCGTCGCCGGGCCGGGCCAGGGCGGCGCAGCGCGCGGCCAGCGCCTCGGTCGCCGCGAGGTTTTCAAGCGCGAGGACGTGGGGGGGCTGCATGCCGCGCGAGTCTGGCGGTGCGGGGGCGCCTCTGGCAAGCGGTGCCGGAACCGCCTTATGTGCGGCCCGAGGCCGAAGGACGGATGGCGTGATGCACGAGACGGATGTGGCAATCATCGGGGCGGGGCCGGTCGGGCTGTTTGCCGTGTTCGAATGCGGCATGCTGAAGATGCGCTGCACGGTGATCGACGCGCTGGACGCGATCGGCGGACAATGCACGGCGCTCTACCCGGAAAAGCCGATCTACGACATCCCCGCGCATCCCGCGATCGCGGGCGGCGATCTGATCGCGGCGCTGGACCGCCAGATCGCCCCCTTCGCGCCGCGCCTGCTGCTGGGCCAGCGGGTGGAGCGGATGACCGACCTCGGCGACGGCTGGATTGTCATTGCCACAAGCGCCGGGGAAACCGTGCGGGCCAAGGCGGTCATCATCGCCGCCGGCGCCGGCGCCTTCGGCCCCAACCGCCCGCCCCTGCCGGGGATCGAGGCCTTCGAGGCCACCAGTGGCGTCCGGTATTTCGTGAACAAGCGCGAGGATTTCCGGGGCAAATCCGTGGTCATCGCCGGCGGCGGCGATTCGGCGGTGGATTGGGCGCTGAGCCTAAAGGACATCGCGGCCAAGGTGATGTTCGTCCATCGCCGCCCCAAATTCCGCGCCGCCCCCGAAACGGTGGCCCAATTGGAAGCCGCCGCCGAGCGGGGCGAGGTGGAGATGGTCGTCCCCTACCAACTGCACGGCTTGGCCGGTGACGACGGGGTGCTGCGCGCGGTCGAAGTCGCGACCTTGAAGGGGGAGATCCGGACCCTGCCGGCCGACCATCTGCTGGCCTTCTTTGGCCTGTCGATGGAGCTGGGGCCCATCGCCGAATGGGGCCTGGGGCTGACCCACAATCACGTCACGGTCACCCCCGCGACCTGCGAGACCAATATCCCCGGCGTCTTCGCCATCGGCGATATCGCGACCTATCCGGGCAAATTGAAACTGATTTTGCAGGGTTTTTCGGAAGCCGCGATGGCCGCGCATGCGATCCACCCGCGCGTCTTCCCGGGCGAGGCGCTGCATTTCGAATATTCGACCAGCAAGGGCGTGAAGACGGCCTAACGCTGGCGCTTGGGGCAGAAAAAGCTGCTGCGCCCGGATTGGGTGATCTGTTCTACGCCCGCGCAGCCGGGCAGTCCGGGGCAGTCCGGGCAGGGCTCGCCCTTGCGGCCATAGACGGCAAAGCGTTCCTGGAAAATGCCGATCTCCCCATCCGCGCGCACGTAATCCCGTAGCGATGATCCGCCGGCGCCGATGCTTTCCGTCAGCACCGCCTTGATCGCCGGCACCAGTTTTGTCGCGCGACTGCCTGCGACGGTATAGGCCAGGCGGCGGGGGGAAATGCCGGCGCGGTAGAGCGCCTCGGCCACATAGATATTGCCAAGGCCGGCGACCACCTTCTGGTCCAGCAGCGCCGCCTTGATCGGGGTGTGCTTGCCCGCCAGCGCCGCGCCCAGGATGGCGGGGGTAAAGGCGTCGTCCAGCGGTTCGGGGCCCATGCCGCGCAGCAGGCGATGCTCGTCCTCGGCTGCCGTCGGGACCAGGTCGACCGAGCCAAACCGGCGCGGGTCCACGAACCCGATGCGGGTGCCGTCGTCCAGCACCAGCACGACGTGTTCATGCGCCTCGGGCGGATTGTTATGGCCGCGGGCGTCGCTGATGGCGCCCTGGGGGCCGAGCGATGGCGCGGAAAACGCCGGGCCGCGCGCCACCATGCGGCCGGACATGCCGAGGTGGATCATCACGCTGTCGCCACCCTCGATCCGCATCAGCATGAACTTGGCCCGGCGGCGGAACCCCAGCACCTTCGCACCCGTCAGCCGTGCCGCGATCCCGGGCGGAAACGGCCAGCGCAGCCCCGCGCGTAAAAATTCGGCCGCGACGATGCGGTGGCCCTGCATCACCGCGGCCAGGCCGCGCATCACAGTCTCGACTTCTGGAAGTTCAGGCATGGGGGCTTGCTTACCCGAAAGCTGGGGCGGCGCTATATCCCTTGCATGGACAATCCCCATACCGCCGACTTCGGCTTCCGCGACGTGCCCCGGGCCCAGAAGGCCAAGATGGTGCGGGCCGTCTTCGACAGCGTGGCGCCGTCCTACGACGCGATGAACGACCTGATGTCGCTGGGGCTGCACCGCGTCTGGAAGCGGATCTTTGTGAACGCCATCGGCGCCGGGCCGCGCGACACCCTGCTGGACCTGGCCGCCGGGACCGGGGACGTGGCCTTCCTGGCCAAGGAACGCGGCGCCGGGTCGGTGATCCTGGCGGACATCAATCACAGCATGCTGAATGTCGGCCAGGGCCGGGCCCTGTCGCGCGGGCTGATGGCCGGGCTGTCCTTCGTCTGCGCCGATGCCGAGCGGATGCCGTTGCCGGATCGGTCGGTGACGCGGGTGTCCATGGCTTTTGGCCTGCGCAACTGCACCGACAAGGATGCCGTGCTGGCCGAGGCACGGCGCGTGCTGCGCCCGGGCGGGAAGCTGTGCGTGCTGGAATTCTCCAAGCTGGCGATCGCGCCGCTGCGCCCGCTGTATGATGCCTGGTCGTTCAAGGCGCTGCCGGCCATCGGCCAGCGTGTCGCCAAGGATGGCGACAGCTACCAATACCTGGCGGAGAGCATACGCATGTTCCCGGACCAGGAGACCCTGGCCGGCATGTTCCGCACCGCCGGCTTCGCCAATGTCGCCTATCGCAACCTGTCGGGCGGGATTGTCGCGATCCACTCCGGTTGGCGGCTGTAGCGCCCGCATGCTCACGGGTCGCCATCTGCTGTTGATCGTGTCGGGCAGCATCGCTGCCTACAAGGCGCTGGAACTCGCGCGGCTGCTGCGGCGCGATGGGGCACGAGTAACGCCCGTGCTGACGGCGGGGGGCGCGCAATTCGTCACGCCACATGCCTTGCAGGCGATATGTGGCGAGGC
Source organism: Humitalea sp. 24SJ18S-53 (assembly GCF_050632385.1). Taxonomy (NCBI): domain Bacteria; kingdom Pseudomonadati; phylum Pseudomonadota; class Alphaproteobacteria; order Acetobacterales; family Roseomonadaceae; genus Humitalea; species Humitalea sp. 24SJ18S-53. Next base: position 5,474,229 of record NZ_CP192599.1, read on the forward strand.
CGTGATGCAGGACCTGTGGTCGCTGGAGCAGGAGGCCGCCGGCGGCCATATCCGCCTGGCGCGCGCGCCCGATGCGGTGGTGGTGGCGCCGGCCTCGGCCGATCTTCTGGCCCGCATGGCGACGGGGCTGGCCAGTGACCTGGCCGGGGCCATCCTGCTGGCAACGACGCGCCCGGTGCTGGTCGCGCCGGCGATGAACCCGACGATGTGGGCGCATCCGGCGACGGTCGCCAATGTCGCGGTGCTGCGGGCGCGCGGGATCGCCTTCGTCGGACCCGAGAATGGCGAGATGGCGGAACCGGAAAGCGGCTATGGGCGCCTGGCGGAACCGCCCACCATGCTGGCCGCCATCCGCGCGCTTTTCTCCGCGGGCCCCTTGGCCGGGCGGCACGTGCTGGTGACCAGCGGCCCCACGCATGAACCGCTGGACCCCGTGCGCTACATCGCCAATCGCAGCAGTGGGCGACAGGGCCATGCCATCGCAGCGGCCTTGGCCGCGCTGGGCGCGCGCGTAACCTTGGTCAGCGGGCCAGTCGCCATCGCAGACCCACCGGGAGTGACCGTGGTGCGGGTCGAGACGGCGGCCGAGATGCTGGCCGCGACCGAAGCCGCTCTGCCCGCCGATGCCGCCGTCTGCGCCGCGGCTGTCGCCGATTTCCGCCCCGCGACCGCGGTCGCCGGCAAGATCAAGAAGATCGCCGGCATGGCCCCCGCGCCGATCACGTTGGCGCTGAACCCCGACATATTGGCGACCCTGTCCCACCACGCGCGGCGGCCCCGCCTGGTTGTGGGCTTCGCCGCCGAGACCTCGGATCTGATTGAGAACGCGCGCCAAAAACTGGCGCGAAAGGGCTGCGACTGGGTCGTGGCGAATGATGTTTCGGGGGATGTGATGGGCGGGTCTGACAACACGGTGCATCTGGTGACGGCGGCCGGGGTCGAGGATTGGCCCCTGCTGCCGAAACCCCAGGTCGCGGCACGCCTGGCCGCGCGCATCGCCGAGGCGCTGGCATGAACACCATCGCAGTCCGTCGCCTGCCGCATGGCGAAGGCCTGCCTCTGCCGAGCTACGCCACCGATGGCGCGGCCGGCATGGACCTGTTGGCCGCCGTCACCACGCCGGTGACCATCGCGCCGGGTGCCAGGGTGCTGATCCCGACCGGGCTGATGGTGGCGTTGCCAACGGGATTTGAATGGCAGATTCGCCCCCGTAGTGGCCTCGCGCTGAAGAATGCGATCCTGGTCGCGAACAGCCCGGGCACGGTGGACGAGGATTACCGTGGCGAGGTCCAGGTCATCGTATTGAACGCCGGGGACGCGCCCTTTGTCGTCGAACGCGGGATGCGCATCGCCCAGGCGGTCTTGGCGCCCGTGACGCGCGGCATCTTTGCCGAGGTCACGGAACTGCCCGAGACGCGGCGCGGCACGGGCGGCTTCGGCAGTACGGGGAACTAAAACCCGTAGAGCCGCGCCGGATTATCCGTCAGGATTTTTTGGCGCGCCGCCGCCGGCGTCCAGTCGCAAAACACGTCCAGCAACCGCTGTGCATCCGGCACCGGCCCTTCCGGGCGCGGATGCGGCCAGTCGGTGCCCCAGACCAGCACATCGGGATTGGCCGCGACCAGCGCGTCATGGAAGGGCTTTGCGTCCAGGTAATCAGGCGCGACGGCACCCAGGCGGTAGGTCCCGGACAGCTTGGTCCAAAGCGTCCCCTCGGCCACACCGCGCCGCAGCACCTCGAAGCCTGGGTTCGTCACGCCATGGCTGAAATGCATCCTGCCCATGTGATCGACCACGACCGGCACCGGCAGCGCCGCCAGGCGCGGCAGCAGGTCGGGCAGGTCGCGCGCGTCGATCCACAATTGCAGGTGCCAGCCCAGGTCGGCCATCACCGGCATCAGCGGCTCGATCTCCGCCAGCCGGACCCCGCCATGGTAGGCTGCCTGCCCATCGCGGCGGTATTCATTGGCGCGCAATCCGCGCACCCCGGCCGCATGCATCGCGCGCAGGGATGCTGGCGTGGCCTCGGCCCCCACCACCGCGACGCCGCGCAACCGGTCGGGGGCGCGGGTCAGCGCATCCAGGGTCGCCGTGTTGTCGCGGTCATAGGCCGAGGGTTGCACGATGACGCCGCGCGCAAGCCCCAACCGGTCCAACAGCGCCAGATATGCTTCCAGCGGCGCATCATCGGGCGTGTAGGACCGTGGCTCGGCGTAGGGAAACCGCGCCGCCGGGCCAAAGACGTGGCAGTGGCAGTCGCAGGCGCCGGCCGGGATCGTCATTCCGGCTTCAGCCCCGCCAGATCAGCGGCGCGGCGGGCGCGGACCAGTTCTTCACGCAGGAAGGTGGCAAAGCCGTCCGGCGTGGTCTCGGGGCCGGTCACCACGATGCCGCCGGTGGATTCGAAGCGTTCCTTCACGAAATCCTCGGTCAGCACCGCCGCGAGGGCGGCCGTCAGCCGGGCCTCGACGGCTGGGGAAATGCCGGCCGGCGCCAGCAACCCGACGTAGCTTGCGGCCAGGAAGTCGGGCACGCCGGCCTGGATGAAGGTCGGAACCTCCGGCACCTGCGGGATGCGTTCGGCCGAGGCGACGGCGATGACGCGGGCGCGGCCTTCGCGATGCAGCGGCAGCACGGAGGAGAGTTCCACCATCGCCGCCGGCAGGCTGCCGGAAATCAGGTCGGGCACCAGCGCGCCGCCGGAGCGGTAGGGGATATGCGTCGTCTCCGCGCCCGTGGCCGCGTTGAACAATTCCAAGGTGAGATGCGCCGCACTGCCCGCCCCCGGCGTGCCCACGCCGATCGTACCGGGGCGCGCCTTGGCCGCCGCGATGAAGGCGGCGAGCGTCTGCGGCTGGTTTGGCCCGACGACCAGCACATGCACCGCGCGATTGGCGATGCCGATGGGGCGGAAGGCGGTCAGCGGGTCGTAGCCCAGGCGCGCCTGGACCAGCACGTTGACGGTGAGCGGGCCGTTGGAGCCGATCAGCAGCGTGTAGCCATCGGGGGCCGCGCGGGCCACCGCCTCGGCCCCCACGGAACCACCGGCGCCGGCGCGGTTCTCGACCACGATGGGTTGGCCCAGGCGTTCGGACATGCGCTGGCTCAGCACGCGTGCCACCAAATCGGCATTGCCACCGGCGGCGAAGGGCACGACCAGCCGGATCGGACGGTCGGGAAACGCGGTCTGCGCGGCGGCCGGCAGCGCGGCGGCCAGCGCGAGCCCGGTCAGGATGTGGCGGCGGGTTGTCATGGTCGTGGCCTCCCTGGCGACTTTGTTGCTCCATAGGGTCAAACGCCGGACTGGTCGAGGCGCGCCCCTTTCGCAGCCTGCGGCCTGACCACATACTTGCCGCTAAACGGGGAAGAGGCACGGCAATGACCGGATACAGCACGATCATGGAATTGTTGGGCGCCGGTGCGGCCGACGCCCCCGCGATCCGCGCGCCCGACGGCCGCGCGCCCCTGACCTTCGCTGAATTGCGCGCTCTGGCCGAACGAACGGTCGCGGCGCTGAACGCGCGCGGCATCGGGCGCGGCGATCGCGTCGCGCTGGTGCTGCCGAACGGGCCGGAAATGGCGACGGCGTTTGTCGCTGTCGCGGCGGGCGCCACCACGGCACCGCTGAACCCCGGCTACAAGCAGGAAGAATTCGCCTTCTACATCGACGACCTGAAGGCGCGCGCACTGATCGTCGCGCGCGGCATGGACACCCCGGCGCGGGCCGCCGCGATCGGCCTGGGCGTGCCGATCATCGAGGTTTCGGCCGACCCCGCGGCCGGCGCAGGCGCTTTTTCGCTGGAGGGCGGCACCCCCGGCACAGCGGCCAACCCAGGCTTTGCCGGGCCGGATGACGTGGCCCTGGTGCTGCATACCTCCGGCACCACGGCGCGCCCAAAAATCGTGCCGCTGACGCAGGCGAATATCACGGCATCGGCGCGGCACATCGGCGCCTCGCTGGCATTGAGCCCGTCCGATTGCTGCCTGAACGTGATGCCGCTGTTTCACATTCACGGGCTGATCGCGGCGGTGCTGTCCTCGCTCGGCGCCGGGGCGGCGGTGTGCTGCACGCCTGGCTTCGATGCGCTGCGCTTCTTCCGCTTCCTCGATGAAGAACGGCCGAGTTGGTACACGGCGGTGCCGACCATGCACCAGACCATCCTGTCGCGTGCCGAACGCAATGCGGAGATCATCGCCCGCGCGCGGCTGCGCTTTATCCGGTCGTCCAGCGCCTCATTGCCAGGCCCGGTGATGCGCCAGATGGAGGAGGTTTTTGGTGTGCCGCTGGTGGAGTCCTACGGCATGACGGAAGCCGCGCACCAGATGGCCTCCAACCCACTGGAGGGCCCGCGTAAGCCTGGCCATGTCGGCCGCGCCGCCGGGCCGGACGTCGCGATCATGGACGACGACGGCACCATCCTGCCGCAGGGCGAGATCGGTGAGGTGGTGATCCGCGGCCCCAATGTGACCAAGGGCTACGAAGCCAACCCCGAGGCCAATGCCAAGGCGTTTTTCAACGGCTGGTTCCGCACCGGCGACCAGGGGATGTTCGATGCCGAGGGATTCCTGATGCTGACGGGGCGGCTGAAGGAACTCATCAACCGTGGCGGCGAAAAGGTCTCGCCGCTGGAGGTGGACGGCATCCTGTCCGACCACCCTGCCGTCGCACAGGCGCTGACTTTTGCTATCCCGCACGACAAGCTGGGTGAGGAAGTGGGCGCCGCGGTCGTGCTGCGCGACGGCATGGGCGTGACCGAACGCGAGTTGCGTGATTTCGCGGCCAAGCATCTGGCGGATTTCAAAGTGCCGAAGAAGATCGTGTTCCTGGCGGAAATTCCGAAGGGTGCGACTGGCAAGTTGATGCGCATCGGACTTGCCGAAAAACTGGGGCTATCGCTGTGAAGATCTGCATCTTTGGCGCCGGCGCGATCGGCGGGCTGATGGGCGCGAAGCTGGCCCAGAAGGGCGATGTCGAGGTCACGATCATCGCGCGCGGGCCGCATCTGGCGGCGATGCAGAAGAACGGCCTGATCCTGCGCACCGATGGCGCGGAGATCGTGACACGGCCGCGCTGCGTCGCCTCGGCCGAGGAAGCGGGGCCGCAGGATCATGTCGTGGTCACGCTGAAAGCGCATTCCCTGCCTGGGGCCGCACCGCAGATGCAGCCGTTGCTGGGGCCGGAGACGACTATCGTCTCGGCGGTGAACGGCATCCCCTGGTGGTATTTCTACAAGCTCGCCGGGCCGCATGAGGATCATCGCGTCCGCAGCATCGACCCCGATGGTCGCGTGTGGGATCTGCTGGCGCCATCGCGCGCCATCGGCTGCATCGTCTATCCGGCGGCCGAGGTGGTGGAACCCGGCATCATCGAACACACCTACGGCGACCGCTTCACCCTGGGCGAACCGGATGGCAGCCGCACCCCGCGCATCGCGGCCCTGTCGGAAGCCCTGATCGGTGCCGGATTCAAGGCCCCGATCCGGCCGCGTATCCGCGATGAATTGTGGGTGAAACTCTGGGGCAACCTCGCCTTCAACCCGATTTCCGCGCTGACCGGCGCCACCCTGGATGTGCTGACCGGCGACCCCGGCCAGCGCGGCGTGGCCCGGGCGATGATGCTGGAATCCCAGGCGATCGGCGAAGCCCTGGGCGTGCGCTTCGGGATCGATGTGGACAAGCGCATCGCGGGGGCGGCGGAGGTCGGCGCGCACAAGACCTCGATGCTGCAGGACCTGGAACGCGGGCGGCCGATGGAGATCGACGCGCTGCTGGGCGTGATCGTGGAACTGGCGGAGCTGACCGGCCTGCCGGCGCCGACCTGCGCGACGGTGCTGGCGCTGGTGCGCGCGCGGGGCCGCGCGGCCGGGTGCTACGGCGCGTAGGTATTCCGCAGGGTGCCGATGCCGTCGATGGTGACCTCCACCACCATCCCCGGCCGCATCGGCAGCGCGCCGACCGATGTGCCGCAGGCGATCAGGTCGCCGGGGCGCAACGTCATTTCACGTGAAATCAGCGACACGATTTTTGCCGGCGCCAGGATCATGTCGCTGGCCGGGTAGTTTTGCCGCTCCCGCCCGTTCAGCGCGACTTTTACGCGTAGGCTGGACCAATCCAGCCCCGTGGCGATGCAGGGGCCGACCGGTCCGAAGGTGTCGCAGCCCTTGGCCCGCGCCCATTGCGGAAAGGATGGATCGGCGAAGAGCACGTCCAGCGCCGTCACATCGTTCACGCAGGTCAGGCCAAAGATCGCATCGGCGGCCTCGTCCTCGGTGACCGCGCTGCATGTCTTGCCGATCACCAGGCCAAGCTCGCCCTCGTACAAGACCTTGCCGGTATAGCCGGCGGGGGCGCGGATGGCGGCGTCGGGGCCGATGATGCTGCCGGGGGATTTCAGGAAATACAGCGGCTCGGCCGGGATCGCATTGCCTTGCTTGGTCGCGGCCTCGAAAAAATTGTTCCACAGCCCGATGAAATTGCGTGGCGCGACGGGTGGCAGCAGCGTGACCGAGGCCAGGGGCAGCGGCGCGCCCTGCGCGGTGGGATTGGCGAACAGGTCGCCGGCATGCGGCTGCACGGTGTCGCCGTCCAGCGTGCCAAAGCCTTCGGCACCATCGCACGAAAAACGAACCCAAAGGGTCATGTCACGTCCTCCACTGCCTGATGTGGCGGCATCAGCCGACCGCTGCGGCCACACGCACCGCGGTTTCGGCCCGCGCCACCAGGAAGCGGCCGGGCCGCTCCTCGATCGCGACCGGCACCAGGCCAAGGTCGCCGTAGATGCGCAGATCGGCCTCCCGCACATCGAAGAAGGCGGGGTCCACGGCATTGCGTTCGCACAGGTCGCGGAAGCGCCAGATCACCGCCGTCGCATCGCCCACCGGGTCGCCGATCGCGATCCACACGTCGTGGCGCTTCACGAAGGCCAGCGCGCCACGGCCGTTGTCCAGGAACAGTGCCGCATCGGCGCCGGTCGGGGGCTTGCCGCCCAGTGCGGCGAAGCGCGCCCGCGCCTCATCATCCCAGGGCACCGGGGTGATCCGCGCCGGCCGCAGCAGGCGCAGCGCCGCATAGAGCAGCATCACCGCGCAAAGCCCCACGGTGAAGCGCAGGCTGTCGGGCGCATCCTCCGCCATCACGACCTGCCACCAGGATTCCTCGCGCACCGGGCCGCCATAGGCGACCAGTGCCAAGGTCACCGCACAGGCGGCGCCGGCTGCAAGCGCGGCGGCGCTGCCTGGGGAAACCGGTTCGGCCAGCACCCCCGCATCGCGGTAGAAGCCGCGCCGGGTCGCCGCCAACAGGGCCGCGACGAAGATGAAGGCACCCCAGAGCCACCAGGCCTCACCCCGCAGCCAGATCGCGAAGGCGCCCGACAGCAGCAGGAACAGCCCGACCCCCCAGGCCAGGCGCAGCCGCCGCACCAGCCCATAGGCCGCGACCAGCAACAACGATCCCAGCAGGGATGACGCGAAATGCGATGCCCCGGCGGCGATATGCCCGGCCCAGGCCTCCATCAGCGTGCCCTTGACCGGCAATGCGCCGATGAACAGCAGGATCAGCCCGCCCAACCCGGTCAGCCCGGCCAGGACGGGCACCTCGAAGGATTCGGTGATCCGCGCCATCGGGCCGATCCGCGCCAGAAGCGTGCGGCGCTGGCCGAGTTCGAAGGCGATGAACAGCCCGCCCGCCAGGAACAGCGGGATGATGTAGTAGTACAGCCGGAACAGCAGCAGCGCCCCAACCACCTCCGCCGTCGGCAGATAGGGCGACAGCCCGAGCAAAATCGCCCCGTCGAAGACGCCGATGCCGCCGGGAATGCTGGCAACCAGCCCGCCCGTATAGGACGCGACATAGATGCCGAGGAAGCGGATGAAGGTCAGCCCTTCGGCCGGCGGCAGCAGCGCATAAAAGATCATCGCGGTGACCGCGACATCGACGCTGGCCAGCAGGGTCTGGAACAGCGCCATCCGGAAGCCCGGCAGGTCGATCTGATGCCCAAAGGCGATGAAATGCGGTTTTACGCGTGACAGCAGCAGATAGGCCGCGACGATGCACCACATCGCGACACCGACGCTCTGCATCGCCCAATGCGGCAGGTTGGTGCCGAGATAGGGCACCACCTCCGGCTCCAGCACCAGCACCAGCCCACCGAGCGCGAAGCCGCCCAACCCGAAGGTCAATGAGGTGAAGGCGATGACCTTGGCGATCTCGACCGGGGTCAGCCCCCAGGCAGCGTAGAACCGATACCGCACCGCGGCCCCGGACACCGCCGCGAAGCCGATGTTGTGCGCCAGCGTATAGGCACAGAAGGATGCCAGCGACGTCCGGGAATAGGACACCGGCTTGCCGGCATAGACCGACCCCAGCCGGTCGTAGATGGTCAGAACGGCATAGGCGAGGACGGTCCAGCCCGCGGCGACCCATAGCGTGTGGTTCGGAATCGCCTCCAGCGCCGCCGTAATGTCCGAGACCTTCAGGCTGCGGAATTCCCGCTGCACCACGAAAATCGCGCCGACCAGCAAGGCGAGGCCGAAGACTGTCGTCCCGTGCCGCCGGATGCTGGGCCAGTTCACGCTCACGCGGCGGCGGTTTCGGCGGCCAGGCGTTGTTCGATCAGCGCGCAGGCCTCGGCCACGCCCATGACGGCGATGGTGCCGCCGAAACGCGGGCCCTCGGTCTTGCCGAGCAGCACTTCATACAGCGCCGAGAACCAGGCGCGGCCGACGCCGATCTTGCCGTCCTTGCCCGGCACGGCAAAGGGTTCGCGCCGGCCGGCGTCATAGACGGCGTCCTGCATCGCGGATTCCCGCTGTGGGCCGGGGGGCAGGGCCATGAAGCCCGGCTCCCGTTCGCGCAGCAATCGCGCCAGTTCCTGCATCGCTTCCGCCTCGGCCGGGGTTGCCGGGCGGAACCGCCGTTCCGGCGCCACCCAATCGCGCCAATAGGCGCAGGCATTCCTCACCAAACCATCCAGCACGGGATCGGTTTCCGGCGATTCGGCCGGATAATACTTCTGGATATAGGCCCAGAGCCGCGCCGGATCGTCGGTATTGGCGACACCCGCCAGGTTCAGCAGGGTGGCGAAGCCGATGGTCGGCGGCCGCGTGGCCGGTGCCGCCCCGCCATGGATGTGCCAGGCGGGGTTGGTCGGCTCCGCGGCGGCGCGCAGCTTCTCCACCCCGGCCAGCCAGTCATCCACCGCGCGGGGGATCACCTTGGCATGCAGCCGCTTGGCGCTGCCGGGGGAGGCATACATGAACCAGGCCAGGCTCTCGGGCGGGGCGTAGTCGAGCCATTGCTCGATGGTCAGCCCATTGCCCTTGCTCTTGCTGATCTTCTGCCCCTCGGCGTCGAGGAACAATTCGTAGGTGAACGTCACCGGCGGTTCGGCGCCCAGGATGCGCACGATGGCCGAGGACAGCTTCACGCTGTCGATCAGATCCTTGCCCGACATTTCGTAATCGACGCCAAGCGCGAACCAGCGCATCGCCCAATCGGCCTTCCACTGCGCCTTCACCTGGCCGCCGGTGACCGGGGTTTCAAAACGTTCGCCGCTGGCGGGGTCGGTCCAGATGATGGTGCCGGATTCGGGCCGGGCCTCGTCCACCGGCACCTGCATGACGATGCCGGTGCGGGGATGGATCGGCAGGAAGGGCGAATAGGTCGCCCGCCGATCGGGGCCGAGGGTCGGGCGCACGGCGTCGCGCACCTGGTCGTGGACCTCCAGCATCCGCAGCAGCGCCGCGTCGAACCGACCGCTTTGGTAATAATCGGTCGAGGAGGCGAATTCGTATTCGAAGCCGAAACCATCCAGGAACGCCCGCAGCCGGGCATTGTTGTGCGCGCCGAAGCTGTCATGCGTCCCAAAAGGGTCCGGCACCTTGGTCAGTGGCTTGCCCAGGTATTCGGCCAGCATCTCCCGGTTCGGCACATTGTCCGGGACCTTCCGCAACCCATCCATGTCGTCGGAAAAGGCCAGCAGGCGGGATGGCAGGCCGGTCGCGGCCGCGAAGGCGCGGCGCACCCAGGTGGTGCGCGCGACCTCACCAAAGGTGCCGATATGCGGCAGGCCCGAGGGGCCGTAGCCGGTCTCGAACAAGGCGGTCGTCTTGCCGGTCTTTTGCAGCCGGTCGGCGACGCGCGCCGCTTCTTCAAAGGGCCAGGCGCGGGTGGCGAGGAGGGAGGGGTCTGACATGATGGGCCGGTTATAGGCAGCGCGGGGGGGCGGCGCGAGGGGTGCCACGTTTACTTGAACGGTCCGCGCCCTTATCTGCCCCCCATGCGTGATGCCGCCCCCGCGCTGGTTGCGGCCCCCCCGATTCGCCACGACTGATGGCCGCCGGCACCCAACCGCGCCTGCTGCTGCCCGATGCCCCGGCCCTAGTCGCGGGCGCCGCGCGCAGCGTGCTGGTCACGCCCGATGGCGAAGTGCTGGTGCTGCCGAATGCCGAAATGGTCGTGGCCCTGGCCGACCACCCCGCGCCGATGCTGGTGCACGCCCGGGTCACCGCCAAGCGGCTGAACATCGCGCCGATCCGCGGCGTCTTCGACCTGCTGGAATTGCTGGCCTTTGCCCTGCCCGCCACCACGGCCGCCCCGACCCCGCGCGGCATGGCGCTGGCCCTGGGCATGGAGATGCCGGCGTCGGACGAGGCCGCCGCCGCCCTGATCCCGGACCTGGCCGTTACCATCCTGCGCAAACTGGCCGGCGCGCGGCAGGCCGATCGCAATGCCGATGCCGCCAGCCTGGCCGCGCGGCTGCGCGACGTCGCCCGCTGGCCCTGGGCGGAGGCGGTGATGGCCGCCATGGGCCAGGAAAACGCCCGCGCCGATGCTGGCGCCCTGCGCGTCTGGCGCCGCCTGCCGGAATGGGAGGACGCGGCCCCCGCCACCCCCGCCGCCAGCCACCCCGTCGCCGCCGCCGAGGCCCGCCGCGCCCTGGCCGACATCCTGGGGGCCGGCGCGGAACAGCGGCCGAGCCAGTCCGACTACGCCTCCGCCGCCGCCGGCGCCTTCGTGCCGCGTGAGGCCGAGGGCTCGCCGGCCGTGGTGCTGGCTGAGGCCGGGACCGGCACGGGCAAGACCCTGGGCTACATCGCGCCCGCCAACCTCTGGGCCGAACGCAATGGCGCCCCGGTCTGGATCGCGACCTATACCCGCAACCTGCAACGCCAGATCGAGCAGGAGACGAACCGCCTTTTCCCCGACCCCATCGAGCGTCGCCGAAAAATCGTGGTGCGGAAGGGGCGCGAAAACTACCTCTGCCTGCTGAACCTGGAAGACGCGACCAAGCGCAACGACAATCGGGAGGCGCTGCCCCTGGCCCTGGTCGCGCGCTGGGCCGGGGCGACGCGGGATGGCGATATCCAGGGCGGCGACTTTCCGGGCTGGCTGGCCGAGTTGTTCGACCCGGCGCAGGTGCGCGGCCTGGCGGACCGACGGGGCGAATGCATCCATTCGGCCTGCACCCATTGGAAGCGCTGCTTCGTCGAACACAGCATCCGCCGCGCCGCGGGCGCCCGGCTGGTCATCGCCAACCACGCGCTGGTGATGGTGCAGGCGGCCCTGGGCGGCGGCGATGATGGCGAGGGCACGACCCCGTTGCGCTACGTCTTCGATGAGGGGCACCACCTGTTCGACGCCGCCGATGGGGCGTTTTCCGCGGCGCTCGCGGGGTGGGAGATGATCGAGTTGCGGCGCTGGCTGCTGGGCGCCGAAGGCTCCGGCCGCGCCCGGGGGCTGCAACGCCGGATCGAGGAATTTTGCGCCGACCGGCCGCACCTGGCCGATGCCCTGGGCGCCGCGCTGGCCGCCGCCCCGCGCGCCCTGCCGCCATCCGGCTGGCAGACCCGCCTGGCCCTGGCCGACGCCCCCCACCCGGCCGAAGCCTTTTTGGCCGCGCTGCGCGCCCAGGTCCTGGCCCGGGCGGAAAATGCCGAGGCCGGGTATGACGCCGAATGCGACCTGCACCCCGTCCAGGACGGGCTGCGCGCGGCCGGCGAGGCATTGGGCGACGCCCTGGCGGCGCTGCACACGCCGCTCGACACCCTGCACAAGTCCATGCTGGCGCTGCTGGACGAGGAAGGGGCCGAACTTGAGGTCGGCGACCGCATCCGCATCGCAGCCGCCGCCGCCGGGATCGAACGCCGCGCCCTGCTGCCGCTCGGCGCCTGGGCCAGCATGCTCGCCACCCTGGCCGACCCGGCGCCGGAACCCGGCAGCCGCCCGTCCTTCGTCGATTGGCTGACCCTGCGCCGGGCCGAGGGCAAGGATGTCGATGCCGGGATGCACCGCCATTGGCTGGACCCGACCATCCCCTTCGCCACCCACGTCGCCGCCCGCGCCCATGGCATGCTGGTGACCAGCGCCACCCTGCGCGACACGGCCGAGGAAGACGCCGAACTGGCCTGGCTGGCGGCCGAGGCCCGCACCGGTGCATCCCACCTACCCACCCCCGCCATCCGTGCTTCGGTGCCCAGCCCCTTTGACTACGCCGCCCAGACGCGGGTGCTGGTGGTGACCGATGTGGGGGCGGAACCGGCCCCGGTGGCGGCCGCGATGCGGGACCTGTTCCTGGCCTCCGGCGGTGGCGCCTTGGGGTTGTTCACCGCCATCCGCCGCCTGCGCGCCGCGCATGGGCTTCTGGCCGCCCCCTTGGCCGAGGCCGGGATCCCGCTCTACGCCCAGCATGTCGATGCCATGGACAATGGCACCTTGGTCGATGTGTTCCGCGCGGAGGAAACCTCCTGCCTGCTCGGCACCGATGCGCTGCGGGATGGGGTGGACGTGCCCGGGCGGTCGCTGCGGCTGCTGGTTTTTGACCGCGTGCCTTGGCCGCGGCCGACCATCCTGCACCGGGAACGGCGGCTGTATCTGTCAGGTGGGCAGCCCGCGCGCTACGACGACGCCATCGCCCGGGCCAGGCTGCGCCAGGGGTTTGGACGCCTGGTGCGGGCGGGCGATGACCGTGGCGTCTTCGTCCTGCTCGACCGCCGCGCGCCCAGCCGGGTGTTGGCCGGCCTGCCGGTGCCGGCCGAACGTGTGGGGCTGAAGGCGGCCTGCGAGATCGTCCATGGCTTTGTCGGTGGCGGGGCCGCGCATTGACCGCAGGGGGGTCCGGTGCCACGCCTCCGGCTAACCTCCCGGAGTCACCCGCTTGCCCCACCGCTTCAATCCCCAGGAAGCCCTGATCGCGTCCATGGTGCTGATGAGCGCCGCCGATGGCCCGATGACCGATGCCGAACAGGCGCTGATGACGCGGCTGGTGCGCGACCTGCCGGCCTTTGGCGATTTTTCCCCGCACAACATCGCGACGGCGACCGAAACCGTGCTGGAACTGCTGGCCATGCCCGATGGGCTGGAACGTGGCGCCGGTCTGGTGCGGGATGCGCTGCCGATGCGCCTGCGCGAAACCGCCTACCTGCTGGCCTGCGAAGTCGCGGCGGCCGATGGCGAGGCCAGCCAGGGCGAGCTGCGCTTCCTGCAGACCCTACGCATCGGGCTTGAGATCGACCGGCTGATCGCCGGCGCGATCGAGCGTGCCGCCAAGGCGCGCTATCAGGTCGTCTGAGGCACCACCGCGAAGGGCCGCGCCGCCTGGAAGGCCGCGGCCGCGCGCAGCACCACCGCATCCTCCAGCCGCGCCCCGGCGATCTGCAACCCCACCGGCAACCCCGCCGCGGTCAGGCCGCAGGGGACCGAGATGGCCGGCCCGTGGCTCAAGTTGAACGGGTGGGAGAATTCCGCCCAGGACAGCCAGTCCCAGGCATGCGCCGGCCAGCCGGCCGGGTGCAGTTGCCCGGTGGGGAAGGCCGCGACGCTGGCCGAGGGCGTGACCAGCAGGTCGAAGCCGCTATCGGCGAACCAGGTGTTCACCTCGCCCGCAAATGCCTGGCGGGCGGTGATGGTCGGGATGATCTCGGCCGGCGTCATGCTCTGCGCATCCCGCAGGCAGGCGACCAGGCCTGGGTCCATTTGCGCGGCGATGCCGGCATTGGTGGGGGTCATGGGCAGCAGCATGGCCGACCACAGGGCACGGATGACTGCGGGCGCGCGCGGACCCCAGGGGGGATCGACGGCCACGACCTCCGCGCCCAGCTCGGTGAAGGCCGCCACGGCGGCGGCCACCAGGGCCGCGAACTCGGCATCCACGCGGGCGTGGCCGAGCGCCGGGCTGAAGGCGATGCGCAGCCCGCGCAGGTCAGGCCCCGCCGGGGTCGCATCCAAGCCGCCCGGCAGCGTGGTCACGTCGGAGGGATGCGGCCCCGCCAGCACCGCGGTCATCAGCGCGGCATCGCCGACATCCCTCGTCAGCGGCCCCAGATGCGACAGGCCGGAGCCCGCGACGGGCGGGTAGGGGATGCGGCCAAAACTGGGCTTGAACCCGACCACGCCACAGAAATGCGCCGGCAGCCGCACGGACCCCGCGCCATCCGACCCCAGATGCAGCGCCCCTCCGCCGATCGCCGCCAGCGCCGCCGCCCCGGATGACGACCCGCCGGCCGTGAAACCGTGACGCCAGGGATTATGCGTGGTGCCGGTCAGCGGACTGTCCGACAGCGCGACCCAGCCGCGTTCCGGCAGGGTCGTCTTGCCCAGGATGATCGCCCCCGCCGCCCGCAGCCTGGCCACCGACGGGCTGTCGGCTGCAGCCGGGGTGGCGTCGGTCAGCGGCGTGCCCCAGCGCGTCGGCAGGCCGGCGACGTTTTGCACATCCTTGATGGTCGCCGGCACGCCATGCAGCGGGCCGAGCGCATCGCCGCGCATCACCGCGGCCTCCGCCGCCCGGGCCGCATCCATCGCGCGGTCGAAATCGGGCGCCGCAAAGGCGTTCAGCCGTGGCTCCCACGCCGCGATGCGGGCGATGGCGGCGGCGGTCACTTCGACCGGTGAGGCTTTGCGCCCGGCGATCAGGGTGGCGAGGTCGCGGGCGGTCCGGTCGCAAAGATCTGTCATCCGCACAGGTTCGACCCAGCCTGGGGGTCGAGGCAAGTCGCGCCCCCGCATTGACCCGGATCAAGGCGCCCGGCGCCCACCAGTGCGAGGTTGCAACTGTTCGCCCCCGCCTGCGCCCGCCGCGACGGCCTGGGCTGAAATCAGGAGACGCCAGATGCCGTTGAAGAACATCCTCGTCCATGTCGACGGCACCACGCCGTCCCAGGCGCGCTTCGACCTCGCGGCGGAACTGGCCCGCCAGCATGGCGCGCATCTGACGGCGCTCTTCGTCATCGACCCCTTTCCGCCGTCCCTGCTGGGCGCTTCGACCGGCGGCTTCAGCGATGGCGGTGTGCTCGCCGGGTTGATGCAGCAGTTGGAGCAGGAGGCGCGGGAGGCCGCGGCGCTGGTGCAAGCCCGCGTGGAGGAGGCGTTCCGACGCGAGGGGGTGACCGGGGAATGGCGCGTGGTGACCGGGGTTCCGTCAACGACCGTGGCGCTGCATGCGCGTTATGTGGACCTGGCCATCCTGGGCCAGCACAACCCCGATCGCGTGGATGATCTGGACGACACCAGCGTCATCGAACAGACCTTGTTCACTTCCGGGCGGCCGGTCCTGGTCGTGCCCTATGCCGGGCATTTCAAGACGGCCGGGCGCCGGGCGTTGGTCGGCTGGAACGCCAGCCGGGAATCCGCGCGGGCGGTGAATGACGCGCTGATGCTGATTCAGGCTGGTGAATCGGTCACCATCCTGACCGTCGATGCCGAAGGCGACCGCGCGCATGGCGAGGTGCCGGGCGCCGACATCGCGACCCATCTGGCGCGACATGGGCTGACCGTGTTGACCAAGCAGACCAGTGCGGCCGCGGTCAGCATCGCCGATGTCATGCTGAACCAGGCTTCGGATTCAGCGGCAGACCTGTTGGTGATCGGCGCCTATGGCCATTCGCGGGTGCGGGAGATGATCCTGGGCGGCGTCACGCGCAGCCTGCTGCAGCAGATGACGATCCCGGTGCTGATGTCGCACTGACGCCGTCAGGTGCCGACGGCGCGCATCACGCGCTGGTCGGCGGGCGGCAGGAAGGCACGCGAAAAAATCTCCGACGGGGCCGGCTTGCGTGGCAGCGAGAAGACCTCGGACACTTGGTCGATCGCCCGGCCCAGGCGGGCATCATCCAGGTCGCCGGCGCCGAGGCGCATGCCTTCCTCGGTCGCCATCAGTGTGCGCCAGCCGAATTCGATGCGCTGGCGTTCGATCTCGACATTGGTGGTCGGGTCCACCTTCAGCATCGTCTGCGCGCCGAGGGCGGGCGTGCGGCCGATTTCCAGCATGGCGCGGTTGATCGCCGCCACCATGCCGCGCACGGCGGTCGGGTTGTCGCGGACCAGGCGCTGGGAGACCATGACGCCGTTCGAATACAGGTCGATGCCGTGGTCGGCATAGATGAACCAACGGAAGTCACGATCCGGGTTCAGCCCCAGCGCCAGCAGATTGGCATAGGCGGTCAGGGTGAAGACCGTCCCGGCTTCGAATTGCCCGCGGATCAGCATGGGTTCCTGCAGGGCGGGGGTGATGTTCACGACCTCGTTCCTGCTCGTGTCGATGTTGTTCAGCCGTGCCAGCAGCGGCCACAGTTGCAACGCGGGCGACCCCGGCGACCCGCCGATCTTGCGGCCCGGCATGTCCCCCAGGCTGTTGATCGTGCTGGTGGCCTTGGTCAGCAGCGCGAAGGGCGCGCGGTTGTAGAGCTGGTAGACCATGACCGGCTGTTCGCCGGGCCGCGCGGCGGCTTGCTGGATGATCGCATTGATGTCGCCGAAGCCCGCATCATAGGCATTGCCCATGATGCGGGTGATGGTATTCGCCGATCCATCGCCCTGGTCGATGGTGACGTTCAGCCCGGCGTCGCGGAACCAGCCCCGTTCCAGCGCCAGGTAGTACCAGGAGTGGATGCCCTGGAACCGCCAATCAAGCGTGAAGCGGACCGGCGTCAGTGCCTGCGCGAGGGCGGGCGCTGCGAGTGCCGCGGGGGTGGCGAACAGCGAGCGGCGTGACAGGCGCATGGCGGATCCTTGCAGGCGACGAACGGATGAACGCCATGCAAGAAAAAGGCCGCTACTCGGCGTAGACCAGCGCCGCCGTCTCGGTCATCACCTCGTCCAGGCGACGGCCGGGGGTGAATCCGGCGAGGCCTTCGGGGCGCGCCACCCCGGGCATCAGGCGCGGGCAGGGTTCGATCTCGCCCAGGACCTGATGCACCGGGATGCGCGCGGCATAGATCGGCAGGGCGTAGTCCTCCTCCTCATCGCCGACGCCCTTGGCGCGGATTTTTCCGGAGGCCTCCTCGATCTCCATGCCCAGCAGCATGGTCGCCTTGAGTTCCTGCACCGAGGATGGCCGCAGGGTCGCGTCACGGCCGGGGTAGAAGCGGTCGATCATCGCCGACAGCGCCCGCGCCTTCTGCTCCGGATCGTCGATGATGGCGGCGGTGCCAAAAGCCATGACCGAGCGGTAGTCCACCGAATGGTTGAAGCCGCAGCGGGCCAGCACAAGGCTGTCCATGTGGGTGACCGTCAGGCAGACCTTCAGTCCCGGTTTCTGGGCCCGCAGCATCCGGCTGGCGCTGCTGCCGTGCCAGTAGAGGTGGTCGCCTTCGCGCCAGAAGACCGTGGGCGTGCAATAGGGCTGGCCGTCGATGACATAGGCGATGTGGCACAGCATGGCCGTGTCCAGGATGGCGTGGACCGTCTCGCGATCGTAGCGCCCGCGTTCGTGCAAGCGCTTGACCTTGTTGCGGGGGGTCACGGGATAGGCGGTGTCGGACATGGGGCTTGTTCCGGGTGTTGCTCGCGGCGCAGTCTGCGCCGATGACAATGGTCGAAAATAGAGCCAATTCAGTGCCAGTGGATTCGACCAATTGGGCCGATCTGTTGCTGCTGCCGGAGGCTCCGGCACCGGGCCTGCCGGCGCATCGGCGGGTCTACCTGGCGCTGCGCGGGCTGATCCTGGACGGCACGCTCGGGGCCGGGGCGCGGTTGCCGCCGACCCGCGCCCTGGCGCGGAGCTTGGGCGTGTCGCGCAGCGCCGCCATCGCGGCCTTCGAACAGCTTCTGGCCGAGGGCCATGCCGTCGCCCGGGTGGGGGCCGGCACCTTCGTCGCCGCCGCCGGGCCCGTCCCGCGCCCGCGCGCCCAGAACCAGGTTCCGACGGCACCGTCGCCCGCCGCTGGCGCGCTGCCCTTCACCATCGGCCAGGCCGCGGCCGATCCGCGCACCATGGCGCAGTTCCGCGGTTCCCTGGCCCGTCGGCTGCGCCGGTTCGACCCGCAGCACCTATGCTACGGCGACCCGCGCGGCACGCCGGAACTGCGGGAGTCCATCGCGCATATGCTGCGCACCGCCCGTGGTGTGCGGGCGGAGGCCGGGAACATCGTCATCGTCTCCGGCACGCAGCACGCCTTTGGCCTGGCCCTGCGCGCGATCCTGCCCCCCGGCGGACGGGTCTGGGTGGAGGACCCGTGCTACCCAGCCTTCCTCACCGCCCTGGCCGGGGTTGGCGGGCGCGCCGTGCCCGTGCCGGTAGATGCGCAGGGGCTGGATGTTGCGGCGGGGATCACGGCGGCGCCCGATGCCAGTGCTGCCTATGTCACTCCCAGCCACCAATATCCCCTGGGTGTGGTGATGGGGATGCAGCGGCGCTTGGCCTTGCTGGACTGGGCGCGCGGCGCCGGCGCCTGGATCATCGAGGATGACTACGACAGCGAAGTCCGCTTTTCCGGCCGGTCGCTGGCGGCCTTGCAGGGGCTCGATGCCAGCGGTCGGGTTTTGTATATCGGCACCTTCTCAAAAGTGCTGTTTCCGGGGCTGCGCTGCGGTTACCTGGTGGTGCCACCGGCGCTGATGGATGCGGTGCTGGCGGTGCGCGCCGCGACCGACCGCCAGCCGCCGACCCTGCTGGAAGGCGCCATCGCCGACCTGTTGGACAGCGGCGCCTTCGCGGCCCACCTGCGCCGGCTGCGGGCGCGGCACCGGGCGTCGCGCGATGTGTTGGCGGCGGCCCTGGCGCGGCATTGCGCGCCCTGGCTGGATGTCGAGGTGCCGGACCAGGGGCTGCACCTGGTCGCGCGCCTGCGCGGCGGTGGCGATGATGTGGCGCTGGCGGCAGCGGCGGCGCGGGTGGGGATCGCGGTGCGCCCGCTGTCGTCGATGCACTTGGCGCGCCAGCCGGTGGCCGGGCTGGTGCTGGGGTTTACCGGATTTGCCGATGTCGCGCTGGAACGGGCGGCGGAGGCGTTGGGGCGCGTGCTGGCCGGGATCAGGTCGTGATCCCGCCATCCACATGCAGCATCTGCCCGGTCACATACCCCGCCCCCGGCGACGCCAAGAACGCGATCGCCGCCGCCACATCGGCCGGTGTCCCCAGCCTTCGCAACGGAATCCGCGCCTTCACCGCCTCCCAGGCGGCAGCATCCAGCGCCGCATGGGCACCGGCGTCCTTCTGGGTGTAGCCCGGCGCCACGACATTCACCGTCACCTGCGGCGCCCATTCGATGGCCAGCGCCCGGACCATCGCCTCGACCGCGCCCTTGGCCGCGGCGGTCGCCGGAAAGGTGGTGCTGTCGTTGCGGAACACATGCGCCACGAAGGATGACACCGCGATCAGCCGCGGTTCATGCCCGGCCTGCAACAGCGGCCCCGCGGCGCGGGCCAGGCGGAAGAAGGCCCAGGCGATGGTGTCCAGGCTCTGCCGGAAGCCGTCATCGGTCAGTGACAGCAAAGGCGTGCGATCGGCCCAGCCGGCGTTGGACACCAGCACGTCCAGGCCACCCAGGGTCGCTTGTGCCCGCGCGATCAGGGCGGCGGGGGCCTCGGCCTCGCTCAGATCGGCCAGCGCCACCTCGGCCACGCCGCCGGCTGCCCGGACGGCGGCGGCCACCGCCTCCGCCCCCGCCGCGTTCTTGCGGGTATGCACCAGGATCGCGGTGCCGGGTGCCGCCAGCGCACGACAGGTCGCGGCCCCGATACCGGAGGCCGCGCCCGTGACGAGGATACGCCGCAAGATCAGCGCGCCGCCGCGATCTGGGCCTTGGCGCCCATCATCATCAGCCCGCTGTCATTGGCCAGGGTGACGAGCTGGAAGCCCAGCCCGATCGCCTTCTTCGCATAGGCACCCGTGCCGTTGTGGATGCCGGCGAACTGGCCGCGCTTCTTCGTGGCCTTCAGCATCTTGTCGTAGATTTCCAGGATCTCCGGTTCCTCGCGGTCCAGCTTCGGCACCATCCCGTAGGAGAAGCCCAGGTCGGACGGACCGACATAGATGCCGTCGATGCCGGGCACATCCAGGATGGCGTCAAGGTTGGCGACGGCCTGGCGCGTCTCGATCATCGGGATGACCAGGATCTCCTGGTTCGCCGTCTCCTGATACGGGCCGCCTTCGCCATACATGCCGACGCGGATCGGGCCGTTGCTGCGGCCGCCCTGTGGCGGGTAGCGGCAGGAATAGACCAGGGCCGCGGCTTCCTCCGGCGTGTTCACCATCGGGCAGATCACGCCATAGGCGCCGGCGTCCAGCACCTTGCCGATGATGCCCGGTTCATTCCACGGCACGCGCACCATCGGCGTCACGTCGTTGCGCGCGGCCGAGATGCCCTGGAAGCAGGCGACCGCCGAGAGATAATCCTGCACGCCGTGCTGCATATCGACGGTGACGCTGTCGAAGCCGCACTGGGCCATGACCTCCGCGCTGAAGCCCGACGGGATGGCCAGCCAGCCATTCACCACCGACTTGCCGGCCTTGATGGCCTGTTTCACGGCGTTCGCCATTCTGCGTTCCTCATTTCATTCAGGATCTTGACGCTAGGCGTGGCCCTGGGGAGCGTCAACGCGGCTGGACCCGGTCGCCGCCGCCGGGCAGGTTGCGCCCATGAACCAATGGCGCGTCGCTTCCGAAACGGGTTTTTTGGCCGATGTGCTGGTCTGCCCGCCCGATCACTACCGCTGGCTGCCGACCAACAGCATCGCGCGCGCGACCCTGGCCACCGACCACCAGGCGCCGGCCCCGGCGCATCTGGCGGCGCAGCACGCCGAACTGGTGCATGCGTTGGAACAGGGCGGCGCGCGGGTCCATGCGCTGCGCCCGGAACCGCACCTGCCCTACATGGTCTATACGCGGGACAGCGTGGTCGTGACCCACGCCGGCCCCGTGCTGTGCCAGTTGGAACGGCCCCAGCGGCGCGGCGAATACGCCCCCCTGATCGACTGGCACGGCGGCACCTTCTGGCACAAATCCAGCGCCGGCACGCTGGAGGGCGGCGACATCCACATTCTGCGCCCCGGGCTGGCGCTGGTCGGCTATTCGGGCGGCCGCACCGACCAGGCCGGCGCCGAACAATTTGCCACCTGGCTGCGCGCCGAGGGCTGGGAGGTGCGGCTACAGCCCTTCGATGAGCATTTCCTGCATCTGGACGTTTTGCTCTGCATGGCCGCCCCCGGGTTGGCCGTCGCCTGCCTGGACGTGCTCGACCCCGGGCTGGTCGATTGGCTGGCGCAAAAAAACATCCGCTGCCTGGACGTGCCGTATCGGGAGGCGATGGCCCTCGGCGCCAATATCCTGGCCCTCGGCCGGGGCCAGGTCGTTTCCGCCCGCGCCTCCACCCGGCTCAACGCTGCCCTGCGCGCGGAGGGCTTGGTGGTGCTCGATCCTGACCTCACCCTGTTCACGCTGGGCGGCGGCGGACCGCATTGCCTGACCTGCCCCTTGTTGCGGAAAGAGGACTAAAACGATGCCGGATGCGATGGAGGCGGTGGCCACGACACTGCGCGAGGCCCTGGGCGAACGCCTGTCGGTCAACAATGCCATCCGCGAACAGCACAGCCATGGCGAGGACACCACCACCCCGGTCATGCCCGATGCCGTCGTTTTTGCTGAAACCACGACCGACGTGGTCCGCACCGTCACCCTCTGCCACCAGCACGGCATCGCCGTGACGCCCTTTGGCGCCGGCACCTCGCTGGAGGGCCATGTGACCCCGGTGCGGGGCGGCGTGTCGCTGGACGTGTCGCGCATGGCGGCGATCCTGGAAGTGAACCAGGAGGACATGGACTGCCTGATCGAACCTGGCGTCACCCGGCAGCAGTTGAACGACCATCTGCGCGATCGCGGCCTGTTCTTCCCGGTCGATCCCGGCAGCCACTGCACCATCGGCGGCATGTGCGCGACGCGCGCCAGCGGCACCAATGCCGTGCGCTACGGCACCATCCGCGAGAATGTGCTGGGGCTGGAAGTCGTGCTGGCCGATGGCCGCGTCATCCAGACCGGCGGCCGCACGCGCAAGGCCGCCAATGGCTACGACCTGACCCGGCTGATGATCGGCAGCGAAGGCACCCTGGGGGTCATCACGAAAATCCGACTACGCCTGCATGGCATCCCGGAGGCGCAATCGGCCGCCGTCTGCCAGTTCTCGACCCTGGCCGCCTGTGTCGAGACGGTGATCGCCACCATGCAGGCCGGCATTCCCGTCGCCCGCATCGAATTGCTGGATGAGGTGCAGATGGGCGCCTGCATCGCGTTTTCGAAACTGCCCGCGTCCTTCGCGCCCATCCCGACCTTGTTCCTGGAATTCCACGGCACCCCCGCGGCGGTTCGCGAGCAGGCCGAAGCGGTGGAGGAGATCGCCCGTGACAATGGCGCCGCCGGTTTCGACTGGGCGACGGATGCCGACGCCCGCAACCGGCTGTGGAAAGCGCGGCACGACGCCTATTGGGCCGCGATCGCCATGGTGCCTGGGTCGCGCGGCATTGCCACCGACGTTTGCGTGCCGATTTCCAACCTGGCCGAGGCGCTGCTGGGCGCGAGGGAGGATATCGAGGCCTCCGGCCTGCTTGCCCCCATCGTCGGCCATGTCGGCGACGGCAATTTCCACACCGTCATCCTCGTGCCGGGCGATCAGCCCGACGCCCTGGAACGCGCCTGGGCGCTGGACAAGAAGATCGTCGCGCGCGGCCTGGCGCTGGGCGGGACCTGTTCGGGCGAACACGGCATCGGCCTGGGCAAGCGCGAGTTCCTGGAAACCGAGCACGGGCTGGAGGCCCTCGCGGTCATGCGGTCGCTGAAAACCGCGCTGGACCCCAAGGGCATTTTGAACCCCGGAAAAATCTTCCGGAACTGACCCGCGATGACTCGCCCCGTGGATGAGGCCTCGGCCGCCTTCGTGCTGCCGTTGATGGCGCTGGCCATGGCGCATGTTCTGTCCAATGCCGTTCGCACCCTGCCCGCCATCGCGGTCGATGTGCTGACCCTGGACCTGGGCGTCACGGCCGAGGGCCTGGCCGCGCTGACGGGCGCCTTCCACTTCGCCTTTGCCGCGGGGCAAATCCCGGTGGGGGTGGCGTTGGACCGGTATGGCGTGAAGACCGTGGCGCTTTGGCTTTGCGCGACGGTCACCCTGGGCGCGGCCTTGGCCGCGGTCGCCGGTGGGGCGGGCGGGTTCTTGTTGGCCCAGGTCGTTCTGGGCCTGGGATGCTCGGGGGCGCTGCTCTGCCCTATGACCTATGCCGCCAAGATCCTCAGCCCCCAGAAATTCGGGCTTTGGGGCGGGATGATCCAGGCCTTTGGCAATTGCGGGATGTTGTTGTCGGCCAGCCCCCTGGCGTTGATCGTCGATGGCGCGGGGTGGCGTGTCGGCTACTGGGCCAATGTCGGGCTGGGCATTGCGGTGATCGCCCTGATCGTCGCCATTCTGCCGCGCGGGGACAAGGACACCGCGCCGCCACGCGCGATGGTGCCGGAGGCGCGTGGCGTCGTGCGCCTGCTTTTCTCGCGTGGGTTGCGCAATGTGGTGGTGCTGGCCTTCTGTTCCTTCGCGGTCATGATCGGCGTGCGCGGCTTGTGGGGCGGGCCGTGGCTGATGGAGGTGAAGGGGTTTTCGCGTATCGAGGCAGGCAACATCCTGCTTTTCGCGACCTTCGCCCTCGTCATCGGCCCGGCACTGGCGGGGGCGCTCGATCGGCATTTTGGTCGGCGTTGGTTGCTCATGGCGGTCGGGCATCTGCTCGCGGCGGGGTTTCTGGCGCTGGTGCTTCTGGGCGGTGGCCTGCCCGGGTGGTGGGACGCGGCGATGCTGTTCGGCTACTTCCTGACCCTGTCGATGCATGTGCTGATCTTTGCCCTGGTCCGTGGTGCCACCGCGCCCGCCGATGTCGGCAAGGCGATGGCGGCGGTGAACCTGTCGTTCTTCGCTGGCGCCGCGGTGCTGCAGGCCGCCAGCGGGCCGGTCGGCGCCTGGGGCGGGCCGGCGGCGGCGATGGCCTTCCTGTGTGCGGCGTTGCTGGCCTGCACACTGATGTTCATGCGCCTGCCCGGGCCGCGCTGAACCCGTCATCCAGTCGACGCGGTTCTGTCATCGGCGCGCCGCCGTCCGCGTGGCAAGCGGCGCCCTCCGGATGGAGAGCCTGCCGTGTTCCAGCGTCGCCCCTTGTTGACCGCCCTTGTCCCGATGCTGGCCGCGCCGGCGCTTGTGCGTGCCCAGTCCGCCCCCGCCTGGCGCGCCCAGGTGCCGGAGATCCGCTACGGCATCGTCTCGGTCGAGAATGAGCGTGACGCCATCGCCCGGCTCCAGGACATGGCCGCCTACCTGCGCCAGACGCTCGACAGCCCGGTCCGCGTGTTCCGCGGCAGCGATTATGCGGGTGTCGTGGAGGCGCTGCGGTCCGGCCACGCGGAATTCGCCTATCTGGGTGCTGCCGCCTACGCGCTGGCAGCCCGCGTGATGGGCGACAAGATCGCCCCCTTCGCGCGCTACATCGATAATGAGGGCGCCGAGGGTTACTTCAGCGCCGTCATCGTCAAGGCCGACAGCCCGATCCGCGCGATCGGCGATTTGCGCGGCAAGACCGCCGCCTGGGTCGATCCGAACAGCACCTCCGGCTTCCAGTTCCCGTCCTATTTCCTGCGCAAGGACGGCATGGACCCGACGTCCTTCTTCAGCCGCACCGGCTTTGCCGGCAGCCACGAGAACGTGGTGATCGCGGTGTTGAACGGCCAATACGACTGCGGCGCCGTGTCCTACAGCAACGAGGCACGCAACACCTTCCAGCGCATGGAGGAGAAGGGGATGATCCCCGCCGGCTCCATCCGCGTCGTCTGGCGCACGCCGCTGATCCCGAACGGACCCTTCGTCGGCCGCACCGACCTGCCGGGTGGCCTGCGGGAGGCTTTTGCCACCGCGATGATGGCGATGCCGCAGGCCAACCCACAGGCCTTTGCCGAAATGTCCAGCAATGCCCGCGGCCTGGCCCCGGCGCGCCACGCCGATTACCTGGATGTGATCGCGGTCACCGAGGAAAACAGCGCGCTGCGCCGGCAACAGCGCCGTAGCTGATCATGATGACCCCCGCGCTGGTCGCGGCGACGGCACGGGTCGCCGCACATCGCGGGGCGGCGTTCCGGGCCCGGTCCGTGACGCTTGCCGGCTTCGGCGCCCTGGTGCTGCTGGCAGCCTGGATCGGCGAGGTCGATCTGGCCAAGCTGTTTCGCGGCCTGCCGATGATCGGCGACTATCTGTGGCGCACCGTGCCGTCGCTGCGCGGCGACCACCTGGCCGATGACCTGCATGACTGGTTCTGGGGTTTGCGCGAGTGGGTGATCCTGCTCGGCGACACGTTGCTGATTGCCTATGTCGGCACCGTGTTCGGCGCGGCTGTCGCGCTGCTGGCCTCCTTCCCCGCCGCGACCACCCTGGCACCCGACCGTGTCGTCTGGCCGCTACGACGCGTGCTTGAAGCCGCGCGCACTGTGCCGACGCTGGTCTTTGCCCTGCTGTTCGTCTTCGCCTTCGGGCTGGGGCCGCTGGCCGGGGTGCTGGCGATCGCCATGCACACGGCGGGTGCGCTCGGCAAACTTTTCGCTGAAATCCACGAGAACGCCGATCACCGCCAGGTCGAGGCGATCCGCGCCGCCGGCGGCACCTGGGCCGAAGCCTGTCGCTTTGGCGTGCTGCCGCAATCCATGCCGGGGATGCTGTCCCTCGGCCTGCTGCGGTTCGAGATCAATGTGCGGGAGGCCAGCGTGCTCGGCCTGGTCGGTGCCGGCGGCATTGGCGAGGAGCTTTATCTGGCCGTGCGGCAGTTCGAATACACGGATATCTCCGCGATCCTGCTGCTGATCATGGCGACCATCGTGGGTTTGGACAGCCTGTCCGGATTTCTGCGCCGACGGGTGATCGGGGTCCAATGAACCGGGCGATCTGGCTTTTGGGGGCAGCGCTCCTGGCGCTCGGGCTGTGGCGCATCGACGCGTCGCCGCAGCGGCTGTGGGATGGGCTGGCGAAATTGGGTTGGCTGATCTCGCTGATGTGGCCGCCATCCTTTGGTGGCGTGCTGCCGCAACTGCTGCAGGCCCTGGCCGAGACGGTGGCGATGGCCTTCCTCGGCACCTTGATCGCGGCGGTGCTGGCGATCCCGCTTGCCGCCTGCGGTGCCCGCAACGTGGCGCGCTTCTGGCCGCTGCGCTTCGCCGCCAGGCGGTTTTCGGACAGCCTGCGCGGGATCGACACGCTGATCTGGGCGCTGGTCTTCGTTTCCGCCGTGGGCATGGGGCCGTTTGCCGGAATCCTGGCGATTGCCGTGCCGGACATCGGCGTGCTGGCGCGCACCGCGTCGGAAAGCCTGGAGGCCGCCGATCGCCGCCCGCGGGAAGCCATCGTCGCCTCTGGCGGCGGGGCGCTGCTGTCGCTGCGCTGGGGGCTGATGCCGCAGGTGCTGCCGGAATATGTGGCGCAGGTGCTGTACCTGTTCGAAAGCAACACACGATCGGCCACGATCCTGGGCGTCGTCGGCGCCGGCGGCATCGGCCTGGCGCTGACCGACCGGATGCGGATCAACCAGTGGGATGAGGTCGCGGGGATCGTGCTGCTGATCCTGGTCGCCGTCGCCGCCATCGACACGCTGTCCCGACGCATCCGCATGAGGCTGATCCGCGCATGAACGACCCTGGCACCACCGGAAAAAACCTGTCGGCCGAGGCGCCCGCCATCCACCCCACCGCCAGTATCCGCGACACGGCTTTTGGCCGTTTCAACGAAGTCGGCGCGCGCACGAAAATCGCCGAATGCAGCTTCGGCGACTACGCCTATGTCGTGCATGATGCGGAGATCATCTACACGACCATCGGCCCCTTCTGCTCCATCGCGGCACAGACGCGGATCAACCCGGGCAATCATCCGCTCGACCGCGTGATCTTGAATCACGTGTCCTACCGGAGCAGCGCCTATGGGCTGGGGCCTGACGATTCGGGCTTTTTCGATTGGCGGCGGTCGAAGCCCGTGGTGCTCGGCCCGGATGTCTGGGTCGGCCATGGCGCCATCATCCTGCCGGGGGTCACCTTGGGCACGGGGGCGGCCGTGGGGGCAGGCGCGGTGGTGACCAAGGACGTGCCCGATTTCGGCATCGTGGTCGGCAACCCGGCCCGGCTGCTGCGTTTCCGCTTCCCGCCGGAGATCTGCGCGGCCCTGCTGCGCATCGCCTTCTGGACCTGGGACCACGCGACCCTGGCAGACCGACTGCCCGATGTCCGGACCCTGTCCGCGGTGGATTTTTGCAGGGCCTACGATCCGGCGTAACCTCGGCGCCGGAGGTTGCCAGATGATATGTTCCATCCTCGTCGCACTCGACGACACGCCCGGGGCGGAGTCCGCACGGGACCTGGCACTGGCCCTGGCGCGCGCCACCAAGGCCAGCGTGACCGCGGCCGTCATCCTCGACCTGCCGCATGCGGCGGCCGCGATGGAACCGGTGCCGCTCGGCGGCGCCGCCTTCAAGGAACGGCGCGACGCCGCCCGCGTGGCGCGGGTGGAGAAGGAGGCCGCGGCGGCGATCGAAGCCTTCAGCAACGCCGCCGATGGCACCCGCTTCGAGACCTTGCGCCTGGCCGATGCGCCGGAGCCCGCGTTGCGGGCGGCCTCGGCCGGCTTCGACCTGCTGGTGATCGGGCGCGACAGCACCTTGGGGTTGGAGGAAAACAGCGATGGCCTGTCCCCCACCATCGCGGCGCTGCTGCACCACGGCGCGCGCCCTTTGCTGGTCGTGCCGCCCTGCGTGATGCTGCGGACCGAGGGCCCTGTCCTGCTGGGCTATGACGGGTCGATCCCCTGCCTGCGGGCCTTGCAGCTTTACGCCCTGCTGCGGCCGATGGGCGACGCGACGGTGACGGTGGTCAGCGTCGGCACCAGTGCCGCTGCCGCCCAGGCCATGGCCGAGGTTGCCGCGGGCTACCTGCGGCGCCATGGCATCCCGGCCGAAGCCTTCGGCAGTTCCGGCGACCACCCGGCCGATGTCCTGCTGGCCCAGGCCGCGGCGCTGCATGCGCGGATGCTGGTGATCGGGGCCTATGAGACATCCGGGCTGCGCGCACTGCTGCTGGGCAGCGCCACCCGCAAACTCCTCATCGAGGCACCCTGCCCGGTTTTCGTGAGCCACTGACATGTCCTTCTTCGACATCCCCGCCGCCTTCGCCGAAGCACGCGGCCGCCGCTTCCGCTTCCGCCGCATGGGCGAAGGCCCGCCCTTGCTTCTGCTGCACGGCAATCCGCAGACCCATGCGATGTGGCATCGCGTGGCACCTGTGCTGGCCGAGCGCTACAGCGTGATCTGCCCGGACATCACCGGATATGGCCTGTCCGACAAACCGCCGGTCAGCGACGATCATGCCGCCTACGGCAAGCGCGCGATGGCGGCCGATATGCATGCGC
Organism: Humitalea sp. 24SJ18S-53; assembly: GCF_050632385.1. Classification (NCBI taxonomy): domain Bacteria; kingdom Pseudomonadati; phylum Pseudomonadota; class Alphaproteobacteria; order Acetobacterales; family Roseomonadaceae; genus Humitalea; species Humitalea sp. 24SJ18S-53. Next base: position 5,502,908 of record NZ_CP192599.1, read on the forward strand.
TGATGCAGGGCCAGGGGTTTTCGCGCTTTGGCGTGGTCAGCCACGACCGCGGGTCGCGCGTTTCGCATCGCCTGGCCATCGATTTCCCCGATGCCGTCGAACGGCTTTGCGTCATGGACATCATCCCGACGATCGAACACTTCGAACGCACGGACATGGATTTCGCCCTGGGCTACGCACACTGGTTCTTCCTCGCCCAGCCGCATCCGAAGCCGGAGCGCATGATCCTGCGCGATGTCGAGGATTGGTTCGACATCCAGACCAGCCGCGAGCCCAAGGACGCCGGCTTCTTCCACCCAGAGGCCCGCGCCGACTATTTGGCTGCGCTGCATACCCCCGGCACCGTCGCCGCGATCTGCGAGGACTACCGGGCCGCCATCACCATCGACCTCGTGGATGACCGCGCCAGCCGCGCGGCCGGGGCGCGCATCCGCTGCCCGCTGCTGGCGCTCTGGGGGGCGAAGGGCAAGGTCGGGCAGTGGTACAAGCCGCTGGAAATCTGGCGCGCCTATGCCGACGACACCGTCATCGGCGGGCCGGTGCCAAGCGGCCACTACCTGGCCGAGGAAGCGCCCGAAGCGGTGTTGGCGCCGCTGCTGCCCTTCCTGGTCACGCCACCACCAGGCTGAGGCGATTGCGCCCGTCGCGCGTCCGCTCATAGGCCAGCGACCGCGTCATCTTCCGCAGCAGCAGCAGCCCGCGCCCGCCGATGCGGGACGCGGCCACCGAGGCCCCGGCGTCACGCAACGGCGCGGTCGCGGGATCGAAGGCGCGCCCCGCGTCCACAAAAACCAGGCCGACACCGTCCTGGCCCGGGGTCGCCGTCACGGTGACTTCGGGCGCGCCGCCGTGGAGGATGGCGTTCAGCACCACCTCCTCGAACAGCAATTCGCTGCGCAGGATGGTGCGCGGGTCGGTGTCGTGCTGTTCCAGGAATGCGATCAGGCGGGCCTGGGCCGCGGCGATATCGGGGTGGTCGCTGGCGACCGTCAGCGTCATCATCTCAGTCGAAATCAAGCGACAGGATCGAGACGTCATCATCCAGCCCATGCGGCGCGACGCTTTGCATCACGGCATTCAGCAGGCGCTCGGCCTCGGGCAGGCCGGGCACGGGTGGGGTTGCGAGATGCGGCAGGAAGTCGGCCAGGCCGCGCCGGGTGCCGTCCGCCGCCGCGGTGTCGAACGCGCCATTGCTGAACAGCACCAGGCGCGACGCCGGCGGCAGCGGTACGACGGCGGAGCGATAGGGCCATTCGGCCGTCAGCCCAATCCCCGGATTGCGCACATGCAGCGCCGCCCAGGCCGGCGCGCCCGGCGCCAGCAGCCAGCCCGGATGATGCCCGGCGCCGGCAAAGCAGAGCGTCCGCGCCGTGAGGTCCGCGACGCCATGCCAGCAGGAGAAATACAGCCCGCCCTGCCGGTCGCTCTGGAACAAGGCGTTCAGCCCGGCCAGCACGGCGGCCGGATCGGCCGGATCGGCACCGGCCGGCCCGCCCGATCGCAGCGTGTTCATCACCGACGCGGCCAGCAGCGCCGCCCCCGCGCCATGCCCTGCGACATCGAGCAGCCAGACGGCGAAGCGCCGGTCATCCAGGAACCGCCAGCCAAAGCCGTCGCCACCGATCTGCGCGCTGGGCACGAAGCGCCAGTCGGCGCGCACCGGCCCCTCCGCGATCGGTGCCGGCAGCAGGGCCGTGACGTAGCGCTGGGCCTTTTCCAGGTCGCGTTCCAGCCCCTGGTTCCGCTCCATCTCCTGCCGCGGCAGGCACAGGTATTGGAGGTGGTAGGGGCCGACGCGCAGCACGCTGCCGGGCGGCAGGGAGGTGGGGCCCTCGATCCGCTTGCCGCCGATCCAGCAGCCGTTGGTCGATCCCATGTCGGTCACGATGGCGACGCCATCCTGCAAGGCCACGACGCAGTGCTGGCGGGAGATTTCATCCGACGCCAGCATCAGCCCGTTCTGCACCGTGCGCCCGATCGTCAGCGGTTCGGGGCCGAGCGGCACGCGGTGCGGCGGTGCGCCGGGCTGGTCCAGCACCAGCAGATGGATCATCGCCGCCGGTGGCGGGCTGTGGTCATCGACGACCGGCGCGCCGATCAGCGTGCGGTCTTCGTCGCTGTCCGCGCTCATGCGCCAAGGCCCGGCATCGCCACCAGGTCGGTGTCGCCCGTGCTCTGTCCGGCGGCCGTCAGCATGGCGTGGACCTGGCCGCGGTGGTGCGTCTGGTGGTTGAAGACATGCGTCACCAGCAGCCCGTTGGGGCGCTGTATCTCTCGCTGCAAGGCGCCGCTGAAGTAGCGCGTTTCGCCGGCCAGGAAGGCGGGGGTGACGCGCGCGGCCCAGGCCTCGATCCGCGCGTCGGTGTCCTGCCGTGCTTTGGACAGGGCTTCGAACCTGTCATGCAGCCTTGGGCTGTCGCGCAATGCGATGGCCGGCGGCGCCCAGCCGTCGAAGCGCGACATCCAGATGGTATCGCCCCAGAGCAGGTGGTTCAGGGTGCCTTGGATACTGCCGAAGAAGGCACCGCGATCCAGCCGCCGCTCGGCCTCGGTCAAGCGGCTTGCGGCGGCGTAGAGGCGGCGGTTCATTTCGGTATTATAGGCCGCCATCGTGGCAACCCAGGGTTGGGTGATCATGATGCCCCCAGTGTTGCACTCACGCTTGCGTGAGGGGAAGGCCCGGTGCGGCTACAGGGTTTTCCAGAACAGCACGGTGGCACGGTAGGTCCCGTCGGCCTGGAGCGAATAGCCGGGGATGCGGCCCGCTTCCTGCCAGCCCATCGCGCGGTACAGCGCTTCGCCCGCATCGCCCGCGTTCGTGTCCAGGGTCAGCAGGCGGCGGCCGACGCCACGGGCGGCCTGTTCGGCGCGGGCCATCAGGGCGCGGCCAACGCCACGGCTCCGCGCGGCCGGGTCCACCAGCAGCTTGGCGATCTCGGCACGGTGCGGCTGGTTCTGCGGCGTCGCGCAATCGACCTGCACCGTGCCGACCAGCGCGCCATCCAGCCAGGCGACCAGCAGCAGCCGCGACCCGCCCGCCACATCGCGCGCGACACGCTTCCAGAAGGCCTGTGCCGTGGCCGGCGCCAATGGCGGCAGGAAGGACACCGACGCCCCATCCGCCACGCAATCGATCAGGATGCGCGACAGGCGACGTTCGGCGCTGGCGGCCCCCGCCGCGTCCAGTGCTTCCACCACCAACCCGCGGGCGGGCTTGGCGTAGCGAAATTCCAGTGACTTGGAGAGGTCGTCGAGGATGCGGATCGACCCGCTGCGGACATAGCCGCGCTTTTCGTAGAAGGCATGCGCCGCGGCGAAGCGCGTGTCGGTCCACAGCACCAGGCGTTCGGCCCGGGCCGCGGCATGCGCCTCGGCCGTGTCGAGCAAGCGGTGCGCGAGGCCGGTGCCGCGCGCCGATGCCGCGACATAGAGGCGCTTGATCTCCCACGCGTCGTCGGAGCCGAGTGGTGCGGTGCCGACCATGCCGACCGCTTCGCCATCCTGCACGGCGATCCAGAGCGCGCCGCCGATCTTGGCGAAATGCGTCGCCAGCGCGCGCAGTTCCGGCAATTCGGCGTCCAGGTCGAAGACGCAGCCAGGGTATTCCGCCCAGGCGTCGCGGATCAGCCGGATGAAGGCCTCCGCGTCAGAATCCTGTCCGGCCCGGATCATGTCAGCGCCCGTCGTTGTCATGAGCAAAGGCTTGTAGGCACCTTGGCGGCTCTGGCAACACACCCCGGTCGAGGAGACAAGCATGCGCACCGCCCTGCTATGGCTCAGCCTGCTCGCGACCGGGTGGGTCGCCGGGTTCTTCTATGCCTATTCGTTCTCTGTGATGCCGGGGCTGGATGCCACCGAACCCGCCAATGCCATTCGTGCCATGCAGGGGATCAATGCCTGCGTGCGCACGCCGGTCTTCGCCTTTGCCTTTTTTGGTTCGCTGGTGCTGCCCTTGCTCGCGGCGGTCGCCGGGCGCTGGCAACCACGCGCGGGTCTCGCGCTTGCTGCCGCGCTGATCTACGGCGCGGGCGCCTTTGCCGTGACCTTCATCGTCAATGTGCCGATGAATGAAGCCCTGGCGATCGTCGATCCCGATACCGCCGGGGCTGCCGCCACCTGGCAGGGCTATACGGTGCCCTGGACCCTGTGGAACCACTTGCGCACCGGGGCATCCACCCTGGCGTTCCTGGTGCTTGCGCTGGCGATCCGCACGCCAGCGCGCCCAGTTCAGTGAAGACCGCGACAGAAATCCTGGATCCGGCTGCAGGCCTCGCGCAGGCTTTCCGTGTCGGTGGCGTAGGAAATCCGCAGGTAGGGTGACATGCCATAGGCTTCGCCCTGCACGGCGGCGACGTGTTTCTCCAGCAGCAGCGCCATGGCGAAGTCGCCGTCGGTGTTGATCTTCGTGCCAGCCGCGGTGGTCTTGCCCAGGCAGCCCGCGATGTTCGGATAGACGTAGAAAGCGCCTTCGGGCTTGTGGCAGACGATGCCGGGCGCGTCGTTCAGCATGGCCACCACCAGGTCGCGCCGGTCGCGGTAGATCGCGGCCCGTTCGGCAACCAACTCCTGCGGCCCATCCAGCGCCGCCACGGCCGCGGCCTGCGACACGGTGCTGATGCCGCTGGTCAACTGGCTCTGCATATTGACCATCGCCTTGATCAACGCCTTGGGCCCACCGCAGAAGCCGACGCGCCAGCCGGTCATCGCATAGGTCTTGGACGCGCCGTTGACCGTCAGCACGCGGTCCTTCAGCGCCGGCTCGACGTCCGCGATCGTGCAGAATTCGAAGCCGTCGTAGACCATGTGCTCATACATGTCGTCCGTCAGGATCCAGACATGCGGATGCTTCAGCATCACCTGCGCGATGGCCTTCATCTCATCCCGCGAACAGGCGGCACCCGTCGGGTTCGATGGGAAGTTCAGGAACAGCCACTTCGTCTTCGGCGTGATGGCGGCGTCCAGATCCTCGGGCCGCAGCTTGAAGCCGTTGTTCTGCGGGCAATTCACAAAGGTCGGCGTCGCCGTCGCGAGCTTCGCCATCTCGGAATAGCTGATCCAGTAAGGTGCGGGGATCAGCACCTCATCGCCCGGATTACAGGTCGCCAGCAGGGCGTTCATGATCACCTGCTTGCCGCCATTGGCGACCATGATCTCGTCCAGCGCGTAGTCCAGGTTGTTGTCGCGCTTGAACTTGCGCTGCGCCGCCTGCTTCAGCGCCGGGGTGCCGTCCTGGGGCGGGTACTTGGTGTCGCCGGCCAGGGCGGCCTTGTGCGCGGCCTCGATCGCATGCGCGGGGGTCGCGAAGTCAGGCTCGCCGACGGCCAGCGAGATCACGTTGTGCCCGGCATTCGCAAGCTCGCGCGCCTTGACGGTCATGGCGACGGAGGCCGCCACCAAGACGTCCTTGAGGCGGTCCGCCAGCGCGGGGGAGGTGGCGGGCATCAACGCAGTCCTTCGCAGAATGTCTTGATCCGGGCGCAGGCCTCGGTCAGCAGCTCGTTCGACGTGGCGTAGGAAATCCGGAAATGCCCGGGGAACATGAAGGCGCTGCCATGCACGGCGGCGACACCCTGTTCTTCCAGCAGCGCCACGACAAAGGCCTCGTCATCCTTGATCAAAGCGCCGCCGGCGCTGGTCTTGCCCAGGCAACCGCGGATGTCCGGGTAGACGTAGAAGGCCCCTTCCGGCGTGTGGCAACGGACGCCCGGGCAGGTGTTCAGCGCGGCGACCACCAGGTTGCGGCGGCCTTCAAAAGCCTGGCGCATCTCCTCGATGCTGTCCTGCGGGCCGTCCAGCGCCTCGATCGCGGCGGCCTGGGAGATGCTGCTGGTGTTGGAGGTGCTCTGCCCCTGCAACTTGTCCATCGCCTTGATCAAGGCGACCGGCGCGCCGGCGAAACCGATGCGCCAGCCGGTCATCGCATAGGCTTTCGAGCAGCCGTTCATCGTCAGCGTGCGGTCGCGCAGGCGCGGTTCCACCTGCACGACGGTCGCCGGCTTGAAGCCGTCATAGGCCAGCTTCTCGTAGATATCGTCGGTAAAGACCCAGACATGCGGGTGGCGCATCAGCACGTCGGTCAGCTTCTTCAGCTCCTCGGCCGAATAGGCTGCCCCGGTCGGGTTGCAGGGGTTGTTCAGGATGAACCACTTGGTCTTGGGCGTGATCGCGGCTTCCAACTGTTCCGCGTTGATCTTGAAGCCCTGGTTCTGCCCGGCCGGCACGATCACCGGCGTGCCTTCGGCCAGCGCCACGATATCGGGGTAGGACACCCAGCACGGCGCCGGAATGATCGCCTCGTCACCCGCCTGCATGGTGGCCAGCATCGCGTTGAAGATGACCTGCTTGCCGCCGGTCGAGACGATGATCTCATCGGCGCTGTAGTCCAGGCCGCTGTCGCGCTTGAACTTGCGGGACACGGCCTCGCGCAGCGCCTTGGTGCCGGCGACGTCGGTGTAGCGGGTGTCGCCGGCCTCGATCGCGCGGATCGCCGCGTCCTTGATGTTGCGCGGCGTCTCGAAGTCGGGCTCGCCGACCGAGAGGCTGATCACGTCCCGCCCGGCGGCCTTCAGGGCGCGGGCCTTGGCGGTGATCACGATGGTCTGGGACGGGGAAACGCGGTCCAGACGCTCGGCGGTGAGGTGCATGTCAGCTCTCGTTCGGGGGGTGCGTATCCCTACCCCCCGGCCCGCGGGGCGACAACCCGCGGACGAAGCAGAACCGCCGCCACCGCCATGCAGATCGCGGCCGCCCCCAGCAGCAGGGCGGCCAGGGCATTCACTTCCGGGGTGAGGCCGAGCCGCAGCATGGCGAAAACCGCCAGGGGCAGGGTGGTTCCGGCCGGTCCCGAAACGAAGGAGGCGACCACCAGGTCATCCAGCGACAAGGTGAAGGCCAGCAGCCAGCCGGCCCCCAGGGCCGGGGCGATCAGCGGCAGGGTGATGGTGCGGAAGGCGGCCCAGGGGGTGGCACCCAGGTCCCGCGCCGCATCCTCCAGCGCCGGGTCCAGCGCCGCCAGCCGGGCCTGCACCAGCACGGCGACATAGGCGCCGGCCAAAAGGGCATGGGCCAGCAGCACGGTGCCAGGCCCCCGGCCGGGCCAGCCGCCGGTCAGGGTTTGCACGGCGACGAACAGCAGCAGCAGGGACAGGCCGGTCACGACCTCCGGCAGCACCAGCGGCGCCCCGGCCAGGGCGCCGAACAGGGCGCGGCCCCGGAACGGGCCATGCCGCGCCAGGACCCAGCCCAGCCCGCCGCCGAACAGCACGGCCAGGGTCGCGGCGGCGGCGGCGATGCGCAGCGACAGCAGGGCGGCCTCCATCAGCCGTTCATTGGCCAGCACCGCCCGGAACCAGCGCAACGAGGCGCCACCCCAGGTGAAGGGCAGGCGGGCGTCGGAAAAGGCATAGCCAACCAGCAGCAGCACCGGCAGCCAGAGGAAGGCCAGACCGCCCCAAAGCGCCGCCCGCCTCATCGCCCCGCCTCCAGCCGCTGGAACAGCCAGAGTGGCGGCAGCAGCACGACCAGCAGCCCCAGGGACAGGGCAGCCGCCACCGGCCAGTCGCGGTTCTGGAAGAACTCCTGCACCACCACCCGGCCGACCAGGCTGGCGCCGGGCGGCCCCAGCAATTCGGGGATCACGTATTCGCCCGCGGCCGGGATGAAGACCAGCAGGAAGGCCGCCGCGATGCCCGGCGCCGCCTGCGGCAAGACCACGGTCCAAAAGCGCGCGACGGGGCCGGCGCCGAGGTCGGCGGCCGCGTCCTCCAACGCCGGGTCCAGCCGCAGCAGCACGCCGAACAGCGGCAGCACGGCAAAGGGAAGGTAGGCATGGACCATGCCGATCAGCATCGCCGCGTCCGAATACAGCAGCGGCTGGGGGTCGAAGCCCAGCGCGACCAGCATTCCGTTGATCCAGCCCTCGTCCCGCAACAGCCCGATCCAGGCCCCCATGCGGGGCAGAAACCCGGTCCAGAACGGCAGCATCACCGCGCCGAGCAGCCAGGGCCTGGCCGCCGGCCGGGCACGGGCGATGGCCCAGGCCATCGGGAAGCCCAAGGCCACGCAAACCCCGGCCGTGCCCGCCGCGACGACCAGCGATGTCAGCAACGCCCCCGCATAGAACGGGTCGGCGACGACCAGCGCCAGGCTGGTCCAATCCATCCCGCCGTTCCAGGGAAACCGCACCGGTGGCACCGCATCCGCTGCCTCACCTAGGGCGATCACCCCGACCAGCGCGATTGGGATGGCGACACCCAGGCCCAGCACCGCCCACAGCAGCAGCCGGATCATGGGTCGAGCGGCACCAGGGCGGCATCATCCCAGGCCAGGACGACCGGTCCGGCCGGGGCGGGGCCGCTGGCTTCCGGCCAGGCGGCGCGCAGCACGGCGCCGCCAGCGGTCCGCAGGGTCAACAGCGTGGTCCCGCCGCGATAGGCTGCGGCCTCGACCATGGCGGGCACGCCATCGCCGCTGGTCGAGACGGCGATGCGTTCGGCCCGCAGCGCGACGGCGGCCCCAGGCGAAAGCGGCGACGACGGGCGCAGCACGGCCGGCAGGCTGGGGCAGTCCACCCCGCCATCGGCGCGGGCCGTGCCCAGCAGAATATTGGCGGCGCCCAGGAAGTCAGCGACGTAGCGGGTCGCCGGCCGGTCCCAGACCTCGCGCGGCGTGCCCTGCTGCACGATGCGCCCGGCATCCAGCACGGCAATCCGGTCGGCCAGCGCCAGCGCCTCCGCCTGGTCATGCGTCACCATCAGAAAGGCGGCACCCGTCGCGCGTTGCAGCGCGCGTAGTTCCGCGCCGGTGCGTTCGCGCAACCCCGCGTCCAGCGCGCCGAGCGGTTCGTCCAGCAGCAGCAGGCGGGGCCGCAGCACCAGTGCCCGTGCCAGGGCGGCACGTTGCTGCTGCCCGCCGGACAAGGCGGCGGGGCGGCGCGAAGACAGGGCGCCGAGTCCGACCATCTCCAGCGCCTCGGCCACGCGCCGAACCCGGTCCGGGGCGGCAACCCCGGCGCGGCGCAGCCCGTAGCCGACGTTGTCGGCGACGCTCATGTGCGGAAACAGCGCGTAGGACTGGAACATCATGTGTAGCGGCCGGCGTTCGGGCGGCAGCGGGGCCAGGTCCTGGCCATCCATCGACACCTGCCCCGCCGCCGGCGCGCAAAACCCCGCGATGGCGCGCAGCAGCGTCGATTTGCCCGATCCGGAACCACCCAGCAGGGCCACGAATTCGCCGGCCGCGACATCCAGGTCCAGCGCGTCCAGCGCGACCGACCCGCCGAAGCGGACGGTCAGCCCCGCGACGCGCAGCAGCGGCGGGCTCAGCGGCCCGCCTTGAAGCGGCTCCAGGCGCGGGCGCGATTGCGTTCGGCGGCGGGGGCCAGCGCGCCCACCGTGAAACTGCGCGCGATGGTTTCCGCTGTCGGATAGACATTGGGGTCGCTGCGCACATCCTCGCGCACCAGCGGCAGGCTGGCCGGAATGGCGTTCGGGTAGCGCACCTGGTTCGTCACGCCGGCCATCACATCCGGCCGCAGCAGGAAGGCGATGAAGGCATGCGCCGCCGCCGGGTCCGGCGCATCGGCCGGGATCGCCAGCATGTCGAAGGACAGTTGCGCGCCTTCCTTTGGCAGGACGTAGCCGATTTCGACGCCGCGCCCGGCTTCGCGCGCCCGCGCCGCGGCCTGGATCACGTCGCCGGAATAGGTCAGCGCCACGCAGTATTCGCCATTCGCCACGGCATCGAGGATGGTGGAACTGGCGGTGATCGCGCGGACGTGCGGGCGGATCGCCAGCAGGGCGGTTTCGGCCGCGCGCAGGTCCTCGGGCGCGGTGCTGTCAGGGCTACGCCCGGCCCAGCGCAGCACGCTGGGCAGCACGTCCACGGCGCTGTCCATCACCGCGATCCCACAACGTGCCAGCCGCCGCGCATGTTCCGGCCGCATCAGCAGGTCCAGGCTGTCGAGCGGCGCATCCGGCGCCAGCGCGCGCACCCGGTCGGGGCGGATCGCCAGGCCGACGGTGCCCCATAGGTATATCGCCCCATGGCGGTTCCCGGGGTCCGCGCCCTCCACCCGCGCCAGCAGGGCCGGGTCCTGCCCGCCCCAGGTCGGGATCAGCGCACGATCCAGCGGCCGCAAGGCGCCGGCGCGGATCATCCGCGCCAATGTCGGCTCGGCGGTCGGCACGATGATGTCGTAGCCGCTGCGTCCGGCGGCGAGCCTGCCTTCCAAGGTCTCCAGGCTGTCATAGACATCGTAGCGGACGCGAATCCCAGTCTCCGCCGTAAAACGGCTGACGGCATAGGGGTCGATGTAATCCGACCAGTTGTACACGTTCAGCAGGCGCTGCTGCGCCGCCGCGCCACCGGATACCAATAGAAGCAAGGCAAGCAGGGACAACAGGCGGCGCATGGCGGACCCTTTGGATGAGGCGGCGAGACCCTAGCCTAGACCATGTCGGACCGGCTTGTGCAGACCGCCGGCGCGGCATTTTTTCCTTGACATTTTTTCCTATTGCTGGCATGTGTCGCCTCGCCAAGGGGTGAGGTGCGTCCAAACGCCCCTCCCCAGCCACCCGATCAGCCCGTCCCCGCAACCCGTATCCCCGCCGGCCTTGCCGCGCCGGGAGAGGAGGCGATGCATGCCCGCGTCCAAACCTGCCCGCTCATCGTCAGGCCCCGCCTGATGCCGTTCGATCCAAACGCGCTGGTGACGCTCGCGGCCACGGAGGGCTTCACCCTCTGGCACTACGCAACCTCCGACACGCGGGCGCAGACCTTGGCGTCCGGATATTTCGCCCCGTCCCTGGCGCGGTTGCGGCCGGGCCACGTCATCCTGGTCGTCGCATCCGATGCGCTGTCCATGCTGCCCGTGCGTTCGCTGGCAATGACCGGCAATGGCCTGGTGCTCGATGCCAGCAACGCGCCGATCCGGCTGACCAGGTCGGCCGTGCCGATCTATGCCTTCTCCTTGGCGGGGAGTGCCGGCGTCCTTGGGCTTGCCCTGTCGCCGCTGCCGACCGGCCTGACCGTGGGGCGCATCATCGCGGTGTCCGCCAGCGTCGGCGGCCCGATCGGCACTGTCCATTTCTCGATCCGCGACGCCAGCGACACGCTGGTCGTCGGGCCGGTCACGGCCACCCCCAGCGGCGGCATGGCCACGGCGACCATCAGCCTGCCGGCGCCGGGCAGCGGTTACCGCCTGCGGGCCGATACGCCGGACGAGCCCGACATGATCGCCGTCTCGGCACCCTTCTCCGTCACCGCCGCCTATTCGCTGCTGCTGCAAGGCAGCGGGCGCCTGCTGCTGGAACAGGGCGGCGCCCTGCTCCTCGAGCCCTGACGCGCCCTTCACCGGTTTTCCCCCTCCGAAACACCTGATTCGAGGATCGCCCCCCCCATGGCCGACGCCAAGCTTTCCGACCTGCCCGCCGTCACGGCGCTCGCCGATACCGACCTGACACCGGTGGTGCAGGGCAGCGGCGTCTCCGCTGAAACCCGGCGTGTCAGCGTGACGCAGCTGCGCGCCGCGATGCATGCCGAACGCGACCTGCATGTGCGCGATTTCGGCGCCGTCGGGAACGGCACGACGGATGATGTCGTGGCGATCCAGGCGGCCATCAACGCCGCGGTCGCCGCGGGTGGCGGCACGGTGCGCCTCGGCGCCCGGCGCTACCTGATCGCCGGCGCGGATCTGGATGTAAAGGCGGGGGTCACGCTCAGCGGCGGCGCATCCGGTGGGCAGCGGGACGCGGCGAACTACAGCACGGTGCCCTTCACCCTTGTGATCGATGCCGCCCGCACGGTGCGGGTGCGCCGCAGTTCGCGGCTGGAGGGCATGGCGCTGGTGCGCCGCGGCCTGACTCCGCCGACCACGATGCGGGAGGCGCTGAACGCGGTGGCCGCCTTCGCCGGCACCGCCATCACCGTCGGCGACGGCACCGGGGCGGGCACCGGCAACGGGGCCGATTCACGGATCGAGCGGCTGCTCATCCTTGGCTTCGACCGCGCCATCGTCTCCGACTTCAATGCGCGGCTGCAGGTCCGCGACGTGCTGGGCGACAACCGCAATGGCGTGGTGCTGTCGCGTTCCTTCGACATCGCGCGCATCCATGGCGTGCATTTCTGGCCCTTCGTGACGGGCAACCTGGGCGGCGTCAGCCTGGTCTCCAACTCGATCACCGGTGTCGCCAACAATGGCACGGGGCTGGTGCGGATCACCACGGCCTCGGCGCATGGGCTGCTGACTGGCGACATGGTGAACGTGGCGGCGGTCGGCGGCGTCACCGCGGCGAACGGGCGCTTCATCGTGACGACGATCAGCGCCAATATCGTGGACCTGCAGGCCAGCGTGTTTTCGGGCAGCTACACGACGGGTGGCCAGCTCCATGTCTGGAATAACCGGCGGACCGGCACAGCGTTCCGGCTGACCGATTCGGATGTGTGCGAATTCGTCGATTGCTTTGCCTATGGCTACGACATCGGGTTTGACCTGGCGACGGGCGCGCAGGCGACGCAGATCGTCAACTCATCGGTCGACAACCATCTGACCGTGGCCGATCCGGTCCCCGTCGGGCTGCGCATCGGCGGCAACGCCTTCCGTACAAAATGGATCGGCGGTTTCCTGTCATCGATGGGCACCACGGTGCGGGTGGAAAGCTCAACCATCGAACAACACCACATCATCGGCGCGGTGGTGAACGGCGGTTGCGTCCGCACCGTGGATGTCGTGTCCGGCGCATTGACGATCGAGGCATCGGACCTGACCCCTGGCGGGTCGCTCTACGGCACCGGCAACCCTTGTGTCGTCAACATCCAGGATGCGGCGACCAACCTCACGCTCATTGGCAATGACCTGAAGTCGGCGACCTACACGGCGCAGTCCGATGCGGCGATGCAAAAGATCATCGTGATGGGCAATCGCCTGACCGGGACCCAGGCCGCGCGCATCGGTGGCGGTACCGTCGAACTCCACACGGTTCCTTCGGCCGCCTCCGGCCTGACCCGCAGGTTCGACATCGCGACCGACGGCGTCGCCACGCTGCGCCGGCGGTCGGCCTCGCTCGGCGCCCGGATGAATTTTTCGAACGCATCGGACCAGCCGATCCACTTCATCTCCGTCGGCGCCGGCAGCAGCCTTGGCATCGGCGGCGATCCGACGCTGAACCCGAACGGCAGCGTCGATTTCGGCGCACCGGGCGGGGCGACATTGCCGTTCACGATGCAGATGCGCCGGATCTCCACGGCACCGGCTGCCGGCGACCGGCTGACCCAGGTGCAGTTCAACGGCATGAACAGCGCGGCGACGGAGGTGACCTTCGCCCGCATCTCGGCCTTCTCCGACACCGTCACATCGGGCAGCGAGGCCGGTTCGATCAGCTTTGAAACGCGGCAAGGCGCATCGCTGACCGAACGCCTCCGGCTGTCGGCCACGGGAACGCTGACGCTGAGCGGCGCGCTGGTCCTGCCGGCCGACCCGACCACGGCTCTCCAGGCCGCGACCAAGCAGTATGTGGATGCCCGCGTCGGTGGCGTGAGCACGGTCGCCGGCCGCAGCGGCGCGGTCACGCTGGCGGTCGCCGACGTGGCGGGGGCGGCGCCGCTCGCATCGCCGACGTTGAGCGGCACGCCGATGGCGCCGACCGCGACAGCCGGAACCGCCACGGCGCAGATTGCGACGACGGCCTTCGTGGCGACGTCCTCCTTCACCACGCAGGCCGATTTCTCCAGCAGCGGGACGTTCACCCGCGTCGCCTCGGCCAAATCCTACACGCTCCGTGCGGGCGGTGGTGGTGGTGGCGCGGGTGGTGGTGCGCGGGGTGCGCCTGGCACGGCCACCAGCGGTGGCGGCGGCGGTGGCGGCGGCGCCGTGGTGGAGCGCACCATCCTGGCGAGTGAGATCACCGGCGACCTTGTGATCACCATCGGCGCGGCCGGTGTCGGCGGCGCCGGTGCGACGACCGCGAGCACGGCCGGCAGCAACGGCACGACGGGCGGCGCATCCTCCATCACGATGGGTGGGGCTTCCGTGCTCGTCGCGCGCGCGGGCGGCGGCGGCGCGGGCGGGCAGGTGGCGGCGAACAGCGGTGGTGGCGCGGGCGCAAGCTACAATGCCGAAGGCGGATCGGCGACGGGCGCCACGGCGGGCGCGGTCGCTGGCGTCGGCGGCGCCGTCGGCGGCAGCGGGGCGGGCGGCGGCAGCAACATCAACTTCGGCCCTGGTGGCGGTGGCGGCGGGGGGCTGAACACCGGCCTGGGCCAGTCGGGCGGCGCTGCCGTGGTCGGGGGCGCAGGCGGCGGATCAGGTGGTGGCACCAGTGCCGCCAGCGCCGCATCGGCCGGTGGTGGCGGCACCAGGCCGCATGCATCCGGATCGGCGACGGCATCAGGTGGCGCTGCAACGGGTGTTGCCGGCGGCGATGGCGCTGCCAACCCCGGCATGGCGGGCAATTCAGGCGGCGGTGGCGGCGCCAGGATCGGCGGCACCGGCGGCACCGGCGGTTTCGCTGGCCGTTCCTCCGGCGGTGGCGGCGGCGGTTCCGCGGAAGGCGGCAATGGCGGCCGTGGCGGTGATGGCGGCGCCGGCTGGGCGCAGGTCATCGTGAACTTCTGATCGCGAAGGGCGCGGGCGCCAGGCGCCCGCGCCGCATCGCCGTTTCCCCCGACATCCCCCGCCCCCGACATCCCCCGCCAAGGAAAAACGCCATGCCCGCATTGACCGACTATGCCCGCAACCTGGTCGCCCGTGCCCTTGTCGGCCGGTCGCCGGCCCTGCCGAATGTCGTGTTTGTCGGCCTGGGGACCAGCGCCACCGCCGCGGCCGGGCTGACCGGCGAACCGGTCGCCAATGGCTACGCCCGAGCGCAGGCCACCTTCACCGGCACCGGCGCGCAGCGCAATGCGGAAACGCTGCGCTTCGCCTTCACCGCCGCGTCCGGCACGCTGACGCATCTTGGGCTGTTCGATGCGCAATCGGGCGGCAATGCGATCGCCTTCGCCCCGCTGAATGCGTCGGTCGTGGTGGCCGGCGCCGGCACGGTGACGATCGCCGCCGAAGCGCTGGTGCTGGACGGGACGTAGCGCCGGCCGCTGTCCCGCCGCATCACCTTGGTGATCGTCACCATGACGCGCTGCCGTATCAATCGCGCCGTATCAGGAAACCACCGCGGCATATGCCGCCCTTGCAGGTAAAGACGCCTGTATCGGTGGTCGCCGGATCGACAGGGCAAGACTCTATCGGTCGTCCTGCGGGGTGGCGTTCCTGGTACGTCACTGTTAAAATGCGCGCTTCTCCCTGGCATCGCGGCCCCGTTGTTGACGTCCGGGGCCAATGGGCTTGGGCGCGGCGCTGAACCCTTCACGGTTCACATGCGATGTCACGAATGCGGATCGGCGTGGCGCGAGGTATCGGGGCCATAGGATGAATGACAGCCGGCATTGCACAGACCCTGGCGTCATCCAGGACGCGCTCCGTCGCGTCCTTGAGTCCCGCGGCTTCGATGCCTCGGAACGCAACCGGCAATTCCTGGCCTACGCGGTGGAAGAAACCCTTGAAGGCCGCGGCGATCGTATCAAGGCCTATAGCATCGCGACCAGTGTCTTTGGCCGCGACGCCGGCTTCGATCCGCAGCTTGATTCCATCGTGCGCATCGAGGCCGGGCGCCTGCGCCGCTCGCTTGAACGCTACTACCTCACCACCGGGGCGGAGGACCCGATACGGATCACCATCCCACGTGGATCCTACGTCCCGGTGTTTCACGTTGTCGGTTCCGTCGCTGAAGAACCGGCCCCGTCACCCCCGCCGGCCCGCAAACACGGCCCCGACCACCACGGCCGCGCGATCTACGTCAGCCCCCTGGACGAAGACGGGGACCAGTCCGCCTTTCCGAACTTCACGCGCGGCTTGACGCGCCAGATCGTGGTGGGGCTTACCCGATTTACCGACCTCTTCGTCTTCGGCGCCGACGCGGCGCCCGGCCCCGATGCCGCGGCCGGTCCCGGCGGCAACATCGATGTCGATTTCGTGCTGACCGGCGGCACCACGCTCACGGCGGAGCGCTTCTGCCTGGAGGTGTTGCTGAGCGACGCGCGGACCGGCCGCTACCTCTGGGGCGAAAGCTTCGAACGCGCCCTCAGCCCGGCCGAGATCCTGGAGGTGCGTGATGAGGTCGCGAACAACGTGGTGCGGACCCTGGCGCAGCCCTACGGCATCATCTTCGGCGCGAAGGCGCGCGAAACCGATGGCACGCCCCCGGCCAGCCTGCATTCCTTCGACGGCGTCGTGCTGTTCTATCAATACTGGCGCAGCTACGACCCCGACCTGTTCGACCCCGTCCGCGAGAGCCTGGAACGGGCCATCCAGCGGGAACCAGGCTATGCGGAGGCCCATGCCTGCCTGTCGCTGATGTTCGTCAACGCGTTCCGCTTCGGCATCGCGGTCGATGGCGGCGACCCGCGCCAAAGGGCGCTGACCCTGGCGCACCAGGCGATCACCCTCGCGCCCAATTCCAGCCGCGGCTACCACGCGCTTTCGCTGGCCTATTGGTTCAGCGGCGACGTGCCTGGCAGTATCGAGGCGCTGGAGACCGGGCTTGCGCTCAACCCCAACGACACCGCGATCATGGCCGACCTCGGCCTGCGCTACGCGCTGCGGGCCGATTGGGACAAGGCGGTCCCGCTGCTGGAGGGCGCCTATACCCGCAACCCCGCCCAGCCCGGCAGCTACCGGACCGGCCTTGCCCTGTATCACTACATGCACGGCCGCTTTGCCGAGGCGCTGGCCGAAGCCCGGCGGGTCGAGGCACCGCCCATCCTCTATGGCGCCGTCCTGACCGCGATCGCCGCCGCCCGCCTGGGCCTGTGGCAGGACGCCGAGGAGGCGATCGCCGCATTGCTCGCGATCGACCCCGAATACGGCCGGCACCTGTTCGCGGACCTGCGGTCCCGCAACCTGCATCCCGACCTGATCCAGGCGATCGCCGACGGCCTGCGCCTGGCGGGGCTGACGGATGTCGCGGCGGGTGAGGGCGAGGACACGCCGGCATCGCGCCGCGCCATGCTGCGCCTGGCGCGGTCGGCCAGGACGTCACGGTAATTAACCCCGCCGGCGGGTCGCTCGGCTTGGATACGCTTCCGCGTCAATGCTAGGTTGACCGCCTTCACGCCAATGCCGGATGCGAGCGACCCAGCGTCGCATCGCCGTTCGGCGCGTAGCAGGAGCGATACCATGGCTGGTGAGTTCAATCTTTTCCCCTGGACGTCCTACTCTGTGGATGCCTGGCAACGATCCGTCCTGTTCCTTGATGTGTTGCGGCAACGTGGCAACGCCTTCCTGGAGCGGGAGGACGATCCGCTGCGCAACGTGCTGAACTTCGGCTTCGACGTGGTGATGGATGGCCGCGACCTGCCCCGCCCGGTGAACTATTGGATGGCGCGCATCAACCCGCCGGCCGGGGCGCCGGTGCCGGACCCGCTCAACCGTCCCTTCATCATCATCGACCCGCGTGCCGGCCACGGGCCGGGCATCGGCGGCTTCAAGGCCGATAGCGAAATCGGCGTCGCCGTGCAGGCCGGGCACGCCAGCTACTTCGTGGGCTTCCGGCCCGAACCCGAACCTGGCCAGACGATCGAGGATGTGGTCCGCGCCCTGGTCGCCTTCACCGAGGAGGTCGGCCGTCGCCACCAGGACGCCGAGGGCAAGCCCATCGCCATCGGCAATTGCCAGGCCGGCTGGATGCTGATGATGGCCGCGGCGATCCGGCCGCAGGCCTTTGGGCCGCTGATGGTCGCGGGCACGCCGCTGTCCTACTGGGCCGGCGTGCCGGGCAAGGCCCCGATGCGCTACCTGGGCGGGATGCTCGGCGGCTCCTGGCTCACCGCCATGACCGGCGACCTCGGGGGCGGCAAGTTCGACGGCTCCTGGCTCGTCAGCAATTTCGAATCCGGCAACCCGGCGAATACCTACTGGACCAAGCAGGCCGAGGTCTGGTCCGACGTGGACGAGGCCGCCGACCGCTACCTCGGCTTCGAGAAATGGTGGGGCGGGCACGTCAAGCTGAACGCCGCGGAGATGCAGTTCATCGTCGACGAGCTGTTCATCGGTAACCGCCTGGCGACGGGCGAACTCACCTTCTCCGACGGCACGCGTGTCGACCTGCGCAACATCGCGTCTCCGATCATCGTCTTCTGTTCGGAGGGCGACGACATCACGCCGCCGGCGCAGGCGCTGTCCTGGATCACCGACCTGTATTCGAACCTGGATGACCTGCGGACCCACGGCCAGACCATCGTCTATTCCGTGCATGGCAGCATCGGCCACCTGGGCATCTTCGTGTCGGGCGGCGTGGCGCGGAAGGAACACCGCGAATTCACCTGCAACATGGACATGATCGATGTCCTGCCGCCCGGCCTGTACGAGGCGGTGATGCAGGACGGAAAGGGCATGTACGGCGCCGACCTTGCAGGCGGCGACTGGGTCGTGTCGTTCGAGGCACGCGACCTGCCCGCCCTCGCGGCCCATGGCGGGACCGATCCGGAGGACGAGATGCGCTTCGCCGCCGTGCGGCGCGTGTCGGAGGCGAACATGGCGCTGTACCGGACCTTCGTCCAACCGACGGTGCGCGCGATGGCGATCCCGCCGGTCGCCGATATGACGACCCAACTGCATCCGGCGCGCCTGGGCTACACGCTGTTTTCTGACCGCAACCCCTTGATGGCCTGGGTCCGGGTCGCGGCCGGGATGGTGCAGGCAAACCGCCGACCGGTGGACCCGGGCAATCCCGGACGCGCGGCGGAGCAGCGTTTCTCCGATGTCGTCACCAGCATGCTCACCGCCTATGGCCGTCAGCGCGACGCGTTGACCGAGCGCATGTTCCAGGATGCCTACGGGTCGCCCCTGGTCCAGGGGCTGACAGGTGTCACGGCGCAAAGCGCGCCGGCGCGCCTGCGCCCGGAAGTGTCGCAGGACCACCGTCGCTTCGTCTCGCTGTCGATCGATCACCTGCGCGCCACGATGGCGGAGGGCGGGCTGCACGAGGCCGTGGTGCGCGCCTTGCTCTGGGTCCGCATGCCCAGCCGCGCGGCCGATGAGCGCGCCTTCGCCATCGTCCGCAAGGTGCGGGAGGCCTATGGGTCGAAGCGCCTGCCGCTGTCGGTGTTCAAGGACCTCGTGCGGACGCAGTTCTTCATGCTGAAGATCGACGACGCCGCGGCGATCGCGGCCCTGCCCGCGCTGCTGCCGGAAGATACGAGCGAGCGTGCGGACGCCTTCGCCGCCATCCGTTCGGTGGTGGAGGCGACAGGTGACGTGCCGGAGCAAGTCGCCGAGCGGCTTGCGACCGTGGAACGCATGTTCCTGGGGGAACCGGAGCCCGTGGAGGGATCTGGCGGCAAGGTCCGGCGCCTGCGCCCGCGCGGGACGGCCGCCGCCTGACGGCGACAGGCTGAAGCGGGGCGTCGGGGCCGCCCCCCGACGCCCTGCCTGCGGGCTCGGCGTCGCCACCGGCATGGTGGCGATGCCGGTCGTTCCGTCCCGGCCCTGCGCCGGCCCCCGCGCCCAAGGGGTGACCATCCGCCGCAAACCGATATAATTCGGTTCAGCACCCCGCGGCCCTGGGCTATGCCACCCCCTACGGCCATGATGCCACGCAAGGACCGGGCGGATGCCCCGGCCTGCGTCCACCCCTGTCGCCTCGGCCGCCCCCAGGCGCGGTCGGTGCGGCGGGGTCACTCTGCCAAGGGAGCTTTTCGCCTTGAGGATTGCCATCGTCGGCGCCGGCTATGTCGGCTTGGTTTCGGGCGCTTGCTTCGCGGAGTTCGGCACCGACGTGGTCGCCGTCGATACCGACGCCGCCAAGGTCGCGGCCCTGCGCGCGGGCCAGATGCCCATCTACGAACCCGGGCTGGACCGCCTGGTCGTGGACAACATGAAGGAAGGCCGCCTGACCTTCACCACCGACCTGGCCGAGGCGATGCGCGACACGGATGCGGTCTTCCTCGCGGTCGGCACCCCGTCCCGCCGTGGCGATGGCCATGCCGACCTGACCTATGTCTTCGCCGCCGCCGAACAGGTCGCGCGCGCCGCGACCCGGCCGCTGGTCCTGGTGACAAAATCCACCGTTCCCGTCGGCACCGGGGCGAGGTTGAAGGAGCTGGTCGCGCGGGTCCGGCCCGATCTGCAGATCGACATCGCCTCCAACCCCGAATTCCTGCGCGAAGGCAGCGCCATCGGCGATTTCATGCGGCCGGACCGCGTGGTGATCGGCGCCGAGAGCGAACGCGCTTTTTCGGTGCTGCGCCGGCTTTATCGCCCGCTCTACCTGACCGAGACCCCGATCGTCGCGACCACCATCGAAACGGCGGAAGTCATCAAATATGCCGCCAACGCCTTTTTGGCGACCAAGGTGACCTTCATCAACGAGATCGCCGACCTGTGCGAAAACGTCGGCGCGGATGTGCATGACGTGGCGCGCGGCATGGGGCTGGATGGCCGGATCGGCCGCAAGTTCCTGCACCCGGGGCCGGGCTATGGCGGGTCCTGCTTCCCGAAGGACACCATCGCCCTGGCCCGCACGGCGCGCGAAGCCAATGCGCCGATGACCCTGGTGGAAGCCACCATCGCGGCCAATGAGGCCCGCAAACTGGCCATGGCCGAGCGTGTGCTGCGCGCCTGCGGCCCCAATCCGGCGGGGCTGACCGTCGGCGTGCTCGGCCTGGCCTTCAAGCCCGAGACGGACGACATGCGCGACGCGCCCTCCCTCACCATCCTGCCGCGCCTGGTCGAGGCTGGGCTGTCGCTGCGCGTCTTCGATCCGGAGGCGATGCCCAATGCCCGGACCATGCTGCCGGAGGCCATTCACTACGCCGACAACGCCATGGGTGCCGCCACCGGCGCCGATGTGCTGGTCCTGCTGACCGAATGGAACGAATTCCGCGCGCTGGCCCCCGCCCGGCTACGGGCCGCGATGCGCGGCAAGACCGTGATCGACCTGCGCAACGCCTGGGACCCGGTGGCGATGCGGGAAGCGGGGCTGGACTACAGCAGCATCGGGCGGGCCTGAGGGCTACCGCCCGCCGCCGGGCAGCTTGCGCGGGTCGAAGGCGTCGCGCACCGCCTCACCAATAAAGATCAGCAGCATCAGCACACCGCCCAGCACGATGAAGGCGGTGATGCCGAGCCAGGGCGCCTTGAGGTTGTTCTTGCCCTGCGACACCAACTCCCCAAGCGAGGGCGACCCGGGCGGCAGCCCAAACCCCAGGAAGTCCAGGCTGGCCAGCACGGTGACCGAGCCGGACAGGATGAAGGGCAGGAAGGTCAGGGTCGCCACCATCGCATTCGGCAGGATATGCCGCGTCATCAACCGCGCGTCGGATACGCCCAGCGCCTTGGCCGCCCGCACGTAATCCAGGTTGCGGCCGCGCAAAAACTCGGCGCGGACGACACCGGTCAGCCCCATCCAGGAAAACAGCAGCAGGAAGAACAACAGGGTCCAGAACCCCGGTTCCAGCACGCTGGCCAGGATGATCAGCAGGAAGAGTTGCGGCATGCCGCCCCAGATCTCGATGAAGCGCTGGAACACCAAATCGGTCCAGCCGCCATAGAACCCCTGCACCGCCCCGGCCGCGATGCCGAGGATCGAGGAACAAAACGTCAGTGCGAAGCCGAACAGCACGCTGATCCGGAACCCCCAGATCACCCGCGCCATCACATCCCGCGCCTGATCGTCGGTGCCCAGCGGGTTGCGCCAGGACGGCGGCGCGGGCGACGGCTGGCCCAGGTCGGCGACCACGCTGTCATAGCGGTAGGGCACCAGCGGCCAGATCATCCAGCCGCGCGCTTCCACATCGGCGCGGAATTCGCGGTCACGCCAATCTGCCGCGGTCGGCAGCCCATCCGGCACGATGTCGGATTCGGCGTATTCCGTCAGGACCGGGAAGAACCAGTGCCCATCGACCCGCGCGACCAAGGGGCGGTCATTGGCCAGGCCCTCGGCGAAGAGGGTGGCGAGGAAAAGTGCGAGGAAAATCCACAGCGACCACCAGCCTCGGCGGTTGGCGCGAAAATTTGCCAGGCGGCGGCGCGTGATCGGCGAAAGGCTCATGCCGGATTAACTTAGGGCCTGTTCCGCGTTTCTCAAATCCACCCGCGCTAACCCGCCGTTCACCCACCCCTGCGCAGGCTTCCGCACGAGGAAGGGCCCGCCCCATGATCGAAACCAATGCACCCGTCGACGACATCCGCGAGGCGCGGCTGCGGATGGCGCGGCTATTGGCCGATATGCACCGGATCCACCTGGGCCTGGCGCAGGAATGCCGGGGGTTGAAGGACTTCACCAGCCAGGGCCATGCCCGCGCCGAAATCGACATCGCGACCGAGATGATGGAGCAATACCTCGGCGGCACCGACGCCTTCCTGGAAAACATGCGCGGCCGGTTCGAGGCCCGGCTGGGCCTGCTCCGCCGCAGCGAACCGCGCCAGGCCCAGGACCCGGACAATGCGCCAGCCCATGGCGCCTTCTGGTTCGCCTTCTCCAGGCTCTGCGCCGTGCTGCGCCGCGCCGGCGCCACCATCGCGCGCTGACGCCGGTTCAGCGCCGGGCGGAAAAATCGATCCGCGGATCGACCACCGTGTACATGATGTCGCCGACGATCTGCATGATCAGCCCCAGCAGGGTGAAGATGTAGAGGGTCGCGAACATCACCGGGTAATCCCGCCGGATCGCCGCCTCGAACCCCAGCAGCCCCAGCCCATCCAGGCTGAACACGATCTCCACCAGCAAGGCCCCGGTGAAGAGGATGCCGATGAAGGCGGCCGGGAATCCCGCGATGATCAGCAGCATCGCATTGCGGAAGACATGCCCGTAGAGCACCCGCGTCTCACCCGCCCCCTTGGCGCGGGCGGTGACGACATAGGCCTTGCCGATCTCATCCATGAAGGAATTCTTGGTCAGCATCGTCAGCCCGGCAAAGCCACCCGACACCAGCACCAAGGTCGGCAGCGCCATGTGCCAGGCGTAATCCAGCCCGCGTTGCCAGAAGGGCAACAGATCGGCCCCCGGTGACGCCAGCCCCCGCAACGGAAACCACTGGACAAAAGACCCGCCGGCAAACAGCACCACCAGCAGGATGGCGAACAGGAATCCCGGGATCGCGTAGCCCACCAGCACCGCGGCCGATGTCCAGACATCGAAGCGCGTGCCATCCCGCACCGCCTTGCCGATGCCGAGCGGGATCGAGATCAGATAGACCAGCAAGGTCGACCACAGCCCGAGCGAGACGCTGACCGGCATTTTTTCGAGGATCAGATCCACCACCGGCCGGTCGCGGAACAGGCTGCGGCCGAAATCGAAGGTCAGGTAGCCGGCCATCATCGTGATGAAACGCTCGTGCGGCGGCTTGTCGAAGCCGAACATTTTTTCGATGTCGCGCACGATCGCCGGGTCCAGGCCCCGCGCGCCGCGATAGGTGCTGCCGCCGGCCTCGCTCGACGGAGCACGGACCTCGCCGCTGCCCTCGCCGGTCAGGCGACCGAGCGTCGCACCCTCGCCCTTGATCTCGGCCAGCAATTGTTCGACCGGCCCACCGGGGGCGAACTGCACCACCGCAAAATTGATCAGGATAATGCCGAACAGGGTCGGCACGACCAACAGCAGCCGGCGCAGCAGATAGGCCGCCATCAGCCGGCGCGCCGCGCTTCCGCCAGCGCCCGGTCCAGCGCCGCATCGACCCACCAGGATGTCGGAAAACCCAGCCCGAACTTCGGGTTGCGTTCCGGCCGCCCCAGCCGGTTCCACCAGGCGATGCGGAAGGTGCGGCTATGCCATTGCGGGATGACGTAGTGGTTCCACAACAGCACGCGATCCAGCGCCCGCGTGCGCGATTGCAGCGTTTCCAGGTCGGGCGATGCGATCACCAGGTCGACCAGCGCATCCACCACCGGGTCGCAGATGCCGGCGATGTTCTGGCTGCCGGTTTCCTGCGCTTTGGCGCAGGTGAAGAAATCGCGCTGCTCGTTGCCGGGGCTGTTGGATTGCGGGATCACATCGACCGTGATGTCGTAGTCGAAGGCATCTGTCCGCACCTGGTACTGCGCCGGATCCACGGTGCGCACCCGCGCCTCGATCCCGATACGCGCCAGCGCCTGGACATAGGGCAGCGCGATCCGTTCGAAGGAGGGTCCGTTCAGCAGGATCTCCAACTCGAACCGCCGGCCCTCGCTGTTCACCAGGCGGCGGTCGCGGATGGTCCAGCCCGCCTCCCGCAACAAGGCCAGGGCCGCGCGCGTCCCGTCACGGTTGCTGCCGCTGCCATCCGTCGTCGGGTTGCGGAACACCTGCGAGAAAACCTCGGGCGGCAGCCGGTCGCGGAAGGGTTCCAGCACCGCCAGTTCCGCCCCCGCCGGCAAATCCCGCGCGGCAAAATCGGAATTGGAGAAATAGGAATCGGTCCGCGCATAGGCGCCGTAGAACAGGTTGGCGTTCATCCATTCAAAATCGAACACCAGTCCCAGCGCCTGCCGCACACGCTTGTCCTGGAACAGCGGCCGCCGCAGGTTCATGGCAAAAGCCTGCATGCCCGTCGGCAATTCGTGGCGCAGTTCTTCCAGCTTCACCCAGCCGCGCCGCACGGCCGGGAAGTCGTAGGCGGTGGCCCAGTCGCGCGCGATATTCTCGGTGCGGAAGTCGATCTGCCCGGCCTTGAACGCCTCCAGCGCCACCGTCGCATCGCGGTAGTAGTCGTAGCGAATGGCGTCGAAATTGTCGGTGCCCTTCTTGGTCGGCAGGTCGCGGCCCCAGTAGTCGGCGACGCGGCGATAGGTGACCCCACGCCCGGCCTCGAACCGCTCGATCCTGTAGGGCCCCGACCCCAATGGCGGTTCCAGCAGGGGGCGGGTGAAATCGCGCCCCTCCCACCAATGCTTCGGCAGGATGCTGAGCTGGCCCACGATCAGCGCCAGTTCGCGGTTCTCCGCATTCCGGAAGCGGAAGACGACGCGGCGCGGGCCCTCGGCCACCACGTCGGTCACATCGGCGTAATAGGCGCGGAAACCCGGCCGGCCGTGCTGGCGCAACTGGTTGAAGGTCCAGACCACATCCTCCGACGTGATCGGCCGGCCATCATGCCAGCGCGCGCCGTCGCGCAGGCCGAAGGCGACCCACATCCGGTCCTCCGGCTGGTCCACATATTCGGCCAGGTGGCTGTATTCGACGCTGGCCTCGTCCGGGTTTTCCTGCAGCAGCGTGTCATACAGCAGCCCCAGCCCGACCGCGGCCGTGCCGCGCAGGATGAACTGGTTGAAGCTGTCGAAGGCCCCGATCGCGGTCAGCGAGATCTCACCCCCCTTGGGGGCAGCCGGGTTCACCCAGGGGAAATGGGTGAAATCGGCCGGCAACGCGGGCGGTGCCAGCAGGGTCAGGGCATGGCTGCGGGTGACGCCGGCGGCGACCGGCGGGGCTGGCTGGGCCGCCAGCGGAAGGGGCGGCAGGCCGACGGCGAGGCCGGCGGCGATCAGGTGGCGTCTCTGCATGGCCTCACAGTGGGGGGTGGCGCGCCGCGTCGCAACCGCCCAGGAGGACACACAACGCTACAGCCAGCGCGGAACCCGGGCCATGTAGGCCGCGTAGGGCGCCCCGAAGCGGGCCAGCAGGGCGCGTTCCTCCGGCAAAATCTGGACCCGGGTCAGGAACCAGACATGCAAGGGCGCCACGATGACGGCCGCCCCATGCCCCAGGAACAGCGCCAGCGCGAAAAGGATCACCGCCTGGCCGAGGTACATCGGGTTGCGGCTGACCGAGAACACGCCGCTATCCACCAGCACGCTCGCCTTGCCCGGCGCCATCGGGTTGATCGTCGTGGCCACGGCGCGAAACTGGCGGATCGCCACGATATCGATCCCGATGCCCAGCGCCCCCAGGCCCAGTGCGATCGGCTGGCTGAACTGCGACGAAAACGCCAACCACGGCACATCCAGCAGCCAGACCAGGGCGACCCCGGCCAGGAACAGGACCGGCGGCGGGATCTTCAGTTCAAGCCATTGCATGGATCACGCCGGAAAGACCGCCTCGGCCTCGACCTCGACCACATAGGCCGGGTCGGCCAGCCCCGCGACCACCAGCAGGGTGCTGGCCGGCGCGTGATCGCCAAAGGCCGCGGAGCGCAGACTGCGCCAGGGGCCGATCAGCGCCGTGTCGGTCAGGAAGACGGTGACCTTCACGATATTGGCGAAGCCCAGCCCATGCCCGGCCAGCACCGCCTTGAGGTTGGCCAGGGCCTGGGCGATCTGCGCCTCCCCATCCGGCGGCACCCGGCCATCGGTGGTCACGCCGATCTGGCCGGAGATGACCAGCCGCGCCGCCCCGCCGGCGATGCGGGCGGCGTGGGAATAGCGGCCGCCTGGGGCGCGGACGCCGGGGGGGTTGTCGAAGGTGACGGTCATGCTGCGTCCTTCAGATGGCAAGGGTGGGCACGGGCGGGGCCAAGTTCGGGGTCAGATTTGGGGCCAGGTTCGGGGGCGGCGTCAGGTTCGGGGCGAAGGTCGTCGCTGGCGCCGCGACGCCCGGTGCGCCTCCGCCGGGCAAATCCTCCCGCTGCACCTCGCCCGGGGTGGTCGCCCGTGGGGCTGCTACAAGCCATTCGCGCAAGCCGCGCCGGGCCTGGAACTCCAATTCCACGTTCAGGTCGTCCATCGACTGGCGCACGATCGTTTCCGCCGCCCGCGCGATGGCACCGGCCGGGGAAGGGTCGCCCAGCGTAAACGTCCGGCGCACCTCGGCCAAGGCGAAGGCGGCGCGGCGGCCCTCTTCGGTGATGACCTCTACCCGGCAGCGCAGCACGCAGGTGAAGCGCGCGGGGGCGGTGGTGAATAGGCCGCTCTGGCCCACCGTCTCGCGCACCAGGCTGGCCTGTTCGGTCAGGAAGCGGGCGCGGTTGGTATTGCCGTCGGCGAAGAGGCGTTCGCGGCCCATCCGGGCCACTTCCTCGGGCGGGCGCAGCGGGGCCGGGGTATCCACGCGGGTCATCTCGCCCCCCGGGGCCGGGATGATCTCGACCGCCTGGACGTTCAGCCGCAGCGGGGTCAGGTGGCTGTACCCGATCACCAGCGGCGGCAGCGGCGTGGTGTCGGGGGTGGCGGCGCAGGCGGCGGCGAAGACCGGCAGGACCAGGGCGGCGCGTCGTGTCAGGCAGTTCTGGGTCACGCGCTTTCGCCCCTTATGCTCGTCCGGCACCGGATCGTACCTCGGTCCGATCGAAACGGAAGCCGAGGTTGCAGAATTCGCAGGTCATGGTGATGACCCCCTCCTCCGCCATGTGGTCCAGGTCGTCGGCGGGGAAGCCCGTCAGTAACTGCGCCAGCCGCGCGCGCGAACACCGGCAGCCATAGGACAGCGGGCGCGGCCGGCCGAGGGCAATGCCCTCCGCACCAAACTCCCCGCCGAACAGCCGGGTCAGCAGGCGTTCGGCCGACAGGCTGTCGTCCAGCAATTCGGCGTCGGTCACGGTGCCGGCCAGGGCCAGGGCCGTGGTCCAGGCGTCGTCGGCGATCTCGGGCTCCAGCACCGCCTCGCTGCCGCCGCCGGCGGCGATGCGTTCCAGCACCAGCGCGCTGGCCCGCCAACCGGCGGGGGTCGGCCCCGCCGCCAGCCAGACGCGCGCGGCCAGTTGTTCCGACGTATCGAAATACCGCGCCGTCATCTCCGACAGGCTGGCGCCCTCGATCGCGACCATGCCCTGGTAGCGGTCCATGTCCGGCCCCTGGTCGCAGGTGAAGGCCAGGTAGCCCTTGCCGAGCAGCGCGTCCGCGGCCGTCGCATCCCCCAGCGCGCCCGCATCCACCCGCGCATGGCCGCGCAGCGCGCCCTCATCGGTGCAATCGGCCAGCAGCATGCCGACCGGGCCCTCGCCCTTGGCTTGCAGGCTGAACGAGCCCTTGTACTTCAGCGCCGCCGCCAGCCCCGCCGTCAGGGCCAAGGCCTGGCCCAGCAGCGTGGCCACGGCGGGCGGATTGTCATGCCGGCCGATCAGCGCCTCGGCCAGCGGCCCCAGCCGCACCAGGCGCCCGCGTACCGGCCGCCCGTCCAGGAAGAACGGCTGCACGCCCCGCGCCACGACGATATCGGGCACCGGCGGGCGTTCGTGGTTCAGGAAGTCGGGCATCTCCGACGGGTCGGTCGCATCCGCCATCACGCGGCCTCCGCCTGGGACAACCGATAGGGATGCGCCGGATAGGCGCCCAGGATCGTGACGTGCCTGCTGAAGAAGCGCAGCTCCTCCAGCGCATGCTGGAAGCCGGGCGCGTCGGGGTGGCCATCCACGTCGCACAGGAACTGGGTCGCGGAAAACTTCCCGTCCAGCATGTAGGATTCCAGCTTCGTCATGTTGACCCCATTGGTCGCGAAGCCGCCCAGCGCCTTGTACAGCGCGCCCGGAATGCTGCGGACCCTGAAGACGAATGTGGTGACGGTATTCTCCGCATCCACCGGCGGCCGCAGCGGCGTGCGCGACATGACGTAGAAGCGCGTGGTGTTGTGCGCCTCGTCCTCGACATTCCGGCGCAGGATCTTCAGCCCGTAGATCTCGGCCGCCAGCGCCGAGGCGATGGCGGCATCCTCCACCCCACCCCGTTCGGCGATCAGCTTGGCGGCCCCCGCCGTGTCGGCCTCGACCACCGCCGTCAGCTTCATCTCGGCCAGCAGTTTCAGTACCTGCCCCAGGGCCACCGGATGGCTGTGCGCGCGGCGGATGCTGGCCAGGGTCGCGCCCTCCGGCGCCAGCAGGCAGTGTTCGACCCGTTCAAAGTGTTCGCCCACGACCGACAAGCCGCTATCGGGCAACAGGCGGTGGATGTCGGGCACGCGGCCCGCCAGGCTGTTCTCGCACGGCAGCATCGCCAGCTCGG
Source organism: Humitalea sp. 24SJ18S-53 (assembly GCF_050632385.1). Taxonomy (NCBI): domain Bacteria; kingdom Pseudomonadati; phylum Pseudomonadota; class Alphaproteobacteria; order Acetobacterales; family Roseomonadaceae; genus Humitalea; species Humitalea sp. 24SJ18S-53. The sequence continues at coordinate 5,531,799 of NZ_CP192599.1, forward strand.
CGCGCTTTTCGCGCACGGCCAGGATGGCGGCCTCGAACGACGGGCAGGGCAGGGTGGCCCAGCCCGGATAGGCGTCGCGGCACGCGAGGTCGGAATAGGCGCCGGGCACGCCCTGGAAGGCGATGGTCGAAGTCGTCACGGGAATGGATGGCCTTGGCGAAGGGGCGCCCGGCCCCGGTTGTCGGCCGGGGGGGGACTACGTAGGGTCTGGGGATCGTTTACCGGCGCGGACCCCGCTTAGGCAAACCCGGCCCGCGCATACCAGGAGGCCGCCGTCCTGATCCTCGACCCCGCCTTCCTGGCCGTGGCGCATGCCGCCGCCGACGTCGCCGGCGCCGCCATCCGCCCGCTGTTCCGCTCCGCCCTGCTGGTCGAGGCCAAGGGCGACGCCAGCCCGGTGACCGAGGCCGACCGCGCCGCCGAACGCGCCATCCGCACGCTGCTGGCCGACCGCCTGCCCCGCCACGGCGTGATTGGTGAGGAATATGGCGCCGAACGCGCCGATGCCGAATGGGTCTGGGTGCTGGACCCGATCGACGGCACCCGCGCCTTCCTGACCGGGCGGCCGCTGTTCGGCACGCTGGTCGGCCTGTTGCATCGCGGCCGGCCGGTGCTGGGGCTGATCGACCAGCCCACGACCGGCGAACGCTGGGTCGGCATCACGGGGCAGGCAACCACCTTCACCGGCCCCTTCGGCGGCACCGTCGGCTGCCGCCCCTGCCCGGTCCTGGCCGATGCGGAATTCTCCTGCACCTCGGCCGATGTCTTCTCGCCCGACCGGCTGGCCGCGTTCGACCGGGTGCGGAAGGCGGCGCGCCGCACCACATGGGGCGGGGATTGCTACACCTATGGGCTGATCGCCCTCGGCCTGATCGATGCGATCGTCGAGGACACGCTGAAGCCCTGGGACTGGGCGGCCCTGGTGCCGGTGATCGAAGGGGCCGGCGGCCGGGTCACGGATTGGGACGGGCGCGACCTGACCTTGGAATCGGCCCGTGGCGATGTGGTGGCGCTCGGCGATCCGGGTTTGCTGCCGGAAGTGATCGGGCTGCTGGCGGGGGGGTAGTCCGGACCAGACCATGGCGTTTTCCGAACGGAGCTTTGCGCTTGGACGACGTTGGAAATGCAGGCCGCTCGGGCAAGTTCCTCGGGGATTTCCTCCGGCTCGCCGGGCCTTACTGGCGCGGCAAGGGGTGTCTGCGGCCGCGCGTGATGACCGCGCTGGTGGCGCTGCTGGTCGTGGCCCAGGTGGGGCTGGCGATCCGGCTGAACATCTGGAGCGCCGATCTGTTCGACGCGCTGGAGCGCCGGTCGACCGACCGCGCCATGACCCAGATCGGTATTTTCGCGCTGATCGTGCTGGGCACCATGATGGCCAACACGGCGCATCTGGTGCTGAAGCGCAGGCTGCAACTGGACTGGCGCCGCTGGCTGACCGTGCGGGTCATCGGCGACTGGATGGAAGACGCCCGGCACTACCAGGCCGCCATGATCCCCGGCGACCACGGCAACCCCGACGGGCGCATCGCCGAGGATATCCGCATCGCGACCGAGGCCGCGATCGACCTGGCCAGCACGCTGTTCTACTGCATGCTGCTGCTGGTCACCTTCGTCGGAATCCTGTGGTCGCTGTCGGGCGTGATCAGCCTGTTCGGCTTCAGCATGCCCGGGCACCTGGTGGCGCTGGCCTTCCTCTATGCCGGTGTCGGCGCGGTGGTCGCCTTCATCCTCGGCCTGCCGCTGGTCCGCGCCACCGATACCCGCCAGACGCGGGAAGCCGATTTCCGCTATCGCCTGGTCCGCGCCGGAGAGATGGGCGAACCCATCGCCCTGGCGCGCGGCGAGGCTTCGGAACGCACCCGCCTGGGTGCTGCGTTCGAGGCGATCGCCCCGGCCTGGCGGCTGCAATCCGCGGGGCTGGCGCGGCTGCTCGCCTTTTCCTCCGGCTACATCACCCTGGCCGCCGTCTTCCCGATCCTGGTCGGCACGCCGCGCTTCCTGGTGGGCGGGCTGTCGCTCGGCGGGTTGATGCAATCGGCGCAGGCCTTCCAGCAGGTGACGGCGGCACTGTCCTGGCCGGTGGACAACCTGCCGCGCATCGCCGAATGGCGCGCCTCGGTCGAACGGGTGCTGTCGCTTGAGGAAGCCGTGCGGGTCGTGGCGCTGGAGGCCGCGCGCACCGGCGACACGGCGCTGAACCTCAATCGTGCGGCCGATGTGAAACTCGGCGTGCAGGACCTGTCGGTCGCGGCCCCCGATGGCACCACCATGCTGTCGGGGCTGACCCTGGAATTGTCGCAGGGCGAACGCGTGCTGGTGGATGGCGACCTGGATGCGGCGGCGGCGCTGTTCCGCGTGCTGGCCGGGCTTTGGCCCTGGGGCCGGGGCCAGGTGAACCTGCCGCCGGATGCGGAGATGATCGCCGTCGGCCGGTCGCCCTTCCTGCCGGCGGGCAGCCTGCGCACCGTCCTGGCCTTCCCGGCCGAGGCGACGCCCGACGCCGATGGCGCGATGGCCGAAGCACTCCGCCAGGTCGGGCTGGATTGGCTGGTGGTGCGGCTGGACGAGGTGGCCGACTGGGGCAGCGCCCTGAGCGGCGGTGAGTTGCAGCGGCTGTCCTTCGCCCGCCTGGTGCTGCGCCGGCCGCACTGGATCCTGATGGGCGATGCGACGGATGCGCTGGACCCGGATTCGGCCGATGCCATGCTGCACCTGGTCGCCGACACGCTGCCGGAGGCGGGGCTGATCGTCATCGGCCGGCACCCGGGTTCGCCCGACATCTTCACCCGGCGGCTGGCGCTGGAGCGTTCGGCGGGCGGTGAAGTCCTGTTGCTGGAGGTGTTTGCCCGCCGCCGCGCGGCCGAACAGCCGAGGCAACGTCCGCTGCGCGTGGTGGATTGGCTGCGCCAGGGCTACGGTCGGTAACCGAACCGCGCTTGCGGAACGCACATCCCGCGCGGACAGTGCCGATCAACAAGGGAGGCCGCACCATGCCGGACGCCGACAGCGGGACCCGACGCGAATTGTTTCGCGCGGCCGAGGATGCGTTGCGGACGCTGGCCCCGGACCTGCCCGCCGATGCCGTGGTGCTGCTGCGGCGGCTCTACGCGGCCGTCCACACCGCCGAACTGGCCGCCATGCCGCCCGAACAGCCGGCCGCGGCGGCCGCGTCGCTCTACGCCTTTGCCGCCGTCCGGGCGCCGGGCGGGGCGCCCATGGTGCGCCTGGCGCCGCCCGGCGCGGGGCGCGGCGCCTATGCGGTGGCCGAGATTGTCACCGATGACATGCCCTTCCTGGTGGACAGCGCCCTTGGCGCCCTGACGCGCCAGGGCCGGACCGTGCGGCGCCTGCTGCACCCCGTGGTCGGCGTCACGCGCGATGCCGGCGGGCGGCTGATCGCGCTGGATGGCGCCGATTCCCCGCGCGAAAGCATGATGCGGATCGAAATCGCGCCCGCCGGCCACGGCACCTGGGCGGCGACCGAGGCGGCGCTGGCCCGCGCCATGGCCGATGTGCGCCTGGCGGTCGCGGATTTTCCCGACACCCTCGACCTGCTGCGCGCGGCGCGGGAGGAAGTGCGCGCCGCCCCGGCCGATGCCGAGGAAGCGGCCGCGATGCTGGACTGGCTCGCCGGCGAGAATTTCGTGCTGATCGGCCACCGGCGCCTCGACATCGACGCCGACGGACGGGTGACCACGACCGAACCGGGCCTTGGCATGCTGCGCGACCCCGACGTGCCGGTCTTCGATGCGCTGCGCGACCTGGCGCATGTGCCGCCCGCCATCGTCGCGGGCTTCTCCGCACCCGTGCCGCTGACGGTCGCCAAGGCCAATCTGCGGTCCACCGTGCACCGGCCGCAGCATGCCGATGTCGTGACCACGCGGGTGTTCGGTCCCGACGGGCGGGTGGTCGCGGTGCGGCTGTTCCTGGGGCTTTTCGCGGCCGATGCCTATAACCGCAACCCGCGCGCCATCCCGCTGCTGCGCGGCAAGGTGGATCGCATCATGGCCATGGCGGGCGTCGCCCCCGACAGCCATGACGGCCGCGCGCTGCGCAATATCCTGGACACCTGGCCGCGCGACGAATTGGTGCAGGCGACCGAGCAGGAAATCCTGGACGGCGCGCGCATCGCGCTCGACCTCGGCATCCGGCCGCGCGCCGCGATCTATGTGCGGCGCGATCCCTTCGGCCGCTTCGCCAGCGTGATCGTCTGGCTGCCGCGCGAATCCTTCGACACGCGCACCCGCGAAAGGGTCGGGCAACTCATCGCCGGGGCGTTCCATGGGCGGCTGTCGGCCTTCTACATCGCCCTGGGCGACATGCCGCTGGCACGGGTGCACTACGTCATCGGCACCGATCCCGCGCAGGCCACCGAGGTCGATGTCTTGGTGCTGGAAGAGGCCGTCGCCCAGGCCGCCCGCGGCTTCGCCGAAAAACTGGCCGAGGCGCTGGTGGCCGAACAGGGCGAAGGCGCCGCCGCCAGCCTGATGACGCGCTGGCAGGATGCGTTCTCGCCCGCCTATCGCGAAACCGTCATGGCCGGGCGCGTCGTCGCCGATATCGCCCTGGCCGAACACGCGCTGGCCACCGGCCGGCCCGCCGCCACCTTCGATCGCGCGCCGGGTGCGGCACCCCGCCGGCTGACCCTGACCCTGGCCAACCCCGGTGAGGCGCTGCCGCTGGCCGATATGCTGCCGCTGTTCGAAAGCCTGGACCTGCGCGCGATCGAGGAAGCCGGCTATCGCCTGTCCCCCGCCGGTGCCGGCCCTGTGGCGCTGCATCGCTTCGTGCTGGACGCCGGGGTGGAAGCCCAGCCCGACCGCCTGCCGCCGCTGCTGGACGCGCTGGACGCCCTGCTGGCCGGGCAGGCCGAAGCCGATGGCTTCAACCGCCTGGTGCTGCGCGCCGGGCTGGACTGGCGCCAGGCCTGGCTGCTGCGCAGCATGTCGCGCTGGCTGAAACAGGTCGGCTTTGGCGTCGAGCAATCGAGCATCGAAGCCGCCCTCGCCAGCCACCCCGACTGCGCCCGCCTGCTGGTCGAACGGTTTTTGGCCCGGCTGGACCCGTCCCGCACCGCCGATGACGCGGCCCTGGCCGCCGCCTGGACCGCGGCCCTGGAAGCCGTCACCGACCCCGACGCCGACCGCATCTTTTCACGCCTGTCGGTCCTGGTGGACGCCGTCCTGCGCACCAATTTCTTCGCCCAGAAGCCGTATCTGGCGCTTAAGATCGACAGCGCCCTGGCCGGCGACATGCCGCTGCCGCGCCCCTGGCGGGAGATTTTCGTCCACGCCCCCGGCATCGAATGCTGCCACCTGCGCGCCGGCCCCGTCGCGCGCGGCGGCATCCGCTGGTCCGACCGGCGAGAGGATTTCCGCACCGAAATTTTGGGGCTGATGAAGGCGCAGCGCCTGAAGAACGTCGTCATCGTGCCGACCGGCGCAAAGGGCGGCTTTGTGCTGAAGGCACCGCCGACCGATCGCGCCGCCTTCCAGGCCGCCGGCATCGCGGCCTATCGCACCCTGATCAACGCCATGCTGGACATGAGCGACAACATCGGCGACGCGGGGGTGATCCCCGCGACCGGCAGCCAGCGCCGCGATGGCGACGATCCCTATATCGTCGCGGCCGCCGACAAGGGCACCGCGACCTTCAGCGACATCGCCAATGGCATCGCCGTGGAACGCGGCTTCTGGCTGGGCGATGCCTTCGCCTCGGGCGGCAGCAAGGGCTACGACCACAAGGCCATGGGCATCACCGCCAAGGGCGCCTGGGTGATGATCGCGCGGCACTTTGCCGAGATGGGGCACGACATCCAGGCTACCCCCTTCACCTGCGCCGGCGTCGGCGACATGTCGGGCGATGTCTTCGGCAATGGGCTGATGGTGTCGCGGCAGACGCGGCTGGTCGCGGCCTTCGACCACCGCCACATCTTCGTCGATCCGAATCCCGATCCGTCGGTGTCCTACGATGAACGGGTGCGGCTGTTCGCGCTGCCGCGTTCCTCCTGGGCCGATTACGATGCGCGGCTGTTGTCGACGGGCGGCGCGATTCTGCCGCGCAACGCGAAAACCCTGCCGCTGTCAGCAGAAATCCGCACCCTGCTCGGCATCGAGACCGAACGCGCGACCCCCGCCGACATCATGCGCGCCATCCTGCGCCTGCCGGTCGACCTGCTCTACTTCGGCGGCATCGGCACCTATGTGAAGGCCGCCACCGAATCCCAGGCCGAGGCCGGCGACCGTGCCAATGATTCCATTCGCGTCGATGGCCGCGAGTTGCGCGCCAAGGTGCTGGGCGAGGGCGCCAACCTCGGCATCACCCAGGCCGGGCGGATCGAGGCAGCGCGCCATGGCGTGCGGCTCAACTCCGACGCGCTCGACAATTCCGCCGGCGTGTCCACCTCCGACCATGAGGTGAACATCAAGATCGCCCTGGCCGATGCCATGCGCACCGGCATCCTGACCGAACGCCAGCGCGAGGATTTTCTGCGCGCCATGACCGACGACGTCGGCGCGCTGGTGCTGCGCGACAATGCGCAGCAGGGGTTGGCGGTGACCCTGGAGGCCCTGGGCGGGGCGGATTCCCTGGCCGCGCAGGGGGCGCTGATGCAGGCGCTGGAAGCGGCGGGGCTGCTGGACCGCGCCGTCGCCGGGCTGCCAGGCGCCGATGCCATCGCCGCCCGCGCGGCATCGGGCGATGCGCTGACCCGGCCGGAAATCGCAGCACTTCTGCCGCACCAGAAGCTTTGGCTGAACGACGCGATCGATGCCTCCAGCCTGCCCGATGATCCGGCGCTGGAACCGCTGCTGCTGGGCTACTTCCCGACCGCGCTGCGCACCCAATTCGCCGACCAGGCCCGCAACCACCGGCTGCGTCGCGAATTGCTGGCGACGATCCTGTCGAACGAGGTCGCCAACCGGCTCGGCTGCGCCGGTTTTTCGCGCCTGGCGACCGATGTGGACCCCGGGCGCGCGGCCCATGCGGCGGTGCTCGCCGAACGCCTGTTCGGGCTCGGCGACGCCGCCGATGCGGCCGATACCTGTGCCGCGCCCGCCGAAACCCGCCACGCCGTGCTGACGGCATTGCGGCGGCTGCACGAGGCCACGGCCCGCGCCCTGCTGGCCTTGCCGGAGGGCGCGATGCCGCTGGCCGAGGCCGAGGCCGCCCTGGCCCCCGGCATCAACGCCCTGCGCGCCTTAGCCGGCGACACGCCACAGGGCGCCGCCTGGATCGCAGCGGGCATCCCCGAGCCCGCGGCCCGGCTGGCCGCCGCTGACGCCCTGGCCGATGCGCCCATCGTGGTGAGGCTGGCGGCGATGGCGGGGGTGACCTCCACCGCCGCTGCCACCGCCTGGCACGAGATCGGCGAGGCCTTTGCCCTGGCCCCCCTGCGTGCCGCCATCGGCGCCGCGCGGGCGCCGGGCGCCTTCGGCACGCGGGCAAGGGCGGCCTTGCTCGACGACCTGGCGGCGATGCGCCAGCGGCTGGCGGCCGCAAGGCTCGCCGGCGGCGACCCCGCGGCGGCGCCGGGGGTCGGCGATGCGATGCGCCTGGCGCAGGAGGCCGCGGCGGCGGGCGAACTCGCCGCCTTCTCGGTTGCCCTGCGGGCCTTGGGGCGTCTCGCCGCGTGACACGGAAAGCCTGGGCCTGGGCCCTGTATGACTGGGCGAACAGCGCCTTTCCGACGGTGGTCTCGACCTTCGTCATCGCGGCCTATTTCAGCCAGGGCATCGCCGCCGATCCGGCGGCGGGGCAGGCGCAATGGGGGGCGATGCAGACCATCGCCGGGCTGGCCCTGGCGCTGACCTGCCCCTTGCTGGGGGCCATCGCCGATGCCGGCGGGCGGCGGCGGCTGATGCTGTTCTGGTGCACCATCGTCACCTCCGTCGCGACGGGGCTGATCTGGTTCGGCACACCCGATCCGGGGTCCGCCATCTGGGTGCTGGTCTGCGTCGGGGTCGCGACGGTGGCCTTTGAACTGGGCACGGTCTTCTACAACGCCATGCTGCCGCAGGTGGCGACACCCGATCGGCTGGGGCGGGTGTCGGGCATTGCCTGGGGCCTGGGCTATGCGGGCGGGCTGGCGTGCCTGGCGATCACGCTGGTGATTTTTGTCCAGCCCAACCCGTCGTGGTTCGGGCTGGACCGGGGGCAGGCCGAACACGTCCGCGCCGCCGCCATCCTGGTCGCGGTCTGGATGCTGGCCTTTGGCTGGCCCGTGCTGATCGCCCTGCCGGATCCGCCGGGCGAACGCCCCGGTTGGCGGCTGGCGGCGACCCGGGGCCTGGCCGAGATCATCGACGTGGTGAAGCGCCTGCCCAGCAACCCGCCGCTGCTGCGCTTCCTGGTGGCACGGCTGTTCTACACCGATGGGCTGAACACGCTGTTCGCCTTCGGCGCGATCTACGCGGCCGGCGTCTTTGGCATGAGCATGGAACAGATCCTGTTGTTCGGCATCGCGCTGAACGTCACCGCCGGGCTGGGGGCCGCAGGCTTCGGCTTGGTCGAGGACCGCATCGGATCCCGCGTCACCATCCTGATCGCGCTGGTCGCGTTGATCATCTGCGGCACCGGGCTGTTGATCGCGACGACCCAGGCGGCGTTCTGGGTCTTGGCGCTGTGCCTCGGCGTCTTCATCGGCCCGGCGCAGGCGGCCAGCCGGGCGCTGATGGCGCATATGGCCCCGCCGGGTGAGGCCGCCGTGCACTTCGGCCTCTTCGCCCTGTCGGGTCGGGTCACGGGCTTCTTGGGCCCGGCCGCGCTGGCCGCCGTCACCGCCGCCACCGGCAGCCAGCGGGCCGGCATGGCGACCGTGGTGGTGTTCCTGGCCGTGGGGGCGGCGATCCTCTGGACCGTGGCTCAGCCATCGCGGGTGCCCGCCGACAGCGCCAGGGCGCGGGCGTAAACCTGCTTGCGCGGCAGGCCGGTCGCCTCGGCGACCGAGGCCGCCGCGTCGCGCAGGCTCATCCCCGCCATGGCCGTGCGCAGGGCGGCGTCCAGGGCCGCACCCGTGTCGGGCGCCTCCTCGGGCGCGGGGCCGACCAGCACCACGATCTCGCCCCGCGCGGCGTGGGTCGCGTAATGGGCGGCCAGGGCCGGCAGGGGGCCGCGGCGCACCTCCTCGAACCGCTTGGTCAGCTCACGGGCGACAGCGGCGGGGCGGTCGCCAAAGGCTTCGGCCAGGGCGGCCAGGCATTCCCCCAGCCGGTGCGGCGCCTCGTAGAATATCAGCGTCGCGGTCAGGCCGGCCCGTTCGGCGGCGCGCAGCCGGGCCAGTTCGCTGGCCCGCTGCCCGTCACGGGTCGGCAAGAACCCGTGGAAGTAATGCGGGTTGGGCGGCAGCCCGGACAGGATCAGCGCCGTCAGCGCCGCATTCGGCCCCGGGATGGCGGTGATGGGCAGCCCGGCCGCGATCGCGGCCCCCACCAGGCGGAAGCCGGGGTCGGACAGCAGCGGCATCCCCGCATCCGACACCAGGGCGAGCTTCTGGCCCTGGCGCATCCGCTCCACCAGCCGGGGTGTCGTGCCGATTTCATTGTGGTCGTGCAGGGCAAGGAGTGTCGCCCCCACCCCTTCCCGTGCCAGAAGGGGAGCCGTCACACGGGTGTCCTCGCACAGCACCGCATCGGCCGCCTTCAGCGCCGCGACGGCGCGGGGCGACAGGTCGCCAAGATTGCCGATGGGTGTCGCCACCAGCGTCAACCCACCGCCCGAAGGAGGTTCGCTTGCCGGTTCCGTCACGTCGTGCTGGTCGTCCTGGTGTGTCACCTTTGCGTCGCCTGCTGCTGCTGGCCGTTCTTGTGCTGCCGGCGGCCTGCGCGCCGCAAGGCCCGCCGGCCGGCTTCGGCGGCCAATTGCCGCCAGCCTCCGGCACACCGCGCACCCGCGTCGCCCTGCTGCTGCCCATGAGCGGGGCGAACACCGACCTCGGGGCCGCGCTGTCGAACGCGGCGCAGTTGGCGCTGTTCGAACATGGCGGGCCGGGGATCGAGTTCACCACCCATGACACCGGCGGCACGGCCGCCGGGGCCGGCCAGGCCGCGCGGCGTGCCTTGGCCGAGGGCGCGCGCGTCATCGTCGGGCCGCTGACCGCGGCCGAAACCGCCGCCGCCTCCGGCCCCGCCCGGGCGGCGGGGGTGCCGATGCTGGCCATCACCAATGACGCCGGGCAGGCCACGGCGGGGGTCTGGCCGCTCGGCGTCACCCCGGCGCAGCAGGTGCGGCGCGTGGTCACGACCGCGGCCCAGGGCGGCGCCCGCCGCTTTGCCCTGGCCGGGCAGCAGGGGCCGTTCAGCCAACAGCTTTCGCTGGCGCTGCGGGCCATCACCGTCCAGGCCGGACTGCCGGCGCCGGTGGTGCTGATGTATCCGCCGGGCACCAACCCCGCCCTGGTCGCGCGCGACCTGGCGGCGCAGGCGGGGCAGGACGTGCCCCAGGCACTGCTGCTGGCCGAATCCGGCGACCGCGCCACCGCCGTCGCCGCCGCCTTGGCCGAGGCCGGGTTGCCCGCCCCGCCGCTGCGCCTGATGGGCACCGCAGGCTGGGGCCAGGATGCCACGATCAGCGGCGACCCGAACCTGGTCGGCGCGATTTTTCCGGGCCCCGACACCGGGGCGCGGATCACCTTCGAATCCCGCTACCGCGCCGCCTTTGGCGCAGCGCCCCCACGGGTCGCCGCCATCGCCTATGATGCCGCCGCCCTGGGCGCGGTGGCGGTGCGGGGCGGGGCCGCCGCGCAAGTTCCCGTGGGGCAGGTCTTCCAGGGGGCGGATGGCGCGCTGCGGCTGATGCCGGATGGCACGGTGCTGCGGGCGCTGGCGGTCTATGCTGTGTCCCCCGGTGGTTCGCCCCGGGTGGTCGAGGCCGCGACCCTGCCGGGCCAGGCCGGGTTCTGAGTGCCGGGGCGTCCTGACACCCGCCGGGTCCTGGCCGCGGCCTGCCTGATTGGCGGGCCGCCTTCCGCCGTGCTGCTGGTCCTGTCGGGGTTGGATTTCCTGGCGCCCGGCCCGGCCGCGCTGGCCATCGTCGCCTGCGGTGTCGCGGCCCTGGGTGTCGCGCGGCTGTGGCTGGGCAACCTGGCCGCGCTGTCGCAGGCCGTCGCCCGCGCCGCCGCCGGCGACGGGCGCCTGCCGGAACCCAGCAGCCCCCTGTTGCCGGCGGTGGCCGAGGTCGCGGACGGTGTCGCCCGCCTGGCCCGCACCCTGGCCGAGCGCGGCGGCCAGGTGGACCGGCTGACCCGTGCCGATGCGGCGATTGTCGAGGCGCTGCCCGACCCCCTGCTGGTGCTGTCGGCCGACCGTTCGCCGCTGCGGGCCAATGCCGCCGCGCGCACGCTGTTCGGCGCCACCCCCGGCAACATGGCCGGTGGCGAGATCGCGTCCCTTTTGCGCCACCCGATCCTGGCCGAGGCGGTGGACCGGGCGCTGGCGACCGGCGCCATCCAGCGGGTGGACCTGGTGCTGCCGCTGCCGGTCGCGCGCGACCTGGTGGCCCAGGTCACGCCGCTGGACCCGCCGCTGGCCGATGGCGGGCGGCTGATGGTGCTGCTGGCGGACCGGTCGCACGAACGCGCGGTGGAACAGATGCGCGCCGATTTCGTGACCAATGCCAGCCACGAATTGCGCACCCCGCTGGCCAGCCTGCTGGGCTTCATCGAAACCCTGCGCGGACCGGCCGAGGATGATGCCGTGGCGCGCAAGCGCTTCCTTGGCATCATGGCCGAGCAGGCGGAGCGGATGCGCCGGCTGATCGACGACCTGCTGGGCCTGTCGCGGATCGAATTGTCGGAACACCAGCCGCCCTCCGGCGAGGCCGATATCGGTGCCATCGCCGAGGCCGAGGCCGATGCCATGGCGCCGATCCTGACCAGCCGCCGCGCCCGGCTGCTGCGCGAGGTCACGCCGGGCTGCATCGCCCGCCCGGCCGATCCCGAACAGATCGCCCAGGTGGTCCGCAACCTGCTGGAAAACGCCATCCGCCACGGGCGGGAGGGCGGCCAGACGGTGTTGCGGGTGGAGACGGTCCAGAACCCCAAGCCCGGGGTAATGTTGAGTGTGGCCGACGATGGGCCGGGCATCGCACGCGAACACATCCCCCGGCTGACCGAGAGGTTTTACCGCGTCGATTCCGGGCGGTCCCGGGCGGCCGGGGGCACGGGGCTGGGGCTGGCGATCGTCAAGCACATCGTGAACCGGCATCGCGGGCAGTTGCTGATCGAAAGCGACGTCGGGTCGGGCGCGGTGTTTCGTGTGTGGCTGCCGGCGGCTTAGGCGCGCAAACCGGCCCGCGACATAGGAAAACAGGGTTTCGGACAAATAGCCGGCGGGGTGCGGTGGGGCGGGCATGGGGGTCTCCGGGGCCTCGGCAGTCTAAGCCTTTAATCCCATTTTGATCAAGGATTATGTTCCTTTCCGCGCTGGCTTGCCCTGGCGGCGTTCCCCGGCTTGGCTGCATGTCACATCGGGAGAAAACGACATGATCCGCCGCCTGCTGATCGCCGCACTGGCGCTGGCGCCCGCCGTTGCCTGGGCGCAGCCCGCCGCCCTGCCCCCCGGGCCGATCCGGCTGATCGTCGGCTTTCCCCCCGGTGGGGGCATCGACCTGCTGACCCGGGTGCTGGCGACCGGCCTGGCGCCGCGCCTTGGGCGCGCGGTGGTGGTGGAAAACCGGGCAGGCGCCGGCGGGAACCTGGCGGCGGAACTGGTCGCCAAGGCGCCGCCCGATGGGTCGGTGATGGGATCGGTCCCGGCCGGGCCGCTGGTGATCAACCGCCACATCTACCGCACGATGCCCTTCGACCCGCTGGCCGACCTGACGCCGATCAGCCGTTTCGCCGCCATCCCGGTGATCCTGATGGGGGCGCCGAACTGGCCGGTCACCACCATCGCCGAATTCCGCGCCGCCCTGCGCGCCCGGCCGACCGCCTGCGGCACGCCCGGGGCCGGCACCACGCAGCATCTGGCGACGGCCTTGCTGCTGCGCGCGTTGGATGCGCCTTGCGACATCGTGCACTACCGGGGTACCGGCCCAGCCCTGCCGGACCTGCTGACCGGCACCATCCAGGCCTATACCGACACGGTGGTGACCGGCCTGCCGCCGACGCGCGACGGCCGCGCCCGCGCCATCGCGGTGTTTTCGGCCGAGCGCAGCCCCCTCGCCCCCGAACTGCCCACGGTCGCCGAAACCATCCCGGGGTTTTCCGCCGAAACCTGGCTGGCGCTGATGGGGCCGCGCGGAATGCCCGACGCGCTGGCCGCCTGGTTCGAGGAACATGCGATCGCCGTGGCACGCGACCCGGCAGTGGTGGCGCAGATCCGGGCGCTGGGCGCCGAAGCCGTGGGGTCGGACCGCGCGGCCCTGGCGGCGGCGATCCGTGACCAGGACGCGATGTGGGGGCCGGTGGCGCGGGCGGCGGGGGTGACGGCGGATTAGACGGTTGCGCCAGTGGAGAGGGCTTTGCCCCCTCCACACCTCCCCCACCAGGGGCCGCCGCCCCTGGACCGGCGGAGTATTGATAAAATAAAGAGAGGGGCGGGGACCGCGAGTGCCAATGGAACGCGAGTGACGCCCCTCTCTTTATTTTATCAAATAGCGTGGGTTCCAAGGGGCCACGGCCCCTTGGTGGGGATAGTTTGAAAGGGGCAAAGCCCCTTTCAAGGCGCCACCCCCCATCATTCCACCGGATCCCGGCGGAAGCGCACCAGGACTTCGACCCGGTCCGGCCGTTCTGCCAGTGCCTGGCGCAGGATGGCGAGCAGTGTTTCGGGTGAGACGTTGAGATCGACGATCTGTGCCGGTTCTTCATAGACCAAGTGGGAATGCGGTTCGGGCACGGTGTCGAAGACCCGTTCGGCGCCGGTGCTGGGCAGACGGCCGAGCAGCCCGTGATCGGCGAGGGTTTCCAATTGGCGGGCGAGTTCGGCCGAGGTCACGGTGATCCCGGTTTCCGTGGTCATGCGGACCACCTCGCCGAGGCTGAGATGGGTCTCCGGTGCTGCGCGCAACAGCGCGAGCAGACGCGCGAGCGCGCCCTGGCCGGGCAGGCCGGCACGGCTCAATTCCTCCCGAAACGCGGCTTCCACCGCTTGTGGCATTCGTTCGTCCTCCCCAGTGTCCTGGGTGACCGCAGGCGCGTCCGGGCGCGGCTGGGACCAGCCGCGCCCGATCGTCGTTGCGCCCGGATCAGGCGAGGTCGAAGCGATCCGCGTTCATCACCTTGGTCCAGGCCGTCACGAAGTCGCGCACGAATTTCTGCTGCGCGTCGTCCTGGGCATAGACTTCCGCCAGGGCACGGAGTTGCGAGTTCGACCCGAAGATGAGGTCGGCCCGCGTGCCGGTCCAGGTCACCGCACCGCTCGCGCTGTTGCGGCCCTCGAAGACGTCGCCGGCCTCCGACGTCGGCTTCCAGGTCGTGCCCATGTCGAGCAGGTTGACGAAGAAGTCGTTGGTCAGCGTCTCCGGCCGCTTGGTGAGGACGCCGTGCTGGGACTGTCCGGCATTGGCACCCAGCACGCGCAAGCCGCCGACGAGGACCGTCATCTCGGGCGCGGTCAGGGTCAGCAGTTGCGCGCGATCGACCAGCAACTCCTCGGACGACACGCTGTATCGGGTCTTGAGGTAGTTGCGGAAGCCGTCCGCAGTCGGTTCGAGCACGCCGAAGGACTCGACATCGGTCTGGTCCTGCGTCGCATCCGTGCGGCCTGGCGTGAAGGGAACCTTCACGTCATGCCCGGCCTTCTTCGCGGCTTCCTCGACCGCGGCGCCGCCGCCGAGGACGATCAGGTCGGCGAGCGACACCTTCTTGCCCCCGGTCTGCGCCGCGTTGAACGCCGCCTGGATGGCTTCGAGTTTCGCCAGCACGGTGGCCAGTTGGGCCGGCTGGTTGACCTCCCAATCCTTCTGCGGGGCCAGGCGGATGCGCGCGCCATTCGCGCCGCCGCGCTTGTCGGAACCGCGGAAGGTGGAGGCCGAGGCCCAGGCGGTCGACACCAACTGGGCGATGGACAGGCCCGAGGCGAGGATCTGGCCCTTGAGGGCGGCGACATCCGCCTCGTTGACCAGCGCATGCGTGACATCCGGCACTGGGTCCTGCCACAGCAGCACCTCGGCCGGGACCAGCGGGCCGAGGTAGCGCGAGCGCGGCCCCATGTCGCGGTGGGTCAGCTTGTACCAGGCGCGGGCGAAGGCGTCGGCGAGCAGGTCCGGGTTCTGGTGGTAGCGCCGCGAAATCGGCTCGTAGATCGCATCCATGCGCATCGCCATGTCGGCGGTGGTCATCATCGGCGCGTGGCGTTTGGCCGGGTCTTGCGGATCAGGCACCAGGGTCGCGGCGGCGGGATCGGTCGGCGTCCATTGCCAGGCGCCGGCGGGGCTCTTGTTCAGCTTCCATTCGAAGCCGAACAGCGTGTCGAAGTAGCCATTGTCCCACTTGATCGGGTTCGGGGTCCAAGCGCCCTCGATGCCGCTGGTGATCGCATCGGCGCCCTTGCCGCTGCCGAAGCTGCTTTTCCAGCCGAGGCCCTGCTGCTCGATGCTGGCACCTTCGGGTTCACGGCCGACGAGGGCCGCATCGCCCGCGCCATGGCACTTGCCGAAGGTGTGGCCGCCGGCGGTGAGGGCCACCGTCTCCTCGTCGTTCATCGCCATGCGCGCGAAGGTTTCGCGGATGTCGCGGCCGGAGCCGATCGGATCGGGCGTGCCGTTCGGCCCCTCCGGATTGACGTAGATCAGGCCCATCTGCACGGCGGCGAGCGGGTTTTCGAGTTCCCGGTCCCCTTCGTAGCGCTTGTCGCCAAGCCAGGTGTCCTCGGCGCCCCAGTAGATGTCCTCTTCCGGCTCCCACACATCGGCGCGGCCGCCGGCGAAGCCGAAGGTCTTGAAGCCCATCGATTCCAGGGCACAGTTCCCAGCCAGGACCATGAGGTCGGCCCAGGAGATCTTGTTGCCGTATTTCTGCTTGATCGGCCAAAGCAGACGGCGCGCCTTGTCGAGGTTGCCGTTGTCGGGCCAGCTATTGAGCGGCGCGAAGCGCTGCGTGCCCGATGACGCGCCGCCGCGGCCATCGCCGGTGCGGTAGGTGCCGGCGCTGTGCCAGGCCATGCGGATGAAGAGCGGACCGTAGTGGCCGTAGTCGGCCGGCCACCAGTCCTGCGACATCGTCATCAGCGCGACGAGGTCCTGCTTCAGGGCCGCGAGGTCGAGCTTCTTGAATTCCTCGGCGTAGTTGAACGCCTCACCCATCGGATTGGACTGGGGGGAATGCTGGTGGAGAATCTTCAGGTTCAACTGGTTCGGCCACCAGTCGCGGTTCGACCTGCCGCCAAAGGTCGCGTGCTTGGGCGCGCCATGCATGACGGGGCATTTGCCGGCGCTCGCGCCATTGTTTCCGTCCATGTTTCTCTCCGATCTTGGTTGATTTGATGGATCTGGTCCGTGCAGCGGGACCGCGATGCAGGTGGTCGGCACGATGAAGGCCGGACAAGGGACAGCCATGGGCCGGGGTTGGGTCGTCCTGGTCGCCGGCGGCGGGTGCCGGGGCGCGCGTTGCCTGGCGTTGGCTCCTGCCGTTCTCCCTCGGCCTGGTGTTGTTGAGCGATGCTAGCGGCATCCCGAGGATAAGAGGAAGCCCCGAAACTCAACCAGCGTGATAGACGGTGCCTATGATGACCGGGGCAGCGACCAGATGAACCTCCGCGACCTTCGCTACCTGCTGGCTTTGGCCGAGCATGGGCATTTCGGCCGCGCCGCCGAGGCCTGCGGCATCAGCCAGCCGACGCTGTCCGTGCAGCTTCGCAAGCTTGAGGAGCAACTCGGCGTCACGTTGTTCGAGCGCACCAGCAAGACGGCGGCGCCGACGGCCGCCTGCGAACGGCTGATCGGCCATGTCCGCGTGGCGGTGGCGGAGGCGGATGCGATCCTGGCCGTGGCGCGCGACCTGCGCGACCCGCTGGCCGGCCGTTTCCGGCTGGGCATCATCCCGACCTTGGCGCCCTATCTGTTGCCGCTGGTCTTCGCGCCGCTGCGCGCGGCGCTGCCGGCGCTGGAGGTGGAACCATGGGAGGACCAGACCACGGCGCTGCTCGACCGGCTGCGCGCGCATGGGCTGGATGCCGCCCTGCTGGCGACCGAGGTGGACGGGCCGGACCTGGCGAGCCAGGCGCTTTTCGCCGAGCCCTTCCTTGCCGCGCTGCCGCCGGAGCATCCGCTCGCCGGTTGCCCGATGGTGGCGGAGGCGGACCTGGCGCAGGACATCCTGGTGCTGGCGGATGGGCATTGCCTGCGCGAACAGGCGCTGGCCGCTTGCGGTCAAAGCGGCGCGCTGGGCGGGGCGCTGGGCGGCACGCTGCGTTCGGCCAGCCTGTCGACGCTGCTGAACATGGTGGCGGCCGGCTATGGGACGACGCTGATCCCCGGGTTGGCGGCGGGGGCGGCGCAGGATGCGGGGATCGTGCTGCGGCCGCTGGCGGCGCGGGCGGGGCGGGTGGTGCGCATCGCCTGGCGCACGAGCTTTCCCCGGCGCGCGGCGGTGGAGGCGGTGGGCGAGGTCATTGCCACGCGCCTGCGCGGCTTCACGGCGGGGGCTGCGGCGGGCGCCGTCTGACAGCGGGCTGGCATCGGGGGGGCTGGCATGGGGGGCCTGGCATCGGGCTGCTACAGCCGTTGATACCAGGGGCGCGGCAGCGGCGGCGCCGGGGGTGGTGAATCCGCCACCTGGCGCTGCGCCGGCATGGCGTAGGGCGGCCCGTTGGTCCAGCAATCGACCGCGCCGAGGCTGCGGGTGCAGAAGGGCGTCGGCGCCGGCGGGACATCGGTGCGGCAATAGGGCTGGCCGGCATCGACATAGGCCGAGGAACAGTCGCTGCGGGTGACCGCCGATACCACCACATCCGGAACGGTCCGGCCGATCAACATCAGCGCCCCGCCGTTCACGAACAGCATCGGGCCGATGGAATCCCCGCCGCAGCCAGCCAGCGGGAACAGCAGCAACAGGGGGCGCAGGCGCTTCACACAGGCATGAAACCCGTCCGGGCTTAACGGCCGGTAAGCGCTTCTGTATGATCCGCCCCCGCGACGCTTCCTGGATGACATACGCCTTGCCCGATATTTTCGACGAAGTGGCCGAGGACCTGCGGGCCGAACGCGCATCGCGCTTCTGGCGCCGCTACGGCACGCTGGTCGGCGCCTTCGGCATCGCGGTCGTGATCGGGGTCGGCGCCTGGCAGGGCTGGCGCTGGAACGAGCGGCGCCAGGCCGAGGGCGTGGCCGGCACCTTCCTGGCCGTGCACCAGGCGGCCGAGGCCGAGGGCGCGGACATGGCCGAAATGGCCCGCCGCTTCGGCGCCATCGCCCCGGGCGCGCCGGCGGGCTATCGCCTGCTGTCGGAACTGCGCCAGGCGGCGCTGCTGTCGGAATCCGGCGACAAGGCCCGTGCGCGGGAGATCTGGAACCATGTCGCGGCCGATGCGACCGCCGACCCGCTGTGGCGCAACCTGGCCAACCTGTTGTGGGTTCTGCATGGGCTGGACATCGATCCGCCGGCAGCACTCGACGCCCGGCTGACGCCGCTGGCCGCCGATGGCAGCCCCTGGAAGGCCAGCGCGCGCGAATTGCAGGCGCTGGTCGCGCTGCGCGCCGGGCAGACGGCGGCGGCGCGCAGCACCTTGCTGGCGCTGGCCGCCGATCCCTCGGCGCCGCAGGGCGTGCGGGACCGGGCACAGCGCGTGGCGGCACAGATCGCGGTGGCGGCACCGGGCGGCGCGGTGCCGGCCGTGGCCCAGCCCGGCCAGGCGCCCGCGGCGATCCCGCCCGCCCCGGCGGCGGCCATGACCCCGCCGGTCGCGGTCCCGGCCGCGACCTTGCCCGATCCGGCCCCGGCCGTGGTCCTGCCCGACGCGGCCCCTGCCGTGGTCCGGCCCGATCCGGCCCCGGCCGTCGTCCCGCCCGCCCCGGCCACGACGTCGGCCGATCCCGCCCCGGCCACGACTTCGGCCGATCCCGCCCCGGCCGCGACCCAGGCCGATCCGGCCGCCGCCGCGACCCCGGCCGACCCGGCCACCGCCTCGCCCGATCCGGTTCCTGCCGCGTCCCCGCCCAGCCCGCCCCCCGCCGCGTCGGGCGGCTGAGCGCGTTTCGCACAACCTTTGAACAATCTGGGGCGCACGGCAGCCGTCGATGCGCCCATGGAGCGGACTGCATGACCACCACCAGCATGGGCCGGCGCACTGCACTTCTGGGGGGCGCCACGCTGCTGTCGGGTTGCGGCGCCTTCGACAGCATTTTTGGCGAAAGCAAGCGGCCCCTGCCCGGTGACCGCCGGTCGATCAGCGGCGGCGGCGGGTCGCTGCGGGTCGATACCAGCATCGAATCCCGCCCGGTCACCTTGCCCGACCCGGTCGCCATCCCGGCCTGGCCCGTCCCCGGCGGCAATCCGGCGCATGCGCCCGGGCACGCGCTGTTGCAGGGCAACCTGGCCGAGGCCTGGCGCAGCAGCTTCGGCACCGGCACCGGCCGTCGCCAGCGCCTGGTGGTCGGCCCGGTCGTGGCCGGCGACCTGGCGGTGGTCACCGATGCCTATGGCTACGTCTCGGGCTTCGACCCCGCCCGCGGCGGCCAGCGCTGGCGGCGGGACACGCGCCCGAACGAGGATGACGCCGACAACATCGGCGCCGGCGCGATCATCGAGGGCGACACGGTCTACGTCACCACGGGCCTGGCCGAGGTGATGGCGCTCGACGCCGCGACCGGCGCCATCAAGTGGCGCGCGCGCCTGCCGACCCCCGCCCGCGGCGCGCCCGCGCTGCTGGGCAACCGGTTGTTCGTGCCGATCATCGAAAACCAGTTGCTGGCCCTGTCCACCGAGGACGGGCGGCGGCTGTGGTCGCATCGCGCGCCGCCGACCCCGGCGGTGCCCTTCGGCCTGCCGACCCCGGCGATCGAGGGCGAATTGGTGGTCGCGGGCTTCGCCTCGGGCGAATTGACCGCGATCCGGGCGACCGATGGGCGGGTGATGTGGAGCGAGGGCCTGGGGTCGTCGGGCCGCAGCGGATTGACCGATTTTTCCGGCATCCGTGGCATGCCGGTGATCGAGAATGGCTGGGTTTTCGCCACGGCCCTGTCGGGCAACACGATGGCCGTCGACCTGCGGACCGGCCGGCGCATCTGGGAACGCGATGTCGGCAGCACCGAAACCCCGGCCGTGGTCGGCGACTGGGTCTTCGTCGTCAGCCTGGCGAGCGAACTGGTCGCCCTGAGCCGCACCGACGGCCGCGTGCGCTGGATCCTGCCGCTGGACCCGGCCCCGCCGGGCAAGGAATCCGATTGGCAGCGCGCCAGTTTCGCCGCCCCGATCGTGGCGGGCGGCCGCATCATCGTGCCCGGCAGCAAGGCCGAGGCGCTGCTGGTGGACCCGGCCGAGGGCACCATCACCGGCCGGTTGCGGCTGCCGGGCGGCGTGACGCTGCCGGGGGCGGTCGTGGGGTCCGATGTCTACTTCGCGACCGACAATGCGACGCTGGTGGCGTTCCGGGGGTAGGCTTCGCCGTGACCTTGGCGCCCTGACCACCGCACGGGGTCTGGCCTCCGCATGGCTGGCATCCGCCCCGTGGCGGTGCGGCACTACCCGTTGGGGGTGAGTTTCCTGTAAGCGACGCGCATGACCACGCGCATCGCCATTGTTGGCCGACCGAATGTCGGCAAATCCACCATCTTCAATCGTCTGGCCGGGCGCAGGCTCGCCCTGGTCGACGACACGCCGGGCGTGACCCGCGACCGCAAGGAAGCGGCCACCGCCATCGGCGGGCGGCCGATCATCCTGCTGGACACGGCGGGGCTGGAGGAAGCCGATCCCGACACCATCCCCGGCCGGATGCGCGCCAGTTCGGAAACCGCGATCCGCGAGGCGGACATCATTTTGTTCGTCGTGGACGCGCGGCAGGGGCTGACGCCCACCGACCGCGCCTTTGCCCGCAAGATGCACAAGGTGCCCGCCCCCGTCATCCTGATCGCCAACAAGGCCGAGGGCCGTGGCGGCGCCAATCTGGCGATGGAGGCCTATGAACTCGGCCTGGGCGATCCCATCGCCGTCTCGGCCGAACATGGCGAGGGGTTTGGCGGGCTGCTGGATACCATCGTGGCCCTGCTGCCGGATGAGGAAGTGGAGCGCCCCGACAAGGACCGCCCGCTGCGCCTGGCGATCGTCGGCCGCCCGAATGCCGGCAAGTCCACCCTGCTGAACGCGCTGGTCGGCGAGGACCGGATGATCACCGGCCCGGAACCCGGGCTGACGCGCGATGCCGTCGCGGTCGAATGGGTGGACGACACGGGCGGCAAGGTGCGCCTGGTGGACACGGCCGGGCTGCGCAAGAAGGCGCGGGTCGAGGAGAATTTGGAAAAGATGTCCACCGGCGCCTCGATCGGGGCGCTGAAGGAATGCGAGGTCGCGGTCCTGGTGCTGGACGCGCTGTTGGGCCTGGAACAGCAGGACCTGAACATCGCGCGGCTGGCCGAGCGTGAGGGCCGGGCCATCGTGCTGGCGCTGAACAAGTGGGACGCGGTGCCCGACCGCAATGTGGCCCGCAAGGCGATCGAGGATGTGCTGCAAACCTCTCTGGCGCAGCTCAAGGGCATCACCGTGGTGCCGATGAGTGCGGCGACCGGGGCGGGTGTCGAAAAGCTGATGCCGGCGGTGCGCGCGACCTATGAACGCTGGAACCGTCGCATCGGCACGGGCGAGTTGAACCGCTGGTTCGAGATGGTGAAGGAACGCCACCAGCCGCCGCTGGTCGATGGGCGCCGCATCAAGCTGCGCTACCTGACCATGCCCAAGGCGCGGCCGCCGACGATCGTGGTGTTCGGCACGCGGGCTGAGACGCTGCCGGATGATTGGCAGCGCTACATGGTCAACGCGTTCCGGGAAAAATTCGACATGGGCGGCGTGCCGATCCGGGTGCAGTTGCGGGGCAGCGAGAACCCGTATGCGGAGGACGACGCCTAGGCTTTCTTCTCCCAACCGCGTTCGCCTTGCTGCCAATAGGCAAGGCCGTGGCCGGCGTCTTTCCATTGCCGCCAGCGCGACCGTGCGGCGGCGACGGCCAATTCGTCCTGGCCGTCGAACAGGTCGAAGACGCGGTCATACTCCGCGACCCGTTGGCTGGTCGCGCCATCGGCCAGGAACAGGAAGCGCGCGCCATTGGGGGCGGGGGCGTCGTCGGTCGTCAGCCAGATCGGTTGCAGGTCGGCGTCGCGGGTGCCGTGGGGTAGCCAGTCGGGGTCGCTGACCGTCCATAGCGCCTGGTCGAGGGCGGACAGCCGTTCGGGGCTGCCGACCAACACGACCGCGCGCCCGCCTTGGTCCAGCACGCGGCCGAGCAGGCGCGGCAGGGCCTGTTCCAGGCTGCTGCGGGTCAGGTGGTAGAAGGCGATGTCGGTCATCAGGCCCGGTCGGCGTGCTCAAAGCGTGCCGCCGCCAGCGCATCCAGCAGCCGCACGCCAAAGCCGGTCGCCCCGGCGGGGCCGCGCCAATCGGCCTCCTCCCGCGATTCCACCCCGGCGATGTCCAGGTGGACCCAGGGGATGCCCTCGGCAAAATGCCGCAGGAAGGCGGCGGCGTGGCAGGCATCGGGTTGCAGCCTGCCCGTCGCGCATTGCCGCAGGTCGGCGATCTGGCTTTTCAGCGGTTCCTCGTGCCCGGCCGCGATGGGCATGTGCCAGACCGCATCGCCTGTTGCCTCGCCAGCCGCGCCCACCTGGGCCAGCAGGGGTGGGTCAGTGCCGAACATGCCGGCGCGGTGGTGGCCAAGGGCGGTGACGATGCTGCCCGTCAGGGTCGCCAGGTCGACCAGGGCGGCGGGGTGTTCGTGCCGCACCGCCCAGGCCAGGGCATCGGCCAGGACCATGCGGCCCTCGGCATCGGTGTCGATGGTTTCGACCGTGCGGCCGGACAGGGTGCGGATGACGTCGCCCGGGCGCCAGGCGTTCGCGCCGGGCATGTTCTCGGCCAGGGCGAGTACGGCGGTCACGGGGGCGGGGGACTGGCGCAGCGCCAGGGCCAGCAGCGCGCCGGCGCAGGCGGCGGCACCCGCCATGTCGGCGCGCATGTCCTCCATGCCGGCGGCGGGTTTGATGCTGATGCCGCCGGTGTCGAAGGTCATGCCCTTGCCGACCAGCACCAGCGGATCGCCCCCGGCCGACCCGGCCCAACGCAGAATCGCCAGGCACGGCGGGTTCGCCGAGGCCTGGCCGACCGCCAGGATGGCCCCGGCACCGGCCTTGGCCAGGGCGTCGACCCCCAGGATGTCGACGGACATCCCGAAGCGTTCCAGGCGCCGCAGCCGGGCGGCAAAACGCTCGGGCGTCAGGATATTGGCGGGTTCGGTGACCAGGGTGCGGCAGAAGCCGACCCCGGCCAGGACGGCCTGCATGGCCAAAAAATCTTCGGCCAGGTCGTCCGGGTCGCCGACATGCAGGATCAGCCGCGGCCGTTTTGGCAGCGGCGCCTTGCGCCGGATGGGGGGTGTCCAGGCGCGCAGGGCGGCGCCGGTCGCGACGGCGATGGCGTCGGCGGGGTCCAGCCCGCGCAGGTCCAGCGCGATGCGCCGTGCCGGGCCGTCAACCGGCGGCGGCGTGGCGTCGAGCAGCGCCATCGCCTCACCCCCCGCGCGTTCCCAGGCACTGGTCCCGGCCCCCGCCAGCACCAGGTCGGGGAAGCCGGGCGCCGAGACGCGCGCCACCTGCCCCGCAGCACCCAGAAACCCGGCGGCGGCGGCGACGTCGGCCAGCGCCGCCGGGATGGCGCCGGTGGCGATCGGCAGCACGGTGGTGCGCCCCGGCTTGGGCGCATCGCCGCGCAGGCGCAGCCGGGGGATGCCGGTTTTCACGGGGCGTCAGGCGTCCTCGTCATGATCCGCGACCAGCCGGTCCAGCAGCCGCACGCCATAGGCGGTGGCCCCCTTGGGGATGGTCGGCGCGTCCTTGCTGCTCCAGGCGGTGCCGGCGATGTCCAGGTGCGCCCAGGGGGTGCCGGGTTCGATGAAGCGCTGGATGAACTGGGCGGCGGTGATGCTGCCGCCGGCACGGCCGCCGCCGATGTTCTTCATGTCGGCGATGTCGGATTTCAGCCCCTTGTCATAGGCCTCGCCCAGCGGCATCCGCCACACCGCCTCACCAGTCACCAGCCCCGCCGCCGTCAGTTTTTGCGCCAGCTCGTCATTGTTGCTGAACAGCCCGGCATGTTCGTGGCCGAGGGCGACGATGATCGCGCCCGTCAGGGTCGCCAGGTCGACGATGTATTTCGGCGCGAACTGCTTTTGCGCATACCAAAGCACGTCGGCCAGGACGAGGCGGCCCTCGGCGTCGGTGTTCAGCACTTCGATCGTCTGGCCGGAGGCGCTGGTGACCACGTCACCCGGGCGTTGGGCGGTGCCGGACGGCATGTTCTCGACCAGCCCGACCAGGCCGACCGCATCGACCTTCGCCTTGCGGCCGGCCAGCGCCGCCATCAGGCCGATGACGCAGCCGGCGCCGGCCATGTCCCACTTCATGTCCTCCATGCCGCCGGCCGGCTTGATGCTGATGCCGCCGGTGTCGAAGGTGACGCCCTTGCCCACGAAGCAGACCGGCGGCGTGCCCTTCTTCTTGGTCCCGTGCCAGCGCATGACGACCATGCGGGCCTCGATCTCCGAGCCCATCGCGACGCCGAGCAGCGCGCCGAAGCCGAGCTTCTTCATCTCCTTCGGGCCGAGGATTTCCACCTCGACGCCGAGCTTGGTCAGCGCCTTGCAGCGTTCGGCCATTTCGACCGGGTGCAGCACGTTCGGCGGTTCGGCGACGAGTTCGCGGCTGAGGAAGACGCCATCGGCGACGGCGCGCAGCGGCGCCCAGGCGGATTTGGCGGCCGGGACGCCGGAGGTCGCGATGGCGATCTTTTCCGCCTTCGGCTTGTCCTCGGGCTTCTGGGTGGTGCGGTATTTGTCGAAGCGCCAGGCGCGCAGGGTCAGGCCCATGGCGATGCGCGCGGCCTCGGCCGGGGTCAGCGTGTCGGCGGCGATCGTGACGTCGGTCGCGGAGGAGACGGCGGGCCAGGCGGTGCCGCCGGCGGCCTCCAGCGCTTCCGGCGTCACGTCGGCGGGTTTGCCGAGGCCGACCAGGACCACCCGCGCCAGCCCGGCGCCGGGGGCGTAGAGCGTCGTGGTCTGGGCCTTGCGGCCGGTGAAGGCGGCGGCCTCGATCCCGCGCGCGATGGCGCCGGAGGTCGCGGCATCGGCATCGGCCGCGAGGCCGGTCAGGGCAACGCCTTCGGGCACCAGCAGCACGAGCGCGCCGCCACGGGGCAGGGTGGGCTTGATGAAGGCGATCTCGGGCATTTGGCACTCCGGGGGCGGCTGGCTGTTGGGCGCAGTCTAGCGGAGCGCCACGGCACAGGAAGGGGCGGGGTCGCCGTGCGCCGCGCGCGCGCGTATGCAGCGCCCATGATGACCCTGACGCTATCGCCCGGCCAGATCGACGAAGCGGCGGCGCTGTTGCGCGGCGGCGCGCTGGTCGGCTTCCCGACCGAGACCGTCTATGGCCTCGGCGCCGACGCGCGCAACGCGACCGCCGTCGCGGGGATTTTCAGCGCCAAGGGCCGGCCGCATTTCAACCCGCTGATCTGCCATTTGCCGGATGCCGATGCGGCCTTTGCCGAGGTTTTGCCCGACGACCGTGCCCGCGCGTTGGCTGCCGCCTTCTGGCCCGGCCCGCTGTCGCTGGTGCTGCCGCGCCGCGCGGATTGCCGGGTGGACCTGCTGGCCGGGGCGGGGCTGGACACGCTGGCCGTGCGGGTGCCGGACCATCCCATGGCGCTGGCGCTGCTGCGCGCAGCGGGGGTGCCGGTCGCGGCCCCTTCGGCCAACCGGTCGGGTGAGGTTTCGCCGACCACGGCGGCGCATGTGCTGCAGGGCCTGGGCGGGCGCATCGCCGCGGTGCTGGATGGCGGACCCTGCGCCGTGGGGCTGGAAAGTGCCGTGCTGGACCTGACCGGGCGGCAGGCCGTGCTGCTGCGCCCGGGGGGCGTGGCGGCGGAGGCGATCGAGGCGGTGATCGGCCCCGTCGGCCGCCCGCTGCCGCTGTCCGCCGCCGAGGCCAGCCGGTCGCTGCGCAGCCCGGGGATGATGCTGTCGCACTACGCCCCCAGCCTGCCTGTCCGGCTGATGGCCGGCGACGTTGGCGCGGAGGAGGCGCTGCTGGCTTTTGGTCCGCCGCTGCCTGGTGCGGGGGCCGTCTGGCAATTGAGCGAGGCGGGCGATGTGGTCGAGGCCGCGACCCGTTTGTTTGCCGGGCTGCGCTGGCTGGATGCGGAGGGCGCGCGGCGCGGCCTGTCGGGCATCGCCGCGATGCCGGTGCCGGACCACGGGCTGGGGGCTGCGATCAACGACCGCCTGGCCCGCGCGGCGGCGCCACGCTGAAACGGCTTGGATGTCTGGTCCCGGCATTTGGTGGGTTGGGTCAAGATTGCATGGGGTTGGCTCGGCTGCACAGGTTTTGCAGGTGGGCTCGTCGGGCGTGAGGCCTTTGGGGGTCGAACAATCCGTTGCCTGACTTCGACAGCAGAGAGATAAAATAGTCCCTATCGCGGCGCGCGAGCCCTCTCCCCCAAACCGTCATGAGGCATTCAAAGCGCGAATCCTGGAGCGGTCATCATCGCTACGCGGTTGGCTTCATGATGTAGCAGCGGGCGCACGCGGGCCGCGCGGATATGCTGCCGCAAAATCTCCTCGGCCTTGGGGAAACGCCGCGCTTCCGGCGCGGCCATGATCGCCAGATGGTCGTTCCACGGCGTGTCGTCCACAACCGGCCCAAACCCATCAAGGCCGCGCTTGAGCCCGGTCTTGTCAAAGATCGTAACGAGGCTGTGGCTCAGGACGGTATTTTCCACGAAGCTCGCCAGGGATCCGACGCCGGAGGCCCCGGCAGCCAGCGTTGAGCTGTGTCAGGCAGGGCAGGCGAGGCATGCCTTCTCTCCCCAGTGCAGTGGGCCTGTGGGGTAGCGCTTCGGCAACGCCTTGATTTGCCTTCTGTCCCTGGAGTTTCCTCATGGGGACGTTTCGCTGGCGGTGGACGCAGTCAGCTGCGAACGCGTCTCTGCACCGCGACGCCCGCTTTTCCCTGTTCCGTGCCGATAACAGGGATTTTGGAGGCGTTTCAGCCTTGGGTGACTCATCGCGGGCCTTTAAGCCACTGATAAGACGTGTCTGTACCTGAGAAAGTGGGCAAAGCCCCGGCTGAATAACAGGGAAGCTATGACGCGATATCAGGCTGTTTTCAGCGGCCGATTATCAAATCGCGTGGATCTTGGAGTGAAATTTGCGGGATTTCTCAGCCGAGCCGGGATGGAGACACCGAATTCCGGGACGGCAAGGTTTCGTTCTGGGATGTGGGAGCCGTCGTGTGGGATGGTGAAGGCATCTCATGAGATGCGGATCGGCCAATCTGTCCTGACCTGCGGCCTCTTCTGGGAAATCGGATCGAGAATGGGGATGGATCTGCTTTGCCAGGGATGCGAGCCAGGCGAAGGTCTTTGATCCGGGCGAGTTCGTGCTGCTTTCTGCTGGTGGAGCATGCGCCGAAGGTGCTGATCGTGCTGCGCGCCTTGTGCGAGCGGCGCGACGAGCCGCCGAAAGTGGCGTGATGGATGCCCGCCGTGCTGGGGCACCGCTTAGGACGCTCACACAAGCCGGTGTCGTCTCGGCGGGGGCATTCAGATCATCCGGCGCGTTTCACTGGCGTCTTAGATACTCTTATTTCGCCTTACGGGGCATCCTAGCCGGGCGTCATCGCTCCCAACGAGTCTGTCCCGGCTGGCACCTTCCGAGGGAGGCTTCCACCAAACGCCCCCGTAGGGTGACGGGCGTCAGGGGGCACCAGACACCGGTGGTGACCATTCAGCCTCGTCGGGGCGTATGCCAAAGAGACGGGCGGAGCCACCGCATCTTGCCATGGTGCATTCTAATGCAGGCGTCCCACAGCCACCATGACCGCGCCCAGTGACGTCTAGTCGTTAGCACGCCCGGTTTCCAGCGCTTAGTGAGGGAGCACCGGCATGCGGTTCACCGCCGCGCGCGTGGTTCAGCGTCCGCACAGCCGACGCGAAGGTCCTCCGGACTTTGCTGCCAACGGGTCTGCCGGGTCCATCAGCGACGCTCGCGTGGGGTCCCCCTGATAGCCGGGTGGCGCCTGAAAAGCGTCCCCGAACGTCTCCACTTCGACCGAGGCGGGTGCGTACTCCCCCAATATCACGAAGGGGGGCTGATGCGCCTTAGCCCTGTGGGCGCCGGTATCGGTAACGGTGGATGTCGCCAGCAGGGATAGCTATGCTGACGCTGTAGTCAGGTCCACGGTGTCGTTTCGTGGCTGAACATCCCGCCCTGGTAGCGGGACTTTGGTGAAGGTCGTTGCGCCCCCTTCCTGGCTACCTCGTTCCTGCACCCCGAACGTAGATCGCATGCCTGACCGGAACCGCCCCGTTTCGGTCGCATCTGATGCGCCTGGATGTCCCGGCGGGGATACCTATGCTGACGCTGTAGCCAGGTCCACGGTGTCGTTTCGTGGCTGGGCAGCCCGCCCTGGTAGCGGGAACCTGGTGGAGGGAGTTGCGCCCCCTTCCTGGCTGCAGTCTCGCGCAGCCGGAAGTTTGGTTGTGATGCACCAACCATCTGCTGCATCATGCGCTCGGCGCGCCGCGACACGGTGTTATTCTCCCTGCCGTTGGACCGCTCTCGGGCGGGACCGCTATGTGGGGTTCGCGGGAGGCCCCACCGGCGCGCCACTTCCTCCTTCAAAAGCGGTTTCAGTGGCCATTTAGACCCGTTCAAGATGCCTCCGATCCTAGCCCGGGCATGCTGGCTAGCCCTCTTCTGAAGCGCTACGGTGTCCCTGACGGGTTGTGACGAGGCGATATTCTCCCGACCTCAGGACCGCCTTCGGGCGGGTTCATATTGTGGGGTTCACTGGGAGGCCCCACCATCCCGTCGCTTCCCCCGCGCAATCACGTCACTCAAGGCGTCACGATCAATTCCGCCGTGCCCCGCGACACGTTCGAGGCGCCGGCCGCATCACGATCCGCATTCACGACACGCAATCCCGCCGCCTCCAGCAAGGGGGGCACAAGCAGCTGCGTCGGCGTCACATTCAGCGGTTCGCGATTGTCCTGCGTGAAGTTCATCATGGATCGGGCTGGTGAACCTAACCTACAACGTCCGCCGGTTTGTCTGGCTCAGCGGGGAGGACGTGCCCGCGTACGGGCTGCGTGCCCGGCAGTGGGGGCTGTCCCGCCCCGGTCGACCTACTGCGCGCCGCGCCGTCTCACGGCATCACCACCGCCAAGCATCGGTGCCGTCAAAATGCCGAACGAAACAGTGTTCTTGGAGGTGTCCGACTACGTTTCCATTACGCTCAGTCTTCCGAGCATTTCAACATGCCAGCGGTGAGTGTCACCGTCCGGCAGTTGGTGCGGAACGCCGCCGGCCTGCCTTCGCCAGGCCTTATAGGAATTCCCGAGTAGGCGGGCGGGTACGCAGTTGCGTGGCTTGGCGATGATGCTTCCGCGGCAGGTCGGTGGCCGTACGAAGCCCGGCTGGGTAGCCGCCTCGGTATTCGCTTAAGAGGGCACTTCTTAGACTACGAGGCTCGGCTCTTAAGCATTGCGCGGAAGCGCCCTCTGAAAAGTTATTTTTGGCCGCATCTGTGATAGAGGCGCACGATGACTAAGGCGGATGTTGTAGAACCTCACAAATAGTTTCGATAAACTAATATACTATTAAATGTATCTTCAGATATATAGAATAATAAGGCCTGATAGGATCTTAAGAGGCGTCTAAGAGAAAATACATTTATAGTATTGACGTGTTTGCCGCCTCCCACACGCCGCGCTAGCCAGTTTGCCGTTCGCAACACTGGACAGGCGGGAGCAGGCGATGAGTGGTCATGGCACGAGGACAATGAATTACAGGCCCGTGGACAGCCTGAAACCCGCAAAGCGCAATCCACGCACCCATAGCCGCAAGCAAGTCCGCCAGATCGCGGACTCGATCAAGCGCTTCGGCTTCACCAATCCGGTGCTGATTGACGACGATGGCGGCATTGTCGCTGGTCACGGCCGGGTCGCCGCGGCGAAGCTGCTCGGGCTCGATGCCGTGCCGGTGGTGCCCTTGGGTGACCTGACCGCCAAAGAGCGCCAAGCCTACGCCCTGGCCGACAACAAGCTGGCCCTCAATGCCGGCTGGGACCAGGAGCTGTTGGCCGTCGAGTTCCAGGAGCTGATCGATGCGGGCTTTGAGTTGGAGCTGACCGGCTTCAGCCTGGCTGAGGTGGATTTCACACTTGATCTGGCCAGCCAGAACCGCCCTGGCAAAGATGATTCCGCGGCCGACCACATTCCCAACACATCGGAGCATGCGGTCTCCCGGTCTGGCGACTTATGGCGCCTGGGTCGCCATCAGCTGTTCTGCGGCGATGCTCGGGATGCGTCTCACTATGACCGCCTGATGCAGGGCAGGGAGGTCGGCCTCGTCTTCACCGACCCGCCCTACAACGTCCCCATCGACGGCCACGTCAGCGGCCTGGGACGTGTACGCCATCGAGAGTTCGCCATGGGGGTGGGTGAGATGGCGGAGGAGGAGTTCAGCCGGTTCCTGGCCTCCGCCCTGGCCAATATGGCCGGGCATTGCCGCGACGGCGCCATCCTCTACGTCTGCATGGACTGGCGGCACCTACAGGAGCTGTCGGTCGCGGGCCGGCAGACCGGTCTCGAGCTCAAAAACCTCTGCGTCTGGAACAAAACCAACGGCGGCATGGGCAGCTTCTATCGCTCGAAGCATGAGCTCATTTTTGTCTTCAAGCATGGCACGGCACCGCATGTGAACAGCTTCGGTCTCGGCGACACGGGCCGCTACCGCACGAACGTCTGGGACTATCCCGGCATCAGCAGCATCGGGCCGGGTCGCGCGTCGGAACAGGCCATGCATCCGACAGTCAAGCCCGTGGCCCTGGTGGCGGATGCGATCCGCGACTGTTCGCGTCGCGGCGACGATGTGCTCGACCCCTTTGCGGGGTCTGGCACGACGCTGATCGCGGCACAGATGACGGGGCGTGTCGCGCACCTCATCGAGTATGACCCAGCCTACTGCGACACCATCATCCGGCGCTTCGAGGGCTTTACGGGCAAGGAGGCGATCCTCGCGGACGGAACTGAGACCTTCGAGGCGATCTCCGCCAGCCGGTTGAGTGACCCATTGTCGC
The DNA here is from genome assembly GCF_050632385.1 of Humitalea sp. 24SJ18S-53. Lineage (NCBI taxonomy): Bacteria > Pseudomonadati > Pseudomonadota > Alphaproteobacteria > Acetobacterales > Roseomonadaceae > Humitalea > Humitalea sp. 24SJ18S-53. The sequence goes on from NZ_CP192599.1 coordinate 5,563,071, forward strand.
GGAGGAGCCCATGAGCGCCGGTGAGGACGATCCTGAGGATCAGGCCGCGGGTTACGCCCGCCCGCCGAAGACCGGTCAGTTTCGTAAGGGCCAATCCGGAAATCCGCGTGGGCGTCCGCCAAAAATCGCGGCGCGTCCTGAGCTTGTGGCCGCCCGGTACCCTACGCGCGAAGCGCTGCGTGCGGAGGCGGCCCGACTCATCGCGGTGACCGATGCCTCCGGGCGCCAAACAATTTCAATCCGGGAGGCGGTCATCCGGTCCCTCTCCCTGGCCGCGATGCGCGGTGGGATATTGGCGCAGCGGACGATGCTGCAGCTGGCCAGCGACGAGGATGCGCGGTTTCACGAGGAGCGGAGGGAGAGCTTCAAGTTTTGGGAGGACTATCAGACAAACGCCAGGGCAAAGATCGAGGCCGCGCGTAGGGCGGGTGAGGCCGACGTGGAGTTCCTTCCGCACCCTGACGACATCGAGCTCGACCCTTGGAGTCTCGAGGTGCGGATCCCAGGCGCCCTCAATGAGGAGGGACGCGCGACAGAGAAGACAGCTGAGGCACTTCAGGACCTCGGCTACGAAATGATGATATACACCGACGAGGACAACAGCCTGCCAGACAAGCAGGGCGAAGAAGGAAAGCTTGGACTTTACTTAGCGCTCCACCTCATAGGGCACTTCAATTTACCGCCGCGTCTCCGTCGATCGGGAGCATCGTACGAGAAACATATCCAGGCTATGTCGGCGCAGGGGACAAAGGCCTGGGGTGACGACCTCGAACGCCGCTGCGGCGCCGCGCAGATTCCCTTCATTCGCTGGCCAGAAAAATCGAAGCTACCGACTATTCCCCTATCGAAGCTCAGGATCAAATGGGGCGATGATCTGGCTGTTCACAAGCGACCGCGTGCCTAGCAGATCGTGTCCCATCGCGTGGTGTAGGAGCGATGATTCTCAGCGGGCTGGCCCGCCGCGTCAGGCTGGCACGGCGGACAGGCTGACGTTGGCAGTATTGCTGACGGCGCCGATGGTTTCCAGCGTCATGTAGCGGGCGCGCTGGGTGGCCCATTCGTCGGACTGCTCGAGCAGGATGGGTAAGCATCCGCCGAGTGCCGCGGCACGTCGGGGGTTAGGCGGCAGCGGCGTCTTCGGGCTGATCGCGCTTCCATTTCCAGGGCAGCAATTCCTCCAGCCGCGAGGCCGGGTGGTCAGCGATCCTGGCGAGCACATCGGCCAGCCAGGCGCGGGGATCGACGTCGTTGAGCTTGGCGGTGACGATGAGCGAGTACATCGCCGCGGCCCGTTCGCCGCCGCGATCGGAGCCCGCGAACAGCCACGACTTCCGCCCGAGCGCGATGCCACGCAGGGCGCGCTCGGCGGCGTTGTTGGTCAGGCAGATCCGGCCATCGCCGAGGAACCGCGTGAACGCATCCCAGCGCTTCAGCATGTAATTCATCGCCTTGGCCAGATCATTGTGGCGCGACAGCCTGGCCCTGGTCTCACGCATCCAGGCTTCGAGGTCTGCGACCAGTGGCGCCACGTGCTGCAGCCCGACGGCCAGGCGCTCCTTGGCCGGTAGACCGTTGATCGCGCGCTCGGCATCGAATATCGCGTCGATCCGACGCACCGCCTCGGCGGCCAGCGGCGCCCGGGCGACCTCGGCCAGATTGAACAGCTTGCGCCGGCCATGCGCCCAACAGGCCGCCTCCGTCACCGGGCCCGGCCTGCGCCCCGGCACGTAGAGGTCGTTGAACCCGGCATAGGCATCCGCCTGCAGGATCCCGGCGTAGCCTGCCAGGTGCCGGTTCGGGTGCTCGGCCGTCCGGTCGCGCGAATAGCGGAACATCGCTGCCGGCGGCGCCGGACCGGCAAAGGGCCGGTCGTCGCGCACATAGGTCCAGAGCCGCGCCGTGACGGTCCTGCCCTTGGCCAGCAGCGGCACCGTGGTGTCATCGCCATGCAATCGCGACCCCGCCAGGACATGAGCGTCGATCAGCGTCACCAGGGGCGCCAGCATGGCGGTGCAGGTGCCGACCCAGTCGGCCAGCGTCGAGACGCTGAGCTCGATGTCCTCGCGGCCATAGCTCTCGCTCTGGCGGTTCAGCGGCAGGTGCTGGCCGAATTTCGCCTCCAGGGCCGACGTATACGTCGGCCGCCAGCAGGTTCGGCCCGGCCCGACCGCGGGCGATCGGGTGGAGCGGTGCCGGCGGCTGGGTGATGCTCTCGCAGGATCGGCAGGAGAATCGCTCGCGAACGGTCTGGATCACCTTCCACTGGCGCGGCACCACCTCCAGCGTCTCGGTGATGTCCTCGCCCAGCTTGGCCAGCCTGCCGCCGCAGCAGGGACAGGCCGCCGGGGCCACGATCACCACCCGCTCGCGCGGCAGATGGTACCCATCCGGCGAGGGCCGCCTACCGCGATTTGGCTGAGCCTGTCTTTTGCTCTTACGGGCGTTCTTTCGAGCGCCGTTAAGGGCGGAGGCTGGGTTTCGGGATGGAGATCATCACGGGCGTCGAGCGACGGCGCCGCTGGCGGGCTGAGGAGAAACTGCGGATCCTGGCCGAGTTGGACGAACCCGGTGCCATGTTCAACGAGGTGGCGCGTCGGAACGATGTCAGCCGTGGCTTGCTGTGGCAGTGGCGCGACGCGCGGCGGCGCGGCAGGCTTGCGGCAGATGTCGCGACCTTCGTCCCGCTGCGCGTGGTGCCGGAGTTGGCGGGACCGGCATCACCGACGACTTGCACCGATCCTGACAGAGAGCCGGACGAGCGCATCGAGATCATGCTTGCCGACGGCACCATGGTGCGCGTGACGGACCGGATCAGCACCATGGCCCTGCGTCGCATCCTGGCAGCACTGCGCGGATGATCCCGGTCCCTTCCGGCGTGCGGGTCTGGTTGGCGGTTGGCCACACCGACATGCGCCGCGGCATGAACGGCCTGGCGCTACAGGTGCAGCAGGCCCTTGGGCGCGATCCCCATGCCGGCGATCTCTACGTATTCCGGGGACGCCGCGGCGATCTGCTGAAAATCGTCTGGCATGACGGCCTCGGCATGTCGCTCTACGCCAAGAGGCTGGAACGCGGCCGGTTCATCTGGCCCTCGCCGGCGGACGGATCGGTCGCGATCTCGGGCGCGCAGCTGGCCTATATGCTCGACGGAATCGACTGGCGAAATCCGCAACGGACATGGCGGCCGGAAGTCGCAGGATAGATCAGCGCCGCGACGAATTCCGACTACCTGCCGCGGGCGGTCTGTGATTCCATCCTTGGCATGACGCCGACGCCGGACAGCCTGCCCGACGATCTCGAAGCCCTGCGCGCAGCGCTGGCGGCAGAGCAACTGGCCCGGCGCGAGGCCGAGGCACGTGCCTGCGGGGCCGAGACGATGGTGGCCCATCTCAAGCTGCTGATCGCCAGGCTCAGGCACGATAGGTTTGGCGCCTCCTCCGAGCGCGGCCGCAAGCTGCTCGACCAGTTGGAACTGGAACTCGACGAGGTGGTCACGGCCGCCAGCGAGCAGGCCACAAAGGCCGAGACCGCCCCCGGCCAGCGGTCCGGCCCACCCGGCCGCAAGCCCGTCCGTGCCCCGCTGCCGGCGCATCTGCCGCGCGAGCGGGTGGTGATCGCGGCCCCGTCGGCCTGTCCCTGCTGCGGCGGCAGGCTGGCCAAGCTCGGCGAGGATGTCACGGAGACGCTGGAGGTGGTGCCGCGCCAGTGGAAGGTGATCCAGACCGTGCGCGAGCGGTTCTCCTGCCGATCCTGCGAGAGCATCACCCAGCCGCCGGCGCCGTTCCACCCGATCGCTCGCGGTCGTGCCGGACCGAACCTGCTGGCGATGATCCTGGAGGCGAAATTCGGCCAGCACCTGCCGCTGAACCGCCAGAGCGAAAGCTATGGCCGCGAGGGGATCGAGCTCAGCGTATCGACGCTGGCCGACTGGGTCGGCACCTGCACCGCCATGCTGGCGCCCCTGGTGACGCTGATCGACGCCCACGTTCTGGCCGGGCCGCGATTGCATGGCGACGACACCACGGTGCCGCTGCTGGCCAAGGGCAGGACCGTCACGGCGCGGCTCTGGACTTATGTGCGTGACGACCGGCCCTTTGCCGGCCCGGCACCGCCGGCGGCGATGTTCCGCTATTCGTGCGACCGCACGGCCGAGCACCCGAACCGGCACCTGGCGGGCTACGCCGGGATCCTGCAGGCGGATGCCTATGCCGGGTTCAACGACCTCTACGTGCCGGGGCGCAGGCCGGGCCCGGTGACGGAGGCGGCCTGCTGGGCGCATGGCCGGCGCAAGCTGTTCAATCTGGCCGAGGTCGCCCGGGCGCCGCTGGCCGCCGAGGCGGTGCGACGGATCGACGCGATCTTTGACGCCGAGCGCGCCATCAATGGCCTGCCGGCCGACCAGCGCCTGGCCGAGCGCCAGAAGCATATCGCGCCGTTGGTCGCAGACCTCGAAGCCTGGATGCGTGAGACCCGCGCCAGGCTGTCGCGGCACAATGATCTGGCCAAGGCGATGGACTACATGCTGAAGCGCTGGGACGCGTTCACGCGCATCCTCGGCGATGGCCGGATTTGCCTGACCAACAACGCCGCCGAGCGCGCCCTGCGTGGCATCGCGCTCGGGCGGAAGTCGTGGCTGTTCGCCGGCTCCGATCGCGGCGGGGAGCGCGCCGCGGCGATGTACTCGCTCATCGTCACCGCCAAGCTCAACGATGTGGATCCGCGCGCCTGGCTGGCCGACGTGCTCGTCAGGATCGCCGACCACCCGGCCTCCCGGCTGGACGAATTGCTGCCCTGGAACTGGAAGGGCGACCAGGCCAAAGACGCCGCTGCCGCCTGACAGCCAGCCCGCCGTGGCCCTCGGCGGATGCTTACGCAACGTGCCACCGGCGGCCTTGCCAGATGCGAAGCGGTTTGCCGACGTAGCTCAATATCGCTGCGACGACAGAGGCCCCGGCCGCCGCGCGATTGGATGCGCTGATAGACATATCGATGGCGTGGACGGCCTGCAGTCCCTGTACCAGTTCGGAGATCACCGCGCCTGACAGTGCCGGTACGCTGGAGCCGCCGGAAATGACAGCGACGCCCGCAGCACGGGCAAGGGCATCCAGTGCACCAATACCGCAGACAAAGTCGCGCGCATGCCGAGGATGGAATCATGAACCGCGCGCGGCAGGTAGTGGAAATCCGCCGCGGCGGCGACCTATCCTGCGGCTTCCGGGCGCCATGTCCGTTGCGGGTTTCGCCAGTCGATGCCGTCGAGCATGTAAGCCAGTTGCGACCCCGAGATCGCCACCGACCCATCCGCTGGCGACGGCCAGATGAACCGCCCCCGCTCCAGCCGCTTGGCGTAGAGCGACATGCCGAGCCCGTCATGCCAGACGATTTTCACCAGGTCGCCGCGGCATCCGCGGAACACGTAGAGATCGCCGGCATGGGGATCGCGGCCCAACGCCTGCTGCACCTGCAGCGCCAGGCCGTTCATGCCGCGGCGCATGTCGGTATGGCCGACCGCGAGCCAGACCCGCACGCCGGACGGCACCGGGATCATCCGCGCAGCGCTGCCACAACACGCCGCAACGCGGCGGAGCCGATCGCCTCGTCGACACGGATCACCGTACCGTCCGGCAAGGCTATCTCGATCCGGCCAGCGGTCGCCTCACATGGCGCTGGCGAAGCCACCGGCGCAGCATAAGCCCGAGGGACAGGCGCCGGCAGATCCGTCGCCACCTGCAGCGGCATGAACATCGGCGCGGGCTCGGCCACCAGCACGCCCTGCCGTGCCTGTTTCCGCCAGGCCCACAGCACGCTGCGGCTCACCTCGTGCCGGCGCGCCACCTCGACAAAGCACGCGCCGGGACGTTCAGCCTCAGCCACAATCCGCAGCTTGTCCGCCACCCGCCATCGGCGCCGGCGCTCAATACCGCTGATGATCTCCATGCCCCAAACCGCCCCCGTCCTTAACAACGCTCCTACGAGCGTCGATAAGATCAGAAGACAGCTTCAGCCCCAGACCGGAAGGCGGCCGTCACCGGAGGGGTACCTCCTTGCCAACGAGTCATGCGAACGGATAGCCGGCGTCTGGCTGGTCTGCCGTGCGGTGGAGTTGCCCCCTTCAAACCGGACAGTCGACGGGGTTGGGGGAGAAGATCAACTCGTCCTACCTCAGCCGGGTGCTACGGCTGACGCTGCTGGCGCCGAATCTAGTCGAGGCGACATTGGACGGGCGTCAGCCTGACGGGATGACGCTGCCGCAGTTGATGAAGCCATTTCCGGTGAGATGGAAGGAGCAAAGAGATGCACTGGACAGCGCATGCTGACTGACTTGAAGGCCCACAAGGCCGGCGAGCATGAGTCTCGGCTCTCGGCGCATCGTCGGCGGACACGGGGTTGGGGCGATAATGCCGCAGACCTCAAGAACGTGGGCAGATCGGTGGTAACGGCAAGGTAGCAAGGACCTTCGACGATATCGAGGCCGAGCCGCCTACTCGGTTATACGCTACTGAGGCCGCCTTCGAGTTCAGGAGCGCGGCGACGTTGGCTGCCGATGCAGCATCCTTTCGCGTCGGTAGGAGAATGATAACATGATTCTCGCCAACCACCCCCCCGTAGCGCCGGATGAATTCCTCGGTGACGACGGCCGCATTCAAGCGCTTCTCCTGCGAGCTTGATGATGTCCGCTGGAGAACCACGCATTCCTGAGTGATGACGTAGGAGGCTCCCTCATTGGCCTGGACAAAGCCTCGATTCCCGGCCTGGCGTGATTTGCGTCCGCGGTCGTAGTCGAAGTGGCCGTCGGGGGTGACGGAGGCCGCCCAGATAAGAGGATAGCGACCGCGCGCTCGGGTATTGTGAAGCCGCTCCGGCTGCCGGTTGGCCACGAGATATCCGGCCCTAGTCGTCCATCCCAGGTCGTTTAGGCATGGACCCGTCTCCGCCCTGCCTTCGCCTGGCAATAACCAAGGTGAGCCATCGGTGGGCAGGATGACGTCGGGAAGCGTGTTTACGCAGCCGGTGCTGGTGAGGATGCTGGAGGCCACCCGGTGTGGAGATGGGCCCTCTACCGGTGTGGGGCGGCGGCGCAGCACGATGAAACACGCGTCCTGGATGGCATCGAGGAAAACGTCCGTCCGCTTCTCCACGCTGTCCAGTACCAGGACCTCAGCGAGCTCGGAAATCCGGCGCCGAAAGCGCGCGAATTCGGGGCCGCCTACGAAGCTGGCTGGGATGACGTGGCCAACCAGGCCACCAATCGGGACAATGGCGAGCGCCTTGCGAGTGAACAGAGCATAGAGGTTCATTCGGCCCGCTGTGATGTCCGGGAATTGTCCCTTGGCCAGAGCGTGTTCGTTGGCGTTTAAACGCCGATAGGGAGGATTGCCGATCTCATGGTCGAACTCAGTCCACCCAGGCTCCAAGCCATCACCGTTTTTGATCACGCGAGATGCTTGGCGCGCGATGCTTCGGGGGAACCCGAATTCCTGAATGAGCATGCGGGTAAAAAGCGCCTGGGCCAGGGTGGCCAAAGATGGGTCGATCTCGCAACCCTGGAGGCGGTCACACAGCAGGGCTGCGATAGATTTCCGAGCGATCCCCTCCTTGATCCAAAGTCGGACCATGCGGCGGGCCAGGGGGACGACGAAGGCGGCACCACCGGCGGATGGATCCCGGAACCGGGCGCGACCGATCTGAACGCCGAGGGCCTCGAAGCGGTCGAGGAGGTGATCGACAAGGTGGGGAGGGGTGAAGTAGGCACCGAGGCGCTTTCGGTCTTCGCTTGGCATGAGGACTGCGAAAACGCAGGCAATGGCATGATCGTGCCATTCCTCCGTCATCTCGCCCAGTATGGCTATTGCGGCCGTAGAAGCGGTGCCATCCACTAGTGCCAGGGCTTCTTGCAGTGCATCGCCGCCTCGGCGCCGGTACAGGGCGCAGAGACGGCTCACTGCATTTGCGGCCGACGATATCGTGGATTTTGTGATTTTAGTTGTGTCGGTCGTCATCGGCAAACTCGAATACGCATTTTCCCGGCGCGGCGTCAATAATGATGGACATAGTGAATACTTAGGAGACCTGCGAGGAGCAGGAGATTACGGCGCTAAGGGCTGTGGTGACGACATCGACTCCGATGCCATCGATCAACACGCCGAGCTCCAGGGACTGCTTCTCATAAAGCAGCATATTGGCTGATCCCACATACGCGCGGCTGCCATCAGCGACGATGGCCTTTGCGTGGAAGGTCTCAAATCCATCGTCATGCACAACAGCATAGTTCATGACGGTAACGCCCAAGGCCGACAGAGCAGCGATCGAGTTGGCGAGGGTCTGCTTGGTCTGGTGTCCCCGGACACGCAGGACCAGGACGCGCTCGGTGGCCTTGGTCTGGTCGAAGAGATCGAGAACGAACGCCATGCCTGGATCATTCACGAAGGGGGTGAAGATCCAGAGTGAGCGTTCCGCGAATTGGGCGACTGCGCGCATAGCACGCGAGGTGTCCAGTATGTCGGCCGCGGCCAGGCCAAGCTTTTGCAGGGCAGCTGAATACTGGCTGCAACCACCTGGTGGCGTCACCACGGAGCGGAAGGTGCCCTGCTCCGGACGAATCTCAGCCATGGCCGCGATGCCCTGTATGAACGGTTCGATGTGCTCAGGCAGTGCGGTGCTGGCGAGCAGCACCCCGGGCTGGATCTCCACGGCCCATCCGCGGGCGACGAAATCAGCGGCCGCGGTTCTCACGGCCTGGCCTCGACCTGGAATTCGATCGAGGTGAGCTCGGCCGCTGGGAGAATGCAGGGCCCGGGCGACGAGTGCAGCCTCGCGGGCGACGTGCGCCAGGGATTTGGTGACGGAGAGCTGGATCTCCGCCGACAGGCCGCTCTTCAAGGCTGACCGGCATCCACGGCCGCTCTCAGTTGCGCCACCACGTCGTAGTAGCCCACCATCTCCTGGCGGCCATTCTGCCAGCTCGCCCATTGCGGCCGTCCACGGCCAACCAGCGAGGAGCGCGAGAGCAGCTCGTTGCGGGTCAAGCAGGAGGTTTCCGGGATCATGACGCAGTCCGGGCAGGCACCACCGCGTTGCACGCAAGATCCTTCGCTGCCGCAGCGTAGCGCCGCCGCTGCGCCCATGCGTGCCAGGAATTCGTTGCCCTGGTCCTCGGATCCGCGGTCGCGCCACATCGAGGTGATGTTGGCCAGATCCATGGTCGTCCCCCGGCGGTAGATCAGGAATGCCAGGTCCGGGACGAAGAGGTGCTCGGCAAAGGAGCCGAGATCTAGGCCGGAGAGAGCGGACGCCTGGATGATCGCGGTGTGAGCCATGGTGTGAATCAGGGTGTAGACGTGGGGGAAGGCGATCTCTGCAACTTCTCCCCGCTTGCGGAAGCCATCCAGGAAAAGCTCGAAGCGACCGGGCAGCGGGGGATCAACTGTCTGGATGTGAGCTGCCTGCGCCAGCAGGCGGCCGCCGAGGGGCATACCTTGGCTTGGCGTCGGCAGGTCCAGATTATTGGCCTCGATCCAGGCTTCGACCGCTGCTGGATTCAGCCGGGCGTAGATGCCCTCGTTGGCAGAGACGATGCTGAGCACGGGGGTACGCCACATCTGCGGCTGTCCGGCGGTCACCTGGTCGACCTTCACCTTGGGGAAGAAGCGCAGGCGCACCGGCAGATCCGTGCTAGGCGCCTTGTCTCGCTGAATCAGCGGTTTGGAATCGGTCCTGGTGTAGCCAAAGGTGAAGTCGCAAACGCGCACATCGCGCACGATCCGCATCTCGTCGACCCCCATGAGATCGAGCCAATGGCGAGATGCTCCGTGCAGCCGAGCCAAGGCCTGAGGGTTCATCCCATCCGGGCGGGTGTGCTGGTCGAGCTGCTCGACCGACACAGACCGAAAGCGCCCATCTGGCAGAGGTTCGGCGGAGACCTTCTCGATGCGGAAAGCCTCGTGTTCGACAGTCATGCGCACAGGATCGAACTTGCTCGGGAAAGCCTTGCTTCCATCGATGATCGAATGCGTCAGGGGTGACGAACCAGAGTGCTTGGAGAAGACGTCGCGCATCCACTTCGTCTCGAAGCCATGAACGGTGTCCTGAAGCGCCTTTCGTCTCTTTTCAACCTGTGGGCTAGGAGGCATGGCATTCAAGCCGGAGAGCATCTCTTTAAAGCTCTCGCAGTTGTCCCATTCACCTTCGATGCCTGCCCGCCTCAGCAGCTCGATCTTGTGTTCAACGGTCAGGTTCGTGCCAGGCGGGAGACCGTAACGCTCGGTGAGAAAAGCCGAAAGGTCGGTCGCTCGCGAGGCTTCGAGCATGCGCATGGTGCCATCTTCGGAGAAGAGCAGCACCCGGTCGCCGTGCGGGTAGTGAGCGGCGCTCGCACGATAGGAAATCGGCTCCATGTTGATTTCAGCGTGCAGCGCCTTGTTGTTCCTGAGTTCGCCTGCCAGGGCCTTGAGTGTGTAAGGGTCCTTCATCAGGAGGTCGCGTGGCTCACCGCAATGTGTGCAGGCCAGGCGCACGTTGGACAGGGCGCCGGTGCCGATGCCGATCCAACGGAAGGTCTTCCGGGCGCATTGCTGGCACTCGTCGAGCTTGGTGAGGTTACCATCAACACGAGCATGCAGGCGTGTCGGCGACGGGGACACCACCTCGCCGGACCAATGTGCCATGACGAAGTCGAGTTGCCGCCAGTTGTTGGCGCATCCCTCCGCCCCGGTTGGGCAGGCATGTCGAAAGCCCCCCATCTCCTCCGCAACGGTGTCAGGTCGTGCGCATTCCCGATGGAGGTTGCAGCTCGAACGCGCGCAGCGGAACGACAGCGGGAACGGCACGAAGCTGGCGAAATCCGGCGACTGAAAGCGCAGATCTCCAGTCTTGATATTGACCTCGCCACTGTCGCCCAGCACGGCCTCATCAACGCACAGCTGGGGATGGCGGCCCGCGTGTTTGTTGCGCGCGTTTCTGCCCCGGTTCAGCCAGGCCTGGGCATACTCAAAGATGATTGCGGTGATCTGTGCCCGATTTGCGGGTGTCAGGCCACCTTCGGCGCCATTGCTGCCGATATCTCGGTTCGCCTGGTCGGGGTACGCCATACATGCGACGGTTCCACCTTCGAAGGTGAAAAGGCTCCCCGGCGAGTATGCGCGTGCGACCTGGCTCTGCGAGCGGTTCATGTTGAATGACGAGAAGCTCACAGGCTGTTTTCCCAGAGATGTCCAGTGTTCGATTGGAAGCCAGGCATGATCAGTCCTGCCTAAGTTCATTGCCGCGCGGGATACGCCCAGGAGCACCGCTTCTAATCGCGTTGAGACCACGCAACATGTCGCTCGTTTTGACCTCGCGCCTCTCGTGCAGGCTTGTCGGGCGAATCACACCGTGGCCATCTACGTCACGAAGACTGGTCATCGGGGGCATCAGCCCGCTCACCATGCCCGCGCTCCACATCTCACGGAGCTCCGAACTGGATTCCCTCGCACCATCGAGGAACAGCTTCAGCTTCTGACGGATGAGCCTTCGGTAGTAGGTTGTATTGAATGATCCACCCACGGATGATGGCAGCGATACCCCAATCGCCCGGGCGATGTAGTCCACGCAGGCATCGAACTCGACGGTCTGCTCCAGGATCCTGGTGGCGACGTTGGTATGGTTCGGCTCCCGCGCGTCCGACTTTTTGGTCGCCGAGGCGAAAGCCTGTTGGTGGTAGACGCCAGCTAGCCAGTTCTGGATCAGGGATGGCATGGATCGCTCGATCGCCTTCTCAGCCCAGCGCTCGGCCGCCGGTGGCGGGATCATGCGCTCGAGCAGCCTGTGGAAGGCCTCGTGCACCTCGACCACGTAGCGATCTCGTCGTGTCTGTGGTGTCGGCACGAGCAGGGAGAAGCCGACATGGGTTCGGCCGACGCGGCTGGATGCCTGGATGTATTCAGCGATGTCGGACGGCAGCCCCGCGAATGCCATTGCATTGAAGGCCTCGACGTCGACCCCGTGAGACACAGCGGAGGTCGCGACGATGCCTCGTAGGCCCCGCCAGGGCGGCTGAACCGCAGGATCAAACCGCTGCTTCTCCGGCGGGAAGATCATCTCCTTCTCCGCCAGGTCCACGACACCCTGGATGGTGCCGACATCGACGCCGCCGGAGATGAGCTCCATCCTGTAGCGCATACCCTCTGTCGGGTGATCCAGGCTGTACCGCTGATCCTTCATGAGGCGATGGGATTCCCGTACCTCGTCGTCGATCGCGGACAGGATCTGGTCGCCGCCCTTCTTGTTCGTGACGTAGGTCAGCATGATGCGGTGGAGGTCGACCAGTGCCAGCAGCGCATCCCACTTGCCCGTAGCGGCCGCCGCCCGGATCGCCGCGGCCCGACGATCCGCGAAGCGGGTGTCGGACTGATGCTGCGCGATCTCTTCGGCCGCCCGATCACGGGTCGCCGGGTCCCTGAGGTCGGTCAGCCACCGGGTGGAAGCCGCGGCGTGCGTCGCCAACACCGCCATCGTCGTCACGGTATGGCGTCGCCCGTTGGTCATCAGCGAGGCGTAGATGCGGGCCCAGGGCGCTGCGGCCTCATCGCCAAGTGGTGTCCCCCGCAATGGAGCGTGGACAGCTTCAGCCTCACCCTCGGGGAGCCAGCCGGAGAGGCGAACGTAGAACCCCTCATGCAGGCCAGGGCCGGGATGTGGGAATTGGACCACATTGCGTTGATAGATCGCCCTGACGTGGCGGCCGACATCGGAGGCCGTGGCGGTGGCGCCGATGACGTGGGGCAGCCTTACCTTGTCTGGGGCAGCGAGGTATCTCGACGAGCGATGAGGGCCCAAAAGGTCTCCCAGGGATCTGAACCACTCGAACAGGCTGGTTTCGAAGAGCCCGCCGAAGGTGCCCAGGCTTTCATCGAGTAGGTGCATTTCGTCCTGGATGATAAGGCTCGGTATGGGATCGAAGAGCACCTCCTCGCCGTCACTGTGGGCGGGTGCGAGCGGCGTCCCCTGAACGCCCTGTGGCAGGTTCATCTCCAGCATGCCCTCAGGGCCGCCCACGAGGTACCGGGCGACGCCGAACATGCCGGCGATCTGGCCGATGCGGGCTATGTTCTGTCCTATCAGGGCGATTTTATCGATCGTGCCGAGGAGGATGGAGGGCGCTCTGCGGTAGATGTCGGCATCTGTTAGGATGAAGGGCAAAGGCGTGATCCCGGCACCGCCGTTCTCGCGGTTCCAGTCGCACTCCGCATTGAAGCATACGATCCCGAGGCGATGCTGCTGCTTCGGGAAAAGCCGGAGGCCGGTGCCCTCGACTTTGCAGAATGGACAGGTAGGGCTCTTATTCCAGGCGATTTGCGCGGCCTGGTAGAGGCGGTCAGCGGGATCCGATGCATTGGGATTCATCAGCCGATCCTCGTCACTGGCGCGCGCGGTGCCGTCGATCGGGATGCACTTCAGTTCCTTGTAGATCTCGCCCTTCCAATCGGCGACGGCGTTCGGCGTGTTGCCGCCGCCCACCCAGAAGCCGATCTCGAATGGAGCGCCCGGCAGCGCAAGGCCTCGCCGAACCATCTCAGCTGCCGCCAGGGTGCGCGACAGACGCTGTGCCTGCTGTACCGTTAGCAAGCGCAGCGGGTAGTGCAGCATCGCGGTAACGCCGCGGAGCTTGCCGCGAAACCGATCGAGAAAGAGCGCGAAAACGACGGTGCCGAAGAACGCCTCGGTCTTACCGCCACCGGTGCTCATGTAGAGCAGAGTGACGGCGTCCTCATCAAACTCGGGATCGAAATAGTCCGGCCCGTCGAAGCCTGGAATCCGCGATGCCAGCGTGGGGACGTGGCTGAGTACGAAGGCGAGCTGGAACAGGCGCCATCCTGGATTGGGGATCCGCTGGTTGGGGCGGTAGACCCTGGCAAAGCTCGTCTGAAGAGCCAGCCAGGTCTTCCATGGAGCGGCCATGCCGTCAGCGGGATCGGCGTCCGACATACCCTTGGAAATCATCAGGATACGAATGCCAAGGCGCATTCGGTCGACCTCCTTTTGCCACGCAGCCAGGTCGTTCTGGAAGTGCTCGACCTGCAGTGGATCGCCTTGACCGCGCCCCTCAGCGGCCAGGGCCGTAATCCAAACCTCCATGGCGTTGGGAAGCGCGTTCAAATCCGCCGGATCGAAGTCTGGCCTGGCCAGGGCAGTGAACTGGGTGATGACGTCAGGGATGCCATGCTGCGTAGTGCGGGGCAGCACGTATCTGGGCATCCAGGTCGTTCGGAGCTGGCGTCTGCCAGCACTCACGCCTCGATTCTCGACACCGCAGTTCAGGCCGATGGCAGGAAGCTCCAGGAAGCCCTCGAGGTGGTAGCTGCGCTTCACGCGCTCGAGCGATGCTGGGATCAGGGCCGCCTGCGGGAGGCTGACCTCGATCGACACGAGGAAGACGCCGTATTCCCGTTCGTCATCGACCTCACGTTCATTCTCGAGCGATAGCCGGACAGAATGCCCAACAGGCTCGCGCCGGATCTCCAGCGCGTCGAAATGGAAGCTGAGCTGGAATGAAGGGATGAGCTCGGCTTCGACCGGCGGGCCCTGTCGCACCCTGATGAGGTAGTTGTCCCAGGCCTTTGGCGTCCAGAAATCCTCTGAGACGGGCCGCGGTGCAGAGCGCCAGGCACGTTCGATGCCTTCCGGAGAGGCGATCCAGGCCGCGCAGGCCGTTCTAATCTCGATAAGTAGGCGTTGGGTAGCATCGGCGGCGATGGCGTCCCAGTGATCACCTGGCGGGATGGGAAGCTCCACGTCCACCGCGGGAACGTCGATCCGGATGAATGCCTTCGGAACCTCATAGGCGCGACTGTAGTGCGCAGGGATGCGACGACGCTGCGCCACCTTGGTGACGATCGGTTCGGGATTGGTGTCGTCGTCATCGTCGTCATCACTTCCCAGGGCAGGCCCGGGGGCGTTTAGTGGGGCGTCGACGCCGTAGTGGGCTTCGATCTCGCGGGCGATCGCGTCGATGATCTTCTGGCGGTCTTCACGAGGCGTCATAGCGGTGATTCGCTGATCGCGCAGCGCCTTCCGCATCGTCCGCATCTCGGTCTTACATTTCGGGCTGTAGTCCGCGGATGGGATGAGGCGTCCCTCATCGTCGAAGAGTTCGGCGGATGTCGGCAGGATGCGCAAATACACGGATAGGCTGACGCGCAGCCTGATGATGCCTTCGGCCTCGCGACGAATCGCGATATCCAGGCCTTGGGTGTTCACTCGGATATCGTTGGCCTCATCGTCGCCATCAGCATTCACACGCGGGAGCAGGAACCCGCTGGCCAGCGTTCTGGAGGGGAAGCCAAACAGGATCCGCCCCATGTCGCCCGCCCCGGAGGTGCGACGACGTACGAACTCCAGGTGGGCGTCCGCCACCCCCTCCTTCATCTCCTGTCGTTGGTCGGCATCCGTGATGGTTGCCAGAGCTTCGTCGAGGGTCATTGAGAGTTCTCGCGCAGGTTTTTGACGTCAGTAATGATCTCGACGGAGTTTCGGATGGAGTCGAAGAGGCTCTCAGCGGATGTGGCGCCGGTGAGATGGGCCGCGCCTTCTGGATCGACGATGAAGGCGGCCATGTGCTCGTGGAAGATAGCGCCCTCCTGAATGGAGAAGCTTCGGGTCGCCATAATCGACATATCCCAAAAACATTCGTGCTTCGGTCTCGGCTGTTCCCAATGCCTGCATGAAGATGCGGAAGCGCTCCCAATCCCTCGGCGCGTCTGGTCGCACCCTTTCCTCAGCGCTCAGCCCATCCATGCCAGCCTTGAGCCAGCGCCTGATGTTGAGGTCCTCATCGGCGTCGATCTTATCTGGGTCGATCTCTCTCATGAGGGCGAGGATTTGCCGGGCCTTCTCCGCCATCTCAGTGCCTGGCAGGCTGTGCCGCTTCTTAGCGATCAGGGTATGGTAGCCCTTAATCAGATCCCGCGTCTTGCTCGATGCCTGCATGGCAGTTCGAATTCGTGCGCGCACATCGTCGGCGAGAATGGGGATGAGATCGCCATCCTTTAGATATCGGGCCTCGACGTTTTTGAACTGGCGGATCTCGTCCGGGGTATACACCGGCACCTTCGCTGAAGACCGATATCGGATCTCCCGCGGAAAGGACGCAGAGGTCGTGACGACCGTGACCTTCCCCTTGGATCCATCCCGACTTTGGGTGAAATCCAACAACCGAGGTCCGGACGAAGACGATGTTGTGAATTGAGCTTCCAGAAAATCCAGCGAGGCGTCTGCGCCGCCGCCCTGTAACTTCGCTGCTAGGAGCTTAGCCCGAGCCGAGATCGCTCCAAGACCATTCGCATCTGACAGACATCGCAGTAGCGACGATACAAGGCCGATACCTGCACAATCCCCAATGATGGCGACCCGCTGAGGTGCGACGTTGGACGCCAGAATCGTATGGATAGCGTTGGTGTCAGGTCCGACGACAATCAGGCGACCTGGCCCAATCTTATCAGCCAGTTCCTTGTGGTGGCATGTCGGAATGCCGATCGAAGTGACTTCCGCGGCCGTTGAGAAAAGCAGGGCGATTTCAGATCGCGGGAAGGAGATCAGGGTGTCTTGTCGATTCCATTCCTTCTTGGCCAACAGCTTCCGAAGCGTGTGCGAAACGGGGGTGTCGGTCTGCCACTCCTGAAGTCTCTTAAGGGCGGTATCTCGGAACTGCTCGGCCTGCCCGACAGCTATGCCAGACCTGCTGCATGTTGCGGTCAGCGCGTAGATTTCCTGCTTGGGGTGAAATGTCTTCAGGACTTCGCGATTTTCGTCGGAGTCCTCCTCCCAGAGCAATTTCGCGGAATGTTCGGCTTCGGCTAGACCCAGAGGCATGGATGCGGCACGGTGCAAAGCGTCCAATGCGCGCCGCGCCGTCCTGTACCCATCGAGGACCGTGGCCTCACGTAAACGGCGCCCGATGTCGAGCACTGACCGTCTCAGCGGGGTGAGGGTCGCGTCCTTGATGTCGGCATCGTAGATAGAGACACCTCCCTCCGGGATTGCGTGCCGCGGCCCAAGAGGGTCGTGTTTCGGCGAGTAGATGGCTTGCCGGAGATGAACCGGGCGGCCCAGCTTGATGTTATGGGCCTTCAGCATGCCCTCCGCCTTGCGGAGGGCATGGACGTCGTTCGAGAAGAAGATGACCGGGGGGCGCCTGCCTGGTGCCGCAGCCAGACTGACTAGAAGATCGTTCAGTCCCTGTTCCCAGGTATCTCGAATTGGTCGCAGAATATTGGAGTGTAGGTTGACCAAGACCGCAAAGAGGCCATGGTCAGCAAATCGCCGGGTTGAAATCAAGGTCCTCTGTAGCGTCGCCTTGTCGCTGAGAGGGAGGCCGAACACGCAATGCGGAGCAAGGCTAGGGTCGCCGAGCTTGGGGAAATGTTGGGCGAGGGTATCGCCATTCTTCTTATTAGGCCTCGCGCGCGTGAAGCGGATCACCCGTCGCAAGATCTGACCCGGCTCCGGCTTGTACGAGCCTTTACCCGAAAATCGCGTCTTCGAATCCTGCACGGCGGGATCCCAGGAGAATGCGATCGTCGTCTCTCGTAATGACGGGCTTTCGTTGGATTTGCGACCGCCTTCAGTCTCCAGAAGCGCGCCCACCAACATGGAAACCCTTGCCGCAGTGTAATGCTCAAGGCCGTCGTTACCGCAGATCGAGTTGTCCAGTTGCCCAGACGCGACCTGCCTACCCAGGGCCTGTAGTGACACGGGATCTACGAGATATCCGAGCGTCGGCGCCATAGAACCTTCACTAGTCTCCGTTCCCGCCCTCCATGGCCACATCCCCAGTGTGCAATAACTGTAGCGGCCGCTGGCTTCTGCTTCCCGCAAGGCAATGGCAACTGCGACAGAACCATCGCAGCACCGTTCTGGCCAGGAAAGCATGCTGCGATCTCTTCCGTCTTTGGCCGCCGCCAAGATCAGATTTACTATCGAAAGGCTGGCCTCCGGCCGTTTCCAGTCCTTGGCGTCGTCGGAGCGTGATGCATACCGAATCGCGACAGGTTTAATGCTCAAAGGGCGACTAATTTCCTCCAGTTTTTTCCTTGCACTGGAGGCGTTCAGCAGCTCGCGCTTACGAGCGGCCTGAGCCGCTTCGGCCTCGGCTCCATGAGTGTTCTTGGAGTCGGGCGCTTGCGGAGGGCGGGGCATTTATTCTCCTGGCCTGGAGCAACATTACGATCAAATTACAAAAATTTGTCAACCTCTCGATCATGCTTCAGCTCTTATGGATTTTGATCGGAGGGGGGCGCCAAGGCTAAGCTATGACTCACACCGATGAGCATCGGCGGCTCACCCCGTCCGAGCCGACGCCGTTCGCTGGGACTTTACCGTTGAGGAGTTTCGTGGGCCGGAGCGTCGCAGGAACTGGCCTCGCGGGCGGGCTTTTGGGAACTGTTGACGAATTGCGACCACGCAGCCCACAGAAGTGTTCGCTCTGGAAGTGCCGATTTCGGGCGAGTGGTATTCCAATCAGAGCAAGTACCTACCGCGATGAAACGGGCCTTTGACCTCGATTTTGAGTTCCGGACTAAATCGGCCAAGTCATGAGGTCCGGAGAGAAGTGGCCTCCGGAGAGTGATTTTCGGGCGTCTCCGCGTCGGGCTCAACAAGTCTGCCCCGAAAACCCCAGGAAGCCTGCCACTGAGAGGGCCGGTCGGTCAGGTGGAGAGTACTGCTCGCATGTGAACTGGCGGAGGCGGTGCGACTCGGCATAAGCGGTCTCCAGGCTGGAGCCTTGGAGACCGGCGGCCGCCGGAGCCTCGCCGCCGAGGTGCGCCAGCGTTTCCCTTGAGTCCCATCCGCCTTTCCGGATATGTTGCCGGAAATCAAGTTGGGGCGTCCCATGCCTGTGAAGTCCACACCCAAGCCGCCATCCGCCGTCGCTGAGCACCGTCGTCGCCTGCGCTCCCGCGGCCTGCAGCGCATCGAGGTGCAAGTGCGCGGCGAGGATGCGCCTCTCGTCCGAGCGGTGGCGGCGGCGCTTACCGACCCCGACCAGGCTGGCGAGGCGCGTGTCCTGCTCCGACGTCGCTTCGGGCCGGTGCCGACGCGCAGCCTGAAAGACTTGCTTGCCGCGGCGCCGCTGGACGACATCGACCTCACCCGGTCCCGCGATACGGGGCGTGCAGTCGACCTTTGACCTGGCTCGTCGACACCAACATCATCTCTGAGATCCGGAAGGGCCCGCGCTGCCATCTTGGCGTCGCCTCCTGGTGGGCAGCGGTCGAGGATCGAGACCTATTTCTCAGCGTCTTGACGCTGGGCGAGATCCGCAGAGGGATCGAGGGCATCCGCCATCGGGATCCGGCGAAGGCAGCCACTCTGGAACGCTGGCTCCGCGACGTTTCCGAGTCCTTCGGAGCGCGCATCATCGGCGTGGATCCGGCGGTGGCCGACGCATGGGGGCGATTGTCAGCCGTACGATCCGTTCCTGTCATTGATGCCCTGCTGGCCGCGACGGCGCAGGTGCACGACCTAGTTCTCGTCACCCGCAATACGACTGATGTCAGCGGGCTCGGAGTGCGGACGTTGAACCCGTTCGACGAAGCGCAGGCGTAGGGCAACCGACCGATGCCGGACCGCACAAATGATCAGCCGCAGGCGAAGCGGCGTCCTGCAAGATCAAAGGCCCAGGTCCGGCCAACGACTGAGTTCTATGTTATCCAGATCGATCGCTGGGATTGGAGCTTCAGCTTCGGCGTGAATCCGAGCCGCAAGCATTTCCCTGAGCCATACTCCGATTATCGCCATCTGGAGGTCCATGGCCGGCTCCTTCGGCCGAAGGCAGCGAAGGCCGAGATGGCTGGCCTCACCTTTCTGCCTCGGTTGAATCTGGACCTCGCAGCCGTGGCGGACCTCCCTTCATCCATGGAGCCGAGAGCTGTTGGGAGTGCTCATGTCCGCGCGGGTGCATTCCAGGGTCTGCTGTCGATGTCGCACGACGTGTTGGCTCCCCTCCTTACAGCTCTGGCTGCAGGACAGCTCCGCTATGTGACGCTGGATGGCGAGCCGCTCTTCCGCGGTCAGGCGACGATTCGCCGCTTCAGCTTCCAGTCTGCCTACGATCCTGATGACCTGCCCGCCGAGGCCGGCCGTGCTCGATAACCCGCCGACAGCCGTGAACGGAGGCGCGCCTCTGACGCGGCGCGAACTATACGACCTCGTTTGGGCGAAGCCGATGATGCACGTCGCGGCCCAGTTCGTTGTGACCGGCACGGGCTTGGCGAAGATCTGTGATCGGTACGCCATCCCCACCCCGCCGCGCGGCTACTGGGCGAAGCTCCAGCACGGGAAGAAGGTGAAACAGGAGCCCTTCGTCGAGGTGGAAGATCCAAGACTGCAGACACTGGTGATCCACGCAGGAGCATGGCGCCTGCCCGATGAGGTACGAGAAGTCATCCAGCACGCGAAGGCGCGCCAGGCGGAACGCCAGCGTCCACCGCCCACTCCACCTGAGAAATCACCAGAGCCGGATATCGCACCCGCGCCGCCGTGGCCGGTCGCGGATGTCCACCCGCTCCTTCGTCGCACCGCGCAAGCGCTGCGGAAGGATAAGCCGAACGCGGACGGAGCGATCCAGGCCACCGGCGAGGGCATGGCCGGCGTCGTCGTTGGCAGGGAGGCCGTCGAGCGTGCGATCTACATTCTCGACGCATTGGTCCGCTCTCTCGTGGAGCGCGGCCTTCCGCCGACCATGGCTGGTGACGGGATGCGCGTTGAACGCGGCAAAGACTCGGCGACGATCGCGACGTCTGAGCGCATCCGGCGTGAGAAGCACATTCCGACGCCCGAGGAACTGGCCGCGGAGGAGCGGCGCAAGAAGCGATTGGAGCGATACTACGCCACGCGTCGAACGTGGGATGGGCCAGCGCCTTTGGATCTCTACGCGCAGGCCTACCCGGCGATCGACACCATCCGGACCGGCGACCTGGTACTGCAGATCCAGGGCTGGGGGGATGGCGTCCGACGGACATGGGCAGACGGCCGAACCCAACGGCTCGACCGAATGGTCGAAGATGTGGCTACCGGGCTCGAGGCGATCCTGGCCGCGCGTCGGCTGCAGCGGGAGGAGCGAGAGGAACGGGAGCGGCGCTACCAGGAAAGGGCGAGGCGTCACGCCTGGGCCCGCCAGCGAGCGGAGCGCGAGAAGAAGCGCGAAGCCTTCCTCGACCAGTTCATGGAGCTGCGACAGGAGGTAGATGCACTGGAGGCGTGGCTCGCGCGGACAGGACCGACGTCCGAGTTGGCGGGATCACACGCCCGCCTGATTGGCTGGGCTACGGCGAGGTTGGAAACGCTCCGCCAGCGCCTCGAACCCGACCAGATCAGTGCGGCGCTCGATGCGGACAAGCTCTTTCCGGAACCCGACGAACTACACGACGATCTGGGCGAGCCCGATGAGCCGTTAAGCTGGCGGTGACTGAAGCTATTGCGAAGACCCTCCGGATGACCCAGAGCTAGACAGCGCATTTGCGTTGCAAGACGGGATTTCAGTTCTCGATACAGCTCGCTGGGATCTGTCATTCTCGCACGCAATCGATTCGGGGATCCCGACGCCGTATGTCCGCTTCCGTCCTACCAGCCGCCCGGAGCGCATCTAGCGAATGAAATGCGCTGGGTTTCAAACCGTTGCTCCCGCGTCGACGCTGTAAACAGGGCGGTGCCCACCACAGGATCAGTATCGACACGCCAGGCTGCGCGGCCGATCCGCGCCCACGAGGGGACCGTCATCGCCGAGGCCTCCAACCAGCGCTGGGCCTCCGATGGCTTCGAGATCCCATGCTGGAACGGCGAGATCGTCCGCGTCGCCTTTGCCATCGACACCCACGACCGCGAAATCATGGCCTGGGTCGGGACGTGCGGCGGCGGCATCAGCGGCGAGATGAGGGATTCGAACCGAAGCCACGTTGGCGGGAGCTCGCTCAATTGCGTTCTCGTGCGGGCGGCCAGTTCCCGCTCGACTTCCTCTTTGCCGCAAGCATTGCTGTCCACGACGGCAGGATGGGAAAGGCCCCCTGCCAACACACCCCGCCGGACGCCGGGGTTGCGGTCGTGGGGGCGCTGCCATGGGGGCAGGGCACCCCGGAGAGCCATCCCGATGACCCGAACCACCTCCACCCTCACGGTTGCCCAGCTGCTGGTGCTGACCAACGCCCGGCAGCACCCGGACCTCATGATCCTGCCGTTACCAGCCAGCCTACGCGCGCGCGGTGCTAGCCAGCACCGCCTCCTCGCATCCCTGCTGACACGCGGTCTCGTGGCCGAACAGCCGAACGACGATCCGACGCGCAGCTGGCGCAACGGCGACCAGGGCCAGCACCATGCGCTGCGTCTGACCGAGGCTGGCATTTGCGCCGCCGGGAGCGTGGTCGCGCCCGCAGCACCGATCCCCGAGATGCCAATTGACCAGATTAGCAGGCCACCGGAACCGGGACAGGCTCCTACGCCGCCCACTTCGGCCCAAGGCGCGTCTCGTCCCGGTGGCAAGCTCGGCCAGATCCTGGACGCCGTTGCCGCGGGGCAGGGGGCCACTCTGGTCGATCTGATAGCCCTGACGGGCTGGCAGCCGCACACCACCCGCGCGGCCCTGACTCGGCTCCGCCAGCGCGGCTTCGCCCTGCGCCTGGTCGCGGAGGGCGGGCAGAAAGCTTATCGGCTCACCTCGACAGAGGCGATCTGAGCCCATGCACTACTCTCGCAAGGGCAAGGCTGGCGACCTCGACGTCCAGCTGGCTGCCTTGGATCAGCATGATGTGGCGCAACTCCGCGCCGAATGGCAGCGGCTCTATCGCGCCATCCCCGCCGTCCGGATCAGCCGTGACCTGCTGATCCGTGGCATCGCACATCGGCTGCAGGAGGCTGCCATGGGCGGCCTCTCACCCCGCCTGCAACGCCAGTTGGCTTCTGTTATGGCGGCAAACGGCAAGGAGGGCGGCGGCGCGATTCCGCCGACCACGACCCGCCTCAAACCCGGCACCACCCTCGTCCGGGCCTGGCACGGGCAGACGCACACCATCCAGGTCCTGCCGGATGGCTTCGAGCACCAGGGCCAGCGCTACGCCTCGCTGTCCCACATCGCCAAGGTCATCACCGGCGCCCATTGGTCCGGGCCGCGGTTCTTCGGTCTAGGGGCGCGACCCGCCCCACCGCGCGGTGGTGGGGGAGTGGCCCATGCGCAGTCCCGGTAAGGCAAGCGGCGCGCGTCCCGGCGCGACCAAGTGTTGCGCCATTTACACCCGAAAGTCTTCTGAGGAAGGCTTGGAGCAGGCCTTCAACTCCTTGGACGCTCAGCGCGAGGCCTGTGAGGCCTATATCCGCAGCCAACGTCACGAGGGCTGGGTGCTGGTGCCGACCTTCTACGATGATGGAGGTATTTCCGGCGGCACCCTCGAACGTCCCGCGTTGCGGCAGCTGCTCGCCGACATCCGTACCCGAAAGGTCGACCTCGTGGTGGTCTATAAGGTGGATCGGCTGACCCGGTCGCTGGCCGACTTTGCCAAGATCGTCGACGTCTTCGACGCCCACCAGGCGAGCTTCGTGTCGGTAACCCAGCAGTTCAACACCACCACCAGCATGGGCCGACTCACCCTGAACATGCTGCTCTCCTTTGCCCAGTTCGAGCGAGAGGTCACGGGTGAGCGGATTCGCGACAAGGTCGCCGCCTCCAAACGCAAGGGAATGTGGATGGGGGGCACCGTGCCGCTCGGATACGATGTCCAGGATCGCAAGCTGGTCGTGAATGAGGCCGAAGCCGAAACCGTCCAGCACATCTATCGCCGCTATCTCGAACTGGGGTCTGTGCGGGTGCTGCAGGAGCAGCTGGCCAGTGAGGGCATCCGCAGCAAGCTCCGCCCAGCCGCCATGGCCAAGATGCGTGGGGGACGGCGGCTGGAGCGAGGCGCGCTTTATCTGATCCTGCAGAACCGGCTGTATCGCGGAGAAGTCCATCATCAGGGCAAGAGCTATCCTGGCGAGCATCCCGCCATCATCGATGCGGAGCTGTGGGAGGCGGTGCAGCAGCACCTGGCGGCGAACCGCGCGGCGCAAAGCTCCGGCCGTCGGGCTCAGAACCCGAGTCTACTGGCAGGGCTGGTGCAGGATGAGGCAGGCGGCCGGCTGGTGCCGACGCATGCGGTGAAGGGCGATCGACGGTATCGCTACTACGTCTCGAAGCCGGCCGCGTCCGACGAACAGGAGGTTGATCGCACAGCCATCCGCGTCCCGGCGGGCGATTTGGACCGGGTGGTGGCGGATCGGGTGCGGGAGCTCCTGGCCGATCGTGGCGATGTCTTCCAACTGATCAGCCGCGCCACGACAGACGGCCTGGAGCAGCGGCGGCTCCTCGATGCTGCGGCAAATCTGGCGGGCGCTTGGACAGAGCAGCCAGTCAGCAGCCGGCGGGCAATCCTGCAACGGCTGCTGGCCAAGGTCGTGGTGCAGCCGGAGCAGGTCGAGCTCCATTTGCATCCTGGCCAGCTGACGCAGCTGCTCGCAGGCAAGCCAGACGGCTCGCCAGTAGAGATCGACCCGCCCCCGATCATCATCGCCGTCCCGATCACGCTCAAGCGAGCCGGTCTGGAGATGCGGCTGGTCATCGATGGTGCGGGCTTTGGGCCGGAGCCCGATCGGACCTTGATCCGACTGATTGCCCGCGCTCAGGCGATGCGGGACAGGATGCTGGCCGAGGCCATCGGCATCAATGAATTGGCCCAACGGGAGGGGGTGACCAGCTCCTACGCCTCGCGCATCGTTCGGCTCGGGTTTCTCGCCCCCGACCTCGTCGCGGCTATTCTCGAGGGACGTCAGCCGCTTGGGCTGACTGCGAACAAGCTGATGCAGGACAGCCGTCTGCCGGTTACATGGACTGAGCAGAGAGTCGCCCTCGGATTTCACTGACGCCGCACACGCCTACCGCACGCAAAGAACAGGCTCCGCCAGTCGGCGGGGCCCGTCTCGCTTGTGGCCGGCCGCAATCCAGTACGCACCAGCGCTACTGCCGCACGAGAACGGGTACTACGGAAAAGGGGCCTGTGAGACGGCGGGCCAATCTGGCGCCCGAATCGGGGAGTAAGACCGTCTCTCATGTCAGGTTCGGCGCAAGCCATTCGCGGAAGTCCGCAGGAAACCGCCAGTTTCCGAGGCCAGGGCGGAGAGAAGATAAGAGAGTAAAATCAATAAGATGTGTCTGGCGGAGAGGGTGGGATTCGAACCCACGGTAAGCTTGCACCTACTCCGGTTTTCGAGACCGGCCCAATCGGCCACTCTGGCACCTCTCCGGACCGCGACGCCTATATAAGCCTCTGGCGCCGGGCGCAACGCGGCGTCACGGCGTTGACTCATCCCGTCGCGCCCCCTAGATACCCGGCCTCGGTCCGGGGGGCACCCCGCGGCCGCCCTATCCCTTGGCCGCGCGCCGGCCCGCAGCACGAGAGTTCCGGGGCACCCCCATGACCTACGCAGTGATCCGCACCGGCGGCAAGCAGTACCGCGTGACCCCGAACGCCGTCGTCATCGTCGAAAAGCTCGACGGCGAGCCGGGCACCAGCATCACCTTCCAGGACGTCCTGGCGGTCAGCGGTGAAACCGGCCTGACCATCGGCGCCCCCACCGTCGCCGGCGCCTCGGTGACCGCCACGGTCCTCGAACAGAAGCGCGGTGAGAAGGTGATCATCTTCAAGAAGCGCCGCCGCCAGAACAGCCGCCGCAAGAACGGCCACCGCCAGTACCTGACGGTGCTGCGCGTCACCGCCATCGCCGGCTAAGAGAAGGACCTCCCCCCATGGCACACAAGAAAGCCGGCGGTTCGTCCCGCAACGGTCGCGATTCGGAAAGCAAGCGCCTTGGCGTGAAGCTGTATGGCGGCCAGGTCGTGAAGGCCGGCAACATCATCGTCACGCAGCGTGGCACGCGGATGAAGCCGGGCCGCAACGTTCTCGTCAGCCGCGACCACTCGATCCAGGCGCTGACCGCCGGCGTCGTGAAGTTCGAACGCAAGGCCGACGACCGCGTGCATGTGTCCGTCGACCCGGTGCCGCTCGCCGCTGAGTAAAGTTCCTACGCGCGGCTGACCTATTCAACGGGGGCCGCGTGGCCCCCGTTTTCGTATCTGGTCCCCCACACCCATGAAGTTCCTCGACGAAGCCAAGATCTGGGTCAAAGCGGGTGACGGCGGCGACGGCGTCATCGCCTTCCGGCGTGAAAAATACATCGAATTCGGTGGGCCGGACGGCGGCAATGGCGGCCGTGGCGGGCATATCATCATCACCGCTGTCGATGGGCTGAACACCCTGATCGACTACCGCTACGCGCAGCATTTCAAGGCGCGCAAGGGCGGCAATGGCGCGGGTTCCGACCGGACCGGCGCCGGGTCCGACGACGTCACGCTGAAAGTGCCGGTCGGCACCGTCATCCTGGACGAGGACAAGGAAACCGTCTTGGCCGACCTGACCGAGGTCGGGCAGACCGTGCAGATCTGCCGCGGCGGTGACGGCGGGCACGGCAATGCGCATTTCAAGACCAGCACCAACCGCTCCCCCCGCCGCGCCGACCCGGGCTATCCGGGTGAGGAACGCTGGCTCTGGCTGCGGCTGAAACTGATCGCCGATGCGGGCCTGGTCGGGCTGCCGAATGCCGGCAAATCGACCTTCCTGGCGGCCAGCAGCGCCGCACGGCCAAAGATCGCCGACTACCCCTTCACAACGCTGCATCCGCAATTGGGCGTGGTGCGGCTGTCGGACACGGAAGAATTCGTGCTGGCCGATATCCCGGGCCTGATCGAAGGCGCGCATGAAGGCGCCGGCCTTGGCGACCGCTTTTTAGGGCATGTCGAACGCTGCGCGGTGCTGCTGCACCTGATCGACGGCACCCAGGCCGACCCGGCCGCGGCCTATCGCACCGTGCGCGATGAACTGACCGGCTACGGCGGGGGCCTGGACGAAAAGCCCGAGATCGTGGCGCTGAACAAGACCGATGCCATGACGCCACAGGCGCTGGTCTCGCGGAAAAAGGCGCTGGAGCGGGCCTGTGGCGCGCCGGTGCTGCTGCTGTCGGGCGCGACCGGCGGGGGCGTGCCGCAGGCCCTGCGCGCCCTGGCCGATGCCATCGCGGAACACCGCGGCCGGGCATGACCCCCTCGCTCACCACCGCCCGCCGGATCATCGTCAAGATCGGCTCCGCGCTGATCGTGAACCCGGCGACCGCCGCCCCGCGCGACGCCTGGCTGGCGACGGTCGCCGCCGATATCGCGGCATTGCGGGCGGGCGGGGCGGAGGTGATCGTCGTCTCCTCCGGCGCCATCTCCTTGGCCCGGCGTTCGCTCAACCTGACCGGCCGCACCTTGCGGCTGGAACAGAAGCAGGCCGCCGCCGCCGTTGGCCAGATCCGCCTGGCGGGCGCCTGGCAGACCGCCCTTTCGGCCCATGGCATCGTCGCCGCCCAATTGCTGCTGACCTTGGAGGATAGCGAGGACCGCCGCCGCTACCTCAACGCCCGCGCGACCTTGGGCACCCTGCTCGAACTCGGCTGCGTGCCGGTGATCAACGAGAACGACACCGTCGCCACCGCCGAAATCCGATTTGGCGACAATGACCGCCTGGCCGCGCGCGTGGCCGAAATGGTGCAGGCCGATGCGCTGGTGCTGCTGTCGGACATCGACGGCCTCTATACCGCCGACCCCAAGCGCGACCCGGCCGCCGCCCATATCCCGGTGGTCGAACGCATGACGGAGGACATCATGGCCATGGGGGGCGAACCGCCGCCTGGCTATTCCTCGGGCGGGATGCGGACGAAGTTGATCGCGGCGCGCATTTCCACCAGTGCCGGCTGCGCCATGGCGATCGCCCTGGGCGAAATCTCGCACCCGCTGGTGGCGCTGCGCGACGGTGCCCGCTGCACCTGGTTCCTGCCCGAGGGCGAGGGCCGCAGCGCCCGCAAACGCTGGATCGCGGGCAGCCTGTCGCCCCTGGGCACCATCACCGTCGACGCGGGGGCCGCCCGTGCGCTCGCGGGTGGGCGCAGCCTGTTGCCGGCCGGGGTGCGTGCGGTGACGGGCGATTTCGGCCGTGGCGATCCGGTCAGCGTGCGCGGCCCCGCCGGACAGGAACTCGCCCGCGGCCTGTCGGCCTATGATGCCGAGGCCGCCCGCCTGATCGCCGGCCGCCGCAGTGGAGAGATCGAGGCCATCCTGGGCTGGCGCGGCCGGGATGAGATCATTCACCGGGACGATCTGGTCGTCCTGTAGCGGTTAACCGGCGCCTTACCCCTTCGGCCCCAGAACGGTCCCAGCGCCCGTGTCCGGGCTGCCCGAGGATGGCCGCCATGCCCGATACCTGCACCGCCCCCACGCCGAACCTGTCGCTGGCCGATGAGTTGCGCAGCGCGGTGCGGCTGGAACTGCAACCGATGTTCGCGGACCTGCGGCGTTTCGTCGATCGCCGCATCCTGGAACTCAGCGCCGAACTCCACGCCAGCGTCGAACTGGCGGACATGACGGAGGAAAAACTGTCCCGCGAACTGGCCCAGGTCCACGAACAGATCGCGAGCTTGGTCGCCGCCCCCACCGCCGCCAGCCGAAACAGCGGCATCGAATTGGAAGCCGTGGTGGAGGCGACCGAGACCGCGGCGAACACGATCATGGAAGCGGCCGAGGCCATTTCCGACTGGATCCACGATGGCGGCCGCGACCCTGCCTCGATCCAGGCGCTGGCCAGCCGGGTCAATGCGATCTTTGAGGCCTGCAGTTTCCAGGATGTGACCGGCCAGCGCATCCGTCGCGCCATCCAGCATTTGCAGCATGTCGAGACGATGCTTGAAAAATTCCTGCCCGCCGGATCGCTGGCCGATGCGCCGGCCAAACTGGTCGTGCCGACGCAGCGCCATACGATGGGGCCGGCGGCGGCGGCCAGCAGCGACCTGGCCCAGAATGATATCGACGCGCTGTTGAATTTCTGACGGCTATTCCCGCACCACATAGGTGAAGAGCCGCACCCTGCCATCGGGCTGGACCTCGCGGAACAGGCCCTGGATTTCCGTCTCGAAGCCCGGAAAATGGTTTGATACGCCCTCAAAAGCCTTCAGGTAGGCGATCATGGGTGCGGCCTGGTCCGTCAGTCGTTCGCCCGGGATGATGGTCGCGATGCCGGGCGGATAGACCAGCCACAGGGTCGCCGCGATGCGTCCAGGCGTTTCGTCCAGCGGGATATAATCCACCCGGTTGCGCACCATCTCGCGCACCGCCTCATGCGCCGGCATGGCGACATCGGGGAAATGTTCGCGGCGGAACTGGGCCGCCTGCAAGGCCCGCATGTCATGGCCGCGGAAATACCCGTGCATCGCGGCGCAGAGGTCGCGCAACCGCATCGTGCCATAGCGCTCCGGCCGCTTGGCGACGAAGTCGGGGATCACATCCTCCAGCAGCGCATTCGCATCATGCAGCTTCTTGAAGGTGACCAGATGCGCCAGCAGGGTGCCGGCCTTGCTGCTTTCCACGCCGGGGGTCAGCAGGAACAGCAGGCTGTTGAGGTCGTTCTTCTCGCAGACGATGCGGTTCTGGCGCAGGTATTCGGCGACCACGGGTGCCGGGATGCCGTGGTCGGCATAGGTCCCGGTCGCGGTGTCAAAACCCGGTGTCAGCAGGGTCAGCTTGTTCGGATCGGTCATGGCCCAACCCTGGCCATTGCCGGCGAAACCGTGCCAGCGATCATTGGCGCCAAGTGCCCAGAATGCGGCATCGCTTGCCAGCGCATCGGTCGGCGCGTCTTCCCAGGGCATTTCGCGCCCATCCGACAAGGTCACCTGGCGCGGCACGAAGGGTTCGAAGAACCAGCGGTCGGCGGGCTTGGCTTCCTTCTCCTCGAACTCCCGCTTCGTCAGCCGGATTTTCTTGCGCAACTCGATGCCGAGGCGAATGGTATCGTCCCACAGCACCTCGCCCGAACGCCCCTTCATCATCTGCGCGCCGACATCCAGCGAGGCGAAGAGCGGATAGAAGGGGCTGGTCGAGGCGTGCAGCAGGAACATCTCGTTGAAGCGGCGATGCCCGACGTGGCGGTCCTGTCCCTTGATGTGGTCGTCCTTCACATGGATCTGCGACGCCTGCGAAAAGCTCGCCAACTGCTTGTGCGTGCTCTGCGTGACGATGATGCCCGGCGCATCCGGCCCCAGCCCCGTCAACCCCATGCCGAAGCGGCCGCGGAACAGCGGATGGAATTTCATGAAGCCGGCCCAGGCCTCATCGAACAGGATATAGTCGCAAAGGTGCCCGATGCGGGCCAGGATCATGTCGGCCGAATGGATCGTGCCGTCGTAGGTGCATTGTTCGACGACCGCGGCGCGGAAGGGGCGGGGACGCTTCCAGGCGTCCTTGTCCTTGACCAGCGGATTGTCGCGGATCGCCTCCCGCAGCCGCGTTTCATCAAAAGCGTCTTCCAGCATCGGGCCGATCAACCCATGCGCGTTGCGCGTCGTCTCGACGAAGACAGGCACCGCCTGGCCCAGGAACAGCGCGCCGTGATGCGCCGCCTTGTGGTTGTTGCGGTCGAACAGCACCAGGTCGTCCTCGGCCAGCAAGGCCGACAGCACGATCTTGTTGGATGTCGACGTGCCGTTGAGCACGAAGTAGGTGCGTTCGGCCCCAAAGATCTGCGCCGCTTCCTGCTGCGCCTTCAGCGCCGGGCCTTCATGCGTCAGCAGGTCGCCCAGTTGCAGCACGGAATTGTCCAGGTCGTCGCGGAACACCGCCTGGCCCAGGTGTTCGACGAAGATGCGTCCGATCGGGCTGCGGCTGTAGAACATCCCTCCATTGTGCCCGGGGCAGGTCCACAACATGTTGCCCTGCTCGGCAAAGTCCACGAGCGCGCCGAAGAACGGCGTCTTCAGGCTTTCGGCATATTTGCGCAAGGACGAGACGAGGTTGCGCGCGATGAACTCCGGCGTCTCCTCGGCCAGGAAGATGAAGCCGTCCACATTGTCCAACACATCGACCGGGATATCCTCCAGCCGGTGGCGGCGGACCAGCACGATGATCGGCACATCCAGGCCCCG
Source organism: Humitalea sp. 24SJ18S-53 (assembly GCF_050632385.1). Taxonomy (NCBI): domain Bacteria; kingdom Pseudomonadati; phylum Pseudomonadota; class Alphaproteobacteria; order Acetobacterales; family Roseomonadaceae; genus Humitalea; species Humitalea sp. 24SJ18S-53. The sequence goes on from NZ_CP192599.1 coordinate 5,594,133, forward strand.
GCTGCGGATCAGCGCGATCAGCGCCGCCGACTTGCCCTGCATCCCCTTCTTGCCCCAGTCCACCACGACGCAGCCGATCGCCGCATCGGTGCGGATCACCAGCTCCGCATCATCGTCGCGGCGGGCGCGGACGACGCCGTAGCCCAGGCCCTCCACCTCGGCCAGGATCTGCCGCAGCCGGTTTCCTTCGAGGTCGGCCTCGCCCTCGAAGCCTGGGGCGCAGACGAGGAACTTGAAGCGGCGGGCGTATTCCATGGCGTGCATCCCCTTGGGGTCGGTGGGGCACAATCGCCCGTGCCGGGCCGCCGACCAAGGCATGGCCGCCCGGTTTCACGGTGCTGTCACATGCTCAGGGAAACAACGTCATCACGATCTCGAACAGGATCAGCAGCACAATCGCGATCTCCAGCACCTCCGCCCGGCCGCCGTGGGATTCGCTGTACAGCGCCGTATAGGTATCGCGCACGATGTTCAGCTTGCGATCGACCGCGGCGCTGACCGATGGCACGCGGAACAGATCCATCGCGGCCGCATAGACGCGGGCGAGGTAGACGTCCTCCGTCACCTGCAGCGCATTGTCCACGCGTTCGGTGATCTCGGTCACCTCGGCCACCATGCCGTGCAGCCGGCGCGCCAACCTGGCATAGCGCCTGGCCGACCACAGGCTGGCCGAGGCCCGCGTCGCCTCCACGAGGTCGTACATGCGGGGCAGTTCCGCATCGAGCATCTCGTCATAGTAGCGCATCTGCAACAATTGGGCGTTCGCCACCTCCAGCACGTCGGCCACATCGGTTTCGTGGCGCGGTTCGTAGAGGAAGGCACGGTCCCAGGTGACCACCGCCAGGTCGTCCTCAAAGTAGGAAAAGCGTTGCCGCAGCAGCGCCTGGCGCGATCCTTCCGACAGGCGTCGTGTTTCGCCGGACAGCAGCGGGACCAGATCCACCTGCTCCATCAACGCATTGGCCGACAGGGGGCCGCCGAAGTCATGCACCACGGCCAGCAGATAATCCTCCTCCAGCGGCGTCGCGACGGGCCGGTCCAGTGCCTCGCCCAGCACCGCGCCGACGGTGTTCAGCATCTCCTGCCAGGGGGTGCCGGTGGCGGCGGTGCCCAGGCGGGTGTCCATCGCATTGACCAGCGCCTCGAAATCCACCCAGGCCATGTCCTCCGCGGGCACCTGCAAGGCGAAGGCGGCGGTGCCGAAGTCATACAGGCGCACGCTGGCGGTCGCGTTCACGCGGCGGTCGCCCAGTGCCAGCAGCACCGGTTCCAGCCGCAGCGCCAAGGGCGCGACACCAAAATTCACCGCCTTGGCGGGGGTGGTGCCGAAGCGCGACCGGCCGCCCTCGCGCTGCGGCTGCCCGGCCCAGATCGCCTCGGCACGGGTCAGGTCGATGGCGTAGCTGACGTCGAACAGGCGCAGCGCCGTCACATGTCCCGAACGGACCATCACCGGTTGCATCGCCGTTCCCCAGAATGTGGGCGGATTATCGCCTGCAATGCGCCCTTTCCCAACCCCGCGCAGGGCGCTACGCAACGCGTCTTGAGGAGACCCCCCGTGGACGCGCTGCCCGAAACCGCCCCCGCCCTGCTGGAAACCGCCGCCCGCGCCGCCCGCGCCGCAGCGACCGTGCTGGCGCGCGCGGGGCGACCGACCAAGGATTCGGCGCTGGCCGCCGCCGCCGCCGCGTTGCGCCGCACCGCCCCGGCGCTGCTGGAGGCCAATGCCGCCGACCTGGCCGCCGCCCCCGAGTTGTCCGGCGCCTTCCGCGACCGGCTGACCCTGACGCCGTCCCGCATCGAGGCGATGGCCGAGGCGCTGGAGGAAATCGCCGCCCTGCCCGACCCCGTCGGGCGCGTGCTGGCGGAATGGACGCGGCCGAATGGGCTGGTGATGCGCCGCGTGGCGCAACCGCTCGGTGTCATCGGCATGATTTTCGAAAGCCGGCCGAATGTCGCGGCCGATGCCGCGGCGCTGTGCCTCAAGGCCGGCAGCGCGGTGATCCTGCGCGGCGGGCGCGAGAGCCTGCATTCGGTGCGCGCCATCCATGCCTGCCTGGCGGAAGGGCTGGAGGTGGCGGGGCTGCCGGCCGCTTGCATCCAGATCGCGCCTTCGGCCGACCGTGCCTTCGTCGGCGCCATGCTGGGGGCCGCGGGGCTGATCGACCTGATCATCCCGCGCGGCGGGAAGGGGCTGGTGAACCGGGTGATGCAGGAAGCGCGCGTGCCTGTGCTCGCCCATGCCGAAGGGCTTTGCCACACCTACATCCACGCCGCCGCCGATCCCGCCATGGCGCGCGCCATCCTGGCGAACGCGAAAATGCGCCGCACCGGCGTCTGTGGCGCGACCGAGACCTTGTTGATCGACGCCGCCATCGCGCCGGGCCTGCTGCCGCTGCTGGTCGCCGACCTCGCGGCCCTCGGCTGCGCCTTCAAGGCCGATGCCCGTGCGCAAAACATCGTCCCGGGCTTGCCCGCGGCGAGTGAGGCGGATTTTGGCACCGAATGGCTGGAGTCCATCCTGTCCATCGCGGTGGTCGATGGGGTGGATAGCGCGCTGGCGCATATCCGCCGGTATGGCAGCGAGCATACCGAGGCGATCGTGACCGAGGATGCGGCGGCCGCCACCGCCTTCCTCGACGGGCTGGATTCCGCCGTGGGCTTGTGGAACGCCAGCACCCAGTTCTGCGACGGCGGCGAATTCGGTTTTGGTGCCGAGATCGGCATCGCCACCGGCCGGCTGCATGCGCGCGGCCCGGTCGGGTTGGAGCAGCTTTGCACCTACCGCTACCAGGTCATCGGCACCGGCCAGATTCGTCCAGGGTGACAGATGCGGTCCTTCCGGCCCACCATTGGGGGCGGGAGGACCAGACCATGACGACGACCCGCCGCGGGCTTGCAGCGCTCGCTCTCCTTGCCGCCACGCCCGCGCAAGCCGCCTGCCCCGACATGGCGGCCGCCGCGCGGGTTGCCGCCGCCCTGATTGCCCGCGAGCCACTGACCGCCCCGATTGCTGGGCTGACCCCGGCCGATGCCGAGTGTTTCCGCGAAGGCGTGGTGGCGCATCTGGCGCAGCCCTGGGGCGATGTCGTCGGCTGGAAGGCCGGGCTGACCAACCCCGCGGCACAACGGCATTTTGGCGTGCCGCACCCGCTGCGCGGCGCGATCTACCATGCCACGATCCGGGCGCGGTCGGGGGATGAGATCCCGGCGCGGTTCGGGTCCATGCCGGTGGTGGAAAGCGACCTGCTGGTGCGGGTGCGCGACGATGCGATCAACGAGGCCGGTAGCGATCCGGTCGCGATCCTGCGGCACCTGGACCAGGTGATCCCCTTCATCGAACTGCCCGACCTGGCATTCGCGCCCGGCGTGCCGCTGGATGCGGCGGCGCTGATCGCGATCAACGTCGGCGCCCGGCTGGGGGTGGTCGGCGACGCGATGCCGGCCGAGGCAACGACGGACTTCGCCGGGCGGCTGGCCAGCATGTCGGTCGTGCTCAGCCAGGATGGGAATGAGCGCGCCCGGGCGCCCGGCACGGTGCTGATGGGGCATCCGCTGAACGTGATCCCATGGCTGGTGCAGGACCTTGCCCGCGTGGGGCGGCGGTTGCGGGCGGGCGAATACATCTCGCTCGGCGGGTTCTCGCCGCAGATCCCGAGCGCCGCCGGGGTTTGGCGCCTGCGCTACGAAGGGCTGGCGGCGACGGCGCCGGAGGTGGTGGTGCGGCTGACCTGATCGACAGGCCCCATCACAAGGACGTGCAGCGACGCGCCGCGCGCCCGGCGCGAGACTGTTGCGCATGCACCCCATTCTTGCGGCCTTCCCCCGCCGATCCCTGACCCTGCACGCCAGCCGCTCACGCATCGGCGCCTGGCTGTTGGCGCTGGCCTTCGTGCTTTTCGGCGTGGGGATCATCGCCTTGCTGGCGATCGAGGTCGGGCCGGGCATCCGCGACGATTTCAAGGTGCGCGACGGCGCCGTGCCTACCGCCCTCGCCCGGCTGGAAAGCGGGCGCTGTTCGGCGAAGCTTGGCCTGTTCCAGTCCTGCGACATCACCGTCTCCGTCCGCGGCAAGGACGGGGTGGTGCGGCGGGAGGTCAGCTACCTGTTCGTCGAGCCGCACATGGGCAACAGGACCACCGAGGCGCTGTTGAACCCGGCGCATCCGACACTGCCGACCACGCGGCTGGGCGTCGATATGCTGATCAACCGGGTGGTGGTGGCGGCCGTCTTCGTCGCCTTCGCGCTGGCGCTGTTCTGGGCCGGGTTTGCCGCGGTCCGGTCGGATCTGCGCCTGCGCCGCCGGGTCGCCGCGATCTCCGGCCGCGCGCTGGAGCCCGAGGCCGTGCGGCTGCGCGCCTTTGCCCAGGGGCCGGCATGGATGATCGAGGATGCCAGGGGCGCCACCGCGACCTGGCCGGTCGGCCGCCGGACCAAGCCATTCATGCTGGACCCCGCCACGGGCCTGATCCTCGCGCTGCGGGCGCCGGGCGGCGAGGCCTTTCCGCTGGACGACCGGCTGCGCAGCGTGGACCTGGCGCCGCCGGAACGCGCCGCCCTTTTGGCGCTGCCGGCCGGCTGACCTTCGGGCGACGGCTTCCGCTCCGGCGGGAAGCCGTGGTTTGCTGGCGCCGCCAAGGGCCACGCAAAGGACGCCGATGACACGCCACGCCGGCCCCTTCCCACGGTGACATCGACATCGGGGCGACTGCCGCCCGGGCCTTGGGGGGACAGGCGGCGACGGCGGATCGGGCTGCTGGGCGGGTCGTTCAACCCCGCCCATGCGGGGCATCTGCACGTCGCGCACTGCGCCGTGCGCGCGCTGCGGCTGGATGAGGTCTGGCTGATGGTGTCGCCCGGCAATCCGTTGAAGCCCAAACGCGGCATGGCGCCGCTTGCCGAACGCCTGGCCAGCGCCAGGCGGATCGCCGATGGCCGGCGGGTCAAGGCGACGGCGATCGAGGCGGGGCTGGGCACGCGCTTCAGCGCCGATACGCTGGCCCTGCTGGCAAAGCGTTTTCCGCGGGCGTCGTTCGTCTTCCTCGTGGGCGCCGACAACCTGGAGCAATTGCCGCGCTGGCGGCGCTGGCGGGCGATGCTGCGGGCTACGCGCCTGGCGGTGCTGCCGCGCCCGGGTTTTACGCGGCGCGCGCTGCGGGGGGCTGCGGCGGCGGTGCTGGCGCCGTATCGCCGTCGACCTGGGGCGCTGTGGGACGCGGCGGCGGGCCGTGGCCATGCGCCCTGGTGTGTCGTGCCGGCGCGGGAACACCCGGCCTCGGCCACCGCGATTCGCGTGGCGGTGGCGCGCGGCGCCGCACCGGCCTAGAAGGCGCGTCACCAGGGCACGGAGACGGCGTTATTGCCGTGACGCCGCCAGATCCACCGACAGCGCCACGCGCCGACAAAAAGACAGGAGGCGATCATCGCCCGCACGCCGAAGGACGACGACACGCAGGCCAAGCCCGCGAAGACTGCCACGACCAAGCCGGTGGCCCGCAAGGTTGCCGCGCCGAAGGTTGCCGCCAAGCCCGCCCCGAAGGCGGCAGCGCCAAAACCCGCGAAGAGGGCGGCTGCCAAGCCAGTGAAGCCCGTCGCGGCGAAAGCCGCGCCCAAGACCGCCGCGGCGAAAGCCGCGCCCAAGGCTGCCGCGGTGAAGGCTGCGCCCAAGACCGCCGCGGTGAAGGCTGCGCCCAAGGCCGTCGCGGCGAAGGCCGCGCCCAAGGCTGCCGCGGCGAAGGCTGCGCCCAAGGCTGCCGCGGCGAAGGCTGCGCCCAAGGCCGTCGCGGTGAAGGCTGCGCCCAAGACCGCCGCGGCGAAGGCCGCGCCAAAGACCACCGCGGCGAAGGCTGCGCCCAAGGCCGCAAAGACGGTGGCCGCAAAGCCGGCGAAGCCCGCGCCCAAGGCAGCCGCGCCCAAGGCCGCCAAGACCGTCGCGGCCAAGCCAAAAGGCGCCGCGACCAAGAAGGTCGACCCCACCGCCGGCCCCGTCACCACCCCCGCCCGCCGCGCCAAGCGCCAAAAGGTCCCGGCCCCGCTGCTGGAACGCCTGGTCCTGGCCGCCGTCGAAAGCCTGGAAAGCGACAAGGCGGAAAACGTCGTGGTGCTGGACATCGCCACCCGGTCGTCCTTCGCCGATCGCATGATCATCGCGACCGGCCTGGCCGACCGCCAGATCAACGCGATGGCGACCCATGTCTGCGACGCGCTGGAGGATCTGGGCGTCCGTCGCATCCGGACCGAGGCCTCGCCCGACTGGGTGCTGCTGGATGCCGGCGACATCGTGCTGCACCTGTTCAAGCCCGAAGCCCGCGCGACCTATGCGCTGGAACGCATGTGGGGCCCCGACAGCCCGCCCGGCGGCGATGCCGGCCCCGCACCCGCCCCGATCGCGGCGGAGAGCGACGACGAAGCCTAGGCTTCTCCTGGCGGTCGGCCGGCTGCGGGCGGGGCCGGAAGCGGCCCTGTTCGACACCATGGCGGCACGCCTGCGCCCCGCCCTGCGGGTCCAGGAAATCGCCGAGGCCCGCGGCAGCCAGGCGGAGGTCCGCCGCCGCGAAGGGCAGGGGCTGCTGGCCGCGATTCCCGACGGGGCGCTGGTCGTGGCGCTGGACCTGGGCGGCGCCGCCCCGGACAGCGAGGCCCTGGCCGCCCTGACCGATCGCTGGGACCAGACCGGCCGCGCCATCGCCTATGTCATCGGCGGCGCGGAGGGGCTGGATCCGGCGGTTCTCGCACGGGCGGACCACCGCCTGTCGCTGGGCCCGCTGACCTGGCCGCATTTCTGGGTGCGCGCGATGCTCGCGGAACAGTTGTATCGCGCACAATGTATTCGTGCAGGACACCCTTATCATCGCGCATGGCGCCCGGCATAATTCCGCCGCCATGTCGTCGCACGACGTCTTTAACGCCCGATAACAACCGAACAGGGGACAAGAATTCATGCTCACGGTGCTCGAACCCGAAGCGATGTACCCCGATACTTCGGTCGAGCAGGAGGTCCTGGGGCGGAACGTGCGCATCCTGCATGGCGGCGCGCCGCATGACCGGGATTTGTCGTTGTTGTCTGACGACGTCTGCGCCGAGGTCGATGGCCTGTTCATCTTCCGCCACTGGCTGCGTGCCGCCGACATCGCCCGCTTCCCCAAGCTGAAGGTCGTGGTCCGCATGGGCGTCGGCTATGACCGGCTGGACCGCAAGACGCTGGCCGAGCGCCAGGTCCGCGTCTGCAACGTGCCCGACTACGGCACCATGGAGGTCGCCGACCACGCGATCGCCCTGGCGCTGTCCCTTCGCCGCGGCATCATCCTGCATCACGACGCGCAGCGCCGCGGGGCGCCCTGGCGCTACATCGACAGCCCGGTGATCCAGCGGCCGCAGACCCGGACCTTCGGCATCGTCGGGCTGGGCCGCATCGGCACGGCGGCGGCGCTGCGGGCGCGCGCCTTTGGCTGGCGCGTGGTGTTCTTCGATCCGTATTTGCCGAACGGCGTGGACCGGGCGCTCGGGATCGAACGGGCGCGCAGCCTGCACGACCTGTTGCGCCAGTCGGACACCTTGTCGCTGCACACGCCGCAGACCCCGGGCACCATCGGCATGATCGGCGCGGCTGAACTGGCGCTGCTGCCCGCCGGCGCGCTGGTGGTCAACACCTCCCGCGGGCCGGTGATGGATATCGAGGCGCTGTACGACGCGATGAAGGACGGCCAGGTCGCGGGCGCCGGGCTGGATGTCGTGCCGGTGGAACCGCCGGCCCTGCCGCTGCCCCGCCTGATGGCGGCCTACAATGAACGTGCCCCCTGGCTGGAGGGGCGCCTGGTCATCACCCCGCATAGCGCCTTCCACACGCCGGAAGCCTGGGCCGACATTCGCCGCAAAAGTGCCGAGACCATGCGCGACGTGCTGGTCGATGGGTTGCGAACCAACATCATTCCGCCTGAAGGCGATTGATTTCGCTGCACCGCAAAAAATCGCCGTTGCTACAACCGTTAATTGCGGCGATAACGGTCTGCGGAACTCAGAAAACGTTAAGCGCAAACAAATAAGTCTTTGATTTTAATATAAAAAGACTGTTTGTGGCTCTGCGGCCACAGAATTGTGACTGTAGACCTTACGTGTTGCTGTCATATTGCTGCGGTGCAGCCAGGAGACCGGACCACGTGCCTCGGATGACGACCCTGTTGGCCCGGCTCCCTCGCGAGGATGTGTTTTGAACGCCCTCGATGTGTCGGCCGAACCGGTGCGGGTCATCCTGGATGTCTCCCGCCTGTTATCCTGCGGCAGCAAGCGCGCACCTTCGGGGATCGACCGGGTCGAGCTTGCCTATGCGCGGCACTATACGGGCCCGACCCGGCAGGACACGGTGTTCGTGGCGCAGGACCTGATGGGCCATTTCGGCATGCTTCCGGCCGAGGATGTGTCGAGCCTGGTCGATGCCCTGACCCGGGTCTGGACCAGCGAGCCATCCCCCGGCGCCGCCCGCCGCGCCCGCATCCTGTCGATCGTGCTGCGCGCCCGTGCCGGCAGCGGCATGGGCCGGGCCGGGCTGCGCCAGATCATCAACGCGCCGGGCCGCAAGGCCTTCCTGCTGGTCTCGCACCAGGCGCTGGAACGCTCGGCGCCGATCGAGGCGATGCGCCGCGCCGGTTGCGTCTTCGTGCCGCTGATCCACGACCTGATCCCGACCACGCACCCGGAATACGCCAGCCCGAAGCAGCCGGCGCGACACCTGCGACGCATTTCCACGACCGCGGCGCTGGCCGATGCGGTGATCGTGAATTCGGCGGCGACGGCGGCCTCGCTGGTGCCGCACCTGACCATCCGGGGGGCGCCGCCGCCGGTGCTGGTGGCGCCGCTGGGCATCGAGCTGCCGGATGTCCCGGTGCCGCCGATCGCCCTGGAACCCTATTTCGTCTCGCTCGGCACCATCGAACCGCGCAAGAACCACCTGCTGCTGCTGAACATCTGGCGTGAGATGGCGGTCAGCCTTGGTCCCCGCGCGCCGCGCCTGCTGGTGATCGGCCGGCGCGGGTGGGAAAACGAGAACGTCCTGGACATGCTGGAACGCTGCGCAGGGCTGCGCGGCCTGGTGCAGGAAGTCGGCCAGGTGCCGGATCGCACCGTGGCGGAATTGCTGCGTGGCGCGCGGGCGCTGCTGTTCCCCTCCTTCGCCGAAGGCTTCGGCATGCCGCTGGCCGAGGCGCTGGCGCTGCGGGTCCCCGCGATCTGTTCCGACCTGCCGGCGCTGCGGGAGGTCGGGGGCGATGCGCCCGATTTCCTTGACCCGTTGGACGGCATGGGCTGGCGGCGCGCGATCCTTGACTACACGCGGCTGAATTCGCCCGCCCGGGCGGCGCAGATCGGCCGGCTTGGCGGTTGGGTGGTGCCGACCTGGGCGGACCACTTTACCAAGGTGGACAGCATGCTCGCCCGCGTGGTGCCGCAGGCGCGGCGCACCGCCCTGGTGGCGGAACGCGTCCGGCGCACCACGACCCATGGTGCCATCGTCGGGCATGGTGCCAGTGCGGCGCATGGTGTCAGTGCCGCGCATGGTGTCCTCGCGCGGTCGGACGAACCCGCCCGATGACGCGCAGACCCGGTCCGGCCGGGCCGGGCCGGCTTTCGCGACACGCATCGGCCCTGCCCCCCCGCAAACCGGCTGGCCCGGCGGCGCCGCGCCCCATCGCCATCGTCGGTGCCGCCTGCCGGTTCCCCGGGGCGGATGGGCTCGATGCTTTCTGGCGGTTGATGCTGGATGGGGTGGATGCGGTCGGCACCCTGCCGGCGGACCGCTTCAACCAGGACCGCTTCTTCCATCCCCGCCGCGGTGAGCCTGGCCGCAGCTATTCCTTCGCCGCCGGCCATATCGGCGATGCCGCGGCCTTTGACGCCGCCGCCTTCGGCCTGTCCCCGCGCGAAGCGGCGGAGATGGACCCGCAGCAGCGCCTGCTGCTGGAAGTGACGCAACACGCGTTCGAGGATGCCGGCTGGACCGCGGATGACCGCGCCGGCCAGACCATCGGCGTCTATGTCGGCGGGTCCTCCACCGACTATGCCGAATTGCGGCTGTCGGATCCTTCGGGCGGCGACCGCTACTTCATGACCGGCAATGCGCTGTCGATCCTGTCGAACCGGCTGACCAATGTGTTCGACCTGCGCGGGCCGGGCCAGACGATCGACACCGCCTGTTCGTCGGCGCTGGTGGCGCTCGACCTCGCGGTCCAGGCGGTGCGCATGGGCCGGGTGGATGCGGCGGTGGTGGGCGGCGTGCAGATGCTGCTGTCGCCCTATGCCTTCCTGGGGTTTTCCTCGGCGTCCATGCTGTCGCCGACCGGGCGTTGCCATCCCTTTGGCGCGGCCGCCGATGGCTATGTGCGGGCCGAGGGCGCGGGCACCATCATCCTCAAGCCGCTCGACCAGGCCTTGGCGGATGGCGACCGGGTCCGGGCGGTGCTGCTGGGCACCGGCGTCAACGCGGCGGGGCGGACGATCGGGCTGTCGCTGCCGAACGAACAGGCGCAGGCCCGGCTGATGGGCCAGGTCCTGGCGGAAACCGGCGTGCATCCAGACCGGCTGGCCTATTTCGAGGCGCATGGCACCGGCACCCAGGTGGGCGACCCGCTGGAGGCCGAGGCGATCGGTCGCGCCGTCGGCACCCACCGCGCCCGGCCGCTGCCGGTCGGATCGGTCAAGAGCAACATCGGCCACCTGGAACCGGCCAGCGGCATGGCCGGGCTGCTGAAGGCCATGCTGATCCTGGAACACGGCGTCGTGCCGCCCAGCCTGCATGCCACCCCGGCCAATCCGAACATCGCCTTCGGCAAGCTGAACCTGCGCGTGGTCACGGCGGCCGAACCGCTCGGCCGGCCGGACCAGGGCGCGGTGATCGGGGTCAATTCCTTCGGCTTTGGCGGCACCAACGCGACGGTGCTGCTGGCGGCGGCCCCCGCCGATGCCCCGGCCGATACCGCCCTGGCGGCCGGCGGCCAGGCGCCGGCGCTGCTGCTGTCGGCCCGGTCGGCGCCGCAGCTTCGTGCGCTGGCGGCGGCGTGGCAGGCCAGGCTCGGCCAGCCTGGCGCCGATGGCGCGCATTTGGCACGCGGGGCGGCGCGGCATCGCGACCTGTGGACCCACCGGCTGGCGGTGCGCGGCCCGGATGCGATGGCGATGGCGCGGTCGATCGCTGGCTGGGCGGGCGGCAAGGTCGCCCAGGGCGTCACCCTTGGCGTCACCCAGGGCGTCGCCCGTGTGTCGGGCGCCCAGCGCGGACCGCGCGCCACGCCGGGCGGCGACATCGCCTTCGTGTTTTCCGGCAATGGCGCCCAGCACGCGGCGATGGGGCGGGAGGCGCTGGCCAACCCGGCCTTCCGCACCGGGCTGACAGCCGCCGATGCGGTGCTGACGCCGCTGCTTGGCTGGTCGGTGCTGGATGTTGTCGCGCGCGGCACCACCGATGACGCGCTGGCCGCGACCGAAATCGCCCAGCCGCTGATCTTCGCCACCCAGGTCGCGACCCTGGCGGCCCTGGCCGCCGAGGGCATCACCCCGGCCATGGTTTTTGGCCATTCGGTCGGTGAGGTCGCCGCGGCCTTCGCCGCCGGCATCCTGGACCTGCCTGATGCCGCCCGGCTGATCGTCGCCCGCAGCCGTGCCCAGGCCGCGACCCGCGGCCGGGGGCGGATGGCGGCCCTCGCCACCGACGCCGCCACCGCCGCCCCCCTGCTGGCCGCGGCTGGGCCGGGGCTGGAGATCGCGGCGGTCAACGCGCCCGCGTCGCTCACCATCGCCGGCCCCGGCGAGGCCATCGCGCGACTGGCCGCCGCCATGGACGCCGCCCGGGTGCCGTGCATCCCGCTCGACCTCGACTACGCCTTCCATTCCGCGGCGATGGAGCCGGTCGGCGTCGCGCTGGTCGATGACCTCGCCGGGCTGGCGCCGCGCGCGGGGCAGGTGCCCTTCATCTCCACCGTCACCGGCGCGCGGATCGACGGCACCGAGGCGGACGGAGCCTATTGGTGGCGCAACCTGCGCCAGCCGGTGCGGTTCCATGACGCGACGCGGTCGGCCCTGGCGGCCGGGGCGCGCATCTTCATCGAGATCGGCAGCCACGCCGTGCTGCAATCCTACCTGCGCGAATCGGCACGGGCGGAAAACCTGGACGCGGTGAACCTGCCGACGCTGACCCGTCGCGATGGGCTGGGCGATCCGTTCCCGGGCATCGCCGACCGGGCCTTCGTCCGCGGCGTCGATACGCGAGGGGCCACCGCCCTGGCCGGGCCGCCGGCGCGCAGGATGCTGCCGCTGACCCCCTTTGCCCGCAGCCGGGTCTGGATGCCGGTCAGCAGCGAATCGGCCCGCCTGCAGGATCCGGTCCAGGACCATCCGCTGCTCGGCTTCCGCCAGGGGGCCGCGCCCGCGTTGTGGCGCCACGCGCTGGACACGGCGCTGATGCCCTGGCTGGCCGACCACGCCCTGGGCGGGGACCCGGTGCTGCCGGCTGCCGCCATGCTGGACATGGCGCTGGCCGCGCTCGCGGCCCGCATGCCGGAGGCCGTGGCGTGGGAGGTCGCATCCTTCCAGATCCTGCGCCCGCTGACCCTGGAACAGGACCGGGCGCGCGAAACGCTCTGCACGCTGGACCAGGATGGCGGCTTCCGGATCGAAAGCCGGCGCCGCATGTCGGATGATGCCTGGACCCTGCATGCGCGCGGACGGGTCGCCGCATCATCCGGTGCCGCCGTGCCGCCGGCCGTCGATTGGCCTGCCGCCCTGGCGGAGGGCAAGCCGCTGTCGGGCGCCAGGCTGCGGGACCGGGCGCAGCGCCTGGGGCTGTCCTACGGACCCGCCTTCGCGGCCGTGGTCTCGGTGCGGGCGGAGCCTGGGGCGGGGCGGGCCGATGTGACCCTGCGCCTGCCGGACACAGCGCCCCCGGCCGGGTTCCTGCTGCACCCGTCCCTGCTGGACGGGGCGTTCCAGGGCTTGCTCGGGCTGGTGGCGATGGATTTGCCGCTGGGCGACGTGCCATTGCCGGTGCGTCTGGGCCGGCTTGTGATGCTGCGCGGCGGCGGGGTGCCGGTGCTGGCGCGCATCCATGTCACCCGGCGCGGCAGCCGGGCGGCTTCGGCCGATATGCTGCTGCTGGATGGCACCGGCCGGGCCGTCGCGGTGCTGCGCGACCTGTGGCTGCAACGCATCCGCCTGCCGGCCGGCGACCGCGCGACGGGCGTGCCGGAAGCGATCGAAACCTGCCTGTTGCCGATGCCGGACGGCCCGACCCCGGCGCCCGCGCCGGGCCCCGCCCAGGCGCGTGCGCGCCGCGCGGCGGAAGCGCTGGATGTGACGCTGGACGCCCGCGAAACGGCCTTGCTGCTTGAGGCCGCGATCGCGTCGGCCGCGCAGGCGGCCTTGCGCGGCGATGCGGCATCGCAGGCTTTGTTCCGCGGCCCGCTGCGCCGCGCGGTGGATCGCGCGCTGATCGAGGATGGGCTGGTCGAAGCCGATCCCGCCGGCACCGGCACCCGGCCGGTCGAAGGCGCGGCCCTGCCCGATGCCGGCGACATCTGGCGCCAGGTGATGACCGAGGCACCGTCGCTGGCGCCGGACCTGGCCTGGCTGGCGCGGTCGATCGAAACCCTGCCGGTGGCGCTGATGGGATCGGACGCCGGCGCGGCCCAGGCCGGCACCCTGCCGCCGATCGGCAGCGGGGGCTGGGCGCGGCTGGTGCAGGTCGTCGCCGCCGCCGCCGAGGCCGCCGTCGCCGGCTGGCCGGCCGCACGGCCGCTGCGGGTGCTGGAGGTCGGGGTCGGCGGGCTTGCCGCGCCCCTGGCCACGGCCCTGGCGGCGCAGGGGCGGCGCGTGGTGCTGACCATCGCGACCCTGCAAGGCGCGGCCCCGCCGATCGCCCCGCCGGGTGTGGAAATCCATCAGGCGGCCTGGGCGCCCGGCCAGCCGCTGCCCCCGGCCGACCTGATCCTGGGCGTGGCCCCGTCGGCCATGTCGCGCGCCGGCCGCGCCATCGCGCCGGTGCTGGCCGCGTCCCTGGCGCCGGGCGGCATCCTGCTGCTGGCCGAACCCGCGCCGGGCCGGTTGTGGGACCTGTGCTGCGGCCAGGATCCCGCCTGGTGGGAGGGCGAGGGCCTGCCCGATGCCCCCGCCTGGACCATCGCGCTGCACGAGGCCGGGCTGGCCGGTGCCGAGGCCCGCCATCTGGTCGCCGCCCCCTGGCCCGCGCTGCTGTTGGCCGGGCATCGCCCAGCCGAGGCCCCGGTGGCCGAACCGTCCGCGACCACCCTGTTGCTGGCCGATGCCGCCAGCGCGGCACTGGCCGATGCGCTGGCGCCACTGCTGCCTGCGCTGGCCGAACGTGCCGCCTTCCCGGCCGAGATCCTGCCGCGCCGGTTGCGTGGCGCCCGCGTGGTGGTGCTCTTGGCGCCGGAACCGGCGGGGTTGGCCACCTGCCTCGGCGCGCTGATGCGGCTGGCCGAGACCTGCCGCGGCACCGGCGCCAGTTTCTGCGTGGTCGTGCGCGGCGCCGAGGCCGGCGATGCGGGGGCCGCCGCCGTGCTGGCCGCGCTGCGCGTGCTGGCCAATGAAATGACCGAGTTGAAGCCGGTCCGCATCGACCTGGACCCCGGCATCGCCGCGTCCGCCGCCGCCGCGCTGCTGGCCGCGGCCCTGGCGCAGGACGGCGAACCGGAGGTCGTGCTGACGCCCGCCGCCCGGCTGGCGCCGCGCGTCGCCGCCCTGCCGCAGTCCGAGGCACCGGGCCCGCGCAGCCTGGCGATCCGCCACCCGGGCAACCTCGGCACCCTGGCCTGGGAACCGATGGCCCAGCCCGCCGTGCCGGGACCGGGAGAGGTCGTGCTGCGGGTCCTCGCGGCCGGGCTGAATTTCCGCGACGTGATGTGGGCCCAGGGGCTGCTGCCCGAGGAAGCCCTGATGGACGGCTTTGCCGGCGCCGGCCTCGGCATGGAATGCGCCGGCGTGGTCGAGGCGGTGGGGGCGGGTGCCATGCATCGCCCGGGCGACCGGGTGTTCGGTTTCGCGCCGCGCGCCCTGGCCGATCGCGCGGTGACCCGCGATGCGGCCTTGGTGCCGCTGCCGCAGGGGCTGGACCCCGCCGCCGCCGCGACCTTGCCGGTCGCCTTCATGACCGCGATCCATGCGCTGGAAGGCTGCGCGCGGATCGCCCCCGGCGAATCCGTCCTGATCCATGGCGGCGCGGGCGGCGTGGGGCTTGCGGCCTTGCAGGTGGCGCAGGCGGCCGGCGCGCGGGTCGTCGCCACGGCCGGGACGGCGGCGCGGCGGGCGTTCTTGCGGCTGGCCGGGGCTGACCTGGTGCTCGACAGCCGCGACCCGGATTTCGCCGATGCCCTGCGCGCGGCCTGGCCCGAGGGCGTGGACGTCGTGCTGAACAGCCTGGCCGGCGATGCGATGGAACAGGGCCTGTCGCTGCTGAAGCCCTTCGGGCGCTTCATCGAACTCGGCAAGCGCGATTTCTTCGAGGACCGGCGCGTGTCGCTCCGCCCCCTGCGGCGCAACGTGACCTATTTCGCCGTGGACGTGGATGAATTGCCCGTCGCGCGCCCCGACGCGGCGCAGGCGGCACTGCGGCGGATGCTGGCCCTGGCCGGCAGCGGCGCGGCCCGCCCGCTGCCGCATGCCGTCCGCGCGGCGTCGGAGATCGAGGCCGCGTTCCGCACGCTCCAGGCCGGGACGCATTTCGGCAAGATCGTGATCATCCCGCCGCAAGCGGGTGTTGCGACGGCCGAAGCGCCGCCGGCGGTCGAATGGGTGCCGCCGCCGGGCACGGTGGTGGTGACGGGCGGGACCTCGGGCTTTGGGCTGGAAGCCGCCAAATGGCTGTCCGCGCGGGGCGTGAAGCGGTTGGCGCTGATTTCCCGCCGTGGCCCGGCGACGCCGGGGATGGATCGTGCCATCGCGGCGCTGGCGGGCCTGGGCGCCGATGCCTCGGCCCATGCCTGCGACGTCGCGGACCCGGTGGCGCTGGCCGCGACCCTGGCCGCGATCCGGGCCGATGGCGCGATCGGCGGCGTGGTGCATGCCGCGGCGGTGTTCGACGATGGCGCCGCGACGGCGCTGGACGACGCGCGCTTCGCCGCCGTGCTGCGGCCGAAACTGGACGCGGCCCTGGCGCTGGACCGGCTGACGGCGGGTGATCCGCTGGGGCTGTTCTTGCTGTTTTCCTCGGCGACGACGCTGCTGGGCAATCCGGGGCAGGCGAATTACGTCGCGGCCAATGCGGGGCTTGAGGCGCTGGCGCGGCGCCGCCACGCGATGGGCCGGCCGGCGCTGGCCGTGGCCTGGGGGCCGATCGCCGATACCGGCGTGCTGGCCGCCGATGCCGCGACCGCCGCCGTCCTGCAGCGGCGTATCGGTGCGGCGCCGATGGCGGCGATGGCGGCGCTGGACGCGCTGCCGGCGCTCTTCGCCTCCGGCCGCCCGGTGGTGGCGCTGGCGCAGCTGGCCTGGGGTAAGGCGGGCGCGCTGCTGCCGATCCTGGCCGAGCCGATGTTCACCGCCATGCGCGGCACCGACACGGCCCGGCCGCCCGAGGATCTGCGCGCCGAATTGCGCGCCCTGGCGCCCGACCAGTTGCGCGAACGCCTGGTCGCCCTGGCGGTCGAGGAAGTCGCGCGCATCCTGCGCCTGCCGCCCGACAATGTGCTGCCCGATGCGCCGGTCGCGTCCCTTGGCCTCGACAGCCTGGGCGCGCTGGAATTGCGCACCGCGCTGGAACAGCGCATCGGCCAGGCCGTGCCCCTGGCCGCCGTGACCGAGGACCTGACCATCGCCCGCCTGGCCGCCCGCATTGCCGAGGGCCTGTCCGACACACGCGGCGAAATGGCCATGGACGCGCTGGTCGAGAGTTTCGAGCCCCAGGCGGCGCTTGAGCCTGTGGCAGCGCCCCGCGACGGCGGGGTATAGATACGCATGGGTATCGGTACGGGCGGCGGTTTCGGGCTTTCGGCGGGGCAGCGGCTGCAACTGGTGCAGCGCCTGGCCAAGCGCCGGTTGACCGAGACGTTTTCCCCCGACGACCCGCGCGATTTCTCGACCCTGCCGGCGCTGCGCGATTTCGGGCTGATGCGGGAGGCGATGCAGAGCCTCGACATCCCATCGCCCTTCAACATCCCGCACGAGGCCCGGGCGGGCGCGCGCAGCCGCATCGCGGGGCGGGAGGTGATCAACTTCTCCTCCTACGACTACCTCGGGCTGAACGGCGATCCGCGGATCGCGGCGGCGGCGCATGCGGCGATCGACCATTACGGCGTGTCGGCCTCCGCCTCCCGCATCGTGTCGGGCGAAAGGCCGGTGCATGCGGCGCTGGAATCCGCCCTGGCGGCGCATCACGGGACCGGGGCGGCGCTGGCCTTCGTATCGGGCCATGCGACCAATGTGACGGTCATCGGCCATCTGATGGGGCCGCGCGACGTCATCCTGCACGATGCCGCCATCCACAATTCCTGCCTGGAGGGCATACGCCTGTCCGGCGCGCGGCGCGTGCCCTTCGCCCATAACGACTGGGCCGCCGCCGAAGCCGCGCTGGCCGAGGCCCGGCGCGGCGCCGAACGGGCGCTGGTGCTGATCGAGGGGCATTACTCGATGGATGGCGATGTCCCCGACCTTGCCCGCTTCGTCGCCCTGGCCCGGCGCCACGACGCCTGGCTGATGGTGGATGAGGCGCATGCGCTGGGTGTGCTCGGCGCCACCGGGCGGGGCCTGGCCGAGGCGCAGGGGGTGGACCCCACCGAGGTCGATATCTGGATGGGCACCCTGTCGAAGACCCTGGCCAGTTGCGGCGGCTATATCGCGGCCAGCGCCGGGCTGGTCGATTGGCTGCGGCACACCGCCCCTGGCTATGTCTATTCGGTCGGCATCGCGCCCGCGCTGGCGGCGGCGGCGGTCGCCTCGCTGGCGGTGCTGCGGGCTGAACCCGAGCGGGTCGCCCGGCTGAACCGCAATGCCGCGCGGTTCCTGGCCCTGTTGCGGGAACGGGGCTTCGATACGGGCGGTTCGGCCGGGCATGCGATCGTGCCGGTGCTGACCCGGTCCTCGATCCGGGCCGGGCGGCTGTCGGCGGCGCTGGCGGAAGCGGGCGTGAATGTGCAGCCGATCATCTTCCCCGCGGTGCCGGAACAGGCGGCGCGGCTGCGGTTCTTCCTGTCGGCGACCCATACGGCCGAGGACCTGCACGCCGCCGCCGATGCGCTGGTCGCGGCCGATTCCGGCCAGCGGCGCGCGGGTTGAACGCTCCGCCCATCGCGGGCACGGGTGTGATCGTTCGGCCCGTCGACAGCGCCGGCGATGCCGCGACCTTCCTCGACCTGCCGCGCCGCCTGGGCTGGTCGGTGCCGCTGCGTTTCGAGGAAGCCCTGGTCTTCAACCCCCGCCGGAACGGCGTGCTGCGGGAATGGGAGGTCGCGCGCTTCATCGCCTGGCGCGGCGACCGGCCGGTCGGGCGGATCACCGCGGCCCGCCCGCTGCTGCCGGACGTGGCGCCAATCGGCACCTTCGGCTTCCTGGCGCTGGAGCAGGATGCGGCGGTGCTGGAGGCGCTGCTGGCCGCCGCCGCCGCCTGGCTGTCCGCGCGGGGCATCACGCGTTGGCGCGGGCCGCTATCGGTGTCGATCAACCATGAGGTCGGGGCGCTGGTCGCCGGCTTTGGGCGCCCGGGCAGCCTGCGGACCCCGATCACCCCGCCCTGGCTGCCCGCCATGCTGGATGCGACCGGCCTGGTGCGGGAGATGGTGGTGCATGCCCATCTGTTGCGGGTCGCCGAGGAAAAGCACCGCGCCCGCGCAGCGCGCCTGGGCATGCCGGGACTGGCCATCCGCCGCTTCGACAGGCGCCGTTTCGCCGCCGAGGCCGCGCTGGTCACCGACCTCTACAACGACGGCTGGGCCGCCAATTGGGGCGCCACCCGCGTCGGCCCGCTGGAAGCGGCGACCATCGGCCGGCTGATGCGCCCCGCCCTGCTGACCGGCGAGGTGTTCTTCGCCGAGTTCCAGGGCCGCCCGGTCGGGCTTTGCGCCATCCTGCCCGACCTGACCGCGGCGACGGTCGCCTGCCAGGGGCGGATGCTGCCCTTTGGTTGGGCGCGGATGGCGCGGGCGCTGCTGCCGGGCGGCACGGCGCGGGCGCGCATCCCGCTGCTGGGCACCATCGGGGCGGTGCGGGGGTCGCCCGTTTCCGCACGCGCGGTGGCCGGGCTGCTGTCGGCCGCGATCGGGCTGGCGGACCGGCGCGGCTGGGCGGAGGTCGAAATCTCCTGGGTCTTGGACTCCAATCGCGCGATGCGGCTGGCGATGGAGCGGCTGCCGGCCCCGGTCGACCGGTCCTGGGCGATCTGGGGCAGCACCATCGGCTGATGGACGCGGTGTTGACAGAGCCCGTCCGGGGCGTGATCCATCCCCATACTCCCATGTCGCAGCCGCATATTCCCCCGGCCAAGCGCTTCCTGTTCCTGCAGGGACCGATCAGCCCGTTCTTCGACCTGCTTGGCCGCGCCCTGCGTGCGCGCGGGCATGCGACCTTCCGCATCAACCTGGCCGGTGGCGACGGGGCGCTGTGGACGGCGCCGGGGGCCACGGATTTCGTGCGGGCACCGGCCGAATGGCCCGGTTTCATCGCAGCCTACCTCGACACCCATGCCATCACCGACATCGTGCTGCTGGGTGAGGCGCGGGAGTATCATATCGTCGCCATCGCCGCGGCGCGGGCGCGGGGGGTGCGGATCGCGGTCACCGACTTCGGCTACATCCGGCCGGACTGGATCACGCTGGAACACGATGGGATGAACGGGGCCACCGCCTTCCCGCGCGACCCGGCCGCGATCCTGCGCCTGGCCGAGCCCCTGGGCTCACCGGATTTGGTGGTGCGCTACTGGGATTCCTTCGTGAACCAGGCGATCCTGGACATCCTTTATTCGCTGCGCACGCACCTGTCCTGGCGGTTCCGCGCCTATACGACGCATCAGTTGCACCACCCGTTGCAGATCTACCTGGGCATGGGGCTGCGCCTGGCGCTGCGGTCGATCGCCAATCGCCATGCGGCGAAGATCATGGAGGATCTGCGCGGCCAGGGGCCCTTGTTCCTGCTGGCGTTGCAGATGGAAACCGATTTCGCCATCCGCGCCTATTCGCACTACCCCGACAATGACGCGGTGATCGAGGACGTCTTCGCCTCCTTCGCCGCGCATGCGCCGGCGGAGGCGCATCTGCTGGTGAAGGTGCATCCACTGGATCCCTTCGCCAAGAACTGGAGCCGGCGGGTGCGGGCCGCGGCGCGGCGGCATGGCATCGCGGCACGGGTCGCCTATCTCGGCGGCGGCAATCTTGGCGACATCGTGGAGCGGTGCCAGGGCGTCGTCACCGTCACCAGCACCGTCGGGCTGCGCGCGATCGTGGAACGCCTGCCGACCTTTGCGCTGGGCGACGCGCTGTATCGGATTCCCGGCATCACGTCGGCCGGCACGCTGGATGCGTTCTGGTCCAATCCGCAGGCGCCGGAACCGGTGCTGCGGGAAGCCTTCGTGCGCGCCATCGCGCATTTCCTGCACATCCGCGGCGCCTTCTATCGCAACCCCGGGCTGGATGCGGCGGCCTATGCCGCGGCGGAACGGTTGAGCGCGGGGCTGCCGGAATACCGGAGCGAGGTGCTTACCCCAAGGCCCGCTTGACCGCGCCGCTGGCGACGGCTTCGCGCTGGGCGGCGATGCCGCCCTCGATCGCGTCGCGGAAGGCGGGTTCCGACATGTGGCGGATCCAGGCCTTGGTCAGGCGGAACGCCGTTGCATCGGTCCCGGCCATCGCCAGCGCCGCGGCGCGGGCCTGGGCCAGCAGCCCGTCCTCGGGCACCACCTGGTCGATCAGCCCCATGGCCTGGCCGGTCGGTGCGTCCAGTGCCTCGCACGCCAGGGCCAGGCGCTGCATCGCCGCCTGCCCGGCATAAAGCCCGATCAGCATCGGCCCCATGATCGAACTGAGGCCCGCCCGCAGTTCCGGCTGCATCAGCCGGGCGGCGGGGCTGGCGATCCGGCGATCGCAGCACAGCGCCATCTGCAAGCCGGCCCCGGCGGCCGCCCCGCCGATCGCGGCGACCATCGGCTTGGGGAAGGCGCGGATCGCGTCATACAGCCGGCCCAGCGCATGCACCCAGTCGCCGACATTGTCGGGCGTCAGCGCCCGCAGCACCGCATGGTCCTGCCCGGCACAGAAGGCCGGCGGCTGCCCGGTCAGGACCACGGCGACGACCGATGGGTCATCGGCGGCCTCGGCCAGGGCGCCGATCAGCGCCGCCCCCATGGGCTGCGTCAGCGCGTTGCGCGCGGACGGGTTGTTGAAGCTCAGGGTCAGCACGCCGCCGAAGCGGGACGCCAGCAGGGGAGAGTCGGGCATCCCCAAAGGCTAGCCGCGTCAGTGCAGGCGGAATACCCCATCGGCGAAACGGAATTCCGCCGTCCTGATCAGCGCGGCCGAGGCGACGCGCACCGAATGCAGCGGGCCCTCGATCTCACGCCGCCAAAAGTCGAGAAAGCCGTGCAGCTCGGGGAAGCGCGGCGCCAAATCGTGCTTCTGCCAGATGAAGGTCTGCAACAACCCCGGATGGTCAGGCAGGTGATAGAGGATCTCCGCCGTGGTCAGGCGCCAGTTCGGCAGCACTTTCGCCCGATGGGTGAGGGGATCGGTGATCAGTGTTTCGATGCCTGAAAGATCCATCACGTGATACCTCTTTCCTGATGCCTTGCGCCGTTCTCGGCGGTTCCTCCTGTCGCTCAAGATGATGCTGGCATAATTGGTTGCTGCTTTGCCAAGAAAAATCGTGTGATTTGAGTGTGTTGGCACTCATCGCCCGAGAGTGCTGCCGGGCGCTTGACCTGCGGCGTGCCTGGGCCTAGATCGCTGGCACTCCTCGGGGGTGAGTGCTAACACACCCTGCACCCCGAGGCGGTTCCGTAACCAGCCAAGACACCAATCCTGGCATGAGGAGAGGACACAACCATGGCCTTCCGTCCCCTGCATGACCGCGTTCTCGTTCGTCGCGTCGAAGCCGAAGAGAAGACCCGCGGCGGCATCATCATCCCCGACACCGCCAAGGAAAAGCCGCAGGAAGGCGAGATCGTCGCCGTCGGCTCCGGCACCCTGAACGACAAGGGCGAATTGCGCGCCCTGGACGTGAAGGCCGGCGACCGCATCCTGTTCGGCAAGTGGTCGGGCACCGAAGTGAAGCTCGATGGCGAAGATCTCCTCATCATGAAGGAGAGCGACATCATGGGCGTCCTCGACACCTCCGCCGCGGCGAAGAAGGCGGCGTAAGCCAGCCTTTCTTCTCAAGACCCAACCTTTTCAGGAGACAGCAACATGGCTGCCAAAGACGTTAAGTTCGGCGCGAATGCGCGTGAACGCATGCTGCGCGGCGTGGACATCCTGGCCGATGCGGTCAAGGTGACCCTGGGCCCCAAGGGCCGCAACGTGGTCCTCGACAAGTCCTTCGGCGCGCCCCGCATCACCAAGGACGGTGTGACGGTCGCCAAGGAAATCGAACTGGCCGACAAGTTCGAGAACATGGGCGCCCAGATGGTGCGCGAAGTGGCCTCGAAGACCAACGACACGGCCGGCGACGGCACGACGACGGCGACCGTGCTGGCCCAGGCCATCATCCGCGAGGGCTGCAAGGCCGTTGCCGCCGGCATGAACCCGATGGACCTGAAGCGCGGCATCGACCTCGCCGTGGCCTCGGTTGTCGCCGAGCTCGAGCAGAAGACCCGCAAGATCACGACGTCCGCCGAAGTCGCGCAGGTTGGCACGCTCTCCGCCAACGGTGAGACCGAGATCGGCGAAATGATCGCCAAGGCGATGGAAAAGGTCGGCAACGAGGGTGTCATCACCGTCGAGGAAGCCAAGTCCATCCAGACCGAGCTCGATGTCGTCGAAGGCATGCAGTTCGACCGCGGCTACGTCTCCCCGTATTTCATCACGAATGCGGAGAAGATGATTGCGGAGATGGAAAACCCGTACATCCTCATCAACGAGAAGAAGCTCTCCAGCCTGCAGCCGATGCTGCCGCTGCTGGAAGCCATCGTTCAGTCCGGTCGCCCGCTGGTGATCGTGGCCGAAGACGTTGAGGGTGAGGCCCTGGCCACGCTCGTCGTCAACAAGCTGCGCGGCGGTCTGAAGGTCGCGGCCGTGAAGGCCCCTGGCTTCGGCGATCGTCGCAAGGCGATGCTGGAAGACATCGCGATCCTGACCGGTGGCGAAGTCATCTCCGAAGACCTCGGCATCAAGCTCGAGAACGTGACCCTCGCCATGCTCGGCCGCGCCAAGTCCGTGCGGATCGAGAAGGAGAACACCACGATCATCGACGGCTCCGGCGAAAAGGATGCCATCACGGGTCGTTGCGAGCAGATCAAGGCGCAGATCGAGGAGACCACCTCGGACTACGACCGTGAGAAGCTGCAGGAACGCCTGGCGAAGCTGGCCGGTGGCGTCGCCGTCATCCGCGTCGGCGGCTCCACGGAAGTGGAAGTCAAGGAGCGCAAGGATCGCGTCGACGACGCGCTGCATGCGACCCGCGCCGCGGTTCAGGAAGGCATCGTGCCGGGCGGCGGCGTTGCCCTGCTCCGCGCTTCGCAGAACCTGGAGTCGATCAAGGTGGCCAACCACGACCAGCAGGTCGGTGTGGACATCATCAAGCGCGCCATCCAGGTGCCCTTGAAGCAGATCGCCGCCAACGCCGGCCAGGATGGCGCCGTGATCGCTGGTGAGGTCCTCCGCGACAGCACCTACGTCTACGGCTACGACGCCCAGACCGGCGCCTACAAGGACCTGGTCGCGGCCGGCATCATCGACCCGACCAAGGTCGTGCGCACGGCGCTGCAGGATGCGGCTTCGGTCGCGTCGCTTCTGATCACGACCGAGGCGATGGTCGCCGAGCGTCCCGAGAAGAAGGCCCCGCCGTCTGGCGGCGGCGGCGGCATGGGCGGCATGGGCGACATGGACTTCTGATCTTCCGACTTTCGGAGATCAGCGTTCGACAGGGGGGCGGTCCGGCAACGGGCCGCCCTTCTTGTTTTGCCGCGGCACAAGCGCGAACCTGCCGGCATCACGCTTCGGGATGCCCCGCATGACCGCCTTGCTGCTGCACAACGTCCGACCCCTGGGTGGCGCGCCCACGGATGTGTTGATCGAGGACGGGCGCTTCGCCGCCTTCGGCCCCGGGCTGACCGCGCCGACCAGCGAAAACGGCCATGGCGCGCTGCTGCTGCCCGGCTTGATCGAGGGTCATACCCACCTCGACAAATCGCTTTGGGGCATGGGTTGGTATGTCAATGAATGCGGCCCGCTGCTGACCGACCGCATCGAGAACGAACGCCACCAGCGCCGCGCGCTCGGCCTGGACCCGCTGCGCCAGGCGCGGCGCCTGGCCGATGACTTTTTGGCGCTCGGCACCACGCGCATCCGCAGTTTCGCCGATGTGGACACGGAAATCGGGCTGTCCCATCTGCATGCGCTGCTGGCGTTGCGGCAGGACCGGGCGGGGGTGCAGGACATCCAGGTCATCGCCTTTCCGCAATCGGGGATGCTCGGGCGCCCTGGCACGTTTGACCTGATGGTGCAGGCGATGGCCGATGGCGCGGATATCGTCGGCGGCCTCGACCCGTCCGGTATCGAGCGTGACCCAAAGGGCCACCTGGATGCGATCTTTGGCCTGGCTGAACGGTTCAGCCGGCCGGTCGATGTGCATCTGCATGAACCGGGCGAGCTTGGCGCTTTCTCGCTCGAACTGATCGCCGAACGCACCCAGGCCCTGTCCATGGGCGGGCGTGTCGTGGTCAGCCACGCCTTCTGCCTGGGCGATGTGGCACCCGCCCGCCAGGCGGCGTTGCTGGCGATGCTGGCGCGTGCCGGGGTGGCGATCGCGACCACGGCGCCGCCGTCGCGCAACGTGCCGCCGGTCGCCGCCTGCCGTGCCGCTGGCGTCACCATCTTTGGCGGCAATGATGGCGTCCGCGACACCTGGACCCCCTATGGCAGCCCAGACATGCTGACCCGGGCCATGCTGATCGGGCTGAAGAACGATTTCCGCCGTGACGACCAGATCGCCATGGCGCTGGACTGCGTGACCGGGTCCGCCGCGCTGGGCTGCGGCTTCGCCAACCACGGCCTGGCGGTGGGCGCGCGGGCGGAAGCGGTGCTGGTCGATGCCGAAACCATCGCCCAGGCCGTGGTCGGCCAGCCGAAGCGCCGCCTGGTCATCGCCGGCGGGCGCGTCGTCGCCCGCGATAACGCGTTGTGCTGAGGCCCCTGGCCGTCCTGCTGCTGCTGGCCCTGCCCGCGGCGGCGCAGGACGCGCCGGCGCATGGCGGGCCTGTCCGCGCCTTGGCGACCACCCCCGGCACCCTGGCCAGCGCGGGCTTCGATTCCGCCGTGATCCTGTGGGATCCTGTCGCCGGCACCGCGCGCCGCGTGCTGCGTTGGCACGCTGGCGGCGTGAACGCGCTGGCCATGCTGCCCGACGGCATGCTGGCCAGTGCCGGCGAGGACGGGCGCATCGCCCTCTGGTCGCTGCAAAATCCTGATCGCGAACCGGCACGGGTGCTGGAAGGGCACACCGCCCCGATCGCGGGCCTGGCCGCGGCCGCCGATGGGCGGCTGGCCTCGGCGGGCTGGGATGGGTCGGTGCGGCTGTGGCACCAGGGCCGGGCGACGGTGTTCGAAGCGCACCAGGGGCCGGTCAATGCCGTCGCCTTCCGCGACGGCGCGCTGGTCTCGGCCGGTTTCGACGGCACGCTGCGGCTGTGGCCAGAGGGCACCGTGATCGCAGAATACGGCCTGCCGCGCACGGCCTTGGCGGCACTGCCCGGTGGCGCATTGGCGGTCTCGGGGGTGGATGGCACGGTGCGGGTCCTCACCGGTGAAGGCGGCGAACGCGTCCTGGCCGACAGCGGGCGTCCGGTGGTGGCGCTGTCGGCGGCGAATGGCGTGCTGGCGGCGGCGTCGCTCGGTGGCAATGTGGCGCTGTATGACATCGCGGCGGGGCGGCTGTTGCGCGTACTGGAAGGCCCCGGCCTGCCGGTCTGGTCCGTGGCTTTCGCCCCGGATGGCGCGACATTATGGACCGGCGGCGCCGACCGGCGCGTGCGGGCCTGGGATGTGGCCACGGGCCGGCATTTGTCGCCGCTTGGCCCGGATGATGCGGCACCGGCCGAGCAGGCCGGCCTCGACCCCGATGGCGCGCGGGTCTTTCGCGCCTGTGCCGCCTGCCATGCGGTAACACCAGGCGGCGGCAATCTGGCCGGCCCCAGCCTGCACGGCATCTTCGGCCGCCGCATGGGCAGCCTGCCGGGCTATGCCTTCTCGCCACGGCTGGCCCAGGGTGACATCGTCTGGACACCCGACACCGTCGCCGACCTGTTCACCCGCGGGCCGGACATCGTGACGCCGGGCACCACCATGCCGATGCAACGGCTCGAAAACCCCGAGGATCTGGCGGCGCTGATGCGTTTCCTTGGGCAAGCGACACGATAGCCCAGCCTGGAACAGGGTTTGCAAGCCACCGGGGCGGAGACAGCCCCGGAGCAGCCCGCCATGATCCGCCGTCGCACGCTATCCCTGCTGGGGGCATCCCTGCTCGCCGCCCCCGCCTTGGCGCAGGCGCCCTGGCCGAACCGGCCGATCCGCTTCGTCGTCCCGGTGACCCCTGGCGGGGCGGCCGATATCACCGCGCGGCTGATCGCGCAGACGCTGTCGGACGGGCTTGGCGCGCCGGTCGTCGTGGAAAACCGGCCCGGCGCGGGCGGGACCATCGGCACGGCCTTTGTCGCGCAATCCCCGCCCGATGGGCATACGGTGATGGTGGGCAATGCGTCGTTCCATCTTGGCGGACCGCTGCTCTTCGCCAATCCAGGGTTTGAGGGCGTGGATGATTTCACCGCCATCGCCAGCTTCGCCGCGACCACCAGCCTGATGGCCTGCACGCCGGGCCTGCCGGTGACCAATGTGCAGGAGTTCATCGCCTATTGCCGCGCCAATCCGGGCCGGGTGAATTTTGGCTCCGCCGGGGCGGGCGGCAGCAATCACCTCAACGCCGTGCTGTTCATGATGCGCACGGGGGTCGAGATGGTGCATGTGCCCTATCGCGGATCGGCCCCCGCGCTGGCCGACCTGATGGCCGGCCAGGTGCAGGTGGTGTTCGACACGCTGCCCGGGGCGATCGGTGCCGCGCGCAGCGGTTCGGTCCGTGCGCTTGGCGTGACCAATGCCGGGCGCTGGCCGCTGGCGCCGGATATCCCCAGCATCCAGGAACAGGGCGTGCCCGATTTCGACATGCCCTCCTGGTTCGGGCTTGTCGGCCCCGTCGGCATTCCGGAACCGATCGTGGCCCGCATGCATGCGGTGGTGAACGCGGCCCTGGCCGATCCCGCCGCGCAGGCACGGCTGAACAATGTCGGCCTGGTGCCGCTGCCGATGACCCAGCCCGCCTTCCACGCCTATGTGCGCGAACAGCGCACGCGGATCGCGGCGATCGTCCGCGCCAGCGGCGTGAAGCCGGAGGCGTGACGTGGCGCCAGCCTTGCCCAAGATCCAGGACCACCCCCCCATGAACCGTCGCCATGCGCTTGCCCTGGCCGGCGCCTCGCTGCTCGCAGCCCCCGCCTTGGCGCAGGATGGCTTCCCGAACCGCCCGCTGCGCTACGTCGTGCCCTTCCCGCCGGGTGGCACCAGCGACATCGTCGGCCGCCTGATGGCGCAGGCGCTGTCGGACGGCCTGGGCGTGCCGGTCGTGGTGGACAACCGCGCGGGGGCCGGCGGCACCATCGGCACGGCCTTCGTCGCGCAATCCGCCCCCGATGGCTACACGGTCATGCTGGGCAGCGGGTCGAGCCACCTCGGCGGACCATTGCTCTTCGCCAACCCGGGGTATGAGGGCGTGGACGATTTTTCGGCCATCGCCACCTTCTCCACCAGCACCAGCATCATGGCGGTCAATCCGCGGCTTGGGGTGAATACGGTCCAGGAGTTCATCGCCTATTGCCGCGCCCGTCCGGGCCAGGTGAATTTCGGCTCCGCCGGCGCGGGCGGCGGCAATCACCTCAATGCCGTGCTCTTCATGATGCGGACGGGGGTCGAGATGGTGCATGTGCCCTATCGCGGTGCGGCGCCTGCACTGGCCGACCTGATGGGCGGCAATATCCAGGTCGTCTTCGACAGCTTCCCCGGCATCATCGGCGCGGTGCGGGCCGGGTCGGTGAAGGCGCTCGGCGTCACCACCGCCGCACGCTGGCCGCTGGCGCCGGACATCCCGAGCATCCAGGAACAGGGCGTGCCCGATTACGACGTGCAGTTCTGGTCGGGGCTGATGGGGCCGCTGGGCATTCCCGCCCCCATCGTCGCGCGGATGCACGGCATCCTGAACGCGGCGCTGACGGAACCCGCCCTGGCCGCCAGGCTGCAATCGGCCGGGGCCTATCCCTTGCGCATGAGCCAACCCGACTTCCATGCCTTCATCCGCGAGGACAGGGCCAAGATCGCCGCCATCGTGCGGGCCAGCGGCGCGAAGCCGGACGGTTGAGTTTGGAACGCGCCTTGCTTGCACCGGCCCCATGGCGGCAGGCTGCCGCAACCGAGCTTGAGGAATGTATCGTATGATCCGTCGCCGCGCCCTGCCACTTCTGGGGGCCTCCATCCTGGCGGCCCCGGCCCTCGCACAGGCCCCCTGGCCCAACCGGCCGATCCGCTACGTCGTGCCCTTCCCGCCTGGCGGGGCCAGCGACATCATCGGGCGCTTGATGGCGCAGGCGCTGTCCGAAGGCCTTGGCGTGCCGGTGGTGGTGGACAACCGCTCCGGCGCCGGCGGCACCATCGGCACCGCCTTCGTCGCGCAATCCGCCCCCGACGGCTACACCGTCATGCTGGGCAGCGGGTCGAGCCACCTGGGCGGACCCTTGCTCTTCGCCAACCCGGGGTATGAGGGCGTGGACGACTTCACCGCCATCGCCAGTTTTTCCGGCAGCACCAGCCTGATGGCCTGCACGCCGGGCCTGCCGGCGAATAATGTGCAGGAATTCATCGCCTATTGCCGCGCCAATCCGGGCCGGGTGAATTTCGGCTCGGCGGGGGCGGGTGGCAGCAACCACCTGAACGGCGTGCTGTTCATGATGCGCACCGGGGTCGAGATGGTGCACGTGCCCTATCGCGGTTCGGCCCCCGCGCTGGCCGATCTGATGAGCGGCCAGATCCAGGTGGTCTTCGACACCCTGCCCGGCATCATCGGCACGGCGCGCAGCGGGGCGGTGCGGGCGCTGGGTGTCACCACGGCGACGCGCTGGCCCTTTGCGAACGACATCCCCACCATCCAGGAACAGGGCGTGCCCGATTTCGACATGGTGTCCTGGGGCGGGCTGATGGGCCCGGCGAATATCCCGGCGCCGATCGTGGCGCGCATGAACGCCATCATCACCGCGGCGCTGGCCGATCCGGCGATGATCACCCGCATGGCCTCGGCCGGGGTGATCCCGCTGGTCATGACGCAGCCAGCCTTCCACACCTACCTGCGCGAACAGCGGACCCGCATCGCCGAGATCGTGCGGGCGAGCGGCGTGAAGCCGGAAGGCGCCTAAAGCGTGATGGCCGTAGGCGCGTATGCGCCGCAGGGCTGAATCACGCGACAAAACAACAAGCTAGACCGTGATGCGTGAGCGAATGCGAACGCATCGCGGTCTAGACCGCCACGACCTGGAAGATCGTGACCTCCCGCGCGTCACGATCTTCCAATTCCCGTGTCGTCGGCACGATAAAGCGCCGCATTTCGACCAGCCCCGCCTTGGGCACATAGGCCCGGCCAGGGTCGGCCAGCAGCACAATGGCCCCCCCGGCCGCCGCCGCGCGCAGCCAGGCCATGACGCGGGCGGCCATCGGTGCCTCGTAGCAAACGTCGCCGGCGATGATCACATCCCAACGCGCGGGCATGGCCAGGACGTCGCCGGGGTCGGTGCCGATGGCGACATCGTTCAGCGCCGCGTTCAGCCGGCAGGCGGCCAGGGCGATGGGGTCGATTTCCGCGGCATCGACCGATGCGGCGCCCGCCTGCGCCGCGGCGATGGCGGCAAGGCCGCCGCCCGCGGCGAAGTCCAGCACGCGCTTGCCGCGCACCACTGTGGGGTCATCCAGGATCAGCCGCGCCAAGGCCTGGCTACCCGGCCACCCAAAAGCCCAATAGGGCGGGGCGATGCCGGTGCGTTCCAGCCAGGCCTCGGTCGCTTGCCAGATCGGGGTGATCTCGGTCGCCAGGTACAGCGCGATCTCCGGCACCATCGGGGTGCGGGCGATGGCCGTATGGGCCGCGACAAAAGCCTCGGTCACAGGCGCCCGGCCAGGCAGGCCAGGGCGATGGCGATGCCGACCTCGCGGTTCGATTTGAACAGGGCCAGGCATAGGGCCGGGTCGGCGATGTCCAGCAGCAGGATTTGTCGCGCCAGCAGCCAGGCCGGCAGGATCAGCGCCGGCCAGAACCACGGCCCGACCCCCGCGAGCCAGCCGGCCAGCGCCAGAAGCGCCAGCGTGGCGGCGTAGCACCCGACCAGGAACGGCCGCGTGCGGTCCCCCAGGGTCAGCGCCGAGGACCGGATGCCGACCATCGCATCATCCTCCCGGTCCTGATGCGCGTAGATCGTGTCGTACCCCAGGATCCAGCAAAACCCGGCGGCCCAGAGCACCCATGCCGCAGGCTCCAGCCCCCCCGTCGCACTGGCCCAGCCCATCGGCGCCGCCCAGGAGAACACCACCCCCAGCACCGCCTGCGGGAAGTTCAGGAATCGCTTGGCCAGCGGATAGAGCGCGATCGGGATCAGCGACGCGACGCCCAGCAGGATCGCCACCCAAGGCAGTTGCAGCAGGATGACAAGCCCCAGCAGCCCCAGCCCGATGACGAACACCAGCGCCTGGCGCGGGCGTATCGCGCCGGAGGCCAGGGGCCGCCCCGCCGTGCGTGCCACCTGCCGGTCCAGATCCCGGTCCCACAGATCGTTCACCACGCAGCCTGCGCCGCGCATCACCACGGCACCCAGGCCGAACAGCAGGGTCAGCCAAAGCCCCGTCGCCCAGTTCGGTGCCGCCAGCGCAAAGGCCCATGGCCCTGGCAGGAACAGCAGCCAGGACCCGATCGGCCGGTCCAGCCGCATCAGCAGCGCATAGGGGCGGGCAATGGCCGGCAGGCTGGCGACCCAGCCCTCGGCACGGATGTCGGTATGCGCGGTCATCGCTGTAGTATCTCCGCCATGCCCATCCTCCATGCCACAGCCGCGCCATGACCACGATCCCGCGCCTGCATTGCGACCAGCCCCTCGCGACCGGGGCCGAGGTGCCGGGCGATGAAGCCGCCGCGCGGTATTTCGGGTCGGTGCTGCGGCGGGGGCCTGGCGACCCGCTGCTGCTGTTCAACGCGCGGGATGGTGAATTCGCCGCGACCATCGCCGCGGTGCGGAAGGATCGCATCGCCTTCACCCTGGGCGCCAGGCTGCGCGCCCCGGCGGCGGCGGTAGATATCCGACTCGTGGTCGCGGTGCTGAAGCGCGATGCGATGGAATGGGCGGTCCAGAAAGCGACCGAATTGGGCGTCGCCAGCATTGCGCCGGTCTTCTGCCTGCGCAGCGTTCCCGACCGCTTGAACACCGACCGCCTGCGGGCCATCGCACGGGAAGCCGCCGAACAGAGCGAACGCCTGGACGTGCCCGCCATCGCCGAGCCGATGCCGCTGCATCGCCTGCTGGATGGCTGGGATGCCACGCCGCTGCTGGTGGGCGCCGAACGGGCCGGGGCGGCGCCGCTGCCCACGGCCCTGGCCGGCCGCCGCCCGCCGCTGGCCCTGCTGGTCGGGCCGGAGGGCGGGTTTGCCGGGGCCGAACTTGACGACATGACCCGTCGTGCCTTTGTTGTGCCAACAAGCCTCGGCCCCCGCATCCTGCGGGCGGACACGGCGGTGGTTGCGGCCCTTGCCGTGATGCAGGCCCTGGCGGGCGACGCATCCGGCCCTTGAGGCCTCGGTCGCCGTACCCTTTGACGGAAACACCCGATGTCCAATCCCGGCGAGGCCGACCTCACGCCGATCTCTTCGACGCGCCAACTGGCGCAATGGTTTGCCGAGGGCAGCAAGCCCCGCGCGGATTGGCGCATCGGCACCGAGCACGAGAAATTCGGTTTCCGGCACAGCGACCTGTCGCCGCCCGCCTACGAACCCGACGGCATCCGCGCGATCCTTGAAGGCTTTTTGCCGCAGGGCTGGGAGCCGATTCTCGATGCCGGCCGCATCATCGGGTTGAAGAAGGACGGCGCCTCGGTCTCGCTCGAACCCGGCGGGCAGTTCGAATTGTCGGGCGGTCCCTTGGTCGACCTGCACGACACGGCGGCGGAACTGGACGCGCATCTGGCGGAAACCCGCGCCGTCGCGGGGCCGATGGGGATCGGCTTCGCGCCCTTGGGCTTTCATCCGCTGCAAACGCAGGACCGGATGCCCTGGATGCCGAAGTCGCGCTACGCGATCATGCGCGGCTACATGCCGCGGGTCGGGGCCATGGGGCTCGACATGATGCTGCGCACCTGCACCGTGCAGGTGAACCTGGATTTTGGCGATGAGGCGGACATGGCGGAAAAGCTCCGCCTGTCGCTGGCCTTGCAGCCGCTGGCGACGGCGCTCTTCGCCAATTCGCCCTTCCTGGAGGGCAAGCCCTCCGGCTTCCGCACCCTGCGCGGCAAGGTCTGGACCGAGACCGACCCCGACCGCACCGGCATCCCCGCCTGCGTCTGGGAAGACGGCTTTGGGTTCGAGCGGTTTGCCGAATACGTGCTCGACGTGCCGATGTATTTCGTCATGCGCGACGGTGCCTTCGTCGATGCGACCGGGGTCAGTTTCCGGCACTTCATGGCGCATGGCCTGCCGGGGCACCCCGGCGTCACGGCGACCATGGGCGATTGGGCGGATCATGTGACCACCGTCTTTACGGACGTGCGGCTGAAGCGGTTTTTGGAGATGCGCGGCGCGGATGCCGGGTCGCCCGCGATGATGGTGGCGCAATCCGCGCTGTGGACCGGGCTGTTGTATGACGATGCGGCCCAGAAGGCAGCGGCGGCGCTGGTGCGCGACTGGAGTTTGGAAGAAGCGCGCGGGCTGCGCGCCGCGGTGCCGCGCCAGGCCCTGACGGCGACCATCCGCGGCCGGTCGCTGCGCGACGTGGCGCGCGATGTCCTGGCCATCGCCCGCGATGGGCTTGTGGCCCGCGGGCGGGACGAGGCCGGGTTGCTGGCGCCGCTGGACGCGATCGTGGCGAGCGGGGAAACCCAGGCCGATGTCTGGCTGCGCCGCTACGAGACGGTGTGGGGCGGCGATGTCTCGCGGATTTTTGCCGAAGCGGCGGTGTGACCCCTACACCTTGACGGCGACGAAGCGGCGGTAGGCAGCGCCCAGGCCGATCAACGCGAGGCCCAGGCCGAGCAGCGACAACACGCGCCACAGCCCGTCCAATTCGGCCGTGTCGACGATGAACACCTTGATGGTCGCGGCCCCCATCACGGCCAGTGCGGCCAGGCGCGGTCCCCGCCGCCCGCTGGCCAGCCCGATGCCGAACAGGGTCAGCGCCAGGGCCAGCCAGCCGCCGGACACGGCCCAATGCTCCGATGCGGTGAAATCGACCGCGTCCAAGGCGACGCGGGCGCCATGCCAGCCCCGCCGCACTTCCAACGTCACCCAGACCAGCCCGGCCAGCAGCGCAACACCGCCCAGCCATTGCGCCAGCCAGCGGCGCGGGCGCCCGCCGGCCGGCATCAGCGCGGCCGCCAGCCCCGCCAGCACGCCCGGCACGGCATAGGCCGCGAGCAGCGGGTTCCAGACGACCGTCCCGCCGAGCAGTTTCACATCGGTCACCCCGGGGTTCAGCACCACCAGCCCGGTCAGCAGGATCAGCGCGGCGGCCCCCAGCCAGGCCAGGACGAAACCCCGCACCCATAGCGGCCGGCGCGCATAGAGCGCGGCCAGCCCCGCCGCCAGGATCCACAGCGCCGCGCAATAGGCCGCCAATTCGGCAAAACCCGGGTCGCGGTCGTCCAGCCGCCCGGTCATGCCGTGCCGGATCAGCACCAGCACACCGGCGATCGCGGCGATCAGCGACACGGCGCGCAGGCAGGTGACGGCGGTGTCCTCGGTGGCGAACATCCTTGCCGCCAGCGCCGCCGAGATGGCGGGCACCAGATAGGCGACCGCCAGCCCGTTGAAGACCGGTGTCGTGCCGACGTCATACCCGGTGACCGAGGGGTTCAGCACCAGCCGCACCAGCACGGCCACCGCCAGGGTCGCGGCGATCGGACGCAGGGCGGTGACACCCGTGCGCCGTTCGATCCAGGCCAGCGCCGGCAACAGCAGCCCCAGGGCCGCCGACAGCCATTGGTCGGTCAGCAGCATCCCGGCCGCCAGCGCCAGCGCGCCGACGGCGCCCGCCGCCCATTCCCCGGCCTGCGCCACATCGCCCCGCCGCATCGCCCGCGTGCAGGCAAAGACCAGCAGGGCGGCCAGGGCGACCCCGAAGCAGGCCCAGGTCGGATCGGCCTGGAAATGCCGCACCCGGCCGAAGCCGATCAGCAGCAACAGCACCGGCACCGCCGCACCCAGCCCCGCCCAACCGGGCGGGCGCCCGGCGCGGCCGGCCAGCAGGAAGGCGGCGGCAAAATGCAGGGCCGCCAGCCCGGCGAGCCAGCCGAGGAAGGGGCGCAAGGGTTCGGGCGCCCAGTCGCCGGCGAAGAAGGCGACGGTGGCACCCTCGATCGCCACGACTTCCCCGGTGGGCGACCATTCGGGCAGCGGCCAAAGCGCCAGCGCCACCAGGGCGATGGCGGCGGCGAACCAGGGCAGGCGGACCAGCCCCGGTTCGGATTGCGCCCGCAGGATCGCCACCAGGCACAGGGCCGCGATGGCAGTGCCGCCGGCCCAGAGCAACGATGGTTCGACCAGCCCCGGGATCGGCAGCAGCGCGACGCCGGGCGCCAGCACCGCCCAGGCGGCGACCATGCGCCCAGCCGCGACCGCGCCGACGCCGCGCGGCAAAGCAAAAAGCAGCACGGCGGTGGCGGCCGGGGCGAACAGGGCGGGCACCCAATCGGCATCGGGCGTGCCGGTCTGGCTGCCGGCCGCGACCCAAAAAGCAGCCCCAAGCGCCGCCATCGCGCCGAGCGGCGTCCAGGCGGTGTAGCGCACGACAAAGGCCGCCGCCGCCGTCACCGCCAGTAGATAGGCATAAAGCCCCGGCAGGAACGGGTCGGTGGACTGGACCAGCGCCGGGGTCACATAGGCACCCACCAGCCCGACCACGCCGACAAACGGGCCGTAGCGCAGCGCCAGAAGCATGCCCGCCAATCCGGCCAGGCCCAGCAGCACAAAGTCCAGCGGCGGCGGCACCAGCGCATACAGCGGCCCGGCGGCGTAGGTGGCGCCGAACAACGCGGCGACGCCACCCGATGCCAGGGCCGCGGGGGCCAGATCCGCCGAGGCCCCGGCTGGCGGATGCCCGCGCAACTTTTCGGCCATCGCGATCAGCGCGAGACCGAGCAGGGCTGCCATGACCGTGCGCGGGGCCGGGCCCAGCCAGCCTTCCTCGATCCCGATACGGACCAGGAAGATCGCGGCGAGCAACAGCGCGGCGGCGCCGACCCAGAGGCCGAGCCGCTGGGTCAGGGTTTCTTCCAGGCTTTTGCGCCGCTGGGGTGCCGGCGCGGGGGCTGGCATGGCGGCCCCCGGCGTTGCGGTTGCGACGTCTTCGGGCAGGTTGTCGATCGGTGGCGCGGTTTCCACGACGGGCGCCGCCGTCTCGGGCGCCGCCGTCTCGGGCGCTGGGGCCGGTTTCATCGCATCGGCCACCGGCGGCGGCGCTGGCATGATCGTCGGGCCGGTATGGGCCTGGGCTTCCTGCAACTCCAGCCGCAGGCGGCGCACGTCGGCCAGGGCGCTGCCGGCGCGGAAGAAGCCGATCACACCCAGCAGCCATCCAAGCAACGCCAGAAGACCGAGGGTGATGGCGAATTCCATGGGCCGGAGCCTTCTCCGTCGCTACCCATTGCGTCAAGGTTACAAAAGCGCGCTGCGAACACGTTCGCTTCACTGGAACCCGCGCCACAAGCCAATTGCGCTTGCCAGTGACCGACCCTGCCGCTAATGCCCCCCGACGCCGGCACCCCTGGAGGCCGGCGGCCCCGAACGCTGTGGATCCATTCCCGAACAGGGAACCACCCGTGACGGGCGAACAGCAACCTCTCGACAAACACCCACAGGAGTATGCGGACATGGTCCAGGTCTATCGGATCCCCGCCGTGGCGCGCGAGCAGGCCGGCAAGGGGGCGGCGCGCGCAACACGACGGACGGGACAGGTTCCCGGCGTGATCTACGGCGCCAAACTGGCGTCCACCCTCGTTTCGCTCGACCCGCGCGACGTGATGAAGGAATTGCACAAGGGCGGCTGGCAGTCGCACCTGTATGACATCGAGGTCGCGGGCGGCACCACCGAACGCGTGCTGATGCGCGAGGTGCAGTTCCACCCCGTGACGGATCGTCCGCTGCACGTGGACTTCCAGCGCCTGGCCCCCGGCGCCCGCATCAAGGTCAAGGTGCCCGTCACCTTCGAAAACGAAGCGACCTCCCCGGGCCTCAAGGCCGGCGGCGTGCTGAACGTCGTGCGTCGTGAAATCGAAGTGCTGGCCGAACCGGCGAACGTGCCCGAAGCCTTCGTCATCGACGTGGCCGAAGCCGCAATCGGCGCGCAGCTGCGCCTGTCCGCGATCAAGGACATGATGGGCGCCAAGTCCATCATCCAGGGCCGCGACTTCATGGTGGCCTCGATCGCCGCACCGACCGTGGACGCCGACCTGGCCCCGCCGCCGCCCGCCCCCGAACCCGCCAAGGGCAAGGGCAAGGCCAAGGCTGCTCCGGCCAAGGCCGCGGCAGCGGCTCCTGCGGCACCCGCCAAGAAGAAGTAATTTTTGCCCGGCGCGGGGGGGTCTCCCCCGCGCCGGGTCTTGGAGTGGGCCATGCTGCTTTGGGTCGGCCTCGGCAATCCAGGGCCGGAATACGCGCGGCAACGGCACAACATCGGTTTCATGGCGCTGGAGGCGATTGCCCGCCGCCATCGCTTTTCCCCCTGGCGCCAGAAATTCCGCGGCCTGCTGGCCGATGGCAGCATCGCCGGACAGCGCGTCCTGCTGCTGATGCCGCAGACCTACATGAACGGCAGCGGCAATGCGGTGCAGCCGGCCGCCGCCTTCCACAAGATCGAGCCCGAGGCCATCACGGCCTTCCACGACGAACTGGACCTGGCCCCGGGCCGGGTGCGGGTCAAACGCGGCGGGGGGGCCGCCGGGCACAATGGCTTGCGCGACATGCAGCGCGCCCTGGGCAGCCCGGATTTCTACCGCGTGCGGATCGGCATCGGGCACCCGGGCCACAAGGACCGCGTGACGGGCCATGTGCTGGGCGATTTCGCCAAGGTGGATACCTGGGTGCCACCGCTACTGGACGCCATCGCCGACGCCTGCCCCCTGCTGGCGGAAGGCAACCCCGAGGCCTTCATGACCCGTGTCGCCTTCCTGGCGCCAGCCACGGGCTGAGACGCCACAATCATTGCTGGACAAACCGCAACGAAAAGGCGATTTGTTCTACGTCGTCCCAATGCACTGTTGCCCGGACGCCGCCGCGACCACGTCCATCAACGAGGCGTCCCGCGCCAATACGACTTCCATGCGGCTTTCGCGTGGCCGCACTCGCGCCGGTGGCGCGCCATCCTCAGACACACATGCGCCCGGAGGCGCGATATTCATGGACATGGAACAGGACGACCTGCCTGACGTCGGCGGCCCCGGGTCCGAAGACTGGCTGAACGCCGCCGCCGCCCTGTCGGCGGGCGTCGCGAAGGAAGCCGCGACCATGGCGACCGCCGCCGCAGGCCTGTCGGCCGCCGCTGCCGCCGGCATCACCAGCGACATCCGCCGCCATGGCCTGATCCAGGGCGCCGCGGCCGATGCGGCGCTGCGGGCGGCCCTGCTGCTTGAGGTCGCGGACGCCGTCACCCACCGCGGCGATGCCGCCGCACGGGCCGCGCGGATTTTTGCCGCCGCCAAGCGCGTGGGCATGCCGGCCGCGCCGCTGGCGGCCCCGCTGCGGGCGGCGGCGCTGGCGCTGCCGACGGATGATGCCTCGGCGCGGATCGCCGCCAGCGCCATCGCGCAGCAGGTGGCGGCGGTGCTCGAAGGCGGCTGACGCCGGGCACGATCCAGGCTAGAGGGACCGCGTCATTCACGGGTCCCGAGCCAATCGGGGCCCCCATCCGCGCGCCGGTCGCACCGGTCGGCCCGCGCCTCACCAAAAGGTCGTGTCCCGCCATGGGCTTCAACTGCGGCATCGTGGGCCTGCCGAATGTCGGCAAGTCCACCCTTTTCAACGCGCTGACGGCAACCGCCGCCGCCCAGGCGGCGAACTACCCCTTCTGCACCATCGAACCGAATGTCGGCCGCGTCGCGGTGCCGGACCCGCGCCTGGATACGCTGACCAAGATCGGCCACAGCCAGAAGACCGTCCCGACCAGCCTGGAATTCGTCGATATCGCCGGCCTGGTGCGCGGTGCCTCCAAGGGCGAGGGTCTGGGCAACCAGTTCCTGGCCAATATCCGTGAGGTGGACGCCATCGTCCACGTCCTGCGCTGTTTCGAGGATGACGACGTCACCCATGTCGAAGGCAGCGTGGACCCGGTCCGCGATGCCGAGACGGTGGAAACCGAACTCATGCTGGCCGATCTCGACAGCCTGGAACGACGCCTGCCGCCGCTGCAGAAGAAGGCCAAGGGCGGCGACAAGGATTCGGCCGCCCTGGTCGCGCTGATGGAGCCGATCATGGCCGCGCTGACCGAGGGCAAGCCTGCCCGCACCGCCATCGCGCCGGCCGATGTTGCGGCGGCGGCCAAGCTTGGGCTGATGACCGCCAAGCCCGTGCTGTATGTTTGCAACGTGGAGGAAGCCTCCGCCGCCACCGGCAACGCAACATCCGCCCGCGTGTTCGAAATGGCCGCCCGCGAAGGCGCCGGCGCCGTCGTGGTCAGCGCTGCGATCGAGGCCGAGATCAGCCAGATGGCCCCGACCGACCGCGCCGAATTCCTGGAAAGCCTGGGCCTGCCGGACAGCGGGCTCGATCGCGTGATCCGTGCCGGCTACGAATTGCTGGGCCTCATCACCTACTTCACCTGCGGCCCGAAGGAGGCGCGGGCCTGGACCATCATCAAGGGCATGACCGCGCCCCAGGCGGCCGGCGTGATCCATGGCGATTTCGAACGCGGCTTCATCGCGGCC
This sequence comes from Humitalea sp. 24SJ18S-53, assembly GCF_050632385.1. Taxonomy (NCBI): domain Bacteria; kingdom Pseudomonadati; phylum Pseudomonadota; class Alphaproteobacteria; order Acetobacterales; family Roseomonadaceae; genus Humitalea; species Humitalea sp. 24SJ18S-53. Next base: position 5,633,519 of record NZ_CP192599.1, read on the forward strand.
GAGACGGTGGCCTATGACGACTACGTGGCGCTGGGCGGCGAACAGGGTGCGCGAGAGGCCGGCAAGCTGCGGATCGAGGGCAAGCAATACATCGTCCGCGATGGCGACGTGATGCTGTTCCGCTTCAACGTTTAGGCGGTTCCTGGCGCGCGCCATCCAGCAGGCGTTCCCGCGCGCGGGTTTCCTCGGCATCCCGCGCGCGTTCGGCCAGGGTCCGGCCGTGCTTCACCCGGTTCGCCGCCGCCTGTTCGGTGGCGGCCGCGCGGGACTTCTGCTTGCGCACCCGGTTGAGGTTGACGATCTCGGCCATGCGCCAGCATATCACCGCAACTTGGAGGGGTGCCATGAACATCGATCTGACTGCCACCGATGGCCATTCGCTGACCGCCTGGGTCGATGGGCCGGCGAATGCCAAGCACGCGCTGGTGCTCGTGCAGGAGATTTTTGGCGTCAACCACCACATGAAGAACCTGGCCGCGATGTTCGCCGCCCAAGGCTATCGCGTCGTGGTCCCGGCGCTGTTCGACCGCGTCGCCCGTGGGGTGGAACTCGGCTACACCCCCGATGACGTGGCCCGCGGTCGCACGCTGCGCGCGGCGGTGCCGGAAGCCGGCACCCTGGCCGATATCGCCGCCGCCAAGGCCCATCTGCCGCCGGCCGTGCCGCATGGGATCGTCGGCTATTGCTGGGGCGGCACCGTCGCCTGGTGGGGTGCGACGCGCATGACCGGCTTCAAGGCCGCGGTCGGCTACTACGGCGGCGGCATCGTCGTGACCAAGGACGCCGTGCCGAATTGCCCGGTGCAACTGCATTTCGGCGACCAGGACACCTCCATCCCGATGAAGGATGTCGAGGCGATCCAGAAGGCGCAGCCGGGGATCGAGATCTTCGTCTACGAAGGCGCCGGTCACGGCTTTTCCTGCAACGAACGCGGCAGCTACGTGAAGGCCGACGCCCGCGTGGCCGAGGCGCGGACGCTGGGCTTCCTGGCCAAGCACCTGGCCTGACAAGGCTGCTGAAGAGCGGGCGGGGGGGGCGCTTTGAAAGGGGCTTTGCCCCTCTCAAACTCTCCCCACCAAGGGGCCGTGGCCCCTTGGAACCCACGGGATTTGGTAAAATGAAGAGAGGGGCATGGTCCGCCACGGCCGATGGACCGCCCGCGACGCCCCTCTCTTCATTTTACCAATAACGCCGCCGGTCCAGGGGCGGCTGCCCCTGGTGGGGGAGGTCTGGAGGGGGTGTTCAGACCGGAGAGATGCTTGACGGGTGTTCGGAGACATCCCTGACGGGTCCGATTATCGTTTCTGGCCCGGTGATGTCCACCTCACCCAGCCTGAAGCGCATGAAGTGCAGGCTCAGCACGCCATCCCGCCCCGTCGCACGCAGCGCGATGTCCAGCCCGGCGAAGGCCTGCGACAGCCCGACCATCCTGCCATGCAGCTTGAAGCAGCCATTCGGCCGCACCCGGCGCACCAGGTCGGTCTGGTAGTAGTCGGGCGTCGGCAGCACCTCGGGAAAGCCCTGGCTGCTGGGCCGGTAGCGGCTCGCCGGCACGTCCATGCCCAGCGCCTCATGCGGGCGCTGTTCGTTGTAGACTGGCCGCCAGGCGTTGAACGCCGCCTGGCAGTCGTCCAGGTCGGCGAAGCGCCGGCCCTGCAGCACCTCCACATCCAGCGTGCGGTGGAACCGCTCGTCCTTGCCTTGGGTCTGCGGATGCCGCGGCCGCCCATGCAGGGTCGCCACGCCCAGCCGCATCAGCCAGACCTCGAAGGCGCTGCGCTGCACCGCCAGCCTGCCGGTATGGCCCGTGGCGCCCCAGGGTGAGCCATTGTCGCACAGGATGGCGCCGGGCAGGCCATAGCGGCGGAACAGCGCGGTCAGCCGACCCTGGACCTCGATCAGCGTCTCGCCAGCACAGGCGGCGATGCCCAGGGCGTAGCGCGAATGGTCGTCCAGCACGGTCAGCGGGTGGCAGCGCCGGCTGCCGGCCGGGATGTGGCCCTTGAAGTCCATCTGCCACAGCTCGTTCGGGGCTGGGCGTTCAAAGCGGGTCAGGGCGCGATGCCGCTCGGCCTTGATCGGGTCGATCTGGCCGGCACGGCGCAGCACCTGCGTCACCGTCGATGGCGCCGGCACCCCCTCCACGCCCAGGTCGCGCAGCCGCCGCGCCAGCTTGCGCCCGCCCCAGCGCGGGTGCGCCGCGCGCAGGGCAAGCAGCTGCGCCTCGATCTCGGGCGCCACCCGCCTGGGGCTGTCGTGCGGCCGGCGCGAGCGCTCCACGAGGCCCGCATCGCCAACCTCGCGGTGACGCCGCAACAGGGTGAAACCGCTCTGCCGGCTGATGCCAAAGCGACGGCATAACGCCGCCACGCTGACATCGCCGACGCTGGCCAGACGGACGAACTCCCGACGGGTGTCGATCACAGATAACGCCTTCCAGGGCATCGTCCCTCTCCCGAGAAACCAAGCCCAAAAGCGTCAAGCATGTCTCCGAACAGGCGTCAGGGATGTCTCCGGTCTGAACAAGGGGGCGAAGCCCTCTCCAGGGCGCAACGCCCCCCGTCGTTCAGCGGTTCAGCACGCGCCCCGCGACGGCATCCAGCATCGCGACCAGCGCCGGGTCGCGATGGGCGGGGCCGGTCACGATCGCCATTTCCAGCGCCCGGTCGCAGCCGGCGGGGCAGGGGCCGCGCGGGGCCGCCAGGCGCGGCACCACGGCGCGCACCAGGTCCTTGGCGCGATGGGCATTGCCCAGCAGAACCTTCACCACCGCTTCGACGCTGACGGCGTCGTGGTCGGGGTGCCAGCAGTCGAAATCGGTGACCATGGCGACGGTCGCGTAGCACATCTCGGCCTCACGGGCGAGTTTGGCCTCCGGCATGTTGGTCATGCCGATCACGTCGCAGCCCCAGGCGCGGTACAATTCGCTCTCCGCCTTGGTCGAGAACTGCGGGCCTTCCATCACCAGGTAGGTGCCGCCGCGCTTGTGCGGCAGGCCGATCTCCCGCGCCGCGGCTTCCAGCGCATCGCCCAGGCGCGGGCAGGTCGGGTGCGCGACCGACACATGCGCGACGCAGCCCGTGGTGAAGAAGGATTTCTGCCGCGCAAAAGTGCGGTCGATGAACTGGTCCACGATCACGAAGGTGCCGGGGGCCAGGTCGCCGTTCAGGCTGCCGACCGCCGATAGCGACAGGATCTCGGTCACGCCGGCGCGCTTCAGCACGTCGATATTGGCGCGGTAGTTCAGTTCCGACGGCGGGATGCGATGCCCGCGGCCATGGCGCGGCAGGAAGACGCAACGCACCCCGCCCAGGCGTCCGAACAGCAACTGGTCCGACGGCGCGCCGAAGGGCGAGGCCACGTCGCGCCATTCGGGGTTTTCCAGCCCCTCGATGTCATACAGGCCGGAACCGCCGAGCAATCCGATGACGGGTTCGATGATGTCGGTCATGCGCGAAATCCCCATAAAAAAACGGCCGCCCTGGTGGGGCGGCCGTCCGGTAGCTGGAAAGCCGACTGGCCTCAGTGCTTCAGGTTCGACCAGACCTTGCGTTTCACGGCATAGGTCAGCCCGGCGAGGATGGTCAGGAACAGGATCATGCGCACGCCCATCGCCTTGCGCTGTTCCATCTCCGGCTCCGCCGCCCAGGCCAGGAAGGTCGCGGTATCGCGGGCCATCTGGTCGACGGTGGCGGGGGTGTGGTCGGCGTAGGACACCTGGTCCGGGTTCAGCACGTTCGGCATCGCGATCTGATGGCCAGGGAAGTAGGCGTTGTAGTTCATCCCCTCCATCATCGTCATGCCGGCCGGCGGGTCGCGATACCCGGTCAGTAGCGCATGGATATAGGCGGCACCGCCGACACGCGCCTTGGTCATCACCGACAGGTCGGGCGGCAGCGCGCCGTTGTTGGCGGCGCGGGCGGCGTTGTCGTTGGGGTAGGGGCGGCGGAACCGATCCGACGGGCGGGCCGGGCGCTCGTACATCGCGCCTTCGTCATTCGGGCCGTCGGTCACCGTGAAGGCGGCGGCGAAGCGGACGACATCGGCCTCCGACAACCCGATGTCCCGCAGGTTGCGGTAGGACAGCAGGTGCAGCGCGTGGCAGCTGCTGCAGACTTCCTTGTAGACCTGGGCGCCGCGCTGCGCGCTGGCCCGGTCGAAGGTGCCGAACAGCCCGTCGAAGGAAAAGCGGATGTCGGGCAGGTGGATCGCCTCACCGGCGGCGCGGGCGCCGGCCGGGGAGAGCAGGACGGCAACGGCCAGCGCCGCCGCCTTCAGGGTATGCCGCATGATCACGCCTTCTCCATCGGCTTGGCAGCGGCCCCGGCGGGCAGCGGCCCACCCCCGCGCAGGACAGGGCGGCTGATGCTTTCCGGCAGCGGCAACGGCCGCTCCAGCCGCGCCAGCAGCGGCAGGATCACCAGGAAGTACATGAAGTAATAGGCGGTCGCGACCCGGCTGATGGTGACGTAGGGCTCCTCGGCCGGCATGCCGCCGACATAGCCGAGCACCAGGAAGGCCACGCACCAGACGAAGAAGAACGGCCGCGCCAGCGGGCGGAAGCGCATGGAGCGCACGGGCGAGCCATCGAGCCAGGGCAGCACGAAGAGCACGGCGATCGAGCCGAACATCAGCAGCACGCCGCCCAGCTTGTCCGGCACCGCGCGCAGCACCGCGTAGAAGGGCAGGAAGTACCATTCGGGCACGATATGCGCCGGCGTCACCAGCGGGTTCGCCGGGATGTAGTTGTCCGGGTGGCCCAAATAATTCGGCACGAAGAACACCAGGAAGGCGAAGAAGATGAAGAACACCACCATCCCGAAGCTGTCCTTGATGGTGTAGTAGGGGTGGAACGGGATGGTGTCCTGCGGCCCCTTCGGCTCGATACCCAGCGGGTTGTTGCTGCCGGTGATGTGCAGGGCGGCGATGTGCAGGAACACGACGCCGGCGATCACGAAGGGCAGCAGGTAGTGCAGGGAGAAGAAGCGGTTGAGCGTGGGGTTGTCGACGCTGAACCCGCCCCAGAGCCAGGTCACGATGTACTCGCCCACCAGCGGGAAGGCCGAGAACAGGTTGGTGATGACCGTGGCCCCCCAGAAGGACATCTGGCCCCAGGGCAGCACGTAGCCCATGAAGGCCGTCGCCATCATCAACAGGAAGATCACGACGCCCAGGATCCACAACAATTCGCGCGGCGTCTTGTACGAACCGTAGTACAGGCCGCGGTAGATGTGGATGTAGACGACGATGAAGAACATCGACGCGCCGTTCATGTGAATATAGCGCAGCAGCCAGCCGTAGTTCACGTCGCGCATGATCCGTTCGACGCTGTCGAAGGCCATGCTGGTATGGGCGGTATAGTTCATCGCCAGGAAGATGCCGGTGGCGATCATGATCGCCAGGGTCACCATGGCGAGCGCGCCGAAGTTCCAGAAGTAGTTGAAGTTCTTCGGGGTCGGGAAGCTCCCGTATTCCTTTTCGAGCATCGTGAAGATCGGCAGACGCTGGTCCACCCAGCGAAGCACCGGATTCTTGATCTCGGAATTATGCAGCCCAATCGACATGACGTGTCTCCGTTCAGCCGACGCGGATTTTGGTATCGGAGGTGAAAGAGTAGGTGGGAACGGCCAGGTTCAAGGGTGCCGGCCCCTTACGGATACGCCCCGAGGTATCGTAGTGGCTGCCGTGGCAGGGGCAGAACCAGCCGCCGTATTCGCCCCGCGCGTCGGTCGACTTCTGGCCCAGCGGCACGCAGCCAAGGTGGGTGCAGACGCCGACGACGATCAGCCATTCCGGCTTCTGGGTGCGCGACTGGTCGGCGATCGGATCCTTGAGGTCGGCCATCGGGGTGGCGCGCGCCGCCTCGATTTCCGCGGCCGAGCGGTGGCGGACGAAAACCGGCTTGCCGCGCCACATCACCGTGATCGCCTGGCCGACCGCGATCGGCGCCAGGTCGATGTCGGTGGAGGCCAGGGCCAACACGTCGCGCGAGGGGTTCATGCTGGAGATGAAGGGCCACACCACGGCACCGACGCCAACGGCGGCGAAGGCCACGGTGACCAGCTTCAGGAAGTCCCGCCGCGTGTCCGCTTCGCCCGCGCTGTGGGTCGGTGGCGATGCCATCGTGTCAGCCATGGGCCATGTCCGTTCCTGTTGGCGGTGGGGCGCCTGTTGCGACCGTCACCGAGAGACCAAATGCGCCGCCGGATCAGGGACGCGTGCCCCGGAACGCAAGACGTACCACGATGATACGCCACAACAACTCCGGGCGCGCCGCATATACGGAGGCCCTGCCGATCCGTCCATCCGTCGCACCGCACCATGACGCGTATTACATGCGAAAAGCGCCATTCCGGGCCGCCTTGCCCAGCGCGAGGGACCGGGGCAGGGTCCGCCGATGACCGATGCTCCCGCCTCCGCCCGCGCGCCGACCGACCACCCGCTGGCCCCCGCCGCGCGCGCCTGGTTCGAATCGCTGCGCGACAGGCTCTGTGCCGCCTTCGAGGCCTGCGAGGATGCGCTGGCCAGCGGCCCCCACGCCGATATGCCCCCCGGCCGCTTCGTGCGCACCGCCTGGACCCGGCCGGAGGGCGGTGGCGGCGTGATGAGCGTGATGCGCGGGCGGGTGTTCGAGAAGGTGGGCGTCAACGTCTCCACCGTGCATGGCGAATTCAGCCCGGCCTTCCGCGCCCAGATCCCGGGGGCGTCGGAGGATCCGCGCTTCATGGCGACGGGCGTGTCGCTGGTGGCGCATATGCGTTCGCCCCGCGTCGCGGCGGCGCATTTCAACACCCGCTTCATCGTGACCGATCGCGGCTGGTTCGGCGGCGGCGGCGACATCACGCCGATGGACATGGCGGCGCCCGAAATGATCGCCGATGCGGCGCAGTTCCATGCCGCCTTCCAACACGCTTGTGACGAGCACGACCCGAACTACTATCCGAAATTCAAGAAGTGGTGCGACGAGTACTTCTTCCTGCCGCATCGCAACGAACCGCGCGGGCTTGGCGGCATCTTCTACGACTGGCTCGGTCGTGACGAGCCGCCCGCACGGCTGGATAATCACTTCGCTTTCACCAAGGATGTCGGGGAGGCGTTCCTGGAGGTCTACCCCCGCCTGGTCAGCAACCGCATGCACGAAGCCTGGACCCCGGCCGAGCGTGAACACCAACTGGTCCGGCGCGGCCGCTATGCCGAATTCAACATGATCCACGATCGCGGCACCATTTTCGGGCTCAAGACGGGCGGCAATACGGAGGCGATCCTGATGTCGCTGCCGCCCGAGGTGAAGTGGCCCTGACCGCATCCAGCACCCCCCGCCGCGCGTAACGGGGGCATGGATCGATATCTTCGCATGGCCATCCTCCTCGCCGGGCTGGTCCCCGTTTCGGCCGGGCTGGCGGGGGCGCTGACCGGCTTCGGGTTCTTGGGCCAGTCCCTGCCGGCCGCCGCCGACAGTCACGCGCGCTACCTGTCGGGGCTGCTGCTGGGCATCGGCCTGGGCGTCTGGTGGTGCGCCCTGGCGCTGGACCGGCGCCAGGCGGTGTTTGGCGCGCTCTGCGCCCTGGTCGCCATCGGCGGGCTGGCGCGGCTGGGCGGGCTGTTGCACGGGGTGCCGCCGTTGCCGCACCTGCTGGCTTTGGTCATGGAACTGGGCGTGACCCCAGCGCTATGGGCCTGGTCGCACCGGCTGCACGGGACGGTTGCGAAGGCGGCGACGCGCCCCCATCCTTGATGGCCATCTCATCGAGGCCTGCATCATGATCGAACTCACGGTGAACGGCCGCGCACATCGGCTGGATATTGAGGCGGATACGCCCCTGCTTTGGGCCCTGCGCGACCATCTGGACCTGCTCGGCACCAAGTACGGCTGCGGCGTCGCGCAATGCGGCGCCTGTTCCGTGCTGGTCGATGGGCAGGCGATGCGGTCCTGCTCCGTTCCGGTCGAAGCGGTCGTGGGCATGCAGGTCACCACGATCGAGGCGATTGCCGCCGACCCGGTCGGCGCCAAGGTGACCGCCGCCTGGATCGCCGCCGATGTGCCGCAATGCGGCTATTGCCAGTCGGGCCAGGTGGTCGCGGCCACCGCGCTGCTGAAGCAGACCCCGAAGCCGTCCGATGCCGAGATCACCGAGGCGATGACCAACCTGTGCCGCTGCGGCACCTACATCGACATCGCCGGCGCGATCCGCGCCGCCGCGGCGGCCTGAGGGGGCGATGATGGACGGTTTCGATTTTCTCCCGCCCGACGCGCCGGTGCTGAACGTGTCCCGCCGCGACGGGCTTTTGGCCGCCGGCGGGCTGCTGCTGGCCTTTGGCCTGACGTCCCGCGCCCGCGCCCAGGCGGCGCCCCCGCCGCATGCGGCCACGCATGGCCACAAGGTCCAGGCCTTCCTGCGCCTGACGCCGGACGGGGCGATCCACCTGCTGTCCCCCTTCATCGAAGGCGGCCAGGGCATCTTTACGGGCATGGCCATGCTGGTGGCCGAGGACATGGACGCCGACCCGCAAAAATTCGTGGTGACCGCCGCCCCGCCATCCGGGCCGGAATTCGCCACGGTGGGCGGCCGGCGGCTGACCGGCGGGTCGTTTTCCACCCGCACGTCCTACACGACCATGCGGACCGTCGGCGCCACGGCGCGGGCCATGCTGATGCAGGCGGCGGCCGATAAATGGGGCGTGGACCCGTCCAGCCTGCTGACCGAAACCGGCGTGGTCGCGCATCCGCCGACCGGGCGCCGCGTGACCTATGCCGAATTGGCCGAGGCCGCCGCCGCCCTGACTCCGCCGACCGGGCTGGTGCTGAAGGACCCGTCGCGCTTTCGCGTCATCGGCACGCGGGCCAAGCGGCTGGACACGCCGGCCAAATCCACCGGCCAGGCGCGCTATGCCATCGACACCAAGGTGCCGGACATGCTGCAGGCCAGCGTGGTCCATGCCCCGCGCGGCGGGATGCAGCCGGGTGCGGTGACCAACGGGCCGGCGGTGCTGGCCATGCCCGGGGTGCATTCGATCCACCCGGTGCCGGGCGGTTTTGCCGTCGTTGCCGATAGTTTCTGGCGCGCCCGCAAGGCCTCGGAGGCTTTGGAAGCCACCTGGACCGAAGCCGCTGAGGGCCGCCGCGTGCCCGCCGATTTCTCCTCGGCCGGGCATCTGGAACGGTTGAAGGCCGCCGGGCGCAACCCGGGCAACCCGGCCGAGCAGGTGGGCGACGTGGACGCCGCCCTGGCCGGTGCCGCCCGCCGCATCCAGGCCGATTATGACGCGCCCTTCCTGGCCCATGCCCAGCTTGAGCCCATGAGCACCACGGCGCGGTTCAATCCGGATGGAACGCTGGACCTTTGGGTGCCGAACCAGGCGCCGGAGGCGTTCCAGGCCCTGGCCGCGCGGGCCGCGGGGCTGGAACCCGCCCAGGTCCGCATCCATTCGCCCCTGCTGGGCGGGTTTTTCGGCCGGCACTTCACCTATGGGCCGGGCAATGCCTTCCCGCAGGCGATCGCCCTGGCCAAGGCGACCGGACGCCCCGTGAAACTGACCTGGACGCGAGAGGAGGAGTTCAACCGCGACGCCTACCGCCCCCTCGCCCATGCCCAGTTCGAGGCGGGGCTGGATGCGGCCGGTAAACTCGTCGCCCTGCGCGCCCGCGCGGTGGGCGAAGGCCCCGTGGGCATGCATTTCGGCACCGCCCGCATGGGCAACCCGCCGGTGGATACCTCGGTGGTCGAGGGCATTGCCTTCAAGCCCTATCGCATCGCCAACAAGCGCATCGACTACGTGCCGGTGCCGATGCCCGTCACCATCGGCTTCTGGCGCAGCGTCGGGCATTCGATGAATGATTATTTCTTCGAATCCTTCCTGGACGAATGCGCCGATGCCGGGGGGCAGGACAAGCTGGCGATGCGCCGCGACTTGCTGGGCCATTCGCCCAGGCACCTGGCCTTGCTGGATGCGGTGGTGGAGATGTCGGGCGGTTGGAAGCCCGCGGCCTTCGTCGCCGCCGATGGCAGCCGGCGTGCCCGTGGCATCGCCATGGCCAGCCCCTTTGGCAGCGAGACGGCGACCATCGCCGAAGTCTCGGTCCGGCGCGGCGAAGTCGTGGTGCATGACCTGTGGATCGCGATCGACCCCGGCCGCATCGTGAACCCCGCATTGGTCGAGGCGCAGGTGCGCTCGGCCGCCACCATCGGCCTGTCCTCGGCCCTGCTGGAGGAGGTGGTGTTCGAGAATGGCGCGCCGGTGCAGCGCAACTTCGACACCTACCCGATCCTGGCGCGGGACCGGATGCCGAACGTGCATGCGCGCATCGTGGAATCCGGTGCGCCGATCGGTGGCGTTGGCGAACCCGGCACGCCGGGCGTGCCGCCGGCGGTGGCGAATGCGGTCGCCACCCTGACCGGGCAGCGGCTGCGCAGCCTGCCGCTATCGAAGGCGAGGCTGGGCGCGGCTTAGAATCGAGGTCGCGCGCGGGTTCCAAAGACCCGCCGACCCTTGGTCGGGGGAGCTTGAGGGGGACGAAGTCCCTCTCAAAGAGCTGCCGCTCCCGCTCAGCGCGCCAGCCCCAGCTCACCCAGCAACACGCGGTTCGCCTCGCTCTCGGCCGCAAAGCGTTCGCGGAACGCCGCCCCCGGCAAGAAGCGCGGCATCGAGGCCAGGCGCTGCGCCGTCGTGCTGAATCCGTCGCTGGCCACCGCCGTCTCGCAGGCCCGCTCGATCGCCTGGGCCGCCGCTTCCGGGATGCCTGCCGGCGCGATCAGCCCGCCATGGGATGTGCCCTGCACCGGGAAGCCGAGTTCGGTCGTCGTCGGCACCTCCGGCAGATGCGGCAGCCGCGATGCCCCGACCACGGCGATCGGCGTCAGCCCCGTGGAGGCGGCGATGGAGGATGCCTCGATGAAGGCATGGATCTGCCCGCCCAGGGCCGCCTGGCTGATTGGCCCGGCGCCGGTATAGGAGACCATCAGCGCCTCGATCCCCGCCTGGCGCAGCAGGGCCGCCATCAGGATGTGCTGCGTGCTGGCGGTGCCCGGCGCGCCATAGGTCAGCACTTCCCGCCCCGAACGCCCATGCGCGATCATGCCGCGGAAATCCTGGAACGGCGCGTTGCGCCCCAGGATGACGATCTGCGGATTGTCATAGACCAGGCAGAGGAAACGAAAGCTGTCGAGCGAATAGGTCAGCGGGATCGCATGCGGCTGCGCCGTGATCGGGTTGTTCGGTGAAATCGCGATGGTGTAGCCATCCGGCCTGGCGCGGGCGAGTTCGGCGGTCCCGATGGTGCCCGCCGCCCCGCCACGATTCACGACGACCACCGTCTGCCCAAGGGCGCGCGACAAGGCGGGCTGGATCGCGCGCGCCATCAGGTCGGTATTGCCGCCGGGCGGGTAGGCCACGATCAGCGTGATGGGGCGGGAGGGAAACGCCTCCTGCGCCGCGGCCCCGGTGGCCAGCGCCAGGATGAATCCGATCGCCGTCGCGATTCTTGTCCGCATGTTCCGTTCCCTTCCGCCCATTTGGGGGAACGCTAACCCATGATCCGCGTGGGCGATATCGCCCGTATCGGGGTCAGCCGGGCGGTTGCGGTGGCGTTGCCTCCGCCGCGCGCAGCCGCAGTATTTCGTCGCGCATCTGCTGCTTCAGGGCGGCGAGTTCATCGCCGTCGAAGGGCAGCGGCCGCGCCGCGACCAGCGCCATCAGCCCGAAGCGATACAGCCGCCAGGCCGCCGCCCCGCCACCGCCAATCGCGCCCCCGGTCGTGGCCACCGTGCGCCCCAGCACCGACAGGGTCAGACCCGCGGCGGCCAGCGGGATCGCGACGATCGCCCCCACGCCCGTGGCACCCGCCGCCGCCCCCGCGGCCGCCGCCGCATCCCCCGCATCGGCGATGGAGCGGGAGGCCGATTGCGCCGCCGCCTGCGCCAGCGCATCGGCCAGGGCGACCGCCCCCGCATCGCGCCCGGCCGACAGCACCAGCGACCGCAACGCCAACGCCCCGGGGCGGTAGCCGTAGAGCATGGCGATGTCCCGCAGCAGCCGCAGCGCGCGCAGCAACAGCAGCAGGGAATCCAGCGCCGGCGACGGGCTGGCCGTGACCAGCACGAACCCCTGCCGCGCCGCCGCCGCCACCGCCTCGGCCACGCGCCGGTCGCGTGGGGCCAGGATGTCGCGCGACACCAGCCGGCGTGCCGCGACGGGGCCGGCATCCTCCACCACATCGGCGGCGGCGCGTGCCGCCGCCGGCGCGCCGAGTTCGGTGCCGATGCGCAGGATCAGATGGCGCAGGCGGGTGCCGTCGGCGCCCTGCCATGCGGCGCGCAGGTCCTCGACATCGCGCAGCCGGCGCAGGGCGCGCACCTCCCGCACCACCAACCCGGCGACGCCGAGCAGAAGCGCCGACACGGCCAGCGCGGCGGGCACGCCCAGGATCGGCAGGCGGTCCAGCAAGCCAAGCGCCCAATCCACCGTGCCGACCAGCGCGATGCCCAAGATCCCGGCGCCCAGGCACCAGCCCAGCCAACCACGCCGGGGCGCCGGCGGCGCCACGGGGTCCGGTCGCGTGGGTTCCGGCTGGGCGAGCGATGTTCCGTCGAGCGTGTCGATCACGACCCTCGGCGCCGGGCCGAGCGGCGCCAGCGTCGGCGCCACATCCTCGATCCGCACGCGCGGCGGCTGCCCGTTGCTCATGCCAAGAGGTCTCCGACCAGGTCGTCGAGCACCTGGCCCAGGCGGGTATTGGGGATGCCGTGGCGGCCCTCGCTCTCGATCCGGGGCGGGACGAAGCTGGGCGGCCGCAGCCCGGTCCGGCGGGCGAAGTCGGCGGAGGTCGGCATGGATTCGGGGATGTCGAACAGGCTGACCCGGCGCTGCCGGCCAGCGTCGCCGCAGAAGCCCTGCACCGCCAGCACGCGGTCGCCCGTGTCGGTCACCACCTCCACCTCCTCCGTCGCGCGGATCGCAGCGACGTAGCCGGTCGCTGGTGGGCCGATGGAGGCGGCGCCGGCCACGCGCCGGGCGCACATCTCGGCCAGCAGGGATTTCAGCGCGGCCCGCTGGTTGGGCGGCACGGTATCGGCCTTGGTCGCCAGCAACAGCACCTTGTCGAAGCCCGCGCGGCCAAACCAGCGCTGGAACACCGACCGCCGGCCGGTGAAGGTGCGATAGACGGCGGAGAGGATTTCGGCGGTCTCGTAGAAGGGCGCCTCGCCCTCGGCCAGCGCCTCCAGCACATCCACCAGTAGGACATGCCGGCTGGCATCGCCCAGCGTGTCCTTGAAGAACACCGCCACATTCCTTTGGTAGGCGGCGTAGCGTCCGGCCATGCCGGCGGCCAGCGAGCCCTTTTTCGCCGCCTCGATCGCCGCCGCCGGCAAGGGGCAGAACCACAAGGCGGTTTCGTCGAGTGCGGGGGCCGCGGTTTCTTCCGCCTGGTCGCGCTTGCGCACGAACTGGCCCGGTTGCAGCCATTTCAGCCCGTCGTCACGCGCGGCCAGCAGCACCGCCTGCCAGGCGCGCGCGGCCTTGCGCGCGACCTCGTCATTATCCGGCCCCGTCCAGTCGGTGCCGGCCAGCAAGGCGCGGAAGGGGGCGGATATCCCGGCCCATGGCCCGCGTTCGAGCCGGCGGAGCGCGGCGGTGGACCATTCGGCAAACCCCTGGTCCAGCAACGGCACATCCACCAGCCACTCGCCCGGGTAATCCATGAAGACGAGCCGCAGCCGGGCGGTGCGCGCATCGCCGCGCGGCGGTGCCCGGCCGGGCCAGAAATGCAGGTCCACCGCGGCTTCGTAGACATTGGCCGTGCGCGACGGCCAGTGCGGCATGTTCGCGGTCAGGGCGGCCAGCATGTCGTGGAAGGGGAACATGCGGCCGTGGCTGGGGCGGAAGGTCGCGGGGATTTCGGCAGAGCGCAGCCGGCCGCCATCCACCACATCCAGCCCGCGCAGCCATTTGGCGGCCGTGGCGCTTTGCCCCGTCGCCTGCAGATTCGCGATGACGCTGGTGATCAGCGCCGTCTTGCCCGATCGCGCCAGCCCCGCCACGGCGATGGTCACCGTGCGCGTGCCCCGCCAGGCCCTGATGCCGCCGCCAAGCCTGTCCAACATGCCCTGGGGCTACACCTTGAAGGCTTCGAAGGTCGAGGGGTGGAAGACCTCCTCCACCGTCAAGCGCCGTGCCGACAGCCCCTGGCGGTGGTGGTGGTCCAGCAGGGTCTCGATGGTCGCCAGGTTGGCTTCGACGCCATAGGACCAGGGGACCGGTCCCATCAGGTCGCGCGTGCGCTGCGCTTCCTCGACCAGGAAGGGCAGGGACACCGCCAGCGCATTGGTGTCGTCCAGCCGCGCGACGGCGCGGCGCCGGGCTTCCTCGAACGCCTTGAACACGCTTTGCGGCAGCCAGGGATGTTGTGTGGCCAGGGCTTTGCGGATGCCGACCAGATGCATGATCGGGAAGACCCGGTGGCGGCCGAAATAGGCCGCGGCCGCGGCGGCGGGTTCGGGGAACAGGCGCACGATCCCGGCCGTGGGGTCGGCGAAGCACAAGGGCGGGCGCGGGCAGGTCAGCGCGTCGATCTCGCCGGCGACCAGCATCTCGCCCAGGGCGCGACCCTCCGGCGCGGGGCCGATGCGGATGGTGGGGCCGAGGTCGATCTTCAGCTTTTCGCGCCGGCCCGCATCCTCGACACCGCCGGTCACCCAGTCCACGTCCTCCGGGTTCACGCCGTGGTCCACCGCCAGCATCTGGCGCACCCAGACCGCCGCGGTGACCTGGTATTCCGGCACGCCAAAGCGCTTGCCGCGCAGGTCCTCGGGCCGTTTGATCGGGCCGTCGCGCCGCACATAGATGCCGTTGTGGCGGAACGACCGGCTGACGAAGGCCGGGATCGCCACGTAATCCGATACCCCGCGCGAGATCTGCACCAGCGTGGAGGAGAAGGAGAGTTCCGACACGTCGAACGCCTGGTGCCGCAGGCTGCGGAAGAACATCTCCTCCGGCGCGAAGGGCATGGCGATGGTGTCGCAGCCCTCGATCGGCACGGTGCCGTCCAGGATGCCGCGGGTGCGGTCGTAGTCGCCGACGGCGATGGACAGGCTCAGTCTGGACATTCGCTCTCCCGCGCCGCACGCATATGCACGACGAAACAAAACAATGGCCGCAAAGGCCGGCAGGGGGAACGCATGATCGGACGGCGTGCATTCGCGGCGGCCGCGATGGCGGCGCCGGCCGTGGCGCGGGCCCAAGGCGCCTGGCCGGACCGGCCGCTGCGCATCGTGGTCGGCTTCGCCCCGGGCGGGGCGACCGACAGTTCGGCGCGGGCCGTGGCGGATCGTTTGTCGGCGGTGCTGGGCCAGCCGGTGGTGGTGGAAAACCGCTCCGGCGCCGGCGGGTCGATCGGTGGGGCGGCGGTGGCGCAGGCGCGGCCGGATGGCACGACCTTCCTGCTCGACACCATCGTCAATGTCGTGAACCCCTTTGTGCTGCGGAACCTGGCCTTCGACTACGCGCGCGCCTTCGTGCCGGTGACGCAGGTGTCCCGCCTGCCGCTGGTGCTGGTGGTGCGGACCGATCTGCCGGCGGCGAACCTGGCCCAGTTGATCGCGATGGCGCGGGTGCGGGACAATGCCGTGTCGGTCGGCAATGCGGGGATGGCGACGGCATCCCACCTAGCCGTGGCGCTTCTGGCGGCCGAGGCGCGGGTCGTCTTCACCGACAGTTTCTATCGCGGCGGCGCCGATGCGGCGCGGGACGTCGCCAACAAGACGCTGGACGCGGCGATGCTGACCCTGCCATCGGCCAATCCGCTGATCCAGGGCGCCACCCCGCTGGCCCGGGTCCTGGCGGTGGCCAGCGGCACCCGCACCGACCTGGCCCCCGGCGTGCCGACCATGGCCGAACAGGGATTTCCCGGCGCGGTGCTGGATGAATGGACCGGGATGTTCGCCCCCACCGGCACGCCGCCCGCCATCATCGCGCGGATGCAGGCGGCGGTGGCGCAGGTGCTGGGCGAACAGGCGGTGAAGGAGCGCATGGCGGCCCTGGGTGCGGAACCGGTCGGCAGCACGCCGGAAGCCTTTGCCGATTTCATCGCCGCGGGGCGGGTGGAGGCGGCGCGGCTGGTCAGGGCCGCGCGGATCGAACCGCAATAGCGGCGACGTCTTTGCTTGAACCGGGCGGCCAGCCGGTCCTAGCCTTCGTCTCGGGTCCGTTTGGGTTCTCTTGGCGGGGAGGCGGCACATGGCGAGTGAACTCGACATCGCTGGTTTTCAGACAGCGCTGAAGGCCAAGGGTTTTTACGGCGGCGAGGTTGATGGGACACTGAACCCCGCGACCAAACAGGCCATGGATGCCATGTTCGCGCAGGAGGCCACCTCCGGCCGCCTGGCGCCTGGCTGGCAGGGCTGGACCGATCCGCGCCGCAAACTGGCGATGGAACAGGCGATCATGCGCGATGCCGGCATCGCGGTCGGCGAGATCGACGGACTGATTGGGCCGGCCACGCGCTTTGCCCGGGATTCCTACCAAAACCTGTTGGCGACCGGCAAACCGATCATCATCCCGGAACGCGACGAGACGCCGGCCAAGCCCATCCCCGCGACCGGCAAGGCCACGATCTGGCCGCGACAGGCCGAGTGCGAGTCCTTCTACGGCCCGGTCGGCACCAACCAGGTGCTGCTGACCCTGCCCTATGTCATGCGGCTGTCATGGGACCCCAGCCAGCGGGTCCGCCGCTTCTCCTGCCATGCCAAGGTGCATGATGCCTTCCTGCGGGTGTTCGAGCAGACCCTGAAAACCTATGGCGAGGACCGCATCCGTGAGCTGCGGCTCGATCTCTTTGGCGGCTGCCTGAACGTGCGGAAGATGCGCGGGGGCACGCAGATGTCGATGCATAGCTGGGGCATCGCGATCGACCTGGACCCCGAGAACAACGCCCTGCAGATGACCAAGGCCAAGGCGACATTCGCCCGCCCCGACTATGATGATTTCTGGCGGATCGTGGAATCGGAGGGGCTGGTCAGCCTGGGCCGGGTGCGCGACTTCGACTGGATGCATTTCCAGGCGGCGCGGCTTTAGACCGCGATGCGTTCGCATTCGCTCACGCATCGCGGTCTAGCTTGTTGTTTTGTCGCGTGATTCAGCCCTGCGGCGCATTCGCGCCTACGGCCATCACGCTTTAGCCGCCCCCCTCACCCCAGGGCGGCGAGGAACCCCGCTGCCGTTGTGACCCGGTTGGGTAGCGCCAGGCGCAGGGCTTGGCCGCCCAGGCGCAGGTCAACCCCGTCCGGGTCCAGGCCCGTGGCGCGCCAGGGCCCCGCCTCGCCACCCTTCGCCTCGGCCATCGCGCGCAGCCTTGCGGCATGGGCGGTGTTGAGGTCACGCAGCAGCGCAGCCTCGCCCGCGACCAGCGCCTCGGCGCCCGTGAGGTCGGTCAGAAGATCCTTCGCCCCGAGTGCCGCCAGCAGCCCCGGCCCGCCGAGCAGATCCGCCGCCGCCGGTTCGACGCGCCAAAGCTCGAAACTCGGCAAGGTGCTGGGCAGGGTCATTTTTGGTTGGCAGGCCAGGAAGCGGCGCAGGGCATTGGGGTCCGGCTGCCGCAGCGCCCGCCCGGTGACGGTCAGCCGCCCGCCCCCGGCGGCACCCATCCGTGGCGCCGCGTCGGCCGTCAACGGCGTCAGCATCAGCGACACCCGCGGATCCGCCATGATGTTGCGCGTGTGCAGTGCCACGGTGGACAGCAGCATCAGGGGCGCACCATCCGCATCGGTGGCGATGTTCACGATGGAGGCAAAGGGAAAGCCGCTGCCGGCATCCAAGGTCGCCAGCGCCGCCGAGCGCGCCGCACGCAGCACGGCACGGCCGAAGGCGGGGGAGGTCGCGGGGTCCGCGCCCTCGGCGGGCGGCAGGGGGCGGCGCGGGGTGATGGCGGACTGGGTCATCGGCTGCTCCCGGGTGTCGGGAACAGGTGATAGGCCGGTACGGCGCGCGCCGGGCAGCGCGATATCGTCAGGGGCGGCCCGCGCCCGCCCAGCTTGCTCGATACCAGGGCGGCGCTATGGTTGATGGAGGATAGGCTACTCCGCCAGGGCGAGCCGCACCGCCTCCAGCGCCTCGGCCGCCTTGGCCCCATCCGGTCCGCCCGCCTGGGCCATCTCCGGCCGTCCGCCGCCGCCCTTGCCGCCGACGGCCGCCGCCGCGGCGCGCACCAGCGCCACC
The DNA here is from genome assembly GCF_050632385.1 of Humitalea sp. 24SJ18S-53. Taxonomy (NCBI): domain Bacteria; kingdom Pseudomonadati; phylum Pseudomonadota; class Alphaproteobacteria; order Acetobacterales; family Roseomonadaceae; genus Humitalea; species Humitalea sp. 24SJ18S-53. Next base: position 5,651,726 of record NZ_CP192599.1, read on the forward strand.
GCATCGGCGCGACCCTTGGCGACCGCGCCGACCATGACGATGACGCTGGCCTTGCCATCGGTGGTCGATACCAGGGCGACCACATCCGTCTCGCCATCGGCCAGGATCGCTTCCGCGATGGGCTTGAGGTCCTTCGGCGGCACGTCTTCCACGGCGCGCAGCGCCACGCGCAGCCCGCCGATCACCTCATTCGCCGCCTGGCCGCCGCCGGTCGCGAGTTTCTTGCGCAGGTCGGCGACCTCGCGCTCCAGCCGCCGCTTGTCCTCGACCAGGGCGGTGACGCGGGCCGGCAGGTCGGCGGGCGAGACCTTCAGCGCGCTCGCGGCTTCGACCAGGCGGCGTTCGTTCTGTTCGACCAGGGCCAGGGCGGTGGCCCCGGTGACGGCTTCGACCCGGCGAATGCCGGCGGCGACGGCGCCTTCGGAGACGATCTTGAACAGTCCGATCTCACCGGTGCGCGCGACATGCGTGCCGCCGCAGAGTTCCAGCGAATAGACGCCGTGCGTGTCGGTCGAGGCGGCGTCGAAGCCCATGCCGACGACGCGGACTTCCTCGCCGTATTTTTCGCCGAACAGGGCGCGGGCGCCGGCCTTCACCGCGTCTTCCGGCGTCATCAGCCGGGTGGTGACGGCGGCGTTTTCGCGGACGCGGGCGTTCACCTCGGCCTCCACCCACACCAGGTCGGCCGGGGTCATCGGGGTGGGCTGGCTGACGTCGAAGCGCAGGCGTTCCGGCGCGTTCAGGCTGCCCTTCTGGGCGACGTGGTCGCCCAGGCGGCGGCGCAGTGCCTCGTGCAACAAATGGGTGGCCGAGTGATGCGCCTGGATCGCGCCGCGCCTTGCGTGATCGACCGTCGCGACCACGGCCTGGCCGGGGGCGGCGAGGCCGGATTCGACCGTGCCCAAATGCAGGAAGACGCCGGCCTTCTTCTGCGTGTCGCGGATGATGATCTTCAGGCCCTCGGGGCCGGTGATGACGCCGGAATCGCCAACCTGGCCGCCGGATTCGGCATAGAAGGGCGTCTGGTTCAGCACGACCGCGACATTGCGCCCGGCGCCGGCGCCGGAGACTTCGGAGCCATCGGCGACGACCGCCACGATCTCGCCCTCGGCGGTTTCCGTGTCATAGCCCAAAAATTCGCTGGTCCCGACCCGTTCCTTGATGTCGAACCAGACGGTTTCCGTCGCGGCTTCGCCCGACCCGGACCAGGCGGCGCGGGCGCGCTTCTTCTGGTCGGCCATGGCGGTTTCGAACCCGGCGACATCCACCGCGCGCCCTTCGGCGCGCAACGCGTCCTGCGTCAGGTCCAGCGGGAAGCCGAAGGTGTCGTAGAGCTTGAAGGCGACATCGCCCGGCAGCGTCTGCCCGGCGCCCAATCGCGCGGTTTCTTCCGCCAGCAGCCCCAGTCCGCGATCGAGCAGGGTGCGGAAGCGGGTTTCCTCCAGCTTCAGCGTCTCGATGATCAGGGCGTGTGCGCGGATCAACTCGCCGTAGGCGGCGCCCATCTGGCGTTCCAGGGCGGGGTAGATGCGATAGAGCAGCGGTTCCGCCGCCCCCATCATATGCGCATGCCGCATCGCGCGGCGCAGGATGCGGCGCAGGACGTAGCCGCGGCCTTCGTTCGACGGCATCACGCCATCGGCGATCAGGAAGGCGCCGGCGCGCAGATGGTCGGCGACGACGCGGTGGCTGGTGCGGAAGGGACCGTCAGGGTCCTGCCCGGTCGCCTCGGCCGAGGCCAGGATGATCGCGCGCAGCGTGTCGGTGTCGTAGTTGTCGTGCTTGCCCTGCAGGATCGCGGCAAACCGTTCCAGCCCCATGCCGGTGTCGATCGACGGGCGCGGCAGCGGGTTGCGGGTGCCCTGCGGTTCCTCAAGGAACTGCATGAACACCAGGTTCCAGATTTCGATGAAGCGGTCGCCATCCTGGTCGGGGCTGCCTGGCGGCCCGCCCGGGATGCTGTCGCCGTGGTCGTAGAAGATCTCGGAACAGGGGCCGCAGGGGCCGGTATTGCCCATGCGCCAGAAATTATCGTCGGTCGGGATGCGGATGATGCGGCTGTCGGGCAGGCCGGCGATCTTGCGCCACAGCGCGGCGGCGTCCTCGTCTTCGGAATAGACCGTGACCAGGAGCTTGTCCTTGTCCAGTGCAAAATCCTTGGTCAGCAGATTCCAGGCGTGTTCAATCGCCACCGGCTTGAAGTAGTCGCCGAAGGAGAAATTACCCAGCATCTCGAAGAAGGTATGATGCCGCGCGGTATAGCCGACATTGTCCAGGTCATTGTGCTTGCCGCCCGCGCGAACGCATTTCTGGGCCGTCGTGGCGGTCTTGTACGGACGGCTTTCCGCGCCCGTGAACGTGTTCTTGAACTGGACCATGCCGGAGTTCGCGAACATCAACGTCGGGTCGTTGCGCGGCACCAGCGGGCTGCTGTCCACGACCTCATGCCCATGGCGCGCGAAATAGCCGAGGAAGGTCGCGCGGATATCGTTGCTGCTGGTCATGCGCCGGCCTGGCCCCATTGCGGAAAGGTGTCAGGTAGCGCGGGCCGGGGCTAGCGTGAAGGGCAGGTCAGGGCTTGGGTGCGTCCGGCGGGGGCGCGGCGGCATCGCGCCTGGCCTTTTCGGCATGTTCCGCCTGCTTGGCGGCGCGGCCGAAGTCGGGGCCGCCTTCCTTGCGTTCATCCGGGCGGCCGAGGTCATTGGCCGGGCGGGGCGCTGGCCCGACCATATAGGGTAGGGGGCGGGCGACGGGGGGCGGCATATTGGGCATCGGCGTGACCTCCTGCGATCAGGGGGTAACGCCGATGCGGTGTCTTTGGTTGCCTGGGGTTATTCGGGCGGGGGGGTGTCCTGTTCGGGGTCGGCGGTGTTCTCGCCCGTCATCATGGCGCTGGCGACCGTGCCCGACTGGGCGCGGATGCGCTTTTCCACGCTTTCCGCCATGGCGACATTGTCGCGCAGGAACTGCTTGGCGTTCTCACGCCCCTGGCCGATGCGCTGGCTGTCACAGCTGAACCAGGCGCCGGATTTTTCGATCACCCCGGCCTTCACGCCCAGGTCCAGCAATTCGCCGACCTTGGACACGCCTTCGCCAAACATGATGTCGAATTCCACCTGGCGGAACGGCGGCGCCATCTTGTTCTTGGCGACTTTTACGCGGGTCTGGTTGCCGGTGACGGTTTCACGATCCTTGATCGCGCCGATCCGGCGGATTTCCAGGCGGATGGAGGCATAGAACTTCAGCGCATTGCCGCCGGTGGTGGTTTCGGGGTTGCCGAACATCACGCCGATCTTCAGGCGGATCTGGTTCAGGAAGATCAGCAGCGTGTTGGACCGCGCGACCGTGCCGGCCAGCTTGCGCAGCGCCTGGGACATCAGCCGGGCGTGCAGCCCGACATGGACGTCGCCCATCTCGCCTTCCAATTCGGCCCGCGGCACCAGGGCCGCGACGCTGTCGACCACGACCACGTCGATGGCACCGGAACGGACCAGGGTGTCGCAGATTTCCAGCGCCTGTTCGCCGGCATCCGGCTGGCTGATCAGCAGGTCATCGATGTTCACGCCCAGCTTGCGGGCATAGCCGGGGTCGAGCGCGTGTTCCGCGTCGATGAAGGCGCAGGTGCCGCCCTTCTTCTGGGCCTCGGCGATGGCATGCAGGGCGAGCGTGGTCTTGCCCGAGGATTCCGGGCCGTAGATCTCGATGATCCGCCCCTTGGGGAAGCCACCGATCCCGAGCGCGATATCGAGGCCCAGCGAGCCGGAGGAGATCACCTCCACCTCCGTATCCGCCCGCTTGGCGCCCATCCGCATGATGGAGCCCTTGCCGAAGGACCGCTCGATCTGGCTCAACGCCGCGTCGAGTGCCTTGTTCTTCTCCAAGCCCGGTGCTGCCATGTCCTGCCCTCAACCTATGGGTGAAGCCGGGGAGACCGGCGTCGCGTGTTGTTCACGAAGTCGTGAGAATATGCCGGTGCCGCGCGTAGATGGGAAGCATGACACAACCTTATACGCCGCATTAACCATCTGTTCTCATATTGTTCCATGCGCGGCTTTTTGGCAAGCGGTCAGCAGTTCCGGCGGTGAAAAGGGCTTGGCCAGGAAGCCGATCCCCTCCGCCCGCAGGTCGACCCCCAGGGCGGCGGCCGCATAGCCCGACACCAGCAGCGCCGGCAGGCCCGGCACCTGCTGGCGCAGCGCCCGGACCAGCGCCAGCCCGTCCATCCCCGGCAGCGACACGTCCGACACGACCAGCCCCGGGCGCAGCCCCTGCTCGACCAGGTCCAGGGCGGCCTCCGCATCCTCGGCCGCCACGACCGCGTGGCCGGCGCGGGCCAGGGTGCGTTCCGACAGGCGGCGCAGGGGGGCCTCATCCTCGACCAGCAGCAGCGGCGCGCTTTGGGCGGGCGCGGGGGCGGGGGGCGGCGCGGCCTCGCGCTGCCCGGCCCGCGGCAGGAACAGGGTGAATCGCGCCCCCTCGCCGGGCGGGCTTTCGACCGCCAGATGGCCGCCCGATTGCAGCACGATGCCATTGACCGTCGCCAACCCCAGCCCGGTGCCGCCCTGGGCCCGGCGCGTGGTGACGAAGGGTTCCAGCACCCGGGCCAAAACCTCCGGTGCGATGCCGGGGCCGCTGTCCTGGAAGGTCAGGGTCACCCAGCGCCCGGGCGGGATGGTGGTCGCGCCGATGACGGTCGGCCGTACCAGCAATGCTTCGTCCAGCAGGATCCGCAGGCGGCCGCCGTCCGGCATCGCGTCGCGGGCATTGGCGGCCAGGTTCAGCAACACTTGGTCCAGTTGCGCCGGGTCGATCAGCACGGGCCGCGCCTCGGTCGCCAGCACCAGGTCGAGTGCGCCGGCTGGCCCGAGCAGGCGCCGCAGCAGCGGGGCGGCCTCGGTCAGCACGGCGCCCAATGCGATCGGGCGCGGCAGCAGCACCTGCTGGCGCGCGGCACCCAGAAGCGACCGGACCAGCCTGGCCCCGCGATCGGCGGCGGCGGCGATGGCGCGCAGGTCCTCGGTGATGGCGGCGTCGGTCGGGGCGGCCAGGGCATCCGCCGCGGCGCCGCCGATCACCGCCAGCAGGTTGTTGAAATCATGCGCGATGCCGCCGGCGACGCGGCCGATGACGGCAAAGCGCACCTCGGCCTCGGCGGCGGCCTGGGCCTGCGCCTCGGCGCTGATATCCTCGACCCGCAACAGGATTTTCGCGGGCGCCAGGGACAGCGGATGCAGGCGCAACCGCGGCGCCACCTGCCCGGGAATCACCGTCAGGGCGGCGTCGAACGGGGCGGGCTGCCCGCCGCGCGCGACCTCGGCCAGGCACTGGTCCAGCAACGGCCGCGATGGCGCGTCCAGGACGGCCGCAAGGGGCCGGCCCTCGGCCAGGCCACGCGCCGGGCCGGCCAGGCGCCGCAGCGCCGGATTGCCGCGCAGCAGCACGCCCCCCAGGTCGAGCACCGCCATCGGCAGATCAAGCGCCGCCAGCAGCGCCCACCCGCCCGGTTCCCCCGCATCGCGCCCGGCCCCTGGCGGCATCCATCGTCCCGAATCGGTCGCGCGGCATGGTGCACTGCCTCCGGCGAAGCCCAAAGCGGCGCACCGCGCCGGGCGATTTTCCCTTCGCCAGGGCTCACGTCAAATGGTCCAGCGCATTGTTCTGGCGCATTTTCCGGGTCGCCAGGTCACCTGGCCTGAAAATGCTTTACGCTGCGCCGCCCTGCCCCGGAGCCTGCCCCATGCCGCGTGGTCTTGCCGTCCTGCTGCTGGCCTTGTTCGCCATCGCGCCTGCCCAGGGCGCATCGCCGCCGACCGATACCGCCACGCTGACCGGCCAGCACATCGTCGGCTACCAGGGCTGGTTCGTCTGCCCCGGCGACCGGCCGCCAGCCCAGGGCTCCCCCCACGACAGTTGGGCGCATTGGTTCCACACCTCACGCGACGCGCCGCCGCGCGTCGTCGTGGACATGCTGCCCGACACCAGCGAACTGACCCCGGCCGAACGCTGCCCGTCTGGGTGGCGCGACCGGGCGGGGCGCGAGATCAGCCTGTACAGCAACCGCAATGCCACCACGGTGGATCGCCATTTCGCCTGGATGGCCGAATACGGCATCCATACCGCCGCCGCCCAGCGCTTCGTCATCGGGCTGACGGTGCCCGCCGTGCAGGCCCGCTTCGACACCGTGCTGGACAACATCCGGCGGGGGGCGGAGGCGCATCATCGCGGCTTCTTCGTCGCCTACGACATTTCCGGGCTGCGGGATGACCAGTTGCCGATGCTGGCCGCCGATTGGCGCGCGTTGCGCGGGCGGGGGCTGACCGACAGCCCGGCCTACCAGCGGCATCGCGGGCGGCCGGTGCTGATGATCTGGGGCCTGGGTTTCCGCGACCGGCCGGGCGACCCGGCCGCCGCCCGGGCGCTGCTGGCGGCGGTGCGCGATGCGGGGCCGGTCACGCTGGTCGGCGGCGTGCCGACCAATTGGCGCACGCTGGACCGCGACGCCAAGGGCGATGCCGAATGGGCCGCGATCTACCGGTCGTTCGAGGTGCTGAGCCCCTGGACCGTCGGCCGCTACGGCGATGCCCGGTCGATCGACGCCAACCGCATCGACCGCCTGCTGCCGGACCTGGAGGCCACCCGCCGCACCGGCCAGGACCTGATGCCGGTGATCTTTCCCGGCTTCTCCTGGGCCAATGTGATGGCGCTGAACGGCCGGACGGCGCCGCGCAACGCCTTCCCACGGCGTTGCGGCGCCTTCTATTGGGACCAGGCACGCGCGCTGGGGCGCTCGGGCGCGACGATGGTCTACACGGCGATGTTCGACGAGGTGAACGAAGGCACCGCGATCTACAAGCTTGCGCCCACGGCGCGGGACCTGCCGGAAAGCCCGGTGTTCGTGCCGCTCGACATCGATGGCTGCCGGCTGCCGTCGGATTGGTACCTGCGCATCGCCGGGCAGATCAGCCGGCGCATCGGCACGCGCGACTGGCCGGATCGATTGCCGCTGGCGCTGCCTTGACGGGTGCCGGTACCTACCCCGCTTGCAGCAGGGGCGCGCGGTCCCGGCAAAACGCCGCGAAAGCCGCGACGAAGCGGTCCATCTCCGCATCACCCACAGGCAGCGACAGCGCGACCATGCCGCGCCGGGCGATGTAGATGCCTGCCGCCAGCATATCCAGGAAGAACAACTCCCGCCGCTGTTCCTCGATCGGGTCGGACGGCGCCGGGCGGTCGATCGGGCCGTCGCGGAAGTTTGGGGTCAGCATGCTGCCCGCGCCGGTCACGGTCACCGCCACCCCTGCCGCGCGCGCCGCGTCGTTCAGCCGCGTGCGTAAAACCTCGCCACGCGCCCAGAGGGCCTCGGCCGCGGCCGGCGAAAACACCTCGCCCATCGCGACCAGGCCGGCGGCCATGCTGAGGACGTTGTTGTTGAAGGTGCCGGCATGCGGCAGCGATCCAGGGCGGTGGCCGTCGAACTGGTCCATGATGTCTGCCCGGCCCCCGAAGGCGCCGAAGGACATGCCGCCGGCGACGTATTTGCCCAGGGTCATCAGGTCGGGCGTGACGCCCAGCCGCGCCTGCAACCCGCCAGCCGCGTGGCGGCTGGTCATCACCTCGTCGAAGATCAGCACCGCCCCGCTGCCGTCGCAGGCCGCGCGCAGCGCCCCCAGGAATTCGGGCGTGGCGGGGATGCAGCCACCGGCGCCCAGCATGGGTTCGACGATCACGGCCCCGATGTCACCGGCCGCCAGCAACGCCGCCGCCGCCGGCCCGTCGTTGTAATCCGCCAATGTGACCGGCAGCGGCAGGTTCACCGGCTGCACCGGCGCGCCCACCGGAAAGGTCAGCACCCCGCCATGATAGCCGCCGCGAAAGGCCAGCACCCCCGCCCGCCCGGTCCTGGCGCGGGCGGCGGTCAGCGCCATGAGGTTGGCCTCGGTGCCGCTGTTGGTGAAGCGGACCCGTTCCATCGCCGGGAAGCGGGCGCAGAGCAGGGCCGCCAGCGCGACCTCATTCGCCCCCACCCCGGTCAGGTTCAGCCCGCCATCCAGCGCCCCCCGCACCGCCGCCAGGATGGCCGGATGCGAATGGCCGAACAGCCCGGCCGAGTATTCGCCGCACAAATCCAGGTATTCATGCCCATCCACATCCCGCAGCATGCAGCCCGAACCGCCGGCCATCGCGGTGGGAAAAGGCGTCCAGAACAAGACGCTGCGGGTATTGCCGCCGGGCAGCACGGCCCGCGCCCGTTGATGCAACGCGGCCGAGGCGGGGCGCGCGGCGACATAGGTTTCGCGGGCCTCCAACAGAACCGTTTCGAGCAAGGTCGAAAGGTCGCTGTTGCGGCGGGCGGCGACAGGCTGGTCCATGGGGCGTCTTCCGGGCGGGGGGTGTGATGGTCTGCGCGGCATGCTCCGCCGGTCAAGCCTGTGTCAGCCGGGTGTTTGCGTGCTGGCCTCGGGCGGCTGGTGCCGCTAGACAATTACCTTATGCGACGTCGTGATGCCCTGCTGCTGCTGGCAGCCGCCCCCAGCCTGACCCCCCGCCTGGGCTTCGCCCAGGGAACGCCAGTGCAGGCTGCGCCCGTCCAGCCGGCCGCCTCGCCAGAGGCCATGCTGCGCCTGGCCACCAGGCTGCGCGCGCTGGAGGGCGACGGGCTCGACCCCCGCGCCTACGACATCCCGTCGGAGGCTGTGGCGGCATCCGATCCGGCCACCGCCCAGCCCGCGATTTTCCGCGCCGCGGTCGCCGCGACCACCGACCTGTTGCATGGCCGCGTCCGCACCATGCCGGCCGGACGTGTCGATCTGGTGCGCGAAACCAACCTCGTCTCGCTGACCCCCTGGATGCAGCAGCTCGCCACCGCGGCCGAACCGGCCGAGGTGATCGAGCGTGCGTCGCTGGCCACCCCCGGCGCCGCCCCCTTGCGCGCGGCCCTGGCCGAAGCCCGCGCCGTGGTCGCGCAGGGCGGCTGGGCGGTGATCCCGTCCGGCGTCACCACGATCGAACCCGGCAGCACGGACCCGGTGCGCATCCCCGCCCTGCGCGCCCGCCTGGCCGCCGAGGACCGCGAACTGGCCGCGAGCCGGGACGAAGGCGCGACCTATGGCCCCAACCTGCTCGCCGCCGTGCGGCGCTGGCAGCAGGCCGTGGGCTATGAGGTCGATGGCCGCGTCGGCCGCATCAGCCAGACGGCGCTGAACCGTCCGGCGGATTGGCGGGTGAACCAGCTTTTGGCCGCCCTCGATACCCGCCGCGCCGCCGCCCTGCCGGGGCCGGAACGCCGGATCGAGGTGAATATCCCCGATTTCCGCCTGCAATTGATCGAGGCCGGGCACGTCAACCTGGAAATGGGCGTCATCGTCGGCCGCCCGGATCGCGCGACCCCGATGCTGCGCGTGACCCTGACGTCGTTGCAGTTCAACCCGCCCTGGGGCGTGCCGGCCCGCAATGCCAAGGAAGACCTGCTGCCCCGCCTGCGGCGCGATCCCGTCGCGGTGCAGGGCCGCGGCTACCGCTTCTACCAGTCCATCGACGGCCAGATGGTCGAGGTCGATCCGACAACGGTCGAATGGGCGCGGGTGAACGGCGACCGCTTCCCCTATATCGTCCGCCAGGATGCGGGCGATACCAGCGCCCTGGGGCGGATCAAGTTCACCATGCCGAACCGCGACGACATCTTCATGCACGACACGCCGGACCGGCATTTGTTCCGCCGCCCGGACCGCGCCTTTTCCTCGGGCTGCATCCGGCTGGAACGGCCGATGGACCTGCTGGCCGTCACGCTGGAAGGGACGCCGGGCTGGGACCGCGACCGGGCGCTCCGCGCGGTCGAAAGCCGCGTCACCTCCTCCGTCAGCGTGCGCCGCACGATCCCGGTGCGGCTCTTCTACCAGACCGTGATGGTCGAGGAGGGGCGCGTGCGGATCCGGCCCGACATCTACGGGCTGGACCAGCGCTACGCGGCCTTGCTTGCCGCGCCGGGTCCCCGGATGGCGGCGCGGATCTGACCGCGATGTGGTTCGGTCGCCGCCCCCACAGCCCCTGCCCCTGCTGCACCGCGACGGATGGCGAGGTGATCGCCCCCAGCCCCGATCTGGGCCGGCGTGGCGCCCTGGTCGGCGGATTGGCGCTGATGGCCTGCGCCGCCGTGCCCCGCCCGGCGCAAGCCGCCCTGGCCGACCTGGTGCCGCCAGGCCGCCGCACCGTGCGCATCCGCCGCACCCATAGCCAGGAAACGGTCGAGGCGACCTATTTCCGCGACGACCGCTACATCGGCGACGAATTGGCCCGGCTGAACTGGCTGATGCGCGACGTCAGCACCGATGAGGTCGAGGTGATGGACCCGCGCCTGTTCGACGTGCTGTTCACCGTCGCCACCCGCATGGGCGCGTCGGAGGCCTTCGACGTCATCAGCGCCTATCGCGCGCCGGAGCGCAACGCTGCCCGGGCGCGCGAGTCGCGCCGCGTGTCCCGCGTGTCCTTGCACATGTCGGGCATGGCCGCCGATTGCCGGCTGCCGGGGCATAACCCGCTCGGCATGGCGCGGTTGGCCGGTGAAATGCAGTTGGGCGGCGTCGGGCTGTACCGGCGCGATGGCTTCATCCACCTGGATTGCGGGCCGTCCCGGCGCTGGTGAGCAATCGTTTGTGGCGTCTCGGCCGGTGGGATGCTAAAGCCGGCGCCTTCTACCGGATTGAACGCCATGAACACGCCGATCGCCGCCGTCCTCTGGGCCGAGGAAGCCCGCCGCGACGTCGGCAGCCTGCTGCGGTTGCTGTCGCATGTGGAGATGGCCTGCCTCGACCTCGGCGCCGAGGAAGCCGCCGGGTTGATCGCCGAGGCCGCGCTGACCCTGGCCGATACGCTGGAACAGCGGAAAATGGCGGCCTGATCCTGCCGTAGCGGCGCGCCGCTATCCGCGCCGCAACTGGAACAGCGCCTGTTCGCCAAACAGATTGGCCAGGCGCACGCTGCGCTTCCAAGGCGCCTTGAGCCCGCGGTCGTCCACCGCCAGCCAGCGTTCCACGACATAGCCATCCAGCGCGCAGAGATCGAAGAAATCCTGGATCGTGCAGGGGTGTATGTTCGGCGTTTCGTGCCATGCGCGGTTCCAGGTGCCGGTCATCGGCATGCGCCCCCGCACCAGCATCTGCCAGCGCAGCAGCCAATGGCCGAAGTTCGGGAAGGATACGATGGCGTGCCGGCCGATGCGCAGCATCTGGCGCAGCACCTCACGCGGGCGTTCCACCGCCTGGAGCGTGCGCGACAGCACGACGTAGTCGAAGGCCTGGTCGGGGTAGAAGGCCAGGTCCTGGTCGGCATCCCCATGGATCACCGCCAGGCCATGCGACACGGCGCGCGTCGCCTCGGCCATGTCGATCTCGATGCCGCGGGCATCGGCGCCCTTTTCGCGTTGCAGGTAGTCGATCAGCGCACCGTCGCCGCAGCCGATGTCGAGCACGCGCGCATTCGCCGGGATCATCTCGGCGATGAGCCGCAGGTCGAGCCGCATGTTCTTCGCGACGAAGCGGATGCTGGACATGTCTTCGGGCATCGCGATCAGCCGGTGGCAAAGCCCTTGCCCGCGACGCGATAGGCGGCGCGCGGCGGGGCGAAGACGTCGAGCACGCGGCACCCCTCCGGCCCCGCGCGCAGCCCATGCGGCACATCGCCGGGGGAGCGCCAGAAGTCGCCCTTCTTCACGGGAATCTCCTCACCGCCCTGGGTGCGGATGCCGCTGCCCTCCAGCATCACGCCCCATTGTTCCTCCGGGTGGCTGTGGATGGCGCCGGCGGCATGGGGTTCCAGGGTCACGATGGACAGCATCGCCTGGTCGCCGGGGAAGACGCGGGTGGTGACGCCCGGGCCAAGTTCGCGGGGAATGCCCTGCGTCTCGTCCGCCAACTGGAAGAAGTTGTCTGCTTGGGCCATGGCCTGTCTCCACCGGAAGCCGAGTTATGGCGCGGGGATGGCCCTTGGCAAGTCGCCGTCGCCAACCGGCGTCGCATGTCTCGCAAGGGCCACTGGGATCGGATGCGTTCGTGTCCGCGCGCGCGCCAGGGTCCAGCCTTTTGCTGTCACACGAGAGTCAGGTCTTCGCCCCGCGCCCGTGGTCATCACGCACCACGCCGTGGCATCCCGGTGACGGCGGCACCGACCGCGGCGAGTGCCGCATCGCGCCGCGCGCCCTCTCGCGCGCCTTCGGTGAGGAAGGCTGCCACCACCAGCGGCGGCCGGTCATTGGGCGGCCACATCACGCCGATGACGTTGCTGGTATTGCGGGCGCCGGTGCCGGTGCGGTCCCCCACCTGCCAGCCGGTGGGCAGGCCGGCGCGCAGACGGGCATCGCCGGTGCGGTTGCCGCGCAGCCAGGCGACGAACCGCGCGCGGCTGGATGCCGAGAGGATGTCCCCCAGCGCGAGGCGCCGCAGGGTCGCCGCCATGGCGGCCGGGGTGGTGGTGTCGCGCGGATCGCCGGGCAGCGCCTGGTTCAGCGTGGGTTCGGTGCGGTCCAGCCGGGTGACGTCATCCCCCGTGCGGCGCAGCCAGGCCGTATAGCCCGCCGGCCCGCCGACCGTCGCGAGGAGCAGGTTCGCCGCGGCATTGTCGCTCTGCGTCATGGTGGCGTCGCAGAGTTCGGCGATGGTCATCCCCGCCGCGCCGATCCGCGTTTCGGTCACCGGCGACCAGGTGATGATGTCCGCCTGCGCGATAGGGATGCGACGGTCGAGGCGTTCGTCGCCAGCATCCACGCGGGCGAGGACCGCGGCGGTGAGCGGCGCCTTGAAGGTGCTGCACATCGGGAAGCCTTCGCCCAGGCGATGGCCGGCGACGCGGCCCGTGGCGGTGTCGAGCACCGCGACGCCGAGGCGGCCACCGAACTCGGCCTCGATCCGCGCGATGCGCGCCGGGATCCCGTCCAGCCCTTCCGCCGCCCGGGCGCGACCCGCCGTGAGGGTGGCGAGGCCTAGGCCCATCATCCAGTGCCGCCGGTCGATCATGTCCCTGCCCCTTGTGTCTGCCGGGCGCAAACTGGCTGGCGGACGGGCTGGCCGCAAACGATCAATCCTTGCCATTGTCCCTAGAAAATCTAATGGCATGCCGATGACCCTGCCGCCGCTACCCCTCAATGCCCTGCGTGCGTTCGAGGCCGCTGCCCGCCATCTCAGCTTCACCCGGGCGGGGCTGGAGTTGCGCGTGACCCAGGCCGCGGTCAGCCACCAGGTGAAGGCGCTTGAGGAAATCTTGGGTGTCCGGCTGTTCCGCCGGCTGCCACGCGGCCTGGCCCTGACGGAGGAAGGCGAGGCCCTGCTGCCCGTCCTGACCGACGCGTTCCGCAGCATCGGCAGCACGCTGAACCGTTTCCAGGGCGGGCGCCTGCGGGATGTGCTGACGATCGGCGCCGTCGGTACCTTCGTCACCGGCTGGCTGCTGCCGCGCCTGGCGGCATTTCGCACCGCGCATCCGCATATCGACCTGCGGCTGATGACCAACAACAATCGCGTGGACCTTGCTGGCGAGGGGCTGGATGCGGCGATCCGCTTCGGTGACGGCGCCTGGCATGGGACGGAGGCGACGCGGCTGCTGGCGGCGCCGCTCTGCCCGCTCTGCGCGCCGCAGGTCGCCGCGCGGCTGCGGCAGCCGTCCGACCTGCTGCGGGAGACGCTGCTGCGGTCCTATCGTGTCGATGAATGGGATCAATGGTTCGCGGCGGCCGGGCTTGAGGCGCCGAACATCCGTGGCTTCGTGTTCGATTCCTCGCTGGCGATGGCGGAGGCGGCGATGCAGGGGACTGGCGTCGGCCTATTGCCGGCCCGCATGTTCGAGACCGCCCTGCGCGAGGGGCGGCTGGTGCGGCCCTTTGCCGCGGAGGTCACGCTGGGTGCCTACTGGCTGGCGCGGCTGCATTCGCGGCCCGAAACGGCGGCCCTTGCCGCGCTGCGGGGCTGGCTGCTGGCGCGGATCGCCACGGAGGATGGCTGACGCGCAACCTATCCGGAAGCCGATCCGGCGCGGGCAGGCCACGCGCACCCACGACCGCGTCACTTCATGACGACATGGATGATATGGCGCCCCGTCGCAGTCCCGCCTTTCCTGCGGATGAAATCGGCCACGTACTTGCCCGCGTGGGGGGCGTTGTATTTCAGGACCGGGGGCAGGACATGCGGGGCCAGCGCTTGCAGGTTGGCATAGTGGAAGGCCAGCCAGAGGTTCGACGCCAAGGTCTCCTCCTCCACGCTCCAGGTCCCCGCGACGGTGTGCAGCGCATCGCCGGGATAATTGGCCGAGGTGCCGCCGACCTGCTGCGTGCAGGCCTCGATCGCGTCGCAGAGTTGTTGCGCGCGGGCGTTGAGCGCCTGCGCCTGGGCGTTCAGTTTCTGCTGGAGCACCTGCTCGGCAGTCGGCGCCGTCATGACCGACTTCGGCGGTCCCTTGCCCCATCCGGACATGCGCGAACCCTCCCCGTGACGACCTTACGGGGGTGATTTGGCGTGCGTAAAGCAGAACCCGATGGGCGGGTGCTCAGGCCGGGGCGGGCTGCTGCCAGCTCACGCTGCGGCCCTTGAAATTGGCATAGACTTTTTCGCCCGCGACGATGGGGGCGAAGTCGTCGCCCGGCGGCTGCTGGCCGACCAGGGTCATCGGGTCGATCAATGTGTGGAAGGACGGATGGACGAAGAGCGGCAGGGAATACCTCTCCCGCCCCGAACGGTTCACCACCTGGTGCAGGGCGGCGGCGTAGCGCCCGCCGGTCCAGCGCCGCAGCAGCTTGCCCACGTTCACCACGATGGCGGCGCGATCCGGCGGCACCGGCCACCAGGCCTGGTCCGGCCCCAGCACGGACAGGCCGCCGTTCATGTCCTGGATCAGCAAGGTGATCAGCCCTTCGTCCACATGCGGATGCACGCCGAAATCGGAGGTTTCGGCGACGGCCTCGGCCGGCGGGTAATGCACGGCGCGCATGTTGGAATAGGTCTTGGCCGAGGCTTCCGCGAAGAAATCGGGTGCCGCCCCCAGATGCCGCGCGCAGGCGGCCAGAACCTGTTGGCCGAGGCCGAACATCGCGCGATAGGCGGCGGTCAGCCGATCCTCGAACCCCGGCAGGTCCGGCCAGGGGGTTTCGGCGTGAAAGGGCAGCGCGCGCAGTTCGGGATCTTCCGGCCGGTCCGGATGGCCCATGGAAAACGCTTCCTGGCCCGATGGTTTCTGGCCCGGGCGCTTGCTGTCGAACATCGGCACATAGCCGCGGTTGTTGGCCTGGTTCTGGACCGTGCGCTTGAACGCCTCCGGCCGGTCGAAGAAATCGGCGGCGGCGGCGAAGGCGCCGTCGATCACCGCGGGCGGCACGCCATGCCCGACCAAGGACACGAAGCCAAAACGCGCGAAGACCGCGCCGAGCGCGTCGGGAAAACCTGGGTCGCCGCCGGCGAGCCAGGGGCCGATGTCCAGGGTCGGGATGACGTTGGCCATGGGGGTTACGACCAGGCGGCCAGGCGGCGGTCGGCGATCGGGGGCAGGTAGGCGTCGGTGTACATGTCCTCCACCTTCAGCGTGTTCGGCAGGCCATAGGCTTCGGCCACGGCTTCCAGCCCGCGCGCCAGGCGGGCGGGCTGGACGACGGACATGCCTTCGCGCGCGACGTGGTCGGATTGGATCATCTCGGCGATCGACAGCGCCTGGCGTTCCGTTTCGATGGCCACATCGGTCAGCGGTTCGGCGGCCTTCAGCGCGGTGATCGCATCGGCCGGGTTGCGCTGGGTATGGACCAGGCTGCGGAAGGCGCCGCGCAGCACGGCGCGGACCAGTTCGGGGTTGCGCTGCGCATAAGCCTTGGTGGTCAGGTAGCAGGAGCCATAGAGGTCCAGCCCGTGGTCGCGGTAATACATGATCCGCTGGGCCGACAAATCCATGCCCAGCGCTTTCAGCGACAGGCCGGTGGAGGTCGCGGAGCCGGTGATGCCATCGGCGCGGCGCTGCACCAGCATGGGTTCGCGCAATTCGGGGCGGACGGTCATCCAGTTGATTTTTGTCGCATCGATCCCGGCGGAGCGGGCGAAGGCCGGAAAAATCTGGCGCCCGGCGTCGCTGTCGGGGGCGGCGAGGGTCTTGCCCTCCAGATCCTTGGGCACGCGGATCGGGCCATCGGCGCGGACGGTGGCGCAGAGCAGGCTGCGGTCGCCCCAGATGCCGATGACCATCAGCCCGGCATTGGGGTTTTCGGTGATGAACTTGATGACCGGGTTGATGTCGGCCTGCGCCATTTCATAGGCGCCGCCCGCCACATCGATGGGCACCCGGCCGGAGCCAAAGCCGCGGTCCACGGTGATGTCCACGCCGGCATCGCGGAAAATGCCGCGGTCGCGGCCCATGAGCATGTAGGCGTTGGGGCCCTGGAAGGCCCAGTCCACTTGGAACTTGACCTTTGGCAGGGCGGTTTGGGCGCGGAGAATGCTGGGGGTGGCCAGGAGGGCGGTGCCGGCGAGGAGGGCGCGGCGGGGGAGGTGGAGGCTCATGGCGGCGGGCTCCGTGGGCGCGCTGGGGGCCGGGGGTGGCCGGGGCGGGTGGGGCTGGCCAAGCAATCCGCGCGCCAGACCGGGGCGGGGTTTACCGGGCCATGGCGGCGAGGCAGCCTCCGGCCACAAGAAATCGGGGGAAAGCGCGATGCCGGCCAAGGACAGCGTGTGGATGCATGAATTGTCCTGGGACAAGGTCGAGGCGCATCTGCGGCATGACGACGTCGCCCTGGTGCCGATCGGCGCGACGGAACAGCACGGGCTGCATGCGCCCATGATGCTCGACACTGGCTGGGCCATCGTGGTGGCGGAGGAAGCGGCCCGCCTAGCCGGATGCCTGGTGACGCCGCCGCTGCATTTTGGCTGGTCCAGCGGGCATATGGCGTTTCCGGGCTGCATCGGGCTGCGGGCGGAGACCTTGACGGCGGTGGCGATGGATATCGCCAATTCCCTGCTGCAGCACGGGTTCCGGCGGATCGTGTTCGTGAACGGCAACCGCATCGCGAACCTGCCGCCGCTGGAGATCGCGGCCGTAAAACTGCGCGTGGAAACCGGGGCGGCCGTGGCGGTGGCGGATTGCGGGCTGATCGCGCGGGAAGAAGTGGCGGCCCTATGCGACGGCGCGCCGGGGGCGATCGGGCATGTGGGGGAGACGGAGACGTCGATGATCCTGGCCTATTGGCCGGAACTGACCGACTTGTCGCGCGCGCAGGGGCGTTTTGAGGCGGCGCGGACGCCGGCGGAGACCGGGAAGCTGCGGCGGGGGCATGGGAACATCGACCCGCGGATGGATGGGGATAGCGTGTTCTTCACGCAGACTCCGGAGGAGTTTCGGGCGCGGACCGAGGCAAGGTTTGGCGTGGATGGGGATGAGTCGCTGGCGACGGCGGAGAAGGGACGGAAGATGGTGGGGGTGATTGCGGGGAGGTTGGCGGAGTTTGTGGGGGAACTCCGGGAGGTTGAGGTCGAGGTGCGGAAGCCGGGGGTGTTTGCTTAGGGGGCATCCGACTCGACCACGCCAGGGCCAGTCTTCATGCCGTTCAGATCGCTCACACCGATCCTCACGACCGACAACATGGATCGGTCCGTGCGCTTCTACGTGGATGTGCTCGGATTTACCTGCGGTCTTCAGACCGCAGGATACGCAAACCTCACGCGCGACGCGGTTCGGATCATTCTGGCAGCGCCAAATCTTCACCGCTCGTGGGCGGGCGCTGCTTTCACAGGACAATTATATATTGCCTTGGAGGCACCCCAAGACGTCGACGCACTCTGGGAACAGATCCGAAAAGCCGTCGAAGTTGTTTATCCAATCGAAGACTTCGAATACGGCATGCGTGAGTTCGGCGTCCTCGACGACAATGGATATCAACTAACGTTTGGCGCCACACGGCCATAAGATGGCTGTGTGGTCCAGAAAACGTAGCTATTCAGGCACAGGGCAAGCGCCCCGCGCCTCTACTGCCGCTCAATCCTCGCTTCCGTCATCACCCGCGTCCACAGCGCGATATCCCCCAGCAACTTGGCCTGCAGCGCCGCCGGCGGCCCCGGCTGCGGCTCCAACCCCATCTCCAGCAACCGCCCGGCAATCTCCTGGTTCGCCAAAATCCGGTTCAGCGCCTCATTGATCCGCGTCACCACCGCCACCGGCGTCCGCGCCGGCGCCTGGATCCCGTTCCACGACCCCGCGATATACCCCGCCAGCCCCGCCTCCTCCGACGTCGGCACCCCAGGCACCGCCGCCGACCGCGCCGCCGAGGAAATCGCGATCGCCCGCGCCCGTCCCCCCGGTCCGATCTGCCCGATCACCGGCGGCAGGGTTTCGAAGGCCAATTGCACCTCACCCGACGCCACCGCATTCACCAGGTCCGGCGTGCTGCGATAGGTCACGGTCACCGTGTTCACCCCCGCCGTCACGCGAAACAACTCGGCCGACAAATGCTGCGCCGTCCCCACCGCGATGGAGGCGATGTTGATCGCCCCCGGCTGCGCCCGCGCCGCCGCGATCACATCCCGCAAATCGCGGAACGGCGAATTCGGCGCCACCAGCATCGCATGCGCAAAGGTCGAAATCAGCCCGACCGGGGCAAAATCCCGCTCCGTGTCGAAGGGCAGGGTCTTGTAGAACACCGCCGCGGTGGCCGAGGTGCTGGTCACCAGCAGCAGCGTATGCCCATCGGGCTCCGCCCGCGCCACGGCCTCGGCCGCCACGATGCCGCCGGCACTCGGCCGGTTCTCGATCAGCACGGGCTGGCCCAAAGCCTCTTGCAAGCGCGGCGCCAGTAACCGCGCGGTGATGTCCCCCGCACCGCCCGGCGCAAACCCCAGAATCCAGCGGATCGGGCGTGTCGGCCAGGTGGGCGCCGTCTGCGCGGCGGCCGGCAGCGCCGTGGCGCCCAGGGCCAACAGGGCGAGGCCAGCGCGCAAAAACGCGCCGCGAAAGCGGGGTGGCATGATGCGCATTGGGGGGGTTTCCTCGACCATTCTTCTTGTGGACCGAGGCTAGGTCCAAACCAGCCGATCCGACAATGGCGCGCCCGCCTGTTAGGCCAGGCCGCAGCTTATAGCCTCGGCATCAAATCCAAGGTATTGCTATAACTATCTAATTTTAAAAGGAAATTTGACTTCCCCCGCGCCCCCCTCTACTGTCCTCGGCTTCGGGGAGTAGTCGCTGCCTTCGGGCGGAACCGGGTCAACACACTCGCGCATCCGCGCGTGGCCCGGCGCGCCGCATCGCGGCCTGGCAAGACCGAGACGTCCTGCGCCCCCAGCCCGGTTGGAGCACCGAATTTTGACCCCCATCGCGATCACGGTGCTCGCCCTGAGCATGTCCGTCGATGCCTTCGCCGCCGCCATCGGCCGTGGCGCCACCACCCAGCGAATCGGGCTTGGCGACGCCATGCGCACCGGGATCGTGTTTGGCGTGGTCGAGGCGACGACCCCCCTGATCGGCTGGGGCGCCGGCATCCTGGCGGCCGGGTATATCGCCGCCATCGACCATTGGGTGGCCTTCGTCCTGCTGGCCGCGGTGGGCGGGCGCATGCTGCTGGAAGCCGCGCGCCGCAAGGAGGACGAGGTGCCCTCCGGCCGCTCGCCCTGGGTGCTGATCGTCACGGCGATCGGCACCAGCATCGATGCCATGGCGGTGGGTGTGTCGCTGGCCTTCCTTCAAGTGAATATCTGGGCCATCGCCGCCGCCATCGGCTTCGCGACCTTCTGCATGGCCACCGGGGGCATGTTGGCCGGGCGTCTGCTCGGCAGCCGCTTTGGGCGCATCGCCGAAGCCCTGGGGGGCGCGGCGCTGATCATCCTGGGCAGCACGATCCTGTATGAACACCTGGTCGCGGGCTGACGTCAGACCCCGATGCGCTCCGCTGCCCCCACCAGGAAACCGCCCAGCGCCGCGTGAAAATCCGGCTCTTCCAGCAAAAACGCGTCGTGCCCCTTGTCCGACGCGATTTCGACGAACGACGTATTCGCCGCCGCAGCATTCAGCGCCCGCACGATCTCCCGGCTCTGCGCTGTCGGGAACAGCCAGTCCGACGAGAAGGACGCGACCAGGAAGCGCGTCCGCGTGCCTGTAAACGCCTTGTGCAGTGCCCCGTCATGGGCCGCCGCCAAATCAAAATAATCCATCGCCCGCGTGATGGTCAGGTACGAATTCGCATCGAACCGCCGGACAAAGCTGCTGCCCTGGTAACGCAGGTAGCTTTCGACCTCGAACACATCCTCCAGGAAGGTCAGCGCCCCGGTCGGGCTGGTATTGCCGCGCAGGCGGCGGCCGAATTTGCGCGTCAGCGCCGCCTCGGACAGGTAGGTGATGTGCGCGACCATCCGCGCCACGGCCAGGCCCTGCGCCGGGATGCGCCCGTCTTCCCAATACCGCCCGCGCTTCCAATCCGGGTCATTGTGGATCGCGGCCCGCCCGACCTCATGAAACGCGATGTTCTGGGCCGAATGATGCGTGGCGCAGGCGATGGGGGCGGCGGCAAACACGGCATCCGGGTAGGTCGCGGCCCATTCCAGCACCTGCATCCCGCCCATCGACCCACCGATGACCGCCAGCAGCCGCTCGATGCCCAAATGCTCGACCAGGCGTTTTTGCGCGCGCACCATGTCGCGGATGGTGACGGGGGGGAATTCGGTGCCCCAGGGCTCGCCATCCTTGCCGTCGCGCGGTTCGGCCGGGCCGGTCGATCCCATGCAGCCGCCCAAAACATTGGCGCAGATGACGAAGAACCGGTCGGTATCGACCCGCTTGCCCGGGCCGATCAGGTTCGACCACCACCCGCCGCGCCCGGTGACCGGGTGCTTGTCGGCCACATACTGGTCACCGGTCAGCGCGTGGCAGACCAGCACCGCATTGCTGCGCGCGGCGTTCAGCGTGCCATAGGTGCGGTAAGCCACGGCCAGGGGTGCGATCGCCACGCCGCAATCCAGCGCGATGCCATCATCGAAAACCGCCCGCTGGTGTTCGACGCGGGGAAAGGGGGCAACCGTCTCGGTCATCCGGGCAGTGGTAGAACAGCGGCGCCCCGGCGGGAAGCGGCGCCCAGGAAGTGCGTCGGGGGCGCCTTGGCGGCGGGCGCGGCCGGCCCTATGGGAAACGGGATATGCCGGACACCGCCCCCCCGGATCTCGCCGCGATCCGCGCCGAGATCGACCGCATCGACGACCAGTTGCACGCGCTGTTGATGGCCCGTGCGCGGATCGTCGCCGACATGGCCGCCGGCCGCGCCAAGAATGGCCCCACCTTCCGCCCGGGGCGGGAGATGCAGATCCTGCGCCGCCTGCTGGACAACCACACGGGGCCGCTGCCGCGCACCGCCCTGGTCGGCGTGTGGCGGGAGATCATCGCCAGTTCCATCGCCCAGCAGGGCGGTTTTTCCGTCGCCGTCCTGGCGCCCGCGGCCGATGCCCCGGTCGCCGCCCTGGCCCGCGCCCATTTCGGCAGCCAGACCCCGCTGCGCATCCACGCCACCGCCCCCGCCACCTTCGCCGCCCTGCAAAGCGGAGAGGCCACGGTCGCCGTCCTGCCGGTGCCGGAGGATGGCGAGGTGCAGCCCTGGTGGCCCTGGCTGGAGGCGCCCCGCGTGCAGGTCATCGCCCGCCTGCCGGTGCTGGACCTGCCCGGCCCCGCGGCCTTCATCCTCGGCCCGGGGCCGGCCGAGCCCAGCGGCCTCGACCGGTCGCTGTTCCGCTTCGAGCCCCCCGCCGGCCAGTCGCGCGCCACCCTGCTGTCGGCCCTGGCCGCGGCCGACCTGCCGCCGCGCCGCCTGGTGCTGTCGGATTACGCGGCGCTGGTGGAGGTCGATGGCTTCCTGGACGCCGAGGACCCGCGCCTGGCCGCCCTGCCATTCCCCGGCCTGCGCCACCTGGGCGCTTTCGCTGTGCCCGGAGACGCACCATGACCTTGCAGCCCCGCCCCTCCATCCTGACGGTCGAGCCCTATGTCGGCGGCGAGAGCAAAATTCTGGGGGTCAACCGGATCCTGAAACTCTCCTCCAACGAGGGGCCTTTCGGGCCGCCGCCCAAGGCGATCGAAGCCATGGTGGCCGCCGCCCGCGAGGCGCATCGCTACCCGGATGGCGGCGCCAAGGCATTGCGTGAGGCGATTGGCCAAAAATTCGGGCTGGACCCGGCCCGCATCATCTGCGGCAATGGCTCCGACGAATTGTTGTCGCTGCTGATCCTCGCCTATGGCGGCGAAGGCACCGAGTTGGTCATGAGCGCGCATGGTTTTCTCATGTACGACATCACCGGCCGCTGGGCCGGGTGCCGCGTGATCAAGGTGCCGGAAATCGACCTCTGCGCCGATGTGGACGGTATCCTGCGCGCGGTTGGGCCGCGCACGCGGATGGTCTTCCTGGCCAATCCCAACAACCCCACCGGCAGCATCCTGGCGCAGTCGGAGGTGGAGCGCCTGCGCGCCGGCCTGCCGGATGACGTGCTGCTGGTGCTGGATGCGGCCTATGCCGAATACGTCACGCGGCCGGACTACAACGCCGGCGAAAAGCTGGTCGATGCCACCACCAACACGGTGATGTGCCGCACCTTCAGCAAGGTTTTTGGCTTGGGCGGCATGCGGCTCGGCTGGGCCTATGCGCCGGTCGGCATCGCCGATGTGATGAACCGCGTGCGCGGTCCGTTCAACGTCAATGCCGCCGCCATGGCCGCCGGCATCGGTGCCCTGGCCGAGGACGGCTGGATCGAGAAATCCGTCGCCCACAACAACGCCGAACGCGCCCGCGTCGGCGCGGCGCTGACGGCCGCCGGCTTCCACGTCTATCCGTCCGAGGGCAACTTTCTGCTGGTCGGTTTTGGCGACGCCACCCGCGCCAAGGCCGCCGATGCGGCCCTGAAGGCCCGTGGCGCCATCGTGCGGATGATGGGCTCCTACGGCCTGCCGCAATGCCTGCGCATCAGCATCGGCCTCGCGGAGGAAAACACCGTGGTGATCGAGGCGTTGACCGCCTTCGCCCATGGCGGCTGAACCCGTCTTCCAGCGGCTGTGCCTGATCGGCGTCGGGCTGATCGGGTCGTCCATCGCACGGCGGGCGCGCGAACGCGGCGACATCGCCAAGGTGGTGGTCGCCTCGGCCCGCACAGGGGCGACGCTGGACCGCGTGCGCGAATTGAATTTTGCCGATGTGGTCGAACCCGATCCGGCGAAAGCGGTCGTGGGTGCTGATTGCGTCATCCTCTGCGTGCCGGTCGGGGCCTATGCCGGGGTGATGGCGCAGATCGCGCCGCACCTGGCACCGGGCTGCGTGCTGACCGACGTGGGATCGACGAAGGGCTCGGTGCTGCGCGACCTGAAACCGCTGCTGCCGGCCGGCGTGCACCTGGTGCCGGCGCATCCGATGGCGGGGACCGAATACTCCGGCCCCGATGCCGGCTTTTCGACGCTGTTCGAGGGCCGCTACGTCATCATGACGCCGGAGGACGGCACCGACCCCGCCGCGATCCAGAAAGTCCGCCTGCTGTGGGAACGCGCCGGCGCGATGATCGAGACGATGGACGCCACGACCCATGACAAGGTCGTCGCCATCGTGTCGCACCTGCCGCATCTGATCGCCTTCACCATCTGCGGCACCGCCGACGATTTGGCGCAGGAAACGCGGGAGGCGGTGCTGAAATTCGCCGCCTCCGGCTTCCGCGACTTCACCCGCATCGCGTCGAGCGACGTCAACATGTGGCGCGACATTTTCCTGAACAACCGCGAGGCGCTGCTGGAAATGCTGGCGCGCTTCACCGAGGACAGCCACGCCCTGGCCCGCGCCGTGCGCTATGGCGAGGCGGAGTTCATCGAGGACCGCATCCGCCGCGGCCGCAAGATCCGCGGCGGGCTGATCGAGCGCAAGCAGGCGTAACCCAGCCGTCACGCGGGCTTCGCGGCCCTGTCATCGACGCCCGCTAAGCCGCCCGCCGGCAAGGTGGGGTGGGTCGCTTGGGTGGTGTTGTCGTCGATCAGGCCCGCAAGGCCTATGGAACCGTCGCCGCGCTGAAGGGCGTGTCCCTGACCATCGCGCCCGGGGAATTCCTGGCGCTGGTCGGCCCGTCCGGCTGCGGCAAGACCACCCTGATGCGGGCCATCGCGGGGCTTGAGGCGCTGGACGCCGGCCGCGTGATGTTTGGTGCCGATGACGTCACCGCCCGCCGCGCCGCCGATCGCGACGTGGCGATGGTGTTCCAGAACTACGCGCTCTACCCGCATCTGACGGTGTTCCAGAACATCGCGGTGCCGCTGGTGATGCGGCGGCTGAATGCCTGGCAGCGGCTGCCCCTGCTCGGCCCCCTGCTGAGCGGCGGGGCGCGCGAAAAAATCGCCGCCGATGTGCGGGGTGCCGCCGAAAGCCTGGCCATCGGCCATCTGCTGGCGCGCAAGCCGGGGCAATTGTCGGGTGGGCAGCGGCAGCGCGTGGCGCTTGGCCGCGCCATCGTGCGCCGCCCGCGCGTCTTCCTGATGGATGAACCGCTGTCCAACCTCGATGCCTCGCTGCGGACCGAGACGCGGCGCGAATTGGTCGACCTGCATCGTCGCGTCGGCGCCGCCACGATCTACGTCACCCACGACCAGTCCGAAGCCATGACCATGGCCGACCGGGTCGCGGTGATGATGGCGGGCGAAATCCTCCAGGTCGGGACGCCGGAGGCGATCTATGCCGAGCCCGCCGACCTGCGCGTCGCGGGTTTTGTCGGCAGCCCGCGCATCAATGTCCTGGACGCCGACACGGGTCCCGATGGGCGTGTGCTGGTGGCGGGCTGGGACACCGGGCTGCAGGGCCTGGGCGCGACCCACTATGCGGTGCGTCCGGAATCGCTGGTCCCGGCCGCCGATGGCCTGCCCGTGCGGCTGGAACACATCGAATTTTTGGGCGAATCGCTGCTGCTGCACACGCGGCACGAGCCGACCGGCGCGGCCTTGGTGGCGCGGCTGGAACCCCAGGCGCGCAAATCGCTCGAACGCGGCCAGGCGCTGCACCTGCGTCCGCTGCACGGGCTGCTGTTCGGCGCCGACGGCCGCCGCGTCCGCAGCCTGGCGCGGAGCCCCGCCCTTGTCTGACCCGGCCCTGTCCCTGCCGCGTCGGACGTCCTCTGGTGAGGCGCTGGCCGGCTGGATGCTGACCGGCCCCGCCATCCTCGCCTATCTCACGATGCTGCTGGTGCCGACCCTGGCGGTGGTCGTGCTGGCCTTTACCGATTTCGAACTGGGGATGCCCGGCTTCCGCTGGGTCGGATTCGACAATTTTGCCGCCCTGCTCACGGATCGCACGGTCGCGGCGTCGGTCCGCAACACCGCGCTTTATGTGGCGATCGTGACGCCGGCCTCGATCCTGGCGGGGCTGGGGCTGGCCTTGCTGATTGAGGCGGGCTTGCGTGGAAAGATCTTCTTTCGCGCGGTGTTCTTCCTACCGGTGGTGTCGCTGATGGTGGCGATGGCGACCGCGTGGCAATACCTGTTGCACCCGACCATCGGGCCGGTGAATGCGCTGCTGCGCATGATCGGCATCGCCGGGCCGAACTGGCTCGGCAGTTCGGATTGGGTGCTGCTGTCGCTCGGTGCGATCGGCGTGTGGGAGAACGCCGGCTTCAACATGGTGCTGGTGCTGGCGGGGCTGACCGCGATCCCGCGCGAATTATATGCGGCGGCGGAGGTCGATGGCGCGCGCTCGGCCTGGGCCAGGTTCCGCCTGGTCACCTGGCCGCTGCTCGGCCCGACCATGCTGCTGGTCACCACCATCACCACCATCCGCAACATCCGCACCTTCGACACCGTGGCGACCCTGACCCAGGGCGGGCCGAACAAGGCGTCGGAGATGATCGTCTGGACTATCTACCAGGAAGGATTCTCGTTCCTGCGCATGGGCTACGCGGCGGCGCTGACCGTCGTGTTTCTTCTGGTCGTGCTGGCGGTGATGCTGGTGCAGACGCGGATCATCGAGAAGCGGACGCATTATTCATGAAGGCGGCACCACGCCTGATCCTGTTGTCGCTGCTGGCGATGCTGGTGCTGCTGCCCTACCTGTGGATGGTCTCGGTCAGCCTGAAGCCGCGGTCGGAGGTTTTTGCAGCCACGCTGTCGCTGATCCCGCAGGATTGGGCGGTCGTGCAGAACTATGGCCGCGTGCTGCGGGAAATCCCGATCGGGCGCTATTTGCTGAACGGCGTATTCGTCTGCGGCGCGATCCTGGCGTTCCAGCTCGCCTTCGCCATTCCCGCCGGCTACGCGCTGGCGAAACTGCGGTTTCCGGGGCGGGGGGCCTTGTTCGCCTTTGTCATGCTCGGCTTGCTGGTGCCGGCGCATGTGCCGGCGATCCCGCTGTATATCGCCGCGGCGCAGACCGGGCTGCTGAACAGCTACACCGCGCTGATCGCGCCTTTCACCATCTCGGTCTTTGGCATTTTCCTGTTCCGTCAGTTTTTTCGCGCGATGCCGGATGAATTGCTGCATGCCGGGCGGATCGACGGGATGGGCGAAATCTCCATCGTGTTCCGCGTCGTGCTGCCGAATGCCTGGCCGGCGGCGACCGCCTTCGCGATCTTTTCGGTCGTCGCGCATTGGTCGGATCTGTTCTGGCCGCTGATCGTGGTGAACCAGGGCGATCTCTACACCCCGGCCCTCGGCGTGTTGTGGTTCCGTGCGGAGGAAGCGGGCGATGACTACGGCGCGCTGATGGCCGCCGCCGTGATGGTCACGACCCCGCTCGTCGCCGCCTTCCTTCTCGCCCAGCGCCGCTTCATCGAAGGCATGACGATGAGCGGGCTCAAGGGCTGATCACCTCCCAATCCCTTCCTGGAGATACCGCCATGACCGAAAAATTCGCTCCCACGCGGCGCATGCTGATGCTCAGCAGCGGCTTGCTGGCCGCGCCCAGCATCGCGCGCGCGCAGACCGTGGCGATCACCGCGCATTACGCCATGCCCGCCATCTTCAAGGCGGCGCAGGATGCTGTGCTGGACGCCTTCCACGCCAGCCAGTCCGCGGTGCGCGTGACCTACACCAACCCGACCCCGACCTATGAGGATGGCGCGCAACTGCTGCTGCGCGGTGCCGCCACCAACCAATTGCCCGACGTGACCTTCCAGGGCCTGAACCGCATGCGGCTGTTTGCCGAACGCGGCATCACGCGCGACCTGCGGCCCTACCTGGCGGCCGAGGGCAACCCGGCCGCGCTCGGCTATTCGCAGCCGATCCTCGACATCGGGTTCCAGGGCGGCCAGCAGGCCGGTCTGCCCTTCGCCATGTCCAACCCCATCGCCTATTACAACGTCGATCTGTTCCGCCGCGCCGGGCTGAACCCCGATGCCTTCCCGACCACCTGGGACGGGGTGATCGAGGCGTCCCGGCGCATCAAGGCGCTGGGCGATGGCAATGAGGGCATGTTCTTCAAATGGCCGGGCGACGACTGGATGTTCAGCGCCCTGCTGTTCGGCTTCGGCGGCGACATGCTGACGCCGGATGAGCGCGAGGTGGCCTTCACCGGCGCCGAGGGCCTGGCCTCCGTCCGCCTGCTCGACCGCATGGTCAAGGAAGGCGGCATGCCGAACTTCGCCGGCACCGCCGATCTGCAGGCCTTCGCCGCCGGCAAGCTTGGCATGATGTTCCGCACCACCGCCCAGGTGCGCGGCATTTCCGAAAGCGTCGGCCGCAACTTCGAACTGCGCACCACGACCATGCCGGTGATCGACCCGGTGCGTGGGCGCCTGCCGACCGGCGGCGCGGGGGCGATGATCGCGGCGAAGGACGACACCCGCGCACGGGCCGCCTGGGCCTTCGTGAAATTCGCGACCAGCGCCGAGGGCACCAGCCTGATGGTTCGCAACACCGGCTATGTCCCGACCAACCAGATCGCGATCGACAATCCCCGCTACCTGGGTGATTTCTACCGCGACAACCCGCTGTTCCAGCCCGCCACCCGCCAGGTCGGCATCATGAAGCCCTGGTATTCCTTCCCGGGTGCCAATTCCGTGCGGGTCACGCAGGTGATGGTGGACAACCTGGCCCGCATCGCCGAACAACGCGCCACGCCGGAACAGGTCCTGGCGGATATGGGGACCGAGGTCACCCGCCTGCTGCCGCGTCGCTGATCGCCCATCGGGCCGGGTGCGGCGCAAGCGCCCGGCCCCCTTTCGGAACAGATCCATGACCTTTCGCATCGCGCAGATTTCCGACACCCATCTGTCGCCCGACCATCCGCAATTCACCGCCAATTTCCGCCGCCTGGCCGCGGCGGTGGTCGCGACCGCCCCCGACCTGGTGATCCATACCGGCGATATCTCCCTGGATGGCGCCGATCGTGAGGCCGATTTCACCCATGCCGCGGCCGAACACGCGGCGGCTTTCGCGGGCCTGCCCTGGCGCGTGCTGCCGGGCAACCATGATGCCGGCGACAACCCGGCGGCGGGCGTGCGCCAGCCCGCCGATGCGGCGCGTCATGCCCGCTGGTGCGCGGCCTTCGGCACCGACCGCTTCGTGGCCGATGTTCCCGGCTGGCGCCTGCTGGGGCTGAACGCGCTGATCATGGGTGCCGATTTCCCTGAGGCCGAGGCGCAATACGGCTTCGCCGCCGAAGCCGCCGCCGGCACCGATGGCCGGTCGCTGGCGCTGTTCCTGCACAAGCCGCTGTTCCTGGACGAACCTGCCGAGAATGCCCCGGGCTATTGGGTCGTGCCCCATGCGCCGCGCCAAAGGCTCTTCGCCGCCCTGGCGCCGACCCCGCCGGTGCTGGTCGCCTGTGGCCATGTCCATCAGTTCCGCGACCGCGACCTGGCCGGCGCGCGCCATGTCTGGGCGCCGGCGACCTCCTTCATCGTGGGCGATACCTGGCAGGAATCCTTTGGCACGAAGGTGCTGGGCTGGGTCGAACATCATCTGGAACCGGATGGGCGGTTCGACAGCCGGCTGCGGACGGTGGATGGCCTGGCCCTGCACGACATCGGGGCGATGCCCGGCGTCTATGGTCCGATGAAGCCCCTGGCGGGCTGACGCGCAACCACACGTCGTCCCGGCGCCCCGCGGGCTTAATGCTGTTTTAAATCGTGGTTATTGCAAAGCACATTTTTATGTGTCCTTTATCGGCCTGGCGCAGACGCCACGCGCAGGCCCCTTTCCGTACTTGCGCGAAGGAACCACGGACCAGCACCCTCGCATCCGGAGACAGGACGCATGATCGCCAAGCCCTTCCCCCGCCGGGGCCTTCTCGCGGCCACCGCCGCCATCGCCGCCGCCGGCGATGCGATGGCACAGGCCGCGCCCACCCTGCTGAACGTCAGCTACGATCCGACGCGCGAGTTCTACCGCGAGTTCAACACCGCCTTCGCCGCGCACTGGGCCGGGCAGGGCCATCCGCGGCCCGCGATCAACACCTCCCACGGCGGATCCGGGCGCCAGGCGCGCAGCGTGATCGATGGCCTGGCCGCCGATGTGGTGACCCTGGCCCTGGCCTATGACATCGACGAGATCGCCGAGCGCGGTTTCATCGCCCGCGACTGGCAGCAGCGCCTGCCGAACAACAGTGCGCCCTATACCAGCACCATCGTGTTCCTGGTCCGGCGCGGCAATCCGAAGGCCGTCCGCGACTGGGGCGACCTGCTGAAGCCGGGGGTGTCGATCATCACGCCCAACCCAAAAACCTCGGGCGGGGCGCGCTGGAACTACCTGGCCTTCTGGGCCTGGGCGCTGCGCCAGCCGGGCGGCACCGCCGCGACGGCGGAACAGGCGACGGCGCAGCTTTACCGCCAGGTACCGGTGCTCGACACCGGCGCGCGGGGTGCCACGACCACCTTCGTGCAGCGCGGCCAGGGCGATGTCTTCCTGTCGTGGGAGAACGAGGCCCATCTGGCCTTGCAGGAATTCCCGCAATCCGGGCTGGAAATCGTCTACCCGCCGCTGTCCATCCTGGCCGAGCCACCCGTCGCCGTGGTCGACCGCAACGTGGACCGTCGCGGCACGCGCACGGTGGCCGAGGGCTATTTGACCCACCTGTACAGCGACCAGGGCCAGACCATCGCCGCGAAGCATTTTTATCGCCCGCGCAACGCGGCGGTGTTGCGGGCCAATGCGGCGCGCTTCCCGGCCATCGACCTTGTCACCATCGACACGGTGTTCGGCGGCTGGGCCGACGCACAGCGCACGCATTTCAACGATGGCGGCGTCTTCGACCGCATCTACCGGCCCGGACGGTGACCGCGACCCTGGCAGTCCCGCGCGTCAAAAGCCGGCGGCGGCAGGCGCTGCCGGGGCTCGGGCTTTCGCTGGGGGTGACGTTTGTCTGGCTTGGGCTGATCGTGCTGATCCCGCTGGCGGCCTTGGTCATCAAGCCGTGGGAACTCGGCATCGCCGGGGTTCTGGCCGTGCTGATGGAACCGCGGGTGCTGGCCGCGTTCCGCCTGTCCTTCGGGGCGGCGCTGGTGGCCGCCTTGGTCAGCGTGCCGCTTGGCGTGGTCTTCGCCTGGGTGATCACGCGCTACCGCTTTCCCGGGCGGCGCCTGCTGGATGGGCTGATGGATTTGCCCTTCGCCCTGCCCACGGCCGTGGCGGGGCTGGCGCTGACGGCGCTCTTCGCACCGAATGGCTGGCTGGGCGCGCCGCTGATGTCGGCCTTTGGCTGGAAGATCGCCTATACGCCCTGGGGTGTCGTCGTGGCGCTGATCTTTGTCGCATTGCCCTTCATCGTGCGCACGGTGGAACCGGTGCTGCGCGACCTCTCGCTCGATGCCGAGGAAGCCGCCGCCACGCTTGGCGCCACCCGGGCGCAGACCATTTGGCGCGTCGTGCTGCCCGCGCTGCTGCCGGCGACGATCACCGGCTTCTCGCTCGGTTTTGCACGCGCGGCCGGTGAATACGGCAGCGTCATCTTCATCGCCGGCAATATGCCGATGGTCAGCGAGATCGCGCCCCTGCTGATCGTGGTGAAGCTGGAACAATTCAACTACGCGGCGGCGGCGGCGATCGGGCTGGCCATGTTGGCGCTGTCCTTCGTCATCCTGCTTTCGCTGAACCTGTGGCAGCGCAGCCTGCGGCGGGGGCGCTGATGGGCGGTTCGTTCCGCCCCGCCGCGGCCGACCCCGCCTGGCTGCGCTGGCTGCTGGTCGCGCTCGCCTTCGGCCTCGCGATCCTGATCTTCGTCATGCCGCTGGCCGCCGTCTTGGCCGAGGCGCTGCGGCGCGGTTGGGAACCAGCCCTGGCCGCCATCGTCGAGGAAGATTCGCGCGCCGCCATCCGCCTTTCGCTGCTCGTCGCCGCCATCGCGGTGCCGGTGAACATGGTCGGCGGCGTCGCCGCGGCCTGGGCGATCGCGAAATTCGATTTCGCCGGCAAGCGGTTGCTGACCACGCTGATCGAATTGCCCTTCTCCGTCTCGCCGGTGATCTCGGGGCTGGTCTATGTGCTGTTGTTCGGCGCGCAGGGCGCCTTCGGGCCATGGCTGATGGACCACGACATCCAGATTATCTTCGCCCTTCCGGGCCTCGTGCTCGCCACGATCTTCGTCACCTTTCCCTTCGTCGCGCGCACGCTGATCCCGCTGATGCAGGAACAGGGGCGGGAGGAGGAGGAAGCGGCGGCGACGCTCGGCGCCAGCGGCTGGCACATTTTCTGGCGCGTGACCTTGCCGAATGTGAAATGGGCGCTGCTTGGCGGCGTGTTGCTGTGCAACGCGCGGGCTTTGGGCGAATTCGGCGCGGTCTCGGTCGTGTCGGGCCACATAAGGGGACAGACGAACACGATGCCATTGCACGTCGAGATATTGTACAACGAGTACCAGTTCGTGGGCGCCTTTGCGGTGGCGGCGCTTTTGGCGCTGCTCGGTCTGCTGACACTCGGCGCCAAGTCCCTGCTTGAGGCGCTGTCCGGGCGCCCGATCGGAGACGCGGCATGACGGTATCCGGCATGATGGATATGGCATGACAGTCGACGTGATCGATGCGGTCCGACGGTTTGGCGAGGCGCGGGCGCTGGAAGGCGTGTCGCTGAGCCTGGCGGTGGGCGAATTCGCCGCGGTGCTCGGTCCCTCCGGGTCGGGCAAGACCACGCTGCTGCGCATTCTCGCGGGCCTGGATTTCCCCGACAGCGGCCGCGTGCTGATCGCCGGGCGCGATGTCGCCCAGGTGCCGGCGCGCGAGCGCGGGGTCGGCGTGGTGTTCCAGCACTATGCCCTGTTCCGGCACATGACGATCGCCGAGAACGTCGCCTTCGGGCTGCGTGTGCGGCCACGCAACCTGCGCCCCGCCGCGGCCGAGATCGACCGTCGCGTGCGCGACCTGCTGGACCTGGTGCAGATCCCGGAACTCGCCAAGCGCTACCCCAGCCAGATTTCCGGCGGCCAGCGCCAGCGCGTGGCGCTGGCCCGGGCGCTGGCGATCGAGCCGCACCTGCTGCTGCTGGACGAACCCTTCGGCGCGCTGGATGCGCTGGTGCGCAAGGACGTCCGCCGCTGGGTGCGGGGGTTGCACGACCGGCTCGGCATCACCTCCATCCTGGTCACGCATGATCAGGAGGAAGCGATGGAGATGGCCGACCGGGTCGCGGTGATGGAACGTGGCCGCGTCGTGCAATTCGCCGCCCCGCAAACCCTGCTGGATTCACCCGACAGCGCCTTTGTCGCCGGATTCCTGGGGGAGGCGACGCGGCTGCCGGGGGCGGTTCTGGGCGGGCGGCTGGCCTGCCCCCGCATCGGCCTGGTGGACGCTGCCGTGGCCCTGCCCGACGGGCCGGCCGAGGTCTTTGTCCGGCCGCATGAATTGCTGATCGGCCCGGCGGGTGCCGGACCGGGCCTGGGCGTCGTCCGCTTCGTGCGGCCGGAGGGGGCCGGGGGTGCCAGGGTCCTGGTGGACCTGGAGGGGCAGAGCATCGAGGGCAGCCACGACCCGGCCGTGGCGACGCCCATCCGTGGCCAGGCCTGCCGGGTGACGGTGTTGGCGGCGACGGTTTTTGGTGGGTCGGGCGGGCGCTACCGGCTGGTGCGCGGGCGGAATGGCGGCGACGCGGCCCCCGGCAGGCCTGCCGGCTTCGGCGCGCCGGTGCGCGACCACAGCCTGCAGCCCTGATCGTCCAGGCGTTGCCGCCTGACCGGATGATACGTCAGCCGGTGTGACGCCCGGTGGCCAGGCGCTTCGCATTCACCGCGACGCGCCGCTGCGCCGGGCGCATCGCCGCCGCCGCGACCACATCCGGCCGCGACCCCACCGCCATGGCGGCCACGGCCCCCATCATGCCGGCGGTGAAGGCGCGCTGCTTTTCATCCACCATGTCCGCCAGGCGGGCCGAGGCGTTGATCGGGTCGCCGGCCAGCGAGGCGCTGCGCATGGCGAAGACCCAAGTGGCCTGCCAGGCGAACATCCCGAAGGAGAGAGGGTCCATCCGGGGGCTCAGAGGGCCGCCAGGATGGCTTCGGCGGTGCTGACCTCGAACCCACCAGGGGCTTCGACCGCGACATGGGCGACCTTGCCGTCGCGCGCGATCAGGGCGAAGCGCTGGCAACGGACGCCAAGGCCACGCGCGGTCAGGTCGAGTTCAAGCCCCAGCGCCTTGGTGAAGGCGGCCGAGCCATCGGCGATCATGACCACCTGGCCGGTGATCCCCTGGTCCTTGGCCCAGGCCGCCATCACGAAGGGGTCGTTGACCGCCATGCAGGCGATGGCATCGACGCCCTTGGCCTTCAGCGCCGCCGCCTGGGTGACGAAGCCCGGCAGATGCTTGGCCGAGCAGGTCGGGGTGAAGGCGCCCGGCACGCCGAACAGCACGACCGTCTTGCCGGCGAAGAATTCCGCCGTGTCCAGCCCCTGGGCGCCTTCCGGCGTCGCCTGCTGGATGCTGACCGCGGGAACGGCATCGCCCACTGAAATGGTCATTGATTGTATCTCCGACATATATCGGTTGATGTAGAACGACATCGCTATGCTGTCACGTCCTTGCGAACCCAGCCCCGTGTCCCCAAGATCAATCCCATGGCACGCAGAGCACGAGAAGGTGAAATCCCGGAGGGGTTCCGAGTAGAGGCACGCCGGTCGGCTTCGGGTGATGGCGGGATCGGCGGCGGCTACCTGGGTGGCCAATTGCTGATCGCCATGCCGGGCATGGCCGATCCACGATTCGCCCAGTCGCTGATCTGCCTCTGCGCCCATTCGCCGGATGGGGCCATGGGCATCGTGCTGAACAAGCCGCTGGAAGACCCGTCGTTCGAGGATTTGCTGAAGCAACTCGACGTCGCCCCGACCCCGCCGGCACGGCGCATCCGCCTGCTGGCCGGCGGCCCGGTCGAGGGCGCGCGCGGCTTCGTCCTGCACACCGCCGATTGGTCCAGCGAAGGCAGCCTGCATGTCGGCGGCGAATGGGCGCTGACCGCCAGCGTCGATATCCTGAAAGCCATCGCCGAGGGCGGCGGCCCGCGCGAAGGCGTGCTGGCGCTGGGCTACGCCGGCTGGGGCCCGGGGCAGTTGGAGGATGAGATCCACCAGAACGCCTGGCTGAACGTCACCCCGGACGAGGCTTTGCTGTTCGACCCCGACCACGACGCCAAATGGCGCCGCGCGCTGCGCAAGCTGCGGGTGGACCCGCTGTTGCTGTCGGGCGTGGCCGGTCGCGCCTGATTTCGCGGCCCGGTTAACCGGGCAGTGGTGCGGATCGTGATAACTGTGCGTGCAATCGGCCCCGGTCATTGCACCCCAGGTTGCCGGCGCCGTAGCCTGACCCATCGGCCAATCGCCCGGAGCCAGACATGACAGCGCGTATCCGCCTTCTTGCCATCCTGGCCGCGACAATCGTGATTGGCGGCGTCGCGGCCCAGCAGGCACCGGTTCCGGCCCTGGCGCCCACCACCCCGGGCGATACCCTCCCCGGCATCACCAGCGCCCCCGGCGCGGATGAGGTTGCCCGCGGCCATTACCTGGCGCTCGCCGCCGATTGCATGCCCTGCCACACCGGCCCGGGTGCAAAGCCCTTCGCCGGGGGGCTGGCGCTCGACACGCCCTTCGGCAGCGTGCTCTCCCCCAACATCACCCCCGATATCGCGACCGGCATCGGTGGCTGGTCCGAGGCGCAGTTCTGGGGCGCCTTGCATGACGGCGTCGGCCGGCGGGGCGAAGACCTGTATCCGGTGATGCCCTTCACCTCCTACACCGGCATGACGCGCGACGACGCGCGGGCGATTTTTGCTTATTTGCGTTCGCTTGAGCCGGTGCATGCTCCGCGCCAGCCGAATGGGCTGGCCTTTCCGTTCAGCATCCGCGCGACGCTCGGGTTCTGGCGCGAATTGTTCTTCCGCCCTGCGGCCTTCGTGGCCGACCCGGCCAAGAGCACCGATTGGAACCGCGGCGCCTATCTGGTGAACGTGCTCGGCCACTGCGGCGAATGCCATACGCCGCGCAACATCATGGGCGCGGTCGAACCATCCCGCGCCTTGTCCGGTGCCGTGGTGGACGGCTGGTTCGCGCCCAATATCTCGGGCAGCACCACGGCCGGGATCGGCGGCTGGACGGTCGATCGCCTGACCGCCTGGCTGCGCACCGGCAACGACACCCGCAAGGGCAGCGTGTTCGGCCCGATGCAGGAAGTGGTGGGCCACAGCCTGTCGCAATTGAACGACGCCGATGTGCGGGCCATCGCGACCTACCTGACCTCGACCGCGCCGCAGCGGCCGGGTGTCGCGGCATCGCCGCACCTGACGGGCGACGAGGCGCGGGCGGGGGCTGCGCTCTACAGCCAGAATTGCAGCGGCTGCCACCAGCCGCAGGGCGCCGGCATCCCGGGCGCCATCCCGCCGCTGGCCGGCAACCAGGCGGTGGCGGCCGCGGCCCCGAACAATGTGGTGCAGGCCATGCTGAACGGGTTGCCGGCGGCCAGCGGGCTGGGTGCCATGCCGTCCTTCGCCGCGGCGCTGGACGACGCGCAGATGGCGACCCTGGCCAATTACGTCCGCAACACCTGGGGCAATACAGGCCGGGCGGAGGCGACGCCGGCGCTGGTCGCCTCGCTGCGCGCCGCCGCGACGGTCAGCCCGGCGGGGACCGAGGCGGCGCGGGCGCTCTGCCCCGCCGTCAACCCCATGTCGGGGGCGGTCGGGGCGACCAGCCTGCCGGATGGGGCGGCGGCGCTGATGCGGGGCAGCGACAGTTATGACCTGCTGAACCGCACCGATCTGTTGCTGCGGACCCTGCGGCGGGACAACCCGACCGCCAGCGGCGGCGACCTGACGGATGCGCTGATCGGCGCCTATTGCCCGGCCGTGGCGAATGACCCGACCCTGTCGGCCGACGACAAGCGGTCGCGGTTGGCGTTGTTCCGGTCGAACGTGCTGGCAGGCATCGCGGCGCTGCCGGTGGCGGCGCCGCGCTAGACCGCGATGCGTTCGCATTCGCTCACGTATCGCGGTCTAGCTTGTTGTTTTGTCGCGTGATTCAGCCCTGCGGCGCATTCGCGCCTACGGCCATCACGCGCTAGGTTTCGCCCACGGGCTGTCGGCGAAAGCCGCGCGAGCCAACGCCGAACCGCTTGCGGAGGGCGCGCGAGAACGCTGCAGCCTCGGCGTAGCCACGCCCGGTCGCGATCTCGCCGATCGGATTCTCGCCAGCCTCCAGCAGCAGGCGCGCGCGGCCAAGCCTTTCCTCGTCCCGCAATGTGCTGAAGGAGGCGCCTTGCAGGGCCAGCGCGCGTTGCAACCCGCGGCGTGACGACCCCACGCGATCGGCGACGAAGCCGAGATCGGCGCAGACGCGGCGGGCATTCAGCACGAGGCAGCCGGGGATGGGATGGGTGGCGCGCGAGGGTCGCCCGGTGGAGGAGATCAGGCCTGGCGACGTGGTCTGGTTCGAGCCGGGTGAGATACACTGGCACGGTGCCACCGCCACCACGGCCATGACGCATATCGCGATCGGCGAATTGCTGGACGGCAAGAGCGTCGACTGGATGGAGCATGTGACGGAGGCGCAGTATCGCCGCGGGGCATCGCAAGAAACCCGGTAGAGCGACGGCGTCTTCCCCGGAGGCCACTGTGTTTCGCCACTGGTGCGTCCGCGCACATTCATGAATCCAGAACATAGGCCTATGCGGATTTTCCGACCTAATCGGCGCCAGCGTCGCGCGATAAGGTTACGGGAAGTCAATGCCGGATAGGCCGTGGAGATATGAATGGCGATCATGCGGGTCAGCGCGGGCGCGTGCCGGACAGGGTTTATGCGCATCGCAATCCTGGCAGCCGCTGCGATCTTGCCGAACCTCGCCTCCGCGCAGGATGTCGCAGCCGGGGAGCGTCTGTTCCGCACACGCTGTGCGTCCTGCCACGCGGTGCAGCCGGGCCAGAACCGGATCGGGCCGCATTTGGACGGCATCATTGGCCGCAGGGCCGGCGGCGTTGACGGCGCGCGCTATTCGCAAGGCATGCGCAACCTGGATGCGGCCTGGGATGCGGCGAACCTGGATGCCTTCCTTGCCAATCCCCGCGGCGTCGTGCCGGGCACGACGATGACGGTCGCGGTGCCGAGCGCCGCCGACCGGACCAATATCGTGGCCTACCTGCAGGGTTTGACGATATCCAACTGACCGGACCCACCGACTTTCCCGCAACGCATCACCCTCAAGCTGGGAGCGCGAGATGACAAAGCTCAACGTCAACGGGGCGATCATGGAGGTCGATGTCGAAGATGACACGCCTCTTCTCTGGGTCATTCGCGAACACCTGGGTCTCACGGGCACCAAGTACGGCTGCGGCGTCGCGCAATGCGGCGCCTGCACGGTGCATATCGACGGTGTCGCACAGCGTTCCTGCGCACTGCCGATCAATGCGATCACCGAGGAGCAGAAGATCGTCACCATCGAGGGGCTGGGCGCCGGCGGGCGCCATCCCGTGCAGCAAGTCTGGGCCGAGCTGGATGTCGCGCAATGCGGCTACTGCCAGGTCGGCATGATCATGGCGACCGCCTCCCTGCTGGCGCAGAACCCCGCGCCGACCGACGAGGATATCCGTGCCGAGATCAGCAACATCTGTCGCTGCGGCACCTATGGCCGCGTGCTCGCCGGCGTAAAGCTCGCCGCCGAGCGCATGGCCACGAACCGGGGCTGAGGGAGAATCCGATGACGACGCAAGCGCAGTTCGATACATCTGGCGGCCCTGTTCGTCCGTCGCGCCGTGGGGTCCTGGCTGGGATCGGCGCGGTGGCCGGTGCCTTCAGCTTCGGCTTCGGCATCCCGACGCCGGGGCGCGCGATCGCCCAGGGTGCTGCCACGCCCGAGGTCAATGCCTGGGTGGTGATCCAGCCCGACGAGACCGTGGTGATCCGCATTGCCCGCGCCGAGATGGGGCAGGGCTCGCTCACCGGCCTCGCGCAACTGGTCGCCGAGGAACTGGAATGCGACTGGGACAAGGTGCGTTTCGAACTGGTGAAGCCCGGTGAGAACCGGCGCCGCGACCGTGTCTGGCGCGACCTGTCGACGGGCGGTTCGCGGGCGATCCGCGGTTCGCATGACTATGTGCGCATGGGCGGTGCCGCCGCGCGTGCCATGCTGGTGCAGGCAGCGGCGCAGGGCTGGGGCGTGGCGCCCGGGACCTGCACGGTCGCCAAGGGCGTCATCACCCATGGCGCGAGCGGGCGTTCGACGACCTATGGCGCCGTCGCCGCCGCCGCGAACCGGATCACGCCGCCGGCTTCGGTGACGCTGAAGGACCCGAAGGATTGGACGATCGCCGGCCAGCCGCTCAAGCGCCTGGACACGCTCGACAAGCTGGATGGCTCGCTGGTCTATGGCATGGATTTTTCCATGCCGGGCATGCTGGTCGCGGTGCCGAAGGCCTGTCCCGTGCATGGCGGGAAGCTGACCAGTTTCGACGCCGCGGCCGTGTCGGGCATGCGCGGCGTGCGCCATGTCCTGCGTGTCGATGACGAGACGGTGGCGGTTGTCGCCGATACCTTCTGGCGCGCCAAGACCGCCCTCGACGCCTTGCCGATCGTCTGGGACGAAGGGCCGGGCGCCCAGGTGTCCAGCGAGACCATCGCGGCCAGCCTGCGCGAAGGGCTGAGCGCGGACACGCCGTTCATCGGCAACCGGACCGGTGACGCCAAGGCGTTGCTGGGCCGCGCCAGCCGCGTGATCGAGGCCGACTACAGCTTCCCCTACCAGAACCACGCGCCCATGGAGGTGCTGGCCGCCACCGTGCGCTGGACGCCGGAGCGCTGCGACGTGTGGGGGCCGACCCAGGTCGCCGAAGCGGCGCTGGCGACGGTGGCCACCGCCGCGGGCCTGCCCGCCGAGGCCTGCGAGGTCCACAACATGCGCATCGGCGGCAGCTTCGGCCGGCGGCTGTCCACCGACTACATGCGCATGGGCGTGCTGATCGCCCGGCAGGTTCCGGGCACGCCGGTGAAGATGATGTGGACGCGTGAGGAGGATATGGCGCAGGGCCGCTTCCATCCGGTCACGCAGTGCCGCTTGCGCGCGTCGCTGGATGCGCAGGGCGATGTCGAAGCCCTGCACATGCGAATTTCCGGCCAGTCGATCGCGACCTTTGCCTATCCGGGTCTCATCACCGCCAATGGTGATCCCCTGGTCTTCCAGGGCCTGGTGCCCGGCGGTGCGGAGATGGCGATCGGCTACACGATTCCGAACCTGCTGATCGACCACGCGATGCGCAACCCGCATATCCGACCGGGTGCCTGGCGCGGCGTGAATCTCAACCAGAACGCCGTCTACCTGGAATGCTTCATCGACGAGTTGGCCCATGCCGCCGGCGCCGATCCCCTGGCGTTTCGCCGCAAGCTGATGGCCAACCACCCCAAGCATCTCGCGGTGCTTGAGGCCGCGGCGGCGGGCATCGGCTGGGGCACCGCGCCCGCCCCGGGCGTCCATCGCGGCCTGGCGCAGATCATGGGCTTCGGCAGCTATGTCGCGGCGGCGGCCGAGGTATCGGTCACCGGTGGCGTGCTGAAGATCCATCGCATCGTCGCGGCGACCGATCCCGGCCATGTGGTCAATCCGCAGCAGGTCGAGGCGCAGATCGCGGGGTCGTTCGTCTATGGCCTTTCCGCCATGCTGCATGGCGAGTGCACGGTGAAGGACGGGCGGATCGAGCAGCAGAACTTCGATACCTACAACGTCATGCGCCTGGACGAGATGCCGGTGGTGGAGGTGATCACCATCCCCTCCGGCGGCTTCTGGGGAGGGGTGGGCGAGCCGACCATTGCCGTCGCGGCGCCCGCCGTGCTGAACGCGCTCTTCGCCGCCACGGGCAAGCGCGTCCGCAACCTGCCGCTGAAGAACACCGATTTGCGTTCGAGCAGCTGATGCCTGGCCTTGGCGTGACCGTGGTGATGACGTCGGAGGCGGATGTGCCGCGTGTCCGGGGCCAGGCCACCATCGTCTCGCCCTGCGCCCGGTGAAGCCGGCCGCAGTGTCGCCGGGTCAGTTCATCTCGATACCCATCTGCCGGATCAGCGGCGTCCATCGTGCGACTTCGCTGCGGTACAGCGCCGTGGCGGCATCCGGCCCCTCGGGGTCGCCGATCACGCCTTCGCCCGCCAGGCGATCGCGCACGGCCTGGGTCGTCATGGCATGCGCGATGGCCGCGGCCAGGCGGTCCACGATCGGCCTGGGCGTGTTCGCGGGCGCCACGATCGCCGCCCAGTTGGAATACTCATAATCGCCAAAGCCCTGTTCGCGGATGGTCGCGACATCCGGCAGCAGCGGGCTGCGTTGCAGGCTGCTCATGCCGATGGCCGGGATGCTGCCCCCGCGCACCTGGCCCGCGACCGAGGAGATCGTCGTGAACATCGCGTCCAGCCGGCCCCCCATCAAATCGTTCAGCGCCGGCGCCGTGCCGCGATAGGGCACGTGCAGCATGTCGACGCCGAGCGTCTGCCACAGCATCTCCGACGCGATATGCGTGCCGCTGCCCTGGCCCGCCGTTCCGAAGGAGAATTTGCCCGGCTCGGCCTTGGCCCGTCGCACGAGGTCCTGCACGCCGGTGAAGCGCAGCGCCGGGTTGACGATCAGGATATTGGGCTGACGCCCCGTCACCGAGACTGGCGCGAAATCGGCGATGACATCATAGGGCAGGCGGCGGTTCATGCCCGGTTGGAAGGTCAGGCCCAGCCCGCTGTACAGCAGCGTGTAGCCGTCGGGCGCCGACTTCGCCACGAAATCCGTGCCGATGATCGTCCCCGCGCCGCCGCGATTCTCGACCACGACGGGCTGGCCCAGGACGCTCGCCATGCCATCGGCGATCACGCGCGCGATCAGGTCCGTGCCACCCCCCGGCGCGAAGGGGACGACCAGGCGGATCGGCCGGTCGGGATAGGCCTGTGCCGACGCGCGCCGGGCCGCTAACAGCCCGACCGCGCCCGTCAGGACCGCGCGACGGGCGACGCCCGCCGGCGACGAGCGCAGCAGGAAGGCCCGCAGTTTTTCCGCGACGAGATCAGGCGCCTCGAGCAGGATCGAATGCCGCAGGTCCGGCAGGATGTGCAATTCCGATCCCGCGATCCTGTCGTGCATCAGCCGCGCCATGCGCGGGTT
This sequence comes from Humitalea sp. 24SJ18S-53, assembly GCF_050632385.1. Classification (NCBI taxonomy): domain Bacteria; kingdom Pseudomonadati; phylum Pseudomonadota; class Alphaproteobacteria; order Acetobacterales; family Roseomonadaceae; genus Humitalea; species Humitalea sp. 24SJ18S-53. Next base: position 5,693,249 of record NZ_CP192599.1, read on the forward strand.
GGATCCCTGGTCGCATTCACCCGTCATGACGAGGGTCGGCTGCGTGATGCGCGGCAATTCATCCGCAAGGTCGCTTGTCGCCAGCACGCGATAGGCCGCGGCGTAGCTCGGCTTGTGATTGGACGCGATGCGTCGCTTGCGGTTCGCGACGACCTCCGGATGCGCCGCCTGGAAGGCATCCGTGAACCAGCGCGACACCGATGCCTCGGCGTGGCTGGTCGGCTCCCTGCTTTCCAATGCTTGCAGCCGGACGAGGACCGCGGCCCGTTCCTGTTCGCTGCGCCCGGAGACCCCGCTGACCATCGCAAGCCGTCGCGTCCGGTTGGGATAGTCCAGGGCGAGGCGCTGGGTGATCAGCGCGCCGAGTGAAAAACCCATGACGTCGGCCTGTGCGAAGCCGACATGATCCATGAGTTCCACGAGGTCGGCGGCGAAATCCGCCAGGTCATACGGACCCGGAACGCGCTCCGACTGGCCATGTCCACGCAGGTCGTAGCGCAGAATGCGGAAGCCGTCGCCGAGCCGTTCCGCCACGGCGTCCAGATCCTCAAGATCGCTGCCCACGCCGTGCACGAGCACGAGCGGCAGCCCTCTGCCGGACAGCCGGTAGCGGCTCCGCAGCCGTGCGCCATCGAAGAATGAATCGGCGGTCATGCAGGCAGCACTCCATCAAGGCGAAGGAACACCCACTTCGAACCACAAATTCGCCCAATGCAAGACAGCCGAGGCCGTGACTACGCGGCGGCGTAATCCGCGTCGGTGACCGGTTCCATCCAGGTGACCGTCGCGCCGTGCCAGTGGCGCACGCCCGGCGGGATCCTGACGACGTCGCCGGCGAGCACCATTGAGGGCGGATGGCCGGGTTGCCCCACTTAGGTGAAGAAGACCGCACCATCACAACCTGACGCCAAACGATTGCCACCCGCTTTGGCATATCACCTGATCGAACGCCGAGCCGTATTGCCCGAAGCATACGGAACCGAACGATTGCCCAACGCAGCACTGGCGATGCCGCGCGCCATTGGGAGCCGCCGCGCCGCAGCAGCCACACATATAGAACCGATGAATGCGTCCCGCTGGAAAGCTAATTGGACGTGGCGCCGCCCCCTCGGCATCAAGGCGTCGCCCATCATGGAGAGATGGGCGGGACGGCACGATTTGTCGGGGTCAAGGCATTGGAGGCGGGCACGCTGGCGATGAATTGGCTGTCACGCCCTCGCTTCAAACGCCCATCGCCAGCGCCGCGCGCCAGACATCGCGCCATGGAGACGTCCATCCAGATGAGGCAGCGTGATACCGGTCTCTACGACTTCCTCCCCTATAATGACCGGCCCATGATTGCGTGGCCAGGCGGCGCACGCATCGCCGTATGGGTTGTGCCGAACATCGAATTCTACGAATTCGATCCACCTCGCGGCGCCATTCGGCAGCCTTGGCCGCGTCCATCCCCTGATGTTCTGAACTACGCAATGCGGGACTACGGAAATCGCGTGGGCCTGGGCCGGATGATGGAGGCGATGCAGCGTTTCGGAATCCGCGGATCGGTCTCGCTCAGCGTCGCGGTTTGCGATCATTTCCCGGACATCATCCGGGACTGTCGCGCGCTCGGTTGGGAATTTCTCAGCCACGGGATCTACAACACCCGATACCTCTACGGCATGTCGCCGGAGCAGGAACGGCAGATCATCCACGACACGCGCGACAGCATCGAACAACACACCGGACAGCGGCTTGATGGCTGGCTCTCGCCGGCCCTGTCCAACACCGAGCACACGATCGAACTGCTGGCCGAGGAAGGCATCCGCTACACGATGGATTTCTTCCACGACGACCAGCCGACACCGCTGAAGACCAGGAGTGGTCGGCTCATGAGCCTGCCCTACTCCTGGGAAATCAACGACGCCCCCAGCTTCAAGAGCTGGAACATGACCCCGGCCGATTATGGCGACATGGTGAAACGCCAGTTCGACCAACTCTACGCCGAAGGCGCCGAAAGCGGCACGGTCATGGGCTGGCCGCTGCATCCCTTCAACCTCGGGCAGCCGCATCGCATCGCCATGTTCAACGAGGTCCTGGCCCATATCACCTCACATGACGGCGTCTGGTTGGCGACTGGCCGCGAGATCGCCGATTGGTACGACACCCATTGCTACGACGCCTTCCGCGGCCATGCGGTGGTCTGACGCGTCATGACAATGCCTGACGAATACCTGCAGTACCCGCACCGCCGAGCCGGTATGGACCAGAGCTTCTACGAACATTCGCGGCTGTTCGAACGTCCGGCCCAGGCCTGGCCCGGCGGCGCGCCGGTGGCGCTGTGGATCACCGTGCATTTCGATTTCTTCCCGATGGACACCCAGCCGGGGCCGGTCTCACCGATCGGCGGGATGGAATTCGCCTATCCCGATTATCGCGTCTTCACCTGGCGCGACTATGGCAACCGTGTCGGTGCGTATCGCGTGATGAAGGTGCTGCGGAAGCACAATCTCAAGGCCTCGGCCGTGTTCAATTCCGCGGTCGCCGAGCGCTATCCACGGCTGCTTGCCGATGTGCTCGCGGCAGGGTGGGAGGTCATCGCCGGCGGGGTGGACATGGGCCGCCCGCTGCATGGCCGGCTGGAGGCCGCGGAAGAAATCGCCATCATCGACGAATCCCTGTCCACCCTGCGCCGTATGAGCGGCCAGCCGGTGCGGACGTGGCATTCGCCGGCCCATTCGGAATCCTTCGATACCCTGCACCGCCTGCGTGAACGCGGCGTGTTGCATGTGGCCGATTGGGTGAATGACGACATGCCATACCGGATGAACACCCGGCATGGCGCGATGCTCTCCCTGCCGCTCGCCAGTGAATGGGCGGATGACTATCTCATGTCCCAGCAGCACATGACGCCGCCGCAGTACCAACGGCAATGCATGGATGCCTTCACCGCCCTGAAGGCAGAGGCCGCCACGCGCGGCGGGCGCGTCCTGTCACTGCCGCTGCATCCATGGATCATCGGCCAGCCGCATCGCATCGCCACGCTCGACCACCTGCTCGGCGATATCCTGAAGGCGCAGGACACCTGGTCCGCGACGGCCGAGGATCTGGCCACGCATTTCCGCTGACGATGACGCCGCTTTTCGTTTTCGACTTACCAACCCAGGCCGAGCTGGCGGGATCAGATCATGCGCTTCGCGAATAAGTCCGTCATCGTCACGGGCGCCCAACAGGGGATCGGCGCCGCCATCGCCATCGCCTTCGGTGCCGGGGGTGCGAAGGTCGCCATCAACTGGCTGGACGACCGCATCGCCGCCGAAGCGGTGGCGCGCGCGGTCAGCGAAGCGGGCGGCACGCCCCTGCTCGTTCACGGCGACATCGGCGATCCAGACGCCTGTCGCGCGCTGGTGCGGGAAGCGGCCGACGCATTCGGCGGCGTCGATGTCATCATCAACAATGCCGGCGTCTATCCCCGCGTGTCGGTGCTGGAGATGGAACCGAAGGACTGGAATGTCGTGCAGGATGTGAATCTGCGCGGCACATTCTTCTGCGGCCAGGCCGCCGCCCGCGTCATGATCGCCAGTCAATCCAAGGGCGCCATCATCAACATGTCGTCGGGTGCCGTGCGCGGTGCCGTTCGCGGCGCGCATTATTCGGCGACCAAGGGCGGCATCGTCAGCCTGACCCGCAGCATGGCGCTGGAACTGGCCCAACACGGTATCCGGGTGAACGCCGTCGCGCCCGGGCTGACCGATACCGCACAGCCAAGGTTCGGCATGACCGAGGCGGATCTGCAGAGCGCAGGCGATGCGATCCCACTTGGCCGACTGGCACAGCCGAACGACATCGCCGACGTCGTTCTGTTCCTGGCCAGCGAAGAATCCCGCTTCATCACGGGCGAAACGGTCCAGGTCAACGGAGGCAGCTACATGGGTTAACCGCCGCCCCAACCTTCGCCTGTTGCTGAATGCAAACTGAAAGGATCGACGACAGATGGATATCGGTATCTTCCTGCCGACCGGAACGCGCGGCTACCTGATTTCATCCACCGCCCCGCTGAACGAACCGACCTACGACCTGAACCATTATGTCGTGACGCAAGCCGAGCGCTATGGCTGCGAGTTCGCGCTGTCGATGGTGAAGTTCCGCGGCTTCGGCGGCGAATCCCGCTACTGGAACGGCGCGTTGGAACCCTTCACGCTGATCTCCGCCCTGGCTGCGGTCACCAGCCGCATCCGCCTTATCTCCACCGCGTCCAGCCTGGTGATGCCGCCGGCCGTGGTCGCGCGCATGGCCGCGACGATGGACAGCATCGCGCCCGGCCGTTGCGGCATCAACGTCGTGACTGGCTGGCAGAAGGCCGAATATGCGCAGATGGGCGCCTGGCCGGGCAACATCCATTTCGACAACCGCTACGACTACGTCACCGAGTATGTGGAGGTGATGCAGCAGTTGTGGCGCGATGGCCGCTCCGATTTCCGCGGCACCTATTTCCAGATGGACGACTGCCGCCTGGAACCGCAGCCCGCCAACAAGATCGACCTGGTGATGGCGGGCGGCAGCGCGCGCGGCCTCGATTTCGCGGCGAAGTATTGCGACTACAACTTCTGCTCCGCGCCCGGCACCATCAACCAGCCCGAGGCCTGCGAAGGCCCGACCGCCCGCCTGAAGGCGGCCGGTGGCAAGTACGGCCGTGACCTGAAGGCTCTCGTGCGTGTCTCGGTGATCGCGGCCGCCACGGATGCCGCGGCCGAGGCGAAGTGGGACCTTTATCGTCGCGGCACCGACACCGTCGCCCTCGCCTGGTCGAAGGAGCAGGCCGAAACCAACCAGGCCGTCGTCGATCCGCATTCGACCGGCGCCAGGTTCGTCAACAATGCGGGTGAGTCCGCCACACCCACCTCGGCCATGAAGCTCATCGGCTCCTACGCGACGATCGCCCGGCACCTCGACACCATGGCGAACGTGCCGGGCCTCGCGGGGGCGATGCTGTCCTTCGATGACTTCCGCGAGGGCATCGACCAGTTCGGCCAACACATCCAGCCGCTGATGGCCAGCCGCGCAAGTCAGGCGGCAAGCGCCTTCGCCACGACAGGGTGAAACCAGAATTCTCGCAGGACCGACAACAAAGCATCGAAGAAGGACCACAAGATGAAGAGGCTGTTTCTGGGCATCGCGGCACTCTTGCCGTTGATGACATGCCTGTCCGATGGTGCACGTGCCCAGGCCTATCCGACGCGTCCCGTGCGGATGGTGCTGGGCTTCCCGCCCGGCGGGTCGACCGACATCATCGCCCGCTACGTCGCAGAGGCGCTGTCCGCCACCTGGTCGGTGCCGGTCGTCGTCGAGAACCGCGGCGGTGCCGGCGGCAACATCGCTTCCGAACTGGTCGCGCGCAGCGCGCCCGATGGCTACACGCTGCTGATGATCATCGGCGCCCACGTCACCAACCGGGCGCTGCACAACAACCTGCCCTACGATCCGATCCGGGATTTCGCACCTGTCTCTCTCGTGACCAGCACGCCGATCGTGCTTGTCGCGAACCCGCAGTTCGAGGCGCGGACCCTCGCCGATGTGCTTCGCCTGGCGCGGGCACGACCGAATGAGATCGGCTATGCCACCGCCGGCGTCGGCTCCACCCAGCATCTGGCGGCCGAGTTCATCGCCCGGACCCAGAACCTGCCCTGGCTGCATGTGTCCTATCGCGGCGGCGCCCCGGCGCTGAACGATACGGTGGCGGGTGTCGTGCCGCTCGCATTCCTCAGCACGACCCAGGTCGCGCCGATGGTGAGCGCGGGGCGGCTGCGCGGGATCGCGGTTGCTACGCCGGCACGCTCGCCGCTGATGCCGGAGGTCCCGACCTTCGCCGAATCCGGCATGCCCAACGTGACCGCCGAAACCTGGTATGGCGTGATCGCGCCGGCCGGCACGCCAGAGCCCATCATCCAGCGCATCCACGCGGATATCGCCCGCGCCCTGGACACGCCGGCCATGCGTGAACGCTTCGCATCCCAGGACGCGACCATCATCAACGGCACCCCCGCCGAACTCGGCACCTTGATGCGCGAGGAAGATGTGAAGTGGAGCGCGCTGATCCGCCAGTTGGGCATCCGCGCGGAATAGCCGCCTGCCTTGCCGGCACTGGCAGACCAGTGCCGGCGGGATCATCGATCGACGTCCGGGGGAGACTGCTCATGGGTTCGGTAGTGACGGCAGCCCGCCGTGTCGCGGGATGCGCATGAACAATCCCGACCTGCCGCTCGACGGCGCCGACGGGACCGCCATGCTGGCCGCCATCGCCAGCGGCAAAACCTGCGCCGAGGCGGTCGTCCGCGCATGCCTGGCGCGGATCGAGGCACGGGAGCCATTGCTGAAGGCCTGGGCCTGGATCGATGGGCCAGCCGCGCTGACCCAGGCGCGGGACCTCGACAAGCAGCGCGCCAGGCGCCCGCTGCACGGCCTGCCGATCGGCGTGAAGGATGTCGTCAACACGCGCGACATGCCGACCCAGCACAATTCGCCGCACTACACGGGCAGCAGGCCCGGCCTGGACGCGGCCTGCATCGAGGTGTTGCGCGAAGCCGGCGCCCTGATCATCGGCAAGACGGAAACGGTGGAATTCGCGGCCGGCGGCCGCAAGGCCCTGACCCGCAACCCAGCGGACCTGACCCGCACGCCAGGCGGCACCTCCAGCGGCTCGGCCGCCGCGGTCGCGGATTTCCATGTGCCTCTCGCGCTCGCGACGCAGACCAGCGGTTCCACGATCCGCCCCGCATCCTATTGCGGGGTCTATGCCCTGAAACCGAGTTGGGGCGTCGTGAGCCGAGAGGGCGTCAAGATGTTCGCCAATTCGCTGGATACCCTGACCTGGATGGCGCGATCGGTTCGCGACCTCCGGCTGCTGGCCGAGGTTTTTGACCTGCCGGACGACACGTCCGTGCGACCCGATGCTGCCCCTCTGCGCATCGGCATCTGCCGCACGCCGTTCTGGGCGAGGGCCGAGGATTCGACCCGATTCGCCATGGATGAAGCCATCGTGGCACTCCGGCAATCGGGCGCGGTGGTGACCGACATTGATCTGCCCGCGGCCTTCGCGGGCCTGCTGCGCGCGCATTCCGTCGTCATGGAAGGCGAGGCGCGTGGCGCGTTCCTCAATGAATACCGCCGGCACGGCGCCGCCCTGCACCCCCATCTGCGCAAGCGCGTCGAGAACAGCCTCGGCCTCACCCACAACGATCTGCGCGCGGCCTACGACCTCGCGGCATCCTGCCGGCAGGCCTTCGATGAGATCGCCGCCCCCTTCGACGCCATACTGACGCCAAGCTCCACCGGCGTCGCCCCGCTCGGGATCGACAGCACCGGTGACTCGACCTTCAGCCGTTCATGGAGCCTGCTGCACGTGCCCTGCATCAACATCCCGGTGCGGTCGCTGGTCCGGGGCCTGCCGATCGGCTTGACGCTGACGACCTCGCGCTTCGGCGACCTGCGCCTGTTGCGGGTTGCCGATCAAGTCGCGGCGGTCATCGGCGGCCGGGATTGATCGCGGAATATTATCGTCGCAGGCACAGACCTGACCCTTCGTGCCGCAACCACATGGCGTGCCGCGCGCCGGCCCGAATCGCTGCCTCGAACGCCACGGCCACGTCGGCAGGGGCGCCGAGGGAATTGGCGGCAGCGCCAAATCGCCAGTGCCAACGTCTACGTCCGGTGGGCAGGCGACCCGGGGCGGTTCCTGACCTGGCAGCTTTCCGTGCTCGCGCATCCTCTATCGCTGGTTCGCCCGGTTGCGCGTTCGGGGCCGTGGCAGCCCGAACGCCAAACTCGGCCGGCAGGTCCGGGACGTGCTGGACCTCGTCAAGGAGGGCATGGCAGGACCACCCCCTCTTTTCAGCAACCCGTCACCGCGTCGCCTTGCGGATGTTCCACGGCACGATGATCCCCGGCATCGCCAGGATGCCGGAAATCCGCGGGCTATGCGCCACCGGCAGGTACCATTGGCCGAAGGGCACATAGGGCACCAGGCGGTAGGCGCTGGTCTGCAAGTCATCCAGGATGCGCCGGCGTTCCTCGGCCGATGCCGCATAGGGATAGGCGTCGATCAGCGCCTGATGCGCCGCATCGCAGGGCCAGCCCGGCCAGGCGCGGTCGCAGGATGCCTGCATCGGCACATTTCCGACCGGGTCCGAGGCGCCCAGCCCGTTCCAGAAGGTCAGGCCGATGTGCCAGCCGCCCTCGGCCGGCGGGCGGCGATTGGCCCGGCGCCCGGCCATGGAGGCGAAGTCCATCGCCTGGATATCGGTGCGGAACCCCACCGCCTGCATCTGCTGCGCCAACACGAGCGTTGCCGCGTGCATAAAGGGGTTGTCGGTCGGGTCCATGATGACGATGGGGGCGCCATCGTAGCCGCTTTCGCGCAGCAGATCCCGCGCCCGCGCGACGGCGGCCGGGCTGCCCAGCCCCGGCGGCACGCCGGCGTTGGTTTCCTGCGGCGAACCGCAGACGAAGAAGGCGTGGCAGACCTGGGTCAGCGCCGGGTCGGGGAACATCGCCTGCAGGAATTCTTCCTGGTTCACCAGCAGCATCAGCGCTTCCCGCGCGCGCGGATCGTTGAAGGGCGGGTGGATGTGGTTCATCCGGATCATGCCCGGCGCGCCCAGCGTGTTCGTCCGCAGGATACGCACGCCGCGCCGCGCCAGCATTGGCAGGAAATCGACGCCCGGGGTTTCGATGTAGTCCAGTTCCCCCTGGATCAGCGCCAGCGCCGAGGTCTGCGCATTGGCGATGTTCAGCCATTCGACCCGTTCGACGAACACCCGCTTGGCGCCGGCGGTGCCGGAGGGCTCCTCGCTGCGCGGCACATAGGCGGGGTTGCGGCGATAGACGACCTTGCTGCCCGGCACCCATTCGTCGCGCACGAAGATGAACGGCCCGCTGCCGACCGTGTCCTGGATATTGGTGAAGGGATCGGTCGCGGCGACCCGTGCCGGCATGATCGCGGGCATGTTGCCGGCCGGCTTGGACAGCGCATCCAGCATCAGCCCGTAGGGGCGGTTCAGCGTCCAGACGACGGTCTTGCCATCGGGCTCCGCCGTCAGGCTGACGGTGATCGCCAGGATCTGCCGGCCATGCGGATCGCGCGCCGCCCAGCGCCGCAGCGATGCCACCACATCCGTCGCGGTGACCGGTGCGCCATCGTGGAACAACAGCCGGTCGCGCAGGGTGAAGCGCCAGACCAGGTTGTCGGCCGAGACGCTGTAGTCGCCGACCATCTGCGGCTGCGGCCGCTGTTGCGCGTCGCGCCCAAAAAGCTGGTCGTAGATCATGTGCGCGTGGCTCTGCACCACGCCGGCCGTGGTGTTGATCGGGTCCAGCGTCTGCAGATCGGCGTTGGGGACGATGCGCAGGATCTGTTCCGGCGGCAGGGCCTGGGCCAAGGCCGGGCCGCACATAAGGGCTGCCAGGATCGGCAGGGCCGCCCAAAAGCGTCGTGTCATGGTCCGTTCCTCCGTCACGCGAGCACTACTCCCTCTGGCACGGCCATGCCTGCACGAACACCCGGGCGCTGTCCCAGGCGTGCGAACCACGCCGCCAGATGCGGCGTCTCCGCCAGGTCGCGTTCGGCCCAGCCGTGCCGGGCGACCCAGGGATAGGCCGCGAAATCGGCGATGCTGATATCGGTTCCGGCCAGATAGGGCACCTCGGCCAGCCGCCCGTCCAGGAAACGATAGACCCGGTCCACCACCGCCCGCGCATAGGCTTGCGCGGGGTCCGGTTTCTCCGGCGCCAGGCCCAGCCAGTGATGCGCCTGGGCGGTCGCGGGGCCGACCCCCGTCAGCGCCACCATCAGCCAGGCCAGGGTATCCGCGCGGGCCACCCCGGCGCCGGGCAGGAAACGGCCATGCGCCTCGGCCAGGTGGATCAGGATCGCGCCGCTTTCGAACAGCACCAGCGGCGGCGCCCCGTCGGTCTCCTCGACCAGGATGGGCACCTTGCCAAAGGGGTTCAGCGCCAGGATCTCTGGGGCGAATTGTTCGCGGGCGCGGATATTCACGCCCGTCACGCTGTAGGGCAGGCCGAGTTCCTCCAGCAGGATCGAGACCCGGTGGGTATTGGGCGTGGCCCAGCCATAGAGGTGCCGGCGGGTCGTCATCGTGCCGGCATCCCGAAAACAGCGCGCATGCTGAAGCTCAGTCGCGGAATCCAGGCTCGGTGCGGTCCAGCTTGCGCAGCAGGGCCGGCCATTCCAGCAAGCCGTAGCGGCGCGACGCGCCGGGCAGGTACATCGCGCAGGACGCCGCCACCACCGCATCGGACGGCATGTCCAATTCGGTGTTGCAGGCCATCGCCGCCAGTTGCGCCTGGCAGGACCGTTCCATCCCCCACATGGCGATGAAGGCTTCCGCCACGCTCTGCCCCACGGTGATCATCCCGTGGTTCTTCAGGATCATGTAGTCGAGCGCACCCAGGGATTTTGCCAGCGCCTCGCGCTCCGACGGGTCGCGCTCCGGCCCACGGAAATCATGATAGGCGATGCGCCCATAGAAGCGCGTCGCCGTCTGCGTCAGCGGCAGCAGCCCGCATTTGAGCGCCGAGACCGCCATGCCCGCGATGGTATGCGTGTGCATGATCCCCATCACATCCGGCCGCGCGCGATACAGCCCGCTGTGGATGGTGAAGCCCGCCGGGTGCAGCCCATAGGGCAGGTCGGGCTTGTAGGCGATGGCGCCATCCATGCTGACCTTCAGCAGGCAGGACGCCGTCATTTCACCGAACAACATCCCGTTCGGGTTCAGCAAAAAATGGTCCGGGCTGTCGGGCACCCGCGCCGAGATGTGAGTGTAGATCATGTCCGACATGCCATGGCTCTCGCACAGCCGGTAGGCCGCCGCGAGGTCCACCCGCGCCTGCCATTCGGCATCGCTGACCGACCCCTGCAGCGGTTCGATCCGCATCGCGTTCACGCTGGTCATCGAGACTGCCTTTCTCAAACCGGTTGGATATTGGCGGTGCGGATCACGTCGCGCCATTTCACGACCTCTTCCGACAATTGCCGCGCCAGGGGCGCCGGGCCGTCGAAGCGCGGGATGGCGGCACCCTGCGCCAGGCGGTCCAGCATGTCGCGGTCCTCCTTCAGCAGGGCGAGTTCCGCGACCAGTCGCGCCATCATCGGCTCCGGCATATTTTTCGGCGCGAACATCGAAAACCAATTGGGCGCGGAATAGCCCGGCACCTGTTCGGCGATGGCCGGCACGTTGGGCGTCTCTCCCAGGCGCTCCGGCATCGTGGTGCCGAGCAGCCGCGCGCGGCCCTGGCGCATGTGGCTGATCACCTCGATCGTGCTGCCGAAGACCAGGTCGATCTCGCCGGTGTAGATCGCGTTCACCGCCTGGCTGACGCCACGATATGGCACGTGCACCAACTCGACCCCGGCCAGCGAGGCGAACAAGGCGCCGGCCAGATGATTGGCCGAGCCGACGCCGCCGGAGCCATAGGTCAGCTTGCCCGGATTGGCCCGCGCGTCCCGCAGCAATTGCTCCAGCGAGGCCAGCGGCGAATCCTGCCGCACCATCAGCCCCGCAGGCACGTCGCAGATCACGCTGAGCGGCGCCAGGTCGCGCACGGGGTCGAAGCCCAGCGCCGGCTGCAAGGTCGGGATGATCGAGATCGAGGAGGAGATGAACAGCAGCATCGCGCCATCGGGCGGCGCCTGCCCCACCGCCTGTGCGCCCAGGCCGCCGCCGGCGCCGGGCCGGTTGTCGATGACGAAGGTGGCGCCCATCCGCCGGCTCAGCCGGTCGGCGATCAACCGGGCGGGCACGTCCTGCGGCCCGCCGGCCGCGAAGGGGATGACGATCCGCACCTGGCGCACCGGCCAGGCGTCTTGCGCACGGGCGCCTGTGGCCAGGGCCAGGCCAAGGCCTGCGACAAAAATATCCCTGCGATGCATCGGGGCTTCCTCCATGTGCGGTCTTGCTGCCGCCCGCCCTGCATCGACAACCGGCGACGCCCCGTCAAGACTGCGCGGCGGAGGAACACGCATGACAACCCTGATCAATCCGGTACTCGACCGCATGCGCGGCGGGCAGGCGTCGCTCGGCCTCGCCGTCCGGCTGGGCCGTTCGCCCGATATCGCGCGCGTCGCCAAGGCGACCGGCCACGACTTCCTGTTCATCGATGTGCAGCATTCGGTGTTCAACCTCGAAACCCTGACCTCCATCGCGCATACCGCGCTGGCCATCGGCGTCGCGCCCCTGGTGCGGGTGCGCGGGTTGGACGATCCCGATATCTCGCTGCTGCTGGACAATGGCGTGACCGGGATCGTCTTCCCCGATGTCGCGGATGCCGTCGGCGCGCGGCGCGCGGTTGATCTGTGCAAGTTTCCGCCGGTCGGCAAACGCTCCGTCTGCGGCGCCTATCCGCATTTCGATTTCCGCCCGACTCCGCTGTCGGAGGCCTGCCCGGCGCTGAATGCCGCCACCTTGGTGGTCTGCATGATCGAAACCGCCGAGGGGCTGCGGAATATCGAGGAGATCGCCGCCGTTCCCGGCGTCGATGTCATCCACGTCGGCGCCAATGACCTGCTCGTCTCGCTCGGCAAGACAGGCCAGTTCGACGACCCCATCCTGATCGAGGCGATGGACCGCGCCATCGCCGCCGCCGGTGCCAATGGCATTTTTGCGGGATCGGGCGGCAATCGCGACGTCGCGCGCCAGGTGGCGGCGATCCAGCGCGGCGCACGCTTTGTCACGACGCAGACCGACCTTGGTTTCCTGACCGCCGCGGCGGGCCAATGGGTCGCGGGCGTCCGCAAAGGAGTCGGGGCATGAAGCTGGTCCCCGCCCAGACCGCGCATGCCCAGATCGTCGCGGTGCTGACCGCCTGGGGCATGCCGCCGGACCTCGTCGCCACCACCGCGGAGGTGATGATCGAGACAGACCTGGCCGGCGTGGACAGCCACGGCATCTCGATGCTGATGGATTACGGCGAAAGCCGCGCCAAGGGCCGGCTGAATGTGATGGCCCGCCCGCGCATCATCCGCGAAAACCCGGTCACGGCGCTGGTCGATGCCGATGCCGGGCTCGGCCATCCGGCATCTGTCTTCGGGATGGAACTGGCGATCCAAAAAGCCAAGGCCGCCGGGGTCGGCGTTGTTGCCGTCCGCAACTCGCATCACTTTGGCGCCGCCGGGCATTACGCCAGCCTGGCCGCCGCTGCCGGGTTGATCGGGCTGGTCACCAGCGCCACCCGCACGATTGGCGTCGTGCCGACGCGCAGCGCCGTGCCGGTGCTGGGCACCAACCCGATCGCCTTCGCCGCCCCGGCGCGGCGCAACCGCGCGCTGCGGCTGGACATGGCGACCAGCACGACGGCGTCGAACAAGGTCAAGGTCTATGATCTGAAGGGCAAGCCGCTGCCGACGGGCTGGGTGCTCGATGGCGCGGGCGTGCCGGTGCTGGACGCGGCCGAGGCCTGGGACACCATCAAGAACCGCGACATCGGCGGCCTGACCCCCTTGGGCGGCACCGAGGACATGGCGAGCCACAAGGGCTACGGGCTCGCCATGATGGCGCATGTGCTGGGCGGCACGTTGTCGGGCGCCTCGTTCTCGCCCATCCGCGTTCGCACCCAGCGACCGCAGGACCCCGATGACCTCGGCCATTTCTTCATGGCGCTGGACCCCGGCGCATTCCGTGACGAAGGCGCGTTCGAGGCTGATCTGGACGACGCCATCGACGTGCTGCACGGCTCGACCCCGATCGACCCCGCACGCCCCGTGCTGGTCCCGGGCGAGCCTGAAGCGATGAGCCGCACCGAACGCCTGCGCGACGGGATCCCGATGCCGGACAGCCTGGCGAAGCGGCTGCGCGCGGTCTGCGACGCCTGCGGGGCGCCGTTCCTGATCGGGTAGGACTGGACCGTGGTGCGATCGCATTCGCTCACGCACCACGGTCGAGCCTGTTGCTTTATCCTTCGGCGCATCCGCGCCTACGCCCATCGCGCGCTAGGGTCGCGCCGCCGCCCGTTCCGAATAGGCGGTGGTGAACTTCGCCGCCGCAACCACGGACAGGATGGTCACCACGATGGGCAGTTGCCGCGGCACGCCCGGCACGTAGAGCATCACCAGGTTCATCGACACGATCACGGCAAAGGCCAGCGCCCAGGCCGCGGTGATGACCTGGTTGGTGCGCAGGAACTCCGGGTTGTTCCAATACGCGGACGGTACGCTTTCCCGCGCGTATTGCAGGGTGAAGGGCCGCCCGATGACCATGGATAGCAGCGCGATCGCCAGCAGCCCCAGGTCGACCCAGAATTTTGCTCCGACCAGGGACATCCCCGCGCCGCTCAGCAAGGCGTAGAGCGCCAGCGCTGTGAAAAGCACCGCCGCCCCGATTTCCATCAACTTGGGCGACCGCTTCGGGTCGATCCAGTCACGGACCAGCAGGGCGAAGGCGATGGCGGCACCCGCCAGGAGCCCCGGCACCGCGCCCGCCAGGACATCGACGACGGCGAAGGCGAGGAACGGCGCGAAGGCCAGCAGGATGCCCATGGGCTCAGGCGCCCACCCAATTGCCGTGGAAGCCGAAGGGCACGCGATCAGGCAGTTGCACGGCCGCGACCGGCCCCTTGTCGACACCCTGCGTGTCCAGCACCAAAAGGTCGGAGCGTTGTTCGTTCCCGCGCCAGGCGACCGTCAGCAGCCAGCCATCACCTTCCGGCGCGTCCGGGCCGCGCGGGACGAAGACGGCTTCCGACAGCGCATCGCCGTCGGGCAGGGTGAAGATGTCGCGCTGCCCCTTGGAAAAGTCATGCCAGACGGCCGTGTTCAGCTCCCGATCCGGGCGGGTGCTGCCGGCAAAGGTGCCGAAGCGATTGGCCAGCCCGGCGCGGCGGTCGTCCAGGCGCGGGAATTCGCCCGCCATGTCGTCCAGCACGGTGCGGCGGAAGGCGTCGGTGCCGGGTTCCAGGGTCCAGCGGACGAGCCGGGCACTGGTCTCCTCGTGGGTCGACTCCCGCCCGTCGATCCGGCCGAAAAGGGGCGGCGCGTCGTATTGCATCACATCGACCAGGATGCGCTCGCCGTCCTCCCAGGCATTCAGGATGTGGTAGACATAGCAGGCCTCGGCGCGGAACCAGCGCAGCGACGCCACGCCCTGGTCGCGCCGGATCACCCCGATATGGCCGCCCAGGTCGGGTTCCCACATGTAGGGCATCTGGCCGGCCATCGCGCGTTCCATGCGGCCCACCAACGGCAACACCGGAAACAGGACATGCCTGTCGGTCACGGCGAAGTCGTGGACCATGCTGCAATAGGGCGCGTCGAAGGCCTCATGCCGCGTCACCCGTCCCGCGCGGTCGAGCGTGCCATAGGTCATGCCGGCCGAAAGCGGGCCGGAGGCGGAGTAGCCGAAGAAGATCAACTCCCCAGTCACCGGGTCGATCTTGGGATGGGCGGTGAAGGGGCCTTCCATCGGTCTGTCGAAATGCACGACGCCCTCGGTCGCCAAAGTCCTGGGGTTCATGCCGAAAGGCTGGTGGGCTTCCTCCAGCGCCATCAGCCGGCCCGCGTGCCAGACGATGTTGGTATTCGCGACGCCGGTGCGCGGGATGTCCACATGCTCCGGTGAGGGCCGGCCGAAACCGATCAGCAGCGATTTGCCGGCGGCATGTTCGGCCTGCCACTTGTCGGTGCGGACCCAGCGATTGCGATAGGCGGCGCGACCGTTTTCCAGCGTAAAACCGTGGATCATCCCGTCGCCGGAAAACCAGTGATGCTGCGCCGGGTCGATCGGGGCGAATTGCGGGTTGGGTCCGTTGCGGAACAGCGTGCCCGCCAGCGCTTTCGGCAATTCGCCAATCACCGGCAGGTTGGGCAGGTCCTGTTCGCTGTGGATCGGGGCGTAGTTGTCGGACGGGTCGGCATCGTAGGGCATTGTTCGCTCCCATTGCGAAATTGACAGTGGAAACATCGCCGATGCGACGGGCTCTGTCAACGCTTATATTTCCAGTGTAAACATTCACGCATGACACGACCCTATCACCACGGCGACCTGCGCGAGGCGCTGCTGGCCGCCGCCGAGACCATCCTGGAAACCGAGGGCCTGCCCGCGCTGACCCTGCGCGCGGCGGCCCGCGCCGTCGGCGTTTCCCACGCCGCCCCGGCCAACCACTTCGGCGATATGACGGGGCTGCTGAGTGAACTGGCCGCCGTCGGCTACCAGCGCTTCGGTGCCGCCCTGGCGACGGCGATGGACGCGGCAGGGCCTGACCCGCGATTGAGGTTCCAGGCGATGGGCCGCGCCTATGTCGGTTTTGCCAGGGCGCATCCCGGGTTGTTCGTGTTGATGTTCCGCAGCGAAAGGCTGGACGCCAGCCGGCCGGCCCTGCGCGCGGCCATCGATGCGTCGCGGGAGGCCTTGCGCCAGGCGATTTCCGCACGCAGCACGGCACCGGCCGGCCCCTTGCAGATGGCGGCCCAGGCCGCGGCCTATTGGTCGCTGGTGCATGGGTTTGCCGTGCTGCTGCTCGACGGCCGGCTGAACGGCATGATCAAGGCACTGCCGGGGCCAGCCGATGCCGACGACCTGCTGGAGGCGATGCTGACCACGGTGACGCTGGCCGGGTGATGCCGCGCGGCGATTGCAAGACGTCGTCCGCTCCGTGCAGACTTCAGATAATACAAGACATCCCTGGGAGGGGAGCGCCATGCTGATCACCCGTCGCCACGCCGGCCTCGCCGCCGCCGCCTTGCCGCTCCTGCCCGGGGTCGCCCTGGCCCAGGCCACGCCCACGGCGCCGCAAAACCCCGGCTTCTATCGCTTCAAGCTTGGCGGCTTCACCGTCACCACCGTCTATGACGGCTTCAACCGCCGCAACGTCGAAGGCCTGGTGCTGAACGCCCCGCTGGAGGAAGTGCGCGGCGTGCTGGCGCAATCCTTCCTGCCGGCGGTCGATTATCGCGGCCCCTATACCGTCACCTTTGTCGATACCGGCCGGCTGCTGATCGCCTTCGACGCCGGCACCGGCGGGCAGATGGCGGCGACCGCGGGGCTGATGACGGCGAATATGGCGGCCGCCGGAATCGACCCCGCCCGCGTCGGGCTGGTGATCGTCACCCATTGCCACCAGGACCATATCCACGGCCTGACCACCGCCGATGGCCGCGCGGTTTTCCCGAACGCCGAAATCGCGATCAACGAGGCCGAATATGCCTGGTGGACCGACGCCTCCAACGAAAGCCGCAGCCCGCAGGGCCAGCGCGTCAACTTCGCCAACGTCGCCCGCCGCTTCGCCCCCTACCAGGGCCGCATCCGCCGCTTCGCGGCCGAGACCGAGGTCACGCCCGGCGTGCGCGCCATCGCAGCCTACGGCCATTCGCCGGGGCACAGCGTGTTCCAGGTGGCCGATGGCGACGCGCAACTGATGGTGCTGGCCGACCTCACCCACCGGCCGGAACTCTTCGCCCGGCGGCCCGGCTATATCTCGACCTTCGATTTCGACGGGGCGGCCGGGGGCGTGTCGCGGATGCGGGTGCTCGACCGGGTCGCCGCCGACCGGATGCGCGTCACCGGCTACCACTTCCCCTTCCCGGCGACCGGCTACATCGCCAAGGAAGGCGACGGCTTCCGCTACGTGGCCTCGGACTGGTCCAGCCCCGGCATCTGACCGTCAGTGCAAGGCACTGCGCGTCGCCACCCAGGCGATCGCGCAGGCCGCCAGGCCCAGCCCGACCGACAGTCCGACATACAGCGCCGCCTGCCACCAGCCGCGTTCCCACAGCAGCAGCGTCTCGGCCGAAAACGCGGAAAAGGTCGTGAAGCCGCCCAGCATCCCAGTCACCAGCAGCAACCGCGCCGTGCCGCTCAACTCCACCCCAACCGCCACCCCGATCAGCGCACTGCCGATGATATTCACCAGCAACGTGCCCCAAGGGTAGTTCGGCCCCAACAGCCCCGCCGCGACCACCGACACCGAAAACCGCAACACCGACCCGATGGCACCACCCAGCGCGACCCATAGCAGGGCCTGTGGTGTCAGGGCGGTCACTGGAATGGGGGGGGGGCGCCGTGGAAGGGGCTTTGCCCCCTCCACACCTCCCCCACCAGGGGCCGCCGCCCCTGGACCGGCGCGATGTATTGGTAAAATAAAGGGAGGGGCGAGACCACGCTTCGCCCAGGGTACGCCAATGACGCCCCTCCCTTTATTTTACCAAATCCCGTGGGTTCCAAGGGGCCACGGCCCCTTGGTGGGGAGAGTTTGAGAGGGGCAAAGCCCCTTTCAACGCGCAGCCCCCTCACTTCGGGCGCCGCGCGGGCACCGCCCCTTCAAGCCGGCCGCGCGGTGCGGCGCGGGTGCGGCGCAGCGCCGCCAGGTGTTCGAGCTTGTCGCGCAATGCCGCCTCCCGCCCTCGATCCGTGGGTTCGTAGAGTTTGCGGGCGGACATGCCATCCGGCCAGTAGTCCTGCCCGGAAAACCCGTCCTCGGCCTTGTGGTCGTAGTCGTAGCCGCCGCCGTAGCCCAGGTCGCGCATCATGGCCGTCGGCGCGTTCAGGATATGTGCGGGCGGCATCAGGCTGCCGGTTTCGGCGGCCAGCGCCCGGGCGGCGCCCCAGGCGGAATAGGATGCGTTGGATTTATCGGCCGTCGCCAGGCGCAGCACGCATTGCGCCAGGGCCAGGTCGCCTTCCGGGCTGCCCAGGCGTTCGTAGGTCTCCCAGCAGGCCAAGGCAAAAGGCAGCGCGCCCGGGTCGGCCAGGCCGACATCCTCCGAGGCGAAGCGGGTCAGGCGGCGGGCGATGTAGCGCGGATCCTCGCCGCCATGGAGCATCCGGGCGAACCAGTACAGCGCCGCATCCGGGTCGCTGCCGCGCATCGATTTATGCAGCGCGGAGATCAGGTTGTAGTGTTCTTCCTTGTTGCGGTCATACAGCGCCGCGCGTTTCGCCAGCAACGCCGACAGGGCGGCGGTGTCGAGCGGCCTGGTGCCCGGCGGCAGCGCCAGCAATTGCTCGGCCATGTTCAGCAGGTAGCGCCCATCGCCATCGGCCATCGCGGCCAGCGTGGCACGGGCGGGGGCATCGACGGGCAGGGGACGGCCGGCATCGGCCTCGGCGCGGCTCAGCAGCAGGTCCAGGGCCGCCTCGTCCAGCCGCTTCAGCACCAGCACCTGGCAGCGCGAGAGCAGCGCGCCGTTCAGGGCGAAGGACGGATTCTCCGTCGTGGCGCCCACCAGCACCACCGTCCCGTCCTCCACCACCCCCAAAAACCCGTCCTGCTGGGCGCGGTTGAAGCGGTGGATTTCATCGACGAACAACAGGGTCGCGCGCGGCGCGGCACGGGCGGATTCAAACGCGCGCTTGAGGTCGGCGACACCGGAAAACACCGCCGAGAGGGATTCGAACCGCAGCCCCGCCGCTTCTGCCAGCAGCCGCGCGATGGTCGTCTTGCCCACCCCCGGCGGCCCCCAGAGGATCAGCGACGACAGCGCCCCGCGTTCCAGCATGCGCGTCAGCACGCCCTCGGGCCCGACCAGATGGCCTTGTCCCGCGACATCGGCCAGGGCCCGCGGGCGCAGCCGGTCGGCCAGCGGCCGCGCCGTGGCGGCCGTGGCGGGTGGTGCTGTTTCGCCGAACAGGTCGGGGGGCGGCGATGGATCGCGGGACATGCGGCAGAATAGCGCCGGTCGGGCAGGACTGCGAAGCCATGCCCCACCGCGTTGCACCCGGGCGGCGCGGCGGCTACGCAAGCGGGAACCGGAGGACACGCCCAATGACAATCACCCGTCGCCGTCTCGTGGCCGCAGGCGCGCTCCTGCCCTTTGGCGCCGCCGCCCAGACTCTTCCAGGCCAGACCCTGCCCAGCCGCCCCGTCCGGCTGATCGCGCCCTATGCGCCGGGCGGTGGGGTGGATACCTCCGCCCGCCTGCTGTCCGTGCCGATGGGGGCAGCACTCGGCCAGCCTGTCATCGTGGAAAACCGGCCCGGCGCCGGCGGGGCGATCGGGGCCGCCGAACTGGCGCGCGCCGCACCCGATGGCAGCACGGTCATGGTCGATGCGCTGGGCCATGTGCTGAACCCGGTGCTGCAGCGGAACCTGCCCTTCGACTACGCGACGGCGTTTACCCCGATCACGCAATTGCTGGTCTGGCCGCAGATCCTGCTGGTGCCGCCGACCCTGCCGGTGCGGACGCTGGCCGAGTTCCTCGACTACGCGCGGGCGCGGCCCGGGGCGCTGTCCTATGGATCGTCGGGCAATGCCACGGCGGCGCATCTGGCGGCGGCGCTGTTGTTCTCGCGCGCCGGCGTGCGGCTGGAACACGTGCCCTATCGCGGCGGCGCGCCGGCCTTGCAGGATCTGCTGGGGGGCAACATCGCCTGCGTCTTCGGCACCGTCGCCTCGTCGCTGCAATTCGCGCGGGAGGGGCGGCTGCGCGGGCTGGGGGTGACCACCATCACGCGGCTGGCGGCCCTGCCGGATGTGCCGACCATCGCCGAACAGGGTTTTCCTGGCTACGAGCTGAACGAATGGAACGGGCTCTACGGCCCGGCCGGGTTGGCGGCGCCGTTGCGCGACCGCTGGTTCGCCCTGTCGCGCGACGCGTTGGCCGATGCGACGGTCCGCAGCCGGCTGGACACGCTGGGCGCCATCCCGGTCGGCAGCGAACCCGAGGCCTTCGCCCGCTATGTCACCGAACAGCGCGAGGCGATGCGCGGGTTGGTGGCGCAGACCGGGATCGAAATCGGCTGATCATTGCGCCGGCTCATACCGGCGCGCCATTTTGTTGGCTAAGGCCAATAGCAGACAGGGGGGGAACAGCACATGGACGGCGGAACCCAGCCGCTGCTGCGGCTTGAGGCTTCGGGCGGTGTCGCAACACTGACCCTGGCCCGCCCGGCTGCGCGCAACGCCCTGTCGATGGGCATGATCGCGGCGCTGCGCGACACGCTGGCCCGGATCACGGCCGATGATACCATCCGCTGCGTCATCCTGGCCGCCGATGGCCCGGTCTTCTGCGCCGGCCACGATTTGCGCGAATTGACCGCACATCGCGCCGATGCCGATGCCGGCGCCGCATTCTTCGCCGAGACCATGGCCGCCTGTTCCGCGCTGATGCAGGCCATCGTCGCTCTGCCGCAGCCCGTCATCGCCGCGGTGCAGGGCATGGCGACCGCGGCCGGCTGCCAGTTGGTCGCGACCTGCGACCTGGCCGTCGCCTCCGCCGCCGCGCGCTTTTGCACGCCTGGCGTGGACATCGGGCTGTTCTGCTCGACACCGGCGGTCGCCCTGTCCCGTGCCGTGCCGCACAAGGCGGCGCTGGAGATGCTGCTAACCGGCGACCCCATCGGCGCCGAGGCCGCACGCCGCCTGGGCCTGGTCAATCGCGTGGTCGCCCCCGACGCGCTGGTCGCCGAAGCCGCCGCGCTGGCCCAAAAGATCGCGGCCCGCAGCGCCGTCGCGGTACGCCTGGGCAAGCGCGCCTTCCACACCCAGTCCGGGCTGCCGTTGGCCGAGGCCTATGCCATCGCCGCCGCGACCATGACCGAGAACATGCTGGCCGAGGATGCCGCCATCGGCATCGGCGCCTTCCTGAACAAGACCACGCCGGTCTGGCGTAACCGTTGACAGCGCCGCCTGGCGCTTTTCATTGAAAGTCTGACCCATGGCCAATGCCGCCTACGACACGGACCTGGACCGCAATCCCGCGAACCACCAGCCGCTGACGCCGCTGCTGTTCCTGGAACGCGCCGCGCTGACCCATCCGGCGCGTCCGGCGGTGATCCACAATGGGCAGGTGACGGATTACCGGAGCCTGCGCGAACGCTGCGTCCGCCTCGCGTCGGCCCTGGCGCGGCGCGGCTTCGGCGATGGCGACACGGTCGCGACCCTGCTGCCCAATATCCCGCCGATGCTGGAATCGCATTACGGCGTGCCGATGTCGGGCTGCGTGCTGAACACGATCAACACGCGGCTGGATGCCGATACCATCGGCTACATCCTGGACCATGGCGAAGCGCGCGTGGTGATCGTGGACCGCGAACTCTTCCCGGTGCTGCGCGACGCGCTGGAACGCTGCACCAGCAAGCCCTTGCTGGTCGAGGTCGATGACGGCGTCGGCGCGCCCATCCCCGGCGCCATCGGCTATGAGGCATTGCTGGCGGAGGGCGATTCCGATTTCGCCTGGCCGATGCCCGCCGATGAATGGAAGGCGATCAGCCTGAACTACACCAGCGGCACCACGGGCCGGCCCAAGGGCGTGGTCTATCACCATCGCGGCGCCAACCTGCTGGCGCTGGGCAATGTGCTGGCGGCCGATATCCGCCGCCACCCGGTCTATCTCTGGACCTTGCCGATGTTCCATTGCAACGGCTGGTGCTTCCCCTGGACCATCGTGGCGCTGGCCGGCACCCATGTCTGCCTGCGCGCGGTGCGCGGGGCCACGATGTGGCGGCTGATGGCCGAACATGGCGTGACCAACATGTGCGGCGCGCCCATCGTGATGTCGACGTTGCTGGACACGCCCCTGTCCGACCGCGCGACGCTGACGACCCATGTGAACTTCACCACCGCCGGCGCGCCGCCGCCGGAGGCCGTGCTGGGCCGCATGGCCGCCGCCGGCTTCACCGTCTGCCACGTCTATGGGCTGACCGAATGCTACGGCCCCGCCGTGGTCAATGAATGGCACGACGACTGGACCGCGCTGCCCCCCGCCGAACAGGCGGTCCGCATGGCCCGCCAGGGCGTGCGCTACCATGTGCTGGAGGGTCTCGACATCATCGACCCGCTGACCCGCGTGCCGGTCCCCGCCGATGGCATCACGATGGGTGAGGTGATGATGCGCGGCAACGTCGTCAGCAAGGGTTACCTGAAGGACCCCGAGGCCACCCAAAAGGCCTTCGCCCATGGCTGGTTCCACACCGGCGACCTGGGCGTGCGCCACACCGATGGCACCATCCAACTGCGCGACCGCAGCAAGGACATCATCATCTCGGGCGGCGAGAATATCAGCAGCATCGAGGTCGAGGACGCGCTTTACAAACACCCCGCCGTCTCCCTGGCCGCCGTCGTCGCCCTGCCGGACGAGAAATGGGGCGAGGTTCCCTGCGCCTTCATCGAGCTCAAGCCCGGCATGGACGCGACCGAGGCCGAGCTGATCGCCTGGTGCCGCGAACGCATGGCCGGCTTCAAGGCGCCGAAAAAAATCATCTTCAGCGAATTGCCGCGCACCAGCACAGGCAAGATCCAGAAGCACGTGCTGCGCAGCAGCATTCGGGGATGACCGGTGCGCCCCGCACGCGGGGCTGTATCGGCCAGTAACTGTTGTGTGGCCGAAGCGTTCGGGGTTAGGGGAGCGCAACGCGGCTTGCGCCGCGCATGGTGGATGCCCCCCGCCGGAGCATGGCAGAACCAACCCGCGCCAAAAAACGGTACCGCAACATTCTGCTTGCGGCACAGGCGTCAGAAACGGAATGATTGATTGTGACGCTTTGGATCGACGTCGAGGACCTGTTCGATTACGCCCGGCATCTCGCTCGCCCGAGCGGGATCCAGCGCCTGAGCTTTGAACTCTACCGCGCCCTTGTCGCCTGCCCGGACCGCGACGTCGGTTTCGTCCGCCACGATTCACCGCGCGGCACCATGCGCGTGGTCGCCTGGGGGGAGGTGGTGGCGCTGTACGAGGGGATGATCGCCGGCCCCTCGGCCCATGACGCCGCCACGACCGCGGCCGCCGAAGCCGGCACGCTTTCCATCCCGACCACGAGGCCGCTCGGCCTTGGCCCCATCCGGCACGTCATCTCCCGCCTGCCCTTCGACCTGCGCCAGCCGCTGTCACAGGGGGCACATCACCAGATCGCGGTCATGCGCCACTTCGTCGAGGCCGTGCGCGCCGTGCCGAGCCTGTGGCGGCGCCCGGTTCGACCCGTGCAGGCCGAGCCGCCGGACGGCGAACAGATCCCCGGTGAGGCTGAGCCCGTCGCCTGGGGCACCGACCTGCGTGAGGTCGCGCAGCCGGGCGACACCCTGGCCTGCTTCGGTTCGCCCTGGTTCCACCCGGCCTATGCCACCCTCGTGTCCCGCGTGGTTGGCCCCACGGGCATGCGCTTCGCGCTGCTGGTCTACGATTTGATCCCCGTGCTGCGGCCGGAATTCTGCGACCGCGGCCTGGTCCGCATTTTCGAGGGCTTCATCCGCCGCTGCCTGCCCGCGGCCGATATCATCCTGGCGATTTCCGACGCCACCGCCCGCGACATCGAAACCTGGGCGGCCCGGGAAGGCATCGCCCTGCGGTCCACCCCGCGCCCCATCCCGATCGGCACCGGCTTCGTGCCCGCCCCCGCCACGGCCCTGCCGGAGGGGCTGGTGCCCGGCGGCTACGCCCTCTTCGTCTCGACCATCGAGGCGCGGAAGAACCACCTCCAGGCCTTCCGCATCTGGCGGCAGATGCTGGAGGAGATGCCGCGCGACCAGGTGCCGACCCTGGTTTTTGCTGGCCGCGTCGGCTGGATGGTGGCCGATTTGATGCAGGCGATCGAGAACACCGACTGGCTCGACGGCAAGCTGGTGCTGGTGCGGGAGCCGGATGATTCCACGCTCTCGGCGCTCTACGAGAACTGCCGCTTCACGCTGTTCACCTCGCATTACGAGGGCTGGGGCCTGCCGGTGTCGGAGAGCCTGGCCTTTGGCAAGACCTGCATCGCCTCGGACCGCACCTCGGTGCCGGAGGCCGGTGGGCCGTTCTGCCTGTATGTGGACCCGGAGAACACGACCGCGGCCTATGCCGTCGTGCGCCGCGCGGTCGAGGATCCGAATGTGGTGCCGGCGCTGGAGGCGCGGATCGCCGCCGATTACCGCCCGACCCCCTGGACCGCGACGGCCGAGGCGGTGTTGCGGGCGATCGAGCCGGCTACAAGCTCGCCTTGACGCTGGCGCTGGCTTCGGACCGCGTGGTGCCGACGCGCAGCGCCAGGGCGGCGGCCATGAATTCGTCCAGGCCGCCGTCCAGCACCGCGCCGGGATTGCCGGATTCGGTGCCGGTCCGCAGGTCCTTCACCATCTGGTACGGCTGCAGCACGTAGGACCGGATCTGGTGGCCCCAGCCGATGTCGGTCTTGCCGGCCTCGATGGCCGCGCCGATCGCCTCGCGCTTGGTCAGTTCCAATTCGTAGAGCCGCGCCTTCAGCATGTTCATCGCGATGGCGCGGTTCTTGTGCTGGCTGCGGTCCTGGGTCGATGCGGCGACGATGCCTGTCGGGATATGGGTGAAGCGCACGCCCGATTCGGTCTTGTTGACGTGCTGCCCGCCGGCGCCGCTCGCCCGGAAGGTGTCGGTGCGCAGATCGGCCGGGTTGATGTCGATCTCGATGCGGTCATCGACCACCGGATAGACATAGACGCTGGCGAAACTGGTCTGGCGCCGGGCGGCGGCATCGAAGGGGCTGATGCGGACCAGGCGGTGCACGCCGGTTTCGGTCTTCAGCCAGCCATAGGCATTGGGGCCGGTGACCTGGATGGTCGCCGATTTCAGCCCGGCCTGCTCGCCGGCGCTTTCCTCGGTCATGACCACCTTGTAGCCATGGCGTTCGGCCCAGCGCGTGTACATGCGCAGCAGCATCTCGGCCCAGTCCTGCGCCTCGGTCCCGCCGGCGCCGGCGTTGACTTCCAGCCAGGCGTCGTTGCCATCGGCTTCGCCGGACAGCAGGCTTTCGATCTCGCGGCGCTTGGCCTCGGCCGCCAGGGTCTGCAGGTCGGCCACGGCGGCATCGGCCGTCGCGGCATCGCCCTCGGCCTCCGCCATCTCGACCAGTTCCAGCGCGTCGCTGACGGCTTGTTCGAGCCTGGCGACGCCCTCGATCTGGTCGGCCAGCTTGGTGCGTTCGCGCATCAGGGTTTGGGCCAGGTCGGGCTTGTCCCACAGGGTGGGGTCCTCGGCGCGGGCGTTCAGCTCCTCCAGCCTGGCCTGGGCCACGTCCCAGTTCAGGTGTCGTCGCAGCAGGTCGGCGGATTCGGCAATCCGCAGTTTCAGGTTTTCGGCATCGGCGCGCATGGCGCCGAGTTAGGCCCGGCCAGCCTCCGGCGCAAGCGATGCGGTGTTGCGTTGGGCCATGCGGCGCGCGGCGATCCAGCCCCAGGTCATGTTGGGGCCGATGGTGGTGCCCGTGCCGACCGACCGCGTGCCCAGCGGATTGGCCATGGCGACCCCGGCGCAGAACAGACCGGCGATGACGCTGCCGTCGGGACGCAGGACCTCCGCGTGTTCATTGGTGCGCGGACCGCCCTTGGTCGCCAGGATCGATCGGTTGAACGGCATGGCCAGGAACGGCGGGCGGATGATCGGGTCCAGCCCCGCGCGCCGCCGCTTGTCGGCCGACGCCGCCGCATCCCGCCCCGCGGGGCGGCCGAACTCCGCGTCCCGCCCAGCCGCCGAGGCCGCGTTGAACCGCGCGACGCTGGCCGCGAGCACGTCCGGGTCCAGCCCGATCATCCGGGCCAGGCTGGCGATATCCGGCGCCTGGCGCAGCCATGCCGGGTCGTGCCGGGCCGCCCAGCGCACGGGCGGCAGGGCGTCCAGCATCGCCGCATCGCTGATGACCCAGGCCGGCAGGTGGATGGGCTGGCCGGTGACCGGATCGCGTGTGTCCAGCAACTCGCCGATGTTGAAGCGCAACTCGTTCACGAAGCGCTGGCCGTGGCGATTGACCAGCATGGCATTGGGTTCGGTATGGAAGGGGACCGGCAGCGCATGCAGCGCGCCCTGGTAGCGCGTGGGGATGCTGGGGGTCAGCGTCGCCTGGTCCATATGGGCCAGCGCCGCCCCGGCGGCGGTGGCCATGCGATGCCCGTCGCCTTCATTGGCCTTGGGGCTGCCCAGGTAATCGACCGGCCCCGGGAAGTTCTGGGCCAGCATCGCCGCATCCCATTCAAACCCACCCGTCGCGATCAACACGCCGCGCCGGGCGGTGATGGTGCGGGTGGCGCCATTCTGTTCGACCACCGCCCCGGTCACGGCCCCGCTGTCATCCAGGGTCAGCGACACCGCGCGGGCCGACAGTTCGATTCGGCAGCCGTGGTCCAGGCAGCCGCGCAGCAGCCCGGTGATCAGCGCCGTGCCCTTGCCCGCCGCATTCGTCAGCAGCCGCCAGGCCAGGCGCGGCCAGAGCGACAACGCCGTGCGGTAGGGCTTGTGATACAGATCAGTCGTGACGGATTCGTGATAGGTGAAAATTTCCGGGATCGTCGAACGCCGCAGCCGGAAGGCGTAGCGCCCGGCACGCCAGCGACTCAGCGCCAGCGGCGACAGCATCCGGCCGCGCGGTTTTGCGCCGGGAAGGTCGCGCAACGGGTCGGGTTCCGGTGTCAGGCGGAAGCGCAAGGGCGTCTCGGCCTCGACGAAATCCAGCATCGCCGGGGCTTGGGTGACAAACGCCTGCCACAGCGCATCCTCGGTCGCGGCCCAGCCTTCGGGGGCGGCGGCGCGGATATAGGCCAGGGCCTCTTCCGGGCTGTCGGCGATGCCTTCCGCGCGGGCATGGCTATTGGCGGGGATCCAGGTCCCGGCGCCGGACATGGCGGAGGTGCCGCCCAGCCGGTCGGTCTTTTCCAGGATGGTGACGGACAGCCCCTGGGCGGCCGCTGTCAGCGCCGCGGTCAGCCCGGCCGAGCCGGAGCCCAGCACCAGGACATCCGTGACCTCAGCCTTGGGCGAGGCGTTTTTCGACAAAGGCCAGCCGGTCCTGTCCCCAAAAGATCTCGTCGCCGATGACGAAGCTCGGGGCGCCGAAGACGTTGCGCGCCAGGGCGGCCTGGCTATCGGCCATGCGCATCGCGGCCCAGCGGGGGTCCGCACCCAGCGCCAGCACGGCCGGTGCATCCAGCCCGCATCCCGCGATCAAGTCACCCAGGCAGGCCGGGTCGGCGGGGTTGCGTTGGTCTTCCCACAGCGCCTTCAGCACGGCATGCGCCAGGGCCACCGCCGGCGCCTGGCCGATGGTCTCCCGCACGGCGATGACGCAGGAGGTGGTCAGCGCCTCGCTTGCCGGAAAATGTGCGGGTTCCAGATGGATCGGGATGCCCAGCTCGTCGCGCCAGCGGCGCAATTCCATCATCCGGTAGGCCTGGCGCTGCGGTGAGCGCTTGGGCAGGGGCAGGCCGCCGGATGCGGCGAAGATCGTGCCGAAATCCACCGGCCAGATATGCAGGCTGGCGCCGTGACGGGCCGTCATCTCGACGATTCGCGCAGCCCCCAGATGCGTCCAGGGGGAATTCAGCGAGACGTAGTAATCGACCCGCAGCGCCACTTAGGCGCCGGGCTCACGCGGCGGGGCAGCGGCCTGGTCCTGCGGCTGCTCGGCGGCGGCGCTGTCCTCGATGGCCTGCTCGGCCTTTTTCTGCGCCTTGACCTTGGCCTTCTCGGCCTTGATCCGCTCGCGTTCCTGGCGTTCAAAATTATAGTTCGGTTTACGCATGGCCCGACTTCTTCTTCATGCTCTGCGGGTCGTCGAAACGGCCCAAATCATGGCGTAGAGGCTGGCCGGGCAGGGAAAAACCCCGCCCGGCAAAGCCCGTCGCACCTCAGACGTTGGCGACGGAGGCCGCTTCCGGCCCCTTCTTGCCCTGCACGACGCGGACCGAGACGATCTGGCCTTCGGCCAGCGCCGCGACGCCGCTGCGTTCCAGGGCCGTGGCATGGACGAACACATCCTTGCCGCCGCCATCCGGCGTCACGAAGCCAAAG
Organism: Humitalea sp. 24SJ18S-53; assembly: GCF_050632385.1. Classification (NCBI taxonomy): domain Bacteria; kingdom Pseudomonadati; phylum Pseudomonadota; class Alphaproteobacteria; order Acetobacterales; family Roseomonadaceae; genus Humitalea; species Humitalea sp. 24SJ18S-53. Next base: position 5,721,954 of record NZ_CP192599.1, read on the forward strand.
CCCTTCTCGGGGCTGTACCACTTCACCGTGGCGCGCATCTCCTCGCCATCGGTGGGCAGCGGCGCGGCGCGGCGCATTTCCGGCCGCGGGCCGCGCGGCCCGGCACCGGGACCGGCGCCGAAGGATGACGGGGCAGGGGGCACGCCCTCGGCGTCGATGATCTCGACGACCTCGGTCACCTGCAGGCCCTTCTGGCCCGGACCCACGCGCACCGACAGGACGGCGCCCGGGTTCACGATCTTGGCACCGGCGCGTTCCAGGGCGCTGGCGTGCAGGAATGCATCGCCGCCACCGCCGGACACTTCGACGAAGCCAAAGCCCTTTTCAGGGTTGAACCACTTCACCACGGCCTTGACCTCGGGGCCGGTGGCGAAGACCGACGGCGATGCCCGGCGTGCCGGGGCGTCGCTGAACGACGGCGGTGGCGGTGCCCAACCCACGTCGGACGGACCATCATCGTCAAAACCACCCCTGCCGCGGGACCTGCGGGCACGCCCGCCTCCGTTGCTCGCCATGTCCTAAGCCTTGTCCATCTCTCTTGCGGTTCGACCGGGGCGACCGGTCTTGGAACAGACGCCCGACCTCGGGCAGCCCCACACCACATCAAGGCCGATATACGGCCAAGCGGGGGGTCCGCAACAGGGCCATCTCGCAAGGAAGGGGTGGGATTCGTACCGGCGGTCGAAGATCGGACGCATTCGCTGCGCTTTTGGGGCAAGCCGGCGGGGCGAATTGCACGTTGAACGAAACATTCTCACGCCACGCGCGGCGTGTTCAACGGTCCGCGCGACAGGTTTGCACGCGCCACGCGCGACATTTGCCTCCGCCACGCGCGCGATTCATTTTCGTCCGTGGGCGCCGGCGGCATCGGTTCGCGGCCCACACACACGATTTGCGCGGGTCTGACGCGCATCGCCACCCCTGACATCCGAACACGACTGGTCTAAAGGGGGGTCCATTGTGAAGGAGATCGCTGCGTGTCGAAGAAGTTCCTGACCGACGTCATCGTCGCGTCCACCGAAATGCCGGCTGTGGCCGCCAACCGCCTTGCCGCTGAAATCATCGCCGCGATCAAGACCCAGATCATCGAAACCGGCCGCTTCACGCTGCCCGATTTCGGCGCCTTCGCGGTGCGTGAGACCCCGAAGCGCACCGCGCTGAACCCGCGCACGGGCGAAAAGGTCCAGGTCAAGGCCGGCGCCACCGTGCGCTTCAAGGTCAGCCCGTCGCTGAAGGAAGCGGTTTTCGCGGGCGTTAAGAAGGCCAAGCGTAAGTCCGCAAAGGGCTGAGCAAAAAGAACCGGTCGCGGGGCGCAAGCCCCCGACCCGTAGGGGCCGGCACCTCCGCCGGCCCAGGATCATCAGAAGGGACGCATGGGCGCTTTCAAACCCGACACATTCGCCGATCGGCAAGCCACCGCCGCCAAGGCCAAGCAGGCCATTCTGGAGCGCTTCCGCGCCCGCCCGGGTCCCGATGACCCGGTGGTGAAGGAACGACAGGCCGCCGCCCTGGCGATCGCCGAGGCCCGCAAGCAGCGTGAGGCTGAGCGTGCCGAAGCCCGCCGCGTCGAAGAAGCCCGCAAGGCCGCAGAAAAGCTGGAACGCGCCGCCCAGCAGGCCGCGCGCGAAGCCGAACAGGCCGCCCTGGAAGCCGAACAGGCCGCCCGCGCGATCACCTGGGCCGCCGAGAAAAAAGCCCGTTCGCTGGCCCTGGCCGCCGAGCAGAAGGCCGCCCGCGACGCCCGCTACGCGGCCCGCAAGGCGCGCAAGTAGGGCGGGATCGGAGCGTGATGGCCGTAGGCGCGAATGCGCCGTAGGGCTGAATCACGCGACAAAACAACAAGCTAGACCGCGATGCGTGAGCGAATGCGAACGCATCGCGCTCTAGCGCAACTCCGCGTGATCGCGGTGCAATAGCGCGTCCCAGTCCTGCGCCTGCTGGTCGAGGAAAATGCGCCGCTTCACGCCTTCGACCAGGCGTGGGGCCGCGTATTTCATCCCGCTGATCGATGTCGTGATCGGCCCCAGGCTGAGGCTGGCATTGCCGGTGATCGTCAGCACCCGGTCCAGCCACGGCGCCGCCGCGGGATCGCGCGGCATGAAGGCGCCAAAGCGATCAAGGTATGGCTGCCGCCCCATCCCCGCATCCGCTTCGGGCGGCGTGTAGCGATCGTGCCAGCGCGCCGCGTGACGGCCGATCTCATGGTATTCCGGGCGCCGGTCGAGGTCGGAGAAAAACCCCGTCGCCACCACCAGATGATCGAAGGCCAGGCGCCGGCCGCCGCCCTCCACCACGATCTCATCCCCCGTCCAGGTGACCTTGTCCCAAGGGAAACCTTCCGCGATCGCAAAGCCTGGCAGCGCCATCGCGGTGTCGTAGGTCGGCTGCGGCGGCGGTTGGCCCAAGGTCCGCAGGTGGCGGATGATCGCCCATTTCGCGTCATCCGGCAGATCGACGTAGTGGCCGAGGTATCCCGCCGTCTCCATCCAGCGCCGCGGATTGTCGCGCGGCAGGGCGCCGCGCCGCACGCAGACCGTGGCACCGGCCGCCCCCGCCCGAAGCGCCGAGATGCCGACATCGAACGCCGTCGCGCCGGCGCCCTGGATGCCGACCCGCGCCCCGGCCAACACGTCCAGGTCGAACACATCATTGGCGTGATGCAGTCGCCCAGGCGGCACGGCGGCGACCAGATCGGCGGGCAGGCCATGGCCCCCGCCGCCCATCGGCCCCGTCGCCAACACCACAGTCTTGGCGAATTTTTGGCGCGGGCCGTCAGGGGTGGAAAAACCCAGGCGCATCAGGCGAGCATCCGAGGTCGGCATGACCGACACCAGGGTCCAGCCGTTCCGCACGGGCAAATCCAGCACGTGGCGATACCAGTTCAGGTAATCCATCCAGGCCGTGCGCGGCACGCGGTCGATCGCGTCCCACCCCGCCGCGCCATGCAGCGCCTCCCAATAGGCCTGGAACGACAGCGCGCCGATGCCCAGGTCAGGGCCGGTCAGGTATTTGGGCGTCCGCAAACCGGCCATGCGGGCAAAGGTGACCCAGGGGCCTTCCTGCCCCGCGGCGGCGGCATCGAAAACCTCGATGCGCTGCACCTGTTCCCGCCGCAGGCCGGCGGCGACGCATAAGCCATACTGCCCGGCACCGATGATGGCGCAATCCAGCGCCTCCGACCCATCGGGCGCCATGACCGGCTGCACCCAAGGGGCGGCGGGATAGGCCAGCAGCCCGAGGTCGCGGGCGACCTGCGCCTCCAGCGCGGCAAGAGTATTTTGGGGGGGAAGGGCATCCATGCCGGATGGGCAGGCAAGCCCTATGCCAGCACGGGCGCCAGATGCAGTTGCAGCACTTCCCGCGCGCTGCCGGGCAACTCCGGGAAGCGGTCGCGCACCAGCGGGTCGTGGCCCGGAATCACCAGCGTATCGTCACCCCCAGCCAGGGCGCGGGCGCGGCGCCAGCCCTGCACCATGGCGCCCAGGTCGAACACGATCGGAAAGGGATTCTGGCGTTCCATATTGCCAAAATAGTGGCTGGCGTCGCCGGCGATCACCAGCGGCCCGCGCGCGGTCCGGATGCGGACCATCTGCAATCCGTCCGAATGGCCGCCGATTCCGTGCAACGTCACACCAGGCGCGACCTCACCCTGCCCATCGTGGAAGCAGACGCGGTCGGCATAGACGGCGCGCACCATGCGGATGACGTCCTCCACCTCGAACGGCGCGCGGATGCAGGTGCCGCACATGTGCCGGCCCGTGGCGAAAGCCATTTCCCGGTCCTGCAGGTGAAAGGTCGCGTTGGGGAACAGGTCCAAATTGCCGGCGTGGTCGTAGTGCAGATGCGTGATGATGACGTCGCGCACGGTGGCGGGATCGGTGCCGACGGCGCGCAGGCAGTCATCCACCGGCCGCAGGATCGTCCGGCCACGGCGTTCGGCGGTGGCGGCGTCGAAGCCGGTGTCCACCACGATCTCCCGCCCATCCGGCCCGCGCAGCAGCCAGACAAAATAATCCATCGGCATGGCGTCATGCGCATCGGCGACCGGCATCAGGAAATTGGCCTGCGCCTGCCGTTCGTGATGCGCGTAGCGCAGCGCGAAGACCTGCCAGGCGTCAGCCACGCCGGTTCACCTGGGGCGAGGCGAGTTCGGTGCCCGCCAGATGTTCCGACAGCCTCGCCACGGCCGTATGGTCCTGGCCCGGACCGAGGCTGGTTGCCGCCGCCGCCCACATCTCCCGGCACAGGGCCGCGAAAGGCGCGGGCGTGCCCGTCTCACGCCCGAGTTGCATCGCGATGGTCAGATCCTTGACCATCAGATCCAGGCCGAAGCCGGAATCGAAGCCGCGTGACAGCACGAATTGGCGAAACTTCTTCTGGCTGCTGTTGGTCATGCCGGTGCTGCTGTTCAGCACATCGACCATCAGCGCGGGGTCCAGGCCGAAGCGCTGGCCCATCAACAGCGCCTCGATCCCGATCAGGTAGCCCGCGGCGCTGACCAGGTTGTTCAGCGCCTTCATCGCCTGTCCCGCGCCGACGGGGCCGACGCGGGTGATGGTGGTGCCCATCGCGCGCAGCACGGGATCGACGCGGTCCAGCGCGGATTCCTCGCCGCCCGCCATGATCGCCAATTCGCCGGTGACGGCGCGGGCGACGCCGCCCGACACCGGCGCATCGACCATCGCGATGCCCAGGCCCGCGAGATCGGCCGCGATGGCCTGCGTCGCCGAAGGCTGGCCTGACGACATCTCGATCACCACCATCCCCGGCCGCAGCGACGCGCGCAGCCCGGCGATGACCTCGGCCACCTGGGTGCTGGTCGGCAGGATGGTGACGATGGCATCGGCGTCGGCGATGTCCTGGTCGCTGCCGCCCACCTCGGCGACGAATTTTTGCGCGCGGCCCGGGACCGCGTCGCTGACCGCGACGGCAAAGCCCGCGCCCACCAGCCGCGCCGCCATGGGCCAGCCCATGTTGCCGATGCCGATGAAACCGATGCTGCGGATGGGATGGCTCATCAATCGGCCCTGACCTGGTTGTCCCGCACGACCTTGCCCCAGATCGCTATCTGTTCGTCCAGGAACACGCGCAACCCGTCGGGCGTGCCGAGCACCAGGCTGGCTTGCTGGGTGTCCTCCATCACCCGCCGGATGCGCGGTTCGTTGAAGGTTTCGAGCAGGGCGGCGTGGAAGCGCGCGACCACCGGGGCCGGCGTCCCGGTGGGGGCGAAGATGCCCCACCAGGCGACGGCTTCCAGCGCCGGCAGGCCGGATTCGGCGACGGTCGGCGTATCGGCCAGCCCGGGCAGCCGGGTCGGCCCCAATTGCACCAGCGGCCGCAGAGTGCCGCCCGCGATATGCGGGGCAATCAGCGCGGCACTGCCGATCATGCAGTCGATATGCCCCGCCACCGCGTCATTCACGGCCAGCCCGCCGCCGCGGTACGGCAGGTGCGTCATCTTCACCCCGGCCCGGTCGGTCATCAGGATCATCGCCAGATGGCCATTCGTGCCATTGCCGGTCGATCCATAGCTGACCGCATCCGGCCGCGCCCGCGCCGCCGCCAGCACATCCTGGATGTTGCGATAGGGCTTGGCCGTCTGCGTCGCGATCACATAGGGCGCGCCGCCGATCAGCATCACCGGGTCCAGGTCCCGCGTCAGGTTGAACGGCAGGTTGGGCAGCAGCGCCGGCAGGGTCGCATGGCTGTCGAAGGTCAGCAGCCAGCTCTGCCCATCAGGCCGCGCCTTGGCCACCGCATCGGTGCCGATGGAGCCTGCCGCGCCGGTGCGGTTTTCCACCACGATCGGCACGCCCAGCCGGGTTTGCAGCCCACCGGCCGCGAGCCTTGCCACCGCATCGGTGGACCCGCCGGGCGCGAAGGGCACCACGATCCGCACCGGGCCATTGGGCCAGGCCCCCTGGGCGCGCACGGCCGGGGCGGCCAGGAGCGGTAGCGCGGCCAGCGCCGCGCGGCGGGAAAAACGCATCATGTTTCCTCCTGCGCGGCCGTCTTATGCGGCCGCTGCGTCAGTGGTTATCAGCAAGGCGGCGAAAGATCACCGACAGGTTGTTGGCGGGCATCGGTTCGACCGCGGGCGGCCCAAAGCCGTTCTCGGCCGCCACGGCCGCGACCGCCTCCAGGTCGCGCACGCCCCAGGCCGGGTTGCGGTCGCGCAGATCCTGGTCGAAGGCCGCGTTGCTCGGCGCGGTATGGGCGCCGTCGCGGCGGAACGGGCCGTAGAGGATCAGCGGCGCGCCTGCCTCCAGCACCGATGCCGCCCCCTTCATCAGCCCCAGGGTCGCGGCCCAGGGGGCGATGTGGATCATGTTGATGCAGACCACCGCATCGGCCGCGGCGACGGGCCAGGGCTGGGCCGAGGCATCCAGCGCCAGCGCCTCCCGCACATTCGGTGCGCTGGCGGCCCAGGCATCGATGCTGGCCCGCGCATCGGCCTCCGCATCGGTTGGCTGGAAGACGATGCCGGGGCCGAGATTCTGGGCAAAGTGCAGCGCGTGTTCGCCCGAGCCACTGGCGATCTCCAGCACCAGCCCGCGCGGCGGCAGGTGCCGGCGCAGCACCTCCAGGATGGCTTCGCGGTTGCGGGCGGCGGCGGGCGCGAAGCGGCGGAGGTCGCCAATCACGTCCTATGGGTCACTTCTTGCCGGTCATGGCGGCAAAGACCTGGCGGTCCTTGTTCTCCTGCATCAGGCGGGTGAAGCCCGTGATGTTGGTCAGCCCCAGGCCCCCCGGCATGCCGGTTTCCGGCTCGGCGATGATTTTTCCATAGGCCTCGCCGGCGAATTTCTCCCATTTGCCGGCGGGTTTCTTCACCTCGATATTCACCACCGTCGCCTTCAGCACCATGCGCACGATGGCTTCCTTGGGCGATGAGGGCTTGGTCAGGCTGGGGTGCCCGGCCACCATCGACCAGCCATTGGCCAGGGCCCAGGCGGTCAGTTCGTCCTTGTCCATCGGATCAATAGCCCCGGTCGGCCAGGTTCAGCAGCGGGAAGGCGCTGTGGACATGCGGCACCGCGACGGGCGGCGCGCCGTGATGCACGTAGGAGGCGTTCAACTGGCCGAAAGAAGTCACGCCGGTCAGGCCCAGCGCCTTGATCGTCTCGTCCTCCAGGATTTCCAGGATGCGCCGCACGCCATCGGCGCCATCGGCGGCCAGGCCATAGAGATACAACCGCCCGAGCCCGACCCAATCGGCGCCCAGCGCGATCGCCTTCACGATATCGGTGCCACGGCTGACACTGCCATCGACCATGATCTTCGCCCGGCCGGCGACGGCCTGCACGACCTCCGGCAGCACATCCAGCGAGCCCCGGCCGTGGTCCAACTGCCGGCCGCCGTGGTTGGAGACGTAGATGACATCCACCCCGTGCTGGCAGGCGATCTCGGCATCCTCACCCGTGCCGATGCCTTTCAGGATCAGCGGAATCCTGTGCTTGTCCTTGAAACGCTTGACGTCGTCCCACGACAGCGCGGCCTGGATATCCATGCCGGTGTTGTAGGCACGCCAGGTTTTTACGAAGCGCTTGGCGATGTCGCGTTCGCGCCGGCTGTAATGGGCGGTGTCCACGGTGATGGCGAAGGCGTCGTAGCCGGCGGCGATGGCGCGGCGGGCGATCTCGTCCTGCCAGTCATGGTCGCCGCGCACATAAAGCTGGAACATCTTCGGCCCGGTCGCGGCGGCGGCGGTTTCCTCGATGCCGGGCTGGCTGACGCTGCTCAGCATCATCGGCACGCCGAAGGCGCCGGCGCCCTTGGCGACCGAGGCGCCGCCCCCGGCCTCAAACGATTCCAGCGAACCGACGGGGGCCGCGAAGACCGGCAGGCGGATGCGATGGCCGAAGAAATCGACCGAGGTATCGACGTTGCTCACATTCCGCAGCACGCGCGGGCGGAGTGCCACCGTGTCCAGCGCCATGCGGTTGCGGGCCAGGGTGGTCTCGGTCTCGGTGCCGCCGGTCAGGTAGTCCCAGACGTTCGGCGTCACCTTGTTGCGCGCAGCCTTGACGATCTCGTGCAAGGTCAGGAAGCGTTCTTCCTCATTGGCAGACATCTTGGACCCGTTCCTCTTGTTCGGGGAAACGCTAGAAGCGCCCCCATGACGGGTCAACGCACCCGGCCAAACTGGATGGGACGCCCTGAATGACCGCCACCGCACGACGCACCGCCTGCCGCGCCATCCTGAGCGGCCCGATCTGTGTGCATCCGGGGTCGGTGCATGACCCCATCTCCGCCCGCATCGCCGAGGATCTCGGGTTCGAGCTGGGCATGTTCGCCGGCTCCACCGGGTCGCTGGCGGTGCTGGGTGCGCCCGACCTGATCGTGCTGACCCTGACCGAATTCGCCGACCAGGCCCGCCGCATCGGGCGGGCCAGCGGCTTGCCGCTGGTGGTCGATGCCGACCATGGCTACGGCAATGCGCTGAACGCCATGCGCACGGTGCGGGAGTTGGAGAACGCCGGCGTCGCCGCCATGTCGATCGAGGACACCGACCTGCCCCGCCCCTTTGGCGATGGCGCGACCCGGCTGATCCCGCTGGTCGAGGGAATCGGTAAGATCAACGCCGCCCTGGCCGCCCGCGAGGATTCTGCCACCTGCATCTTCGCCCGCACCGGGGCGGTCGGGGTCATGGGGCTTGAGGAGGGCGTTTTGCGCGCCCGCGCCTATTCCGAAACGGGCGCCGATGCGCTGTTCCTGACCGGCGTCACCACCCGCGCGGAACTGGATGCGGTCACGGAGGTCGCGACCATCCCCCTGGTCCTGGGCACGCTGACGGCCGAACTGGCCGACCGCGACTACCTGGCGGCACGTGGGGTGCGGATCGCCTTGCAGGGCCACCAGCCCTTCCAGGCGGCGGTGCAGGCGATTCATGCGACGCTGAAGGCGCTACGCGACGGCACGGCGCCGAAATCGCTGCCGAACCTGGCGCCGGCCGAGTTGATGCGCCGGGTGACGCGGCAGGATGACTATGATGGTTGGACGTCGCGCTTCCTGGGGTAGGCCGGCAAGGCCAGCCCACCTTGAAGGTCGCGGCAAAAAGTGGAACGAGTGCCTGACGGTGTAGCGACGGAGCGTGCCATGCAGGAAAGCACCATGCCGGCGCGGCAGGCCGATCGCCGTGTCGCGGCCTTCGACGTGATGCGGGGCATGGCGTCATGAGCCGCCTTGCCGAACCCGGCCACTACGACTTCGCGCCCTATGCAAACCGGCCAAAAATCACCTGGCCGAATGGCGCGCGCATCGCCGTCTGGCTGGCGCCGAACATCGAACACTATGAACTCGACCCACCGCCCAACCCGCGCCGCACGCCCTGGCCGCGCCCGCTGCCGGATGTGCTGAACTACGCGCATCGCGATTTCGGCAATCGCGTCGGTTTTTGGCGCATGGCGGATGTGATGGCCCGCCACGGCGTGCGCGGCACCGTGTCGCTGAACACCGCCGTCTGCGACCACTACCCCGAGATCATCGAACGCTGCTGCGAACTCGGCTGGGAATTGTTCAGCCACGGCACCTACAACACCCGCTACTTCTACGGCATGTCGGAAGACCAGCAGCGCGAGGTCATCCGCACCGACCGCGCCACCATCCTGCGCGCCAGCGGGCAGCGCATGGACGGCTGGCTGTCGCCCGCGCTGTCCAATGACGAAACGACGCAGCACCTGCTGGCCGAGGAAGGCATCCTCTACACGCTGGACATGCTGCACGACGACCAGCCCATGCCGGTCAACACCCGATCCGGCAGCCTGGTCAGCATTCCCTATTCGCTGGAGATCAACGACGTCCCGCTGTTCAACATGCGGAACTCGCCGCCCGCGCGCTATGCCGCCATCTGCAAGGCGCAGTTCGACCAGTTGCATGACGAAGGCGGCACGGTGATGTGCATGCCCCTGCACCCCTATCTGACCGGCCAGCCGCATCGCATCGCGGCGCTGGACGATGTGCTCGCGCATATCACCGCGCAGGAGGGTGTCTGGCTTGCGACCGGCCGCGAAATCGCACGCTGGTTCATCGACCATCACCTGGCCGAATTCCAGGCCTGGATCGCGGCGGGCACACCATGACCGGCCTGCCCGACAGCTACATGCAATACCCGTGGCGCCGTCGTGGGCTGGATCACGACCGCTTTGCCCATCGCAACCTGCCGACCCTGCGCCCGGTCACCTGGCCAGGTGGCGCCCGCGTGGCGCTCTGGGTCGCGGTCCATGCCGGGCATTTCCCGATGGACATGCCGCTGACGCCGATCCTGGCGCCGGGCGGTATGGAACGCCCCTACCCGAGCTATTGGGACTACACCCAGCGCGACTACGGCAACCGCGTCGGCATCTATCGCCTGATGCGCGTGCTGGCCGCACGCAACCTGCCGGCGACGGCATTGATGAGCGCCGCCCTCGCCCCGCGCTACCCGGCCCTGGTGCGCGACATCAAGGCGGCGGGGTGGGAGGTCGCTGCGGCCGGCGTGGACATGGGCAAGATCCACCACGGCGGGGTGGACGTGGCGACCGAACGCGCCCTGGTGCAGCAAGCGGTGACCACGCTGCGCGAGGCTTTTGGCCCAAGCGTGCGCGGCTGGCATTCGCCCGCCTTTTCGGAATCCGCGCAGACCCTGGACCTGATCGCCGAGGCCGGGATCGACTACGTCGCCGACTGGGTCAACGACGAAATGCCCTATGCCGTCACCACCAGCGCTGGGCCGCTGACGGCGATGCCGCTGCCCTATGACCTGTCGGACCAGCGCCTGTTGTTCCAACAGCACATGGCGACGGAAGATTTTTGTGCCGCCATCCTCGCCGCCCATAGCACCATCGATGCCGAGGCCCGCGCGACTGGTGGCGGGCGCATCCTGACCCTGGCGATCACGCCCTGGCTGATGGGCCAGCCACATCGCATCAGGGCACTGGCCGAAATGCTGGACACACTGCTTGCCCGCGGCGGCATCTGGCCCGCAACTGGGGCGCAGATCCTCGACGCCTGGACTACCCAGGCAGCTTAGGGTCGATCACCGGTGCCACCAGCGCCGCCACATCCAGCAGCGCCGCATCGCCAAAGCGCTGCCCGATGATCTGCACCCCCACCGGCAGGCCGTTCGGCCCCTCGGTGCAGGGGATGCCGATGCAGGGCACGTGCAGCAGGGTCCACATGCTGTTGAACACGGCATTGCCAGTGTCCTGGCGCCCCACGGGGGCTTCGCCAGGTGCTGCTGGGGTCAGCACGGCGTCGTAGCCGCTGGCGATGGCATCGAAACTGCGGCGGCAATCGCCGGCCAGATCATAAGCGCCGGCCATCATCGCCGCCGTGATGCCGGACTCATTCTCCACCCTGCTGCGGAAGTCGGCGTGCAGCTTGCCGAAGGCCGAGACATATTCTGCCAGGAAGGCGCCACGCCCCTCGCCCATCAGGACAATGCGCTGCGCTTCCGTGATGCCATCGAAGGGTGCGGGCAGCGTCACCTCCTCGACCACCACCCCGGCATCCGCCAACCGCTTGCCGGCCAGCAGCAGCGCCGCCTGGGATTCGGGCGCCGCCAGATGCCAGTTCGGCCCACGCAACAACCCGATCCGCAAATCCTTCACGGTCTTGCCGAGCGGCACGTCCAACCCGAACAGCCGAAACGCCTCGGCCAGCAGCCGCAGGTCGGATGGTGCGCGACCGTACCAGCCGATGGTGTCCAGCGTATGGGAGTAGCGCTTGGCGCCTTCGCTGTTCACCACGCCATGCGTCGGCTTCATCGCGTAGATGCCGCAGAAACTGCCGGGGCGGATCGTGCTGCCGCCCGTCTGCGTGCCAAAGGCCAGCGGCACCATTCCGGCGGCCACGGCGGCGGCAGAGCCCGATGACGACCCCCCCGGCGTCCGCGTCAGGTCATGCGGATTGCGCGTCAGCGCCCGCCGCCCGGCCGCGGCGAATTCCACCGTATCGGTCTTGCCCAGGATCACCGCGCCCTCCGCCCGCGCGATGCCGACGCAGGCGGCGTCCCGCCCCTGTTGCAGGCCCTGGTAGATCGGCGAGTTGTGGGTCGTCGGCATGTCGGCCGTATCGATCATGTCCTTCACGCCGATCGGCAGCCCATGCAGGCAACCCTTGATCGCGGCCTTGTCCACCTCCCGCGCCTTGGCGATAGCGGCGACGGGGTCGAGGAAGATCCACGCCTTCACCGCGGGCTCCTGCGCCGCGATGCGGTCCAGGCAGGATCGCGTCAGCGCCTCCGCCGTCAGGCTGCCGTCCTGCAATTTCGCGGCGGCCGCGGTGGCCGTCAGTTCCCAGGGCTGCATCACGCCGGCACCCGGAACACGGTCGCCGGCTCCAAAAATTTGTCGGTCGGGCGGGGCAGGGCGGCGGCGGCCTCGGCCACCGCCACGGCCAGTTCGGCCATGCGGGCGCGGTGGGCTGGGGTCAGGGCGTCCAGCCCATGGCGGGCGCAGAAAGCGTCGATCTCGGCGGGGGAGGGCTGCATTGGGGTCTCCTACAGGGCAGGCCGGCGCGCGCGGTGCGATGTCGCCGCCTCCAGCGCCTGCGCCGCGCGCAGCACCGTCGCCTCGTCAAAATAGCGCCCGATGATCTGGGCGTTCAGCGGCATGCCATCGGGATCGAAGCCGGTCAGCACCGACATCGCCGGATGGCCGGACAGGTTGGCGATGTTCATCGCGCTCTGGCGGGTGAAACCCATGACGGCATCGGCGTCGTCGAAACGCGGCGCCACACGGAACGCCCCCGGCAGCAGCACCAGGTCGCAATCCGCGAAGATCGCGTCGGTCGACAGGGCCAATTGCCGCCGTAGCCGCTGCGCCGCCAGGTAATCGGCCGCGCGCACCAGGCTGCCATTGGTCATTTTCTCCCGCAGCGCCCGGCCCATCAGGGCGGGGCGTTCGCGGAAATCCGCCTCATGGATCGAATGGGATTCGGACCAGTTGATCAGCCCGGCGGCGCGACGGAAATCCGCCAGCGGGGCGGGCAGGCTGACCTCGACCAGTTTTGCGCCAAGGCGTTCCAGGACCAGGGCGGCCTCGACCACGCCAGCTTCGATGTCGGGCGACACCTCATTCCCCAGGCCGCGCACCAGCCCGATGGTCAGCCCCACGACGCCGGAATGCAGGGTGGCGCTGTAGTCGAGCACAGGTGCCTCCGCGCTGCCTGGGTCCTGCGGGTCGTGCCCGGCGATGACCTCCAGCACCAGCGCCGCGTCCTCCACCGTCCAGCACAAGGCGCCGGTCACATCCAGCGACCAGCAATTCGGCAGGACCCCCGCCCGGCTGGTCCGCCCATAGGTCGGCTTCAGCCCCGCCAGCCCGCAGGCCGCGGCCGGCAGGCGGATCGACCCCCCCGTGTCCGACCCCAGGGCAAAGGGCGCCAGCCCCGCCGCCACCGCCGCCCCGCTGCCGGTCGAGGATCCGCCGGTAAAATGGTCGAGGTTCCAGGGGTTGCGAGCCACCTCGAACGGCAGGTCGTGGTACACGCCGCCGTTCCCGGTGCCGTATTCCCAGGTGTTGAGCTTGCCGAGCAAAATCGCCCCGGCCGCTTCCAGCCGTTCGATCAGATGCGCGGTCGCGTCGGGCACGAAATCCAGCATCAGCCGCGACCCGCCTGTGGTCCGCACTCCGGCCGTGAAATAATTGTCCTTCACGGCGAAGCCGACGCCATGCAGCGGCCCGATCCGGCGCCCGGCGGCGATCTCCGCCGTGGCATGACGCGCGGCGGCCATGGCCCGCTCCGCCAGCGGCGTGATGTAGGCGTGGACCCGCCCATCCAGCGCGGCGATGCGGTCCAGCACCGCGCGGATATGGGCTTCTGGGGTCAGGGTGCCGGCGGCGATGCGGCGTCCGGTCTCGGCGGCTGAAAGCAGGGCCGTCTCGTCATCCATGCACCTGTTGCTCCCGCGGCGATCACCGCGGCAAGGTCGCACCTTCCGCGGGGCGGGGCAAAGGCGCCCGCCCCGGGGTTCCCCCCGCCTCCCTCAGGCCGCCCGCACCGCCGCGAGGAAGGCGGAGGACCGGGTCTTCAAGGTCGCCGCCGAGGTGATCAGCGAATCCGACGCACTCAGCAGCGCCTCGGCCGAACCACCCGTCGCCTCGGCCGCTTCGCGCACCCCTTCGATGCGGCTGGCGACCGTGCCGGTGCCTTCGGCGACCTGGGCCGCGCTGCGGGCGATTTCCCGCGTCGCTTCACCCTGCTGTTCGACGGCGGCGGCGATGGCGACGGCGATTTCGCTGGTGCGTTCCACCGTGCTGCCGATGCCGCGGATCGCGTTGACCGCCGTGGTCGTGACCTGCTGCATATTGGCGATCTGCCCGCCGATTTCTTCCGTGGCGCGGGCGGTCTGGGCCGCCAGGCCCTTCACCTCGCTGGCGACCACGGCAAAGCCCTTGCCGGCATCGCCGGCCCGCGCGGCCTCGATCGTCGCGTTCAGGGCAAGCAGGTTGGTCTGGGCGGCGATGGTGCTGATCAGCTTCACCACATCGCCGATCTTGCCGGCGCTTTCGGCCAGCCCCCGGACGGTGGCATCGGTCGCCCGGACCTCGGTCACCGCCTGGCCGGCGATGCGCGCGGCATCGCCCACCTGGCGGGTGATCTCGGCGACGCTGGCGGCCATTTCCTCGGCCGCCGCGGCCACCGCCTGCACATCGCCCAATGCACGGCCGGAGGCATCGGCAACCATCGCCGCCTCCCGCCCCGACGTCGCCGCGGTTTCGCGCAGGGCACGGGCGGCGGTCTGCGCCGCCTGGGCCTCGGCCGCCACCGTCTCGACGACATGGGCGACCTCGCCCTCAAACGTATCGGCCAGGCGCGATTGCTCGGTCGCCAGGGTCCAGGCCAGCATCGGCCCGACATAGCCGCCCTTGGCGTCGGTGATGGCCGAAATCGTCACGTCCAGCACCTCTGCCCCCAGGCGCATCCGCATCCGGTGCGGCAGGCGCGCGGGGTCGGACAGCATGGCCTCCAGCGCCGCCAGGTCGGCGTGCAGCGCGCCGATCGGCTGGCCCTTCAGCGCCGTGGCGGCGCAGGGCAGCAGGGTTTCGACACGGGCGAAAAGGCGCTCGCTTTCCGCATTCATCGCGACGATGCGGAAGCCATTCTTCGGATCCGCCATCATCACGCCGACCGGCAGTTGTTCCAGCATCTGGCCACGGGAAAACGCCTCGGCGGCGGTGTGGCGAAGGCTTTCCAGCGCCGCCGCCGTGCGGCCGATCTCATCGCGCCGCGCCGTGTCCGGCACAGGGTGGGACGTGTCGCCCCCGGCGATCTGGCGCGTCGCCCCGGCCAGGCGCCGCAGCGGCGCGCCGATGGAACGGCTGACGAAGTAGGAGGACATCATCAGCAGCAACGCGATGGTGCCGCCCAGATACAGCGTGGAATTGCTGGTGCGGGTGACGCTGGCCGTCATCTGCCTGCGGCTCGTGGTCGCCTCGGCGTCGGCCGCGGCTTCCGTCCGGCGCAGCGCATCGTTGAAGCGCTGCATCGCCGGGGTCGTCTGGTCGCGGCGGATCGTCACCAGGGCCTGCCCGGCGGTGATCACTTCCTCGGCCGATTCGGCGATGGTGGTGGCCGAGGCCGACAGGCGCTGCACATCCTGTTGCAGGCGTGCGTCGGGCAGCAGAGACAGCAACCCGCGCAGATGCACCCGCTGCTGCGCCGCACCGCGCCGGACGCGGCGCAACTGCTCCGCCTCACCCGTCGTCAAATAGCGTTGCACGCCCAGGCGCACATCGTTGACCGCGGTATGGAAGGCCATCAGCCGCTGCCGCGCGTCATCGGCGTTCGGGCTTTCGCGCAATTCGAAATCCAGGCCGTTCGACACAGCCTCGAACACCTGGTCGTAATCGGTGCCGCGCGGGAACAGCTTGGTGTCGCGCGCGGTCAGCAATTGTTCGCGAGCCGTTGTTTCCGCGGCGACCGCCGTCGCGATGGCATCGATCGCCGGCGGTGATTCGGCCAGCGCGTTCCGCACCGGGCCGGGCGACAGCAAGGTCAGCCCCTCCTGCACCGCCCGCCGCGTGGCTTGCAGTTCGGTCGTGACCGCACCGGCCAGTTGCGTCACCCCGGCCGCCGTCTGTTCATTGGCGATGTCGCGGATCAGCGCCGGGATCTGCGACGCATGCGTGGTGGCACGGTCGATCACATCCAGCACATCCGCCGTATGGCCCAGCACGACCTGTTCGGCGGCGATCTGCGTCACCTCCCGATGCACAAGCACCACAAGCCCGCCGAGCAGGGTCAGCGTCACGGCGGAGGAAAGCGCGAGCTTTCGCCCCACGGAAAGATTGTCGAGAAGGCGCATGGCAGGAACCCCGGGAGACAGAACCCGATCCTGCACAGGAACGAATTAAGTTCGGGTTACTCGCCCATGCCCAGCAGCGATCCGCGCGTCCGCGCATGCTGCAACTGGCCCATGAAGACCCAGGCCATCGCGCCCAGCCAGACCAGGTTCAGCGCCGCCGCCACGCCCAATTGTTCCCAGGCGACGCGGCCCTCCAACAGGGCGGCGCGCATGCCCTCGAACACATGGCTGGCCGGCACCAGCCAGGCGATTTCCCGCATGCCATGCGGCAGGATCGACACGGGGTAGAAGACGGCGGCGAAGGGCGTCAGCCCGAACAGCACCGACCAGGCCAGCGCCTCCGCCCCGGCGCCATGGCGCAGGATCAGCGCGGTGACGCCCAGCGCCACGGCCCAGCCCATCACCACCAGCAGGGCGAAGAAGGCGACCACCACCGGCCCCATGGCGAACAAGCCAAAGCCATAGAGCAGCCAGGCCAGCCCGATGGCCGGCAGAACGCCGACCAGCATGCGCGCGACACTCATGACCATCAGCCCGGCGACCAGTTCCCAGGGCCGCAACGGGCTGACAAAAATGTGACCCAGGTTGCGCGACCAGATTTCTTCCAGGAAGGAAATCGCAAACCCCATCTGGCTGCGCAGCGCCACTTCCCACAGCAGCACCCCGCCCAGCAGCATCCCCGCCGCGATCGAGCCGAAATTGCCCTGCACCCCCGCCAGATAGGCGGTGACGAAGCCCCAGACGACCATCTGCAAGGTCGGCCAATAGGCCAGTTCCAGCACCCGCGGCCAGGACCGGCGGTAGAGCGACAGATGCCGGTAGACCAGGCCCCAGATACGCCGCGCGGCCAAGATCATGCCGCCGCCCGCCGGTTGCGCGCGATGTCGAGAAATACCTGTTCCAGATCGTCGCGGCCGTATTTTTCCAGCAGCCCGGCGGGGCTGCCGCTGTCCACGACCCGCCCCTGCTTCAGCATCAGCACATGGCCGCAGAGGCGTTCCACCTCATTCATATTGTGGCTGGCCAGCAGGATCGCGGCGCCGGTCTCGGCGCGGTAGTCCTCCAGCAGCGACCGCACCCAGTCGCCGGTATCGGGGTCCAGGCTGGCGGTCGGTTCGTCCAGCAGCAGCAGGTCCGGCGTATTGATCAGCGATTTGGCCAGGGCCACGCGGGTCTTTTGGCCAGCCGAGAGCTGGCCGGCCGCGCGGTCGATGAAATCGCCCATCTGGAAACGTTCCACGAGGTCGGCGATCCGCCGCTTCGCCTGCGGCACCCCATAGAGGTGGCCATAGACCGTCAAATTCTCCCGCACCGTCAGCCGATGCGGCAGGGCGATGTAGGGGGAGGAGAAATTGACGCGCGCCAGCGCCGCGAAGCGGTCGGTCGCCATGTCGTGCCCCAGCACCGACACCCGCCCCGATGTCGGGATCAGCAGCCCCAGCAGCATGGCGATGGTGGTGGTCTTGCCGGCGCCATTGCCGCCCAGCAGCCCCCAGGTGGCGCCCCGGGGCATGGTGAAGGACAGGTTCTCGACCGCGGCGGGGGCGGTGGGATCATAGCGCTTGGTCAGCGCCTCGCAGGACATCGCAGGGGTCATTGCGGCGGTGTTTAGACCATCGCCCGGCCGATACGAAACCCAGACGGTCAGATGCTGCCACCATCCACGACAAAGCTTTGGGCGGTGACCATCCGACTGTCGTCGGCCGCCAGCCACAGCACCATGCGTGCGACATCCGGGGCAAAGAGTTTTTGCGGGATGCACTGCCGCTTCATGGTTTCGGCGACGGCTTCCGGCGTGGCCCAGAGCCGTTCCTGCCGTTCGGTAAAAATCCATCCCGGCACAACCTCGTTCACCCGCACGCCGAAGCCGCCCAGGTCGCGCGCCAGGCCGCGCGTCAGCCCGCGCACCGCCGATTTGGCGGCGGTATAGGCCGGCATGCCGCCCTGGCTCAGCAGCCAGGACACCGAGCCCATGTTGATGATCGACCCCGCCCCCGCCGCCTTCATCGCCGGGGCCACGGCCTGGGCGGCGAAGAACTGGTGGCGCAGGTTGGTGGCCAGGCGTTCGTCCCAATAGTCCGGTTCGACGTCCTCCAGCGCATGGCGATCGTCGCGCGCGGCGTTGTTGACCAGCACAGACACCGGTCCCGCCGCGGCGATGGCGGCCCGTAGCGCCGCGATGTCGCGCAGGTCGCAGGGGGAAAAGCGCGCGCCGGTCTGGGCGGCCAGGGCCTCGCCAGCGGCGAGGTCCATGTCCAGGAACACGACCCGCGACCCCTGGGCGCAAAAATGCGTGACGATACTGGCGCCGATGCCGGAAGCACCCCCGGTGACCAGCACCCCGCGACCCTCCAGGCTGGGATAGACGGCGGTCTGCATCAGTGCGGCATCCTCCCTGCGATGATCATGCCCAGCACGTCATCCTGCGTCACGTCCTGCACCCGGACGTGGCCGACGGGCTTGCCGGTCTTCATCACCGTCAGCCGCCCGCAGAGCGAAAACACGTCGTGCAGATCATGGCTCACGATGATCAGCCCCATGCCTTCCGATTGCAGCCGCCGCACCAACTGCCCGACCATCGCCGTTTCGGCCGGCCCGAGCGCCGCCGTCGGTTCGTCCATGATCAGCACACGCGCCTTGAACTGGATCGCGCGGGCGATGGCCACGACCTGGCGCTGGCCGCCCGACAGGCTTCCGACCGGCACGTGGTAGTTGGTGAAATTGGGGTTCAGCCGGCTCAGCACCTGACGGCCGGCGGCTTCCATGGCCGCGACATCCAGGGCACCGCCCCATTTCACGATCTCGCGGCCCAGGAAGATGTTGGCGACGGAATCCAGGTTGTCGGCCAGGGCCAGGGTCTGGTGGATGGTCTCGATCCCCAGGCGCCGCGCATCGCGCGGGTTGCGGATCTCGACCGGCGCGCCGTCCAAGCAGATTTCCCCGCCATCGGCCGGGTAGGCGCCGCACAGCACTTTGACGAGCGTGGATTTGCCGGCGCCATTGTGGCCGAGCAGCCCCAGCACCTCGCCGGCGCTGACCTCCAACTCCGCACCATCCAGCGCCGCGACGCCACCAAACTGCTTGTGGATGTCGCGCATCGTGACGAGCGGCGCGGTCATGCCTCAGCCGCCTTGCCCGACCGCTTGCGCCACAGCGCATCGGCCCAGACCGCGACGATCAGCACCACGCCGATGATGACGTTCCGCAGCGCCGACGGCAGGCCGAGCAACACCATCCCATTGTCCAGGCTTTGCATGATCAAGGCCCCCAGCACCGCGCCCACCACCGTGCCGGACCCGCCGGCCAGCGAGGTCCCGCCAATGACGGCCGCGGCGATGACCGATAGTTCCGCCAGTTCCCCCGTCGAATTCGCCCCGGCATTCAGCCGCGCGGTCGCGACGGCCCCCGCCAACCCCGCCAAAAACCCCATCAGGGCAAAAACGGCGACGATGATCCGCGCGCTCGGCACGCCGGCCAGCCGCGCTGCCTCCGGATTGCCGCCGATGGCATAGACGTAGCGGCCGAAGCGGCGCGTCCGCGCCAGCCATTCCAGCGCGCAGGCGACCGCGATCAGCACCAGCACGGGGATCGAGATCCCCTGCACGATATCGGTGCGCGGACGGGTGTAGCTGTTCATCACCGCGACGAAGCCCAGGATGAACACGGCCATCACCAGGATCGTCACCGCCTCGGCCCACAACGGCCGCGTGACGAAGCCAAAGCTCTGCTGCCGCCGCCGCGTGGACAGGCGCAACCAGGCCAATACCGCGACGCCAGCCGCGCCGACCAGCCAGGAGGCGGAGCCGCCGATCGAGCCCTCGAACCCGCCCCCCAGCAATTGGAATGTCGGGTCCATCGGCGCCACCGTGCGCCCGCTGGTGATCAGCCAGGCAATGCCGCGAAAGATCAGCAACCCCGCCAGGGTCACGACAAAGGCCGGAATGCCGAGGTAGGCATTCAACGCCCCCTGCGCCGCCCCGATCCCGGCCCCGACCGCCAGCCCGATGGCCAGGGTCAGCCACGGATTCCACCACGTCCCTGGGGCAAAGATCTCGACCTGGAGCACGGCGATCACCATGCCCACGCAGCCCGCGATGGACCCCACCGACAGGTCGATCCGCCGGGTCACGATGACCAGCACCATGCCGCAGGCCATGATGCCGACGACGGCCGTCTGCGCCGCCAGGTTCCACAGGTTGCGCGGCGTCAGGAAGGCGCCATCGGTCAGCGCATGCAGCCCCAGCCAGATGGCGGCCAGC
Organism: Humitalea sp. 24SJ18S-53; assembly: GCF_050632385.1. Taxonomy (NCBI): domain Bacteria; kingdom Pseudomonadati; phylum Pseudomonadota; class Alphaproteobacteria; order Acetobacterales; family Roseomonadaceae; genus Humitalea; species Humitalea sp. 24SJ18S-53. The sequence goes on from NZ_CP192599.1 coordinate 5,742,504, forward strand.
GTGGCCACCAGCGCCGCCAGCCTGGGATCGATGCCGAGGGTGCGAAGCAGCCCCGCCTTCATCCCCGGCAGGCGGGTGGGGCGTCGGCGGCGGCGACGCCACGGCACAGCCTTTCGCGGGAAATCCAGTTGGCTTCCAGCACCAGACCCAGGTTGTCACGGATGATCGGCACCGGGGTCAGCAGGATGGAATCCAACTCCACCCCGCCGGGCGACCGCCATTTGGCCGAACCCGGCACGCTGGCCGCCGCCGCGCCGCCGGCCAACGCGACCGCGATTTGGCCCGCACGTGCGCCCAAAACCCGGCTGTCCTTCCAGACCGACACGGTCTGGGTCCCGAGGGCGATGCGGTTCAGCGCCGCATGGTCGGCATCCTGGCCCGACACGGGCACGCGACCCGCCAGCCCCTGTGCGGTCAGCGCGGCGATGGCGCCCCCGGCGGTGCCGTCATTCGCGGCCAGCACCGCATCCACGTTGTTATTTTGAGCAGTCAGGATCTGTTCCATGTTCCGCTGCGCGACCTCCGGCCGCCAGCCATCGGTATATTGCTCGGCGACGATGCGGACGGCGCCCGCGTCGATGGCGGGCTTCAGCACTTCCCGCTGGCCAGCCGCCAAAAAGTCCGCGTTGGGGTCGGCCGAGGAGCCCTTGATCAGCACGTAGTTGCCGCGCGGCTTCAGCTTCAGCACCTCCCGCGCCTGCATCCGGCCGACCTCGATATTGTCGAAGGTCAGGTAGAACACGCCCGGCACCTCGATCAGCCGGTCGTAGCCGACGACGGGAATGCCTTCGGCCTGGGCGCGGCGGATGGCGGGCTGGATCGCGCGGGCATCCTGCGCCAGCACGATCAAGGCGCCGATGCCGCGGGTCAGCAGCCCCTCGATATCCGCCAATTGCTTGGTGTTGTTGGCCTGGGCATCGGCCGACAGGTATTGCGCCCCGGCCGCGGTCAGGGCCCCGCGGATCGCTGTTTCGTCGGTGCGCCAGCGCTCTTCCTGGAAGTTGGACCATGACACGCCGACGGTCAGCCGGCGCCCGGTCTGGGCCATCGCCCCGCGCCCGGCCAACAGGGCGCCAAGCGCCGACTGGCCGAGAAGCCGTTTCCCAAAAGCCATGGTTTTCTCCCGCAGCCGCTTTTTGTTGCCAATGAGGCTACGTCACCCCGGCTGACCGCCACAAGCATAGCGTGCAGATTCCACCCCGGGCGCTTCTGCGCTAAGCAGCGGCCATGACCAGCACCCGCTTCTTCCTGATCCGCCACGCGCTGGTGGAACCCACCGCGCGCCTCGTCCTGTATGGCGACATGGATGTGCCGATCTGCGGCCTGGCCTTGGCAGCCGATGCCCAGGCCTATCGCTGGCTGGCCGACAGGGTGCCCACCGGCGCGCGCTGGTATGTCTCGCCGCTGTCGCGCACCCACGCCACGGCCGCCGCGATCTTCGCCGCCGGGCAGCCGGAACAGCCGCTGGTCCAGGAAGACCATCTGCGCGAACAGACCCTGGGCGAATGGCAGGGGCTGACGCATGAGGACGCGGCCAGCCGCATGCTGCAACCGGCCCACCCCTTCTGGCCGCATGGCGCCGAGGAACGCCCCCCGGGCGGCGAAAGCCTGGCCGATGTGATCGCCCGCGTCGGCGCGGTGATGGAACGCCTGGCCGTCGCGCATCCCGGCCAGGATGTCGTGATCGTCGCCCATGGCGGCAGCATCCGCGGGGCCATCGCGCATGCGACCGGCATTTCGCCGCATCAGGTGCTGCAATTCTCCATCCGCAACCTGTCGCTGACCCGGCTGGAAAAGCGCGGGCCGGACTGGCGGGTCTGGGCGGTGAACGAGGAAAGCGGGCTGGCCTCCAGCTACTAATCCGTCATTCAACAAATCGGTTGACTATCTAAACGCCTGCCCTCATATTCAACCTTATGGTTGAATTAAATCCCGCCCCGCTGAACGCCATCTTCCACGCCCTCGGCGATGCCACCCGCCGGCGGATGCTGCGCGACCTGTCCGGCGGCGAACGCACGGTCGGCCAACTCGCCGAACCCTTCGCCATTTCGCTCGCCGCCGCCTCCAAGCACATCAAGGCGCTGGAACATGCCGGGCTGATCCGGCGGGAGGTGCGGGGCCGCACGCATCTATGCCGCCTCGACCCCGGACCGCTCGCCAATGCGCATGAGTGGCTGGGCTTCTACGAGCGCTTCTGGACCGGCCGTCTGGATGTTCTCGAACAACTCCTCCGTCAGGAGGACGCGCGTAAATCCCCGACCAGCAAAGGAGACGACCAATGAACGATGTTGCGATGCTCGACGCCCATGGCGTGCTGACCGATCCGACCACCCTGAAGATCCAGCGCCGCTTGCCTGGTCCGATCGAACGCGTCTGGGCCTACCTCACCGAAAGCGACCTGCGCCGCCAATGGTTGGCCGCGGGCGAGATGGAGATGAAACTCGGCGCGACTTTCGAATTCGTCTGGCGCAACGCGGAACTTTCCAACCCGCCCGGCCAGCGCCCGGAAGGATTTGCCGAGGAACACCGGCTGTCGGCGGAGATCACCGAACTCGATCCGCCCCACAGGCTCGGCATCACCTGGGGCAGCACCGGCGGCGTGACCTTCGAACTGGAAACCCTGGGCAAGAACGTGCTGCTCACCGTCACGCATCGTCGCGTGACCGAACGTGCGATGCTGCTGAACGTCAGCGCCGGCTGGCACATGCACCTCGATGTGCTGGTCGCACGCCTGAACGGCACGGAGCCGGAAACCTTCTGGGACGGCTGGACCCGTCTGCGGACAGACTATGAGGGGCGACTGCCGGCCTGATCAGCCCACGACAAAATCCCAGACGGCATCGGCGGGTTCCGCGCCGATGCCATTCCCCGTCGGCACGCTGTAGAAACCGGCGGCACAGTCCATCTCCGACACGACGAACCGCCGCGTGGCGTCCCAGATGCTGTGCTGCCACTCATGCCAGTCGCAGCGCCAGGCGGTGCTGGCGGCCTGCAACGATGCCGCCAGGAAGATGCCAATCCCGACCGTCGCATGCGGCGCCAGCGGCACGGCAAAGGCCTGCGCCAACGTGGCCGCGCGCAAAAACCCGGTGATGCCGGTGCGCGCCATTTCCGGCTGCGCGATGCCGATGGCGCGGGCCTGCAAACGCGGCAGCCAATCGGCCGTGCCGCGCCATTCCTCACCCCCCGCGACCGGCACCGCGACGGCGCGGGCGACCAGCGCCAGGCCTTCGACGTCTTCGGGCGCGATGGGGGCCTCGGCGAAGGCCAGGTCGTGGCGGGCCAGCGCGCCGATCAGCGCGATCGCCTCCGGCACCGTATTGCGCCAATGCATGTCGATCATCAGGCGGTGTTCCGGCCCCAAAACCTCCCGCAGCGCCGCCATTTCGGCCAGCGCGCCGTCGTGGCTCACCACCGCCGCGAATTTTTGCGCCGCAAACCCCTGGTCGCGAAACCCCAGCGCCATGTCGCATTTCGCCGCCAGCCCCGCGACCGGCAGGCCCGAGACATAGGCCGGTATTCTTTCGCGCCGCGCCCCACCCAGCAGGGTCGAAACCGGCACGCCCAGTCGCCTCCCCAAGACATCCCACAGCGCGATATCCACCGCCGCCAGCGCATCGCCAAAGAACCCGCCCGACATGCCGCGGACCCTTTGCAGGTCAAACATCTCATCATGCAGCGCGGCGGGGGCGGCGATGTCGCGGCCCTCCAGCAGCGGGGCGATCACATCGGCGATCAATTCCTTCACCGCCAGGGGGGCGACGATGCCATAGGTCTCGCCCCAGCCGACCAACCCCTCCTCGGTCGTCACCTTCACCAGCAGGCTGCGGTCGGTGCTGGGGTAGAGCGTGCGATTGCCCGCGCGGACCAGGTAGCCACGGCGATTGATGGTCTCGCCGGGGCCGAGCGGGCCGAGGTAAGGCGTCTCCCGCGGCAGTTCGACGATGAAGGCCTCGATGCCACGGATCGCGTCCAGCATGGTCATCGCAGCACGGGGGCCGCCGTGGCGAGCAGGGCGGAAATCTCCGCCTGGTCACCCTCATCCAGCACGGGGCCGGCCGCGCGGGCGCCCGTATGCAGCAGCAACCCGCGGCGGCGCAGCACCTCCTTCGTCGCCCGCACGCGGAACACCATCTGCAGGCACAGCAGCGGCAGGGTCGCGTCATAGATGCGCCGCGCGCCGGCCTTGTCGCCACGCCGCCAGGCGGCCCAGAGCGCGGCATGCGCATCCACAACCTCCAGCGCCGGCATGGTGCCGCAGGCGCCGCGGGCGAGTTCATCCATCACGAAACGCGCCCCCGCGCCGCCCATCACCCCCGCCAACCGCCCCCCGGTCGCGGCCAGGATGCGCGCGACATGCTGGCCGCAGGGCAGGGTTTCCTCCTTGACCCAACGGATCGCCGGCACCGCGTCGCAGACCCCTGCGACGGCGTCCGGCGACAGGCCGGCGCCATTGGGCGCAGGCGCATTCTGCAGCATCAGCGCCATGCCCGGCGCCCCGGCGGCGATGGTGGCGAAATGCCGCACCTGGTCGGCGCCGGGCGGCGCCATCACCATGGCGGCGACGGCACCGGCCGCCTGGCCCTCCCGCGCCCGCGCCGCCGCCTGGTCCGGGTCGCGATCCGACGCGCCCACGACAAAGGGCACCCGCCCCGCCAGATGCGCCCCCAGCGCCGCGACCAGCGATGCCCGTTCTTCCGGGGTCAGGGTCTCGACCTCGCTCGCCATGCCGGGGAAGACGATGCCATCCGCGCCGGACTCGATCGCGAAATCCGCCAGCCGCAGGAAGGCCACGACATCGGGCGCGCCATCGACGCCAAAGGGCGTCGGCAGCACGGGCAGCACACCGCCCAGTGATGGGTCGAGTGAAGGTGTGGTCATCCGAATCCTCCGCATCACCTGCGCGATTGACCCGCGCGGGTTGCCACACGCACCATCGGAACAAGGACCGAACGAGTCCAGACAGGGGAGGCAGGCGATGTTTTCACGGCGCGATGTGCTGGCCGGCACGGGGGCCATTCTGGCGACCGGGGCAAACGCCCAACCCGCCTGGCCCGACCGCAATGTCCGGCTGATCATCCCCTTTCCGCCCGGCGGCGCCGCCGATCTGATCGGGCGGCTGCTGGCCGCGCATCTGCAGGGCGTGCTGGGCCGGTCGGTCGTGGTGGAAAACCGTGGCGGTGCCGGGTCCAGCATCGGCGTCGATGCGCTGGCCAAGGCGAGTGATGGCGTCACCATCGGCATGGGCAATATCGCCGCCAATGCGATCCTGCCGGCCTTGCAACGCGGGCGGCTGCCCTATGACCCCGTGCGCGATTTCGCCCCCGTCACCAACCTGGCCGTCACGCCCTGCTACCTGGCGGTGAATCCCCAGAAACTGCCTGTCACCAGCGTCGCGGCGCTGGTCGATCATGCGCGGCAAAATCCCGACAAACTGAACTATTCCAGCAGCGGCGTCGGCAGCAGCCTGCACCTGGCGATGGAGCTGTTCTGCCAGAAAGCCGGCATCCGCATGACCCATGTGCCCTTCAATGGCGGCTCCCCCGCCTTGCAGGCTTTGCTCGGCGGCCAGGTCGACCTGATGATCGACACTGTCGCCACATCCTGGCCGCAGGTGCGTGAGGGCCGGCTACGGGCGCTCGCCACCACCATGCCGGCGCGCATGGCCATCGCCCCCGACCTGCCGGCGCTGAACGAGACCTATCCCGGCACCGACATCGCCCCCTGGCACGGGCTTCTGACCCCGGCCAATACGCCGCCCGCGGTCGTCGAGCGGCTGTTTGTCGAAACCACCCGCTTCCTGGCGATGCCCGCGACGCGCGAACGCTTTGACGGCGCGGCGCTGGAACCCGCGCCCAGCGCCAGCCCCGCCGCCTTCACCGCCTTCATCCAGGCGGAGGGCCAAAAGTTCGCGGCCGTTATCACCGCGGCCAATATCCGGGTGGAATAACGCGTCAGGACGCCTGGCCGCGCCCCGCCGAGGCCAGGGTGATCGGCCGTGCTGTCGGCGCCGGCAGGTCGGCGAAGCCGCGCAGCCTCGCCTCGATACTCGCAAAGGCGGCGCGTTGGGCGGGCGGGGGCGGGGTGTCCGGGTTGGTCTCCCGATGCGCCAGCCAGCGCGCGACGGCGCCGGCGCCACGGCGATGGGCGGCGGCCAGCAGCCCTGCCTCGGTCACCGGCACGGGCTGGCCATCGCTGCCGGTCACGCTGCGCCCGGCCTGGGCGCCATGGGCGGTCAACTGGGCAGCCGTCCGGCGCAGGTAGTCGCCCATGGCGGCTTCCTGCGCGTCGGGGCTGGCCAGGAAATCGGCTTCGCTCCGCACGCCCTGGGCGGCGGCGCGCGCGGTCCAGCCGCCGTCGGCGTCGCGCCAGCCGATATCCTGCAAGGCGGCCGGGATCATCTGGTAGCGCCCGATCGCGCCGCTCGTCGGGTTGCGCTGGGTATAGCCGCCGCCGGGGTGTTCGGCGCTGCGCTCGGCCTGCGCGATGCGGTCGCGGAAGGCCTGGCCCGAGGCGGGTTGGCTGGGCGGGACGGCGCCGCGCCCCAGGGCGACCTGTTGCACGACAGCCTGCGCTGGCGCGGCGGCGGCGGGTGCGGCGGCCTGGGCCACCGCTGGCCGCGCCAAGCGCGCCAAGGCCGCCTTGAAATCGGCGGCCTTCACCGGGGCGCGTGGCGCGCCAGGCTGCCGTGGCCCGGCGGGCTCGGTGGAGATTCGTTGCACCGTCATGCCCGCATCCCCTAGCCGGCGCGGCATGAACGTATCGCTAACCCAGGCGCGCCGCCTTATCCTGCCCGCCGCATGCCCGACGCCCCCGCCCCCCCGCCACGCCCGACCCCGGCCCAAAAGCGCTCCGAGCGCCTGGCCGCCGCCCTTCGGGAAAACCTCAAGCGCCGCAAGGCCCAGGCCCGGGAACGCGCCGACCCGCCGCCACCTCCGCCCGAATCGGAACCGCCCCGCCGTTGACGCGGCGGCGCATGGCGCCTATGTGCGAAGTGCTTCCTCGGGCACGGCCGTTTCGCCGCGCCACCCTCCTCCTTCTGCGGGACCTTGCTGGCCGGCCGTTTTCCGTGCCGCCACCAGCATGACGATCGGCACAGCCCGCCCGGGCTCCTGATGCCGGTCCATGGGAAGGCCCCCCGCGATCCCCCCTCCGATACCGGACGCGTCCATGCATCTTTCCGAACTCAAGGCGAAATCCCCGGCCGATCTCCTGGCCTTCGCCGAACATCTCCAGATCGAGGGGGCGTCAGCGCTGCGCAAGCAGGACATGATGTTCGCCATCCTCAAGACGTTGGCGGAGAACGACCAGGCCATCCACGGCGATGGCACCCTCGAAATTCTCCCTGACGGCTTTGGCTATCTCCGTAGCCCCCAGGCGAACTTCCTGCCCGGCCCCGACGACATCTACGTCAGCCCCGCCCAGGTCCGCCGCTTCTCCCTCCGCACCGGCGACACGGTGGAGGGCCAGATCCGCGCCCCCAAGGACGGCGAACGCTACTTCGCGCTGCTGAAGGTCAACACGGTCAATTTCGAACAGCCCGACGCGCTGAAGCACCGCATCAACTTCGACAACCTGACCCCGCTCTACCCCACGCGCCGCCTGCGCATGGAAAACGCCGAGATCGAGAGCGTCGCCAAGGGCCCCGGCAAGGACAACACGCATCGCGTGATCGACCTGGTCGCCCCCATCGGCATGGGCCAGCGCGCCCTGATCGTCGCCCCGCCGCGCACCGGCAAGACCGTGATGCTGCAGAACATCGCCAAATCCATCAGCGCCAACCACCCCGAGGTCTTCCTCATGGTGCTGCTGATCGACGAACGGCCGGAAGAAGTCACCGACATGGCCCGCACCGTGCGCGGCGAAGTCGTGGCCAGCACCTTCGACGAACCGGCGACCCGCCACGTGCAGGTCACGGAAATGGTGCTGGAAAAGGCCAAGCGCCTGGTCGAGCACAAGCGCGACGTGGTCATCCTGCTGGACAGCATCACCCGGCTTGGCCGAGCCTATAACTCGGTCGTGCCCTCCTCGGGCAAGGTGCTGACCGGCGGCGTGGACGCCAACGCCCTGCAACGCCCCAAGCGCTTTTTTGGTGCCGCGCGGAACATCGAGGAAGGTGGCTCGCTGACCATCATCGCCACCGCGCTGATCGACACGGGTTCGCGCATGGACGAGGTGATTTTCGAAGAGTTCAAGGGCACCGGTAACAGCGAAATCATCCTGGACCGCAAGCTGTCCGACAAGCGCGTCTTCCCCGCCATCGACATCACCAAGTCCGGCACGCGCAAGGAAGAACTGCTGGTCGATCGCGGCAGCCTGTCGAAGATGTGGGTGCTGCGCCGCATCCTGAACCCGATGGGCACGCAGGATTCGATGGAATTCCTGCTCGACAAGCTGAAGTATTCCAAGACCAACCAGGACTTCTTCGACGCGATGAACACCTGACCTCAACACGGGCGGCGCGCCCGCGCCGCCCGACAATCGGGAGACCCCAAGATTACCACCCAAAGCCCAACCGTCTCGCCCGCCGAATTGCTTCGCGCGACGCTCTTCGCCGCCCGCGTCCACGCGACGCACACCCGCAAGGGCGAAGCCGGCGAGCCCTACGTCAACCACGTGATCGAGGTCGCGGCGATCCTGGCCGAAGCCGGCGCCCCCCGCATCGCGATCCTGGCTGGTTTGCTGCACGACACGGTCGAGGACAGCGACGAAGACCCCGACCCCATCACCCACGAACGCCTGGTCGCCGAATTCGGCACCGACGTGGCCGATGTGGTGGCCGAGGCGACGGACGACAAATCCCTGCCGAAGGAAACCCGCAAGGCCCTGCAGGTCCGCAACGCGCCGAAGAAGACCGACGCGGCAAAAATGCTGAAGCTGGCCGACAAGATCTCCAACCTGCGCGCCATCGCCGCGGCCCCGCCCAAGGGCTGGCCGCATGCGCGCATGGTGGAATACGTCGGCTGGGCGGGTCGCGTCGCGGTCGGGCTGCGCGGCGTGAACCCCGCGCTCGATGCCTTGTTCGACGCGACCTACCGCGACGCGCTCAGGGCGCTGGCGGCGCGGGACTGACGCGGCGCCGCGCGGCAAGACTCCAGATCCGCGGCCCGACCAGCGCGATCACCGCCACGGCCAGCAGCACCGCCGAGATCGGCCGCGTCAGGAAGGTCGTCCAATCGCCCTGGCTGATCACCAGCGCCTGGCGCAGCGCCTGTTCGGCCATCGGCCCCAGGATCATGCCGATCACCACCGGCGCGGTCGGGAAGTCGAACCGCCGCATGAACATCGCCACGATCCCGATGCCATAGAGCAGGATCAGATCCATCACGCTGTTGCTGATGCCGTAGGTGCCGATGGTCGCGAAGACCAGGATGCCGGCATACAATTGCGGCGTCGGCACCTTCAGGATCCGCACCCACAGCCCGACCAGCGGCAGGTTCAGCACCACCAGCATCACATTGGCGATGAACAGGCTGGCGATCAGCGTCCAGACCAGGTCCGCCTGCTGCGTGAACAGCATCGGCCCCGGCTGGATGCCATAGGATTGGAAGGCCGAGAGCATGATCGCGGCCGTCGCCGAGGTCGGCAGCCCCAAGGTCAGCATCGGCACGAGAATACCGGCGGCCGCGGCGTTGTTCGCGGCCTCCGGCCCCGCCACGCCCTCGATGGCGCCGGTCGTGCCGAATTCGGCGCGGTGTTCGGGGGAGACGAGGTTCCGCTCCATGTAATACGACAGCATGGTCGGCATCTCGGTGCCGCCCGCCGGCATCACGCCAAAGGGAAAGCCGATTCCTGCCCCGCGCAGCCAGGGGCCGATGCTGCGTTTCCAATCTTCCTTCGACAGCATCAGCTTGCCGACGGGCAGCACGACCTGCTTGCCCTCGACATGCCGCCACGCGAGGTAAAGCGTCTCGCCCACGGCGAACAACGCCACCGCCACCAGCACGACATTCACCCCGTCCAGCAATTCCGGGATGCCAAAGGTCAGCCGCGGCTGGCCGGTCTGCAGGTCGATCCCGACCAGCCCCAGCATCAGCCCCGCCGCCAGCGACGTCAGCCCCCGCAGCGCCGACCCGCCCAGCACCGCCGACACGGTCACGAAGCACAGCACCATCAGGCAGAAATACTCGGCCGGCCCCAGCAGCAGCGCGTATTCGACCACCACCGGCCCCAGGAAGGTGATCCCCAGGGTGCCGATGGTCCCCGCGACGAACGACCCCACCGCCGCCGTCGCCAGCGCCGGCCCCGCCCGGCCGTTCTTGGCCATCTTCGCCCCTTCGAGCGATGTGATGATCGACCCCGATTCCCCCGGCGTGTTCAACAGGATCGACGTCGTGCTGCCGCCATACATCGCGCCATAGAACACGCCGCAGAACAGGATGAAGGCCCCCGTCGCACTGACCTGGTAGGTGATCGGCAACAACAGCGCGATGGTCAGCGCCGGCCCGATCCCCGGCAACACGCCGATCGCCGTGCCAAGAAAGCACCCCAGCATCGCCCAGCCCAAATTCGCCAGGGTCAGCGCATTCGCAAAACCCCCCATCAGGTTGCCGAGGCTTTCCATGGCGCTACAGGATCCCGTCCAGGATGCCGGCGCCGATATTGACCCCCAGCAGCCGCGAAAACATCAGATAGGCGGTCAGGCACACGGCGATGCCGATACCCAGGTCACGCAGCAGCCGCGTGCTGCCAAAGGCCGCCGCGACCAGGGTGAATTGCACCGAGGCGGCGATGATGAACCCCAGCCATTCGATCAGGGCGAGGTTGGCGACAAGCCCCGCCAGCAACAGCCCCAGCGCCCGCCAATTGGTCGGCGGCGGGTGCTGCATGTCGTCCAGCTCATGGCTCCAGCCACCCCGCAGCGCGGCGACGCAGAGCCCCAGGCCCAGCACGATCAGCAGCGACGCCACCAGATAGGGCACCAAGGTCGGCCCGACCTGGCCGTAGAGCGGCGACGCCGGCACCACCAGCGTCTGCCACAAGGTCAGCCCGCCGAGCGCGACGACAAAGGCGCCCGCGCCCAGGTCGGCGCCGACGGGCCGCGTGGTCACGACGCGAGGCCGATTTCGCGCAGCACGGCCAGCGTGTCGGCTTCATCGCTGCGCAGGAAGGCGTCGAAATCCGCGCCCGCCAGGAAGGCATTGTCCCAGCCGCGCGTCGACAGCAACTCGGTCCATTGCGGCGTCGCGTTCAGCGCGGTCAGGTAGGCGACCAGCGCCTCGCGCTGCGCCGGATTGATCCCCGGCGCGCCGAACACGCCACGCCAGTTGCCGATCACGACATTGACGCCGCTTTCCTTCAACGTCGGGACATCCGGCAGGCTGCGGGTGTCGCCCGTCGTCGCCAGCGCGCGCAACCGGCCGGACCGGATCTGTTCGGAAAACTCCGACACGCCGGAAATCCCGGCCCGCACCTGCGCCCCCAGCAGCGCCGCCTGGGCCGGGCCACCGCCGGCGAAGGCGACGTAGGATGCCTCACGCGCCGAACGGCCCAGCGACTTCAGGATCAACCCCAGGGTGATGTGGTCGATACCGCCCGCGCTGCCGCCGCCGGTCGCGACCGCGCCGGGGGCGCTGCGATAGGCCGCCAGCAACTGGCCGATGTTCTGCAGGTCGGAATTGGCCGGGACCACGATCACGCCGGGCTCCGTCGTCATGCGCGCCAGCGGCACCACATCCTTCAGCCCGATCGGCGAACGGTTGGCCAGCACCGCGCCGACCATCACCGCGCCCGCGACAAAGATCGCATCCGCCCGGCCGCGACGCTGGCCGACGAAGCGCGGCAGGCCGACGGTGCCGCCGGCGCCGCCGACATTCTCGAACTGGAAACTGCCGACCATGCCGGTCTGGCGCGACACCTGTTCGATCGCGCGGCCCAGCCCGTCCCAGCCGCCGCCAGGCCCCGCGGGCACGAAGACGAACATGCTGGCAAAGCGCTGCTGCGCCCACGCCTGGGGGGAAAAGGCAAAGGCGGCGGGGGCTGCGATGCTCGCGGCAAGCAGCGTGCGGCGACGGGTCATGCTGGTCGGACCTTATCCTGGGCGTGGCCCCGTGGCCGCGCGCGTTCCTCGTTGACGAAATGATAAGCCCGTCATGGCATTGGCGGCAAACACCGCCCCACCGCGCTTGCGCGCTTCCCCCGACCCACCGCAATCTGCGGTAGCGGAGACTGCCCATGCGCCACAGGCTTGCGTGCTTTTTCTCAGTGGTCCTGGCCGCCTTGCCCGGCCCGGGTTTCGCGCAAACGCGCGGGGCTGACCGGCTGGCGGTGATCCAGAACGAGACCGGGCTGACCATGCGCGAATTTTTCGCCTCGCCCGCCGGAACCGGTCCTGACAGCACCGACCGACTGGGCGCCGATACCATCCCGCCCGGCGGAACCTGGCGGCTGCGCATCGCGCGCGACCTGGGCTGCCGCTTCGACCTGCGTGGCGTGTTCATGGACAATAGCGTGCTGGAACGGCGCAACATCGACCTGTGCAACGTGACCCGCGTCACCTTCGGCGACCCCAACGCGCCGCTGCGCGAGGCGACGCTGACCAACGACACCGAACTGCTGCTGCGTGGCCTCTTTGTCACCCCGCCCGGCGCACGCGATCGCGGGCCGGACCGACTGGGGGCGGAGGTCGTCCTGGCCGGCGCCACCTGGCGCCTGCGCCTGGGCCGCACCCGCGATTGCGTCTTCGACGTCATAGCAGTCTTCGAGGACGACAGCGAGGAACGCCGCGACCGCGCCGACCTCTGCCGCACGCCCCGCATCGGCTTCGGCGACCCCACCATCCCGCGGCGGGAGGTCGAGGTCGCCAACGACAGCCCCACCTCCATCCAGCGCGTCTTCGCCGCCCCGCCGGGTGCCGCGCGCCCCGGCCCCGACCGCCTGGGTGCCGCCACCCTGGGCCCCGGCGAATCCTTCCGCATGACCATCCGCGCGCGGGAATGCGTGATCGAATTGCGCGCTGAATACGAGGGCGGCGGCGCCGAAACCCTGCCGGCCGTCGATGTCTGCACCACCCGCCAGATCGCCTTCGACGGCAGCAGCCTGCCGCGCCGGGCCGAACAATCGGTGACCCTGGTGAACCGCCACGGCGCCCCGTTCCAGGAAGCCTATGCCGCCGCCGCCGACAGCGACGACTGGGGCCCCAACCGGCTGGACTCGGCCGCGCTCGACATCGGCCAGCGCCGCCTGATCACCCTGGTCGCCGGCTGCGAACTGGACCTGCGCGTGGTCTTCCCGAATGGCGGCGCCGAGGAGCGCCGCGCGGTCGATGCCTGCGCCATCCCGATTGTCGTGGTCCGTCCCGGCTGGACCATCGCCGAGGACCTGGCCGACGGCGCCGGTGGCGACCCCGCGCCCACGGACCCGCCCAGCGCCGGCAGCATCCGCCTGCGCAATGCGGGTTCGCTGCCCATTGTCGAAGTCTTCACCGGCGCGCCGGGTTCGGCGCGCGGCCCCGACCGGCTTGGCGCCGCGATTCTGGGCGCCGGAGACTCCTTCGATATCCGTCCACCACCGGGGTCCGGCTGCACTGCCGACCTGGTGGCCGTGTTCCGCGATGGGCAGGAGGTGGCGCGACCCGCGCTCGACCTCTGCGCCGGCCTGGAGGTGAGCCTGCCATGATCCGATACGTCCTGAGCGCCCTGTTGCTGGCGGCACCCGCCGTCGCGCAAACCCCGGCCGGTGTGCCGGAACCGCTGCGCGGCGCCTGGTTCGGCCCCGACTGCACGGCGCCGGAATCGATGCTCTTCGTCACCCCGCGCGCCGCCGTCACCCTGCCGATGGAGGGCGCCGCGCGGATGCTGCGCTTCGTCGAAATCCGCGACCGCGCCCCCTGGACCATCGGCACCGGCCGTGGCGCCGAGGCGCCACGCCTGGCGCTGCGCGCGGAAGGGGAGGGGCTGGTGACGGCCGCGCCCTCGGCCAAGACCCGCGACGACCGCCTGCCGGGTGAAGCGGCCACGGAAACCTGGCGCCGCTGCCCCGGCCAACCGGCCGCGTTCGCGGCGATGCATGGGGAGGGGCTGGCCTTCCTCGGCGCGCTGGAACGGCTGGAGGCCGCCTGCACCGGCCCGGCCGACGCCTGTATCGCGGCGCTGGTCGCGGTCGGCGATGTATCGGGCGACGGCGCGCTGGGAACCGCCGAAATCGCCCGCCTGCTGCGCGGCGCCGCCTGGGTGATGGCGGCCCAGGAAGGCGGCGATGGTGAAACCCTGGCGGCCGCCAATGCCGCCGGCGCCATCAGCGGCTTGCTCGCGGCGCATGCCCTGGTCGGCAGCCTGGACTACGATGGCGACGGGAAACTGTCGGTCGCGGAACTGCGCCAGGATCGCGGCGCCCTGCCAATGGTCGTGGGCGATGCCGCCGGGCGCCCGTTCCGCACCGAAACGGTGACCGACGGCGCCGGCTTCCTGCGCAGCCTGATCGAGGGAATGATGGGCTCGCGCTAAGCGAGTTTCTGCTTGAAGAAGGCGATGGTGCGGTCCCAGGCAAGCTTCGCCGCCGCCTCGTCATACCGTGGCGTGGAGTTGTTGTGGAAACCGTGCTGCGTGCCGGGATAGAGGTGCATCTCATACGGCGCGCCGCTGGTCTTCAGCCCCGCCTCGAACCCCGGCCACATGGCGTTGATGCCCGCATCATTCGCCGCATATTGCATCTGCAAGGCGGCCTTGATGGCGGGGATCGACGCCGCCTGCGGGGCAGCGCCGTAGAAGGGTACGCCCGCCTGCATCTCGGCGCCCAGGGTCGCGGCCAGGATATTGGTCATGCCGCCGCCCCAGCAGAAACCCGTGGCGCCAAGCTTGCCGGAGGAGAGTTCATGCGCCTTCAGGTAGCGCGCGCTGTTGATCATGTCGGTGCGCAGCTTGGCCTGGTCCAGCCCCTGTTGCAGCGCCCGCCCGTCATCGTCATTGCCGGGATAGCCGCCGACCGGCGCCAAGCCGTCGGGGGCCAGGGCGACAAACCCCTCGACCGCCGCGCGCCGGGCCACGTCCTCGATATAGGGGTTCAGGCCACGGTTTTCGTGGATCACCAGCACGGCGGGAAACGGGCCGGTCCCGGCCGGCTGCACCAGGTATCCGCGCATCGTGCCGGATGACCCGCCCGGCGAGGGGTAGGACACGTAGCGCGCCTTGATCCGCGGATCGGTGAAGGAGATCGTCTGCGCCTGGGCGTAGCGCGGCAGCAGGGCCTGCGCCATGGCCAGGCCCCCCACGGTCAACACCGCCGCCCGCGCCAGGAAGGCGCGCCGGTCGATCCCCCCATGGCAGTATTCGTCATAAAGATCGTAGATACGCTGGTCGATGTCGCCCGGCGTCAATGCGTCGGGCGCGGCTTGCAGGTGGTCGGACATCGATGCGTTCCCTCCGCGATGCGCCGAGGGTAACGATGCGCCAAGCCGATTGGCAACCGTTATGCCGACAACCAGATGCCGCGCACGTCGATCACCGCATAGCGTGGCGGCACGAAGGCGTTCACCTTCAGCGACGTCGCGCAGAGATAGGGCATGAAATACGGCACGATGCGTTCGCCCGTGCGCTGCACATCGGTCATGATCTCCGCGACCAGCGCCTTGCGGCGGTCGAAGTCGCCCTCGGCCACCATGCGGTCCAGTAGGGCATTGCGCTCCGGCGTGCCCTCGCGGCCGTAGTTGTAGGGGCTGTCGGTGTGCTGGTAGCGATAGACCATCTGGAACAAGGTCGGCGCCGCCCCCAGCGAACTGGTGTAGAGCGGTCGCTTGCGCATCACATTCGCCACGTATTCCGTATAGGGAATGTCGCGCACCCGCAGCGTGACGCCGATCTTCGATGCCGCTTCCGACAAGGCCAGCGCGATCTTCGGCGCCGGCGGACGGTCGCTGGTGGTGAAGATGTCGAGGTCGATGCGCCCCACGCCGGATTCATCCAGCAGCCGCCTGGCCCGTGGCAAATCCTGGCGGTGGTCCGGCAGCGTCGGCAGATAGGGGCTGGACGGCGGGATCTGGATGTCATTGCCCAGGCTGCCCTGGCCGAACAGCGCCGCGGTGAACAACGGCTGCCGGTCGAGCAGGAACTTGAACGCCTCACGCACCTTGGGATTGTCGAAGGGCGGCTGGTTCGCCTGCATCGTCACGCAATGGTAGTTGCCGGTGGCGATGGCGAAGGGCTTGATCGTCGGCACTGCCCGCAGCACCAGCATCGCTTCCGGCGACAGCCGCGTGATGATGTCCACGGCACCGGCGCGCAGCGACGCCTGCTGGGCCATCGCCTCACGGATAATGACCATGCGCACACCGTCGAGGTACGGGATGCCCGGCATCCAGTAATCCGGGTTGCGCACGAAGCTCAGGCTGGCACCCGGCTGGTAGTTCTCGAACTTGAAGGGGCCGGTGCCGGAGGGCGCGTTGCGCAGCGTGTCCAACTTGTCGGCAGGCAGCATGCGGCCGAATTCATTGGCCAGCAGCACCGGCAGTTCCGCGAAGGGCTGGCTCATGGTGAAGCGCACGCGATAACGGCCTTCGGCGGTGATCGAGGCGATCGGGCCGAAGGTGCCGGTCGACGGGCGCCCGCCGGCGGGGTCCTGCGCACGCTCGATCGTCGCGACTACGTCGGCGGAGGTGAATTCCGTCCCGTGATGGAATTTCACGCCCTGGCGCAGTTCGAACACCCAGTTGCGCGTGTCGCCGCCAACGGCTTCCCAGCTTGTGGCCAACTGCGGAATCGCCAGGTCATTGGCATCCAGCGCCGTCAGATTGTCGAAGACCAGATAGCCCGCCTGGAACCCGGGGCCGGAGGCCGAGGCCTGCGGGTCCAGCGTATCCGGCGCATCCGGCGATGCGATGCGCAGGATCCCGCCGCGACGCGGGGTTGCCTGGGCCTGGGCCTGGGCCGCGCCACCGCCGATCAACCCGACGGCCGCACCGCCCAGCAAGGCCTGGCGACGACCGAAGGCGGCTGAGAAATCCTGCATCGAAGCTCTCCTGTCAGGCCGGTCCCGGCCGCTGCGGCCAGCCTAGCGGAAGGGCTTATGATATTGCAATTGAGTATTCCATGGCGCAGCATTATCCCATCGATCTTATATATGAGGGGCGCGCGCCTTGGGGCAAACCATCGCCGAGAAGATCGTCGCGCGCGCCGCCGGGCGTGCCAGCGTGGCACCTGGCGACACTGTCGCGGTGACGGTGGACCGCAGCGTCATCCTCGACACCGGGTTTTCACTCCTGGGCGGCATGGACGGTCGCCGCATCCTGCGCGTCGCCGACCCCGACCGTGTCGTCGTCGCCTTCGATCACGAGGTCCCAACCCCCAACATCGCCGCCGCACGCGCGCATGCGATGGGCCGCGCCTTCGTCGCCGCATTCGGGATCAAGCGCTTCCACGATGTCGGCCGCGATGGCGGCATCAGCCATGCGCTGCTGGTGGATTTCGCCCATGCGTTGCCGGGGTCGCTGCTGGTGTGCAGCGATTCCCACAGTTGCGCGTCGGGGGCGATGAACTGCGCGGCGCGGGCGGTCCCCTTCCTCGACCTGCTGCATGCCATCACCACCGGGCGCAGTTGGTTCCGCATGGGCGAAACGATCCGCTACGATCTTGTGGGCGCACTGGCGCCCGGCGTTTCCGCCAAGGATCTGTTCCTGCACATCGCCGGCACCTATGGCGGGCATGTCGGGCAGAACGTGGAATATGGCGGCGAAGCGCTGGCGGGTTTCGGCATCGAGGCACGCCGCACCCTCTGCGCGATGGGCGCCGAACTCGGCGCGGACTTCGTCATCTGCGAAGCGGATGCGCGGCTGGAAACGTTCTGCCGCGCCCGCACGGACGACAGGTTTGTCGCGGTGAACCCTGATCCCGACGCGACCTATTCGGCACGCCGCACGATCCGCCTCGACCAACTGACCCCGCTGGTCGCCCGGCCGGACCGGGTGCTCCAGAATACCGTGCCGGTCAGCGACGTCGCCGGCCAGCGCATCGACCAAGCCTTCATCGGTTCCTGCGCCAATGGCGGGTTGGACGATTTGGCCGAGGCCGCGCGCCTGCTCGATGGCCATCGCGTGGCGCCTGGCGTGCGGCTGATCGTCACCCCCGCGACACAGGCGGTGTTCCGCGCCGCCCTGGCCGCGGGATATGTCGCGACCCTGTCGGAAGCCGGCGCCATCGTCACCAATGCCACCTGCGGCGCCTGCGCCGGGATGCATTTGGGCGTGCTCGGCCCCGACGAGGTCTGCATCACCGCCAGCACCCGCAATTTCAAGGGCCGCATGGGCGACGCCTCGGCCCGCATTTTCATGGGCTCGCCGGCAACGGTCGCGGCCTCCGCCATCGCCGGGGTCATCGCCGACCCGCGCCGGATTTTCGCATGATCACCGGCCGCGCCTGGGTCTTTGGCGATGATGTCGATACCGACCAGATGATGCCGACGCGCGTGCTGTTCCGCGACATCACGGCCCAGGCGGCAGCGGTGTTCGAAGGCCTGCGCCCCGGCTGGCCAAATCTGGTCCAGCCCGGCGACGTGCTGATCGGCGGCCGCAACTTTGGCCTGGGTTCGTCGCGCCCCGCGCCGCAGCCGCTGCGGCATCTCGGCATCGCCTGCGTGCTGGCTGAAAGCCTGAACGGCTTGTTCTTCCGCAACTGCGTCAGCTACGGGCTTCTGGCCCTGGAATGCCCTGGCATCACCGCCCTCGCGGAGGGCAGCGTCGTGACCATCGACATCGCCGCCCTGCAGGTCCACACGCCCGGCCGAAAGCTGCCCATCCTGCCGGTGCCGGCGGAATTGCTGGACCTCATGCAAGGCGGTGGCATCCTACCGCTGCTGGAACGCGAAGGGCTGGTCTCACCGCCCCAAAAACCCACGGAGAAACCCGCATGACCGTGCCCCCCGTCGTCAGCGCCGCATGGCTTGCGGCTGCCCCGGACGTCCAGATCATCGACGGCTCTTGGCACCTGCCGGTGCAGGGCCGCGACGCCGTCGCCGACTACATCGCCCAGCGCATCCCCGGTGCCGTGCATCTGGACATCGACACCGTGGCGGCGCGCATCCCCGGCCCGCCGGGGCGCATGATGCCGCCGCCGGACATCTTTGCCGAAGAGGTCGGCAAACTCGGCCTGCGGCCCGACGCGCATCTGGTCGTCTATGATTCGGTCGGCATGTACAGCGCGGCCCGCGTCTGGTGGCTGTTCCGCAGCTTTGGCCACGCCCGCGTGTCGGTCATGGAGGGCGGGTTGCCTGCCTGGATCCGCGCCGGCGGCCGCATCGAAAGCGGCCCACCCAAACCCCTGCCGCCGACCACTTGGCCGCAACGCCCACCCGCCGATGCGGTGCGCAACTGGCAGCAGGTGCTGGCCAACATCGACAGCCACGTCGAGCAATTGATCGACGTGCGCCCCGCCGCCAGTTTCCACGGCAGCACCGCCGCGCAATACCCCGGCGTGCGCGACGGCCATATCCCCGGCGCGGTGAACCTGTCGCAGCGGGACCTGCTGAACGCCGACGCCACCTTCAAGCCCGCCGCCGAGATCGAGGCCATCATCGCAGCCCACGGCGTCGCCATCGACGCGCCGATCATCGCCACCTGCGGCTCCGGCGTCACCGCCTGCATCCTGTCGCTGGCGCTGGCCGTGACGGGGCGGGAGCCTTGCCCGATCTACGACGGGTCCTGGGAAGAATGGGGCATGCGCCGCGACCTGCCCGCCACCGTGGATTAAGTCCCGGCGATCTCCGGCGGCTCGAAGGCCCGCACGCGGGGCAGCGCCGCGTCGAAGCGTTCCACCTCGACCAGGCAAGACTGCGCCGAGCAGCCCTGGCCGAGGCTGGACGTCCCCTTGTCCAGGGTCAGCACATTCGGATTGCTGCTGCGGTCGCTGGTCGCATCCATCGGATCGAAGGCGGCCCCCGTCGGCAAGGTGATCACGCCGCGCAGGATGCTCGGCGTGACCTCGGCACTGGCCAGGCAGGCACCGCGATCATTGAACAGGCGCACGATGTCGCCCGTCGCGATGCCGCGCGCGTTCGCGTCATGTGGATGGATCTGCATCACCTCGCGGTCGTTCCGCTTGCCGGCGCGGCTATGGCTGCTGGCTTCCATCTGGCCATGTAGGCGCCGCGCGGGCTGCGGTGTCAGCAAATGCAGCGGATGGTTCTTGGCGCTGGAGGCGCCAAGCCATTCCTCCGGGTCCAGCCAGACGGGATGCCCGGGCTGTTCCGGATCATCCATGGCGGCGACCGAGGGCGAGAAAATCTCCATCCGGCCCGATGGTGTCGCCATCGGATGGGCGACCGGGTCGGTGCGGAAATCCTCGAACATCGTAAAGTCGCGCTGCGGCTCCGGCACGCGGAAAAAGCCTTGTTCCCAGAAGGCATCGAACGCGGGCGCCTCGATTCCCCGCGCGGCCAGCGACGCGCGCGACCGCGCCCAGATGTGGCGCAGCCAGGCATCCTCGTCGCGGCCCTCGGTGAAGGCATCGGCAAAGCCGAGTCGTTCCGCCAGGCTGACAAAAATCGACATGTCGTTGCGCGCCTCGCCCACCGGCTGAACGCCCTGGTGCATCGCCAGCAGGAAGGGATCGCGCGACGATCCGCCGATGTCGTTGCGCTCCAGCGGCGTCGTCGCGGGCAGCACGATATCCGCGTGGCGCGCCGTCGCGGTCCACCAGGGCTCATGCACGATCACCGTTTCCGGCCGCCGAAACGCGCGGCGCAGGCGGTTCAGGTCCTGGTGATGGTGGAAGGGATTGCCGCCGGCCCAATAGACCAGCCGCGTGTCAGGGTAGGTGACGTCGCGCCCGTTGAAACGAATCGTCTCGCCCGGATGCAGCAGCAGGTCGGCGATGCGTGCGACGGGGATGTTGATCCCGACCGGATTCTTCACCGCCGGCATGCCCGACAGCGGCGTGTCGTAGCGCGGATTGCCCATGCCGTTGGACGACCCATAGCCGAAGGCGAAGCCGCCCCCAGGCAGCCCGATCTGCCCCAGCACCGCCGCCAGCGCGATGATCGCCCAATAGACCTGCTCGCCATGCCGTGCGCGTTGCAGGCTCCAGGCCGCGGTCAGCATGACGCGCTTGCCGGGCAGGCATTGCGCCAGGGCCTCGATTTCCACGGCAGGAATACCCGTGATCCCGGCCGCCCATTCAGGCGTCTTCGCGATGCCATCGACCTCGCCAGCCAGATAGGCGGCGTAGCGGTCGAACCCCGTCGCCAGGCGCTCCACAAGCGCGCGATCAAAACGCCCCGCGGCGATCACCGACTGCGTCAGCGCCATCACCAGTGCGGAATCCGTGCATGGCCGGATCGGCAACCATTCGGCGCTGGGAAAATCGCTGGCCAGCGGCGAGATATTCACCATCCGCAGCCGGCCCGCCGCGAGTTCCGCCATGCGCGTCGGATGCTGGTGCATGCCAAAGCCGCCGGACTGCACCTCCCAGTTCTTCGCCGCGATGCCACCAAAGGCCAGCAGCACCTCGCCCTCCGTCGCAATCCCGTGCCAGGAGGTCAGCGCCGCGCCGATCCCATCCGGCGTGCCCAGGATGCGCGGCAGGAAGGCCATGGCCGCCCCGTAGCTGTAATTCGTGACCTGCCCCGTAAACCCGCCTCCGAGCCCCAGGAACCGGTGCACCAGGCTGCGGGCGTGGTGAAGCCTGCCCGCGCTGGACCAGCCGTAGGAGCCGCCGAAAACGGCCTGGTGGCCGTGCTCCGCCCGCACCCGCGTCAATTCGCCGGCCACCAGGTCCAATGCCCTGTCCCAGCCGACCTGGACGAAGCTGTCGTCGCCCCGCGCGGCACCGCCGTCGCCGGCCAGCCAGCCACGGCGCACGACCGGGGTCGCCACGCGCAATTCATGCGTCAGCATCTCGGGCCAGGCCTCGATCAGCGGGGTCGGGTGCGGATCATGTTCGAAGGGCGTGACGCCGGTCAGCCGCCCGTCCCGCGTCTGCATGCGGAAGGCGCCCCAATGGGAGGCAGATCGCAGGATCCTGGGCAAGCTTGTGCACTCCGGCGCGGCAACGGCTCGTATCATGTAGAATCATGCGTAAAATACCAACATAAAATGTCTAGCTATTATGTCAGGCGACCCGTAGCCTCCCCGTCATAGTGCCGCGAAAAGGGGTTTTGGCCGAATGGTTGATGGCATCGAACTGGTCTCGTCGGACAAGGAATTGCCCGCCAAGGTGGATGTCGTCGTCATCGGCGGCGGCATCATGGGCGCCAGCACCGCCTTCGAACTGGTCCAGCGCGGCTTGACCGTGGCCTTGTGCGAAAAGGGCGTGATCGCCGGCGAACAATCCGGCCGGAACTGGGGCTGGGTCCGCAAGATGGGCCGCGACCCGCGCGAAATGCCGCTGATGATCCGCGCCATGCGGATCTGGGCCGGGTTGAACGAAGCCACCGAAGCCGAGACGGGTTTTCGCGTCACCGGCATCACCTACTTCGCCGATACCGACGCTGATATCGCACGCTACACCGCCTGGATGGAGGCGGTCGCGAAGTTCCAGATTGACTCCCGCGCCATCTCGGCCGCCGAGGCGATGGCCCTCGCCCCCGGCAGCACCAAGCAGTTCGTCGGCGGCATGCATACCGCGAGCGACGGCATGGCCGAGCCCACGCTGG
The DNA here is from genome assembly GCF_050632385.1 of Humitalea sp. 24SJ18S-53. Classification (NCBI taxonomy): domain Bacteria; kingdom Pseudomonadati; phylum Pseudomonadota; class Alphaproteobacteria; order Acetobacterales; family Roseomonadaceae; genus Humitalea; species Humitalea sp. 24SJ18S-53. The sequence continues at coordinate 5,765,079 of NZ_CP192599.1, forward strand.
CCACCGTCGCCATCGCCAAGGCCGCGCGCAAGCGAGGTGCGAAGATCTACACCAACACCGCCGTGCGCAGCCTGGACATGACCAATGGCCGCGTCAGCGGGGTCTTCACCGAACGCGGCCGCATCGCCTGCACCAGTGTTGTGCTCGCCGGCGGCGGCTGGTCCGGCCTGTTCATGCGGAACCTCGGCCTGCGCCTGCCGCAACTCAAACTGCTGTCGCAGGTCATGCGCACCGCGCCGATCGAGGCCGGTTTGCAGGGCTGCGGCTCGGGCCGTGGATTCGGCTTCCGCAAGCGGCTGGACGGCGGCTACAACATGTCCATGCGGGCGGCGCATCCCGTGGACATCGTCCCCGACAGCTTCCGCTACATGAAGGATTTCCAGCAGGCCCTCGGCAACGAACGCAAGTCGCTGCACCTGCGCATCGGCCGCCGCAGCATCGAGGAGCTGTTCATGCGCACGAGCTGGAAGCCCGACCAGAAGACGCCCTTCGAACGCTACCGCACCTATTCGCCGACCCCCGGCAAGAAGGTGCTGGACGCGGCGCGCCGCAGCATCGACGGGATCTTCCCGGCGCTCGCCAAGGCGCAGGTCGTGGAACGCATCGGCGGGCTGATCGACGTGACGCCCGACGCCATTCCGGTGATCTCGGCAGTGCCGGAAAAGCCCGGCTTCTTCCTCTCCTGCGGTTATTCCGGCCATGGCTTCGGCATCGGCCCGGGTGCGGGGCAGTTGATGGCGGAACTGGTGACGGGCGAAACGCCCTGCGTCGATCCCACGCCCTTCCGCTTCAGCCGTTTCTCCGATGGCTCGAAGATCGAACATTGGCCGATCGGTCTGTAGGATGCAGTTGACGGCTCTCCTGCTGCGACGTGTCGGGCTGCTCGTGCTGGTCCTGTTCATCGTCTCCGTGCTGACGTTCTGCATCGTGAACGTGCTGCCGGGCGACGTCGCACAGGCGATCCTGGGCGATCTCGGCACGCCGGAGCAGGTCGTGGCGCTGCGTGAACGCATGGGGCTGAACCTGCCCTTGGTACAGCGTTACCAACACTGGATCGGCGGGTTGTTGCAGGGGGACCTCGGCACCTCGCTGACCTATCAGCAGCCGATTGCCGGAATGCTCTTCGGCCGCCTCGGCAATTCCGCGATCCTGGCGGGAATCACCCTGGCCATCGCGGCCCCCTTGGCCATCGGCATCGGCGTCGTCGCGGCGTTGAAGCCTGGCGGCTGGGTCGATCGCGTCATCTCCGGCCTGGCGGTGCTGTGCTTCTCGCTGCCCGAATACGTCACGGGGCTGACCGCGATCCTGGTGTTCAGCATCCTCTGGCCGGTGCTGCCGGGGTCCAGCCTGATGGAACCCGACGCCAACCCCCTGTCGCACCCCGAGGCGCTGGTCCTGCCGGTCGCCGTGCTGGTTCTGGGCATGCTGGCGCATCTCAGCCAGATCACCCGCGGCGGCATGATCGTGGCGCTCGACAGCGCCTATGTCCGCACCGCCGTTCTCAAGGGCCTGCCGGGCTGGGTCGTCGTGCTGAAGCACGCACTGCCCAACGTCATGCTGCCAACGCTGACCGAGATCGGCATGCATATCGGCTACCTGCTCGGCGGCATCGTCGTGGTGGAAACGCTGTTCGCCTATGCCGGCGTCGGTGAAATGCTGGTCAATGCCGTCAGCCATCGCGACATCCCCGTGGTGCAGATCACCGTGCTGGTCGTGGCGCTCGCCTATGGCGTCGGCAACCTCCTGGCCGATGTCGCCTGCATCCTGCTCGACCCGCGCCTGAGGAACCAGTCGTGAAGCGTGTCCCCGCCGGCGATCTCGCGGCGCTGCTGTTCCTGCTGACGATCGTGGGGTTGATCCTGTTCGGCGAGGCGCTGGCGCCCTATCCGCCGACCGAATTCCACCCGCTGCATTCGCTGGAGGGCCCGAGCCGCGCCTTCCTGTTCGGCACCGATGAATTCGGCCGCGACATCTTCAGCCGCGTCATCAGCGGCACCCGGCCAACCCTGCTGGTCGCGGTCGGCGCCGCCATCGTAGGCGTGCTCCTGGGCGCCGTGACCGGATTGGTCGCCGGCTATTTTGGTGGCGTCGTGGACGAGGCCGTGATGCGCGTGATGGACGCGCTGATGTCGTTCCCGGGGCTGATCCTGTCGATGCTGGTGGTGGTGATGCTGGGGCCGCATCCGATCAACGTCATCACGGCACTGGCGCTGGTCTTCTGGCCGCGTTCCGCGCGCCTGATCCGCAGCGTGGTCACCGAAGTCGCGCGCCGCGCCTTCGTGCAGGCGGCGCGGTCGCGGGGCGAATCCCGCCTGTTCATCCTGCTGCGTGAACTGCTGCCGAATGTCTGGAGCATCGTGACCATCGACCTCAGCCTGCGCGTCACATCGGGGATCCTGATGGCCGCCGCCCTCGCATTCCTCGGCATCGGCGCGACGCCGCCGACCCCGGCCTGGGGCCTGATGGTGCGCGATGGCCAGCCCTTCCTGCAGATCGCGCCCTGGCTGGTGATCTTCCCCTGCCTGGCCGTGTCGCTGACCGCCATCGGTACGGTGCTTCTGGGCGAACGCCTTCGTAAACGCCTGGCCCTGCCGGGTGGAGATCGCGGCCGATGACCACGCCGGTGCTGGAGGTCCAGAACCTCTCGGTCGACTACGGCCCGCTGAAGGCCGTGCGCGACATTTCCTTCAGCATCGCGCCGGGTGAGGCGCTGGGGCTGATCGGCGAATCCGGATCGGGCAAATCCACCGTCGCCTTCGCGCTGATGCGCCACCTGCGGGGCGGTGCCGTGCGTGCCGACCGCATGGCGCTGCAAGGCGAAGACCTGCTCGCGATGCCGCAAAAGCGTCTGGCGGTGATCCGCGGCGCCAGCATGGCCATGGTCTACCAGGACCCGATGAGCGCGCTGAATCCGCTCATCCGCGTCGGCGAACAGATCGCCGAGGCGCTGCGCCGCCACACCGGCCTGGCCCGTGACGCCGCCTGGCAGCGCGCGGTCGCATTGCTCGACCAGGTCGAATTGCCGCGCCCGGCCGAAATGGCCCGCCGCTACCCGCATCAACTTTCGGGCGGGCAACAGCAACGCGTCGTCATCGCCATGGCCATCGCCTGCCGCCCCGCGCTGCTGATCATGGACGAACCGACCACCGGCCTGGACGTGACGACCGAGGCGGTGATCCTCGACCTGATCCGCGTTCTGCGGCGGGAGATCGGGGCCGCCGTGCTGTTCATCAGCCACAACCTGGCCGTGGTCGGCCAGGTCTGCGACCGCGTCGGCGTGCTCTATGGCGGCGAATTCGTCGAACAGGGCACGGCGCAGGAGGTCCTGCGCCGCCCGCGTCACCCCTATACCATCGGCTTGATGCAGGCCCTGCCGCGTCCCGAAGCCGCCCGCACCAGCCTGGCCACCATCCCCGGCCGCCTGCCCGACCTGCGCCAGGTCCCGTCCGGCTGCATTTTCGCGCCCCGCTGCGGCTTCGCCACCGACATCTGCACCACACGCCCCGCGCTGGACGATGTCGCGACGGGCCATGCCAGCCGCTGCCATTTTCGCGACACCGTCACCGCACCACCGCTGCCGCCGATCCCCACGGTCGATCGCGCCGCCAGGGCCACCGCCGTGCCGCGCCTGGATTTGCAGGACCTGCGCAAATGGTATGGCCGCAGCGCGGCGCTGCCCTTCCTGCCGCGACCCGACCCCGTGCGCGCGCTGGATGGCGTGTCGCTGTCCATCGGCGCCGGCGAGACCCACGCGCTGGTCGGCGAAAGCGGTTCCGGCAAATCGACCCTGGCGCAATGCGTCGCTGGGCTGCTGCCGGCCGATGGCGGCGGCATGCAGCTTGACGGCAGGCACCTGGCCCCAAAAGTCGAACGCCGCAGCCGGGCCGATCAGCAGGCCGTGCAATTCGTCTTCCAGAACCCGGAATCGGCGCTGAACCCGCGCTGGACCGTGGGCGACACCATCGGGCGGCCGCTGCGCCTGTACCAAGGGCTCAGCGGCGCAGCGCTGCGCGCCCGCATCCTGGAATTGCTCGACGCCGTGAAACTGGGCGAGCGTTTCCTCCAGCGCTATCCCCGCGAACTCTCGGGTGGCGAGAAACAGCGCGTCGGCATCGCCCGCGCCTTCGCCGCCAATCCGCGGCTGGTGATCTGCGACGAACCGACCTCGGCGCTGGATATTTCCGTGCAGGCCTCGGTGCTGAACGAACTCGCGGCGTTGCAGGCGCGCACCGGCACCAGCTATCTGTTCATCACCCACGACCTCGGCGTCGTTCGCAACATCGCTGATACCGTCACGATCCTCTATGGTGGGATAGCGGTGGAACACGGCAAGCCCGAACAGGTGTTTGCCGCCCCGCACCACCCCTATACCGAAGCCCTGGTCGCCGCGATTCCGCGCCACGACGCAGCCCCCGACCATGCCCGGCTACGACTTCAGGGCCGTCCGGTCGCAGCGAAACAGGGCTGCGTCTTCCACACCCGCTGCCCGCGCAAACTCGGCAGCATCTGCGAACAGGAAGCCCCGCCGTGGCGCCCGGCGGGGGCAGGCCACGGCCTGGCCTGCCACATCCCGATCGACGTGCTGCAGGCCAAGCAATCCGCGATGGTGGTCGAGGCCTAGAACCCCATCGGCCAGTGGACGATCTTCGACCCGTCGGAGAACCGGCTGAACCGATAGGGCGCGGGATCGACCAGCGGCTGGTCGCCCGTGATCATCTGCGCCATCAACCGGCCCGCACCAGGCGCGATGCCAAAGCCATGACCCGAATAGCCAGTGGAAACATAGAGCCCCGGCATCGTCTCGACCGGTGAAATCACCGGGATCGCATCGGGCGTCACATCGACGAAGCCGGCCGTCTTCTCCAGCACCTTCATCTTCGCCATGGCCGGGAAGATCGCGCCGATGTTGCGGCCAGCCTGGTCCAGGATGTCGTCGGCCGGGGTCGGGTCCAGGGTCCGGTACTTCTCGAAACTGGTCTTGCTGTCGAGCGACCAGCGCGACGGCATCAAAGCCTCCTGGAACGACCGCTTGCCGATGCGGAAGCGCATGGCCTTGCGCTCACTGCTCAACGCCTGCCGGAAATCCCCGAGGAAGCGGAAACTATCCGGCACGATATCCACCGGATGCGCCGAACGCATCGAGACATTGTAGCCACCATCAAGCCTTTTGCGGAAGCCGAAGCCCGGTCCCGACCCGCAGCCCTGCGGGCCATCCTCGATCGGCGCCGTGCGCATCACGTTCGCCAGCACCTTCAACTGCGGCAGCCGGATGCCGAGGTTGCGCAGGAACAGGCTGGACCAGCCGCCGCCGGCGACGACGACGCTATCGCAATCGATGCGCCCCTTCTCGGTCACCACGGTGCAGACGCGGCCGGCCTTGGTCTCGACCCCGCGCACGGCGGTATTGGTGAAGATCGCGGCGCCCAGTTTGCGCGCGCCTTCGACGATGGCGGATGTGGCCAGCCCGGGCTCGGCCATGCCATCGCTGGCCGTATGCAGCCCGCCGACCCAGGGACGGGCGCTGCCCGGGAACATGCGCGCCAGCTCGGAACCGCTCAACACCTTGGTGTCGATCTGGTACTGGCTCACATTGTCCAGCCAGCCGATGTAGCGCTCCATCTGCGCCGCATCATCGGTGAAGTAGGTGGTGCCGCCGCCATGGCGAAAGCCGGTCTGGCCCTCGCTCATCGCGTCCATGCCTTCCCACAGGCGCATGCTTTCGATGATCAAGGGCATCTCGCGATAGTCGCGGCCCATCTTGCGGCACCAGCCCCAGTTCCGGCTGGATTGCTCGCCGCCGATATAGCCCTTCTCGCAGACCGCGACCCGCACGCCCTTCCGCGCCAGGAACAACGCTGTGCAGGCACCGACGATGCCACCGCCGACGATCACGACCTCCACGCGCTCGGGCAGGATCGTGTCCGACTGGACCGGCGTGACGGGCGGAGAAGACATGCGGAAAGAACTTTCCTGGCTGGGTCAGGTCGAATGTGGATCGCCGGACGGGTATTGGCGGAACCAATCCACGACGAAACTGTGGAAGGCGCGGGCGGCGACCGACAGGCGCTCGGCATCGCTCAACAACGCGATCTCGATCGTCATCAAGGGCTGGAACGGGCGAAAGGCCAGGCGCGGATTGCCATGCAGGTGCGGCGAAAACGGGCTGATCACCGACACCCCGACCCCCGCCGCCACCAGGTTGCAGACCGATTCATGCGTGCCCGATTCGATCCGCATCACCCGCCGCACGCCGGCGCGCTCGAAGATCGCGTCGATCTGGTAGCGGCTGGCGGAATCGCGCGGGAAGCTGACGAAATCGATCCCATCCAGGTCACTCGCCTGGATCAAGGGCTTGGCCGTCAGCGGATGATCCGCAGGCAGCACGCAGAGCAACGGGCGCGCGGACAGCCGGTCCACATCCAACTCGCCACTATGCGCCGGCAGGCTCGTCAGCCCGAGGTCGCAGCGCCGCGACACCAGCCAATCCACCACCTGGTCATGCGGCGAGATCTCCAGCCGGATGGTCAGCCCGGGATGCTTCTTGAAGAAGGCCGCGATGATCTGCGGCAGCAAGCCATTGCCATAGAGGCTGACCGCCGCGATGCGGATCTCGCCCGCCTCCAGGTCGCGAATGGCATGCGCGCGGCGGCTGAGTTCATCCAGCCCGATGAACACACTCTCGACATCCGACAACAGGCGGCGCGCATCCTCGGTCGGCACGGTGCCGTGGCGCCGGCGGGTGAAGAGCGTGTAGCCCACCGTCTCCTGCAAATCGGCGATCAGGCGGCTGACGGCGGGCTGCGAGATCTGCAGGATCTCCGCGGCCTTGGTCATGTTGCCAAGCTGCATGACGGCGCGGAACGCCTCGATCTGGCGTGCGTTCAGCCGGGTCATGGCTGCCTGTTCCGTCTGCTCATCTGTCTCGCCCCCGTTACGGTAGGCCGCGCCATGCCTCATTGGTGGCGATCCGTCACCATGCGGCCGCGCGGGGCGGGGGGTTGAACCTGCACATGGGGAGCAACCTAATCCCCTCACACATAACATCAAGATATTTATAATGGCCGTTGACCACGAAAATCGTATTTCATAACCTCCCGCCCGGACCCGCTCCTCCCGCGCGGGCAGGAGAGGACCGACATGCGGACCGACACGCTGCTCGCAACCACCGGCCGAGGCCTGGCCAAGAAGGCCGGGGTGGTGAACCCGCCCGTCTATCACGCCTCCACCGTGCTCTTTCCCTCGCTGGCCGACATGCGCATCGCCCAGCAGGACACGGCGAAAAACTTCGTCTATGGCCGCAACGGCACGCCCTCCACCTTCGCGCTGGAAGAAGCCCTGGCCGCCATCGAGGGCGGTGACCGCGCCATCGCCTGTCCCTCCGGCATGTCGGCGATCGCGATCGCGCTGATGGCCGTGGTGCAGGCGGGCGATCATCTGCTGGTGGTGGACACGGTCTATGATCCGGCGCGCATCTTCCTGACCCATACGCTCCAGCGGTTCGGTGTCGCGGTGACCTACTACCCGCCGTCGATGGGCGCGGATATCGCCACACTCATCCGGCCGGAAACCAAGGCCATCCTCTGCGAATCCCCCGGCTCCCACAGTTTCGAGGTGCAGGACATTCCCGCCATCGCCGCGGCGGCCCATGCCAAGGGCGTCATCGTGATGCTCGACAATACCTGGGCGACGCCGCTGTATTTCCGCCCCTTCGACCACGGCGTCGATGTCTCGCTGCAAGCCGCGACGAAATACATCGTCGGGCATTCCGACTGCGAGATGGGCGCCATCATCTGCACCGACGCGGTCTTCCCCGCGATCAAGTCCCAGGCCATGCGCCTCGGCACCTGCGTCGGGCCGGATGATGCCTACCTGACCTTGCGCGGGCTGCGCACGCTCTCGGCCCGCATGCCGCGCCACCAGGAAACCGGGCTGCAACTGGCCCGCTGGCTGCAACAGCAGCCGGAGGTCGCGGCGGTGCTGCACCCCGCCCTGCCAGGCTCCCCCGGCCATACGCTGTGGAAGCGCGATTTCCGCGGCACCAGCGGCCTCTTCGGCGCGGTCTTCCACCCCGGCATCTCCGAGGCCGCCATCGCCGCCCTGGTCGATCATCGCCGCTACTTCGGGATCGGCTTTTCCTGGGGCGGCTTCGAAAGCCTCATGCTGCCGACCAACCCGCGCAAGGTGCATCCGCTGACGCCCTGGCCCTATGACGGGCCATCGATCCGCCTGCACGCCGGGCTGGAAGACCCGCGCGACCTGATCGCCGACCTGGAAGACGGTTTTTCGCTGCTGCGCACCGTGATGGCCGATGCGGGGACCGCGGCATGACCGTGATCGGCATTCCCGACGGCGTCGTGCCGGGCGATGTGTGGCACGACCATGTGGCACATAGCGTGCCCAATCTCGACGCCGCCAAGGCGCGGTTGGAACAGTTGGGGTTCCAGCTCACGCCGCAATCGAACCAGTTGGGCGGCACGCCGCTGGCCGAAACCGGCATGGCCAATCGCTGCGTCATGCTGCGCGAAGGCTATCTGGAGATCACCGGCGCCATCACCGACGAACCCCGCCCCGCCGTGGTCGCCTTCCGCGCCGGGCTGGCGCGGCATGTCGGGCTGCACCTGATGGCGCTGGGCACGCTGGACCCGGCGCGTGAGGCTGCGCGCCTCGAAGCCGCGGGCCTCGGCCCCGCCGTGCTCCATCGCACCCAGCGCATGATCGGCACCGAAGATGGCGAGGGCCTGGCCCGCTTCACCGTCGTCGTCACCCCGCGCGATCATTTCCCGGAAGCCCGCATGCCGCTGGTGCTGCAGGAAACCCCGCCGCTGGTCTTCCAGCCACGCTGGCTCGACCACGCCAATGGCGCGATCGGCGTGGATGAGGTCGTGGCCGTGGTCCCCGACCCGGCCGAATCCGCGCAGCGCTTCACCCGCTTCACCGGCGTCGCCGCCGCCCCGGCCGGCCAGGGCCTGGCGCTGGATTTCGCGCGCGGCCGCTTCACCTTGCTGCCTCTGGCCGCCGCCGGGGTCTTCGCGCCGCTACCGCCCTTGCCCTGCCTGGTCGCGCATGTGGTGAAGGTCGCCGACCTCGACACCTTGGAACGCCTGTTGGCACAAAACGGCGTCGTGACGCGCCCGGCCGGCGTCGGCTGCGTCGCCGTGGACGGTGGCCCGACGCTGGGCGGCGTCATCGTCTTCCGCGGCCCGGACGGCGTGCCCGCCTGGCGATGATCCGGCGCGATCTTCTCTGGCGAGGGTCTTCGTGCAAGGCTCCAGCCATTGTGAGGATCGCCCAGCATGGAAACGGTTCGCGTCGTCTGCGCGCATGATTGCCCCGACATGTGCTCCCTGCTGGTGGAGGTCGAGAACCAGCGCGTCACACGTGTGAAGGGCGACCCCGACCAGCCCTACACGGCCGGTTTCGCCTGCGCCAAGGTCAATCGCGATGCCGAACTGGTGCATTCGCCCGAACGCCTGACCACGCCGCTCCGCCGCACTGGCCCCAAGGGCAGCGGCGCCTTCGCCCCCATTACCTGGGACGAGGCGCTGGACGAGATCGAGTCCCGCTGGAAATCCATTATCGCGGAGTCCGGCCCGCTCGCCCTGCTCGGCTACGCCTATAGCGCCCACCAGGGCCAGGTGAACCGCCACATCGTCAACGGCTTCTTCCACGCCCTGGGCAGCAGCCGGCTACAGGCGGGGACCGTCTGCGATTCCTGCTGCGAAACCGCCTGGGACATGAGTCTGGGTCCGGTCGGCGGGGCCGATCCGGAATCGGTGGTGGATTCCGACCTCGTCATCGCCTGGGGCTGCGACCTGATGGCGGTCAACGTGCATTTCTGGGCGATGCTGGACGGGCCGCGCAAGCGCGGCGTGCAGGTCATCGTCATCGACCCGCGCCGCAGCCGCACCGCGCAGCAGGCCGACTGGCACCTGCAGATCCGCATCGGCACCGACGCCGCACTGGCCATCGGCATCGCGCATATCCTGCTGCGCGACGGGCTGTGCGACCAGGATTACATCGCCGCCCATACCCTGGGCTTCGACGCCTGGGCGCGTGATGTCATCCCCAACTTTCCCCCCGCGCGCGTCGCCGAGATCACCGGCCTGTCCGTCGCCGATATCGAAAAGCTGGCGGCCATGTATGGCGCCGCCAAACGCGCCTTCATCCGTGTGGGTGAGGGCATGACCCGCCTCGCCGCCGGCGGCCAGGCTCTGCGGGCTGTCGTCACCCTGCCGGCGCTGACCGGCGCCTATGGCCGCCCCGGCGGCGGCGCCTTGCTGCTCACCGCCCCCTCGATGGATTTCGATTTTTCGTCGGTGCGGAAACCCTCCGGCCCCGTCACCACGCGGCTGGTGAATCAAAGCCTCCTCGGCCGCGCCCTGCTCGACACGCAGGACCCGCCCCTGCGCGCGCTCTTCGTCGCCGCCAACAACCCCGCCGTGACCTGCCCCGACGCCGTGGCCGTCCGCGCCGGCCTGTCGCGCGAGGATCTGTTCACCGTCGTCCACGACCCCTTCATGACCGACACCGCCCGTTACGCCGACATCGTCCTGCCCGCCACGACCTATCTGGAGACGGAGGATTTCTATCGCGGCTACGGCAGCTACTGGGTGCAATACGCCCCGGCGGCGGTGCCGCCGCAGGGCGAGGCCTGGTCCAATTTTCGGCTGACCCAGACCCTGGCCCAACGCATGGGGCTGACCGATCCGCTCTTCTCCAAGACCGAACGCGAGATCGTGCCGGCCTTCTTCCGCAACGCGACCGGCGCGATCGGCACCATCGACCCGGCCAGCCTGTTCGACCACCGCCCGGTCAAGGCCGCGCCCCCGCCCGGCCAAACCTTCGCGACCCCATCCGGCAAGCTGGAAATCTACTCCGCGACCTTGGCGGCCCAGGGCCTGCCGCCACTGCCCGACTGGCAGCCCGACGCGCAGGAGGTCGCCGACGCCGCCCGCTGGCCGCTGCGCCTGCTCACCGCGCCCGCCTATTTCCAGCCGCACACGGCCTATTCGGGCGTCGCCTTCCTACGCAAGCGGGAAGGGGAACCCTTCTGCGTCCTGCACCCCGATGACGCCGCGCGCCGCGGCCTGGTCGATGGCCAGAAGGTCCGCCTGTTCAACGACCGCGCGACCATCACCCTGGTCCTGAAGATCGCCGACGAAACCTTGCCCGGCGTGGCCCTCGTTCCCGGCCAGCGCCCGTCATCGGAGGCGGTGGAGGGCACCGTCAACATGCTCTGCAGCGAACGCCTGACCGACATGGGCGAAGGCGCGACCTACCAGAGCACCTTCCTGGACGTGAAGGCCGCGTAGAACCGACCTACAGCCCCAGCGCCCGGACCTTCACCCGGATCAGCGCCGCCAGCAGTTCCAGGGTCGGCATCCGCACCCCCGTCAACGCGGCCAGTTCCAGCGGCACGTTGTACAGCGAATCCGTCTCCATCGGCCGCCGCGCCAGCAGGTCCTGCAAGACGCTGGGGCGATGGGCCAGGTTCATGTTGATGCCGACGGTCCGCTCCACCTGCAAATCGGCGGTGCGGCCCAGGGCGGCGATCAGCGCCCCCGCCTCGGCCAGCACGCGGCGCGACGTCTCGATCAGCACCTCCTCCTCATGCGTCGCGCGAACCGGCGTTTCGGTCAGCACGCACATCGGCCCGGCGCTGAGGTTGAAGGCGAGTTTTTCCCAGATGCGGTCCCGGATCTTGCTGTCCACGACCACCGGCAGGCCAGCGGTTTTCAGCGCCTGCTCCAACACCCTGATGCCCGGCATGTCCGACCCATCCGGCGCGCCCAGGATGGTGGGGCGGCTGCGTGGATCGGTCAGGCGGATGGTGCCGGGTTCCGGCACGGTGCTCGCCGGCCAGGCGATGCCGCCGACGGTGCGGGCGGGGCCGATGGCCTTCCAGATGATGTCATCCGGATCCAGGCTGGGGATGCGGCGGCCATCCCATGGGCCGCCGTGGCCGTGGAAATACCACCAGGGCACGCCGTTGGTCAGGAAGGCGACGGGCGTCTCCGCCGCCAGCAGTGGTGCGATGCCCTGCGCGACGCTGGGCAGCGCCGGCGCCTTGACCGTGACGAAGACGCCATCCTGCACGCCCAACTCGCGCGGATCGTCGCTGGCATGGACGCGGACGTTGAAGGTTTCGTCACGGGTTTCGACGGTCAGGCCCTTGGCGCGGATCGCCGCCAGATGCGCGCCGCGCGCGACGACCGACACCTCGATCCCGGCCCGGGCCATGTAGCCCGCGATGAAGCCGCCGATGGCACCGGCGCCAAAAATGCAGATACGCATGGGTGCTCCTTATCGCGGCGTCAGGAACAGGCGGTTCATCCGTTCCATCTGCCGGCGCAATTCCTCGAACTCGCGGAAGAACACTTCGCGCGACGTGCCCGTGGCCGCCATGTCGTCGGCGATCTCGCCAATCGTGCGAACCCCGTCGATGCGGCCAAAGATCGCGCGCGCCAGGCGCGGCAGCGGCAGCGGCACGCGCAAGCCGTCGAAGGTGACCGTCAGTACATTGTCGGCCGGCAGGCCGCGCGCGATCGTCGGCCCCTCGTTTTCGCGCAGGCGCGGCACACCCGCCGGGTCGGACCAGTCCGGCTCGGCCACCTCGTCCTCGGCGCGGGTGCAGTAGGCGACGTGGATGCCCATGTTGCCGGTCAGTGCCTCGGCCAGCGCCGCACGCGCGATCGGGTCCATCCCGGCGGTGCGCGCCCGCAGTCGTACATCCGGCAGCCAGGTATCGGGGTCGTAGCGCACCGGTTCCACCAGGCAGCGCAGCCGCAGGCCCGCGCCCTCGATCAGCGCCGCCAGTTCCGGCACGGTATAGGCTCGGTCGCGCGGATTCAGCAGAAGGTCATACAGCCCCGCATCGCCGCCCTTGATGTGGTCGGTGATCCAGGGGTTGCGCTTCAGCCAGGCGGTGTCCGGCAAATGCTTCCAGACGCGGCGGGCGATATCCACGCGCGCGGGGGGGGATTCGGTGGCTGGCGCCAGCATCCGCAGCGCGTCCTGCAGCATGTAGACGCCCGTGCGCCCATGCGGCGCATAGACCATCAGCCCGATGCCACCCCCCGGCGCCAGCGACCCCGCCAGCGCCGCCAACCCGGCGGCCGGATCCGGCAAATGATGCAGCACGCCGCAGCAATCGATGTAGTCGAAGGCACCCAATCCCAGCGTCGGCAGGTCGAGCAGCGAGCCCTCGACAAAGCGGATATTGTCCAGCCGCCGCACCTCGGCCCGCGCCATCGCGATTTTCCGCGCGGCCCCCGACCGGTCCAGCCAGGTCACATCCCCCGGCCGCCCGCGCCAGGCCATCTGCTGCGCCAGCATCATCGTGCCATCGCCCGACCCACCGCCCGCGACCAGCGCGCGCAGCGGCTGGGACGCCGGGCGCCGCGCGCCAAAAATCCAATGGTCTACCTCGGCGAGGTGCGAGGGGCTGCCGATGACCAGGCGCTTGGCCTCGTCCTTCGGGTCCCGCAACGGGTAGGGATAGGCCTCGTATTGGTTGGCGAGGGCGGTATCGGCGGCATCGGTCATGCCCGCGTGGTGCCGCAACCGGCGCCGCGCGTCGAGGGGGGTGCCCTCAGCGGATGCCGAGGAAGCCCAGGATCGCCACGACGATGACCACAAGACCGACGATGTAGATGATGCTGTTCATGGCGGGGTTCCTTTGACCTGAACCCCGTCAACGCGGCATCCCGGCAAGGGTTGCATGCCTATCTGCGCCGCCAACCCTGCGTCGTCCGGTCGATCACGGCCGATACGCCGACCTGCGCGATTTTCACCGACAGCGCCACGGCCAGGATGACGCAGGCCATGGCGGCGGCGGCACTGGACTGCCCCGCCTCATCCATCTGCACCGCCGCGACGGCCGCCGGCTTGAAGTCCGGGCCATAGAGGAAGATCACCGCACTGACCGTCGTCATCGCATTGACGAAAATATACGCCGAGATCTCCAGCACCGCCGGCAGGCACATCGGCACGGTGACGCGGCCAAAGGTGGTCCAGACCGGGACCTTGAGGCTGGCGGAAGCCGCCTCGAACTCCGGGTCCAGCTGGCGGAGCGCGGTGGTCGCGGTCAGGTGCCCGACCGTCCAGAAATGCACCACGCTGTTCAACGCCAGGATCGCCAGGGTGCCATACAGGACGTTCAGCGGATTGGCCGGATGGTTGAAGAACAGGATATAGGCCAGCCCCAGCACCAGCCCCGGGATCGCCAGCGGCGCCGTCACCAGCAGGCCCACCGCGCCGCGCAAGAACCCCGCCTGCGGCGTGCGCGCCACCAGCCAGGCGATGACAAAGATCACCGGCGTGCCCACCGCCGCCGCCCAGGCCGCCATCTTGACCGAGGTCCAGACCGACCCCCAGCCCGCCGTGTCGAAACGCCCGAAATCGTAGTTGTCCCAGGTCAGCGCGAGGTTCCACGGCCAGAACCGGATCAGGCTGGACCAGAAGGCGGTGCCGACCACCGCCAGCAACAACCCCGCGATACCCAGGCAGGCCAGCAACAGCGGCAGGTCGCGCCACAGCCGGGCTTTTGGCACATAGGCCACCGCGCGGCCGGTCATGGTGGCCGCCCGGCGCCTCGTGGCCCAGCGTTCCAGCGCGAAGGCGACCAGCGCCGGCACCAGAAGTACGATCCCGACCACCGCGCCCATGTTGAAATTCTGCTGGCCGACGACCTGCTTGTAGACATCGGTCGCCAGCACGTTGAACGACCCGCCGATCACCTTGGGGATGCCGAAATCGGTCACCACCATGGTGAAGACCACGACCGAGGCCGAGACCAACCCATATCCCGCCCCCGGCAAGGTCACGGTCAGGAACGTCCGGACCCGCCCGGCCCGCAGCACCTCCGCGGCCTCATACAGCCGCCCATCCGCTGTCGCGAGCGCCACCGCCAGGATGATCGCCGCATGCGGAAAACACGCAAAGACCTGCGCCACGACGATGCCGACGGGGCCATAGATCGTGCCGCCAAACAGCCAGGCCTTCAGCAGCCCCTGGTTGCCGAACAAGGTGATCAGCGCCAGCGCCGGCAGTAGCGACGGCGCCAGCACCGGCACCATCATCACCGCGCGAAACGCGCCCCGCCCCGGCATCCGGCTGCGCGTCAGCCCATAGGCATAGACGAAGGCCAGCGGCACCACGACCACCGTCGCGACGGCCGCCGTCCACAGGCTGTTCCAGGCCGATACCGCCAGGGTCGGCGTGGTGACATAGACGGTGAAATTGGCCAGCCCGACCCAGGCGCCATCGGCATCCTGGAACGCCCGCACCAGCAGCATCGCCATCGGCGCCGCCAGCACCACCACCATCGCGACCCCGGCCAGCGCCAGGGTCCAGCGCATCAACCGCTGGTCGGGCGCCAGGCTGCGGACCACCGGCGCGCCGCGTGCGCTGGGCGACAGGACGATGGCGCTGCCGCCTTCAGGCATCGGTCGGAAAGACCAGCATCCGTGCCGGCGGGATCGACACCCCGACCCGCGCGCCGGGCAATGCCCCGATCTCGCGCAACTCATCCGGGCTGGCCTCGGCCTCCAGCAGCAGCCGCCCATCGGACAGGCCCAGGCGGCAGACCGGGCCGAGGTATTCCAGCCCCGTCACCTCGGCCGACAGCGGCCCGCCGGTCGCGGCCGACAGGCGCACATCCTCCGGCCGCACAAACACCTTGACCGCCGTGCCGACCGGCGCGGGCGGCGGGGCAGGGATCAGATGGCCGTCCGCGGTGCGCAGGCCACCCATCTCCACCACCGCATCAAAATGGCTGCTGCGGCCGACGAAGCCGGCGACGAAGGCCGAGGCCGGGCGGCGATACACCGCCTCCGGCGTGCCGACCTGTTCGATGCGGCCGGCGTTCATCACCACGATGCGGTCGGCGATGGCCATCGCCTCTTCCTGGTCATGCGTCACCATGATGGTGGTGACACCCAGCCGGCGTTGCAGCGCGCGAATCTCCTGCCGCAGATGCTGGCGCACCTGCGCATCCAGCGCCGACAGCGGTTCGTCCAGCAGCAGCAGCCCAGGTTCGGGCGCCAGGGCGCGGGCCAGCGCCACGCGCTGCTGCTGCCCGCCCGACAATTGCGCCGGAAACTTCTGAGCCTGCTCGGCCAGCCCCACCAGCGCCAGCAATTCGATCACCCGGTCCTGCCGCCGTGCCTTGGGCCATAGCGCGCCGCGCAGCCCGTAGCCGACGTTGGCCGCGATCGAAAGATTGGGGAACAGCGCATAGCTTTGGAACACGATGCCAAAGTCGCGCGCCGAGGGCGGCAGCCCCGTGATGTCCCGCCCGCCCTGGGTGATCCGCCCCTCGCTGGCCGGATCCAGCCCCGCGATCGCGCGCAGCAGCGTGGTCTTGCCGCAGCCGGACGGCCCCAGGAAGCACACAAGCTCCGCGGCCATCACCGACAACGACACGTCGCGCAGCGCGGCAAAGGCACCGAACCGCTTGGACAGATGGTCCACCACCAGATAGGGCGCGCCGACGATCGGCGGCGCCGCCCCCTGCATCAACCGGCTTCGGGCGATGAGGCTCATGCCCGGCGTCAGCGCGGCGCCGACTTGCCGTCGAAGCGTGTCGTCCATTCGCGCAGGATGCGCTCCCGATCCGCCGCCACCGCCGAGAAATCGGCCGACACCATGCGGGCCGCGAATTCCGGCGGATAATTCTGCACCGTCGGCACCACGCCGGGCAGCGCCAGCAGCGCGAAGAAGCGGCCGTATTGTTCCATCGCGGCGCGAGAGACGGCGAAATCGGCCAGGCGCCGCGCGGCATCCAGGTTGCGGCTGCCGCGCACCAGCGCGGTCGCCTCCAGGTCGAAGCCGACGCCATCGGTCGGGATGATCACCTCGATCGGCGCGCCCTGGTTGCGCAGGGTCACGGCGCGCATGTCGAAGGACAGGCCGACGCCATATTCGCCGCGCGCCGCGTTGTTGCAGGGCGCGCTGCCGCTATGGGTATAGACCTGGATGTTGTTGTGCAGGGCGGTCATGAACTCCCAGGCCCGCGCCTCGCCCATGGTGACGATCCAGCCCGCGATGGTCAGGAAGCCGGTGCCGCTGCTGGCCGGGTTCGGCATCACCACCTGGCCGCGAAAGGCCGGGTTCAGCATATCCGCCCAGGCGGTCGGGCGCGGCAGGTTGCGCTGCTGCGCCACCACCGTGTTGAAACAGATGGCGGAGACAAAGGCATCCATGCCCGTCCAGGTCATCGGGCTGCGGTCGCTGCGCATGTTCGGCCGCAGCGCATCGGCGCCGGCGGGCGTATAGGGTTCCAGCATGTCCAGCCCCTGCATCTGCAGGATGGAGAAGACCGACAGGCCCCAGATCATGTCGGCCCGCGGATTGGCGCGTTCGGCCAGGAGACGCGCGGTGATGACGCCGGTGCTGTCGCGCACCCAGGCGACCTCGACACCCGGCACCGCGGCTTCCGCGGCGGCCTTCAGCGGGCCGAGCTGTTCGTTTTCCAGCGCGGTATAGACGGTGACCCGGGTGCGCGGCTGCGCCTCGGCGGCGGGCGCCGCGAACAGCAGGGCCGACGCAAGCGTGGCGAGGCAGGCGAGGCGACGACGCATCCGGAATTTCCTTAATTGCACGGGCCACAGGCGGGCGACGATGCCCTAGCGTGCCGGTCGCGGCAGTTTTGTGACAAGATGGATTCGGTTCCGTGACGCGTCCGTTCCGGCCGGTTCCGCCTGCTTTTCAGGCAGGTCGGCGCAAAGCCGGGCGGCGGCGGCCCGCGCGGTTAACCCACAGGCGGCCGCATAGGTCTTCCACAGGCGGGGATGACCAAGAAAACAAATTAAAACAGATGGATAAAATCCATTCCTGAGCAGTTCCCCGAACTACGGAGCAAGCTCACCCACAGAGTTCTCCACAGGCGCCATGGCCAGGATCGCGGCCGCCAGATCCTCCCCCGCCCAGCCGACCGACTTGAACACGGTCACCTCCTGCGGCGTCTGCCGACCTGGGTGCAGGCCGCGGCACAGGTCCGCCAGGTCGGCGACGACATGGGTGGCGGTGATCGCGCCTTCGGCGATCGCCTGCAGGATGTCGCCGGCCTCCGCCAGCGCGCCGTCGCGCGTGTCCACCACCAGGGTCGCGCGCGCCAGCAGCGCCGCATCGCTTTCGCGCATGTCGGGGCGGTAGGCGCCGACCAGGTCGATATGCGTGCCTGGGCTGACCGTGGCACCCAGGATCAGCGGCGCGGTCGCCAGGGTGGCGGCCGCGACGATGTCGAAATCGGCGGGATTGGGGCTGATCGTCGCGCGCGCGGGCAGGCCGGATGCGCGCAAGGTCTCGGCCAGGTGCGGGCCGTTGACGCCGCCGGGGGTCCAGATGGCGATATCCGCCAGCGGGAAGCGATGGGCATAGGCCTCGGCCAGCGCATGCGCGACGCGCCCGGCGCCCAGCAGCAACAGCCGCCGGCTGTCGGGGCGGGCCAGGTAGCCGGCCGCCAGCACGCTGGCCGCGGCCGTCCGCCGGTCGGTCAGCGCCGCGCCGTCGAGCAGCGCGACCGGCGCGCCCGTCGCCCCGTCGCTCAACAAATAGGCGGCATGGACGGCCGGCAGGCCGCGTTGCCCATTCCCCGGCGCGACATGGACGATCTTCACCCCGGTGAAGCCAGCCGACGACCAGGCAGGCATCAGCAGCAGCGTGGTCACCCGCCCATCCGGCTGCGGCACCGCGTGGCGATGCCGCAGCGGCGCCGTGCAACCGGTGCGGAACATGGAGCGGAGCGCCGCTTCCAGCGGCCCCCAGGGCAGGCGTGCGGCCACGGCCGCGGCATCGAGCATGATCATGCCCCGGTGTCGCATTGCCCGCGCCCCCGGTGAAGCCATCGCGGGTGAGGCCAGCCCGTGGCCCCGGGTTTGCTTACACTTTCATGAGAGTGTTAACGAAAGGTATCCGCGGCGGCCGCCGGCAGCCATCCCGGATACAGCGTTGCCCCGGCGTCATCCATGGCGCAGCATCGGGGCGGGAGACGCTGCCGCCCCCCACGGACGGGGGTGGCGCATTGCTTGAACGTCACAACGACAACACCGTCACAACGATCGGGAGACCAATGACATGCCCTTGCGGCACCTGATGAAAGCAGCCAGCGCTGCCGTTTTAGCCAGCGCGATGGCGCTGCCCGCCATGGCGCAGGCACCCGCCGCCAGCGTCGTGGACACCATCCGCAGCCGCGGCAGCCTGATCTGCGGCGTGAACACCGGCCTGGCCGGTTTCGCCCAGCCCGACAGCCAGGGCGTCTGGCGCGGCTTCGACGTCGATTATTGCCGCGCCATCGCCGCCGCCATCCTGGGCGACGGCAGCAAGGTCCGCTACGTGCCGACCACCGCATCGAACCGCTTCACCGCCTTGCAGTCGGGCGAAGTCGATGTGCTGTCGCGCAACACCACCTGGACCTTGTCGCGCGATACCTCGCTCGGCTTCGATTTCGCCGGCATCACCTTCTTCGACGGCCAGGGCTTCATGGTCCGGACCAACCTGAACCTCGCCTCGGCGCGGCAGTTGGATGGCGCCACTGTTTGCGTGCAGCCCGGCACCACGACGGAACAGAACCTGACCGACTGGGCGCGTGCCAACCGCATCACCTTCCGCCCTGTGGTCATCGAACGGTTGGAGGAGGTTGTGGGCGCCTTCGTCTCCGGCCGTTGCGATGCCTATACGACCGACATCTCGGGCCTGGCCTCGACCCGCGCGGTACAGCCGCGCCCGGCCGATTTCACCATCCTGCCAGACGTGATCAGCAAGGAACCGCTGGGCCCGTTGGTGCGCCATGGCGACCAGCGCTTCGCCGATATCGTGCGCTGGGTGCATTTCGCCCTGATCGGGTCGGAGGAGATGGGCATCACGGCGGCGACCGTCGACCAGGCCGTGGCCAGCGATGCGCGACCGGAAGCGCAGCGCATGCTCGGCCGCAACGGCGACCTGGGCCAGATGCTCGGCCTGCCGAACAACTGGGTGGTCACCGTGCTGAAGACCACCGGCAACTATGCGGAAATCTTCACCCGCAACCTGACCCCGATCGGCGTCCAGCGCGGCCCGAATGCGCTGTGGACCACGCCGGGCGGGCTGCAATACTCGCCGCCGTTCCGGTGAGCGTCGGCATCTGACAAGCACGGGGGCTGGCGGTGCGCCGCCGGCCCCTTCTTCACCTGGGCACGAAGGCTATCGGATGAGCAGCACCATCGATCCGCGGCTTCTGCGGACGCCGCCCAAGAAAGGCATCCGGTTCTCCTGGGCCGATGAGCGCTTCCGCGCGATCATCTGGCAGGTGATCATCGTCGGCTTCGTCGTCAGCGTGGTCTGGTGGCTGGTCCGCAATACCCAGCACAACCTGGAAGTCCGGCGCATCGCCACCGGCTTCGGCTTCCTGACGCGTGAGGCCGGGCTGCCGATCGCCGAAAGCCTGATCGAATACACGCCGCAGGACACCTACCGCACCGCGCTGATCGTCGGCATCCTGAACACGCTGAAGGTGGCGGTCGTCGGCATCGTGCTGGCCACCATCCTCGGCACCATCATGGGCATCGCCAGGCTGTCGAAGAACTGGCTGGTGGCCAAGCTGGCCGGTGTCTATGTCGAGGTGATCCGCGACCTGCCGCTGCTGCTGCAACTGCTGTTCTGGTACACCATCCTGCAATCGCTGCCCGGTCCGCGCCAGGCGATGAACCCGGTGCAGGGCGTGTTCCTGTCCAATCGCGGGCTGAAACTGCCCTGGATCGACTGGCAGCCGGCGCATTCGGCCGCCGCCTGGATCTTTGTCGCGGGCTGCATCGCGCTCTGGGCCGTGCGGCGGGTGCTGCGCCAGCGGCAATTCGCCGATGGCCAGCCGCGGTCGCTGTGGCCCTGGGCGCTGGGCTTCCTGGTCGTGGCCCCGGCCGCCGTCTGGTCGCTGATGGGCGCGCCCTGGGTGGTGGACTGGCCCGCGCTGCGCGGCTTCAACTTCGTCGGCGGGCTGAATGTCTCGCCGGAATACTTTGCCTTGCTGATCGGGCTGGTGACCTACACCGCGGGCTTCATCGCGGAAATCGTGCGCGCCGGCATCCTGGCCGTGCATACCGGCCAGTGGGAAGCGGCCCAGGCGCTCGGGCTTCGCCGCCCGCTGGTGCTGAAACTGATCGTCCTGCCGCAGGCGCTGCGGGTCATCATTCCGCCGATGACCAGCCAATTCCTGAACCTGACGAAGAATTCGTCCCTGGCCGTCGCCATCGGCTTCCAGGACATCGTCAGCATCGCCAATACCACGCTGAACCAGACCGGCCAGGCGATCGAGGGCATTGCCATCATCATGGCCGTCTACCTGACGATCAGCCTGTCGATCAGCCTGTTCATGAACTGGTACAATACAAAAATCGCCCTGGTGGAAAGGTAAGCCCCGATGAGCGATATCACGCTTGGAACCGCGGCCGTCCCCCTCCCCACCCCCCCGCGCACCCCGCCGGTGCTGGTGGCGGGGCCGATCGCCTGGGCCCGCAACAACCTGTTCTCCGGCTGGCTGTCCACCGCCGTCACCCTGGCGCTGGGCTACCTGATCATCACCCGGGCGCTGAGCTTCGTGGACTGGGCCTTCCTGAACGCGGTCTGGTCGGTGCCCGGCGGCAACCAGACCCAGGCCTGCCGCGACATGAAGGGGATCGGCGCCTGCTGGGCGGTGATCACCGAAAAGCACCGCTTCATCCTGTTCGGCACCTATCCCTTCGACGAACACTGGCGCCCGGCACTGACCTGCCTGCTGTTCATCGGGCTGTATGTCGTTTCCGCCATGCGCCGGTTCTGGCGCAAGGAATTGGCGCTGATCTGGATCGGCACGCTGACCACCATCGGCGTGCTGATGTGGGGCGGGATCTTCGGCCTGTCCTTCGTGCCGCAGGAACGCTGGGGCGGGCTGCCGATCACCTTGATCCTGTCGACCTTCGGGCTGGCCTTCGCCTTTCCGCTGTCGATCCTGGTCGCGCTCGGCCGGCGGTCGAAGATGCCGGCGATCAAGATGCTTTGCGTGCTCTATGTCGAACTGATCCGCGGCGTGCCGCTGATCAGCCTGTTGTTCATGGCCAGCGTGATGTTCCCGCTGTTCCTGCCGGATGGCATGAACATCGACAAACTGCTGCGCGCGCAGGTCGCCATCATCCTCTTCGCCGGCGCCTACCTCGCGGAAGTCGTCCGTGCCGGGTTGCAGGCGCTGCCCAAGGGCCAGTACGAAGCGGCCGATGCCATGGGCCTGTCCTATTGGCAGAAGACCCTGTTCATCATCCTGCCGCAGGCGCTGAAGATGGTCATCCCGCCGCTGGTCAATACCTTCATCGGCTTCTTCAAGGATACCTCGCTGGTGCTGATCATCGGCATCTTCGACCTGTTGACCGCCGGCAAGACCGCGATCGTCGAACCCGCCTGGCAGGGATTCGGGGTCGAGGTCTATGTCTTCGTCGGCATCATCTACTTCATCTTCTGCTACGCCATGTCCAAATACAGCCAGGGCCTTGAGGCCGAGCTGAACAACCGCCGTCGCTGATCCAGGATTCGGGAGACAGATTTCATGAGTGCCACCGCCGAAGCCGAGATCCAGATCTCATCCGTCGTGCGTGCCGATGCGCCGCCGGCCATCGTGTTGGACAAGGTCAACAAATGGTTCGGCGCGCTGCATGTGCTGCGCGACATCTCGCTGAACGTCGCCCTGGGCGAAAGGGTCGTGGTCTGCGGCCCGTCCGGTTCGGGCAAGTCCACCATGATCCGCTGCATCAACCGCCTGGAACAGCACCAGGAAGGCCGCATCATCGTCGAAGGCATGGAACTGACCGACGACCTCCGCAGCCTGGACGCGATCCGGCGCGAGGTCGGGATGGTGTTCCAGTCCTTCAACCTGTTCCCGCATTTGACCGTGCTGGAAAACTGCACCCTGGCGCCGATCTGGGTCCGCAAGATGCCGAAGGCCGAGGCCGAGGCCCTGGCGATGGAATACCTGGAACGGGTCAAGATCCCCGAACAGGCGAAGAAGTATCCGGGCCAGCTCTCCGGCGGCCAGCAGCAGCGCGTCGCCATCGCCCGCGCGCTCTGCATGAAGCCGAAGATCATGCTGTTCGACGAACCGACCAGCGCGCTCGACCCCGAGATGATCAAGGAAGTGCTGGACACCATGGTGGGCCTGGCCGCCACCGGCATGACCATGGTCTGCGTGACGCATGAAATGGGCTTTGCCCGCCAGGTCGCGGATCGCGTGGTCTTCATGGACCGGGGCGAGATCGTCGAATCCGGCACGCCGACCGACATGTTCGAAACGCCCAAGACCGACCGGTTGAAGCTCTTCCTCAGCCAAATCCTGCGGGGGCACTGACCGACACGGCGGCGCGCTTGCGCCCCTGGCGGGGCTTCAAGGCGGCGCGCTTGCGCGCCGGGCCGGGCAGCGCCTATGCCTAGCCGCCGCGGGGGGTCCCCTCCGCGCCCCACTGCCCCCAGGTTGCCTGTATGACCACGTCGAGTCTCGCCCCCCGCGCGCTCACGCCCGCCCTGCTGCTCGGCGTGATCGGCGTCGTGTATGGGGATATCGGCACCAGCCCGCTCTATGCCATGCGCGCCGCGGCCCAGCATTTCAGCGCCGATGGGCTGGAAAAGTGGAAGATCCTCGGCCTGCTCAGCCTGATCACCTGGGCGCTGATCCTGGTGGTCACGGTGAAGTACGTGGCCTTCGTCATGCGCGCCGACAACCGGGGTGAGGGTGGGATCCTGGCGCTGACCGCCCTGGCCCAGCGCGTGATGAAGACCGACCGCAGCCGCTTCGCCGTCGGTGCCATCGGCGTCGCCGGCGCCTGCCTGTTCTTCGGCGACGGCGTCATCACCCCCGCGATCTCGGTGCTCTCGGCGGTGGAGGGGCTGAAGATCATCTCGACCGACTTCGAGGCGATTGTCATTCCGATCTCCCTCATTGTCCTGGTCGTGCTGTTCTTCGTGCAGTATCGCGGCACCCACAGCATGGGCGTGGTCTTCGGGCCGATCTGCGCGGTCTGGTTCCTGGTCATCGGCGGGCTCGGGCTGATCGAGATCGTCAAGGTGCCGGAAATCCTGGTCGCCCTGTCGCCGCATTACGCGATCCAGTTCTGCATCGCCTACAAGATGCTGGCCTTCATCGCCTTCGGCTCGGTCGTGCTGGCGGTGACGGGGGCCGAGGCGCTGTATGCCGACATGGGCCATTTCGGCGCGCGGCCGATCCGACTGGTGTGGAGCGTCTTCGTGCTGCCCTGCCTCGCGCTGAATTATTTCGGCCAGGGCGCGCTGTTGATCGCCGATCCCGCCTCGATCGAAAACCCCTTCTACCTGCTGGCGCCCGAATGGTTCCGCCCGCCGCTGGTCCTGCTCGCCACCGCCGCGACCATCATCGCCAGCCAGGCGATGATCACCGGCGCCTATTCGATCGCGCGGCAATGCGTGCAACTCGGCTGGCTGCCGCGGCTTGAGGTGCGCCACACCAGCAGCGTGGAGGAAGGCCAGATCTACATGCCGCAGGTGAATTTCGCCCTGCTGATCGGCGTGCTGGTGCTGGTGCTGACCTTCCGCACCTCGGACGACCTGGCCGCGGCCTATGGCATCGCGGTGACCGGCACCTTCCTGTGCACGTCGATCCTGGCGGTGCTGGTGTTCCGCCGCATGTTCGGCTGGTCCTGGCCCCTGGTGCTGGCCGTCTTCGTGCCGCTGGCGACCTTGGATGCGGTCTTCTTCATCTCCAATGTGCTGAAGGTGCCGGATGGCGGCTGGGTGCCGCTGGTGCTGGGGGCCTTCCTCTTCGCCCTGATGACGACCTGGAAGCGCGGCCGCGACCTGCTGTTCTCGCGCTTCCGCCAGGACAGCCTGCCGCTGAAATCCTTCCTGGCCCGGCTGCCGCAGTCCAAATCCATCATCCGGGTGCCCGGCATCGCGATCTTCATGACCGGCCAGGCCGATTACGTGCCCAATGCGCTGCTGCACAACCTCAAGCACAACAAGGTGCTGCACGAGCGGGTGCTGTTCGTCACCGTGACCAACCTCGACGTGCCCCAGGCGCCCGACCGGCGGGAGGTGACGGAACTCGCCCCCGGCATCCATCGCGTGATCCTGAACTACGGCTTCCTCGAAAGCCCGAACATCCCGCGTGAACTGGAAACCCTGCGCGATGTCGGGGTGGAGTTCGAGGCGATGCAGGCCTCCTACTTCCTCGGCCGCGAGCAGTTGGTCTCCGCCGTGGTCCCGAAGATGGCGCGGTGGCGCCAGTGGATTTTCTCGCTGCTGAGCCGCAACGCCGTGCCCGCCACGGAGTTCTTCCATATTCCATCCGATCGCGTGGTGGAGCTTGGCGTCCGCGTCGCCATATGACCGGGGCGCCGCGAGAAGGAAGCCGCTCTTGCCAACTGTAACGCTCGTGCTCGTCTCCGGGGCCCACTACCCCGAGGGTAGCCCGGAGCACCGTTATGAACTTGACCTGATCCTGGACCGGGATGCCCGGCCCGATGCCGCCGCCTGGGCGGCTGACGAGGCCCCCTGGCGCGCCCGCCGTTTCCGCCCCGGCGACCCGATGCAGCAGGGCGACATCCAATACGACGAGGATGACGGCTGGACCCTGCGCTTCTTTGGCGCGGAGCAGGACGGCCCGGACGATACGCCGCTGGCCGCGAGCCTGTTCCACGAAGGCCCCTGGCGGCCGGGCGAGATCGTGACCCTGCGCGGCCGCGGCGGGCGGGAGAGTGCCTGGCGGATTGTCGCGGTGGGGTAGGGGCGGCTGGCTCATTTTCCGTTCGCGAGGACTCGCGGCAGAAGACCCAGCCTGTTGTTTTTCGTATTTTTCCGAGCCATCAGGCGCGTCCATCCGACGTGAAACTGCCGTGAAAGCTTGGCGCGCAAGCCGGCGACATCATCGACCATCTGGATGATGCACTGCCCGAGGCGCCAGCCGCCGCTGGCGATCGGCTTGGGCACGACCTGCAAGGCCGTCGCGGCGTGCGGAGCGGGTTGGGATGTGCGCACCTTACGCGCGGTGGTGCGACATTGGGCGTGGTCCCGGGACGCCGCGGCGCATCGGCCACGGTGCAAGTGGCTGATGTCTCGGACAAGTCATGGCACATGATTTGCTTCGTTCGAGGTCAGCTTCGGCGCGGCCGTCGATTGCTTACGATAAAGCACCGATGTGAAAAATCTTTCCGCGATTGAAAATGACCTGCATCCAAAAGGCCGTATCCGATGAAACTCGGCTTGTTCGTCGAACCCTATGGCCGTCACGTCGCCGCCTGGCGCCACCCCAACGCCACCCGCCAGGCCGGCGTCAGCTATGCCCACTATCGGGACATGGCGCGCATGGCGGAGGCAGCCAAGTTCGACTTCATGTTCATCGCGGACACCAATAACGTCTGGGAGAACATGGATTTCTACTCGCGCAGCAACATGGGCGCGATCCTGGACCCGTTGCAGCTTCTGGCGGCCTTGGCCGTCTCGACCGAACGCATCGGCCTCATCTCCACCACCTCGACCACCTATACCCAGCCCTACCACGTGGCCCGGACCTTCGCCTCGCTCGATCAATTGAGCGGCGGCCGCGCCGGCTGGAACCTCGTCACCTCGATGTTCCCCGGCGAGGCCAAGAACTTCTCCATGCCCAAGCAGATGGCGCATGAGGATCGCTACGAGCGCGCCGAGGAATTCGTCGATGTCGTGCTCGGCCTGTGGTCCAGCTTCGAACGCGATGCCTTCGTCGAGGATCGCGCGACCGGCCTGTTCTTCGACCCCGACCGCCTGCATGTGCTGCACCACCAGGGCAAGCATTTTGCCGTGCGCGGGCCGCTGAACGTGCCGCAATCCGCCCAGGGGCATCCGGTCGTGGTGCAGGCCGGCTCCTCCGGCCCCGGCCGCGAACTCGCCGCCCGCACGGCGGAGGTGGTCTTCACCATCCAGCAGACCCTGTCGGCGGCGCAGGCCTTCTACGCCGACCTGAAGTCGCGCATGCCGAAATACGGCCGCCGCCCCGACCAGCTCCTGGTCATGCCGGGCCTCTTCATCATGGCCGGCCGCACCGAATCCGAAGCGCGCGAAAAATATGAGGAGATGCAATCCCTCGTGCATCCCAAGGTCGGGCTGTCGTTGCTGTCGAACCTGATCGGTGGTTTCGACCTGTCGGCCTATGACGTGGATGGCCCGCTGCCGGAACTGCCGCAGACCAATGGCGGCCAGGGCCACCAGAACGCGCTGGTGGACCGTGCGATCCGCGAGGGGCTGACCATCCGCCAGCTCTACCTCGCGACCGTCGGCGGCCGCGGCCATTGGGAATTGGTCGGCACGCCGGAACAGATCGTGGACCAGATGGAGGAGCGCGTCCTGAAGGGCGGCGCCGATGGCTTCAACGTCATGCCGCCCTTCCCGGGCGAGTTGAAGACCATCATCGACCTGGTCCTGCCGGAACTGCGCCGCCGTGGCCTGTTCCGCACCGAATACGAAGGCACCACCCTGCGCGACAGCCTGGGGTTCGACCTGCCGTGTCATGCCCGCCAACAGCCTGAAGGGATCGCATCGTGATCGACCTGTCCCGCCGCCAACTCGCCCTGGCCACCGCCGCCCTGGCGCTGCCCGCACCCGCCTTCGCCCAGGTCGACACACCGCGTCGCGGCGGCACGCTGACCATGGCCGTGGTCGATGAACCGCCGACCCTGGTGACCCTGGCCACCACCGCGCAATCCTCGGTCATCGTCTCCGCAAAAGTCACCGAAGGGCTGCTGGCCTATGATTTCGACCTGAACCCCCAGCCGCAACTGGCCACGGAATGGTCGCAGTCCGAGGACGGGCTGCGCACCACCTTCAAGCTGCGCCAGGGCGTGAAATGGCATGACGGGCAGGATTTCACCTCGGCCGACGTCGCCTATTCGTTGATGACCTTGAAGCGCGTGCATCCGCGCGGGCAAAGCACCTTCCAGAACCTGGAACGTGTCGAAACGCCCGATCCGCATACCGCGATCCTGGTGCTGAGCCGCCCCGCGCCCTACCTGCTCGGCGCGCTGGTCGCCTGTGAATCGCCCATCGTGGCGAAGCACATCTACGAACCCTCCGGCGCCAATGTCGCGGCCAATCCCAATGGCGCCGCACCCATCGGCACCGGCCCCTTCCGCTTCAAGGAATGGGCGCGCGGCCGCTACCTGATCTACGAACGGAACCCCGACTATTGGGGCGGGCCGGACAAGCCCTACCTCGACCGCGTGATCGTGCGCTTCATGGGCGATGCCTCGGCCCGATCGATCGGCTTGGAAACCGGAGAGATCGACCTGGCCGGCTGGTCGCCGGTGCCGTTGAGCGACGTGCAGCGCCTGTCGCAACTGCCGCAGATCGCCATCGAGACGCGCGGCAATGAATACCAGAACAACCTGTTCTACCGCATCGAGTTCAACCTGGAGAACCGCTACTTCAGCAACGAAAAAGTGCGCCAGGCCATCGCGCACGCGATCGACAAGCGCGTCATCCTGGCCGTCGTCTTCCTGAACTACGGCGTGATCGCCAATGGCCCAGTCTCGCCGAACCTCAAGTCCTTCTTCGATGCGTCCATGCCCTCCATCCCCTTCGACCTGCGCCGCGCCGATGCCCTGCTGGACGAGGCGGGGTTCCCGCGCGGCGCCGATGGCATCCGCTTCCGCGTGACGCAGGATGCCCAGGCCGGCCCCCAGGTGCAGATCGCGCAATACATGCGCAGTTCGCTGCGCCGCGTCGGCATCGAGGTGACGGTGCGGACCGAGGACCTCGGCTCCTACGTCCGCCGCGTCTACACGGATCGCAACTTCGACTTCAACGCCCAGGGCAGCACGCAGATGTTCGACCCGACCATCGGCACCCAGCGCTTCTACTGGTCGAAGAATTTTCGGCCGGGCGTGCCCTATTCCAACGGCGCCCGCTACATGAGCCCCGCCGCCGACGACGCCCTGGAAGCCGCCGCGACAGAAATCGACCCGGCCAAGCGGCGCGAACACTTCAGCCGCTTCCAGCGCCAGATAAACACCGACGTCCCGGCCATCGGCCTGGTGGCGCAGGCGCAGATCACGGTGGCCAACAAGCGCGTGGTCAACCACACCACCACGGCGGAAGGCGTCAGCGCCAATTTCGCCAATGTCTTCCTGAGAAGCTGAATGCCCCTTGGCCGCACCGGCGCCGCCCTGCGGCGCACGGCGATCCAGATGCTGCCCACGATGTTCGGCATCGTGCTTCTGTGTTTCCTGCTGCTGCAACTGCTACCGGGGGATGCCGCCGACGTGCTGGCCGGCCAGGCCGGGGCGGCGACGGCCGAGACCATGGCGAGCCTGCGCGAACGCTTCGGCCTGGACCAGCCGATGCTGACGCAACTGGTCAACTACCTCGTCAACCTGGCGCATCTGGACCTCGGCTTTTCCGCCCGCTTCGGCACGCCCGTGGCGCAACTGATCCTGGACCGGTTGCCGGTGACCTTGCTGCTGATGCTCTCCGCACTCGGCACGGCCCTGGTCTTCGGCATCCTGGCGGGCTGGGTCATGGCGATCACCGCCGGGCGCTGGCCGGACCGGATCCTGCAGGTCGTGGTGCTGCTGTTCTACTCGACACCAGGGTTCTGGGTCGGGCTGATGGCGATCGTGCTGTTTTCCGTGAAACTCGGCTGGCTGCCATCGAATGGCAGCATGACGGTGGGCGTGTCGCTGACCGGCTGGGCCTGGGTCGTGGATCGCGCGCAGTATCTGGTGCTGCCCTCGCTCGCCCTGTCCTCCTTCTTCATCGCCATCTATGCGCGGCTGACGCGGGCGACGATGCTGGAGGTCCTGGGCCAGGATTTCATGCGCACCGCCGCCGCCAAGGGGCTGCATCCCGTGACCCTGCAATTGCGCCACGCGCTGCGCAACGCGCTGATCCCGGTGACCACGGTGGCGGGCATGCACCTGGGCAACCTGCTCGGCGGCGCGGTGGTGGTGGAAACCGTCTATGGCTGGCCCGGCATGGGCCGCCTGGCGCTGGAGGCCGTTATGGGCCGCGACTTCAACGTGCTTCTGGGCGTGCTGCTGCTCTCCTCCTTCGTCGTCATCATCGCCAATGCGCTGATCGACCTGCTGCACGCCTGGCTCGACCCACGGATCGAGTCCCATTGAGATGAGCGCCACGACCCTGCTGCGCGGCCCGGCCCAGCCCGGCCACCGCCTGCTGCGCGCCTTCCTGCGCAATCCCTCCTTCATGCTGGGCCTGGCCATCCTGCTGACCGTCGTGGTCGTGGCGGTGATCTCCCCTTGGCTCTTCCCCGGCGACCCGCAGGACATGGCGGGCATGCCGACCCTCTGGCCGGGCGAGGACAGCGATTTCCCCCTCGGCACCGACAACCTGGGCCGCGATGTCGCCGCCGGCCTGGCGCATGGCGCGCGCGTGTCGCTGCTGGTGGGCTTTTCCGCCGCCAGCATCGGCCTGGCCATCGGCACCACCGTGGGCGCGGTCGCCGGCTATTGCGGCGGCTGGGTGGACAATGTGCTGGTGCGGCTGACCGAGTTGTTCCAGACCGTGCCGACCTTCCTGCTGGTCATCGTGATCGTCGCCATCGGCCAGCCCTCGGTGCGCATGATCGCGCTGGCCATCGGCCTCGCCTCCTGGCCCACCGTGGCGCGGCTGGTGCGGGCGCAGTTCCGGTCCCTGCGCGAATCCGATTTCGTCATGGCGGCGCGTTCGCTCGGCTATGGATCGCCCCGCATCATCCTGCGCGAGATCCTGCCGAATGCCATCGCGCCGATCATCGTCACCACATCGGTCATGGTCGCCAATGCCATCCTGACCGAGGCCGGGCTGTCCTTCCTCAACATGGGCGACCCCAACCTTGTCAGTTGGGGCAGCATGATCGGCGAGGGCCGCACCCTGCTGCGCACCCATTGGTTCCTGACCGCCCTGCCGGGCACCGCCATCGCGTTGACCGTGCTGTCGCTGAACCTGGTCGGCGACGGGCTGAACGATGTGCTGAACCCGCGATCGGGCCAAGCATGAGCCTGCTCGACGTCCAAAACCTCGCCATCGGATTTCCGCATGCGGTGGCGGTGCATGGCATCAGCTTCCACGTCGATCCCGGCGAAACCCTGGCGCTGGTCGGCGAAAGCGGCTGCGGCAAGTCGATCACCGCCTTCGGCATCATGCGGCTGCTGCCGCCCGCGGCGCGCATCCTGGGCGGGCGGGTGATGTTCGGCGGCACCGACCTGCTCACCGCCTCGCCCCGCCAGTTGCGCGACATACGCGGCAAGCGGATCTCCCTGATCTTGCAGGAGCCGATGACCTCGCTGAACCCCGTGCTGACCGTCGGCGCGCAGATCGCCGAGGTGCTGCGCCGGCACGAGGACATCTCCCGCGCCGGCGCCCGCGCGCGCACGCTGGAATTGCTGGACCTGGTCGGCATTCCCGAACCGCATCGCCGCGCCGGCGATTTCCCGCATAGTTTTTCCGGCGGCATGCGCCAGCGCGTGATGATCGCCATGGCCGTCGCCTGCCAGCCGCAACTGATCATCGCCGACGAACCGACGACGGCGCTGGACGTCACCATCCAGGCCCAGGTGCTCGACCTGCTGGACGGGTTGCGGCGGCAGTTCGGCATGGCCGTGCTGCTGATCACCCATGACCTGGGCGTCGTCGCGCAATGGGCCGACCGGGTGACGGTGATGTATGCCGGGCGCATCGCCGAACAGGCACCGGTGCGGCCCTTCTTCGCCGCCCCGCGCCACCCCTATGCCCGCGGGTTGCTCGGCGCCTCGGTCGGGGAAGCGGAGGGCGCGCATTACACCACCCGCCGCCTGGATGAGATCCCGGGCTCCATCGCCTCGGCGGCCGGCGAGCCGGGCTGCCCCTTCGCGCCGCGCTGCCCCGACGTGATCCCCGCCTGCCGCCAGGCGGCGCCGCCGTTGGTCTCGCTCGCCCCCGGCCATCAGGTCGCGTGCATCGTCGCGGAGGCGCGCAATGTCATCGTCGCGGAGGCATGCGATGTCCCTGCTATCGGTTGAAGGCCTGCGCACCCGCTACGTCACCCGTGGCCGCGCGACCAACGCCGTCGACGGCGTGTCGCTCACGGTCGCGGCCGGGGAAACCGTCGGGCTGGTCGGCGAAAGCGGCTGCGGCAAGTCCAGCCTGGGCAAGACCATCCTGCGCCTGGTCGATCCCGCCGAGGGCAGCATCCGCCTGGCCGGGCAGGAGATCGCGGGCCTGTCCCAGGCCGCCCTGCTGCCGGTGCGGCGGCGCATGCAGATGGTGTTCCAGGATCCTTTTGGTTCGCTGAACCCGCGCCAGACCATCGGCACCCTGCTGGACACGCCGCTGAAGGTGCATGGGCTTGGCGATCGCGCGGCGCGGCGGCGTCGCGTGCTGGACATCATCGCCCGCGTCGGCCTGCCGGCCGAGGCGCTGGAACGCTACCCGCATGAATTCTCCGGCGGTCAGCGCCAGCGCATCGGCATCGCCCGCGCGCTGGTGCTGCAACCGGAGCTGATCGTCTGCGACGAACCCGTGTCGGCGCTGGACCTGTCGATCCAGGCGCAGATCCTGAACCTGCTGGTCGATCTCAAGCGCGACCTGGGGCTGAGCTACCTGTTCATCTCCCACGACCTGTCGGTGGTGCGCTACTTCGCCGATCGCGTGCTGGTCATGTATCTGGGCCGCATCGTCGAAAGTGCCAGCCACGCGGCCTTGTGGAAAAGTCCCCGGCATCCCTATACGCGCGCCCTTCTGGCGGCGGTGCCGCAGGCCGACCCGACGCGCCCGCGTGGTCCGGTGGCGCTGCGCGGGGAACTCAGCGCCGAAAGCAGCGGCGGCTGCCGCTTCCGCACGCGCTGCCCCCTGGCCTTCGATCGCTGCGTGACCGAGGACCCGGCCCTGCGTCCGGACGGCACCGGTCATGCGGTGGCGTGCCACCTGGGGTGACGCGCAGTTGGGCGCAACGGACCTGTTGAGAGCCCGATGCGTTGGGCATCGGTCAGCGCATGGCGATCCATTTACAGCGCGTCCCGCGCCTCGATGGACTCCTGAATCCCAACAGATCTTGGACCATTTTCCGTTCGCGAAGGCTCACGTCAAAGGGACTGGTCTGTTGTTCTGCCTGACTTGAAAATGGTCTGAGGGCGCATGGATGTGGCCGGGGGGATCGCGCCTGGCTCGGTCGCCGTATCCTCGCCACCGGCCGGCATCGCGGCGCGATCCAACATCTTGAACCTGTTGGGACAAGGCGCAAGAAATTCAATGTAATAAAGGGGAGCGTCTTGGTGGAGCCAGGCTCCACCGAAAACACGGTTCACGAGGCATCATAAGCACCTCCAAAACTGAAAAAACTATCCTGTTGCGTCAGTAGCTTGTGTCGATATAGGCAGCATATCGATCCATCTTGCATCACCCTAGCCCATCGTCCATGTTGGGGCAGATATTGGGGCGAAAAATTCACCCCGGCGGTTCGATGGACCAAAGACGGGGCGTTGGGGCGATGGCGGGAAAACTGACCGAATTGACCGTGAAGGCGCTGATGGCCAAGGGGCGCCACACGCCCGGCCGGCACACCGACGAGAAGGGTTTGCACCTTCATATCCGGGCCGATGGCAATGCCGCCTGGGTGCTGCGCTACCGCCAGCACGGCAGGCAACGTGACCTGAACCTCCTGCCCTATGCCGACAAGACGCTAAAGGTGGCGCGAGACGCCGCCGACGCTGCCCGGGTCACGATCAAGGCCGGCAAGGACCCAATTCGCGAGAGGCAGCAGCAAGCCCGCGCCGCACTCGAAGCCGCCAGCGCCGATCGCACCTTCAGGGCGGCGTTGGAGTCCACACTCGAAGCCAAGGCCGGGGCCTGGAAGAACGAGAAGCACCGTTGGCAATGGCGCGCTACCCTCGAAACCCACGCCCTGCCGAAGATCGGCGAGCTGCCCGTTTCGGAAGTGACGACCGATGACGTGATGGCGGTGCTGCGCCCGATCTGGACCAGGACGCCCGAAACCGCCTCCCGCTTGCGTGGCCGCATCGAGACGGTTCTCGACCATGCCAAGGTGCGTGGCTGGCGCAGCGGTGAAAACCCTGCCCGCTGGCGCGGCCACCTGCGCGAAATGCTGGCGGATCCGTCCAAGATCGCCCCGGTCCAACGCCAGCCCGCCCTGCCGTGGGTGCTGATGCCCGCTTTCATGGCGGCGCTGCGGGCGCGAAAGGGTATGGCGGCGGTGGCGCTGCAATTCACCATCCTGACCGCCGCCCGCACCGGAGAAGTCCGCGGCGCCACGTGGGGCGAGATCGACACGGAGGCGCGTGTCTGGACCATCCAGGCCGCAAGAATGAAGGCGGGCGAAATGCATCGGGTGCCGCTGTCCCATGCCGCCATGACCGTGCTGGCGGCGCTTAGGCCCGAACAGTCGCGCCCAGGCGATCTGATCTTCCCCGGCGCGCGTGCTGCCACCAAGCCGCTGTCTGACATGGCGCTGGCGATGCTGGTGCGGGGCATGGCCACCGATGGGCTGGAGCAGGACGCCCCACCGCGCTGGCGCGACCTGACGGGCCGTGTGGTGGTCCCGCACGGCTTCCGATCGGCATTTCGGGATTGGGCGGGCGAGACACGCCACGAAGGACGAGAAGTCGCAGAGCGTGCCCTGGCTCACGCCGTCGGCGGGGTGGAGGGCGCATATGCGCGAAGCGACCTGTTGGAGAAGCGACGCCCGTTGATGCAGGCCTGGGGCGAATGGTGCGAGCGGGCGCCGGGTGGGGCCGCGGTGGTCCCCCTGGACACCAGCACCGCCAAGCAGGCGGTGGTCGGGGGGCGGGCCTGATGCCGGAGCGTCGCTTCATTGTCCTTGGCGCGGACGGCCGGCACATCACGCTTGGACGAGCCGGACCGCCAGAGGATGCCGAGGCTGCGGCGATAGTCTCAGCCCTTCACGCCGCAGGTGTCGAGGCCGCGTGGTTGGTCGAGATGACTGGCAACTACTGGGGGCGGGGGCGCGTGGGCCTGACGGCCCTACGACCGTTGATGTCGCGCGGCGACTGGCCTCAGGCGCTGGACGCGTTTGAGGCCCGCCGATGTTTCGTGAAGGAATGGGGCGTGCGGGTCGCTGCTGTCTGATCCCATGACGGGGGAAACCCGGGCGTCTCAACCGGAAGCCGCAGCCCACACGGTGGCAGGCGCTGCTTGGGAGCGTGGTTGCCGATCTGAAAACGTGCGAGGCAATCCAACATAGTCTGAACATGCCGCGGGCCGTGCGGTTGCGACGGCGAGAGAACTCCCACCCCCGATTCGCAGGCTGACGACGACGAAGATGGGCGAGTGCCGCATTGGTATATACTCGTCCTGGATGCTGTCCTGTCAGTATAGATTCTTCCATCAATGAGTATCAATGCGTCAGGCCGATAATTTTTTGTATATTAAAAGTATACATCACACATAAAAAACTGGACTTCAGAATTTTTCGCGGAGAATCAGGAGATCTTCTGTCATGGAGATGCATTGATGACCTCGAAAAAAACTGCGCGCACCATCGTGAATCATGCGGCTCAGCAGCGGACCAAACAATCAACGCTTCGCGTGGCCGGCCTGCCAAACTTCGACACCGCCCCTGTCTTCACCATCCGAGAGGTCAGCCATTACGGGCGCTGGTCCAACTCGACCACGCGGCGGCTTATCGAGGCTGGGGAACTCGATATCGTGCGCGTCGTAGGATCCGTGCGGGTGAAGGGCGACTCGCTGCGCGCCAAACTCGCGGGGTCGTCGTCGTGATCGGGTGCATGGCCTGCCGGCCGGCCGAAGTCTTCCTAGGTCTCGCCATCATTCGCCATCAGTAAAAACCCCGCACGCGCTGGTGACGCATGCGGGGCAGGTAACAACGCGAAAAACTGAGCATCGCGATTATAGCCTGACCGAGTGCCAATTTCTAGCGTGTCACAGCCCACGAAAGGGCACGACATGCAAGTCGACCACGAACCGATCCTCGTGACTTATAGCGCAGGCGAGACGGTGCGCCTTCCCGATGGCCGCCTGTGCAGCGGGCCGAACTGCGAAGGCGATGCCGCAAGGCTGCTGATCAGCTCCGGCGCCAATCCGACGACGCCCATCACCTTCCTGCGCGATGGCGTGCCAGCATTGCGTGGCAGCCTCCGGGCATTCGTTTCCCGCGCTTGGGGCGGTTCGACCGAAGACCCCGCCTTCCGCCGCTGGCGCCCGGCTCGGTTGCGGAATGGGGCGCGTGTCCAGGGCCTGGAACCGCAGGACGGTGCCGAAGGCTTCGGCGGCATCATCGCCCCGGAAGCTGGCGACAGCCTGTACGGCGGTGCCGCGTGACCGCTGCGTTGATCCCTGCGCAAAGTGACGGGCTCGCCCGCATCTGCGGCATGTTCGGCAACGCACATGATGGCCAACGGGTGAACGCTGCGGTGCACTCCCACAGGCGGGTGCGGGAAGCCGGACTGACCTGGCAAAATGCGATCGTCCCACCGCCGGATGTCGTTCAACAGCCCGCCGCGCCGCCAAAGCCGCAGCCGTCCTCAAGGCCGCTGACCGATGCGCCGCAAGGCGTCATGGCCGCTCGGGTGCTGGAACGGCATCGCGCCGCCCTGACCGCCTGGCAAGAGGGATGCCTCGAAGGCGTGATCGGCTGGTGCGTCCTGACTTCAGAGCAGCGCGTGTCCGATGATTGGCTATTTCCGCGGGTCGTGTTCATGGAGGGGCGGGCATGATCGCGCGGCCGAACATGCCAGCGGTTGCCGCGATGCTGGCCGACCGCATGCCGATGCTGGCGCACGACCTCTTCGGCAAACCCGATGACCGCGACGGTAATACTTGGCGCTATGGCCGCAAGGGTAGCCTCGCCGTAGTGGTGACCGGCCCGAAGCGGGGCGGTTGGTTCGACCATGAGGCCGGCGAAGGCGGCGACGCGCTGGCGCTGATCGGCAGGCAACGCGGCATGCGCCCGCGCGACGCCTGGGAGTGGGCTATGGCTTGGCTGGGTATCGGGCAGGCGACCGGCACCCCACGCCAGCCGCTACGCCCCGCACCTCTGCCGGAGCGGCAGGATGCGGCACCGACACGGCAACAGGCCGACAACTCCGGCAAGGTGAGGTTTGCGCGGGACCTGTGGCACGCCGCCAAGCCTGCCGCCGGGACCTTGGTCGAAACCTACCTCGCGTCGCGCGGGCTGGTGCTGGAACCCGATGCGCCGATCCGCTTCCTGGCCGCCTGCCCACGCGGGCGCGGTGCTGATCTGGAACGTTTGCCGGCCATGGTCGCGTTGATGACCTGCCCGACGACAGGCCAGCCGCGCGGCATCCATCGCACTTTTCTCGCGCCGGATGGCAACGGCAAGGCGCCGGGTCAGGCCAAGATGATGCTGGGTCATGCTGGCGTCATCCGGCTTGTTCCCAACTGCGACCTGACCGACCGCCTCGGGTTGGCCGAGGGGATCGAAGATGCCCTGGCGGTGATGCAGCGGGGTGGCTGGCGACCGGTATGGGCTGCGACTTCTGCCGGCGCGATTACGTGCTTCCCGGTGCTGCGCGGCATCAACGCCCTGGCCGTGTTTGCCGACGCCGACAAGGCGGGACTGAAAGCCGCCCGAACTTGTTGCCGCCGATGGGCCGGGGCAGGGCGCAAGGCCGAGCTCTTCATACCTCCAAACGGTGATTGGGACGACGCGCTGCGGCGCGCGGGGAAGGCAGCATGACCGACAACATCGATGACGCGGAACGGGCCTTCCGCGAAGCGGGGGCGCGTATTGAATGGTTCGGGCCGAGCCTATCGCGCGGCGATAGCGGCGGCCAGCCGGAACCGCCGGAACACTCCGACGATGCGCTGGCCCTGGCCTTCTCGGACCGTTATCTGGGCCACTGGCTGTTCTGCGCGGAATGGGGCGCCTGGCTGGCCTGGGATGGCAGCCGGTGGGCCTTCGACAAGACGCGCAACGTGGACGACCTCGCCCGCGTCATCTGCCGCGAGGCCGCGGCGAAGGCGGCCCATACGACGCACGGTGGGCAGGAACATGCCCTGGCCCGTATCGCCAGCCGCCAGAAGGTTGCGGCGGTGGTCATGCTGGCCAGCGCCGACCGGCGCCACGCCCGCAAGGCCGATGACTTCGACGCCGACCCCTGGGTGTTGAACACGCCCGATGGTGTTGTGGACCTCAAGACAGGCGAGCGGCGGCCGCATGCTGGCGGCGACCTGTTCACCAAGGTCACGGCCGTCGCACCCGGCGGCGATTGTCCCCGCTGGCTGCGGTTCCTGGCTGAAATCCTGCGCGATGATGCTGAGGCGCTGGCCTACGTCCAACGCTGGGCCGGCTATGCCCTGACAGGCAGCACGCGCGAACATGCCTTCATGTTCCTCTATGGGCCGGGAGGGAATGGCAAAAGCGTGCTGCTGAACACGCTGGCGCATGTCATGGGCGACTACGCCACCAGCGCCGACATGGATCTGTTCACGGTTAACAGCGGCAACAGCCATCCGACTGGCCTTGCCGACTTGCGCGGCGCCCGGCTGGTGCTGGCGCAGGAAACCGAGCAGGGCCGCGCGCTGGCCGAGGCCAAGATCAAGGGGATGACCGGCGGCGATCGGCAAAAGGCGCGGTTCATGCGGCAGGACTTTTTCGAGTTTCTGCCGGTGTTCAAACTGGTGATGGCTGGCAACCACCGGCCGGTGATCCGAAACCCGGACGACGCCATGCGGCGGCGCCTGCATCTGTTGCCACTGACCTACAAGCCGGAGGCACCCGACCGCGATCTGGCCGAGGCGCTGCGCGATGAAGCGCCCGGTATCCTGGCCTGGGCCATCGCGGGCTGTCTGGCCTGGCAGCGCGATCGGCTGGGCGACTGCGCGGTGATGAGGGCCGCGACAGGCGAGTATTTCGCGGAGCAGGACCTAGTCGCGCAATGGCTGACCGAACGCTGCGAACCATCGCGCGGCGAAGTCCCATCAACGGCGTTATTTCGGGATTGGCAGGTATACGCGAAGGATCGGGGCGAGGAAGCCGGGACGCAAAAGGCATTCTCTGCCGCGCTGGAACGGTACCACGCCAAGAGGCGGACGAATGGCGGCATGGTGTTCATCGGGCTGCGTCTGAGGTCGTCAGACACGGGGGTCTGTCATGGTCCGTGACCGACCGCGTGTAGGATTGTGCAGGGTTTCCCGAAGGTTTTTATGTGTGCGCACGCCCGCGTATAAAGAGAACTCCGGGAAACCCTGCACAACCCTACACGGATCGTCCGTGAATGGCGGTTGTCTGTCATTTTTGTCCGCGCTGGT
This sequence comes from Humitalea sp. 24SJ18S-53, assembly GCF_050632385.1. NCBI lineage: Bacteria > Pseudomonadati > Pseudomonadota > Alphaproteobacteria > Acetobacterales > Roseomonadaceae > Humitalea > Humitalea sp. 24SJ18S-53. The sequence goes on from NZ_CP192599.1 coordinate 5,804,316, forward strand.
CGTTGCTTCGAGGGCTGCGCTACGACCGCGAAAAACACTCGCGCGCGGGCGGGCGCCCCCGATCTTGAGGTGACGGCTGTCAGGGTGCTCCCCGGCTTGCGGTGGATGCCTATTCGCGTTGGTGCTGATCCGGGTTGGACCGCAACCGTAACACTGACGGTGTCCCGCCTGCGGAGCGGGGCCTTGGACATTCGCCCCCTCACGGCAGCCGATGCTGTGCTGGAGGTTGCCATGCCGGCCGGGTTGGTGCGGCGGATTGCCGCGATGGCGGCAGAGGCCGTGACGGCAGACACAGAAGCCGAGTCGCGGCTGACAAAGTGGTCTGGGCAGCGTGCCGCGTCGGATCATTCAGAATGCCTGCGATCTATCAAATCGCGGCGGCGCTGAAAGTATTTCCCAAATACGCCGATCGCTCCATGTGGCGCATCATTCTTATGTCGATGCTGGGCGTCCCGCTCCTCAAACCGCGGCCCGTATCCACGAAACTTTGCTGCGCGCGAAAACCCGCCTCGGTCCAGCCGTTTCCAACGGATTGGAAGGTGAAACGGTAGTCCTGCCAGGGCGGGTGCCAGCGCGAACTCTCGCAACGCGGACTGCATGCTGCTTCGCGCCACTTTTCAGGATAGTGACCGTATGGAAACTTGCGCAACACGGTGCCATCCGCCTGCTGATATAGTGAGGTCGGGTGAAGGTATGCTGCCCTGCTCAGGATTTCGTCCGATCCAGACGGTGACCGTGCCGAGTGTCGTCCGATCGCGCGGAAGCCCGCCAGCCCGTTCATGTCCACGCCTGTCTCGCCTTTCCCAGCGCCTCCCAAAGTCCCCCCGGTCCCAATAGCGCAGCCATGATGCGCGCACGCACGGCCTCCGAATTCAGCGCTTGTTTGCTCATGATCTGATGCGCGCCCATCGACTCAATGATGGCGTTCATCAACTCAACATCCAGACTGGGAGAGTTCATGAACTGCTCCTTGGTGTTGGCCGCGGCCTGCGCCTGCAACTCAGCGTTCTCCATCAGCTTGGCCCTCACCCCCTCGAAAAATGCGACCCGGTCGCCGTCCGTCAGTTCCCCCTCGAACAGGTCGTTCAGCGCCGCGATGATCTCGTCCAACCGCTGCTTGTGCTTCTCCTGCACCTGGCCACCACCGACCTCTTTCACAGGCGTCAGGCCGGGCGTGTCGCCCGTGCCGCCCAGGTTCAATTTCTGCTGCCCCAGGTCGCGCATCCGATGGTGCGTCAGTTTCAGCGCCGACAGGTCGACGCCCTCGCGTTCGCGCCCGTAGTCCAGCAGCGGCAGCAGCATCTTGCCGAACAGGTAGAGCTTTTCGAAGTCCGTGTTCCCGTAATCGAACATCTGCCCGAGGAACTCATAGACGCGGATGTAGCTGCCCAGGTCTCTCTTGAAGAGGATCAGGGCCGCCATCTCGTCCTTGGCGGCCTGCTGCGCCTTGGTGCCATCGGTACCGCCCTGGAAGGCCTGGTGGGCCTGCTTGTAGCGGGTCAGGAGTCGGTGGCTCACCGGCACGATCGCGGCGTCCAGATCGCCTTGCGTGGCCTTGGGGTTGATGGCCACCTTGGCCACCCGCTCAACCTCGAAGGTGTCGTAGCCGCCGAACGCGTCCAGCTTGTTCCGCAGGTCCAGCACCACGTTGGGGTCGCTGATATCCGCCAGCGCCGCCGTCTTGTGATACGCCTGGAACGCCTCCAGCATCTTGTCCGGCTCGTTCACGAAGTCCACGACGTAGGTCGTGTCCTTGCCCGGCGCAGCCCGGTTCAGCCGCGACAGCGTCTGCACCGCCTGGACGCCACCAAGCTTTCGGTCGACGTACATGGCGCAGAGCAACGGCTGGTCGAAGCCCGTCTGGAACTTGTTGGCCACCAGCAGGATGACAAACTCCGGGGTGTTGAACGCCTCGCGAATGTCGCGGCCCTTCAGGCCGGGGTTCATGTTGGTTTCGGTGAACTCGTCCGGCCCCGTCTCCGGGTCCGTCACCTCGCCCGAAAAGGCCACCAGCAGCCCGATCCCATAGCCGCGGCGGGCGATGTAGCCCTGCATCGCCTTCATCCAGCGCACCGCCTCCTTGCGGCTGGCGGTGACCACCATAGCCTTGGCCTTGCCGCCCAGCAGGTGGGCCACGTTCTGGCGGAAGTGTTCGACCACGATCTCGACGCGGGCGGCGATGTTGTGTGGGTGCAGCCGCACCCATCCCATGATGCCTCTCTTGGCCTCGCTGGCATCGACCTCCTTCTCGGTGAAATCCTTGCCGCCGTGGGTCAGGCGAAACGCCATCTTGTACGCCGTGTAGTTCTTCAGCACGTCGAGGATGAACTTCTCCTCGATGGCCTGGCGCATGGAATACGTATGAAAGGCGGCCGGCAGGTTGTCCTTGCTGGCCGGCATGTCGGGGTTGGGGCGACGGCCGAAGATTTCCAGCGTCTTAGCCTTGGGGGTCGCGGTGAAGGCCACGTAGGTGATGCCGGTATCCTGATCCGCCCGCGCCGCCATCTGCGCCGCCAGCAGGTCGTCCAGCCCGACCTCACCACCATCCTCCAGCGCCGCCTGTTCCTCGGCCGTCAGCACCAGCTTGAGTTCGGCGGCGGCCTTTCCGGTTTGGGAGGAATGGGCTTCGTCGGCGACCACGGCAAATCGCTTGCCCTTGCTGGCCGACAGGCGCTGCACCTCCTTCATGGCGAAGGGGAAGGTCTGGATCGTGCAGACGACGATCTTCTTGCCTGCCGACAGCGCCGCCGCCAGCTGGGCGCTTTTGGCCGCCCCCTCGCCTGTCACGACCTCCACCACGCCTGGCGTCCGTTCGAAGCTCTCGATGGCCTCGCGCAACTGCTTGTCCAGCACCGTGCGGTCGGACACCACGACGACCGTGTCGAACAGCTTCTTGTGCGCGGCGTCGTGCAGATCGGCCAGGAAGTGGGCCGTCCAGGCGATGGAATTGGTCTTGCCCGAACCGGCGGAGTGCTCGATCAGATACTTGCCGCCCGGCCCATCGATCAGCACCTGCGCGACCAGTGCGCGGGTGGCGTCCAGTTGATGGAATCGGGGGAAGATCCAGCGCCGGAGCTTTTTCTTGTCGTCCTTCACCGGGACCACGTAGCGGCCGAGGATTTCCAACCAGCTGTCGCGCTGCCAGATCGCCTCCCACAGATAGGCGGTCTGTGCGCCGTTCGGGTTGGGCGGGTTGCCGGCCCCGAAGTCGACACCGCGGTTGAAGGGCAGGAAGGTGGTGTCCACCCCGGCCAGCAACGTGGTCATGGCGACCTCGCTGTTGCTGACGGCGAAGTGGACCATCGCGCCGCCCGGAAAGGCCAGCAGCGGTTCCGGCTGGTTGCCGGCAGGAGTCCTGGGCAAGCGGTCGTACTTGTACTGGTCGATCGCGTTCTGAAGCCCCTGCGTGTAGTCCGACTTCAACTCGGCCGTAGCCACGGGGATGCCGTTGAGGAACAGCACGATGTCGAGGCTGTTCTCGCTGTGGACCGAGTATCGTAGCTGCCGGACCACCCGCAGCCGATTGGCGTCGTATCGGGCTTGCAGGTCGCCGTTCATGCCCAACGCGGGTCGGAACTGGCAAAGGACTATGCGCTTCGACAGCCCGACTACGTCCAGGCCGCCGCGTAGCACCTCCAGCAGCCCCTGCTTGTCCAAGGCGACGCGCAGGCGGTCGGCCAGAACCGTGCCGGCGGTGGGGCCGTGGGTTTTCGTCAGGCTGGCCCAGGCATCGGGTTGGGTGGCCTGCACCCAGGCGATCAGGTCCTCGGGGAAGAGCGCGCGGGCGCGGTCGTGGCGGGCGGCGCCGGTGGGGTCGTAAAGCCAGCCATGCGTGGCGAGGTGGGCACAGAGGCCGTCCTCGAAGGCGATCTCCTTGTGGACGCTCACGCAGAACGCGTCCGGATACCCATCGTCGCGAACGCCGCTGTCACCTCGGGCTTCATTGTGAACAGGCTTCCGTCATCGACGAAGTCGGCCAGGATGCCCGAGAAGAAGTCGGCATTGCGCTTCTCGGCCCAGGGTGCAGGCCACAGGTAGACGCCTCGCTTCGCGCACATTGTGCCAAAATGCATGTGCCAGGCCTGTCCATCCCAACCCAGCGCCGCCGACAGTTTGGCCGAGGTCGAGCCAGGGTGGTCAAGCAGGACCTGAATGAGCCTGGCTTCGGTTTCCGTCATCCGAACAGCCTTGAACGCCTCGTCGACCCGCTGGGCGACGGTCAGGCCACCAAGCCGCACAACTAACGTTTGGTGTTCGACTTCGGTCAAACGCGCCATAGCGTCCAAGACTTGGTTGGCTGACGCCTTCTGCGCCGTCGTCCCCATGTCACGCAAACGTTCCGCGTTAGTTCGAAGGCGGGCGCGCTCCTCGGGGGACATGTCGGGAAGGTGTCGGAGCGTGGGTTCGATATTCATGCGGCCTCCAGTGCTTTCGGGCTGAGGCCGCGCACGTCGATCTTGCCAGTCACGGCGGCGGAGATCAGGGCGGCGCGACGTTCGCGAAGGAAGGCAATGGCGCGATGGGCTTCGGTTGTAAGGGCGTCGAAGCGCGCCGCTTGGGCGTCGATAGCCGCAAGAACTCTGACCTGTTCGGTCAGCGGCGGCACAGCGATGACGATTTGCTTGAACTCGTCCCAATAGAGACGAAGGCGGAAATCGGTAACGCCCTTCGAATAGCGGCGCATTTCCTCGATTGCTTGTGGGGTTCGCAGAACGAATTCAACGAATGCCGTTCGCAGGTCACCTCTCGGCCGCGCCACGACATAGGCCGGGCTGACCATGCCGACAACGGCGACCGTCCCGAAGCCGCCCTGCCAAGCACGCATCATGTTGTAGACGAGGTCACCTACCGCGACCTTCTTGTACTTCGTTCGATCTTCGCTGCGCGTGACCTTCCGATCCATCTCAACATCGGCAAGCTCGCGGTCTGAAACACCATTATGGATGGAGACGCTGAGGACAGGAAGATCGTGCTCTCCTTCCTCAATGACTTCTCGAAACAGCGCGCCAAGGCGCTGCACCTTCCAATGCGCTGGCACCTGCCCTAGCCATGCCACCCCGGAATCCTTCATCGGGGTGTTGGGGTCCAAGCCCTTGGTAACCGCCTGGGAGATGACGGCCTGCCGCTTCTCCCTGAGCAGCGCGATCAACCGCTCCTGCTCGGCCACCAGCGCGTCGATCTTGCCGGTTTCACGATCGAGGAAGGCTATCAGCGCGCGTTGCTCCTCGGCAGGCGGAACTGTCACGGGCAGGTTGGCGACATCGTCGAGGCTGAGTTGGATTTTCGTTCCCCCGTAGCATTGGGCGTCCAGGTAGGCCTTTCCCGCTGCGGATAGTGTAGCGTAGCCAACCCACCGCGGCAGCAGGAGGTCGCCGCGCAGCCGGGCGAGCGCGACATGCTGGCTGACATAGGCGCATTCGAGGTTGTTGGGCACGACTGCCACGGAGCCCATGAAGGCTGTGATCGAGAATAGAACATCCCCGGGCTGGACGCGCGTCCGCTCGCCTTCCGCGCCAGCGGGCACCTCGACACGCTGTATGTCCGCAAGATCAAGTTCGAGGCCGTCGCGTGGGAGGTTTCCGATACGGAGGAACAGCGCGCCTTCGTCCGCGTAGTGATCCGCCCATCCGCGTGAGCCGCTTGTGAGGAAGTGGAGGTCCCGCTTGAGCGCGATTACCTTCCAACCGAGTGGGATCGCGCCGAACCATTCCACCCCACTTTCCCGGTACGCCGGATAAACCGGGAACGTCATTCCTCGCTTCCTCCGCGCGCCGCCGGCTTGCGGCGCTTCGGCAGCTTCTTCGCCGCATCCTCCAACCGCCGCAGCGCATCCGCCTCGCCTTCCGCCTCCAGCGCGGCGCGGCGGTGGGCGGCAAACACCTCGTATTCCGCCGCGGCCTTGCGGTCGGCTGCCTCCCGAGTCACCCGGCCGGCATTGGGCAGCACGTCGCGGTCGTTGAAGCGCAGAAAATCATCCAGCCGGGCCTTCCAGTCGTTCAAGAAGATCTGCTTGCGGCGCCGCGCCTGGTCTTCGGCAAAGTCCAGGAACATCACCACGATTCGGTTCAGTTCGCCGATCTCCGCTGCGTTCAGGTAGTTCTTGGCCACCGTGATATCCGCCTTCCGCACCCGCTCCCCCGGCTGCGTCGTCAGGCCCATATTCGGCTTACTGGCATCGGCACGGCTGGCGATCAGTTCAGGCGCCGTCATGCCCGTGGCCGCAAAATGCAGCTTGTTCTGCACCACCTGAAACATCGCCTGGGTTTCCGCCGCTCCCGGCACGTAATCGGCGGCCAGGGCGAAGATCTCCCGCACCCGCAGATACACCCGCCGCTCACTGGCACGGATGTCGCGGATGCGTTCAAGCAATTCATCGAAGTAATCCGGCACCCCCACCCCGGGCGGGTTGCGCAGGCGCTCATCATCCAGGACGAAGCCCTTGCGGAGGTATTCCTCCAGCCGCGCGGTCGCCCATTGCCGGAATTCGGTACCGCGCGCGCTGCGCACCCTGAAGCCGACGGCGAGGATGGCGGGCAGGCTGTAGTGCTGGATGGGGCGGGAGACTTGCCGCTGGCCCTCGGCGCGAACTATTAAGTGGGACTTAATAGTTGCCTCCGGGGTCAGTTCGCGATCGGCGTATATGGCGCGCAGATGGATGTTGATGTTGGGCACACTGGTCTGAAACAGCTCCGCCATCTGCACCTGCGTCAGCCATAGGGTTTCGTCGGCGAAGCGGCATTCCAGCCGGGTGCTTCCATCCTCGGTCTGGTAGAGAAGAAGGCTTGAGGGCGGCAGGCCATCGCTCACGCGGCCAGCCCCCCGATCATCGTCAGGATGCGGTCGGTCACCTGCTTCAACTCGGCATCGATGACCGCCAGCGGCCGGGGTGGTTCGAACACGTAGAAGTGCCGGTTGAAGGGAATCTCGTAGCCTGTCTTTGTCTTCTCGTCGTCGATCCAGGCATCCGGTGCATGCGGCAGCACTTCGCGCTTGAAGTAGACTTCGACCTCTTCGCTCAGCGGCACGTTCTCCGTGTCCCGCAGCGCGCTGTCAGGTTGTGGCTTGCCCTTGGCCTTGCCCTTCTGGCCCAGGACGACCCGGCCCTTATCGTCCCGCAGGGGGCGTTCCACCGTGATGGTGCGATACCCAAAATCCTCGGTGCGGAAGATGCGGGACAGCGGCGCCAGCTTCAACTGGCCGCCCTGCGGCGCGGGCGGCGGCGTCTTGCCCTCCGGCACCGCCACCGTGCTGGTCTTGCCATCGGCCGTGGTGATGGTCGCCAGCCACGCCTCGACGTTGTCGCCGAACAGCCGGGTCACGGTAGCGATGTCCTCCTCGCTCATCTCCCGACGCTTGCTGCCCAGGCTTTTGCGCATCTTCTGCCAAAGGGCGGAGGCGTCGATCAGCTGCACCCGGCCCTTCCGCGCCGCCGGCTTGCGGTTGGACAGCACCCAGACATAGGTCGCGATGCCGGTGTTGAAGAACATGTCAGTCGGCATGGCGATGATCGCCTCGACCAGATCGTTCTCAAGGACATAGCGGCGGATCTCGCTCTCGCCCGACCCGGCGCCGCCGGTGAACAGCGGCGATCCGTTCAGCACGATGCCGACCCGGCTACCGCCGTCCTGGGCCGGCCGCATCTTGGACAGCAGGTGCAACAGGAACAGCAGCGACCCGTCGGAGATCCGCGGCAGGCCCGGCCCGAAGCGCCCGGCAAAGCCCATCTGATCGGCCTCCTTGCGGACCTCCTTTTCGACCTTCTTCCATTCCACACCAAAAGGCGGGTTTGACAGCATGTAGTCGAATTTTTGGGCGCCATGCCCGTCGTCCGAAAGGGTGTTGCCCGGCACGATGTTGCGGACGTCCTGCCCCTTGATCAGCATGTCCGCCTTGCAGATGGCGTAGCTTTCGTCGTTCAACTCCTGCCCGAACATGGTCAGGCGGGCGTTCGGGTTGTGCGCCAACAGATGCTCCCCGGCGACCGAGAGCATGCCGCCCGTGCCGGCCGTGGGGTCGTAGATGGTGCGAACGGCCGATGTGCCGGGCGTCAGGATGTCGCTGTCCTCGATGAACAGCAGGTTGACCATCAGCTTGATGACGTCGCGCGGGGTGAAATGCTCGCCGGCGGTCTCGTTGGAGATTTCCGCGAACTTGCGGATCAGCTCCTCGAAGGCCAGCCCCATGTCATGGTTGTTCACCGTGTCGGGGTGCAGCGGGAAGCCGACGAACTTCTCCGTCACCTGATAGAGCAGCCCGACCTTTTGCAGCCGGTCGGCCTGTTCGGTGAAGCGGAACCTTTCGAACACGTCCCGCACGGCCGGGGAGAAGCCCTGGATGTAGGCGGCCAGGTTGGTCGCCAAGTGGTCCTGGTCCCCCATCAGCGTCTTGAGGTCGAGCGGGGAGGTGTTGGCGAAGGCCAGGCCGGTCAGGCGTTGGATGAAGGGATCGGGGTTGAGGCCCATCGTCTCCCTGGTCGCCTTCTCGGCCAGCACGGCGGCCTTGGTGGGGGCCAGCACGCAGTCCAGGCGGCGCAGCACGGTGAAGGGCAGGATGACCTTGCCGTATTCGGAGGGCTTGTAGTCACCACGCAGCAGGTCGGCGACGGACCAGATGAGGGCGGAAAGGGACAGGGACTGGCTCATGGGCGGGCGTTCGGTTCCTGGGGCAGTCGTGTTGGCGGGGCGGCGCAGACTGAACGAGACCGCACGGATGTGGAACGGTCAGCGGGAATGCGTTGGCACGCAAGCTGCAACCAAAAGAAAAGGGACCATTGGTTCAACTCTGACTATGCCGCCTATTGCACGGGCATCCATCGATTTATCTAAGATGTGGAACGGCCAGCCTGATCCACGCCCGCAGACCGACCAGTTCCACCTGTCCGACCACCTGGGGCGAAGTGGGGGTGTCTATGCCGCCCCGCCATCCATCATTTCGGCGTTCGGATACGCTTTGCGACAACAAGGCCAACGATGAGGCCAAACCCCGTTGTCAGCAAAATAGCAACGATCACGCCGTTGATATTGAGCGGCAACCGGAACCACGTACTGGCGTAGGGAAGCCGCAAAAATTCTACGATTTGGATATTTCCAGCGACCATCGCCCTCGCGATTTCTGCCGGATCGACTTGCGCCAGATATCCGGCCGGGACTAGTTCGCCAAAGACCGACCATTGGGAATTGTAGCAGCAGCCGAGAAACATTGTGCCGCAAAACCATCCGGCTGCTGCAAAAAATAAGGCAATAACGGTTTGGAAAAGGCGTCGCCCGATTTGCTGACCGTTATCAGCCGTCCTCTCAGATCGCTTCTGCTTCATCGGGAATGGCTCCGGCTGAGACTTCGGTTCCGGCGCAGCAAGGACAGAAGATGGTGATTCCACAACGGTCAGCGCGCGGGCATTCGCCAGGTCGGGAGTGGTTGGCATGGTGGCGCGCGTCGTCACGGCAGAGGGTGTCGCAATGGCTTCCTCGACGTTTAAAGCAATCGTGGCGTTGAAACCGTTCTCCTGGTCATGGCGCAGCAACCGATCTACCTGCGCCAGCAGACCCGCTACCTCGTCTGGCGTCTTCGGGGGATCGTCGCTCTGGCTTACGTAGTCGCCGTGCTGGTCCAGGATCGACACGGCGCCGTGCTCATCCACGATCTGCCAACCATAGGGTAGCAGCGCCTGGACGGCCGCGATGTGGTCTGCCCTGCTGTTAGAAAGTTCAATCCGTGGTTCATCTGTCATGGTGCGCGAAGGTCCGGATTTCTGAAACACTCACCGATGAGCCATCGCATGCCGAGGTCATTTGACCCGCTCGCGCGCGGCAGACGGTTAGAGTGTCGCAGCACACATCCCGCCCTAGCGTCTTCAGGCGACGACGGTCGTCCGAAAGACCAATCGGCAGAGCCACCGACGATGCATCCGGCGATGAAAAATACAGCTGCAGTGGATCCGATCACCATGCGTTTTCGACGACTCCCCACGATGTCAACCCCATGAGACTGTGCGGTCTGGGGCGCTGCAACCCGCTCCAATTGAACGCGGTCGCCAAACGCGGCGGCGGGACGCAAACGGGACAGTTGCGCCCCGTCGAAGTGTGTCATCCGCCAGGGAATGTCTGAACCGTCGACGCTTTCGACGACAATCCGCCGCCCTCGCCTCGATTCCGTCGTCTCACCGATCACACGCCAGATTTTTGATCCGTTTCCTTCGACAGTCATAAAGACCAGTTCACCGTGCGTGAAGCGTGCCGGCGCCGCCTCCGGGCCATGCGCTGAACGGCCCGACGAATGGGACGGGGTGGGTTTTCTATCACGGACCGCTGCTACCGTTTGGCTTACCACATCGGCTTGTTGCTGCGCCTCGAATCGGAAGTCCATGATCGCGCGATAGCCGGCGAAAATGACCAGGCAGGCTGCTGGGATCGCGAAGAGGGAAAAAACCACCAAACCCATCAGGCCATTCCCGAAACCGCGGCCAGCACCTTCAATGCCTTGATCTTGTTGTCCGCGCCGCCGCCGAACCACATGGCGTTCAGCCCCGCCTCCGGGTCCTTTCTTGCGCGCAGTCGCGCCCGCTCATCCTCAGCCCAGGTGATGGCGTTGTAGAGCGCCCAGGCCGTCTCGCTGCCGGCCTGCGGATCAACAGCCGACTGTGCCGCCAGTCGCGTCTCGGCCATTTCCCGCCGCGACGGCAGGTTGTCCGGCGCCGGCCCTTTCGGCGGGGGGCCGCAAAGTTGAGTGAGAAGGTCCAAGCGTTCCTGCGCCTTCAAGGCCCGCGCGACCATCGCCGCGAACGTGCGCCTTGACCGCTCCGCAAAGGCTTCGATCTCGTTCATCATCGCATCTGCTGCCGCCCCGGCTAAGCGGTCATGCATGGCGCCTGTGTGGCGCACTTTCGCGAAAGTCGTTGATCCACACTCGGCAGCGGACAACGTGTTCTGGCAGACGACGCGGATTGGCGTGAACCGGATGCTGACGGCACCCTCTCCGTTGTGCCGATTCCGCAAGAGCAGGTAGCGTTCAATTGTCTCATCTTCCTGGACCTTCATGTCGTCCCGGAGCCGTACCTGCACCCAGACAGTCTCTCCATCGCCGAGCGCGCCTGCGGCCTCGTAACGTGCCCAATCGGTCGCGATGAGCGGGTCAAAGAACGCGAAGGCTTCGGTGTTCTGAAGCGGTTTGTAGCGGGATGTCACCATTCCGAGCGCGACGGGGTCAGGCTCAGGCTCGACAGGATCGCGCATGATCGTCATGCGGTTCCATCGACCGCGGCCGTCCTGCTTGGCCCCTGCCGCCGGCGCCAAACGGACTTGCCAGTCGAGGTTGCCGGCCCGCAGAAATTCGGCGGCGCTCGCTGACGACTCTACCTTTTTACCGAGTCCGTGCCACGGCGTTTCACCGACATAGACCATCGAATCACGGAATAGATTGTGCGCCACGTAGTTTCCCCCGCTATCATCGGAGAATGACACACCTCAGTTCGTTTGTGCATCGGTTTCGTGTCGGAAATTCGGTGTGGCCGGCAGCGCCCCCTTGAAACTCCAATGCACTCAAGAGAAAATTCGCGGGTAGGGCCATATCTAGACCCCCCCCCCCGAAGCGGATAATGGGGGGGGCGCCCGGCCAGCGACCACGGCAGCGGTTCCAGCATCGATCCACGCGCGCGGACCTGCGAACGATGCCGGCCGCCTGGCGCACCACCCGGCCCTGACTTCATCGGCGAACACTAGCCCGGTTGGTATCTATCCGGCCTCCAGCGTCCCATGCCGTGGCGCTAAGGCTGACAATCAGTCCCCTGCCGTGTTGTCTGGTATCCGCCCTGACCTCATGGAGCGCGAAGCCCGCCAGCGCGCAGCGCCTGCCCCCACGAGGCCATGGGGTGGTCTGAGCGCAGTTGTCCTCCGGCCCACCGGATAGGGGGAGAAGGGGGCAGCTTGGCGACTGTGAAGCGGACCATTCGGACCGGACAGAATGCGGCTCGATCGGCGACGGCTATTCGATCGCCTTTGTCGCGCTGCCGATCCACACCGCCTGATTCCGCGCCTTCAAAGCGGGAGGAATGGACGCGGCGGGGATCGCGTGTTCAGCCTTCTCGTCACACCCGGCGCGTCGCCGGATCCGGTTGCAACGCCCGTAGGCTGACCCGAAATGGAACTTTCAGCCCGCGCGCGTGGACCGATTGCGCGATACGCCCCCTGTACTGCGCTGCTGGTTCTGCTTTGGAACGCGCCGGCTGTTGGTCGCGGCGAGGCACTGTCCGACGACGCGGTGCGACGGGCGATCATTGCAGAGAGCATCGCGCAGTATCCATCCGTCTGCGCCTGCCCTTATTCGGTCATGCGGAATGGTGCGGCCTGCGGCGGGCGCAGCGCTTATTCCCGCCCTGCGGGGCGATCGCCGATCTGCTACTTGGAGGACATTCCGCCGGACATGATGCGGCGCTGGCGCCTCGGGCGATGACAGTTCGCGGGCGAAGACGGCTGGCAATTCAGGGCCGTCGGGCCGCGAAAACCGAGAGCCCGTTGGGGCGTATGTTGGGGCAACGGTCTGACGCCAACCAAAAATCATAGAAAAATCAACGGGTTTGGCGCAATTTAATGGTGGAGCCAGGCGGAATCGAACCGCCGACCTCTTGAATGCCATTCAAGCGCTCTACCAACTGAGCTATGGCCCCACACATCCGCCGGACCAGAAAATCCTGCGGAGGCGCGCTCTTACCGCCGCCGCCGCGACCCCGCAACCCCCGCGCCGGAGGTTTCTCGCATCGGGCGTCAGAACAGCCCGTCGATGCGCCCCTCCGCGTCCAGCCCGATGCGTTCCGCCGCCGGGCTGCGCGGCAGGCCTGGCATGGTCATCACGTCGCCGCACACGGCCACGACAAAGCCCGCGCCGGCCGACAGCCGCACATCCCGCACCGGCAGCAGGTGCCCGCTGGGGGCGCCCATCTCGGTCGGGTCGGAACTGAAGGAATATTGCGTCTTGGCGATGCAGACGGGCAGGTGGCCAAACCCCTGCGCCTCGAAGGCCAGCAACTTCTTGGCGACGGCGGCGGGCAGGGCGATGTCGGCGGCGCGGTAGATCCCCGTCGCGATGGCGCGGATTTTTTCCGCCAGCGGCAGGTCCAGGTCATACAGCGGCGCGAATCGGGCGGTTCCGCCATCGACCAGGCGGCGCACCGCCTGCGCCAGTTCCGCCGCCCCGGCGGCGCCATCGCCCCAATGGGTGCAAAGCACCGCCTCGGTGTCCAGGGCCGCCATCGCGGCGCGAACCGCCTCGATCTCGGCCGCCGTGTCGCCGGAAAAGCGGTTCAGCGCGACCACCACCGGCAAACCAAAACCGCGGCAATTCTCGACATGCCGCGCCAGGTTCACCACCCCGCGCCGGACCGCCGCGACATCCTCCGCCCCCAGGGCCGATTTCGGCACCCCGCCGTGCATCTTCAGCGCCCGGACCGTGGCGACCACGACGCAGGCCGCGGGCGACAGCCCCGCCTGGCGGCACTTGATGTCCAGGAATTTTTCCGCCCCCAGGTCGGCGCCAAAGCCGGCCTCGGTCACCACGATATCGGCCAGCCGCAGCGCCAGTTGCGTCGCGATCACGCTGTTGCAGCCATGCGCGATATTGGCGAACGGCCCGCCATGGATCAGCGCCGGCGTGCCCTCCAGCGTCTGCACCAGGTTCGGCATCAGCGCGTCGCGCAGCAGCACCGCCATGGCCCCATCGGCCTGCAGGTCGCGCGCGGTGATCAGATGCCCGTCGCGCGTCTGCGCCACCACCATCCGCCCCAGCCGGTCCTGCAGGTCTTCCAGATCGGTCGCCAGGCAGAAGACCGCCATCACCTCCGACGCCACGGTGATGTCGAAGCCGTCGTCACGCGGAAACCCGTTCGCGACCCCGCCGAGCGACCCGGTGATGTGCCGCAGCGCCCGGTCGTTCATATCCACCGCCCGCCGCCATCCCACGCGGCGCGTGTCGATGCCGAGCGCGTTGCCCCAGTAGATGTGGTTGTCGATCATCGCGGCCAACAAATTGTTGGCGCTGGTGATGGCGTGGAAATCGCCGGTGAAATGCAGGTTGATGTCCTCCATCGGCCCGACCTGCGCGCGCCCGCCGCCCGTCGCCCCGCCCTTGACGCCGAAGCACGGCCCCAGGCTCGGCTCCCGCAGGGCGGCGATGGCATTCACCCCGGCCGCGGCCAGCGCATCGGTCAGCCCGATGGTGGTGGTGGTCTTGCCCTCCCCGGCGGGGGTCGGGGTGATGCCGGTGACCAGCACCAGCGCGCCGCGCCGCCCCGTGTCGGGGATCAGCGCCGGATCGACCTTGGCCTTGGACCGGCCATAGGGAAGCACCGCCTCCTCCGGGATCCCGGCCCGCGCGGCGATCCGCGCGATCGGTTGCAGCGGCGTGGCGCGGGCGATTTCGAGGTCGGTACTCATGCGATGGTGGTCCCCCCTACCGGCCGGATTACGTGGCCTTCCGGGGCGCGGCAAGCCGGGCCAAAGCAAGCCGACGCTGGCGGCGCGCGCGGCGATGCGGCACACAGCGCCGATGGACAGCCCCTGCCGCAAATCCTGTGTGCTGCGGGCAGATGGCGCGCTCTGCCTCGGCTGCGGGCGCACCCTGGCCGAGATCGGCGCCTGGCCGACGGCGACCGAGGCCGAACAGGCGGCGATCGTGGCCGCCGCCCGCCAGCGGCTCCAGGCGATGGCGGCCGCCGCGCAATAGGACCACGCAATAGGACCACTGGCCTTCCGCGGAACCTAACGGCAGGATGACACCGAGGAAACAACCCCGGGAAAACAGCCCATGACCAAGACCTGGCCCCGCCGCGCCGTGCTGGCGCTGACCGCCGCGCCTTTCGCCGCCCCCTGGATCGCGCGCGCCCAGCCCGCCCCCGACTGGCCGACCCGCCCGGCCACGATGCTGATCCCCTTCGTCGCCGGCGGACCCTCCGACATCACCGGGCGTTCGATCGCCCAGGCGATGTCCACCACCATCGGCCAGCCCGTCGTCGTCGAAAACCGCCCCGGCGCGAATGGCGAGGTCGCCGGCCGCGCCATGGCCCGCGCCGCCCCCGATGGCTACACGATGATGACCGGATCGATCGGCGTCTTCGCCATCAACGCGGCCCTGCGCCCCAACCTCGGCTACGATCCGGTGAAGGACTTCACCCCGATCACCCTGGCCGTCACCACCCCCAACGTGCTGGTGGTGAACCCCGAGAAGGTGCCGGTGCGCACCCTGCCCGAACTGATCGCCTGGCTGCGCGCCAATCCGGGCCGCGCCTCCTATTCCACCAGCGGCGTGGGGTCGTCGGATCACCTGACCTCGGAACTGTTCAAGCAGCGCATCGGGGCGGACATCGCCCATATCCCCTATGGCGGCGGGGCCGCGGCCGCGACCGACCTGATCGCGGGCAATGTGCAGCTGTCGTTCCAGAACCTCGGCACCGTCGCGGGGCATATCTCCGGCGGCCGCCTGCGCGCCATCCTGCAGACCGGCCCGACCCGCAGCGCGGTCATCCCCGACGTGCCGACGGCGGCCGAGGCCGGCTTGCCCGATTTCGTCGTCACCTCCTGGCAGGCGGTGATGGCGCCGGGTGCCATGGCGCCCGCCCTGCGCGACAAGGTCGCGGGCGCCGTCATCGCGGCGTTGAAAACACCGCAGGTCACCGAACGCCTGGGCAGTATCGGCCTGACCGTCGTCGCCAATACGCCGGAGGAATACAGCACCTTCCAGCAGGCCGAGATCGCCCGCTGGCGCGGCGTGATCGCGGCGGCGAACATCCGGCCGGAATAGCCCGGGCGGCGCTGTGAAAAGGGGCTCTTCGCCCCTCCCGCAGCGCCCATCGCGAGCCTTCGAGGATCATTCTGGACCTGGCACGGCGCGCCGGCGGCGGCGCGCCGTGCCGATTCGCGGGCGAATGGAATTTTTGTGTTGAAATGGAACTTTTGTCCCGCTATGCTCTTTCTCGTCCACAACATCCCACGAGAGGAGGAACCGGCCATGTCGCTGACCCGCACCGAGATGGATCGGAAGATCGACGAACACTTCAGCTTCGAGGCCAGTGACAACGTCCAGGGCGTCCTGGCGACCCTGGCGCCGCAGGTCGAACATGACATCGTCGGCTGGCCCACCGGCCCGACCCATGGCCGCGACGGCGCGCGCCCCTTCTACGAGGCCCTGTTCGCCGACCTGTCCGACGGCAAGGTCGAATGCCTGAAGCGCCTCTACGGCGATGATTTCCTGGTCGATGAATCGATCTGGCGCGGCCGCGCGCCTGGCCGTCCCTTCGGCCTCGAAGGCCGCGACCGCCCGCTCGAATTCCGCCTGCTGCATGTGATCGAATTCGCCGACAACAGCGACATCAAACGCGAAAACGTCTGGGTCGACCTTGCCGCCATCATCCGGCAACTGCCCCAGGTCTGACATGCCCAGCGGTGACAGGAACGGCCAGGCCAATCAGAAGAAGCGCACGCGGAAGGACCTGCTCCAGGCCGCGTCGCGCCTGCTGAAACAGGGTCGCCGCCCGAGCCTGGAGGAGGTGGCCGAGGAAGCCCTCGTCTCCCGCACCACCGCCTATCGCTATTTTCCGCGTGTCGAGACGCTGCTGCTGGAAGCCTCCCTCGACGTCGCCATCCCCGATGCCGAGACGCTTTTTCGCGGCGCCGACGCGCAAGATCCCGTCGCGCGCGTGCAACACGTCGAAGCGGCGTTTCACGAGATGATGCGCGCCAACGAAACGCAGCTTCGCATGATGCTGGCGCAATCCGTCGAACGCATCGCCCGGGGCGATGCGGATGGCGACCTGCCGCGTCGCCAGAACCGACGCTCGCCGTTGATCGAGGCAGCGCTCGCCCCCGCGCGCGACCAGTTCGACCCGGCGGCCCTGCAACGGCTGGCCCGGGCGCTCGCCCTCGTCATCGGCACGGAGGCCTTCATCGTCTTCAAGGACGTCCTGCAGATCGACGACGCCAGCGCCCGGGCGGTGAAGCACTGGGCGATCCGCGCCCTGGTCGATGCGGCGCGCAAGCCCGCCACCCGCGTCTGACCCATCTCGACGAAGGCACGACATGCGGTAAACGGACGGCAGACCAAGAACCCGTCCGGGAGACCGCCGCATGACGCCGCGCCGCAGCCTGATCCAATCCATCGCCGGTGTCAGCCTCGCCAGCGGCGCCGCCCAGGCGCAGGACGCCTTCCCGTCGCGGCCGATCACCCTGGTCGTGGCCTGGGCGCCTGGCGGGTCCAGCGACCTGGTCGGCCGCATGGTGGCCGAACAGATGTCCAAGACCCTCGGCCAGCCGGTGGTGGTGGAAAACCGCCCCGGGGCCTCCGGCACCATCGGCCAGGCCTCGGTCGCGCGCGCCCGGCCGGATGGCTACACCATCCTGATGTCCGGCCGCGGCACTTTCGCGATGGCGGGGCACCTGATGGGCAACCGGGGCTATGACGATGCGCGCGACTTCGCCGCCATAGGGTTGCTGTGCGAAACGCCGATCTACCTCTGCGTCAACAACCAATTTTTGCCGCGCGACGTGCCGGCGCTGATCGCTGTGGCCAAGGCGCGGCCGGGGCAGCTCAACTACGCCTCCTCCGGCGCCGGCAGCTCGGCGCATATCGCGACGGAACTTTTCCTCGCGATGGCGGGGATCGAGGTCCAGAACGTCACCTATCGCGGCGGCGCCCCCGCCGTGCAGGCGCTGATCACGGGTGAGGTCCAGATGGCCTTCGTCGATGCCGTCACCGCCCTGCCGCTGATGCAGGCCGGCACGGTGCAGGGCATCGCCATCGGCAGTGCCGCGCGCTTCGCCCTGACGCCGGCGGTGCCGACCATCGCCGAGACGCTGCCCGGCTACGAAATCTCCTCCCAATTCGCGCTGCTCGCCCCCGCGGCGACCCCCGCGCCGATCATCCGCCGGCTCTGGACGGCGATGGATGCGGCCATGCGCGATCCCGCCCTGCTGGAGCGCCTGCGCGCCGCCGCCTTCATCCCCCAGGTCGGCACGCCGGAGGCATTTCCCGCCTACCTCGCCGCCGAAACCGCGCGCTGGGGCGAGATTATCCGTGCCCGCCGCATCACCATGGAATAGCCGCGTGGACAAAACCCTGCCGGCACGAACCGAACTGCATGCCATCCCGACCCTGACCCTGACCGACCAGCAATTTTTGGTGGGCGATTCGGGGGGCGTGCCCACCACCATCACCGGGATGCTGAGCCTGGCGCAGGGCGCCACGCCGCAACCCGCCGTGGTGCTGATGCATGGCTCGGGCGGGATCGGCCCGGGCGTGGCGCTCTGGGTGCGGCAACTGAATGCGATGGGGGTGGCGGCCTTTGTGCTCGACGGGTTTACCGGGCGCGGGCTGGTCTCCGTCTCCACCGACCAGGCCCGGCTTGGGCGGCTGGCCTTCGTGCTCGACATCTATCGCGCGCTGGCCTTGCTCGCGCGGCATCCAGCGATCGATCCCGCGCGCATCGTGGTGATGGGGTTTTCGCGGGGCGGGCAGGGCGCGGTCTATGCCGGGATGACGCGGTTTCGCGCGATGTGGAACGCGGATGGCCCGCGCCCGGCGGCGACGATCGCGCTCTATCCCGACTGCGGCACGCGCTACATCGACGACACGGATCTGTTGCCCACGTCCTTGCGGATTTTCCACGGCGTGCCCGATGACTTCAACCCCATCGCGCCAGTGCGCGCACATGTCGCGCGTTTGCGCGAAGCCGGGCACGACGTGGCGCTGACCGAATACGCAGACGCCCACCACGGTTTCGACAATCCGCTGGGCAGCGCGACCCTTATCGCCGGCGCGCAATCCGTGCGCGATTGCCGGATCGAGGAACGCGCGCCCGGCCTGCTGGTCAATGCCGCGACCGGCCTGCCATTCACCTACGCCGATGCCTGCGTCGCGACATCGGCGCATGTCGGTGGCCATGCTGTTGCTGGCGCCGAGGTGCGGCGCGATGTCGCGGGATTTTTGAACGGGCTATTCACGCCCACGATGGGGACCCCGTCATGAAGCTGCTACTCGCCAATCCGAACACCACCCCCGCCATCACCGAGCGCATGGCCGCCGCCGCCCGCGCCGTCGCGGCACCCGGCACCGAGATCAAGCCCGCCACCGGCCGCCTGGGCGCCAGCGTCATCGCCAGCCGGATGGAAATGACCATCGGCGACTATGCCAACCTGGAACTGGTCGCGAGCGAAGGCGGCGATTGCGATGCGGTGATCGTCGCCTCGGCGATCGACAGCGGGCTGGCGGCGATCCGGCAGATGATGGACGTGCCGGTCATCGGCATCACCGAAGCGGCGCTGCATACCGCCTGCCTGGTCGGCGGGCGTTTTGGTCTGGTCGTGTCCTCGGCCCGCACCGGGACGATCCTGCGGGAGATGGTGGCCGCCTACGGCCTGACCTCACGCCTAGCCGGCATCCGCGCGACGAACATCGAGGCGCAGTACACGCTGAACGACCCCGATGCCGTGAAGGATGCCGTTATCCGCACCGCCTGCGCCCTGGTGGAGGAAGACCAGACTGATTCCGTCATCCTGACCAGCGCCGTGATGGCCGGCATGCCGGCGCAGATCGCCGACCGCGTGCCGGTCCCGGTGATGGAAGGCGTCGCCTGCGCGGTGGTGCTGGCCGAGGCGCTGGTGCGGCTTGGGTTGCGCAAGGCGACGAGCGGCAGCTACGCCCGGCCGCAGGGGCGGCAGGTGTCGAGGTTGGGTGAGGCGTTGATGCGGCGATTTGCTGAGTAGGTCGTAAACCCGTAACCGGCGAGCGGCCCCGGCTTGACGATTTCCTGGTGCGGCCCCGACTTCAGACCGCGAATTGACACTTGGTGGGATGAGGTTTGTCGGGCATTTTGAAAGTTCATCCCTGAAACAAAATCGAAAAAAGCGAACATAAACGGTGGAATTTTCTTAAAATGCCCGAGTACGACTTTCATCAGCTCTCTCCCTATGACCTGGAGATACTGGCACGCGATCTGCTGCAGGCGCACTGGGGCGTGACGCTCGAGAGCTTCAAGGTCGGCCGCGATGGTGGCGTGGATCTTCGCTACGCGCCTGGACCGGACAAAACCATCGTCCAAGTGAAACACTACCTTCGTACAGGGCTCAATGGCCTCCTACGCGACCTCAAGGTCGAAGCGGTTAAGGCCCGTCGTCTTCAACCGCGCCGATACGTACTCGTCACGTCGGTTTCGCTGTCGCCTTCCAACAAGGACGAGATCATTGCCGCGATCGGGGCGGACATACTCAAGCCGATGGATGTATTGGGCGCGGGGGACCTTAACAACCTGCTCGGTCAGCATCCCAGCATCGAAGGCGGGCACTTCAAACTCTGGCTCGCAAGCCGCGCGATCCTCGACCGGGTTATCCACAACGCGGCTGTCACGCTGAGCGAGTTCAAGGTCCAGCAGGTCTATGAAAAGGCCAAACGCTATGTCGCGGGCAATGCATATCCCGAGGCGATGAAGATGCTTCAAGAGGAGCGTGTGGTAATCATCGCTGGCCCGCCAGGCGTCGGCAAGACGACACTGGCCGACCTCCTACTCTACTCGCATCTGGAGCGGGGCTATCAGGCGGTTTTGGTCCAGCGTGACATCAAGGAGGGTGCACGGCTTTTCCAGCCCGGTGTGCGCCAGATCTTCTACTTTGACGATTTCATGGGCGCGACATTTTCCGGTGATCGCTACGGTGCTGGCACTGGCGTCGATGATCGCGCGCTTCTTGACTTCATCGCGATGGTTCGCGCCACGCCGACCGCGCGGCTCATTCTGACGACACGCGAGCACGTCTATGCGCAGGCGCTCGATCGATCCGAGCGTCTGCGCCAAGCTGCTCTTGGCGACCTCCGCGTCCTTCTTGCCATGCCGAGTTACACTGAGCGTCAGCGAGCGTGCATCCTTTACAACCATCTGTATTTTAGCGATCTACCAACCGCACATGTGGAAGAATTGCTGCGTGACGATTTTTATCTGAAGATCGTCAAGCACGAGAAATTCAACCCACGTCTGATCGAGTGGTTGTCGAGCTTTCGGCGGCTGCGCACTGTATCCGTCGAGCACTATCGCGCGTTCGTCGAAAACCTACTCCGCGACCCCTCCGAGATTTGGCGCCATGCCTACGAACAGGAGTTAACCGAAGCGGGTCGATCTATGCTCCTTTCCCTTTGGTCTCTGGGCGGAAAATCGTGGGAGCCAGCGCTGCTCGCGGCGTTCTCCGAGCTTCACGCGGCTAGAGCGGCCCGCCACCATTTCTCAACACGCCCCGAGGATTTTGGCTTGGGCCTAAGTGAGTTGGCGAATAGCTTCATCAAACCAACCGGGGTAGGCGGCTTCGAAGTCATTGACCCGTCGGTGCTGGACCTTCTAAATGCCGTGATCCGCACCGCGCCTGACAATGCCGCCGATATCGTTGCGGGTGCAGCCGGCTTCGACCAAATCGGAAAAGTTTGGACGTTTGCAAAAGCGCACTCAAATGGTGGTGTGCTGGCCGCGTTAGGTCAGAATGCTTGGCGCGTTACTCCGACGGTCGCGCGGCTCGCGATTGAGCACCGACGCATCGATCTGGGTGGCGGTGCCGCGGCATTTCGTAGCCCGAGTTACGAGCGGCGCTTGGTCATCATTTTGGAAATGGCCGATAGGCTAGGCAGCAGCCAATTCTTAGAGTTGTTTGCGCCAACGATGGCTCGGCTCGTTGCGGAATGGCAGTCCGGTCAGGCCGACATCAACGACGGAGTGGAGTTGTTGCGCGCACTTGACGTCGCAAACTCGCTGCCGGCCACTGAGGTAGAGGTCCTGCACAGGCTGATTCTGGGCGCGATCCTTATAGAGGCCCGTACTGGTTGCCGCGTTGATGAGCTGCGCGAACTGCTTAGCGTTGTCGATACCACGGACCGGGCAGCCCCGGCGGTTCTGGCTGCGCAGGCGAGCTTTGCTCACATTGAGCAGCACGGATTCTACTCGGAGCTGCGGGAATGCAGATCAGACGAGCAGTTTGATGGACTGATCGAGGATCTTGAACTTTTTCGTGATGGCCTCGGCGTCAACGTCGATCGGCTGATCGAAAGGGTGGAAGAGGCAAGGGCGGAGTTCGAGGAGCATGCGGACGAATATGCCGATCACATGCAGGACGAATGGAAGGAGCGTTCCCGCTTCGACCGGGACGGTGATCGAAGCATTTCCGAAATGTTTTCATCCCTACGTGGGGACCGGGACTGAGTCGCCCTGCCAGCATCTCTGCCGAATGCTACCAACCGCGTAGGTCTGAGTTGTGTCGATGTAGGCCGATCCCACCCATGGCCTCACCCCGGCCGCATCCTTGCCGCCAACGGCAACCACCGCGCCACCTCCGCCCGCATATGCGCCGTCGCCGCCTCCGGCGACGTATCCGGCCAGATCTCCACCCCAATCCGCGACAACCGTTCCTTCGTCACCGGATCGGCCAGCACCTCCACCGCCGCCTGTCGCAACGCCGCCTGCATCGCCGGCGGCGTTTCCGGCCGCACCAGCATCGCCTGCCAGGCCGTCACATCAAAATCCGTCACACCCGATTCCCGCAGGGTCGGCACATCGGGCCAGGCATCCGACCGCTCCGCCGAGGAGATCGCCAGCGCCCGCAACTGCCCCGCCTGCACCAGCGGCCCCATCAAGGTCGGTGTCTCGATCATCGCCTGCACCCGCCCCGCCACCAAATCCTGCACCGCGGCTGGTGAGGTGCGATAGGGCACGATGGTGAACTCCAGCCCCATCGTATGCTTCAGCAATTCCGCCGCCATGTTGTTCGTCGTGCCCGGCGTGCCCGCGCCAAAATTCACCGCATCCTTCTGCTGCCGCAGCCACGCCAGGAATGTCGGCATGTCGCGCGCCGGCACATCCGGATGCACCGTCAACAAAAACGCCTGGCGCGTCGTCAGCGCGATGGGCGAAAACGCCGTCACCGGATCATAGGGAAAATTCGGATACAGCGCCTGCATCACCGGATGATTGTTGGTCACCGTCATGATCGCATAGCCATCCGCCGGGCTGCGCAGCAGCGCCAGCGCGCCCAGCGTGCTGCCCGCGCCGACCACATTCTCCGGCACCATCGGCGTGCCCAACACGCCCCCCATCCGCTCCGCCAGGATACGACCGACCGCATCGGTCAACCCGCCCACCCCAACCGGCAGGATCATCCGCACGGGGCGGGAGGGATAGCGCTCCTGCGCCACCGCCGGCGTCACCAAGCCCGCGACACCCGCCAACAGGCCACGCCTGCCAAGACTATTCACTCGAACCTCACCTCGCCGGCGCGTTCGCTTGCATCGATTGCTGTGTTTTGGCGTCGCCTGATTAAGACCGGCCCGCGAAGTCTACCGGGTCAAACCCCGCGTCGTCGAGCCTAGGCCTTGTCCTCGCAGAACCGGATACGGTTGCTGAACGGGTCGGTCACCGTCATCACCAACCCCCATGGCGCATCCTCCACGCCCGGCTTGTTGTGCTTGTAATTCCTGCGCGCCAGTTCCTGCTGATACGCCCGCACGCCATGCATCCGCACGAAGACCGTCGATCCCGGCGTCGCATCGCCATGATGCCCACTGAGATGCAGCACCAGCCCAGCCCGCGACACCTGCGCATACAGCGGGAAGTTGTCACCAAACCGGTGCTCCCAATCGAGCTGGAATCCCAGAAAGCCGAGGTAGAATTCCCGTGCCAAGGCCTCGTCGAAAATACGCAGGATCGGACAGGTCTGGCTGAAACGGATGTCGCCATCGCCGATCATGGCGGCGAGCACGTTCCAATTCTCGACGCCGTGCTGCGCGGCCACGACGTCCAGCGCCAGGCTGTGCGGGATGTCGATCTCGCGCTTCTGCAAAGCAGTGCGCAGGGCTTTGGCCATGGTCTTCGGGTCGGGGAGCGGGCGCATGAAACCATCCTCGGGTTCGGCGAACAGGTGTCGGGGCTCGCCTTGCCGACGCAGTCGCCGCCTCTGGAGGGGATGCGATGCGGAGGATCTCTCGTGATGCTGTCACCATCCCCTTCCGGGGGCGAGCGGCAGGCAGCAACAGCCGGGCAAAACCCTAGGCCGCGTCATGCATGGGATCAACCAAGCGGCGCCCGTTTTAGCCATTGCGACGCATTGGCAACCACGCTACGTCGGCGTCAAGTATCATTGGCTGTCGCAAGTCTTCGACCGCCAGTCCGGTAATTATGCTGCGTCAACATGAAATAACCGCAAGGTGACATCAATGAAAGACGAACTGCCGCGCCGCCAGGCGCTGACCCTCCCCGCCCTGCTTGCCGCCGCCACGACGGTGACGGCGACCGCCGCCCAGGCCCAAGCCGCCGCGCTGACCCTGCTGCAAGCGCGTGAGATTGCCCGCGACGCCTACCTCTTCGGCTACCCCCTCGTGACGGTCGACCTGACGCGCCGCGTCAGCACCAACCGCGCGCGGCCGGAGGGGTTCCACGCGCCCATGAACCAGTTCGCGATGCTGCGCGAATACCCCGACGCCAGCTTCAACGCGGTCACCGCGCCGAATGCCGACACGCTCTACAGCAGCGCCTTCATGGACCTGGGCGCCGAACCGTGGGTGATCACCTGGCCCGACATGGGCTCGCGCTATTACCTGATGCCGATGCTCGACGGCTGGACCAACGTCATCGCGGTCGCCGGCGCGCGCACCACCGGCGGGGCCGCGCAGACCTATGTGCTGAAGGGGCCGAAGTACAACGGCCCGCTGCCCGCCGGCGTGCCGGTGATCTCCTCGCCGACCGACACCCTCTGGATCCTCGGCCGCATCTACTGCACCGGCACGCCGGAAGACTATGCGGCGGTCCACGCGATCCAGGACCAGATCAAGCTGGTGCCGCTCAGTTCCTACAACCGCCCCTTCACCCCGCCCGCCGGCCGCGTCGATCCCTCGGTCGACATGACCACGGCCGTCCGCGCCCAGGTCGATCGCATGAGCGGCGAGGACTACTTCAAGCGCCTCGCCGAATTGATGATGACCAACCCGCCCGTCGCCGCCGATGCGCCGATCCTGGCGCGCATGGCGCGCATCGGCATCGTCCCGGGCCGCCCCTTCGACCCCACGCGCCTGCCCGCCACGGTGAAGACTGCCATCGCCGCCGCCCCCCGCGCCGCGGCCGCTGTGGTCGAGGCCAGTCTGCGCGACCTGGAAGCGAAGGGCCGCCGCCTCAACAACTGGTCCATCCTGCTGGAGACGGGCATCTACGGCACCAACTACGCCCAGCGCGCGACCGTCACGGTCGTCGGCCTCGGCGCCAATCGCCCACAGGATGCGGTCTATCCGCTGACGGCGCTGGACAGCGAAGGCCGCAAGCTGAACGGCGCCAACCGCTACGTCCTGCGCATCCCGCCCGGCATGCTGCCCCCGGCGCGCGGCTTCTGGTCGCTGACGATGTACAACGCCGCATACTTCTTCGTCGCCAACCCGCTGAACCGCTACACGCTCAGCGAACGCAACGCCCTGAAGACCAACGCCGATGGCTCGCTCGACCTGTACATCCAGGCCGAGGATCCGGGGCCGGAACGCCAATCCAACTGGCTGCCCGCACCGACCGCCGACTTCGTCCTGATGTTCCGCCTCTACTGGCCAAAAGACCTCCCGGCCTTCTCGATCCTCAACCAGAGCTGGATCCCGCCGGCGGTCGTCCGCGCGACCTGACCAGGCCGCGCGTCATCGCGATTGCGCCGCACCCGCCGCCCGTGGTCCCCTTCCCACACAAGCGGCGGCGGTCGCGACGCGGCCCGCGGCCCGGTCACGGGAGGCTCGGATGGCGCTCACCCTGTATTACCTGTCCGGATCGCCCTACGCATGGCGCGTATGGCTGGCCCTGGAACACAAGGGGATCCCGTTCCAGTGCAAGACCATGTCCTACGACGCGGGCGACCTGAAGACGCCCGGATACGCCGCGCTCAACCCCCGGCGGCAGGTGCCGGTCATCGATGACGACGGCTTCGTCCTCTACGAATCCGCTGCGATCGTCGAGTATCTGGAAGACAAGTGGCCCGACAGCCCGCGCCTCTTCTCCCCCGACCTGCGCCAGCGCGCCATCGAACGCCGCCTGATCCGCGAAGCCGACGCGTATTTCGTCGAGGGCCTGGAACATCTGGTCCGGGCCGTCTTCGGCACCCCGCCCGAACGCCACTCACCCGACAAGATCAAGGCCGCCTGGCACGCCATGCGCAGCGAACTGGCGCTATGGGAAAGCCTGATCCGCGGCGACTGGCTGGCCGGCGACCTCTCCGCCGCCGACTACACCCTCTTCCCGGAAATCGCGCTGGGGCAACGCATCGCACAGATCAATCCCGGCATGCTCGACGGCGACCTGCCCGGGCCGCGCCTGGCCGCATGGATGGCGCGGATGACGGCACTGCCGATCATCCAGAAAACCTGGCCGCCGCACTGGAAACCGGCGGGGTGAAGCAATGGTGGGTGGCGCCGTGGAAGGGGCTGTTCGCCCCCTCCACACCTCCCCCAACCAGGGGCCGCCGCCCCTGGACCGGCGCGATGTATTGGTAAAATAAAGGGAGGGGCCTCAAGGTCGCGCCATTGATCCAGCGTGCTCCATGCCCCTCCCTTTATTTTGCCAAACCCCGTGGGTTGCAAGGGGCCACGGCCCCTTGCTGGGGAAAGTTTGAAAGGGGCAAAGCCCCTTTCAAAGCGCAACCTCCCCGTTACTTGACCGCCTGCCGCACCAATCAGGCAGCCGCGCGCTGGCCAATCCCCATCTCGGCCAGCACGGCCTCCATCTGCGCCAGGGCGAAGCGGATATCCGCCTCATTGATCGCCCCGATGCAGCCGATGCGCATGGTCGGTGCCGCGGTCGTCCAGAAGTTGCTGACCACCACGCCGCGCTTCTTCAGCGCCACCTGGAACCGGCCGAAATCCCAGGCGGGATCGGCCGGCTGGTGCACGTTCACGATGATCGGCCCCTGGTGTTCCGGCGTGACATAGGGGGTGAAGCCCAGGCCTTTCAGCCCGGCGTAGAGCACATCGGCGTTGCGCCGATACCGCGCATACCGCGCCGGTTGCCCGCCTTCGGCGTCATACAGGTCCATCGCGACGCCAAAGGCCCGCAGCGCCTGTACCGCCGGGGTGAAGCGGAACGACCCAAACCCGTTCTTCAGCGCGTGGTCATAGACATCCGCCAGGTCCAGCACCCAGGATCCGGCATTGCCCTTCGCCGCGACCAGGGAATCGATCCGCGCCACGGCGAAGCCGAACCCCGGCATCCCCTCCAGGCATTTGTTCGATGTGAAGACCACCACGTCGCATTCCGGATGGTCGCGCATGGCGAAGGGCAGGGCGCCGAACCCCGACACGGCGTCGCAGATCATCCGCTTCCCGGCCGCCGCGATCACCGGCCCCAGCACGTTCGGGTCATTGACGATGCCGCTGCCCGTTTCGCTGACCACCAGCGCCACGTGCCCGACGTCGGGGTTTTGCGCCAAGGCCTCGGCCAGGCGCGCGGCCGGCATCGGGGCATTGTCCGGCCCGTCCAGGGTCACGACCAGGCGCCCCGCCTCGGTCGCCATGCGCACCAGGCGGTCGGAGTAGCCGCCGTTACGCACCACCAGCAATGTCTTCCCCGCCGGGACGAAGGTGCGGATCGCCGCCTCGATCACCATGTGGCCGCAACCGGGCAGGGGCAGCGAGGCATGGTCCGCCGCGTCGCCCCCGGCGATGGCCACGATGCGCGGCCGCATCGCGGCGTATTCGGCGCGGAACTCATCGTCCCAGGGGGCGATATCCTCGGCCATCGCGGCCCGCACGCGGGGGTCGGTCTGCACGGGGCCGGGGATCAACAGCAGCATGTTCTTGCGACGTCCAAGGTGATGGCCGGGTTCTGCACGCCCCGGCACGCCGCATCAAGCGATCAGCGCGCCGCCAATCTCCCGCAGCAGTTTCTGGCGCATGGCATCGGCGAAATCGGCGTAGTCGGCGCAGACCATGGCGAAGGATCCCGGCCCGCCGATCACCTCCGATACATAGTGGTCCAGCAGGTCCGGCTCCTCGTTCAGCACCGCCAGCCCGTTCAGCGTGACCCCGGCCGCGACCCCCAGGTCGCGCACCGGCCCCGGCGCGCGACCCGTGTTGTGCCGCCCATCGCCCGACACATCCAGGGTCAGCCGCGTCGGCCCGCCCGGCGCCGTCGCCAGCAGCGCCAGCCCCGCCGCCATGCCATCGCCGATGGCCGTCGCACCCGGGGGCGGCAGGCGGGGCGCCATCTCGATCGCCTCGGCCAGCGCATCGGCGGTGGCGGGGCTGTCCAGCCGGGTCCAGGGGACCGCGACCTCCCGCGCCCCAGGCCCCGACCACAGCAACAGGCAGACCCCGATCGCCCCGCGCGGCCCCGCCACGCAGGCGGCCTGCACATCCGCCTGGCGGAAGGCCCCGGCCAACCCCCCCAGCATCAGCGCGAATTCGTCGAAATCCACACTCGCCGAGACATCGACGGCGAGGCACAGGGCAAGATCGATCGGTTCCATCCCGGCCATATGGGTCCGCACCGCCAAGTTGCGCCGGATCAACGCATTGTCCCGCCGGCCCGCCCAAGATCACAAGAATGACGGAGGCCGTCCATGCAGCACCGCACCATGCGTGAAATCGTGCGCGACCAGCACCCGCTCGTCCTCGGCCCCGACGCGACGGTGCAGGAAGCCAGTGCCGCGATGCGCCAGCGCCGCGTCGGCGCCGTGCTGGTGGTCGATGACGACATGCACCTGCTGGGCATCTTCACCGGGCGCGACGCCTTGAGCTGCCTGGCGGAGGATTGCCACCCCCGCCGCACCAAGCTGAAGAACGCGATGAAGCGCGATCCGACCACCCTGCCGCCCGGCGCCCATGCCGAAGACGCGCTGCGCCTGTTCGAGGATGCGGGCTTTCGCCACCTGCCGGTGGTGGACCAGGGGCGGGTCGTCGGCATCGTCTCGCGGTACGATTTTCGCGCCGACGAACACCGCCGCCAGAATGAGGAGACGGGATTCTTCGAAATCCTGCGCTGACACCCCAGGTCTTGCCGATGCGTATTCCGCGCCGTAGATTGAGGCCTTCGGCAAAGGAAACCACAATGCGGCGGCGTGAATTTCTGGTGGCGGGCACCGCAATGGCCGGGGCCACGATGCTGGCGGCCCCCGCGGCCCTGGCCCAGGCCTGGCCCGCACGGCCGATCCGCATGATCGTGCCCTATACCCCGGGTGCCGCGACCGATGCGATGGCCCGGCTGTCGGCCCAGAAGCTCCAGGAAAAGCTTGGCGTCACGGTGATCGTGGAAAACCGCGCCGGCGGGAATGGTTCGGTCGGCAGCCAGGCGGTGCTGGCGGCGCCCGCTGATGGCTATACCATCATGGCCTCGGCCAGCATCCACCCGATGGCCCGGCACGTCATGCGCAACGCGCCCTATGACCCGGTCACCGATTTCATCGGCATCGCCCGCACGGCGCGCGGCCCGCTGGTCCTGGTGATGGACCCGCGCCGCCCGCAGCGCACGATCCCCGAGATCGTGGCGGCGGCCAAGGCCGAGCCCGCGCGCTGGTCCTTCGCCACCTCCTCGCTGGGCTCGGCGGGGCATCTGGGCACCATCGAATTCAACCGCCTGACCGGCGCCAATATCGAAATCGTCGGCTATCGCGGCTCCGCCCCGGCGCTGACCGATGTCGCGGCCGGCAATGCGCAGTTGATGTTCGACCCGGTGCTGGCGACCCTGCCGATGGTCAGCGGCGGGCAGTTGCACGGCGTCGGCATCGCCACCCGCGAACGCACGGCACTGGCCCCCGGGCTGCCGACCCTGATCGAAGCGGGGCTGCCCGATTTCGAATTCTATTCCTGGTACGGCGTCTGGGCCCCGCGCGGCATCCCGCGTGAGATCGCGCTGCGGCTGAACCAGGCCCTGGTCGAGGGCCTGCAGGAACCTGCCGTGGTCGCCCGCCTGACCGGCCAGGGGTTCGAGCCTGTGGCGGAAAACCTCGACCAGGTCTCGGCCTTCATCGACGCGGATGTGGCGCGCAACGCGGCGCTGCTGCGGTTGGCGAATTTCCAGCCGGACTAAGGTCTGTGGGGATTCATCTGGAGTTGATGACGGCTGCGGCGAGATAGATCATGGCTGAGAAGCTATGGTCTGTTTTGTCGGCGCGCATGGCGATGCGTTTGAACTCCTTGAGCTTGCAGAAGAAGTTCTCGATGAGGTGCCGCCATTTGTAGAGAGCGCGATCAAGCGGCAGCGGTTTGGTGCGTCGGGAATGCTGCGAGATGACGATGCTGGCGCCGCGGGCGTTGAGGTCGGCGATGATGGTGTTGCTGTCGAAGGCCTTGTCGGCGATGAGACCGCCGAAATCGACGCCATCGAGCAGCGGCTCAACGCCGGCAGTATCGAACCGATGCCCTGGCAGCAGTTCAAAGCGCACCAGATTGCCGAGCGCATCGGTCAGCGCGAGAATTTTGGTCGTCATACCGCCCTTGGAGCGGCCTATGGCCTGGCTTTGAGTCCCCCTTTTGCGCCCTGCCCGTGGCGGTGGACCTTGACGATCGTGGCATCGATCATCGCGTATTCCATATCCGGCTCATCCGAACAGGCTTCGAAAAGTCTCACGAACACGTCCGCCTTGCGCCAGTCGCTGTAGCGCCGGAACGCCGTGCTCCAATTGCCGAACATCGCCGGCAGATCACGCCACGGGCTGCCCGTCCGCGCGATCCACAGCACCGCCTCCACGAAAAGCCGATTGTCGCTCCCGCTCCGTCCCGGATCGGTCGGCTTCCCAAGACAATGCGGTTCCATCTTCGCCCATTGGGCGTCCGTCAGCACATAGCGGTCCATCCACAGCGTGAATCACATCCGACGCCGCAAGGGAATCCTAAATCCCCACAGACCTTAGACCGCGATGCGTTCGCATTCGCTCACGCATCGCGGTCTAGCTTGTTGTTTTGTCGCGTGATTCAGCCCTGCGGCGCATTCGCGCCTACGGCCATCACGCCCTAGCTCTTACCGGGTGTCCTTGCGGCCCTCGTAGCGGCCGCGGGAATCGTACGCCCGCACCGTGCCGCCGCGGGTTTCCTGGCGCCCGGTGCTGCGGCCCTGCGCGTCGTAGTCGCGCACCGTGTCGCCACGGATCTCCTGCCGGCCGGTGCTGCGCCCCTGGGCATCGTATTCGCGGATGGTATTGCCGCTGCGTTCGGTGCGCCCGGTGGAGCGGCCCTGCGCGTCGTAGCTGCGGCTCGATCCGTCGCGATGCACCTCGACCCGCCCCTGGTAGCGACCCTGCGCGTCATACCGACGTTGGTTGCCGCTGGAATCCTGTTCGATCCGGCCGGTGCTGCGGCCTTGCGCGTCGTATTGGCGGGTGGTCTGCGCGGCCGCGCCAAGCGCCGGCAGCAACAGGATCATGGCAAGCAGGATGGGGCGCGCGGTCATCGTTGCAATCTTCCATCACGCCTGTGACGACACCATGGCTTTGCATGCGGCGTTGTCGCGTTTGACCATGATGTGATCGACGATCCGCGCCATCGATCCGCACGTATCGTCTGTTCGCCCTGGCCGATCACCGCTAGCCTCCCTCTTCGTTTCGCATGCTGCGATGCGCCATCGGATCCGCGCCCGTTTCCCCGACAGACTGCGTCGAAGGAATGAATTTTCGCAGAAAGCAAACGCCGACGAGAATGTTCCGCCGCCAGCAGCCACCGGTTTGTCCAAATTCGTTTTGGGCCAGCCCGGTGACCCTGTCCGGTTTGCCAAGGATGACTCCGCATGAGGAACGTCTTGCCCGCCGATCCCGCGACGGATGACGACCTGGCCGAGGTCGCGGGCATGGTCCCCGGCCCCGGCTTCCTGCCCGAAATCGGCGGCCACGGCGCCGCGGGCATCGAACGCGTCCGCCTGGCGATGGACAACCTGGGCCTGGCTTTCTACGAGACGGACCTGCTGCGCGACACGGTCAAGGCCACGGCCAATGCGTTCGCCATCTTCGGCCTGCCGATACCGGAACCGGAAGGCACCGATGTCCCGCGCAGGCTGTTCTGGAACTGTTTCCACCCCGACGACCAGGACCCGGACGGCTATCGCACCAATGGCGACACACGCCGGGAACGCACGCGCGACACCTATTTCGAACGCGTCCGCATCATCCACCAGCAGACCCGCCAGATCCGCTGGCTGGAGGTGATGGGCCGCATCTTCGGCCCCCTGGCACGCCGCACCCACATCGTCGGCATGTGCCGCGACGTGACCGCCCTGGTCGAGGCCGAGGAACGCCAGCGCCTGCTGTCCATCGAGGTGAACCACCGCGCCAACAACGTGCTGGCCGTGGCGCAGGCCCTGGTCGCCATCACCCGCGCCGATGACGTCCCCGGGTTTCGCGCGGCGGTGCAGGCGCGCATCCTGGCCCTGGCGCGGACCCATGACCTGCTGGCCCGCAGCGCCTGGCAGACTGACCTCAGGACCGTCGTGGTGAACGAAACGGCGGCCTTTGGCGGCCAGGTCGTGGTCTCGGCGGCACCGGTGCTGGCGCTGCGGCCGTCGGTCGTGCAGTCCTTCGCCATGCTGCTGCACGAACTGGCGATCAACGCGGCCAAGCACGGTGCCCTGTCGGCGCCGCAGGGCCAGGTCGCGGTGACCATCGCGCTGCAGGGGACGGAGGTCGCCCTGACCTGGCGGGAACACGGCGGCCCGCCGATCGCATCGGCCCCCGATCACGCCGGCACCGGCACCGCCCTGATGCGGCGCCTCGTCCAGGCGATGCACGGCACCCTCGCCTCGGTCTGGCTGCCGGACGGGTTGCGGGCCGACCTGCGCCTGCCGCTGAAGCATTGCACGGGTTGAACCGAGGCCGCGCGTTGCGTTTTTCGAGAATCTTCATCCTTTCGATCCAAATCAGTGCCGATCGTATCGCATAGAAGACTCGCGCTGCGCGCTGGGCCGGGTATGCTGTGCAATCGGATGCGACGGGGGCTGCCCAAAAAGCCGCCGCGATCCGAAGGGGCTTCAATACCGCGGTCGTCGCCTCAAAAAACGGGCATCGTCGCATCACCAGGGAAACGCAGTTGCATGGACGGTACCCTCGACACATCCGGCGTGCCAGCACCGCTTAGCGTGACCACGGACCTGCACGCCGCCCATGAATCGGCGCCGATCAGCCGGATCGTGGCCGAGGTCGCGGCGACCTTTCCGGGCGAACGCATCACCCTAGGCGAAATGGCCGAATTCTTCGGCGACCGGGCTTTCGGCCTGTTGATCCTGCTGCTCTGCCTGCCGTCGCTGCTGCCAGGCATGGCCAGCGTCTTCGGCACGCCCATGCTGATCCTGGGCGTGCAGATGGGCATGGGGCGGCGCAACCCCAAGTTGCCCGGCTTCATCGCGCGACAATCGGTCAAGCGGACCGACCTGCTGCGCCTGGCCACCGCCTCCTCCAAATGGATCAGCAAGATCGAACGCTACGTGAAGCCCCGGCCGGGCTGGTTCACCTCCGCCGCCGGCGACAAGCTGGTCGGCTGGATCACCGTCTATGTCGCGATCATGCTGATCCTGCCCGGGCCGGGCACCAATGGCCCGCCGGCCTTCGGCAACATCGTCATGGCCCTGGGCGTGGTCGAGGCCGACAACCGCACCATCGGGCTGGGTGTCGCGCTCAGCATCGCGGGCTGCGCCTTCGCCACCGCCGTGCTCGGCTTCATCTGCTGGCTGGCGATCCAGGCTCTCGGCTGGGTCATCTGATTAACAAAGAGTGACCGCTTCCGCCGGGCGCGGTCATGCCCTAAAGCCTGCCCCCATGCGACGGTGACCCGAAAGGGTTGAAACGGGAACGCGAACGGGGGGCTTGCCCCCCGGCACCGCGGCTGCCCCCGCAACTGTATGCGGCGATGCCAGCCCCCAACGCCATTGCGGTCGCTTGCGACCGTGAGAAGGCGGGGCCGGCAAGTGGGTCACACCCCACCGCGCCGCGAGCCAGGAGACCGGCCGACGCAGAGACGTATCGCGCGTGCCGGGCGGGGTGCACCGGCGCAACGGACCATGACGACCCGGCCCCCGGCCTTGTCGTTTCCGTGTGATCACGACGCCAGCCGTCCCGCTTTCGCCGTAAGGTGACGGCGGGACTTGTCGTTGACTGCCAGCACGGGGATTTTCCGATGCGCCGCCTGCTTCTCCTGACCGCCACTGCCCTGTCCACCGCAATACCTGCCTTCGCCCAAGCCCCGACCCCCGACCTGCCCGACACCATCGTCACCGGCACCCGCGTCCCCACCCCCGCCGACCGCGTCCCCGCCGCCACCACGGTCATCACCCGCCAGCAGATCGAGGAACGCGGCTACCAGACCCTGGTCGAGGCCCTGCGCTCCGTCCCCGGCTTCACCATCGTGCAGACCGGCGGCATCGGCCAACAGGCCAGCGGCTTCATGCGTGGCGCCAATTCCAACCAGGTCGCGGTGCTGCTCGACGGCATCCCGATCAACGACCCCTCCACGGCTAGCGGCGCCTTCAACTTCGGCAATACCCTGCTGGGCGATCTGGAACGGATCGAGGTGATCCGTGGCCCGGCCTCCGCCCTCTACGGCTCCTCGGCCATCGGCGGCGCGATCAACATGGTCACCCGCCAGGCCCCCGCCGACCGCCAGTTCCAGGCCTTTGGCGAAGCCGCCGGCGGCACGCAGGACACCGCGCGCGGCGTGATCGGCGCGACAGGCACCGTCGGCGCCTGGGACTACATGACCGCGTTGCAGGGCCTGACCACCCGCGGCAGCAATGCCGTCGCCCCCCGCCTCAGCCAGAACCGCACCAGCGAACGCGATGGCTTCCAGGGTGCTGCCGCCACCGCGCGCCTCGGCGTCACGCCGACCCAGGGCGTGCGGCTGGAGGGGCTGCTGCGCTGGCGCGAAAACCATCTGAAACTCGACAGCGTGCCGAACGACGACCCCAACTACGACGGCAACGACCGCAACTTCTACGGCCAGTTGCGCGGCCAGGCGGTGATGTTCGACGGCGTCTGGACCAGCGGGCTGCGCCTGGCGCAGGTCGAGGACCGCCGCCGCTACACCAACATGGTCGACAACTTCAGCCGCTCCTCCACCGACGACCTGTTCAGCGGCACGCGCCAGGTGATCGACTGGAACAACATCATCCGCCTGCCCGACCTGGGGGCGATCACCGCGTCATCCCTGGTGCTGGGCATCACCCAGCAGAACGACAGCATCGACCAGTCCAGCGGCAGCGCCAGCTTCCGCACCCTGACCGATGCCTCCGCCACCAACAACGCGGCCTATTCCGCCTGGCAGTTCCGCGTGGCCGAACGGCTGGATGTCGCCGCCGGCCTGCGCCAGGACCGCACCAGCGATTTTGACGAGGCCACCACCTGGCGGCTTGGCGGCGTGCTGGCGGTGCCGGAATTGTCGTCGCGCATCAAGGCCTCGGCCGGGTCGGGCTTCCTCGCCCCCTCCCTCTACCAGCGCTACGGCACGATCGGCACCTCCTTCCGCGGCAACCCCAACCTGCGGCCGGAATATTCGGAATCCTGGGAAGCCGGGGTCGAGACCGACTTCAACATCTTTGGCCGCGCCGATGGCCTGACCCTGGGCGCGCTGTACTACGACAGCCGCATCCGCGACCTGATCGATTTCAACACCTCCTTCACCTCGCTGGTGAATGTCGGCGCGGCACGCATCAAGGGCGCCGAACTGACCGCCACGGCGCGGATCTCCGAAAAGTGGGAACTGGTCGGCGCCTGGACCATCACCGATGCGCGCAATGCCGCGACCGATGAACGCCTGGCCCGCCGGCCGGAAAACCAATGGAGCCTGATCGCCCGCTGGCAGCCCGCGCCCAAATGGGTGATCTCGCCGGAACTGACGATCATCGGCCGCTACCGCGAAGGCTTCTCCTACAGCAACACCGGGCAGTTCGTCTCGGTGGCGGCGGATAATGACGCGGGGGCGCTGTTGAACCTGACGGCCAGCTACGCCTGGCGTCCGCAAGTGACGGTCTTCGCCACGGCGCAGAACCTGGGCAACACGCGCTACGAACCGGCCAATGGCTTTGTCGTCGGCGGGCGCGGCGCGATGATCGGGACGCGCTTCACGTTCTAATCTTGAACTGAACCTGATGCCATGGCCACGATGGGCCATGGCATCGGCAGAGGATTTGCGGCGCGCCGCCCTGGCGCTGGACGGCACCAGCGAAGCGCCGCATGTCGACCGCGCCGCCTTCAAGGTGGCGCGCATCTACGTGACCCTGGCGGCCGATGGCCTGACCGCGAATTTCTGCTTCACCCCGGACGAACAGGCGCTGAAATGCGCGATGCTGCCCGACGCGTTTTCCCCGGTGCCGAACGCCTGGGGCCGGCAGGGCTGGACCACGGCCACGCTCGCCGACCTGACAACCGAAGACCTGGTCAGCGCGGTGTCGATGGCCTGGAACCACGCGCAACCGCGCCGCAAGGGAGCCAAGCCATGACCCCCGACATCCCCGCATTCCTGATGGACCTGGAAGACCGCTTCAACCAAGCCATGGTCTCCAACGACCCCGCGCAAATCGCCGCCTGCGTCGCCGAGGATTGGGTCGTGGTCACGCCCGAACGCGGCCCGATCAAGGGCGCGGAGATGCTGGCCCTGATCGCCAGCGGCGCGCTGACCCATTCCGTCATGACCTCGACCGCCAGCCATGCCGCGGTGCAGGGCGACATGGCGGTGGTCACCGCCCGCGCCCAGAACACCGGCCGCTACCACGGCCAGGATTTCACGACCGATGAATGGGTCACGGATGTCTATCGCCGGACCGACGCCGGCTGGAAATGCATCCTGACGCATCTGACGCCGGCATCAGCCTGATCGTCGTCCCCGCTCGGCCGCGATCAGCGTCTCGACGAAGGCGCTGACCTTGGCCGGGCGGAAGCGCGCCGCCGGGAAGACCGCGTGAACGCCGACATCCGGCAGGCGCCAATCCGGCAGCACATGGACCAGCCGCCCGGCGGCCAGATCGCCCGCCACGACGAATTCCGGCAGCACCGACAACCCGGCCCCGGCCAGCACCGCTGCATGCACCGCAAGCGTCGCATCGATCGCCATGGTTGACTGCGGCCGCACAGGTGGCGCCGCCTGGCCATCGCGGGTGAAGCCCAACTGCAACGGCGCACGCAGGGCGGTATTGGCGACGAAGGGCAGCGCCTCCAGCGCCGCCGGCTCTGCCGCGGCAAAGCCGGGGGCGGCCACCAGCAACTGGCGGAATGTCGCGATTCGTCGCGCCTGGTGGCTGCTATCGGCCAGCCAGCCGACCCGGATCGCCATATCGATCTCACCCCCCGCCAGGTCCAGCGTCCGGTCGCTCAGGGTCAGTTCGGTGGCGCAATCCGGGTAGCGGCGGCCGAAGGCGACCAGCGCCGGCACCACCGCCGCCGTGCCGTAGTCCATCGTCGCCGTCACCCGCAGCGTGCCGCTGGGTTCCGCCTGGGCCTGGGCCATCTCCTCGAAGGCCGCCTCGGACTCGCCCAGGATCACGGCGCAGCGGGCGTGGAAAACGCGCCCCGCCTCGGTCGGGTGCACGCGGCGGGTGGTGCGGATCAGCAGGCTCGTGCCGGTCGCCTCCTCCAGCCGCGCGACCTGTTGGCTGACCACGGCCTTGGTGACGCCCAGGCGCCGGGCGGCGGCGGTGAAGGACCCGGTCTCCACCACCGCGGCGAAATAGGCCAGTCGATTGAGGTTCGCTGTCGCGCGCATTTGTCAGTCAATAGCATACAGTCTGTCTCTATCGTTTGTCTTTTTCGCAAATCCCGGCGCGCGCATGGTCTCCCCCGACGGAGACCCCGAGTGACCCAGGCCACCTATCTTTTCGATCCGCTCTGCGGCTGGTGCTACGGCGCCGCCCCGGCCTTGCGCGCCCTGGCGGAAACGCCGGGCATCGACCTCGACCTGGTCCCGACCGGGCTGTTTTCCGGCGCCGGCGCCCGGCCGATGGATGATGGCTTCGCCGCCTATGCCTGGACCAATGACCAGCGCATCGAAAAGCTGACCGGCCAGCCCTTCTCGACGGCGTACCGCGACCAGGTGCTGGCCGACCGCACCCGGGCCTTCGACTCCGGCCCCGCCACGCTGGCCCTGGTCGCCATGGCCCTGACGAAGCCGGAGCAGGTGCGCCCGGCGCTGCAAGCCATCCAGCACGCCCGCTATGTCGAGGGCCGGGACGTCACCGACCTCGGCGTCCTGGCCGCCCTCGGCCTGGATGCCGTGCCGGATGCCGCGCTGCGCGCCGCCACCGCCGCCCGCACCGCCCGTGCCCAGGCGCTGATGCGGTCGGTTGGTGCCCAGGGCGTGCCCAGCCTCGTCGTCACCACCGGTGGGGTGCCACGCCTCGTGCCCGGCAGCCTGCTGTTCGGCCCACCCCAAACCCTCGTCGCGCAGTTGCAGGCGACGTGAACCAACCAGGAGCCAAGACCATGTTCACCCGGAGACTCGCCATGACCGCCGTCGCCGCCAGCGCTGCCACCGCCGCCACCGGCCAGACCGCCGCGCCACTCGCCTGGCGGCATTTCCCCGCCGGCCCCACCGGCTTCTTCCGCGCCCCCGTGCTGGTCTCCGGCGCGCGTGAAGCGGTGCTGATCGACGGCGGCTTCACCCTGTCCGACGGCCGCGCCCTGGCCGAGGCGATTACCGCCACCGGCAAGACCCTGACCACCATCTTCGTCAGCCAGAGCGACCCCGATTACTACTTCGGGCTTGGCCCGGTCCGCGCCGCCTTCCCCCAGGCCCGCATCATCGCCGCCCCCGCGACGGTCGCGGCGATCAACGCCAATGTGCAGAAGAAGCTGGACACCTGGGGCCCGCAGCTTGGCGACAACGGCCCGCGCACCCTGGCCGATGTGGTGGTGCCCGCGGCGTCGGATTTGCGCGCGCTGACCGTCGATGGCCAGTCGATCGACATCGTTGATGCCGCCGGCATGACCGACCGCCGGTACCTGTGGACACCGTCGCTCGGCGCCATCTTTGGCGGCGTGCTGGTCTTCTCGGGCGTGCATGTCTGGACCGCCGATACCAATTCGCCGGCCCTGCGCGCGGCCTGGGTCGCCAACCTGGATGCCATGGCCGCCCGCCAACCGCGCGTCGTGGTGCCCGGCCACATGATGCCGGGTGCGGCGACCGATGCCACGGCCATCGCCTATACCCGCGCCTACCTCGTGGCCTTTGACGAGGAACTGCCCAAGGCCGCCAACAGCGCCGCGTTGATCGCCGCGATGCAGGCGCGCTTCCCGAATGCCGGCATGGGCGTGGCGCTGGACATCGGCGCCAAGGTCGCCAAGGGCGAGATGCCCTGGGGCTGATCCCGCGCATGGAACGGCCTGTGGACAGCCACACTCCGTGGCAGGCGATGCCGCCCGGCTGACATGATCCTGGGCAACCGCCGCCGCTTTGCATAATTCGCAAGCGGCGGCCCCCGCCCGGCACCACTTTCGCCCAAGAATTCGCCCGTTGCGCCCGGCAAAAACCTGATCTGCTGCGATGGTTCCCCGCGGGAGATCACTGGTGCGTCACGCCGCCGCCCTGCCAAGCGCATTCTCCTTCCACCCGGCCGCCACGGCGCTCGTCATCATCGACATGCAGCGCGATTTCCTCGAACCCGGCGGCTTCGGCGCCGCCCTCGGCAATGACGTCAGCCTGCTGTCCCGCGCGATCGGCCCCTGCCGCGCCCTGCTCGACGCCGCGCGCGCGGCCGGGCTGCTGGTCATCCACACCCGCGAAGGCCACCGCCCCGACCTGTCCGACTGCCCGCCCGCCAAGCGCCTGCGCGCGCCGCCCGGCCTGCGCATCGGCGATCCCGGCCCGATGGGGCGCATCCTCATCCGCGGCGAAGCCGGCCACGAGATCATCCCGACCCTGGCCCCCATCCCCGGCGAGGTCGTGCTGGACAAGCCCGGCAAGGGCGCCTTCTGCGAAACCGACCTCGACCTGATCCTGCGCAATCGCGGCATCGCCGCCCTGCTGATCGCCGGCGTCACCACGGAAGTCTGCGTCAGCACCACCCTGCGCGAGGCGAATGACCGCGGCTACCGCTGCGCCGCCATCAGCGATGCCTGCGCCTCCTACTTCCCCGCCTTCCACGACGCGGCGCTCGCCATGATCCATGCCCAGGGCGGGATCTTCGGCTGGGTCGCCACCTCGGCCGCCACCATCACCGC
This sequence comes from Humitalea sp. 24SJ18S-53, assembly GCF_050632385.1. Taxonomy (NCBI): domain Bacteria; kingdom Pseudomonadati; phylum Pseudomonadota; class Alphaproteobacteria; order Acetobacterales; family Roseomonadaceae; genus Humitalea; species Humitalea sp. 24SJ18S-53. The sequence continues at coordinate 5,844,455 of NZ_CP192599.1, forward strand.
CCTGGAGTCCGCGCCATGACCCGCACCAAACTCTGGACCCCCGGCGACTGGAACGCCCTGTTTGGCTTTGGCACCAATATCCTGGTCAACCTGCTGGTGCTGACCGGCTTGCTGCGTTTTGCCGTGGGCCTGCCCGATTCCATCGTCTTCGGCCGCATCCTGCCGGCCGCCGGGCTGATGATGTTCCTCTCGACCGGCTACTACGCCTGGCTCGGCTGGCGGCTGATGAAGCAGACCGGGCGCGACGATGTCTGCGCCCTGCCATCGGGCATTTCCGTGCCGCACATGTTCGTCGTGTCGCTGGTCATCATGCTGCCCATCGCGCAGATGACGGGCGATCCGATCAAGGGCTGGGAAGCCGGGCTGACCTGGGTTTTCGTCCAATCCTTCGTGTTGATGTTCGGCGCCGTCGCCGCACCCTGGATCCGCCGCGTCACGCCGCGCGCGGCACTGCTCGGCACGCTGGCCGGCGTGTCGATCACCTTCATCTCCATGCGCCCGGCGCTGGAGATCTTCATGACCCCGGTCGTGGGCCTGACCTGCTTCGCCGTCATCATGGTCGCCTGGTTCGGCGGCTTCCGTTACCCGCGCAACATCCCCGCCGGGCTGATCGCCATCGCCTTTGGCATGGTCATCGCCTGGGGTGGTGCCGCCATCGGCCTGGGCGTCGGTGGGGTGGGGCTGGACCGGCTGGGCGCGTCCTTCGCCCAGATCGGCTTCTCCGTGCCCCTGCCGGCGGTGGATCACGTCTTCAACGGCTTCCAGTTTTTGGGGATCATCCTCGTCACCGCGATCCCCTTCGGCATCTACGATCTGGTCGAAGCACTGGACAATGTCGAAAGCGCCGAGGCCGCCGGCGACCACTTCCCCACGACCCAGGTGCTGACCGCCGATGGCGTGGTCAGCCTGATCGGCTGCCTGATGGGCAACCCCTATATCAACGCCGTCTACATCGGCCATCCGGGCTGGAAGGCGATGGGCGGCCGCATCGGCTATTCCGCCGCGACCGGCCTCGCGGTGCTGGTCTTCACCTGGGCCGGGATCGCGGCGGTGCTGCTGGCGCTGGTGCCCGTCGTCGCGATCGCGCCGATCCTGCTCTACATCGGCATGCTGATCGGGGCGCAGGCCTTCCAGGAAACCCCAAAAACCCATGGCCCCGCCGTCGTCCTGGCCCTGACCCCGCATCTCGCGGCCTGGGCCAAGACCCTGATCGACGGCGCGCTGGGGGCCGCCGGCACCAATGCCGCCGCCGTCGGCATGGACAAGCTGGCCGGCATGGGCGTGCTCTATCCCGGCCTGGCGGTGATGGGTGAGGGGGCGATCCTCTCCGGCCTGGTGCTCGGCGCCATCGCCGTCTTCATCATCGAACGCCAGTTCATCAACGCCGCCGCCTTCGCCGGCGCCGGCGCGGCGATGGCGTTTTTCGGCCTGATGCACGGCCCGGCTGTGGGGCTTGCCGTCGCCCCCGGGGTGGCGCTGGCCTATGCGATGGTCGCGGGCTTCCTGGTGCTCTGCGAAAAGCAGGATGCGGTGCTGGCCTGGCGCCCGGGGGTCAAGCCGGCGGCGGCGGCGGAGTAGCCTCCATCCCCTGGCGCCGCACCGTCACGACATGCGCCCGCATCCGGGCCTCGACCGGCCCGGGGCCGAAGCGGCTGGCGATCTCCACGGCCACCGCTTCCACCGCCCGGTCCAGCCCGGCCGGATCGCGCAGCGCGACCTCCCCGCACAGGGGCGTGCCGCGCACCATCCCGATCGCGGCATCGCGGGCCGTGGCGGCGCGGCAGGGGCGTTCCAGCGTCTCCACCCCGGCGCCGACGAAGCCCGCCGCGGCCAGGTCGGCGCGGATCGTCCCGATGTCGTGGTAGCCACAGGGCGTGCGGCGAAAGAACCCTGGCGGATCCCGCGGGAACAGCGACCCGACGGCGGTATGGGCCAGGAACATCAACTCGCTCGCCTCCAGCCGGTCCCAGACGGTGAACAGGAATTGCCCGCCCCGGCGCAGCACCCGCCTGGCCTCACGAAAGGCCGCGACCTTGTCGGGAAAGAACATGACGCCGAAGGAACAGACCACGGCGTCGAAGGCCGCATCGGGAAAGGGCAGGGCCTGGGCATCCGCCTGGCGCCAGGTGATGCCATCGCCGCCCGGCAGGGTCCGGGCATGGTCCAGCATCGACACGTTGAGGTCGGTCGCCGTGATCGCCACGGCCCCAGGCAGCGCGGCCCGCAGCGCGCGGGTCGCGATGCCGGTGCCGCAGGCGGATTCCAACACATCGCCGCCCGTCATGCCGGCCAGGCGCCCCGCCAGGATGTCGGCGAAGGGCGCGAAGAAGATCGGCCCCATGCAGCGCGTGTAGGTATCGGGGATCGAGCCGGTGAAACCGTGGTCGATGCCATGGTCGATGCTGGTCATGCCGCAGCCTCCCGTCCAAGGGCCGCGTGGCAGCACGGGGCTGCGCTGGGCGCCGGGGTGCCAGGCAGGATTAGCGGCGGCGCGGGGCAAGCGCAACGATCAAGGCCCGGCGCCCGGGCCAATCACGGCCCAACCCCCATGCGGTGCCGTCGATGACGGGGCGGGAACTCATCCAGCAGCACTTGGATCAGCCGCCCGCCGTGCCACCTCCGCCAATACCTCCGCCCGGCTCCGCCGCAACCCCTCGATCCACCCCTGCGGCGCATCCCCCGCCGCCCAGTCCAGGCACGCATCCCAACCCGCCACCGCCTCCTCCAGCCGCGCCGTCCCCGCTTCACGCAAGCCCAGTTCGGCCAGGACGTGGCCCAGGTTGCCCATGCTCTGCGCCCATTCCAGCGACGCCCCGCCCCGCGACAATGCCGCCAGCAGCGCGCGGCCGGCCGCCACCGCCTCCTCCAGCGTCGTGGTCCCGTCCTCACGCGCGCCCAGGACGGCCAGGGCATGGCACAGGTTGCCCTGCGCCATCATCCAATTCGCCGGCGCCCGCTCCCGCGTCCATTCCTCCAGGGCCAGGCGCAGCGCGGCCACGGCCTCCTCCAGCCTTGCCGTCCCGCCCTCCCAGATCCCAAGTGTCCTGAGCGCGACGCCAAGGCTGTTCTGCAGCTTCGCCCATTCGACGGGGGCACGCGCGCGGGTCGCCTCCTCCAGCCCCAGGCGATAGGCCACCACCGCCGCCTCCAGCCGCGCGGGGCTTTCCTCGCGCTGCCCAAGGGCGCTCAACACATTGCCGATGTTCAACTGCGCGACGGCCCAATAGAGAGGCACCCGCTCGCGCGTCCATTCCTCCTGCGCCAGCCGATGCGCCACCAGCGCCTCCTCCAGCCGCGCCGTGCCCGCCTCCCGCATGCCCAGTGTCCAGAGCGCGGAACCGAGGTTGTTCTGCTGCTTGGCCCATTCGAACGGGACCCGCGCCCGCGTCGCCTCCTCCAGCGCCAGCCGTTGCACCGCGACCGCCTCCTCCAGCCGCGCCGTGCCCGCCTGGCGCATCCCCAGCGCCGAGAGCGCGTTGCCAAGGCTCATCTGCGTCGTCGCCCAGTCGAGCGGCACGCGATCGCGCGTCCATTCCGTCAGCGCCAGGCGAAAGGCCGCGACCGCCTCTTCCAGCCGCGCCGTCCCGGTTTCCCGCGACCCCAGCGCCGTCAGCAGATTGCCCAGGTTGTTCTGCGCCTTGGCCCATTCGAAGGCGGCGCGCGCCGGGGTCAATTCCTCCAGCGCCAGGCGATAGGCCGTGACCGCCTCCTCCAGCCGCGCCGTCCCGACCTCCCGGTCCCCCAGCGCCTGCAAGGCATTGCCCAAATTCACCTGCGACGTGGCCCAGTAGAGCGGCACCCGCCCCCGCGTCCATTCCTCCAGCGACAGCCGCAGGGCCGCGACCGCGGCCTCCAGCCGCGCGGTCCCCGCCTCGCGCATCCCCAGCGTCCAGAGCGTATTGCCGAGGTTCGCCTGGGTCCGTGCCCAGTCGAAGGGCGCGCTCTCCCGCGTCCATTCGCGCAGCACCTGGCCATAGACGGTGACCGCCTCCTCCAGCCGCGCCGTCCCCGCTTCCCGCCCGCCCAGCGCCCAGAGCGCGTTGCCGAGGTTCATCCGTGCCGCCGGCTGCGGCGACACCTCAAGCGACTGGCGCAGGGCCGCCACGGCCTCCAGCAGCCGCGCCGTCCCGGCCTCCCGCCCGCCGAGGCTCGTCAGCCCGAGGCCGAGCATCATCTGTGCCTTGGCCCAGCCGGCCGGATCGCGCGCGCGCGTCATCTCCTCCAGCGCCAGCGCACAGGCGGCCACGGCCTCCTGCAACCGCGCCGTGCCGGCCTCTCGCCCGCCGAGGGTCCAGAGCGCGTTGCAGCGATACAACTGGACCTCGGCCCATTCCACCGGCGCCGTGGCGCGCGAAAAATCCGCCCGCGCCAGATCGTCCCAGATCGCGATACAGGCGATCAGCGCGGCATTGTCGCCGTATTCATCGCCCTGGCGGAACAGGCTCAGCGCCTGGCGCGCCAGCAGCCGCCCCCGCTGGGCGGCGAGCGCTGCCGGCAGCAGCGCCACGGCCGCGCCGAAATGCCCCGCGGCCTCGGCATAGCGCAACTGGGTCAGGGCGACGTCGCCGCGCCCCTCCCGCGCCTTCGCCGCATTGGCCTGGCGCGCATCCGCCGCCGCCGACGCCTGCCGCGCCAGGGCCCGGGCCTGGGCGGCCGCCGCCAGCTCCGCCTCCTCCGCCCGTTGCAGCAGCGCCGATGCCTCATCCGGCCGGCCGCGGTCCAGCGCCGCCTTGGCCTCGGCCGCCAGGGCGCCGGTCACGGGGTCGTCGGGGTCCAGGGCCGCCAGGTGCTGCCGCGCATCCTCGAAGCGCGACGCGATTTCGACCAGCTTGGCCTTCAGCCGCTCCGGCGGCACATCCTGTTCGCGCAGCGTGTCGAAGAAGCCGCCGACCGCATCCTTGGTGATGTCCAGGCTCGCCGCGATCTCGTCGCGCTTGCGGATGGCCTCGTCCAGCAGCGCCTTGCTGGCGTTCTGCTGGTCGCTGAAGGCCTGGATGAAGGCCGGCAGGCCGGTCAGGTCCAGCGTGCCGATCGCCTGGTTGATCGTGATGTTCTCGCCCTGCGCGACCACCGCGCCCGGGCCGACGTCGCCAATCCGGAACTGCGCCAGCCCGGCGGACATCGCGCTATTTCACGAAGCTGGCGATCGCCGCCTTGGTCGCCGCCTCGGTCACCGAGCCGATGGTCTTCTGGGCCGCATCGCTTTTCAGGATATCGCCCAGCGCGCGGCCGATCCCGGTGGCGACGCTGCCGAAGAAGGACCCCGCGTCGATCAGCGCGCGGCGCAACAGCCCCGGCTCCTTCTCGGCCTTCGCCAGCCCCTCCGCCACCGCCTTGGTCTTGTCCTCGGCCAGCGCGCGGGTGTCGTCGTCCAGCGTCTTGTCCTTGGCGATGCGGTCCAGCAGCGCGTTGAACTGCGCGGTCAGCGCCTCGCCATCCGGCAGGCCGCGGATGCCTTCGCTCCAGGTGATGTTCTCGCCCTGCGCGACCCTGGCACCGGCACCGACATCGCCGATGACGTAGCTGCGTTCGCCCGTGGGTTTGGGTTGGTTGGGCTTGGGTTCATCGGGCATCGTGACCTCCGTCCTGCCATTCGGCGTTGAGCAAAACCTAACCCCGCAACATCCTGACGATGCCAGAAAAATCCGTGCCCCCGCCGCCTTCCTCGACAAATCGCCGGTACAGCGCCAGCGCATGCGCCCCCAGCGGCGTCTCCGCCCCCGTCGCCGTCGCCGCCTGCTGCGCCAGGCCCAGGTCCTTCTCCATCAGCGACGCGGCAAACCCCGGCACGTAGTCCCGGTTCGCCGGGCTGGTCGGCACCGGCCCCGGTACCGGGCAATAGGTCGTCAGCGCCCAGCATTGGCCCGACGACTTCGACGCCACGTCGAACAAGGCCTGGTGCGACAGGCCGAGTTTCTCCGCCAGCACAAAGGCCTCCGCCGTGCCGATCATGGAAATCGCCAGCAGCATGTTGTTGCAGGCCTTGGCCGCCTGCCCGGCACCCGCGGCCCCGCAATGCACGATGGTCTTGCCCATCGCCGCCAGGATGGGCTGGGCGGCGGCAAAAGCCTCCTCCGGCCCACCGACCATGAAGGTCAGGCTCGCGTTCTCCGCCCCCATGGTGCCGCCGGAGACCGGCGCATCCAGCATCCGCCGCCCCTCGGCGACCTCCCGCGCGGTGCCGACATCGATGGTCGAACAATCGATCAGCACGGCCCCCGCCGCCGCCGCCGCCATGCCGCCCGTCCCCAGCCAGGCGTCGCGCACATGCTTGCCGGCGGGCAGCATGGTGATCACGAACGCCGCCCCCGTCGCCGCATCGGCCGCCGACGCCGCCGGTATGCAGCCCGTTGCCGCGGCGATCGCGGCGGGCGCCAGGTCGAACACCCGCACCTCATGCCCGGCGCGGGCCAGGTTGCGCGCCATCGGCCCGCCCATGTTGCCCAGACCCACGAAACCGATGCGCGCCATGCTGTTCCCCCAAATCCGTGTTCGGGGCAGGTTAGCAGCCAGGGAGGTGCTGCATGAAAGTCCTGATCATCGGCGGCGGCATCGGCGGCCTGACCGCCGCCCTGTCGCTCCAGGCTGCCGGCATCGCGGTGGAGGTCGCGGAGGCCGTGGCCGAAACCCGCCCCCTCGGCGTCGGCATCAACCTGCTGCCGCACGCCGTGCGGGAACTGACCGAACTCGGCCTGGGCGACGCGCTCGCCACCATCGGCATCGAAACCCGTGAACTCATCTACACCAACCGCTTCGGCCAGCGCATCTGGCGGGAGGATCGCGGCCGCGCCGCCGGCTATGCCTGGCCACAGTATTCGCTGCATCGCGGCCGCTTGCAGATGCTGCTGCTGGACGCGGCCCGCGCCCGCCTGCCGCCCGGCGCCATTCGCAACGGCCGCCGCCTGGTCCGCATCGACCCCGGTCCCGTCGCCATCTTCGCCGATGGCAGCACGACCGCCGCCGATATCATCGTCGCCGCCGATGGCATCCACAGCGCCGCCCGCGCGCAATTCCACCCCGACGAAGGCCCGCCCCGCTGGAATGGCCGCATCCTGTGGCGCGCGACCTCGGCCGCGCCGCCCTACCTCACCGGCGCCAGCATGGTGATGGCCGGCCACCAGGACCAGAAATTCGTCTGCTACCCGATCGACACCCTGCCGGATGGCCGCGCCCTGGTGAATTGGATCGCGGAACTGCGCGTGCCACCGCATGATTTCCCGCGTGAGGACTGGAACCGTGTCGCCGACACCAACACCTTCCTGCCGCGTTTCACCGACTGGGATTTCGGTTGGCTCGACGTGCCGACGCTGATCCGCGCTGCCAAAATCGTCTACGAATTCCCGATGGTGGACCGCGACCCCTTGCCGCGCTGGACGCAGGGGCGCGTCACCCTGCTCGGCGACGCGGCGCATCCGATGTATCCGATCGGCAGCAATGGCGCGTCCCAGGCCATCGTCGATGCGCGCGTGCTGGCCTGGCACCTGGCCACCGCCGCCGATCCCGACGCGGCCCTGGCGGCGTATGAGGACGCCCGCCGCCCCGCCACCGCGGCCATCGTGCTCGCGAACCGGCGCAACGGCCCGGAACGGGTGATGCAGATGGCGCAGGATCGGGCGCCCCAAGGTTTCGCCGACATTACGGCCGTGATCCCCGCGGCCGAGCTTCAGGCCACGGCGGCTGAATACAAGATGGTCGCGGGCTTCGATCCGGCCGCGTTAAATGCCCGTCTTTCCTACTCTCCGCGCAATTCTGCGACTCAGAGCGAATAATGGGCAGTAAATTGGTTGGTTACACCGAATTCATAATCTGCTCTTCAGTTTGTCATCCAAACAATGTTACGCCTCTGAGCGTGGACGCCATCGCACATAACCAAGGAAACGCAGAAACACAGGCGGCCGAAGTCACGGCAGCCGACGCCCCGGCCTTGGCCAGGCTGTTTCTTCTCGTGAGCCTTGCCGCCCGGCCATTCGGTCGCGTCCATGAAGCACGTTGGAGCATCAGCCTGCCGGAATGGCGCGTGCTGATCGGTATTCACAAGCGTCCCGGCGTATCGGGCAGCGAACTCAGCGCGGCACTCGGCCTCGACAAGATGGCGATCAGCCGCGCCGTGCGGGTGCTGGAACGCGCCGGCCACGTCACGCGCAGCGCCGCCCCCGGCGACGTCCGGCGCCAGGCCCTGCGCTGCACGCCCCAGGGCGAGGAATTGTGCCAGAGCATGGCCCCGCACGACCGCCAGTTGGAGCATGAACTACTCGGCGCCCTGTCGCCCGAGGAGACGGCGCAGCTTGTCGCGATGCTCGACCGCCTGGTGGACCGCGCGCGCGAAGCCGCCCATAACTGACGTCATGATTAAGACGACATGGGATGTGGTGGTCCTGGTCCAGGGCTACCCAGGAAAATCGCGCGGAAATGGCGGATTGGGCTGGAGCAGCGTGGCCCTGGCCCGCGCCCCCGGCCGTGTCGCCATCCTCGACACCGGCAGTTTCTCGCTGCGCCGCACTCTGGTCGCGCGGCTCGCGGTGCTGGGCGTCACGCCCGCCGATGTCACCGACGTGCTGCTGACCCATTCGCATTACGACCACAGCCTGAACTGGCCGATCTTTCCCAAGGCCACGATCCATATCGGCACGCAGGAACTGGACTGGGCGCTGTCCCGCCCGATCGACGATCCCTTGGTGCCGGACCTGCGGAGCCTGGCGACAAGCCCGCGCCTGGCCCGCATCGCCCCAGGCGCGTCACCGCTGCCGGGCATTTCCACCGTGCTGACGCCGGGCCACACGCCCTTCCACTTGACCTTCATCCTGGCCGGTGCGGACCACGACACGATCTTTGCCGGCGACGCGGCCAAGAACCTCGCGGAACTGACCGAGGAAGCCGCCGACCTGACGATGGATGCCGCGGCCAGCGCACGCAGCCTGCGCGCGATCAACGCGCTATGGCGCGAAAAGCCGGGAACCTTGCTGATCTGCGGCCATGATCTGACGATGCGCCTGGACGCCGACGGCACGCCGCAACGGCTCGGCACGCGTGAGGCGGGGATTTCCGCCAACCTCGGCACATCGCTGACAGGGACGAGCGTTTTCGCGCTGGAATAGCCGCTCATCGAGATGTGCGAACACGCCCCCCCGTCCTGGCGCTACCACTCGTCAAAGACCATCGGGGGGCGAACGTCATGGCGCATAACCTGTTCGCGTATAACCAGGCCCTGGACATCCGCTGGTATGCCGGCGAGCCGACCGAACTCCCCGGCCTGGACGCCTATCGGGCGGCGCACCAGGCTGGCGAACGTGTCTCGATCGAAGGCAACCGCTTCATCTCCTGGATGAAGACCAGCACCTCCGATGGCGTCTGCTACGCGCTTTGCGCCTATTGGCTCGCGCTCAATGCCCGTGGCGAGGATTTCTGGGCCTGGCTCGGCGCGGGCCAGCGCGCAGCCCCGCAAAGCGGGCGGGTCAACCCGGTCGCAGGCGACGTGGTCGTCAAGATCCGCGACATGATGCGGGCGCAGAAGCAAGGCATCGAAAAGACCGGCTCGCTCGGCCGGCTGCTGGAGATGTCGGAGTTCCTGAAGACGAACAGCACGCTCAAGAACTGCCGCAAGCGGCTATCCAACCAGATGCCGATCTCCGGCACCGGCACATTCTTCTTCATCGGCATCGACGGGCAGGTTCGCGGCACCGACAAGGTTTTTGCCCATGCCGTCGCCGCCAGGCTGAATGACGCCGGGGTGATCCTGTTCGATCCCAACCACGGCGATATCCAGACCAGCGGGCTGGAGGAACTCAACACCTACCTGACCGATTACTGCGGCTCCAGGACTGGCTACAACATCGAATTGACGCAGTTCCTCTACACGGCGATGACCTGACGGCGCGGTTCAATTCCCCGCCGTGATCCCCTTCGCCCGCACCACCTCGCTCCACCGCGCCAGGTCGCTGTCCATCACCGCGCGCAGCGCATCGGCCTCACCCGACATCACCGTCGCACCCTGTTGCTGGAAGCGTTCCCGCACCTCCGGGTTCGCCAGCACGCGGGCGATTTCCGCCTGGACCGCGGTGACCAGCGCCGGTTCCATCCCGCGCGGCCCCAGCAGCCCGTACCAAAAGGAATAGGGGAAATCGATGCCGAGTTCCCGCGCCGTCGGCACATCCGGCAGGGCCGCGATGCGCCCGCCCGTGGTGCCGATGGCGATCGCCCGCGCCCGCCCGTCGCGCACCGCCCCCAGCACGGTCGGCGGTGCGGCGATCAGCAGCGCCACCCGCCCGGCCAGCAGGTCGGTAAAGGCCGGCCCCATGCCGCGATAGGGCACATGCGTCATGCGGATATTGGCGATGTCCTGCAGATGTTCAGTGTACAGGTGCGGCGACGACCCCGATCCCATCGACCCGTAGAACAGCGAATCCGCGGGCTTGCCGACCTGCGCATCGACGAAGTCGCGCAAGCTGCGCGCCGGCGAATTGCCCGGCACGACGAACACGGTCGGGTAATCCACCAGCGCCGCGATCGGCGTCATGTCGGTGCGGATGTCAAAACCCAGGTTCGGCTGCAAGGGCGGCGCCGTCGCCAGCGAATTATCGGTCAGCAACAGGGTCGTGCCATCCGGCGCGCTGCGCACGACATTGGTCCAGCCCACCACGCCGCCGCCGCCGGACCGGTTGTCCACGACGAAATTCGCACCCGTCTGCTCGCCCAGCCGCTGCGCAAAGACCCGCGCGACGAAATCCGACGTGCCACCCGGCGGATAGGTGATGACGATCCGCACCTGGCGATTGCCCGGCCAGGCCGGGGACAGCGGTTGGGCCAGCGCCGGGGCGGCCATCAGCACGGCCGCCGCGGCACCAAAAAACATCCTGCGAATCATGATCGGTTTCCTTGCCCGTGACACCGGTTTCCCCGGCTTTGGTTTTGGTGGGCGACGTAGTGTGCAAAGCCAGCACATCGCCGTCAGCCCAGTATCCGCGACGACGCCAACCGCGCCCCCGCCGCCATGCTGGCCAGTTTCGCCCAGACCACATCCGCCGCGACCCGCCCCCGCCCCGCCGAGGTATCGAAACCGCAATCCGTCCCGGCCAGCAGCCGCGTCGGGTCGCCGATGCTCTCGGCGATGCGTTCCAGCCGTTCCGCCACGACCTCCGGGTGCTCGACAAAATTCGTCAGCGTGTCGATCACCCCCGCGACCAGGACCTGGTCATCGCCCAGCGGCATGCGCCGAAACACCCGATGCTCATGCGCATGGCGCGGATTGGCGAAGGGCAGGACGAAGCCGCCCACGCGCAATTGCCTAATGACAGGCCAGATATCCTCGAAGGGCACATCGCGGTCATGCGGCGCCTCGTAATTCCCCCAGCACACATGCAGCCGGATTCTGTCGCGGGGCAGGCCCTCGATCGCCGTGTTGATCGCGCTGACGACGCGTTCGCAGAAGCCGAGGAAATCGCCCAGCGGACGGTCCTGGTACGACCCGTGCCGTTCCAGCGCCAAATCCGGGCAGTCGATCTGCAAGGTGAAGCCCGCGTCCAGGATCGCCGCATATTCCACCCGCAACGCCGCCCCCAGCGCGGCCAGATAGGCTTCCTCACTCGCATAATGCTGGTTCTGCACCACGGCGGCCAGGATACCCGGCGAAGGGGCGGCCAGGAACGCCTCCGCATAGCGCCCTGCCGCCGGGGCCAGCGCGTGCTGGAATTCCGCGCATTCCGCCGCCATCGCCGCCTGGCCGACATAGCCGATTGGCCCGACGGCGGCCGGCAGGTTGCTGGTGACGCTGGCGGTCTCCTTGCCCTCAAAGCTCGCCTTCAGCGCTTCCTTGAATTCGGGATAATCGTCCACGTCCTGGAACCCGCCACGCCGGCTTTCCCCGCCCAGCCCGCTGAGCCTATCGCGCAGATAGAGCACGAAGGATTCCCGCCCCTGTTCGCCATTGTTCGGAATGTCGATCCCGGCGGCGATCTGCTTCGGCACGATGGCCTGCACCGCCGCCTCCGCCTGCGCGGCCAGCGCCGCCGCATCCACCGCATCGCCCCGCGCGCGCCGCGCATGCAGGCTGGTCAGCGCGCGCGGGCGCGGCAGGCTGCCGGTATGGGTGGTCAGGATCCGTTCGCTGCTGCGGCGCATGTCGCCTCCCGATTTTTCCGCAGCCTAGACGCGGGTGGCCCCTGCCGGCCAGATGCCGCCATGGTCCGATACCCCGCCCTGCAAAGCTGGCGGCCCGATCCGCCGGCACCCTGACCAACACGCCGCGTTGTCGCGACGGCCCCGAACCGCTATCGCGGTCAAGGAGCCCGGCAAACCGGCGCTGCCATCAGGGGAGGAAAAAAGAATGCGAAGGACCCTCATGGGCCTGGCGCTCTGCGCGGCCCTGGCACCCCAAGCCCAGGCGCAACCCGCGCCCGACACCTGCGGCCGCCTCGCCACCCTGCGGATCGACCCCGCCGCCATCACCCTGCCGACGACGGGCGCGCAGGTGCTCTCCGCTGCCCCGGTCACCGACGCCAACGGCACCTATTGCCGCGTGATGGGCGCGATCCTGCCGGTCGATCCCGCGGCCCCCCGCATCCTGTTCCAGGCCAACCTGCCGGCGCAGTGGAACGGCCGCGCGCTGCAATTCGGCGGCGGCGGCTACAACGGCCGCATCCCCAATACGACCGGGCTCGAAACCCATGGGCTGGAGGGCACGCCGACACCCCTCGCGCGCGGCTTCCTCACCTTCGGCGGCGATTCCGGCCACCAGGCCGCCCGCAACGACGACGCCTCCTTCGCGGTCAACGAAGAAGCGCTGCACAACTTCGGCTACCAGCACATCCGCAAGACGCTGGACGCCGTGCGCCAGGTCGCCACCGCGCATTACGGCCAGGCCCCGCGCCGCGTGTATTTCAACGGCGGCTCGACCGGCGGGCGAGAGGGCATGACCGCCGCCATCCGCTGGCCCGACGCCTATGACGGCATCATCACCTGGTATCCGGTGACCAGCTACACCGGGCTGCGGCTCTGGGGCGCGACCCTGGCGCGCGCGGTCTATGACGACAATTCCGCCGGCTGGATTCCGCCGGCAATGGTCACGCGCCTGGCCCGGGATTCGATCGCCCGCTGCGATGCGCTGGACGGCGTGGCCGACGGCCTGGTCAGCCATCCCGACGGCTGCCGCCTCGGCGCCGCGGCCTATGTCGAATCCCTGCGCTGCCCCGCCGGCCAGACCGGCAACCCCGACAACTGCCTGACCGCGCCGCAGATCGACCGCGCGCTGCGCGTGTATCACGAGGGCTATACCCTGCCCTACGCCTTCGCCAACGGATCGCGCGACTATCGTGGCTACAACAGCCTCGAAGGCATCACCATGCAACTCGGCACCGAGCGCGACCTGCAGGACACGCCCGACGTCGACCGCAACGCCCGCCATGCGGCGCTCGCCTACCAGTTCTTCCGCTACTTCGTCTTCGGCGGAAACCATGTGGACATGCGCCAACTCGACGTCACCGCCCCCGGGCCGGTGCGCGACCGCATCCTGGAAATCTCCGGCCTGTTCGACGCCTCGGCCACCGACCTGTCGCGCTTCGCCGCGCGCGGCGGAAAAATCATCTGGCTGCATGGCCACGACGATGCCTCGGTCAGCCCGCTGGAAAACCGCCGCAACTTCGAGGCGATCGTCGCCCGCATGGGCAGCGCCGCCACCGACGGCTTCCTGCGCTACTTCGCGATCCCCGGCCTCGCGCATGGCGGCGGGCGCTTCGCGCCGCAATGGGAAAGCCTCGCGGCGCTCGACGCCTGGCGGGAGAACGGCACGCCGCCCGATGCCGCCATCATCACCGACGGCACCAGCAGCACGACGCGCGGCCGCACCCGCCCGCTGTGCCGCCTGCCGACTTGGCCGCAATACCGCAGCGGCGATCCGAACCAGGCCGCCAGCTTCGCCTGCGTGGCCGAGTAGCCCGCCGGGCGGTGGCCCCTGGACCGCGATGCCTTCGCTCACGCATCACGGTCCAGCTTGTTGTCTTGTCGCGTGATTCAGCCCCGCGGCGCATTCGTGCCTACGGCCATCACGCTGCTAATTCACCTCGATCCGCGCATCCCGCACCACCGCCCGCCAGCGCGCCAATTCCCCCGCGATCACATCCGCCAGCACCTGGCGGCTGCTCGCATCCACGACGAACCCGATGCTGCCCAGCCGCGCCACCACATCCGGCGCCTTCAACGCCGCCACCATCACCGCGTTCAGCCGGTCCAGCGCCGCGACCGGCGTCGCCGCCGGCGCCACCACCGCCGTCCAGGACCCCGAGATCAGGTCCGCCAACCCCTGCTCCGCCATCGTCGGCACATCCGGCGTCTGCGCGAAGCGGATCGGCCCCGCCACCGCGATCCCGCGGATCGTCCCCTGGTTCACGAACCCGCCCACCGTCGCGGCATTCAGCATCGCGATCGGCGCCGTGTTCTGGATGATCGCCGTCGCCGACGCCGCCCCGCCGGTGAAGGGCACATGCACCCCCTCCGTCCCCGTCCGCAGGCGGAACAACTCGAACCCCAACTGCTCGGCCGAGCCTGTCCCCGACGACGCGTAATTCACCCCGCCCGGCTGCGCCTTGATCCAGGCGACCAGCTCCGCGACCGTCCGCGCCGGCACCGACGGGTGCACGACCAGCATGTTCGGCGCGTTCATCGCCAGGGTGACCGGGGCAAAATCCTTCTCCGCGTCATAGCCCGGCCGGGCCATGATCACCGGGTTGATGGTCAGCGTCCCACCCGCCGCCACCAGCAGGGTATGCCCATCCGGCGCGGCGGCCGCGACATACCGCGACCCCAGCGCCCCCGTGGCCCCGGGCCGGTTCTCCACGATCACCGGCACGCCCAGCGCCGCCTGCATCCCCGGCTGCATCACCCGGGCGCAAAGATCCGTCGGCCCCCCGGGCGGAAACGGCACCACCAGGGTCACCTGCCGCGTCGGCACCCAGCCTGCTGCCGGCGCGGGGCTTTGCGCCCCCGCCGCCCGTGCCAGCAATGCGGAGGGCAAAAGGGCAAGGGTATCGCGTCGACGCATGCGGGGGGCTCCAGCCAATATTCCCCCAATTCCAGCATGCCGCGCCCCCGCGCGCACCCCCGCCGCGACGATCGCGGCGCGCCACCTCCGCCAAATGTGCTGATGTAACGACCGGTCTGTTGTCTATGATGCCCACCGCATGGTCCCCCTGGGCCTGGTGGCACCATCTGGCGGGAGATCAGATGCCGAACGACGACCCCGGCCCACTCCAGGCTCCGCCGCGCGTGCGCGTGCGCCGGCGACGATGGCGGCTGCAGGCCGTCGACGTCCTGCTGCTGGCCGCCATCGTGCTGCCCGCGCTCAGCTTCGTCGCCGTCGCCGCCTATGACCGCAACCAGACCCTGATGGCCGCCGAACGCGACCTGCTCTCCACGCTCGACACCCTGCACGGCCATGCCGAGAACGTCTTCCAGTTCCAGGCCCTCGCCCTCGGCGCCGCCGATGAATGGGTGCGCGGCCGCGGCGACGCCCAGTTGCGGGGCGACGCCGCCGCGGGCCACGCCTACCTCAGCGCCCTGCGCCACCATTCGGGCCAGGCGCTGGGGGTGATGGTCTTCGCGGCGGATGGCCGCCCGCTGCTCGATTCCCACCGCACCGACGTCTCATCCGGCCTCAATGTCAGCGACCGATCCTATTTCCGCTGGCACCAGGCCAATGCATCGCCGCTGCCGCATGTCGCGGCCCCGGTGCGCAGCCGGGTCACCGGCTCGCCCCTCGTCTTCATCACCCTGCGCCGCTCCTCCAGCGACGGTGCCTTTGTCGGCGTGATCGGCGCCGGCATCCGGCAGGAAACGCTGATCGATTTCTGGGACCGCGCCACGCCCGGCCCCAGCGCCTCGGTCACCTTGCTGCGCGACGATGGCGTGATCCTGGCCCGCCGCCCCGCCCTCGACCCGGAGGAACGCACCGCCATCCCCCCGGACAGCACCCTGGCCCGGGCCATCGCATCGGGCACCAACCGCGTGGTGCTGGCCGTCAACCCCGCCTTCGACGGCGTGGACCGCCTCTTCGCCATTCGCCGGCTGGACCGTTTCGACATCATCATCGCCCATAGCGTGTCGCGGGCCGAGGTCCTGGCCCCCTGGCGCACGCGCGTCGCCTTCTACGGCGTCTTCGCCCTGGCGGTGTCGGTGGCGCTCTTCTCCCTCGCGCTCCTTGCCAAGCGCGGCGCGCGCGACCTGCATGCCCTGAACGAAAGCCTGGAACAGCGCGTCAAAACCCGCACCGCCGATATCGAGGCCGGTGAGGCCCGCGTCCGCCTGCTGGCCCGCGAAGTCGACCACCGCGCCAAAAACGTCCTGGCCGTGGTCCAGGCCACCCTGCGCCTGACCCCGCGCGACGACGCGCAAGCCTATGCCAAGGCGGTCGAGGGCCGGGTTTCGGCGCTGGCCCTGGCGCAAAACCTGCTCTCCCGCGATCGCTGGACGGGGGCCAGCCTGCGCGCCCTGCTGGAATCCGAACTCGCCCCCTTTGCCGCCCGCGGCGACGATGGCCAGGGTCCGCGCGCGACGCTGGACGGCCCGGCCGTGATCCTGCCGCCATTGATCACCCAACCCCTGGCCATGGCGGTGCACGAACTGTCCACCAACGCGGTCAAGCACGGCGCGCTGTCGGTGCCCGGGGGCCTGGTCACGATCACCTGGCGGCAGGAAGCCCGGGCGGGGGGGCAAACCCTGGTCCTGCGCTGGGTCGAAACCGGCGGCCCCATGGTGCCCGGGCAACCCGGGCGCGGCTTTGGATCGCGCGTGCTGGACGCCGTGGTGCGCGGGCAGATGGAAGGCGGGCTGTCGTCGGCCTGGGAACGGACCGGGCTTGTCTGCGAGATCGTGGTGCCGCTGGGGCGGGCAGGGGATGCGGTGGGGGAGGCGGCGTGACGCTCGCAGGGGCGCTGCCCCTGCACCCCGGCAGGAACCTGATGTTCCTGCACCTCCCGCTCTTGGTGATTTTTCTGGTAAGTCTCCCTCGGGGCGCGGCGCGAAATAGTACGCCTGAGCCATTGCGGGCCTGGCACGATGCTTGAGTCCGGCGATGGGCTACGTCTCGCAATTCGTGCTTGGGACGGATCAGCCGAAGGCGTGGAGCGAAGACAAGCCGAACCAAACGATATTTTGGAGCGCATTTGAGGCGGCTGCCGAGGGTCGGGTAGCCACCGGGCTTCATTTGACAAGTTCGATGCAGGTTCGCATTGTACGTTTGTTACGTTAAAAGAGAGTGCGCCAGTGGCCCTGGGACAGTTTAACCGCCGTGAAAACCGCAATACACAATCAAAATCTGTTGCGATTGAACAAGTGAAATCCGGAGAGGTCTGGGGAAAGACCAGGCAGAATGGTTTTGAACCTTCTGTTCAGGCCTATGCAGGAAAACTGAAGAACTGTCGTGGCATCGATTTCACTACATTAATTGATCCCCATCCCGACGGTTCGCCGTTTGAGGTGAGTTGGTATCTTACGGAGACCCCTGGGGTCCAACACCGCTGTAGTGGTGGGGAAGATTTCGCCTGCATTACAGCGGTTGTTACGAATATGCAGCCGTAAAGACAGGGAAATGGTAAAGATCAACATTATAAAATATAAGCCTGAGTATGATGTGGCTCCTCAGGCGATATTTTGGCGGGCGTTAAAATATTTCACGACAAAAATACGACATGATGAATATGGTCTTGACGAGTTTTATGCGTGCTCTTTCGTGGTGGGAAATGATGTAAGATTCGATCTTAGAGTATATGCGGGTCATCCTGAATTCGCGGTGACACTGTACCTGCCAAGGTACGTCAGAGACAAAGAAGAAATACTGCGCGTTATAAAGATTGTTATCAAAGAGATGGTCATCCCCAGAGATGCAGTCGCTTGGCGGCGCGGCGATCCGTTCGTGTATGGTGAACTAAAACGGCCGCGGGGTGATCGTCTGCGCGAATCGGAGGCGAGGATTTTGGCTCTCAAAATCGCGGCGCAACAGCCGAGTCGAACGGCATCGACGCGTTTTATCAAAAGCGAAGTACCGAAATATACTGAGCTGTCAGAAGATGACCGCCGACCCTCGTCCAGTCGTCGAAATGAGGCGCTTTGGCAGCAGATCGTCGGCAACGTCATGTCGCACAAGACAACGCCAGCGGGACCCTTCGAGCTGGGCTACGCAACGAGGACCTCGGACGGTCTTTCTGTCACTGACAAAGGAATGGCCTACCTGAACAGTATGGGGTTCTTAGACTCGTTTACACCTTTAGCCGAATAGCGGCTCTTGTAGCCCAAAGGCAGCCACTTCATCTCGGTCTTGCCCATTTCCTGTTTGTCCCAAACGAACCAAGCATACGCGGTTGTCCCACTTCCTTTTTGGACGGCGCCCGCTGGGTAAAAAGTGATTCGTTCGCTGAACACCCATATCCTTGCTGGTGGCGTCTTTGCGAAAATCGTTCTCTGACGGTTGGCTCCCTCAACGAAAGCGAGACGCAGCAAAAGTGCAACTTTCTGGCGAGCTTGCATTAAGCCAGCCCTCACGAATGCTTCGGCAGAGTTGTACGGTGGGTTGGTAACAATGTTGTCCGCTACGTGGTCTGCTTTGAGAAAGTCAATGCCAGCCGCGCCGTAGCCGCGATCAAAAAGATCAGTCGACAACACTGGACATCCCGTCGTCTCCAAAACGCGAGACATGGCCCCATCGCCGCAGGCAGGCTCCCAAATTCCGCCATCAAATCGCTCGTTAGCAATCAGGGCGCGGGTCGCCCATTCAGGTGTAGGGAAATAATCCGGCCCCTCCAGATCGGCGAAGCGTTTCAACGTAGGCTTGAAGCCGCCGTTTAGATTGTATGTCGAATCCATAATCGGATTCTAACTATGGGTTGGCCTAAACGGAAACACCTTGCCGATTCGCGTACCAACTTGTCGGTGCGATCACGTTCCTACCGAGGAGTTGCAAGCCCTCGTCCTACCGGCGCCCAGCCTCTTCCTCGGCTTTGCCCCGCGCCATCGTCAGCACAAATCGCTTGCCGTCATCCGACAGCGCATCCCAAATCGCCAGCAACTCGATCCGGCCCTTGGTGCCGACGGGGTTGTAGGACCAGCCTGGCGCCTGATCGCGACCATCGTCATTGGACGGGGACAAGGGGGAGGGTGGGATAAAAAATGTGCTCATGAATTATTATATCAACACATCGGACCCGGGCCAATCACGAAATTTCGTCCGCTCGCCCGAGACCCCGCTCGAAAGGCGATTTCGATGCCGAAGCCCCCGGGCCGGCTGACCACGGCCCTGCTTGAAACCGCGGGGCATATGCGCCGCGTTGGCGCGACGGACGCCGCCACGCATGCGCGGATCACGCGGCGCCATTTTGGCGACAAAGCCATCGCGGAGAGGGAGGCAAAGCTGCGCGTCGCCCTCGTCCAGGGCGAGGACTCCGGCGCCTCCATCCCGTTCGATTTCGATGCCTTCCTGGCCCGGAAGAAAACGCCACCGCCGCAATGATCGGCTCCATCCTCTCACTGGCGGCCCAGGCTGATATCGAGCAGATCTGGGACGATACCGCCCGATGGAAGGCACCCGCCCGGGCCGCCCCACCGATGACGTCAGGCCGGGCTATTACCGGACCCTGGCGGGCTCCCACATCCTATTCTTCCGCCATCCGGATGCCGGGACGCTCGATGGTAATCGCATCCTGCATCAGCGCATGGACATCGCCAGCCACCTCTGACGGAAGACAGGCAGCACGCCATGTCACCAGACAAAGAAAAAATACCTATTTCCGAGAATCTATGCTACGCAGACTCCCATGCGCCCCCACACCCCACCCCGCCCCTGGTCCCCCCTTTCCGACCAGGAATGGGCCGCCCTCTACCCCCATCTCCAGAACCGTTCCCCCGCCGGCCGCCAGGTCGGCGACCTGCGCCTGCGCATCGACGCGATCTTCCACATCGCCTGCACCGCCGCCCCCTGGCGCGAGACCCCCGAAAAATACGGCAAGCCCAACACCATCGCCCGCTATTTCCGTCGCCTCACCCATGGCGGCTTGTGGCAATCCCTCCTGCAAACCCTCGTCACCCTCGACGACGACTGCCACCCGCTGCGCAGGATAGAGTCCTTCATCACCCGCGCCTGCCGACGCGCCCATCGCATCCTTGGGCTGCAATTCCTCATCCTCATCCGCCGCCTGGACATCCGTTCCGCCCTCAACGGACCCCCTTGGCTGCTGCCCGATCCTGATTTGTCCCAAATCCTGATTCTCCACAGCCTGCCTGCCTTGCAGCGCCGCGACCTGCCCACCATCCGCCTTCTCCGGCGCGTCCTGCGCACGGTCGCGGGGAAAAAATCGATCCCCCGCAGCGTGCGTCTGGCCTGGCCTTGATGGACAAGCCCCCAAACCCCCACCAGCATCGCCCCATGGCCGAACCAACCCCGGATTCCGTGCGCGCCGCCATCGCCACCCAATCCGCGGCCCGGGGGTTTGCCCTCTCCCACCACGGCGCCATGGCCGCGGCCCTGCCGGATCTCGCCGGCCCCTATGCCGCGCTCTACCGCGCGCTCACGCTCGACCAGCGCCATCTGACACCCTTCGAACGCGAAGCCATCTGGCTCGGCATCCTGACCGCCTGTGAGGAACCGGTCGGCACCCACCACGTCGCCGCCTTCTTCGCCACCGGCGGCACGCAGGACCAGGCCACGGCCATTTTCGCCCTGGCCGCCTGGGCCGCCGGCAGCCGCACCTATGCCTTCCTGCAAAACAACTGGGCCGAGGATTTCCCCGCCGCCCCCACCGCCTACACGGCCAAAGCCAAAACCCTGGCCGCCCCCTTGGACGAACCGACTGCCCGCCTCGTCCTCCTGGCCATCAACGCCGCCACGCCAAACCCCTGGGCACTGGCCCAGGACCTCGCCGCCGCCTACGCGGCCCAAACCCCCGAACCGAAAATGGCCGAGGCCCTCAGCCTCATCATCTGGCCCCGCGGCGTGAACCGTTTCGTCGCCGCGACCGATGCCTGGCTGGCGCTGCTGCGCTCCGGCCAGGTCACCGCCTCGCCCCCCTTCCAGGCCTGGGCCGACACCCCCGGCCAAGGCGCCTACCAACCCAGTGCCTACCAACAAGGAAAAGCAAGATGATCCACGTCCTCGCCATGATCACCGCCAAGCCCGGCAAACGCGACGAAATCCTTACCCACATGCGGGCCAACATCCCGGCCGTGCTGGCTGAGGACGGCTGCCTCGCCTACGGCCCCGCCACCGACACGCCCGACGCCGGCGCGATCCAGACCCCCATCGGCCCCGACAGTTTCGTGGTGGTCGAACAATGGGCCAGCCTGGACGCACTCCGCGCCCATGCCGCCGCGCCCCACATGAAGGCCTATGGCGCCGCCACCCGCGACCTCGTCGCCAGCCGCGTGATCCATGTGCTGACCCCAGCCACCTGACCCATGCGGGCCACGCACCCCGTCACCCCGACCGGTGTGCGAACCCCCGCGCCCGCCACGCCGCGCGCTAAACACCCTGCGCCGGCAGCGGCGCACGCTACCCACCCGATGCCGCACCTTGCGAACCCCACGCCCGGAGCGGCGCGCCTGACCCACCCCGGCCCCGCCACGCCGCGCCTACCCCCGCAGCGCCTGCAACTGCGCGGGGTAGCCTGCCGGGTCCACCTGCACATCGATCAGGCTGGGGCCGTCAAAGGCCAGGGCCACGGCCAGCGCCTCGCGGAGCATCTCCTCGGTGTCGGCATGCAGGCCCAGGACGCCCATGCCCTCGGCGATGGTGCAAAAATCGACCCGGCCCCAGCGCACGCCCTCCGGCAGCAACTGGCGGTGCTGCTGCTTGATATCGATCAGCGACAGGGCCGCATCGTTGAACACGATGGTGACCAGCCGCGCCCGCGCCTCGAAGGCCGTCGCCAACTCGCCCAGGCACATCATCAACCCGCCATCCCCGGTGAAGGCGATCGCGCCCCGCGCCGGGTCGTGCAGCGCCGCGGCGATGCCGGCGGGCAAGGCAAACCCCATGCTGGCCAGGCCGTTGGAAATCAGCAGGTCGCGCGGCGCCGCACAGGCCCAGAACGCGGTCGCGGAAAACGTATGCGCCCCGGCATCGACAGTGGCGCGCGGGGCGGTCGCTTGCCCCGCGTGCAAACCCGCTTCCTCACGCGCGATCTGCACGACCCGCGGCGGTGCCACGCCACCGCTGCCGGCCCAGGCCAGGGCCGCGCGCATCGCATCGCCATGGGCGCCGATGACGGGCAGCAACCAGGCGCTGGGCGCGGCATCCGCGGCCAGCGCCGCCAGCGATGC
This sequence comes from Humitalea sp. 24SJ18S-53, assembly GCF_050632385.1. Classification (NCBI taxonomy): domain Bacteria; kingdom Pseudomonadati; phylum Pseudomonadota; class Alphaproteobacteria; order Acetobacterales; family Roseomonadaceae; genus Humitalea; species Humitalea sp. 24SJ18S-53. The sequence goes on from NZ_CP192599.1 coordinate 5,866,745, forward strand.
GCCCAGGTCGCCATGGAGCCCAACGGCCGGCTGGATGTAATGCACGGGGTGCGGCCGCAGCCCGATATCCAGCACCGGGGCGGTGTAGCGCCAAGGCTGCGGGATCAACTCCACCGGGTCGAGGCCGGCCAACAGGATCAGGTCGGCCTCACCGACGCAATTCGCCTCAAGCGACCCGCCGGTAAAAACCCCGACGCAATGCGGATCGGCATCGGCGACGCAGCCCTTGGCCTTGCAGGTGACCAGCACCGGGCAGCCCAAGGCTGTGACCAGCGCCCGCAAGGCTTCGCTCGCCTCCGCCGCTTCCAGCCCGGCGATCACCACGGGCTTTCTGGCGCCGGCCAGCAGTGCCCGGGCGGCATCCAGGGCGGCCGGGTCCGGGGGCAGGGGGGCGGGGGGCGCGAAATCCTTGGGCTCCGCCTGGCGCCGCGCCGCCTGGCCGGTCAGGTCCAGGTGCACGGCCCCGCGCGGGGCGGCGCAGGCCAGGTTCAGCAGCGCCTCGATCTCGGCCACCGGGTCGTTGCTGTCGCAGCGGGCATAGCCCTTGGCCACCGCCGCCGTCGCCGCCCGCTGGTCGAAGAATTGATGCGTCACCCAATCGGCCTGCGTCGCGGAAAACCCATCCGACACCAGCAGCAGCGGCGCCCGTTCCAAGGTCGCGCAGGCCAGGCCGTTGACCGCATTGCCGACCCCCGGCCCCTTGGTGGTCAGCACCACACCCGGGGCGCCGGTCAGCTCGGCATCGGCCAGGGCCGCCATCGCGGCAGCGCCTTCATGCCGGCACAGCACGAAGTGGATGCCGTGGTGCGGCGCGGCCGCGATCAGGTCCAGCGAGGATCCACCCCCCGGTACCCCCCAGATCCGTTTGGTGCCGCGTTGAGAGAGCGCCCGCAGCAGGGCGTCAGTCACGGTCTTTGCCATGGGCAAACCATGCCCCCGCTTTTGCCGCACGGGAAGGGATGGAACGCAGGGCGAACGGCGCTTGCGCGCGATCGCTTCGCGATGACGCGCAAGCCCGCATTTTGGCGAGCAATTTCATCGCCTTGCTTTCGCCCCGCGATTCGACGCAAGGCGATATTGCGCTAGGCTGAGGGCATGACCGGCCCCGCCCTCTGCCGCGACTGCCTGCACCACGACGGTGCCGGTTTCGCGGCCTGCCCATCCTGCGGCGGCTGGCGCGTGGTGGCGCATCGCAGCCTGTTCGACCTGTCCATCGCGCATGTCGATTGCGATGCCTTCTACGCCAGTGTGGAAAAGCGCGACGACCCGTCGCTGCGCGCCAGGCCCGTGCTGATCGGCGGCGGCAAGCGCGGCGTGGTGGCCGCCGCCTGCTACGTCGCGCGCACCCGTGGCGTGCGCTCGGCGATGCCGATGTACAAGGCGCTGGCGGCCTGCCCGGATGCCGTCGTCATCAAGCCCAACATGGCCAAATACGTCGCAGCGGGCCGCCAAGTGCGGGCGCTGATGGAGGCGCTGACCCCCCT